>CAVRVY010000001.1:0-885000 GCA_963724765.1 uncultured delta proteobacterium
GCTTCTCCAATCCGGTTTCCGCCACTAAGAAGTTTTCCTCCCAGGGAAATATGCCTTGGTTGGTCGACGCAAACCATTCCGGTGCGATCACCATCCCCGGCTCAAGGCGAAGACCCGAGGTCACACGGGCGCTGAACCAGGGTCGTTCGACTACCTCGAAGCCCAAGCTGTGTCCTAGGAACGCGCCTTCCAGCGGATCGCGCAATCCGTGTCGACGCATCCTGTCACGGCGACGGTGTCCTGGGCAATCTCGCCCCAGAGGGCGTCCCGGCCGCCAGCCCTCAAGCGCCTCGTCGTACACGCGGCGTACCAGATTATAAACTGCGATCTCCTCGGTGGTGGGCTCGCCCCAAGCCAGCAGGATATCGTAGTCGCAGCTATATATAGCCCTTATACGTTGCTCCCGCATCAAACCAGTGCAGCTCGCCCGGTTTCATCTGCCGTTCAGTCGACTGTGCGCGAAAGAAGGCCCAGGCGGGATGCGTAATTGACAGAACGAAACCCATGTCGGTTGCGCCCGCCTCGCCTTGGGCGCGAACCATCTCGAAGATGAGGTCGCTCTCGGTCATTCGCCGAGAGATGCGACTGGCAAAGATGCGGAAAGCTCCATTTTGGATCTTTACGACGCGACGCAGGCAGGCGATTTCGGTGGGCGTCTTGATCATGCGCAGGCGCGAGAAGAGACCGGTTGCGTCGACCAGTTCGAGATGAGACAACTCTCTGTGCAAAGCATCCAGCTCGCCTGGGGTGATGGCGGCCAAAGCCCCCAAGGCTATACCCACCCGACCCGCTCGTACGCCTGAACCCTCAAGGATGTGCTTGATCATTGCTGGCCTCTCGTTCAATGGCGCAACGACCGGCGGGATGTCGCGAACGTGAGTTTCCGCTGCGTATGCGTCAGCCGTGAGCTTGAGTCCGGTTAAAGCTGGTTCGCCCTCTAGCGGCAGCACAGCTTTGGGAAGCATTAGCTGGTGACTGTACTCGCTCGTCTGGCGCCCGAGGCGCCGGTGAAACCTGTTAGCCAGAACTGGTTACCTGGGCTGTAGCCGATCAGCGCGCGAAGACCCGATCGGTCCATGCGCTCCCGCGCCCGCGCCCAGCGCTCTTCGAATTCGGTCTTGGGGAAAATGGGCTCAGCCATAAATACCTCCGACGCATAGCACAGACACGTGGCACACTCGCGAAGCCCCAATCCGTGTCATAGCTCGCATCTTCCTGGATAGTCATTGCGCTCTACACGGATCTCGACCACTTGAGCTAAGTCTTAGGCGCCACTTTGAACACGCCGCTCGCCCGTCCGATCTTCCTACCTTCGCTCCTGATGTAGCAGTTAGCGAAGGCTATCTCGCGCCCAACCCGTTTGAAGTCGGTCTGCGCTTCGATCCACTGACCACGGCGGGCGACTCCAATGAAGTCGTACGTAATACTCGTCGTAAGCAGTGAAACAGGGGGATCACTATGCCGCTCGGCAGCTTTACCAAGAGCAACGTCGGCGAGCGTGACGAGCAGTCCTCCATGGGCGAATCTGCGCCGGTTGCAATGGTGCTCAAGCACGCAAAAGCCGAACACCAGCCCGCGATCGTCGTTCCGTTCATAAAGCGGTCCGACGCGGTCGAGGAAAGGACCAGGCTCAGTGTAGGGCACGAAACCCTCCGGCACCGTCACTTCGGCACTCGTCGTTCCTTCAGGAGGTCGTCTCTCTCGCGGGCCTTTGTCATCGGCTGTGCTCATTAAATCGTTCCTCTCCTCTTCCCTGCTCTAGGTCGTCTATTGGCGTGGCGGCTCTGGACGATCGCATGGTAGGTCCGCCGGATCAGCTCGTCGACGACCGGCGGCGGTGACTCACGCCGGCGCAGGTGCGGGATAACCGCAGCCTTAGGCACGTCGGCCAGCAGGAATTGCGCGATCCGGAGTTGCTCGGGATTGGCTTCGCCGAAGGTATCGCGCGCAAATTTCTCGTAGCAGGCATCGACCCGCTGAGCCTGCAATCCGACTCCCCGCTTGAGTGCCTCCGGCCATTCGCCCTGTACGAAGTCGTCCCTGTGGTAGAGCAGAAGGAGGCGGGCGTCGTCGAGGTGCGCGCGCACCCAAACCGGAGTGTGCAGCGCCGCGGCAAGGCCGTGGCCAGTTTCAATCGCCGCCACAAAATCCTCCTGGAACGCCAGCGCGGTGGCCAGCCATAACTCGCCCAGGAGTAAGTCGCGTGAAGGGAACCGGTAATAGAAGGAGCCGGTAGGCGCCCCGAGGCGTTGGGTAACGGAGCCAACCGTCACGCCCGCTGGGCCGCTCTCGTGAGCGATGTCGCGAGCCGCGCCGAGAAACCTCGCGTTATTGAATTGAGCTCGCCCCATCTTTGTAGAATATAGATTCTAGAACTAATCGTCTAGAGCTACGATCATTTTGAACGTAACTGAAGGACACGAGGCGTTTGACGTGAGAGCTGCACCCCATCGTGCCCGCTCCACCATGCCGTTGCGGCGCTTGCAAGTGTGACCTAGACTAATTTATCAACTGGTACAAAAGATCGGGCAGGCCACGCTCTGAGGACACTGACGACCAGTCCGTTCAGCTCGAAAGCTACAGCATGATCAACTGATCTGACTGTGGTTTCGAGCGAATCAGCACTGCACAATTTCATGCGCATCACACATCGTGACGCTGCTTCTCGTATTCGTTGGCAAGCGACCACGCCGAGTAACCCGAGAATAGTTGAATCAAAACGCCGTGACTTGAGCTCGGCGAGATGAACGCATCATGACGCTCAGGTGTGTCGCTGTCGTTGATGACCCGCATTCCGCTGTCACGCAGCCTCTCGGCCTCCCACTTCGAGCCAGGAATATTGAACGCTATGTGATGCATACCCTCGCCGCGACGCTTTAAAAAATCGTGAAGGAACGAATTCGGGCCGAGCGGTTCGATCAGTTCGATCGCAACGCGGTATAGCTCAAGCTTGCAAAGCCGATAACCCTTGTCGGGACGCTCGAGTTCGTACATGAAGCGCCCGCCCATCACGCGCTCGTAAAACTGGCGCGCTTGTTCGATGTTTTTGACCGCGATCGCAATGTGATCCAAAACCCCAACACCCCTAGCCATCCCGGTTCTCCTTCGATTCGGTTACGCTGGTAAGTCCCAAGCGCCAAACGCGCACAGTTGGCAGAACGGCCAATCGAACCCTGCATTCAGGGCCTCGTCGACCAGGTTGAGCTGGGCGTCGAGATCGCCAGACCAGCCCTTGTCGTCCATCTCAAAGAAGCTGCGATAGCCGGAGACAGCGTCAGCGCCTCGCGCATCCACGAACGTCTTCAAACATCTTCGCCGCACGCATGGGTCGCAACGTCGGCGTCTTCACACGCATAGGCGAGACGATGGCGTGGCCAATTCCTTTGCTGCCACCGGTGATTACGGCCACTCTTGGCCGCGCAAACGCCTCACCCGAAGTCTCCTTCCGGAAAATCTGAGTCCACCTCTGCTTGTAAACACTCCGCCGGCACGAATGTGAAATCATCTGGAAGAGCTAAGCAAACCTTGATAAACAAGAGTGTCGATGTGCTTCCTTCGATACGGTTCATGCGCGGTGCCGAGGCGCCAGGAACCAACCGAGGAGCTCTTCGGGCGGGGCGCGCGAGCGCGACCACCTTCAGGATCGAACGTCGAACATATTTGGAAACATCATCGTGATTTGCCAGGCAGCATCCGATTGCTGGCCGTCGCTTCTCATTTGGCAGCCTCTTCGAGGTTGGCGAGCAACAGGTGGAAATAGATCAGCCCCTGAAACGGAGCCCAGTGACGAAGTATTGCGCGTACTTGGTCATACCTCAGGGTCCGCTTTGCGGAAAGGCCCATCAACCGGCGCAAGCTGTTTTGTCCTCCAACGTCGTCGCCGGGAAAGACGCTCAATCTGCCCAAGCCTCTGAGGAGGATGTACTCCGCGCTCCATCGACCTATCCCTTTGAGCTCCATCAGGCGCTCTGCCGCCAGCCCATCGTCCAGGCTGGTAAGGGCTTCGAGACGATCTTCGTCAGCTGCCAGAATCCGCGCGAGATCCAGAAGCGCCGCGGCCTTCTGTCGGCTGAAGCCTAATTTACGGAGAGCACCAGGCGTAAGCCGCGCGATGTCGCAGGGCTTGGGGAACGCAAACAGCACTTGATCGTTTCGCGAAAACCTGGCTCCGCTATGCGCGACAAGGCGATTGAGTACCGTCAGTCCAGCCTCCAGGCTGAGTTGCTGGCAGGAGATCGCGTTGACCGCCGCCTCGAAGACCGTTGGAAACCGCGGCGGTCGGAAGCCAACAAAGCGCTCTGCGAGTGTCCTCAAATGACGATCGCACGCCGCTAGCCGATAAAAGCCGCTTAGATCAGTGTTGAGACCCAGGAGCTTCTCGACGACGCCGCGCACCCGTTCCTCGTTCAGGCGGCGCGCTTGATGGATGCAGACGACTTCGAGCTCGGGACGATCCACCGGTGCAATCTGTTTGACAGCAAGATGAATCGGAGAGTCGTCGATGAGCAAAATCCGCGAGTACTGCGTACCATGCCATCGATCGATGGCGTTACGTGGACGCCGGCGCAGCGCCCAGACGGTCAGATCAAGCCTGAAGGGCGGATCAGGCCGCAGTATTAAGCGCAATGCCATCCGCTTATCGTAGTTGAAATCGCCTACCTCGGAGGGTGCAGCCAAGTCATAAACTAGATGAACTGACGAAAGGAGGGTCGGGGCTATGACGGCGTCTGCAGCGTGTGGAGCAGATGGTGCCGTATACGTCCGCGACCAAAGCGCCCAAGTTGCGGTCACTACCGCCTCTAAGGTTACGCTGGGATTCACAGGCTATATCGTCTAGTGAAAGCAGTCCGAGGAGTGCGCCATGGGCATCGAGAACCGGCAGGCGGCGCACAAGGTTTTCGCGCATCAGCCTCGCAGCACCCTCAACGTCATCTCCGCTTTGGCAGGAAATCACTCTCCGGGCCATCGCCGTCTCCACTCTTAGTTCACGCAGGGACCCGCCCTGCGTATACGCCGCCATGCAGATGTCCCGGTCAGTCAAAAAGCCGACCGGCCTGAAATCTTCGTCCACTATCGGGACCGAGCCACACGCTTCCTCCCACATAATTTGCGCGGCGTCGTTAAGGGAATCGTGCGGGTGGCAGACCCTTACCTGATGCTTCATCAGCCGTTTGACTTCCATCGTATCTCCTCCGTCGATTGTTTACCTCAAACCTCCTGACAAGGTCGGGCGTTAGGCTTTGAAGATGTCTAGATTCGGCGGCCCGGCCACCTCAATCTCCGCCATCACGCCTTTGTTCAGCGCCCGGGTCATCGCGTGGTCGACGATTTTGATTGTCTGTGGGACCGGAAGCTCCATGTCGGCGACGATCGCGTTTCCGGGTGGCACAGGCACGCTCTGAAGAAAGCGCATCGGTGGCATCGCGAACGCGCCCATGATCCAGGCTCGCGACCAGATGTTCCCGATGGGATGAAGGCTTGAGAGCAGGTTCGGCCCGCCGTTGACCATGAAAAGGCGTACGGTCTCACCGACCTTGGCTTTCATCGCGCCGAAGCGTTTGCCGGTAATCGCGTTGAACGCGCCGTTGAAGACGACGTACGTCGGGCTCTCCCGCAGCAGACGTTCGGAATCGAACTCGCGCGGCCCGGGCGTCCCCGGCAGCTGCTTCGTGTAGGTCTCGTTCTGGCCAAGGTAGAACTCGCGATCGACGTGGGGAAGGCCCCGTTCGGGTTCTACCACGATCATGCCGTACATCCCTCGCGCGATATGGATGTCCATCTCTCCCGGCACCGCACAGTGATAGGTGAAGGCGCCCGGATACATCGTCTTGAAGGTGATGGTCTTGCTCTGCCCGGGCAGAACAGTCAGCGGGTCGGCGCCGCCGCCCGGGCCGTACACCGCATGGAGATCGATGGAATGCCACGTGCTGCTGCGACGATGGTTGCGCAACGTCAGGGCGACGGTGTCGCCTTGGCGCACCCGGATCATCGGTCCCGGCACTTGGCCGTTGAAGGTCATGTAGGAAAATTTCGCGCCCGGCTCGATCTCGGCGTCCACCTCACGCGCGTCGAAAGTTACTTCGTGATGAATCGGACGGCTCCTTCCCGTGATCGGCGGTGGGATGCGAGTGGGCTCGGCCACGACTCCGCGATCGAGTTCCGCCGCGGTGGCCGCGACGGAATGAGAACTCGCCACGCTCGATTCACCGCCGGATGTTGCAATTGCGCTGCCGGCACCAATCCCAATCAGGGCGGCTCCGGCTCCTAACACGCGGAAGAGTTCTCGACGGGAGATGATCGATGTCATGGTTTACGCCTCCGGCATCCGTGTAGTCACGCCTTTCGCAATTTTCTGTCGAGCAACTCTTTAAGCACGACGGCCTGGTTGTGCTGCTGATCCTTGGCGCTATAGACGAGCGTCAGGGTTCCACTGCGGGCGATCTCGAGCAGTTCCGCCAGCAAAGATGCCGCTTCAGGGCGTTTGAGTTCGTTCAAATAACGCTTGCGAAATTCCTGCCATCGAGCAGGGTCGTGGCCAAAGAACTGCCGCAGCTCATTGCTCGGGCCGAGTTCGCGCATCCATTTCTCGACCTGCGCCTCCTGCTTCTTGACACCGCGAGGCCACAGGCGATCCACCAACATTCTGGTGCCGTCACCACGACTCGGAGGATCGTAGGCTCGTTTGATGGCGATCATCGTGGCGCTCACAGCGGAATGGCTGAATCGAGTTCGGCCAGTGTAAAAGTGTGTCCTTCGCTGATGAGCGCGCGCGCTCTTTCAACCTTCTCCCACACGTTCCACAGTAGAACGCCTCGTATCGTGCCGGCGCGTAGGTAGTACACGATCCCTTCCCGGTAGGGTTCCTTCCACTTGTTCACCGTTTGGATTCGCGCGTCGATTTCGCCGACAGCCTCATAGCCGAGTTCGAAAAGGTCGGAGTAAAAGAAGGGGAGGTGCGTATAACGCTCGGAAGCCCCGGTCATATTTCGCCCAGCTAGCCGACCCATCGTATTGGCGTTGTCTTCGTGCTCAACGCGAATTCGCTTGTTCAGTGCGGGATTGAAGAAATTCGCGACATCGCCGGCCGCATAGATATGAGGCGCACTCGTCTGAAGGAGCTCGTTAACCACGATCCCGTTGGAGACGTCCAGATTCGCAGCCTTGGCCAGATCAACATTGGGCGTAATTCCGATGCCGGCAACCACCGCATCCACCGTGATTGACTGATTGCCGGGTACATGGAGAACGAGGCGGTTTCGATGTTCTTCGAGACCTTCCACGGTTTTGCCGGTCAGAACCTCGACACCTTTTTCTTGGTACAATCGCGTAACCGAATCCGACAAATCGGCGGGGAACGCGAGCAGCGCTATCCCGGTTTCCGGAAAAATCATTGTGACGTGCTTGCCGTTCATCGCGAGCGCCGCCGCGATTTCAGAGCCGATGAAACCTCCCCCAATTACCGCGAACCGATCCCCCTTGTCTGCCAGACCACGGAGCCGCCGGTAATCGTCAAGTGTTCGAAAATAGATGATCGACTCAGTGCCAAACGGCAGATGTCGAGGTGATCCGCCAGTGGCGAGGAGCAGCTTCTTATAGGAGTACGCGCCCCCGTCCCGATCCACGACGCGTTGCTCGTTCACGTCGACCCGTGTCGCCGTCGTTCTCAAGTGAAGCGTCACGCCAGCAACTTCGGCGGTTTTGCGCCATATGCTCTCCAGTTCTTTTCCCTTCCAGAGGCCTTTGGAGAGCGGAGGCCGATCGTAGGGCCCAGCGGCCTCGGCGCAGATGAGCCCTATTGATCCGTCGCTGTCGAGCTCCCGAATACCTCGGACTGCGGCATCGGCTGTCATGCCGCCACCTACGATTAAATACTTGTAGTATTCCATTTTGCTTTTCCTGAAGGCCTTGCTTCGCTCCTGTCGGCTCACGAAGCGGTTCCGTTCTGGTCCGCGAACGTTCTCCCAGCCTTCGTTTAAGAGGACCGTCCGCGAAATAGCTCGTCGAACTGGGTGATATGAGCCCCTTCTCGTCAAACTTCCAATTCTCGTTGCCATAGGCGAGAACAGGTTCCAGAATCATCGTGCCATTCTAGGCAAAGCGCACGGCGATTCGATTTCCGGCAAAGGCCCACAGCTCCTAGCTCCTTGGCCCACTTGCGCGTGAGAAACTGGATGATCGCCGCGCGGCCCTGGATAAACTCGCGCGGTTACCCCACCGGTGCTGTTCTCGGCGTGAGCGAGCGCCACCCGTTCCGGGTCGCGCGCATTCCAAGCGTCCTCCGCCATCCGAACTTTCTGGACCGCGGTCTCGTGACGGAACGGTGGAAACGGGGGTCGTGATGTCATAGCAACGTACTCTTACAGCTTGCAGTAAACTGATTTGATCTGGGTATAGAGCTCCAACGAATGCATACCGAGTTCGCGGCCGAAACCGGACTGCTTATAGCCGCCGAACGGCGAGATAACGTCAGAGCCACCATGAGAATTGATCAAAATGGTTCCTGCCTTCAGGGCACGCGCGAGCCGATGCGCACGGCTGATGTCACGGGTCCACACAGTGGCGGCAAGCCCGTAGAGCGTGTCGTTGCCCTGGAACACTGCATCGTCTTCATCCTTAAACGGAATTGCCGCCGCGACTGGCCCGAAAATCTCCTCGCGAGCAATCCGCATATTGTTATCAACGTCGGCGAAGACCGTGGGCTTGACGAAATAGCCCTTGCCACTCAGTGCCTCGCCGCCGGTTGCCAGCTTGGCCCCCTCTCCCTTACCGACTTCGACGTAGTTCATCACCCGCTCGAACTGCTCCTTTGAGACGAGCGGCCCCATCTTCGTCTTTGGGTCGAACGGGTCACCCAAGACCATGCTGGCGCTGGCCTTTACGAATTTCTCGACGAAATCCCCGTACATGTCGCGCTGAACGAAGATACGAGTTCGAGCTGCGCATACCTGGCCTGAGTTGTAGAAGACTCCAATCATCGCGCTTGGCACGGCGCTCTCCAGATCGGCATCGGGAAAGATGATGTTGGGCGACTTGCCACCGAGTTCGAGTGACACACGCTTCAAGTTTCCGGCCGAGGCCTGGAGGATCAGTTTGCCAACCTCCGTCGAACCGGTGAAGGCGACCTTGTCAATGTCGCGATGCTCGGCAATCGAACTTCCAGCACCGGGACCGAAGCCGGTGATGATATTGACGACGCCGTCGGGCAGACCGGCTTCGAGGATCAGCTCACCAAGCCTGAGCGCGGTGAGCGGTGTTTGCTCCGCGGGCTTCAGGATGACGGTGTTGCCGCATGCGAGCGCCGGTGCGATCTTCCAGGCAGCCATCAGCAGCGGAAAATTCCACGGGATGATCTGTCCGCACACGCCTATGGGTTCGCGCAGCGTGTAGTTGAACATCGACGGATCGGACGGATTGGTTTCGCCATAGATCTTGGTGCACCAACCGGCGTAGTAGCGAAAGGTTTCGGCCGCCTTCGGAATATCGATCGCCCGCGATTGCGAGAGCGGCTTGCCGTTGTCGAGTGTCTCGAGTTGGGCGAGATCATCAGTGTGTTGCTCGATAAGGTCGGCAATCTTGATTAGATAACGAGCGCGCTCGTGCGGTCCCATCTTGGCCCACCTGCCAGTCTCGAAGGCCTTGCGCGCCGCCTTAACTGCTTCGTCTACATCGCCCTTGTCACCCTCGGCCACCAGTGCGACAACGTCCTCGGTGGCCGGATTGATGGTCTCGAATGTCTTGCCGGATTTCGACGACATCCATTGTCCGCCGATGAGGAGCTTCTTCGGTGAGCCATGCAGAAACTGGAGCACCGACGGATTTAGAATTATCTGGTCGCTTGCTTGCGTTGTCGCTGCAGTGTCGTTCACCGTACGCCTCCATTGCAAAGCTGCTACGTTTTGCTCCGCGGTGCCCCTGAAAGGGGACTATTTCGTCACTGTTATCTCGCCGACCATGTGGTCCTTTTCGTGCGGGATACATGCGTAGGCGTACCGGCCAGGCACCGAAAACGTGTAGCTCCAACTCGCTCCCGGCGGCATGAAGCCGGAATCGAAAGGCTTCGCACCCGCCGGCAGAGCTACGTCATTTTTATTCTGCACCAAGCTTGGGTCAGTCGTTACGTCGTGAAGGCTCTGCGCGGTGTTTTTCC
Source organism: uncultured delta proteobacterium (assembly GCA_963724765.1). Classification (GTDB taxonomy): domain Bacteria; phylum Desulfobacterota; class Binatia; order Binatales; family Binataceae; genus JAKAVN01. Next base: position 10,148 of record CAVRVY010000001.1, read on the forward strand.
ACACCACCGTCGTGCCCGCTTTGACCGTGAGCTTTTCGGGGACGTAGGCGGGCGGTTTGTCGGTCATCGTGACCACAATCGTCTTACCCGCCGCACGGGCGGTGCGCGTTGGTTGAGTTGTCATCAGTCCGAAAATTGCGATAACGGTTAGGCCAAAGAACAGCCTGAAACTTACGAAACGAGAGACCTCTGTCTTCACAGCTCGCATACTCCTTGATTCAGTTCCGACTCGACAATCATCGCGCCTCGAATGTGTGCATCACGGCAAGCGTGGAGTCACCCAGCGCATGCGTCACGAAGGTCTACTTTCCGGCTTGGCAGGTGTGCGACACTTTCAGCAACCGGCCGCCATCACTCCTCTGCGCCGTGCCCCAACCTGGGCATGTGCGTGGCGATCTCCGCATCGATACCCAGAGCGGCTGTCTGGATCACTGCTAGGGATTGCAGTGTTTCATCGGGAAGAGGGCTGGTCGGCGACGCGGCCGCGAGCTTATGCAGAACTTGCAGCCGTTCCCTGACCAAACGGTCGCGCAGCTTAATTAGGGCCTCCAGCTCGGGGTTATTGTTCATGATTTCTCTCCATTGCTAGAACATATATTTACAATACATCTTTATAGCCGAAATGTCAATCGTGAGGTTTTCGCCGGCTGTCAGTCTCCGTAGATGCGCGGCATCTGTGGTCGCGGTCTATTGGGCGGTCTCGTTCCCTTGCCAAACTCGCGTGGGTACCACCGAAAAAGCCGCCGACGATGACGACATGAGGGTTCTCGTCGATCACTCCAACAAATCGGCAGGTTGGTCCAACAGGGGGACGTCATAGCCGGCTCCTGTCAACACTCGCTTCGCTGGCGGGACTCGCTCGCGATCAAAAGCCGATTACCGCGAAGTCGTAACGGGAGTTAGCCAATTTTCACGCCGTCTGAAAAAGAGGGCGGCAACTGCGTCGCTCGGCACTCAATCGTGGAGAATGGGTGTGTGCTTAGACCAGGAGGCTCGCCGGGTTCTCCAGGAAGCGCTTTATCTCGTTCAGGAAGCGTGCGCCGATGACTCCGTCTATTATCCGGTGGTCGCATGCGACCGTCACCATCATGGTCTTGCCGATGCCGAGCTGACCGTTGCGCACGACGGGGCGATCCTTAATGGCGCTTACGGCCAGGATTGCCGCCTGTCGCGGAACGATGACGGCGGCGAAGTGCTCGACCCCAAGCATCCCCATATTCGAGATCGTAAACGTCGCACCCGAAAGATCGTCGCCTGAGAAGCCGCCGCGCGCCGCCTTCGTAACCAGGCGATGCGCCGCGCGCGCGATCTCTGGCAATGTCAGCCGCTCACATTCGTGGATCACTGGCACGATAAGACCGTCCTCGACCGCGACCGCCATCCCGATATTGATGTGTGGATAGATGATAACGCCGTTGTCCTCGAAGCTCGCGTTCATCCGGGTATAGCGGCTCAGGGCGAGTGCGGTCGCCTTGATGATTATGTCGTTGTAGGTGATGTCCTCTTCGAAGAGTTCGGTCGCTTCGAGCGAGTTCTTGAGCTTGACCGCCTCCTCCATGTCGACTTCGATGGTGACGTAGAAGTGCGGGATTTCGCGCTTGGACTGGGCCATGCGCTGCGCGATTGTCTTGCGCATCTTGGACAGCTCTTCGCGCGTTCCGGGTGCGCCCTCACGTGGCGCGATCAGGCGACGGAAGCGAAACAACTGCTGCTCGCGGATGAAGTCATCGACGTCGCGTTTGGTGATGCGCCCTTCGGGGCCACTGCCCTTTATCTCGTTCAAATCGAGGCCGGCTTCCTCGGCCGTCCGACGCGCAAGTGGCGAAGCGCGAAACTTGGCGTGCTCGCCGACAGCGGGCGGCCGCGACGGCGTGGCGACCGCAACCGCTTTCGGCCGCGGCGGAGCCGCGATAGCGGTGGGAACCGCGGACGGATTGGCGCTGAGAGCAGGATGGACTTCCGGCGCTGGAACCGCGAAGTCGTCGGTTGCACTGACGGCTTCGCCGGCCGGCTCGGGCTCTTCCATCTCCGCCAGAGGCTCAGCCGACACGCGTGTCGGCTGAGCCTCTGCAGCCGGCTGCGCAGGCGAGGCGCTCGCGCCTGCGGGCGCGTGTGCCTCGTCTGCGGACCTCAGGACCGCGATAACCTCGCCAACCTTCGCGCTCTCGCCCTCCTTGAGCCGGATCTCGTCGAGTACCCCGTCGTCGAAGGCCTCCATCACCATGTCGGCCTTGTCGGTCTCGACTTCGGCGATTGCGTCGCCGCGATGAATAGTATCGCCCGGATGCTTGAGCCAGCGCAGAATCTTGCCCTCTTCCATCGTGTCGGAGAGCTTCGGCATCGTAATCTCGTTGCCGCTCATGATGGTACGACCCTTTTCGTATCTCGCACGCAAGCGATCCCGGCCGGACGCGCGTCAACTCCGGCACGAGCCCTCGATCTTCTCTCGCTAGACCAACTGCTCGGCGACCTTGACGATATCGGCCGCGCTGGGCAGGGCCGCGCGCTCCAGTCGCGCGTTGTACGGCATCGGCGTATCGAGCGTGGCTACGCGCTCGACTGGCGCATCGAGATGGTCGAACGCGGCTTCGTAGATTTGTGCCGCAATCTCGGCACCGGCGCCGCCCGTGCGCCATCCCTCGTATACAACGATCGCTTTGCCGGTTTTCTTGACGGAATCGATGACGGTCGCGATGTCGAGCGGATTGAGCGTGCGCAGGTCGATAACTTCGGCGTCGATTCCCTCGTTCTCAAGCGCGTCGGCGGCGGCAAGCGCGTCGTACACGCATTTCGAGTACGCGACGATCGTGACGTCCTTGCCCACGCGCAGCACGTTAGCCCTGCCGAGCGGCACTAAGTGCTCGCCTTCAGGCACCTCGCCCTTCACACCGTAGAGCGATTCGTGTTCGAGAAAAACCACCGGATTCTCCTGGCGGACGCACGTCTTCAGCAGGCCCTTGGCGTCGGCCGGGGTCGCCGGGATTACGACACGTAACCCTGGGGAGTGCAGGAAATAAGCTTCGAGGCTCTGGCTGTGCTGCGCGCCGAGTTGATGGCCTGCGCCCTGCGGTGCGCGTATAACTACCGGCACCTTGGCATGGCCGCCGAACATGTAATGAATCTTGGCGGCGTGGTTGACGATCTGATCCATCGCGAGCAGGGCGAAATTGACAGTCATCAACTCGACGATCGGTTTGAGCCCGCCCATCGCGGCACCGATTCCCGAACCCACGATCGTGAGTTCCGAGATCGGCGTATCGCGCACGCGCTTCTCACCATAGACCGCCAGCAGGCCGTCGGTAACCTTGAAGGCACCGCCGAAATAGCCGACCTCTTCGCCCATGATGAAGACGCGTTCGTCGCGCTCGAGTTCCTCGCGCAGGGCTTGGTTGAGCGCTTCTCTGTATGTGATGTGGGCCATGCTGAGACCTCGCCTTCACTCCACGTAGACGTACCTGCCAAGTTCGTCGATCGAGGGCTCGGGACTTTGCTCGGCGAACTTCACTGCGTCGTCGATAATCGCGACGACTTCGCGCTCGATGTCGTCTAGCTTGGTATCGATCGAGTTTCCTTCATGCAGGAGCTTGGCCCTGAGCTTCTTGATCGGATCGCGCTCCTGCCAGATTCGTTCCTCACGCTTGGAGCGATACTCGGCCGGGTCGGACATCGAATGGCCGCGATAGCGATAGGTGACCGCTTCGATGAGCGACGGGCCATGGCCCTCACGGGCGCGCGCTGCCGCCTCGAGCACCGCTTGATAGACTGCGAGCACGTCCATTCCGTCGACTCGCACGCCCGGCATCTTGTACGGCTCGGCAAAGCGGTAAAGCTCCTCCTGGCAGATGGCGTTCTGTACGAGCGTGCCCATACCGTAGAAGTTGTTCTCGCACATGAAGATCACGGGCAGCTTCCAGAGTGAGGCCATATTAAGGCTCTCGTGGAACGCGCCCTGTGGCAGCGCACCGTCGCCGAAGAAGCAGCAGACTACCTCGGGCTCCTCCTTATAGACGATTGAGAGCCCGAGTCCAGCCGCAAGCGGCAACCCGCCACCGACGATGGCATAGCCACCCATGAAGCGCAGGTTGGCGTCGAACATATGCATCGAGCCGCCGTGCCCGCGCGAAAGTCCGGTCGATTTGCCGAACAGCTCCGCCATCACCACGCGCGGAGACGCGCCCTTGGTAAGGCAATGGCCATGCTCACGGTAGGTGGAGACGACGTAGTCCTTGTCGTAGAGGGCGGAGATAGCGCCTACGGCGACCGCCTCTTCGCCCGCATAGAGATGGCAGAAGCCGGTGATCTTGCCCCGGCTATACATCTCCGCGACCTTGTCCTCGAAGCGCCGGATCAGAACCATCCGCCGATAGAGGTCCATCAACCGGGCCTCATCAATCGTCAGCAGGGCACGTTCGGCGATGTGTTTTTCACGTTCCGGGGCCATCGTAAAAACCCCCGGCGCCCGCGAGGCGCCTTATTCGATTAAATCAAAATCCATCATGGATGCCCGCCACAGATGTGGCGATAACCGGCAAACTCGGAGACGAGCACCTTCAGCAGTGAGCGAGAATCTGCCTTTCTCAAGGTTTATTTCTCCACTGATGAATTGCGTGGGCCCTATCGTCGGTCACTCCGGTCTCTCGTCTCGAGGATTCAGCAAAGAATCTCCGTAACCCGCGCGTATTAGCACTCGCTTCGCTGCCGCGAGAACCTTGGGGCTCTCAACCCAGGGTGATACGGGAACCTTTGCGGCCGCTTCGCAGCGGGCGAGGATCTCATCAAGCTCAGGACCTGCGACCCTTTCGCACTGTTCGTAAACGCCGCCCGGGGCCTCTTCGAGCGGATTATGCGCGTCCAACACGGCGCGTATGGCGCTGAGCGTTGTGGCGGAGGGCGGGAGCATCATCAGCGCGGCGAGCGCGCCGTGATCGAGTCTCAGGCGGACCGCAAGCGCCAGAGGTTCTCCACCGCGCCGCCGCTCAGCCATCGGCAGCAAGATCTTCTCCTCGATGCTGATGTGCCTGAGCAGGCCCTTGCGGAATTCTCCATAGCTCTCAATGCTAGCCGCTCCTTCCTGTGCCGAAACCTGTGCCAACAGACGGTCCAGATTTGCGTGCTCGGCCGCCATGAGTTGACAGAGGCGTCCGCCAAACGATTCGCTAGCGCGGCTGTCGCTGTGTTCAGCTTCCTCTAAAACTCGTGAATTCATCGGGAGTCGTCCTTTGAGGTTCAGCCAAGCCTCTGTTGCGTTCGCCCGATCACAACCAACCATGGGTGCCCGCCACCGCCGCGGCGATAACAAGCAAACTCAACACGAGCAGCATCCAGTGCATGGTCTCGATTCGCGCGAGAGCCTTGGCGGGTTCGGTTGCAAGCATTCGTTCCAGGCGGGGTCCGACGAACAGTGGCTCGATGACGAACAGCATCAGCCCGAAGATCAGCCACAATGCCACCATCGCATGCATCCACCAGTAGCGGGCCTCCGTGAATCGCGGCCAAGCGTTGAGTGCCCCAACCATGTAAAATCCACTCAGGCCAACGATGAACCAGGCGATCCTCGCTTGCGGACGAAAGCGGCGCTCGACCTGCTCGAACAGCCAGACTTTCTGCTCATTCGGCTCGAGTCGGCGCATCGCCGGAAAGATCACGGTCGTCACCGCCGCTATGCCGCCGATCCAGATCACTACCGAGAGCACGTGTAGCGCGCGCCCCACGCTTAACCACCCGTATCTCATCTCACGGACCTCAGGCGGGGTGCGTGTTTGAGATGGAACTCTAATGCCAGGACAGCGAAAGAACCCAGCACCAGTGTCCTGAGAAGCCAAGTGCGTGCGCTGAGTCCCACCAGCGAGGCACGTAGCGCCGTGTACAGGGCCTCAGCGATGTGCACCATCAAGCTGAACGCGAAGAGGACCCGCCCCGCCCGCGCGGCAACACCGAAAGGCCCGAGCGCCAAGGCGCCGAGCGCTATCCACAGAAGGCCCGCGATGCGCCATTCGCGCTCGGCAATTGCGATTTCGTCGTATCCGGAAAGCATTTGTCGTCGCTGCATCACGGAATTATCCGTTGCCCCTTATGCGAGGCCATCATGCGCGGCATGCATTGCCGCCCCTTCAATATCCCGGAGCTGACAGCGTGTCCGGTGTTTCCGACAAAGATCAGTACGGCAACTACATTCAGAAGGCCGCCCCATTCGTAAGCTGCATAGGAGTGCGCCAGGTCGCCGCCGATACGCAGGAGAAGCGACAGGTGCAGCAGCGCCGAATGCGCATAAAAGATTTGACGGTAAGGCAACGGCCTCTGCAGCACAGCCGGAAAGATCATGGGCGCATGGGCGAAGATCATCGAGAAGACGAAGCCAAGAAAGACGCTGTGCAGCATCACGTCGTAATGAAAGGTCGTCAGATCGTTCCCGAACCAAATCCACGTAAGCCCGCCGAAGCCCAGCCAGAAGTACCCGGCCAGCAGGTTCACCGCGATGAAGCGAGTGAGTCCCTGCTGCTTCACGGTCCGGCGCGCGAGATCGTAGCGCCACAGCCAGAGCGCCATCACGAACATCCCAATACCAGCGAGCCGAAGGCCAGGAGCGGGGTTATGCGATGCGAGCGCAAGGCCGACCAGAAAAATTCCGGTGCCGAATAGAAAGAGCGCGCGGTTTTGCTCGCCGGGCCCGGTCAGTCGGCTCAACTCAAGCCGCTCACCGACAATGGTCAGGACGAGGAAGCCAGTCCACCAGAAGAACATCTCCAGGATTGGTATGCCGGCGAGCCACAGGCAGTTGCCGACAAACCACGCTATTGCCCCGAGCGCCATCGTGACCGTGAATGAAGCCGGCTGGCGGTGGAGGATCGCGGCAAAAATCGCGATAAGACCCAGGCTGCCCACAGTGATGAGCAAAGGTCCGACCGGGTCGGGCACGCCCACGATCAAAGCAAGAGCGCCTAGGCCGCTCAGCGAGGGCGCGACATAACTCCAGCCCGTTCCGAGCGCCACCGCTCGTTCGAGGCTTATCAGCGTACCGAGAAAGCCGCATACCATCAGTGGACCATGCGCCACATAGAGTCCGGGCTGAATCGCCGGCAGATTCCACCCTAGGCGCAGCAAGCCGGCCCATAGTGCCGCCATGAGTGCGACGATCGCGAGCGCAAGCAGCGGCAGCCGCTCATACTTGAGCCTTGGAGGCGCCGGCGTGCGAGCAGCGCCGCCGCTTTCAACCGTCAACTGAGGTCCGCTTGCTCCCATGTTTGAACTCTCGCGCTATCCAGTGCTCGCCAGATTTTCCTCGACGTCCGACTTGTGATCGTTCTCGACGACTTCTCCGCTTCTGCCGCGTGAGGAGTATGCCAATCAGCCGATCGCGGTAGTGAGCAGTACCGCGCTCTCCTCGAGAGCTTCGAGGCTATGAAGGACATCGCGGTCCAGGGCGACCATGCTTCCAGCCGATAGCCTCACCTGCTCGGTTCCAGTGGAAAAGCGAATCACGCCGGAAAGCACGTGCACGGCGATCGGTCCTCTCGTGCGATGCTCTTTTAGTTGGGCCTCCTTCCTAAGCACCATAAGCAGGACGTTCAGCGCACCATCTTTAACCAGGCTAACGGCGAGACGATCCTCCGATGACCACTCCGGCTTTTCTTTGAGACGCGCTATCTCATCCGCGATCGTGATTGACACCATTGCGCCCGCGCTCGGGCGAAGCGCCTGCTTATTCTTTTCGTGGTCGGTCATACGATGTCCCCCCAATCTGTCGTCCCGTTTTCGTTCACCCAGCGACCGCCATCGTCGGCCCAGCGTGTCAGAGCCCGCTGGTCGATCAGCCTCTCATCCGGAGCGATCGCTGCCTGAGCGCTTGCTTCCAATCTCCGCCCCGGCTCGCGAAAACGTCCGAGCGTTGGCACACAGAAAACTTGATTGAAAAAACTCGAATGCTGGCCTGCGTCCATAGCTCACCTCCCAAGAACCTCTCGCACTTCTGCAAGAGCAAAGGACCTCTTCGGCCTACGAGACCGACTTCGCAGCGCCGGTTAGGCTGGCCCCCTCCGCTTCGAGAGCGGCCAGACGCTTGCGGATTTCCTTGTCGTGATTCCATCGCGCCGTAACCTCGCGCAGGATCGCCGCGGGACCCAGAAGCTTTCCATCTTCGCCGCGGATTAGAGCGATCGTAAACTCGATGGAGATTCGCGAGCCGTCCTTGCGAAGCGCCGGGACTGCCAGCAAATTCCGGCTGTATTGGGTGCGCCCGGTCCTCATCGTCTCATTGTACCCGTCCCAGTGACGCTCCCGGAGATTCTCGGGAATGATCAGGTCCATCGACTTGCCTACGATCTCGTCGGCGCGAAAGCCGAAAATTCTCTCCGCGCCGGCGTTCCATAGCTGCACCTTGCCGTCAGCGTCTCCGAAAATGACCGCGTCTCCGGTATTGTCGACAATCTGCCGGCACAGCCATTCATGGGTATATTCCGCCATTTCGATCACCTCACGTCTGCTAGCTGTTGAGGTGGCGCGCCAGATCCACGAAACGGTCCCAGGGTGTGGCGGTCCAAAGCTCGGCAGTGGCGCGGCCGAAGGAACGAATCAAGAGGGCGACTTTGGTCGCCGTGTCAGCGTCAGGCGCCTCAAAAATGTCCACGTAGTCGCAGGGTCCCGCGATCGCGTAGTTGGCGAGCCACTTGATCGCGGAACACTCTTGCTTGATGCGGTCGTTGACTTGGCGGTTCAGGTTCTCCACAGCGGCCGGTGCCGCCAACGCATCCGGCGAAAGCCTGGTAAGCATCACATAAGTGTTCATGTACGAAGTCCTCCTTGTCTGCGAATCTTCATCCGCCTCTAGCTCAGAGATCTGCCAGGAATTCTATTTGAGTCCCCACTTGCGTTTGTTCTCCTCAATCTCTTCAGGAGTGGGACCGGGCTTCTCCTCGAACGTTTTCACCCGGAACTGCTCGGGCGATTCAACCGTCCGGCGGTTAAGCGCGACATCGCTCTGGAACAACTCCGGCACCGCCGGCTCCTCGTAGATCGCCTGCCACGGACACTCCGGTTCGCAGGCGCCGCAGTCGATGCATTCGTCCGGGTTGATGTAGAGCTGATTCGGCAGTCCGTCTTTACCGGGTTCAAGTGGTTCGTAGATGCAATCGACGGGACAGACGCTGACGCATCCCGTGTCCAGGCAGTCAATGCACAGCCTCGTTATGACCCACGGCATGACTCACCTTCCTTTCCCAGAGGGGGCTCAGGCGGACTGAGCGGCCGCCGCGTGGCTGCGGACCGTGTCGGCCCAGCGCAGCAGGTCCAAGTGCGCTCCGCGCGACTGGTCCCGCGCTTCTAAAACCCGCTGCATCGTTTTGTCCGGCAAAAGCTCGGCCATAATCGAAAGCCCGTCGCACTCAAAGACATGTGGTAGAAGGCTGCGCGCATACTTCGCGCCGCTCTGGGCATCCTGCTCGGTAAGCTCACTCTGGGCGGCTAGCTCCACGAGATTGCGCGCCGCATCAATCGCGCGATCGTGATCGCTCAGCAGCTTCTGCACCTGCTCCTCATCAAGTACCTCGATGAGCGCCGGGTAAAACGCTTCCTCCTCGTAGCGAAAATGCGGTCCGGCTAATGCCGCCGCTTGGTTAAGAAAATGGCGAACGTTTGACACATCTCGGTTGCGGAAGGCCTGGATCAGGTTGAGCAACGAATCGCGAATCGCGCGATGTTCATTCTTGAAGACTTCTCCGAACTGGGTTGTAGCTGACATTCAATTCTCTCCTTTATGAAATTGCGTGAACGTTTTCGCTGAGCTGGTTGATGGTGAAGCGCGGTACGAGCACGATGACTTCTGCTGACGGGTTCTCAACGACCGCCTGACAACCAAGCCGCGAAGTCATCGCCAGGCCGGGCGCCTTGTCGAGCAGATCCTCTTCCTGCTCCGACGCTTCCGAGAGTTCGTCGAACCCCCGCTTGACGATCACGTGACAGGTCGTACATGCGCAGTTGCCGCCGCAGGCGTGCTCCAGATGCACGCCGTGCCCGACTAACACATCAAACAGCGAACCCGCCTTGCCGTCATGCTGAAACGGAGTCCTTGCGGGATCGAACTCAATCACCTGCTCGGGCTCGCCGCTCTCGAAAACGACTCGGATCGTGGCCATGCTGATGCCGCCTGCCCGACGTGCCGTCCTATTGCGTCTGCCCTTCGCTCGCCGCCATCGCGATTCCGCCGTGGCTGAGCGCCGCGCCAGCGCGCATCTCGGCCGCCACGTAAATTGCCTCGGCGATCTCCTCGTCGGTAGCGCCAAGCCGCTTAGCCCCTCGCACATGTCCGTCAATGCACCAGGGACATTGCGTGACATGCGCCACGGCAATCGCGATGAGGTTTTTGACCTTGCTCGACAGCGCGCCATCCTTGAACACCGCTTCGCTGAAGCTGGCGAAGGCCTGCGCGGTTTCGGGTTTCAGGTGCCGCAATTTCTGACGGTGCTTCGCCGCGTCTTTCACATAGAAATCAGCCATGGTCGTCTCCTTTCGGGCCGTTGGTCTGATGGCCCGTCTGATTGAATTCGCCGCCGTTAACAGGCGACGCCGACAGCTCTGGACATTGCAGGGTAAAGTGAACGATTCCCGCGTCGTTCGCGTGATGAAGAATGCATCCGCTCTTGCGCAAGACCGCGAGCATTCGGCTGTTATCACCTAGAACGTCAGCTTCAAACTGTGTGATGCCGCTCTCGTGAGCGATGTGGCCGAGGTGCCGAATCAGCAATGGTCCGACTCCGGCGCCCTGGTATTCGTCGAGCACCGCCAGCGCTATCTCAGCCCGCGAGGGGACCTCCTTGCGGATGTAACGGCCAACTCCGATGAACCGCTCGCGGCCCTTCTGCCAAGAAGTCGCTGCGAGGCCGACGTGTCGGATGAAGTCGAGCTGGGTGAAACGTGCAAGGTCCTCGTCGGTCAGCTGCCGTTTGTAGCCGAAGAAGCGGAAGTAGCGCGTTTTCGCGCTGAGCCCAGCAAAGTGATCGAGCAGCCGCGCCTTGTCGTCGGACCGGATAGCACGTATTCGGATCGCGCTACCGTCGCGCAGGACCTCATCGACGGCATAACTACGAGCTTCGATCCGTCGCGGCATGATATCGGCAGCCATTTCATCTCCCCGACGACACCATCGCGGTGCGCAACAAACCTGCTGGCGGCTGGGCGGCGGCTCGATCACGTCGAGCCGGATCAATCACGCAGGCCTTCTGAGCGGCCTGCTCGAACAAGTAGCCCGAGCCGCCCTGGCCCACGATCGTGAGCAGGTCTCTGCCGCTCAACACGCGTATGCCGCCGAGGATGGCGATTCCGCGGTTGAAAAATGGCCGCGGCCAGAGGGGAGTGGTTGGCCCGGCCATCACGCGAACTCGTGCGGCTCGTGAAAGGCTCAAGAGCTCTTCGATCCCGCCTTCAACCAGCGTCGAACCTGATAGAATAACTACGCTCGCCGGCTCCAGGGCCTCTGCAGCGCGTTCGGGCGGCATCCACAGAGCCTGCTCTTCCGGCTTGAGCGCCTCGCGATGTTTGTCGATCACCTTGAGGCTTGAGACCCGGCCCTTGAGCTTCTTTATGAAGGGGATGAACGCCCCTACCATCACGACCCTATCGTCAGGCGTGATTTCGGCCGCATCCAGCGCATCAAGCCCTTCTCGAAGCACCCCCTCTGGCAGCCCGTGCCGCTCGATGGCTGCGGCGGAAAGCGCATTCAGTGTCGCGATGCCGAGTGCTCGTCTGAGAGCGCTCGGCGAAAGGGCATACTCCGCCGTCTCCCACGCCTTGACGCCGATGAGACGACCGGCCGGCGGCGCTCCCGCGGCGGTCTTCGGGCAGCATACCGTGTCGCTCAAGTCGCGCGGCGTGAAGGCGACTCCGACATCGCCAGTTGAGATTTCGACCGCCGTGTAGAACACCCCGACACGCGCGTCGCTTACCAGCAATTCATCGCTGAAGTTAAAACGTAAGTGCCCAAGCCATTCCGCTAGCAAATTCATGAGATGCCCCACTGAACCGCAGCATCCGTCGGCAATGTGCTTGCCTTGCCCTCTCCGTATACGCGTTGCATACGGAGCCGAATTTCGTTCCCTATCCCGCGGCCTGCGTAGTGCCTGAGGACCGTCAGGTAGACCTGTTCGTCTCTTCGCAAATGCAGCCTGAGCACCGCATTCAGTTGCGCCAGCAGGAGTTCAAGCTCCCGACGGATCGTCCGGTGTTCCGAGTCTTGTGCGCTGTTAAGCCTTGCTGTCCTTAGGCACTCATCGATCAGGCCAATTTGGCGCTCCACAAACTGATGATCGATGGCCATGGTTGCGGTCACACTCATGTCCTGCCCCGTGATGAGCGCGTCAACCAACTGGTAAAGATGATGCTCTTCGCTATGCATGTGCGGTAAAAGTTTGTGCCGCAGAAATCCAATTAGCTGAAGGCTATGGGTTCCCTCTGCATCCGCCACGACGGCGCCGCTCAGAGCATTGAGAGCGCGCAGAATCTCCTGATGATAGGCCTGAATTGTTTCAATCATCTGATTCATGGCGCGATCTCCGCTCGGCCTCTACTCAAGTCCAGCCCAGCTGACGCTTGCCCTTTTCGGAAATCATCTGGGGCGACCAGGGCGGATCCCAGACCAGTTCGACGCTTATGTTCTCGACTTCATCGTGCTGGCTCAGGATCGCCTCGCGCACCTCCTCGGTCAGATACGAATGCATGGGACAGGCCGGCGTCGTCATCGTCATCACGATGCGCACGTTGTCGCCCTGAATTTCCATGCTGTAGACGAGCCCGAGATCGACGATGTTGACCCCGACCTCGGGATCGTTGACCCCGCGCAAAGCCTGCAGGATGTCCTCTTCGCTCGCCATGGTTACCATCCCAGCTTGAAGCTCCGACATCACCGGGAGCAGCGGCGCTCTAGTGTCCGCTCCGCCGCCCGATCCGAACCCGCCAGACCTCCGGACCCTGTTCGAGGTAATCCCACGAAAACTGACCGGTGTGCTCCGCCTCGAACTGGTAGTAGAGCGGCCGCGGGTCGTGGTCATTGGTCAGAATGAACGCCTCGCCCGGCTTGAGCCCCGTATAGGTGTCGAAGATGAGCGTATGACGCTCCCGCGGTACGACGTTGCGCACGTCCAATGGCCGATCGTCAGGCATGCTATTCTCCTTCTCGTAAGATTCGTGAATTGCTTCCAGGATTTGGCGCTGATGCGCATCGTCGAGTTGTCGTTCGATCAGTGGCAGGTAGACACGCTCTTCCTTGGCCAGATGAAGTTCCACAATCGCGTCCAGCCGGAGCGACAATTCCCGCAGGTCCCGCAGCAGCAGCGCTCGCTCGCTGTCACCCGCACTCTCGAGCCGATGCGTTACAAGCTCAATCTTCGCGACGTAGTCGTTGATAAATTCGTGATCGACCATCATGGTCGTCGTCGCCTTGCCGTGTTCCCGAACGAGCGTATCGACGACGCCGTAGAGGTGGCGCTCCTCGCCGCGCGCATGAGGCAGCAGATCGCCCTTCAGAAACGCCACGAACGCATCGCGCTCGGTCTGTGGCTCGCCACCCCCTACCCCTCGCGCATGCGCCTCCAGAGTCCTGGCCAAAGATCGATGATGCTTTCGGATTGCGTCGGAGAGAGTGCTCATGACCACGTTTCCTTTTCCGGCCTTGGCGCGCCAGGCTCAACTAGCGCGCTTGACGGAACGGCTCCTTAAGATGTATTGAATATACATCTTCTACAACGGTGGTCAAGAGCAATGCCTCCAAGAAAACGATCAAGCGGCACGGTCGGCTTAGCAGGAGCGATCCGCGAACGTCCGGTCCTCGATTTGGGAGGACTCTCCGAGCGCGAACGCGCACGTGCGCTGGAGGCCTTTGAATGTCTCGCACCCGGCGACTACTTTGAGGTTGCGGCCCGCCGGAAGCCGGGGCCACTTTTCTTCGAATTGCAGAATCGCTACGGCCTCGACTTTTACTGGTGGCCGCTCGAAGCGCGGCCCGCTCGTATGGCGGGTGATGCTGGCCAAGCCCGCGCAGGGAGCACAACGGACGGTCGCAAGTGTCATGGGTGCCGATCATCACCGCCTGCACGAGCTTTGGCGTGAGTTCGAGTTTGCGGTAGGGCTCTGTCAGATTGACAGCGTCCACCGCCGTTTGGGCGAATTGTCATTGGGACTGAGGCGCTACATCGACATCGAGGAAGCCGTGCTGTTTCCCCTGCTCGAAGCGCAAACGGGAATGGATGGCGGCGGCCCGACGGCCGCAATGCGGTCAGAACACCGCGAGATCGAGCGCGTGGTGGATCAACTCGATAGAGCTCCGCCTGACGAGGGACTGCGCTATAATCCTGCAAACGTTCGACCAGCCGGTTGAGCCGATGGCGCTTTTCCGGAGTCACTACCTCAAGGAGGAAGCAGTTCTGTATCCCCTTATGGACATGGTCTTCAGCCACGCCGAAGAGAGGGAACTTTTGCCGCTTATCCAGGCCTTTGAAATCTAGCCGCGATGCAGCTCACCTATTACACCGATTATTCCCTGCGGGTCCTGATGTATCTCGCCATTCAGCGCAACCGAATCGCCAACATCTCGGAAATCGCCGAGCGTTACGACATCTCGCGCAACCATCTCGTCAAGGTCGTGCACAACCTTTCTCGCGGCGGATTCATCAAAAGCTATCGCGGCAAGGGCGGTGGCATCGAGCTGGCGCGCGATCCGAGCCACATCAATATCGGCGAGGTTGTCCGCTACACCGAGGGGCCGCTTAAGCCCGTCGAGTGCTTCGATGTCGAACGGAATCGCTGCGTCATCACGAATGTCTGCGGCCTGGCGGACGTGATCGCCGAGGCCTGCGACAGTTTCTTCGCGACCCTCGGTCGCTACACGCTGGCCGATCTCGTCAAGCGCCGTGAGCGCCTGAGCAAAGTACTCGACCCCGCGTCCAAGCCTCAACTGAACCGGAGCATCAAGCCGCTGGCTTGTCTTCGAAGGGCGTAGAACCCGAGAAGGTCAATGCCGGCCATGACAATGCCTCTGCCAGGATGTAAGAGCGACGACAGCTGAGTTGCCGCCCAAATGACCGCCCCGCTCGGCATCGTAGCGATCAGGAGTTGGCGAGGAGGTTCCGAGGAAAGAGCCCAGTTTTTTCGAGCGTGGTTGAGATGATTCCGAGTTGCGGACATTAGCGGAAACGGTAAAGATGCCCGCAGCTGTCAGATTTTGGGGGGGGGTGACGCGGTGGGAAAATCAAATCAGCATCATCGCCAAAACAAAATCCCTGGCTGGCAAAAAGCTGGCGGATGGTCCAAGGCGGCTCCACCACAGTTGAATGTGCTCAGAGAAGTCGTCGTCGCGCCGGGACGTGCCATGAAGGCCACAGAGGTCTTCGACACGTACTGGCGATTCGCCGCTCTGCGGCAGCGCCTCTTCATGCGCAGAGTTGCAAGGAGCCTTCCTCCGTGGACAGACGACCCCGTGTTATCAAGTTATCGGTTCACCAACGTCTATCGTGCCACCGACCGCGTCAGCCAGTATCTGATTCGAAATGTTCTCTATCGAGGTGAGCAAACGGGAGAGGAGATGTTTTTCCGAGCCATCCTCTTTAAGTTCTTCAACCGGATCGAGACGTGGGAACGCCTCGAGGCGAAGACGGGCCCGATAACTTGGAGGGGATTTGATTTCGACCGGTACGCGATGGCCCTCGACGCAATTGCCGAACATCAAGGCCCGATTTACTCCGCTGCCTACATCATGCCCTCGCCCGCGTTCGGTTATCGCCGCAAACACCTCAACCATTTGCGGCTGTTGGAACGCATGATGCTCGACGGTGCACCCTTCCGTGTAGAGAGAGCCCACTCACTAATCTAGCTATGGACGTGGTTAAACGTGTGCCGAGGCTTCAGGCTATCGGGGCTCACGCAACACATTGGCTTAAAGACCAGATTTACGAGCATCTTCAGTACGCTTATGAGAATGGAATCGACAGACCGGAAATCACCAAATGGAAGTGGCCATACTAACTCGACAGCTAGGCTTCGCCTTAAGATGGGTTCACCTTTGCACGTAGGTGAAGCGCAATTTACTTGGCCACCAAGCGTGAAAGCCACAGGAGGATCGTCGCCACATGGCTGAAGTAATGCCCGCGATCTTTTTTGGGCACGGCAATCCGATGAATGCCGTGTTAAGCAACGGCTATACCGAAGGATGGCGCCGTATGGGGAAGCAGATAAGGCGGCCCAGGGCCATCTTGTCAGTTTCCGCGCACTGGTTTGTGCCAGAAACGAGCGTCACGATCAGCATGGCGCCGCGGACCATTCACGATTTCGGTGGCTTTCCGCGTGAGCTATATCGGGTGCAATACCCCGCACCGGGCGATCCGGAACTCGCCCGTCGGGTGCACGAGATGCTGGCACCTTTGGAGGTCAAGCTCGACAGCTCGTGGGGACTCGATCATGGGACTTGGGCCGTGCTCCGGCATGTTTATCCGAATGCCGATGTTCCTGTCGTCCAACTCAGTATCGACGAAAGACAGCCTGCGTCGTTTCATTTCGAGATCGGCCGGAAGCTGGCACCTTTGCGGAGCGAACGCATCTTGATTGTCGGTAGCGGGAACTTGGTCCACAATCTCCACGCTTATGCATGGGGGCAGCACATGCCTGATCCGTACGATTGGGCAATTCGTTTCGAAAAGCAGGCGAAGGAGATGATGGTCGCCGGTCAATACAAACAGCTTATCGATTACGAGACCCTGGGCCCGGACGCAATGTTGTCCATTCCGACCCCGGATCACTATATGCCTTTGCTCTATGTGCTAGGGACTAGGCGGCCCGGCGAAGCCATCACCTTTCCAATCGAAGGCGTCGACGGAGGGTCCATATCGATGCTAGCTGCGCTGGTAGGCGGCGCGTGATCGCAAACTTCGAGTCAGGATCGCTAGTTCACGCATGTCCAGTTTCTTGAGAGTCGCGAAAGACTAGTTTATGAGTATGCCGCGCGATCATTAAGTCTTCGTTGGTTGGTATGACACGAACCAAACGACGGCTGTCGCGAGCGCTAATCAGATCGGCACTAGCATCGTTTCGCTGACTATCGAGCGAAATGCCCAAGTACTCGAGACCACGACAAATCTCCCAGCGCACCGGAGCAGCATGTTCACCAATGCCGCCAGTGAAAACCAGAAGATCCAGCCCGCCGAGCACGGTCGTCAGCGCGCCGATCTGCTTGCGCGCGTGATAACAGAACATTTCTACTGCCTGCGTCGCATCCGGTTCGGAGCGCCTCCGCTCCAATAGCGTCTCCATGTTGGAACTTGTGCCTGAAACACCGAGCAACCCAGAGTGGCCGTTTACAAGACGTTCCAGCTTGCTTGAGTCGAGTTTCTTTTGGTTCAGCAAAAATAGAATCGCACCGGGGTCGAGGTCGCCGCTTCGCGTTCCCATCATAAAGCCGCCCGTGGGCGAGAATCCCATCGTAGTCTCCAGCGGCCGACCATCGCGCACGGCGACCATACTCGCTCCATTGCCAAGGTGTGCGATTATGATACGCGAGGGCGCGTCATGGCCCAGCGACTGCATGATGTATTCGTAGGAAATCCCGTGAAAGCCAAAGCGTCGCAACCCTTGGTCCCATAGAGCACGAGGCACCGGAAAACGCCGGGCCACTTCAGGCATCGCATGGTGGAAGGCAGTGTCAAAGCATGCGACCTGCGGCAGACTGGGATAGTGGGCGGTTGTTTCCTCGATTCCCCGGATTTCATCCGGGAGATGCAGTGGCGCAAAAGGAATCAAACGCTTGAGTTCCGATGTCACGGGCGCAGTGATTCGCTCTGGGGCGAAATGATCTGGCCCTCCGTTCACCAATCGATGACCCGCCGCGTCAGGAGATGGCAGCTTGAGCTCTGTAAGTGCTTTGAAGATTTTTTGAAGTGGCGCTTTCGGATAAGGAAAGTTCGACTTCGCGGACAGGATCTTTTTCTTTCCGTCGCGGACCTGAATCCTGGCCCTTCGGGTGCCGATGCGCTCTATTTCGCCGTCCGCAAGAAGAACCTCGGCTTTATCCGTGATCCGATAGAGGGAGAATTTCCGCGTCGAAGAGCCGCTATTCAGGGACAGTATGATAGGAGCTGCCTTCACGGCTTTGAGTCCTCGGAAATGCGCGTCCACGCATGCGCTGGACGATTTCTGAGTACCTGTTCCTAGTCAGAAGCAACCTTCTACTCGGACATCGTCTAAGACGCGGAAGGTATACGCACGCCGACCTCGTCGAGATGATCCAACAAGTCTGCCGGGTCGTTGTACACGCGGTAGGCTCCTGCGCGCTCAAGCTCGTCTTGTCCGTACCCACCAGACAGAAGACCGACTCCGAGTGCCCTCGCGCGCCGAGCGGCCAGCTGGTCCCAAACGCTATCGCCGACGACGATAGAAGACTCGATGTCCACGCCAAGTCGCTCCGCTGCCGCTAGGAAAAGATCGGGGTCGGGCTTTGCGAACCGTACCTGATCTCTCGTAATAATGATGACGTTAGGATCGAGAGAAAGCAGATCGAGAGTCGGTCGGGCAGACTCCATGCGGCCGCTGGTGGCGATAGCCCACGGTACGGCGAGGTCCGTGAGTTTCTTAAGCAACTCGCGCGTTCCGGGTAGTGGCCGAACCTGCGAAACGTGGCGAAGGTATTCATGCATATGAACGCTCTGGAGTTTTTCAGCCTGTTCCGCATCGATTGCTCGACCTGTCTCGCGCGATAATGCGTTGATCATCAATCCTCCGCTCATACCCATTCTTCGGTGAATCCGCCATACAGAGAGATCGATGTTTGCCTGCTCCAAAGCGGCACGCCAAGCGAGAACATGCTGATAAACGCTGTCAACTAAGGTCCCGTCCAGATCGAATATAAGAGCCGGTCGCGCACTCAGGGCTGTGACTTTGCGTTCAGTTTCCATCGTCGTTTCTCGCTTTTTTGAAGTTGTAACCCTAAATTCCTCAGCCGAGCAAGTCGGCCCAGAAACGGGTACCGGCGTGTCCGGCAAATAGCGATGGTTTTCGTCATTGCAACCTTTCCGAGAGATCAGTGACCACATGCGGTGGCCGCCCTGTCGGAGAAAGGGTCTGCTCCCGCCGGGGCTCCGGACTCTCGGTCGCTGCGACTTGTTTGGTCAAAGTTCGGCCTGCGCTGCGTGCCCTCGCGGGTAGTGGCAATTTTAAATCTGCTCCAATGGACGGTGACGAGGTCAGACTGGTGCGAAAACCTTCGCACAAAACAAGAACGTCTATTGCGGCATTTTGGATATGCGGTATTTGTCCTCATGCGTGGATCTGAGGTAGCGTCACCGACAGCCCCGAAGGCTGATTCTGACGAGCCGGACCCAAACAACTGACGCTGTTCGTCGGAGTGGGCGAATGACAAAGGAGAAGCAGATGTGCCAACATTGCGCTGATGGCTTAGATCACGGCCTGGCTCGACGCACGCGGGTGTCGCAGGTCCTGGCGATTATTGAGTATCGAGCGCGCTTCCAGCGCCGGCGGCATTACGCATAGGTAAAGAACTCCTAACATGGATCGCGGAAGACGAGCCCACCCACCGATGTGATCAGGTCGTCCGATGCAATCATGTCGTCGCAGCTGAAGCCCCGACAGAAGCGGCGGCCTGACAGGAGAGGGTCATGACCAGAGACGCACGCGTCGTCACGCACGCTCTGCCCGGACCAACCGACGATCTTCTCGTCAAGCTGGAGGGCATCTATCGAGACATTCACGCCAATCCGGAACTTTCCATGCAAGAGCACCGCACGGCTGGCATCGCCGCTGCGTGGTTGCGTGAGCAGGGATATGACGTGACGGAGGGTGTTGGCGGCACGGGAGTTGTCGGATTGCTCCGCAACGGCGATGCTCCGGTTGTACTACTGCGCGCCGATATGGACGCGCTGCCGATTAAGGAAACCACCGGCCTAGCTTACGCGAGCGACAAGACCGGAACCGACCGATTCGGGCAAGCTACATCAATCGCCCATTCCTGCGGGCACGATATGCACGTTGCCTGGTTGATG
This sequence comes from uncultured delta proteobacterium, assembly GCA_963724765.1. Classification (GTDB taxonomy): domain Bacteria; phylum Desulfobacterota; class Binatia; order Binatales; family Binataceae; genus JAKAVN01. The sequence goes on from CAVRVY010000001.1 coordinate 30,172, forward strand.
GGGGCGACACGTATCCTGTCCGAGAATCGGAGCATGTGGCGCGGAACGGTGATGGCCGTATTCCAGCCAGGCGAGGAAACAGGCCAAGGCGCTCGCGCCATGATCAAGGACGGCATGGTCAAGCGCTTTCCCAAGCCGGAGGTCACCTTAGCCCAGCATGTAATGCCGCTGTCGGCGGGTCAGATCGGCTGGCGCACCGGGACGATGCTGTCAGCCGGCGATAGTTGGGAGGTGACGTTGTTCGGCCGGGGTGCGCACGGCTCAATGCCCCAAAAGAGTATCGACCCGGTGGTGATGGCGGCGGCGGCGGTGATGCGTCTGCAGACGGTGGTGTCACGGGAAGTGGCGATGACCGACTCCGCAGTAGTCACCGTCGGGACCATGAAAGCCGGCATGAATGAAAACGTCATCCCCGACCGGGCGCTGCTTCGCCTGAACGTTCGCACCTTCAAGGATCAAGTGCGCACTCGGGTGTTGGCCGCGATCAAACGTATCCTGGAGGCAGAAGCGGAGGCTTCTGGCGCTCCAAAACCTCCGGAATTGTCTGTGCTCAGCGAGTATCCGCTAACCCGCAACGATGAGGCTGCCACTCGAAAGGCGGTAGCCGCTTTCCAACGCGAGTTTGGCGACGGTCGGGTGACAGAGATCGCTCCAGCGACGGCGAGCGAGGATTTTGGGCTGTTTGGCGCAGCTTGGGATGTGCCGACTGTGTTCTGGGTGATTGGCGGCATTGATCCAACCATCTACGCGAATGCTCAAAAGGCTGGCAAGCTGGACGAACTGCCGGCCAACCATGCTCCCGACTTCGCTCCGGTGCTCCATCCCACTTTGGAGACTGGCGTCGAAGCGATGCTGGCCGCTGCAGGCGCTTGGATTTGCTCGCCTGCGACGAGCGCAGTTTGATTATGGCGGCGCCGCGCGGCCTATGCGGCCTCGACCATGCATAGCGCCTTCTTGCAAAACCTGATGGATGTCCTCGACTGGGTGGGAACGTTCGCATTCGCCTTGAGCGGCGGACTGCTGGGTGTACAGAAGCGATTCGACTTGTTCGGCGTCCTCTTTCTGTCGTTCGTGGTGTCGGTCGTTGGCGGGATGATGCGCGACGTTCTGATTGGCGCAGTCCCGCCGGTCGCAATCGCGGACATTCATTATTTTGCGATCGCGATGATTGGTGGCTTGATCACCTTCTATTTATATCCCAAGGTGGCATCGCTCCAGCGCCAAATACTGCTGCTCGACGCGGTTGGCCTTGGCTCTGTTTGCGGTCATCGGCGCACAAAAGGCGATAGATCATGGCGTCAATCCATTGATGGCGGCGATCTTAGGCATGCTGACCGGAATCGGCGGCGGGATGACCCGTGACGTCCTCGCCGGAGACATCCCGTTTGTTCTGCGAGGCGATCTTTACGCGATTGCGGCGCTGGCCGGTGGAGCGATCGTATCGATCGGGACCGTCATGGGTGTGCAGCCCGCCTATCCGATGTTGTTGGGCGCCGCTGTGTGTATCTTCCTTCGGCTGATGGCAATCTATTTCGGTTGGCGCGCACCTGTCGCCCGCTGGAGCGACGATGGGGAACATGAGTAAGGCCGCGCGTACTGGCTGTGTAAAATATGGTCGATGAGCGCCGCGGCGCATTTGGAGCGTAGTTGATGACATACGTCTGGTCACGTGCGGCTTGGACAACTGGCACGAGCTATTCGCTAGGAAATCTGTTCTCAAAAACTCTGAAGATCGCGAGCGTCCAGACGTAGGAAACCTGATGGCATTGATGCGTCGACGACAAAGCGAGACGCGCAGCACCTATCGTGGGGCCCCGACGTATGACTCACCTTAGGCTGGGCGTGGTGAGGTTTTTGGCCGCCACATCAATGCGATCTCTTCAAGGGTCTTACCGCGGGTTTCCGGTACCCAACCCACGATGAAAATCATCGCTGATATCGCCATTGCTGCATAGAGGAGGAACAATGACGGTCCCATTAGAGAACGCAAAATCGGAAAAGTCAGAGAGACAACAAAGTTCGCCAGCCAGTTTGCGGCTGTCGCGACGGCCGCTGCTCGCGCGCGAACGCGATTGGGAAAGATTTCCGAAATCATCAGCCACACGATGGGCCCCAGCGAAAAAGCGAAGCACACGATAAAAACCCCGACGCATGCGACAGTAACCGGCGCGGCCAGTTGCGGGGAGAACTTCAGCGCGGGTCCAAAAAGTTGCGCGCCTCCAAGCATCCCCAAGCTGAGAGTCATGCCGATCAGCCCCGCGAGTAAAAGCGGCTTACGTCCAACGCGATCAACCAGCCAAATGGCGACGATGGTTGAGAAGACGTTAACTACGCCGATCCCACTGGTTGCCGCGAGCGCGGTGGAGGCACTGCTGAGGCCAGCCTGCCGGAAGATTATAGGCGCGTAGTAAATGATCGTATTGATACCCGTGACTTGCTGGAATACCGCGAGCCCCACTCCCACAATGAGCGCCGGGCGAAGCGAGCGATCCAGCAACTCTGACCATGCGGCTGGTTGCTCGTGGGCAAGGTCTTTCTCGATTTCACTTTCCTCGATCCCCGCCTCCTTAGGATCGCGAATCTTCAGCAGGACCGAACGCGCCGTCGCCTTGGCGCCGCTCTTCAACAGCCACCGAGGCGACTCAGGCATAGAAAGCATGCCGAAAAATAGAATCAAGCCCGGCACGGCGCCCAAACCAAGCATCCAGCGCCATGCTTCATGTGGTGCCAGTGCATGATCGCAAATGTATGAAACGAGGATGCCCACCGTGACCGCGAGCTGAAAAAGAGAAACCAGTCTTCCGCGGACGGCTGCCGGAGCCATCTCTGCGATGTACATCGGCGCAGTCCCGGAGGTCAGACCGATTGCCACGCCAATCACGAGTCGGGAGACGATCAGCACGGACAGGCCGCTCGCAAACGCAGAGGCCAGCGCACTCACAACAAACAATGCGCCGGCCCGAATCAGGGTGGGGCGACGTCCAGAATCAATCGGCCAAGGAACCTCCGCCCAATGCTCCGAAGAGCGCTCCCAGCGTCACCACGCTGACCAGTAACCCTACAGCTGCGGGGCTCAGCGCGAACACAGGAGTTATGAACATGATGGCGCCTGAAATCACTCCGGTATCGAAACCAAAGAGGAGACCGCCGGTCGCCGCGACAAGGGTAACCATCGCGACGTAAAGAGGAGCTCGAGACTTTGCGGGCATCGTTTCGGAAGACACGGGCTGGCTCATCACTGCCTCTTTTTCGGACTGTCTCTAAGTTCTCGACTGTCGCACACTCGAAGGCCTTACGGGTGCGAAAAGAGAGTCCGGGCAGGCCGGTTTTTACGGAGTCAGAGCGCTGCTGGGAGGAGTGCCGCCGGTCAAATTCCGCTACCACACACTCGCGTGCAAGTCGATGAAGGGACTGGCCTTTCTTTCGCGTCCAATCGCACGCATCGGGTTGATCGTCGAGCTGGACAGAAATCTCCTCGTCACCACGAAAGACGCCGAAATGGCGGGCAGCCCTGCGATTGAGGAAATCACATTCATCGGTGTTTCAGGTCTCAATGGTGAATTTTTGCCCGCTCGCCTTCGCGACAGTGAGGTCTGTGCGCTGGTTAGCTTCCCGTACCTCGCACTCACATGCTAGTTCAAAAACAAGCGGGTGTATTCCGTGGTCTGGTCGTAGCGATCAAATACTTGAGCACGCTCGTTTCCTGGAGAGGTGCGCTGCACTAGCGAGCGCGGGACAACGGGGTCGGAAGTGAGGACAAAATGATTATCCTGGCTGGTGACATCGGCGGTACCCACCGCCGCGATGATGCTGGCGGGCGCGGCGGCTTGTTTCGCGCTCCGGCCGCTCGCCATGCTGCGCTGCTGGCATCTGATCGCCAGATCGGCGCAAAGGCAGGCGCCGGCGAACGCCGCCGACAGGCAAAGGGACGACCGCGGGAGGCGTTGACATGAGTGCGGCCGTACTGATTTGCGGCAAGGTGTTCGACGGGTCATCGGATGTCCTGACCGGCCCCGCGGAGATCTCGTCGAGCAAAATCGTATCGCGGAAATCGGGCGATCGGTGCGTCGGCCCGCTGACGCATCTACGATCGACCTTTCGGACCGAACAGTGAGCCCCGGATTTATCGACACCCACGTGCATCTGACGATGGATGCGGCCAATTTGGCACAGCAAACTCTCGAATCATCAGCGAGCAAAGCTCTAAAGGCTCTCGGTCTCGCGCGTGAATACATGAGTTATGGCTTTACGACCGTGCGCGATCTTGGCAGCGCCGATCCTGATTGGCCAACCGTCGATCTTCGCAACGCGCTAAACGCCGGGTTGGTCGAAGGACCACGGCTGATCGCCGCCGCGCATATCATCAGCGCAAGCGCCGGCCATGGCGACTTGCGCGGATTTTACAACGCCCGCTGGAAGTTGCCGGTTTCGGCCATTGCCGATGATCAAGGAAGTATTCGGAAGCTGGTGCGGCGTGAGCACATCTTTGGCGGCGATTGGATCAAGACTACGAACACCGGCGGCTACTTCAGCCCCGGCGATGATCCCGAGCGCGTCACATGGTTCGATGACGAGTTCGCGGTGTTAGCCGCGACCGCCCGCCAGCTCGGCATGCCGCTCGCCGTGCATACGGGCGCTGCCGAGGGTTGCAAACAGGCGATCCGCTTCGGTGCACGCAGCCTTGAGCACGCCTACCTGATCGACACGGAAGGGATCGAGATGGCTGAACGGGCCGGGGCTTACATCGTGCCGACGATGCAGATGACTCTGGAAGATCTGCGCGAAATGCAGGCCGGTACGCTACCCAGCCAGGCGGTGTGGAAGTTCCGGCGTGACAACGAAAGGATCCTGGAATCCCAGCGATTGATTGCGGGAAGCAAAGTGAAGATCGCCTACGGCACCGATTGTGGGATGTTTCCCGTTCAATCATGGGATCTTGGAGTTTCAGGCGATGGTCAAGGCAGGATTGAGCTCAATTCGAGCGCTCAAGTCAGCGACCAGCGTCGCGGCGGAGCTGCTTGGCCGCGCTGATTTAGGGATGCTCGCCCCCGGCATGCTCGCCGATATCGTCGGAATGATCGGCGATCCGCTTGCCGATATCGCCGCCACAGCGAGAGTCGATTTCGTAATGAAAGATGGCGCGGTTTATCCCGCTCTCAAGCGTGAATTTAAACCGGAACCGTCGCCGCATTGCTGAAAAGTGTTCGCTTCGGTGATAACCGGGCGGAACCGCGAGTGCAATTGCGATCAAAGGCTCCTAGCACAGCAGCGCTTCGACAGCGCCTTGGGTGCAGGCACACCCGGCCGACAGTGAGGACAAAATGATTATCCTGGCTGGTGACATCGGCGGTACCCACAGTCGAATCGCTTACTTTTCCGTTGCACAGGACGAAATCAAGCCCGTCGCTGAGGAGGTCTATCTCAGCGCCGACTATACTGGGCTCGCCACGATCGTAACCAAGTTTGTCACGAGTCATCGAGCAGACTGCAAGCACGCGTGCTTTGGTGTTGCCGGTCCGGTGCATGACGGTCAGGTCAAGGTCACAAATTTGCCCTGGACCGTCGATGCGTCGGCGCTGGCGAGTGAACTCGGCCTCGAGCGAGTCACCCTTATCAACGACTTGGAGGCGATTGCTTATAGCGTTGACGTACTGAAGCCGCAAGACTTCGTAATTCTGAATGAGGGAGATCCGAAAGCCGCAGGCAACGCGGCGGTAATAGCGGCAGGTACCGGATTGGGCGAGGCCGGGCTTTACTGGGATGGTACTCGCCGCGATCCTTTCGCATGCGAGGGTGGCCATACTAACTTTGCGTCCACCAATGACTTGGAGGACGAATTGCTTCGATACTTGCGCGCGCAATTCGGGCACGTCAGTTGGGAGCGCGTAGTTTCGGGGATGGGATTCGTCAACCTCTACAACTTTCTCCGTGATACTGGCCACGGTGCAAAGACTGACTTTATCGATTTCGAGGCGACGCAGGAGGATCCCGCGGCTCAGATCTCGCGACACGGACTCGACGGAACGAACGGGATGTGCGTGCAGGCGCTAGACATGTTTGTCTCGCTCTATGGTAATGAAGCCGGCAACCTTGCACTCAAGCTCATGGCGACTGGCGGAATTTTCATCGGAGGTGGGATCGCTCCGAGAATCCTCAAGAAACTTCGCGATTCGAGTTTTCTCACGGCTTTCACCGCGAAGGGGCGAATGAGCAAAGTTCTGAAAGCTATTCCGGTTCGGGTAATTCTAAGCGACAAAACCGGCTTACTTGGAGCCGCCCGCTGCGGCGCTCTGAAGGCGTAGACTCTCTTGTCTGAGCAAACTGCCTGCCTTGCGCCGCAGGCCATCCGCGAGGTCCTAAGAGAGAGCCAACGTCACGGTTTATGCGAGTCAAGTCATGCGCCATTTCGTTCTGAGATCGCCGATCGCGTGCCTCCTGCTCGGCTTCATACTTCCTATAGCGTCTGCACGCGCGCAAACATTCTCGACCCCCTGGATGCACTCCGCCCAGGGAGATTGGGCGACTCCGTGGGGTGTGATCGATCCCCGGATTTTGTTTTTCCCCCATCCTGGGGGCAGCTAACAGGTGCCACCGGAAATTGGGGTGGATTGCGCAGTCAGCTCTCCGAGACCGGAATCTCTTTTTTCGGGTCGTATGAAAGCGAATCCGCCGGCAACCCGGTCGGAGGAGAGGTGCACAAGTTGCGGTACACGCATAACATTGCGCTCGGGATCGCAGTGGATCTGCACCAGCTGGTAGGTCTCACCGATACCTACCTGCTTGCGTCCGCTTCGGAACGTACCGGCAATAGTCTGTCGCAGGACATACCCAACTTTTTCAACGTCCAGCAAATCTACGGCCATCAAACGATACGGCTGGTGGACCTGGCGGTCGAAAAGCTATTGTTCGACAAGAAGCTGGATATCGTTGGCGGCCGTGTCAACGCACTCGATGACTTCGCGACATCACCACTTTACTGTTTTGCGCAAAACCTTGGCTTCTGCGGAAATCCGCTGAGCATCTCTACAAATGCTTCAGTGCCCAGCTACCCCGGGACTGCCTGGGGTATCCGCGCGCGCTACGAGATCTCGAGTCAGCTCTACACGATGACGGGCGCGTATAATACCTATCTCCATTTCCGCGACGATAAATTCCACGGCGTTGACTTCAGCATCCGACACAATTCTGGCGTCGCGATCATGGAGGAACTCGGCTATTCGCCCAAGCCGCTGCGAGACATCGGATATCCTGGGAATTTCAAGCTCGGCGGGCTGTATGACTCAGAGCCAAGGCTGCAATTCGAAAGCGGTCAAATGCGCGGCGGGACTTGGCAGATTTACGCGACGGCCCAGCAGCGACTGTTACCTCTCCCGACGGGCGCTACGAACCCTCACCAAGGGTTGTGGGGATTCCTGGCACTTACGTATGCGCCGCCGAAGATGAACCAGCTTGAATATTTCGGAGACACGGGACTTTTGTACTTCGGCCTGATCCCACATCGGCCTAACGATGAGTTAGGCCTGTTTGGAGTGTGGGGGAAATTTTCAAGCGATCTCCAGGATTCGGAAAGCGCGAGCAATCAGCCGATAATGACGCATGAGGCGATCATCGAGGCCAACTATATGTATAATGTAACGCCATCGCTAACGGTACAGCCGGATATTCAAGGCGTGTTCCGACCTAATGGAACTGGCCTGACCAGTGACACGCTCGTACTCGGTGTTCAAGTCGCAATAACCCTTTAGAGAATTGAGCGTGACGATCTCAGCGCCGAGCGATTTACCGGTCATGTACGATGTGCGTATCACACGCGGGTCGATTCTTGTTGACAGACTCGGAAGCGGGTCCAATCCCCGATGGCGAACGACGATAGCTCCTTAAGTTACGGACAGTTTTTGTTTCCAGCGCCGACGAAGGCCAGGAAGGTGATGCTTGCTGGCGCGAATTCGACATGATTCGACGCAAGGCGTCTGCCATCGAGACTGGGAAGTTCACCGTCGTCGTCCAACCTGAGCTCATGTCCATTCAACTGGAGCCGGGAATCCTCTAGCTTCTGCGCCGTCAAGGTGTAGCGGTCCGCCGACATTGGTAGGTCAATGGATTCCATTTTAGTCCGATTCGTATTGATCGCTAGCAGCGTCACTCCGCCGGGATGGTCGGGCAAGCAATGCGCGTAGACGTGTAGTCCGGGATGAGATGGCCCGGCATTGAGGACTGTCCGACCCATGAGTTTGCGCCACAAAAGAGCGGCCCAGTAATTGGGACGTGGCGTGAGTGTGTTTTGATCGATCAGGCCATATTCGCTCGACGCGAGCGTGTTGTGGAAAACGACTTTAATGCCACGCTTGGCCATACGACCGTGCTGGTCGAGGTAGCGGAAGGTGTCGAGAAACGTGGATGCCCAGGGATTGCCGCCGCATGCCGCATCGGCTGTCTCGGTCACCCACACCGGCTTGCCCGGTTCGAAACGGTCGCCGAGAACTCGATAAAAGGCATCTATCTCATCCGGGCGAGCGAGCCACTCTTCCGACAGCGCCGCGCCATCGGTCGTGCCAGCTATCCCACCGCCGAGAGATGCGCAGCGCTCGGAAGCGGCCGCATAGGAATGGTAGGAGAATACGTCGAATTCCGGCCTCGGGGTAGCAGCAAATATGTCCGCTGTTTTGATCAGCGGGCCCGGCATGAGCTTAATCCCTTCCCCGACAGACCCGGGACCGACGATTAACATGTCGGGGGCAGTCGCCCTGGCGAACGCCTGAAAGACGGAAAAGTCCCGTGCATAAGACGCGGCGTCATAGCCTGGAGGGGCGCCCCCCATAGCCGCAAAAGATGGCTCATTGAAGAATTCCGCCGCAACGATTTCGCCGCCGACGGACTTCGTATAGGCGAGAAATCTTCGTGCCTGATCGGGCGTCCAGACGCCGGTCGAGTCGCGAACGCCCTGGCTTATGGAGAACGATGTTACTAGCTTCGCGTTCACCGCTTTTGAAAAATCGATGACGCCCGCCCATTCGCGGCGCGTCAAAATACCCTGGAAGCCTTGGGGCGGGGTCGTGAGGGCAGCGTCGTCCGAATCCTCGAAATATACGGAGTTCGCCCACGTGCCGCTCACGCGCACGTATGTGGGCGCAAGTGCGGCGGCCAGCTTGCGTAAGCGCGCGTTCGAGAGGTCAACCGGTGGTCGGGCCTCGAAGATAGCCGCGTCTTGGCCTATTTGGAGAGCCGCTGCGCCACTCGATTTGGATGCCGTAGCTGCAGTCTTGGCCTTTGGGGCAGTTTCGCGCTGGCTCTTGTAAGGCTTCCAGAATTTGGCGCCGATAACCTCGGCCATCTCAACGTTGTACGACTGGTAACGGTCATCTACCGAGGCGACACGCGGCATTGTAGCAGGCACCAGGGAGACGGAAGCTGCATTTGTGGAGCTTGCGGAACCCGCTGCTGCGAGGGCGGCGACCAGCACCAATGCCCAAAACCTATCAGAGCAGTCGTTCTTCATTTTCTGCCCACGCTTGAAGCGAGCGGTTGTACTCTTGGGCGGCTGGATCTCTCGAAGACGAAGGTCAGCGGACCTTCGAGAGATTCAATAGACCCCGAGAAGACGCAACGGATGCCTTCTCTTTATCTCGGAGACGAGATTCACGGAAGAGCCGATTGGGCAGAGAAAGCGTACACCGCTTTGGCCGATCGACTGTAGATCTCTTGCGGTTTGCCGTATTCGGCACAGAGTGGTAGCTAATCATGCATTGGCTGTCCCAAGTACGAGCCTCGATGCCTGAAGGATTGTGAAAGGGCCTTCGGTCAAAGTGACGACGGTCTTTTCCACCTCTGCCGCATCCACCTCTGCCGCATCCACCTCTGCCGCATTGCCGGCATCGCGCGCTTCGCGAAAACGGAGGAAGACAGGTTCAATGAGCACCACGCGAAAAATAGCAGTGTTCGTCGGAAGCCTCCGCAAAGGCTCATATAATCGCATGACCGCCAAAGTTCTAGCGGCGCTTGCGCCTGAGGGACTTGAGCTCGAAATTGTCGAGATTGGACAGCTTCCCCTATACAACCAGGACAGCGACGATGAAGGAAGGCCCGCTCCAGCATGGGTTGCGTTCCGCGAAAAGGTCAAGGCAGCTGACGCCGTTTTGTTCGTGACGCCGGAATACAATCGATCGGTTCCAGGGGTGCTCAAAAATGCGATCGATGTAGGCTCTCGTCCGTACGGACATAGTGCCTGGGAGGGCAAGCCTGGTGCCGTGATCAGCGTGTCGCTGGGTGCGATCGGCGGTTTCGGCGCAAATCAACACCTGCGGCAGTCATGTGTATTCCTGAACGTCCCCACAATGCAGCAGCCGGAGGCCTATATCGCACGTGCCGCAACTCTCTTCGACAAAGAAGGAAATATCACGAACGAGAGCACACGAAAGTTCTTGAAAGGTTTCATCGACGCCTTCGCTGAGTGGGTCGACGTTCTCATTGCCCATTGAATCGCATCATGCGCCATCTCGCGCGCGGAAACGAATAAATACTACAGGAGGAATCTAACATGAGTAACCCGGCTGTATCTAATAAAAGGCTTAGTTCGCAACTTGAGATTGATTACCCTGATTTCTCGAAATTGCCTGAGCCAGTGAAGCAAAAATACGAAAGCTTACCTACAGTAGTGAACATTTTCCGAATGCTGGGTTACAGCTCAGGTACCTTCGTGGAAATCATAAATCTAACCAATGCCATATTCAAGAAACTTAAACTATCCGACTACCACAAAGAGCTTCTTGTTCTGCAGGTGGCTGCGCATGAAGGCAATGTCTATGAATGGGAGCAACATGTTTCCATTTCTCAAGCGGCAGGCGTTCGCGCAGATCAATTCATTGCCATTGCTGAACAACGCTTTGAGGACGGTGAAGCATTTGTGCTGCGTGAACGTATTCTGTTGAATTTTGGAAAGATAATACTCCAACAAGGCAAAGCGCCGACAGTTGTGTTTCAAGCACACGCTTGAGCACTTCACGATTGAAGAATTGTCTGACGCCATGATTGTCATTGGCTATTACAAATTATTATCAATTTACACCCAGACCTTCAAAGTTCCGATTGATCCGCAAGAGGACGGAAGCTGGGTTAAAGGGTAAGGACACAACAGTTCCTAGTAAAGGAGGAATTAGCTATGAATCAAAGAAATGGATTTGTAGGACTAGGGACAATGGGCTTTCCGATGGCGGTTAATTTAAAGAAAGCTGGTTTTGAAGTAATTGGTTATGATTCCTTTAAAGGTGCTTATGAGAAGGCAGAAGCTGCGGGAATAAGAATGGTAGGAACTTTAAAAGAAATGGCCGAACAAGCTGACGAAGCGATGATCTCAATGGTTCGTGACCATGCCCAAAATGTTGACATTATTTTTGGTGAGGGCGGTCTGTTATCTGCTCAAACTAAAGGCGAAACAATTATTGTCATGAGTGCACTTGATCCTGAGACAATGAATGAATTAGGCAAACAAGTCGAAGAAGAAAGTGATTTAAGATTAATTAGCGCTGCAGTGAGCGGGGGTGCTTCAGGTGCCAAAGCCGGAACACTATCGATTATGACGGCTGGCTCAGAAGACATCGTAAAATCTTTCCGACCATACTTCGATGCCATGGGATCCAAGATCTTTTACTATGGCGCGAAGCCAGGAAATAGCCAAGTGGCAAAGTTAGTCAATAACATGATTCTAGGTATTAACATGAATGCCGTGGCGGAAGGACTGAAATTAGCGAATCACTATAACTTACCCTAAGAAGAGCTATTCAACTTACTAAAAGTGAGTACGGGTGACAGTTGGGTAGTCAGAAATTGGAGCGATGTCTCAGGATGGACAGCTGACACTGCCTTAGCCGTGTTACTGAAAGATTTGAAGGCGACGTACAACGAAGGGCTTCAACACAATCGAACGTTACCGTTTAATGCCCTATCATCCACACAATTATTTAATTCTATGGGAAAAGAAAAGCGAGAAACCAGATAATGTGTTTTTGTCGCACGTGTTCCCCGTCAGTGCAAGTTGGACAGTGAAAGAAGCGCGCTGAAGATACCTCACCATGGTAAGGGCGTAACCAAGGAAGGATTGCTCGTGGATCCGAGGACGCAAAGCCCAACAATCACGCGAATACTTCTGTTAGGCGGCGGTTTCGCCGGGATCTACACCGCGCGCCGTCTAGAGAAGCTGTTTGCTGGCCGGCGCGACGTCGAGATCGTCCTGGTCAGTCGCGATAACTTTCTACTGATGACGCCGCTGATGTTCGAAGTCTGTTCGGGAACGCTGGGGGCAAGCGATTGCTCGATCTCGATCCGGGAGTTTTTGCGAAAAGTAAGGTTCGTTGAAGCGTCGGTCGATGAGATCGACCTGGAGCATCGCCTCGTCCGAATTTCCTCGGGCGATGCTAACAAACGAGAGTTGCCTTACGACCAGCTTGTGCTCGCACTGGGCAGTTTGACCAATACGAGTCGGATTCCCGGCTCGGAGTTCGCGTTCACGTTTAAGACACTCGCCGACGCCATTTTGCTCCGCAACCATGTGATCGAGCGAATGGAGCGGGCGGAGGCCAAATCCGAGCGGACGCTGCGCCGGCGCGATCTAACGTTCGTGGTCATCGGAGGCGGCCTTGTTGGCGTGGAAATCTTCGGTGAATTGACTGCCTTCATGGACGAAATCCTTCGCTACTACCCGGGCATCCGCCGTGAGGAGATTCGGCTTTATCTTCTAGAAGCAAGCGGAAAAATCATGCCGGAGTTTTCAGAGAAACTGGCCGAGTATTCCACTCGCGTGCTCTCGAAGCGGAAAGGAGTCAGCATTCGCGTCAACTCACCTGTCGAGCGCATCACGGCGGGCCAAGTTCATCTGAAAGACGAAATTCTTGAGGCTTCGACTATAGTTCTCTCGGCCGGCGTTGTGCCATCGCCAATAGTTGCAAAGCTACCGATCCAAAAAGACAGGCATAGCAAGATCGCGGTCGAAGCGACAATGAGATGCAAGGAGCATCCGGAAGTCTGGGCGGCGGGAGACTGCGCGTCAATACCCGATCCAACAGGCAGGCCGTATCCTGATCTCGCTCAGCACGCGATGCGCGAAGCGAAGGTTTTGGCCGACAACATTTATGCGACGGTCAATCAGTTGCCGATGAAACCATTCCTGTACAAGACGAAGGGCGTTATGGCATCTCTGGGACACCACCGCGGAGTGGCGGCAGCGATGGGCATTCCGCTTCGTGGGTTTTCGGCGTGGTGGCTTCGACGCAGCTATTACCTCTTGGTCACGCCGCGGATGCCTCAGCGCGTTCGACTCGTTGCAGACTGGACGATCGGTCTTTTGTTTCACCCGTCTTTGAGCAAGATCGATCTCAGCACTGAACGAGAAATGCTACTCCGCTATGCCGCCGTCGGAGCGCTCGCCGAGAGCGGACGCGCACCGGAGTTGAAGAGCGCTATCGCTCCGGAAAACGCTCGCTGAACTTTGAAGCTAGAATCTGTGAGGCCTGGAGTACTCGGCGCGATTGACGAAGAAAGCAGCCGAGAGTGTTGACGGGGGAAATGTCATGCTCAAGCTCGCCGAAGCAAATCGGGCCGTCGAGGCGGCTCTCACGAAAGCTGATGAACTAGGTATTCATATCAGCGTCAGCATCTGCGACGCCTACGGGCGCCTCGTTGCTCACCAGCGGATGGACGATGTTTTCGCGGAAGCTAGTCGTGCGTCTATCGGCAAGGCCATCGCCGCAGCAGAGTTAGGTCGTCCAAGTGGCGAGGAGTCGGAGAGAAATGTGGAGGAATCTCTGGTGGTCGTAGTGCTCGCAGAAGGGGCTCCTGTCATTCGGACGCGTGGCGGTTTGCCGATAATTCGCGGAGACGAAGTGGAAGGCGGAGTCGGAGTGTGCGGCGGGCATACGCATGAACAGGACGAGGAATGCGCACGCGCCGGAATCCAAGCCTTGAAAAAGCAGAGACGTTGAAATTTACCGCACTTGCGAGATGCTCCACCGGAGAGGCATGCATATATGGATCGTGGTCCAAGGTAGAGTTGAATAAAGGAGCCACGCACATGACGAAAACGCCGCAAGAGAGAAAAATTGTCGTGAGCAAAGATGGTCCATACCTGGTATCCGGAGATGTACCTATCGCGCTTCAGATCATCACTCCCGACAGCGATGGAATGTCCTGGGAATGGAAGGAGGGCAACACACTTGGCGAGAAATCGAGCTATGCGCTTTGCCGTTGCGGCCACTCCAAGAGAAAACCATTCTGTGACGGTTCTCATACCGAAATCGGGTTCGATGGCCACGAGACCGCGAGTCGTGTGCCGTACGCCCGGCAGGCGGAAACCTTCGAAGGGCCCACTTTGGTCCTGAGCGACGCTGAAAACCTATGCGCGTTTGCCCGGTTCTGCGATCCGGGTGGAAAGATTTGGTCGCTCATTAAAGAAACTGAAGAGCCCGAGGTTCGTGAACTGGTGATCCGCGAGGCGATGCATTGCCCGGCCGGCCGCTTGGTCCTGCACGATGAGAAAACGCATAAGGAAATCGAAGACCCTCTGCCTGCTTCGATCGGAGTGGTGGAAGATCCTGCACTGGGATGCAGTGGCCCGCTCTGGGTCCGCGGGGGGATCACCATTGAGTCGCAAGACGGCAAGCGCTACGAAAAACGGAACCGCGTGACGCTCTGTCGTTGCGGGGCGTCCCAGAACAAACCGTTTTGCAACGGAGCGCATGCAAGCATTCAATTCAATGACGGTCTTCTCGTCACGCCATCGCCTTAACATGGTCTGCAGAGTGGCGCCGCGATATAGGCTCCGACTTCTCCTCGACTGGCGCACCTTCCTATGAAGGAGCGAACCGTAAGATCTATACTGATCGAGGAATCGCCACCTCGATCTTCTCTACCAGGGACCGGATCGAACACGGCAAGTTTGCCAAATTGCGCTTGAGTCAATTTACGGCGCGTTGCTCTCTTTCGGCTAACAAACAGGTGCGCACCAACGGCAGCTCCGACTCTCAATGGTAGACGGGTTTACGGACGAATCGAGAAAAAAAGGTCCAGCGACGAAATCTGCGAGCGAGCGCCGTCTTTCTGCGTGGGGACCATTTCGGCACAATTCGTTCACAGTCATATGGACAGCAACCGTCGTCTCGAACATTGGCGGCTGGATGTACAGTGCTGCCTCCGGCTGGCTGATGACGAGCCTCAATCCTTCGCCGCTCATTGTTTCGATGGTTCAGGTCGCAACTACTTTGCCGATGTTTCTGTTCGCGCTTCCGGCCGGAGCGCTCGCAGATATTGCGGACCGGCGTAAACTTCTCATCTTCGGCGAGGTGGCTACCACCGCCTTTTCAGCTGCGCTTGCCGCGCTCGTTTTTTTGCACCAGGTGAATCCGCTCAACCTGTTGCTCCTAACATTCGTGATCGAGGCAGGATCGGCAGTCACTGCGCCGGCCTGGCAAGCGGTTGTTCCGCAACTGGTGCCCAAGTCGGAATTGGCGCCCGCCATATCTGCCAACAGCGCCGGCATCAATGTCAGCCGCGCGGTCGGTCCGGCGCTTTGCGGCGTCATCATTGCCGCGTATGGAATTGCCGCTCCGTTTTGGATCAACGCGGTCAGCACACTGGCGGTCGTTGGAGCGCTGGTATGGTGGCGGCAACCGAGAACGGCAGGACAGCGTCTGCCGCCAGAGCAGTTCCGCAATGCCATTCGCACGGGTCTGCGCTATGCAAGGTACAACGGTCCGCTGAGTGCAACGCTTGTGCGCGCAACAGCGTTCTTCCTCTTTGCTAGCGCTTATTGGGCGTTGTTGCCCCTGGTCGCGCGCAGCCAGATCGCAGGTGGCCCGGAAATCTACGGCATCTTGCTTGGAGCGATCGGCGCCGCCGCGGTGGTCGGTGCTTTCGCTCTGCCTCGATTGAGCGCGGCGCTTGATCCGGACCGGTTGGTAGCCGTGGGAACGATTGGCACCGCGATCGCTATGGCGCTATTCGGATTGGCTCACGATGTATTTATCGGGGTACTCGCGAGCCTGATCGCCGGTGTTTCCTGGATTGCTGTTCTCTCAAGTCTCAATATTTCAGCTCAAGTCGCGTTGCCCGACTGGGTGCGGGGCCGTGGGCTCGCGATGTTCGTGACGGTCCTTTACGGTGCATTGACCATCGGCAGCGCGGTTTGGGGCCAGGTCGCGAGTGTCGCTAGCCTGCCCATCGCGCACTTCATCGCCGCCGGGGGCGCGTTGACTGCGATTCCGCTCACATGGCGATGGAAACTTCAGACCGGCGCTGACCTCGACCTAACGCCCTCGATGGAGTGGCCTACACCGATCACGACGCATGAAATCGAGCGCGATCGTGGGCCGGTGCTTGTGACGACGGAATATGACATCGATCCAAAGCAGCGTGAACCATTCCTTAAGGCACTCGACAAATTGGCACGCGAGCGCCGGCGCGACGGCGCCTACGACTGGGGGGTGTTTGAGGATCCGGCAGTCGAAGGCCGATTCGTCGAGACGTTTCTGACGGATTCATGGCTGGAACATCTACGTCAGCATGAGCGTGTAACCAAAGCCGACAGGGTGCTGCAGAAAGCAGTCGACCGCTTTCAAAGGAAAGGCAGACCGAAGGTCACCCATTTGATCGCTGCCGATAATGTGAGGTCATGAGGCCGGATGCAGCTGACGCGTATGCCAATACGAGAGGATAACCAGAGCGTGCGCGCCTTGCGCGGTCTCGCGGGTGCTTTGTCGCGAGCAGCCGGGGCACCGCTGGTGGGGAATAATCACGTGCGCTTACTCAAAGACGCACGGCAGAATTATCCTGCTTGGCTCGGGGCCATCAACACGGCGGAGCACCACGTGCATTTCGAAAACTACTTCATTTACGACGACGATACTGGACGAGAGTTCGCAGACGCTATGATCGCGAAGGCGCGCGGGGGCGTACCAGTCCGGCTGATCTATGACTGGATGGGCGGGCTCGGAAAAGCGTCACGGCGGTTTTGGAGCCGTTTGCGGGCCGGCGGAGTCGAGGTGCGTTGCTACAATCCGCCACGCTTTGACAGTCCACTGGGTTGGATATCTCGCGACCATCGCAAGATGCTCGCGGTGGACGGCCGCGTGGGTTTTATCACGGGCTTGTGCGTGGGCAGGATGTGGGTCGGCGATGCGAAACAGAATATTGAACCGTGGCGCGACACCGGTGTTGAACTGCGGGGATCTGCCGTCTCAGAAATCGAGCAGGCATTCGCACAAATCTGGGCCATGATGGGCGAACCGATTCCCGAGCTTGAAGTGGTTGGCGGAGATGCCGCGGTCTCGGCTGGCGATATGGACGTGAGGATTGTGGCGAGCTTGCCCGCCACCGCTGGCATGATTCGCGTGGACGAACTCGTTGCGGCACTCGCGCGAAGAAGGCTGTGGTTAACGGATGCCTATTTCGCGGGGACTAGCTCCTACGTGCAAGCTTTGAGAGCTGCCGCAAAGGATTGTGTTGACGTTCGGCTTCTGGTTCCGAACGCGACCGACATCCCAATGCTACGACCCCTATCCAGAGCGGGCTATCGGCCGCTCCTGGAAGCGGGGGTCCGCGTCTTTGAGTGGAACGGCACGATGATTCACGCGAAGACGGCGGTTGCCGACGAGCATTGGGCGCGGGTCGGTTCGACCAACTTGAACATCGCGAGCTGGTTCAGCAACTGCGAGTTGGACGCGATCGTAGAAAACGATTCTTTCGCGCGCGAGATGGAAGAAATGTATCTCGGGGACTTGGAGAACAGTACTGAGATCGTTCTGGATAGAGGACGCAAAACTCGAGCTTACAAGGCAAATGCTCATCCCGTCCCGCACAGCGGGGGAAGCGCCGGAAGAGCAGTTGCGGGAGTGGTTCGAATCAGCAATACGGTTGGTGCGGCGATCAGTGATCGCCGAGTACTCGAACCCGTCGAAGCTCGTATTCTGATCATAGCCGCAGTGCTTCTCTTGAGCGTCGGCGCCTTAGTTACGCTCTTTCCCCGATTGTTCACATACTCGGTTGCAGCGGTCAGCGCGTGGCTCGCCCTTGCACTTCTCTACCGAGGCTATCGATTACGCGGCGAAGGTAAGAAGAAAGCAAAAACATCTGACAGCGATCGCTAGACAGGCACGAATTTTCGATTCCGCGAAATTCGTCAGCTTAACGGAGCCTGCCTGCACCAGAAAAATGAAACGTACTTCGAGCCCGAAAGCCTGAAAAGGTCTACACGGCGATATGGCTTCTAACTCACAAGGTTGCCCGGCAGTCCGGCTGAGGACCACAGCCTGCGCCACGGTACGACGCAGCTCTGAAGCAAATTGATGATCCTGTCAGTAACTATTGAGTATATGTCCATTTCCGCAATCTCCGATGGCCATTGTGATGGTGAAGGGAGAACCGCTTTCACATTTCCCCCTGGGTGGGCCGGTTAGAACGGGATGTCGTCCGAAGCTTCGGCCTTGGACGCGTCGCCATTCGTGCGGTTGCCAAGCAGGAGGAGTTACCGCGCGACGATTTCAGCCCGGTAGCGCTTGCCGCTTCCGTGCTTGGCTTTGTACTGGCAGGTAGTAAGCCGTCCTTCGATGTAAACCTGACGGTCTTTGCTCAGGAACCGGTCGCACATATCGGCCGGCCATCCGAACGCGACGATCCGATACCAATCGGTGCGCTGGTGCTTCGCGCCGTTGCGGTCCCTAAACCGCCCCGTAGTAGCCAACGAGAAATTCGCCACGTTCTGCCCTGACGGCAAAAGACGAATGTCGGGGTTAGCTCCCAGATTGCCGATCACGGTCACCTTGTTAACTGACACGACTACGAACCTCCTTGTTCGTTTGCGCCCGCTTACCGTCATAAGACAGGGTGTGCTGCGCTTTGCTTTCATCACCGCGCAACTTTTTGTCCGCGCGGTCCCACACCCCGAACTAGAGGGCCGTGCTCAGATTCTCTAGATGCGCGAGCGGAGCGGGCGGCAGGACGTGCCAGAGCGCAGCAGCCCCTTAAGGGCAGGCACGGCGTGCCTGATCGAGGCGGCCGAAAAATCCGTTGGGGCCCATCACTCTGAGCCGTATCGGCTGCGGATCAAATACCTGTGTGAGGATCTGGATGTGCTAAGGCGCCGACTGAAGGACTTGGCGCGGGACGTCGAACGTAAACTGGATGATCACGAGGTGGGTAAACTGCTGATGACTATCGAAGGCCTGAGCCCTCTGACTACGGCTCGTCTGATCGCGGAGCTCGGAGATCCAGCCCGCTTTGATAGCCCCGGCGCGATCGCGAGCTACGTCGGCGTGATTCGGCGCATCCGCCTCGATGCGAAAATTGCTGACCGCAGTCTGGAGCGTGGCGACTCACCGCAGACCCTTCCGCCGATAATGCCGGCGCTCCCAGCTCCGAAAAACGCTTGACGGACTCCACGGTATCTAGCGCAGCGAACGCCACCAATGAGAGCGGCGGCGAAGCGGAGATCGCAGGCGGAGTGGAGATGCGGTGTGGGGCCGCGACGCGGAGTTTACGGAGCGCTCGCGGGGAGGCTCACAGCGGAGACGGCTGCTGTTTCGATTGTGGATGACGTTGTTCAAAAGGAGACAGCGATTTATCGCCACGTACCAAGTTTCGTGGTATCTTCGCTTAAGCTTGTAGGAGTGGCTTCAGGTTTTCCGAAGCGCCGAGTCAGCGTCTGTGGTCAGCGGAGCGGACTTCGAAAGCGGTTTGCTTTGAGGTTAATGTGCTGGATGGGTGGCCGGGCAGGGAATGCAAGACGAGTATCTGATCCATCTGAACTTCTTGCCCGTGAAGGGCGTCCTCCCGATGTGCAGGTTGCATCGACGCGGCTATGCCTCTGCACAAGAACAACGTCCGTTCTCCACGGCAAGGTCTTACCGCCTTCCGGTCCGTCCCGGCGACGCCGAAGGGTGGGAGCAATTTTGGGTCTCGTTGGAGGGCAGAGAAAGCTTCGCTTCCTTCGAGTTCAATCCGTCGTGGAATTTAGGGTTAGTTCGACACGTGCTCTTCGCATCGCTAGTCGCGTCGGTTGAGCGATCGTTAGAACCAGAACAGTATCGGGTTCCAGAAAACGAGTTTATCCAGGAAGTTTCGTTGATCATGGAGAGGCATCCAGAGGGAAATGAACTTCTGGTTATCCAACCGTACTCTCTTCGCGCATCGCGACAGACAGGGTTTCTTGTGGACTTCCACTTCGAGTTGGGCAAGGGGGTAGCGTTCGACCGGCGGGTTCAGCAATTGAGTCTGAGCCTGAACAAGAACTTTCGGCGCAACGCAGACCATCACGTCGATCGAAGTGCGAAAATTAGACAGTTTCTCGATCTGCGTTGGAGTGTGTTCTCAGAGGTAAGACTGCCGGGTTGCTCGAATCCAATCGCAATTGAGAAGGAGTTTGTTGCTCTTCCATCGGAGAGGCTGCGCCCCAAGGTGTATGTCTTTTCTGGGGGGAGAGAATCAAGAAGCCAATTTGCAGGGCTTCGGGACTTTGGTCCTCTTGAGCCCCTTGGTGGTCCCACGAAGTTACTGTTCGCGTTTAGAGAGCGTGACCGGCAGGCTGCCCGGCGGTTGGCTGTGTCACTCAGGGGGCTCCGGCAGCAGGGACATTTCAGTTTTCCTGGATTTAAGCGGCTGTTCAAAACTGATCTTGAAATCGACGCGCAGCCAATCGTCCTTCCTGACCTTACGGAGCAGACGATGCAAGCCGCACTAGAGCGCGCGATGACTGAACGCCAAGAAGGAATGCAAGTGGTTCCGGTGATCGTGCTACCGGAAGGCGAAGATAACGGTTACTACGAGTTGAAGGCGCTCTTTTCACATTCGGGTGTGCCGACTCAGGTTTGTACACTCAAAATTCTCGAAGACGAAGAGTTGCTCAAGTGGTCGATCGCTAACTTGGCGCTACAGATTTTCTGCAAAGCGGGGGGTCGGCCGTGGAAGGTTCGCCCGACTCCGGAGAGGTCTTTGATCATAGGAATCAGTCAGTCACACAAGACGAAATTGGTCGATGATCGACGTCGAATTGAGAAGTACTTTGCGTTCTCGGTGCTGACTGATAGTAGCGGCTTGTTCCAGAAAATTCGCGTGCTAGGCGAAGGTATTGACGATTCGAGTTATATTTCAGACCTTCGAGCGAATCTCAAACGTATATTGGAGGAGAGTGCAGACCTGTTCGGGCGGGTGGTAATACACACCTCGTTCAAACTAAAACATTCAGAGATGGACGCGATTCAACGAACAACTCGGGAGGTAGCAGGTGCGTCTCGAGCGGGATGCAAATTCGCAGTTATCAAAGTAAATCAGAGAAACCGCTTCTTCGGTGTCAATCGGTCGGTCAATAGCCTCGTTCCTTTTGAGGGGACAAAGATCAGGTTGGGCCGCAATGAGTATTTGGTTTGGTTTGAAGGCCTTTTGCCTGAGCAGCCGAGCGTAACGCGAGCATTCCCAGGCCCGACTCATTTGCAGTTCCTGCGGATCAGAGAGGAGGGTACGGGAATCGCCGAAGAGAGAGAACTGCTTCAAGATATAGTTAATCTGTCAGGCGCAAACTGGCGAGGTTTCAATGCGAAAAGCGCGCCTGTTTCGGTCTTCTACTGCCATCTCGTTGCGGACTTGGTTCAGGATTTTCATGACAGAGGGTTACCACTTCCGGCGGTGGAGGATATTCGTCCGTGGTTCCTGTGAGCGGTGAATGACAAGCAGGTCCAAGGATATCATTATTCTGTTAGGTGCTGGCGCGAGCGCCGAAGCTGGGATACCTGTCTCGAGTCGAATGATTGGTAGCGTGGAGGAAAACCTTCGGAGTAGAGACGACTGGAGCGAATTTGGGCAGCTCTATAATCACGTCAAGAGCGCGATACACTTTTCCGCGGGCCTGAAGGGCCGCTTCGGTGATGATGTCCCTTTCAACATCGAAACTCTAGTGAATACTCTTTATGAGCTTGAGAGAAACGAGGAACATCCACTCTATCCGTTCATTGCTGCGTGGAATTCTAGGTTTGTAGCGCTTGCCGGGCCGAACTTTGAGTCAGTGCGCCGGTTTAGGAAGTTGATCCTGGGGGCGCTGAAGAAATGGATGTGCATAGAGAACGCTGCAAAGTCGAATTACTACAAGGGCTTGAGCACGCTACAGCAGGATTTAAACTACCCTCTTCATGCCTTCTCGTTGAACTATGACCTGTGCGTAGAGCGTTTGAATCAGCCGGCGTTCCGTGTCGAGACGGGGTTTGCGGACTATGGGCCGGATAACCCTTGGGACTTCGAACGGTTCGAAGATCTCGAGTTGACGAACAATCCGTCCCCGCAGATTCTTCTCTACAAGTTACATGGCTCCATAAACTGGAAACGAGACCCCGCAACGAAGAATCTGTTTGCAGTTGATCAAATCGAAAGCGTCGATGAGGAAGAGATGGAGGTCATCTTCGGTCGCGATTTTAAGCTGGAAGCCGCTGACCCTTATTTGTTCTTCGCTTATGAATTCCGCCGATTTACGCTGTTGACGCGGCTGATCGTTGCGATCGGGTACGGTTTCGGGGACTTGCATATTAATAAGATGTTGACGCAGAGTCTACGAAGTGACGCCGACCGACGACTTGTAGTCGTTCAGAATTGTAGCCATGAAAGTTTGGCGGAAAGAGAGATCGAAATAGCGAGGCGTTTGGAGTTGAGCGGCGATCGCAGAGAACAAGTGATAATCGAGAGTGGCTCAGCTAGAGAGTTCTTGGAAAGTCCAGATTTGGCAAAGAAGTTAATTGGGTTGATCCCAGCGACTAGAGACGCCGGATTTTAAGGAAAGCGATGCAAAGGGGCGAGTGCCTGGCGGTCCTTATCGTAGAACACAGGTGGATAGAGCGTGCGTCGTAACAAGACCGGCGAAATAGTCTGCCAGTTGAGCAACTAGGGGATGAGACTTAACGAGTACGCCGATTTCGATGTTTCTGAGCCAGGCCGCCTGAGTAAAATTCGCAGAAGTGATCATCGCTTTCGTGCGGTCGGCGACAACGCACTTTGCATGCAGGCTTGAACGTTTCAGCGGATCGTTTGATAGCGAGCGCGGGTCATAGTAAACGTCCGGAAGATTCGCAAACGGCCAGTGTGTTTCTCGAAACTCTTGAGCGAAGCGGCGCACGATTTCAGAATCGAGCGAAGTATCGCCTAGCTTCCTACCTATCTCGATGCAAAATTCGACGTGTAGGTTGTCATTCGCCATTCTCGAAGCAAGGAGCTCGAATATCGGTTTGGCGTTATGGACCGCGTAGCCGATCATTAGCACCTCTCGTCTAGCTTCTGAGATCAAGGTTCGAAGCGTAGTGAGTGTGGTCTGCCCCCCAATGCCCGTCAGATCATAGGTAGAGTCTTTGGTTGTTTTTCCCCCTCCTGGGGCGGAATCAGTTTCTCCGTTTTTAGCTGTGCGAACTCGACTGGCGTCAGAGCGCCAAGGCTCGAATGCGGCCGACGATGGTTGTAATCGTCGCGCCACGCTTCGATGGTTGTGCGCGCCTCGGCCAGACTCAGGAATACATGCTCGTTGAGACATTCGTCGCGCAAGCGGCTATTGAACGATTCCACGAAGGCGTTCTGCACCGGCTTACCGGGCGCGATGTAGTGCCAGTCCAGCCGCCCGATCGACCAGCGTAGTACCGCCGTACTGGTCAGCTCGCAGCCGTTATCGCTGACGATTACTGCGGGAAGCCCACGCTCCAACACTAAGCGCTCCAGTTCGCGCACGACGCGCACGCCGCCGATCGAAGTATCGACCACCGTGGCCAGGCATTCGCGACTGAAGTCGTCCACTACGCAGAAGATGCGGAAGCGGCGGCCATCGCTGAACGCATCTGACACGAAGTCGAGTGACCAACGCCGATTGATCGCATCGGGCAATCCCAGCGGTGCGCGGGTGCCGAGGGCGCGTTTGCGCCGACCGCGCCGGCGCACCATCAGCTTTTCCTCGCGGTAGATCCGGTAGAGCTTCTTGCGATTCATCACATGGCCTTCCCTGGCCAGTAGCCAACCCAAGCGGCGATAGCCAAACCGTCGCCGCTCCGCGGCCAGCTCACGCAGTCGCCGGCGCACCGTCGAATCGTCCGGCCGCCTCGACTGATAGTTAGGCTCGAACGGTTGAGCCCCACCAGCCTGCATGCGCGCCCTGGCTCATGCGGTACTGCTCGATGAGTCGGGTGACGGCTCGCGTCGCGCCGCAGGCTCTAACCGTTTTTTCCGAGCAGATCCTTGAGCGCCGCGTTGTCCAGCATCGCCTCGGCCAACAGCTTCTTCAGTCGCCGATTCTCATCCTCCAGCGACTTCAGCCGGCGCGCCTCGGAGACCTCGAGCCCGCCGTACTTTGCTTTCCATTTGTAGAAGGTCGCGTCCGAGATCCCGTGCCGGCGACATACCTCCGGCGTCTTTGCCCCCGCCTCCGCCTCCCGCAAGATCCCGATTATCTGTTCCTCGCTGAACCGGCTGCCCTTCATCTGTCCGTCTCCTTTCAGTGACGGACTCTACCTCTAAACTGTTGGGCGGGAAGGGGGCAGGCCAGACCATCCATCCCTTTCTAGGAGACCACAAACAGAAAACCCCGTGGTCTTGAACCACGGGGTCGTAATGTTGTTGGCTGTCAGGATGGAATCTCTGCGTCAGCCCGCGCGGATTCGTCGGCCATTCTCGGCTCGTGATCCTGCGGGCGGAAAGAACCTCGTACTGTTTTACGATCAAAGCGGAAACATCTCCCGCATAGACCCATACGAGATAGAATTTCGGCTGGTCACAACGGCCGGTGCACCTTTTGCTGACCTCATCAACGAAGAATTGGACTTCACCGCGGCAGAAGTGAGAGTCTCTTTACCATTCGCGGTTCTGCCTTGGGCGGTACGATTTAGCAATTGGCGAAAGATTTCGTTCAACAGGTAGCAATTCCGGCTTCAGCGACAGGAATTCATATCAGTAACTTTGTTTGCGGCCTTCCGTCAAATAATTTCTAATACCCATTGCCAGATGATATTCCCTCAGGATCCAATTTCCTGAATCTACGTTATCACACTTGAAAGTTTACGCTCAGGCATCGGCGGAGTGTGACTTTTCAGAATAAATGTCCCCGCTTCTTGCACGCTATTTGCCCCGTGATACGCGTGCACGGTCCTGTCAGCAGCTTCGTGACCGCTTGTTCCGAAAAGGTTCTAGACCAACGGACGGCCCAAGCCTAGCGGCAAATAGCCGGGAAAGGACAGGGTCATTTATCTTGAAAGATTACATTTTGTGGCACCACCTTTACGTCCATGCATCACCCCTCGTCTTAATATTTCGTGCGCACATACACGCCGACACGCCCAGGGCATGGATAGCCCCGAGGGTTCTTGTGAGGGTTCAGTGAACCGTCCATCGTTCGTCTGTTAAATGTCTTCCGACAGACAGTGCATCGGTAGACGTAGGTTGGCCCCTGCTGCCTTGCGCGCGGCGCGCGGCGCGTGCTCGCAATGCGAGGCATCGCCGTGGATGGCGCGACGGTCAATGGTCCGGTCGAAGTCAATTCGACAGCGTAACGCGGCGTGAAGACTTGCGAAGTGACGGTCGCACTCTGCATCCGATCCACGCGATAAGAACGGTGTTCGCCTGAATCGCTGCGGATGGCGTGCAGCACGAAATAGCCTTCGCTGTCTGGCGCAGCGAATAGGGCTCGATGCGGCGCACGCCGCCGTCATAGGTCAGATCGACGCACAGATGGTTCGCCGCGGCGAAGCGGACGATTTCCAGCGTCGAGCGGGAGCGGATGGGGACACCCATCGGAAGCACGCGGGTCCGGACAGCAATTTCGCCGGCACCGTGCTGGATAAACGCGCGTTGCGGGATTTCCGCGCCACCGGTGATCCAGGTGAAGATTTCAGGGAGAGCGTCCCAGAAGTCGTTAAGCGGAGGAAGGACAGGGAGCTGGTGCGCCAGCATGTCCGACCACATCGCCTCAAGGGATTGGCGATGAGGCACCAGGGTATCGAAAGTTGGAACCGGGATTGCCTTGTATTCGCACTTCTGCCGGAGCACATCGCTAAGTACGGCGGCTGTTGGACGGCTGTCCGTGTGCCGGTACAGGTTCACCACGTCGTAAAGGTCACGGGGCCGCGTGCGTTCTCCGAGCGCACGGAGCTTTTCCCCGAAGGCTTCCTCGTACGCGTAACAATTGGCCCAAATACCTCCTTCGGGGCGGTCGGTGTAAGGATGAAATACCTCGCGGCGGACGGAAGGAAGTACCAGCCTCTCATCTGCTGTCAGGTCAAGCTTGATCTTCGGCCAACCGCCTGATGTCGGTGAGACCGGGCCGCGATAGGCGATCTTGCCCTGGCAGTTCATGCGGCCGCGCGGGTTTTCGTAAATGTCGAATTCGAGTTGATCGACGGCGATGTTCAAGCCGGATTGTTCCGTGATCCAGCCGATGACTTCTTCGAAAACGGGCTGCAGGAAGTCCTCATCAAGATGGCTCTCATCGCGCAGCGTGAAGTCCAGGTCCTCCGAAAACCGATAGGTCTCGAAGTAGCACTTCTTGAGACACGTGCCGCCCTTGAAGACCCAGCTTTCCGCGATCTCCTCATGCGCGTTGATGCCGGCGAGCATCCAGCCGAGGACATAGTCCTTCTCAACAACGCTCGGCAAGAGCGAAAACGACGATGCGGCTTCGAGCAATTCGCGGCGGTCTATCATGCTGCAGTGTCTTTCCAACGCTCTGGCACCCACAGCCGCCAGGCAGTGACAAGTTTCCGGGAAGAGAGCGCTGGATCGAGCCGGGCATAACCGCTAGTTAGCCGGGAGCGGCACTCGTCCGCGAGAGCTTTGTCGCGCAGGCGGGTATCAGCTAGAAATCCAAGGCGTTTGAAGATGACGCCATTGTTGAATTGCTCCGCGTAGCGGATTAACAGGTCCCGGTCAGCGGACTTGCCATGAAGATATGCAGACAAGCAGTCGGCCACGTGATCGATGCCGCCGCCGACCTCTGGCATGGCGATCATGTCGACAAGCGTGCGCGCCGGGTCCGATATTGAGACCTTCGTAGATCCGCGCCACAGGGTTTTCAGTCCGAAGAGACGTTTGGCTTTTATGCTGCGAAGCCGAAAAGCCGCGCCCTGCGCGGTTACGCGCTTCTCAATGACACGGCGGGTAGTAAAGACCAGCGTTTCGTTGAAGAGCTGCTCGGTGAGTTCCCAATGGTGCGCGGCTGTCCAGCCGCCGATGTAGCTTTCGCCGAAGAGTGTCGGGACGAGCACCCAGGGATCTGCGATAACCTGTTCGCTGCCGGCCAGATCCAATGGCACGGGAACATAGAGACCGTGCCCTATCCTTCGCAGCCATCCCTGCTCTCTCCAGCGGGAGAGAAGCTTGGCGGCGGCGCGCCGGTCAATGCCAAGAGTTTGCGCCGCAATGTCAACCGATACCACCTCCTTGGTGGCACGGAGAACGGCGGCAAGCCGCGCTCGGGAGGCGGGCAATGGGTCGGTTTCGCTCCTCATGGACTATATGATATAACACTAAATTCGCATTATCAAGGAACTTAACGCTCAACAATATAGTTACCGAGCAGTTGAAGCCTGAAGGCATCCGGCCGGCGGGCAGAACGTCAAGCTTGACGGGCGCGACGACCCAGGCCCATCACCATCAGGTGAACCCAGACGCAAATTCTCCAAATGGATGAAATCAATGTAGGCCGACGAATTCTTCCCTCGAATCCACCGCTTCATTCTCGATGCGGCAAATACATGCGTCCTCTTACTCGACGTCGTGGCACGTCAAGCGTGAACTCATAGTGCAGCACAGAGCGGAGTTCTTCAAAAGCAACACTATTCGCAACGGCGTAGCCGGCTTTGTCGACCCAGGTCCAGCCGCCGCGCAACTCCACCGGCGTTACATAGAGTTCTCCCGACAGATAGTCGTTTCTGTTCCGGGTCAACGTTACACGCCAGTCAAAATGCGGTTGAGGCGGCTGTTCAGGGTCTCGCGACCCAGTCTGCTGTGCCCAATCGCGTATAGCTCGTGGATCAAGTAAGTCATTCGCAGCGATTCCTGTTGTCCGCGAACTATAATACGATTGCGACATAACCTCGGCATCGGTTCTTGTTTTTGCATAGCCACGAGCAAGGAGAAATGCGGCAACAGGCTCCAAGGTTCCCCAGGTCAGCAGCTCCTTAAGCCAGAATGCGATCCACGGCAAGTCGGCGAGCGGCCAATCGCCGATCTCGAGTGGTCGGATCGGAGCGTGTTCGTTGTCGCTGAAGGCGACGGAAATTAGTCCACCAAGACCCCAAGTGCTGAGGTAGCAGAAATTCTTAGACACATAATCGAACCACACGGTGATTTGCTTTGGCGTGGGTTGTTCGTCGAGCGTCTCTTTGCACATCCACCATCTAAGCAACCTTTGCCAGTCCCTAAAGTTTCGTCTGCCTCCGAGCTTTGTGCTCAAGCGGAACGCTGGCACTTCATTTAAGCTGCCGATGACCCGAGCGACAAAGCCAAAACGTTGCTCAGTCGTCCATCGAGCATACTCAAGTCCTTCCCTAAGCTGGTCTACAATCGATGGAGCTTGCTCTAGCAGTATTATCGCCGAACGCGGCGTCAGACTCGTCCTATAAATGCGGGCGCGTTCTTGTGAGTCCGGATAGCGCCTTGGGAGCGCACGTCCGCGGCTAAACCAGATCCTACTTAACCGCGCTTCAGCTGACCCGGATGCATGCGCGTAGGTCGCTTGCCAAATGCGACGAAGTTCTGCCTCGAGTTCAGCCCCATCGAGCGGCGAGTTCGTCAGCTCCTCAACTTCCCTAAGAGCGCATAGCAGAAAATAGTCGAGAGCATCCAAGTTACGAACCGCGGGAGTCTCGGGCGCTGTCGTAACGGCGGTCGCCTCCAACCAGCGCGTAAATGCCGAATCCGAGGTTTGCCCGCTCAGGGTCCGCCAGGTCGACTCAATGGCGCTGAGCAAAGCAAGCAGCGCGCTATCCGCAGTATCCGTGCCTTGCTCGGCTCTACCTGTTGATTGTTCCAGCTCGTCGCGGAGTTCCTCGTAGCCTCTTCTCTGCCGGTAGCTCCCCTGGTCTGCAGAAAGAACTACAAACGCATGCCCTTCGGTAGCTACACCGGGACGGCCCGCGCGACCTATCAAATTTGAAAACTCCTGCAGATCGAACCGGACCTGCCCTCGATAGACACTTGGTATCAGGATATAATTCACCGGAATATTCACGCCTTCCGATAAGGTCGAGGTTGCGATGATCACCCGCACTGTCCCTCGATCAATCAAGCGCTTCAACCGCCGGCCCACGGGTGGTGGAAGCTTTCCGTGATGGACTGCTATGCCCCACGACAACAACCTGTATTCGTAAGAGTCTACGGAAAAATAGTCTTCCATTGATGCCAAACATTCCGTGAGCAACGTGTCATCTGTCCTTCTCTCGAAATAGGAAGGCAATTGATCCGATCCCCAGTGATCGAGGATCTCCAGACAGGCACCCGTAAAATCGTCAATTCTCTGAGCCATAGAAACCAGAACGGTTGGCTTCGTTCCTTCGCTTCGTTCAGCAGCGAGATTCAGGGCGGCCCAGAGGGTGGGCGCTCGCATTCTCACTTCCGGCTGATTTCGTGGTCCTAACCGCTGGGGCATCTTGGCAAAAGGCTCGCCTACGTATGGAGAGGACGTTGTTCTGCCCTCACGAAACTTAAGCGATTGGCCGTTCATCAGGTCATACTGAATGGTGAACGACCCTTGAGGACTGACCTCCAACCGCCCAAGCATCTGACGTGTACTGCGGTGGCGCGACTCTATTGGAGTTGCGCCTTCATCGCCAGAAATCCACCGCGCCAACGATGGCGCCGAACCGGCGGCTACGGCGGAGAGAGCTATTGTGCGGAAGGCATAGCGTTCACGAGCGAGGTTGAGACGAGTTCCTAGCAGTTCCAGGCGATACGCCCTGCTAGTAGCTTCCTGAAGGCTGAGCAGGTCTGGCCGTCCATAGTTCACTGTGTGGGCTTCGTCAATAATCACCAGCCTCACGCGGTCTAAAAACAACACACCAAGAAACCGCAGCAACGCGTCCGCCTTTTCGTATGTACAGATGAGTATCGTTGGCTGATCTTGGGATATCCAAGCGTCTGTGAGGTCCCCAATCCGTGCCCCCGTACAGACCCGTCACAACAATCCTTTGTGCCGAGATACCTCGTAAGTCTTCCGCAAGACGTTCCTCAACCTCTGCGGCCAGTGCGCGAGATGGAACCAAATACAATACGAGATTGCCGGTTCGTTGACCGTCTAGCCCTTCGGCAGCATTTGGATTGTTCTCGAACAGGGCAGGAATTATTCCAAGGGTCGCTACTGTCGTTTTGCCTGACCCCGTCGGCGTACATAGCGCAAAGGACCCTCCCCCGCGCAATCGCGAGATTCCAGCGGCTTGAGCTGGCCAAACCAGCGCTCTTTTATTCGCGAACTGTGCTCTTGCAAATTGCGTCAGAGCTTCGATGGTGTCCGGAGATGCAGCAACTTGCATTTCAGCAACGGGACCCCAAAGCGAGGTTTCTACGTAGCGACGTGAAACAGCTCCCACCAATTTCGCTAAAACTGACGAGTAAGAATCTCTGCTATGAAGAAATCCCTCAGCGAGTCTATCCAGCTTTGTGATTGCCCGCTGGACCATGTCATCGCGGCCGTAGCGTAGGTACTCGCAAACTGTTCCTATACATCGGATCACATGTTGAACCGCCAAAGCTGAAAAGGCAGCTCCGTCGAGACATACCTTGGAATCGTGCTTGCCAGCCCTCCTCGCCAATATTCGACCGTAGCTCGGAGCACAGCGGAAAGTCTGCCCGCAAAAACCCCGCAAGAATCTCTGATGCCACGCCTGCATCAGGCATTTCCTTGAGCTCGCCCAGAGCCATCGCCGGATAGCCTGCCACTTGGTAAGCTGCTGCAGAGAGGAGATGTAGAGGGGCTCCTTGAGGGCGCAAATCTGCTCAAGACAGCCACTCCAGTATTTCAGCACCGCGTTTGACGCTTTCTTGCCAACTGAAACCATCTTCAGGCTGACTGCGTAGAAGAAAAGGCGTATTGAATTAAGGAGGAACGCTTCTTCTTGAGCTCGCCCGATGTCTGATGGCCCGAAGCTCGCCAGGCCCCGGTCCCATCTGCCTCCGCATGCTCTGACTGTACAGCTTTGCCTGCGACTCGGCTCAGCGCAGTCGCGACGGATGAGCTGATATTCTTTCGCAAGATACGCGCCGATTCCGCTGTAGGCATCCGGCTACCCTCTTATAGACCGAGTCCACTAGCGTATCCAAATCATCGACATGATATTCGAGTCCAAATAACGCCCGATGCGCAGTGTAAGCAGAGTTCGGTGCGCTCGCAGACATCCAGCTTCGCCTGCCAGGTGCTCGCGGTGCTTCGCCACAAACATACACCACCGCGTCGTATCGCGTCACACCTTGACCGGCTGAAGCTCGATATTTGATTAATGCTTCTTGCCACGCTTCTGCTTCAGGCGTGTCGTAGCAGTTTAGCAGCTCAACCAGTTCCCGAACGCTATCCGGAACCGATGATGCGCTGCTGAGTTTTCCGTGGGCCGCGCTCAGTTTGACCGATTGATGACCGGACAAACACTTGGCTTCGAGCGTCAAGACGTGCGTGATCGAGTCGGCATCATTCTTCACGAAGGCAATCGCATCATCCCCGGTGCGTCCAGGCCGGCGGGCAGCCGGCGCGTCGGGATCGTACGCTTGGCCCGCCCTGAGCTGTTGGTTGATGCGCTCAAGATGTTGAAACTCGACGTCATGAAATCTGAAGAGAAGAGCAGGAACCTGCCAGTCATTTCGATTGTGTATATCCCAGTGCTCAACAGCTAGAGCCGCAAACGTCTCCCCGAGGTATCCCTTCAACGTGTTTCGGTGCAATAAACCCGGGTAATTCGCAGCAGGGTCTAGTACTGGATCGTTGAATGGTGACAGAGCATCTTCAAATCCACTACGCAAGCGTAGGCGGGCATCTTCCAAAGCTTCTTGGAAATACGCCACAAGTTCCGCTAGTACATCGCACCGCCTTGCAAGTTCTTCATGCCAAAGGCAGCAGGTGGTAGGAACCATTCCCCTGTGGGCCGCGGCTGCTCGACGAGCCACCTTTGCAAGGTCACGCGACTAATTCTGCGGAAGCGAATCATCAGCGACTTTCTACAGTTTTCGGACCCGCACTATAGACTAGACTTTCTGTTGATTCACGAGAAAATTGTGGCAACTTCGGCATACGACAGCAAATCCGGCTGCCCGAGCGGGTCTCTCTTCGCGTGCTGCAGCCGAGCAGCGCCGGTCGGTCGGTACGGTTCGTCCGTTCCTCACACCGAGGCAACATGCGCCCATACAGGGATAAGATCGCTCGTGATGGGCCGAATGATCGTCTGAGCGACATAAGCGGCTTCGAAGGCATGGTTGAGCGCGAGGCCGATTGTTCCGCCAGCGATGCTCGCTGCCATCGGTACAGATGAATGAAGCGCTTGCGCCGCGGGATACAGCAGTCACAGCCTCAAAGCCATGCCGCGCGGGACAAGCCTGACCAAACGGCGGACCTTGACTTTCTGCTTGCTTCTGCGTCGGCGACTATTTCTCGTATAAACGGCTCGGGAGCGTTCGCGAAGCGAGCGATCAGGTCGTCGTAGACTGCGCGCTCTTCTTCGCTCCGGCCGAGCTCTCCCAGGGTGATGCTCGTGTTGAATAGCGCCTTGGCCACCTGCTCGCGCAGAGCCGGCTCCGTTGCGCTGCCAAAGCGCACGATTACATCGTCGTAGAGGGCGATTCCCTGTTGGGTCCGGCCGAGCTGCCCCAAAGTGACCCCCTTGTCGACCAGCGCGTTGGCCACCGCTCCGCGCAGCGCTGGCTCCGCTGCGTTGCCGAAGCGCGCGATTACGTGGTCGTAGACGGCAATCGCCTCCTCGTCGTGGCCAAGCAAAGCGAGGGCCGCCCCTTTATCGATGAGTGCAGCGGCGACAAATTCGAGCAGCGGCAGTTCGGCAGAGGAGCCGAACCGGGCAACGAGGTCATCGTACACCGCGAGCGCATCACCTCTGCGATCGAGTGCATCGAGCGCGCCTCCCTTGCTAATGAGAGCAGCTGCAAGTTGCACGCGCAGCGGCGTCTCAGGAGCCGTTCCAAAGTGAGCCAGAACCGCGTCGAAGAGCGGTATCGCGTCTTCGCTCTGATGGAGATCGTTGAGCGCGCTCCCCTTACCGACAAGGGTTCCGGCAACCTCTTCACGCATCCAGAGCTCAGTCGCCGAGCCGAAGCGAGAAAGCATGTCTCCGTAGACTGAGACCCCCTCCTCAACCCGGTCGAGCGCAACGAGCAGCCCCCCCTTCCTGAGAAGCGCCACCATGATCGGCTTGCGCAGATGCGTTTCTGCAGACGAGCCGAATCGGGCCAGGAAATCATTAAAGGTCGCGAGAGCCTCCGTATAACGGCCGAGCGCAACGAGCACGTTGCCTTTGTTGATTAGCGCCTTGGCGATCTGCTCGCGCAGCGGCAGCTCGTCAGAGGAGCCGAACCTCGCCAGCACGTCGTCATAGACCTCAATTGCACTTTCACTAAAGCCGAGTCCGAGACCCTTGTTTACGAGCGCCCGGGCAACCCGTTCGCGCAGCGAGAGCTCGGTCGCAGAGCCGAACCTAGTAACGACATCGTCATACGCCAGGCGCCCCTCATCAGGACGACCGAGCGCGCATAGGTTGTGTCCCTTGTTATCAAGGGCCATCGCGACCAATTCGCGAAGCGGCAGTTCGGTAGAGGAGCCGAACCTCGCCAGCACGTCGTCGTAGGCGGCGATTGCTTCCCCCACTCTGCCCGATAACTTTCCGAGCACGTTGCCCTTGTTAAAGAGTGCATTAGCCACGTTGACGCGCAGGAGAAGTTCGGCGGCGGAACCGAACCGGCCTAGCACGTCGTCGTAGACAGCGATCGCTTTCTCATCGTGGCCAAGCAAACCGAGCGCCGCCCCTTTTCCGATAAGTGCACTGGCGACAAGCTCGCGTAGCGGCATCTCGCCAGAGGAGGCGAATCTCGCCAACACATCGTCGTATACGGCGATTGCTTCTCCCGCCTGGCCGGGGATCTTTCTGAGCACGTTGCCCTTGTTAAAGAGTGCATTGGCCACGCTCGCGCGCAAAGAAGGTTCGGGGTCAGAGCCGAACCGGGCCAGCACGAGGTCGTAGACTGCGATTGCTTCTTCATTGTGGCCAAGCAAGCCGAGCGTCGCCCCTTTCTGGATGAGTATAGCGGCGACAAGTTCGCGCGCCGGCAGCTCGCTTGACCTCCCGAACCGTACCAGGAGGTCGTCGTAAATCGCAGCGGGTCCTTTACTCAGTAGTGCCGGAACGTTGAGGGTTGCTTTGTTGAGCAATGCTTTAGCGACGGAGCCGCGAAGCGGTTCGTCGCGCCTGGCCCATTGCTTCCCCTCACGGAACAGCACCGCTTCCCTGAACTTGCTGTTCGGCGACGTGTATACGACGCGTCTGAAGCTACTGATTTGGCGATCATCTTTCTTCATCAGGTGGGCGCCACCGCTGAAGATCAGCTGAGTAAGATGTTCTCTCTTCGGGAATCTAAGACAGCTTGGGCGATCAGATCAAAAAAAGAGGTTCCTTTTTTGGCGTAAGCCATGGCGTCGAATGTATCTGGGCTGACGTAGTCTACGTGAACCCAGACGATCCCAGGCCGATTTCCGCTAAGCTGTCTCTTGCAGCTGTCCGATATAGTGGAAATTACTTTTTGTACGAATTTCCCCGGTCTTTCGGAAGAAAGCCCAGCAACAACTCTTCGGTTGCCCTTCCGAGACATAAACATTGATCCCGGTTCGCAAAGAGTCCATTCGTGCCGCGAGTGCCAATCTTGGATATGAGGCTTCCGGAATCGCGCCTAGAAATTCGACCGTGGCACCGCTGCCGATCGTCACATTTTGTTTGGTCGCCGCGGCGGTGTTACAGGCTCCGACTAACTCAAGGAGATCCTCACGGCTAGCAGAAAGCCGATCCTTAACCCTTATGTTCAAAATTGGAATTTGATCCCTGGTTTTCCAGCCGTCGAACTTTTGCCGAAGTACCAGAAAGAACTTATCGGCATCTTGCGGCAGGATTGGTTGCCCAGAGAAGATCTGAAGCGCCTTCGCTTCGATCTCGAACGTTCCACCGTCCTTCTCGGCGAGAAAATCGTGGCCTCCGTGGCCCTCCAAGTCTGCAAAAGTGACGTCGAACCCCAGCTTAGAAATCATGCCAGCTACACGCATCTCATGCTGAAGAGACCGGAGCCCGTTCGTCTTTAGGCCGCCCATGATTTGGCCGCGAATTTTTGTCTGAGCCTGAACAGAAAGATGCGGAATTGTCTGTCCGAGACCAATGACGAAGTCGGTCGCCTCGTGAATATGGTCCGGAGTGCCGGAGAATTGACCTGCTACCCTTCTCCTAAGGAGCTCGAGATTCAACAGCTCTAGTTCAAGCGAGAACCTCAAGTCATCTGTCTCGGTAACGTATCCTTTGCTACGGAGGCCTCTGCCCAGATTATTGAGTAGGCGCCAATATTCGTCTCCGTCGCCGATCAGATTGATAAACGCCGCAACATCACCAGAAATATCGTCCCAGGTATTTGTAGAACGGTAACGCATTTGAAACGGAGCCCCGACTCAGAGTGGCACGCAAAAACAAAGCGATTCGAGCCGCGGTGTTGCTCTTGCCAAGGATAATTCGTCAGACGGCAAATGATCATGATAAAGACGCGACATGAACGGTGCAATAACAACGCGGCAGGTCTGCCCCTGACTCGGAGCAAGCCGGCGGCGCGCAAACTTCTCCAGCTCTTGCGCCAACGGACGACCTGCTGATTACGAATCCGACTGCTCTACCGACTGAGCTAGGGTGGCGCCTCGCCGCGGGTACGGTCCTCACACAGATTGATTGCGAGTTGAGCCATTTCTGTCAGGCCTTGCTCGTCGCTTTGCCCATCGTCGTTGTGCCGTTGCCATTCCCATAGCGCGCTGTGCCTGGATTCATCGCCGTGGTATTCGGAGCGCGCGACGGCATGACGGATGTGCCGCGAACATCCTTCGGTGCCGGCACACGCTGTCCGCCGTCTGGACCGAGATTGCCGAGTTGCTGCGTCTGTCGGCCGAAGTCCATTGCCTTTACCCAGCCAGCCGGTTCGCCGCTATTGCCGGCGCTACCGTTGCCTATCTGAGCGACCTTGTTGAATCCGGTCTGAAGCGCGCTTGTGATCGGTCGAATGATCGTCTGAGCAACATAAGCTGCTTCAAAGGCGTGGCTGAGCGCGAGGCCGACGGTTCCGCCGGCGATGCTGGCCGCCATGTGAGGCACGGCGATGCAGACGATCATAAAGACGATTGATAGCGCGGCGATAGTTAAGCATGGCGGGGCCGGGAATCGTTCCGGAGCAGACGGTCGTGACGATCGACGCTGGGCGGTAGACCGTAGGTGGTCCACCAAGGCAGGGTGGCGGGGATGGGCTTGCAGGCAGCGACTAAAGCAGCGTTCCATTCGTTTGCCATCTGCACGCCGAGAGCAAGAACAAGATAGAAGAAGAGAAGTCGGACGCCGACGCGGATGACATAGCCAAAGTAGCCTTCCGCTGCAGGGGCGGTGAAGCGGTTGGCTCCAAGGCCGAGCAGAATCACTCCGCCGCCGACGACCAGATAGGATTCGATGAGAGTCAGCAAAAGCATCGCAGCTGTGACCACGAAGGCGAGCAGAACGATGAACGCGGCTACGCTCTGTACGATCGCCTGTTCGAAGTTGGTCATCATGCTGGCGTTGCCTGGGGAGTTGAAGATGATGTCTGGCGATGTTGGTCACCGATCTTGAGGACGCTTTGCGGATTGAGGGCGGGGAGTCCGGTGACAGATGCTCCGATCGCGGAGAAACTCTTGAGAACTAGCATTCATCCACGAGAACGCATTCACGATCATCAGATAGACGAATCCGCCGCTCAGAATGTGCTTTATCAGCCGGCCGAGAAAGTGCGGTGCATCGAGCTGTCCTTCGGCGATGAATTGAATCCACGTAACAAGGATGTCGATAAGAAGGAGCGCGACGAACAGCTTGAGGGCATACGGTTGGATTGCTGCGCTGTAATTCGCACCTGCGGTGTAAAATTGGGTCGCAATGTCGTTGAAATTCATCAGTCGTCTCCTGAGAAGCCTCCGGCTTCTAAGGTTGCGGTGGTGGTGCGGGCATCGTGTGACAGATCAGGCAGGCCGCGAGGGGGCTGGCGCGAGAAAAAAGTCTTCGCCTGCTCTGCAGCGACCTCTCCTGGTAGAGATGCCAGGCGCCGATAGAGCACTGCGCAGACTCCGATGATCGCCAAGACAAGAATCGACTGGGTTTTTGATTTGCTTCATCTGCTTCACCTGCCTCGGAGGATTCCTAAGGTTGCGGAGGCGGCGATGCATCGCTCGAAAGCATCAGGCAGTTCCGGACGTGAGGCGGTGCGCGAGAAAAACGCTTGCGCAGCAAGATTGCTTTGCACCTGATTGTTGACCTGGTTCGCCGCCGCGACGTTCTGGGAATTCATCTGGGCCATCACGAGCTGTCGGAGCATCTGAACCTGCTGTACCTGCGCCAGTGCGATTTCGTTGCTGACCTGAACCGCCTGCAGATTACCTATCGCCGTCTGGTTCTTCAGCTCAAGGTTTTGAAGCGTGGCCTGTTCGGCTTGGAAGTTCTGGGCCTGCGCCTGCGCTGAAGCGAGCGCGCCGTTGAGCGTGTCCAGCGTGGTATCGACCGTCGTTTGCGGACTCTGGACGCCTGCGGTCGAGGCTGCATTGAATCCCGGATAGAGCTGCTGGAACTGCTGCGTCAGTCCCTGAAAGGTATACGAGAGTCCTTCCTGCTGATTGATCAGATCGCCGAGGTTCGTAAGCAGATTCTGGTTCGACTGCCAGACACCTGCGCCGCCGCCGGTCGTGTTCTTGATCGCGTACTGTAGTTGCTGCGCGAGGTTCGTGACGGTAGCGGTTTCCTGCTGAAGCTGCTGGAGCTGGCGCGCGAACATATTCGGGTCGAAGACAATCTGCGAGCCGCCAAACTGTGCGCGGGCAGGAACCGAAGACGCGACCAACAGCCAAACAACTGCGACCGAAACGGCAAACAAGAATCGGGAGAATCTTTTCGACTTCATTGATGTATCTCCCTTTGATGAACTTTTCCGTTGGTATGGAACGGCGGAATGCCGTTCACACTTAAGATCGCGTCGGCCGGCGTCTCGACACGACCGTTGAGTTTGTCGAGATACTCCGCCCAATCGTGCAATCCGCGCGCGCGAAGCCATTCGGCGGTCCAGCGATCGCCGTGCTGTTCGATCATCCGTCGCGCCGCGAGTACATCCTCCTTCGATCCCGCGCCTATGAAGGCGAGCGCCGCCGGACCGAGTGAGAACTGGAACAATCGGCGCCCGAGCGGCGAAACGTAATAGTAGTGCCGCTTGGGAGTGGCGTCGGCGACGATGTCGATCTGCCGATTCGAAAGCCCGAATCGTCGGTACATCTCCTGCGTCCCGCTGTTCTTCGCCTCGGGATTCGGCAGATAGAGCTTCGTCGGACAGGACTCGAGAATCACGTCGCGATGAGGCGAATTGGCAATTTCGCTCAGGCTCTGAGTGGCGAGCACCACCGCCGCATTCTTCTTGCGCAGCGTGCGAAGCCACTCCTCGATCTTCGCGCCGAAAACGCTGTTGGTCAGCATGATCCACGCTTCATCGAGGATAACGAGCGTGGGTCTGCCGTCGAGGCGCTGATCGATTCGGTGGAAGAGATAAGTGACGACGGGCACGACGACCTTCGGCCCCATCGCCATCAACGTTTCGAGCTCGAAGGTGATGAAGCGCTCTTCGAGCAGAACATCATGGTCGGCGTCAACGAAGCGCCCGAGCGGACCCGCGAGCGAATAGGCGCTCAACCCGTCGCGCACGACATTGTCCTGCACCTGAGTGACGAGGTTGCTGATAGTGCGCTGCTCTGGCGGTGCTTCCGCGACCAGTTCCAGCGCCCGCCACAGTGCCTTGCGCTGATTCGGAACGAGTGGCACGCCCTGAAGCTCAAGCCAGTCTTCGAGCAGTCCCTGCATCTTCATACGGTCGGTCTCGTCGTCGATGCGCGCGAGCGGACAGAGCGGAACCTCGTCCTCTCCGAGATCGAGATGCTGTCCGCCGAGAGCCTTGGTCAGAACGTAGGCAGAGTAGCCCTTGTCGAAGAAAAAGATTTGCCCGTCAGGGACTGCACGGAAGTTCGCCGCGATCGTGCCCAGCGCTACGCTCTTGCCGCTCCCCGTTGGACCGTAGATTCCCGTGTGACCGGTGTCGCCAACATGGAGGTTCAGCCGGAATGGCGTGCTGCCGGTGGTTGCGCCGTAGCACAGGGCCGGCGTGTTCTTCGGGTAGTAAGGGCATGGGTTGGTCGCGAGGCCCGCCCAGATGCTCGTTAGCGGCAGAATGTCCGCAAGGTTCTGAGTGTTAACCAGCGGACGGCGCACATCGTACCAGCCGTGTCCGGGGAGCGAACCGAGCCAAGCCTCGACGGCGTTTATGGTTTCGTATGCGCGGATCGAAGCCCATGTTCTGGCAGACCTTGAAGACCAGTTGCGCGTTTTCATCGGCGACGTCGGCCCGGTCTTCGGTGATGATCACCTTCGGCGTGACGTAGCAATATCGAACCGCGCCGCCCTCGGCCTCGGTGATCGCCTCATCGGCGTCGGCTGCCATCCTGAGCGCATGCTGGTTCTGAAAAGCTGCTCCCGCGCCCGAGCCGAAATGTTCGCTGATGACGCCGCGAAGTCCGAGTCGCTTCTGGAACCAATTGCGCCGATACACGGTGAGCTGGCTGATCGCCGTCCGCGGGCCTACGGGAATCCCGCGCGTTGAGTAGCGGTAAGATATCGGTAACTCGCTCAAGAACGCGGCCATCTCGGCGTAGGAGAATGGCGGGAAACCGGCCAGCGCGATGACGCGGATGTGCCTGCCGCCGATGCGCGGTTTGAACCCAGCGATCAAATCCTGATTGCCGAGAACCGCATCCAGATAAGTTGGCGTTGTCGGCGCGGCAACTTCGCACATCCGCCCGTTGATGCAGCTTGCGAGATGCGACAGCAATGCGGGCATATCCAGCGGAGTCAGTTTCCAGACCGGGCTTATCGCATCTTCAAACTCGCGGAGTCGCTGCTTGAACCATTCGAGCTGTCGTCGCCAGTCAGGACGCGACGGCGTGCCCGTCAGAAAGACACCGGCGATCCGCGTTTGCGCGTCGGCCGGCGGGCGATACGTGATCGTGAGAATGCATCTCGCCTCGAAGTGCTGGCCCTCGGTCGAGTATTGGATCTCCCGCTCGCGATCGAGCGTCGCGCTGACCGGATCGGTAAACGTGCGGCTCGGGTAATCAACGCTCGGATGACGGATGAGGTCGACGTTGTACATGAAGCCGTCGTCCAGACGCGCAAGCGCGCGATTGGCCTGAGCGCGGTGCGCGTCGAGTTCTTCGACACTCGCAGAATTGAGGTCGAGCCCTGAACACTCGAAGGCCGACAGGAACGCGCCGTCCTTCATCGCAATAGTGTAATCGTCGATCGGGATCGCGTAGTTGAGCTGGTCAGGCAGACCGAGCAGCTTGCCGCGCTTTCGTCTTAAATCCTTGAACTCTTTGAGGAACATACTTCTTCCTCTCTCTTCCTAAGCGCGCATCTCCTTGGGTGTCGGTACAGATACGCGGATTCGGGGTGGCGATGCTGAGATTGGGGCGCGCGCCGGATAGTAGTCCTGATAGCGGATGTGGCGGACGTAGACCTGGCTCAACTGCGGATCGAACTTCGCTGCCTGGACCAACGCCCAATGGCCAACGGTCAGCAGGAACGCCCCCATCGCGACCGTGTACCAGTGGAGCCCGCCGCCGAAAATTAAAGCGGCGGCGGTGATCCAGTTGGAGATCGCCAATGGTCGCTCCGCTCCAGCCAGCAGAATCGGGCGGGTAAGCGATTGATGAATCGCGCTTACCCGCCGCTCACTTTCAGCCATCGTCCTATCCTCCTCCGCCTAGAAGAGCGCTCCGCCCATCGGGAACAGCGTGGTCATCACTTGGGTGGCCCCAAGCGCACAGGCCCCACCGAACGCGAGCGAGGACATCTTTCGCACGCCGGTTCCATGCTCGCTGACCGACCACATGATGCCGGTACCGATGACGGCTGCGGTGGTGACCGCGTGGGCGACCGGTCCCTGCAGGTCGGTCTGCAGCGTTGTGAGCGGGGTGTCCCACGGAAGCGCTCCGCCCGCGGCGATTGCTGCGAAGGCCCTGACTGGCCAGACAAAAGTGATCATTCCGTAGGCGTAAGCAATCGATACTGCCCATTTTCTCCACGTAGCCTTTTTCCCTTCCAACCGCTTCATTTCGCGTACCTCCTCTTAATTCGCAGATGACTTCAAAACGTTATTGCCCTGAGTCTTTGCTCGACTGCGTGTTTGGGGAAGTGAGTATGAATCCATCGGTCGCGCTGTATCCGTCGACACGAACCAGCTC
Organism: uncultured delta proteobacterium; assembly: GCA_963724765.1. Taxonomy (GTDB): domain Bacteria; phylum Desulfobacterota; class Binatia; order Binatales; family Binataceae; genus JAKAVN01. The sequence goes on from CAVRVY010000001.1 coordinate 71,732, forward strand.
CTTCACGCGCCGTCCTGCAGGCGTGCGGACGATGAATGCGAGCAGGTTGATCGTCTCGGCAATGAGTTCCGGTTGTGGCGGAACGCCCGCTTCCTGTACGAGACTGGACAGCCTCGTCAGCGCAGCCTTCGCGCTGTTGGCGTGGATCGTTGTGACTCCGCCCGGATGGCCGGTGTTCCACGCTTTGAGCAGCGCGAGCGCTTCGGCGCCGCGCACCTCGCCGATGATTATTCGGTCGGGGCGCAGCCGCATGGTCGTCCGTACCAGCCGCGTCATGTCCGCGGCCTCGGCGGTGTGGAGTTGGACGAGGTTCTTCGCGCGGCATTGGATTTCGAGGGTGTCCTCGATGATCACGTAGCGCTCGTTCGGATCGGAACGCTCGACCATTTCGTTGATGAGCGCGCCCGCCAGCGTGGTCTTGCCCGAGCCGGTCCCGCCCGCGATTACGACGCTGCTTCGCGAATCGACGGCTTCACGCAAGATGCCGGCGTGCGCGTCGCTCAGGATCTCGTCGCGTACGTAATCGTCGAGCGTGTAGAGGACCTGGGCCGGCTTGCGCATGACGCAACACGGCTTTCGGGCAACCGGCGGAAGGAGTCCCTCGAAGCGGATTCCTCCGATCAGGAGTTCGCCTTCAACAATCGGATTGACTGAGTTCACCACGCTGCCAAGTGACGAGGCGACGGTGCCGATCAGGCTTTCGACCTGCGAAGCCGCGAGCACCAGACCGGCTTCGTGCATTCCCTTTGCGTACGATTCGAACCACACGCGGCCGTCTTCGTTGACGATGATCTCGGTGACGTTCGGATCGTCGATCGCGGCGAGAATCCGTGGGCCAAGTTGTCTCCGGAGCAGCTCGTCCAGCCGCCGCTCCTGGGTCTGCTGCGTCGAGATCATTCGCTGTCTCCGTGAGATTCCGCGGTGGAGTTGTCTTCTCCCCGACGCTCGCCGTTCTGGGACTCATCCGAGCTGGCAACAGGCTTCTTTCCGTTCGCGCCCGCAGATTCCATCTGCTTGATGGTGTCTTCGACCTCGAGCCGCCATCCATGGTGCCGCCGCTCTCCACTGGCCAGAGCTCGTTCGCGCTGGGCCTCGGGAATTTCCGGCAGGTGGGTCAGCATGCTCAGCGCGAATTGATCGAGCATGGCAAGAAGCATCGTCACCTGTTTGCTCAGCGGCCGGATGGCTTGGGCGATGTAGGTACGATTCGTGTCGATAATTTTCTTTTCAGTTGCGGCCAACTTGGACTCGGAAAGGCTCACGGCCGCGCGTCCGTTTGACTGGACCAGACGCTCCTGGATGTAGCGTGAGAGCGAAAGGCCGACCGCTTCAGCCTCTTCCTTCAATCGAGCGAAGTCGTCGCCGCTGACATACGCCGTAAGTTGTCGCCTCAAAGTAGTCTCTCCTTCTTCCGTCCGCGGTTCGTGATGGCTGCGGCGTCGGTCGCGTGGTCAACGGCAAATTTTAGAAACGCGAGCTGCGCAACCGGCTGCGGTTCTGCCGCCTTTCCGAGAGAGTTGGTTTGCGGTGCTGATCGATCCTGGGCGAGACTTTTCGTGTTCTGCGTGATTTCACAGGATACGGACGATGCCGTCACTGCGCTCGCGGCCTTCCCGACGGTAGTTGAGTTCGCGACACGATCGCTTACCAAAGGCGCTGGAATCCTCGTGAGTCGCTTGAAAAGCCGCTCGCGGTAGTGCCGGAGCTTGGCCGCGCGAATCGCCGGCAGTCCGGAGGCAAAGATCAACGCGTCGCGGGGTCTCAGGTGCATCGCCTCATCCGGGGTCAGCAATGGTCGCGCAAATTCCGGCTCCGACACGCTGGCTCCGGAACTTGAGATCGTCTGATGCACGTGGCGAACCGTGGTCTCGCCCGTCATCTGGGAGAGCAGCCGCGCGGTCTCGATGCCGTTCGGCCTGAACGCCACGCGCGTGTCGCAGTTCGACGTGATCGTCTCGTCATGGCCGTAGGCGCCACGAATCTGCGTAATGTCCTGGGCGATCAGGCAGGCCTTGATCCCGTATCCGGCGATCAGCGACAGCGATTTGGCGAACATGTCGAGGCGCCCGAGAGTCGGGAATTCGTCGATCATCAGAAGGAGCCGGTGTCGGTAGCCTGCGACCGCACGCCCATCGCGGTATTCAAGTCGCTCCGTCAGCCGGTTCAGGATCTGGGCCAGCACCAGCCGCATGAGTGGCCTCATACGGTCCTGATCGGCGACCGTGACCGCGATATATAGCGAAAGCGGCCGGCGGTGATTGACCAGATCGTCGATGCGAAAGTCCGAAACGGCGGTGTTGGCCGCGATCACAGCCGGTGCCGGTAGCCGGTATCGCGCGCCGCGCGATACTCGAGCCGTTCGGTCAGACGATGAAGGATCTGGCTCAGCATCAGCCTGATTAACGGCCGCAGACTGTCTTGTGAGCGAGCGAAACGACGACGTAGAGCGAAACGGGCCGCCGATGGTTCATCAGATCCTCGATCCGGAAGTCCGAGTCGCGTATCAGCGATACCGGATCGCGGTAGAGCCGAGAAAGCCCTTCACCTCCGAGATGACGCCCGCTCGTTCTTTCGCCATGTCGAGCAAACTGCGCATCCCTCCGGCCACCAACGGATGAGTCCGAGTCGGATTGCCGTGCGCGTCCTTCCAGCCGAGAGGCCCGTCAGGGTCGTGGTCCGTGGTCATGATCTTTCCAGAGTCCGGTTTGTCGGCTGTGCCGGATCCGAAAGCCAAGCTTCGACTCCGCCAAGGTAGGTTCGCGTCCTTCATAGAGCCTGTGGAGGATGAACGCCTCGAACGCCTCCGAGCCGGCGCGCGACCAGTGGTCCGGGAGTCCGCGGCCGTTGGGGTCCAGCAACAGTTGCACGATGTTCTGAACGTCGCGCACCTCGTAAGGTGTGCGCAGCCGCACCTCGGCGAGCGGGTTGAAACGTGCCAGCCCCGATTCGGGTGAGGCTGGCTCGAACTTGAGGCAGAGCTGGCGCAGGCGCTTGCGGGCACCCGCAGTCAGCGCCCAATTCTCGCCCTTGAGGTCGTGAACGATGACAGAGTGCGGCCATGTCAGCAGCGTCGGGATCACGATCCCTCTGCCCTTTCCGCTCTGCGTGGGCGCGAAGACGAGGATGTGCGTGCGACCGCAATCACGGAGGTGCGATCGACGCCATACACCCAGATAAACGCCAGCGCGGTGCGCCAAGGGTTTTAGAAGTTTCGCGCGCTCGGCGATCCTGCGAAGCCTCCGCGGCAGAAACCGGCGTTTGTCTACGAGTCCGGCCGCTCGAAGATCCCTGGTGTTGGCCCAGCGTGCTGATCCATGCAGATCGGATGGATTCTGGAACCATCCATGCCGGGCGACTGCAATCGCGCCCATCGCGATTGCGGTCAGCGTAACCATCGGGTAGACCGCCTCACGCACGCACAGCTCCCAGAGTGGCGCGAGGGTCGGGTCGGAGTGCCAGCGTAACCACCAAACCATCCAGTTCCACGGACGGTAGAGCGATCCGACCAGCGGAAAATCGCACCACGGCTGGCCGAGCGCCGGCGAGTAGCCGAAGAGTCGTGCGGCATGTTGAGTCGTCATCCAGTTGACCACCACGAACACCGATCCCAGCGAGAGCAGGACGACAATCTTGATCTGACTGAGACGCGTGTCGGCCGCTGTGCCTGAGAGGCGATAGGGGCGTTGTTCAGCCATGGCGATCCCTCCTTTTGTCGAAGCCGCGATCAAGTCCACGATCGACGTCGCGCGGCTGGCTGCGCGCCCGGCTCTTGATGATGTCTTTCGAGATCTGGCGCTCACGAAGATCGCGCTCGTGGTCTTGCGAGAGCTTCCAGCTTGCCTCACCAACACGCTGGGCGAGGCCCATGCCTTCGAGGAACTGCAATCGCGCCACGTCCTGCTCCGCCCTCACGCGGGCGGCATCGCTGCGCGGTTGGAACTGCTCGTAACTTACGAGACCGGACTCGTTCGCCTTGCGTTGCAGCGATCGGTCAATTTCGGTCCATTGCTCTTTTCGGATCACGCGCTCGCGCGCATGCAGCACCTCGGGTTCGAGTCGCGGCCCAAGCTCCCTCGTCGCGATCTCCTGGCTTCGTCCGCGCATGCCGAGCTTCAGGTATTCGCGGTCGATCTGCAGAGGCCGTCCGTCATCTCGAACGCCTCGCACAAGCAGATGGACATGGGCGTCGTCGGTGTTGTGATGATCGATTGCGACCCACTGAAGCTTCGTATCGAGATCGCGCTCCATCTGTTCGACCAGGCCACGCACGTGTTCCCGAAGATCCAGCCTGGAGGCGTCCTCCGGTGAGACGATGAAGCGCCAGAGCAACTCGTCGTGTCTTCTCCCAGTCGCGCACGAGCGGCGACCATATCTAGCCCGTCATGCTCGGCATCAAAGCCCCTGACCCTTTCCCTGCTCCTGCTGCGCTCCTTCGCGTGACAGGTAGCGGGCGTGAGCGGCCCAACCGCCGGTATGGTCGTTGCGCTTGAACGACGCTTTGACCACGGAACGGCGGGAGTAGACGTGCGGGTCCAGCGCGACCCGCCGCCATGTCTGTCCGCCGCTGAGACTGCCCCACGATTGGCGTCGAATTCCCCACCTGACCCGCACTCGCCGTAAGGCAACCGCCCACCACGGAATCAGCGGACGCGGACGTTCCGTCTTCGCGGGACGAAGCTTGATATCGACCTCCTTCTGGCCGAAGAACCTACGCCGGCTCATGCGCTCGACTCCGTGAGCAATGCGCTCAAGCTGGCGATGAGTTGCGCCGAATTCTCTGGCGCGTGTGTCACCCAGAGCCTCGATGATTTCTTTGACCTGCGCACTGCTGAGGGTGACCGAATGAAGTTCCTTTGCGCGGCTCCACGACTTCCACGCGCGCTTGCTGGTGGCCCGCTCTTCGAGCTGCTTCCGTCCCGCCGATGCGACCTGTGCGCGTTGTGCTGCGCCGAGGGTCGCACTCTCGTGCGCGACGCTGATTAACGCTCCAAGCAGGAAGTCTGGCGGCTCGCGGTCGAGGCCGGCTATTGCTACCAATCCGCCCAGATTGGCGAGGTGATGGACTCTGAGTCCCTGCTCGTGGCTATGTCCGTTTGCCGCCATGATTCACCACGTGAGGATCGGTTTGAGCACGCCCTGAACTCCTGACAAGCGGAACCGGTCCGAAGTAGCGCGCGTCCCAGCTCCGAGCGTTATGGAAACCGAACAGCCAGACTTCGCCCGGCGCGACCTGGCGCCTGCCCCAAGGCACATGTGGCAATGGTCGGCCTATGCTGTCGCGTGCTGCGACGGCGCTGTCAGCGAACACTCTGTCCGTCGACGGAAACCCAGCCGGGCTGCACTTCCAAAACGTCACCGGGAAGGGCTCCAATTATTTTCGCGACCGGCTCGGCTCCGCCTGGGCAATCGCCTTTGGAGAGGTAACCGCGAGCTAGTCCTTCCTGTGCGATCGATGGCCGGTAGGCAGGCTCCAACGAGCTCGCCGCGGTTGACGGATACTCCGGTGACGATTCGGTAAATCCCTGCCGGCGCGGCGCTGTCGGTGAGTGAAATGCGCAGGCCAAGGAGTCTTCCTAGCGCGACTAAGAAGGCCACCGCGATCACTGGTCCGAGCATCGCCAAGACGGGTCTGCGCGCGTGCCGAAAACACTCAAAATGCAGCCTTGGAACGACCCGCTCCGAGGTGATTTTCGCCGTACTGTGCCGCTGGCCGCTCCAGGATGCCCTGAAGTGGGGGAAAGGCCGTGCGGATATTGGAGAAAACGGCGGATCTGCGGCACTGCACCGCAGATGCTTTATCTTGCTCTACGAACGAACGCCCTTTACCCCACTCCCTCACCACTCCGAACACAGCACTCAGAGCCCTCCGTCCGCCCGCACCAAATCTCTGCAGGTCGATCATAGATCCCACTCCATCCCGAACTCCGACGCGCATCGCTTCACGCTCCGCCCTGACCATCAGCAGCGCTGCCGGGCAGCATCCGATCTGAATGTGCCAGTCCGTTCGCTTTTGCAGGCCTTCGAGAACGGTCTCTCCCCGCGGTCTTCCCCTCCAACGCATCCATCTCGTCGCGCATCTGTCGCGTCAGGCGAATGATCGACTCGCAGATTGTCGCGTTCAGATCGAAGCCCGCCTCATTGGTGCGCTCGCGAAGCCGATCGATCTCCGCCTTCACCGAAGCCGGGACGCGCAACGTGATCGTCTCGCTCGGTTCTTCCTTGCGTTTCAGCACTCCCATCGCCCGTCCTCCTTGAATCGGTTTTGTGTACGTTTCGTGCACAATCGCGCATACGCTCCGTGTACGATTTGTGTACGTTCAGCCTTTGTAGGCCGCCGGGAACACGAGGTCTTCTGTGACCATCACGTTGAACTGGTAGCCGGGCCGGATTTCGATCGTCGGTGGGCGATTCATCCCCTGGCCGATCATCTGCTGACCCACGGAGCCGAACTGTCCTGAGGCAGCTGAACCGGCCATCTTGACTCGCCATCGCCCACTGGTTCGGCTGTGAGTACCCGTAGGGTCCGTAAGTGCCGCCGCCTCCGAACGTCGCCATCTGTCCGACCATCTGGCCGGCGCTGATCAGACTCATGACCGCCGCGGTGCCAAACGTTCTCAGGTAGTGGTTGTTCACTTCGTCGGTGAAACCCGAGTAGCCGCCCTGGTCCGCTCCCGGCATCTGCGGGAGATCCATGCTCGAGGTGTTCGGGAAGATGAGCCGCTGCCATGCGATTTCGACGCGTTGCTGACCATAGGAGCGTTCTGGTATATGCCGACGAGCCTGCTGCCTTGCGGGACCAGCAGGTATTTCCCGGTGGCGCTGTCGAAGACGTTCTGACTGACCTGGGCGACGATCGGCCCCGGCAAGTCCGAGTTGATCCCGCTCACGAGTACGGCTGGAATCACGCTTCCAGCCATCACCGAGAACGCCGATGCGGGCGGGTGAAGCGTCACGGCCTGATCGGTGGAATTGCCGAGGTTGAAGTTCGTGCCTTGCTGGCCATTTGCGCGGGCGATTTCCAGCGTCCCGTCGCCGTGGAACGCGGAGACCATCTGCGGCGATTCAAGCGCCTTCATGTACTTCTCTTCCGCCCACTGCGCGTAACGGCTGGGCGGTTGCGGCGGTGCGTTTTGGATCGGCGCTTGCACGGTCGCGACCACAACGGGAGGCGGTACGAAAGCCGGTGCTGCCAGTGGCCTGCCGCCGTGCGCGGCGAGGTCCGCGATCTCTCCGTTGTTGCGTGCCGATGCTCCGGGATCGTCAGTTGGCTTCTGCAGCGCGCTCTGCCCGGAACCGGATGACTCCACCCCAAGCGCCACCACTACGCCGCTCACGATCGCGACGGCGGCGAACGCGATCAGTATGAGCCGGTTGAAGCGGCCACCTCCGGGATGCTCCTGCTCCAGCCAGCCTTCCGGTTCCTCCTGAAGATCGCCCTGGCCGTCGAGTCTGATATTCGCAGTCGCCATGTTTTCACCTCGTGGCTCCCGCGTAACTGATCGTCACGCGGTCCTGATCGCGTCCGACTCCTGATACGAGGATTGCGTCCGTGACCAGACGGTCGACGACGTAGTAGTTTCCCTTGACCCGGTAGTTCACCATCTGCGTTCCGCTGCCGGCGTTCACAAGCAGCGCGGGCGCCTCGCTCGACTTCATTCCTGGCGGCATCTGGATGTACACGTGCGAACCGTCATCGAATGCGCGGATCGGCTTCCACGGAACGTTCGGTCCGCCCACGGTGTACGCGAAGTTGAGTTGTGCCGGATCGACATTGGCAACCTTCACGACATTGCCGGAGTCATCGCCCGGCGGATCGGCTGCCGCATCCTGTTGTGCCTTCGCGGCAGAGTCCGCATTTTTCATCGCAGTGATCAGCTCGTCGGGGTAGTAGAACTCGACCTCCTGCATCGCGTGGCTTCCGCGCGAGCGGAGCAGCAAGTGGTAGATGTGCTTCGTCGTGTAGATCGTGAGGTTGGTTTGGATGCCCGGGAGCTTGCGGCTTAACTGCGAGATGCGGCACCGGGTCTCGCGGGTCTCCCGAGGAGGCGGGCGTCGCCATCCAGCGTTCGCTGTCACCAATCGCAACGTCGGAGATCGTCTCGCCCGGCTGCAGCTGAATGTCTGAAGTTCGTAGCGGCTCGCAATCGACCGTGGGCGGAGGGCCTTCGTTATACGGATAGAGCGTGTAAGCGGGCGTCTTGTAGATTGGCCAATCGCCGCTCTTGTCGTGCTCCTTGATCGCCTGCTGAACCTCGGGCGGCTGCCCTGCAAGAATCTCCTCCGGACTTGGCGGAGCTGGCGCCGCTTCCGCTTTGGGTTCAGCTTCGGTGACCAGGTTGAGCGGCGGCGGTGCTGGCGGCTGTTTCGCCGCGCACGCTGCGAATGTCAGCGCCAAGGTGACTGTCCCTGCGATGGCGATCCGTGTCATCGCTCTGCCTCCTATTTTGTTGCCGGCCTAACCTCGCTGTTCGGTCCAGCTGATCTGCGTCACGCAAAACCCGAGAGGGTTGCTAACGATCGCGTCATCGGAGCTCGGCGGGACAATTTCGGTTTGAAGCGCGGCCTCCCAATGGGACGGAGACCCAATAGCGACGCCGTTCAGGTCGCGCTGCTGCTCGCTCCATCGCACCTGATAACTGCGCGGCGAGAGTTGAAGGATCGAGTCGATCTGAACTGATACGGTCTGCTTCTCAGCGATCTTGAATGGGTTATGGGAGAAGTTGTCGGAGTGGTAGTACTCGTCGAGAAAGCGGTCCGCCGCGCCCCGTGTGTGCGCGAGCAGTGCGTTCAGCATCTGATGCTCGACCTGTGGATCGCTAGTGACCGAGCGCGCATCGCGGATAAAAGCCGCGACCTCATAACGCTCCATTCGGGCGGTTACGTCCGGCAACGCAACCGGCGTGAGGGGTTGCGGCACCGTCAGCGCGTATCCGAGCCTGTCGACCTCAACAACGTAGGGGATGTACCGGCTGTGATTGCCGAGCCAGACGATACCGCTGGCGAGAATCAGGCTCAGAAGCATGAGACCGCCAGCGGCGATCTGCCAGTTGCGTTTTCCGAGAACGAGGTCAGCGTATCGTTCGTCCCATTCGCGACGCGCTTCGAGATATGGGTTGCTCTCCATGCGAACGCCTCACAGTAAAAATCTGAATTCACACATCAAACTGCGGCTCGCTGGATTTGTTGGTTGAGCAAGTTCCTTGCCATCGGCGAGGCATCAGTGCGATCCAAAGAAAACTGAGTGGAGAAATTAGTGCTGTGCGGGAATCGGCGCGTGTGCGAACTCTTTTGCCTGGCCATGGTCGCGCTGCGCCGCCAGTCTCAAAATGGAGCTGCCGCGCTCGCCAGTGAATCGCTGTGATGCGGGCTTTGCTCGGTCGAGCGCTACCCCCCAGCATTTACAGCGGCAAGCTCAGGAAGGTCGCAGACTCTCAACCCAGCCGAAATCAGAAAAATAGATGCGGCGATGTTTTGAAGGACCGGTTATGCAGAAGAAACCGTTTTCCAATCACGCGAAGCGAGGTTCTTTCTCGAATGAAAAATTTAACCGCCTGGGGAGGATCGTTGTTCGATACCACCGTGAGGCGGAGAAATGCGCAGCGGTCCGTGCATACTACGCAGCGGTCATCATGATTGGCGCCGCGTTTGAGGCGATGCTGCTCCAAATGTGCGATTTGTTCGAAGAGGAAGTAGCACAAGCCGTTTCGAATCTCTCTCGGAAACCGAAAGGATCGATTGAACATTGGAGCCTCGATGACTTGATCGGAATCGCCGTTGCTGTGGGATGGCTGCCGCCTCGGCGCGGACCGGACCTGGCCGAAGCTGGCATCGGTGAATTGGCCCACCTGATCAGGCGGCTCCGAAACTTATCGCATCCGGGCGTACATCTTCGAGAACTGGATGAGGTACCGCTTAGAGCGGCATCCTACCGTGTCGCCTACGCGCTGTTTGATTCAGCGCGCGATTGGCTTTGGATGAAATTCGCTCAGGGCGCACCGATGGAACCTAACAGGTCGCCCTTCGGACCCCCGAGCAGGGTCGTGGTCAGGGTACCTCGCCGGCGAAGAAAGCGGCGGAAGTCCGAGTTGAATTGATACCTACAGGTCAGTGTTGGGACGCAAGTTTTTTCGAACGATTCAGTGCCCACTTAGTGCCCACTTCGGGCTTTTTCAGCATGATCTGAGATGATGTCGATCCGCATGAGAACCCTTATATTTCCTGTACTATGTGATCTGACGTGATCTGAGAAAACGTCGGGGACAAGTTTAGGAATCCTGTGCTCTATCCATCTGAGCTAAGGGGGCGCCCGGCGGAGAGCACGACCTTAACTCCATCGCCGGGCACGCTCAAGTTGATGCGTTGCGGCGTGGAGCCGTGCGCTTAGCTATGCCGGATCTCCGCGTCGATCAGGGTTTCCGCCGCGCGCACCAAGGCTGATGCGCGGCCCGTGGGCCGCGCGCTCTCCGAGCAGAACTTCGATCCTTCGAGCACGATGCCGAGCTGATCCGCGAGCCGCTCGGGATCACGCGCGCCGGCGGCCTTTGCCAGTTCGCGCAGCCGCGCGTGGCGCTCGGCCTTGAACCCGACGATGACCGCGCGCGCCGGATGACCTACCTCAGGAAATTCGACCATCGTGTTGCCGAACGGGCATCCGCGGAAATTCGCCGAAGTGGCCTTCTCCGCGGTCGCGACGAACAACGCCCGCAACTGCTTGCGCGGCGCGTTCGCGTGAGGCCTGATGGTCTCGTCCCACCATTGCCAGTAGTCGGCGGCCGAGGATTCAAGATAGGCACAGACCAGCTCGTCCTTGGAGCGGAAGCTGCGGTAGAAACTCATCTTGGCCACGCCCGAGCGGGCGATCAGCGTATCGACGCCGACGGCGCGGATGCCTTCGCGGTAGAAGGAGTCGCGCGCGGTCTCAAGGATGCGCTCGCGGGCCGAGGCCGGCTTGGGTGGCGCACTCGGCGATCGGCCGCCCGGATGCTGGGCTGGAGGCGGAGCCGAGTGCGGAGATTGGCTTGCCATGGTAGCTATCCTTCGTGGTCCTCGCGTGGTCCTCGGGACTGACCGTTTAGCTCTGTTTGAGCCCATCTTGACTGATACAGACAGACCTGTATCATACATACAGAACGGCCTCTATCACACTGCAAACATACCTGAACCGGCCGTGAAGGAAAAGACCAATGTTGAGTGACACCACCAAATCCACAGCCGCTAAAGCCGGGCGGCCGATCGCGTCTCAGACCGCGCGCAATGCCACGGCTGAGCGAGGGCTCCAGGCGAGTCGCGGCTTTTCCGCCGCAAAGCGAACGTATTCGCAGGCGAGGCCGCCCTCACGGTCCGCCGATCGGCTCGGCACGGCCGTAACCGTGCTGCTCAGCCTCGCGCTCGTGGCCGGAGCTTCGCTGATGTTTGCGCAGATCTGGGCGAATCTGACTATGATTCGGTAACAACCGCACGTAGCGTCCGGCTGGCCCGCCGTGCGTATATACGAACGCAACTACCGCGAATCCCCCCCCCGGGGCCGCCGGACAAGTGAGCGAGTCGGTCGATCGGACAATCGGGTACGAGGACAGCCGCCGCCGTTGAACCGCCGCGGCATCAACCAAGGCCGGAAAGGGAGTTTAACTAAGATGAAGCTGTATTTTTCGCCGGGCGCTTGCTCGCTCTCGCCGCATATCGTCGTGCGCGAGGCCGGAATCGCGGTTGACCTGGAGCAGGTGGACCTCAAGACGAAGAAGACCAAGAATGGTGCCGACTTCACCGCCGTGAGTCCGAAAGGACAGGTGCCGACGCTGGTTCTGGACAACGGCCAGACGCTGACCGAGGGGCCGGCTATCGTGCAGTATCTCGCCGATCAGAAGCCGCAATCGGGGCTGGCTCCGCAAGCTGGAACCTTCGAGCGCTACCGGCTGCAGGAGTGGCTCAACTTCATCTCGTCGGAGATTCATAAGCCCTTCGGCTCGCTCTTTAACCCGGCGACACCCGAGGACTACAAGCGTATTGCGAAAGATGCGTTGGCAGCTCGCTTCGCTTACGTCGACCGTCATCTGGCGAACCGCGGTCCCTTCCTGATGGGCCCCCAGTTCACGGTGGCGGACGCGTACCTGTTCGTGATGACGCTGTGGGCGAAGTTCGTGAAGGTCGATCTCGATCAATTCGCCAGACTGAAGGCCTACGCCGAACAGGTCGCAGCGCGGCCCAAGGTTCACGAGGCGCTGAAAGAAGAGGGCCTCGCGAAGTAGACCACGTGATCGCGTTTCTCGAGATTGGCGGCCCCGTCTCGTCGGGGCCGCCAGTCTATTCTCGCGCGCCAGTGAGTCACTTTCTCCTGCGTTTCACCGGCCGCCGGCTTCGGTCTACTGAAGAACCGCCTGGCCGCGGGTAGCTGCGGCCCGTCATCGCGCGCGCCGCGAGGCGGTACGTACAACGCCGCGATTGGACTATAGTCGCGCCGGAGGGTGCCCATGAGCACATACCTTTATGAAATCCTCGAACGTCTCGTTGCTTTCGATACCGTCAGCTCCAACAGCGACGCGCCGGCGATGGATTTCCTGGCCGAGCGTCTCGGCGCGCATGGCTTCAGGGTCCACCTCCATCGCATCGAAGTCGCCGGCACGCCGCAGCTCAATCTGATCGCATGGGCCGGACCGCCGCGCCCCGACGGCCTGACCATCTCGGGTCATCTCGACACGGTGCCGTATAAGGGGCAGCCGGGATGGAACCGCGACCCGCTCAAGCTCGGCATCGACGCCGACCGCGTATGGGGCCGCGGCACCACCGACATGAAGGGCTTCCTCGCCGAATGCGTCGCGGCGGCGGCCGCGCTCGACGTGCGCGCGCTCAAACGTCCGCTGGTCTTCATCTTCACCAGCAACGAGGAAGTTGGATGTCTCGGGGCCGAGAGCGTTTGCGGCGCGCTCGCTTCGATCCTTGGAGAGATTCCCGCGCCAAAGCTGGTATGGATCGGCGAGCCGACTTCGTGGCAGGTGCAGCACGCCCATAAGAGCATCGTGACGTTCGACGTGAAGGTGCGCGGAGTGGGCGGCCACAGCGGCGCGCCCGAGCAGGGCGTCAACGCTATCGCGGTGACGGGCCGCGCGCTGGAGGCGATCGGCCATCTGCAAGCCGAGCGGCGCACGCCGAGCGACAAATTCATGCGCATCTTTCCCGATTCGCCCTACGACGTGCTCAACGTCGGGACGATCGCGGGCGGTATCGCGCCCAACATCATCGCCGAGCAGTGCCGCCTCGTGATTACCTACCGCTCGCTGCCCGACACAGATCCGCTGGCTATCTATCGCGAGGTCGAGCGCCGGCTCGCCGCGCTCGACCCGTACGACTACGCCTCGCACAATCATCGCGCGGCGATCGAGGTTGGGCCGCCGATGGTAGTGCCGCCGCTGCTCGCGCCGCGCGACACCGCGCTCGAGCGCGCGCTGCTCGAGGTCACCGGGACGCGCGAAGTCGGCGGCGCGCTGTTCAGCACTGACGGCGGATGGTTCGCGCGGGCCGGGATGGTTCCACTGATCTGCGGGCCGGGCGATCTCGATCAGGCGCACAAGCCCAACGAGAACATCCGCCGCGCGGCGCTGGAGAGCGGCACGGAGAAGATTCTCAAGGTAATCGCCCGTTTAGTTCAGTGACCTTCGGCTGCCCCGATGTCGGGCAGAAGCTCTTAACTCCCTCCACAAAACAATTGGGGGACGGAACCAGGAAACCAGACAGTACTGACTATGCAAACGTCGTGACCAGTTCGCGCAGGCGTTCCCTGGCGTCGCTCAATATCGATACACCGTCGCCGACCAACAATATGTCGAAATCGATCGCGAGCAGGTTCCGCACGCTCTCCCGCAGGCGCGCCGGATCGTCCATCACCTGTTCGCGCAGCAGGCCGCATCGGCCGGGCGGGTTTCCAATCACCGCGTCACCCACGACCAGGATCTTTCGCTCCGGCCAGTACAGCGCGACCTCGCCGGGCGACTTGCCCGGGACCGCGACGACGTTAAGCGGGCCGACGCGCTCGCCGACGCGCAGTTCGTCGTCGATTACGGCACCCTGGCTGCGCGCGTAGGCCGCGTCGGCGGGATGAATCGCGACCCGGGCGCCGGTGCGCTCGCGCACGAGGTTGGCCGCGCGCACGTGGTTGCGATTGGTGAGCAGGATGCGCGCGGGGCGGGCGCGGGCGATCTCTTCGAGATCGGCGGCGCTTGCCTCGACCGGGTCGATGCAGATATTTCCCTGCGAATGAGCGATCAGCAGGCCGTTGAAGTTATAGCCGTGGGGGGCGGAGAACCACGGCCATGTGCGAATATCCGCCGCAATCGTTTCCATCGATGATTTCTCCGATGACCCTGCCGATGATCTTGATGATCTTGCCGATGATCTCGCCGGTGATGAATCGCCCCGATTGTAGCGCCACACACGTGCCGGGTTTCAAGCCGCGCCGGCGCGCGGGAGTTCACAAACGATGAGCTATTGCGAAATCGCGCCCAGCCATCCTTTTCACGGCCCCTATCACGATCGCGAATACGGCTTTCCCACGCGCGTCGAAAGCAGGCTGTTCGAGCGCCTGGTGCTTGAGATCAACCAGGCCGGGCTCTCGTGGCTGACCGTGCTGCGCAAGCGCGAGGCGTTCCGCGACGCGTTCGACGGCTTCGACGTCGACCGCGTCGCCGCGTACGGGCGGCGCGAGCGCGCGCGGCTGCTGGCCGACGCCGGAATCGTGCGCAACCGCCTCAAGGTCGATGCCGCGATCGAGAATGCGCGGCGAATCGTAGCGCTGCGCGAAGGCCACGGTGGGTTTGCGCGATGGCTGAGCGCCAATCATCCGCTCGACAAGGATGAGTGGGTGAAGCTGTTCAAGCGGACGTTTGTCTTTACAGGCGGCGAGATTACTGGCGAGTTTCTGATCAGCACCGGCTACCTGCCGGGGGCTCACGTTGAGAGCTGCCCGGTGTACGCGAGGATCGAGCGGCTAAAGCCGCCCTGGATGCGCAAAAGATAAACGCGCAAGGAATAAGACGGCCTGAGGAGCGAGACCGCCCTTGACAGAAGGGCGAGGGTTGGGAGATATTGAGAATCGTTCTCAGTTGTATAGCCGGAGGTCGCCACCGTGCCGTCTCGCAAATTACTCGTTACCGTGCTCGCCTTCTTTGCCGCCGTTGGTCTAGCGGCGGCCGCCGCTCACGCCGACAACGGCACCATCGAGTTGCGTTTCGAGCGCCATCATTTCTCGCCCGCCAGCCTCACCGTGCCGGCAGGCAAGGCCCTGACGATCAAGGTCGTGAACGCGAGCAACGAGACGATCGAATTCGAGAGCTTCCGGCTTAACCGCGAAAAGGCCATCCAGCCCGGCGAGACGATCACCGTGCACCTGCCCGCGCTCAGTGCCGGCAGCTACGATTTCTACGACGACTTTCATCAGGACGTACCCCAGGGCAGCATCGTCGCCAAGTGAATGGCCGGGCTGATTCCGGCTCCTGGAAATTCACCTGCGCTGACACGGCCTCGCATGCCCGATGAACATGAGGAAGTCTGCGCTGGCGGCTCTGCTCGCGCTCGGCGTAGCTTTACTCGCGGCGCAACTGATGACGGTCGAGCGCGTGAATCCAACTTTGCCAATTTCGCCAACTTCGTCAGGTTCACCAGGTTCACCGCTATCGAACGCGGATATCGCGGCGCCGGCGCAAATCGAGGCGCTTTTGACTTCCGCCTGCTACGACTGCCATTCCAACCAGACCAGATGGCCCTGGTATAGCCGGGTGGCGCCGGTATCATGGCTTGTCGCGCGCGATGTGACGTTGGGGCGCAAGGAGCTTAACTTCTCCGAGTGGGGCTCATACTATCCGCAAACGCGAATGCGAAAACTCCAGTGGATGAGCCGGGTGTTGCGCGAGCGCTCGATGCCGCCCTGGACCTATCGGTTGATGCATCCGGGCGCGCGGCTAACTGACGCTGAGCGCGCGACGCTCGAACGGTGGATCGAATCCGAAATCTCCACGCCGCCAGCGCCGCATGCCACGACCGACTAGCACCTAATGTTCTAATGGCAGACTCCAAATGACATACTATTATCGATTAGCTATTTGGAGTTCATCGCTGGTCTTTGCCGTTATCCTGTTTTCCAACCGCGCGGCCGCCCAAGTCGATCCGTGGGAGTTCGAAGTGTACCCCTATGCGACGGAAGGGCGGGGAGTCGCCGAACTCGAGACCGACAACGCGGTGGTGCCCAACGGCCACAGCCAGGGCGGTAACGGAACCGCGGCGGGGACTTTTCCGAGCCAGGCGATGTGGTATAATCAGTACGAATTGACCTATGGTATCACCGATCGAATCGAGGCGGCCGCATATCTTAATATGGCGCTGCCACGCGGCGGTGGTTATCAATATGCCAGTTCCAAGTATCGTTTGCGCGGCAGGCTCTTCGACGAGGACGTTCTGCCGGTCGATCTCGGATGGTACGTCGAACTCGAATGGCATCGGACGCCGCAGTTCGATACCGACCAGCTCGAACTCGAACTTCGTCCCATAATCGAGAAGGACCTGGGCCGCTTCTCGATCCTTGCCAATCCAACGTTTGAAAAACCGATCTTCGTCGGGCCGGACAAGAACGAGGGCTTCGAGTTCGGCTACTCCGGCGCGGTCTATTACCGCTGGACGCGGTATCTATCGCCGGGAGTTGAGGTCTACGGCGCGACCGGCGACCTCGACGACACTCCGCCGCTCCATACGCAGCAGCATTACGTCTTCCCTGTCATCTGGGGCGCGCTCCCGTATCGTGTCGAATACAACATCGGCCCGGGCTTCGGCCTCACACGCGGCTCCGACCGCGTAATCGTGAAATTCAACCTCGAGGTGGAGGCCTTCGTCGGTTCGCTTTTCGGTCCTTCCCCCGAAGGGAGTTGGTTTTTTTAAAGGGATTGTCCAGGGAATCGCGGGGAAGAGCGGGAGTGACTTGAAGCCATCGAGCGCGCTTTCCCGATCGCCGCGAGTTCTGCGATGTTGTTCGAGGCGTGGCTGCGCGCTCGCTAGCGCGGCCGCCGCAAGGCGCTCTTTGTCAGTAACTGGCGGGAGTCCCAGGAGGACGACATGAAAATCGGGGTCGCGGCATTCCTCACCGAGAAATCCGGCAATCCCGGCACGATTGCGGCCACGGCCGAGCGCGCCGGCTTCGAATCGTTCTGGGTCGCCGAGCATCTGGTCATCCCGGCCGCCTACACGACTTACTATCCGCGTTCGCCCGACGGCAAGGTGCCCGAGTCCTATGCCCACCTGGCCGATCCGTTCGTCGCGCTGGCGATGGCCGCGCAGGCGACTTCGCGTATTCGTATCGGCACCAGCGTCTGCCTGCTGCCCGAGCGCAATCCGATCGAGACCGCCAAGGCCGCGGCGACGCTCGACATGTATTCGGGGGGCCGCCTGATGCTGGGCGTGGGTGCGGGATGGTTTCCCGAAGAGGCCGCGATAATGGGCGTGGACTTCAAGCGCCGCTGGCGCCATTTGCGCGAATCGGTCGAGGCGATGCGCGAGTTGTGGAGCAAACCCGAGGCGAGCTACGAGGGCGAGATCATCAAGTTCCCGCCGGTCAGGCTTTTTCCCAAGCCGGTGCAGAAGCCGTATCCGCCGATTTTTCTCGGCGCGCACGATCCCGGCCCGGCATTGAAACGGGTCGCGCGATGGGCGGACGGATGGATGCCGGGCGGGCTCAGTCCGGAACAGGCCGCGCAATGTATTCCGCAGGTCAAGCAGATGGCGCGCGAGAACGGACGCGACTCTGAGCGGATGGAGTTCTCGGTGATGCTCGGGATCGGCGCGCAGCAGACGCCGTCGGCCGACGCGCTCAAGCGTTACGCCGCCGCCGGCGTCAGCCGGGTGATAATTCTGGCGGGCGAGATTGCCGCGCGCGACGGCGTCGAGGTGGTCAAGGAACTGGCGCCGCTGGTCGAGCGTGCCGCGCGGATCTGATTCGGTAAGATTTTCGAGCGTTTCGAGCATGATCCAAGCGCTGCGAGCCGCGAATGGCGCGCGCAGACGCGGCCTTGTCGCATCTTGCAGCCAGTGGCATAGTTGCCAAGAGAATTCTCCGCGCGATCCAAAAAGTGGTTCCCCTGGCACAGGCACGCTTGTCCATCGAAACGATCAAAATCGAGCTGAACTCGGTAGTGGTTGCGGCCGCCGACCAGGTCTCCTGTGACCTCGAGGGTGAAGCCGCAATCCTCAATCTCAAGACCGGCGTCTACTATGGGCTCGACGACATCGGCGCGTCGGTCTGGCGAATGCTCAACGAGCCGCGGCGCGTGGATGATCTGGTCGATGCTTTGCTCGGCGAGTACGAGGTCGACCGTGAGGAGTGCCAGCACGACGTGATCGCGTTGCTTGGCGAACTCGCGGTGCGCGGCCTGGTCGAGATCAACGACGGACTCGAAAGCTGACCGCCGCCGTGGAAATTTCGTCGAGTGGCACGTTGCACTTCTGAACGACGCGCCGCGGTTTTCTTCTTATTGGATTCGGAGTCGTGGGGCTGTTAGGATCCTAGTGGGTCTTCGAGCGCGGCTACTAAATCAGGTGCGCTACTGAAATGTCCATCGCGGAAAACTCTCTGAACGCAAGCGTCACAGGCCGGGATGGCGCGCCGGCTCGCTAAATTTTTCCGCCTCTCGTTCTCCGATCAGCGGCTGCTGATGCGAGCCGCGTTGGCCGTCGTCAGCGCGAAGCTGGCTATCAGGAGCTTGCGCCTGCCTGCCGCGCGTGCGGCGGTCACTCACCTGGAGCGCCTGGGATGGATCGTCACGCCGGCGCGCGCAGATCGAATCGTGTGGGCCGTAGAGGCCGCCGGCCGTGCGATACCCGGTATGAAGAACTGCCTGGTGCAGGCGGTGGCGGCGGAAGCGATGCTGTTGCGGGCGGGGCATCCGTGCCAATTCCGAATCGGCGCCGCGAAAAACGGGCCGGACGAATTGATCGCGCACGCATGGCTGGAGAGCGAGGGCAGGGTTCTCATCGGCGACTTCGAGCTCGACCGCTATACGCCATTCGTCGCGCCTCAGATTCAGGCCGGCACGCCTCCCGCTGCGCGATAGGCCGGGGCGACGCACCGGACCTTAGCGCCACTCATGGCGAAAGAAAGGAACGGGCAATCGCGGGCGCCTTGTGGCGGCGCCGATGCCGTCGTGAGCTCCATCGCCTCCACCGTCAAAGCTGGCCTCAAATCCGGCCCGGCGCCGAGCCGCGAAGCTGAACTGCTCATCTGCTGCGCCACTTCGGTTGCGACGCCAGAGCGCACGGCGCATCTGCGCGCGATCGTCGACGGGGGCGTCGATTGGCAATTGGCCACACACATGGCGTCGACGCAGGCGGTGATGCCACTGGTCTATCGCTACCTGACCTCGGAACTCGAGGCCGGGTTGCCGGCCGACGCGGCTCGCGGCCTGCGCCAGGCTTTCTACGGCAACTCGCTGCGCAACCTCCATCTCGCGCGCGAGCTGGTGCGGCTGACGGCGCTGCTCGAGCGGGGCGGTGTCGAGCCGCTGGCGCTCAAGGGTCCGGCGCTGGCGATGCAGGCCTATGGCGCCCTCGCGATGCGCCAGTTTACCGACCTTGACCTCCTGGTGCGGGAAAGCGAGGTCGAGCGCGCGGCCGAGATTCTTCTCAACGACGGCTACGCGCTACGCGCAGGATGCGGGCTTGCCGACCTCGGCCGGACGGGCGCGTACGAAATCACGATGGGGCGGGCGGGCGTACTGACTGAAATCGATCTCCACTGGCGCCTCGTCCCGCGCTATTTTCCGCTCACGCTCGACGGCGAAGATCTGTGGCGGCGCGCGGTGCGGGTCGAGATCGAAGGCGCCGCCGTGCGCACCCTGGCGGCCGTCGACCATCTGCTCTATCTGTGCGCGCACGGAGCCAAGCACGGATGGCAGGCGCTCGGCGGGATTTGCGATCTGGCCGAACTGATACGCGCATCGTCGGGCATTTCACCGCAAACTTCGTCGCAAACTTCGTCGCAAACTTCGTCGCAAACTTCGTCGCAAACTTCGTCGCAAACTTCGTCGCAAACTTCGTCGATAGACTGGGGTGAGCTCTGCGCGCGAGCCGACCGCGCGGGTGCACGCCGGGCACTTGCACTCGGCGTGCTGCTCGCGCACGAGTTGCTCGACGCCGAGGCGCCGGTGGCCGTGCTCGAGACGGCCCGCCGCGAGCCCGCGGTCATGCGTGCCGCGCGCAGCTTCATCGGTTATGTGCGCGATCCGAGCGATGACGGCCCGGGGTTCTATCAACGATGGTCGGTGCCGCTCGGCGTCATCGCGGGGCCCGGGGCACGGTTACGTTACTTCACCGGGCGCGCGCTGTTGCCGAGCGCCGACGATCGCGAATTTCTGCGGCTGCCACCGGCCCTCTATCCCCTGTACTATTTGCTGCGTCCGCTCAGGGTGGTTCTCAAGGAGGGCCCCGCCGCCGTACGCAGGCTGATGCGCTCGGCTCCGTGGCCGGCGGACCATTCATCGCGATGAAAAAGCCAATAAACGCCTTTATTCGTGCGCTGTTCGAGGTCGGCCGCCTGCGAATCGCAGGCGCCATCGGGCTGATGGTTCTCTTTTCGCTTAGCGAGGGCATCGGGATCGCAGTGCTGCTGCCGATCCTGCAGGCCTCCGGCTTCGACCTCGGCGCGCAGGGCGCGGTTGGCCGCTATGCTAACGCGGTGGCCGCTGCCTTCGAGGCCGTCGGCCTCCATCCGAGCCTGCTGCTGTTGTTGATGGTGTTCGCCGGCCTGGTCGGGGCGCGGGCGCTACTGGGACGCTGGCAGGTAGTCGCGATGGCCTCGGTGCAGCAGAATCTCGGCGCTGGGTTGCGCGAGCGCCTGTATCACGGGATCGCCAACGCCAACTGGCTCGCGCTTTCGCGGATGCGCTCGTCGGACCTGGCCCATGCGCTGACGGCGGAGATTGAACGGGTCGAGACCGCCACCTACGGAGCGCTGAGCCTCGCCTCAACGGTGTTGCTGTTCGTGCTTTATATAGGGATTGGCCTGGCGATTTCAGCGCCGATGACGGCGCTGGTGCTCGGTTGCGGAATCCTCCTGGTCGCCTTGCTGCGCGGACGCACGGCGCTGTTGCACGGCGCGGGCGCTACGCTTTCGGAGCGGACCAAGGGGCTGTACTCCGCCACGGTCGAGCATCTGCAGAGCCTCAAGGCGGCCAAGATGTACGGCGTACAGGAGCGCAACTTTGACTCCTACGCGACGCTCAGCCGCGAGGTCGCCGCCGCCAACGTCAATATCGAGCGCCAGCAGGCCGCCACCGGTTCGCTGTTCGAGATCGGGTCGGTGGTAATCCTGGCCGCGGTGCTCTACGTCTCGATTCGGGTGCTGGGAGTTGCCCCATTCGCCGTGCTGCTGCTGTTGGCGATGTTCGCGCGGGTGATGCCGCGGGTCATGCAGTGCCATAACCTGTATCAGATGTTCATGCATGAGCTGCCTGCGTTCGAAAACGTAGGGGGACTGACCGGGCGCTGCGCAGCGGTGGCCGAACCGGCGGAGGCTCCCGCACAGGCGCTCGAACTCGCTGATTCGCTCCGCATGGAGGCGGTCTCGTTCTCCTACCAGCGCGTGGACGGCCGAGCGCCGGCCGATCGGTCTGAACAGTCTCCGGTCGACCGCGCTCAGGACCAGTCCCGGCCGCCGCTCGCCGTGCACGATCTCGACCTCACCGTGCCCGTGGGCGAGGTGGTCGCGCTGGTCGGCCCGTCGGGTGCGGGCAAGAGCACGATTGCCGACCTGATGACGGGTCTGCTGATGCCCGAGTCGGGGTGCGTCACCGTCGATGGCGTCGCGCTGGACGAAACGCGCGCGCGTGCGTGGCGCGAGGAGGTGGGTTACGTTTCGCAGGACACCTACCTGTTTCACGACACGGTGCGCGCCAACCTGCTATGGGCGCGGACCGGCGCGAGTGAGGCCGAGCTGCGCGAGGCGCTCGGGCTGGCTGCGGCGGAGCAGTTCGTCGACGCGCTGGGGGCCGGGCTCGACACCGTGATCGGCGACCGCGGGGTGTCGATTTCGCACGGTGAGCGCCAGCGCCTGGCCCTCGCGCGCGCCCTGTTGCGCCGCCCGCGTCTGCTGATCCTGGACGAGGCGACCAACAGCCTCGACGCGCACAACGAGCAGCGGATCCTCGACACGATCGAACGGCTGCGTGGCGATCTCACCATCGTAATGATCGCCCATCGGATTGCCGCCGTGCGCCAGGCCGATCGGATCTACGTCGTGGATGGCGGCACGATCGTCGAGTCGGGAAGCTGGAACGATCTGTGCGCCCGTGAGCATGGGCGCTTTCGTGCGATGTGCGAAAGCCAGGGAATCGCGCCCGTTCCGCTGGCTCCGGCGCGTCCGCCGATCGCCCGCCGCGCCTGAGCGGCGCGGCCAGCCGCGAACATCCTGGCGCGGATCGGATTTCCCGGTGGTGCGAGAGGGGGGACTTGAACCCCCACGCCTTGCGGCACCGGATCCTAAGTACTACTCCCGTACCTCCACGATCCATCGCCACCGATCACTATTCAACGCCATCAAGCACTTTCGCGCCGGTCGATGTTGCTCGATAAGCGCGCTCCTACCTATCGCGCTCGATAGTTCCGCCACAATTACGCCACAGCGCAATAGCCATTCTGTCGGCCATTCCGAACGTGACGCACTGGATATGGCATCCTCTGCGTCATCAAAAGACGTTGATTCTAAAGGGAAATTTGGCGCCTGTGGCTCAAGTGTGGCGCAATTTCACGACGCTCAACAATGGAATTTTGGGCATTTCGCCCATGAAAACCGGACTGAAAAGGAGGTCTATATGCGGGTTTGTAACAAGTCTGAGGCGTTCAAACTGGCACGGCAACTCAACGACGATGGCGACGCGCCGCTCGATGACGCGACGCTCGATCGCTACTGGAACGATTACCGTATCGCAGAGTTGCCCGAGCCGTTGGATGCGATCGTTCTACAGTGCTTCGTCGCGCTGCCCGCGACAGTCGCGGTGCGGTTGATGCAGGTCGCCGCCTATCACGAGCCGGTGAACGGTGTCTTCGACGACAGCGTGGTAACTCAGGTGCTGAAGATGCGATCGGCAGGTGTGGAGGAGTGGCTGCTACTCGCGCAAAGCGGTTACTACATCGGCTTGGCTCAACGCGAGATGTGCGGGTTCGATCTCGGCGCCGGGTTGCGCCGCATCGCGCGTTGCAGCCAGTTCCTCGTCGAATGGATCGAGGCGCATCGGTTTGCGCCGTTGCGCGCGCTGTAGCGAGGCGATGGGCGCCTCCGTCGTTCCTAGGAACGACGGAGGCGGCGTCGAGGAGGGCATCCATCCAAGGCACGATGCCTTAGCTTAGTGGCATGAATTTTGTGCCCGAACTTCCCTGGGATAGGGATGGGTCCCATCGCCCAAAACAGCGACAGCACCTTTGCTCGCGACGAACTTGAATAGGCGGTAGATCCCATGAATCAAACTAAGTCGATAGAAGCGAAGGCCGCAATCCTGCGGCTGATGGTCGCGGCTGGTTGGCCGCAGAAGATCGGACTGAACGACAAGCAGCACTGCGCGCATAACCGCCTGAGTCTCGACACCCTTACGGTTCACACCTTCTGGACCAAGGGGCACGACCCGTTCATCTACGATCCGGCGCTCCATGTCGTGACGCGGGGCAAAACCCGAGACGCGGCGCTAATCGCGATGGTCCATCAGCGCCAGGACCTAGCGCGCCGCGATTCTGGCCGCGCGGGCACCGTCCCTGCCGAAAATCCCGAGGTCTAGTCCGTCCCAGGGCGCCTGGGCGGCGTAGAGGAGGTAGATCACATGAATCTCACATTGGACGCGATCCTCTCGGACGGCCTCGACGCCGCCGGAGAACTCGAACCGCACGCGATGCTCGCGCTCGCCATGAAGCTACAGGGCGCCGCTTCGATCCTCTTCGCGCGCGCGGTCGCCGCGCTGGCATCCACGGCTGCGAGTGCGACTACGGAGCGCGCGCCCAAGCCCGACAACCGATTAATCTCGATCAAGGACGCAGCGTTACGCATCAACAAACATCGAAGCTGGCTGGATCGCCACGGCCGCCGACTCGGCATCATGATATGCGATCCGACGACTGGCCGTGCGCTGGGATGCTCGGAGGCGGCAATTCGGCGCTTCGTCGAAGGAGGCGCAACCAACGCCCCACCACCACCACGCGCACACGCATCGTTCGTGAGCGTTGATGAATTGCGCGCCCAGGAACGTGAAAGCAGAGCGAGGAGGCAGTGATATGGACAGCGACGAGTTGGACATCGCGCAAGTTCGTGAGCTGCTCGACGCGCTCGGCGACAGCGGCCCGAGTGATCCGCGCTATCGCCTCATTCGCGCGTGGGTGCTCGCGCACCGTCGCAAGGCGCGCGCACTCTGGCAGCGAGGCGATATCTGGTGGACGCGAATCTGGGTGCCGCGCGAGCACCGCGAATGGCGCGAAAGCACCGGCATCAGAGTGTCGGATGATCCCAACGGGCGCAAAGCGATGATCGTGGCGCGGCAGCGCATGGTCGATGTCGATAAGGGGAAACCCACGCCCGACGCTCAAACGACATACGCAGATTTGCGCGAACTGATCCTTCGCGACTATGAACTCAACGGCAAGAAGCGTAAAGCACTCCTCACCCGCCTGCTTCACCTCGATCCCTACTTCCGCGATTACAAGGCCGCGCGCATCACTTCGGCCGTCTTTGATCGCTATGCTACTGAACGCCACAACGCGGGCGCCGCCAACGGCAGCATCAACCGCGAGCGCGACGTACTCAATCGCATGTTCGTCCTGGGCGTGCGCGCGGGATTGAGTATCGTCGCGCCCTACTTTACGCGATTGAAGGAAGCGCCGCCTCATGCTGGGTTCTTTGAGGCTAAGGAATTCGCCGCCGTACTCGCGCACCTTCCCAATTATCTACAACCGCCGATGCAGACTGCCTACCTGACCGGCTGGCGCCTAAATGAAGTGCTGACCCGCAAACCCGAGCACGTCGATCTCAACGCTGGCCCTGGTTGGCTACGACTCGATCCCGGTGAAAGCAAGACCGGTAAGGCGCGTATGTTTCCTCTCGCCGGCGGTTTGCGCGATCTCGTCGTCGAGCAACTCCGCGTCAGCGCCGAGCGCGGATCACCGTGGCTATTCCCATCGCGGTTGGCGCTGCTGGGCTACGATGACGGGCGTGCGCTCACGGCGAATGTGCGCTTTTATCGCGCCTGGCATGATGCGTGTGAAAAGGCCGGAGTGAAAGGACGTATTCCGCACGACTTTCGCCGCACCGCCTACCGGAACCTCTTACGCGCCGGAATCCCCAAGCCTATAGCGATGGCCTGGATCGGGCACGAGACGGATGCGATGGCGAAGCGCTACGCGATCATGGATGAGGGATTATTTGGCGAGTTTTCGACGCGCCTGACGAACGCCTATGGCGCGCTACCCATCACAGAGAACGCGATGGAGATTGCGCCGGAGGGTGTCGCGCTAGAGGGCGTCGCGAAGCTGCCCGAACTTGTCTGCCATGACGATGGGTTCCCATCCACGTCCCTGATAGGGCGGTAGGTTGTCGCAAAGGAAACGACCGCAACGGACACGATAACGCCCTGGGGTCATCAGTCGAAGCGCGCGGGAAAGTGGTCGCCGTTGGGGCCTCGCTAGCCATTTGTCGCGATTTACTATGATCGCGTCACAGTGTCGCAATCTACGGAAAATCTTTGTCGCGAGACGAATATAGTATTGGTCTGCTTTTTGTGCGTGGTAATTTAACCATGAGGTGATCGAGAAATGGATAATCAAACAGAGTCCGGGAAAAGCCCGGCAGACTTGGCGATTGCGGAAGTGGCAGGGATAGTCCGGGCGTTGCCGGACGACCTGACGCTGGAACAGCTTCAGGGCATCGTAGCCACGGTGGCGGACGCATTCAGCGTTGACCTGGAAGAGATTGACGGGTCAGTGCGCGAGGGCGCGGACGAAGCCGCGAAAGAAGCGGCAGCGGAATCCCTCACAGAAGCGGCTCGCGAAGAAACCGACAACGCATATCTCGCCTACATGCATGAGCACTCAGAAGCGGCCATCGAGGCCGCGCTTGAGCCCGTGCGCGAGAAAGCCCGCGCGGCGGCGGACGCTGCCTTCGAGGAAGAGCAGGAAGCGGATCAAAAGCGCTACGACGCGGCTTACGCGGAAGCATATCGCGACGCCTACCGCGCCGGGTTGCTTGAGGACGACAAGCTCAAGCTCAATCGCCTTCTACACCAATAGGACTTTGGTTAGGAGACGATCCTGCGCGTGTCGATCGGCTTAAGGTTGTCAGATAACCTTTTTGCCCGCGTCCTGATGATCGATGCTGGTTAGCCTTGGCCTTCGTCGCAAGCACTGTAGAGGCGAGGCGCTGTGTGCTCGCTCGTGCTCCCCTCCGGTCCGCACGGCTCGCCATAAGCGATGTGGCGACACGAAGCGTGCGGAGCGTCGCGCGGGCGCTGAAGCACGGGGACTACCAACAGACTTGCGGAGCCACGGGGCGCCCCCTTAATTCGCGGACTTTTCCATTTGCTCGCAAGCGTCGCGCTCTTTGTCGCGTAGTCTGCGTAAATTCTCGATCCTCTCGGTCTTTTGCTCCGTGTCATACACGGCGTGAGTAGGACGGCTTTCGGTCTCCGCTATTTCCGATGTCCATTTGCCCACGCCCGCCCAGCATTCCTTTAGCCGTTTGGCCCACAGCCCCTCTGCATGCTCGCGCTCTTCGTGCAAGTCGAGCTGCTGTGCTCTCCGTTGAGTGTCCTGTTGAATCTGCCAGGCTTCAGCCGAGCCGGGTTTTTCGACTTCCGTAACTGCGAAGTGACGTTCAGCCAATTTCTGTCCGTCCAAATAGAACCTGATTGTGTAGGTGCCGGGTTGAAAGGCGCCGCCTGAGTTGCTGCCGACCTTGCCGCTAAAGGTCACGGTGTCCTGGTCAGCGTTCACCGTCTCGAAGTCATCGACACTCCCAAGTATCTGTCCTTGAGGTCCGTAAAAAGTGGCGTGGAGGCGGTAGCGTTTGATGTTGGAATCCGGAGGCGAGGTGTTCCTAAAAAAAGTCTGCCAGTTCACAAAGAGGAGCTTAAATACATCAAACGTGCTGGCTGGGGCCGAGAGTGGAAGCCCGTATCTCGTGGTGTTTTGAAGGACGATGTTCGATAGCGTCAACGATGCATGAGTATTTGGTATGGCTCTGGCTATTGTCGCAGGGAGGGCGCTCTTCTTATGGGCAGCTAAAGACGCAGAAGCGGCGGGTGCAACGCACGCAATCTTCGAATCGCCGATAATCTTAGCCGGATGGTCGCGATCCAGCGCTACGGAGGCCATACCGGCGCCCTTGACCACGATCCACGGCAGTATGTTCACTTGGATATATGCTGGGGGACTGCCACTTGAACCGCTCAGTATTTCTAGCGGCCACTGAAAAGAAAACTCCTCCCCCGGCCACAGCACTGGCGCGGTCGGCGCAACCGGTATGCCCCGATGTGCCACAGCACTGTCTCTCTCCATAATGAAGGCATCGTTCTTTGTGTATCCCTTGACTGTAAGCTGGAACTTCTCGGGCAGCGGTTTTGACGTTGCGTTTGCGACCCCGATTTTTATGCCGTGAGCGCTGTCGCACTCTGCCTCGATAACGCGGAATGCCGGCGTTTCTGGATCACTCGGCCGTTTTTCGGGTTTCGCGACTAACGCGCGGCCGAAGAGCACGAGCGCAATGCCCGCTAACAGTGCGCACGCGACAACAGCGCTCAGGGTTCTAGGGTTCACGCATGCTCCAACTCTCGCTAAGACGATGCGGTCTTCCTGCGCCGCCCACTTAGTATCTGCTGCTTACGGCGATTCGTGCACCTGTCCGAGCACGACCGTTGACTTGAATGGCGGGCATAAAAGTAACGTCCGCAGCGCGGGTTTCGGCACACCCGTATGCGCTGCAAACCCGCGTCGCCCAAGTCCTCGAAGATCATTTGCAGTGCCGCGTAAGCGTGATCGATCCAGCTTTCTCCCGGCCAGTCGGGCGCTTCGTCGTCTTCATCTTGTGTGACGCGATGCTCGTGGGCGGCTATGTGGATAGTCAGACCAATCCTGCGCAAGAAGCCATAGAGCTGCCAGGCGTCGGGTCTGTCGCTTGCGATGAACCATGCCAAGACCGGATGTTGGGGTCCGGCGTTGGGTTTTTCCGCCCGCGCTTTGAAAACTCTGAGCATGTCCGCGAATCCGACGCTTCGTGCGAAGTCCTCGTAAAACTGCGTGCGTTCGACGGCGCGCTCGGCGGTCTCGCAATCGGTCGGGCGATTATTCGCAACGTCGGAAGCAGACCAGCGGATTCCACGCTCACTCAATTCGGTTTTGACTCTAAGATAATTGCCCTCAAACGACGATAACCCATCGCGCCCGATCCAGTTTGCGGCTTCGATGAAAGCCTTGAGCGCCGCCAGCCGGTTGCGGCGCTGCGCTCCCGTAAGCGTAGTAAGCGCGTCGCCAGTTAGGCGTTCGTTTCTCTCGCGGGCGAGCTTGCGGATAAGCGACTGGCTAAAGGGGCCACCAAACGCGTCGGGCCAGTGCAGGGCGATATAGGCCAGTCGGGTGATTGGTAATGGGATCGTGTCTTTTGCGGCGGCGCTCGCAACCAGTCTCTCAAAGGCGTCGGGATCGTAGCTCGCCAATACCGCATCGCAGAAGTCCGTGGCGGCTTGGCTACCGGGTTCGAGGCTTTGTTGTTCGCTGAAGCTGGTAGTTGGGGTTGATTCGTGACGATTAGTCATCATTGTCTACCAACTACAATATAGCATGAGAGGCAGTGAAATGCGCAGTACACGCGAGGTCGGCAACATCGATAAGGAGCATCAGATGGGAGAGATTCTAGATACGAAACAAGCTGCGGTTTTCCTGGGTCTCCGCCCCGGCACGTTGGCGGTTTGGCGGATGGAAGGCCGTGGTCCGGGTTACGTGAAGCTCGGGAAGCGAGTTGTCTACCGGCGCGATGCGCTGGAGCGGTTCCAGGCGGCACACACGATCGACCCCGAACGCGACCCGCAGCATGCCGCCTAACATGAATGAATTTTCGGTAGAGGTGCGATGCCACGGCTGTGGCGGCCGTGGCGATCGCCGACAACATGGAGAACCAGCTACGTGGAGACCCCCACAATATCATCTTCATTTGACAGACCAATACCCGAAGCTGACGCCTCCACATCGCGTCGCTGGCAGATCGAGACACCCACTGGCCGCCTAGAAGTCCTCGCGGACGACTGCAACGTCGGTGAGGCCGGTGTTCTTCACTTCAGCGACTATGGGCCGCTCGGCGAAATGGACGGGCGGCGCATCGTCATATGCGTCATCGGCCCGGCGGGATGGACGCGCTTAATCCCACCACCATCCGCTTTCGACGATGACGATGACGACGCAGCGGCTTCAGCGAGCGCACGATCATGAGCACGACGAGCACGCCGACTATCGCGCGGCCATCCACATCGATCGCGATCGATGCTGAGTGGTTCGAGCGTCTCGGCCGCCGCTATTTCTACGCGCACCGCGCATTCCCGCAGACCATCGCGCGCAGCAACCGCCAAGTGTCACTCAAAGTAGCCGCGATTAACTTCGCGCACTTCCGCGACCAGGGCGGACCCAATCAAACCCCGTGTGACCGCTACGGCGTCGATGCTGAAGTGCCGGCGCTCTTTGAACGTGAATTCCTGCGCCGGGCGACGCCCTCATTGATTCTCGACATGCTCGGTGAGATCGAAGCGCTGCACAATGTCGTTTTGGATTTGGACCCGGCTTTTTGCTGGGAACCCAATGTTCGCCGATTCATGAACAAGTTGCGGCGTCATCCAGATTGGACCGCCAGCCCGCGCGACGAAGAATGTGCACGAGACGAGAGCGCCGAGCGCGACGATAGGTTAACCGTGGGCGGCGACGCGCATGCTTAACATCGACGCCGACTCGACCCCCGCGAAAATTGGTGCGCGTGATCGTAGGCTGCCATTGAGCGTATCGAGCGCCTACACCAAAGCCACACTGCGCGACCTCGCCAAGTTCGAAGGCCGCACACTCGATCCCTCGATCGTCCGCCGCGCCGAATTGGCGCACGATCCCGCAGTGCGTGATGGCGGCGATCCTGCCGTGAAAGCCGATTTAACCGCGCCACCACGCGCGCAACTCGAATCAGCCTCACCGCCGCCAGCACCATCCGCCTTCTCATTTACGCCGCTGCGCGATCTTCTCGCCGAACAACCGCAACCAGAAAAATGGCTATGGGACGGGATACTGAGCGAAGGCGGCCTCTCGCTTTTGGCCGGTAAACCGAAAGCGGGCAAGTCAGTATTGGTTCGCAACTTGGCCATGTGCATCGCGCGCGGTATTCCATTCTGCAACCGCCCGACGCGCAAAGGCCGTGTTGTCTACTTAGCCTTCGAGGAGAGCCGCAACGCCATCCGCCGCCACTTCGAGCTTATGAATGCGGACGGCAGCGAGGAGATCGTGATCCACGTCGGCCCGAAGTTCGGCAGCGACGCCGATGATCCCGGTCGCCTACTGCTCAACATCGTAAGTACCTATCGCCCGGCGCTTATAGCCATCGACACATTCGCCAAGTTGTTTCGCATCCGAGACATCAACAAAGATTACACCGCAGTCTCAAAAGCACTCGAAATCCCGATGCATATCGGACGCGAGGGCAAGACGCACATCCTACTCACGCATCACGCGGGTAAAGGTGAAAACACCGAGCCCATCGATCAGATCATCGGTACGACCGCACTCGCGGGCGCCGTCGATACGATCCTCATCCTCGATCGCAGCCGCAACCTTGGCGGCGACGCTTCCGTTCTTACGTCCATTCAGCGCTACGGCGATGAACCCGATCCGCTATCTCTGATCCTCGATGAACGGACGGAAATTTTCGCTCCCAACGCCACCGACGCCGCCCAGACGCGAACACGCGAGGACGCGAAGATCGCCGAGATCGCCGCCTTCATTCGCGGCCACGCCAACCGCGCCACCGAGACGGAAATCCGCCAGTCTATTTCGGGCCGCGTCGAAACAATCCGCCGCCTCCTACGCCAAGCGGTAGCAACCGGGCGCATTCTCACGTCGGGCGGTGCCAAGAAGGGCGATCCCACGCTCTATCGCCTCCCTGACACCTCACAACCCGAAACGCGGGAACAGAATAGAGAAAAGTAATAATAATGCTTATATTTACTACTCTTTATTCTGTTCCCATCACTCGGGAACAACATGGGAACAGCATGGAACAGGGAACAGCATCCGCTTTCTGTTCCCTCGTGTTCCCGTTCTGTTCCCACCTCGACGGGAACAGAATTAAGCCAATGAACATAAAGGATATTCGGCGTTTTTCGGATTCTGTTCCCGATTTTTGGGTATGAGGTAGGGTTTCGCCGCTCCGACCCTCCAAAAAACGGTATAAGCGCTTGAAGACACAAGGAAAGTTTCTCGTTCCCCAAGAAAGCGATGTCTCTCCAGTATTCGTGATCGACGCCGGTAGCGATCCCGAAAGCCGTGCCGTCGCGTTCCAACTGCTCGCCGACCAGGCGAAAGGCGACATCCGACGCCTCGCCAACGGTAGGTGGGAGGCATCGATCCCCGTTCCGTCGCCCGACGGCAACGGCAACGAAATTCGTTGCTTCGCCCGCACGCGGCGCGATGTCGAATCGACCATCGATGACATCATCGCCATGCTCGTCGATTTCGGCGAGGACGGTACGATCCGCAACGCCGATGCGAAGAGCGAGGAGATCCAGTAACGATGCCCACATTTGAATTCAGCGACGATCACTATCGCGCGCTCAGCGACTTGCTGCTCGGCATCCGCGACGCCCGCCTCGCGTGGCAAGCCGCCAAAGGCAAGGTAGAGGAATGGGACAGCTTCGCTAGTGAAATTCGGCGCGGCGAGCGCGCCGGTGCTCCGTTGCACACGCTGATCGACGAGGCCGCGTCCTGGGCGTCGGGCTGGTGGCGCAGGGCAAACGCGCGTCTCTCAGCGCGCCCTTCTTTACGAAGTAATACGTTAGTTAGTAGTGATAGACTATATAAGCATCGAGGTGGTAATCCCAACTTGTCGTCGGACACGACAGGTTCGCCAGCCACATTGCCCGATCTTGGCATAACCCGCGACCAATGCGCCTCCGTGCGAGCAACCATGAGCCACGCGATAGTGAGCGATAGCTAATGAGAATGCGTAAAGCTGGATCATCATCGCCTCGCCCATCGCGCGCTCCGGGCATCAGTCGATTCGGACGCTCCGGGCTCGACTCGCCGTCGTTTCACACCGGGAAAGTTACGGTATTGAAAGCCGACGCCGACAAGCCTCATCGCTGCAAGCGCTGCAATCGCTCGCCGCTCATCGGATCGCGCTGCGCAAGCTGCGGTTACGATAATCGCGCGTGTCAACTCGCGCGCAATCATCGCCGTCATCACCCGCGCCAGCTCGACAATATCCTGGGCGATGACCTCGACAACGCCGATGCGGGTTTGTTGGGCGATCTTGAAGATGACGACGCTACCGACGAGGGCGAACAATAGCCCGCATCGCGAATTGAAGGTGAGGTAATCAACAATGAGTGAAGGAATCGAAGTACGCATCAGCCCAAGTGCTGGCGCTGGCGGCAAGCGCCTTGCCGAGTCGCCGAGTTTTGCGTCCGACAAGCTCACCGGCACGCAGCAGCGATTCGCCGCGCCCGGCGCCGACGCACGCTCGCAGATCGCCGTCGAGCAGAAGCTCGTCGCCACGCAAACCGCGCTGGTCGCCGAGATCAAGTCGCTGCGCAAGGCCATGCAGGGCACCGCCGCCGGGTCGGCCGAGCGCACGGCGCTGAAGGCGCAGATCGACGAGCGCCTCGCGCAGCAAAAGAGCAACTTAAGCGGAGCCTACAACACAGGCGCGGTGGCGCGAGATGCAAAAGCGCTCACCGCCGGCAAGGGCGTGGCGATGATGCCCTCCGCGCGCGTACTTGCTCAATCACTCGTCAGTGCCAGCCGCGAGACGCTCCAGGGCAATCCGCTCGGAGCGCTTAGGCATGCCGTCAGCGGTTTCAACGCCGGACGCTCTCTCGTTGGTGCCGGTGGAGGTGCCGCCGTAGCCGAGGGCGCCGAAGGTGCCGCCGAAGCAGCTGGAGGTGCCGGTATCGGCACGATGCTCGCCGCCGTCGGCGTCGCTGGCGCCGGCGCCCTGGCCTACAAGGCGTGGGAGGACCCGAACGCCGCCAAGGCCGTCCTCGGCGCGCCGCTCGCGATCATGGAGGCGAAAAAATATGGCCCGCTGGAGGAGTCGCGCCAGGGCGCCGGCTATCGTGCCGCGCGTGAATTCGGCGAGAGCGGGCAGTCGATGATCGGATCAACCACTGGCGGCCGTTGGAGTGCACTCGGCATATCGCCTAGCGACGCGACGCAAACGGTTTCGGCGATGCGCGAGTTGGGCGGCTCGAAGTACGTATCGAATCAAGAAGCATACGCGGGTGCAAAATTGGGTACGTATTTGGGATTTTCGCCCGAGCAAACCGCGCAAGTCGGCGGCGCGGCCGGGCGCCTCGGTGTCAGTCCCGAAACTGCGATCCGCACCATCGCCGCCGGTGTTGAGCGCGGCAACCAGCAAGGCCGCCAATTCGAGGTCGCATCGGCCAGTCTCGACTACCTCAAGCAGATCGCCACGTCGGCGGCCGTCAGCGGCACGACCGGTTTAACGGCGATCACGAACCTCACCTCGATATTGGCCAAAACGGGCATCGCGGCGTTCCAGGGCGCGGGCGGCGTCAGCGCCATCGGCGGCATCGAAGCCGCGCACTCAGCCGACGATATTTTCGGCGTCAAAGCCATGGGCGCCGCCTTTGCGCAATACGGCGAAGCTTCGATGCTCCGCGGCGCGCACGGCAACATTGCCAAAGCCGAGGAAATCCGCCAGGGCGGTTTCGGCGGACGCTTTTCGTCGATCTATGCGTCGTCGATCCATGGCGAGATCGCGATGGCGCGCAAGTTCGGCCCTCTCGGGTACGAAGCACTCGAAGAGCAGTGGGGCATGCCGATCGGTTCCTACATCGATCCGCGCACCGGCAAGCCCGTTAGCGTCAACAGCGCCCTCGACGATCTCGACCAGGCGATCCAAAGCGGCGACTATCTGAAGGCCGCGAAGATCCAAAATAGTTTATTAGACAGCGGCTCGAAGAACATTTCACCGATGGCCGCCGCGAGTGCCGGCCTCGCTACGGGAGGCGCGCTCACCGGCGAAGCGACCCAGCGGACCTATGCCGCTGGTGCACGCCTCGAAACTGCCGGCTTGTCCCTGTTGCGCCGCCACCTCGACGACAAAGCGGGCGCCTCCGCGCTCGACTACTTATCGAGCACATTGGGTCCGTCGAAGCCGACGCCGGCGCCGGGTCTAGCCTACGTGCCCGAACCGCCGCTGCCGCCTGGCGGCCTTCCGACACCCCTGGCGACGCCTTTCGCGACCCCCGATGCGCTCCCGACGCCCGGCGCGCCCGCCTATGCCGCCCCAGCCGCAGGTGCCCCGATCGCGGGCGCGGGCGCGCTCAGCGGGTTAGGCGATAGGTTAGGCGATAGCGTCTCGGGCGGCGTGCTGCTGATCGCCGGATTGCTCGAACGCTTAATCGCCGCCGTGCAGGGCGGTAGTGCGCTCGGGGCACCATCGCCTGCGCCGACGCCCGCCGCGCCCGCGCCCACGCCCGCGCACGGCCCAATCGCGCCGACCGCCTCAACCCCGAAATCGTCGCGCCACTAGATCGACGTGATTTCGTTGACGGCTTTTTTCCTAACGTAGCAGTCCCAAATTATAAGTCTGGATGAGGTTCACATGAGCGACAACTCACCCAAAGCTACGCCCTGGGCCAAGTACCGCGACGCGCGCATCGCCCATGCCCGCGAGCTGCAACAACTCGCCGCCGCCTATCGCGATGCGCCGCGCTGCGCGAAGTGTCAGATTGTGATTTCCTTGCGCCCCGACGAGGCGTGCTGCATCGCCGACTGCCCGCTGGCGCCATCCACGATGGACCGCAGCGCCCGATGACTACTTGACTCGACTCGACTAGCTACTTACTCGGCGGGCTATTAGCGCATTAAAAAAAGGCCGAAGCTCAAACGGTAGAAATCGCTAAAAATCTCCGTCTGGCTCCGGCCGGAGCAGCGACGATCTGACGCAAAAGATCGCGCTACCTATGACCGATATTTATAAGGCGCGCCAAATCCTTCCCTGCTCCTCCCACTGGTTATAGGCGATCGTCGGAATGCCATAGCGCGCGCGCACGCTGGGTGCCACCTGCGCCAACGCGCGCATCGCAGCATCGAGGTTTACGCCGCCCAACCGCGTTTCCGTACCCGCCGCGTCGTAATTGAGCAGAATATTCGGATCGATCTGCTCGTCCATCATCGCGGCGTGCAAGCGGCTCTTGACGCTGTTAAAGCTTTTGAGCAACGCGAGCGGACTGAGACTACGGCCGCCGAAAGACTTCGACTGTGTATAGGCATCGCTGTCCATGCCCGGCCTCACCGTGCGCCGCGCAACTCGGTCGCCGCCGATCCGGCTTCGGCCCTCGCCTTGGCCCTCGCCGAGCTCCACTTCATCTTCATCAGTGGGCTCGACATATTTTTGGCGGTTGAACGGCGTGATCTCGCTATCGGCGTGCGCACCAGGGAAGCGAATCTTCGAGGGACGGCCGCTAACCAACATTTCGTGAATCATGTCGGCGTCGGCCTCCAAGTAGTCGAAATCATCGTCGAGCGCCTGGATGCCCGCCCACTCGCGGTTGGACTCGCGAATATCCTTGCGTCGTGCTCCCTCTGCGCGTCGATCAAAGGCGTCGGCGTTCGCTTCCATGTAGTCTTTACTGTCGCTCATCTCGCGCACGCTTTGGCTACGGGCGCGCTTCGATTTCACGAGCGCATTGAGATCGTCAACAGCTTCGGCGAATGTCATTTGAACCTCATTGTGGGGAGTGGGAGTGACGCGGTAGAACCGGCCGTTGAGGAAGTCTCGTACGATGCCCGCGATCCTCATATTGGAAGTATAACGCTGTTCCACAGTTAAATGCTATGCTCACGGCAGCGAGGCGAGCAGCGAAAAATGGCCAACCCCAGCAATTTGATCCCGTTCCAGTTCAAAAAGGGCCAATCGGGCAATCCCAACGGCCGCCCCTCCGACCGCGACGCCGTCGCCCTCGCCATCAAATCGACCCGCGACGGCCTCGAACTGGTCGAGACGCTTGTCGATCTGATGCGTCACGCGAAGGCGGAAAAGACGCGGTTGGCCGCGACCTGCGAGTTGTGGGATCGCATCTATGGCCGCGTCCCGGCCGGCGAGCGCCCGTCGCTATTCGGCGCGCTCCAGGGCGTAACCGGGGTAACCTTCGCCGCCAGCTTCGGCCCGCGCCGGGGCGAAGTCGAAGCCAAGGACGCCGCTGTCGTAGAAGTTGCGGCCATCGTCGAAGCCGACTCCCATCGCGTCGATATGGACGCGCCTGACGACGCCGCAGACGACGCTGAGACACCCGAGACGCCCGTCGAATAGCTGAAACTACCGAATAAAACCAGCTTTGCTCGCCGACGCATGAAAAATTCGGCGCCCTGATCCCGCTAAAATTTCACCGGCGCTAAAGCGACTTGCGCTGGATGCTGTCGTGATTCCCGGATCGCGACACGTTTTTGCACCCCGTTTGTCAG
Source organism: uncultured delta proteobacterium (assembly GCA_963724765.1). Classification (GTDB taxonomy): domain Bacteria; phylum Desulfobacterota; class Binatia; order Binatales; family Binataceae; genus JAKAVN01. The sequence continues at coordinate 108,458 of CAVRVY010000001.1, forward strand.
CCAAAAAGTCGCGATATAGTTCTTCTAGGTGCAAGTCTCGCCACATCACAACGGCGCTCCGCTCGACGCGCCGCTCACCCGCGACTCGCCGACGCTATCGCTCGACGCGATCGCATCCGCGCCGTCGCCGACCGAGGCGTTGTCGCGGTTGTCGCCCGATGCGCTCGCGGTGCTGTCGGGCCGGTGCGCGACCATCCAGGCAGCGATCCAGCTCGCGATCATCACGCGCGCGGCCGCGCTAACCGACCACGCCAACGCCAACGGTTCCGCGCGCATGCTTAGCGCCGATGAAGCCTGCGCCATCCTGAAACGCCCGAGGCGCTGGCTCTATGACCACGCGAAGCGCATGCCCTGGATCAAGCGCCTCAGCCGCAAGTCGCTTCTCGTCGATGAGTCGATGATGATGCGCTGGATCGCTTCCCGCCACTAGCGCGCGAGAAATTTTCACCGTTTCGACACTTTCGAGCTTGACAGTTACGTAACTATCAGCTACATTACCATCATGTCCGTTACCCATGATCGTGCGTCGGCCAAGCGTCCGCTGAAGACGCTCAACCAGCTACGCGAGCGCAAGGGGCTTACCCAAGACCAGCTCGCAGCCAAGGTCGGCGTGACGCGGGTATATATCACCCAGCTCGAAACGGGCGCTCGGGCGAACCCGTCAATCCCGGTGCTCAAGCGCTTGGCGCAGGCCCTCGGGGTCGCGCTCGACGATCTCGTTTAGGGGTAGAAAGCGATGGAGACGAAAGCGACTGACAGCAACGTGATCGACAGCAAGGCGACAGCGCAGGGGCAGGCGAAGGAGCGGCAGGCGAAGGGCAGGGCGCGCGGTCTAGGCGCCGTCTACCTGCGCGGCGGCACCTACTGGATCGCCTACCACCACAACGGCCGGCGCATCCGCGAATCCGCGCACTCGATCAAAGAATCCGACGCCGTGCGCCTCCTGAAGCGCCGCTACGCCGAAGCCCAGAGCGGCCGTCCGATCGGCCCGCAAATCGAGCGCACCGCGCTCAAATCTCTCACCGGGATGCTGCTCGACGACTACCGCGCCAACTCGCGCCGCTCTCTGGATCGCGCCGAAGACGCGGTTACCCATCTCCACGGCTTCTTTGGCGAGGACCGGCGCGCAATCGGCATCACGGCCGATGCGATTGTCGCCTATCAGGCTCAGCGCCAGCGCGAATCGTGGAACAACCGGCCGGTCGCCGCCGCCACGATCAACTATGAGGTCGCGATGCTCCGGCGCGCCTTCCGTCTCGGCGCGCGCGCCGGCAAGGTCAGCGTGCGGCCGGAGTTTCCGATGCTCAACGTCGATAACGCCCGCAAAGGTTTCTTCGAGCCGGACCAGCACCGTGCGGTGCTCGCGTACCTCCCGCATTACCTGCGCCCGGTTGTTCAAGCCGCTTACATCACGGGATGGAGAACGCAGAGCGAGCTATTGACCCGGCAGTGGCGTCACGTCGATCTCGACGCCGGCTGGTTGCGCCTCGATCCCGGTGAGTCCAAGAACGGCGAGGGTCGGATGTTCCCGCTCACGCCCGAGTTGCGCGCGATCCTCCAGGCGCAGCGCGATCACGTCCGCACGATCGAGCGCGCAACCGAGAAGATCGTTCCCTGGGTGTTCCCGCACGACGACGGCTCGCCCATCCTCGATTTCCGCTATTCGTGGGCCAAGGCGTGCCGACTCGCGGGCGTGCCCGGACGACTCGTTCATGATTTCAGAAGGACCGCGGTGCGAAACTTGGAGAGGGCGGGCGTTCCTCGCTCAGCGGCGATGGCGATCACCGGCCACCGCACCGCGACCGTCTACCAACGCTATGCGATCGTCGATGAGGGGATGATGCGCGAGGCTGCCGACAAGCTGGCCATCCTCCACCGCGCCGGTGCCGAAGCGAGCGCTCCGAGCGCCACACCCAGCAACGGCCGCGTCCTACCGCTCACGATCACGCGCTGAGCGTATCGATGCCTTCCATGATCGAAACGCCACAATTACGCCACAATAGATCACTCGCGCGCTCACCTATCGTGCCCCAGCCACCTAAAAACCCCCTTGATTTACTTGGATTGCGAGAGGGGGGACTTGAACCCCCACGCCTTGCGGCACCGGATCCTAAGTCCGGCGCGTCTGCCATTCCGCCACTCTCGCGTGAAGCAAAAACGTATTGTAAATCGCGGCCTTTTTGAAGGATAGGGCTAGACTTTCCGGCCGCCAGAGCGCTGACTGTTGCGTCAAGCTGCGGACGAAGGGAGGGGGCTGGTTAGCATCGTTCTTAATCGACCAGTCCGCCGCTGCGCGTCACTTAACTGCAGATCGAGGTCCGCGCAAGTCGCCATCACCAGGGTTTCGTTGCCAGGTATCCTTTGACCTCGGTGATGTACCCTAATGATTGCGCGGTGTACCATCCGCCGGAATAGTGCATACCGATGCATCCCCATAGAACGCGGTCGATGTTGCCGCTGGCAATGTCGGCGGAATACGTATTCGGCTGTTGCGCGGTGCTGGCGAAGTATCCCGCGTAGTCTCCATTCATGCAGCCGCGCTGGTCGGCGTCGCGATAGTCGGCATTAAAGGCGGTGGAATCCTTGATCATCGGCCAAGTGCCCCACTCGTAGTAGACTTTGGTCTGGAGAATCCCCCATGACTGGTAACAACAGTCCTGGCAGCCAAAATTCCATAGAGCCGTAAAGTTGCCCTGGACGCACTGACTCTGTAGAACGCGTTTGTCGCCGCCTCCATCGCCCGGATGAGGCCCGCCCTGCCTCCATTTGCTTTCGGTCCACGCCTGTGCGCGGGTTACATCTTCGTCGATACCCCATTTGCATGCGGCCCAACGCAAAATCATGTCAGTCGAGCCGGCATAGTGGCCATCGACGCGGAAGAAATCCGAAGCCGGGGGATTCGCCCCGAACACCGGGTGTTGGTAGAATTCGGCAAGCTGCGTCGCCGTGGGCATCGTGTGATTGAAGGGGATATTGGCCGGTATTGTTTCCGGGGTCGCGGGTATCGCCGCCGCGCATTCCTGCCCCGACGGTAGCGGCGCGTGCGGCGGCAACGTACCGAAGTGCGACTGCCCGCCCGCTGCGCTCACAGCGTCGGCGAAGAGCATGGAGGCAGCGCAAGCCGTCGCCACGAGAATTATCAGCGCGCGCACAGATGGCGTTCGGCCACGCAGCCTTGTTCGTCGACGACCTGAATGCTTCATATCAACTGGCTATGGCCTCGTCCTTTCCACGACAAGTGCGATCAGTGCGCCGCGGAGTCTAAGCTTCGCCTCTCGCAATCCGGTATCGGTAAGGCAGCCTTCCTGGTGGAGTAATATATCCACGGCGATTCATCGTCGCGCTCGACGCATCGACCCTCCATGTCGTAGGCGTCGACAGGATCGAAGCCGGCGAGGCGTAGCTGCTCAATCTGAGCGCGTATACTGATGAAGTAGATAAGACAGCGGTACCTCATTCCAATATCATTCAGGATCGCATAGTCGGTCTTCTTCACTTCGAAGCGGCGCATTCGCCGATGACGCAGATGTAATGCGCAAGCCCACAAGAACGCCTTGAGGGAGCTCCACCGCCATCGCTCTGCACTCGTCACCCTCCAGGGCGGCTTGCCAACGTGCTTCCAATCCCGATTATGGGAGGAAAACACGAATAGTCCATCTGTTCTGAGAACTCTGCGGATTTCGCGCAGCGCTCCGAGACGTCCCTCGTGAGAAAGGCAGTCCAGGCCATTGAAGGAGAACAGGGAAAAGTCAACGGAATCGTCCGCGAGGAATTGCATATTACGCGCATCGCACTGATACAGGGTGTCTATGCCGAACTTCGCCCGCGCGCATTCGATGAGCCTGGGTGAATAATCGATCCCGATATATGCGCGGCTCATCTCCAGCAGAAACGATGTGGTCCGACCGGCGCCAATCCCGATGTCGAGCAGTCTTTTTCCGGCGATCTGCGGGCGCAATTTCTCAAGGATGACGCGCTCAGTAGGAAACAGTTCCGCTTGATGCCCGAAGAACTTCAGCGCCGTTCTGCTGGAGTAAGCCCGGTGATTGTTCCTGTCGATGGCGGTTTCAGTCATCGCTGAAAATCGATCTCTTACTCGGGGTTGAAGCGGCGCACTCCAAATCGAGTTCTTTTGATGATCAGACTGGACGCTTTCTGACAATCAATCGGTCGAAGACTTCAGCGAGCGCCCAAGACGGCGACGCGCGGAAGTCAGCTCAAACAGGCGCTGCACCATGAGTCCCAGTTGCGGCCAACCAGCGCAGAGGTAGGTATATTCCTCCACGACAGCTCCACCAAAAGACATCTTGAAGTTGGCCCTCCCATCGCTTCTGTCTTCACTGATCCCGCCCCAGTCGTAGGTGGTGAAACCCTCCTCTTTATAGAGGCGCATGTTACTCCAATGCAGCAGACGGTTTAGGTTGCTCACGAGCCGAGCGTTCTTTGGCTCGTCCGAGTCTAAACGTCGACTGGCATTGTATAGGCCCCTGACGCGACCGTTCTCGGGATCGCGCAACACAAGATTCACCACCAAGGGCCGGTCGTCCAGGTACAGGATAACCCGGTCGGCAAACCCTTCGTAGCGTTGAAGAAGCCGGTCGGAGATTGGCCGCACGCCGTCCTTCAGCCGTGCGAACTCGTTGAATACGGTCAAAAAGTCCCCGCGTCCCGCCTCTTCATTGCGTGTAATCCGGACGCGCTCGCCTAATCTCTCGGCTCTTCGGATTTCGGTGCGATTGTGGGGCCCGAAGCCTTTCCACAGCCCCTCGAGAGGCAGGCGCAAATCGTTATATACGGTGAAGCCTCGTTCACCTCTGATCACCATCCGCGCGTCGTCAAGCTTGTCTGTGGTATAAAAGAAGCGCGCTAATCCGGTTGGCCCCAGATTCGCGGCGAATCGATGCACAGAGGTCTCGTTAGCAAAGAAGACCATCTTGTAGGAAAGAAGCCCGGCCAACTTTCGTTCGATAACTACCACTTAAGACCCCCGCGCAGAACTCGCTGGGCGAGCCGCTTATTCGTCTAACTGATGTCTAAATCGGAACGCGCGAAAATGGCTATCGTCGCCGGGTCAATGGACCTCGCCGACTCCCGCCAATGCGACTAATGCCCCCGGCAGCCTCGCCAATGCTTTCGCGCTTTCGGTCGCGGCGCGTTGCAAAGCCAGCAGGCGGTAGCGTTCACCAAGCGCCCATGCCAGGCCGAACAGCACGCCCACGCTATCGGTGAAGTCGCCCAGCAATTCTTCGGTCATGTTGTTGATCAGGATCGGAATCACTATCAGAAAAAAAATCGCTTTAAGGTTCCATGTATTGCCCTGCTGGCGGAACACGAACACCCACGGCCGCAGAATGATGAATAGCCACAGTACAGTGGCCGGGATGCCAACTCCAACGGCATGGTCGAGGTATCCGTTGTGCAGTGAGCTATGCGGCCCGAGATCCCAGGGGCCCCACCAGATAGGGAAGTATGAGCTTTGGAAGATGGCCCCCGACACCGCGTATCCGTAACCCAGGATGGGCCGGTCTTTTATTTGCTGCACTACGAAGTCCCAGATGTCGGTGCGGCCGGTCAAGGTACCCACATCGCCACGTCCGGTGTACGCGGCCAGGTTGCCGTGAGAATAGATGACTAACGCTACGCCAAGCGCCGCGGTGCCAGCCGCCAACAGCAGCACGCCGCGCGCACGCCATCTCCACACCGAGTACAGCGTGATACCCACTGCCAGAGCAAGAAACGGGGACCGCGAATCGGCCAACCCCGCCAGCACCACCGAAGCGGCAATCAGGGCCGCCAAGACTACACGCACGCGACCGCTCGCCTTCGGCCAACACACCAGCGCCGGCCCAACGAGGATGAGCATCAGCCCGCCCATATCGTTCGGCCCGCCGAGCAGCCCTTTGAAGCGGTCAACGCCATCCACCGTGATTCCCAGTTTCAGCATTCCGTGCAGTTCTTCGGGGGTGAAACTTTCCAGTGGGCTTATCCACGTCTGGCTATGCGGCAATACCAGACCGCTGGCCGCGTTCAGGGCCAGAATTATTCCGGCGCCCACGAGAAAGTGAGCCAACAGGCGCGTGGCGTTGTTGGCCTCGCGCACATCGAGCACGATTGCTGCAAGCACCGCCAGCATCAGGAATGCCTCGCCCAGGCGGGCCAGCGAATATTCGGGAGCCAGGGAGTAGGTGATCGTTACAGCCGCCCAGATAAAATAGATCGTGTACAGTTTGAACCCGCCACTGCGGAACATGTCGGAGCGTAGTGCCGTGGCGACAACCGGAAAACAGAGCAGCGCGAGCGCACCATAGTGGAAGGCGGCACGCTCGGACGGGTCGAGAAACGATAATCCGTTAATCAGGAAGACCAGAACGAGGGCGCAAATCAGCCAATCACGATGACGCATGACGTAAGGCAGGCCAAATAGCACGACCAGCAACGCGGCAACGCCGCCCACCGCCAGCAACAGCTTGCTGCTGTCGATCTGCATGCTGTACAGGAGGACGAACGCCGCAGCCGCAGCAATCATGAGCCGCGCGGCATGCAACGCCCCACCCTCGCGCGGTGACGGGGAAAACAAGGTTGCGTCGAGTCCCGCCATTTTCATCACTGCTGTGTCTGGACCATAAAAATGGGCGGCGGCGGTGTTGGATTTCCATCACCACCCCCGCGCGCGAAGGTTCTGCGGATTCAGCAACCGTTGTGCCATCGCGGATGCACAGCAATTTCAGGGAGGATGCCTCTATTAGCGTCATATTTGGCGAGTCAAGCAGGGGGCCGTATGTAAATCGTACCGAATCCTACGGTAATTCTTTCTTTCTCGCTGCCATCGGCCGCGCAGCGCGAAAGCAGCGCTTATTGCGCCTAGTCGCAGGGGATCGGGTGAGAGATGCAAGGGAGAGCCAGTCGCCAGACAGGCCGGCTTGGGTAGGGCTCTCGCACTGCTGCCGAGCGCGCATCGCGCACGCCGGCCTGCGGCCGGCGTGCGGATGCGGCTCTGCGGATGCGGCTCTATGGTTCAATCGGGCCAATTGACCGACGGCCAGCGGCTCTTCCATGGCTTGGTCGAGTAATAATTCTGTATGATGCTGATGTACCATTCCGCGCCGCTGGTGGAATTTCCGTCATACCAATCTCCTGAATAATGGTATCCGATACATCCCCACAGGATGGTATTTAGGTTGCCGCTGGCGATGTCACTCGCATAACTGTGGCCGTTGTTTGCTGCACGTCCGGCGAAGTAACCGGCGAGATCGCCGTCCATACAGGCCCGTTGGTCCGCAAAGCGGTAATCCGCCGCGAACGCAGTCGAATCATGTATCATCGGCCAAGTCTGCCAGTTGTTATATACCTTGGTCTGCCAATTGCTCCAACTCTGGTAGCAGCAGTCCGTGCACATGTAATTCCACAGGCTGGTGAAGTCGCCGTTGACGCATTGTGAATAGGAAGTCCGCTCGTCTCCTCCGCTGTCAACCTGGTTCCAACTCCAATTTTCCCCCGTAGCCTGCGCGCGTACCACATCCTCGTCGATGCCCCATTTGCACGCGGCCCATCGATAGATCATGTCGGTGGTGCCGGTATACTGCCCGTCGACCCTGGCGTACGCCCATTCGCCGCCATAGAGATTGGCGGAATAGCCTTCGGCGGCATATTCTGCCAGTTGTGCCGAGGTAGGTTCCGTATTGTTGGGGCCATCGTTGGCCGGGACCATTTCGCTTTCCGATCCGATCTGCGAGGCACAGGAGGAATCGCTCGGCAGTGTTGCGCTACTGGACAGGGTGCTAAAATGGCTAGTGCTGGTGGTGCTACTGCTGCCGCCGCTGCTGCTGCCACCGCCACCGCCAGAAGAACCGTTCTCGACCGTAACCGTAATGGACTCGGAGGCGTTGGCCGGTTCTCCAGACGGATATGCGTTGACGGTTATAACATGGCTGCCATTGGCAACTCCGGCGCTGTTCCATGTGAAGCTGACATTGCCGGTCGCCGCGGTCGAAAGGCCGTTGCCGTCGACGAAGAGTTTCGACCACCAGGCATTGTTGACGTATGTCTTGACCGTGACGGTTCCGCTCACCGTCGCACCGTTGGACGGTGAGTCGATGATGACCTCACCGTATGCCGGCCCTACGCCTTGTGCCAACAGAGAGAAGAGCAACAAAAACAAAAAACCTCGATAGCTCATAGCGTTTTCCCCATTCACTTCTTAAAGCAACACGAAGGACCTTCGTCACGAGGCCCTGCCTCGATTGAAGACGCACCGGTTGCCAGGCGTCGCTTGCGGGCGCAAGTCTGCGCCACCGGACGCGCCGGTATTGTCCGTAACGCCAGCCGGGACAGCCGGACGCGATCAAAGAACGCTGTCTTATGACCGCGAACCAGACTCAGCTGGTGTGGCCGACCGTTCTTCGGTCTGACGTAACTCGGTGAACTCTACGAAAGGGTCAGGAGATGTGAGGAGAGGGAGAGCCGCGGCCGCCAAAGGTATGAACGATATGCACGGTCTTCATGGAGTGACTGCAACGCTGGGCCGACGGCTCGTCACCGCGGCAACACTGACCTCGAACGAAACACCCCAACATCGTTCGCTCCCCCTAAGTCGAAATCAAACCATCCGAAAAAAAATGGATGCAATCCTAGTACGCCTGTCGAATTTCGCTGTCAAGGTTTCTGCAAATATATTTATCAACAACCTGCCCCGCCACTCTTTTTGCACAGTCCAGGCACTTACAGAGCCCAGTCTGGCTATGTGCGGCTCTGACGGATCGGCTCCGAATGGATCGTTGGAAGTGCCCCTTGATCGCCGCAACATCGGCAGAATCAGAAACATCTCCGGCCGATCGGCAAGAATTTCAGAGCGCATTCTCGATTTTGCGGGCATATCTCCAAAAATGCTTAGGCTTAGTCGCGTTTGAATGGGCATAAAGCTCGCGATTTAAGGCATAAAAGTTGCTCCATCCGTCGGCAGACGGAACCACCGCGGTGACAAATTAGAGTGTCCAGTTTCAACGAACAGACTCCTGTCATGCCACCATTTGCGCAGAACCGGCTCACCCGGCTGACCAAATTCCTCATCTCCGCGGGTTTTTACGTCGTGCGTGAGACACTGCGCGCCGTCTCGCGACTGCTCGGAGCACGTCAGCCCGGGCGGGCTGTCGCAATTTACTACCATCAGGTGTTTGCGGCGGAACGCGCGCGTTTCTCTCGCCAGATGGATCACCTTCTGCGATGGACGGCGCCGATTCCCGCGGATCATGGCGAGCCTCTACCCGCGGGAGTGCGCTGCGCGATGGTGACGATGGACGACGGATGGATTAGTTTCGTCGAGAACGCACTCCCTGAGCTGCGCAGCCGGAACATCCCGGTAACAATTTTCGTCGTCGCCGATTGTATGGGCGAGAGCCTCGGCGAGGCTGCGGATCATATAATGTCCGAGAAGGAACTGCACGGACTGGCGCCTGACCTTGCACGTGGTTTGGTCACAATCGGATCGCATACCAGCACCCACGCACGCGTCACTGCACTGGATGAGCGCGAGGCCTGGCGCGAACTGTCCGAGTCGCGCGCCCATCTGGAGCGAATTCTCGGCCGGGAAGTGAAGCTCTTCTGTTTTCCATTCGGTGTCTATAGTGCGGAGGCGGTGGAGCTGTGTCGCGCCGCCGGTTACGAACGGGTGTTCAGTGGGATGCCGTCGCCGGCGTTGCGCGATCCGCACGAGTTCCTGATTGGAAGAATGCGCGTCGATCCCGGCGACTGGCTGCTCGAGTTTCATTTGAAGCTGATGGGTGCCTATGACTGGGTGCCGTTGGCGGCGTCTCTTAAGCGTCGAGTTCTTGGCCTCGCGCGTATCGGCCGCCGCAGGCGTGCGGATTCGCTGCCGAAGCCCCGCCAGCCGGACTCGATCGCGTCGCAGGAGATTGCCGCGACCTCTTCCAAGTAAATATCGATTTTCTTTCGGCCAGTGCGGGCGATCTAGATGGTTAAAGCTCAACAGGATGCGGCGAATATCCTTGTCGTCTCGGATTTCAACGCCCGCAACCTGGCATCCTTGATCTCCAACTGCCGCACCGATGGAATGCGGTTGCGAGCTACAGCCGCTCCGTTCGGACAAGTGATGCAGTTGCTGCTCTCGCCGCGCGCGGAAGTTTGGGAGCCGGATCTTGACGCGGCTGTGGTGTGGACTTCGCCCCAGTCCGTGTCCAAGGCTTATGCAAACCTGCTGGCGTACGAATCGTTATCGGTCGAAGTGATGGTCAGCGAGGTAAAAGCGTATGCCCTCGCGCTCAGCACGATCCCCGTTCATCTGAAATCCATCTTCGTTCCCACCTGGACCCCGCTCCATCCCTTCGAGGGCCGCCGCGGACTGCTCGACATGAGCCCGGCCATGGGTCCGGCGGCCGCATTGATGCGGATGAACCTGGCTCTTGCCGAGGAGGTCCAGAAGGATAAACGGATACATCTATTCGATTCGGCGCGATGGATCGCTTCAGCGGGAGAACGTTCGTACGATGCACGAATGTGGTATTTGTCCAAGACGCCCTTCGCAGTCGATGTTTTCAAAGAAGCAGCGCGCGATATCGTCGCGGCGCTGAGAGGAATAAAAGGCGGCGCGCGCAAGCTCGTCATCCTCGATCTTGACGATACTCTGTGGGGCGGCGTCGTCGGCGACCTCGGCTGGAGAAATCTTCGTCTTGGCGGACACGACCCGGTGGGCGAAGCCTACCAGGATTTTCAGCTTGCGCTCAAAGCCCTGACCCGGCGCGGGATCCTGCTCGCCATCGCCAGTAAGAACGAAGAACACACGGCGCTCGAAGCGATAGCCTCTCATCCGGAGATGGTATTGAAACTCGCCGATTTCGCTGGCTGGCGCATCAACTGGAACGACAAGGTCCAAAACATTATCCAGCTGACCGCGGATCTCAATCTGGGCCTCGCCGCAGCCGTATTTATCGACGACAATCCGGTTGAGCGTGCACGCGTGCGCGAAGCGCTGCCCACCCTGCTGGTACCAGAGTGGCCGCAGAACCCGCTCCACTATGTAACGACGCTCGGGGCTCTCGATTGCTTCGACGCTCCGTTTGTGAGCGCCGAAGACCGTGAGCGCACCGCGATGTACGTCTCCGAGCGCAGGCGCCAGCAGTTGCAGGACGAGGCGCCGTCGCTCGAGACCTGGCTCAGTACCCTCGAGTTGAAAGTCCGCGTCGAAGAATTGAGCGCCGGCAATCTCGAGCGCACGACGCAACTTCTCAACAAGACCAACCAGATGAATATGCGCACGCGCCGAATGTCGAGTCGCGAATTGGCCGCCTGGGCCATCGAACCTGGTCGTCAGCTTCTCGTATTCCGGGTCGCCGACAGGTTTGGCGACTATGGCCTGGTGGGGATTGCGGGCCTGAGTTTCGATCAGGTGGCCAGGACGGCCGAGATCGAAGATTTCGTGTTGAGCTGCCGCGTCATGGGCAGAAAGATTGAGGAAACGATGCTTCGCGTGCTGGCCGTGCATGCCAAGTCCGCGGGGGCGGTCTCAATGTCGGGCCAATATCTCGCGACGCCGAAGAATCAGCCATGTCTGCGTTTTTTCAAGACCAGCGGTATGACGCAGAATACGGACGGGCAGCCTGGACACGCCGCTTTTCATTGGAACCTGGATAATGAATATCCGCTTCCCGGATTCGTAACTCTGTCCTGGGCGGATGGCGCGGAGCCGGGCCGCCCGGGTTTGTCTCCGGAGCTAGCAGCGACCTGAAATCGAGCTTTGCCGCCTGGAGGCGGCAATCATGATGGACAGCGGAGCGATCAATGGCGCGAAGGACGACCGTAGATCCTTGCTGGGGAGGGTGTTCAATCGCGCGTTGCACCTGATGGCGCGCGTGCTGCCCGGCAGCAGGAGCCTGCGGCCCTTCCTGCATCGTTTACGCGGAGTGAGTATAGGCAACAACGTATTCATTGGTGACGATGTTTACCTGGAGAACGAGTATCCAGCGTGCATCGAGATAGAGGACGATGTTGAAATCGGCCTGCGTTCGGTGATTATTGCACATCTGCGCGGTCCGGGGAGAGTGGTGATCAAGAAGACCGCCTGGATCGGGGCTTGTTGCCTGATCAGCAGTGCGAAGGGGCGGGTTCTGACTATTGGCGAAGGCGCCGTGGTAGGAGCTGGCTCGGTAATTACAAGCGACATACCAGCCTTCGCGTTTGTCAAACCGGCAGCACCGCAACAGGTGGCGACCGTATCGGTCCCGTTGGCCACCGCTCCGTCGTACATGGCCTTCCTCCGGGGACTCAGACCGACGCGCCCGGCAGCCAGCGTTCGCGACGGAACTTCCGCCAAGACCGTTACATAGAGCGGGCCGCGAGGAAGAGAATCAGATGTCAGATTCGAATGGCAGCAGCGTTTCGGCCACGGAAGCAGTCGTATTTCGTGCCGTAGATCGCGTTAACGAACTACTGGCTGAAACTCAACAGCTCAAAAGAAGCCGCACGATTCCGCTCATGGAAGATGGCACCGCTCTCGACTCCCTTGCACTCATAAATCTTCTGGTGTTCATCGAGGACGAGATTCGCGACACCTTTGGGCAGGAAATCATACTGGCAGGAGAAGACCCAACGGGTCCGCTCAAAGATAGTGACCTGAAGACACTGGGTAGCCTGATTGACGCGCTACAGAATCTGCTTGCGGCCCGGCCGCGGTGAAGTATCTTGTCTCCGAGTCTCGCCCTGCTATCGTGCCCCGAGTCCCGCAACTCGGACCTGAACCTGGCAAAGCTCGCCGAGATGATGGGCGTGGCAGTGGTGACGTTTGAAGCGGGTGAGGTTGAGGCGACAGAGGATCTGTTGGCCGTGGTGCGCGGCCACGGGCATCGGACTCTCGCGGCGAGCAGCGCTACGCTGGCGCGGCTCACGCATAAAGCGCGACAAGACGGATGTTCCGCCAGTGCGCTGCTTGACGGGTTTGACCATGCATTAATTTATGGCTTTGAAAGGACCGGGCAGGGTGATCTGGCCGCCTGGATGACTGATCGTGCGCTGTGCAGGCCGACCCAACTTGATGGTAGCGCCCGCGAATACTCAATTTCAGAGTCCATGAGAGAGATATGCGGCCAGCTTTCCGGGCTGGCTTTTCCAGTGGACCGGCGGGCCAGCGCCTTTGTACCCAGTCAACCCGATGTTCTCGAAAGCACCGTTACCGGAATCATCGTCGCGCAGGAACGCCCATATTTTGCGGTTACGCGCCAGGGCGGCTGCGAAATCTTCCTGCTGGCATGTACCGGCATGCTGGACATCGATGCTGACGCGGCGGCAGGGGACTTTCAAACGCCCCATTACGCGGACCTGCTGCCGCCGTTGATGTTTCTGCGCTACGCTTTCGGAGAGGCCTGTTGGAGAAATCCCGCACCGCGCGCCACCCTGACGATAGACGACCCGCTCCTGAGACCCCGTTATGGATTCCTGGCCTTTGACGAGTTGATAGCTGAGATGGAGGCTCATCGATTCGCGGCCACCGTGGCATTCATTCCGTGGAACTATCGCAGAAGCTCGCGTTACGTGACGGACCTGCTCTGCAAGCATCGCGACCGCATCTCGATTTGCATCCACGGCTGCGATCACACGGGAGGTGAGTTTGTAAGCAGCGACGAGGCGCTGCTCAGGAACAAGGCCCGGACCGCGTTGCGCAGAAGCCGCTGGCATGAGGATATCACCGGTCTCGCGTGCGACCCGATCATGATTTTTCCGCAGGGCGGTTTCACCAGTGCCGCGCTAAGCGCGCTCAAAGCCGAGGGCTATCTTGGAGCAGTCAATACCTCGGTCTTGCCTGCTGATTGGCGTCCCGGCGATCTGGCTATCAGGGATCTGCTTGACGTCGCGGTCACCCGCTATGACGGCTTTCCAGTTTTCGGCAGAAGATACCCAAGGTCAGCGCTTCCCTTCGCGCTGGACCTGTTCATGGGCAAGCCGGCACTAATAGTCGAGCATCACGATTATTTCAAAAGCGGATACACCGCGGTACGTGAATTCGTCGATCGTATAAACGCGCTCGACCCGCTGCTCTCCTGGCAGCCGCTCAAGCAAACTCTGGTCGGCAGCGCACTGTACAAAAGAACGGGGCAAAGAACGGCCAAAGTCAAGGTCTATACCGAGCAGTGTGTGCTTACTAATCCGTTTGGCGACTCGATGACGTTCAGGATTTCGAAAAGAGGTGGCTTCGGTGATTCGCTCAAATGCGTACTGCGCGACGGACTTCCGCTTGAGCATAGTGTGACTGGAGACTACATCGAGGCGGAGCTTGAACTGGAACCGGGCGGCCACGCCTTGATCGACGTGTCCCGATTCGACGGCAGTACACAGGCCGAGGTCAGTAACCGAATCACTTACGAAGCCAAAGTGGCGCTCCGGCGTTACCTTTCGGAGTTTCGCGATAACCATCTTGCGGGGAGCGACCGCCTGACCGCGCTCTCGAAAAAGTTCGCGCGCCGAATTCCGGTGTGAAGCAGAGAGGGCAGAATCATGTTGCTGCGCAAGCTTCGCGAACAGCGTAGCGCTCGCTACCGCATCCTGAGGGAGCGCCTCACTGAACCGCTTCATCTAAACCTGGCATCCGTGCTAGTTGCGCTGGTGGGCTCGTTTCGCGCCAAAGTCGCGTGCGACCTGGTAAGCCGGCCGCATTACGCTTACGGAATACTCGCCGCGGCGGACCAGGCGCTCGAAGCAGGACAAAAGGCGATCACCGCGGTGGAATTCGGTGTTGCCGCGGGCGAGGGCTTGCTTAACATGTGCGTCATCGCGGAACAGGTTAAACGTGCCACTGGCGTGCAGGTCAACATCGCTGGCTTCGATAGCGGGAAAGGCATGCCCCCGCCGGCCGACTATCGAGACCATCCCGAAGAGTTCCAGGCCGGTGATTTTCCGATGTCCCACGATCAATTGAGGCCGAGACTTCCGGCGAATTGCCAACTGGTGCTGGGGCCGGTTCAGGAAACCGTCCCCGCATTTCTGAAGAATTCGCTCAGCTCGGCATCTCCGCTGGGGTTTGCCGCATTCGATTTGGATTATTATTCATCGACCAGACAGGCATTGACGCTGCTGGCGGACAATGACGCTTCAAAATACCTGTTCCTGCCCTTCTTGTATTTCGACGATATTGTCCTGCCAACGTACAACGAATGGGCCGGTGAGCTTTTGGCGATGAAGGAGTTCAACGCCGAACACGAGATGAGAAAGATCGAGCAGTACCGCTTCTTGCGTTCGCGGCGGATCTTCAAGGCCGCGCGCTGGATCGACCAGATGTTTCTGCTGCACCTGTTCGATCATCCGCGAATTAGCCAGACACGTGAGACTAAGAGAGCGATGCCGAACGTCTACTTCTAGTATTGTGTCCCACAAATAACTTTACAGGAGTGAGGCCCATCTGCTATGGTCCGGTGGAGGTTGAATGGGATGGGCAGGCCGAATGCAGCCTTGATGATTACTCAGTCGGAGCGGTCGCAACTGCGCTCGATCGTGCGTTCGCGCAGCCTGCCGCATTCGTTGGTGCGGCGCGCACAGATCGTGCTGCTGTCGGCCGCTGGCGCCGCCAACAGAGAGGTCGCCAGGCGCTGCGGGGTTAGTGCTCCGGTGGTCAGTCTGTGGCGCCAGCGTTATCAGCAACGCGGCATCGCCGGGCTGCACGCGGAACTTCGTCCGGGCCGACCGCGCAGCCATAGCGACGAACAGGTAGCGGGCTTGCTGCGCAAGGTACTGCACAGCAAGCCCGCCGTCGCCACCCACTGGAGCGTGCGCAGCGTGGCGGCGCATACTGGCATCTCCAAGAGCACGGTCGCGCGCTACTTCGCGCTGTTCGGCCTGCAACCACATCGGAGCAAGAGCTTTAAGCTGTCCACCGACCCGTTCTTCGTCGAAAAGGTCCGCGACATCGTTGGGCTTTATCTTAATCCGCCGGACAACGCGCTGGTATTGTGCGTGGATGAGAAGAGCCAGGTGCAGGCCTTGGAGCGCACCCAACCAGTGCTGCCAATGGGGCTCGGTTATGTCGAGGGAGTGACTCACGATTACTATCGTCACGGCACTACCACGCTCTTCGCGGCACTGGACATCGTCGACGGCGGGGTCATCTCCCAGTGCAAGCCGCGCCATCGCCACCAGGAATTCCTGAGCTTTTTGAAACATCTCGATGCTAATATGCCGGCCGATCTTGAACTGCACCTGATCGCCGACAACTACGCGACTCACAAGCATCCCAAAGTCAGAGCGTGGCTCGCCAGCCATCCGCGCTTTCACCTTCACTTCACGCCCACCTACTCAAGCTGGCTCAACCAGATCGAGCGCTGGTTCGCGCTTATCACCCAGCAAGCGATTCGCCGCGGCTCGTTCCGCAACGTCCGGGAACTGGTGGGGAAGATCGACGCCTACGTGGCTCATTACAATGCCCACAAGCGGCCCTTCGTCTGGACTGCCACCGCCGACTCGATATTCAACAAACTCCAGCGCATCTGTAAACTTATTAATGGGACACAACACTAGAAGGTTGACGAAAAAAAAGTGAGTACTCACGTTCTCGGGCGGATAGTGATCTAATGATAGTGAATTCAGGCGCTCATTGGCAGATCGCCGTTCTTTGGTGACGGGCGCCCGCTGGCGGTGCCGAGCGAGTTCGCGTCAGGGTACTCCTGCGCCGTGCGCAGACGGTCGCGGAGCTTTTCGGCAAGCCCGCGCACGTAGGGCTCGCGAAACATCGGCTGACCGTGAAATCCTTCGACATCGACGACTTCGAGACCCCCGGCAGCAACACCTCCCCATCCGAGCAACGGATCGGTCGCGTAGATCTCGTTCGACGGCTGCGCGGGCACCCGGAATAGCGTGATCGGGCGCGAATAGGCGAGCGGGCGATAGCGGCGGCTGGCTGCGAAGGCCACGTTGAGAAAGTAGAAGTACAGGGTTTCCTGCGAGAGCGCGCGGCCGGCGAGCCGGCGCCAGCGGATACTCAGACGCCGCGCCCAGAGACTGAACATCTCGCGGCGCATCTCCGACCATCGGCGCTCCGGCGGCTGCGGAAAAGGGTTGCCGAGCCGGCGAAACAGATGGAATCGAGCCGGTGCGTTGCGGCGTAGCCTCGGATATCCGGGTGCGCGCGTGTCGAACAGCGCCAGCAGACCGACCTCCTCGCCGGCGTGTGCGAGCTGTTGCGCCATCTCGAATGCCACCACACCCCCGAACGACGAGCCGCCCAGGAAATACGGTCCGCGCGGCTGCACCGCGCGCATCTCACGCACGAAGTAGGCGGCGAGTGAATCCACCGTGCTGAATGGTGCTCGCTGGCCGTCCTGCCCCGGCGGTTGCAAGCCGTAAAATGGTTGATTGGGTCCGAGATGGCGCGGCAGTTCGGCCAGCGAGAGCACGTCGGTGCCGGCGCCCGCCGCGCAGAAAAACCCGGGCCGATCGCCGTGCGGCTGCAGTGCCACGATCGCCGGCCACGCAGGCGACCAGCTCGTGTCGCGCAGGATCTCAGCCTGCCGCGCCACGGTCGGGGCCTCGAGCAATGCCGAAATCGGCAATCGCCGCCCGCATACGCCTTCGACCTGGCTGACCAGCTCCAGCGCGAGAATCGAATCTCCGCCGAGCTCGAAGAAGTCATCGTGAATGCCGACCGGGCGAAGCTTGAGCACCATCTCCCAGATCGCCACGAGGCAGACCTCCAGACGGTCGCGCGGCGGATGCGCGCCCGAACGCGTAGGCTCGGGATCGGGCAGCGCGCGCCGATCGACTTTTCCGTTATGGATTAGCGGCAACGAGTCCATACGTACGAATGCCGACGGGACCATCGACGCCGGGAGTGTGCGCCCAAGCTGGTCGCGCAACGCCGCGGGCGAGGCTTCGCTCACCACGTAGGCGACCAAGCGAGTTTCGCCGAAGCGGTCGGGCCGGCCGACCACGGCGGCCTCGCGGATCGCCGGGTTCGCCAGGAGCGCGGCCTCGACCTCGGCCGTCTCCACGTACTGACCGCGGACCTTCACCACCGATTCGCGCCGGCCCAGATGGACGAGGCATCCATCGGACAGGATCATTCCGCGGTCGCTGGCGCGGAACATCCGCCTGCCGTCCGGGCAGGTCGAGAGTACCGCCGCCGTCAGTTCGGGATTGCGCCAGTAGCCACAAAAGAGGTATTCGCTCCGAATCGCGATCTGACCCACGTGGCCAGCGCTCAGCTCGCGGCCCTCCTCGTCGAGCACGACGACTTCCGTCTCAGCTAATTCGTAGCCCACCGGAATTACCGATCCTTCAAACGTGCTGGCCTCATCGATGAAGAACATCCGGATGACGTTCATTTCGGTGGCGCCCAGGCTGACGCATAGGAGGCTCGTCTTGGGAAAGTGCTTGCGGAACAGCTCGACGTCCCTGAGTGTGGTCGCTTCGCCAGCCAGCTTGACCAGGCGAAGCGAAGGCAGCGAGGCCCTCTCCGGCAGCAAGCGGGCGAGTCGCCGGAATACCGTCGGCACCGAATGGTAGATCGTGATCCGCTCGCTCGCGATCCAGCCTGCCAGGCTGGCGAATCCCTGTTTACGCAGATCAAAGGGATGCAGCGAGGCGCCGTTCAACAATGCGCCGAAGATGTCCGATACCGAAGCGGCGACGTCGTAGAGGGGGAGCACGGCATGACGGTCGGCGGCGTCGAGATGGACCGTGTTAGCGTACCTCATGATATGGTGCAGGACGTTGCGATGGCTCTGGACGACGCCCTTGGGGCTCCCGGTGGATCCCGAGGTGTAGAAAATGTACGCGACGGCGCCGGGCGGAATCGCCAGGCCGAGATTTTCCGCGGAGGACCGGTCGCCGAGCCGGTCAATTGAGATGATCGTTGGTGAGATGATCGTTGATGAGATGCCTTTCACCGATTCGCGCGCAAGCTCGCGGGCGAGCGCGGCGTGGTGATCGCTGGTAACGATCACGCCGGCGCCGCAATCATCGAGGATCGCGGCGAGCCGGGCGGCCGGATGGGTCGGGTTCAGTACCACATAGCATCGTGCGGCCTTGAGCACGCCGAGCATCGCCGCCACCGCCGGCGCGCCGTGCTCGAACAAGAGCGCAACGGGGCTCTCGCTCGCTGTCGGCGCGTCGAGGAGCAGCGCCCTGCCGATACGGTTTGCCCGGGCGTTGAGTTCGCCGTAATTCCATTCGTGCACGCCGTCGCGAATCGCGAGCGCCGCCGGCCGCTGCGCCACCTGGGCCTCGAAACGGGCGGCGATCGACTGCTCGACTTCGCCGCGCTCGAAGGGAATGAAGGCGTTGGCCGGCCCGGGGCCATCTGCGGCCAGGCGCGCGCGGAGAGCGGGCGGTGGATTTGGATGAATCGGGCATGCTTGGCGCGGCAATTGGGTATCGGCGCTCGCCGTGGCGTTCAAAATAGCGGATTTTTTTGACCGCGCAACCGAAAATCCGCCGCCGCCACCCCCGTCGCGGATAACGGGGAGGAATGGTAACCTCTAACGGATCAAGCTTAAGCCAACAGCTTGGTGAAAAGGACGAACAGATTAAGTGCGTAAACAGATCATATATACTGCGACGCCCGCAACGGCAGAACGGCCCGGCGGCTGTATCTTTTTGGCGGCTGCGCTCGTCGCCTCCACCACGGCGCTGATCGCTTTCGCGCTCACGCTCGCAATTCCTGCGCGTGCGGCGGCGGACTCCGGCCCGGTACTCGCGGAGGTCGGCAGCCACAAGATCACCCAACAGGAAGTCGACTCCAAGATAAAGATCCAGCTCTACGATGCCCGCAAAGAGGCCCTCGATCAGATGGTGGACGACTATCTGATTCAGCAGGCAGCCAAGAAGGAGAAGCTCAGCATCGCCGACTACGTCAAGCGTGAAGTCGACGACAAGGCGGTGGCCGACGTCAACAACGCGACGGCCAAGAAGTTTTATGACGAGAACAAGGACAAGATTCCAGCGCTGAAGAACGCCGGCTCATACGATAAGATCAAGGATCGATTGATCGCGGCGCTGCGCCAGCGCGACGCCCAGCAGCAGCACGAGCAGCTCCTGGCCCGGCTGCGCAAGGAGGGCGGTGCCAAGATCCTGCTCGAGGCGCCGCGCATCAATGTCAACCTGGGCGCTGCCGGCCATCCCACGCTGGGCCCCAAAAATGCGCCTGTCACGGTGATCGAGTTCGCCGACTTCCAGTGCCCGTTCTGCAAGCGCTCCGAAGACGCCGTGATGGCTATCCATCAGAAGTACGGCGACCGGATTCAGCTGGTGTTCATGGATTTTCCGTTGAGCTTCCACCCGCATGCGATGCCAGCCGCCAACGCCGCGCGCTGCGCCGAGGCACAGGGCAAGTTCTGGCAATATCATGACGCGCTGTTTGGCGATCAATCCAAGCTCGAACCCGGCGACCTTAAGGCGACCGCCAAGAAGCTCGGGCTCGACATGACCAAGTTCAACGCCTGCTTCGACAAGAGCCAGTACGACCAGGCGATCCAAAAGGATCTGGAGGAGGGCCACAGGCTCAACGTGAACGGCACGCCGACCTTTTTTATCGACGGGCGCGAAATCGTTGGGGCGCAGCCGACGGAGAATTTCGTAAGTATAATTGACCAGGAACTTGCCAAGAACGGCGACCACAACAAGAAGACTGCTGCCGCCAAGTAGCGGAAATTGTCTGAGCGTAGGGCCTGAAACCGCCGGCTGCGTCGCGGCCGGCGGTTTTCCTTTGTTCCGGACGACCTTACCCGCGGCCTGTTCCGCTGCGCGAAGGGGAGTAATTCTTTCGGGTCTTTCTCTTTTGAGAGGGGGCTGAGCTTCGGCCGATGAGCGCCGCAGCTTCTTCACCTTTCGTCCCCCTACGCACCGGTTTTCATCAACGCTGGCAGCGCGACGCGGATGGTGCGAGAATCGCGCCGGAGAAATTCCCAATGGAGAATCCGAAGCCAGCATCCGGGCCCCCGCGCCCCGTCCGCCGCTCAGAGAAAAAAGCGCCGCGCACGCTCTGCGTCGATATCGGCGGCACCGGCATCAAGGCCGAGTTACTCGACGAGCGCGGTCGCCCGCTGACCGATCGCGCTCGCATCCCGACACCGAAGAAAGCGACACCGCATCAGGTGATCGCCATCATCCGTAAGCTGGCCAAAACCGAGGGTGAGTTCGATCGCGTCTCGGTGGGTTTTCCGGGGGTGACCAAGAACGGCGTCATCTATACCGCGCCCAACCTGGGCAAGGGATGGAACAATTTCGCGCTCGAGCAGAAGCTGCGCCGCGCGCTGGGACGCCCGGTGCGCCTCGCCAACGACGCTGATGTGCAGGGCCTCGGCAGCGTCACCGGTCACGGGGTCGAACTGATCATCACGCTCGGCACCGGTGTGGGCTCGGCGATTTTTGCCAACGGCAATCGCATCCACCTCGAGCTTGGGCATCATCCGTTCCACAAGGGCAGGACTTACGAGGACGAGCTGGGCCATCGGATGCTGCTCAAGAAGGGCAGTAAGTGGTGGAACAAGCGATTGCGGGAAGCAATCGAGGATCTCAAGAATGCGTTCAACTATGACCGGCTTTATATCGGCGGCGGCGACACCAAGTTCATCCGCTTCGAGCCGCCCGAGGGAGTGAAGATCGTCAGCAACGTGGAAGGGCTGCTCGGCGGAATCAAGCTATGGCAGGAGGTCGACGCGAAGCCGGCCTCGGGGGCGGGCGCCAAAACGCCGCGCCCCGTCAAACGCCGGCGGAAGAGGGGCGTCCCGGCGCAAGCGTAGCACTGGACGAAGCTTTCGAGGGCCAACGCCGGGCGGCGGCCCGCGGCTTCCAATCGGCGACGTATCGGCGATAGACTCCCGTACGCTCAGCTGACCCGATGCCGGGCCGCCTCAGATTCCGTTTAGTCCAGGGAGAGACACCGATGGCCGAAAATCTGCGCAGCAAACTGGTGACCGAAGGCGTCCAGCGCGCGCCCAACCGCTCGATGCTTCGCGCGGTGGGGTTCCGCGACAGCGACTTCAACAAGCCGATCATCGGCGTCGCCAACGGTTACAGCACGATCACGCCCTGCAACATGGGCCTCGACACGCTGGCGAAGCGCGCCGAGACCGCAGTGCGCGGCGCGGGCGCAATGCCGCAGATGTTCGGCACGATCACGGTCAGCGACGGGATCGCGATGGGCACCGAGGGAATGAAATACTCGCTGGTCTCGCGCGAGGTCATCGCGGACTCGATCGAAACCGCCTGCGGTGCGCAGTCGATGGACGGCGTGATCGCGATCGGCGGCTGCGACAAGAACATGCCGGGCGCGATGATCGCGATCGCGCGGATGAACATCCCGGCGATCTTCGTCTATGGCGGCACCATCAAGCCCGGCAATCTCAACGGCCGCGACCTCACTATCGTCAGCGCCTTCGAGGCGGTCGGTGAGTACAGCGCGCACAAGATCAGCGAAGCCGAGTTGCTCGAGGTCGAACGCCACGCCTGCCCCGGCGCCGGCTCGTGCGGCGGAATGTACACGGCGAACACGATGTCGTCGGCGATCGAGGCGATGGGGATGAGCCTGCCGTATTCCTCGACGATGGCGGCCGAGGACGCCGAAAAGGCCGAGAGCGCCGCGCGTTCGGGCGAGGTGCTGGTCGAGGCGGTGCATCGCGGGCTGTTGCCGCGCCAGATCATGACGCGCAAGGCTTTCGAGAACGCGATCGCGGTGGTGATGGCGGTCGGCGGATCGACCAACGCCGTGCTGCACCTGCTCGCGATCGCGCACGCCGCCAACGTCCCGCTGAATATCGACGACTTCGAGACTATCCGCCAGCGCACCCGCGTGCTGTGCGATCTCAAGCCCTCGGGACGCTACGTGACCACCGAGTTCCATCGCGCGGGCGGCGTCCCGCAGGTGATGAAGATGCTGCTCGCGCACGGAATCCTCCATGGCGGCGAAAAGACCATCACGGGCCGCACCGTCGCCGAGAATCTGGCCGAGGTTCCCGAAGCGCCGCGCAAGGACCAGAACGTCATCCGTCAGTGGGACAATCCGATGTACGCCGAGGGCCATCTGGCGATCCTGCGCGGCAACCTTGCGACCGAGGGCGCGGTGGCGAAGGTCACCGGGATCAAGCATCACGAGATCACCGGACCGGCGCGGGTATTCGATCGTGAAGAGGACACGCTCGATGCGATCCTCGCGGGCAAGATCAAAAAAGGCGACGTCCTCGTGATCCGTTACGAAGGGCCCAAGGGCGGACCCGGGATGCGTGAGATGCTGTCGCCGACCTCGGCGATCATCGGTGCCGGACTGGGCGACTCGGTCGGACTGATCACTGATGGACGCTTCTCGGGCGGAACCTATGGGCTGGTGGTGGGCCACGTCGCACCCGAGGCCGCGGTGGGCGGGTTGATCGCGCTTATAAAGGAAGGGGACTCGATAACGATTGACGGGAACAAGCGCCTGTTGCAACTCAACCTGCCCGAGGACGAGATCGCGCGCCGGCGCGCGGCCTGGAAGCCGCCCGCGCCACGCTACACCCGCGGCGTGCTGGCCAAGTACGCGGCGCAGGTGTCGTCGGCCTCCCTTGGCGCGGTGACCGACTGAACTGCTGAACCGCGCAACCGCGCGACGGCGGGCTGTCGCCGGTGGCGTGCCGCCCACGGCTCCGCACTGCGACGGTGCGTGAGCGCCAGCCGCAAGCGCCGTCAAGCCGCGTAACTTGACTTGCTCGAAGCGCGGTCAGTATAACTCGGAGGCCCGAATCAATTCGGCCGAATCGGCACAGAGAAACCTTCTGGGGGAGGACCGGATGGTGACTGGCTTACAGTGGCGACTACTTCGACTGGCCCCATTGTTTGTGTTGCTCGCCGGGCCGGCCTTCGCCCAGGTTCCCAGCAGCCCCACGCTTCAGTTTCCATACACTCAGCCGCCCGCCGAGGGCGTCGGAGTGCTCAAGATGCCGCCGCCCAGTCCGCACTGGGTGCTGATCAATGCCCCACTCTACGGTAACTTTATCGTGTCTCAGGTTTACGTGGTCGACGGCGATTCGAGAAAAATTATCGGCATGCTGACGGGCGGCATGATCTCGACGGCGGCGATATCGCCCGACCATAAACGCATCTTTCTCGGCGATACGTTTTTCTCGCGCGGCACGCGCGGCAGCCGTACCGACGTGATCACCTTTTACGACACGAGCAGCCTCGAACCGGTGAGCGAGGTCGTAATACCGCCGAAGCGCCAGCTTGCCGGCCCTGATAACCTGCAGCTCGGGGCGACCTCCGACGGGCATCTGCTGCTGGTGGCCAACATGACCCCGGCGACTTCGATAACGGTGATTGATATCGCGGCGTCGAAGGTGCTCGGCGAGATTCCGATAACCGGATGCGCCGAATTCCAACTCACCGGCAACCGGCAATTCGCCTCGCTGTGCGGCGACGGCTCGCTCCTGATGGTGAGTTTCGACGACAGCGGCAAGTCGGTCAGCGAAAAGCGCAGCTCGAGTTTCTTCGAGCCCGAGAAGGATCCGGTCTACGCAGTGCCGGCGATTATCAAGAGCGAAAACTACTACGTCACTTATCATGGAGTAGTGCATCCGGTTGATATGTCGACCGATCCGCCGACCCCCGGTCCGACGTGGTCGCTAACCTCTGATCAGGAGCGGGCGGCGGGATGGAGGCCCGGCGGCAGCCAGCCAATCTGGGGACATTCGTCGGACGGTCTCTTGTACGCCCTGATGCATCAGGGCGGCGAGTGGACGCATAAGCAGCCCGGTTCCGAGATCTGGGTATTCAGTGCGAAGGACGGCAAGCGCATCGAACGCCTGTCGCTGCCCGAGCCGGCGACCGCGATCTTCGTATCCCCGGACGACAAGCCGCTGATCTTTGCCGCGACCGCCACTGATATTTTACAAATTGGCGCGCCGCCATGGTCGCTCCAGATACTATCGGCGGAAAACGGCAGATACCTGGGAAAAATCGACCAGATGGGCGGCTTTCCGTCCAACATGTTTGGCCTGTAACTGGACCGCGCGCAACCGCAGGAGGAATGGATAATGGACGACCTGGTCGAAAGGCTGGCGCGTAAGCTTGCGGCGCAAACCTCCCGCCGGCGGTTGCTGGGGATGCTCGGAACGGCGCTGCTCGGCGGTGTGGCGTTGCCCCTCCTGCCGGTGCAACGCGTCGCGCGTGCGGCCGAGACTGCGGATTCAGCCAACGAACCGGGAGACCAGATGAGCTGCGACTACTGGCGGTATTGCGGCTTTGACGGAAATCTTTGCGGCTGCTGCGGCGGAACGCTCACCGAGTGCCCGCCGGGATCGATCATGTCACCCACCGGATGGGTCGGCACTTGCAGGCATCCGGTTGACGGCAAGGACTATATAATCGCCTATCGCGACTGCTGCGGAAAAGAATATTGCGGCCGCTGCGCCTGCCACGGCGACAAGGGCGACCTACCGATCTATCGGACTCAACTCGACAACGAAGTGCTATGGTGCTTCGGAGTAAAGAGCGGATGGGCGGTGAATTGCACTACCGCGGTCAATCTCGGTGTCAAGTCGTGAAGAGAGGCCCTGTGCAACACCATAGGTGGAGCGCTGCCGGCTAGAAACATCGGACACGGCCCGCGACAATACGCGGGCCGCTTTCGTTTTTGGATACACCTTGTGCTCGGCGGGGTTGGGACGTTTGATTGCCGCGGCGGCCGCTCAAAATGACAGGTCGAAGTAGCCTGCCGCAAGCGCGCTCCCGTTGGGGGGCCGGGATACTCGCGCGGCTGGGATGGAATCAGCCGACACCGACTCCCGCGGACCGACGCGCAATCGGTGCGATGAACCACGAGGCGATTTTATACTACTCGCACTTTTGCTCGCCGGCCGTGCGGCGCGAGATCGCGCGACTGCGCAGCGAACTGGACAGCCAATACGATATATTCGCGGTGGGCTATTGCCGATCCGCCGGCGCCCTCAACGGCATAGACGGCGTTCCTGCGCTGGAATATTCTGCGGACGATTTGATAGCGCTGCCCTATCCAGGTAAAACTCGACATTTCGATCCGCACAATTTCATCGGGAACGCGGACCTGGTGCCGATGAAGTTTTTCCTCGATCGGCCAGGCTACGATCACTACTGGATTATCGAATACGACGTGCGCTTCAGCGGCGCATGGCCCGGGTTATTTGCCGGCCTGTCGTCCTCAGCCGCGGACCTGCTGTGCACGACCATACAAACGTGGACGGAGAATCCGAACTGGGCGCACTGGGGTACCCTGACGACTGGCGGCGAAGACGTGCCGATGGAGCGCCGGGTAAAGGGATTCATGCCGTTCTGCCGCCTCTCCCATGCACTGCTGGCGGGCTGCGACGCGCGCTATCGCAGGGGATGGGGCGGACACTGCGAAGTCCTGTGGCCGACCATCGCCAGCCTCGCGGGCCTACACCTGGAGGATATCGGCGGTAACGGCAGTTTCACACCTGCCGAGCGTCGTGGCCGCTATTACCAAAACACTCCCTCTGAATGGTCGCAGTTTCCGGGTACGTTCGTCTATCGGCCCTGCTTCGCCGATCGCAATCTCTTCGGGCCGCAGTGTCATTTCGGCGGCACACTCTGGCACCCAGTGAAGGAGTAGGACCTTGCCCGATCGTGTAGGCGAGAGCGAGCCTGGGCCTGGCGCTTCGCGGCCCACGGTCCATCGTCGCGCGGCTATGACAGGATCATCTCAGGGCGGGAATGTGCACTCCAGGTATATTGCCAACGAGGCCGAACCCTTGGAGGAGCCATACTACCACTACGAGAAAGACGACGATGTTAAGCACGCTCTTGATGCCGGCGGCCATGGGAATGTAGGTGTTTATCAGCCACATCAACAGCCCGACTACAACCAAAACGAGCACGATACTCACTAAAGTCATGTGCGTACCCTCTAATCCTGCGTCCAGTCTGAATTATGGTTTTTGAAAGTCAAATCGTTTGACTGCAAGAGCCGGGTTATTCAAGCGGAGGATCGGGTGACGTTGCCTGGTAATCGTGTTCCTGGTAGATGGCCGTGACGGGAGGAGGCGAAGGCGCCGGGACTGATTTGACGATGCTCGACTCGCTGTGCTGCTGGTAAGACGTTGTTGTATCCCCGCTGCCGGATTCCGCGACGGTGTCCGCGCGTGTGGATTTGTACATGCTGGTGGTTCGGGTGGTGGAATTGAAGTCAGCAGGTTCGGCGCTCGAGGTGGAGGCGGGCGGCATTGTCACCGATGGCGGCGGCGCAACCACCACCGCGGGTTCTTCGGGTACGTAGGTTGTAGTCTTGGCCTCATGGCTGACGCATCCTGCCGCCAGGAGGGCGTTCAGGAGGACGGTCGCCGACAAGGCCTTGAGAATTGCCGATTTCATCATGGCTTCTGCCAGGTCAGCCGATTGTTGACGCCTTTGACACCGTCGATTCCGGCCACCAAAGTGGCCGCGCGATGCACGTCCTCTGGCGAAGCGAGCACGCCGGTGAGCGTAACCCGCCCGTGGTCGGCGTCGACAGTGAGCGGATAATCGTCGGCCAACCCCTTATTGGCTATTGCGGCCTTGACCTCCACGATAAGGAGCGCGTCCTGGGCGCGCTCGGCGGGAGAAGAATAATGGTGTGTTGAGGAACTCTGCGCCGACATATTCTCCTGGCGCACGTTCTCGCTAACAGAACTCTGGGCTCTCGCCGTCGCCGGATGCGCCACGATCGCGACGCTCAGCGCGGCAACGGCGAGCCCGGCCAACAGTGAACGTTGGCTCATGTATCGATTTTTGCTTTGCATCTAACCCCACTCCGGAGACAGGATTGTGCGCGTCCTGAAACAGGGGATGACCGATCTATCTACCACTCGTAGGCCAGGTCAGGTTGTTCTTGACCATCTCCACGCCACTTACGTTCGCGACCACTTTTCGGGCATGCGCGGCCGTCGCCTGCGAATCCACGTTGCCGACGAGCGTGACCGTGCCCTGGTCGGAATCAACATGAATAGTGTAGTGCTTGGTCACCTGATCAGTCAGCATCGCGGCCTTGACCTTGGTGGTCAGGGTCGCATCGCCAACCTGATCCTTGGTAGCGCGATACGCATGTTTTGCCGAATCGGCGGCATCGCCAGCGCCGGCCTTCACCGAGGGAGCGCTCGCGACGGCTTGCGCCGAAGCGCCGCTTTCATGTATTTCCTGACCCGCGGCGCTTTCCTGCGCATGCAAAGGTGGTGAAATACTCAATCCGCCGCCGAGGAGGCCGGCGAGCGCCAGCGTGGTCACTGCTTTTACTCTGATCTTCATTGTTTTCTCCTCATTACGGACTGCTATTGGTATATGTCGTGGTGTGCTGTCTCTCTACCGTCGCGCTGGTATCGGGAGCGCTGCTGGTGATCGTGGTCGAAGAGGTCGTCGCCGGCGTATCAACGGCCGGAACCACCGTCCGATGTTCTTCGCTGGAGAAGGAAAAACAGCCGCCCAATACGAAACAGACACTCGCGCTAAAAAGAATCCGGCCGAACCGGCCTGGATATTTCATTAATGTCATCTCCTTTCCATGGAAAATTATGCGCTCGGCGCGAATGTACACCAACGTCGCGTATTATGCGCCGAGCGTGAATTACTCAGACGTTGTTTTGTCACTACTTTCGGAGTGCGTCTCTCCGAACGGTCCATAGGTCGTGTTGCTCTTCGAATGTTTCTGCACTGACGGAGCCGAATCATCCGGCATGTTTGACTCGGTCGTAGTGGTTTCGCTCGAGTTCGAAGACGGAGGACTGACCTCCACGGGCGGGTTGACCGTCGTATTCCTGGTCACCGTTCTGCTGGTCACGCTCGGCGCGGCTGGAACGTTGGTGACCGTGCTGTCTGATTCCGTCGTGGTCTGGGACCACGCATTACCCGCAACGCCGAGGGCCACACTAATTGCGGCCGCGGAGATCCATAAGCTTAGAGATTTCATTCCATTATTCTCCTTTCTATTGAATACGGCTAAATACAATTCATGGATGGTCGACAGTCATTCGTCCCAGCGGTACTAAACTCACTCCCATCAATCGAGTGTCCTGAGTCTTAAGGTACTCTGCCGCCGTGGTTGTTATCGATCCTGCAACCTCAGTGTCCATCGGTATACTATCCAAGGTCAATGCTATAAAGGGCACAGTTGGAACATTATGTGCTCCGCAGCACCTTTAGACTGAACATCGCGAAAGTGCGAGTTGTCGCTCCTTACAAAGCAGGTGACCGACTATAGTACATAGAAGTATTGACTAGGTATGTCCTGGTATTGTGGATAAAAGAAAATCTCCTTCGCGTTACGGGAACGCGAAGGAGATTCCGCACAACGCCTGGCAGAGGCGCGTGCCTTTGTTGCGGCCTGCTGGCTAGCTGCCGGTCCTGAGCAGCACCTCGACTTGCCGGTCGCGCCTGAGCTGCGGATCGGAGAGCGCGCCAATCTGGATTCTCTGAGCTGGCACGCCAGCCTGAATCAGCGCGTCACGAACCGCTCCGGCACGGCGCTGGTCGAGCTCCTGCTGCGCGGCGTTGCCACCGTTCGGCTGATTAGTTGAGCCGTCTATTCCGAGTTGGAGAGACGGGTTATTCGCCATGTATGCGGCGATCTCTGTGACAGTTGCCATTTCCCAGGACTGAACATTTGCCTGATCGTTGGCGAACGTGAAATCCCTGTAGGGGGTCCAGGTACCCACAATACCAACCGCGCCCTGGACGCCGGTCGGTCCGACGGGACCTTGAGCGCCCCTGTCGCCAGCGGGGCCTGATTCACCAGCCCGGCCCGCCATTACGGAGCCCTCGGCGCCAGATTGCCCGGTGGCTCCTTGCGCGCCTGCGTAGCCAGAATCGCCAGCTGCGCCGGCAGGACCGACCAGAGTCGAGCCCTGCGATCCCTGTGCTCCTGTCATACCCTGCGCGCCGACGGAGCCGGCAGGACCAGTTGGCCCTGAAGGACCTACCGCGCTAGCGCCTTGAGCGCCCATCTCTCCGACCGCACCCTGCTCGCCGGCAGGACCGGCAGCGCCAGTCATTCCGCGAGCACCGGCCATAACCGCACCTGCGGGTCCTGGGGCGCCAATCGCGCCTTGCGGGCCCATCGGACCGGTTGGGCCCTCATTGCCGGCAGGGCCTGCCATGACGTAGCCCGGAGCTCCGGTCGGTCCAACGGGACCTTGTGGACCGGCGGGACCGGCGGGGCCCTGATAGCCTTGCGGCCCGACCAGGGTATTAGTCGCGACTACTGGCTCAGGCGGCGGTGGCGGTGCGGTGCTGCAACCCACGACGAACAGCATCGCGACAACGACACAGCACATTGAACGTATCATCTCGTTACCTCCATCTTGCGTCTCATCGAATTACTTAACCTCCCTCCTAACGCAGAAATGCAGGCACCTTACTTGCCTGCGAACCAAAGAATTCGCAGCGTCCCCGCCCGTCGAACGATTGGACTCATTCTTGTCGTAGCGCTCCGGGCCCACTCGAAGGCTTTATAATGGCATTACTGACTATTCCGCCAGCCAGAATACTCAGACCGGCGATCCCAAACGACTGCCACCATGGGAGCCATTGATGCAGCAGCAGAATCCAGGCGCACAGAATGCAGATCGCGCCGAAGACCATCGCGGTGATGATCGCCAGGCGCACCACGGCACGGTCTATTCGCGCTTCAATAGCCGTTTCCACGCTGGTTTGAAACATATGTATCTCAGACCGAAGAATGCGCGATACATCGTCCAGTACCCTGTCCGTCAGAGTTGCCCAGTCCGTGTTGGCCGCCGACGCCGGATCAATCGTCAGAGGATTTTTTTCCGCCATTGCGCCCACCCCATTCGCCTGAAGCGCGTCGCGAGAGCGCGAAGCCCAGCAGGGCGGCGATCATGACTGGGCCGGTTGCCCGATTGTTGATGCTTGAGCCGAGGAGAAAGCCCAAGGCGCCCGCCATCAGGGAAACCCCAACAGGGTGGCTTTCGATAAGATGATCGGGACGCAAGTCACTTTCGGCGCGTTCGAGCTTCGCGTTGACCTCGGTCAAAGTGTCGCGAAGGTTCTGACGCGCCTCGTTTCGTTCAACGTCATTCTTGGAAATCTCTTCTTGGCTTGTCATATTCTTCACTGTGAGGGCTTGCGCCGTTCGAACTTCCGTTGTTGAGATGACTTCCGGTCGCCATTGCGGCTATAAAGCCGCTCGCAGCGCTCTGGATGGCAAGGCGGCCAAGGATTGCGAGTATTGCCAGACCAACACGGTTCTTGAAGCCTCCGCCAACGAGAAAACCTGCCGCAGCGGCAATTCCCAGTGACGTAAAGGGCGCGTCCCTGACGTACTCGTCCAGAGACTCGCGCCGGCCGTGAGGCGACTGTGCGCTATCGGCTGAAGTATCCACGAAACGGCATCCGCTCAGGAAACACGTCTGACGAGACGCGCGGCGAAATAGCCGATCGCGAACGCGGCTGCGATGGCCAGCCATGGTTCGCGGCGAGCGAATTCACGAACATCGAAGTCGAGTCCCTTTTCCTCGACATATTGTCGTGCTGCCCCATAGCCGTCCTTGATTGCCTGGCTGGCCTTCTCGGCTGCCTGACGACCCTGATCCATCGTCTGGCGCATCGTGGAATTTGCGGCATCTTCAAATGTCATCGTTGCTACCTCATAATGCGAAAGTTGGTACTAACTAAAAATGGCCCTTGTGCCATAGCGTGTCTTCGAGAGTGCATCTAAATACAATGGTTGAATAGTCTAGTGCTTGTTCTCAATATATTTCGTTGGACAGATATCAACAGGGTGTCGCGAGCGAATCGGCGGACATCCAGGGAGGGGGCTCCCGGATGCCCGCCTGCTCACCGTTTGCCTTGCGGCGAACGTCGCTCGGCAAGCGGAAGAATTGTCACAATCAGCTTGAATTCCGTCACGGGTGAGCGGACTCCTCTTGGTCACTCCGATGCGCGCTCTCGAATACCTACTGTATTTCGATACGCGCGCCAGAGCCATCGGGCCACGATGTGAGTTGGTTACATGGAGCACCAAGCCCGTCGAACCGCAGGGTTGGGGCCGGCGGCGGTCTGTTACAGTAATGCTTATGCGCGCCGTGCGAGTGTCAGGGAGCCGAAGATTACGGGGACTCAGGAACATCTCCTGGCTCACCGCGCGCCAGCTGAACCGGCTGGCGGCGGCGCTGGCCATGAGCCGGGTGGCCAAGCGCGGGATCATCTTCGACGAACAGCATGCGCCCGAATCGGCGTACGTCCTGCTCTCGGGGGTGGCGCGGATCACCTGCTGCAACCGCAAGGGCGATCGCACGCTGGTGATAATGGTCGCGCCGGGGATGATCCCTGGTTTCCCGCCGCCGGTGTCCGGGATCAGCTATAGCTTCCGCTGCGAGGCGGTCACCGACTGCCAGATCGGAACCGTGGCGCTGGGGACCTTCATTGAAATCGCGCTGGGGATCGCCTCGGCCGACTTCAAGCGCATGGCCGCCAGCTATTCGGGACGCTGGGACCTGGTGCAATTGCGCTGCGCGAATTTCATGAGTTGCACGCTGGAGGAACGCGTGGCGCTGATTCTGCTGGAGCTGAGCGAGAACTTCGGCGTTCCCGATCGGCAGGGCGTGCGGCTGACCGTGCCGGCGCGGCACAAGGACCTGGCCGAACTGGTGGGCGCCTCCCGGCCGCGGGTGACCGAATATCTCGCGCTGCTCGAACGCGAGCATCTGATTGTACGCGAGGGCCGTCAATTGATCGTCAAACGCGAGCGGCTGGAAAACTTTCTCGCCCACCGGCATTCGTCCGCCAGCCGCCGCCAGTTCGAAAACACCCTCGCGTCATAACTTGTTCCGTGGCGGTTTGGCCTTTTGCAGGCCGCCGAGATAGTCCTTTATAAGACACGGCTTATGTTCCATAGATAACATTCCGTTTGCTTGATCACCGCGCAGGGGCATAGGGTCGTGACATGCTCTTTAAGGTGCAAAGTTGAATGGAACCCGAAATCCCCCAGACAGTGACCTCGACAAACTGACCCGGCTCAAGGCTCTTTCATGGCTCTCGGTCGCGGAGCTGGGGGTGCTGGCGGGAGCGCTGGCGCTGACCAACTTCAAACGGCCGCAAATAATTTTCCGTGAGGCCGCGCTTACCTCCGACGCGCATATCCTGTTGCAAGGCATCGCGCGCGTCACTTGTCAGAATGCCCGCGGCGAGCGGGTGACCATCGCCCTGCTGCCGCCGGGTCCGATCCCGGAGTTTCCGTCGTTGCAACTCAGGCGCTTCGATTTTCGCTGCGAAGCTTACAATGATTGCCGCATCGGCAGTCTGAGCTGGAGCAACTTCGAAGGTATCGCCGCGCATCGCTCGCAGTCGATGTTCAAGACCTTTCATCAGAACGATTTGCAGCAGTGCTACCGGCTGCTGCTGCGCAGTTCGAGCTTTCTCAACCTCGGGCTCCACGAACGCATCGGGATTACCCTGCTCGAACTGGCTTCCGACTTCGGAATCAGCGAGTCGCGCGGCGCCCTTTTGCGGGTCTCGTTCAGCCACCAGGACATTGCCGACCTGGTCGGCGCCTCGCGGCCCAGGGTCACCGAGCACCTGGCTCAAATGGAGCGCGAGCAGCTGGTCATTCGTCAAGGCCGCCAATTGATCGTCCGCGTGGATATGCTTGGAAACGCGATGAACGTTTCGCTACCGAGCGGGCCTAGCTCAATCAGCGCATCCATCTAGAAAGCAAGCGGCGCCCGTTCGGCGTCTGATTTCTCAGTGCGCCGGAGGCAAGGCCGCCCGCTCAGCGCCGAACGCATAGAGCGCCAGCCGGCCGACACAATCGCATCGCTTTTCCGCCCGCTGCCAAAGATAATTGTCCGCAAACGCCGTTAAGGCTTTTGTGTTTCCGCACCCCCAGAGCCGTTCCGAGACTTTCCTGCTGATGCTCTCTCTCGCGCACATCCGGCGAAGGCTTTCGACTGCGCTCGGTGAAATAAAAAAGCGGAGCGGAGCCGCGATGGCCCCGCTCCGCGTTCGCGCCGTTTTCCCGCCTCTACGGAGCGGGTCTCACGACGGTATTGTCGTCCATCGTAACCGCGCCTGTACCGGAGACGGCTCCTGCCAGCGCTCTGCCGTCCAGCACCGCGCCGCTCACCAGAGTGATTGACGTGTTCGACAGTATGTTTCCCGCAAAGTGACTACCCGTGCCAATGGTCGCTGAACTGCCAACCTGCCAGAATATCTGGGAAGGTTTGGCGCCGCCTGCGAGTGTAATCCCATAGCCGGATGACGTGGTCAGGGTGGAAGCGATCTGAAAGATAAAGACCGCATTCGGATCGCCCTGGGCGTCGAGCGTGAGATTCCCGCCTCCCGATATCGCCGTCGACGTTCCGGACCGATAGAGGCCGGGGGTGAAGGTCAGCCCGCCAATATTTCCAACGGCCGGAGTAAAAGCCCCCGTTCGTCCCGCGGCGTCGTTATATGCGATGGCCAAGGCCGCCTCGCCGGCCTGAGCGGTGGTATTGTTCACGTCTATTGTGCCGTCTACCATTCCTGGCGGGAAATTGGTCATTGAAGTGCCCGGCCACAAGCCGACATCTCCGGTAATCATGGTTGGCGTCGACGTGTTGCTGATCCCGGCGGCGGCAAGAACCGCAAAATTGGCCGCGGCGCCAAGAGCTACCGTGCTCTGGCTCGCGCTCGTCCCTGTTGTAAACTGCCATTCATAGCTACCCGACGGTTGATTCCCCGCCAGTGCATTGTCATACAGATCACGGGCCTCGTTCGTAATCGAAGCGGTGTACAATGTATCGATCAGCAGATTGGCCCTGGGCACGAAGGTCGCGATCGTCACGTTGTTTGTCGAGTCATAGAAATAGGTGACGGTTCCGGCCACGCTGGCGCCGCCTGGTCCAGTCAGAAAGAAATCCCCGGTAGTGATAGTCGCGTAGTTCATCGCTTCGCTGAAGGTCGCATTGACCTTCTGATTGATCGGCACAAGCGACGCATTATTGGCCGGGTTTGTGGAGGTCACGGTAGGTCGCACAATCGCCGCATCCGTTCCGGTGTCGAAACTCCATACATAGTTGCTAGCCAATGGGATGCTCGCGAGACTTTTAACTCCAGTGGTAATCGTGGCTATATAGTGAGTGCTCGGTTTGAGACCGTATGCGGGTCTGAAAGTCACAGAGCCGGAGGCGTAAGAGACCGTTCCAATTATCGCGGCACCGCCCGGTTTTGTCACCGTAAACCTTGTTGTGTCGAACGAACCGGGAGACATTTCCTCGCTAAACATCGCGATGATCAGCTGGTTGGTGGGAACATCTGTAGCGGCGTCGGCGGGATTTGTGAAAGTCACCGTAGGATGGCTCGTATCGCTGCTAACGCCGGTGGTAAAACTCCATACATACGGATGTCCCATCGCGACGCCTGCCAGGTCCGAGGCCTCCGGTTTGACTTCGGCAGTATACGTGGTATTAGGCAGCAAGCTCAAAGACGGCCTGAAAATTGCGGTTCTGCCATAGTAACTGACTTCTCCGCTAACCAGGGCGCCCCCGGGTTTTTGTAGAATCAAACATGCGCTCATCGACGGGATGGACATTTGCTGGCTGAAGGTCACTGTAACTGGCTGATTCAGGGTTACGCCCACGGCTCCATCAGCCGGGCTCGTCGCGGTCACCGTTGGCGTGACGGAAACCGGGCCTTCGATTTGCGAGTTACTAACTGCGGTCCATACGCCTGAAAACGCGATCAGGATTATCGCGATGAACCACAGTTTAAGCGGTTCCTGTGTCTTCATGTGAATCTCTCTCCTCGTTAGTTGGTGCGACGCGTCGCCGCATAAATTGAAAAGGATAGCAAGTGGGATATCTACTCTATTCTGATGCGATCTTAGGGACTAGTCTGTCAGGAGGCGGAGTTGTCACAGGGAGAACAAAAGGCGTCGAACCGGAGCGCTGCTTGTCCTGATGAGACTATTGACTATTGCTATGCGCGTTGTGCGAGCGTGGGGAATGCAAAGAGTACGGTCACTGACTAATGGGAACGATAGAACACGGAGATATGGGGATAGTGACGCGAGCAGTGGAGGCTCGTTCGTTCAAGCGGCAATATATGGTCACTTTCCAGGTGTATGGCTGCTCGATGGGTCCGGGGCGGCGGCGATTTACAAGAGCCTGTGGGCAGCCGGCGTGTTAATCGAAGGCGGCGGGTGCGGGGTTTCTCGACTCGAGAAGGAAACTCGGCTGACATCGAGAAGATGCGCCCATGCGCTTTGCGGTCGGATCCAGTCGGGGTCGGTGACGCGGGTGCATTTTGACTTCAACAGAGCGAGCGACCGTGAAGTTTGAGCAGTGGGCGCTCGATGAATCGGCCGGTACGCGCGAAGCGACTGAGCGCCACGATTTGGGTTAAGAGCTGCTGCGAGGCGAGGGGGGAGGGCAAGCCTATTGTGGGTTTAGGAGGTCGGGAATTCGTAAGAATTTGCTTATTATGAGGAGATCCGCGAGCCCGCTTCGCCGCTTCGATTGTTCTTTGGGGAACAAATTTCGGGCCTACGCGTGACATTTCGTTCTGATCTTGCCATTACGAGTGTAAAATTGTCCTACCACGCAGGGCGCTGGCCGCTCCGGCCGTTTCCAAGGGCCGGCTGCAATCGAAGTTCTTACCCTCGCCTTAAGTGCGAACTCGCAAACGCGTGCAGCCCGGATGGCGTCGATGCCAGCGGCAGTTCGTAAAGGTACCAGTCGCTAATGTGTGTTACTTGAGTAACAATGGTAGTGTCTCGAGTCAGGGGCCGGCGCGAAGATTCGGCTTTTGAAAAAGGGACTTCCCAACGAAAGCGGCACAGATAAATAGGAGTCCTGCTGATCGGGTGGTCGAGTTTTCCACCCTCGTCGAAGCCCTGAGCTGGCGCGCGCTGTGGCAGCCGGAGCAGCGGATTTACAATTATCTGCTCGATGGAGAAACAGAAGGCGAACACCTGACCTTTGCGGCTCTGGACCGGCAAGCGCGGGCGATTGGTGCGCTGCTGCAAAGCCATGTGGCAACTGGTGAGCGCGCCCTGTTGCTCTATCCAACGGGTCTCGAATTCATCGCCGGTTTTTTTGGTTGCCTATATGCCGGGGTGATTGCGGTCCCTGTGCCCCCACCCAATCCAGCCCAGCCGCAGCGAACGCTCCCCAGGCTTCTCGCCATCACTAACGACGCTCGACCGACGGCGGCGCTGACCACGTCATCGATTCTGTCCAAGGTGGAGGGCTTGTTCACTCAAGCGCCAGAGCTGCAGACGATGCGCTGGTTGGCCACCGACAACGTTGCCGGTGATCCGGCTGAGG
This sequence comes from uncultured delta proteobacterium, assembly GCA_963724765.1. Lineage (GTDB taxonomy): Bacteria > Desulfobacterota > Binatia > Binatales > Binataceae > JAKAVN01. The sequence goes on from CAVRVY010000001.1 coordinate 145,702, forward strand.
AATGGCAGGACCCTGCCGCGACCGGCAACAGCCTGGCTTTGCTCCAATACACCTCGGGTTCGACCACGACACCTCGAGGTGTGATGGTCAGCCACGCGAACCTCATCCGGAACTCGGCGCATATCAGCCGAGTCTTCGAAGTCGCGGCGGATACCGTATCCGTGACCTGGCTGCCGGCCTTCCATGATATGGGCCTTGCCAACGGAATCATCCAACCACTGCTCCGGGGACGTCACTGTTACCTGATGCCGCCGCAGTCCTTTCTTCAGCGGCCGGTGCGATGGCTCCAGGCTATTTCGCGTTACAAGGCCGCCGTCAGTGGAGGCCCCAATTTCGCCTATGAACTATGCTCTCGCAGGGTCACTCCGGAACAACGCGAAACTCTGGACCTCGGCAGTTGGTATGCGGCTTACAACGGTGCTGAGCCGATCCGGGCGGACACTCTTAGCCGGTTTGTCGCGACCTTTGCACGATGTGGCTTCCGTCCGCGCTTCTTCTATCCGTGTTATGGGCTCGCCGAAGCGACCCTGATTGTCTCGGGCGGACTTCTCCACGATGAGCCCATACTCTGCACGACCGAGGTGACGGCGCTCGAACACAACCGCGTCGTGGAAGGCTGCGACCCGCTGCGCAATGTGCGGACCCTGGTAGGGTCTGGCGGCGCCATGTTCGGTACACGAATTGTCATCGTCGATCCGGAATCGTTGACCGCCTGTGCGCCGGATTCAGTGGGCGAAATCTGGGTTTCAGGCCCCACCGTCGCGCACGGCTATTGGAACCGGCCGCAAGAGACCGAGCGTACTTTCCAGGCCTGTCTGGCGGACACCGGCGAAGGGCCGTTCCTGCGCACCGGCGATTTAGGATTCTTAAAAGACGGCGAGTTGTTCGTCACCGGCCGCTTGAAGGACCTGATCATCATCGACGGCCGCAACTTCTACCCCCAGGATATTGAATTGACCGTGGAACAGAGCCATCCGGCGATGCGGCCGGGTTGTTGCGCGGCATTTTCGGTTGATTTCAACGAAGAACGGCTGATCGTCGCCGCGGAGGTTGAGCGTCGCTACCAGGCGGGCTTCCAGGAGAGCCAGGTCGGCCACAACGGGACAGCGCGCGCCCATCCAAACGGACGTCCGCCGCTGGATGTCGAGGCGGTAGTGCGGGCCATCCGCCGGACAGTGGCGGAGGAGCACGACGTACGCGCGCACGCGGTGGTGCTGCTTCGGGCTGGAAGCATCCCGAGGACGCCCAGCGGCAAGGTCCAGCGCCGTGTCTGCAAGGCCAGTTTTCTGGACGGCACGCTGGACAAACTGTGAGGGCTGATCGATGGCCGGGAATTCCACCAATGGCGACTTTCGGAGCTTTGCCGATCGGAACGAGCGTGTCGAACAGCGCCATTCAGATTCGCCCCCGGCTGAAGTCATCGCGGCCTGGATGGTCTCGCGGCTTTCAGTTCTGCTCGGCATCGAGTCTCACGAGATAGACGTTCGGGAGCCCTTCGCCAGCTATGGCCTGGGATCAACGGAGTTGGTGAGCCTCTCTGGTGAGCTCGCAGAGTGGCTCGGACGGCAACTTTCTCCTGAACTGGCATATGAGTATTCCACCATCGACACTCTCGCGCGGCACCTGGCGCAGCCGCCGGAACTGTCGCGGTCAGCGATGCGGTCGGCCGCGCACTCGGCCGCGAAGACTGGCCAGGATCCTTTAGCGCAACCCGAACCGATCGCAATCATCGGCATCGGCTGCCGATTTCCCGGCGCCAAGGACCCGTTGGCTTTCTGGCAATTGCTGCACGATGGGGTCGATGCCATCACGGAAGTTCCCGCCGAGCGCTTCAACCTCCGCGCCTTTTACGATCCAGATCCGGCGGCCCCGGGCAAGATGAGCACCCGCTGGGGCGGCTTCCTTGAGCAGGTGGACCAATTCGATCCGCATTTCTTCGGCATCTCGCCGCGGGAAGCTTCGCGCATGGATCCCCAGCAACGCCTGTTGCTCGAGGTGGCTTGGGAAGCGCTGGAAGATGCTGGACAGGTGCGGGAGCGTCTGGCCGGCACTCAGACCGGCGTGTTCATCGGCATATCGAACAACGATTACGGCCGGATTCAGTTCAGCGATCCTTATAGCATCGATGCCTACGCGGGCACCGGCAATGCCCTGAGCATCGCGGCCAACCGGCTCTCCTACCTGTTCGATTTCCGCGGGCCGAGCATCGCGGTTGATACCGCCTGTTCCTCGTCGCTCGTGGCGGTGCACCTGGCCTGCCGCAGCCTCTGGAGCGGAGAGTCCACTGTGGCACTGGCCGGAGGCGTGAACCTGATCCTGTCGCCGGCGATTAGCATCAATTTTACCAAAGCCGGCGTGATGGCTCCGGACGGGCGCTGCAAGGCTTTCGATGCGCGAGCCAACGGCTACGTTCGCAGTGAGGGCGCCGGTCTTGTCGTTCTGAAACCCCTGTCGAGGGCCTTGGCCGAAGCTGATCCGATTTACGCGCTGATTCGCGGCAGCGCGGTGAATCAGGACGGACGGAGCAACGGGCTGATGGCGCCCAATCCGCTGGCTCAGGAGGCCGTCCTGCGCGAAGCCTACCGGCGAGCCGGGGTTTCGCCCGGCCGCGTGCAATACGTCGAGGCGCACGGCACCGGCACATTTTTGGGCGACCCGATCGAGGCGAAAGCGCTGGGCACGGTGCTCGCCGTCGGCCGTCCGCGCGCACGCCCATGCGCCTTGGGCTCGGTCAAAACCAATATCGGCCATCTCGAGGCCGCGGCTGGTATTGCCGGCTTGATCAAGGTGGCCCTGACGCTTAAGCATCGGGAGATCCTGCCGAGCCTGCACTTTCAGGAGCCCAACCCCCATATTCCTTTTGAGACGCTCCCGCTGCGGGTGCAGACGAAACCGGGTCCGTGGCCCGCGGAGCCGGGTCCGGCGCTGGCCGGGGTGACCTCGTTGGGGTTTGGCGGAACCAATGCTCACGTGGTTCTGCAAGAGGCGCCGCCGTCCAACCTCGGAATGCGTAATGGGGACCGCACGGCGGAAAATCCGCGAGGGGAAATCCGCAATAGCAAGTCCGCACACTTACTACCGCTTTCGGCCCGAAGTCCGGAAGCCCTTCAATCTCTGGCGCGCGCATATCAGGAGTTTCTGGCTGGCGCGGAGTCCAACGCGTCGCTGCGCGACATCTGTTACACGGCCAGCGTGCGCCGCAGTCATCACGACTATCGCCTCGCGGTGAGGGGCAACTCGCCGGAGCAACTCACCGCGGGCCTGGAGGCCTTCTTGCGCGGCGAGGCTCATTCCGGCCTGTCCTCCGGTCGCAGCGTTTCAAGTCGCCAGCGAAAACTGGTCTTCGTGTTTCCCGGCCAAGGGTCCCAATGGTGGGGTATGGGACGAGCGCTGCTCACGCAGGAGGCAGTCTTCCGTGAAGTCGTGAAACGCTGCGACCGGGCGATGCGACGGTACTGCGATTGGTCTTTGCTCGCCGAACTCAGCGCCATCGACGCGTCGCGGTCGCGGTTGAACGAAATCGACATCGTCCAGCCGGCTCTTTTCGCGATTCAGGTGGCGCTGGCAGCCTTGTGGCGCTCCTGGGGTATCGAGCCACAGGCCGTCGTGGGCCACAGCATGGGAGAGGTCGCGGCGGCCTGCGTCGCCGGTGCGTTGACTCTGGAAGATGCAACCCGGGTCATTTGCCGGCGCAGCCGTTTGATTAAGCCCACCATCGGGCGGGGCGCGATGGCCGCGGTGGAGCTTTCGATCGAGGAAGCCCGGCGCGCGCTGGCCGGCTACGAAGATCGCGTATCCATCGCTGCCAGCAACAGTCCGACCTCCACGGTGCTGTCAGGAGATCCGGCGGCGCTCAAAGCGATCCTTGATCAATTGCAACGCCAGGACATCTTCTGCGGCCTGGTCAAGGTCGATTTCGCCTCTCACAGCCACCAGATGGATCCCTTGCGCGCCGATTTGTTGCGGGCCCTGGAAGGGCTGAAGCCTCGGGCCGGATCGCTGCCCATCTATTCGACCGTGACAGGCATGGTCAGCAATGGAAGCGAGTTCGAGGCGCTCCATTGGGTCAGGAACCTGCGCGAGCCCGTGCTCTTTTCAACCGCAGTGCAGCAACTACTGGAAAACGGACATGACACTTTCCTGGAGGTCAGTCCGCATCCCATTTTGCTTAGCGCCATCCAGCAAGGGATTCATCATTTCGGCCAGGAGGGCGCCGCCGTGCTCCCTTCCCTGCGGCGCGGGGAACAGGAACACGCGGTGATGATGGGATCGCTGGGCGCGTTATATGCGCTCGGTTCTCCGATCGACTGGGGCCGGATTTATCCGCCCGGGAGCCAGTGCGTTCGCCTCCCGTTTTATCCGTGGCAACGGGAGCGTTGCTGGCTCGAGACTCCGGCAGAAGGCCTCGACTCTCTATTGGAGCAAATCCCTCGGGCCGAGAGCGGCAAGCATCCTCTTCTGGGCCGGCATTTAAAATCGGCGCAGCCTGCGGAAACCCACTTCTGGGAAGTCATCCTGGACAAGCGAACGCTGCCTTATCTGGACGAGCATCGCATCGAGGGGGTCGCACTGCTGCCCGCCTCGCTCTACCTGGAGATGGCTCTGTCCGCCGCGCATGAAGCCTTCGCGAAACAGCCATTTGTCTTGGAGAATATTGAATTTCGCAAGGCACTTTTCCTGCCTGAGGCTGGAACCCGCACGATTCAGGTGATCCTTTCTCCCGATGCGGATGCGGCCGCATCAGTTCATATCTACAGCCGTCCGACAGACGCGGAGCGGTCCAGTAACTCATGGATACTGCATGCGAGTGCGAAGGTCTGTCCGCAGCACGATGGTGGCGTCTCGCCAGTTCTCGGGCGGGATGTGCTTGCGGAGATCCAGGCTCGATGCTCCGAGAGGGTCTCCGGCCAGGACTACTACTCGCGGCTGGGCGAAAGCGGTATCCAATATGGCCCTTTTTTCCAGAGCATCTCACAGTTGTGGCGATACAACGGGGATATGCTGGGTGAAGTGCGGGTTCCCGACGGCTCCGATACGCAGTTCGACGCCTATCAATTCCATCCGGCGATACTGGACGCCTGCTTGCAGACTGTCGGCGCTGGAGTAGCTACTCAAGCGCTAGCAACCGGCAAACAGAGTATCTACATACCTACCCATATCGACCAGGTCCGGATCTACGACCGCCCGGGCCCGCATCTGTGGAGTCACGCCCAGCTGCAAGAGCACGAGGCTGATACAATCATGGGAGGCGTGCGGCTGCTGGACGAAGCGGGGCAGGTGGCGGTCGAGATTGTGGGACTACGCTTCGATCAGCTCGGGCACGACGCACGGCCTGCGCTCGAGCAGAATCCGGACGATTGGCTTTACGAGTTCCAGTGGCAGTCCCACGATCGTCTGGCGAAGGATCGTCCGGACAACGAGCATCTGGCCAATGAGCGTTCAGAGGGACAAAGAGTCTCGCAGCCGTCCGCGCCAGCGAGCCCGGGGCGCTGGCTGATCTTTGCCGACAATAGTGGCGTGGGAGAAGCGTTGGCGGCACGGTTAAAAGGCGAGGGCGCACAGAGCGTCCTGGTTTCGCGCGGAGAATCCTACGAGCGCACGGACCCTGAGCATTTTCGCATCCGCCCCGAACAGCCGGAGGACTTCCGAAGGCTTTTCGCCGCGGCGCTGTCATCCAATCAGTCCGCCTGCCGCGGGATGATCCATCTCTGGAGTCTTGACGCTCCTCTGCCAGAGAAGACCGACGTCGCCTCGCTGAAGACGGCACAGACTTTTGGCTGCGGCAGTGCCCTGCCGTTGGTCCAGGAACTGGTCGAAGTCCAATCGCGCGAACTACCTCGTTTGTGGCTGGTCACGCGGGGCGCTCAGGCGGCAGGGGAAGAGTCCTCACCCTTGGGCGTAGCTCAGGCGCCGCTTTGGGGATTGGGCCGCGTCATCGCCCAGGAGCATCCGACGCTCTGGGGAGGACTCATAGATCTGGAAAGACCGGTGGATCCGGAATTCGAGGTCTCGCAGGGCGATGCCGCCGCTAATCAATTGTGCGAGGAAATCACCACTCCAGATGGAGAGGATCAGGTTGCGTTCCGTCATGGCCGGCGATACGTGGCCCGTTTAGTGCCCCGGCCCCGATCTGCGACACAGGGGCCTCCCCTTAGATGGCAGCCTGATGGCACTTACCTGATCACCGGAGGACTGGGGGACCTGGGCCTCGTGGTCGCCCGTTGGATGGTAGAGCAGGGCGCTCGGCGGTTGATTCTTTTGGGACGCACGAGGCTCCCTCCCCGCGCCAGTTGGGGTTCGGTGCAGGCGGGAACCCGCCTGGCTCATCAAATCGCCGTCATCCGTGAGCTGGAAGCGCTGGGAGCGAGCGTGCATCCGGGCTCGGTGGATGTGGCGGATGAAGGAGAGTTGCGCGCTTTTCTGGACGAGTTTCGCTCCGAGGGTTGGCCGCCGATCCGGGGCGTAGTGCATGCCGCGGGTGTGCTGCACGACGGACTGCTGTCGCAGCTTGATGCCGCCGCGCTGGACTCGGTTTTGCGGCCCAAGGTGATGGGTGGCTGGTTGCTGCATCGGTTACTCGAAGATGCTCCCTTGGACTTCTTCGTACTTTTTTCTTCCGCGGGCTCTCTCCTGGGCCAGCCTGGTCAGGGGAACTATGCTGCGGCCAACGCCTTTCTCGATGCTCTGGCGCATCATCGAAGGGCCCAGGGCCAGCCGGCACTGACTATCAACTGGGGAGCCTGGGCCGATTTGGGCTTCGCGGATACGGCTGGGGGCAAGCGCCTGGCGGCGCGTCTTGCGCTGCTGGGAATCAGCAGCATCGCGCCCCAACAAGCGCTGAAAGTGATGGAACGGATGCTCCGGCAAGGCTCGACCCAGGTTGTCGCGGTACCAGTCGATTGGCGCCAGTATCGCCACTTTTTTCCAGCGGGCACTGAATCACCGCTACTCTCTCAACTTGCATGCGGGGAACCTGGCATTGCGCTACAAGCGGAGCATCAGGGAGAAAAGAAATTCCTGACCCGCGACCTTCTCCTCGCCGCGCAACCAGCGGAGCGTCACCGGCTATTGCGGTCCTACCTGAGTCAGCAAGTGGTTCGTGTGCTCGGGCTCTCCGCATCCAGGCTGGACGTACATCAACCGCTCAGCAATCTGGGGCTGGACTCCTTGATGGCGGTCGAGCTGAAGAACCGGATTGCGCTTGACCTGGGCGTGAATGTGCCGATGGTGAAATTTCTGCAGGGACCTAGCGTCGAGCAGGCCGCGGCGCTGCTATCCGAACAACTGACAGCGGTGGTCTCCGAGGCGTCCGCGGGGTTTTCTCCGGCAGTTGCGCTACCCCAGGAGGCGCGGCAAAACGGCCACGCCAATGAACATCTGCTGGCAAACCTCGATCAGCTTTCGGATGAGGAAGTGAATTCATTACTCGCCGACACTCTGGCTGAAGAGGAACGCAGTGAATGAGCAGTACTTCCCAGCGAACCGCCGGCCTTTCATCCGCAGAAAAGCGTGCCCTGCTTGCCCAACTTCTTCGAAAAAAGGCGGGACGTTCAAAATCAGTATATCCATTATCCTATAATCAACAGGGTATATGGTTCCTCTACCAACTTGCGCCGGAAAGTACGATTTACAATGTCACTTTCGCCGCGCGCGTCTCCTCCGAGCTGGATATCGGCGCCTTGCGCGGCGCGTTTCAGGCGCTGGTTGATCGCCATCCCTCGCTCCGGACCACCTTTTCGGTTGACGCCGGTAACCCCGTTCAACAAGTCCACGAACATCAAAAGGTCCACTTCGAGGAGACAGATGCGGCAGCCTGGAGCGGCGATGAGCTGAAGTCACGCCTGGCCGAGGACGCCTATCGACCTTTCGACCTGGAACGAGGCCCCGTTCTGCGGGTGAGCCTGTTCACGCGTTCGGCGCTGGAACACGTCCTGTTGCTGGCGGTGCATCACATCGTCATCGATTTCTGGTCGCTGGCGGTGATCCTGAACGAGCTCAGCGTATTGTATTCCGCGCAAAAGGCTGGCTCGCCGGCGGTTCTGCCTTCGCTCGATTTGCAATACACGGATTACCTTCGTTGGCAAACCGAAATGCTGGGGGGCCCGCAAGGCGAAAGGCTGTGGAGCTATTGGCGCAAGCAATTGGCTGCACCACTGCCCGTGCTGAACCTCCCTGTCGATCGGCCGCGGCCGCCAATTCAGACGTATCGCGGCGCCTCTCACGACTTCACCTTGAACGATGAACTAAGCGGACTCCTCAAGACTCTCGCCAGGGCCAACGGCGTGACCTTGTATATGGTCCTTCTGGCGGCGTTCCAGGTGACGCTTTTCCACCTGACTGGTCAGGAAGACCTTCTGGTGGCTTCTCCCGTGGTCGGCCGCAATCGGGCCGAATTCGAGGGGATCGTGGGACTGTTCACCAATCCCGTCATGCTGCGGGCGAATCTTTCCGGAAATCCAACTTTCCAGGCGTTTCTTGCCCAGGTGCGCCAAACCGTTCTGGCCGCGCTCGAGCATCAGGATTATCCGACTCTGCTCCTGGTCCAGCGGCTCCGGCCGCCGAGGGATCTCAGCCGTCCGCCGTTGTCTCAAGTGATGTTCGTGCTGGATAAATCGCACCGGCTGACGGAGCAGGGGACGCCCGCATTCGTGCTGGGCGAAACCGGGTTGCGGATGAATCCTGGCGGGTTGATGCTGGAATCCTTCCCTCTGGAACGCCGGTCGGCCACACTCGACCTCGCAATATTGATAATCGAGACGCCAGGCGCTCTCTCTCTTTCCGTACGCTACAACAGAGATCTGTTTGAGCCTGCCACCATCTCTCGAATCGCGGGAAATTTTGAAACCCTTCTGCGCCGTGTCGTCATAGAGCCCGAGGCCAGGTTGAGCGCATTAAGCGAGGCGCTCGCGCGGGCGGACAGACAACAACAGGAAGCGACCCGAAAACAGTGCCGGCAAATTAATTCGCAGAAATTAAAAACCGTCAAGCGCAAAACGCTTGCTCTGCCGCAACTCCATCGTAATGGCGCCCTATGAGAAGCTCGGAACCCGCGCAACAGAGTGCAGGCGTGTCCGGGAGATTTATCGAAGGGTTTCGACTTTCGCCTCAGCAGAAGCATCTGTGGTCGTTGCAGCAGGTTGACCAAAGTCCGTCTTATCGTGCTCAATGCGCCATTCTGATTGAAGGAAATGTTGATACCGGCATTTTGAAAGCAGCCTTGCGCAATGTCTGGGATCGACATGAGATACTCCGCACTGCTTTTCAATGCCTGCCTGGAATAGACGGTCCATTTCAGGTTATGACCGACGGCGGCGTACTATCTGTCGATAGCTACAACCTCACCGGTTGGGATTCTCCTCGGCAGGAGGCTCGAATCGCAGCGCTGTGCCAAAAAGCGAACGAGACACCTCTTGACTTCGAGCAGGGGCGAATCTCTCAGGTATCCCTGATTACTCTGTCGCCGACCCGGCATACGTTACTTGTCAGTCTGTCGTCACTTTGCGCGGACAGTATATCGCTCAACAATTTGATGCGGGAAATCTGTGATGCGTATTCGGCCTATCTGCGGCATGAAGAACTTGCCGACCAACCGGCGCAATACGCTGATCTCGCAGAATGGCAAAACGAGCTACTTGAATCGGAAGATACGAAAACAGGGAGAGACTACTGGCGCAGACAGGATTTCGCGGACCTCCCTGCTTTTAAGCTTCCGTATGAAGGTCAATCTCCGATAAAGCCGGGATTTAGGCCGCTCTTTGTGGCCTCGACGATTGATTCTGGCAGCCTGGCGAAGGTAAGGACGCTCACGCGGAAGTACGACGCTTCGGCTTGCGCATTTCTGTTGGCATGCTGGCAGATCCTGCTCTGGCGTCTTGTCGGAGAATCGGACTTTGTCGTGGGGATGGCCTGCGATGGCCGTGCATATGAGGAGCTCCAGAAGACCCTGGGGCTGTTTTCAAAACACCTGCCGCTTCGTTGTCATCTGGAGGGGAAGCTCCAGTTCTGTGAAATCCTGCGGCGAGTCGATGAATCGGCCTGCGAAGCGCTGCAATGGCAGGAGTATTTCAGTTGGGAACACGTTGCCGGATCGAATGGAAATCTACCAGCGACGCCATTTTGCGCCGCCGGTTTCGAGTTTCGGGAACAAACCGTCAAGTATTCCGCCGCCGACCTGACATTTTCCATTCGCAAGCAACTTGTCTACGCCGATCGTTTCAAAGTGAAACTGTCCTGTTTTCAGAAGGAAGACCTGGTAGTCGCCCAATTTCACTATGACTCGAGCTTGTTCCGCGCCGAGGATATCAAACGTCTGAACGAGCAGTTTCACAAGTTGCTGGAAAGTGCTGTGAGGAACCCGGAAGCCGCCATCAACGAGTTGGAAATTCTAAGCACCGCTCAACGACAACAACTGTTGGCAGAGTTCAACGCTACCGAAACCGATTTTCCAGAAGACAAGCTCATCCACCAACTGTTCGAAGAACAAGTCGAGCGCACGCCCGACAGCGTCGCCGTGGCCTTTGAGCAGCAGCAGTTGAGCTATGCTCAACTCAATGCTCGCGCCAATCAATTGGCCCATCACCTGCAGGCTCTGGGCGTCAGCTCGGATGTGCCGGTGGCGATTTGTATGACGCGCTGCCCAGAGATGGTAGTAGGACTTCTTGGAATTCTTAAAGCCGGAGGCGCGTACCTGCCGTTGGATCCGGCCTATCCGAAAGAGCGACTGGCCTTCATGCTGGAGGATGCCCGGGCGCCAGTGCTGCTGACGCAATCGCGTGTCGCGGCAAGTATGCCCGTTCATCGAGCGCACCTCCTATGCCTGGACTCAGGATGGGAGGCCATCGGACGAGAGAGTAAAGAGAATCCGGTCAGCAGGTCCACGGTCAGGAACCTTGCGTATGTGATTTACACATCGGGCTCAACTGGAGAGCCCAAGGGAGTGATGGTCGAGCACAGGAGTCTGGTCAACTACCTGTGCTGGCTCGGTGAGGGGCTGCTGGGCGACGCGCTAAAGCACCTGCCTTTGACTACCAGACTGACTTTCGACATGTGTCTGAAACAATTGTTTCCGCCGCTCCTGCGCGGAGGTGAGGTCTGGATACTTTCGGAAGAGATCGCGGTCGAGCCCACAAAGCTGCTTTCGGCCCTTGGTGCGCGGACAGGGGTGGGGCTCAACTGCGTACCTTCCTTATGGAAGGCCATGCTACAGGCAATCGACTCCGGGCACGCCATAAATCCGGCTGGAAGCCTCGCGTATCTATTGTTCGGCGGCGAACAACTAAGTCAAGATCTATCCGACAGTTCCTTGTCCGCGCTGCCCAAGCTCCAGATCTGGAACATATACGGGCCGACCGAGGCCACTGCCAATGCGTGCGCTGCTAAAATAGGTGCCGGAGAGGAGATAACCATTGGTCGTCCCATTGCTAATACTCAGATCTATATTTTGGATTCCTTTTTGCGTCCTGTCCCTATCGGCATTCCGGGCGAGTTATATATTGGCGGAACAGGCGTGGCCCGAGGCTATCTCAACCGGCCGGAGTTGACTGCCGAGAAATTCATTCCACACCCCTTCAGCGCCCGAGCGGGAGCCCGAATGTACAAAACCGGGGATCTGGCTCGCTACTTGCCCGACGGGAGGATCGAGTTCCTCGGCCGTACTGACTACCAGGTTAAAATTCGAGGATTCCGGATCGAATTGGGCGAGCTCGAGGCGGTGCTTGGCGAACACCCGGCCGTGCGCGAGGCTGTCGTCGCGGCTCAGGACGACGCGTCCGGAGAAAAGCGGCTGGTGGCCTATATCGTCGCTGAGCGAGAGTTCCGCCTTACGGCTAATGACCTGCGCGGCTTTTTGCGCCAGAGGCTGCCCGAGTACATGGTCCCCGCGACCTTTGTGCTGCTGGATGCTCTGCCGCTGATGCTCAACGGTAAAGTAGACCGCCGTGCGCTGCCGGCGCTCGACCGAACCAGACCCGAACGGGAGAGCGCTTTCGTTATACCGCGCAGCCCTACAGAGGAGATCCTGACCGAGATTTGGGTCCAGCTACTAGGCATTGAACGGATAGGCATTCACGACAATTTCTTCGATCTCGGCGGTCATTCTCTTCTGGCGACCCAGGCCGTTTCCCGAATACGCGACGCCTTCGGAGTGGAAATACCACTGCGCCGGCTGTTCGAAGTGCCCACGGTGGCCGGCTTGGCCGAAAACATCGAGGTGGCGCGCCGGGCGGGACATGAGCTGCAGGCACCGCCAATAGTGCCTATCGCGCGCGACGGAGATCTGCCGCTCTCTTTTGCCCAGCAGCGGCTGTGGTTCATCGATCAGTTGGCGCCGGGTGACTCCGCCTACAATATTTCGGCCGCCATCCGCCTCAAAGGACCACTCAACGTGGTCGCATTGGAGCGTAGTCTCAGCGAGATCGTGAAGCGTCATGAAGCCTTGCGGACGACCTTTACGATAATGGATGGATCTCCGGCCCAGGTCATTGCCCCGACCCTGACGATGGCGCTGCCGGCAATCGACCTGCGGAATCTGCCCGAGCACGAGCGAGAGATAGAGGTTCAGCGGCTGGGTGCCGAAGAGGCCCGGCGGCCGTTTGATTTAGCCCAGGGCCCGCTGTTGCGAATCGCTCTGCTACGACTGGGCGAAGAGGAGCATGTGGGGCTCCTCACGATGCATCATATTGTCTCTGACGGTTGGTCAACCGGAATACTGATCCGGGAGATGGCTGTGCTCTACGAAGCTTTCTCTTCGGGAAAAGCCTCACCACTGCCCGAACTGCCGATCCAATATGCGGACTTCGCCAACTGGCAGCGCCATTGGTTGCAGGGAGAAGTCCTGGAGACCCAGCTTGCCTATTGGAAGCAGCAATTGCTCGGCAGCCCGCCTCTGCTGGAGCTGCCTTTGGAACGCTCCAGGCCGGTGGTCCAGAGTTTCCGCGGTGCCCATAGATCGTTGCTGTTGCCCAGGACCGTAGGCGACGCATTAAAGACGCTGAGCCGCGACGAAGGGGTTACCCTGTTCATGACGTTGCTCGCGGTGTTCAAGATTTTGTTGCATCGCTACACGAGTCAAGACGACTTGATCGTGGGCACGCCGATCGCCAACCGCAACCATACGGAGATCGAGGGACTGATTGGATTCTTCGTCAATACTCTGGTCTTACGCACTGACCTCTCAGGTAATCCCGGTTTTCGGGAGCTTGTGCGCCGGGTGCGGGAAGTGTGTTTGGCAGCATATAGCCACCAGGACCTGCCCTTTGAAAAGTTGGTTGAAGAATTACACCTGGAGCGGGACTTAAGCCGCAACCCGCTCTTTCAGGTGATGTTCGTGCTGAACAGCGCGGTAGCGGAAACGGTAGAGCTGAGAGGCCTGATCGTAAGCCCTGTGAAGGGTGACGGCGAGACAGCTCACGTCGACTTGACCATGCAGATAAGTGAGACCCAGCAAGGGTTGATGGAAGTGGCATTGGTATACAACACCGATCTGTTTGAGGCCGCTACAATCACTCGTATGCTGGCGCATTTTCAGACCCTCCTGGAGGGCGTAGTCGCAGCGCCCGATCGGCGCCTCTCGGAGTTGCCACTATTGAGCGACGCAGAGCGGCATCAGCTGATGGTTGAGTGGAACGGCAGCAAGATCGACGATCCGAGAAATCTGTGTATCCATCAGCTTTTTGAAACGCAGGTAGAACGAGCCCCGAACGCGATCGCGGTAGAGTTTGAAGGTGCGCAACTGACATATGGTGAGCTGAACGGCCGGGCTAATCAACTGGCTCATCACTTGCGGACTCTGGGAGTGGGACCGGACGTGCCCGTCGGGATCTGCCTGGAGTCCTCGTTGGAGATGGTCGTCGGCTTAATAGGCATTCTCAAGGCGGGTGGAGTATACGTACCGCTGGACCCGGTCTGTCCGAGCGAGCGCCTGGCCTTCATGCTCGAAGATACCGGGACGCCAGTGCTGTTGACTCAGGAGCGATTGGTGCCGGGGCTGCCTGGACATCGGGCCAAAGTAGTCTGTCTGGATTCTGGCTGGGAGACCATTGCCCGACAAAACCGTAAGAACCCCATCAACGTAGCCGTGTTGGACAATCTGGCTTATGTTATTTACACCTCCGGCTCCACGGGTCAACCGAAGGGAGTTCTCGTCCCACACAGTTCGATAGTGAATCACTGCTGCGATATTCAAAAATACTATGAGCTTGACTCAAGCGATCGGATACTTCAGTTCTCTTCACTGAGTTTTGATTTATCATTGGAGCAAATGTTGCCGACACTTATCGTCGGGGCCACGCTCGTGTTGGAACGGTCGGATGTGTGGCATACGAACGAATTGCACAGAAGAATTGCGGAGTTCGGACTCACGGTACTCAATCTTCCGACGGCCTACTGGCAGGAGCTAGCTCGTGAGTGGACGGACCTCCCGGATCTGATTTCGAACGTTCAGCCCAGGCTTTTCATCGTTGGCGGAGATGTAATGCCGCCCGAAGCTCTAGACCATTGGCTGAAAAGCCCCATGCGTGCAGTCCGTCTAATCAATGCTTACGGCCCTACCGAGGCGACAATAACGACGACTGCCTTTGAAATCACGCCACGGCCTGACGAGAGCGCGAGTTTTCAGAAGGTTCCCATTGGTCGTCCCCTCGCTAACAGAGAGATCTACATTCTCGATAAGTACGGCAACCCGGCTCCGGCTGGAGTTGCTGGTGAGCTGTACATCGGCGGTTGGGCTCTGGCGCGAGGCTATCTCAACTGCCCTGATTTGACTGCCGAGAGATTTGTCCCGCACCCCTTCAGCACCGAGCGCGGGGCACGGCTGTATAAGAGCGGCGACATGGCCCGCTATCGGCTGGATGGAAACATCGACTTGCTCGGTCGGCTTGACCGCCAGGTAAAGATCCGCGGCTTCCGGATCGAACTGGAGGAAATCGAGGCGGCGCTTGGCCAGCACCCGGCCGTACGGGAGGCCGTCGTCTTAGCTCGTGAGGAGACACATGGAGAGCGGCGGCTGGTAGCCTATATCGTGGCTCAGCAAGAGTCCCGCCCCGCCCCCGATGACCTGCGCGGGTTTCTGAAAGAGAAACTGCCCGAATACATGGTGCCCGCAGTATTCGTGTTTCTCGATGCCATCCCGCTGATGCCTAGCGGTAAGGTAGACCGCCGGGCGCTGCCGGCACCTGAGCGAATACGGTTCGAACTGGAAAAGGCATTCGTAGCGCCTCGCGACGCTCTGGAAGTTCAGCTCACTAATCTTTGGGAGGAGGTTCTGGATGTCCAGCCTATTGGAGTGAGAGATAATTTTTTCGAGCTTGGAGGCCATTCTCTGGCAGCGGTGCGTCTGTTCGCGTTGATTGAGAAAAGGCTAGGCAAAAGGCTTCCGCTCGCCACTGTTTTTCAGAACGCAACTGTCGAGCATCTAGCCATTATTTTCCGCCAGCAGGCTAAGCCTGCACTTCAATCGTCCCTGGTCGCTATTCAACCTGGCGGCAACAAGCGGCCCCTTTTCTTGGTACATCCGGCTGGTGGACACGTTTTTCCCTACGTTCATTTGGCGCACTGTTTGGGCTTAGACCAACCATGCTATGGGCTACAGGCAAGAGGACTGGAAGAAGGGCAAGAGCCTCACACGCGGATCGAAGACATGGCTACTCATTACATTAAGGCACTGCAGGCCGTGCAGCCCGAGGGTCCCTATCTTCTCGGAGGGTGGTCGATGGGCGGCGTCGTAGCTTTCGAGATGGCTCAACAGCTTCGCGCGCAAAGACAGGGGGTGGCTTTGTTAGCACTATTGGATGGACGAATTCCGACTCTCGACGAGGATTTCGAGAACGAAGATTTTGAGACGACTTTGTTGGCTGATTTTGTCCGCTATTTCGGTCTTTCGCTCGATCCTCGAGATTCTCTTGTAGGGATCCCAAAAGACGAACTATTAATGCGCGTGCTCGAGCAGGCGAAAAGAGCCGGCTTGGTACCTCTGGATGTCGAAGCTTCTCAAGCCCGCCCTTTTGTTGAACTCTGCAAGGCCGACTTTCGAGCCACCCGGAAATACATGATGCATCGCTATCCCGGCCGGGTCACGCTCTTCAAGGCTGCTCAGGATCTTGCGGGGACGTCCTCTGACCCGACACTAGGCTGGAGAAAGTGGGTTGATGGAGGAGTAGAGGTCCATGTCGTTCCAGGCAACCACGCGAGTATGGTTTACAAACCTCACGTTGAAGTGTTAGCCGAGGTGATGAGAACTTGTCTGAGCCAGGCGCAATCCGCTGATGAATGGTTCGCCGATGACAGTGAATCGAGTGACCAGTTGATGAAGGTAGTTCAATGAACAGAGACGCGAGACAAGACAATGCAACCTACAAAGTCGTCGTGAATCATGAAGAGCAGTACTCGATCTGGCCGGTCGAAAAGGAAAACCCTCTTGGCTGGACGGATGTAGGCAAAAGCGGGTTTAAGACGGAATGCCTGGAGTACATCAAGGAGGTGTGGACCGACATGCGACCACTCAGCCTAAGAAAGAACATGGAGGAGCGGAAACGGTAGATCCGTTCATCGAAAGATTGAATGTCGCGCATCTTCCACAGGTGATTCTGCCCGTGACTGCTCCTCCTTTTGACTCCTGGATTCTCTGTCGCGAGCCTCGCCCACAGGCCCGCCTCCGTCTGTTCTGCTTTTCGTATGCGGGAAGTGGTGCGTCGGCTTTTCGCATTTGGCCACGCGGCTTGCCTACGGACGTCGAGGTTTGTCCAGTGCAACTCCCGGGACGGGAAACCAGGCTGATGGAGCGTCCGTTTACTCAGCTCTCGCCTCTTGTCCAAACCGTCACGAAAGCTCTGTTTCCGTTCCTGGACAAACCTTTTGCCCTGTTCGGCCACAGCCTGGGAGCATTGGTCAGTTTTGAGCTCGCTCGCGAGCTCCGCAGACAGTACGATGTGCATCCTGCTCGATTATTTGTCTGTTCCGCTCGCGCGCCGCAGATTCTTCATCGAGGCCTGCCTATTCACAACCTGCCGGAAAAGGACTTTTTAGCGGAACTGCGTCGGCTGAACGGTACTCCTACGGAGGTCCTGAACAACGAAGGGCTAATGGAGATTATGCTTCCACATTTGCGCGCGGATTTCGCGCTCTACGAGACCTACGCGTACGCGCCCGGTTCTCCCCTGAACTGTCCCATTTCTGCGTTTGGCGGCTGGCAAGATCGCACAGTGAGCCATAGCGATCTTGAAGCCTGGCGTGATCAGACGAGCGTTTCCTTCTCCTCGCAGATGTTTCCCGGCGATCATTTCTTTTTGAACGCAAATCAGTTGCCGCTTCTTCGCGTGCTCTCCGAGGAATTGCGCGGCAACTGCGGCGACTAGAGAGAGCGGCCAGGTGAAGGTATTCCCCAACCGCTGCTCTATTGCTGCGTGGGGCGTTCCACCCAGAGGGTTGACATTAGGTAGCAATGAGGTTCATGTCTGGCGAGCCGCCTTGGGCCAGGCGCCCTCGCAGATAGATCGCTTCCTGCCGACGCTTGCAGCGGATGAACGGGCGAGAGCCGAGAGATTTCACTTCCCCAAAGATCGCGAGCACTTTGTTGTCGCTCGTGGAGCGCTCAGAGCTATCCTCGGTTTCTATCTGAACCGGGCGCCGGAATGCTTGTCATTCGCCTACAGCTCTCATGGGAAGCCTGCCGTGGTGTTGGAATCCGGCGAGGCTCCGATTCGCTTCAACATATCCCACTCTCGCGGAGTGGCCCTTTATGCAGTCACCTGTGGCCGCGAGGTCGGCATCGATCTCGAATATATGCGCTCCGATTTGGAGGTAGAGCAGATCGCCGGGCGATTCTTCTCGCGCCGGGAAATCGCGACACTCCATGCGCTCCCAGCGGCCCTCCGGAGATACGCGTTCTTTCTCTGTTGGACCCGCAAGGAAGCCTACATCAAGGCCAGAGGTGAAGGACTTTCACTAGCTTTGGATCAGTTCGACGTGTCGCTGATTCCCGGAGAACCTGCGGCACTGCTTGGCACTCGGCCCGACGCAGACGAAGCGCTGCGTTGGTCTCTACTGGAACTGACCCCTGGACCGCCCGAATACGCCTCCGCCCTTGCGGTGGAAGGAGTCGGCTGGTCGCTCGCATTGTGGCAATGGCCAAGCTGAGCCATAAATACTGCATATACCCCCGAAGAATAGTACATTTCAGAACCGAGTTTGCAGACGATCGGCTCCGACATGATGAGTTTAACCCCGATTTGAGCATACCTGTGCTCGCTTTTACTAATCCATTGGCATATAAGTGATCTAAGTCGGCCGAGAGTTTCCTCACATCTTTACACTTTGCCAAAGGTGGACAACCGAAGGTTGCTCCCCCACTCGGGTATTTGCATCTAGGCCGACTCGCAAAATGGCGATCGAGTGAGTATCACGGCGGTGTTTGTTATCTCCGAGGAGTCCTAAACTCGTACAATGAAGATTTTTTCGCTTCGAGCTTGGATTATGATTGCCGCGATGTCGTTGTTCGGGGCACTCGCGGCGCTTTGGCCGGCGATAGGCCATACGGATATCGTGCAGGCTCCAGGCACCGAATCGAGCGCCGGTGGCGCAATGGACGCCTGGCTTGTAGCTCGCGGCCTGATAGGCCGCGGGATGATTGGCGAGCAATCCGGCGCTGACCTCATGACACCGGTGTCAGGCGCCGAGGTCGAGGAAACTCGACAGACAGAGGACCAAACCGGCCAGGTACTGATGCAGGTCAAGCTG
The DNA here is from genome assembly GCA_963724765.1 of uncultured delta proteobacterium. GTDB lineage: Bacteria > Desulfobacterota > Binatia > Binatales > Binataceae > JAKAVN01. The sequence continues at coordinate 164,431 of CAVRVY010000001.1, forward strand.
TGGAACGAAACGGTCGGCGACAGCACGATCCATATCGAGGTTACCACCTTAAGCAGCTATCAGTTCGAAGTCAGTTTCTGGCTGTTCCCCAATCATCGGCAGGGCTGCACCATGTACCAATGGACGCTGTACGATCATGGCCGAGCGCTGCAGAGCGCGTTCTGGCGTAATGACGCGCCAGTGCTGCGGTTGGCCGGCGCCCCCAATCTGCCGCATGACCTGTATCCCGACGCGGTGCCGTGGATGGCGTTTCTGCGAGTCCTCGACGCGCCGCGCGAAGGCGGTGAAGGTGCACTACATCAACAGATCACGCCGTACAGTTACGTGGGCCAGAATGTTGTGGCCAAAGGCATCGAGCAGATAAGCGTGCCGGCCGGCAGTTTTTCCGCCCTCAAGGTCACCGCTCAAGTCGACATTGCTACGGTAATGCCAAACTGGCCGCGGTTCGTGATGCACGTCGTCCAGCCGGTGGTTCCCAAGAACACGCTTTACTTCCAGGCGACGGCGCCCTACCGGCTGCTCAAGCAGCAGGGCGCCACGTTCGTTGGCGGTCCCGAGGTCACTACGGAACTCATTCGCTTTTACGTCGCCGGCGCGCCGCCGGCCGCCGTGCCCTCACCGGCCGTAGCCGCCCTCCAAGCAAGGGACGCGCCAATCGTCGCCCCGCTCGGAGGCCCATCGATCTCCGTGAAGCAATAAACGGTCACGAAGTCTCGCATGGTAGCCATCGGCGCGAGTTTCAATCGATTTACCGAGACAACCCACCCTTCTAATTTAGCCCGAAGAAAAGGTTTACGCCCTCCGATGGCGGAGGCGCACTGTAGGTCGGCCCAGCTGGGTAATATTCCGGCTCGGGCGCGTAGTAGTAGTTGGGCGCGGGCGCATAATAGGCGTTAGGCGCAGGCGCAATATAGCCACCACCGCCGTGGCCTCCTCTGTGTTGATTTCCGTGACGCTCTTCGTGATGCTGCGCGCCGCCGCCATGGCCACCGGCTAACGCAGGCCTCATCGCAACACCGCAAATCACGACGCCGAAGCCGATCGCAATCGCGATTTTACTGATTCTAGTGGGCGTGATCTTTCTCATATTGATTCTCCATTTCGCAGCGAATCCCGACAAACCGGCGGATTTCCGCATTGTTGTGTCCGGACTCTCAATCACGCGCTCTTTTTTGCCGCTGCGGAACGCACTTTGCCCCGAAACATCTCATCGGCGGCCTCTTTCTGTGTGTTCGACATGCTGTTGTACAGAGCCTCAAAGGCCGGGACGAATTTAGTCATTCCAGCTTCATGCGCTTCGATCACCGCTTGATAGGATTTGACCGCTTCGACTGCAGTCATCGCCTTAGCGTCCTGGCCTCTCTGCTTTTGCAGATCGCTCATCGCCTTTGCATTATCGCGCATCACCTGGACGAGACCGTCCCATTGGGCCTGCTGGGCAGCCGTGATGTGAAGCCTGTTGTGTAACTCCTTGATGTGCGCCTCAACGGGATCGGCTTTGGCGGCAGCTACCGCCGGCTCCGTCGTCGCGGGCGCGGCAATGGCTAAAGGACCGGCGAGAACGAACGAGCCGAACAGGGTCGCCGCCACAAGTGCGCGTGCTGCTGATTGCATGAACATGTCTTTACTCCCGAAGTTAGTTGCGATCGCTGAAAACCACGACATGACAGAGTATTCCGGCTACTCTCCGTGATCGTATTATGTCGCGAGGAGAAGCGAGAAGCTAACCTACAGACTTTCGCAAATGGCAGTAAATATCTAGTGATTTAGCTGTGGAAGACGGAGGAAAGTGTTCTCACCGGAACGAATTGATATGCTTCGAAGGATCGAACGGTGCCAGCAGATTTGCTGTAACTCAGCGGCTCCAAGTACTCATTGATGAATCGCTTCATCACTTACTATCTGGCCGTCTCGTAAGCGAATCATACGGTGCGCGCGTTCCATGACCTGAGGATCATGGGTGGAAAAAATGAAGGTCGTGCCGGTAGCGCGATTGAGATGTTCCATCACGTCGAGAAGCGAGACAGCTGTGGCAGAGTCCAGATTCGCCGTCGGTTCGTCCGCCAGGATGAGCGCGGGTTCTGTGACCATGGCTCGCGCGACAGCGACCCGCTGCTGCTGTCCGCCGGACAATTCTGCCGGGCGGCGATCTTCAAGTCCGGCGAGCCCAATCTCCGAGAACAATTTGCGTACTTTTTCCCTGCGCTTGTGCGCCGTCATTCCCTGCAGTAGCAAGGTAAACTCGGCATTTTCCAGCGCGGTGAGCACAGGCATCAGGTTGTAGGTTTGGAAGACGAATCCGATGCGTTGCAAACGCAAACGAGCCAGCGCACCCGCGGATAAGAGTTGAAGATCCTGGCCTGCCACCCGGACCTCTCCGGTGTCTGCCCGATCGAGTCCGCCGATGATGTTGAGCAGGGTGGTTTTGCCAGAACCTGAGGGGCCGGCAGTAGCCACGAATTCCCCAGGAGCGATGCGTAGAGAGATGCCACGCAATGCCGGAACTTCTATTGGCCCCGTGCGGTAGGTCTTCCTCAGATCCTTCAGTTCTACCGCCCACTCCACATCGCTCTCCGCCTGGCGCTTGGCCGCAAGCCGGTCACCGGTTTGCTCGAGCTTGCTGTTGGTTCCCGCCTCTAGTTCATTGTACATCTGATTCTTGGCCGCAGCAGCATCCGGGCTGGGCTCGAGCGCCCCGAGTGGGCGACGAGGCGGAATAGAGGAGTCCAAGCTCACGCGAGGAACCTTCGACAGGCGGTCCGCGCACGCTTGGGCGCTTGGCGGAACGGAACCGCGCTCAGAGATTGGAAGAGCGGCAATAAGCGGCGCACCGTAATGTCGACGCTTAGAAAATGAATCCCCAATAGCTCCTCGCCGTGGACTGACAGTTAGTGTTGTTTGAGTCGCAGCTTAGGCAATTGTAGCCTTGGTCGTCACACACATTGTGTCTCGATGATCCATACTGCGCATCAGCGCGTTGACAATTATTGTTATCGTCGCAAGCGAGGCAATTATTGCCATTTGTGTCGCATACCGAGTGTGTCGATGCATACTGCCCGGAGGGGCCAGACCAGAAACACGCCTGCATGCCGAGCATTGATAAGACGAGAAGCGAGGCGAAAGCAAGTGTCTTGAACATAGTCATCTACTTCCTCTTACCATCATGCGCGTCTCAGGCGTGCGGACGCAAAGTAGGGACGGTTCCGTTTTGAACGCTTGGTGTGCTCCGCGGCACAGATCGATGAGATAACTTCACGCGGTCTCATGTTCTGGAGATCGGCTATTTAAAGCACCTTCAACGCGTCCGGCAGATCCGTTCGCGCCGCCTTGAGCGCAGGATAGAAAGAGAGAACTGTCGCCATCATGAATACGATGCTTACCGACCAGACGATCCGATCCAGACTCAGGCGCGAATACAAAATCGGGTCAAAGATGAGCGCGGGGTTAAGGCCGGATCTGAATATCCAGCGCAGATCCAATCCGGTCGTGGCGAAATAGTGTTGTACGCTCAAACCCAGCAGCAGTCCGAGCGCCAGGCTGATAGTCGTGAGAGCCAGAGACTCGCCGACGATCATGAGTGCAAGCTGGAGAGGCCGAAGGCCAAGAGCCTTACAGACGCCGAATTCATAGCGGCGCTCCAGGACTCTCATCAAAATCGTGTTGAGTATCCCGAGTCCTACCATCGCGAGTACCACACCGTTCATGATGTAGTTAAAAGCATGGTCCAGGCGAAGTATCTGAGCCAGCATCGGCATCGATTGCCGCCAGGTCAGGACCTCGACCGGGGCTCCCTTCAACAGTCTGCGCAGACCCATCGCGACCTTCAGGGAGTCACGCTCCCGGCCAAGCACGAGCGCTATCTGAGTCACCTGATGGTCCGGCAGTCCGAGCAGTTTTTGGGCCACCGGCAGTGGCAAATGGATGATGTTGGAATCGACCGCTTGCAGGCCCGTGCTAAAGATCCCGGTCACTCGTAAGAGCGTGCTTTGCATTTCTCCTCCGGCGCCGTTCTTGGCTTCAGTCCCAGGCTGTCGCACCGGCTGAGTCATAAGCACTACTTTGGAACCCACCTTCACCTCGAGCTTGCGGGCTATCTCGGAGCCAATCACAACACCGGAGGGCTTGTCGTCATTCAGATACGTACCCGCGATGATCCGCTGAGGGATCAGCGACACGGTGCGCTCTTGTCGCGGTATGACTCCGATAATTCTGACGCCGGCGGTGTTGGCTGCAGAACTGAGTAATCCGGAGGCCACAAGCCGCGGACTAATGCCTCGCACGAGAGCTGCCATGGCCGGGCTATGCAGCAACTCCTCGGCCGTTGAAACTGCTGAAGCGGTAAGCAACAGCTCTTGGGAACCGGTGTCCTGAAAACCCTTTGACTGGACTACCACATGCCCTGACCCCAGCCGCACTCCATCGGCGACCATCTGCTCGTGGCCGCCATCGAGTAGGCCCAACGAGATGAGCAGCAGAGCGAGACCCAGACTCAAGGCGAGGGCTGTCAACAGGGTGCCGCGAGGATTGCGCCAAAGGTTGCGCCAGCTGAGTTTCGCGACAAGGAGAACACTAGTCACTGCTTAGACCTTACGGATCGCTTCCGTTGGCCGAAAGTGCGCAGCCCGCCATGCTGGATAAAAAGCGGACACAAGCGCTGTGATAGCCAATCCGAGCGCGGCTTCATAATAGGCGGAGAAATCCTGGCGACCGTACCAGAGATGGCCCACTACGACTCCAGCGAGAGAGACCACTTCACCTGTGGCACCGCCCAAGTCGAGGCCATGGACCTGCAAATACCACAGCAGCGGAGCGCCAATTAGTCCCCCCAAAACCAGACTGACCCCGGCCAAAGCTGCCGCCTCTGCGAGGATAAGGCTAATTACCTGGGCCGGCCTCATTCCAAGCGCCATGAGCATGCCGAACTCGCGAGTGCGCTCAAAGACCGCCATCAACATAGTGTTCATGATGCCGATGACTGCTAACAGAAAGAAGATAAAAAAGAGCACAAAAGTTATGCTGCGATTGAACTGCACATAGTCGGCCAGCTCGGGCACCAGTTGCTCCCAGGACATCACTTGAACAGGTGGTCTCTTGGCCAGTCGGACCTGAAGTGCTGCGGTGACCGCCGTGGCTTCGGCTATGTCGTGAAGCCTGATGCCGATCTCATGTATCCTCTCCGGCGCCAGGCTCAATAGTTTCTGCAGAGAAGAAAGGGACATGAGCACCACGCTCCGGTCCAGAGCATCAAGGCCAGTGTGAAAAATTCCGGTAATGGTGTACAGGTCATTGCCCATCGAACCGTCGGCCGCCTGGGTTAACAGGACGATCTGCGATCCCACCTGGACGCCAATGGTGCTGGCGAGCTTGTCTCCCACTGCCACACCCATCGGCATCCGTTCGCTCAGGTAGCTCCCCTTTACCATCTGGGTATTGAGGACAGTGATCTTTGGTTCTTGATCGGGAACGACTCCCAAAAGCTCCACCCCGGAGGAGCGATGGCCCGAGTTCACCAGACCGTAGCCGTACACCCGGGGAGCCACGGCATAAACTCGTGAGTCTGCAGTGATGGCGGCAAGCAGCGCGCTCACGTCCGTCCCTTTCCTCCCGCCCAAGGTTTTCTGGATGGGACGATTAGGGTAGTAACCTGGTGCGTGCACCTGGATCTGAGAAAGAACCAGGCGCGTGCCGTTTTCAATCATTTGCCATCTGAGGCCGGCCATCAGGCAAGCAACGAACATCAGCATGGCATAGCCCAGGGCGATGGCGGCCATAGTGATGAAGGTACGCCGCGGATTGCGCCAGAGATTGCGCCAGGCAAGCTTGAGAAGCTGCGTGCTCATTACTTCATGTTGGGCAGGGAGAACGTCTCCGCGCTGATCGGCACGTCGAAGCTGATATTGTCGTACACAACAGTAGTCTGCTCCTCAGGTTTGTCCGCCGCTTGCATAACCAGGCGCGTAGGAACGAGCCTCCCCCCCATTGTTTTGTAATCAGAAAAAGTCAGCTCCCGCACCAGCTTGCCGTCTTCATCGTAGTAGCCTTGCCAGGCCGGCATCAGGTTGGTCTGGCGGATCTGCAGAACAATTTTGCCCCAGACTACCACTGCCTCCGGCTTGGGCGTCAAGGTATATTCATATACCGCGACTTTACCCCGTTTTCCTTCAAAGGATGTCGCGATAGAGTAGTCGCGGGTAAGAAAACTCTCTTTCACGAGGTCGTCGATAGTGAAGGCACTTCCCATCCACGAAGTCATCGTCATTGAAGTAGGAAGCTTGACCGTGCGTTTCGTTTTCGGCAGGTAGTACCAGATGTCGCGACCGACTTTGAGGATCGCTGTGCCGGCTTGATCTTGAGGAGCATCGATATGCACCAGAACCTTGTCGCCTAGCGACCAGATCTTCATCGAGAGGTTGCGTGGAGCGTCTTCATTGGAGACTTGCATTGTCAGCGAGGCGATGCTGGATTTGCTGCTAAACAGGCGAGCTACATGGTCCACGATTTGCCGTGCCCGTGGATCGTCCGCGCCATGAGACGGCTCGGCCGCTGCGGCATGAGAGAGATGGGCCGGACCCAGCAATGCCAGCGCAACGCATATGGCTAAACCTGCTTCTTTCCATCGCATAACTAGACCATGTTTACCCCGAAACGGCCCAAGCAACGCGGGAACACGCGAGCCTGTCTGAGTCTGATCGGCGCTCAAGCCGTCATGCCTGCCCGACCGTACGCTTCGTTATGAGTTCGCGTTTAACTTCGACGACTTCAGTGACAAGCGGCTTACCCATCAATAGTCCCATCGGTATTCGCACCAGAAGGTTAAAGGCGCATACGGCCAGGGAGAGCGCGAACAGATCGTCCTTGCTGGCGAACCGTGCAAAACTGAGGGTGAAGACGAGCTGAGTCGTTCCGATCCCTCCCGGCGAAAACGGCGCATTGCCTATCGCCACAATGAATGGCGTCAACGCCAATGCCTGCGTTAGCGGGAGCTTTATATGAAAACTCGCGAACTGTCCGTAGAGCGATAAGCCTGCGCCCAGGAAAATCAGGAACCTGATAGAGAGCAGACTGAGATACTGCAGCGGCCGCGCCATGCGGAAGCTTACCAGCGACGGCCGATCGTAGATCCATCGGAGCCAATTTCCGGCCCCGAGCCTAGCCCCCCACAACAGCCAGAACGTGGCGATGAAACCGCCAATTCCAAGCGCACCTGCCGCGTAATTCAAGCCGAGACGGATCGGTGACGTCGGCACGACCGCGATCGCAAGCAGCGATAGTACGGCCAGCAGCATCACGTCGACGTAGGTCTGGAACAGCAAGGTGCCTACGCCCGTCAGCCAGGGCACGCGCTTGCGTGTGTGAAGGAAGAGCACATACATACTGCTGGCTACATAGGAGTTGACGATCTGAAAAAAATAGACCGTGGCCATGGTCGGAAGCAGCTCGCGCGACTTGGTCGGCCCGTGGAAATAACTGAACAGACGGGAATACAGGATCGTCTCACCGACAAACCAGCATAGAAGGCCCCCAAGGCTCGCGCCCACAAAGAGCCAGAACCTGGCACGGCCCGCGGCATCGGCCACCTGGCTCCAGGAGATGCCACGCGCGGCGTACCATACGATTGCCGCCGCTATCCCATAGGCGACAAGGTTTTGCAGCACTGTCTTGCGCACCTGGACTTTCACTCCTTCAGGGATAGGGGTAACGCAGCCCTGCGCATAGGCAATGCGGTATTTCTCCTCAGCGTCGCTTCGTTGGACAGATATCAACAGGGTGTCGCGGGCGAATCGGCGGGCATCCAGGGAGGGGGCTCCCGGATGCCCGCCTGCTCACCGTTTGCCTTGCGGCGAACGTCGCTCGGCAAGCGGAAGAATTGTCACAATCAGCTTGAATTCCGTCACGGGTGAGCGGACTCCTCTTGGTCACTCCGATGCGCGCTCTCGAATACCTACTGTATTTCGATACGCGCGCCAGAGCCATCGGGCCACGATGTGAGTTGGTTACATGGAGCACCAAGCCCGTCGAACCGCAGGGTTGGGGCCGGCGGCGGTCTGTTACAGTAATGCTTATGCGCGCCGTGCGAGTGTCAGGGAGCCGAAGATTACGGGGACTCAGGAACATCTCCTGGCTCACCGCGCGCCAGCTGAACCGGCTGGCGGCGGCGCTGGCCATGAGCCGGGTGGCCAAGCGCGGGATCATCTTCGACGAACAGCATGCGCCCGAATCGGCGTACGTCCTGCTCTCGGGGGTGGCGCGGATCACCTGCTGCAACCGCAAGGGCGATCGCACGCTGGTGATAATGGTCGCGCCGGGGATGATCCCTGGTTTCCCGCCGCCGGTGTCCGGGATCAGCTATAGCTTCCGCTGCGAGGCGGTCACCGACTGCCAGATCGGAACCGTGGCGCTGGGGACCTTCATTGAAATCGCGCTGGGGATCGCCTCGGCCGACTTCAAGCGCATGGCCGCCAGCTATTCGGGACGCTGGGACCTGGTGCAATTGCGCTGCGCGAATTTCATGAGTTGCACGCTGGAGGAACGCGTGGCGCTGATTCTGCTGGAGCTGAGCGAGAACTTCGGCGTTCCCGATCGGCAGGGCGTGCGGCTGACCGTGCCGGCGCGGCACAAGGACCTGGCCGAACTGGTGGGCGCCTCCCGGCCGCGGGTGACCGAATATCTCGCGCTGCTCGAACGCGAGCATCTGATTGTACGCGAGGGCCGTCAATTGATCGTCAAACGCGAGCGGCTGGAAAACTTTCTCGCCCACCGGCATTCGTCCGCCAGCCGCCGCCAGTTCGAAAACACCCTCGCGTCATAACCCAAGGGCCAAGGGTGATCACTCGCAAGGTGCAGGCGTGGACGAAGCACGTGCGTGCGAAAGACTGGCTGCGGTGTAATTTTCACTTTTGCGAGGCCCTTGTCGGCCAGACCATCGCGATGTTCTGATGACCTACCACTTGAAGGCGCCTTGGTTGGAGCCGGTAGGCGCGGCAGTCCTCGATACCGCTTTCCGTTGGCTGGTCAAGAACGAAATGTCCGCGCCTGGCCTGTCGGGAAACAGGACTGAAACGTCAATGTCCGAAAAGCCCGCTACCTTAAGCTGGTCGACGATGGTGACTGCTGGATCTTCGCCTTTTGCGAGATCAAATAACTCTTTTTGCACGAGGTTTATTCTTCTACTTTTTTACTTTATCGATCAGGCGTTCCACCGTTTTCTTCACCTTACCGGTGGCCTGATCCATCCGTCCTTCGTCCTTAAGCTTTTGGTCGTTCGTCACAACACCAACTGCTTCCTTAGCGCGGCCTTTGATCGTGTCGGTCGTTTCACTCATCGCATTGTCCTCCCGTTTTGATTGTTTAAAGCAGATGCCCGCCGCGAACGAGCGGACCACCCGCGCTCATCTTTCCCATGCTCTGCCGCGGCCCGGAAGCAGAGGACGTGCTCGAAACGTCGCCAGCATCCAGGGCGATCGTTTCGAGCAGCTCGTAGATTCTGGCGCGCGCTTGGCGAACTTCGCTGGCCGGACTAGCGACTTGTTCGGACAGCAGGAAAGTCAATTCGGTACGCGCGCGCGTGAGCTCCAGTTTCAAGTGACTATACGTCTCCATGTTATCCAGCCTTTATCAGCGCCAGCGTAATCGCGGCCTCGCGCAACGGTCGTCAAGTATTACCGAAAATACATCGCATGTCCGAAGCCACCACCACCCATCAAAAGAAACACAACCAGGATGATGAGCAGAAGGCCCGCCAGACCCATTCCCCGCCCGCCATAGTAGCCGCCGCGGTATCCATAAAACCCGCCGCCGCCGAGTAGTAAAATCAGCACGATAATGACAAGTAACATATAAGTTCCATCCTCTTGGTTATTCGATCCGTCTAACTTGCACCGCGGCCGGCCTGCGAGAACTCAGAATCCACAGCCTTGGCGTTCGTCGGATCGTCAGACTACACCGAGCAGCCAGAGCACGAGCACGATCACCACGATGCCTCCAACAGAAATGGGAAGGTACATAAAGGACCTCTTCAGGCCTTTCTCTCGCAACTTGAAGGTTGGTCTAGCAGAACGCGGTCAAAGGCGAGTGGAAGGGCCGCCGTTTGGCTGGATCAAATTCGGACTTCGATTCCTATGTCGATCCCGACTCACCCAGACTACATCTATTGTGAGCCAAATCCCACGGCAATAACTCCCCGTTGGTTCTATGGAGAACAAAATGGGTTCTATGGAGAACAAAATGCGTCATTCAGGAAGCTTGCCCGCGCCTCTATAGCAAGTTCATTCTCAGCGGCGCACGGCGCGAACGCGATCGTTTCCATCATAGAAATCCGACTCGCGATTCCAGACCGGCGGGTCCGCGCGCTAGAGTGTCTCAGTGCGGTCGCAGTAGCTGACGCGTGCGAGGTGTTATGAATCAGATCAATATAGTCGATAAGTGGGAACAGAAACGCATGCGTCATCGCCATGAGCATGCGCCGCTGATTAACGTTAACCGGGCGCTGGTGGAGGTCCTGACGCCCGGCCAGCGGATGGCTGACTCGTTCGCGCTGGTAATGGGCAGTTGGAAATTCATGATCGTTCAATCGCTGATTCTGGCTGCGTGGATCGTCGTGAACGTCATCGCCTGGGTGCACCACTGGGACCCGTACCCATTCATCCTCCTGAATTTGGCGCTCAGCTTCCAGGCCGCGTACGCTGCACCGATCATCATGATGTCGCAGAATCGACAGGCGGCGAAAGACCGCTTGATGGCGGAGCAGGACTACCTGGTCAACACCAAGGCCGAGGAAGAAGTGAAGGCAATCATGCATCATCTAGAGCAGCAGGACGAGGCGATGATCGATATTCTGCATACGATGGAGGAGCAGCATCGGGCGATCATTAAGGGATTCGCCGCGATGGGGTTTAACGGCAATGGGACTCCAGCGCCCGCCTGAGGTCTGAAGGCCCCGCGGAAAATGCCATCGGTTGGGTGGACAGGCCGATTTCGACTGCCGTCGCGAGGCCCCGATCATGATGCAAGCTGCGTAGTACGCACGTACCGAGGCGCACTTCTCCGCTTCACGCTCGTATCGAACCGCGATATGCTCAGAAGCTGAAATTGTTCGGGCGAGAGCGAACCGCGCTTCGGGGCGCCTGAAGATTGTGGGTTTCGAGTAACACGTCGATTCCTTCGTCGTGAAACAACTCGCGCAGTGCGGCGCCAATGTCGGGATCTTCACGGCCGGCGAGTTGTGGGCCGGCTTCGATTACTGTCACTCGTGAACCAAAGCGCCTCATCGCCTGCGAGAGTTCGAGTCCGACGTAGCCACCGCCCATAACGATTAGATGCTCCGGCAGTCTGTCGAGGTCGAGCGCTTCGACGTGAGTCATCGGTTGGGCCGCCGAGAGTCCCGGGATATCGGGCATAGTCGCGCGCGAACCCAGACCGAGGAACACGCGCTCGCCGAAAATCCGTCTCGCACCGCCGTCGTTGAGCGCGATTTCAACGGTCTTGGGAGCGACGAAGCGGGCGTCGCCCATGATCAGTTCCGCGCCGCTCGCCGCATGACGATTGACGTGCATCTGATGCAGACCCTCGACCATCATCCGCTTGCGACGTTGAACGCCCGCCATGCTGATCGCAAGCGAATCCATTTTGAGTCCGAATTCCGCACCACGCCTGGCCAGCGAGGCTACTTTCGCGGAGTAGATCAGGTTTTTGCTCGGCAGGCAGGCGACGTTGGGGCACGCCCCGCCGAGCCATCTCCGTTCAACCAACGCGGTGCGATGACCCGCCTTGGCCATCGTCCAGGCGAGGAACTTCCCCGCTTCTCCGCTGCCGAGAGCAAGAATCTCGTACGTTTCGATGTCTGGCATTGTCCCCGACTCCTCTCTGTAGCCACGGTTCGCTAGGCCCTTTTGTCGACCAGGGATCACCTCTTGGCTTTATTCCTGGATACATCTTCTCCAGCGGGACTTAACTTATCCGGCACGGCTCGCTCTTCTCAGAGTTTGCCATCTCAGCATCTGTTGTTCTCCATCTACCACCGCTTTGGGGTATGCGCCTGAGGTCTCGCGCGTCTCACAGCGCTCTCACTTGAGGCTTAGCAGTGGTGGAGCATTTGTTCGGCAGATCCATCTCTATTCGCATTGTCCGGGTGTCCACGGGAGAGCCTTCGAGCGACTAGCGACCGGGGAAGCCATTTCCTTTTGAGTTCACGACCCATCAATTTGCAGACACATCTTCACGAAGAGAACTTCAGGCAGTCGCGACTGATCTCCATTCAATCGCGGAAGGGTGTGCCTGCAATGATGTCGCAGAAATTTGGTCTGACGTAGCCGGGCAGGAAGCGCTCGACTGCGTCACCCATAGTATTAGCCCACCCGGTCTGCGGCTTATGGAAAATTGCTTCAGCGAAGGTTCGTGGCATCACCTCTTTGAAGTTAAGTCGGGGAAAGGCCGCCAGGACCTCTTCGCGCTCCGAGTCCGCAACCTCCTGAAAACCAATACCTAACACGTCCACGTTCACGCCCTCATAGACCAGTTCAATCTCGGGCCGCTTGTACTTCGGAATTTCCAAGGTGTTATGCAGCGCGATCGCATCCCAAACGATTTCGATCGATTGTCGAGGGATTCCGCGCTCGACGAGGAACTTGCGAGCCGCGTTTGCTCTGTCGAGTTCGAATCGTTCATTCGGGCTGCTGTACTTTTTGACTAGCCCGAAGTCATGGAATACGGCGCCCAGGTAAAGCAACTCATGATCCACGCTGAGACCGTGACGCGCGCCGTGCAGGGCGCCAAACAGATACACACGAAGAGAGTGATTGAATAACATTGGCGATGCGGAAGCCCGCAACAGCTCGGTGGCCTCCATCCCTGCATCATCATACTGAGCGAGCCCGGTATCAGACGCCTCAGGAATTCGCGTGCGGCATGGGACGTAGCGACAAACCTCTTCGGACCGATTCAGAATAGTCGTCCGCGGCCACGCGACAGAATGATCGGAGAAGTTGCTCGACCGAAGCGCGCAAGAGGTTGAGAACCGCCTCGCAAGGCGTGCCGGCAGGCGTCGTCGGAAAGGGGCCGATACGTGGATTCCTTGGCGGCCAACGAAGAAATCTCCCGTCAGATTGCGACCGAGCTTGCCGAATCGCCGATTGCAAATACCGATGTTGCTCTTATACTCCAGCGACAAGAATTAGACCAAGCCGTCGGTCCGCATCCGCGGCGCCCCGTGACCACGTGGAACAATGCGATCGCGTAGGGCGATCCCTGCAGGCGGCGGCCCCCTGTTACCGTCGACGAGGCTCATTGCTATCTGGCACGCGCGAAGGTTCTCGCCTTCGAAGCCCTTCCACAATTAGTGACCGAGATAGCTTCGCGCACCGCGACCCTCAAGACGCTCGAAGGCGTGCTGCTTTCGCTGATCCTGAGCGAGCGCAGCCGCGCCCAGGGCAACAATACAAGCGGGCTTCTCGACGCGCCCGAACTCGCCAAGCGCTTGGGATTTCCGCAATCATGGGTCAGGGAACAGGGCACGGCTCGGAAAGCTGCCTTTCATCCGACTCGGCCACGTTCGATTCAGGCTTGAAGAAATCGAACGCTACCTCGCGGAACGCGCCAGCCAAGCCGCTTGATTTCCGGTCCGCCGTACTATACGCCCGTATAAATGACCGGCGGGGAGATTCGTGCGCTCAGGGAAAAACTGGGCTGGACTCAGATGGCCTTGGCCGAGGCTATCGGAGTAACCTCGAACACCGTAGCCCGATGGGAGTGCGGCGAGATGGCGATCTCCGAATCGGCCGCCAGACTCCTCCAAAAAATCGCCGCTGAGCAACGATCTCGTACTGGGAAGAGGTGAGGGCGCTATGACTTCGATCAAACGGCACCATCAGGGCAACGGCCAGAATTGCGAATGCCCATGGCGGCTTGATTATCGCCCGATGGGCACCTACGGCTCCCGACGGCGATTATTTTTCCCGACCAGGAAGGCAGCGGAGAAACAGCTCGCGCTCGCGCCGAGAATCAAAATCGTGTAAGTGCTTGATTTATAAGGCTTGGAGGGGTGGCCGAGCGGTTGAAGGCACCGGTCTTGAAAACCGGCAGCGGCGAAAGTCGCTCGTGGGTTCGAATCCCACCCCCTCCGCCAGCGAGTCTGCGATGTTGAGCATTCTCCGGAGAACTGCACGGAATCGCCGTGTGTGCGGCGCTTGGTGGTTTCAAAGTCCGAGATTCCCACGCCGTTCGCCTGGATTCTCTCCATTTCTGATTTCGGCGGTGGACTTTGGCGTTCTGAGCACTAACTTGTCCGCGGCCGGATGGGCGCACAATCAGAGCGCGACGCCCGAATGCTTCGACGCTTCGGCGGATTCGATCAGGAAACGGTGCTCGGAACGATCAAGCTGTTTGCAACGCTGAAAAACTGATCCACTTTACCGCTGTAAAAATGAGCCACTCCGGACCGGTTCCTTGTTCGCTCTTTTCTGAGATTTTAAACGTCTGATCTTTTCGCCGATGCGCGTTAGGTGTCGCGCGCCAGCGCGTACCCTGCGCGTAAGCGTTCCTAACGCGCTGCACTATGGTCGGCATAGAGTTCTTTCTTCGCGCCGCTGGAAGCAGCGGGCTTGGCGCCGCGCTGGCTGCGAAAGGAATCGCCGCGAGTTGTGAGTATGTGGGCGTGATGACTGAGACGATCGAGCAGCGCCGTCGTGAGCTTTTCGTCGCCGAATACCTTTACCCACTCCGAGAACGCCAGATTGGTGGTGATGATGGTCGAGCGGCGTTCGTAGCGCTGGGCCAGCAGATTGAAGAGCAACTCGCCGCCGGTGCGCTCGAACGGCACGAATCCCAGTTCATCGGCGATCAGAAGCGCGACTTTTTGATAACGCTGCTGAAGCACAGTGAGCCGCCGCTCGTCGCGCGCCTCGACCAGGCTCTGCACCAGATCGGCGGCCCGCGCGAAGTGAACTCGCAGCCGCCGGCGCGTGGCTTCCAGTCCAAGCGCGATCGCCAGATGCGTCTTACCGGTGCCGATCGGGCCGGCCAGGATTACATCCTCTGCGCGTCCGATGAAGTCGCAACTCGCCAGTTCCATCAGCTTGGGCCGTGACACGCCCTTAAGCGCCGCCCAATCGAGCTGGTCGAAGGTCTTGACGTCGGCAAAGCGCGCCTCGCGCAGCAGGCGGCGCGCGGTGCTTTGATGGCGATTGGTGATCTCGGCTTCGAGCAGTTCGCGCAGCAGATCTTCGTAGGGCCAACCGGCATCGCGAGCGCGCCGACATATGGCGGGATAATCACGCACTACAGCAGCGAGCTTGAGTTCGTGGCAGTACTACTGGATGACCGCCTCACACGCCGCGTTACTCATGGACGGCTCCGGCTGCCAGCAGATGATCGTAATCAGATGCGCGTCCGGCTTCGACCACGTAGGCGGCGAGCGCATCGGGCACCGCGACGTTGTCGATGCGCGGTTCGGCCGCCGCGAGATCTGGTACTTTGCTGCGATGTTGTTTAATCGCCGCCTCCCAGCGCCAGGCGCACGCGATCTTCGCCGTGTTCGCAGACCGCGCCGAGCAGCCGCGCCAGCACACGCGCCGCTTCCAGTTCGCCGTGAGTTCCGCACAACAGTCCCCACAGTCCGCTCCATGGTGCGCCCAACTCGGCGATCAACTCCGGCGCGACCTGGCGCACCGCGTGAGGCTTGCGCGAAAGCTCAGGAAGATAATGCCGATAGCGAACTTGACGAGTTCCAAACCGGGCCCGTGGATGCGTCACGCTCTCGCCCATGCAGGTGATGCGGACGTCATCCACCCCCAAGTATGCGGTCGCGTTCAAGCGCGCCCAGCGCGACGGCACCGAGTACCAAGCACCTTCGATTCTAACCATCGCGCGCGAACTGATCTCGACCGGGATGGGCTTGCGCACCTCGAAGCTGGTGGCTGGAACCGGCAGTAATTGCGCGCGTTCCTCCGCCCATAGTTCACTTCTGGGTCTGCCGGCATCGTGCCGAGCCGCGAACGTCGCATCGAGGTCATCGAGTAGCTGGCGCGAGATCGCGTCGAGACTATCGCCGCGTGGGATCGGCGTGAGATGCGCGAGTCGTATCGCCTTGCCGCGGCTTTCGACGCCACCCTTGTCGTGTCCTTCACCGATGCGCGCGAAGTCGGGCTCGAACAGATAGTGACTGACCAGCGCGAGGAACCGGCCCGTGAGTTCGCGCCGTGCGCCGACGATCTTGCGCACCGCGGCCGCGAGATTATCGTAGACGCAGCGCTTCGCGACTGCGCCCAGATGTGCGAATGCCCGCACGTGGCCGTCGAGAAAAGCTAGTTGATCGCAGCGCTCGTAGAGCCAGGCGAACTCGCGGCCCGAGTACATCAGCCGCATCAGGAACTCCCAGGCTTTGCGCCGCTCGCCGCCGACTTCGACCACCACCTCGAAGAAATCGATCTGCGCTTCGCCCGGGCGATTAATCAGCGGCACGTAAACTTCAGCGCGTTGCCGGCAGCGTTCGCGCCAGTAGTCGCCGACCAACGTCCTGCCGACTCGATAACCTTCCGTTCTCAGCTGACGATGAAGCCGCATCGCAGTGATGCGTTGCTTGCCAGTGGTGCGCGGCTCCCACTCCGCCACCAGTTCCTCGAGCCGCGGCTGCACCAATTCCCACACCGGCCGCTCGCGCGGTTGCCGAGAAGTCCTAACCGGCTCGGGCTGATCAAGATACTTCGCGACCGTGTTGCGGCTTAACCCAAGCTCCCGCGCGACCCGCCGGATGCTCTGCCCCTCTTTCAGTACCTTGTGTCGCAGTACGTGCACCTGATCCATCTTCAGCATCCCCGTCCTCCGGCTCCTGCCGGAGTCTATGGCCGGGGTGGCTCACTTTTAGAGCGGTAAACGGATCAGTTCTTTAGCGGCATCTCCACAAGCCGGGAAGGGGAAGCCGAGCACCTTGTGCTGGGCCTCCCAGGCGAGCGGCAGTTCGGTCCTGTCGTTGAGCAACGATTGAGCGGTGAGTTCCGGCGGCTGGCAACCATTTACGATCTGTTCGACGATCTCCGGAGCCAGAAATGCGAGCCGAATTACTCGGCTCACGTAGCGTTTCCCGACCTTCTCTCGCTTGGCGATTTCGACCATCGAAGCGACGCGGCCTGAGACCAGATCGTCAAACCAGCAGTGCGCGCGTGCGATCAGTTTCAGGAGCACGGTATCGGTTCTCGGAGCAGAGTCGCCATTGACGACGAACTTCATCTCGACTCCACGCCGCCTCATTTGTAAGGGGATCCGGCGAGTGAGTTTGAGCTGAGCCGGCCCGCGAGCAACCAATTTCTGGGAAGACTCAGTGGGCAGCTTGATGGACAGCTGGATGCCATCGGGTCGTAACTCGACACGGTCAACCAGATGGTCAAGCGCCGCTGGCGCTTCGGCCTCGGCTCGAAGGCGACTGCTCCATCCGCTTGCGGCTTCAAGAATGGATTTGGTCTGGGTTGCCTCCGAGTCGGACAGCTCGATGTCGGCCAGGATCGCAGTGCGATCATCGAGAATCATCGCGGCCGCGGTGGCGACGCTGCGCTCGAATTCGGCTGCGGGAACCCTCCAGCCTTCTTGGGACCGCTTCGCACTGTCAGTCATAAGGCAGCGCGAGACGTAGTAGCGATAGCGGCGCTTGCCTTTGACCGCGTGGCTGGGGGTGAGACGTGCTCCACTTTCATCAAAGAGCTTGCCCGCGAGCGGGCTGCTCATCGAGCGACTCGGCTGGCCGTCGGCCCGTGCAGCGCGACTGCGCAACAGCTCCTGGGTTTCGTCCCAAATCGACCGTTCAACTATAGGGTGATGTTGGCCCGGGTATCGGGTTCCCTTGTGCCGGACCTCGCCGACATAGATTGGATTTCTCAGGAGCGTGTACAACGCGCCACGCGCGAAGCGCATTCCCCCGGACTTGATGCCGTTCTTTGCTACCCGAAGCTTTGATCGGATTCCATCGCGATCAAGTTCCTCCCGGAGAACTCGCACGCTGCGCAGCTGACAGTACCGCTGGAAGATGTGTTTCACAGTCTCGGCCTCGGTAGAATTGACCATCACCAACTGCCGGTCGCGAATTTCGTAGCCGAGGGGAACCAGGCCGCCCATCCACATGCCCTTGCGTTTTGAGGCGGCGATCTTGTCCCGGATCCTCTCTCCGTTTACCTCGCGCTCGAACTGCGCGAACGACAACAAAACGTTGAGCGTCAGGCGGCCCATTGAGGTCGTAGTGTTGAACTGTTGGGTGACCGCGACGAAAGAAACGCTATGGCTATCAAGGACTTCGACCATTCGGGCAAAATCTGATAGCGACCTGGTCAGCCGGTCAACCTTGTAGACGACCACCACATCGACGAGCTTTTGCCGGATGCCCTCAAGCAGGTTCTGTAGGCCAGGGCGATCCATGGTCGCGCCCGAAAGACCGCCGTCGTCGTAGTGGGTGTTGAGCAGTCGCCAGCCTTCGCCCGTCTGGCTTCTGACGAACGCTTCGCAGGATTCTCGCTATGCGTGGAGCGAGTTGAAGTCCTGCTCCAGCCCTTCTTCCGAGGACTTGCGCGTGTATATCGCGCAGCGCAGGGTCTGCGGTTTAGCGGGCTCCATCTTGCTGCTCCTGGTGGGAGTTGTGCAGACCGAAAAAAAGTGGCCCTGACCAGCGCGCGCCGGTGATCTCGTTGGCGACTTTTGAAAGCGATTGGAAGCGTTTTCCTCGGAACATAAATCCGTCTTTCAAGGCGGTTACCTGATGCTTGGTGCCGTGCCACTCCCGGATCAGCACCGCACCGGCTTTGACCGGGCGCTTCGGCTCGACCGCGATCGGTCGCCGCTCCCCAGCGTCGCCTGCGACGCTGCGCAGAAGGCGCCGCGTAGCGGGTTTCAAACCGCCGAAAGCTTGCTCCTGAAGGCGATAGGCCAGCGCTTGGATAAGCAAAGGGCGGCGAAGCCGGTCGGGTGGATCCGAGCCGTACACGGCCTTCCATCGAGTATTGAGTTGCTCGGGACCAAGCGCGGTAAGGACCTCTAGCGCCGCTGCCAACCCTTTGATATCGCCTCGCTTAATCGAGTTATTCATGTGGGCCGCACCTCTCCGGGTACCACACACATTGCTCGACAGCCGCCGCGCTGCGCTACTGGCATCGAAGGTCTGTGTGCGAGCGAGCTTGACGTATCAGGCGGCGCATTGTGGTAAACTCCGTTAGATGAAGTCTCGCTACGTGGTAGTAGTTGCGCTTGCGGTCGCGGCGCTTGATGCACGGCCGGCCGCAGATGCTAGGGGCTCAACCTTCCGCACGCAACACCTTCGTCAGCACGGACCAAGCCTTCGAGTTCGACTATCCCAGTTCTCTCATTTTGTGCCGACCGGACCCTCGGCAAGCCGACCTGTGGCAACCGGAGGAATCTTGCGAAGAGTACATGAGAGCGCCAGAGAGAAAATCCCTCACTGAAGCAGCCGGATAGACCGGTTGCACCGGAGTAAAAATCCGGCAGCAATAGCCCATTTGCCGTGGAACGGCAGAGGTGGGCGGAGGGATGAAGCGGGTGGAACTATACGCGCAGGTTCGACGAGCGGTTTACGTGGAGGGGCTGAGTCGGCGGGAAGCAGCACGGCGCTTTGGGATCGACCCGCGGACGGTGGCGAAGATGCTGGCGTTCTCGGTGCCGCCTGGTTATCGACGGAGCCGGCCGCCGGCGCGGCCCAAGCTGGATCCGTTTGTCGGGATTATCGACCGGATCTTGGAAGAAGATAAGTTACGCCCAGCCAAGCAGCAGCACACGGCGAAACGGATTTTCGAGCGGCTGCGCGATGAGCATGGGTATGACGGCGGGATCTCGATCGTAAGGGCTTACGTACACGAGCATCGCCAGCGGCTGCGCGAGATGTTCGTGCCACTGCACCATGATCCTGGACACGCGCAAGTCGACTTCGGTGAAGCGCTCGCGGTAATCGCAGGTGAGGAGTGCAAGATCCACTTCTTCGCGATGGACTTGCCGCACAGCGATGCTTGTTTGGTGCAGGCCTATCCGGCGGAGAGCACCGAGGCCTTCTGCGAAGGTCACAACGTCAGCTTCGAGTTCTTTGGCGGAGTGCCGCGTTCGATCCTCTACGACAACACCAAGCTGGCGGTGGCGCGCATACTCGGAGATGGCACCCGTAAGCGCACCAAGGTCTTCAGTGAGCTGCAGTCCCACTCTCTGTTCGCCGATCGCTTCGGGCGGCCGGGCAAGGGTAACGATAAGGGCAAGGTCGAGGGGTTGGTCGGCTATGCGCGGCGCAACTTCATGGTGCCGATCCCGCGCGCACTCAGCTTCGCTGAGCTAAATGAGCAGTTGCTGGAGTGCTGCCGCCGTCGTTTGAAGGATCGGCTACGTGGTCATGATGACACCATCGGCGAGCGGCTGGTGAAGGACCGTGAGGCTCTCCTGCCGCTGCCGCCCGCACCCTATGATGCGTGCGAAAAGAGGCCCGCCTGGGTCAGCTCGTTGTCGCTGGTGCGCTACCGCGGCAACAACTACTCAGTGCCAAGCGCATACGGTCACCGCGAGGTGCTGGTCCGAGGTTACGTCCACGAAGTTGTGATCGCCTGTGCAACCGAGGAGATCGCCCGGCACGCTCGTTCCTACGAGCGCGAGGACTTCGTGTTCAACCCACTGCACTACCTGGCCCTGCTGGAGCGGAAGATCGGCGCGCTGGACCAGGCCGCGCCGCTGGTCGGCTGGGAACTACCTGAAGAGTTCGCAACGCTGCGCCGGCTGCTCGAAGCGCGCCTGCGCAAGCCCGGTAAGCGGGAGTTCGTTCAGGTCCTGCGCTTGCTCGAGGTGTTCGGTCTCGAAGACGTGGTCGCAGGAGTTCGAGAAGCGATCGATCGCGGAGTGATTAGCTTCGACGCGGTCAAGCATCTCGTGCTGTGCCGCATCGAACGGCGCCCACCGCGACTCGACCTGAAGATCTATCCCTATCTGCCACAGGCGACTGTGAGCACCACCTCGGCCCGATCCTACCTGAGCCTGATGGCGGGAGCAGGTTCATGAGCGATACGCCCCAGGTTCTGCTCACCCATTACTTGAAAACACTCAGATTGCCCACCTTTTTGCGCGAGTATGACAAGTTGGCGCGCCAATGCGCCGGCGAGGATGTCGACTATCCTCGCTACCTGTTGCGCCTGGCCGAGCTGGAGATGATCGAACGGGAACGCCGGACCATCGAGCGGCGAATCAAGGAAGCCAGGTTCCCGGCGGTCAAAAGTCTCGATAGCTTCGAATTCGCAGCGCTCCCCTCGCTCAACAAGACGCTAGTGCTGGAACTGGCCCGCTCGGAGTATATCGCGCGCCGCGAGAACATCATCGCGGTCGGCAACAGTGGCACCGGCAAGACTCATGTGGCTCTCGGGCTAGGTCTGGCCGCCTGCCAGAAGGGTCTCGCGGTCGGCTTCACCACCGCTGCCGCTTTGGTCAACGAGCTGCATGAAGCGCATGATGAGAAGCGTCTGCTGCGCCTCCAACGTCAACTCGCCGGCTACAAGCTTCTGATCGTGGATGAACTCGGCTACGTCCCGCTCTCCCCAACTGGTGCAGAGTTACTGTTCGAAGTCTTCAGCCAGCGCTACGAGCGCGGCTCGATCATCGTTACCAGCAATCTGCCGTTCGATGAGTGGACCAGCGTGTTCGGCTCCGAGCGCTTAACCGGCGCACTGCTTGATCGTCTTACCCACCACGTTCACATCCTCGAGATGAACGGTGACAGCTTCAGGCTCAAACACAGCAAGCGCCGCATCAGTGACGATCAACCGCGAGAATCCGGCTAACACCACTAACTCCAACCCACAAAGCTAGATCTTTTCGACACAGTAGCGAGGGGGTGATCCCCCTCGCGCTCCCCCTGCCAGACGTCAACCTACCTGCCATCGGCTTATCCAAATGATGGACTTTTGCTCTGGCGCGCTGATGTACTTTCACTCCGGTGTTGACAGTACATCTGCAATGCCTCTTATAATAGCCAGGAGCCGGTCGTCGCGTGCTTGGCATATCCGGCCGCCGAATACGCTGGTTCTACCTTTGAAGGTGCCACTTTCGTGGTAAGCGTGCTGAAGGAAAAGGCAACAGAGGGCGCTTGTCTGGACAATTTACCACACGGCAACAGATCAACTGTTCACGGCGAACTAGTAAACGGCGTGACATTCAAAGTCAGCCACGATGGATGGGTAGCCATGGGGTACGTTCAAGACAACTTCATTCATCGAGCATTTAACCGGAATCAGTGCTACGAACTGGATATCAACATAAGCCAGCAAGATGGCACTGGATACGATCCCGGCGATGTTCCGAAAGGGTTCGATAAAGTGCAGTTTGACAAGGTGCACGCGCGTCTCAGGCAAATCCTTGGCTCTTTCAGATTTCTCAGATAGCTGGCGGAGATCGGCCAGAACTCACCAGATTCCCAGGGCGAGCATCGGCAAATTGTCGCAGGAAGCCGTTTCGAGCCAACTCGAACATCGCCTGGCGGCGACGCTCGGCACTTCGCCTGGGCGGCGACGAGTTTCTCCTGCTCGAGTGACCTTCTGCGTTCGATCTTCGCAGTACCCTGCAATCTCTGGAGAGCTGAGCCTGTGGTAACAGCTGTTCCGAGGGCCTGAGGCGTCCCGCACACGCGGCAATTTCGTTTATCGCTGCAGAGAATCCAGAACGTTCAGGACTGGCTGGCGGAGAGGAGGGGGCTCGGCCTGGCGGCATGCCAGAAGGGCGGTCAGCTTCACATGGCGAGCGCGACCCGCCATCCCAAGTTCCCACTATCCTTGGGACATCGCTCGCCAAGCTGTTGGGCGACACTGTCGATAGCCGCATAGTCCCGCAGGGCGAGTAAGGCGCGCATTTGACAATGCTTGAGCGCGGGCGCATTGTGGCGATTGCTCGCGTCCCCTCCTGACAAATCACCGGGCATCTCCGAAAAGACGGTGTTCGCGGATCGGGTGGTTTCCGCTCCGAGGAAACCGCTCGGAACCGCATCGGATGGGAACCACCTTTGGCTGGCTGCGCGCGGCAGTTGAGCGTCGGCGACGGCGCTTGAAGGTGGCCAGAGATCTTTGTCGCCAGGCCCGCTGTGAATTTTCGAAGAGTCTTTCCCATGAGTATCGCCAAGATTTTGGAAGACAGAAAGACCGACAATATGGCCGAAGTGGAGCGCCACGGGGGCGTTTGGAAGGATGGTGCTTTTCTGTTTCCGGATGGTAGCAGCGGTTCATTCAGCCGCAATGAGAGTTATCGCGACAGCAAGGGAGTCTTACGCCTTCACACCGTCTTCGTGAGTAACTCGGTGCCCGGATAATCCCGATCGCCGCTTGGACTCCTTTTGTTAAGGTCATCGGCAGCCCTTGCGCGGAAAACCAGTAGCGGGTCAGGCCGCGAGTTGCCGAATCCAAACGTTTAGATGGAGCCCGCCGAGGCGAGTTCTTTGATCAACCCGTTCAACCCGTCCTTTTGGCGTGATGCGTATTCTCATTACCCGTCTTTGCTCGCCGGGCCGCCGTGGCTGCTTCCGCTCCTTTTACCTACTGTCTTGGTGGCGCGCCACCGCGACGTCGTAAATGTTCTGCGAGACTACGAGGTATTTTCGAGCAGTTCGCGTCAACTGTCTCTTGTTGCCAAGCTGGACCCATTCGCAGGCGCTCAAACAATGCTGTTCTCGGATCCGCCCGTGCACACTCGGCTCAAGCGCTTGGTTATGCCCTACTTCAAGCCCGGGCGCATCAATCTCCTGACTCCAAGGATTCAGACTCTTACCAATCAGCTGCTCGACCACATTGAAAGGAAGGCCGAGTTCGATGCGGTAAGTGATGCTCGCTCTCGTCCTGCTGTTGCTGTTCGCCGGCGACACAACTACCAATCTGATCGCCAACGGTTTGCTCGCATTGAGCACCCACCCTGACCAGCTAAGACGCCTTGGGTTAGCTCCGGAAGTTCTGACACCGAATGCGGTAGAAGAGGTGTTGCGCTACGACAGTCCGGTCCAAATGGTAATGCGCTTCTGCACCCGAGACACTCACATTGGCGAGACGGCTGTTCCGGGCGGCGCAGTCGTGCTGGTTCTAATCAGCGCCGCTAACCGAGACCCTGCGCAATTTCATGCCCCGGACAGCTTTGATATTGCGCGCCATCCGAATAATCACGTTGCTTTTGGCGATGGAATTCACGCCTGTATCGGTGCCCACCTGGCCCGGCTGCAGGGCAGAATCGTACTTGGCTCGGTAGTCGAGCGCTTCCCCCGGCTTAGGCTCTCCGCGCCGGACCAGCCGCTTCACTACGATGGATATCTGTTGTCGCGAGGACTGACCTCACTAACGATGGTGATCGATTAGACCATTATCATTTCGCGTGAAGGTCACGGGACATCACAATCAATGGGAGAGACGCAGCGTGAAAGAAGTTAGGGTTCTCCATCGTGAAGGCCATATGACCGCTCGTGACGTGATCGATTGTGTCGGCTGCCTCGAGCGGTCTGGTATCTCCGCGCATTCGCGCAGGGAACAACCGGGATACGGCACGGTAATGGTTAACGAAGACTCCGACAAAGATCGCGCGCTTCAAATTCTTCGTGCCCAAGGCTTCGAGGTTGTGGAGGGATAGGCCGGTTAACTTAGGACCCGACCGGGCCGGGAAGCGATCGTTGCGGTCAGCCGTACTGATGGTTCCATGGCCGAGCTGGATGCCCGTTTCGTAGTTTAAGCTCCTCTCGTCGAACACCACGTTGGGTCCCTTGAGGCCGAGCGTAACGGTTACCGCGTCGGCGAGAATGTTGACCCAATGAGAATCTTCTCGCGCGCATTTTGTAAAAAACGAGCTATCCTTGCGGCCATATCTCGTCAGGGAACCAGCGCGATAGCTCTCGAACCGTCGCGGGCTCTTGCGTCTGACCCTGCCTAAGCTGCTCGGCAATTTACTTCAGCTTGTCGGGGCCTATCAAAAGGGGGGCAGGAACCATTATTTCGTCGTTCATAAGCCTGTACTTGGCTTTCAGGTGCGCGCCGCTTCAAAGATGGGGCCGTGCTTCGACACCAGTTACGCTAAGACCGGACGGCCGTCGATTGCGGAAGTAATCCTTGGGCTTGAAGAACGAGTCCGGGTCGGACAGCACGAGCACATGCCGCAAGACCTGGTCCATATGGTCGAGTTTGATCAAGCTGACGTTCTTCAGCACCTGCTGCGGAATGTCGGAGATTTCTTTCTCGTTTTCCCCGGGGATGACGACCGTCTTGATGCCGCCGCGATGAGCCGCGAGCACCTTCTCCTTGAGGCCGCCAATCGGCAGCAGCCGCCCGCGCAGCGTGATCTCGCCCGCCATCGCCAGATCGTTGCGGATTTGCACCCGGCATAACGCCGAGACGAGCGCGGTTGCGAGCGTAATTCCTGCCGGCGGCCCATCCTTGGGGATCGCGCCTTCGGGAATATGCAGGTGGATATCGATCTTCTGGTAGAAGTTCGGCGCAAGGCCAAGCGTCGCCGCGCGTGAGCGTACGTACGAGAGTGCCGCCTGCGCGCTTTCCTGCATCACCTCGCCGAGCTGGCCGGTGATCGTAAGCTTGCCGCGGCCTGGGACGATCGTCACCTCGACCGACAGCAGCTCGCCGCCCAGCTCCGTCCACGCCAGTCCCGTCGCGACGCCGATCTGCGGCTCCGTTTCCGCGGTCCCATAGCGGAACTTAGGCGGTCCCAGGAACTTCAACAGGCTCGACGACGAGACTTTGACGTACGCGTTGCGGTCCGTCTTGACCACTTCGACCGCGACCTTCCGGCAGATCGAGGCGATCTCTCGCTCGAGGTTGCGGACGCCGGCTTCACGCGTGTAGTGGCGGATGATTCCGAGCAGCGCACCGTCGGAAAACTCGATGTTCTCCTCCTTTACGCGCCGTTGGCTTCAGCAGCTCGCCGTGGATGCGGGGCGCACCCCACAGTGGGTTGGCGCTGTTCATCTGCCGGATCAGATCACGAATTTCGCGAACTACTGACGGCCGCCCAGGCCTCGAGCGCCAGCGCCAATAGAGCCGGAAGCCTTGAATGCGAGCATGCCCGTGACACTACGGCCGGGCAAAATAAATCGCCAGACTTTTCGATGCTTTCCGAGTTTTCAGTAGGCACAAGCTTCTGCGGAGCACAAATCACCCTTCGCTCAGGCTTGAATGCATGTACCGGAGATTAGTCCTGCGACGCAGCATTGCAACGATAAGTTGCATTAATTATGACAAGTTACGTCTCAACTGGCTTTAAATCATTTAAGAATATTTATGGCATGTTTACTGCTCCTTAGCGTTCCGGAAAGATGAGTGAGGAACAGGTCACTTCAATGGGGATTAACCATCGCGCTACTTCGAAACAATCGCTCCAGCGCGGATTGCCCATGCGGAGCGACCGCGTCGCTGCACGTTCCCCTCTAGCCAACGCCTAAGGCAGGACTACGAACGGTGGAACTCTGGTGATCGGCCGTCTGCCGCATTTGCACAGGAATTCGTATTACGCGGCGATTTCCGAAAGACACAAGCATCAGCATCGATAAATTTGCGTTGACGATCGCCAGTTACTTGTCTGGAGAGGTCCGAAATGTCGTCGAAAGGTAAGATACTCCCTAAGTTTTCGCTTCGGCCGTGGATTCTAGCGATCATCATTCTATGCATGAGTGTTTGGCGGGCGCCGGCCGAGACTCCCGCGCAAGAGGCAGCTCCCGCCACGTTGGATGTGACCGTGCACTCGACTTTGTGGTCATTCGAAGGGCCTGGAACCAACAATGCTCCATATCTGGTGATCGGTATGGCGGATCGCGGAGGCACCCCGTCCTACAGTTCGCTTCGGATCGCTGAAGACCAAGGAACGAATCCGTCTACAGGAAATACAATAACGCGCCAGGGCGGCCCGGCTGACTTGGCAAGTCGCAACGGCAAAATCGAGTTCGGTCCGCTAGCATTATCGAGCCTCCTTGATCCGACCGTTGGGGTCGCGGGCCACTTGAATTTTCGAACGGAACCTACAAGCGCACGCCAGACTGTTCCGAGATCACCTGACCTGGCGAGCGTTAAAGTCTACCCCTCACTAGACCATATGTTAGCGCCTGGATCTTTTCTGTACGGATACCGGGCGAATTACCTTCCGTCGAAACGACGGTTGAGCAATAACGAATCCTTCGCGCACGAAGTAGTACAGGCACCTCGCCCGCTTTTCGAACTCGAGTTCGGCAGCTGGCGCCTCCCGGTGATGCTCTCTGAGGCCGCAGTTTCACGATAGCCCGCCGAACTCTTGGTGACGATCAATGCCACGACTCGGTGTAGGGTTGCGCCTGCTGTTCGCTGCAATAGCGCTGACACCACTCTTACCGTGCTGTGCTTCGAGTTGGGCTGCCGCCTCGAAGGAAGAGATATGCGACATCGATGCTGATTTTGCGCTTGGCCTCGAGGACTATCCTGCAGCGATAACACTGCATCGTAAAGTTCTGCGCGCGCACAACGACAATGCGCTGGCGCATTATCATTTGGGGTTTGCATACGGTATGAAGGGGCGTAAGGCAGATGAGATCAACGAATATCTTGCAGCGGCAAGGCTCGGCCTCGTCAAGTGGGATTTGTTTTTGAATCTGGGCGTCGCGTACCTAGGTCAGAACGAAAGGCAGAAGGCGATCAAAACGCTACAAATTGCTGTCTTGCTCGGACCGAATCATCCCGAAGCGCATTTCAATCTCGCGATCGCTTATGAAAAGAGTAACAGGTTACGTGAAGCACTACAGGAAATAATCGTTTCGCTGTACCTGGCGCCAGAAGATCCTGATGAACAGAATACGAAAGGGATCATCTGCGCTGAGATGGGAAACCTCGCGTGCGCGCGTGACGAATGGGCGCACATGGTGCAAGTCGCGCCCAACTATGCGCTCGAGTCAATCTGGCGATTCTGAGCGGCTCACATATGCCATTGACGGTTTCGACTTCGAGCACGCTCTGCGGTGACGGGTCCCCGTTTGCACGCTGATGTTGCGGGATCGATGTCGTATTTCATCGATGTCACTCGCTCTTTCGAGCAAAGGCTATGCAGGCGCATCTCATCAACTTCTACAGGAACGCCCCGCCGCCGAGGCTATGTATCGTGAATCGGCACAGCGCTCTGTCGATATTGCAAACGGGTTTCTCAGGCGTTTGCCTGGATTCGGGCGATCCCGCGCTAGCCAATCTTCCACCAAGCGTCAGTTCCGATTCGGGGTTTCGTCGATTTCGGTTTTTACTGCCTCGGCTCCTGCGGCTCGAGTAGCCGTGTTCCAGTTTGCGCTCCGCGGCCCGGTGAACATCCGTCAGGTCATGCAGCAGCAGCGCGCGCAACAGCTTCTCCGGCGCGATCGACGGCCGTCCACCGCTGGCGTACAGCTCAGCCAAGCGCGATCCCAACTGCTTGAGCGCCGCATCGACCATTATCCGGACCGTCCGCAGCGGATGCCCTTGGGCACTCGTCGCTCCGCCGAATGTAACTGAACATTCCGCTTTGCTGCTGGTCCGCCCCACGCATCCCACTTCCTCCGCTACCGACGATCAGCTCCCACTCTACATGCCGTAACTAATCAATCGCGATCTTTTTTCCGCAGCCTGTTAGAGGGTGAAAAAAGAGGATCGGACCGTCGGGGTCGCGACCGGCCAGTACAACTTCCCCCCCGCCGGCGCAGCTCGAATATATCGACAACCACTACATCGTGCTCGACCATACGCTGCTGGTCGGTGCGTCGGCGGGAGCCGCTTATCGCTGGCATAAGTACCAGTTCACTTTCGACGGACTCTTCAGCAGCGGATTGCGCGGCGGCTTTGCGAACGAGGAGCAGCTTCCGAAGGTATGGCAGTTCAACCTGAGCGGGGCGCGAGACTTCGACGCGCCGGGGCTCGGCATGGTGACCGACCGAATAATCCTGCTGAACATTTTGATCGAACCAACCTGATCCGGCCCGCCACCGGAATCGGTGTCTTTCAGTCTGCGTACGGACCGAGAGTCACCGTATACGACGCTGACCGTGCCGTTGCCCTCGCTTTAGAATTGGGGCAGACTCAGCGCCACAAACGCGGTTCCGGAGAATGGCCTCTTCGATCGCAAGATTTCGACGGCGTATGGCCTCGTTGATCGTTGCTGCCGCTTTAGTGGTAGTCGCGACCTGGTTGGCAGCGGCGAGCGCACCTCAACCTACGCCTGCTAGCGCGAATCCGTCCCTAAGTAAAATACGGGCCGTGTCGGCTCACTGCCGTCAATACCCGTGCCGGACGGGAGCACAAGCTTGAGGCCAAGTTTTCGTTCGGGCGACAGCCCTCGCAAGGGCTGCCGCCCGTGTGGCGTGCGCCACCCGCAGCAGTTACAGAGTTTCGATGAAGTCGACGATCTGTTGTTGCTGGCTGGGGCTTAAAGCCTGAAAAGCTTGAGCCGCAGCCTTCCCCTGCCCATCGTGCAACAATATCGCAGTAGGTATGTCGGCAGCACGGCCGTCATGTAAATAGAATTCACGAGCACGTATTCCCCACAATGGCATAGTACGCACCATAGTCGGTCCACCTACGTCAGTAGGTGAATTATTATCGTTCACTCCGTCTGCCATACTGCCCATGTCGTGCATCAGAAAGTCACTATATGGATGATAGGTAACATTAGCCAAAGTCGAGTTCATTGTCGATGTAAGGGGCTGACCATTAATGGTTGGAGGAACGAATGCAGATGGATTTGATGCGGTCGTTATCGACTCGACATGACAACCGGAGCAATTTATCTGCCCAAACAACTGCTGTCCAGCCTGACTGTCCGCAGTTTGTGGAGCTTGAGGCGGAGGTTGTAATCCGCGCATAAAATCGGTAAAGCGATCTAAATCTGCGCGTCCGGTCGAATCTACTGTGTCTTCCGGGTCATCAGCCACCTGTAGAGGTACACCAAACTGAGTGACGCCCATTGCACAGGTTGTGTTCGGATTCTTATTTAAATCATTGGTAATACCAATTTCGTTAAGATAAGCGTCACCGGCAAACCCTAACAAGGTAGCATGTTCATCCTTCCATCCGAATCTGCCGACATGCGGAGTTGATAGGGCTGCCAACGTGGCCGATGACACTTCGGACGTAGGCGGACCATTCTGGTTCGTCTCGACAATCATCCGAGTCGATCCGCGGATCGATGGATCTTGGTTAGCTGCGATTTGCTCAAAGGTCTCATCGGCAGTTGCTTCGACCAAGCCATCGCCGTAAATGGGCAATGATTCTCGATGAGCAATGCAAGTTGGCGTTCCGGTTGTCCCAGTGTCGTTGGACGTTCCGGGAATGCAAATTGGTAATTTGTATGAAAAGCCTCTGGTTTCCTCGACTTGTTGACAGGTGGAGGCCCTATCGTCTGCCAATCCTATCTCTCCGCCCAGTGTGGCAGCCGCTATCCCGTATGGAAAGATCACATCCGTATTCTCCATGGTTGGACCTTCCATAAGCATGTTGTCTACTGCAAAGATTCTTACAGGAGGTCCCCCGGTTGATAGCCGTTGCTCAAACAGATTCAGGCCGCCCCCTCCCATTGCTGGATTGCTATGACAAGCCGCGCACGAGGTATTATTGAATAAGGGCCCTAATTGACCAGCTGGACCTGTTGGGTTAGTTGCCGAATTTAGAGTCTCGAGTTCTTTCATATTCAGCTGACCATTGACGAAATTGGTCATGTCAATTGAGTTGCTTGTCATCGCCGCAAGCGGATCTCCCATTCCGGAATAGGTAGAAAAAGTAGGATTTAAACCGGATTTCTGATTTCTAAAGTGAGTTTGCGAATTAGCGGAACCCGCAGACAAAATTAACATAATTCCGACTACTATAGACATTTTGATGCTATACATCATTGGTGCCCTCAGCCCTGTTCAAGTGTGCCGACAAGCCGTTGACGAAGCGGACCCCAGCCCCCATCTCCCCAATTAGGCTGATGGAGATTGGGACCGCTCCCCCAGTCGTGGTAAACCGACCACGACTGGAGGAGCTAAAGCCTCGATTACCGGCGGTGGCCGAATTTTTGCGATTCGCCCCTAAAGCGCTCATCGCGCTTTCGAGAGCGCTCAAAAGCCAACATGCCGCCTGCGATTGCGGAGTTGGCTACTTTGTTGTTGGGGCTTAGTAGGAAGGTGAACCGCGCCCGCCGAAGGTATGAACCTTAATGAAGGTGACTGCGCGTCTGTTTATCCGATGCCCAAGATGGGAGCGATGATGATGATAGCGACCGCTTCCGTGCCTCTGCTGATTCTGCATAACGCCCCCCCAAAGCTTGCAGCTTCAGGCGCTTCCAGAAAAACGCTCCATGCATTATTCACGCGCAAGTCAACGATTGCAAGAGGATGTACGAGCGCTCGCTCGACCGAGACAGCCTTTGTTCCCGGACGACACGCCGAAGAACTACCAGCTGTTGGCGCAGGAGGAGATTCTCGGCCTCAAGCCGCGCTCGACGTGTGAACCGCGGCCAGGTGGCAAGCAGCAGCTGGTCAGAAACGCGACCATCGGCCACTTCATTACCATACGCCCACGCGCGCGTCATCCCGGATAAGGTTTTCGGGAGGCACAGGTACCAAAGTCTCGGCGGCTTGATTTTCGGAAGTCGTCCGCCAGTGGTCGATCCTTAGAATCGCGCAAGGCCCGGCAATCGGGGCAATTTCCTGATCGCTCGTGGGAGTCTACAACGTTCAGGACCGGTTGGCCAACAGCCAACGCCATTGTGGATAGAGTCTCTTCCGAAGCGCAAATCAGGTCCTTGAGCAAGAATGTGTAAACAACGGCAAACCCGACGAGGAAATACCCGATGAACGAACCAAAGAAAGAAGCCCCTCCCGTCACTTGCGGGAGTGCAAAGTTCGCGTGAGCGGCAAACTAGGCGACATCTAATGCGCCTTCTTGCGCGGCGTCTTCTCTGGGGTGCTGGGCAATCTGCGCCCTGATCTGGCCAACCCCCAGTTTCAAAATCCTGACGCGCATGATCGGTCTCTATTGCCTGGCGGATGGTTTGCCTGGATTAGTGGGGGCGCGACGACGGAGTGGCAGGTGGACCGAAAAGCCGTCTGGACGGCAAAGCATTGTTGCGTCCGCTCCGCCATAGCTGATCCGGCCACAGGTACTCGCGGCCCAAGCCTCCCTGGCCGGAACATAGCCTCCGAATGTACTTCTGTTCAGACCGACCTGCGGATACCTGTCGTAGCCCCGGTAGACGTTGTTCGAGTGTAGCCCGGACTTCCCCCTCTCCACAGAGCGGGACTTCCCCCTCCCCACCCAGGGCCGTAACAACCCGTCCAGAGTTGCGAAGAGCAGCATTCCAAACATTCTCCGTGGAGCTATGAACAAAGGGACAGTTAGTCTGGCCATCTGAAGGAGAACCAAGGGTCGTGCTGTGTTCATGCGACGCTGAAACGAAAGACGCTCGGGCGCGGAAGAAGTTACATGTGGACAGGCCTAGCGCAGCGCTTCTCCCTACTTCAGTAATAAACCGACGAGCCACGCGAATCGAGATGAGAACCGCTGCAGCGATCTCACCTATGCGAGCGCGCCTGTTCAGAAAAAGATCGATTTCCGGACAAAACAAAACGCAAAGGGATCCGCCGCTGTCAGCCACGCGCGGGCTATTTCGACGTGTTTAGCGAGATTAAGAGAAAAAAGAAATAACTTCATGCCGGAGGAACCAACTGGCGTTGGAAATCAAAAGGAAAGAGCGCAAGAGCGCCTCGAAAAGACAGGTCGGCGGTCTGCATCATCGCTACGGACGGCTCGCCGCCTAGCTCGTACCTGCTGCCGCTGGCCGACGAATTGTCTTGCAGCGCTACGCCATCGTCTGAGAATCTTTGTATCAGAGGTTATTGGATC
This sequence comes from uncultured delta proteobacterium, assembly GCA_963724765.1. Taxonomy (GTDB): domain Bacteria; phylum Desulfobacterota; class Binatia; order Binatales; family Binataceae; genus JAKAVN01. Next base: position 197,274 of record CAVRVY010000001.1, read on the forward strand.
TCGATTCGGCTCCGTCCGTGTTAAGTTCAGATTGCTGCCCACTTACTTCAGCGCACCAATTCGATAGCAATTCTCATCGCTGAAATTGCGACTCCAGTAGAAATTTTTCGAAGGGAAGGGGTCGGGCTCGAGAGCTGCCCGGTCTTCCACCACAACCCTGAAACCTTTGCGGATTTCAATCGTAACCAACTTCTGTGGCGTAATTTTGCTACCGGATAAAGGCCAGTATTCCTAGGGACGATCGGTCATGCGCGGCTACCTCAAGCTGACCGCCAGGCGGTAGGCAGGATCTGACGATAACTGAGGCACGTGCGGTACCTGATGATCGTTACAACTGTCGGAACCGGCCGGCGCAGCCATCCACGATGTGATGTGGACGGCGCGCCGATCGGCGATAAACGAGCGAACGCTGAGATTTACAATTCCCCGGTTGCCACGGCGTTACTGGGCGGAGATCCGGAGTGATTATGGCGGAGATGACTGTGGAGATCAAAAACCGGCTTGATTTGAATCTGCTCGCCGCCTCGACGCTCGCTCGGACGGCCGGCAAGTTCGCTGCGCGGACTATGATCGGGTGCGGAAAGAGTCAGGTCAGCGCCAAGAGCGTGATGGAACTGATCATGCTGGAGGCGGGGCAAGGCTCGAAACTCAAGCTATGGGCTGAAGGGGACGATGCGATCGATGCGGTCGCAGCGATTCAAGCGCTGTTCGAGAAGCGCTTCGGCCAGGAATAGCCCTAAAGAAGAGACCTTTGCGTAACTCGCGCGGCAGGATTGTCCCAAGAGAGGTCGGCGCGAGCATCGCGAGCAGCGGGAGAGGTCGCTTCGAATTTTGCAGAACCACAGATGGTGAATGAAGTCATTGCTCCATGGTTTTCAGAGCACAGGAAGATGAATCGAAAAATTAATGTTCGCTCAGGTGCAATTGCGGTTGCCGTGATGGCATTGGCGATCCTGACTGCTTTGGTCACGAAAGCGACTGCGTCCGACCCCCAAGCGATAGGGCCCAACCCAAGTTCGGAGAGCTATCTGGCCGACTATCCGGCGCCACAGCCAGGCGCTCCCCCTGCGATCGAGATCGCACAGGCGGCGCAATCGCAAAATCTTCAGCCTGGATACGTTCCGCAGCCGCCGACTCAGGGAGCGCCCCATCAGACTCTCACGCTGCCGCAAACAGCTCCGCAATCACCACCGCCGCCGGCGCTGGAATTGCCTCGGTCACAAGGTCAAGAGGGATCGTCGCTCGAAGTGCCGATTGAGCACCAGCCGCAAACCAACGTCGGCAGAATTTCGATCACGGCCACTGACGACACCGGACGATGGATTCAGGACCTGCGCAAGCAGGATCTCACCCTCTATGAAGATGGAATCCAGCGGCCGGTTCTCAGTCTTCAGCGCGACGTCGAGACGCCCGCAAGTATCGGTATCGTAGTTGACACCAGCGGCAGCATGTCGTGGAAGCTGGCGGCCGCCGAAGCCGCGCTGCAGCACTTTGTTCGGACCCTGAATCCGAACGACCAATTTTTCCTAATAGCGTTTTCCGACCGCGCCTTCCTGCTGCAGGACTTCACCGACAATCCCGCGGGTCTGAATCGGGCGATCGGGCTCCTTCACGCCCAGGGCCGGACCGCGTTGTATGACGCGGTGGTGCAGGGGCTCCAGAAGGTCGAACAAGGCCGATGGCCCAAGAAGGCGCTGCTGGTAATGACCGATGGTATGGACAATGCCAGCTCGAACTCGCTCAACGACGCCATCCAGGCTGGGCGCCGAGGAGGGGTTTTGATTTATACCGTAGGCATCGGCACCACCGGTGCGCCGACGATGGCGACGGGTCCGATGATGATGGCGCCGATGTTCGGTGGTGGTGGGATACGGTTCGGCGGCGGTCTCAGGCATCACACGGGTGGCGGCGAGGACGAACGGGTCGATGCGGCCACGTTGCGGAGCTTGAGCGATGAAACCGGGGCAACAACCTTTATAATCAATCCTCACGTGAGCGATCTGTCCGGGCTCGACTCTCACTTCCAAAGCATTTCGGCTGAGCTGCGCGAGCAATACACCGTGCGCTACGCGTCAGCCGGCGGCGCCCGGCCACATCAGATTCGGGTCGAGGGATTGCGTCCAGGAATGGAGGTGCGCGCGCCCAAATGGGCGGTCAACGGCACCTCTGGATTCGCCGGATAAATCAACTCCGCCGGCGATTCCGCGGTTTGGTGGAGGCTAGGGCGGGCGTTCACTCAAGGTTGGTCGACTGGTATAGAGATCACCTCAATTATTTGAGCATGGTGGACGGCGCGCTTCGTACTCCTTTACGTGAGCCGGATCGAGTAAAAGTTCAGAAGGCCTCTGAAATGAGGATCCAAAGATAGAGTGCCGCGCTGGCACAATGATTGCTTTCGACGGTCTGAGCATGTTACGAGTAACCAAACCCTCGTTACTTCTTGCGCACCTCGCGGCGCGTCAGATGACCAGCCTCGTCATAGTATTCCACTATGTCGATGACACCGCGTTCGCTTGGATCGCGCTCCACTATCGCGAGCGTTCCGTTGGGGCGAAAGGTCTTGACAGTCTCAGGCCTCCCGTCGTAGTCGTCATCGCGAATCTCGCGAACCACAACACCGTTGTAATACTGCTGGACCAGATCGACCCGCCCGTCGAAATTTCGGTCGCTCTCGACCTCGACGATTCGATCGCCTTTCACGTCTTTGATAAGGTCCGGTTTCCCGTCGCCGTTGGTATCGATCGCTATCTGGTACTCATCGCGGCTGACGCGCCGGACCCACTGGTCGGGCCGGCCGTCGCGGCCGCGATGAGTGACGACTCCGTAAGAGCCCCTGTCGCAGGAGAGAAGTGTGAGAGCTAGCGCCACATACAGAGCTGCTGTGCGCATGCTTCCTTATACACAGCGGCGGGCTGCTCCTCAACTTTGCCGTCTGCTTCTGACCTTGGTGCTCGTTTCTGTTCCATTGAACGGAATGCCTGCAGCCCGAGCGTCGAGGCTTATTCCCCTCAGAACAACCTTCGTACCCTTCGACACGAGCATTCAGTCGCCTAACCCGACGGCGATTCAGTTCAGCGTTGCGGCGCCATCGCACAGGCGTGTTGCCTTGGCTCCTAGTACGATCTCCTTCCCGATCCCGCAACAGCGAAACGTCTCTCCCGACATGGTTATCGATGACCACTGTCGATCCGGTGTCGCCGGCTTTCCCAGCATACGGTCACCTCCTCGAGCTTGATGTCTTGTCGGGCGAATCGCGTTGCCGTTTACACGCGACGCAGCTCGAAAACAACTAACAATCGCGCTCTTCGCAGCCCGTAACTTCGGTCATCGAAGGGCTTAACTAGCGATGGTTCGCTCGATTCGCTGAGCAGCTTTCGCAGTGCTGGCCTCGTTGCCGCACGAGCGAGAGCATTCGGCCATCGCGAAGCAGACTAGGAGCGTCAATGCTGCATAAAGAGAGAATTGGGGGCGCGCTGATAGTGGCGCTATCGATGGTCGGGCCCTTATTCGCGACGCCCGGAAATATTCGCGCCGAGCTCGGCGTGGAATCCGCACTCGACGCGACTCAGCTCGTCGAAATAGCGGTGGAAGTCAATCCGCAAATTAAGGCTGCGAGAGCGCAATGGGAGGCGGCTCAGCATCAGATTCTGCAAAACTATGCTCCTGCGGATCCGGTCTTCACCTACTCGAATGTGGATAGCAGCAAAGACTTCAACGCGGCTGTCCACGCCCATGCATTGAGCGAAAATTTCCAGTTTCCGGGAGAAGCGTTTCTACAGGCGGATGAATCAAGCCGGACCGCCGAGATTGCGCGTTTGACGTATGAGGCGGCGGTGCGGGACCTGCGAGCCGCCGTCGAGACCGCATATTACCAGGTACTGCTGGACAGTGCGCTGATCGAGGTCAATGCCGAGAACATCGCAAACCTGAAGCAAGTCGTTCGAGTAACTCAGGTCCAATACACGGGGGGCCAGGCGGCCCAATCCGATCTCATCGGTGCCGAGTTAGCTCTCCAGCAGGCTCAGTTGCAGCAACGCCAGTACCAAACCAACCGCTTGAACGACCGAGTAGGACTGAATCAACTGCTCTATCGGAGACCTGCCTCGCCGTTGAACCTTGACCAGAAGATCGAGCTGAAACCACTGGAGATCCGGCTGAATAAAGCGGTCGATACCGCAACGCACGCGCGCCAGGAGATACTCGAAGCCGCGCTCACGGAGAAAAATTCAACCACGGCGGTGACACTCGCTGAGATGGAATATCTGCCGAACTATACGCTCGGATACGAGTTTGACTACATCCTGCAAGTCGGTGCGCAGCCCCTTCCCCACGTGACCCAGGGCAATACATGGACCATCGGATTCAATCTGCCGATATTTTTCTGGATCCATCAGCGCGAGGACGTGCGCTCGGCGCAACATTCGTTGCAGGCCGCTCGTTACAGCATGAATTCCGTCCTAAGCCAAACCGAGGCAACCGTCACGCAATTGTACCAATCCGCGCAATTCGCCTACGAGTCGGCGCAGGTGTACAGCGGGGAGCTGATTCCCTTGGCCGACAAGGACTTCAAAGTGTCATTGGTCGCTTATCAGACGGGCAAAGTCGACTTCCTTACATTGTCCTCGGCCTTGCAAAGCGACTACGCGTCGCGCCTCACTTACCTTCAGAACGCAAATTCCTTCTTCGCCGGAGAAGTTGCGTTGGAGCAGGCGATGGGGGTCTCGTTTCAAAAATGAAGCTGATTACCACAGCTGCAGGGTTTGCAAACAAAAGAACACATCTCAAGGTCCTCTCTGGTCTGATCATGGCTTGGCTGGCGCTGAGCGTGCTTAGCGGATGCGATAGCGCGTCGCCATCTCCGGCCGAAACCAATTCCGTGTCGTCTGAAATAAAAACCGGTTGGTTCATCAGGCCGTCTGAAACGGCAACCTTGGTTCATCAGGCCGACGGACCTGAATTGATGGTGATCGCCAATGCTCAAGCCGAGGAAGGGGCGATCGACACTGTAAGGCAGGCGCCACTGCCAGGCGTTCTGGAAGCGACAGGCCAGGTGACGTTCTACGATAAGCTGGTCTCGACCATCATCTCGCGGCTCACGGGGCGGATTGAGGAAATGCGGAGCTCGCAATGGGAGATGGTTCGCCGCGGACAGCTGGTGATGAAGGTGTACAGCCCCGACTACATGTCCGCCGAGGCGGAGTACCTTGCAGCGACCTCCGACGGGAGCCAAAGCGGCGGCCCCGGCACACAGACCGGGGCCTTCGGCATGCCGGCCGGCGTGAGCATGGCGGCAAGCCTGAAGGAAGCCGCCGTGCGCAAGCTTGATCTACTGGGCTTTTCACCCGCGGACATCGCCGCGATCCGGACGGCAAGGCCGTCGGTCTGGGTGCGTGCCCCGATCAGCGGAATTATCGTGAGCAAGAATGTGGTGCGCGGCCAGGCGGTTAACCCCGGCGACCAGCTTTTCGCTTTGGCCACGCTGCAGCGGGTATGGATCACCGCGGACATTTATCAAGACGACCTCGCCCGCGTGAGTGTTGGACAAAGTCTGGAGGCGGTTACCGCCTCCTATCCAGGAGAAGTCTTCAAGGGCACGGTTCAGAGAATCAGCCCCGCCCTGGATCCCAACATCCACACCCTGCAATTGCGCTGTCAGGTCAACAACCCCGGATCCCTGCTTAAGCCGCAAATGCTGGCGCGGGTGCGCCTGGTAACCAGTTCCAGGCTGGCGCTCGTGATCCCCCAGTCAGCGTTGGTTTTCGATGACAACGCCTACTTTGCGTTCATCGTGACCGGTGCGAACAGCGTCGAGCGCCGACGAGTAGAGATCGCCGAATGGAACGAGCCCGGATACGCCCGCGTGCTAAGCGGTATCCAGCCAGGCGACAGATTCCTTACGACAGAATCGGTCAAATTTAACGCCATGTGGCATGCGGCTCACAGCAAGACCTCATGAGAGCATCAACGTCCGCATAGCGGAGGACCAGTTTTTGGTGGCGAAGGTCGCTCCTGAGCAGACACTTGAGGACCGTTATGAGAATGAAAACGCTGTTGAGAATATTGAGGTTTAGCCGGTTAGCGTCAGTGCTCCTTTTGAGCCTGCTCTTTGGATGTGACAGTTCGACGGTGAGCCGCGCCGCCGCAGAAGTTCCATCATCAGCGCCATCGTCCGGCATACCGCAATTGGTTACCCAAGGCGGCCACCAGGAGTGGATGGTGATCAATCTCTCCCAGATAGAAGGCCTGTCCGTTGGTAGCGTCCAGGTTATTGCCTTGCCGGGAATACTCGAGGCGGTCGGCCAGGTGAATTTCGACGATCGTCTGGTCTCAACGATAATCTCGCGGGTCACTGGTCGGTTAGAGGACATCCGAGTCTCGCAATGGGACACGGTGCGCGCTGGCGAGAATATTCTTTCGCTCTACAGCCCTGATTTCATGACTGCGGAGGCAGAATATCTCGAGGCCTTCTCAAGCCCCCCGCGGATAACAGGCCCGGGGATACCTGCCGGCACCTATGAAATGACGGCCGACCTGAAGGCCGCGGCGATCAAAAAACTCGAATTGCTTGGCCTCTCGCCCGCCGACATCGCGGGCATCAAGCACGCCACGCCGTCGCGCTGGATGCGGGCGCCGATCAGCGGAATTGTGGTGACCAAACTTGCCTTGCGTGGCGCACAGGTTAATCCGGGCGACCAACTCTTCTCGCTGGCCTCGCTAGAGCGGGTATGGATTACCGTTGACATATATGAAGACGACCTTTCCCGAGTTCATGCCGGCCAAAGTTTAGAAGCCGTCACGCTCGCTTATCCGGACAAAGTCTTCAAAGGGGTGGTGAACCGTATCAGCCCCAACCTTGATCCCAACTTCCACACACTTCAGCTTCTCTGTCGGATCGAAAACCCTGGGGAGAAACTCAAACCACAGATGTTGGCTCGGGTGCGGATCGTGACCCACCCCGGTACAGCTCTGGTTGTGCCCCAAACAGCCCTGGTTTTCGACGGCAACGTTTACTACGCCTTCGTGCAAACAGGCGCGAACACGGTTGAGCGCCGCAGTGTTGAAATTGCTACGTGGAACGATCAGGGCTACGCCCGCGTAGTGTCAGGGCTCAAGTCTGGCGAGCGCGTCATAACCCGTAAGTCACTTCAGCTAAACGCCCTATGGCGTGAGGCGCACGGAGAGAGCTCCTAAGAGGGAAGCGAGATGATCAGGATTCTAATGGACTGGGCGCTCGCCGAGCGCGCGATCGTTGTAGGGCTTGCGCTGCTCCTTATAATCTCCGGGCTCTATGCATTTCATGAACTGGATATTGAAGCGTATCCCGATCCGGTACAACCAGATATAGAGATTACTACTCAGCCCTTTGGGTATAGTGCCGAAGAGGTTGAAAAGCTGGCCACCATCCCACTTGAGTGGGGTCTGGCGGGAATGCGCAACCTCGAAGCAATACGGACTATTTCCCTTTTCGGTTTATCAGACGTTAAGTTGTTCTTCAGCTGGGACAGCGACTACTACTGGGATCGGACCGACGTCCTTAACCGGCTCGCACTTATAACCCTTCCGTTGCCGGCGGGTATTACTCCTGGCCTCAATCCCGACAATCCGATTGGCGAGATCTACCGCTATACCGTCCAGAGTCCCGACCACAATGTGCTGGAGGAAAAGGAGGTCGAGGACTGGATACTTGAAAAGCAATTCAAGACCGTTCCGTGGATCGAGGACGTGGCTGGTTTCGGCGGTCTGACAAAGGAGTACCACGTCGACGTCGATGCTGAGAAGCTCACTCACTACCAGATGTCGCTGCCTACTCTGATCGGCGCGATCTCGAATGCCAACATCAACGTCGGCGGCAACTACCTTGACGTGGGCGAGCAAGCTATGGATGTGCGCGGTGTCGGATTCATCCACAGTCTGGACGATATCCGAAACATCACGCTCAATACCAGTAACGCGACGCCGGTTCGGGTTCGCGAGTTGGCGGATGTGTCGATCGGCCACGCCCCACGTCTTGGAATTGTAGGCATGAACGACAAAGACGAAGTGGTCGAGGGGATCGTGCTGATGCGCAAGTATGGCGATACCCTCAAGGCCCTCGACGGTGTCGAAGCCAAGGCCGAGCAGCTCAACACTTCTGGCATGCTTCCCAAGGGGTACAAAGTCGTTCCATACTATGATCGCAGGGAACTGGTTTATACCACTCTTCGCACCGTATTCGAAAATCTCTCATTGGGAATGTTGCTGGTCTTTCTGGTGCTCATCTTCTTCCTCGGCAATCTGCGCACCGCCCTCATCGCGGCCGTTAACATTCCACTGGCGATGTTTGGTGCCTTCATACTACTATATTTTACCGGGACGCCTGCAAATCTCCTCTCTCTCGGTGCGGTGGATTTTGGCATCATCATCGACTCGACGATTATTGTTGTCGAGAACATCTATCGCCACATGACCACAGACATTTTGGCAACCGAAGACAAAATGCATTGCATCCGCCGTGCTTCGGTCGAGGTCGGTGGTCCGATGCTCTACTCAACGTTGATTTTCATCGTTGCTTTTCTGCCTCTGTTCACGATGAAAGGTGTCGAAGGCGTAATCTTCTCACCGATGTCACACACCTATGCGTTCGCGCTGATCACTGCGATTATTCTCGCCGTGACTCTTACGCCGGTGCTGAGTTCCTATCTTCTGAAAAAAGGAATGAAAGAGACTCACAACATCGTGTGGAGGTCGTTTCACCGCTTTTATCACAACCTGTTTGTCCGGATCCTGCGATTCCCCCGTCTGACACTTGTGGCGATCGTGCTGATCATGGCCGCGGGGCTCTCCTTTTTTCCATACCTGGGCGGCGAGTTTCTGCCCAAGCTCGAAGAGGGAAACATCTGGGCCCGTGCGACGCTGCCGCTGACGACCTCGTTATCCAATGCCGATGAGGTCATGTCAGGCGCGCGCCGAGTATTCCTGTCCTTTCCGGAAGTAACCCAGGTAGTCTCTCAAGCCGGCCGGCCCGACGATGGTTCGGATACGACCGGATTTTTCAACCTTGAATTTTTTGTCGATCTGAAGGACCAGGACCAATGGCGGCCGCGCGGCATGACCAAAGATGAACTCGTCTCGAAGATGGCCGATAAATTGAACGCGCGCTATCCGGGCGTGAACTTTGGTTTCTCCCAAAACATCGAGGACAACGTCGAGGAAGCTCTTTCGGGCGTTAAAGGGGTTAATTCGATCAAGGTCTATGGCCCCGATCTAGGCGTTGATGAACGGATCGCCAACCGGATCAAAGAGGTGGTCAGCGGGGTGCCGGGGATGACCGATATGGCAGTATATCGCGCGATGGGGCAGCCCAACCTAGTGATTACACCCGACCGGGCTGCCTGCTCCCGATACGGATTGAACGTCGGCGACGTCAACGGCGTGGTTCAGGCGGCGATCGGTGGACAGGCGGTCACCCAGGTGCTTCAGGGCGAGCGGGCTTTCAACCTCGTGGTCCGTTGGCTGCCGAAATACCGCAATAGCTTGAATGCGATTCGCCAGATCCGAATCGCGCAACCCTCGGGCGGCTATGTCCAACTTGATCAAGTAGCTGACATCAAAACCGAGGAAGGCGCCTCGTTTATCTATCGCGAAGGCCTTCAGCGCTACGTGCCGATGCGTTTTAATGTCCGCGGCCGTGACATGCAGACCACCGTCGAAGACGCCAAGCGTGCGGTAGCCAAACAAATCAATTTGCCTAGAGGCGTTCGCCTCGAATGGCAGGGCGAGTATAGCGAGCTTCAGAAGGCCAACCGGCGCTTCGCAATCGTCGTACCGCTGGCACTACTTTTGATCATGGGCATTCTGTACGCCGCAACCACCTCCTTCGTCAATACGGCGATCCTGATGGCGCAAGTTCCGCTGGCCTGCTTGGGCGGCGTATTGGCGCTGGTCATAACCGGCACGCCGTTCAGCGTTTCGGCGGCAGTCGGCTTCATTTCAATCTTCGCGATCGCGATCATGGACGGCATATTGTTGAACTTCTACATCCACCAGCTCTGGGTGCAAGGTTACACCGTGCTTGATTCAATTGTCATGGGCGCTGACCGCCGATTTCGCGCTCTGATGATGACCGCGCTGGTTGACGGTCTGGGACTTTTGCCCGCTGCACTCTCGACGCGAATTGGCGCGCAGACTCAGAAGCCCCTGGCAATCGTCGTCATAGGAGGCGCGATATCGATCGCGCTGTTGACCCGGGTGTTTCATCCAACACTGGTTTACGTTTTTCACAAACAGCTCGGCCTGAGCGATGAGGGTGAACGACTGGAAGCACCGCCATTCGATGAGTGATGAATAGCATTAGGGAAATCCAATGAAACAGTTGTATGAATACTTGGCGGCCGTGGCTGTCTCGTCGATTAGTCTGTATCCGAGTGCAGCCTGCGCGGCCGGCCGTCATGGAGCAAATCACACAGTCTCCGCGGCGATGTATCAACTTTTCAAGCGAACACCCTTTTCAGAATGTCAGTCGTATTGTCAACTTTCCGTGCCCAGCTGGGACCTGCACCTCGACCGCGCAGACCTATTCCGGACAGGACATCTTCGAGACGGCAACAATCTACACGTGGTGACACTTGAGAATATCAGGGTTTAGAGAGCGATGCCCCAGAACTGATCAGGACTGATTTTCAGTGCTCGGCCAATGGGAGCTGCAAACGATGGCCAAATTGCTGGTCGTCGAAGACGAAAAGAATATACGACTGGGCCTCGCAGCGCTGTACCAGGAACATCGGGTTCAGACCGCGGGGGAGTGCGCACGAGGCTATGGAAATGCTTGCCACAGACGACTTCGATCTGGTGCTCAGCGACTACCGAATGACCAAAATGAATGGGGCTGGAATTGCTGAGCGAAGTCAAGAGCCGGTTTCCTGACACTACAGTGATATTGATGAGCGCTCACACTACGTTGAACGTGGTAGCCATTATAAAAGCGGGGACTTACGATTATCTGACGAAGCCATTTTAACCGATCAGGTCTGAAGGCGCGGTGCTCTGTGCAAGGTACGCACGTCAACACAAATGAGCGCACCCCCGCTGCTGTGCATGACGTAACCTCTACAGCGAGGGAGGGACAACCAATGGCGTCGGCGGATCTCGAACTCTGCTACCTGACAGCGACGGAAGCAATCGATCAGTTCAAGGCGAAGAAGTTATCGCCGGCCGAGCTGATGAAAGCTGTGATCGCGCGATGCGAGGCGGTGAATCCGAAACTCAACGTCCTTACCTAAACGTTCGCCGAGCGCGCGCTCGAGCATGCCAAGGCTTCCGAGGCACGCTATATGAAGGGCCCAGCGCGACCGCTCGAAGGCGTCCCGCTCGCGATTAAGGATTTTCATCCGGTCAGGGGCGAGATCACCTGTGGCTGCTAAAAACCTCGAACGCTCCTAAAAGTCTAGAGTTTTAGGATGGGCGGCCGTAGTGTGCCGGCATGCTTAAGCTCGTGCGTTCCATCGTCTCGGTCCTTGCCCGCCGATTCCGTAGCCGGGCGGTTCTGGAATTGGAGAACCTCGCCCTCCGTCAGCTGCACGTTCTTCGTCGCCAGCGGCCGGGTCGGCCCCGGCTGATCGCGATCGACCGCTTGCTCTGGGTCTGGCTCTACCGATTGTGGCCGCGCTGTCTGGCCGCGATGGTGTTGGTCAAGCCGGCCACCGTCGTCCAATGGCACCGTCAGGGCTTCCGCCTGTTTTGGCGCTGGCGTTCAAGATCAGGACGGCCGTCAATTGATCACGAAGTTCGGGATCTAATTCGGCAAATGAACGCTGCCAACCCGCTCTGGGGGGCGCCCCGGATCCATGGCGAGCTGCTGAAGCTCGGCATCGAGATAAGCCAAGCCACGGTTGCCAAGTATATGGTGCGAAGACGAGGCAGACCTTCTCCGACCTGGCGTAGCTTCCTACTCCATCAGACTCAAGGCATCGCCGCAACCGACATGTTTGTCGTGGCTTGCGCATCGTTTCGGCTGCTGTATGTGATGATCATTCTGGCCCACGATCGCAGGAAGATTGTGCGATTTGATGTCACCCTGCATCCCACCGCAGGCTGGCTATCGCGTCAGGTGACCGAAGCGTTCCCGTGGGACACCGCTCCGCGCTATTTGCTTCGCGACCGTGACGCGTCGTACGGCTGGTATTTCCGTAATCGAGTCGAGGCTATGGGAATGACGGAGGTTGTCAGCGCACCTCGATCACCCTGGCAGAACGCCTTCGTCGAGCGGGTCATCGGCTCGATTCGTCGCGAATGTCTGGATCACATGGTGATCTTCAACGAGCGCCATCTGCTCCGCGTCCTCTCGTCGTACGTCGACTACTACCACCGAACGCGCACGCATCTTTCACTCAACAAGGACTGCCCGGACCCTCGCCCACTCATGCCACCCAGGATCGGAAGAGTCGTCGCCATCCCACAAGTCAGTGGCCTGCATCACCGCTACGAACGTCTCGCCGCCTGCTTCGTAACAGCTCTTGCTCACCAACGATTGCGCCATGGCCGGTACGTCATCGTCTGAGGATCTCTGTATCCGAGGTTCTTCGATCTCAATCCAAGGCCGACCGTTTTTAGGTTCAGCTTGCGGCCCACTTACTTCAGCGCACCAATTCGATGGCAATTCTCGCAGCCGCTGAAATTGCGGCTCCAAATGGTATTTCTAGTAGCGACAGGGGTCAGGTCAATACGCTGTTATTGCTTCGAATTCTTCCCGTTCACTCGCTCATAGACCCCGCGGCTCTTTCGCTTCACCATCTTCGCATCAATCCAACGCGTAATGGCCGCGAAGACCTCGGAGGGCCGCTTATCCTTGGTCATAGGCACGGCACGGATATGCGAGGCCTTGAACTGCCGGTTTGAAGCAGCCGAATCAGCCGTTCCATGCGCAATCGGCCGCCCGTACAAAGACCGGTGCGAATGGGTTTTTCCGCCATCCCCCACGCCCCAATCCAGACGTGGAAGGCCGACGTAGTCGCCCTTACCGTGATACCCCACGTTCGAAATAGTGCCACTGGGTTTGGTTACCTTGATGGCATTTTGGAGAGTCTGTTCGCTCCCCAGAGCCTCAATTGCCGAATAAACGCCTTCTCCGTTAGTGAGTTCCATGCTTCGATCAGTTGCGTCTTCCCCGGTGTGATCGACGATAGCGTCGGCTCCATAGATACGGGCCAGCTTTTGCCGTTTGGGCACCGAGTCGATCCCGATCACAAGGCCCGCGCCACGCAATGAGCATCACCTGTGCCAGATACGGCCAAAGCCGCTGACAAGTCTATGTCCGAGAGTTGGAGACCAGAGAAGATTGTGCCCTTGAGCACCACCGAGATTGGCTTGATGATGCTTGCGGACACATTCGAGAACCGGAAGGGACGGTTGTTTGGGTTTCAGGTTGACGCCAATGCCTCCGAACCGCTTATCAGGTCGAGAATTTCAGTGGTTACGGAATCCTGGCGGAGGCGTTGCATCAGTTTTGTGAGATCGGCGGACTTGTTCTGGATGTTCTGATGCGCGGCTTCCATCGCGCGAAAGCGGGTCGAGTTCTCGCTGAAGAACGATTGCATGGCGGCGTTCTCGAGCGTTGCGAAAAAATACTCGCCGACTATCTCATCGAACAATCGCTGCGGCCGAAGGTTGATGATCGGCGGCAGCGGCGTGGAAGCCGGTTGCACGGCCGCCGGTACCTCGAGCGGCAGCAAGTGACGTCGCTGGATGCGCGGGAGCTGTGCCCCAGCATATTCTGCATAGACGACATCGACGCCCTCAATGCGGCGCTCGCTGAACATCCGATAGAGTTCTGACGCGACACGGCGTGCAGCACCGGTAACTCCCGCGCAATGGGTCGCCATCGGCAGCACCAGGTCCGGACTTACTTCGCGGTCGCGACAGATCTGGGCGCCACGGGTTCCGACCACAATAAGCGCGAGCCCGCCGCCGCTTGCCGTTCTAGCGCGTTCGGCCTCCCGCAACGGATGCTCATTGAAGCCTCCGCACAGGCCGTGCTCCGCGCAAAACACAACGAGTCCGGATTTATTTGGTCGCGCCGCAACTTCAATCGCGCGGGCAGGCGGCAGCAAAGTCGCGGCCTGGGACAAGGCCTCGCGAATCTGGCCGGAGTAGTCGCGAATCGCTTCGAGCGATCTGAGCGCCTGTTGCATCTGCGATGCGGCCATCGCCCTAATCGCCGCAACTATCTCTAGCAGCTCGTTGAGCGAGGTTATTCGAGTAGCGGTTTCGCGTTCCTGGGCCATCGACTTATCGCTTAGCGGCGCGCGGCGTCCGCGTGATTCAAGCGCTCCACCAACTCGCCGACGGCAGTGACCAGTGCCGCGCGTGTTTGCGGCTCCAACTCTCCAGTAGCATTAATATGCTGCATCGGTCCCGCGGCGCGCTCGTTCAGCCAGGGTCCGAGTTTCGACTGAAGCACGCTCACTTTGTCGACCGGAAGCCGGTCGAGCAGCCGCTCGTCGATTGCCACCAGCAAGGCCACCTGATGCGCAACTGACAGCGGCGCGAATTGCGGCTGCGTGAGGACTGCGCGAATTCGCCGCCCATGCTCGATGATCTCGCGCGTGCGCTCATCCACCATCCCGCCAAAGCGTGTGAAGATTTCCAGTTCCAGAAATTGCGTGTATTCGAGGCGGAGACGTTCGGCTAGCTTCCGCATCGCATGCGACTGCGTCTTGCCTCCAACACGCGACACGCTCTTGCCAACATTTACGGCCGGCTTCTGTCCTTCGTGAAACAACCGCGGTTCGAGAACGATCTGCCCGTCGGTGATCGAAATCAGGTTGGTTGGAATGTACGCGGACAGATTGCCTTCCTCCGTCGCGGCCAGCGGTAGTGCGGTCAGCGATCCGCCGCCGCGCTCGCGGTTGAGCTTAGCCGCGCGTTCGAGCAGCCGCGAATGGATATAGAAGATGTCGCCCGGGTAGGCTTCGCGTCCCGGTGGATTTCGCAACAGCAGCGATAGCTGCCGATAGATCACCGCGTGCTTGCTCAGATCATCGATGATAAGGAGCGCATCACCGCCGCGTTCCGAGAAATACTCTGCCATCGTACAGGCGGCATACGGCGCCAGCCATTGGATTCCGGGCGGGTCGTCCGAGGGTGCGAATACAAAGATGCATCGCTCCGGCGCGCCGTAGCGTTTGACCGCATCGATCACCTGGCTCACGGACGAGGTCTTCTGTCCGACAGCACAGTAGATACATACCACGCCGGTATCGCGTTGATTGATTATCGTGTCGATCGCGATCGCGGTTTTTCCGGTCTCACGATCGCCGATGATCAGTTCGCGCTGGCCACGGCCGAGCGCCAGCATCGCGTCGATTACGAGCAGACCCGTATTGAGCGAAGTATCAACGAAATCGCGATCGACAATCGCTGGCGCTGGCCGCTCAACCGGCTCGACTCCCGCCGCCTCGATCTCGGGACCCCCGTCCACCGGAACGCCGAGTGCGTTCACGGTTCGGCCCAGCAGCTTGTCACCCACCGGCACGCTCGCGACTGAACCCGTTCCGTGCACCAGATTGCCGGCTCTGATGCTGCTGTCATCGCCAAGCATCCCGCATCCTATTAGATCGGGGTCGAGCGTCAGAACAATTCCGACGACCGGCTCTCCGCCATCCGAGCGGTCGAAGAGCAACAGTTCACCGAGCCGCGTTTCTGGCAAGCCGCGCACGCTGGCGACATTGTCTCCAACTCGTTCGACGCGGCCGATCATGTCGAGCCGCGGCTCGGCCTTGAGCTCGCCAAGAAGTCGGCTTGCTCGGCCGAGGCGGTCCTTAACATTTTCAGCCAGCGTGCTCATTGCGATTGATCTCCTTGGCGGCGATGGCCAGCGCGTCGCGCCAGTTGAAGCGGAGAACTGCGCTCGGCAAAGTGATTTCGGCGCCTGCAATAAGCGCCGGATCGATGTTGAACTTTATTCCCGCCGCGGCCCCGATCCGCTGCGCGAGCTGTTCGCGCCATTGCGTCTCTTCTCGCGCGTCGAGTGGGTGAGCGGTCGTGACCACCAGCGGTGTTTCGCCCACATGTGAAACGAGCGCGCCCCGTTCCGATGGCGAGAGATGGTCCAGGTAGTCCAGGACGCGGGTCAGGAAGACGTGCTCGATGGCGGGAAAGGCCAGTTCGCGAAGCAGCAGTTGCGCGAGGTTCACGGCCAGTTCGATTGTCTGGGAAAACAATTCCTGGGTGGCGGCGGCGCGTTCTTCGCTGAGCTGAGTGACCGCCTGATGGCGATTTTTCTCGACTTCCGCGCGGGCTTCATCGAGCATCTTTATCCGTTCTGCGGTAAGTTGTGCGCGCTGCTCGTCGATCGCCTTTTGCCGCTCGGCCTCAATTCCCGCTCGCTGCGCCTGAAGGTCCCGCTGCAGATCCGAAGCCTTTTGCTTTTCAGCTGATACCTCTGTCATGCCTCGCGCAATTTCCTCCTTGCGCTTGGCGACCATCGAACTGACCGGCTTGAACAGAAAGCGCCGGAGCAGCCAGATCAAGATGAGAAAATTGACCGCCTGCAGCGCGAAGGTCCACCAACTGAAATTCATCGCGCGAAAGGATTTGCAAAAAGCAGCAGCAAGGCGACTACCAGACAGTAGATCGCCATCGTCTCGATCATCGCCAGGCCAACGAACAGGGTGCGCGACAGCGAGCCCGCAGCCTCGGGTTGCCGCGCGATACCTTCCATCGCCGCCGTGATCGCGCGACCTTCGGCGAGCGCCGGCGAGATCGAGCCGACAGCGACCGCTACTACCGCGCCAATTATGCTAAGCATTTGAACCGTCATCTACTTTCGTCCTCCCTCATTTCTCGATTACGCCGATACCGCCGCCGATATAGACCGTGGCCAAGACGCTGAATATGTAGGCCTGTACCAGGCCAACCAGAATTCCGAACGCCATGAACGGAATCGGCACCAGCAAACCTGCCAGCGTCAGAATGATCGCAATCACCAGCTCCTCGCTCATGATATTTCCAAACAGACGCATTGCCAGCGAAAACGATCGCGTCAGTTCGGACAAAATATTGAACGGCAACATAACCGGATTCGGCCTGAGGTAGCTTTTCAAGTACGTATGAACGCCTTGAACACGTACTCCATAGAAATGTACCGACAGGAATACTATCGCGGCGAGTGCGGCCGCCGTTTCGATCGACGCGGTCGGTGCTCTGACCCCGGGCACGAGTCCGCTAAGGTTCGCTACTACCAGAAAGATAAACAGTGTTCCGAGCAGCGGCAGGAATGGGGCTGCATCACGGTTCAAAAGGGCAGCGATTTGCTCTTCGATTCCATCCACAACAGTTTCGATCATCGCTTGCCAGCCCCCGGCGTCGACACGAAACCTCCGCGTCACAATCCAGCTCGCGGCGGTCAGCGTCGCCATCAACCCCCATGTGGTTACGACCGTGCCGCTGATAGGAACGATGCCTACGTGAAAGAGGACTATTGTCTCGAGCGGCGAATGGCTCATGGATTCCTTTCGAGCGTGAGCCGGTAGTGATTGATTGATATCGTCCGTATCGCGAGGAACCCTGCGAAGCTTGCGAGCAAGGGCGCGCCGCCTTGCCGGGCGCAGAGCGTGAAGGCCGCGACGGCGACGGCAAGGCGCGAGACGTGGAGCAGCAACGAGTTCCATCCGGATTCGTGACCTGCGTAAAGCCGGACGTTCCATCCAAGCGCAGCGAAATAAGCGGCGCCGATCAATGCGCCGAGTACGGCATAGGGCGCTGAACGCCAAATGATCGCTTGTATCATTCGCTGGTCATCCTCTTCCAAACCGCCCAGTAGCCTAATGCGGCGCCAAGAAGGACCAGCGCCGCGCTCCAGAACACGCCGCTATCGAAGGTGCGATCGAGCCAGCGTCCAACGAACGCTCCTATGAGAATCGGCGCGACGATTGTCCATCCGAACCGCCCCATCATCGCAAGCGCACGGCCCATCGGCCATTCTCCGGTCTTCAGCCAGTGCTCGCGCCGACCGTGCGCCCGCTTTACTGCTTCTTCCATTTCGCGATCGTCGGCCCTCAACTTGTGATCGCCATGCCCTTGTTCGGTTGCCACGATCAGCCTGCGCGGTTTACTTCAGCGGCTCAGCCCTGAGCGGTCGATCAGTCGGCCGCAGGTAGCGATAGATTTGCCGAATTGCGGCTTGCTCGAGGCTGAGTGCTCCTGAGCGGGCCGAGCGTTCGGTCTCGACATTCTGCGTCATCGTGGCGAGGATTTCGCTGCGCAAATGTCCTAGATCATCGTTTACGACCGCTTCACGGGTGGCTATCTCCACGACCTTGCCATCGCGAACGCGCAGCACGCCGCCGCGCACGGCGATGTAGTGCTCGACGCCACCGCCATTGCGCCATCTGACGACGCAGATCGAAAGCGTGGTGAGAAAATCTGCATGCCCCGGTTCGATACCAAAAGCGCCGCTCGGATCCTCGGCGCGAACGTGGCGAACCAAATCTTCGTTGACCGCTATCGCGGTGGGGGTGGTAACGATCAGTCTCACCGGTTCACTGCTGCCCCTTGCGCGCAACATTCTCCTTTTCACGAACATCTTCGAAAGTTCCGACCATGTAAAATGAGCTTTCGGCCCATCCGTCGCCTTCACCTGCAAGTATCGCGCGGCAACCCTTGATGGTGTCTGCGATAGTGACGGATTTTCCCGCAATCCCCGTGAATTGCTCAGTTACGAGAAATGGCTGTGTGAGGAAACGCTCGAGGCGGCGGGCGCGCGCCACGATGCGTCGGTCTTCCGCGCTCAGCTCTTCTACGCCGAGCAACGCGATGACTTCCTGGAGTTCCTTGTATCGTGCGATCGTTCGGCGCACTTCTTCGGCTATGGAATAATGCTCTTCGCCGACGACAAGCGGATCCAGCAAGACCGATGTTGACGCCAAGGGATCGATGGCGGGATACAGTCCCTCCGCCGCCATGTCGCGCGACAGGACGACCGATGAGTCCAGATGGCGAAACGTTTCGACCACCGCCGGATCGGTAAAATCGTCGGCAGGCACATAAACCGCCTGGATTGCGGTGACCGATGCGCCTGCCACCGAGGCTATTCGCTCTTCGAGTTCGGCGATCTCAGTGGCCAGCGTGGGCTGGTAGCCTACACGCGACGGCAACCTTCCAAGCATTCCGGACACCTCTGAGCCTGCCTGTACGAATCGGAACACATTGTCCATCAGGAGCAGAACGTCGCTTCTCATCACGTCGCGAAAATATTCGGCGATTGTCAGCGCGGTCATGCCAACGCGCCAGCGCGCGCCCGGCGGTTCATTCATCTGTCCGAAGACGAGCGCAGTGCGGCTCAGGACGCCCGATTCGCGAAGCTCAGCGAGCAGCTCGTGGCCTTCGCGAGATCGCTCGCCGATGCCCGCGAACACGGAAATGCCCGAATACTTTTCGACAGTGCTCCGAATCAGTTCCATGATCAGCACAGTCTTACCGACGCCTGCGCCGCCGAACATACCGGCTTTGCCCCCACGCGCGAGCGGCGCAAGAAGGTCGGCTACTTTGATGCCGGTGCGAAAGACCTCGCGCTGGTGATCTTGATGACTGATCGCCGGCGAGCTCCGATGAATCGGCCAGCGGGGTGCGCTGGACTCGATAGGCCCGAGGCGATCGATCGGAGCGCCGACCGCGTTGATAAGCCGGCCGAGCACCTTCTCGCCCACTGGGACGCAGATGGGTCCGCCACGGTGAGCGATCGCACCGCGGCGCAGCCCCGAAGTATTCTCCATCGCCACGGCGCGGACGGTATGAAGATCGAGGTGCTCCTGGATTTCAGCGATCAGCAGCGCCCCTCCTTCGTGCTCTATCATCATAGCGTCATTGATTGCCGGCAGTGGCCCGCTGGCGAACTCGACGTCGATGACCGACCCCCGAACACGCGTGACTTTGCCCTGCTCATTCTCCCGCTCGGCTTTCGAGTCTTCTGGAAGTTGATCCATGCCCCTGAACCCCGAACGTGCTGGGATACCAATACCACGAAGGACGAGTGCGCTGCGCTACCGAACTGCCGACCTGAGGCTCTTCGAGATGTCTTACTTTCGGCAGATTCGATCGCCCAGTTAACAAGGCCGCCAGCCTTCAATCATCCTCTATTCGCCGCGAAGTTTCCGACAATTCGGCGAACCGGCTGAGGCGAGGTAACGGCGCGCTATCTGTAACCGCTCGCTCGACGATGGCCAGGTTCTTGCGCGCGGGTTCATAATCCGGATCGATGCGAGTCAGCTTCACCCAAGACGGCGCGAGCATCCTGGTAGTTACCCATCTTCGCATCGATCACCGCCAGAGTATTCTGCGCACCTGGTTGATCAGGTTCCAGCTTCAGCGGCGCCAGAATTTCTTTGCGTGCCTCCGCCATGAGTCCTGCGCACTCGTACGTGAGACTCAGATTGAAGTGCGTTTCGCTATGCGCAGGACCTAGCTTTGTGGCGATTGTTAGAGCGTTGATTGCGGCAGGAAACTCATGACGCTCCATGTGAAGAAGGCCAAAATTGTACTGCCGTCGGGACAGCAGCGGAACAGGGCTACTACTCGCCACCTCTAGCCCGAACTTCACACAATCGCGGCGTCGATTTTCGAAATCACTCGCGACGATGAAACTGCGCGACATCCTTGGCGACTTCCCCAAGGTCACGGTTGCCCACGCCCCACTCGCAGCATGCGCGAGGCTGTCGTGTCCTGTCAGTATGATATCAATTGATTCAGTGGCGGCGTGGGCCTGCTCAAACTGCCTAAAAACCCGAGAACATCCGCGCTACCTGTCTCAACATCAGCCGGCCGATGCGCCACCAGAACCGCAGTCGCCATCTTCCACCGAGCCCCTTTCGGCGCGACAGAGGACCACTGGCATCGCAGACTCTATCGCCTTGCCAAGCATGCGGAA
This sequence comes from uncultured delta proteobacterium, assembly GCA_963724765.1. Classification (GTDB taxonomy): domain Bacteria; phylum Desulfobacterota; class Binatia; order Binatales; family Binataceae; genus JAKAVN01. Next base: position 218,173 of record CAVRVY010000001.1, read on the forward strand.
AGCACCAACTCTTCAGAGCCAGCTGAGTATCGGCGGGACGTAATTGCTTAGAAGCAGCGGTGCTGTAGTCCACATCCTTATGCAGGGCTATCGTCCCGTCGCTCAGGTCGTTGCCGCTCATCTCGTCGCTCAACTCCTGGGCATTTTTTACCGCCGTCATGCTCTTCATCATGGCCCTCGTGATGAGCCCCCATGCTTGCCGAGGGTCTATCGCCCCATCCGGACTGGAAATGCGGGCCGTCGCGCCGGGATGAACCAGAGGGTCAAGAGCACGAGCATGCCGAACGTGAGATAGACTGCCGTGAACACCCAAGGCGGGGCATTATAGAAGATCAACCAGTCGAGCCAGTAGCCGATGAAATCGCGCGCGTAGCCGGTGTCACCGGCCCTTAGCCGAAGCGCGTTCTCCAAGCTCGTGAGCGGGCAACTGGTTCCAACAAGTGACTCTGCGCATACCAGAAGAATCATCGCCAGGTGCGCGGCACGGAAATAGAAGTTCCGCACCCATCGCCACTGCGCTGCTGAGCCGATGAGGATCGCCGCGAATCCGACTACGACAATCGCGACATAAGCCGCGTGTACCGCCACAACGATATCGGCCATCATCCGCCAAAGCATGGAATTCTCATGATTACTCGCATAGCTCGCATAGGCGAAATCCTACCGCGTCACTTCGATTTTCTCTCCGTGGGCGAGGAATTCGGTGCCGATGCCTGGGCGAACGATGCCTTGGGCGAGCACATTGCACGGTAGAAATTTGCGGACATCGCGAGTCCTGCGACCGAGTGCCATTTGGGGCAGCTGCGCGCTAGTGATGGCCGTGCTGCTGCGGGGCATGCTGAGCCGGGGCGCCGTGCTGAGGCGGGGGCGCTGCCAGACGCGATAGCGCCCGCACCTGGGCGGTATGACGGTTTTCAAGTGCCTGCTCACGGGCAGCCTGCGTACGCTCGAGCGCCTGCTCCTGCTGCATATGCTGGCGCGCGCCGGCCTGCTCCTGTTGCAGATGCTGGCGCTCGAGCGCCTGCACTTGCTTATCATGCTGGCGCTCTAAGGCTTGCACCTGCTGTTCGTGCTGGCGCGCAACTTGTTGCCATTGCTGCTCGTTGGGGGCACCCTTTGACGCCTGCAGCACGCTCAGCAACAACCGTCTCAGTTCCAGGGCTCTCAGTTGCTTGATATGCTGCTGCTCCAGCGCCTGCAATTGCGCCCCGTGCTTGCGCTCTTCTATCTGCTCCTGTTCGGCATGCTGTCGCTCGAATTTCTCTACCTGGTCGGCATGATGAGCCTCCAGCGTTTGCAGCTGCACGCTATGCTGACGCTCGACCGATTGCTGCAGCGTCTGCCTCCATTCCGGATGACGCTGGACTGCAACCTGCGGCTGCTTGACTGCCCACCAATTCACGTCGCGCCAGACATGCTGCTGGTCATAGTCGCCCTGCCATTCGGGATGATGCTGGCTCGCCCAGGTGGGGTTATGCTCGTGCCACCACGAGTCGTTGTGCCAGACATGATGGTCGTCGAAGTCGCCCCACCACTCAGGATGGTTTTCCTGCACCCATTGCGGCTGATGCGCCCACCACCAATCGGCGGGATACCATACGCCTTGATAGTAATCGCCCCACCATTCGGGGTGATTCTCGCTTACCCAGACGGGGTAGTTCTGATACCACCATCCGGCGGGATACCAGATGCCCCGGTATTCGTTGCCCCACCAGTCAGGATGATTTGCCAGGAACCACTGGCGCCGATGCCGCCACCACCAGGCGGCGGGATACCAGACGCCGTTGTCGATGAAACCCCACCATTCGGGATGGTTCACCTGCACCCACTGGGGTTGGTACTGCCACCACCATCCGGCGGGGTACCACAAGCCTTGATGGTAATCGCCCCACCATTCGGGATGATGCAGCCGGGTCCAAGCCGGTTGGTTCTGCCACCACCATCCGGCGGGACGCCAGACGTGATCGCTGTCGTAGTCGTCCCACCATTCGGGATGATTCGCGCGGACCCAGTCAGGCTGATTCTCCCACCACCACGACGCGTCGTGCCAGACGTGCCCATGGTCGTAGTCGCCCCACACGGGTGCGGGAGGGAGTGGAGAGGGCCAGGACTTGAACTGCGCCAGCGTGGGTGCCGTCAGCATCAGCATCATGATTGCCGTCGCCGCCAGACTCTTGATTCCGCTCATTCGCCCTTCGTCCTCCAGCCCATCAACTAACGCGTGAGCCGCTCGATGCTCTGCCCTTTCCACCAGTTTCCACTTAAACGAGTGTCCGGGCTACTGAATGTTCAGAGCGGTCCTATGCGAGCGCCATTCGAGCGGCAGCTCGATGCGCCGGGTGACTGCTTCTGCAGTAAGACTGGTCGGCTGCCGGCCCTCCACAATGGACTCAACGATATCCGGCGCCAGGAATGCCAAGCGGATCAGGCGACCTACATAGCGAACGGTGAGCCCGTCGCGCGCAGCGATCTGAGCGAGAGAGGTCGCTTTCCCGGTGCTGATCGCATCGAACCAGCGATGTGCCCGGGCGACGGCTTTCAACAGCGGCAGATCGACCGTCGCCTGAACGATTGTGATCCCCTACGATTAGCCGGAACTCAACTCTCCCTCTCCCCCCAGTCGGTCCTTCAATTTCCGGCAGTCTCTGGAGAATGAGCGAAATTCCCGGGTATCGCGGGACTTCACACCTATTAGAGGATGCCGGAAAATTAGTCATTACGGCGTTGTGGAATCGCCGATCCTTGACATCCCCCGCTGAATCGCATGCCCACTGCCATTTCGCATCTGACCGATTTCTGCTCCGGCAGGCTGAAGCAGCGGACTCTGCTGTGGATTTTCATCCCGCTTATTCTGGCGTCATATTTCGGCAGTTTGACGCTCGCAATCTGGATGTTTCCTGGTCCATTCGACTGGCGCACCAGGTCGATGTCGAAGCTTCTCTATCCGAGGAACAATCCGCAGTTTCACGCGATAGGCTCCGTTGGAGTGGCCGTGGCGGGCCTGTTGACGATCCCCTTTGCCGGTTACATCGGAAGGCGGCTCCGGGTCATTTCTCCCGTACCGGCAGAGATTGGCGCTCTTGCATTTGGCGCGGGAGCTATCAGTTTGATTCTCGGGGCGCTGATAGTGTTGCAGCCTTTCCTCCACGAAATGTTCGCGCGGGGCGCAGGCATTTTTCTGGGCCTGGGGATGCTGGCGTTCTACTTGTGCGCCCTTATAGGACTCTCGGTCCCTTCAAACGAAGGGCACGCCCGGCTTCCGATTTTTCTCGCATGGAGTCTGACCGTGCCACCGGCGCTTCTAGTCGTTGTGCTGCGATTGCTGACTGCCGCTCATTTTAAATGGTCGAATCCGGTCTATCAGGCGATAGAAAATCGATCGTTGTGGCACCTGGGATTTTGGGAATGGATCGGCTCGATAGCGGTGTTTCTATTCCTGCTCGGCGCCGCCGTGTTTCTGCCGGAAAATGGGCGTGACGAGACCCGAGCTTGACGCTTGCTTGACTTGGTGACCAACATGAGGCGGTCGTAACAGTCGGCGGGAGTTCGATCGGTGCCGGGGTTCTGTCGAGTGCTGCTTGCGACGGCATTTGCGATCGTTGCCGCAAGCCGCGGCGTTTTCGCCTTCGACCTCGACCAAGTCCTGACCAAGGACACAAAGGTTGTATCGGTCGAGGGAGCGCTTGCGCACTTCGGCTCGCGCCTGAATAACGGTCTGGGCTACGTCCAGGCATGGAATCTGGGCGCACGTTTCTCCCTGCTCCCATTCGGCGTCACGCGCTCGCAGCTCCTAGGCGGTATGGCCGATGGAGCGGTCGAGATCGGCCTCGAGCCGACCTTCCAGCGCTTCAACACGGTGCATCAGAACTTCGCCGGCCTTGGATTGGACGTCAGATACTACCTCGTGCACTTCCGTCGTGGGCGATTCGTGCCCTGGATAAATGCCTCGATCGCGCCCGGCGGCACCGATCTACGGATGGGCAGCAGCGTTAGCGAGACGCGCCTGAGCGGACCATTCATGAACCTGATACAGGCAGGAGTCGGCGTCTCGTATTTCGTCACAGAGCGCAGCGCCGTCTACACCGGTCTGAATGCGCAGCACATCTCGAACGCCGGCCTCAACGGAAGCCAGGACAATTTCGCCCTTAATACTCCGGTCGGCGTTGTGTTGGGGATGTCGTGGTTTTTCTAGAGCGGGCAGCAACAACCAAACGTGCTTGGTCCCCACGTTAGCGTGGTAAGTCCGGTCTAAAACGCACGCCTGGGAGCGTGTAAACTTGGAAGCGTTGCGGGGGGGGGCAAATGCCCGCCACTCCGCCAGATGAGCAACTGTCCTAATCTGAGGGCAAGTGTCCTAGTTCGAAAGGCGGAGTGTCCTATTTTCCTTTGAGGCGCGGATCGTCGCTAGCGATGCATCGCCACGAGGCAAAGAATGCCTGTGGACCGGGATATTTCTCAGCGGCGTGTTCTTTGCCCTTTTCGCAGTCAGCCGCAGAGTCGTACACTCCATATTGGAACCAACGCGTTAATGGCGCGCCAGTGACATAGGAGCCATTAAGTTTAGGCGGCGCGAGCAGATACCAGCCAATCAGCGCGAGCACAGCGATGTGGCGTGCCTTCATGCGAGCTTTCTAGCTTACACCCACCAAAAGCGAAAGCCTAAGCAGGAGGGCTCGGCCTTTCTAAACGCTCTACCTGCACCAGGCAAACGGCCAGCACTATCGTGGCCGACCTTTCTTCGCAGTCAAGCCAGTGCGTTCGGCCAGTATCCCGAGGAACGAACGAGGGGACACGCGGGCCTGCAGGGTAAGTCCTGTTGGGTCAAGCTCATGCGATCCGCGGCTGCGCAGATTGCGACGGTAGGGGTTGGCTCTGGCGTGGCTTTGGCCGACAACAGCCCACCCTCAATGCTCGAGGAATTAGTCTGCGGTCCGCCCAGGGAGCGAGCGAACTGCTGTGCACCATCGACCAGCGTTCGCAATCGTCGCGAGGGCGGTGATAAAAAGCAACACGGCAAGTATGGAATAGACGACTAGTTCCGCTTTGCCCAGATACTCGTTAATGCGAGTGCGGAAGCTGTCTTTGTCGTTGACCATGTTGCTCGCTACCAAGGTCAGTGGCCCGTCTACATTTGTGTCCTTGCCGTTGACTTGTTGCCTTCGTAAACAGCCGACGATGAGCAAGTCGAAATTTTTGCTCGCCGGGACGTCGAGGGTTCATCCGGAGTTTCCATTTTGGGTCCGGACTCAAACGTCTTGTATAACAAAACGGATTCGGTTTGCATACCCGCAGCCTAGTTTTGCGCGCAGGGCGATTCCAGCATCCCCAGGGAGGGATGAGGGTAGACGACCTCCCGCAAAAGTGAGGCAAGCTGCAGCAACGGCCGCGGTGATACTAGCTCGAAAAGATCAACAGTGTTGCGCTGCGAAGCGGTCCATATATGATCCGCGCGGATTCATTGGTGGTTTCGATCGCCTACGGAAAGTCTGCGTTCATGGCGATGCCGAACAGAGGAGCATTGTCGATCGCCCGAAGCGAACTCCGAACCCGCACGGCATTGGTGTTAAAAATGATCGCGCTCCGCCACCAAATTCCAGTGCTGATGCGCAACCGAAGTTCTCGGCTGTGCTTGCCTCCTTTGGACTAGCTGCTCTGCGACTGGACAGTTCCGGGCACCATTGGCCCTCTCCTTGTCGAACGATCCATATCCAGACCGCGGTTCCCGACGCTAATTTGCTTGGCTCACATGGGTCCATCAAAATCTCTCTCCATCACTACTTCCGGGTGGTTGTCACAAGGCGTCTTCTAACAGGGAAATCACTTGGTCTTCGGTAGCGGGCTGGCCCGTTATGAGGCAGGCTCCTCGCTGCGCAAAGTGACTTGCCACGAGCCTTAGCTGCTCGCGGCTGATGTCGACCTCGCGAAACCTGGTTGGCAAGCCCAGTTTTGCGAGCAGCGTTTGTAGTTTGTCTGTGAGGCTGTTCGATGCAGTTTGGTCCGGCGCGTCTCGCGGAACTATCCCAAGGGAGCGGGCTACCTCCGCCTGACGAGCCAGCACTTCGGGCTCTCGCGCTGCCGTCCAGCGCATACTGGCCGGTAACGTCACGCAAGCGGTGAGTCCGTAGGGTAGGCGGCACAGCGCTGCGAGTTCATACGCCAATGCATGGCTGGGAAGGGCCGGAGTTGCGGGCCTTAGAGGTTGTGTATGAATCGGCGAGTGGTCGGCGAGCCAGGCCGCTATTTGGCAGCGCAGGCGGGTTTCCAAATTGTCAGGCGCCTGCAGAGTGCGGGGCAGATTGGTAAACAACACCCGCAGCGCGGAAAGTTTCATTGCATCCCCCACCAGATGCGGCGGGAAGCCGCAAAGGACCTCCAGCGTATGATCGATTGCCATGATTCCTGAACTCAACCACAGCGCCATGGGTGTGTGGACAGTAGCGGTGGGGTCGTACATGACGACGCGACTGGCCACTGCCGAAGCTGTGTATGAGCGCTTGACGCCCACTTCAAAGTCGGTGGCGCTGAAGCTGCGAGTATACTCTGAACCTGAAAGAGTAGTGGGAATGCTTATTTGCGGAATGAGCGTCACTGCCAACGGCTCGCGGCGTTCCATGAACGATCCAAGTAGCCGCGAACTATTAAGATTAGCGGCCAGGCAGGTGCGGACGGCTTTTCCAGCGTCGATTACGCTGCCCCCGCCCATCGCAATAACTAGGTCGGCATTGCAGCGGCGTGCGGCGACAACAGCGTCAATTACAATTTCAAGTGGAACATGCTCGAAAGCGGCCGTGAAGCTCGCCGCGAGCCGCTTTCCAAGAATCGCCGATGCTCGCTGAAACGGTGACTGGCCTTTCAGGGAGCGTGGCGCGAGTAACAAAACCCGCTGGCCGTCAAGGCGTTCGACTTCCGATTCGAGATGCTCGTCTACCGTCCTCGCACCATATAGTATTCGTTCGACAGTAGGCACGAACTGAATCATGCCTGTGAGCTGATCGTGCGAGTCTATATTCATCACTGAGACTGGACAGGCTGCCGGCTATCGCCCGGGCGATTACCAGAATCCGAAATGGCCGAAGGGCGATAGAACAGGCAACCAGAGAGACCTGGCCAGACTTGACTACGCACGAAAACTAGACACCCACGTAAAGTTTCAGGGACTCCCGCGCTTGATATCTGCTGCGTGGTCGCGTTACCCGAGAGTCTGATGAACGACTATGAGAAATGAGCGCTGGACGGCGAGACGCCGTCCAGCGCTGCATCCCCGACCGCTGCCTCCCCCGCGCACCTAGCGGTATCTCCGAACTACTCACTGCCGTTGTCGAGCCGAACATTCCGCGCACAGACATGCGTGTCAGGTTGAGTTGTCCAGGCTTTGATGGTTTCGGCGGTTTCCGCAACATGGACATTTCGCCTAGATTAGATTCGCTTCGCCGGACCTACCGGTAAACAGACTCCCCTTCTCCTGCCCTCTGCGTTCCAGCCTAGGGACCCCTCATTGGTCCGTTCCAGCAGAGCGCGTGCTTCGACTTCGCTGCGTCGATGATCCCGGCGAAGATGCTCGATAACCCCATATTCAGCTCTTACCCAGCAGAGCGGACATTGTCTCGTTTCCATGTGAGCCCTCCTCGACCGAGCCGCCGTGAACGCCATTCGCGCCAATGCTTTCGCTGGAGACTCGCGAGTCTTCTGCGACAATGCGTAAGTCATTCACCGGAGCAGGCTTCTCCGGCGTTCGCAGGCGAGAAGTTGGCACGAACCGTGGGCGATCGTTGCCCTTCACAGTGATGTCGCGGAGCTCAAGACGCCTCATCGGCGCAGTGATAAGGCCGACTTTCACGGGCGGATCAGTGCGATGTCGGCCAGGCGAAAAAGATTCAAACCTGACCTCTACAAGCGGCAGGCCGTACGTAGTTTCGATCTTTTCCACCGTTCCCGGCCACCAACGGCCCTTACCAAACCAGACAATCCACACCCAAACGGGTGCTGCAAGTTTCAGCTCCTTAACATCGGATGGTTTCATCGACTCTCCGGAACCCGGATACCAGTGGGCACGTTGACTAACGCGACCTTCTGTTCAGAGCTCGAGTGCGGCGGCAAGTGTCTCACGCTGGACTTCAAGTTCCCGAGGCAGATCGGCATTGATCCGATCGAAGAATTCTTCCTGTAAACGAAGCTCAGCGACCCACTCTTCAGGTTTTACCGCGAGCGCTCCGTCCAGCCGCGCCGCGGTAATATCCAACCCTGCAAGATCCAAGTCCAGCTTGTGAGGAATGAGACCAACAGCGGTTTGCGCGGCGCCGACACGGCCATGCACACGGTCGGCAATCCACTTCAAAACCCTCATGTTCTCGCCGTAACCCGGCCAGAGAAATGAATTGTCTCGATCCTTTCGGAACCAGTTGACCATGAAGATCTTGGGTGGATGGGCAAGCTTGCTGTGCATCCCGAACCAGTGACTGATGTAATCGGCGACGTTGTAGCCACAGAAGGGAAGCATCGCCATCGGATCGCGGCGCACAACGCCGACCTTACCGCTCGCTGCTGCGGTAGTCTCCGAGCCCATCGTCGCGCCTAGGTATACGCCGTGGGCCCAATCAAATGACTCAAGCACCAGGGGAATCGTAGTGGCCCGACGGCCGCCGAAAATGATCGCCGAAATAGGCACTCCTTCAGGCGAGTCTGCATACGGCGTGTATGCGGGATTGTTCGTCATGGGGCAGGTGAAACGGCTGTTGGGGTGGGCAGCGGGGCGGCCCGACTCCCCTGTCCAAGGGTTTCCTCGCCAGTCAACGATACCCGAGGGAGGTTCGGTTTCGATGCCTTCCCACCACACGTCATTGTCTGGAGTTAGCGCGACGTTGGTGAATATCGTGTCGCTCCGGATCATTTCCGTCGCGTTGAGATTAGAGCGCGCGCTGGTTCCGGGGGCGACCCCGAAATAACCGGCCTCAGGATTGATAGCCCACAGACGTCCATCTCGACCCACCCGCATCCAGGCGATATCGTCTCCGACGGTAAATATGCGCCAACCTTTGAAAGGGGCCGGGGGCGTGAGCATCGCCAGGTTGGTCTTGCCGCACGCACTCGGAAAAGCTGCCGCTATATAGGTGACTTCTCCCTGCGGGCTCTCGAGCCCCAATATCAGCATGTGCTCGGCAAGCCATCCTTCTTTGCGACCTAGATAGCTGGCAATTCGCAGGCCGAAGCACTTCTTGCTCAACAGGGCGTTGCCGCCGTAGTTGCTTCCCACCGACCAAACCATGTTGTCCTGCGGAAAGTGACATATCAGCCGTCTGTTTGGATCACAGTCGAGAGTGCAATGCATGCCCCGCTGAAAATCGTCAGTTGTGCGTAGCAGATCACTCGCTACGCTTCCCATCCGGGTCATGATTCGAAGGCTCAGAACCACATAGAGACTATCGGTCAACTGCACTCCGACTTTCGCCAAAGGAGACCCCACCGGTCCGAGCACGTAGGGCACCCCGTACATCGTCCGGCCTTTGTACGCACCTTCAAGCCAACTTTTGAGCTTTCGCCGGGTCTCGCCCGGATCCATCCAATTGTTTGTCGGCCCAGCTTCATCCCGAGTGGGCGTGCAAACGTAGGTCAGCTCCTCAGTGCGCGAGACATCGCTTGGATGCGAGCGATGAAGATAACAACCGGGGCGCCTGCGTTGGTCGAGTGGCATCAGCACGCCAGTAGCGACCGCCTGCGCCGTCAGACGACGTTTCTCTTCTTCGGAACCGTCGCACCAGATCATGTTTTTGGCCTGGGTCAACGACGCCATCTCATTCACCCAAGCGTCCAGAGGCGTAAGGCCGTTCCGATCCTTTCGCCTCTTCATGATGCGATCGACCTCTTTTGGAAAGCGGGAAACAGGTTTCTCTCAACTCCGCACAGAACTTCGAAGATCGCTGTGGCATCCGGCGCTTCGAGCAATGCCTGCGTCGCTTCGGCTCGCGCGAACATCTGCGACAGCTTCGCCAGCCACGGCAAATGCAGCTCGTGGAACTTCAGGCCGAGGACGAAAAAGAGATGCGTAGCCTTGCCGTCTAATGCGTCGAAGTCGACTCCATGCGCGGACCTTCCCAACACCATGAACGGTCTCACGACGTGCTCCGGATGGCGGTACATCGTATGCAGGAACGCAACGCCATTACCGACCGCGCTCGGCATGATGTTCTCGCGTTCGATAAGGGCGTGGACGAACCAGGTCTCGTCATCAACCAAGCCAAGACGACTGGCCAACGCAGCGAGCTCTTCAACCACGCCAAGCTTGGTGGTCGCGACGAGTTCGGGGACGATGTGGCTCGGCTGAAAGCACCTCTCGAGCGCAAGCATCCGTTGCGGCGCAGACGGTGCGCCTCGCACTTCAAAACGGCGCGGGGCGACGCCAAGCATCTGGTCGTCGAGCCAGGTATCAATCATCGCCTTGCGAAAGCGCCATTGATTGCCGATTTTGACGCCTGGGACATCTCCTTCCGACACGAGCTTGAGAAGTGTGCGCTCATTGACGCTCAAGTATGCGGCCAGTTCCTTAAGAGTCAGGAGCCTATCGTCAGAAGGTCTAACTGTTTTCAAGAAGTTTGACATCGGTTAGAATTTACGCCATTTTACCCAATAGTTCAATATTGGCGGAGAATTACATTGTTTTACGAGCTTTACGTCAAAAGCAAGCGCCCGCGCCGCGCTCACAAGAGCTGCAGAGTCGCGTTCACGCCTGTGGAAAAGCGACACCTGTCCGGCGAGATATTCCGCGGAACGAAACTCGACTGGTTGGACTTTTCTGGAGCCTACCTCCAAGGGGCGCGGTTCGAGAGCGCTTCACTGTGCGGCTGTGACTTCTCCGGGGCGGACTTGAGGGGAACTGTGTTCTGGGACTGCGATCTTCGGTGGGCTCGTTTTAACCGCTCGGTTTTTGGAGATAACTCCTTTAAGCACAGCTGGTTGACCGGGGCGGAGGGCATTACTCGTTCTCTATTTGAATATATCCGCGCACGTGGAGGGCATTTCGCTTACTGCTAGCGAAACTGACGGTGCCGCAATGAGTTGGGAAGGACCTCATAAGATTAGTGACTATCTTGGCAACGTAGCGCGCAGCCCGGGGAAGCGTCCGCCTGAAAGGCCAGGCGTTTATATAGTGTCCGAAAATCCATGGCGCGACGTGCCCACGCGTGACGATAACATCTTGTACGTTGGACAGGCCGCATACCTCCGATACCACGTGGGACGACTAATCTCCGATCTGCTCGGGTTCACGGGTGACAATCCGTCGCCGGAGGAAGCCTACCAACACAAGGGTGGTCACTCGCTGTGGTCACATTACTGCCTGCCACGCAAAATCGAGCCCAGCCGGCTATACCTTGGGTGGTGCTCGGCATGTATTTGTGTGGCCTGTGCAGAAACCAAGCTGCTCGAAATGATGATTACTGGCCCCCACCGAGTTCGGATCTGTGCTGCGCACCGGCCGGCTTTGGACCTCAGCCAAAACTGCCGAGTGTCCTCCGCAGAAATTGTCGGCGTGACTTGAAACGCGTTAAATTGCGACCAATTTGAAGGAGGAGACCGAAATCAAGGACCATTGGTCCATGATGGACTCCTGCCTGCTTTGGCTGAACCTGTTTGCCGATTTGCTCCGCTTTTTGGTTCTTAGTTTACGATCCAAAAGGTCGCTCGCGGCCGAGAATCTCTTCCTGCGCGAACAGCTCGCGTTTCTACCAGGATCGCAGAATCAACCCCCGACGGACCTCCCATCCAACCCGCTTGACCCTCCTGTGGCTCAGCCGCCGGTTCAATTGGCGAAGCGCGTTGACCGTCGTGACGCCCAAAACCTTCATCGGTTGGTAGCGCAAGGGCTTCCAGCTTTTCTGGCGTCGGAAATGCCAATCTGGCCGGCCGCGGATTCCGCCGGAGCTCCAACGTCTGATCTGCAAGATGGCTCGCGAGAACCCCTCGTGGGGCGGGGAGCGAATTGCAAACGAGTTGTTGCTGAAACTGGGCCTCCGCGTGTCGCCGCGCACGATCCGTAAATATCTGCCAGAGTTGCCGGCCGCACCAGCCGGCAACCCTCGCCGCGCTCAGCGTTGGTCAACCTTTCTCAAGAATCACGCCGACGCCATCATCGCCTGTGACTTCTGCGTCGTAGCGAGCGCCACTTTTCGGATTCTTTACGTGCTCGTGGTCATGGAACATGCTTCACGCCGAATTATTCACGTCAACGTGACTGCCCATCCGACCGCAGCCTGGACCCTCCAACACCTGCGTGAAGCCATCCCCTCAGACCACATGTACCGTTTTATCCTTTATGACCGCGACGCGATCTTCTCCTGGGATTCGATGCTTCGGTAGCGGGCATGGGCCTTGAAGTCATCGAAACACCCGCGCGGAGCCCGAAGGCGAATTCGCTCTGCGAAAGGCTAATCGGGACACTCCGGCGTGAGTGTCTGGATTGGATTATTCCCTTGACCGAGGAGCATCTTCGAAAAACTCTGCGATCGTGGCTCGCGCATTACAATCGAGGTCGACCACACTCATCCAGTTCCAACGCCAGAGGCACCGTTTCGACCGATCGAGCCGAGTCGTGGCGCACTCCGTACTGAACGGACTTCACCACGAATATAGCCTCCTGGCCCGCGCGGCATGAGGGTTGTTGAGTTTTTGCGGACGACAAATATGTTAGCGCTTGCGATACCCTGCCATCGCGTGATTAAGGCCGACGGCTCGATCTCCGGCTATCGCTGGGGCGTTGCCCTTAAGCGCCGATTTCTCCAGATGGAGACTCCGGGATGAGCACCATGGCTCCCAGCAATCTGGTGATGGCGGTCGATTGGCCCGCGGTGGGTCGCCAATCTCGATGCTCAGGGCTGGGTTGTAGTGTCCGGTCTACTAACAGACTCGGAATGCGACAGTATTGCCAATCTCTATACATGTGGCGAAGGGTTCCGCAGTCATGTCGTGATGGCACGGCATGGCTTCGGACAGGGAGAATATCGTTATTTCGCCTATCCCCTTCCACGCTTGGTTCAAGGGTTGCGGACTGCCCTTTATCCGCACCTCGCTTCTGTGGCGAACCGCTGGTACGAGCGCATGGCCCTGGAGATACGCTTTCCTGCCACGCATGCCGCTTTCCTCGATCGCTCTCTTCGCCGATTCAAGGGAAGCTCGGCGAGCCGGCATGCGCGCCTGTAAACTCTGCCGGCCATCATGAAAAAGTTAGATGGGAATCCCGCTCAGCGATTTCACATCAGGGGGCAGCGTGGGGTTCTAGTAACAAAGAACACCACGTTGGAGGTATTTACGATGAGCTTCAGAATTACCGGTCTGCCAGTCGAACAATTCGCGCCGCTGTTTGATCTCTCGGATGAAGAGCTCGAGAAGCGGCACATAGTCCGAAACATCGCTGACGAACAGATGATAGTTCCCTGTCGCGTCAATCTCACGGACTCGAAACCCGGCGACGAGTTGTTGCTTCTCAACTACGAACATCATTTCGCCGATTCGCCCTACCGCATGCGCTTTGCCATCTTCGTTCGAAGGGGTGAGGAGACGTACGATGAAGTGGACAAGATCCCCGAACAATTGCGTTCACGAATGTTGGCAGTGCGCGCGTTCGATGCCAAGGTTATGCTGCTCGCCTTTGAACTAGTTGATGGCCGCGAGCTCGAGTCTGCGATTGAGCGAGTCTTCAACAATCAAGCAGCGGCCTATCTGCATGTCCATTATGCTGCGCCCGGCTGCTACGCGGCCCGCATCGACCGGGTCGCCTAACACAAAATCAACTGGGAGAGCGGAATTACCTACCGGGGCAACCCGAAATCCTACAAGAGGAGCCCAAAGGAGCCCAAATGAGTAAAGAAATTGACAACAAGGCTATCGTTAGTCGCTGGTTCACCGAATTCTGGGGCAAGAGCTGCGATCTCAGAGTGGTAGACGAACTCGCAGCGCCCGACATGCTGCTGCAATACTCACTGCACGAGCCGCGTCGTGGCCGTGAGGACGTCAAGGCGTTCATGATCGGATTTCGCGAGGCGTTTCCGGATCTGAATTTCTGGGGCACGGCCGATCTTATCGCCGAGGGCGACTATGTGGTTGGCCAATGGGAAGGTGGCGGTACACACACCGGTCCGGCTTTCAGCGACTTTCTCATCGGATCGTTGCCGGCGGCGACTGGACGGAAGATGCATTTCACTGGGACCACCGTACTTCGCGTCAAAGGTGGCAAAATCGCGGAGGAGATCGGTTTGGACGACGGTGTGACCGCCCTACAACAGCTCGGCCTAATCCGTAAAGTTTGATCGAGAAAGGGCCGCTGCCGACTTATAGGTAGCGGCCTTTTCCGTCCGGACCCAATCATTACGCGACACGCGCGCCCCGACGGCCTGACGGGTGCCAGCCATGGCGGTTGCGAGCCCATTCGGCCCTAGAGTCGCCGGCATGCTCGTGCTCATATCTGCTGTTGTTTCCTTGCTTGTCTTTCGGTTCCCCAGCTGTGCAGATTTAGAGCTTGAGTTCGTCGCCCTCCGCCACCAGTTAACGGTTCTCCGTCGCCAGCGGCCTGGCCGTCCCCGACTCTCCTTCATCGATCGCTTCTGTGGGTCTGGGCTGTCCTACTCAAAATTCGATCGACAGGCAAATTCCGTCAGCGAGCAGATCCTGATCGATGAAGTTCAACCCAGCGCGCTGAACCCCGAGCGACGATCTTATCCGCGAACGGCCCCTCAGCGAGTCGGTTTCTCGTTTGGAAAATGAGGGTCCGGCACCTTTTGCGAATAGGGGCGCGCTTTGATCAACGCCGAGCCCCGAGGCCAAAGCGGATCAGGCGGCGAGCCGTTCGTAGCAATGGTGCAGACCGCCGACTTGCGGAATCGCGATCACCTTGCCGCGTGTTGGCGCATGGGCGGGGCGAGGACACGGGCAGTCTTTGTCCAGCGACGGATGGGTCTACGACACTGACCCCTTAGAAGCTCGGTAAAAGCCAGGACACATCGGCAGCGCGAACCACCCAACGCGGCTCACGATGCCGAGCTCGCGGTGCATAACCTGATCGACGTGTTTGAAGGGACGGCGGCCGCGGCATTGCGCCAGCCCGGCGTGCGAATGCGCTGAGCCATCGTCATGTTGGCAGCCTGTCACAATCACCTGAGCGCGCGAACGTCGCGAGCGATCTAAGGACTTTCATCGACGCCAATTGCTCATTCATCTACCAAATCTTCTCTTATACTTGACGTGATGGGCAATGTATGCTTTATTGGTCCTATATTAGTCCCGCGGTCGCCGCGCGGCACGAGAACCCGCGCGCTCCTCGTCAATACGGCGGGAGCGCCATTGCAACCCATGCGCCCGCGCGCTCTCCAAATTGGAGGCATCGCGCCGCCTGGTCTGTGAGGTCGCGGCGCGCGCGGAGGGGAGACGATGAAATTCAACGACCAAGAACTGGCTACGGTCCTTGCAGCGTTGCGCGTCTTTCAGAACTTGGACGACACCGACCGCGCCGCAATGGATCAGTTCTCCGACGAAGACCCGCTCACCGACGAAAAAATCGACGCGCTGGCAGAGCGGCTTAACATGGACGAGGCCGCCACTGTCGACGCGCTGGATGCGCTCGACGCAATCGCGACGGCTTTCGACCAGGCGCGTAATCGCGCCGGCAACCTGCAAGCTACGTTGGAAAGCGGCAACGCGCTCCGCGAGCTGGCGCTGCGGTACAAGGTCGGCGGTTCCCAGGACCCGATAGAACAGGTCGTGCAGGTCGCGCACGCGATCCTCAAACTCTATGTCTAGTGCAGTCCCCATCCGCCCAAGTGACGGTTACCTATCCATGCAACCTCAAACACGGAGCGTCCATGGACGAACGATATCGCTGAAATCGAGCGCCGCCTGGTCCACGCCGTGGGACCGAACACTTTCGAGCATCTCTGCGTTGCGCTCCTTCAATTGGAGCACCCGGAACATGTCTGCGCCCACGTCGGAGGAAGCGGCGACGGCGGCGTTGACGGTATCGGCGCTGATGCTACTGAGAAGGTCGTCGGGTTGCTGCAATGCAAGTGGGCCTATCGGGTGCCATGTTGGCCAATGCTGGCGAGATGATTCCGCCCTGCGGAGTTCCCGCCTTGGTCGGCCATAGCGTTCGGCCTTTCCACGAATCCGGCCTTCAGCCACTTCCGGAGTATCGCCCTGTCCATTGGTACATGAGCGAGTAACCAGTCGTGACTGATATTATCGAAGCAGCCTCGGATGTCGCCCTCCAATATCCATTGAGCCGAACGCGGCTGGTTGAACAGGATTTGACATTCCATCATCGCATCCTGGGCCGAGCGTTTCGTCCGGAATCCATAGGAGTTGGGGTCCGCCGTACATTCCGCGATTGGTTCCAGTGCGAGCAGATGGAGCACCTGCATTGCGCGGTCCCTCATCGTTGGAATCCCGAGCGGTCGCATCCTGCGGCTGCTTTTCGGGATGTATACCCGTCTCAGTAGGCACGGTTTATAACCGCGCTTTCTGAGCGATAACACTGCTTCGGATTTGGTGTCCGGTGTGGACATTCAGGCGACTTCGCGTCGCACATTGATGCTCCGGTAGGGCTTCTTCGATACCAGATTGCGCGGCAGTCCGGTCGAGATCCACGGCCTGCGCCACGGCACTATTCCTTGTTCGAGCACGTTCACGATCTTCTCGGTCACGATTTCGTAAACCTTCATGTCCGTAATCTCCGATTGCGGTTTAGATGGTTTGGGGGAGAACCGCTTGCGCGGCTCTCCCCGGGTTGGTCGGTTAGAACGGAATGTCGCCGGAAGGTTCAGCCTTGGGCGCGTCGCCGTTGGCGCGTTTGCCGAACAGGCGGAGTTGCGGCGCCACGATTTCGGTGGTGCAAGCGAGAAATTCGCCCAAAAGGCGCGAGTAGGCGTTGTGCGGAAAAACGCGACCGCCCCGACGGCCAGGGCGGTCCGCGCGAGACCCGGCCTGCACGTGCCTCCGGTTCCTAGATGAATGCGGGCGCGTTCTATCCAACGTCACCTCTAATGTCGGTCCTTCAATCGGGTCGCGACATGTGCGCCAATCATCGCAGACGACGCCACGGGTAGGAGCTATATGAACCGCATGTACGATCTGACGATCAACTCAAACCGGACCCAGTGGACCACCATCGACTGTCTAGAGGAAAGTCCTAAGTTTTACACGCCAATTAATCCCCTTGATTAATAGGAACCATCGGCTGCACCTCTTTGCGGTCGAGCCGAAGCTCGAAGATGCTCGCCTCGGATAGGCAGTAGTCGCTCGGCGGATGATGGATGGTCGCGGTCACGCCGTCGCGGAAGAGCAGCTCGAGCTTGCCGCCCTTGAAGAGCGCATGGGCTCCGCCCATCTCCAGACACGAACGTGTTACCGCCGCCACGGTCTCGCCCACGAAATACTTGGTCTTAAAATAGTTCGCCGTCACACGCGGCGTTTGCCCCTCCCGATCGAGGGACCAGGCACATTCACGAACCATCAGGCGCCCGGCATCGATTTGGGCGGCGGCCTTAGCGATGCGCCTGCGGATGTCGGGATGGTAAGCGAGTGATTGCTTGTATCCCTTGGGCAGCCGCCTATGGACCGCCTCCTTGGCCACCTCCAACGCTCCCACGGCGATCCCCAAATAGACGGCGGTGTATGGCAGGTTGTAGAGCGGTTCGCTGTCGGAGACGAATTTGCCGGCGTTGGGAATTTCGCAGTACAGCCCCTCCTCGGGCACGAAGACGTCTTCCAGCACCATGTTGTCGCTTCTGGTCGCGCGCATTCCCAACGTATTCCAGTTGCGTTCGAAGCGGATTCCTGGCAGTCGGGGGGAAATCAGGAAACTCAGCGCCGCCTCGGGATCGTCGGATTCCTGCGGATGGGCGAAAATATTTATCACGTCCGCGGATTGGGCCATCGTGCAAAATCCCTTAGTGCCATTGAGTAGCCAACCGCCGTCTACCCTGCGGGCCTGGGTCGAGCAGGCGAATGTGGAAGGAAGCAGACCGGTCGTACCCGGCTCCGAGAGGATCGCTGCCAGTAATTTGTTCGGCCTTACGATCAGGTCGCCGAATCTTTGCTTGTAGCTCTCGGCGAAGTCGGCCTTCATGAGATAGGCGGCTTGCGTGGCGATGTGCATGTTGAAAGAGACCGCCGTCGACGGGCATCCCTGAGCGAGTTCCTCTGCCGCGATTACCCATCCCAGTACCCCTGCGCCGCTGCCCCCATACTCCCTCGGGGCGCACAATTGGCAAAAGCCCGCCTCCTTGAGCTTGGCGTAGTTCTCGGTCGTGTGGGAAGTTTCCTGGTCGTGTTGTGTCGCCCGAGTGGCGAAATCAGCGGCCAGGTCTTTTGCCAGATCCTTTATGCGTTGTAGTTCGGGATCGAGCGTGAAATCCATCGTCTTGAACACTCCTACAAGCTCATGACTTATGCCGAACCGTTTCTAAAGTTATCGGCAAGCGATAAATTCTCTTCACACGTATGACGCCAGCACTTCGCTGACCGCACCCAAGGCTACTCTGCGGGGGAATCGCACCACTTAAAGCCTTTACGCGCCGCTGCAGCTCGCTGCAGGCAGCGGTTGTCAAAGCGTTATTCCATGAATTTGCGATTGCTCCAGGGGCTTGTCGAAGGAGGTGGCGAGATACTGGAGAAAGCGAAGCCGCTCATACTTCCATTGTCCGTTCACGCGCACGTACTGGTCTTCGTAACGCCCCGCCAGCCAGCCGGGCCCGCCCTCTACGAAACTCACCGGCTCGAAGATATACCAGCGGCCGGTGGCGCGATCGCCGTCGACTTCGATCAGTGGGTTCATCACTTGGTGCATGGCGAAACAAAGCAGCCCTGCGCGACTTTCGCGAAGAAGTTACGAATCGCCTCGCGTCCGTCGAAGCGGCCGAATTCACCACCGTCCCAGACACCGTTTTCGACGAAGCAGTTAGCGATACCGTCGGTGTCGTAACTGGCGTCGCAGAGATAGCAATAGTGGGCCTTGAGCTCCTTGATCGCCTCGATGTCCTCGAGCACTTGAATTCTTCGCGCCAGATCGTCCATCGCTCACTCCTGCTTGGTTTTGATGCCAGCGGCCGCCGGCAAGACTGATTTGCCGAAGCGTTCCATTTGGGCCATGAAGTCGCTGACGGTAGCCGCTTGCACGTCGAGGTGAAGTCCGCAGAATGAGTAACCGCATTCCCCCAATTGCTCCAGGTCGGCGATCAACTCATCGGGATTGCCGGTCAGGAATGTCCGTGCCGCCCTCGTCGAACGGTTCTCCGTAACGCCGCACATGACCAGTGCCATCATTGGAAAGGCGCTGACATCGCGGCCCATCTTCGCACCCTCTTCGCGCACCATATTGGTAAGCTCGCGGAAGGCCTCGGGACCCGAACGCGGGTCGGTGACGATCGGATAGAGCCCGTCGCAATAACGCACCGCGCGCCGGATACCGATCCGGCTAACCCCGCCGTAAATGATCAGCGGACGAGGCTTCTGCACCGGTTTGGGGTCGACTGAGACTTCCTCGAAGTCGTAGAAGCTCCCCTGATAGGCCACCCATGGCTCGGTCCATGCTCGCTTATAGATCTCGATGCACTCTTCGGTCATCCGGCCGCGGTCCGCGAAGGAAACTCCCAGCGCATCGAATTCTTCGCTGCACCATCCGGGACCAACCGCCATGATCAGGCGGCCGCCCGACAACACGTCGACCGTGGCAAACTGGCGCGCGTCGCTCAACGGATGGCGGTAGGGCGAGATCAGCACAGACGGCGCGAGCTTGATTCGGTTGGTTTTTGCTGCCACCGCGCCCATCGTGACAGCCCCGTCGAGCATGTTGGGCCGCTCCGGGTAGGCGTTGCGCCCCGATTCGGTATTGACCAGATGGGCCGATTCGGTCTCGCGTGGCATGGCTACGTGATCGGGGAACCAGAGCGAATGATAGCCGAACTCCTCGGCGCGCTGCGCAATCTCGATCAGCGGTAGCTTCTCAGCGGGCACCTTTCGAATAAAAATGTCGCGGCCCTGGCGAGTCAGCAAGCCGTGGGTCGGCATATTTAATCCGATGTCCATCAGCGTGCCTCCTTTGAACCGAAAGGGGCGGCATCGGCGAGGTCGCTCCGGCCGACATTTCGTCGATCGATGCGCCTCTTGTTCGGATTGTAGCGATAGACCTTTGCTATGGTTGGCATGAGCAAGGCGTCGAATTGTGCCAGTGCCCGATCGTAGATGTGGTTGAGCGGGGCACCATGGACGCTGATCTCACCGCCGGCAGCGAATGTAAAATCATCCATGTTAACAATCGCGACGATCCCAGCAGCGGCATCGAGAATGAGGGTGACGATGGTAGCCACGAGGTCAGGAACATGACCTTCGAGTACGAGCGAGCCACACATCATCGGCGCTCCAGCGATAGACATTGTCCTTGAGGGTGAAGGAGTTGGCCTTGCGGCTTGGCGCAGGTCTTGCCCTGTCGGAATGCTCAAGACCATCGGGATCCTTTGCAGTTCGGCCTGCGCTTTCTTGGCCCTATAAGGCCTGATTACCCTCGCGCTTCATCTCTCTTGTCTTGCGCAGCTCCGATTGACGCCCAACAATCTCTTTGGCCAACGCTACTAGCGCTGTGCGCAGTTGCTGTTTGAAGCGATGGCCGAGGTTAATCGCAACCGGATCGATCTGATGATCCACGAAACAGCCGTTAGTAAAGGAGAGAGCGAAATTGCCCAACTCATCACTGATCGATTCGGAGGGCTCGCTACCAAGAGATATAACCAGTGACTCGATCGCGGGCCTGAACTTGTTCACGGCAGCGCAGCGCACCTGGCGAATCGTTTCCGCAGCCTTGCGACCAATACGCGCGCGATCCATGTATAGTGTCAGCTGCAACCGGAGCAGCTCGGGCCGGCGCTTCAGTTCATGAGCGATAATGTCGAGCATCCGGTCGAGCTTGACTTCGAACGAGCCGTCCAGGTCTTCCCAGTCGGGAATCAAATCGAGCCAGCGCGAGGCGCCCTCCGCGGCAACGGTGGCGAGCAGGTGCTGCTTGCTGTCGAAGTGCCAATAGAGGGAACTTGTGGGAAGACCTGAGAGCCGGGCTATTGCACCCATGCTGGTGCCGACATAGCCTTTTTCGGCCAACAGCCTGGAAGCGACTCTTCTAATCCGCTGGCGCGAGCGATCGCCGAGTTCCACCCGCCGATTGCGTGTGGCGCTCGTGCGCCGCGACCGCTCGCGCCTGCTGAAAGCAGCACTCTCTGTAGTTTGCACTGCCATTTGACCCGCACGCTATCACAGCGAACCTATAAAGCACAATCGTTCTATACCGATCGTTCCGGATAGACAATTCGCTCCGGACGGTTTAAATCGAAATGCGCCTGATCCGCTATTTTGACTGTTGCTTTCTAATTGCCGTGTAGACTGAACGGCCTTCCTCTGCAAGGTGAGAGCGCCAGAGAGAAAATCCCTCACTGAAGCAGCCGGATAGACCGGTTGCACCGGAGTAAAAATCCGGCAGCAATAGCCCATTTGCCGTGGAACGGCAGAGGTGGGCGGAGGGATGAAGCGGGTGGAACTATACGCGCAGGTTCGACGAGCGGTTTACGTGGAGGGGCTGAGTCGGCGGGAAGCAGCACGGCGCTTTGGGATCGACCCGCGGACGGTGGCGAAGATGCTGGCGTTCTCGGTGCCGCCTGGTTATCGACGGAGCCGGCCGCCGGCGCGGCCCAAGCTGGATCCGTTTGTCGGGATTATCGACCGGATCTTGGAAGAAGATAAGTTACGCCCAGCCAAGCAGCAGCACACGGCGAAACGGATTTTCGAGCGGCTGCGCGATGAGCATGGGTATGACGGCGGGATCTCGATCGTAAGGGCTTACGTACACGAGCATCGCCAGCGGCTGCGCGAGATGTTCGTGCCACTGCACCATGATCCTGGACACGCGCAAGTCGACTTCGGTGAAGCGCTCGCGGTAATCGCAGGTGAGGAGTGCAAGATCCACTTCTTCGCGATGGACTTGCCGCACAGCGATGCTTGTTTGGTGCAGGCCTATCCGGCGGAGAGCACCGAGGCCTTCTGCGAAGGTCACAACGTCAGCTTCGAGTTCTTTGGCGGAGTGCCGCGTTCGATCCTCTACGACAACACCAAGCTGGCGGTGGCGCGCATACTCGGAGATGGCACCCGTAAGCGCACCAAGGTCTTCAGTGAGCTGCAGTCCCACTCTCTGTTCGCCGATCGCTTCGGGCGGCCGGGCAAGGGTAACGATAAGGGCAAGGTCGAGGGGTTGGTCGGCTATGCGCGGCGCAACTTCATGGTGCCGATCCCGCGCGCACTCAGCTTCGCTGAGCTAAATGAGCAGTTGCTGGAGTGCTGCCGCCGTCGTTTGAAGGATCGGCTACGTGGTCATGATGACACCATCGGCGAGCGGCTGGTGAAGGACCGTGAGGCTCTCCTGCCGCTGCCGCCCGCACCCTATGATGCGTGCGAAAAGAGGCCCGCCTGGGTCAGCTCGTTGTCGCTGGTGCGCTACCGCGGCAACAACTACTCAGTGCCAAGCGCATACGGTCACCGCGAGGTGCTGGTCCGAGGTTACGTCCACGAAGTTGTGATCGCCTGTGCAACCGAGGAGATCGCCCGGCACGCTCGTTCCTACGAGCGCGAGGACTTCGTGTTCAACCCACTGCACTACCTGGCCCTGCTGGAGCGGAAGATCGGCGCGCTGGACCAGGCCGCGCCGCTGGTCGGCTGGGAACTACCTGAAGAGTTCGCAACGCTGCGCCGGCTGCTCGAAGCGCGCCTGCGCAAGCCCGGTAAGCGGGAGTTCGTTCAGGTCCTGCGCTTGCTCGAGGTGTTCGGTCTCGAAGACGTGGTCGCAGGAGTTCGAGAAGCGATCGATCGCGGAGTGATTAGCTTCGACGCGGTCAAGCATCTCGTGCTGTGCCGCATCGAACGGCGCCCACCGCGACTCGACCTGAAGATCTATCCCTATCTGCCACAGGCGACTGTGAGCACCACCTCGGCCCGATCCTACCTGAGCCTGATGGCGGGAGCAGGTTCATGAGCGATACGCCCCAGGTTCTGCTCACCCATTACTTGAAAACACTCAGATTGCCCACCTTTTTGCGCGAGTATGACAAGTTGGCGCGCCAATGCGCCGGCGAGGATGTCGACTATCCTCGCTACCTGTTGCGCCTGGCCGAGCTGGAGATGATCGAACGGGAACGCCGGACCATCGAGCGGCGAATCAAGGAAGCCAGGTTCCCGGCGGTCAAAAGTCTCGATAGCTTCGAATTCGCAGCGCTCCCCTCGCTCAACAAGACGCTAGTGCTGGAACTGGCCCGCTCGGAGTATATCGCGCGCCGCGAGAACATCATCGCGGTCGGCAACAGTGGCACCGGCAAGACTCATGTGGCTCTCGGGCTAGGTCTGGCCGCCTGCCAGAAGGGTCTCGCGGTCGGCTTCACCACCGCTGCCGCTTTGGTCAACGAGCTGCATGAAGCGCATGATGAGAAGCGTCTGCTGCGCCTCCAACGTCAACTCGCCGGCTACAAGCTTCTGATCGTGGATGAACTCGGCTACGTCCCGCTCTCCCCAACTGGTGCAGAGTTACTGTTCGAAGTCTTCAGCCAGCGCTACGAGCGCGGCTCGATCATCGTTACCAGCAATCTGCCGTTCGATGAGTGGACCAGCGTGTTCGGCTCCGAGCGCTTAACCGGCGCACTGCTTGATCGTCTTACCCACCACGTTCACATCCTCGAGATGAACGGTGACAGCTTCAGGCTCAAACACAGCAAGCGCCGCATCAGTGACGATCAACCGCGAGAATCCGGCTAACACCACTAACTCCAACCCACAAAGCTAGATCTTTTCGACACAGTAGCGAGGGGGTGATCCCCCTCGCGCTCCCCCTGCCAGACGTCAACCTACCTGCCATCGGCTTATCCAAATGATGGACTTTTGCTCTGGCGCGCTGATGTACTTTCACTCCGGTGTTGACACATCGCTCTGTTTCCACATCAGTCCTCCTCGACCGGGGATCCGTAAGCGCCACTTGGGCTGCCGCTTTCTCCCGATCCTCGCGAGTCTGGGACGGTAAACAACCCATCTGCAGCGGCGGGCGTCTCGGGCTTTCGGAGGACGGAAGTTGGTACGAATCGAGGACGATCGGTGCCTTCAACGTTGATGTCGCGTAGCGCAAGACGCCTCATTCGTGCGGTAACAAGGCCAACGGTGACCGGCGGATCGGTTCGGTGCCGAGTAGGCGAACAGGATTCGAACCTAACCTTGATATGAGGCAGGCCCATGATTGTTTCGATTCCCTCGACTATCCCAAGCCACCAACGGCCCCTACCAAAACGAACAATCCACACCCAGACCGGTGTCCCCAGTTTCAATTCCTTAACCTCGGACGGCTCCATTCGTTCTCCACAACCAGGGTATCTGTTGGCGCTGTGATTGGAATCCTCAGTCAAAGCTCGAAGGCCGCCGCCAAAGTCTCGCGCTGGACTTCGAGTTCGCGAAGCAGATTCGCATCGATCCGGTCGAAGAGTTCCTCCTGGGAGCGAAGCTCAGCGGCCCATTCATCGCGTTTTATGGCAAGTACCGTATCGAGGCGTGGAGCTGTAATATCCAGTCCGGCAGAATCCAGCATCGTGCTTGTGATGAAGTCCAAGAGGCGAGCTCGAAATTCAAAGCCATCTAATTCGTGAGCATCAGCCGTGCCATAGCCACGCTCCCGGTTCGCCGTCGGCCTCGGACGACAGGCTATGGCCGAACTTCTCTCCCAATTCGTACAGACGCAGCGATTGTGCTGTAGCTTCAGGCGTCAGATGTATCGACACACTGATGCTTAAGGCGACAGATCAATGGAGCGAAAGAGCCCGTAGGGAGACGCCACAGCGGAGCCTCGGCAGAGAATTAATCAGACGGGATTCCTTACAGGCCGTATTCTTTGATCTTTGTGTAGAGCTTTTTTCGGGAGATCCCCAGCAGCTTGGCAGTCTGGACCTTGTTACGGTTTGTCGTCTCCAACGCTCGCCGAATCACATCGCGCTCGGCCTCGGCAAAACTACCCGCGCGAGCGGCTCGGGTGGCGGCGGTTCGGGCGCTAATCTCGGGCTCGCCTCGAATCGGCGCTGGCAGATCCGCAAGCCGGATCTTGTCGTAACGCCCAAAGGTAAACCCCGTCTCGATGGCGTTGGCAAGTTCTCGAACATTTCCGGGCCACTCATAGCGGCGCATCGCTTCAAGTGCTCGCGCCTCGAGACCTGCGATTGGAGGTTCTCGGTTCAGTCTTTGGTTGAAGAGCTCGATGAAATGCTCTACCAGCAGTGGGACATCATCCAGCCGTTCGCGCAGCGGAGGAATTCGGAGCACGTTCGCCTGGAGGCGGTAGTAAAGGTCCTCGCGTAGTTGCCGAGCGCGAACGGCTTCTTCCGGGTCGCCATTGGTTGAAGCGACGACGCGTAAATTCACAGAGATTTCCCGGCTCGACCCGACAGGCCGTACGGCGCGTTCCTGAAGCACGCGTAACAGTTTGCTTTGCGTCTCCGGAGCCATCTCTGTGATTTCATCCAGGAAGAGCGTACCTCCCGCGGCTGCGCGAAAGAGGCCCAGAAACTCCATAGTGGCGCCGGTAAAGGCCCCGCGCTTGTAGCCGAACAATTCGCTTTCGACGAGTTCTCGCGGAATCGCTGCACAGTTGAAAGGAATGAAAGGAGCCAACGGCGTCTCACCCACTTCGTGAATGGCGCGCGCCACTAGTTCCTTTCCCGTTCCGGTCTCCCCCACAATGAGAATCGTCCCTCGAGCGTGGCCAGCCATACTGATTCGCTCGTAGAGCTGCCGCATCACTTCAGTGCCACCAACCAATCCGTGAAAGTGCTGCCGTTCCTTCAGCGGCAAGCGCGCGGCTTCCCGCTCGAGGTCCTGTATTCGTGTCTTGAGCAGTGACGAACGCACCCGGAAGTAGGTGTCTGCCAGTACAATGCTCCGGATGTGGCTTAGTTTGTCGAACGCCAGGTAAACCGGCGGCAACGGGGGGAATCCAGGAAGTGACCTCGCCACGCTCTCCTCGAACAAGTGCAGCGAAATCACAACCTCGAAATACGGGACTTCACGTTCGGCCAGTTTCTCGGCTTCGCGGCGAACGACGTCCACAAATCCCGCCATGTCTCTGTCCAGCAGAAACCGCATCGACTCGTCCAGCTCGTGACCGAATAGCTCGAAAAATTCGGCTTCTGAGAGCACCCGCGAATCGCCGAAATGTACTTCGTATTGCCTGTGCCAGTTACTCAGGATCTCATCCCGGCGCTTGGCTACGGCCTCCAGCACAGGACGTAGCTCCTCAAGCTCGCGATCCCACAGAATGCGGAAGTAGGGAGGACCCGATAGTCCCAGAGAGAGACGCGCCGAGTTGGCTTTAGTTTCTTTTGGCACCGGTTTCAGCCTCGATGTCGGGTCTTGGCCTAAGTCGCGTCGTTTAGCTATGGACCCAGCACCGCCTGAATTGATGAGGGAAGACCTTTAATCGACCATCAAAGCCCACAGACTGCACGTCCCAGCTTGGCATGATTCCAGCTATTCAAACCGACGTTGCCAAGCTTAACGACGTAGAAAAAATGGATAGACTCCATTCAGGCATGGTCATCGCCGCGCAAGCTCGATTGTCGGAGACCGACGCGAAGAATTCCGCTTCTTCTGTAGCACCGGGCACATTCTCGGTCTATCAGCGGTGGGGTTGCCACAGAGCTAAACGCCGCGAACATCACTGCGACCGATCGGAATGCTGAAGCCGTGCACATGATGATGCCCGCGCCCAAGCAGCTCGCGGGTCCCTGCGTACCGACTGAGGGAAACACGTAGCCACGCGGCGTCGGCCCCGCAAGGGCCAGCGTTTATGGCGCAGACCTTTCCACATTTTCTTGTGGTCTCGGGCGACGAAACATTGAAGCTCATGGCTTCTCAAGTTGGCGGCGAGCGTTACCGCGTTCAGTTCTGTATCAATCCCTACTCTGCGCTCAAGCTATCATCAGCATCTAGGCTTAAAGCCATGTTAATAGACGATACTACGCTCGTCGGATCGGAACGAAATACCCTTCTAATCCGATTGCGACAGTGGGCCCCGCGCGCGTTTCTAATCTATGTCGCCCAGCAACAAAGCCCTGAAATCGAGCGGCAAGCCCGGGCCTGTGGTGTCCACTACTACACGGCCAAGCCCATTGAACGAGAGCGGCTCTCCAAGGTCTTGAAAGCGTTTCTGGAATTCAAAGGGCCCCGTGGGCTCTTGCCTTAGATGGTAGGACCGGCTTAACCCGTTGTCTTGCGCATTTGGTCCCTTGTGTGTCGGCTGGCAACGGCTGCCACCCTCGAGCTGACATCAGGGGACCTCGCGTCTCGCCTCCGCCATGCTCTCGGTAGAGACAGCCCGACAGGTCCGACTTAGGCCCCTCTTAGACACTAAGAGCCATCCGCAATTTCGAGTCGGATACTCCACCATTGCCGATCGGGACCAACGTGATGTTGCCAATGGAGTCACTACGGAACGCCACGTCGCTTTTCTCGTTGTCGGATGGGCCTGTGAATTGGCACGCTCGATGCTCCATCTGTTGATCAAACGCGAGGGAGCCAATGGGCCAAAAGACGCTTTTTCGAAAAGTCGCCGAGCGTATGCGATGTGACGAGCGTTGGGCCGAGTCGCTCACTTTCGCAGTGTTCCAGGAGCTTCGGGACCGACTCACGCCGGGCGAGGCGGCGGATGTCGACGCACAACTGGCCGGCCGGACTCAAGATGCGTATCTACAAAAAGATGACCGGGCTGCCGATCTCCAAAACGAGGATGCGGGGGGGGGACACTCACAGCTACCCAGGATTTCAAAATGGAAATCGCGGTTGAGATCAAACATTGTAAAGTATCGTTGGAGACACGACACTACATGGCGGGTTCTCGCCAATACTCAGTCGTAAGGAGGTTCTTATGGCACTGCTGAGATTTTCACCCGATCTCGATCCGGTGAGTAATCTGCTCACATTGCAGACCGAATTGGAGCGTTTCCTGCGCAATCCCGCAATCAGGCTCGGCGTGTCGGGACCCGGCGATTTTCCGCCCTTGAACGTATTCGACGACGGGGAGGGAGTCGTCGTGATGGCCGAGATACCCGGGATGGATCCAGAAAGCCTCAACGTCTCCGGACAGAGTCACACCCTGACAATCAAGGGTGAGCGCAAGCGCGAGACGGTCGGTGACGCCACAGGGTACCACCGGCGCGAACGACCGTTCGGTGAGTTCTCGCGCTCCGTCCAACTCCCCGATGAACTCGATCTTGACAAGGCGGCCGCCAGATACGAGGCCGGGATGCTGACGGTCAGGGTGCCCAAGGCGGAGTCGGCAAAGCCGCGTCAGATCGCGGTGAACCCGGCTTAAGACCATGAGGGCGAAGGATTCAAGGCGCCCTTAAAGGAGGAAACGGACAATGACCGAACAGGAGATTGCCGCGAAGGAAAAGCAGCAGGTACCGGGCCAGGAGAAGACTCGCGCGGGCCGGTTCTTTCTGCCCGGCGTCGATATCTATGAGTTCGGCGATTCGATCAAGCTTTGGGTCGATATGCCGGGAGTGAAGGAGAGCGACGTCGAGGTAACGCTCAAGGAGGGGGTTCTTACTATCACTGGTACCGTGTCGACCGAGGCTTATGAGAAGCTGTCGCCGCTATACACTGAGTACAACGTCGGAAACTACTTCAGGCAGTTCGAATTGAACGAGGATGTGGACGACAAGCATATCGGGGCCTTGATGAGGAACGGAGTGCTCGAGCTAACGCTTCCCAAGGGCGAGCGTGCGCAGGCTCGCCGGATCGAGATCAAGGCGGGCTGACGTCGAACGGAGGAATTTCGAGTGATGGCGTGGAAGGACCCGTATGCCATCCTCGGCGTCGGGCGTGGCGCGCCGCTTTCAGAGATCAAGCGCGCCTACCGGAAGCTCGCTTTCAGCGCGCATCCCGACGTTGGCGACAATCCGGATGCGCAGCGCTTTCGGGAGGTCCACGAGGCCTACGAAACCCTGAGCGAGATGGAGCAACGGTGCCCGCGCAGAATCAAGGTCGTGCGGGCACCGGACCGCTCTGGCCACGCGGGGACGATGTACGCGGCGCCGCAAGGACGTCCCGAGCCGATTCGGCGGAGACCTCCTGTCGACGTAATCGGCGACTTCGGGACCGTAAGTCCGTCGGTCGGCGAGATCCTTGACCATATTGCGCAGAACTTCTTCGGTTTCCATCAAAAGAGCCATGGGTCGTGCCAGCGTCTGGGCGTCGAGATTGTGCTCGACACGCGCGAGGCTTTCTTCGGCGTTTCTATGCCGATCGAGGTGCCCGTATACGTGCGATGCGGCCGATGCGGGGGCGGTGGCGGGGAGTGGGCCGTGTGTCCGCTATGTCATGGATATGGGATGATGGAGACCACTCATAGCATAAGGCTCGAGATTCCGCCCGAGGCCCGAAGTGGCGACAGCTATCAGATCGATCTGAGGAGGGCGGGAATCGAGAACCTGCTGCTCGACGTGACGATTGTCGTTGCGTGAGAAAGCGCCGTGCGGCTACCGCGAGGCGCGGCATCGGAGCCACGCGCATGACTCCTTACTTTCCAATATTGCGAGTCCGCTTAGCCATCCTCCGCCAGAGCCTCTACGTTAAGGTTGCATCGCAGTCCAAACGCCGGCGTCAATGGCAAAAAGGCTTTTATCGAAATTGCCTGACCCGCAGATAGGAGGACGCTATGGCTTTTTTACGACCATGGGCTCCGCTTCGTGAGATGGAGGAATTCCGGCATACCGTCGATGAGATGCTGGAACACCTCAGAGGCAAGATCGGGTACCCGCTTGGAGGCGGGTCAGCCGCTCTGAAGCCGCCGATCGAGTCCTTTGTGGAAGAGGGAAGGCTGACGGTGCGCGTCGAGCTGCCCGGCCTCGACCCCAAGGACATCACGGTGAACGTGGTGGGCGACATGCTGACGATCCGCGCCTCGCGTCAGGAGGAGCACGAAACCAAGAATCGCGATTTCCTTCATCGCGAGTTCAGATATGGTGCCATCGAACGCTTGATGACCCTACCCGAGGGCGTAAAGGCCGAAGACATCAAGGCAAGCTTCAGCAATGGTTTGCTCCAGCTCACCATCCCAATGCCTGAGGAGACCGCGCCCAAGGAAGTGAAGGTTCACGTCGAGCACGCCCAATCGAAACCTGAGGGTGAGAAAACGGCCTGAACTCGCAATATCTGAAGCACTCCCGGCCGGCTCGGCATCAAACATGGATGACCTCTCAACTGCTGGTGCCGCGCAACGAGTAGGAACTCAGAACGCGGGCGTAGTTGGAGCGCTGGAAGGCCGCCGGGTTGGGCACATTGCGCTGACTCATGCTGCCACACATCTGGCGAATGGCTTCGTACTCGTGCTCCTCCATCCATCTCAGGAGATCGCGCAAGACGGCGTCGAGATGATGGACGCCGTTGCTGAGCAGTGCCGAGGTCATCATCGTGACGCGCGCCCCAGCCATCATGCCCTTCAGCACGTCTTGAGCGCTATGAACGCCGCCTGTGATCGCCAGGTCGGCGTCAACACGTCCGAAGATGATCGCGACCCAATGCAGCCTCAGCAGCAATTCCTCGGGGCGGCTCAGAGTCAGGCTGGGCGTGACTTCGAGCAGTTCGAGATCCAAATCCGGCTGATAGAAGCGATTGAACAGCACCAGCGCATTCGCGCCGGCGCAATCGAGTTGTTTCGCCATGTTTGGATGAGCACTGAAGAATGGGGAGAGCTTCACCGCGACGGGAATCCGTACACTTTGTTTTACCCCCCGAACCAGCTCGACGTATGCCCGCTCGACGTGGCCGGCGGTGAGTTCCGGGTCGGTCACAATCGAATAGAGGTTCAACTCGATGGCGTCGGCGCCCGCTTGTTCTATCTCGCGTGCATAGCGGATCCAACCGCCGGCTGAGACGCCATTGAGGCTGCCGATGACGGGAATCGAAACGCTCACCTTGGCCTTGCGAATCAGCTCCAGATAGCCATCGGGACCGAGGTTGTACGTCGTCAGGTCGGGAAAGTAGTTCAGCGACTCCGCGAAACTTTCAGCGCCGCGAAAGAGATCCGCGTCAAGCATCTCACTTTCCAACGTGAGCTGCTCTTCGAAGAGGGATGGCAATACGACGGCGGCGATTCCGTGATCTTCGAGATGCCGAATCTTGTCGAGTGAATCGCACAGCGGCGACGCTGACGCAACGATGGGATTCCTCAAGGCGAGGCCCAGATACGTCGTCGTGAGGTCGATCATTGCCTGCCCCCTTTTGCCAGCTTGCCCGAGGCAGTCTCCGATTCGGTGGCAGATTGCGAGGACGGGATTGCCGCGCCGGTCATAGCGGCACGATTTGCGTATACGCGCCACTGGCGAGCGACGTCGTCCTGCGCCATCTGGAGCAACTCGCGCGCAGCTTCGGGATTGCTGCGCGCGAGCATCGTGTAGCGCGCTTCCTGATAGGCGTACTGCTTGAGCGGGATGCTGGGCGCCTTCGAGTCGAGCTGAAAAGGGTTCTTGCCTTCTTTTCGCAGCGCCGGGTTGTAGCGCATAAGCGGCCAGTAGCCGGAGAGCATCGCGTTCTTCTGCTGGTTCAGGCCGAAGGCCATGTCGTAGCCGTGCGCGATGCAATGGCTATACGCGATGATCAGCGAGGCGCCGTCGTACGCTTCAGCCTCGAGCAAAGCCCGGACGGTGTGCGTATCGTTGCCGCCCATCGCCACGCGCGCGACGTAAACCGAGCCGTAGCTGATGGCCTCCATCGCGAGGTCCTTCTTGGCGGTCTGTTTGCCACCGGCGGCAAACTTCGCAACCGCGCCGCGCGGCGTGGATTTGGACATTTGCCCGCCCGTGTTCGAGTACACTTCAGTATCCAGCACCATCACGTTCACGTTCATTCCGGAGGCGAGCACATGATCGAGTCCGCCAAACCCGATGTCATAGGCCCATCCGTCGCCGCCCACGAGCCAAACGCTCTTGCGCACCAGCGCATCGGCAACCGCCATCAGGTCGCGCGCGTCGTTGGTTTCGAGACCTGCAATAACCCGCTTGACCTCGGCGACCCGCTGGCGCTGCGCCGCGATGCCTGCCTCAGTCGATTGATCAGCTTCCAGGATCTCCGAGACGAGGCGCCCGCCGAGCTGACTGGAAAGACGCCGGATCAGCTCCCGCGCGTAGTCAAACCGCTTGTCGAGCGCAAGCCTCATCCCGAGCCCGAACTCGGCATTGTCTTCGAACAAGGAATTTGACCACGCCGGCCCCCGGCCTTCGGCGTTCGAGGTGTAAGGCGTGGTCGGCAAATTGCCACCATATATAGAGGAGCATCCGGTCGCGTTCGCGATCAGCAACCGATCGCCGAAGAGTTGGGTGAGCAGTTTGATGTAGGGCGTCTCGCCGCATCCAGCGCACGCTCCGGAAAATTCGAACAGCGGTTCGAGCAGTTGCGCATCTTTGACTTGCGCGTGCACGAGACTGTCTCGATTGAACTCCGGCAGCGACAGGAAAAACTCCCAGTTCCTCGCCTCCGCGTCGCGAATTGGAGGCTGAGGCGACATGTTGATCGCCTTGTGCTGCACCTCGCTCTTGCTTTTGGCCGGGCACACTTCGACGCACAGGCGGCATCCGGTGCAGTCCTCGGGCGCCACTTGCAGCGTGTAACGCATCGCCTCGAGGCCGCGCCAGCGGGGCATCGCTGACTTGAAGGTCGCAGGCGCATCGTCGAGGTGACTGGGCCCGTATACCTTCGCGCGAATCACCGCATGGGGGCAGACCAGCACGCACTTCCCGCACTGGATGCACAGGTCTTGATCCCAGACCGGGATCTCCTGCGCGATGTTGAGCTTTTCCCATTTCGCCGTGCCGGTGGGAAAGGTGCCGTCGGGCGGCAGCGCGCTGGTGGGAACCGAATCACCGTAGCCGGCGATGAGAGCGCCGAGGACATCGCGAACGAAGGCCGGCGCGTGCGAGGGCACCGGAGCGAGAATATCGATCGCGCTGCTCGCCGTCGCCGGTATGGTGACCTCGTGCAGATGCGCAAGTGTAGTATCCACAGCGGCGAAGTTCCGTTGCACGATCGCTTCGCCACGCTTACCGTATGTTTCCTGGATCGCCGATTTGATCGCCGCGATCGCCGCATCCGGCGGCAACACGCCGCTCACGGCAAAAAAGCACGTCTGCATGATCGTATTGATGCGGCCGCCCATGCCGGCCTGGCGCGCCACCTTGTACGCATCGATGACGAAGAAGCGAAGCTCCTTGTCGAGGATCTGCTGCTGCACCTTGCGCGGCAGATGGTTCCACACCTCGTCGGGCGCGTATGGCGCATTGAGAAGGAACGTCGCTCCCTGATCCGCCGCCGCGAGCACGTCCATCCGCTCGAGGAAGGCGAACTGATGGCATCCGATGAAGCTCGCCTTGCTGATCAGGTATGTCGAACGGATCGGGTCCGGCCCGAAGCGCAGATGCGACACCGTGACCGAGCCCGCCTTCTTCGAATCGTAGACGAAGTAACCCTGCGCGTAGCTGGGCGTGTTCTCGCCGATGATCACGATCGAGTTCTTGTTCGCACCCACGGTGCCGTCCGATCCAAATCCATAGAAGAGCGCGCGCACAGTCAGTGGACTTTCAGTCGAAAACGCGGGGTCGAATGCGAGGCTGGAATGAGTCACGTCGTCGTGAATCCCCACGGTGAAGTGATTCTTGGGAGTCTCCTTCCGGAGTTCATCGAAGACCGCCTTCACCATCGCGGGTGTGAATTCCTTTGATGACAGGCCGTATCGTCCTCCGATGATTCGCGGCCACCCACCATCGATGGTGCCTGCCGCCCACGCCTCGCTGAGCGCCGTCACGACATCGAGATAGAGCGGCTCGCCGCTGCCGCCGGGCTCCTTGGTGCGGTCCAGCACCGCTATCGCACGCGTCGTTCCTGGCAAAGCTGCCGCGAAAGCGGCGCTGTCGAACGGCCGAAACAATCGCACCTTGAGCAGGCCGACCTTTTCTCCCCCGGCGATGAGGCGTTCGATCGTCTCCTCGGCAGCGCCGGCGCCCGAGCCCATCAAGATGATGACCCGTTCCGCTCCGGGATCCCCGACATAATCAAACAGTCGATATGCGCGGCCGGTCCGACGCGCGAAGCGATCCATGAGGTCCTGAACAATTGTCGGACATGCGCGATAGAAGGGATTAATGGCCTCGCGCGCCTGAAAAAAGACATCCGGGTTCTGCGCCGTCCCGCGCAGCATCGGTCGATCTGGACTGAGCGCGCGATCGCGATGCTGCCGGACGAACTTCGCATCGATGAGCGCACGCAGATCGTCGTCTGAGAGGGGATGGATCTTGTTGAGCTCATGCGAAGTGCGGAAGCCGTCGAAAAAATGCAGAAACGGGATCCGCGATTCGAGCGAAGCGGCATGCGCAATCAGGGCGAAGTCGTGTGCTTCCTGAACGGAATTGGAGGACAGCAAGCCGAAGCCAGTCGCGCGTGCCGCCATGACATCGCTGTGGTCGCCGAATATCGAAAGAGCGTGCGTCGCGATAGTCCGTGCCGCGACGTGGATGACGCACACGGTAAGCTCACCCGCGATTTTGTACATGTTGGGGATCATCAGAAGAAGGCCTTGCGAGGCGGTGAAAGTCGTGCCAAGGGCTCCCGCCTGCAATGCACCATGTAGCGCGCCGGCGGCTCCGCCTTCGCTCTGCATTTCGACCACCTTAGGCACGGTGCCGAAGATGTTCCTGCGAGCCTCATCGCTCCATTGATCGGCCCATTCACCCATCGGCGACGACGGCGTGATGGGGTAGATCGCGATCACTTCACTCAAGCGGTAGGCAACAGATGCCGCTGCTTCGTTCCCGTCAAGGATTTCCATTTTGGCCCTTACCAGGAGCCGTTTGGCTTTTCCTAGGTTCGTGTAGGAGTACTGCTAGCTGCGCTGAGGAAGCCCTCAAGTAATATCCCTAGCATTTGCTCACGTCTCTTCGGCCTCCGCGACGTCGCCCCTTACTTAATCCAGCAAGAAGGAAGCCATCGGGATTGAGTGCTTGCCGTCCGTTTGGCTCCGCCGAGGACGGAACTTCATTACTTCGCTTCTCCCCAATTCAACCCAGGCGGGCACGCGGGCGTCGATTTCGGCCAGAAAGACGCTGGCTTCCCGGCCGCGCGAGTTTTCTTGTGTATCCAAAGGAATCATTTTCTTGGTGTTGTGTGTCCGCAGGAATCATCTGCAACTCTGCCATTAGAGTAAACGAAGCAGAGTAATGGCAGAAACTAAACCGTTCGTCCAAAGACAAGAGAGGGAAAACCTTTGGTTCAAACGCGAATTATTTGGCCTCTATCGAAGTCTTTCGCCCGGTCTTTTCGCCTCGGCACGATTTTGGCTGTGTCGCGACGCAGGCAACAGAAGAGTTCAGCGTGGGTAGCGACTGGTTACTTGTGGTCGAGGGCAGGAGCAATGCAGTTTCTCCCGGTCGACCTGGCGAACACCATTCGGCCAGCCGAGTTGTCGCCGCAGATCTGGCAACGCGTAAGTTGGGATCGGGAATGAGGATTATATAGCGACCAGAACAGCGTTACCCGGATCCTTCGCGTGACGCTGAACGGGGGTGAACTCAGTGATTCTTGGGTGGCTCCCAGAAGACATTTCGACGTTCGGTCCGAACATCGATTCAATCCTCAAGCTGATCATTTACGTGGTCGGCGTCGCATTCGTCTTGGCCGAGGGTACACTTTTGGCGTTCGTCATCTTGTACCGTCGCCGCGAGGGCGGACGCGCATCGTTTGTGCCTGGCGAATCGCTGCACGAGCTCGCATGGGTGCTGATCCCAGTCGTCATCGTCATCTTCTTCGATGTGGCGATCGACGTTCGGGCAAAGCCGGTCTGGGATCTGGTCAAGGAGCAAAGCCCTCCTCCGGGGCTGACTGTAAAGTTGGATGCGTTCCAGTTCGGATGGGAGTTCACGTATCCGGGCCCCGACGGCCAGTTCGGCACGCACGACTTGGTCCAAACAACGACTTTGACCGTTCCCACGGGCCAGGTGATTCGGTTGCTCATGACGTCGAAGGACGCGATCCACAGTTTCTACGTGCCGCAGTTACGGCTTAAACAGGACATCGTTCCCGGTCGGCAGATCCCTGCATGGTTCGAGGTAACGCGTCCCGGCAAATACGAAATCGCATGCTCCCAGCTTTGCGGGATCTCGCACTTCGCGATGAAGGGTATCCTGCGCGTTCTGACGCCCGCGGAGTATCAGCAATGGGTTAGCCAGCACTGGCCCAAGTCCGGCGCTGGGGCAGGTAAGAGCGCATCAAGTGCGCGATCATCCGCGAGCGGAACGGAGGGATAGGCCATGGCCGAGATCCAAGTCGCGCCAACCGCCGAGGCCCATGAGAAGATGGGCTTTTGGCGAGCATATTTATTTTCTGTCGACCACAAGGTCATCGCCAAGCAGTACCTGTTTCTGGGCCTGTTCATGGGGTTTGTGGGCGTGGGCCTGTCGTACGTCTTCCGTTGGCAGCTCGCCTGGCCCGGCACCGCCGTCCCCGGCTGGGGGAAGGTAACCGCGGCACAATATTACGAACTCGTCACGATGCACGGAACGATAATGGTCTTCTTCGTGGCGATGCCGATTCTGCTTGGCGCTTTCGGCAATTTCCTCATCCCGCTGATGATCGGCGCGCGCGACATGGCCTTCCCGCGGCTCAACATGGTCTCGTTCTGGACGATTTTCGTGGGCTCGGTACTCCTGCTTATTTCGTTTTTCGTACCTGGCGGCGCGTCGCGCGCGGGCTGGACCGACTACGTTCCATTGTCCGACGCCTCAAAGTATCTCCCAGGAAATTACTGGGGCGGAAACCTCTGGTTGATCGCCGTAGCGATCGATTTCGCTTCGGTCCTGATGGGCGGGATCAACTTTCTCACCACGGCAATCGCGATGCGCGCGCCGGGGATGACGATGTGGCGAATGCCGCTGTTGGTCTGGCAGGAGCTGGTGGCGAGCGTGTTGTTCATGCTGAGCGTCGGACCGCTCATCGCCGGCGTGGTGATGCTACTGTTTGACCGGATAGTGGGGACAGGTTTCTTCCTTCCGGAAAAGGGCGCCGATCCGCTGCTTTGGCAACACCTGTTCTGGTTCTTCGGCCATCCGGAGGTCTACGTAGTCGCCGTGCCGGGACTTGGGATCGTGATGGAGATACTCCCCGTATTCAGCCGCAAGCCGATCTTTGGCTATCGCATGATCGTGTGGTCCACGATTGCTGCGGGTACCCTCAGCTTCATGGTGTGGGCACACCATATGTTCGTGAGCGGGCTGGACCCGACGCTGGCGGCGCCTTTCAGCGCGACTACGATCGCGATTTCCATCCCGTTCGCGGTGATGCTGTTTGCGATGATCGCGACGCTGTGGCGCGCTCAGATTAGGTTCTCAACGCCGATGCTGTTCGCGCTGGGCGCGCTGGCGAATTTCCTACTCGGCGGCGTAACCGGCATTCCTCTGGGGACGGACGCCGCCGACATCTATCTGCACGACAGTTACTTTGTAATCGCCCATTTCCACAACACTCTCGTGCCGACCGCGGTCATCGCGGGATTTGGCGGGATCTACTACTGGTTTCCGAAGATGTTCGGCCGCATGATGAACGAGACCTGGGGCAAAGTGCACTTCATCTTCACCTGGGTCGGCTTCAACTTGGTTTTCATTCCGCTCTTCCTCATCGGCTTGGGCGGCGGCCAGCGCCGAATGTACATGTTGAAGGCATATACTTACTACAAGCCGCTCCAGCCGCTGCACGTGATTGCAACCATCGGCCTGCTTCTCATAATAGCCGGGCAGATTCCGTTCCTGGTGAACTTTTTCGTTAGCATGTTCCGCGGCAAACGGGCTGAAGCGAATCCGTGGCATGCCAACACGCTTGAATGGGCTACGGACTCCCCGCCACCGCATGAGAATTTCCATACCATTCCGACGGTCACGCGCGGACCATATGACTATAGCGTGCCCGGGATGGAACAGGATTGGGCTCCGCAGAATGCAGAACCGGTGACCATCGCCGCGCGGAATTGAGGCGGCGTGCGATACTTTTACGCAAAGCCCGTGTGACAACAGCCAGGTAGACATAACGATCATGGCAAACTCAGCCGTCGAAATCGTTCATCCTCTGCACGTGGACCAAAGCACTTTCGAGATCGGCAAGCTTGGAATGTGGGTCTTCCTTGCCGGGGAAACGATGCTCTTCGGCGGGCTTATGGGTTGCTATACCTTGTTGATGATCGGCCGGGGAGGCTGGGGAGCGGCCGGTGCGAATGTCGCTTGGCGCCTGGGAGGCATCAACACTCTGGTTCTGTTCACCAGCAGTCTGATTGCTGCGCTCGCGCAAGGTGCCGCGCGAGATCGGGATTCAGCCGGTGTGAAGCGTTATCTGGGCGCCACCGCGGCCCTCGGTGTGCTCTTTTTGATAATCAAGGCCTTCGAGTACGCCAGCGATTTTCGCGAGGGTTTCACGCCGGTCGCGGGTCTTTTCTGGAGCTTCTACTACCTGATGACCGGGCTGCACGTGCTCCATCTGCTGGCTGGCGTCGTGGTTATCGTCGGGCTGCTTCTGTGGATTAGCCCGCGCACTCCCAGCGCCTTGGTAGAGCGCAAGCTCAAATATGTGTGCCTCTATTGGTATTTCGTCGAGACGGTCTGGGTTTTCCTGTTTGCGCTCGTCTATTTGACCCCCAGCCTTGGAGTAGGATGAGCACTTCGATGGAACAAACCAAACAAACCGATTTCGCGGCCGCAGACCCCCTGAAGACCTGGGGATTGCTAGTCGTTCTGTTGCTGGTTGGCGCCTTGGCAGTGGCGCTGGGCCTGCCTCGAGGCCTGGCGCTGTGGGTCATCTTTGCCGCCGCGATCGCAGAGGCCTATGTTATCGGCCGTTACTATATGCGCCTGAGATCCGAAGACGTGCTGATATACATCCTGGCATTGCTGCCGGTGGCGCTGGTCATCGTTCTCGCATTCGTGCTTGTTCCGGACATCGTGAGGCCTTAAGCGGGAGGGTTGACACTTTGGCTGCGGCAATTCCGCTTCGTTCAGTCCAGAGTCCAAAACGCCGTGCCGCCTTTGGCGGTGGCAGCGGTTCTGGTCCCATTGGGTCGCCAAGGAAAGCCGATCCGACGCTGGGCGTGCTGATCTTCATTGGCTCCGAGGTGATGCTGTTCGCTGGATTGATCAGCGCATTGCTGGTCTCACGCGCGTCGGCGGCATTTTGGCCGCCCTTAAACCAGCCCCGGCTCCCAGTCGCGATGACGGGACTCAACACCGGCCTTCTTGTCCTGAGCGGGTTTACGATGTGGAGAGTGGTGCGGCTGCTGCGTCAGCATGACAGCAGGCGGGCGGCGCGCTGGATGACCGTGACATTCTTGCTCGGCGCCATGTTCCTCGCGATTCAGGGCAGTGAGTGGGCGCGGCTCATTCACTTCGGGCTGACGATGACCTCGAGTGTGTATGGAGGGATGTTCTATCTGATCGTGGGCGCCCATGCGCTTCATCTCGTTGCGGCGCTGGCTGTGCTGTCCTTCGTGACGGCGCGGGTCTGGCGCGGGCGCTACGAGTCGGATCTCCGCGGCATTGTGGCGTGTTCGGTCTATTGGTCGTTCGTGGTGGTTCTCTGGCCGATACTTTATGCGCTGGTTTACTTCGGTTAGCGTCGGCGTCTCCGCGACTGCCGCCAGCCTGTTCTGGGCGCCCGGGGCCTACGC
This sequence comes from uncultured delta proteobacterium, assembly GCA_963724765.1. Taxonomy (GTDB): domain Bacteria; phylum Desulfobacterota; class Binatia; order Binatales; family Binataceae; genus JAKAVN01. Next base: position 257,957 of record CAVRVY010000001.1, read on the forward strand.
ATGCCCGCTGTGTTTCGCGTCCTCGGGACCCGGCGTTTTGCGCGCCTATCTTGTGAGCGCGTTTTTCATGATAGGCCTCGCCTGGGCGGTGATCGGGGGGATATGGCTATATGCCGCCCGTACGTACTCAGAAGCCGCCGAACCAGGAGATGCAATCACACGCGTTGAAGCTCCTTGGATTCAGAGTGCCGCTGTCGATAACTGCGAGACGGAACAACTTAAGCCTGGTGTGATTCGGAGGAGGACGAGATGACGAAGCTGCATTTACTTGGCGCGGGTTTGCTCGTGGCTGGGGCATTTATGGTGGCCGCCGTGAGACCGGCGTCCGCGGAGACCGTAACGGTCCAGATGTTCGACACGCCGGCAAAATTCGTTCCGGACCCCGTAAAGGTTAAGGTCGGCGATACCATAAAATGGGTGAACAAGGGCGAGACAGTTCACACCGCTACTACGGACCCGTCCACGGCGCCCGACCCAAGCTGGGCGTCGGTGCCGAAGGGGGCGGAGACGTTCGACTCGGGTTATCTGAACGCGGGGGAGGATTGGAGCTACACGTTTAAGGTTCCCGGGGTTTATCACTACTTCTGCACGACGCACGTAAAGGAAGGGATGAAAGGCGAAATCGACGTCGGGCAATAGCCCGCATTCACCGGTTGTTTCGCTTCAAAGCGCGAGCTCCGGCTACGCGCGGTCTCGGCAGCCTGCAAGGTTTTCAGGGGGAGAGGCGAATGAAGCGTCTAAATCATCTTCTGGTCGCGGGCCTCGTGCTCTCGATCGCGCTGACGATGATCCCGCTGCGAAGCGGACGCGCGGATGAGTCATCGATCTCGAAGTCAACTTCCCCTTCTGATGATTCGGCGCCAAGCTCAGCGGCCGATCCAGCCAAGAGAAAGGCAGGCACGTACGAGCGGTTGCTTCGCGAGATCGATACGGAGCGCAGGCATGAGGAGGAGGAAGAGCGCAAGCATGAGGAGGACGAGGCAGCGGAGCGCAAGCGTATTGAGGAACTGGAAAGGGAAGTCAGGGCGCTTCAGGAAAGCAAGCAGCAGCTCGCAACCCAAACGAACGAAAACCAGACGCAACTCGCTACCGTCCAGAAAACCATAAATTCCCAGCTCGGGCCCCTCGGTTTTGGCGATCGCATAAACGCTTTTCTCGGCCAGCATAACTTCACGATGGTCGGAGACGCTTCCGTTGGGTACTACTACTCTCGTCAAGCGGGAACCAACGATCCGGTACTGGAGTTTCAAGTCAATCCGATGCTTAAAGTCGCCGATTGGCTTCAGTTTTACAGCGCTTTCGGCGCGGTAGCCGGCCCGGGCGGAATTTCCGACATGGGTCCAACGCTTGCTAACATGCAGATCTTTCCGTTCGGGCACGAGTTTCCTCTGGAGCTGGTCGCCGGACTATTCGACATGCCCTTCGGCGACTTTTACGAGAACCAGGGCCCGCCTTGGGTTAATCCGTTCGTAACCGCGCCGCTGCTTTACGGCGCGGAAGCGATCGAGCCACCCGCCTCGCTGGGGTTGCAGGCTCGCAGTGGGATCCAGTGGGGCGCTCTGGGCCAGGACGTTGACGCCACTGTGTGGGTGGACTCAGGCCCGAGTTTCGAATCGACGGCGGGTGTCATCGGCACGCCGGTAATCGGTGAAATCCTGAACCCGCTTACCGGAACTAACATCGCCACCAACGGCAAGGGTTTCGGCGGTCGCTTCAGGCTGTTCCCAATACCGATCGATGCGAATCTTGGACGCTTGGAGCTGGAGGCATCGACCTACAATGGCAAGTGGCTGGACGGGCTCTGGTACAATTCTTGGGGAGTGGGATATGCCTATCGCGTCGGACCGTTCCGCACTCGAGGCGAGTGGGCGCAGACCTACCGCCAAATGCCCAGTCTTACGGGAGCGGCTGCGTATCCCGGTTGCTGCGGGCATGAGAACCGGGAAGGCTGGTATACAATGTTGGGTTACTTCCTATACGGAATTCCACATCCGTACCTCGGCGACTGGCTCGAGCCGAGATTCGACAAGACTGAATTCCTGGTGCGCTACTCCGGCGTGAACCAGCCCGCCGTCCTCACTAACGACATCGCGACTGAGCCAGTCCAGGGCTTCAGCGGATCGCCGTCGATCTACAGCCCGCATGCACGCGAAGTAGCGCTGGCACTCGACTACTGGTTTCAGCCCAATATTGTCTGGCAGAACGAGGTTGACTTTGAACTGCCGCGAGCCGGTGGGACATTCTACACCCTTGGTGCGCCGGCGAGCCCGGTGGGTGCCACCCCGAACGATGTCACGCTACTGACTCAATTGACAATTGGTTTCTGAGCCAGGAAAAGGCCGACGCCAATGAAATTACCGATCGCTAAAGCCGCAATGATTTCGATGCTGCTGTTGGCCGGGGCCGTCGGCGCGCGCGCGGCGGATTCAGGGGCGCCCGCTGCAGCGAGCAACAACGCGCAGAAACCGGCTGATCCCCCGAAAGCGGCGAACCAGTATGGCGCCACAGATGAACAACAGCGGCAGCATCTTGAGCTATTTCGCGAAGGGCAGGCGTTGTGGCCGATCTATTGTAATCACTGTCACAATGCCCGAAATCCGGCCGAGTTTGCTCCGTATCAGTGGGATCAGATCATGATGCATATGCGCACGATGGAGAACCTGCCGCCTCATGATCAAGATGCCATCCTGGAATATCTAAAGACGGCACGTTGAGGAGAGTTCCAAAACCCTCCAGCGTCGGAACGATTGGCATCGCTCACTCGAGGGAGCGGCGAAACTGGGATGTTTTCCCAGCGCGTCAACATGAAAGCCACGGCGATAGAAGAGGTAGCTCTGCGTGCCGCGCCATCGGTGGGCGAATACGCAACCGCCTATTTCGAATTGGCAAAGCCGCGCGTGCTCACGATGGTGCTTATCACCACGCTTGCGGGCTTCTACATGGGAAGCGGCGAGCAATTCGGGTTCGCGCAGGCGCTGAAGCTTGGCATTGGTACCGCATTGGCGGCCGGCGGAACGCTGGCGCTGAACGAATATACCGAGCGCGGCACGGACGCCCGGATGGAGCGGACGCGCCATCGGCCGCTGCCCTCGGGCCGCCTACGGCCGATCGAAGCGCTGATTTTCGGTGTCGTTACCGCCGTCGCCGGAATTTTCTATCTCTGGGTGGAAGTTAACCCGCTGAGCGCAATAGTTACCGGCGCGATAGCCGCGCTTTATCTGGGTGCATACACCCCGATGAAACGAATCACCTGGCTCTGCCACCTGATCGGCGCGGTTCCCGGCGCGCTGCCACCTGTGATCGGCTGGGCGGCGGCGCGCAACGGCCTGGGCGGCGAGCCGCTGGTGCTTTTCGCCATCATGTTCCTGTGGCAGGTGCCGCATTCGCTCTCGATCGCGCGGCTTTATCAGCGCGACTACGCGCGCGCCGGTATCCGCATGTTGCCGCAGCCCGGTCGCTACGGCGATCCCGCAAATTCACTGATGATCGCGGCCGCCGCGGCGCTGCTCGTGGTGGGGATGCTGCCCGCGCTGATGAGGTTCGCGGGACTTTTATATCTGCCGGTCGCCATTGTGCTTGGGGTGGTGATGCTATTTCAATGCGTAGGGCTTGTGGCGGGCGGCGCCACGGTTGGCGCGGCGCAGCGGGTCATGAAGCTCTCGCTCTTGTACCTCCCGGCCGTGCTGTTGGTGATGGTTCTCGACAAGCTCTGACCCGGATAAACGTTGAGCTACAGCTGCAAGCTGGTACAGAGTGAACCGCTTAGGGGTTCCCTATTCGAAGCCGTTTCGCCCGTATCTGCATTCTGTTTTGCCGGCAGCTGTGGCTACCGCTTGCGCTTTTTATAGTCTTTAACGCCCTGTGCGCGCTGGTATATGGACAACTCGAGGGGCTGCGTTGGCAGGACGCCGTTTTCTGGATCGTTCACCCCTATTCAATAGACTACCGCACGGTCCGAAACGCGACGAAGTTTTTCTCCTTGTTCGTATACTTCGGCGTCTTTGCTCTTCAGATCTGGATCGCCGAGCGGGTTCTGCTCACGATCTTCAGCCAACAGGGTAGGGAGGCCTGGAAGTTCATGATCAACGAGGTCAGCATCGAAGGGCTCCGCGACCATTTCATCGTATGTGGCTATGGTCAGGTCGGCCGGACCGTCGTCGAGCAGCTCAATCGGCTGGAGATTCCCTTTGTGCTCATCGAGACAAACGAAGGGCTCTGCAAGGAGCTCCTGAAAGAAGGAACCTTTGTCATCCAGGGCGATGCCAAGCGGCATGATGTGTTAAAGATGGCGGGCATCGCCCGGGCTCGCGGTATCTGCATCGTGATAGATAACGACGCCGACAACCTCTACATCACCGTGACGACAAGATCGCTCAATCCGAACGTAAAGATCATCACCCGGGCTGGCCAGCAGCGCTACGCCGAAGCGATACGGAACTCCGGCGCTGATGAAGTGATCATACCGGAATACGAAGGCGGTCTGATGGCAGGAAGAATGATCGAAAAGTACTATCCTGTTCGTCCGACGCTCGACTGACGCGTTCTTCTGATTTGTGAAACCGCAGTGGAACTTACTATGTGCATCGGGCCCGCACTGTGTTTCGGCGTTGACAGAATACTAATGGAGATTGGAGTGAACCCCCTTGATGTCTTCTGAAAGCAAAACGCGCGCGCGTTTCTATCGCGCGGCTATGGAGTTCTCCGAAGTCGCCGAGCGCAAGCGCAAGTGGACGCTCTTCGACGACATACCGTGGGAGAAGATCGACACATCGCGCAACACTCCCAAACGCGCGACCTGCATCGAGACCTTCTGCGCTGAGGAACTATACCTCCCCGACTACGCATCGCATGGATCGCACATGACGCGATCGGTGTTCGGCCTCGCATGGTTCCTAGCGCGGTGGAGTTTCGAGGAATCGCGTCACGGGCTCGTCTTCCGCGAATACCTGATCCGATCGGGGATGCGATCGGAACGTGAATTCGAGATGGTCGAGGACACGGTATCCGCGAAGTCGTGGGTGCCGCCTTTTTCGACAATCAGACAGATGGCCTGCTACGGCGCGCTCCAGGAAGGCGCCACCTACCTCGCCTACAAGGCGCAGAAAGACAAGGCCGAAGCTGAAGGCGACGATGTGCTAACCGCGATCTTCTCGGTGATCGGCATCGATGAAGCCGCGCACGCCGGCTTCTATCGCAAGGTAATCGGAATCCAAATGGACGACGATCGCACCGCCACCATCGTTGATTTCGCGCACGTGCTCGCCAACTTCAAAATGCCGGGAGACGGACTCATCGCGGGTTACCATGAGCGGCTGCAGACGGGCGGCGGCGGCGTCAGCCCGCGCCAGTTCATGGAGCACGTGGTGCTGCCGACGCTGCGCAGCCTGGGAATCAGCAGAAGCGAATTGAAGTCGGCGCAAGCGCAGGATCGAATGGCCACCGAAGCGGCGCTGCTCCTGAGCTGATGGGCGCTAACCGGGCGGGTACAACAATCTCAAGGGCGAAAGCCCTAAGAAACCGGCGTGACCTTGACTTGCGGGCGATGGTTGAGCCGAAACACTCGGCGCGTGAAGGAGTCTTTCGGCCGAGGTTACCGGTGGACCAATGCGAAGAGCGTCGGCGACGCGGGAGTTGCAAATCGTGCGCGGATGCACCGTTAACCGCGTGCATGAGGGAGGAACTCAGTCATGGCCGTCAGCGTAAAGAAAGCCATTCTGTGGCGCAGGGAGGTCGAAGACAACCACCCCGGGATGCTCGCCAATACCCTCCAACCACTTTCCGAAGCAGGCGCCGACCTGCAAGTGGTCATGGCCTATCGCTACCCGGGCGACCAGAACAAGGCCGCTATCGAGCTGCATCCGGTTTCCGGTAAGAAGTCCGCAGCAGCGGCGCAAACAGCGGGGCTCGCCCCCTCCGTCCATCTCCACCCTGCTGGTCGAAGGCGACAATCGGCCGGGGCGGGGCCACGCGATCGCCAAAGCGGTCGGCGATGCGGGGGATCAACATGAGCTTCGTGATGGCGTTGGTGGTGGGCCGAAGGTACTCGGTGCTGCTCGGCTTCGAGAACGAGGCTGACGCAAGCAAGGCCGCAACCCTAATCAAAAGAGCCATGGCGAGTGGCAGGAAGTAGTCCCGCGCGTTCGGGGGAGCGAGGGAGTTCAGTAGATTGTTGCGGCTGGCGCAAGTCCTGTGGGTCGTGATCACTCCGTCCGGCCATCATCAGCGTCTCGTAATACTGAGAGTTCGAATCGGGAGTATATACTTAACGCAATTTCTCGGCCTGACCGTTTTCCCTGACGCCCGCTTCGGATCGATTGGATTCTCTGGGAAAGCGCATGTAAACCCCGTGCTGTGTTATAGACCCAATGAAAGGGGCTTGATGTTTGAACACAAATCGGAAGATATCCGACAGGCGAGCCTTCAGAATGTCGGCCATTAGAGTCTTGTTCATGTTGCCGGAAGAAAAGGAGAATTGCTGAATTGCGTGCTTTTTGATCTGGTCAAGTTCCAGGGGCGTGTAGCGTTGCGCTTTATCCTTGGTCAATATAATCCAGCATCGTTCTCCGACGAAAGGTAACCAAATTTCGTCATCAACACCTTCTGGGAATTTATCGCGAGGGAAATGGGCGAGATGCCTTTCGTAGTGAAGGCCCGCAGAATCTAGGACGTCATGAATGGGTCGGCAATCGCTGAAATTTTCGTCTAGATAATAGACGCTCGCATCACGCTGCCGCTGCCGCGCACTGAGCTTCCCATCTGACTGCTTCTTCGATCTCTTTTGGCGTCCGCCCATACTCCTCTGCTAGGTCTTGGATGGATTCCCGCGCATTAAAGCGGGCGGCTACCACGGCAGTAGCTATACCAGTGCGGTCGATAACCGAACGACCAAAAGCAATCGTCGGAGCTATGGAAATAATTTTCGGCTCATCTGTATTGATGTTGTACACAAAAGGAAAAAACTTGCCGCCGGTCGCAGTCCATTTAATTCTCTGTAGATAAGTGTCTAAAACTTCTTTCATGATGATTTGACCGCCGTGCGTAAGATTGATGATTACCTCATTCGTAGTAGCAATAAATAGGTTCATGCCATCCGTGCTAAGAGACGGCTCTAAGAGGGGATGTGGGGATGGTTGGATTTTGGCTAGCATTTCTAATGACTTACGCACCGCTAAAATCTGCATTTCGTGTGTTGTTCGAAGAGATTGCAGCACGTGACACTCCAGCAAATTTAAAAAAGAGAGTGTCGGCGGCTCATAGGTCGGTAGTGTTATCAGGGCGGTCGCGGGCGCGGACTTTTTTCCGATAGCCCAATACCGCAAGGTTTGATAGGGAACGCGGGCATACCGCGCTGCGACCGCGAGACTATACGCCGGTGCGTCCAAGATTGGATGCTCCCCGTCGAACGGGCGCTTGAAAATTGACCTTGCCTCCACAGCCCTGATTGTATATCATTCTTCCCCTTCATTCAGTCAACCAAACCTTTATCGTTTTCGCGGCGTGCCGGAAATTGGCAGACGGACCGGTCTTGGATGTCGGCGGGCATAGTCTCGTGCGGGTTCGACTCCCGCCGCCGCGACCATTTTTTACTTGACACAAGTATCATGATAGAGTAGAGTTACATCATGGCAAAGGGGCAAAGAAAAGCGGGGTCTGATAAGTCGGCCATCGTGGCCGCGCTGCCAAAGGCCTGCGCTGATGAACCAGCGGCGGTCGAGTTCATCGAATCATTGCGGTGGGGCGTGACGGGCCCGTGCTGCCTGCATTGCGGCGACACCGATGTTTACAAAATGACAGACCGCAAGACTGGCCAGCGCAACAGGCGCTTTCTGTGGAAGTGTAACGGCTGCCAGAAGCAATACACCGTTCGCGTTGGCACCGTGATGGAAGATAGCCGAATTCCGCTGCGCCATTGGGCATACGCGCTGTGGAAATCCTGTTCATCGAAGAAGGGCGTCAGCGCGTTGCAGATCAAGCGCGAGACCGGACTGACCTATAAATCGGCGCTGTTCATGATGCATCGCATCCGCTTCGGTATGGCCGAAGATTGGACCGGGCAACCCAAGCTGAGCGGGACCGTGGAAGCCGATGAAACCTACGTCGGCGGCAAGCCGCGAAACAAGCATCCGCAAGGGCGACCGGGACCACGAAAGGGTTGGCAGGATAAAAAGACTGCGGTGGCCGCATTAGTTGAGCGTGGTGGCAAGATCCGCTCATTCGTCACTGTGAACGTGACTGCCGCGAACGTGGGTAAGATTCTCCAAGAGAACGTAACAACGGATTCGCACCTGATGACTGACAGCTCTCCGATCTACCGCAGCGGAATCGGAAAGCCATTTGCGAGCCACGGCATGACCGACCATTCCAAGGGCGAGTACGCGAAGCCGGATGGCACACACAGCAATACGGTTGAATCCGCCTTCTCATTGCTCAAGCGCGGCATCTATGGAACTTTCCACAACGTCAGCCGCAAACATTTGCATCGTTACGTCGCCGAGTTTGATTTCCGCTGGAACGCGCGAAAAGTGGACGATGGCGAGCGATTGGCGCGCGCGATCCGAAGCGCGGAAGGTAAGCGGCTGCGGTACAAGGAACCATTGGCGACTTTGCCTCCGACCCCCGCACAAGGCAGACCATTTGAAACATTGCGCGGATAAGCTGTCGAGCCAACAGGATGAGTAAGACAATCGACCAAGGCAAAGAAGAAATTGCGGCGCTCTGCCGATACTTCACTACTAACCGGCGGGAGTTTAACCCCGGAGCCAAAGAAGCCCACATCCGTCAAACATTGATCGACCCTTTCTTTGAAGCCCTAGGCTGGGATGTCCGTAACAAGACAATGGCTGCGCCTCAGTACCGGGAAGTCATTCCCGAGGACAGCCTAGACGTGGAAGGGCAACAAAAGGCCCCGGATTATACCTTCCGCGTCGGCACCTTGCCGAAGTTTTACGTCGAAGCCAAGAAGTGCGGTGTCAATATCGGTGCGGACTCGGGTCCGGCCTTCCAGCTTCGTCGATATGGATGGAGCGCCAAACTCGGGTTGTCCGTTCTCACCAACTTTGAGGAACTCGCCATTTACGATTGCACCGCCCGCCCGCGTCAGAGCGACAAAGCGAGCAATGCGAGAATCCAGTTCTTCCGCTACGACGAATATCCCGACCGTTGGCGTGAATTGTGGGACCTGTTTTCCCGCGAAGCGGTCTGGTCCGGGGCGTTTGACCAGTACGTCGCGTCCAAGCGGAAACGTGGTACGTCCGAAGTAGATGCGGAGTTTTTGAAAGAAATGGAGAGCTGGCGGCTCGCGCTGGCCGGAAATATCGCCCTTCGAAACAAAAACCTGTCTTTGGACGATCTGAACGCTGCAGTGCAACTCACGATTGACAGGGTGGTATTCCTTCGCATGGCGGAAGACCGAGGGCTAGAGCCTTACGAGCAACTTCTGAAGCTCTGCGAACGGCCCGGCATTTACCCGCGCTTCATTCGCGGTATATGCCGCAGGGCTGACCAAAAGTACAACTCTGGGCTGTTCCATTTCCAGAAGGAAAGCGGGGTATCCGAAGACCCCGACCGGATCACGCCGAAGCTGGCGACGGATGACAAGATTTTCAAGCCGATCCTTGAAAGCCTGTATTTCTCCCACGGCTCGCCCTATCACTTCGGTGTTCTACCCGTCGAAATCCTTGGAACCGTCTATGAACGGTTCTTGGGCAAGGTGATCCGGTTAACGGCAGGCCACCACGCAAGGATTGAAGAAAAACCTGAAGTGCGCAAAGCCGGTGGCGTCTACTACACACCAGCTTACATTGTCGATTACATCGTCAAGCACACCGTCGCCGCGCAGATTGAAGGGCGAAGTCCCACACAACTGGCCGGGGAAAAGGACAGAGCGCCTTTCCGTGTCTTGGACATGGCTTGCGGAAGTGGATCGTTCCTGTTGAGTGCCTATCGGTGCCTTCTGGACTACTGCCTGAATTGGTACATCGAACACAAGCCGGACAACTTTAGGAAGGCCGTTTACAAGGACCCCCGCAACGGTCAATGGAGACTCAAGATAGAGGAAAAGAAACGGATTCTTACGACGCATATCTTCGGCGTGGACATCGACCTTCAGGCCGTGGAAGTATCTAAGCTGTCTCTGTTGCTGAAGGTGTTGGAAGGCGAAACGGATCAGAGTCTGTCTTTGAGCCAGCTTCCCTTTGGCGACCGCGCCCTGCCTAATCTGGCAGACAACATTAAGTGCGGCAATTCTCTAATCGGCCCGGATTATTTCACCGACAAGCTGTTTCTCGACCCCGAGGAAATGAAGCGGGTCAATCCGCTTGACTGGAAACAGCGCTTCCCCGATACGATAAAGAGTGGAGGCTTTGATTGTATCATCGGCAACCCGCCGTACCTAAAAATTGAACATATTGTCGAAGGTGACCGGAAATATTTTTCGCTAGGCTTCGCCTCCTTCATGAAGAGATACGACACCTACGGGCTATTCGTCGAGCGTTCGCTTGTCCTTCTCAAGCCAAAGGGCCTGTTCGGCATGATTATTCCTTCGACGATTTTGAACAACCTTAGCTTCAGCCAGCTTCGTAAGATGCTGGTCGAATTAACGTCCATCTCTTCGATAGTCAATTTGGGCGGAAAGGTCTTCCAAGGAGTAAACAACGATACCGTCATCTTGACTTTCGCAAAGGGAAAGGACCCCGTCGGCACAACGCAGATTCTCGACGTGCAGAAGTATGGTGGCGGGTTGGCAACAGCGGCAGCTATCGGTACGAAGGATTTGTCTCGCGCGGCGGCGCCCCCGCAATATGTGTTTGAACTACGCATGTCGAAGGCGGCAGACTCCATCCTCGCTAAAATGCGCAGCGGCGGTCTGGCTCTTGGTGAAATCTGCTCATGCTTTCAAGGCTTCGTTACTGGGGGGAATGATGCCTACATTGTGGACTCAAAAAGTATCCGCGACGAAAACCTCGAAAAAGAGGTGTGCAAACCCGCTGTCTTTGGCGACCAAGTGTCCCGCTACGGCAGGCCGAGCCCCCAAGGATTCGTCATTTACCTGACCAGAGACAGCAATCTGGATGAATTTCCCAACATTAAGGCAAGGCTTGAACCTCACAAGGCCAACCTCAAAACGAAGCGAGAAGTGAAACTAGGAAGGCAGCCGTGGTACTCGCTGCACTGGCCTCGCGTTCAAGAAAATTTTGAACGTTCCCCGAAGATTTTGGTACAAGCAATAAGAAACTTAGCATTGAAAAGACGGATAATCGCCACGCTGGACTCTCGAGGTCTCTACGCCGATCACACGCTTAACGTGCTGTACACGGAGCATCAAGAATATGACATTATATTCGTGCTGGGTATTCTGAATTCCGCGCTTGTGAATTTCCTGTTCTCGAAGAAGTATATCGACATCAACATCAAAGGCGTGTATCTTACCGAGGCCCCCATTCCCAGAATTAACTTCTCTGCTCCTGCCGACAGAAAACGCCATGACCAAATGGTAACGCTGGTTAATTCGATACTCGGATTGCACAACGAAGTGGCCGAGACGAAGTCCGCCGCACAAAAGGCCATCCTTCAGCGCCAGATTGATTCGACGGACGCCGAGATCGACCGGCTCGTATATGATCTGTACGGCCTGACGGCTGAAGAGATCGCGACAGTGGAAGGAGCAACCGCGAGCGTCAACCGAGTGAGCGTCCAAGAATGACCAAGAAGCAGAAGACCGAGCGAAAGCCTCCCGGCCCCGCACCCGAAGTGCTGAAAATCGAGGGCGACTGGAAAGACGCCATGAAACAGCTGATTTCCAAGAAGCGCCCAGTCGGTGGTCGGCCCAAGATCGAAAAGAAACGCGGCTGAACGATCGTCCCCAACACAGGAGGCACGAACGATGGCCAAGGTAGCCTCGTATCATACGAACTCGATGGAGTATCCGCCCAGCCACCGGAACGTTTACCACGATCACGACGATTGCCCATATGGGAAGCGCATTAAGCCACAACACCTCATTCGCAACTCGACCGGGGGCAAGCCGCGCTGCGATGAGTGCATCAAGCTGGGCTAATTGCGTGCTCTAAATACGATTTCCCAATGCGGTCCGTTCGGCTCGTTGCCGTCCAGTATGGACCAGATGCGCCGCAGGAACAGGATCGGCAGCCCGTAGGCTAGGCAGACACCGACAGCGCGCCAGCCCGCTTCGGGCGTTCCGTAAAACCTGACGCTCGGCTCTGGGTAGGAGTGCCCCGGGCCGCCTTCGCAGGACTCGAACGTTTCGATCCCTTCGGCTTGGAGCCGTTCGACGGCTTTGCGGATGCCGGGATCTAGCCCTCGAAGGTCGCCGTTCAGCCATGCCGGTGGATGCTGATCTGTAGGCAGCGGCGACGCTTTCCAAAGCTTACCGCGTTTCGATTTCTTGTTTTTCGACATCGGAGATTCAATTAGGCCGACTTAACGATGTATTAGTGAGACTTTCGGGGATTGCGTTAAGTACATACTCCCGGTTAGAATTCATCCCGCTCCGCCACGCAGTCCCAGATTTGATGATTCTCCGGGCATAACCGCAAAAAGCGCGCGTGTGGGGGGGGCGATGCGCCCGCCCACCGACACCGGAGAGAGCTCAGATGTCGAATTATGCCGCGTCGCTTCGATTTTCTCTCTGTAGGCGAGGAATTCGGTGCCGATGCCCTGGGTGAACACATTACACGATAGAAATCTGCGGACATCGCGAGCGGTGAATTTCATGACGCCAAGCGCCCTGCGCGGGCATCCGCGCATGGATTTGCAGCTGCGGCCGCTTGCCGCAACTGAGGCAACAGCAGCTAATGGCGAAGAGTGACGACTTCCAGTTCCGGGTCCACCCGGTTCCGGAGCCGGCAGGTCAGCAAAAGAACCGATCGCAGACATGAGCGCGGTGGAGTCCCGCCAGAAGCCGGGACTGGCGTGCAATCAGTTGGACAGGTCGGAAATTCGGCGCATCCTTGCTCAGGGAGAGCTCGTTCGAACGTGTTTATAGGAAGCCGTATACGCCTCGAGGATTCGGCGCAGGCGCAATTCGCCGAACACGGTGAAGTGATGCAGGCACTCTCGGTTACATTTAGGTAACAAAGCAACCTTCCTCAAAGGAGAGGACACGCATATGCCCCTGAAAAGAGCGAGGTCATCCGACTCATCCAAGAAGCCATCGATATCCGCAAAGATACGCTGCACTCTCACACCACAAGGCCAGAAGAACCAAATCAAAAGAGGCAAAAGCGGGCGAAGGGTCCAAGAAGTGGATATTCAAATCAAGACTGAGGACGTTGATCTCTTCGATGTCGATGAAGATGGGAATCTATCCTTCACGCTCGCCATCACACAACTCGACGACATACCCGAAAAGAGCGAGGTCATCCGACTCGTCCAAGAAGCCATCGAAAAAAAGAAGAGTACGACGGCGCTGCAGTCGCGGGACGACGAGTAGCTTCGCCATGCTCGCAGGACAACTCGCACTCATTGCCGCCGCGCTGTTTGCCGGAGCGGCCGTCTACATAAACGTCGCGGAACAACCCGCCCGCCTAGATCTCGGCGATGGCGCGCTCCTGACCGAATGGAAATCCGCCTATAAGCGTGGCTTTGCCATGCAGGCACCGTTGGTCCTCGTCGGGTTTCTCTTGGGTTTAATGGCGTGGTGGCAGATGAAAGATTGGCGCTGGTTTTTCGGCGCTGTTGCCCTTGCTGCCAACTGGCCCTACACGCTCTTCGCCATCATGCCGACCAACAACCAGCTCAAGGCCATTAACTCGGCGAGTGCAGGATCGACGAGCCGCACGCTAGTTGAAAAATGGGGCAGGTTGCACGCCGTACGTTCCGTGCTCGGCTTTGCCGCGACGCTCATTTTCCTTTGGGCGTCGATGAGCTGAACCCCTCACGATTTTGCGACGCACCGTCAGGCGAAGGGGCGGCTTCTGACCGTGCTCAGGAGGAATCGACGACATCAATCCCGAACTCGCGCACTTCGGCCTCCGAGCGTCTCGGGAAAAGCTCGAAGTCGGGCCGACGAAATTTCTCCCATCGCGTCGACCGGATGGATTCGCGTAAAGCCGAGCCGGCGCCTGCACGAGCAGGAGCTAATTCAGGAACGCAACCACCGCGCGTTCTAGTAGCCCACCCGCAACCTTCCGTCACACTGGACGAAGTTTTCGGTAGCCACAGGCAGTCAATAACCTGTTACACTAGCGGCGGCAGCGGCTCTTCCGAAACGAAGCGGGTAAGGATGTTTTGAATCATTCGCGAGCAGTTGTTGTGGTAATTATTGTGTGAAAGGCTGCCGCAAAAAGCGATTGAGCTGACCGAAAAGACTGCACCGCCATTGGACGTTGTATAATACACGATGTCGCCCCGCACTCTGGCGGACTGAGTGCCGCTCACTCCCGGTGTGTTGAAATACATCTCTTCAAGCACTTCGAGGTAGACATCAGTATGCTTTTCTGAGGAAGCGAGCAGGAGCGCATGGGGCGGCGTGCCGAGCTCGGTGTCGTAGATATCCAGCTCGAGTCCGGCCGCACCACCGCCGACCAAGCCGAAATTTCCCAGGAGCTCGTTGGCCCCAATGCCTTCAAAGATAAAGGCCACGCGGGGATCAAAGCTGTCCGGCATTCGCCGGTAATACGACGAAACGTCAAAACCTTCGGCGACGAATCCGGTGCCTGCGATCTTTTGCGGCGCCCGTCCGCGATGGCGCCACAGGGTGCCGTATTCGCCGGTGAAGCTCAGATGGCGTTCGCCGGGCTTCGCTTTCCAGGCTTGCGAGCCGTTTTCCTTGCGTACCTCGATGATGTTGGGGTCGCTGGGATGATAGGCGATTATCCAGTAAAAGCCGTTAGCCCCCATATAGATAAAGCGGCCACCACTGCGCTGATATGTCTGGAGCGCGTCCAGCATCGACCCAGAGTAGTACTCCGGATGCGAACCGGTCAGCACGGCCTTGTAGGGCTTGAGCAGATCGGGGCCCTCGTAGTTTAGGTCCTGGTCGGTTATCACGTCGAAATCGAACCCTTTTTCGGTAAGCCAATCGACGAGATGTAGGTCGGCATTGAACTGCCAGAGCGAGGGTGACAGCCAGTGGCGGTACTTGGGCCGCATGTTGAGGATCGGGCGCAGGCGCGATGAGTAAGCGACCCCGCTGCCGTCGGAATGGGTGTCGTAGGTGGAGAGGCCATATTCCCGATGTTGCGCGAGAAAAAGGTCCTGGCGTTGCATAACCGGGTTGCGCGCGATCATGAGCTGGGCGACGCTCGAGTTGGTGGTCAGATGGTCATTGGCATAAGCCATGTAGGAGGCGGTCGGAGCCAGCAGCGCGATCCGCGACTCCTTCCCGCGCAGCGGCCGCACGTAGAAGGGGATATAATCCTCCTCGTCGCCGGCGCGCAGCCGTGCCGCGTAAATCCCGCTCTTGAGCTCGACCGGTACTAGCAGCTCGAAATCGGTTTCCCACCCGGCATCGTGTAGGTCATCGTCGTGGAAATGAATCGCGCTGTACTGTTCGGGAGCATGGATGAAGTTTTGCTCTTCGGAGGTCCAATTGTAGCCGGTCACCGCTCGGGTAGGCTGGTTGATCAGAGTGCCGTGCAGCCCGTTGAAGGAAAGATCGGTGAAGCCGCGACTGGCAATCCCCTGGCGCGAAATGCCGGCGGCAAAGTCCCAGCCAGCGATTAGATCGACGGGCTTGGGACTGTCCATAGCCTCGCGCTGCAGCGGATGCCGAGCTAAAAGGGGCCGGTCGATCTTGCCATTGTACTTGCCGCCGACCTTGAGCCGCGATCCCGTCGCGTGCTCAAGCCAACCACCGATCAACAGCGGTGCGCTGTTGGCGCCCAGCGGGCCGATCGAAATGGCTTTTTCAACCGCGGCCGGCGCGGCGTCACTCGGAGCGAGCATCGCACAGCGGCCGCTCATCGCTTCTGCGATCGGTTCCTGGCTGACCGTCATGCGGCCGGCGTGCAACGAGGCGCTGACGAAGTACCAACTGCCGGCTATCAGCGGCTTGCTCGAACTGAGTCTTTCGATCTTGCCCGAGCCATCGGCCAGCCACAGTGCCGCGCATCCCGATTCGTCGATCATCAATCCGTAGCCCAGGTTCTGTGCAGAATCCCACTTGGTGATAATTCCCTGCGCTCCCTTCCCGGGAGTCGTGGGACATATCATCGCGTGGAGAGCGAAACTGTCAAGATTTTGCAGGGCCGCGCTGTCGGGCACCAGGCCGTATGAGCCGGCGTGAATCTCCTGCTTGCGCGCCGGGTACTTGCCGCTTGCCGCAGTTTTTACCGGCTGCTCCTTGAAGCCAGGGCCAGCTGGGTTGGTGTCGCCATGGATCAGCCGAACGATTTCAACGTCGTAGTAGGGGTGATCCTCGACGCTGACCATGAACTTAATCCGTTCTCCGGGGAAAACACTGAGCTTGTCACAATAGCCGACAATTTCCACGCGAAAATCTCCTTCCCAGCGGGGACACCGCGCCCGCGTGCCGCTTCAGATGCAGCCCAAATCGGCGAGCCGTTTGAGGAACACTCCATGCTCGGCCGCCTCCCGCGAGGCGAAACTCGCACTTTCGTCGATCGTCGGCGGTTCTCCGCGGACGCCCGAGAGGCGGGCGATGCGCCACTCCTGGTGGGGTTTGGTACAAACTAGGATGTACTTGCCGGCAGTTCGGAGGCCATAGCGCCGTAGATAAATCAGCAACCGTTCCAGCGCGTCGCTATGGATTCCGATCGGGTTGCGCTTATGTTCTTCGATAATTTCGTCGCTGATCAGCGGTTTGATCGTGTCGGCTAGAATCCGCGCATCGATCTCGCCATAGGCTGCATCGGCCTTAGAAGTTGTCACCTTCGTTATCTCCCATGGTGCTTCGAGTCAGCGCCGCGCCGCTCATCCGATTGCGCAACAGCGGCGGCTTTCATTCATCGACGTAGTTCTCGGCGATCTCGCGGTGGGTCGTGAACCACACGTCGGGTTTACACTGCATGTATTGGATGATGTCCTCGAAGCACTTGAGCCGCATCCCACGACCCGTGCACTGCGGATGCTGGCAGGTGGTGTACACGCCGCCCGGTATGTTTTCGTACATGTAATTGAAATGGCCGAGCCAGACCTCTTTGACCTTCTCCGGGCTCGACAGCGGCGCCGAACCATACCAGCCGTTATTCGGGTCCAGGTAGTAAGACATGAATTCATAGTGAGGAAAATCGTCGAGGTCCCACATGAATGGGATCTCGACGATCTTCGAGGCGTTCCCGTACTTGATATCGTAGGGCTCCTCGAATTGGTATTTGTCGCCAACCCGCAGGCGATATGGGACGAAGTCGCTGCCCTGCATCGAGCTGTCGTAGAGATAGCCCTCTTCGAGCAGAAGTTGGGGCATGTCCGCGCCGTAGTCGACAATTGGCGAGCGGAACCCCGTCGGACGCGTTCCCGTGACCTTTTCGATGGCGTCGAGCTGCTGGCGCAGATAGCCGCGCATCTCCTCCACGCTGGTATTGGTTCCCAGCAGCCCGACTTCCTTGGGCTGGTGATACATGCCGTGAGAGCCGATGTCGTGACCACGCGTCACGATCTCTTTGGTCTCGCTGGGATGATGAAGCGCAGTGTGCCCGGGCACGTAGAACGTTCCTTTGATTTTGTATTTGTCCAAAAGATCAAGGATCCGCCTGAGCCCCTCTACCCCGAACTCACCGCGCGACAGCGGGTTCATGGTGTGAAATTTAAAACAGCCCAACCATAGGCTGGTTATGTCCACATCGAACGAGAAACAGACCGCAAACCTCTTGCCACCGGGCATTTTGACTGCCATCTGGAGTATCCTCCTCCACGTGGTAGGGTTACCGCTTGCAACGAACGAATCGCGTTGAGGCGCTCATTAGCGCTTTCGGAATTTTTTTAAAGCGCTGAGATAGTACAACGCCTAATTTCTCAGCCACTGGCCTGTTCTTTAATTAGACACGCTCGCTGCCGTCCGCCTACGCCGACTACAGAATGTGCCTAGCACAAAACATCGAAACTCCGCAAACTAATAGTTAAAAAAATTGCCTACGGATAAACTTCCGGTGAGGCGGGCGACCCAGCCCCGTGCGCAAGGTCGCTGCCGTGATTGGTTGGAATCCGGTTGCGGTCATGTATACGGCCTCTTGGATGGAGCTCAATGCGTTCCGGGCCAGGATGGAACTCCGGGGCAGCTTCTCCTGATCAGGCGAACGGGCTTAGTGCCCTGAGGGTTCGACAGGTTTGTAAAGGTGCCGGTCCGACCGGTTCGCCATCAGCTTGGCAGACAACCTTCGCAACTCCTTGGCAGGGTTTTCCCGGCGCGCCCCTTCAGGCGGCTGGGACGCGGTAATCCTCGCTGCGCGCGAGCAGCGCCGATAGCACGCGTGCGTTCTTATTGGCTAATGCCACTGCTGCGATATTGGTGCCGCGCCGTTCCCTGAACGCGCCGATCCAACGGCTGCGTGGATCGCGCTTGGCGGCAGGCGAAGCGCAGCGTCGCGCGCGCCTGTGGATCAGCCAGGTGCTGTAGATAGCGGGTCGCTCCACGCTTACTGATACCGAGTAGTACGCTGCGCCCGGCGCTCGAGTGCTGCCGCGGTATGGTGGTGTTCGACGAAGCGCAGTTGGGTGGTGTTCTGAAGAATTACGCTTCGTATTACAACCAGGTCCGGACGCATCTCTTATTGGACAAGAATGCGCCGGACTTTCCGGACTTTCGGCGCCCGCAGAAGCTCGGCCTCATCGCAGCCATCTCAATTCTGGGTGGGCTGCATCACTAATATGTCAGGGTTTAGGTTTTGACTAAGCACAGCGATGTCGCGCTCGGGCGTTAGCTGTCTCTGCTGTGGCCTGCCCTCGATGAGTCGAGAGGATCTTCGGCTCGAAGGCGAAGCCGGACGCCTCGGAATGATTATGACAGCGGTTGTGGTCGATGGTGCAGGCGGGAAGGAATACCGGCTGCCGATCGACGATGAGATTCGCTCGGCGGCGGAAGCCGAGAATGAAATCGCCCGCGTTTTCACGAACGTTCCCTTCTGGGATTCCAAATGAGCGAATACCTGAAGGTGGCAGCCGTACTGGTGGCGGCTCACCATTCACCGTCCACCTATTCGGGCTGACGAGATGGCGCGATCTCTTCACGCCTCGCCAACTCTTTGCGCTTGGCACGCTTCTGAAGTACACGCGTAGCGCGACTGTAAGCGTCGGCGGATCGCCTGACTGGACTGAAGGAATTTCGAGCTATTTGGCTTGCGGTTTGGATCGACTACTCGACTTCAGCAACGTGAACACCTAATGGAAGATAGACGCTTCGACAATTAATCACTCCTTCGTCAGATTTGCACTCCCTATCATTTGAGATTTCGCCGAAGGAAATACAATCGGCGATACTGCTGGTTCATATAAAATGTGCCTTGAACGAGTGGTCACCGGACTCGAGGTAGGTGCCTCTTCCTTTCGAGGAGGAACCTCGAAAGTGTTGCGCCAGTCAGCGATTGCGCCGCTTTCGCAATGCGTCACCAGTTGCGGCAACAAGAAGAAATTGCCCGTGCCGCAAAGCGACAGGACGGTCCACGCGGAATCACGGGAGGCATCTAAAGCTGAAATTCGCGACAGCTCAATCAGAGTTTCGTGGCGGATGAAACTGATTGAGCCCGCCCCACCGTGGGCGTTTGCTGCGGAGGGACCGCCGATTTGCTGACCTCGGCTTGCATCATCTCAATAAAAAGTCTGGCTTGGAGAGAAAGAAGCTTCTTTCGGCGCACTACCACCCCATACGCTCGGTTCGGAAAGTACTGCCCCATTGGCGCAATATGAAGATTCTCTCTGCCCGTCAGGCAGATGGCGGTAACAATCGATACGCCCAGGTTCTGCTCAACATACTTCTTTATCACTTCCCAGCCACCAGCCTCAAAAAGAACGCGGCACTCCAAGTCATGCTGAGCAAAGACCGTCTTGACCAGGCGCCAGGTGTTGAGGTGACGAGGCGGAAGAATCAGCCCGTGCGGGCTAATGTCGCGCAGTGTCGGTTTGGAGAGGGAGGCTAACGGATGCTCACGGGCGGTTATTAGCATTTTTGGATAGGTAAAGAGAGGCCGAAAAGAGATGTCGTCAGGTATCTCGATCATGGAACCGATTCCAAAATCAAAATCATCTGCCCGCAGCATCGCGATGCCATCGAGTCCGGTGACGTTGTGGAGACGAAAACGGATCTCTGGATACTTAGTAGAGAAGCGTTTTACAAACTGTGGCAGCAGATAGAGCAACGTAGATTCTGCTGCCGCAATATCGAGTTCACCGCGATTCGCCATGCCCCGCAACTCGGCGAAGGTCCTAGGCAGTGCCTCTATCTGCTCAATCAGTGGCAGTGCCAGATCGAGCAGCATTTTTCCTTCCGACGTGAGTCTGATTCCCGTCCCACGGCGCCTGAAAAGTGTCGTTCCGAGCCCCCGCTCCAGTCCTCGGATTCGGAGCGAGACCGAAGGCTGTGTAAGCGATATCCGTTCGGCCGCCTTCGTGATGCTGCCCGTCAGGGCGGCATAACAGAACCCCCTCAACTGTTGGACAAGATTACCCTTGCCGTTCGCGGAAAAGTACTGCGCGCTCATAAGCTCAATTTATATCATGCATAAGTTTCATTGTCTTGGCAAATGGTTGTCAATAGTGCTGTCTTGAGAGGACCTGAGGTGCGAAATCTGAAACCGCTTAGATAATGACGGGACCACCAGTTCTGCCAAAGCCAGAGACCCGACAAGAGGGGAAAACGCCCATGCTTGGCAAGTTTGTCACAGGAGTTGTTTCAACGTCCTGTTGGGAGCTCCAGGGATGTGATCGACAAAATGCGTCGGCTAACAAACTACGACACGGGCGTCCACCTCCAAAAAAAGGCCCTCTAAAAAACTCGACGAGATCGTTGCTCGCGCAACCAAAAAAGAACGGAGGTTACGTAAACATTTTGGGGGATTCGAAAATGAAGAATTTAAAGGCAGCTTTTATCTTGCTCGTTGCTCTCGCTGTCGTGAGCCTGAATGGCGGTCTGGGTATGGCTGGCGGGGACGGGAGCTCGGGGAACCCAAACTGCGAGGTCGCTGCGACAGTTGGTATCGAACAACTGGTTGCTGACTATTACGGCGAGGTGAGGCTGACTTCGGAGGGTTGGAAGTTCGAGCTGTGGGAGCCGACCGAGGACGAGCCATCGGAAATCCCGGGCTGTTTAGCGAACAACCAGAATCCCTGAGATGTGAAAATTAGTACTTCATCCGACCGTGAAGTGAGGTCGCCCGGTGTCGGATTTGAGTAGTGTATGAGGATATACACCATTGCTGTCGGGCGCGTTCGCTTAGCAAGACGTGATCAAACCGCCAGTAGTGAAAAAATAACATTATAAAACGCTTGGGGGACGGATAGATATGAAAGACTTAAAACTGCTCTTTCTCTCGTTGCTTGCAGTCGCTGCTTTTGTCCTGACTAGCGGTCTGGCTCGGGCTGGAGGACATCAAGCGCCAATCAATCCGGTTAAAACGTGCGGCGTGGGCCCGACGGACGACATCGTCGCGATTGATCAGCTATGGGATGCTTACGCACACAACCTAGATTCTGGCGATGCGAAGGGTGTGGCAAACCTGTTTACCCACGACGGTGGTTATATCCTACTGTACAACAATCGTGTGACTCAGACGTTGGTCCCTATGGGATACAGCCCTACCACGACCGGCAACGGGACCAGCGGTACTCCTGGCGGTGGATGCACGGCGCTGGGCTACAACGCGATTGTTAACTTCCTAACCAATATCGGTCTAGGCAACGATTACCCACGGGCACAACTTTCGCATCATATCGTTACTAGCAAGTGCATCGACGTGCAAGGTAATCAGGCTACCATGACGGCCTACTGGAATGGACTCACGGGTCCTAACGACGAAGTATCCCCTCCCACCACAACTACGACGGTGTCTGACGGCGGTCAATACGACAATACCTACGTGAAAGTTAACGGAGTCTGGAAGGCTGACCAGAATCGGGTCATCTTCGATACGAATATCGTTGATTATCCTTGTCTGAACTAATTAAGTAGTACTGCGAGCCCGAAGTGCGGAGTCCGACTCCGCACCTCGGGTCAGACCTCAAAATCCAAGGTCTCTTTTGAACGACGATCGATCCCGCTGCTAGCTCGGGCTTGGAACAGGGACCGCCTTTTGGGTTTAAGTGTGTCCTCCTTGTCTGACGGAACCGCACCGTGGAGCGCTCCGGACACGCGCAGGAAGCTTTTACAGGGGCCGGCGGGAAAAGGGTTTGGTTGCGACCAACTGGCGGAGATGCAAAAGATCATCGACGCCGAGAAGAGTGACCTCTTCGATGTGCTGGCCCATGTTGCCTATGCACTGCCGCCGCTGACACGCGAGGAGCGCGCTACCAGGGCCAAGGTCGTTATCAGCACCCACTTCAACAGGAAGCAGCGGGTCTTCCTCGACTTCGTGCTGTCGCATTATGTGAGCGTCGGGGTGGATGAACTCGACCAGGAAAAGCTGACGCCGCTGCTCCACCTGAAATACCACAACTCCATTGCCGACGCGGTGGCTGATCTCGGAAGGCCCGAAGAGATCAGCAAGGTTTTCGCTGGCTTCCAAAGGTTTCTGTATCAGGAGGCCGCGTAGCTGCGTCTCGACGTCCTGTGCGGCCTGCTCGGCGGGCGATTATCTACTCCGGCCCGGCGGGACGACCCAGACGCGAAACTTCGGCATTGTGCTGGAACTGAAGCCGCCGTATCTGGCGCGCGTGTGCTCGTGACTGCGGGTTGCCACTCACTCAGGTACCTTCAGGTAACATCCAAGCGTAGAACTAATCCGGACGGAGGAACCGACCCGGAATAGCCATAGACCCTAGGGGGGGGCGTTGGTTGTTTCGGGTGTTTTCATTTTGGAGGACGAAGGCTTGATCAGCGCGCAGCGACTTTTATCGGCAACAGACGTCACGCGGGTCTGCGGGATCTCCCGGACGGCGCTCTCAAAGATGCGACTCAGAGGCGATGGTCCGCCCTCGACGAAGGTCGGCAGCGTAGCCATCACCCCACTCGACAAGTTCCTAGACTGGATTAGTCGGGAACTCAGCCGGGTATCGCGGCCTCGTTGGCTCCGGAAGCTAGCCAGGTGGTAGGCGATGGTCGTCGCATTATATCTGGAAGGGCGTATCGCGCTGGTTCATCTATTCGCCCAGCAAGTTCGGCTATTCGGCCTTCAGCCGGGACGACGCGATTCAGGAAGCCCACTTAATGTGCGGCGACGATCTCCGGCTAGTTCCGGGCACCGCGTCGGGAGTTTCCAATGCAACCTAATCAGCCCGTGGCGCGGCTTTTCCGTCTTGGGGACGGCCAGCACTGGCCGTCGTCGATGGCCACTATGGATGCGCTCGCGCCAACGCGGCGCGAAGCCTTAGACCTAATCCGCGCCGAGCTGATGATCGACATCGAGGTATAGTCGGGGACGGCCTAATTTCCATGCCCGGACTTGGTTCATGTGCGATTGAGAACCGAGCGCGGACGCCGGAGCGGCGATATACACACGCGAATGCGGCTGCCGTGGGCCTACTGGATCCGGCAGAAGAGGCGGAGATCGACCGACTTGCAGCGAACGACGGCTGACGCAAATAGATAAAGCCGAAAAGGAGAAGTTCAGTGGACCGAGAACATTACGCACAGTTGACCGACGAAAGGCCGGTGCCGCATGCCCCGCTGCCGACATCCGGCTCCGAGATGCTGCGGCCGGACCAATGGAATCAAGAACAAGCGCTACGCGATCAGATGCGTGCCGTTGATTCCGAGGTGATAAAAGAGGCGGACGACACGGCTGAGGCGCTGCGTATGCGGGAGCAGGCTGCCGAGTTAGGCGTCCGAGAGATCGCGTGGAAGTCGGCGATCAAGGGTGCAGCGCAAGGTCGCAACCGGGCCACGTGCTTAGCCAACAAGATGATCGCTGACTACGAACGGCGAATTGTCCCCACCAAAGAGGCCGAGGGCCTAACTGGTTTGCGGCGACTGATCGAGGAGATCGAGGCCGGACAACATGCCGCGATCGATACGATGATGCTGGCCCGGAACCAAGAGGATATGGAAACCGCCGCCGCTAACGAGGCGGCACCGCAAGCTGACGTAAACCGGGGAGCGCGCGGGATGTCCGATCGCCAGGCCTACGACTGGTTGGTTGAGCGCGGCTTAAGGCTGCGCTTGCGCAAGGGTGTGATCGAGGTCGCGCCCAAGGACGCGGCTACCTTCCGGGAAAGGGCGATGGTCAGGCTCCATCGCGAGGGGCTGACGGGATTGCTTCAGCAAATGGCAGACTTTGGGCCGGTCGATTGACCGGTCCCATTGGGCGGCGGGTACAGGATCCATGAATAGACCTCGAATATTGCTTGTCGCGCTTGCGGTTCAGCTTCTCACGCTAGGCAAGGCGCACGCGCAGTATGCGTATGTCACACACCCCAACATGTTGGTCAAACAAGGTGCAACCACCGCAGTGTTACCTGGAAATCCGTTCCGTGCCTTCGTCTACTGTGTAATCGCGAGCCCCGGTAAGGGTCAGTCGCTTGCGCCTTCAGTCGTGACAATGGGCGACGCTACAAGAGGCGTGGCCGTACAGTATCCCGATCGCCCACCGCAGCTTTGGGGGAGTACTGGCGAGATCTGGGTCTTCTCGGATCAAGTCGCCCTGATTTCCTGCACCGAGCTTGCTATTCCTCCATACCGAACGCGGCAGCGGCGAAAGCTTGGTCGGACCTCGGAAACCGCACCGTCACCGGATATACAAACCGGACACGCCGAAAAAGCTCAATGAACTCAATGCTTTTTTGACTACCAGTGCCCAGTGCGCGAACGGCCGGAACCCATCAGCGAAGCCCGGCCCGGAAGGCCGAAGGGAAGTCGCACGGGAGCCCGGCACGTCGTGGCGGACCCCGGCGTCGGCGGGCAACGGGGCCGAAACCGGGACAGCGTACGACCCAGGCGACGCGGCGCGCACGCGGCGGTTTCCGGGGCACAGTATATGAATCTGCCGCTGACCAAGGTCGCTCGCCAGACCTCCGAGGCCGTCAAGCGTCGCACGCGCGGCGTTCAGGCGCTGACGATCAAGCTTAGGACGATCGCGCCGTGGCTCTCCGAAAGCGACCTTCCGAGCACGATCGTGGGTGCCGCGCCCGCAGCGCCGCGCCAGTCGGCCGCGAGCGCCTGAATGAACGAGCCGTGCGCGAACAGGATCTTGTCGCCGGTTATCTTTGCCCGGAGCATCGGCGAGCATTCGACAATGCGGGCGGCCATCGTGAAGATTCGGTCGGTCGACTGCTGAATCCGAGCTGATGACGTAG
Source organism: uncultured delta proteobacterium (assembly GCA_963724765.1). Classification (GTDB taxonomy): domain Bacteria; phylum Desulfobacterota; class Binatia; order Binatales; family Binataceae; genus JAKAVN01. Next base: position 283,313 of record CAVRVY010000001.1, read on the forward strand.
CCTTCGGCGTAACGCCCGCCGAGGCAGAGGACCGCCCAGAGCCCGACGAGGGCGCTGAACGTGCGCTTGCCGCTTTTTTTTGATGCAGGAGTACAAATACGTCCTGAACGGCAGGTCGCCGTTGGCTTTCAGCACCATGTGATCGAGGAACGCATCCTCGGCCGGAAGTAGAACGAACAGCTTCCCGGTCTCCGGGTTGACGCATTGCTCCCGTATAAACGCACCGGGGCCGCGTCGGTAGCGCGCGAACTTGGTGTTGCTTTGGTCGTTGCCCAAGCTGTGCGGCAATCGTGGCCTGCGATGGCGGCTGGCTGCGCCGGAGATCGAACGGAGCGTGGTGATCGCTGTCCGGCAGATCCTGAAGGACCAAGTGGCTATCAGCACGGTTCTGCAGGAGGGTGGCATTTCGACCACGGAGCTAGCCTCCTCACTTAAGGTTGTTGAGGACTGCTGCGTACAGCTCGAGTCCCACCCTGAAATCGCAACAACCATTTCGGAGGCGATCAAGCGGGTCGAGCTGAGTAAGGACGGAATTCAGCTAACTTTCAACCTCGCGCCGCTGATTTTCCACCAGATCATTCCTTCCGGTGCGGGGCTTGCAATCACTTGGTTAGTACCGCTGCAGATCAAGCGTCGCGGCGTGGCGTTGCGGTTGGTACTGAAGGGCGAGGCGATTGCGGTGCAGAGGACCGACCCAGCTCTCCTCAAAGCCATTTCCCGCGCGCATCCGTGGTTCGCCGAGCTCATATCAGGACGCGTGGCATCCACCATCGAGCTTGCTAAGCGAGAACGCCTAAACGACAGCTATGTCCGCCGTCTGGTGCGATTGGCTTTCCTGTCACCCACGATCATCGAAGCAATTTGCACTGGTTAACAACCGGCTGACCTTACCGCGCAAAACTTGACGCGCGTTGCCGATGTCCCTCTCGGCTGGCACTCTCCTTAATCAAACATCCGATTTTCCAGCTTTTCGAACCGCGACTTATTCTGCCCTCATTACCACCTCATCTATCTCTGAGGTACTGAATCCCCACCGGGAGCATGCAAATCGTATCGAAACCGCTCGACTCATCACCTGGCACCGAGCGAATTCGAAACAAAGAGAAATTTCGCCAGTCGCGGCGTGATGGGAGTAATGTGGATTTCTCCGGTCCGGTGTCCCACGTCGAACCGCCGTACACACGGACAATTCCAGCAATTCTCCGGAGATTCTTAGAAATCGGGGACTCGTTGGCGGAGCGAATGGGATTCGAACTATCGGTTATCTCTCTAGACATATCGCTTTGCTCTCCGACATCGCAGGCTCAACTGCGTAAAGCCCATCGATACCGCAACGATCACAATGGGTATTTACGCACCACTTGGTTGTGACCGCCAGGCCGCCTGACAGACGCCCATGCATGCTCACCTTTCTCATGCCCACAGAAAGCTCACGGGGCCTTGGACGCTCGAGTAGTCCGGCTCCAGCGAACGGTCTGAAAATTGTACGCTGTGTTCTCGACCGCCTCTCTCAGTACTCCCCAGTAGGTGTGAGTCAGATGAGCGGCATCGCGAAAGCCTGGTTTTGAAACCAGGACAGCGTGGAGTTCGGGAAGGCGATAGAAGGGAACGCTCGGATAGAAGTGGTGCTCGATATGATAGTTAACGTTCTTTGGCGCAACGAATATACGCTCCATCAAGGTGACACTCGTTGTGCGCGTATGCCCATATATATTGTAGCTGTCAGGTATGGCAGAATGTTCCGCGATACTGCGCAGACGAAGGATCACGACTAGCCACGTAAACATCGGGACAAGCCAATACTGAATAAAGAACTTTAGTGCGCCATCCCAAAATAGCACGAGAGCCACTGCAAGGTAGAATCCATATCGCATAACGATGATTCCTCTGCTTACGCTTGTGTCTTTCGACGTGACGGTGCGGACAAGCCTGAGAAAGGTAATAGCACCGAGCCCGGACAAATCGCGAAGCAGCAACGATGCGAGTTCGCTGGGACGCTTCGGAAAGACCCAGTCAGGGTCAGTCTGTTTGCGAGCCCAATCGGGATCCTGGTCCGTATTCAGGTAACGATGATGTGAAAAATGGTTAAGACGGTAAGCTCTCGCCGAAATTAGGCAGGGCCATGCCAAAAGTATCTCAGTCGCCCAATCATTAAATCGTCTATTTCGAAACAACCGATAGTGGACACCGTCGTGCATCAAGATCAAAAGTGCGTGTTGCCTGGCTCCGAGAAATGCTACAGCAAGCAGATACAGAAACGGATTCCAGAGCCTTTCGCAGAAGTAGATCGTGCCCAGAACGAGTGTCCACTCTGCACTGATGTGTAGGCAGCTCAACCAGGCATTGATCTCGGACAATTTTCCTATTTCTTCCTTGGAGAGCCTGATAGGCACGTCGCTAGCGAATGCGTCAGAAGCGCGGCTTCGGCCTCTCGATTGGTTTACCAATTCAACTGTCATATTCTTCCCCTCGACCATTGCTCAATCAATTGCGTGGTAGTTGATTGAGCGCACATAGCATATTTGCTGTAACGCAACACACGAGACTGACACAGCTATGACTCCGCGACGGTGTGGCGCTACGCTAGTCCGCTGGCATTGTCACCGCCGTGTGCAACAGCGAGAAACCTCGCAGCTTGCTCGACCGGTGGAAGTGCAGGACGAAACGAACTAGGCCTCAGCCGAACAGAATTCATGAATCGGACTACGCGATGACTGTCCAAGGCTTCGACGCTAAGGCCGGCGACACCCATGATCAGTTTTTGCAGCGGCTTACCTTCCAAAATCACCGGCCACACCAATGGTCTGGCTCCTTCGAGGGTTTCCACGTATGGATATTCGACCGGCTCACCCACCTTGACGAATCCCATCGCGGCATAGAATCCCATGTGGTCGGATGACCCGACGGCCAAATAGGCAAGAACCGTGCAGGCCTGAAGCCGAACAACCTGAATCGCAGCGCCATGCCATGCACGCATCCCCGCACCCCTGGAGAGTGACCAATGATCACTGCACTCCAGCACCGATCGAGGGTGCAAATGGCCGAGGTCCGGTTTCGAGCAGCTTTGGGGAAAAGTCTCAAGGTTATGCATCGCAATGCCTGCGATCATTCGTTCTGCTGGATCTTCTTCGTGTTCGAACACCGCGTAGAGGTTCGCCGCCTCGAGACGGGCTCTGTTATCGTTCCGCAAGCCGCATACTTCTTTATAAAGTCCCCCGTGCCTGGCGCGAGCCTCCGCTACGCGTTCCGCAAAAATCCCGCGCTCAACCCTTGTCGTCAGTAGGCGCATTTCCATCGCAATCTCCTTGTGAATGACTGAATGTTTTCTTGGCAAGAGCCCCCGACTGCCAAAGTGCCCATGGCGGGGCGCGCACCTGAGCAAACCACCGTCCGCTAACAGGACGGCGGTCACCAGGCATCGAACGAACAGGCGCGCCAGAGTCTCCAGTGAACTCGGCACAACGGGCGAGTGAAGTAGGCGTTAATCGCCGAGGAGGGTCGCCGCTTGTGTGCTGTCTCGCGTCTTCGATCGGCTTGTTCGCCGGCGTACGCCGCGCTTTATGCGCATCGTCGCTGCGGGAGGAGAAGTGGCCAAGTCGGCACATAGGCCTATCCGTCGTGGAAGGATATTTCATGAGGCCGCCCCCAGATACCCGGGGAGCGCATCCTGATTGTTCGAGGCAGTGGCGCATCGCCTTTTAGTCGTGCCAATCGAGATCGAATAGCAACTGGACTACTCCTGTTCCAGCGACGGCCGACGCGAGGCACCAGCGCAGGTGACTCTGAGGGCGATCCTCTTTGTGCCTCCTCTTTGTCCTCGGCGCGTGCGGCTATAGTCACTACAGCAACAACAGATGTTGAGTCGGGATAGAGGCGTAATCAGCCGATTGCATCCTCGATTGAGTATTAGCGCGCGCTCCGAATACCCTTTGGTCGCTATCCAGCGAACGGGATCCCGCGAAGGCCGGGACTACTTCATCTAGCCCTACTCGCGCTGGGCACGTTGCACGCCCCGGCACTTGGGATGAGATTAGCTCGGAATCGAATGGCGACGACCGAAACAGCTTGATCGTCACCAGACAGTGGCGTAAAAGGGAGACGGGGCAACAATGTACTGATAGTCGAGTGCGCCTCGACCGTGTTGATTGCGCCCGAGCGTTGCGGTCGACGCCCAATGAAGCGCTCCTTGTCCGGTCTGCAAATCTCTACGTCTCAGGTCAATCACGACCCGGCGCTTTGTTGACAGACAGTCAGCTTTTGCTGTCTATTAGCTTAGGCCGCCAAGAAATGGCAAGGGCCTCTGCTGTCAGAGCTGTAACCAGGGATTTGACGTGATGATGGGAGCAGCGTATTTGTTCTAAGCGACGTGGTGTGGCTTATGGGTGGCAATAAACGCATCTCAACGCTGGAAGGATTGATAGCCGACATTTTGGCATCAATTGGTAACGCTTCACGTCGGCAATCCGCTACGTTCGGGAGCGCCATTGAAGAGATCAGATCTTTATCGGAAAGCGACTATGGTCCCGCCCTCCGCAGGTCCTTCAGCCGCTGCGAGATTCAGGAAATAGTCGCAGAGGCGAGACGGCGGGTATGGCAGCATCTAAATCGCGAGCCAGTGAAGATCGGTCCCCCTCAAGAATTCACAAGTCGGTGGTCCAACCTTGGTGTTGACTTCCGGCTAGCCAGCATATCGTCGCCGCGAGGGCTAGCGCTTCTGGGCTTCTATGTGAGGAAAGCTCCTGGTTCCGGACGCCCGCTCATCTGCGTAAACACGGCCCATCACCCTGTCGCAGTGGCAACCGGCTTTTCTCATGAAATGGGGCATCACGTGACCGCGGATATTTTTGGTTCGCGCAAGGAGCCTGCCCGATTTTTGCTTTACACTGGCTATGCTGAGCATCTAGACGATCCTGTGGAACTCGCCGCCGACATTCTAGTGAGTCTTGGTGTGTTTCCCGCGAAGACCGCTCGAACACTTCTTGGCAAGCCCGAGAAGAGCAAACGGACTAAACGCGGGAGCCAGGAATCTGCTGGGCCATCGTTTGCGAAAGTGCTCAATTATTTCGACGGTCGTTATGACCTCGCCTTCGAAACGCATCTCCCGCCTGGGAAGAAGCTACAGTACCTAGCCGGAGTGCTTCACTATGCTCAATTGCGACGGGCGTTGTTAGACGAATACGGCTTATGAAATCAAAAGAGACGCTGGGGGAGATAATAAAGCGGCGCCGCCAGACACTGGCCCTGACACAGCGTGAGCTGGCAGGTATGTTGGGCGTTAAAGCGAGCCACGTTGCTTACCTCGAGAGTGGAAGGCGAAGGCCATCGCTCGCACTGCTCAAACATCTTGCTGATGTGCTTGACTTAGATCGGCAACAAATTTTCTTCCTCGCGCATCCTGAGGCAAAATCGCTGTTGACCACACCTAACTCCCCACCCGCGGCGGATCCGGCTAAATCTTGGGAACGATTCATAAGCGACCGTGTTCTGCGAGCGCGACATCACATCACACCTCGCGAGATCCAGGCCCTGAAACACCTGAGTCTGCTAGGGTACGTCCTCACGCAGCGCGAGTTCTTAGCCGTTTTGAGTCTGATCCGACAACCTGAAAACGGTTCTTAGGTTATCTTCTTTCGCGCCTTATTGGAGACGCTCGACGGTTGATCAGGTATGTCATGGCGACGATACTCTGGGCCCGAGCAGAAGATATGCCAGGTCGGGGAAGGCGTACCCGTCTTCGCATTATGTACTTGGCGGCCGTAGTCCGGCTGATCTCGATGCCGAGCTTGAGAAGCTCGCCGTGAATCCGAGGCGCGCCCCAGAGCGAGTTGGCGCTACCTTTCTCACGAATGAGCTTGCGAACTTCGCCATCAACCGATGGACGTCCGGACCTCGAGCGCCAACGCCGAGACTTCGGGGAGCATGTTGTTGCACATAGCTTTCCCGTGAAGTGAGCTCTCGGGCTGCTTTCCTCCAGCAGCGACAAGCCAATCGTCGGGTCACACCCCGCAATATTTTGCTTTACTCGTCCGCTAGGCCAAGTATCTCTGCCTTGGTCGCTCGGCGGTAGCTTCGTGGTGTCTGCAGCGAGACGGGCAGATTCACGGCGCGGCAAAGACTGGCGGCGAGCCCGAGCTCCAGCGCAACGTGGTTATTGCGGTGCTGCTAATTGCCGACCTCGATAACGTTCACCCGCCGCGAAATGTAGTCCGAGCGGGCCAGCTCCAGCACCAACGTCTTGTTGCGCGAGGGACAGCGAAGTAGCTGTCGAGACTCTTCACGCTGAAAACTTCCTCTGGCCTGTTTGCTAACGTGGGCTGAAGCCACCTGCTCCTCTCTGCACGCGGTCAAAGCGGTTTGTGGCTATCACAATTGAACCTTTCTGCAACAACGCATGATAGCCTTTGTTAGGTTATTCTTATTTCTTATTGTTTAATCCTCTCTTCAATCAAACATCTCCAGCGATTTTCGTTTTGCTATAGCAAACTTATACAAGACGCGGAAATCGAGGCGTCTTTTCAAGGCCAACGTTACGGCGCTGCGTTCGCATTGCCCAGCTGGGCGACAGCCGGCTCCTGGGGTTCGACCATCGCAAGCCCCTCCGCCGCTGTTCCACAGCGCGGAACTGTCTATAAAAAATCGCAGGACAGGCACAGGGTTTTCCGGAAGTCGTCATTAATGTTATATGACACTATAGAAGTGTTACGATTGTTGAGTATTGCTCTTGCTAGCATTGAGTTAGCAACTGTTAACTAACAGTTAGCGGTTTTTCTCCACCGTCTCCTGAGAGACCACGAATTCGTTGAGCCCGAAGGGAGGTCAAGGTGAACAACGACTTAGTCGATGTTTGTTTGATCGGTGACGCTGCAACCGTGGCCGCGATCTGCGACGAACTCAGTTCCAGCGGGAGTCTATTGGTTTGCAATGGCTGCCGAGACATCGAGGCGCTGATTACCGGGGTCCTTGTGATCGAACACGATGAGGAGGCATGGGCGCTATGCGGCGCATGCATACGAAAGCTACCCATCGAAGGAGCTATCGTATGAGCGGCGAGAAGCGTGTCGACAATTCCCGGTTGCGCAGGCCCCAGTCCATTCTTAGACTCTCGCGCGCGGAATTGCGTTGAAAGTACAGAGGGACGGGCGGGAGCAAGGGGGCTCGATGCTGCTGTGGCCTTTAGCATCCAGCCGGATTGGCCCGTTCAACTCCTGCCAGAAGGGCCTACCGAAAGCTTAGATTCCTCAACCCAGGTCTCCTTTTGAGTGCGCAACGGTGGGGACGCAGAAGGTGCGCCAGCGACACTTGTAAATGCGACCACTACAGCTAATAGCGCCGACGAGACTTTTTGTTCTCTTCTCGTCGTGGTCGCTGAGCGACGTCGCGCCGAGTAAATCAGAATCCTAGTGGTTCATTTCCAGTTTCGATCGCCAGATGTCGATCGTCTCGATGTTGAACCGCCAGTCGCTGCCAATCCGGAAAGCTGGAATCTCTCGGCGCTTGAGCAGCCGATAAATGGTAGAGGGATGTACGTGCAAATAGCGCGATACTTCCTCCAGCGTCATCACTTTAGCCGGTCGCGTCTCTAATGCATCGTCTCTCTTGTCAATCATAACGGTCTGTTGGTCCGCAGTAAATCGAGCGTTGCGTTTGGCACGGGGCGCAACTCCGTCCCGCTGATAGAATTCTCGGATACCTATATACCCTGGATTGCATGGTTCGTCATTGCACCCATCGTATAAGAGCAGATGACAATCAAAAGCAACCCTAGGTTTGCGCCTGCACAACAGGAAGTTAGCAGAAATCCACTCTTAGTCAAGTGCGTGTACTCGAAGCCAGTATCAGAGTGATCGCGCGCAGCACGATTTCTCCCCCGCTGTCCGAAACGCGAGACCTGATAAGGCCTAGCATCCGTACTTGCCTTTTTTCCCAACCCGGAGCATCGAGGACGCCTATAAGGCTAGGATCGATGAGGCGTGCGACATAACGAAGCGCCTTCGCGTGGAGATGGGCGCGTAAACAGAGAACCGTGGGAGCGGAAAATAGGCAAGACGTTCACGCGGGCCGAGCGCGCCGATTGGAGGGAAATCGATTACAGAACTCCGAGTCCCTCGTCTTGAAACTGTGCTCCGCAAGGTGCGCGCGTTCGCGACCGCGTCCGCGAGCACTGACTATGGGGATTTGCTCCAGCGCATCCGAGGCGAGGATGCCGGCATTGCCGACGCCTGGTTGTTCGTTCCAAGCCGTTCAGCGAGTGCTCCTCGTGTCGCTTAGCGGTGTACCTGCTCCAGGTTGGAGGGGTCGAACAACTTGGTGGCCCGACCCATCACGACATCGGGGGATCCGCGGCCAAAGGTGAGGAAAAGCGTGGAGCGATGGTTTTGCACGTCGATCGTCTGACCGCCTTGGATGATGGTTACGTGTGTGCCGCGGTTAATATTGCTCCACGGCGTAAGGTCCTCGCTCCAGTTCGACACGTAGACGAGCACTCGCCACAGCTTGGCGTGATGATCGAAAGCCAGCTCCATCCACGGCGTCCAGTTCTCGGCGTCCCAAAACATAATGACATCGCCATAAGGGTTGGCGGGATTATTGGGAGTGCGCTCCACTACGGCGAAGCGCCGCAGCGACCAGACATCGTCGGGAACGTTGCCGTTGGGACCGTAAGTGTGCATGTCGGTATGCGCCGAATCCATGACGGAGACCATGTCTCTCCAACCCAGGAACTTCCAATTCCAGTCCAGCACATGACCCGAAAAACTGTAGAAGTCGTTCAAGGTCTCGTCGGTGCCCATGAAAGAATCGGACTTCTCTTCGGCCGAGAAGCGCCGTACCCGTCGAGTGGTGGGATCATAGATCCAGCTATCGTCGGCATGATGAAAATCGGCGTAACGATACGTGATGAAGACCTGGCCTCGCAGATCGTAAGGAGTTATGAAGCCGCTGAACTCCTTCCAGAAAAATGCCTTGGCGTTGGGGATGTCGAGCACCCCACCTTTATCCGCGGCCTGGGCCAGATGGGTGAAATAGAGCCGCTGATATAAAGAGCTGAACGTGCGTCGCACCGTGCCGCCGCCCTGGACATACGGACCTACGTTGGGAGGAAGCTTGGTTTGCAGATGGATTCCGGAGAGCCATTGCTCCGGCGGCATCTGCAGGGCGGAGTCTGTCGTCAGATCATGGGTCCCGCCAAAATACAGCGGCACGTATACGGTGGAGGCGTCGAACTCGCCATAGTTCTGCCAGCGTAACTCGAAGTTCCAGGCTGCCTTGAGGCCGGAGGCCGGGTCGGAAGGATTCAGCGTAGCATTGGAGAATGGCTGCCCGCAGATGTGATTGGTCAAGGTGCCGTCCGGAGCGAGTCGCACCTGGGCTTGGTATCGCTCCGCGCAATTCATGTAATCCTGGCGCGGCTGATGACTGCGGACCGCCACGATCTTCATCTTGAAGGAAGGAAAGTTCAGTTGCTCCAGGTAGCCCGGGGGCACGAATGGCCGTAAGCGTTCGAGATCCGCCGCGCTTAGCACGTCGCCCGCCTTGAAGTCCGGCGGTGCGGCAGGGCGAGCATCGAGCCACTTGCCGACGTCGGCTCGACTGATGTCCTGCGCTTGCGCGCTGGCCGCGGGCCAACACAGCACCAGGCTCGATACGAGGAGCAAGGCGAGCCGCCAACCGACCCTGGAGGAATCCCCTGATGCAGCCCTCGCGGCTCCTCGTGTACGCTCGGACTCAGCAAAGAAAGCCATTCCGCGGTAACCTCCATCATCAGAGGCAGGCAATTACTTCGCCGGCCCTTGGCGCGCGACAGTTTGTGTCCATCACTTCCGCCCGCGTGTTCAAAGATCCGTCCTGCGAACGCTGCCGTGGTTCAAGGCCCGCGAACGTCGTGGCAGGGTTGAGGCGGGAGTGCCGTACCTTGCGTTCGGGATTGAAGCAGAGCTGTACTAAATCTTCAAATGAAGACGTGCTTGGTTCCATAACAAAACAGGCGAGTGCGATCGCATCAGCTCTCGACGCCCGATCGCATACTCTGCATCCGGTTGGCCCGGGAGAAATCGCGACCCGAGCGGCGGCTAGCCGGGCCCAACGCAGCGATGCTCACCCATTCCTACCGGGATGGCTTATGTCGCAGAAGCCTACCAGGTCAGTCTCGCCAACGAATTTGCTGTCAACGAGACCACGATTTCCAACTTCGACTGCACACGGCTCCGGAGATCGTGAAGCTTGTGCGCGCGGCAGGTTTCCGCGTCCATCGAGTCGATGCTGATTTTATGGAGAACCAGTCCGTCACTGCGGACACACGATTCGCGCAGGTCCTGGCAACCCCGATGCCCCATCCGCCGGCGTCGCTTTCGGTGTCTCTTGTTTGAGTCCGAGGATTGGGGCATCTCGACTCGGAAGTTGTTAGTCGAGGAATTGAAAGATGTCAGCTTCGGAGGTTGTTCTTTGTAGAACAGGATCGCGCGATAGGACTGGCGAGCGCTAAACAAGGAGTCATCGATCTGGTTGCCATGAATTCGTTTAAGTTGAAGAAGACAAAACGTTTCGTAGCGATGAGAAAAGTAGTGAATGTTTTCTGGCTGCCTATCTCTCTATAGACTCCTCGAAAGCAAACCGGGGATGGGAACGAAAACGCGCTGACGTTGCTACCCCGGACGCCTGGTATCAGAGGACGCCTGGTATCAGAGCCGGTGCGGTTCCAAATCGCGCACTCAAAGCATCTAAAGGAAATTGTTCGCTCGCCCGTAAGGCAACAGCAGACCAAAGGAATCGGAACGATGGCAAAAACGCCGAGGACCAGTGCACTCGAGGGTGGCCCCGTCCCGTCCGGCACTCCGAACAGTGAGCAAACGCCAGACCCGAACGGCGCTGGTTCGGTCAATTCGATCTCGCGTCGTCAGTTGCTGCAGATGGGAACCGGTCTCGCCGTGGCGATCTATGCTGGATCGCAGAACGCAGCAGTTTTGGCTGCAAGCGCTCCGAGTGATACAGCCACGCCCGCAAGATTGCCTGAATCGTCCAGGACGCCGAAGGCGCCGAACATTATTGTGCTGATGACCGATCAGGAGCGTCATCACATGCATTGGCCCCCCACGTGGACCGCGAAGAATTTGCCGTCGCTGCAACGGCTCAAGCGCAATGGACTATATTTCAAGCGCGCCTATACGGCAGCAACACAGTGTTCACCTTCCCGCGCGCTGATGCTGAGCGGCCATTTCGCGCCAATGAATCGCGTGAGCCAGACTTTCATATGGCCAGGGCTGCAAGAAAAGAAACGTCTCGCAAACATCGCCTCCCTACTCAAGGAAAAGGCTGGTTACGAGGTGGTCTGGAAGGGCAAGTGGCATCTGAGCTTTGCGGCCAATGCCGCCCCCGGTAATGGCGGCAAAGATTGGCGCCCGGCAGACATCAAGGTTATGGAGGAACGGTATGGCTGGTCCGGGTGGAATCCACCAGATGCCGGCGATTCGATGACGCGCTGGGTGAAAGACGAGTTCGGCACGTATGACGGCCTGGCAGCGCTCGGTGGTGGCGACCCGAACAATGACGGGCGCTATGTTAACGGTGTTGACGCTTCCGACCGAGGCCAGACGGCCGGCGTCGGCGGTGAAAGCACCGTCGAGTTTCTGAAGAATCGGGCGCCCAAATTGAGCAGCCCGTTTTGCTTGTTTGTGTCGTTGGTCAATCCCCACGACGTTGGGGTCTTTCCAGGTGGCTGGCAGCTGGCCGGATATCAGCGCAAAGCTTTCGCTAATATGGGTATCGAGCTGCCGCCCAACTACGCCGACGATCTTTCGCGAAAGCCCAAGGTTCAGAAAGCGGCGCGCGACAGCTACGACAAGTCCGCACCGCTGAATAGCCAACAGTTATTAAATGAGTACGTTAATTTTTACGCCTATCTTCACACCGTAGTCGACAAACACATCGCCACCGTGCTCGATACGCTTGAGGAAACCGGGATGATGGACAATACCATCATTCTTCGACTGGCCGATCATGGCGAAGGCGGCTTGTCGCACGGCATGCGCGAGAAAGCCTACACAGTTTACGAGGAGATGATTCACATCCCCTTGATCGTCCACAACCCGAAACTTTACCCGGAGCCGCGCGAGACCGAAGCTTTATATAATCACCTCGATCTCTTACCCACAATTTTAGATCTGGCCGGTATTGCCAACCCAAACTCCTTTGCGATTGGCAAGAGCATGGTGCCGGTCATAAAAGCTCCGGCAACGCAGTGCAGGATCACTTACTTTTCTCCTTTGACGACCGCTTTTATCTCCCTTCCGACTTCCCGGGCGGTCACTTACGGGCGATCGTGGAGGACGACTGGACCTACGCGGTCTATTTCGGCCTGGATGGGAGTGGACTCGACTATGAGCTCTACAACAGAAAGACCGATCCAGGGCAACTCGACAACCTGCTCTTCGACACGCCCGCTCCCGATCTGAAAACAGAATGGACGCGACTGCATCGAATCCTGACGAATCGGTTAGTCGAGACCAGCAATTTGCCGAGCACATTCGTTTGACCGTTTGAACCACTGATGCCTCCTGATCGCTCGTAAAAAAAACCGCCCAAATTGCGGACATTAAAATGATGAACTCAAATGACGATGCTGGACGGAAGATCGATGTGCACGCACATTACCTGCCGCCCGGCTACGCTGATGAGCTTCGCAAGGCCGGCCTGACGCATCCCGATGGTATGCCTGACTATCCTCAATGGAGCCCACAGCTCGCATTGCAGAAGTACGACGAATTCGGCATCGAGACTGCGATGCTTTCCATCTCGTCGCCCGGTGTCCACTACGGTGATGACGCGGCGGCGCGACGCCTTGCACGGGAGGTCAACGAGGCGGGAGCCGAATAAGTGATCAAATATCCGAGGCGCTTCGGCTTGTTCGCGGCTCTGCCGATGCCCGACGTGGGCGGCTCAATGGAGGAAATCGCTTATGCTCTGGACGTTCTTCACGCCGACGGTATCGGTCTGAAGACGAACGCTCATGGCATCTATCTAGGTGATCCGCGGTTTGATCCGATCTTCCAGGAACTTAATCGGCGCAAGACAGTGATATTCGTCCATCCCACCTCACCATCGTGCTGGCAGGCTTGCGCGCTCGGTTATCCCCGGCCTTTGATCGAGTTTCCGTTCGATACCGCTCGCGCGGTAACCAGCCTGATCTTTACTGGGACAATGGAACGATGCCCGGACTTGCGCATTATCGTTTCGCATAATGGGGGTGTAGTCCCGTTTCTAGCCGACCGGATCACGAAGCTGGACAATCTGCTGAAACTGAGCCAGCCAGGCGGGAAGGACGCAATTTCATATATGCGTCGTCTGTACTACGACACGGCGATGGCGGGCTCGAAACACAGTCTTTCCTCGCTAGTTCAGTTAACTGATGTTTCGCACATCCTCTATGGCAGCGATTGGCCGTGGTACCCGCAAGCGCAGGTGCAGAAAACCAATCAAGAGTTGGAGGGCAGCGCTTTTTTTTCCGACCAGCAACAACGTGCGATCTATCGAGAAAATGCACGCGACCTTCTGCCTGCGGTAATCTCGCGCTCGGCTGCGACACACTCTCCACGAAGTCGTGCGAAAGACCAGGGGTAAAATGGTTTCCTACTCGGTTCCGTTGCTGGCCACAGCAACCCTCTTAGTGACGCCGGATGGGCGCTATCTTTTGTGTTCTAGATGAAAGAGGGCTTCTACATGATCGTGAACGGCGAAGAGGCCGGCGCCAGCAGCGTTCGGTTCTGGATTTTCCGCCGCGCGCCAAAACGCTGAACGGCAAGGAGCATCTGTGAATCCGAGCCATTCCCCAGCCACACGCCTGGAAAGCGGCGGCGGGATACCTATCTCTATTCGGCGATTGGCTCTATGACGATCTGGAGGACGCGGCATGCACCCTAGTTCTTGTTGTTCCGCGGGCGCTCCTTCGATCGCGGCCGGGGACGGGCCACGCCCGGAGCCGGCGGCGTGCTGATCGCGGCTGGCGCGCCCGGTGTCGCGAACGAAAGGTCGCTCCACGACTGCTCTGTCTTGATGAACGCATCGGGAGTAACACTCACTTTGCCGCGGAACGGCCAGTCGAGAGCGATGATCAGCACGACGATCAGCGCCAGCGAAGTCGAAACCGCCGTTGTGGTTATGACGTGCATACGGAAGTTGTGAAATCCGAAGAGATAGGTGTAGCCGGTCGTGATCGCCCCGCCGATGAAGATGACCCACCAGATCACTTCCGGGATGTGCCCCTGCACGGCTGAAATCCGGCTGCTCCGCGCGCTGTAGAGCATGTTCAGAGTCTTGAGCAGCTCAGCCTCGATAACGCCCTCGCCAAGATTGGAAGGATGCATCGTGACGATCGCGCTGTGAATCCTGCGAAGCGGTTCCCATCCCTTGTTGGGTATCTTTCCCGTTTGCTGTACCGGCCATTCCTGGTCAATGACGGTATTCGTATACTGCCGGATATCGGAGCGTATCTCCTGGCCCATTGCTGCCGGCAGTCCCTGCGTGTCGCGGTAGATACTGCCGACGCAATCCGCCTCGCTGTCCACGATAGCTTCGGACTGTGAGAAGGATTCCCACGTAGCAATGGCGATGAAGGCGAGCAGGACCGCGTAGGTGACGCTGATGACCGCGACCGTGAAGCCGGTTAGCTCATTGTGAGCGCGCCGCACTTCGATGTGCAGCAGGCGATGAAATACGACGAGCCCGATGCATGCGGCTGCGTCCAGCGCGATTACCACGACCGTTCCCCATAACCAAGTCGGTGTGCTGTAGATCCAATCGAGTATCACGCCCGCTCCATCGCAATTCGTGTTTACCTCAATAGCTTCCGCGCTTCGGCTATATCGATCCGCCCTCTTTCGCCTGGGCTCCTGAGCGGGCAATCGGCACCTACTTTATCTCTTTGCGATTGCACGGGGCCGTGTTCGCGCGGGCGCTGTATGCGGGGCGGTTTTCGAACGCCCAAGATAGAAAGCTGCGTTCGAGACTTGTTCGCCACTGAGCAATGGCTCGACGATTTTAGCTCTGGGGACTGCCGCCACCAAGTTTCCGGATTGTGTCTTTGCGGGCTGGTTGTTTAGGTATGCGTGCATATCGAGGGCTTGGGCGCATCGGACGGGCGCGAAGTCGATGGCGCCCGGAGCCGCCTCGCGCCTCTTTCGAGACATAAAACGTCGTTCTCCAATTGAGCGCGTCAGCCAACCTGCCAACCACTGCCCGTCAACTGCCGCTTGTCAACCGCCGCTAGGATGTCAACCGGGAGCCGCGGCGCGCGGCGCCGCGCTTGGATCGGTAGGCGGGCGCGATAACGCGCAACGCAGGCACTGGCGCCCCCCGGAGCGGCGATGGGCGGGCTCGCCGGCGGAATGCGCCGGCGCAATCAAAAGCTCCACCAGGGTCAGCAGCAACAGGTCAACCCTCAAGCAGCGGCCAATTCACAGCAAAGCCAATGCAACGTCTAGCATCGGGCGATGGCGGCGTGCCTCACCGGACGCGGTTACACGGTCAACTGATAGGACCAAGGTCCGATTGGCGAAGCGCATATCTGTCGGATGATATGGCAACGTTCACGCGGTCACCGAACATCTGCAACCTGACTATCCACGAAGAATGGGGGAGTTAGCGATGAAAAGCAAAATGACGTCACAAAGAAGCGGATTGGCTATGTCGCTGGGACTGCTGGCAGGGGCCGTCCTTCTGACCAGCGCACTGTTCGCCTGCTCAGCCACCAGTCAGGGTCAGGTTGCGCTGCAACAGCCGACACCGACCGGAGGCAGCGCTCCGACCGGTGCGGCCCAATTCCTGGGGAGTGACGCTGCGCTGCTTCAGCCCGGGGCCGAGGGCCAGGCCGCCTTTGTGTACATCAACCCCAACGTGCAGTGGAGCAACTACAAAAAGGTCCTGCTGAAGCCCGTGGAGTTCTGGGACACTCCCAACTCGAGCGTCTCTCCTGACGACCAGAAGATGCTGACCTCGTACTTTTACAATTCGCTGCAAAAGAACCTGCAGCAGAATTTCACCCTGGTCGATCAGCCGGGGCCCGGAGTGATCACCGTCGCGGTCGCGATTATAAATGCCGAAGGGGCCACCCCCGGTTTGCGATCGGTCTCCCTGGTCATTCCGCAGGCTCGCATATTGAATTACGCGCAATCGCTTGCGACCGGCCACGCCGCCTTCGCCGGGTCCGCCGAAGCGGCTTTCAAGGCCACGGATTCGAGCACCGGCATATTGTTGGCGGAGTCGGTGGACAAGCGCGTCGGTGGCATGGCAGTGGCCAACGCGGCGCAGGTGCAATGGGGCGACGCCGAGGCCGCCATGGACTATTGGTCGCAAAAGATCACGCAGCGCGCGGTCGCGCTGGGAGCGGGTTCTCCCGCGGTTGGCGCGCAACCTTCGACGAGCAATTAGCCACCGAACTTCGCTTTGCTGGGCGGCCCTTTTACGGCGGTGCATCGGCAGCAGGGAAGGCGAATTCCCGCTGGTCCCGCTCAGCTTTTGGGAACCTATCCTGCGCGCGCGAACACGGTGGGCCGAGCGAGCGGGACCAAGGTCTTGTAGAACGATCTGGGCTGTCCCGTTACATAGGCTACATGAAATAGGTCTCATTCTGGGTCGCAGGCTCTGAGCACGAAGGATTTCACTGCCGCTGCGCTGCGATCCGCTTTTGGAGCGAGGTCAGACGGGTGCCGTCCCACACAATCTCCCAGGGCAAACTCCCGAGTTCTCCGATTGCGCCATCCCGCAAAACTCCGGAACCCCAGGACTTCCAAACAGCCGAAGGCTGCGCGACGATCCGAGGTCTCACGGTCGCGGCGATTGAAGACGACGAGCGGATGCGCCACGCGCTCGTCTTTCAGATAGCAACCGCTGGTGTCGAGGTCGAACCTTATGCCTGCGCGGAGGAGTTTCTGAACGCCGCAAACGCGAAAGACTTCGATTGCATCCTGGTGGACATCAATTTGCCAAGAATGAACGGCTTGGAACTGCAGGAGGAGCTCAACCGGACAATTCCCTACGCATCGATCGTTTTCATCACCGGTCATGGCGATCTGCCTCTCGGAATGCATGCAATGAGGAAAGGCGCCGTGGATTTTCTTGAGAAGCCGATCGACGATCAAACACTATTGAGCTCGATTGCCCGCGGTGCCCATCGCTCGCGCAGGCGGCGTGCCGAGCATAACCAGCGTATCGAGCTGGAAAAGCGCCACGGCTATCTCACGCCTCGCGAACGCGAAGTCTTCGATCTGATCACCACCGGTTTCCTGAACAAGCAGGTGGGCGCCGAGCTGGGAACAACTGAAAGGACCGTTAAGGCGCATCGGGAGAAGGTAATGAGCAAAATGGGCGCGGGCTCGCTCGCCGATCTCGTACGTATGGCCTACGTCCTTCAGATTCACCCGCTCACGCTCAGGCTGCTCCCCCAAATGACCTGAACAAATAGAAACCGCGCGCAGGGCCGCCGCCGGTTCGTTGGTTAGTTGGCACGGCCGCGGGCGCCGCGGATCGACCTGACTACCTCACCGGTTAATCAAAGTTCGATAGCTAGGCGCCGAGCAACGGCCCGTGAGGCTCGCTCATTGAACGTGCTTCGATATGCCGGCTTGCTTCCTTTGCGCAAGTGGCAGCGTGAAGGCGAACGTAGTGCCGCGGTCGGGGTTAGGCGCCGTCCATATTCTGCCGCCGTGGTGCTCGACGATCGATCGGCTTAGGAGCAAGCCCAAACCCATTCCTTCGCGCTTGGTCGTGACAAAAGGCTCGAACAGGCGGCCGGCGACCGATGGGGCAATGCCCACGCCGTTATCGCAGACGCTTATGCGCACCCATCCGGCCTTCTCCGGGGCGACCGTGATCGCAACCTCGCCCTGGTCGGAGTTGCCTTCTCTGATCGCGTCGAAGGCGTTGATGAGCAGATTCAAAATGCACTGCTGCAGTTGCACGCGATCTCCGACAACACGTCTTGCGGGAGGCGAAAGGTCGGCTCGCACCTGGATCTTTCGCAGCGCAGCTTCACCGGCGATCAACTTCACCGCTTCGGATATCAAATCGCCGAGGCCGATCTCGATTTTGCGCTCGGCGTGTCCCTTGAACAGGAATCGGACCCGCCGAATGATTTCAGCCGTGCGTTTGGTGTCCTCAATTGCATCGCTGACCGCGGCCAGGGCCATAGCGGACTGCGGATTCTTCTGCGACAGCAGGCGCGTCACACCTCCGAGATTGCTCAGGATTGCGCCCAAAGGCTGATTGATCTCGTGCACGAGCGAGGCGACCAGTTCGCTCATCATATTGCGGCGTGAAGCAAGCCTGAGTTCGGTGCGTGCCGCCTGTAGCGCTATTTCCGACTGCTTGCGTTCGATCGCACTGCCAAAGAGCCTCACCGCGAGCCTGAGTTGGTCGAGCAGTTTCGTCGGCCATTCCCGCGTCGCTCTGAATTTATCGAAACCTGCCGCGCCGATCACCTGGTTGCCGGCCCACATCGGAATTACGGCCGAAGCTTTCAGGCCGTAACGCGCAACGAAGTCTCTTGCATCCGTCAGTTCGGCCGGAATTCCGCTCGGCGACGAGAACACGAGCTGATTGCCCGCCAGGATCCAGTCGGTAGTCGTCTTGAGAAACTTGCGCGGGTCGAAATCCTGAGGCAAGGGAGGAATGTCGGGCCGCTTCCAGGTATGGGTGGTGCGCACGGGGGCGGAACGCGAATCACGCTCATAGATGCCGCTGCGGTCCAGGCCCAAGGCCTGACTAATTTTGCCCAACCAAATTTCGATTTCACGGTCGACTTCATAAGCTGACGCCCGCGTCATCGACGCCGACAGCTCGTCAACAAGCGATTCGAAACGGTCGATCTCGCGACGCGGCTGAAAGCCGCTCGACGCCCCATCACGCATCGGCCGGATGTTCCGTTTGTCGACAAGCGGCGGCATAAACGCTTTTAGGGTTAAAATCCCTTGTGGACCAGCAACAGCATCCGAGATTATGGATTGACCGAAGGCGCGCGTTCATTTCCAGGCGCATCTTATGGCAAAAGATCGCCTTAGCGCGAGCGTCATGCGTCAACGTTGATGACGCATAACCAATAAGAAATGATTGCGGCCTGTGAGTGAAGAATCAGTTTGCGCGGTTTCTGCTGTCTAATGAAGCAAATTCAAGCTTTGCCGAGCGCTTTTCGGATAGCGCGAGTCAACTGTTTCTGATCGAATGGCTTGAATAAGGAGGCAATTGGCTCCGCCCTGCGCATGATTTGCGTAGTCTGTTCATCGTCGAGGCCGCTCATCAGAATTGTAGGCAACTCCCGACCCGTCGCGGCTAAGCCCCGGCAGAGTTCGATCCCGTTCATTCCCGGCATCCAGACGTCCAGCAAGAGGCAGCTGGCGCCGGCCGGAAACTCGCTGGCCAGCAACTCCTCCGCGCTCTGACAGACCAACACGTTGAATCCCAAAGCCAGCAACTGTGTTCGTAGCGCGCGCCGAATAGACGCGTCGTCATCTACCACAATTATCGTGGCCCTTGGATTCTTCGACAACTAGCGATACCGGCTCGGCGACAGACTTCCCGAATCATCCGCACGATTGCGCGCTACTGGATTCTGCGCCGGGCAGCGCCCGGTGGCTATTGTACCAAAGTACAATAGCGCCCCCTTTGTAAACGTAGAAAGCTTAGCGCTGCCAAAACGAGAAAAGTCCGTCGCCGTCGCGCAAGCGAGGCAATGTGGCGGGGGGAAGTGAGCCCGCACCGGCATTTCAACTGAATTCGAGCTGCGCCGATTCATGCCGCGTAGCAGGGGAAACAAATGATCGAGAATAAAATTTCGAATCGGACGGCATTGCGTCATGCTCTCCGTCTTCCGTCTGCCTATGCACTGGCAGCCATCATCTTTTTCATACCTCAATTGCTGCGGGCGCAAGGCGCCGGCCAGTTCGAGCAACCGCCGACCATAAACGCCACCCAGCTTTTGCCGGAGAGCGCTCTTTCAGGCCCCGGATTTCACGTCGAGCAGCAGGTGCCGACCAACGGCGCGATGGGCCAATACACCATCGTCGCCGACGCGTCGGTATTTCAGAACGACGCGGGGACCTATCGGGTGGAAAGTCTCGATTTGCTGAAGATACGTCTGTCCGAGATACCCGCGATCGCATATCTCGAAAATGTGAGTAAGAGCGGCGTATTCGCCACAGCGCTAGCCCAAAGCGCAGAACGCCCGGTTGCCGACGCAGCTAATATGGTCATCCATCCGATGGATACGGTTACCGGACTGCCCAGCGGGATTGGGAGTTTTTTTGGCCGCGTCACTCTCGGAGTGGGACACATAGCTTCGACGGCGTCGAACTCGTTTGGAAGCGGGGCCGCCGCGGGTCAGACCGCCAACGCGACGATGACCGCGCTGGGCTATGACCAGGTCCGTCGGGATCTGGCGAGAAAGCTGCACGTCGATCCCTACAGTTCCGATCCGATTCTCACCAAGAAACTGAATTCGGTCGCCTGGGTCATGTTCTCGGCCCGCCTGACGGTCGACGCGGCCATGATGGCAGTCCCCGCCTCGATAATCATTAGTGGCGTGGAGTTCACTAACGACCTGGTCTATCAGAAACCGAAAGGGGACTTGATTATCTTCGTCCAGGACAAGCTGCGGAATTTTGGCCTGTCGCCGGAAGAGATCGCATCCTTCATTAGCAATTCCGCGATCCCGTTGAGTCTGCAGGTTTCCGTGGTCGAAGACCTCAAAGATCTCGGCGACATTCCGGGCCGTCGCGCGGCAGCGGTTGCTCTGGGCAACGTGATGACGGAGTACCAGGCACGTTTCCTGGCTACTTCCCTGCACATGCTCAATCGATGGGGCCAGCAGAAGAGTCCGATTGCAAAAATCCAGGTTCCCGGGGTGCTGGTAGCGCGCGATCAGAATGGCACCGTGATAGTGCCCGCGCCGGTCGACTACGTATCGTGGACGCCGCGCATCGCCGCGTTTGTGACGACCCCCGCATTGTTGGGGTTGCAAAACCGCGTGCTGTGGATTCCCGCCAAGATGACTCCGCTCACCCGTCAGCAGTTGGTGGCTAATGGCTGGTCGATCCACGAAGGCGCGCAGCCGTAGCGCATGGTATTCGACAGAGCAGTGCACGGAAGGAAAAAAGAATCGAAGGAGAAATGAATCGCGTGAGCGACAACATCAAAGTCGCCAGCCCGCTGTCCGTTCTGCTCGCTCAAGAACGCAGACGAATTTCAGTGGGGTGATGCCGAAAACGCGATGAATTATTGGCTAACGAACTTGACCGACGATTGGTGTCCCTAGGCGCCGGTAGCCAATCGAATCCGCCAGCAGCCAACAACTGAAGAGCGAATGCATAGAGCCAAGGGAAGAGTATCGTGATGTATAGCCCGAAAAGCCAACGGTCCGCGTTCGCGCTCATGCTCGGAGCACTCATGTGTTTGTCGATCGCGCACACGACCTGGGCACAGGACAAGAAGCCTAACATTCTCGTCATCATGGGTGACGACGTCGGCTGGTTTAACATCGGTGCCTATCACCGTGGAATCATGTCAGGCAAGACGCCGAACCTCGACAAACTTGCCGCCCAGGGCATGATGTTCACCGATTACTATGCCGAGGCCAGCTGCACGGCGGGGCGCGCTAATTTCATCACTGGCGAATTGCCAATTCGCACTGGTTTGACAACCGTGGGCCAGGCGGGTGCAGACGTAGGATTACCGGATCGAGCCGTTACTCTTGCCACCATTCTCAAAGCGCAAGGTTACGAAACAGGACAGTTCGGCAAAAACCATCTCGGAGATATGAATAAGTACCTGCCGTGCGTACACGGCTTCGACGAATTCTTCGGCTATTTGTACCACCTCGACGCGATGTCTGACCCGTACTGGTTCGACTACCCGCAGAGCTGGATCGACAAGACGGGGCCGCGCGATCTGGTGCACTGCTGGGCAGCGGCCACGGATGACTCCACAGTGATGGCGCGCTGGGGCAAGGTTGGAAAACAGAAGATCGAGGATGAAGGTCCCTTGGCGCCGTTTCCCAACATGAAAGATATGCAGAACTGGCAGGAAGGTCGCAAGGCCAAGTACGACATGGAGACCTTCGACGACGTGCTGGTGGAACACAGCAAGGGATTCATGGACAAGGCGAAGAAGGACGGCAAGCCGTTCTTCATCTGGCACAACACCACTCGCATGCATGTCTTTAGCTATATCCCGCCGAAGTACCAGGCGATGATGAACGCTACCAACAACTACAACATCGAAGAGGCCGGCATGGCGCAGATGGACGACAGTGTCGGCGCGCTCCTGAAGCATATCGAGGATATCGGCGAGGCCGACAATACTATCGTGATCTTCACCACGGACAACGGCGCGGAAGTCTTTACTTGGCCCGATGGAGGAATGACGCCTTTCAGAGCGACCAAGGGCACCGTGTTTGAAGGTGGTTTCCGCGTGCCGGCAATTATCCGCTGGCCGGGCCGCGTCAAGCCCGGATCAGTGGAGAATGGCATCTTTTCCGGCCTCGACTGGCTACCCACTCTCTCGGCTGCAGCCGGCAATCCCGACGTCGCCGAGCAGCTCCTTAAGGGAGTGAACATCGGCGGTCGCGAATACAAGAATCACCTCGACGGCTATAATCAGATGGACGTGCTGACTGGCAAGGGGCCGTCGAAGCGGCACGAGATCTTCTACTTCGGTGGGCCGCATCTCGGCGCTCTGCGCATCGATGACTTCAAGTTCCAGTTTTTCCAGCAGCCATACGGATGGCCGGGCGAGAAGGTCACGACCGACATGCCGACCATCGTGAATCTGCGT
Organism: uncultured delta proteobacterium; assembly: GCA_963724765.1. Lineage (GTDB taxonomy): Bacteria > Desulfobacterota > Binatia > Binatales > Binataceae > JAKAVN01. Next base: position 306,122 of record CAVRVY010000001.1, read on the forward strand.
CAGGATCCGTTCGAGCGCACACCGGCGGTCCGCGGTGAAAGCACGAACGACATGGGCGGGGGATACCTGAATGACTTTTATGCGCGCGAGTTCTGGCGGTTCGTGATGGTGCAGCAGTACGTGGGTAAGCTGGCGATGACGGCCGTCGATTATCCTCCGATGCAGGCGCCGGCGTCCTTCAACCTCCAAGCGATTAAGGAGAAGATCCAGGAAGTGATAAAGGAGCACGAAGGCCAATAGTCAGTATGCGACACAACGGGCGGCTCTCCAGGGCCGCCCGTTGCGGCTTCGTCCGAAAAAGATGTCTCAGAAGGAACAAATGCGTATGAATGTGAATAAAATAATGCTGGTTTTTCTGGTGCTCGCCGCATTGGCTCCGCCAACCGCCGCTCCAGTGCTGGCGCAGCAGAAAAACCCCAACATCATCTTCATCATGGGTGATGATATAGGATGGTCCAACATCGGTGTCTACAACCAGGGCATCATGGCCGGACGGACGCCGAACCTCGACAAGCTCGCCACGGAGGGTATGCGATTCACCGACTACTACGCCGAAGCGAGCTGCACCGCGGGACGAGCGAACTTCATCACCGGCGAACTGCCCATCCGCACCGGCCTGACTACTGTCGGTCAGGCAGGTTCGCCGCTCGGGATGCCGGATGAGGCCCCGACTATCGCGACCGTGCTGAAGTCGATGGGGTATGCTACCGGCCAGTTCGGCAAGAACCACCTCGGCGACAGGAATCAGTTCCTACCCACGGTGCACGGGTTTGACGAATACTTCGGCTACCTGTACCACCTCGATGCGATGGAGGACCCGTGCCATCGTAATTATCCGCAGGCGCTGAGGGACAGGGTTGGGCCCCGGAACATGATCCACGCGTGGGCGACAGACACGGACGATTCAACCGTGCAGCCGCGCTGGGGAAAGATCGGCAAGCAGAAGATAGAAGACGCCGGTCAGCTTTGTCCCGAGCGGATGAAAACGGTCGATGACGAAATTTTAGATAAAGCGCTCAAGTTCACAGACAAGGCGAGAAAAGACGGCAAGCCATTTTTTCTGTGGCTCAACCCGACCCGGATGCACGTCATTACCCATCTCTCGGACAAGTACGAAAACATGCGCACCGCGGAAAATGGCTGGAGCATCGAGGAAGCGGGGATGGCGCAGCTCGACGATATCGTCGGCGCGGTGATGAAGTACGTGAAGGACAACGGCCTGGATGACAACACGATCATCGCCTTCAGCACCGACAATGGCGCAGAGAACTTTACCTGGCCCGATGGCGGACAGACCCCGTTCGCGGGCGGCAAAGGCACGGCTCTTGAAGGCGGCTTTCGCGTACCCGCGATCATTCGCTGGCCGGGCAAGATACCAGCGGGCAAAGTCGAGAATGGCATCGTTTCCGGGCTCGACTGGTTTCCGACGTTCGCGGCTGCGGCCGGCTATCAAGGTGATATCGCCGCGGATCTCAGGAAGGGCAAGGATCTTGGCGGGCGCAATTACAAGGTGCACCTCGACGGCTACAACCAGATGGATATGCTGACCGGCAAGGGCCAGTCGAAGCGCCACGAGATTTTCTACCTCACCGAAACCACGCTAGGTGCGGTGCGGATCGACGACTACAAATACCGCTTCACCGATCAGCCCAACGGCTGGCTTGGAGCCACCGAAAAAGTCGATTGGCCGATCCTGGTGAATTTACGTCTGGACCCTTATGAGCGAACCGGAATGTACAACGGCAAGGATAATGGATCGATAGCCTACTACAACTGGTTTGCGTTCGAGTTCTGGCGCTTCGTGTTCGTGCAGCAGGAGGTGGCTCAAGCGGCACAAACCCTGCTCGAGTTTCCGCCGATGCAAAAGGGCGCAAGCTTCAATATGGCGGCGATTAAGGAACAGCTTCAGAAGGCGGCCGCGTCGCATACCGGCGAATAGGCAGATGGATTTGTCAAAGAGACGCCGAAGTCACTGAGGGAGGGAATTTGACGAAAACGACGGCATCCGAAAGGAGAATTCCGTCAGATGAAGCGCGCGGCCCCGAATTCATCCGGGGCCGCGCACGGAAATGGTGGGAGCGACCGAAGCGAAAGTTGGTAACCGTAACGCTCGGCGCCCTGATGCTGGGCGCAGGACTCGCACGCGCCGACAATGTTGGGTTGCCGCTGCCGCCAGATGATCGGCAAATAATCACCGCCAAGCTTGGTCCCATAGTAGGCAAAGGATTGCCCAGTAAGCCTATCGAGGACGTTTCCGTCTACTTCCCCCTTCAGGAAAAGGCGGCACATTACCGAGTCACGGCTGGCCCCAACGCCGGAAACACGCAAGAGCTTGGCCTCGCGAAGGTCAGACGCCCAGGCGGAAGGTCGGCCTGGCGGTTTCAGTTCTCGCCCTCGCTTGCGGGGTTCATCCATCTGACACCACAGGGCGATCTCATGGTGCCCGCCGTGACCGACACGAGTGAGGGCGTGGTGGTCATTACAACGCCCGCCAACCCATTCGTACTCAAAGGCATGAAGCCTGGCGAGACGCGGTCTTATTCGCAACAGGTCTCGGTGATCGAACTCGACGATCCAGCGGACCAGGAATATTCGGGATCATTGAACGGCACCTATACTTACGTGGGCACTTACCAGGTGACAGTACCGGCCGGCACCTTCGAGGCGGTGCTGCTCCGTCTCAGGTGCAAGGGCAAGGTTGGTCCGGCTCAGACGCACGACACTGCATATTACTTCTTTGCGCCAGGCAAGGGGGTGGTCGCCATGATTAGCCAGGAGGATGCGACAGCGTTCTGGATCATTCATATCGACACCACAGCCGGGAAGGTGCTCATCAAGAATTGAAGCGGCGTTGTAATACATACGAACTGGTGACACGGGCGCTGATGAGGCTGGGTGCTAAATGACGATCCGACACCCTAGTACACTTTGGTTAATCGCTTTCGCGCTTCTCGTGATGGTGAGCAGGGCGCGCGGTCAAAGTCTCACGGCCGGCCCAGCGAACGGTGAATCCGAGGAAGATCTGTTGGCGCGCGAAGTCGACGACCCGACTGCGATTCTCACCCAGCTTAAACTTCAGGATCTATATACTCCGAAGAATTTCCAGACCACTGCGCAGACCAACACGGTGCAGCTGCGGCCGGTTCTACCGATTGAGTCGTTCTCGCTCTTTCCCTTCAAGCAAATCGTCCGGCCGACCTTCGAAGTACAGACTCTGGCCACTTCGCGAGGCAGTTCAACCATCACTGAATTCGCCGACATGCAGCTTTTCGATTTGTTCCTCTCCAACTGGCCCAACCCTAAAGTGACCGGATTCGGCTGGGGCATCGGACCGACTTTCGTGTTCCCCACGGGAAGAGACCCCAAAGCGGGTGATCACGCCTGGGAGGTTGGACCCGCAGCCGCCGCCGCTTACCGGGGTATTCCACGCTTGATGGTGGGTTTTCTGTTTCAGAACCCCATCTCGTTCGCGTACACGAATTCCTCAGCCACCCCTCAAACCGAGTTGGAATTTCAGCCGCTCATATCCTACACGCTCGGCCGCGGCTGGTACGTGAAATCCGCGGATTCCACGTGGACCGTCAAGTGGCGGCACGGCAGTTCCACCACGATTCCCGTCAGCTTTGGCTTGGGGCGGGTATGGAAGTGCGAGGGGCCTGAGCTCAATACCTGGGTGTCCGGCGAATGGTCGGCCTACCGGCAGTATACAAATATCACCCCGATGTACACCGTACGGTTCGGCGCGACCCTTTTATTACCGCATCTTCAGTTCTAAGCGGCGATTAGCCTCGTGTACAACGAACCGATCGCCGACCCCGCGCTCATCGCCTGTCTGCATTGCGACCTGCTGCAGCGGCTGCCGGAGCTGGCGCCGGGCGCGTCGGCGCGCTGTCCGCGCTGCGACAAGGAGCTGTGGCGGCGACGCGAGGACTCGCTCAATCGGACGCTCGCGCTTGCGCTGGGAGCGGCGCTGCTCTACGCGGTCGCAAACTCAGTACCGATGCTGGGTCTCACGATCGTCGGGCGCGCGGCTTCGACCACCGTCATCGGAGGCGCCGAGCATCTCTGGAGCAATGGACAGCAGCTGGTGGCGGCGCTAGTGCTGCTGACAGCGGTCATCGCGCCGGCCCTGCAGATTGGCTTCATGTTGGCAATCGTGCTGGGCGCCCATCGCCAACGCCCGCCGCGATGGGTAGGCACGCTGCTGCGCCATCACCCGGCCACCCGGACCTGGAGCATGATCGAGGTCATGATGCTGGGCGTGCTGGTCGCCCTGGTCAAGATTGCGGATTACGCGACGGTGATTCCGGGAATCGCTCTGTTCGTGCTCTGGGTGCTGGTTTTCCTGCTCGCCGGGATGCAGGCGAGTTTCGATTCCCGTGAGGTGTGGGAAAGGATCCAGTGGGCGGAGGACGGGGCGCGCCGCCGCGCCGTGGGCGGGCGAAGGGCCGAGGCGACGTCATGAGTCCGGCCGCTCCGACCGCCATGCAACAAGGCCTACAGAGCTGCGAGACTTGCGGCCTGCTGTCACGCCCCGCGCCCGGCGAGCAGGAGGGGCGCTGCCCGCGTTGCGACGAGGATCTCAGCTTTCGCAAAACGGCCAGCTTTCAGCGCACGTGGGCCTTCCTGATCGCCGCCGCGGTCTGTTACATCCCGGCCAACGTCCTGCCGGTGTTGACCACGACCACGGCCGCCGGCGCCGAGTCCGACACTATCATGCAGGGCGTGGTGTTGCTGTGGTCGCCGACGGGATGGCCGCTGTCGCTGATCGTGCTCATTGCGAGCATCATGATCCCGAGCGCGAAGATTCTGGCGCTGGCATACCTGCTGATCACCTCACAGCGCGGGTCGATCAAGAACAACGAGCAGCGGGTTCGCCTCTACCGGATGGTCGAGTTCATCGGGCGCTGGTCGATGGTTGACGTGTTTGTCGACACCTTTACCGCCGCGCTGATCCAACTCCAGCCGCTGATGTCGGTCGAGCCGGGGCCCGGCCTTTTCTTCTTCGCCGCGGTGGTGGTGCTGACGATGCTCGCGGTCGAGTCCTTCGATCCGCGGCTGATCTGGGATGCAACAAGTTCCAAAGAGGTTCTATATGCCTGATCGCGATCCACCGATTCCTTCAGTTCCTGACTCGAAGGCCGTGCCCAGGAAGAGCACCCGGCTCTCCCTGGTCTGGTTCATCCCCATTCTTGCGGCGGCGCTTGGGATATGGGTGGGCGTGACCCGGATTCGCAGCGAAGGCCCGAAGATCACGATCGTGTTTCAGTCGGCCGAGGGGCTCGAGGCCGGCAAAACCAAGATCAACTACAGGGGCGTCGATATTGGCGTTCTGAGCACGATCCGGCTGTCGGAGGATCATCAGCGCGTGATAGCCACCGCGCAGATGACGCCGCGGACCGAGGATTTTTTGCTCGAAGACACGAAGTTCTGGGTGGTGCGGCCGCGAATCTCGGGCGCCAACGTGACGGGGCTGGGCACGCTCATCTCCGGGGCTTTCATCGGAATTGAAATCGGCAGTTCGAAGGAGCCGAAACGCGACTTCGTGGCGCTCGAGACGCCGCCGGTAATAACCGGCAACGCGCCCGGACGGTTCTTCGTGTTGAAGACCTCCGACCTGGGTTCGCTGGACACCGGCACGCCGCTGTTTTTCCGGCGGCTGCAGGTCGGCCAGGTTGCGTCATACGTCCTGGACAAGGACGGCAAGTTCTTCACGCTGAAAGTTTTCGTGCGATCGCCCTACGACCAGTACGTAACCGCGAACACTCGTTTCTGGCAGGCGAGCGGAATCGACGTGTCGCTTTCCGCCAACGGCCTTAGCGTGCAGACCCAGTCACTGTTGTCGATCCTTATCGGCGGCATCGCGTTCGAAACGCCTGCCACCGGTGCGGTCCTGCCTGTAGCCGAAGCGAACACTCTATTCCCCCTGTTCGGTGATAGGGCGCAGGCCTTCAGGCCAGCCGCGCGTAGCCCTCAGACTTATAGGCTCATCTTCAAGGACTCGGTCCGCGGGCTCGCGCCCGGCGCGCCGGTCGAGTTCCGCGGCATCCCAATCGGCGAGGTCGCGGACATTCGGGCGCAAATCGACCTGAAGACTTTCCAGTTCTCGGTGCCGGTGACTATCCGCCTCGATCCGCAGAGGCTTGGGGTCAAGGTCATCGAGGGCGCTTCCGGCGCGGATCTCGAGCGGATGCGCAGGCGGCTTATCGATGCCCTGGTGGCCCACGGGGCCCGTGCGCAATTGCGAACCGGGAACTTGCTGACCGGCTCCGCGTTCATAGCGATCGACTTTTTTCCGGGTGCGCCGCCGACGACGGTGGACTGGTCGCAGTCGCCGCCGGAGGTGCCGACCATTCCCGGGCAGCTTCAGGTGATGGAGACCAAGGTCACGGACATCATCAACAAGCTCGATAAGATGCCGCTCCAGGAGATCGGCGACGATCTGCATACGGTCCTGGGCAACCTCGATCTCACGCTCACCAGCGCGCGTGGCACGCTGGTGAGCGCACGGGGCACGCTCACCAACGCCGGCAACCTTACCGAGTCGAATTCGCCGCAGCTCCAGCAGCTCGGCAGCACGTTGCAGGAGGTGAGCCGCGCAGCTCGCGCGTTGCGCGTGCTCGCAGACTATCTCGAGCGTCATCCCGAGGCGCTCCTGCGCGGCAAACAGGGGGAGGCGAAGTGATTACACCGCGCATTGCGCATCTGATGGTCTCGCTCGCGTTGGTCGTGGCGGCAGCATCCGGATGCGGCACAACGGCGCCGGCGCGATTCTACACGCTTGACGTTACCGCGGTCGCCGACGGCGCGGCGCCCGTGCGCGACGCGATCATGGTCGGCCCGGTCTCGGTTCCGGCCGCGGTCGATCGGTCGGAATTCGTGGTCCAGACCGCGCCCAACCGCGTCGATGTCGACGAGTTCAACCGCTGGGCCGCCCCGCTCGGCGACGCTATCGCCCAGGTCGTCGCCGGCGACCTGGTCAAGCTGCTGGGCACCCCAAACGTGGCCGCGGCGCCGCTGGCGGACTTCGACGCGGCCTATCGCGTCACTATCGACGTGCAGCGCTTCGATTCGGTTCCCGGCCAGACGGCGCTACTCGACGCGTTGTGGACCGTGCGCAGGACCACAGGCGGAGAGACGCGCTCGGGCCGTACGACTGCCTCTGAGGCCGTACAGGGGAACAGCTTCGACGCGCTGGCCGCCGCCCATAGCCGCGCGTTGGCGAGATTGAGTGGTGATATCGCCGGAGCGATCCGGGCGGAAGCCGAGGATCGGCCGTAGCCGGCGGATTACCCGGCGATCGGCCAGAGGACAGCGTTTTGCAAAAATTGCGGGAAGCTCTTCGCCGTCATCTAGCGCCGCGCAGGCACAGCGTCCTGCTCGTGGCGCTCGTGGCGGCATTCGCCGTGCGTCCATTGATTGGCGACATCGGGGCCGGCTCCGCCATATTCAGTATAGCCTTGGTGTTCTTGCTACTCGTGGCTCTCTACAACATCAACGTCGATGAGTTGATGGGCGAAAGAGGACGGCTGCTGGTCCAGAGCAGGAGGCGGCGGATCCTGGGATGGGCTCTCGCCACGGTCGCCGCATCGGAACGAGTGCTCATCATCTTCGTGCCGAGCTCCGAGCTCGATTTGGCGGGTTCGATTTCTTGGCTGTTGTTTGTCTTGTTTGTCACCTTGAGCGAGTTACGTAGCGTGCTGAAGCAAAGAGAGATCACCGGCGAAACCATCTGCATGGCGGTATCGGTCTACCTCTTGCTCGGCTTCAGTTGGGCGTTCCTTTACAGCATCATCTTCCAATTGCATCCAGAATCCTTTGCGGGCATCGTGTCCGCCAAGCCCGGCCATCCAAACGAGATTCTGCACATCTTTCCGGTTCTCGGCTACTTCAGCCTGACCACGCTCTCGACCATCGGCTTCGGCGATATCACTCCGGTAAGTCTGCAAGCTCGTTATGCGGCGGTTGCGGAAGGTATTACGGGTCAGTTCTACCTGGCGATCCTGGTCGCGCGATTAGTGGGGATGCAGATGAGCCAGGCGGTTGCCGGTCCGCATCGAGAAATTCAAACTATCAAATCCGACGAACAATCGGTAAAAAAGGATTGACTATTTCGGGTACCCGCTCCGAGGGCTGACTAATGACCTGCAAACCATTACGCAAAGCCGGGGCGCTCTTTTTGCGCTAGGGGTCATGCTATCGATCATGGGCCCGGCGGCACATCTCGCTCAGGCTCAAACACCCGAGGTCGTGGCCGAAGAAAAACTCATCAAAGATTTCACCGATCCTCTCACAACGCTGCCTCAGATTTCTCTAAAGGACGTGTTCACGCCGGCGAATTTCGGCACTCACGTTCAGACCAATCAGGTCATTCTGAGACCGATCATTCCCCGGCTACCGCGATTCTCACTGTTCCCTCTCGTCCAGCTGATCCGTCCGACCTTTTCGCTGGTTACGGTTCCAAGCGCCAGGGGTGGCACCCGCACCGAATTCGGCGATATGCAATTGTTCGATTTGGCAGTATTACCCTGGCCGAGCGAAAAAGCAGATTTGAAGATCGGACTAGGCCCAATGTTTGTGTTTCCGACCGCGAGTTCCGGGAGTGCCGGCCAGGGCGCATGGCAGGCCGGCCCGGCGATAGGAGCGGTTTACACAGGCATTCCATGGCTCGTGATGGGGTTCCTGTTCCAGAACCCAATTTCGTTCGCTTACACCTCGCCCAAGCGACCACCTCAGAACACACTGGAATTTCAGCCGGTTCTGGCGCTGCATTTGTGGGAAGGCTGGTACTTGCGATCCGCCGAGGCGACCTGGTCTTACGGCTGGCGTCATCATTCGCCGACCATTTTGCCGCTGAGTCTGGGAATCGGAGATGTGATAGTTCGTCCGGGTTTGCCGCCGCTCAACTTTTATGTGACCGGGCAATGGACGGTGTATCGGCAATTTGCGCCGATCGCGCCGCAGACCGGCGTCAACTTCGGCTTGATTGTAGCGTTTCCGGAATTCAGAAAATGGTGAATCTCGCGAGGATAGTCAGCGAGCGCGTCCGGGGACGGCCGTGGTCTCATCTCGCGCAGACATGGAGAGAACAATCGTGAGCCCGATGGCAATCAGCTGGACCATCTTCGCCTGCGTCTTTGGCGGAGCTCTGTTAGGCATGCTTCTTCGCCAGATCGTGCCCGCGCATCACCTGGATACCGATTCCAAAGATGTGGTGAAACTCGGGATGGCTCTGATCGCGACGATGACCGCTCTGGTGCTCGGCCTGTTGATCGCGTCGGCGAAAAGTTCCTTCGACGTTCAGAGGGGCGAATTCACCCAGCTGTCCGCCAACATCATCGAACTCGATCGCCTCCTGGCCCGCTATGGACCGGAGACCAAAGAAGCCCGTGACGTGCTGCGCCGTACTGCCCTCTCACTGGATCGCAATTGGTCCGCGAGCACGACTCGATCGGAGAAACTGGACTCTCACGAGATGAGAGCCGGGGGCGCAAGTTTCTACGAAAAGATTCAGGGTCTCGCACCGCGCAGCGACTTCCAGCGGGCAATTCAGGGACAAGCACTGCAGATAGCGCTCGATCTGGGACGAATGCGTTCGCTGCTGCTGGAGCAGGCTGGAAGCTCCGTCCCGGCGCCGTTTTTGGTGGTGATGGTTTTCTGGCTCGCCATCATCTTCACGAGTTTCGGCCTGTTCTCGCCCCTCAACGCAACCGTGGTTACTACTCTATTCCTCTGCGCGCTTTCGGTTTCGGGCGCGATCTTCCTGATCCTGGAACTGGACAGTCCTTTCGCTGGGCTGATGCAGATCTCCGACGCCCCGCTCCGCAACGCCCTCGCCATTCTCAGCCACTAGCCCGGCGGACGCCGGCCTTCGGCGAATGCTGGATATTGATCCAAAGTACAATATCAACCCCAACCCCGTGTGTTAGACGATCGGGCTGAGATGCGAACCCAATTGGGATCGCGGGCAGTCCAATGAGCTCTCCGAAAGCAAACCGACACGGAGCAAATGGAGATGAGCCGTAAATTGTTCGTAACGCGTTGCCTGACGGCGCTGGCGACAATGATCATCGTCTCGAACGTGGCAACCACGGCCGAGCCCGCTCCTGAAAACCAGCCGCGGGCCGCGACCAGGCAGGAGGAGCCCGGCAGCCAGGTCGATCCGCAGGCCCAGCAAATCCTGCGTAGAGCATGCACGGCGCTGGCCGAATCCGACGCTTTCACTTTCCATGCGGAAATCAACTTCGACCGCGTGATGCCGTCACAGGTGAAGCTTCAATTCGCGGGCGCGTCGGACTATGCGGTTCGCAGACCCAACGAACTGGCGGTTGACTACGAAAGCGATCTCGGAGCCAAGCGCCTCTGGTACAACGGCAAGACCCTGACGATTTTCGACGCTCCCAGCATGACCTACGCGAGCACGCCGGTGCCGTCTTCGATCGACGGGATGCTGGATAGCGTTGCCGAAATGCACAACCTTACGATTCCACTGGCCGATCTGGCGCTGAGCAATCCGTGTGAACATCTGAGCAAGCGGATTCTTTTCGGCAGTTATGTCGGCATTGGTGACGTAGCAGGCGTTGCCTGCGATCACCTGGCTTTCGCGCAAAGCAACGTCGACTGGCAGATTTGGATCCAGCGTTCGGGTAAGCCCTTGCCGCGCAAAATCGTGATCAACTACCGCACGACGCCCGGTCTGCCGCAGTACGTCGCGGTGATTTCCGACTGGAAGTTCCCAGGGACGATTTCGAGAGCCCGCTTTTCTGTCCAGATTCCAAAGAAAGCTGTGCGGATAAGGATCGTCGATGTGAAGGAGCCGCATCCATGAACAGTGCAAGAGTTCATTTGACTAGCGGCCGATCGGTCGCCCGCATCGCTATGGTGATTCTCAGCATCGCGCTCGCGAGCGCTCCCGAAGCGCTCGCATGGGGCGGCGGAAGGTTTGGCGGAGGCGGCGGAGGTGGATATCACCCTAGCGGGGGCGCCGGATATCACTCGAGCGGCGGCGGATCCTTCGGCAGTGACGGATTCCACGGCGGAAGCGTCAGCCATGCCAACAGCTATTCTCAGTCGAGCTCCCATTCCTACGGAAGTTCTCAGTCGCAGTCCGGCTATCATCCATCCGGAAGTTCTCAGTCGGCATCCGGGTATCATCCGTCCGGTAGTGCGCAGTCCGAGTATCATCCCTCCGGCAGTTCCCAATCGGCAAGCAGTTCCTCGTACAACCCCGCGCAGCAACAGAGTCAGCGGCAGCAGTCCGCGCTTCAAGGTCAGCAGCAGAAGGAGACCTCCCAGCAGGCGCAGATGAACACGGCCAGCCAGGCGCACCAGAGCACGCTGAACACGGAGAGCTACGAACATACGAGCACGATGAACGAGGCTAACCAGGTGAACACCAACCGGATGAACACCGCGACCTCCATGCAAACCTCGCAACATAATTACAACAATAACAACTACAGCAACGGTAACTACAGCAACGGCAACTACAACAACAGTGGCTACCATAGCAATGGCAATCCCTACGGAGGTTGTTGCTGGGGCAGTTCCAACAGCGGCAGCTCGGGAAGTAACGTTGGTGCGGCCCTGGGCGGCATGGCCGTAGGAGCGATGGTGGCGTCGCTGCCCAGGGAGGCCGCTCCGGTTTATGCTCCCGGTCCGACGCCGTACTACTATTCCAACGGCGGTTTCGTAGCGCCGGCTCAAGCGGGCGGTTACCAAGTAGTGGCCCCCCCTGCCGGCGCGATGGTGCCTTCACCGCCGTCGGGCGCACATCAGACCACGGTAAACGGCGTCACATACTATGTGTCGGGGTCGACGTACTACGAACCTGTTTTCAGCAACGGCGAGGTCGTCTACAGAGTCGCGCAACCCTGACAATCGACCCTCTCTTGGTAGCCACAAGGGAGATTCGACCAAGATCCGATAGACACCTCTCGGGGCTTCGCCAAGCTGACTTCGTCAAGTTGAGGGCAGGGGTGACATCATGAAGGCTGGACAGCATATTCGACGCAGCTTATCACTGGGTATGGTATTGACGATGGCCGGGTTAATGATGGCCAGCGTCGCACTCGCCCAGCAAATCACCGGTGTGCCTGGTTCGCCCAGCGCGATCGTGACGCTTGAGGGAAGACAACTCCCGCCGCCTCCGTTGCCGTTCGGCGGTGTAATCAAGGAAAGCTACCTGGATTCGAAGCCATACTGGCCGCCGCGCGTGGTGCCGCCCAAGGGCGCACCTAATATTCTCCTCATTATGACCGACGACCAGGGTTACGGCGTTTCGAGCACCTTCGGCGGCGTCATTCCAACGCCCGCGCTGGATCGCATCGCCAAGGCGGGATTACGTTACACGCAGTTCCATTCCACTGCGTTGTGCTCGCCCACCCGCGCCGCGCTCATTACGGGGCGCAATCATCACTCGGTCGGCTTCGGCGTGATCGGCGAGCTGTCCACGGGTTATCCGGGCTATGACTCCATTATCGGGCCGGAAAACGCCACCATCGGCACGATCCTCCGCGACAACGGTTACGCCACCTCGTGGTTTGGCAAGAACCACAACACACCGAGCTTTCAATACAGCGTCGCCGGGCCCTTCGACCAATGGCCGGTCGGGATGGGCTTCCAGTATTTCTACGGGTTCATGGGCGGTGAGACCGACCAATGGACGCCTTATCTTTTTCGCAATACGACTCCGGTGTTTCCATGGATCGGCAAGCCCGGTTACAACCTCACCACTGACCTGGCGGATGACGCGATCGCGCATATGCGCGAATTGAACGCGTCTGCACCTGACAAGCCTTTCTTCGTCTATTACGTGCCCGGTGGCACCCACTCGCCGCACCAGCCGACCAAGGAATGGATCGACAAGTTCAAAGGCAAGTTCGACATGGGCTATGAAAAGTTGCGCGAGGAGATTTTCGCCAACCAGAAACGGCTCGGCGTGATCCCCGCGAACACCCAGCTCACCCCGTGGCCCGACGGGCAGGCCGCGTATGCCGGCGCAAAGCTACCGAGGTGGAACTCGCTATCACTCGTACAAAAGAAACTGTACGCGCGTGAGGTGGAGGTGTTCGCGGGTTACGCCGCCTATACCGACCATGAGATTGGCCGGGTGATTCAAGAAGTCCAGGACGAGGGCAAACTCGACAACACGCTCATCATCTATATTTGCGGCGACAATGGCACCAGTGCCGAAGGCACTCTGTACGGAACCTTCAATCAGCTCACCGCCTACAATGGCATTCTGGACGCTTTCATGCCATTGCAATTACTGCACTATGCAGACTGGGGCTCGGATAAGACTTATCCACATATGGCAGTGCAATGGGCGTGGGCGTTCGACACTCCGTTCAAATGGACCAAGCAGGTGGCGTCGCATTTCGGCGGCACGCGTCAGGGACTGGCTATAAGCTGGCCCGGACATATTAATGATGCAGGGGGCATCCGCACGCAGTTCCACCACGTCATTGATATCGTGCCGACGATCCTCGAAGCCACGGGTATCAGGGCGCCCGAGGAGGTCAACGGCATCAAGCAGAAGCCGATCGAGGGCGTGAGCATGGCCTACACGTTTGACAAGGCGAATGCCAATGCTCCGTCGAAGCGCAACACGCAGTATTTCGAATTGGCCGGCAACCGCGGGATTTACCACGACGGGTGGATGGCCAACACGACTCCGCCCATGCCGGTGTGGAACCTGGCAACGGGCAAGCTGCCCGACCTCATCACCGGCTACAAGTGGGAGCTTTACAACATCGCCGAAGACTACTCGCAATCCAACGACCTCGCCGCGAAGATGCCTGACAAGCTAAAAGAAATGCAGGCGTTGTTCATGACAGAGGCGGCGAAATACAACGTCTTCCCTTTGGATAACCGGGCCTTCGCGCGCCTCCTTACGCCGCGACCGAGCGCAATCGCCGGGCGAACTGTTTTCACCTACACAGGGGAGAACGCCGGCATTCCCCTCGGAAATGCTCCCAGCATTTTGGACAAGGACTACACTATCACCGCTCAAGTGACTATCCCCAAAGGCGGGGCGGAAGGAATGATCGTGACGCTCGGTGGCCGCTTCGGCGGCTATGGCCTCTACCTCCTCAATGGCAAGCCGGTCTTCGACTACAACCTTCTCGATCTGACGCACTACCGCTGGGAGGGGGGACCTTTAGGCCACGGCGTGTTGGCTCAAGCGCTAAAGCCGGGCAAGCACACGATAGTCTTCGACTTCAAATACGAAGGCCCCGGGCCCGGCAAGGGCGGCACCGGCGTGTTTACGGTGGATGGCAAGGAGATAGCTCGCAAGAAAATCCCGCACACGATTCCGCTGATGATGGCCATCGACGAGACCTTCGACATTGGGATCGATACCCGTACGCCGGTGAACGACAGCTATAAACTGCCGTTTCGCTTCACCGGCACGATCGACAAGCTGACGTTCAACCTCGGGCCAGAACAATTGACGGACGCGGACCGAAAGATCATTGCGGAACGACTCGCGCGGGCGCGGGACTAGGTAACGAAGCGAGCGACAAAAACATTGCCTATCGTTTCTGATTGCTGGAGGTTCAACAGTTCCTCTCCCGCCAGTACTCTACTCACCGCGACGGCGGCGATTGAACTGGGAGCTGGTCTGGCGCTGCTGAGTTGTCCCTCGGCGACGGCGGTGCTCCTGATCGGCGCACCGCTGGAGACCGCCGCCGCATTGTCCGTGGCGCGCGTGGCCGGCACTGCGTTGCTCACGCTGGGTGCCGCCTGCTGGCTTGCGCGTGCTGACGCGCACACCCGTGCCGCGAACGGATTGCTCGCCGCGATGGTGCTCTACAATCTCGGCGTGGCCGTGATCCTCGGCGCGGCGGGCATCGGGTCGCAGGCGGACGGCATAGCCTTGTGGCCGGCCGTTGTACTGCACGCGGCGATGACTGTCTGGTGCCTCGGAATCATTCTCGCTGGCGCCACTGGCCACGTCACGAAATGAAGACACGAGAACCTAACGCAATGGAGGAGACATGTCATGAATAAACGATACCTGCTCGCCCTGGCCCCTGCGATATTGCTATCTGCCGGCGTAGCCAGTGCTCAGCACCCGATGCTGGACGCGGTGGCCAACCGGGTCGTTCAGAAATATCAGCAATCGTCATGTGATCAGTTGTGGCAGCAGAGGGGCCAGCCGAAATCGCAGAGGGAACAGGAAGCCATACAGCTTCTGCGCGACGACCCGCAGTTACGCGCTGCCTTTGTCGACAAAGTAGCGGCGCCGATTGCCAACAAGCTATTCGAATGCGGCATGATCCCGTGATTGTCGCCGGGCAGGACAAGATAACAGGAACGAGTAACGCGTGGCTGAAATCGGAAGAGATGTCCGCGGACACACGATGGATGGAATAACTCGCCGCGGGTTTGTCCGAGCCGTACTTGCTTCTTCGGCTTTATACGGAATCGGATGCGGTTCCGGTAGCAACTACACTCCACCGACGCCGCCGCCTTCAGCCTGCGGCTCGCTCGACTGCGCAATCGTGGGGGCGGGAATTGCGGGTATGAGTGCGGCGAGCACTTTGATTGCGGCTGGAAAAAATGTGCTAGTGCTCGAGGCCCGCAATCGCGTCGGCGGGCGGGCGCTGAGCGACAACAGTTTCGCTACCCCGGTCGACCTGGGCGCGGAGTGGTTTTCCTTTGTCACGCCTAAGAGCGGTGGCAGTCCCGGACAGACCAACAACGCGCTGTTCGACATCGCGGCGAGCCGCGGCCTGCAAGTGTTTGCCGACACTTATCCGCGCGTCTTCTATGACATAACTCCTCCGCCGACGCCGCTCCCACCAAGCGATCCAAACGTAATCGCTGCGACCGCGACGTTTGCCTCGATGCTCGCGCTTATCAACTCGGCAGCAACGTCGGGCCCCGACATATCGGCGGCGGTGGCGACCGCGTCGCTCGCTTTGGACAAGTTGTACAATCTCGGCGCAGGCATCATCAGCACCCTGCACGGCGCCGACTTGGACGTCCTCAGCGTCCTCGACCTCTTCAACTTCACGCAACTCGGGCTGCCAATCACAGTTCCCTCCGCTGACAATCGCCTCCTCCCGAGTGGAATGGGCAACTTCATTGCCACCTTCGCCAACGGAGTACCGGTTAGGCTGAACACTCCGGTGACCTCGATCAGCTGGGACAATCCCTGCGGCGTGCAGATCAGCACGCCGGCGGGAGTCGTGAATGCCAGCACGGCGATTGTTACCGTACCGCTGAGCGTGCTCGCGTCAGAGAGGCTGACCTTCAGTCCCGCGCTGCCCTCGCAGTACCAGGATGCGATCAGCAACCTGCCGATGGGCGTGGTCGAGAAAATCGCACTCCAGTTCAACCAGGACATCTTCAACGTAGGAACAATTAATACTCTCGCGACTCCGCTGGTCGACAAAGTCAACAACTCCTTCGTACAGGCTCAACTATTTGGCAAGAACATCGGAATCTGCTTTGTCGGCGGCGACCTCGCGAGGAGCCTCATCGCTGCGGGCGGCACCGCGCTCGTTGACTTCGCGCTCGCCACGATGGAGTCAATGTTCGGAAGCTCGGTCAGCGGTGCCTTCGTGAGGGGACAGAGCTCCTCGTGGCTGAGCGATCCTTTCAGCCTGGGGGCCTTCACCTACGCCGTGCCCGGAGCGGTGCCGTTGCGCACCGCGCTGGCGACGCCGGTCGCTAATCAGATCTTCTTTGCTGGCGAAGCTCTGTCGGTTCTCAAGCACGGCTCTTTGCCCGGCGCTTACGATTCCGGCCAGACCGCCGCGCGGTTAGTGCTCGAAGCGCTTTGACTCTGAGGGGTCCGGAGGTGAGAAGGGTAAGGAAACATTGCGGGGACAGGGTCGGCGTGGCCGCATACGCCGCGATTGCGATGGGGCTGGTTTTTCTGGGACTCGTCGCGGCTCCGCCAAGCGTGTGGAGCGCCGGCTTCATGCTGTACGAACAGGGGACGCCGGATGTCGGGCTGGCCTCGGCCGGTCAGGGCGCCCGCGCCCAGGATGCGTCGGCGGTCTTTACCAATCCCGCCGGGATGACGCAGCTCAAGGATTCGCAACTGCTGGTTGGGGTTGAACCGCTCTTCGGCAATTACACCTTCAGTCCCAACGCCAAGACCAGCCTCAAGGGCACCAATGGAGGCAATGCCGCGGTGCCGCTCCCCAGCGGAAGTTTCTTTTACGTGCACAGTCTCACGCCGAACCTGAAGCTGGGTTTTGGCAGCTACTCATATTTCGCGGGGGCTCTCGAAAACAACCTCAACTGGGTCGGGAGATACTACATCCAGGGAGAGACCATGCTGGGGATGTCATTTCAGCCTTCGATCGCGTTCCGCGCCGCGGACTGGCTATCGATCGGCGGCGGCCCCAGCGTGATGATGGGATTTTTACGCGCCAAGGCCGGTATCAACACCCTCAATCCGCGGCTTGGCGACGGCCAGGTAAGATACCAGAACTGGACCGTGAACGTTGGCGGCAACATAGGAATACTGCTCACGCCGCGCGACGGCACGCGGATCGGAATCGACTATCTCACTCCGGTGAATCTCAACTTCAGCGACGCGCCTCATTTCGTAGGTTTGGGACCGCTGGTGACCAGGGCGATCAGCAATGACAAGCTCCGCTCGCCAAAAACAAATCTCGGCATGCAGGTGCCGCAGCAACTGATGGGCGACTTTTATCAGAAAATCACCGAGCGGATGGCGCTGCTCGGCAGCGTCGGGTGGCAGAACTGGAGCCAGTTCGGACTGGTGGATATCAGCATCGATACGGCCAACCCGAAGAGCCTGACCAAGAACCTGCACTTCCAGGACACGTTCCATCTCGCCGCCGGTACGCAATATCAGCTTATGCCGCAGTGGATGCTGTCGTGCGGGTTCGCCTTCGACAATTCGGCGGTCGGTACCCCGATGCGCACGGTCAGCCTTCCGGTCGGCGACCAGTATCGTTTCGGGGCCGGAGTTCAATACGCGTATAGCAAGAAAATCACGTTCGGGTTTGCGGACGAGTTCATGTACCAGGGCGAGCTGCCAATCTATCAGAACGAAGGTCCTGTCAGAGGCACGGTGGCGGGGCAATACACCAACACTTTCTTCAATTTCTTCAGCCTAAATATGGCCTACAAGTTCGGAATCGACTGAATGCAATCGAAAGCCATCAGCGCTTTTGCCGAATCATCACGCCGAGACTTTGGTCGACCGCGGGCTATCGGTTGGCCGCGGCGCGCAACTGATGCCCGCGCGCTGCGCACCGCGCACGACAGGATTCCGTCCCGAGGTGAGCGGTGACTGGACAACTTCGATCAGATCATTTCAGTATCGAATGCTTGCGGCAGAAATCGGTAGTCAGTTTGGCGATTAGAGCCGGATCCTCGAACATCGGATAGTGACCGATACCTTTTAGGTAAGCCACCTCGGCATTTTTCAACAGCTTGACGGTTTCTTCGACTAGCGCCTTGGGCACCCAGAAATCGTCCTCGCCACATACCACCAGCATCGGACATTCGACCGCGCCGAGCAGTGCGCGGACGTCGTGAGCCGCCCAGGCCACCAGGTCCCCCACCGCGCTGACCTGCGGGCCTCGATGCTGCCAGCGCAGCTCAAGGATTTTTTCCGCCGAACAGTTGCGATTGAGCGATTCGGTCGCTGCCCGCTCGAGCTGATCCTGCCATCCCGGTCCCCAGGCAGGATGGGTTAACCCGGTGGGGCTCGGAAAAGTTGGCGAGCGGGAGAGGCCCTCCATCGGAATTCCCGCGGCCATCTCGCGCCAGTGATGCGCGGCGTAATCGAGCGTGATATCGCCGCCGATCGAGCATCCCATGATCACTGGCTTCTTCAACCCGAGAGTATTTGCGAAGGCGTGAACGAACTCGGCGTGTTCGTGGATCGTGCGATGCGGCGTCCAGTTGACCGGGTAGGAGCGGAAGTGGCCCGGAAGATCCAGCGCATAGGCGTGAAAGCCGCGCTCCGCCAGCAAGGGCAACAGGTACGTGTATTCCAGTGAGCATGCGCCGGCAGTATGGACGCAGACTATCGGATAACCCTCGCCAATCTCGTCGTAGAAAATCCTGGTGCCGTTGACCTTGACGTAGTGCCCTCGAATATCTTCGGTGCTTGCCATAATCCGATTCCTTTAACGCGCGTTCGCGCGCACGCAATCGCGCAGGACGTAGGCCATCTGGAACATCGCTTCGGTTAGGCGTCCGGCTTCGAGCAGATTGCCTTCGGTGCGGATTTCGACCTGAAGCTCGCCGACCCTCGAAAGCGTGGGGTCGTCCTCGAAGTACCGTTTGCCCGGATAGGTTAGATCCGACCACAGCCGTTGCCCGCTGGTGAGCAATTTCCAGGACGCTTCGCTGCCCGAAAATTTGAAGGTGTAGCCGAAAGGAGGAACGGCGGGCTGATGGTCGATGACTTTGCCCTTGTAAACCTTCAGCCACAGCAGATCGGTGCCGACTTCGAGCAGGACCGATCCGTCAAACCATTGCGCCTGTTCGTTGAAGACCGGATGCGCGTTGAGCGCGGAAACGAAGCGCTCCTGGAGCGCGCGATCAGCTAAAAATGACATGACATTCCTCCGTTGTTTCGCTGATCGAGAGCCAAATCGCTCGGTCGCAATGGCGGAAGCACTATGACGCTTCCAAGAGTTTCGGCTGTGAAGTTCAAAAACTATCTACGCAAGGAGTGCCGCCAGCTCCACATATGCGGGAGAATAATGATGTCTGCCCGATCGTGCAATCGATGAGGGCTGCCACATTTTCCAGGTGAAGCGCTTCGCGATGGTGCGTTGGGTCATTTCGTGGCCGTCGGTGCGCAAGAAGAGGTGGCGGATTCCGGGTTGGCTGGATGGCTTGCGAGCCGCCGCTCCCAGCGTGACATGGCGAACGGCGTCTGCGATGAGCGACGGCGCCAGCGACCGAATGATCACATCGAAGCTGTCGTTGGCGTCGAGCTTGGCGGCACTCGCAGCCCGTAACGTCACCGTCGGCGGGAGCAGCTTCTGCGCTTGCGTCACACGTTCGGCGATGAGATCGATGCCCTTGAGATTTTCCGGCCGAGCCCCCCACTGAATGAATTTTTGCAGCCACTCACCGGATCCACCTCCGATATCGAGAACCTTAAGCCGCTTGAGTCGGGTACAGCCGTGGCGACGACGTGAAATACCAAGCGTGTGCGAACGTGACAAGCTTGACTTGGCCTCCTACTTGGCCGAAGATGT
Source organism: uncultured delta proteobacterium (assembly GCA_963724765.1). GTDB lineage: Bacteria > Desulfobacterota > Binatia > Binatales > Binataceae > JAKAVN01. The sequence goes on from CAVRVY010000001.1 coordinate 326,338, forward strand.
TTCATTTAGAATGTCAAGAATGTAGAACCCGACATAGAATGCTTCTAACTCCCAACATACGAGCGACAGAGTTATTTATCGACACATGCGGTGCAAACAATCGTTTCAAGCGCTTATATGGCTATGTTTTTATCTTTTGCTATTGACCGGCAGCCGTCCCGCCTCAGCCGCGTGTTCGCAGGACTATTGGGTGTCTCCAAACGGCAACGACGATGGCACGGGCACTGTCGATGACCCATTTCTGACCCTGGATCACGCTAGGCAGGTCGTACGGCAGAACACGCGCAGAGGTCAATGCACCATCTATGTCAATGTCAAATCAGGGACCTACGCACTCACCACGCCCCTTATATTCGATTCGTCCGATTCCGGGTCTCCACAAGCAAAAGTAGTTTACAGGGCTGCCCCGGGTAATCTCTCCCCGGCGATTATTTCCGGGGGTATCCCTGTGGTAAATTTTACGTGCACCTCCGCCAACATCTGCACCAGCACCCTGGCCGATCTGCCTGCCGGAATAATGCCGCGTCAGTTCTACGCAAACGGCCAGCGGGCTATCCGCGCACGCTCGAACTACGGTCAAGCCGTCAATCTCAATTATATTCGCGTATCAAATGGCTATACGCAGATCCTTCCTCAGTCTTTCAGCCATCCGGAGCTGATGGAGGCAGTTACGGTAACGCAATGGAAGATGATGCGGTGTCCTATCGCGAGCCTGTCCGGAAACACCCTCGTCGTGCAAAATCCATGTTGGGACAATGCCAATTCCTACTCGAGCCCCGTAAACTTTCAGCTGCTCAGTTGGCTGGAAAATGCTCCGGAATTCGTGACAGTACCCAACATGTGGTATCTCGACCCCTATAGCCAACAATTAACCTATTACAATACCCGCTCTGGCAGCCCTCAAGGCGCTGTCTTGCCGGTACTGGAAAATCTGGTCGAACTGATAGGAACTCCCACCAAGCCGATAACAGATATATCTTTTAACGGACTGCAATTCTCTTATGCTACCTGGCTGGAACCCAATACAAACAACGGGTATGTAACCGACCAGAGCAGCTACATATTGATGGGTAGTGGATATGAACCGAATACGATCGGTCACCAGCAGATTACCTATAAAACACTCGGCAATGTAACTCTTAGATATGCGCGTAATATTATTTTCAGGGGCAATACTTTCAGCCACCTGGGCGGTGTGGCTTTGGATCTCGACACCGGCAGCCAAAACAACATGATACTCAGGAATACCTTCACCGACATATCCTCAACTGCAATTCAGGTCGGCGGACTTTCTCCCATTGATGCTCGGCCTAACAATGCGCAGAAGACCAGCCACAACCTGGTGCTAAACAATACCGTCTCATACACTGGCCGAGACTATTATGACTCAGCCGGAGTCTTCGTCGGCTTCACGACTGGCACTCAGATAATCCATAATACCATTAGCCATACTCCGTGGAGCAGCCTCGCCATCGGTTGGGGATGGGGACTGCTCGACGATCCGAGTTTTCCGGGGGTGCCGACTGCTGTTCCAGGAATGTGGGGCACATACAATACCCCGACTATTGCCAGCAATAACGAGATCGTGAGCAATAAATTTGAGTATTTCCTGGAACAATTGTGGGACGGTGGGGCAATCTATACCAATGGTTCGCAAGGCCCGAACTTTGCCAAGGGTCTCCTGATTGAATTGAACGTCGCTGAAAACAAACGGCCGCGCGGAGGTGGCAATATCTATTACACTGACGGCGGGAGTCAATATGTAACGCTTCGGCAGAATGTGTCTCTCAACGATCCGGTCGGAGTTGCTGATTTTGGTCCTTGCTCAACCGGATCGTCGATACCAAACTACTGCGCCATCACTGGGTTTCCGTATGGTTCCGATTTTGGCGGGTGTCTTCCGGTAGGAAATCTGACCTATACTGAAAATTATTTCCTCAACCCGATCGACTTTTATGGACCGCAGATCTGTGCAAACGATTATGTTCCGGCGTATCCGATCAATTTGACGATCCGGAACAACATTCAAACCATATCAGCAGACCAGGTCCCGGGTTGGATACTTTCCCAGGCCGGCGTCAAATAAAAGCATGCATTCAACCAGGTTGATTCGTTCGGACCACCGAAACGAGACATATCGTATCCTGGAGCGCCGTTAGAAGAAGATTGACGCGATCTGGCTCTTCCTTCGACCGTCTCACCGGTTAAATTCAGACCGGCGGTTCAGTTTCCTTGAGCGATTGCGTACCAAGATCTTCGACCGCGAACACGGAAATAGTAGCTGCGACTGAATAGCCCTGATACGTGTAATCCAACAGCTCAATGACCTGCTTCTATCAGGCGGACATCAGCCCGGGCGTCGACACCCCCGCGGGCAGGCTGACCGAACCACGCCAGCGGCTGATGGAGCCGCGTCACTTCACCCACGATTATCAGTGCGGGCGCGGTCATCCTGCGTCCCGCCAGCACGCCCGGTAACGTTGCGGCGGTGGCCGTGACTACTTCCTGGGTGGCACGCGTTCCGTCTGCAATAAGCGCCGCGCCGGTCTCGGGCGGCAAGCCGTGATCGATGAGCTTGCGGCAGATCGATTCGGCCTCGAAGCGCGACATGTAAAAGACCAGTGTCTGGCCGGAGCGCGCGAGGGTTTCCCAGTCGGGCTCGCTCGCGCCGTTTTTTCCGTGGGCCGTCACCAGCACACATTGGGAGGAAAGGTCGCGATGGGTGAGCGGTATGCCAGCGTACGCGGCGCATCCGCTGGCCGCGGTGATCCCCGGCACCACTTGATAAGGGATTCCGGCGGCGGCGAGCGCCTCGAGCTCTTCGCCCATCCGGCCGAAGACGGAGGGATCGCCCCCTTTGAGCCGCAGCACGCGCTTACCCTCTCGCGCCATTGTGATCATCATCTCGTTGATCTCGGACTGGCTTAGTTGATGCTCACCGCATCGCTTGCCGGCGTCGAGCACTTCGGCCTCGCGCCGGACCAGCGCGAGGATCTCAGCCGAGACCAGGCGATCGTGCAATACCACGTCGGCCTGCTGCATTAATTGCAGCGCGCGCAGGGTCAGCAGGCTCGGATCGCCTGGACCTGCGCCCACAATGTAGACTTCGCCCGCTGTTTGCGCGCTCGCGGCAGTGTTGCAGATCTCTTCGGCAAGCAGCCGCTCGGCGCCCGCCTCGTCACCGGCAAGCGCACGCGATGCGACCGATCCCGTGGCCACGCGCTCCCAGAACCGCCGCCGCGCCGCTGGATCGGTGATAGCCCGCGACACCGCCGTGCGCCAGCGGCCCATCAGCGCGGCAAGCCCGCCGAGCCGTGCCGGAAGGATCGCCTCGATCTTTGTCTTGACTGTCCGCGCAAGCACGGGCGCCGCGCCGGAAGTGCCGATCGCGACTATCAGCGGCGAGCGATCGACTATCGCGGGCATGATGAAGCTGCACAGCTCGGGGTCGTCCACGACATTGACCGGAATCGCGCGTTGGCGAGCCTCCTCGGCCACGCTCCGGTTGAGTTCGCGGTCATCGGTTGCCGCCACCACCAGGCGCGTTCCGTCGAGCTCTGAACCATCGAACCCCCGCGCCGACGCCTCGAGCATCCCGCGGTTGGCCATCGCGCCGATCACGCCTCCAATTCGGCAGGCTACAACGCGGACGCGCGCGCCCGCGCCTACCAACTGCGCGGCCTTGCGCGCTGCGACGACGCCGCCACCGACCACCAGGCAGGGCGTGTCGTTTAGATCGACGAAGATAGGAAACCAGTCCATAGATGGAGCGTGGGTCGTGGCGTCTCAGCTCAGGCTGACTTCAAGACTTTCGAGCGTGCAGCTCGAGGGACCGATCCGAATAACCATCTGGAAGTCGGTGGTTGCGAGCGAGAGAGCGAACGACCCGGGCCCGCGCAGGGATAGGGCGAGATCCTTGATGCTCTGGTCCTTGAGCTTTGCGAGCGCTGCGCTCACCGCTGCGGCAGAGGCCGCCGCCGCCTCGCCCGCTTCGGTGCGGCGGTAGAGCTTGCGCGCGACGGCTTCAGCGGTGGGCCCGTTATGGTTGCGCAGGCGCCCGCTGTTGATCAGCAGCTCCAGCAGCGCCGCCACCGCGCCTTCATGCTCCGGCCGCAGGTGGCGATCGGCTAGCGCGGCGGTCAGTTCCTCGTAGCGCTGCCGGCTCGCGGAGTCTGTCGCCGCGACCGCCATTTGCGCGACATGAGGTGCAATCAGCGCCGCTTCGAAATCGTCCAGCTCGAGCGCGCGAGCTTCGGTACGTTCATCGGTGGAATCCACGATCACTCCTGGCCGGCGCCGTCTCCGTGATTGCCGAGCAATGCGGCAAGCTCGTGCTCAAAGCCGCCGGTTTCGATCGCGCAGTGCATCCCGCATTCCTTCGGCGCCCCCTTCTCCCACCACCATCGTCCCGAGCGCGGATCGGCGCCCGGCTGGACCGCGCGAGTGCAGAGCTCGCATCCAATCGAGGCGTAGCCGCGGTCGTAGAGCGCGTTGTAGGGGACGTCGTTGGCGCGGAGGTAATCCCAGACCTCCTCCTCGCTCCAATCCGCCAGCGGCGATATCTTCACGATTGCGCCGTGGTCGTGATCGATCTCGATCTTGCGGATATTTGATCGCGTGGCCCACTGGTCGCGCCGCAGTCCGGTTACCCAGGCGTCACAATTGATCAGCGCGCTGCGCAGCGGCAGTACCTTGCGCACCTGGCAGCAGAGCAGGCGCAGATTGACTTCGCGAAAAAAGAAATCGGGGCCGCCATGCCGGCGCACCATCGTCCCGATGGTCGCGTGGTCGGGCCTGTGGACTTCAATTTCGATTCCGTAGCGCTCGCGAATCCGCCCGATCACCGCGAGCGTTTCCGCCGGCAGGCGACCGGTATCGATGGTGAAGACGCGCACGGTGGGATCGATATTGACCGCCATGTCGATCAGCGCACATCCCTCGGCCTGGAAGCTCGAACAGATCGCCAGACGCGATCCAAAACGATCGAGGCCCCATCGCAGAACCTCCTGCGGTGTCTTATCGTCCAGTTCGACCCCCGCCTCGCCGGCCTCAAGCTCGTCCATGACCAGGCGCGGATCGGTATTGTCAAAGCCCTCATTCATTGAAGTTTTGCCCCTACACTGAACTTTCGAGATTCAGGCCAGATCCATGGCCGATGGCAATCAGTTCCTGGTCCGACAGCCGGACGCAGAAATCCTGGAATGATTCGGATGCCGCACGCCGGGCCAAATAGGCGCCAACCAGGCGCGCCACGGTGTCCTCGACCAGTGCCGACGGCATCCGCCGCAACAGCGGCTTTCCGATCGCGGCCCTGGGTCCCAGGCCGCCGCGCAGGATGATGTCATAAGCTTCGACGGGCTCACCGCGCGGCCCGCGTCCGGTGGTTCCCTGCAGACCGATATCGCCGGTCCAGTGATGGCCGCAGGCATGAGGGCAGCCGTCGAGATTGATCGCGAGCCCACTGGCGGCGGCTCCGAACTCGCGCGCCAGCCGCTCAAGGATCGACTCCAGCTTGGGCTTGGTCGGCGTCACAGCGTAGTTGCAATGCGGGTCGCCGATGCATGCGATCGACGAGGCGCAGGCGCTGCCGGTCTCGAGCGGAAATCCGAGCTCGCCAACGCGGTTGATTATTTCCTGAAGCCGCGCCGCGGGAATGTCGGTGAGGATGAAGTTCTGCCGGCGCGTCAGGCGGATATCGCCGCCGATTTCGTCCGCGAGGCCGGCCAGTGCGATCATCTGGGCGCCGCTCATCATGCCGAGCCTGACCGGAAAGCCGACGTAGCGGAGCCCGGGCTGCTTCTGCTCGTGCATGCCTATGTGATCGTCATCGCCTTCGAGCGCCGGCGTCTCGGCCAGGTCGGGCAGTCTGCGGCCTAGCCGCTCCTCGACCAGACGGCGGAATTCCACCACGCCATAGTCGTCGATCATGAACTTCAGCCGCGCCTTGACCCGCGATACGCGGTAGCGCGTGCTGAGCCGCCACACGTCAACGATCGCGCGCAGAACCTCGAGCGTTTGCTCGTGCGATACGAAGACGCCGAGATGGCGCGACAGCCGCGGCGTCGACGACTGGCCTCCGCCCACGCGCACCGCAAAACCGTCCGCGCCTCCAGGCGCCACGCCGACCATCGCGATGCAGTTAATCTCCGGAGCATTGCATCCGGTGGGGCAGGTCGAAATCGTGATCTTGTGCTTGCGCGGCAGGTCCGAGTACTCGCGGTTGCCAGAGAAAAATCGCGCCGCCTCGGTCACCACGCCGGTGGCGTCGAAAAGCTCGCGCCGATCGATCCCTGACACCGGGCATCCCGTGATATTGCGCACTGCGTCGCCGCACGCGCCCAGCGTCGTCAACGCGACCGCGCGAAGTCGATCGGCGATCGCGGGAAAATGTTCGAGTCCGATGTAATGAAGCTGAATGTTCTGACGGGTCGTCAATTCACCCTGGCCGCGGCCGTAGCGCTGGCTGAGGTCACCAATTAGACGCAACGCGGCGGGCTCCAGGATGCCGCCAGGAACTTTGACGCGCATCATGAAGCTGCCGAGCTTGGGTTTGTCGTGATAGAGCCCGAACCATTGCAGCCGCACGACGTCGGTTTCTGCCAGGTCCTCATAAGGGGTCTCCACCAGACGGTTCCACTGCTGCGCTAGGTCGAGCGGAAACAGCTCCCGCTTCAGGCGTTCTACAGAGTTGCGCTTGAGGACCGTTTCCCAAGGGGGTGCCTCTGTCTTTGGAAGCTGTGCCATCCAGATAAAAGATGACTTAAAGCATCATCTTAGTCAAATAATTCGGCCATTTAGTAATTTGTCTGAGAAAATTGATTCACAGCACAGGGTGTTTTATATAAATCGACTAAGTCGATAGATTAATAGTAGAAATTGCTTTAGCCAAGTCGCTATTCCGGACATGCACGAAGGATTGGCAAAGGGCCAAAGCGGGCAAAACGGATGGGAGGCCCAGATAAGGGCGGCAGGAAGGGAAGAAGAGATATGAGGAAGTTTCAGGCACGAGCATCGGGATTGTTGTTCGGCGCGTGGTTGGCGCTCGCCACCGGATGCGCCTCGACGGCTGGGTGGGGACCGCCCCCCTCGGGTACGCCCGCACAGGTTGCGGCCGCACACAGTGGCGCCCCGGCTTTCAGGAGCACCAGCGTGATCGGGAGTATGGCCAAGAATGCGGAGGCCGCGAAGATTCCGCCGAACGTCCGTGTTCAGGATTGCGCAATTGTCGCGATCTCGTCGCCCAGCAGATTCGCCTGTGATGGCAAGGTCTACACGAGTTTTCAACTGTACCGGGCAAGGCAGCAGGCCGAGGGCAACGACCCGCACACGGCCGGGAGCAACGAATCACCATAAGTCGGTCCGCCGGATTTCGGCGGGGCCGCGATGGTTGAGGAGTGTTTTACGGGTTTCGCGTAGGGAACTGGTCGTCGATAGATCGAAAATTGAAGGAAAACCAATGAGAGTCAGAAGACTACTGAGTATAGCACTTTTGGCAGTATCTATCATTACTCCGATGCGGCGCGTAGCGGCTCAGGACATCACCGCCGCGACCAAACTGTGGGTCGATAGCAAGACGGGTCAGGTCTTCGTGCGGCCGGGCAAGGGCCGCGTGCCGTTCACGCTTGGCGGCCCGGTTGATCAGCGGGCGATCGAGCAAAACGTGGAGCAGAAGGTCGAGGCGAGGACCAACGATCAGATCAAGACCCAGGTTCAGCAAAGCGCCGCACAGCTACAGGAACAGAACCAGGTGCTCGCCCAGCAGGTCAACGAGATGCAGCCGGCCTGGAAGAGCTACACGGATGACTTCCGTGACAAGATCCGGCTCGGCACGGTCCTCTTCGGCGATTACCGGTTCTACACCAATACGGGCTTTCAACCGCAGGAGCAGGAGAATTTAAGCAATCTGGGTCCGGGCAACAACAACTACAATTCGTTCGACATCACCCGGGCGTATCTCAATTTCTTTTTCTTTCCGACCAAAACTGGTCAGTGCGAGTTACCCCGGATGTCTACAAAACGATCGGTTCATCGAACGATAAGATCGGACAGACCACGGGTGTCGGCAGCAACCTGGACGGCGATTTCGGCGTGCGCCTGAAGTACGCCAGTTTGACGTACGACTCCCTATGGAATGCCGTTCCAATGCTCAAGGGTGGAACGGCTTCGTTCGGTGAGATCTCCAACCCATTTACGGAATGGGAAGAAAACCTCTACGAATTTCGCTTCGTTAATTCTACTCCATGGAACTATCTCGGCCTGGCGTCGGCGCAGACCGGAGTGTCTGTGCAAGGGCCGGTCAGGTTCGGCGAGAAGGCGTATTTCGACTACGGAATCGGTGCTTTTACCAACGCGAACTATCACACCTTCGAGGAGAGCGACACCAAGCAGTTCATGGCGCGGATTTCCGCCTACCCGTTCGGCGCAAACTGGCGCTACGACGGACTGGGTATAACCGGCTTCTACAACTACGGCTACGGCAACACGGCGCCTGACACTGCCGATATACCGACGACGCTGAAGGGTGGCAACGCGCATATCCAGAGGATCGCAACGATAGTGCACTACACCGCTGAAAGTTGGGGCTTGGCGGGCGAGTTTGACTCAGGCAGCAACGCGTTTCAAGCGTCCAACCTATGGTCCGGCAGCGGTCCGGCTGACGCGTTCGGCTTCCCGACCGGCAAAGCGATCACCTCGGGAACCTTCGCCGGTAACACTTGCGGCAATGGCACCACTACCATCGTAAAAGGCAAGCTCATACAGCCCTGCTATCCGCTGCTTAACACCTACGGACCGCAGGCGGATGCGCAGACGGCGATCCTGAACAATGGCCAGGCGCAGCAACTGGGCGTCGACTTCTTCGGCCACTTTCATATCCCGGAAACGCCGATCACCGCGTTTGGCATGTTCCAGTGGCTGTTACACAACACCCAGTTCGCCAACGACCCCCTGGACTTCCAGCGCTGGGTCTTCGGCCTGAGCTATCGGTACAACGAGTATCTGCGTTTCGCGATCGACAGTCAGAATCTCTCATTCTATCATGGCCAACAGTCAATTCCGATCTCAGTGCTGAAACCGTTCGGTTACTCGCCCGGTGGCACCTTCAACGGTCAGACGCTGCCCAAGACCGGCAGTATTCCGGACATGGTGCAGCGCGACACGCACTCCATATTCGCTAACGTGGAGTTCGCCTACTAACCGAACTGAGTAATATGAAACAGCGACCTTGTTTAGCATGTTTTTCGATCGCAATGGTTCTGACACTTGCCGGGCCGCTCGTGCGGCCCGGCAAGGCGCGCGCCGGACAAACGATTCTCAATGTCTCGTATGATGCGACGCGAGAGCTTTACGAAGACATTGGCGCCGAGTTCGCAAAACAGTGGAAAGCCAAAACCGGCGAGGACATAAGCGTCAACCTTTCCAATGGGGGATCGGGCAAGCAGGCACGCGCCGTAATCGATGGCCTCGAGGCCGACGTGGTGACGCTGGGCCTCGCTTACGATATCGACGCGATCAGCCAAAAAGGGGGCCTGTTACCCGCGAACTGGCAGAGCCGGCTGCCATACAACAGCATGCCATACACATCCACGGTCGTTTTCCTCGTGCGCAGTGGAAATCCTAAAAAAATCAAAGATTGGCCCGACCTGGTGAAACCGGGAGTATCGGTCATCACGCCGAATCCAAAGACTTCCGGCGGCGCGCGATGGGTTTATCTCGCCGCATGGGGTTCCGCCTTGGAGGCGCCCGGCGGGAGCGAGGACAAGGCGCGGGAGTTCGTGACAAAATTCTACAGGAACGTGCCGGTGCTCGATTCAGGCGCACGCGGCTCGACTGACACTTTCGTGCAGCGCGAGATCGGCGACGTTCTTGTGTCCTGGGAAAGCGAGGCCTATCTTGCGATCGGTCAATTCGGCAAGGGCAAGTTCGAGATTGTCTATCCCTCGACCAGCATCCTGGCCGAGCCGCCGGTGGCCCTGATCGACAAGGTCGTTGCCAGACGCGGGACAGGCAAGGTCGCCCAGGCATATCTCGAATATCTGTACACGCCGCAGGCACAGGAGATCGCGGCGAGGCATTTCTTCCGGCCGCGGCTCGCTTCGGTGGCCGACAAATACAAGTCCACATTTCCGAAGATCAAGCTCTTCACCGTGGATAGTGCATTCGGGGGATGGCAGAAGGCGCAGCGAACGCATTTCGCTGACGGCGGCGTGTTCGATCAAATATATAAGCCGTAACCGAGGCCGGTGGATTAGCGAGTCTATGTCAATAATGCAACGCAGGCGCAGCGTGATCCCAGGGTTTGGCTTGACGATGGGCTGTACCATCGTATACCTGAGCCTGATCGCGCTGATTCCGCTCTCGACGATAGTTCTCAAAACCAGCACGATGGGATGGGAGCGGTTTTGGGCGGTCGTTCTTTCGCCACGCGTGCTCGCGGCCTGCCGGCTGAGCATCGGCACGTCGCTGGCCGGCGCTACGATCAATTCCATCTTAGGGGTCATCGTGGCGTGGGCCCTGGTGCGATATCGCTTTCCACTGCGCGACTTCGTGGACGCGTTGGTGGATTTGCCGTTCGCGCTGCCGACGTCGGTAGCAGGAATCACCCTGACGACGTTGTGTGCACATAATGGATGGATCGGGCGGCTGGCCGCACCTTTGGGAATAAAAATTGCATTCACGCCGCTGGGCATCATCGTGGCGCTTATTTTCATCGGCCTGCCGTTCGTAGTCCGCACCGTTCAGCCGGTCCTGCAGGATCTCGAACCCGAGCTGGAGGAGGCGGCGGCAACCCTGGGCGCGACCCGGGTTCAGGCTTTCAGGCGCGTGATCGCGCCGGTCCTGATGCCCGCCATGATGACCGGATTCTCGCTGGCCTTTGCCCGTGCGCTCGGTGAGTATGGGTCCGTAGTGTTTATTTCGGGCAACATGCCGATGCGTACCGAGGTCGTGCCGCTGCTCATCGTTACCGAACTCGAGCAGTTCGATTATCAGAGCGCCACCGCGATCGCTCTCGTAATTCTGGTGCTGTCGTTCACGATCCTGTTTCTGATCAACATGCTGCAGAAATGGGGCGCGGGTCGCGTCGTTGGCTGAGCCGAATATAGACGGATCCGGCGGCGCCAGGCCGAGCGCTCGGTTGCACGACGACGCGCGTGCCAGGATGCGCCGGGCGACCACCGAACCGCCGTGGGCGCAGGCGCTGATTATCGTTGTAGCGATAGTCTTCCTGGGGCTGTTCCTGGTCGTTCCGCTGATCGCCGTCTTCACCGAGGCGCTGCGCAGCGGCATCGGCGTCTATATCGCGGCGATTATCAATCCCGAAGCGCGCAGTGCGATTCGGCTGACGCTGCTCGCGGCGGCGATAGCAGTCCCGCTTAATACGGCCTTCGGAGTCGGCGCGGCGTGGGCGATTACGCGCTTCGAATTTCGCGGCAAGAATCTGCTGACCACGCTGATCGATCTGCCCTTCGCCGTCTCTCCGGTCATCGCCGGGCTTACCTACGTTCTTCTGTTCGGCTCGCATGGAATCGTCGGGCCGTGGCTTATGGCGAGGGGAATCCATATTATTTTCGCCGTCCCGGGAATCATCCTCGCCACGACTTTCGTGACTTTGCCGTTTGTCGCGCGCGAGCTGATTCCGGTAATGGAGGCTGCCGGCGTCGAAGAAGAGCTTGCGGCGCTGACCCTGGGCGCGGGCGGATGGCAGACGTTATGGCGCGTCACGTTGCCCAACATAAAGTGGGGTCTGCTTTACGGTGTGATTATCTGCAACGCGCGCGCGATGGGCGAATTCGGGGCGGTCTCGGTGGTCTCCGGCCATATCCGAGGATTGACGGACACGATGCCGCTTTACGTCGAGATTCTGTATGACGATTACGCATTTGCGGCTTCCTTCGCGGTGGCGTCGCTGCTGACCTTGCTCGCGCTTGTAACGCTCGTGGCCAAGCGGATACTGGGCGGCAGGGTCCATGAGACTGAAGAAGTAGAGGAGTTCGAAGAGCATTCGGAAGTAAAAGCGGCATGAGTATCGAAGTCCATAATATCAGCAAACGGTTTGGCAGCTTCGTTGCTCTCGACGACGTAAGCCTGCGGATCGATAGCGGCGAGCTTATCGCGCTGCTGGGGCCGTCCGGATCGGGAAAGACCACACTGCTGCGTATTATTGCCGGGCTCGAGATTCCGGACTCGGGCACGGTTCATCTGGAGGGCGAGGAAGCCACCGGGCGCAGCGTGCGCGAGCGTGGCGTGGGTTTCGTCTTCCAGCACTACGCGTTTTTCCGCCACATGACGGTTTTCGAAAACGTCGCCTTCGGACTGCGGGTCCGGCCAAGGAGCCGCCGGCCGCCGGAAACCGAAATTGGCGAACGCGTCAACCAACTGCTCAAGCTGGTGCAACTCGAGTGGGCTGGCGGGCGCCTCCCGTCACAGCTCTCGGGTGGACAGCGTCAGCGGATCGCGCTGGCGCGGGCATTGGCAGTCGAGCCCAAGGTGTTGCTGCTCGACGAACCGTTCGGCGCGCTCGACGCGAAGGTTCGCGAGGAACTGCGGCGATGGCTCCGAAGGCTGCACCAGGACCTTCGCATAACCAGCGTCTTTGTCACGCACGATCAGGAAGAAGCGCTCGAACTGGCCAGCCGCGTCGTGGTGCTTAACCAGGGAAAGATCGAGCAGGTCGGAACCGCCGAGGAACTGTATCATCGCGCGGCCACGCCGTTCGTCTACGACTTCCTGGGTAACGTCAATCTTTTTCACGGCCGCGTGCGCGACGGCAAGCTCTACGTTCGGGAAATGCCGATTCCGGTCAACGGCCAGGACCTGGCCGGCGCAAATGGCAAATCGGCCATGGTCTACGTGCGGCCGCATCTTCTGGATATTCGTCTGGAACCCAACGGTAAAGCCTCATTCCCGGCATCCATCACGCACATCCACGCCGCCGGCCCCAAGGTCAAGATCGAACTCAGCAGCCGCTGGGGCGATAGAGTACAGGTCGAGATCGATCATGATCGCTTCCGCGCGCTAGGACTGGAGTGCGGCGCGCAAGTCTATCTCAGCCCGCGCGAAAACAAGGTGTTCATCTACCAGATCTGAGCCCGGCGCGAGTCGGCCTCGCCTTCTTCACTGCCACAATGCTCGCGCGGTCATATTATTCCAATCTCGGTCCTCTGGTAGCTCCGACTGAGCAATGATTCGGGCTTGCCTCGAGGGACTCACGCCGCCGAGGGATGCGCAACGTTGCTGCCGATTATTACCGCTTGCGCGACACCCGACAGCGAGAGTCCGTAGCGTTCGATCCTGTCGTACAGCTTCTTACGGGAGATTTTCAGCAGACGTGCCGCTTGCACCTTGTTTCCGCCCGTACGCTCCAGCGCTTTGGCGATTGCGTCGCGTTCGAATTCGGCATAGCTGCCGGGGCTCTGGATCGACGGGGGTTCGGACGCCGCTATTGTCGACGAGAGGATCGCGCGTGGCGCGACTCGCCAGGCGTTCACGATCCTGGTTGGCAGATCGTCGAGCGTGACGGTCGACGAGGCGCCGAACGTGAAAGCCGATTCGATCGTGTTGCTGAGCTCGCGGACGTTGCCCGGCCAATCGTACGCCTGCAAGGCCGACATCGCGTCGGGCTCGATTCCTTCGACAGATCTTGTGGCCTGGCTGCGCCCGTTCAACAGCTTCAGGAAATGCCAGGCCAGCGCCCCGATATCGTCTGACCGGTCTCTCAGCGGAGGAATTTCCAGCACGTTCACCTGCAGGCGATAGTAAAGGTCGGCGCGCAATTGTCCGGTACGGGCGGCTTCGGCCGGATCGCGATTGGTCGACGCTACAATGCGGACGTCGATTGGGATCTCGTGAGTGGCGCCGACAGGTCTCACGGCTCGTTCCTGGATCGCACGCAGCAGCTTGGCCTGGAGATCCGGGCTCATCTCCGTAATTTCGTCCAAAAAGACCGTGCCGCCGTCCGCGGCGCGCAGCAGTCCCGGATGATCCGTGTTTGCACCGCTGAAGGCCCCGCGGCGATAGCCGAACAATTCGCTCTCGACCAGATCTTTCGGAATCGCGGCGCAGTTAAGTGGAATGAACGATTGCCGCTGCGAGCCACCCGCATGGATGGCGCGCGCCACCAACTCCTTGCCGGTGCCGCTCTCGCCGACAATCAGGACCGTCGAGCGGGTGGCGGCGACGGCCTCGATCCGGCGATACAGACGCCGCATCGCAGCGTTCGATCCAACCAGCCCGTGAAACGGCTCGGTTGCTTCCGCCCTGATTGGCCCGGCGCCAGCGCCACTGAAGACCATGGGGCCGGCGGAGAAATTCCCGTCAAACAGCGGTCGTCGGTCTTCTGCAGCCGAAATTGTGTTGATAGCCATGCATCCCGAGGGAGCACACCGCGTGCCATATGTTGCCTTTCGACGCAGCTTGCACATTTCGCTACAGCAGCTCGAGAACATGGGGCATCGTTGTCCCACGTGGGGAATGAAGTCCGCACAACACGATTGTAAATGAACAATCAGGATGCGAACCTTCTGCCTCACTATGGCCGGGACGACTGAACATAAAGGACCGACTTTGCTGAGCGACCCAAAGAGCAGGGTGGTCCTCGCCTATTGCCTCGTCGCTTGCATATGGGTGCTCGTTTCCGAATTCCTCCTGCCGGCGCCCTACTCGCTGATAAACCGCCTCGTATTCGTCATGGTAACCGGAGCCGTGATGGCCTTGTTGCGTTGGCGTGGGCGGTCTGAAGTTCGCCAATACGCCGCGCAGCTACGAGAAAGCGATGTAATAGGGGGCGTCTATTTCGAGTCTGCCGGGCAAGGGATTCTGGTGGCGGCGGCCGACGGGAGGATACTACGCGCCAACGCCACCCTTGAGCAGATGTTTGGTTATGGGCACGGGGAACTCGAAGGGCGGCCGGTCGAAATCCTGGTGCCTAACCGCGTGCAAGCCAAGCACACGGCGAATCGCGAGAACTACTTGAAGGCTCCGCGTTCGCGTCCGATGGGGATCGGGCTGGACCTTGCGGGACGGCGCAAGGATGGAAGCGAATTCCCGCTCGAGATCAGCCTCAACTACGTCGCTCCAGAGCCCGGCAATCAGCTGGTCGTCTGCTTTGTCACGAATATCAGCGAACGCTTGGCGTTCGAGCGTCAGACAAGACAGGCCGAGACGCTGAACGCGCTCGGCGCTATCGCTGCCGGTATCGCTCATGACCTCAACAATCCATTGGCGATTATCTCCTCGCGCTCCGAACTGATGCTTTCGCTTGTGGACACTGGAAACCCTGATCTGCGTCAGGACCTCGAAGTCCTGCGGCGCAACGCTGAGCGAGCGAGCCGCATCGCGACCGGCCTGTTGACGCTGGCGGCCCAGCGCTCCATCGAGCGTCAAGCCGTGAGCATCAATGATTTGGTCGAAGCGACCGTTCTTTTGATCGGCGGAGAATTTCGCAGATCCAATATCGAGGTCATCACTTCGCTCGACCGCGATCTTCCAGCAGTTTTGGGCGATTCGACGGCGCTGCAGCGCGTGCTGATGAATCTGGTGATGAACGCGCGCGATGCGATGCCTTTGGGGGGCGAAATCCGCATTGTAAGCAGGCCCGCGCCGGACCAGGCCAGGATGCTGCAATTGTCCGTATCCGACACCGGCACCGGTATCCCCGCCGAGGTATTACCCAAGCTGTTCGCCATCTTTTTCACCACCAAGGCGAGCGGAACGGGATTGGGGCTGTGGCTGGCGCATCGCACACTTCGCGAACATGGCGGCAAAATTGAAGTCGAATCAGAACCGGGAAGGGGAACTAAATTTACTTTGACGCTACCGACGATGTAGTCAGATGCCATGTTCTGATACCCATGTTTCTGATACCCATGTTTCTGATACTCATGTTTCTGATACTCATGTTCTGATAGCCATGATCTGATTCCTTGGATGGCATGCAGCTTGCTTTCCTGGGAAACGGGGCGAACGGATGAGTTCTGAAGCCATCTTGATTGTCGACGACGAGACGGAGATGGCCGATACCTGCGCCAGGGTCCTGCGAGCCTTCGGCTTCAAATGTCTGGTGGCGTACGACAGCGCAAAGGCGTTCGCGCTGATCGATTCGGAAGGGCCTGCGCTGATCGTCTCGGACATCACCCTGCTCACCAGCGACGGGCTTGAAATAGTCCGATACGCTCATCAAAAGTCTCCCGAAATTCCGGTCGTCCTGATGACTGCATACCACACGCCGGATATAGCCCGTATCGCGCGCGCGGCTGGCGCCGCGGCCTACCTGCGCAAACCCTTTCCCAACGCTGAGTTGATTGCGACCGTGAAGTCGTTGCTCGACGGAGACGGCAAGGACTGAAAACGCTCCGACCGCGCGGCTCCTGAACTGACCATTCGAGCGACAAGTTTTTACCGAATACTCTGTCAGGCCGGCAAACCGATTAGCGGATGCTGTGCTTGTTGAGCAGGCGATGCAGCGTCTTGCGGTCGACGCCCGCCTTGCGCGCGCCGCCTGCGATACGTTGCCACGTATGCGGCTTCGAGCTCGCCGCCGGCGTGGATTATCAAGTCAGGTCGCCCGCGAGCGTTAGCCATCGCGTTGCGCGGTCAGGACCCTTCTTCCTCTGATCTCTGGACTTCAGTAATGACCAGTGCGTCAACCTCGGGCTGTTCGCGCCCGCCCATCAGGTCGCGCAGATCGTCCGCGATCTGGCGCAGTTGCGTCGCGATTGCCGCCAGATCGGCGATTGCCTCGGCAATCGCGTAGATGGCGGCCGGCTTCCTGGCCGCAGAGGCCTTTCGCATGGCGGACAGCGCCTGGTTCATCTTCGCGCCCCGCTTTTCGGCCTTTACCGGGCTCTTTTTCGCCACCCGCTTCGTTTTTGGTTTTGGCTTTTTCATAATTGATTCTCCCTTACGACGGCGGTCAGTGGCCCTTGCGGGTTTGCCCGGCCTTTTTTTCTTTCGGTTTTCGCCGCTCGAATTCCCAGGTGGCGAAAAGCGTCCCGTCATCGCTCCAATTGTAAGAGGTCCGTCCGCCGAAGACTTTCTTCAGCTCGTGCGCGATGCGGTGCGTCAGTTTTTGCGAGGTCGTCAGCACCTCGAGCGCCTTTTCGTCCTTGGAATCGATCGTATCGATCGAAACTATCCGCCGCTCCGGCTGAGTCGCCATAGCTCGGCGGGCGACGTTCTCGATACGGCTGCGGATGACGGCGCGGTTGGAGGCCAAACCGGATCCGCGAATGATTAGCCGCCCCTGGCCTTCCTGTTGGCTTACCTCATCGCAGGCCGGACAGAATCCCCATTGCCGCCGCTCCAGCAGCTCATCGGTCAATTTATGATCGTGGCGCCAGGTCTTGTGCAGAAACACGGCGCCGCATCGCGCGCAGACAGTGGGCTCCTTCGGTTGAGCCGTCTTGCGCACGACCTGGGGGCTCTTGTCGTCGCGGACTAAGCTTCGATTGAGGCTCCTGATCAGCCCGCGGGATTTCCTGGTGAGATTGCCAGGTGTCAAGTTTGAGTTTCGCATAAGTGCGGCTCATCCTCCGGATTGCGGTGCAATTACGGACGAACCACGCCGCCCGGCCATCGTCGAGCGGGGTGGCGGCCGTTTTCGGTTTCACGCGGCCTTTTTGGGACCATCGTCCTTCTTGGTCTCGTGGCCTTCGACCTCGATCTTGACCTCTTTGGACGCCGCCTCCTTGGGCATCGTAGCAGTCAACTCGAGGATGCCGTCACGGTAGGTGGCCTTGAGGTCTTCGGCTTTTATTCCCTCCGGCAAGGACATCGACCGCTCGAACGATCCGTAGCGAATCTCGCGGCGATAGAAATCATTCTTCTTAGTTTCGGTCTGCTGCTCGCGCGAGCCTTTCACGCTAAGGATTCCGCCGGTGACCTTGATATCGACCTTCTTCGGATCGATGCCAGGCAGTTCCATCCGAACGGTGAACTTGTCGCTGTCGACGTAAGATTCGATCGCCGGTCGAAGCGTCGAAAACGACTCCCAATCTTTTAGGAATCCTCCGCGCTCGAGGCCGAATTTTTCGAGCAGGTCTTCGACCTCGTGACGAAACCGTTCCAGATCTCGAGATGGATTCCATCTCTCCAGCAATGACACGATCCTTACCTCCTTTCTCTCGGTGGTCTTGTTTTATCCGCGTCCACGTCCATGAGATCTGCCCTCACAGGTAGCCAAGCTCTGTGCCCCTTTGGCGAAGGTGATCCCTGAACTTTGGATGCGCGATCGCGATAAGCGCTTGCGCCCTTTGCGGGCTGGATTTGCCGCGCATGTTGGCTACGCCGTACTCGGTAACGATGTATTGGGTATCGGCGCGCGGATCGGTAGCCGGTCCTTCGATCTGCGGCACGATGCGCGAAACTGTGCCGCCCGCGGCGGTCGAATAGGCCGCCAGAATCGATTTGCCTTCCCTGGAGAGCTGCGCGCCCCGTACAAAATCCAACTGTCCTCCCGGAGCACTGTACTGCCTGCCGTTCACGGTTTCCGAATTGATCTCACCGTCCAGGCTGACCTGCAGGAAGGCATTTATGGAAACCACGCGGTCATTGCGGCCGATGACGTAAGGATCATTTACGTAGTCGACCGGATATACTTCCATGCTCGAATTGTCATGCAGGAACTCGTAGAGCGTCGCATTGCCTGCCGCCAGCGTATAGACGTTCTTGTACCTGTTGATATTCTTGTACTTGTTGGTTACCGCACCTGACTGTATAAGTGCGGCCACCGGCGACGTCATCAGTTCCGTGTGGAGACCGAGGTCCTTGTGGTTCGTCAGTGCGCTGCATACGGCGTTCGGCACGCCGCCGACGCCGATCTGCAAAGTGGCGCGGTCAGGAACCAGCTCGACGATGTGTTTGCTGATGGTGCGATCGAGCTCAGTGACCGGGCGAACCGGCAATTCGGTCAGCACGCTTTCATGCTCGACGATCGCGGCCACTTCAGAGATGTGCACCGATGAATCGCCGAATACACGCGGCATCCGCGGATTCACCTCGACGATCAGCCGCCTGGCGTTGCGTGCGGTCGGAATCGTGTAGTCACCGTTAGTGCCGCAACTGAAGAATCCGCCCTTGTCCATCGGCGCGACCATCACCACGAAGGCGTCGATCCCGATCTCGGCCAGAATCCGGGGCATGCCGCTGAAATTGCCCGGCATATAGAACAAGACCTGGCGGTTTTCCTCGAGGCCGCGCCGCGCCAGCTCTCTTTCAACAACGGTCGGAAAAAAGGGATGCGGCTTGATGACGTCCATGTATTCATACTTCAGGATCGTCATCATCGCGGCCGGCGCGGAATGTGAATAATAGACTCGCAGATTTTCGATCTCGCTCGCTTTGATCCGGCTCTCCAGCGCCTGCAATAGCGCCGGCGGTTCACTGATCGCCATCCCCATCGACAGCGTGCCGCGCGCGGGTACGAGCCGCACTGCCGCCTCGGCCGTCATCAGTTTCGATTTGTATTCCGCCTCGTACAAAAGTCCGCCTCTTCGGATGCTCGCTTACAGATGGATCGAAAGCACCTTGTAATTCTTCTCGGTCAGCAGCCGGGCGACGCGATTAGCGTCGGCGGAGCGCAGGCGCAGGTAAACCACCTTGCGGCTGCCCTCCTTCCTCTCGTCCTGATAGGCGCCCGTTCCAAGAATTTCGCCGTTCTGCTGAGCCACCAGTTGCACGACCATCGCAAGTTCCGAGGAATCTCCATCGAGCGACAGATCGATGCGTGCGACCCCCTCCTGAGTGGTGCCCAGGACCTCGGCAAACGCCCGCAGCAGGTCCGTAGCGGTGATGATGCCGACGACCTTGCCTCGGTCGACTACTGGCATTCCGCCGATCCTATGCTTGACCAGCAGATTGGCTGCTTCTTCGAGCATAGTCGTGGGAGTGACGCTCACCACCCGCTTGGTCATGGCGCCATTGACTTTCACGTCCTCGAGCGATCCGATGTGCTGGCGCAGGTCGCGGTCGCTGACGATCCCGACCAGCTTGCCGCCATCCACGACCGGTACGCGATGGAAATTTCCCTCGTCCATTTTCCGCCGAACGCTCGCAAGTCTTTCTTTTGATTCGGCAACGGCCGGGTTTTTGGTCATCCAACGGGCTACGTCCATGTATCTCTTCCTCTGGAATAAAGGCGTTTCTTCGCCATCGGACGGAGCATAACGCATGCCACCGGAAAGCCATGGAAAGCATTTGCGGGTGCGCGAAGCTGGCTGTGCCGAACAGATGCATCGATGGCGAAATGTGATTCCACAGGGAGCACCGCGACACGACCTTTGCGCAGAGATGGGTTTTTTCTGAAGCAGACCCACCGGCCCGTGAGCAAGTCTCGCGCGTCGCCCGCGGACCGGTCGCATCCTCCCGCCGGTCGGATTCCTCGCGAAGGATGCGCCTAATGTTGTGCGCTATCTATAGCGGTGGCCGTCCGAAATAGTAGTGGCGCGTCCGAAAATGTCCACGCCATAATTGCCGGGCGATAATTGCGGGGCGAAGGCAACCTGCCGAATGAGCGCACCACCGTTCTGGAACGAGACTACAGCCGCGCTGACTGAGGCGCTGGGCAGCGGGCCTGCCGGTCTCACGCCTGACGAGGCCAATCGCCGTCGGTCGGTTTACGGCCCGAACGACGCCGCCGCACCGAAACGCCGATCGCCCTGGCTGAGCTTCCTTGCCCGCTTCGCCAATCCGCTGGTGCTCATCCTGTTATTCGCCAGTGTCCTGTCCGCCGTCACCGGAGATGTCGACAGCTTCATCACGGTCGTGACGATCATAATGCTCAGCGTGCTGATGGATTTTGTTCAGGAGATGCGCGCCCAGAGTGCCGTCGACGCCTTGCAAGCAAAGGTGGCGCTGCGCGCCTGCGCCGTCCGCGGAGGCCAGGAGGTCACGGTCCTGGTGATCGAACTGGTGCCGGGCGACGTGGTGAAATTGTCCGCAGGCGACCTTGTGCCGGCGGATGGACGATTGCTGGCCGCGCGTGATTTCTATGTGAACGAGGCGCTGCTGACGGGCGAATCCTACCCGGTGGAGAAGCGCGCCGTCGAGGCGCCCAGGTCAGTCGCAGACCTGGTCGTGGCCGAAGGCGCCGCCCTGGCCGGCACTTCCGTGGTCAGTGGCATTGCGACCTTGCTGATCTGCGCGACCGGGCGGCAGACGGCGCTCGGCAGGCTGGCTGACACGCTGATCGCGAAACCACCGCCGACCGCGTTCCAGATCGGACTGCATCGGTTCAGCATGCTGATGCTGCGCATCACCATGCTGCTGGTGCTGTTCGTGCTGACCGAGAGCATCTGGTTTCGTCGCGGCTGGCTGGAATCACTGATGTTCGCGGCGGCCCTGGCTGTGGGACTGACGCCCGAGCTG
The DNA here is from genome assembly GCA_963724765.1 of uncultured delta proteobacterium. Taxonomy (GTDB): domain Bacteria; phylum Desulfobacterota; class Binatia; order Binatales; family Binataceae; genus JAKAVN01. Next base: position 347,698 of record CAVRVY010000001.1, read on the forward strand.
CTGCCGATGATCGTGACCATCACGCTCGCGCGCGGCGCGGTGCGGATGGCGCGTCAGCGGGTGATCGTCAAGCGCCTGGCGGCAATCCATAACCTTGGCGCGATAGAGGTGTTGTGCACGGACAAGACCGGCACTCTCACCGAGGCGCGCATGCGGCTGGTGCGCGCAGTCGATCCCGCGGGCGCCGAAAGCCAGCGCGTATTCGAGCTTGCCTGGCTCAATAGTCACTTTGAAACCGGTCTGAAGAGTCCGTTGGATGAAGCTATCATTGACCGTGGCAGCGTGGACGCGAGCGCCTGGCGCAAGCTCGACGAGGTGCCCTTTGACTTCGAGCGCCGGCGGGTTTCGGTACTGATCGAGAAGGACCGGGAGCGGCTGGTGATCGTCAAGGGCGCGCCGGAGGATGTCCTGCGCTTGTGCAGCGCGGTCGAGCAGCCGGATGGCACTTCGAGGCCGCTAGCGGAGGCGCAGCGCGCGGAACTGATGGCGAGCTTTGAGCGCATCGGCGAGGAAGGCTGCCGAGCGCTGGGCGTGGCTTATAGCCGCGTGGGCCCGAATCACGCGACGGCCGAGGTCGCTGACGAGACGGAACTCGTTTTCGCCGGCTTCGTGGTCTTTCTGGATCCGCCCAAAGCGTCCGCGGCCACCGCGATCCGCGCCATGGCGAACGACGGCGTCGCCGTCAAGATCCTCACCGGTGACAACGAGCGGGTGGCCACCCATTTGTGCGCCCAGCTCGGAATCGAGCTGCTGGGCGTCGTGACCGGCGATGAATTGTCGGCGCTCAGCGACGAGGCTCTGTTGGCCCGCCTGCACCGGGTAAACTTGTTTTGCCGGGTGACACCCCCGCAGAAGCTGCGTGTGCTGCTGGCGTTGAAGCGTGCGGGACAGGCGGTGGGCTTCCTTGGCGATGGGATCAACGACGCGCCGGCGCTCCATGCCGCGGATGTCGGCATTTCGGTCGAGAGCGCCGCCGACGTGGCCAAGGCGGCAGCCGAGATTGTACTGCTGGAGCGCGACCTCGGCGTCCTGCATGAAGGAGTTATGGAAGGCCGCCGCACGGTCGTCAATGTGGACAAATACGTTCTGATGGCGAGCAGCGCCAACTTCGGCAACATCGTCAGTATGGCGCTTGCCGGTCTCATCCTGCCCTTCCTCCCGCTGCTGCCGATCCAGGTGCTGCTGACCAATCTGATCTACGACGTCGCGCAGACCGCCCTGCCATTCGACCGGGTAGACCGCGAAGCCGTTGCTCAGCCGGTGCGTTGGGACATGCGCCTGGTCGAGCGCTTCATGCTGGTGATGGGCCCGATCAGCACGGCGTTCGACATGCTGACGTTCGCCGTGCTGATGCTGCTGTTCCGGGCTACAGAGGAACAGTTCCGCACCGGCTGGTTCATCGAATCCCTGGTGACCCAGATCCTGATGATCTTTTCGGTGCGCACCCGCCGCCATCTATTCGCCAGCCGGCCTCACGCGGCCGTCACACTGCTCGCGATCGGAGCCTCCGCGCTGACCGTGACTCTCCCGTTCCTGCCGATAGGGTCGTGGTTTCAGTTCGTAGGGCCGCCGTGGTCCTATTATCTGTTCCTGACGTTGGTGGTGGCCGGGTTCTTGATCGCCGTGGAGGCCGTCAAGCGCATCTTCTACACGCACCTGGCCGGCGGACGTGAGTAGCGCGTTGCGTTGGGCCCGATCAGGATTCTGGCCGCTGACGGAATTCGGCAGTCGACTGAAGTTTGAGCAGGGCACGCGAGCGCGCGCCAGGCTGCCGTCTATTTTTCCTGGATGCTCTTGATGTAACTGACCATATTTGAGATCCGCGCCTTTACCTTCGCTTCGCTCTCAGGGGTAAACTCTTTTCCTTCCTGCTGAAGAGTGGTCCCCCAAAAAGGCATATCGATGCGTGAATGCGCGGGAATGCCGGCCCGGCCGTCGATTGATTGGTACACGCGCTCCGCCGGAAACACACCCCCATTGTTCCCGCTCAATTTCGTGAGGTCCGGCGGCTTGACTCCGGGAATGAAATAGAGCGCCTCTCCATGACCCTTGCCGTCTTTGCCATGACAGGAAGCGCAGTTCTGCTCGAAATCCTGCTTGCCCGTCGTGTCTGCCCGGAGGTTCGTCGCGCCGGCGGCAAATACCAGCATTGCAACAATCCAAACGCTAACTCCACGCCCGAGGAATTCAATCCACCATCGTGATCTGCATCTCATATCTTCCACTATCTTCCACAAAGGGACCTTCGATCGTGCCTAGGCAGCTTCATGTTCTTGTATCACCCGACATAGCGGGGGCAAAGACGCCGCCGGACGGGCACAGCCAGGAAGGTACTTGACGCGATGGTTATATTTACCAGCAAGAGGCCAAAGGCAATTTATGAAGCGGGTTTTACGGCATGTGCTGAACGAATCGCCCAACGAGGGTGCGCAGTCGGCGAACGATTTAGGGAGTGATAGCGGGCTGCTGGACGCCTACTCGGAGGCGGTCGCGAATGCAGCCCAACGGGTAAGCCCGGCGGTGGTAAATATCGAGGTCTTCCGGCAAAAAGGCGAGAACGAACTGCCGGCTGGCACCGGCACGGGCTTCGTTTTCACCCCCGACGGGTTTGTCCTCACCAACAGCCACGTAGTCGCGCACGCGCATCGCATCAGCGTGACCTTGCTCGATGGACGTCGCGCCGAAGGCGCGCTCGTCGGGTCGGACCCGCACAGTGATATCGCAGTCGTGAGACTCGGCGCGTCGTCGCTGGCCGCGGCGGCGCTCGGCGACTCGGGCAAGCTGCGCGTGGGGCAACTCGCGATCGCAATCGGAAGTCCGTACGGCTTTCAGTGTACGGTCACGGCCGGAGTGGTGAGCGCACTGGGACGCTCGCTGAGGTCGCAGTCGGGCCGGTTGATCGACGATGTGATTCAGACCGACGCCGCGCTTAATCCGGGCAATTCCGGCGGCCCGCTGGTGAACTCGCGAGGCGAGGTAATAGGCGTCAACACCGCAGTGATTTTACCGGCGCAGGGAATCTGCTTTGCGATCGGAATCAACACCGCAAAGTACGTGGCCGCGCGTCTGATCCGCGATGGCCGGATCGTGCGCGCGTACGTCGGCGTGGCCGGAATGACCGCTCCGCTGCATCGGCGGTTCGTACGCTTTTATCGTCTGGCCAGGGAGACCGGCGTAATGGTGACCTCGGTCGAGCCCGGAAGTCCGGCGGACAAGGCGGGAGTGATGCCGCGCGATATCATCATCGCTTACGGTGCGAGCCCGGTCGGCGCGGTGGACGATCTGCACCGCTTTTTGTCCGAAGAGCAGATTGGCACGAGAGCCGAACTGACGGTGATACGGGGAACGGAACGGTTGCGGCTGGAAATTGTGCCGTCAAAGTCGATTTAGTTTTGCGCCAATCCGATTCGACCTTGACGGATTCTTTCGATCTGCGCGACGCTGCAACCGGTACGGTGCGCCGCCGCAGCCGGTACAGATTGAGTATTCCTCGATCGAAGGGGAAAGCCACGCGGCTCCAGGACAAAGTTGCTATCGCGGCCGGATACTCTCATTCCGTGAGAACCGATTCGATGCGCCGGTCGGGGACCAGCCACATCAGCGCAACCACAACGTACAGCGTCATCGCGATCCTCGGACGGAGGAAGGCCAACGGAATCGGGACCGCGTAAAGCAACAAGTGCGGCGAAGCTGGCGATGTCTATTTGATGACTGATTCTAACCCGTTTACATTCGAAATTCTTGAGTTATTGTTGTCGACATGAATCAAAAGACAGAAATTGCGGTCTTTGGCGGCGGATGCTTCTGGTGCACGGAAGCGGTGTTTGAACGGCTCAAGGGCGTAGTCTCTGTGATGCCCGGGTATGCGGGCGGCAGCGTCGCAAATCCGACCTACGCACAGGTTTGCACCGGCGAAACCGGGCATGCCGAAGTTACCCGAGTCAAATATGATCCTGCCGAGATCTCCTACAATGACCTGCTGGTCGTGTTTTTCGCGACCCACGATTCAACCTCGTTGAATCGGCAAGGAGCGGACGTCGGGACCGAGTACCGTTCGGTCGTCTTCTATACAACAGACGATCAAAGACGGGATGCGCAAGCATTGATCAATCAGCTAAACAGTTCCGACCCGGCAGGCAAGCCGATTGTGACCGAAGTACTTCCGCTGAACGCGTTTTACGAGGCTGAAGACTATCATCAGGAATACTATCGCAACAATTCGCTCGCGCCTTACTGCCAGATTGTCATCGATCCAAAGCTGCGCAAGCTGCATAAGCAATTCAGCGCGTTACTTAAATCGTCGATATGAATGCGTGAAACGAAGCAGCCAAGGCCGCGGCCACGCGTTTCTCAACCGACTGCTCATCCCGGCGAAGGCCAATTTCCACTGCGATAAGGAACAGGACAAAGGCGGCCGCCTGTGAACCACCATCCCGCTCGGGCGTGAAGGTTGCCGAACAGAAGAAAGCAGGATGGACCTCAAGCGGTGACAGCCTATCTCTGAACTGACGCTCGAAACGCTGTCGAGACGTTGCATTTGACTGGAGCGGTGTGCCGGGCGAAATATGTTAGTACATGTTGGCAAAGACTTCTGGGTGTCCGGGCTCTAGCTGGTTAGCGCGATTTGTCGCAGTCACGGCAGCGCTGTCGAAACGAGGTGTCGCGTCCGATGGACGAAAACTCCGGCGTCGCCGACGAACTTAGAAGTGTGGCTGAGGCAATTGCCCAGTCGGCAGTCGCCCGGGATTACGACCGGCGGCCCGCACTGCTCGCCAAATATGGAGAGCGGGGCAGAGCGATGTTTCTCCAGGACGCCCGGTTTCACCAGTCCTATCTAGCCGACGCGATCAGCTTCGGCCGCCCGTCCATATTCAAGGATTATCTCGGATGGGTGAGCGCAGTGCTTTCGGCGCGTGGCGTAGCGTCTGAAGATCTGATCGAAAACCTGAAGTGCGTGCGCGAGGCGCTCGTTGAGACGCTTTCGCATGAGAGCCTGGCCGTGGTGCTCGAAGTTTTCGATGCGGGACTTGCCGGCGCCGGCGGCGCGGCAGGCGCGAGCGCGGATCAATCGGACCAGGCGCTGCCCGCGGACGGGCTTGCGAAGCGCTACCTCGACTTTTTGCTGCGCGGCGAACGGCAGGCGGCGCTCGATCTGGTGCAGGATGCGATCCGCTCCGGAACCGGCATCAGGGAAATCTGGCTGCGCGTGTTCCAGGACGCGCAAAACGAGCTCGGCCGCCTGTGGCAGTACAACAAGATAAGCATCGCCCAGGAGCACTATTGCACCGCCGCGACCCAGATGATCATGTCTCTTCTCTATAGTCACGTTTTCTCCGCGCCGCGCAGCGGCCGCGTCCTGGTGACGGCGTGCGCGCCCGGCGAGATCCATGAGCTCGGGATGAGGATGGTTGCCGACTTCTTCGAGATGGACGGGTGGGACACTTATCATCTCGGCGCCAACATGCAGGCCGCGGCCCTGGTCGATTTCGTCGCGCAACGCCGGCCCGATCTGCTCGGGCTCTCCGCGACGATGACCTTTCATCTCGACCCGGTGGCCGCGATCGTTCGCGCGCTGCGCGCAAACCAGGAAACCCGTGCTGTAAGAATCATGGTGGGCGGCCATGCTTTCAACCTTGAACCCGAACTCTGGCGCGATATCGGTGCGGACGGGTATGCGTGCGATGCCGAGAGCGCGTTGATCGCGGCCGAACGCGTGGCGGCCGCGGCGAGGGGGTGAGCGGGATGGAGGCTCGCCATCGCGCAGGAGTACTGCTCCGATGCACCCGGGACGGAGTAGTCATTTCAATAGTCAATGACGGCATTGGCCTCTCAGGTTCATTGAAAATTGGTAAGCCATTCTACTACTGCGCCTACGTTGACAATCAGGAACGGGCGAAGGCGCTGATCGGCGACCTGGGGAGTGCCGACGCCGTTTACGAGATGCCAATTTCCGTTGACTTGAACGGTCGCCCGAGGTTGCTGACATTTTCCGGGGCTGTCGTCGGTGACGAACTGATATTGGTGGGCTGCGCCGTCGAAGGCTCCACGAAGGATATTTACGAGGATCTGATCCGCATCAACAACGAGGAAACCAACGATTTGCGCACGGCGCTGAAGAGTCTGGAGCAGCGCAGCCGGCATGCCGCGATCGTCGCGCATGATCTCCGCAATTCCATCGCTGCCATCACCTCGAGCGTCGAGCTGTTGCTCGAAGACCGCGGCACCCTGGAACCGGACCAGCTGCAGTTCATCTCCATCATCGAGCGCACCAGCCGCTCGGCGCTCGCGTTGGTGGCCGATCTGCTGGATCTCACGCTGATCGAAACGGGACGGCTCGAGCTGAAAGTGAAATCGATCGATCTCGGCGCGCTGATCAACAAGAACGTGGAAGCCAACCGGCTGTTAGCGCGCCGCAAGAACATCCGGGTTGAAACCGAAATCGTCCCCGGGCTATCGGCGGTGAACGCCGATCCCTCGCGTGTGGAACAGGTACTTACGAATTTCATCAGCAACGCGATCAAGTATTCGGAGCCCGGCACCAACGTGACCGTGCGCGCCTCCGAGGCCGGCGGCGAGGTGCTGGTGGAAGTTTGCGACCAGGGCCAGGGAATTCCGTCAGAGGAAATAGGTAAACTGTTCCGGTTTTACCAGAAGACCAGCGTCCGGCCGACCGGCGGCGAGCAGAGCACCGGGCTTGGACTCGCGATCGCACGCCAGATCGTCGAAGCTCACGGCGGCAAGGTTGGCGTGGCGTCCGAAGTAGGGCGGGGCTCGACTTTCCATTTTACGCTCCCGATCAGTCGCGCCGCCTCCGCCGTCTGAGGTGAATTCGGCCGTGGAGGAGAGCCCCGATGATCGTTGCCGTCTCGAGGTTCAAGGTCGGCGCCCAAGCAAGCATCTCAGGTGATGGCGCGGCATCCACGCGCCCATTGCGTTTCAATTCCGCGTTGTTTGCGTATCGGGATCATCTTTTGGGACAATTCCAACATCTGCGGCATCTGACGGGATCGGTATGAGACTCGCGGGGTGAGAGCGATGGCTGAGCAATTCACGATCTGTGTGGGAACGGTGGGCGCCGGAGTGTGGTTCAGCCCCGATGGCGGCGACCATTGGCGGCGCAGCAAGATGGCGCTGCCGTTTCACGCCGAGCCCGGCGAAATCCAGATTCGCGCGCTGGCGCTTTCGCCTCACGACCCGCATCAGCTGTATGCCGGCTCCGAAGCCGGCCTCTATCGAAGCATGGATAATGGCGCGAGCTTTGAGCTGGTACTCTCGCCGATGGATGGGATGCAGATCTGGTCGGTCGCCGTTCATCCGCAGGACCCGGATGTCATCTATGCCGGCACCAAGCCGCCCGCGGTGTTCCGTACGCTCGACGGGGGCAAGCGATGGGAGCGGCTTGCGATCCCGATTGCCGAGAAGTGCCTCGCCGGTGCGCCCAAGGTCACCAACGTCGTATTCGATCCGCGCGACCCGCGCACGATTTGGATGAGCGTCGAGATCGACGGCGTATACCGCAGCCGTGACGGCGGCGACTCCTGGAGCCATTGCCCGGCGCTCGGCGACAAGCCGCTCAACCAGGACATTCATGGCCTGGCGGTGCGGCTCGGCCGCCCGGCGGAGATTCTCGCCACCACGCCCGACGGCCTGTGGCGCAGCGCCGACGAAGGCGAGCGCTGGTCGCTGCACGGCTTCCCGCGCTTCGCCGAGCGCGACACCATCTCCTATTGCCGCGGCGTGGCACTGAGACCCGGCAATCCCGACGTCATCTTCGTGGCCAACGGCGACTTCATACCGGGCAAACGAGGCGCGATCCAACGTACCACCGACGGCGGCGCAACCTGGGAGAAGTGCGCGCTTGAAGTGGAGCCGAACTCCACGATGTACTGGTTCGGTGTCAACCCCGCAAATCCCGACGTCGTGGTCGCCAACAGCCTGCACGGTTACGTCTATGCCAGCCGCGACGGCGGCGCCTCGTGGGAAAAGCTGCGGCGCGAGTTCGGTGAGATTCGCGCGCTAGCCTGGCTGCCGAACTGAAACAGGGAAAGAACGGAGATCCGATGAACGAACCAAGCCATCACTTCGTCGAGACCAACGGCATTCGGATGCACTACGTGGAGGCCGGCAAGGGGCCGTTGGTCATTCTGTGCCATGGGTTTCCGGAATCGTGGTATTCGTGGCGCCATCAGATAGCGGCGCTCGCCGAGGCGGGCTTCCGCGTCGTAGCGCCCGACCAGCGCGGCTATGGTCAGACCGATCGCCCCGAGGCGGTCGGCGCATACAGCATCTTGCACATGGCCGGCGATATCGTCGGGATGGTTAACGCGCTCGGGCAGCGCTCGGCCGCGATCGTCGGGCACGACTGGGGCGCGCCCGTGGCCTGGTTCTCGGCTCAGTTGCGCCCGGATCTCTTCAGCGCCGTGGGGTTATTGAGCGTTCCGTACATCCCGCGCGGGCCGCTGCGCCCCAGTGCGATCGCCAAGGCGGTGTTCGGCGACAAAATTTTCTACCAGGAATATTTCCAGCAGGAGGGCACGGCCGAGCGCGAGCTCGAGCGCGACGTGCGCGCGAGCCTGCTGGCGACATTCTATTCCCTCTCGGGCGACGCCGCGCCGAACGAACGATGGCGTTACGCGTTCGGCCGCGACGAGAATTTCCTCGATAGCGTCGTAGTACCTCGCAGCCTGCCGCCATGGCTCAGCGAGGCGGACCTCGAGTTCTTCACCGCCGAGTTCAAGCGCACCGGGTTTCGCGGCGGGCTCAACTGGTATCGCAATATCGATCGCACCTGGGAGCTGACCGGGTTTCTCGACGGTGCGAAGCTGGGTCAGCCGGCGCTGTTCGTCGCTGGTGACAAGGACGCGGTGGTCGAATTCTACGCCGACGCGTACCGGGCGCTCGAAATCAACGCGCCGAACCTGGCGAAGAAGGTTCTGCTCGCCGGTGCGGGCCATTGGGTACAACAGGAGCGTCCAGCCGAGGTGAACCGGTTACTAATCGAGTTCCTGCGCTCAGTCTGACGCGCGCGCTCCTCAAGCCTGCCGATGTACCATTCGCTGAATGTACAGGGCGGCCGAGAAAGCTTCGCAAAACGTCGGGATGGACCGGTTTCACCAGATGTTCATCGCAGCCCGCCTCTTTGGACAGGCGGCGATGCGCTTCATGCCCATACCCACTTAATGCGACGATCATCAGGTCCGCGCGTTTAGTCTGGCTTCGCATCCGACGAGCCACTTCAAAGCCGTCCACATCGGGCAGGCCGATATCGAGAAAGACTATGTCCGGCTCGAAGGTGCGCAGCATCTCGAGCGCCATCGCCCCGTCTTGCGCGATGCTGACAGCGTGACCGTCGCGCGCGAGAACCATCTTCAAAGACTTGGCGATATCGTCGTTATCCTCGACCAGAAGAATACGCCGGGTCGGCCCGCTCGACTGCCTGCTCGTCTTCTTCGGCGCGTTGTCCATCGAAGGCCTTGGTATGATGGGCAACCGAACCGTGAATTCACTGCCCTTGCCGGGTCCTCCGCTCACCGCCTCGACGGTACCGCCATGCAGGTTCGCCAGATTTCGCACCAGCGTCAATCCGAGGCCGAGGCCCCTTGTGGCGGGTTTCGACGACCCATTGAGCTGCGTATAGAGATCGAAGATGCTTTCGAGTCGATCCTTCGGGATGCCAATTCCGTTGTCGTGAACCCTGATGCAAACGTCTCCCTCCGCGCATTGGGCCGCGATCGAGATTTCACCGTCTTTGGGCGTGTACTTCGCCGCATTGTCCAGGAGGTTCGACAACAGTTGAACCAGTCGCACCGGGTCGCCGTAGATATGAACCGGTTCTTGCGGAATTCGAACGGACAGCCGGTGCTGGCGACGCTCGAACTGAGCGTGCGTAGCCTCGATAGCCTGGTCGACGATCATTCTGAGCTCGATCGGCTCCTTGTGGACTTCCAACTCACCGCGACCGATGCGGGACAGGTCCATCAGATCATCGACCATCCGCGATAGGTGGCGGGCCTGGCGTCCCACGATGTCGACAGCTTGCAAGAGATCGGCCTGCAAAAGATCAGCCTGCGGAAGATCGGTTCGAGGGAGATCGGTTCGAGGGAGATCGGTTCGAGGGAGATCGGTTCGAGGGAGATCGGTTCGAGGGAGATCGGTTCGAGGGAGATCGGTTCGAGGAAGATCGGTTCGAGGAAGATCGACATCGTACTCGCTGATCTTTCGCGCCATCTGATGTGCGCTTATGATCGCAGCCAGCGGGCTCCTCAATTCATGAGCGATCATAGCCAAAAACTCATCCTTATGCCGGCTCGACTCCGCCGCCAGTTCGCACGCTCGCCACAATTGCCAGCCCGCTGAAGCGAACTGTGCGAGTGTGCCCATGACGCGCTCGTCCTCCCGATCGAATTTCCGCTCGAAGTTGTTGGCTACGATCCAGACTGTTCCAACCGGTTTGCCATGGTCGTGAAAGGGTATGAGAAGCACCTCCACGAAACGCGGCTCAGTCAGGAGCGCTGGAAAACAGCGATCCGGCAGATGCATCAGCTGAGCGGTGTTCTGATCGATGCAAACCCCGCAGGGACTGGCGTCACGAGGCATCGTGGAACCTCGATAGGAGGCGAAGACCCCAGCCAGAGCCTCCCAGCGAAAGACGTCGCCCTCCAAGATGCTGATCCCGACAGTGTCGGCCTGGCAGAGATCGACCGCCGTCTCGACCAATCGCTGGAGCATGTTGCGCGGGTTCGCGACCATTTCGGCGGCGAGCATCGCCATCGCCCGATGCTCGGCCTCATAGTCGGGTGTCCGCTGAGGGCGATCGCACAGCGCGGAGCGGATGTCGACCTCTTCGAAAGTCGCTGTGGGTCTGGCCAAATCCGTCAGGCGAAGGGGGGAAGTGTCGTCGGTGGTGTTCATCGCAAGGTCCCTTGGGACATGCGTCCCAGCTTAAAGTCCATCACTTCACTCATCATTTCGTTAGGACCGACTTGATCAACACGCTGATCAGAATCGCATGACACGCCTCACGGCGTTTCTCCGAACAATTGCAATTCGTACCTCATTTCGTGGCTAACAACTTACGACAAAGAACACGTCAGAAGAAACGAAAGACGGCTGAAGAACCGTTAAGATTGAAGAAAATGTTCTGCACGGAACGAAGTGTGTCGCAATGAATCAGACCGGAAGTCGGCTCTAATCCGTAGGCAGGTGTCTTCCATTTGCATTTCGTCCACGCCGCGTGCGATCAAGCGCACTCGGAAATCCAGCGGCGGACTAGGTCGTGGTTGTGCTCCTGCGAAGGGTTGTATTTTTTACGTTATCTCCTGCGCTCGATCTGACGGGCGCATAGGCCCCGTTTAGAGAATCTTGTCGGTCACCGAGCGCGGGTCGCGCGTGCTCCAGCGGCCGGCCTCGACCTGGTGGAAAAATTCGTCGGCCAGCGCGTTGAATAGTCCCGGCTCCTCCAGGTTGAGCGCATGTCCGGTCTTCGGCAGTATCGCGAGTCCCGCGGTCGCGATCGTCCGCTTCATCAGCACCGACGCCTCGATACATGGGTCGTCCTCGTCGCCGGTCATCACCAGCGTCGGCACTGTTATCTTCTTCATCTCGTCGACCAGGTCGAAGAGCGAAGGGCGCTGCTTCTGCACGCCGCGCAGCGTGTTGGCGGAGCCGAGCGCCGAGTGCTCGGCCATCTGCGCGGCGAACTCATGCCATCCGCGCGGGTCCTTGTTCTGCAGTTGCACGCGCGTCGCGCCCAGCGCGTAGCGTTTTGCGCCCTCGGCCATCCCGATCCGATCGAACATCTCGGCTGCGTGCTCGGCCTCGCCCTGGAACTGCGCGCGTTTACTCTTCTCCGCGCCGTAGCCGCATCCGCCGATCACCAGCGAATGCGCACGGTCGCCGTAGCGCATCCCGAAGTGCAGCGTGGCGAACCCGCCCATCGAGATGCCGACCACATGCGCCTTTTGGATCCCCAATCCATCAAGCACGGCACGGATGTCGTCACGGGCACGCGCCTGCGAGTATTTCGCGACCTCGGCGGGAACGTCCGAGGGCGGATAGCCGCGCGCGTTGTAGGCGACGCATCGGTAGCGGCGCGAGAAGTGGCGCATCTGCGGCTCGTAGCTGCGATAGTCGCCGGCAAACTCGTGAACGAAGACGATCGGGATGCCCTGACCGGCCTCTTCGTAGTAGAGCTTCACGCCATCGTCGGTGGTCACATGCGGCATCGCGTCATCTCCCGAAGAGGTTTCAACTGATCGGAGTTGAGCTCGAAATAAGCAAATCTCCCGGCTCTCTGGAAGCATTCGTAAATGAAATCCGTCGACCCAGCGTTTGTAATACGTTTGGTCTTGATGCAAGCCTGACTCTGCGTTCAAAATGCAGAGTCAGGCAACGGCCGCCGAACCTAACTTTCCGAAGACAGCAGGACAGATGGGAAGCTCAAAAGGGGTTCAAAGATGTCCAATCATTTTACTGGTTTGAGCCTCGGTCCTCCACTTGGGGATCAAAGACTCGACTTATGCGATCTCTACGCGTTCCAGTCGCCGACGGATTCGACAAGGACCGTGCTCATCCTCAATGCAAATCCGAACGCAGACGCGCTTCATCCCGACGCCATCTACCGCCTCAACATCGACAACGACGGAGATTGTTTGACTGACATCGCGATCAGTTACGTGTTCTCGACGCCGCAAAACGGCAAGCAGACAGTGAACGTCTTCGTGGCAAAAGCCGCGGAAGCCCACTCGGTCGAAGCTGTCGGGACGAAGATCATCGCCGACGCCGAGGTTTCCTTCAGCGCCAAACCCAACATCGTCAAGTCCGGCGCCTACACATTCTTCGCCGGCAGCCGCAGCGACGCCTTCTTCTTCGACTTCGACGGAATCAAGAATCTGTTCGATATCCGGGGCAAACGGAACTTTACCGAGCCTCACCTGGGCAGCAAGTCTCCGTGGACCGGCGTCGATTCAAACACGGAAGCCAATGTGTTCTCGACAGTGATCGAGCTCCCGACGAGCGAGCTTGCCCCCAAGCCCGAGATCCACATCTGGGGGCGATGCAGTGTGCGCAAGGACGGCAAGCTGCTGCATGTCGATCGTGCCGGCCATCCGAGTGTAAGCAGCTTCTTCAACACCGACGACACCAAGTTGGAGTACAACGCCAGCGAGCCGGTGAACGATCGCAAGCGCTGGCTCGATCAGTTCGTCCATCTGATGGGGCATACGGGCAATTACACGCGTGAAGAAGCGATCGCCGCGATAGACAAGGAGCGCACACTGCCCGACGTGCTGAGTTTCGACCCTTCGAAGCCCGCGAAGTATCCCAACGGGCGCGTCTTCACAGACGACGTGATTGATTACCGTCTCGCGTTCCTGACGAAGGATCAATGTCCGCCAAGCGGCCTCAAGCCGCACACCGACATTCGCAAGGAATTCCCGTATATCGGCACGCCGCATTCAAAACCCTGACCCACTTGAGCGAATCGGGCAGGCCGCGAATGCGGTCGATGCCGAAATGGAGTCTCTATGAAATGCAAAGCGATCGTGGTGCATCAGATCGGCGGGCCGGAAGTCCTGCGCTACGAGGACGTCGAAGTCCCCGCGCCAGGGCCGGGACAGGCGCTCGTGCGCCATCGCGCGATCGGCCTTAACTTCGTCGAGATCTATCTTCGCGCTGGCGTCTACCCCGCGCCTTCGATGCCATTTACGCCTGGCAGCGAGGCTGCCGGCGTGGTCGAGGCGGTCGGCTCCGGCGTGAGCGAAGTCCGCGTCGGCGACCGGGTCGCATACGTGGGCGGTCCGCTCGGCTCGTATTCGGAGGCGCGGGTGATGCCTGCGCGGTTCCTGGTCAAGCTGCCGGACAAAATCGACGAAGCGACCGCCGCAGCGGCGATGCTCAAGGGGCTGACCGCCGAATACCTGATTCACTCGACCTACGTGGTAAAGCCCGGCGTCACTATCCTGCTGCATGCCGCTGCGGGCGGCACCGGCCTGATCCTCGCGCAATGGGCGAAGCATCTCGGCGCGACCGTGATCGGCACCGTCGGCAGCGACGAGAAGGCCAAGCTCGCCGCCGCCCACGGCTGCGCTCACACGATCAACTATTCGCGCGAGGACTTCGTCGCGCGCGTGAAGGAAATCACCGGCGGAAAAAATGTCGCCGTGGTTTACGACTCGGTGGGGCAGACGACCTTCATGAAATCGCTCGATTGCCTGCAGCCGCGCGGCCTGATGGTGAGCTTCGGACAATCCTCGGGCATTGTGCCGCCCTTCAGCATCAACATCCTGAGCGGCAAGGGCTCGCTCTACCTCACGCGTCCGACGCTCGCCACTTACACGGCGCGGCGCGAGGACCTCGAGGCGGCGGCGCGGCGCCTGTTCGAGGTGCTGGCCAGCGGCGCGGTGCGCTGCGAGGTGAATCGGAGGTTCAAACTCGCCGACGCGGCCGAGGCCCATCGCGCGCTTGGCGATCGCGAGACCACCGGCTCGAGCATTTTGCTCCCGTAGCCGTCCGCTATATGGTTGACTTTAATACGGTCGACCCGGGATGCGCCCGGCTTCGGTTGACCGGAGAAGGCAGGGGACTTTTAATCGCGACATGACTGGAATCGTTTCATACGGATCGTACATCCCATACCGCCGGCTCAAGCGTGCGGCGATCGCGGAGGTGCTCGGCCTCCCCGCAGGCAAGGGCGAGCGCTCGGTGGCAAGCTTCGACGAAGACAGCGTCTCGATGGCGGCCGAGGCGGCGCGCGACGCGCTGCGCGCGGTCGGGGCGGAGAAAGTGCGGACGCTGCTGTTTGCCACCTCGACGCCGCCCTACGCCGAGAAGCTCAACGCCGCGATCGTCGGCGCAGCCGCGCAATTGCCGGCCGAGAGCCGCGCGGCCGACTTGACCGGCTCGGTGCGCGCCGGGCTTTCCGCGCTACTGCAAGCGGCCGACGCAGCGGCCGGCGGCGGCCTTGCGCTGGCCGCGATGTCCGATTGCCGGCTGGGAGCGCCCGAGGGCCGCCTCGAGCAGGCGGGCGGCGACGGCGCGGCGGCGTTCGTGATGGGAAGTGGCGACGACGTGATAGCGGAAATCGTCGCCAGCGCCTCATTCACGCGCGAGTTTCTCGACACCTGGCGGATGCCCGAGGAGCGCTTCGGTCATTCATGGGAGGAGCGCTTCGCGCTCACCCAGGCTTACGTGCCGCTGCTAGGCAAGGCAATTCAGTCAGTGCTGGAAAAGGCCGGCGTGGCTCCAGCGGCGCTCGCCCGCGTGATCCTCGATTCGCCCAATCCGCGCGCGGCAGAGGAGATCGTGCGCGGGATGAAGCTCGACCCGGCGAAGTTGTCCGATACGCTCGCGCTCACGGTCGGACAGACCGGCGCTGCGCATGCGGGGCTGCTGCTGACGGCCGCGCTGCCGTCGCTCAAGCCGGGCGACCTGGTATTGATGGCCGCGGTGGCCGACGGCGCAGACGCGATCGTGTTGCGCATTACGCCGGCGGCGGCGAAGTTTCGGCCGACTCATTCAGTCGGCCGCATGATCGAATCCAAGGGCGACGTAACTTACGGCAATTACCTGAAGTGGCGGCAAATCCTGCCCACCGAGCCGCCGCGGCGGCCTGACCCGGAGCGCCCGGCGGCGCCGCCGATGATGCGCTCGGAGAAATGGAAGTTTGGGCTAATCGGCTCGCGATGCACCGCGTGCGGAACGCCGCAGCTTCCGCCGCAACTGGTATGTGTCAAATGCCACGTGCGCGGTAAGATGGAGCCGTACGCGTTTGCCGACCGTACCGGGCGAATCGCGACCTACGCGGTGGACCGTCTTGCCTACTCGCTCAACCCGCCGACCGTCAACGCGGTGGTAGATTACGAGGGCGGCGGCCGGTTCCTGTGCGAGATGACGGATTGCGAACCCGAACGCGTCGCGATCGGTGACGAAGTGGAAATGACTTTTCGCCGGCTCTTTACCGCCGACGGCGTGCACAACTATTTCTGGAAGGCGCGACCCAAGCGCTAGGCAACGGCCGGGGCCAAGGAGAATTTTTGATGGCAAGCAAGGGAATCAGGGATCGCGTCGCGATCATCGGGATGGGGTGCACCAAGTTCGGCGAGCACTGGGACAAGGGCGCGGAAGACCTGCTGGTCGACGCCGCCTACCAGGCCTACGAGTCGGCGGGTATCGGTCCCGACGACGTCGACGCGTACTGGCTCGGCACGATGGGCTCGGGAATCTCGGGACTCACGCTCTCGGAGCCGCTGAAGATTCAATACAAGCCGGTGACTCGGGTCGAGAACATGTGCGCCACCGGATCAGAGGCGCTGCGGCAGGCCTGCTATGCAGTCGCGTGCGGCGCGTTCGACGTGGCGATGGCGATCGGTGTCGAGAAGCTCAAGGACTCGGGCTTCTCGGGATTGGTCGTGACCAATCCGCCCAACGACGGGACCCCGGCCAGCATGACGCCGCCGGCGCTGTTCTCGCTGCTCGCGCCCGCCTACTTCAAAAAGTACGGACTCGACCCGGACAAGGGCAAGGACGTGCTCTCGCGCATCGCCTGGAAGAACCATCGCAACGGCGCGCGCAATCCCAAGGCGCAGTTCCAGAAGGAAGTGCCGATCGAGGCGATTAAGAACTCGCCCAAGATTGCCGACCCGCTCGGCATCATGGATTGCTCCGGCGTCTCCGACGGATCGGCCGCCGCGATCGTGGTCCGCGCCGAAGACGCGCACAAATACTGCAAAAATCCGATTTACATCAAGGCGCTGTCGTTCGTGGCCGGACCGGCCGAGGGCCCGCTCTCGCAGGAATACGATTTCACCTCATTTCCCGAAGTCGTCGCTTCCGCGCGTGACGCCTATGCCCAGGCCGGCATCACCAATGCACGCGAGCAGATTAGTCTCGCCGAGGTCCACGACTGCTTCACCCCGACCGAGCTCGTGCTGTGCGAAGACTTGGGATTCAGCCCGCGCGGCACGGCATGGCAGGACGTAATGGAAGGCTTCTTCGACCTCGACGGGCGGTTGCCGGTCAACCCTGACGGCGGCCTCAAGTCGTTCGGCCATCCGATTGGCGCCTCGGGGCTGCGCATGATGTATGAGATGTGGCTGCAGCTTCGCGGCGAGGCGGCACAGCGCCAGGTCAAGGATCCGAAACTCGGGCTGACGCACAACCTGGGTGGTCAGCCGGGGCGCTGCGTGAGCTTCGTATCGGTGGTGGGTAACTCGATGGGTTAGGGCGGTTGCGCCCGGCGCACCGTCGCGCACCGGGCAAGGGTTCGGGTTTCAGCCAAAGGCCTCGCACGCGATTGCGTGCGGGGCTTTTTGATGGGATTTCCGCCTGAAGCGGGGAGTCAAAGGCGCGCTGCGCTCAATAACGCTCAAGTTGGCTGTTCTCTGCGATTGCGCAACGTTGGGTTGCGCTTTTGCCACGTTGGCTCAATAGAGGCAATCTAAAGCGCTTAATTGCTGTTGGAAAATCAATCGGCACACTAAGTGCTTCTTTAGCCGTCGAGGACGAGGTTTTGGCAGTCGACGGATAGCCCGCTCCACTTGCCTAACTCCGAGGGAATACACCGATGCTCAGCCATGCTACCGAGAACCGCGAAACCCACGACGCCATCGAACGCTATGTGATAGCCGCGATTGTCGACGCTCGCGAAGTCTACACCGACCAGAAATGGCTCACTTGGGCCGATCACTGGATAGCCGGCCGCGATCGCAGCTTCGCGTCGGCCCGCATTGCGCATCGGATGGCGCGTCAGGCCTGCGATCGCGAGTTGGCAGAGAAAGCAAATTGTGCGCATGACTGCGCGGAGAACGGCGAGACGGAAGACGGCCCTATCGAAACGCCGGCCGAGATGGCCGCATGGGCCGCCGGACTCGCGCTGGTCACGGCGCCGGTGGCGCCGGACCTGACCGCGGGGATTCGGCGGATGGAGTTCGCCCTGCGCACGAGACTCGCGAGCACTCGGAGGACCGAGGCTGCCAGGTCGATACGTCCGTCGTTGGCCGGCCGCGCGGTTGCGCTCGCGCGACGCGCCGCGTCGATGCTGTTGCCGTCGGAGGTTCCGCAGACCGCACGGTCATAGTCGAGCAGTTCGGTGGTTCGGTTGTTCGGCGCTCGCGTGGCTCGGCGCGCGACGATCGGATGCGATAGAGCGGCATGCGTGCAAGCCGCGCCGCGCCGCAAACGAACTTTGTAACCTGAGAAACCGAGTAACGCACTGGTCGGTCATTGTGCGCGACGCCGCGTGCGGAATCGCCTTGACTTCGACATCCTCTCAGATATAGAAGCAGACCCAACCGGCTAGTACCCCGCACTTAAGCCCGCAGGCTTCGCGAGCTTCTCTGTCCGAGCGCTTCCGGCGAGTAATAGAGGAGAGCACAGAATAGATGCCCGCAAAGCTGTACGTCGGCAACTTGGCGTTTTCCGTGACTAACGAGGATCTGGAAGCGCTGTTCGGACAGATTGGTAAGGTCGACAGTGTCGCCGTTGTAACTGACAAGTTCTCCGGTCAATCGCGCGGCTTCGGTTTCGTGCAGATGGCTGATTCCAATGAAGCGGCTCGTGCGATCTCAGAGCTCAACGGCACCGAGGTCAAGGGCCG
The DNA here is from genome assembly GCA_963724765.1 of uncultured delta proteobacterium. Classification (GTDB taxonomy): domain Bacteria; phylum Desulfobacterota; class Binatia; order Binatales; family Binataceae; genus JAKAVN01. The sequence continues at coordinate 366,290 of CAVRVY010000001.1, forward strand.
CAGCATCAAAGTGAACGAGGCGCGCGAGCAGGGGCCTCGTCCCAGCGGCGGCGGTGGCGGACGGGGCGATCGCGGTGGCCGCGGCGGCAGTGGTGGCGGCGGCGGCGGTCGGCGCTGGTAGCAAGTTAGGCATCGATCGAACCCCGGCGGGTGACAGTGCCCGCTTCGATTTGAACGCGGCCATGCCGCGCGGCTTGTGAATCGAACCGCGCGGCAGCGCCGCGACCGGCTTAGCACTTCTGCCAGGGCATCGTCAAAATTTCAGGCGAAATTTCAAGTCTGAGGATCGTCGCGCGAGTTCTGCTCGCTCGCGTGGCGAGAATTCCCGTTGGTGCCGGCTGACGATGCCTGCGTCCAGCGCTTCAGCGTGGCGTCAAGGTCGTCCAGGTCTACCGGTTTGGTAATGTAACCGTCCATCCCGGCGGCCTGGCACTTCTCACGTGCGCCGCTTAAGGCGTGAGCAGTCATCGCGATGACGATGGTCCGGTGTGCCGAGCCTGCCTCGCGCCGGCGAATTTCAGCGGTCGCCTCGTAACCATCCATCCCCGGCATCTGACAATCCATCAGGACGATCGGATAAGGCTTGAGCGCAAGCGCGTCGAGCGCCTCCTGACCGTCGTTCACCACGTCGGCCGCGAAGCCCAGCACGTTAAGTTGACTTTGCGCGAGTTTCTGATTGACCGGGTTATCTTCGGCCACGAGGACCGTAATCGCTGGCGGCTTGCCGTTTCCGCCGACGGAACTGCCGGCGTGCGCAAGGTCCTCCGCTTTTTGGCGGATGGTCTTGGCCAGGTGCGCGGTGAAGCGGAAGGTCGAGCCGCAGCGCAACTCGCTCTCCACCTCGATTTGACCGCCCATCTCGCGGACCAAGTGTGCCGCGATCGCGAGGCCCAATCCCGAGCCGCCGTAGTTGCGGCTGGTCGAGCCGTTAACTTGCGTGAACGGCTGGAAGATTGCGCTTTGCTGATCGGCCGCGATTCCGATGCCGGTATCGCTTACCTCGAACGACAAAGTTACCTCGTTCGCCGACTCGTCGAGTTGGCCGGCACGCATCACGATTTCGCCCTGGTTGGAAAACTTGATCGCGTTGCTGACCAGGTTGCTCAGGATTTGCTCGAGACGGTGTGAGTCCCCCGCCACGAGATGCGGCAGCCCCTGCTCGAGTTCGAGCGTCAACTTGATGCCGCGCTTTTGCGCCTGCCGGACGAACTGCGCCGCCACACGTTCCATCGCATCGTGAGGGTCAAACGTATCTTCCTCGAGGACGAACTGGCCCTGGGACAGGTTGGAGAAGTCCAGCACGTCGTCCACGATCACGCATAAGGCTTGGCCGCTCGCACGCACCGCCTCGGCGTACTCGCGCTGCTCCGCGGTGAGTCCGGCGTCCAGCAACAGCCGGGTCATCCCAACGATGCCATTGAGCGGCGTGAGAATTTCATGGCTCATGTTGTCGAGGAACTCGGAGCGCAGCCGTGCGGCCTCCAGCGCCAGGTCGCGCGCGCGAGCCATCTCTTCTTCGGCGAGGTGGCGCAGGGTTACGTCGCGGTAGACAACCAGCCCGCCCCTCAAGCTGCCGTCCTGATCGATCGCCGGCCGGGCCGAGGCTTCGAGCCACAGATCGTGAGCCAGTGCAGGGGCGCTCAAAAGCACCAGCATGTCATCGATCGATTCGCCGCGCACCGCTCGCGCCAGCGGCCATTGCTCAATCGGCATAGGTGGGGCGCCGGCGGCAGTCCGCAGTGCGAACCCGCCGGCCATCTGATCGAGGACGGAATGCCCGCAATCCGTCCCGGCGATTGTACTGGCGGCTCGACTGACGTGCGTGAATCGAAGGTCAAGGTCGCAAACGATCACCCCGTCCGCCACAGTGTCGAAGATCGACTGCATCAGCTGCGACTGGCGGCGCAACTCCTCGGTTTGCTCGAGGACCTGGCGCGCCAGCCGCTTATTGACCTCATGCAGCTCGGCCCCGGCCGCGCCCTGATTTGCGATGAAGGTGTCGCGCCGTCGTAAAGCCCATTCGCCTACGACGAAGACGAAACAAACCGCCACAATTGCCGTCACTCCGCCCACCGCAATCACCACCATCTCCATCCGGTACGTCGCGCGTTTGTCACAAAGGTTACCAATGGCTCGATGGAATGAGCATCGGACGTGCCAATGCGTGACAGAGCAGTCTGGTGGCGGCGATCGTCTACGCAACTAGGAGGCGCGAAAGCGAGAATGATACAGGGTGTCTCGTTCGCGAGACCGCCTGCGTCCCGAAATGAGAGCCGAGGCGATCCATTGCCGCCGCGAGCTCGGGAATTAGAACAGAATCAGTGGCTTGATGATCCCGTCGAGCTTGCGCTCCATCATCTCGAACGCCCGCTCCAACTCGTCAAAGCGAAAGGTATGCGTGGTAAGGCGCGTCGGATCGATCCGGCCGCCCTGGAGTAGGCGCAACAACCGTTCCATCCGCAGCCGGCCGCCGGGGCACAGCCCCGTGCGAATCGTCTTCTCCGCCATCCCCACGCCCCACTCTATGCGCGGGATGTGCACGAATTCGCCCTTGCCATGATAGCCGGCGTTGGAGATGGTGCCGCCCGCTTTGGTGACCCGGATCGCGTTCTGAAAGGAGAGATCGCCGCCCAGCGCTTCGATGGCCGAATCGACGCCCTCGCCGCCGGTCAAATCCATGATGCGTGCGACGACGTCTTCCTTCTCGAAGTCCACCGTCAGGTCAGCGCCATAGGAGCGCGCGAGTTCCTGGCGGCGCGCCACCGAGTCGACACCGATGATCAGTCCTGCGCCCAGCATTCGCGCGCCCGCCACCGCCATCAGTCCGACCGGGCCAAGCGCGAACACCGCGACGGCGCCGCCGGGAGGGATGTTGGCATTCTCGGCCGCCATCATTCCCGTCGAGATCATGTCGCAGCAGTAGACCGCGGCGTCGTCGGCGACGGCGGAAGGGATGTGCGCCATATTGGCGTCGGCCTCGTTGACGTGGAAGTACTCGGCGAACACGCCGTCCTTGATATTGGCGAATTTCCATCCGCCCAGCGCGCCGCCGGATTGCGAGGAGTGTCCCGCCTGCGAGGCGGCGTCGCCCCACTCGGGCGTAATCGCGCCGACCAGGACGTGATCGCCCGGCTTGAAGCGCTTGACCGTGGCCCCGACCTGGTGGACGATGCCGACCGCCTCGTGGCCCAGGGTGAGGTTGTCGCGCGGCCCGATTGCGCCGTTCACCGTGTGCACGTCGGAGGTGCAGATGAGGGCCTTGGTGGTCTTGACGACGGCGTCACCCGGCCCGGGAGTGGGAATCGGTTTATCGGCGAATCCGACCTTGCCAATCCCTTTCATCACGAAGGCTCGCATCGCGGTTGACCTCCAGTTACGTAGCGGCAGTTACGCAGTGCAGGTACGCAATGTCAGATGCGCGTGTCAGCCAGGGAATGTCAAGTACGTAATAGCAATGTCAATAATGCGATATCGTAGATATCGTTGCGAGATGTGTCCTTGTCGGCGCGCCGCTGATTCTACATCGAACCCGCGCGCGAAGCGCGCGGCGGATCGTCGATGCCTCGAGCGCCGAGCTCAGGATGCGCGCCACGGCGGCTCGCTCTTGCCGCCGGCGATAGTGCGCAAGCGCGAGCGCCGCGCCGCGTCGAGGCTCAGTGCCGCACCTGCTCCGCGCCGTCCCGCCGGCGGCGCCGGCGTAGCGCTCGCGCCGCCATTCGCACGCGTCGGCGATTGCCAGCGCCGCCCTGGCGCGGTCGAGCGTGGTGCACGAACTCGCGAACGATCGAAGGCGACCAACATCAGCGCCGTGAACCAGCAGGTCACGATAACCGCGGCGCTGGTGTAGGCCGCCCCGTAAAAGCCGCCCAGGATCGACCCGATCACCGCGCCCATCGCAAACACCGCAAAGTGCCACGGGGTTAACCATCTGCGGCCGTCGTCGTTGACCTTCCGCGTTTTCATCTGGGACGCGCCCTTTCGCTTACCTGCCGATAAGCCCATTGTCTCGCCCCAGCCCTTTCGTGACAAGACCTTTATTAACAGGTATCGTGCGCCGCAGCCGATTTGTTCTCAGACCGCCGCCGCGCTCGCATCGGTTTTAACCATCGCGGTCGCGCGCTAAAGTTAAACCACCGGAGAAACTTTCGAATGCCGATGGACGAACGCTACGAGCCCAGGAAAATCGAGACTCACTGGCAGGCCGAATGGGACCGCGCTGACCTCTACCTCACGCGCGAGGATCGCGAACGGCCAAAGTTCTACGTGCTCGAGATGTTCCCCTATCCCTCGGGCGACGGCCTCTCCGTCGGCCATCTGCACAACTACGTTCCCTGCGACGTGATCGGACGCTACAAGCGGATGGCCGGTTATAACGTGCTGCACGCGATGGGCTGGGACGCCTTCGGCCTGCCGGCCGAGAACGACGCCCTGCTCAAGGGACTGCATCCCAAGGAGACCGTTCCGCGCTACGCCGCTAACTTCAAGCGACAGTTGAAGTTAGTCGGATGCGCTTACGACTGGACGCGCGAAATCAATTCCTCCACACCCGAGTACTACCGCTGGACGCAGTGGTTCTTTCTGCTGATGCTCAAGCGCGGACTCGCGTTTCGCGCCACCGGCTCGCAATGGTGGTGCGAGAAGTGCCGCACCATCCTGGCCAACGAGCAGGTGGTCAACGGATGCTGCTGGCGGCATACCGACACGCCGGTCACCAAGAAGGACCTCGAACAGTGGTTCTTTAAGATCACCGCTTACGCCGACCGCTTGCTCGATGACCTCGAGGGAATCGATTGGCCCGAGCCGATCAAACTGATGCAGCGCAACTGGGTCGGACGCTCAGAGGGCGCGGAACTGGCGTTTCCCGTGGACGGCCATCCGGGCAAGGAGGTTCGCTTCTTCACCACCCGGCCCGACACGGTTTTCGGCGTGTCGTTCATGGTCCTCGCGCCGGAGCATCCGCTGGTCGCCGAGATCACCACGACCCAGCAGCGCGCCGCAGTCGAGGAGTACGTCACGCAGGCGCGGCGCCAGAGTGAAATCGAACGGCTCTCGACGGTGAAGGAAAAAACCGGCGTCTTCACCGGCGCATACGCGCGCAACCTCTTCAATGGCAAGCAGGTTCCCATCTGGATCGCCGACTATGTCCTGATGGGCTACGGCACTGGCGCGATCATGGGCGCGCCCGGCGAGGATCAGCGCGACTACGAGTTCGCGCGCAAGTACGGCCTGGAGATTCCGCTGGTCACCGCGCCCGCCGACGGCAGTCCTCCGCCCGCCAGCCGCGCATTCTCGGACCACGGCATCAACATCAATTCGGTGAGCGCCGGTCTCAACCTAAACGGGATGAAGACCGCCGACGCGCTCCGCGCCGTATGCAAGTACGCCGAGGAGCACGAGATCGGCCGCGCCACCGTCACCTACCGGATGCGCGACTGGCTAATCTCACGCCAGCGCTACTGGGGATGCCCCATCCCGATCGTCTACTGCCCGCGCGACGGTATCGTGCCGGTCCCCGAGGATCAGCTCCCGGTCATGCTGCCCGACATGAAGAACTACCAGCCCTCGGGCACCGGGCGATCGCCATTGGCCAACTCGCCCGAGTTCGTCAACACGATCTGCCCCAAATGCGGCGGCCCGGCCGAGCGCGAGACCGACACGCTCGACGGCTTCGCCTGCTCGTCGTGGTACTTCCTGCGCTTCGCCTCGCCGCATTACGACCGCGGGCCGTTCGAGCCCGCGATGGCCGATTACTGGCTGCCGGTTGACCTTTACGTCGGCGGCGCCGAGCACGCCGTGATGCATCTGCTGTACGCGCGGATGTGGACCAAGGTGATGTTCGACGCGGGCCTGGTGAAATTCAAAGAGCCGTTCGCGGTCCTGCGCAACCAGGGAATGATCTGGGCCGGCGACGGCCAGAAGATGTCCAAGAGCAAGGGCAACGTGGTCACGCCCGACGCGATGGTCGACAAGTACGGCGCCGACGCGCTCCGGCTCTGGGAGCTCTTCATGGGCCCGTTCGAGGAGCCGACCAACTGGAACGAGGAGGGCGTGTTCGGCACCGCGCGTTATCTCTCGCGCGTGTGGAACGCGATGCGCCGCTTCGTCGAGGCCGGAAGTCCGGCCGGCAATCCCAGCGCCGAGACTACGCGCCGCGCCCATAAGACTATCAAGACCGTCACCGATCATATCGAGCGGCTGCGCTTCAACACTGCGCTCGCCACCCTGATGGACCAGCTCAACTACCTGATGAAGCTCGCGCCTGCGGACGCCGGCCGCTTCGCGTTCGAGAGCTACGTGGTGATGCTCGCGCCGATGGCCCCGCATATCGCAGAAGAACTGTGGCGCGCGCTGGGACACACGGCCTCGGTCCATCTCGAGCCGTGGCCGAAGTTTTCCGAAGAACTCGCGCGCGACGAGATGATTACGGTGGTGGTGCAGGTCAACGGCAAGGTGCGCGATCGTCTCGTGGTCGGCGCCGGGACGCCTGAAGAGGAAGTGCGCGGGATGGCGCTCAAGAGTGTGGCCGTGGCGCGCCATCTCGACGGCAAACCGCCGAAGAAGATCATCTACGTGCCCGACAAGCTCGTCAGCATCGTTGCCTGATCTTTTTCAATCGCACTCGTGACGCGGCTCCGTTGTCGCCGCTTTGCCCGTTGAAGCGCCCCCGGTTGAATGCGGCGCGGCGGCCATGCGATGCTCGCCCCCAATGCCGTGACGATCTTCGTCTATCTGTTGTAGGGGCTGCTCGTGAGCGGCCCTCAAGGAGCGAGTCCCGATGGCCGAGAGCGACATCCTCAGATTCGACCGCCGTCCCAATCACGTAGTTCTAACGCTTAACCGTCCCGAGAAACGCAACGCCCTTAATGGTGCGATGTTCGAAGCGCTCGACCACGCCTTTGCGGTTATCGAGGCCGACAAGAGCATCCGCGCGATGGTGCTGCGTGGCGAGGGTTCGGCCTTCTCTTCGGGGGTCGATCTGCGTGAACTCGAACATGTTGAGTCGAGCGGCGGGCGCTGGGGCGTCGCCCCGCAGGACGCCTTCCGGCGGCTCGAAGCGCTGCCGATCCCGACGATCGCGGCCGTGCAGGGCGCGACGCTGACCGGGGGACTGGTGCTGGCGCTGCTATGCGATCTGCGGGTCGCTGCCGAAAACGCGGGGTTGGGGATGACGCCGGCGCGAATCGGCCGCGTGCCCGATTACTTCATCTTCCGCAAGTTCATGGCGCTGGTTGGCCCGGCCCATACCGCGGAAATCATGTATACTGCCGCGCCGCTAAGCGCCAAGCGTGCGTATGAGATCGGTTTGGTCGATCGCGTGGTGGTTGATGAGCGGTTTGCCACCGAGGCCGACGCGATGGCCGAGCGGATCGCGGCCAACGCGCCGCTCTCGTTGCGCGCGATGAAAGCCTCGATCCGCCGCTGCCTGAGCGACACCTACAACGCCGAGCACGAGGATATCGATGCGATGCGGGCGGCGGTGTTGAGCAGCCGCGACGGCAAGGAGGGCGTGCGCGCGTTCCTGGAAAAGCGCAAGCCCGTGTGGTCGGGGGAATAGCCCGCAACTTGCACGGCGGCCACGCGAGGCTCGCCGCTTCGCATCAACCCTTGAAGCGCGCGGCGCGGTCGTGCGATGCTCGGGCCGCAAACGCCCGTATCCCGCAAGCTCAAGGAGTCGCTCTCATGGCCGAGGATATTCTCAAGGTCGAACGCCACCCCAATTACGTCACCATCACGCTCAACCGGCCCGAGAAACGCAACTCGCTCAACGAGGTGTTGCTCGCCGCGATGGACAAGGCGTTCGCCTCGATCGAAGACGACAAGGAGATTCGCGCCGTCATCCTGCGCGGCGCCGGCAAGAGCTTTTCCGCCGGGCTCGACCTGGCCGAGGCCGATCGCCTCGAGGGCGGCCATAGCCCGGTGAGTATCGAGCGCACCTTCCGTCGCCTCGAACAGCTTCCGGTGCCGACCATCGCCGCCGTGCAGGGCGCCGCGCTGGCCGGCGGATGCGAACTCGCGCTGCATTGCGATCTGCGGGTCGCGGCCGAGGACGCTCGAATCGGGATGACCGTCGCACGCGTGGGACTGCTGGTGCCCTACGATTTCATCCGCAAGCTGATCGAGATCATCGGCTCAGCCAACACCGCGCAAATCCTCTACACCGCCGAGCCGGTCAACGCCCAGCGCGCGCTCGCGATGGGCATGGTGCACGAGGTCGTACCCAACGACAAGCTCGACGCGGCCGCCGTCGCGTGGGCCGAGAAAGTTTCGTCGAACGCGCCGCTCTCGCTGCGCACGATGAAGAAGAGCATGCGGCGCTCGATGAGCGAGTCCAACGACGCGTGGCACGACGACATCCTGGAGATGGGCCGGATAATCCGTGCGAGCAAAGATGCCAGGGAAGGCGTGCGCGCGTTTTTGGAAAAGCGCAAACCGGTCTGGCGCGCCGAATGATTTACTGACACTAGCGTTGCCGCTCCGTTGTCGCGGCTTTGGCGATTGAGCAGCGTTCGCAGCGCTGTGTCCCGCGGGCGCAACTGCTGTCCGAGCGTAGTTAGCCAACACTCGCGCCGCGTCGTCCTCGCGCGCCGAGCTTGTTAACTCCCTCCCCCTCATATTTCACTGCCATACGCTAGAATTCTTCATGCCGCTGGAGCGCGCGGCGCAGCGCCGCGACGTTCTGGACCAGCACGCTCGGCAAGTTCAATGTCCCCGCCACGGCCGAGTATGGATAAAGGCGCGAGTTGATATGCGCGTGCAGCGGCAATCCCTCGCCCTGGTGAATTTCGTAGTCGAGCGGCAACGGCCCCAGCACCCGCAGGATGCGGCAGATCGCGCGCGCGAAGAGCCGTAGCTGCTCGGGCGCAAGCTCGCTCAGCGTGCCGCGAAACCGCGGCATTATCACGTCGTAGCTACGCGGGAACGCACCGATGGGGCTGGCGAAGCTCACCACCCCATCGCGCCGCTCGATCAGCAGGCCCAGCCGCTCAACCAGCTCGAGCAGCTCATCCCACAGCTCCGGCGTCCGCTGCTCGGCCTCGGCCTCGGCCACCAGCGCCGGCAGCGCGGAGGGCGCGCCGATGATCTGCTGATGGAGGTGCGGCTGTGAGGCGCCGGACTCGCGCCCTTGGTTTTTGCGGATCACGATCGAGCGCACCGCGCCGTTCTCCGTTGCGCGGCGCATCACGGCGACGTCGGTCTGGATTAGCCGCAGGAAATGCTCTTCGCCGAGCGCCCCGGTGTACATCAGGTCGCCGACCGCGCGCGGCTGGAGGCTCGAGAAGTGACGCGGATCCTCGATCACGATGTACGACTCGTTGCGTCCGCCGGTGAGTTCGGCGGGGACGCGCGGGAAAAGGTTGTTGAACACGCGCATCACCCATCCGGCTCCCGCGCCCGCGCCGCTGGCGGTCTTATCGCCAGTCCACCGCGGGAAGTCGGCGGGCGTCACGCGCAGAATTTCCGCCGGCGCCATCGCCTCGTTGCCGGGGCAGAATGGGCATGTCGCCTGCGCCTGCGCGATCTCGGCGGCGCCGAGCGTGGGCGCCTCCGGGTCGAGTTCGCTGCGGCCGCCCAGCGTGAACGCGAAGCTTTTGCCGCGCACGTCGACGACGTAGGAGATGACGCCGGTTATCGGATTCTTGATCCAGACCAGCGCGCCATCGCGAACTTCGTATTCAATCGGCATCCGTCAATTCTTAGCCTTGGCACGGCAGGGTTTTCAACACGAGCGTGGTCGCCTCATCTCGGCGCGCGCCCGAGAGCCAGCTAATTTGAGAGTTGCGATTTATTGGCAGCGGCGCGCAGGTGGCTCGCACCCGCGTTCATCCGGCGGTCAGTTCGGGAGGCAGAACCAGAGCGTCTCGAAGATGACAGTGAGGACCACGACGGCGGCGAGGATCTTGAGCGCCTCGTCACCGGGGCCGTCGCTGTACGTCTCGGGCCAGAAGGGCAGCCACGGAAAGGGATTCGTTTTGCGCATCGCGGATGCCTTGGGGAAAGAAAAGCTTCTCTTCCCCGGCTGTTTTTATGCTATCGGAATTGACGCTGCCTTGACAGTGCCGAAGGGCTCGGTTATCCGTTTTAGGGGACGCTTTTGCGCCTAGGCGATCTCGGGGTCTGGCGCTCCGCTCACGAGCGGGCACCAGGCTTTTTTTTGGCCGCCGCCCATCGCGGGCGCGGGGCGAGTGTTGGTGAAAAACCCGGTAAAAAAATATTTGTTCACGCCCGGACCCGCGCCGGTTCCACCTGAGGTTCTGCTCGAGATGGCGCGTCCGATGATTCATCATCGCACGCCCGAGTTTAGCGCCGTGCTCGACCAGGCGCGCGAACGGATGCGCCCGCTGTTCGGTACGCGCCAGGAAGTGATCCTGCTCGCGGCCAGCGGCACCGGCGCGATGGAAGCGGCGGTTACCAACCTGCTCGCGCCGGCCGAGCATGCGGTCTACGTCAACGGCGGCAAGTTTGGCGAGCGGTGGGGCAAGCTGCTCGCCGCGTATGGGATGACCGGCCATGAGATCCGCATCGAATGGGGCCGCGCGGCGCGTCCGGAGCAGGTCGAAGAGGCGCTCCGCGCCAATCCCAATGCGCGCGCGGTGCTGATGCAGGCGAGCGAGACCTCGACCTGCGCGGTTCATCCGGTGGCCGAGGTCGCCGCGATCACGCGTGCGCGCGACGCGATGCTGATCGTGGACGGAATTACCTCGGTCGGAGTGTTCGAGCAGAAGATGGATGAGTGGGGCGTCGACGCGCTGGTCACCGGCAGTCAGAAGGCGCTGATGCTGCCGCCGGGACTCGCGATGGTCGCGTTGTCGGAACGCGCGCTGGAGCGTGCGCAGCGCTCGCGCATGCCGCGCTACTATTTCGACCTGATGCGCGAGCTCAAGGCCCAGCGCGACGAACATACCACCGCCTGGACCGCCGCCGTCTCGCTGGTGTTGGGGCTCAACAAGTCGCTCGAGATGATTCACGCTGAAGGGTTGCCGCAGGTTTTCGCACGCCATCGCGTGATGGCCGAGGCGACGCGCGCGGCCGCGCCCGCGCTGGGACTGGGTCTGCTCGCGTCCGACAATCCGGCGCCGGGCGTAACCGGAATTCTCACGCCCAGCGGGCTCGACGGATCCAAGCTGGTGCGCTACATGCGCGACGAGCTAGGCGTATCGGTGCAGGGCGGGCAGGATCAGATGAAAGGCAAGCTGGTGCGCGTCGGCCACATGGGATACCTGAGCCCGTTCGACATGCTGATCGCGGTCGGAGCGTTGGAGATGGCGCTCGCGCATCTCGGCTATCGCTTCGAGACTGGCGCGGGCGTAGCCGCGGTCGCGCGCCGCATCGCGGCGAAGGCCTGAGCGAACGCCATGGCTGAGACGACGTTACGCGTTCTGCTGAGCGACCCGCTCAATGCGCAGGGAGTCGAGGTGTTCCGCCGCTATCCCGAGCTCAAGGTCGACGTCAAAACCGGGCTCCAGCCGGCCGAGCTGGCCGAAATAATCGCACCCTACCATGGGCTGGTCGTGCGTAGCGCGACGCACGTGACGCGCGAGGTGATCGAGCGCGCCGATTCGCTGCGCGTAATCGGGCGGGCCGGCGTGGGCGTCGACAATATCGACCTCGAAGCGGCGACGCGGCGCGGAATCGTGGTGATGAACAGCCCGCTCGGCAACAGCGTCACCACTGCCGAGCATGCGATCTCGATGATGATGGCGCTGGCGCGGCATATTCCGGCCGCCAACGCGGCGGTGCGCGCCGGGCGATGGGATCGCAGCAAGTTCATCGGCATCGAGGTCTGCAACAAGACCCTCGGCGTGATTGGGCTGGGCAACATCGGGCGCATCGTGGCCGAACGGGCGATCGGGCTCAAGATGAAGGTGATCGGTTACGATCCGATTCTGACCGGCGAGGCGGCGGCGCGGATCGGGGTCGAGATGGTGACGCTGGAGCAGCTCTACCGGCGTGCCGATTTCATCACGGCGCACGCACCGCTGACCCGCGACACCAAGTCGCTGGTGGGCGCGGCGGCGTTTGCGATGATGAAGCCGGGCGTGCGAATCATCAACTGCGCGCGCGGCGGAATCGTCGACGAGCAGGCGCTTGCCGAGGCGCTCGCTTCGGGCAAGGTCGCCGGTGCGGCGCTCGACGTGTTCGTCGAAGAACCGCCGCCGAAGGACCATCCGCTGCTCCGCTTCGACAACGTGATCGCGACGCCGCATCTGGGCGCAGCGACCGACGAGGCGCAAATCCAGGTCGCGATCGACATCGCGCAACAGACCGCCGAGTTTCTCATCAATGGAGTGATCAGCCATTCGGTCAACATGCCGGCGCTTTCGCCCAAGGAGCTGGAGACGCTCGGACCCCATCTGCGGCTCGCCGAACGGCTGGGCCGCCTCGCCGCGCAGCTTATCGCCGAGCCGCCCGCGCAAATCACCGTCGGCCTGGGAGGCGAGGCAGCTGGGCTCAAGGCCGAGCCAATCACGGCGGCGGCGCTCAAGGGTCTGCTGAGCGGCTTCCTCGACCAGGATTTCAATTACGTCAGCGCGCCCTTCATCGCGCGCGAACGCGGCATCGGCGTGACCGAAAGCCGCTCGCGCGAGACCACCGACTACATCAACACGTTGACGCTGAGCGTGCGCACGCTGAGCGGCACGCATGAGGTCGCGGGCGCCGTGATCGGCGACCACGGGCTTAGGCTCATCCGGATCGACGGCTACCGGGTCGAGGCGGTGCCCGAGGGCTACTTCCTGATGCTGCACAACCGCGACGTGCCGGGTGTGGTCGGCGCGGTGGGTTCGATGCTGGGGCAGGCGGGGATCAATATAGCGGGGTTGGAACTGGGACGCGATCGCGCGGGCGGGATGGCGCTTAGCCTGGTCGAGGTCGACGGCGCAGTCCCGGCCGAGGTGCTCGAACGTCTCAAGACCATCCCGGCCATAGTCTCGGCCGCGCTGCTCAAACTCTAGGATGGGTCCGCACCGGCTCCAGATGCGGCCGAAGCAAGGCGCCGCGCGGCATCGCCGCGCACGGATGTGACGCGATGAAGACAGTGGCGGTGGTCGGCACCCAATGGGGTGACGAAGGCAAGGGCAAGATCGTCGACATGCTGGCGTCCGACGCCGACGTCGTGGTGCGCTTCCAGGGCGGCAACAACGCCGCGCATACGCTCGTGGTCGACGGCGAAAAATTCGTCCTGCGCCTGATCCCGGCCGGCGCGTTGCATCCGGGCAAGGTCTGCGTGATCGGCAACGGCACCGTGGTCGATCCGATTGCGCTGGCCGAGGAGCTTGCGGCGCTGCGCGCTCGCGGACGCTTCCTGGACGACTCGCTGCTCAAGCTCAGTTGCGACGCGCACATGGTGATGCCGTATCATCGCGCGATCGACCGCGCGCGCGAGGCGCGGGCCGGCCGCCGCGCTATCGGGACCACCGGCTTCGGCATCGGGCCGGCATACGAGGACAAGATGGCGCGGGTGGGGCTGCGGTTCGACGAGCTCACCAACTTTGCGCGCTTTCGCGAGAAGCTCACACGCAACATCGCCGACAAGAACCTCTACCTGCGCGCCGTGCTCAAGGCCAAGACGCTCAAGGGGCCGGAGATCGTCGATCAGATGAAACGCGTGCGCTCCCGGACGCTGCCGTACCTGTGCGATACCGGCGCCTATCTGGCCGCGGCGGTCGCGGCGGGCAAACGCGTGCTGTTCGAGGGCGCGCACGGCACCATGCTCGACATCGACCACGGCACCTATCCGTTCGTTACCTCGTCCAATTGCATCGCGAGCGCGGTTTTTTCCGGCGCGCCGCTCGCTCCGGGCTGCCTCGACGCGGTGCTCGGCATCAGCAAGGCGTACACCACGCGGGTCGGCGGGGGGCCGTTTCCGTCGGAGATGAAAGGCTCGCTCGCCAACCGGCTGCGCACCGAGGGCGAGGAGTTCGGCAGCGCGACCGGGCGGCCGCGGCGGATCGGATGGTTCGACGCGGTCCTCGCGCGGCTGGCGGTGCGGCTTAACGGGATGTGGGGGCTCGCGCTCACCAAGCTCGACGTGCTGACCGGGATCGATCCGCTGCGGGTGTGCGTTGCGTATCAACTCGGCGCCAAGCGCTACGACGAGATGCCGCCCGGGCGCGGCACGCTGCAGCGCGCGCGGCCGGTGTACGAGGAGATGCCCGGATGGAGCGAAAGCTTAAGCGGCGCGCGCGCGTTGAGTGACCTGCCCCTTAATGCGCGGCGCTACCTGGAGCGAATCGAGGAACTCGCAGGCGTGCGGCTCGTGATGGTCGGGGTGGGCGCGGCGCGCGAGGCGACGATCGTGCTCAGCAATCCATTTTTGGCGTAGCCCCGCGCGCTCGCTCACGCGGCGCAGACCGCGGCTAGGCTGGAGATGGCGACGCCGCGGCGGCCCTGCCGGATCTCGTTACGGTCGAAGCCGTTGGTGCAGTAGGCGAGCGAAATTCCGCTCGCCGGATCGGCCCATCCGATTTGCCCGCCCGCGCCGCCGTGGCCGAAAGCCGCCGGCGAGTTGGTCTTGCCGAAGCCGCGGAAGTTCGCCATGCCGTCGTCGCCGGCGACCACCACGCCGAGCGCGCGGTTGACCTTGTGACCGAGAAACGGATCGGTGTAATCGCCTGAGCGCGGCCGCAGCGCCTCCGAGAGCGCTTCCGGCTTCCACAGCGGCCGTCCGTCCTTGTCGCGATTGTGCATCACGCCCTGATAAAAAAGCGCGAGCTCGGCCGCGGTCATGATTCCGCCGCCGCCGGGAACGCCCGCTTCGCGCACCGCCGGCGTATTGAAGCCCAGGATCATCTCTTCGACCACTTCGGTCTCGAGCATCGGCGGGAAGCCCATCTTGCGCAACTCTTCGTTCGACAGCGCCTCGCCGAGGTAGACGAGGTCGGCGACGCGATGATTAAGCTCCGGCGCAAGTCCGAGGTACATCCCGGGCAAGCCGAGCGGCAGCGCGATACGCTCGCGCACGAACTGGCGGAAGTCGATCCCGGCGCGCCGCTCGATTATCTCGGCGATAACCCAGAAGCCGGCGGTCGGATGGTAGACAAAGCGGCTGCCAGGTGGAAACTCCGGACGCCATCTGGCAAAGCGCTCCAGGCGTTTGGCGCGATCGTTCCATTCGCTCTGCGCATACGGCGCGTTGGGAAAGCCGGCGGTATGCAGGAACAGTTCTTCGACCGTGATCACGTCCTTGCCGTTGCTGCCGAACTCGGGAACGATATCCGCCACACGTTCGCGGATGTCGAGGTTGCCCTCGCCGATCAGCAGCCACGCGGCCGCCGACACTATCGCCTTGGTGCAGGAGAAGATGATGTAGAGCGTGTCGTTAGTGGCGGGACGGTCGGCGCCGCCCTGCACGGCGTGCCCGAAGGTGCGCATCGCGCCGACCTTGCCGTGGCGCGCGACCGCGATCTGGCACGAGGGCAGCAGGCCCTCGTTGACTTCGCGCGCGGCGCGCTCGAATAGCGCGTCGACTTTTTGCGGATCGAGGCCGGCTTCGCGGGGGCTTTCAGCAAAGAACTCGTGTGCGGACATCGTGGGTTTCTCCTCGCTGGTTTCTTCTCGGCCGGAAGAGGCTTGAGTTTGAGAAATAACATATCGGTGGTGAAGCGGTCTATTGTTGGAAGGCTTCGCGTGTTGGAAGCTTCGCGGCGGACGAAGTTGTCACGGCGCGGCTATCTCTACCGTGACAATCCAGTTGCATCATGCAACCAGATGATGCTATGAACCCTTATCGTTATGGTTGCATGATGCAACTAGCACAACTTACTGAAGAGCGCCGCTGACCGGCGCGCGGAGGAATAAAGCATGGCCAGGGAGCTCGAATTTTTCTTCGACTATGGAAGTCCGTTCAGCTATCTCGCCGATACTCAGCTCACAGGACTGGCCGAGCGCACCGGCGCGCGTGTGGTCTACCGGCCGATGCTGCTCGGCGGGGTATTCAAGGAGACCGGCAACTCCTCGCCAATCGCAATCGAGGCCAAGCGAAAATACCTGATGGCCGACCTGGAGCGCTGGGCCAAGCACTACGGCGTGCCGGCGCTTCACAATGCGCATTTTCCGATCAACACGATACGCCTGATGCGCGGCGCGATCGCTGCCGAGCGCCTGGGCGTCTTCGGTGCGTATCATCGCGCAATCTTCGACGCGTTCTGGCGCGAGGGGCTCAACCTCGGCGACGCGGCGGTCGTGCGCGGGGTATTGGAGCGGGCGGGCCTGGACGCGGATCGAATTGCGGCGGCCTCCGAGGAGCAGGCGGTCAAGGACGCGCTCCGCGTTTCCACCGAATCGGCGGTCGCCCGCGGCGCGTTTGGTGCGCCGACGTTTTTCGTCGGCGAGCAGATGTTCTGGGGCAACGATCGCCTGATGTTCGTCGAGCAGGCGCTGGGCACGTTCGTAGCTCACAGCGCGAAGCCGCTTTCGCGCGCGTCTGCAAAGTTCTGAGCGCGTCTTGATCGCGAACGCTTCCTCTCCGGTCAGGATGACCTCAAGGGTCCACTAAGCCGGGTCGGGGCCTTGCGCTGCGACCCATCCGGCGCGGCCGGGCAACGTCGCACGCACGACCTCGCACACTGGCAGTTCCGCGCCACCCAGGCGCGCCGCGACCTCGTCGAGGCGGACGAACTTCGCCCCGCGCGTTTTTAACGCGCGAATGAGGTTGGTGAAGCTCTCCAGCTCGGCCATCCCTTCGGTCTCGGCGTGTACTGTATGGACGTTGAGCCGGTCGGCGCTGAACTGGGTCAAATAAAATTCCAGCACCGCGGCCGCGTCGGGCAGGTCCTCGCGTCCCATCACCTCGTCCAGCGTCGGCAGCGTGGTTGGAATCTCGGGGGTGCTGAGGACTTCGCCCTCGACACGGCATCGAAACGGCGTCCTGCCGCGGGTGTCGCTGCGATAGCTGAGTTCCATCGAGTCGAGCAGCCTGAGCGCGATCGCGTTGGTGCGCCACCCGGGGGCCGCGAAGCCGCGTGCTCTTTCGCGGAAGATCGCGCGGTAGGCCTCGAACGCCTCGCCCAGTTCGGCGCGGATTCCTGCCTCGCCGAGTTTGTCGATTCCGTCCTGCCATCGCACATGGTCCCAGCCGTGCACGCCAACCTCGAAGCCCGCGCGCTTGAGTCCGCGCACGACGTCGGGGAGCGCAAGCGCGATCGGCCGCGCCGGCAGCAGCGTGCCGGAGAGCACCGTGCGCAGGCCGTACATCCTGACCGCCTTCGTGCGGCGCATCTTTTTCAGGAAGCCGGGATTGCGCAGCACGCGCACCACCGCGCGGCCCGAGTTGTCCGGCCCCATCGCGATATAAAAGCTCGCCGCGACGCCCTCGGCCGCGAGCATCCGCGCCAGACGCGGCACGCCGGCCTCGAGTCCCTGATGCGTGTCGACGTCAATTTTGAGTGCGACTTCCAAACCGTCCCCCGAGTGCTTCGATTATGCGCTCCATCTGGATGCCCCGCGAACCTTTGACCAGCACGACGTCGCCCTCCCGCACGAGCGCGCACACGAGGTCCGCGGCGGCGGCGCTGTCGGGCGCGGTGAGCACGCCAGCGCGGCCGGCAATGCCGGCTGCGCCGGCGGCGGTTGTCATCTCGGGACCCACGGCGATGAAGGCCGCGGGCGCAAGCCGCATTACGTCGGCAACAACTTCGGCATGCATCGCGGGCGCGAGTGTGCCCAGCTCCAGCATGTCGCCGAGCGCGACGACCAGGCGCGCGCCCGGCGCCCGCGCACTTTCGTGCGCGGCCTCCAGCGCCGCGCGCACGGAACGCGGGTTGGCGTTGTAAGTGTCGTCGATCACCAGCAGGCCGCCCAGCGCGCGCATCTGCAAGCGGCCGGCGACCGGCGCGACGCTTTCGAGCGCGCGGGCAACCGCGGCGAGTTCGGCCGCCGTAAGCCCGCGCGCGCGCAATGCGGCGGCGGCCGCCACGGCCGCCGCCGCATTGCGCGCCGCCGCGGCGCCGAGCAGCGCCAGCGCGGCGTCAAGCCGCGGCGGCGCGCCCGCAGCGAGTAGCCGCGGACTAAGCGCGAGCGTCACGCGCGAGCGGCCGTCGCCGGCAGGGCCGGCGGCGGCCGGCGCGCGCGCCGCGATGCGCACGTCGGCCGCCGCGTCGGCGCCGAAGGTCACGACCTCGGCGCCGCGCGGGACGCGCTCCATCACCAGGCGCTCTTCGGCGCAGGCCACCACCGCGCGGCGCGCGGTGGTGAACAGCGCCGCCTCTTCGTCGGCGATTTCCTCCAGGCCGCCCAGCCCCTCGCTGTGCTCTACGTCGACGTTGAGCACGACGGCGACGTCGGGCTCGACGATTCGCGCAAGCCGCGCGATCTCGCCGCGCGTGTTGGTGCCGCACTCGAGCACGGCAGCGCGATGGTGCTCGGTAAGCGTGAAGATCGTCATCGGCACGCCGATCAGGTTGTTGAGGTTGCCCGGCGTGGCCAGCGTTTCTCCGAAGAGCGCGCGTACCACGGCCGCGCAGAGCTCCTTGGTGCTGGTCTTGCCCACCGCGCCGCCGATCGCGACGCATCCCATAGGATGCGCCGCGCGCGTGCGCCGCAGATGATGGCGGGCAAGATCGCCAAGGGCGGCGAGCGTGTCGTCGACTTCCACCGCTGCAAGGTTGGCGAGGTCGGTGAGGCGACGGCCGCGCTCGACTAGCGTGGCGGCCGCGCCGCGCCGCGCTGCCTCGGCTTGGTACGCATGGCCGTCGCGGCCTACGCCTTTAAGCGCCACGAACAGGGCGCCGGCGCCGACCACGCGCGTGTCGCTGATGACTCCACGGACGATCGTATCGGGCGCGCCGAACATCTCGCCGCCGGTTGCGGCGGCGATTTCGTCGAGCCTAAAAACGCACCGGTTGATCGGTATCGGCGTCGCCATCGTTGCCGCCGCGCCGGGTCGCGGCCCAGGAATCTAACCGGACGAAATAGAGACCTAACAGTGATTACGTGTCTCGATGCGGCTTGACAACCGGGCCTCGGCAGACAAGCCTCGTTCCTCGGAAGCACGCGCGAGAGGAGAGGAGAGACGATGGCTCAGGCCGCATCGCCGCTGGTCGGCATAATCATGGGGAGCAAGAGCGATTGGGAGCACATGTCGGCGGCGGCCGAAATTCTGACCGAATTTAAAGTGTCACATGAGGTGAGGATTCTCTCCGCGCATCGCACGCCCGACCTCACGCTGGAGTATGCCGCGGCGGCCGTCGAACGCGGCCTGCAGGTGATGATCGCGGGCGCAGGCGGCGCCGCGCATCTGCCGGGCGTCATCGCGGCCAAGACGATACTGCCGGTGATCGGCGTGCCGATGCCGACGACGGCGCTCAGCGGAATGGATTCGCTGCTCTCGATCGTCCAGATGCCGCGCGGCGTGCCGGTGGCGACGATGGCGATTGGCAAGGCCGGGGCCGCCAACGCGGGCTTGTTCACGGTCGCGATTCTCGCGCTCGGCCGTGAGGACCTCGCCGAGCAGTTGATCAAATGGCGGGCCGCGCGTGCGCAGGAAGTACTCAAGCAGAAGTTGCCCTGATCGCGAAGCGTCAGGGGGGAGCGTCGATGCGAGGGCTGTCGGCGAAATTCCAGGACCTTGTGAGATCGATCAAAGCCGCGGCCGTCGATGCGATTTTTTTTTCCGCGCTGGCCATCGCGCTTGTCGGCGGCGGGAAAGCGGCGCGCGCCGTTGAAGCACCCCAGATAGTGGTCAAGATCAGCGGCAAGCTGCCGGTGCCGCCTACGACTGCGCTCGGCGTGATCGCGACCGACCCGGTCTTGCAACAGGTTCTGAGCCAGGATTTGCAGGTGGCGGGACGGCTGGCGAGCGGCGGCGCGACTTCGGAATTGACCTTGACCATCACGCTGACCCATCGTGCGCTGGAGCCGGGGATGTCGCTCAACGAGGTGGCCCCGGGCAACGGGGACGCGATAGCACTGCTCAAGCAGGCCGGGGTCAAGCCGCCGCCCTTGCCAGAACAAGCGGCATCTAATGAGAACGACGATTCCGACGAGGACGACAGCACCGCGGCCGAGGGCAACTCGCACACGAAGAACGACGTCAATAGTTACCAGCAGCAGGGCCAGATGCAGCAACAGAGCGCTCCGATGGGCGGTCCATTGCCGCCATTTCCGATGACGCAATGGCCGGTGCCGCCGGCGACGGCGCAACAACGCTCGGCATTACCGCCCTACATGCGGCAGTATCAGCGCACCGGCCCGGTCGATGAGGCGCGCCGGGAACGCGAGGCGAGTGCCGTATACGACACGATTTTCGTCGCACGCGCGACGGCTGGAAACGATGGCCGTGAGTTGACCGTGGTCGCAGTGGCACATCCGGGTTTCGACCCGCATGAGGCTAGGAAACTCATCGCCGAGGAAATCGCCAACAGCGTGCTCCATTAGGAGCATCGCGCCGCAATCCTCCCGCGCCTTCGGCTATTCGTCGGTGCTGTCGGCGGGCGAGGTCGCGCGCGATGGAGGCATTTTTTGTGGCCGCCTGGCGGCTGGCGCCGTCGTACCGCCGACGACGCGGGTCGCGGGCATTTGCGCGGGAGCGGCGGCCTGAGGTGCCGGCGCGGCCATCGGTGCTGGCGCATCCATTGGTGCCATGGGCGCTGGCGCGGCCATCGGGGCTGGCGCTGGCGGCGGGATTGCGGCGCTTGGCGCGGATGGCGCGGCCGGCGGCGACGCCTGATGGAAACCGAACTCGCCGCTATGGCGCTCGGAGGCGATAACGTAGAGCACGACAATCGCCGACAGCACGATTATCACCACGGCCACGCGTCCCCAGGGTGAACGTTTGTGATCGTGCAGGGCCAGCGGCTCGGACATCCGCGGTACCGCCGCGACTTCGGCGCGCTGCACCTCGCGCACGAAACGCATCGCAACCTCTTCGCCGTCGAGGTTGAGAAAGGCGGCATAGCGGCGCAGAAACGGCATCAGGTAGAGCTGATCGGAGATGAGGCCGTAGTCGCTACTCTCGATCATCTCGATGTAATGAGCGGGGATGCGGGTCTCCGCGACGACGTCGGCGCGTGAGACGCCGCGCCGCTCGCGCGCCGCGGCCAGAGTCTTGCCCAGGCTGGGCTCGCCCTCGGCGCCCGCCTTCTGCGATTCCGATGACGACGACGGGGCCGCGCCGGCGCTGTCGGTTTTGACCCCTGCTGATGGCCTGGTTTCGCCGTCAGGCGCGGCCTGGTTGCCGGTGGTCTCGGTCGCGTTGCGAGACTTGGCGCCGGAATCGGTTTTGTCTCCGGACTTGGTCTCGCTCCCGGAACTCACGGTTGCTTCTGTTTCCCGTGCGGCAGCCATCCACCGTCCCCTCCCCCCGGATAATGCAGGACGCGCGGTGCCGCGTCACCTGATGGAAACTTACAATTAGCGCGCGGTGAAACCAAGTCCCCGTCTCATCGAGGAAGATCGGGCGTGCACAGATGCGCCCCGGCCGGTTCGGGGCTCGTCCGGTTATAGAGCGCGAGCTTTTTGCCCTCGCATCCGACGACTGTTGTCGCGGAGCCCAGCAGCGCGCGGACGTGCGCGAGATCGTTGCGATTGACCACCAGCACGGCGCATCCTGTGCCACGCCAAAGCTGCGCGAGTCCGGCGTCGGTTGCGATAAAGCTCGCGCGCGCGTCGGGGCCGAGGCCGAACGGCGCCAGTTCTCCGCGATAATCGACCAGGGCCTCCCGATAGCCTGTGTAGAACGGCAGTGACTGGACGAAATGGCGATACGACGCCAGGCGGCATCCGGGGCCGAGGTACGGCACGATCTCTCGCGCGAGTTTCCGGTACGAACCCAGCGGTTGTGCGTCCATCCGTGCCTTGACCATCACGCCCAGCGCCATCACGACACCAAGCGCGAGAGCGCCGGCCGCAGCCGCGCGGCTGCGCCCGCGCCATGCGATTGTAAGACATGCGAACGACGCCGCCGTTAGCAGGGCCATAGCGGCAAGCGCGTCGGCGAGGAGCGTGGACTTTGCCGGCGAAGTGAAATACGCGCATGCGATCGCGAATGCGGCGGTCGCGGCGAGGTTAAGCAATGCGAGCGTGCCGAAGAGCCTGCGCAGGCCCGGCACTTCGAGTCGGGGCAGGCGGCACAGAGCATAGCCGGCCAGGATCGCGAGCGGCGGAATCGCGGGCAGAATGTACGAGCCGAGCTTGGCGCGCGGAATCGAGAAGAAGACCAGGATAATCCCGAACCACCAAAGCATAAAAGACAACGATCCTCGCGCATACGGCCGACAGGGCGCCTGCGCGTCATCCTTGCCGGCGCGCGCGCGCATCAGTTCGCGCACGCCCGTCGGCACAAAACAAATCCACGGCCACATCCCGGCTATCACCACCACCACGAAAAAGTACGGACCCCATCCATGCTCGGTGTTTTCGAGATAGCGCTCGACATGTTCGTGGATGAAAAAGAAGCGCAAAAATTCCGGATTGCGCCGCGCCGCGATCACGAACCATGGCGCAGCGATCGCGGCATAGATGGCGATCGCGCCGCGCCACGGCATCCGCGCAATCTCACGCGCGCGCCGCTCACCGAGCAGCCAGGCGAGCCCGACCGCGCCCGTCAGCACCGGCGCCACCATGCCCTTGGTGAGCGTGCCGGCGGCGACCATCGCCGCCGATAGCAGGAACCATCGGCGCCCCGCCGTGCTGTCAAAGCCCGGAGCGCGCGCCGCGGCCCAGAAGGCGCCCAGCGCGGCGGTAATGAAAAGCGCGAGCGCCGGATCGAGTGTCGCGAAGCGGGCGAAGCCGAAAACCAGCGGAGAGAGCCCCAGCACCATCGCGGCTGCGAGTCCCACCGCCGCCCCGAACATCGCTTCGCCGAGCGCCGCGGTCACGGCCACTTCTGCCACGCTCGCGAGGGCGGCCGGCAGGCGCACGGCCAACTCGTTGGGGCCGAGGAGTTTTATCGCGAGCGCCTCGGCCCAATAGACCAGCGGCGGCTTTTCGAAATAGCGCACCCAGTTGTCGCGCGGAGTCACGTAGTCGTGCGCGAGCACCATCTCTCGCGCGATTTCCGCATAGCGTCCCTCGTCGGGCTCCCACAGCGCGGGACGGCCGAGCGCGGGCAGATAGAGCATCGCCGCGAGAATCGCGCAGACCAGCAGGCGCAGCGGCCGATGGCGCTCGGCCAGGATCGTGGGTAGCGCGGATGGCGCAGGCGGCGTCGCAGACATGATCGCAAGAGTCTGCGGACGAGGGCGCGCGCCGTCAACTGCCCGGCCAACTTGGCTCGCGCCGGGAGCGAGCGACTTGCGCCGCTACGGACCGGGGGCGCGAATCTCGATGCTGCTCACTGGCTGATCCGGTGCGGAATTAGCCTGCGCAGGTTCATCCGGCGGCGGCGCCTCGATGCTCGGGGGCTGGCTCGGGGGGCTGGCTTCCCGACTCGCTGTCGTCATCGCAACCGGCATCGCCGAGTTCTCATCGCGAGCGTCAATCTCGAGCGCCTGCCGGGCGATTTGGAGCCGCAGATTCTGGGACACTGGAATACGCAGCACAAGTTCCCGGCAGACCTCCTGCTCCGAACGTGCCAGCTCTATGTCGCGCAGTTGCAATAGCGATTCGGCGGAATTTATCAGAATATCCTCGACATCAAGTGCGGGCAAAAAATTCACGTCGTAACGACTGCCATGAAATTCTACCAACTGCTCGCCGCCGTGAGTCGATACCATCCTGCCGCGTATACTCACCTGCCAGCCAGAGAGAAGCGCCAGGTAGTACGCCTCATAATGGAGGACCTCACCGTAAACGACGGCGTCAGCGCCGAGCCATGAGCCGAGCTTCTGCGGGGATATTTTGTTGAGCTTCTCCTCGTCGGTGATCCCGTGCGCGCTCAGGACCGCGTCGATACCGATCGGATTGAGAACGTAGAATTCGCGCCCGGAGAGATAGCCTACCATCGAGCGGCGCAGGCGTTGCGCGTCGGTCCAGGCCCATCTCGCGCGCCGCTGCTGGTCGCGGAAGGTCAGTGGGATCTTGTCCACCACGAAGTTCGCGCTCCCGCGATCGGTGAACGGAAGCACCGCGATCCTGAGCGGGGCGTTGCGTTGATAGTCGGGTGCAATCTTGACCTGCAAGCCGCCGGGATCGAGTTCGACAACCCTGTCGAACCAGGTCTTGCGTCCATGGCTGTTGAGCCCATACTCCGGTTGAAAGAAAGGCCGCCGTTCTTCCGCCTGCTGACTGACGTTGGAACATCCGGCGAGGCCCACCAGAGCCGCCGAGAAGATGAGGGAATGCAAAAGGTTGCGCGTCACGACCGCGGCCTCCTTCACTCCCCCACATTGCAGAAGCGCAATTACGACGCGCCAAGGGCTGCAAAAAGCATGCTGGGAAGCGTCCGCCGGAAATCGTTGAGAAAATGCGCCTCTTTCCGTGGATTCTCCGGCGCGGTATCGTCTTTAAGTTCGCGGGGTCGTCTGTAACAATTGCGGCGGGATCCGGTCGTTTCATGGGCCGGGACGGTCCGCGCTGCGTTTTTTGCGGGAAGATTTGAGCTCAGCCGAAAAAATAACCGCGATTCGCGAGCCGAGGACGGCGGCGGATAAGTCGCTCGTGTCGGTCGTGGTTCCGGTTTACAACGAGGCTGCCAATCTGCGCGCGCTGTGGGCGCGGCTGGAGCCGGTGCTGCGCGCCTGCGGACGGCCGTGGGAGGTCCTGTTCGTCGACGACGGCTCGGCCGACCAATCGCTCGACATCCTGCGCGAGATTGCCGCGCCCGCACATGGCGCGGTGCGCGTGATCGAACTGGCGCGCAACTTCGGCCAGCACTCGGCCATCCTGGCCGGCTTTCGCCAGTGCCGTGGCGAAATTGTGGTGACGCTCGACGCCGACCTGCAGAACCCGCCCGAGGAAATTCCGCGCCTGCTCGCCGCAATCGATGACGGCAACGACGTGGTCGGTGGATGGCGCGAGGTGCGCCACGACTTCGCCTATCGCCGCTTCGCCTCGAACCTGCAAAACCGGGTGACCTCGATGATCGTGGGCGTGCCGATGCACGACTACGGATGCATGCTGCGCGCCTATCGCCGCCACATCGTTGACACCGTGGTCGCCTGCGACGAGAAGGCGGCCTTCGTTCCGGCGCTGGCCAACTCGTTCGCCAAGCGCGTGGCCGAGATACCGGTCGGCCACGAGGAGCGCCAGAGCGGCAGCTCCAAGTACAACCTGTTCCGCCTCGCGCATCTGAGCCTCAACCTCATCACCGGCTTCTCGCTGATGCCGATCCAGGCGGTGAGCGTTGCCGGGATCCTCGTGTTCGTGCTCGACGCGCTGTTGGTATTAGTGCTTCTCGCCCATCGCATCCTCTACGGTCCGCAACAGGAAGGCGCGCTCTGGACGTTGTTCGCGTTGAACTTCCTGGTGCTGGGCTTCGTCCTGCTCGCCGTGGGGCTGATCGGCGAGTACATCGGGCGCATTTACCTGGAGGTGCGCCGCCGCCCGACCTATATCGTGCGCGCCGTGCATGGCGACGAACCCGATTCGCTGGAGCGTCGCTGAAGAAAACGTGGCCGCCGAAAATCCTCACGCGATCGCCCCGCAGCCGAGCGCTGCGCGATGCCTGCTGTTCGCCTACCACGAGATGGGCTACGGATGCATGGAGGCGCTGCTGAAGATGGGCGTGCCGGTGGCGGCGCTGTTCACGCATGAAGATGATTCGCACGAGGAAATCTGGTGGCGCTCGTGTTTCGACCTGGCGCGCCGCCATGGCGTGCCGATCCACACGCCGGAGCGCCTCGACGAGCCGTGGATCGAGCGGGTCGCGGCGATGCGCCCAGCGATCATCTATTCGTTTTACTATCGCAACCTGCTGCCCGACGCGTTGCTGCGCACGGCGCCGCTCGGCGCGTACAACCTGCACGGCTCGCTGCTGCCGGCCTATCGCGGCCGCGCGCCGGTCAACTGGATGCTGGTCAATGGCGAGCGCGAGGCAGGAGTGACACTGCATCACATGGTCGCGCGCTCCGACGCCGGCGATATCGTGGGGCAGCGCGCAGTCGCGATCGACGACAGCGACACAGCGCTGACGCTGTACCGCAAGCTGGTGCCGGCGGGCGTCGCGCTGCTGACCGATATGCATCCGCTGATCGCGGCCGGACGCGCGCCACGCCGCCCGCAGGATCTTTCGCGCGGCAGCTACTTCGGGCGGCGCCGACCCGAGGACGGGCGAATCGATTGGCGATGGCCGGCGCGGCGCATCTTCAACCTCGTGCGCGCTGTGACGCATCCTTACCCGGGTGCGTTCTGCTCGTTCGGCGGGCGCAAGCTCTTCGTATGGGAAAGCAGGATCGCCGCCGAAGCGGGGCGGCGCGGCGCTCCGGGCGAGATCGTCGAGATCGTGTCGACGGCCGGCGGCGGCGCGGTTGAAGTTGCGGCGGGCGAGGGCAGTCTGTTAATCGCGCGGGCGCAGTTCGACGGCGTGCCGGAGGGCGCGGCGGCTGAAATTTTGTCTGGGGTTTTGTCCGAAGTTTCGCACGGCGCCGGAACGCGTGCGCGACTGGAATAGCGGAGGCAGCATGCGGGTTCTGATTACGGGCGGCGCGGGCTTTTTGGGCTCGCATCTGAGCGACGCGTTCATCGCGCGCGGCGATGAGGTTTTCGTGCTCGACACCGGCGCGATCGCCAAGGTGCGCCACCTCCTCGACAATTCGCGCTTCCATTACGTCCACGACACGGTCTTCAACCTGGAGCTTATTGATAGCCTGGTGTCCAAGGCCGACCTCATCTACCATCTCGCCGCCGTGGTGGGCGTCGAGCACTATGTCGGCGACCCTTACGAGACGCTCAACGTCAACGTCAACGGCACGCAGAACGTACTGAAAGCGGCCTACAAGCACGGGCGGCGCCTGGTCTTCAGCTCGACCTCTGAGGTCTACGGACGCAATCCCAAGGTGCCGTGGAAAGAGGATGACGACCGCGTGCTGGGCGCGACCACGATCGATCGCTGGTGCTACTCGACCTCTAAAGCGGTGGGTGAGCATTTCTGCTTCGCCTACCACAAGCTCGGCCAGCCGGTGACGGTGGTGCGTTACTTCAACATCTATGGACCGCGGCTGGATCGGGTCGACGTCGGCCGCCTGTTCACGATTTTCATGGGCCAGTTGCTGCGCGGCGCCGACCTCACCGTGATCGGCGACGGCAAGCAGACGCGATGCTTCACTTACGTCACCGACGCGGTCGCCGCGACGGTTGCGGCCGGGATCAATCCCGCGGCCGACGGCCAGGCGATCAATATCGGCACCGACGTCGAGACCACGGTGCTGGAATTCGCCAATCTGATGATCGAGCTTTACGGGACGACCAAGTCGAAAATCAAATTCGTCAGCCAGTCCGACGTCTATGGCCAGAGCTACGAGGACATTCCGCGCCGCGTGCCCGACAACACTAAGATGCGAACGCTGCTGGGCATCACGCCGAAAGTTTCGCTACGCGAGGGCACGGCGCTGGCGATGGACTGGTTTCGCCGCGAACTGGCCGGCTGATTTCCCGCTCTTACAGCTTGCGCGCGATCGTCAGGCCATCCGAGATCGGCAGCATCACGAGTTCCACCCGCTTGTCGGTCACCGCGAAATCATTGAAGGCGCGGATCGCCCTGGTATCGTCGGTCTGATCCTTTTCATCGAGCACTGCCCCGTCCCAGAGTACGTTGTCGACCAGGATCAAACCGCCCGCGCGCGTGCGGCGTAGCACTTCCTCGTAGTAGTGGCGATAGTTGGTCTTGTCGGCATCGATAAAGGCGAAATCGAAATCCGCGCCGGAGGGCAACGCGCGTAGCGTATCGAGCGCCGGGGCAAGCTTGAGCGTTATCCTGCCGGCGACGCCGGCCCTCTCCCAGTAGCGCCGCGCGATCGCGGTCCACTCTTCGCTCACGTCGCAGCAGAGCAGGCTGCCGTCGGCGGCGAGGCCGCGGGCGATACAAATCGCGCTATAGCCGGTAAATGTGCCGACCTCGATCGCGCGCCGCGCGCCGATCGCTCGCACGAGCATCGTCATGAAGCTCCCCTGCTCGGGCGCGATCTGCATCCCGGCCCGCCGCCCCAGCTTCTCTTGGGTCTCCCGCACCAGCTCGCGCAGCACCGGCTCATGGTTGTGTCCGCGGGCGAGCAGGTAGTCGTAAAGCTTATCGTCGAGGGTGATAAATTTTCCGCTTGGCGTCATGGCGCGATTTTAGCACCAGAGGCCTGCGATCGCATCGCGAGCGGCGTGGCGCCGGGGACCCGCGCAGCGCGGCCGGTTACAAACCCATCGCGTCGAGTTCGCGCCGGATGCGTTCAAGATGGGTCGCGCCCCAGTAGACCCGGCCGCATCGCGGGCAGCGTGAGAAGTGCTCCTGGCTCGCATAGACGAAGGGCGGCACGCGGCGCACGACGGTGTCGCGGCCGGCCTCGGCGAGCGGTTCGTTGCAGTGCGAGCATCGCGTGAAAGCTCCGCGGCGGGGATCGAACGGAAAGCGCGCAAGGACTTCACGAAGCTGATCGCGGAACAGGTTGCCTTTGACATAGAGCGCGTCGGATGCGGTGCGCAGACGCTTGTCGCGCGTCAGCGTGACGCGGCCCTCGGCGCGCGCCC
The DNA here is from genome assembly GCA_963724765.1 of uncultured delta proteobacterium. GTDB lineage: Bacteria > Desulfobacterota > Binatia > Binatales > Binataceae > JAKAVN01. The sequence continues at coordinate 394,838 of CAVRVY010000001.1, forward strand.
GTCCAAGCAGCTTGTCACCGCCCAGCGACGGGTCGAAGAGCACGTCGGCGCCGAGCAGCCGAAGCCATCGCGCCAGGCGCGCGAGCATCCGGTCGGCAGCGAATTTCGGCGCCGATCGCGCATCGGATTTGAACAATTCGTTCATCGCACGCCGATGTAGTATAGCAGGGCGTCACAGCAGCACGGCGGCGGGCTACAGCATTCAGCGTACTTAAAGTGACACTTAAAGCTGTCGAAGAGCCGAAACTTCGAGGAAAGGATTAATGCGAGGAAAGGTTCAATGAAGGAAGAGCGGGTCACGTTCAAATCCGGCGAGCTCAAACTGGAAGGAATGATCGCAGTCCCTGACGGCGCCAGGCCGCATCGCGCGGCCGTCGTATGCCATCCGCATCCGCTCTATGGCGGCTCGATGTACAACAACGTGGTCGACGCCGTGATCGAGGCGCTGCACGCGCGCGGCTTTGCCACTTTGCGCTTTAACTTTCGCGGCGTCGGTCAGAGCGAAGGCGAGTTCGACAACGGCAAGGGCGAGGCCGACGACGCTGTCGCGGCGATCCGGTTTCTTACCGCGCAAAAGAGAGTGAGCGCCGACGGCGCGGTGCTTGCCGGGTACTCGTTCGGCGCGATGACGGCGGTGAGGGCAGCGGCGAGCGTGGAGGAGGTCGCGGCGATCGTGACGGTTGCGTTGCCGCTCGGAATGATCAATCCGTCGGCGCTCGGCACGATTGCCAAACCTATCGTGCTGCTCGCCGGCGATCAGGATTCGTATTGTCCGGCGAACCATCTGGCGGCGCTGGCCGGGCGGCTGGGACCTTCGGCACGGCTCAAGATCATTTCCGGCGCCGATCATTTTTTCGGCGGCCGCGAGCGCGAGATCACCGTCGCGTTAGTCGACGAGCTCGCGGCGCTTTAGCGGGCGCCGCGGCGATTTCGATCGGCTTTCAGCGGGAGGGGAAGGTACGTGCCCGAAGAAATTGAGGTCGATACCGACAAGCTCCACGAAGAGATTCACGAAGAGCTGGAGCGCGAGGGCGGCTCGCTGCTCAGGGCGATCGCGCTGACCACGGCGCTGTTTGCGGCCCTGGCGGCGGTGGCCGCATTGCGTGCGGGCGGAACGGTCAACGAGGCGCTGGTGATGAAGACCGAGGCGACCAGGCTCCAGGCCGAGGCTTCCGACCAATGGGCGGCCTACCAGGCCAAGGGGATCAAGTCCGCAATCCAGCACGCGTCGGAGACGGCCTGGCTCGCGCTTGGCAAACAGCCGCCCGCGTGGTTCAGCGAAGAGCGTCAGCGTTACGCGCGCGAACAAGCTGACCTCGCGCGGGTGGCCCACGACAAGGAGCGTGAGCGCGACCGCAAGTCAGCCGAGGCCGACCATCTGATGCATCAGCATCACCGGTTCGCCAACAGCGTCGCGCTGTTCCAGGTGGCGATTGCGCTTGGCGCCGTGGCGGCGCTCACCCGGGTGCGGTTGGTCTGGTATGGTTCGATGGCGGTTGGAGTCTGCGGAGCCGCGCTTTTTCTCTCGACCATATTGTGATGAATAACCGACCGGCGGCTCGGCTTGCCGCGCCATATCTGGCGGGATGATCCGTGACCGACGGAGAATTGTATTTAACGAACTTGAGACTCAGCACACTAACGCGCCACGCTCGACGCAGGTGCCGGAGAGCGCGCGGCGTTGGACGTCGATTGCGGTGTGTCGGCCTGCGCTGCGGCGCGAAGTGGACCGACGCGGGTCGCCCGCTCGATCGGATTGAAGGGATTGTCCCGGTCCGACTCGGCCAGCGCGATTATCGCCTTGATGGTGTCGTGCAGGTTGCCGCCGTAGATGTGATCGAGTTTGGCGAAACTGTCGAGATCGTGAAAATAGATCAGGTAGTTGATCAGTACCGCGTTATTGAGCGGTTCCTTGTCGAGATCGAAGCGTTCCAGTCCCGACAGGTGCGGCTTGAGTTGCGCGTAGTCGGCGTTGATGCTGGCGAAGATCGTCACCCGGCGCTTTAAAATCTCAGCGTGCGGGAGCCCGCTTTGGTAAAGCTCGACCAGGCGCGCCGCTTCGTCATTCAAAAAGTGCGCAAACTTCAGATCGGCGTCGAGCACCCCGCGCGCGGCCTCGGCGTTGGCGGAGCCGCGCCCCTCGGTCGCCTCGAAGAATTTGACCGCGCCCGCGCTGCCGACGTAGGTCGCCGCCGATTCGTCAAACATCACGTCGCTCGCCAGGAAGTAGGTGCGATGGAACAGTTCGTGGATGATCACGCCGCCCAGCTCGACGCCGCTAAGGCGCAGCAGGTTGGAGAGCAGCGGGTCGTTGAAAAATCCGAGGCTCGAGAATGCCACCGCCGGCCGCACCATCGTGTCATACCCGCGCTCCTCCATCTCGGCGGCCTCGGCGTCGGCGTGATCCTTGTTGAAGTAGCCGCGGTAGGGGATTCTGCCGACGATCGGGAACCACCAGGTGTAGGGCTCGAGCGAGTCGCGCGGCGCCGCCATCACCACCCAGGCAATCGCTCCCTTATCGACCGCGGAGATGCTGGTGTAAGCGCGGCCGACATTCAGCCCAAGGCTGTCACTGGCGAACTCGCGCACCTTGAGCACGGTTTCCAGGCGCGCACGGACTGCGGGCGGCAAATCGCCGCGTGCGAGCACCGTGTCAATCGACTTTCGGCGCCACAGCAGGAGACCTTCCTCATAGGCCGCGCGCGCGATGTACCCCGCTTCGCATCCGGCCAGCGTGACGGCGCTCACGGCCAATATGATCGCGAGGGCAAACGTGCGCATTGCCATCGACGGCGCCAAGGTATCAGTCCACGGCCTGGCGGGTGGGCTCGGCCGCGGTCGCGTATTGCAGCTCGAACAGACGGTGATACAGGCCGCGGCGGGCGAGCAGTTCCGCGTGCGTGCCGCTCTCGCGCAGCGCGCCCTGGCTCAGCACCAGGATGCGGTCGGCGCGCTCGATGGTGGAGAGGCGATGCGCGATCACCAGGGCGGTGCGGTCCTTGAGCAGTTCGTCGAGCGCGCGCTGCACCAGCGATTCGGTTTCGCTATCGACGCTGGAAGTCGCCTCGTCCATCACCAGCACGCGCGGATCGTAGGCGAGCGCGCGGGCGAAGGATAGGAGCTGGCGCTGGCCGGAGGAGAGGTTGGCGCCGCGCTCGCGGATTTCCTCTTGCAGGCCGGCGGGCAGCCGCTCGACGAAGTCCAGGGCCTGCGCGCGCCGGAGCGCCTGGCGCACCTCGGCCTCGCCAAGTTCGGTGCGGGCGAGGCGGACGTTGTCGAACACGTCGCCGGCGAAGAGGAAGACGTCCTGCTGCACCAGGCCGATCGCGCGGCGCAGCGCCGTGAGGTCCCACTCGCGCACGTCGATGCCGTCGACCAGGATGCGCCCGGCGCTGACGTCGTAAAAGCGCGTGAGCAGCTTGATGATGGTGGATTTGCCGGAGCCGGTGGCGCCGACGATCGCAATCTTGCGTCCCGGCTCGACGGTGAAGCTCAAATCGCGCAGCACCGGCTCGCCCGCGCGGTAGGCGAAGCCGACGTGGTCGAAGACGATCTCGCCGCGCACGGAGCCGGGCTGGCGCGGCGCGGGCGGGCTAGCGATCGCCGCCGGCGTTTCCATCAGCGCCTCGATCCGCTCCATCGCCGCGAGCGCCGATTGCAGGGTGGTGTACTTGCTCGAAATGTCGCGCATCGGCAAGAAAAACTTTTGCGCGTAATCGATGAAGGCGACCAGCGTGCCGAGCGTGATCACGCGGCGGATCACATCGCTGCCGCCGGCCCACAGGATAATCCCGATGGTCGCCGAGCTGAGCGATTCGACCGCCGAGAAGACACCGGCCTCGTAGATGTTGGCGGTCATCTGAGCGTCGCGGCTCTTGATATTGAGCGCGTCGAACTCTTCGCGGCTCCGCTTTTCGCGCGTGAAAAGCTGAACCACGGCCATCCCGGCCAGCGCCTCGGCCAGGTAGGCGTTGAGCGCGGCCAGCCGTTCGCGGATCTCTCGGTAGACCACGCGGGCGCGGCTGCCGAAAAAGTTCAGGATGAGCAGCAGTGGAGGCACTGCGCACATCGCCCACAGCGCCAGCCGTGCGTTGAACGCGAACATGATCGCGACGATTCCCAGCATCGTCAGCACGTCGATGAACATCGTGAGCGAGCCCGCGCTGAACATCTCGTTGATCGCGTCGATATCGGTGGTCATCCGGCTGACCAGCCTGCCGGTCGGCGTACGATCGAAAAATGCCATTGGCAGGCGTTCGACATGCTTGAACAGCGCCATCCGGAGGTCCGACAGGCTGTACTGCGCGACCATCATGGTCAGGTAGAACTGCCCGTAAAAGGTCGAGAACTCGCCCGCCACCAGCAGCAGGTACACGAAGCCCATCGCGAGCAGTCCGTGCGAGCCGAAAGCCTCAAGCACCGGCCGTAGCCATCCTGGCGGCACGGTGCGGTTGTGGGTCAGAAACAGATCGATCGTGAGTTTCCAGATGTACGGTTGGGCGAGCGCGAACAGCGAATTGAGCGGCATCAGCACCACGGACAGGAAGAACAGGCGGCGGTACGGATGGACGTAGCTCCACACCCACCTGAGCAGCTTCAGGTCGTAAACGCGGCCCAGTTTTTCTTCCGCCGCGATCTCCATCGTCCACTACTCGCGCGCTTCAGTAGCGCGCGAGTTCTTCCTCCACCAGTTGGCGATGGAACAGCTCGGCGTAAATCCCGCGCTGCGCCATCAACTCCGCGTGCGTGCCGCGCTCGGCAATCTCGCCTTCCTCCAGCACGATTATGTGGTCGGCGTCGCGCACGGTGGACGCCCGATGGCTCACCACGACCGTGGTGCGGCCGCGCACGCTCTCGGCCAGGCTATCGAGCACGGCGCGCTCGGTCTCGGTGTCTACGCTGGAGAGCGCGTCGTCGAGCATCACCACCGCCGGGTCATAGACCAGCACTCGCGCGATCGTGACGCGCTGCTTCTGCCCGCCCGAGAGCGACATCCCGCGCTCCCCGACGATTGTCGCAAGGCCCTGCGGCAGCACGGCGATATCGGACTCGAGGCCGGCGACGCGCGCGGCGTGGGCGATTTCGTCGAGCGAGGCGTCGGCGCGGCCAAACGCGATGTTACGTGCCATCGTGTCGGAGAACAGCGTCGGCTCCTGCGGCACCATCCCGACCGTCTTGCGCAGCGCCCCCAGCGGCAGATCGTGCACGTCGCGCCCGTCGAGCGTGACGCGGCCCGCGGTCGGCTCGACCAGCCGGGTCAGCAGCTTGACCATCGTGGATTTGCCCGCGCCGGTGCGGCCGACGATCGCGAGCTTCTCTCCGGCGCCGATTTTGACCGAGACGTCGCGCAATGCGTAATGGCCGTCGCGGCCATTTTCGCCGGACCGGCTTCCATCGTGCGCGAAGTAGCTGAACCAGACGTGCTCCCATTCAATTGCGCCGGCCACTTCCAGCCGCGTCTCGCCGCCATCGATCGAGGGCGTGACCGGAGCGAAAAAGATCTCGTCGAGCCGCTTCATCGAAGCGCGCCCGCGCTGGTAAATCGAAATCACCCAGCCCAGCGCCGTGGTCGGCCACATCAACTGCGCCAGGTAGCCCATGAAGGCGACCAGTCCGCCGATCGACATCTGGTTGCGCGTGACCAGGTAGCTGCCGTACACCAGCACCATCATCATCGAGGTCGCGTACGTGCCGCGGATGAGCGGCATCAACGCGCCGCGCAGCCGCGCGAGCGCCAGGCCCTCCTCGTTGTAACTGTCATTGCGGCGGCGAAACTGTTCGGCCTCGCGCTCGTGCAGCGTGTAGGCCTTGACGACATGGATGCCCGAAAGGCTCTCCTGCACCTTGGCGCCGATTGCGCCGAGTTCCTCCTGCACGCGCAGGCTGCGCTCCATCAGCGTCTGCGTGAGCTGGCGGATAGCGAAGAACAGGATCACGAAGGGCACCAGCGATACAAACGTGAGGCGCCATTGCTTGGTGAACATGAAGGTCAGCGCATAGATGTAGACCAGCGGCGTGTTGGCGAAAGTCAGCGCGCCCATCCCGACCATCATCCGCACCGCGCTCAGGTCATTGATCATCCGCGACATCAGGTCGCCGGTCTTCAGCCGCTCGTAGAAAGAGCGGTCGAGCAGCGTGAGATGGGTGAAGAGATCGTTGCGCAGGCAGTATTCGACGTCGCGCCCGCAGTTGAAGAACATGAAGCGCGAGAACCATCGCACCACTCCCATCGCCAGCGCCGCCGCGAAGATTTCGCCGGCAAGCAGGTTGAGACGGCGGATATCGTGGGCCTGGATGGAGTCGATCGCCTTGCCGGTCAGATATGGCAGCACCATCCCGAGCGTCACGGTGGCGAGCGTGCAGAGCGTGGCGAACGCGTAGCGATGCCAATACGGGCGAACGTAGCCGAGCAGGCGTTTCATGTCTCAGCCTGGCTAACTTATCAAGCCCCCGCGCGGGGACCAAAGCTCGCGGCGGCGGCCGAAGAGACGCCCCCCGGGGCCGCTTGCGCGAGCGCCTTGTGCGCCAGCACGATCAGGTTGTCTTCAGTCAGCACGCGCCGGTCGAGCATCCAGCGCGCCAGTTCGCGATTGAGCGCGCGTATCGGCGGTTTGCGCTCGCGCCATACCAGGCGCAGTTGCGTGTCGAGCGCGACCATCGGGTAAAGCAGCGCGTACAGCACGTAGCTGAACGGTTTGACCTTGCCATGGGCCAGCCGTTCGAGCCGCAAGCCGTTGATGCGCATCAGATAGTAGAGCAGCACGAACGGGATCGGATAGTTGTGATAGCGATGCGCCTCATCGAGCGGCGTGTCGAGCGGAATCTGGCGCCGCTTGGCCTTGTGCATTCCCGACAGCATGAAGCCCAGGCGCGAATCGAGGCGCATGATGTTGGGCGTGGTCAAAATCAGATGACCACCCGGCCGCAGCACGCGCGCCACCTCGCCAAGGGCTGCGCGATGGTTCTCCAGGTGTTCGATCACCTCGGTGAGCACGACCAGGTCGAAGCTCTCGTCGGGATAGGGCAGGCCGCGCGTGAGGTCGACGCCCTCGTCGATCGGCATCCCTTCGATCGGCGGCAGGCCGCGTTCGAAGCGAGTGCCGCGCACCTCGAAACCGCGCGCGGCCAGCGCGCGCATCACTTCGCCGTTGCGGCAGCTCACGTCGAGCGCGCGCGTGCCGCGAGCGTCGAGGCCGGCGACCAGTTCGAGGACGCCGTCGATTATTTCGCGTGCTGGCATGGAGTTCTAATCCCGATTCGCCGCGAGTTCGCGCACGCCGCCCGCGCTTGGTTGTCTGAACCATTCATGGCAATCGGATTACGTTATCAGGTACGCCGAGCGGAATAACAGGCTAGGGGCGCGGCGCGCACCGGCCTCACAATCGGCGCTGTGTTCGCAGCCGGCGCTCGTAGAGCTTGGCGTATTTGAGGAAGACATAAAAAGCCGCACTCATCGCCGCGTACAGCCCGCGTCCGCCCTCGCGAAAGCCGCCGCGCAGAAAATAAAAGTTGAGGAAGCGCCAGGCCGGATTGGCGATCATCTTGACCACGGTGAGCGCGCCCGGGTCGCCCTCGGCCGCCGCCTGCGAGCTTAGCCGGTTGATCGTGGCGACGTGGTCCGCGACGTCGCGATAGCTGAAATGAAGAATCGGCGCGTTGAGTTTGGCGACGATTCCCGCGTCACTCCCCGCGTTGGTCCCATCGATCTGCACACTGGCGTGCGGCTCGTGCCCGCCAAAGCGCGCGCGCTCGCGGCGAAACAGCCGCAGGTGCCAGTCCGGGTAGAGTCCGCGCGTGTAGTAGTGGCCGAGATGGTAGAGCACGCGGCGCACGCGGTAGCCGGCGGCCGGTTGCGGGCGCTGAAGCGCGGCGCGAATTTCGCTGCTCAATTCCCAGGTCGCCTGCTCGTCGGCGTCGAGTGAGAAGACCCATTCCCCGCGGGCCTGTTCGAGCGCGAACTGTTTTTGCGCGATATATCCTTCGAAGGGCCGCTCGAAAACCCGCGCTCCCAGGCCGCGCGCGATTTCAAGCGTGCGGTCGGTCGAGAACGAATCGACCACGATCAATTCATCGCAGAACGCCGCCGCGCTCTTGAGGCATTGGCCGATCAGCTCCTCCTCGTTGCGCGTGATGACGATGAGCGAGATCTTCGGCGCAGTGTTCGCCGCGTCGGTCATCACGTCTGGCCTCGCGGCGGCTCGCCGGGCGCGGGTGGAGCATCGGAGGCTGGCGACGCATCGGAGGTTGGCGGCGCACTTATCTCATCGAGGAAATGGGCGGAGGCCTCGCACGCGAGCCGATAGCCGGCGTCATCGATCCGCCCGCGCATCAGCTCCACGCGCAGAAACAGGAAATAGGTCTGCACGACGTCGTTGCGGCAGTAGCGATGGATCTCCTCCAGCCGGCCCTGCTCGTACAAATCCTGGACCTGCGAGCCGTCGACTTCCATCTTGCCCGGCAGGCCGATCATCTTGAGCAGCAGGTCCATCCCGCCGCGCAACCCGCCGGCGGCGCCGAAGTTGGTCAGGTAGTCGAAAAGATCCAGATGGCGCTCGGTGGAATAGCGCGCGCGTCCAGATCCGGTGCCTTCGGCGAAATGTGCGGGCGCGGCGATTCCGTAACGAAGCGCGGCAAGCTCGAGCACGGGAAAATCGAAGCGCCGTCCGTTGAACGTAACCAGGCATCCGGCGAAACGCTCGGCGCGCGTCCAGAACTCGCGCGCCAGCGCCTCCTCGGAGTAACCATCGAGCGCGAGACTTTCGGCCGAGCGCAGGACGTGGTCAGCGCCGACGTCGCCGATCGCGATCGAAATCGGAATGTGCAGCGTTAGCGGAAAGAAATCGCTGCCGCGACGCGCACGCAACTGTTCGCGGAAACGTTGAAAAGCGTCCTCGTCGCTCAAACCCTCGCCGGCGCATAACGCCTGGTTGAGCAAGCGCTTGTCGACGCGCGTCTCGATGTCAAATATCGCGAACACCCCAGTTGCCGCCGCGCGGCTCGATGCCGTCACTCGACGTTCAAGCCTCCGTGCGCTCGAGCCCGTCGATGATCCGATCCGCCATCGAACGGAAGGACGCGGTGACCGGATGGTCCGGGCGCACTGCGACCAGCGGACGCGCGTAGTCGCCGCCCTCGCGCAATTCGCGGACCAGCGGAAGTTCGCCCAAAAACGGCACACCCAGGTCGTGCGCCAGCCGCTCGCCGCCGCCGTGCGCGAAAATCTCGTGGCGCGCGCCGCACTTGCGGCAGATGTGATAGCTCATGTTCTCGATCACGCCCAGCACCGGCACGTTGACTTCCTGGAACATCGTGACACCGCGCCGCACGTCCATCAGCGCGACTTCCTGCGGCGTGGTGACGACGATCCCGCCGGCCAACGCGACGCGCTGGGTTATCGTGAGCTGGGCGTCGCCAGTGCCCGGCGGCAGATCTAACACCAGACAGTCGAGTTCGCCCCACTCAACGTTGAACAGGAACTCGGTCTCCAGCTTGGTCACCATCGGGCCGCGCCAGATGACGGCCGTCTCGTCGTTCACGAACAGCGCCATCGAGATGTAGCGGATGCCGAAGCTTTCCAGCGGGATGATGCGGCGCTCCGGCGTGAGCTCGACGCGCTGGTCGGACCCGACCATCATCGCGACGCTCGGCCCGTAAACGTCGGCGTCCATCAGGCCGATGCGCCATCCCGCCGCGCGCATCGCCAGCGCCAGGTTCACCGCGACGGTCGATTTGCCGACGCCGCCCTTGCCACTGGCCACCGCGAGAACGTGACGCACGCCGGGCACGAGCCGCCGATGCGATCCGGGGGCCATCTTTGGAGTGCTCGCGGCCTGCTCCATGTGCACGTCGACGGCCGGAACGCCCGGCATCGCGGCAACCGTGCGGCGGACGTCGTCGACAATCTGCGCCACCACCTCGGAATTCGCGCTTGGCGCGGTCAGCGTCACGGTGACGCCCTTGTATGCGATCTCGATATCCTTGACCATGCCGAAGGAGACGATGTCGCGGGTGAAGCCGGGGTATTTGACTTTCTTGAGTTCGACCAGAATTTCGTTGGGAGTAGGCATCTATAGGTTGCGGCGCGACGGTGCACCAGGCGCCTCCTTTACGACCGCGACTCGATGTTATCATTCCCGAAGTATGGGAAAAACGCGCCGAGCACCAAGGCAGGAGATCGATGTCGTGCGCGGCTAAGCCTCAAAACGGCGTGCGAGTCGGCCACGCGGCTGACGCGGGCGCCGTCGTGCGCTTTGCGGCGCACGAACTCGCCGCTGGCCTGGATGCGATGCTGCTCGAGACTGCGCGGGTCGAAGCCGTCAACGGTCTCGACCCGCGCAGTCTCGCCGTAGAGGTGGCGGCCGCGGCGCAAAGCGCCGCGGCCGCCACCTCTACGTCTGCGCGTCCCGCGGCAACGCCGCAGGACGCAGCTTCGTCATCCGGGAGCGCCGCGCGCGAGCGCGCGGCGCTCCCGGATGACAGCTTCGCGTTGCAGCGCGGTCCTGCGCCCGGCGCCGCCGGCGCCGGGCGCGGGGCCGCGCTGATCGTCGCAGGCGCCTCGGAGCGCGGTGCGCTCCACGGAGCCTACGACCTGCTCGAGCGCCTGGGCGCGCACTTCGCACTTAGCCGGGCGCCCGCGCTGCCGCGCATAGAACTGGCGCAGCTCGCGATGCTCGCGCCATATCGCGTCGCGCCGGCATTTAGCCGGCGCGCCCTCGTCTCGGACATCATGACCTGGCACTACGAGAACGCCGAGCGCCTGCGGATGCGTCTCGCGGAGGACAGCGCGTTCATCTCCTGGATGGGGCGTCGCGGCATCAACGCATTTTCATACATCCGCCATGCGCAGGATACGCGGCTCAAGATCGATGAAGTCGCTCCGATGTTGGCCGAGCGCGGCATCGAGGCGGAATACGGCGGCCACGTGCCCCAGCTTTTGGTGCCGCGCGATCGATTTGCGGCGCATCCGGAGTACTTTCCGTGCGGCGAGGACGGCCGGCGGATGGAGAGCGGGAACCTGTGCGTGTCGAATCGGGAGGCGCTCGAATTGGTGCGTGCCGGAGCGCTCGGTTACGTGCGCGACAACCCCGAGATGGCGATGCTGCACGTATGGGGCGCCGACATACGGCGAGGCGCGTGGTGCCGATGCGGTGAATGCGCGGCATTGTCGCCGCAGCTCCAGTACATGAAGGTGGTCAACGCGATTGCGGCGGCGCTGGCGCCGGCGGGCGACGCGGCGCCGCCGGTCACTTATCTAGCCTATCACGACACGTTGGACCCGGATCCCGCGCTGCATCCGTTCGAGAACGTTTGGTTCGAATGGGCGCCGCGCGAGCGATGCTACGGTCACGCGATCGACGATCCGGCTTGCGCGGTGAATCCGCGCTACCTGGAGTCGCTCAAGCGTTACGTCGAGATGTTCGACGGGCGCGGCGCAGTCTTCGAGTATTACGCCGATGCGATCCTGTTCGGCGGGATGGGATTCGCGACGCCATCGATCATTTTGCGTGATCTCAACGCATACCATCGGATGGGCCTGCGGAGCATTTCATGCCTGACTTTCGGCGGGTTCAGCGCGCTCGCCTATCCGGTCAACCTGGAGACCTTCGCGCGCGCGACCCGCTCACTCGACCTCGATCCCGAGGCGACCGTGGACGAGATCGCGGCGGCGCGATATCCGGGATGCGGCGCTGCGATGGCTCGGGCGTATCGTGCGATCGCGCGGGCCTCCGCGATGGCGCTTACCTATGGCGACGTGATGCGTCCGCCGCGGGAGCCGGCCGGCGCGGCGCAAAGACGCGCGCGGCTGCTGCAAGCGGCGGCGGCGACGCGCGAAGGCGTGGCCGCGGCCGGCGCGATAATCTCAGGCGCCGTGGGAGACTTGGGCGACGCGGCGGCGAAGCCGCAGCTTGGCGCAGAGCGCGATTTGTGGGAATACAGCGCTGAGGCTCTGGAAGGCGTCGCGCAGTGGCTACAGGCGCGGACGCTGAAGGGTGCCGAGCGCCGCGCGACGGGTGCGCAGGCGATTGACAAGGTCGATCGTGCGATCCGCCAGGTCCGCGAAATCGATTCCGCGCTGAAAGGTACTTGGGGTGCTTACGATCTGGAGCGCTTACACGGGATTTGGCTCGAAGGACTGAGGCGCCGGCTGGACCAGTAGATCGCAAACCGGAGCACATCGCACGGGAGGCTATGCGTCAGATGGAGAACGGCAATAACGGCTTCGTGCTGTCGGAAGAGCTGACCGCGCTGCGCGAGCAAGTCAAGCGCATCATCCGCGACGAGATCATTCCGATCGAAAACCGTCTCGATCCGGATGCGCCCGAGATTCCCGAGGGCGATTTCTGGCCGCTCGCGCGCAAGACTCAGGCCGCCGGCCTGTGGTGCATGGGCGTGGCGACGAAATACGGCGGCGGTGGACTCGGCACGTTCGAGATGTGCGTGCTGATGGAAGAAATGGCGCAGCATCGGATGGGCCTGTACAACCCGGGTGCGGGCGTGTTCGGGCGTACGCCGCCGCCGGTGATCTGGGCCGGCACCGAGGAACAGATCCAGAAATACGCCGTCCCCACGATCAAGAACGCCTCCTATACTTTTTTTGCGATTACCGAGCCGTCGGGCGGATCCGATCCAGCCGGCGCGATCCAATGCCGCGCGGTACGCAAGGGCGACACCTACGTGCTGAACGGCACCAAGATTTTCTCCTCCCACGCGCACGAGGCCGAATGGGGCGTAGTGTTCACGCGCACCGATCCCAATGCTGGCCGCTCAGGTATCACTGCTTTCATCGTCAACAAGAACACGCCCGGCTTCACAGCGCGCCCATTCAAGGTCCTGCGCACGGCGGCGCTGCCGTGCGAGGTCCATTTCGAGGATTGCACACTGCCGGCCGAGCAGCGGCTCGGGCCCGAGGGCGGCGGGCTGACGCTGTGCCTCGATTTGCTGACGCGGCTGCGCTTCCCTTACTCGGCCTGCAACATCGGCGTCGGCGTGGCGGCGCTCAGGATGGCGGTGGCGCATGCCAAGCAGCGCAAAACCTTCGGCGAGTTGCTGGCGCGCCGCCAGGCGATCCAATGGATGCTCGCCGATTCGGAAGTCGAGTTGCGCGCGGCGCGTTGGCTTACCTGGGACGGCGCGTGGAAGGCCGACCGCGGCGAGGATGCGAGGATGGAAGCGTCGATCGCGAAGTTGTATTCGAGCGAGGCGCTCGGCCGCGTGATCGACCGCGCGGTGCAAATCCACGGCGGCTATGGTGTGAGCAAGGAGTTCCCGCTAGAGCGATGGTACCGCGAGGCGCGCATCCGCCGGATCGGCGAAGGCCCCTCGGAAGTCCATCGGATGGTGATCGCGCGCAACCTGCTGCGCTGAGCGCGCGTGGCGGCGCCGCGCAGCGACGAGGGAGAGAGAGTCGGATGGGGCTGCCGCTCGAGGGAATCCGCGTGATCGATCTGGGTCAGATTTTCGCCGCACCATATTGCACCCTGCAACTCGCCCAGATGGGCGCCGAGATCATCAAGATCGAACCGCCCGGCGTGGGCGAGAGCCTGCGGCGAGCGGACTCGTCGCCGGGCGGCGTCGGCTATTCCTTTCTGATGCTCAACGCCAACAAGCGTTCGGTGACGCTCAACCTGAAGCATCCGCGCGGCCGCGAGATCATCCTCAAGCTCATCGATCGCGCCGACGTGTTGGTCGAGAATTACTCGGCCGGCGTGATGGAGTCCTTCGGGCTCGGCTACGAGGACCTGCGCGGTCGCTTCCCGCGCCTGGTTTACGCCAGCGCCAAGGGCTACGCGAGCGATGGCCCATGGGCGCGCCTGGGCGCGATGGACTCCACGGTGCAGGCAAGCTCGGGCTTTATGAGCGTGACCGGCTATCCGGATCGCAGCGGGGTGAAGACGCCCGCTACTTTCATCGACATGGGTACCGGCAGCCATCTCACCAGCGGCATCCTGGCCGCGCTGCTGCAGCGCGAGCGCAGCGGGCGCGGGCAAAAGGTCGAGGTCGCGATGCTCGACGTGTGCGTGCCGGCGCTGACCGGGCTCATCGCCGATCAACTGCAGGCGCGCAAGCCGGAGCGTCTCGGCAATCGCCATCGCAACGCCTGTCCGTCCGACGTCTATCCGGCCGCCGACGGCGAGATTCTGATTTTCTGCCTGACCGAGCCGCACTGGCGCACGCTGGCGCGGCTGATGGGGCGCGAGGATTTGATCGGCGATCCCCGTTTCGGGAATCACGCGACGCGCCTTGCCAACGTCGACGAGGTCGATCGCGCGGTTGCGGGATGGACGCGCGGCAAGCGCCGCGACCAACTTATCGCGGCGCTCATCAATGCGGGTGTGCCGTCTGCGCCGGTGCGCACGGTCGAAGAATTGACGGCCGATCCCGAGGTGGTGCGTCGTGGGATGCTGCTCGACAGCGAATTTCCAACCCGTGGCGCGATCAAGGTCGCCGGATCGCCGATCAAGCTGTCGGAGTCGCCGCAACCCGAGCATCCGCGGATCCGTCCGCCGGTGCTGGGTGAGCATACCGCCGAAGTGCTGGCGAGCGTCGGAATCGACGCGGCCGAATTCGAGCGGCTGCGCGCCGGCGGCGTGGTCTGAACGGCGCAGCGTTTGTGCATACGATAGACCCGCCGGCCACGCGCGCGTGAATTCTGACGCCCACTGATCCAACTACGAAGCGAACGGCTGTGGCCGCCATGTTAGAACTGCGTCATGGCGATGAATGAACGCGCTCCGGAGCCAGTCAATATCTCCGCTTTGAGCAGTTTGATCGAGTTCGGACCGCAAGTGGCGGATCGAGCCTCGCTGGAATCCATGCCGCGCGTGGGCACCGTCGAATTTTACCTGCTGACCGAAGCGGCGAATCGCGCATGGGCCGCGGTAAGCGCCCGCGTTGCTTCGGGCGCTGGCGCGGTTTTCTGGATTGGCGGACCAGCCGGCGCGGGCAAAACCCATTTTCTGAATTACGTGATGGCGCTCGAGGAGCGCGCAGGCTCGGCCAAGGGGCGGCGCGCGATCGTACGGCTCGGGCTTGAAGCTCAGGGGGGTGCTTACGATCTCGAGCAACGGATGTTCGAGTTGCTGGCGCGCGAGATCGGCGCGGGCGACGCGGGTGCGATGCTGTGGCGCCGGCTGCACGGTGGTGAGGCGCTGGGCGTCGCATTCGAGCAGGCCCATCGCGTCGGCCTCCGCGCCATCAGCGTCGCAATCGATTTCGGCGCGACCGACGCGGCGGCATGGGACGATTACTTCGCGGAACTCGCGCGCGTGGCCGCGCGCGAACACCAGATTGCATTCAACGTGTACGTTGCGGCGCGCACCAGGGCGCCCGCGAGCGCGATGGCGCTCGAGGTTGCGCCGGCTGATGGCGGGGAACGGATGCTGGCAGCTTTAGCGCGGGCGCGCCAGGTCGTGGACGAGACGGCCGCCGCGGCGCTATACGACGGCGCCGACCTCGGCGGCTTTGAGCCGCGAGCGGTCTTCCCGTTCGATCCGCGGGCGATCGAAACGCTGCGTGACCAGGCGGGCGAGCCGGCGAGCGTGGCAGTTCTGGCAAGATTTGTTATCGGGGCACTCGAGGCCTGGCGCGAAAGCGCCACCGACGGCCGCGGGCGGCCGCTTCTGCCGGTGGAGTTGATGGGGGTCGCGGCGGTGGCCAGGCGGGTGGACGAACGGCTGGGTGAGACCGGCCGCGCGGCGCTCCGAATTGCGCATCACGCCGCCGACGCGATGGAAGAACGCGGACTCGCGCGCGCCATCGTCGATGCGTTGATGCTGGAGCGGCTCGGCGGCGGCGCTCATGCGCTTTCATCCCACGAGTTGCGCACCTGTCTGCCCGAGCGCTTGCAGCGCCGCGGCTCTGCTTCGGCAGCCAGCGCCGCAATCGCCGCGATGCTGCAGGCGCTGGCCGAACGCACCGGCGGGGTGATTGCTTTTGACGCGGGCGGGGCGTCGTTCAATCCGCGCGCCGCCGGAGCGCCCGAAGTCGCGGCCTTCAATAGGGCGCTGCCGCTTCTACAGCGTTTCGACTCGACCCTCACCGAGGCGGCCGAACTGGCCGAGTTGCGGAGCAGGTTCAAGCGCGCGAGCGACACGATGGCGCGGGCGGTGGAAGCGGCGCATCGCGTCGGCATAACATTGGAAGCGGCGCATCGCGAACTGCGGGCGGAGCTCAAGCCGGAGCATCGGCAAACCCTGGACGATTTTATCGCTCTCGCCGGCGCCGGTGCGGGCGCGCTTGTCGAGCAGGCGGCCGAGGAGCAATCGCGCGCGCGGGCTGAGCGCGTCTTCGCCGCGTACGAGGCGCTGGCAACGGCGGCGGTGGCGGCGCCGCGGCTGCGCGAGATGCGCGAGTATCTGCGCGCGACCGAATTGATGCCCAACCTCGCGGGGGATATTGCGGCAGATGTCGTAGGAGATGCTCCTGCCGTAGACAAGGCCGTGGCGGCTCTGCAGGTCGAGTGCCAGCTCTTGCTCGCGGCGTTCGAAACCACGGTGCCGCGCTGGGATGCGCGCGGTTTCGACACGCTCCAGATACGCTTTCAGAAATTCAAATGGAACTATATCCAGATCTATCAGGCCGCGCATGAACGCTGGCGGCGCGAGGGCGAGCGCCTCGCGATCGAGCTCGCGGACGCGCGCGAGCATTTCGGCGCATTGGGAAGGCTCAATTCGATCGCCGCGCTGGGCGCTCCCCTCGGTGGCGCTCTGGGGTCGCGGATCGAGGAGCTGGGGCGCCGGGTTGCGCGATGCGCGGCCGACGCGCCAATCACGATCGATCTCCTGCCGCGCTGTTCGCGATGCGGATTCGTGCTGGGAACGGTGTTGCCGGCTTCCGAGCTGGGCGAGGTCTTCGAGGAGATGAGACGCGCGCTCAAGACCAAGCTGTCCGCGCTTTCGCACGACGCGATTGCGCGCCTGATTCGCCAGCACGACCGCGGCCATCGGCTGGACGGCTTTCTCAAAATCACCCAGGCCGCCCATACCGATGCGCTGGTGCGCGTGCTCGATGATAATCTCGCGCGCTACCTCGGACGGCTGCTCGACGAGGTGGAAAACGATGCGCCAGACGAGGCACAAGATGAGGTACGCGATGAGCCGCCGGAATTGATCGAGCCCTTTGCGCGCTCGCGCCGCGACGCCTTGCGCAACGGCAAGCGGGAGGCCAGGGCGATCAAGCCGCGGTCCGAGTAACCTTTACGCGCTGCAAAGACTCAGACGAACGACAACACGCCGCCGCGTCCGGTTCGACGACTCTCGCGGATCTGCGGCCGGCGGCGGCCGGTCAGTTTGAGACTGGCGATTGAGGCCGCTTGCGCGGCTGCCCGGGAGGAAAGGCGCTGGCGGCTCTGCGGCGGCGCGGCTTGATGTTGAGCCGATCAAGTGCGCGGAAGTAAATGTTCCGCGCGACCTCCATGAACCACAACAGCGCGAGCCCCAGGCTCACGCCGACTCCATACAGTACCGTGCCGAAAAATCCGCCCGCGCCGAGAGCCTCGGGCACGTGCGGCTCTTGCGAATTGCGGGCTTGCTCCTTAACCGGGTCCACCATCGGCTTTTACACTATTGCGCAGCGCGTGGACGTGCAAGCGCTGACGCAGCAGCTTGACCGCATCAGGCCGACGGCGAGGAACCGGATGCCGCCGGCGTCAACTTGATATTGTCGAAACTTACTTTTGAGTCGTTCTGCGACCACACCCCGATGCGTCCCTTCGCGAGCGTACCGTCGTCAGCCTGGAATACCTGCTTGCCGTCCAGGTACGCAATGAAACGAGTGCCATGCGCGTCGACCTTGAAAGTATACCAGCGCCCGCGTTCCAGCGTCGCCGGAACTTGCTTGATCAAGGTCAACTGCCCGTTGCTCATCCGATACAGAGCCAGGGTGTCTTTGGGACACGCGGCGGCAAGCACGTAGTAGTTCTGCGGATCGGTGTAGCGGAAGACCAGACCCGCATAGCTGCCCCAGGCGCCGCCCCACGGCTTGAAGGCGGCCTCGTAGCTGAAATCGGTATACTCAGTGGTGTCCTTGGGAATAGCCAGTAGATAATTATCGGTGAAAAACGAATCGAACCAGAGCTTCACCTTTCCGGTATGCGGCAGGCCGTAACCCGGCAAACCCAGAGTGTTCGGCTCACTCGGTGCGTTGCGGTCGATAATCACCCGCCAATTGCCGGCGACCGCAATCCAATCCTGTGGCGTTGAGTAGCCGCGGTCGTGGTCGAAGTCCCAGGTCTTTGCCCCAGCCGCATCGGAGCCATCGGGCTTGGCCGCATCAGAGGGCGCCGACGCTTCGGCCGCTGCCGCAACCTCGGCCGCGGCCCGATGGCTCGCGGCAAGCGCTACGCTGGCCACCATCGCGAACGTACCGGCGAGCGCGAATGCCCACAGCGCTGGGCACAATACACACTTCTTCTCAGTCATCTCCACCACCTTACTCAAAGTCCGAAATGTCCCAGGGACCGGGATGGTCAAAAAACGATTGCGCACGATTGTTTTGGATAGACGGCCGCTCTGTCAAGAAGCAAGTGAGTTTCGCCTTTTCTTCGATATAGCTATATCAACGCGATAACTTCGATTTTCGCTACTCCGCAGCAATCGGATTGACTTGACTGTGGTGGGAACGAGTGGGATGTTGTGGGAGGTCACGGGGGATAGCGGTGTTCAGCGGACGATTCGACCATGCGACCGACGAAAAGGGACGGGTCAGTATCCCGGCCCGATTCCGCGAGGTATTGCAACGGGATGGTCATGAAGGGCTAGTGATCACCAACTGGATTTACCAAAAGGAGCGTTGCCTTGCGCTTTTTCCACCCGGCCAATGGACCAAGCTGATCGGCAAGATCAGCCAGCGCGGGAGCCTGGACCCTTCGACCCAGACGCTCCAGATGTTTTTCGTCGGCGGCGCGCATGAGGTTCAAGTCGATCGCCAGGGCAGAATACTGATTCCGCCAAAGCTGCGCGAGTATGCCCATCTCGATCGTGACGTCACTTTCAATGCGTTAATCGACCATTTTCAGCTCTGGGACAAGGCCTTACTGCAACGGATCGTGGAGGCGGCCGAGCAGCAGATGATGGATCCGGAATTCGTCGGGAAGCTCAATCTGTAGGTGGTGATGGCGCTGGCAGCGGAATCGAATGCGGGAGCGGATCGGTTGCATCTGCCGGTGATGCCGGGCGAGGTGCGCGCTCTGCTGTGCGAGGGCGAGCGGGGCCTCGTCGTCGACGCTACGCTCGGCACGGGCGGACACGCCGAGATGCTGTTGGAGACAAGCGGCGCGACGCTGCTTGGGCTCGATCGCGACCCGCATGCGCTCGAGGCCGCGGCCGAGCGGCTTCGCCGTTTCGGTTCGCGGGTGATGCTGCGGCAGGCCGATTTCGCGGAGATCGATCGCGCGGTCGCCGAGGCCGCGTTGGGCGCGCCCGACGCGATCCTGGCCGATTTGGGGATGAGCACCTTCGCGCTCGACGACCCGGCGCGCGGTTTCAGTTTCAGAAACGACGGTCCGCTGGATATGCGGATGGATCCAGCGGCGAGGCTTAGCGCCTACGATTTGCTGAACGAGGAAGGGGAGGACGAACTCGCGCGAATTATTCGCGAGTTCGGTGAAGAGCGCGCCGCGCGCCGGATCGCGCGGGCGATCGTGGAGGCCCGCCGCCGGCGTCCGCTGACAACCACCGCGGAGTTGCGCGCGGTCATCGAGCGCGTGACCGGCACGCGTCATCGCGGCGCGATCCATCCGGCCACGCGCACCTTCCAGGCGCTGCGCATCGCGGTCAACCACGAGATTGAGAGTCTCACCGCGTTCCTCGAGCGCGCTCCGGAATGTCTCAGCGCGGGAGGCCGTCTCGCGATCATCGCCTACCACTCGCTGGAGGACCGCCCGGTCAAGCATCGTTTCCGCGCGCTCGTGCAGGAGGCCGGTTTCACGGCGCTGACGCGCAAGGCGCTGCGGCCCTCGGCGTCCGAATGCGCGCACAATCCGCGTGCGCGCAGCGCGCGGCTGCGCGCGATCGAACGGGGGCCACGATGAGCCGCGCGCGGGTCAAGCCGTCGCGCCCGCCGTCGCGGCTGTTGCAGGCGATTCTGGCAGTGGGCGTTATCGCGCTGGGTTTTGCGACCCTGATGGTGCGCCTGGAGGTCACGCAAGAGGGCTATCGGCTCTCGACGCTGCGCAGCGACAATCTCAAGCTCGAAGAGGACAACCGCAATCTGCGCCTGAGCGTGGCCGAAGTCGCCTCGCGTGAGCGCCTGCGCGCACTGGCTCCGAAATTCAATCTTGGTCCGCCCGCGCCCGGCCAGGTGGTGACGCTGCCGTGAACGAGCCGTTCAAAAGACGCCGCGGCCGTATCGGCGCGCTCACCATCGTGCTGGCCGCGCTCTTCGTGCTGATCGCGCTCAGGCTCGCCGCGCTGGTGGTATTCGACGGGCCGCGCCTGACTTCGCTCGCGCGCACGGAGCATACGGGCGAAGTCGCGCTGGCGGCGCCGCGCGGCCCGCTTACGGATCGCAATGGCGAGCCGCTCGCGCTCTCGGCCGAGACGCGATCGATCTATGCGCGGCCGGCGCAACTGCTCGCCGCCGCCGCGCCCGAGCAGCGCGCCTCGCTGGCCGCCGCGCTCGGAATCGCGCCCGCCGATCTGGAGGCGAAGCTTCATCGCGGAGCGCCCTTCGTATGGCTCCGGCGCCATCTGCCGCCCGCCCAGTCGCAGGCGGCCGAAGCGCTGAGCCTCGATGGAGTGGGCGCGCTCAGCGAATACAAAAGGTTCTATCCGGAGGGTACCCTGGCCGCGCCGGTGGTGGGGTTGGCGGGGATGGATGGCCAGGGTCTCTCCGGCCTCGAATTGCAATACGATCGATTGATCCGCGGCGAGCCGGTGGTGTTGCGTTTCTATCATGACGCGCTCGGTCATCCGATCTTTGACAGTCCGCTGGCGCTCAAGACTCCAGAGGCGGGCGCGCGCCTGGTGCTGACGCTCGACGCGCGGATCCAGGCGCTGGCCGAAAACGATCTGGCCGCCGAAGTGCGCAGCAGCGGCGCGCGGCGCGGCGCGGCCGTGGTGCTCGATCCGTTCAGCGGCCAGGTGCTGGCTCTCGCGAATATCGCGGCCGACGGCGCAAGCATCGGCGAGCGTCTGCACGATACCGCGGTGCAGGACGCCTTCGAGCCGGGCTCGACGATGAAGGGGCTGCTCGCCTCCATCGCGCTGCAGGACGGCGCCATCACGCCGCGCCAGCGCATCTACTGCGAGAACGGCGCCTACACCGTTGCACGGCGCGTGATCCACGACGACAGTCCGCACGGATGGCTCGATCTCGGCGGGATAATCGAAGTTTCCTCGAATATCGGCGCATCCAAGATCGCACTCAAGCTGGGTTCCGAGCGCTTCTACAACGGGTTGCGCGCCTTCGGCCTTGGCGGCCGCACCGGAATCGATTTGCCAGGCGAAGCGGCGGGCATCCTGCGCAAGCCTGGGTCGTGGCGCGAGATCGACCTCGCCAATCATGGCTTCGGCCAGGGCGTGGGAGTTACACCGATCCAGCTCGCGGTTGCGTACGCGGCGATCGCCAACGGCGGATACCTGGTGCGCCCCTACGTGGTCAAGGCCGCCTACGACGCCGCGGGCCGGCCGCTGCTGACGCATACGCCCGAAGCCTTGCATCGCGTCATCTCGCCCGAGATTGCGCATACCATGAACCGGCTGTTGCAGGGCGTGGTCAACGGCCCCGACGGCACCGGGCGGCTCGCGCGCGTGAGCGACTTCGTGGTAGCCGGCAAGACCGGCACCGCGCAGATGGTGAATCCCACGACCGGCGCTTACTACCAGAGCCGTCTGGTCGCGTCGTTTGTAGGATTTCTGCCCGCAGACGATCCGCGGTTGGTGATCCTGGTCGTGCTCTACGACGTCGCCCACGGACACTTTGGCGGACTGACCGCCGCACCGGTCTTCAGCCAAATCGCCTCGGGCGCGCTTAGCGATTTGAACGTGGCCTCGACCGGGCCGCACTACGACGCGGCGAGCCTGTTGCCGATCGCGCACACGGCGCGCAACGATTCGCGCGACGATTCACGCGACGATTCAATTGACCAGTCACCTGACGCGCTGGCGGGATCGGCGCTCGGCGGCGACGACGCGACGGCCGCGGCGCTGACCGGCGACGACCGGATTCCGGATTTTAGCGGACTCAGCCTGCGGCGCGCCTTTGCGCTGGCCGGCCGGCGCCATCTCAACCTCGAGGTCGAAGGCGACGGTTACGTTGTCGCGCAGCGGCCCGCACCCGGTGGAGCGGCGGGCGCCGGCAGCGTGACCTTGCGGCTGGCGCCGGTGGTCGCGGACGCGCGCGCGGCGGGACCTTCTTTGGGGACAGACTTGACGCATGGCATCCGGGCGGCTCCGGCGCACCCCCCTGCGCCGGCGTCGCGCCATGCACATGGCGGGCACAGACGATGAAGCTCGCCGAATTGATCGCTGGAGAGACCGATCTGCGCGTTCACGGCGACGCGGGGGTGGAAGTCGCGGGACTCAGTTATGACTCGCGGCGAGTAAAGCCGGGCGATCTGTTTTTCTCACTGGCGCGGGACGCCGAACAGGCCCGCGCCAACATCGATGATGCATTGAACCGCGGGGCGCGTGTGGTGGTGATGAAGGGGTGGGAAGGTGGTGAAGGCGCGCGCCCCGCGGTGACCGTTGTCGAGTGCGAGCGGCCGCGCCGGCTGATGGGCGCGGCGGCCTCGCGTTTTTTCAACGCGCCGAGCCGCCGGCTCGAGCTGGTCGGCATCACCGGCACCAGCGGCAAGACCACGACCGCTTACATGCTCGCGTCGATCTTCGAGGCCGCCGGCGCGCCACCGGGAGTCATCGGCACGATCGGAATCTTCGTTGGCCCGCGCAAAATCTATAGCGGACTGACTACGCCCGAGTCGCTCGACTTCGAGTCCGCCCTGGCCGACATGGAGCGCGCCGGTGTGCGGCGTGTGGCTGCGGAAATTTCGTCGATCGGTCTTGCCGAAGGGCGTGCCGACGCGCTGAGCTTTCGCGCCTGCGTTTTCACCAACCTCGGCCGCGACCATCTCGACTATCACGGCACACAGGGAAAATATTTCGCCGCCAAGCTGCGGCTGTTCACCGAACTGCTGCCGAAAAGCACCTGGCGCGACGCGGTCGCGGTGGTGCGCGGCGACGATCCCTTCGGCCGCCGCCTGCTCGACGCGGTCAAGGGCCGCCAAGTTCGGCAAGTCCGGCAAGTCCGGATAGTGAGCTTCGGGCTGGAGCCCGGGCTCGACGTTCATCCACTGAGCTACAGCTTCGGCACCAACGGCATCCGCGCCTCGGTCGCGGCGCTCGACAAACGAATCGAAGTGCGCTCGCCGCTGCTCGGCGAGATCAATCTGCTCAACATTCTTGGCGCCTCCGCTGTGTCGGTGGCCCTGGGCATCGAAACGGATGTGGTCGCGGAAGGGTTGCGGCGATGCCCAGGGGCCCCCGGCAGATTGGAGGCGGTGCCCGGTCCGCCCGGCGTGACCGTGCTGGTCGATTACGCGCACAAGCCGGATGCGCTCGAGGCGGTGTTGCGTGCGTTGCGCGCGCTCAAGCCGCGTCGCGTCGTGTGTGTCTTTGGCTGCGGCGGCGATCGTGACCGCGGCAAGCGTCCGTTGATGGGCGGGATCGCGGGACGGATGGCGGATCTCGCGATCCTCACCTCCGACAATCCGCGCAGCGAAGATCCGCTGGCGATTATCGCGGAGGTCGAGGCCGGCCTGAGCGCCGCGGGCCTTGGCCGTATCGCGCCGCAAGCGGCGGGCGACGCGCCGGGTTACCTGGTCGAACCCGATCGGCGGGCGGCAATCGCGCTTGGCCTTGACGTGGCGGCGCCCGGCGACATCGTGCTCATCGCGGGCAAGGGACATGAAGACTACCAGCTCGTCGCGGGGCGGCGGCTCGATTTCGATGACCGCGCGGTGGTGCGCGCGCTCGTGGCTGAGCGCGGGCACGCACGCGGTGCGTAGCGCGAAGGAGGGCGGGGGTTGCGGGTGGCGTCCTGAGGGAGGCCTTCGGTCGGAGGTGGTGGATGGGTGGTTGGGTGACCGATCGAAGGCTTGCCTCAGAATTCCAGGCTGCGAAGGATGGCGCCTGCGAAGGATGGCGCGGTCAGTACCGCTGCGACGGGGTTCGGCGCTCGCAGCCGGGCGGCCTAAGGCCGCTCGGCGCGGGCGTGCCGTCAAGCCGTCGCCGGGCGCACCTTGCGTCTGTGCGGCCGTGGCCAGCACACTCGAAGACGGGTTTGCCCAATGCTGTACATTCTCCTGTTTCCGCTGCACGCGCACTACGTGGGCTTCAACGTCCTGCGCTACGAGACCTTCCGCTCCGTGCTGGCGGGCCTCGCGGCGCTGGCGTTGGCTCTGGCAGCGGGTCCACGACTGATCCAGCGCTTTCGCGCAGCGCAGATCGGCCAGACCATCCGCGCCGAAGTTCCGCAAAGCCATCAGAAAAAGGCCGGCACGCCCACGATGGGCGGTCTGCTCATCCTCAGCACCGCGCTCATCGCCACCATCCTGTTCGCCAACCCCGCCAATCCATACGTGTGGCTTGCGATCCTGGTTACGCTGGCCTTCGGCGCGATCGGCTTCACCGACGATCTGTTGAAGCTGCGCCGCGGCAAGGGCCAGGGCCTCAGCGGCCCGCAGAAGCTGTTCTGGCAGTTCGCCTGCGCCTTCCTCGCCTCCTTCGTGCTGTTCGTGGTGTTGCGTTTCGACACCACGCTCACGGTTCCGTTCTTCAAGAACCTGCATCCGAGCCTGCCGCGATGGCTGTACGTGCTGTTCGCGATGTTAGTGATGGTGGCGTGTTCCAACGCGGTCAACGTCACCGACGGGCTCGACGGTCTGGCCATCGGCCCGGTGATGACGGTCGCGTTCTGCTACTGGACCTTCACTTACGTCGCGGGAAATCTGAAATTCTCGGCCTATCTCGACATCCCGCACGTGGTGGGCGCGGGCGAGCTCGCGATTTTCTGCGCCTCGCTAATCGCCGCGTCGCTGGGGTTTCTGTGGTACAACGCCTACCCCGCCTCGATGATGATGGGCGATGTCGGCGCGCTCGGCCTGGGCGGAGCGTTGGGCATCGTCGCCGTGCTCTCCAAGCAGGAACTGGTGCTGCCGATTGCGGGCGGCATCTTCGTCATCGAGGCTGGTTCGGTTATCCTTCAACGCTACTACTACAAGGCGACGCATCGGCGCATCTTCCGGATGGCGCCGCTGCATCATCACTTCGAACTTGGCGGATGGCCGGAGACGCAGGTGGTCGTGCGGTTCTGGATAATTTCGATCATCTGCGGGCTGGTCGCGCTCAGCACGCTCAAGCTGCGCTGAGGACACGGGCACAAGGATACGTCTGCTTCATTCTATGGACCTTGCGGGCAAACGCGTGATGGTGATCGGACTAGGCGTGAGCGGACTCGCGGCTGCGCGCTTGCTCGCGGCGCGCGGCGCGCATCTGGTGATGACCGATCTGCGCGCCGATCTTCGCCTCGACGCCGGCGCGGGCGACGCTTCGCCGCCGCCGGGCGAAATCCATCTCGGCTCCGAAGACCCTGCCTGGCTTGAAGGCGTCGAGCTGTTGGTCACCAGCCCCGGCGTTCCGCCCACCTCGCGCCTGCTGGTCGAAGCCGACCGCCGGCGAATCCCGGTGATTAGCGAGTTGGAGCTGGGCAGCCGTTTCGTCGCCGCGCCAATCGTCGCGGTGACCGGCACCAACGGCAAGAGCACGGTGACCACGCTCCTCGGCGAAATTTTTAAGGCCGCGGGACGGCGCGTCTTCGTCGGCGGCAACCTCGGCACGCCGCTGGCCGAGGCGGCCGGAGAGGAATTCGACGTGGTGGTGGCCGAGGTTTCGAGCTACCAGCTCGAACGCACCGTGCGCTTCAAGCCGCACGTCGGAGTACATCTCAACCTCGCCGAGGACCATCTCGATCGCTATAAGGACCTCGACGAGTACGGCAACGCCAAGGCGCGTCTGTTCCGCATGCAGGACCGCTACGACTGGGCGATTTTGAACCGCGACGATCCGCGGGTGTGGGTTTTGCGCACTAAACTCTCCGCGCAGGTGATGAGCTTCGGTCTGGGGCCGGCCGAGTTCACGCCCGCGATTGGCTACGAAGGCGGCGATCTGATCTTCGACATTCGCACTCGCCACGGCCGTATCAATCTCAAACGCTTGCGGCTCCTGGGCCGCCACAATATCGCCAACGCGATGGCGGCCGCGGCGGCGGCGCTGGTCTCCGGTATCGAGCCGCGCGTGATCGAGGGGGCGCTGGCGGATTTCGCCGGACTGCCGCATCGCCTGCAGTTCGTCGCGGAGCGCGGCGGCGTGACCTATATCGATGACTCAAAGGGGACCAACGTGGCCTCGGTGGTCGAGGCGCTTGCGGCGATGCGCGCGCCGGTCATCCTGATTGCCGGCGGCATGGACAAGGGCGGCGATTATGCGCCGCTGCGCGAGCCGCTGGGCGACAAAGTGCGGCGCTTGATTCTAATCGGAGCGGCGCGCGACGCGATGCGCGCGGCGCTCGAAGGTGCAACCGAAATCGAACTCGTTCAGACGCTGGATGAGGCGGTACGCCGCGCGGCCGCGGCCGCGCGCCGCGGCGACACCGTGCTGCTCTCGCCGGCCTGCTCGAGCTTCGATCAGTTCAGGAACTATGCGGAGCGCGGGCGAATATTTCAGGAGCTGGTTCGGGCGCTTTGAGTCGGTCGCTCGGCCGCAGCTCGACCCCTGGCTGTATCTGCCGGCGGCGGCGCTGGCGGTGCTCGGCCTGCTGATGGTGCTCAACACCACCTATTTCCTCGGGCTCGAGAAGACCGGTGACGCGTTCCATTTCTTCAAGCTTCAGCTCTGCCATATCGCGGCCGGGCTGGTCGTGCTCGCGCTGCTTTCGCAGCTCTCGCTGCGCGGATTGCGCCGGCTAGTGGTGCCGCTGATGGTGGTGGCGGTGCTGATGCTGCTGGCGTTGTGGATTCCCGGGCTCGGCGTGATGCGCGGCGGGGCGCGCCGCTGGCTCAGGCTCGGGCCGCTGCTCGCGGAGCCTTCGGAGCTGGCCAAGTTCGCGATGGTCTTTTTTCTGGCCGACTTTTTGAGCCGCCGGCAGGAGCGGATGAACGCGTTTGCCAGTGGCCCGCTGCCAACTTTCATCGCGGTGGGTCCGCTCGCGCTGCTCATCCTGAAGCAGCCCGATTTCGGCAACACGGTGATGGTGGTGATGCTGCTGTTCGCGATGCTGTTCGCGGCGGGCGCCCGCCTTAAGCACCTCGGCGCCGCGGGCGGCGGCGCGCTGGCCGTGCTGGCTATGCAAGCTGTAGCAAAACCCTACAGGATGCGCCGCCTGAGCGCCTTTCTCGATCCCTGGCAGACTGCCCGCGGCGCAGGTTTCCAGCTCATCCAGTCCTTCATCGCGCTCGGCGCGGGCGGCGGATGGGGCGTCGGGCTGGGCGCCGGGCGGCAGAAGATGTTCTATCTCCCGCAGGCGCACACCGATTTTGTCTTCGCCGTGGTCGGCGAGGAGTTTGGATTGCTCGGCGCGGTTGTCGTGCTGGTGCTGTTCGGCACGATCCTGGTTCGCGGGATGCGGGTTGCGCATAAAGAGCCCGACCCGTTCGCGAGCCTGCTCGCCGTCGGCCTGACCGCGCTGCTCACGCTGCAAGCGCTGGTCAACATGGCGGTCGTGATCGGGTTGGTGCCGACCAAAGGACTGCCGCTGCCTTTTCTGAGTTATGGCGGGACCGCGATGGTGATGGCGATGGCCGCACTGGGGACGCTGCTCGCTCTGGCGCGCAGGCCGGCGGTGCGATGAAAGTGATAATCGCGGGCGGCGGCACCGGTGGGCATCTCTTCCCCGCAGTCGCGGTGGGCGAGGCGATGATGCGCGAGCGGCCGGAAACCGAAGTGTTGTTCGTGGGCACCACGGCCGGGCTGGAGGCGCGATGGATGCCGCGTAGCGGCTTGCGCTACGAATTGTTCCCAGTCCATGGGATTCGCGGGCACAACCTGGTCGAACGGATAAAGGCAGTCGGCGAATTCATCGCGGCGCTTGGGCGGGCGCACGGATTGCTCGGCTCATTCGGCGCCGACCTGGTGCTCGGCGCGGGTGGTTACGCGTCGGCGCCGATGGCGATGGCGGCGATTATGGCCCGGACGCCGCTGGTGCTGATGGAAGAGAATACGCGTCCAGGACTGTCGAATCGGATGCTCTGGCGGTTCGCTACAAAGGTCACTGTTGGCTTTGATGAGGCTCTGCCACATTTTCATTCGCCCAAGGTCGTGGTAAGCGGCAATCCAGTGCGTTTTAGCATCGAGCCATCGCCTCTAATGCTCCATGAACCGCTGCAAATCCTTGTTTTAGGCGGCTCAACCGGCGCACATCGTCTCAACGAAGGCGTAATTAATGCCTTGAGAAATTTGCGAGAAACTGTTATAAAAATTGCTCTAGTCCACCAGACAGGGGAGGCGGACGTGGGGCTGGTCAAGGGTGGGTACGCGGCGCTCGGCTGCCAGGCGCAAGTGGTGCCGTTTGTCGACGACATGGCGACGGCGCTTGCGCATGCCGACCTGCTTGTGGCGCGCTCGGGTGCGATGACCGTTACGGAGGTCGCACTCGCCGGCCGCCCCGCCATTTTCGTTCCTTACCCGTTCCATCGCGACCGCCAGCAGGAACTCAACGCACGAGTGCTCGAGCAGCGCGGCGCGGCCGTGATCGTCGCCGACGACGAGCGGCTTGGCGAAAATCTCGCCGCGACGCTGCGCGAGCTTATCGCCGATCCGGCGCGGCTGATGCGGATGGCCGCGCAGGCGCGGACTGCCGCGAAGCCCGATGCGGCTCGCACGATCGCGCGGTTGTGTTTCGATCTTGGTTCGAAGGAGCGCGCCGCCGCATGAGTGAGCCTCTCGCAAAGGGATTGCTAAGCCGGCAGCGCCGCTTGCATTTCATCGGCGTCGGCGGCGCGGGCATGAGCGGCATCGCGGAGCTGTCGCTGCGGCTTGGCTTCGCGGTGAGCGGATGCGATTCGCGTCTGGGCCCGAACACCGACCGGCTCGCCGCGCTGGGTGTGCCGATCTTCCAGGGGCATCATCCGGATCATATTGCGGATCATGTTGCGGATCATGTTGCGGATCGCGCCGCCGATAACGTCACTGAGCGTTTGGATGCCGTGGTGATTTCCTCGGCAGTGAAATTTTCCAATCCCGAAGTCGCGCGCGCGCGCGCGCTGCAGATTCCGGTCATCGCGCGCGCCGAGATGCTCGGCGAGTTGCTGCGGATGGTGCGTCTGGGCGTGGCGGTCGCCGGTACGCACGGCAAGACCACCACCACCTCGCTGGTAGGACTCATCCTGGAAGAAGCCGGGCTCGATCCGACGGTGGCGATTGGCGGCAACCTGCGCGCACGCGGCACCAACGTGCGCCTGGGCGGCGGCGAGTACATGGTGGCCGAAGCCGACGAGAGCGACGCCTCCTTCCTGCTGCTACTCCCGACTATTGCGGTCGTCACCAATATCGACCCCGAGCACCTCGACCATTACGGCTCGATGGAGCGGGTGCGCGAGGCCTATCTCAACTTCATAAATCGCGTGCCGTTTTACGGTCTGGCCGTGCTCGGTATCGACAGCGTCAACGTGCGCGGGCTGCTGGCGTCGGTGCGTAAGCCCGTGTTGACCTACGGTGTCGCGCCCGACGCCGGGTTGCGCGCCGAGAATATCGTGATCGATGGCCTCTCGACGCGCTTCACCGTGATTCGCGCCGGGCGCGAGTTAGGCCTGGTCGAGGTGCCGACGCCGGGGCGTCACGTCGCGCTCAATGCGCTGGCGGCGGTGGGCGTCGCGCTCGCGGTGGGCGTCGAGTTCGAAGTTGCGGTGCGCGCGCTGACGGCGTTCTCGGGTATCAGCCGGCGTTTCGAGATCAAGGGCGAGGCGGCGGGCCGAATCGTGCTCGACGACTACGCGCATCATCCCGCGGAAGTTCGCGCGACGCTGGGCGCGGCGCGCGCGGCGTTCAAGCGGCGCACCGTGGTGGTCTTCCAACCCCATCGCTACACCCGGCTGCGCGATCTGTTCGATGATTTTCTCGGCGCCTTCGACGACGCCGACGTGCTTTATCTCTGCGACGTCTATGCGGCGGGCGAGGAGCCGCTGGCTGAAGTCTCGGCGCGCCGGCTCTACGAGGCGCTGCGCGCGCGCGGCCATCTCGACGTGCGCTATCTTGGCGACGAACCGGATCCGGTGGCGCGGATTGCTGCGGACACGATGGCCGGCGATTTGCTCGTGACGCTCGGCGCCGGCGATGTCTATCACCTGGGCGAAGCCGTGCTGCAAAATCTCGGCTACGCGATCAAGACCCATGAATCGGCTTGAGCAGGAATTACGCGCCCGCTTTGGCGCGCGGCTTCGGACCGGCGCGCCGCTCGCCGAGCTTACCTCGTTTCGGATTGGCGGCCCCGCCGACGTTTTGCTCGCGGTCGAGAACGAAGACGAGCTGCGCGCCGCGATGGCGGCGGCGTGGTGCGAACGGGTGCCGGCATTTTGCTTGGGCGCGGGCACCAATCTGCTGGTCAGCGATCGCGGCGTACGCGGGCTCGTCGTTCACCTGGGCGAGGGCTTCACGCGGCTGGAGTTCGACGAATTGCGGGTGCGTGCGGGAGCGGCCGCGCAGTTCGGCACGCTGGTGCACGACGCGGTCGAGCGCGGGCTTAAGGGGCTTGAGTTCGGCGAGGGCATCCCGGGCAGCGTCGGCGGCGGACTGGTGATGAACGCGGGTGCGTTCGGCGGCGAAATCGCGCGGGTGGTGAGACTGGTGCATGGGGTCACCGAGCAGGGCCAAGCGCTCGCGCTCAGCGGCGCGGAGGTCAAGTTTTCCTATCGCCGCACCGAGTTGCCGCCGCGCTTCGTGATCACGCGGGTGGATTTCGAGCTGGAGCGCGGCGATCGCGAGCAACTGCGCGAGCGCGTAGCGGAGCTAAAGGCCAAGCGGGCCGCGCGCCAGCCGCGCGGGCTGCCCAACGCGGGTTCGATTTTCAAGAACCCGCCCGGCGCCTTCGCCGGACGGCTGCTGGAGAATGCGGGACTCAAGGGCGCCCGGCTGGGAGCGGCGGCGTTTTCGACCGAGCATGCGAATTTCATCGTCAACCTGGGCGGCGCGCGCGCCGAAGACGTGCGGGGGCTGATCGAGCTGGCGCAAAGCCGGGTCAAGGAACAAAGCGGAGTGGCTCTGGAAGCCGAAGTGCGCATGGTAGGCGAATGGTAATCGGTGAGCGGTGATGGCGGGGGACGTGGGGCGGTAGTGGCGAAGCGGGCGGCATCGAAGCGGAGCAAGGGCGCGACGGCGGCCAGGAATTCCTGGGGCTGGTCGAGCAAGGCGCTGGGCCTGGTGCTGTGCGCCTTCTTCGTTCTCGGCATGGCGACCGGGCTTAGCCAGGCGGGCCGTGCGCTCGCGGCGCGGGCGCGCGTGACGCTCGTCTCCTATTGGGCCGAAGCGGCGGGGACATTCGCCCAGTGGCGCGAAGGCACGACCGAGAGCGCGATGCTCGCGCCGCTGCCGCGCTCCACGCCGGGCGACGCGGTCGCGCTGGTCGAGCGCCATGACGGCTTTTATGCGCTCTTCGCCGAGGGCGAGTTGCGCGGGCCGGTCCAGGCGTCGCGCGCGGGCGACCTGCCAATCCTAAGCGGCGCGGCGGTGCAAACGGCCGGGGCGCGGGATCTCGTGCGTTATGCGGCCACGCTGGTGCGCTCCGAGGTGGCGCTCTCGGGACTGGTCTCCGAGATGCGCGTGGATGGCGACGGCACGGTGTCGCTCTTTTTCGATCGCTCGCACACCGAGCTGCGCGTTGACCTCGATGGCGCGCCGGCACAACTCAGGCGCGCGACCGAAGTGCTCGGCCAATGGCGCGGGCACGAGCAGCTGGTCGCGATGATCGACATGACCACGCCGGGGCAGGCGGTGATGCGGCTGCGCCGGAGCGCGCCGCTGGCCGCCGCGCAGGGATCGGGCGCGGTGCGCCGGGTTGCCGAGCGGACTCGCGTGGGCGGCGGCATACTCGCCGGCGGGGGCGGGCGGAGATGAGAAACGTGCTGACAGCATTGGACGTCGGGACGAGCAAGGTTTGCGCGCTCGTCGCCGAGCTGTTGCCCGAAGGCGGCGGCGCGACCGTGCTCGGCTATGGTGTGGCGCCTTGCACCGGACTGCGTAAAGGCGTGGTGGTGAATATCGAGGCCACGGTCGACGCGATTCGCGCCGCCGTGACCGAGGCCGAAAGAACTTCCGGCGTGCGAGTGGGCGCGGCGGTGGTGGGTGAGGCCGGCGCGCACGTGCGCGGGCTCAACAGCCACGGGATCGTCGCGGTGCGCGGCGGCGAGGTCAGCGCGCGCGACGTCGAGCGCGTGATCGACGCGGCGCGGGCGGTCGCAATTCCGCTCGACCGCCAGGTCCTGCACATACTGCCGCAGCAATTCGCGGTCGACGACCAGGAAGGCGTGCGCGATCCGGTCGGGATGGCCGGGGTGCGGCTGGAAGCGCGCATCCATATTGTCACCGCGGCGCAGAGCTACGGCCAGAACCTGACCAAGTGCTGCGAGCGCGCCAACATCACGCCGCTGGAGATAGTCTTCGAGCCGCTGGCCTCGGCCGACGCGGCGCTGTTTCCCGAAGAGCGCGAGCTGGGCGTGGCGCTGCTCGACATCGGCGGTGGCACCACCGACATCGTGGTTTTTCACGGCGGCGCGGCGATGCATACCGCGGTGCTGCCGCTTGGCGGCAACCATCTGACCAGCGACGTCGCCGCGGGCCTGCGCACGCCGCTGCACGAGGCCGAGCGGCTGAAGATCAGCTTTGGCGTGGCGACCAATTCCGTGGTCGGACGCGATCAGACCGTGCAGGTGCCGGGCGTGGGCGGCCGCGAGCCGCGCGTGATCGCGCGCCGCATTCTCGGCGAGATCATCGAGCCGCGCATGGAGGAGATTTTCGCCATGGCGCAGCGCGAGGTGATGCGCTCGGGCGTCGCCGACAGCCTCGCTTCGGGCCTGGTGCTGGTCGGCGGATCGTCGCTGCTCGAGGGCACGCAGGAGTTGGCCGAACGGATCTTTGCGCTGCCGGTGCGGCGCGGTCTGCCGATCAATTTAAGGGGCATGCCCGAGGACCTGATGAAGCCCGCGTACACGACCGCGGCGGGATTGCTGCTGCACGCGGCGGGCGCGACCGGCGCGACCAGTAATGGAACAGTGCGGGGAGGGCGGCTGGGACGGCTGCGCTCGCTCGTTTCGGATTGGATGAGAGATTTCTTCTAGGGCGGTGGAATGGCAAACGGGCTTTCAGCGGGCCGCTGAGTGCCGCGCAATGGTGGAGGAGGTTGAGTAATGATCGATCTGGTGGACACCCCGGATCCCGGGGCGCGGATAAAAGTCATCGGGGCCGGCGGATGCGGCGGCAACGCGGTCAGTCATATGATCAAGCAGGGGTTGCACGGCGTGGATTTCATAGCCGTCAACACCGACAGCCAGGCGCTGGCCAACAGCACTGCGCCGATGCGCATGCAAATCGGCTCGGTGCTGACGCGCGGACGCGGCACCGGCGGCAATCCTGAAATCGGACGCAAGGCCGCGCTGGAAGACGAGGAGCGGCTGCGCGAAGTGCTCAAGGACGCCGAGATGGTGTTCGTCACCGCGGGGATGGGCGGCGGCACGGGCACCGGCTCGGCGCCGATCCTTGCCCGTATCGCGCGCGAGAGCGGCGC
Source organism: uncultured delta proteobacterium (assembly GCA_963724765.1). Lineage (GTDB taxonomy): Bacteria > Desulfobacterota > Binatia > Binatales > Binataceae > JAKAVN01. Next base: position 428,603 of record CAVRVY010000001.1, read on the forward strand.
CTTGACGGTCGGCGTGGTCACCAAGCCGTTCCAGTTCGAGGGCAGCCGCCGGATGTCGCAGGCCGACGAGGGGCTGCGTGAGCTCAAAGACGCGGTCGACACGCTGATCACGATTCCCAACCAGCGCCTGCTCTCGATCGCGAGCCGCACTACGTCGCTGCGCGAGGCCTTTCAGAAGGCCGACGACGTCCTGCTCCAGGCCGTCCGTGGCATCTCGGAGCTGGTCACCGTCCATGGACTGATCAACCTGGACTTCGCCGACGTGCGCTCGATCATGGCTGAGATGGGACTGGCGATGATGGGTGCGGCGAGTGCGACCGGCGAGAACCGCGCGGTCGAGGCGGCGCAGCGCGCTATCTCGAGTCCGCTGCTGGAGGACGTCTCGATCAAGGGCGCGCGCGGGCTTTTGATCAACGTCACGGGCGGCTCCGACATGTCTCTCTACGAAGTGACCGAGGCGGCGAGCCTGATCCAGGAAGAAGCGCACGAAGACGCCAACATCATTTTCGGTGCGGTGATCGACGAAAAGCTGGCCGACGAGATCCGCATCACAGTGATCGCGACCGGCTTCGGCGATCTGGCCACGCGCTACAACCCGCGCTACTCGTCGTCCGGGGCGCCCATCACGGCGCCGATCCAGGCGGCCGCTACGCGGCCCGTCGATCCTGCCACCGTGCATCCCCCCGCGCCCACGTTGCCGCCTCCGCCGCCACAGCAGCGGATGTTCGGCGGCAAGCCGGTGCGCCGGATGGGGATGATCGTCGATGATGGCCTTGACATACCGGCCTTCAAACGGCGCGGCGCGGATCCCAACGCGATGCTGGACCGGTCCGAGCCGAGCGAACTCGGCGAACAGGACGACAAGCTCGATATCCCGACCTTCTTGCGCAAGCATCTGGAGTAGTCGGGAAAGCGAAGAGAGGGGGAGCCCGAGCGAGCGGCGCCGAAACGCGCAGATGCGCGACGCGCGGTCGCTCGCGCATTGATGGGGTGGATGCGCGCGCGATAGCGCTCGCATCGTCCGCTCATTTTCAGCTGTTGTAGCGTTCAGCCGTGATTCGCGCGCGAGCCGCGCGAATCAGTCGGCTCCAGCGAGGTTAATTGCGGGAACCGCTGGCGCGGCGCGTAGCGGGATGATGACGAAGAACCCGGCCACAGAGGCGCAACCCGTGAAGGCCGCCGCCCACAGGTAGCTGCCAGTGCTGTCGATCACCAGGCCCGCCAGCGGCGGCCCCACCAGCGCGCTTATCGCCGAACTGGTGTAGAGCGTTCCCAGCACGGCGCCCATGCCTTGCACGCCGAACAGTTCCGCCACCACCGCCGGCGAGAGCGCGACCACGCCGCCGTACGCCGCGCCCATCGTGAGCGCGAAAACGACCAGCCATCCGTAGCCGCTGGTCAGGATCCACACCGCGTAGCTCAGCCCCAGCGCGAGCGTGCAGAGTTTGTACAGCCACATGATCCCCGTCCGGTCCGCCACCACGCCGAGCGCCATCCGTCCCGCCACGCTCGCGCCGCCGATAATTCCGACCAGCGTGGCGGCGGCGACCCGGCTCACGCCCTGGCTGTGCGCAAATTCAGGCAGGTAGACGAACGGCACATAGATCGCGATCGAGGAGAGGAGCGAGGAGACCCAGAGCATCGCGAAGTTCGGCGTGCGCACCGCCGCCGAAAGGCGCGGCCGCGCGGCTCGCAGATGGATCGGCGGAGCTTCGACCGCCAGTGCGCAGATGACGAGGATGATCGCGCCGGCCACGCCGAGGATCACGTAGGCCTCGCGCCATCCATAGCGCTCGATCAGCACGGCGGCCAGCGGAGCCATCGCCAGCGTTCCGCATCCGATCCCCGCCACCGAAATTCCGAGCGCCGTGTTGCGCCAGCGCGCGAACCATCCGCCCACCACCGCAACCATCGGCACGTAGCAGCACGCTCCGCCCAGTCCCACACCGAGCCCGTAGCTCAGGTAGCCCATCCACAGACGGTCGATGCGCGATGTCAGAATAAGTCCCGCGCCGATGAAGAACGCGCCGGCCAGCAGCACCGGGCGCGGGCCGTAGCGGTCGCTCAGATAGCCAGCCGGCGCGCCGAGTGCGTTGTAGATGCCGGCGGTGATCGAAAACACGGCCGAGGTCGAGACGCGGCTTGCCCCGAACTCTGCGCTCATCGGGCGGAAGAACGCACCGAAGCTGTAGGCCACGCCGAACAGCGTGAAGCACGACATGAACGCGGTCGCCACCGTTATCCACGCGCGCGGCGAATCGATCCCTGCGGAACGAAGCTGCTTCATCTTGACGGAGCACTTTCAGCTACGCGCCGGCGTGCAGCTTGATCAGCTCGAGCGTCACCTCGGCGGTCGCTGTCATGTCGCGCGCGTCGAGCCATTCGCGCACCGTATGGATGTCGCGCATGCCGGTGCCCAGGTTGGCGACCACCAGTCCACGCTGATTGAAAATGTTGGCGTCGCATCCGCCGCCGGTTGCATGCGGCTTGACCTCGCGGCCCAGCCGGCGCGCGGCCTCGATCACCTTGCGCACGATCGGCGCGTCCTCGGGCACGTTCATCGCGCTGTAGGAAGGCACGCTGCGGTATTCCAGCTCGGCCCGCATCAGTTTGCCATCGACCGTGACCGCGGCGCGGTCCACCGCGTCTCTGAAGCATCCGATCATATGCTCGACCTGGGCGGTCAGCTTGAGCGGATCGTTCGAGCGCGCCTCGCCGCGCACCACCACCTCGTTGGGCACGATGTTGCCGGCGCGGCCGCCCTGGATGGTGCCGAGGTTGGCGGTGGTCTCGTCGTCGATTCGCCCCAGGCGCATCGCGGCGATCGCCTCGGCCGCGATCCTGATCGCCGAAAGGCCGCGCTCGGGCGCCATTCCGGCATGCGCTTCGAGCCCGCGCACCGTGAAGCGCAGGCCCTGCGCGCCGGCCGCGCGCACGAACAGGTAGCCGGGCGAGTCGCTATCGAAAACCAGCCCTTCGCGCGCGCGCAGCAGGCTGAGGTCGAGGTTGCGCGCGCCTTGCAGGCCGATCTCCTCGCACACCGTGAATACGACGTCGATCGGTCCGTGCGCGATGTTTTGCTCGCGCAGTTGAAGCAGCACCTCGCAGATGATCGCGCATCCCGACTTGTCGTCGCCACCGAGCACGGTGCTGCCGTCGGTGCGGATGAGGTCGCCGTCGACCACCGGCTTCACGCCTTCGCCCGGAACGACGGTGTCCATGTGGGCGCATAGAAGAAGCGGAGCCACGCCGTCGCGGGTGCCGTCGAGATGGCCAATCAGGTTGCCGCAGTTGCCGTGGACCTTCTCGGCGGCACCGTCGAAGCGGCAGCTAAGGCCCGCGCTCTCCAGTTCGCGCACGAGCCGCAGCGCAACGTCGCGTTCGCGGCGCGAGAGCGAGTCGATCTGGACGATTTCCAGGAATAACTGTTTTAACCGCGCGTGGTTGACCGCCGCCATGATGAGTTTGTAGCGCGATTGGCGCCGCGCTTTCCACCGGGCTCCGGCGAGCGCGCTACAACGAGGCGAGATTCACTTGGCAGCGCTGCCGCGGGCGGCGGCGATCAGGCGGTCGATTTCCTCGCCGCGCTCGATGTGGCGCTTTCGTCGTCGACCAGGTGGGCGAGAGTCCTTAGAGATCGTGTTCGGATTTCACAATGCAATGCCTCATTGCCTTTTGCAGCGAGGTACGCACCAACGGTGCACGGAAACATCCTGGCTTGCCTGCGATTTCGAGGGATTCCTCTAAGGTACGGAATTTGCGCTCAGGGTCAGGTCATGAACCTCTGGCGCAGACGCGCGAGCTTGCACAACGGCCGAACGACGCGGCTCAAGCATGATTTCGTGATCGGACCGCAGCGTCATAGCGACCTGTTTGGGCGGGCGGCGCGACTTTACTATTGCGTCCGATGCAAATGGAGCTTCCTGGTCTGCGGCAGCACAGTCGCGGTCCTCGACGAAGATGAAGTCCCGATAGCCGGAGAAGAAAGTGTCCGGCGATTCAATACTTTCGGAGAAGGCCCGTGTCCCGTACTCGAAGCGTTCGTCTCGGCGGCGCTAGCCCGCGCCGAGGCTTTGCGTCCGCCATCGCGCAGCAAACATGACGAACCTGGCAGCGTGGCTCCTGTGGCCCCCATCCACATTCCTGCCCGGTCCGCCCGGCCCCGGCCTTCGCTGCGCGTACTTACCCGGATGCGAGAAAATCCAGGCCGGTAGCGCAAGCGACGCTCGCGAGCGTCGCGTTCAGTATTGATCGCCAGTTGCTCCTAAGCGGCGCCGTTCTCGACGACCTTCCAGCTTCCCGCGCCCACGCCAGGGTCCAGGCTCAGCCCGCTTATCACCCGATCCGTTGGCGCACTGCCGGTCGACTTAGATTGCGGCGCCGAAAAGCTGCGCCAGCATCAGCCGCACGATGAATTCCACCAGGGTCATGGTCATCGGCAAACTCCATCGGTCAGGTGCGGGCGGTGACGCTCGCCGGCGGGCTCGACAAGCGCATCGGAGCCAGGTATACCATACCCCCTATGGTATAAGGACAAGGTGAAGTTCGCATGGGCCATACGATCAAGGAAAAGACCAAGCTACTCGCCAGGGTGCATCGCGTTCGCGGCCAGATCGAGGCGGTCGAGCGGGCGCTTGAAGAAGAGAAAGGATGCACAGACGTGCTCCATCTCGTGGTCGCGGCCCGCGGCGCGATGAACAGCCTGATGGCCGAGATCATCGCGGATCATATCCGGATGCACGTCGTCGACCCGGCACGCGAACGCGGCTCCGCTCGTGCACAGGGCGCGAAAGAGCTGATCGATGTCGTGCAGGCTTATCTGAAGTAACCGCAAGGATTAGTCACGATGGAATCGCCTCGAAGAAAAGGTGACATCGCTTCGCTCGAGCCGCTCGAAGCCCGCACGCCGCCGCCGGTTGCGGCCGAGAGCGAGAGCGGCCAGACGCTCGGGTGGCTCGAGGCGCTTCGAATCGTGGTGGTAGCGCTCGGGGCCGCCGCGGTCTGGTTTCATTTGTGGGAACCGTTTTCGAGCGTCAACCTGATCGGCGCACTCGTCGTTCTGATCGGTGGCTGGCCAATCTTCAAAGAGGCGGCCGGTAACCTCGCGGCGAGGCGGATGACGATGGAACTGTCGATGGCCATCGCAATTGTTGCTGCGGCTGCCATCTCCGAGTATTTCACCGCGCTCGTCATCACGGGTTTCGTGCTGGTCGCCGAGGTGCTCGAGGGCATGACGGTTTCTCGCGGGCGGCGCGCTATCCGCGACCTGTTGGATTGCCTGCCTCGTACGGTCAAGGTTCGCCGCGCGGGCGGGGTCCGTGAGGCCGCGGCCGGCGAGCTTGCGGTTGGCGATTTCGTTATGGTCAACCCCGGTGGCGCCGTGGCCGTGGACGGCGTGGTGGTAAGCGGTCATTCATTCGTCGATCAGGCACGGATAACCGGCGAGTCGATGCCGGTTGAAAAACTGCCTGGCGCATTAGTCTACGCCGGAACGATCAACCAGTCAGGCGCGCTGGAAATCCGCGCCGAGCGAATCGGCCGCGATACCAGTTACGGCAAGATTATCGAGGCGGTTGAGAATGCTGAGCGCTCGCGGGCGCCGGTGCAGCAACTCGCCGATCGATTGGCGGGTTACCTGGTATATTTCGCGCTCGGGGCGGCCGCACTCACCTTTATAATCACGCATGACATCCGCTCTACCATCTCGGTGGTGATCGTGGCCGGCGCTTGCGGAATTGCCGCGGGCACGCCGCTCGCGATCCTGGGTGGTATCGGCCGCTCGGCGCGCCTCGGCGCAATCATCAAGGGTGGTCTGTACCTGGAGACGCTTGGCCGCGTAGACACCGTGGTTCTCGACAAGACCGGCACGCTTACTTTAGGCCGCCCGGAAGCACAGGCCGTAGTTCCGGCGGCGAACGTGTCGGAGGCCGAAGTTATAGTCGCCGCGGCGTCGGCCGAGATGCGTTCCGAGCATCCGCTCGGCAAGGCGATCGTCGCGCGCGCCGTCGCGGAGCGCCGTTCCATCCGCGAGCCGGAGCGTTTCGACTACCGTCCCGGACGCGGTATCACGGCAGTGGTGGACGGCGCGACTATCCTGGTCGGCAACCGCGCGCTCCTCAATGAACGCGGAATAGAGATTCGGCAAGCCGCGCCGGTCAATTCCGCCGTTGCAGCAGCGTCCGATGCCGCCGCGGAAGTGTTCGTCGCGCGCGAGGGGTGTTTTATCGGGACGATCCTGATCGCCGATACGATTCGTCCCGAGGCTCGCCGCGCGGTCGAGGCGTTCAGCCGGATGCACATCCGGGCCGTCCTGCTTACGGGCGACACCAGGTCCGTGGCCCAGCGCGTCGCGCGCGCTCTCGGGATCGATGAGGTGGAAAGCGATTTGCTGCCCGAAGCCAAGCTCGCGCGCATCAGACGTCTGGTGGCGGACGGTTCAGTGGTTGCGATGGTCGGTGACGGAATCAACGACGCGCCCGCCCTGACCGAAGCCAGCGTGGGAGTCGCGATGGGCTCCGGGACCGATGTCGCGCGCGAGAGTGCGGACGTGGTGTTGCTCGGCAACAACCTAGTGAAGTTTACCGAGACGCTGGCGGTCGCGCGCTGGACGCGCCGAATCATCTTCCAGAATTTCGCCGGGACGATCGTGATCGACATGGTGGGCATCGCATTGGCCGCCGTCGGGCTGCTCGATCCGCCGTTGGCGGCCTTCATTCACGTCGCTTCCGAATTGGTCTTCATGCTTAACTCAGCCCGGTTGTTGCCGCGATCCGAGCGTGGGAGTCGAGCGAATTCGGAAATCGCAACCGAGCCGCAGCAACAGGTCATCGGGCGGCCCGCATAATATGGCTTGAGCATCGGGCTGCCGGCCGGGAGTGCCCGGGTGACGGCGCGCGCGGCTTCAAGGGCCTTGCGACTGGCCGAGACGGGTGAGCGCGTCGAGCAGCGGAGCGTCGGAAATTTGTATCAGCCCCTCAAACGGCCGGTCCAGTTCCAGGACCAGGAAGATCGCGCCGGCGACCGACAGCGCGCAGACGAGCAGGACTGCGATCACAGTTGCGTTCGGAGGCGCGAAGAGACCGAAGCTGGCGAAGATCATCGCGAGCCAAAAAATCAGCACGACCAAAAACGGCATCGGAATAGAGCCTGCGTTCTGCTCCAACAGCAACGAACGTATATGCCCCAAATCGGAGGTGATCTGCGTCGCCTGGGCGCGGAGCGATCGCTGGAGATCGTCGTGCGGCGTCAGTTGCTCTATTCTGTCGAAGAAAACATTGGCTCCGGCCTTTATCTCGGGGGAGTCCAGTTTCCCGGATTGGTAATTGCCCTTCGACCACGTCTGACCAAGCCCGCGAGCGACCGTGACGCGGAGCAGGTCGCGGGCATCCTTGGTTTCCGGTCCATAGTGGGCCAGTACGCGGTCGAGCTGAATGAAATCGGCGGCCATCGTCACGACCTCACCGCTCTGCGTGTCATGCGAACTCTTCGCCGAAGCGATTAGGAGAGCCAGGACGAGAGCCGACATCGTCGCGATCAGGCCCATCCCGAGCTTTACGACGTCTTTGGAATCCGCGTTCAGATGATGATCGGGCACAATGGGCCACACAAACATCCCGATTACTGCGCCGCCAAAGACGCACGCGAATGCGATCCAGCTGATGGCCATCGGGCTCATGTTCAAACTCTCTAATAGCTGTATCAGAAGCTGTCCTTTTGATCCGCATACGATTTGTTGCAAGGCTTCTCTGCCATTGCTAACGGATGAACGTTCATTCGCCGTGTCCGAGCCTTGGGAGGGGCCGCCCCGATGGCGCAGGCGCAATATTTTCTCAAGCCGTCCCTGACCGAGCGCATTTTCAACCGCCTCTTCGGCATCGCAATCGGCTTCGGCCTGGGCCTGGGGCACAACTACGTGGTCGAAGTCAGGGGGCGCAAAAGCGGCAGGGTTTTTTCCGCGCCGATCGACCTGCTGGAGTTCGAGGCGCGCCGCTACCTGGTGGCGCCGCGCGGCGAGACCAAGTGGGTGCGTAATGCCCGCGCGGCGGGGCGCGTGACGCTGCGCAAGGGACACCGGCGCACAGAGTTCGCGGTGCGCGAGGTTGCCCCCGCCCAGCGCCCGGAATTGCTTAAGGCCTATCTCGACCGCTTCGCACTAACCGTGCAGCGCTACTTTCCGCTTCCACGGGAATCCCCCGCTTCCGAGTTCGCGTCGATCGCCGAGCGCTATCCGGTCTTCGAACTGACACCAGCCGGCGGGGATGCCTGACGGTTAACGGGCTGAGGGTTGTGGCCAACTCGGCGGTTACCGAGCGGGATGACGCTGAAGGTGCTTCGGGTGAGAGCCTGCCGAGGTCTAAGTAGTTTCCAGTTTCGCCTCGGCGAATTCCTTGCTCGCCGGGTCCCATCGGAACGCCGCCGCCCGCGCGAACTTCGCTCCCCGCACCGAAATCACGATGTAGACCGTGTCGGGATAGTCGGGTTCGCCCGGGTCGAACGAGCATGCCTGCGCGCGATCGGTCGCCGAGAAGTAGGCGTCGTGGTCGGGATGCGAATGATAGACGGCGCTGAGGTTGAGGCGGCGGCGGTCGATTTCATTCATCACCGCCAGATGCTCGCGCGGGTCCATCAGGAAGGCCGTGCGTGCGTCGCGCGTAAAGGCGGCTGGATCCTCGGCGTGTTTGCGGTTCTGAATATTGATTATCGGGCGGACCTCTTCGACGGCGTCGCGACCGATGATGAAGCCGCAGCACTCGAAGGGAAATTCGCGCTCGGCTTGTGCGACGATCTGGTCGAAGGTGGCTTTGCGGATGGTAACGGATTCCATGAGGGCTTTCCAAAACGGCTTTCGACAAGTGTCAACTTTTCGCGCGCGGCAACTCAAACGGCCGCCTGCGGAAAATTTAGCCTCTCGGCCGCGCTGCCACAACGCTGTCGCCGGCGCCCGCACGGGACCGCATCTTTCGGCTTGCCCGTGGCGCGCCCGCGCTGTAGGAAGTAGGCCCATGGCAAAGTAGGAAATGGAGAAGTAGGAAATGGAACGGACAGCGATTCGTCTCGGCGGCGTGGATCTTAGCTCATCGGTCATGAACGCTTCGGGGCCGCACTCGGCCGAGCGCGGCGAAATCTACGAGCTCTGCGCGCGGCATCAAGGCGCCCTGGTGTTCAAGTCGTGCAATATCGCGGGGCTTGATGCGCCCGAGAATTTGAAGAATCGCGGCGTCGAGCATTTTGCCGCGATCGCGCGCGAGCTTGTGCCACGTCACAAGGCGATCATCGCCAGCGTGGTCGGCAACACCGAGGACGAGATCGTCAAGGTCGCGGGCATCCTGGACCGCGCCGGGGTGAAAATCGTCGAGCTCAACCTCGCCGATGACTACGTGATGAAGTCGGTCGCGCCGTTTGCCTCGCTCGAAAGACTGAAGACGATCATCGGGCGTGTGCGCAGTGAGATCGGTGCGGCGCTCGCGATAAAGCTGCCGCCCAGGCCGGGCGCGATCGAGGTCAAGGCGCTCGCGGAACTGCTCAAGGAGACCGGCGTCGCGGTCGCCGTATGCGCCAACAACCTGCCCAAGGACCTGGAGATCGATATCGCCACCGGCCGCATCAAGGGCGCCACGCGTCCGCTCTCGCAGGCGCACATGTTCTGGCGGCTTGGCGGCGGCGCCTACGACGTCGTGGCGGTGGGCGGAGTCAACACCGGGCGCGACGCCTATGTCGCGCATCTCACCGGGGCGAAGGCGGTCGGCGTCGGCTCGGCTCTGATAAAGGAGGGCGCGGGCGCGCTCGGCCGTATCGATCGCGAACTGGACGGGATGCTCGAGAAAAGCGGCAAGCGTTCGGTGAACGAGATCGTCGGCCAGGCGGGCTTCGAAAATTGACTTAGCTGCGTTGCCTCTCTTTGGCCGCAAGTTGCATGGATTGAGGATCAGCGCGTCACGAACGGCTACTTGCCCCGTTTCTCGCGGCTCTGATAGTTTCGGCAGACGGTCGCGCGCGCAAGGCGCGGCCGCCTCAGCCCAGGTTCCCGGTCCCCGTCGTCTAGCTCGGCCTAGGACACCGGCCTTTCACGTCGGTAACACGGGTTCAAATCCCGTCGGGGACACCAATGAAATCGTCTGGTCGGCGCCCGGACGAACGTTACGGGCGGGTATTTGCGCAGAAGGACAGGGTTTCTCGCCTGAACGAAACGGGCGCTGCGCCGGGTGGAAGACGCAGCGCCCGTCCGAAGCGATGAAGCTGGACCCTATCGAATTTCCAAGACCAGTCGATCACGCAATGTCGTCAGTGCGTGGCGTCCGCAAACAGACCTTACGAACCCCCCGTTCCCTTGGTACAGGTAGCGCACACGCGACACGAAGCCTCTATTCCTGAAAGGACTGTTCCGATAGTTTGCCAGCCATCAGGGGTAGTACCGCTAAAGTGAAAGGTGTTCTCGAGGACGTTAATGGCGGTCAAATTGCCGCTGGAATCAGTACACTGGTAGCCTCCAGCGACCACAACATCGTAAGCTGGACATAGTGCGTCGATGTTGAAGGTTCCAAAACCGTCAGCACTCGTGCTCTCGGTTTCACAGACGACCTTAAGAGTCAGACTGTCGACATCGACTGCTCTAACCACCTGCGAGTAGGCAAAAATACAAATAGCCATTGTCACCGAAAGTAATACCCATTTTTTCATGACTTCCTCCCTTTTATGATTTGCACGTCCTTTCCACCCGCAAAAAGACACCACGGAACAGGGGACACCGCTTCATCCGGAGCAATCGTTATCAATGATGCGCGCCACCGTATCAGGCTCATTCCGTTTTGGATTAGCCGCGAGAAACGTGTATACCGGCGTTGGTAACGCGGCGCTGACGATGATTCTCGCGAACAGGAAACGCGTCGACTGCACCTCCCGAATACATCCTCTCCGCCTTGTGGCGGCGCGTGCCACGTCAGCGCCGCGCTTACGGACTTCGAGCGTCGAGTTGTGCTCTACGATTTGCTGCGAGAAACCCTTATGGGTATTTCATCCTTAAGCGCTGAGTATGAGTTAAGTCAAACAAAAAGATTTATCCGGGATTTGTTAGTACCCTGAGCTGTTGAAGGGTTTGCTAAGCAAATTAGACTTATACGCGCTGATCGCTTTAAGGCAAACACGGAGAATCATCTTAAACTGAGGCGATACGCATAATGTCCCGTCGTACTTCGTCCCGCGGGGCATCAACGAACAGAAGCCCAAGGATTCTATCCTTAGTTCCAGAGCGCGAGATGCGGGAATCCAATCGCGCGATTGAGAGCGTCCATCAGCTTCGCCACGAGGTAGAAAATCGAGTCGCAATCAGAAGCGCGGTCACGGGTACCCCGTGCCGACTTTTGGCGTTTTCTCGTATATTCCGATAAACCCGTCGCACTGCCATTGGGGAGGATGCCGATATGAACAGACTCGACCCGGGCAAGACAGCCCTGCTCATCATCAATATGACCAACGATCTGCTGGGATGGGAAGGCGTTCGGCCGCTGGTGCCACGGCTGGAAAGATTATTGAACCACGCGCGAAAGCGCTCCGTCGCAGTTGTCTTTTCATCGCTGGCTTTCTGTAACAATGGCGCTGACAGCGGCCAACTGGGAAAGTTCTGGGAGCCGATCGGTAAGGGAGAAGTCCTGGTCAAGGGGACTCAGGGCGCCGCCATCATGCCGGAACTGTCGCCGAGAGTTGGAGAGCCGGTTTTGGAACGCAACCGCTACAGTGCGTTTTTTAACAGCGAACTCGACGCGATGCTGCGCGAGAAGGGGATCGAGACGCTGATCATCGGCGGCTATTCAACGAATTTCTGCTGCGACTCGACCGCGCGCGACGCCAACTTCAGAGATTATCATGTCATTATGCTCGAGGACGGCACGGCGCCGATCGCATTGGAAGAAGCCACCGGCCAGGCGATCAGCGCTGAGCAAGTGCAGAAGACCGTGCTGGCTAACCTCCGTCGAGGCTTCGCGCAGGTTGCCACCGTCGAAGAGGTTCTGCGCGCCATGGACGCAGATTAAGCGGAGATTAATTCCATTGACGGCCGCAATCCAGACATGCGAGGAACGGGCGACCGTCGAAGATCGTGCAGCCGCCGAGCACTACTCGGTCGCGCGAGGCTTCCTCCATCAGTTCTTCGCCCGGTAGTCCATAGACGATCGGACGCACGTGGTTCGAGTGGCACTCTGGACAATTGAACAGTGAAGGCTTTAGCGCCTCGGCGGAAGATTTCGATTTGCGGCTGCTATGCGGGCGTTTTGAGGTGCTCATAGTTCAGCTATCGGACATTCTTGCACGTGTAGCACTCGTTGCAAGCACGTGTGGGCAAGCACCTGCGCCAGTCCTTGCATGGGCGAGAAGGGCGGTCGATTATTACTTCCCGGGTCCTGCCGGCGCGCTCTACCGAAGACGGGCGCCGCGACGAGCCCAGGAGGGAGCCATCCACGATGCCTTCTACGCAAGCCGTTGCCAAAACGATAGTCCGCGGAGCCTGCCCCCACGACTGTCCCGATACCTGCGCCATGCTGGTCACGGTCGAGGACGGCCGCGCCATCGAAGTGCGCGGCGACCCCGAGCATCCCTTCACCCGCGGCGCGCTGTGCGTCAAGGTCAACGACTATGTCGAGCGGGTCTACAGCCCCGATCGCGTGCTTCATCCGCTGCGACGCATCGGCTCCAAAGGGAGCGGCAAGTTCGAACGGATCGGATGGGATGCGGCGCTGGACGAGATCGCAAGCCGCTACAGAGCGATCATCGCCGAGCACGGCTCACAGGCGATCCTGCCCTACAGCTATCTCGGCACCGAGGGCCTGCTCAACGGCCTCAACGTCGGCGACGCGTTCTTCAACCGGCTTGGCGCGTCGATTAGCGAGCGCACCTTTTGCGCCTCCGGCGCCATCACCGGCTACATCATGACGGTCGGTCCGACTCCCGGCACCGATCCCGAGAGCCTGGTTCACTCCCGTTACATCATCATCTGGGCCTGCAACGTAATCAGCACCAACCTCCATCTGTGGCCGATTATCGCGGAGGCCCGGCGCCGCGGCGCGAAGGTGGTAGTGATCGATCCGATGCGTAATCGCACTGCCGAGGAAGCGGACTGGCATGTCCCGATCCGGCCCGGCACCGACGGCGCGCTGGCGCTCGGAATGATCAACGTAATAATCAATGAGAATTTGACCGACAATGACTACATCGAGAAATATACAGTCGGTTATCCGGAGCTGAAGGAGCGCGCGCGGGAATATCCGCCCGAGCGCGTTTCGAGTATCACCGGGATTCCGGCAGGGGATATCGTGCAACTCGCGCGCGAATACGCGCGCACCCAGCCCGCGGCGATTCGCTTCGGCGTCGGGATCGAGCGCCAGGCCGGCGGCGGCCAATGCGTGCGTGCGATCTCGTGCCTGCCGGCGCTGGTGGGCGTGTGGCGCAGGCCCGGCGGCGGCCTGGTCTTCATGCCGAACTTCGCCTTTCCGATAAAATACAACGTGCTGATGCGCCCGGACTTCATCAAGCCCGGCACCCGGCATATCAACCAGTATCATCTGGGCGCGGCGCTCAGCGGGGAACTGGGGCTCGCGCCGCCGCTGAAAGCGTTGTTCGTCTACAACTCGAATCCGGCGGTGGTTGCACCCGACCAGGATCGAATCGTCGCCGGGCTCTCGCGCGAAGATCTGTTCACGGTCGTGAGCGAGCAGTTCATCACCGACACGGCCGATTTCGCCGACATCGTGTTGCCGGCCACGACTCAGCTCGAGCAGTTCGACCTGATGTTCTCCTGGGGACATCTGTACCTCACGCTCAACATGCCGGCGGTCTCGCCGCTTGGCGAGGCGATCCCGAATACCGAATTGTTCCGGCGGCTGGCGTCACGGATGGGCTTTGACGACGCGTGTTTCAAACGCAGCGACGAGGAAACTTTGCTCGCAATTACCGATTGGACCGCTCCCGCACTAAGCGGCGTCGATCTCGACGTGCTCAAGCGAGACGGATACGCGCGGCTGAAAGTCGGCACCCCGGACACGTTTGCGCCGCATGCGGAGGGTAAGTTCCCGACCGCTTCGGGAAAGACCGAATTCGTTTCGTCGATGGCGGCGCGGGGCAATTTCGTGCTGCCGCTTTTTCGCCAGGGATCGACTCAGTTCGAGCCAGGCCGCGCGGTGGATCCGCTGCCGATCTATATTCCTGCGCGAGAGTCCCCCCAAACCAATCCGGTGCTGGCGGCCCGCTATCCGCTGAATATCATTTCACCCAAGTCTCACGCTTTTCTCAATTCCTGTTACGCGAATATGTCGCGCCAGCGCCGGATCGCGGGCGAGCCGGGCGTGACGATTCATCCCGCCGACGCCGCCAAACGGGGCATCGCCGAGGCGCGAGTAGTGCGGGTCTTCAATGATCGCGGCTCGTTCGAGGCGCTGGCGCATCTGAGCGACGCCGTGCGGCCGGGCGTGGTGGTCGCGCCGCTGGGGTATTGGCGCAAGTTCAGCCGCGCGAACAGCACGGTCAATGCCGCGAATTCGTCCGTGCTGGCCGACCTCGGCAATGCGCCGACGTTCTCCGACAACCTGGTCGAAGTCGAAGCGGCGGCACAGGACTGATTGGCTATTCGCGAACGGGCGCTAAAGAAGCAGAGGACGGGCGGAATCCGATGGCGGAAAGCGGGAGCGGTTCTCCGAGTGACTATTTGGCCGCCGAGCGGACCTTTCTCGCCTGGATCCGAACTGGCCTTGCATTGATGGGATTTGGCTTCGTGGTTGCGCGGTTCGGCCTGTTCCTGCGCGAGATCGCGATGACCACCCACGACCACACGCTGGAATCTACCGGCGCTTCGCTGTGGATGGGAACCGCACTTCTGCTACTCGGAGTAGTGGTCAATATCGCCGCATCGATAAATCACGTCCGTCTGATCGGCAGGCTCAACCGCGGAGACAAGCTAGGCCAGCCGTCCGCCTCCGCGATTGCCATCGCCCTTGCCCTCGCGCTCCTGGGACTGGGGTTGGCCGCTTATCTGGTGCTGATAAGGTAGCAGGCGCGCGAACAAACCGCGCTGGAGGCGAGGGCGGTCGATTCGCCATGCACGCCGCCACAGGCGCAACGACTATCAGCAGCTACAAAAGATGGCAGCCGCTACAAGATGGCAGTGGGGCCAAAGTGCCGCTCT
Source organism: uncultured delta proteobacterium (assembly GCA_963724765.1). GTDB lineage: Bacteria > Desulfobacterota > Binatia > Binatales > Binataceae > JAKAVN01. Next base: position 443,769 of record CAVRVY010000001.1, read on the forward strand.
GTGATATGAGGGAGCCAAGCCGTTTCTAAGACAATTCGTTATAAAGGATGAACGCCCTTTACAAAGGACAGATGATTTTTCAAAGGAGAGAATTATGAAGATAGGCTTTTTCGCCGTCGGAATCGGCCATCTGGCGCGGCCCGACATGGTAAAGACCGTCGCGGTACATGCCGAGCGGCTGAACTTCGCCACCGTGTGGGCGCCCGAGCACGTGGTGCTGCTCGACAAGCACATCTCCAAGTATCCCTACTCGAAGGGCGAATTTCCGCTGCCTACCGATACCGCGTTCGCCGATCCGTTCACCACCCTGGCGTACGCCGCTGCCTATACCTCGCGGGTCAAGCTGGTCACCGGAATCTGCCTGGTGCCCGAGCACAATCCGGTCGTGCTGGCCAAGGTGGTCGCGACGCTCGATCAGCTAAGCAGCGGACGCTTCACGCTCGGCGTGGGAGTCGGCTGGCTGGAGGAAGAGTTCAACGCCGTGGGCGTGCCGTGGGAGCGGCGCGCGCAGCGCACGCGCGAGTGTATCGACGCGATGCGCTGTCTCTGGCGCGACGCGCACAGCAGTTACAAGGGCGAGTTCTACAAATTCGACAACGTGCGCAGCTATCCCAAGCCGGTGCGCAGCGAGGTGCCGATATGGTTCGGCGGCGAAAGCGGCCCCGCGCTCAAGCGGGTTGCGGACTATGGCAACGGATGGTGCGGCTTCAACCTTTCGCCCGCCGAGGCGGCGGACAAGATGAAGCATCTCGATCAGTTAATCAAGGCGGCAGGGCGTAAACGCTCCGAGATTTACATGGCGCTTTCGCCCTATACCAAGCCGATAACGCGCGACGACCTCAAACGCTATCGCGACGCCGGCGTCGACGAACTGGGGCTTCTCGAGTTCAATCCGCCCTCCAACGAGCGCGACCTGATCGCGAAGATGGAGCAGATGGCGCGCGAGTGGGTCGATCCTGCCGCCAAAATCTAGGCCTGCTCAGCTTTAGCTAGCACAATTGCGATACGGCCCGGTCTCGCCGAGTTTGTTGCGAGACCGGGCCGTCGTTTAATTCGCGTTGTGCTTTTTCCGGCAACCGATCAGATCAAATTGCCTCCTCTGAAATGCGCCCATATCATGGAAACCAATCGCACTTCTGCGCGTATTTGGGAGTAGCAATAATCTCTCGCGAAATTCTTGGCCGTGCGGACGTGCAAATAGCATAAGTGGGTGCCACCTCGCATATCGAGACCGCGTCTATCGAGACCGCGTCGGACAATGCTGAGGCCGGCATCACGCCTGAGGCCGGCCGCGCGCCCGGCCCGCGCACGCAGACGTTGCTCGCGCGAATACTCAAGTTCAGGCTCGAGTTGATCCTTATCGTCGCGCTTGGCGGGCTCGCGCTCGGGTCAGGGATGAGCGCTGCTCCGCTGGTCGACTGGGACGAGGCGACTTACGCCCAGGTAGCCCACGAGGCGATCGCCAACCATAGCTATCTCGACTTCACCTGGAACGGGCAGGCCTATGTGAAAAAGCCGCCGCTGTTGTTCTGGGCGCTGATCGGTTCATTCAAGGTTCTCGGCGAAAGCGAATTCGCGGCCCGCCTGCCTTCGGTCGCCGCCGGTCTGGCGACGCTGCTGCTGATTTATCTGACCGCCGCGGGCGCGGTCGGACGGCTGGCCGGGACGCTGGCCGCGTTGGCGCCGCTGCAATTTTATTTCTTCATCGCGCGCGGCGGACGCGACTGCGCGACCGACGCGCCAATGCTTTTCTTCCTGACGCTGGCGCTGTATGCGCTATTGCGTGCGCGCGAAGACCGCCGCTTTTGCGCGCTGGCCGGCGCCGCCAGCGGTCTCGCGATTCTGAGCAAGGGACTGGCCGGTACTATTCCGCTCATCATCGCGCCATTGGCCGTGTTCGTGCTGCCGGGCTTCGAGGCGATCGGTGCCGCCGGCCTCGCAATCATTTTCGGATGCGCGGTGGTGGTTGGGGCGCCGTGGTACCTCTACGAGGGGCTGTACAATCCGCTTTTCTGGACCAGCTTCGTTCACCATGAGACGCTCGCTCGCGTCATGCGGCATCTCGAAGGCGAGACTCACTCCGGATGGTACACGCTGCACGGTTTCTGGAAGGAAATCCATTTTCTCTGGCCGCTCGTTCTGCCCGGAGCCGCGCTTGCTGTCGCCGCCATGAGGAGCCGCACGCTGCGAGGCGCGCTGGCCAACGGCGCGGGCCGGTGGAGGTCGATCAGCTCGGCAACGAGCCTGTGGGCTGTTTGGCTGGTCGTCGCGCTGGGCGCGGCCTGCGCGGTGCAGACCAAGCTGCCCTGGTATGTTCTGCCGGCGTTTGTGCCGACGGCGTTGCTGGCGGGAACGCTGGCCGCGCGCGCGCTGGAATATCGCGGTCCGATGAGAGCCGCAGTGGCGGGCATGGGCGCGCTCGCGCTGGCGCTGATACTCGTGCATGCACCGGTGCGTTGGCGCGCAATCGCCCAGTCGCATCAGCGTCAGCGCCTGCGCAGCACGCCAAGCTACGCGATGGGGCTCAAGGCGCGGCGCGCCGCGGCGCTGAGCGACGGCGGCCGCCTGTACTTCGCCGGCGTGGAACTGCCGACGCTGGTCTACTACAGCGAGATGCACGTCGAGTTCATCAAGGCGCCGGGCGGCCTTGAGCCCATCACGGACCCGGCCGCGGGCGAGCCGCCACCGCTGGATCCCAACGATTTGGCGCTGGTCGATCCGCACGGCGACCTGGTGCCGATCGCCAACCTCGGCAGCGAGTGGGACATCGTCGGTCCCAACGCGCCTTCGAACGCGCCTCGCTAATCAGCCGCGCCCCGTTCCATCGCCTGCCCGCCGCGTCCGTTGGCGTCCCGGTTGTCCTGGCGCTCGAGCGGTATTGCCCAAGCGTTTGCAATTTGACCCGAAGGTTGCTGTAGACTGCGGAGACTTTAGTCACGGCGCGCCGGCCGCATCGCGCGCCGAAACGTGCGCCCGCCGGCGCATATCACTGAGGGGGACGCTCGCTATGCTGAAAAGCGAAAAGCGCATTCTCACGACTCATGTCGGAAGTCTGCCGCGCAATCCGAAACTGACCGATCTGCTGCTCAAGCAGGAACGCGGCGAGGCCATTGACGAAAAGCTGCTCGATCGCGAGGCCGAAGCCGCCGTCGCGCATGTGGTCGAGCGTCAGCTAGCCGCCGGCATCGACATCGGCAACAACGGCGAGCAGCCGCGAGTCGGATTTCAAACTTACGTGCCGCAGCGGATGAAGGGCTTCGGCGGCGAGAGCAAGCGTCCGACGCCTTGGGACATGCGCGAATTTCCCCAGTACGTCGAAGTCATGCGGCGGCGCGGGATGCTAGGGGGCGCCAAGGTTTTCAACGCGCCGCAGGCGATCGGCCCGCTCAGCTACGACGACCTCGGCGGGGTGCGCAGAGAGTGCGACATGTTCGATAAGTCGGCCGCGGGCAAATTTCCTGAGCGCTTCATGACCGCTGCGGCGCCCGGCATCATCGCCACCACGATGCTCAACGGATACTTCGACACCCACGAGCGCTACGTCATGGCGATCGCCGACGAAATTCGCAAAGAATACGAATACATTCACTCCCGCGGCTACATCCTGCAACTCGACGCGCCCGATCTGGCGATGGAGCGGACGTTCCTGTACCAGGACAAGTCGGTCGACGAGTTCGTCAAGATAGTCGAATTGCATATCGCCGCGGTTAATCGCGCCGTCGCCAATATCCCGCCCGATCGCGTGCGCCTGCATGTGTGCTGGGGTAACTACGACGGTCCGCATATGCACGACGTCCCGGCCGAGGCCATCCTGCCCGCCATTTACAAGGCCCGGGTCGGAGCGCTGGCGCTGGAGGGCGCGAACCCGGCCCATCAGCACGAGTACAAAGTGCTGAGCAAGCTGCGTCCGCCCGACGGGATGCTCATCATTCCCGGGGTCATCGATTCGACTTCCTGCTTCGTCGAGCATCCCGAGGTCGTGGCCGACCGAATTTGCCGGGTGGCCGAGGCGGTCGGAGACCGCACCCGCGTAATCGCTGGCGTCGATTGTGGTTTCGGCACGTTCGCTGCGTGGGAAATGGTCCCGGAGGACATCGTGTGGGCCAAGCTTGGCGCGCTGCGCAAGGGCGCGGACCTCGCCACCCGCCGCCTGTGGGGCTGAGCCGAGTCGGTTTTGTCGCCGCGGCCCGTGCGCTGAGCGCGACGCCGGTTCCGGTTCGATTCTGATCACCGCTGCGATTGCCGCGGCGACGGTGCTCGCGCGCGCGTCGGACGCTGCGTTGCTCAGTGCGGGAACAGATGTTGAACGACGTGCGGCGCCAGCAGATAGATGATCCCGCCCGCCAGCACCAGCAGGGCGGGATTAATATGCCGCCAGAGCAGCAGGCAGAAGACTGACGCGGCGATCAGCAGGCTGGTCAGGTTGAAAATGGACAGCCGCGCGATCGCGTAAGTACCCGCCACCATCAGGCCGATCGCCACCGGCGCCATCCCGTGCTGAACCGCCGCCCGCCACGGCGAGTCTTTAAAATGGGCCCACAGCCGGTTTGCCATCAGGGTGAGGATGCAGTCGGGCAGAAAGAAGGCCAGCCCCACTACCAGCGCGCCCATCGCGCCGGCCATCTTCTGGCCGATTAGCAGCACCATCAGCATGTTCGGCCCCGGCGCGACCTGGCCGAGGCTGTAGATGTCGCGGAACTGGCCTGCGGTGATCCAGTGAAATTGATAGACCGTCATGTGCTCCATCTCGGGCAGCACCGCCGTGCCTCCGCCCACCGCGAGGATCGCGAGCAGCATGAACACCCAGCTCAGGTTGAGCAATTTCGCCATCGTCGTGGGTCCCCGTTGCGGCTCAGTGGCGGAGGCTAATGTAGCGTCGATGGCGCAGGCGCTCACGCAGATGGCGGGTGCGTTCCTCCAGTGACTCATGCCTGGCGCCCGGCCGGTAGAGCAATACCGCGGCCGAGCCGATTACCAGGAGCACGATGTAAAGCGGAATGTGCAGGATACTCACCGCGACGAACGTCGCCGCGATGATCGCAAGGTCAAGTGGCTTGACGAACTGCTTATGTCCGAGCTGCAGCGTCACCGTGCTCAGCAGTCCGACCGCCGCCGCCGCTACGCCGATCAGGAACGCTCTGATCTGCGGATTGTGAGATTGCTCCTGCCAAAACGCGCCCAGGCCCATGATGACGACCACTCCGGGCAGCACCAGGCCCGCGACCGCTACGATTGCGCCGGGAATACCGCGCAGGTTGTCGCCGATGATCACGCTCATGTTGACCGCGTTGAGCCCCGGCAGGGTCTGGCTTATCTCGAGCGCGTCGAGGAACGCCTCGTCATCGAGCCATTTGGTGTCGCTGACCGTGTACTCGCGGAGATAGGCGACCACCCCGCCGCCGAAGCTTATCGCCCCGGCCGTCAGGAAGGTCCAGAAAATCATTCCTAGCGAAACCGGTGCGCCCGATCCCTCCTCAGCCACGGCGCTCGCGTCATTCATGATGATTGACCGGCTTGCGTCCCATCCCGTAAACCATCGCGGTCTTGGTGGTGCCCATCGCGACCAAATCGCTACACTCCAACTGGATACCCTCGAAGAACTTCTCCGACAGCTCGCGCGGCTTGCGATGCAGCGAAGCGAGGCCCTCGAATCTGAGCTGGTAGCCGAACTCGGCGATCATGTCGCGTCCGGTCGAGCGGTTGCGCCACACCCCCACCGAGGCCTTGCACTGCGCCTTGCCGCCGAAGTCCAGTTCGCCGAGATGAACCAGCGTTTCGTCCACGGTCACGTCATTGACAATACCCAGCGTGGCCTTGGGATTGGCGCCGCGCACCTTCTGCAGGGCGGGAAAGACCTGCGAGATGATCTCGAAGCGTTGGGTCAGGATGACGTTGGGCGTGTCGAGCTCACAGCCGTTGGCGTAGAGCATCCGCATGCCCGCCAGCTTGTCCTTGAGCTGGAGAACCTCTTCCTTGAATTTGATGGTGTAGATGCACGGCAGCAACGGATGCATGTCGACCGCGGCGGCGGCCTTCGCTTCGGGATTGCGGTAACGGATGGTCAGTTCGAAGTTCGGCTCGGGATGGCCCTTCTTGAAGAAGGTCCGTTTACGCAGGATGAAGCCGTCGGTGTAGAGCTTGAAGTGCGGCGTGTCGTAAAAGACGACCTCGCGCACATGCGGCTCGTGCTTCTCAGACTTTTGCAGTTGAATTCCCAGCCCCTTGGCGACGTGATGGGCGTGCTTGTAGAACTTGTGAAAGCCGTCCTCGTCGGCGAAGCGCTCGGGCTTCAGCAGCAGTTTATACTCCCGGTAATGGATCTGAGCTTCTGGACCGAACTCGCCCGTTTCCCGCTTGTGACTTTCCTCTCCGTGGCTCATGATTTGCGGCTACTCCCACCCCCCCCCGAGTTGCGAGCAATGTTGTCGAAACTTTATACGAGGTTGCGAGGCTCGTTCCACGGCGGCCGCAGCCTGACCGCCTCTCATCAGCCGATCACCAGCATGACGAACCCGAGTATCAGTACGATCTGGCACGGTCAATGATGCTAAGCGTCGCTAGCGGCCGGAGGACAAGGCCCTACGGCTCGTTCGATACCTCAAATTCGATACCGCCGATTCTTTTTGCGACGGCGTTGTAGAGCCAGCACAGAATGGCGGTGAAGATGAATGCGCCCACGGCATAAAACACCGGCGCGAGTATCACCATGAGCAAGCTTCGGTGGCCGTGGCCTCTCGCTGCCGGCGCGAATACGAAGAAAAGCACCATAAAAAACAGGCCGAAAAAGAAGTAAAGGGTCCCCATGACCTTCGAGGTCTGAAGCACCCCAAACGATTTGATTTGTCGCATCGCCTGGTCTCCAGTGAATCGATTCCGCGGCGTTCAACGCGATGAGAGGCTCGCCGCGCGAGCCTAAAACTTAATCTCGCGTAAAAACGGGCGCAGCGCTTCGACCAGCCCGCGCGGATTGTCGCCCTGTACCGTGTGCGCCGCGTCCTCGACTCGCATCCAGCGCCCGTCGGGCAGCGCGCTCGCGAAACTCGCCGCGCTCTCGTCGGTCAGCACGTCGCTCCTGGCGCCGCGCAGCACCAACGTCGGGCAGGTCATGTGAGCGACCTCGTTCATGATCTCCGCCTGGCGCGCGCGCATCGAGTCGGGCGTGGGGCGGACGCGATTCGGGTCGTGCTTCCAGGTCCACTTGCCGTTGGGCAGCTCGCGCAGATTATGCAGCAGGCTGCGGCGCAGCAGCGCCGGGTTGCGCAGCGGATTGAACGCCATCGCGCGCTCTACGAACGCGTCGACCGAGTCCAGTTCGCGGTCCTGGGCGAGGAAGTTGCCGATGCGCGCGGTGCCGCTGGGGTTCAGCTCGGGCGCGATATCGACCAGCATCAGCCCGGCCATCCGGCGCGCGAACTTAGCCGCGTACGCCATCGCCGCAAACCCACCCATCGAATGACCGACCACCAGCGGGCGCTTGAGGCCGAGCTTCTCGATGAAGTCCTCGATGTCGCGCACTTGGCTCGGCAGGCTATAGTCGCCGACCGGCGACCATTCGCTGTCGCCGTGGCCGCGCTGGTCGAGCGCGATGCAGTGGTATTCGCCGCGCAGCGCCAGGCATACGAGATCCCAGGTATGCGCGTTGAGACCGCCGCCGTGAAGGAAAAGTATCGGACGGCGCTCGGCGGCGCCCCAGTCGAGGTAATGGAAGCGCATCCGGTTGACCACGACATCGTGGTCCTCGGGGAGAGTGAAACGCGGCACTTCGAGCCCGGCGACCTCAGCGGCCAGCTTCAGGTGCTCGAGTTGTTCCGATGCTTCCAGCATGGTTCGTTCGTCCTCGCGATCGGTTTCGTTGTGCGTCCGGCGCGCCGGATCGCTCACAGTTGAATCTTATTTGTTTATCAAAGCCCGCGCTGCGCCCGCCAGCACGCTCACCGGTAATGAACTTGTAGCGGTCGAACGGTTCCCTGGCACACATTTGCTTGCGAACGGTTCCCTGGCAGACATTTGCTTGCAATTTGCCGCGTCCGAAGGTTACCCTTTGTGCGTCCGAGGTGGCATTTCGAAGTGTCGCGATGCGTTTGCGCGGCGCCAGTGGTTGGGGTGGTCATGCCTGGGCCGTATACCGCTAACGCGTTCACCCTCGCTCCAGCATCGCCGCAAGCGGCTGCCATTTCCAACCTCTTCGTCGGCACGCTGATTTTTCTCGGCGTGATCCTCCTGCTGGTCAGCTTTCTCGTCATCTTCGCGATCGTCCGCTATCGGGACCGGCCGGGAGCACCCGAGGCGCAACAGAACTTCGGCCGGAGAAAGCTCGAAATCATCTGGACGGTCGTGCCGATCCTGTCCCTGATCGTGCTGGCGAGTTTCATGGTCCGGACCATGGCCGCCGGCGATCCAGCAAGTGCCGACGCCAAGCCAGACCTGAGGATCGTCGCTCACCAATGGTGGTGGGAGATTTACTATCTCAAGGCCGGCGTGGTCACCGCCAACGAGATACACATTCCGGTTGGTAAACGACTGCTAGTGGATTTTCGCTCGGCCGATGTGATCCATGACTTTTGGGCGCCGGACCTGGGGCGCAAGATCGACATCGTGCCGGGCCATCCCAACCGCCTATGGCTCGAGGCCGACCATGGCGGCACTTATCTTGGAGCTTGCGCCGAGTTCTGCGGCAACGAGCATGCGTGGATGCGCTTTCTGGTGATCGCGGATCCGCCCGAGAAGTTCGCGGCCTGGATAAAAGAGCAGGCGGGCGCTCCGCCCAAGCCCGCCACGGCGGATGAGCAGCTCGGCGCGAAGATTTACCGCGAGCGCATTTGTACCAACTGCCATCTGCGCAGCGTTGGCCCAGACCTCACGCACATCGCCAGCCGCCGGCTGCTGGCGGCGGGCGCGCTCGAGAACACGCCGGAAAACCTCGCGGCCTGGCTGCGCGATCCCGACCGCTTCAAACCCGGCAGCAACATGCCCGACTTCAAGCTGAGCGACGACGAAGTCCGCGCACTAATGGCGTACCTGGAGACGCAAAAATGAAAGAGGCGGCGATTCCCGAGGCACTCGGAGGCGAGTCGTTCGAGCTCGAAGCGCGCGAGGGCTGGCTTAGCTGGATCACCTCGGTCGACCACAAGCAGCTCGGGATAATGTACCTGCTCGGCTCGTTCTTCTTTTTCGTGGTCGGCGGCGTGCTCGCGCTGCTGATGCGCGTGCAGCTCGCCGTGCCCAATAACCATTTCTTGAGCCCGCAGATATACAACCAGCTTTTCACCATGCATGGCACCACAATGGTATTCCTGGTGCTGGTGCCGATGCTGGTCGGGTTCGCGACGTACATGGTGCCGCTGATGATCGGCGCGCGCGACATGGCCTTTCCGCGGCTCAACGCGCTGAGTTTCTGGGTGCAGATTTTCGGCGGCTTGATGCTCTACTTCAGCTTCGCCACCAGCGGCATCAATGGCGGCGCGCCGGCGGTGGGATGGTTCGCGTATGCGCCGCTCAGCGAAACAGCATTTTCCTACGGACCCGGCGTGAACTATTGGATACTCGGTTTGCTTGGGATCGGCGTGGGCACGCTCACCGCCGGACTCAACCTGATCGCGACGGTCATCTGCTTGCGCGCGCCCGGAATGAGCATCCGGCGTGTGCCGCTATTCGTCTGGATGACGCTGATAACGGCCTTCCTGATCGTGGTAGTGATGCCCATACTCAATGCGGCGCTGGTGATGCTGCTTATCGACCGCCTGCTCAACGCGCACTTCTTTCGGGCCGATACCGGCGGCTCGGCGGTGCTGTGGCAGCACGTCTTCTGGGCCTTCGGCCATCCCGAAGTCTACATCATGATCCTGCCGGCTTTCGGAATCATCTCCGAGGTTATACCGGTATTCTCGGGCAAGCCGATTTACGGCTACGATTTCGTCGCCGCCTCAACCCTGGCGATCGCGTTCCTGAGCCTCGCCGTGTGGGCGCATCACATGTTCGCAGTTGGGCTCGGCCATACCTTCGATCTGTTCTTCGCCGTTTGCAGCATGGCGATCGCGGTGCCCACGGGAGTGAAGATTTTCAATTGGACTGCGACGATGTACCAGGGCCGGATACGCTTTACGACCTCGATGCTGTTCGCGCTGGGATTCCTTCTGATGTTCACCATCGGAGGGCTTTCGGGCGTCGCCTTTGCGGTGGTGCCGATCGACTGGCAGGCGACCGACAGCTATTTCGTGGTCGCGCACATCCACTATGTGCTCTTCGGCGGCACGATGTTCGGGCTGTTCGCCGGCGTCTATTACTGGTTTCCAAAGATCAGCGGCCGGATGCTCGACGAGCGCTGGGGCCAGGTGCATTTCTGGCTGACGCTCATCGGATTCAATCTGACCTTCATGATCCAGCACGTGCTCGGAATGTTCGGGATGCCGCGCCGGGTGTTTACCTATCCAGCGCTGCCGGGCTGGGGGGCGATGAACATGATTTCAACCGTCGGCGCGTTCGTGCTCGCGTTCTCGGTGTTGATCTTCATTATCAACCTGGCGATTTCGCTGCGCTCGGGCAAAGTCGCGGGCGACAATCCCTGGAATGCATGGACGCTGGAATGGGCGACCAGTTCTCCGCCGCCGGTGGAGAATTTCACGGATGGCGTGCCGCCGATTCGAGGTCGACGGCCACTGTGGGATCTCGCCCATCCGGATCGCACCGACGCAATGATGATGAAGCTGGCGGGGTGAACGACGGCGATGCCTGACAAGACCAAGCTCGGAGTCGGCCTTTTCCTTCTGTCCGAGGCGAATTTTTTTCTTATTCTACTGGTCGCCTACGTGTACTTCCATTCCCTGCCCAGCGACGGACCAAGCGCCGCCAACAGCCTCAATCCGATACGCACGCTCGGGTTCAGCATCTGCCTATTCCTGAGCAGCGCGACCATTCACATGGCCGGACGCAGCTTCAGGCTCGGTGCACGCCGCGGCGTTGGCGTATGGCTCGCGCTGACGGCCGCGCTCGGCGCGATCTTTCTTTTTGGCCAGGCGCGCGAGTACCTGGGACTCTTCGCGCACGGAGTTGATATCAGCACCAACCTGTTTGGCTCGACGTTCTTTACCCTGACCGGCTTTCATGGCCTGCACGTGCTAGTCGGATTGTGTGCGCTGGGGGCGCTACTGGGTATCGTGATAAGCGGGCGGCTCGGCGAGATCAAACCGTCCGGCTTCGAGGCCGTGAGTATGTACTGGCATTTCGTCGACGCGGTGTGGGTGGTGATCTTCGCGGTGGTCTATCTGTGGCCGCTGGTCGCATAGCGGCCCAAATCTGCTGAGAAACGCCGCCAATTAAAATGGCCGAGATACTGCGAGCGTGGGACCCGGACCTGTCCGTGCTAATCGGATGCGCGGCGCTGCTGGCGGCGTACTGCAGCGCGCATCGCTACGATCTCTCTCGTGCGGCTTGGTTCGTCGCCGGAGTGGCCGTGCTGCTGTTCGCGCTGATCTCTCCGCTCGACACGCTCGGCGACGAATATTTGTTCAGCGCCCACATGCTCCAGCATCTGCTGCTCGAGCTCGCGGTGCCGCCGCTGCTGCTGCTCGGCATCACGCCGCGCTTCGCGCGGACGGTGCTCGATTGCCGCCCGCTCGGGCGCGTCGAGCGCGTGCTGGGAAATCCGCTGGTGGCCTGGACGCTCGGAGTGGCGACACTCGCGTTATGGCATCTGCCGCGGCTCTTCGATGCCGCGCTCGGCAACGAATATATCCACATCGTCGAGCATCTGTGTTTCATGGTGACCGCGACGATATTCTGGTGGCCGGTCCTGGCGCCGCTGCCGCAGTGCCGGATCTCGCCGCTGTTGGCGCAGCTCTATCTGTTCGGCGGCGCGATGGCTAGCACGCTGCTGGGCATCTGGCTGACCTTCGCCCCCACCATCCTCTATGCGCCCTATCTGCATCCCGACGACTCGCTGCACCTTGCGGCGTTGCTGCGGGTGGGGTGGGGCCTGACGCCGGCGCTCGACCAGCAGGTGGGCGGGCTCCTGATGTGGGTGGGCGGCGGTTTCGTGTTCCTGGCGATGATGGTCGTGCTGCTCCTGCAATGGTTCGGCATGGCCGAGACGGACGGCGTCGCGCCCGCGGCGGCGAGCCTTTAGGAGGCAATCGGATGGCCCTTGAAGACGGACCGGCATCGCGCGGCCGCGAAGCAGGCGAGTGGAGTACGCCGCTGCCGGAAAAGACTCCGCCGGCAACCTACGCGCCGTTTTTCCTTGCGCTCGGCATAACGTTCCTGCTTTTCGGAGTAGTCAGTTCCTATGTATTTTCGGCTGCGGGCTTCGTTCTGATAGTAGCGTCGATTAGCAAGTGGATGGGAGAATTGTTACATGGCGAATGAAACGCAGGAGCCCAGCCGCGGCGAAGCGTTGAGCCCCGAACGCCGCCGCTTCATGGGACGGCTCAGTATCGCGCTCTCCGCAGTCGCCGCCGCCATCGTCGGCGTCCCGGTCGTCGGATTCATCCTCGGCCCGCTGTTCGTCACCGAGAAGGACGTGTGGCGCGCGGTGGGCGCGGCCGACAGCTTCAAGCCCGGCGAGACCGTCAGCGTCAGCTTCCTCGATCCGTCACCGATGGCGTGGGCGGGCGTGAGTGCGATGACCGCGGCGTGGCTGCGGCGCCTGGAGTCCGGCGGCTTTGTCGCCTTCTCGGTCAACTGCGCGCATCTCGGATGCCCCGTGCGATGGCTGCCGAAGGCCGATCTGTTCATGTGCCCCTGCCATGGAGGCGTCTATTACGCCGACGGCAGCGTGGCCGCCGGTCCGCCGCCGCGCGGATTGTTCAAGTATCCGGTCCGCGTGCGCGATGGAAAGGTCGAAATCCTCGCCAGCGCGGTTCCCATCGAATAGCCACGCGGGAGATCGAGAGTGATCAGGAAAATCTTCAGACAGGCCGTCGACGCGTTCGAGGAGCGCACCGGCCTGATCAAGTTTTTCGGCGACTTGGCGAAGCATCCGGTGCCGCCCAACACCGGATGGTGGTACGTCTTCGGCAGCGCGGTGCTGGTCGCTTTCATGCTGCAGGTGGTGACCGGGATTGCGCTGGCGACGCGCTACGTAGCGTCGTCGGGGTCGGCCTACCAGGTCCTCCAGTTCATAACTTACAAAGCGGTGCTGGGAAACTTCCTGCGTGGGATGCACTTCTTCGGCGCCTCGGCGATGATCCTGCTGGTCGGCATACACATGATCCAGGTTTTCCTGATGGGCTGTTACAAGTACCCGCGGGAATTCAACTGGATAAGCGGCGTGATGCTGCTGTTCATCACGGTCGCGATGGGTTTCAGCGGGCAACTGCTGCGTTGGGACCAGACCGCGGTGTGGGCCACGGTGCTCGCGGCCGAGATGCTGGGGCGCACGCCGTTTATCGGCACCTACCTCGCGCGCTTTCTGCTCGGCGGCAAGACGCTGGGCGGTGCGACGCTCAGCCGCTTTTTTGCCTTCCACGTATTTTTCCTGCCGGCCATGATCTTCTCGCTCGTCGCCCTTCATCTCTATCTCGTCTTCCATGACGGTATCTCGTCGCCCCCGGTGCCCGGCGAAAAGGTCAATCCAAAGACCTATCGCGCCGAATATGAAAAGCTGCTCGAGGAGCGCGGCGTGCCGTTCTGGCCCGATGCGGCGTGGCGCGACGTGGTGGTCGCCGTCGGCGTGGTCATCACTATCGCGGCGCTGGCCTACTTCGTCGGGCCACCCGAACTCGGCAAGCCTCCTAATCCAAGCCTGCTCGCCAACGAGCCGCGCCCGGACTGGTATATGCTGTGGTACTTCGCCGTGCTGGCGCTGCTGCCGCGCGGGATGGAATCGGTATTCATGATCGCGGCCCCATTGTCGGCGATCGTCTTTCTGCTGATGGTGCCGGTGCTGTGGAACAAGGGCGAACGCCATCCCTCACGCCGTCCATGGGCGGTCGCCGCCGTCCTCATGATAGTGCTGAGCATAGCCGGGTTCTGGATCGAAGGATCGATATCGCCCTGGTCGCCGAAGTTCGACGCTCAGCCGCTGTCCGCCGCCCTGGTAGGCACGACCGCCATGCCGGTCGTCACGGGGGCGCAGCTTTTTCATGACAAGGGATGCGAGTTCTGCCACACGATCGACGGCCACGGCGGGATGCGCGGTCCCGACCTGACGGAGGTGGCGCATCGCCTCAGCGTAAACGACATCCGAATCAAAATCGCCAACGGCGGTGGCAACATGCCGGCCTTCGCGGGAATCCTGACCCACGACGATCTCGACAACCTGGTGGCTTTTCTCGAGTCGCGGGTGACGCTTCCGCCGGCGCAGACCTCGAGCGCCGCCGGCACCGCGGCAGTAGTGCAGTCCGCGAGCGCTCCGGCCGCCGGCGGTCACAAACCTTAGGCGATCGCGGTAGTTCCAGTTACGCGGGATGTGGCGGTTCTGGTCACGAGCCGGCGCGCCGGCGTCTTTGCCCCCGCCAGCCCCTTTCTTTTTCATGAACATGCGGTAAGGGCTAGACCCTCGTACCACAGCGCAGACGTGGGCTATGCGTACCCAAATCGGAGGGTCGGAAATTCCAGTTCTCACTCGATAAGGAGGAAGCAGATCGTGTCAAGGACTCTATCTATCGCTTCGATTCTTATACTGACACTGGTAATACTTGGAAAATCGGAGACTTCCGTTCGAGCCGCTGTTGCGCCATCCTCTGCGAACGATGTTGTCTCGCGCCTTGTTCGACACGGTCTCCTTGCCCACACTTCCCACGTCCCTGGGCATGCCTTCCGCGCCCGGGCATCGGCTCTGTGTCAGGCGCTGCTTCGGCAGTCATCCGAACGCCGATTAGCTTTTCGTAAAACGCCGATTCAGCTCTTGCAGAACTTGCCGAAAAGACTGCCGCCGTCGAGGCATCCATCGGCATCGAGGTTGAACACTTCCTGCTGCCCATTGACGATGAGGAGCACCTGCTTGCCGTCGATCTTGTAACTGCCTCGCACCGTCTGCTCCATCATGTAGAGGTTGACTGCGTCGCCCGACAAAAATTCGAGCTTCTGCATGACCAGGCCGTTGCCCATCCCGCCGCCTTTCGGGAGATAGGTTCCGCTGAGGCTGTTGTGACTACAACCGGATGCGAAAAGACACAGCAGCGCGGCAAATATGATCGATTTCATGGATATCCCCTTGACTTCGGCGGCTGATGCCGCAACCTTTGGTCAAATCGCGCAGTCATAGAAGCGTAGCGCCCGAGTTCATGTCAAGCGCACTAATCCGCTTCGAGTCAAATTTGCTTGCCGCCCGTTCTTGCCTTGGCCGTTAGTCATGCGCTAGTTGTGCGATCCCAACGGCGTATGGAGAGAGCCTCATGATTTATGAGTTACGCGTATATCATTGCGTTCCCGGCCGGCTTCCGGCCTTAATCAAGCGTTTCGAATCCGTCACCATGCGGCTGTTCGAGAAGCATGGCTTCCACCAGACGGGCTTCTGGACGGTCGCGATCGGAGAATCGAACCAGGATTTGATCTATATACTGCAATGGGAATCGCTCGCGGATCGCGAAAAGAGGTTCGCGGCCTTTCAGGCTGACCCTGAATGGATCGAGGCGCGCCGCAAGAGTGAAGAGGACGGTCCGCTGGTCGCGTCGATCAGCAACACCATCATGACGCCGACCGCATTCTCGGCGGCGCGATGAGGCCCTCGAGCCGAAATTGGACGCCCAGCCGCTGTACCCCGCGTTGGTGAGTACGACCAGCACTCCGCTTCATCGGCGCGCCAGTTTTTTTATGACAAGAGAAACGGGCTTAGCGAATCGCGGCAGTTCCAGTTATGCGCCGCCGGCGTCTTTGCGCCCGATGCCAGTTCGCGTAGACTCCTGTGCGCACGAGCCGTTAGCTCAGGCCGGTAGAGCATCTGACTTTTAATCAGAGGGTCCCGGGTTCGAGTCCCGGACGGCTCACCACCTAACCCTAAGAAATCAAAGAGTTTTTCGAGCGTACTGGGCCGAGTCGGCAAACGCCTGCAAGCTGTTAGGGCACAATTAGGGCACAGCTGACCGCCGGAAACGACTGGAGCGGCTTGGATGGTTTGATCGAAGTTTAGGTATGGTTTGATCTGCCGCTTAAGGGGCGAAAACGGCCTCATTATGACCCTTGGAAACGACCCTCAAGGCCGCCAGCAGGAGGTCGCGAACTATAAGTGCAGCTTATCGAGTAACTCATTGCGCCTTCAACTCATCAAGACGAGTCGGATTTTTCGCGGCCGCCGGCGCGATCCGCTCGACGGCGCGCGCGATCTCCGGCGCGGCGCTAGCCAGCTTCTCGGCCAAGGACTGTTCGGCCGCGTACTTGATGCCCGCGATACCTGGGTTATTCGCGAAGCCCGGATCGATGCCGACAGGGATTTCCGAAACAGCGCCAGTGCGCGGATTCTCATAGCTATAGGTTGGCGACGCCGGCGCGGCCGCGCGGAGCTGGTAGCCGTCGCGGTCGAGGTCCTTCTCGCCCAGCGAATCCGCATAGCACTTGCAATTCCATCCGTTCGGCGGATAGTGCGTGTCCCACCAGGGATCGTTGGCGCGCAATACCGTGCCGCTCCAGTCCAGATGCTCCGGGCGCGGATGCGGGTCGGGATCGACATAACGCAGGTACGGCAGGATCTGTTTCGTGCGCTGCACCTGCGCCCATGAGCCGGCCGAGAGCGACGTGCGCAGATTGGTATCGTAGATCGTCTGCAGCCGGCGCACCGAACCGAGCTGGACCTCGCGCACCTTGCCGGTGAGCGGGTCTTTCATCATCTGCCGTCCCCACCATCCCTTCGCGCGCAGAACGGGCTCGAGCGCATCGCGGAACTCCTCGAACGGGATACCCTCGGCGATCGCTTTGTCGACGGCGCCGCGGATGTCCTCGAGCAGGTCGACTGTCATCGCCTTTGCGACAGTGAAAGCGCGCGCGTGCTCGTCCTGCCACACGTCGCGCCAATCGAATCCGATCTTGAAGCCCTTGCGGCGGAAGAACTCGATCGCGTCTTCCGGCGGCAGCGCCGCGAACTCGAAGTCTCCGGCCGACGTCATGCGAGCACCTTCGCCGGGTCGATCGGAATCAGTAGGCAAATGTAATCGGGGTCGCCGACTAACCCGGCTCGGCTCGGATGAGGATCGTGAACGAGTCGCCCCTTGCGATAGACGACCGAGTGCTTCACCCCGCGCGGGCTATCGCCATGCGCCAGGTATAGGCAGTCGGGTTCGAGCACGAGCGATTCGCGCTGAATCTCCAGCACCACGAATCCGCGACCGCGCAGGTATCGATAGAACATGCCCCAGAAACCGATTTCTTCGGGCGCCTCCTGGAAGTTTGGGACATCCTCGAGCTCAAGCTCTAGAATGCTGGCGACAGTCGCTTGCAGGCAGTTCCCTCTCGTGCCGGCGTCCTTGTCGTAGAAGCGATTCTGATCGACCGGCTTCACTTCCTCCTCCGCTTGGCGATCGTCTTTCCCGGCACGCCGACCTGGCCGGCCACGTTGGCGTTGAAACACGCGTGCGCGAGCAGGTCCACCATTTTCGACAAGTTCATCTCCGGGACCGCCGCGACCGCTATCTCGAGCAGCTCCGGGTAGCTCGTCGCCGCGCGCATCTTCGTGAGCCACGGCCAGATGATCGGCGCCATCGCCTCATCCGAGTACTCGTCGCGCAGCTTCTCGACGAAGCGGTCGATCGCGTCCTGTCCCTTGCGCGCCGGCCGTGCTGCGTGGGCCGAGCGATTCGAGGCGTCATTCAAATCTCCGTCGACGTCGGTGAACGCACCGGCAAGACCCGGAGCGCCGATCGCCGTCGACGGCTCGGGACTTGGCGCCGGGGCTGGCGGCTTGGGTGCGTCGGTGCCCGCGATCTTCTCCACTGGATGCAGCATCGGCCGTGTATCGTCCGGGTCGGGTAACCCGAACTTATCCAGGATGGTCTTTTCGTTGACGCGCATCCCGCGATCGATGAACGTCTGCACCGACTCGGAGAAAAGTTTCAGGTCTTCCTTTTCAGGGTAGCCCAGCACGATCCGCGGATAGCGGCGCTTCGGTCCGATATTCAGATCGACAATCGGTTTTATCAGGTCGCGATTGAGCGCACCGCTCAGGCGGCGCGCATCGTCCTGGCTGAGGTCGCGGCGCACCGCATCATGTACTTCGGCCGCCGCGCGCGAGCCGCTGCCGCGCGGAAGCTGCGTAGTCAGCGTCTGTCCCAGCACGCCGATACTCAGTTGCTTGTCGACGTACTCGCAGAATTGCTCGTACAGCTTCTCGCTCGCCGTGGTCTGCTTGTTCTCGATGAACTCGATCATCATCGAGTCCGGAATGATACACGCGGCGTCCGTGCCGATATTGGTTACCGCGCGCAGCAGCGAGGACCTGCGCTGGGGTCGCATCGGATAATTGGGGTTATGGCTACTCAGACCCAAAGGAACTGGACCGCGCATATCGTGGTTAGTTCCGAGCACGCTGGTCTGCGGCCGCATTTCAAGCGGCTTGAGGCCGAGCTGCTTCACGCGCTCGCGCGCATCGATGATCCTCGGATGGTCGCGAAATATCTAGACTCGCTTGTGACCACCAGCCGCGTATGGGTGAAAGCGCGCGAGGTCTACGCTTCGCGAAGGTGAGGTGATGGAGCTGCCGGTCTTGATCGCTATTGGTCTGGCGCTTGGCACTGTCGCGTTCTACATCGATCAGTATCTGCGCAAGAAGTGAGTTTATGGAAGCGAGCTACGCAGCGGCCGAAATCTGGCGCCTCCATCGCGAGGGCCAGGACGTGGTGATCGAGGTGCACTCGCGCGAGCTCGACCGCTGGATCGAGCTCAAGCTGACCCGCGCCCAGGCGCTCACCTTCGTGGTGGAGTTCGCGCGGGTCACTCGCGACTAAAGGAAATTCGGTCGCCATGCAATCCCCGAAATATATTCCAGTGTTCACGATTCGATTGCCGCTGGCGGGCCAGAGCCTGGCCTTCATGGGCGACGCGCAGATCGGAGTCGATGGCCGCGTGCCGCGCGAGCTCATGATTAAGATGCTCGAGCACGCGGTGTCGGTGCTCAAGGGCAGAACTGATGCTCGGTGCAGTCGACAAAGGATGCATCGTCTGCGGCGTGCGCGCGATGGTGCTCTGCCCCTCCTGCGAATCCGACTATCAGAAATATCTCGCCGGCCGGAAACCGCGCGAAGGCACGCGCGCCGGCATGAGCAGCCAGCCGGTGAAATCTGGGCATCCCGCCAAGCCCTGGTCGCGCTTTCAATGGGCCGCTTTTCAGCGCACCCGCCGCGAACGAGGAGGCCGCAACTGAGATGGCTGCGAGACTAATCGGCTTACGGGAGCGCCTGAAGAAATCCCTTGAAGGTCATCGCGTGGACCAAATTGCTGAAGAGCTGAAGCTTACTCCTTCAGCCGTATACGGTTGGCTGGAGGGGATGCGTGAGCCACGCTTGGAAGCATTGAGCCGATTCGCGCTGGCTACTGGAGTTACCTTTGGATGGCTGGTGACCGGTGAGCGCCCGATGACTGGCTCAATTCCAATTCCAATGCTGCTCTGGTGCCCGCAGTGCCACGAACGCCATATCGACGCCGGCGAATTTGCGCACAAGTCCCATCACACACATGCCTGTCAATTCTGCGGCCACGTCTGGCGACCAGCGCTCGTTGAAACCGTTGGCGTTCAGTTTTTGCCGGGGTTCAAAGACGAATGACAGCGAAACTCCAGATCGCATCCGACCTCGCGCTGGAGAGGCAAAATGAACTGGCACAACAGTACTTTAGGCACATTCGGCGGAAATATGAACGCCAATAGCCAAATCGATTCGGCGATCGCGCGGCGCGAGCGGATCAAAGCGATCCACGTGCTGAAAAAGCAGCTCGGACTCGACGATGAGACCTATCGCCTGATGCTGCGCAAGATAACCGGCAAGGATTCGTCCGCTGCAATGAACTCCGGAGAGCATCGCGGCGTGCTCGACGAGATGCGCCGGCTGCTGAACGGCCATGCGTGGCCGTCCGCCCGCGTGCGGCCGCCCGGCGACGCTGCGGCGACGCCTGGCGCGGGGCAGCTCGCCAAGATTCGCGCGCTCTGGGCCGATCTGCGCGAGGCCGGCGCGCTGAAAGACGGCTCGGACCGAGGGCTCAGGCAATTCGTGCGCCGGGTCACCGGCCGCGACGCGATCGAATGGCTTTCGGCGGCCGACGCCAACAAGGTGATCGAAGGGCTCAAGTCGTGGCTGGCGCGGACTCGCGCGCCGGCCGCGTGAATCGATACGCGGCGGATGTGGACGTGGCAAGGGGCGGGGGGAAAACCGTGGATGTCGACATTCGACAGGCTGGTTGACGCGATCGGCCGCGCGGCGGCCGAAAAACTGGTCGAAGAATTTGGCGGACGGAGGATTTACGTGCCGGTGACGGCGGCGCCTGAATCGCCGATCGCGATGGCTATCGGAATTGCCGCGGCGCGTACTCTTTCGCGCATCTTTGGCAGCGAAAGACTCGACGTGCCGGCGAGAATGGGAGCCCTTCGCGAGCGTATCCTGCGCCTGCGCGACAACGGCAACGATGTTGATACTATTGCACGCGCCCTGCGATGTACCCGCCAGCGCGTTTACCAAATTCTGGGGAAAAATTTTACCCGTACAGAATAGGCGCTGCGACGGCTACGCTGCCATCGTGGCTGTAATCTATCCAATTGGCTTTCAACGCGCTGTCGAGCGCGTGCTGCAGGACGAAGGAGGCTATTCATGCGTTCCTGGTGACCCGGGCGGCGAGACCAATTTCGGTATATCGAAACGGGCATATCCGAATCTCGATATCGCCAAGCTGACGCGGGACGAGACGATCGCGATCTACTGGCGCGACTGGTGGCATCGGTACGGCTTCGACCGCATCCAGAACGAAGCGATCGGCGCAAAGCTGTTCGACCTGGCGGTGGATATCGGTGCCGACCATGCGATCAAATGTCTCCAGCGCGCGCTGCGCGCGTATGGCGTAGACGGGATCGTCGAGGATGGCATCCTCGGAACTGTGACGTTCAGCAAGACCAATAGCTGCACAAATTGGATGGCCCTGCTGGTCGGCCTCAGATGCGAGGCGGCCGGCTATTACCGCACGCTCGCGCTCGAGCGCGGCCGGCGCAAGGATGGCGATCACGAATTTCTCGAGGGATGGCTCAACCGGGCCTATGAGTAGCGCCGCCATCCTCATCGTATTGCTCCTGCTGCTGCCATTGGCGGGATGCGCCGGAGTGCAGAAGAGAGACGCCGAGTATGCTTCGTGTCCCACGGGCAAAATCTGCGCATACGATATCCGAACCGGGAAGCATTGGTTTCAACGCGTCTTCAGCCAGCCGCATCGCGTGCTCGTGTATCGCGACGATAAGGGCGTTCTTCATCCGCCGATCGTTGAGGAGAGCCAGGGCGACATGCTGGAGGAAATGTCCGGACCGCTCAGCGGAATCGCCAGCCACGTCACGATTCCGGTCATACCGTAGGAAAAGCAAATGGGCCCACTGAGTATCGATTGGCTATATCACCTGCTCGTGCCGCTGGCGATCGGATTCATCGCCGCCGTCTTCAACTGTATCGCGAAGAAACACGGCTTCTCGATGGATTGCGTATATGAGGGTGTCGGCTTCATGGGCGGCACGATGGGACTTTGGTTGACGGCGCTGTTTCACACGCCGCCGGGCAAGGTGATGGTGCCGGCGGGCTCGGATGCGGCGGCGCAGGCGGCCAGGGATGCGCAGAGCGCGGCAAAAAAGGCGGCGGATGCGGGATCGAAGAATAGCGGCCTTAATTTTTAGCGCGCTATGCGCCGGATGCTCGCCGTCGCTGGTCTCGCTCAAGGGGACGATGCCGCAGCTCGCGCCGCCGGCGCAGCCGTGCGGCGAGTTCGCGTTCCCGGAGCCGGACGCGATGCCCAAGGTTCCGGTCATTCATGCCGTGCGATGCCCTGGCTATGCCGCATGTTTCGACGCGGCGAACGCCGCCATGTTGCATCGCAAGATCGGCGCGCTTATGGCCGACGACGTCTATATACGCAGTTTGTATGCGAACGAGGTTGCGGCGTACCGCAACCAGATCGATAAGGAGACCCGTCAATGAGTTTACTTTCAGGTATCGAGTCAGTCGCAGGCGACGTGCTTTCGGGGATCGAGGCGCTGATTCCTGTGCAGATGAAATCCGATCTGGGCGGTTTCGCCAGCACCGCGATCGCCGCCATCAAGCATGACGCGGCGGGCCTCGGAGCCGACGTCGGAGCGCTCGCGAAAGAGGATTTCGCCGCGATCTGGGCTGCAATCAGGACGACCGCGAGCAACGTCGTATCCGACCCGGTGCTCGCAACAGATCTTTTCACCGGGCAGGTTTCCGCCGCGGTTGCCGAATTGGGCACCGACGCGGCCAAGTCGCTCGTCCCCGCGCTGAAGGTGGTCGGCAAGAACACGTTGACCACGCTGACGAGCATGGCGGTGACGACGGCCAAGGCGGCGGCGAGCCAGGTGGTTGCCGCGGCGGCGCCGGTTATCGCGGACGTCAATGCGGCCGCTGCGACTGCCGCTCCCGCGGCGGCAGCTCCGGCTGCAGTGGCGGCAGCACCAGCAGCGGCGCCCTCAGCCACTCCAGCGTCGACCAAGTAAGCTGCCGGCGTGGACTGGTCGAGCATCGGCGTATTCGTCGCGGCGGCGCTGAGCTTCGCCGGGCTGAACCTCGGCGCTCTCAAGTGGCTGCTCGATCGCCATGATTCCGCGGCCAGCAAAACCGAGGATCAGATCGCCGAACTGATCAAGGGTATGTACGAGCTGAGAGCCAATCTACCGCTTGAATACGTCAGGCGCGAAGATTGGCTCCGGTTCGGCGCGACGTTGGACGCAAAAATGGATGCGATGCGCGCCGAGATGCGCGAGTGGATTGCGGAGTTGAAAAGGACCAGCAATGTCTGACGCATTCGACCTCGAACAGAAGCAACGGGAAGCCGCGCGATGGCGCGTGCTGCGCGTGCTTGACGCAGGCCGTCCGATCGGCGTCAGCGATGCGATTATCTGGCGCGTGCTGAACGATATCCAGATTCCCTTTTCGGTAAACCAGATCAGGCGCGAACTGACTTATCTGCGCGACCTTCGGC
Source organism: uncultured delta proteobacterium (assembly GCA_963724765.1). Classification (GTDB taxonomy): domain Bacteria; phylum Desulfobacterota; class Binatia; order Binatales; family Binataceae; genus JAKAVN01. The sequence goes on from CAVRVY010000001.1 coordinate 466,869, forward strand.
TGATCGAAATCGAGGAAATTGGATCTGACTGGACCGCCAAGTTGACCGCGACCGGCGTGGACGTCGTCGAATATACAATCGCCGCGCCGCCCGGGATCGCGCGGCCGAAGAAATACTGGTAAGCCATGCCGGCGCGCTCAAAAATCTCGCGCCTGCCGGAGGACATGCGCGGAAGGCTCAACGGGCGACTCATCGCGGGCGGATTCAGCGACTACAAGTCTCTCGCGCAGTGGCTGGCCGATGAGGGCTACGAGATCAGCCGATGCGCGGTGCAGCGCTATGGCGCGAAGCTTGAAGAGCGGCTCGAAGCGGTCAAGATCGCGACCGAACAGGCGCGCGCGATCGTCGAAGTCTCGCCCGACCGCGAAGGCGCGATGAGCGACGCGCTGATGCGCCTGGTGCAGGAGAAGTATATCGAGCTGCTCGTCGCGCTCGATACCGCCGACGTTGACGTGCTCAAGAAGATCGCGCATCCAGTGGCCAATATGGTGCGCGCGTCGGTTAATCAAAAGCGGCTGATGCAGCAGATGCGCGAGAAGCTTGCCGATCAGCTCAAGACCGCCGGCCAGAAAGTCGCCGAAGCTGCCAGCCAGGGCGGACTGTCTCCGGACGCCGAGAAAAAGATTCGCGACGCGCTGCTGGATATTCGCGTATGAGCAAGCTCGGGCCTTTCCTTCGCAAAGCTCAAGACCGATATCTGCACTTCTGTCCCGCCTGCGAAGAGGTGCATCCTATCGGACTGTCCTGGACCTTCGACGGCAATCTTGAAGCGCCCACCTTCGCCCCGAGCGTACGTCATACCATCTATCCGCTCAGTACCACGCCAGCGGCTCCGCGCATTTGTCACTACTTTATTCGTGCCGGGCGCATTGAGTTTTGCGGCGATTGTACGCATGAGTTCGCGGGCAAGATTGTACCGCTTGTGCCGCTACCGGTGCCGCCATGAGTGAACTGTCATCGGTGCTGCTGCCGTATCAGCGGAAGTGGATTGCCGACACCGCGCCGATCAAGGTCTACGAGAAATCCCGGCGTATCGGTATCACCTGGAGCGAGGCGGCTGACTGCACGCTCACGGCGGCCGGGCGCGACGGGATGGATACCTGGTACATCGGCTATAACAGAGAGATGGCGCTCGAGTTCGTCGAGACGGCCGCCGGATGGGCGAAGCGGTTCAAGCGCGCCGCCGAAGCGATCGAGGAAGAAATAATTAAGGACGAGGATAAAGACATCCTCGCTTATCGGATTCGCTTTTCGTCCGGCCACAAGATCGTCGCGCTCAGCTCACGGCCGTCGAACCTGCGCGGCAAGCAGGGCCGCGCGGTGATCGACGAGGCGGCTTTCCATGAGGACTTGCCCGAGCTGCTCAAGGCAGCGCTCGCGTTTACGGTCTGGGGCGGCCGGGTGCATATCATCTCGACCCACAACGGCGCCGACAACCCGTTCAATGAGCTGGTAACCGACATCCGCGCCGGCAGGAAGCCCTATTCGCTACATCGCACGACGCTCGACGATGCGCTCGGCGAGGGTCTCTATCGCGCAATCTGCCGAGTGCTCAAAAGAGACTGGACCGGCGATGCGGAAAAAGAATGGCGCGCGCAGGTCTTCGCCGATTATGGCGACTACGCCGATGAGGAATTACTGTGCGTCCCGCGCGCCAGCTCGGGAGCCTTCCTGCCGTCGACGCTAATCGAAAGCCGAATGCGCGAAGAAATCCCGGTCGCTCGCTTCGACATGACTGCGATGTCGATGACCTTTATTGAGCGCGGCCAGGACGCGTTGCGCCGGACGGCCGAGGACTGGTGCGAAGAGCATTTGAAACCGCTTTTAGGGCGGCTTAATACGGGCCTGATGAGCTGCTTCGGCGAGGACTTCGGGCGCTCGGGCGACCTCACCGTGATATGGACGTTGCAGATAGGCCAGGGGCTCATGCGACGCACGCCGTTCGTGGTCGAGCTCCGCAACGTGCCCTTCAAGCAGCAGGAACAGGTCCTTTTCTACATCGCCGACCGGCTTCCGCGGTTCATTGCCGGGGCGATGGACGCTCGCGGCAATGGCCAGTACCTGGCTGAGCAGGCCGCGCTGCGTTATGGTTCGCGCGTCGAGCAGGTGATGCTCTCGACCGAGTGGTATCGCGACAATATGCCGCGCTATAAGGCCGCTTTCGAGGATGGCGGTATCGAGCTGCCGAAAGACGCCGACATCCTGGCGGATCATCGGGCGTTGGTGATGGAACGCGGCGTGGCTAGGATTCCGGAGGGCCGGCGTGGCCGCGGTCACGATGGCGGCCAGCGGCACGGTGACTCGGCGATCGCCGGCGCTCTCGCCTTTTACGCCAGCACCCTCAACCCGGCGCAGTATGCCTACACGCCGGCGCCAGCGGCACGTCGTCGCGTCGATGAATCGGCGCCGGATGATGAAGAGCAGGGGCGTCGCGATCCATTCTGGCGTCGTCTGGGCGGTCGACTGCGTGCCAGCTGATGCCCGGCGAGGTGAGAGTATTTGCCACATCCGAAGCGGCGTCGGCCCGCGAACCTAATTGAATCTCCGATGTCGAAAAACAAGAAATCGAAACGCGGTAAGCTTTGGAAAGCGTCGCCGCTGCCTACAGATCAGCATCCACCGGCATGGCTGAACGGCGACCTTCGAGGGCTAGATCCCGGCATCCGCAAAGCCGTCGAACGGCTCCAAGCCGAAGGGATCGAAACGTTCGAGTCCTGCGAAGGCGGCCCGGGGCACTCCTACCCAGAGCCGAGCGTCAGGTTTTACGGAACGCCCGAAGCGGGCTGGCGCGCTGTCGGTGTCTGCCTAGCCTACGGGCTGCCGATCCTGTTCCTGCGGCGCATCTGGTCCATACTGGACGGCAACGAGCCGAACGGACCGCATTGGGAAATCGTATTTAGAGCACGCAATTAGCCCAGCTTGATGCACTCATCGCAGCGCGGCTTGCCCCCGGTCGAGTTGCGAATGAGGTGTTGTGGCTTAATGCGCTTCCCATATGGGCAATCGTCGTGATCGTGGTAAACGTTCCGGTGGCTGGGCGGATACTCCATCGAGTTCGTATGATACGAGGCTACCTTGGCCATCGTTCGTGCCTCCTGGTAGAAGCGATTCTTATGACCTTGCCAGCGACATTTCGAAGCGAAATCACCCATTTCTTGAGTTTCAAGTTAGTTTAAAGTTAGGAAATTGCGAAAATCACGTAACTATATAAATTATCAGCGATTTTTTGTAACTTTAAACTCGATCAGGCAGTTGGGGATGGTTTGATCTTTAGTTTAAAGTTCGCCGGATTGACATCTGAATGCTTGCGTTAGCGACGGTAAGCGACGACGCAAAATTAAGGACCCTCCGCCCTCCTGAGCTCCCATTCGGTTGCCGAAAACCCTGAATAATCCTTTTGTTCGGCGCATAAAGGCGCGGCAAGGCTCGCCTCATCTCGGTTGCCCCGGAGAGATCAAACCATCCCGTTCCCCCCAACGACGCTCAGACCAGCTTATCACCGCTCAGGCAGTCGAGATTCCGGCGGGAAGTTCCCGACCGCAGTCTCTTAATTCCGACAGCATTCGATTTTGAGCGGCGGGGCCGGGTGATTATCGCGATGGGGGTGTAGATAAATACTGGTACCACTCGGTATCAATGCACTCACGCGACTGAAGGCCACCAAGCCCGCGTTCGCCAAGGCTTGATCCGTATCGAGCGCAACCAAGTGCGCGGGCTCATCGTATCTGTCACCAAAGCACTGGACATCGTTCGGAACGCATCTGCCTGAGGCAATCAGGGCGGCGCTCGGCCAAGGAAGACCCAGAAGTGGAATATCGTCTACCCTTTGGGGGTCTGGCGTTCTACGAAGACGCCCTGTTGGACCTTTTTCAGAAATACCCGCCGTCGTCTTCCCTGATCTCGGTCACGATTCACGAAGCCGGCAGGGGCGTGGGCACCTATACAGTCCATCACGCGTGGCCACCAGGCAGCTGGAGCGCTGCCGACATCGCCAAGTTTATCGCTCGCAAGATCTGGCAAGCGTATACAGCTCACGCCAGGCAGGCGTTTGATAGCGTGACGATCGAGTTTTCGACGTCCGGTTGACCTTGGCGGCAGCGCGCAGCTTGCGCTCGGGGATCTTGCGCGCGCCTCCTCGACTACCAGCTTCGACCGGCGTTGCACCCTCGGCCACCATCGCCCGCTGATCGTCGCTCAAGTTGCGGGGCCGAGTTGGTTCTCTTCGATCCCCAGCTTGGCGAGCAGGGCCTTGCGCGCGAACTCGCGTCAGGCTTCGTCTATGCCCAGCACCTCAGCCAGAGGGCGTGCTTCTCTGTACCGGCCCAGCCGACCAGCAGGAGTGCAGCGGCGTCGGCTTTCGTGCCGCTTTAGGTCGGCGCTTTCGGGTCGATTGGCGAGGTGCGACACGGCTACATGCGGTGCATACTTGCCACGATTGAAAGATGACCTCCCAGATTTAGGCGTTAATATGCGAGTTACTATTAGGAAATTTACAGGCTTTCGCGTGGCACGCGAATTGCTGCGGCTGACGGTCGGAAATCCTTGTTCGCCGATTTCAGGGGAGGGTCATCCTTGGAGGGTATGAAGATGATCAGCATCTGCCGCGGCCAGATAGCCGCTCTGTATGCCGTCATACTTGTGACCCTGGTCGGCGCGATCGCTCTCGGTACCGATGTCGCAGCGATGTACGTTAACTGGCAGCACATGCAAAAGGTCGCGGATGCTGCTGCGTTGGCCGGCGCGAATTATCTCGCCGGATACACCTTTAGCGGCACAGCCGCCTCCGGTTGTGGTAGCGAGTCGGACGCAGCGAAAACAGCCGCCTGCACGTATGCCTCTAACAATGGATTGGCCGCGGCCGGTCTTACCATCAACGAGCCGACCGCAACAACCATTCGTGTGGTGGCGCAAGAAACCGGTCTTCCCTACTATTTCGGGAAGGTGCTCGGCCTCAACACGTATACTGTATCGGCAGGCGCCACCGCTACGGCAGGCGGGCCAATTGGTACCGTTACCCAAGGTCTGTTCCCGGTGGGACTTCAATGCACCGCCCCATGCAGTCTATCAAGTCTTGATCCAGGGCAATCCGTGTCGTTCGGCTCGAAGTTTGTCGGCGGTCTCGCGCCGGGTAACTGGCAGTGGCTGGGTCTCGGGGGAGAAGGCGCTTCCACTCTGGGCAGCAACATCGAGTATGGTGCGACGAGCTCCTACACAATCGGCCAAACCATCAACTCGTCACCTGGCAACAAAGGCAATTCGGGGCCTGTGAAGAGTGGTTTGGCGGCCAGGTTAAGCAGTTGCGAATCCATCTCTGATCCGTGCACCAGCGGTGGCGGGAACTCGAATAATATTCCGCCCGGCGATCCATGCCTGGTAGTCGTGCCGGCGGTTGACTATAGCGGGTGCACTGGGAACTGCACCTTGACGATCGAAGGGTTTGCCGAGATATACCTGGAGCCAGCCACCACCACCAGCACCAACATCAACGGATGTTTCGTGTCGGCAGTCGTCCCTAATACAATAGCATCTTCGTCGGCGCCGGCGCTGGGAGCATTGCAGGTACCCGTTCTGATCCAGTAGTGGGAAAGTTCTATGGTCAACCGATATGATGCGAAGCAGAGTGCCAGCGTAAACAACTATTCGCCGGCGGCAATGACGGTGCTCCGGCGGAGCTCCGGATCGCGTCTGCCCAGGAGCAGAATCAGCCGGGGGCAGGCGGCGGCTGAATTCGCGCTGATTGCGCCCGTCGTGATAATTGTGATGCTGGTTGGCGTGCAGTTTGCGCTGATCGGCCAGGCGGCTTTGGCGCTTAGCCAGGGAGCATCCGCGCTCGCGCGCTATGCCGCGGTGAATCCCGGAGTGGTAGGTTCGAATGGCACGGTCACTTTGACCGCCCCGATAAAACAGTTATTGTCCTCTTCCATCCTTAGCCACGGCGGCGATGATCTCACTGTGACGATCGCTTCGTATTCGGGGACCACAACCACCACCACCAATTCACCGCAATACACCGATCGGCTTGTCGTTAGTCTAAGCTACAACGCCGCCAGTAAGATCGCACTGCCGAACCCATTCTTCGGGGTTAGCTTCCCAACCGCCCTGAGCGCGTCGGACTCACAAATGTACGAGTGAATGGGAGAACGCGGACCCTGCGCGGCTATGAGGACCTGCTCGAGGCAGCGGCTCAGTCTGACACGCGAAGCCCTTTGACATCGCGTCGCGGACTATGAAGCAGGTCGGACAGCGCGCCTGGACGCGCCGGCGATTTTCGCTCGCCTCAAAGCCGCGCCTGCGCAGTGCGCCTACGCTCTTCGTTTCGACCACCAACCGCTCCTCGCTTTTACGTCGTTTACTTTCGAAAGTAATGGCCCACGACATCGACTTATGAGCACGATTGCGTTCGCGGACCTTGGCTCGACGCTTCATCTCGGTTCGCCATTCTCTCGACGGCCGCCAAGCGCACGAGCCGTTAGCTCAGGCGGGTAGAGCATCTGTCTTTTAATCAGAGGGTCCTGATTCGAGTCCCGGACGGCTCACTCCAAAATTCCGCGGCTCGGCTGAATTCAGCGACCCGGCAAAATTTAGCGGCTGGGAATGAACTTGAACCAAGGTCTTCGCTCGATTCGCTCGAACGACACCTTGCGGACACATTTGCTGTTCAGGCGCTGGTCAGGTCGCTATTGAGGCCACTGCCCAGAACCACCGCGCTTTTCCCGATGGACTCGTATGCCGCGAAAGCCGCTATCGAGAGCGACGCAAAAATAAGAGCGTATTCGGCCAATGTCTGACCGCTCGGGGTCTCGCGTAACCTAATATACGACTTAAGCACGCGATCGTTCACGCTGCGTGGCGTAAAACTTTTTTTCTTGAACATAGATTCATCTTAGGATCGCAGTAGCAATAGGTGTCAATCAGAAACCTTCAGGAACTCCTGACTGGCGTAATGCGCTCGCATGAATGTGGAATAGGCGGGCCAAGCTGAGAACAGGCATCCATAACTTCAATCGGAGATCGTTGGGGAAACGGCGCCATCCCAAACCAGGGGTAGTGGGAAACAGAGCCGCGCGCTCGCTCTGTCGAAACGTCCACGCCCTTCGGTGCAAAAAATGCGCGTGACCATAGGCGGTGAGTGCTCTAGTCGCAGTGGCCTTTTTTGAACAAGGGTCAAAATGTTCTCTGGGAGACCAAAATGCCTGTGTTCCTTAATTTGATGACCTACGCGAGGGCCGCAAGATGCGCGTTGGTACCTCGATCAATCGCTCGCGCGATGCCATCAGTGGAAGGCACAGAAAGGCAGACGGGACGTGCAGTCGAGACATTCGATAAGAAAAGAAAAAGCCCCCGAATCGGCTCCGAGGGCTTTTGGACCTGCTTTGCCACAGGTCCCAACGATTGAGAGGTCTTTACGCGTTGGTCAGAGCGGAATCGACGCCACTGGCGAGCGAACCGATGTTGTTGCCCAGCGCACGGTAGGTGCCGTAAACCACGACCGCGATGGCCGCCAGGATGAGCGCGTATTCCGTCATGGTCTGGCCACGAGTGTTGCGAACCACGGACTCACGCGCGCGGATGAACATCTTCGTCACTGCTTCCATTTTCATATCTCCTTTTTTAACGCCCATTTTGGGCACCGTTGAGGCTATACTTTTTGCTTTGTCTTGTCTAGAGATGAAAATAACTTAATCCGCATCTCAAAGCAACTCTTAACGTCTATAGAGTCTGTTGTGTTTATTGCCGTCTTTGTCTAGCAATCATTATCAAAACTGTACGGCGACAGGACACCATTCCTCGAGCGCTGGTTGTCGGTTCAATCGCTCAGGCCAGCATTAGAGGACCAGCGGGGCCTCAAGCGACCACATGATCGGGCCTTAGTTGACGAGCCGGGGGGAACAACGGTTCTCTATCAACTGCTACTTCGATCTGCCCTGACCAAGGCGGTGAACATCTTGTGCCGAATGCCGCGGGCAGCGTCAGCGAAACGTTTCGCTGGAGGAAGAACAGATGACGCGCAGTTTGGGACAGCATGCGGTTGTGATCGGCGGTAGCATGGCGGGTTTGATGAGCGCGACGGTGCTGGCCGACTACTTCAACCGCGTCACCGTGTTCGAGCGCGATCAGATCGAAGATCGGCCCGTGCTTCACAAGTCAGTCCCACAGGGGAATCATATCCACGCCTTGTTACTCAGCGGGCAGCACGTGATGTCGTTGCTCTATCCCGGCTTCACCGAAGAACTGACGCGGCTCGGCGCCGTCCGTTTCAGACCGGGCATCGACATCGCCTTTTACGGTCCCAATGGTAAGGGATACAACGCAACCCGGTCTGTAACGGAGCCTCGCGACCTTGGGCTTGAGGGACACATTATGAGTCGCGGGCTGCTCGAATATCATGTCAGACGGCGGACGGTTGCGCTCGCAAACGTGAAGCTCGAGACGGGCGCTGCGATCGAAGGGCTGGTTCACGATAGCGGGCGGATTCGCGGCGTGTGCCGCAAACGTGCGGCGGGCACAGAGTCAGTCGCGGCTGACCTGGTGATCGACGCGGGCGGGCGCAGTTCTCATGCCACGCGCTGGCTGGTTGAGATGGGAGTGCCGGCTCCCGAGGAAACGACCATCGGAGTCGACTTCGCCTATACCAGCACCATGTATCGCAAGCCCGATTCCGACCACGAATCGGAACCACTGCTGCTCGTTGGCGGGCCGCCGCCCGAACACACGAGGGCGGCAGGGCTGTTCGAGATCGAGAATCGCACCTGGCACGTGAGTTTGGCCGGCCGTTTCGGTGATTATCCTCCAACTGACGAAGCCGGATTTCTTGCCTTCGCAAAGGCGCAGCCTTCTCCCAAGCTCTACGAGCTGATCAAGGATGCCGAACGTATCGCCGACATCACCCATCATCGCTTCCCGACCAGCGTCTGGCGGCACTACGAACGGATGCCGTCCTTTCCCGAGGGGCTGCTGATTTTGGGAGATGCGATCTGCAGCTTTAATCCGGTCTATGGGCAGGGCATGAGCTCCGCCGCGCTGCAGGCCGCGACGCTGCAGAAGGTTCTCCGCGAGCGCGCGGCGCAATCTCGCGGGCTCGACGGGTTGGCCTCGGCTTTTTTTCCAAACGCGGCGCAGGCAGTGAGCGCGCCGTGGACCTTGGCCGCGAACTTCGATTTCGCGTACCCGCAAACCAAGGGCAAACGTCCGCCCGGCCTGGCGGAAGGCGCTGGCTATTTCGCGGCGCTGGATTCTCTGCAGGCCGAGGACATCAACGTGCAGCGGCTGGTCACGGAGGTGTTTCAGCTAACCAAGCCGATATCGGCGCTGCGCGAGGAGCCTCTATTGAGCCGGATTCTGGCCCGCCTGCAGCGCCCGCCTCGCGCCTGAAGCGCGATTCTCTCGGTCCAATCGATTGTTACAGGCCGTCGGGCGCGTCTTAGCGCCATGCGAGGTAACTAATCGCCATGGCGCGGAGAACTTCAGACCAGGGAACTTTGGCCTCGGATGGTTGGTCTTTCGCTGAAACTATATCTCGGCGCATCCTCGCTGCCGTTTGTTGCGGCAAGCGGCGCCCCGTGCTGTCCTTATGAATCTTGCGTCGAGCGTCCGATGGAAAACGCCGGCGCACTGACCAATGGCAGCGCCGCCGGAATGAAAAAGGTCGACGACGCCGCGCGGCTGGAGCGCACGCGCAGGCGCGCCCATCTGATGGAGCGCCTGCAGCAGGGTGATGCCGATGCCTGCCGCCTTTTGCTGGACGATGTCGGTCCCGCAGTGACTCGTTTCCTGCGCGCGCGCGTCGCTGTCGACGAGGTTGAGGACGTTTACCAGGAAACCTTCATGGCGCTGTTCCAGGCGCGCCATACCTACGAGGCCGGCCGTCCGCTCGAGCCATGGTTGTTCGCGATCGCACGCAATGTCGCGGCCGACCATTCGCGGCGGCGCTGGTCGCGGGCGACTTGGGAAGAATTGACGGCCGACTTGCCCGAACGCGCAGAGGGCGACTCGCCAGCCGCTCCGCCCGAAATCGAAGAATTTCTGACCAGGCTTCCGCCGGCGCAGCGCGAGGCGTTCGAGATGCTCAAGCTCGACGGGATGACGCTGGAGGCCGCGGCCGGCCGCGCCGGCGTCACGGTGGGCGCGTTGAAGGTCCGGGCGCATCGCGCCTACAAGGCGTTGCGAAAACTGATCGGTGGAGAAAGTGACTAAAAGTGGCTGAAGCGCCGCAAATGACCCACGCGCAGCGCCATCGCCTGCTGATCGAGGCGTTCGCCGCCAACGTCAGGCCGGTGCGGCCGCTATGGCCCGTGCGCGTGCGCCTGGGGCTTTGGCTATTGCTCGAATCGATCGTACTGCTGTGGGTCGCGACTCATACCGCCAACGACTTCATCCGCAAGCTCGGTCATCCCGACTACGCACTCGAGGTGGCGTTTTTCGCCGCCGCCGCGACGCTCGCGGCGATGATGGCGCTGCGCGCGGCAATTCCGGGGCGGCGGGCCGGTCCGCGTGAAGTCGCGCTCTGCATCGTGCTGGTGCTGATTGGAACCGCGCTGGTGATGGTTGCCGAACCGGCACGCATCGGCTATCCGCTTGGCGAATTTTTGCACGTGGGGCTCGGCTGCGCTCTTCAGACCTGCATACTGGCCGCGCTGCCATGGATAGCGCTTTGGTGGGCGGTCAAGCGCGGTGCTCCGATGCATGGCGCCGCCGCCGGAGCATTGACCGGGGCAGCCGCGCTGCTCTTTTCGTTTGCGCTGATGCGTATAGGATGCCCGATCGACGAGCCTTTGCACCTCATTACCTGGCATCTCCTGCCCGCGCTCGCGCTTACTGCGCTATCCGCCCTGGCCGGCGCCGCGTGGCTCGGTTTTCGCGCGCGCGGTCAACGAGTATGACTGAGGTATAAGCGGGGCACGACCGGGTGTGACTGCCCGACGTAACTTTCCCGATGCGCGTGAGAACCATACTGTGAGGCAAGCGCTCCCCAAAGACACGGCACGATCCGAAAAACCGGGGCTCGCGCGATCCACAATTATGGTTATTCGTCGATTCCGGACTTTTGTCTTGCTCGCGCTAACTGCAGTCGCCATGCTTGCGACGGTTGCCGCTGTATCGCTGCAGGCGGCTGAAAGCGCGCCACAGAGTGCTGGTGCGCAACAGACGGCGGTCTTTGCCGGCGGGTGCTTCTGGGGCGTGGACGCCGTCTTCAAGCACGTCAAGGGCGTGGACCGGGTAATCTCCGGCTATGCGGGAGGTGGCGCATCGACTGCGCAGTACGAGGTGGTGAGCACCGGGACGACCGGGCACGCGGAATCCGTGGAGGTCACCTACGATCCGACCCAGGTGTCGTACAGCGATCTGCTCAAGGTATTCTTTTACGCCGCGCATGATCCGACGCAGCTCAACCGGCAGGGGCCCGATTCGGGTACGCAATACCGCTCGGCGATTTTCTTTACGAATGCGGAGCAGAAAAAGATCGCTGACGAGTATATCGCTCAACTCGATCAGACAAAGGCATTCCCCGAGCCAATCGTCACCCAGGTAGTTCCGCTCAAGGGCTTCTATCCGGCCGAAGCGTACCATCAGGATTACCTCGCGCGGCATCCCGATAATCCCTACATCGTTATCAACGACCTGCCCAAGCTCGAGCTGCTGCGCGAAAAATTCCCCCAGCTCTACAAACCGTAAACGATCGGCGGCGATCGCCGCGCCTGACGCGCCGAACGGACCATTAGATAACCAACGGTGCGCCGGCGAGTTCTCCCGGATCCGTGTGTCTCTCTGCGCGCGTGAAACGCTAACGCCGAGTGGCCGGGTCATGCTACGCTGCGCGGCTTGAGAGGTCACATGAAAGCCATCGCTAAACGCCTTGCGCCGATCGTTAAGATCCTTCTGGCGATCCTTCTGGGAGTGGCAGCTTGTGAAGCAACGAGTGCGCTTGCCCAGATGCCGCCCCAGGAGCAAGTCACCATCCTCGAGCTGCCGCCGGTCTCGCCGCACTGGATTGCCGCGACCTCGTTCGGCGGTTCGATAATGGTCACGCCGATCACGCTTATCGATGGCGATTCATTACAGGTGCTAGGCATGATTACCGGCGGACTGACCGCAATGTTCGCGGCGTCACCCGACCACAAGCAGTTCTACACCGCGGACACCTTCTACTCGCGCGCGATTCGCGGCGATCGCACCGACACGGTGACGATCTATGACGCACGCAAACTCGCTCCGGCTTCCGAAATCGTGATTCCCAACAGGCGCCAGCTTGCGGTCCAGGACGCCACCGCGATGAACGTCACTCCGGACGGGCGCTTTCTGCTCTACTCGAACCTGACTCCGGCAACCTCGATCACGGCGGTCGACCTGCAAGCCAACAAGGTCGCCGGCGAGATCCAGATTCCCGGCTGCTCTGAGGTCCTGATGCTCGGGGCGCGCGAGTTCGCCTCGGTGTGCGCCGACGGCTCGATGCTGACCACGCAATTCGACGACAACGGCAAGACCACCGAACAAAAGCGCACCGCCAAGCCGTTCTTCGACGTCGAGAAGGACCCGGTCTTCGCCTTGCCTGCGATGATTGAAAAGCAGGCTTACTTCGTCAGCTATCACGGGGTTGTTTACCCGATGGACATGTCGTCGAGTCCGTCGACCCCGGGCGATTCGTGGCCACTGGTGACTGACAAGGAAAAGCAGGAAGGTTGGCGGCCCGGCGGATGGCAGCCGGTGTCGTACCATGCCGAGGACCATCTGCTTTTTGTTTTAATGCATCGCGGCGGCGAGTGGACGCATAAGAAAGCCGGGAGCGAAGTGTGGGTGTTCAACGTGCACCAGCACAGCCGCGTCACGCGGATTCCGCTGCCCGTAGAGGCAAATTCGATTCGGGTGACCCAGGACAGCAAGCCGCTCCTGTTCGCGGCCTCCACGCGCGAGGGAGTGATACAGGTATTTTCGGCGCAGGACGGCAAATACCAGGGCAAGATCGAAGAAATGGGACAGCCGTATACTTTGTACGGTCTGTGACCCCGAATTGACGCTCCGGAAGAATAACCCGCAAAACTAGAAGTGGCCGCGCAGAGTGACTAAGCGCAAAAGTGACTGAGAAGGAGATACGATGGAAATCGGCAAGCTCGGTGCGTTCTGCTTCATGGATGCGATGCCCGCGCCGGAGAGCGCCGCATTCTGTCGCCGGGTCGAGCGGATGGGCTACAAGGTCATCTGGTCGCCCGAGGCCTGGGGACGCGAGCCCTTCGCGCACGGCGGCTATCTGCTCGCGAACACCGATAGTCTGATTTATGCAACCGGTATTGCCAACGTCTGGGTGCGCGATCCGCTGGCGATGGCCTCGGCGGCCAAAACGCTGGCCGAACTCGCGCCGGACCGCTTCATCCTCGGCATCGGCGTAAGCCATCGCTCGCTGGTCGAGGATCTGCGCGGGCACAAGTACGTCAAGCCCTTCAGCTATCTCAGCGAGTACATCCCGCGGATGAAATCGTCACTGTACAAGGCGGTTGCCCCCAAGGCTGAGCCGCCGCTGGTGATCGCGGCGTTGCATCCCAAATCGCTCGGCCTGGCCGCGCGCGAAGCCCAGGGCACGCATACCTACATGTGTCTCCCGCCGCATACCAAACAGGCGCGCGCCATCATGGGCCCCGATAAATGGGTATGCGCGAGCGTGGTCGTTATCCTCGAGCGCGACGCCGCCAAGGCGCGCGCCCGCGCCCGCGAGCATCTGAGCTTTTACGCCAACCAGGATAACTATCGCAGGATCCTGATGGCGCAGGGCTTCACGGCGGCGGATTTCGAAAACGGATGCAGCGATCGTCTGATTGATGCGGTGATCGCCTGGGGTAGCGAGGACAAGGTTAAGGAGCGGATCGATGCTCAGCTCGCGGCCGGCGCGAATCATGTTTGCCTGATGCCCTTGCGCTGCGACGATGTCGCGCTGCCCGATGAGCGTGCGCTGGAAGCATTCGCTCCGCGCTGATGCGCGCGCTCCGATGCCAGCTCGCTGATTGTGCGTCATCCGCGCGGGATTGAATGGCCATTGACGAGATTACCGTCGTGCATAGGGCCGGATACGCTGGTGGGCGCGATCTTTCCGGCATCCTAACGCTCATTCATCGCGGCCTTCACACCAGGCACGGCCGATCTCATGAAAGACACTCGACACGAGGTTTCGAGGAGGTGGGTCAAATACAGGCATTCATGCAGCGTTTCAGCCAAGGAGAACGTACCGTGGCCTCGGACCGCGACAATTTTCGCTTCCTTTAATGCACCCGCAATCTGCACTGCATCCTCGCCCAGCCTTTCCTGGTCTCGGGATTCGAGGACTCGCGTTCGCCCGAGAGCGTCTTTGGCCTCATTATAGCTGGGAGAAATGTGGTCCTCCCAAATCCAAGTGGCCGCAATTGTGCAAGGCCCATGACAATGCAGAATGGCGCCGCGCTGGTGATCGTTCACTCCAAGATATATGGCGCGATGAACATAAAATTCGCACGAGGCTTCGCCTCTTTCTGTCTCCCTGAAATCCATCGCGATCAGATCGGTCTCCGAATTGAGCTCTCTCAGAGATCGTCCGGTCTTGGTAATCAGAATGTGCCGGTTGGGAAGCAAAACCGACATATTGCCCGACTTCAAAGAGTTGAGGCCGAGGTCCCACGTAGCCTGGCCGACTCTGACGAACTCGGCGCCACTAATCGAGGAATCCTGATTCATGATTGCGACCTCGTGCGTCTCTTCCTATAGATCGTAAAATCGCTTCCGAGCTTGCCACGCAGGTCTGTACTTAGCGGGCTCAAATCGCGCGGCGCATATGCCGCTTGTTCGAGCCATTTCCGTGCCGCAGCAACAAACCTGGCGTGAACTTCGTCGGCTCGCCATCCACGAACGTGACCTCGCCGTTGACCATGATGTAGCGGTAGCCGCGGGCGCGTTGCACGCGCCGCCATTCGCCCCCCGGAAGGTCGTGCACCACCGCGCTCGGTTCGATCCCCAAACTGGCGTAGTCGTACATGACGATATCCGCCGCATATCCTTCGCGCAGCACGCCGCGGTCCGAAAGCCCCGCGCAGGTCGCCGGCCACGTGCTCAATTTCCAATGGGCCTCCTCCAGAGTTAGCATCCCCTGGTCGCGGGTGAATGAGGCCAAAAATTCGGTCGGATAGCGTCCGCCGCAGAAGAATTTGGTGTGCGCGCCGCCGTCGGAGAGGCCCGGAATTGTATATGGATAGTTGACGACTTCCTTTAGCAGGTCCAGGCGGGTATGCGGCGGTGGCGCGTCGAACACCGTGCGCAATTCATCGGCAATCGCGATTTCGAGCATCGTATCGACGATATGCCCGTCCGTCTTCCTGCCGGCGTCCCTCAGGGTCATACCCTCCAGGTGCTTGAACCGAGGCGTAAAAACCTTTTGGATTACGAAATTCTCCAGATCCCCGGTCACCATTCGCTGACCGTCGGCGTAATCCCTGAGTTTCGCGCGGCGACATGGGTCACTCAGCTTCATCAGCCGCTCCTGAGTGCTGCCCAGGGTGGCCTCGCGCCAGGCTTCGGAGTCGTCAAACAGGTTCCAGTCCGCAAAAGTAAAGGTGAAGCTGGTGGTGTTGGTATGAGCCTGCGGATAGACGCGCAGTCCCCTGGCATGGCAGTGGTCGAACCAGGCAATCAGAAATCGATGGATTTGCGGTTCGCGATCAAATGAGACGAGCGCCTGGTAGAGCAGCGGGCGCCGGCTCAGTTCGGCGAGGGTCTCGATCTCTTTCAGATCGTGAAAGGGATCCGCGGTGGCCATCGACAGTTGCATAAAACCCGAATTGCGCCGGCCGAGTTCGCGGGCTAGGTTGCGGCAGGTTTCGTCGCCCATTACGTCGGTGACCATTGGCGTGCCGTCATAATCGCGCTGGAGGCACACCGGACCGTCCGGGTGCAGACGCTGCGCCGACCAACCGCATCCGCCGGCGTCCATCGCTTCGCTGAAGAGGCGAACTATCTCGCGCTCTTCGGCGGCGGTGGGCGTCCGATGCTTGGCCTCCTCGGGACTTCCTATGACCCACGTGATGAGCGGACCGAGCGGGACACACGGCAGCAGATTGACGGCCTTGGGCTGGCGATCCAGGCTGTCGAGAAACTGCGGAAACGTCACCCAATCCCACGGCAGACCGGCCTTCATCGAGGCATACGGAATGGACTCCAGGCGAGTCATGGTAAGCATCGCACGCTCGCGCTGTTCCGGCCGCACCGGGGCGAAGCCGAAGCCGCAATTGCCGATCGCGACCGAGGTCACGCCATGCCATCCCGAAATCGAGCAGTGGGGATCCCAAAAAACCTGCGCGTCGTAGTGAGTGTGCAGGTCGATGAATCCAGGTGCGACAATCAAGCCGGAAGCATCGATCTCGCTGGCGCCTTCACCGGCGTCCAAGTTGCCAATCTCGGCAATCCTCCCATCCTTGATTCCGAGGTCGCCGCGATAACGGGGCGCGCGGGTCCCGTCGATGATCATGCCGTTCTTAACGACCGTGTCGAACCTGGGCATTCACTGGTCCTCTGCGGTTCGGGACTAAACCGCTATCGACAATCTGTGACTTTTATCTAGGACTTCCATTTCACTCTGATTTCGGGCTGACACCAACGGCCTGCCTGTTCGTTTGTACCAATAACCTTCGGCAGCAGCGAAGCCCCCGACACATCGGGATATCGCTCATTTTTCCATAGAATGCCGAAAATTGAGGGCCGGTTGGCGCAGAGGGGGGCTGAATCTGGGGCCAGCCAGAGCGCTTTCGGTGTCGTTGAAGCTTAGCGCAGGCATAGCCGGGGCATCGCTGCCGGCAGGAACAACCGCCTCCTAGCGCTATAGACGAACAATTAGCTCACCCTTTCCGACGTTGCGCAACGCCGACTTTCGGTCGCGACAGAGAACACGCCGACCGGGCAGGGTTGAGCTGTGACCGCTCGGTCAACGTGCGCTATCTCTGTACGTCCTGGAGCTTGGGCAGTTTCTGCTGTCATGAGCGCGCCCAACTCGCAAAAATGGGAGAGATCGGCGGATCGAAACCCGTCTCCTCCTTGCGCCGAAGTCGAACATACGGTGCGGTCCGCTCGTGTCGGTTCCTGCACCGATGGCGTTCGCTGTACCTTCTGAAAAGTCACGCTTGAAAAAAGGATCGCGAGAATCGTAAGCTCCGGCAAGTCTAGTCGAGATTCGACGAGCACGGTAACGTGCTCCAGGGCTGAGCCGCGCGCGAGGCCGCGGGTCCCGCTGCCTCGGTTCGCCGCTCGCAGGCATGACAGCAAAACGGAGCACGCCATGACATCGAAGCCTGCCGAATTCCGAGCCGACGAGGCGGCCCTGGTGATCATCGACACCCAGGAAAAATGGGTGCCCATGATACCCAACCGGCACACGGTGATTGCCAACATGCGGACCCTGATCAAGTTGGCTCGATGCTTCGAGATGCCGATCGTGGTGGCGGAGCATCTGCCGTGGGTGATCGGCGAGACGGTGAAGGAGTTGCGCGAGCTCCTGGATTCCAAAACACCAGTCATTAAAAAGATCGTTTACAATACCTTCGACGATCCGCGCTTCGCCCAGGCGATCGAGCGGACTGGGCGCAAGCAGCTTCTGTTCTGCGGCATCGAGACTCATGTCTGCCTTGGACTTCCCGCGCTGGAGGCGGTACGGCGCGGCTACCAGGTTTTCGTGGCGGCGGATTGCACGGGGGCTCAAACGGAGACCGATCGCGATATCGCGTTCCAACGTTTCTGGCAGGCGGGGATCGTCCCCACCACCTGGAACACCATAGCTTTCGAAGGGTTGCGCAATATCGAGCTGCACGAAGGCATTCCGGCCAACGCGCGGTCGCAGGGAGTAAGCAACATTTGGCTCGAGGCGCTGCCTCACGTGCTAAATCAGTTCGCCTATCAGGCCGACAAAGACCCCGCCCGCCAGAGCGCGCCGCAGGCGTCACCCGGTCGGCGGCGCAGCGCTTAGTCCAAGGCCGGCCGCAAGGAGCGAGAAGGACGCAAGCTCATGGCCAGCGACCCGCCAGGCGATCGCAAACCACCATCGGCGCCGCCGCCGAGTGGCGAAGGTCACCTCCGCACCGTCCATCACGAAGGCTACGACCCCGGCATCAAGTCTCTGTTCGTGCCCGCGATCAAGGTCGAGGCCGGCAAACTGGTATTTATCTCGGGCGTGACCTGCGCGCCGGTCTATCATCAGCATCCGCATCGGCCGGAAGACTTCGACGCGATACCCTCCGACGCTGCCGGACAAGCCGCGATAACCTACCGCCACCTGGGCCAGGCACTCGCCGCTGCAGGCTGCAAGCCTTCGCATGTGGTTTCGCTCACCCGCTTTCTGACCAATCTGGCCGAGGATCAGGACGCTATCAACCGTGTCCAGGGCGAGTTCTTCAACGGCCATCTGCCTACCAGCACCACGGTGGAAGTAAACCGGATGGCCACTGATCCGCGAATCAGACTTGAGATCCAGGCAATCGCGGTGGCTCCTCCCTCATAGAAATTTCTCGGAAATTTCTCGCCTGGTTGAGGGCGCTCAAGTTGCTCAGTGACGGCGGCAAGCGGAAAGCGTCCCCACGTCGCCACGTGATGATCACCTGCGTCGTCCCGATGCAGATTAGACCGCGCGGCGCCGGGGTGCGTTTCGTCATCAAAGCAAATGGCTTGGCCTGCGCCGCACGCCGATCGCGCCGCTGAAAGCTGTTAACGGGCGCATTAATTTTCGACCCAGGAAACGTCAACCGCCCAATCGCCTCACATAACGCACCTCGAACCGTTTCGCGCGGTTAAAATTCGCGTATGAGCGCGGGCCTATTGAATTGTTAATCTTACAATTCAGGCTCATCGCTTTTGTCCGAAACGCATTGACTTATTGATGCGATAATCGATCCCCTATGCTTAAACAGGGGCGTATGTCTAGGATCGTCAGCTTTGTGACGGCGTGCGCACAGGCTGAGTCCAGCGCGCGACTATTCGCAAACGCTCAAAGGGAGAAAGCGAATGAGAACCACGCTTAACACGGTTGTGGTCGGACTGGGTCTGCTTATTGTCACAAGCAGTGCGTGGGGCCAGACGGAACCTGGAGTGGTATCAGGAAGACCTGGCAAATGTAAGCCAATAGTCAATGCGGCCTTGATGATATCGGGTGGTGAGAAGCTCCAATGCACTTTTGGCAATATCGATGATGTTTATGTTGTCGCAGTAAATGTATCAACTAAATCAAAACCTCGTAGGTACATACTAAGCAGCGCCGAGGGCTGCGTGGTGCTGCCTATCACAGCAGCGCTCGGGACGCATATAGAGGTGACAGGGGTTTTGCAGGATACCGACGCAGAGCCGGGAGCTAGCGGCCTTAGCGACAGCGCATCCTCCGTTAGCGAGAATTGCTTCAATGTCGAGGGATTTTCGGTCGGACTGGGAGCTAACAGCCAATCTGAATACAATCCGCAAGATCCCGCCAATATCATTAACGCTCAGGGATATGGTTTTTTTTGGTATGACTCCGACAGCGATTTGAAACCGGGACCGTACGATTATACGGTCGTGGGCTGCTCGGGGCACTCCTGTCCAACTAAAGCGACGTACTACAACACTGACAGCTTACCGGTTCCACCGGCCTGCGCAGTATTAGACCCACTTTCATAAAAAAACTGATTTCTGATGTTGCGCTTTGTCATCGAGTTCGGGTTTCATATCCGTGATCCCATGATTGACGTACGGCCGCCCGGGGTTCTCCGGCTCCGTTCCTTCATGATCGCGAAAAGCACCGGTACGAGTATCAGGACGTGAATCGTCGAGGTGATCATTCCACCGACGATCGGAGCTGCAAT
The DNA here is from genome assembly GCA_963724765.1 of uncultured delta proteobacterium. Taxonomy (GTDB): domain Bacteria; phylum Desulfobacterota; class Binatia; order Binatales; family Binataceae; genus JAKAVN01. The sequence continues at coordinate 486,695 of CAVRVY010000001.1, forward strand.
CGGCTTTATCACGTCTGAGCCGATTCCCGACTCCCACAGGATCGGAGCGAGGCTCAGCATCACGACTGTTACGGTCATCAGCTTAGGTCGAAGCCGCTGCACTGCGCCCTCGATTACCGCCAACTCGATTTCTTCATGAGTCAGCTCGCCTACGGCGATGTGACGATTCAGCGCTTCGTGAAGATAGATGACCATGACGACGCCGGTTTCGACGGCGATTCCAAACAACGCGATGTACCCGACCCACACGGCGACGCTGAAGTTGAAGTTCATCATGTACTGAAGCAGTAGCCCGCCCGTCATCGCGTACACGGTCGGAAGAATCAGTACGATCGCTTCAGTCGCGGACCGGAAAAGCATGTAGAGCAAGACAAATATCAGACCGAAGACGATCGGCAGGATGAGCATCAGGCGCTTTCGCGCGCGCAACTGGAACTCGTACTCTCCCGACCATTTCAGGTTGTATCCGGCGGGCAGACGCAGATGCCGATCGAGCGCCCGCTGCGCTTTGTTAACGTAGGTGCCGTAATCCGAAGTTGCGAGATCGACATAGACGTAGCCGGTCAGGAGCCCGTCTTCGTCTCGTATCATCGATGGCCCCGGGCTCAAACTGATATGCGCGACTTCGCCGAGCGGGATCTGCGCTCCACTAGGCGTCATGATCAATATTCGACGCTGTGCGTTCAGGTCGTTCCGATAGTCCGCGAGATAGCGCACGTTGATCGGGTAGCGCTCACGGCCTTCGACCGTCGTCGCGATATTCTCGCCGCCCATACCGGAGCTGACCGCCCGCTGAACGTCTCCGACGGTCAGGCCATATCTCGCAGCGACAGGGCGATCGACATCAACGTTGATGTAGAATCCTTGAGAGACTCGTTCGGCGAAAATTCCTCGCGTGCCTGGGACGCGACCGAGTATTTCCTCGATCTGAGAACCAATCTGCTGAATCCGGTCGACGTCGGGCCCCTGAATTTTGAGTCCGACGGGAGTTTTGATACCGGTCAACTCCATGTCGAGCCGGTTCTCGACCGGCATCGTCCATGAGTTGGACAGCCCTGGGAAGTGCAGCCTGTCGTCCATTTCGGCGATGAGCTGATCGTAGGTCATGCCCTTTCGCCATTGATCGCGCGGCTTGAGCATGATCGTCGTGTCGTACATGTCCAGCGGTGCGTTGTCGGTGGCGCTGTCCGAACGTCCGACGGAGCCGAATACGCTTTCGACCTCGGGAAACGTGCGGATGATCTGATCCTGCCTTTGCATCAAATCTACCGCTGACGAGATCGAAATCCCCGGCAGGGTGGTCGGCATGTAGAGACTCGACCCCTCATACAGCGGCGGCATGAACTGGCTGCCGATTTTCAAAAGCAGCGGAATTGTGAGCAGCAGGAAAATCACGTTGGCCGCGATCGTCAGCGCGCGATGACGCAGGCACCATCGGATCACCGACAGATAGATGGCGTGGAAGAAACGCGAAATGGGGTTGTCGTCCTCGGGGCGCAGGCGCTTGCCGCGGATGAACAGGACCATAAGCACGGGGACCACGGTGATCGCGAGAACCGAGGAGAAGGCGATGGCGAAAGATTTAATGTAGGCGAGCGGACGAAACATCCGCCCCTCCTGCGATTCGAGCAGGAACACCGGCAGGAACGAGACGACAATAATAATCAGCGAGAAGAAGATCGGGCGGCCGACCTGTTTCGCAGCCGATAGCAGGATTCGCTGTCGTTCGGGTCCGGAAACCGACTCGCCTTTCATGGACGCCTGATGCTGCATCTCCGAGAGATGCCGGTACCCGTTTTCGACCATAACAATCGAAGCGTCGACCAGTACACCTATAGCCAGCGCCAACCCGCCCAACGACATGATGTTGGAGCTGATCTGCAGATAGTACATCGGGATGAACGTCGCGATGACCGCGATCGGCAGCGCAAGGATCGGGATCAGCGCCGAACGCACGTGAAAGAGAAAAACGATGATCACGAGACTTACAATGATAGCCTCTTCGAGCAGGTCGCGTTTCAGGGTGTTGATCGATTCCTGGATGAGTCCGGAACGGTCGTAGCCGGCGACGATTTTGACTCCTCGCCGCATAGTCTTTTGAATCTGATCGAGCTTCTGCTTGACCCCGTCGATGACGGTGAGGGCGTTCTGCTCATAGCGCATCACGACGATACCGCCGACCGTCTCGCCGTCGCCATTCCACCCAGCGGCTCCTTCGCGCAAGTCGGGTCCCAGGCTGACCACACCTAAGTCTCTTATAAGCACCGGTGTGCCGTTGTTGGTTGTCACCGAAATGTTTTCAAGGTCCGCTATCGAATGGACGTAGCCGAGGCCGCGGATCATGTAATCCGCTCCCGACATCTCGAGGACGCGCCCACCGATCTCACCGTTGCTGTCGCGGATCTTGTCGATCACGGTCTCCAGCGGGACCTTGAGCGCCAGCAGCCGATTCGGATCGAGTTTGACCTGGTACTGCTTGACGAAGCCGCCGATAGTCGCGACCTCCGAAACTCCAGGCACGGTTTCAAGCGCATAGCGCACATTCCAATCCTGCAAGCTGCGCAGGTCAGCGAGACTGTGAGTATGGCTCTTATCGACAAGCGCGTATTCGTACACCCAGCCAGCACCGGTGGCGTCCGGGCCAATTGCGGGAGTCACGCCAGAGGGAAGCTTGCCGGTTATCTGCTGCAGGTATTCCAGCACACGGCTCCGCGCCCAATAGATATCGGTGCCGTCTTCGAACACAACGAACACATACGAGTCGTTGGGCATCGTCTGCGCACGGACCGCCTTCACGTGTGGCGCGGCTAGCATCGCGGTGACAATAGGATAGGTCACCTGGTCCTCGATAAGATTGGGCGGCTGGCCGATCCATTGAGTGTGGATGATCACCTGGACGTCGGAGATGTCCGGCAGAGCGTCGAGCGGGATTCGATCGAGAGACCAGATGCCCGCGACTACGAGCGCCAGCACGCCGAAGAACAGCAGGAAGCGGTTCGAATTACACCAGTCGATAGTTCGCTCGATCATGCCTCTCCCCTCACATCGCCATGGAGCCACTGGCTGACACGTCCATCTGCTTGGTCGCGATCGGATGGCCGTCCTTCGACGCGGAGATCGTCAGGCTCCAGGTGCCTCCGCTAGGCAGTTCGACATTCGCGGCGTACACACCGTTTCCTTGATCATCTGCGGCGCTTTGCGCACGCATCGCCGCCATTCCCATTGCCGGCATCGCCGCCATATACAAGGACACCGTCACTTGCGCGCCCGAGATCGGCGCGCCCGTGGAATCGTGCAGCGTCACGATCGCTTTGTTGTGGCCGCGCACCATAGGAGTCGGGTCGCTCGCGAACTCGATGCTGGCTCGGGGAACAGCTTCGGCCGTCTGTCCAGCGGCACTGGCGCCGATGCCCGCCGGAGGCGGCACGAACGCTCCCGCAGCCGCTTGGAGCTGACTTTCCGAATCGATCAGAAAATTCGCGGAGCTGACGATCTGCTGACCCGGCGCGAGTCCCTTGAGCACTATGAATTCGTCGCCGACATGCTGTCCCAACTCGACTTCGGCGGGAGTAAGGTACCCGTCGCCGCGGTCGATGAAGGCGACGTTGTGCGTGCCGGTGCGCAGAACACCGGCGTCCGGGATGACGGTTTGCTCGCCCATCGGGAGGTCGAGAGCAACGTGAGCGAACATCCCCGGAAGAAGCTGGCCCTTTGGGTTGTCGAACTCGCATCGGACCTTAGCGGTGCGAGTCATCGGATCGATTTGCGGCCAGATGAAATCGACGCGGCCGTCGAAGCTCGTGCCCGGGTATGCGTCGACGGTAACAGTCGCAGGATCGCCGGAACGGACTTTGCCGATCTCGTCCTGAAACACTGCCGCGTAGATCCACACCTTCGACAGGTCTGTGATCGTGAACAGGCGCGTGTCCGGCTGCACGTACATGTTGGGCAGCGCGTTACGCTCGACGATGTATCCGCTCATGGGCGAGTCGATTTCGACGGCACGGCGGACTGAGCGCTCGCGTTCCAGCCGCGCAATCTCGCGCGGCGACACTCCCCAGAGCTTGAGACGTTCCGCGGCGGAATCCACCAGCGATGAGGCATCGGTGGTTACATCGGCCACGGAGCTATCCTCGACGCGCTTGCGAGCTTCGAGGGCGAGCAAGTATTCGTTCTCGGTGCTCAGGAGGTCCGGGCTGTAAATCGTAAACAGCGGCTGGCCGCGGCGGACGTGTTGATATGTCGAATTCGCAAACACCTGCTCGATCCAACCGGCGAAACGCGTTTGTACGTAGCCTTGCAGTCGTTCGTCGGTCTCGATGTTCCCGGTAGTCTCGAGGCGGTCATTCACGTCCTTTTGCACCACGGTCGCGAACTTGAGTCCGATCAATTGCCGCCGCTCCGGTGTGATCCGGATTGGAGCAAGCTGGGAATCAGCTCCGAAAGCGATTGGCGTCGCGAGGGGCAAAAGCAATGCCAGCGCCACGACTATGCCGAGTCGGTGTTGTGAAGATGTGCGATTCATTTTCGGTCACCGATCACTTGCTGGATTTTGGCGATCGCGATCTCGTGGTCGGCGAGGCTGCGGTAGTACTCTTGGCGGAGGTTCTGCAAATCGAGAACCGACGAAAGCAGCGTCTGGAAATCGACTTTGCCGACTCGATACGCAGCCATAGCCGAGGCCTCGGACGTTTCAGCCTGCGGAATCAGACCGTCGCGATAGATGGACATGATTCGTTCCGAAGTGTGCATAGCGATCAGACTGCTTTCTCCTGCGGAGGAGACTTGCAGTTGCGTTGCACGCGTCTGCGCGCGGGCGGACTCGGCCTCAAGCGCGGCCTGCTCGATCGCGGGCGTTTGCCTGCGCCAGAAATAGAGCGGAACCTTCGCGCCAAGGCTCAGCATGTAGTAGTCGCGAAATCCGGGGCCGGTTTTTTGATAGGAATAACCGACGGTGAAATCCGGCCAGTACCCCTGACGCGCGAGCTTCAACGTGTCCGAGCTGCGTGCTTCCATCGCGCGATCCGCGGCGAGGTCGGGGGAGCCGACGTCGGCCAGCTGCGCGAGCTGCGATGTGCCGAGCTGCAGATGCGTCGCTTCGACCTCGCCGATGTCGATATTGCGCGAGTCAGAATCGCGCCCGAGGATCTGCTTGAGTTCGAGCTGTTCCTGGTCCTCTTCCTGATGGTGAATCGCGTGCTCCTTCAGGATCTCGGTGGTCTTAAGCTGCGCTTTGATAAGGTCCTGCTGCAGGCCTTTTCCAACGCGGTAGCGGGTTTCCGCGATCTGCTGGATCTGCCGGAGCTCCTCCTGATCGCGATCGAGAATCTTGAGCGTCCTTCCGTGATAGAAGAGCTCGTAATAAATCTCTTTGACCTTTTCCTCGACTTCGCGCTCGGCGGCTTCGTAGCGATACCGGGCGTAGTCGGCGTCTCTTTCCGCTTCGGACTTCTGCAAGCGAAACTTGCCGGGACCCGGGATGTCCTGTGAGGCACCGAAGCCGGTGTAATAAAAGTCGCTGCTCTCATAACCCGAGAATGGCTGCGGACTTCCGACCGTGAAATGCTGGAGCGACACCTGCGGATCGGGTAGTGTCGCCACCTGGATCGGCACGCGAGTGAGCGCCTGCCAGTGCTCTCGCGCGGCGATTACGCCGGGATTGTTAGCAACCGCCTCCCGCACCAGAGCATCGAGGTTCGACGCCGTATCTCCGGTTAGAAGCGGAATAGTTTGTGCATTCGCTTGCGATATCGGAGCACATGCGATCGCAACCAGAATCAGGATCACGGCGTGCCGCTTCGCGACAAGCCGACCAAGTCTCTCCATATAACCACCTGGATCGCGTTAGGCCGTCAGACCATCGGCGCTTCACGCCGAGGCGAAGGTCCTACTTGAAATTCAAGACAGACGCCGCGGTATTTGCTGGTGACCAGCGAATACGGCTGCGCGAGCCTCAGGGACAGTCCGCGATCGCGACGGTGGTCAGATTTGTCGAGAACAGAGCAGCGAGAGGGGATCGAGATTGAGATAGAGATCCTGATGCCAATCGAATTGAAGCGGCGAATTGATCGACACCGCGGATTTCAGCCGAACCATCGTGATTATTGGCGGTTCCACCGCAGGCGTCGGCATCGATGACAGGAGAAGCGCGCTCGAGGTATCAGTCGAAATATTGCAGCAACTCACCGTGCCAGTGTCGCTATTCCACGGACAGATCGTCGAGCAACAATTCCCGGATACAGCTTGAACGGGAGAACAGGCGGCGCCCGCGGTGATCGCCGGAAGCGAGCTGGCAAACACTAAAATCAGGAGCACGACTGAAAGTATGCGCCGCACGCGATCAACCTATTCGAGTTGAAGATTGCCGACAAGGCTCCGGAAGTCGAGGCGTGGTTCTCGGCCTCCTTCGGATTTCGACTCTAAGCGGAATGAACTTCCCACGGCGCGCGCCGAAGCTGACATCGTCCCCAAGGTCTTTACTGCCGTTCGTGGTGAGACTGGATCTCTCGTTATGAAGACGGGACGATAGTTCCTATTGAGTGGGCGTAAAACTTCCTTTGCATCCAGCGGGCTACGTCCACCAAGCCGATCATCACCGGTACTTCTATAAGGGGTCCGATAACCGCGGCGAACGCTGCGCCACTATTAATCCCAAACGTCGAAACGGCAACCGCTATCGCGAGTTCGAAATTGTTTGACGCAGCGGTAAAAGAAAGTGTCGCAGTCTGCGGATAAGTTGCTCCGGCCGCCCGACTCAGGACGAACGACAATGCAAACATGATCGCGAAATACAGCAGCAGCGGGACGGCGATGCGGACCACATCAAACGGAAGTTGGAGGATAGCGGCGCCCTTAATCGAAAACATCACGACGATCGTGAAAAGCAGAAAGATCAAGGTGAGCGGGCTGATCTTCGGAATGAAGTGCTGCCGGTACCAATCTTTCCCTTTCAAGCTGGTTAGGACTTTCCATGTCGCGAAACCCGCGACGAACGGAACGCCGAGATAGATGCCGACGCTTTCAGCGATATCGGCAATCGTTACGTGCACGGTCGCTGCGGTGAGGCCGAGCCATCTGGGAAGGACCGTTATGAACACGAACGCATAAATCGAAAAAACAGCACTTGGAAAATCGAGTTGAAGGCGACTAAGCCGGCACAGTAATCGGCATCGCCCTCGGCCAAATCGTTCCATACGATGACCATCGCGATGCAGCGGGCTAGACCGATCAGGATTAGTCCGACCATGTACTCCGGCCGGTCGCGCAGAAAGACGATCGCGAGGCCAAACATCAGGATCGGGCCGATGATCCAGTTCTGGACCAGCGAAAGAGTTAAAATCTTCCAGTTCCCGAACACATCACCGAACTCGTCGTAGTTCACCTTCGCGAGCGGCGGATACATCATCAGGATCAGACCGATCGCAATCGGAACTGAGGTCGTTCCGACAGTCAGGCGATCGAATGTGATCTTCACACCGGGAAAGCTGCTACCGAGCATCACGCCGACGGCCATGGCGAGAAAGATCCAGAGCGTCAGATATCTGTCCAAAAAGGACAGTCTTCGCAGCGTCGGCGCGTTCGCAAGCGTTAGAGTGGCGCTCATTCGTGGGCTCCTATCCGCACGGCACGGGCCCGGACAGGCCCAAAAATCCGTATCTTTCAGACGTTCGCAGAATTTTACTCCGGTACATCAACCGAGCGAATCCGCCATCACGAATTCCAGTTCTGCGGAACGAAGCATTCCAAGATCTTGAGGGCTTTCCGACGGTCATGGCTGCTTAACGTAACGTACGGTCGATACTAGGAGTTGTGAATCCTATCACGATTTCATATATATGGAATCATGACAAAAGCAAACGTCGTCGCCGCATTGGCCGCGCTCGCACAGGAGACTCGTCTTGATATCCTCCGCCTTTTGGTCGAGCGAGGTCTCGAAGGAATGCCCGCCGGAGAAATTGGTGAGCGCCTGAAGTTGCCTTCGCCTACCCTGTCATTCCATCTCAATCAGCTCAGGCACACCGGCCTGGTAACTTCGCGCCGGCAGAGCAGGCTGATCATCTACGGCGCCAAGTTCCGCACGATGAATGGCCTGATCGAATATCTCACCGAGAATTGCTGCGCGGGCGAAGCGAGCAATGCAATTCACGGCCGCCCAAAAGGCGTAGCGCCCGGACGCGAATTGAACGTTCTCTTCCTGTGCACCAACAACTCCGCTCGCAGCATTATGGCGGAGTGCGCAATGAATCGATGGGGCGGCGGCAAATTTCACGCTTTCAGCGCCGGCAGCAAGCCGCGCGGAACCGTTCATCCGATCACCCTCCAGGTGCTGGAAGAACTTAATTACGAGACGGAGGGATTGCGAAGCAAAGACTGGAACGAGTTTGCTCAGCCCGACAGCGCACCCCTTGATTTCGTTTTTACCCTCTGCGACCGCGCCGCGGCCGAGATCTGCCCGACCTGGCCGGGCCAACCGATAAGAGCGCATTGGGGCGTTCAGGATCCCGTTGTAGTCGCCGATACGAACGGGGCGAAGCGAAAAGCGTTCGTCAAGGTTTACGCCGAGTTGGAGCAGCGCATCAGAATCTTCACTGCTTTGCCCATCGAGACGCTCGAGCGTTTCGCCCTCGAACGCTGGGTGACCGAACTCGGCAAATTGAATCTGGCTGCGTGATGGAGACAGGAGCGGCCTTGCCTGTACGCGTTGGCATTAACGGGTTTGGACGGATGGGTCGGCTCGCATTGCGCGCCGCGTTCGACAACCCCCAGATTCAGATTGTCCATGTCAACGAGTTGAAAGGCGGCCCCGGGACCGCCGCTCACCTGCTCGAATTCGATAGCGTGCATGGCCGCTGGCGCGTGCCGATAGCACCGGAAGCGCACGGGCTCAAAATAAACGGCGATCGCGTCGGCTACAGCAACTTCAACGCTCCAGGCGCAGTGCCGTGGGACCAGGCCGGGATCGAAATCGTTCTCGAATGTTCGGGCAAGTTCCTTACTCCGGAGGCGTTGCAGCCGTATTTCCAGCGGGGTGTCCGCAAAGTGGTGGTAGCCGCGCCGGTAAAGCAGGGCGCGCTGAATGTCGTGATGGGCGTCAACGATCAGTTGTATGACCCTGAACGGCACCACATAGTCACTGCCGCCTCGTGCACCACCAATTGCCTGGCCCCCGTGGTCAAAGTCATCCAGCAAAAACTCGGCATCCGGCACGGCATCATCACCACCATCCACGACGTGACCAATACCCAAACGGTGGTGGACCGGCCTCACAAGGATCTGCGGCGGGCGCGGTCTGCGCTGATGTCGCTGGTGCCGACTACTACCGGCTCGGCAACCGCCATCGGTCTCATTTACCCAGAGCTGCAAGGGAAACTTAACGGCCTGGCGATTCGTGTTCCCCTGCTGAATGCTTCGCTGACCGATTGCGTTTTCGAGGTCGCGCGATCGACCACCGCGGCAGAGGTCAACAAATGCCTGCAGGAGGCGGCGGAGGGGGAACTCCGAGGCATCCTGGGTTTCGAGGAACGTCCGCTGGTCTCGGTCGACTACGTGAACGACCCACGATCCTCGATCGTCGATGGCCCTTCGACCATGGTCGTCGACGGCACGCAAGTCAAAGTTCTGGCTTGGTACGACAACGAGTGGGGCTACGTAAATCGGCTGGTCGAATTGGCGACGAAGGTCGCCGCCAGCTTGTCTGCGATGCGGCGGAGAGCTGCAAGTTGTTTGGGACAGTGAGAAATGCCGTACGCAATTATGCCCTGGTCACTGGAGCCTACTGGGGCTTCACGCTCACCGACGGCGCTCTTAGAATGCTGGTGCTCTTGCACTTCGACCGGCTTGGATACAGCGCGGTCGAGATTGCTTTCCTGTTTCTGTTCTACGAATTTTTCGGCATTGTCACGAACCTGCTTGGTGGCTGGATAGCCGCGCGCTCCGGATTGAAAGTCACCCTGTACGGCGGTTTGCTTCTGCAAATCGTCGCGTTGATCATGCTCGCCTACCTGCAGCCGGCCTGGGCTCGATTGACCTCGGTCGCGTATGTCATGGCGGCACAGGCGCTCTCCGGAATCGCCAAGGACCTGACCAAGATGAGCGCCAAGAGCGCCATCAAAGTCGTGGTCCCGCAAGGCGAGGACGGGGCCCTCTTCAAATGGGTGGCGCGGCTGACCGGATCCAAGAATGCGCTCAAGGGAGCCGGCTTCTTCCTCGGGGCGGCCCTTCTTACCGCACTTGGTTTTGTTGGGTCGCTCCTCGCGATGGCCGTGGGTCTCGCGATCGTGCTGCTCGGCACCGTGGCCGCGCTTCCGAGCGCAATGGGCAAGGCGAAATCGAAGATCAAGTTCACGACTTTGTTTTCTAAGAGCGCCGCGGTGAATTGGCTTTCCGCCGCGCGGCTGTTTTTGTTCTCTGCGCGCGATGTCTGGTTCGTCGTAGGGTTGCCGGTGTTCCTGGCCTCGACGCTTGGTTGGAGCTTCATGCAAGTCGGGGCCTTCGTCGCCGCGTGGTTCGTTGGCTACGGCATGATCCAGGCAATCGTGCCTGAAATTCTCCGTCAATTGGGCGCGCGTCAGGGCGTGACCGGAGACACAGCGCGCCTCTGGGCCTTCGTATTGACCGTCATTCCCGCTGCTTTGGCGTCGGCACTCGAGTTTGGCGCGCGGCCGGCTCCGGCACTTATGATCGGGCTCGGGATCTTCATGATCGTCTTTGCGATCAATTCCGCCGTGCACTCGTATCTTATTCTTGCCTACTCCGAAGACGATGAAGTCGCGACGAACGTGGGCTTCTATTACATGGCCAACGCCGGCGGCAGACTTCTGGGCACGCTGCTCTCCGGTGTGATTTTCGAAGCCTATGGATTTACCGGTTGTCTGCTGGCGTCGGGTTTGCTGGTGCTGGCTGCCGGTCTTTTGTCCTTCAATTTGCCTCGCGTCCGAGCAATTCCCCTGACCGTCAAATTGAAAGAGGCTGACGCCTGAGCTGAGGTCACGCTCCGTAAACATCGGACCTGGAAGCTCGCGTCAGGTCCTCCAAGACCAAGCGATCGACGGAGAAGTTCGTGAAAAGTGAAGCTGCATTGAAAATAACAACTGCGGTTTTCCTGCTCGCTCTGTTGCCTACGTCAATACCTATTGCCGCAGCACAAACGGATCGGCTGGTGATAAATGGCGATGGCTCAACCTTCGCCTATCCAATGTACAGCAAATGGATCGAGGAATATCAGAAGGACAATCCGGCGGTGCATTTCAGTTACGTTTCGAACGGCTCGGGCGCCGGCATCCACGACGTTATGCTGGGCACAGTCGACTTTGCCGGCACTGACGGTCCGCTGAACAAAACACAGATGTTGGACTTCAGCACTCATCGGAACTGCGAGGTTCTCCACTTCCCGACCGCCCTGGGAGCGGATGTTCCCATATACAATATCCCGGGAGTGATTCAGGAGCTCAATTTCACTCCTCAGGCCCTCGCGGGCATATATCTCGGAACCATTACTAAATGGAATGATCCCGAGATTGCCAAACCCAATCCGAACGTATCGCTGCCTGCCAACGATATTGTAGTTGTCCATCGGCAAGACGGAAGCGGAACCACCTACGTGTGGACCGACTATCTAACCAAAGTCAGCTCGGATTGGCAGCAGCGTGTAGGAACCGGCATCTCGGTCATGTGGCCGGTTGGGAACGCGGCTAAGGGCAACGAAGGAGTTGTCCAGGTGGTCGCACACACGCCCTATTCGATCGGGTATTCCGAGCTCACGTATGCGGTCCGGAACCGGTTGCTCTACGGGAGCGTAGCCAACCGCAGTAGGCAATTCATCAAGGCCGATCTGGCGAGCGTCACTGCGGCTGCGGCGGGCGTCGCGGACAAGATGCCTGCGGATTTTCGCGTCTCGATTACCGACGCGCCCGGTGAAGAAGCCTACCCCATCTCGAGCTTCACCTGGATGCTGATACCTTCCGTTATAACCGACTCGGCGAAGCGCACTGCAATCATAAAGTTTCTGCGGTGGAGCTTGACCAAAGGCCAGGATTACCTCGAACCCCTGTCCTATGCCCGACTTCCCAGCGCCGTAATCGTCAAGGAAGAGAAGGCGATCGACAGAATAAAATCGTCGAGCGGAAGGGAAGCAGCTCAAGAGAGTGCGAAAGTTGTTGCCACGCGAGGCGTCATTCAGAGGTACCACGACGCGATAGCGGTCTGCGACATCAGAAATGCCAGTTTTGACTAAGAAGGCGCTCGCTTGAAAAGCCCGGCGCCCGGTGGACTCGCGGTTTCGGTTCAGAGTTCGACGCAAAAGTTCGATCAAACCAATGAGAGAAAATTCATGAAAGCCAGAACCCCAAATCTGAGTCAGAAAGATTGGGAACTCTGCTGCACCTATCTCGAGGAAATGAAGCAAAAGGGCCTTTCGACCCACGAACCATGGGAATTTGAACTTGAGGCCTGGGCGGCGGACCCAAATCGTCATCCGAGGGGATCCACGATCGCCAAGCTGCGCCTCCGCTTCTCCAACCGTGCGTGATGCAGAAATTCTCAACGCTGCTGCTCTCCCCACTGACACGGTACAACACTCACTAGGTTCGCGCTGGCACGACGGGTCATCGTCTCGTGGCCGCCGCAGAAACTTGATCTGTCCCACATTTCTATGATACTAGAAATATCGTAATGAAGCGGCGAATCGAACAGTTCAGCGCCCTAGGCCAGGAGGACCGCCTGGAGATCTTCCGCCTGCTAGTGCGCGCGGGGCCGCAGGGCAACTGCGTCGACGAGATCAAGCGCCGGCTCAAGATGGCGGGCTCCACCCTTTCCCATCATCTCGACGCGCTGACTCGCTCCGGCCTGCTCGCAGCACGGCGCTCCGGTCGCTTCATCTTCTACGCCGTCAACTGGCGCGAGACTGGGAACCTGATTCGCTTTCTCACCGAGGATTGTTGCGCCGAGATGCACACAAGGCTCGCTCAGACCGCTGGCTCACAGCCGCCAGATAGACGTGGCACCAATCAAGATTCGTGTTGCGAAGAGGATCAATCGGCCGCCACAAGCACCATGCGCATGCGGCCCTAAACTGCTGGGAGGCGAGAAAAATGGGAGACCAGCCCACGATAAAGGAACAGGTCAGGGAAAATTACGCGCGCGCCGCGCGCCGCGTCGTCAACCAGGAAAGTACCTCGTGCTGTGGCACGGCCGCTCCCGCGGGAAATCCGATCACCTCGAATCTGTACGCGGACGGCGAAACCGCCGCGCTTCCGGCTCAGGCGGTCGCCGCGTCGCTCGGCTGCGGTAATCCGACTGCGCTCGCCGAGCTTCGGCCGGGCGATACGGTGCTCGACCTCGGCTCCGGCGGCGGCATCGACGTGCTGCTCTCCGCGCGCCGCGTCGGCCCCACCGGCAAAGCCTACGGCCTCGACATGACCGACGAAATGCTTGCCCTGGCGCGCGAGAACCAGCGCAAGGCGGGGGCGCAAAACGTCGAGTTCCTGAAGGGCGAGATCGAGAACATCCCGCTGCCCGATAACTCGGTGGACGTGATCATTTCCAACTGTGTGATCAATCTTTCGGGCGACAAGGATCGCGTGCTGGCCGAAGCGTTTCGCGTGCTGCGCCCCGGGGGCCGCTTCGCGGTCTCGGACGTGGTAGTGCGCGGCGAGGTCCCGGCCGCCATCCGCCGCAGCGTGGAGTTGTGGATCGGATGCGTCGCCGGAGCGCTGGAAGAATCGGAGTACCGGGCGAAATTGAGCAGCGCCGGATTTGAGCAGGTCAAGGTCGAGCCGACGCGCATCTATCGAGCGTCCGACGCCATGGAGTTTTTCAGCCGAGCTGACCTCGACGTCGAAACAATCGCGCCTCTCGTCGACGGCAAATTCATGAGCGCCTTCGTGCGCGCTCGCAAACCAATCTCGTAGGGCTGCTCCATGGCAACGTCCGAAATATCGAGACGGTCTACTGCTGCCGCATGCCGCGTCGGGGAAATTTTCTTTGGCGACCCTGCATCGCGGCGAAGTGAGCAAACTCATGCAGAACAATCACGAATCTGAGCTGTTGGTGACGACGGACTGGTTGGCGGCGCATCTTGACGATCTCGACATCCGTGTCGTTGATACGCGCAAGGGAGATGGCTACGCGATAGCGCACATGCCTGGCGCGGTCCGCTATCCGGCGCCCATAACCCCATTTCTCAAGGAAAACGGTCGCGTGCCGAGCGCCGAAAAGTTCGCCGGGATCATGTCAGAGATAGGAGTCGGCGACGAGAATCTCGTTGTCGCGTACGACGATGGAAACAACCTTTTCGCGGCGCGTCTCTGGTGGGCGCTAAATTATTATGGACATCGCAGAGTGAAGCTGGTGGATGGAGGGTGGGATCTCTGGTTATCAGAAGGTCGCCCCGTCACGGATGCGCCAGAAAGCGCGAGTCCCGCTCGCTTCACTCCGAAGATCGACGACCACTGTATTGCCGAAGGGGAAACGGTCACAGCGGCGATCGGAAATCCAGCTTGCGGTATTCTCGACGTTAGATCGGACAAGGAGTGGACCGGCGCCGATCCGATGGGCACGAAGCGCGGCGGACACATTCCAGGCGCGCTTCACTTGGAGTGGCGCGAGACGATCGATCAGGCGAGCAAGCGCTTCAAACCCGCGCCGGTGTTGCGACAGATGTTCGCGAAGGCAGGGCTCTCGCCGGAAAAGGAAGTTATCACGTACTGCCAGGGCGGCATCCGGGCGGCTCACACCGCATTCGCCCTGCGGTTGGCCGGCTACGACCACGTCCGAAACTACGAGCGTTCCTGGGCCGAATGGGGCAACCGCGAGGACCTTCCGATAGAGCGCCCGCAAGGAGCCGCGAAGTGAGGGGGCTGCTCTTCCTGTGCGTCCAGAACTCCGCCCGGAGCCAGATGGCGGAAGGGCTAGCGCGCAGGATTTTCGAAGATGCCGTGCGCGTACAAAGCGCCGGCTCGCGACCGGCCGGAGTCGATTCGCTCGCGGTCGCTGCGATGGCGGAGATTGGGATCGACATTTCCGCTCAGACATCAAAATCGGTCGAGAGCATCGATCCGCATAGCGTCGATACGGTGATCACGCTTTGCGCCGGGGAAGTATGTCCGGCCTTCTTAGGCAATGCTCGGCGGCTGCATTAGTCGATTGGGGACCCGGCTGCAGCAGGTCCCTCGCTTAGCGATGGCGGTCGGCTCCCAAAGTTTAGGGTCGCTCGGGATCAGATCAAAGCACGGCTTGAGGTGCTGGCTGCGTTGCGTGATGTTCCACTTGGTCCGGCCGCCGTGGAATTTCATTCCAGTATCCGAGTGCACGATCTGGCCCGCAGCGCGCGGTTCTATTCCTGGTTGCTGGGGACTCAGCCGCGCGAATGGACCCATCGCTACGTGACCTTCATCTGCCCCGAACTCAGACTTAACTTTGTACTGTTGGTATCGGACGGGAAGGAGCTCCATCACGACACGCTGTACCATTTCGGCATCGCGCTGTCGGACAGGCGTGCCGTAATCGCGGCCTATCACCGCGCACGCGAGGTAGGATTGCACATCGAAAAACCGGCTCGCACTACGTGGACTGGGACCCCGCTGCATGAGCTCTGGCTCGAAGATCCTGATGGCAACCTGATCGAACTCTACGCCCGTCTGACCGAAGAAGAGATCGCTGAACGCCCGGCCGACGCACAACCTGTGTGGCTGGCATGATCCAGGGACGATTCGTTGACAACTGAGATTGAGCAAATGGAAAGGTTGGATGTGTCGCCGGAGCGCTGGAAGAGTCGGAGTACCGCGCGAAATTGATCAGCGCCGGATTTGAACAGGTCGACCTGGAGCCGCCGCGCATCTATCGCCCGGCCGACGCCAGAGGGTTTTTCACCCGTGCGAACCTCGACGTCGAAAAAATCGCGCCTCTGCTCGACGGCAAATTCATGAGCGCCTTCGTGCGCGCTCGCAAACCAATCTCGTAGGGCTGCTCCATCGCAACGTCCGAAATATCGAGACGGTCTACTGCTGCCGCATGCCGCGTCGGGGAAATTCTCTTTGGCGACCCTACATCGCGGCGAAGTGAGCAAACTCATGCAGAACAATCACGAATCTGAGCTGTTGGTTGTCTCACTCGACAAGGACTACCGAGACTTGCCCCGATCCAAGCACCCAGGATCGGAAGAGTCGTCGAAATCGCGAAGGTCGCTGGCCTGCATCACCGCTACAAACGGCTCGCTGTCTGACTTGTACTAGCTCCGCTAACCAACGGCGGCTTGCAGCCCATACGCCGGTACACACAAAAACGGTCCAGCGCCTTAGAAGGTCCATCCGACAATCGACTTGAGAAACACCCCGTTACTCGCGCGCGTCACCCCGAGTCCGACGCCGAGATTCAGTTCAAGTTGCGGAATGAAATAGAAATTCAGAGTCGGCACGATGAAATGCTGCTGCTCCTGCGGCTTTTCCAGCGGCTGAATAGGTCCCATGTCGCCGTAGTACTCGAGCGCCGGCGAAACCCAGCGGTTCAGGTCATACAGGATCTCGCCTGACGGATCGAATTGAAACCCGTGATGCGTCTGCGGGCCGCTGAACGGCTTTATCAACGGAAAGTCCGCGACCACGCGAAATGGCTTGTAGGTCGCACCGACGATCGGCCGCAGCTCAAGCGTCAGAGGATTTTCCTCAGCCGCGCGGCGCATGTAGTCGAGCTCGATATTGCCGCCGAACTGCACTGGCCACTCGAAGGTCTGCGGGATACCGAAATGAACCTTCGTGCGCGAACCCGAGTATTCGTAATCTCCGTTCGAGAGCTTCGCTGTGGCGAAATACTGGCCGACCTCGAGCCAGCGCAGGACGCCATATGTGGCCTCGAGCGTCTCGTGTATCTGATGCACGTCCATCTGGCTTTTCGCCAACTGTCCGGTCGCGGTCGAGGTCGTGTTGGAATGGAGTTCGAGCGTCAGATGACCGACCGGCGCGGTATCGGTGTCGTAAATCTGGATTTCATAGAAGTCGATCGCCTGCAATGGACGCGCGGCCGCCAGCATCGCGACGATGCACATCGAGAACGTGAAAACATGGCGGAAAAAATTCGTCATGGGCTCTTGCAGCAGGTTCTTACGCGATTCCTTGAGTCCGGCGGTCGACGGCTCCACGGGGCGATCGCAGATCAGTGTCCATATCGGCGCTAACCTTGGCAATTGCCGAGACGAACCGATCGGGCAGCGGGCTCGCGGTCGGCACAGGAGCGTTCGTCGCGAGCTGATTGTCTGCGGTAACGGTCACAGACTGCAACTCGACGATAGGGCGGAGAGCCTCCCAGCTCAAGTCGCCAGGATTCAACGCGCGACCAGAGAGAACAACTATCTTCATGAGAGCCACCTGGATCTCGATCTCGGGCCGCTACCCACGAGTGGTGACGCGTCTAGGGACCGGGTTCGTGGTGAGTACGATAACGGCCTCCGCTTTATCGGACAGCGCACCGTTCTAAGACGGCCTCGACACTTGCAAACTGGCATAAAATTTCCCAGCCAGATCAATCTGGCTGTCCGAAATTTCAAACGGCAGCGTTGAAATTCTTGGACAGACTGGAATGTCACTGAATCCCGAAGAGGCAGAAATTGGCCGAAGTCCGGTGCCATCTAATCTATCAGCGGTCGATGGCAAAGCGTTTGCTATGTCCGGTCGTCTTCAAAAATAAGTGCGCCATCGGCATCAATCCCGAATCAAACGAAGGCCGCCAAGAAACCCTCGCGCATGAGTAAAAGTGCTCTCACCCTTGGTCACCTTAACATCCGGCTCGTATTGGGGCTGGCGCTGTTCCTACGCGCACTACTCCCGATATCAGGCTATCTGTACACACGTGACGCTACCATCTTCTACACGCCTGACACCGCCACTTATATTGTTCCGGCCCGCGAGTTAGTCACCCATCACCGCTTTTTCTCCGATGGGGCACCGGAAGTCATTCGAACCCCGGGCTATCCTTTGCTGCTTACGGCTGGCCTGCTGTTGGATCGCTTGGAACTCGTTACAGTCACGCTCCAACTTTTACTTAGTTGCTTCACGTATTCATGGTATATCGGACAGCCTGTCTGTTCTTCGAGCGCGATGACATAGCTATCATTGCCGCGGTGCTGTATGCGATAGATCCGCTTTCCATATTGTTCGCAAGCCTACTCGCCCCTGAAACTCTTTTTACCGCAATAGTCATGGTCGCAGTCTACTACCTTGTGAAGTACCTGAGGCGGCAATCACCGGGGGACCTGCTTGCTTCGGCCGGCGCTCTGGCCGCCTCAGTTTATGTCCGACCGATCGGCTACTTTTTGCCACTGATAATCGCTGCCGGGCTGGCAACATGGACGTTGATCACTTATGGGCAAAACAAGCTCGGCCTCCTAGCTCCCAGCTGTGCTTTCGTTATTGTTTCCCTGGGGCTCACCGGTCTCTGGCAGGTTCGGAACAAGGTCGAGTCAGGGTACTCTGGCTTCTCAGCCATCGCTAGCGACAATATGTACTTCATCGGAGCCGCATCGGTCCTGGCCGCCCAACAGCATGTGCCGTATTACGGGATGAGGGACCGGCTAGGCTATCAGAACCCGCGCGTTTATTTCCATGACCATCCTGAACAGAAGACCTGGTCTGTAGCGCGGAGAAGCAATTATATGAATCGGGCCGCCGAGCACATTTTGCTGGACAGCTCCTTGACTTATACTTGGATTTATCTCGATGGCCTCCTTCGAGGCACCTTCGATCCCGCTTCTACCGAATTTCTCAGATTCTTCGACCTCTATCCTAAGGAGGGCGGTCTTCTGACAGTTGAGGTCGACAAAGGCATAGTCCCAACTATCGAAGCGCTTTACGCTAATCCACTCCTGTTTTGGAGCACGGCCATAATGCTCCCGCTGCTGCTGATATACCTGTCGTGTGCGTGCGTAACACTCTGCAGCCGGCTGATACTGAACCCTGCCATTCTCGCCGTTTCTTTAATAATGGGCTACTATATGGCTATTGCGGGTGGCCCCGGCGACTGGGCCCGATTCCGTCATCCGGCAATGCCTATTATCTGCATGCTGGCTGGGTATGGTTCACGTGTGGCGCGGAGCCGCTGGGAACCCCCGTTTGCCGCCTGGTGTCGCATGTGTTTTCAGCAATCTCATTAGACAAGCTTTCAGAGTATCGAATGCGTCGTGGAGGTGGGGCCGTTCGCCGAGCGGCCGCATCGCCAGAGCGACGGGACGTGGCTCTGACTGTCCGACCATATCGGGGTGATCGCCACGCTCAGGCTGTAGGCGGCGAGCGATGCAGTAAACAGGTCGACGGCAGTCAGAGAACTGCCGGTCGTTGCGCTGGATCGGCACGACGTATGGGGCTGGTCGCAAATCCACCATTTCGCCTACAGTGCCCGTCGAGGCAGCCGGGTTTGACATCACGAACTGATGAGCAACCGATCGTACTTCAACGGTTATCTATGGCTGTCCGAAATTTCGAACGGCAGCGTTGAAATTCTCGGACAGACTGGAATGTCGGTGAATCTCAAGAGCGGAAAAATGGCCGAAGTGCCAGTGCCATTCACCGACGGTCGATGGCAGGGCGTTTGCTTTTCACGGTCTCCGATCGTCTTCGAATATGTGCGCCACATGACCGTGAATCCCGAGGTCGTTTCCTCTCCTTTGGGCATTTTCTTTCGACGATCTTACGAGTTGCTGGCCGTACTGTGCAGTCAGCCGTTCTGGCGCTATAGTCTGCCGGGACCGGCGACAGTGATTGAAAAGCTGAAACAGAAGATGGCTGGTTTTGAGACTTATCGGCGGGTAAGGGCCACATTAAGGGTTTGGGCGTGCGGCTGCCATCCGCCGTCGCCGAAGCATCGTTTCCGGTCGCCAAGTGGATAGTTGTGAGCATCGGCGTGTCGGACGCGTCACGATGACACTTGTTCGCGGATGGAAAGCGCGAATGCTGGTGGATTTAGTTCAAGGAGAGATCGAAGGCACGGGGCTTGCTCAGTATCGATTAGGCTCGGCACGACCGTTCACGAAACATTTCCAGGACCAATATGCTCGAACCTCACACCAACGTAGAGCGCACAGTACTTCGGAAATAACCCAACAGCGGCGAGGGAATAATGAGGTTGCTCGTCCGAAAGTCGGCGGTCTCACTGCTAATGGTCTTAGCATTGGAAGTTCTTCTGATGAGCAGTGGAGCGCTTAGTCAAGCTTTCCATCGCGATGCTGACGCGCTTTCACAAGCGAGTGTCATCTATATTGCTACGGTCCGCAAAGACGGCAATCAGAGTAAGGCGGCTCCGGTCTGGTTCACAACGGCATCAGACGGCTTAGTCCTAATTCAAACGGCTACAACTACATGGAAGGCAAAACGGATTCGGCGTGGCAGCCCTGTTATTGTGTGGATAGGTAAGCGGGGCGGTCCCGCATTTATCGGCAAGGCAAAGATCACGAGCGATCCAGCGGTCAATAATCAGATAGTCAATGACTACCCGCAAAAATACCTTCTTGCGCGGCTTGGCTTCCACAAGCCGACCCAGGAAATGTTCACCGAGGGACGCATTGTCGCGATAAAGATTACTCCGGTACGTGACTTGCCGGAAGGGTTTGCTTCTGCACCGGGGACTCCGGCTCCTGAAGTAAGCGACGCGCGTGGTAATCGGACGAGCTCTTCCGCACGCTGATGATGCGGTTCAGGCCTTCTCGCCGAGCAAGCTCTGCCGCGTGTCGGCGCAGGCTGCGAACCTGCTGAGCGCGCTTCGTTTCGTGCTTGCGGCGGTCTGGATAGCCGCATTCATGGCCGGCGACCGCGGCTTGGGAATTCTGGGTCCGATAGCTATAGTTGGCGCGCTCTCGGATTTCCTCGATGGCCGCGTCGCGCGACGGATGCGTCGCGCCGACGGATTTGGGCGGTGGCTCGACGGGTTCGCCGATATCACCTTTGTGGCTACAGCGCTCTCATGTGAGGCGGCAGCAGGGGCAATTCCGTTCTATGTACCAACCCTCGTCGTCGTTTCATTTGGTCAATACACGATTGACTCCATAATGATTAGTCGCTCTTTGACGCCCGTCAAGAGCCGATTCGGACATTGGGGCGGCGTGCTCAACTTCAGCCTCGTAATTGTCCTGGCATTTGCGCCACCCCCGCAGTGGCCCGGTGTTCTGATCCGCGAAGCCTCTCCGCTTCTTGCCATCTTCTATCTGGCAGCAATCGCCGAGCGGGTACTGAGTTACTGGCGGTTGTCTCCGATTAGCCCTGTTCAGGCCGGGTAATGCAGCCTGCCTCAGGAGCAAAGGGTGTACTCCATTGATATGTTGATGTTCCGTGGAACACTCACTCGAATCCTTTGACTGCAGAAGAGCGCTCGGTCATGAAGATGCACTAGGCGGATGGCATTTGCTGAATTGCGGTCAATTCGCGGGCCGCGCGTGCTAAGAAAAGCAGTCCAATCAATCCGTTACAGAACATAAAAGTGAAGTGTGCAGCGAGACTGTACGCCAGAATCCTCGCCTCCGGGGCACTCCCCGAAAAGAAGAGAATCCAGGCCGCCTGACTGGTACCCAGATGTGCCGCTGCGATGGGCAGCGCCGCTGCAAGAAATACGAGCGGGAGAAACAGCACCAACTTCATGAGTGGAATGGTGATTCCGTATAATGCAAGAGCGAAGTGCTGTGTTAAAAGCGACGCAAGGAAACCGGGAGCCTTTATGCCAAGGACAACGGCGTAGTCCCATGGTCGGGCGGCTAGAAACGTGCCGGCCACAGCACCAAGCTTGCTGTCCTCAATCCATGCTCGCACCCGATTGTTCCGCCTTGCAAGCGCAAAAACACCGATGATGCTAGCGAGCGTCAACCAGGCGACAACATACGCAATTCGCAGGAAATGGACTATTTCCAGTTGTCGCGGTGAGTTAGGATGATAGAACACTACGCCTAGCGTCGAGAACAGGAAAAGCTGATAGATCTCCATCAGCCCGATAAGCAGAATTGAGCTGAGTATTTGGAGGAATGGAACTCCGGCCTTGCGATGCAAATACCAGGTAACGCCGCCCTGCCCGAGGTTGGTGTTGATCATTGAGAGCAGGTACATGCTGGCGCGGATCGGCATGATATCGCGAAGTCGCATCGGGCTATTGAAGCGGCGAACGACCCACGTCAGGCAGAGAGAATCGATAATCCAATAGAAGGCACAAAACGGGAGAAAGACAACGAAGAACTTCAGCACCGGCGCCTGGGCGAGCGCCGCCGCGACATCGGCGACGGGTATGAGCCAGAAGATGAATGCAAAAATAAGTAGCGTCCCGATGTATGGAAGAGCCCTTCTCCCCAGACGTGACACAGGTGACGCAACAAACGCCATACTATTGGACCTCAGACGGGGCTAATAATGCGCTGGATCATTATCTGACATGAGCATGGCTGCAATGCGATTCAAGTCGCCACTCAACGCCTTGGCGAGGTGCTTGGGTTCGCAGTGAAACACGGCGACGCGCTGACGGCGGATCCGCAAATTCGGGAGGTGCTGGGCACTTCCTGGTTCGACTGCCACTCGACCCAGCAGCTCAACTGTCCCGCCCGCCCTCACTTCCAAGGTTTACTCAATTGAGCGGGAGTCTCGCGCCGCACCCGTTACGAAGCTGCTTCCTCTCTGTGCCTGTGCTCTTGGAGTCACGATTCATCGCGGCGGTACAATAATGGTCACCTTCCGCGCCTGTGGACCCATTGCCCATGTGATGTAGCCGCTCGTTTCGACCTTGACTTGAACCAAGTCGGAAACCTTGAACAGGTGCGGCGGAATTGTCCGGAGCACTGGCAGCATATAAGCAAAAATTGAGAACATCCTCGGTGAAGCCCCCGTCTCGGGCTCTCTGGTTGAGTTTATGATCTGAGTTGGTGACAGCACGTTCGGACTTTCGACACCCCATTCCACGTAAGGGACGAGAAAATCACATGCCGCTGTTACCTGATCGCCCAATAGATGACCGTGTACCTGGATCGTTATCTCGTGGAGGCTCCCTTGCACCTCCATCAGACCCGTTATCTGTCCGTAAAAATTATTTTGCGAGTCGCGAATACCCTGGATCTTCTGCGGGATGAAAGTGATTTCGGGATAGCGGGCGACATCGAGCACGCCATTCCTTATGATGGCATCGCGCAACTGTTCTTTGCTGTCCTCGCTGGCGGCGTCTATTTCGATTTTACCGGTGGCATTGCCAGTTTCGGGATCGACGCGAATGTTTCCGCTTTTGAGTGCGAACCGGCCGTTGGTCGTGTGGAGGTTTCCTAGTAGCGTGAAATCGATATTGGTGTGCGCAGGATCGAGTTGAACAATGTCGGTCTGCGGCAGGGCATTCGATTGCGCATGGGCAATCGGAATCGGCTGTGCATTCAGGGCTGCGACTGCAGCCGCAAAAACATAGGATCTCAACATCATAGCGCTTCGCCTATAACTCCGGGAGTTCAACTGTTGAACCTGAGCAGTCTCCCAAAACCAACCCGCGATCTCGTTAATGTCGATCGAAATTGCAGAAATGACAGAAATGATCCTCCTGACCATCTACAACTCCTATCTCTGAGCGGGACTCACGCAAACGAAATGGCGAGCAAATCTGGCGATAACACCAGGCGGAATGGCGCTTAGCGATAATGCCGCCGTATGAACGCCGAGCATGAACCCGAACATCTGCGATTGCGAATTCAGTGCATGTAACACCCGACGCCGTAGCCCCGCCCGAGCACCGACGCAGAGCATTAGGTTGGCCATGCGTCTAGGCACACGAGTGATATGCCGGTGAACAATCTGATATTTCGCAAGATCCTGCTGCTCGACGGCCTCGGCGAGCGTGAGGGCCTGGCGGAACCCAAGTGAAAGACCTTCGCCTGTAAGAGCGTCGACCGACCCGGAGGCGTCCCCGACTAGCGCGACTCGGTCGCGGACGACAGAACGTATCTCGCTGGACCCGGAAACTGCTCCCCGGACGGAACTGGTCGCACGCGCACCCCTTAGGCGTCGACAAAGCTCCGGAAAGAGCTCGATCAGTTCCGCCATAGGTCCGCAATGGGCGCTTGCGAAAACTGAAATGCACACTTCGTTCCAGGCTATGGGTGTCACAACCGCCTGCCCCAGGTTATGCCAATGCACTTCGACGAAATCGGTCCACGGCCTCGCCCGGAAATGCTGCCGAAGTCCGATTCTGCGGCGAGCGTTCGAAGGTAGTCGAAATCCTGCCCATCGCCTGACGCGCGATTCGCGGCCATCTGCGCCCACGATCCATCGACATGGCACATTTCGTCCGGCTATCCGGACCCCGGCGCTGCTCACGCCAGTAACGGGCTCACCCCAGCGCGTGACGACGCCAGCTTCCTCAGCTCGAAGGGCCAACATTTGATGAAGGACGGGGCGTCGAATACCGAGACCATGTCCCACAACTGCAGGAAAATAAGCTTCGGCGGATAATCCCGCATCTATAAAGCGGATGCCATAAAAGGGAAGAGCGTTACTATTACTAGTGTCTACTTGTACACCTAGGACACGAAGGGCCGAGACTCCTTCAGGCATAACGCCTTCGCCACAGGGCTTGTCGATCGGCGGCTGAGCCTTATCTGCGACGAGTACTTCGAGGCCACGCTGGCGAGCTGCGATCGCAGCGGCAAGTCCGACGGGGCCGCCGCCGACAACGACAAGGTCCGGTGCCATCTACTTACCAGCGAATCAGAATCAATTCGGAGCAGAACCCCGGGCCCATCGCCGCAAGCAGACCGAGCGTACCCGGCTTAGGCCGACAGGACGTCATCGTCTCTTCCAGGACGAGCAACACGGACGCCGACGATATGTTGCCGTGTCGGCGCAGACAGTCCCACGACAGCTTTAAGTCATGGTCGGAAAGACCCAGCGCGCGTTCGACCGCCTCCAAAATCTTTGGCCCGCCCGTATGAATAACCCAGTTGCCGATATCGCTCCGGCTCAGGGCAAAGTCAGCCAGAAAGCGATCGAGGTCGGCACCTAAGTGCTGCTGAATAAGCTCCGGTAGTTTCGGAGACAAAACGATCCGGAAACCCTTTTCAGAGATGTCCCAGCCCATGATCTCCTCGGAATTGGGGTAGAAGACGGAGCGAGTTCCGAGAATTGCGGGTCCGACGGACGGCCTCTCCGCGCCAACGACGATTACCGCTGCAGCACCATCGCCAAAGAGACCTGTCGAGATCAGATTTGGAGTCGACACGTCGTCGCGCTGCAGCGTCAGCGAACAGACCTCGACCGCCAGCAGCGCGGCGGCTTGTGTGGGATAAGCCCTCACGTAGTCAGCCGCGCGGGTTAGGCCAGTCGCTCCACCGACACAGCCCAGGCCAAAGATTGGCGTCCGCTTGATATCGGGCCGCAGTGTCATTCGGTTGATCAGGCGCGCGTCAAGTGACGGGCTCGCCACTCCAGTGATCGAAACGACGAAGAGGGCATCGAGGTCGCGGCGCGTCACACCGGCGCGCTCCAATGCGCCATCTACCGCCTTTTCTCCTAGTTGCTCGGCGATCTCGATCCAGGCGCAGTTGGACTGCCCCCACGTTTCGAAGCGCTTGTAGTCTGCGAGTGAGAAGGCAAAATTGCGATAGTCGACACCGGTCCGCGAATGCAGGCGTGTGAGAAGTTCGGGGCACTGGAGCTTCTCACCCCAATGAGCCCGCAGAGCGTCGGTGATTAAGTATTGATGGTAGCGATGAGATGGAAACGCGCCTGCTGCTCCAGCGATCTTCATTCTTCACTCTCCAGCAATAAGCACTCACGATGCACAGTCGGCGATTTCTTCTTACCGATTCCACTGTTCGTGACATTTCGCTTTTGTTCACGCACTCGTCGAAGACGCCGCCTTTGAAACAGAAGAAAGGGCTGGTGAAACGCACGCGTAGGAGAAGCGCGAATCTGCGGTTCTCAGCCGCTTCCACACCACACACAGGCCATATCCAGGGACCACGCAGTCGATAGGCATCGCGGGATGCCGGAACCGGCCGAGTCAGTGGGCCCGCCTGGAATCGTCAAAAATGCCTCGAACAAGGCCCTCGAAATTAAGTCGACCGCCTGGAGAGCGCGATGCACGCAGATCCCAGATACATGAGCTGCAGTGCAAACAGCACGACGGTGCTCCATGCGAGCAGCGGATTAAGGAGCAGCGTTTCCAGAGTTTTGATGATGCCTTTATCGACCTCTACCTCGAGAGGACCGCCGTCTTTAGGGTAGAGGTCGAAGAAGCTTAGGAGAGAGCAAACGTCTTGCCATCGACCGCCGCCGGAACTAAATGGTAGAAAACTTGGGCATCTTCCCATCTCCGGGTTCAATAGAATTGCAGCCTGTCCAAGAATTTGGACGCTGCTGTCCGAAGTTTGCGACAATCAGATCAACTTGATAAGCCTGAAGTTGCTCAAGGCTTTATTTTTTGCAACAGAAAGCACCCCGCCCACGCTCTTTGCCGCGGCATGCGATCTGCTTATGTGCCAAAAGCAAGAGCGGCGTGGATAAACGAATCTGATTGGACTTTCGTTGGTCGGTTCCGGTGCGCAAGCAACAGCTTTTATTTCGCGACCCTAAATGCTCGAGCTGCTGGCGGCTGCGAGCAAGCGCCGCTCTTTAAGATTTTGGCTCGGTACTTGGCGACAGCACGGCACAGGCGGCAACCTGCAGCATGCGAAGCATCGAGATGCGCTGCGTGGTTGGATGGTTCACAGCGTTGTTCATGTTTTTGATGCTCGGCGTCCGCTGGCCCAGCTCCGGTTCTGAGGTAGGGATAAACTATAGCTTTTGAGTATAGCTACGGTGCATCCCCTGACGAAAAGAAGTTCAATTGGCTTGCTCGCTCCCGTCTTTCTGCTGCTCTTCGCTTCGGGTCTGGCGAATGCCCAGCCGCCGAGCGTCTCGGCAGTTGGCAATGAACTGACATCCGATTTCAAATACCTCGTCAACAATACCCTGTTGGACGCAGAGGATGCCTTTACCTCGCCTTTATACGTGGCGGCGCCCGACAGTGCGCTGCGCTCACCCAAGTTTTACCTGGTGCTGGCGGGCGCGGGCGCAATCTTCGGCGGCTCGTTCGCGCTGGACCAGACGATGCGCAGTCACCTGGGCGGCATGAGCAGTAGCGACGCGGACCTTTTGCAGAACGTCAGCTACGGCTCGGTCAGCGCTGCGACGGCGCTCCTGTACGGCTACGGGCTTTGGAACGATGATCATCGAGCAAGAGAATACGCGCTTACCGCTGGCGAGGGGGCGGGAATAGCAACGCTCGTTGACATTGGGATTAAGGCGGGGTTTGGCCGCCTGCGGCCAAGCCAAACGGGCAGCCACACCGCGTTTTTCCATGGTGGGCAGTCGTTTGTCTCGGGCGACGTAACGCCGATGTTCGCCCTCGCCGCCGGAGTGAGCGAATACTACGACAATCGCTGGTCCGTGGCCGTACCGATCTACTCGCTCGCGCTGCTCGACGGTTTCGGTCGTATGGGGAACAACGCCCATTGGTTCTCGGACGTGGTCGGCGCCGCGCTGCTCGGCGTCGGCACCACGGAGCTCCTTCTTTGGCTCCACAAGCGCCACGAGGCGGAACCGAGCCGGTGGCGGATCTTCTCGATGAGCGCGCCTTCGGGGCCGAGGGCTAGCACCCAACCGTCAGTTGGGATGGGCGTAGCTTATAACTGGTAGACGGCGGGGAATCGCTCAACGGCTCCCTGCAAGATGATTTTTCCGGCGCAGCGGCGAGACGACCGCTTGAGATATGAAAACGGTTGCCGATAACGACTAAAATGGGGAACTTCAAAGGTGTGGTCTCGGACAGGTCCGTCGCACAGTCTCCTGCGGGCACCTCAGTTTTCGGCAGTAGGCGTTCGGCTCGATGAAGGCCGGCTTAAAGGAGCGGAGTGCGCTATTCTGCATGGTGGCCGCGATCGCTGGACATAAACGCGCTATGGGCCAATGGCCTTTCAGCACCCTTGCGCTGACAATCGGCCATGGCGATTCCGATTTCGTGGCGAGCGACTTTGAGTCTTTTCGCCGCCAGGAGTTCCTATTTGCCCTCCTGAATCTGCTCCTGATCGGTGCGCTGTTGGCACTACAAGCCTTCTCCCGATTCGTTCGCGGCAGACCTGCAGCTTCCGTCGTCTGGGTTCTGGCAGTTGGCTTGGTGATGCAAGCGGTTCACCTTACATGGTTAAACTGGAGAACTGCACCACTGTCGCTCCCGAAGCGGAGGGTCTTCACGTTCTGGTCGCTCGGGTTCAACTCAGCGCTCGCCTTTGTTCTTACCTTCATCACCATAAGAGGCGATACCGCTTACTACGCTCTGATGCTGCTGCCGGTGCTCGAAGCCGCATTTAGGCTTGGCCTTGGCGCCACAATCGCGGTGGCAGTGCTGGCGGACTTCGTCTGTTTCCTCGGAGCTTATGGGATGAAGTTCGGCGAGTACATCGAAGCTGGCGCAATGTCCGTGATTTTTACAGTAATGGGAGTTCTCGTATGGCTTTTGGTCAACAATCTCCGTCAGCGCGAGGCGCGATTCGTGCGCAACCTCGAGGAACTTGAGCGGACCCGCCTGCAACTGCTTTCCGAAGAAAAGCTCGCGGCGGTGGGTCGACTGTCGAGGGCAATCGCACACGAAATTCGAAATCCCGTCGCAATGATTGCTAGTTCGCTCGCGACTGCCGCACGCGCAGGCCAGGACGAGGCCGAACGGAAGGAAATGTTCGCAATCGCGGCCAAGGAAGCCACCCGTCTTGAGCGGCTCACTAGCGATTTTCTCGTTTACGCTCGTCCACGGGCGCCGCAAATCGGCCATGCGAACCTCGCCGATATCCTCAACTACGTCGCAACCCTCTCCCGTGCTCACGCGGCAAATAATGGCGTGGCAATTGATGTTCTTGCCGACCGTGACCTGGAAGGGGACTTCGACGCCGGGCAGGTTCAGCAGGCGCTTTTGAATCTGGTTCTGAACGCAATCGACGCATGCCGCCGTGGCGACTCGGTCGGACTCAAGGCTGAAAAGAACGGAGGCGCCGCGATACGGATCGATGTGATCGATCCAGCCGGTCCGATCCCAGGTGACACGGTCGGCCGCATTTTTGAACCGCTATTTACTACCAAGCAGGGAGGAAACGGGCTCGGCCTCGCCATCGCACGCAATATCGTCCGTGCGCATGGCGGCGACATAGTGCTCAGAATCAACGAGCCGAGCCTCGTATGCTTTTCGATCGAAATCCCCGGGCATTCTCCCAACTAAATCGCACTGTGGGAATACACGATGGGCAAGATATTGATCGTAGATGACGAGCCGCACCTGCGGCGGATCCTAACCTCCAATCTGAAGCATGAGGGCCATGAGATAGTCGAGGCAGCCGGCGTCAGCGACGCGCGGCGTGCCCTAACCGAGTTTCGTTTTGATGCAGTCATAACGGACCAGAAAATGGGCGATGGCGAAGGGTTGGATGTTCTAGCCTCCGCGCACGAGACGGATTCTGCTTTATCAGTCGTCTTCCTGACAGCGTTTGCTACCATAGAGCTCGCGGTCGAAAGCATGCGCCGTGGCTCCTTTGATTTCATCACCAAGCCATTCGCGCCTGAAGTCCTGCTTGCGTCCACTAGCCGTGCGGTGGAGCACACCAGACTCTTACGCGAGAATGGTAGGCTCCGTGACGAGGTATTACGCCTCGAAGGTTCCTCGGAGATTACGGGACGGAGCTCTGCGATTCGCGAGCTTCGCGAGAAGATCACACGCGTTGCACCAACGAACGTGACGGTTTTCATCACTGGAGAAACAGGTACCGGCAAGGAACTTGTAGCCCGCGCGGTTCACTGCAGTAGCGGTCGCGCTTCAAAACCTCTCGTTGCCGTCAACTGTGCAGCTTTTACCGAGACACTTCTGGAAAGCGAATTGTTCGGCCACGAGCGCGGGGCATTCACTGGTGCCGATCGCGCGCGCGAGGGCCTGTTCGAGGCCGCGCACGAAGGCACGCTCTTCCTGGACGAGGCCGGAGAGTTGTCCATGCCCGCGCAGGCAAAGCTGCTGCGCGTGCTCACGGACGGGCTGGTGACGCGAATCGGCTCGACCAAGCCGCGCCAGGTCGATGTCCGGCTTATTGTCGCGACACATCGCGATTTGAAGCAACGGGTGCAGGATGGTCTCTTTCGGGACGACCTGTATTACCGTCTCGCCGTCGTGCCGCTGGAGGTTCCCCCTCTTCGCGAGCGCAGAGAAGACATACCAGCACTATGCGAACTTTTTCTAATGCACGCGGCACGTGATCTAAAGGTGGCACCGCGGAGGATCGGCGCAGACGCGATGCGCACCCTCCTGAGCTACGACTTCCCAGGTAATATTCGCGAACTGAGGAATCTCATTGAACGAGCTTGTATTCTCTCGATTGGGGCTGAGATCACATCGGAGAATTTTCCCATGGCAGCCCAGATCCGCACTGCCGGCGTTCCCGTCGACCGCGCGAGCCCGATCACTCCTAATGAAGTCGCCGAAATGATGTCCGAGACCCTGGACCTGCGCGAGTTCTTGGCCTCGCTCGAAAAGGCGGTCATTCAACGAGCGCTCAGAGCCACTAGTGGAGCGCAGGCTGAGGCTGCACGGAGGCTTGGCCTTTCGCGAAGTGACGTTTCCTACAAGCTGGGAAAGCACAACATCAAAACGGCCGCGAGCTGAGTCTGGAACCGACGATAGCGTGCACGATGGATCTTGCTCTTATACGGAGCCTCAATTGGCGCGTCGGTTAGGCGGCACATCGAGCTCGACTACACGCGCCGCCGAGGAGAACCCGATGACGCCTGAGCTGCGGCCATCATCGGTGCTGAACCTTGGTGTCGGAGTTGGGCCTACCCGAGGTGCGCAACGGTTTATTCCTGAAATCGATCGTGGTCTGGACCCCGCCTAAGATGAAAAATACCGTCGCAGACCCAACGACAGCTGTTGCCGCTGCCGGGAAGGAAGACCACCCGTTATGTCGTTTCCCGGTCTGATTGAAGCTGCTCACCTTCGGAAAAGCTACGGCGCACGTTTGGCCATAGATGACCTGACCTTCAGCGTGAAGTCCGGCGAAGTTGTCGGTTTGCTTGGTCCCAATGGCGCCGGTAAAACCACTACCCTGTCGATTCTCGCGACGCTGGCCGCACCCGATGCCGGCGAAGTTCGGATTGCCGGGATCGATTCGCGTGTGGCTCCTGATAGTCTGCGGCGAAAGCTCGGCTTTGTTCCGCAGTCTATAGCTCTCTACCCGCCACTAAGCGCATTTCGAAACTTGGAAGTCTTCGCTCGCGTCCATGGGCTGACTCGACGGCTGGCAGAAGCCCGCAGCATCGAAGCCCTCGACTCCGTCGGACTTCGCGATCGCGCAGATGATCCCGTCTGGACGCTCTCGGGCGGAATGAAGCGGCGGCTCAATCTCGCCTGCGGGATGGTTCATCGACCAGAGGTGCTGCTCCTCGACGAACCGACCGTCGGCGTCGATCCGCAGTCACGCGAACGCATCTTGACGACGATTCGTGCTTTGACTGATTCCGGCGTCGCGGTGCTCTACAGCACGCATTACATGGAGGAGGTCGAACGCATGTGCGATCGCGCTTTCCTGATTGACCGGGGCAAGCTGATGGCCCAAGGCACGGTCGCTCAGCTGATCGAGCTGGGCGGTCGCCATCCTCGCATGAAGATTACGTTCGAAACCCCGCCACGACCTGGATGGTACGACGGTCTATCGGGGGTAAGAGAGCTCGCGCCGGCGACTGCCGAAACCACGGTCGCGCTCGAACTCACAAACCTCAGGCAGGTCAGCGAATTGCTGGAGCGGGCACACAACGTTGGTGGCCAACCGCTGGAATTCGCGGTGCATAGTCCCAACTTGTCCGACGCTTTTATCGCGTTAACCGGTCACGCGCTGCGCGACGCGACTCCTGAGATTTAACGAGGATTCGCTAATGCTGCGCGCGGCATGGATAGTATTTCAGAACGAATTTCGCCTTCTTGAGCAAGATCGCGCGGCGTTGTTCATGCTGGCTCTGGCTCCCCTGGTAATCATCACGGTAGCGGGACTCTCGCTTGGCAATATATACGGCGCCCAGCCCGGCTCGGAGCCGTATTCCATTATAGTCGTGGACGACGATCACGGACGGCTGGCGCGTGCGCTCGTTGAAGCGTTCAGTCGTGACCATTCAGTGTCGGTCGTGTCGGTGGCGAATCTAAATGAGGCGCGCGCAATCGTCAGCGGGCGGGCCCGCGCGCCACTTTGTATCGTGATCCCATCAGGAACAACAGACGCCTTTGAAGCCGGTCGCGACGTCCACCTGATGCTATACATCGACCCAGTGAAACGGCTGGAAGCCGGGGCCATCGAGCTTGATCTAGACCGCCTGTGCCGCGAGGTCACGGCTCGCGCTCACGACCTTGCGCGGAAGAAAATGGCGGAACAGGCATCCCATCTCCGTGATCAGCTCGCGCAGGCCACCGATCAGATGAAAGCCAGCGCGGCTCAGCTGGATCGGCTTCGGCGGCAATTCGAACGCGCCCGCGCCACTGCTCAATCGGAAATGATCGTGCAGACCCGCCAGGCAATCGAGCGAATCAGGGCCGAAACCATTTTGCAGGTTGATCGCTCCCTCGCGCAGACCAGGATTGCCGTCGAGCGCGACCTTGCCGCCCGCCACGACGCGCTGATTGCCGTGAGTCGCTACCTCGAACAACTCCAGGCAAGCCGGCACGACTTCGAGACGTGGCTCGCGGAGCTCAAGTTCGCCGCTGGCTCTCATGCAAGCCAAATTCCCCCTCCACCGCAGTGGCCAGCCCAGCCCGATAGAGCGCAGTTGGCCGAACTCTCAAAGCCGCTCGATTTTGCCGCGCCGCGCGTCGATGCGGCGGCGTCCGTTGCGCTCCCGAATATAGCGATCAGGTTGCCGCGTCTACCGGAGCTTCCTGATCTTCGTTCGATTCCTGATCTTGGCTATGCAGTTTCGCAGACGGCATCGCCCCTGCCGGGGATCCTCGGATGGCACGAACGTTCGATCACCGGTGGCGATGCCGAGGTGAATGCGTTCGACCAGTATGTGCCGGGGTTCGGAATCACGTTCCTCTTGGTCGATATGCTCTGGGGCGTCGGCGTGGGTCTGATCGATGAACGCGACTGGGGCACCCTCGCGCGCCTGCGCGTCAGCGGCGCGCCGGCCTCGGGAATGATGCTCGGAAAACTGATGTCGCGTTTTCTAATCGGCCTCGGTCAGATGGTCCTCCTGTTCGGCGCCGGCTGGGCTCTGTTCGGAATATCCCTCGGACGTAATTCGTGGGCTTTGCTGTTCCCGGCGGCGGCAATTTCATTTGCGGCTGCCGCATTCAGTCTCGTCATCGCCTGCGTCGCCAACACTCGCGATGCCGTGCTGCCGATCGGCGCGATGGCTGCGCTTGCGATGTCAGCGATTGGCGGGTGCTGGTGGCCGCTCGACTTCGAGCCTTATTGGATGCGCGCGCTCGCGCTTGGGATGCCCACAACGTGGACGATGGAGGGGTTCAACAACTTGATGATTCGCGGGCTCGATCCGTTAAGTACCGCGTGCCCTGCGGCGATTACGTTTGCAATCGGTACGGTCTTTCTCGCTATGGGAATTCTTAGCTCCTCGCGAATATACGATCACGCGGGTCAATGAGCCGGGAGAGCTATTTGCTGCGAGGTCCACTGAAGCACGACATTCTTTTGTGCGTCACTCAGCTTGGCCGACGGATGAAAGAAGTCGTAATCTGCGGGTGGCATCGATCCGCTGTCCACGACCGCTTCAATCTCCGAGGCCATCGCGTTGCGCTGCTTTACATCCAGAGTCGCCCAGTCCGAGAAGTTCAGGACCTCTCGTCCTTTGTGCGCGCCGAACAGATACGACGGCGCAAGCTTCGCACTCCAGGAGCCGCTGCCGCGGTCGGAATGGCAATCGAAGCAAGAATTCGCGAGAGTTTGGTAGACCTGCGGGTCTGCTGCGAGACTATCGGTCGGAGCAGATCCTCGCTGCATCGCTGTCGAGTTGCTGCTACTCGAACATCCCGCGAGCAGTATCGCGATCCAAAAAGAAGCGCCGATACAGACTGCAAACAGACGGGGGCGCCAAATTCCAGCGGTATCGGAAATCAATCGATGCATAGCAATCTTTCCCTAAATAAGACGTGCAGCACGCAAGATGGATGCCATGCTGCGCGTCCCAAATCCTTCAGAGCCCGGCAGTTCCTGCTATCCAGACGGCTCTCGACCAAACGAAAATTCGTGCCACCGCGACGAGGAGGATCTAGAATGGCAAGTTCTCCGCTTGCCCAATACCCCAGCGACGGAATGAGACTTTACGAAAAGTGCGTAAATCCGCAATGGGTCCGATTGCTCGATGTGTTGCAAATGAACGTGCGTTATAGCCGCTGCATCGGAACCGAGCTTCACACCGAAGACGGCCGCCAAATTCTCGACTTTAATTCAGGCTATTGCGTTCACAACGCTGGCCACAATCATCCGCGGATCAAAGCGGCGATCATCGCGGAACTCGAGCGCGATGGCGCCGCGATGCTCCAGACCGGTGTGCCGGAACTTGCAGGAGTTCTCGGCGCGCAGTTGTGCGAGCGCGCCGGCGGCAAGCTCACCAAGGCGTTCTTCGCGAGTTCCGGCAGCGAGGGAGTCGAGGCGGCGATCAAATTCTCCCGAGCCCATACCGGTCGCGTCGGGATGCTTTCGGCCAAGGGCAGCTTCCATGGCCTCACATGCGGAGCACTCTCGCTCATGTCCGATGCGTTCTGGAAGGATGGGTTCGGTCCCATGCTTCCGGACGTCGAGATGGTCAGCTTTGACGCACCCGACGAACTTGCGACTAAGCTTGCGTCGAAACGCTTTGCTGCTTTCATCGTGGAGCCGGTACAGGTTGAGGCTGGAGTGCGCATACCCGACAGCGAATATCTGCAACAGGCGCAGGCGCTATGTCGTCGCTATGGCACTTTGTTCGTGCTGGACGAAGTGCAGACCGGACTCCACCGCACAGGGCCATTCCTTGCGGCGCATCATTTCGCGCTCGACCCTGACATGATCATCCTGGCGAAGGCGCTCAGCGGAGGCCTGATACCGGTCGGAGCGGTGCTCATGACCGACGCGGTGTACAACTCGACCTACAGCTCTTTCAAGCGCTCAATCGTTCACACTTCGACTTACAGCGAGAATGCGCTGGCGATGCGCGCGGGTCTCGCGACCCTCGAAGTGCTGGAATCGGAGAGGTTAGGCGAGCGCGCCACGAGATTGGGCCAGCAATTGCGATACATGCTGGCCGCGCGAATCGCCGACTACGAAATGATTGGCGAGATTCGCGGCATCGGAATGCTGACGGCGATCGAGTTCCGCGCGCCGAAGCGGTTGCGACTCAGAATCCCGTTCGAAGCTTTTGCCCGGATTCATCCGGCGATGTTCGGTCAAGTACTCGTTATGCATCTGTTTCGCGACAAGGGATTTCTCACGCAGATCTGCGGCAACAATTTCATGGCGCTCAAGATCGCACCCCCGCTGATCGTTACCGACAACCAGCTTGAACAGTTTGTGGGCGCCTTTTGCGACATTGTCGAGTTGATGCACTCGGGAGGTCGATTTTGGGGGGAAGCGCTTGGCATGGCTCGCCGCGTGATCGGCGCCATTTGAAGACTTCACTTTCCTCGAAAGCTCACACTTTCTGCCGGGCACGCCGGTGCTCTCGTTCGGCAGTTCGCTGCCAGCACCCACTACACGGGCTACATTCAGCCGATCGACTTTTTTGGCGATGGACCGCACCGTTATGATCGCGGCTTCTCCGCTATCTATTAAGTTCTGTATAATATAGTGACAAATGCTCTGGTCGGTGCTAATATGTGGCGCATGGGTAATCCAGCGGGTGTGCGGCGGGATTTCGCTGCGTTGGAAGAGCGGCGGATGGAGGCGGCGCGATTACTGCGACAAGGGCTTAGCCAGTCCGAGGTCGCGCGAGAGTTGGGCGTACACCGCCAGTCGGTTAGCCGCTGGGCGCGGGAACTTGGAGCATCGGGAGTGCGCGGCCTGCGCAAGGCCGGACGCACCGGGCGTCCAGCGAAGCTCATCCCGGCCCAGTTGCGCGACCTCGAGCGCGCACTCAAGCGCGGACCCGAGGCGTTCGGATTTGCCAGCGGACTGTGGACCGCGAGTCGGGTGCGCGATCTCATCGAGTACCGGACCGGGGTGCGATACCACGAGGACCACGTCTGGCGCATCCTGCGCAAGCTTAACTGGACCTGCCAGCGTCCCACTGGAAAAGCGCTCGAGCGCGACGAGCAGGCAATCCGGCAGTGGAAGAAGTACCGCTGGCCGCAGATTAAAAAAAAGCGCTCTGCGAGCGGCGCACCATCGTGTTCATCGACGAAAGCGGACTGAGCGAACGGCCGCATCGGGTGCGGACCTGGGCGCCGCGCGGGCAGACTCCGGTGCTGCAGTATCACTTCAACTGGAAGGTGCTGTCGGCCACAGCCGGCATCACCTGGTGGAACTTTTACTTCCGGCTCTATCCCACAACCATCCGCGCCCCTCAGGTGGTGGACTTCCTCGGCCACCTGTTGCGTCATCTGCCGGGGAAGCTGTTGGTGGTGTGGGACGGACTGCCGGCGCATCGGGCGCGCTTGGTAACCGAATTTATCCGCGCGCAGCGTGGCCGGCTGGCGCTCGA
This sequence comes from uncultured delta proteobacterium, assembly GCA_963724765.1. Classification (GTDB taxonomy): domain Bacteria; phylum Desulfobacterota; class Binatia; order Binatales; family Binataceae; genus JAKAVN01. The sequence continues at coordinate 523,369 of CAVRVY010000001.1, forward strand.
GTGGCTGCCGGGTTACGCGCCGGAACTCAACCCGGTGGAGTACATCTGGGGTTACTGGAAACACCACGAACTGCCCAACTTCTGTCCCCGCGATTTCACCCAGCTCAGCCATCAGGCCCGCCGCGCGCTGCGCCGCATGCGTCGGCGCCCACGCTTGGTGAGATCCTTCTGGCATCAAGCAAAACTGTCACTATAAAATGCAGGACTTAATAAGTCGGGCTTTGTCGACCACACTTCTAATGATCGTGCTCGATCGTGAAATTCATAGAGAAGATAATGGGATCTGCGCCACTCTCCGCCCGGAGTCGCGACAGTACCTAATCCAATTATGTCGGCGTCATCTGCTTACGCGCCAACAAATAGTCCAGCCATTGAAGATCTTACAACGATGATCAATTTCTGATTGGAATCGAAGGGAATATCGTAGAAAGAAATAGGGACGCCAGGTGTTGACTCTGAAGCCACTTTTTGGATAGCAGTTTTGAGCGTCTAACGAGTTGTCTTATCGATAAGGAGCCTGTGTTCTTGTTGCTCTGTAAATAAGCATGCATCACTCATTGCTCGCGTGAGCGCTGCTCAGTGGGCATGGTTACCGCCGACGCGCGGCCAAGGAAGAGGAGGTATGGAAAGTGCGGAAGGTGCTGAGAAAGTTAGCAGTCTACCTCCTTTGTACTGCGGTTGCGGTCCTCACCGCGAGTTGCTCATCAATGTCGCCCAAGCGCCAACAGGCCTGCCTAATTGGCGCGGGGGTCGGCGCCCTCGCGACCGGCGGCATCATGGCTGCAGCGATCGCGGGGGGGCATGGACATTCGGGATCTTACGAATTGGGTGTCCCGCTCGCGGCCTTTGGTGGTGCGATCGCTGGCGCAATCGTCGGATGCTCGTGGGTGAAGGAAGAGCCGCCGCCGACCCCGCCACCTCCGCCGCCGCCGCCACCTCCTCCGCCGCCACCGCCTCCTCCGCCGCCGGAGAAGATCATCCTGCGTGGCGTCCACTTTGACTTTGACAAGTCAAACATCCGCCCGCAGGATGCGGCCGTGCTCGACGAGGCCGCGGAAACCCTGAAGTCGCACCAGAACGTGTCGGTCAACGTCAATGGCTATTGCGACGCGATCGGCTCGGTCAGGTACAACCTAAGGCTCTCCGAGCGCCGGTCCAACGCGGTCGTGAGGTACCTCGCCGACCACGGTGTGGCGGAAGGCCGCCTGAGCCCGCACGGCTATGGGAAGACGGACTTCGTCGCCACCAACAAGACGGCCGAAGGACGCGCCCAGAACCGCCGGGTCGAACTGGTGCCGAATCAGTAGCAGCGCGACCAGGCAGCGTCGATGGCGGCGCTGCCTAACTCGCGCGGCCACGCAACGTGGGGGCGTTATTTAGGTGGCCTCGATGACGCGAGAGTCACGAATGCAGCCGCGACTCGTTGGGTGGCGCCGTTGCTACGGTTTAGATCGCGGGCTGAGGTAGCGGATACAGATCAGACTGGGACCCCATGCGCTAACGCATGTCCCGGCCATGCCGGCGCTCCCGATAATCGTTTCACTCGTTGGACTGCCAGAGCTTGATTAGGCGGGTTAATTGCGGAGAGAGTAGAAGGTGCTTTTCTATTGGACGATCGCTTGTGCAGGGCGACTTGCACACGACTTTGCCAGCAGACGAAAACGAAGCGGAGACGTTAATACATGAAGTACCGTAACGCACTGCCAATCGCGTTTTCAGGTTTGCTGTATGCTTCTGCGGCCCTGGCCCAGACTAATGACCAGGCTGTAGAAGAAGGCGCTGGAGTAATTGCCTGGATCGTTGTCGGGCTGATTGGTGGCTACCTTGCTAGTCGGGTCGTGAACAAGACGGGCGAAGGCACGCTGCGAGACATCATTCTGGGCATAGTGGGCGGTATTATCGGTGGAATAATCTTCCGCAGCTTTGGCGGACACGGTGTGACGGGATTCAACCTTGGAGCATCCTTGTCGCGTTCATAGGCGGCATCGTTGTGCTTTTGATCTATCACGCTGTGCGCGGACAGCGCACGGGAAGATAACATAACCGGCGTTGTTCTCAACGGCCGGTTCAGGAACCTCAAGACACGTCTCTCGCATGAGACGAAGCCCTCACGTTCGTAGGAGCGGGATAGCGCGCGATCTCTTCTGCCGCACGCGCGATCACCATCTCGTGGACGTCACCAGTACCTCGCGGTGGCAATAGGCAGTCGGCACGAGTAGTCATTGCCACGGTACCGCACCGCCGACAACGAGTTGCTCCGCGCGGCCTGCTTCTTGCCAGCGTCGTAAGGAGCTTGCGGCAGTGACAGCAGCGCGCAGCGATCCCGCACCAGCCAGCCGCTCGCCGATGGTATCATCATGGTTCCGCAGTCGGTCGCCCCACCGGCGCCGGCAGCACTCCAGCGACTGCGCGCTCAGCTCCGCGAAGCTGCCCACTTGCGGGCTCGGCACCAAGAAGTTGCGCCGCGCGTAACCGACCAACCCTTTGACCTTGCCCTTGTCGTTACCCTTGCCCGGGCCGGCCGAAGCGGTCGGTGAACAGGTAATGGGACTGCAGCTCGCTGAAGGTCCGCGTCCGTTGCCGCCGGCCGTCGCCCAAGATGCGCGCCACCGCCAGCTTGGTTTTGTCGTACAGGATCGAACGCGGCACTCCGCCGAAGAACTCGAAGCTGACGTTGTGCCCTTCGCAGAAGACCTCCGTGCTCTCCGCCGGATAGGCCTGCACCAGACGGCCGTCGCTGTGCGGCAGGTTAAGTCCGGCAACACCGGTAAATCCAGACGCTCTCGCAGAAGCGGTGTCGACGTCAATTACCACACCGCGGGTTGCAGGTCCGTGTCGAGGAGCGAATCCACGCTTTGGAGAAACGCGTGAGTTCATTTCGCGCTTCTGCTACCACACCGCGGGTTGCAGGTCCGTGTCGAGGAGCGAATCCACGCTTTGGAGAAACGCGTGAGTTCATTTCGCGCTTCTGCTTGCGCTGCAGACTGCATCGGTGCTACGTGACGCTGGGATGCTACCTAGTTGCGCAACATTGAAGGGAGCGGCGGACCTCCCCGCCGACGACGCATGTGACGGGAACGTTCGTATTTGCGATCGTGGGCGAGCCCCACGTTCGCGCGGTGAACATCGCGCTCACGTACCTGAAACGTTTCTCACGCTCCAATATCGTTGTAGTAATGGGGCGAAGCAAACTTCGCCCCGCCCACGATCAGGTTATCGATGTCGACCTCCCAGACCAGCTCGATGATCGCGAAGCCAGCATATTTCTAAAGACCAGCTTACTCGAAGTATTAGGGTCAGTTCGCTCTCCATTCTGCTATCTAGACAGTGACGTGATAGCTGTGAACGACGACGTCGATTCTATCTTCAAGCACAAGCATGGTCCCATAACCTTCGCGTCTGACAATATTTCGATCGATATGTTCAGTCGATATGCGGTTAATTGTGGATGCCAGGAGAGTACCTGCGATCACTTACGTGAGTCTATTCTACGTAAATTCGGTGTTCCCGTCACATCGGGCGACTGGCGGCTTTGGAACGGTGGAGTATTTCTGTTCGACAAAGACTCTGCTGATTTCTTGACAGTCTGGCACGAGCTCACCCGACAAATACTGACCGACTCGCTTTGGCGAACGCGCGACCAGGGGACGCTGGCAACCACGGTCTGGAAGTGCGGCTTGCAGGATCAGCCTAGGTTGCCGCGTGCTTTCAATCTCATTGTTGACCGCTTCTGGGGGCTGCCTCTGTCCGAGCGCTTGAACATCTCACCAAACCGTTTTCATGTTTGGAACGACTATTCGCTGACGGGAGAGGGAGGGCGACCGCGTCCGTCACTACTTCACTTCGTAAACGGCGGCGTCGGTCAAGCGGGCTGGCAAAACTGGGACGAGGTGGAGTCTCTTTTGCTATCTTCACAGAGAGCGTGAGCTGGTTTCGTTGACTTTTGTGCGTACCGAGAATTCGAATCCGTGAGCCCGTTGGCCGCCGCGGAGGCTGGCCGGCGGAAGATCCACATGGCCACAGCTTCATGCGTCATGTCCCATTACAGGTGCTCTGCAGGTTGGATGTTCTGTGCAGTGAAAACAGACAGCATTCCCCACTCCGTAGGTATGTCTTTCCTGGTAGCGCAGACCCGGTATTTAGCAGGCGCAGGTAGTTCTGTAGGGCCAGGAATGATAAGCCATACCGGATAGTATTTACTTGCCACGGTATGATCGTTCAGGCCGCTAAGGTCATGAGCCAGAACAAGGAGATCGCCGGAACGTAACGCAGCCAGCCTTTGCGCGACGCTTATACCATTGAACGTTTTATCCCGGAGAAAGTTGTCTTCTGCGACATTCGGCACGAATCCACTACTTCCCGGCGGCAATATTCGTAAAAAAGGCGAACTCCGCCCAAGGTCGATTATAAGTGGTGCCGACTCCTTCGCACACCAGGATACTGACACGGGACGGGATCGAGAATACGACCTGGCGATGGTCGCTACGAGGGGAGTGAACAGCGAGAGCACAACGATCGTAGCACTAATAATAACAACTGTTTTGGCCGATGAGGAAAAATGCCGACTGCGGGTTGTAGAGACGCCAAACGTTCTATAAATAGCCCAGGCGCCGAGGCCTACTAACAAAGCTTGGAGAGCGTTGGTCGAAGCAAAAGTCCTGTAAGCATCCGCATTCCAGAAGGTAAACGCCGATGAGAACGCGCAACCAATAAAGGTTAGCATACACAACTGTTCGATCCTGGAACGGCTTGGTCTCAAAGCATATATCAACCCGATTGCCTCCAGTACGATGAATGGTGCACGGTACCACTGTGCATACCTATAGGCAGCACAGCATTCCCATGGATACGTGCTGATATAGAGTAATTGATCTTTGAAAAAGCGAAGGACAAAGCTCCACATGCCTATGAGCAGCGGATAAGGGTTTGCCCTGATCATTGCAACAGCCTGTTCCATCGCGACATCGGCACGCAAACCGGGAGCACCAGGCCTCAGCACAGCCGTCCACGCTTGCCCCCCTTCGGCCAGCCCATAAAGCACGTACCCGAAATGATCGAATGGAACAGTTCCAGGGGCTGTGTAAGACCATTTCAATAAGGCTGCGACTGCAAATCCAGACGCCACACCTGCGGCTGACAGAAGCGTCGGCGCAATTGCGAAGCCTCGTTCTCCTCTGAAACGCCGGCCGGCCCAGAGCACGAGCACAGGCAGCACAAAGAAGGGGCCAGGACGAGCCTCCAAGCCAAGAGTAATAAGGAAAAGCCCCGTAGCGAAAAGTGGTGGCTTTTGATCATCAGTTCCCACCAATAGGAGAGTCGCTCCCAGCACGCCATAAAGAAAGCCCGTCGGCTCCGCCATCATGGTGGTTGTAAATCTGCCTATAAAGGCAATCATCACGAGGGTCGCGATGGCAGCCGGCGTGATACCCAGTCTGTACACAACTTCCCGGACGAATAGAAATGTTGCGACTGCGACCAGAACCGTCCGCAAAATCAAGACCAATTGTAAATTTTGGCCGGAAATGTCGAGTAGCGCGGCGAAGAACACTTCATTTACAATTCGAGTCGCGCTGAATCCATCCAGCTTTCCATCGAAAAGGAGGCGAAGGCCGCCACTAAACCACCACGATGCATCAGACCACGGAAGGTAACCGCCAATGCAGAGGTATGTCGTTTCGCCCGTCGACCAGAAAAGCCAGAGCATTTGAAAAAAAGCAAGAAATATCGCGACGAATCCTAGGATTTCGCTAAATATGATAAAATTGCCCTTCGGCCGAAAAGAAATATGTCTGCCGAATCGGCTAATCACTGCTATCTCTCATGGCGGTCTAGGCAGCTCGCCGGACGACTTGAACCAAACGTTGAATCGCGCGTCGCCTCGATGGCGATGCTATAATCGATAATATTGTACTATGTGATTATTAAACGGTGTCTCGTTGACGTTCACGCTGGCGGCGCCTGCGGCTGCGCAGATAGGTATCGAGCGTGCGCCAAGGACGCGTGATGCGCCAGTAACGCGAGCGATAAACGGCCTCCAGCTCCTGATGCACGTGTTGAGAGTCCGCGCGGCTCCGTTCGAGTTCGCCTCGAGCCTGTGCCAGTTCCGTTTGTGCATGCGTCAACTCAGTAGTGGCCGCTGCGACTTCCTGCGCCAGCTCTGTGCGGACCGCTACCAACTCCGCACGGACCGCTACGAACTCCGCACGGATCGCTGCGAGCTCAGACTGAGCTCGCTCGAGCTCGGTCCTGGCACCCGCCAATGCCGATTGTGCGAGATCCAAATCGATGTGGGCCTGCATCGCATCCGCTTGCTTCTGACTAAATTGAGCCTGAAGCTGGGTCAGCGTGGCACGGGTTTGCACGTTTTCGAGGCCGATGTTTCTGATCCGCTCGAGCCAGCATGCCGCGACGTACGAATCGTATGGCGCCAGCTCATGGTGCAGACTGTCGAGGATTGCACGCCCATGTTCGCCAGGGCCGCTTCCCGGCTTGAGCGCCCTATACGCCGATACGATCCATTTGCGCAGAGGCGGCGGAAAGCGGTCGAAGTACAGGCTTTCGTGATGGCGAAGCCCGCGTTCGAGGAAATCCGCGGCACCATCCGCGACGTCCCCATGGGGCTTTGGCCACACGATGCCGAAGGCCTGCGCGACGCGTTGCGACTCGGCTCGCGAGTCGTCCAGAAGATCGCCATAGCGGATCGTGATCCGTGGCATCGCGCGTGAATGCCGCTCGGCCTCCAGCACATAGCGCAGCCACAGCAGTCCGCTCTTGTCGGCGGAGAATCCATTGCGCAGTGCCAGCGATTCCGCCACTTCCGCTGGATGCCTCAGAACAGAGATTGCCCGCACCGGCACGCCAAGCTCGTCGAGCATCCCGAGCCAAATCGGTAACAGGCGACAGAGCCTTGGATCCTTAGCGCCCCATAACGGCTCAGTCATTAGGTCGCGCCGGATAATCTCCATCAGCTGCGTGCGAAAGGTTCGGACTCTACGATCGTACTCCCATCCCTCGGGGAGCGGACGCGGATCGTCCCACGAGGAGCCGAAGACAGCCATCAGCTCGTCGTGTATTCCCACGATCTCGGCGTGTTCGAAGTATCCCTTGGGCTGAGCGGAATCCTCGGCCATCAGGTAGGGCCCCAGGTTGACGCCGAGCGTCTCCAGCCAACCGGCGGTGGCGGAGGTGCCACTGCGATGCATCCCCAGCACTAGTATCGCCGTGCTGTCAGCCATAACGCTCGCCTGGAGACGTTGCGCGAAAGCATCGACTTCGAAGGCCCCGATAGCGGCAGCGGTATCAGGCCGCTGCGAGATTCCCGGCCGTCACCCGTCCTGAGAAGTATCAGACGAACTGGATGGCCGGCGCAAATCTCTGAGCGCGCTCCCGAAGCCATGGGCGAAGCGGTGGTAGTTGCCCCTTAACAGTTCCCGGACGACGGGCGGCAGTCGCTTCAGGCGCCGCTGGGGTAGATTGGCGCGGACGGCATTGTAGTCCGTCCATTCCTTGAGGAGCGAGGCGATCCTGCGATTTCCGCCCATCATGAGACGCTGCCGCACTATCCCCAGGAGATCTGCTTCGCTCAGGAGCGTAGCATCAGGGCCATTGGAAATGGCGACCGGTGCGCGGTGACTCTGCCGGCTCAGGGTCAGTGACAGCTTGACCAGATCCCGGAATGCTGGCGGCATCGCCTGCAAATACGGTCGCAGCCGGTGAGTCCTGTTGCCGTTGCCGTTGTTGGCGGCACCGTTTAGAACCGCGGGATTGTCGACCCGATACCAACCCAGCGCTCTGGGCACTACCTCCAGGCGCAAGCCCGAAAGAACTGCCTTGGCGAGGAATTCCCAGTCTTCGCACGGTCTCCAGTCAGCCGTGGCGAATCCGCCGACTCGGAGCAGGGCCTCCTTGCGCAGAAAGATACCGCCTTGGCCGTAGTAATTGTGAAAGACTCCAGGAATCAGCGCGGCGCCGAGAAACAGACGGCAACCGAGGCTGATCCCCTCATCAGGTGGGCCGTCGCCGGTGCAGAGATCGAGAAGAGAGGTTAGTACATCCGCGTCCGTACGCTCGGCGACCTCGACCAAGGTGCGGATTTGCTCGGGCTTGGCGACCGTATGGCCGTCCATGAAGAGCAGGTAGTCGCCGTTGGCGTGCGCGGCCACGACGTCGCGCATGTCGCTGAGGCAGCCCGTGCGCCGGGTGATCATGCGCAGTCCCTTTTTGCCGGCCGCGGCATCGATGCGCTCAAGCTCGGAGTCGCTATCGCTGTCACCATCGGGAACGGCCACAATGATCTCAAGGTTGCGCCAGGACTGCGCCTGCAACGCGGCAAGCGACTGGCGCAACAACTCGGGACGTGACGGCTGCGTCAGACATACGCTGACCAGAGGCTCCGCCGTACGCATGTCCATGGCCTGGGCTTCGGAGCTGGGTCCGGGCTCGGGCCGAGTGTGCCACGCCACCCATTGGCGGCGATTCTCCTCGGGATCGACGGCTGGCTCAGCGAGCGCGACGCCATCGCGCAACGCCGCGCACAGCCGCTCAGCGAGCGCGAAGGGACTGATGGGGAAGGTCACCCGATCCACATCATGAACCGCAATCGCTTCAGGGATTCCGCCGGAGCGGCTGGCCACAAATGGAATCCGCGCGCAAAGGCATTCCAGTATGGCGTTGGGAAGGTTGTCTACCAGCGAGGGAATCACTGCAAGCCGTCCCCCCTGGCGCAGGAAAGCGAGCGCCCCTTGCTGGTCGCGGTCGGAGATTATTTGCCAGGCAAACGGCCAGCCACTGGCGCGCTCCTCGATATAGCCGGTAGCGTCGCGGCCGACGATATTCGCGCTCTTGCCGAGGAAGCTTACCGTGAAACGCGGCGCGTTCATGCCGACCAGCAGATCGAGCGCGTCGCAAAACAGCGCGAGCCCCTTGCGCTCCTCCAGCCGTCCGAAAAAGGTCAGCCCTGTCACTCGCTGTGGGGCGCTGGTCTCGACGCGGTCCTTCCAGGCGGTCCATAACTCGGGCGACAGGACATACTGCTGCACGTACGTTGCGCGCGGGAGACGCCAACCGTTAGCCTGCAACCAGCCGAGCAGATACTGGCTCGGACTCACGACCGCATCGGCGAGGGCGACCGACTCGCGTTCCATGAAGTCGATCACCGGCTCGTCGACGGTCAGTGGTAGCTCGCTATTGATCTCCCGAATCCACGAAATCGGGCTGTGCACACCAACGCAGAGCACGGTATTACGAAAGTCCAGTCCCTGATGCTTGGCCAGCACGCTATAGTAGGCGTGTCCCAGAAGCTCGGGAAAATGAATAACGTCGAAGTCACGGGCGTTCAGCCAGCGATAGGCGTCGAACGAGATGCCGATGCTTTGCGGAACTTCTGCCGGATGAGTGGACGTGGGTAGCGGACAGAACTGGATGCCGCGGCGGCGGTAATAGTCCTGCCATTCGGAAATGGTGCCGTTTTCGCACCAGTTCCTGAACAGATAGAGCAAGGTTACCTGATGCCCCGCCTCGGCCAGCGCGCCGGCTAGCGCCGAATAACCAGTTCCGATACCGCCGTTGCGCGAGGGGCCGAGAAGTTCGTAACTTGCAATACACACGCGCGCCGGATTCGGCGAACACGCGTCTCGATCGCTGATCACGGGTAATTGGGGGAAAACAGCCATAAATTCAGACTGCTTTGTGAATTCTGTCCGCGTACCCCGCCGAGAATTCATAATCAAGGAAGCTTGCGGTATGCGGCCTGGAAGGTATTGGCCGTTCCGATCAGCGAGGAGTCGGTGCGGCAGCAGTACCGTGTGAAGCACCACAGCAGCGGATACAGGATGGCCTTGCGAACGCGGCTCTTTTTCTCCTCGAGATAGTCCCAGATGATCCAACCAAGAGTCTGCGCAATCGTATGCGTTGGATGGATCGCGATCACTTCCAGCCCGCTCTCCGTACCGAGCCTCCGCATCCCCTCCCCGGTACAGCGGCGAAAATCTCCAGGGCACGAATGAAAGGGTTGCAAGAACGGTATCGCCACCACCAGGTGACCGCCGGGGCGCAGCACCCTGATCATCTCACGAATCACCGGTTCAGGAGCCTCGACGTGCTCGAGCACAGCATTACATAGAATCGAGTCGAACTCCGCGGCCGCGAACGGCATTTTCTCAAGCGGACCGATCAGGGCATCCGGGATTTCCGATGCGATGTCGTAGTTGACGACCTCCGTCGCGCCGAAGCCTCGCAGCGTCTCGGTGATATCGCGATTGCCGCATCCGGCGTTTAACGTCCGCCCGCCAAAATACGTCCGCAAAGGCTCGAGCTCCCACTCCAGCGGCTGGAAGTGAACCGGCCCGATCCGGAAGAAACGGGGAGCCGCGATGCCAGCGCGCCGGGCGTCGAACGCGCGCGGGGCAGGCCGCACCACCATATCACCGACGCCGTTCGCGGAATCGCTGCGGGCTCGAAGAACGCTCGACGATTGTCGCGGATGCGGCTCCGCAAGACTCTTGGCTACCATTTTTATCCCATCAGGCGGCGGCGATCGGGCGAGGCGCCGCTTTATACCGGCGGGCCATCCGAGCAAGCTCGGCCGGCAATGCGAAATCGCCTCTATGAACAGAGATCATAAGCACCGTACCGCCTCGCGCTTAACCTCGTACCTTTGTGGGCAGGGCTGCCCAAACCCATTCTGATTAGGAGCTCGCAGAAAACCAGATCAAAACAAGCATCTGGACCAACTCGATGTCAGTAGAAGCCGTATCACATCGGCGCAAGGTGATTCAAACGTTGAGCCCCCAAGAATTAAAATAGGTGGCGTTAGAATTAATTGAAGCGCAATGCAGGTCTAACCAGGGCGGCGCCCCTCGCCGATGCCAAGGCCGTAGGCGATCGAGCGCGGAGAGCCGGGTGCGGCCGGGGCGCTCGCGGCGGGTGAGCTTCCTTAAAACTTTGAAAGCGTAGAAAAATCGCTAGAGTTGTGGGTCGCCGCCGTATGGTCGCCGGCATGCTCATGCTTATTTGCGCGAACCTGCATCACTGTGCTTCGGAGCAACCTGTTGGCGAAGGCGTCACTTTCTGAAATCCGACCTGCCCGCACTGCCCTGCAAACAGATAGTTGTAGCAGGTCAAGGGATCGCGGCCGGTGTTGACGAAAATCTGCCCGGTCTTGGTGGTATCGATCCATTGCGAAAAGGTGGGCCCCGGGCCGGCTGGCGAGGTTGTCTGCTGCACCGTGGTGTAGGTATAGGAGGCGGCAGAGCTGCCGGTACTGCCCATCAGGACATTCATGGTCAGGTTGGCCGGCACCTTGTGGTTGGAGTCGAAAGTCCCGGCCGGCCGTTGCTTGAAGGGCAGATCGATGAACATCTCGTTGATTCCAACATCCAGCAGGCCGGTGCCGCAGAATTGATTGGGCGTCGGGAGTTGGGGAAAGCCGTAACAGGCCCGTTGGGCGTTCCAATCGCCGGGGACACTGGTGTTAGCCGTCAGGTTGATCCGGTTGTAGTTGGTGGTCGAGTTTATACCCAGGGTCACGCCATCTGCGGCCAATATGTAGCCGGGCCCGATGTCCGTGCCGTTACTGGTATCGGTTACATGCAAAAACGCGTTTGCGGTCGGACTGTCGAAAAGGTCGCCCGTCGTAATCTTACGGTTGAAGCCAACTCCCATGTAATGAATGCTGAATTGGGAGGTGCAGTTGGTCGGAGTCAACTTGGTGCAATTATCAACCTTACAAAACTTGTCAACACCTAGCACTATAATCGGATTGGTCTGAACGGTAGTGGTGCTGCTCCCGCTGGTAACCTGAATATCCACCGGGGCAAGATAATAGTTGCCGAAGTAAGCGTTGTTGCTGCTGTCGTAACATTTCACGCCCTGGCCTGCGGGACCGATTACTAAGGTGTTAGCGCCTCCATCGCTCTCTGGCAAATCGCTGGTGTTCACGATCGTTCCCAACGAACCGGTGTCGATGGTGTAAGTCTGGAGATGGCCTTTGACGCTGGTCGGATTGGTGTAGCCGACGGCACCTTCTATCTGAAGCTCATTAGGCACTGTACTGGTGAGGGGAACCGAATAATTTATCCTGCCAAGTGTGCAGGGCGGTGTGGTTTGCATCAAAACCTGGGTTACGCCGATCGCAGCGCCTCCTGTAACCGGATCTGCTATCCAGGCGTTGATTGAAATATTATTCGGGAAGAATGCACCGTTATAGGTGAAAGTGGCCGCCGAACCGCTGGTTATAGGGTTGCTGGTGGGCACAATGACCCCGCTCGGAGCCCCATAGACGTCCACCTGGATAGGGTTGCTGGCGCTGGGGGTGATTGGATTCCCGTTGATGTCAAACGCGCTCATGTTGATCGTAAACTGTGAGGACACGGGGTCGCTACCCGAAGCAACATCCGCGGTAACGGGATTATTCACATAGGTGACTGCGGGCGAAAAGATCACCGCGTCGGGGGCTGGAATAACCGTAGCTGTCGGAGTCGGAGTCTGAGTCTGAGTCGGAGTGGCCGTCGCGGTCGGCGTGGGGTTGTCTCCGCAGCCAGCCGCTGAAAAGGCGATCAAAATCACGCATACCGACAGCAATGACGGAAGTGCCAACCGACAATCCGATCTGCTCATTTAGCCACAGCTCCTTTAATGAAGAATCGACATGAATGCCCCGCGCTTGCGCCCCTGGCCTGTCAGGAGCGCTCGGGCGCCTCGAATTGGGCGGCGGGAGGCGTTTTATGGATAATGAAATCTGGGTCGAGCTTATGCCGGGTTTCATCCTCGCCTTATCGAAGAGATTGAGCAGGATATCCCGGTTACGGTCGTTTGCTCCATCGGCTTGCCGCGTAGCTCGGGCCGTAGCTGCTGCTCAACGCTCGCAAAATAGCTGTTGAAACGACGTACAGCCAGCGCAGAGACAGCGCGGACGGCGTAATTATTGAGGGGCACACGTCATTATCCGGAAAGCTTGCAGTCGAGTTGATCGGGTGAGCGTGATGCTCGCGCCACAGAAAGCTTCAATACTGATCGTGTCGGCGCAGCCACGCCATCGAGAAGTCGAATCCGACCTCGTCGCGGCGTTTGGGGGAAGGTCGAGGAAATGGTAGGCGCGGTTCAGCGCCTGCCGGTTCCCAGGTCGTCCGAATACCCGGCCTTCAGGCGAGACCACTGGGCGGTGGGACGTCCATCGGTACGGGTATTTTGCTTGCCTTTAAACCGTTGTGGCCAGCGGGTCGGCGAGTCCTCCCACGTCTCCTGCCGCCCGTAGACGGTCAAGTCGAGCAACCGATAGCTGTTATCCATCGCCTCGACGCCGCGCCTCGTCGTCCAGTAAGTCTCGAAGACCTTGGATCCTTGTCGCAGGTAACAAACGATGTGCATCATGCCCACCCGGCGTCCAACCAAGAGGGTGTCGAGCGACTCCTGGGCCGAGTACCAAGGCATCTCCCAGCCCATGAAGTCGCGGTACCGGGCGCTCTCTTCGTACGGGCCTTGGCAAAACGTGGCGTAGGTGACGTCGCGAGAATGAATATAGGACAGCTCGCGGATCTGCGATGTAACCCAGGTGCACCCCTCGCACTGCTCCGGCGCAGGGTGGCCGGTGTGCCACATGAAGTAGTAGGCGATGAGCATCCGGCGTCCCTCAAACGCGTCCAATAGTGTCACCGCGCCACGTTCGCCAATGAGCGGTGTGGCGCCATCCACCTCGACCATGGGGAGCCGTCGGCGGCCGGCCGCAATGGCATCGCCTTCTCTTGTGTGAGCCTTTTCTCGAACCCGCAATGCGTCCAGCTCCGCCTGGAAGGTGCTCCGATCGACTACCTTAGGGGCTCTAGGTTCATCTCTCATAAAGTCTTTCATCGTTCTCTCCGTTAGCCTTCTCGCTCGTGTCGTTAATGAACCCGGAATTCCGTTTTGACTCTCCGATTTAAACTTCCGTATAGGCCGGACGACCTCTCTCCGCAAGGGTTTCAGCCGGTTTTGATCGAGGGTGTTCCCAGCGGGGACGAGATGGTTTTTTCGAGATACAGCGACTCGGAGTTCTGTGCGCGATCGACGCCGCCCGAAACGGTGAGATAATTTTCCGGCGTCGCGTCATTCCCGATGAAGTCACTGACGTACGATCGCGGGGTAGGGTCGGCGCGCGCCGCCCTGGCGCACATTAATGTCGATGCTATCCCGAATAGTATGAACAACGCCGCCTTTGAAACTGCGAATCGATCGCTGGCTGTTGGTACGGCTGTGTCGACTGTACCCGTCGCTTCTGGACGCGATCACGATCCGCTGGCACCGACGCGGTTTTCGCGCCTACTGGCGCTGGAAGCCCCGCCACGTCGGCGGCCGTCCACGGATTGATTCCTAGATGCGATGCGAGCGCTGATCCGGCGGATGAGCCGCGAGAAGCCGCTCTGTGGCGCATCGCGGATCCGCGGCGAATTGTTGATGCTTGAATCGAGTCGCTGAATCAACCGTCGGCAGGTATATGGTCCGGCGCCGCCGACCACCGTCCCACGGTTGGAAGACTTTTCTGCGTAATCATGGCGCTGGCATCGCTTCGCTGGACTCTGTCCGGTGCTTGCAAGTTCGACCTAGACTAACTTATCAACTGGTACCAAACATCGGGCAGCCCATCGGCACCGCGAGCTTCGCGCTGTCGGGGTCTGGTATCGGAACCAAGGGAGCGGAGTCAGATTTTGAATCATAGTTACGCTGATGACACTGGAATGAAGACAGCGCTCAAGAATAAATCGGCTCAAAGTATAGTCGTTGTTCTCGTCGCTATCGCCGAATTGCTGTTCAGCGTTGGCGCGCAATCGCAAGAGCCGGTTGCCGTCGCCGGGAACCATCCTTTGGCGAGCATCCAAACCTGGCAGCCGGCTGCGGCCGGACTCCAACTCCATCTGATGGCGGTGCTGGGGTTGCGCGACACCGACCAGCTCGAGCAACTGAAGGACCAACTCCAGCAACCGGGCTCCCCTGCATACCATCAATGGCTGAGTAGCGCTGACTTCGCGCGTCGGTTTGGCCCAACCGGCGCTCAACTGCACGCCGTGACCGATTGGCTCAGAGGCAGCGGCTTCACGATTGACTCCGCCGACCTCGGCACGCGGGAAGTACGATTCAGCGGGTCAGTGGAGCAAGTGCAGCAGGCGCTGGGCACCGCGATCGTGAGCAACGGTTCGCAGTTTGCCAACCTTACCGATCCACAGATTCCGGCCGGCCTGGCCGGCTCGATCGTGGCGATTTTCGGCCTGAACAATCTAGGTCCCAGTCCGGCGGCGACGCCCACGCCGGCCGCGGCGCTCGGAGCGATGTCGCCGCTCGCAATAGTTCCCGGCAACAAGCACTTTTCGCCGCAGGATTTCTGGCTCTTCTACAACGAGGCTCCCCCTACCAACCCGGGCGCCAACGGCGGCACCACGGCGCCCGATTGTATCGCGCTGCTGGAGATCGCCACCTTGCCGGCCGTTCCGTCACCGTCCGCTTCGCCAACACCCTCGGTGCTCAATATCTTCACCAGCCAGTTCAATATTCCCACCACCCAAATCGAGATCGTTCCGACTGATCCAAACACCCCGCCGAGCCAGCCCGGGGATAATGAGCCGCCGCTCGATGTAGAGTGGGCTCATTCGGTAGCGCCCAATACACCGGTCCGCCTATACGTCGCTACTATTCCGAATTCCAGCACTCCAGCCTTCGATACGCTATCGCTGGCAGTCAGCCAGAACGTCTGTGGCGTGATCAGTTCGAGCATCGACGATCAGCATCCCTGCCCCGATTTGGCGCAGATTCACGCCTATGCCCAGGCTGATACGCAAGCCGTGATACAGGGTCAGACGTTATTTCACTCCTCCGGCGACTACGGCTCCTTCTATCCCTGCGGACAACCGGCGAGCACACCGGGGCAGACCGGAGTCCAGCCCAGTATCGAGGAAAGTTCGGCCAGCTCCGACGTGACCGTGGTCGGCGGCACCCAGTTCAATCCGGTTTACGATGCTAACGGCAACACCTCGGTCCTGGCGCCAGGATTCGAACAGGTGTGGCAGAACTTCACTTCACTACCGACGCCGACCCCTTCGGCGCCTGCGAAAGGCACCAGCGGCGGGGGGATCAGTGTGGTTTTCCCGGCTCCGTCTTGGCAGGCCACCATCATCCCCTACGGGCTTACCGCACCGCTCACCATGCGTGGCGTGCCGGACGTTTCGGCCGCCGCCAGCTCCAGTCAGCCGGGCTATTGGATTGCCACCACCAAGCCCTGCCCGGATAGCGTCACAACCTGCTTTATCGGCGACGGAGGAACCAGCGCCAGTTCGCCGATCTGGGCTGGAATTTCGCGCTTGCTCGCGCAAAGTTTTAACACCACGCGCCTAGGCAATATCAATCCGCAACTCTATCAACTGGCGGCCAGCCGAAGTCCGGCCCTGGTCGACGTGTCGCAATTCGGCAATAACTGCACGTTCGATACCTGCAGTGCCTACCCGGGTTATCAGGTTGGCCCGGGCTACGATTTGGGCACCGGCCTGGGCAGTCCCAACATCCAAAACCTGATCGCGGCATTCCAGCCGACTGCCGGGGCGCACGCCAGCGCCTCCAACAGCGTTTCCAACGGACGAATCGGCCAGACCGTGCCCGGAGGCACCTTGAGCGTGACCAACACCACCAACTCGACCGAGACGATCAATACAGTGACCGTGGCATTGAGCAACCCGGGCTTGTTCTCCAACCTGACCATGAGCGGCTCAGTGAACGGCGCAGCAACACAAATCGCCTTCACCGGGACTCTGGGCAACAATACGGGTTTCACCTTCAATCCGCCGCTAAGCATGCCGGCTGGCGCCGTGGCGCAGTTCACGCTGAACGCCACACTCTCGCCTAACGCGGCGCGGGCCGACACTCCGGTGAACTATGCCAGTCTGCTGCCCGGAGGCAGATCGCGCAGCGCGCTGCCGATGGGCGCAGCCTTGGGACTGCTGGGAGTCGGCCTTCTGGCGGCGCCCGATGGTCGGCGCCGGCGCGTGATCGTAATCGCGGCGCTGATCACGTTGCTGGCCTCCAGCCAGATTGGCTGCGGCGGCAGCAGTTCGGGTATTGTCGTGCTGAATTCTTCGCAGCAGCAGGTGCCGGCGGGCGGCGTTGCCACAACCAACGCGTACGGAGCGGTGGGCGTGCAAGGCTTGCCGGCCACCATGAGCACGATCCGATTAGTCAGCTAGTCCGCTGAACCGGAGTTATCTGTTCGCCGGTGACGCGCAAAGAATCCATTTACCGGCCTTACGACGCGCCGCTGCCCCGCGAGCGACGCTGCGGCCCTACCCAATTCGAGGCGCCCGAGCGCTCCTGATAGGCCGAAACGCAAGCGGGCGCAAGCTGGCGCGCTCTCTACGGCGCGCTTTCTATTTGATGTAGATCACGCCGAACTGGTTGTCGGTCACATGGCCCGCTTCGTCCATCGTGAAGTTCGAGGTGATGTAGCCGCTGGCGCCGCCAAACTGCCCTTCACCGCCCTCGACCCGCCACGTCACGGCTCCCGACTTGAGCTTCGGCTCCGGGCTGTCACTGAGATATCCCTGTCCCACCGTGCTGAAGCGCAGGCAATGATTGCCATCGCCGAAACGGATGCTGCCCGATTCCACAAATGACGTCTCGCCGGTGACCGTCACTTCCGACTCGAATGAGGCCTTGCCGCCGTCCGCCGGCTGCACGCTGCTGTGCACACCTTCGGAGCCGATCACGGTGGTCAGTGTGCAGCTCGGAGAACTCGTCATAGCCTTGAGCACATTCGGCGATTTGCCAGGCCCACCCTGTCCCTTGAACTGCATGGCATAGATGATCTGCTTCATAGCTCGGTCTCCTCCGTGATGGTTTCCCGCGCTTGGCGGGTGAGTAACTGCAAATCAGTGAAAAGGCAATGTTGCTTTCGTCCGTCCTGCGCTTTGCACGCGCGAAATCAGGAATCTAATATTCGATCGGTCTGACAGTGTACTTGTAGAGGTCCTTCCAATAGCGCTCCAGCACGCTATCGTCGGCGCAGCGCGTGCATTCCAGGTCCATATCGGATACCGCTATAAGCCCCTTCTTGATTAGTGTTTCGGCGTAAGCGCCGCGATCGATGAGCTTGGTGACCCCGCGCTCAGCGGCGATTTGCCGCCGCAGGCGCTCCGTCGCTTCTGCATCGATCGCGAAGGTCACCGGATCGATTGCCACGCCGTAATGATCGCGGGCGCTTTGCGGCGAGACTAGGCGGCGGACCACGTCCATCCGTACCTCCTCGAGCGCGCGCTCCAACGGATCTCCCCAGCCACCGCCACCGGGCGTAGCCAGACGCACCGTGTCGCCCGCCTTGATCGGTACGACGTCGCGGCTGAAGTAGACGTACTCCTCACGCGGCGTGCCGGGATTCTTGACCGAATATCCGGGGGCGCCGGGTTTGCCCCCTTTGATACCGATACAGCCGAACGCGGTGCGCTCGGTCACCGTGAGGTAAAAGCCGTCGACCAGGCTGCGCATCTCCTTGATGTAGCCGAGGCCGCCCCGGTACTTGCCAGCGCCGCCCGAATCGCAGGCCAGGCCGACGCGTTCGACCACCACCGGAAAGCGCTGCTCGATGAACTCGGCGGGCAGGTTTTTGGAGTAGGGCACCAGGTCGACCGCGTCGGTGCCGTCGGCATAGGGACGCGCGCCCGATCCGGCACCGAAAATCTCGCGCAACAGGAACAGCTTACCTTGGGCGTCGCGCCCGCAGAATCCGTAGATCTGGATGTTCTGCATGTCGGCGACCACATGGCCGTCGAACGCCTTGGCCATCGCCACTGTGTAGGCGCTGATGGTGCGCAGCATACAGGTCATGCGGCTGACCACCGGCGCGGGAAATTCCGCGCTGAGTACGGTGCGCTTGGGCACATAGCAGCGAAAGACCTGGCTCACGCCGTCGTTGATGATCACACCGGGAATCTGCGCCTTGAAAAATGCGCCGAGCCATTTCGAGTAGTGACGGCCGTCGAGCGGCCAGTTGACCGGTCCCTGGGTTTGCGGGCTGGTGCCGTCGAAGTCGAGGATTATTTTTTCGGGATACTTGCGTACGGTTAGCTTCAGCTTGACCGGCTTGTCCAGCGTAAGGCCGTCGTTTTCGACGAAATCCTCGCCCACGAATTCGCCGTCGGGCACCAGCGGCAGTCCCTCGCTTCGCAACACCTCGGCGCAGCGGTCGATGATCGCGTAAAAGGCCGCTTCGACCCGGTCGCCGCCGAAGCGCTCGCATAGCTCACGCACACGCCGTCTGATCACCTCATTGGCGCCGACGAAGGCGTCGATATCGCCACGCATGTCCTCAGGAAAGCGGCTGTTGCGGAGCAGGATGTCGTAAATGCCCTCCTGCAAGACCCGGCGAGAATAGAGCTTGACCGGCGGGCAAATCGTCCCCTCCTCGAAGATACTGGTCGAGGTGTTGGGCCAGGAGCCCGGCACTCGCCCGCCCACGTCATTGACGTGACCGAAAATCTGCGCGAACGCGATCAACCGGCCGTCCCAGAAAATCGGTGTGACCACGCAGTAATCGGGCAGATGGCCGATAGTGCCGGCGGACCCGTAAACATCGTTGTAGATGAAAACGTCGCCCTCGGCGATCTGGTCGAGCGGGAACTTCATCCGGATCGGATCGGCGGTGGCTGCCCATGACACCCGCGAAACCGACAGGCAAT
This sequence comes from uncultured delta proteobacterium, assembly GCA_963724765.1. Taxonomy (GTDB): domain Bacteria; phylum Desulfobacterota; class Binatia; order Binatales; family Binataceae; genus JAKAVN01. Next base: position 543,051 of record CAVRVY010000001.1, read on the forward strand.
CGGCCGAGTTGAGCGACGCGCGATAGTCGTGCTGCTCGCGCACGATCGTGGAGCGGGCGGCGCGCTCGACCGCCGCCTCGGCCTCGACTATAGCGGCGTCCACGCCGCCGTCGACAATGTCGACGAGGATCGGATCCAGCCCGGTGCGCAGTTCCTTGATCAGCCGCGCGGCTTCGGGATCCATCGCGACCTGTCCATAGCGGAAGGGCGCGTAGTCGGCGAACGCGCGCGCCTCGTCGGCTTTGTCGTAGTAGGTTTGGGACATCTTCCGCTCATCTGACATATGACTTCTCTTTCCGCGGCCTCAGCGTGTACGGAAGCCGCGCAGCTCAGCTTCGGGACATGACCAGATTGCCGAAAGGGTCGATCGTGCCCTGCCATCCCGGCTCGATAACCGTGGTCGAGTCGTATTGCTCGACAATCGAAGGACCAGTGACGGTATTTCCCGCCAGCATCAGCTCTCGGGCATATATAGGACAGTCGGCGGTCTCGCGGCCCTGGTTTACATGGATGCGGCTGGTGGCTTTGAGCGCAGCACCGGCATCGGGACTGCCCGCGCGCAGTTGAGGTACCGGCGGTCGCTTGATTAGACCAAGCCCGGTAACCCCGATGTTGACCAGCTCGGCGACCTCCTTACCTTCATACGAGTAGCCGTAGAGATCGCGATGATTCGCATGAAAGGTCGCGATCGCTTGAGCGATCGCGTCGGCAAGTTCTTCGCTGCGCTCACGCGGAACCAGCGGCACGCGTAACTCGTAGCCCTGGCCCGCATAGCGAAGATCCGCGAAGTGCATCAGGCGAACCTGGTCGAGCGCGATTCCGCCGCGGGTGAGACGCTCGCGGATGCGCGATTCGAGGTCGCGCAGCTCGTGCCTTATCTGATCGAGGTCGATCCGGTCCTCGCGTTGCACGTCGGTATGTACTAGGTCGACCCGCACATCAGTCAGCAGCAAGCCGTGCGCGGAGGCCACGCCCGGGTTGGGCGGCACTATCACCTTGTGCATCCCCAGCCACTCGGCCAGGTAACAGGCGTGCAGCGGACCGGCACCGCCAAAAGCGACCAGCGAGTATTCGCGCGGATCGCGTCCCCGTTTGACCGAGACGGTGCGGATCCCGGCGGCGACGTTTTCCATCGCGACCCGCAGGACCCCTTCGGCGGCGGCGGTCACGCTGAGACCCAACGCCACGCCAATGGGTTCCATGGCGCGGACCGCCTTGTCGCGATCGAGCCTCAAGGCTCCGCCCGCCAGGCCCTGCACAATGCGCCCCAGTATGATGTTAGCGTCGGTGACGGTCGCTTCCGTGCCGCCGCGCCCATAGCAGGCGGGGCCAGGAGTTGACCCTGCGCTTTGCGGCCCCACTCTAAGGCTGCGGCCACCCGCCATCCATACGATCGACCCGCCGCCGGCGCCTACCGTGTGGAGATCGATCATAGGCGTTTTGACGTCATAGATGCCGACCTTACCCTCGGTCAGCATGCGCGGGGTGCCTTCTTCGACCAGGCAGATGTCGGTCGAGGTGCCGCCCATGTCGAGAGTGATCACATTGGCGGAGCCCGCGAGTTGGGCATAATGGGTGGCGGCGACCACGCCCGCGGCCGGCCCGGAGAGCGCGGCAGCGATCGGGAGGCTCGAGATTTCCTGCGCCTGCGCCAGGCCGCCGCTGGACCGCATGATGCGAAAGGGGGCATTTATCCCGCGCCCCTGCAAGGCGGTCTCGATCCGCTCGTGATAGGTGGACAGCAACGGCATCAAGGCCGTGTTGAGGCAGGTGGTGTTGGTTCGTTCGTACTCGCGATACTCGCGGAGAATTTCCGAAGAAATCGAAATGCGGCATTCGGGATAGACCTCGGCGATGAGATCGCGGACGTGCTCTTCGTGGCTTGGGTCACGGTAGGCGTGGAGCAGCGAAACCGCGATCGCGTGAACTCCCAACCGTTTGAACTCGCGGGCGAACTCACGAATTTGATCGGGCTCCACGGGGCGGACCTCGCGTCCGGCGACATCCATCCGCGCGCTGGTCTCGCGCACCAGTTCGAGGGGAACGACGCGCGGCGGCTTGATCCAGGTCGTGATGTCGCCGAATTCGCCCGGCACGGTCTGGCGCGCGCATTCCAGCACCTCGCGGTAGCCGCCGGTGACGATCAACCCCAGCACGTCGTACTTGCGCTCGAGGATTGCGTTGGTAGCCACCGTGGTGCCATGGAAGACCCCGCTGATCTCGGCGGGCGAAATTCTTGCGGCGGCGCGAATCTCATCCACGCCCTCGATGAATCCCATGGAAGGATCCGCGGGAGTCGTGCGCACCTTGAGCAAATGTATGCGGCCGCTCGCCTCGTCGAGTGCAACCAGGTCCGTGAAGGTCCCGCCGATATCGATTGCCAGACGCCAAGCCATCGCTCCTCCTAACAGTTTGGCCGTTTATATACGTGACTTCGGTTCGCGGCTCAGCGCCAGCATCCCAACCGGGCTCATCGTGACTTGCCATCCGGGCGGGACAACCAGCGTCGCATCCTGCTGCTCGATGACCGCAGGCCCCGGTGTCCGCGAGCCGCTGCCAAGATCCTCCGCCGCGTAGATCGAACATCGGCAGCTCGCGCCCGTCTCGACAAAAAAAACGTCCCGCCGGGCGCGCGGCCGCGCCTCCGGTCGCGTGGCGATCTCAGGCAGCCGTGGCCGCGGAATCAGACCCTTGCCCGAGACGCGCAAGGCGACCAGCTCCACCTCGTGATCGGCTGGCCGCGAAAAGCCGAAACGCGCGGCGAAGCGCTCGCGAAATCGCGCCGCGGCCTCGGCGAGCACAACGCCGGTATCGCAGTGCTGCGCCAGTGAAATAGTGATTTCAGTCGCGAGTCCAGCGAAACGGAAATCGGCGCTGCGATCGAGCTGGCGGCGCTGGTCCGGAACTCGCTCCCGATCTAGTTCGGCGCTCACCTCACGCTCGAGCTCCGCAAGCGTCCGCTCGACCAGCGCCCGGTTCGGCTGTCCCATCGGCTCCATCACGCTGCACCCACGAATCGTCTGAAAGTCGGCGGCCAGCAGGCCCAGTGCAGCCGCCAGACCCGGCTTGGGCGGAAGCAGCACCCGATCCATCCCCAGCAGGGCGGCCAGATGCGCGGCGTGCAATCCCGCCGCTCCGCCCATCGCCATCAGGGCGAACCCACTTGCTTCGAGGCCGGCCAACGCGAGCGTGCGGCGGATGGCCGAGCAAAGCTGCTGGGAAGCGATCTCGATGATCCCGCAAGCGACGCGCTGGGGATCGAGTCCGCGATCCTGCGCCAAGCGGGTGAGCGCGGCGCTGGCGGAAGCCCGTGAGAGCTCAAGTGTGCCGCCCGCCAGGACTTCAGGCAGCCGGCCGAGCATCAGATGGGCGTCGGTGACAGTTGCCTCTACGCCGCCTGTTCCGTAGCAAGCGGGTCCCGGCATAGCGCCCGCGCTGCGGGGTCCTACGCACAAGCCACCAGTTGAACCCCAGGTGGCAATCGATCCGCCGCCGGCCGCAATCGAGCGAACGTCGACCGCCGCGCTGAAGAGCGGATAGCCTGCTACCGAGCGAACCACCTTGGCCTCGAATTCGTGGCGTTCGATAAGGCCGATGTCCGCCGAGGTGCCGCCCATGTCCAGCGTCACCAGGTCGCCATAGCCGGCCAGGCTGCCAAGCCAGGCCGCTCCCACCACGGCCGCGCTCGGACCGGAAAGTGCCGTATCGAGCGGTCGCTCCAGCGCTCCGCGTGCGCTGGCCAAACCGCCGCTGGCCTGCATCACCATCAGGGGAGCATCGCCCGGCAGCGAGTGGCGGTTCTCGAACGCACCTCGATCCGTAAGACCTGCCGTGAGACTTGTAAGATAGGCCGCCATCAGGGACTTAAGTGCCGCGTTGGCGCCGGTGGCGGCGGTGCGCGCATACTCGGCCGCGCGCCGGCTGATCTCGCAAGAGAGCAATACCTGCGCCCCGGCCATCTCCTCGCTGAGGATCTGTTTGACGCGCAGTTCGTGAGCCGGGTTGGCATAGCTGTGCAGAAGGGAGACGGCGATGGTGGCGATACCGCTAATGCGAAACCCTCGCGCGGCGCGCCTTATCGTGTCTTCGTCCAGGCCACGGATGACACTGCCGTCGGCGGCAATTCGCTCGTCGACTTCCTGAACTAGTTCAGGCGGGACAATTGGCTTCCTATTTCGGTCCGGTTCGCCCGGTTGCAAATCAGCCTCGGTGCCGCCGCTGCCGCCAACGCCCAGAATTTCGCGGAAGCCGCGCGTGACGATCAGTCCAACGGCGGGTAGCTTTCCTTCCAACAGTGCGTTGGTCGCCAGCGTGGTGCTGTGAAGCAGGGTCGTGGCGCGCGCGCCATGCGGCGTCACCCGGGCTATCGCCGCGGCAATCGCGGCGCGCGGATCGCCGCCGGTATTCGGCACCTTCGCCCATCGCAGCCCGCCTTCTGCATCCAACGCAAGTGCGTCTATGAAGGTGCCACCCACGTCGACGGCGATCCTGGTCGCGGTCGATCTCACACTCCACTCCATCGGCGCGCTATCGTTTCATAGATGTTCGCGGCCGCTTCAATCATGTCCACCGTGCAATACTCATCGGTCTGATGCGCCAGCGTCATATCGCCCGGTCCAAGGATTACCGTCGGAGCGCCATCGAAGGCAGGCTTGAGCGCAGCGGCGTCGGTGAAGTAGGGCGCCCCGCGCGGCTCCAGCTTCTCTCCGACAATAGGCTCCATGATTTCGAAGATTTCCCGGATCCAGGGCTCGCCGGCGTCGGTCCATACGCCGGGCACGTTAACCACCGGTGTCACGGTTACCTGATCTCCCAGGTAGGCCTTGATGCGGCTGAGGAGCGTGTTGTGGTCCTGGCCGGGGATCGTGCGGATATCGATCGTAAACTCCGCGCGGTCGGGCACCGAGTTCAGATTCATGCCGCCTCTCATCGTACCGACATTGAGCGTCGGAGCGCCCAGCAGTGGATGAGGAGCCACGTCGAAACTGAATCGTTCGATCGCGCCAATCGCGCGGGCCGCCTTATAGATCGCGTTGACCCCGAGATGGGGCATCGAGCCGTGAACGGTAACTCCCGTCGCCTCGGCCTGGAGCCAGAGCGCGCCCCTATGGCCGACAATCGGATAGTTGGAAGTCGGCTCGGCGATGACCAGGGCGCGCGCGTCTCGCACGGCCTGGGTCCGCGCAAGATCGAAGCTGCCCTGGCAGCCCGTCTCCTCGCCGGCCACCGAGACGAACAGCACGTCGGCCTTGCCCCGTGGCAGCCGAGCCAATTGGAGCGCAGTCCAAACATATGCCGCGACGCCGGCCTTCATGTCGGTCGTACCACGGCCGTAAATCTTCCCGTCTGAAATCTCACCGGCAAAAGGGTCCTTGCTCCAGGGCTTGGCGCCAAGCGGCACAGTGTCGATATGCCCGCCGAAGCAAATCGGGGCCTTTCCACCGGCACCCGCAAGCCGTGCAACGATGCTGGTCCGGCCATCGGCAAACTCGTGATAGCTTACCTGCAAACCCGCATCCTGCAGCAGTTTGCCGACATACTGCGCACATTCGAGCTCCCGCCCTGGCGGATTCATCGTTTCGATTTGGACCAGCTCACGGGTGATTTCGAGCGGTGTCTTGTTCATAGCCATACGTTCGCTCCTCGGACTGCCCGTGCCCGGCCGATCCTTTGCACGGTCGACAGATCTCCCAGCCCGCTCAGGCCTCCGTTATATGTAGAAACCCCAAATCGTCCACGCGAACCTGCTGGCCCGGATGGACCAAAGTTGTGGAGGACGCCTCCTCGACAATCAACGGACCAAACGCGGTGAAATCTGGGGGCAACAGTTCGCGTTCGAGGACGACCGCCTCATGGCTGCCCTCCTCGGCGAATTCGACGATGCGCTGGCCCTTGCGGGCCGCTTGTGCCGAGCGCCCCTCAGCGCTTATCCGCCCAAGCTGCGGCCGCGGCACCCGTTCGACGGCGGTGAGACGGAAGGTAACGAACTCGACCGGCGTTTCGGGCAGGCGAAAGGTGTAGACGCGCTCGTGTGCATCGTGAAAGTCACGCAGAATATCTTCGACCGTGGAGCGTTCGATATTGACCGGGACAGTTACGGAATGCTCCTGACCGAGATAGCGAAGGTCGATTCTGTATTCGAAGGCAAGCGCATTATCTGCCGGATGCTGCTCGGTGCGCAGAGACATCCGCGCCTCCTGTCTCAGACTCGCGAACAGCTCCAGAATGTCGTGAATTCCGATTGACTCCGCGCGACGAAGCGACGTCTGCGTGAAGTCTCGCCGCGGCTCGGTCACCAGCATTCCCCACGCCGAAAACAGACCGGGGTAAAGCGGAACTATAATTGATCTGACTCCGAGCTCACGCCCCAGCGCCCCCGCATGCATCGCTCCACCACCGCCGCCAACCACCAACACGAAGTCCCTTGGATCGTGGCCACGTTGAATCGAGACCAGTTTGAGAGCCTCGATCATGCTCGCATCGACCAGGCGTATAACGGCAACGGCCGCCTCCATCACATTGGTCCTGAGCCTGTCGGCGACCTTGCGCATGGCCCGTTTGGCCCGTTCGATATCGAGTTTGAGACGGCCCGCCGCGAAGTAGTCGGGGTTCAAAACGCCTGTAATGAGCTTCGCGTCCGTTACCGTTGGTTCTTCGCCCCCAAGGGCATAGCAAGCCGGGCCCGGATCGGCGCCGGCACTTAGGGGGCCCACGCGCAGCAAACCCGCAGTATCGAACCAGGCGATCGAACCGCCGCCTGCTCCAATCTCAACGATATCGACGACCGGCACCCTGACCGGATAACCAAAGCGGTTGCGATCGTGTTCGAGTTTGTATTCGGTGGTCACTTTCGGCTGACCGTCTTCTATCGTCGAACACTTGGCCGTCGTTCCCCCGATGTCGAGGTAAATGGCATTGGGCTCGTGACAAAGCCGGCCCACCAGCACTCCACCGTTGACGCCCGCCGCGGGCCCGGACTCGATGAGGGTGATGGGGTGCTCCTTGGCCCATTCAAAACTGGCTGTTCCACCGTTGGACTGCATCGCGGAGAAGGGACATCGAATCCCGATATCGGCCAGCGCCGACTGGAGCCGTCCGAAATACTGTTGCACGATAGGTTGCACGTACGCGTTGAGCACCGCCGTGTTTGCTCTCTCATACTCGCGCCACTCGCGCGTAATCTCGTGCGACGCCGTGATGGCAACCTCCGGCAGTCTCTCGCGCAGGAAAGCTGCGCAAGCGGCCTCATGCTCCGGCGCCGTGTAACTGTGCAGGAACTGGATAGCGATGGCTTCGATATTCTCGCTGCGGCATTGCGCGATTATCGGATCGAGGTCCTCGAGATGGAGCTGCTCGAGTTCCTTGCCCTGGGCGTCGACTCGTTCGCGGACCTCGAAGCGGTACCTGCGGCGCACAAATGGCGCTTCTTTCTCGAAGCGAAGATTGTAGAGATCGGGGCGATTCCCGCGAGCTATCTCCAGCACGTCGCGAAAACCGGCCGTGGTGATGAGTGCCGTTTTGGCACCCTTGCGCTCGGTGATGACATTGATAACGGTGGTGCCGCCGTGAACAAAGAAGCCCACCTCGCCTGGAGGGATTTGTGAGAGCCGGATGGTATCGATCACGCCCTGCGTGAGTTCGCGAGGGGTGGTCAGCGATTTCGCGGTGCCCAGGTCACCCGTCGCTTCGTTAAAGTAGACGAGGTCAGTGAAGGTGCCACCGATATCAGAGGCCAGCCGCCACACGTGCGCGCTCCATCAGTCCGTCACGCAGTTTGCGCGTCGCTGCCTCGTTCAAGGTCCCGCCGGGTCTTATAACGACGCCGTACTGGGCGCGAGCCTGGCGCGCTGTGATATAGCCATCGCGCACATCCTCGAACACTTGCGGCGCAGGTCGAGTCAAAGGATCGCCGTATCCGCCACCGCCACCGGTAACCTCCTTGACCCGGTCGCCCAGTTGCAGAGTGGTAATGGGCTTGCGTGCGCCCCGCCAGCGTTTGCCGTTACTCAGCACTTCGAAATAGTTGCACGACCCCTGCCCGCCGCTATCGAGTCCCCAAGGCCGCTCGATCGAACGCCCGAAACTTGCCGACAGCAACGTATTGGGAGCCAGCATTTCGTACTCGCGCATCACACCAAAACCGCCACGGTGTCGGCCCGCACCCACGCCACCCTCGACGTTGAGCCCATAGTGCACCACCCTCAAGGGGAACTTGGCTTCGAGCAGTTCGAGGGAATAATTGAAGGTGTCCCCGTTCGTGATAGCGCTCACGACGCTCGCGCCGTCTCTCACGTCGGTCGCTCCCCAACCGACCATATTTGGTTCCACCAGCACGAATGTTTCACCAGCTACGGGGTCATGACCCGCGAGGACGGTTACGCACAAGCTGTTTGCACTACCCGCACTGAACCGCCCGGGCATCAGACGCGCCAGCGCCTTCCAGGCCAGTTCGGAGGCTTGCCCCGTGCCCTCGTAGTACCAGCCGACCGGGGCGGGCGGTACGGCCGTGAATACCGTTCCCTCAGGCGCGACCACTTTCATCGGTTTGAAGTACCCCTCGTTGGAGGGCGCCCGTGGATCGACAAGTGCTTTGAAAACGGTTTTGACCGCTGAGAAAAGGCCACCAGAGGAACAATTCACGGGACCCATAAGTTGCGGGCAGCATTCGGAGAAATCGAACGTCATCTCGTCGCCCTCAATCCGCACTTGGACCTTGACCGGGAAGCGCTCGTTCCTGATCCCGTCACCATCGATCCAGTCAGTCGCTTCGTAAACACCGTCGGGCAAGGCTGCGACCGCGGCGCGGCTCAGCTTCTCACTGGTCTCGATAATATGGCGGAACGCCTCGCGCACCGTGGCGCTGCCGTATTTCGCGCACAGCTCCTGCATCCTGCGATCCGCGATTCGTACCGACGCCAGTTCCGCGTTGAGATCGCCGAGCGACATCTTTGGCAGGCGCACGTTCGCCGCGATGGTCTCGAACATATCGTCCTGTCGTTCGCCCTCCTTGTAGAGCCGGACCCCGGTGAAGCGAATACCCTCCTGGTAAATCTCGGTGGCGTCCGCCGGCAGTGAACCGGCCATCTTGCCGCCTATGTCCGTCCAATGCGCGATGGAGATCGCGAAACCCAGGAGTTCATCGTTCACGAAGGTTGGCTTGATTATGGCGACATCATTTAGATGTGTCCCACCCTCGTAAGGGTTGTTGCTCATGTAGATGTCTCCGGGGCGGATCTGACCGGCGTACTTGCGTCTCACTACATCGACATGCAGAGCGAACGTGCCTGTGAAGACAGTTATGCCGTTGGTTTGAGCGACGAGCTGCCCCTCCGGATCGCAGAAGCCGCAGGCGAAATCCAGCACCTCATAAATGACCGGGCTCATCGCCGTCCGCGCGAGGACGATACCCATCTCGTCAGCCAGCGCGAGCAGTTTGCCACGGATTATCTCTAGCGTGACGGTGTCTACTAGCCGTTGCCGAGCACGATATTGCTTTGCTGCTTCAGGGGCGGTTTCGAGCATGGTTGAAGTATCTTCGATATCCATTAGTCGGCTCCTTTAAGGGCACACCGATACTGTTCTCGCTGGTCCCTGACAACAGAGCTGTCCTATTAGCCCTTGCAACGGACTTCCGCGATACCGCTTTCCGCTTGTTCCCTACTTCCAGCGATTGCTAGTCGCTAAAGGCGGAGATTCCTGCGAGATTTCCGAGCTTCTCGAGCTGTTCCTACCGATGCAATTGTTCGAGCTTGCTCAGGTCGAACAGACGGTCCGTGTCAGCAGGCGTGAGTAGCGGATGTCCTCCTGCATATCCGGGAATGATGGTCGCGTGCTTACTTTGAACATCGGTCGCTACCACACCATTGAAATCCAGCGCCCGCACTCCTTTATTGTCGCGCACGAATAGCGTGGTATCCCCAGAAAACCTGTATTGCCAGATGTTTGTCTTCCAAAGGTGTTTAGCCTTGTCAAACGGAAAGTGATAGAGGCAATACGAGGTTTGCGTATCAATAAACATCAGTGCCGCGCTGTATGTATGGCGGTATTTCGGCTCTCGTAATATGACAGCGGTTTTCCGTAACCTGTACCAATCATCCGGGATAGTTCCCATTGGACCGTAATAGTGTTCGAAATCATGCTTGATCCCTATAGTACCTAGTACGTCCTTGAAGCCCAGGAACGTCCATTTCCAGTCCAGAACTCGGGCGTTGAACCCCCAAAAATCATCAAGCGTGAAGTCCGTGCCCAAAAGTGAATCCGACTTCACCTCAGTGGAAATTCGGCGTACGCGTCGTAAAACGGGAAGATAGGCCCACGAGTCGTCCGCGCGATGCGGGTCGAGATACCGGATCTGCACGAACGCAGTACCGCGAATATCGAAGGGCGAATAAAAGCCGTCCCATTCTTTGAACTCTATGTCTTTGGCGCCGGGCAGTGGCAGATATCCCTTTGTCGGGCTATCCATGAACTCCGCGATATGGCTGTATTGAAAAAGTTGAAAGATGCCTTCGATGACACGCTCTACGTTTCCGCCACCCCCGAAGTAATGTCCAATATCTGGGGGAGCATAGCCGGTCTGGTCGGCGGTGCTAACAAACCAGTCGGTAGGTGGTTGCGTGTGGTCCCAGGGAGAATGAGTACCGCCCGGGCGCACGAGCACCCATGCGTTGAGATTGCGCACACCCCAGGCCCGAGGTCTCCAGTTGTAGTTCCACGCATCTTTGAGACCAGCCGTGGAATCGTCCAAGCGGATCTGACTCAAGGGGAAGGGCTGGCCGCAGACGTAGTCGAGTAGTTCGCCGTCTGGACCCAATCTTGTCTGTGAACTGTACTTTTCAGTACAATTCATGTATGCCTGGCTCGGGTTTAGGTCCTCGGGCGGAGCGATCTGCATATGCAGATCAGGGAAGTTAAGCATCTCATAGAAACCAGGAGGTACAAAGGCGCGCAGCCTAACGATATCTTTCTGGGTAAGCGTATCGCCGGGTTTGAAGTCGGGTTTGGCGTCCTGGTATTGCTTTAGCCAGTCCGCATAGTTTTTGACTGTATAGGTCTTAAGTTGATCCGGGATTCCGTCTCCAGCGGGAGGAGGCGGCTGATCCTGGCCATAGGCGACGATTCCAGAGACGTAGATCGCTAAGACCGCTATGGGCAAACCCGCTATCGTCCGGCTCAACAGTCGCCCAAGTGCCACTCTAGTTGTTGACCAACGGCTCATATAGGGAACCTCGGCAATCTGATCCATCGCTCTCTCCTTGCTAGGCGATACAAAAGTCTCCGGACAAACTCTGGAGTACCACTTTCTGTCGCTTGTTACTTCTCCCAGTTTCTCCATGAGCGCATTCCGTACTGTCATGCGGACGGCCTCTGATTGAGCGGTGCACGCGGCATCCGGGAGCTATTTGGGGATCTCCGTCGCGTCGCGGATCTCGCTGAGGGTCGCGAACCATCCTCCTTTCTCCGCAATGTACTCAATCAAACCTTCGAGCCGCGAAATCATGTGCGCTCTACCCATGGTCTGTGGATGAGTGGTAACGACGTAACAGGCGCCAGTTTCATTCTCGATCGCGTAGTCAAATATCGCTTTCCATCGATCGAAAATTCCGCCAACGGGATTCATCCCTTCCTGCTTGCCGGTGATGTATTCCTCTGGGGGAAAATCATCGAGATACCAGGACACCGGAATCTCAAGAACCTTGCTGGAGGCGCCGAAAACATTGGCCTTATCTGCATTTACTTCGACCCGCCGGATCACGTAGGGGTGCAGATCGTTGCCCATCAGACTGCTGTCGGCGGAAAACCCGTTCTCTTCCAGGATCGACAGCGTATTGGGGCTGAAATCCCAGTACGGGGAACGGTACACCCGCGGCTTCACGCCGATCCGGGATAGTGCCTCCAGCCCCATCTGCATGACCTTGCGCTCTTCGGCCAGGCTCATGGGTGTGGGATTTTCGTGAACGTAACCATGGTGTCCGATCTCGTGCCCGGCGGCTACTATCTCCCGACAGAGTTCGGGCCACGTATCCACGGTATGACCTGGAATGCACCACGAGGTCTTGATGTGATGCTTGTCGAACAGCTTGAGCAGGCGCGGGGTGGCGACCTCCGCACCGAACTCACCGCGCGCCATGTATGCCGGCGACGTCAGATTGAATGAGCCTATCCAGATCGCCTGAGCGTCGAAGTCGCAGCCGATGTTAACTGCTATCTTTTTTCCTGCCGGGATTTTTACCTTGCCAGCTACCTGAGGCATCGAACCCCCCTCCCTTGCGGCTGATCGCTTGCTCGAAAGCTATCCGGGCTAAACTATCTAGCTAAACTTGTGCCACTTAGTACCGTCAGGCCTGCGTGTTCGGCACTTCCAATCCTCGCTTGCTCGAGATTCTCTTGTTCGACAGCTTTTCCGGCTTATAAGGCGGGTATTGATTGTACATGGGCGCTCTTCGGATACGATCGTTGAAGGTGGTTGCGGCTCCGGTCTTGCGATTGTCGTATAGCGGATCGATGTCGACTGCTGCCGTAATGACCATCTGCTTGTTCGTTGTCGCCTCTGCCACGATGCCATTCGCATTCCAGGGCTGGTCGCAAGGGCTAAGGATCGAACTGCGACCGTAACCCGGCGGAAGTGGTGCGCCGGCGTTTCCGATCGTGCAGCAATGGACAAAGTAGATCTGATTCTCGATGCATCGCGACTGAGCGCAATGCCTGACGCGCCAGAAGCCCGCTTCTGAAAACGTGAATGACGGGCAAAGGATTATCTCGGCGCCATTGTAGGCCAGGATTCTGCAGACTTCGGGAATTTCCGCTTCGTAGCAGATCGCGACGCCCACTTTCGCGGGGCCGATATCCCAGACTTCCAGCGTATCGCCCTCGGTCGTCTGCCATTGCGACTCCGCTGGAAAAATATGGGTCTTTTTGTGGGTCAACTCGCGGCCCTCCGGCGTAAAGAGGTGCGCGACGTTGAAGTAGAGGTCGCCCTGCTTCTCAAGATGGGAACCGGCCAGCACAATTTGCTTGCGGCTCGTCGCGATTTGATGGAACAGTTCCCTGTAACGCGGGGTAAACTCGACTATACGTGTGAGATCCGCGACCGAGGATGCGTCTGGATAGACCGTCAAAAGGCCGACCGTAAACAGTTCGGGAAACAGCACGTAGTCGCTGTCGCGCGGCACCTCCGCCATGGCCTGTTCGACTCGCGTCCGAAAATCGTCGAAGCCGCCGCGCGCAATCGGAAACTGACAAGCCGAAATTTTCGCCGCACGCATCGCATATCTCCTGAAAGCCGTTACTTCAGCTGACACGCCACAGCCGAGCTTCGCGAATTCGGGACGACAGCTTCCGAAGAGGAGGCAAGCTCCTCAACGAAACCTACCGGGTACAGTGCTGTGTAAAGCCCAACGGGACTCTGTCGTCCGGCTATACCCTTTCGGGGGAGGACCCTTCGGAGATAGCGCAGGGCTGCGTCGGGCGGCCGAAAGGTGCCTTCGCTACTGGGTTTGGGTCATCACCCCTTGGGGAAGGCAGACAAAAGTCGATTTAACACAGACGCGTTCCGAATGTAAAGGGGCGAGAAACAAATATTCTTCAGCGTAAACAGATCGCCCCTCGAATTGTTGTAAGAGCGCGGTCGCCAAACCGCCGAGAAAAACGCCATTAAGTCCACGAGTGCTTTGCATACAACGTTAAAACAAAATTCTTAGGAATTAACCCTGGAACGGCCATTACACAAGAACGATCCTGCGGACGCCGCGAACGCGAAATCTTCCGGGCGGCGAGATGTAGATAGAGAAGACAAGGCCGGCGTCCGGGGACCGTCCCGTGCCTTGCCGCGCTGAACACCTGTGAGGCATATTCCTGCTCGGCAATCTATTTATGTCAAACAGAAAATCAGCGAGTCCCAGAGCCGCCGTACTTGAAGTCACTCTTCGAAAATATATCGGCCGCGCACTGCGCGACCATCGGCGCCAGCACGCCTTGACAATCAGTCAGGTGGCCGAGTTAGCGCGGATCAGTTCCGGGATGTTGAGTAAAATTGAGAACGGCCAGGTGGCGCCGACGCTCGACGTCATCGAGCGTACCAGCACGGCGCTTGGATTGACTCTCGGGCAGCTTTTCCAGAACTATGCTGTGCCGGATGGAAGTGCTCAGCAAGTAAAATCTGGCCAGGGCATGGAGGTGGTCCGAGTCGGCACCAAGCGGGGCCACACGTATCACTTGCTGGCTTACGGGCGCGGGCCGAGGAAGCTATTCGAACCGTTCCTCATCACGATGAACGATCAGAGCGAGGCCTTTCCTTCCTTTCAGCATGAAGGGACCGAGTTCATCTACATGCTGCAAGGAAAGATTGCCTATCGGCACGGTCGCAATACGTACCGGCTTGAGCCAGGGGATGCGTTGACCTTTGCCGGCAACGTGCTTCACGGACCTGAACACCTGATCGAGGTGCCGATCCGTTTTTTGTCGATAATCATGTACGGCGACAACAACGGCGAGTAACTCGTAACGATTGCCCCCTCCTTGCGCGGGCCGCGTGAGGACGCTGCCGCCGTGGAAATTTTGTCTTAAGCTGAGACTGCACAAGCAGCCTGGGAGTTCACCCAAGGGAACTTTCTGTTTCTGATAGGCATCGCCTCGAGTAGCCTGATCATCCTGCATTCCATGGTAGGCAACGGTTTGGAATGCCGCCCGCCAATCGCCGGGAGGTTTACAGATGGGAAAGTTTTTTTCTGAAACTTTACAAATTGAACCTCGCTGTGCTATCGGCAATTTGTCCGTTCGCGAACTTTCGGCTGAACGCGGTCGAGTAAGAGTTTGCTCAAGGCACCAGGTTTGTCGCTGAAATAACATCGCGTGGCGAATAGGAGATCCAAAAATGTCAGACGGATTCACCAGGCTCACGCTCAGAGGCGAGCCGCGCGACATCGGCTATCAGCACGGAGTGCGTCTCGCCTCCGCGATCGCGGACAACGTGGAGGGCTACTTCACTTTGTTCAAGCACTACGCAGGCCTCGACAGACAAGCGGTGCTCGGCCGCGCCTCTGACTTCGTGGGCATAATCGGCGCGTTCGACGAAGATCTGATAGCCGAGCTCCGGGGCATCGCCGAGGGCTCCGGCAAATCGCTCGAGGAGATCGTGGCGCTCAACTCACGAACTGAGATCATGTTCAAGGAGGGCGCAAGCCTGCTCCATGGCGAGTGCACCTCGATGGCCGCCACGCCGGAGGCGACGCTTTCCCAGCACACCCTGATCGCACAGAACTGGGACTGGATGCCGCGCATCCAGCGCAACTGCGTGCTCCTCGACCTGGAGCGGCGCGGCAAACCGAGGGTGCTGACCTTCACTGAAGCCGGCTTCGTTGGAAAGATCGGCATGAACAACGCGGGGCTCGGCCTTTGCTGCAATCTGCTGGTCACCCCTCAGACGCGCCCGGGCATTCCGTTCCACATTCTATGCCGCCGAATCCTTGATTCCTCGTCGATCGGCGAGGCCTTGGGTGTTTTGTTGACGAGCGAGAGCGGCGCGAGCGGAAATTTTCTCGTCGCACATGCCGAGGGTGAAGCGGTGGACATCGAAAAGACTCCGACCGGCACGGACTATCTATATGGAACGACCGGAGTACTGGCGCATACGAACCACTTCGAATCGCGGCTGATGGTCGAAGACCAGGGGCGCAAGCTTCTACCGGACAGCATTTTGCGCTATTGCCGCGCGGGTAAGCTTCTGGGCCGCTCCGTCGGTGAGGTCGACGTATCCACGCTGCAATCCATACTGAGGGATCACGTTAATCGCCCCAGCTCGATCTGCCGGCACGCAGACCTGCGCGCGCATGAACTCGAGCGGCTGCAGACGAATGCCTCGATCGTGATGGATCTGAGTGATGGGGTGATGCTCATCTGCAAAGGGCAACCCTGCGAGGGGCAATATCAAATCGAAAAACTAAACGAAGGCGCCTTCGAACCGCAAATGCTGTCGCAGTGAACAGAGCTTTTATGATCGAAAAAAGAACAGGCTGCTGAACGCAACCTGCAGCATGGGCCCACAAAAGGAGCTATTTATATGGCCATCACGATGCCCAAGGGCAAACGGTTCGCGGTTTGCTTCACCTTCGACGTGGATATCACCAGCTTGTGGTTGGGATGTTTCAAGTTCAGCACGATGAACCCGCTCTCGCGCGGCGAGTTCGGCGTGGAAGGGCTAAGGCGGATCTTAAATCTGCTCGACAAGCACGACATCAAGGGCACGTTCTACCTGCCAGGCCATACCGCGCTGCATCACCCGGCGGAAATGCGCGAAATCGCCGCGCGCGGCCACGAGATCGGCTCGCACGGCATGTACCATCAGCCCAAAGAAGTGGGGCTGCTGGGGACCAACACCACTCGCGAAGAAAAGCGCGGCTATCTGAAGCAGCAAATTGAAGCTATCGAGAAGGTTACCGGCGTGCGTCCAGTGGGCTTTCGATCGCCGATCGGCGATTACGGATCCGACATGCCAGAGCTGCTGGTGGAGGAAGGTTATCTCTACGACAGCTCCCTGCAGGGTAGCGACTTCGTACCCTATCGGCTGCGGGTGGGAGCCAGTTACCAGTCCGAGGAGCCCTATGACATCAACTGGGGCACGCCTTCGAGGATAGTCGAGATACCCTGGATGTGGGACCTCGACGACTTTCCGCATTTCGAGTTCATGTCTTACTACCTCGACCCCAACAACGGCTGGTACGGCCAAGCCCCGTTATCGAGCCCGGAAAAAGTCAAGGAGGTCTGGTTGGGCCACTTCGATTTCATGTATGAGAACATTCCAGGCGGGGTATATACCACCGCGCAACATCCGCAGTGTTCGGGACGCGGCATGCGCCTGAAGTGCTTCGAAGAAATGATCAATCACATGAATCGCCAAGACGTCTGGTTCACAACTCATCGGGCGATCGCGGAAAACTTTGTCGGCGACTAAGGCCTATGTATCGGTGTAGTCATAGGTAGAGCAATACCTAAGAGCGAACCGAGGAGTCGAGCGATGAAACGAGTTGCGAGAGATCCGGAGAAGTTTCGGTACGTATTTAGTAACAAGTTCAGCCCTGTCCTTGAAGTCAAACCTGGCGAAGAGTTCGTGCTGGAGACCGAAGACGCCTTCGGCGGAAAGATAAGAAAGGCTACCGATTTGCCGGTAGCCGATCTGCTCCCGGGACTTCATCGCATGCCGCCATATTTGAATCCTCTCGTAGGGCCTGTGTATATCGACGGCGCCGAGCGGGGTGACGTAATCGTCGTGGATATTCACGAGATCGAGCCTCAGGACCAGGGTGTTTCAGTAGTCATCAGCGGCTTTGGCCCCTTGGCGGATTCGGCCAGTTGGCCCGAGTGTCACGGGCCGCACACACGAGTCCTCAAGTACGAACGCGGCAGCAGCGGAAACTTCAGGGACGGCCGGGTTATCTTCAATGAGAGGCTGTCCTGGCCTATGTCCCCGTTCATGGGATGCATCGGAGTGGCCCCGGACTTTGAGGAGGTTTCGTCTTTGGTTGGGCCGTATGACGGGCAGGCGGTGGGTGGTTTCGGAGGCAATTGGGATTCGCGTGAGGTTAGGCAGGGAAACCGCATTTCTCTGCCGGTTTACAACAAAGGCGGATTACTCTATCTGGGCGACATGCATGCCTCGCAAGGTGATGCGGAATGGACTGGTGTGGCCGTGGAGACGCGGGGAGAATTGCGTGTGAGTTGCGAACTGGTGAAGAAAAAAACCATCCCTTATCCGCGGATCGAGACTCCGCGCTCAATTATACAGTTGAATAACGGCAGGCCCCTGGAGCGCTCTATCAGTCAGGCTTGGATTTGGATGATGGGTTGGCTGGTCGATGAATACAGGTTTAGCAAAATTGACGCATATCAGTTTATATCGTGTTGTCCCGACGCGCGCATCAACGTCTATCAGATGATCCCCGAGAACTGGTACACGGTCGGAGTCGAAATACCCAAAGCATACCTCGGGTAGAACCGCGCACTTCGATGAGCGCCCCGGCGCCTCTTGCGATGAAAGCAAATCCGAAGCGAGGGTCGTACGAGCAATGCCTGCAAACGAAAAAAAGTCAGCCAAACACACAGCGCTGACACGAGAAGCGGCCAAGGCCTTTCTCGAGGCCAACCAAATCAAGTTCGTGCTCGCCCAGTTCGTGGATATTCACGGCGTGGCAAAGACCAAGGCGGTGCCGGTCGAGCATTTCGAAGACATCATCATGGAGGACGGCGCTGGCTTTGCCGGTTTCGCGCTGTGGGGCATGGGACAGGAGCCCCAGGATCCCGACTACATGGCGATAGGCGATCTTGCGACCTTGACACTGATGCCGTGGCAACCGGGTTACGCGAGGATCGTGTGCGATGGCAGGGTGAAGGGTAAGCCGTGGCCGTTCGACAGCCGTTTCGTGCTGAAGGAGCAGGTCCGTCGCCTGAGCGAACGAGGCTGGACGTTGAACTCCGGGCTGGAGCCGGAATTCATGCTCTTCGGCCGCCGTCCGGACGGTTCCATTGCTCCGGCCGATGAAACCGACCGGCTGGACAAGCCCTGCTACGATTACAAAGGGCTGGCGCGGAACCGGGCGTTCATTGAGCGGCTGGTCGACGCATTGAAACGAGCGGGTTTCGACGTTTACCAAGTCGATCACGAGGACGCCAACGGTCAATTCGAGGTAAACTTCACGTACGCGGACTGTCTGACTACCGCGGACCGCATGGTATTTTTCCGCATGGCGGCTGGCGAGATCGCCCGTGAGCTTGGACTGATCTGCTCGTTCATGCCTAAACCGCTGTCGGATAGAACTGGCAGCGGGATGCACATGCACGCGTCGATGGCCGACGCGAAGAATCCCAACCTTTTTATGGATCGCACCGACCGCCGCAAACTTGGTCTGTCGGCGTTGGCCTACCAGTTTCTCGGCGGCCTGTTGGCGCATGCTCGCGCCCTTACCGCGCTGGTTGCTCCGACGGTGAACTCGTATAAGCGGTTGGTAGTGGGACGATCGTTTTCCGGCGCAACCTGGGCCCCGGCCTACATATCGTACGGCGACAACAATCGAAGCTGCATGGTCCGCATACCGTACGGTAGATTGGAAATGAGGCTGATTGATTCGAGCGCCAACCCGTACCTGGCCACCGCCGGAGTGATCGCGGCGGGACTCGACGGTATCGATCGAAAACTTGATCCCGGTGAGCCGCGCAACTTCAATCATTACGGACTGGATGAAACGGACCTGCGTTCGCGTGGGGTCGAGACCCTGCCGCAGAGCCTGCCCGAGGCGCTCGATGCGCTCCAGGCGGATAGTCTTTTCCACGGGATGTTGGGAAAGGAGTTTGTGGCGGAGTTCATCCGGCTCAAGCGTATGGAATGGGTGGACTACCACCGGCATGTATCAGACTGGGAAGTGAAG
Source organism: uncultured delta proteobacterium (assembly GCA_963724765.1). Classification (GTDB taxonomy): domain Bacteria; phylum Desulfobacterota; class Binatia; order Binatales; family Binataceae; genus JAKAVN01. The sequence goes on from CAVRVY010000001.1 coordinate 562,466, forward strand.
CGGTATCTGGAGTTTTACTGAGATGAGCGGGAGGTCAGTTTCGTGTGCGGAATTATAGGACTGTTGGCCAAGAAGAAAGAGTTGCGCCAGTCGCTCGGCGAGTTGGTCCTTCCGATGTTCGACTGCATGGCCGAGCGCGGACCGGACTCGGCCGGGCTGGCGGTCTTCGCAGCCGCCGTGAAACCGCCGCTGCGCCGCTTCAGTCTGTTCAGTGATCGCGAGGGCTATGACTGGAATGGCTTAGCGCGATCGGTACAAAAAGATTTTGGATGTCACGCCGAGATCATCACGCGTGACAATCATGCTGAGGTTGTCGCAGCAATAGAAGGTGATCCCTTCAGGCGCTGGCTCAAGCAACGGGGCGACGATGTGCGCGTGCTGGCGGTGGGGCATTCGATCGAGCTGTTCAAGGATGTAGGCCGTCCGGACGAGGTCGCCAGGCGTTACGGATTCTCCGCTTTGCGTGGCACGCATTGCGTGGGCCATACGAGGATGGCGACCGAGTCGCAGGTATCGCCGGCGCACGCTCATCCGTTCACCGCGGGCGAGGACTTTTGCCTGGTGCATAACGGCTCGTTGTCGAATCCCTATAGCCTGCGCCGCCTGCTGGAGGAGGAGAACCTGGAATTCGAAACAGACAACGATAGCGAATCGGCCTGCCGTTTTTTGCAGTGGCGCATGCGCAAGGGCGATACGATTGAGCAGGCACTTGGTGCGGCGCTTGACAAGATCGACGGCTTTTACACTTTTCTGATCGGAACGGCCGAACAGCTGGTGCTGATACGGGATCCATTCGCCTGCAAGCCCGCAGTGGTCGCGGAGACCGACCGATACGTCGCGATATCCTCGGAGTTCCGATCGCTGGCCCACTTGCCTGGAATCGCGGAAGCCAACATCTTCGAGCCGCTGCCCGAACAGATCTATGCATGGAGGGTCGCGGCATGAAGCCCCTCCGGCTCGATCTGTCCACGATGAGTGTCCGCGAACTGAATGACTACCTGCATCATCAGCTGGTCGCCGACGGCGTGCGCGCAGTCGAGATTCTCAATCCCAACGGCATGCACAACCTCGCGGTCGGACTTGACTATCCAGTCGAGGTGCACATACGGGGCAACGCCGGCTACTTCATCGGGGGCATGAACAAGCAGGCTCATATAACGGTATACGGCAACGTGGGCTGGAGCGTGGCCGAGAACATCATGTCGGGCAGCGTGCGGGTTAAAGGCAACGCCTCTGAGTGCACGGCCGCCTCGGGCCATGGCGGCCTGGTGGTGATCGAGGGCGACAGCTCCTCGCGATGCGGAATATCGATGAAGGGTTGCGACATCGTCGTCGGTGGCTCGGTGGGCCACATGTCGGGTTTCATGGCGCAGGCGGGCAATCTGCTGGTATGCGGCGACGCCGGCGCGCACCTGGGTGATTCGCTTTACGAAGCGGTGATTTACGTGCGCGGCAAAATTCATAGTCTTGGCGCGGATGCACGCGAGGAACCGATGACGGAGGCCGACTACGCCAAGATTGGACAGTTACTCAAGCGAGCCGGATTCGAACTCCCGTCCAAGGAGTTCAAACGGGTAGCTTCGGCGCGCACACTGTATCACTGGAACGCCGAAGCCCATCAGGAATATTGAGCGACCAATGCCATTGAAGCATCTTGAAGAAAGCGCGACGCTCAACGCCGAAGCGCTCGAATACATCCACCGCGCCGCGGAGCGGGGACTTTATGAGATCAGGGGCCTGGGCGCCAAGCGCAAGCTCGCGACCTTTGAGGACCTGGTGTTCCTGACCGCGTCGCTGTCGCGTTATCCGCTCGAGGGCTATCGCGAAAAGTGCCTGACCAGGACAGTTCTTGGAACGCGCTTCGCCAAGAAGCCCATCGAGCTCGCAATCCCCATAACTATCGCCGGAATGAGCTTCGGCGCGTTGTCGGCTCGCGCCAAGGAGGCAATCGGCCGCGCCGCTACCGCGGTCGGCACCTCTACCACCACCGGCGACGGCGGCATGACGTCCGAAGAGCGTAACGCGTCAAAGACCCTGGTCTACCAATGTTTGCCTTCGCGCTATGGGTTTAACCCTGACGATCTGCGAAGAGCCGACGCCATCGAGGTCGTGGTCGGGCAGGGCGCCAAGCCGGGCGGCGGCGGCGTTTTGCTGGGGCAAAAGATCAGCCCGAGGGTCGCCGCGATGCGGACCTTGCCGGAAGGTATCGACCAGCGCTCCGCGTGCCGGCATCCCGACTGGACGGGCTGCGACGACCTGACCATCAAGATCGCCGAACTGCGGGAGATTACCGACTGGCAAGTGCCCATCTACGTCAAAATGGGCGCCTCTCGCGTCTTCAACGACGTCAAGCTCGCCATCAAGAGCGGCGCCGACGTGATCGTGGTCGATGGCATGCAGGCCGGGACGGCGGCGACTCAGCAGGTGTTCATCGAGCATGCGGGAATACCGACTCTGCCCGCGCTGCGCGAAGCGGTCGAGGCCTTGGAAGAAATGAAGATGGTGGGCAGGGTTCAGCTCATCGTCTCGGGTGGTATCCGTAGCGGCGCCGACGTCGCTAAGGCCCTCGCGATGGGCGCGGATGCGGTTTCGATCGGACAAGCGGTGTTGGTGGCGCTTGGCTGCAATTCGCCGCGCTGCGCGGACGGCGCCGCGCATCAGGACGTTAGCGCTGACTACGAGCGTCTCGGTACCGCTGCGGGCTACTGCCACCACTGCCATACCGGAATGTGCCCCGTGGGCATCACGACCCAATTGCCGGAACTCGAGACGAGGCTCGACCCGCAGGAGGGGGCAAAGCGGCTGCGCAATTACCTCAACGTGATGAACATGGAACTGGTCACGCTGGCGCGCGCGTGCGGCAAGTCCGACGTCCATCATCTGGAGCGCGAGGACCTGGCCGCACTCACTATCGAGGCGGCGGCGATGGCGAAGATTAAGTTGGCGGGAACGAACTGGATACCAGGACTGAAGGGTGAGTCGGGCCTCGAGTGAGCGGTAGGCGGACCGGGCAGGGCAAAATGAGTCTTGGGCGAAATTCGGGAGGCGCCTTATTGAGCAATGGCGGCAATGGCGCCAGGCGCCGACTGCGATTGCCCGAGCGCTATTCCGCGTGGAGCCTGCTCCGTCACGGACTGACGGGCGAAGATTGGCCGCGGGCGTGGCGAACGCACGATCTCAAGTCGTCCTACGACGTCGTTATCATCGGTGCCGGCGTACATGGATTGGCGACCGCTTACTACTTGGCCAGAAACCACGGCCTAACCGATGTCGCAGTGCTTGATCGGGGCTACCTGGGTGGCGGTAATTCGGGCCGCAACACCGCGATCGTCCGCTCCAACTATTTAACCCCCGAGGGGGTGCGCTTCTACAACCGTTCGGTGAAGCTGTACGAGCAATTGGCCTCCGAACTGAACTTCAACGTGATGTTCTCGCAGCCCGGCCATCTCACGCTGGCTCACACCGACAGTTCACTGCGCACGATGCGTTGGCGGGCTGAGGTCAACAAGCTTGAGGGCGTCCGGTCCGAAGTCATCGACCCGCAGGAAATCAAGCGGTTAGTACCAGTCCTGGACGTTTCACAGGACGTGCGATACCCAATCCTCGGCGCGCTCTACCACGCCCCAGGCGGGATCATCCGCCACGATGCAGTCAACTGGGGTTATGCACGCGGCGCCGACGCCTGCGGCATCCACATCCATCAGAAGACCGAGGTGACAGCGATCGATGTCGAGAATGACCGCGTCGTCTCAGTGAGAACCACGCGGGGCAAGATCGCGACCAGGCACCTGCTCAACTGTACCGCAGGATATTCCAGCGTCGTATCGGCGATGGCCGGGGTAACGCTTCCAATCGTGACTCTTCCGCTGCAAGCGGCGGTGACCGAACCGATTAGGCATTTCCTCGGAGCCGTAATAGTCTCAGGCACCCTGCATGTCTACGTAAGTCAGACCGATCGCGGCGAGATGGTCTTCGGTGCCAGCGTCGATCCGTTCGGATCCTATTCGATGCGTGGTTCGCTGGAATTCACCGAGGAGTTGGCGGGCCAGGTGCTCGAACTGATTCCGTCCATCGCCAAGGTCCGGCTGGTACGCCAATGGGCGGGGTTGTGCGACATGACTCCGGATTTCTCGCCGGTCATGGGTGTCACACCGGTCCAGGGATTTTATGTCGACGTCGGATGGGGCACCTACGGCTTCAAAGCCGGTCCGGTATCCGGTGAGACGATGGCGCAACTGGTCGCAAGCGGAAAGACGCCCGAGCTGATCGCACCGTTCAGTCTTGCGCGCTTCCTGGAGGGTCGCCTGGTGGGCGAAAAAGGCGCCGCTTCGGTAGGCCATTGAACATGGTGCGTCTTCGGAAAGGAGTGCCGGATGATATTGGTGCCATGTCCATATTGCGGGCCGCGTAACGTTTCGGAATTTCGCTGGGGCGGGGAAATCAAGCCCCGCCCCGACCCCAATGGCGCCAGCACAGAGCAGTGGCGCGACTACCTATACCTCAAACGCAACCAGGCCGGATGGATCACGGAGACCTGGTGCCATCAGGCTGGATGCGGCCGATACTTTCGCAGTGAGCGCCATACAATTACCAACGAAATTCGTGCCACTTATGTTGGAAGCGAACGGCAGCCGGTCTCTGCGAGCGTCGAAGCGGAACCTCCGGCGCAACCTGATACCGCTGGAATCCCGGTTGTGCGCCGATGACCGTGTCAATGACTAATCGGCTCGCGCCGCAACCTGGAGAGGTTGTCAATCGGGGCGAGCACTTCAGCTTCACCTGGAACGGTGTGACCTTTCCCGCCTTCGCGGGAGACACTATCGTCTCCGCGCTCGCTGCCTGCGGCGTGCGGATCTTTTCGCGCAGCTACAAATACCATCGCCCGCATGGAATCCTGACCGCTGACTATCTCGACCCTTCCTGCACGATGCAGGTTGGCGATGAACCGAATGTGCGTGCCGCGCATCGATTGGTGAAGAGCGGGTTGCAGGTCAAGGCTCAAAACGCATGGCCGTCACTGAGTTTTGATCTCAAATCCGCAAACCGGCTGATGGCCAGGTTCATGGGACCCGGGTTCTACTACAAGACCTTCATGTGGCCTCGACGCTGGTGGCCCTTTTATGAGCGCATCCTCAGACGTTTCATCACGGGCGGAGAAATCAATCCGCATGCCGAACACGGTTACTACGATAAGCGTTATGCGCACCCGGATGTTTTGGTCGCGGGCGGCGGACCCGCTGGTATGGCGGCCGCCGTGGCGGCGGCAAAGACCGGCGCGCAGGTGATGTTGGTTGAGGAAGGGCATCAACTCGGAGGCCATCTCCGATGGGGCGACGAGCGCCAGTTGAAGTTGCTGGATCAGCTTCGCAACGAAGTGCTCGCTCAGCCAGAAATCGAGGTGCTGACCGATTCCGTGGTTACAGGCCGCTACGACGGCAACTGGGTAGCGGTCGTCCAGCGCAGTCTGCCCGGGGTCGTCGAAAGGCTAATCAAGGCGCGCGTCAAGGGGTTGATCGTTGCGCCCGGCCTAATCGAGCGTCCTTACGTGTTTGAGGGAAACGATCTGCCGGGCGTGATGCTGTCGGGAGCGGTGCGGCGTCTGATCAACCTCTACGCTGTCAGGCCCGGCTCGCGGGCGGTGGTCTTCACCGCTAATGACCAGGGCGATCAGGCCGTGGTCGACCTTCGGCGCGTCAACGTGGAGGTTGCGGCGGTCGTCGATGCGCGGCGCGGAGATGGCATCGTACGGGCTTATGGCCGCAACGGAGTGCGCAGCGTAGAGCTGGCCAATGGCGTGCGGGTGAATTGCGATCTGCTGGTGGTTGCCGCGGGCTGGACCGCGCCCGGCCTCCTGCTGAACATGGCCGGCGACAAGCCCAGATATGAGGCCGCTGCCGCGCGCTTCCTTCCGGGCGGTAACCTTCCCGACGACGTTTTTGCGGCGGGAGGTTTGGCCGGCGATGGTTCGATCGGGGAGCTGATCGGTCACGCTCAGGCGGTTGGCCAAGCGGCGGCCGCCCGCGCAGGATACGGTTCGCGGCCAGTGATCCCGCAACTCGCAGTGCACAATCATCCGCCACTGTTCCGCAGTCGTACCCACGGAACAGTCGATTGGTGTGAGGACGTGTCTTCAGCGGATATATGCTCCGCGGTCAAGGAAGGCTACGACTCCATCGAGTTGGTCAAGCGGTATACCACTTCAACGATGGGCCCTACGCAAGGAAAATTGGAGACCATCAACACGATGGCGATCGTGGCCGAGATGCTAGGGCATAGCATCGAGGAAACCGGGACGACCGTTTGGCGGCCTCCCTACGCGCCAATCACGCTTGGAGGATTGGCCGGGCGGCGCATGGAGCCGATGTACGTTTCGCCAATGCAGCCGTGGCACGAGGCTCATAAGGCAGCGCCGCTCGTCGCAGGGCGGTGGATTCGCCCGGAGCATTACGGGGATCCACAGTCGGAAGTCACCAACACGCGCACCAACGTCGGAATCATCGATGTGACGCCTTTGGGCAAGTACCTATTGCACGGCCCGGACACCATCAAACTGCTCAACCTTTTATACGTCAACGACTGGTCGGCGCTCGCGGTAGGTTCCGCCCAGTACGGCCTGATGTGTGGCGAAGACGGTGTGGTGCTCGACGACGGCGTCACCGCTCGCATTGCTGCCGATGAGTACTTCATGACGACCACCTCGTCGGGCGCTGCCGCCGTGGGCCAATGGATCGAGTCCTGGCTCCAAGGCTCCAGCGACAATTGGCTCGTGCACGTCGTTCCCGCCACGGACGCTTTCGCATCGATGAACGTCGCGGGCCCCAAGTCGGTCGAACTGCTTCGGCGGTTGACCGAGGAAGTCGATTTGCATACCGCAGCCTTTCCATACATGGGAGCGCGCAAGGGCCGCGTTGCCGGCGTGGATGGTTGCTATCTGCTGCGCCTGGGCTTCACCGGGGAGCTGAGCTACGAGTTACATGTGCCGGCCAGCTATGGACTGTACGTATGGGAAAGGTTGATCGATTGCGGGCACGATCTCGGAATTCAAGCTTTTGGCATCGAAGCGCAGCGTATCATGCGGCTGGAAAAAGGGCACGTCATTATCGGACAGGATACCGATGGACTGACGCAGGCGCTGAGCCTTGGCCTTAAGAAGTTCGTAAAGTTCGCAAAGACCGATTTCGTCGGCAAACCCGAACTCAAGTGGCAGACCGAGCGGAATGACTATCCGCGGCTGGTTGGCTTATGGCCCTCCGATCCCAACGTGGTGCCGCCTGAGGCGAGCCTTATAGTCAACGGCGACAGGATCCTGGGGCGAGTCACTTCGAGTCGTATGTCGCCTACGCTGCGGCGTTCGATCTGCATGGCGCTCCTTGACGAAGCTTCGTCGAAGGCCGGCACTCGCCTGACTATCCGATTGCCCGACGGCGAGCGTATCTCCGCGCAGGTCGCCGAGCGACGAATCCACTTCGATCCGCAAGGGACAAGACTGCGTGGCTGAAACGATCCCTATAGCGCGTAGCCCGATAGCGCCGGCGCCTCCTGTCACTGTGGTCGCCGGATGGAAGATATCGGCGAAGCATTCCTCGGCGCCCCTGCGGCTGATCGATTGCACGCCATGCCAGAAGATCCTGATACGCGCAAGTGCAGAGAGCACGGCCGCCCACACTCTGGGTATTGGCCGGGGCCGCGCCGGGCGCGACGATTCCGGACGTCTGGTAGCCGGAATAGCTCCCGAAGAGTGGCTGATGATCGGTCCACCGGGCACGTCTATACCGTCGCATCTGACAACGAGCATCGACGGCGGCCCCGAGCTAATAACTATCGTGGACGTCACACACGCGCGCGCCTTGATACGTATAGTCGGGACGAACAGCGCAAAAGTCATGTCCAAACTGTGTGGCGTCGACTTTGGCGACAAGGCGACTCCCAATAACACCGCATTGCGCACTTCGGCGGCCGGGCTAGTAGTTGAAATAGTGCGTAGCGACCTCGCTAATCACGCCCGCGGTGCGTTGGCCTCTGATATGACGGCCCGCAGCTATTTAATCCTTTGCGAACGTTCGGCCGGGCAGTATCTGTTCAACATCCTTCTGGACGCAGGCGAAGAGTTTGAAGTGGATATAGAAGGCTTCGGGGTAAGCGGGCTGTGATTCTGCTTGCAAGGATCGAAACAAGCATTTGTCCTTCTCGTGAAGTTCGCGTGACGCGACTCGGCGCGGCTATCGTGAACCCTCGTGCACGAGCTGGGTGAAGGCTGATCATGTGAAGTAGGGTAACGCTCGAGCGCAACTACAGGAGATTTGTCATGGGCAACATAAACATGCCTGTGCTTAGTCAAAACCTAAACCCTTACATATTGGTGGTGCAGCCCACCCAGAATTGAAATGGCTGCGATGGGGCCGAGCTTCTGTGGGCGTCGAAAATCCGGCGCATTCTTGTCCAATGAGAGATGCGTCCGCACCTGGTTATAATAGGAAGCGTAATTCTTCAGAACGCGACGCAACTGCGCTTCGTCGAACACGACCAAGTGATCGAGGCTTTCGCGCCGGATCGAGCCGATGAGGCGCTCGACGTGGCCGTTCTGCCACGGTGAACGCGGCGCGGTCGGATGATCGCGGATCCCCATTGCCCGAATGCGCTGGGCGTAGGCTGGACCGAATGCTCCGTCACGGTCGCGAATCAGATGACTTGGCGTTTCGTCCCAGGGGAAAGCGTCAGTCACCTGTCCAGCGATCCTGTGCCTCCCGAAAACCTCATCCTGGATGACACGCGGGTAAGCGTATGGTAATGAAGCGGCCGATGGTGGCGTTTCTGAGCCAGCTGCTGCTTGCTATCCGGTCGCGGTTCACGGGGCGCGCGCGGCTTGAGGCCGAGAATCTCCTCCTGCGCCAACAACTGGTAGTTCGACGGCGCAAGTCCCCGACGCGCGTAAGACTGTGGAACATCGATCGCCTGCTGTTGGTATGGCTGTATCGACTTTACCCATCGCTCCTGGACGCCATCATCATCGTCCAGCCGGAGACCGTGCTCCGCTGGCACCGACGTGGTTTCCGCGCCTACTGGCGCTGGAAGTCCCGCCACGTCGGCGGCCGTCCACGGATCGATACCGAGTTTCGAGCGCTGATCCGGCGGATGAGCCGCGAGAACCCGCTGTGGGGCGCACCGCGGATCCACGGCGAATTGTTGATGCTTGGCATCGAAGTCGCTGAATCAACCGTCGGCAGGTATATGGTCCGGCGCCGCCGACCACCGTCCCAAGGTTGGAAGACTTTCTTGCGCAATCACGTTGGCGGCATCGCTTCGCTGGATCTGTTCGTCGTACGCACGATCTCGTTCAAGCTGCTCTATGGCTTGGTGATCCTGCGTCACGCCCGCAGGCGGCTAGTCATGATCAGCGTCACTACCAATCCGACTGCCGAGTGGATCGCTGGACAGGTGACTGACGCTTTCCCCTGGGACGAAACGCCAAGTCATCTGATTCGCGACCGTGACGGAGCATTCGGTCCAGCCTACACCCAGCGCATTCGGGCAATGGGGATCCGCGATCATCCGACCGCGCCGCGTTCACCGTGGCAGAACGGCCACGTCGAGCGCCTCATCGGCTCGATCCGGCGCGAAAGCCTCGATCACTTGGTCGTGTTCGACGAAGCGCAGTTGCGTCGCGTTCTGAAGAATTACGCTTCCTATTATAACCAGGTGCGGACGCATCTCTCATTGGACAAGAATGCGCCGGATTTTCGACGCCCACAGAAGCTCGGCCCCATCGCAGCCATTTCAATTCTGGGTGGGCTGCACCACCAATATGTAAGGGTTTAGGTTTTGACTAAGCACAACCATCTCGACTATCGGACATTACGGGACCAGCGCGAGCGGCTCGGATGCCGACGACTGGTACTCACACACATGAGCGAAGATATGCTGCGCCGTGTGGGGGATCTGGAGGTTGAATACGCAGACGACGGGCGGATCATAGAGTTGTAGTTGCAAAGACGCTTAGCCGGATGTTGAGAAGTTCCTCTCCGTCGGATCGACGGATCGTTTCGGATCTGTATAGTGGAACGAGGCCAGCGGGGTTGAGGAGGAAGAGGAAGATGCGTGGATACGATCGGCCACAGACGACGATGCTGATCTTGGTGAACCCCGAGCAGCGGGTCCCGGCCAACCATCCGATCAGGATGATCAAGCCGCTAGCTGAGGTGGCGCTCAAAGAACTCTCGCCGTTGTTCGAGCAGATGTACAGGAAGTGGGCCGACCCTCGATCCCGCCGGAGCGGTTGTTGAAAGCCTCGCTCTTGATGGTGCTCTATACGGTGCGTAGCGAGCGGATGTTTTGCGAGCAGTTGGACTACAACCTTTTGTTCGGTGGTTCCTGGATATGAATTGGGACGAGCCGGGCTTCGACCACTCGACCTTTAGCCGCAACCGAGCACGCTTGCTGGAGCACGACGTGGCGGGCGAGTTTTTCCGCACTGTGGTGGCGGAGGCTCGCGAGTTGAAGCTGACCAGCGACGAGCACTTTACGGTGGACGGCACGCTGATCGAGGCGTGGGCGTCGCTCAAGAGCCTGCGCCCCAAGGGCGAGGACCCGAGCGATCGTACACCGCCTGATGATCCGGGTAATCCGAGCGTGAACTTCCACGGCGAGCGGCGCCAAAACGCAACCCACCAGTCGACGACCGATCCCGAAGCGCGGCTGGCGAAGAAGGGCGCCGGCAAAGAGGCCAGGCTCTGTTACACCGAAAGCGTGCTGATGGAGAATCGCAACGGCATTATGATCGATCTGCGCGTGGGTCAGGCCACTGGTCGGGCCGAATGTGAGCAGGGACTGGAGATGCTGGAAGAAGTAGGTGGGTTTCACCGGATCACGGTTGCGGCGGACAAGGGTTACGATCGGGCCGAGTTCGTTGCGGGCTGCCGTGCGCTCAACGTCACGCCGCATGTGGCGCAAAATGAGTGGCGGCCAGGTGGCTCGGCGCTCGACCTGCGGACGACCAGTTGGCCCGGGTACGCGGTGAGTCAGCGCGTGCGCAAACGGGTCGAGGAGATCTTCGGCTGGATCAAGACGGTTGGCAACTTCCGTCGCACCCGCTATCGCGGCTTGGAGCGGACCAGCCTTGCTGCCTACCTGGTCGGCGCTGCCTACAACCTCCTCAGGATCGCGAAACTCTGTTCCAGTGGATGAATCGAGCCGCCAGCGAACGGCACCTGCCGCCGCCCGGCGTCCAACAACCGACCAGGCGACCTTAATACTCACTTCGTCATCTTGATCAAACCAAGACAAGTTCGCGATTCGCTCCTTTCCTCAACACCCTGCTAGGGAGAAAGAAACGGCCCGCGCGAGTCTTCTCCTGACCTTCTACCTGCTGCTTCTCCTTCGCGGCAATCTCCTGTTCGGTCATTGTCGGTTTCCTCCTTTAAGGGTGCCTCGAATCCTGCGCACCCGTGGTCCTAAGCCGGTTTCACCGCGATCTGACGCGGCTTCGCCGACTCCGCCTTGGGTACCCTAACCGTCGGCATCCCGGCCTCGTAGCCGGCGGCCGCCTTGTCGTTCCCCCCAACCCCCCGCATCTTTCCCTCGGCCTCCAAATTCAGTAAGAGGCCGAGCGGAAAGATGCTCACTATGAGCCTTTCTCCAGATACAAGGGCCGCGCGGAAAAATGTTGCGTATTGAGAGCTGGTCAGCGCTGTGCTAGCCGCCGGCCAGCCGCGCTTTCTCACTTGCGTCTCGAAGACTTTGAAGCCGGGCAGAAGAAGCAACTTCGGTTAGCTTTGGAGCCGCGGCTTGCGTTTGTCATCGCGACCGAGGGAGTTTTCTGAGATGCTTGATTGAGCGCTCCGCACAGGGCTCCAAGAACTAAGTTCGAACGCCTCGTGAACATTCGTACTCGCGGTCGAGGCCGCTGCCGCTATGCCGACTGACTCAAGAGACTTCAAAGACACGGTCAGGCAATATTTTCGTAACATTCAGCTTGAGGTCGACAGCGCTGCACTATATCGAGCTTTGTCTGTTGAAGAGCGCAAACCCGAAATCGCGGAGGTCTATAAGCGCCTTGCCGCGATCGAGCAAGCTCACAAGGAATTCTGGAAGCAACGACTTTCGGAGCTTGGTCAACAGGTGCCTGAGTTCAGTGTAGGGTGGCGCACTAGAACCTTGATCTGGCTTGCCCGCCGCTGGGGTCCTGATTTCGTGCTTCCGGTCGTGAGCACACGCGAGCACGCTGATGTCCGATACTACGATGCTCAATCCGAAGCCGTCGCCGGCGGATTCAACGCAGCCGAGAGATCCCACGCGCGCATCATTCGAGCGGTCGCGGCCTCCATGCCGAATATGTCAATCGGTCCGCTAGCAAACGCATTGCGTGCGGCTGTGCTCGGTGCCAACGATGGGCTCGCATCGAACTTGAGCCTGGTCATGGGAGTAGCCGGCGCAAATCTGACATCCCACGCAATCCTGGTTACCGGACTATCGGGCCTGGTTGCAGGCGCGTGCGCGATGGCGATGGGCGAGTGGTCGTCGATCAGCACGTCTCGGGAGAGCCACGAGACAGGGGTGGACGTTGAAGCTCGAGAACCAGCCGATATTTCGGAAGAGGAAAGAGAGCAGCTGGCCAATATCTATTCGGCGCAAGGTCTCAGGCCGGATGAGGCTCGATCATTAGCCAACCGCCCGGCAACCACAACGCGAGAGGACTTCGGCGGCTATGCATGGAATGCCGCTATGTCGTCTTTTCTGTTGTTCGCAACCGGCGCTCTATTTCCGGTGGTGCCCTTCTTTTTCCTGTCAGGTTCCGCTGCCGTGCTCGCGAGCATCGTAATAAGTTCGGCCGTGCTTTTTCTGATCGGCGCAGGAGCGACCCTTTTCACCGGACGAAGCTTCTTTTTCTCCGGAATCCGACAGCTCCTCGTCGGACTAGCCGCTGCGGGCGTGACTTATACGCTGGGTCACTTCATAGGTGTGACATTGTCAAGTTAGGCTTTCTAGGAAGGCCTGCTGCTTGCGGTCGAACCATCTGATCCACGCGGGCTCATCGTCGGCCTTTCCGGACACTTCGCTTAAGGCGCTTCGTTGCACAGTTGGCGTCGGGCCGATACGAGCCCAAGCCGCCAGACCGCTTTCCTCTGGCAAAATCAAGTGGCTTTTCGCGGCAGATCACGCAACCCGCCATCCCCGATGTCGTCCTATACCGGACGGTCGTCGATTCCTTCTATCGGAGCGTCGTGGTGCGCGAATCTCCGGCGAAAGAGAACCGAGTCACTGCCAGACGGAGAAATATTCGCATCCCGGCCGGGTCGTCCTCTCCGGTTCCGCTTCGTGCCCGAATTGAACCGCAAACCCCGGCTTCCTTTGGCGTTTCTGGTAGAGAGAACCGAGAGAGACAGACTGCTTGCTGGATGACCCAGTCAGATGCGAACCCCTCTCCCGGTCGTCAACCGGTTGACACTCTAGCGGCGGTTGACAAAGTGGCGGTTGACAGCCGAGCGGTTGACGTCCGGCGAGTGCTCAACGAAAAATAGAACGAGGTTTGATGTTTGCTACCACGAGGATCTTCCTACGATACGCTTATGAACGCAGCATCTTTTTGATTGAAAGCTTGTTGCTTTCAAGTCTCCTTTGGAGAAAAGGTAAGGGACTCGCTCTTGCCGGTATTTTTCCGAACATGAAGGCTGACTTTTGGGACGAACTCTTCAGGAAGTAAACGAATCCGAGAGCTGGATTGACGACGTCAAATTGAAGATGGAAACGTACCACCTTCGAAATCAATCGGCATGAACTTGGTATTCTGAATGGCTAACTCGACGCGAGATGGACACTGCTTGGTCGGTATTCAGGCTTTTTTCTTAGGTGAACAGATAAGCGCTTCTGGATCTGGAAGAGCAGCATCGAATTGGAAGCAGAAAAGCTTGCGCCTCTTGACGATACAAGGCGTAGGTTCTTCTATGCCAGTTCAGGTGAGATTTCGAAAGGCAATTACTGAAAACCAGAAAGAGACTCAACGATACTTTTCTGGGGATAAGGTTCCCGAAAGGGCGAATTGTTTCCTTTTTCATAATTGCAGCGCTCTGCACAAGCAAGAGTGACGTTAGTCAGAAACGCGATCAGGTCGAAATCCGCAAGGTCCGAACGATGCCTTCAGGTTTCTTCCCGCAAACGTGATGAAAAGAGTATGGGTTCCCTCGAAGATTCCGCGGCCCACCTGCCGCTCTGCTTTCACGAATTGACACCTTGGCATCGAAGTTCAATCGCCGCAGTCCGCGAGGCGGGAGGTTTAGAACTCTCCCGGCCCCAAAAGGCCGATCTTGCTGAGGCTTCGGAAATAGAAAAGGCGCTGATTTGTTCCGACAACAAACCAGCAATTGAGTTAGCGTCTGCGTTAAGCAAGCAACCGAAGCACAGCGGCGTCGTGTACCGCGGAGTAGGTCTCGACCCGATCGTAGTTGACGCTTGGGTTAGGGCGCACCCGGTCGGTCTGATGCTGAGCGATCCGACCTTTGTGAGCTGTTCGCTCAAGTTGAACGTTGCCCTCAAATACGGCAGCACCATGCTGATTCGCATGCGCAGTTGTTCTGGTGTCGAGATCGGGCCGATTTCAACGCGTCCCCAAGACAAGGAGGTTGTGTTCGCACCTGGTGAACAGTTCATCATCGTCAGACAGGGTCAGCACCGGCTGCGGAAGTCGCCACAGACCATCTGGGTCCTCGACGTCGAAGATGTCTCATGGCCGGCGGGCCCGATTCCGATATGGCAGGACTATCCATTGCCGGGCAAAGTGCTCAGCGAGGTCTTCTTGCCCGGAGCACGCAGAAGTGCATCGAGCCCGGCAAAGTAGCAGCGCGGCGACGCTGATAACGACACCTCTACCAAAACCCTCGAGTGCGCGTGGACAACCTCCTCAGGGTCGAGCCTGCTGATCGCCCTTCTGTCGAAGACTTCGCAATACTTCCCACTCCGCTCGATCGCCTAACGGTCTGCGTCAATCGACCGAGTGATTGCTTTCAGATTGGAAGAGAAGTGCCTCGGACAGAGCCTCATCGAGGTTTTTTGGAAGGCACTCCGTTCGCAGTCTTACCGCATGATCCCGCGACCAGTCTAGAAGACGAACGAGCTGAGGCGACCCGTCGGCATTCGCGAGCTGCGCCTTAGTTGCTTCGACGAAACGTTCTATTCTCTCCGCTCGTTCGAGAACCTCGATCTTGTCGGCCAGAAATTTCCAGCGACTCTCCTCGAGCTTGCGCCGTTCCTGTTCTTCCCATCGACGCCGTTCCGCATCTTGCCATTCTCGCTTCCATCTCTCTCGCTCCGCACGTGCCACTTTTTCAGCTGCTGCGTAGGCCACGGCTCCTGCGAAAAAATCGTTAAGCAGATTCTCTATCCGCTGCTTTCTGCCGTCGGCGCAGATCCTTCGAAGACCAGTGTGATACTTTTCGTCAAGTTGGAGCACACAATTGCCAGATGGAACGTAGTCCCATTCGGGTTCTGAGGGTCTGTACAGATATTCGTTCGCGCCGCTGCGCGCTTTCTTGCTCCTTTCTTCGCGAGCGATTTCCTCCGGGGTTCGTTTGTGTGGCTGGCGGTTTTTCCGGCGGCAACTTTCGCCCAATATCCGAGGCCTGGCACAGGCACGTGGTGTCTGATGCAGATCTTCTTCAGGCCGACGTCTGAAATTCCGAGACCGGCCGCGACTTTCGTCATCGGCTGCGCCCAGACCGATTCATAGAGGGTGTGACGAGTGAGTTTCGCGCGTTCATTCATATCGATTTCCTGTGTTCTGCTTTCGTCCCGAGCCTGCCATTGCGGTTGGCGCACTCTTCGAACTCGTTCGCTGAACAGATCTGATCGCTCGCTGTCGTCTGGCTTCTCTTCCGATAGTCCAACCGACGGTTGTCGCACCACGGTCGTAACCTCGCCTCGGCATCATCTTTGCGCCGCCGGTCTCCGCTGAGCATGCTGCTGATCGCGGTCATATCCTGGTCGACGATCGCCGTTATCCCGGTTGGCAGCGAGGTAGTCAGAGGAAGAATCCGTCTCGGCAGCCATTTGGCCAATTCTTTGTTAAACACGCGCTTGAGAAGCGCTCCGAAGATAAGAATTGCCTGCTGAGCGTGGGCGTATAAGAGACCTTCAGTGATTTCCACCAGATCGTGAGCCGCAGCGTCTCGGAAACCATTCAGATTCTTCAGCGAAACAGTTTCGTTCTCGTCCAGTACGTTGATCTGGGTCTGACAAATCGCCAAACACTTCTCAAATCCATAGTTGTATTTTTCTCGTTTCGCGCGTATTCGGCCTTCTCGAACACCACGGTCTTCAACAGCATTTCTAAGACCTGATTCATCATTAGCAACACGCCCTCAGGTCGGCCGATATCTGACGGGCGGTTGAAGACCTCGACACCGACAATTAAAGACTCTCGCGTACGGTCAAATACCGCTGCACGAGACTCGGGTCGCTGCTCTTTTGCGTTTCACCAGGACAGTCCCGCGCCCTCAAAGCGCAGTACCTCGCATACAGTATCGCCGCTTCTGTGGTTCGTCAAAAACTGGTTCGCCGGGATTAGCTCGGGGGTCGATCGCCAACCGGATGGCATGGGTTCGCGGCGAATATCGCGATGCTCTGGCTTTCAAGAAGCGGTCCCCACTCTCCGGACCTTGTGCGAAAAACGTCCGACCAATGTAATGGAGACACAACGGGACGTGCTAGCATTTCATTGACATGAAGCCTCCGGCCGATTCTAGTCTGCGGTTGCGTCGGGCTTCAAAATCGGGCGAGTTCCGTCCCTGCAAAAAGAGAGGGCGCGGGTGAAGTCCGTTTTCATTAATTACTTTCTACGGCGAGGGTTGTGGTGATGGGCAAAGCATCCAAGATCGCTCTAGATGAGCGCATCAAGCGTCACTTGGCCGCCGGGCACGTTATGTCCCACATGATATTTCCGGACAGAGCCGAACTATGCAATGCGGCCGAAATTATCTTCCGAGTCAAGTTCGCGGACTGGTGGTCTGAGCAGTTCATCACTCGGCTCGGTAAGGAAGAGATCAGGCGGCTTCTGCTGGATGCGGGCTCCCAATTGCCTCAGGAACTTCCTCGACCACTTGCTGATCCTTGCGCGTGGACGAAAAGCAGAGTGTTCGAGCACTATCTCGATCCGTTTGGCGGCGTGATTAGTGCCACGATTGCACTGAAGGACTCACCTTCCGAGCATACGCTGGAACAGGAATGGATGCGGCGCTGGTTTGCCGTAGTATGCACAGGGAGATTGCTACTGTTAATCGGCTCAATCAATCAGCACACTCACTCTGGAGCGAGCTTGAATAAGGCGATCTACGTGCTACGCGAAACAGATGGTAACAATACGGATGTGAAGGCGGTTCTCAAGGAATTCAAGTATCCAGCCATCAATGATTCCAGTCTGAAAAATTCCTGGCGGACATTCAAGCCGGTCGCACATCTCTGTGCCGCTTACCTAGCCAGCGAGCTTTTGCTTCGGAAAGAAATGCTTTTCCGGACTGTCTTCCAAGACTTCGGAAAGTTTCGTAAGAAGCCGCCGGTACTGTTTCAGCCCGATGTCTTTCTCTGGTTCTGCACGGTCGCCGCATGTGTCGAGGATTTTGTTACGTCATTCCGGCCGCATGGCCAACAACAAGCTCTGATTTCAAAAGAAGAGATCTACTCGCTCGACAACTTCTTCCGTACCGACTTGACGTTGCGCCTATCTTTTCCTCCACTTCTCGAAGAAGAAATCGCAGCTCTAGAAGGGTACAGAGCTCCAAAAACGTTCATATGAACGATTCAGCCCACGACTAGGTTTTTCTCCGAAAGACTAGTCCTTGCTGCGTTGACCCAATGGTCCTGTAGCGTAGGTCTGTCATACCGTTCTGATGACCTATCGAGGAGAGGAACAGTGGCAGTAGAATTATTAGGACCCCAGCTTAGTAGCGAGAACGGTCAGGCCGAGGGCTTGAAGACGGACCCTGTCAAAACTGCAAGTTGCCTGCAGTTTCGGGATCGCATCCGCGAACTGCGCCGGGTTAGGGCCCGGGATCTGATTCCGAATCCCAAGAATTGGCGCCGACATCCGAAGGCGCAGGCGAATGCGCTGCGCGGACTTCTCGAGGGAATCGGCTTTGCCGATGCCTTGCTCGCTCGGGAGTTGCCGGGCGGGAAACTGATGCTCATCGATGGTCACTTACGCGCCGAAACTACGCCGGAAGTCGAAGTTCCGGTGCTGATTCTGGATCTCGACGACGCGGAGGCGGACAAGCTATTGCTGACTCTCGATCCGCTCGCGTCGCTGGCCGAGTCGGACTCTGAGCGAATCAGCTCACTCGTTCAAACCGTGAGGACCGACAACCAGGCGGTTGAAGAACTGTTGCGACGCACAGCGGGCGAGCGGTTGTGGAACCTGATCCATCCACAGGCTAAGCCGCCGGCGCAGATCGACCAAGCGGGCGAGCTACGGCGCAAGTGGGGAACCGCAACGGGTCAACTCTGGCGGGTCGGCAAGCATCGCCTGCTCTGTGGCGATGCAACCAAAGCCGAGGACGTCGCGCAGCTAATGGGCAACGAGCGCGCGGTCTTGTTCGCGACCGACCCGCCGTATGCGGTTGGATATACGGGCGGATCGCACCCTCAGAGCTGGGGCAACCGCGGTGCTGCGAACCGGAATAAAGATTGGTCCGGCCAATATGTCGAAGCGAAAAGCGCCGACGTCAGTAATAGCGAAGAGATTGGCGTCGAGCTGTATCGCGGGTTCATCAAGATGGCGCTTGAGTTCGCGATCGTTCGAAATGCCGCTTGGTACCTATGGCACGCCAGCAAGCGCCATTCGATGGTCGAGAAAATCTGGGGTGAGTTCGGAGCATTCGTCCACCAACAAATCATATGGGTCAAAAGTCGACCGGTCCTGACGTATTCGACCTACTTGTGGAGGCATGAGCCGTGCCTATTCGGTTGGGTCAAGGGAGAGAAACCCAAGACCCATAGATCGCAAGTCGGTGCGGCTGCGGATGAGTTTCCGACGACCGTTTGGGAGGTCCCGAGTTCCGAAGTCGAAACCGACGCTCATCCGACCTCGAAGCCGTGTCGACTTTTCTCCCTTCCGATGGAGCTGCACACGGAACCCGGCGACATTTCTTATGAGCCGTTCTCGGGCAGTTGTCAACACCGGAGTGAAAGTACATCAGCGCGCCAGAGCAAAAGTCCATCATTTGGATAAGCCGATGGCAGGTAGGTTGACGTCTGGCAGGGGGAGCGCGAGGGGGATCACCCCCTCGCTACTGTGTCGAAAAGATCTAGCTTTGTGGGTTGGAGTTAGTGGTGTTAGCCGGATTCTCGCGGTTGATCGTCACTGATGCGGCGCTTGCTGTGTTTGAGCCTGAAGCTGTCACCGTTCATCTCGAGGATGTGAACGTGGTGGGTAAGACGATCAAGCAGTGCGCCGGTTAAGCGCTCGGAGCCGAACACGCTGGTCCACTCATCGAACGGCAGATTGCTGGTAACGATGATCGAGCCGCGCTCGTAGCGCTGGCTGAAGACTTCGAACAGTAACTCTGCACCAGTTGGGGAGAGCGGGACGTAGCCGAGTTCATCCACGATCAGAAGCTTGTAGCCGGCGAGTTGACGTTGGAGGCGCAGCAGACGCTTCTCATCATGCGCTTCATGCAGCTCGTTGACCAAAGCGGCAGCGGTGGTGAAGCCGACCGCGAGACCCTTCTGGCAGGCGGCCAGACCTAGCCCGAGAGCCACATGAGTCTTGCCGGTGCCACTGTTGCCGACCGCGATGATGTTCTCGCGGCGCGCGATATACTCCGAGCGGGCCAGTTCCAGCACTAGCGTCTTGTTGAGCGAGGGGAGCGCTGCGAATTCGAAGCTATCGAGACTTTTGACCGCCGGGAACCTGGCTTCCTTGATTCGCCGCTCGATGGTCCGGCGTTCCCGTTCGATCATCTCCAGCTCGGCCAGGCGCAACAGGTAGCGAGGATAGTCGACATCCTCGCCGGCGCATTGGCGCGCCAACTTGTCATACTCGCGCAAAAAGGTGGGCAATCTGAGTGTTTTCAAGTAATGGGTGAGCAGAACCTGGGGCGTATCGCTCATGAACCTGCTCCCGCCATCAGGCTCAGGTAGGATCGGGCCGAGGTGGTGCTCACAGTCGCCTGTGGCAGATAGGGATAGATCTTCAGGTCGAGTCGCGGTGGGCGCCGTTCGATGCGGCACAGCACGAGATGCTTGACCGCGTCGAAGCTAATCACTCCGCGATCGATCGCTTCTCGAACTCCTGCGACCACGTCTTCGAGACCGAACACCTCGAGCAAGCGCAGGACCTGAACGAACTCCCGCTTACCGGGCTTGCGCAGGCGCGCTTCGAGCAGCCGGCGCAGCGTTGCGAACTCTTCAGGTAGTTCCCAGCCGACCAGCGGCGCGGCCTGGTCCAGCGCGCCGATCTTCCGCTCCAGCAGGGCCAGGTAGTGCAGTGGGTTGAACACGAAGTCCTCGCGCTCGTAGGAACGAGCGTGCCGGGCGATCTCCTCGGTTGCACAGGCGATCACAACTTCGTGGACGTAACCTCGGACCAGCACCTCGCGGTGACCGTATGCGCTTGGCACTGAGTAGTCGTTGCCGCGGTAGCGCACCAGCGACAACGAGCTGACCCAGGCGGGCCTCTTTTCGCACGCATCATAGGGTGCGGGCGGCAGCGGCAGGAGAGCCTCACGGTCCTTCACCAGCCGCTCGCCGATGGTGTCATCATGACCACGTAGCCGATCCTTCAAACGACGGCGGCAGCACTCCAGCAACTGCTCATTTAGCTCAGCGAAGCTGAGTGCGCGCGGGATCGGCACCATGAAGTTGCGCCGCGCATAGCCGACCAACCCCTCGACCTTGCCCTTATCGTTACCCTTGCCCGGCCGCCCGAAGCGATCGGCGAACAGAGAGTGGGACTGCAGCTCACTGAAGACCTTGGTGCGCTTACGGGTGCCATCTCCGAGTATGCGCGCCACCGCCAGCTTGGTGTTGTCGTAGAGGATCGAACGCGGCACTCCGCCAAAGAACTCGAAGCTGACGTTGTGACCTTCGCAGAAGGCCTCGGTGCTCTCCGCCGGATAGGCCTGCACCAAACAAGCATCGCTGTGCGGCAAGTCCATCGCGAAGAAGTGGATCTTGCACTCCTCACCTGCGATTACCGCGAGCGCTTCACCGAAGTCGACTTGCGCGTGTCCAGGATCATGGTGCAGTGGCACGAACATCTCGCGCAGCCGCTGGCGATGCTCGTGTACGTAAGCCCTTACGATCGAGATCCCGCCGTCATACCCATGCTCATCGCGCAGCCGCTCGAAAATCCGTTTCGCCGTGTGCTGCTGCTTGGCTGGGCGTAACTTATCTTCTTCCAAGATCCGGTCGATAATCCCGACAAACGGATCCAGCTTGGGCCGCGCCGGCGGCCGGCTCCGTCGATAACCAGGCGGCACCGAGAACGCCAGCATCTTCGCCACCGTCCGCGGGTCGATCCCAAAGCGCCGTGCTGCTTCCCGCCGACTCAGCCCCTCCACGTAAACCGCTCGTCGAACCTGCGCGTATAGTTCCACCCGCTTCATCCCTCCGCCCACCTCTGCCGTTCCACGGCAAATGGGCTATTGCTGCCGGATTTTTACTCCGGTGCAACCGGTCTATCCGGCTGCTTCAGTGAGGGATTTTCTCTCTGGCGCTCTCACCTATGAGACGGTGCGCAATCTATACCCGCAAATCGTCAGAAGAAGGACTGGAACAGGACTATAACTCTCTGCATGCGCAGCGTGAGGCATGTGAGGCATTTATCAGGAGCCAAGCCGGCGAGGGCTGGCGGCTCGTTAAGGCCGCGTATGACGATGGTGGATATTCGGGCGGCACCATGGAGCGACCGGCGTTGAAGCAGCTGCTGGCGGATATTCGTGAGGGCACGATCGACGTTGTAGTCGTGTACAAAGTTGACAGGCTCACCCGATCGCTCGCAGATTTCGCGCGAATAGTCGAGCTGTTCGACGCCCGCGGCGTGTCATTCGTGGCGGTCACCCAGCAGTTCAACACAACCACCTCGATGGGCCGGCTGACCCTCAACGTACTGCTCTCGTTCGCGCAATTCGAGCGCGAGGTCATTGGCGAGCGGATCCGCGACAAAGTCGCCGCATCCAAGCGCAAGGGGATGTGGATGGGAGGTCTAGCGCCGTTGGGTTACGAAGTCCGCGACCGCCACCTGGTCGTCAATCTGGACGAAGCCCAGAAGATAAAGTACATCTTCGATCGCTACCTCGAACTAGGTACTGTCCGAGAACTGAAGCAGGACCTCGCGACGCAAGGGCTTGTGCCCGCGAGCAGGGTGTCCAAATCAGGGAACGCCCGTGGTGGCACCGCATTTTCACGCGGCGCGCTCTATCATCTGCTTTCGAGCCCTATCTATGTCGGAGACATTCCGCACAAGAAGGAACGCTTTCCTGGGCAGCACGAAGCCCTGATCAGCCGCGAGGTGTGGGACCGAGTTCAACAGTTACTGCGTAGCAAAACGCGGCGGCAGCACCAAAGCTGTCAGACTGACGCACCGCAGAGCCCGCTCACCGGCAAGCTTTTTGACGAAAGCGGTGAGCCCTTGTATGTGCAGGGAGCAGCTAAGGGCAAGCGACGCTATCGATATTATGTCTCCAAAAGTCTGGTTAGAGGCGATTCTGATGCTCCCGAAAAAGGATGGCGAATATCCGCTCCCGAGATCGAGCAAACCGTCACCGCTGCAGCGGTGGCAATGCTCGCTGACGAATCGGCGGTTACCCTCGCGCTTGAAGAGGCGGGGACGAATTCAGATCGTCTGTCCTGTGCCCTGAAGTCGTCTCAGAGTTGGCTTGAACGCCTCCAGTCCGCGAACGAATCAGTGTCTGCGCTGGTTGAATTGGTGACTCGTGTCGACATCAGCCCGCAGGGTATGCGGCTTTTGCTCGAGCTGCCGTTTCCGACCACCGAAGCAGATGAAAAATGCCGAGATCGGATTTCTCTCTGCAGGATGTTTCCGGTGGAGATGAAACGCCGCGGTATCGAGATGCGCTTGGTGCTCGAGGGCAATTGCAAGACCAGCAGATTCGACCGTCCGCTAATTAAGGCCATCGCTCGCGCCCACCGATGGTCCAAGCAACTGCTCTCCAAAGAGACACCTTCGATCCGCGCAATAGCACGGCAGGAGCGGATCGCGCCGCGCTACGTGCGGGACGTCCTCCCGCTAGGATTCTTGTCACCGAGGATCGTTGAGGCGATCTTGGAAGGGCGCCAGCCCCCCTGATTTAACCGTAATCGGACTCACACGTCGAATTGACCTCCCGCTTCTATGGAGCGTGCAGGAGCGGGCACTTGGTCTTCGCGATTCGACCCGGCTAGTCAACTCAGAATCTGTCGATGGGTCCGGAGATGGGCCAGTGGAATCCCGGTCTAAGAGAGCTTGTGAAACACCGAACGCCTTCGTTCTCGACGCACGTGTCTGTGGTGACCCATCTCACGGTCGCGCCGGAAAGACGCGGACGGATTCAACCTCGCTTACATGATCACGCCGGGAAGCTTCAAGGATTTCAGACGGCGCTGACGAATCGCCTCGGCCATTGCACTCGCGGCTGAGCTTGAGAGCTTGGATAGAGGCGAACTCATTGCGTCTCTTCGCCGAAAAATTCGGCGCCCAGCCCTTCCCAAGTCGTGGCTATGTTCACCGACCGCTGTACTACGGCCTACCAAGAGCAGCCCCGCCTGAACTGAACCGGCCTAGCGCGGGCGGCCCAGTTCTTCAAGCTCGCGCAGCGCGCGCTGCAGGATCTCGCGCACCCGCTCTATGCGCCGTTCGCTCGCGCGTTCACCCGCCACGGCGCGGAACGCCGCCTTGACCAGCCGTTCCGCCGGGCCTCTGATCTCGGACGCATCAGGATCGAAAGCGCTGCGCCAGTCCTCCCATCGCCGGGCGCGCCGCCAGATCTCCCGGACGACCTCATCGCGCTCTTCAAGTTCCCGCCGCCCCTCGTCAGTCAGCCGGTAGACCTTCTTGCCTTCACGCAATTCGGAAGCGATCAGACCTTCGTCCTCGAGCTGCTGCAGCGTCGGATACACGGTGCCCGCACTGGCCCGGTAGACGCCGCCCGAGCGCTCCTCGAGTTGCTTCATCAGCTCGTAGCCGTGCACCGTCGCCTCCGTCAGCAAAGACAGTAGCGCGAGCCTGACCTCGCCGGGACCAAAAAACCTGCCCGATCGGGTCATCATCCCGAAGCCATGCCAGCCCGGGCGAGCAAAACGCGAGTATCCGCAACTCATCACGCTGAGTCTCTCCAAATCTTCAATCTGATATATCGTACGATATATCAGATGTTGGTCCACATGGCAAGCGTATTCGTGGCGATCGACGGCCAACAGACGCCTGCCGGTTCGGGCCCTTACTGGGCTTACTAAATGTGTGGTCCTTGACCCTGTTGATACCCCCGCGCACCAAACTATAAAAGGACCCGTAAGTAACATTTCGAAGGATCGGGACAGGGAGCTGATGTCCAGGAAGGTCGCATCGGGAAATGCAATGAGGTAAGCAGGAGGTGGGTCGCATGAAACTCAGAAGAAAGCTGATTATGAGTTTGTTAGGTGGCGCGATGCTGGCACTGCCAATGACCGCGCCCGCATTTGCGGAACCTTCTTACAGCGCAAATTCAAATAGCATCCAGCCGGTCGATTGGTGGTGGGATAATTATAAAAACGACCGCGACGGTTACGCTAATCATGGTTGGCATAGCGGGTTTTACGAATACGGCGGAAAGCGGTATTCCTGCGACCGCGCACGCCAGCTCCAGAACCAAGTGTGGCGAGATCGGACAACGGGGCATCCCGCTGCAGCTAGCTACGTAGAGAAGGAAGCTGCCGCCGCCCGAGCCCGCTGCTACAGCCGCTAACAATAGCCTTCTCGTCCGATGGTTGAGGGCCTCGCTTCGACCACGAAGCCCTCGAGCCGCCACGTTCGCCAAATCGAACTGCGCGACCTCTGATGGAGGCCCGCGGCAATCATGCAGAGGCGGGCTTCTAGACTGCTGGGAACCCTTCGCTCAGACCGCACCTCACCGCAGGTGTGGACTTGTGACGGCTTCCGCGTCGCGCTCCAATGAGTGCGAGGCTTGAGCGAATTCCTATGAAACCTTCAAAGCGGGCGACGTTCAGGCGAACTCGATCGGCCTAAAGATCAGGGGGATAGTTTGTCGTATTCCGCCGCCGCAACGTTTCATCAGTATCTCTGTCGAATTCATGTCCTCCGTCAAGTAGAGGACGCAGCCATCGACGGATTCGACCGCCAGCTCGACACTCGGGCTGATAGACTGCTGTACGCGATAGGTCATGCCTCCTTCCGACGCCGTGGCTTCAAGTTCCACGCGGAGCGGACTTCGTTCCTCTAATAGGAATCGCATTAAGCGGGTTTCTAAGCCATCTTCATCGCTCTGCCGGCGGCAGCAGATTTCCCGCGCTGCTTCAACCACTCTCATATTTCTGATCTTCCACCTCCTGAATCCCTTCGATTAACCGACTTCCGGGTCAACGGTTGTCGGCACGTGAAGAAGAGGGCGCTCTATACACCCGAGCGCCACCGCAAAAATTCACAGAGCTTGCGGAAAGTCCTTTAACTCTAGGGGAATTATCCGCACGACCCGTGGTTACGCCGGGCGCCGACCCTAGTTCGCGGGCAGCAGTCGTCGTAGCCAATTAGAATTCAGCACGACCAAGCTTCAGCGGCGGCGTGATCGCGAATCGCGCGCACGTGCGGGATCTAGATGGGGACCACGGAAATTGTCCTCGGATAAGTTTGTGAAATTTCGGACGAGAACCGCAAATTCGCGCTGTTCTCTGGTCCCACACTAACCCCAAAACCCCGCGTGTATGCGTATTTTTTCGAACGATTCTCCAGAAGTCTCGACTCTGAGGGACTGGAGTGTGGAGGGAGGAAGATTTGAACTCTCACTACCCTCCAGCAACGGCTGAGAGACCAGTGTCCTTATACCACGCACGCAGATCGAATTCTGACTCGGCAGAACTCCTTCGATCGTAGTTATCGGCGCGCGAGAGCCCGTTGGCGATAGAAAAACTCGTCGTTGTCCATGAAAAGGTCGGACTACAGCACATGCATCTGGTTGAATTCCCAGAACAGGTCGGCGGCGGCCTCCGAAGTTGGGCCGAGGGGATCGCCGGAATGCGATCGCTCCCACACTTGAAAGGCCTTGTGTGCTCCGCCGGTGTCGAGGTTGTATATGTCGCTGTATCCCACATCCATGAGCGACGCGGGCGACAGCGGGCCGGATGGAAGCGACGCTCTGGGCGCTGAGGCTCGCGCCGGCTGCGCGTCGATGGTGGATGCGAAGATGCTGGGTTGCGCGAGAGTGAGTATCGCGGCCAACAGCCACCAGCGCTTCACGCCTTTAGAGACTCCCAAATGAGTGCCGATGTGGACCATCTCGCACCGCGCGAAAAGTTCCGCGCGCGAGCTAAGCCGAGCACTCTGATGCGACGTGCTCGCGGCAAGCTGGCTCTGCCGCGGCCGGGTTGGCCAGTACGCGTCGGCCTCCGCAGGCGTGACTTCCTCCACGCGTCCCTCGACGCGGACCTGCCTGCCCTTCGGCTGCCAGTACAGTGCGAGCGACGCGCGCGGATTGCCGCGCAACTCGCGCCCCTTGCGGCTTCGGGCGTCGGGTGAAAAACACGAAGCCGCGCTCGTCGATTCCCTGAGCAGAACGAACCGGACGGATGTCCTTCCGCCGCGCGCCGCCGTCGCAAGTGCCATCGCCTCATAGTTCGGAATTCTCATGTGCCGCGCGTTCTCGAGCCAGCGGATGAATTTCGCAATCGGGTGGTGGCCGTGCCGCGTCATGGCCGCAATCATGCCATGTCAGCAAGCTCGACAGCGATCAATCGATAGCAAGAATTTTAATCAGCCCCCGTGCGAATGAAGACGAACCGCAATGGTTCCATGCGCGATACTCTTTCAGGGCGCGCCACGGCAAGCAATTCTACAATTCGTACTTATATTCAACTTAGGCGTTGGCATCCGTTCGGAAGGCGGTGCCGAGTTGGTTTTTGTGTGACCTATGCGGACGCGGGTCGCTGAGGACGACGCCGAGGCTGGGCAATCGGTCGAGTCGGCCAGTGCCGGACAAACTTCCCACCGACCGAAGAGCACGCACCCCCCCCCGACCGGATTCAGCCGAGCCATAAGCCCTATCTTGGCAACGAGGGTCCGAGACGTGCCTCCGCGAGTAACAAGTGGGCGTTGTTTGAAGACTGACAAGACCCATACTTGGCGATTACAGGTTCAGTGCCATGAGTAGCGTTGAACTCTCGGTGCTTCGCCGAGATCCGCAGCCGCTGTTTGGTTTTTCCCAAAGAATCGAGTGCAGATTATGCCGAAGTCGGCCTGAGCGGACCGTCATCTTACGACCGAAACGTCCTAAGCTCCATCGGGGTGAAATAGAGAGGTCGTCATTGGACGGTTGGCTCAAGCACGACCTCGTATTCTTCGGAGAAAGCTATCTGTGTGAAGACTGCGCTAAGGCCGGAGGTTTTATCTAGCGACACCAGACGGAAACGAAGCATCAGAGCGAGCGGTCTCCAACAGCGCTTTCGCGGTGTTTTGTGGCACTTGCAGCGCCAAATCGAAAGAGGAGCGAGCGATGAGAGCCAGAACTGAACCCGCTACAAGTGGGAAGGACCTGATTCGGAGCCTTAACCGGTGCGGCACGCGCTCCAACCAGAAGCCGCCGGTCGCCGCTCAAAATACCGGAGCCATTCGACCCGACCGTGTGTCAGCGATGCGGCGCAGTGTATTCGCAAGAGACCTGGCGTCGGAATCACCCTCTTACAGGCAGGCTGCTTGACCGTGCGCAATGGGGAACTTGTCCAGGATGCACGCAGGCCGTGGGCGGCGAGTATCACGGCCGGGTGATTGCGCGAGGCGCAACAGTGGCCGCCAAGCTCGACGCCATCCGCAGAAGAATCCACAACGTCGCTCAGCGGGCGGGTTTCACGCAGCCAGAGCGGCAGATCGTTTCCATCGAATGGGATGGCACCACATTGGAGATTCTGACGACCTCGCAAAAGCTTGCGCATCGAATCGCGCACGAACTCGCAAAGGCGTTTGGCGGGCGCGCGAAGTACCAGTGGGCCGACGGCGAGGCGGGATTGCTCGCGACCTGGCAGTCCGAGGCTAGGGCCAAATGATGGCTCCCGACTCTGATTCAGTGGCCCCGCTCCGATGATGGGCTGATCGTAAGCCGCGAAATCTATCGATTCAAAGAGCTAGTTGAATTTAAAATCGACCGACAATCACAATGTTCGAGTCAGAACCTCGTGATCAGAAGGAGACAATTGAGATGAGCGACCACAAAACGCATGATCAGCACTCCCATGCGCATGGTTCAGGCTGCGGACACACCGCCGTCAAACACGAAGGTCACGTCGACTATTTGCATGACGGGCATCTTCACAGTGCTCACCAAGGGCATGTGGATGAACATGTCCTGACGGAGGGTGGCTCGAATCCGTCCACTTGTACCCCGACTCATGCGTGTGGTGCGCACGACGGTAAGCACGCTCATGGGGCTGGTTGCGGACATGAAGCGATTCCGCACGGCAGCCACACCGACCATCTCGTCAAAGGCCACCTGCATCATACGCACCAAGGGCACTGCGATGACCACGGCGCCGTCTCGATGGCTTGATGAAGAGATATTGAGGGTCGGTTGCTGACCGGCGCCGGCAGCACGCCAGCAACTGCGCGTTGAGCTCTGCGAAGCCGGCCGCGTGCGGGATCGGCACCATGAAGTTACGCCGCGCGTAGCCGACCAACCCTTCGACCTTCCCCTTGTCGTTGCCCTTGCCCGGTCGTCCGAAGTGGTCGGCGAATAGATAGTGGGACTGCAGCTCGCTGAAGATCCCAGAGCCCGTCGACCTGTGTGTGGGGCGAATTACTGATTTTCGACACAAATCAGCAATTCGCCACACACTGGTGCATACGCCCGACGCCGCGGACGACTAAGCTCTACGATCACAGGATGAAATTTCGCTCGACGACGTCGAGCGGATCAGAATCTAAGGTGTAACTTTTGGGTTCTGACCGATAACAGAGCCAGAAGAACAGCGCGCAAAGCGGGCCGGGGCGGCGTGGGCTGGTGCGTTTACGCCAAGGCCGCCTCGGCTCCCAGGAGCGTTACATAGAGCCGCTCTTCCGCCGCCTTGTAGAGTGCTATCCTCTGAAAAATGCGCGGCTCGTCGATATTACGCTCATAGGCGAGATCGAACAGACGTTCGCGGACCCAGGCGATATGCCACTGCTCGTCGGCAGACACGGCGCTAAACACCTCCGCGCGTCGCGGTGTCTATCGCCGGATGCTCCGCCTGCGTGATATAGCGGTCCAGCGCATACAGAACGAGTTGGAATCGGAGAGTCAAAACGGAAATCCCGGTTTATGAACAAGGAGCTTTTGACTGTTGCCATTATCGTGGTCACCGGCTTCTTTGGCTGGGGCCGGACCGCTCTCGCTGCCGGCGCCGAGCCAACCACCGACGCAACTTCGGCGGCAGGGCCGGGCGCGGCCGCAATCGGGGCGACCCAACCGACATTAGGCGCCATAGAGAAGGAGGAAAATGAGCCAGAGCAGATTTGGAACTGGCACGTTCAGAACACCGAGGTGGTGCAGGGCGACCCGGGTTTTCCGGCCAAGTACTCTGGCCCACAGAGCCTGAACAGCAGGGGCGAGGCTCAGGAAACAGCTTCGCTGGACTTGTTTGCCGGCGTGCGGTTATGGCGCGGAGCCGAGGCGCACGTGGACGGACTGATGTGGCAGGGCTTCGGCCTGAGCAAAACGTTTGGCGTCGAGGCATTTCCCAGCGCTGACGCCTACAAAACCGGCACCACCTATCCCTTCGTTATGTTTGCGCGCTTGTTTGTTCGTCAAACCATCGGCTTGGGCGGCGAACAGGAGGCCGTGCGTGACGACCAGCTCACGCTTGCGGGCGAACAGGACATTTCGCGGCTGACCTTCACCGTCGGCCGGTTCACCCCCTGGACATTTTCGACAACAACACCTATGCGCAAGACCCGCAAACCCAGTTTTTGAATTGGGCGATGACGGGCAACCTCGCATGGGATTACGCGGCGGATACCGTCGGATACACCACCGGATCTGCCGTCGAATTAAATCAGCCGAAATGGGCTTTGCGCTACGGATTTTTCCAAATGGCGAGTAAGCAGAACGCGTTGACAGGTGACGACCAGTTTCTCTTGTGGCGCCCCATCGGAGGCACTGGCTCAGCTGGCGCCTATGGCCCGTTTTTGCACGATTGGGGAATGGTGGTGGAATTTGAGCGCCGTTACAGCGTCAACGCTCATCCGGGAGCGATTCGATTTTTGCCCTTTCTCGACGAAGCCAATATGGCCAGTAACCATGCGGCGATTTCCATTCTAAAGGCTGAAGGTGCGGGAGCCGACATCTCAGCGGCGCAAGCCTACCGCTACAAATACGGTTTTGGGTTGAACTGGGAACAGGAAGTGGCCAAGAACGTCGGCCTGTTTTCGCGCCTGGGCTGGAACGACGGCCATGAACAAGCGTGGGCGTACACCGATGTTAATTGGACGGCGTCACTGGGCGTGAGCGTCAAAGGTGAGGCGTGGCAGCGGCGCGACGACACCTTCGGCCTTGCCGGCATCGTGAGCGGCGCTTCGAGCTCGAACCAAAAATTCCTGGAGGCAGGCGGCTTGGGCATACTCGCCGGCGACGGCGCGCTGACTTACGGCAGCGAGAAAGTTCTGGAAACCTATTATGATTTCCCAATCTGGGAAACTGTCCGCGCGGCCGTGGATTACCAGTTCATCAGCAACCCGGCATTCAATCGTGATCGCGGGCCGGTGTCCGTATTCGGCGGAAGACTCCACTGGGAATTGTAATGAGTGAATCTGCCCTTAGAGGAAATCCTGGATAAATTATTAAACGGAAGAAATGCCCGAGCCTCAGGCACTCAGGCATTTCCGGTTGAAATGATCTTTAAGCTGCTCGCGATTTCAGTGCGACCACCTTCGGCTGCTTATGCTCGATGATCTCGCGCAGTCTGAGGTCCCATCTGATGAGTGCATGTCGTTTATCCGCATCAGATCTGAAATCGCAATAAAATCAAAATATTTATCAATCCTGTATCTGCTGTGGTCCACTTTGACGTTACTCCTTAGCCATGCGGACACGACCTCTCTCGATGAGTTTCTCTACGTACCGCTCCTCTGCTTCTGCAGAATCAGAAACTGCATTATTAAGTCCTGCATTTTATAGTGACAGTTTTGCTTGATGCCAGAAGGATCTCACCAAGCGTGGGCGCCGACGCATGCGGCGCAGCGCGCGGCGGGCCTGATGGCTGAGCTGGGTGAAATCGCGGGGACAGAAGTTGGGCAGTTCGTGGTGTTTCCAGTAACCCCAGATGTACTCCACCGGGTTGAGTTCCGGCGCGTAACCCGGCAGCCACTCGAGCGCCAGCCGGCCACGCTGCGCGCGGATAAATTCGGTTACCAAGCGCGCCCGATGCGCCGGCAGTCCGTCCCACACCACCAACAGCTTCCCCGGCAGATGACGCAACAGGTGGCCGAGGAAGTCCACCACCTGAGGGGCGCGGATGGTTGTGGGATAGAGCCGGAAGTAAAAGTTCCACCAGGTGATGCCGGCTGTGGCCGACAGCACCTTCCAGTTGAAGTGATACTGCAGCACCGGAGTCTGCCCGCGCGGCGCCCAGGTCCGCACCCGATGCGGCCGTTCGCTCAGTCCGCTTTCGTCGATGAACACGATGGTGCGCCGCTCGCAGAGCGCTTTTTTTTAATCTGCGGCCAGCGGTACTTCTTCCACTGCCGGATTGCCTGCTCGTCGCGCTCGAGCGCTTTTCCAGTGGGACGCTGGCAGGTCCAGTTAAGCTTGCGCAGGATGCGCCAGACGTGGTCCTCGTGGTATCGCACCCCGGTCCGGTACTCGATGAGATCGCGCACCCGACTCGCGGTCCACAGTCCGCTGGCAAATCCGAACGCCTCGGGTCCGCGCTTGAGTGCGCGCTCGAGGTCGCGCAACTGGGCCGGGATGAGCTTCGCTGGACGCCCGGTGCGTCCGGCCTTGCGCAGGCCGCGCACTCCCGATGCTCCAAGTTCCCGCGCCCAGCGGCTAACCGACTGGCGGTGTACGCCCAACTCTCGCGCGACCTCGGACTGGCTAAGCCCTTGTCGCAGTAATCGCGCCGCCTCCATCCGCCGCTCTTCCAACGCAGCGAAATCCCGCCGCACACCCGCTGGATTACCCATGCGCCACATATTAGCACCGACCAGAGCATTTGTCACTATATTATACAGAACTTAATAGGATCCTGTTCGTCCGTTCTGGCGCCCTTGGCCTTGAAAAATGATGGAGTCGTCTGCTTCTTTGGCGCGCGTTTTGACCCTGTAGATATATCCATTAACCATGTCGATTCTTCGCTTATCAGGTTCTGTTTGGCTCGGTCACGTTCACGCGCATATCGAGCCTTCTTGTTCTCGACATAATGTTCCATGTCGAGCTTGATTGTGAGCATCTCCTTCTCGTAATCGTCCAACGTTACCGCAACGTAGTAGCCTGGCTCCAGAGCGCGTTCACGCCGGTGCTCCTCCCAATCTTTGCTCCCGAAGTGCTCGAAATCCACTGGCCACTCCTCTGCATCCCATTTCACCATTCCAGTCTCAAACCTTAAACGAGGTGTAAGATGCTGTTGAAGCGCGATTCGCTCGTGTCGTTCACTTGCCCACACGCGATAAACGGTCAAAGAAAAGAATGACAGCGCCATAGCTCCAAATATTTGACGACTGTAATGCCACTCGGATGGTAGAACAGTTGCGAGAATAGTGAAGGGAACAGTAAAAGCACCGCTCATTAGCGTCGTCCAATCGCTCCAGATAACAAGAAGAAATGGTATAAGATTAGGCGCTGGACTTTGTTCCATGGCCGAAAATAGGGCGATGTAACCATCGGAGTCAATGTTCCTTGGGACAATTTTCGCCCGAATCAGCGCGACCTGATGATGACCGCGTGAAGCTCCATCGCGCTCAGCGCCTCGCGCTCAAGCAGCGCGGCAGCGACGGCCTCGACCGCGCGCCAGTGCTCGGCGACCAGACGGTCGGTTTCGATTAGCAAACGCTCCAGCCGCGAGGCGTCGACCAGCGCCAGCGCCTCGCGAAAATCGTCGGCGGTGTTCGCGGGCGTAGCGAGCAACGGTGCGAAGCGCCGATCTGCCGCGTAGCCCGCGAGATAAAAACTCGCACGCTCATCGATGCAGGGCCACGCGGGGGGCATGCCTTTGTCCTTCAGCCAATCGTCATGAGGCGACCAACCTAGCGCCTTCGATCCGTAAACGTCCCGACGGGATTTGAACCCGTCTTACCGACGTGAAAGGCCGAAACGGGGGCTCCGAATAACGCCATAATCGTAGCCGTTCTAGAGTTTCAAACCCCAACTGGCGCGGGGATTTCTCGCGCATCGAGTGCTACTGAGCGCATAGGGTGATACCGCCGTTTGGCGCTCTTTTGGCACACGCAGTTGGCACTGATTTGTTGGCACTGATTTGGCACTTAAAGTAGAAGATGATTGGCGCTGCCGACGCAAGTCGACACTTGGTTGCTGACCAGCTTGCTGCAGCGGTTGGTGAAGACCGGCACGGCTCATCCAACATGCGCGTTAAAGTTTAATTTTCGCACACCCTTTACAACCTTGGTTGCGAGTCGCACTATAAAGCTGCCCCTTCGCTTGGGGTCGAGCAGCGACCGCTTCGCTTGCCGGCTATAAGCTTTGTACGCGGTCTTCAACACCATATCGCCGTTAAGCAGCAATTGTGCACGGGAGCGGTATTACCGACCCCCGCAGCGCCAATTGCGCCGGGGAGGACTTCTAATAGTCCCGGACCCTGGTGGATTGCGCAGACCGACGTCGTTGCGCGAATCGTGAACGGCTACGACCCGCGGATAGTCACCTTACCGCCGTTGCAGGCAGCTCATCAGGCCGGAACCGCTGTAACTCAGCTGAGCCAGCTATCTTACATAATCCCCTGGAATACCATGACCGTCCAAGATGCCATCGATTTCGCGGTGGGCATGATCCAGAGCACGGCGATTGTTCAGAGATTCACCGCAGGCGTTGTAATGCAACCGGGCGGTTCAGCCGGGGTGGGAGGACCGATAGATGTCACCGTAATACAACCCGGAACGATGGTCAGCTGGATTCGTCGGGAGGAATTTCACATCTAAGGGTCTGTGGCGTCTTCTCTTTCACTCCCCGGTTCGAAAGTCGCGACTGGGTCGCCCTCTCGGGTAATGTTCGAACCGCATCCTCGGATCTCTCTCCGAGCTCATCCATCTTTGCGAAGAGGTCGGCAAATCCTTGTATTTGTCCCGCTAATTGGTTCAAAGCGCTCTCGAGAGCTTACGAGACTCGATAGTTTTTTTCCTCTGGGATTCAACCGCTATAGTAATACTCCGAATCCCGAAAGTTTACAGTACCGGGGATTCGTTGTAGCGTTTCCATATAAATGCCAGACATTATTCGACTTCGATCGACCTCGCGTGCTTCCGCGCAGGGCGACGACATCTTACTGCGAGAGACTGAAAAAACGCGACTCGTCTCAGGCCGCAAGTCGTGGACAACCCTTACGATGCCGCGGCATCGGTTAAGGGTGCCTTCATATTTCAGGCGAAGAAGCCCACTGGACTTTGGGTAGACTACAAGACGCTTGATCTGAGCAAGTTTCGAGACGGGGAATGGATCAAACTCGAGATCAAGTCCGCGGAGCTTAGAACGCTTTTCACCGAACTCGATCGATATTATGAACTCCACAAGCAGTATGGCATTAGGCCGGGAGAGCACGAGTATCTCGTTACGCCGAAGAATGCCGCCGGGGTCATAAAAAGTTTTCTTCAGAATCCCGAGAATTTCTCTAAACTCCAAGAGCTAACGGTCGACGACCTGAGAAAACTGAGCATCGCCGCTAACTTAAACAGCCTAAGAAGCGTCATCGAGACGTGGGAACATCAGCGAGAGAACGCGGATGAAGACTTCTGGCAGAGCTTTTTTAAAGAACATTCATGGATAATCGCCCAGGTGTTTGCTTCCCCAGTCGTGCTGCTCAAAGACAATGCATACGTCGGAGGAAAGACCATCGAGAATCGGAATGGCAATCTCGCGGATTTCCTTTTCAAGAATCGCTTCACAGAAAACGTTTGATCGTTGAAATAAAGACGCCGGTATCTCCGCTATTGAACTCAAAGGAGTATCGTCAGGGTACCTACCGTTTTAGTGATGACCTCGGCGGCGGAATCAGCCAGACCCTCAAATACAAACATGAGCTGCAGGCGAATTACCGAAGTCTTCAGGAAGGCACATAATTCACCGCGTTCGATCCGAAATGCCTGATTCTCTCTGGCGACTATTCGAGAGAGATTCGAAACGACACCAGCAAACGCCGTTCGTTCAGTTTGCTCCGTAACGACTCGCGCAACATCTCGATAGTTACGTATGATGAATTGCTGGGGAAAGTGAAGCTGTTGGTGCGGTTGTTAGAACAATAGAGACGTGGCCGTCCTGGATGAATTTGCCACTCCGGCAAGTTCCGCCGTCTTTCATCTCCCACACCGTTCGCTTATCCTGACTACAAATCTAGATAAGCCTTCATCCCAATTGGGATCGAAATGCGCATCAGAGCAGGGGAGCCGCGTTCCCGTTGTCGAAGGAAGCTCGGTGAAAGCGTGAAGAGGAAGGAACCGGATCCCCCTTCCTCCGCGAAAAAAACTCCGTGATCCGTTCAAAAAGCACCAGAGGAGTATCGCGTATTATGATCACCAATCTACCCAATATTTCGTCCCAAGTTCGACCGGTATCTTCAGATGTCCGCAAAACGGCGCGATGGTAGAAATCGAACCCCTGATGTGCCTACCTCCAGGCGAGCTCGTCTGGGCGGTTGCATTTCCTGTGCTCTAAGCATGGCGAACTCGGTCGGGCGCTACCGATCGTCCAAGACTAGCTAGCTAGATCGGTTACTCGATGAAAAGAGCACAAGCGACATGGAGGACCGGCGTTGGCCAGCCAAGGCGTGATGCCGCCGCTGCTACCTCAACTGAGCGAGGGGAAACCTGATTTTTTCGGTCCCCTCCCGCTCGCCCCACTCTCTCAATGGACCATAATCGACAGCTTCGACTCAGTGCGAGGATGCATCGACGCTCATGTCAAACTGCTCCGCGACAGGGTTATGAAAAGCGTGAATGACGAAATTCAAATTGAACAGGTTTACAGTGCTAGATGCAGCGCCAGCGACGACCCGCGCCTCAAGGAGAAATAGGCCGCCGTTTTCCTTTGGGCGTTGACGCCCGCGTGGGTTTTGATCTGCCGCGCATTCGGGAGAGACTGTTCCGAGCAAGGGAGGAAAACGCCGATGGGCGTTGACTTGAGGATGGAACCGTACGCGGAGATGTTCCAGAAGGAACGGCCTGGGTTGCGGATAATCGATGAGTTTTGCTTCCTGGACATCGATAAGCTGTTCGGCCGGCTCGGGCTGAGTTGGGATGATTTCGGCGCGGCCGCCGACAAAGATGGGCGCCTGCCACACGAGGCCGCCTTGAGACTCCTTGCGGCGGTCGAGCCGCATCAAGCTCCAGCTAAAAAGCTGCTTATCCTGCTTCACTACTACAGCCAGTGGTACGAGCACCCCGACCGTATTCCCATGCAGATGCACCAATTCGTAGGAACCGTGCCCGGCATGGCCGGCGTCGTTGGCCACTGGGAACCCGACAGGCGGCGTTCCTGGTTGGTGCTGTCATAAAGAACGCGAAGCACCCGGCCTGATCTTTATCGTGGCTGAAGAGATTCAGTTGCTTGCGTGCGGATATTCGGCTCAGTGCACCGTTCGCGGGTGCCGAGACCGGGCAACCTGGATCGCCCGATACACCGACGATCAGGGAAGGCCACTTCGGCAACGCGAACTGTGCGACCGACACGCGGACTGGCTCAAGGCGAACCGCCCGAACGTGCACGACTTAAGGAGCGCACCCGATGCCTGAGAAAACGGTCAAAAGCCGGCTACAAGACCGTGACGCCGCGCTCGCCTCCGACGACGGCCCGATCTTCTCGACCGTCGCCAAGCTGGTCGAACTCATGGTATGAAAGTCCTCAAATATACCTTATCGTCCAATCCGTCGAAGGTGTGATAACGCGCGGTGAATTTCCACTGGTTGTCCACCTTTGCATATTCATCTTCGAAGTAACCTAAGCCAAGCCACTCCATGGTGATACCCACATTGCGCACTTCCACGCAGCATCGGCCGGTTGCGCGGTCTCCGCTAAGTAGATTTACGATTTGATTGTGGATCAACAGCCGGGGTGTCGTCTCAGCGAGCGCCTTTTCATGCATCTTCTTAAGTTGGGCGTGGCCATGCGAGACAGCTTCAACCTCGATGCCTTTCATGACAAAAGTTGCATCGCCTGTGAATAGATCAAGCAGGCCATCAACATCTTTTCTCCACAAGCAGTCGCAGTAGCGTACCGGAAGATCGCGGATGGCTTCGCGGTCAACAAGCTCACGAACCAACTCGTCAGTCGTTTTCATGATTTATCCTCTTCGTGCGCGTGAATTCCCGCTCCAGGACCGGTCGGAGCGCCTGGCGGGTACGTTTCTTTCTCTTGGCCAATGCAACCAATAAAATCATTCATGCATCAAGGCTAAGTGGCAAATCCAGGTATTCCTGAAGGCGATGACCTCACGTCTTTTCCGTCTTCACCTCAAACTCGGAAAGCACCCGCGAGGCTTTTTGGGCTGCGGTTTGGTCGACCGGTTCACGCCGACCAGGGTATTGATTCCTCGACAGCCGGTACGGCTCCGTGGTCTGGCGAAAAAACGGGCGCGTGACGGCTCCAGCAGTAGAGTCCCACGAACATCGCCACGCATAACGCAGCAATCGCCAAGAAACTAGCCGACAGCACCGCATCGGTCTCAATCCTTTCTTTCAGGTCACCGGAGACCCTATGCCGACCGGGTTCTTGAGGCATCGTGGTGGTTCTCAAAAGATGGCTCTCTGTATCGTTTACAGATTTCATTGTGATACCCCTCATGCCTAAGTGGCGTGAGGGAGCCACTCACAACGCGTGCGTCGATTTTTCACGGAGAAGCTATCACGAAAGGGGGCTATGCTGGCATTTGCCTCAGCTTGCGTCACTTCGATAATGGCGGGGCCTGAACACCGCGACTTTCCTGAAAATCGAAAAAGTTACGCATGCGGGGGGACCCACGCGCAAAATGTCGTCGCGATTTTGGGTGCTAGGGGGCGCGTCGCGGTCGAAAGGGGACCCTACTCGATGCGTCGTCCAAGGATGGTCACCATGGCAACCCCACCATCCGAGACGGGTCGCGATGGGTCAGCCGGTGGATGGTCAGCGCGGGCTCGATGCGCCTGGCGCTGGCCGAGGGCGGCGCGAGGGCGCGGGCGTGCTAGTTGAGCACGCGGACATCAGATGTAAGAGGTAAGACTTAATCTGACAGTGATGGTAAGGTCCTCGGGTCCTTAGAAGGAGACGAGGGCGATGAATCAGGAGCAGAAAGTAATCCGGGTAAAGGTGGGAGTACTGGAGCTGGCCAAGCAGCTCGGCAACGTGTCGGCGGCCTGCCGGGTGATGGGCTACAGCCGCGACAGCTTCTACCGCTTCAAGGAACTTTACGACAAGGGCGGCGAGGCGGCGCTGCAGGAGATCTCGCGGCGCAAGCCGGTGCTTCGGAATCGGGTGGCGCCGGAGATTGAGCAAGCGGTAGTGGAAAGCGCGATCAGCGAGCCCGCCTGGGGTCAGGTGCGCGTCGCCAACGAGCTGAAGAAGCGCGGACTGAGTGTGTCGGCGGCCGGCGTGCGCTGCGTCTGGCAGCGTCACGATCTCGAGACCATGCACAAGCGGCTCAAGGCCCTGGAGGCAAAGAGCGCGCAGGAAGGCTTGGTGCTGAGTGAGAGCCAGCTCACCGCGCTGGAAAAGGCCAAGGCCGACAAGGAAGCGCATGGCGAGTTCGCGAGCGAATGCCCGGGCTACTGCGGAGCGCAGGATACGTTCTACGTCGGCACACTCAAGGGCGTCGGCCGCATCTATCAGCAGACTTTCCTCGATACCTACAGCAAACTGGCGTTTGCCAAGCTCTACGATCGCAAGACCTCGCTGGTGGCGGCCGATTTACTCAACGACCGGGTGATCCCGTTCTTCGACGAACATCAAATCCCGCTGGGCCGGGTCTTAACCGACCGCGGCACTGAGTATTGCGGCGCACCCGAGCGCCACGAATATGAACTCTACCTGGCGGTGGAGAACATCGATCACACCCGCACCAAGGTCAAAAGCCCACAGACCAACGGCATCGTCGAGCGCTTCCACAAGACCGTGCTCAATGAGTTCTATCGGGTCGCCTTCCGGCGCAAGATCTACTCCGGCATCGAACAGTTGCAGGCCGACCTCGACGCCTGGCTGCGCGAGTACAACGAGTTGCGGCCCCATCAGGGCCGCTGGTGTTACGGCAAGACTCCAATGCAAACCTTCCGCGACAGCGTGCCATTGGCGAAGGAGAAGATGCTCGGCTCGACCACAGCATCCGCGGCGGCCGAGAGTCTGGGATTATGAATGGCTGCGTAGCGCAGCAGTCGCCCAGGCGACTGCATAATCGGCTGCCGAGCCGCAGCGACGGCTGCGGTCAAGGGCGGCCAAAGCCGGCGCGCATCGCGCGCGAACCCTTGACGGCGAGCCGGAGCGTAGGCTATCGCTGCGCTCGACATCTGACGTATTACTCAAACCGGACACCGGGACCACCATCCACTGTCAGAGGAAGTTTTAAGTTATACACATCAGAGAATAAGCTTCGCGTTTGCGGGCGTGGCCGCGGGCTCGGGCTCGTCAGGTAGATACCCCGTAGACGGCGACGCGAATTTCCACAAGCCGAGCGCGTTCACAAGGTCGCGGCAGGCTGGCGAGCATGTCGTGATGCGTCACGATCGCGGCGAACACTCCCCTTCGTCTCGGTATAGGTAAAGAGTCGGTCCCTTCGAAGCCCTCGAAGACCTTCCCGTACGTTCCGGTTGCCTCCTAGATGGTTGGCCAGCGCCCAAGCCAGGATGAACCAGCCCTCGGTATCCCAGACGACTGGCTCCTCAAAGCGTTAGGCGTGTGGATCTCGGGTAGATCCTGCATGCGTGGAACCCGATCGACGGGCAATGAATGCGAAGCTTGAGCGAATGTTCATGGACCTAGCAAAATCGCGCGCGGATAACTTTGGCTTAACTCCGGCGAATAGCGCTGCAAGAGCCGTTCTCCGGGTCCATGCGCAATCGCAAATCCCGCGAACACGTGCGGATTTCGAGCGATTCTCCAAGATCTCCGAAAACCGATGGACTCGATGGTGGTCCAAGCGGGATTTGAACTCACGGCCCCTCTTCATTAAATATCCCGCAGAGTGTGCGGTCTTTTTCGCGCAATTCAGGCGAATCCGCGCCACCGGAGACGCCAGATCGCAGGATGTTGCCAAAGAACTGCTCGCTTTGCGTGGCGCCCGCGTTATTCTAGCGACCGCGCCAAATGGCAAGGCGATGGGGAGCCTAATCGACGGACTTGGAGTTGACGGCAAACTGATGATAGTCGGAGCCAGAGTCGAACCATTTGCGGTCTCGTTGTTTCAACTTCTCTTGGCTCGCAAGTCGCTCATGGGCTGGCCGCCCGGAACGTCGATCGATTCCGAGGACACGTTCAGGTTCGCGGCGGCCAATGGCGTGCAACCGATGATCGAGACCTTTCCGCTGGAGAGAGTCGCGGAGGCCTACGAACGCATGATTTCCGGCAAAGTACGCTTCAGGTCAGTTTTGAAGATCTGATGCCAGCCAAGGTTCCGTGGGTAAGAACGAATTGCCAGAGGCCGCCGCGTGGAATCCGCGGTGAATCCTTACACGCATTTTGCCCTGCGGCCGTGCGTCTCTGTCGGATGTCCAGCGCGACGGTGCTGTATACGCGGGAACGTAACGACCAGCGAGGTTCCGCCGCGCAGTTGGTCTAGGAGCCCGAACAGCCCCTTCACCGGGTGTGAGCAAGCTCGGGGCAGGTTCTGGTCGTAGGCTTATTTGGACAGACATAAGACGCACTAACCTGTCACGACTTCATTTGTCTTAACCGGAGCAGTGCGCTAGGTTCAGCTCGCTGGACCGGCGATTCCCTTTCGGCGAGAGATGTACGCTCTGTGGAGGGGCTCACGATGGAAGCCAAGCTTCCTATGAACGGCCATCAATGGTCAGAGCACGAGATTGAAATAGCGGGACAGAATTACTTTTATCGGCACTGTAGCCTCTGCCGCCGTAATTTCGTGCGACTAGCAGAAGAGGAACGTTGGAGAGCTGCAACTCTCGGATTATCCCGTTTCACTCTTCTCGACGAGATCACAGACGACCTTTGGTCATCCGAGGAGTGTCCCGGAATTGGGACGGCGAAACTCACGCACTAGGTTTTCGCCTCGCGACTCCCGAAGTGAAGCTCGGCGCGATAAAAGCGCATCTCGGGCGCTTCTGCCCGGCCCGATGGAGCAAATCGGCAATGTGTTCCGGCAAGACCGCTGCGATGCGCAGGAGCCGAGACGCGAGAAAGCAGCGCAGACTTCAGTAGCCTTTTATTGCCCTGAGCGCTGCGAGCGTGTCAGCCGGCTCCGGTCTTACCGTGTAGTCGGGATCAGCCTCGGCGGAGCGAATTATTCGCTGCGCGATCACATCACGGCTGTATCATTCGAGCTGTGGGGAGATCGCTATCAGGGTCGCGCCGAGCACTTTGATTTCGGGCCACACGTGCTGCAGAGCCGCCAGCCCCGCATTGCGGTAGGGTCACCACTTGCTCCGGTAGAAACTTACTGCGACCGGCCCCTCTTTGAGCATCGTAGAGCATCATACCTAGACTCACCAGCTTTCTGTTATGGTTGGGCAGGCTGAAGTCGGGGCCCTTGCCACCCAAAGACGTCAGGTAGTGATTGGCTCAGCTGGCCGCTGAGGCTAAGAAACTCCGTCTGCAATCTTTCCGTTGCTCGCTCGCCGGTTGAGCAGCCGAGCGGACCCAGAACTTGAGGGCTTGACCTTATATCACCGGCTAAACGTTCTCGGTCGCGGGCGCTGTCGCTGGCTTCAAATCGTGAAATTCCTTGTGTCTGTATTTTTCTTACGCGACAGGCAACAATCTGCATCAAAGAAGGAAGGAACTATGAAGATTGGCGTACTCACCGGCGGCGGAGATTGTCCGGGACTCAATGCAGCAATTCGGGCAATTGTGAAGTATGGCAGCAAAAGATACGAAGACCGCTTTTTGGGCATCAAGTACGGCTGGAAGGGGCTCGTCAATAAAAGCATGCCCATCGAGGAGCGGGTTATGGAGCTAACTCCTGTCACCGTTTCTGGCATTCTCACAAAAGGCGGCACCATTCTTTATTCTTCGCGGACGAATCCACTGAGCCAAGAAAACGGCCTTGAAGATCTTCGGCATAATTTTGATGAACTCGGCCTCAATGGACTAATTGCGATCGGCGGAGAGGATACGTTAGGTGTCGCGTACGCGGCATTTGCAAAATTCAACCTGCCGGTTGTCGGTGTGCCCAAGACAATCGATAACGATCTGTGCGGGACAGACACGACTATCGGGTTTACCACCGCTTATACTGTCGTGACCGAAGCCGTTGACCGACTCCATTCCACGGCGGAATCCCACGACACGATCCACATCATCGAGGTCATGGGGAGAAATACTGGTTGGATTGCACTTCGAGGCGGTATGGCCGGCGGAGCGGATATCATTCTAATTCCAGAGCATCCACTGTCGATAGAAGAGATTTGTAATTTGATCGAAGAGCGACGTGATCAGAGCAAACGTTTCAGCATCATAGTAGTCGCCGAAGGATATCCACTCGAAGGACAGGTCGTGAAGAGTGATCAGAGAGATGCTTTCGGGCATGAACAGCTGGGCGGAGTTGGTAATCGACTTGCCGCAATTCTCAAAGCGAAAACCGGCTTCGAGGTAAGAGTCACCAACCCTGCATATATGCAACGGGGCGGCATTCCTGCTGCCTACGACCGGTACATTGCGATCGAACTCGGCGAGAGGGCTGTGGATCTGGTTCACAACGGGCGGTTTGGAAGGATGGCGGCGATCGCGCGCAATCAAGTGACTGACGTGGAGCTCAGGGAAGTGACGGGAACAAGGCAGGTCCCGCTTGAGCTTTTTGAAAAAATGCGCTGGCTGTTCGGGTAAAAGAGCTCGCTGCGGATCTTCCAAGTTGATCACACTGCGACGCAACGGTGGAAGCGCAGACGCCTGGCTGAAGCGAACATTACTCTGCCGGAAAATGTCAACCTCGTCCCGAATCGCACAATCAAAGAGAATGCTCTCGTGTGCCTATCGAAAACCTAAATCCGGACGTATTGATGATGGAGCCCGCCGAGGATAGGTATCGCTGCGATGCGGCCGAACTTCTGGGCTCGCCGAAAACATGGAGCATCTTTATCCAATGAGAGGTGAGTCCGGACATCAAGACCTCATTGTAATACGAAGCGTAAGCCTTCAGGACACCGCGCAAGTGCGCCTCGCCGAACACGATGAGATGGTCGAGAGATTCGCGCCGTATCGATCCGATGAGCCGTTCAATGTGGCCGTTCTGCCACGGCGAGAGTGGTGCGGTGGGGGTGATCTCGGATCCCCATTGCACGAATGCGGCGGATGTACGCTGGACCGAATGCGCCAACACGGTCTCGAATCAGGTGACGCGGCGCTTCCTCCCAGGGAAAGGCATCGGTCACCTGGCCCGCTATCCACTCGGCGGTCGGATTGTTCGTCACGCTGATGCTCACCAATCGCCTCCGGGCGTGACGAAGAATGACCAGGCCATAGAACAGCTTGAAAGAAATTGTACGAACCACGAACAAATCGATGGACGTGATCCCAGCGGCATAGTTGCGCAGGAATGTCTTCCACCCCTGAGAGGGCGGCCCCTGCCGCCTGGTCATGTATCGCGCCACGGTTGACTGGGCGACCTCGATCCCAAGCATCAGCAGTTCGCCGTGTATCCGCGGCGCTCCCCACAGCGTCACCGTTCGTGCCGGGATTGCCACAATTATTTGTGCCCGAAGGAGGTGCCGGATGAACTTGTGCCAACGTGCCGGAAAAAGATGACAGGGCAAAGGCCGAGCGGAACGTCGTCCAGTCAGCCGCATTCATGTTCGTGTCTTCGATGACTACGATGGTTTGCCCTTCTCCCGTGATAGGCGTGCTCGCAGTCCAGAGCGGCGTGACAGTGTAGATTGTAGCGAAATCCTGCGGTCCAACGTCGTACTGCTCGCTGCCTTGATACGAGAAGGAGAAAGTCGGATTCCATCCTGCCGGTACCCATTTGCCGTTCGAATCCTTCTTGACCTCGCCGACGTTCTGCATCGCCGGACGCGGCATGAAGTCGTTCAACGAGGCGAAGCCCATCACCAGCGGCGCAAGCGCTACGGGTATCTGCGGGTCGGTAGCATTCGCGACGTGGTTTACAACTGCCGAGTGGTTCGATCAGCAGTCGAATTTACGGCGATGATTCATGGACCTAGCCAAATCGCGCCCGGATAAGCTGAAAGCCCGTGAAAAGTGTGACCACACGCGAGACCGACTGTTCCTCGGCCCCGTTACACTGAATTTTTTCTCGCGGTCGCGACAAGTTGAATCGGTAGTTGGCGGTTTTGAATTCCCTGCTCTTTCATCGATTGCGATCATGTTTGCTTGCGGAGTTCCTGGATAAGCTCCCCGAGACTTGGTCGTAGCGCCCCCCATCGCTCTGCTACCTTCCCGCCCGAGATGCGTACGATCTCGTAAATTTCAAATGTAACTCGCCTGCCGGTCGGTGGAATACCTCTGAATTCTCGCGAGTGGGTC
Source organism: uncultured delta proteobacterium (assembly GCA_963724765.1). Taxonomy (GTDB): domain Bacteria; phylum Desulfobacterota; class Binatia; order Binatales; family Binataceae; genus JAKAVN01. The sequence continues at coordinate 607,453 of CAVRVY010000001.1, forward strand.
TGTTCCGCTGTCATCCGAGCTGCCACTCGATCCCCTTCCGCCACGAGATCCGAAATCGTGACCTTCTGATCAGGGAACCCGCCTGTTACTGCTTTTCGGAAGGCGATCAGGGCATCCCGGTCGCCAGGCGGGGCCAGGTCATGTGCGACGAAATCGGCCGTGAGCAGTTTATCCAGTAGGTCCGGCTTGCTGAGTGCATCCAAGTAGCAGCGAGATCTCTTTGTTGTCCATGATCTCCATCACCTCTGGTGCCCTCCGGAAGACTCGATTAAAGCTCAATCGCCGCGCGCGGGCGGCCCAGCCGCCCACGCGCCTATCCGCCTGGCCGGAAGTTTACGGAACCGACGGAGGCGTAAACGGCGGCTCGGGAACCGGACTAGTCGACCACGGCGTGAACAGTACCGTGCCGGTGCCGGCCACGAAGGTTGCGCATCTTCTCGCACCGGGACCGGCGGAGCATCCCCACCAATCTTGCGTGGCGTTGACCGTAGCACTGCCAGTGAGGACCTCAAGATTGTCGACGGCGATGCTACCGCGGCTGAAGTTGTTAAGCGTTGCGGTCAGCTGCAGCGCGATGTTGGTGCTGGTTACGATATCTTCGTCTTCGCCGTCAAACGTATTCTCTGAGATAACGATTCCGCTCACGCTGCCACCGACCGCCAGCAAGCTGATACCGTCTCCCTGCGATTGCGAAAGGCCCAGGTCCGTGTCCCCGCCGTTGTGTGCGATATAGTTCCCCACGATCACTTCGTCTTGGAGCGTTTCTGTACCGGGCGCGTGGGTATGCATGGCTACGCCGGCTATACCATTCCCGACGAGGTCATTGTTCACGACACTGTTGCCGTAATTCATCGTCGGTCCTCCCGGAGAGAACAAGCCTACGCCGGCCCCGAATCCATTTGCTGGAGAGGTTCCATTCCCGGAAACCTCGTTTCCGCTAATGGTGTTGTGATAGACCCCAAAAGGGCTGTGCGACGGAACCGTAATGCCGCAATCGAGCACATTATTGATGACGACGTTGCTTCTAATCGAGTTGTCATGGGTCGGACCACTGTCGTCGCTCACCAGGATTCCACCGGCGTTATTTTCCACTGTGTTGAAGGCGACGACCGAGGAATTGACGTTCGTGAGGTGAATTCCTTCCCCGCAGTCGTCGGCCTCGTTCGTCTCGAAGGGGTAAACAGTCGTCAGGCCGGGACACGCGGGAGTCGTCGGCGACGGTTCGAGACTCTCGTCGTTGTCGAAGACGTGATTACCCCAAATCGTAACCGACGACGCGCCGTTGATGAGGATACCTTCGAAGTTGGCGTTCTTGAGCGTGAATCCGGTCACGACGACGTTGCTTACACCAACTGCGGGGGACGTGACTGACGGATTATTGATATAAATACCGTTTGACAGGCCCTTCGCATCGATGATGGTTTTGTCGGGATCCGCGCCGACCAACGACAGGGACTCGCTGATGGTCACCATTTCTTTGTATGTCCCGGGTTCCACGTTGATCGTGTCACCAGGCGACGCCGCCGACACGGCGCCAGAGATGGTGTTGTAACAACCAAATTTGCCTCGTGGGTTCACGCACAACGTGGCCGCCTCCGCGGGCTGAAACGCACCGGCGATCAGCAGTGTGCACAGTCCAATCAGGTACGGAATCCGACGTGACGACGCGCTCCTCGTTCCTCTCCCTACCATATGGTTCCCTCCAAACCGGATTTTGATCACAACCTTGGAATCCGTAGCTCAAATTAGCTGCGTAGTGACAGCGCAATAAACTAGAATTTCCATTTTCAACTCGTCACTCCGACACGAGGCGGTTTGTCAAACACAAGTTTGAGTCCGGGGCTGAGTCCAAAAGGCTTTTTACGCTGCCGCAACGAGCCAGTTCTCCCTCGCGTTGAAATAAGATATCCGAAACTGCCGCTTCTCCGACGATTTTTTTACACTTCTCCCGATCGCTCTATCTCGTCACCGAGGTCTGTTGCGCACTGCGGGCCACCTATCCCGCCGGCGACAGCAGCGCCGCGATCTTCCGCAGCATGCCGGCAAACAGCCTCCGCGTCAGATGGCTTTCCGCCAGCACAGCCAGTAGTAACGAGCATGCTTCACCAACCGGCCGCCGGTCTTCACCAACCGCCGTTGCAGTGCAGGCTGGTCAGCGACCAGTTGCCGATTGCCTTGGGCAGCGCCAGCCGCCGCCACAAGTTGCCCAGATTATAGGCGAGGACGCTTAGCCACCGCCGCACTTCGTTGGCGCGGAAGCGATGGCAGGAAAGCCGCGTCAACGCGACCGCCTGCTTGCTCTCTTTTATCCATTGTTCCGCCGTGCCGCGCTAATTGTAAAACCGCACCACCGACCGGCATGAAGTCGTAAAATTAGTCACGATGAGGCCGACCCGGGGAAACAACTCGCCCATGTGGAACTCGACCTTGGCTACTACCCGCCGCGGCCGACTCCAGCTCCCCGCTCGATAGAGAAAGCTCTTGTAGCGGACCAGCGGCTTGCCGGTAGCTCGGGACAAGACACCGGCGTTTAACGAAGCGTGCCCTCCCCCGAGCGCGCCTCGCGGCGCGATAGCGGGAAGGTTACACCGGCGACGGCAGTCCTGCTTCCAGTAGAATCGAGCCCGGATAGGTTCTGCCGTGTTTCCGCTATCAGCGCCCTCTCAAAGGCGTTCGCTGGCCCTCCTCGACAGGGTGAGCTTGTTTTCCGTGGGCTCTAATTCATTGCCGACTACATCGCCAAAGATTCGCCGCTGGAAGGGACGGACGCTCGTCCAGCAGATGCCAGGATGGACCTACTAAAATGACGACCGGATAGGTTCCGCGAGATTCTTGCAATTTCCGCCGCCGGAGACGTTCTCTGGGTCCATGCGCGATCGCAAATCGCGCGCACACGCGCGGATTTCGATCGATTCTCCGAGATGTCCGAAAACTGACGGACTGGATGGTGGATGACGGAGTCTGATGCGAACTGGTCTCCGTCAACCTGTAAACCGGTTGACACTTGAGCGGCGGTTGACAAGCGGTGGTCGACAGCTCTCAGCCTATAAACAAACTTTGTTTTATTGTGTGCCTAAGCGGCCGAATCTGCTCTTGACGCTTACTGCGATCAGATAGAGGCTGCCGCGCTGGCCGCCGGCTTGAAAAGAGCGCCGCGCCACAGAGAAGTAGGACATTTTGACTGGCTGGTGAGTCATCAGATCAAGGGTGAATCCTTCGCGTCGATAGCGACACATTCCTGTTACAAGTTTACTGGAGGCCGGCAGACCGTTCGCAAAGCGGTGGTCGAGCTAGCGAAATACATCGAGCTCAACTTGCGCTCGTCAACTTCAGCGAGCGCTCGCTGAAGTTGACGTTGGTTTAGTTTCCTCCTCGCGATTCCCGCTTCATGCTGTTGATCACGGCGCAAGCAGCGCCGCGACTAACGCCGCAATCGCTCAGCGCAATCGTAAATCGGATTGTGCAGCGGTGGTTCAGTGCATGCGAATGAGGGAATGAAAGAATGACAACTACAGAAGCATCGTCCGAGGTCGACGGCGAACAGCAGTCGACCGTTCAGGGTCTAGACCAGCCTAACGAGAAACCGCCGCTGCAGTTCAGGGACAGGATCAAGGACTTTCGCCGGGTGCGAGCAGGGGATCTAATTCCTAATCCCCGCAACTGGCGGATACATCCCAAGTCCCAAGCGGACGCGCTGCGCGGGCTGCTCGCCGAACTCGGCTTCGCCGATGCGTTACTGACTAGAGAATTACCCGACGGGCGCTTGATGTTGATCGACGGACATCTCCGAAAGGAAAACGTGCCTCCTGATGCGCAGGTGCCGGTGTTGGTACTCGACGTCACTGAAGAGGAGGCCGACAAAATCCTGCTGACCCTCGATCCGCTCGCCACGATGGCCGAGGCGGACACCGAACGCATCAAAGCGCTGCTTGCGACGGTGCGAACGGAGAGTGAAGCGGTGCAGGAACTGCTCAAGCGCACAGCCGGCGATCGGCTCTGGGAGATTCTGCATCCGCACGAAATTAAAGAGGTCGAGGTTACCCTCGAGAGAGCCGACGAGCTCAGGACCAAATGGGGTATTGGAGCTGGCCAAGTGTGGCAAGCTGGCCCGCATCGTATGGGCTGTGGCGACTCTACGGACCAAACCTTTGTCACGCTCTTGTGGGGCCGGCGTGGGCCGACGTGCCGGCTGGTGTGGACTGACCCACCATACGGTGTCGATTACGCTTCGAAGAACGCTTATTTGAACAAGACCGATCGGGGCAACCGAGTTCAGAGGCCGATCGAAAATGACAATCTGACACCAGAACAAACCAGCCAGCTGTTCAAGGCCGCGTTGGGCGTTGCGATCCCCCGATGCGAGTCCGGGGCCTCCTGCTACGCCACAGTTCCGTCGGGTCCACTACTTGTCTATTTCATTCACGCCTTTGACGCATCGGGCTTTGAGTTCAAACACCTGCTGGTGTGGGTCAAACACCAATTTGTTATCGGAATGGCAGACTATCATTATCGGCATGAGCCTATTTTGTATGGTTGGCTCCCGAATGGTGCTCACTACTTCCGCGACAATCGTTCTCAGAATTCGGTGTTCGAGGTCGATAAGCCGCAGGTGAACGCTCTCCATCCTACCACAAACCGGTAGAGCTCATCTCGCGCATGGTCGCAAACAGCAGCAGGCCGGGCGAGCTCATCTACGATCCGTTTGCGGGAAGCGGCTCAACTATCCTCGCCGCGCATCAACTCGGGCGAATAGGCTACGGCTGCGAGATTGACGCCGGGTACGTGGCGGTCACCCTCGAGCGACTCTCGCTGTTGGGGCTCAAGCCCGAGCGAGTCGACCGATGATGAAGCGGCAGCCCGACGGCACCTGGCGCAACGCGAGGCGGCCAGTGGTGGTGTCGCCGGCAACTCTGCGCGCGCGATGGGTTGAGTCGGAGGTTGTCCACCTTAAGCTGATGGGACTTTCATTCGATGCCATCGCCGAGCAGATCGCCCGCGTCGGCCGCGGCCAAGGGCAGGCCATGACGTCGATGCCGGAGGGTGTGACCTTTCCGCCGGATTACACGATTAGTCGGCAGGCGTGTCAGAAGGCATTCCAGAAAGCCATTGCCCGGGAGCCGGCTCTCGGGGTTGCGGAAATGAGGAAACTCGATACCGCGCGGTGCGAAGAGTGTGTCATGAACTTGCAGCCCGGCATTCGCAAAGGTGAGGTGCGATCAACAGAGGCCCTCATCAAGGTGCTCGGACACAAGGCTAAGATCAATGGCTATTGGCAATCCAATCCGGAGGTCGTATTGCAAACAGATGCCGGTGGCGAAAAACGTAAGAGCCAAGGCGAAATCGAAACGGAGGGCGCGAAGTATATCCATCTCTTCACCGATGCTTACCAGATTCTGGCCGACCTAGGTGTGCCAATGCCTCAAACTCGTGAGCGTCCGCAGGTCAATACGGGCAGCTCAGTGCCAAGCTTGGATCGGACTGATGACAAAAAAAAGTGAACACATAAAAAGGGTTCGTGCCTGTCGCGTTTCGGTCCGAAAAGGCCGGGTATCTATAATAGGAGAGACAACGACGGGCGAATTTCAGCTGCTCCGGCGATGGTGCAGCCAAGGAGCGCGTTGATCAGCGGTGAGATGATCCTGCTCCATGAAGAAACCGCAGAAGACGCCGAAATCGGATCTGTATCTGGCGATTGCTCGTAAACGCACGCCTTGCAGGCAATGAGAAAACCTAAACATGTTGGCTCGTCGAGTACTGGGATCTTCTTTCCGAGCCAAGAGCCCAAAATTTCTCCGTCCGGCGATCCCTCGGTGCACGTAACGTCCTGAAGCCTCTTTTCGGCGTCTTCCCATTCGCATGCACGCAATGCGCGGCGATCCCGAATGCACCGTGCGGATCGAAGGGGGGAGGCGAGTGCCATGCGGGAATAGAGTCAAATCCAGGTCCACCGTGCCAGTATCAGATGAACCCTCCCAACGGGATGATAAGAATCATGCTGCAACCTTGAACCGGAGACCCGCGAAAAAAGTGGACTGCCGATTCGAGGGCATCAGCGTGCACTGTAAAATAGGTCGTAAAGTCGTCGGTGCAGTAATTTTCGGACTTGTAATCGTCGCTTTGCCGATGGCGATCGCAAAGGCAGCCGGAAGCAATAGTGAGACGCCATCGAATGCCGCCGCCGAGCAATTCGAAGAAGATTCCGATTCGCTGCCTTCCAGATTTACGTCTGCGCCGGTCGAGCCTCAGGTCCCGCAGGTGCGGTAGCGACCCTAAAGCGCCTCTAGCAGGATGCGGAAAAAGGATCGCATTTCTTTTTGATGGCATGTAGAGGAATGGGTAACTGTCGTCGGAGGAGGATGTGGTGATGCGCGGGACGGACCACGAGCAGAGCGGGATGTTCAGCTACATTTCGGCAGAACGCCGTGTGCCCACGGATCATCCGCTGCGCGCGATTCGAGTGATGGTCGATGCGGCGCTTAAGGAGTTGGGGCCGCGTTTCGATGCGCTCTACGCCAAGAGCGGGCGGCCGTCGATCCCGCCGGAGAAGCTGTTGCGCGCGCTTTGCTGCAAGTGCTCTACACGGTGCGCAGCGAGCGCATGCTGATGGAGCAGCTTGATTATAACCTGCTGTTCCGCTGGTTCGTGGGACTCAGCATGGACGATGCGGTGTGGGATGTCACGGTGTTCACCAAGAACCGGGAGCGGCTGCTCGCGGGCGAAGTGGCGCAAGGCTTTTTTCAACAAGTGGTGGCGCAGGCGCAAGCTCAGGATCTGCTCTCGGCTGAGCACTTCACGGTCGATGGAACCCTGATCGAGGCCTGGGCCGGACACAAGAGCTTCAAGCCCAAGGACCACAAGCAGACTCCGCCGGATGATCCCGGCAATCCGAGCGTCGACTTCCACGGTGAGCGGCGCTCCAACGCAACCCACCAATCGACTACCGACCCGCAGGCGCGACTGTATAGGAAGGCCAGCGGCCGCGAGGCCAGGCTCTGCTATCTGGGGCATGTGCTGATGGAGAATCGCAACGGTCTGGTGGTGAACACGCGGTTGACCCAGGCGACTGGCCGCGCCGAACGCGAGGCCGCGCTGGCGATGGTGGAAAAGCTCCCGGGCTTTGGACGGGTGACGCTCGGTGCCGACAAGGGTTACGACGCCAAAGAGCTTGTGCGCGAGCTGCGCGACCACCGAGTCACGCCGCACGTGGCGCAAAAGCCGGCGACCGCGATCGACCGGCGTACCAGCCGCCACCCCGGCTACGCGCTGAGCCAGTGGCGGCGCAAGCGGGTCGAAGAAGCCTTCGGTTGGCTCAAGACCGTTGCTTTGTTGCGCAAGACTCGTCATCGCGGAGTTGCTCGGGTCGGTTGGATGTTCACCTTCGCCGCCGCAGCCTACAACCTGGTGCGGATGCGCACCCTGACCGTGGTCACTACCTGAACAGAGTCACGAAGCTGCGAGCCCGGACGCACTCGACCCTCACGCGCCTCTCGACCCAGAAGATATCGAGTCGTGGAAACAGAGCAACTCATGACTACTCGGCGTTTTTCCGCACCCTGCTAGTGTTGTGTCCCATTAATAAGTTTACAGATGCGCTGGAGTTTGTTGAATATCGAGTCGGCGGTGGCAGTCCAGACGAAGGGCCGCTTGTGGGCATTGTAATGAGCCACGTAGGCGTCGATCTTCCCCACCAGTTCCCGGACGTTGCGGAACGAGCCGCGGCGAATCGCTTGCTGGGTGATAAGCGCGAACCAGCGCTCGATCTGGTTGAGCCAGCTTGAGTAGGTGGGCGTGAAGTGAAGGTGAAAGCGCGGATGGCTGGCGAGCCACGCTCTGACTTTGGGATGCTTGTGAGTCGCGTAGTTGTCGGCGATCAGGTGCAGTTCAAGATCGGCCGGCATATTAGCATCGAGATGTTTCAAAAAGCTCAGGAATTCCTGGTGGCGATGGCGCGGCTTGCACTGGGAGATGACCCCGCCGTCGACGATGTCCAGTGCCGCGAAGAGCGTGGTAGTGCCGTGACGATAGTAATCGTGAGTCACTCCCTCGACATAACCGAGCCCCATTGGCAGCACTGGTTGGGTGCGCTCCAAGGCCTGCACCTGGCTCTTCTCATCCACGCACAATACCAGCGCGTTGTCCGGCGGATTAAGATAAAGCCCAACGATGTCGCGGACCTTTTCGACGAAGAACGGGTCGGTGGACAGCTTAAAGCTCTTGCTCCGATGTGGTTGCAGGCCGAACAGCGCGAAGTAGCGCGCGACCGTGCTCTTGGAGATGCCAGTATGCGCCGCCACGCTGCGCACGCTCCAGTGGGTGGCGACGGCGGGCTTGCTGTGCAGTACCTTGCGCAGCAAGCCCGCTACCTGTTCGTCGCTATGGCTGCGCGGTCGGCCCGGACGAAGTTCCGCGTGCAGCCCGGCGATGCCGCGTTGCTGATAACGCTGGCGCCACAGACTGACCACCGGAGCACTAACCCCGCAGCGCCTGGCGACCTCTCTGTTGGCGGCGCCAGCGGCCGACAGCAGCACGATCTGTGCGCGCCGCACCAACGAATGCGGCAGGCTGCGCGAACGCACGATCGAGCGCAGTTGCGACCGCTCCGACTGAGTAATCATCAAGGCTGCATTCGGCCTGCCCATCCCATTCAACCTCCACCGGACCATAGCAGATGGGCCTCACTCCTGTAAAGTTATTTGTGGGACACAATACTAGAAACGCGCTGCGGAGCGATAACTCTTTGCAGTTCGTCTCGATGTCGCAAACATTAACCTGATGCTGTCGTCTGACTGTTCACAAATCGGTACCGGCAGTTCGAATTCACTTCCCTCCGCCAGCGAGTCTGCGATGTTGAGCATTCTCCGCAGAACTGCGCGGAAACGCCGCGTGTGCGGCGTTTAGTGGTTTGAAAGTCCACCAGAGATATCTCCACTTTTGAGATTCCGACGCCGTTCGCCTGGATTCTCCCCATTTCTGGTTTCGGCGGTGGACTTTGGCGTTCTGAGCCAGCCCGCGCGCTCTCCGCCGCCACCTACGGCGGCGAAGCAATCGGGGTTGCTCGGCGCGGTCCGCTCTTGGTGGCGCCGGGCGGGGCGACTGGGTGGCGGACCATTCCGGCTTACGTAGACGGGCCTCGATCACCCGGTAGCTGGGTGCTATCTTCACGCCGCGCGTGGTAATGGCAGCTAACCAGGGGCGATCTGTGAGCGATGGGCGCGAACAAGACCTTCCAGCAGAAGGGCGACAGGGGACGTTTGCTCGGCGAGTCCGACGAGTTCAAACGCCTCCGTCGCGCGATCGACAAAGCCCATGGTGATCGCGAGCGCGCGATCACGTTCGTCTGCCGCCTCTACCACGTCCGCACGCTCGACGCGCTGCCCAGCGCGATCAAAGGCGCCGTACTCGCTTTGCTCGACGAGTAGGACGTGGGCGGCTCCATGATCACGGGCAATTGTGCGCCGGCCGATAACTCGCTGCCTCGGGATACGCGGCGCACCCCAGAGCGGGTTAGCGCTGTTCATCTGCCGGATCAGATCGCGAACTTCGCGACCTACTGACGGGCGTCCAGACCTTGACCGCCAGCGCCAATAGAGCCGGAAGCCTTGACGATGCCACTGGACCACGGTGGCCGGCTTCACCAACACCATGATGTTCAAGCACCGCGGCCAGACCCGGTAGAGCCAGATCCAGAGTATGCGATCGAGCGCGAAGAGCTGGGGGCGGCCAGGACGCTGGCGATGCAGGACTGCCAGTTGGTGGCGGAGCGCAATGACCTCGAGCTCCAATTCCGCGCGGCTGCGAAACCGGCCAGCGAGCCATGAAAGAAGCTCCGAGCTGAATGCGAGCATGGCCGTGACACTACGGTCGGACAAGATAAATCGCCAGACTTTTCCATGCTTTCCGAGTTTTCAGTAGGGACAACTGAAAATTGGATCGGAACCGTAAATTGACCAGTCGGTGAGAATTGCCAACGAATCGAAGAGAAGAAAAAGGGCTTGCGAGCCGAATCACAATTGACCGACCCGGTTCGAGATCGAACACCTTTGATACCGAGACCTCAAAAATCGGATCAGCGAGCAGCAGGCCGAATTCGGCAGCCGGAAGAAGCGCGAACTCAGCGAGGGCCGCCGCGCCGAACGTGACAAGCGGTGGGCGCGGAACACCAAGAACTCCGATGAATCCATTTTGCAACCATTCAACTCGATGCCAGACCCGCTCGGCGCGGCGCTGTGTAACCCGATGAAAGACACTGAACATCAGGGTAGCAGCGCCGCCAATCCGAAATCGGCATTTTTTCGCCTCGCCCGTTGAGCCAGTGAAGGCCGAGCACGAAAAAATGCTTAATAACAACCCCGCCCAGTCTCTCACTATGGGCGGTAGATAACATGAGGGCCAGTCCTGGGGGCAGGTGCGAAGTAATTTCGTTCAACAGCTACTCGAGCATCGCCCTGCCACGTCTCGGAAAATACTTAACAAGAGATATTCACTTTCCTCTACCGGCCTGGCGATGGCGCTCCAGGAACCAGATACTCCGGATAGGTGTAATAGGTTTGGGTATGCCGAGGCGATTTAGCCACAGCCGAGGCAAAGTCCCATTCGAAGGATACGGCACCATCGCTCGACGCTGTTATATTTTTCACTCGATCGGTCGAGCCAGGTGTGGTGACTGGTCCCACCGGATGTCCCGCTCTTTCACAGGACGGATCGGGCGGTGCATCGGAGGCATACAATGAAGATTCGCCGAGCAAAGATGCTTCTTCCAGTTTATCTTTGTCGGTTCCGCTAGCGTATAACCGGTTAAATGTCAGGAGAGCATGTAAACTTGTGCACGCAACCGCGGCATGAATCGTTCTAGTATTCTGATTGGAATCCCAGAAATAATGAGATGGTTGGGAGTTGGTCGGCCGTGGAACAGAACACCCACCAAGTCCGAGCGCCATGGCAACAATTAGACACCATGCCGAGATAGTGACATCGTTAGGAAATATCTGATTGATCAGATCTATAAAGCGTACGTTTCCGGGCGCAACTACCACCAATAGGGCGTGGATGCTGGAGCGATTCAAGGGTGAGTCGTTCGTAGCGATGATGCAGACGGTTATCGTGCAGCTGGCGCTTCAGATCGTCATACAGAAGAAGTTGCCACTTAGACTCGGGCTGGGACTCTTAGTGCCGAATGAAGTCGTGCCTACCCCCATGTTCGAGGCGCAGTTCGAATTCTTGTATCCGCCAAACAGTATTATCATTTAGTCAGCAGGCTCTAATCCGTGCGGACAACGCGGAAGCGGTGCCGATCGATGATCTCTATGAGGCGGTCGGGGTTTATGGGCTTCTTGATATAGGCCGCGACTCCCTCGAGAGGTAGATCAGATTTGTCATTTCCCGAAACCACGATCACAGGAATATCGCGCAAGACAGGATCTTGGGCGCGCTGCTTTAGGAACTGTTGACCATCTAGAATCGGCATGAGGAGGTCAAGCATAACCAGGCACGGGAATCGAGGCGCTGTTTTCAACACCGCGAGCGCTTCTTGACCGTTTTCGGCCTCGAGAACAGAATAACCTTTTGCGTCAAGAAAGAGTGATATGCTTTCACGAACCCGAGAGTCGTCGTCAACTACGAGAATCGTTTCGACCGGGGTCTCGTTGTCTTTATCTCCAGACATGGTTGGAGGTCTCCAATCTTCTCTTCTAAAAGACATGCAAGAACCAAACCGCTATGGTAGAAGCGCGAAAATGAGCGTAAGCACGCCGGCGACAGTATGGCGCAACTCGCAAGCGAAGTCAGATGTAATGTTTTCTTCACCTTTGGAATTTCGATGGACATGGCTGCGCGACCAAAAGATTGCTGAGCGTTCAATAAGTTCGCCTAGCCAGAGGATCGCGCAGCCTCTATCTAGCCGGAGTCCTTTTCAGCAGACAAGTCGCACATTGCAATTCATTCCATTTTACGAACCGTGCACTGAAGAGAGATGATTGGCGTTCGGAGTACTACCTATGTCCGTCAAGACCGCGTACGTCGCCGTTAATCTCGAGCAGCACAAAGACGAGATTCTCGCACGGTGGCGCAACGCCGCGAGGCAAGAATCGGCCCAATCGAAACGGCTGGCCGAACTGGACGATAAAGACCTGCTCGACCATCTGCCCGCGATTACTGAAGCAATGATCTGTGTACTTCGCGGCGAAAACCCGTCGAGAATCGAAGATGCTAGCCGCCGTCACGCTCATCAGAGGCGCCTCGATGGCTACAGTGTTTTGGATGTCCTTTGGGAACTGACGATATTAAGACATGTGTTCCTGGCGGTATTGCGAGAGGCCTCTGAAGGCGTTGAAGAGATGGCGGTGGACGCCGGAACAAAGACGATTTTAGACGTGCTAGACCTTTGTGCCCGAGCTTCGGTTGGGCAGCATGTTAAAGAAACGGAGGAAGAGCGTGACGTAGCCGCAGCGAAGACCGCTGATCTGGAAGTTCAGCGCCAGCGATTCCTCGGCGTGCTGTCACATGAGCTTCGCAACCAGATACAGCCGATCCTGTTTGGCCTACAATGCTTGAAAGATAGTAACCCCTCTGCTCAGCAACTGCCGGCGATCGAGATGATCGAACGTCAGACACGCCAGCAGGGCCTTCTTCTTGAAGATTTGCTCGACCTGGATCGCGTTCGACTCGGCAAGATCGAGCTTAACCTTTCTTCCGTTGATCTCAGAGAGTGCGTACGACATGGCACGGAGTCGAACCAAGCACAAGTAAATTTGAAATCACTGAAGGTATACCAGGACTTTCCCGAAGCGCCGGTATACGCCCTCGTCGACCGCGAACGTATCTGCCAAGTGGCGACTAACCTGATGTCCAACGCCGTGAAGTTCACGCCCAACGGAGGTAGCATCGGCGGGAGCTGCGCGAGCATCAGGTTACTCCGCACGTTGCGCAGAAGCCCAACAGCGCGATCGATGGCCGCACCACCCGCCGCCCGGGATATCTGCTCAGCCAGCGGCGGCGCAAATGGGTCGGGGAGATCTTCGGCTGGCTCAAGACCGTGGGCGGGTTGCGCAAGACTTGTCATCGTGGAGTCGCTCGAGTCGGCTGGACCTTCACCTTTGCTGCTACCGCCTACAACCTGGTCAGGATGCGCAGCCTGAACCCCGTCGCCACCTGAAACACCCGCGCGGAGCAGCCCATGGCTACTCTCGACCTCCACACCCTTAACTAAGTAGCGATACCAACTCATCAGAACAGAGAAAACTCCTGACTATTCGGCGTTTTTCCGCAGCCTGCTAGTGACCGGGCATCTATTTGACCTTACGGCAAGCTACTCGTGGTCATTCCTGGCCTGCGGGCTGGCATCGATCTTCGGTGCGATAGCGACTTCCCTGACGGCGCCATTGCGCCTCGAACATTCGCGAAACCCACGCCTCGGCCGCTTTCAGGTCGCCGGTGTCGAGCGCCCCGGCCCGAAAACATGCAGGGGCGACTCAACGCGCCGATAACTCAAGCTCATGCAAGACGGTTTGTACTATTCCAATGCTCCCTCCATTACCAGCGCGCTTATGTGCTCATCATCGTAACCGAGGATGCTCTTCAGTACATAATGGTTGTGCTGTCCAATCATCGGTGCGGCGCGGTCGACTCGGGCTGGGGTACGGCAGAGCCTGAACCGTGAATTCTCAACCCAAGTTGTGCCCAAAGTTGGATGGGGCACTTCGACAAAGTGGCCGCGGTGGCGCAGTTGCTGATCGGTGTACATGTCGGCAGCGCTCTGCACGGCGTGCGCCGGGACCCCCTGCGCCTGCAGTCTACATTCCACCTCATGCGAACTGAGCCGACGCGTCCATTGCGCAAGGTGTTGGTCAAGTTGTACCCGGTTCGCCTGGCGTCTATTGAAGCTCCTAAATCGTGGATCGTCCGCGAGCTCTAGTTGATCCATTACTTTACATAGTGAGCGCCAGTGCTCTTCGGTGCGGCACGCGACCGCAACCCAACGGTCTTCTCCCAGTGCCGGATAGACACCGTGAGGTGCATGGTATGCATCGTAGTTAGCGGCCGGACCCCATATCCGGTGATTAACGACACAATCGAGGAGAGCCGGGGCTAAAAAGTGGAGGGCCGACTCGGCCTGCGCTTGGTCGATATACTGTCCTTTGCCAGTGCGCTTGCGATGGATTAGCGCTGCGACCACAGCTACCGCCCCGAAGCGCGGTGCTATGTAGTCGGTATATGCACTGAACGGCCCTGAAGGCGCCCGATCGGGCCATCCCACCAGATTGTAGAAACCTGAGAGAGCCGCTGCGAGATTGCCGAATCCAGCAAACGACGAAAGCGGACCTGTCTGCCCCATCAAGCACGTGCTGATCATGATAATATCAGCCTTGATCTTGCGCAGCGATTCGTAATCCAACCCCCAGTTACGCATCGCTTTGGGTGAGAACGCCTCCGCGACTACATCGGCCCATCGCACGAGGTCAAGCACGACGCTGCGAGCTCCGGGTTTAGATAGATCCAAAGTAATCCCGTACTTGCCGGCATTGTTGTTGCCCCAAAGCCCGGAATTTTCGGGGGCTGTGTTATTGTCCTGAAAAGGTCCGATAGTACGTGCCGGATCCGGGCGACGCGTCGACTCTATCCGCACCACCGTCGCACCATAATCCGCCAGCATCCGGGTGATTCCTGGTCCTGCTAGCACCCACATAAAATCTAGAATCTTGACGTCCTCCAAAGGAAGATGGCCCATCAGACTACCCCAAATCGTTCAAGTTCGGCGAGATCACGCTCGCTCAGGCCTAACTCATCGACGTAGATCTCGCGATTATGCTCTCCTACTCTCGGCGGTCGGCGTCGGTATGCAATAGGCTGTGCCTCGAAGCGCGCGAAGGGCCCAGGATAGTGCACCGATCGTCCCAACTCAGGGTGTTCCACCGGCTGCCAGTATTCTCGTTCCTTGAACTGTGGATTATCCAATACCTCGTCGATCGTCGCGACGGGTGCGATAAGTAAGGTATTCGCGCGCGCAATTTCGAATAGTTCGGCCTTGGTCTTGCTGGAGAAAAAGCGCGAGACAACGCTCTTCACTCGCTCGTACTCCTCCATAGGCTCCTTGCCCGAGAGCAGCAAGTCTCCGTACGCCAGCCAATCCTTATCGCGGGTGGCCTGATCGCACCCACCGTTCTGGTAGATGTAGTTCATCAGCTTCTGAGTAAACGGACCGAATGCCGTGCCAAATAAGAAAACACAGGAGATCTGACCGTTCTTAGCCGGCCACACCAGCGGAACCCGAATTGGGCCCATCCGAATTCCGCCTGCCATGCGCCGCATCTCGTTGGCCCGAAGAGGGGTTGCGAGGGTCGTCGATTGCGCCGCGAGGCTGACGCTCTCCTGCGCCGCGACGTCGACATGTTGTCCCAAACCGGAATCAAGCCGCTCATAATAGGCAATGAGCGCAGCCGCGGCTGCGTCAACTGACGCGTGCAGATATGCCTGCGGCACACTCATACGGATTGGCGGCCTATCCTCGTCACCGTAAAGAATTAGCGGTCCGCCTGCCGCCATGATGACCAGGTCGGAATCAGCATAGCCGGCCTTTGGGCCGTCCTGCCCAAAGGGCGTGATCGAAACATAGACGAGAGACGGATTATGAAGGCTTAGGTTGCGGTAGCTTATTCCGATTCTCGCTGATTCCCCTGGAGGGTCGGACTCGATGAGGAAATGTGCATCCCTGGCAAGCCGATGAAAGATCGCGCGCCCTTTTTCGGTCGCCAGGTTAAGCGTGATGCTGCGCTTATTGCGATTGTAGGCACACCAGTAAATCGAGCGATCCGGATGCGTCTCATCGTTGAAGAAGGGCGCGAGTCTTCGTGCTGGCGAACCCCCTGGCGGTTCAACCTTGATTACCTCGGCGCCCAGATCGCCGAGAATCTGACCGCACAGAAATCCCCGTTCAGTGGTAAGATCGAGCACCCTGCATCCCCTCAGCATGGCTTGTTGGACCCTCTTTTAGACTGCGACTAAGTTGGACCCTCTTTTAGACTGCGACTAAGAATGATGATAATTTCGTCACCCTGGGAGTACACCAAGTTCTTTCGATGGCGGTTCTCTCGCCGGACATCGGCCGATATCGGCCGCGGGTAAGGCGGTGCTACGCTTCGGACATCGGCCCTTAGCCGTAGCCCAAGGGCCTTCTCAGCTAAGCCATTCCGCTATGCAAGAGCATGCCAGCCATAACTCCCTCGGTTCGTGATGCGTTCGACCTCCCAGCCGCCGAGACTGGGTCAGCTCTACCGGGGTGAGTCGCCTGGCCGAAGCAATGTTGGGTCGGCTTCAGATCCTGCCAAGGTCTCGGCTGGCAGACAAAGAAAAAGCGAACCTAACGCACCTCGAGTGTATCTTGACAACCATGTGACAGACACGGACACTTCGAGTCCACCTGCTATCATCCGCTGCTGCTGTTCAATCGCGAAGGTGACTGCCTCGCCGCCAATACGGCCCGGCAACGTCCACAGCGCCGATGGCTGGGAGGAACTGCTGCTGCCGGAGATTGAACTGCAACAGCGGCTGGGCAACGAGGTAGTCTTCCGCGCCGATGCAGCTTTTGCCAGGCCGGAGATCTACGAGGCGCTGGAAGATCGGGAGGTGAAGTACGCGATCCGCCTCCCAGCGAACGACCATCTGCAGCGGAACATTACGGAGTTGTTGACGCGGCCAGTGGGACGGCCGAGCCACAAGCCGGTGGTCCGGTACAAGAGCTTTCTGTATCAGGCAGCGAGTTGGAAGACGTTGCGACGGGTGGTGGCAAAGGTCGAGTTCCATTGCGGGGAATTGTTTCCCCGCGTGGGGTTCATCGTGACCGGCCTCGCGGCCTTAAGCCGGGCGGTGGTGCGGTTCTACAACAAGCGCGGGACAGCAGAACAATGGATTAAAGAGGGCAAGCAGGCGGTCGCGATGACGCGGCTTTCCTGTCACCGCTTTCGCGCCAGCGAGGTGCGGCTGTGGCTGAGCCTGATTGCTTATAACCTCGGGAACTTGTGGCGGCGGCTGGCGCTTCCAACGCAGGTTGCCACCTGGTCGCTGACCAGCTTGCAGCAGGACACAGGGAGAAGTGTCTGCGAATTCGGTCTGAGAAGCGGCAGTTCCGGGTATCGTATGTCAGCGCGAGGCAGAACTGGTCCGTTGCGGGGCCGTGGAAAGCCCTTTGGACTCAAAATCAGGCTCGAACTCTCCCTTTGACAAACCGTCTCATGTCGGCGCGACGATGCAAAGGATTGAAAATGGAAATCCCAGATTAGTTGCAGGAGAGCCATGGAATTGCGCATTTGGCAGGTCGTAGTCCGCTTGCGTGGACAAAAGCAAAAACACCAGTTACCTTGCCAAAACATCAGGCAAGCGACATATATTCCTAAGCGCGGCGGCATCTTTGACGCGGCGACATGCTTAAGCATGATGATTGCCGCAAACGGGCAACGAAAATGGTGAGCGCGGTAACACGTGAGTGGGAACGGTTTGTTGCCGGCGGCGTTATAGATGCGTGTGTTGTGAGATCCCCCGTAGCCGAATCCTGGCAGCGCTGTCGAAAGGCAGGCTTAAGATCTGATATACGAGTAGCTCCTGCCGTCCTGGCGGCCGCAGAGCTTGAAAATCGAAAAGTCCGAAATCCGGCCTATCGAGTATCTCGGGACGTCATGCTTCTTGCGAGGGAATGCCTTCCCAACAACGATACTTCAGTAGTGATGCTCATCGATCAAGACTGCCATCTGTTGGACATTAGGGGAAGCAGCAAAATTATCGCTGCATGTGAAGAAGCGGGTGGGGTGCTCGGCTCCAGATGGAAGGAGTCAGACACAGGGACCGACGCGTTGTCTCTGTGTCTGAGGCTTGACTTGGCGGTCTATATAAATGGCTATGAGCACTACTGTGAAATCGGACATCGCTGGTTGGGCGCTGCTGCTCCGATACACGCTCTAACAGACCGCCGGCTATTAGGAGCGATAAGCATGTACGCAAATGGGCAAGTTGAACCCGCCCGACTCCATAGTCTAGTGATTCACTTCGCGTCGCTCCTGGAGCATGAATTGCTCCTCGAGAGCAAGACCCGACAACTCTTCAGGCTCGAGATGTTAGAGAGATATCGCACTCGTTACCGACAGGACACAATCTTCTCGGTGACGGAGTCGGGTGAAATAGAGGGTGAATTACACGATTGGGTTTTGCCTGATGACTCTATCACGAACTTACGCGCACAGGCAGAAAGGGCGATTTTGTTCGGCCAGGGAACAGGAGAGTTGACAGGGGTTGTCCGGAACCCCAAAGGATCACTGCTGGAGGGACGCTTCTTTGCTGCCGTTCGGAACCAAGAGCTTATAGGTTTCGTTGCAATTGTACCCAAACCGCAACCGCGGGGTTTTCAATCGCGAACTCAAGCTTCATATTCAGCTTCGTACTGCTTTAAGGATCTTCTGGGTTCCTCGTCTCAGTTGGAGCATTCTATTATCGAAGCTGAAAGATACGCATTATCCGATCTGCCAGTTTTGATCTCGGGTGAATCCGGCACGGGCAAAGAGCTACTTGCACACGCGATTCACAATGCCAGTCCTAGACGAAGTCGACCATTCGTGGCGATTAACTGCGGCGGCGTCACCGACGAATTAATATCCGCTGAATTATTCGGTTACAGCGACGGCGCTTTCACCGGTGCGGCACGCGGAGGCAAGATCGGGAAACTTGATCTAGCCCAAGGCGGCAGCATTTTTCTCGATGAGGTTGAGAGCATGTCGCCGTTTATGCAGGCTGCCCTGTTGAGGATCTTAGAAGAGCGTTTCTTCCATAGAATCGGAGATTTGGAGCGCCGCCCGCTCGACGTACGGTTCATCGCAGCAACTAATGTTGACCTCTTGAGCAAGGTACAGGCTGGATCCTTTCGACTCGATATATACCACAGACTCGCTACCTTAACCCTGTCGCTCTCGCCATTACGGGAACGTAGGGCGGACATTCCCCGTCTTATTCAACACTTCATGCAAGGCCACGCCAGGGATCTCACTGAAGAAGCGCGTTTAAAATTGCAGGCGTGTTGTTGGCCAGGCAATATCAGGCAGCTCAAGAACGTTTTACATAGAGCGATGTTGCGCTCATTTAAAGAACAGATAACAGTAGAAGATCTTGGGGACGATTTGTCCGACAGAGATAACACAAGGAGCGACGGTTCTTGCTGTCTGGAAAGTAATCCACCGGTTCTTGGGGAGCGCGTCGATTTTCTCAGTAATAGCAACAATAGCAGCGAGGAAAAAGATCGAATCGTCAAGGTGCTCGCATCGTGTAATTGGAACGTGAGCGCCGCCGCCATAAAACTAGGACTTCACCGCGTTACTCTGTGCAGAAAGCTTCGGAGACTGGAGGTACGAAAGACCTATTCATCGACAGGTAGAAATCTGTAGAAGATCTTATTTGTGCGGATCTCATACAGTAACAGTGGATGAATGATTGTCGCTTCTATGGCGCGTGAAGAATGAATGACTAGATGATAGGTCTGCTCTTCACGGCTGGCCTGCTTTCGCAGCCTCCCCGCGATTAATAAGCCGCCGACATTGGGCGGTCGCGTCACGGTAAACGTGGCTTAGGCTAGGGCAGTGCGTGGTCGAATGGTCGCGGGTTCAGCCGCATTTCCGAACCCGGCCGGCGTTGCCGATTAACCCCAGGCTGCGTGACCACGTGACCGGCGGTCGCTGCCGCCACGACAGGGCCAGTCTGTTCCCGCACAGGGATCGCCAGCGGCAAAATACGCGGGCCGCTGCTTCGGCAAGACCCGACGTCGAGTTCATTGCCTTTCAGGGGCGGTTAGCGGAGCGCTACCCGAATAGCGAGTTCGCATTTGATCTGGTCCCTTCTAGCGAGCACGCAACACGCAAACCTCGACGGTGCAACAGTGGTTCAGCGAGCATTGGACCTTTGTGCGCACTTCAACTCGACCAATGTCTCGCAACTCAACCTGGCTCACGCGACCGATGGTCCGCTTGGCGGAGCATCGCGCTACAATTGTAGCACTTCATGTGTAGTATTATCCGCTACAAAAGAAGCCATTCTTGACTCACGCAAGCATACTCTATTCTGAAACGTGCGCGGCTCGTCTTTTGCTTGTACCCCTCCACACGAAGCTTTGCAGGCGTCATTGACTTAAACAGCCTGAGCGAGGAGGACTTCGATGAAGTTTGAGTTCTTCACAGAATGCCAGACCGCCACGCGGAGTTATTACGATCGTTATTGGCAGATACTAGAGGAAGTGCAGCTCGCTGACCAATTGGGCTGGGATTCCTTCGGTACCTCTGAGCAGCATTTTACCCCTGAATTGTTCACTACTTCTGCCCCGGAGGTTTTCTACGCGGCCGTTGCCATGCGAACAAAACGCCTCCGGCTGCGGCACGGCATTCGGTTGCTCCCCTATCGGGTGAATCATCCGTTACGCATTGCGGAGCAGGTGGCGATGCTTGACATCCTCAGCAATGGGCGTGCAGAGCTAGGCACCGGCAGAGGTAATACTCTTCGTATGCTGCGAGCGTTTGAGGTCGATCCTAAGGAGTCGCGTGAGCAGTGGGAAGAAGCTCTCAGCATGATTCCCAAAATGTGGACACAGGATCCATTCTCCTGGGAGGGAAAGTACTTTCATATACCGCCCACCCACGTGGTCCCAAAGCCCATTCAAAAGCCGCACCCCGCAATTTGGACAGCCGCAACCAATCCAGACATGTACGAAATCGCGGGTCATAAGGGAATCGGCCTTATGAGTTTCAACTTTGGTACGCCGGAAACCGCCGAAAAAGACATCGGGATTTATAGGAAAGCGATCGAGACCGCAGAACCGGTTGGGGACTTCATCAACAACAAGGTATCGTGGTTTCTAATGTGCTTATGTGCGGAAACTACTGAATACGCGAAACGGCTGGCCAGAGAGCCGATCATGGCCTTCTTGAACGAGGCAGTCA
Organism: uncultured delta proteobacterium; assembly: GCA_963724765.1. Taxonomy (GTDB): domain Bacteria; phylum Desulfobacterota; class Binatia; order Binatales; family Binataceae; genus JAKAVN01. Next base: position 628,410 of record CAVRVY010000001.1, read on the forward strand.
ACATTTACGAAGAATTGGGGGCCACGGGTGCGAAAGACTACGAGTACATGGCTAAAGTCTCGAAGATGAGGAAGCTGGTTGATTTTGACTACTTAGATGCTGCCGACATGTTAGTCGTCGGTGATCCTGTTGTCTGCCTGGAGAAGCTTAGAAAATACCAGAAGGCCGGTGCAGACGAAGTGATTCTTCGCATTGACGGCTACCCGCACGAGAAGATTAAAGACTCAATCCGACTCCTCGCCGAGCATGTCTTTCCTCATCTTCGTTGACGGCATCGGCGGAACCGGCTTAACAGCTACAGGTCAGCACTGACAAACGTCGGCAAAACACTATTGGAGAAAACGCAATGGCACGTTACACACTGTTGGAGATCTGGCGACCGCGGCCCGAATGGTATGCTCTGCCGAAGCAGCAAAAGGAGAAATTCTGCGCAAGGGGACGAGAGGTTCTGGGCGAAATACTCGGCAAAGATGCGAAAGTCCTCGGTATATACAAGATTCGCGCGGCTTCGAGCGACGGCTGGGATGTAATGGGATATTGGGACATGCCAAGTTTTGATCTAGCACAAGAGTTGGCAGAGAAGATCGATAAAATGGGCTGGAATCGCTACTTCGAACAAATCAATTTTGTCGGCACGGCGACGACACCTGATGAATACTTGAAGAGTCTATTGGATGAGCCCGAGTTTTGAGCTTCGTGTTGCGCCCCAAGGCTCGCCTGTGCAAGCGCAGCGGTCAGCGTATCACAAAGCCAAGACACTGGAACGGTAGTTAACAAAGGCAAGGGAGGTTAAGGACAATGCGGTTTAGGAGGGCCTTAGGACTCGCTTCGCTGCCAACCTTGTTGCTTGTTTTGTGCAGCCCTTCGCTAGGCACGGCCTGCCAGACCTATGACGAGTACAGCCTCACTGGTTGCGTTGACTTTTGGACCTCGGCGTATGTTCGACTGCCGCAAACTCATCGGACACTCTTTAATGCTCAGACGGAGAAATTCTTTACAACGCATGCGGATATCATCGAGTTCAATCGAAGTGAATTTCATGTAACGCTCGATCAGCAGCCGGCTCGTCTGTCCGACGCGCTGGGCTTTCCAATTAGCTGGCACTTGGAGCTCCGACCGTGGTACGATTCCACCTACGACCTTCCAGATACTGTCGGCCAGGGAAGGTTTCATCAGTTTCTGGCGGACCAGCTTGAAACGAACGTCAATGGTCGTATGGCTGATAACTACGACCCCCTCTTTCGCGAGTACTACGTCGATCTTCGACCACCTCACTTCTTTATTCGCTTGGGCCGCCAGATCATTGCCTGGGGCAAGTCTGACGGCGTGTATATGTTGGACATCGTAAACAACTTTAACCTGGTGAATCCGGAGATCTTCAACGAGCAAAACATCAAGATTCCGGAGTGGGCGGCGAACGTTAATTATAACGTGACGGCAAAACAAACAGTGCAGCTTCTTTTCATTCCGCAATACCTCCCGACCTATTACGCTGGTATCCAGATCGCACATGGGCTCCCGCAGCAAGGTGGCTACGGTGACTTTACCTACAACTCCACGGCCAATTTTAACAATTTCCTGAACGGATCGTTCGGCTTCAAAGTTCCGACAAGCTTTAATTTGCCGTCAACCCGCCTGAACAATTGGGTCTATGGTGCGCGCTGGTCCGACGATTCTACTGAATTTCACTACACGCTCAACTACCTTTATACCTGGACGACTAGCATGATTGGCTATCCGAGTAACACTGCGACATGGGCAACCGCCACGACTGGTGCGTGGCGTCCGCATCGGATGCACGTAGCAGGAGGTTCAGTCGACTACGATGTGAATACTGGAAACGCTTGGACAGATGGCACTGTGTTTCGAGTGGAGAGTGCTGTTACCACGGGAGATGTATACTACGAAGGTTTGCTGGGTCAACCTGTGGATGTTACGCACTGGGGCCTCCTTGGAGCGGTGGATAAAACGATTCTGAGCAGCTACCTCGAGCGGCCGATATTTTTCAGCTTCCAGTACTGGCAGGACTATGTGCTCAGGCGAAATAACTATTGCGCTTGCGGCGGGAATGACAGCATGTTTCAGGATGCTGGCTTCTATGGAAGCAAGGCTGGCATGCGCGGTTTATACAAGAGTATTTCGACGTTGTTTCTCGACAAGACCTGGCTGTCCGGAGATTTTTGGGACACAAACGTGTCTGTCGTATATGAGTGGCAATTCCACGACTGGTGGATAAAGCCCCAAGTAACGTACATGGTGAATGATAAGACGAGTGTGGATGTGGGATTCGATATCTTCGCCGGAGGGTTTCAGACACCATATGGAGAGTTCACCAATAACAGTAATATTTATGCTGAGCTTCATCGTGTTCTTTGGTAACGATTTGCGCAGTACGGCGTTCACGTGCATCAATAGCCTGTGCGCTGAACGGAGATGTAGGCGGGGACAAGACGTTTAAGTGATTAATTTACTAGGAGGATAGGAGAATGGCGAAGATAGGAGGCACGCAAGGCCAGCCCGCGGACTTGGCGGCAATAGATGAGCTGTACGAGAGGTGGCGCTCGGCGTGGTTGAAACTGGATCCGAAACTGATGTTGTCGTGTTTCGATGGCGAGTTCGATGGTTTAATTTACCAGTCTGAAGAGAACCCTGAAGCGCTGTTCGCCTATGCGGATCTAGTGAAATACTGGAATAACGCGCCGAGCATTCTAACCGGGGTTTCCGAATGGACGGATTTGAATAAAAAGGTCGTTTTCCTCGGAGAGGACTCGGTCGTCATCTGGACGCTGCTGCAGACTAACCTAAATCTGAAAACCTCTCCGCCCCAGGACCTTGGCGGTAAGCTGCGTTGCGTGCTAGGGCTACGCAAAGCCAAGGGGAAGTGGCTAATAGTGCATTATAACGAGTCCCGTCAGTTTTTGATTAGTCCGGTCCCGGATAAGCTGTGGAGCTTTGGGGTCGACTACACTACAAATGTGCGGCACTAAGACCTCGCTGAGTAGCATAAGCTCGGGATCGCAAAGGAGTTCACCCCATGGAGCTCTGTCTTAAGAGACTGCTTGTTGCTTTGCCGGTTGCAGCATGTGTCGCCCTATTAGCATCTGCTCTCTTCGCTGTGACCCCTGTCGACCACAACCCCGCTGCGCTTTGGCCGGACAATGTCGCTTCCCTTTCGAACGAAGATTTAGCGGCACTCGTTCGTAAGCTGCAACCTCTGGTGCCTACAGTCATCGCGGGTAAGCCGTACAGTATTACGGCTGGAGAAACACCAGGGACCTATACGGTAAAATGGGGTAACGAATCGATGTTATGGAAGCCGGAGCCCTGGATGGAGCCAGCCTATGCCAAGCTAGGTCCCTATTACTACCTACAATGGCTAAGGAAGGGACTACCTTATCGCTGGGAGCTACCGTTGGACCAGAGAACCAAGCTCACAGGGCCGGATTACATGTCTCGCTGCCTCGCATTTACCTACTACATGGCTGATGCTGATAACGGCTGGGATCAGTGGGAACAAAAGATATATTTACCAGACGGGAAGCTTCGCACGGAATCCAAGTTTTTCGAGGCCTATGGGACACCTTTGTTCGGCCGTGGACTTCAGTACTATAGCGGGTCGGAGGCTAAAAAGGTTAATCGCCTTTACGCGTGGGAAGCGTTTGCTCCCGAGGAGTTACGTGGAGAAGGTGGTATCACTACAGAATACAGGGATCCAAATGTAATTCCCGAGGACCTACTGTATTTGCCCACGGTCCGTAAGACAAGACGTTTGGCTGGGGCGGTGGCGCAGCAATACTTTCCGGGCACTATATTTCGCTACGAGGATGTCACGTTTAACACCGCATTGCCACAGCTGAATTATAAGGTTGTAGGGTATAAACTATTTGACGCATCGCAGGCGAAGCTTCATGGCTATAGAGCTGACGCCTACCCGGAAGCTAAAAGAATTGGCGATGATGGAGATGTTGCGGTCTTAGTAGAGATAACGCCTAAACCAGGAGTGAGCTGGTGGTATGCGAGACGAGTAGTCAGCTGCGGGTTGATGGAATTAGCCCTATCTCAAGATCAAGTATTTGATGCCGGCGGTCGATTGATTCGACAAAGCGCGCAGCAAGTCATGACGGGTAGTGTGCTCCATATGGGGAGTCCGGATGGCCCACCCGCGCCGGATTGGTGGACGACATGGGGTGCGGAGAGCGTAGAGGAGTTCAGCACGGGTTTCGAGCAGGATGCGTGGGTACAAACGGGTGGGTATAACGCTCCAGCTCCTGCGTCGTGGTTCACTGTGGACACTTTAGCACGGCAGCCGATGACGCTTAGCCAATGGATACGATGATTTCCAGGGGCGGCGACCTCTCAGGATTACCCGGAGGGATTCGGGAGATGGCGCTGTTTGATGGCGCAGCGCCAGCGAGAAAAACGTGGCTGAGGTGAAGGCATGGACGGACGAATATCGAGGCGTTGACTTCAGCCTCGCTCGGCTGGCGCGTTTTTTCATTCGACAGCGCAAGCTGGGGATCGCGCTGCAAATAGTTATTGCGGCGCTTTGCATCTGGTCGTTGACCACCATGCGTCTACGTGACGACCCTAATGAGTGGGCGCCGCCGAGCGACCCGCTGGTTAAACTTAATCATAAAATAATGGGAATGTTTGGCGGGGGCAACTCCGTCAGCATCGAAATAGCGGTGAGCCAGGGCACCATCTACACCGTCGATAATCTGAACACCATCAAGGAGATTACAGACGCACTCTACCTGGTACCCGGTTGCATACCTTTCGCCGTTAGGTCGCTGTCGACATTAAGCAGTGAACATTATGAAATTACCAACCTTGGCGCGCCTGATGAGACCTTCCTGATCACTCCTGTAATGCCACAGTTTGTGCGCTCGAGCGCAGAAGTCGAACAGATAGAAGCAGCGACTCTGACGAGCCCTTTGTTGAATGGAGTTTTCGTTTCGAAAGATGGGAAAGCGGCTTTAATCCGGGCGGACTTTCGTTCCGAGGTTCCACCTGGCGCCCGTGTGCAAATGGAAACCACCGAGCCAGTGGCCATTTACCGTGCGGTAACCTCAATCCTTCGCCGTTATCAGCGCCCCGGTGTTAGTCTGCGTGCAGCGGGAACCCCCATCATCATAGGTTGGGTTAACAGCGTAGGTCTATGGTACATTGCTGGTGCGTTCACGTTCTTCTTAGCAGTTATCGCGTGCATACTATGGTACGCGTTTCGTAGTTACAGCGCCGTCCTGCTGCCATTGCGAGTCGCCCTGCTCGGCGTACTTATGGGGTTCGGGCTTTATCGCCTCTTCTTCGGGAAAGTTATCTATTCGGCGGCCGCACTGCTCGCACCTTTCATAATAGTTGCTGCGGGCGCCTGCCATTCGGTGCAATTTCTGACGCGCTTTTTCTACGAGGAATATCCTGCTCGTCGAAACGTGGAGGAGGCAATTGTCAGTACCTTCGTTTCTCGACTGCGACCCATGTTAGTGTCTTTACTATGTGATGTCATTCCGTTCGCTGTTATGGCGACTATTCCATTCGAAAATGTCCGAGCCCTCGGAATCGTAGCCGCTTTGGGTTTATCTTCTTTGACGATCGATGAATTCGCCATGATGATCCCCGCGCTTAGTTCTGTAACCTTGCATGAACTCGAACGGGTGGGAAGGCGGACCGTCGCGCGGCACACTCGGCGATTCGACAAAGTATTAGCGGCTACCTTGCGACAAGTCCTCAGTAGCAGAAACCTAATGCTTTCAATCATCGGTATCGGTGCGCTTGTGACGGTAGGGGGCGCTTGGATTGTTGGAAGAGCGACGATTGGCCAGGACAATACGTATGCTATTCATAACTATCTGACAAGATCATGGAAGTACAGTGACATCTATTTGATGGAACGCGAAATCAGCAATCGCTTCCATGGTGTATACCCGATGATGATATTGGTTGAGCCGGACACAGCGGGAGTCAAGGCCCTGGAACAACCTCAGGTAGTTCGTGGAATAGATAGGCTGGCGACGTTTATAGCGCAGCAACCTCATGTCGGCAATGTGGTGAATCTTGCTTACCTGGTAAAACTCAATAATGCCTTTATTCACGATGACGAGGAAACATATCTCCGCGTGCCAGGCTCGGCGTATTCCTTGGGACAGATATTGCTTGGGATCGCCGACCGCTCCCCAGGAGTATACTCATGGTTATTCACGAATGATCTAAGCTCGTGCGTGATCATCGCCTATTTGGACAGCACGAGCCCGCAGGTGGTCGAGCATGTTATGCGAATCAGTCAAAGCCGGGCAGGGAGCCTTTTTAAGGGTTTTCCAGTGAAGGTACAAGTCGCGGGAGGCTCGATTGGCATCGCCTCCGCGTTTAATCACAACGTAAGGTATTGGTTACTAGCGGGAAGCCTCTTGGGGCTCGGTGGGACATTTTTGCTTTCGGTTGTGTGCATTCGATCCGTTTCTCTTTGTTTCATTTTGTTAATTCCGCTCGTTATGAGCATGGTACTGGCACTGGCAATCATGTCACTTGCCGGGGTTGAGCTCAATTCGAACGCCATCTCGGCTTTGGCGATCGCAAGTGGGGTCGGGATAGATTCCGAGGTGTATCTTCTGTACCGCGTTCGAGAGGAGTTCAGGCGGCTGCGAGACTTTAGAGAGGCGCTGGTGCAGGGATACGTCAAAATTCGGCGCGCCCTCCTTGTATCGAATGGCGCACTCATTTTCGGTTGTTGGGCTTTGATTCCGGTTCCTCTATATATAGGCTATGTCGGTTTTGGAATGGGGCTGGTGTTATTGTCGTGCTTCATTATGAGTGCGATCCTTTCGCCGATTTTGTGGAACTGGTTCGGAGAGCGAGCAGTTATCGGGAGCGATATAGGCACGGAGTCGACGACGAGGGTAGGATGGAGAGGCGTAGCCGGATGAGAATCAGACTTGGGAAGTGCGGATTGTCATTCGAGAGAGTTTGTCAAAGATTCGATGCGACGTTGCCCGTGCGGTTGCAAGGTCGAGCAGCGTGGTGGGTAAGGTCAGTTAAGCGCGGTCGAAATGTGCGGTCGCGTTAAAGGCTGAATGCGTAAGTGTAATGGCTCGGTATGGAGAATATGCGGAGGACGAACAGTATAGATAGTCATGCCAGTGCCGCCCTTCGATACGTCTGTGGCTGACGAGTTTCGTGCTAACCCATTCGGTAAGCACAGCCCTGCGCTGCAACGCGTTCTCAACATTATGCGTGGCGCGTCGGTTTCCGACAAGTACGTATTGATCTGTGTAAAACCCTATCAAGAATGGGTTCTTGGTCAGCTTGCCGGACAGCCGGGAGTGCCAGTTCGAGTGTTTTGGGAGCATCGATTCAATTCTATCGAAGGGGCTGAATGGTTTGTATTCAAGCTACGTTGGAAGGCGTTGACTGGCGAAGCTCTCGAGGATTCAGGCAAGCGGGCAGTTTAGCCGTTGGTGGGTTGACTACGTATGGAGAATGTAACCAAGACGGTCTTCGGTTATGCTGATCGCTGGAGCGTGCGACCCGGCGATCAACTTTCCGTGAAGGTCAGTTGCGCGACTGGGAAGACGTATCAGGCACGGCTCGTCCGCGTTGTCCATGGAGATGCAAATCCCGCGGGACCGGGCGTCAGGTTAGAAGCCATACCCTCGGGAATCGACGGGCATTATCCTGCGCGCCAGCAGTATCTACGTGCTGGCTCCTATGCTGTGATCCCACCGACGATGCAGCTGAATCTGCGGACTGGCTTCACTGTTCAGGCATACGTCTGGCCGACGATGCCGGCACGTAATGATCAGACGCTGCTTTCACTTTGGGATGATCGAAACCAGGCTGGACTTGTTTTCCAAATGGATCATACCGGCGCAGCTTCGCTCGTTCTGGGGAATGGCCTCGGTGGGAAGGAGGTCTTTTCGACCGGCAAGCCGCTCCGCGGGAGAGAGTGGTACCTGATTTCAGCGAGTTACGACATCAAGGCGCACGTGATCTCAGTTTGCCAACGACCACTTAGCGTCTGTAATTTCTCTGAGGACGGAGCGTACGTAACGCGAGCGTGTACCGCCGGGAGCTTCGCCTGCCCAGGCGGCACCCCGCTGTTATTAGCCGCTCGTCTGTCGGTCGACGGCGCGTCCAACAAAGCTGACAGCTGCTTCAATGGCAAAATCGACCGACCTCGTTTGGCGAGGCGGGCGCTCAGTGAAAGTGAAATAGTGCGATTGGCAGCATATCGGATACCGGCAGATCTTCAGACCGATGTCGTTGCAGCATGGGATTTCAGTCAGGATATCTCCACGACCACGATCCGTGACCTCTCCTCTAACCGGTTGAATGGAGAACTGATCAACCTGCCGGCGCGCGCAATGAAGGGCGCTAATTGGGATGGGCGCGAAATGTGCTGGCGCCACGCGCCGGACGAGTACGGGGCGATCCATTTTCACGAAGATGACCTTTACGACGCGGGCTGGCAGACCGATTTCATTCTTTCTGTTCCAGATGACCTGAGGGGCGGAATCTACGCAATCAATCTTATCGGAGACGATGATGAGGACTTTGTACCGTTCGTAGTGCGGCCTAAGCAAAGCAAAGAGCGCAGCAAACTAGCTTTCCTAGTCCCCACCGCGAGTTACATGGCCTATTCGAACAATCACCTTGCGCTCGACCTACCTCTTTTCGAGGCGGCCTGCGATCATGTTTCTATTCTTTATCCTGGTGACGTTTTCCTTCAGAAACATCGCGAGTTCGGTCTTTCCGCATATGACACACACGTCGACGGTAGCGGGGTCTGTTATTCTTCATACCTGCGTCCGGTACTGAACATGCGCCCGAAGTATGCGAGCCCGTTGGGTGGTCACGGCTCTTCGCTCTGGCAGTTTAATGCGGATACACACATCATCGATTGGCTAGAAGCAAACGACTATGCGTATGAATGCTTGACCGATGAGGATCTCCATTTCGAAGGCTCGCGAGCTCTAGACCCCTACTTGGTCGTTATGACAGGAACCCATCCAGAGTATTGGTCACAGGAGATGTGGGACGCACTCGAACATTTCAAGCGTAGGGGCGGGCGCCTTATTTATATGGGCGGTAACGGTTGGTACTGGCGTATAGCTTTTCATCCGACGTTGCCAGGCGTGATCGAGGTGCGACGCGGCGAAGGGGGCACGCGAACGTGGGCCGCAGAGCCGGGAGAGTACTATCACAGTTTTACCGGAGAGTATGGTGGCCTGTGGCGGCGAGTGGACAAACCGCCGAATATAATGTGTGGCGTCGGCTTCACAGCGCAAGGTTTCGACGTGTCGTCATATTACGTCCGTAAAAACGGTAGTTTCGATGCGCGTGCTGGCTTTATCTTCCAGAATGTCCGAGACGATGAAACGATAGGAAACTTTGGTCTTATCGGCGGTGGTGCCGCCGGGCTGGAATTGGACCGTGCGGATGCCCTACTCGGCACCCCGCCTCACGCGCTGGTTCTTGCCTCCTCTGTGGGGCACTCGAATGCGTACCAATTTGTGGTCGAGGAGCTGCTGGCGACCGGGCCTGGGACTGGTGGCACAGAGAACGCAATGGTGCGAGCCGACCTGGTGTTCTTCGAGACGTCGGCTGGCGGAGCCGTGTTTTCAACCGGCTCCATCGCATGGGCGGGAAGCCTTTCGCACAACAATTACGACAACAACGTATCCAAGATCACCACCAACGTACTGGATCGCTTTCTGGATCCTACTCCGTTCGAGGTAAACAGAAACACATAGGTGTTCAAGCTCTATGGCGATAGATTGTAAACGCAACTTGGCATACGAATAAGCCTGGTTTAGTATTAACTCTCAGCTGGTATGAGTGACGCGGGAAAAGTACTAAAATCCGAGCACGTGCAGCATCGACTCCCTATAAGGTCCAGGGATGGAGTGCTTTTTCCAATCAGGGAGCGGAACTTAGAAGGTTGCGGAAAAGGTGTTTTTGACGCCTGACAACATTGATAGAAGACGCACTCTGATGATCGTAGTAATGCTCACTCTTCGCCGAAATCGTCTTTCGCTGGGTTTTTCCGCAACCTGTTAGAGAGGAGGGTCCTCAATTGTATGACAAATAAAAGACGAACCACAGAAGCTTGCACTGCAATCTTGGTAATTCTACTGGCAAATTGTGCAGTTCCTTCGGCGCAAGGTGAAGCAAAGCCAGAGCCAGTGGCGATCCTAAATATGGGCGACATAAACATGTCTACTATGGCTCCGGCAAAGGTCACTATTCGAGTAGGCGATACCGTTGAATGGATAAACTCAGGCGCTAGGATTCATATGGTTCGTAGCCTTCTTGGCAGTCCACAGTTTCGTAGCAAGTATCTGCGGCCAGGCGAGAAGTTCGAGTACAAGTTCACCCAGCCAGGTACGTACCGATACAGTTGGATGGCGCACATGCAAGGGAAAAGCGCGGAAGGGTATATAGTTGTCCTGCCAGAACCCCCTCTGGCTGGCTCGCGGAACTGAGTGATTGACTACCCGCTCGCTTTGTCGTTACTGGCTCATGCAATTATCAAGGCGAATATATGAGCGCGCTGATCGGGACGAATGTACACGCTGGAGTGAAAGTGACGATTGAGGAATTATCGATGACCACATCACCTACATTCCGACGTGGGCTGGCTTCCTGCATCTCGCGGTATGTTGGACGCCTTCGGCGGCCGAATCGTGGGCTGGGCGATGGAAACTCATCTGCGCACCGAGTTGGTGCTCGAAGCACTGAACATGGCGCTGGCGCAGCGATGGCCCGCCGAGGTGATCCATCACTCCGACCAAGGCACACAGTATACGCCGATTGCCTTCGGGATGCGCTGCCGGGAGGCCGCGTGCGGCCCTCAATGGGTTCAGTCGGTGACTGCTTCGACAATGGCATGTGCGAGAGCTTTTTCGCCACGCTCGAATGCGAGCTACTCGACCATTGCCTTTTCCACACCCAGGCCGAGGCCCGCATGGCGGTCTTCGAGTTCATCGAGGGCTGGTACAACCCCCATCGCCATCACTCCGCCCTCGACTATCTGTCGCCAATTAACTACGAAAGGAGCCACTACTCAGGGGAGTCAACCGCAGGCCCTCCGCCGTTTACTCAATCGGGGTAAGTTTAGCAGGACGGAAGCGGCGTTGATTTAGGGTACCAGCGAGAACTGCTGCGACGTGGCATTAACGTGGAGTATGACCTCTTTGGATTCGAGCTGGCCTTCATCGCAAGTGGGATTGCAGCTCAGTGGCCCACCGATAACTCAACGTATCCAGGAGTTGAAGCGCTCGTCGATGATGGCTGGATCTCACAGATACTCATCTCGCAGGATATTTGCGTGAAGTCGATGACCCGAAAGTACGGAGGCTGGGGATACGCTCATATTCTTGAGGCTTTGAGACCGCCGTTTGCACCTGCGGGTATCAGGCCAGACTATCTGAGGAAGATCATGGTGGAAAACCCGCGACGGTTGCTGCCTCTCGTGTAAGTACTCTGTCTCCGGGGCTATCCCGGATTGCAGGATGACCAATGGCAACCCGGAGCCGGTGCCGATCCGAGGAGAAAACACGTGGGGCCGAGTTTTAGAAACCGTCACTGGGAGCGACCGATACTGCTCCCGCCGATGTTTGCCGCAATTGTCGCATTTATCGCGCTGAGCACTTCGCGCGCCACGGCGCAGAACGTCAAGACCTACACCCGGGCAACGCTCGATCAGTGGTCGAGCAAGTACGCCGATTCCAAACCCAACTTCAAGCCGGGCGACGTCCTCGGAAGCAAGGACCTCGAGCGGATTCGCCCGTTCGTACCACCCGGATGGTTCGAACAGCTCGACTTCCCGGAATTCAAGATGGAGATCATGGCGGCGCGCAGCCATATGCCGCGCAAGGACTACGAGGAATGCACCGAGAAATATCAGGCTCAGGTCAGGCTCAACCCTGACGGCTCGCCGGCCAACTACGTTTGCGGGCAGCCGTTTCCCAACGCGTCTCTGAGCACCTCGGATCCGCTTTCGGGGATCAAAGCGGCTTGGAATTTCGACTATCGATGGCAGAACTACGGCCAATTCTCGCTCAATTACCTCATCGTCATCGCCCGCTTCGGCGGCAATCACAACGGCGAGGCGCCCAAGGCGATCGCGTCGCCGCCGTCGAATTGGGTCGGCGGAGTCGAATACCACAGCAAGCTGCCCGGCGACGCGAGCAGTTTCTTCGGCGGCGGCGGCACCTTTGCCCGCATCCTGAGCGAATTCTATCGGCGGGTTTATTTCAGTCATCTCGCCCAGCGCGCGGACAACCACGGACTGCTGGGCACGCCCGACTCAGCTCAATTCCTGTGGAAAGACTTCATCGGCTTCTTCTCACCCTATGACGTGCGCGGGCAGGTATTGATCACTTACCGCTACGCCGATCCTCATCGCGCCGACGACGCCTGGGCTTACGACCCACAGTCGCGCCGCGTCCGGCGCATCTCGGTCGAGGTCAAATCCGACTCGGTGGCCGGCACCGACACCACCCAGGAGGACTTTTTCACTTTCTCGGGCCGTGCGCTTCACTGGCACTGGAAGTTCCTCGGCTGGAAGGATCTGCTGGCGGTGATGGACGCGCGCGACGACTATGCTCACCTGTTTGGCCCCAACGGCGAGATTCCCAACGACCGCTGGTCGGTGCGGCGCTTCGCGGTGGTCGAACGTACTCCGACCGAGGCGCATCATCCTTACAGTAGCGTCGTGATGTGCTGGGACGCCGAGAACTGGTTCCCGTGGATGTCGCTGACGTTCAACCGCGAGGGCAAGCTGTGGAAGCTGTGGGAACGCCAGACGCGCTGGAGCGAGGACTTTAAGACCTTCGCCGAGATTAATCAGGGGGTGGAGACGGGAATGGCGGTCGGAGAGAGTATCGTCGACGTGCAAAACGATCGTACCACGATACTCGCTATTTTTGGCAGCGGCTACCCCAACGCAGTGCCCGCCAGCGTCACGCAGCTCTACGACATCAGCAAATTGGAGGAGATGCATCGCTGATGCCGCACGCTCTGGCACGCTCCGGATATGAAGCGCTCGAGCGTTAACTCTCCGCCCCCAGCATATCCGGTCTCAGGTCGATGTGTGGACGGAATTGTGGAATTTCATTGGGTGAGGTCGTGCAACTCTAATCCCTCGGCCATTTCGCCGTTAAAGTATCGGTCAGCCGATCAGTTAGGAAAGGATTGATTTACCCCTCCCAAGGCTTAATTGCTCCACCCCTTCCACCTCAACCGTGGCAACTCCATCAGATGACAAGCGGTGCTCTAAAGGAGACGCAACATGAGCATGCGGTTTTCTATCCTCACCTTGGGAGATAATTATGAACATCTGCGTTCGCACGACCAGTTCTACCACGAAGTGGTCGAAGAGGCTCAATATGCTGAAGACTTAGGCTACGACGGATTCTGGGTCGGCGAACATCATTTTCAGGCCAGCCAAAGAGTTTTCCCTTCGCCGCAGATGATTCTCGCGGCTATCTCTCAGCGTACGAAGCGGCTTCGTCTGGGCACCGGGGTAAGCGTGCTGCCGGTCAACGATCCCATCCGGCTAGCTGAAGATATAGCCGAGCTTGACCTGCTCAGTGATGGACGGGTGTGTTTCGGCGCAGGCCGAGGATACCAGCCCCACGAGTTTGCAGGTTTTAATATCGCTATGGAATCGTCCAAAGAACGCTTTTGGGAATGCCTGGAGATCATCCGCTTGGCTTGGGCTCAGGAACAGTTCTCATACGCGGGCAAGTTCTACCACTACGAGGACATCGCTTTGCTACCGCGACCGCTGCAAAAGCCCACTCCGCCTATTTGGGTGGCGGCCGCGTCTCCTGGTTCTGCACAAGAGATCGCGAAAAGAGGATACTCCTTTAGCTGCGCACCGTTTGCCTCTAGCCCATCCCCCGAAAAGGTAGCTGAGCAACTCTCTCGTTATCGGCAAACCTTTATCGAGAATGGCCACGGCGAGCCGATCGACGATCTGCCCCATGTATTTTGGACTTACGTGGCTGATACCACCGAGCAAGCGCTTAAAGAGGCTGAAGTGGGCATGAAACGCAAACTTGGCAGCGTGACGAAAGTCTGGGTCAAGCCGGGAGTGACCGGATACGAAACGTTTGCTAAGATCGGTCAGTTCTTGGCCTCGGCAACCATCGATCAGCTCGACGCATTGTCAATCTTTGGAGATCCTGCACGATGCGTCGAGAAGATAAAGAAGTATCACGCCGCGGGGCTGACTCATCTGCTTTTGATGTTTGACTGGGGTGCGATGCCACAGAAGACGATCTTCCATTCGATGCAGTTGTTCGCGAAGTATGTGATGCCGCGCTTTCAAGAGGTCGGCTAGCGCGAGCCTCGCCTAGCATCAACCCTTGATGAGCCGCTTTTTACAAAATCGTTGGCGGTTTCAACCGGAAACCGCCGTGAGCGTCCACCGAGGCAATGTCCGGTGCGCTGTTGGAATTGGGTAGCGGCGACATAGACAGTTAAACCGGAAGAACATTATTTTCGGGGTGTTTGAGTGCCGACGCGAGGCAGAACTGGTCCGTTGTGGCGTAATGGAAAGGCCTCCGGGCTCAAACCCGCGCTCGAAGTTCGCGTTTGCAAACCCCTGTGGATCAGAATTTAAAATGGAAATGGGTAATTGAACGAATCTGGGCCGAACGTCCAAAATTCGGAAACCACCTAATCCCCCAATCTCGCCTTTTCGCAAAACACAACAGAGGGGATGGAAGGAAAATTCGGAATTTGACGCACCTTGACCCGGCTGGTAGTTACGCGCAGGAGGTGACGGTATGCCTTCGTTCGTTCCGATAAACAGACTGATCACTTCGCCTATCGATGCCGCGACGCGGAGGAGACCCGGCACTTCTACGAGGACATCCTGGGCCTGCCGCCGGTCCACGTCATCCGCCAGGATCGGGTGCCGAGCACTCAGCAATATTGCCCGCACGCGCATATCTTTTTTCGCATGACCGACGGCTCCTGCGTCGCGTTCTTCGATCTGGGCGACAACCAGATTCCGCGGCCTCGCCCAATACGCCCGAGTGGGTAAATCGTCTCGCGCTGCGTGTAGGTTGGCTCGCCGAACTGGAAGCCGCTCGCACGCGGCTTTGCGCCGCTGGTATCGACGTGCTGGGGCCGACCGACCATCACTTCATCAAGTCGATCTATTTTTTCGATCCCAACGGTATCCGGCTGGAGTTGACCACGCCGGTTATCCCGGCCACCGACCCGACGTTCGACAAATATGAGCGCAGCGCCCACGAGACACTCGCCGCATGGGAATGCGAAAAACTACAGCGCCAAGTCGCCGAGGCCCGCTAGCGCGCCTCGACCGTCTCGCGCGTGCGCTTCCATCGCAGGCCGAAGCTCGCCCGGATCGCTTCGGTCTCCTCGCGAAGCCATCCGGCGCCGACGCCCATCAGCAGCCGCCCGCCGGGAAAAAGGTCAAGGCTCGCCGCTACCTTCGCCGTGATCAGCGTTTCGCGCTCCGGTACAGGCAAACTCTCGTGCCGAGCTTAATCTTTCTGGTCACGGCCGCGGCGATGGTGAGGGCGATAAACGGATCGGCCCATCGTGCATAATGGTCGGGGAGTTTGTGGTCGGGCGTGAAGGGAAAAGGAGTCTTCATGCCGATCGGGATCACCGGATGCTCGGCAATCAATAACGACTCGTAGCCCACGGTCTCGACGTTGCGCGCGATCTCGGCGAGATCGCCGCATTCCGGCGTCGCCGCCATCAGGAAGCCCATATCCATTAAGAGATTTTCCTACAGATCGGAACAGGGAATCCTCTGGGCTATAATAGGCAATTGCCATTCCACGATCCGGCTTCGAACAGGGACCGATGACAGGGGCAGATCCGGCGACCTAGAATCAGATCGTCCGCACGACGTGAGGCTTGCTAAGCTCGACTGCCACTCTTCACCTTAGCTATATCCAATTTAGTCATTCATCGTCAGTGGCTAATAATAACTGGCGCGAGCATTCTGTTTCAGCTATCGTGGTGTGTCGAGCAGAATCACCTATCACTCCTGAGACGAATCCTCAAAAGCAAATGCTGAATATCAAAGCTAGAATGCAATTCCGCAGAGAGCAGTTCTTTTATCACGAACTTCTCGTTGTTTTTCTTGCGATGGGATGGTTGGCTGCCGGAGGTTGCTCTACAGGCCAGTCACCACAAGCAAAGATCACCTGGATCGATTCAGTTGATCTCGCTCCAAAGCCCGCTGATTGTTCGATGCCGATCCTAAGTTCCGAAGCTTTTTCAAAGACGTATCGAAGGGTTGCAATTGTGGAAGCGTGGGGGAAAACCGATCAGAAACCCGAAGTGCTTGACGCCGTTCGTCAAGGAGCTTGTAAAATCGGCGCCGATGCGCTTCTAAAAACTTCCTCTCAGTCTCAGCTTGATGTCCGGTTCGAGAAAATGGGGTTGCCGTCGAATTCAGAGCAGGAAAACGGGGTGGCTTCGAGCCAGGTTAGCAGCTACAAAACGAGGCTCATGCCACGAATCGGAGAACTTGGGCACCCCGGTTACTATGTCGACACCTTCGCTATCGTGTACCAGAAGGACGCGCATATTCCTCCGTCTCCTTGAGCTCACCTGATCGGGTCGATCCCGAATCGCCGCGCTGCCTCGCGCCGGCTCAGCCCCTCCACATATACCGCCCGTCGCACCTGCCCATACAGTTCCACGCCTTTCATCCCTCCGCCTTCAACCCTCCACGGTTGAAGGCTATCTCGTGCCGGACTTTTACTCCGGCGCGACCGGACTACCCGGCTGCTTCACTGAGGGATTTTCTCTCCGGCGCTTACACCTCCACGTAGATGGGTTGGCGAGCATCTCATACAGAGCGCCTCGCCCGAAGCGGTACCCGAGGGGCAGAGGGGGAACGGGTGCCATCGACGGCGCGGGCGGTGCCGGGCTTTTTAAACGCGGCCGCAGCGGCGCTATACTCGACCAGCGGCGGGATCACGCAAAGATCACGGGAGGGTCGAGTCATGCGCAACTGGATACGCTTTCCTCGGGTCGAGGGCACTTCGTCGCGCCAAGCTCATTGCGATCTGCCCGAGGGCACTTTCGAACGCGAACTGGGGCGCGAGGGTTTCTTCGGACCGTCCACCCAGATGTACCATCGTCATCAGCCTACCGGATGGACCGGGTGGGAGGGGCCATTGCGCCCGCGCGCGTTTAACCTCAACCGCCTCGAGGCCTCCAGCGCCTCGCCCTGGGAAGCTCATCGCGTGATGGGCAACGCGAGGATGCAGTTGCGTTGGTGGCGATGCGACGCGACCATGACGGATCTCGTGCGCAACGCCGATGGGGACGAGCTCATCTTCATCCACGAAGGCGCGGGCGACCTTTTTTGCGATTACGGGCACCTGGCGCTGCGCGACGGTGACTACCTGGTGCTACCGCGCGGCACCGCATGGCGAATCGAAACCGCTGCGCCGCTGACCGCGCTGCTGCTCGAGGCGACCGGCGACTCCTATCAGCTTCCCGATAAAGGCATCCTCGGCAACCAGGCGATCTTCGATCCCGCCGTGCTCGACACCCCGCGCATCGACCAGGCCTTCCTGACCCAGCAGGACGAGGGGCCGTGGAAGATCGTGGTCAAGCGGGGCGACCGGCTGAGCACAGTGAGCTACCCGTTCAACCCGCTCGACGCCGTCGGATGGCATGGCGACCTGGCGCCGGTGCGGCTTAACTGGCGCGACCTGCGCCCGATCGTCAGCGCTCGATATCACGTGCCGCCCTCGGCCCATGTGAACTTCGTCGCCGAGCGCTTCGCGGTGGGCACCTTCGCGCCGCGTCCGATCGAGTCCGACCCCGGCGCGCTCAAGGTGCCGTTCTTTCACAACGACGACGACGTCGACGAAATCATCTTTCTGCACCGCGGACAGTTCTTCAGCCGTGACAACTTCGGCCCCGGGATGCTGAGTCTTCATCCGTGCGGCTTCCCGCATGGCCCGCAGCCCAAGGCGTTTGCGATCGGCGCGCGGCGCGCGCGCACCGAGACCGACGAGGTCGCGGTCTATATCGACACCTTCGACGCGGTCGAGATGGCTGAGCTTCCCGCCGGGGTCGAGGATCCAAGCTACGTCGATGCCTGGAAGGCGCCCGCACCGTAGGCGCGGTGCAGAGAAGCTCGCGATCTCGGGGCTCGAGCCCGTCACATACAGGAAAACCATGAAGCGGATATCATCGATCCTCGGCATCGCACCGAGCGCAGATCGCGCTCAATTTGAAGGGCCTCAAGTACGACCATTAGGTTTCGTTCAGAGGTATGCGTGTGGTGATCGCGACCACGACGAAGTCGCATAGTATTACGCTTTCGCTTATTTCAGCTATACCGCATGGTTACCCGTAGAAAGACCTAACAGGGTGCGGAAAAACGCCGAGTAGTCATGAGTTGCTCTGTTTCCACGACTCGATATCTTCTGGGTCGAGAGGCGCGTGAGGGCCGAGTGCGTCCGCGGCTCGCAGCTTCGCGACTCTGTTCAGGTAGTGACCACCGTCAGGGTGCGCATCCGCACCAGGTTGTAGGCTGCGGCGGCGAAGGTGAACATCCAACCGACCCGAGCAACTCCGCGATGACGAGTCTTGCGCAACAAAGCAACGGTCTTGAGCCAACCGAAGGCTTCTTCGACCCGCTTGCGCCGCCACTGGCTCAGCGCGTAGCCGGGGTGGCGGCTGGTACGCCGGTCGAGAGTGTGTCGGAAATTTTGTGTTCGTGAGCCATACAATGATGCCCGGATAGGGCGGGAGGAAAAGGTATGGCGGCGAACAGGGAGAGTAGAATCACGGATGAAGTGGTGGATCAGCTGCTGGTGGGACGCGACCCGGCGACGGTATTCGAGAGCGGCGGTTTGGTCGATGAGCTGAAGAAGCGTCTGGCGGAGCGGATACTTAATGGGGAGATGGATCACCATCTGGGCGCGGAGGCGGAGGAAGAAGCCGGCAATCACCGCAATGGCTACAGCAGCAAGACCGTTCTAACCGATACCGGCAAGCTTGAGCTTTCGATTCCGCGTGATCCGTCACGGGCGCTTCGACCCAGTGCTGATCGGCAAGTACCGGCGGCGGTTCGCCGGCTTCGATGACAAGATCATCGCGCTGTACGCGCGCGGGATGACCACCCGCGAGATCGCCGAGCATGTCGGCGAGCCTCTACGGGGCCGAGATCTCGCCGGACTTGGTGAGCGCGGTGACCGACGCGGTGCTCGAGGAAGTGGCGGCGTGGCAGAGCCGCGGCCTGGACTCGACCTACGTGATCATATTCTTCGACGCGATCCGGGTGAAAATCCGCAACGAAGGTCTGGTTAGCAACCGGGCGGTATACCTTGCGATCGGCGTTCGTTGTTCGGGGCACAAGGAAATCCTCGGACTTTGGATCGAACAGACCGAGGGTGCGAAGTTCTGGTTACGGGTAATGACCGAGCTGCGCAACCGCGGCGTCCAGGACATCCTGATCGCGGTGGTCGACGGGCTCAATGGCCTTCCTGAGGCGATCACGTCGGTGTTTTCCAAGACCTTAGTCCAGACCTGCATCGTGCATCTGATCAGGTATTCGATGCACTTCGCTTCGTGGAAGGAACACCGGCTGATTGGTGCGGCGCTAAAGCCGATCTACCAGGCCGAATCGGCCGCGCGGGCGCGCGAGCGGCTGGAAGATTTCGACCACGGCCCCTGGGGACAGAAATATCCGGCGATCGCACAGAGCTGGCGACGCAACTGGGAGCAGGTGATCCCATTCTTCGCCTTCGCCCCCGAACTTAGAAAAATCCTTTACACCACCAATGCGATCGAGAGCCTCAATGCGCAAGTGCGCAAGGCAGTACGGGTCCGCGGACATTTTCCCAGCGAGGAGGCCGCCGCCAAACTCATCTGGCTGGTGCTGCGCAACGTTCAGGCGCGCTGGAAAAATCCGCCTATTACATGGCAGGCTGCCAAGACCCAGATGGCGATCCAGTTCGAGGATAGATTCATTCTGGCGGAGTGAATTGAGTATCGTGATGCAATCGCTGATAGCCTCCGCGCCGGTCCGCCCTCAAGGGTTCGCGCGCTGCGCGCGCCGGCTGACGCCGCCCTTGACCGCGACTACCGCTCCGGCTCAGCAGGTAATTAGCAGTCGCCGTGGGCGACTGCTCCGCTTATCAACCACTGGCTCAAACACGAAATTCCTGACAGCTCCGGCGCCGGACCTGGTCGAGCGCAACTTCATGGCGCCAGGACCGAATCGGTTGTGGGTGGCTGACATCACCTATATCCCGACCTGGGCTGGTTTCCTGTATCTCGCGGTAGTGTTGGACGCCTTCAGCCGCCGGATCGTGGGCTGGGCGATGGCGACTCATCTGCGCACCGAGCTGGTGCTCGAAGCACTGAACATGGCGCTGGCGCAGCGGCGGCCCGCCGGGGTGATCCATCATTCCGACCAAGGCACACAGTACACGTCGATCGCCTTCGGGATACGTTGCCGGGAGGCCGGCGCGCGACCCTCGATGGGCTCGGTCGGTGATTGCTTCGACAATGCCATGTGCGAGAGCTTTTTCGCTACGCTCGAATGCGAGCTGCTCGACCGCCGCCGTTTCCACACCCAAGCCGAGGCGCGCATGGCGGTCTTCGAGTTCATCGAGGGCTGGTACAATCCCCATCGCCGCCACTCCGCCCTCGACTATCTGTCGCCAATCAACTACGAAAGGAGCCACGACCCAGAGGAGTCAACCGCAAGCCCTCCGCCGTCCACTGAACCGGGGTAACTCCAGCCCTTCAACTGGCCGCTTCAGGTAATTTGGACAGATTAGTTTTGCTAACGAACGACTCGGATTTCATCCCGCTCTGCGAAAAACTGAAAGCGTTTGGCTCGAACATCAGTTTGGTTCGATTGTCGTCTTTGAGACCAGTCAACGAAGACCTGGTTAAAGCTTGCGACACCTATCACGTCGTGCCTGAACACCACCTTAGCGATTTGTTTAAGGTTTCTAAATCGTAATTGGGGCCCTCAGCGAACGCAAAGCACATGGCCGGGTTCGCCGCCACTTTGACGCGCCAGGCATTGGGCGGAGCCTCGCGGCGCAGACATCTGCCGAATGCGCGCGCTCGCGGTCTATTGAAGCCCGCTCGACGATTCTCAGCGCGTGCAATAGCCCGCAGAAATGACGGCCAGCTCTCGTCCAAATTCGCCAGCCAGCACCTCTTCCATGGCGCCTTGTTGACGGCGTCGGCCTGAAAGGCATCGCATTCTTCGGGCTTGCGCGGGCATGATAGGAATGTCTCTTCGTCAGCTACGCCCCGACCAGAGACCGGTTTGCAAGCGCTGAAGTTCGCTCGCCAGAGCATGGATTTACCTTCACGCTGAGGTGCTAGGGCGCGTTCCCAGTGGCAGGTGCCCTGGGGGTATCGGCCCTGGCGGGAAGCCATTTTCTAAGTAGGACCCGTGGCGAGCAGCCCAAAAATGTGACCCTCCACCGGTGCTAATAGCGGTGCTGGTACAGCAATCCAAAAGAGTGGAAAATACTGGAAAGCTGAGAACAGGGAGAACCAATAATTGCGGGCTCTGCGCTAGGAATCACTCACCTGTCGAAGGTTTTGATTCCCTGGTGGACGGATTCGTAATCAGCAGGTCGTCGGTTCGAATCCGACGGGTGGCTCCAATAAAATCAAGCACTTATGGGGTTTCGCCTAGACCGTCTCTTTTTCGTGTAGGCGATATACGACCAGAACCCCTCCCATTTCATCCCTTCCCGCTCCCAGGGCAGCAAGCGCCGGGGTCGTCTTCGAAGACATCCAAACTGAGGTTGGTGCTGGATTACGAATCCTGAGGTGCGGCGTCCGCCAGCATCCACCGCGCCGTAAACCTTCGACAATTCGCTCTCTCGCTTTCCACCTTCGTCCGCCGCGTTGGCTGTCGTCCACCGGCTTGGCTGTCAAAATGGCTGTCAACTCTCCGGCCTAGCCGTCGGGGTCCCTGTGACGAAGGAGCACCGTTGGAAGACCGACGGGCGGTCTTCGGACGAGGCGCGCGACCCCCATGGACAGGCGGATGGTTGCTTGGCCCCACTTGCTTCTCTGGGCCAAGCGAAGTCGACCGGTACCGGGCCGAACTCTGTCGCGATACGCGGGGTGCGCCCGCGTGCTGAGAGTCAGGCGAATAGTGCCATCCGGAATCGAGGATCGGTCACGGGCAAGGGCCCCCGTGAGAAGTTGCTTGAACTTTTCACACGGGCGAGCGGCCATGGATAGGGGGACAGCGACGACTCCGCATACGAAACGGAGCGTGGCGAAGGGCTTCACGGGATGGCCCTTGCCAGCGATGGTGGGCCCCGTATTTTTGGAGCTGTACCCTTGTTATGACAAAGCTCGCACAACTCTGGAGCGCAAGCGGACGAAGCGCTCGAGCAGGAGATGCTAACGCACATGCGAATTATCGTAATCGGAGCCGGGATCGGCGGCCTCGCGGCCGCGCTGACCCTTGGGCGCTCTGGCTTTGAGGTTCAGGTGTACGAACAGGCCTCCGAATTGCGCGAGGTCGGTGCCGGCGTCCAGATGAGTCCCAACGCGACGCGAATTCTCCATCGGCTCGGACTTGAGGAGCCGCTACGCCGCTTCGGAGTGCGGCCACGCGCGCGCGTCATCCGCCGCTGGGACGACGGGCGTGAGATCGCTCGCCAGCCCCTGGCCGACGCGTGCGAGCGTGACTTCGGCGCCCCCTATTATCACTTCCATCGTGCCGAACTACTCGACGTCCTTTCCGCCTCGGTGCCGGACGGCGTGCTTCATCTTGACCATCGATGCGTCGGATTGACCCAGCGCGGGGACCATGTCGAAGTGCAATTCCATAACGGCGGGACCGCTGACGCCGACGTTGTAGTTGGCGCAGACGGCATCCACTCCACCGTGCGTGAAGCCATCCTGGGGCCGGAATCGTCCCGCTTTTCGGGACATGTGGCCTATCGCGGGTTGGTTCCGGCGGCGCGCGTTGCGCATCTCGGGATCGAGGTTGTGGCTTCCTCATGGTGGGGGCCGGACCATCACTTCGTTCATTATTTTGTTGGCGCTGGCGCGCGCTACCTCAATTGGGTCGCGGTCACTCCCGGCGAATGGCGCATCGAGTCGTGGACCGCCAGGGGCGAAGTGGCCGATGCGCTCAGGGAATTCGAGGGATGGCATCCCACGGTCCGGGCGATTATCGGCTCGGTTGTTGCGACCAATCGTTGGGCGCTCTATGACCGCGACCCGCTCCCGCAATGGACCGTTGGACGCGTGACGCTGATGGGCGATGCGGCGCACGCAATGCTCCCCTATATGGCGCAGGGCGCGGTGCAATCGATCGAGGATGCCGCGGTGCTGGCGAAATGCCTCGAACGGGCGGACGCGCGCGATGCGGGTGTCGCCCTGCGACGCTACGAACAGGCACGCAAGCCCCGCGCATCCCGATGCCAGGAGGGCTCGCGCCGCAACGGCATCATGTACCATCTTGCCGACGGCGAGGACCAACGAAAACGCGACGCTAACCTGGCGTCCGCTACGACCGCCCCGCTACCCCAGAACGCCGCCTGGCTCTATGGCCACGACGTCGAGGCCGAATTCGAGCAAGGGTGAAATCCGCAAGCACCCGTGTCGGCGGGCCGCGCGACGGATGGTCCGGGGTCGCCGCGACCCGCCACCCCACCCCAGCGGGCTCGAACTTGCCGACCCCGGCTTAGGGCAAGCCCGAGGCCCCAGATGGCCGCAGGCTACACTCGAATCCCGCCAGCGCGGTTTTCTCCTTTCACGGCGCTGTCCGTTCTGGAGGGAAGCCAGACAGGTGGAACTTCGAACTTCGGTACGGCACTCGTGAATCGTGGGACAAGCTCAACGAGACCGGGCGGGCGTTGCTCACGAAGTTCGTCGCTGAGGAACTCTCGCGCATCGGCAAAGTAACGGCGGCCGAAAAACCTTTTGAACTTGGAATCACCGGGATTGCGACGCCCTTTATCGGGGTTGTCGACCTCGTTGCTGAGGTCGACGCAAAACGAACAGTGCTCGACTTCAAGACATCGGGCTCAAGCTATGCGGAGCACGTGGCGTGCTCCGCAACTTCCCGCCATTCATAAGTAGAGACCGTGGTCGATTTCGCCCTCCTGGGGCGGTTGTGTTTCCTGTCCTTTATGGTCTTACCCCTTTTGGTATCCCATTCGTAAGTTAGTGTTGTCCGAGGTTTTAGGGTCATTTTCTTCATTCCAAGTTTTTCCGGCTGCCCTTCATGATCTGAGGGCGGGCGAAAAACTGGGTAGTTTTGGATCCGAGGCCGGAGCGCATCGCGCCGCGGTGGTCAGCAGTTCTTGAGCTGGCCGAGCGGTGCGCGCCAGGGCCGAGTTCCCCTGATTGACTGCCCGTGCCGCGAATTCCTCAGGGGTGAGGTCGCCGAGGCTCGAATGTGGACGTTCCCGATTGTACTCGACGCGCCATTTTTCGATCTTGCAGCGCGCATCATCGAGCGAAACGAAAACGTGCTCGTTGAGGCATTCCTCGCGCAACCGCGCATTGAAGCTCTCGATGTGCGCGTTCTGGATCGGCTTGCCCGGTTCGATGAACTGCGCAGTTCGGGACCATTATCCGCCTGAATCACGCTCGGCAGACCCCGCACGGTGTGCAAACGCTCCAACACCCTGGTTACACGCTCGCTGGTAAGCGAGACGTCGACTTCGATGGCCAGGCTCTCTCGGCTCCATTGGTCGAGCACAGCGAAGGCGCGAAACCGCCGGCCGCTGATCAGACTGTCGTGAATGAAATCGACCGCCCAGGTTTGATTGGCCGCGACAGACCGCTCGCGCACCACGCGCAGATGGCTCAAGCGTTTGCGGCGCCGCCGTCGGCGCAGTGAAAGGCCTTCTTCACGATACAGCCGCTCGACGCGTTTGTGATTGGCGCGCCAGCCTTCGCGGCGCAGCACCAGGTAGAGCATCGGACAACCCCAACGCCGTCGTTGCTCGGCTAACTCCCGCAGCCGTTGCCGCAATTGATGATTGCGATCTTCTGCCGGGGCCCGCTGGAAACCGCGCCGCGTGATGCCGATCAGCCCACACGCGCGACGCTGCGACAGAGCATGCGTGGTCATAACTTCCGCCACCATCGCGCGCTTCACAGCGGGCCGTAACCGTTTTTTGCCAGCACGTCCTTCAGCGCTCGAATATCCAGCGCCTGGTCCGCCACGATCGACTTCAGCCGTCGATTCTCTTCTTCCAGCTGCCGCAGGCGGCGCATCTCTGAGATCTCCAGCCCGCCGTACTTGCTGCGCCAGGTGTAGAAGGTCGCGTCCGAGATCCCGTGACGCCGACACAGCTCTGTCACCTTCCCGCCGGCCTCGGCCTCCTTCAGAATCGAGATGATCTGTTCTTCGCTAAACCGTGCTCGTTTCATGTCTGCCTTCCTTCCCGGCAGACACTAACTCATCGGTGGCATACCTGTAGGGGGAAAGACCATTTAAGCACCGCGAACTCGTTTGGCGTCAAGGCTCCGAGGCTGCCGTGCGGACGGAGGTGATTGTAGTCGTAGCGCCACGCTTCGATGGTCTGGCGCGCCTCGGTGAGACTGAGGAACACGTGCTCATTGAGGCATATATGGACCCAGCCTCGGCGCAAGGCTATTTCTCGATGCTGAGAATCGGTTGCTCACATATATCCGGCCTTCTGCTGGGGTTACACTTTGGTACCCCTGGCCCTGATGGAATCCGCGCACTTTCACCTCGTCACTCCTGCGGCCTCATGGGCCTGCCTCAACTCAGGTTTGGAAAGTGCCGGTCTGACCGGTTCGCCATCATCGCTGAAACCGCCTGCGCAATCTGGGGTTGGTAATAGCCGTTTTCCGCCCGCGGTCCCCTCAACCAACTTGGGGGATGCGGGCGGAAAACGGCGCTGGTCGATAACTCTCACCCTTGGTGAGTAGCGCCCACAGCACGCGCGCGTTGCGGTTGGCGAGCGCGACCGCCGCCACGTTTGGTCCCTGACGGCCCTTGAGCCGGCTGATCGAGACGCTACGTGGATCCTTTCGGCCTTCCACGGTGCGCACTGCCGAGCGTGCCCCATGGATGAGGAGGGTTCGCAAATAACGGTCGCCGCGTTTGCTGATTCCGAGCAAAACCGTCCTGCCCCCGCTGGAGTGCTGACGCGGCACCAGGCCCAGCCACGCGCTCAATTCCCGACCGCTCTTGAACTCATGCGCGTTGCCCACCGCCGCCACCAGTGCGGTCGCGATCAGCGGTCCGACGCCTTCGACCTGGGCCAGACGCTGGCAGCGCGTTCATCTTGGCCAAAGACGCGCGCCACACGCAGATCGTACTGCCGAATGCGTTCGTCCAAACCCCGTAACCGCTCCGCCATCTCCACCAGCATCCCGCGGAACAGTCCGCTTAGTCCATTCTCGACATCATCGAGTATCACTGGCAGCATCCGGCGCAAGGGCGCGATGCCTCTGGTAACTACGATCCCATATTCGGCCAGCAGGCCGCGGATCTCGTTGGCCAGCGCCGTGCGCCACTTGATGAGCTGAGCGCGAATCCGATGGGCGTATGGTAATGAAGCGGCCGATGGTGGCCTTTCTGAGCCAGCTGCTGCTTGCTATCCGGTCGCGGTTCACGGGGCGCGCGCGGCTTGAGGCCGAGAATCTCCTCCTGCGCCAACAACTGGTAGTTCTACGGCGCAAGTCCCCGACGCGCGTAAGACTGTGGAACATCGATCGCCTGCTGTTGGTATGGCTGTATCGACTTTACCCGTCGCTCCTGGACGCCATCATCATCGTCCAGCCGGAGACCGTGCTCCGCTGGCACCGACGTGGTTTCCGCGCCTACTGGCGCTGGAAGTCCCGCCACGTCGGCGGCCGTCCACGGATCGATACCGAGTTTCGAGCGCTGATCCGGCGGATGAGCCGCGAGAACCCGCTGTGGGGCGCACCGCGGATCCACGGCGAATTGTTGATGCTTGGCATCGAAGTCGCTGAATCAACCGTCGGCAGGTATATGGTCCGGCGCCGCCGACCACCGTCCCAAGGTTGGAGGCCTTTCCTGCGCAATCACGCTGCGGGCATCGCTTCGCTGGATCTGTTCATCGTACGCACGATCTCGTTCAAGCTGCTCTACGGTTTGGTGATCCTGCGTCACGCCCGCCGGCGGCTCGTAACAATCAGCGTCACTTCCAATCCGACCGCCGAGTGGATCGCAGGTCAGGTAACGGACGCGTTTCCCTGGGACGAAGCGCCGCGTCACCTGATTCGCGACCGCGACGGGGCCTTCGGCCCAGCCTACACCCATCGCATTCGGGCAATGGGGATCCGTGATCACCCGACCGCTCCGCGCTCACCGTGGCAGAACGGCCACGTCGAGCGCCTCATAGGCTCGATCCGGCGCGAATCTGTCGATCACCTGGTAGTGTTCGACGAAGCGCAGTTGCGTCGCGTTCTGAAGAATTACGCTTCCTATTACAACCAGGTCCGGACGCACCTCTCATTGGACAAGAATGCGCCGGACTTTCGGCGCCCCCAGAAGCTCGGCTCCATCGCATCCATTTCAATTCTGGGTGGGCTGCATCACCAATATGTCAGGGTTTAGGTTTTGACTAAGCATAGGTGGTTATCTAACCGGCACCGCTCCGGTAACAAGAATTGGAGTCAATGCGCGCCGAGATCGACGAGTTGCGTCTATCGCGCCGCGGGACTAAGAAGTCGTGTTTGGAGAGATAAAAACGGAAATCCAGGATAAATTATGAAAAAGACCGATGAACTGGTGCGTGAGCTTGCTGACCGCGAGGCCATCCGCGATCTTCCCATCCGCTACTGCGACTGCCTATGCCGAAATGATCTGGAAGGCCTAGTGAGTCTCTTCACCGAGGATGGCAGTTTCATCGTAAAAAACCCCGAGAATGAAGTCGTTACGCGTGGCCGCACAGAACTTAAGAAAATGTACGAAAATCTGGTCAGCGACGTGCACCCCCGGCCCTACACCCACACTCACGTCGTCGAATTGCGCAGCGGGGACAGCGCGACTGGCCGATGCTACATCGAGATGCGCAGCGCGAAGCTCGAGATGGAGTGGCTCGGCTCAGGCTACTACGAAGACGACTACACAAAAGTACGCGGGGAATGGAGATTCGCCTCTCGCCGCCTCATCGAAATCGGCATGGGCCCATCGTTAAGAACCTTCATGGTGAGTTAGACTGAACTCCGCCACACCGCCGGTCCCTCGCGCAGCAGAGGGAGCGGGACCACCCTCAATGCTTATTGCGCGGGTCGTCCGACGGGTTCACGTAGGTGAACGCGAAAGGAGCCAAGCCGTGCACCTGGATGGTGGTCGGGCCTTGCGCCCATGCGTAGTGATGCACGTCTTTCGGCATGCACACGAATCCGCCGGCTTTCAGAAGACTTCCACTCGACCTGTCAAACTTGTCTCCCATCCCGGCGCCCAGCGTCCCGCTGAGCACGGTCACGTTCTCGTCCGTTGGATGCCAATGGGGCGGGATCTTGTAGCCAGCGGGCATTTTCAGCCGCAGCGTGTATGAACCGCTGCTCGCCAACGGATTGCCGTCCAACACGGCGGCCTCGGCGCCTTTCGGGACCACGGGCGGGGCCGGCGCCCATAGGATCGCTTTGGGAGACGGGATCGGATCGCATCTGCGGACGGAATAATCCGCGTATGTCTCTTGCCAATAGCCCGCATGCTCCGCGCCGTGCAGGGCCGATAG
Source organism: uncultured delta proteobacterium (assembly GCA_963724765.1). GTDB lineage: Bacteria > Desulfobacterota > Binatia > Binatales > Binataceae > JAKAVN01. The sequence continues at coordinate 657,122 of CAVRVY010000001.1, forward strand.
ACAGTCTTCAGTGCCCGGCCGAGGTTCCTCGATGCGCGCCATCTGGCGCACTCCAAGCGTGTCCGACGACGTAAGTCAGGCGCAACTGCGGCGAAAGAACCGCCTGGATGCTCGCAATGCACTTCGGTCCACAGACGATCAAGATTCATCTAGCAAGCCATAGTACGTGGTGCTGGAGTAACACGCTCTCCAGCCAACAACTGGTCCTGTTATAAACTCCTACGGGTGTCGACACTACTCGCGTCCCATGAAACCCTCGAGGTTACGCGAGCGTCCGGTCTGGCGCAGCTTGCGCAGCGCCTTGGCCTCGATCTGTCGAATGCGTTCGCGCGTCACCGCGAATTGCTTGCCGACCTCTTCTAGCGTGTAGTCTGTCTTTTGACCGATGCCGAAGCGCATGCGCAGGATCTGCTCCTCGCGCGGCGTCAGCGTTGCCAGCACTTTGCGGGTCTGTTCGCCCAGATTGCCCTGGATCGCGGTCTCCACCGGCGAGGGCGCCAGCTCATCCTCGACGAAGTCGCCGAGCGAGCTTTGCTCCTCGTCGCCAATCGGGGTTTCAAGCGAAATCGGCTCCTTGACGATCTTGAGCGCCTTCTGGACCTTGTCCAGCGGCATCTCCATCTGCTCGGCGATCTCTTCCGAGCTCGGTTCGCGGCCCAGCCGCTGGACCAGTAGGCGCGTGACCCGCAGCAGTTTGTTAATGGTCTCGGTCATGTGGACCGGGATACGGATTGTATGGCTTTGGTCGGCGATCGCACGCGACATCGACTGCCGGATCCACCACGTTGCATAGGTCGAGAACTTGAAGCCGCGCTGGTATTCGAACTTCACGACCGCTCGCATCAGGCCAATATTGCCTTCCTGGATGAGATCGAGGAACCCAAGTCCACGGTTCGCGTAGCGCTTGGCCAGGCTCACGACCAGGCGCAGGTTGGCCTCGGTCAATTCCTTCTTGGCGCGCCGGCTCTTGTGCTGGGCGGCGGCGATGATTTCGATCGAACGGCCGAACTCCTCGCCGGTCGCCTTGACCCGCCGCTCGACCGCCTTCATCGTGCGCTGCGCCTCGCGGATGCGGGCGGCGATATCGAGCAGGTTCTCGCGGATGCCGTTGACCTTGAGCACATGGCGGCGATCCTCGGCATCGGCCGCCTCCTTGATTAGCTGGTTTTTGGAGCGGCCGGTGGCGTCCTCATAGTGCTGAATGATCTGATAGGCCTGGCGAAACTGCTCGAGCTGATGGCGCATCTCGGAGATGACGGCCTCGCGCACGTGCCACGACAGTCCCATCGTGGTGAAGACGGCCTTGACCCGCTCGCGCAGCCGCGCGTAGTTGCGCTCAAGCTTGGGCTTACGCCGCGGTCCAGGCCGCTCTCGCAATTCCTCTTCCAACTCTTCGAGCTTGGCGCGCAGATCCTTCAGCTTTTTGGTCGAGTCGTGCAGCTTCTTGAGCAGCTTCTCGTTGGCTTCGGGACCACGCTCCTCGTCGGGATCGGCGGGCTCTTCACTTTCCTCGAAGATGTCGCGCAGGTCGGCCTCGCCAACCTCGATCCGTTCGCCGAGGTCGATCAGAAAATCCAGCGCAACCGGAGACTTCAGGACTTCTTCTTCGACCTCTTGTTCGCTGGCTTCGATTCGCTTGGCGATCTCGACCTCCTGTTCGCGCGAGAGCAGTTGAAAGTTGCCCATCTCCTTGAGGTAGAGTCGTATCGGGTCGGACGTATCGCCCGCCGCGTCGGCCGCCTTTTCGTCGGCTTCTTTTTCGGGTTCCGCGTCGGCTTCGTCCTCGGCGACCTCGGTGGGAACCTCCTCGACGACCTTGATATCCATGTCCTCGAAGCTCTCCAGAGCGGCACGCAGGCCGGTGGGCGAGGCCACGTCCTGAGGCAGGAACTCGTTGACCTGATCGAAAGTCAGGTAACCCTGTTCGTGGCCGAGGTCGACCAGACCCTGGAGATCCTTCCCTTCGTACTTTTGCTTCATGCTTCCTAAGCTTTCGTCCCGGCCGGCCTCACTACCGGCTGGTCTTCTGAGTGGCACGACGCGCATCGATCCGGGTCTCCGCTCTGCCGAGTCACTCTCCGGACCTTGCGTTGCTGTATCGGTCGGTGTTCCGAAATCCTTGATTATAGGTTCGATTCGCCGCGAGTTTCTGGACCACATGGTCATCTTCAACGAGCGCCATTTACGTCGCGTCCTGTCGCTTTACGTTGACCAATGCGGATCAAGCGGCGAGCCGTTCGTAGCGATGATGCAGTCCGCCGACCTGCGTTATGGCGGTGATACTTCGCTTCTTTTGCGAGAGTACGAAAGCGACGCTGGTACCCCTCGCAAGTCGCCTTTACTGCGGGCAAATCTTGACGAAGGAAGGCGCTGCCCACATCCCGCTCGAATTCGTCGAGAAGCGCCTCCGCTCGCGCGGGTGACAGCTCGTCGCTCAGTGCGTCAATTTCAGACAGAGCGGCGCGCAGCAGACCGTTGGCTGCTTCGTCATCCCATCGGTCGTTCAACTCAAACCTCTCAAGCGGATCACGTCGGTCATGTCGAGGCGGCCGTGCGAGATGTGGGTGGCCGCAGCGACGAAACCATTATAACAGGTGGGCAGCGCGATTCGGGCGCGTCCATCTGCAAGATAGCTAGCAAAGAAAACGTGGGACTCCCCTTGTCACCTGCGTACCTGCGGCGCAAAAGCGCCGCAGGTACGCAGTCTGTTCAGGCTTCGAAATAGCTCGGCTGGTCGATATCGGCGATAATCCCGGGCTGTTCGGCTCCCAGCCCAGCAGCGCCCGGGTACGCACGTTCGAGGCCGGGACATCCATTCCTGCGAACAGCGCGAACCAGGTAAGATAGTCGGTTAAATCATGCGCCACTTTGCCAAGGTTGCGAATGCGTTGTCTGGCCTAAGGTCAGCCTTAAGGGCCAACTCCAAGACGGAGACGCTATCCAAATCGACCCGATAATCTTCGACCTCGCTTGTCGAGCCATGCGGGCTGAAGCTCCATCGCTGCGAGCAACGAAGCCAGTCGCCAGACACTTACGGGTAAGCTGTTTGACGAAAGCGGCCTAAGCCTGACGCCGAGTCATGCCGTGAAGGGTGAGCGGAGATACCGCTACTACGTGTCGCGCAGCCTGATCAGAGGGACAGGTGATTCGACAAGACGCGGTTGGCGCTTGCCAGCACCAGAGATCGAGCGAAGTGTTACCGCCGCGGCCTGCAAGATGTTGAGTGACCAGACCGCAATCGCAACCGCCGCTCAGGCGATTGGTCTCGCTGAGAATCGACTTCCATCCGTTTTCACTCTGGCGCAAACCTGGAGACAGCGCCTGCAATCGGAAGTCGAAGCCGGAGCCGCCCTGACTACCTTGGTCCTGCGCATCGACCTGAGCGATTCGGGCATCCGATTAGCGCTCAAAGTGCCGATAGTCGACGGCGGCGTGCAGCCCGTTGTGAACGCCACCGAACTGATAATCCAGTGCGATGTTCCGATGCAGATCAGCGGCGTGGTGTCGAAATGCGTCTGGTCATCGAAGGCAATCGCACGGCGCCACGAGTCGAATTGGCACTGTTGAAGGCCGTTGCCCGGGCGCATCATTGGTCGGACGATCTGCTGAGCGGGCGATTGCCGTCAATTGCGAGACTTGCTGAGCGTGAAGGGGTCAGCGCGCGGTACGTCAGACGATTGATGCGATTGGCATTCCTGGCGCCGAAGATCGTCGAAATGATAGCGGCCGGTAGGCAGGCGCCAGAGCTAACTGCCGAGGCCTTGGGCGAACGGATCGATCTCCCGCTCCTTTGGACTGCGCAAGAAGAAGCTTTGGGCGTCTGAGAGTCCGCACAGGTTCGATTACCGCCGCACTTTACGGCTGGCGAGTTGTTCAAATCGGACCCATTGGGCGCCGCGAATGGATGGAACCGTCTCACTCGCCAACAGAGAAATCAGCCGCGTGTTGCGCGCAAACTATCGGAAACCGACTTTCTCCGGCGCCGCCAGACGCCTGAATGAAGCCGCAACTGCGCGCTATTTCGGCCAGCTGGGCGGAGAATCCGTGGGGACTAGGACTCGTTGGCGGAGCGGATGAATTCAAACCCTCAGTACCGATTGTCCGGTCGCTAAAATAGGCGGTCCGATCCGCCTGATTATCGTGGGTATGTCCGGGGTTTTGGAGTTATGTAGGGTTACTTCTTTCCGCCACCTGTGCTCGGCTGTGATCGTCAGCAGCTTCTGGTGCGAAATCAACGGCGCCACATATTGCACGATTTGTAGAGCTGAGCCCACCAAGAGGAGGAATGCTCCGTAACCACCTAGCGCCCGATCTGGTAGGTTGTCGACCCACCATTCGACTGGTGGGCTGAGAATGGTAATCGCAGTGTTCAAAACGCCGGCTACCATGCCAATCTGAACACCGTAGAGAAGTGCCTCGGAACGCCCAGTCAATGCTCCGCTGACCACGCCAGCAATACCAATCAGTCCTCCTCTGACGATTCCACCCCCTACCAAGCGCCGCTCGAGCTGGGGCTTCTGATAAATGCGATAGGTGTTCGTACCCAAGCCGAACTTGTATGCAATGTGCATCGCGAATGCGCTCAAAATGCCGAAGGCGATCCCGAAATTACGGCCAACAGTGAGCCATTCCGCCATTCCAAATGACAATCCCCTGATAGACGCGAAAACAGCCCACTCGGTGCTGGAGGCCTTAACGCCGGCCGCGCGTCGCGCTGGCTGAAACTCGACCGTTGGACCCAAGACCAATGCCCCGGCCAAACCGAACCATGTGCCGAGCAAGGCCGCGTAGCCGAGGCCGAAAATAGCGGAATAGGTCAACAGGCGCGAAAGTACCCGCAAAGGGCCGTGTTTAGCCCCAAGCAGATCGTTAGCCAAATAGAGTCCGCCCAAAGCGTCGAACACTACTCCCGTCATGCTCAGAAGCGGAACGATTTTCGAAACGCCGACCATCACGCGACCCGCAGAACCAGCGCAAGATGATTACGATCGTGAGCCCGACCTGTCTAGTTCGAAAAGAGAGCCGGCGTCGCGGCACCAGCGTCTAGCCGGTGCCGTAGGGTTCACTAAAGAAATTCTGTGGCCAAGATCGCGAAATTCACGCCATATGCGCGTCATTAGGCCTAGTCTGGCGATTCCGCCGTTTCGCCGGCTGCTGACTCCGCGCGCAATTTCGCCCTTCACGGATGAGATGAACGACCTCGAAGCGAAGTTCTGTGAACCGGCTTTCCGTGCCTCGCTCGAGTTCCTGGACTTCACCGATGACGGCTATCTACGCCATCCAGCTTTCCAACGGTTCGCTGACGAGCTTTTCAGCAAGGTTTGACTTAACCGCGCGCCGGGGGTCCCCAACTCGCGAGCGCGAGGCTCCGCGCATAAGCGCTAGCTGAATCATTGCTTCGTCCGAGCGGGCTGGCGTCAAAAGCCTTTACTGACGTTAGACTTTCGCTCCGGCGGAGAGTAATTCCTCGCGTCAGAAAAAACTCCCGCGAGGTCATCTCAATGCAAGGTGTCCTTCAGGCGCTCCACTCGTTCGCGTGGCCCGTGGCGATCGTCAATGTGAAGCGCTTTAGGTGGTGGAGGCGGGGGGAATTGAACCGCCCACGAGACCCGCACACTCCTACCCGGAAAGACTATCGTCCGCGCGATTGCGTTGCGGCTTTCTTGATCAAGGTCGCAGCCTTCGCTGCATAATCGTCATTCTTGAAGCCGAATACCGCTGCATATCTGCGACCGACAACTTGGGCCATTAGAAAGCTTGCGCTAATGCCGGCATTGCCTATCGCTTTGGCGAGCGCATAGCCCAGTCCCTGCCGATTGTCGCCCTCGACAAGCAGCACCGGAACGGGTGACGGGGCGAACCCGGAGCTGTTAGCAGTGAGTGCTCTAAACCGACATTCCCGACGGTCAGCAAATCTCGGGAAATCCCGCACAACCGAATGAGGCCCCACACGCGAGCTATTTCGGCGCGTTGAGAGGCACCGGAGATAGGGACTCGTTGGCCGAGCGGTGCGATTATAACCGTCGAGACGCCTCATTTCGCACATGCTTCCGCGCTCTCACGCGCATTTCTCCGGAGAGAAGTCTCGCAGGCAGAACGAGGTTGGCCGAAGGTCGTCGACTGTCAAGGTCAGCCCCGCTCCGGGGCCGTTTCCAAGGACTGGCTATAGCCCGCGAAACGAGCAATGTGTGTGTCCACCCGGAGAAGGAGCGGGTACGGATGAAATGCTCGTTATCGAACATCGAGGGCCTCTCGGCGCAAATCGAAAATCTCGGGAACCTCGGCCCTGAAGACTTGGACCTAACCTGGCGTGATCTGTTCGGATCCGATCGACCGCGCAGGGTTTGCGGCGATCTGCTGATCAAAGCACTCGGGTATCGGTTGCAGGAAAATGCAATCGGCGGCCTCAAACCTTCCACTCGCCGCCTGCTCGAGCGCTGGGGCAGAAACGGGTCGGAGCGAGGCCCATTGGCTGAGCCAGCCAGAACTCGACTGAAGGCGGGAACCGTCCTGGTTCGGGAATGGCACGGAGTCACTCATCGTGTGACCGTGCTGGACGACGGCTTTGACTTCCACGGTGAACGGTTCCGCTCGCTTTCGGAGATAGCGCGAAAGATCACGGGTGTCCGCTGGTCCGGTCCGCTCTTCTTCGGTCTGAAATCGTCGGCCAAGGAGCAGCGCCATGGAGCAGAGTAAGCCCAGGATTCGGCGCTGCGCCGTCTACACCCGCAAATCATCAGAGGAAGGCCTCGAGCAAGAGTTCAACTCGCTGCATGCCCAGCGCGAGGCCTGCGAAGCCTTCATCAAAAGCCAAGCCGGCGAGGGCTGGCGTTTAGTCAGGAACCATTACGATGATGGCGGCCTCTCCGGCGCCACCATGGAACGGCCAGCGCTGCGACGACTTATGGCCGATATCGATAAGGGGCTGGTTGATGCGGTCGTCGTTTACAAGGTTGACCGGCTCACGCGCTCGCTGGCGGATTTCGCCAAGATGGTCGAGGTCTTCGATGCCCGCGGCGTCTCGTTCGTCGCCGTGACCCAACAGTTCAATACCACCACTTCGATGGGCCGCCTTACATTGAACGTCTTGCTCTCGTTCGCGCAGTTCGAACGGGAGGTGACCGGGGAGCGCATCCGCGACAAGATCGCCGCCTCTAAGCGCAAGGGCATCTGGATGGGCGGCCTAGTGCCGCTCGGGTACGAGGTACGCGACCGCCAGCTGGTCATAAACGAAGCCGAAGCCACGACCGTGAGACACATCTTCACGCTCTATTGTGAGCTCGGTAGCGTGCGGCTGCTCAAGAACGAACTCGACCGACTTGGCGTCCGCTCGAAGATCCGCGTCTCCAAAGATGGAGTCGAGTCGGGTGGTCAGGCGTTCTCACGCGGGGCGCTTTATACGTTGCTGAGAAACCCAATCTATGTGGGTGAGATCCGTCACAAGGGCGTCTGCCATCCGGGCCAGCATGTGCCCATAGTCAACCGTGCTATGTGGGAGAAGGTTGCGCAACTGCTGCGCGGGCACAGCACCGGTTGCGGCCCACGAAGCTCAAGTACGAAGTCATGTGTGCTCATTGGCAAACTCTTCGACGAGAGCGGTGAGGGCCTGACGCCGAGCCATGCGGTGAAAGGCGACCGCCGCTATCGCTACTACGTTTCGCGCAGCTTGATGAAGGGACCCGCCGCTCGCGTGGATGGCGGCTGGCGCCTGCCCGCCGCAGAGATCGAGCGCAGCATCGCGGCCGGTGCCCAAAGCATTCTCGATGATCAGCAGACGGTGATTTCCGCAGTTGAAGAGGCCGGGCTCGACTCGAGCCGGATCGCTCCGCTTCTCAAATCGGTTGCAGTATGGAGTGCGCGTCTGCGGTTTGAGCAAGATAATGCGCTGTCATCGCTAATCGACCGGGTCGACCTTGACCAGGAGGGCCTGCGGCTTTCGATCAGACTCCCGCTCTCCAACGCCGAGAGCGGAGCACCAGATGGTTCGAGTCATCTTTTAATCAAGCGTCACGTACCCATGCAGATCAGGCGGCGAGGGGTTGAGCTTCGACTCGTAATCAACGGCGGGGCGAGAGCGTCTTGCAAAACCGATCAGTCGCTGCTCAGAGCGGTGGCGCGAGCACACTGCTGGTTCGACGATCTCGTGAGTGGCCAATGCGGATCGATGGTCGAGATCGCCAAGTGCAACGGAGTCGGCAAGCAATACGTCAGCCGGCTTATACGTCTGGCGTTTCTCGCACCCGAGATGGTGGAGCGGATTGCGGCAGGCCGCCAACCGCCTGAGCTTACCGCGCAAAGTTTGCAGGCCGGCCGTTTCGATATTCCAGTGGACTGGGCGGCGCAAAAGCGAGCCCTCGGATTTTCGCAGCCGGCCTGAACCCGCGCCTATCAACAGCGGACCGGCAACAACCCTTCTTTTGTTCAAAGTAAAAGCGCCGAATCCATCACGCTAAGTCCACCGCCAAAAGTGCAAACAGAGAGAAATCTTCAAAACTCGCGTTTGAACCCCGGCGAGACCGGTTCTCCGGTGGACTTTAGGTGCCGGATTCCGGCCAAATGCGCCTTTTTTCACGCAGGTGATGAGAGAATCCCGAAAACTGAAGACTCGCTGGCGGAGCGGGTGGGATTCGAACTGACAGGCGACTTTGTAGTCGATCAGTAAGCCAGTTGAACACGTCAAACAGACGTCGCTAGCAGACGTTGCCAGAAAGCCTACAAATCCTTCGGGTTGCGACTCATGCTGGTAGCCGCGCGGTAGCGGCGCCGACTGGCTGCGCGCGGCGGAGATCCGGCGCTTCCTTATCCAGTGAGAGGGACCACAGCGGAAGTGTGCCTGGCCGAACACGATTACGTGATCGAGGCATTCGCGACGAATCGATCCAATGACCCGCTCAGCATGGCCGTTCTGCCATCCTCGCCTGAATCGGTGAACGACGAGGCGTTCTCAGCTTTCCATGTCGGGCCGATACTCCTTTGGCCCAAGTCCGAATGTCCACGCGACGGCTTGGTGCGCGGTCCGCACCGTGGGCGGCACACACAAAAAATATCGGCGGCGGCTGCCATCCGGCTCAGGTGTGCCGTTGAGCACTTCGACCAGAGCTATGGGCTCGGTCCAGTGCGGATCCAGGCGGTAAAGACGCCCGAAGCGATCGGCTTGGACGGGCTTGAGCCTCGCCTTCCGGACAAAGCGCTCATAGCCCAACCGCTCCAGCATCGCGCGCCGGATGGCGAGGTCCGGCTCGCGGACGATCTCCTCGACGCTCAGGCTCCGTGGATTTGTCACCAGCCTCTCGGGTACGCGCACGCCGTGAATCGCCCAGATCGCCCACCCGTCAGGATAAGCAAGCGCGGGTCCGCGCTCACAATGAAGGCGATTCTCAGGATCGCGCTCTAAGATAGATGGTGCTGAAGTAACGATGGCGACGCTGCCGAAGGACCACCACCAGCCGGCGCCAGCGCGCGCCAGTTCCATCCACTGAAGCACTGGCGATAATTCCCTCAATGCCGATGCGTGAGAAAAAGTCGCAACTGGCAAGCCACGGCGCATCGTGCAAACCGAATGCGGCATCGCCGAGGTTAAAAAATAAGTGCGGGAGCTCGCTTAGCAGGCGCGCCTGAATCTGATCGCGCAGCTGACGTCGAACCTGTTGCCGGACTTCCTGGTGGATGCGGGCCCGCACCTCATCGCGCACCCTAGCTCGTACAGCACGGGAGACCTGCTGCCGCACGCGCCTTCTGACTGCATCCCGGAGGTGATGAGGCTTGAACATAACCCCCGCAGTCGTGCTGGCGGCTGCAAGCAGCCCTTCGTGGGGAGAATCAAAGGTGATAACTGAGTCCGGAGGTTGAAAACCGAGCGCAGAGTATAGTTCGGGCACGATCCGCCTCACCGCCGGCCACTCCGTGCGTGTTGCGAGGCCGACCCGAAGCCACTCCTCGCGCACGACCGCCAGGAGCGCCAGCTGCTCCCCCGTCAGCGATTTGAGTTTCTTTCTAATCCACAACGTAGCGATCCTGTCGCGGTTCGTATTCGCGTTGCCTGATGACCTCATAGACGCCTTTGGGCAGGCTTATGGGTGAGTGTTCCTGATGCTCCAGCAGGCCCTGCTCGTCGAGGAGCAGGTAGCAGACTCCGGGTCTAGAACCCTCGAACAATCGTCCCACCCGCGCATCGATTGAATGGTTGTGGCCGGTCGCCTCGCCCCGCGCGAGGATGATGCGTTCGTTCTCAGCAGCGAGCTCGCCGCCGCGGCGGGCGAAATCCCTCGGACCAACCTCACGGATCAGCACGTCTCCCTGCCTGTAGATCCTGCGCATACGATCTCTCCTTCCGTATTCTTGTGGCGCTCCCAAAATTTTCTGACATTTTCGCTTGTCATCGGATCGACGGTGAGCCAGGCAACTACGTATCCTGATCTGCTTAAGCCCACAAATTTCAGCCTGTCCGCGCCGCCCTTCGCCGCGGTGGAAACCGAACAGATACGTTGACCGACCAGTGACAGAACTCATCAGCTCTGCCCCGTCCAGCTCGAGCGGGGTCTCACTGAAGGAGCGGTAGTTGAGGGTGCGGATCGATATCGCTTCCACGCTGGAGCAAGCCCGCCCAAGACCCCGCCACTCCGCGGCCTCTCGTTCACGGAGCACGCGCTGGCGCGCGGACCGTAGCCGAAGGCGCCGCTTGGCCATATCGCAATCTGAATGAACGCGTGGGACGGCGGCGCGGCCCTTGGACAAAGGGACGACACCTCGCCTGTGGTTTATCTGCCCACACGCCGCTGCCAGTCGTTGAGCGGCTCCATTGATGGTGGGAAGCGTCGGCACTTCTTGCCCCCCGTGAGCCCGCCGGTTTATTAGTGAGGAATGATGACCTTCTATTAAGTTCTGTATAATATAGTGACAAATGCTCTGGTCGGTGCTAATATGTGGCGCATGGGTAATCCAGCGGGTGTGCGGCGGGATTTCGCTGCGTTGGAAGAGCGGCGGATGGAGGCGGCGCGATTACTGCGACAAGGGCTTAGCCAGTCCGAGGTCGCGCGAGAGTTGGGCGTACACCGCCAGTCGGTTAGCCGCTGGGCGCGGGAACTTGGAGCATCGGGAGTGCGCGGCCTGCGCAAGGCCGGACGCACCGGGCGTCCAGCGAAGCTCATCCCGGCCCAGTTGCGCGACCTCGAGCGCGCACTCAAGCGCGGACCCGAGGCGTTCGGATTTGCCAGCGGACTGTGGACCGCGAGTCGGGTGCGCGATCTCATCGAGTACCGGACCGGGGTGCGATACCACGAGGACCACGTCTGGCGCATCCTGCGCAAGCTTAACTGGACCTGCCAGCGTCCCACTGGAAAAGCGCTCGAGCGCGACGAGCAGGCAATCCGGCAGTGGAAGAAGTACCGCTGGCCGCAGATTAAAAAAAAGCGCTCTGCGAGCGGCGCACCATCGTGTTCATCGACGAAAGCGGACTGAGCGAACGGCCGCATCGGGTGCGGACCTGGGCGCCGCGCGGGCAGACTCCGGTGCTGCAGTATCACTTCAACTGGAAGGTGCTGTCGGCCACAGCCGGCATCACCTGGTGGAACTTTTACTTCCGGCTCTATCCCACAACCATCCGCGCCCCTCAGGTGGTGGACTTCCTCGGCCACCTGTTGCGTCATCTGCCGGGGAAGCTGTTGGTGGTGTGGGACGGACTGCCGGCGCATCGGGCGCGCTTGGTAACCGAATTTATCCGCGCGCAGCGTGGCCGGCTGGCGCTCGAGTGGCTGCCGGGTTACGCGCCGGAACTCAACCCGGTGGAGTACATCTGGGGTTACTGGAAACACCACGAACTGCCCAACTTCTGTCCCCGCGATTTCACCCAGCTCAGCCATCAGGCCCGCCGCGCGCTGCGCCGCATGCGTCGGCGCCCACGCTTGGTGAGATCCTTCTGGCATCAAGCAAAACTGTCACTATAAAATGCAGGACTTAATAATACTCCTTTAAACTGCACTGTCAAACATGCTGACGCCAACCAGAACTCGCCGCATGAATCATTCCTTCCTTGGTCTTCAGCTAAGCATGAAGGGCGCTGATTTGAAGCGTAGGATTGGCAACAAAGCGATGGCGTTTTGCGTAGCAGGGCGCATTTCCGGTAAGTGCGGATGTCGAGGTGTCAACGATGGGGTCATTGCTCATTCACGATTGCACACTAATCGATTGCACCGGACGCGACCCGCGGACGCACGCCTGGGTGCGTGTCGAGGGCGAGCGCATCGCTGGCATCGGCAGCGGCGCTCCACCGCAGGTTGATGGCGTCATCGAAATCGAAGCGGCCGGACGCGTGTTGATGCCCGGACTGATCGATGCGCACGCGCATCTGAGCATCATCGGCAACATCACCGAGCAGAGCCGCGGATCGCTGCCGGTTCGCTTCCTCAAGATCGCCCGCGAGATTGAGGAAACGCTGGCTGACGGCTTTACCACCGTGCGCGACGCCGGCGGCCTGGATTGGGGCTACAAGGAGGCGATTCGACAAGGCCTGCTGCATGGTCCGCGGCTCTTCGTCAGCAACGGTGTGCTCTCACAGACGGGCGGCCATGGCGACCTGCGTCCACGCACGATGGCGGATCCGGAATCGCAGACGCCGGGCCTCTGGTCGATCGGGATTGTTGTTGACGGTCCCGACCATGTGCGCTGGGGCGCCCGAGAGATGCTCCGGCGCGGCGCCGATCAGATCAAGGTGATGGCGAACGGCGGATGCGTTTCGCCGACTGACGAGCTTACCTCGGTTCAGTTCACGGTTGCGGAATTGCGCGCCGCGGTCGAGGAAGCGGCGGCGCAAGGTAAATACGTGATGGCCCACACCTACACCGCCGCGAGCATGACGAACTGCCTCGACGCCGGGGTGCGCACACTGGAACACGGAAATTTCATCTCGAGTGAGGTCGCCGAACGAATGGCGCGGGGTGGAACGTTCCTGGTGCCGACGATCGCGACTTACGAATTGCTCGCCGCCGATGGGCGCTCGCTCGGCTATCCCGAATACGTGATTCAAAAGATCGAACACGCGTTGAAGGGCGCCTATGAGGCCCTCTCAATCGCGCGCCAGGCCGGCGTCAGGATTGGCTCGGGTTCCGACGTCCTGGGCGCGCAGCAGCGCAAGAAGGCCTTTGAACTGGGATACAAGGGCAAAGTCATGTCGCCGATGGAAGTGCTGATCGCGACGACGATGACCAACGCCGAGATCGTTGGTGCGCAGAACGACCTCGGCAGCATCGAGACCGGAAAGTTGGCCGATCTGCTGTTGGTCGATGGCAACCCACTGGACGACCTGTCGGTCCTCGCGGACCGCGCGCGCATCCACATGGTGATCCAGGGCGGAACAATCGTCGCCGACCGCCGCCCGTGAAGCCTGCGGATAGCAGAGTGGTCGTCCACATACTGGACGCTCTGGCGCGCTGAACAGGACTTCGGACCGCGAAGCGCGTTCGCGGCAGCGCGTGCCACTCACTGGAATACTTGGGGCGGGGCCCGGCGCTAAGCGGCGTGCTTTTTGAGGAGAGCGCAACGATCGCATGTATCGAGTACGGTGTTAGGCCCGCGATGGGAAGGCACGCTCGGAGAAGCCTTCGCGGCGTTGGTCTCCGAGATTCAGGCGATCGATGGCTTCATCTCCATGGACGACTTTCAGAGCCAGACGCGGCCCCAGCCGGGAGAATTTTAGATTCGTGCATGCCGACATAGAGGCCTCGGCCCATCAAGCCCTCAGAGTCGTACCGCACTTCCATACCGTTAAACTCGAACGCCCACGTCATCTCGTCGCGCGTGAACAAACCCAATTCGATACGCTCGCTGCAGTGCTCGACGCTATCCGGCTTGCTTCGCAGGTAGTCATACAGGAGAAGCGACAGCTGTCCTTCCCTGAGGCTGATGCTCCTGCGGAATACCTTGTCGGCTCCGACCTCGCCAGCGAGGATGAACGGCCTGGCGGGACGCCACTGCTCGGGGGTGAACCATGGCTCGATGATCAACGCACCGCCGGGTCTTACATGACGCACCATGCAGGCGATCGCACGCTCGAGGCGCTCGAAGGTCTTGACGATACCGATCGCGCTGAACAGACAGGTGACCACGTCGTAAATGCGCCCGAGATCGAAGTCCATCATGTCGGCACGGGTATAGTTGCCCGAGGGGTTCTTCAGCCGCGCAGCGAGTAGATAGTTCTCGTTGATGTCGATGCCGTCGACCGCGTAGTGGTGCTTGAGGAATTTCGCGTGCGTGCCGGTGCCGCACGCAACATCGAGGATCGTGCGCGCGCCAGGTACAACCTCATTGATCAGGCTGCGCAGGCGGTCACATTCACGCGCGTAATCCTTGAAATGATAGATCGCGTCGTAAAGCTCCGGGCTGTCTATGAACATGTGGGTACGCGGCACGTGTTTGCACCCTCATCCTGACGTCGTTTGATCAGTGAAGAGAGTAAATCAGGTGACAGGTGACGCGTACAACTCGCCCCAGGAACCTGCGCAAGAGACCCAGCCTTTCGCCGCCAGGGCTTGGACGCGGAAATGACTTTGCGGATCTCTTGCTCAACCGCAGCAAGCTGTTCCTTGAGCGCTCGCAGGTGCGCGTTGATCAATGTGCGTCTTGGGTGCGCGATCTCTCCGGTTCGATTCGGCGGTCATTATCTCGATCAACTGACGATGGCGGGTGAACAGCGCGGAGAGTTCGCGGGAAGCGGCGTCGGGCAATGGTCGCGGCTCCGGCCGCATCACCTCGGCAAAGTGCGCCAGCACTTCCGCGTCGATCCCGTCAACCTGCGGCTTGCCAGAGCAAATCGCCTTCCGGTCCTCGACCCGGTTTCTCGGGGGACGCTGCCCGGGTCGCGGAGATCGACCCGATTAGCCTTCGCATCGCCTTCCGTTCGCCTGAAGGGCACGATGCCAGCAGCGCGGAAAATGACTGGCTGCGCGCCGGGAAACGAGCAATGTGTGTGTGTCTATCTTCTGAAGGGAGCGATCAGCGGAATGACACATGGGTTGGCCGAAACCGGGCCGGAAAAACTTGCCCAGGATTTGAAGGATCTGGGAACGCGAGGCGACGACGAGCTAAAAGAACGCTGGCGCAACTTGTACGAGACGGAGCCGCCCGGCAAAATTCATCGCTCTCTGCTGATCCCGGCAATCGCGTATCGAATGCAGCAGAATGCTCTGGGCGCGCTCAAGGCTTCGATCCGCCGTCACCTAATGCGCGTCGGCAGAAACACAGCGGATGGCCGACAAGCACCGGGTTATCCGAGTCTCAGTCCTAAACCGGGAACTGTGTTGGTACGCGACTGGGGCGGAGTCACCCATCAGGTGAAGGTGCTCGAATCCGGGGTCCTATTTCGTGGCAAACGATACAAATCACTTTCCGAGGTCGCGCGTCTCATCACCGGCGCGCGTTGGTCGGGACCACTGTTCTTCGGCCTCAAATCCGCAGCCAAGGAGCAAAGTCATGGAACCCGGTAGAGCCTCGAGTCGGCGCTGCGCGATCTACACACGCAAATCATCTGAAGAGGGCCTCGAACAGGACTTTAATTCTCTACATGCGCAGCGCGAAGCCTGCGGGTCCTACATCAAAAGTCAGCACGGCGAGGGCTGGCGCCCGGTCAAGACCGCATATGATGACGGCGGCCTGTCGGGCGCCACGATGAACCGGCCGGCTTTGCAACGTCTACTGTCGGATATCCGCGAACGCCTGATCGATGTGGTGGTCGTCTACAAAGTAGATCGGCTTACCCGCTCCCTGGCTGACTTTGCCAAGATGGTGGAGACCTTTGACGCTCACGGTGTCTCTTTTGTAGCGGTAACCCAGCAGTTCAATACAACGACGTCGATGGGGCGCCTGACTCTCAACGTCCTGCTGTCCTTCGCCCAGTTCGAGCGCGAGGTGACGGGCGAGCGGATCCGCGACAAGATCGCCGCGTCCAAGCAGAAAGGAATGTGGATGGGCGGCTTCGTCCCGTTAGGCTATGAGGTCTGCGACCGTCGAGTTGTGATCGACGAAGGTGAGGCGGAGACCGTCCGGTATATTTTGCGACGCTACCAGGAGCTTGGGTGCGTTCGACTGCTTAAAGAAGATCTGGACCGCAGCGGTATCCTTTCCAAGCGGCGAACTTCCAAGGGGGGTATCGAGTCAGGCGGCCGCTCGTTCTCGCGTGGCGCACTTTACGCGCTGCTCTCGAATCCGATTTACGTCGGTGAAATTCGTCACAAAAAGCTCTGCCATCCCGGTCAGCACGAAGCAATCCTGGATCGCGCAGTATGGGAGCAAACGCAGCAGCAGCTCCGTGAGCATAGGGTTCGCAGCAAGAGCCGCGATGCCAGCGTCGAAAAAAATCCTCTGACCGGACGCTTATTCGATGAGAATGGCGACGGGCTTACGCCCAGTCACGCGCGCAAAGGAGAACGAAAGTACCGTTATTACGTCTCGCGCAACTTCCTGGCCCAGGGATCTACGCCATCGCGCGGCGGCTGGCGTTTGCCTGCGCGAGAGCTCGAAAAGCGAGTAGCGGCTGCTGTCCGGGAAATGCTCGATGACCAAGCAGCAGTTCTTGAGGCCGCTCAAAAAACTGACATCGACTCCCGCCAGATCGACCGGGTACTCCACGCGGCCCGCACCTGGAGTCACCGTCTTCAATCCGAAGCCGAACAGACGGCCGCGATTGCCGCGCTCGTGGATCGGGTGGAACTCAAATGTGACGGCATGGGCGTGTCGATCAAGTTGCCCATAGGTGGCACGGAAAAGTCGCGGGCTCAGCTTTCGGACGCGGTCGCGATCACGCGATCGTTTCCAATGCAGCTGAAACGGCGTGGTGCTGAGTTGCGGCTAATCGTAGGCGATCACAATCGTTCCGCGGCGACCGTCGATCTGCCGCTGTTAAAAGCTGTCGCCCGGGCACATCGCTGGTTCGACGAGATCAGCACCGGAAAGGCGAACTCTCTGGCCGAGATCGCTGCACGCGAGGGGCTCGCCGTGCGCTATGTTGGCCGCTTGATCCGCCTGGCTTTCCTGGCACCGGTTATCGTTGAGTCCATCGTGGAGGGCCGGCAGCCGACCAGTCTTACTGCAGAAGCACTCACCCGGCACATCGAGATGCCGCTCGACTGGCGCTCGCAGAGGACCGCTCTGAACATTCAGTAACCCGGGACGCTCGTACCATCGCGCAGTTGGGTTTTCTGATATGGGCGGTAATTTCTCCCATCAGAAACGAGACAATGGCGCTCCTCCGCACCACTCGCGATGTCCGCAGATCTCTACCATGCAATGTGCTCGCCCAGGGCATCGGCACCGAATTCCTCGCCCACAGAGAGAAAATCGAAGTGACGCGGCACGGCTCGCCATGTCCGCGCTCTCCGGTGCCGATGGGCCGTGCGCATCGCCACCACCCGCGCGCAGTTTGCGCACTTCCCCGAAGAATGCCTCAAACCTGAGACTCAATGGCGGAGAGGGAGGGATTCGAACCCTCGGTACCGGTTACCCAGTACGCCAGATTAGCAATCTGGTGCCTTCGACCACTCGGCCACCTCTCCGCAGGCTCGGGAAAAGCCCTGGGAGACAATTTTTACGCGCTCATCGTGAGACTGGCAACCTTGCCTCCCCGGGTATCCAGCGGGTCTGCGGCCAGTGTGACATTATGCGGGGCGTCGTCAGGCGGCGCGTCTCCAACTCGACCGACCGTACGGCGAGGGAAGGCCGCCTCTTGCTGAAAGTTCACGAGACTCCCGGTATCGTCATTCAATAAGCTGGATTGGCGGCTGGCCACGGGGTTATCGCCGATGTCGCTTCGATTGAACCGTCGTCAAATTCTGATCGCCGGACTTGGCGCGATAGCCGGGGCCGCAATTCTTATACGCGCAGATGTGGACGACGATTCACCGCGCGGCGACGCATACGCGCCGTGGCGCGACTGGCGCGGCGCTCCGGGGGGAGGATCGCGATCATTGATCGGCACGGCAATTCTGGCGGCAAATGCGCACAACACGCAGCCATGGATATTCTGTGTTCGTCCCGACCGGATCGATCTCTACGCCGACGAGGGCCGCAATCTGGGCGCGATGGATCCGTTTCGGCGCGAGATGCGGGTTAGTCTCGGCTGCGCGCTGGAGAATCTTTGCCTGAGAGCCCGCGCGGACGGTTACGCCACGCGGGTCACGATCGAGCGCGCAACCCTGTCCCAGCCTGCACCGGCGAGCGGGACGCATCGCGTCGCCTCGATTGCGCTCACGCGCGGTGAGGCCGAGATTTCTCCGCTTTACGCCGCGATACCGGCGCGCCACACTAATCGCGGCCCCTACGACCGCGACCGCCCGATTCCCCTGCAAGTGCTGGCGAAGCTCGCGACACTCGCGACCGACGAGCCCGGCGTCAAATTATTCCTGTTGACCGATTCTGGCCCGCGCTCCGAATTTGCCGCGGCAACGGCGGCCGCGACCGAAGCGATCATCGGCGACACGACGATGATCCACGACAGCGATGCGTGGTTTCGCGGGACCGATGCCGAGATAGCGGCGCATCGCGACGGCCCCACGATCGGGGCGGCCGGCCTGTCGCCATTTGTCACCTTGATGGCGAAAATTCTTCCCGCGCCCTCGCCGGAGCGGACCCATCGCATCTGGCTCGCCCAGACTCGCAACGTGCAGCTTGCGACGGCGGCGGTGTTCGGCCTGATCGCGGTGCGCGATTTGTACGATCAGGAGCAGGCGTTACGGGCCGGGATGCTCTGGCAGCGCCTGCATTTGCAATTAACGCGGACGGGCTTGGCGGCGCAACCGTTGAACCAGCTTCCGGAAAGAGTGGATCGCGAAAAGCAGCTTGGTCTGCCGGCAACTACGTGCAAGGTGCTTGCGTCGCTTGCTGGCGATGCGGGCTGGCTGCCGACGTTCGCGTTTCGGCTCGGCTTTCCGGTACGTCCAGCGCCGGCGAGCCCGCGCCGCGATCCGCAATCAGTGATTTCCGCTGTCGGATGCGCCTAGCCGGTCCTTCGATCGGCTAGGCACATCCGTCGCTGCTTCGTAGGAGAAAGCTCAGATATCGGTCCGCTCCGCCTTGAGCTCTCGGCGCTCCTGCATGTTGAAGCGGTCCTGGTAGATCGGCCGGCCGCCCGTCGTCGGCCCCGGGTACTGCACGATTACCATCAATCCGCCCGTTTCAGTCGAAAGCTCGTCCTCGGAGTGCGGATCACCGTGGTAGAGCATCGTGCCCGGACCGCACAGGCGTCCGGCGATGCGGAACTCACCTTCCAGGATGTACCAGACTTGCGCGAAGTCGTGCCGGTGCCATGGATGGTGGCTGCCGGGAGTAAAGCGCAGCAGCCCCGCGTTGGGCGCGGTTGGTTGGTCCACGCTGGGATGGAATAGCATCTTGCCAGTTTCGCCGGGCCAGCGGATAGTCTCCCATTCCATATCATCGATATGACGTATGGTTGCTGGCCGATCCGACTCCGTTACCGGCGAATTCGTAGCCTTTTGCGTCATTGGCTGATCTCCCTTCTAAGCCACCACTCGTGCTGCTGTTAGCGTTCACGACCACGGCTGTCGCGGCTGCCCGCGGCCGGGCACAGATGTCAGCGATCCGCGATCAACCAGGCGACGATCATCATAGCGAACACTACCACGATCGTCAGGCCGTGGGCTCTCAGCCAACGACGCAATTGGCGGCGCGTCATGCGCACGCTCGAGGGCAAAATCCTGTTGACGAATGGAATGAGCCGCCCGCCGAGACTCTGAACGTTCGCGCCACCGTGGCGCAAACGGAGACTGGAGGTCTCACGTTCTTCGTTGTTACTCATGTGCAGATCGATGCAATCGCTGCGGTTTGGCCCTACGCGGCGTGTGTTTATAAGAATACCACAACGCACGTTATAAGTAAATTAAGCAATTATTAAGAGACTATAAGCCGCGCGTCCGAATTCGATCGCGCTGCGCTGTATCTGACCACCTGTCTCTGGAACAAACCACTTTACTATTTGACGGGACTTCCCTTTCAAGGCGATTCGCTTGGCGGATGACAACTGTACGCTGGCGCACCGTCGCGCCACGGCCATGTCGCACTCCAAGGCATCGCTCTTGCTCCCCTTGAGGGAAGGGTAGATGCGGGCATTTTGCGCACTGCGGCTATCGCAAAAATGACTCAACAGATGAACGGGAACTCCCGAGAGAATGGCCTGCGGCAGTCCGACGGTGCGCCTGCCATTGCGCCGGCGCACTGGCTCGAGCGGTTTATGGCCGCGCTGGCATGTGCGTCGGAATCCGACATGTCGCAACTCAACGCGCTGCTCCGGACCGGCCTCGCCGTGGTGTTCTTCTTTGAAGTGGCCACCTGGTTGGAGGTCGCGCGATTCCAACCCGCGCTCCTGCATGCGGAGCGGCCCTTCTTCATCTTCGACATCGCGCTGGTGAGCGGCGGTCTCAGTCTGACCTATTTCAAATGGTTCAGCCGTAATTGGCGCACGGTGGCGATGACTTTCTGTCTCATCCTGCTTGCCAGCCGCATGCTGTCGACGTTCGCGATCAGTGAGGACGAGCCATTGATGCTGGTGCTCTTTGTGCTTGCGCTGGGTACCGCTGTGCTGGTGCCGTGGGGCGTGCGCTGGCAGGGCATCCTCACATTGGCAGGCCTGATTGCGTTTGCGATCGCCGGCGTGGAGGGTGTGGTCCAGCCAGTGGACCTGCATCGATGGCTTGTGCTGGCAGCCGTGGGAGCCTTCGCGTTGAGCTTCACGGCGCTGAAAGATCACTATCGATCCCAAGCCATCCTGATCGAAGCCCTGTTATACAACGAAAAGTGTCTGGCCCGGAGCGAGACGATGTTGCGTACGGTCTTCGATGCCGTGCCGGACATCGTGACCCTGACCAGGTTCGTCGACGGAAAGTTATTCGAGGTCAACGCGGAGTTTCTCAAATGCGCCGGGCTCAGCCGAGAGCAGGCGCTTGCGACCACGGTGCTCGAAGTCGCGGCATGGAAAAGCGCCCAATTGCGGCACGAGTACATCGAGGAACTGAAGGAGAAGGGCCACGTCCGGAATTTCGAGACCGAATTTCGGATTCACGGGGTGCTCGTACCGCATCTCCTGTCATCCGTGGTGGTCGAGATCGATGGCGAGCTTTACGCGCTCAACGTCGCGCGCGATGCCACCAGCATCAAGGAAAATGAATGCGCGCTGCGCGAGGCCCAGGAACGGCTCCGCACGCAGGTCGAGGAGTTGACCGCGACGCAGGGCCGCCTGCGCGCCGAAGTCGTTGAACGCGAAGCCGCTGAGCGCGTCGCCCGCGAGCGCGAGACCACGGTGCTGAAGGTTTTTGAGGCCAGCCCCGACATCATCACTGTCTCAAGCCGGCGCGATTTTCGGCTTATCCGGGCCAACAGCGTGTTTTTCCGGGAGACAGGGTACGCTCCGGAGGAAATCCTCGGAAGGCCAATCCACTCGAAGTTCTGGGCCAACCGCGATCAGCGCGAGCGGTTCAAAGAGGCGCTGGATCGCGACGGCCTCGCACACAACATGGAGGCCGACCTCAAGATGCAGGACGGCACCATCAATTCTTACCTGCTCTCCTCGGTGGCGGTTGAGCTGAGCGGTGAACCGTGCAGGGTATCCTTCTGGCGCAACGTTACCGAAGCCAAACGTGCGGCGCAGCGAGTTGCCGACAGCGAGGCGACGCTGCGCAGGATGTTCGAGGCCACGCCCGATATAATCATCACTCGGCGCGCAGACGGGCCGATCCTCGACGTCAACGACGAGTTTGTAAAGCGTACCGGGATCACGCGCGAGCAGGCGTTGGGATCCTCGATGGACGATGTCCGCCTTTTTCTCCGGCCCGAAGATCGCGCGGAATTCCTTCGCCGGGTTCAGGCCGACGGCATCATCCAGGATTTCGAGGCGGACTTTAGCCTCAAAGGCGTCGCGGTGCCGTACCTGGTTTCGGGCGCAGTGGTCGAATCCGAAGACGGGCCCCTCATTTTTGGTATCTCGCGCGACATCGGCGCACGCAAGCAGATGGAACGCGAGCTTATCGCGGCGCGCGAGGCGGCGCTGGCCGCGTCCCGCGCCAAATCCGAGTTTCTTTCCAGCATGTCGCATGAGATCCGCACCCCCATGAACGCGATCCTCGGGATGGTGGATCTGTTGAGCGATGGCGCGCTCGGCGCCGAGCAACGACACTATCTCGACACCATGCGCTCCAACGGCAACGCTCTGATGCATCTGATCAACGACATCCTCGACGTTGCCAAGATCGAAAGCGGCCGCCTGAGCCTGGAGTCGCTTAGCTTCGACCTTGAAGACGTGGTCGACAAGGCGATCGAAACGATGAGCGTGCGCGCGCATGCCAAGGGCCTGGAACTGATGGCGCGTATTCCGCCGCACGTGCCGCCTAATCTGATCGGCGACCCGCTGAGGCTGCGTCAGATTTTAATCAACCTGGCAGCCAACGCGATCAAGTTCACCGAACAAGGCGAGGTCGCGTTGACGGTCGAAAGCCTCTCGCCGGCCGAGGCTCTGCGCCTCGGCTTTTCGGCCGACCCGGCCCAAGGCGAGGGCGGCCATCCGGGCGCCCCCGTCGCCTGGCTGCGCTTCTCAGTGGCCGACACCGGGATCGGAATCGCTGCCGGCCATCTGGGCGCGATCTTCTCCAGCTTCACCCAGGCCGATGCGTCCGTCTCGCGCCGCTTTGGCGGCTCCGGGCTAGGGCTTACGATCGTGCGGCGCCTGTGCGAGATGATGAGCGGGCGGGTCGAGGTGGAAAGCGAAGTCGGCCGCGGTTCGATTTTCCGGGTTACGGTCCCTCTGGGTATCGACACCCGGCCGCTGGCGGCCGAAGGGCGCGGCGCGGAAGTCAACCTCGACGGCGTTCGGATACTCGTGGTCGATGACAACGACACCAACCGCCTGATCCTGCGCGAAATGCTTGTGCGCAATCGCGCCGTGGTGACCGAGGCCGCCAGCGGCGCGGCGGCGCTCGCCGAACTCGCCCGCACCCGCGCGGCCGGCCGCCCGTACCGGCTGATGCTGCTCGATTACCGGATGCCGGGCATGGACGGAGTGGAGGTAGCGCGCAAAGCGATCGACCATGGCTTCGCACGGTCGTCCGCCGGCGGCCAGGACACCATCATCCTGATGCTGACCTCTGACGACCTGAATTTCAGGCTCGCCCGGTTGCGTGAAGTGGGCCTGCATACGTATCTGATCAAACCGGTCAAGCGGGCCGAGTTGCTCGAGAAGATCAAAGACCTGTTAAGCGATGTCGGTGCGGGACAATCGCTTTCGGAACCCCCCGACCTGTCAGCGGCGCCCGACGACACGGCGCCTCTGCGGATCCTGCTCGCCGAGGATGCGCCCGATAATCGCTTTCTCATCCAGGCTTACCTGAAGAAGTTTCCCTACCAGATCGATATTGCCGAAAACGGCCGCGTCGCGATCGAGAAGTTCAAGGCCGCGCGTCCCGACCTGGTGTTGATGGATGTGCAAATGCCGGAGATGGATGGGTTGGCTGCCACGCGCGCGATTCGCCAGTGGGAAAACGAGCAGGGTTTCCCGGCCACGCCGATAATCGCGCTCACCGCATCGGCGCTCGACGAGGACGTGAGGCGCAGCCTGGACGCCGGCTGCGATGAGCACGTTAACAAACCGGTCAAGCGGCCGGTGCTGCTGGCCGCGATTCGCAGGGCGGAGGCGATGCGCCGAGCCATGGCCGCCGAGTCCGAGCCCGTCGCCGCCGACCCACAGTCGCCCGGCGAGTCAGCGGTGGATACACCGCTTGCCTAGAGACTACGCTCGTCGAATGGCTCGACGGTCAGTCGCGACGGCCAGCTCGACGCCGTCAGTGCAACGCGCGCCTGCCTCGTCCGCGATGGCATCCGCCGCGCCGGTCATGGCCGCATCTCGGGAACCGATGGCTTTCTGCCGGTAGCATCCCGCCCCCGCGCTGGCAAATAGCGCCGCGCGCGCCGGCGATCAATCTTGTCCGATCGCCCGCGCGCCCGCGCTACACAGCCCTGCCGGTGATCGGGTAGACTCGTGAGCCCGTGAAAGCAATCGCGCAAGACCGATCGCTGCGGACGCCGTGGGACAGCTTTGAGCGCGAGGCGCTCGAGTACCTGCGCGCGCTCATCCGTTTCGATACCAGCAATCCGCCCGGCAACGAACGCGTCGCGACCGATTTTCTGGCCGCTCGACTTGGCGCCGAAGCAATCGCGTCCGTGCTGCTCGAGAAAGAGCCGGGCCGCGCCAACCTGGTCGCGCGCCTTAAGGGCGGAGGCGCTGGTGCGCCGCTGATGCTGTCCTCGCATACGGATGTCGTGCCGGTTGAGCCCGCGCGATGGAGTCGCGCGCCCTTCGGCGCCGAGGTGGCCGAGGGCTGCGTATGGGGCCGCGGCGCGATCGACATGAAGGCCAAGACTGCGATGGACCTGGGCTTGGTGCTCGCGCTCAGCCGGGCCGGTGTCGCGCTCAACCGCGACCTGCTGCTGGCGGCGGTGGCCGACGAGGAGGCCGGCTCGGAACTCGGCTCCCGCTTCCTGGTCGAGCGTCATCCGGAACTGGTGCGCGCGGGATGGGTGCTGAACGAGGCTGGCGGGTTCACCCTGCATCTCGGCGGCCGGCGCTATTATCCGATCCAGGTCGCCGAGAAGGGATACGTGACGGTGAAGATGACGGTCAACGGGGCCCCCGGTCACGGCTCGATCCCGCGCCCGGACAGCGCGATCACGGTACTGGCGGAGCTCGTGATAAAGATCAGCCGGACCCCGATGCGGCTGCGGCTGACGCCGTTGATGCGGCGCACGCTCAACCAGCTCGGCATCGATCCGCAAAATTCGCCGCCGCTGTTTCGTGCGATAATGGCCAACACAGTCGTACCCACCATCCTGCGCGCCGGCTACAAGGACAACGTTATCCCGGGCGAGGCCTCAGTCGTGCTCGACGGCCGCACCTTGCCGGGTGAGACGGCCGAGAGCCTGCTAGGCGAGTTGCGCGAGATGGTGGGACCGGAGCCCGCGTTCGAGGTGTTGAAGTGCGCGCCACCGGCCGAGAGCAGCGCGGACACGCCGCTTTTCCGGCTGATCGAGCATCATGTCGAGCTGGCCGACCCGGGCGCGCAGGCGATTGCCTGGATGCTGCCCGGGGCGACCGACAGCAAGTTCTACGCGCAACTCGGTGCGACCTGCTATGGGTTTGCGCCGGTCCGGATCGGTCCGCGGATGCCCTACGGGGCGCTCTACCACGGCAACGACGAGCGCATCCCGATCGACGGTTTTCTGTGGGGCCTGCGGCTCTACGCGGAAGTGGTGCTGAACTTTCTGGGCCTGCGCTTCGACCAGGTATTCAACTAGCGCGGGGCTAAGCTCGCGCCGCCCCTGCCATGTATTAACCTCTCTTTGACAAAGGAGAGGTCGCCACGAGCAGCGCGAGCGGCGGAAGAGGCCCGTCTGAATTCTCTTGCGCCACAGCGACTTCGAGAAGGTTGCGAAAGCCGGCCATTAGACCTCTGCCTAACCCTCTCCTTGGACAAGGAGAGGTCATCGGAGGGGACGGGGGAGGAGTCAGAACAACGAGCGACTAACTATTCGGAATCCTAGTCTATCGAATTGGTATCGCCGTTCGGCTCGCTTGCGCCCGCCGGCTGCTGATCCTCCGGCGTAAACGTTACCAGCAGGCGCGGCGGAGCATTGAGTGGCACCACCGCGAAGCGCGACACCGGCGAAGTATTCACGGTCACCGTGGTCCCGCCGGCATCGGTCTGGATATCGCAGTCGTGGAAGATCGAGCGGTCGAATACCATGTGAGTCGCAAGGCCGTGGGCCGGCTTGGTCTCCTTCAGGTGGATGGTCAGCGTCGATGAACTGGAGCCGCCCTCGAGCTGGTTGTCGTAGGCGACCGGGCCCGTCAGATCGAAGATTACCGAAAGTGGCGGATCGGCCGAGGAGAGCCTGACCTTGTTGAGTGTGGCAGGTCCGGTGCGGTCCGCCGCATTTGTTGCGCCGGTTGCCGCGGCCGCGGCAGGAGCCGCCGGACTTATTCCGGCCGCGCCCCCTTCGGTTGCTCCAGACGACATGGAACTGGGCGCATCAGCAGCGGGCGCGCCGTCAGCGGACGCGATCGGACCTGTCGAACCTGTGGAAGGGCCAGCATCAGGCGACGCCGGCGGTGATGGGGGCGCCTTGAGGATCGGCAGCGGAGGATATGCGTCGGCCGAAGCCAGCGCCGTTTCGTCACCCTGACGCACCCTTACCTGGTCGGTGTCGTCGCCGAATCCGCTCTCGGTCAACACCAGATGCAACGGATCCTCTTCGGTGTCGACCGGCTGATGCAGTTTATTGAGTTCGGACTTGGCTTTGCTGGCATACATGGTGCCGGGGTAGTGCAGCACCACCGCGGTGAAGGCCTGCGCGGCGGAATATTTTTTGCCTTCCTTCTCCAGCGTGGTGCCGAGCTGGTAGAGCGCCTCGTCACCCACCGGGGTGTCGGGCCATTTTTGCATCAACTCGGCCAGACGAGATTCGGCGGCGCGGAAGTTGGCCCGCTGGTAGTAGAAGTCTCCGATCAGTAGCTGATGGCGCGCGAGCATTTCGCGGCAGACGGAAATCTGCTGATGGGCCAGTGCAGCGAAGCCCGTTTCAGGAAAGCGCCGTTCGATTATCTCGAACTGCTGCAGCGCCTGCTCGGTGTTGCTCTGATCCTGGTCGGGGCGGCCGATCTGATCGTAGTGCGCCATCGCCAGGTAGTACGAGGCCAGCTCGATTTCCTTGCTAGTCGGATGCATCTTCTCGAAATCGCCCAGCGAAGCGATCGCCTCGGCGTAGTGCTTTTGCTGGTAATCGGAAAGTCCGATCTTTAGCTCGGCGTCTTCGGCGTAGGGGCTGAAGGGATACTGGTCGATCAGCTTCTGAAAGTAGATGGACGCGCCTTTGTAGTCGTGCGTGGCAAAGGCCTGCTGTCCTAGCGCATAGTAGTTCTCGCCAGTCGGGGTCTGCTGATGCAGACCACAAGCCGCCGCGCAGAGCGCGAGACCAGCCGCCAGTACGAAAGCCAAACGCCGCATAATAGAAACTTGGGGTCAGGTTAGACGCTACCTGATGCCAAGGCAAGCTCGTCGCGAAACAGATGACAACAGCGGGAGACTAAGACGGGCTAGGCCAGCGCGAAAGAGGCCGAAAATACCGCCTTGCCCTGGGCGAGATACTTCAGGCCGAAGCCCGAGGCTCGCGCGCCCGGCGCCACGACTTCGACTCGGCGAAACCCCGCGCCCGCGAGCATCGCGAACATTTCCATCGCGTAGGGCTCAACGTCGGTCGCTACGTGGACGATCGCTCCGGGGGCCAGCACGCGCTTTAGGCGCTCGGCAAAACCTGCCGAGAACATCCGATGCTTCTGTTGCGAGAGCGTGAGCCAGGGGTCGGGAAAGTAGACGTGGCACGCGCTCAGGCTCCCGGTCGGCACCATCAGGTTGACCAGCGTGCGCGCGTCCATCCGTGCCACGCGCAGGTTGTCGAGTCCACGGCGAGCGACGCGAAGCGCCAGCACCCGTGCGACCGAGGCCGCCAGCTCGACCGCGAGAAAGTCGCGCTCGGGACGCTGGGCCGCGTATTCGATGATGAAGTCGCCGCGGCCGGCGCCCAGTTCGACCTCCAGTGGCGCGCGCCGTCCGAAAAGACGCTCGGGATCGATCGCATATAGAGGGCCGTCCTCGGCGACCAGCACGCTCGTCGCGAGCGCGCGCTTTTCCGGATCGCGCCACATGCGCGCCGCCTTGCGCAGCCGTGCCATCAGAGGGGGGCCGACGAGGTCGCTCGGCGCGGCCTAGTCGGTGCGCGCCATGAAATTCTTGACTCGCTGCACCAGCGGTGCGAGGTCCGTGTTGTCAACCAGCGCACTGGCCATCCTGACCGGGTCGCCGAAGAAGAAGCGCTCGTAGAGCACCTGGCGGCCGGCGAACGAGCTGCCGGCGGCGTCCCAAGCCAGCCGATAGAGCGCCACGCGCTCGCGCGCGCCGGCGTCGGCTTGGCCGAAATAGCGTTCGATCTCGGGCGCCAGGGGGCTTTTGAAATCGCGCTCCGACGGCGTCGCCATCAAACTCGAAGAGCTGTTGAGCTGGATGATCTCGGCCAGGCGCGGATACAGCTTGGGAAAAAGATTGCGCGCGGTGTCGAGCGGCGGGCGCGCCGGCATGTACTCGCCCCACTTGTCGGCCGCGGCGTCGGCCTCGGCGGCGCGCAGGCATGAGCGCATCAGCTCGGTCGTGATGATCATCTCGGCCAGCCGCTCGCGCACGTGCGGCAGGCTCATCGCGTCGCTTACCTGCGCGATTCGGGTCGCGAGGCCGAGCATGAACTCGCTCTTGACCGCGTTTTTTACCACCACCTGATGCATCATATTGACGACGGCGCCGGTCTCGGCATAGAGCGCGTTGCATCGCGCCATGTCGCCGCATACGAACACGCGCTCCCACGGCACGGTCACGTTGTCAAAGATGACGACGCAATCCATCTCCTCGAAACGCGAGGCGAGGGGATGGTCGAAATGCGATCGTTCGGAGTCGAACGGATCGCGACAGAGAAATTTCAGTCCCGGCGCGTTGCATTGCACCGCAAACGCTAGCGCGAAGGGCTTCTGGCTCGGGTCCTCCTTGAGCACGGTGGAAGGAAAGACCAGCAATTCCTCGGAGGCCGGCCCGAGCGTGGCGAGCATGCGCGCGCCGTTGACGACGATTCCGTCGCGGGTCTCCTCGACGAGGCGCAGGGCGAGGTCGGCGTCGGTCTGGCCGGCCCATCCTGCGGCGCGGCTGGCGCGCGGGTTGAGCAGCGTGTGAGTCGCGCACCAATCGTTGCGGCGCGCGGCGCGGTAATACTCCACGATATTGTCGCCGAAGCGCTTGTCGGCGGCGGCGAAGAACTCGTGCGCGGCCGCCATAGCCGCGATGCTGGCATTGAGGTAGTCAGGCGTGCGCCCGAGCATCCCGCCGCTGAATTCGGCCCATCGCCGCATCATCGCGCCGCGCTTGCGTACGTCGTCGCCGCTTTGCGGCTGGATGAAGGAGAGGCCGGCACGCTCGCCGCCCTCGACGCGATAGGTCATCGCCTCGGGGTGCTCGATCTGCATGTCGTAGAGCGAAGCGAGCGAGCGCGTGACCGGCTTGAGCGCGGGATGGGTGGTCGGGTCGGCGACGCGCTCGCCGCCGATCCAGACTTCGCTCTTGAGCTTGCGCATCGCGCTCAAATAATTGTTGCCCGAGCGCGCACCCATCAGAGGATCTCCTGCAACTGCGGCAGCCGTTTGCGCAGCCGCTCGGCGGCGTCTTCGGGCGCCATGTAGGGCGGTCGCGCGGGTCCCATGTCGATCCCGGTCGCGACCGAGGCGGTGACCTTGGTGACGCCCAGGTGGCCGAGCGCTTCTTCGCCGCCGCGCGGGAAGCATCGGTTGAGCCGGCGCTGGATTTCCTGGGCGCGCATGATGTCGCCGGCGCGGTAGGCCTTGAGCAGCGCCGCGGAGGCCGGCACGGCGAAAATGTTGATGAAGCCGCCGGCCGCGCCGAGCATCAGGCCGCTCAGCAGTGCGCGGAAGGTGTTGTAGATTTCGATCCGCGAGCCGATCTGATCGTAAAGTTCCTCGAGATGCTGTAGGTCGGTGAGGACTTCCTTCATCGCGACCACGCCGGGAATCGTCGCCAGGCGCGCGGCGAACTTCGGCGTGATATTGAACTTGCTCAGCGCCGGATTGTGATAGACCACCAGCGGCAGATCGCCGGCCTCGGCAATCATCCGGTAGTGGCGCTCGACCTCGGCCTCGCCGCAGCGCCAGTAGTAAGGCGGGATCACCTGCTGGGCGTCGTAGCCCATCTTTGCCGCGATCTTGGCGAAGTGCAGGGCCTCCAGCGTGGTCGCGCCTGAGGTCATCGCGGTGGCGGGAACCCCGGGACGCTTGCGCGTCTCCTCCAGCGTCACTTCAAACGCCCGCGTGCGCTCGGCTTCGCTCAGGTGCAGGAACTCGCCGATACTGGGAGTGGCGACGATACCGTCGGCGCCGTTGTCGAGCGCCCATCGCACCTCGTTGCGCAATGCCTCTTCGTTGAGCTTGTAGTCCGCGGTGAACGGCGTCACCAGCATCGCATGGATTCCGTGCACGAGTTTCACTTCACTTCCCTCCGCCCGCTGGCGCCTGCGCGCTCTGATGCGCCGCGGCGGTGGGCCGGGCGAAATAGAAAATTGCCTGTCCGGTTCCGAGCGCCGCTTCATAGCGCCCGAATTGTTCTCCGCGCCAGTTCCACTCCCCACCGCCGAGCGCACCCGCCATCATCAGGTAGTGCGAGAAGCGTCCTTCAGGCGAACATTCGGCGCGGTATTCGGGGGCGGCGCGCAGAATCTCATCGTGCCGGCCGGACTTAAACCATTCCATCAATTTTTCGTCGTACAGGCGGTTGGCGAGCGAGCTGATGTCGTTGGGCGAGGCCGAGGCGTGTTGCAATACGTTGTCGTAGTCCCAGAAGCGATGGGACATGCCGCCTGCCGCGATAAGCACGACGCGGCGGCCGGACGCGCGGATCGCGGCGCCCATCGCGACGCCGAAAGCGACGTCATTGGAGATTCGCGCCGTCTGGCAAACTCCCATCGACAATATGCGCCGCGTCGCGCCTAGGTTAAAGTAATGCATGACGTTTAACGTCGGATAATGCAGCGGCAGGGTGGGGTAGCCCGACGCTATCGCGCGCAGTCCGCCGGCGCGAGCCGCTTCGACGATTGCCGCGGCCAGTTCCGGATCGCCCGGGTAGTCGTAGGCGTACTCATGGATCATCTGCGGCAATTCCTCAGAGGTATAGAGGCCGCGCAGACGCTCTTGTGCATTGAGCACGTATTCCAGCGTGGTGAACCAGTGCGTGTCGATCAGCACGAAGGTATCGAACTTGAGCGCGCGCAGCCGCTCGCGCTCGAGCGACTCCATCGCGTCGTAAAAGGTGGTGACGTTTTTGCCCATGTAAGCGCGGCGTGCTTCGGGATCGTGAATCATCAGACGCGGCACGTGAGTGGTGAAAATTGCGGCTACGATCTCGCCCATCGCGGGCCTCCTTTGGCGCGGCAATTCATCGCGATGCCTGGTGTTCGGGATAGGTCAGGCAGACCAGCTTGGGCTCGGTCCAGAACTCCAGGCTGAAGCGCCCGCCCTGACGGCCGACTCCGCTCTGGCCCGAACCGCCGAACGGCGTGCGCAGATCGCGCAGGAAGAAACTGTTGACCCACACCATCCCGGTCTTGATGCGCGCGGCCACGCGCAGCGCGCGCTCCAGTTCGCTAGTCCAGATGTAAGCGGCAAGACCGTAGTGCGTCGCGTTGGCCATCGCGGCCGCCTGTTCTTCGTCCTCGAAGCGCTCGACGCTCAGCACCGGGCCGAAAATTTCCTCGCGCACCGCGCGCGCGTCGGGCCGCAGGCGATCGAGCACGGTCGGCAGATAGTAGTAGCCGGGACGGGGATACTCGGGAATCGCGCCGCCGGCCAACAGCTCCGCGCCGCCGGCAACCGCCTCCTTGACGAAGGCGTCGACGCGGCTGCGATGAGCGGCCGAGATCAGCGGGCCGTATTCGGTCTCGTCGTTAAGCGGGTCGCCGATTTTCAGCTTGCGCATGTCGTCGAGGACCATCGCGATGAATTCGTCGGCGATTTTCCGCTCGACCAGTAATCGCGAACCCGCGACGCACGACTGTCCCTGGCTGCGAAAGATCGAGCGCGCGACGCCGGCGGCGGTGCGTTTCAGGTCCGTGTCGGCGAATACCAAATTGGGCGACTTGCCGCCGAGCTCCAGCGTCACCCGCTTGAGCGACTCGGCCGCCGCCGCCATCACGCGCTTTCCGGTCGCGACGCCGCCCGTAAACGCGATCCCGTCGACGCCAGGATGCGCCACCAGTGCGGCGCCGGCCACGCCCTGGCCGGGCAGGATATTGAGCACGCCCGGCGGAAGCCCAGCCTCATTTGCGATTTCGCCCAGCGCGATCGCGGTCAGCGGCGCGAGTTCCGAGGGTTTGTAGATGCACGCGTTGCCGGCGGCGAGGCACGGTCCGAGGTTCCACGTGCCGAGCATCAGCGGCGAGTTCCACGGGATAATGATCGCGCCGACGCCGAGCGATGCGCGCTCGGTCAGGCTGACCAGCTTGAGGTCGGCGCCGAGAAACTTGGCGTCGCCGTAGCTCGCCTCCTGGGTCCACGCCTCGGCCGCGTTGGCGAAGAAGCGCAGGTTGCGTGCGGCGCGCGCGACATCGTGGTTGACGCATTCGCTGACCGGCTTGCCGACGTCGCGCGCCTCGAGCCGTCCCAGGTCGCGGGCTCGCTTTTCGATCCCGTCCGCCATGCGGCCGATGATACGGCCGCGCGCCTCGGCGCTCATCTTCGGCCATGGGCCACGGTCGGCGGCCTCGCGCGCCGCGGCGACCGCACGCTCGATGTCCTCGGTGCCGGCGTTGGCCACCTGAGCGAGTTCGCGTTCGGTGGCGGGCTCCACATCCGCAAAGCGCGCGCCATCAGCCGCCGCAACGTACTTGCCTCCGATGAACAGATTGGTTTCCATGTTGGCCGGCCGGTTTACCGATTTATTCGAACGATACGCCGCGATGCGTCAGACACAACTGAATTTCCTCGAATTCCATCCGCAAGACAACTGAGGTCATCTGTGAATCGCCAGCGGCACGGTTCTCCTACGACCTGGTGAGCAACTCTTTCGCCGCAGTGGCGTCCACGGCGTCGATGAGTGGTCCGCGCGAGTTTGCCACCGCCACGCCGCTATGCAATGGCAAAGTGCCTCGTTGTGCCGGTTTTAGAGTAAGCGGCGATGTAAAAATGCTGCAAAACAATAAAGACTGTGCTAAGCTCAGCGGCCGGCGGGGGCGGCTTAACGCGGGCCGGTGAAATGCCAATGGCGCATCGTTGGACGAACAGGATGATACGTGCGTGTCTGGCGGCGCTGGCGGCGGCCGTCGCGCTTGTGGGCTCGCCCTGGGGTCCCATCAACGCTGCACGGGCTGGTCTGGTGCCGAGCGGCGTCGCTGTGATTCCGCATCGGATCATGCTGTCCGGCGCCGCGGTGCAGGGTCCGATGGCCGCGAGCAAGGTTGCGCTCTATACCATTAATCCCAAGACCGGGGCGTCAGTTGCACTTGTCAGCACGGGCACGACCGATGACTCGGGCAGCTTCGCGATAGTTTTACAGGCCCACAGTGGCCCGCTGCGGTTGATGGCTAAGGGCGGTTCGTTTACCAGCGAGATGGACGGCTCCACGATCGGCAAGCCCGGCACGATATCATTGCTGCTGCCGGGTGCGGCCACGAGCCTCGCCGGCATATCGATCAATCCGCTGACGACGTTTATTGATGCGCTGGCGATCGCCAGGCTCAAGGCGGGCGGAACGACTTTGAGCGCGGCACTCGCGAACGCGACCGCGACGATCGAATCGTACTATGGATTGTCCACCGATCCGGGAACGCTCGCGCCCGACTACACGATGGCTGGTGTGGGGACGGATGCCGGCAACCTCGGCCTCGTGCTGGGCGCATCGATCAACGAAGACCAGCACCTGTGCCCGGGCGCACCGGGCGGACTGGTAGCGGCGCTCGCCGCCGACCTTTCTGACGGAGTCTTCGACGGCAGAAAGGCGGGAACGGCGGTAGCGTACTGTGGGGCAAAGCTGCCGGCGATCGCCGGGACGAGCGATTTCCAGGACGCACTCTCGGGCGTGCAACAGCTTCAATACGTGAGCGCGGGGTTCGCGTTCGGCGGCCTGTATGGCCCCGTCGGCAATATCCTGCTGAACCAGGATCCGCCGGTCACGCCCGACCTGTTGCTGTCGCCGCTGGCGATGATCAATGCCGCAGTGACCAAAGCGGCGCCGTCGACATCCAGTACCTCGAGTCCGCCGATGACGATGGCGCGCGGTTCCGCAACTGCCACGCTGCTGCCCAATGGCAAGGTGTTAATCGCGGGCGGATTTGACGGCAGCACCACCACCACAAATGGCACCGAACTATATGATCCTGCTACCAACACCCTCAGCGCCGGGCCGCCGCTGAGGCACGCGCGCGGTGAGGCGACGGCCACGTTGTTGCCCAACGGAAAGGTTCTTGTCGCCGGGGGCAACGATGGCACCAATCCTTTGATGAGCACGGAGCTCTACGACATCGCGACCAACACTTTCTCTCCGGGGCCGTCGATGGTCGCTGCTCGTTTTGCCGCCGGAGCCACGTTGTTGGCCAACGGAAAGATGCTCATCGCAGGCGGCAACGGCCTTACCTCCGGGGGCTTGAGCAGCACCGAGCTATACGACCCCTCGGCCAACTCGTTTGCCGCTGGCCCCTCGATGAGCGTCGCGCAGGGTCCATGCACGGCCATCCTAATGCCGAACGGCAAGGTACTGATCGTCGGAGATGGCTTTAACATCGACCCCAACGTGAGCGTGGCGGAACTTTACGATCCTGCAGATAATTCCATGGCCGAGCGGTCGCTCGATACGTTTCGCCAATACCCAGCCGTCGCTCTGCTGCCTGACGGCAAGGTGTTGATCGCCGGAGGCGTCGGGGCCTCTGGTGTCATGAGCAGCACGCAGATTTACGACCCGGCGCAGGACGCGTTCACCGACGGTCCATCAATGAGCAATGGCCATTGGTTTGCCACGGCTGCGCCGACCGCCAATGGGAAGATTCTCATAATCGGCGGCAACGGCAACGATATTGAGGGCATCGATAGCGTCGACGTGTACGATTCGGTAACCAATTCCTTCAGCGCGGGCACGCCGATGAACGATCCGCGCGTGTTTGCCACTGCAACCCTGCTGCCCAACGGCCGCGTATTAATCGCGGGCGGCTGGGACGGATCAGGCCCGCTCGCCAGCACGGAGTTTTACACACCCTGACGCGGGCGTCGCGAGGCGCTGACGGGGGTCGCCTTGACCGGCCTTCGGCGTGCCCATAACGTTAGGGCCACGATGGCCGAGTTGCCGGACATCATTCCGATCTTCCCGTTGCCCAATTTCGTGCTCTTTCCCGGGGTGACGGTGCCGCTGCATATTTTCGAGCCGCGCTATCGCGAGATGGTCGCCGAGGTCGCCGAGAGCCACGCCACCGTCGGGATGATAATGCTCAAGGGCGACTGGGAGCGCGAGTACTACGCGTATCCCGATATCTTCACCATCGGATGTGCGGGCCGTATCACCTCGCTGGAGAAGCTTCCCGACGGCCGCTACAACCTCCAGCTTGAAGGAATCAGCGAATTCCAGGTCGTGCGCGAAATCCGTGCCCATTCCTATCGCCAGGCCGAAGTACAATGGTGTCCGTCGGGCCGCAGACTGCTCGGCCTGGAGCCTTCCGAGATGAACTCGCTGCGCGATCTTTTGGTCGGGTTCCTGGGCGAGAACGCCGATGCAGCCTGGCGCGGATTGGTCGACGAGCAGGGACTGCGCGACGCCGACCTGATCAATTTCCTGTGTTTTCACCTCGACGTGACGCCGCTGGAGAAGCAGACCCTGCTCGAGGCGCTCGACGACCGCATCGCCTGCCTGTTCGATGTGCTGACCTTCAAGATCGAGGAACGCAAGCTCGGCCCCTCCGGCCCGCGCGGCGGCGGCCCCGTCAACTAGCAGTTCGAAGGTCGCAGCCGGCCTGGACGGAAGTCTTTGACCGCGCGGCGGCGGTTGTCGGACAACGGACCGAATTAACCATCTGGTGCCCAGATTTGCAGCACCTGTCCAATTTTTTCCTGACACAATTCACAAAATACTCAAGTTGACTCGCTAACAGACGCTGCCAACAGGCGGCTGTCCGGCTCCGAGTCACGGATTCAGGGTAAATTCCCGCTGAAATCGGCGATCTACGCGCTTGTGCTCGACTTTGTGCTCACAAGGGCATCGCGCCGCATCTCGGCACAACCGTTGCTCATACAGATTCAGTCAATGCCTTGAGCGGCTCGCTGACGTAAACCATAGGGCGAAGAACGATGCAATTGGAAAGTAGCGCGATCGCGGCCATCATGATCCCTGATGCCTTGACCCCAGGGCAGTATTACGACGGCATGCGCGCGGACGATTCCCTCGGCCGCCCGATCAAACGTTTAATGCTGGCGGTGCTGGAAGACGCGATGCGTTGCTATCAGAACTACACCAGCTCGCGCAGCCGCGCCCAGCGCCGCCTGTTCGTCGAGGCCGAGGCATGGCTCATGGATCGCAAAGCCGACGGTGCTTTTGCCTTCGAAACCGTCTGCGAGAACCTCGGAATCGATCCCAGTTGCCTGCGCGAGGGCTTGCGCCGGTGGCGCGCGCAGCAACTCGATGGCAAGAATCCGTTCCGCCTGGCGCGCCGATCGCCGGTGACCCGCGTCGGCCGGATAAGCGCGCCGCTTAAGCGCCGTAAGCGCAAGCTTGACGGCGGCATCGCGGTCGCGATCAATGGCCATGGCCTTGCCCATCACGTCAACACCGTTGCGCATGAGATCGTCGCCTACGACGGCGAAATGGAAAACGTCAACGGCGCCGCGTCGGGCGCCGACGTGAACGTTCCAGCGCCGATCGAGATCCAGGAAGTCGCTCTGGCCTAAGCGGCCTCGCGGGAAATCCGAAACAAACAAATTTGCTCGCCTGCTCCCTGGGGAGAGCGTTGCAATACTGTGATCGGATAGTTACCTACGCAACGCTGGTCGGCGAAGCCGCTTATCGGGCCTGCCACAAGATGCGCCCGCTCTGTTCGACGCGGCGCGCGCGCCCTTCGACGCGCGAGTACTCCAGGTGCGCGAGGGTCTCGAACGTCGCCGCCATCACGTGGAAAATCGGCCGGTCCTCGTCGCCGAAGATTTCCTGCGCCACCTCAAAGGCGGTGTGCGGCGTGCGCTTGATCAGGTCGAGCATCTCGGCCTCGCGATAGCGATGATGTTCGATGAGTTGGTTGGCGCGATGGCGATGGTCCTGGTAGACGGCGCCGTGAGCGGGCAGCACCAGTTCGACCTCAAAGTTCTGTACCTTGAGTTGCGAGTCGATGAAGTCGCTCAGCGGATTGGTCGGGCCCGAGGGATAGATGCCGACGTGCGGGGTGATGCGCGGCAGCAGATGGTCGCCGACGATCATCACCTTCTCCTTGCGCAGGTAAATCACGCTATGCCCGGGCGCGTGGCCCGGCGTCCAGATGATCTCGAAGCGCCGCTCGCCCACGGCGATCACGTCGCCGTCATGCAGGAACTCGTCGGGCTGCGGCACCGGGTTGTACTGCTCGGTGCCCATCCACGCCGGCCGCATTCCTTCCAACGGATAGCGATCGATCGGAAATCCGTGGCCGGTGAAAAACGCGTGTACCGCAGGATCGGCCGACGGCGTCGCCATCAGGTTAAGCATCCGGTTGACCCGCTCGACTTCGAGGTCGTGCAGGTAGGTGCGGGCGTGGCTCAGCCCCTTGATCGTTGCCGAGGCGCCGAAATGGTCGACGTGATGATGGGTGCCGAGCAAAACCGTGAGGTCTTCCACTCTGGTCCCTGCCTGCGCAAAGGCGTCCTTCAGCGTGGCCACGCTGTCGGCCGTGTTCATGCCGGTATCGACCAGCACCCATTGGCCGCCGCCGCAATCAATCAGGTAGACGTTGACGATCGTCGGCCGCATCGGCAGCGGCAGAAAGAGTTCGTAGATCCCGCGCTGTACTTCTGAGATCTTGGCTGGCATCGCTTCAGGTCTTCAGGGCGGCCCTTGCGCGTGGCCGCGTGAATTGTCGGCCCGCTGCCGCCCGGCCAGAGCCCGGCGCCTTAATCTATTCCTTTCCGATCTTGCGCGCCGGCAAAATGACCGATCGCGGAACCGGAGGCGCTCGGGCGGGTTACTCGTGGAGCTGATCCTTTACCTGGAAGGTAAGCTTAACCGTCACCTTCCAGCGTGTCACCTTGTTGTGCTCGACCTCGGCCGCGATGTTGGTTACCTGGGCCGTGTGCACGCCGGAGATCGTCACCGCGGCGCGCGCGACCGCCAGGTCCACCGCGTGCTCGATCGACTCGGTCGAACTGCCGGTGAGCTCGATTGTCTTTTCAACCATGGAGGTCCTCGCTCCTTGAGCGCCGCGGCACTGCCATTTGACGCGCCCGCACGCGCGGCGTTAGGGTTGAGCCCTGCGCGACTCATTACGTCACACAGGGAACCCAAAGACAAGGCGGACATTCATGAGCTACGATCGTTCGGCGGTACGGGCAGTAATCGAGGCGGCAAGAGGGGACGGGCGAAACGCGCTTTCGCCGGCCGAATGCAGGACGCTATGCGAAGCTTGCGCCATCGTGCTGCCCATGACGGCCACGGCATCGTCCGCCGCCGAGGCCGGCCGCGCCGCCGGCGCGCTCGGCTTTCCGGTGGTGATGAAAATCGTCTCACCCGACATCCTGCACAAGACCGAAGCTGGAGGTGTCGTACTCAACGTGCGGAGCGCGGCCGAAGCCGAGCGGGCCTATGAAAAGATCGTCGCCGGCGCGCGCGCTTACAAGCCTGAGGCCAAGATCGCCGGAGTCGAAATCCAGCAGATGCTCTCCGGCGGCCAGGAGGTGATCGTCGGCGCCACGGCCGATCCAAGCTTCGGCAAGGTAGTGGCCTTCGGGCTGGGCGGCGTGCTGGTCGAAGTGCTCAAGGACATCACGTTTCGCCTGGCGCCGGCGAGCCGCGACGAGGCGCTCTCGATGATAAACGGGATCGCGGCGGCCGAGATCCTTAACGGCGTGCGCGGCGCAGCCGCAGTCGACAAGCGCGCGCTCGCCGCGATCATCGAGACCGTGTCGATTCTCGCCGCCGACTTTCCGGAAATTACCGAACTCGACCTCAACCCGGTGCTGGCGCGGCCCGACGGCGCGGTGGCGCTGGACGTGCGCGTGCTGCTCGACTTCGCGCCGCCCGCCGAGCGCTTCAGGCCCTCGCGCGAGGAAATCCTGCGCGCGATGAACCGGATCATGCGCCCGCAGGCGATCGCGGTGATCGGCGCGTCGGCCGAAGACGGCAAGATCGGCAACTCGGTGATGAAGAACCTCATCAACGGCGGTTTCGAGGGCAAAATTTATCCGATTCATCCCAAGCTGCCGGAAGTGATGGGGTGCAAGGCTTATCGCAGCGTGAAAGAGGTGGCCGGCGCGATCGACGTCGCGGTGTTTGCGATTCCGGCGCCGCTAGTCGCGGGCGCGCTCAAGGAGTGCGGCGAGAAAAAAATTCCCGGCGCGGTGCTGATCCCCTCGGGCTTCGCCGAGACCGGCAACGTCGAGCTGCAGAACGAGATCGTCAAAATCGGACGCCAATACAACGTGCGCCTGATGGGCCCGAACATCTACGGCTTCTACTACCTGCCGCGCAGGCTGTGCGCGACCTTCTGCACGCCCTACGACGTGCTGGGCAAGGCGGCGCTCTCCTCGCAAAGCGGCGGCGTCGGGATGGCGATCGTCGGGTTTAGCCGCTCGACCCGGATGGGCGTCTCGGCGATCGTCGGCCTGGGCAACAAGTCCGACCTCGACGAGGACGACCTGCTGACTTTTTTCGAGCAGGACGACGACACCCAGGTGATCGCGATGCACGTCGAGGACTTAAAGGACGGCCGCTCGTTCGCCGAAGTCGCCAAACGCGTGTCGCGCAAAAAGCCGGTGATCGTGCTCAAGGCCGGCCGCACCGCGCTCGGCGCGCGCGCCGCGCGCTCGCACACCGCGGCGCTGGCCGGCAACGATCGTATCTACGAGGACGTGCTGCGCCAGTCCGGCGTGGTGCGCGCCCGCGCGCTCAACGACATGCTCGAGTTCGCACGATGCCTGCCGATCATGGCGGCGCCCAAGGGCGAGAACGTGCTGATCATCACGGGCGCCGGCGGCTCCGGCGTGCTGCTCTCGGATGCCTGCGTCGATAATGGCCTCAAGCTGATGGAGATGCCGCCCGACCTCGACGCGGCCTTTCGCAAGTTCATCCCGCCCTTCGGCGCGGCCGGCAACCCGGTCGACATCACCGGCGGCGAGCCTCCCGCAACTTACCGCAATACGCTTCGCTTGGGGTTGGAGGAGCCGCGCATCCACGCGCTCATCCTCGGCTACTGGCACACCATCATCACGCCGCCGCTGGTATTCGCAAAACTTGTGACCGAAGTAGTCGAGGAGATGCGCGCCAAGGGAATCGACAAGCCGATCGTGGCCTCGCTGGTCGGCGACGTCGAGGTCGAACAGGCGTGCCGCGTGCTGTTCGAGCACAATATCCCTGCGTATCCGTACACGACCGAGAAGCCGGTGATGGTGCTGGGGGCGAAGTATCAATGGGCGCGCTCCGCGGGTCTGGTCGGGAGCTGATCGCGACGGACCTGGCCGCTGTGCGGAACGAACAAAGGTGATTGACGCAATCCGGTATGGAAGATAATTTCTGCCCAATTTGAAACGGGACGCGTGTCATGACTCCGGGGAGGTCAGGCGATGCGTTGGATTGGGGGAAAGGAGTTCTCGCGGCGAACCCGCCTCGGAATCTGGTTTTTCGCACGAAGAAGTTGGCGAGCAGTGGCGGCCGTCGCTGTCATGTGGACGGCCGTCGCGATGCTCGTGGTGCAGCCGGCCGAGGCGCTGCCGGTCTGCCATCACAGCTTCAGCACCTGCTGTGAGATCACGAGCGGCGGGACTTATTCGCTCACGAGCAGTATTTCCACCAGTGCCAGCACGGACTGTATCGTCGTCAATGCCGCCAGCGTCTCGCTCTATCTGGACGGGAATAACGTGCAGTCGTCGGCGAATTCCGGCATTGGAGTGCACGTGATGCCAACCGCCTCCGCGGTGGTTGTAGTCGGCGGCGGGCTCTTGTCGTCTATCGTGTCAGGTTTCGCCACGGGACTCGAGAACGATGCGCCCGGCACGCTGGTCTACGACTTTGCGACCGAAAACAACCATCTGGGGATCGTCAACAGCGGGGCCAACGCGATTTTCCTGTTAGTCGGCGCGCAGAGTAACACGGGCAATGGCATCGTGATCAGCAATGGTACCGGCGTCCGCCTCAACAATTTCGAAACGGACAGCAACACCGGCAACGGGGTCGTGCTGTACAACGCAAGTGGCGCAGTGCTGTCGGCGTTTGATGCCAGCAGCAACTTCGCCGGGGTCAAAATTTACGGGGGCGGCTCGAACACGCTCGCTTCCTTTACCAGCGACAACAACCGGGCGAGCGGCGTCTGGATCGACGGCGGTGGGGAAAACACCGTCACCGCCTTTGACTCCAGCAACAATTCCGAAGGCGCGGGAATCCAGATATACGCGAGCGACCACAACAGTATCAGTGGTTATGCCGGGCTCGGCAGTCCGTTCACCGCGAACGGCAACGGGCGGAGCGGAGTTTATATTGGATGCTCGGCGAGCGCCACGCCGAGCAGTGTGACGTGCGCGTCAATGGGGCTCCCGCCAAGCAACGGCAACAGCGTCCTGGACGGTGAGGTCGGCAACAACAGCTCTGCGGGGGTTGGCATCGATAAGGGCAACGGCGGGAATAAGATCGTGTCCGTCAGCAGCTCGGGCAACCATCCCGACGACTCCGTGGACGACAACCCGACCTGCGTGAACGTCTTCCTCAACGACAGTTTCACAACCTCCACCGGCCCCTGCTGAGCCGCGGGCACCACCGGGCAAGGCGATCGTGGTCTCGCGCCGACGTGTCTACTTTTCTTTCTTCTCGAACTTCAGCGACGCCGAATTCATGCAATAGCGCAGTCCCGTCGGGTTCGGGCCGTCGTCGAAGACGTGTCCCAGATGCGCGCCGCAGCGGCTGCACGTCACCTCCGTCCGCACCATCCCGTAACTCTCGTCCACCGCGTTTTCGACCTTGCTCTCGTCCTTGGGAGCATAGAAGCTCGGCCATCCGCATCCCGAATCGAATTTGGTCTCGGAGTTGAACAGTTCGTTGCCGCAACAGACACAGAGATAAATGCCCTGGTCATGAAAATCCCAGTATTGACCGGTAAATGCGCGCTCGGTGCCTTTCTTGCGCGTGACCTCGAACTGCTCGGAGGTTAGGAGCTTTTTCCACTCCTCATCGGTTTTGACGATCTTCTCGGCCATATGCTTTTACCTCCACGGCGATGAA
This sequence comes from uncultured delta proteobacterium, assembly GCA_963724765.1. GTDB lineage: Bacteria > Desulfobacterota > Binatia > Binatales > Binataceae > JAKAVN01. Next base: position 699,184 of record CAVRVY010000001.1, read on the forward strand.
GCCCACACGCCAATTCCAGCACATCGCTGCGCCGTGCGTAAGTGAAAGCGAAAAGGCAAAAAGAAGCCGCGAGTTTCCGCCCGCGGCCGTTTGCAATCCCTGGCAGTCGAAAAATCAGTGCAACGCCGGCTGCGCGGGAGGCGTGGTAAGAGGCGCCAGCGGCGGAGGCACCGCGACCGGACCGACCGGCGTGCGTTCGATGTAAGTCGGGGGCGCGGAACCCTCGACCGCCGAACTTGACGAAGCCGTGTTGGCCGGCGGCACCGGCTCGATCGGCGCGACATTCGAGCCCGGGTTGTACATTTCGCTGTACTCGGTATCGCCGCTCAATACCGGCGCGAGCGCGGTCTTGGTCGCGAGGTAGTGCAGCGGGCGCGTCACGCCCCACTCCAGCGCGTAGCCAAGCGGCGCAAGGATATAGCTGAACACCTTGAGCGGCTGGCCGTCCTCGGTGTCGGTGTACTCTTGGGGATTCTGCTTATCGTTGTATGGGCCCTGCTGCGCGAGCGCCCTGGCGGTCATCGTCACCGCCGGGATTGTCATCGACAGGACCACGACCATGCAAAACATTAAACGCCGCATAACAATAGTTTGTGTCCCACGTATGGTTTATGTCAATGGTCGAAAGGCGCCGCCGGTCATCAGAGCTTTCGCCGCGCGCCCGCGATACCAGGCCTAAAATGCGCAGCTACTCGGCGACGCCGACAACTCGCGCGCTCACTGCGACCGGCGGGTTCCTGGACGGCTTCAGTTACTCGCTCAACCCCTACGTTGGATGCGCCTTCGGCGATCGCGGCGGATGTCCATTCTGTTACGTGCGAGCGCTGCCGGTGGCGCGCGCGCAGGCGGGGCCGTGGGGCGCGTGGGTAATCGCGAAGTCCAATCTGCTCGAATTGCTCGCGCGCGAGCTTCGCGCGCTGGAACAATCGGGAAAGCTCGAGCGCGCGGCCGTCTTCATGTCGAGCGCGACCGATCCGTACCAGGGGATGGAGCGGCGGATGCGCCTGACGCGCGGCGCCTTGGAGTTGTTCGTGCGGCGGCCGCCGCGCCGCGTGCTGTTGCAGACCCGGAGCCCGATGATCGAGCGCGACCTCGATTTGCTCGTGCAGCTCGGCCCGCGGCTCATCGCCTCGATAACCGTCGAGACCGACGACGAGCAGGTGCGCCGCGCGGTCACGCCGACCTCGCCGTCAATTGCGCGGCGGCTGGCGGCGGCGCGCCGGCTGCGCGCAGCCGGCGTGTTCGTCCAGCTCGCGGTGGCGCCGATGATGCCCAATCATCCGGAGCGCCTGGCCGCGCTGGCTGACGGCGCAGCCGACCGCGTCGTGGTCGATACGTACTTCGACGGCGACGGCTCGGGCGGCCGGCGCTCGCGAGCGCTTAAGATGGGCGAGCTGTATGCGCGGCTGGGCTACGAGGGATGGTTCCAGCCGGGCGCGGAGCGCGATTTGATGGCGGCGATGCGCGCGCGGCTGGGCGAGGAGCGGGTGCTGTTCAGCCGCGAGGGATTTAACGCGGTGTAGGAACCCTTCGTTGCGGACATTACCCGGCGCGCGCCCACTTGTGGCATAAGGACGGGACCAACGAACGGAGTCAACGCTCCGCATCCGATTAGGGAGAGTGCGCCGATGGACTTTGGAATCCTATTGCCGTTTCGAAACCCCGCGCAATGGAACCGGCCGATAACTGAAGTTTACGACCAGCATCTTGAGGAAGCCGTGCTGGCGGAAGAACTGGGATACGATCACGTCTGGACCACCGAGCATCATTTCTACGACGACGCCTGGTCGCCGTCGCTGTTGCCGATTCTCTCCGCCATCGCCCAGCGCACCAGCCGCATCCGTTTGGGCACCTTCATCATCATCCTGCCCTTTCATCATCCGGTCCGCGTGGCCGAGGATGCTGCGACGGTCGATATCCTCTCAAAGGGGCGATTGGACCTGGGCGTTGGCCAGGGCTACGTAGTCAGCGAGTTCGATAGCTTCCGTATTCCGCGCAGTCAGCGTGGCGGACGAGTCGAGGAGGGCGTGGAGCTGATCAGGCGCTGCTTCACCGAAGAGAATTTTTCTTTCGAGGGCAAGTACTACCAGATGAAAAACGTGAATCTGACGCCCAAGCCGGTGCAGAAGCCCTATCCGCCAATCTGGATCGCGGCGATGGCGGAAAAGTCGGTCTCACGCGTGGCACGCACGGGATATCATCTGGCCGGCAGTGGCGGAGTCGATCTCCAGAAGATGTACGATGCGGGACTGCGCAGCCACGGCCATGACGTCGCGAGCCATTACATCGCGCAACTGCGCGCGGTCTATGTGGCCGAGACGCGCGAGCAGGCGTGGGACGACGCTGAGGAGCATCTGTACTACATGATGACGGCGTACGACCGCCGCTTTAAGGAAGCCAACGATCTGCCGTGGAGCGAGGCGGTTTTCTCGCGCTCGGACGTTCCGCCGCCGGGCGAGATGCGCAACACGCCGGGCCTTAGTTTCTTTCAGGCGCCGCTCGCGGTTGGAACTCCCGATGACGTGGTGCGGGATTTGCGCCGATACAGCGAGGCGGGCCGGGTGACGCATCTGGTGATGTGGATGCAGTTGCCCGGGATGCCGGCGCACAAGGCGCGCCGCTCGATGGAATTGTTTGCGAAAGAAGTGATGCCGCGACTGCGCTGACGCAGGCGGTTACTGCGACGACGCGAGGCGACGCGTTCCTTGTGGTCTTGCGCCAGTCAGTGCTGCGGCGATGGGCTCTTGACCAGATGCACGATGCCGACCAGGACGATCGCGCCCACCGTCGCCATCGCCAAGTGCCCGAGTCCGCTGTAAACCGGAATATTGAGCGCGCCGAAGATCCAGTTGCCGATTACCGCGCCTACCAGGCCGAGCAGAATGTCGGCGAACATCCCATAACCCTTGCCGCGGATTATCTTGCCCGCCAGCCATCCCGCGATTAATCCGATAATGATTGCGCCGATCATGCGATGGAGCCTCCTTGTGATGAAAGGTCTGTGTATGACGAAAACGCCGGAGCTCGCACCGGCCACGATCTATTCGAAGCCGCGAACGACCTGACCCGCAGCACCTTTCCTAAACGGAAAGGGAGTAAAGCTTTTTTGCTCCTCTCAGTTCGGTGCGCGTCGCCAATCACGCTCAGGCGGCCGTGTACTGGTCAACTGGAAACATCAGGCGACCGCGCAGGATCGGTACGCACGCAGGTGGAAAGTCCTGCACGATTTCGCCCCCCGCGTCGCGCAGGAGCCCGATGAAGCGCTCAAGATGGAGCATCGCGCCGGTCGGCAGGTCATGCAGCACGACCACGCTCCACGACGTGGCGCAGCACTGCACGAGCGCCCGCTCGACCCATCCGTGGGGGTCCTCCCAATCGCGCGGGACGCAATTCCAGAGCACGCAGGTGAAGCCGCCGGCGCATAGGTAGTCGACCACCTTGCGATTGAGCAGGCCCGAATCGAGCGCGCCGCCGCCGCCGAAGGGGCGGAAGAGTCGGTCGGGATGCGCGAGCGCGCCGAGCATCCGCTGGGCGCGGCCGATTTCGTCCTCGGCGCCGTCGTGGTCTTCGCGCCGGCCGAACGGCTTCGTATGGGTCAGGCTGTGATTGCCGATCCAGTGGCCTTCGGCGTGAGCCCGCTCCGCACGCGCGCGGCGCTCGGGGTCGCCGAGCTTCTCTCCGATCACGAAGAAGGTCGAGCGCACATCCGCGGCGCCGAGCACGTCGAGGACCTGGGCGGTCACTTCGGGCTCGGGTCCGTTGTCGAAGCTGAGCGTGATTTTCACTTCACTTCGACCATCCTTGACGCCGGTTCCGCCGGGCGTCACGCCCCCCCGGCATCGCGCGGCTCGTGTTTGGCGCTCGGCGGCGCTCGCCCCGTCTACTTCTTTTGTTCCATCGGGGCGCCGCAGCACTTGAGCGCGCCCGCGCCGCCCTTGGTGACGATTACCTGCGAGCCGCACTTGCCGCAGATGTAAACTTTTCCGAGCTGATTAGCCATCGTTGTTGGTTGCTCCGTTAAGTTGATGTGATGCGCCGCGCACAGCCTCAGGCGCCGCGAAACAGCGGCTTGCGCTTGTCCAGGAAGGCCCGTACGCCTTCGGCGCGGTCGGCTGTGGTTTGTAGCAAGGCGTACAGATCCTCTTCAAGCCTTATACCTTGATCCAGGGTCAGGTCGTATCCCTTGCGCACGGCTTCCTTGGCCAGACGCGCGGCGACCGGGCCGCGGCTGATGACTGCACGCACGACTTCGGCGGCCACGCGTTCGAGCGCGGCGCGGCCGGTTGCGGCATAAGTCACGAGCCCCACGCGCAGCGCCTCGCCGCCATCGATCGTCGCGCCGGTCAGCAGCAGCCGGAGCGCATGGGCCGCGCCGATAAGCCGCGGCAGGCGCTGGGTGCCGCCAAAGCGTGGCAACCGGCCGCGCCCGAGCTGGCTCATCGTGAAGCGCGCGGATCGCGCTGCGACGCGAAGATCCGCCGCGAGCGCCAGTTCCATCCCTTCATCGGCGGCGACGCCGTCGATAATCGCCAGCGTTGGCTTGGCGAGCACCGCGATCGATTCGACCACCATCGGCACAATCGAATCGACGTCATCGTCGAAGCCCGCGCAGAAGTTGCCGCCCGCGCCGCGAATCACCAGCATCAACGCGTCCGCGTCGTCTTCGACCTCCTCGGCTAGCTCGACCAGCCTGAGCGCCATCGCGGCATCAAGCCGGTTGCGCGCGGCCGGCCGCACGAGCGTCGCGGTGACGCATCCGCCGGCGCGCGCGACTTCGACCTGGCCGGCCGCGGCGCGCGCCGGACGCGGGCGCTCAGGGCTGCGGCGTGTCGCCCTTGTCACGCAGCTCCTTGCGAAGGATTTTGCCGAGCGGATTCTTGGGCAGCGCCTCGATGAACTCGATCGCCTCGGGCCGCTTGAAGCTCGCCAGACGCGTGCGACAGAACTCGCTGATGTCGGCCGCGGTGACGTTCTGCCCCGGCCGCGGGACGACGAAGGCCTTGACCGTCTGTCCCCATTCGACCGACGGCACGCCGATCACCGCAGCCTCGTCGATCGCCGGATGGCTCATCAGGACGGCTTCGATCTCGGCGGGCGCGATATTTTCGCCGCCGCGGATGATCATGTCGTCCTTGCGTCCGGCGAAGAACACGTAGCCCTCTTCGTCGATCCATCCAAGGTCGCCGGTCGCGCGCCATCCCTCGGGCAGACGGGAATCGTCCTCGCGTCCGGCGTAGCCCTTCATGATGCGCGGGGTGCGGATGAGGATTTCGCCGATCTGGCTCGGCGCCAGCAGGTTGCCCTCGTCGTCGCGCACGGCGACCTCGACGTCGGGCAGCGGGCGGCCGATCGAGTTGAGCCGCTTGAGCTTCAGCTCGACGGTTTTGCTGTCGCCGTCAATACGATGGTCGTCGGGACCGAGCACGGTCAACGAGGAGGTGGTTTCGGTCTGGCCGTAGGCGTTGACGAAGCCGACGGTTTTGGGGAACGCCTCGATCGCGCGGCGGATGGTCTGAATCGGCATCGCCGCGCCGCCATACGCGAGATTGGTAAGGCTCGAGAGATCGGTGTTGGCGAACGACGGCTCGTCGAGCAACTGCTTCATCATCGTCGGCACGACGAAGGCGTGCGTGACCTTCTCGCGCGCGACCAGTTGCAGCCAAGTCTTCGGATCGAACTGCGGCATCACCACCATCCGCCGCCCGGTCCACAGGTTGGTCATCATCGCGGTGGTTCCAGCGATGTGGTAAAACGGCACGCACACTAACGCGACGCCGCGATCGCTGCCGTCGGCCATCTCAACGTTGGCCGTGACGTAGGCGGCGAAATCGCGAAAACGCAACATCACGCCCTTGGGCAGCGAAGTCGTGCCGCTGGTGTACATCAGCACCGAGACATCCTCGTCGTCGACCTCGACTTCGCCCTCATCGACCTCGGCTGCCTTGGCCAGGTCCGCGAGCCGCGGCACCCCGGCCTTGCCCTCGCCCCAGGCCACCACCTTGGCGGTATTGAGCTTGGGCGACACGCGCGCCATGAGGTCGAGGTAGCGGTCGCCGGCCAGGAGCACCTTGGCCCCGGCGGTGTTGATCATGTACTCGAGCTCGGCGTCCTTGGCGCGGTAGTTGAGCGGCAGCCAGGTGAGTCCGGCCTTGGCAGCGGCGTAGTAGCCGGCGATGTAGTTGTCGGAGTTGGTGTCGAGCGCGGCGATTATGTCGCGAGGTTTGAGCCCGAGCGTCTTGAAGGACGAGCTCAGACGCCCGACCAGTTCGTTGAGTTGCGCGTAGTTGAGCCTGCGATCGCCGAAGACCAGGATTTCCTGATCGGGAGCGATCGAGCCCGGGATGCTGATGAAACTGACGGTGTTCACAGTACTCCGTTTCCTCCAGGGCGGCGCGCCCTCTTGGGGGCGGACATGGCCGCCGGTGCTCGCTCTTCGAGCCTTAGATTTTCGAGCCTGCGTGCGAGCCGACGCTCCATCGCCAGCCCTTCATTGAGCGGCAGGTCCAGGCCGTCCCAGACCGCCAGCTTCGCCATCGCAACCCGCTCGCGCGGCAAGCGGGCCAGGCGGCGTGCCAGCACTCCGGCCGCGCGCATCAGCGCCGCGCCAGGCACGACTTCGGCGACCAAACCTATTGCTAAAGCCTCCTTTGCGTCAATCCAACGGCCCGTCAGGCAAAGATCGAGCGCCCACCCGGGTCCCAGGCGGCGCGAGGCGGTCTGCGTGCCGGCCACTCCGGGAATCATTCCCAGCCCCGTTTCGGGCAGGCAGAACGACGCATCATCGGTTGCGATTGCGATATCGCACAGCAGCATCATCTCGAGGCCGCCGCCCACCGCGTAGCCGTGAACCGCGGCGACGGTCGGGATTGTCAGCGCGCGCAGCCGGCCCCATACGTCACGCCGAAAGCGGACCCATCGCGCGACCGTCGGCGAGGGCGCAGTGCCGAACTCGCTCACGTCGCCGCCGGTGGAGAACGCCGGACCTGCGCCGGAAAGCACCATCGCGCGGACTTCGGGATCGTCGTGGATAGCACTGAGCGCGCCGAACAGATCGTCGCGCATTGCCACGTTGTAGGCATTGAGCTGGCGCGGCCGGTTGAGCGTTATCCATGCGATCCGGTCGCGCTTTTCGAAACGAATCGTGCTGAAGCCCGGCGACGGGGGCGATGGGCGGATGGCATGCGATGATTGCGCCATGGGAGCGATGACCGCGCGAGCGGACCGGCGGACTCAGGCGGAGAACAAGTCTGCGCCGGGGCTGGCCGCGACCTCGGGGCGCCCGCGCTCGAAGATAACGCGTCCGCCGACGATCGTGATATCGACCGGCAGGTTCATCAGCTCGGCGGGCTTGAGTGCCATCGGACCGCGCGGCAGCACCATAAGGTCGGCAAGGCGCCCGAGCGCGATCTCGCCCGCTTCAAGCCGGGCCAGGCGGGCCGCCTGCGTGGTGAAGAGCCTGAAGCCCTGCTCGATCGAAATCCGTTCGCTAAGGGAGATTTCGTAGCCCTCGATCGAAACGCGCATCGCGGCGGCGGCGATCGCGGCCAGCGGCCGCGCCGGCGTGACCGGCGCGTCGGTGGCGCCGGCGATCTCGAGGCCGGCCTCCAGCAGGCTTCGCGCCCGATACAGGTAGGGCAGCAGGCCCGGCTCGGTGACGTACTTGGCGCCGCGATAGTAGGAGAAGCCCGGGTTGGTCACCACCCACGCGCCCAAGGCTTTGAGGCGCTCGAGATGCTCCGGCGTGATCACACCGCCATGCTCGATACGAAAAAACGGACCGCCGTCGAGCGCGGGCGACATCCCACGCGCGGCGGTCTCCAGCGAGTTGAGCGCGAGTTCGAGTTCTTCGACCTCGGTGCAATGGAAGGCCGAATCGAGTCCGGCCTGGCGCGCCCGCGCGACCCATCGCGCGATCGGGCGATAGTCGGTCTGGGGACTCTCGACGAACTTGACCGCGGCGAGCGTGATCCCGGCCGGCTGCGCGGCCCGCGCCGCCTCGGCAAGGGCGTCCAGGTAGGGCGCGCCAAGCATCATCGCCACCCGCTGCGTCACGGCGCGCCCGCTCACCAGCCGCGCCATCAGCGCGACTTCCTCGGGGCCGTTGCGCACGGTCGCGTCGGTGAACGCGGTGACGCCTGCGGCGGCCAGTTCGCGACTGAACAGACGCGCGCGAGATTCCAGCTCGGCCGGTGTGACGCGCGGCAACCGCCGCGAAATATAGCTTTCCATCCCGGCCACCAGACCGCTTAGCCGGCCCGTGGCGTCGCGCATCAGGACGGCGCCTTCGGGCGGCTTGAAGTCGGGCGCCTCGAGACCGAGTGCGGCGATCGCGCGCGAGTTGAGCCACGAGGCATGAAGTGTCTGATGGCGCAGACGGAGCGGATTCTTGGGCACCGCCGCGTCGAGTTCCGCGCGGGTGGGTCCGCGCCGCCCGGCGAGCAGCGCCTCGTCGCATCCGAACGCGCGCAGCCAGTTGCCCGGCGGCGTCTTGCCCGCGGCCACGCGCAACTCCGCCATCAGGTCGTCGAGCTGGCGGCATCGCCACAGACTAAGCCCGGCCGCCGCCGACGCGGCCTCGAGGAAATGGAGATGCGAATCGATCAGGCCGGGCGCGACGACGCGTCCGGCGAGCCGAATCAGATGCGTGCGCGGGCCGACCAGCGGCTTGAGTTCGCTATACGGCCCGAGGGCGAGGATGGTGCCCCCGGCGACCGCAATCGAATCGCCGCCGGGATAGCCCAGGATCACTCCTTCATGCAGAACCAGGTCAGCCTTGAGGGCCATCAGGGTATTAATCGCCGGAGCATCGAGGGCGAAGAGAGCAACCGCGAAGCATCCTCGCTTGTAGCCCGGACTCTAGCCAGACCTTGACCGGACTCTAGTCCGAGGACGGAAGCGCCTTGGCTTCCTTAATTTTCATTTCCGCCTCGCAACACTCGATCGCGCCGGTGCCCGGCTTGTTGCACAGCACCTCGGTGCCGCACTTCTCGCACAGGTAACGCTTGCCCAATTGGTTAGCCATCGTTGAATACTCCCATGATCGTCGCCAGCCGTTGCCGGTCCGGTGGTGAAATTCGTCTGAGGACCGCTGGCTGAAAATTCAAGCCGTATGGTCCCCGGCACTTCTTTAGAGCATCGGACGCATTTCTTCAATCAGTTACTTCATCAATTGCACCGGTTGTGCGTCGCTTGCAAACGGCAGCTCGCTCACTGCCGCCGCGAGTTCGCCGTCCGCGTCATCGATACGCACCACCGCGCCCGGCGTCCATGCGCTGTGATGCAGGATCGCGAGGGCGAGCACGCCGAGCCGTGGCGAGCGGAGCGGGCTCGTGAGACGGCCGACCTCTTTGCCCGCGAGCATCACGCGCGCGTCGGCGGCCGGAACGCGGTCGCCTTCAATCCTGAGCCCCATCAGCCGCCGCTTCAACGCGCCGCGCGCGGTCGCCCGCTCGACGGTTTCCTGCCCGATGTAGCATCCCTTGTTGAACGAGATCGCCGGTTCCATCCGTGCTTCGAGCGCGATCGTTTTGTCGTTGGTGTCGACCCCGACCCGTGCAGTGCCGCTCTCGACCCGCAGGATCTCGGCCGCTTCGATACTGATCTCTCTGACTTCGCACCGGTCTTCGCGGCGAATTTCGCCGTGCTCGCCGCCCGCCGCGACCAGCCGCGCAACGATTTCTGGCGCGCTCTCATGCCGGGCGAGAATGGTGAAAGCCGGCGCGTCCCATCGCGTCACCTGCGCGACCAGCGCGCCTCCCTCGGCCTCGCCAAATCGCCACGCGCCGGTGAGCGCCGCCGGCTCGCCCAAAACCGCGGCTACCGCTAGCGCCGCGTGCGGCCCGTCTATTTGAATCACGTCTATTTGAATCACGTCCTGCTGAATCACGTCCTGGACCACGCCGTCGTCAACAGCGCCGCCGCTTTCTTCCAACTCGACGTCGTCGGCGACCAGGAAGCGCTCGAGGTGGGCGCGCACGGCCGGCCACAGCGAGCGTTCCATTTCGAGCAGCAGTGCGTCGGCGGTGGCCCACACGTTCGCCTCGGCAATCAGATGGGCGCGCTCGGTCAGGAACAGCGCCGCGACGAGGTCGCCCGGCTTGAGTCCTTTGATGTCGTTGCTGCACATCCCGTGAAGGAATGACGCGCGGTCGTCCCCGCGCATTCGGATAATGACGCGCTCGGCGCACAGCCGCACGCCCGCGCCTTCCGTGAGCGCGCGGTAATCGGCCTCAAGGCCGCCGGTGGCGTGGCGCTCTGGCGCCATCGTGGAACTGATGTAGTCCAATTTCTGATTCGACTCCCTGCCAATTCGGCCGTCGCCGGCCCTGACGATTCCAATTCTATCATCGCCGGGGATTGCGTATACTGTTCCCGGAGGCGCGAAACGTCCTATGGGTACATTTGTTTTCGGACTTGTAGTGGGGTTCGGCGCGGCGCTTGCGTTCTTCGTCTACGACGAGGGCGAAGTCTTTCTCAACCTGTCGCGGCAAATCAAGCTGGTCGCCGGCAAGTACAAGCAGGAGCATCGCGCGTAACCGGGCACCGTCGCACGGGGGACTTTTTGATGTTCCGGCGGACGAGAGAGCCGGCTGCTGGCGCGCCGGTGCGAGGGCGTCGCCGCTGGCAGCGAGCGCAAAAGGGCGCCCTGCTCGGCGCTCTTTTGTGTGGGATGGCGTGTGCGATTATTCCCGCGGCGCGCGCCGCCGATGATCCCGGGGGCGCCTCTGCCGCACTCAGCAACCAGGCCTTCGCGCTGCTGAACTCGCTGAATGCGCCGGACGCCGACGGTAACGCGAACCCGGGCGCCAAGGCGCTTTTGGGACCGGTCGCGAGCTTCGCCGGTGATGCGCAGACGCTCAGCCAGGCGCTTGGCGCCGGTGACAATGCCGGCGCGCGGCGCGCCACGGCCTCGCTTGACGCCGACGCCGCGTCGGTTGACGCTGCGCTGAAAACGCATGGCGGGGCGATTAAGGCGGATCGATGGGACGCGCTCAAGCAACAGCTCGCCGCGATCGAAAAGAGCGTTCCACCTGCGCCTGCATCCGCCGCGCCTGCATCTGCCGCGCCGCCCGCATCAGGCGAGCCCGCAAACGCGAGCGCGGCGGCCGCTCCAGGAGCGGCTCCGGTACCGGCGCCGGCAGCGGACAGCGCCGCGGCGCCGAGCGCGCCCGCGCCTGGGGCTGCGGATAGCGGCGGACCCACGATCAAGATTGAGTCGCGCAGCGTGGTCGGCGACGTTACATATCTGAAGGGATACTTCGAAGGTTCCGCGCTCCAGTCGGCCGGCATCTACGAAGGCGCGCAGAGCGTCAAGCCGATCAAGGTGGACGACGTGATCGGGCGCCAGAAGGTTGAATTCCAACTTTCGCTGCGCGACGCCGATATTGCGACCAACCTTCGCGTCATCGACCAGGCCGGGCGCGTAGCGACGGCCTCCGTCTTCGCTGAGGACTCGACGGCGATGGCAAGCACTGGCACGGAATCGGGAGTCGAGGTCGACCGCGGCGCCGGCTCAACCTCCGGCAGCAACACCGCCGAGATTCCGAGCGCGAGCGCGTCATCTCCTGGCATGGGTGAGGGTGGACCGGAGGAGTCGGCGCCGGGCGCGGATGAAGGCCTGGGCAGCGCCGGCATAGGCGGCGGACTCGTTGGCGGCGGGCTGGGCGGAGGAATCGGCGCTCCGATCGGTAACGTCCAGATCAACATCGAGGCGGTAAACCCGGTGAACCCGCTCTCGCACGTCTACCAGGTGGTCGGTCAGATAATCGGACACGGCGTGCATGCCGCGGGAATCTATGTCGACGGCCGGCTGGTCAAGCGACTACCCGTCAGCCGCGGCGCCAACGTGAGTAACTTCCACACGACCTTCATGATGAACGGCGGCACGGCGACGATTCGCGCGTTTAGCGAGGGCAATCAGTACGTCGAGACGTCGATCGCGATGCCGCCGGCGGTGGCGTCGGCGCCGCCGATCGTGGTCGCGCCCTATGGGATGAACCCCTACAGCCCGTACCCGATGGATCCTTACGGAGGTCTTTACGGCAGTCCTTATGGCGTCCCGTATGGAACTCCTTACGGCGCGAGCCCTTCCTACGGCTACAACATCAGCCCCTACGGAATCACGCGCTACCCGATCAGTCCGTACGGCGCGAGTCCGTATGGTGCGGTTCCGTTCGGCGTCAACCCGTATGTCACGCCGATCAATCCCTACCGCAACGCGCTGCCGATGGTCCCCTTGGGCCGCTAACGTCGGGCCAATTCGAATGTCACGGAGGAACAAGAACAAGCGGCTTGCGGAAGGTGGCGACAAACTTCCAGCGCCGCTGCATGTGGCCTCGAGCATACCGTGGTATCAGTCACCATCAACCTCGGCGACAGACGCTCTGTTCAAAATCTTAAGGCGCTTGTTCGGCCGACGGCGCAAACCACTTTTCGAAGACTGCCCGCTTGAGTGACTTATATCACCACGAAACCGCCGAACTCGACCGAATTCCCGTTCATCGAAAGTCCTCTGCGGCCTGAGCGCGTAACACCCCCTTACTTGCCGCGCCCTCTCCGAGTCCGTTAGAGTTAAAAGTTCAACCGAGAATTTCCAAGCCAACCGATACTTCGCGAGTGCACCGACGATGCTGATTCAGGCGACGCAATTACGCCCCGGGATGATCCTGGAGTACAACAACGGGCTGTGGCGGGTGATGGCGATAAGCCATATCACGCCCGGCAACTGGCGCGGGATGGTCCAGACCAAACTGCGCAACGTCAAGACCGGCACCCAGACCGAAAACCGCTTCCGCTCTGAAGATCGCGTCGAGCGCATCATCCTGAGCCAGATCGAGATGGAATTCCTCTACCAGGAAGGCGACGACTTCCATTTCATGAACACCGAGACCTACGACCAGATCACGATTCCCAAGGAACTGATCGAGGACGTGGTCGGGTTTCTCACACCCAATCTTAAAGTGGAAGTTGAATTTCACGAAACCACGCCGCTCAACGTCTCACTGCCCAAGACGGTCAATCTCAAGGTCGTGCAGACGGACCCCGGGATGAGATCCGCGGCGGTTACCAACACGCTCAAGCCGGCCACGATGGAGACCGGACTGACGGTGCAGGTGCCGCACTTCGTCCAGGAAGGGGAGACAATCACGATCAACACCGAGACGCGCGAGTACATGGCGCGCGCCAAGTAGGTGCGCCGCATGCCCCGCCCCGGCCGGGGCGCCAATTCTCCGCCGCCGAACGATTCGAGAGCCGCAGGCGAGCGCCGAGTCCGGCGCGATTGGCCTACAGGCCCCGAGCGCTCGGCTAAGCCTTTCCAGTCCGCTAAGCCGTTCCAGTCCGGCAAGCCCGTCAGGTTCGATAAATCGGCCAGGTTCGATAACCTCACCAAATCTGGCAGGTTCGAGAAGCCTTATTTCGCCAAGTCCGATAAGCCTGGCAAGCCCGACAGGTCCGACAGATTCGACAAGCCGGCCAAGTCCGCCAATTTTGCCAAGCCCGATCAGGGCGACAAGCCGGTCAGACGCGACAAGCCAGTCAGACGCGAAAAAAGGCCGGTCAGGTTCGACCGGCGCGACAAGCCGGCCAATTTCGTCAAGTCCGCTAAATTCGTCAAGTCTGCCAAATTCGCCAAATTTGGCCAGCCCGACAGCTTCACCGAGCGCGCCGCCGTAGCGCCAACCGGCCCCGCGCTGCGGCTTACCCCGAACATCTATATCGCCCACACGCAGCCCGGTTTCGAGGGCGTCGCCGCCGAAGAGATCGCCGCGCGCTACGCGGCGGCCTCAGGCGGACGTGGCGGCGGCGGTCCCGCGATGCGCGAGTTGGGGCGGCGGACGGTGCCCGAGCGCGCCGGGATGACAATCTTCAGCGCGCCGCGCCCCGACACGCTGAGCGCAGCGCGCACGATCGAGGATTTGTTCGCGCTCGTTGGCTATCGCGACGCTCTGGGCACGGCGCCCGCGACGCTGGAGAAAGTTCGCACGGTCGCGCACGAGGCGCCCTACGTCGAAGAGGCGCTGGAGGCGCGGGTGCGGATGACTCCCGGCAGCCGCGCCGGGCGCAAGCTGGGTTTTCGCGTGATCGCGCGCATCGCGGGCGAGCATGAGTTTCGCCGGCTCGACTTCCAGCGCGCCGTCGAACGCGGCATCGCCGATCGCGGCGATCGTTCATGGCGCATCGCGGGCGACGACGCCGACGTCGAGTTCTGGGCGACGCTGCTCGGCGGCGAGATGTTCCTCGCTCTGCGGCTGGTCGACGAGCGGATGCGCCATCGCGAGTACAAAGTCGCGCATCGGCCCGGCTCGCTGCGCGCCTCGGTCGCCGCCGCAATGGGGTGGCTGAGCCAACCGGGCGTGGATGACCGCGTGGTCGATCCGATGTGCGGCGCGGGGACGATCCTGATCGAGCGCGCGCACCTGGGGCGCTATGCGATGCTGGCCGGATTCGACCGCGACTCGGATGCGATCGCGGCGGCGCACGAAAATATCGGTCCGCGCTATCGGCCGATCGGCCTTGCGCAGGGCGACGCGTTGCGCCTGCCGCTCGGCAATAACGCGGCGACCCATCTCGTCACCAATCTGCCGTGGGGAACGAAATACGGCTCGCACGGGGAAAACCGCCGCCTCTATCCGCGTCTGGTCGAGGAGTTCGCGCGCGTGGTGCGCCCGGGCGGACGGCTGGTGATGCTGACGGCGGAGCGGATGTTGATGCGCGAGGTCGCTAACCGCGGCTTCGTGCGGGTCGAGTCGGTCAGGCGGGTGACGATCCTCGGCGCCCCAGCGGTCATTTATCTCTGCCGTGCGTAACCATCGCCCACGCCGTCACTGCTAACGCATCGGCTTGGCCAGCGCGTAAGTCACTCCCGTGTGGCTGAACCAGATTTGTCCGTCCTGGCGGCGCACTTTGAGCCCCGAACGATCGGCCGCGAGCGACGCTCCATCATCTCGATGATCTGCGCGCGGCGCTCGGGCGGCGGCCCGCCATGCGCCATCCACGATTCCAGTTCGTAGCTGGTCTCGCGTCCGCCACGATACGCAATCTCCAACCCCGTCTCGGCGATCATCCGTTCCCACTCGGAGACCGGGATCGCGCGGGCATGCGAGGGATCGCACAGCCGCTCGACGCGATTGTGATAATCCGACTTCGCCGGATCCTCGGAGGTCGTCTGGTCGACGATCACCATTCGCGCGCCCGGCTTCAGCACGCGCGCCATCTCCGCCAACACCTCGCGCGGATGGGCGAAATGATGGAACGCGAAGCGGCAGGTGGCGAGGTCGAACTCGCCGGTCCGAAACGGCATCCGCTCGACATTGCCGAGCGCGAAGGTGACGTTGGAGATTCCGCGGCGCCTCGTCTCGGCGCGTGCGCGCACGACCAGGGTGTCGGTGGCGTCGATCCCGAGCACGCTTTGGCACTTGGGCGCGAACGCCATCGCGACGAACCCCGGCCCGCACGCCACGTCGAGCACGCGCGAGTCCGGCCGCACCTCCGAAATCTCCACCATGTTGTCGAGGATGCGCGGGTCGGTGACGACCTTCATGGTCGAGTACGCCTCGGCCTGGCGGCGGAACTGCTGTTGCACCAAGGTCAGATTGTCAGCTTGATTTTTCATTCGTGGGTTCTCATTCAGTTCGTTCGAGGACGAAGCTCACGCCGGTGTGCATCAGGCGGATAGTGCCGGCGTCGCGCTGGAGTTCAAGCCCCGGCAAATCTTCATCAACCGCGTTTTCAAGTATCGCACGGATGGCCGCGAGGTTTTCCGGCGGCGCGGGTCCGAAGCTTGTCCATTCCTCGACCGTGCTGACCGACTTGCGCGCGATCTTCATCGCGACCGTGAAACCCCCGGCGGCGAAAATCCGCTCGAATTCCGAGGCCGTGAGCGTTCGCACATGGGTCGGATCGCATAGCCGCTCCAGTTCGTTGTGCAGCGCGGCCTTGGCGGGATTCTCCGAGGCCGTCACGTCGACGATCACCATCCATCCCCGTGGCCCGACCACCCGCGCCATCTCGGCGAAGACGCGCGCGGGATTGGTGAAGTGATGAAACGAGAAGCGGCACACGACCGCGTCGAAGGAGCCGTCGCGAAACGCCATCCGCTCGACTTCGCCCACCATGAATGCCGCGTTGCCGGCACCGCGGCGCGCCGCCGCCTCCCGCGCCTGCGCGACCAGTTCGGGCGAGGGGTCGAGGCCAACCGCGCGGCGGCATCGCTCGGCAAACGCGAGCGTGCACGCGCCCGGGCCGCAGGCGACGTCGAGCACGCGGTCCTCGCGCGCAACGCCCGAGATCGAGACCATGTAGTGGAGAAACTTGACGTCGGCGCTGGAGGACATCAGCGCCGACATCCGCGCGAACGATTCGGGGTTGCGGCGGAACTGCTCGGATACGGACCGCAACGTTTCGCCCGGCTGCGCGGCGTCGCTCATCGGCGCTCCGTTTCGAGCGGTTGATAGGGCGCGCGAGGTCCCTCCCTGGTCCATAACGCGATGTTAGCGCCGGCGGCGTCCCAATGACCAGCCGTGCGCGCGTGGCCATCGCAGACCCCGGCAACCCTTGCAGGACGCGCTCGAACGCCGCACAATCGGCGCGTATCAGGCGCGGTGGGGCGCTTGACGAATTCACGTTGCATGCGAAGGGAGTCCGACCCGATGACCCAGATGACACAGTGGAAAACCGAACTCGTCCCGCCCGCACCCAGGATCGCAGTCGATCACATGGGCGAGGGCAAGCTGGTCATCTGCATGCACGGGATCGGCGGCAATCGCACCAACTGGCACGACCAGCTTCCCGAGTTAGGCCGTCATTTCCATGCCGCGTCGTGGGACGCGCGCGGCTATGGGATGAGCGACGATTACGAAGGGCCGCTCGACTTCCACGACTTCGCCCGCGACCTCGTGCGAGTGTTCGATCATTTCGGCGCGCGCAAAGCGCATCTGGTCGGCCTCTCGATGGGCGGCCTCATTGCGATGAATTTCCATGCGCTCTTTCCCGAGCGCGTGGCGACCCTGACCCTTTGCGATACGCTGCCCGGCTTTAGCCATCTCAGCCCCGAACAGGCCCGCGAGTTCATCCGGCTGCGCCTGGAGCCGTTGCGTGCGGGCAAAGAGCTGAAAGACATCGCAGAGGGCGTTGCGCAGTCGCTAGTCAGCAAGTCCTCGCCGCGCACGGCATTTCAGCGCATGGTCGAGAGCATGTGCGCGTTGCACAAGACCTCCTACATGAAGACCATCGAGGGCAGCGCCAGGCCGGACGTGCAGATCGAGCTCGAGAAGATTCGCGTTCCGGCGCACGTGGTGGTGGGCGAGGAGGACCTGCTCACGCCGCCGTCGTTGGCGCGCTCGATCGCCGAGCGGATCGCGGATGCGCGGCTGACGATCATCAAAAGCGCGGGCCATCTGCCGAACATCGAGCGGCCGCGCGAGTTCAATGATGCGGTGCTGTCGTTTTTGCTGGAGCATCGCGACGCCGCGGTATGAGCTGGCATAAGGCGGGCTAGGCGGCGGCGCTATGTCGGAAGGAACCTCGCTGATTTCTCTTCCGGCATACGCCTCCCGCTAAGCCAGAGTGCGGCGATGCCGCACCCTGGCACCCGATTCCTCCGTCACGGAGACGGGGTTGGGCTTGGAACGGGACCGAAGGTAACGGTCATATTGACCTGGCTTCCGCTTGTGCAATCAAGTCCGCCTGAGTGGTCGTCGTACTGAAATGCGTACTCATGAGGGCAGGCCGCGGAGAACGTCTCGTACCACGGGGTGGTGCCACCGCCTGCCTGAGTCGTCGCGGTAAGCCACGCCGGGTTAATCGGGCATCCCTCGCCCGTGTATAGCGGTGTTTGCCCGCTCGGCTGCTCCAGGGTGCCGAGGGCGGTTATAGGAGGATTGTACTGCGGCACGCATACATACTGAGTGCCGTGGTATGTCGCGGTCGTACAAACGTAACCGAGGGCATCCGTGGGATATCCGGCGAGGTAATTGCCACAGGGCTTGCCGACATCGCCTGCGCCGCTGCAACCCGCTTGCGGCGCGAAATAAAGGCCCCCGATTGGGGGATCCCATGCGCATATTCCGAGGCCACCGGGAAAGCCCGCAATCGCGCCCGTCACACAAGTCTCAACGTTCGGCGCGCAATCCTCAGGACCCCAGCAGGTTGGTGTAGCCTGACCGCAGGAGGACATGGAATTACCGTCAGGGCCCTTGGCCGTGTACATGTTTTGGTAAGTGGGCGTAGGCGTGGCATTGGGACCAGGAGGCCCAACGAAGCTGTCGCACATGAGGCCCGCGGGGGGCGTAGTCTGCGCACACTGGTCGCCGGGATCGTTGCACCCGATTACGCACGTGCCGCTGTCGCAGAATCCGCTCTGGCAGTACTTGCCGCTGCCGCAGGGGATTGTGCTCACCGTCGTTGTGGGAGCTTGGGTGACGCGAAGATCTGCCGGACAGGTCGCGTTCAGATCGCTCACGCATGACGGCACATAGCAATTCGCGCCCGGCGATGCGGCTGCTGAGGGTGCGACCTGTATCTGGGTGTTGTATCCAGAAACCAAACTCGCGTCGTAATTGACATTATTTGTGCCATTTGAGGTGGGCTCGAAGAGCGATGCGGGCGCGGCGCCCGACTGCTTCGAAATGACTGACGTGCCGCTGTCATCCCACACACCCGTACACTGGTACAATCCTGAGCAATCGCCGGTCTTGCAGACTGTGCCTGCGGAAAAGCTGCAGACGCTTACACCAAGGGCCTCGTAACAAGTCGCGTTCGTATTGTTAAGGCCGGTTTTTCCCTGGCAGTATGGCGTTCCGCCAGTGCTGCAGTCGAGCAGACATCTTCCGCCGACGCAAATACTCCCCGCGTCGCAGTCGGCGGTGGCGGTGCAGGATTTGAAATGAGACCCCTCATTGGAGAATAGGCCGAAGTCGCACTCTGTGCGTGCCCAGAAGCGTCCGCTCCAGAGCGACGGCATGCACAAAGCAACGGACTTGTCAGGAGCTATCCGCCAATCATTGCCGGGTGGTGCGATCGTGTTAGACGCGAGGTCGCCGGTCCCTTGGTATTCCTCGGCCAGCCAGACCGGGTACGGATTGTTGTTCACGAAGGTGTACTCATTACCCGAATCACAGGCGATGGGTGTCGGACTCGGCGTGGGACTGGCGGTCGATGTCGGAGTGCCTGTCGGACCCGGCGTGATAGTGGCGGTCGATGTCGGAGCGACCGTCGGCGCCGGGGTGACCGTCGGCGCCGGCGTGACAGTGGCGGTTGCAGTGTGCCTGACGGGCGTCGAATTGCTATCGCTCGAGCACGCCGTGAGAACCGCAACCATCGTCACGAGAACGCAGGCTAAAACAAGTTGCCCTGGACAACTCCTGAACCTGGTCATGAAGCCCCCCGCTTGAGAGTAACTGGGAAAGTTAGATCGGCATTTCCGGCCGCCGCCGGGAAAGCCGCTCCGTGTCGTTCACATTTCGCGCAGCCAGCCAGGAAGGCTGAAGACCGACTGTCGAACGAGTTCGGTCAACAGCGATTGGGGGTGCTGTCCATCACCGCGCACAAGGTGGCGAGTCGATGCATTGGCCGAATCCCAGAGGTTCGCCACACGCCCGCGGCGAATCGCCGCCGGACGTAACGAGCGCCCTGGAATCAACTCATGGCCAGTTATTGAATGAGAGACGAGAGAAATATTCCTGCCGTCTGCCACCGCCGCGCCCCCCAAGAGCCTCCTAACGCATGCAAATCGTCGCAATTAGGAGTCTTACGCCGAAACAACTTATAACTTTAGAATCTATTATGCAATCAGACCTCTATTCTTTATATTCGGCTCCGATAAGCGGTTTTATGAGAAATTGAGCACCGATTAGCAGTTTTAAACTATGAAAATGAAATCCGCATGGCACAGTCATGCGTACTGTTTCCTGATGGTAGACGCGGGGCGGGCGGGAGGCGTTCAGCCGAGCGCGCGCAGGCGGAGATCGCGCGCCTGGCTGCGATACGGCTCGGGCAGCGGAACTTCGGTCGCGTCGAGCCAGTTGCGCTCCAGGCGGTAGAACTCACGCGTTTCTTCGAAGAAGATGTGCACCACGACGTCGTTGAAGTCGAGCACCGCCCAGTGGCCGTGGCCGGTGCCCTCGATCGACAGCGCACGCTCGCCCTCGAGGTCCATGCGTTCCTCGATACCGCGGGCGATCGCGCGCACCTGCACGTCGGAGCGGCCGGTCGCGATCAGGAAATAGTCCGCGATCGAGCTCAGGTGCCCGACCTGAAGCACGACCAGGTCGTAGGCCTTTTTCTCGAGCGCCGCCTGTGCGGCGGCAATGGCCTTCTCTCGCGAATTCACGCGGGACGCGGCGATAAACGGAGCCGCCGATCGACGGCAGACATGGAACAAATCGCTTTGTGGGATCCTGCTGCTGAAATCACTGGCGCCGTCAGTACAGCCCGTGCCGCTGGATATAGTCGACCACGTCGCCCGGGATCAGATAACGCACGGAGCGTTGGCGCTGAAGCTTTTCACGAATGAGCGTTGCGGAAACCGGGAAGATTGTCGTGGCTACGAATGACAGTGTCTGGCCGCCGGGATGCACGTAATGATCGTCCTCCCTAATGTAACCAAAGCGTTTGAGCGCGGCAAGCGAGATTCGCGGCGGCTCCTGTTCGCCCGCCGGCTGGCGCGTATGCACCACCACCGAGCTCAAGCGCACCAGTTCGTCGCAGTCCTTCCAGGTGTCCAGTTCGGCAAAAGCGTCGGAGCCCATCATCAGGAATATCGTCGAGGGCGCGCGCAACGTCGCAAGAAAATGGCGCACCGTGTCGATCGTGTATGAGCGGCCGGCGCGCCGAATCTCGACGTCCGAGACCATGAAGTAGCGGTTACCCTTGGTCGCCAGCCGCACCATCGCGAGCCGATGCTCGGGCGGAGCGAGTCCTTCGGCCGATTTATGCGGTGGCACTGCCGCAGGCACGAAATAAACGAGGTCGAGCGCGAGCGCCTCGCGCACCTCCTCGGCCGCGCGCAGATGGCCGAAGTGGATCGGATTGAAACTGCCGCCTAGAAGTCCTACGCGCATGATGTGGGGCCGTTCAACTTAAGTGGGACACGCGCGGACGCGGCGCCTAGGACGGATACGGCACTGGCGTCGCGGCGCATCGGGGTTCGCATGAGCTTCAATTACGCACCTGTCCATTACCGGCGATGAGGTATTTGTAGATCGTCAGTTCGCGCAGGCCCATCGGACCGCGCGCGTGGAGGCGATTGGTCGAAATTCCGGTCTCGGCGCCGAAACCGAACTCGAAGCCGTCGGTGAAGCGGGTCGACGCGTTGACGTAAACCGTCGCCGAGTCGACTTCATGTTGAAAACGTGCGGCGGCCTCGTGGTCGCTAGTCACGATCGCATCGGCGAGGCCCGAGCCATGGCGCGCGATATGCTCCAGCGCCTCGTCGAGCGAGTCGACGATCCTAACCGCCAGAATCAGGTCGAGAAACTCGGTGTCCCAATCGGCATCGCTGGCCGGCTTCGCGCCGGGCACGATCGCGCGAGTCCGCTGGCAGCCGCGCAACTCGACGCCCGCGCGTTCCATCCGCGCGGCCAGCGGCGGTAGAAAACTCGGCGCGGCCTCGCGATGCACCAGCAGGGTTTCCATCGCGTTGCACACCGAGGGCCGGCTGCACTTCGCGTTGAAGCAGATCTCTTCGGCCATTTTCAGATCCGCGGTGCGATCGACGTAGGTGATGCAGAGGCCATCGAAATGCGGCAGCAGTGGAACCGCCGATCCGGACAGCGCCGCCTTAAGCGTCTTGCCGCCGCGCGGGATGATCAGATCGATCGCCTCGGGATGGCGCTTGAGAACCTGGATAACCTCGCGATCGGGATTTTCGACGAAGGTAAGAGCGTCGCGTGCGATGCCGGCGCCTTCCAGGGCGCGGACGATCAGCCCGGCCAGAAACGCATTGGAGGCGAGCGCCTCTTTGCCCCCGCGCAGCACCACCGCGTTGCCGGCCTTCAGCCCCAGCACGCCGGCGTCGACGGTGACGTTGGGCCGCGACTCGTAGATTATCGCGAGAACGCCGATCGGCACGCGGACCTGCGAAATCTCCAGGCCGTTGGGCCTCCGCCATCGGGCAATTACTTCGCCGACCGGGTCGGGCAGGGCCGCGACCTCCTCGACGCTGCGGGCCATCGCTTCCACCCGCGCCTCGTTGAGCGTGAGCCGCTCGACCAACGCTCCCGCCATGCCGGAGCCGCGCGCGCGATCGAGGTCGGCGGCGTTGGCGGCCAGGATTGCGCCGCGCTCCGCGCGCAGCATCGCGGCGAGCGACACGAGCGCCTGGTTTTTGCGCGCGCTCGGGCATAGCGCCAGCGTGCGCGCGGCGGCGCGCGCGCGTTTGAGCGCGTCGAGGGTTTCGGTTTCGAGGCTCACGTCAGCGACTCATGCCTGAGTTCATGCCAGTTCTTCGATCAGCGCGAAGTTGTCGCGATGGATGATCTCGTCGGCGACCTTGTAGCCGAGCGTGCGCGAGATATCGTTGGAGCGCCTGCCCTTCACCTTCAGTATATCGGCGGCGGGATAATTGACCAGCCCGCGTCCGAACTCGACGCCTTCGTGATCGAGCAGGCTCACGCAGTCGCCGCTTTTGAACTCGCCGGCGACCTCGCGGATGCCCGAGGGCAGCAGGCTGCGGCCTTTTTTTCGCAGCGCCTCGGCGGCGCCGCGGTCGACGGTCAACGCGCCGGCCGGGCGTAGCGCAAACGCGATCCAATGTTTGCGGCTCTTGAGCCTGGTCCGCGTGGGCAGCACCAGCGTCCCGCACTCGCGCGCCGGATCGAGCGCGGTGGCGAGCGCATGCTCGGCGCGGCCCGGCGCGATGATCACCGCGATTCCGGCGCGTGCCGCCTGCTGCGCCGCCTTGAGCTTGGTCGCCATCCCGCCGCTTCCGAGCGGCCCCGCGCTGTCGGCCACCAGCCCGCGCATCCCGGCCTCAGGGTCGGTGATGAGCGGGATCAGTTGCGCGTCGGGCCGCTTGCGCGGATCGCCGGTGAGCACGCCGGCCACGTCGCTCAGGATCACCAGGAGCTGCGCCTGCGCCATCCCGGCCACCAGTGAGGAGAGCACGTCGTTGTCGCCCATGCGAATTTCTTCGACCGCGACGGTGTCGTTCTCGTTGACGATCGGCACCACGCCGGCTTCGAGCAGGGTCTGGATGGTGTGAATCGCGTTGTTGCGCCGCGCGCGCTCGGCCAGGTCCTGATGGGTGAGCAGGAGTTGCGCGACCGTGCGTCCGACGGCGCCGAACGCGCGCGCCCATTCGCCCATCAGCTCGATCTGTCCGGTTGCCGCCGCCGCCTGGCGCGCCGACACGCCTGCGCCGCCAAGCTTTTCCAGCCGCGCGCGCCCGGCCACGATCGCGCCCGAGGTCACCACCACGACTTCGCGTCCCGCGCGCACGATCGCGTCGATCTCGGCGGCCAGGCGCGCGATAACCTCGGGCCGCAAACCGTCGGCATCCGAGAGCACGGCGCTCCCGACCTTGACCACGACCCGGCGCGCGTACGCGACGTGCTCCTGCTTGTAGCTCACCTGAGACATTGCTACTTAGTCCCGCCGAGATCGAGCAGCCGCGCTATCGCCGCCACCAGGGGTTCAAGTCCCACGCGCTGCTCGGCCGAGATGACGAAGACGGAGTCGATCGCGTGTTCGGCCGCGAGCGGCGCGATCGCACGCGTTGTCTCATCCGCGCGCTCGGCGCCGACAAGATCGAGCTTGTTGAGCACGATCAGCGCCGGGCGCGCCGAGAGCATCGGGTCGAACGCCGCGAGTTCGCCGCGCACCGTGAGGAAATCGCGCTTCGGATCGGCGCTCAGGTCGAGCACGTAGACCAGCACGCGCGTGCGCGCGAGATGGCGCAGAAAGCGGATACCCAGGCCGTGGCCGAGATGAGCGCCTTCGATAAGGCCCGGGATATCGGCGACGCTGAAACCGGAACCGTCGGCAAGCTGGACGCGGCCCAAATTGGGCGTGAGCGTGGTGAAGGGGTAGGGCGCGATCTTCGGGTGCGCCGCGCTGATGGCCGCGAGCAGCGTCGACTTGCCGGCGTTGGGCAGGCCGACCAGCCCGGCGTCGGCCACCAGCCGCAATTCGATTTTGACCCAGCGCTGCTCGGCCGGCCCGCCCGGCGTCGCGATTCGCGGCGCGCGGCGCGTCGAGGTAGTGAAGTGCATGTTGCCCTTGCCGCCCATCCCGCCGTGCGCGACGATTGCTCGCGCGCCCGGCATCACGAGGTCGGCGAGCATCTCGCCGCTTTCCTCGTCGAAGACCATCGTGCCGGGCGGGACTCGCACCACGAGGTCGCCACCGGCGTGGCCGTATTGCTGTTTGCCGCGGCCGGCTTCTCCGTCGCGCGCGATCAGGCGCGGGTTGTATTTGAAATCGAGCAGCGTCGCGAGGCCCTCGTTGACCTCGAAGATCACGTCGCCGCCGCGGCCGCCGTCGCCGCCGGCCGGTCCACCGAAGGGGCGATACTTCTCGCGTAAAAACGCGATCGCGCCGTCGCCGCCCTTGCCGGCGGCCACGAAAACCCGTGCTTCATCGACGAACTTCATCGCTCAACGCGGCGCTTGCGATTGCGCGCGGCGGCTACAGGAGCAGCTCGGCCAGCACGCGGACGGCTTCGACCTGGCGCGTCCCGATAAGCATCGTTCTGACCGGCGAGGCCTTCCAGGCGGCGACGCGCTCGGCGATCCGCTCGCGTGGTCCGACGAGGGCGACCTCGTCGACCAGCTTGTCAGGCACCGCGGCGACGGCCTCGTCGCGCTTGCCGGAGAGAAACAGGTCCTGAATTTTTCTCGCCGCTTCATCGTAGCCTGCGCGCCGCGCGTAGTCGTTGTAGAAGTTTTTGTCGCGCGCGCCCATCCCGCCGATATAGAGCGCCAGGGTTTGTTTGATCGGCTCGCGGCATTTTGCCACGTCGGGGCCCATCACGCAGGTTACGAACGGTGCGAGGTCGAATTTCGCCGGATTGCGCGCGGCGCCGGCCTTTTTGAATCCGCGCTCGAGGCTCGGCTTGAACAGGTCCCATCGCTCCGGATTCATCCAGACCGGAATTACGCCGTCGGCGATTTCGGCCGCGAGCGCCACACCGCTCGGCGTGATCGACGCCATGTAGATTTCCATGTCGCGCCGGCCGTGCAGGATCGAACGCAGCGGCTTGCCAAGCCCGGTCGAACCGGGGCCGCGGTATGGGATCTGGTATTCGGAGCCTTGGAACTCAAGCGGCGCCTCGCGCGCGAAAATTTTGCGCAGGATCGCGATGTACTCGCGATAACGCACCAGCGGCTTGCCGTACGGCACCCCGTGCCATCCCTCGACTACCTGCGGCCCCGACGGTCCGACCCCGAGGATGAAGCGTCCGCCCGACATCGCATCCAGCGTCATCGCAGTCATCGCCGTCATCGCGGGCGTGCGCGCCGGCATCTGCATGATTGCCGTGCCGAGGCGGATGTTTTTGGTCAGTGCGCCAACCCAGGCGAGCGGAACGATGGTGTCCGAGCCCCAGGCCTCGCCCGTCCACACCGAGTCGTAGCCCAACCGTTCGGCTTCGAGCACCAGTTCGAGCGAGTCATGGGAATGGGAAAAGCCGTATAGCAGTCCTAGTCGCATCGCGAGGTCCCTCCGAGAGTTCTCCAGCCGATTGCGCGAAGGCCACACCCATCGCCGTAAACAAACAAAAAGCCCCGCGGCGAGGCCGCGGGGCTTGGAAGTCAAAACTCTAAGCCGTGCCGGCCCTAGGCTTGCGCTTCGGCCGGCGGCTCGTTTGCCGCTTCGGCCCGCTGTTCGCTCGCAGGCGCCTCCGCCGGTTCGATCCGCACGCGCCGCTTGTCGGTGCGGTAGGTCTCGTATTTGGCCACCCCGTCGACCAGTGCGTAAAGAGTGAAGTCTCGGCCCATCCCGACGTTGCGCCCCGGATGAACCCGCGTGCCGACCTGGCGGACCAGGATATTGCCGGCGCGAACGGTCTCACCGGCGTAGATCTTGATGCCGCGGCGCTGTCCCGGACTGTCGCGGCCGTTGCGCGTCGAGCCTTGTCCTTTCTTATGCGCCACTAACCTGTCTCCCTGTGATAGTGCCGGCGCGATAAGCCGGCGGCAAAAGCAGGATGCGAGCGCTACGCCGCGCCCCGCTTGATCTCCTCGATCTTGAGCACGGTCAGTTCCTGACGATGGCCGCGCTTGCGCCGGTAATTCTTGCGCTTTTTCTTTTTGAACACGATGACCTTGGTGCCGCGCGGCTGCTGCACGATTCGCGCGCGCACGGCCGCGTCGGGCACGGTGGGGGTGCCGATCACAGGCGTTTCGTCGCCGCCGATCGCGAGCACGTCGGCCAGTTCGATCTCGGCGCCGACGTCGCCCTCGATGCGCTCGACGGTTATCTGGTCGCCGACCCCGATCCGGTACTGTTTTCCGCCTGTTCTTACGATTGCAAACATGCCTTTAATCCGAACCTTCTTACCTACCGGACGCGGGCGGCCATGTCAAATATGATCCGAATCAAATATGACCTGTGTCGATCGAAGCGATGCCCAATCGAGGCCGCGCTTCGTCACAAACGCCGCGATGAAACCGCTTTTGCGCTCAGTCGAGGCCCAGACGCTCGCGGCCTTCGGGAGAGATCATCTGCGGCGTCCACGGCGGATCCCAGACCAGGTCGACGTTGGCCTCCGCGACGCCGGGGAGCGACAGCAGCTTCTGGCGCGCGTCAATTGCGATCGACGCGCCCATCCCGCAGCCCTGCGCGGTGAGCGTCATCTTGACCTCGACCCGCTTGGCGCCCCCATCCGTCGGCGCAACTTCCATCGCGTAGACCAATCCGAGGTCGACGATGTTGACCGGAATCTCGGGGTCGTAACAGGTCTTGAGCTGCTCCCAGACCATCGCCTCGAGATCGCCAGACGCGGCGGCCGGCGAAGCGGCGTCTTCGGAGCTTTTGCCGAGTGCGTCGGCGTCCTTGCCGGTTATGCGGTACAGCCCACCGTAGGCCGGCACCTGCACGGTGAAGCTGCCGCCGAGCGACTGGGTGATAAAAACCTCGAGGCCCTTCTCCAACGTGATCGGACTGCCGAGCGGCACCTGGACCGCTTCACATTCGCGGGTGAGTTCAACTCGTTCCATCGATAATTATCCTGTTCGTTATTCGCCCTTCGTTGAATTTGATTCTAGGCGCTCGGAGGCCCGAGCGCCAGTTGCCTGCTTTGGCTCCTGGCTGGGGTTCGGCGGGCGCACCCGTCGTGATAGAGAAAGGCCCTATGGCGAAGATTCAGCTTTACCAGTTTGGTCCGCTGGGCGATCTGGAATCGGCGTCGCCCTTTTGCGTCAAGGTTCGCGACGCGATGCGTTACAAGCGCGTCCCGTTCGATACCGTCAACGCCACTTCCCCGATTCAGGTGCGCAGGCTCAACCCGCGCGGCAAGCTGCCAGTGATGATCGACGACGGAGTAAAGCTCGCCGATTCCACCGACATCATCCGCCATCTCGAAACGCATCATCCGGAGCCGCGGCTCTATCCGCAGGATCCGCGGACGCGCGCGATGGCTCTGTTGCTCGAAGACTGGGCCGACGAATCGCTCTACTGGCACGTCGTCTATGAACGATGGCAAGTGTCCGAGCAGTTCGCGAAATTTGCCGAGGTCGTTTTCAGTCCGGTGCCGGCCGCGGTGAGGCCGATGGTACGGCTGCTTTTTGCGCGGCAGACGCGCGGGCAGTTGCGAGGGCAGGGGCTGGGACGGCTGGGAGTCGGCGAGCAGCGCGAGAAATTCAGGACCGCGCTGGATTGGCTGGACTCGATGGTCGACGGGCAATTTCTATGCGGTGCGGAATTGTCGATCGCCGACGTTGCGGTGGCAGCGCAGGTCGGGGCGCTCAATATCCCGTTCACGCCGGTGGCCGAGGCGGAAATTCACGCCCACGCCAAGGTGATGCGATGGCTTGAGCGGACGGTCGAGGCTCTCGGCTGAGGGCTTCTTCCACTTCGCGAAATCTACTTTGCAAAATCCTGCGTTATGTAGGCCGTGCCGTCGGCGGCGCGCGCGATTCCGACGCCGGTCGTCGCGAAATCGGGCGAGAGCATATTGGCGCGATGCTCGGGGCTGTTGAGCCATCCCTTTACCGCGCGCTCGGCCAGCTTCGCGCGGTCGGTGTCGCGGTCCATGTAGATATTTTCGCCCAGTGCCGCGGAGTCGACGCCAACGCCGCGCACGCGCTCGGCAGGCGTGTCGCCGGCGGGGCCGTTGTGCCCGAGGTAGTTGCGCAACGCCATGTCGTAGCTGTGACCGCGCGAGGCCAGCACCAGGCGCTGCGAGGATTTAAGCGCCGGCGCGCCCCCGCGCTTGCGCTCGTCGTTGACCAGCCGCAGAATTTCCGCCTCCTGCGCGCTCATCCCGGCCGTCAGATCCGGCGCGAGCCCGATGAGCGGCACGAGGTAGAGCCAAACTAGGGCGGCGCCCGTCATCGCCATCCCCAGCGACGCCATTCCTACGCCGACCATGCGCCGATAACGCCGGCGCCGCTGGCCGACCGGCAATGGAATCACCTTGGCGGGACCCTTGGGAATCCGCACCGATTTGCGCCCGCTTGCCGAATGGACACTCATCGCTTTACTTAATGAGCCTCCCGGAGTCTCCCTGCGCCGCGCTTGCGCCGGTTTTACTTAGAATTTCTCCTTGAACGGGCGCACGTCCAACTCCTGAGTCCATGCGCTCGGATCCTGATTAGCGAGGTACCAGTAGGCTTCGGCGATCGCGGCCGGCTTGAGCACGT
The DNA here is from genome assembly GCA_963724765.1 of uncultured delta proteobacterium. Classification (GTDB taxonomy): domain Bacteria; phylum Desulfobacterota; class Binatia; order Binatales; family Binataceae; genus JAKAVN01. Next base: position 727,983 of record CAVRVY010000001.1, read on the forward strand.
CCTCGTCCTTGAGCGACCGCATCTGGGTCCGGATGTGCGGAATGTCGATGATACCGTCGACGTTGACGTAGACGACGTGGATTCCGCGCGGACCGAGGTCGCGCGCGAGCGATTGCGCGAGTCCCCGCACCGCGAACTTGGCTGGTCCAAACGCAGCCGACATCGTCCCGGCCTTGATACCCGCCGTCGCGCCGGTGAACAGAATCACGCCGCGTCGCTTAGCGATCATGTCGGGCACGGCCTGTTTGGCGCACAGAAATGCGCCGTAGGCGTTGACCCGCCATGAGTCCTCATATTGCTCGGGTGTGATTTCGGTGATCGTGCCCCATTTGCCGCCGCCGGCGTTGTACAGCAGCATCTCGGGCGCGCCGAGCTTCGAGCGCACGGCGTCGAAAGCGTGGCTGATCTGCTCCGCGTCGCCGACGTTCGCAATGACCGACAGGGTACGGCCGCCGGCCGCCTTGACCTCGGCGGCGAGCCCGTCCATGAACTCGCGCGAGCGCGCGACCATTGCGATTGCGTGTCCTCCTTGAGCGAAACGGCGCACCAGCGCGGCGCCGAGACCGGGCCCCACGCCGACGACGATCGCGACTCCAGCCTGCGCGACTCCGGGCTGATTTGCTTGCGCGGCCATCAAATCTCCAACGGCCGCCGAGGCAGCCGATGTTCTGGCGCTAGGGTACCAATATCAGTTTACCGACTGATTTGCGCGATTGCAGCAGGCGATGCGCCTCGGCGGCCTGGGCGAGCGGAAAGCTTTTGCCGATCACCAGCTTGAGCTTCTTCTCGCGCATGAGCGCGAACGATTTCTCAATTCCCTCGCGCATCACGCCGGGCATCCCGACCACCACCGGCAGCACGAAGCCGCTCACCTTGACCGACTTCTGGAACAGCCGCAACACGTTGAGCGGGTCGGGCGATCCGCCGGCGCGTCCGTACAGCAGCAGATGGCCAAACGGGGCGAGGCACTTCAGGCCCGGCTCGAAGGTTGGCTTCCCCACCGCGTCGAGGATCAGGTCGGCGCCGCGCCCGTCCGTCAGGCGCATCGTTTCGGCGGCGAAGTCGGAACTTTCATAATTGATTACTTCGTCGGCGCCGTATTCCTTGACCAGCGCGGTCTTGGAATCGCTCGACACCGTGCCGATCACACGCGCGCCGGCCGCCTTGGCGATCTGCACTGCGACGATCCCGACGCCGCCGGCCGCCGAGTGCACCACCACGGTCTGGCCGGGCTCCGTCTTATGCGCAGTATGCAGGATGTGCCAGGCGGTCAACACCTGGATCGGGAAGGCGGCGCCTTCCTCGAAGCTGACGAAGTCAGGCAGCGGGATCGCCTGCGCCGGATGGATGAGGCAGTACTCGGCGTATGCTTTGAGCGTGATCGAAGTCACGCGCATCCCGGGCTTCAGGTCCTTGACGTCGGGCGCGACCGCCTCGATCACTCCGGCGGCTTCCATCCCCGGCGTATCGGGCAGCCGCGGTTTGATCATGTACTCGCCGCGGATGAAGAAGGTGTCGGCGAAATTGATTCCGGCGGCGTGCACCTTGACCAGCGCGGTGCCGGGCGTGAGTTCGGGCTTGGGCGTCTCGACGTACTTGAGCACGCTGGGGTCGCCGGTCTTTTCAAAGACGATCGCTTTCACCTGATGCGCTCCTTGCGCGATGGCTATCGCGAATCATTATCGGTTAATTCCGCAATCATTATCGGTTAATTCAATTGGAGGTTCCATCTTGCAGCCGCTACTCGGTTCCCGCGTGCGATATGCCTGCGATATGATTGTGCGCCCATCCGATGGGCTTACGAGAGACACGATACGCGAGGACGACGGAACTGGCGATGCTTGAACTGGTTATCTTCGACGCCGACGGCGTGCTGTTCGAGTCGGCGGAGTCCAATGCAGCCTACTACAACGCGATTTTCGCCGAGATCGGCGAGCCGCCGCTCAATCCCGATGAGGAGCGCGCCGTCATTTTCATGGCCACGGCGCAGGTCTTCGAGTTGCGCGCGCGCGACGACGCGGCCAAGCTCGCGCGGATGCGCGAGATTGCGCGGACAATCGACTTCGCCCCGTTCTTTGCGCTGCTGCGCCCACCCTTCGAGCTGCGGCCGTTCCTGCTCGAATTGAAGCGCCGCTACCGCGTGGCGCTCGCGACCAACCGCTCGGCCACGACTCACGGACTGATCGAACACCTCGGCCTCGGCGGCGTGTTCGACGCGGTGGCGAGTGCACGCGACAAGGTCCGCCCCAAGCCCGCACCCGACATCGTGCGCCTGTGTCTGGAGCGCGCGGCCGTGGTCCCCGAGCGCGCGGTGTACGTCGGCGACAGTCAGATCGACGTCGAGGCGGCGAGCGGTGCGGGAGCGCATTTCCTCGGTGTCGGCGCGCGCGTCCTGCATCCGCATCGCGTGGCGAGTTTGGGTGAAGTGCCGGCCGCGCTGGAGCGGATGTTCAAGCGGCCGTAGCTGCTCGCGCGACTCCGCTCACCTACCCTCTCCCCCTGAAAGGGGGCGAGGGTATCGCGGAAACTCAGCGAGAAAACGTCTGCAACGAACGCCGGCGCAGAGGCTGCGCTGCAACTAGATAGGCCGTGCCGGTCGGGCCGCCTCGGCCTCTGGCGATTCCGCCATCAGCGTTCGATAAAGCGATCCGCCCAGGATTGCGCCCGCGATGGGCGCTACCCAGAACAGCCACAGTTGCTGAACCGCCCATCCCCCCACGAACAGCGCCGGCCCCGTGCTGCGCGCGGGATTAACCGAAGTGTTGGTCACCGGGATGCTGATCAGATGAATCAGCGTCAGCACCAATCCGATCGGAATCGGTGCGAAGCCGGCCGGAACGCGCGGGTCGGTCGCTCCCATGATCACGAACAGGAACATCAGGGTCATCACGACCTCGCACACGAGCGCCGAGGGAAGGCTGTAGCCGCCCGGTGAGTGGGCGCCATAGCCGTTGGACGCGAAACCGCCGGCCAGGCTGAAGCCGGGTGCGCCGCTCGCGATGACGTAGAGCACGGCGGCGGCGAAGATTCCACCAAGCACCTGCGCGATCACGTAGGGCGCGAGTTCGCTACCCGGAAAGCGGCCGCCGGCCCACAATCCGAAGCTCACGGCGGGATTGATGTGGCATCCGGAGATGTGCCCGATAGCGTAAGCCATCGTTAGCAGCGTGAGACCGAAGGCCAGCGCCACTCCGGCGAAGCCGATTCCGAGATGAGGAAAGCCGGCGGCCAGCACCGCACTGCCGCATCCGCCCAAGACCAGCCAAAACGTTCCGATGAATTCTGCTCCAGCGCGCCGCGAGAGGCTCATGGCCATAAGTGGTTCTCCTGCGATCTGACTTCAAGACGCAGCCTAGTTTCTTGGCAGGGTTATGTCTGCCGCTTATTTTTATCGGGCGGTTAACGCTTTAACCGACCTGATCGCCACTAAACACCGTGAAACTCAATGCGGCGTTTCATAACTGCGGACACTATTATGGCTATTGGATGATCATCTCGATCATTTTGGGGCCGGGCTCTTTGAGCGCGCGCTCCAGTTCTTGCGAAAGCGCCTCGGCCGTTTCGACGCGCACTCCCGGCACGCCCATTCCCTTGGCCAGCGCGACCCAGTCGAGATTCGGATTGCCCAGGCTGGTCAGCGAGCGTGCCTTGGGGCCGGGCTCCGTAACGCCGGCGCGCGCAAGCTCGACCTGCAAAATACGGTAGCGGCGGTTGTTGCACAGAAGCGTCGTGACGTTCAGCCCCTCGCGCGCCTGCGTCCACAGCGCCTGCACGGTGTACATCGCACTGCCGTCGGCCTGGAACGAGATCACGCGGCGCTCTGGGCAGGCGACCGCTGCGCCGGTCGCGCATGGCAGGCCCTGGCCGATCGCGCCGCCTGTCAGCGCGAGGTAGGTATGCGCCGGCGCACTCGATGAAGCGCCGAAGAACGGCAATCCGGTGGTCGCCGCTTCGTCCATCACGATCGCGTGCTCGGGCATCAGGGCAGCGATCGCCGCGCCGATGGTCGTCGCATCGAGGGCGCCCGTCGGCCGCGCCGCCGCTTCCTTCGCAGCGGGCGCAGGCGTGCGCACTGGCACGGCTTTGGGCGCGCCGATAAGGTCGGCCAGCGCTTCGAGCGCGAGTGCGACGTCCTGTTCGAGCGTCGCCAGCGTGGTCACGGTTCGGCCCTCGGGAATCAGCACGCTCGGCGTATTGGGATAGCCGAAAAATGCGACCGGCGCGCGCGCGCCCGCCAGGATGACCGAACTGGATTTCGCGAACGCCTCGAGCGCCATCTCGGGAAAGTAGGGTAGCTTCTCCACCGGCGGCATCGCGCCGCCGCGCTCGACCCGCGCGGGAAACGTCTCGCACATCAGGCGGCATCCGCTCGCCGCGGCGATTCGCGCCGCAGCTTTGAGCCCGCGCTCGCGCACCGCCGGGCCGCCCATGAAGAGCACGACGCTGGCACCGTCGCGCCGCAGCATCTCGGCCGCCGCGCGCACGGCGCTATCCGGCGCTGCAGGCGGCGACACGGCGGGACGCGGCTGGGCTGGCGCGCCGGCCTCGCTCCATTGGCAATCGGAGGGAACGATAAGCGTGGAGGTATGGCCCGGCACACGCATCGCTTCGGCGATCGCCTCGGCCGTGTCGGCGGCGACCGCGCCCGCGCTCGCCGAGTGACGGACCCACGCGGAGACCGGGCGGGCGAGCGATTCGATATCGGACGTGAGCGGGGCGTCGGCCTTCAAATGCCAGGTCGCATGGTCGCCGATCACGTTGACGATCGGCGAGTGCGCGCGCCGCGCGTTGTGCAAGTTGGCGATCCCGTTGGCGAAACCAGGTCCCAGATGGGTCAGCGTAAGCGCCGGCCGATCGGCCATCCGCGCGTAACCGTCGGCGGCGCCGGTGACGACGCCCTCGAACAGCGCCAGCACCGCGCGCATCCGATTGGCGCCGTCGAGCGCCGCGACCAGTGGCATTTCGGTCGTGCCCGGGTTGGCGAAGCAGACGTCGACTCCGCAATTAAGTGCGGTCAGGATCAGGCTCTCGGCTCCATTCATCTCCATCAACTCCGCTTCGCTGTTACGTTTGGTCGCGGCCCGATGAATACCGTCAATGGCTGTTTTGCGAAACCGTGCGCATCACTTTGCCCGGCAGGCCGCCCTGGTATTCGTCATGCGCGAACAGAAGCTCGCCGCCGACGATCGTGTACTCGATTCCCTCGGAGCGCTCGATCAGCCGCGGCTCGCCGCCCGGCAGATCGTTGACCCACTCGGGCGCCAGCGGCTTTATCGTGGCCGGATCGAAGATCACGAGGTCCGCATCCATCCCCGGCGCGAGCCGCCCCTTGGTCCGCAGTTCGAGGAAGTCGGCCAGCTCCGAGGTCAGCCGCCGCACAGCTTCCTGCAGTGTCAGCACGCCGCGCCGATGCACCCATTCGTGCAGCAGATAGGAGGTCAGGCCGGCATCGCAGTGCTGCGCGACGTGCGCCCCCGCGTCGCTAAGCCCGATCAGCGTGTTGGGCAGCTTGAGGATGCGGCTTACGATGTCGGGATTGACGTTGATCACCGAGAGCGTCACGCCCAGCTCCATTCGCTCATCGAGCGCGAGGTCGAGCAGCGCGTCGACGGGGTCCTTGCCGGTCGCGGCAGCTAGGTCGGCGACGCTCAGGTTGAGCGAGCGGCGGTTGTGCTGGTTTTCCACGCGCGCGATATGCACGCGATCCCATCGGCCGCGAAAAATCGCCTTGCCGCCGCCGTCTTTGATCTCGTTGCGAAACGCGGCGCGGAAATCCGCCGAGCCCACGAGCGCCATCTGCTCATCGGCGCCGCGGTTGAAAATTCCTTTCCACGAATCGAGCGCGGCAAAGATGAACGGCTCGCGCATCGTGTAGTACTGCTGGATCGGACGCGGCGTGACCTGCGGCAGAATCTTGAGCCCGCTTTGGACGAGCGGGGCAAGGCGCTCGACCGTGCGCTGATGCGCATCGGGCGGCGTGCCGGGCAGGTCGAGCAGCGCGAGCCAGGTCACCGGCCGCGTGCTCTCGCGCGCGAGCATGGTCAGCAAGTCGAGACCGCCCTCGTTGGGCACGCTGGTCGAGCCGCGGTTAGGCAGAATCTCGATAATGCCGCGGCCCAGCTCGCGCATCGCGCGGCAGAGCGCGCCGAGTTCCTCGTCGCTCGCCATCCGGCTCGCCAGCGGACGGGCCTGGAAGCCGATATGCTGCGGCGCGAGGCTCATCGAGAAGCCGGCCGCGCCGGCGCAGAGCGCCTCGCGATACAGACGCGCCATCTCGGCCGTCTCGGCCGCGGTCGCGGCGCGCTCGGCCGCCTCCTCACCGATCACGTAAAAGCGCAACGCCGAGAGCGGCACCAGGAAGCCGACGTTGAGCGCGACGCCGCGCCGCTCGGTCGCCGCCATGTACTGCGGAAAGCTTTCCCAGTCCCACGCCACGCCGCGCATCAGCACGTCGTGCGGCAGCGCCTCGACGTTGACTAGGTCCCACGCCATCGTGGATTGCTGTCCGGGGCGGCACGGTGCGACGCCCACACCGCAATTGCCCATCAGCAGCGTGGTGACGCCGTGCCAGCACGAGCAGGTGAGCAGCGGGTCCCACGAAATCTGCGCGTCGTAATGCGTATGGATATCGATGAAGCCGGGCGCCAGCACCGCGCCGCCGGCGTCGATCTCGCGCCGCGCGGCGCCGCCGGTCTGCTCGCCGACCGCGGCGATTTTGCCATCCTTCACTGCGAGCGCGCCGTGGCGCACGGGCGCGCCGGTGCCGTCGCAGATGGTGGCGTTGCGGATCAGCAGGTCGTGGGCCATCGCGAGATCCTCCGGAGCGCGGAGGCGCACGAAAAACTCGGACGTGGGCGCGCGCGATTTTATCGATGCGCCCCGCGCCGCCCAAGCCATCGCGGGCCGCCGCGAACTCAGGTGAGCTTCGCGCCGGCTCTATGGAGTGTCAAGGCGCGTCTGGCGAACGAATTACCCGGGAATCAGAGGCGAGGTCGGGCGAGGAAGCGCCGGAGGTCTTTTCTCCGGCGCTTCCTTCCTTTAGTTTCTGTTAATGGGTTGGGCCAAAGATCATTTCAGCCGCGTACAGGGGCAGTCCAGTCAGGGTGATACGCGGCGTTGGAGAGCCGCTCGCGGTTAGCTGGACCGGGGCGTATTTGACCACATCACCAGACGTGTAATCGGATACCCATAGCCTGTTCGTCTCGTCAAATTGCAGTCCCCAGGGAGTGGGGCTGACCGAACCATCGTCTACAGTGATAACTACCGTCGCCGTAGGAGTACCTGAGGACGCAAGCTGAGTAGGAGTGAAATCGACCACTGTTGAATTACCGGCATTCGCTACCCACAGATTGCCCGTATGGTCAAATGCTATTTGTCCCGGCGCATGGACGCTGGGACTGGTAATGATGACGTTGGGAACCGGCGTCCCACCAGTAGTAAGCTGGCTGGCTGCGAATTCCACGATGTTGTTATTGCCTTCGCTCGAAATCCAGAGGTCGCCAGCTTTATCGAAAGTGGCAAAAGCGGGCGAGGCTAAATCAGTGCCGTCGGTGATTGTCACTGCGGGAGTGATGTCAGCGGTCCCAGCGGCCAACTGGGCAGGGGAAATCTCATGTACAGCATTGTTCAGCGGATCAACGATCCAGAGATTTTTGTGCGCATCGAACACGCAACTGAGAATAAATCCAAAGGCAGAGCTCGTGATCGTCACAACTGGCTTCGGGTGGGGTTGTGCGACCAGATTATTCAGTTGTGCGGGGGTGAATTTCAGGAGGGTATTGTTAAGTGTGGTCACCCACAGGTCCCCAAAGGGATTGAACGCGACGCCGGCCGCATTGGCTAAAGGCTCGGCACCCTCGACAATCTTCACCTGTTTAGCCGCGTGGCTCGTCAGCAACTGAGCGGGGCGCACCTCAATTATCCCACCGACCGATCCAGTGACCCCGCTCTGTTGCGGGCTGGCCATCCAGATCGACGGACCTGTGGCGTGGACTGGTGACCACGCTCCGCCAATTGTAAGCAACAGCAACGCTAATGAGGCGGTTAAGAGCAACCGGAACGCCGTTGAACGACGAGTGCCACTGATAAGAGCCTTAGACCAGAACGTGGAACCCTCCATGATAATCCTCCATCGTGCGACTCTATTAGTCTTGGTTAGTCGTGCTGCACATCACGACAAGTTGGAAATCCGTGTTTGTTCGTGTCGCGGTTAACGAGAGCAATATCTATTCCGCACATGGTGAGTTGGATAACGCTTGAATTCATCTGAAAGCTCGCGAGCAAAAGAACTTTCTTTCAATTTTCTCGGGAATTATTACACACCTGAATTGTTTCTCGCTCCGGAACCTTCGACTGCGAAGAGGGCAAATCCTATGAGTATCTTATCTATTGACTGCGTACCTAGGGGAAGATCCCGCCGCAGGACTGCGGCAGGCGCTGCCATGTAAATCGGTCCGGCGGCAGAATTTCTCAACCGCTTCAGAGCGATGGAATCAGACGCGAGACGAGGCGTTGATGCGCGTCGGGCCGGATACCGGCGGCCACGCAAATATGTGAGCTTCGGTCAGCCCTATGTGAGAATCCAGGCGGACGGCTGGCGTGCCCGCCCTAGAGTTCGCTTGCGAGCCTCAGCGCGTCGCTCCAATCGACGATCGGTTCGAGCCGGCGCCTCAGCACGATTCCCGCCGCGAGCGCCTTGGCGAACGGGTTGAAAGTCAGCGAATGGTCCTTGATATCGAGCACGAGCACCACCTTGGCCTCTTCGTTCGACATCCACGGCCCGGCCTTCAGCGTCACGCCGGGCGGGAAGCCGCCCTCGAAAACCTCGGCAAAAAATTTGAGCGCGCGTTTGGCGTTCTCGGGGCTGGAGGCGTTGAGATAAATTTCATCGAGATAGAGCGGCATCGTCATTCTCCTGTTATGCGAACGCCGGCATCACTTCGCGCGCGAACAACTCGACCGTCTGCGGTGGCGCCAGGTCGGCGAACATCATCGTGAACATCGTGATGCCCCACCCGACGCGTTCGCGCAACTGCTTAATCACCTCGTCCGGAGTGCCCTTCACTGCGGTGAATGAGAAAGGCTTGCGCCGCTTGGCCATCTCCCACTTCCGATCGACCTCGGCCTGGTTCGCGCCGATACAAACCATCAGTTGCTCCGAGACGGTGATTTCACCGGGGTCGCGGCCCACCGCGCGGCAATGCTCGTGCAGCACGCCGAGGGTTTTTTTGAAGTCGCGATAGCCCGCCGGGCAGTTCCAGCGATCGGCGTATTGGGCGACCAGCCGCAGCATCACTTTTTCGCCGGCGCCGCCGATCATGATCGGCGGATGCGGCTTCTGGACGGGCTTGGGATTGTTGGGCGCGTCGGTGACCGTGTAGTAGCGGCCTTTGAAGCTCGCGCGGTTCTCGGTGAACATCGCCTTGAGGATCTGCAGGCCCTCCTCGAGCTGGCGCAGCCGGGTGCCGACCGACGGAAACTCGTAGCCGTTGGCGCGGTACTCCTGCTCCATCCAGCCCGCGCCCAGACCGACTTCGAGCCGGCCGTTGGAGATATGGTCGATGGTCGTGAGCGACTTGGCCAGCAGCGCTGGATTGCGAAATGAGTTGCACAACACCAGCGTGCCGATACGTACGCGCTCGGTGCGTGCGGCGATCGCGCTCATCATCGTGATCGCTTCGAGCAGGTCAACGTCGGGCATGCCGATCGTCCAGAAATGATCGACCAGCCAGAAGGAGTGATAGCCCAGGCGCTCGGCCATCTCGGCGCGGTCGAGCAGGGTCTTGACGGTCGCGCCGGCTTGCGGCGACCAGAACGCGAATTCAACTTTTCCGCTCATCATGTGCTCCTTGGTCAAGGCTCCTTCGTTAACCCTTCCGGACTCCGCGCGATGGTTATGTGAGACGATTCCTTTTACTGTTTCACTGTTTCTCTTTTACTGTTTTACTGCGCGGATGCACAACGCAATGAGACGGCGAATCGCGATCGCATTTTGCGGCGCGCTGATGCTCGCGATCGCGATGGCCCTCGGCGATTCGCGCTGCGCGTTCGCGTCGCCGCCGCCGCAGGGATTCTCACAACTCGGCGCGCCGCGCGCGCTCAAGGGCGCGCCGGGTACTTACGAATGGCATTTCGTCGCGGAGCGCGGGCCCTCGCCATTCGACCGTATCGGGCTCCATCGGATCGCGAGCGGCCCGGCCGCGCCGGCGCATCCGGGAATCGTGATGCTCTATCTTGCGGGCACCAACATGAATGGCGAAATCGCAATCGACGATCAGCGCTACTCGATGCCGCTTTACCTGGCGGCGCACGGCGTCGACGTGTGGGCGATGGACTACCGCACCCACTTCGTCCCGCCCGATACGCCGGCGGAGAAGCTCGCGGTGATGACCGGATGGACGAAGCGCGTGTTCGAGGGCGATATCGAGGCTGCGGCCGCGTTCGTGAGCGCCCGGACGCATAGTGAAAAGCTCTTCATCGCCGGGTTCAGCCGCGGCGCGACCTTCGCCTACCTCTTCGCGGCGCTGCATCCGCAAGAGGTGGCGGGACTCGTGATCCTCGACGGCTTCATCCCGCACCGTTATGTCTCGTCGATGCCCGCGGGGCGCGTCGCCGACGATATCGGCGGACGCCATCTGACCTACGACAAGCGCCAGGCGCTGATGGCGGCGGTGATTCGCGATCCCGGCGGTCCGGCGCCTCTACCTGAATACAAAACCGCGGCGGAAAATCTCGAGCATGTGGTCTATGACGCGGACGGCCTGTTCGGAGCACATGGCGGGCTTGCGAATCCGCAGGGCGGGTTTTCGGATCCCTCCGTGCTGGCGCGGGTGTTGATTGGTTACGACCGTTGGTGGCCCGCCGTGCAGGATTACGACAACCCGTTCGACGCGAGTACGCTGGCGCGGCTCAAGGCTTCAAAGATTCCGGTGATCGCGTTCAGCAGCACCAACATTTCCGCGCAATGGCCCGCGATGGTGGCCGGCTCGGCGGCGGCGACCGGTAGCACCAGCGTAACCGTCAAACAGCTCGTCGGATGGGGCCATCTCGACGTCATCTGCGGCACGCACGCGGAGAGCGAAGTCTACGCGCCGCTGCTCGCATGGCTCAGGCGGCATCAGAAGTAGTCGGCGGCCCAGCTTGCGCGCGCGGACGCAGCAGCAGCGTCGCCGCCAGCGCCCACATCCCGAGCGCGAAGCCGAGCAGCGCCCACACCAGCGGCGAGCGGCCGCGGCGCGAGGCGATAGTCGCGGTGAGCGGCGCCAGCGCCGCGTCGATAATCAGCGAAGTCGCGATTATCTCCGCCGGGCCCCCACGATAACGCATCAGGGCGAAGCCGGAGGTCACGTTGAGGATGGTCGCGATCGTCCACATCGGGTTACGCGCAGGTCATCAGTTGCGCGCGAGATTGCGCGAGCTAGCACGGAGCTTATTGCGCACACAAGCCGTCGATTGGTTGCACTTTGGCTTGCGGCGCTCCCGCGCGGGACTATAGTTGTTAGTTATGGCACGCCGCGACGCCGAAAGCATCGTTTCAAAGCTGCGCCAGATGAGCGAGGAAGGGCTGGGTAGCGTGATGGGCGAGTTGATGGCCAACGAACGGATGCGTAAGGGGCTGGGACGCGCGGGAGAACGATTGATGGCCAACAAGCACGTCTTCGATCGCAACGTCGAGACCGTTCTCGACTTCGTCAACATCCCGTCCAAACGCGACATCCGCGAATTGAAGTCCCGACTCGACACACTGTCCAGCCAGCTGGTCAACCTTAGCATGAAGATAGACCGGATGCTGGCGGTGGGCGAAATGCCCGCGCCGCGTCAGGCCCGCGCCGCCTCAGACCAGCCCGAACCAGTCGAACCCGTGCGGCCGGTGCGGCCAGTCCGGCCGGCGCCTGGCCCACGTCCGGTTCCGCGCCGGCGCAAGGGCCGCGGCAACCCCTAAAAGCAGTTCCGCAAGCACTCCTTAGGCCGCGCAAGCGCCTCGAAGGCTGCCGCGCAGGATTGCGACCGCGACGGCTTCAGCCACCTTCACAGGATCGCGAGACTCTGCTCCAGCCGGGCGAGGTCGGCAAGTTCGGCCGGCTCGCGCCCGAGGTCGGGCATCGCGAGCAGCTCTAATCCCGCGGCCCCGCCTGCGCGCAACGATGCGATCGCGGCGGCTTCGCGCTGATGCAGCGCCGCGAACTCCTCGGCCGCGCGCGCGAGCTTGCGCCTAAGCGCGGGCGCAAGCGGCGCGCGCGCGATCTGCTCAGCCGACGGAATTGCGGGCAGTGTGCGGTTGACGATGACCGCGCGCGGCTCGATCCTGGCCGTGCGCAGTGCGGCGAGGAACTCGTGCGCCTGTGCGGTGCGCTCCGGCTCGGCGGTGGTGACCAAGACCACCGTGGTGTCGGCGGCGACGAGGAGTTGCTGCGCGCGCGCGGCGCGCTCGGCAAATCCGGCATACATGCCGTCGAAGCCGCGCACGAAGGCCTGCACGTCGCCGAGCAGATGGAGTCCCGTCAGACGATCGAAGGCGGAGAGCACGGCACGCGCGGCGAGGTCGACGACGCTGAATCCGCGGCGCATCCCGCCGCCCAGCAGAGTGACGGCGCGCGAGTTGAGCAGATCGAGCAGGCGTCGCGGCGCGTCGAGAAAGTCCAGCGCTTCGCGCGCGGGCGGCGTGTCGAGCACCACCAGGTCGGTCGCCGGCTCCTCGGCAAGCTCGAGCAGTCGCTCCATCGCCATGTAATCTCCCACCCCGGCCAGGGCCTGCGACAGATTGCGGTAGATACGGTTTTGCATGATCGCGTCGGCGGCGGCGGGCGAGAGCGCGTGGCGCGCGACAATCGCGTCGAAGGTGCGCTTGGGATCCATGCGGAGTGCGCGCAGGCGTCCGGCGCGTAGCGCCGGACGCCTGCGCGCACTCGCCTCATCAGCCAGATCGCCAAGCGGCACCTCGCGTGGCTCGGCAGCGTCGACGCCGCCGAGGCCGAGCGCGTCGAGCAGGCGCGGCGCCGGGTCGACGGTCATCACGTCGACCCGCCGCCCGGCGACCGCGGCGCCGAGCGCGAGCGCCGCGCTGACCGTGGTCTTGCCTACGCCGCCGGGGCCAAGGCATACGAGGAGGCGGCCGGCGAGCAGGCCGTGCGATGGATGCGCGGCGGTCATGCGGGCCGCGCCGGCTTCGCAGGCCGCGCCGGTTTGGCTGACCGCGCGGCTTTCGCCGCCGGCGCCGGCTTTCCCGCTCGACGCGGGGCTGCTCCCGGCGCAGCCGGGAACAGCCCCGCGTCGAGCGCGCGGCTCAGCTCCTCGAGTTCAGCCCGGCCCATCGCCGGGCTGAATAGCATCGGCAACTCGACCACGCTGAGCCCGGCGCGGGACGCTTCGCGGCGCGCCCGCGCCGCGAAGCGTCCCGCGCCGTCGCGCCATTGCGCGAGGCGCGCGTATCCGGGATGCGCCCCGACAGCGTTGAGCGCGTCGAGTTCGTCGATCTCGCGCGCGCTGAACAACGGATGCGGCACGCAGTTGAGCACCGCCGCGGCGACGCTCACGCCGAGCCGCCCACGCAGGACATCCGAGGCCTCCAGCGCCTCGCGCAGCGCCAGCTCCTGCGGCGTCAGCGTCAGCATCACGGCAAAGCGCGTCGCGTCGGCGAGAAAACTCTCGACGTTGGCGGCCAGCCGGTTGAGCGTTCCGAGCGGCGCGATTTGCTTGAGCGCCGCCGGCACCGAGAGCAACTCCAGCGCGCTACCGGTGGCCGGCGCGTCGACCACCGTATAGCGGTCCTCCAGCGCGGCGCGCCCGGCGATGATTCGCAGGCGCTCGAGCATCAGGAACGCCTCCAGCCCCGGCAGCGCGGCACTGACGTAGCCGAAGGTGCGGCTCTGGAGCATTCGGCGCGCGATCGCTCTGATCGGCACGATACGTTCGATGAACACTTCGAGCTCGGTGCTTGCGCTTAGCGAGATCGTTTCCAGATTGGCGATCGCGGCCGCGCCCCTGTTATGCGGCCCGTCGTCGTCCTGATTATTGCCCGACTCGAGGCCGAGCATCCGCGCCGCCCACATCCGCTGGTCGAGGTCGACCAGCAGGGTCGGGCGCCGTCGCGCCAGACACAGCGCAAGCGCCGCGGCCACCGCGCTCTTGCCCGTGCCGCCCTTGCCGGTGATCAGGATTAGCCGCGCGAGCGCCATCACGTAGAATGTAAAGCCGCGCGCTGCGGCGGTCTATCCGTTGAAGACATTGGTCCCGTTGAAGACATTTGCTCCCGTTGAGAAGATTTGCCACTTGGTGGACATTTGCCGCGTTACGGACATTAACCCGGGGGTCGCATGCAGGAATCCGCTGACGAAGGATCATTTCAAAGCGTGCTGCTGGCGATAGTGCCTGCCCGAATCGCGCGCTTCAAGGCGATCGTCGAGTCGTACGACAACCTGGCGACCCTACGCACCGAGGACCCGCGCCATCATTATTTACGCTTGTTCTTCGACGCCGCGTCGGCCGCCGAGGTCAACGCGCTGCTCGACTCGCTGAGCGCGGATTTTTCGATTCGCCGTATCGGCTAGCGCTTCGGCGTTCGTCAGGGTCGAAGGTGGATTTGATTGGAGTCAACAGTCCGATCAACGAAGCGAGCATAAGACTCGGGGCTTTTTTTGCGGTGCTCACCGCGATGGCGGTTTGGGAAGCCGCGGCGCCACGCCGGCCAAGGTCATATTCGAGGTTCAGGCGCTGGCCGAGCAATCTCGCGGTCGTGGCGCTGAACACGGCACTCATCCGGATTCTGCTTCCGACCACGGCTATAGCTCTGGCCATGCTCGGGGCGAAGCGAGGCTGGGGATTGTTCAACAACCTGCCGCTTCCGTCATGGATGGCAATTGCTGCGTCGATCGTCCTGCTCGATGCCGCCATCTATCTCCAGCACGTGATATTTCACGCGGTGCCCGCGTTGTGGCGCGTGCATCGAATGCATCACGCCGACCTCGACATCGATGTGACCACGGGCACGCGCTTCCATCCGATCGAGATCGTGCTTTCAATGCTGATCAAGTTCGGCGTGGTGGTGGCGCTGGGAGCGCCGGCGCTCGGCGTGCTCATTTTCGAGGTTCTGCTGAACGTCACCTCGATGTTCAATCACGGGAATGTTCGCATCCCGATCCGCCTCGATCGTTATCTTCGATGGCTGATAGTCACTCCGGACATGCACCGGGTGCATCACTCCGTCGCAGTGCGGGAAACCAACAGCAACTTTGGCTTCAACCTGTCCTGGTGGGATCGCCTGCTCGGGACCTATCGCGATCAGCCCGCCGCCGGCCACGACGGGATGATCATCGGTATCGCGCAATTCCGCGCAGCGCGCGAGTTGTGGCTCGACCGGATGCTGCTGCAGCCGTTGCGCGGCCCTGCGGGCGCGTACGCGTTTGGAGATCGAGGCAGTTGTACAAAGCCGCGTTAGCTCTCGTGCAGCTCGACCGCGTAGTCGCGGCCTTCCCACTGCCCGCGCGACTCCCAATGGAAGGTGAAGCGCACGGGCGCGCGGTCCGCGGTGGTGACATCGATATCGACGAAGTCGATTCCCACCGCGGTATGGGTCGAGCGGCTGTCGTGGACGTGATGCCATTCGTCCTTGCTCCAGTGGAGCAGGAAGGGTTCGGGGGACTGGATGCGCAGTTTGCAAGGGAGCGTGACGGACTGGATCCGCCGGGAGCGTTTCCAAATCTCGATTGGGCCGCGCGGCTTGCCGTCGCGATAGCGCCCCGCAACCTCGGGGATGAGATCGAAGACGACACCGTCGGCGGCCGAGCGCAAAAGTTTCAGGTATTCCGCATGCGCCCACATCAGGGGCATCGCAGCGCCGGTCGGTTTGCCAAACAACATCAGTGCCGCCGGCAGATCCGGCCCATCCCAGATTTGCTCGGGCAACAGCCGTGTCGAGGTGGAGAAGTTTTCGATCGAGCGCAGGAACGGGATGACGTCGCGTCCCGCGGCGAGTTCGTAATGGCCGCGCTCGCCGCTCAAAAGCGGCCACGGCCGCCCGATTCCCCAACCCTCGAATGGTCCGCCGTCGTCGCGCTGGCCGTAGCCGTCGTGAGTGTATCGCTTCCAGCAGGGGCCGGCCGGGAAATTGGTCTTTAGCACCGCGTCGACCACGCGCAGCGAATCTTCGACTAATGGATCGCCGGGGCGTCGGATGCCGTAACGCACAAGTTCCAGGAAACCTGCGTCGACGATCTCGGCGGCCGGGAACAGGTAGGGCATGCCGGGAGGGCGGTTGCGGATCGGGACCATCCCCTGGTCGGGTTCGTCATGGGGCGCCGCCAGCGCGGGGTCGGCGGGATTGATGCGGACGTAATGGCGCTTGATGCCGGGGACCAGAAAGCCCTGTTTGGTGACGGTCCAGCGCTCGATGTGAGATTCGAGGAAGTCGGCGTAGTCCAGCAGGAACTGCGCGGTTGCCGCGTCGCCCCGGTCGTGGGCCAACTGCGCTGCGCATACCAGGGCGGCGATATTACTCGCCAGCGTCGAGGGCGAGTAGCCGCTGTTTTCCTCCCATCGCTCCTGCGGCGTGGCCGGCCCTTCATGAATCAGGTAGCGGGCGGCCGCGAGCACCATCGGATACGGATCGAACGCGCCCATCGTGGCGCCGGCGTGCACCAGCCGGTACGCCAGCATGATCGGAAAGGCGACCTCGTCGAGTTGGATGCCCTGCCAGTAGGGCGTGCCGTCGATCCAGAAATTTTGCGGGAAGCCGCCGTCGGGGCGCTGCGAACAGGCGAGGTAGATGAGCGCGCGCAACGGCGTGGCCAGGTCGCCACCCGCCAGCAGACCGGTCGCGCTGTTGACCATGTCGCGCGTCCACACCAGATGATAGCCGCCGAGGTCCTCGTCGCCTTTGGCCTCGCCCCACGGAATGCTCAACGAGGCGATGAGCGCGCCGGGAAAGCGTTTGTCCTCGTGCGCCAGCAGCAGTTCGCGGGTTCTGCGGCAGAGCTGGCCGCTGTCGCCGGTCCATCGTTCCAGCGGGTACATGTGCGTGCAGGCGCGGCTCCATTGCTCGATGAAGCGCGCCGAGTGCTGCGCGAAGGGCACCCCGAGCGACTGATAAAGGCAGGTCACCGCGCGATGGAGCCCATTGCCGAAGGCCAGGCCGAGCGTGAAGTGGCGGTCCTCGGGCAGTTCGATCTCGGCGGTCAGCGCGACATTGCCCTCAGGCGCCGAGTCGAACTCCCAATCCAGCTTGAAATTCCGACTGAGATCCTGCCATCCGTCGGTCCTGCCAACATAGCCGCAGGAGCGCCGCACGAACGGCACGTTGGCTCCCAGCGCCAGCCAGCTGTTGTTCTTATGCGCGGTCAGAAACTCATAACCAGCCATCCGCGCGACGTTGGCGTTGTTGCCCCATCCGCCGACGTCCAGATGCGGCGAGAGCAGCACGAACAGCCGCAGGCGGCGTAGCAGGTCGGGGTCGCCCTCCAGGCGGGTGTCGATCAGCACACACGGTTGATGCGGGTCGGTGATGACCTCCATCACCACGCGATAGCGTCCGGCGCGGTCGGCGTTGGTGATGCGCACGCCCAGGCCGCGATCGCCGAGATACTCGGTGGAAGTGTCCTGGTTGCGATGGACGTCGTGGAAAAAGGTTTCGCCGTCGGTCACCAGGTACTGCAGGTCGCGAATCTGGGGCCGATCGATCGTTGGATAATAGATTTCGTTGAGCACGCCGCCCGAGGCGGTGAACCAGATCGGGCTCGCGGTCGAGTAGGCGGTGCCGACGACATCCTT
Source organism: uncultured delta proteobacterium (assembly GCA_963724765.1). Taxonomy (GTDB): domain Bacteria; phylum Desulfobacterota; class Binatia; order Binatales; family Binataceae; genus JAKAVN01. The sequence continues at coordinate 745,743 of CAVRVY010000001.1, forward strand.
GGCGCTATGGGTCCAGCGTGGTTCGATACCGGGTGCGCCCGAGGCGCGCTGGGAGTCTTCGATGATGGCCATCAGGTCGCTTTCCTTTCCATGGATACGCCGTCGGGATGCTCAGAGAGTGGCGGGAGGCTCGGCTGCCGGTTCGGTAAGCTCCGTTTGCGCCCGGAACATGTAGGAGACGCCCACGCTCAGCACGTAAAGCAGTAGCAGCGGAATCGCGAGCAGGAAAATCGAAACCATGTCAGGCGGAGTCAGCGCCGCCGAAACCACAAAGATGCCCAGGACCGCGTAGCGGAAATAACGCAGCATCATGCGGTAATCGATGAGTCCAAGCCGGGTCAGGAAAACCGCGAAAATCGGCATCTCGAAGGTCAGTCCGAAGGCCAGCAGCAGTTTGGCCGAGAAGGCCAGGTATTCGCTGATGCGAATCGTCGGCGTAACCCCAATGGAGCTGTACTCGGAGATGAAAAAGGCGTAGCCGACCTTGAACACCACCGCCCAGCAGAAGTAACCGCCCAGCGCGAAGAACAGGCTCGAACTGAGGACGAATGGCAACGCCATCCGCCGTTCCGACTCGTACAGACCGGGCGCGATGAATTTCCACACCTCGTAGAATATCGCCGGGCTGGAGATGAACACGCCGGCCACCAGCGCGACCTTGATCTTGGTGAAGAAGGCTTCGCCGACGCCGGTGCCGATCAGCAGCAGTTTGCCGCCTCCGACCTGGCGCAGCGGCAGGGTCAGCCAGGCGAACAGATGGTCGGCGAAAACGTACGACAGCGCGCATCCGATCGCCACCGCGATCACCGCCCGCACCAGCCGCCCGCGCAGCTCGCGCAGGTGCTCGAGCAGCGGCATGCGGACCTCCTCCGTCGCGGCGGGAGGATTAACGGGGGGCTCCTGGCTGGCCACGGGGAGCGGTGCGGGCTATGGTTTGTCGGCCGGCGGCACCGAGCCCTCGGGGAGGCTTGGCTGCTTTGGGTTGCGAGAGCGGCCCGGCCGGCGTGGCGGCTGATCTTCCGCCAAAGTCTGATGATCCGTCAGGGTCAACTCGCCCGTAGCCCTGGGATCGGAGGCCAATGCTTGCGGCGCAGGCGCGGCCTCGGCAGGCGGCGCGCTTTCGGCTGGCGGCGGCGATTGGGGTTCCGGCGCAAGAAAAGCCGGCGGCGCTGGCGCGGGCGCTGCGGGCTCCGCAGTTGGATGCGGATCGTCGAAGCGGGGCGGCAGGAGATTGAAGGGCAAATCATCGCCGATCGCGCCCGAGATCTCGCGCATCACGGTGTTGCTGGCCAGGCGCAACTCGCGCATCACCTTGCCGACGGCGCGCATGACCTGGGGCAAATCGTCGGGTGGAATGACGATCAGCGCGATTACCAGGAACAGGAGTATCTCGAAAATGCCCAAGTATCTTCCATCCGCCCCGGCCCATAGCGCTCGGCCGCGCGGTCTGAATTAATGATCGTTATCGAAGTTCGGAGTGTCAACGATGCTCAGGACCGCACTGATTAGCGACCGCCGTTTTTTGAAGCATTTCGCCGGCCGAAGCCATCCCGAACGCCCCGAGCGCGCCGCGGTGATGATCGAGATGGCCGAACGGCTTCAGCGCGACGCGATACTCGCGCTCAGCCCGCGCGAGGCGAGCACCGCGGAGCTCGAACTATGTCACGAGCCGGCCTACGTGCAAGAAGTCCAACGCAGCGCCTCGATGCCGCGTTACGATTTCGATCACGATACCCATGCCTCGCCCGACTCCTATCAGACCGCATTGCTGGCGGTGGGCGGCGTGCTGACGGCAGTCGAGGCAGTGATGGACGGGGCGGCCGACAACGCCTTTGCGATCGTCCGTCCGCCGGGCCATCACGCGCTCGCGTCGCGCGCGATGGGGTTCTGCCTGTTCAACAACGTGGCGATCGCGGCGCGCTATCTTACGCGGCGCCGCGGGCTCCAACGCGTGCTGGTGGTCGATTGGGACGTCCATCACGGCAACGGCATCCAGGACATCTTTTACGACTCGCCCGAAGTGCTTTACTTCTCGACCCATCAGTTCCCGTTTTACCCGGGCACCGGCGCGCTCGACGAAGTCGGCTACGGCGCCGGAGCCGGATACACCGTCAACGCGCCGATGCCGGCGACGTTCGGCGACAACGAGTACCTGCGCGTTTTTGACGACGTACTGGCGCCGGTGGTCCGGCAATATCGCCCGGACTTCATCCTCGTATCTTCGGGCTTCGACGCGCACTTTCGCGACCCGCTCGGCGGGATGCGGGTGACCGAGGCCGGATTCGCCGCGCTCGCGCGGCGGGTCAAGCGGATGGCGGCCGAGTGCTGCGGGGGCCGGATGGTGGCGGCGCTGGAGGGCGGCTACGATCTCCAGGCGCTCGTGGATTCCGGGCACAGCGTGATCGATGAATTGGGCCGCGAGGCCGACGAGCCGCTCGCGCTCGCCGACAACGGCGCTAGAGTGATCCCTATAATAGAGCGCGCGCACTATTTCCTGTCGCGCTATTGGAAGTTCTAGAGGAACGCGCTGAGACCACGTGGCTTCTGGTCTAATTGAGGCAACAATGAAGGTCCGAGATCTAACATACGAAGGGCTGAGTGCGTGGCCGCCGCAACCAGCAGGAGGCGCTTTCGACCCGCACAATCCTGCCCCTATGCCGCTCGATCTGGAAGACGGGATTTTGAAGGATGTTGCAATTGCTCCCCCTGATGTAAGGTCTCCGACGCTCGTGGAAATTAAGGTCGAGCGTCACGACGGGAAATTGGAGACGAGAGACCTGTGGGTCGATGGGAGCGACGCCGCTATGATTCTAAGGCTCTATAGCGTTCTCAAGGGCTGCAAGGGCCGATCCTTGCGCGAAGTCGGCGATCTCGATCTGAATGGAGTGATTTGAACGCAACGAATTAACCCCCGCCGTTTGACTCATAATCAGCCGAAGGTGCCAACAGACTATGAAGCTAGAAGTCGTCATTCACGAAGCAGAGGAGGGCGGCTATTGGGCCGAGGTCCCCGCAATTCCAGGATGTGCTACCCAAGGAGATACCTTGGAGGATCTTCTCAAGAACCTCCGCGAGGCAGTTGACGCTTGCCTTTCGGTTGATGTGGAAATATCCGAAGAGACCGATAAGGACCGGGTGATCGAGATCGTAGTATGAAACAACTTTCCGGCAAGGCGTTCGCTAAAATCATCGAACGCCACGGCTGGAAGTTGATGCGTGTCCATGGGAGTCATCACGTGTACGGAAAGCCTGGAAGCGTCGTCCGGCTTACTATTCCCATTCATGGCAACAAACCCCTCAAGCGGGGGCTGTCGGCGCATCTTCTGAAGATGGCAGGGCTGAGCGAGGCCGATCTGAGATGATCGGTTTCGCGTTCGCTCGTGACTTTGTGGGGGTCCGCGAAATCGGGAAAACTCGCCAGCGTGTCCGAGCCTAATTCTCCCAGCCAATCCGATACGCTGCGCCTGGTCGCGCTGGGAGCGGCCACGCCGCAGATTCACGAGCTGCGCGCCTCCCGCGTCACGATCGGCACCGGCGCCGGCAACGACCTGCTCCTGGACGAGCCGACCGCCTCGCGCCGCCATGCCGCGCTCGAGCGGCGCGTGGACCGATGGTACGTGGTCGATCTCGGCTCGACCAACGGTACTTACCTCAACGGTCGGCGTATCACCGCGCCGTCGCCGCTCGAGCGCGGCGACGAGCTTCGCTTCGCCAACGCGCGCTTCGGTTTCGTCGCGCCCGGCGACGACCTGTCCCAGGTCGGCGTCGCGCGCGCGAAGGCGCCCGCACGAAGGCGCCGGCGCGCCCCGCGCCTGGCGAGCGTCGTAGTGGCCGCTGCCGTGTTCGCGGTCGGCGGCTTTGCGCTGACCGCGTACCTGCTGAAGTTCGAGCGCGTTGACCGGGCGGGCGGGATGGCGGCGCGAAGCGCCGCCATCCCGTCCGCCGCGCCGCCCGCCGCCGGCATTGCCGGCGGCGCTGCCGGCAATTCCACGCCGGCAAATTCTGGCGCGGAGGCGGGCGCGGAGCGTCCGCCTCCGGCCGCCAGCGCCCCCGCGGCAGAGGCGGGCGCGCCTGGCGCGCCCGCCTCTGCCGCGGGGGCCCAGTGGCTCGCGCGGCTCAACTACTACCGCTCGATGGTGCGATTGCCGCCGGTGCTCGAAGACCCCGAACTTAGCGAGGGCGACGCCTTGCACGCCCGCTACCTGGTGAAGAGCTACGCCGAGGCCATCAAGAACAACACCATCGGGGCCGAAGCCCACGAGGAAGACAGCGCGAGTCCCTGGTACACCGAAAAGGGTATGCACGCGGCAAAGTCCAGCGACATCTCATACTGGCAGGCGCCTGGAGCGCCGATCAGCCGGCCGGTCGAAGACCACGCTTCGTCGTCGGGCGAGATGCCCTGGGGGTCTCCCGGTTGGAGTATTGACGGATGGATCGGTATTCCATTTCATCGGCTTAGCCTTATCAGCCGCTATCTGCGACGGAGCGGCTTTGGGCGATACTGCGAAGGGTCAGCGTGTGCGGCAGGATTGGACACTTTGAGTGACCTCAAACAGTTTCCGGTGCATCCGGTCCCGTTCGCTCAGCCGCTGGAGTTTCCTCCCTCGGGAGCAACCATCGGAATGCGTTCGCTAGACGCGGAATGGCCTGACCCGCTAACCGCATGTCCGGGTTATGCGCGTCCGGCGGGCTTTCCCGTCACGCTCGAGGTCGGAGCCAACGTCGAGGCTCGGCTCGGCACCTACCGGATCACCCGCGACGGCCCATCCCCGGTAAATCTGGAGGCCTGCGGCTTCGACGCTTCGAGCTACAGCAACCCCGACGCAACCGCGCAGCAGCGCGCGCGCGACATATTGCACGGCTTCGGTGCGGTGGTGATCATCCCGCGCGTCCCGCTGGACAAGGGCGCCGGCTACACGATTTCAATGACGGTCAACGGGTGGGAATACAAATGGTCCTTTTCGACCGCCCCGTAGCCGGTCGTGGGCCGGCGGCGAGGTGCAGCGCCGCTTGCGAGGTTGCGTCGCGCAGGCATAGCAACTAATAGTCAGAAGAGCAGGCCGCCCGCGATATGCCGGCGTCGGTAGGCGCGAAATCGGCAATCTCGATCGGCAATCGGGGGCCGTAAGGAGGCTGACGAGAGCACGATGAAAATCTCGATGTTTCATCTGATGCCGTACCGCGATTTGCCCGCGGATTTCGAAAAGCGCTTTCACTCGGTGTGGGTCGATCCGCCGTACCACGAACTTGCCGATACCGAGAAGATTGCCAAGTATTACAACTGGACGCTCGACGAGTTGACATACGCCGCCAAGGCCGGGATGGACGGCATCTGCGTAAACGAGCACCATCAGAACGCCTACGGCTTCATGCCGTCACCCAACCTGATGGGCTCGGCGCTGGCGCGCGCGACCAACGGGCTCAACGTCGCGCTGGTGCAGATGGGCGCGACGCTGCCCACCACGATTCCGCCCATCCGCGTGGCCGAGGAATACGGGATGCTCGACTGCATCAGCGGCGGCCGCTTGGTGGCCGGGATGCCGTTGGGAACCGCGATGGATGCGAACCTGTGTTACGGGATCACGCCGATGGAGCATCGCGAGCGCTACTACGAGGCGCACGATCTGATCATGAAGGCGTGGCAGTCCAAAGAGATTTTCGCCTGGAACGGCAAGTACTTCAAATTGCCGATGGTCAACCTGTGGCCGCGCCCGCTGCAGAAGCCGCATCCGCCGGTATGGATTCCGGGCAGCGGCAGCCTCAGCACCTGGGATTTCACCGCCAAGCATGACCACTGCTATTGCTTCCTGAGCTACTACGGGAACAACCTCGGCAAGCGCGTGATGGACGGCTTCTGGGAGTTCGTGGCCAAGAGCAACCTCGACGCCAATCCATATCGCGCCGGCTTCCTGCAGCTCGTGGTGGTCGCCGAGAGCGATGCCAAGGCCGAGGAGCTGTACTACCCGCACATCCGTTACTTCTACGACAAATGCCTGCACATCCTGTGGGACTATCAGGCGGTGCCGGGCAACCAGGACCATCGCAGCCTGGTCAACACCGTCAAGAATCTGTACCCGATGCAGCTCGACCTGATGTCGAAGGTGCCGAACTGGAAATACAAGGATTTCGTTGAGAACCAGTTCGTGATCGGCGGCAGCCCCAAGTCGGTAACCGACCAGCTCAAGGCGGCGGTGAAGAAGCTGCGCGTGGGTAATCTGATGGTGCTGCTGCACATCGGCTCGATGCCGCACGAGCTGACGCTGAAGAATATCGACATGTTCGCGCGCGAGGTCCAGCCGCATTTCCGCGACATGTGGGACGACGAGTGGGAGAACCGCTGGTGGCCGGAGGGGCTCAAGCAGAAGAAGCCGGCGGCCGCGCGTCCGGGCGCCGCCGCGCATCCCGCGATGGAACGTGCCGCGAAATAGTTCGCGCGCGCGCCGCACTCACAGCATAAGTCCGGCGCCGGCTCGCAGAACCGGCGCCGGATTCTAATACCCCGTCAAATTCAAAAAGAGGGTATAAAGAGCCATGGCCGGAGTTCAGGAACGTACCGTCAATGTCTGGGATGACAAGATAAAGGCGCGCGTAAAGGTCGCGGGCTCGGGGCCCGCGATAGTCTTTCTGCACGGCGGATGGGGTCCGCGGTGGACCGAGTTCCATGACACGCTGGCGCGCGAGTTTACCGTGTACGCCCCCGACCATCCGGGCACCAGCGAGGGCGATCCCGAATCGCATCGCTCGCTCGATGATATGTGGGACCTCGCGCTGTTCTACGACGAGTTATTCGACAAACTCGGCCTCGATCAGCCGGCGGTGGTGGGACATTCGTTCGGCGGGATGGTGGCGGGCGATATCGCGGCCAATTTTCCCAGGCGCGTCGGCAAGCTGGTGCTCATCGACGCGCTGGGCATCTGGCTCGACGAATGGCCGATTCGCAACTACATGGTGACGCCGATCGCCGAGCTCATCCCGATGATCTTCGCCGATCCCAACCATTCGTCGGTTGGAACTTTCGTTCCCAACCCGGCCGACACCGAGGCGATGATCCGCACCCACTGGGCGCTCGGATGCACCGGCAAGTTCTGTTGGCCGCTGCCCGACAAGGGCCTGCGCAAGCGCATCCATCGCGTGAGCGCGCCGACCCTGGTGCTGTGGGGCAAGCAGGACCATCTCATGCCGGCCGCTTATGCCCACGAATTCGTCAAGCTGATCAAGGGAGCGAAGGTGGAGCTTATCGACAAGGCCTCGCACATGCTGCCGGTAGAGCAGCCGGCGGCGGCGGCCAAGGCGGTGGCGGATTTCGTCAAGCGTTAGGCGCAAGCGCTGACAGGTGTGGTGGAGAAAGAGGATGAGACAGGGGAGATGGCAGTAAAGATGAGAAGAGATATGCTCGGACGGATTATCAAATCAACGTGCCTTGTGCTCGCAGTGGCGTTTTTGGCCGCGGCTACGTGCATGGCCGCAAACCTCGACGGAGTACCCGTGCGCAACACCGGCCACTACGCGATTATCGACAGCGATCGCGGCATCATTGTGATCGAGTTATACCCTGCCGTCGCACCCAAGACGGTCGAAAACTTCGAGACCCTCACCAAGAAGGGTTTCTACAACGGCCTCACCTTCCATCGCGTGGTGCCAGGCTTCGTGGTCCAAGGCGGCGACCCTAAGGGTGACGGCAGCGGCGGCCCCGGCTACGACCTGCCCGCCGAGATCAGCCCGGCCGAAAAACACCTGCGCGGCTCGGTGGCGACGGCGCGTCTGGGCGACGCGGTCAATCCGGAACGCAAGTCCAGCGGCAGCCAGTTCTATATCTGCCTCGAGCCGCAGCCCGGCCTCGACGGCCAGTACACGGTCTTCGGTGGCGTAATCGAGGGGATGGACGTGGTCGACAAAATCCAGGTTGGCGATCACATGAAGAAGGTTACGCTGGCCTCCCAGCCGCCAAAATAAATCCGTGAGGATCGCAATAGTGGACCGGGCCCTTTCGGTTCGTAAGACGGATCGGAAATAGGTCGGCGGCTACATGAGCATCGCGGCACGCGGGCCTCAGGCCGGGCCCTACTTCACCGTCGACCTCCATCTGCACACCAATCGCGGGAGCGCGGATTCCAATCTGTCGCCGCGCGACCTGGTCGAGCGCGCCGGCGCTATCGGCATCGGAGCGGTGTGCATCACCGAGCACGACACAATGTGGCCCCTGGCCGAGTTGGGCGAAGCGGCGCGCGAGGCCGGCGTGCTGCTGCTGCGCGGGATGGAAGTGACGACCGACATGGGCCATATCGGCGTCTTCGGCCTGGACACCTACCTCGGCGGAATCCACAAGCTCGCCGAGTTGCGGCGCATCGCCGACCAGAGCGGCGCCATCCTGATTGCCAACCATCCCTTCCGCTACAAGCTCGACGCGCGGATGTCGTTTATGAACTCCGACCATGAACCGATCGACCAGGCGCATCCCGACCGCGCGGCCGGGCTCGAGATTTTCCGCATGGTCGACGCGATCGAGGCGCTCAACGGCGCCTGCTCGGAAGAGGAAAACCTCTTCGCGCTCAAGGTCGCCGAGGGTCTAGGGTTGGCCGTGGTAGCGGGCAGCGATTCGCATTCGGCAAGTTCGATCGGATGCGTAACGACGCTTTTTCCGGAGCCGGTCCGCAGCGAGCGCGAGCTGATCGACGCGATTCGCGCCCGCCGATCGCGCGCCGGCCGCGGACTGCTCAAGAACGCGGTCGCGCCATTCGAGCTTCCCACCGCGTAGATCGCATCGACTTAGGGAAATTTTGGAGTGAAAGATCGGGGTCGAATCAGCGAGGCCTCCTTACGGCAGGCTGCAATCGAGGACGATAGCTGTGACTTGGCGCCTATTTCCTGAAAGCGTGTCGGCTTCCCCATCAAGAATTGTTGTGCTTCCTCGCGCGTCGCGAACGGGACCGTCGACGTAGATAGTCAGATTTGTTCCAGTGCTCGCGTTCTAACCACGCGACAACGTAGAGGCCGTGTCTGCAATCGGAATGAGCAAAGTAGTCATCGACGAGTTGGGCCTTCATTGCGGTCTTCAAATCTTTGTTCCAACAGCCCTTTACTTCGATGATTGCTTTAACGCGGTCGAGATGTTCATCGCGTCGCCGAGCGATCGCATCAACGTGTATGTCAACCGACGCCCCTCGACCGCGCTCGCTCGGATAAATTTCGAGTTCCCGCCCCGCGACGACTCCGCGCGCCTTCAAGTCGTCGTCTAAACGCGCCCTTGATGTAGTCCGATAGCGCACTCTCATCCTTCGGCTTGCGACTAGACTCATCCCAGAGGAACCTTGCGCGAGGTGTTTCTGACCTCAGCCTTTCCTGAAGGCGACTCAATGCTTCTCCGACGACCGACAACAACTCGTCACCGTTCCTAACAAGGCGTTTTTCGCCACTACCGACAAGCTCAGAGAGCATAGCGGGATCGGGAGGACTCCACTCTTGGCGCCGCGAACTTTCTTTGGTTCGATCAGTAGTACTTGCAGCCAATCGAGTTCTGGACATGCGTCAATAATTCTCTCGATCGCGGTACATGCGCGCTTCGACGCCTTCGCCTTTAATCGTTGAAGCAAGTTGTCGCGCAAGAAAACGATCGAATCGCGGGGACTGACGCGTGGACCCATCGTGGCGCGCGACCTATTTCCGGGAAGCGGCTTCGCCAATTGAATAATCGGCAAGCTCGTCCTTATCGAGTTCGTCGAGAACCGCAGGTTGATCGATGATTCCGTTAGCGCACACCGCTAGCATGACGTCTCTGCCGAAATCCTCGTCGGTCTTGATAGCGCGCCAAACCTGAAGCCAAGCCTCATGATCGCCGTGTATAAGTAGTTCTCTTGCTGCGACCAATGACCGTTGCCTTTGCTGCCCTTCGGTTGGCGGCGGAACTGTTACAAACCGTAGGGCATGATCGCGCGCTTGCGCCGCTTCTGTTCCAAGAAGCATAGACAAGAGGTAACCTTCCTGCTCGGGTGTGAGCTTCCCGCCTTCGAGGATTTTTAAGAGGGCTGACCAGAGCAACTCTCCCGCCACACCGCGCAGTAAGTCGAAGACGAACGCGATTTGGGCCAACCTGTTCTGTTTATCACCCTCGATTAGTCGAATCGCCGTGTCTACGACGCGTTCGGCCGCTTGGACATAGGCTATCTTTCCGAGCTCGCGCTGAACTTCCTGTTCGTCCTCGCCGAAAGACGGCCAGGAAAAGATAGCCGGCGTCCAACGTGCCCATACCTCAGGCGGAAGGCGTTCAAATACGTCGGCTGTCTCAAGCTTGAGCAGGCGCAGAGCACGGTATCCGGATACGGGTTCGTAACGAAGGTTGCCCGTCCCTAGCCACACAGAAGTTCGTGGATCGCCAGATTCCAAGTAAGCTGGAGCCGTCGCGACAATCCTCACCCTCGTAGCATCGTCAAGGACGCTCCAACCGGGTAACGCGCGGAGATCGCTTTGGATAGTGTCTGGAGCTGCATTGGGCTTATATGCCAACGCCTTATTGATTCGCCACCACGCATCGAAGTCTCCTGCGGCGAAGAGATTTAGCTGTTGAGAGACGTAGGCCTGAACATCGAATTTTTTCGCGGTTTGAGCGTCGCTGCGGTTCGACAGTCGTTGAATTTCTAAATGACGGGAGAATTGCTCTGTGAGAGCTGTCGCCTCGGGCGACATCAGCGCCACTCGCCTCCGAAATACATTTACTTCCTTTTGAGATTGTCGATCCGCTGTTCCTCTTCGTAATTTATCTCGAACTGAGTGGGATCACACGGATCAAATGCGAACTTTATCACTCTCGCTAGTATAGACTGATTCGCTGGCGCTGCTGACCGCAATTCCTTCAAAAGCCAGGGGACATCCGGGGTGCGAACAAGATGGCTGAACAATAAAGTAACAGCGCTGTCATCGTCATCAGAGATACGAGAAAGAGAGGCCAGCGCGAGTGCGCGCCGTCGCTCGTGGTCGTTATTAAACAACTGCTTCAGGCGTTCGCTCTCATTGTCGAATCCCACGAGCGAAATCAAGGAATGGCGAGCCTTCAGCCTCGGAATCGCGGCCAGTGCGAATGCGTCAGCGATTGATTTATCGCCAAGGTGGCTCCATGCCTTCACAAAAATCATGACGATGAAACGTTCAACACGAAACGCAGCATCCGGCGTTGCCGGATGCCGCGCGGCCCATTCTAGGGCGATCGGCAAGTTCGCTGCTTCTAAAGCCGGCATAATCTGGGTACTAAGAAAGAACTGGTAACTGCCGATGTGGTTCTCTTCCTTGGGCGCGGACAGCGCTGAAAACAACTCAGTGGCAGTCATTCGCTGGGGCCAAAGGAGTCGTAACGCTTCGCCTCGAAGATCATCCCCCGCCGCGAACCCCGGAGGGCTCAAGAGCCATGATTTGATCGAATCCAGCGAAGCTGAATCGCCGCAGTCGGCGAGAGCGGAAATGGCGCGCGAACGAAGTTCGTCGCGTTCCAACTCGTCAATCGCCAATCACGCCAGATTCGGGCCGAGTTCGCGCAGTTTGCATTGTTCCGCCATTTCGATCGCGACCCGTCGTGCCATGAAAATTCTTGACCGATCCCTTATGAGCGGCCTCAGTTGGTCGGCCAGTTGTGGGTGCAACAGTTTGTGATAGTGCCGGCGGAAATCCCGCCATACGTCATGTTCGAGCCCTCCCTCGATTGCCGCAATCAGCGAGGCGACGAGCTTCGCGCGCCTATGGGTGCCATGCACTCCAACGTCACTGGCGAGCAAGGCACCCGGGTCATCTTCTACCAGCGCGTCGAACAAATCCGTTCTCATCGTGGCTAGCCAAGTCATCGCCTCTCGCAGCTGAGGAACGACCACCCGCTTCCCGCTTTCGATCTGGGTGACCAAGGCAAGAAGCTGCACAAGCGGGGTATGTCGGACGACCAGGTAGTGGGCTGCCAAGAACTCGCCGTAGGTCTGGTGCGCAAATCCGAGACGGTCTGGTCCTCGCCGGCTGAACAGCCCGGTTCGAAGTGACTCTTCAATCTCAGGTTTCCCGACGTCAAACTCGCGACCATTGTCTCCCTCTCGTCCGCCGACCAGGTCCTCTATGCACAGGTCGCGCGCTTCGCGCAAAGCTGAGTCGGAGGCGGTCAGAATGGTAGGTCGATTTACAAAAGAAGCTTGTCGCTGCAATGCGCGCGGCCACCAGCAACCGCTGACCCGCAGTGAAGTGTCCTTCAAACCCCGCCATCCAGCGACTCCGGCTCGACTCCTGCGCCAAGAGCTCGCAGCCACGCAAGTACAGGTCTCTCTTGCTAGATGGAAGTTTTCCGTCGCGTGCAAATTGCTCTAGCAGGAACTTGAGGGTCAGAGGCTTAATCGCTTGAGGAATTACGTCGGCTCTAGCAGGCCGTTGAGGAAGGGGTTTGATTAGTCAGGGTGATCGCCGTGGTAGTGATAGAAGCGCTGGATTTAGTAATCGGGTTCGACGGTATTTCGCTGGCCGAGGCGAGCGCGGCGGTATGGTGGAGTCGTGCTTCATGCGGGGGCCGGGTCGAGTCTGGCGATTCGGAGCAGGTTGTAGGCGGCGGCCATCAGGTAGGCGTGGAGTTGGGTGCGGTCGAGGCCGCAATAGCGCGTTTTGCGCAGGCCGCCCACGGTCTTCATCCAGCCGAAGATCTCTTCGACCCGCTTGCGTACCCTTTGGCTCACCGCGTAGCCGGCATGACGGGCAGTGCGGCGGTCGAGTGCGGAGCCGCCGGCGCGACTCTCATTGCGCGCGAGGTGCGGGGTGACCTTGAGTGCGCGGCACGCGGCGACGAACTCGGCAGTGTCGTAGCCCTTGTCGGCACCCAGTGTAATCCGCCGGCTGCCCGGCAACGCGGTCTCCAGCATCGCACGGGCACTTTTGCGCTCGGCGTAGCCGTCGGCTGGTTCGACCGCGAACTCGATCAGAAGACCGTTGCGGTTCTCCATCAGCGCGTTGGCCGAGTAACACAACTTCGCTTCCTTGCCCGCGCCCTTCTTCGCCAGCTTCGCCTCGGGGTCGGTGGTCGACTGATGAGTCGCGTTGCGGCGGCGCTCGCCGTGGAAGTTAATCGTCGGGTTGCCGGGGTCGTCGGGCGGCTGGCTCGGTTCCCGCTCCTTGCGCTTGAATCTCTGTGAGCACCGCCTAGGTCTGGATCAGCGTGCCATCCACGGCGAAGGCTCGTCCGAAAGCAACTGCATGGTCCGGGCCTGCGCGACCACGCGGGTAAAAAATTCGCGCGCCACGTCGTGCTCCAAAAGCCGCGCCCGGTTGCGCGAGAAGGTCGAATGGTCGAAGCTCGGCTCGGCCGCATCCAGATCGAGGAACCACGGAAAAACAGGTTGTAGTCGAGCTGCTCGCACAACATCCGTTCGCTGCGCACCGTATAGAGCGCCATCAGCAACGAGCCCTTCAGCAGTCGCTCGGGCGGGATCGACGGCCGTCCGATCGCGCTGTACATCTCATCGAACAGCGGCGAAAGGTGCGACCAAAGCCGCATCGGCGAGTTCCTTGACCCGCCGCAGCGGATGCTCCTTCGGCACCCGATCGCCAGGCTCCATGATCATCAATATCGCCCGCTGCCGCCGCTCTTCTCCCCGCATCTGCCGCTTCCTCCACCAATCCGATTGCTCACTCTGACGAATTATATCGAAGTGAAATTGAGGCTTTTTTATCAACGGCCTGACGAGAGATTGCCGTCAGGAATCATCGGACTCAGAGCGATTTGCTTAGCCGATAGGTAAACGTCGCGTCGTCGGAGCGGAGCCAATTCGAAGATGCCGGTCTGGTCCTTCGGCCAAAGTGCTGAAAGCTCGTCGCTCAATTCCGTGGGCCATTCCGCAGCCCGGCAAGCGATCCGAAGCAGCAACCGCTCGACCGGATATTGTTTGCGTTTGAATTTCGTGATCAGAAACGGCGCGAGGTTTCGGATAAGGAGCCGGCACTCGTCGAAGCTGTCGAGAAAGAGATGCAGCTGCCTATTGGAGGCCAGCCACGTCCGAAACGTGTTTCCTCGAACACGTCTCGGTCCAACTGCTCTATACTGCTGTATGCTGAAGCTCGATCCATTCGATAAGGTTTCCAGAGTGCACAGCATCTTCTTCGATTGCCTTGCGCTCTGAGTTCAGCGTGTCTGTTTTCCCGATGCCCGGTTCGCCCAGAAACACTAAGAAGCGCTTCGTACTGATGTCCGAGAAACGTACGAGATTGGGACTAATGGGTGCAGCGTGAACACTATCTGGATCGGGCGGATAGCCATTGAAGTCGAGGTTAATTGCACTTCCGCTCGGGCACCAGAATCGGGTCCAAGGAAAATACGGCGATTCCCTTACGGTAGCGGGCCGTGTGGGCTCGTCCCGCTCGCCGCTGTCGCGCGAGTTAGCAAGCATGGCTCGTTAGTTTAGCACAAGCGTTGCCGCCGAGGGCTTCCCTCCGACCTCGGCTGGGGGGCGAATTGCTGCGAGCACTGAGGATTGGCCGTGTTGCCAGCCGCGAGCCGCTCCGGTAGCGAATCTGCCCGACAGCAGTCTCACTACAATTGCCGCGAACCTCAAGCGCAGTGCCCTTATCGCGCGAGGGAGACGGCCCGCGCATAGCGAAAAGATCAGAACGAGGAAGCGCCGCAGAAAACGGACATCCGGCGCTTCTTCGCTCGATCCCCACTTAATCCTCCCAAAACACGGGGGAGAAGTCAGAAACAGACTATCACGCTCTCAGCGCACCGATCTTCGTTGGTCGCGGCGTCCATAGCGTGACGATTGCTCTACCATGGTTGTGGAACAAACAGCGCGCGGGATAAAATTGATCGGACCCACACGTATCATGGCAGTCAACCGCGATCGGCTCGCACTCATCGAGGACATCTCCGCCATCGGCGGCGATGCCGCCAATAGCCTGCGCGAGACCTTGGACAAGACCGTCGCCGCGATCGCCGCCGGCATGGAGGTCGAGGTCTGTTCGCTCTATCTCTTCGACGCGCAGCGCGAGCGCCTGGTGCTGCGCGCCACGGTCGGGCTGGAGGAGGAATCGGTCGGCAAGGTCTCGCTGCGGGTCAACGAGGGACTGGTCGGACTGGTGGTCGAGCACGGCCAGCCGGTAACGGTGGCCGACGCGATCAGCCATCCGCGCTACAAATATTTTCCGGAAACCGGCGAAGAGCGCTACCACGCCTTTTTGGGCGTGCCGGTGCAGGATGGGCGGCAAAAGCCGATCGGCGTGATGGTGGTGCAGACCTTTCGCAGCCGCAAATTTGGCCCGGGCGAAGTGCGCCTGCTCAAGACCGCGGCCAACCAGGTGGCGCAAATCCTCTCGCACTTCCGCCTGCGCGAGACCCTCGCGACCAAGGAAAAGGAACGCGACGAGTACCGCCGGCGGATGATCGAAGCCAATCGCCAGCTCAAGGGCTACGAGAAAATCGGCGGTGAGACCCGCGTCGCCGCGCCGGTCAAGGTGCGCCGCCCGCGCCTGGTCGGACTGGCCGCGGCGCCTGGCTTCGGCCACGGCGTGGCGCATGTGGTCGGGACTTTTTTGAGCACCATCGACCGCAACCTGCGCGCACGCGACATCCGGGGCGAGCACAAGCGGCTGGAAGAGGCGCTGGTGCGTTCGCTCGCCGAACTCGACGCGGTCAGGCATCGGATGACGCCGCTGATGCCGGAGTCCGAGCTCAAGATTTTCGACGCCCACAAGATGATCCTACAGGACGACGAATTCGTCGGCCGCATCCGCGACATCGTCGCCACCGGCTACGCGGCCGAGAGCGCGCTGTTCCGGGTGATCGACGAGCTGAGTGCGCAACTACTCGCCGTGGCTGACGGCTACCTGCGCGAGCGCGCCACCGACTTCCGCGACGTCGGCCATCGTTTGTTGCGCCACATGCGCCAGGACGAACGGCGCAATCAGTTCACCAAGGCCACCATTCTTGTGGCCGAGGAGCTGACGCTCTCGCAACTGACGTTGGTGTCGCACGAGAACCTGGTCGGCATCGCCCTGGAGTCGGGCGGAACGACCTCGCACGCCGCGCTGCTCGCGCGCGCCTTCGAGATTCCGACCGTGGTCGGCGTCGACCATCTGATGGAATCGGTGGCCGAGGGCGACAACCTGGTGCTCGACGGCAACTCGGGCATCGTTTATGTCAATCCCGCGCCCGAGGTCGAACGCGAATACCAGGTGCTGCACCGGCGTTACGACGCGTTTCGGCGCGACCTGATGGAGGACGGCGGCGAGCCCGCCGCCACGCGCGACGGCAACCGGGTCCATCTCCTGGCCAACATCGCGCTCTATTACGACATCCCGCTCGCGCTGAAGTACGGCGCCGAGGGCGTGGGCCTGATGCGCTCGGAGTTCTCGTTTCTGACCTACGAGGATTTCCCCGACGAGAATCAGCAGATTGCGCTGTACACGCGGATGCTCGAGGCGGTAGGCAAGCGCCCGGTGACGATTCGCACGCTCGACATCGGCGCCGACAAGTATCCGCCCTACATGCGGGTGCCGCGCGAGGACAATCCGTTCCTGGGCTGGCGCTCGATTCGCATCTCGCTCGAAATGCCGAGCCTGTTCAAGGTCCAGCTCCGCGCCATCCTGCGCGCCGCCGTGCGCCACGACGTAAAGATCCTGTTTCCGATGATCTCGAGCCTCGAGGAGCTGCGCCGCGCGCGCGAGCTGCTCGCCGAGTCGCAGGGCGAGCTGTTCCGCGAAGGGCTCGAGCACAATCCCGCCGTCAAGGTCGGAATCATGGTCGAGGTGCCCTCGGCGGTGTGGCTGGCGCCGCGGCTCATCCGCGAGGTCGACTTCTTCTCCATCGGCACCAATGATCTCATCCAGTACCTGCTTGCTGCCGACCGCAACAACCCGCGCGTGGCGCACCTGTATGAAGCGCTCCATCCCGCCGTGCTCTCAGCAATCGCCGAAGTCGTCAACGTGGCGCGCGCCGCGGGCAAGGAGGTCTGCATCTGCGGCGAGATGGCCTCGGACCCGCTGGCCACGCTGCTGCTGATCGGGATGGGCCTCGACCAGCTCAGCCTGAGTCCGCTGTTTATCCCGGTGATTCGCAAAATCGTGCGCGAGACCAACTATCGCACCGCGCGGCTTATCGCGCACGACACGCTCGAGATGGCCAGCGTGCAGGAGATCAAGGGTTATCTTATCGAGCGCTATCGCGACCTGGGGCTGATCAAGCTTGTGGAAATGTTCCGCTAGATGTGAAAATGTTCCTTAAATAACGGACCTTTTGCGTGGGGAGGGTTGTGGATGTGCGGCGGGTCTGCAATGTTGACTTTATAGGTCGGGATTAGTTTACTCTGACCGTTCGGTTAGAAAGCGTTTCGCCCAACAGTTCGGACATTACTTTGGCGTGGCGGAAAAAGGATCTGAATGATGTTGCTACTGGTCTGCCTGGGATGCGTGGCGCTGATTGCCGGCATCAGCGGCTACCTGGTTATTGGACGTAACCGCTACGGCGGCAAGCGTTCCGGACGTCCGCTGGAGCTCGGCGCCTCGCAAAGTGCACTTAGCCAGGGATCGATGCGGCCCGAGCCGTGCCGCACGATAAGGGTGTATTTCATCAAGCCGTCGCGCTATGACGAGAACGGCTACGTCCAGTTTTTCCGCTATGGCGTCCAACCAAATAACACGCTGACCGTGCTCGCGGCGCTCAACGATACCTTCAACAAACGCTATTCGGCCGAACGCAACGTCTACTTGCAGACCGTGCTGTGGGACGAGATTTGTGACGGCGCGGTCTCGCCCGAAACCATCGTGGCAATCAAGGAAAAGGCGCGCGAGGACGGCGTCGAACTGCTCATCGGGCTCTCCGGAGTGCAGTCCAACCAGTACCCGCGCAGCCGCGACCTCGGGCTGCAGTTCATCGCGCAGGGCCTGCCCACGATGATGGGCGGCTTCCACGTCAGCGGCTATCCGGAGTCGGTCAAGTTCCTCAACGGCTGCGGCATCACCACTATTGTGGGCGAGGCCGAGAACCTGTGGGGCGAGATTATCGAGGATTTTCTGCGCGGCGAGCTCCAGCTCAACTACTCGGTGCGCGAAGGCATCCGCGCCAAGACCGGCCAGGAAGACATTATCGTGCCGCTCATCACCGACGCGCAGTTGCCGGTGATCGACGACCGTTATCTGACGCGCTTCTTTAACGAGGCGATGACCACGATCGACACCTCGCGCGGATGCCCCTTCACCTGCTCGTACTGCAGCGTGAAGAACGTGATGGGGCGCACGATGCGCTCGCGCGAGCCCGAGGCGGTGGTGCACTGGGTGCGCGACGCGATCCGTTTCCACGGGATCGAATCCTTATTCCTGGTTGACGACGATTTCTTCCGCAGCCCGCGATGGGAGGAAATCCTGACCGGGCTGGTCGAGGTCAAGAAGGAGTACCCGCGCCTCAGCTTCATGATGCAGGTCGACGTCGACGCTTCGTGCTATGCCGACGTCGCTCCGGGCGAGACCGAGGGCGCCAAGCATCGGCGCAGCAAACGCTTCGTCGAACTGGCGGCGCGCGCCGGATGCTACCAGGCCTTCGTCGGTATCGAGTCGCTCAATCCCGACAACCTCAACTTCGCCACCAAGTACCAGAACACCGACGACCGCCAGCATCGGATGAAGATCGAGGAGTCGCGCGCGCGCGTGCTCGAGAAGTACCGCCGCGTGGTCGACA
This sequence comes from uncultured delta proteobacterium, assembly GCA_963724765.1. Taxonomy (GTDB): domain Bacteria; phylum Desulfobacterota; class Binatia; order Binatales; family Binataceae; genus JAKAVN01. The sequence continues at coordinate 764,413 of CAVRVY010000001.1, forward strand.
ACTGGCATCGCGCCGGTATCTCAGTGCACGCCGGATACATGCTGGGCTTTCCTTTCGACGGTCCCGACTGCGGACGGATCGCGGCCAAGACATTGCGCAAGCTCGGCTTCGACATCGTGTCGTTCTTCATCATGACACCGCTGCCCGGCACCGAAGACCAAGTCCGCTACGCCAAGGAAGGCGCGATCATCGACTGGGACTTCAACAACCTTGATTCCCAGCACGTCACGCTCAAGCATGATCGGCTGGACACCGACTCCTGGATGCGCGCCTATCGCGAGGCTTTCACCGGCTTTTATTCCTTCACCAGCCTGCTCAAGACCATCTTCACCGTGGCCGGCGGGCGCGGACTGGACGCCGAGGCGCGGCGCTCAACGCTGCGGCAGTTCATGTACTACTTTTTCAGCTACCGCCAAGGGCGTCATCCGATGGTCGGCGGGGTATGGCAGATTCTCCGGCGCGACGTGCGCCGCGCCGCGATAACCGACGACGAGGCCTATCGACATTACCTGGGCGGAATGCGCTTCGACGCCATTCTGCGCGGCGACGGCGGCGGTTTCGCCGCGGCGCCGGCCTGAGCATCGGATAGCTAACGCTCGTGCGCCCTCTTCGATGAGGAGCGCGCCGGTTTCGATTCCGCGCCTGCTGGCATACGCGCAACGCGTATATCGCCTGTAGGCGCTTTTGCCTCCCGGGACACCCATATAGCGGCAAGGCGATGCGCGTACTAGGATAGCAGCGCCGATGGAGACCGAATTACAGGCCCAGCTCCAGAGTTTCCTGGTCCCGGGGCCTCAGCGCTTCGCCGCCGAGATCGTGCTCGGCGCGCTGGTGCTCATCGTGCTGAGCATCTACGTACGCGGTCCGATCGGGACGCTTTGCCGAATCGCGGTATTTGTCGGCGCGATGGCGATTATCATCGGGGGCTCGGCTATCCTGATGAACAACGTCTCACTGGCCGGACCGCCCAATGCAGCCGTGCGATTGCATCGCTACCTGACCGTGAACTGGGCGGCCACCAGTGACAAGGGCGACGGTGCCGCGGCCTGCGCCGACCCGGCCGAACTCGCGGCGCGCCAGCCGGCGGGCGCCGAGCATCGCGAACGCCGTCATCTGCGGCGCACGTCCGCGGCCACGGACGCCAAGTCTGCCGCGGCGCCTGCTGCCAACCCCTCCGCCGGCGTGAGCGGCGCGGGTGACGGCGAGGCTCAGCCGGGCTTTCCCGAATTGGTGCGGAACTCGTATCCTGGAATTCCGCCCGCACGGCTGATGCAGGTCGTGGCCTCCACCGTGAGCGGCCTTCCGGGATGGCAAATCGTGAAATCGGATCCAAAAACGCTCACGATCAATGCGGTGTATCACACCCGTCTGCTCGGCTTCACTGACGACGTGCGGATTATCGTGACCCCGCGCAGCGAGGTCGACCTGTGCTCGCGCTCGCGCGTCGGCGAGCCTGGTTCGCAATCGCCGTTTGGCATGATGCACGGTGACTTCGGCGCCAATATCGGGCATATCAAGGAATTCTATCTCGCACTCGCGCCGGCCGCCGACGAGGCGTATCGTCAAGTGGAAATCGAGGAGACTGCCCAGCAGCACGGCGTCAAGGTGGTCAAGCCTTAGCAGGATGTTGATAAACACAAAAATCGCTCCGCGCCGATCCTTCACTTCGGCACGCTGCTAAACGCTCGCTTTGAGAGCGCGGGACTTGACGCGAGACCCCGCCCGCCGGAACATCATAATTAAGAATATTCAGAAATTTTTTCGTCCAGGAATTTTCGGTACCGAACTTCATTTTCGGGAAGCGATAGAACTCATATGCTGCGCGAAGCGCAAATCGACGCACTGGCGACCCATCTTGTGAACGGGCTCGTCACGCGCGGCATCATCAAGCCGCGCGCCGACGTCAAGGATCTCGTCGCCTGCGTGGTCGAACTGATGTCGGAGAACTTCGAGACCGAAGCCCGTATCGACGACGAGGCGGACAAGATGGCTGAGGAGCAGGCGCGGCTGGATCCCAGGCTCGACGTGACCCGGCTGCGCTCGATGATCCGCCAGCGCCTCGCACAGAAGCGGAATTTTACCCTCTAGCCGGCGAGCGGTGGCGCTGCTCGAGTCAAACCGGATGGCGATGTGATGAAACTCAGCGAGGAACGAATCCTTTACCTGGCGCGCGAGTCTGTCGCGCGGCTGCGTGACGAAGGACTGGCCGAGATGCCCAACTTCGCCCTGGCGCTGCGCCAGGCCCGCGACCTCATCGCCGGATGGGAAGAGCAGGGCGATGCGGTCGACGAGACCGTGAGGCGTAAAATCATCTCGCTCAGACGCGGCGTGGTCGAAGGCAGCAACGAGTGGAACATTCTGTTCCGCCGCTACCGCGACGAGGAATTGCGCAAGAAGGGTCCGCGCTGAGCGCGGCTGCGCAGCATAATCGGTCCTCATGGATTCCAGGGAATTTGTCGCCCGCTCGGAGACCTGCCTTTCCCGCGTGGCCAAGTGGCTCGAAGATTTCGACCCCGATGAGGTCGACTACAGCGTCGGCGACGGCGCGCTGACGATCGAATTTCCCGACGGCGGCCGCTTCGTGTTGAGCCGCCAGAGCGCGACCTCGCAGATGTGGCTGGCAGCCGGCGCCCATGGATGGCATTTCAACTATGACGCGGCCGCCGATCGCTGGATCGACGACAAGGACGGCCACAATCTGTACGCGCGGCTCGCCGAATCGCTGTCCGAAAAGCTGGAGCGCCCGGTCGAGTTCGAAGGCTGAACCGTTGCGGCCCGCGAAAGCCTATCGAGCCGTTTAATTGATTTAATTCACTTTTAACGGTCTTACGCTTTCTAAATAACAGTCCTGCGCTTTCTAGATAAGACCTGACCGTCGAGTCACTCAAGGCTTCGACGTGCTCCGGCTTTGCGTTTCAGTGGCGGTAGAGCTACATTTAGCGATTGGCACTCGGGCTTCGCGAGTGCCAATTGACAATTGATCACCTGTGATTAATTTACTGAGCGCGGAAATTGGTTCCGCCTAAATCCACATTAACATCGAGGCAAGGAGGCTGCTGGTCCCCATGAAAATCAGACCGTTGGGCGATCGCATTCTGGTCAAGCGCATCAAGGAAGAGGAAAAAACCAAAGGCGGGATCATTATCCCGGACACCGCCAAGGAAAAACCGCAAGAGGGCAAGGTCGTTGCGGTGGGCAAAGGCAAGATGACCGAGCAAGGCAAGCTGTTGACGCCAGACGTGAAGGCCGGCGACAAGATCCTGTTCGGCAAATATTCCGGCAGCGAGGTGAAGATCGAAGGCGAGGAACACCTCATCCTGCGCGAAGATGACATCCTGGGTGTGCTCGAATAGATCTGGCGCGCCGCGCATAACGTTCGGGCACTTAAGCGAGTATCGGCTAATCCGCTAATCGACTTTTCAAATTTCTTAAATTTCGAGGAGAACGAAAAACCATGGCAGCCAAAACAGTGCGTTTTGCCCAGGAGGCCCGCGAGAAGATTCTGCGCGGCGTCAATGTCCTGGCCGACGCCGTGACCGTGACGCTCGGCCCCAAGGGGCGCAACGTCGTGCTCGAAAAGAGCTTCGGCGCCCCCACCGTGACCAAGGACGGCGTGACCGTCGCCAAAGAAATCGAGCTCGAAGACAAGTTCGAGAACATGGGCGCCCAGATGGTCAAAGAGGTCGCCTCCAAGACCTCCGACGTCGCCGGTGACGGCACCACCACAGCCACCGTGCTCGCGCGCTCCATCTATACCGAAGGCATGAAGATGGTCGCCGCCGGCCATGACCCGATGTCACTCAAGCGCGGCATCGACCGCGCCGTCGAGTCCGTGGTCAACGAGCTCAAGGGGCTCTCCAAGCCTACCAAGGATCGCCGCGAAATCGCCCAGGTCGGCACCATCTCGGCCAACAACGACTCCACCATCGGCGACATCATTGCCGAGGCGATGGAGAAGGTCGGCAAGGAAGGCGTGATCACGGTCGAGGAAGCCAAGGGGCTGGAGACCACGCTCGAAGTGGTCGAGGGCATGCAGTTCGACCGCGGCTATCTTTCGCCCTACTTCGTCACCGACCCGGAACGGATGGAAGCCAAGCTCGAGGACGCTTACGTTCTGATTCATGAGAAGAAGATTTCCTCGATGAAAGACCTGCTGCCGGTGCTCGAATCGATCGCCAAGACCGGCAAGCCCTTCGTGCTGATCGCCGAAGAGGTCGAGGGCGAAGCGCTCGCGACCCTGGTGGTCAACAAGATCCGCGGCACGCTGAGCTGCGTGTCGGTCAAGGCGCCGGGCTTCGGCGACCGCCGCAAGGCCATGCTCGAGGACATCGCGATCCTGACCGGCGGCAAAGTGATCGCCGAGGAACTCGGAATCAAACTCGAGAACGTGACGCTCCAGGACCTCGGCCGCGCCAAGCGGATCGTGGTCGACAAGGACAACACCACTATCATCGACGGCGCTGGCAAGAAGGCCGAGATCGAAGGCCGCATCAAGCAGATCCGCGCCCAGATCGACGAGACCACCTCCGACTACGACCGCGAGAAGCTCCAGGAACGCCTGGCCAAGCTGGTCGGCGGCGTGGCGGTCATCCGGGTGGGTGCTGCGACCGAGATCGAGATGAAAGAGAAGAAGGCGCGCGTCGAGGATGCTCTGCATGCGACTCGCGCGGCGGTCGAGGAAGGCGTGGTTCCGGGCGGCGGTGTGGCGCTCATCCGGGCGCTGTCAGCGCTGGACAGCCTGCGCGCCGGTGAGGACGAGAAGGTCGGCATCGGGATCATCCGCAAAGCGCTCGAAGATCCCGCACGCTGGATCGCCACCAATGCCGGATGGGAAGGCTCGGTGGTGGTCGACAAGATCAGGAACAATAAGGGTCCCTTCGGCTTCAACGCGGCGACCGAGGAGTTCGAGGACCTCATGAAGGCCGGGATCATCGACCCGACCAAGGTCGTGCGCAGCGCCCTGCAGAACGCGGCTTCGGTGGCGAGCCTGCTGCTCACCACGGAGTGCATGGTGGCCGAGAAGCCCGACGAGAAAGGCGGCAACCAGCCGCAGATGCCTCCGGGCGGCATGATGTAACCAGGCTGTAAGCAAGTAGTAAGAACGATGAAGCTCCGCGCGCGAGTGATCGCGCGCGCAAGTGCGAACACAGGCGGGCGGCGGTCCCTTAAGGGACCGCCGCCCGCGCTTTTCCCCGCCGCGGCGCGAAAAACGACGCGCTGGCCAAACTGCGAGCGCTACGTGGCGCGAGACTGGCGCGCCGCGCGCCAGCATCGCGCCACGTAGCCGCAGCCGAGCGCGCGGCACTCGCGCGCGTCGGCCGGCCGCTTGGCATAGCCGGCGGCGCCGCGCTGGGCGCGGGCCGCGGCTATTGCGCGTCCGAGCGCCAGCAGATGCGCGCGGATCGCGTCGAGCGGCGCCAGCTCAAGCTGGCGCCGCTCGACGCGATCACGCAGGTAGACGATCTCGGCGCTCACCTCGCGGCCGGGCAGAGCCTCCGCCGCGGCCAGCGCGTAGCATTCCATCTGCATCCGGTAATCCCCGGCTCCGGCGCGCGCATACTTGTAGTCGCTCACCGTCAGCCGCCTGCCGTCGTCGATTAGAAGATCGATCCGGCCGCGGATGAAGAGCGTGAGGCTGTCGCCTTCGATACTCATGAAGAAGGGCGTTTCGCGATGCATGACGGGCGACGCGCCGGCGTTCGCGGCTGCCGCGTTTTCGCGGCTGTGCGCATAGCGCAGCAGATCGCGCACGAGCGCGCTGCGCGCGGCCGTATCGAGATTCACGCCTACACCATGGACGCTGACCAGCCGCGTGATTTCCGCTTCGAGCGCGGGTGCGGTCGCGGCGGTAAAACTCAGTTGTTCGAGCACTGCGTGCGCAACCGTGCCCATCGCGGTCGCGCCGCCTCCACCGCCGGCGGTGGTAAAGCCGCTATTGCCCAAGCCGTCGCCGCCTTCGGGCAGTTCGATCTCGTGACGCAGAAAGTACTGGCGCGGACATCGTTCGAAGTCTTCCAGCGCGCTTGGACTCGTCACCAGTTCGCGCACCGGCGGCGCGCTGAAGCCAAGCCGCGCGCGAGCAGCTTGCGCCAACTCCGCGAGCGGCGGCGATACGTTGCGCGCGAGCGGCGCCACAGCCTCCCGCGCGAGCGTGTCCGCGCGCTGCAGCGCAATTTCGACGCCGTCGGCGTTAACGATCGTTTCGGCATCCGCGGCGCCGAGGAACGCGTGGATTTTCTCAAGCCCGATCGCGGCGCGTAGATGCCTGGTCCAATCGCCGCTGTAGGCGCCCTCGCTAAGGATCAGCCGGTCGCGCGCCCGCGTCGTCGCGACGTACAGCACGCGCGCCGCCTCGGCCTGTTCCTGGTCCTTGACCCCCGCGCGATACGCCGCGACCAGCGGATTGGGCAGCCGGTCGTCGCCCGCGCCGACGGTGTCGCAGACGAGCAGCCCGTCCACAGGCGTCATCACGATATGTTCGTTGTTGGGGGGTGGCCGGCGCCCCAGGTCGGCGACGATTACCACCGGGAACTCCAATCCCTTGGCCTGATGGATCGTCATAAGGCGCACGACGTTGTCGGCCTCGCCCGCGATCTGCGCCAGCGGCTCGCGCGGCGCTGCTTGCACCAGGCGACGCAGATGGCGCACGAAGTCGCCGAGGCCGAAAAAGCGATGCGCTTCGAACTCGCGCGCGATTTCTGCCAGCTTGCGCACGTTCGCGGCGCGCTGGAGTCCGCGGTCGAGGCCGAGCAGGACCGCTTCGAAGCGCGTCAGTTCAAGCGCGTGCTCGACGATGGCGGTGAGCGAGGCGCGCTCGCGCATCTTGCGAAGCGCGATCAGTACCTCTTTGGCGCCGAGCGCCGCTTCGCGCTCGACGCCGAGCCACGCGAAGTCTTCGCCGCGGTCGTCGAACAATGCCCACAGCCTGGGAGCTCGTCCTGGTTCGGCCCGTTGTTCGTTCAGATGCAGGGCCATTTCGAGCAGGCATTGATCGGAAAGGCCGAATAGCGGCGAGCGCAGCGCCGCGGCGAGTTCGATTGAATTTTGCGGGTCGTCGATCGCGGCCAGCAGCGCGGCCAGGTCGTTTACTTCCTTGCAGTCGTAAAAGCCGCGCCCCTTGAGGGTGTAGCTGGGCACGCCCGCCCGCACGAAAGCGTCTTCGTAGATCGCGACGTCGCTGAACGAGCGCAACAGCAGCGCGATATCGCCGAATTCCATCGGGCGTGCCGCGCCCGTGCGCGCGTCGGTCACCTTAATTCGCCGACCGACCATCCGCGCGCAGCGCCGCGCGATCGCGTCCGCCTCGATCCGGCGAAGTGCGCGCGTGTTCAGCTTTGCGCCATCGCCATCGTGCGCCTTGGGACTCACGATCAGTTCGACGGCGGGTGCGTCGCCCGAGAGCCGGATCGCTCTCAGCCGATGATCCTCGCTCCACTTCACCTTGTACGGCTTGTCGTCTGACGCGTCGCCGGGCTTCATCGAGTGCGCGCTCACCGCGTTGACGAAATCGACGATCGCCGGAAGCGAGCGGCGATTCTCCCGCAACGGCCGCGGCAGGATGGCGAGCGGCTCGCGCGGCCGATTGAAGACCGTGACGTCGGCGCCGCGGAAGCGATAGATCGATTGCTTTTCGTCGCCCACCACGAAAAGCTCCGGCGCTGGCGCGCCGTGTTCGGTGAGCAGGCGCACGACGCCGTCCTGGATCGGGTCGGTGTCCTGGTATTCGTCGACCAGCAAAGCGCCGAGCGTACGCCGGTAGCGCATCCCGACCTCCGGATGGTCTCGAAGGAGGCTCCTTGTCAGGATCAGCAGATCGTCGAAGGTGACTATCCGTTCGTCGCGTTTGCGCCGTTCGAGTTCGGCGGCGATATCCGCGACCAGCGCCGCGATCTCGCGCGTCGCCTCGGCCGCGCGATAAGCGCCGTAAGCGTCGAGCAGAGGATTGATAATTCCTGATTGGTCGTCGTTGCCGCGAATTTTCCAGACGGCTTCCTTGACCCTGCTGTTTTGCGCAGCGGGCAAATTTGCGAGAAGCTCATCGAATACCGTTCGTGCGGAGGGATCCGACTCGGCATTGAACGCTTCGATCGCGGGCCGCAGGCGCGGCCATTCGCCGCGCAGGTCTTCGAGTTTCTGCCCGGCGGTGCCTCCGACGTCACGCATCGCGAGTAATTTTCCGACCCACGCCACGAGTTGCGCGCGAAGCCCGGGAATCGCGGCGCCGCATTCACGCAACTTCGCAGCCGTCACCTGGGCAGTTTCGCGAATCCACTCATGCGACCGGCCCAGACGGGCGGTCTCGCCGATAACCTGCAGCACGACGCCGATCGCGCCATTCTGATGCGTGAATCCGTAAAGGCCGCGCGCGCCCACCAGGCGCATCGCGCCGGGATGCTGGCTGCGCACGGCGTCGGCGATCAACTCGCGACCGGCGCCCTCCAGAAAGGTCATGCTCTGGTATTCGTCGAGTACCTCGAAGCCGGGATCGACGCCGGCCTCGATCGGATACTCGCGCAACATCCGCGCGCAAAACGCGTGGATGGTCGAGATGCGCGCGAGGCCGAGCGTGCGCCGCGCGCGGACCAGCGCCGTCCGGCGCGCAGCGTCGCCTTCGCGCACGATCCGGTCGTCGAGGACCTCTGCAATCCTTCGGCGCATGTCGGCGGTGGCCTTTTCGGTGAACGTGATCGCGGCGATCCGCTCGGGCGCAAGCGGCTCGCGTCCCGCGAGGTCGCCGGCGAGCAACGCGACGAAGCGCTGCGCGAGGACCTCGGTCTTGCCCGAGCCGGCGCCTGCGCGCACCAGCACATTGCCCGCCGCGTAAACCGCGTCGCGCTGCTCGGTAGTGAGTTCGACCCGCGCCATCCGATCTTACTCGTCTTACTCGGGCATTCCTGCGGCGCTAGGTTCCCGGCTCGGCCGACTTGTAATAGCGGCAGACCGTGCGATACGGACACCAGTCGTCGCACTGGCGCGGATCGACGTCGAAGCGCCCGGCTAGCGCGTCGTCGACCAGGGCGATGATCCGATCGGCGACCGGATGCTGGTCGGATTTCTGCGCAGCCGCGCGTCGTTTCGGATCAGCATCGACCAGCGCGCGCTCGACCGTAGCGATTTGCGCCTTGTCGCGATTTCGCAGCACCAGGTAGCCGGCCTCAAGCGTCGCGTCGGCCGCCAGCCGTCCACCGAACTCGCTCAGCGCGCCCATCAGGTAGACCGGCAACTGAAAGTCGGTCCATCCGAACGCCGCGCCCTCGGAATCCGCCATCCTGCCGTAGCGCTTGGCGTCGCGCGAATTCTTGTAGTCGATTACGCGAAGGTTTCGTACCTTGCTGCGGCCCGGATGCAATTCCAGGCGATCGATTCGTCCCTCCAGCCATAGCCGCACGCGCCCGGGATAGCTGAGATCGTTGAGCGCGAAGCGAATCTGATACTCGGTCAGGACTTCGGCCTCGGGATTCTCCGCACGGTTGGCGATTTCGGCCTCGACGAACTCCTGGGCAGTCCGCTCGATCGACCGCCATCGCAGATCGAAGAAACCCTGGTCGCGCGCGAGCGCCCGGCGCTCGTCGCGCACCGCTTTGAGAACTTCCGGCGCGCGCGCTCGCGCGCCGGGGGCGTCGTGGAAGTCGACTTGATCGACCAGCCGGCGCAACACGTCGTGGATCAATTCACCGCCTTCGAGCGCGCTCAACTCGTAGTCCTGCTCCTCGTCTTCGGTGAGCGCCAAAATGCGATGCGCGAAGAACTTGAAACCGCAGGCCGCAAGCTCGCCGAGTTTGGTCGCGCTCCACGCCTTGGGATCGGCCGTATCGCCGCACAACATCCGCGCCAGACGCGGATCGGGCGCCACGCGCCCGTCCCATCGTTTTGCGAGCCCGAATTTGTCCGGGTTCGGCGTATAGCGCGTCCCCGCGCCGTCGGGCTCAGCGAAATCCTCACGCGTCGGCAGCTTGAGATATTTTTCTCGGTTCCGTTCGAGCTCTGATCGTTCGCGGATGGAATCGAGCGTCGTGCGACTCTCGATCGTCTCGGCCTCCGTGTACCCGAGCATATGGTCGGCCGCGGCGCGCGCGAGAAATTCGTCGCGCGAAAGACACTCGGCGATAGCGGGGATCACACCCGCAGCGGGTATGCCTCTTATCGCCGAAGCTCGCGCCGAATCGCCGAGCAGGCGCAGGACCTCGTCGACGAATGGCGAACGGACCATCGGATTGCCGCCCGCCTCGGCCGCCGCGTAGCTCAACACCACGCGCCGCGACGGCATCGAGAGCGCGAGAAAGAACAACAGAAAATCTTCGCCGTTGCGTTCGTAGCGCGTGCGCAGGATTCCGCCGGCGCGGCTCGGCGCGTTGGCGCCGAAGCGCAGTTTAAGCGCTTCACCCAGCGGCCGGTTGAGCGCGAGCTTCACTTCGTCGGGGAGCAACGGGTCGTCGGGATGGTAGCTTGGAAAGATGCCGTCGTTGAGCCCGATCACGAAGACCAGATCGAAATCGAGTCCGCGCGCCTCGAGTACCGGCAACGCAACCACCGCCTCCGCCGCTTCGCTATCGGCCGGACCCGCGGCGCAATCGAACGCCGTCTCGACCATCGCGGCGAACTCGGCCGAGTCGACGACGCGTGCGCTCCCGGCGAGCGCGGACCAGTGCGAAAGTCCGTCGAGCGCGGCGCTAAGGCGGCCCCATGCCCGCGCGGCATCGTAGGTGGCGGCTTCGGTATCGTCATGGATGCCGTCATCCGCGCGCGTGGGATCGAAGCCGAGCACCTCGAACGCATGTTCGAGACGGTCCAGATGCTCGGCGAGCGTACCGGGTTGGGCGAGCGGCGCGAGCGCTTCGAGCATCCGCTCGAAGCGCTCACGCGCCCGTTCGTCATAGGCCACGCGCGATTCGATTTTGCGGCGTTCGTCGCTGTCCGCGCCCGTCTTCTCCATTGTGCTTCGCAGAAAGTCGATGTGAATCCTGAAGCGATCCATCAGTGGTTGCGCGCTGCCGTCGACGTAGCCGATCTCGTCGAGCGTGCGCGCCAAACGAGCGTCAATCGCCCTCAGATGCGGCGAGCGGCACAACGTGGCGAGCGACTCGCGGGTAAACCGCTCGCGCGGCGCGCGCAAAATCTCGACGATAAGCCGCGCGTGCGCGCTCGCGCGCAACGCCGGCGCCTGCCCGATGCTGAGCGGGATGCGGTAGCGGCGGAACACCGTGCGCAGATGCTCGGCGTAGGGTTCAAGATCGCGCGCGACGACTGCGATACGTCCCGGCGCGATCGCCTCCGGCGATTCCATCGCGCGCCGAATTGCGCGGCCGACCTCCTCGATCTCGCCGAGCGGTGTCGGCGCTTCGACCACTTCGAGCGTCTCGTCGGCGGGCGGCGCGGCGTCGGCAGTCTCGATGAACAGGTGCTCGAGCACGAAGCCGAGGCGTCCAAGGCGCCCGCCACGGCGCACGAAGTCGGGCAGGACTTTGTCCGCGATCGATTCTTCCGCGACGAAGCGGTTCCAGGTCAGTTCGGCGAAGCGCCCCGCATTGGCCGGATGCTCGGCGGCCTGGATGGTGAGCGTCGCGTCGCCGACGATTCGGATGAGCGCCGTCACGATCATGAACTGGAGCAGGCTGAAGTCGTAGATCTCGGCGACCTGCAAATGCCGCACGCCGTCGAGCAGCGCCGGACGCGCGCCGCGTTTCTCCAGCGCGAGCAATTGCTCAAGCACCACGCGCTCGCGCTCGTGACGATCGCAAAGCCCGCGGCCGGCGAGCAGGCGCTCGTAACGCTCGAAGGCCGCGGCCAGGCTTAAGATGCGATCGCGGATGCCGGTCGCGACGCTTCCTGGAGCCAGCGCGCGCGCCGCGGCGCGCAGGTCGTCAGCGGTGAGTGCGGCGCTCTTGAACTGACGGATCAGCCCGAGCAGGTGATCGGCGCTGCCGAGCGCATCGCGCGCGTCGCCCATCGCCTCATCGGCGGCGAGCCGTTCCTGCAACTCGTCGAGCATCACGCCGCGCGGGCCGAACTCGCGCCAGAGCCGATCGGCCAGTTGCGGAAAGGTCATGATCGGATAGTCGAGCAAAGAGCGGCCGCGGCTGTGGCGCTTGAGCCAGTCCTCGACTTTGCGCGCGGTGGGGTAGAGTGCGATTACGTCGTTCACAGGATTACGCCACTCACACGATTACGTCATTGACGGCATTGCGCGCCCGCCGGAGCATCGTCAAATATACTCTGCCGGACGCCGCTCGCATCCGCACGGCGCGATATGTATGGGCGGTTTGTGAACAGGGGCGGGCGCTACGGCGTTACGGCGAGGCGCTCCAGGCGCACGGGCTCGCCGGGGACGCATCCGATCCACGCGACCCATCCGGCATTGTCGCTCGCGTACAGCGGCGCCGGCGTACCGCAGTAGGCCGCGCGCGTCGCGCCCTGCGAGACGTCGCCGAAGACGTGGATATGGCCGAGCGCGACGTAGTCGTAGGCACTGGCCTCGATCTCCGCGGGCGTGATCGGCGAGGAGCGGAATCCGTCGGCCTCCTCGGTGAAGAAGCCGTGCGCCATTGCGATATTCCATCGCCCCGGCGCAGGCGCCGGCATTCCGCCGAGCGGCCGGTACTCCGGCGTATGCTCGACCATCGCGCGGCCCCAGATGCGCGTCTCGAGTTCGGGAAAATCGAGCAGCGTGCCTTCGGGCTCGAGGATCAGATGAAGATTGCGCGGCAGCAGGTCGCGGCCGAGATTGGCGTAGAGCGAGCGCTCGTCGTGCGCGTCATGATTGCCCGGGATCATCACCACCGGCATCGCGGCCCGCGCGATCTCGCCGAGCGCGAAGCCGAGTGCGCCCTCGCCGATGCGGCTGGAGTCGAACAGATCGCCGACAATCAGCAGCAGGTCGGCGTGACGCTCATTGGCGATTCCGATAACTCCACTGAACGAGCGCCGCACCCGCTCGCGCAGCGCGTCGCCGGTCGGACCATTGCCGAAGCTGTCGGTTTCGAGATGTACGTCCGAAGTGTGAACGATACTGAGCGGTCGCCGCGGTCTGAGGGCCAAACTTTGTCTCCTGCCGGTAGGCGCGCCACGCGGGTCGCCCCGGCCAAAGGGCCAACTTGAAGGGCCCATTCGTGCAATACTAGACTCCCAAAGGCGACTATTTCAACTTTACCGCCGGTCGAGCGCCCGGCGCGCGAGTGGCGCGTCGCTTACGGAGGACCAACAGCACAGTGATCGTTGTAATGAAGGCCAGCGCCACCGAGGCGGAGATTCAGACCGTGGTCGGGATGGTCGAGAAGCTCGACTACAGCGCCCACATCATCCGCGGCATCGAACGTACGGTCGTCGCATGCGTGGGCGAGGAGCGCGGCGAGCAGCATCAGCTCGGTCACCTGGAGGCCGTCGCCGGAGTCGACCGCGTGATGCCCGTACTGCGCAGCTTCAAGCTCGCCGCGCGAGAGGTTCGTCCCGAGGGCTCGCGTGTCAACGTCGGCGGGGTCGAAATCGGAGGCCGGCGTATCGCGGTGATCGCCGGACCGTGCGCGGTCGAGAGCGAAGCGCAGGTCGAGGCCGCGGCGGCGGCGGTCAAAGCGGCCGGCGCAACTCTGCTGCGCGGCGGCGCGTTCAAGCCGCGCACCTCGCCCTACTCGTTCCAGGGGATGGAAGACGCGGGGCTGGACCTGCTCGAGAACGCCGGGCGGCACGTCGGATTGCCGGTCGTCACCGAAATAATGGACCCGCACGACATCGACCTGGTCGCCGAGCACGCCGACATGCTTCAGGTCGGCGCGCGCAACGCGCAGAATTTTTCGCTCCTGCGGCGCCTGGGCAAAGTCAAAAAGCCCGTGCTGCTCAAGCGCGGGATGTCGACGCGGCTGGAGGAATTCCTGATGGCGGCCGAGTACATCCTGTCCGCCGGCAATCCCAACGTGGTGCTGTGCGAGCGCGGCATCCGTACCTTCGAGACGGCCACGCGCAACACGCTCGATTTGACCGCCGTCCCGCTGCTCAAACAATGGACGCATCTGCCGGTAGTGGTCGATCCCAGCCACGGCACCGGCATCTGGTCGCTGGTGATGCCGATGGCGTTGGCGGCGGTCGCAGCGGGCGCCGACGGGCTTTTGATCGAGGTGCATCCGACGCCCGAGACGGCGCTCAGCGACGGTCCACAGCAGCTACGGCCCGAGCGCTTCGCCGAGTTGATGACGGCGCTCAAGGCAGTGGCCGAAGCCGTCGGCCGCACGCTGTGAGGCATGATCTGGCGGAGCCGCATCGGCGCGTATCGCAAGCGTCGGCGCATCACCCATGGTAACCTCGGCGTTAGAATGTGAGGAGCGGGGTGAGGATGTGAGAACTACGCGTCGCCGAGTCAGGTGAGCCATCCAAGAATAAAGCCGCGCGCGCTCAGGCCGGGCGACACGGTCGGGGTCGTCTCGCCCGCCTCCGCAATCGATCGCGAGCATCTCGAGCGCGGCGTCGCCGCGCTCAAGAGCCTCGGCTTTCGCGTCAAGGTCTCAGGCCGTGCGCTCGATCGGGCCGCAATCGTGGCGGGCCCCGACGAGATGCGCGCCAGCGAGCTTCAGGCGTTTTTCGCCGACCCGGAAGTAGATGCGATCTTCGCGGCCCGCGGCGGATATGGAGCGGGACGGATCTTGCCGCTACTCGATTTCGCCGCGATCGCGCGTACGCCGAAAGTGTTCATGGGCTTTTCGGATGCGACCTTCATCCTCAACGCGCTGGTGGGACAGGCCGGGATGGTATGCTTTCACGGGCCAATGGTCGCGATGGATTTTGCACGCGGATTGGGCGAGGCCTCGCTCGATCATCTCCGCCGCCTGCTGGCGGGCGAGATCGGGAACTTCGCACTGCCGGCAAGTGCAGCGCTAAGGGCGGGCGCTGCCGAGGGTGAGGTCGTGGGCGGATGTCTTTCGATGGTGGCCGCGGCTATTGGAACACCATACGCGCCACCCTTGGACGGCGCGATTCTTTTTTTGGAAGACACCGGCGAGAAAGCGTATAGAATCGATCGCATGCTGGTGCAGCTTGGACAGGCAGGAGTGCTGGGACAGGTTGCCGCGGTGGTCTTCGGCGCGTTGCGGCCGCCTGGCGGCAGCGAGGCGGAGAGTCGCCTGATCAGCGAATGCGTCGCCGAGCAGGCGGCGCGCCTCGATTGCCCGGTGCTCGCGGGAATCGAGGCGGGTCATGGGAGCGCGAACTTCACGATTCCCTTCGGAGTGCGCGCGCGGGTCGACGCGGCGGCACGGACGCTCAGCTTCCTGGAGCCGGCGGTGGCGTTGTAGGAGAGATCGAGTTGGGATGGCATGAAGTCGAGCAAGCCTTCGCTGAAGCTGTCGAGCGTGGAGTGATCCCGGGCGCCACGCTGATCGTGCGCCGCGAGGCCGATATCGTTTTCGAGGGCGCCTTCGGCCATCGCTCGCTGGTGCCCGAGCGCTCGCCGATGCGCATGGAGACGGTGTTCGATCTGTCGTCGCTGACCAAGCCGCTCGCCACCACCGTGGCCGTGATGATGCTGGTGCGCGAAAACAAGCTGCGTCTGGCCGACCGCGTCACGCGCTTCTTTCACAACTTCGGCGTTCACGACAAGGGCCACGTGACTTTCCGCCACGTGCTGGCCCACTGCTCGGGGCTCGCCGCGTGGCGGCCGTTCTTTCAGCAGGTCGCGCAGATCGAGAAAGGCGGCAAGGTCAATTTCATGGCAAGCCACGGCGCCAAGGAATGGGTCTACGAGGAGATCCATCGCGAGAAGCCCGAAGCGCCGTCGGCCACCAAGGCGATCTACTCGGACCTCAACTTCATGCTGCTCGGCGAAGCGATCGAGCGGATCGCCGGCGTGCCGCTCAACCGCTTTTGCCGCGATCGCATCTTTCGCCCGCTCGGCATCCGCGCGACCGACTTCATCGATATTTCGTTGGTGCGCTCGCGCCGGCTCGAGCCGGTGGCCGAGATGTTCGCGCCGACCTCGTTCTGCACGTTCCGCAAGCGGCTGCTGGTCGGCGAAGTGGACGACGAAAACGCGTACGCGATGGGCGGCGTGGCGGGACATGCGGGGCTGTTCGCGCCGGTGCGCGACGTTGACCGTGTCGCGCAGGAACTTCTCGCCTGCTACGCCGGACGCTCCGAGTGGCTGCCGCAGAAGGTGGTGCGCGAGTTCTGGACCCGCGACACCACGGTCAACGGATCGACCTGGGCGCTCGGATGGGACACGCCGTCGGCGCAGTACTCGAGTTCCGGGCGGCATTTCTCGCCCGCCGCCGTCGGCCATCTCGGCTTTACCGGCACTTCGATCTGGATCGAGCCCGTGCGCGCGATTTCCATCTCGCTGCTGACCAACCGGGTGCATCCGCGGCGCGACAACCAGGCCATCCGCGACTTCCGCCCGCGTATTCACGACCTCGTCATGGAAGCGATCGACGCGGGTAAGTAGGCGCGCGCCGCGACTGACGCGACCGTGAACAATGCCGCAATCGAACGGTGCCGCGATTGAATAAGACCGGAACAGAGGGCGCGGCGTCCTTGCAGCCACAGGCGCAAACTCGAGTGACCGACCCGGTATGCGGGATGAAGGTCGACGCCGCGACCGCGCGCCACTCGCACGTCCACGACGGCGTCACCTACTACTTCTGCTGCGACGGATGCCGCGCGAAATTCGCTGCCGCACCGGCGAAGTATCTCGCCGGCGCGGCGGCGAATGGCGACGGCGGCCACGCCGCGCACGCCGCGAAGCCTCGCGCTGCCGCCGCCGCTGCGGCCAGCTATACCTGCCCGATGGATCCCGAGGTGCGCGCGGACGGCCCCGGCGCGTGTCCGAAGTGCGGGATGGCGCTCGAGGCGCCGCTTACGACCGTATCGCCCGACGCGATCGAGTACGTCTGCCCGATGCATCCCGAGGTCGTCCAGGATCGCCCCGGTAGTTGTCCGAAATGCGGGATGGCACTGGAGGCACGCACCGCAGTCGCCGCCGAAGAGGCGCCCAATCCCGAGCTCGCCGACATGACGCGGCGTTTTTGGGTGAGCACGGCGCTCGCGGTTCCGCTCCTGTTGATCTCGATGTCCGATCTGCTGCCGGGCCAGCCGCTGATGCGCGTGCTGGGCGATGGGCCGTTCGTGTGGCTCCAGCTTTTGCTCGCGACTCCAGTGGTGCTGTGGGGCGCGCAACCGTTCTTCGAGCGCGGATGGCGCTCGCTCGCCAATCGCCATCTCAACATGTTCACGCTGATCTCGCTCGGCGTCGGGATTGCTTACGCCTACAGCTTCGTCGCCGCGATTTTTCCCGGCCTCTTTCCGCCCACGGCGGCGGACGCGTCGGGGATGGTGCCGGTGTATTTCGAGTCCGCCGCGATCATCACGGCGCTGGTGCTGCTCGGGCAGGTGCTCGAGCTGCGCGCGCGCAGTCACACTGCCGGCGCGATCCGCGCGCTGCTCGGTCTTGCGCCGAAGATCGCGCGGCGGCTGCGCGATCGGGGCGTCACAGACGGCGGCGTCGAAGAAGACGTTGCGCTCAGCGAGGTCGCCGTGGGCGATCGGCTGCGCGTGCGCCCCGGCGAGCGCGTTCCGACCGACGGCGTGGTTATCGAGGGCGAAAGCGCGGTTGACGAATCGATGCTGACCGGCGAGCCGATTCCGGTGAGCAAGCGCGCGGGCGATCGCGTCGCCGGCGCCACCGTCAACACCAGCGGGAGCTTCGTGATGCGCGCCGAGCGGGTCGGCGCCGACACGCTGCTCGCGCAGATCGTGCGGATGGTGGCCGACGCCCAGCGCAGCCGCGCGCCGATTCAGCGCCTGGCCGACGTGGTTGCGGGCTATTTCGTTCCGGCAGTGGTGGTTTGCGCGATACTCGCGTTCGTCGGATGGTTCGTCGCGGGACCCGCGCCGGCGCTCGCGCACGCGATCGTCGCCGCGGTTGCCGTGCTGATCATCGCCTGCCCCTGCGCGCTCGGGCTGGCGACGCCGATGTCAATCATGGTCGGTACCGGGCGCGGCGCAAGCGCCGGCGTTCTGGTACGCGACGCCGAGGCGCTCGAGCAACTCGAGAAGGTCGACACGCTGGTGATCGACAAGACCGGCACGCTTACCGAGGGCAAGCCGGCGTTGACTGCTGCGCTCGCGCTCGCGCCGTTCGACGAGGCCGAAGTGTTGCGGCTCGCTGCGTCGGTCGAACGTTCCAGCGAGCATCCGCTCGGCGCCGCGATCATCGCCGGCGCCGCGGCGCGCGGGCTCAAACTCTCCGATGCGGTCGAGTTTCGCTCGCTCGCAGGCAAGGGCGTGAGCGCCCGCGTTGACGGCCACAGCGTCCTGATTGGTAATGCCACGTTGCTCGGCGAGAACAGTATCGATCCCGGCGAGCTTGGCGCGCGGGCCGAAGAATTGCGCCGCGACGGCAACACCGTGATGTTCGTCGCGATCGACGGCCGCGCGGCCGGACTTCTCGGCGTCGCCGATCCGGTAAAGGAAAGCGCCGCCGAGGCGCTCAGCGCGCTTCGCGCCGAGGGCGTGCGGGTCGTGATGCTGACCGGCGACAGCCGCGTCACTGCCGAGGCGGTCGCGCGGCGCCTTGGGATCGACGAGATGCACGCCGAGGTACTGCCGCAGCGCAAGGCCGAGGTCGTACGCGAGCTCAAGGAGGCCGGGCGCGTGGTCGCGATGGCCGGCGACGGTATCAACGACGCGCCGGCGCTGGCGGCGGCCCACGTCGGAATCGCGATGGGCACCGGCACGGACGTCGCGATGGAGAGCGCGGGCGTGACGCTGGTGCGCGGCGACTTGCGCGGGATCGTGCGGGCGCTGCGGCTCAGTCGCGCGACCATGCGCAACATCCGCCAGAACCTCTTCTTCGCCTTCATCTACAACACGATCGGAATCCCGATCGCGGCCGGCGTGCTCTATCCGTGGCTCGGGCTGATGCTCAATCCGATGATCGCGAGCGCCGCGATGAGCCTGAGTTCGGTTTCGGTTATCACCAACGCGCTGCGACTGCGCACGCTTAGGCTCTAGCGCCAATGTCTGACGCAATCTCCGCGGAATCGGCGGCGCGGATGGCGCGCGTGCCGCACGACATTCGCCACATCCATTTGATCGGGGTCGCGGGCACCGCGATGGCGGCGTTGGCCGGGATGCTGGCCGAGCGCGGCTATCGCGTCACCGGCTCCGACAACCAGCTCTACGAGCCGACGGCTTCGCTGCTGGCGCGGATGCGCGTCGAGGTGCAAAAAAGTTTCGGCCCGCAAAACCTGGCGCCCGCGCCCGACCTGGTCGTGGTCGGCAACGTTGTCACGCGCGCCAATCCCGAGGCGCAGGCGTTGCTCGAAAGCGCGCTGCCGTATCTCTCGATGCCCGAGGCGCTGTGGCATTTCTTTCTCCGAGCGAAGCGGGTCCTGATGGTCGCGGGGACGCATGGCAAGACGACTTCGACCGCGATCATGGCGCACGTGCTCGACGCCGCCGGGCGCGATCCCTCGATGCTCGTCGGCGGGGTGGCCAAGGATTTCGGCTCCAATTACCGGCTCGGCGCGGGCGGCGATTTCGTGATCGAGGGCGACGAGTACGACACCGCGTTTTTCGACAAGGGGCCGAAGTTTCTCCACTACCGGCCGCGCGGCGCGATCCTGACCGCGGTCGAGTTCGACCACGCCGATATCTATCGCGATCTCGACCACGTAAAGTCCTCGTTCCGCGCGCTGGCGGCGCGGATGGAGCCGGCGGGCGTGCTCGTGGTATGCGCCGATTCGCCCGCCGCGCTGGAGGTGACCGAAGGTACGCACGCCAAGCGCCTCACCTTCGGGCTTGACGCAGGTGAGTTTCGTGCCGCCGCCGTGAGCGTCGGAGCGGATGGCGCACGCTTTTCGATCGAGCGCGATGGCAAGACCGTTGCCGATGGACTGCGTCTCCCGATCGGCGGCCGCATGAACGTCGCCAACGCGCTCGGCGTGGCGGTGCTGCTGGGCGAATTCGGAGTTGGCGCGGACGAGATCGCGCGCGGCCTGGAATCGTTTCGCGGCGTGGTGCGCCGCCAGGAATTAATCGGCGAGGCGCGCGGCGTCGCCGTGGTCGACGATTTCGCGCATCATCCGACCGCGATCCGCGCGACCCTGGCGGCTATCGCGGAGCGGTTCGCGGGCCGGCGTATCCTGGCCGCCTTCGAGCCGCGCTCCAACACCGCGCGCCGCAACGTCTTCCAGGCCGAGTTCGCCGCCGCCTTCGACCGCGCCGCGCGCGTCTACCTGGCGCCGGTTTATTTCAAGGACAACGATCCGATTGCGGCGGGAGGCCGCCTCTCGGTCGAGGACCTCGCAGCCGAAATCGGCCGCCGTGGACCGGCCGCGTTCGCCTGCGCGTCGAGCGACGACATGCTCGCGCGGATGCTGGCCGACGCGCGCGTGGGCGACGTCGCGCTCATCATGTCGAACGGCCCGTTCGACAATCTCAAGGAACGGCTACTCACGGCGCTTAAGACGTCGGACTAGCGTTCAGTCTCGCTGCGGCATCGCTGCGGATTGTCCCGCGCCTTCGCGGCTACGCCACCTTGCGCAGCGGCGCGGGCTTCTCAGCGCTCTCGACAACGTCGTGCGCGACTTCAGTTCCCTGGGTGTGATGCGCGACTTCGATTCGCAGCCCGCCGACCGTGCGCGCGGCGAAATTGTATAGCGTGCATCCGAGCCCGACCAGGAAGTAAGTCGCCAGCGCATAGAAGAAGGGCACGAACAGCAGGATCATGAAGTGTTTGCGCGGCAGATGGACCGAGAACGCCCAGGCCACGCCGGCCAGCGGCCAGCTCGCCGCGAGAACGGCGATTAGGGCCATGATGGCGGCAATTTTGGCCGCCTGGTTGGAGTGAATCGACGTGATCTGCGACGTGCTATGCATAATTGCCCCTTGCTCCCCGATTGGAGTGCCCTTTGCGTAGCTAGGCTATGGCGAGCGACGCTGATGCAGGACAGTCTATCGCTCGCTTCAAGGGAAGCAAGAGCTAAACGTCTTTAAGCACCTTATAAATCTTGACTGAGATATAAAGCTATCGAGAAAGCTCGCGCAGAATCTCGTCCAGATCGGTCTCGGCCAGCGAATTGCGTACGATTTCCGCCCCTTTCAGTGCCTCGGCACGCGCGCTATGGCATAACGCCAGCACTCGCATCCCGGCTCGCTGCCCCGCCTCGACACCGGCGACCGTATCTTCGATCACGAGGCATTCGGATGGCTCGAGCGGTGGCCGCAAGCGCAGCAGGAAGCCCAGGCGTCCCATCGCCTTTTCGAAACCCTCGGGCGCGGGCTTGCCGTGCTCGACGTCTTCGGCCGCGATGATGTCGGCGAAAAGCTCGCGCACGCCGGCGCATTTTAGGATGAGTTCCGCCTCGACCCGCAGCGTGCCGGTCGCCACGGTCAGCGGGAAGCGCGCCGCGCATAGCCGCACGAAGTCGGCGGCGCCGGGAAAGGTCACGTCGCGGCCGGCGATCATCTCCTGGTAGATGGCGGCCTTGCGCGCGATGAGCGCGGCGAGGGCGCCGTCGGCCACCGCTCTGCCGTTTTCGCGCAGCACTGCGGTGAAGCAGTCGCAATCGTCGAGGCCGATGAGCCGGCTGAAATATTCCGCGCGCTCGAGTTCCATTCCTTCGGCGCGGAGCACGCGGGCGAAGGCCTCGAAATGGAGCGGCTCGGTGTCGGCGAGCGTGCCGTCGAGGTCGAAGATAATTGCGCGAATCATCGGGCGGCTACGGCTAGCAACTGTTCAATTGTTGCGCGAATCGACGCGCGTCGCATCCTAGCAGGATGGTTGAAACACAAAAATCGCTGCGCGTCGATCCTTCACTTCGGAGCCACAACAGACTTCTCTGATTCTACTTCAGCAGCGCGACGATCTCGCGCTGGGCCGGCGCGGCGCTCACTTCGGCGCGGCCGTCCTCGATCGTCATGTCGAGTTCGCTGCGCACGCCGAAGCGGCCCGGCAAATAGATTCCCGGCTCGACCGAGAAGCAGGTGCGATCGATGAGCGTGCGATGGTCATGCGTTTCGAGCGAGTCGAGGTTGGCGCCGGCGCCATGGACCTCGCGTCCGATCGAATGGCCGGTGCGATGGACGAACTGCTCGGCGAAACCGGCGCGTTCGATCACGCCGCGCGCGACGCGGTCGGCCTCCTCGCCGCGCACCGGCTCTCCGGCGCCGACGCGGGCGCGGATGAAATCGACTGCGGCGTCGCGCGCCTCGGCCACGATCGAAAACACGCGCGCGTATTCCTCGGGCACCCGTTCGCCCGCGAACGCCATCCAGGTCAGGTCGGCGTAGATGGCCGCGGGACCGGGCTCCTTGGCCCACAGGTCGAGCAGCACCAGGTCGCCGCGCCGGATCGGCGTATCGCCTGCGGCCGACGGCTCGAAGTGCGGGCGCGCGGCGCTGGTGTTGACCGCGACGATCGGCGGATCGTCGGCAACGAGGCCATGCGCGGCGAAACGCGCGAGCACGAATTGTTGCGCTGAGTATTCCGAGTATTGAATGGCCGGTGCGCCCGAAGCGATCGAACGCGCGATTTCGGCGAAGGTCTCGTCTACTACGCGGCGCACTATCGCCGCGGCGCGCCGATGGCTCTCAAGCTGCGCCGGTTCGAGCCGCGCCTCGAAGCGCTGGATCAGGTCGGCGGCCGAGGCTACTTCAACGCCGAGCGAGCGGACCATTTCCACCGTGCCGGCATCGACACGGGCGACGTACGGAATCGCGCATCGCGGCGAGTAGTTCATCGCGATTCGCCGCGCGCCGTCCAGAAAGTCTCCGAGCGCGGCGAGCATGCCGTCCGCCGAACGATAAACAATCGTCTCGACTCCCAGTTCCGCCAGGCGCTCGGCCTCGACCGCCGAGACCAGCGCGCGCGGCGCGCCATGCGCCGGCACATAGCAGAACCATCGCCGGGTCGTTATCCCTTCTTTGTTGAGCCCGAGAATCCTATAGGCGAGCGGATCGCTGTGGCGGAAATCATAGAACAGCCATCCGTCGAGAGTGGCGTCGGCAAGCGCGCGGGCGATTTCCTCCAGCCGTCGCATCGCGGAGCGCCGCCCTAACTGGATTGAGGACGCGTCGCGCCCGGCGCGGCGGGCTTGAAGCGCTCGCCCCAGACGTGGACGCGCGTCGGATCGATACGCACGACGGGATTGTTCTCGATACTGAGCGCCATCGCGCGGTACTGCGGATACTTGTCGCGCAGGCTCCGCAGCGCGAGCAGATATTCCTCACGATCGTCGACCACGCTGGCGTGCCCATGGATCAGCACGTACGCAAGATTGCTCCAGTGCTCCTCGTAGTGGTCGACGACCAGGGCGACGCTGGGATTGGCCGCGATATTGCGCATCCGGCGCAGCGCCATCGCGCGTCCGCGCTTGGGTTTCTCGTCGATCGCGAAGTAAAAGCGCGCGCCGTCGAACCAGAAGCACAGCGGCACGTTATGCGGAACGCCCGCGGCGTCGGCGGTGGCGAGGTGTCCGATGCGCGCGAAGGTCAGGAAGTCGCGCACCGCGGCCACGCCCAGCAGCGCTATTGAATCCGTAGGCATCAGCGTTCCTCGCCGAACAGGAAGAGCGAAGCGGCCAGGATGGTGAACGTCAGGTTGGGGATCCAGGCGGCGAGCCACGGCGCCATCAGGCCGGAGCGGCCGAGCGACGAAGTCAAGCCGAACATCAGCCAGTAACCGAAGCCGATCGCGATCGCCAGCGTGAAGCTGCGCCCGATGCTGAGGCTGCGCGGCAACGGGTCGAGGCTGAGCGCCAGGCCCAGCGCCGCCATGATCACGCACGCCAGCGGCATCGCGTACTTAAGATCGCGATCGACGAAATAGCCTCCCGGGTCGAGCCCCTTGTGCCGCAGGTTGTGGATATACGAATCGAGTTGCCAGAGGCTGAATTCGTCGGGATCCATCCGGAGCAGGCTGAAGTCGGCCGGATTGACGTCGATACGAAACGGACCGGGAACGGTCGTCACGACCTTACCTCCGGGGATCAGCTTGAACGCCGTCAACTCAATGGGCCGCCATTGCCGCCCGTTCCACTCGGCAGATGGAGCGTGCTCCACTTGCGTGAGCAGGTAGTCGTGGCCGACGCGGTAGAGCGTGACGCCGTGGAGCATCTTTTTATGGCCGTCATAGTCGTCGGCGCTCATAAAGCCGTCGGTCACGCGCACCCAGATGCGGCGGTTGAAGAAGATGCCGTAAATTTTTCGCCGCTGCAGTTGCACCTGGTAAAGATGCTTCGCCTCGCGGGTGGCGACCGGCACCACCGTCTCGCTGATCGCAAAGTCGGCGATCGAAATCATCGCCGCCAGCAGCAGCACCGGCACCGCCATCTCAAAGCGGCTGATGCCGAGTTGCTGGCAGGCGAGCACCTCGCCCGTGCGGTTGAGCAGTGCGAAGCCGAGCAGCACGCCGGCCAGCGAGGCGACCGGGAGCAATTGCGAAACGATCAGCGGGAGCTTCAGCGCGAAGTACTCCAAGCCCAGCAGGCCGAATCCGCCATAACGCATCAGGTCGTCGAAGCGGTCGAAGATGTCGCCCAGCAGATAGGCGGCGGTGAAGGCCGCCAGGCAGACGAAGAACGGGCCGAGAAAATGGCCGCCCAGAAAACGGTCGAGCGTCGGCGAGAGCCGCGGACGCAGTTTCATGCGGCCTCCTTGTGGCCGAAGCGCTCGATAAGGTCCCAGATGAGGTCGCCCGGGCCGCGCCCCTGATCGTCGCGGTCGGTCGCGCTGCGGTAGAACATCCAAACCGCGAGTCCCAGGAACACCACGTCAGGAATCGCCATCGCGGCCAGCGCGTTGAGCATTCCGCGCTCGGCCAGCGTCCGTCCCAGCCGCATCAGCATGTAGTACAAAAAGAACAGCGCGATCGCGACGCCGAAGCGTTCCGATTGTCCCCCGCGCGCGGGCTTGAGTCCCAGCGGCACACCGAGCAGAGCGAACAGCAGCGTCGCCAGCGGCACCGTGTACTTGCCCGCCATCTCGGCCTCTGCCAGATGGTCCGGCTGATGCGCAGCGCGCGCCTTGGCGATCACTCCCTTGAGCTCCCGGTAAGTCATTTCTTCGGGTTGCTGGCTCTCTTCGATCAGGCCGCTCTGCGGCTCCACGTTAAGGTCGTAGATGAGGAAGCTGGTGATGTGGCTGGCGTGGGTGGAGGGATCGACGCCGAAGACCGATCCGTCGAACAGGCGCAAAGTGATGTTCTCGTTGTTTTCGTCGGGCACGATGATTCCGCGCTCCGCGATGATCGTGTTCTGCTGCTCTCTGCTGCGCGCGTCGGAGATCAAAACGCCCTGCAGCGAGCCATTGTTGTTCGAGATGTGATCGACGTAGAGCACCAGGCCGGGGAAGCTGTTGTCGAAGACTTTCTCCTTAAGGCCGGCGGTCGAGCGCGTGCGGGTGAGCCGGTAGAGCTCGGCCTGAAGATTGGAATTGGCCCACGGCCGCACGGAAAACGCGAACCAACTCGCTATCGCGTAGACCACCAGCGCCACCGCGATCACCGGGATCGCGAGCCGGTAAAGGCTGATGCCACAGGCGCGGGCGGCGATAAGCTCGCGGTCGCCCGACATCCGTCCGAAACCGAGCAGCACGCCGAGCAGCACCGCCATCGGAAAGGTCAGCTCGAGAAAGGCGGGCATGATGTAGCCGATAAGGCTCATCACCTGGCCAAGCCCGACGCCGTGATTGACCACCATCTCGGTCAGCTTGAGCAGCTTGCCAGTGACCAGCGCGAAGGTCAGCAGTCCGACGCCCATCACGAACGGTCCGATGACCTCGGCGGCGACGTAGCGGTCGATGATTCGCGGCTTGAGCATTGTCTAAAGAGACGCGCGTATCGTAAGTACGCACACAAGTCTAGACGGATGCAGCCGGCAAGCAAACCATCACTGGCAAGCGAACCAATAGAGGAGCGCGCGCGCTCCTCTATTTGGCGGCCAACCTGCGCCGGCCTCGTGCGCGGCGACAGATCATTTTCAGTTTATCACTGTCGCCGCGCGCGGCGGCCGACTATGATCGGGCGGCGATGAAGCATCGCCGCCCGAATCCGCCGGGCGGTCCGCGGCGCGCCCGCCCCCAGGGCGGGCGCGCCGCGGTTCCGCCGCGGCCACAGACTGCTGCCACGGCCGCGCCGCCGCCCGAGGCGGCGGCGCGGCCGTGGCAGCAGCACGCAGCGCCGGAGCGTCGGGCGCCCGCCTCGGCGGCGCCCGGCGCTCCGGCGCGCGACCTGGTGTTCGGCGCGGAGCCGGTGCATGAGCTTATCGGCGCCGCGCCGGGCGCGGTGCGCACGCTTTACGTGCGCGCCGACCTGCAGGCGCGCTTCGCCGGCGATATCGAACGCGTGCGCGCCGCCGGCGGCCACGTCGTGGCCGCGGAGGCGGGAGCGCTCGTGCGGATGGCGGGCGGTGAGTCGCGACATCAGGGCGTCGTCGCCCTGATTCGCGAATACAGCTACGCGGCGTTCGAGGACGTAGTGGCGGGGGCGCCCGACCCGCTGCTGCTGGTCGACGGCGTGACCGACCCGCGCAACCTGGGCGCGCTTTTGCGCTCGGCCGAAGGCGCCGGGGTGGACAGCGTGGTGCTCGCGCGCGACCGCACTGCGGCGGTCACGCCGGCGGCGATAAAATCGTCGTCGGGTGCGTGGGTGCATCTCAGGATCGCGCGATGCGGCAACGTTGCGCGCGCGATGGAGGATCTCAAGCAGGCCGGCTACTGGATCGCCGCGCTTGCGCCCGAGGGCGATCTCGAAATCTACGAACTGGATACGACCCGCCGGCTCGCGTTGATAGTGGGCTCCGAGGGCCGCGGCGTGCGCGAGATCGTCAGGAAGAACTCTGATTTCGTGGTGCGGATTCCGATGTACGGAAAAGTCGGATCGCTCAACGTCTCGGTGGCGGCTGCGGTCGCGTTGTTCGAGATTGCGCGCCGGCGCGCCGCGGCGCGGGCGGCGGCGGCGGCCGGCACGCCGGCGTAATTCGTCACATATCGCGCGAGTGCGGCTTCACAGGCTCCGGATTTCCCAAGCGGGCGGTTTCGATCAGCGGCGTTCGTGCTGCTTGGAGCCGTAGAGTATCGCCCGCTCTTCTTCGGTGAGCGGCTTGTGCGGCTGATCGGCCATCACGGCCATGCCCTTTACGACGGCCGGCCGGGCCGCAATCGCGTCGATCCAGCGCTTGAGATTCGGCCGCGTGTCCAACTGCTCGGGCTGCGCCTTGAGCGCGGCGACGATCCACGGATAGGTTGCGATGTCGGCGATCGAATAGTCGCCCGCCATGTAGGGGCTCTCGGCCAGGCGTTTGTCCAGCACGTTGAAAAGGCGATGCGACTCGTTGGTGTAGCGCTCGATCGCGTAGGGAATTTTCTCGGGCGCGGCGTTGCGGAAATGGCCCGCCTGGCCGAGCATCGGGCCAACGTTGGCCATCTGGAACATCAACCACTCGACTACCCGGTAACGCGCGCGTATCTCGGACGGCATCAGCTTGCCGGTCTTCTCGGCGAGATAGAGCAGAATCGCGCCCGACTCGAAGAGCGAGAACGGTTTTCCTCCGGGCCCGTCGGAATCCACGATCGCCGGCATCCGGTTGTTCGGGCTGATTTTCAAAAACTCGGGCGTGAACTGCTCGCCCTTGCGGATATTAACCGGAACGATTCGGTATTCGAGTCCGGTCTCTTCGAGGAAAATCGTGATTTTGTGCCCGTTGGGGGTCGGCCAATAATAGAGGTCGATCATTTTGACTCCTGCTGTTGCCGAAATTCCGAAGAGCTACGGGCCAACTCCAACACAGTCCGTGATGGATCGTCAACGCGCGGCCACTTTGGGGCCTCCATACGAGAAGTCATGAGCCTTTACGTGCTTGACAGTCTTTAGGGGCGGGAATAGTTAGGTTAGTTTACGATCCGTGGGCCGATGTAGCTCAACGGTAGAGCAACTGATTTGTAATCAGTAGGTTGACGGTTCAAATCCGCCCATCGGCTCAGGTCACGAGAGTTTTCGGAGCGGAGAGGTTCCCGAGTGGCCAAAGGGAGCAGACTGTAAATCTGCCGGCTTATGCCTTCGGAGGTTCGAATCCTCCCCTCTCCACCAGTGATCGCAGGGTTTTGGCGCCTGTGTGGGCGGGAATAGCTCAGTTGGTAGAGCGCGAGCCTTCCAAGCTCGGGGTCGCGGGTTCGAATCCCGTTTCCCGCTCCATAAGCCTTATCGTGCCGCGCCACATGGAGCCGCGGCGCGCGGGCGCGGGATGAAATTGGGCCCATGTAGCTCAGTCGGTAGAGCACTTCCTTGGTAAGGAAGAGGTCACGGGTTCGAATCCCGTCGTGGGCTTGCAGAATCTGGCCGGCCACGCGGCATGGCGGCATACAACCGCGGCATGCGATAAAGTTGGTTCCTCAGGGCCGGTAGAGTTGGTCCCAGAACCGATAGGACCGATAGGACCGATAAGTAGAGAGGGACGATGCGAGATTTGATAGGCTTGGCGTGTGATAGCTGCAAAAGGCGTAACTATACGACCAGCAAGAACAAGAAGAAGCAGACCGAGAAGTTCGTGATCAAGAAGTTCTGTCCGTCGTGCCGCTCGCACACCGCCCATCGCGAGACCAAGGTCTAGCGGGGCCAGGTGTCGCGAGACAATTCGGACGAGGCCTCCGGTACAGACGGACGCATCTGAATCTGGCGGGTTGGATGCGAAGCGTCGGCGACGGCGTGGTCCGTTCGATGTCGCGGGCGGGTGGAGGCTGCGGGGCCGGATATCGGCGGGTATTTGGGCTTATGGTTGGCGAGGGTATGATATAAGCATGGCTTCACGGAGGGTCAGTAGCTCTAACTGGCTAGAGCATCGGACTCCAAATCCGAGGGTTGCAGGTTCGAATCCTGCCTGGCCCGCCATCGCATCTCATTATAGCGCTTGAATTGATGCACTATTATGGATAGTCTGAAAAGTTACCTCGATCGGTCGGTCAGTTTTGTCCAGGAGGCGTGGACGGAGCTGGCGAAAGTCCATTTTCCTACGCCCCGGGAGACGGCACAGGCGACCTTCGTAGTGGTTATATTAACGCTGGTGATGGCGATGTGGCTGGGGTTGGCCGATTTCGCCGCGACCCGGATAGTCCGCCAGCTGTTGGGATAGGCGCAACGCTCGTGACACGTATCGCAACCGGCGCCGGCGAGCGCTCAGGCGATGCGGCTTTCGTGATTCGGCCCCAAGGCGCGGCCGCCCGGGGCTCGGCACTTTGATTATGGCAGACGCAGCAGGATCCACCGCGGCAAGCGCAACCGACGCCAAAGCGGCCGTCCACCACCCAAGTTGGAAGTGGTACGTGGTGCACACCTACTCCGGCTACGAGCAGAAGGCCAAGGCCGCGCTCGAGGAGCGGGTGCGCTCGATGGGGATGGAAGACAAGATCGGCGAAGTGCTGGTTCCGGTCGAGCGCGTACAGGAACTGGGCAAGGGCGGGCAGCGCAAAATTTCGAGCCGCAAGTTCTTCCCCGGCTACATCTTCGTCAACATGGAGCTAACCGACGAGACCTGGCACGTAATCAAGGACACGCCCAAGATAACCGGCTTCGTCGGCCATGCCACCGCCCCGCCCGAAGTGCCGGAATCCGAGGTGCGCCAGATAACGCAGCAGATGCAGGAGGGCGCGCTCAGGCCCAAGCCCAAGGTGCTGTTCGAGGTGGGCGAGGCGGTCAAGGTGGTCGACGGCCCGTTCCAGGATTTCAACGGGACGGTCGAGGAAGTGCGGCCTGAGAAGGGCAAGGTGCGCGTGCTGATCTCGATTTTCGGACGCGCCACGCCGGTCGAGCTCGATTTCGTGCAGGTGGAGAAATCATAGAAAGCGTGGCCGGGAGCCGGCGCCGAAATGGCGGCGGCTTAAAGCCCCGTTTATCGTGACCAGAGATTCACGGCTATCTAGCGGGTATCGAGACTGACATTGAGAGACGGATATTGATTTAGATGGCGAAGAAAGTCGTCGGCCAGATAAAGTTGCAGATTCCGGCGGGAGCGGCCAATCCCTCTCCCCCGGTCGGTCCCGCGCTCGGCCAGCGCGGGGTCAATATCATGGAGTTCTGCAAGGCCTTCAATGCGCAGACCCAGGCAATGCAGGGCTTGGTCATCCCGGTGATCGTCACGGTCTATGCCGACCGCTCCTTCACCTTCGTGACCAAGAGCCCGCCGGCTTCGATCCTGCTGTTGCGTGCGGCCGGGATTGAGAAGGGATCGCCGCTGCCCAACAAGAACAAGGTCGGCAAGGTCACCCACAAGCAGGTCGAGGAGATCGCCAAGACCAAGGTCAAGGACCTGACCGCCGCCAGTATCGAGGCGGCGGCGCGCACGGTGGCCGGCACGGCGCGTTCGATGGGTATTGACGTAGTTGAATAGAGGTCGAGTAGAGCAGCAGGCGAATCAGGATATGGCAGGAAAAAAATACCGCGAGGCGGCCAAGCAGGTCGATCCCGAAAAGCGCTATACCCTCGAGGAAGCGCTCAAGATCGTAGCCGCCAACAAGGTCGCTAAGTTCGACGAGACGGTGGAACTCGCAGTGCGGCTCAACGTCGATCCGCGCCAGGCCGACCAGAACGTGCGCGGCACGGTGGTGCTGCCCAACGGCACCGGCAAGGTGTCGCGCGTGCTGGTGCTGGCCAAGGGCGACAAGGAGCGCGAGGCGCGCGAGGCGGGCGCCGATTTCGTCGGCGGCGAAGACCTCATCAAGCGCATCCAGGAGGAGAACTGGCTCGACTTCGACCGCGTCATCGCGACTCCCGATATCATGGGCGCGGTCGGCCGGATCGGTAAAATCCTGGGACCGCGCGGCCTGATGCCCAATCCGCGCGTCGGCACCGTGACCTTCGACGTCGCCAAGGCGGTCGGCGAAGTCAAGGCGGGCAAGGTGGACTACCGGGTCGACAAGGCCGGAGTGATCCACGCGCGCATCGGCAAGCTCAGCTTCGGCGAGGCCAAGCTGGCGGAGAATGCGAATACGCTGCTCAACGCGATCGCACGCGCCAAGCCGTCCAGCGCCAAGGGCAACTATGTAAAGAGCGTCTCGGTGTCCTCGACCATGGGGCCCGGCGTGAAGGTCGATCCCGGCGCGGCACGTATCGTGGCGGCCGCGGCGTGAAGGGAATCTGAAGAGCATGCGCAAGGAACAGAAGACTGCGCTGGTAGCGGAAATTACCGAGGGACTCGGCCGCGCCAGTATCGCGCTGGTATCCGAATATCGTGGGATAACGGCGGGCGAGGCGACCGAAGTGCGTCGCAAGCTGCGCGCGGTGCGTGGCGAGTTGCGAGTGGCCAAGAACACGCTCATCCGCCGCGCGATCAAGGACACGGCCTTCTCGCAGCTCGACGGCCAGCTCGGCGGCCCGGTGGGCCTTATCCTGAGCTTCGCCGACCCGGTCGAACTGGCCAAGACCGTGACCGGGATGCGCGAGTTGGGCGAGAAGTTCAAAGTCCGCGGCGGCGTGCTCGACGGCAAGCCGCTAAGCGGCGAGGAAATCCAGGCGCTGGCGGCGTTGCCGCCGCGCGAGGTAATCCTGGCGCAACTGCTCGGGCTGCTGATGGCGCCGGCGACGCAAGTGGTCCGGCTGCTCAACGAGCCCGGATCGGCACTGGCGCGACTGGTCGACGCGATCGGCAAAAAAAATGGCGACGCGGCGCCCCCCGCGGCCGGCAGTGCGGCGCCTCCCGCCGCGGCGCCGACAGACGCGGCGCCGGCCGACGCGGCGCCCAGCGACACGACTCCCAGCGACGCGGCGCCGAGCGAAGGCTGATCGCGTGTGGGGCTGGGCAAGACACGGTTTGAGCCGTGCGGGTTCGAGTGGGGGGTAGAGCGGGGTGGTTCAGAGCGGGGCAGGTTCTAGACGAAGAAGTTGGACGAAGTCAAAAATTAAAGTGAAGAAAAGGCTCCCGGGTGAGGCGCTCCCACAAACACCCCTTCCGGCGGCCGCTGGCGACGAAATAAAGTAGAGAGGGATCCTGAGATGTCAGAAGCAGCACAAGTAAACCGCGACCAGGTCAAGGACTTTTTGAAGAACATGAGCCTGATGGAAGCGGCGGCCCTGGTAAAGGAGCTCGAACAGGAGCTCGGCGTGTCGGCGGCGGCTCCGGTGGCGGTTGCGGCGGCGGGTCCGGCGGCAGCGGCAGCGCCAGCGGTGGAGAAGGACGAATTCACGGTGATGCTGACCGGGTCGGGCGAAAAGAAGATCCAGGTGATCAAAGTCGTGCGCGAGCTCACCGGCCTTGGCCTCAAAGAAGCCAAGGACCTGGTTGACGGCGCTCCCAAGGCGGTTAAGGAAGGGGTCACCAAGGCCGAAGCGGAAGAGGTGCAGAAGAAGCTGGTGGAGGCGGGCGCCACGGTGGAGCTGAAGTAGGTCCACGTATTCAGTGCAATTTGAATTTTGCGCAATTGAGCTGGCGGCAGCGGCAGGTGGCCGCGCCGAACGGCTCGGTTTCGCTCTGATAGAAGGCACGGGGCGCGGCTTACGAACAGCCGCGTCTGGCGCCTGTTCGACGTTCCCCATGGCGCGCGCGGTCCGGCGCCAAGCGAGGTAGTGATGGCTCAGCTGTCCCAGGTGACGAGTAATCTTCGTCTGCGCCGCAGTTTCGGCAAGATCAAGAAGATTATCGACATCCCAAATCTGATCGAGATTCAGAAGCGCTCGTACGAGGAATTCCTCCAGGCCGGGGTCCCCTCCGACCAGCGCACCGACACCGGCTTGCAGGCGGTGTTCAAGTCGGTCTTTCCGATCAAGGACTTCAACGAGACCGCCTCGCTGGAATTCGTCACCTACGAACTGGGCGAGCCCAAGTACGACGTCGAGGAATGCCATCAGCGCGGGATGACCTACGCGGCGCCGCTGAAGGTCAAAATCCAACTCGTCATCTGGGACGTCGAGAGCGGACGGCGCTCGATCAAGAACGTCAAGGAGCAGGAAGTCTACTTCGGCGAGATACCGCTGATGACCGGCAACGGGACGTTCATGGTGAACGGCACCGAGCGGGTCATCGTTTCGCAGCTCCATCGCTCGCCCGGGGTGTTCTTCGAGCACGACAAGGGGCGCACGCATTCCACCGGCAAGCTGCTCTACTCGGCGCGAATCATTCCGTATCGCGGGAGCTGGATCGATTTCGAGTTCGACCCGCGCGACGTGCTCTACGTGCGGATCGATCGGCGGCGCAAGTTTCCCGCCACGGTGCTACTGCGAGCGCTCGGGATGACCACCGAGGACCTGCTCAACTACTACTACCGCA
The DNA here is from genome assembly GCA_963724765.1 of uncultured delta proteobacterium. Classification (GTDB taxonomy): domain Bacteria; phylum Desulfobacterota; class Binatia; order Binatales; family Binataceae; genus JAKAVN01. Next base: position 797,640 of record CAVRVY010000001.1, read on the forward strand.
AGGACGTGCTGATCCTCGACCCCAAGCAGCTCGCCAAGCAGTTCAAGCCCGACCAGTTGTTGGGCACCAAGATTGGCCGCGACGTGAAGGATCCCAAGTCGGGCGACGTGCTGGCGCGCGAGGGACGCAAGTTCAACAAGGCGATCGTGCGCGCGCTGGAGGCGGCCAAGGTCAGCGAGATTCCGATCGCGCTTGACGAAGTGGTCGGACGCATCTCCGCCCACGACGTGGCCGACCCGGCGACCGGCGAAGTGCTGGTGCAGACCAACGAGGAGCTGTCCGAGGAAGCGCTGGAGAAGCTGCGCGCCCATGGAATCAAGAAGCTCGAGGTGCTCTACACCGAGGAGCAGCCGGGCGGCGGGCCGCTTCGGCTCACGCTCGCGCTGGACAAGCTCGAGACGCCCAACGAAGCGATCATCGATATTTACAAGAAGCTGCGCCCGGGCGATCCGCCGACGCCGGAGACCGCGACCACTTTTTTCAACAACCTGTTCTTCAACCCGGAGCGCTACGATCTGTCCAAGGTCGGCCGGCTCAAGCTCAACCACAAGCTCAAGCTCGACGTGCCGCTGGAGCAGGGCACGCTGCGCCGCGAGGACATCCTCGAAGTCGTCCGCTATCTCATCGAGCTCAAGAGCGGCAACGGCCAGATCGATGACATCGACCATCTCGGCAACCGCCGCGTGCGCGCCGTCGGTGAACTGGTCGAGAACCAGTTCCGCATCGGACTGGTGCGGATGGAGCGGGCGATCAAGGAGCGGATGAGCCTGCAGGACATCGAGACCCTGATGCCGCAGGAGCTGGTCAACTACAAGCCGGCCTCCGCTGTGATCAAGGAGTTCTTCGGCTCCTCCCAACTCTCGCAGTTCATGGATCAGACCAATCCGCTCTCCGAGATCGCACACAAGCGCCGCCTCTCCGCGCTCGGTCCGGGCGGTCTTACGCGCGAGCGCGCGGGCTTCGAGGTCCGCGACGTTCATCCCACGCACTACGGCCGCGTCTGCCCGATCGAGACTCCCGAGGGCCCCAATATCGGACTCATCGCGGCGCTCTCGACCTACGCGCGCGTGAACGACTTCGGCTTTATCGAGACGCCCTACCGGGTGGTCGACAACAGCCGGGTCAGCGATCGGATCGTTTACCTCTCGGCACTCGACGAAGAGGACAAGGTCATCGCGCAGGCCAACGCGGCGCTCGACGCGCATGGCAAGTTCACCAACGAGTCGGTCTCGGCGCGTATCGGCGGCGAGTTCACAGTGGTCCGCGCCGAGGACGTCCAGTACATGGACGTTTCGCCCAACCAACTGGTGTCGGTGGCGGCCTCGCTGATCCCGTTTCTGGAAAACGACGACGCCAACCGTGCGCTGATGGGCTCGAACATGCAGCGCCAGGCGGTGCCGTTGCTCAAGACCGACGCGCCGCTGGTCGGCACCGGCCTTGAACGCACGGTTGGCCGCGATTCGGGCGTTACGGTCATCGCCAGGCGCGACGGCGTGATCGAAAGCGTCGACGCCGAGCGCGTGGTGGTCCGCGCCGACAAGCCGAGCAAGGACCCGCGCGACGCCGGGGTGGATATCTACAACCTGATCAAGTACCAGCGCTCCAATCAGAACACCTGCATCAATCAGAAGCCGGTGGTGGTGCGCGGCGAGCGGGTCAACGTCGGCGACGTGCTGGCCGACGGACCGTCGACCGACGTCGGCGAACTGGCGCTGGGCCGCAATGTGCTGGTCGCCTTCATGCCGTGGGGCGGCTACAACTTCGAGGACTCCATCCTTATCTCCGAGCGGGTGGTCAAGGACGACCTCTTCACCTCGGTCCATATCGAGGAGTTCGAGTGCGTGGCGCGTGACACCAAGCTCGGGCCCGAAGAGATCACGCGCGACATCCCCAACGTGGGCGAAGAGGCGCTGCGCAATCTCGATACCTCGGGCATCATCCGCATTGGCGCCGAGGTTCGTCCGGGCGACATCCTGGTCGGCAAGATCACGCCCAAGGGCGAGACCCAGTTGAGCCCGGAGGAAAAGCTGCTGCGCGCGATTTTCGGCGAGAAGGCCGGCGAAGTGCGCGACACCTCGCTGCGCGTGCCGCCGGGCGTCGAAGGCGCGGTGATCGGCGCGCGCGTGTTTGCGCGGCGCGGCGTGACCCGCGACGATCGCAGCCAGGAAATTCACGGCCTGGAGATCGAGCGGCTCAAACAGGACGAGAGCGAGGAAATCCGCATCATCCGCCAGGAGACGCTGCGCAAGCTCAAGCGCGCGCTGGTCGGCAAGAAGCTCGCGGCGCGGATCATCGCCGATGACCGCAGCGTGCTGCTGGCCAAGGGCGACACGCTCACCAGCGAGGCGCTCGACGAGCTGCAGCCGCCCACCTGGGAGCAGTTGCGGGTCGAGAGCGAAGGGGCGACCACGGAGGCCGCCGCGGCGGTGGCCGCGATGCGCTCGAGCGTCGAGGCGGTGGCCGGGTTCTACGGGGCCAAGCAGGAACGGCTGCGCGGCGGCGACGAATTGGCGCCCGGCGTAATCAAAATGATCAAGGTTTTCGTCGCCATCAAGCGCAGATTGCAGGTGGGTGACAAGATGGCGGGCCGCCACGGCAACAAGGGCGTGCTCTCGCGGATCCTGCCCGAAGAGGACATGCCGCGGATGGACGACGGCACCCCGGTCGATATGGTGCTCAATCCGCTGGGCGTGCCCTCGCGGATGAACGTCGGGCAGATTCTGGAGACCCATCTGGGATGGGCCGCGCGCGAAATCGGCCACAAAATCGACGACGAGCTCAAGGCGGGCGCGACTGCGGCGCAGATGCGCAAGCGGTTGCGTGAGTTCTACAACGACCGCGAGAGCCAGGAATTCGTCGACCAGTTGCCCGACGCCGAGGTCTTGAAGCTGGCGGGCAAATGTCGCGCCGGCGTGCACGTGGCCTCGCCGGTGTTCGACGGCGCGCATGAAGAGGAAATCTTCGCGTTGCTCAAGCGCGCGGAGCTCTCCGAGACCGGCCAGTGCACGCTCTACGACGGGCGCACCGGGCTTAAATTCGAGCAGCCGGTCACGGTGGGCGTGATGTACATGCTGAAGCTGCATCACCTGGTCGAGGACAAAATCCACGCGCGCTCGACCGGACCCTACAGTCTGGTCACCCAGCAGCCGCTGGGCGGCAAGGCGCAGTTCGGCGGCCAACGCCTGGGCGAGATGGAAGTCTGGGCGCTGGAAGCCTACGGCGCGGCCTACACGCTGCAGGAAATGCTGACGGTTAAGTCGGACGACGTGGCCGGACGCACGCGCATGTACGAGGCCATCGTCAAGGGTGAGAATACGCTGGAGCCGGGCCTGCCGGAGTCGTTCAACGTGATGGTCAAGGAGCTGCAATCGCTCTGCCTCAACGTCGAACTGCTGGAGCAGCAGCCCCGCCCATAGTGCGGTGCAAGGAGTAATCGGGTATGGAAGACCTTTTCGGAATTTTTGAAAAGCCCAAGAACCCGCTGGCGTTCAATGCCATCCGCATCTCGATCGCGTCGCCGGAGATGATCCGGTCGTGGTCGCATGGTGAGGTAAAAAAGCCGGAGACCATCAACTACCGCACCTTCAAGCCGGAGCGGGACGGGCTCTTTTGCGCCAAGATTTTCGGTCCGACCAAGGACTACGAGTGCAACTGCGGCAAGTACAAGCGGATGCGCCATCGCGGCGTGGTGTGCGAGAAGTGCGGCGTCGAAGTGATCCAGTCCAAGGTGCGGCGCGAGCGGATGGGCCATATCGACCTCGCCGCGCCGGTCGCCCACATCTGGTTTTTGCGCTCGCTCCCCTCGCGTATCGGCACGCTGGTCGACATGACGCTCAAGGAACTCGAGAAAGTGCTGTACTTCGAGAGCTACGTGGTGCTTGACCCGGGCGAGACTCCGCTGCAGCACAAGGAATTGCTGACCGAGCGCAAGTATCGCGAGGCGCGCGAGCAGTACGCCGACGGCTTCAAGGCCGAGATGGGCGCCGAGGCGATTCGCACGCTGCTCTCGGGGCTCGATCTGGAGAAGCTGGCCGAAGACCTGCGGGTCGAGATGAAGGCCACGGCGAGCGAGGCGCGGCGCAAGAAGGTGGCCAAACGCCTGAAGGTGGTCAACGCCTTTCGCGACTCGGGCAACCGGCCCGAATGGATGATCCTGACCATCCTGCCGGTCATCCCGCCCGACCTGCGCCCGCTGGTGCCGCTGGACGGCGGACGTTTCGCGACCTCCGACCTCAACGACCTCTACCGGCGCGTGATCAACCGCAACAACCGGCTTAAAAGACTCATCGAGCTCAATGCGCCCGACATCATCGTGCGCAACGAGAAGCGGATGCTGCAGGAGGCGGTTGACGCGTTGTTCGACAACGGCCGGCGCGGCCGTGCGATCACGGGGCCGGCCAAGCGCCCGCTGAAATCGCTGAGCGACATGCTCAAGGGCAAGTCCGGGCGCTTTCGGCAGAACCTGCTCGGCAAGCGCGTGGACTACTCGGGCCGCTCGGTCATCGTGGTCGGCCCGGAGCTCAGGCTCCATCAGTGCGGGTTGCCCAAGAAGATGGCGCTCGAGCTGTTCAAACCGTTCATATATTCCAAGCTCGAGGAGAAGGGCTACGTCACGACCATCAAGAGCGCCAAGAAGATGGTCGAGAAGGAAGGCAAGGACGTCTGGGACATCCTCGACGACGTGATCCGCGAGCATCCGGTGCTGCTCAACCGCGCGCCGACGCTCCATCGGCTCGGCATCCAGGCCTTCGAGCCGGTGCTGATCGAGGGCAAGGCGATCCAGCTCCATCCGCTGGTTTGCGTCGCCTACAACGCGGACTTCGACGGCGACCAGATGGCAGTGCACGTGCCGCTGTCGATCGAGGCGCAGGTCGAGTCGCGCGCACTGATGATGTCGACTAACAACATTCTCTCGCCTGCCAGCGGCAAGCCGATCATCGTGCCCACCCAGGACATGGTGCTGGGGCTCTACTACATGACGCGCGAGCGGCCGCTGGCGCGCGGCGAGGGCAAGTTCTTCGCCAGCCCGGCCGAAGTGCGTATCGCCTACGACCACGACGAAGTTGACTTGCACGCGCGAATCACGGTGCGGATGCCGGTGGTGCGGATGTTGGCGACGCAGGCGGTCGACGAAGAGGACGAACATCGGCGCGGCGCCGGACCCTCGATGTCGTCGTCGGCGGAGGCGGCCAATTACGAGAGGGTCGAGACCACGGTTGGGCGCGTGCTGCTCTACGAGATCGTGCCGCCGGTGGTGCCGTTTGCCGAAGTCAACAAGACCATGAAGAAGAAGGAGCTCGGCAACCTGATCGACCTGACCTACCGCCGGGCCGGCAACAAATCGACGGTCATCTTTGCCGACCGGCTGAAGGACGTGGGCTTCGATTTCGCCACGCGCGCCGGAATTTCGATTTCGATCAAGGACATGACGATCCCGGCGAAAAAGGCCGAGCTGCTGGACAAGGCGCAGAAGGAAGTCAGCGAGATCCAGAAGCAATACAACAACGGCGTCATCACCGACGGTGAGCGTTACAACAAGGTGGTCGACATCTGGGCCGAGGTCCAGGACCAGATCGGATCGGCCGTGCTCAAGGGGTTGTCGACCCAGGTTTTCGGCAAGGACAAGGACGGCAAGGAAATCGTGGGGCCGTCGTTCAACCCGATTTTCATCATGGCGGATTCCGGCGCGCGTGGCTCCGAGCAGCAGATTCGCCAGCTCGCCGGGTTGCGCGGCCTGATGGCCAAGCCCTCGGGCGAGATCATCGAGACTCCGATTACGGCCAACTTCCGCGAAGGGTTGACGGTGTTGCAGTACTTCATCTCGACTCACGGCGCGCGCAAGGGACTGGCCGACACGGCGCTCAAGACCGCCAACTCGGGCTACCTCACGCGCCGCCTGGTTGACGTCGCGCAGGATTCGATCATCACCGAGGACGATTGCGGCACGCTCGACGGCATCGAGATGACGCCGCTGGTCGAAGGCGGCGAGGTGATCGAGGGGCTGGGCGACCGGGTGCTCGGACGGGTGGCGCTGGAGGAGATCCACGATCCGTTCAACAACAAGGTGCTGGTGCGCGCCAACGAAATGATCGACGAGGACAAGGTGGCCGAAATTGAGGAGGCCGGCCTTGAACGGGTCAAGATTCGCTCGGTGCTGACCTGCCAGTCGCGCCAGGGCGTATGCGTCAAGTGCTACGGACGCGACCTGGGACGCGGTCATCAGGTCAACATGGGCGAGGCCATCGGCATCATGGCGGCGCAGTCGATTGGCGAGCCCGGCACGCAGCTCACGATGCGCACTTTCCATATCGGCGGCACCGCCAGCCGGCGCGCCGAACAGACCACGCTGGAGGCGCGCAACGAGGGCATCGTGCGCCTGCACAACGTCAAGACCGTGCCCAGCCGCGACGGCAGCCTGATCGTGATGTCGCGTCACGGCGAAGTCGCAATCGTCAACCAGGTCACGGCGGGCGACGCCAGCGCTGTGCGCGAGCGCGAACGTGAACGCTACCCGCTGGTCTACGGCGCCAAGCTGCGCAAGGCCGACGGCGAGCGTGTCAAGGGCGGCGAGCTAATCGCCGAGTGGGATCCGTACACCACGCCGATCATCACCGAAGTCGACGGCGCGGTTAAGTACGGCGATATCATCGAGGGCAAGACGATGGAGGAGCGGGTGGACGAGCGCACCGGCGCACGCTCCAACGTCATCGTCGAGCCGCCCAAGGAACTCCTCGACGTGCGGCCGCGCATCTCGATCAAGGACGATAGCGGCAAGACCTCGCGCCTGACCACAAGCGAGCAGCAGGCGCGCTACTTCTTGCCGGTCGGATCGTACATCAACGTGCCCGAAGGTACGGCGGTGCACGCCGGCGACGTGATCGCCAAGATCCCACGCGAGACCACCAAGACCAAGGACATCACGGGCGGTCTGCCGCGCGTCGCCGAACTGTTCGAGGCGCGCAAGCCCAAGGAGTTCGCGGTCATCTCGGAAATCGACGGCCAGGTCTCTTTCGGCAAGGACACCAAGGGCAAGCGCAAGGTCGTGGTGACGCCTGAAGTCGGCGAGCCGCGCGAGTATCTGATCGCCAAGGGCAAGCATATTGGCGTGCACGAAGGCGACATGGTCCGCGCCGGCGAGCCCTTGATGGAAGGCTCGTCCAACCCGCACGACATCCTGACCATCCTGGGCGAGAAGGCGCTGGCGAAATACCTGGTCGACGAAATCCAGGAGATTTACCGGCTCCAGGGCGTGCGCATCAACGACAAACATATCGAGGTTATCGTGCGCCAGATGCTGCGCCGGGTACGGATCAAGGAGGTTGGCGACACCGATTTCCTGGTCGGCGACCAGACCGAAAAATGGCGCTTCGACGAGGAGAACGGCCGCGTCCTGACCAAGGGCGGCGAGCCGGCAATCGCCGAGCCGCTGCTGCTGGGCATCACCAAGGCCTCGCTCTCGACCGAAAGCTTCATCTCGGCGGCGTCTTTCCAGGAGACCACGCGGGTGCTGACCGAGGCGGCAATCAATGGCAAGGTCGACCGGCTGGTCGGGCTCAAAGAGAACGTGATCATGGGCCGGCTCATTCCGGCGGGGACGGGCTTGCCGATTTACAACCGGGTCGAAGTGGCGGCCGAGGCGCCGCCGCCCGGAGAAGAGGCCGAGAAGGGCGAGCTGGCCGAGGCCTCCGCAGCGGCCGGAGATTGACAGTTCGCTCAGGATGCTTTAAATAAGTATGTTCACCCCAAGGGCGAGTCCGCCCTTGGGGGGTTTATTTGAAGAGCGGTTTCCCGTCCATCAGGGCGGGTGGAGCCGGCTCGGAGAGACGCTCCGGGCCGGGTTTTTTCGACAGGCTTGTGCGGGCCGGGGTGGAAAGGGGCGCCACCCGGCAAAGATGCAGTCCCGAGAGACGACGTGCCGACCATCAACCAGCTGATTCGCCAGGCGCGCATCAAGAAGCGCTACAAGATGAGTGCGCCGGCCCTGCAAGGCTCGCCGCAGAAACGCGGCGTGTGCACGCAGGTCAAGACCACCACGCCCAAGAAGCCCAACTCGGCACTGCGCAAGGTCGCGCGGGTGCGGCTATCCAACGGCTACGAGGTCAACACTTATATCCCGGGCGTCGGGCACAACCTGCAGGAGCACTCGGTGGTGCTGATTCGCGGGGGCCGGGTCAAGGACCTACCCGGCGTACGCTACCATGTCATCCGCGGCACGCTCGATTCGATCGGCGTCCAAGAACGGCGCAAGGGCCGCTCCAAGTACGGCTCCAAAAAGCCCAAGTAGCACACAGCCATGTCACGCAAGGGTCAGGCCCGCGTCCGGGAAGTTACCCCGGACCCAAAGTTTCACGACCGCACGCTCGCCAAGTTTGTCAATGTGGTGATGGTGCAGGGAAAAAAGTCGCTCGCCGAGCAGATTCTCTATCGCGCGCTCGACACTATCGCCGAGCGTTCCAAGGAGGATGGGCTGGTGGTCTTCAAGCGGGCGCTGGATAATATCCGCCCCGCGGTTGAAGTGCGCTCGCGGCGCGTAGGCGGCGCCAACTACCAGGTGCCGGTCGAAGTGCGGCCGGTGCGGCGCAACTCGCTCGCGATGCGCTGGCTGGTGACGGCGGCGCGCGCGCGCGGCGAGAAATCGATGGAAGAGCGGCTGGCGGTCGAGATTCTGGAAGCGGCTGGCAATCGCGGCGGCGCAGTCAAAAAGCGCGAGGACACCCATCGGATGGCCGAGGCCAACAAGGCCTTCGCCCATTATCGCTGGTAAGACAAAAAATAATAATCACACCCCAACTTGGGTGATCGAAAGGCAGGATTAAGGAACCCGGTCGGGAAGCGGACGAATCGGAAGCATCGGAAGTAGTAAAATGGCGCGTGAAACTCCCATAGAAGATGTGCGCAATATCGGTATCATGGCGCATATCGACGCCGGTAAGACCACCACTACCGAGCGAGTGCTGTACTACACCGGAATCAATTACAAGATCGGTGAGGTGCACGAAGGCACCGCCACGATGGACTGGATGGTGCAGGAGCAGGAACGCGGCATCACCATCACGTCGGCTGCGACCACCTGCTTCTGGCGCGACCATCGGGTCAATATCATCGACACGCCCGGACACGTTGACTTCACCATCGAGGTTGAGCGGAGCCTGCGCGTGCTCGACGGCGCGGTGGCGGTGTTCTGCGCGGTCGGCGGGGTCGAGCCGCAATCCGAGACCGTGTGGCGCCAGGCCGACAAGTATCGCGTTCCGCGCATCGCGTTCGTCAACAAGATGGACCGGGTGGGCGCCGACTTCGAGCGCGTGGTCGGAGAGATCCGCGACAAGCTCAAGGCCAAGCCGCTGGTACTTCAGCTCCCGATCGGCAACGAGGAAAAATTCACCGGCGTGGTCGACCTGGTCGAGAACCGCGCGCTCATCTGGGACGAGGATCGCCTCGGCGCCAACTACCGGGTCGAAGAGATTCCGGCGGAGCTCAAGGAAAGCGCGCGCGGCTGGCGCGAGAAGATGATCGAGACGCTCGCCGACCACGACGAGCGCATCATGGAGATGTTCCTGGAAGGCAAGGACGAGCCGTCGCCGGAACAGATCCGCAAGGCCATCCGCGTCGCCACGCTCAACATCGAGGCGATTCCGGTGCTGATGGGCTCGGCGTTCCGCAACAAGGGCGTACAGCCGATGCTCGACGCGGTGGTCGACTATCTGCCCTCGCCGCTGGACGTTCCGCCTATGATGGGCAAGGTCGGCGACAAGATGGAAGAGCGCTGGCCGCGCGATGATGCGCCATTCAGCGCGCTTGCGTTCAAGATCATGACCGACCCGTATGTCGGCACGCTGACTTTTTTGCGCGTGTACTCGGGACGGCTGGAGAGCGGATCGTCGGTGCTCAATTCGACCAAGCAAAAGCGCGAGCGCATCGGACGGCTGGTCAAGATGCACGCCAACAAGCGCGAGGAAATTACCGAAGTTTTCGCCGGCGACATCTGCGCGGTGGGACTGCGCGACACCACCACCGGCGACACCTTGTGCGACCCGGCGCATCCGATCGTGCTCGAGTCGATAGAATTTCCCGATCCGGTCATCCAGATCGCGATCGAGCCCAAGACCAAGGCCGACCAGGACCGCCTGGGCGAGTCGCTGGCCAAGCTCGCGCGCGAGGACCCGTCGTTCCGCGTGAGCGTCAACCGCGAAACCAGCCAGACGCTGATCGCCGGGATGGGCGAGTTGCACCTGGAGATCATCGTCGACCGCTTGCTGCGCGAGTTCAAAGTCGACGCCAACGTCGGCAAGCCGCAGGTCGCTTACCGCGAGACCATCCGCAAGCCCGCGGAAGCCGAAGGGCGTTTCGTGCGCCAAAGCGGCGGCCACGGGCAGTTCGGCGTGGTCGACCTGCGTATCGAGCCGATCGAGAAGGGCGGCGGATTCGAATTCGTCGACGCCACCAAGGGCGGCTCGATCCCGCGCAACTTCATCCCGTCGGTCGAAGACGGGGTGAAGGAAGCGATGGAGACCGGCGTGCTGGCGGGCTATCCGATGGTCGACGTTCGCGTCATCCTGCTCGACGGCAAGTACCACGAGGTCGACTCCTCGGAACTCGCGTTCAAGATTGCGGCCTCGATGGGTTTGCGCGAGGCGGTCGAGAAGGCCAGCCCCGTGCTACTCGAGCCGGTGATGGAAGTCGAAGTGGTGATGCCGCAGGAATTCATGGGCGAGGTGATCGGCGACCTCAACGGGCGGCGCGGCAAGATTCTCAACATGGAGAACCGCGCCGGCGCCCAGGTGGTCGAAGCGCGCGTGCCGCTGGCCACGATGTTCGGTTACGCGACCCGTCTGCGTTCGATGACGCAGGGACGGGCGACTTACACGATGCAGTTCGGCGCCTACGAACCGGTGCCGCAGCAGATATACACGGAGTTGATGGAGCGTAGCGGCGAGAATGCCGAGCGCGCTCGGGCCTAACGGAGTCAGCCAGGGAGGGTCACACCGGAGGACGGATCATGGGCAAGGCTAAATTCGAACGTAACAAGCCGCACGCGAATGTGGGCACGATCGGCCATATCGACCACGGCAAGACCACGCTCACCGCGGCGATCACCAAGGTGCTCTCTGCGAAGAAACTTGCCCAGTTCGTCGCCTTCGATCAAATCGACAAGGCGCCCGAGGAACGCGAGCGCGGCATCACCATCGCGATCGCGCACGTCGAGTACGAGACCGCCAATCGTCACTACGCGCACGTCGATTGTCCGGGCCACGCCGACTACATCAAGAATATGATTACCGGCGCCGCCCAGATGGACGGCGCCATCCTGGTGGTCGGAGCCAACGACGGGCCGATGCCGCAGACGCGCGAGCATATCCTGCTCGCGCGCCAGGTCGGCGTGCCTTCGATCGTGGTCTTCATGAACAAGGTTGACATGGTCGACGACCCCGAATTGCTCGACCTGGTCGAGCTCGAAGTGCGCGACCTGCTCAAGAAATACGAATTTCCGGGCGACGACGTGCCGGTCATCCGCGGCAGCGCCCTTAAGGCGCTCAACTGCGGCTGCGGCAAGGACGACTGCCCCAACTGCAAGCCGATCCTCGATCTGATGGCGGCGGTCGACAGCTACATCCCCCAGCCCACGCGCGAGATCGAAAAACCCTTCCTGATGCCGGTCGAGGACGTGTTCTCGATCTCCGGCCGCGGTACGGTGGTCACCGGACGCGTCGAGCGCGGCAAGGTCAAGGTTGGCGAGGAAGTGGAAATCGTCGGCTTCCGCGACACCTCCAAGACGGTGGTGACCGGAGTCGAGATGTTCCGCAAGATTCTCGACGAAGGGCAGGCGGGCGACAATATCGGCGTGCTCCTGCGCGGACTCAAGCGCGAAGATGTCGAGCGTGGACAGGTGCTGGCCCGCCCCGGCAGCATCACGCCGCACACCAACTTCGAGGCCGAGGCTTACATCCTGACCAAGGAAGAGGGCGGACGGCATACGCCGTTCTTCACCGGCTACCGGCCGCAGTTCTACTTCCGCACCACCGACGTGACGGGAGTGCTCAATCTGCCCGAAGGCACGGAGATGGTGATGCCCGGCGACAACATCAAGATCACGGGCGAACTGATCACGCCGGTCGCGATGGACGAGGGGCTGCGCTTCGCTATCCGCGAGGGTGGCCGTACGGTCGGCGCGGGCGTGGTTTCCAAAGTCCTGAAGTAAAGTCCTGACGTAAGGGCTTGGAAGTAAACATGATGACGATGAGACGGGGATTGGGATGGGTGCGAGTGCCGGTAAGGGCGGCTGACGGAAATCTGGTTTAGATGAACGATAAGATCCGCATACGCCTTAAAGCGTACGACTACCGGCTGCTCGACCAGTCGGTGCGCGAGATCGTGGATACGATCCGGCGTACCGGCGGGCGCGTGGCGGGACCGATCCCGCTGCCCACGCGAATTGAGCGTTTCTGCGTCAACCGCTCACCGCACGTCGATAAGAAATCGCGCGAGCACTTCGAAATCCGCACGCACAAGCGGCTGCTGGACGTGCTCGAACCGACCCAGCAAACCATCGACGCGCTCGGCAAGCTCGACCTTGCCGCGGGAGTCGACGTTGAAATCAAACTCGAGTAGCGCGCCATGCTGAGCGGACTCATCGGAAAAAAGCTGGGCATGACCCAGGTGACCGAGGCCACCGGCACGGTGCGGGCGGCGACGGTTATCCAGCTCGGTCCGTGCGCGGTGACGCAGATCAAAACCGCCGCGACCGACGGCTATGACGCCGTGCAGATAAGTTTCGGACGGCGGCGGGTCTCGCGTGTGAGCGCGCCGCTGCGCGGCCATTATGCCAAGGCTGAGGTCGCACCGGGGATCAAGCTGGGCGAGTTCGATCGCCGCGGCGAAAGCGAACTCAAGCCGGGCCAGAATATCGCCGCCGCCGACGTCTTCAAAGCGGGCGACGTGGTCGATGTGTCGGGCACTTCCAAGGGCCGCGGCTACGCCGGCGTTATCCGGCGCCATCACTTCGCCGGCTTTCCCGGATCGCGCGGCACGCACGAGTATTTTCGCCATGGCGGATCGATCGGTAACCGCTCCTACCCGGGCCGCGTGCGCAAGGGGATGCGGATGGCGGGACAGCTAGGCAACGAGAGCGCCACGGTGCTCAATTTGAAGGTGCTCGAGATTTTACCCGACGACAACGCGATCCTGGTATCGGGCGCGGTGCCCGGCGCCGACGGCACGATGGTGGTGGTGTATCACTCGGCCAAGGAGCGCGTCCGCCAGGCGGAGTCGGCCAATGGCTGAGCGCAAGCATCGTGAGGCAGTGAAACCGCCGGAGGCGGTCAAAGTGCCGCTCTTTTCGGCGTCGCGTGAGCGCGTGGGCGAAATCGAGGTCGCGGGCGTGGTCTTCGGCCGCACGGGCGACAAATCGCTTTTGTACGAAGCGGTTAAGATGCAGATGGCGAACCGGCGCTCGGGAACCGCCTCGACCAAGACGCGCGGGTTCATCTCGGGCGGCGGCAAAAAGCCATGGCGGCAAAAAGGCACCGGGCGGGCGCGAGCCGGCTCGATCCGCTCGCCCATCTGGCGTCATGGCGGGACGATCTTTGGACCCCAGCCGCGCGACTACTCCTACAAGATGCCCAAGCAGGCGTGGCGACGCGCGCTCTGCCTGGCGCTCTCGGACCGCGCGGCTAACGGCAAGCTGGTGGTGACGCAGTCGCTGGAGTTGTCGGAGCCCAAGACCAAGGCGGCCAAGGCGATGCTCGAGGCGCTGGGCCTAAAGCACGCGCTGATCGTGCTCGGCGAGGGCGAAGACAGTTTCTTCCGCGCCGCGCGCAATCTCGCCGCCCACAAGGTGCTGGCCGTGGCGGGACTCAACGTTTACGACTTGCTCAACTACGACGAAGTGTTGATGAGCGAGACGGTCGCGCGCGCGATCGAGGCGCGGCTTAAGGGAGAGACGCGATGACCGGGGAGAATCTGATTCTCTCGCCGCTCATCACCGAGAAGGGCACGGCGGTCGGCGAGGAAGGCAACCAGGTCGTGTTCCGGGTGCGGCCGGAGGCGAGCAAGGACGCGATTCGCGACGTGATCGAGCGCATGTTCAAGGTCACGGTGCTCAAAGTGCGCACGCTCAGGGTGCTCGGCAAAAAGCGCCGCCGCGGACGGATCGTCGGCGCGCGTTCGGACTGGAAAAAAGCCTACGTGACGCTGAAAGAAGGCGACCGGATCGAATTTTTCGAGGGCCTCTAAGACGCTTCGGGTGATATTGGCAATCGGGTGACTTTGCGATGGCGGTAATTCAACTCAATCCGCGGACCCCGGGTCAGCGCTTCATGCAGCTGGCGGATTTCTCGGGGCTCACCGCTAAGCCGCCCGAGAAGCGTCTGCTCGCGCCGCTCAAACATTCGGGCGGGCGCAACAACCGCGGCCGCATGACCACGCGCCATCGCGGCGGCGGTCATAAGCGCCGCCTGCGGCTGATCGATTTCAAGCGCAACCACGACGGCGTGCCGGCCGTCGTCGCGGCGCTCGAATACGATCCCAACCGCTCGGCCAATATCGCGCTGCTGCATTATGCCGACGGCGAGAAGCGCTACATCCTGGCGCCCGAAGGCCTCAAGCAGGGCGACAAGGTCGAATCGGGACCGCAGGCCGATATCAAGCCGGGCAACGCGCTGGCGCTCAGGAACATCCCGCTCGGCACGATGGTGCATGGGGTGGAACTCAAGCCCGGCGCGGGCGCGCAACTGGTGCGCGGCGCAGGGACGGCCGCCCAGTTGATGGCCAAGGAAGGCAAGTTCGCGCTGCTCAAGTTGCCCTCGGGTGAGCAGCGGATGGTGCAGGCTGAGTGTCGCGCGACCATCGGTCAGGTCGGCAACCTGGACCACGAGAATATTTCGATTGGCAAGGCCGGACGCAGCCGCCATCTGGGCAAACGCCCGCACGTGCGCGGGATGGCGATGAATCCGGTCGACCATCCGCACGGCGGCGGCGAGGGACGCTCCAAGGGCAATCATCCGCAATCGCCGTGGGGGCAGCCGGCCAAGGGTTACAAGACGCGCGGCAAGAAGCCCTCGGACCATTACATCGTGAGCCGCCGGCCCAAGGGCAAGCGTTAGGCAGAGATTAAGCAGAATTAAAAATGAGGTCGCTCAAAAAAGGTCCGTTCATCGATGGCCATCTCGAACGCAAGGTCGCGGCCGCGCTCGCTTCGGGCGACAAGCGGATCATCCGGACCTGGTCGCGGCGCTCGATGGTGGTGCCGGACATGGTGGGGCTGACGTTCGCGGTGCATAACGGCCACAAGTTCATCCCGGTCTACTGCACCGAAAACATGGTCGGTCACAAGCTGGGAGAGTTTTCGCCCACGCGCACCTTCCACGGCCATGCGGGCGACCGCAAGGGCGAGGTCAAGGGATCCGGTGGCGGTGCGCCGGCCGCTCCACCGCCGGCCGCGGCCAAGTCGGCGGGAGGCTGAGAGAGGGCTCGCGATGGAATCGGTTGCCAGAACCCGCCACGTACGCATCTCGCCGCAAAAGCTGCGGCTGGTGTGCGAACTTATCGTGGGCAAGAAAATCGACCTTGCGCTCTCGGTGCTCGAGTTCACGGCCAAGCGCAGCGCCAAGGTGGTATCCAAAACTTTGCTGGCGGCGGTGGCCAACGCGCGCGACCAGCAGAACGTCGACGAGGATCGGCTCTATGTGAAACGTGCGACCGCCGACACGGGACCGACCTGGAAGCGATCGCTCGCGCGCGCGCACATGCATTCAACGCCGATCCTCAAGCGCACCAGCCATCTGACGGTGGTGGTCGACGAGCGCGCCTCGTAGGGAGCCCCATGGGACAGAAATCGCATCCGCGCGGGCTGCGGCTCGGCATTATCGAGGGTTGGGATTCCAAATGGTATGCGTCGCACAACTACGCGGCGCTGCTGCACGAGGATTTGAAGCTGCGCGACTTCATCAAGCGCCGCCTCTACCACGCCGGCATCTCGCGGATCGAGATCGAACGGATGGCCAACAAGGCCAAGATTAATATCCACACGGCGCGTCCCGGAATCGTGATCGGCAAGAAAGGCGCGGAGATCGACAAGCTCAAGGGCGACATCCAGAGACTGATGAAGGGCAAGGAGGCGTTCATCAATATTCACGAAGTGCGCCGCCCGGACCTTGATCCGCAACTGGTGGCCGAGAATATCGCGCTCCAACTGGAGCGGCGCGTGGCCTTTCGCCGCGCGATGAAAGAGGCGGTGCTGCGCGCGATGCGGATGGGCGCGCAGGGGGTCAAAGTCCACGTCGCGGGGCGCCTGGGCGGCGCGGAAATCGCGCGCGTGGAGTGGTATCGCGAAGGACGCGTGCCGCTGCAGACGCTGCGTGCGGACGTGGCCTACGGATTTGCCGAGGCGCGCACCACCTACGGCCAGATCGGCGTGAAAGTATGGATTTTCCGCGGCGAGGTTCTGACCCGCAAAGAGGAAGACATCCGGCGCTCCGGCCTTAGCGGAGCCCATCAGCAGTAACGGAGAGCATGCGCGCTAGCGGAATTGCATAATGCTTCAGCCCAAAAAAGTTAAATATCGCAAGATCCAGAAGGGCCGGGTGCGCGGCGCGGAGTCGCGTGGCCTGGAACTGGCCTTTGGCGACTACGGGCTGAAAAGCATCGAGACCTGTCGCATCGACACGCGCGCGCTCGAAGCGGCGCGTATCGCGCTCACCCGCCATATCAAGCGCGGCGGCCGGGTATGGATTCGGGTCTTTCCCGACAAGCCGTTCACCAAGAAGCCGGCCGAAACCCGGATGGGCAAGGGCAAGGGCGGCCCCGAGGGCTGGACGGCGGTGGTGCGGCCGGGACGGATTTTATTCGAGATGGAAGGGGTCGACCGGGCAACCGCCCACGAGGCGATGCGTCTGGCGGCGCACAAGCTGCCGGTCAAGACGATCGTGGTCGAGCGGGAGGGCGAGAGCCTTGGAGCTTGACGAATTCAGACAGATGAACGTCGGTGACTTGCGGCTCAAAGAACGCGAGGCGCGCGAGGAAATTTTCCGCCTCAAGCTCAAGTTGCGCACCAATCAGCTCGACAATCCGTCGAACTATCGGCGCGCGCGCAAGGAATTGGCGCGCATTATGACTCTGCTGCGGCAGAAAAGCGGACCGGCGGGCGCGGATACCGCCGCACGGACGAAGGCGAGCGATGCGGGAGCGAGTTAAACAGCGCGTGGGCGTCGTGGTTTCGGCCAAGGCGGCCAAGACCGTGGTGGTGCGGGTGGACCGGCTGGTCCAGCATCCGCTCTACGGCAAACGGATCCGCCAGCGCACGCGTTTCATGGCGCACGACGAACGCGGCGAGTGCCACGAGGGCGACCGCGTGCTGATTATCGAATCGCCGCCGATTTCACGACGCAAGCGCTGGCGCGTCAGCAAAGTGCTGACGCCGGCTGCCGGCTAAGGGAGCGCAGGCGTCATGGTGCAGATGCGAACGGTGCTGGACGTGGCCGACAATTCGGGCGCGCGCAAGGTGATGTGCATCAAGGTGCTCGGCGGCTCGCGCCGGCGTTACGCCACCGTGGGTGACGTTATCGTGGTGGCGATTCGCGAGGCGATCCCGAATGCCAAGGTCAAAAAGGGCGATGTCGCCCGTGCGGTGATTGTGCGCACCAGCAAGGAAATCAGCCGCAACGACGGCAGTTACATCCGTTTCGATGACAACTCGGCGGTGCTGGTGGACAATCAGCACGAACCGATCGGCACCCGCATCTTCGGCCCGGTCGCTCGCGAACTGCGCGCCAAGCGCTTTCTCAAGATTATCTCGCTGGCTCCGGAGGTGCTGTGATGGCTTCGGAACGCAGCGCGGCCAAGTATCCGGTCAAGAAGAACGACATGGTGATGGTGATCACCGGGCGCGAACGCGGCAAGACCGGCAAGGTGCTCAAAGTGATCCCCGCTTCCGGCCGCGTGATTATCGAGCGGCTCAATATCGTGAAGCGCCATTCCAAGCCGCGCGGCGCGGCGAGTCCCGGCGGTATCGTCGAGAAGGAGGCGCCAATCGCGATCTCCAACGTGATGGTGTTCTGCGATCGTTGCAACGCGCCGGTGCGCGTGGGGGTAAAGAAAGCCGAAGCCGGCGGCGAGCGCTCGCGCGTATGCCGCCGCTGCGGCGAAGCGCTGGGTAACGAGTGATGGCGGACGAAAAGGACAAATCGCAGAAGCCCAAAAAAGAGCCGAAGGCCGAGCGCCAAGGTAAAAAGGGCGCCGGCGGCGCAGCGCCCGCGGCGGCCGAGACCAAGGCCGAGGCCAAGCCGCGCGAGCCCGAGGTCAAGGTGCCGGCGCGCCTGAAGTTGCGCTACGAGCAGGAGATTCGGCCGACCCTGATGCGCGAGCTCAAGATCGAAAACCCGATGCGTGCGCCGCGGCTGGATAAGATCGTGATCAATATGTCGCTCAGCGAGGCGCGCGACAACGCCAAAATTCTCGACGCCGCGGTCGAGGAGCTCAAAGTTGTTACGGGCCAGAAGCCGGTCATAACGAAGGCGCGCAAAGCGATCTCGAATTTCAAGCTGCGCGAGGGCATGCCGATTGGCGCGATGGTGACGCTCAGGCGCGAGCGGATGTACGAGTTCTTCGACCGGCTGGTGAACGTGTCGCTGGCCCGCGTGCGCGATTTTCGCGGAGTCAGCGACAAGGCTTTCGACGGGCGCGGCAACTACTCGCTGGGCCTGCGCGAGCATACGATTTTTCCCGAGCTCAACCTGGACAAGGTCGAGCGCGTCAAGGGGCTGACGGTGACGATCAACACGACCGCGCGCAGCGATTTCGAGGGCTACACCCTGTTGCGTGCGCTGGGGATGCCGTTTCGCGGGGCGCTCGAGCGTGAAGCCGCGGCGCGGGCGGCGTAGGGTAAGCAGAGATGGCGAAGACCTGTCTTCGGGTAAAAGCGCTGCGCACGCCCAAGTTCAAGACGCGCCAGCACAACCGCTGTCCGCTGTGCGGACGCTCGCGCGCGTTCTATCGGCGCTTCAAGATGTGCCGGCTCTGCCTGCGCAAGAACGCACTTCGCGGCGCGCTGCCCGGCGTGGTCAAGGCGAGTTGGTAGGGACGGCCGGTTGAGCCATCGCTTCGAGAATCGATGGGCAACAGGGAATCGACGAGCAGAAGGATCGACGGATAAAAGGATCAAAGAGACTTAATGTCGCAGACCGATCCCATCGCTGAGTTGCTGACCCGGATTCGTAACGCCATGCACGCGCGTTACAACCAGGTCGAAGTCCCCCATTCGCGCATGCGCGAGGCGATTTGCCGCACGCTGTCGGCCGAGGGTTTTTTGGGCGGAGTCGAAGTCGCCGGCGAAATACCCAAGAAGAAACTGGTCGTGGGCCTGCGCTACTCGGGCGAGCGCGAGCCGGTTATCCGGGGAATCGAACGCGTCAGCCGTCCAAGCCTGCGGCGCTACGCGGGCGCCAATTCGATGCCGCGTGTGCCGCACGGGATGGGCGTGCAGGTGGTGACGACGCCGCTTGGCGTGATGACCGATCGCGAGGCGCGGCGCAAAAAGGTCGGCGGCGAAGTCCTGCTGAGGATTTGGTAGGGGAGAATGGGCCGATGTCGCGCATAGGTAGATTGCCGGTGCCCTTGGAAAAAGGCGTGAAGGCCCAACTCGCGGGCGACATGCTCAAGGTCGAGGGTCCCAAGGGCAAGCTGGAGCTCAAGATACCCGAGGGCTTCGCCCTGGAGATGAGCGACTCGCGGATCGAGGTGAAACGCTCGGGCGATACGCAGCAGGAGCGCTCATTGCACGGCCTGGTGCGCAAACTCGTCGCCAACATGGCCGAAGGCGTGGGCAAGGGATTCACTCGCGTGCTCGAGATTAACGGCGTCGGCTACCGGGCCGAGGTCCGCGGCAACAATATTCATTTCACCCTGGGTTACTCGCATCCGATCGTCTACCAGTTGCCGCCCGGCGTGACGGCCAAGGTCGATCGTCAGGTGACGATCACGCTGGAGAGCGCGGACCGCCAGTTGATTGGATCGGTGGCGGCGCAGGTGCGCGAACTCAGGCCGCCCGAGCCGTACAAGGGCAAGGGTATCAAGTACGCAACCGAAAAGATTCGCCGCAAGGCCGGCAAAGCGGCGGCCGGAGCGGCGGCGGGCTAGCGTCGCGGGAGCGGATCAAGATGGCTGCGGAACGATTTGCAAAACGGATGGAGCGGCGCCGGCGCGTGCGGCGCCGGGTCAGGGGCAGCGACGAGCGGCCGCGGCTCTCGGTCTACCGTTCGCTCAACCATATTTACGCGCAGGTGGTGTCCGACGATTCGGGACAAACGCTGGTGGCGGCCTCGACGCTCAGCGCGGAGTTGCGCGAGGGGCTCAAGAGCCGGCACAACGTGCAGGCTGCCAAGGTGGTCGGCAAGACGATCGCCGAGCGCTGTCTCAGCAAGGGAATCAGCCAGGTCATCTTCGACCGCAACGGATTTCTCTATCATGGCCGCGTCAAGGCGCTGGCCGACGCGGCGCGCGAGGCGGGACTGAAGTTTTAAGGGCGCAAGCCTTTTCGCAAAACGGGAGCATCGTGGCACAGCGGATAGAAACGCAAGGGCTCGACATCAAAGAAAAGGTCGTCCACATCAACCGGGTGGCCAAGGTCGTCAAGGGCGGCCGGCGCTTCAGCTTTAGCGCGCTGGTGGTGGCCGGCGATCAGAACGGCCTGGTCGGCTTTGGTTTGGGCAAAGCCAACGAAGTGCCCGAGGCGATTCGCAAGGGCGTCGAGCGGGCCAAGAAGAGCCTGATGCGGGTGCCGCTGCAGGAGGGGACGATTCCGCACGAGGTGCTCGGGCGCTTCGGCGCGGGCAAGGTGATTCTCAAGCCGGCCTCGGAAGGCACCGGGGTTATCGCGGCGGGCGGCGTGCGCGCGGTGGTCGAACTGGCGGGTATCCGCAATATCCTGACCAAGCGGCTGGGTTCGTCCAATCCGCACAACCTGGTGAAGGCCACGCTGGAGGCGCTCGCCGAGCTGCGCAGCCCCCGGGATATCTTGCGTACGCGCGAGCACGGCCCCAAGCGTCCGGCCGCGGCCTGAGGCGGGTTGCGGGAAGTTCTGAGCGAAGGGGACGTTCGAGCGAAGAAAGTTTGACGGGTCAGGCTGAAGGAAGGTCGAGCTAAGGAGAAACGCACGCGATGTCGCAATCGATCAGAATCAAGCTGGTGCGGAGCCCCATCGGGACCAACCAGCGCGTGCGCCAGACGCTTAAGGGACTGGGGCTTCGTCGCGTGGGCAGCGAGAGCGAGCTCGTGCGCAGCCCGTCAGTCGATGGCATGTTGCTTAAGGTGTTACACCTGGTTGCCGAAGTGAAGAAGTAATGGCTGTGGATTTACATACGCTCAAACCGGCCCCGGGCTCAAAGCGCCGCCACGCGCGGGTGGGCCGCGGAATCGGCTCCGGCAGCGGCAAGACCGCGGGACGCGGCCACAAGGGCAAGGGCTCGCGCTCGGGCGGCAATACGCCGCCGGGCTACGAGGGCGGCCAGATGCCGCTCAAGCGGCGAGTGCCCAAGCGCGGATTTCGCCGCCTGCAGAAGGCCGAAGACCGGCGTGAAGGATTCGTAGTGGTCAACCTCAAGCGGCTGGCCGCGTTGGGCGTCGAGACAGTCGATCCGGCGCTGATGGCCGAGCGCGGGATAATCCGCGCTGCGGACAAGGTCAAGGTGCTCGGCGATGGGGCGCTGGCGGGACGGATAACCATCCGCGCCCATGCGTTTTCGTCGAGTGCGAAAGAGAAGATCGCGGCTGCCGGAGGAGTGGCGGAGTTAATCGAGGATAACCCAAAGCTTAATGCTTGACGGGTTCTCAAACGCCTCGCGCATCCCCGAGTTGCGCCGCCGCCTGTGGTTTACGGCCATGATGCTGGTCGTGTACCGCGCCGGCGTAGCCGTGCCCACACCGGGCATCGATGGGCAGGCGCTCGCCTCGTTCTTTGACGCGGCTTCGAGCACGCTGTTCGGCTGGGTCAATCTGTTCTCGGGCGGCGCGCTGGAGCGGTTTTCAGTCTTCGCACTTGGCATCATGCCCTATATCTCGGTCGCGATCATTTTGGACCTGCTCAAGGTTGCATGGCCCTACCTCGACGAACTGTACAAGGAAGGCGAGGCGGGGCGGCGCAAGATCAGTCAGTACACGCGTTACGGGACGGTCGCGCTGTCGGTGGTGCAGGGCTTCATGATCGCCGTCTCGCTCGAACATATCCAGGCGCCGGGCGGCGGCTCGGTGGTCTACGCTCCGGGCTGGAGCTTCCGCATCCTCACCGTGCTCACGGTCACCGCGGGCTCGATGTTCGTGATGTGGATCGGCGAGCAGATAACCGAGCGCGGGATAGGCAACGGCATTTCGCTGATCATCATGGCCGGGATCGTCGCGCGCCTGCCGAGCGCGCTTTCGACCACGTTTCAGTTCGTGCGCGAGGGCGAGATGAGCCTGTTCGTGCTGATCCTGATCCTGCTGATCGTGGTCGGGGTCACCGGTTTCATCGTCTACGTGGAGACCGGCCAGCGCCGGATTCCGATTCAGTACGCGCGGCGCGTGGTCGGACGGCGGGTCTATGGCGGCCAGAGCTCGCACTTGCCGCTCAAGATCAATACCGCCGGGGTCATCCCGCCGATCTTCGCCTCTTCGATCCTGGTCTTTCCGGCCACCGTGGCGACCTTCCTCCCGGCGGCCAAGAATTACTCGTCGCTGCTCACTCCGGGCGGATGGGTTTACAACGTCGTGTACGTCGCCCTGATCGTCTTTTTCTGCTACTTCTACACGGCCGTCACTTTCAATCCGGTAGACGTCGCCGACAATCTCAAAAAGTACGGCGGCTTCATCCCGGGCATCCGGCCGGGACGCTTCACCGCCGAATACATCGATCGGGTGCTGTCGCGGATAACCCTGTTCGGCGCGATCTACGTCAGCATCATATGCGTCCTGCCGACGCTGCTGATCCAGCGCTTTAACGTGCCCTTCTACTTCGGCGGCACCGCACTGCTGATCGTGGTCGGCGTGGCGCTCGACACGATCGCTCAGATGGAAACCCATCTGCTGACCCGCAACTACGAAGGCTTCATGCGGCGCGGCCGGGTCAAGTCGCGCAGGGGAGGGTAGGCGCAAGTGCGGCTGGTTTTGCTGGGCCCGCCCGGAGCGGGCAAGGGCACGCAGGCAAGGATGCTTGAGAAGCGTCTGAACGCGCCTCAAGTGGCGAGCGGCGACCTCTTGCGCACGGCCGTGCGTAACCGCACCGCGCTGGGCGTGGAGGCCAAGCGCTACATGGACAAGGGTGCGCTGGTGCCCGACGAACTGGTGCTAAAGCTCATCGAAGAACGGCTGAACCGGCCCGATGCCGCGACCGGCTTTATCCTGGACGGTTTCCCGCGCACTGCGGCGCAGGCCGAGACGCTGACCGCGATACTCAAGGAGAACGGAGCCCGGCAGCTCGACAAGGTGGTGGCCATAATTGTGCCGGATGACGAAATCGTTAAGCGCATCTCCGGGCGGCGCACCTGCAAGAATTGCGGAGCGATGTATCATCTGATTTACGATCCGCCGCGCAATCACAATCTGTGCAATAGCTGCAACGGCGAACTTTATCAGCGCGACGACGACGCCGAGGATACCGTGCGGATGCGCCTGGACGTTTACGCGGCGACGATGAGGCCGTTGCTGGAATATTACGAACGCGCGGGATTGCTGGCGCAGATCGACGGGATCGGGCGGCCTGAGGAAATTCAGCAACGGATCGTCAATGCGCTGGGCGACAAGGGCGTGGCGGCCAAGGGTAAACCAGCGTGATCCTGCTTAAGAATCCCGAAGAGATCGCGCTGATGCACAAGGCGAGCATGATCGTGGCCGAAATCCTCGAAGAGCTGGCGGCCGCGGTGAAGCCCGGCGTCACCACCGGGGATCTCGACCGGCTCGCCGAAGATCTGACCTATCGCAAAGGCGCGCGGCCGGCGTTCAAGGGATACAAACCGCACGATGTGGCTTATCCCAAGACGCTGTGCGTATCGGTCAACGACGAGATCGTCCATGGCATTCCGTCAGGGCGGCGTCTCAAGCCGGGCGACATCGTGGGGCTGGACTTCGGCGTGGTCTACCAGGGCTTCTTCGGCGACGCGGCGCGCACCGTGCCGGTGGGCAAAATCTCGGACCGCGCCGAACTTTTGTTGCGCGTCACGCGCGCGGCGCTCTACGCGGGAATCGAGCAGGCGCGGGTCGGTAACCGGATAAGCGATATCGCCGGTGCGGTGCAGCAGACCGCCGAGGGTGCAGGCTTCTCGGTGGTGACCGACTTTGCCGGGCACGGTATCGGGCGCAGCCTGCACGAGGATCCGCAAGTGCCCAACTACGTGCGGCGCGGGATGCCGAATCCGCGCTTGCAGGAAGGGATGGCGCTTGCAATCGAGCCGATGATCAACGAAGGAGTGCCCGAACTGCGCATCCTCGACGACGGCTGGACGGCGGTGACCGCCGACGGCAAACTGTCGGCGCATTTCGAGCACTCGATTGCGATTACGGCCCGCGGGCCGCGAATTTTGAGCGAAATGGCAAATGTCTAAGGGAGACTCAATCGAGGTACAAGGTACCGTACTTGAAGCGCTCCCCAACGCGATGTTCCGGGTGTCGCTGGAAAATGGACATCGGGTGCTGGCGCATATTTCGGGCAAGATGCGGATGCATTACATCAAAATCCTGCCGGGCGATCGGGTCACGGTGGAATTGTCGCCGTACGATCTGACTCGCGGGCGGATAACTTACCGGATGCGCTGAGGCGCTCGGGCAGCCCCAGGGTACGACCGGCAAGATACGATTAGCAAGATACGATTAGATTAGAGAACAGGCAGATCAGGAAACAGAACACGACCGCACGCGAAGCGGACAGAATACGATGAAAGTCAGGGCGTCAGTTAAAAAAATCTGCAAGAATTGCAAGGTTGTGCGCCGCCAGGGCGTGGTGCGCATCCTGTGTTCCTCCAACCCGCGTCACAAGCAACGCCAGGGCTGAACCAAGACAGCCAGGACCGGCAAGATATGAAAGACGGGGAAGACAGGGAATAAGGAGAGTCGCCGCATGGCACGCATCGCCGGAGTCGAACTGCCGCATCACAAGCGGATGGAAATCGCACTGACCTACATTTATGGAATCGGCCGCGGCGCGGCACAGCAGATCCTCGCCGAAGCCAAGGTCGATCCGGCGCGCAACAGCGACGATCTGGGCGCCGACGAACAGGTTCGCATCCGCAACGTTATCGACGAAAAGTTCAAGGTCGAAGGCGATCTGCGGCGCGAGGTGCAGCAGTCGATCAAACGGCTGATGGACCTCGGATGCTACCGCGGCATCCGCCATCGCCGCGGACTGCCGGTGCGCGGCCAGCGCACGCATACCAACGCACGTACGCGCAAGGGACCGCGCAAGGTCGTCGCGGGCAAGAAGCAGTCGCCGCCCAAGGGTTAGAGGCGGCTTGAGCGTGGCGCGGAAACTATCGATTGGAAATTATCGCGGAGTCTATCGGCCTGAAATTACCGGCTGAAGTGCAGGAGAGAACGCAAGCCTAATGGCTGACGAGAACAAGGAAACGAAGCCCGCGACGGGCAAAGCGCAGGATGGCCAGAGCGGCGGTGAGAAATCCGCAGCCGGTGCGTCCGCGGCCGCTGCCGGAGCGGCCACGGCGGCGCCCGCACCGCGGCGTCGGCGCGTGCGGCGCACGGTGCCCGAGGGTATCGCGCACGTGCATGCGACTTTCAACAACACGATCGTCACCATCACGGACCAGCAGGGCCTGGTGGTGGCGTGGGCGAGCGCCGGATCGGTCGGCTTCAAGGGCTCGCGCAAGGGCACGCCGTTCGCCGCGCAGATGGCCGCGGAAGCGGCGGCGCGCAAGGTTAGCGACGTTGGGATGCGAGCGGTGGTGGTGTACGTCAAGGGTCCGGGCGGCGGGCGCGAATCGGCGGTGCGCGCGCTGCAGGCGGCGGGGCTTTCGGTCATTTCGATCAAGGACGTAACGCCAATCCCGCACAACGGATGCCGGCCGCCCAAGCGGCGCCGCGTTTAGGGGAGCAGAACAAGGTGGCAAGGTATTTAGGACCGGTATGCCGGTTGTGCCGGCGCGAAGGGCTCAAGCTCTTCCTCAAGGGCGAGCGCTGCTATACGGACAAGTGCGCGATCGAACGGCGCAACTATCCGCCCGGCGCGCACGGACAGGCCCGCACGCGCTTTTCAGAGTTTGCGATTCGCCTGCGCGAGAAGCAGAAGGTCAGGCGAATTTATGGTCTAATGGAGACGCAGTTCAAGCACTACTTCGAGATGGCGGAGCGGATGCCCGGGATCACGGGCGAGAACTTGCTGGTGCTGCTCGAGCGCCGGCTCGACAGCATGGTCTATCGGCTCGGCTTCGCCAGTTCGCTTGCCCAGGCGCGCCAGATCGTGCGCCACGGCCATATCGAAGTCGACAACAAACCGGTGACCGTGCCCTCTTACCTGCTTGACGTGGGCGAGGTGGTGAGCGTGGCCGGTCGCAGCCGCACCAAGAAGGTGATCGTCGAGGCGATCGAGATGTCACAGCGCCGTGGCGCGCCGTCATGGATCGCGCTGGAGCGCGATCAGTTTCGCGGCTCGATGCGAGCGCTGCCGGCGCGCGCCGACCTGACGATGCCGGTCAGCGAAAAGCTGATCGTCGAGCATTACTCGCGCTGAGGCTGAACGACAGGGGCGAGGTGCGGGGCGAGGTGGGGGCGAAAAAACTTCCGGAGAAGAGCGATCGGATATGCACAATGATTGGCGCGATTTAATTAAGCCCAAGGCTGTCGAGTTCGACGAAAAAGAACTAACTCCAACCTATGGACGGTTCTTCGCCGAACCGCTGGAGCGTGGCTACGGCATCACGATCGGCAATGGTCTGCGCCGTATCCTGCTGTCTTCGCTGCCCGGCTTTGCGATCACGGCAGTGCGGATGAAAAGCGTGCTGCACGAGTTTTCCACCATGCCCGGCGTCAAAGAGGACGTGACTGACGTTGTCCTCAACTTGAAGGAGGTGCGCCTGCGCCTCCACGAGGGCGAGCATCTGACCGCTACGCTCAAGGCGCGCGGCGAGGACACGGTGACCGCGCGCGACATCACCGGCGGGCCCAGCCTCGAGGTGCTCACTCCCGACCAGCACATCGCGACGCTCGAGAAGGGCGCCGAACTGGAGATGGAACTGGTGATCCGGCGCGGGCGCGGCTATGCGCCGGCTGAGCGCACCGAGGACGAGGAGCCGATCGGCACCATTCGGCTCGACGCCGTCTACTCGCCGATCAAGAAGGTCAACTTCACCGTAACCAACGCGCGTGTCGGCCAGCGTACCGACTACGACCGCCTGGCGCTGGAAATCTGGACCGACGGCTCGATCTCGCCGCGGGACGCGCTGACCTATGCGGCGCGCGTGGCGCGCGACCAGATGACGATCTTCGCCGGCGTCGAAGAAGAGGCCGAGACTCCGATCGCGATCGAGAACGGCGAGCAGCGTCCGCTGCTCAACGAGTATCTCTACCGTCCGGTCGAGGGGCTGCCGATTTCGGTGCGCGCTTTCAACGGGCTGCAGAACGCCGACATCAAGTACATCGGGGAGCTGGTCCAGCGTACCGAGCAGGACATGCTCAAAATCAAAAACTTCGGCCGCAAGTCGCTCAACGAGATCAAAGAGGTCCTCACCGACATGGGCCTCTCGCTCGGGATGCGCCTGGACAACCTGCCGCCGCGCAACGAGCTCGACCGCATGTGGGCCGAGCAGGAGCGGCGCGAGTCGCCCTGAGCGCGGCGCGGCGTACCGCGGGAGCCACTATCGATGCGTCACCTTAACTCGGGCCGCAAGCTCAATCGCACCTCGGCCCATCGCAAAGCCCTGATGCGCAACCTGGTTTTGAGCCTTATCCAGTATGGCCGGCTCAAGACCACCGACGCCAAGGCCAAAGAGCTGCGGCGCTGGGCCGACCGGATGGTGACGCTGGGCAAGCGCGGCGACCTCGCCGCGCATCGGCGCGCCTACGCCTTCCTGGGATCTCACGGCGCGGTCAAGAAGCTGTTCGACGAGATCGCACCGCGCTTCAAGGAGCGTCCGGGCGGCTACACCCGGGTCATCAAGTACGGTGTGCGCCGCGGCGACGCCGCACCGATCTCGGTGATCGAGTTTACCGGCGCCTCCGAGACCGCCGCGCCACGCAAGAAGCGGCGCAAAACGGAGACGCGCGAGCATCAGCACGGCGAGCGCCGCGCCGCGGCTGCCGCCGGTTAGAATCTCTCGCGAACATCCCTTGCGGCTGGGAAACAGCGGCGGGCCTGTCCGGCTTCGCCGCTGTTTCGTGCTGAGCCCGCGAGCGCCGTTCTGGACTTGTCCGCGCTCTGATAAACTTGATCGTACATCGCGATCGTACATCGGTGGAGTGCGTTAATGGCCAACGAATTGATTCAGCCAGACAAGTTTTTCCTGAGCCGCTTCGGGATGACCGAGGGTGCGCTCGAACGAACCCTGGGCGCCGCGCTGGAGCGCAAGGCGGATTACGCCGATCTCTACTTCGAGTACCGAAGCGCCGAGGGGCTCAGCCTCGAGGACTCGATCGTCAACCGGACCAGCAAGAGCCTGAGCCACGGCGTCGGCGTGCGCGTGTGCGCCGAAGACCGCACCGGCTACGCCTACTCCGACGAGGTCACGATCGACCGGATGCGGCTGGCGGCCGAGGCCGCCCGTGCGATAGCGCATAGCGGCGGCGACGCGCCTGCGGCGGTGCAGGTCGGCCGCCCGGTCCCGCGCCACGCGCTGTACGAGCTTGAGAGCACACCGCTGGAAGTGCCGCTGGAGGAGCGCGCAAAGCTGCTTAACGAAATCGATCGCGTCGCGCGCGAGTTCGACCCGCGAGTCAAAACCGTGATGGCGTCGTTCGCGGCCGAGCGCAAAATCATCATGGTGGTCAACAGCGAAGGGCGAATCGCGGCTGACGTGCAGCCGCTTTGCCGCCTCAACGTGATGGTCATCGCCGAGGACGACAAGGGCCGCCAGTCGGGCAGTTCAGGCGGCGGCGGACGCGTGGAGTGGAGCTTTTTCTTCGAGGGCGAGCGATGGCGTGAGCACGCGCTCACGGCGGCACGCCAAGCAATCACCAACCTCGACGCGGTCGACGCGCCGGCCGGCGAGATGATGGTGGTGCTGGGGCCGGGATGGCCGGGAATCCTGCTGCACGAGGCGATCGGTCACGGGCTGGAGGGCGACTTCAATCGCAAGCGCACTTCCGCTTTCTCCGGGCGTATCGGCGAGCGCGTCGCGAGCGAATTCTGCACGGTGGTCGACGACGGCACGATCCCCAACCGCCGCGGCAGCCTCAATATCGACGACGAGGGCACGCCGACTTCGCGCACCGTGCTGATCGAAAAGGGCATCCTGCGCGGCTATCTGCAGGACCGCCTCAACGCGCGGTTGATGAAAATGGAACCGACCGGGAACGGGCGCCGCGAGAGCTTCGCGCACAGCCCGATGCCGCGCATGACCAATACTTTCATGCTGCCTGGCGAAGCCACCCCGGAGGAAATTATCGGCTCGGTACGCAACGGGCTCTATGCAGTTAACTTCGGCGGCGGCCAGGTCGACATCACCAACGGCAAGTTCGTTTTTTCGGCCTCCGAGGCCTACCTGATCGAGGACGGCAAGGTGACTCGTCCGGTCAAGGGCGCGACGCTCATCGGCAACGGCCCCGACGTGCTCACTCGCGTCACGATGGTGGGCAACGACCTCGAACTTGACGCGGGCGTCGGCACGTGCGGCAAGGATGGCCAATCGGTGCCGGTGGGCGTGGGGTTGCCGACGATTCGAATCGACGCAATCACGGTCGGCGGCACGCGCTCCTGACGCGGGCCTATCGCAGCCGGAGAAAAATCGCAGATGTCATCAGTCGAACCGGGCGTTGATCTGGCTCAATGGAGCTTGGAGCAGGCGCGCGCCGCGGGCGCCGACGCCGCCGAAGTTTTGATCGTGAGCGGCGAGTCGCTCAGCGCCGGTGTGCGCATGGGCGAGGTCGAAAAGCTCAAGAGTTCGCGGGAGCGCCGGCTGGGCGTGCGCGTTTTTGTCGGTAAATCGTCGGCCACGGCGTCGACTGCCGAATTCGAACGCAAAGCGTTGGGCGAATTCGTCGCCGACACGGTGCGCCTCGCGCGCCTGACGGCGCCTGACCAGTGGTCCGGGTTGCCCGACCCCGCGCTTCATCCGCGGACTGTGCCGGAGCTCGATCTCTCCGATCCCTCCAGTGGCATTATCGACGCTGACCGCGCGCTGGAAATCGCGCGCACGGCCGAGCGCGCCGCGCTCGGCGCCGACAGCAGAATCAAAAACTCCGAGGGCGCCGAGTTCGACTCGGGCCGCTACCGCGTGGTCTTCGCCAACAGCCAGGACTTTGCCGGCGAGTATGCGGGCACCAGCTACAGTCTCGCGGTCGCGCCGATCGCGGAAGAAAACGGCGCGATGCAGCCCGGGCACTGGTACACGCAGAACCGCCGCTTCGACGGCCTCGAGGATGCCGCCTCGGTCGGACTGACCTCGGCCAGACGTGCGCTCAGAAAGCTCGGAGCGCGCAAGATCAAAACCACGCGCGCGCCGATCGTGTTCGATCCCGACATGGCTGCCGGCTTGCTGCGCGCGCTGGCGGGCGCGGCCTCGGGGCCGTCGCTCTATCGCGGCGCGTCGTTCCTGGTCGGCCGGATGGGCACGGAAGTCGCCAACGCCGGCGTGACGATCATCGACGACGGCACGATTCGCGGTGGACTTGGATCGAAGCCGTTTGATGGCGAAGGTCTGCCGATCGTGCGCAAGAACCTGGTCGAGCGCGGCGTGCTCAAGACCTACCTGCTCGACTCCTACTCCGCGCGCCGGCTCGGCCTTGCGTCGACCGGCAACGCCGCGCGCTCGGTCGGCGATGCGCCCTCGGTCAGCCCGACCAATCTTTATCTGCAGCCGGGCGCCTATTCGCCCGAGGAGATAATCCGCACCGTCAAGAGCGGCCTTTATCTGACCGAGCTTATCGGCTTCGGCGTCAACTCGGTCACCGGTGATTACTCACGCGGCGCGGGCGGAATGTGGATCGAGAACGGTGAGCTTGCTTACCCGGTGCAGGAGATCACGATCGCCGGCAATCTCAAGGGGATGTTCATGTCGATCGAGATGATCGGCAACGATCTCGCCTGGCGATCTTCGACGGTCGCTCCGACGCTCAAGATTTCCGAAATGATGATCGCGGGCGAATAAGTCGCGCGCCGGCCGCGCCGCTAGCGCTGTGCCTTCAGCCGCGCGCGAAAAGTGAACGGACCAGCCGTACCAGGTAGCGCCAGAAATTGAGCAAGAAACCCTGGCGCGCGACCGTGCCTGCCGCCTCGGCCTTGAGCTCCGCCTCGGCGGCGGCGAAGAATTGCCCGATCATCATCTTGGCTGCGCTGTCGATTACGCGCTGGCCGACCTGCACCAACGGCCCGCCGATCTGGATATCGCCGCCATAGGTCGCCACGGTTTGGCCCGGGCCTTTGGCCACGAGATCCAGCGTGCCCGAGCCGCGCATGAAGCCCTGCTTGCCCTTGCCGTCGACCGACATCTTGTAATGCTCGGGCGCACGGACTTCGTCGAGCTTGAGCTTGCCGGCATAGATGCCCTTGACGGCGGCGATACCGACGTTAAGCGTGCCGGCGAACTCGGTGGGGCTGATGACGTCGAGCTTTTCGCATCCGGGAATCAGGCGCGAGAGGCGCTCGGGATCGTTAAAGAGGGCCCACACGCGTTGGCGCGGGGCTGAGAGCGTTTGTTCTCCAGAGATTTTCATCTAGACTCGTTAATCCGCTCTCCGTGGTCCGCGCCGATCAGTCCTTGGCGCTGCGACCGCGCTCTTCAATGCGCCGCGCGTGTAGACGCGCGCCAGTTCGGCGCAAATCAACTGCATCCGGGGCTCGATTTCATCTTCGCCTCGTTGATTGTTGACTGATAGCGTCAAGCGCATAGGCTAGCTCCATCGTCAGAGCACAATGTGCTTAGCAAATGCGGAGCGACGGGCCAAACCAAAAAATGGTCGTCCGGCGGCAGGCCGCCTTCGCCGTTGTCGGCCAACAGAAAGTGGTTAAATTCAGAAAAGATTTTCCAAAAAAGGCCAACCACTCATGAGTAGCCCATCCCGTTTTACAGAGAAACTTCAGGAGGCGCTCGGGCGTGCGCAAAACGCGGCGCTTAGCGCTCACAATCAGGCGGTCGACGTCGAGCATCTGCTCGCCGCGCTACTCGAGGACGACGAGGGACTGGTCTCCTCTGTGCTGAAGTTGGCCGGCGTGGACCGCGCCATCGTGCGGCGCAAGCTGGCTGACGAGCTCGCGAAAGTTCCGCAGGTTACCGGCGGCGGAACCGACTCCAGCCAGGTCTACGCCACGCAGCGCCTTGGCCGCGTGCTGGCGCGCGCCGAACAGGAAGCGGGCAAGCTCAAGGACGATTACATCTCGGTCGAGCACGTGTTGATCGCGATGCTCGACGAGCCGGGCGCCGCCTCGCGAATCTTGCGCGAGGCTGGGATGACCCACGACAAGCTGATGGAGACGCTGCAGAAAGTTCGCGGCAATCAGCGCGTCACTTCGGCCAATCCTGAGGCGACCTACCAGGCGCTCGAGCGCTACGGGCGCGACCTCACCAAGATGGCTGCGTCGGGCAAGCTCGACCCGGTCATCGGGCGCGACGAAGAGGTCCGCCGCGTGATCCAGGTGCTGTCGCGGCGCACCAAGAACAACCCGGTGCTGATCGGCGAGCCGGGCGTGGGCAAGACCGCGATTGTCGAGGGCCTCGCCCAGCGTATCGTCGCCGGCGACGTGCCCGAGGGACTAAAGGATCGCCGCCTGGTCGCGCTCGACATGGGCGCGCTGGTCGCGGGCGCCAAGTTCCGCGGCGAGTTCGAGGAACGGCTCAAGGCCGTGCTCAAGGAAGTCCAGGAGGCCTCGGGCCAGATCATCCTGTTCATCGACGAACTGCACACGGTGGTGGGCGCAGGCGCGGCCGAGGGTGCGATGGATGCGTCCAACCTGCTCAAGCCGGCGCTGGCGCGGGGCGAGCTGCACTGTATCGGTGCGACCACGCTCGATGAGTACCGCAAGCACATCGAGAAGGACGCCGCGCTGGAACGCCGCTTCCAGCCCGTGATGGTCGAGGAGCCGAGCGTCGAGGACACGATTTCCATCCTGCGCGGGCTCAAGGAACGCTACGAGGTCCATCACGGCATCCGGATCAAGGACGCCGCGCTGGTGACCGCGGCGATTCTCTCCAAGCGCTACATCACGGACCGTTTTCTGCCCGACAAGGCGATCGACCTGGTGGACGAGGCGGCGGCCAAGCTGCGTACCGAAAAGGAATCGATGCCGGTCGAGTTGGACGAAGTCAACCGGCGAGTGATGCAGCTCGAGATCGAGCGCGAGGCGCTCAAGCGCGAGACCGACGTGGCCTCGCGCGAGCGGTTGGAGCGGCTGGAGAAGGAACTGGCCGAAGTGCGCGACAAACGCGACGCCTTGCGGGCGCAATGGCAGAGCGAAAAGGGCGCGGTCGAAAAGCTCGCCGCCATCAAGGCGCAGATCGAACACACCCGAGTCGAGATCGAAAAAGCCAAGCGCGAGTACGACTTGAACAAGGTCGCCGAGCTGCAATACGGGACGCTCGCCGCGCTGGAAAAGGAACTTGCCGAGGGCGATGCGCGCAATGCGCCGTCGGGCGGCGCCACCCGGCTGATCAAGGAAGAGGTCGACGAAGAGGACATCGCCGAGGTCGTCGCGCGCTGGACCGGCGTTCCCGTCGCGCGCCTGATGGAGGGCGAGGTCCAGAAACTCTCCCATCTCGAGGAGCAATTGCACAAACGCGTTATCGGACAGGACGAGGCGGTCCAGGCGGTGGCCGACGCGGTGGTGCGGGCTCGCGCGGGCCTTAAGGATCCCAACCGTCCGATCGGATCGTTCATCTTTCTTGGCCCCACCGGCGTCGGCAAGACCGAGCTTGCGCGCGCCCTCGCCGCGTTCCTGTTCGACAACGAGGGCGCGATGGTGCGGATCGACATGTCCGAGTACATGGAAAAACATACGGTCTCGCGGCTGATTGGCGCGCCGCCAGGCTACATCGGATTCGAGGAAGGCGGCCAGTTGACCGAGGCCGTGCGCCGGCGCCCCTACTCGGTCATCCTGTTCGACGAGATCGAGAAGGCTCATCACGATGTCTTCAACGTATTGCTGCAACTGCTCGATGACGGACGGCTCACAGACGGGCAGGGGCGGACGGTGGACTTCAAGAACACCGTCGTGATCATGACCTCGAACATCGCGAGCGACCTCATCCTTGCCTATCGGGGCAAGGACTACGACAAGATGAAGGAGGAGGCGCTGGACGTACTGCGCAAGAGCTTCCGTCCGGAGTTTCTCAACCGGGTCGACGAAATCGTGGTGTTCCATCCGCTGACCCGCGACGAGTTGCGGCAGATCGTCAGCATCCAGATGGGTGGACTGCGCAAGCGGCTCGAAGAGCGCAAGATCGAGCTCGAGCTTACCGACAAGGCGAGCGATTACTTCGCCGAGCGCGGCTACGATCCTCAGTACGGGGCGCGTCCGCTTAAGCGCCTGGTGCAGCAGGAACTGGAGACCGGGCTCGCGCGCAAGATTCTTGCCGGTGAAGTACGCGACGGCTCTAAAGTCGTGGTCGACGCGGGGCCCCGCGGGCTGACGTTCGCGGTGAAAGAGCCGGCTGCCAAGGCCGCCGCCGCGTAACTCCAGGCGGCCATCCTGAATCTTCCATGTCAGGAGGATGCGACAGTCGCATCCCCCTTCTCTGACTTTGTATTGACGTCTGCGTGCTGACGCCCCGCGGGCGCGTCTTTGCACAGGACGGCCGATGCGCCACAATCCGCGCGGCGCAATGGCGCCGGACGTTGGCCGGATATCGCCAGCGCGCCGAGGAGAACATGACCAAGCAAGACCGCACGGCCTGGATGCTCGCCGGCGCGCTTTTCCTCGCGCTCTTTTTCCTCTGGGGAGCCGCGTACGACTGTTTTCCGATCCTTCTGCCCTCGGTGCTCAAGCAATTTCATCTGAGCAAGGAGCAAATCGGAAAGGTGCCGGCGGCTCAGGCGCTGGCAGCCCTCGTGGTTGGCCCGCTGGTCGGCTGGCTGCTCGATCGGATCGCGGCGCAAATCGTGATGAGCGTCGGCGCCGTGCTGACCGCGATCGGAATCGTGATGATGGCCCGGGCCGACTCGTTCGATGGCGTGCTCGCCGGGTCAGTCATAACCGGGGTCGGGTTGAGCGCGTCGACTATCCTGCCCGCCACGATGGTCATATCAAACTGGTTCGGCGAGCGGCGTGGCGCCGCTCTGGGCGTCACGACGGCGGGGATGGAACTGGGCGGGATGGTGACTGCGATAGTGGCGGGATCCCTGATTGTAGCCCGCGGTTGGCGCTTCGCATACGCGGCATTGGCCATTCCGCTGATCGTGATCGTTGTGCCGTTATGCCTGATTTTCGTGCGCACGCGTCCCGAGCAGCAGGCGCATAGCGGGAGCGCGGGCAATCAGAGTCCCGCCGAGATCGCGTCCGATCTTCCGGGCCTGGAAGTGGACGAGGCGGTGCGCACGCGAGCCTTCTGGATGCTGGTGGTGCTGCAGTTCTGCTACACGTTCTCGGTCGGCGGCAGCTTTATCCATCTCGTGCAGTACCTCATCAGTATCGGCTACACGCTGAGAGCGGGGACGATGGTGGTCGGCTTCTCGTTGGGACTGGCGCTGATCGGCAAGCCGGCGATGGGCGTGCTGGGTGACCGGATCGGCGGGAAGAACGCGCTCGCTCTTTGTCTGGTGCTCGGAGCCGCGAATACCGCTTTCCTCCTGCTCGCGCGGATGTTCTGGGTCCTGGTGATCTTCACCTTCGTCGGCGGAATCACCGGTTCGGCACCTATCGCGTTGGGTCCGCTGGTTCAGGTCGAGACGCTGGGACTCAAGCGCTATGGCTCGATTGCCGGGCTTCTCGGGATAACGTTTACCTTGGGCGCGATGATGGGCCCGCCGATAGTCGGCAAGCTCGCGGACGTTACCGGCACCTACACCGTGTCATTCGAGGTCTGCGCGCTGGTCGGATTCATAGGCGCCATCGCTTCATTCCTTTGCGTGGCGCCGGGGCGGGCGCGGGTCGGCGGCCTGGTCCAGGCCAAATAGAGATCGCCGCTGCACGTCTTAAGCAGGCATCTGTCGCCGCCAGGCGGTCTCGCGTCGAAGCGCCGCCCGGACATTGGACGAGTGCGCGGGGCGGCGCTAGGCTGTTAGCTGGACTTAATTATCCGGATACGCAATATTAGCCCGAAACCCGGCAGAACCGGGTAAGAGGAGGCAGCGGGCAGACCTGACCCGCTGTGTGAGGAGCCGCAAGCCATGCGTGAACTGAGAGTTCGAACCACCTTTCGCGGCGTCGGCGCAGCCCTGGCCGCACTGATTCTGGTTGTTGGCGCCGTCCCGTCGATCGCGGCGGCCAAGACAGTTGAAATCAAGATGAGCGACACGCCACCCAAGTTCATCCCGATGACGGTCACGATCCAGAAGGGAGACACGGTCGAGTGGATCAACAACGCGGCGTCGCTTCACTCGGTGACTACCAACCCGGCGGTCGCGCAGGATCCCAAGGACGTTTCGGCGCCCGCGGGCGCCAAGCCGTTCGACTCGGGCTTCATGACGCCGGGGGGGAAGTGGAGCTATACGTTCACCGTCCCGGGCACCTACAAGTACCTCTGTTTGCCGCACGAAAAGGACCACATGACCGGCATCGTGGTGGTCAAATAAAAAGCGCGAAACCGGGCCCGAAGACGTTGCCGACGGGGGTAAGGTTAGGCTATTGTGCCGAGCCGAAAAGGAGTCGATCGTGATCGTGCCGAGCAGGATCGTGCCGAACCAGTCAATTCGCGCCGCCGGAAGTAATCGCGCGGCGCGCGCCGCTCAGCCGAGGCTGGTGGTGATCGTGGCCGCGATGGCGGCGTTCGTCGTTGCGGGGGCTAGCGCGGCTTGGTGTTTCCCCTGGAGCATCGACATGTTCCGTGGCCCGGCGATTCAGCCGCTGGAGATTTCGCCGCGTGTGATGCCGGAGGGAACGCTGCCTACCGATACCGGCTCGCCGCCACAGGACCTCGAGCAGGCGACCATCAAGGCGCATAACCCGCTCAAGCCGACGGCGGAAAATATCGCTCATGGCAAGGTGCTTTACGACAACACTTGCATGCCGTGCCATGGCGCGAGCGGACACGGTGACGGTCCGGTGGCTCATCTGTTGCACGCCCACGGTTTCGATCCGAAGAATCTCGTGACGGGCGTGACCAAGAACCTGCCCGACGGCTATATCTACGGCTACATCCGCGACGGCGGCATTCATATGCCCTCGTACGCGGACGCGATGAACTCCGACGAGCGCTGGGATGTGGTGATGTACGTGCGCCAGCTCCAGGTGCCGCCGAGCGCCCAGAAAACCGCCTCGAAGTAACCGTCTCTCGAAGCACGGCGGCAATCGAGGCGCGCGGGTGCGCGCGTCGATTGCCGCCGTTTCCCGTTTCCATGGCGCTCTGCGCTACGGCGGACAGCTCCACGGCCGCCGCGCGCGCCTCCGTTACAGCCCTGTGAAGTGGGGATCCCGAGGGTATGAGCATGCCGCCTGCCTCTTCCGTAAGGCCTCTGGAGACGGTCTAATTGATCCGCACAGTTGCGCGGGGGCGCGCGGGACGCGGCTCGGGACGCGTCCCGCACGGCCGGCCAACGTCGATATCTGCAACCTCGAGACGGCTGGCAACGTCTATACCTGCTACCTTGCGATGGAAGGGGGGCCGAAATATGCGGATTCATGCGAGCAAGGCGGCCGTGGGCGCCGTGATAGCGGTCGCGGCGACGGTGACACTTGCCTTGACGCTGGCACAGGCTGCGTCGGGGAGCCGTTCGGGGAGTCAGGCGCTGGACGTGACGCAACTGGTGCAGGTCGCGCTGGAAGTGAATCCCCAGGTACGTGCAGCGCGCGCGCGATGGGAGTCGGCCGAGCACTCGATCAAGCAGGCCTATGCGCCGAACGATCCGCAGATCTCGTATACCAACGGTGATAGCGCAGGCAACGGCTTTAACCGGTCGTCGTATCACACTTTGCTGGTAAGCGAGGCTTTTCAGTTCCCCGGCAAGGCGCTGTTGCAGGGAACCCAGGCGAAGCGCGCGGCGGAGATCGCGCGGCTGACGTATCAGGCCACGGTTCGCGATACCCGGGCCGCGGTCGAAACCGCTTATTACCAACTCTTACTGGACAGTGCGCTGGCGGACGTCAACGCCGAAAATGTAGGGAATCTTGAGCAGGTCCTCAAAGTGACGCAGGTCGCATACTCCGTCAACCAGGTGACGCAAACCGATTTCGTAAGCGCCGAGTTCGACCTTGCCGCGGCCAGGCAGTTGCAACTTCAATACAAGACCAACATCGAGAACGACGAAACCGCGCTGAATCAACTTCTCAGCCGGCCACCCGGCGCTCCGCTGGACTTCGAGCGCACGCTTACATTCGATGCGCTCAAAATCCCGCTCGACACGCTGATCGTCCGCGCGGAAGGTCTGCGCCAGGAGATCCTCGAGGCCGCGCTCACCGAGCGTAATTCCGATACGGCGCTTCAGCTCGCGAAGATGGAATATCTGCCCGACTTCACCGTGAGCTACTTCTTCGACCACTACCTGCTGCCCAGTGCCGCGCCGGCGCCTAACCGCACTGAGGACCATTCGTGGGTAATCGGCGCCAACATGCCGATCTTCTTCTGGCTCAGGCAGAACGAAGACGTCGCGCGCGCGCGAACTGAGCTTGAGGCTTCACGCTACGACCTGGTGTCGGTGAAGAACCAGACGGCGGCGACTGTGACCTCGCTCTATCGCTCGGCCCAGTATGGCTATCAGACCGCGATTCTGTACCGGCAATCGCTCATCCCACTGGCCAACGAGGATTTCGAGGTAGCGCTGACCGCATACCAGTCGGGCAAGATCTCGTTTGTGGAACTGGCGGCGGCGTT
Source organism: uncultured delta proteobacterium (assembly GCA_963724765.1). Classification (GTDB taxonomy): domain Bacteria; phylum Desulfobacterota; class Binatia; order Binatales; family Binataceae; genus JAKAVN01. The sequence goes on from CAVRVY010000001.1 coordinate 836,714, forward strand.
GCGCCGCGGTTACGATGCTCGGGTAAGCTATTTGCAGGGCGCCAACCAGTTTGTGGCTAATCGAGTGGCGCTGGAGCAGGCGGTCGGTGCGCCACTGGGCCAATGATGAGGCTTAAAACGGCCGCGACACTCCTATGTGCCCTCGCGACGCTCGTGGCACTCCACGGATGCGAGGGCTCGTCGCCCAGCCGCGCCGCGGTCGATACGCCGCCCGCGCCGGTTCCGCAAATCATCCACCAAAGCAACGGCGAGGATCTGCTTCAACTGGACCCCACGCGCGTGCCGGGCGCCACGCTCGGCGAAGTGCGCGAGGTCGAGCTGCCCGCGGTGCTCGAGGCCAATGGCCAGGTGACATTCGACGACCGCCGCGTCTCGAGCATTGTCTCGCGCGTCGCCGGACGTATCGAACAGGTGCGCGTTTCGCAGTGGGACAACGTGCGGCGCGGCGAGCCGATAGTCGCGCTCTATAGCCCCGACTTCATGACCGCTGAGGCGGAGTATCTGCAGGCCAAGCAGACCACGCATCTGAGCGGCGCACCCGGAATTGCCGCTACGGCGGGGCTGGCGGCCTCGATGCAAGACGCGGCCGAGCGCAAGCTGGAACTGCTCGGCATGGAACAGGCGGACATCCGCGCGATCAGCGTCCCCAATCCGACGGTCTGGATGCGCGCGCCGATCGGCGGCACGGTGATCGACAACAAGGCCACGCGTGGCGCCGCGGTCTCCCCGGGTGACGTTCTTTATACGCTCGGCACTCTTAACGACGTCTGGATCACTGCCAACATCTACGAAGATGATCTCGCGCGCGTGCACGAAGGCCAGGCCCTCGAGGCGGTGACCACCGCTTATCCCGATGACGTCTTCAAGGGCGTTATTTCGCGAGTCAGCCCCGGCATCGATCCCACTACCTTCACTGCGCAGATCCGATGCACCGTCGCAAACCCGGGCCTCAAGCTCAAGCCGCAAATGCTCGCGCGGGTGCGGATAGTGACGCGGCCGGGCCTGGCGCTGGTGGTGCCGCAGCAGGCGCTGGTTTTCGACACCGATTCTTACTTTGCCTACGTGCGGGTGGCGCCCAACGCGGTGGCGCGGCGCAAGGTCGCGATCACTTCGTGGAACGAAAAGGGCTACGCACGAGTGGTTTCCGGGCTTAGTACCGGTGATACGGTGATCGTGGCCGGGGCGTTGCAAGTCGACGAACTGTGGCGCGCGGCGCATGGCCAGGGATAGGAGCCGTCCGTGATCCGCTCGTTAATGGAGGTCGCGCTCAAGGGCCGCGCCGTAATCATCGGCCTGGCCATCGCGCTGCTGCTGTCCGGCATCTACGCCTTCTCCCAGATCGACATCGAGGCTTATCCCGACCCGGTCCAGCCGATGATCGAGCTGTTGACGCTGCCCAACGGGCTCAGCGCTGAGGAGGTCGAGCGGCTGGTGACGGTGCCGCTGGAGTACACGCTCAGCACGACGCGCAACCTGGAGGCGATGCGCTCGATTTCGCTGTTCGGCCTGTCTGACATCCGCTGCTATTTTTCGTGGGACAGCGACTACTACTGGGACAACGCCGAGACCATCAACCAGCTCCAGTTTGTCAGCCTTCCGGCGGGTATCACGGCGGGTATCTCGCCCGAAAATGCGATCGGCGAGATCTACCGCTACACGGTCGAAAGCCCCGAGCACGATCTGATCAACGAGAAGACGGTCAACGACTGGATTGTCTCGCGCCAGCTCAGCACCGTGCCGGGCGTAATCGGCGACAGTACCTTCGGCGGACTGACCAAGCAGTACCACGTCGACGTTGACCCGCAGAAACTGGACTACTACCACGTCCCGCTTTCCGCCCTGACCAGCGCGCTCGCCAACGCCAACATCAGCTCGGGCGGCAATTACCTGGACGTTGGCGAGCAGGCCTTCGACGTGCGCGGCCTGGGCTTCATCGAAACGCTCGACGACATCCGCAACACCATGCTGTCGGCCAACAAGTCGACTCCAATCACCGTTGGCAACGTGGCCGAGGTCTCGGTCGGCTATGCGCCGCGCCTGGGCATCGTCGGGATGAACAATCGCGACGAGGTGAGCGAAGGCATCGTCCTGATGCGCAAATATGGCAACACGCTCAATACGCTGCGCGGCGTGGAGGCCAAGGTAAAACAGCTCAACACTTCGGGGATGCTGCCGCACGGCTACAAAATCGTGCCGTACTACGATCGCACCTCGCTGGTCCAGACCACGCTGCACACGGTGCTGGAGAATCTGACCATCGGGATGGCGCTGGTGTTCCTGGTACTGATTTTTTTTCTCGGCAATCTGAAAGCGGCGATAATCGCCGCGATCAATATTCCGCTAGCGCTATGCGGCGCGTTTATCCTGATGCGGGTGAGCGACACGCCGGCCAACCTGATTTCGCTCGGCGCCATCGACTTCGGCATCATCATCGACACCACCGTCATCGTGATGGAGAACATCAATCACCACCTCAGCCTCGCCGAGTTTCCGCAGGAATCCGCGGTCGGCAAAATCCTGCGCGCGGCGCAGGAGGTCGGCGGTCCGATGTTCTTTTCGACCCTGATCTTCGTGATTGCGTTTCTACCGCTGTTCACGATGCGCGGGGTCGAGGGCGCGATTTTCTCGCCGATGTCGCATACCTATGCGTACGCGCTGGGCAGCGCCATCCTGCTTGCGGTAACGCTCACGCCGGTATTGGGCTCGTTCGCTTTCGCGCGCGGCCTGCACGACGTCAACAATCCCGTGTGGAATGCGATCACGCGTTTTTACCACGCGATGTTCGTGGGCGTGCTGCGATGGCCGCGGCTGACGCTGGTCCTGCTGCTGGTGCTGGCCGCGCTGGCGGCCTCGACCTATCCGCGCCTGGGCGGCGAGTTCCTGCCCAAGCTCGAGGAGGGCAACATCTGGGCTCGCGCTACGATGCCGTTGACGATCTCGCTCAAGCGCGGGGCTACGCTCACCACGCGGATGCGTCACGTTTTCATGTCGTATCCCGAAGTGACGACCGTAGTCTCGCAGCTTGGGCGGCCCGACGACGGTACCGAGACCACCGGCTTCTTCAATATCGAGTTCTCGGTCGACCTCAAGCCGAAGTCGGAGTGGCCTGCGGGGCTCGACAAGCCTGAACTCATCAAGCAGATGGACGAACGGCTGCAGCGCGAGTTCCCAGGCGTGAGTTTCGGCTACTCGCAGAACATCCAGGACAACATCGACGAGGCGCTGTCGGGGGTCAAGGGTACTAACTCGGTCAAGGTGTTCGGCCGTGACCTTGCCGCGGACGAGCGTATCGCCAACCAATTGATCGAGGTGATGGGCAAGGTCCGCGGGATCGTCGACCTTGCCGTATATCGCTCGCTTGGTCAGCCCAATCTGGTGATCAAACCCGACCGCGCGGCCGCCGCGCGCTATGGGCTGAACGTCTCCGACGTCGCCGCGATTGTGCAGGCGGCGATCGGCGGCCAGGCCGTGACCCAGGTCTTCGAGGGTGACGAGCGCTTCGACCTGGTCGTGCGATGGAAGCCGCAGTACCGCCAGAGCCTCGACGCCATCCGGAGCATTCGAGTTGCGACGCCCACCGGCGCCGAGATTCCGCTCGCCCAGATCGCCCAGGTCCGCACCGACGAAGGCGCGTCATTCATCTACCGCGAAGGTCTGGAGCGCTACGTGCCGGTGCGCTTTGCCATCCGCGGACGCGACCTTCAAAGCACGGTCGAGAGCGCCAAGCGGCTTGTCGCGCGTGAGATAAAGCTTCCCGAAGGAGTTCACCTGGAGTGGGCAGGCGAGTATGGAGAACTGCAGGAGGCCAATCGCCGCCTGATGATCGTGGTGCCGTTCGCGCTGGTGCTGATAGCCGGCGTGCTCTACGCCGCGACCACTTCTCTCATCGACACCTTCATCATCATGGCGCAGATTCCGGTCGCCTGCATGGGTGGAATACTCGGGTTGTACCTGACCGGCACGCCATTCAGCGTCTCGGCCGCGGTCGGCTTCATCTCGATCTTCGGCATCGCTGTGATGGACGGAATCCTGCTGAGCTTCTACATCCGCCAGCTCTGGCAGGAGGGGCATCCGTTCCGCGAGGCGATCGTCATGGGATCGGACCGGCGGCTGCGCGCCACTATGATGACCGACATGGTCGACGCGTTCGGATTGCTGCCGGCGGCGCTCTCGACCCGGATCGGCGCGCAGACCCAGCGCCCGTTGGCGATCGTGGTGATCGGAGGCGCGCTCGCGATCCTGCTCCTGACCCGCATCCTTCAGCCGGTGCTCATCTATCTATGCCATCGCCGGCTGCGCCTCGAAGACGCGCCGCCATCGCCAATCGAGCGGCGCGCTTAGCGCGGCGCGCGTCCGCGCGGTTCTCGCGGCCCGGCCCCGCTCCGTGCTAAACGGGCATTGGAGGATCCCGCGATGCAGCTTGAAACCCTGGCCCACGGCTACGGCCTCATCGAGGGGCCGCGCGTCGACGAACGCAACCGGCTCTACTTCAGCGACGTGCTCAATGGCGGCGTCTACCGGCGGAGCCCCGACGGTGGCATCGAGACTCTCATCCCGCGCCGCCGCGGCGTCGGCGGAATCGCGTTCAACGCGGCGGGCGGAATCGTATGCAGCGGCCGCAGCCTGATCGGTTGGGACGAGGCGACCAGGCAAAGCCGCGACCTGTTCACCGAATGGGAAGGCCGCGCGACGCGCGGACTCAACGATCTTACCGTCGACGCGCAGGGTAGCGTCTTCGTCGGATCGCTCGAGTTCGACGCGCTCAGCGCAGACAAGCCTATCCCCGGCGACGTCTTTCGCGTCGACCCTCCCAACAGCGTCACCAAGCTGTGGGAGGGGATCGAAGTAACCAACGGAATGGGCTTCAGCCCGGACGCCACGCTGCTGTATCATTGTGATTCGACCACCAAGGCGGTGTGGGCATATGACGTTACCGGCGACCGCCGGCTCAAAGACCGCCGCGTCTTCGCCACGGTGCCCGAGGGATGGCCGGACGGGATGGCGGTCGATGTCGAGGGTGGTGTGTGGGTCGCGGTCGTGCGCTACGGCGAAATCGTGCGCTTCAAGGCCAACGGCACGCTGGAGCGCAGGATCAAGATGCCGGCGCTGATGGTCACGAGCCTCTGCTTTGGCGGCGCCGACCTGATGGACCTGTACGTGGTCACCGCCGACAACACCGAGGACTCAAGCCGCAAGGGGACGATATTCAGAATGCGCGCGGACGTCCCAGGATTGGCAGTGCCGAAGGCACGCTTCTAAACGAGATTGGCAGTGCCGAAGACACGCTTCTAAAACGGACTGGCAGTGCCGAAGGCACGGTTCTAAAAAAGACTGGCAGTGCCGAAGGCTCGCTTCTAAACGAGAGTGGCAGTGCCGAAGGCACGGTTTAGAGAGTTGGCAGCGGAAAAACTCATACAAGGAGACGCGGATGGCCTTACAGGTGGGACAGCAGGCGCCCGACTTCACGATGAAGTCGAACAAGATGAAGGACGTGAAACTCTCGGAGTTGCGCGGCGACAAGGTGCTTTTGTTGTTCGTGCCACTGGCGTTCACCGGCACCTGAACCAAGGAATTCTGCAGCGTGCGTGACACGCTGGGAGAGTTCGAACAGCTCGGATGCAAGGTGTTCGGAATTTCCACTGACAGCCCGTTCGCGCTCGACTCGTGGGCGCGCGAGCAGAATTACCAGTTCCCGCTGCTCAGCGATTACAACAAAGAAGTGTCGCCAGCCTACGATTCGATGTACGCCGAGCTGCTGGGCTTCAAGGGCGTGTGCAAGCGTTCGGCTTACGTGATCGACGGCCAGGGCAAAATCCGCTACCGCGAAGTGCTCGAAGACGCGCGCCAGGTCCCGGACCTCGAAGCGATCAAGAAGTGTCTCAAGGAAATCTCGTAGCTTGTGCGAGCCGTCGGCGCGGATTCCGATCTGCACCGACGTTCGCCGTAAACCGGAGTGGCGCTTAGCGAATGCCTAATACCCTCGATGGAATAGTCGCGGTCGACCTCACGCAGAACGTGGCCGGCCCATATTGCACCCAGCTCCTCGGCGACTTCGGCGCCACGGTGATCAAGATCGAACGCCCCGGAAGCGGCGACGATTCGCGCGGCTACGCTCCCGCATGGCATGGCGGCGGGGCCGAACCAGGCGACTCGACCGCGTTTTTAGCGTACAACCGCAATAAGAAGAGCGTGTGCGTCGATCTCGACCATCCGGCTGGAGCGGAGATCGTGCGCCGGCTCACCGCCAACGCGGACATCTTCGTGCATTCGCTCAAGCCCGGCAGCGCCGAGGCGCGCGGGCTGGGCTACGACGATCTGAAGGCGCACAACCCGAGGCTCATCTATGCCGCAATCAGCGGCTTTGGCGAGAGCGGTCCGATGCGCCTTCTGCCCGGCTACGATCCGCTCGGCCAGGCGCACTCGGGCGTGATCAGCGTGACCGGCCATCCCGGCGCGCCGCCGGCGCGAGTGGTTGTTCCTATTATCGATATGGGCTCGGGGCTGTGGCTGTTCTCCGGAGTGCTCGCGGCGATCATCGAGCGCGGCAAGACCGGGCTCGGGGCGAAGGTCGGCGTGAGCCTGCTCGAAACCGGCGTCGCGTGGACCACGCTGCACATGAGCAACTACATGGCGACCGGCGAGGTGCCCGAGCGCACCGGCTCGGCGTCGCCCGCGGCGGCGCCTTACGAGGCGTTCGAGACCGCGGAGGGATGGATCATGATCGCGGCTGGCAACGATCGTTTGTTCGGCCGGCTGTGCGAGCTGCTGGGTATTTCCGAGATCGCCGCGGACGATCGCTTCGGAAGCAACGCGGCGCGCGTGCCGCGGCGCGCCGAACTGCACGCAATTATCGAGGAGCGCACGCGGCGGCGTCCAACCGAACACTGGGTCGCGGCGCTGCGCGAGGTGGGCGTGCCGTGCAGCCCGATCAACCGGCTCGACCAGGTGCACGACGATCCGCAGGTCAATGCGACCGGCATGATCAAACGAATCGAAGGCTTTCGCGTGCCGAATTTCGAGATCGTTGACGTCGCGGTCAACGTCAACGGCGAGAAGGCGGTGCTGCGCTCGATGGCGCCGCGGTTGGGCGAGCATACTGGCGAGGTGCTGCGCGCCGCCGGCTATACTGAGCGCGAAATCGCCGCGCTGCGCGCGGCCAAAACGATCGGTTAGCGAGAAGCGCCGGCGCCGAGATCGCCGGCGGCGAGCGCCGCGCTGGCCACGATAGTCAGCACGAACGCGCCCGCGCGCATCGCCGCTGCAAACGGGTCGTCCGGAAGCCGCTCGCCGAAGACGGCAATTCCGCCCGCGATCGGAATTACGTTGGAGATCGTGGAGGAGAGCGGCATCGCGATGATCCCGCGCCCCATCGCGAACGAGTTCTGCAGCATCACCAGCCCCGCCACGTTGGTTATGATCGTCAGATAGGTATAAGGGCTCACAAGCAGTACCACCAAGAGCGCGGCAAGGTCCGGGGTGCCGGCCAGGCGGTCGGCGAGCGGTTTGGTGTAGAGGCTGGCGAACCCCAGCGCGATCCCCGATGCGATCGCGGTGGCCGCGCCGTTTTGCCGCAGCCCTTGCGGGACCAACAGCGCCAGCGTGATCGCAACGGCAGCCACTGAGGTTATAGCGAGCGCGCCGACGTCGACCGGGCTTTGAAGCGCGCCCGCGTTGAGCGAACCGGCGAGCATAAGCGCAGCCACCAGGAACGTGGCAATCCCGAGCCATTCCCAGATCCGCGCGCGCTCGCCGAGGAAGATTACCGCGAGCACCACGAACAGCGCGATCCCGCCCTGCATCGCCACCGCCATCATCGAAACCGGTGCGCTCGCGAGCGCGACCATGTACAAGGCATAGCCGGCAGCCTGCACCGCGAGTCCGCCGATCCATATCGGGTCGCGAATCCACGCGATCACCGCGCCGAGTGTGCCGCGCCCACGCGCCATCGGCAGCACGTCCGCGCGGACTTTCATCATCATCAATCCCACCGCGAGCAGCAGGCTGGCGACGAGCCCGAGCGCGAGGCTCTGCACGAGCACGCCGCGCGCGCTAACCATCGGTGATTTCACGCATCACGCCGTCACGCGAGATGGTGAAACGCCGCCCGCCCCACGCCACTTCATTGCCGACCAGGCTCGCGGCCCAGATCGCCGCCATCATCAGGTCCTTCAATGGCACCAGCCATACGTCGCGCATCAACTCTGGCAGCTTGAGCGTGCGGGCGAGGATCAGCGCCGAGGTCGCCAGGCGCGCGGCGATCACGGCAGCGCAAACGGCGATCGCGGCGGGGCGACGGGTCACGGCCAGCATCAAGAGCGCCCACAAAGGTCCGTTGATCAGGATGGTGAGCAGGCTCAGCGGGCGCATCGTGCGGTAAGTTCGGGCCCAGCGCAGCTTGCGCTGCCAGAATTCGCCGAAGGTGCGCTCCTCGCAGGCCGAGGTGACGAGCGAGCGCGAGAGCCTGATCTCCCATCCGCTTTCGGCCACCGCACGGCCCAGCTCGAAGTCGTCGGCGAGCTTGTCGCCGAGCGGGCGCATGCCGCCAGCGGCTTCCAGAGCCGTACGGCGCACCGCGATGGTCGCGCCGAAGGCATAGCGCAGAGGCTCGATCCCTACCGCCAGCATGACCATCGGCGCGAAGTCGGTGTTGATGAAGAGCGCGGCCAGACGCGAAGCGAACGTGCCGGTCGGCCGCGCGCGGTAGGCGCAGGTCACCATCCCTACGCGCTCGTCGGCGAAGAGTTCGCCGATGAGATGGTCCAGATGGCCACGTTCGACGGAGATATCGGCATCGCTGAGCACGAAGGCGTCGGCGCGCTCGGCCCGCTCGGCCATGCGGATGACCTTGGCGATCTTGCGGTTGGCGACGCCGGCTTCATCGCCGACGATGAGCGTGATGCTGGCGTAAGGGTACTGTGAGCGGAGCGCGACCGGCGCCTCGGCGGCGCGATCCTCGTAGCCGGGGACGGCGAAGAAGAAGTCGGCGCGCGGATAGCCACTTTCGAGGTAACTGGTGAGGTTGGCGAGCAGGCTCGAAGTGAGCCCGGACAGTGGCTTCAGCACGGCGATGCGCGGCGGCGGCTTGGGGAGCGGGGGGGCTGGATCGGAGGCGTGCGCGGCAAAGCGCATCGCGGTCAGCAGCGAGGCTGCGTAGTAAACCAACGAACACACGACGCCGAGCGTCGCGAGCGACAGCAACACGGTAGTCACGAGACGATCGTGGCGGCCGGCGGACGTGGCGGGGCACCGCTGCGCGGGCGGGCGGGCGCGTAACGCTCTGAGGCGATAATTACCGCGCGCACGTGCGGCGCGGCTACGCCGAAACCTGCTCGGCCGTGGACGTCTGCGCGCGCCGCTGGCGCATCGTGGAGAGGAACTGTCCGCCCTCTTTGAGCAGCCGCTTGCATTCTTCGCGCGAACCCATCATCTTGCGCACCGCTTTGAATATGTAACGCGGGCGGAAGTAGAAGCTGCGGTAAAAGCGCTCGACCGCGCCATAAATTTCATCGTTACTCAGCCCCGGATATTTGATCGTGCACTTCTGGTAGCCGGACTCGTCGAGCAACGGATCGACCGCCAGATAGCCGTTCTTGACTACATAGTTGTAAAGCTCGGTCCCCGGATACGGCGAGGCCAGCGAGACCTGGATGGTTTCGCAATCCATCTCGCGCGCAAAGCGCATCGTTTCCTGGATCGTCTCGCGGGTCTCGCCGGGCAGGCCGAGGATGAATGTGCCATGGATCAGGATGCCGATTTCGTGGCAGTCGCGAGTGAAGCGCCGCGCGCGGTCGAGCCTGACGCCTTTCTTGATGTTCTTGAGAATCTGGTCGTTGCCGCTTTCATAGCCGACCACGAACAGACGCAGGCCTCCGTCCTTGAGCACCTTGAGGGTTTCGTAATCGACGTTGGCCCGCGAGTTGGTGGACCAGGTGATGCCGAGCGGCTTAATCAGTTGCGCAATCTTGCGCGCGCGCCCCGGATCGGCGGTAAACGTGTCGTCGTCGAAGAACAGCTCCTTCATCTTGGGGAACTTGCTTTTCATCGCGACCACTTCTTCATAAACGTTCTCGGGACTGCGCACGCGGTAGCGATGGCCTTGTGTGACCTGCGGCCACAGGCAAAAAGTGCAGCGTGCCGGACATCCGCGTCCCGTGTACATCGAGACGTACGGATATTGGCAATAGGGACTGTTGTATTTCAGGTAGTCGAGATTGTTTTGGTAAACCTCGGTGACGAACGGCAGTTTGTCCAGCTCTTCATTGGTGAGCTGGGCACGGTCGGGGTTGTGATGAATCGCCCCGTTCTTGCGATAGGAGATTCCCCCGATCTTGCTCCAGTCCCAGCCCTGCGCCACCTCGACCATCGAGTGGTCGAATTCACGCCGCCCGGCGATATCGATAGCGGATGAAACCTTGAGCGTCTCGTCAGGCTGGGCCGTGGGATGGCCGCCGACGAAAGCGATGATGCAATCGGGATTGGCGGCTTTGATCGCCTCGGCCGTGCGCGCGTCCATCCGCAGCGACGGAGTCGAGGTGTGCAGCACCACGAAGTCGTAGCTCTTGGCTTCGTCAACCGTGCGCTTGAGGTCGTAACCGTGGGGCGGAGCGTCCAGCAGGCGCGCTCCCGGAATCATCCCGGCCGGGTAGGCCAGCCAAGTCGGATACCAGAACGACCAGACCTCGCGCGTGGCCTGGTAGCGCGACCCCGCACCACCGTCAAAGTCCTCATAGGAGGGAGGATTGAGGAAAAGCGTCTTCATCACGTCCATATTCTGGTCGTCTCCACGAGCCTGTCCGATTGGTTAGTGCGACTATACAAACCGCGCAGGGCACAGGCAAGATAGGTCGGCGCACGAATTGTTGGCGAAGACCTTGTCGGTCAAGCGCGCGCCCGCGCAAGCGGTGCGGCGCCCTGGGCCCGAAACAGGGCGGGCGACAGGAGCGGATCCGAATAGACCCAAGCGTCGAGCCTCCCCTCACGGGTCATGGGGCGGCAGTAATTGCCCGCTCGGCGCGCGCGCGATAGGTTGCCTGAAATGCGAAGGACAGCAATTGCAATTGGAGGATTGATGCTGGCGCTGCTGGTGGCGCCGTCATTCGCGCGGAGCGACGAGTGGGAGCAGGTGCCGTCGGAGTCCGGCCAAGGCGCGGCTGCCGAGGGCAGCGGCGCGGCAAGGGCGCCGACGGGTGACAAGGGAGCGACGGGATGCATGATGGTGGGAGCGCTCGCCCAACAAGCGGCGAAGCAGCGTGACCAGGGAGTCAGCGAGCAATCCCAGCTTGCCAGCATCGATCAGCCCAACGGCAAGCTTTACCAGCTCACGACCGGCAAAACGCTGTCGGCCGATACGGCAGGCACGCTGCGAACCCTGATACATCGCGATATCGCCTACGTCTATGAGCATCGCGAGATGACGCCCGCGCAGCTCGGCGCTCGTGCGCGCCAGACCTGCGGCAATCCCGAGAGTGGCGTCGAGCAGACTCCCGCTCCGGTTACCACCCCGTCACCCGGATGACTATGTGAGATACGTAAGACGGTCGTGAAACGCGTGACCAAGCGGATGATAGTCGCGGCATGCCTCACGGCGATGCTGCTTGCGCCGCTCCTCAGCCGTGCTGACGACGACTGGGAACAGGTGCCCTCGAGCGGGGAGCAGGGCGGCAGCGATGTGGCGGTGCCGTCGGGCGGCGGCTCCGACGCTTCCGCGGTGGTAAATTTTCTCGTCGAGATGAGAGCAATCAGGGGCGACACCGGCAAGCCGTGCGAGGTCGTCGGAACCTACGCACATCTGGCTGCGACCCTTCGCGACCAGGGCGTCTCCGAGCAGAGTCAGGAGCAGGATATCGACAACAACTTCGAGCGCGGCGCCGCCGAGCATCACGTTCCAAAGCCATGGATAAAGCCGATCGAGGTCGTGTTGCATCGTGAAGTAACCTACGCCTACGGGCATCCCGCGATGAGCGTCGACCAGGTCAAGTCGCACTGGGTCGGGATCTGCGAATCGCAGCGCAGCAGCGAATGACAACGATCCCCTCTGCTCGGAAACTGCTCCTACGACGGCGCTTCGGCTGTCGCGCGCAGCGGGGGAGTTTCGGTCAGGACGAAGGCCACCACGCCGGTCAGATTGCCGAGCACGGTCGCCGCGAACCATAACAGCCCCAGCGCGATCGCGTCCGCCTTCGCCATCCCGGCCATCCCGAACAGCATCAGGTACGCCGTCTCGCGCACGCCCAATCCGTTAAGGGTCACCGGCAGGCTCGCGAACACGTTAGCGATCGGCACGCATAGCACGAACAACGTCAGCGGCGCCGACAGCCCAAGTCCGCGCGCCAGGATCCATTGACACACCGCAAGCGACAGTTGCAGCGCGATCGACAGCCCAATCGCCGGCATCATCGCGAGCGGCCGGTTGAGGTATGGCGCGATAGTCGCCGCGACACTGGCGATTCGCGCAGGCATCCGCGCCGCCAGCTTGCCGATGAGCGGCAGCGCGACGAAGCCGGCCAGCGAAATCCCGCCGACCGCGATCATTGGTAGCGTCACCGAGTGCGGCAACTTGACGCTCAGCGCTGCGGCCGCCGTGGCGGCCAACCAGAACAGCCCGATCAGACCCACGATACGGTCGGCCGCGACCGAGGCGATCGCGTCGGCCATCCGCTGATGGCGCCGGCCCAGATAGACCGCGCGCAAGGCGTCGCCACCGACCAACCCCGGCACGAAGACGTTGGTGAACATCCCGATGAAGGCGTAGCTCAGGTAGTCGATAAACGGTGCGGGGATTTTCAGGATCGCGCCCAGCAGGCTCCATCGCCACGCCGACATTACCTGTCCGCCCACGTACAGTCCTATCGCTGTGAGAAAGAATGCGACCCGTTCGCGAGCGAGCTGATGGAGCACCGGGCGCACGTCGTAATGCCATAGCAGCAGCGTGACGATCACCAGTCCCGCGCCCACGCGCATCGCGAAACCGAGCACGGGATGGCTCTTGCGGGCGGGTGGCGATTCGGACGGTGGTGCGGGCGACGCGCCGATAGCCGCTTCAGCTTGCATAGCGTGGCTCACTGAATTTGAGGATCGCGCGCTTGCGCCATTCGGATCCAATCACGGTGAATTCTCCCAGCCGCTCGCGCAACTGTCCAAGTTCGCGTTCGTCGATCACCAGGACCACCGGCCCCGGCATATTCCATAGCCTCAGCACATCGTCCTCCGAGCGAAAGAAATAGCGGCTGCCGTCGGCCGCGTGCATTTGGCCGAAGGCGAGTTCGGTCGGCGCGCCGACCAGGATCACGCGGCGCCGGGTGTAAAACGGCAGCGCCTGGACATAGCGCGGGTAGCAGATGAGTGTCGCGTCCGGCGCGCGTGTCTGCACCATGCGCGCAAGCGCGGCGTAGGAACGCAGCGGCTCCGCCTCCAGACGGACATAGCTTCCGGCGCCTAACGCAATCGCCGCCGCCAGCACCATCGCCGCCAGTCCGGCGTCGAGCCGCCAATGGCGAAAGATTTCAGCCACCAGCGCGCCGCCGGCCGCGCCGATTAGGCCGAGCGCATAGAGCGCCGGCCGCGCAGCGATCACGTAGGGGCTGCTGAACAACGGCGCCGTCATTGCCGCCACCAGCATCGCCACTCCGAGCAGGCTCAGGATAACGCCCACCGCGGCGAAGCGAATTCGCACGCCGGGAGGCTCTGCGCCGGCATGCGCGCCGGCCGGGAACGCGCGCGAATAAATTCCGTCGGCCAGCAACACCGCGATCGGCGCGGCGGCCGGCAGGATGTACGGGATGAGCTTGGCGCTGGCCGCCGAGAACATCACGATCACTACGGCGGCGGCGACGATACAGAAGCGCCCCGCCGGCGTGCGCGCGAGCGCGCGCCACGTGATGAACGGCGCCATCAGCGTCCACGGCATCATCCCGGCCGCCACCACTGGCAGATAGTAGTAAAAAGGCTCGCTGTGGCTGTAGCTGGATTGGAAGAAGCGGCGCAAATGCTCGCCGATGAAATAGAAGTCGACGAAACCGGGCTCGCGGATCGCGATCGCGATGAACCATGGCGCAGCGATCAGCAATACCATCGCGCCGCCCGCCAGCGCATGGAAGCGGCCGATCACGCCCGGCAATTCGCCCTGCCACCAGAGAAAGATCGCGAGCGTGAGGATCGGGATTGCCGCGGCCACCGGGCCCTTGGCGAGCAGGCCCATCGCGATCGCCGCGTAGCCGAGCCAGCACCAGCGTCCGCCCTCGCGCCAGTGCAGGTAGAGCGCGAACAGCGCCACCGTTACCGCCGCCGCGAGCAGCATGTCGGTGGTCAGCACTTGCGCCATCACGGCGTACAGCATCGAGGTAGTGAGAATCGCGCCGGCCAGCAGCGCCCGCCCGCGGCCCATCGTGCGCCGCACGAAAAGCCAGGTCATCAGCACGCCGCCGAGCGCGGCCAACGCCGGCGTCAGGCGCGCGGCGAATTCGTTGACGCCGAAGAGCGCCATCCACATCGCGCCGAGCCAGTACAATAGCGGCGGCTTCTCAACGTAAGCGACGTAGTTGAGATGCGGCACGATGAAGTTGCGCGTGGCCAGCATCTCCCGCGCGATCTCGGCGTAGCGCGCTTCGTCGGGCTCCCACAGGCCGTAACTGCCGAGATGGAAGAAGAAGACCGCGGACGCTAGCCCTAGCAATGCGAGCACTTCGACCTCGGACGAGCGCCAGAACGCGGCCGGCGCCGCGGATGCGGACGCGGCGGGCGATGCGAAGTGCGGCTCGATAGGCGCGGGCTCGGACACGACGCCCAAGTGTATCGTGCGGGGCGCGCTCGCGCAGCTATGCGCGCGCGCCTTCGCTTCCCGCTATAGCCCTGCGGCGCCGCCGCCCTTGCGCCGGTCGAAAGCGCCATTCAGATCGCCCGGCGCAATCGTGATCGCGCCGACCGCTCCCAGCGACCGCACTTCCTTGAGCCGGTAACCCATCTGCGCCAACGCGCTGCGCGTTGCCGCCGGCATCGTGGATTCGACGAACACCACGTCGGGCGCGGCCTGCTCATGTACCCGCGGCTCGTCGACGGCCGCCTCGGGTCCGAGGTGGAAGTCGATCACGTTGAGCGCGACCTGCAACACGCCGCTGATGATCGTCGGGCCGCCCGAGGCGCCGGCCGTCAGCACCGGATGACCGTGTCGCATCACGATGATCGGCGACATGCTCGAGAGCGGGCGCTTGCCCGGTGCGATCTCGTTGGCCACCACGCCCTCGAGCTTGAACACGTTGGGCACGCCTGGCCCGGCGGCGAAGTCGTCCATCTCGTCGTTGAGCACCAGGCCGAGGCTCGCTACCGTCATCTTGGCGCCGAAAATCGTATTGATGGTGGTAGTGACGGCGACCACGTTGCCGTCCTTGTCGACCACCAGCAGGTTGGAGGTGCCGTGGTCGGAGGCTGGCGCGAGGTGTTCCGGTGCGCCGCGATGCAGCGCGCGCTGGAGCGCCTCATCTATATGGCGCTGCGAGAGCAGCACGTCGATTGGTACGTGGACGAAGTCCGGATCGGCGTACTGCGCGCGATCGATGAAGCCTTCGCGCATCACCTCGATAAGCCGCGCCAGGTAGGGCGGCGAATCGACGCCCAAGCCGGAGACCGGAGCGCCGGCGAGCATCCCGAGGATTTCCAGCACCACGCCGCCCGATGACGGCGGCGGCATCGTCCAGACCTCGCAGTCGCGGTAGGCGCGATGAAGCGGCGCGCGCCATACCGGCTGGTATTGGGCGAGATCTTCGGCGCCGATCAGCCCGCCGTGCGCCTTCATCCATTCGGCGAGGGTTTGTGCGATCTCGCCATGATAAAAGCGCGTCACTGGGTCGTCACCGAGCGAGCGCAGCGTCGCGCCGAGCGCCTTCTCGTGCAGGATGTCGCCAGGCTTGGGTGGCGCGCCCGCGGGCGTGAGGTAGGTCGCCTTAAGCCCCGGATCGGCGGCTATTTGCGTCGTGGTTCGCGCGATGTCTTCCGCCAGATGAGGGGTGGCGGGAAAGCCCTGTTCGGCGAGCCTGATGGCCGGCGCCGCGGCCGCGGCAAATTTTATCGTGCCGAAGCGCCGAAGCGCGGCGTCGAGCCCCGCAAGCTCGCCCGGTACCGCGACGGCCAGCGGTCCCGTGCGCGCCAACTCTTCGTCGACCCTGCCGTTGCGCACGTACATCGTGGCGCTGGCGGCCATCGGCGCTCGCTCGCGATAGTCGAGCGCGTAAAAATTGTGCGTGCGAGCCAAGTAGATAAGCATGAAGCCACCGCCGCCAATTCCGCTCGAGGCCGGGTTGGTCACGCCCACGGCGAGCGCGGTTGCGGCGGCGGCGTCGATCGCGTTGCCGCCGTGGCTTAGGATTTCCACTCCGGCGCTCGCGGCAAGGGCGTTTTCCGCAACCACCATTGCGCGATGCGCTTCGGTGGCGCGGGCCGGCACGGTGGCGACGCAGAGCGCGACGATTGCGAGTGCCACGCATCCGGCGCATATGACGAACGCGCGCGCGCGGCGGGTTGCACCGAAAAAAGTTTGTGCGGAAAACATCACTGGCCTTTGTAACAGCGTCATTCGCCCAAGGAAAGCTCGCGCGCACGGCCGCGGGTGCAGCGAAGACCGGTCCGGGGAGGGTTTAACCGGTTAGATTTAGCGCGTGCGAAGTGCTTTGATCGCTTTCTCCCCTCGCGCCCCGCGCAAGCGCGTGGCGCGGGCGCAATCCAGGCCAAGAGTTCCAGATTAATTCCAGACTAAGAGGATAAGCCCAATGGGATTCGACGAAATCATTTACGAAAAAGCCAACCGCGTCGCCGTGATCACGCTCAACCGCCCCGCGCGGCTCAACGCCTGGACCGGCCAGATGGAATCCGAATTGCGCGAGGCGCTGCTGGATTCCGAACACGACGACAAGGTCGGCGCGGTCGTGATTACCGGCGCGGGCAAGGCCTATTGCGCGGGCGCCGACATGGGCGCGCTCAACCGCGTGGCTGACGGCACGACCTCGGCGGTGCAGGCCGTTTCGGGTGAGGTCGCCGGCACCAGCGAGACACGCGCGGACTTCCGCCAGCGCTTTTCCTGGATCGCCGGCCTCAGCAAGCCCGTGATCGGCGCGATCAACGGCGCGTGTGTCGGGATGGGCTTTACCACGGCGCTCTACCATGACATCCGGATCGCCTCGACGCGCGCGCGGATGGGGCTGATCTTCGTGCGCCGCGGCCTCGCCATCGAGCACGGCGCGAGCTGGCTGTTGCCGCGAATCGTGGGGCTCGCCAACGCGCTCGACCTCGCGCTAAGCGGGCGGCTGCTCGACGCGGAGGAGGCGCTGCGAATTGGCCTGGTAAGCCGGGTAGTGGCGCATGAGCAATTGATGCCGACGGCGCTGGAGCTGGCGGGCGAGATCGCGACCAACTGCTCGCCGCTCGGAGTCGCGCATGCCAAGCGGCTCATCTATCACCATCTGTCGACCGACCTGGGCGCCGCGCTGGCGGAGGAGAACGAGTCAATTGCGGTGATGACGCATTCGGAGGATTTCAAGGAGGGCATCCGCGCCTTCCAGGAGAAACGTGCGCCGCGCTTCGTCGGGCGCTAAAGCGCAGGCGATATGGCGCGCACAGAAATCGGTAAACGGTCGTCTACTTGTCGAGCGGATGCTTGAAGCGGCGGTCGGGATGGCGCACGGTCAGTACCGCGCAGCCGGCCTTCTGCACCACGCGCTCGGCGACGCTGCCCAGCAACACGTGCGCAAGGCCGGTACGGCCGTGCGTTCCGAGCACGATGAGGTCGACATTGTCGGTCTGCGCAGCGTGGATGATCTCGAGAAATGGGGCGCCGACGCGCAGCAGGCTGCGCGCCTTGATTTGCGCGTCGCGCAGATGGGTGACGATCTTGTCGATCTCGCGCTGTGCCGCGAGCCGCTGTTCCTCGGCGATCTGGTTCATCGCGCCTGCATCGAAAGCGGGTCCCAGCTCGCTCACCATCACAGGCGGCAGCGGCTGGTCGACATGCAGCACGATTATTTCAGAGCCGAACTTGCGCGCCAGCTCCTCGGCGAAACGTTGCGCATTGAGCGAGTCGTCGGAGAAATCAGTGGCGAGCAGAATCTTGTTGAGTTCGGGCACGGCTGACAGACGATACGCTGGTGGCGGCCGGTTGGGCAAGCGCCCGGTGGGGTGGATTCCGAGTATCGCGGCGCACTAAAATCGGCCAGAGGACGGCGGTCATAAATGAAACGCTCCGACACGATGGCGTTGCGTGACTTCGAGCGCGCCTGCGACGAACTTTTCGACGAGTGGCTCGGGCGATGGCGTGGCGGAGCCGTCGCCGCAGCTTCAGGGGGTGCGGTCGTGGTCGACCGCGGCGAGGAATACGAGGTACGGGTCGAGGCCGCCGTGGAGGACCCGGAGGTAATTCATATCGAGGTCAGCGAGGCGGCCTTGATCGTGCGAATTCCGCCTGGCGCGCATCCGGCCATCGAGCGCAGGATGACCTTTGCGCAACCGGTCGATCGCGAGCGCACCACGGCGCGCTGGGCGGGTGGCATGCTGACGATCGTGCTGCCCAAGCTGCGCGGCCGTCGCGTCAAAGTGCAATAACCCGGACACCGGACAAAAAGGAAGCGACGATGGCCGAGGGCCACGATAACAAGCCCGCGCCAGAGCCACAGGAGCCGGCGCTGCAGCCCGCGGCCCCGCCGGTTGAACTCGGCGCGGACGAGCTGCGCGGCCACTCTCCACTGAGCCCCGACGAGCTGGTGAAGGCGGCGCGCGACGGCGCGCACGAGCTGCTCGGCCAGCAGCGCGCGCTCGACGCGGTGCGGATGGCGATCGGTATCGGCGCGCCCGGCTACAACGTCTTCGTCAGCCGCGTCCGCTCGCGGCGCGAGCGCGAATCGATCGTCCGCATCCTGCAGCAGCGGGCGGCGGCGATGCCGACGCCGGGCGACTGGGTTTACGTCAACAACTTCAAGAGTCCCGAGTCGCCGGCCGCGATTTACCTGCGTGGCGGGCAGGGCGCCGAGCTGCGCGACGGCATGCGCGATCTCGTCAGTTTCCTCATCGAGCAACTGCCCAAGGCCTTTCGCCGTGAAGACTTTGACCAGGAGCGCAAGGCGTTGCGCGAGAAGTACAACCGCCGCGCCCAGGAATTGTTCACCCAGCTCGAGACTGCTGCCCGCCAGCGCGGCTTCGCAATCCAGGGCACGCCCACGGGCCAGCTGTTGTTCATACCGCTCATCGGCGGCAAAGTGCCCGAGTCGCCCGAAGATCTGAATCGCAAGATGCAGGAACTTCCCGAGCAGGAGCGCGAGCGGCTGGGCAAGGAGCAAAGCGAGCTCGCGGACCTATTCGCGACCATGACGATGCATCAGCAGGAGCTGATGCGCGAACTGATCGAGGAGATCCGCCAGATCGAACGCACCTTCGCCGCGCGCCTCATCGCACCCGCCATCGCCGCGCTCAAAACTCGCTTCGAGAGCGCGGCCGTCTCGGCCTACCTCGACCAGGTCGCCGCGCACATGCTCGACCGTCTCGATCGCTTCCGCGAGGCTGCGGAAGCGGGGCCCGAGGGCGCGCCGCGTTCCCCCGTGGCGCAGCGCCCCGACAGCGCCGACGAGACCCGGTTCTTCGAGTATCAGGTCAACGTGGTCGTCGATAACGCCGGGCGTAGCGGCGCCCCGGTTATCGCCGAGGATGCGCCGACTTATCGCAACCTGTTCGGCACCATCGAACGCTGGGTTGACCCGACCGGCCGCAGTGCGACCAACTTCACGCGCATAATCGGCGGCTCGCTGGTCAAGGCGCACGGCGGCTTTTTGCTCTTCGACCTCGACGACGCGATCGTCGAACCGGGCGTGTGGAAAACGCTCAAGCGCACCCTCAAGACCGGCCGCATGACGCTGGAGACGCTCGAGCCGTTCCCGTTCTTCATGGTGAGCGGACTCAAGCCCGAGCCGATCGAAGTGGCGACCAAGGTCGTCGTCACCGGCAGCCCTTACCTCTACAACACGCTGTACTTTTACGATCCCGAGTTCATCGAGCTGTTCAAGGTCAAGGCCGAGCTGCGTCCGGTGGTTGATGCCGACGCGGAGGCCGCGCGCCACTACGCCGCACGCGTGGCCGCGCTGGCGAAGACCGAGGGGCTGCTTGATTTCGAGGGCGGCGCGCTCGCGCGAATCGTGGAGTTCGGGATGCGCGAGGCTGGCGACCGCAAACGGCTGTTGAGCGTGATGGAACCGATCGACGACCTCGCGCGCGAGGCAGCGTATTACGCGCGCGCGGCGAACGACAAGCAGGTCGGCGCACGCCACGTCGATCGCGCGCTCAGCGAGCGCATCCTGCGGGTCAACTTCATCGAGGAAGAAATCCGCCGGCTGATTGCCGGCGGCACCCTCATCGTTCATCTCGAGGGCCGCGCGGTGGGCCAGGTCAACGGACTCGCGGTGCTCGACGCCGGCGGCTACAGCTTCGGCCGTCCCTCGCGCATCACCGCGACGGTCGCGCTCGGCCAGGCCGGCGTGATCAACATCGAGCGCGAGGCGCGGCTGTCGGGATCGACCCACGACAAGGGCATGATGATCCTCGGCGGTTTCTTCCGCCAGCGTTTCGGCCAGGAGTTGCCGGCCGCGATGACCGCGAGCATCGCGTTCGAGCAGTCCTACTCCGGGATCGACGGCGACAGCGCCAGCTCGACCGAACTCTACGTGCTGCTCTCGGCGCTGAGCGGTGTGCCGCTGCGCCAGGACCTGGCCGTGACCGGCTCGGTCGACCAGTACGGCACGGTGCAGGCGATCGGCGGCGCCAACGAAAAGATCGAGGGCTTTTACCGCGTGTGCAAGGCAACCGGGCTGAGCGGCACGCAGGGCGTGCTGCTCCCGCGCGCCAACGTCAACAACCTGATGCTCGATCCGGAAACGGTCGAGGCGGTCGCGAGCGGCCGCTTTCATGTCTACCCGGTTGACACTATCGACCAGGGAATCGAGATCCTGACCGGGATGCGCGCGGGCACGCTGCAGGAGCCGGGCACCATCAACCATCTCGTGAGCGCCCGCCTGCGCCGCATGTCGGACATCCTGCGCGAGCGCCGGCCGCCCGAGGAGAATCGCGCGCTGCAGGCGGGTCCGTCGCCAGCACCGGAGCCGCCGCCGCCGACACCGCCGGTTCCGCCGCGTTGAGCGCCGCGCCATGCGCGATGCGGGAATTGACGCCGCCCGATGGGCAGCATAGGAATGCTTCGGCGGACGTGCCGAACCTGACCGCGCCACGGTAGCTATACGCCTCGAGCCAAATTGCGGATTACCTGAGATGCCGATCGACCTGCGCCTGGACGCCGACGAAGTCTCGCTGCTCACCGATTTCTACCTGCTCACAATGGCAGCAGCGTTTTTCGCCAACGGCAACAACGATTCCGCCTGCTTCAGCATGTTCACGCGCCGGATGCCGCCGCGGCGCGGCTTCCTGGTGGCGGCCGGGCTGGAGCGGCTGCTCGAAGCGCTCGAGCAGTTTCACTTCGCGCCGCGGATGCTCGAATATCTCGAATCGCTGCGGCTGTTCACTTCAGAATTCCTGGGCTTCCTCGGCGGACTGCGGTTCAGCGGCGAAGTATGGGCGATGCCCGAAGGCACGATCTTCTTCGCCAGCGAACCGATCCTGGAAGTACGCGCACCACTCATCGAGGCGCAGCTGCTCGAGACGCTGGTACTCAATCAGGCCGGCCTGGCTTCGCTCATCGCGAGCAAGGCGGCGCGCAGCCTGGTGGCGGCTGGCGGGCGGCGGCTGGTTGATTTCGGGCTGCGCCGCAGCCAGGGCGCCGACGCGGGGCTGGCCGCCGCGCGCTCCAGCTATCTCGCCGGCTTCGCCGGCACCTCCAACGTGCTGGCCGGGATGCGCTACGGAATTCCGCTCTACGGCACAATGGCGCACAGCTACGTGATGGCGCACGAGCAGGAGCGCGAAGCCTTCGACAGTTACGTCAAAGTTTTTCCGCGCCTCAGCACGTTGCTGGTCGATACGTACGACACGCTGCGCGGGGTTGAGAACGCGGCCACGGTGGCGTTGGAACTGCGCGAGAAGGGGGTCAAGCTTCAGGGCATCCGGCTTGACAGCGGCGACCTGCTGGAGCTGAGCAAACGTGCGCGCCGCCTGCTTGATCGGCGCGGGCTCTCCGACGTGCCGATTTTCGCCAGCGGCAACCTCGACGAATACCGGATCGCCGAGCTGGTCAAGGCTGGCGCGCCGATCGACGCTTTCGGAGTGGGCACCGCTATGGCGGTGAGCGCGGATGCGCCCGCGCTCGACGTGGCCTACAAGCTGGTCGAGTACCGCGGCGAGCCGCGCCTGAAAACCTCGAGCGAAAAGGTCACGCTGCCCGGCCGCAAGCAGGTCTTCCGCGCGCGCAACGCCGCCGGCGGATTTTACGCCGACCTGATCGGTCTGTTCGAAGAGAGCCCGGACAGCCTGGAGCGCGAGTTTCGTCCGGCGCCCGGATCGGTCCAGCCGATGCTCGAACGCGTGTTCGCCGACGGCCATCGAATTGGCGCGCGGCCTCCGTTAAGCGAGCCGCGCGAGCGTTTCCTCGAATCTTTCGCCCGGCTCGAGCCTCGCTACAAGGACATCGACCGTCCCGAGACTTTCCCGGTACGCCCGAGCGCCGCGCTCAACGCGCTTATGATCAGCGAGAAGCTGCGCGCCGGCCGCCGCCAGGGCTGAGCGCGATGGCCGAGCAGCGCGCGGTCCGCCAGGCGGCTTCGGGCCGGCACTTCTCTTCAACCGCGCAACCCTGGTTCGCGCGCGCAGTGCTTGCCGCGGCGATCGTGATCGGGGCTGGCGCGCGCTTCCATCGCCTCGGCCTCGCGCAGATGGACGTCGACGAAGGCGCCTCGTGGGCGGGCGCCTCCGTACCCACGCTCGGCGAAGTAGTGGCTATGGAGCGGCGGATCGATCCCGGCAAGCTCGCGCTCTACGACCTCATGCTGCACGAATGGATCGGCGTTTTTGGCGACCGCCTCTCTGCGATGCGCGCGATGTCGGCCGTTGTGGGGACGATCGCTATCGTGCTGGTCTTTGCCGCCGTGCGTGAAGCCTGCCGCGGCCCCGATGATGCGGGCGGCGTAACGGTGGGCGAACTTGCGGGCGCGTTTGCCGCGCTGGCCGTCGCGACCAATCTTACGCTGGTGATCTCCGATCGCACGGCGCGAATGTACTCGCTGACGCTCGCCGCTGAGTTGGCGCAGGTGATTTTTTTTCTGCGCGCGCGGCGCGAGAGCGGATTGCGTAACTATGCCGGCGTCGCCTGCTTCTCGGCGCTCGCCGTGGCCGCGAATTTCTCCGCGCTGTGTCTGCTGTCGGCAGAGGCTGCGTGGCTCTTGTGGCTGCTGGGTGGATGGCGCGCGGGCGAGGCTATTGCGCCGCGCCCGGTGCTGCTGGCCGGCCTCTCCGTCACGGCCGGAATGGCGATGCTGGTGCCGGTGCTGATGGCGGTAGCTCCGACCGTAGCGACGGCGGTTCACGGCGGCATCATCGACTGGATCAAGCCGCGTCCGCTGTGGTGGCCGCTGGTGATGCTCGAGCAATGGACGGGTTGGGAGCTGTTCGCGCCGGTGGCGGCGCTGGCGGGCTTCGGCGTGTGGCGGCAATGGCGCGGCGCGGAGTCGGCGCCCGCATTTTTTTCGGTCTGGCTGCTGGTTCCGATGGCCGCGGTGGCCGTGTTTTCGTGGACCGTCATGCCGCTGATGGTGCCGCGCTACCTGCTCGGCAGCCTGGTCGCGTTATTCGCACTCGCCGCTCTGGGAGCGGCCTCGGTGGAAAACCGTCTCGCGGTGCTGGGCCTCGCGGCGGCGCTCGCCTTCGTTTCCTTGCAGCGCATCCATCGTCATTTCCGCCGGCCGCAGGGCGCGCAATGGCGCGAGGCGGTCGAACTCGCGCACGCGAGCGCGGGGCCGCAGGGACAAATCGCCGTGGTCCCCTACTACGCGGCCGACGTGGTGCGTTATTGCCTACCTGCCGGCAGCCATCAACTCGCGGTCGGCTTCGAAGAGGCTTGCGGACCGGCGCGCGTTGCGATTTTAGCCAGCGCGATCTACGTGCCCGATGGCATGACCGCGAAAGCGCAGGCTTGCTATCCGCGGGTGCTCGCCGAGCTGCGCCATCTCGAAGTGCGTGCGCGTTGAATCCGATGAGGCAGCGCGTGGCGGTCTTCGATCGAATCGTGGCATCCAGCGCCGGTCAGGCGGCGATGCGGACCGCGCGCTCGCCGCGAGCGCTCGCCCTGGGGCTGCTCGCGCTCGCACTGGTGCTCGGCGCGGCCCTGCGCTTTCACGAGTTAGGGTTGGCCGACCTCAGCGCCGACGAAGGCGCTTCGTGGGCGGCCGCCTCCGCGCCCGGCGTGAGCGAGGTGGTGGCGATGGAGCATCAGCTCGATCCGGGCAAGCTGCCGCTCTACGATCTTCTGCTGCATGGATGGATTCGCATCTTCGGCGACAGCGTGTCCGCCATGCGCGGGATGTCGGCCGTCCTGGGAATGATCGCGATCGTGCTGGTCTTCGCCGCCGTGCGCGAGGTCTGCAGCTCATTGGGCGGGCAACCAGGCGCTGCGATCGGCGAGTTGGCGGGCGGGTTCGCCGCGCTGATCTATGCTGTCAATTTCATGATGGTAACCTCAGATCGCACGGTGCGGATGTATCCGGTGGCGATGAGCGCGGAGCTTTTGCAGATTTTTTTTCTGGTTCGCGCGCAGCGCCGGGGCGGATGGCTTAACTATGCGGGCGCGGGAATTTTTACCGCGGCGATGGTAGCGGCCAATTTCACGGCGTCGTTCCTGCTGTTGGCCGAGGGGCTGTGGCTTGGATGCCTGCTGGCGGCGAAAGCGTCGGGGGCGCGGGTGGAAGGCCTGGCGATCTTTCGCCCTGGCGCAGCGCTAACCGCAGGCGTCGCACTGCTCGCGCCATTGCTGCCCGCGGCGCTCGCCTCTTCGCGGCAGGCCGTGGCGATGGGCGCGCTCGACTGGATAAAGATGCGGCCGATGACGTGGCCCTACCAGGTGCTGTTGAATGCGGCCGGCGGCCGGATGTTGTTCTGGAGCTTCGCGGCGCTGGCGGTTTTCGGGGCGTGGCGGCAAACGCGCCCGGGGCGCCTGGCCTCGGGTTTTTTCGCCGCGTGGACGGTGGGGCCGATCCTGGGCCTGATGGCGGTGACCTACCTGGTCCGGCCGTTGGAGTTTCCGCGCTACGCGCTGATCGCTTTCGTCGGGATGTTCGCGCTGGCCGCGTTCGGCGCGGCATCGCTGCGCGGCGTTGCCGTGAGTGTCGCGCTCGCCGCGGCGTTCATCGGCCTCTCGCTCGGCCGTACCCGTCATGCGATCAAACATCCGCACGAAGCGGCCTGGCGCGAGGCGACCGGACTCGCCGTCCGGCAGACTGCGCCGGACGAACCGATAGCGGTATTCCCGGAATACTGCAAAAACGTGGTGCGCTATTACGTCAGCGCCGAGCGTCGCGCCACCGTGCGGGGAGAAAACGCGTGCGGGCCGCCGCGGATACTGATTCTCAGCGGCCGGGATATCCTGGGCAAGGACCAGATCGCCGCGATGGAGAAGTGTTACCCGCGTCTCATCGAGCGGCTGCGCCTGGTGGAGGTCCGCGCACGTTGATGGTCCGGACGCAGGCGGTTGCGCTGCTCGCTCTAGCGCTGATTGTGGGCGCCGGCCTGCGCTTTTACCGATTGGGGACGGCCGAGCTCAGCGCCGATGAGGCCGCCTCGTGGGCAGGTGCGACCGCGCCCGATCTTCGTGCGGTCGTCGAGCGCCAGGGGGTGCTCGATCCCGGCAAGCTCGCGCTCTATGACCTCGCTCTGCACGGATGGATCGCACTTGCCGGCGACGGTGTGGGATCGATGCGTGCGTTTTCGGCCGTGCTCGGCACCGTCGTGATCGCGCTGGTTTTTGCGGCGACGCGCGAGCTGATGCTGGACCTCGGCGGCGCGGCTGAAATCCCGCGTGCCGAGCTTGGCGCCGCGTTCGCCGCGCTGATCGCCGCCGTGAATCTCACCTTGCTCGACCAGGCGCGCACGGTGCGGATGTATCCGCTGACGCTGGTGATGGAACTGGCGCAAGCCGTCTGCTTTCTGCGCGCGGTGTCTGTCCGAGCACGAGGTCTGCGCCGTATCGCGAGCCTCGCTGGCACCGCAGTTTTCAGCGCGCTCGCGATCGCCTCCAACTTCACTGCCGCCCTGTTGATCGCTGCCGAAGCGATGTGGCTCGGGTGGGTGGCGCTGCGCAGGAGCGGTGACGCTCGCGCAACCGCCGCGAGCGGACTTCATCTCCTGTTCCCGGCGCTGGCGCTTTGTGCCGGGATGGCGCTGCTGGGGCCGATAGCGCCGAGGGCGGGCCGTACATCGATCGCCGTCGTGCACGCTGGCGTGCTCAACTGGTCTCATCTGCGGCCGCCCTGGTGGCCGCTTGAAATGCTGCGCAGCGCCTCGGGCAAAGCGCCATTCATGCTGCTGCTGCCGCTGGCGATGTACGGCGGATGGCGGATGGCCCGGGCCGGCGGCGGCGCGGCGCTGGGCTTCGTGCTCTGGTGGATCCTTGCGCCGGTAGCGCTGGTGATGGCCGTCTCGTACGCGTTCACTCCGTTCGAGGAGATGCGCTACGTGATTTCGAGCGTGGCCGCGTTCTTTGTCCTGGCGGGGATGGGGTTGGCGGCGATCGATGACGCGAGGTTGCGCCTTGGGTTGCTCGTGCTGGTCGTGGCGCTGTCGCTCGACCATGTGCGCCGCGACTTCGCTAAGCCGCGGTATGTTCAATGGCGCGAGGCCACCGCGCTTGCGCTCGCGGTGGCCCCCCCCGGCGGCACAATCGCCGTGATGCCCGGCTACGCTGTGAACGTGGTGCGCTACTACCTGCCACTTGAACGGCGAGCAAACGTCGAGGAGGACAGAGGGCAATGCGAAATGCGCCAACGCGTACTAGTCCTGAGCGGTGCGGAACTGCTCGCGCCCGCAGAGCTCGCGGCGCTGCGGGATTGCGACCCGCTGGTTGCCGGGCGGTTTCGGCTGGTCGAAGTCCGCAAGCGCTGAACGCGAGGTTGTGATTTCGCCGCGCGCATCGCGGCACGCTTAGGGTTTCGACGGCATGGGAGTCGCCGGCAAACCAGGCTGCGGCACGGCGCTCGGCCGCGCGAGCGATGGTGCCGCATGGGCCGCGCGTGCGAGTTGGTCGAGCTCGAATACCATCGTCATCAATGCCGGGTCGTCGCCCCGTGGCGGCTTCGCGGAAAGCTTGCGCGGATAGGGAAAATAGATCGCGGCCGCGTAGGAGCGGTACTTGTCGATGATCGGCTTGAGCGCCGCGTACGAGCCCTGGACCCCGAGCGTAACGCGATGCGATTGCCCGGGCGCGAGCATCAGGCCGTCCAGCATCAGGCCCGGAGTCGGAGAGCTGCGCAGCAAGGGGCCTCCTACCCAGTTGGGCGGCAGCAAGCCCGCCTGCTGGGCGGCGAGAGGAGACAAATCGGCGAGCCGGTGGCCGCCGGCGACGTAGCTGTAGGCCGCGGCGAGCAGAGTGTCGAAGCGGACGGCCGCGGCGCGCGCCTGGAGCATGACCGGATCCTCGCTGGGCCATTGCGATCGTATTTGCGCCGGGAGTTTGTAAAGCGTGACGCCGCCGACGTTTTGGGCCGGGACGTCGAGGCCGTCGAGAATTATCTTCCACACCTCGCGGTCGCGCGGCGCGATCGGACCGCGATGCCAGATGCCCGGGCCCCAAGCATGGCTGACCTCGATTGCGTGGTCGCCCTCGCCGGCGAAGATCACCGCGTCCACGTTGTGGCTCTTGAGGAAAGCCCTGAACTGGCCGCCCGCATCGGGAATCGGCGCAACGTCGTACAGTGCGTCGACGATCGGCCAGCGCTCGTACTCGGCGGGAATCGGCGGCGCAAATCCGGTGTACCCGCCCGCCATCCGGAAATGGAACGCGCAGAGCGCCTGCCACAGCATCCCGTCGCCCTCGAACCCGTACGGCAGGATGACCACCGTTTCGCCCGGGTGGAGATACTGTCGATAGAGCCCGGCGGAAAAGAATTCGGGCGTCGCCATCGTCGTGGCCCAGAACGAAGCGTCGAGGCTCGGCAGAAGCGAAAGCGCGATCAGCGTCCCCGCGAGCCATCTGGGAGCTGCGCGATTCGGCGCGCGGGGCGACCCGGTGCTCATCCACATCGCGCACAGAATCGCGATGGCGAGGAACATGTAGACCGTCAGCCGCGCCGGCATCGCCTTGGCGATGAGCGGCAAGGTTGAAACGAGCATCCAGGGCATCGGCACGATGAAACAGCCGCCCACCTGCATCCACGATCCCATCGCGAGCACGCCGATCGCCGCGGCAAACAGGATTAGCAGCCGCACCGCGGGCTCGTGCCACCTCCGCCATGCCATCGCGATTGCGACTACCAGCGTCAGGCCGAGATAGGCGTCGGTGTCGTAGATCCCGGCGCGGAAGTTCATTGAGATGGCGCGCATCGCGTCGAGGCGGCCAAGCGCGTTAGTGGGCACGGGCACCACAAAGTTGAGCAAATCGATCGAGCCGGTGTTGGTCGACCAGATCGTGCCATGGGGGAAACCGAAGGCGAAGAGATAGTAGAGATAAGGCGCAAGCAGAAACATCGCGAGCGCATAGCTGAGCGCGATCGGCGCGATGAGGGCGCGGACACGGCCGCGATCGCTCTCGCCGGTCACCAGCAGCGCGATCGCGATCGCAATCGCAGCGCTCATCGTCATCGTCGCGAAGGTCTCGATGAAGAGCAAAAATTGCGCGCACAGTACCAGCGCGAGCAGCATGATGAAGGTTCGCCGGCGGATGCTTGCGTCCAGCGCACGCAAGGTCAGGTACACCGCCAGCGGCAGCATCGGGACCATCGCAAGATCGACGTCGCCGAGCAGCTTGCAAAGCAGGTACGGCGAAAAGCCGAAGACGAAACCGCCGAGCAACGCCGGCGCGAACTCGCGCACGATGTGCCGGCAAAGTATGAACGTGGCCCATCCAACCACCGCCGGGCAGAGCAGGCAGAGGATGTTGTAAGTGGCCACCGCACCCAGCGCGTGAGTGACCGGAAGCATCAACCACGCGGCGAGCGGGATGTTGGTCGTCCAGGCGAGATTGAAGCCGGCGGGCGCCCACACCGCGTGCGTGAAGAGCGGGTTGACGCGAGCAGCCAGCGCGTGCGCCCACCAGGCCAGGAACCAGATCGATTGCGGCGGGTCGGGACCGTTGCCGACGTAGAATGAAGACAGGCCGCCGCCTAGCGCGCGCCCGAAAAAGAGCACCGAGAACGCCAGGTAGATGAGCAATGCGGCGGCCCCGCCGCGCCATCCCGGCGTGCCCGCCGAGACTTCGCCGGATGCGCTCATTGCGCTGCCCCGTCGGCCGCCGCTGAAGAACTTTCGTTGCGCGCTCGTGCCGCTGCGCGCGCGAGGCCTTCAGCGTTGAAGGTCATCACGAGCCGTCCTCGAAGATCGTCTTCCCCGCCGCGCGCCGGCTGGTCCAGGTCGCGGGGCACAAAGCCGATCGCATCGGCTCGATAATCGCTCAGCACCGCGCGCAACGCCGGATACCAGCCGGCCACGCCGACCTCGATACGGCCCTGCTCGTCGACGGCGAGCCACATGTCGTCGAGCTGATGCGGATCGTTCGCGTGGCGCGGCAGATTCAGCCCGCCTTGGTCCCACGGCGGCTCGGTCTTTTTCGGCACGACAATCCATCCGGACGGCATCAACCCCAGCTTGCGAACTTCGGCGGGAGTTAACGCGGCTAGTGGGCGTCCGTCGTGCAGGTAACTCTCGGCCGCGAGCACGAGCGCCGCGAAGCGCGCCTTGTCCAGGCGCGTTTCCATCGCGAGTGCGGTCGCGTTTTGCCAGGGAGCGAGTTCCGCTGGTGTCGTGCGATAGACCGTCATCCCGCCCGCCTCGATCGGCGCCGTGCCCAGCGTCGCCATCAGC
This sequence comes from uncultured delta proteobacterium, assembly GCA_963724765.1. Classification (GTDB taxonomy): domain Bacteria; phylum Desulfobacterota; class Binatia; order Binatales; family Binataceae; genus JAKAVN01. Next base: position 866,684 of record CAVRVY010000001.1, read on the forward strand.
GGACGCCATACCTCAGCTTCGCGATCGTCGACCAGGACAGCGGTGGCGCGATGGGTGGCGAGGAAAGCCTTGAGCTGATCGCCGGCGGCGGGAAGCGCGACCGTGCCGACGCGATAGAAGACCCGCACTATCGGCCATTGACGAAACTCAAGCGGCGGGTTGCCCGCATAGCCCCCCGCCATTCTGAAATACCAGTCGCTTTGAAGTTGCCACATCATGCTGTTGCCATTGATGCCGTAAGGCAGCACCACAACCGTCTCTGCGGGCGAGAGATATTTCGCGTAAAGTGCTTCGCGGAAAAAGTTCCGTACGTCGATCGCGGACGTCCAGAAGCTCGCGGACAGATTTGGCAGCATCGATGCCACCACTACAAGCGCCGCCACCACGCGGACCCATCGCGATGTGGCGCCACTGTTAAGCCATAGGGCTGTGATGATGGCTAGCGCGAGGAAGGCGTACAGCATCAGGCGCACCGGCAGCGCCTTGCCGATAAGCGGCAGTGCGCTGACCGCGAGGCCCGGGAGCGGAATAATCGGCCGCCCGCCGACGACCAGGAACGGTCCGAGCGAGAGCACGACGGCGACGATCAGCACCAGCACGAGCGAGCGGGCCCATCCTTCGTTCCAGTGACGGCGCGCGAACATTGCGGCGACCAGCATCAGCGGAATGCCGATATAGCCGCCGGCCTCGAAGATAAAGCCGAGAAAGTGCTGCGCGATCGCGTGCAGTGGGGCTGCGCGGCCAAGCTCCATCGTGGAGGTCGGGATCACCAGGTTGAGCAGATCGCTCGAGTAGAGCAGCGGGGGATGCTGCGTGCCGGGTTCATAGCCCAGAGCGACCATGAAGTAGAAGAGCGGGCTCAAAGACACCAATGCGATCACATAGCTGAGCGCGACGGTCGGCAGAAGATTCACCGCTCGCGTTTTCTCGGCGCTCGAACCGGCCACCAGCACCACGATGAACGCGATGCCCGTGAACAGGGTCATCGTCGCGAACAGCTCGATGAACATCAAAAACTGTGCGACCAGCACGAGCGCCAGCCCGGCGACCAGCGCCCGCCACGCGATATCCGCCCGGAAACCCCGAATCAGCAATAACGTGAACAATGGGATTGGAAAGATCAGCAGCAGATCGAGGTGAGCAAGGGTCTGGCCGAGCATGTAGGCGGAAAAGCCGAGGATGTAGCCGCCAACCAGCGACGCGCAATACGCGCCGGTCAGGTAGCGGCACAGAACGAACGCGGTCCAGGCGGCCAGTGCGATCGCGAGCAGGCAGAGCAGGTTGTAGATCGCAATCGGTCCCGTGATAGTGGCCGGCGCGGCCGCGATCAGGCTCGCCAGCGGCATCGAAGTGGCCCAGGCGAGATTGAGACCGTGCGGAGCCCAAATCGCGTCGGTGAAAAGCGGATTGAGACCATGCGACAGGGCATGCGGCCACCACGCCATCAGCCACATCAACTGAGGTGGATCGACGCCCTTGCCGATATAGGCAGTCGAGAAGCGCCCGTCCAGGCCGCGGGCGAAAAAGAGCGCGGCCAGCACGAAATAGAAGGCAAGTGCGCAGAGACCTCGAAGGTCGAACGCCGAGCGCGGTCGCCGAATCCTTTCTGCCATCGATGCCACCATGAGCGCGCGTGGGCGGATCAGCGCGGCGCGCTCGACTGGGTCCGCCCGCCGTAGGTGGCATCCGGCGCGGAGCCGGTACTTGCGAGGGCGCGCGCCTGGCGAGCGGCGCTGGCGAGCCCGCTGCGGTCGAACGTCATCACCATCAGTTCCAGTTCTTGTTCGCCACCAGGATTTTCGGCGGTCACGATCGGTGTTGCGCGGATTTTCAGCGCGTCGTCCCGATACGTCGCGCTCAAGGCGGAGAGCGCACCGCGCGAGCCGAAAGTCCCGACGTCGATTGTGCCGCCGCGATGGCTTTGCGCCCAGAGCCCGTTGGAGATGCGGATGCTGGGACCGCCCAGCCAGTCGTCGCGAATAAAGCCTGCCTGCTCGAGGCGCTTTGGGCTGAGTTGAGCCAAATCGGCGCCGCTCTGAACGTATTGATCGACGGCGTCGAGCAGCGCGCCGAATCGTGCCAGGTCGACACGGCGTTCGAGGTCGAGCGGCTTCAGATCGCGCCAAGGGGCGAGCGCGGCGGGCGTAAAGCGATAGATGAGAACTCCGCCAGCCATAGCCGGCGCGGGACCCAGCGCGGCCAGCACGGTGCGGTACTGCTGGCGCTGCTGCGGGTCCGGACTATCCTTGATGGAGGCGTCGAGCAGCGCGGCGGTCACCTGATGAGCCGCCAGAAACGCCTTGACCTGCAATTCCGGATCGGGGAGATAACTGCCGTTGAATAGCGCGACCATCGCGGGCCAGCGCTCGAACTCCGCCGGCGGCGGCCCGGTCCATGCGCCGGCCATGCGAAAGTACATGTCGCTCTGCGCCTGCCACATCAGGCTGTTGCCCCGCCATCCGTAGGGCACCGGCAGTACGATTTCAGTGGGCTGCAGATAATCGCGGTACGCGCCACTTAAAAAAAACGGTGGCGTATCAACCGGCGTGTCCCAGAATGTTGAGGACAGACGCGGCATCGCGAACAACACTGCGGCGAGCGCGACGGTATACTTGACCGCGATGGAGGCGCTACTCGAGGCGAGCCACATCGCGACGATTAGCCCAGCGAGAAATGCAACATAGAGCGTGAAGCGAACGGGCATCGCGTTGCCGATAAGCGGCAGCACGCCGAGTAGCGCTCCTGGCATTAGCATAAGTCGGCGACCGCCGACGCTAAGCCATGGACCACAGGAAAGGATGGTGGTGATCAGCATCATCCACAGCAGGAGCCGGGTACGCGCCTCGCGCCAACGCCGCCACGTGAAGACGGCGATGATCGCGAGCAGCACCGGGCCGAGGTAACAGAAGCCGACGTAGGTTACGGTGCTTGGCACCCGCTCGAACGCTTGCGCCACCACGCCAAGGCGGGCGAGTTCGCCCGTCCACGAGGGCAGTACGAGGAAGAGCAGATCGGCGCTGAATAGGAACGGCTGCCACATCGGGGCCTTGGGCGCCGCCGTGGAGAAGAAGAAATAGAGGTAGGGCGAGACCACGGCCAGCGCGATGACGTAGCTGATGACAATCGGCATGATCAATGCGCGCAGGCGCCGGCGCCGGCGCGTATCGCTTTCGAACAGGATGAATGCAAGCGCGAATGCAATCCCGCTGACGATCGTGGCCATCGCAAAGACTTCCAGCGAGATCAGAAATTCTATGACCAGCATGGATGCCAGCGCTCCGACGAAGCCTTGCGGCCCTATCTCATCGTTGAACGCGCGCAGCACGAACCACAGTGACAGGACGATCGGGAAAACCAGCAGAAGCTGCGGGTCACCTTCCCACAGCCAGTGGATCATGTAGCCCGAGAAACCGAACAAGTATCCGCCAATCAGCGATGCCCACCACGATCCAGTGACATAGCGGTAGAGCACAAACGTGCTCCAGGCGCTGAGCGGAAGCGCGAGCAGGAATACCACGTTCAGGGAGGCGACCGGCCCCAGCGCACGGGTGATCGGCGCCAGTATCAGGCCGATCAGCGGCATCCAGGTCGTCCACGCCATATTGAACGTCGCCGGCGCCCATAACAGATTCGTATGGAAAGGATTTATGCGATGCGCGACCGCATGCGCCAGCCACTGCAAAAACCACGCGATCAGTGCGGGATCGCCCACGGCCTTGCCCACGTGCCGAGTGGTGAAGTGTCCGACGAGGCCGCGTCCGAAGAACAGCATCGACAACGCGAGGTAGACGCCGAGCGCGCCCAGTCCGTAGCGATCGCGAGCCGACGCCCGTTTTATCGCAGCCGCCGGCGGATGACAGTCGCGGGCGGGCGCGTCAAGCGATGCGCTCATCAGGCGGCCTTCTCGAGCAGCCAGTTGAAATACAGCGGCAGACCGGGAACCAGGCGCAGCCGCGCATGCCGCGTAACCCGCAAGCCATTGCGATTGAAGGCGTTGGCCACGGCCCGCGGCGTGGTCACATGGTGGTGGTCGATACTCTTAAAGCCGATCGCGCGAAAGCCCAACTCCATCATCGTGTTTACCGCCGGCATGCCGAGAAGAAAACGGCCACCCGGCCTGAGCACACGCGCGACCTCGCTCAGTCCCTGCTCGTACTGAAGTAGATGCTCGAAGACAGAGAAGCTGAGCGCCAGGTCGAACTCCGCGTTTTCGTAGGGCAGTTTATATACACTGCCCCGGATGAGCGTGGCGGTGCGCCCGTGGCTGCCGAGCCACGCGTGCACGGGGGCCGGGTCGGCGTCGAGATCGATGCCGTGCAGTTCGTCGACGCTGGCGGCGATCGCGAGCAGCACCGCGCCTGCGCCATATCCGATCTCGAGCGCCCGGGCGTAGCGGCGATCGGCGATCATCCGCAGTCCGAGATTGATCCGTTCGCGAAAGAATCGCCCGATGAGCGGCCGTCTGTAGTAGGCGATCGGATCGGTCGGGCCATTGGGGACGAGGCCCTCCAACAGGCTCGGAGTCAGTTGTAAATCAGCTTGAGGGCGGTCGTGTGTCACGAAGCGATACTCGCTTTCATCGGATCTCCTGAGGGTTTGACGGCGTGACGCCTGAAGCGAGCGCCTCAGACGGCGCCACCGCTGATTCGTGCGGCCCTTCCTCGCCAGTGGCGGCCACTTCGGCCGCGCGAGCAAGCCCCCTGCGGTCGAATTCCATAACCATCATTGCCGCGTCGTTGGTCGAGTTCGCGGCCGGCGGCGTCAGGCGCGAGGGGTAGGGGAAATAGATCGTTGAGGCCTGGGCGCTGTAGCGATCGATTGTCGATTTCAGCGCCGCGTAGCTGCCCTCGATTCCGACCTCGATAGTGCTGCTCTTCGACACACTGAGAATCGATTCAACATGGAAAATCGGATTACCGACGTGGTCGTGGCTGGGAAAGGGCTCGCCGCCGAACCAGTCGAGCGGCACCAGTCCAAGTGCTTGAACCGCTTGGGGTGTCAGCTTTGCCGGATCGCGGCCTTGAGCAAGATATCGCTGTGCCGCGAGCACTAGCGTTTCGAAGCGCGCGCGTGCGGCGCGCTGCTGCATCTCGAGAGCGGTCAATCGGCGGTACGGAGCGAGCGTTTGCGGCGCGATCCGGTACAAGGTGATGCCGCCCACCTCGAGCGATGGCGTATCCAGCGAGGCGAGCAGCTTGTCCGTCGCGATATGCTCCCGGTCAATCGTCGGCCATCGCAGCCACGTCGCGGCAGTGCGCAGACTGCCCAGGCGCAGAACGAGATATTGAGTGCGTGGTCCGACGATTACCGCACTGACGTTATGGTTGGCCAGGTAAGCCTTCAACTGATCTCCCGCATCGGGCACGCCGGCGATGCTGTAAAGTCCGGACATAATCGGCCAGCCGCTATCCTCTTCGGGCATCGGCGGTGCGAGCCCTACGTACCCGCCCGCCATCCGAAAATACATGTCGGTGGTCGCCTGCCACAGCATCCCTTCGCCGAACAATCCAAAAGGCAGCACCAGCACGGTCTCGCCGGGCGCGACGTATTGGCGATAGACACCACTGCCGAAAAACGCGGGGATTTCGGCCGGCGTGGTCCAGAACGAAGGCGACAAGTTTGGCAGCATGAACGGGATGATCGCCAAGCCGAGCGTCCAGCGCCAGGCATTACGTCTGTCGTCGCTGTTCTTTCGATCTGAGGCGAGCCACATCGCGACGATCACCGCCATAGTCAGGTAGGCGTATATCATGAAGCGCGAGGGCAGCGCTTTGTCGAGAAGCGGTAACACGGTCAGCGCCGCGGCCGGAAGCGGCAGAAGGCGGTAGCCTGCGATTTCGAGCAAAGGCCCCAAAGCGAGAACGCAGGCGATCGCAAGCATAGAAATCATGAATCTGCCGGTACGATCATGCCATCGCTCTCGCGCGAACAGCGCGATTATCACAAGCAGCGGCAGGCCCATATATCCGCTGGACTCGGAAAGTTCGGCGAGGAATCGGCGCGCGATTGTACCGCTTACCGCAAGGCTGCCGAGCTCATTCGAACTGGTCGGGACAAGGAAGTTGGCCAGGTCAATGGAAATGCGCCAAGGCGAAAAAATCACTCCGTGCGGCGTTCCAAATGCGAACATGTAGTAGAGATAGGGCAACAGGACCACTGTACTTATGGCGTAGGCCACGATGATCGACGACGCCACCGAACGAAGACGCGTCCACTCCTCGGCAGACGCGGACCGGGCGGCCAATGCGAAAGCGATCGCGCCGACGAACGCGGCGGTGGCGAACACTTCGGGCGACATCAGGAACTGCGCAAGCAGCAGCGCCACCACAATGGCCACGAAGCTCCGCGTCTTGAGCTCGCCCGCGAGACGGCGCAACGTCGCCCAGACCGCCAGCGGGAGCGGAAAAACCAGCAGTAGGAAGACGCTGCCCAGCATTCCGGTCAGCATCGATGGCGAGAAGGCGAAGAGCCACCCGCCGAGCCAGGCCGGCCAGAAGCGATGAACGATGTAGCGGCAGAGCACGAACGCCGACCATCCTGTGAGCGCCGGCGTGATCAGATGCAGGAGGTTGCAGGCGACGATCGGTCCCCACAGCCGCGTAATCGGATAGAGCGCGCAACTGGCCAGCGGAAAATCGGTGGTCCACGCAAGGTTGACGCCCGAGGGCGCCCATACCAGCGCGGTAAGAAATGGGTTGAGGCGATGCGAGACGGCGTGAGCCCACCAAGCCAGGAACCAGATGTATTGTTGCACGTCGGGCCCGCGGCCAACGTATGCGGACGCCGGATGAGCGAAGACTCCGCGCCCGAAGAACAGGACCGACAGCGCCAGATAAGATAGGAACGCAGCCCCTCCTCGGCGGTCGAAAAGTTGAGCCGCGGGTCTCATGTTAGATAAGTCGATGCGCTGAGTCGGCCATGCCGCTGGCTAGCGACGCTCCTGCCAGCATATCGTCTCCGGCCCCCTCCTCCGTCATCGGACAGCCCCACTCACTTACCGGTATCGCGCTTCTGCGGCGTCGGAGGGAAATCAGCGGCCTGGCGCCGCGTCGCCAGCGCGGCGGCGCGCTCCAGCCCTGAGTGATCGAACGTCATCACCATCATTGCCGGATCGCGCGGCATCGAAGCGGGCGAAAGCGGAACAGGATAAGGAAAATAGATTTGACTGGCATTAGCACGGTAGGTCCGGATCGTCGACTCGAGCAAATCGTACCGGCCCTCGATTCCCACCGCTATAAGGCCGGCCTGCGATGGGCCGAGGACAGCTTTGAAATGAAAATAATGAGGATTGGCGTTCGTCTCTGTGAATACCGCGCCACCGAACCAGTCACCTGGCAGCAGGCCGAGTTGTTGGGCCCGTTCCGGGCTGAGCGAGGCGAGGTCGCCGCCGAGAACGAGGTAGCGCTCGGCTGCGAGCAGTAGCGCTTCGAACCGCGCGCGGTCCATGCGTCGCTGCATGTCCAGCGCGGTCAGATCGCGATAAGGAACGAGAGTCTGTGGTGAGATCCGGTATAGCGTAACGCCTCCGATATCGATCGGCTGGGTGTCCAGGGAGGCGAGCAGCTTTTCTGTCGGAACACGCTCCCGATCAATGGTTGGCCATAGCAGCCAGTTATCAATGACGCGCCGACCGCCCATGCGCGCGACCAGATAGTAGGTACGAGATCCAACTATAATCGCGCTCACGCCGTGGTTGGCGAGATAAGCCTTCAATTGATCACCGGCTTGGGGCACACCAGCAACGTTATAAAGCCCCGCCATGATCGGCCAGCCGCTATGCCCCTTGGGTATCGGAGGTGCATAACCGGCGTAGCCGCCTACCGTTCGGAAATACATGCCCGTTACTGCCTGCCACAGCATCCCCTCGCCGAGATATCCGAAGGGCAGTGTCGCAACAGTCTGGCCCGGAGCGATGTATTGGCGATACAGACCGCTGCTGAAGAAGACGGGAACCTCGACCGGTGTTGCCCAGAACGATGCAGACAGGTTGGGCAACATAAACGGAATGATCGCCAAGCTGAGCGTCCAGCCCACCATTCGTCCCCCGCTCTCTCGACTCAACCACATGGATATCAATACGGCTGCCGCCAGGTAGGCGTATATCGTGAAGCGCCCGGGCAACGCTTTTTCGAGCAGTGGTATAGCCGCAAGCGCCGCACCCGGAAGCGGCATGATGGCGTGGCCGGCGATTTCGAGAAACGGCCCCATCGCGAGAATGCAGGCGCAGGCGAGCATACATATCACGTATCTGCCGACGCGGTCGTGCCAGCGTTCACGCGCGAACAGCACGATGATCGCCAGCAGCGGAAGTCCAAAGTAAGCGCGGCTCTCCGACAGGTCCGCGCGAAAATAAGAGGCAATGGCGTTGAACAGCGGCAGGCGTCCGAGTTCGTTGACGTTGGTTGGTACGAGAAAATTCTAAAGTCCGCTGCGTTGTTTTTGGGCGATAAAATGGTTCCCTCCGGCATCCCGAACACCAGCATGTAATACAGATAGGGCGACAGGATGACCGCACTGATTGCGTATGCCGCGCCGATCGACCATGCCGCCGACACAATCCGTCCGTACTCGTCAGGTGAGGAGGCCGTGCGCGCGGCAAGCGTGATCGCGATCGCGCCGAAGAGTGCGGCGCTGGCGAAAATCTCGACTGACAGCAGAAACTGCGCGATCATCAGCAGCGCCAACAGGGCTACGAAGCTCCGCGCTTTCAACTCACCGGCGAGGCGTCGCAACGTGCCCAAACCAGGAGCGGTACCGAAAACACCAGCATGAGGAGTCCACCACCGATCATCGCGGTCAACATGTAAGGCGAAAAAGCGAAGAGGCATCCACCAAGCCACGCTGGCCAGAAGCGCCGTACAACTTCGCGGCGCAGGCACGAATGCGGACCATCCCGCAAGTGGCAAACCGATCAAATGCGCGACATTGCAGGAGACGATCGGCCCATATCAAGCCGCGTAACCGGATAGAGCAGACAGCTAGCCAACGGAAAATCAGTGGCCCAGGTCAGGTTGACGCCCGAGGGAGCCCATATTGCAGTGGTCAGGACCGGATTCAGACGATGCAGAATGGCGTGCGCCCACCAGGCCACAAACCAGATGTTCTGTACCGCGTAGGGCCGCGGCCGAGATAGGCGGCCGCCGGATCGGGCGAGCACGCCACGTCCGAAGATGAGGAGTGACAACGCCAGGTAGGATAGAAATGCACTCACGGCCTGGCGGCCAGATAGAAACCGTGGGTGCCGTCATTTCCCTCGGATCGATAAGTCCAATCGGCCTCCGCGGCTTGTTTCGCTTCGCTTTCGCTTCAACATCGTCTGAGCCTGCTTTGTCATCGGATGTCCTGTTTCAGTGGCCGACTGCACGCGTCGACGCCGTAGGAACCAAATCAGCTTCTGCTGCTGTATCGTTGCCGCCGCGGCGTGCTCCAGTCCCGCATGATCGAACGTCATCACCATCATCGCGGGCTCGCGCGGCACCGAAGAAGGCGAGAACGGCTGAGCGGTAGCGGCCTCGACCCTGTCTTCCATTCCAGCAGCCAGCTTGGCCTTGGCGCCGAACGCTCCTGAGCGAAGGCCGCAATCCTGCAGCCCTCAGCCCCCAGGGTTTCGCCCAAAAACTCGGACAGACTGCTCGCCTCCTTAAATACCCAACCACTCGAGATTGGCGGCATCACGCTCTACCGAGTTGCGTCACAGAAGCGGATTATCGGCTCGAGCGGGGTGGCCGTCGAACTGAGGGCCCGTACGAGGCTCTCGCCCCGTACCGTAACTTGACTGCGCTCGAGATGCAGCAGCGCGCCTCCGTGTACGTTATGGTCGGCCAGCGCACCGTGGTCGCCACAACGGGCTGATTTCCTATGCGCAGGACCAGATAGTAAGAGCGAGATCCGACGACAATTGCGCGTACGTCGTGATTGGCCATGTAGGCCTTCAGCTGGTCGCCAGCCTCAGGCACTCCGAGGTCATTGTACAACCCTGTCATGATCGGCCAGCTTCTATGCTCGGCCGGCACCGGCGGTACGCCTGACGAATAACCTCCAGCCATCCGAAAATACATGTCGGTTATTGCCTGCCAGAGCATTGCTTCGCCGAGATATCCATAGGGCAATACCATCACGTTCTCGCCAGGAACAATATATTGACGATAAAGGCCGCTGCGGAAGAACTTCGGAACCTCGGCGGAGGTTGTCCAGAACGACGCGGACAGATTGGGTAGCATGAATGGAATGATCGCTAGGCCGAGTCCCCATCGCAGCTCTTTTCGCCCGCTCTCGTCAGCAAGACACGTTGCGACTATTATGGCGAGTGCTAGGTAGGCGTATGGCATCAGGCGTCCAGGCTGCGCCGTGTCTATTAGCGGCAAGGCCGCAAGGGCCGCGCCCGGAAGTGGCAAGACACGGTAGCCCAGGATCTCAAGTAGAGGTCCCATCGCGAAGATGCAGGCGGCCGCGAACATGGACACCATGAATCTGCCCCCCGCGGTCGTGCCAGCGCTTACACGCGAACAGCGCGATGATCGCGAGCATCGGTAAACCTATGTAGCCGCCGCTATCGTAAAGGGTCGCAATAAACCGATGCGTAGTGGCCCGAAACAGCGGAAGGATACGATCGGCCCCCACAACCGAGTAACCGGATAGAGGAGGCACGCTGCCAGAGGAAAGTCGCAAGCCCAGGCAAGGTTGCCGCCAGAGGGTGCCCAGACCACCTTGGGTAAGAGAGGATTCAGATGATGCGAAAGGGCGTGGGCCCACCAGGCCAGAAACCAGATGTAGACCTGCGGGTCTGGCCCCTGACCGATATAGGAGCTCGCCGGATGGACAAGCACGCCGCGCCCGAAAGATCAGGACCGACCCTGCCAGATATGACAGAAACGCAGCGCCGGCATGGCTTCGCGTCTGCTTGTGCATCCTCCAACTCCTACGCAATCAATCCGCCCCGCTGCATCTCCGAGGACGCGCGCTCCGCCGGATGTCAAATCACTTTCCGTAATCTCTTGGAGCGGTAATGGGCCGTCTCGTAATCTACAAGAGGTTAAAGCATCGTACAACTTTACAAGGCGAGATTGATGCATAAGGGCGGCGGATTTCGGAGGGGGGCGTGGTCTATCGAGTCACGGGGGATGCTGGCCGGTAACAGCAATGTCGGGTCCGCGTCCTGATGGGCGGCTGATGCGGCAGCGCGGGCGAGGCCAGCGCGGTCGAACGTAATCACCATCATTGCCGGTCCGCGCGGGGTCGAAACCGGCAACCAGCGGCGTCGGGTATGGAAAATAGATTCGAGTAGCATCGGCGCGGTAGCTCTGTATTATCGGCTCGAGCGCATCGTACGAGCCCTCGATTCCCACCGCTGTCCCATCCGGCTGCGCGGGGCCGAGAACAATGCTGGAATGAAAGATCGGGTTGGAGTCGCCGGCGCCGGGCAGCGCTCCACCGAACCATCCTTGCGGTAGCAGGCCGAGTTGCTGCGCACGTCCGGGGCTGAGCGATGCGAGTTCGCCGCCCATGTCCAGATAGCGTTGAGCGCCGAACAGCAGTGCCTCGAACCGGGCCAAGTCGGCGCGCTGCTCCATCGCGAGCGCGGTCAGCTTGCGATACGGCGCAAGCGTTTGCGGTGTCAGTCGATAAAACGTGACGCCGGCAGCTTCGATTCCGGCCACGCCCAGTGAGTCCAGCATCGCTAAAGTCGCGTCGCGCTCGGGCGCGAGTGTCGGCGCTCGCAGCCAAGTGGTGGCGGTGCGGCGTCCGCCGATCGAGCCGACGCGGTACTGACGGCGCGGTCCGCCGATGACGGCACCGACGTCGTGATTAGCCAGATACGCTTTCAACTGATCGCCGGCCGCGGGGACACCCCTTATCTGATACAGCCCCGCAATAATCGGCCAGCGGCTATGTTCCTCGGGCACTGGCGGCGCGAAAGTCACGTAACCCTCCGCCATCCGGAAATACATACCGCTCACCGCCTGCCACAGCATCCCTTCGCCCAGTATTCCATAGGGCAGCACGATCACGGTCTCGCCCGGCGCGAGGTATTGGCGATAAACGCCGGCGCTGAAGAAGGCGGGTAATTCGGCCGACGTTACCCAGTACGATGCCGACAAATTGGGGAGCATGAATGCCACGATCGCGAGTCCGAGCGCCCAGCGCAGTTTCTTCTTGCGCTGTCCTCGGCGAGCCACATCGCGACGATCACGGCCAGCACCAGGTACGCGTACAACATGAAACGCGCGGGCAGCGCCTTGTCGAGCAGCGGCAGGCGAGCGAGTGCGGATCCCGGAAGACCCATAACTATTCGTCCGGCGAATTCGAACCGGGGCCCCATCGCAAGCACGCAGACCACGATCAGAAGATGGACGAGGAATCTACCGCCCGGCGCATTCCAACGCTCGCGCGCGAAAAGAATCACGGTCGCAAGCAGGGGCAGCCCGAGGTAGGCGCCGGTCTCGGCCATCTCGGCGCGGAACTGATGCGCGATCGGAGCGAAAAGCGCCACCCGGCCAAGCTGATTGACCGTGGTCGGGATAGCGAAGCTCGTGAGGTCGATCGCGAAATGCCAGGGCGAGAAAATTTCTCCAGGCGCAGTCGGGAAGGCGAACATGTAATAGAGGTACGGCGAGACGATGACCGCCGCGACCGCATAAGCGGCGGCGATAAGCGTCGCGGTCGCCAGCAGGCGGCGGCGCTCTGGTGGCGCCATTGCGGGCGTCGCGAGCAAAAACGCGATCGCTCCAAACAGCGTGGCACTGGCGACTATCTCGGCGAACAACAAAAACTGTGCGGCGATGAGAATCGCGAGCGCTGCCACGAAGCCCTGCGCGCCCAGGTTGCCGTCATCCGCCGCAGCGTCACATACGCGCCGAGCGGTATCGGCCACATCAGAACCAGGTCCATGTTGCCGAGCATCCGGCTCAACACATACGGGGAGAAAGCGAAGAGCAATCCGCCGAACATCGCCGGCCCCCATCCACCCACGACGTAACGGCAGAGCGCGAACGCACTCCATCCCGCGAGTGCCGGCGACAGCAGGCAGAGCAGATTGTACGAGACGATCGGCCCGAAGGCGCGCGTGATCGGATATACCAGCCACGCCGCGAGCGGCATGTTGGCCGTCCAGGCGAGATTGACGCCCGAGGGAGCCCAGATGACGCTGGTCAGAAATGGATTGAGGCCGTGCGAGATCGCATGTGCCCACCAGGCCATGAACCCGATGTATAGCTGCGGATCGGGTCCACGGCCGACGTAGACGGTCGCCGGATGGCCGATGATGGCGCGACCGAAAATGAGCAGTGACAGTGCGAGGTAGAGCAAAAATGCGCCTGCGGCCTGACGGTCGAAGAGGCGGCGAACGCGGGTTAATTCTTTGGCTTCTTCGGTCATCCTGAGCGAAGCGAGTCTGCGAATCGACTCCGGCAGCCTTCGCTCAGGATGACCCAGGAATTGAAGAGCTGAAAAATGATTCCAAGGAGCACAAACGCTTTTTCCGACTCATTCACACTAGCAACCCACGAGTGCCGTCGCTATGCAACAGCGGTGCGGGTGAGCGGATCGCGGATCAGCGCGGTGTCAATGTAGCCGAAGAATTCGAGTCGATAGTAGATGTGGACTGATTCGAATGAGATTTGGAGTCGAGATCGAGCCGCGGCGGCTCTGTGAGCGCCAATGCGGCGGCGCGAGCGAGTCCCTGACGATCGAAGGACATCATAAGTGTGTAATAGTACACTCCAGCCGCGGCGAATAAAGTTTCTTTCGGCCGCAAGCGGGAAGGAAAATAGATACGTCGCGCGTACCCACCATAGCGATCGATTAACGGGCGCAAGGCAGTGCGGGATCCCAACAGCCCGAGCGTGATGATGCCGTCGGGTTCAACGCGCATATACAGTCGATAGTCAGTTGCTCGCGATGGCCTCGGCAGCCAGGCGGCCGGCAAACGTCCCAGCTTCGCGGCGCTTGTGGGTGAAAGCCCGGCAGGGTCGGCGCCCGAGGCGAGGTAGCCTTGCGCGGCGATCAGCAGCGCGCCGAACCGTTGCGCATCCGCCAGCGTTTCCATCCGCGTCCAATCAAGTCCGCGGTAAGGCGCAAGCGTTGCGGGCGGCACGCGGTATAGCGTGATACCGCCCGCCGCGATCGCCGGCGTGCCCAGCGCCTCAACGATCGGTTCGATTGAAGGAAAATAAACCGGCATGGGATTGTTGACCATAAGGACCGCCGTCACCTGATGGCTGGCGGCAAAGGCTTTCCACTGATCGGCCGGGTCTGGAATCGTCGCGAGCTGATTGGCAGAGCGGACGATCGGCCATCGAAGATAAGACACAGGGCTGAGCGGCGGGTATCCGCCGGCCAGGCGAAAGTACATCCCGCTCAGCGCCTGCCACATCATACAGGCGTCGGCCTCGCCCCACGCATACGGCAGCGTCGCGACGACCTCGCCCGGCGCAAGATACTGCCGGTAGATCCCGGTCGTAAAAAAACCCGGCGACGGCGCGACACTGTTGGGCTCGGCCCAAACCCGTGCCGACGGGTTGGGAAAGAGCGACACAAACACCAACCCGCCGGCGATGGCACGCGTCAACGCGCCGCGGTCCGGCGCCGCCAGCCACCTCGTGGCGAGGACGGCCAGCGTCAGGAACAGGTAAACGGTGAAGCGCAGCGGCAGCGCCTGATTGATTAGCGGCGTGCGATGGAGCAGCGACCACGGGAGCTTAAAGTAGATGTTGCCGGCCAGGTGGAGCCGCGGACCCATTGCCGCCACCGCCGTGACTATCAGCATCAGGCCGAGCAGTCTCGCCTCCAACGTGCGCCGGCGCTCGAGCGTAAACCAAATCGCGATCGCCAGCAGCGGCAATCCAACATAGGCGGCCTGTTCGGCGACGCCGCTGGTGAAGCCGGCGGAGGCGCGGCGAAAGAGCCCGATCGCCGATCCTAGCGCGACCGTCCTGGTGGGAACCAGGAAATTCAACAGATCGGTGGAGTGCCAGCTCGGCGAATAGATCGGAGTCGTGCGAAAACCGGCGAACAGGTAGTACAGGTACGGACCGACGAGTATGGCCGTGCCCAGATAAGCGAAAAAAATCGGCACCGCCAGCTCCGCGATACGCCGGCGCAGATCGCGCTCGCCCATCGCCCACGCCCCTGCCAGCGCAAGCGCGCCGAAGATAGTCATCGTGGCGAGAATCTCAGTCGCGATCAGAAACTGCGCCGTCGTCAGCGCGAGCAATCCCAGCGTGAAGGTGCGCCTTTCGATGCGCCGCTGCAGTCGCGCCAGTACCAGGTAAACGGCGAGCGGGATGAGGAACGCCGCGAGCAGATTCAGATGCCCGCCGAACATCTGCGCGAGCATGTAGGAGGAAAAACCGAAGATGTAACCGCCCAGCAGCGAAGGCTCTAAGCGTTCGGTGAGACTGTGGCAAAGCAGGAATGCGGTCCACGCCGTGAGTGCGGGACATGCGACGCAGAGCAGGTTGAAAGCCGTAATCGGCCCCACGGTTGCGGTCAGCGGCAGCGCGAGCAGGCTTAGCAGTGGAATCGAGGTCGACCAGGTCAGATTGAAACCGGCGGGCGCGAAGATGAGCTTGCTGATGAACGGATTGAGATGATGGGCGATCGCGTACGGCCACCATACCAGGCACCAGATGAAGAAGGCCTGATCGATCCCGCGTCCCAGGTAGATGGTGGTGAAGTGAGACGCGTCGGCGCGCGCGAACAGCAACGCCGAGAAGCCCAGGTAAATAATCAGCGCTGCAAGGCGCGGCCGGCTCTTGACCGCCGCGGCGAGCGCCGCGGAAATGCTTCGCTGGCGCGAGTCGGCCTCCATCACCGGCACGTTTCTACCGACGCGCGCCTGCCGATACGCTCCGGTCGATACGCTCGTCGAGATGCCGGGTTCAGCGCTCGGCCGCGGCCGAGCGCGCGCGGCTTGAGGGCGCCAGCGTTTCCGCCGCTTCGAGGAGGCATCGCTCAGTGGTCGGCCAATCGATACAGGGGTCGGTAACCGAGACTCCGTACTTGAGCTGCGAGCGGTCGGCCATCAGCGGCTGGTTGCCGGCGCTGATGAAACTTTCGAGCATCACGCCCATGATGGCGCGACTGCCCGCGCGCACCTGTTCGCACAGCGCGGCGAACACTTCGGGCTGTTTGCGATAGTCCTTGCTGGTCTGCGCGTGCGAACAATCGACCATCACGCGCGGCTCCAGGCCCGCCTTGCGCAGGATGCGGCAGCATTCGTCGATACTGAGCGCGTCGTAGTTGGGCGTACGCCCGCCGCGCAGCACCACGTGGGTGTCCGGATTGCCGCTGGTGCGCACGATCGCCGTCATGCCGTCCTGCGTGATGCCGATGAACGAGTGCGGGCGGCGCGCTGACTCGATCGCGTTGACCGCGACCTGCAGGTTACCCTCGGTGCTGTTCTTGAAACCGACCGGCATCGAGAGCCCGCTCGCCATCTCGCGATGGGTCTGCGATTCGGTGGTGCGAGCGCCGATCGCCGTCCATGAGACCAGGTCGGCGATGTACTGCGGCGTGATCGGATCGAGCATCTCGGTGCCGGCCGGCAGCCCGAGCGCGTTGATCTCGAGCAGCAGGCGTCGCGCGCGGAACAGCCCCTCGCGCATGTCGCACGAGTCGTCCATGTGCGGGTCGTTGATCATGCCCTTCCATCCGACGGTGGTACGCGGCTTCTCGAAGTACACGCGCATCACGATGAACAGCCGCTTTTCGAGTTGTGCGCGCAGGCGGGCCAGGCGCGCGGCGTAGTCCAGCGCGGCGGCCGGGTCGTGGATCGAACAGGGCCCCACGATGCACATCAGGCGCGCGTCTTCGCCGCGAATGATGCGGCGCACGGTCTGACGAGCCTCGACCACGGTGCGGGCGGTGCGGTCGTCGATCGCGAGTTGCTCCTTGAGCAGGCGCGGCGCGACCAGCGCTTCAGTGGTAATGACGTGCAGGTCTTGAATTTTTTGCATCGGACGACCGTATATCTTTACCGGAAAGGGCGACTGATAATAAAGGTACGCTGGCGCGAGGATGATGCAGCATCAGGTCAACGAGGCGCCGATCGACGCCAAAGTGGAGCAACTCCAGGGTTCGCGGGCCACCGAAGCCACGCGGATAAAGCGCGACGCGGCCGCGTTGTGGCGTGCCCTGGCCGGCATGGCGATCTCGCTCGCACTCGCCTGCCTCATCGTCATGCTCGAGTTCACCGGCCAGGCGGCCCATCAGGCCGACCGGATGCATCGTCACGCCGAGGCGCTGCTCTCAAGGGTCTTGCGGCTGGAGAGCCAGGTCGCGACCGCGCGCGCGCGGATTGCCACCGCGCACCGCGAACTCGCCGCTGGCCAGGCGCTGCGTGCACTCTTGCGCGCGCCCGACCTTAAGCGGGTGCCGCTTACCGGCGCGGGGAGGGCATTGCTTGCGTTTAGCGTAACCTCGCGTTCCGCCGTACTGCAGGTTGACGGCCTTGCGCCTCCCCCAACCATGGATAAGGCCTTCGTGCTGTGGTGGACATTTGCTCAAGGTCCGCCGGTCAAGGCCGCCGAGTTTCGCACCGCGGCCGACGGCAGCGCGCTGGTGACGGCCGCTTTGCCCCCCGGGCTCAATGTGACGGCGGCGATGGTAACGGCCGAGCAAGCCGCAAATGGCGGCGCGGCGGACGCCGCGCAAGCGTCCGCGCCGACCTCCGCACAGACGGGGCCGGCGGGGCCGGTCCAACTGCGCGGCACGCTCACTCCCTGAAGCGCGACCCGCCGCGACAGCGCAAAGGGGACAGCGTATACGGGGCGGCGGCGGTGGTGGCGGTGGTGGCGGAAGTCGTGGCGGACATTCCGATTCCTGAGCAGATGAACGCCGCGGTCGCGGACGGCGTGGCCGTCGCACCCTTCGCGGACCAGAAAAACATCGCGCAGGTGGGATGATACTTCGCACTGTACAGCGGAATCGCGGTCATGCTGCGGCTGTTCGGCGGCAAGGTGCTCGACCGGCTTGGAGTCGAGCGTATCCTGGGGCCCTCGATGGGCTGGGCATCGGGGTAGCGATGCTCGCGCTTATCGGCACCAGCGGCGCACTGCTGGGAGCGGCGGTGCTCGGTGGCGTGGGCCACAGCTACGCCTATCCAGCGCGCCGGCCGAGGCATTCGGCCGCAGTTCAGCCATGTACACTTCGGTGTTCGACTTCGCCTCGATGCTGGCGCCGTATCTTCTCGGGATCGTCGCGACGCTATGGGGATACGCCCCGATGTTTGTGATCGCGGGTCTGGTGTTGGTAGGTGCGGCCGTGTATTTTAACGCGACCGAGCAGCGCGAAATAGATTAATGGGATTAATGGAGTGA
>CAVRVY010000001.1:890000-1431147 GCA_963724765.1 uncultured delta proteobacterium
GGCGGTCGCCTCCCAAAATGTAACGGAGGCGCGCGAAGGTCCTCTCAGGCTGAGTGGAAACCAGCCGTTGAGTGTAATGGCATAAGAGGGCTTAACTGCGAGAGCGACGGCTCGAGCAGGTGCGAAAGCAGGTCATAGTGATCCGGTGGTCCCGTATGGAAGGGCCATCGCTAATCGGACAAAAGGTACGCCGGGGATAACAGGCTTATCTCCCCCAATAGTTCACATAGACGGGGAGGTTTGGCACCTCGATGTCGGCTCGTCACATCCTGGGGGTGGAGTAGCTCCCAAGGGTTCGGCTGTTCGCCGATTAAAGTGGCACGCGAGCTGGGTTCAGAACGTCGTGAGACAGTTCGGTCCCTATCCGCCGTGGGCGTAGGATACTTGAGGGGTGTTGTCCTTAGTACGAGAGGACCGGGACGAACGGACCGCTGGTGTATCGGTTGTGGCGCCAGCCGCATTGCCGGGTAGCCATGTCCGGACGGGATAACCGCTGAAAGCATATAAGCGGGAAGCCCACCCCAAGATTAGGTATCCCGACCGTAAGGTCCTAAAGGCCCCTTCTAGACAAGGAGGTTGATAGGCCGGAGGTGGAAGCGTCGCAAGACGTGGAGCTGACCGGTACTAATCGGCCGTGCGGCTTGACCGCCAATTTCAAACCCATCCAGGTGGGCTTGAGAGGCGACGATGGTTATCGCGATCGTCGCCGGGCCGTAGCCCGCATCGAAGACTGCCAGTCCACTGCTTTACTACTGCTTGCTGTCTGAAGCTGCTGCTTGTAGAACCCTACCTATTCAGTTAGTCGGAAATTTCGCCCGTCCGTAGACCAAGCGTAAGTCCGGACGGCAAACTTTCCGGTCGCCACAGCGAGGGTGTAACACCCGTTCCCATCCCGAACACGGCAGTTAAGCCCCTCAGCGCCGATGGTACTGTGCCCGATGGCGGCATGGGAGAGTAGGACGCGGCCGGGAAATTCCACGCCGAGCGGAGCATCACGACGATGCTCCGCTCTTTTTTTGGCCGGCGCTCTGACGGTTCATCCGACCAAAGTCGGGCACGTCGAGAGTTCCGCTTGTCGTTTATGCGCGACGGCGCTACAGATGGTCCCGATCGCCAACGTCCGGCGCGCCCGTACTTGGGGCGCGCCGATTTTCAATTATCGGAGGAACGCATCAATGGCTTCGTCGTCATCGCTCAACTCGCCCCGCGAAAAGGTTCGCTCCACGGTCCCCAAGCTCATCGATCTCACGGACAAAGTCGTCTTCGGCGACGTGTGGGAGCGGACCGAGCTTTCCAAGCGCGACCGCAGCCTTATCACGGTCGCGGCCTTGGTCGCGCTCTATCGTCCGGAGCAGCTTCGCGTGCATATCGAGCGCGCGCTCGGCAACGGCGTCACCAAGACCGAGATCTCCGAAATTATCACTCACATGGCCTTTTACTCCGGATGGCCGACGGCGATGACGGCCGCGTTCGTGGCGAAAGAGGTTTTTGAAAAGCAGCAGTAGCGGCGATTGGCATACCTCGCGCCTGTCCGGCCACGGTTTGGAGGCGAACATGCGGATAGGATTCATCGGTCTCGGTACGATGGGCGGCAAGATAGCGGCGAGTCTGCAACGCGCCGGCCTGAGCCTGGTGGTTCACGACGCGCGGCGCGAGGCGGCCGCGGCTCATCTCGCTGCGGGCGCGCAATGGGCCGGCACGCCGCGCGAGGTCGCCCAGGCGTCGGACGTGGTGTTCACCTCGCTTCCGGCCCCGGCTGATGTCGAGGCGGTGGTGTCAGGCGACGACGGTCTGCTCGCGGGGATGCGCGAGGATGCGGCCTACTTCGATCTCTCGACCAATTCGCCGAGCGTTGTGCGCCGCATCCATACCGCTTTCGCCCAAAGAGGCATCCACATGCTGGATGCCCCGGTTAGTGGCGGCCCGCGCGGAGCAGCGACCGGCAAACTGGCGATTTGGGTTGGCGGCGAAGAGGGTATCTTCGAGCGCCACAAGCCGCTGCTCGACGCGATCGGTGACCAGGCGCGTTACGTCGGTCCGATCGGCGCGGCCACCGTAGCGAAGCTGGTGCACAACTGCGCGGGCTACGCGATCAACCGGGTGCTCTCGGAAGTGTTCACGATGGGCGTCAAGGCCGGGGTCGAGCCGCTCGCACTGTGGGAGGCGGTGCGCCAGGGGGCGTTGGGCCGAGCGCGGACTTTCGATCCGCTGGCCGCCCATTTCCTTCCCGGGACGTACGATCCGCCGGATTTCGCGCTGCGGCTTGCACACAAGGACGTTTCGCTCGCCACCGCGTTCGGCCGCGAGCTCGGCGTGCCGATGCCGATGGCGGACCTCGCCCTCGATGAGCTGACCGCGGCGCTCAATCGCGGCTGGGGCGAGCGCGATTCGCGCGCGGCGATGCTGTTGCAGGAGGAGCGGGCCGGCGTGCATATCGCGGTGGACAAAGATCGGATACGCGAGGCGTTGGCGCGTGGCAAGAGCGACCGCAGGAGCAACTGACGATCGGCGAGCCGCAGCAGCAGGAGCGGAAGAATGACGATGGTCGACAACCTGCCCGAATACAGAATTTTCGCCATTCGCTATGCGACGCGCAACGCGCGGCGCGCCGACCATTTCGTCGGCGGTGATCCGCACGACGCTCCGATGCCGATGGACTACTTCACCTGGATCGTCGTGGGGCCGGAGCGCACGTTCCTGGTCGATACCGGTTTCACCGAAGAGGTCGCGTCGCGCCGTAAGCGGGAGTTTCTGCGCTGCCCCATCGAGAGTCTCAAATTGCTCGGCGTGGAACCCGACACGATCACGGACGTCATCATTACCCACCTGCACTACGACCACGTTGGCAATTTTCACAAGCTGCCGAATGCGCGCTTTCATCTTCAGGAGCGCGAACTCGCTTTCACGACCGGACCCCACATGCGCTACCCGTACTTCGGCCACGGCTTTGAAGTCGAGGACGTGGTTGGGATGGTGCGGTTGAACTTCAAGCGCAGGGTGGAGTTGTATGACGGCGACGTGGAACTCGCGCCCGGGCTCACACTGCATCTTGCGGCCGGGCATACCGCGGGTCTTCAGGTCGTGCGCGTACACACGCAGCGAGGCAGCGTCGTGCTCGCATCGGATTCAAGCCACTACTACGAAAACATGCAGAGCAACCGCCCGTTCCCGGGAGTGCTCAATGCCGGTGACTCGATCGATTCCTTTCGCAAGGTCGAACGGCTTGCAACTTCGTCCCGTCATATCGTTCCCGGCCACGATCCGCTGGTGATGCAACGCTATCGCGCGCCGTCGCCGTCGCTGCAGGGCGTCGTTGTATGTCTCGACGTCGATCCGATGGAGTGATCGCGCCGATGGAGTGACCGCGCCGGCGAATCCACGCCGATGGATTTTGATGCGTCGCAGCGCTAGCATCTCGCGCCACACTGATCAGACCCTCGAATGTTTCCATAAGAAGGCTAGAGTGCTTAACGGAGGGATTTCTCGTGGCTTTGGACGCTACCCAGAAGGAAAAATTAGGCGCGCTGCTCGCGCAGGAACATGTGGCCGTACTCGTCACCCAGGGCGAGAAGTGGCCGACCGCCAACCTGCAGGCGTTTGCAGAGACGCCGGAATTCGACCTGCTGTTCATCATGGGCGGGAACGCCGACAAGTATCAGAACCTGCTCAAGCATTCCGCGGCGACCGTTCTGGTGGACAATCGCGACGTCGGCAAGGTGCCGACCTTTGAAATCGCGCGAGTCTGGATGCAGGGGACCGCGAGCGACGTGGCGCGCGGGAGCTCCGAGTGGGAATCGCTCAAGGCGATCTTCCTCAAAAAGAATCCGTTCGAGGAGCCGTTCTTCAAAAACGACGGGCTCAGGATGATTCGCATCAGGCCTGCGCGGGTTTCCTACGCGAACGGCCTGCGCGACACCTTCAAGGCGGAACTCTGAGCGACCGCGCGCTCACTCGCGGTTGCAGAGGTGCGCCGTCACGAATCGCTTAAAGGCATTCTACAAATGAAAAAAGCTACCCGCACAAGTAACAAGACTCACAACCCGCAGCTGAGAAAGATTCGCCGTGTCGTTACCGGGCACGACGCCAAGGGGCGCTCGATGATCGCGTCCGACGCGTCGTCGCCCCACGTTATGACGCTTCGGGGTATCCCGACCTTCGGTGTGACCGAAATCTGGAAGACCGACTCCACGCCGGCCGATAACCGCGCGGCCAAGGATCCGTGCAAGGTGCCAGTCCAGCTCGCGCCGCCCAAGCGCGGGACAATAGTACGAGTGGTCGAATTCCCGCCGGACAAGCTCTGGATTGAATCGGCCGACCGGGACCAGGCGTTTGCGTCCATGGGCAGCTCAGGCGCACAGGCGCTGGCGCACGACGCGAGCGCGAGCCGGCATCCCATGATGCATCGGACGCAAACGGTTGATTACGCGATCGTGCTTTCGGGCGAGATCTGGGCGCTGATGGATCGCGACGAAACAAAGATGAAGGCCGGCGACATTCTCGTCCAACGAGGCACCAATCATGCCTGGTCAAATCGTTCGACCAAGCCGTGCCTTATAGCCTTTGTCCTGATCGACGCGAAGCCTCTGAAATAGGACTCGCCCGTAAAAGGCCGCGCCAGGGCGCACTCGAGATCGCCGATGCCGGCGCGTACCCATCCGTGTCGCGAAGGATGAACGCTATGGGTATGCGCGAACTCAATATCCGCCCAAGTGCTTCCGCAGCTCGAAGACCTGATCTTTTAGCTTCTGGATATAGCCCTGCTGTTCCTGGATCTGCTTCTGAAGCTCGAATTGCGGCTGCTCCGTCTCATAGGAGGGGGCGCCGGCGGGCTTGGAGGAATCGCTTGCGGCCGCGATGGTGTCGCTGATCGTGCAATTCGCGAGCCGGACCTCGGCTTCAACGCACTTCTGCAGGCTCGAGCGTTCCGCCAGCAGGTGCGCGATCTCGGTTTGTTGCGCGGCCAGTTGGCTTTTGAGTTGCGCCTGCTGGCGCCGTGTTTCCAAATGCTCCTTGACTGCCATGTAGGTCCCGACCGCACCCGCGCCGGCCGGGCCGCCGACCATCATCCCCGTGGTGCCGCCGGAGACCAAGCCGCCGGCCACGCCGCCGAGCAGTCCACCGGCCGCCACCGCAGCGGCGCGATCGAGGACGCCGGGCGCCTTGCGCATCGCGCATTCGACCGTTTGTCCCTGGTGCAGTTCGACCACTTCACCGGTCACCGTCACGATTGTGCCAACGATGTTCTGCTCCGTTTGCACTTTGATCACCGCGTCAGCCTCGTCAGGGTACTTCTCCATCGCCAGCGCCCGCAGCTTGGTCGCCATCTGCACCCCGTCGTTGTCCATCGCGGCGTCGGTGAAGGGCTCAGTGAAAGTCACACTGCCGAGATCGTGGTAACATTCGCTGGGCACGTCCTGGGCGGAGACATAGATGAAGCGGTCCGGAGCGCGCGCGGGCACTTGCGGCGCTGCGGATGGTTGTTGAGCGGAGCAGGCGCACGCCATCACGGCCGTCGCCAGGAACAGCAATCGCAACGGCGCAACTATGGGCACTTGCAAGCTCTCGCAACTCCCGTCAGCGGATTGACCCGGACATTATTATCGCCGGTGAGCGAGCGAGCCAAACGAAGCGCTCAACATGCGAATCAACCCCATACGCGGCGGGCGACTTCGACGACCAACGTGAGCTTGCGCTCCTGCATCGCGGGCTCGACCGGGTTGCCCTTGATTCCCGACGCGAAGCCGCACTGGGTCGAGAGCGCGAGCTGATCGCGCGGGAAAAAGCGCGCAGCCTCTTCGATACGCCCGACCAGCTCATCGGCCGACTCGAGCACGTTGCGCTTGGTTGTCACCAGGCCGAGCACGACGCGCTTGTCGCGCGGCACGTCGGCCAGCGGCTCGAAGGAGCCCGAGCGCGAGTCGTCGTACTCGAGCAGGAATTCGTCATAGCCGCGCGCGCGCTGGAACACCTCGCGCGCGATCGAGTCGTAGCCACCGCAGGCCAGCCAGCGGCCGTCATTGTTGCCGCGGCACAGATGCAGTCCGAAGGTCACGCCGGCCTGGCTGGCGAGCGAGTTGAGGATTTCCACGCCCTCGCCGAGCATCCGTTTCGGATCGATGCCGCGTGCCTCGAAGACCACGCGCCGCACTTCGGGGTCGACTAGGTTGGTCAGCTCGGGCGCGTCGATCTGGATGTACTCGCATCCCAGGCGCGCCAGTTCGGCGATCTCCTCGCGAATCACCGCGGCTCCGTCGGCGAACATCTCGAACGGGTCGCGGTAGGCGGCGACCGACTCCTGCGGCGACCAGAACATCTTGAGCATCATCGGGCTCGGCAGCGTCATCTTGAGCGGCCGCCGCGCGCGTGCGCGCGAGTACACGAACTCCTCGGTCGCGAGCGAACGGCGCCGGCGCACTTTGCCGGTGACCGCCAGCCCCAGCGTAAGGTTGACCACGTGAGTGTCGTCTTCATGCCAGGGCTGCGTGACCGATGAGCTGCGCGAAAGGCCCTCGGTACACTCCAGCAGCGAGCCGAGGAAACTCATGCGCCGCTGCTCGCCGTCGTTGATGATGTCGAGGCCGGCCGCCTCCTGCAGGGCGAGCGCTTCGTCCACGGCGCGATCCTCGATCCGTTTGTAGTGAGCGGCGGAAATCTCGCCGACGCGCAGTGCGCGCCGTGCGTCGCGCAGATAGGCGGGGCGCAGCAGCGAGCCTATAGGCTGGGAGCGATAGAACCTTCCTCTCATCGAAAAAAAACCTCCGTGAC
This sequence comes from uncultured delta proteobacterium, assembly GCA_963724765.1. GTDB lineage: Bacteria > Desulfobacterota > Binatia > Binatales > Binataceae > JAKAVN01. The sequence goes on from CAVRVY010000001.1 coordinate 896,766, forward strand.
GAAGCTCGTCGGGGCGGGCGCCGCGTCCCAAGAGAGCTTTATAGATCGGAAAGGGGAAGCGCACCAACTCGCGGATACTGGAAACAAAAAACGGGGCGGCCCCGTGTGGGGACCGCCCCTTTTCGAATCTGGTTCGGCGCCGGGCGCGCTAATGCTTGGTTTCGATCCGCTTGCCGTAGGTCACTTCACCTTTGTCGACTCGCAGGCTGAAGCCGCACTCGGGATTGGTGCAAACCCACGCCTTGAAAATCACCGAAGCGCCTTCCTGGCCATAGTCCGAAAGTGGAATCAGAGTGCCATTGTTACACTTCTGGCACTTCGGCAACTCCATCACACCACACCTCCTGTGCGGCCGGCCAGCTCCCGGCCCGACTCAAAAGCTATCCGACCGAAGAACCTAATTCAACTTGGCCCTTGGCGAGGCAGAGCGCTCGATTTTATGCCCTGTATGGACGTTTCGGACGGCCGGATTCGGCGGCCGAAAAGCCCCCGGACAGCCACAAGCAGGGCTGCGCAAGAAAATCCCGGCGATCGCGCCGGCGTGGTAATATCCGGTTGCCATGGATGCCGCGCAGCCGGCCTTTCTCATTCGCGAAGCCCGCGCCACCGACCATCGCCGTCTGCTGCGGCTGGCGCGCGAACTCGATTCGATCAACCTGCCCACGGATTCGGCCGAGATGGCCGAGACGCTCGCGCGTTCGGCGAAGTCGTTTCGCGGACGGGTCGCCAACCGTGCGCGCGCCGTCTATATCTTCTGCGCCGAGGAGACAGCGACCCGAGCGATCGCCGGCGCTTCGATGATCATCGGCCAGCACGGTACGCCACAGAGCCCGCACTACTACCTCGAAATCGACAGCGACGAGCGTTACTCCAAGCGGCTGCGCAAAATGTTTCGGCATACCTATCTGCGGCTGCGCCATTCGATGGACGGGCCGACCGAAACCGGCGGGCTTATCGTGACGCAGGCGATGCGCCATCGCCCCGAGCGGATCGGCAAGCAGCTTTCGTGGGTGCGCTTCGTTTATATCGGACGTCATCTCAAACGCTTCCAGGACCGGGTGATTGCCGAAATGCTGCCGCCAAAGATCGGCGATCATGGCAATATCTTCTGGGACCATTACGGAAGACGGGTTACCGGGCTGTCATTTCGCGACGCCGACCGGCTCTCGATCCGCGACAAGGAGTTCATCCCCGCGCTGTTTCCTGACGCGCCGCTCTACACCTTTTTGCTGCCCGACGAGGTGCGCGCGTCGATCGGAGCCGTGCGCGAGGAGAGCCGCGGCGCAGTCAAACTCCTGGAGCAGGCGGGGATGCAGTTTCTAAACCAGATCGATCCGTTCGATGGCGGCCCGTATTATGGCGCGCCGACCGCCGAACTGATTCCGGTCAGGCAACGGCGAACGCTCAAATTGAGGATGGGCGAGCCGCCCGCCGAGCACGCACGCCTGTACGTGGTCGCGCACGAAGACTCGCGCCGGGGCTTTCGCGCGGTGCAGGCGAGCGCGCTGGAAGAGGAGGAAGGACGGTTGGTGGTGCAGGCGGGCGCGATTGAAGCATTGGGCCTCGCCGAAGGCGCGTCGGTCGAGGCCGTCCCCCTGCCGTGACGTCACGTTTTCAGCGCAAGCGCTATGACCCCTGCTTACAGATCGAGCAGCGCGCGGTAGAAACGCACGGCCGCTTCCACGTCGGAAAGAAAGTTGTACTCGTTGGGCGCGTGGATCACTCCGGTCGACGGCCCCGGCCCGATCACCACCGGCTCGAGCCCCGCTGCGGCGTAGATTCCCGCCTCGGTGCATCCCGCCTTCACGCCCGAGTTGAGCTCGAGCCCCGCGCGGGCCAACGCGCTCATCGCAATCTCGACCGTCTCGCTCGCCGCCGCGGCGCGGAAGCCCGGATTGGCGCGCTCGTGGCCGAGCGCCACGGATATGCCCACGGCGTTGCGCGAGATTTCCTCGACCACTCGCGCGACCCCCGCGCGGACCTCATCCAACGCCAGACCAGGCGGCGGGCGCAACTCGAATTCCAGCGTCACCGAGCCGGAAGCGGATCGGATAACGCCGGGATTGCAGGTCAGTGTGGGTTGCGCGTAGCCGGGCTCGTCGCCGCCGCTGTTGTTGGCATATTTGCTCAGCGCGGCGATGAACCGGATCGTCGTGGTCACCACCTCGAGCGGAATGATCTCCGCAACCGGTCCGTCGAAGTTCTCGGCCTCGATCGCACCGCCGATCGGAAGGTCGAGCGCTGCTTCGGTCGCGACCACGACGTCGCATCGCGCCGGCACCACGTTGACCACGGTGCCGCCCGAGATCGCGGCCAGGTTGAGTTTGGGGTTGATCGCGATCGCTTCAAGGGCGACTGCGATCGCGTTGATGCCCAGCGCCGGAGTGCTTGAATGGGCGGCCTTGCCGGCAAACGTGAGCCGCCGCCGCGCCTGCATCGTCTCGTCAATCCGCAACGGCGTGAAACCGAGCGTCAGCTCGAACACAATCAAACCCTTGTGTGCGGTGATGACCTCCAGGCGCGAGGGCTCACCCACGAAAGCCATCGCTCCCGCCGGCAGGATCGCCGCCTCAACGATTTCCTTCGCCCCGGTAAGGCCATGCTCTTCGCCGAAGCTGCCGACCAGGTAAACGTCGCGCCGCGGCGTGCCGATCGCGGTTAGCGCGAAGACCTTGGCGGCGAAATCGAGCTTGGTGTCGGCGGCGCCAAGTCCGTAGATTCGGTCGTCGGCGACGCGCGCGGTGAAAGGGTCGCCGACGCAAGCGGTCCATAGATGCGGCGCGCCGGGCGGAACCGTGTCGAGATGTGTGTTGAGCACAAGCGGCTTTAGCGACGAGTCGCGGCCGCGGATCGCCGCGACCAGGTTCACCTGCTCGGCGCCCTCGCGGGTCGAGGGGATGAGACGTGCTGCGATTCCCGCCGGCGCAAGCATCTCGGAGGCGCACAATTGCGCGATCTGCCGCGTGCCCTCAGCCGTGACGCTGCGGCATGCGATCAGCCGCCGGCACCATTCAAGCAGCGCCGTGTCCATCGCTCCCAACGCGCTCGACGCGTCCCTCGCGATCGCCACGGCCGGAGCGCTCGGGCGCGCCCGGCTTCACGGCATAATGGATCGCAACCGTGCCGAAGCCAGTCAGACGATAGCCGACCTCGCCGAGCCCCGCCGCGCGCATGATCGCGGCCATCGTCTCGGCATCGGGATGCGGGCGCAGCGACTGGCCCAGCCATCGGTAGGCGAAGTAGTGGCCGCTTACCGCGCCGCCCAGAAGCGGAACGATGCGCCCGATGTAAAAGCCGAAGAGTCCATGCAGCGGGCCGCGCGGCGGCGTGAGGTCGAGACAGGCGAGCCGCCCGCCCGGCTTGAGCACGCGTCCGAGTTCTCCGAAGGCGGCGGGCAGGTCGGTTACGTTGCGCAACATGAAGCCGTTGACGATGCAATCGAAAGTGTCGTCATGGAACGGAAGGCGCGTGGTGTCGCCGGCGACGAAGGTAATCTTGGCGGCGTCGTCGTCGCGCGCGGCCTTGGCCACCGCCGCGGTCAGCATGTCGGCGCAGAAATCCGCGCCGACCACGCGGCGCGCGCCCTGGCGTGCGAGTTCGAGCGCGAGATCGCCGGTGCCGGTTGCGATGTCGAGCGCGAAGGCGCCGGACGGCCGCGTTAGCGCGGCCGTCGCGCGGCGCCATCGCCGGTCCAGTCCCATCGTCATCAGGCGGTTGACGAGGTCGTAGCGCGGCACGATGCGCGCGAACATCGCGCGCACGAAAGCGGCCTTGCCAGCGGCGCCGTCGGCGCCGGCGGGCAAGGCCGAGGTTGCGCCAGGCGCGGCCGGGCTCGCGGCGGAGCGATCGTTGGTGATGGGTGCCGGCGGATTCGTCACGTGGTCACGCGTGGAGCGCATCAGCGCCGGGGACGCGCGCCGCTTTGCGGCGCGCGTCCCTGGCGCGATGCTCTAGCTGAGAAGGTAGGCAATTGGCGCTCCGCACTCAACCCGCGCCGCGAGGTAGCTGCGGCGGCCGTCGGCCGCCGCAGCGCTCAGTGCGGGACGCCGTTGACCCGCGTGTCCGCGGGCTCCGGCGCGGTGGATGCGGCCAGTGCGAGCTTGGCCGCGCCCGCGCCGACCAGGACGAGAGTTTCATTGATCGCGGCGAGCAGCGTCGCCTTGCGCACGGGCTTGGCGATGTGCGTGTTGCAGCCTGCATCGAACGCGCGGCGGATGTCATCGTCGAGCGTCGAGGCGGTCAGCGCCAGGATCGGCGTCGCGGGCCGCCGATGCTCAGCTTCCCAGGCGCGGATAGTCCTCACCGCTGTGTAACCGTCCATCACAGGCATCTGGATGTCCATCAAGACCAGGTCGTAGCGGCCAGAGATGAATTTCTCGACCGCGACTTTCCCATCTTCGGCGGTTTCGACCTGGTAGGGAAGGCGCCTGAAGTAGGCTGCGATCAGCAGACGATTGTCCGGCGAATCCTCGACCAGCAGGATACGCAAGGACGGCGTGGCGGCCGCGGGAGTGGCTTGCGCAGGCGTGGGGGGTGGCAGCGACGATGCGGCCAGAGCGGTGGCCATGTCCTCGCGGCAGACTGGCGCGGGCGTGGCTGCGTGCTTGAGGCTTTGCGCGGCGCGCGAAATTACCTCGAGCAGGTCCGAGCGGCGCACGGGCTTGAGCAGATGGCTCTGGAAGCCGAGGCGGCGCAAGCGCGCGAGCTTGGAGTTCAGATCGTCGGTGGTCAGCATCGGGATAATCATTGCCGCGCCGCAAGCGCATCCGTCCTTTGCCAGATGCTCGATCTGCTCGATTCCTGGCATCTGGCAGTCGCCGAATACCAGGTCGAATGGCCGCTTGAAGCGCAGCGCTTCGCCGAGCGCCGCGATTGTCTCCGGTACGGTGGACGCCTGCACGACCGTTGCGCCGTAATGACTGAGCGTCTCAACGAAGATGCGCCGGTTGGTGGCGTTGCGATCGGCCACCAGGGCGCTCAGGCCGTGCAGGTCATAGGTTGGGGTGGCTTCGCTCACAGAATTGGATACCTCCAGCGTTGCGGTGAAGTTAAAGGTGCTGCCCTTGCCGAGCGCGCTCTCGACCCAGATCCGCCCGCCCATCAGCGCCACCAGCCGCGACGCGATCGCCAGGCCGAGCCCGCTGCCGCCATACTTGCGCGTATCGGAGGAATCGCCCTGGGTGAAGTTGGAGAAGATTGCGCCGAGCTGGGCCGCTTCGATTCCAATGCCGTTGTCGGCGACCGAGAAGCGCAAGACGCCGGGCCTGGTCGCGTCTTGCTCAGCGTTTTCGGCCGTGACCGTCAGCTCGACCGCGCCCAGTTCGGTGAACTTGATCGCGTTGCCGATCAGATTCATCAGCACCTGGCGGAGCCTGAGCGGATCGCCCAAACGCTGCGTCGGCATGCCGGGCGCAATCCGCGCCACCAGTTCGAGCCCCTTGCCGTGAGCGCGCACCGCAAGCGTTTCGACGGTCTTCTCGACCAAGTCGCCGAGGTCGAATTCGACCTCCTCCAATCGCAGCCGGCCATTCTCGACCTTGGCCAGATCGAGGATATCGTCGAGCAGGGTGAGCAGCGTGCCGCCGTTGAAACGCATGATGTCGAGGTAGCGGCACTGTTCGGCGTCGAGGCTGGTTTCCGACAGCGCTTCGGCCATCCCGAGGACCGCGTTCATCGGTGTGCGGATCTCATGCGACATGCTCGAGAGAAACTCGGATTTGGCGCGCGAGGCGATGAGCGCCTGCTCGCGCGCCTCCACCAGTTCGTCCTGCGTGTGCTTGAGCGCGGTGATGTCGCGCGCCATTACGATCGCGCACAGCTCGCCGTCAAGTTCGACGGTCGAGCCCGACAGCAGAAACGGCGCGAGCGTGCCGTTGCTATTTCGTACCTGGACGTCAACGTTGCGCAGGATGCCTTTGGCGCGCAGCTCGCGAAGAAAGCGCCGGCCGTGCTCTTTGCTTCCCCACACCGCCAGATTGCCGTGCGCAGCCGCGAGCGCATCTGCGCGGCTGTAACCAGTGACCCTGGTGAACTCGCTGTTGACCTCGACAGTGCGGCCGTCGACCAGGCTGAAGATCGTGATCGCGTCGCTGGTCGACTCGAAGATTTTGCGGAGTTTGGCCTCGCTCTCGGCGCTCCGCCGCTCGCTCTGCGCCAGCGCCTCGTAGCGCCCGGTGAGGCCGCGGCGATAGAGAGTGGTCAGATGGGCCGCCAACTGGGCAATGGCGACGGCGGTCAGCATCGCCAGCCAGCGGAAGTAGATGTAGGGATCGTGAACTGATATCAGCGCTTCGTCGATCGCGAATGCGGCCAGCGCAAAAATGTTCAGCGCCGCCTGCCAGCATTCGCTCCATGGGATGAGGCAGCCGGTTCCGGTCGCAAAAAGCAGCACCACGGTGAACAAGGGAATGTCCTCGTGATGGATAACGTTGATCGCGGCGGTGCCACCGATCACTGCCCAGCACATCACCAGCACGATTGCGCGCCAATAGCGTGCCGACCGCGGGTTAAAGCTGAGACCGAATGCAAGGCCGACAACCCCGACGTTGAGAAGATGCAAAGCAACCGCTGCGGGCCAGTAGTTCGGCGAGTTCAGTTCGTTGAGGAGATACGCGGTCTGAAAGACAAATATCACTACCGCACTGACACGGAGCATCAGCGCGCCCCAGTACTCGTTGTTGATCGTCAATAGCTCGGTAAGGCTGGCCGACCGCGTGGCCGGCGCCTCAACCGCCGCGTGCGTGGCTGGTTCGGAACGCGAGCTTGACCAGAGAATTTCTGCAGCCGATACCATCCTGATACGCCACGCAGAGCGGTGACAAAGTAAGAGAGAGCAAAAGCGATGCCCGAAAAACGCGCGGGTAAGCAAAGATTAGACTTGCAGGGGAGAGCGCGATGTCGGCAAATGAGACGGCGCCGTGTCACCAAAGTGACACAGCGCTTTGAGCGGCTGTTCCGTGCGCGAATCAGCGCTTAAGGCGCGAGCACCAGTTCCTGCCGCGCCGCGTAGCCGTCGATTTCCAGCTCCAGCCCGATCACCGGCGGCCGCGCGTAGTGCCATCGGATGCCACGATACGCCGCCGTGCCCAGCGCCGGCAGCAGATCGGTCGCGAACAGCGGATGCATGTCGTGGACGGTGTACAGGTTCACCGCCGACGCCTCGCTCCATCCAAGCTTCATCTCGCGCAAAAGCCCGCCGAGCGCTTCCAGGATGCAGGCGTTCTTGCGCCGCAATCCTTCGAGCGAGACGTCGGCGGCCGCGACGACCTCTCTTTTTCCGCCTTCGCGTGAGACCACCTCGGGCACGCCCGCGAGCACGAAGGCCGGCCGCCCGGCGCCCACCGCCGGTATCGTGTAGCAGAAGCCATAGAGGGACGGCTCGGCGAGCGGGCTTGAGGCCGGCGCGACGTTGGTGCGCGCGACCGGGTTCAATCCGTCCACCATCACGCCCCAGGCCGCCAGCCGCTCGATATAGCCGCTGTTGAATTCGTCGAACCCGGCGGGCGTAAGCGGTGCGGGGATGCGTAACTCGATACCGCATACGGCGTTGATCGGGCGGCTCGCCTCGCGCATGTGGCGCTCGATTAGTCCGTAGCCGTCGGCCAGCCGGACGAGCGGCTTGAAGGTCGCGTGGACGATCTCGAATCCGGAGTTGGCCAGTGCGCCTGAGGAAAAAGGCGCGCCATAGCCGCGGACGAATTTGTAATCTCCCCTGGCATTGTCGAGCAGCATAGGTCGCGTTCCTCCCGCGCGGCCATTATGGCGCGCCGGCGGCGCCGGAGTGAAACGCTATAGCGTCATTTTTCGGCCTTTTCCGTCTCGATGCGGACAACTCGCGAAACTGGCCATCTGGAAAAACAGGGGCCGACTGCGCTACACAGAAGAAGGGTCTCCGCAGATCGTGACGGCACTGCGGCCGTACACGGACAAAGCCGGCGACCGACACCACATTAGGAGAATGCCATGCACGTAGGCTACGGAGCAGCTTTCCAAAATCCCAACAACGCGCATTCCGACGCCGAGGTTTACCGCAACGAACTGCGGTTTGCCGAGATGGCCGAGCCACTCGGATTCGACTCGGTCTGGTCGGTCGAGCATCACTTCGACGATTACACGATGTGCCCCGACGTGTTGCAGTTCCTGTCGTACATGGCGGGCAAGACCAGGCACGTGAAGCTCGGTTCGATGGTGGTCGTGCTGCCCTGGCACGATCCGATTCGGGTCGCCGAGCAGGCCTCACTGCTCGATCATCTCTCCAACGGGCGCTTCATCCTGGGCCTCGGCCGCGGGCTTGCGCGAATCGAGTACGAGGGCTTCCGTCTCGATCAGAACGAGGGCCGCAATCTTTTCGTCGAGTATGCCGAATTGGTGCTCAACGCGCTGGAGAAGGGCTTCATGGAGGGCGGTCGTCATACCAATCAGCCCCGGCGCGACATCCGGCCCTTTCCGGCCCGTTCGTTCCGCGGCCGTAGCTATGCCGCGGCGGTCTCGCCCGAGTCGATGCCGATCATGGCGAAGCTGGGCGTCGGCGTGCTGGTGATTCCGCAGAAGCCGTGGGACGCGGTCAAGAAGGATTTCGAGATCTACCACAAGGTCTGGCGCGAGGTTAACGGCACCGAGCCGCCGCCGCCGCTTTCGGGCGGGTTCATCTTCGTCGACGAGGACCGCAGCCGCGCGCAAGAGATGGGGATGAAGTACATCACCGACTACTACCACACGGCGATGAAGCACTATGAGATGACCTCGGAGAAGTTCGGACAGAACAAGAGCTACGAGTTCTATAGCGGAGTCAGCAAATATATCGCGCGCCACGGGATGGATAACGCGGCCAAGGACTTCGCCTCGCTGATGCCTTTCGGGACGCCGGCCGAAGTGCTTGAGAAACTCAAGTTCATGCAGGAGACGATCGACAACAACGGCATCCTGGGCAACTTCAGCTACGCCGGGATGCCGTTCGACGAAGCCGAGCGCAACATCAAGTGCTTCGCCAAGCACGTGCTGCCGGAGCTCAAGAAATGGAAGACCGCGCCGCTGCCGGAGCCGGCGGAACTCAAGTTGCCGGCGGAGCCGGCCCGCGCCGCCTAGACCGCCGCGAAACTCATCTTTGATCTGGAGGGGGGGCGATTTATCGAATCGTTCCCTTTTCTTTTTATGCCGCCGCGCGATCTATTCCAGCGGCGGATGCCGATCGTGCCAGGGCCGCGCTTCCTCGAACGCCGCGGCGAGCGCGATTATTCCGGCCTCGTCGCTGGGCCGGCCGACTATCTGAAGTCCGATTGGCAAGCCGGCGCGGCTTAGCCCGTTGGGCAGTGAGATCGCGGGCTGGCCGGTCGCGTTGAAGGGAAACGTGAACGGCAGCCAGGCCAGTGCCTCCTCGACATAGCTCTCGGGCCGCGACGGCAACGCGCCAATCAGCATCGCCGGGCGAGCCAGCGTAGGCGTGAGCAGCGCGTCGTAGGGCATCAGGCTCTGCACGATCGTGCGCGAGGTGTTGTGCAATTCGAGCTGTGCGGCGATGTACTGCGGCGCGCTCATTTTTTGTCCCGCCTCGTAAAAGACCCGCACCATCGGATCTATAAGCTCTGGATCCTTGAACGGAACCGCAGCGATGCCCGCCGAGACCACGGCGCCGAAAGATTCGGCCAGCCGCGCCGCCGGATCGATATCGACCGGCTCCAGTTGATGGCCCATCGCGCGGAACGCCGCGCAGGCGGCCTCGAAATTGTTAAGCGTGTCGGCCTCGATCGGGCCGAGCGCGCTGCGGCTGAGCGTCGCGAGACGGAGTTTTTCGGGCCGCCGCTCGAGCGGGCTTTGAAAACTCCGCGCCGGGCGCGGCGCAAAGTATGGATCGCCGGGCACTTCTCCTGCCATCACGTCCAGCATCAGAGCGGCGTCGCGCACCGATCTCGCGATCGGGCCGTTGGTAAAGAGCCCGCCCCATAGCTCGCCCCATATAGGCGCGAGGGTGATTCGCCCGCGCGACGGCTTAAGCCCCACCGTGCCGCAACAGGCCGAGGGGATGCGCACCGAGCCGCCGCCGTCGCTGCCTTCGGCTAGCGGATGGAGTCCCGCGGCGACCGCTGCCGCGGCGCCGCCGCTTGAGCCGCCGGTGGTGTAGGCAAGGTTCCATGGATTGTGCGCCGGCGGACAGAGCCCACCTTCGGTGGTCGGCCGTCCGCCGAATTCGGGCGTCGCGGTTTTGCCGAGCAGGATACCGCCGGCGTTATGCAAACGCACGGCAAGTTCGGCGTCCGCGTCGGGCACGTTAGCGACGAAATTGCGCGAGCCGAAGGTAGTGAGGATTCCCCGCGTCGGGGTCAGGTCCTTCAGCGAATACGGAACGCCATAGAGCGGCATCGCGGCCGCGTCCTTTTTTTCCAGACGTGCGGCGTCGGCCAGCGCGCGCTCGGCGGTCACGGTGACGAAGGCCTTGAGCTTGGGATCGAAGCGCTCGATGCGGGCCAGAAAGAACTCGGCGACCTCTTTCGGCCGCAGCTCCTTTTTGACTACCAGTTCACGCAGCTGCCACGCTTCGATATGTGGATCGAGCATTCGCATGTCCTCCGTCGCAAACGAATTTCACGAGGCGGGCAAAGGCCGCCCCGGCGGCATCATACTACGAACGGCGAGATGCCGATTTCAAACGATGTGGGCAAACGCGCCGCGGCGGACAGCGGCGCCGCCGTTTGCCGTCTGGCATCGGTTACGACAAAGTGCTACGGATGCGCTCAGTTCACGCGATGCCCCGGTTGTCCGCGACGCGGACGGAGCAGCGCGATGCGGAGGATCCACGCAACATGGAAAATCCGAAAATGATGCGGCGCAAGACGCGCTTCGGATCGCTCGAGCACTACGAAAAAGGCGGCGTCGAGGTTATCAACGACGATCCTCGCAACTACGCCTTCTCGAACATCTTCGAGGTAGCATCGAAGTCCGAGCCCTACGAAAAAGTCGCGGTGGGCAAAAACCTCAAGTACGTGCTCGAAGCGATACGAGCCGAGGGAACCTCGCCGTGGTATACCGCCTCGCACGACGAGTCGGCGATTATCATGGACGGCGAGGTCGAGATTCGCCTCATCAAGCTCGACACTCCTGCCGTGGCCGACGAGCACGAGGGCACCACGATGCTGGAGGGAACGCCCAAGGGCAAGCGGATGGGTTACATCGTGGCGCGGCGCGGCCATATGGCGCTGTTGCCCAAGGGTGCGGCATACCAGTTCCACGCGGCCAAACCGGGCGTAATCCTGCTCCAGGGCGTGCTCGGCGACCTCACGCTCGAGCGCTGGCGGGACATCTGTCAGAAGTAGATATCTGCCAAAATAGTTCCTGCGAGGGAGGACTGAGTAATGGCGGCGACCAAACAGTCTACGAGAGAGTCTGATAGCCCGCTCAACGATTTTGGCTATCGGAGTTTTGCACTTGGCGGATTCAAGTTCGAGCGCGACGAGTATTTCGCGCATATCACGTGGCCCGGCGGGACTCACTCGATGCCGGTGGACCTGTTCCTGCGCGCGATGATCCGCGATCTGGCCTGGAGCTTCTTTTACGGCACCGTCAATTTCGACAACGTCTTCGGCACCACCAATCACTACGGCAACGTCGACGTCTTCGCCGGGCTCTACAACAGCGGCTACCGCAAGCAGAACCGGGAGCACGTCGAGAATTTCAGGAGCGACGAAGTAAAGGCGATGTTCGAGGCGCTGCTCGAGGACTGGACCAACGAGGGCTTCGACCCGTTCGCCGCGCCGCAGGAGACCGCCACCGCATTCGGCCCCAAGCACGGCAGCAACAGCAAGGCGATAACGCGCAAGCGCTTGACCGCCAAGCGGATGGTCGGGATGAAGGACGACATCCCGCTGCGCTCCGACGCGGGTGGCAATCCGGTCAACCGCCAGCTCGCCGACGTTGCGCAGGACCAACCCGAGGTGCACGCGGAGCCGGGCTTCGAGAACGAAGTCCACGCCTTCAATTTCTTCGGCTACGTGTCGCGCTCGGACGTCACGTGGAATCCGTCGGTATGCGCGGCGGTCAAGGACAGCCTGATCTGCGCGACCACCGAGGAGTACATGCTTCCGGTCATCCACGGCAACGACCGCGTAGAGTGGTTCGTGCAGTTGACCGACGAAATTCAGTGGGACGTGAGTGATCGCGACACCGGTGAGCCGCGGGCGCGGGTGGTGATGAAGGCGGGCGACGTTTCGGCCATGCCGGCCGACATCCGGCATCAAGGCTATTCGCCCAAGCGCTCGATCCTGCTGGTGTGGGAGAACAACGACGCCGCGTTGCCCGAGCTTTACGCGAAGAAGCGCCTGAAATCGAACCCGGTGGATTTCTAATGAGCCTTCGTGGGTTAGCCCCTTCGGTCATCTTGAGCGAAGCGAGTCGGCGCGCGGAGTCGAAGGATCTCGCGCGTAGTCCATCAGCCAGGCGCGGGACGCCGCACGGTTCGCGGCCGAAGCCCTGTTCACTATTTTATAGGGATCGGAAGTAATTAAATTATGCAGCTGCAAAATAAACTATTCATCGCGGGCGAATTCGTCGATGCCGAGGCGCGCGGCAGAATCGAAGTCTTCAATCCGCACGACAACTCGAAAATCGCCGATGTGGCCGAGGCCCGCGAGGCCGATATCGACAAGGCGGTGGCGGCTGCAACCAAAGCCTTTCCCGCCTGGCGCGGGATCGCGGCGGCCGACCGCGGGCGGCTCCTGCTGAAGCTCGCCGACGCGATCGAATCGAGAGTCGAAGAGCTGGCGCACGTCGAATCGATCGACACCGGCCATCCGATCCGCGACACGCGGATGCTCGACGTGCCGCGCACCGCCGCGACCTTCCGCTATTTCGGCGGGATGGCCGACAAACTCCAGGGACGCCTGGTGCCGGTGGATCCCGGCTTTCTCAACTACGTCGAGCACGAGCCGTTGGGCGTGGTGGGACAGGTCGTGCCGTGGAACTTTCCGATCATGTTCACGAGCTGGAAGATGGGGCCGGCGCTGGCCGCCGGCAATTGCGTGGTGATGAAGCCGGCCGAGCTGACGCCGCTCAGCTCGCTCAAGATGGCGGAGTTGATGCGCGAGGTCGGCTTTCCGCCCGGCGTGGTCAATATTCTTCCTGGCTACGGCAACATCGCTGGCCAGTATCTCGCCGAGCATCCGCAGGTGCAGAAGATCGCGTTCACCGGATCTACCGCAACCGGACGCAGAATCGTGCAGGCTTCGTCGGGAAATCTCAAGCGCGTGCAGCTCGAGCTCGGCGGCAAGGGCGCGAACATCGTGTTCGACGACGCCGACCTCGACGCGGCGCTCAATGGCAGCGCGTTCGCGATCTTTCACAACCAGGGCCAGGCCTGTATCGCGGGCTCGCGCCTGCTGCTGCACGAAAAGATCGCGGACAAATTTCTCGACCGCTTCTTGAAACTCGCGGCGTCGATCAAGCTCGGCAATCCGCTCGATCCGCAGACCGAGATGGGGCCGCTGACTTCGCTGGCGCATCGCGATCGCGTGCTTTCCTATTGCAAGGTCGCGCGCGAGGAGGGCGGCGAAATCCTGCTCGGCGGCAAGGCGCCCGCCGACGCCGAGCTGGCGAAGGGATGTTACGTGATGCCGACCGTGGTTCGCGCGCGGCCCAAGGATCGCGTTTGCCAGGAGGAAGTCTTCGGCCCTTTCGTGACCGTCACCACGTTCAAGGATGAAGACGAAGTGATCGCCATCGCCAACGATACGGTCTATGGCCTGGGCGGCGGATTGTGGACCAGCAACCTTTCGCGCGGGCATCGCGTGGCCCGGCAGATCATCACCGGGATGGTCTGGATAAATTGCTACAAGCGCGCCAATCCAGGATCGCCGTTTGGCGGAGTGCGCAGTTCCGGCTACGGCCGCGACCTCGGTATCGAGTCGATGGAGGAATACACCAGTCCGAAGTCGGTGTGGGTCAACGTGGACGCGAAGCTTCCGCCGTATTATCAGCGTTGACGCGACGGCGATGGCGCTGATTCTCGATCTGCGGGCGGCAATCCGCGAATTCGTCCGCGACGGCGACATCGTTGCGATGGAGGGGTTCACCCATCTGATTCCATCGGCCGCCGGCCACGAGATCATCCGCCAGCGCCGGCGCGACCTGACGCTGGTGCGGATGACGCCCGACCTCATCTACGATCAGCTCATCGGGATGGGATGCGCGCGCAAGTTGGTGTTCTCGTGGGGCGGCAATCCGGGCGTCGGCTCGCTGCATCGGCTGCGCGACGCGATCGAGCACGGATGGCCGCGGCCGCTTGAAATCGAAGAGCACAGCCACGCCGGCATGGCGACGGCCTACGCGGCGGGCGCCGCCAATCTTCCCTTCGGCGTCCTGCGCGGTTACCTCGGCTCCGATTTGCCGAAATACAATCCGCGCGTGAAATTCATCGAGTGCCCGTTCACCGGCGAGCGGCTTGCCGCAGTGCCGGCGATTCGCCCCGACGTCGCCGTCATCCACGCGCAGCAGGCCGATCGCAAGGGCAACGTCCTGCTATGGGGCATCGTGGGAGTTCAGAAGGAAGTCGTGATGGCGGCGCGGCGCTCGATCGTCACGGTCGAAGAGATCGTTAATCGTCTCGAGGCGCGGCCGAACTCCGTGGTGTTGCCCGGATGGGTGGTCAGCGCGGTATGCGAAGTACCGGGCGGCGCATTTCCGTCCTACGCGCTCGGCTATTACGCTCGCGACAATTTCTTTTATCAGCGATGGGATGAGATCGCGCGCGAGCGCCAGGGCTTTACCGATTGGATCGAGCGCCACGTGCTCGCGACCGCGGACTTCTCGGAGTTCCGGCAAAGCCTCGCTCCGGCGGGCGGCAAGCGGCCGCATCAGACGGTCAATGGCTGAGCCGCAATACAGCGCCGACGAGATGATGACGGTCGCGGCAGCGCGCATGCTGCGCGACAAAGTGGTGTGCTTCGTCGGCATCGGGTTGCCGAGCGCGGCAGCCAACCTGGCCCGGCTTACCCACGCGCCCGAGGCGGTGCTGATTTACGAATCGGGCACGATCGGCGCGAAACCGAGCGTGTTGCCGCTCTCGATCGGCGACGGAGAGTTGGCCGAAACCGCCGACACCGTGGTCTCGATCACGGAGATCTTCGCTTACTGGCTACAAGGCTGCCGGGTGGACGTCGGCTTTCTCGGCGCGGCTCAGATCGATCGCTTCGCCAATCTCAACACCACCGTGGTCGGGGACTACCGCTCGCCGCGGGTGCGGCTGCCGGGCGCCGGCGGCGCAGCCGAGATCGCATGCAGCGCGCGCGAGGTCTTGATCATGCTGCGCCAGAGCAAGCGCGCCTTCGTCGCCAGGCTCGACTTCGTTACCTCGGCCGGATTTCTCGACGGCGGCGACAGCCGCGATAAGCTCGGCATGCCGGGCCACGGCCCGAGCGCCGTGATAACCGACCTCGGAATTCTCACACCCGATCCCCAGACCAAAGAGCTTACGCTTACCAGCCTGCATTCCGGAGTCACGGTCGAGCAGGCGATCGCGGCCACTGGATGGCCACTGAGGGTCGCGGCGAACCTCGCGCGGACCGCGCCGCCATCAGCCCCTGAACTGGCGGTGCTGCGCGATCTGAATGAGCGCACTGCGCGTGCACATGCAGGAAATGTCACGCAGGCAAAATGAGGCAATAGTAAGGAAGGACTGAGAAATGGCCGAGGCTTTCATCTGCGATGCGGTGCGGACTCCGATCGGACGTTACGGCGGAGCGCTCTCCGGGGTAAGGACGGATGACCTCGCAGCGATCCCGATAAGGACGCTCATCGAGCGCAACGCCTCGATCGATTGGAGTCGCGTCAACGACGTCATTTTAGGCTGCGCCAACCAGGCCGGCGAAGACAATCGCAACGTCGCCCGTATGGCGGCGCTGCTGGCCGGATTGCCGGTCGACGTCAGCGGCGTCACTGTCAACCGCCTGTGCGGCTCCGGGATGGAGGCCGTGGTGCAGGCGGCCCGCGCGGTCAAGACCGGCGAGGCCGGCCTGGTGATCGCGGGCGGAGTGGAGTGCATGTCGCGCGCGCCGTTCGTGATGCCCAAGGCGACGAGCGCCTTTTCCCGCAACGCCGAGATCTACGACACGACCATCGGATGGCGCTTCGTCAATCCGCTGATGAAGAAGGCCTATGGCGTCGACTCGATGCCCGAGACCTCCGACAACGTGGCCGCGGATTTCGAAGTCTCGCGCGCCGACCAGGACGCGTTCGCCTATCGCAGCCAGATGCGCGCGAAACAGGCGCAGGTGGCGGGCCGCTTCGCCGAAGAGATCGTGCCGGTCAAGATCGCCGGGCGGTGCGAGACCGTCACGGTAAGTATCGACGAGCACCCGCGCCCCGAAACCACGCTCGAAACGCTGGCTAGGTTGCCGGCGCTGTTTGGCCCGTCAAGCTCGGTGACCGCGGGCAATGCGTCGGGCGTCAACGATGGCGCCGCGGCGCTCATCGTGGCTTCGGAAGCCGCCGTAAAGGAATTCGGACTGAAGCCGCAAGCGCGAGTTGTCGGCGCCGCGACCGCCGGTGTGCCGCCGCGAATAATGGGAATCGGGCCGGCGCCGGCCTCGCGCAAAGCGCTTGAGCTGACCCGTATCGCCCTTCGCGACATCGACGTGGTCGAACTCAACGAGGCGTTTGCCGCGCAGTCGCTCGCGGTCCTGCGCCAGCTCGGGCTTCCTGATGACGCCGAGCAGGTCAACCCCAACGGCGGTGCGATCGCGCTCGGCCATCCGCTGGGGATGAGCGGGGTGCGGCTGATGCTGACCGCGCTCCGCGAACTGGAGCATCGCAAGGCGCGCTACGCCCTCTGCACGATGTGTATCGGGGTGGGGCAGGGGATCGCGTCCATCATCGAACGCGTCTGAAGTCGAAAGGCCGGCCGCCCTTGCCCGCAGCCGCAAGTTTCAGCGCAGTGTGCTCAGCACCTTGTCGGCCAGCACCGTGTACGCAGGGTAATTATAACCCGCGTAGCGGCTGCCGATGATTGCTCCAGCAAGCGCCACGACTGCCAGACTGAGAGCGAGCGCCGCGCCCCGCTTTGGGTTGCGCGCGACTTCCGGCTCGCTGGGGGGCGCCTTGATGAGCGGCGAGAGTTTCTCGTAAATGGACGGGTACGCATCGCACACCGCTGAGATCATTGAGGCGCTCACCTGTTTTGGATTTTCAACGCCCTCACCGGTGAAGCTGAAGATTTCGCGAAATTGTGCGAGAGTCTTGTCCGCATTCTCAGCGACGATGTTCAGATCTTCCGGAGCCAAATGCAGCAGATTGGACTGCGCTACTTGTCGGAACAGGCTCAGGGTGCGCTCGAACTGCGGAAGACCCTTGCGAAGGATCGACCTTCGGCGGTCCGTTTGTGCCAGCTCAGCCGGCTTGAACGCCGCCAATCTCGCCAAACAGACACTAAGACGTTGGCGTGTCTCCCGCTCGAAATTGGTGGTCATCGTCGATCAGCTCCCGTTCGAATGATGAGCGAAGCTCAGCGATCGGTTCTTAGCATGACAATTTCTGCGAATATAGTCCTGTCTCTTGCTAAACCAGTCGTACCTTGTAGTAAAAGCGATTCGCTTAATAGAGCGCAAATAAACATTGAAATGACGCAAGAATGGGGTGAGCGGCGAGCCAAGACGTGCCGGGTGCGTGACGAG
Organism: uncultured delta proteobacterium; assembly: GCA_963724765.1. Classification (GTDB taxonomy): domain Bacteria; phylum Desulfobacterota; class Binatia; order Binatales; family Binataceae; genus JAKAVN01. The sequence goes on from CAVRVY010000001.1 coordinate 914,417, forward strand.
TTCCGAAAAAGCTGCGATTGAGGATGGCGGCGCGCTAGATCTCGTTGGCGCGCGCGATACGGCCCAGCCATTCGGCGCTCGGCTTGACCCTGCGGCGTTGCGTTTCACGGTCGACTGCGATCAGGCCGAATTTTGGATGGTAGCCGAATAACCATTCGAAGTTGTCGAGCGTGGACCAGTAGAAGTACCCCCGCACGTCGATCTTGTCGCTGACGCATCGCGCGATCCCCGCCAGCGCGCGTTTGACGAAGGCGATTCTTCGCGTGTCGTCGTCGGTGGCGACGCCGTTTTCGGTTACGATAACGGGCAACTGAGTATTGGCGCTCGCATAGCGGATTGCCGCCTCGAGCGCTTCGGGCCAAAACTCGTAGCCCATCTGGGTGAATTCGACTCCCGCTTCCGGGGGCAACATGCCGTGCGGGCCGTAGCGCTGGCGCGCATAGCACTGCACGCCGATAAAGTCGTCATGCCGCGCGGCCTCGAGGAATATATCCTCGGCGTCGTGACGGTCGTGGTCGCGAAGATGCTCGCCGCTCGCCACCGCTTGCATGTCTCTCATCGCGAGCGTCATCCCGATCGGGAACTTGCCGGGGCCCGCGCGCAACGCCTGAACGCCCAGGCGATGAGCCTCCAGCAACACGTCGCGCGACCGCGCACGCACGCAAAACGGAAAGCTTGAAAACATCTTCGGCTCGACGCCCATCGCGCGGGCCGCCGCCGCCCGCATCGGGGAGCGCAGAACTGTCTCGTCACTATGAAGGATTCCCGTCTGATGCAGGTAAACTCCGAGGTTGAGTTCGTTGATGGTGCAGGCCAGGTCCACGAGATCGCCAAGGTGGCCGATGGCGCGTTCGCAAAAGCGCGCGAACAAGCGCGCGGTCTCGCGCGATTCCCACCCGCCGCGCGCCGCCAGCCATCGCGGCGAGGTAAAATGATGCAGCGTCACGATAGCCTTGAGCCCGTTTTGCTGGCAGGCCGCCAGCATCCGCCGATAGTGCTCGAGTTGCGCGAGCGAAAACTCACCCTGTTCGGGTTCGATCCGCGCCCATTCGATCGAGAAGCGGTACGCGTTGAAGCCGAGCGTCGCGAGCAGTGCCATATCGTCCGCGTAGCGATGGTAGTGATCGCAGGCGTCGCCTGAGGATTCGGTATAGATGGTGCTGTCGAGATGCTCGAGCAGCCACGAATCGCAGTTTATATTGCCGCCCTCGACCTGATGCGCCGCGGTCGCCGTGCCCCAGAGAAACCCGCTCGGAAACTTCATCGTTGTGGCGCCCTCCCAGGCGCCTTCTTATCAGGCCAGCGCGCGAAATGCAGCGGTCTCGGATTCACCGGGCGCCGCATCGATGAGCGCTTCGAGCAGGTCGGGAATTTCAAACACTGCGCGGTTGTTGAGCGCGCCGGCGCGCGAGCGAAAGTGCACGAGGCGCTGCGGGTCGAGCATCTGCTTGAATCCGGCCACGATGTCGTTGAACGAGCGCAGCACCACTCCAAGCTGGTGCCGCTCGATCCACTCGGTATTATAACGCTCCTGCACCATGGTCCGGACGTTGCGCTCGACGATCACCGGCAGGTTCATCACCAGCGCCTCGCTCAGGCTGCCGGGGCCGGGCTTGCCGACGAAGTAGTCACTCAAGTGCATAAGCCGGGGTATGTCTCGCGTGAAGCCCTCGACGTGACACGGGAACGGCAGCTTCATCGCCAAAAGCTGCTCACGCAGCCGCTGATTATGACCGCACAAAAAGATCAGCTGAGTCTTCACCGCGGCCTCGGCCACGCGCCGCGCGATCGTCAACATCCGGCGCGAGCCGAATCCTCCGAACATCACCAGGCCGGTGGGGAGATCGGGACGCAATCCGAGCCGGCGGCGTTCCTCTTCGCGGCTGATATCCAGTCGGCAATAAAACTCGGGCCGCACGATCATCCCCGACGTGCGGATCACGCGTCCGGGCGGATAGCCCATCGCCAGCGCCTGCCCGGCCGCCTTTGCGGTGCCGCAGATGAGGTATTGCTTTTGACGCTCGATCCAGAAATGCGGAGGACAGTCGGCGAAGTCGGTGAGAATAGTGACCATCGGCGTGGGCGGTCGGCGACGCTCGCGATTCGCGAGGCGCAGACCCTCGAAGATCGCGCGGTTGAAATTAGGTATCAGCGATACCACCAAGTCGGGGCGCCTCTGCTGCCAGTAGCCGGACAACAGCGCCACATTGCGCGGATGCATCCGCCGAATCAGAAACTGGACCGCGCGCAGCATCGGCCCGGTCCCGATAGTCAGTCCGTACTTGAGCATCCGATTGTACAAATCCTCGACCCGGACGCCAGTCAGGCGATGGAAGATGTCGATCGGTTCCAGGATGTCGCGCAGATTAATCATCCGGATCTGCCAACCGCGCTGTTGCTGGTCGGCGAGCGCCTTCAGGGCGGTTGCAGAGGCGCGATGGCCGCCGCCAGCGTCGAAGAAGATTAGATCGATTTGCGAAGCGCGCAGCGCAGTCGTCGGTAAAGCGCGCGCGATGTTCATGACAGCGCCGTCTCAGCAGCCGGATCGTACGCCGTGCGACGGCCCGGCGCGCGGTCCCAGCGCAGCAGCGCGAGCACGCCGTTTCGATCTTCCGCCACCGCGGTGCAACTGCTCACCCAATCGCCGTCATTGATGTACCAGATGGATCCGATAAGACGCTGTTCGGGGCGATGAATGTGGCCGCATATAACACCGTCGGCCCGGTGGCGGCGCACGGTCTCGGACACCGCGCGATCGCTGAAATCGGTCAGGTATTCGACCGCCTTTTTCACCCCGCCTTTGAGATACGAGGAGAGCGGACCGTGGCGCTCGCGCCGCGGCTTGCCGTCGCCGTTGTACCAGCGGTCGATACGCATCGCGGTCAGATAGGCCTGGTTACCCATCCTGAGGAACCAGCGGTTGGGGTTGAGCGATCCGTCGAATTGATGGCCATGGATCACGAGCATCCGGCGTCCTTCGGCCGTCTGATGAATCAACTCGGTCAGGACGGGTATTGGGCCAAAAAGGGATTGAACGAGGTCGGCGCTGAACTCGTCATGGTTGCCAGGCAGAAACACGACGCGCGTGCCGCGCCGATACCACGCTGCTATCTCTTCGACCACCGCGGCTTGCGCCGGGCTCCAGTACCACGAGGGGCCGAGCACCCAGCCGTCGACGATATCACCGACCAGGTAGAGGTTGTCGGCCTGATAATGACGCAGGAAGTCGTAGAGCGCCTCGGCCTTGCAGCGCGGGGTGCCGAGATGCAGATCGGAAATCCAGATCGAGCGATAATAGTTGCTTGTCGCCCCCGGCGGCGCGGCGGCGCGGGTGAGCCACTCGGCCCACCCTGACGATGAGAAGCGGTCTAGCCCGACCCCTTCCATCGGGGATCCGCCTCAAGCGTAGATTGACTCTGGAAGTACACATTATCGTAAGTATGGGATCGAAGAGACGAAATCGATAGTATATCTTGACGATCTGAATAAGAGATTATTATGTGGATATTAAGCGAACGATCGCGTTGAATCGATTCCAGGGTTCCATTAACAAGTTACCAAAAGAGAGTCATCCTGAGCGAAGCGAGTCCGCGAGCGGAGTAGAAGATTCGCGCGCGGCATTTGTTTAGGGCTCAGCCCGCCGCTTGGAATGACGGCTTGGGCATTTGTTCTTGCATGAGGTTGCGCTTCAGCGGACGACAAGGATTTTATCGACCCACGCCGCGAAGGCTTCCATGAAGCTTTTCAAAAACTTTCGTGTGCCTTCGTTCGTGATATTTCCGTCCTTGTCGAACAGTGCCGCGGCGCCTCCGATGTAAGCCTCCGGCTGCGGCATCGCGGGCACGTTCAGAAACACAAACGATTGGCGCAGGTGATGATTGGCGCCGAAACCGCCGATCGCACCCGGCGAGACGCTGACCACGCCCCCCGGCTTTCCATCCCAAGCGCTATGTCCGTAGGGGCGCGAGCCTACATCGAGCGCATTTTTCAGCACCCCCGGAACCGACCGATTGTATTCGGGCGTCACGAACAGGACCGCGTCGGCCGCCTTGACCTTCGCGCGAAACGCCACCCACTCGGGACGCGGGGCACCATTATCGTCGTCGTCCTGGTTATAGAGAGGGAGCTGTCCAATCTCGACAATTTCGAGTTGAAGCTCCGCGGGCGCAAGTGCCGCCAGTACTTTGGCAGTCATGCGGTTGAACGACCCTTTGCGCAGGCTGCCAACGAATACGGCCACTGTTCGTGTGTTGCGCATTGCGCATTCTCCCTGGTCGATTTTGCGAAACGGTTGATGGGGCCCGGCGGCGCGGGATCCACAGCAACAGCGCTAGCATGCTATTTCGGTCTTGCGCCACCGTGAGGCGCCCGCTGATCCCGAATCTTGGAATTTCGCGATTAAGTGTTACCGTGGCTCAAGGGACAGCATAAATCGAAAGGCGGCATATCCGATGAAAAGCATCAAGCTGAACTATGGCGTTCGATGCGCCGCGGAATCTGCAAAGGGCCACAATCGCTGGCATTGCGATATCGCCCCCGCCCTGGAAGTCGAGCCGGGCGAGGAGGTCGAGCTCGAGACCAGGGACGCGCTCGACGGCCAGGTCACCGCGGCGACCGCCGCCGCCGACTTGCTCAAGCTGGACATGAGCGTGGTGCATCCGCTCACCGGGCCGGTGTTCGTGAAAGGGGCGGAGCCGGGCGACCTGCTCGAAGTGGATATCCGCGAGCTCAAGCCCGCGAACTGGGGTTTCACGATTCAGACGCCGGGTTTCGGGTTTCTGCGCGATGAATTTCCCGACCCTTTCATCGTGAAGTGGCGAATCGCCGAGGGCTGGGCCACTTCGCCCGACCTTCCCGGAGTGCGACTGCGCGACAGTTCGTTCATGGGCACCATCGGCATCGCGCCGTCCGAGGATCTGCGGCGTGAGATTGTGCGGCGCGAAGAGGCCCTGCGCGAGCGCGGCGGCTTTGTGCTACCGCCGGAGGCGGCGGGCGCGGTGCCGGCGCGCGAGCCGATCGCGTCTGAGGGGCTGCGCACGATTCCGCCGCGCGAGAATGGCGGCAATCTCGACATCAAGCAATTGAGCGCAGGCGCGCGGCTGTTGCTGCCGGTGTTCGTGCCGGGCGCGCTGTTTTCGGTCGGCGACGCGCACTTTGCGCAAGGCGACGGCGAATCCTGCGGCACCGCGGTCGAGATGTGTGCGTCGGTGGTGGTGAAGTTCGCGCTGCGCAAGGGCGAGGCGGCGCGCCACAAGATTCGCTTCCCGCGCTTCGAGCGCGACGACTACTTTATGCCGCCCGAACTGGCGGCACCCAAGCGGCTTCTCGCTACCACCGGGATGTGCATCCGCGACGGCATCAACGAATCGGAAAATGCGACCATGGCGGCGCATCACGCTTTGATGAACATGATCGCGCTGCTGATGGAGCGCGGCTGGAGCCGCCAGCAGGCCTATGCGATTTGCAGCGTGGCAGTGGACTTGCGGCTGAGCGAAGTGGTCGACGTGCCCAACTTCGTGGTCTCGGCGCTGCTGCCGCTTGCGATCTTCGATAAATAGCAGCGAAAGAAAGAGAGGCGCCGTGGAATATCGCAACATGGGAAAATCCGGGCTCAAGGTTTCCGCCGTGGGCCTCGGCTGCAACAATTTCGGAATGAAGTGCGATGCCGAACAGACGCGGGCGGTCGTGCATCGCGCGCTCGACGAAGGCGTCACGCTCTTCGACACCGCCGACATGTATGGCAACCGCGGCGGCTCGGAGGAGTTGCTGGGCAAGGCGCTTGGCCAGCGCCGGCGCGAGGTCGTCGTTGCGAGCAAGTTCGGGATGCTGATGGGCGACGGTCCATATCTCCACGGCGCATCGCGCCGCTACGTAATGGCCGCCGCCGAGGACAGTCTCCGGCGCCTGCACACGGATTACATCGACCTCTATCAGCTTCACACGCCCGATCCCGAAACGCCGCAGGAGGAGACGCTCGAGGCGCTGGCCGACCTGGTTCACGCCGGCAAAGTCCGTTACATCGGATGCAGCAACTTCGCCGCGTGGCAATTGGCCGAGGCGCTGGGGATCTCGCGCGCCCGCGGCCTTCCGGCCTACATCTCGGCGCAAAATGAATACAGCCTTCTCGACCGCCAGATCGAGCGCGAGCTGCTTCCGGCGTGCCGCCATTTCGGCGTCGGTATCCTGCCGTATTTTCCGTTGGCCAGCGGCTTTCTGACCGGCAAGTACCGGCGCGGCGTGAAGCCGCCCGCGGGCACGCGGATGGCGCTGTTGGAGCGGGCCGCGCAGCGGACGCTCACGGAGCCGAATTTCGACCTGCTGGAAAAGCTGGAGAACTTCGCGCGCGAGAGTGGCCATTCGCTGCTCGAACTCGCGGTCGGATGGCTGGTGTCGGAGCCGCAGAACTCAAGCGTGATTTGCGGCGCCACTACACCCGAGCAGGTGAGCCAGAACGTGAAGGCGGGAGAATGGAGGCTGAGCGCGCAAGAGCGCGAGGCGGTGGGCAAGCTGACGCATCGCTGAGCGCGCTGACGAGGGCGAGCCAGGGTCATGGCGCGGATCTGCGGGAGGCCGGCCGGATTTACAGGTCCAAGCGGGCGCGGATCGTATCGGCGATTTGCTCGGGCGTCTCCGAGATATCGACGACGATCGCATCCGCCGGTTCTTCCAGCGTATCGAATTGGCTCTGCAATAGCCGCTGATCGAAGAAATGGCCGGCGCGCTGAGCGAGGCGCCGCGCAATCAGCTCTCGCGATCCTTTCAGATATACCAGCTTGACCTTCACCGTATCGACGATTAGCAAGTCCCGGTATGCCTGCTTAAGCGCCGAGCATGCGACCACCGCGGATCGGTTCGCGGCAAGGCATCGCTGCACGAGCTCCCTCACCGCGTGCAGCCACGGCGCTCGATCTTTGTCGCTGAGCGCGATGCCGCGGCGCATCTTTTCGCGATTTTGCGGCGAGTGAAGATCGTCGGCATCGTGGAACTCATATTCAAGGCGCGCGGCCAGGATGTGACCGACAGTAGTCTTCCCCGAACGCGCCACTCCGATAAGGATTATGACCATCGACGCCAGCGTGCTCGCGGACATCCATCAGAAACCGGCCAGGTTCAACGGATCCACGCCGGCATGGTGAAGGGCGTCGCCGTTCAGTTCAGATTAGCGCACCCACGATTGCGGCGGCGGCAAGTAGGTTGTTACGCGCACCGGCACCTGCACGCGGTGTCCGTTACGCAGAACGTTAAAATAGACAATTTCGCCTGGTTGGACCTCGCGCATACAGTAGTAAAAATCCAGAAAGTTAGTAACGCGCGAGCCATCGACCCCGATTATCAGGTCGTAGCTCTCGCCGAGGGGAACAGACTCAATGATGGGCATTACCATTGCCGCCGGCGGAAATGCCATCGTGGCCAGCATACCCACACCGCTTAGAATGTCTCGCGTGGGTTGGCGGAACGGATGCAGTCCTGCGTCCGCTCCCGGACTTCCTGGCGCGATATCGACGACCAACAGTCCCTGGATTTCCTTCTCCACTTTGCGCCGTTCTATCCGCATGTCTACGCCGAAGAGCGAAATCTCTTCGTTCGCGTCCAGGTATTCCTGTAGTCCCGGGGGATCCGGTCGATTTCCATCCTGCTCCATCTGATAGGTTGCAACGTCGCCGCTGACCGGAGGCGGCGGCGCATACACGCTCTCCACTTGAGAGGCCGGCGTCGACGAAATTTCAGCGGTCTCCGCCGCGAAAGAACGCTCCGCATGCGTCGCTCCGAGGAACAGGCTCGCTACACATAGAAGCAGGCTGATCGGGTTCGATCTTCGCATCTGACTGGAACCTGCCGGTCGTTCGCTTAAACAACGAGCAAACGGAAAGCCATCAAATCACGTCAGTACGCGTAATGCCACAGCCGAAATCTCGCACTCCAGCCTGCGCATCGACAGTGCCAGCCGGCAGCCACGAGCGGGTCATCGCCATGGCCGATGAATTTAAATTAAAGGCGCAGCGAATGCGGCGAATAAAAGTAGAGGCGTCCTTCCTGCGCACGAGGCATGCTTGCCGAGCCGTCCTCATGCGCCGTTGTGTAGAATACGCCGCGCTCGGCGGCTAGCTGCTTACCCAGCCTGTGCTAACCGCATTTGTGGTCTCCCAGAGAACATTTCAAAGAGGTTCGACGAACGTCACTAAGCCTGGAGCCATCAGCCCTCCGGCTATGCGAGGTAGAATACCTGCTCAGACCGTTCGTGTCTTAGTCTGTTTCTATTGGCAGCGAGTGATCTTTCGCCCATTCGCCCATCGATCCGTCGTACAGCGTAATGCGGTCATGCCCGAGTTGATACAACATAAACAAATCAACTGTCGCTGAAATGCCGCCCCCATAGTAGCAGATTACGCCCTTGGATTTGTTAATTCCGGCCGCTTCGAAGGCTGCCCGCGCCTGCGCCAGAGATACAAACGCTTTCGTTTTGGAATCGAGTAAAGTCCCTGCGTATACATTCACACTGCCCGGAACGCGGCCCGGACGACCATAGCGGCTGGGAGCCTTGCCGCTATGCATCTCCGGCGGCAACGCGTTTACGATGACAGTGGCGGGATCGCCGAGCGCCGCCGACACTTGCTCCTTACCCACGAGCATCCCCGGGCGTGGGCGGCTGACGAATTCGGCCGGTGGATACGCGCACGGCTCGATCGAAACCGGGCGGTTCTCGGCCCGCCATTTATCCCAACCTCCGTCCAAAACCGCTGCATGGTCGAAGCCGAACGCCCGCAGCATCCACCAGACTCGGGTCGCCCACATGATGCTGCCCGCGCTATATAGAACGACCCGCGCCGCTTCGCCCACACCATGATGCGACATGGCGGCTGCGAAATGGTCCGCCGAAGGCATCGCAAACCGCAGCTTCGTGGTGTTGTCTGAGAGCGCTCCCTGGATATCGAGGAATCCAGCGCCCGGAATATGCCCCGCGTCATATTCCGCTCTTGCGCCGACCACAAGATACGGCATATCGCTGCCCGGCTCGACAGGTTTTAAATGTGTCGTGCAATCGAAGATGCGCAAGCCGGGGTCGCCCAGATGAGCCTCGAGCCAATCGGTCTGCACCAGACTCTCAGGGTCGCGATATTCGATTTTTTCGTCCGCCATGACCTGCTCCTCGGTGACTGTCGCTCTCTCAGACTATGCGAGTGAATTGTACCGCAACGCTAGAACGAATATCTTTTGCCGACAACGGAGGGCTCGACCACGCTGTCTCCGAAAGCATTGGTAAGCGCTACGACAGCCCGCCAGCCAGTGCAGTGTCCGGCGGCGACGGTTCCCAGCTTGAACTCCGACAGCGCCCCAACGGTCTCGGGTATGATCTCTTCGTTGGCGCCGGCAAGATGAAAACCGCCCATCACCGCGTGGACTGGCGCTCCGTCGGCACAATCGCGGGCGTGTTTCAAGACGTTTACCACTCCAGCGTGAGAACATGCGGTGAATACTACGAGCCCCTTTTTTTCGACATTCACCATCAGGAATCGCTCGTCCAGGAGCAAGGGATCCGGTTGCCAACTTTCATCCTCGGACCTTTGATAATGCGCAGGCAGGCCGCGCTCGAATGGTGTCACGCGCGGGATTTCGCCACTCAAGTAGAACATGCCGTCAAGAAGGACACGGGATTCTCTGGTACAGTTGACGTCCGCGCCATGGGCGGTGAGGGCTTCGATGCTCGGAACATCTTTCATGGGCATGAATTCGCCACCAGGCGATCGGCGTGCCCTGGAGCGAAACATGCCAGGGTGGGCGTAGTACGGGACTGACCGCCCGCCGTTGCGGGCGCGAACGAGGTCGAGCGCCTTCAGCATTCCTCCGGCATGGTCCCAGTGGCCATGGGAGAGCACGACGCTCTCAACCAGTCCCAGGTGAAGGCCGAGCCGGCCCGAGTTACGCTCGAACGCATATTCCTCCGGTCCACTGTCGAAAAGAATGCTGTGCTTCAAGTCTCCCCAGGTCGCCGTGATCAGCAGGGAAAGCCCGTGGCACGCACAACAAAGCGAGTCACCGGATAGTTCCTGCATCCCGTGCCGCTCCAGGTACGCGAACTCTGATTCTGCGTGGGCGGGAATGGAGGAAAGACTGTCAGTCGCATTGTCGACCAGAACCTGAATTTCCACGTTATCAACCAACGCCAGATTGCCCATCGAAACCTCTTCTCATGGAAGGTCGCAGGTCCATGGAACGGAACCGTTCGAACCAACCGGCTGTCATCCACGCCCGAGCGAGTAGAACTCATCGTTCGGCCGCATGTCGCTGACATTGGCCAGGCGATTCGACATGGCGAAGAATGCGGCTATCGCGGCGATGTCCCAGACGTCGTCCTGACTGAAACCGTGACTTTTGAGTCCCTCGAACTCCTGCTCTCCGATCGCGAAGGGCGCGACCGCGACCTTCAACGCGAAGTCGAGCATCGTTTTCTGTCTTGGCGTGATATCCGCTTTGCGATAGTTGACGGCCACCTGATCCGCGATCAACGGGTTTTTCGCCCTCACGCGCAGAATGGCGCCATGAGCGATCACGCAGTAGTGGCATTGATTGGCACCGCTGGTGGCGACCACGATCATTTCGCGCTCGGCCTTGGTGAGGCCGCCAGCTTTGTCCATCAGCGTGTCGTGGTAAGCAAAGAAGGCGCGGAATTCATCCGGACGATGCGCCATGGCGAGGAACACGTTCGGAATGAATCCGGCCTTTGCCTGCACCTGCTCGATCCGGCTCCGGACATCGTCGGGCATCTCCTTCAGTGCAGGAACCGGAAACCGGCTGATAGGGTGACTCATGAAATACCTCAATAGCGGCCGGGATTATCTGGCCGCCTTCAGCGGATCTGCGAATTCAGTGGCAAAGTTGCAGGCCTTGAGCGCCTCGAGGCAGCAGGCGATGTCCTCGTCGATGGTGCCGCCGCTGACGCCGACGGCGCCGAGAAATTCGCCGTTTTCCACGATCGGCAAACCACCGGCGACCATGCAGATGCGCGGATCGGTATGCTGTAATCCATAACCCATCGCATCGGGCATCATCACCGCCCGCACCATCGCGGTGGGACGCTTGAACGCGATTGCCGTCCACGCCTTTTTGATTGCGATATCGACGTTGGCGATCCGGCCGCCCTCGGGCCGCTCCAGTCCCCGCAGATGGCCGCCGAAATCGACGATCGCCGTGGTGCTGGGCTTGCCACTTCGTTGAGCCTCGCGTCCGGATGCCTCGAGCATCCTGCGCACTTCTTCAAGCTTGATTTCACGCATCGCAGATCTCCATTTTTCTCGAAAGCATTCGCGCGCGCGGCACCATGGTTCTCACAGGCCCAGAATTTGCGGGCTCATGATGCCGTTAGGATCGAGCGTCTTTTTCAGCCTGGCAAGAGTGGTGTGATAGCGCCCGAACTGATCCATCATTGGCGCCCAGACCCGCCCCGACTTGTAGGGCACGCATCCGACAGACAGCAGATCGCGGCAGCACCGTTCGGAGGCCACTCGAATCTCGTCCCACTGCTCGCGCTCATCGTAAAAGACAATAACGGCGCCGTGTACGCCGCGTCGACAAAGCACCAGGCCCCCGGCCCAGATGAATTGAGGATAAGCCCGGCGGTTGCGCTCGATCATACTGAAAAAGCGCGGGATGTTCTCGTTCGCCATCGAGCACATCAGCAGCGCGCACATCGAGCGGCCGAAATATCCGGCGTACGAGTACCAGAAACTGTTGTCGCGACGCAGTGTGGCGAAAAAGATTTCATCGAATATTGCGAACTCGCCGCCGCCAAAGCGGCCACTTTCGGCCACTATACGAGCGCGGTCGCGAGCCACTTCTTCGCGTGTGCCGCGGGCGTCCAGGGCGAGACAAAAGCGCGGCAGACTACTTCGATCGAACTGCGGCCGCGCGGCCATCACCCGGGCTTCGATCGCCTTGTCTTCGTAGCCCGCGCCATACCAGAGATTGTGCGTCAGGTCTTTGATCTGCAGTGCGGAGATAAAGCGCGCGCCCGACTCATAGTCGGGAAAGCCTAAGGCGAAGGTCTCCTGATATTCGGGCTTGGGATGGACCCACAGCGCGATCCTGGTAATCACACCCAGGCATCCGTTGGCACCCAGGAACATCCCGGTCAGGTCAGGTCCCACCGCGTAGCGTGCGAAGAAACCCGCATCGGCCAGCGCCGCGCTGCCGGTGCGCATGAGCTCTCCGATGGGCAACACTACTTCCAGCCCCGCGACCTCGTCCCCCGTGCTCTGATAGCGTGGCGAGCCGGTTCCCAGGCCATGAGAGGCGATAGCGCCGCCCACTGTGCCAGCCGCGCCGGTGAGCGGCACCACGCCCAAGGTCAGTCCGCGCGGGCTCAGTTCCGCCAGCAGCGCGCCGTAGGTCACGCCCGGCTCGACCAGCACGAGTCCGCGATCTTCATCGATCTTAAGGACACGGTTGAGCGCCGACATATCGAGCACTATCGCGCCGTCGCAGGGATTCGCGCCGCCGGCATAAGTCGATCCGGCAGCCGCACGTACAGCGGCACTTTGCGGCGATTGGCGGTGCTGACTGCGGCGACCACATCGTCCACGCTACGAGCGATAACCGCTGCTGCCGGATTGCCGCCAGGCGCGATCGAGGTGTCGCGCCGATAGCCAAGCAGGTCGACCTTGTCTTCGAGGACGGCCGCGCCGCCCTGGCCGGCGAGTTCCGTTCCCAGTTGGCTCAGTTTCATGACGAAATCGACCTCAGGCGGAAGTGAGTATCGATGAATTCAAACAGTCCCATCACCGGGGGCAAGCCCGCCATTTGCGACCGGTGCAGATGGGCGGCACAAAGCGGGCTGGCGCTCAGTACCACGGCCGCGCCAGCGCGGGCAAAGGATTGCAGCTTGCCCTCGGCCATGCGCGCCGCGGATTGCGGGCTTACCTGCGGCATTCCGCCGGCCGCGCCGTAGCAGACAGCATAGTTCGCCTCGTCCGCAACCGAGGCCGTTTTGCATCCCAGGCGCGCCAGCAACGCACGTATCCGGTGCGGAAAGTTCGCGGCGCCGGCAACGCCGTGGCTTTTCTTGCTCAGATGGCAGGGATCGAGAAGGCCCACCGCGCCGGCAACCGCGACGCCCGCCTTGGACTCAAAGCCGGCCCGGCCCTCTGCGACCGCGCGCTCGATTAGATCGAAAGCGTGAACCACCGCGAGCCCATCGGCGAGTTGCGCGCCAAGATTTTCCAGGCATTCGGCTCCTGAGGCTACGACACTGCGGCATCCGCTGCGGGCGACCGCCGCGCTCAAAGCCTGGCGCTCGTTCTCGGCTTCGGCCGCGTAGCCGATCTCACCAAGCGGAGCGCCGCAGCAGCGCGCCTGAGCGGGGGGCAGCAGCCTCACTGGCACGCCGGCTTGATGCAGAATCGACACGGTTGCGCGCGCCTCGGCCGGCGCATCGTAACTTGCGGCGCATCCGGGAAGATAGAGAGTCGCGGCGTCAGCGGCGATGCCGTCGAGCCCCTCGGCCCACCGGTTGCGTGCTTCGAGCGGTGCGCCCGCTGGATTGTGATGTTCGGCGACGTTAACGCCAATAGCGGCAATCGGCTCGGGCGCGAGACCTTGCGGACCATCGCGGCCCGAATCTGCTTGACCAGATGCGCCGGCCGCAGGCCTACCGGACAAACTTCTTCGCAGTTGCCGCAGGTGGTGCAGTTGAAAAAGCGCTCGATCAACGAGTTGACCGGCAGCTCCTCACCTTCCAGCATCGCGCGCGCCGCAGCCAGATAACCCTTGCCCGAATAACCGGGCGCGAGGTTGTGATGGGCGAGCGTGGGGCATACATGCTGAATTCCTCGCTCTTCCCAGTGCATTTCGACGCAATAATTGCAGCGTAGGCAGTGATAAAGGTTCTCCACGAAGGGTTCGGCCGCCTGAGCCAGTGCCGTCTTTATCGCACCTTGCGCCATCTAACACCCGAGCGAAATTTTCAATTTCAACCCTTATCGATACTCAGCCGATATTCGCAAACGCAACACGCGGTTTGCAAACCGTGAAAAGTGCCTCAGGGCCAACGGTGGCGTACTGTTCGACCGAGCAAAATTGGACCTTGCTTCATTTTGAGGTCCTACGACCAAAGTCCAGTTTCAAATGATTTTGCCTTGGACAATTATCTGTCAATGCGGCGAGCCGCTCTCACAGGCAAGCCCGCACGGACACGAGCCTCAGCAAGGATAGGGCACCGAACAGCGCAGGAGCAGTCACGCGAAAAGCTATGTCATAAATAACATTAGGGAAAAAACCAATGATTAACAGAATCGAATTCCTATGCTTATTGAAACGAGCCGGCTGCTGGTCAATCGCTGGTGCAGTACTGTCAGTAACCATGCTCCTTCCAATTCGCGCCGCCGCCCAGAGTGAACTGTACGCTTATCCCTTAAAGAAGCAGAGTAACGAACAACAGGATAGAGATCGCTATGAATGTCATTCCTGGGCGGTCCGACAAACCGGATACGATCCGAGCAGAGCTTACCCAAGCGATCCTACCCACCTTGATCCGCAGCCCTATCGGCCATCGCAGCCGCACGTCGTGAAAGGTGCGGCTCGTGGCGCCGCGCTCGGTGCGGTCGGAGGTGCGATAACCGGCAACGCGGGCGGGGGAGCGGCAGCCGGAGCGGCGATGGGTGGGCTGGCTGGCGGCTTTCGCCGAAGAGACGAGAAGCGCCAATCCGCCGCTCAGCAGCAAGCCAAGGCATCGTCAGCGGTCACGTCGCAACAATCGAAGTACACGCGGGCAATGGCCGCATGTCTGGAGGGCCGGGGATATAGCGTGAAGTAGCTTTGCTTGTCCCGACGCGCTGCGACGCGGGTTCCATTCGTCGGGCTGTGATCGTCGTGCCCGCTGTGGCCGACTACGCATCGTGGTCGGCTGGCTGCGTCGATAGCGCCGCGCAAAGCAGCGGCAGCGCGGCCGCCACGACGCTCAGGATCACGTACGTGCGGCGCCATCCGAGATGCATGATGAGTTCGCCCGAGAGCGGCACAATCGCGAGCGTGCGGCTCCAATTCCCCCGACGGCTAGGACGAGCGCCGTGTTGCGCCGCCGATCGAACCATCCCGCTGAGCGCGAAATAGAGCGCGGCTGCGATCGAGAAGATCGCCGAAGTGGCCTCGCGGGTGGTGCCGAACTCCTGCGCTATCGGCTTGAAGACGCATCGAAGCTGTATGCCACGCCGAAGAAGGTGAAGCAGGCGAGGGATCCCTTCGCGACTGTCGAACACGCGCGGTCGAGTCGAAGGTTTCGCCAATGACGGCGTTTGTGTTAGCTTTCTGACCCGACAAGATCACTTATGAGTTTGTTTGGCGCGTTTCTATAGGACGCCAGCCAGCCAGGCGTGGCACATCATGCCATGACGATAAAGCGCTCCGAATGGTCGTCGGAGGACGCCCTGTCTTGGTTAGGCCGTTTGTACTGACCGCTTGCCGTCCAATCAGAATGATAAGCGTATCTTCCGAACCGACGGTAGAGACTAACATGGAGCGTCTAAGACAGTTGACAAAGTATCATAGATGGAATAGCATAAGAAAGAACAAATTAGACCGCAACAAGGCCGAGACGCGCTAAGGACGCACGTATGCCAATGATTAGGCACCGCATAGCGAACGGAGCGAATCCGACCCTCCCTATGAGGGTCCGAGCTCGCAGGCCTTGGCCAATCAGCGGACAGGCCTTGGTCGAATTTCTCCTGGTCGCACCGTTGTTCTTCTTTCTGATCTTCGCGGTGTTCGATTTCGGACGCCTGTTCCTTGTGGAAATGGAAATTGAAAATGCGGTGCAGGAGGCGGCTCGGTTCGCTTCCACAGGGGACCACCTCCCGGATCCCAATAATTCCGGGCAGTCTCTCTCGCGCGTGAACTCGATCATCGCGACCGTTCAACAGGCGGCGTTTGGCACGGAGATAACGAACATTCAGATCTCGAGCTTGCTGGGCGGTAACGGCAGCGCGGGCGGCCCGGGAGACACGGTCACGGTCGCAGTCACCACCAACCTCAAGCTGATGACGCCGATCGTCGCGCGTGGTTTTCCGAATGGGGCCTATACTTTCATATCGAGCGCCACTTTCAAAAATGAGCCTTTCCCCGCCAGCGAGACGAATTAATTGGGAGTAGCAGCATGAGACACTCATGGCATCCCGGTTCAGTGGGCAGGAGGATGGCAGCGGGCGAATCCGGCCAGGCGGCGGTGGAGTTTGCGCTCGTTGCGGGCCTGATGCTCGTGCTCTTCTGCATGGTGGTCGATTTCAGTCGCGCGATCCACGACGTACAGGTTATGGCAGGCCTATCCAGGGAAGGCTCCAACCTGGCATCGCGCGGGACCGATCTGTTGGACTCCGCCAATGCCGTGCTTAGCGGGGACTCGCCATTGAATTTGAGCATCAACGGAGAAGTGATCATCACTTCGGTCACCAACACTACGACCAGCGGCCGCGGCGGAAGAGGGACGACTTATTTAATTAACGATCAGCAGCATGCTGGGCTGAATACCCAGACCAGCAAGGTGGGGAACCTGAGCTCACCAACGACAGTGACTCTGCCAGCATCGGTAGCCGACATGCTGCTGCCCGGCCAGACGACTTACGTAACGGAGGTATTCTACTCATACAAGCCGGTAACTCCGATTCATAATTTGCTGAAGCTGGTGATGCCTTCGACCCTATATCAGGTGGCGTACTTCTAGGACCTGGGAGAGGACATTACTCATTTAAGACCGGGGAGAGGACTAGTCACTTGGGGTTAACTAACAATCAACGATACGCGCGCGCGCAAATCTTCGCGCTGTTTGCGCTCAGCCTTCCAATTGTCATCCTATTCGTCGGTCTCGCAATTGACCTTGGCTTTGCCTTCGTCGCGCGGGCTGACCTCTCGAAGGCCGTCGATGCCGCCGCGCTCGCGGCCATGCGCAACATCGGCAATCCCAGCGCCAATCCCACGACGATCGCGCAAAGCGCCTTCGATGCCAATTATGGAGGGGGGGTTGGACGCGAAGTGGCTCCGCCCGTGCTCAATGTCGGCATTACTACGGATGCCAACAACAACGCGGTGATAAACGTCAGCGCCACCGCCACGATCAACACCTTCTTTCTCGGCGTGCTGCCGGGGTTTAGAACCTTGCAGGTCAGTTCCAGCGCCCAGGCGACCCGCCCCAAACTGATCATGGCGCTGGTGCTGGACAAATCGAACTCCATGAATAAGAACGGCGGAGCGCAAGCGCTTCCAACTGCGGTCACGAACTTTCTGCAATTCTTCGACAATACCACGGATCAGGTCGCGGAAATCAGTTTCTCCTCGGTCCCGAGCGTCGACGTCCCCATCGAGACAAATTTCGTGGCCCCCATAACCAAAGCGGTCGATAATATGGTGTTCAGCGGCGCCACCTATTCGCAAGGCGGACTGTTGGATGGGCAGACTCAGATCAACAGCGTGACCGTGGCGTCGGGCGAAGACGTGGTCAAGGTCGCCATCTTCTTTACCGACGGCTGGGCCAACACGGTCGAGGACAAGCTGAATTGCCCTCCGTCCACGCTGCTGAACTTTGGCGGATGCGCTCCTAACGAGGCTACCTTGGGTTGGTGCAGCGGCATCTCTTTCCTGAATCCGACCACGGGCAATGGGGTCAACTGCGGTGCGACGAGTTTCCCCTCGGAGCAGACAGGTGGGTCGTTGTCGCTTACGCAGCAGAACATCGCCAATGAAGCCGCGTATCGCGCGGTACAAGTGGCAAATACCATGCGTACCCAGGGTATCGTGGTTTATTCGATCGGCTTGGGTGACCTGATCAGCGAGCCTTTTCTCCACCAGATCGCCAATGACAGTGACAGCACCACGTACGATTCCAGCGAACCGGTGGGACAGGCGGTGTTCTCAGCCAATGGGAGCGGTTTGGACAGCGCCTTTCAGACCATCGCTTCGGCGATCCTTTTGCGCCTGTCACGATAGAACCTGGAGCGGTTTTCGTCCCGAATCGCAGAGCCGAGGCGGAGGCGACTCAGCGGCATCCGGACCGTTGGTGCTAGCCCGCGCCATGGCGTTCCACGCGCATCGCGAAGGGCGCCCCTTCGCTTTATTCGATGGCGATACCTCGCGGCTAAGATCTCTAGGCAGGATATCGCAGCACTGGCGGGAAGAAAGTTGGTTGCCGAGGGCAAGACTTGAACCCGCATGTGCTTGCGCACGGAGGATTCACCCGACAGATAGACGGCGATGCGTCGTGATCTGTCATTATCAAGCATAATCAAGGCTTTTTTCGATCCATCGGGACCGCCAAAGAACCCGTTCAGACCGATAGCGCTCGATAGAACAGCCAAAGTCGAGCCAAAGTCAAAGGCGATCCGACCCTCTTCGATCGCCATTAATTCCGAATCCGAAATTCAGGTCAACTCCGAGCCGCAATCTCGAGCGCGGCGACGATCATCGCTGCGCACGAGCGTGGGGGTGCGCCGACGGATCGTCGAGCGCGATCTCGGGACGCTCAGTGAGGTGTAGTATGGCCGCAAATCCTTACGTCGAAGCGCGTCGCGAGTGGGATGAGCGTTACGCTGATCTCGTTCTCGGCAAACGCAACTGGCAGATAGCGGCCGGCGGGCTGCTGCTGCTCGCGCTGATTCTCGCCAGCGGGATGGTCTGGCTCATCAGCCGAAGCCGCTACATTCCCTACGTCGTCGAAGTCGACAAACTCGGATACGCGCTGACCGTTCCGCAGCCGCTGACGCCCGTCTCCGTTCCGGATGTAACCGCGCGAATGCAGCGCTACGAAGTCGCGGCATTTATTCGCAATGCGCGGTCGGTCACCAGCGATTCGCAGGTCGAACATCAGATGCTCAATGCGCTGCTCGCACATGCACGCGGCGCGGCGGACAGATTCCTCGACGCCTACTACCACTCCGACGGCTTCACTCATAACCCTTTCAAACTCGCGGAAAAGCAAACCGTTTCGATCCAGATCGATTCGATTCTCCAGCTCTCGCCCAGCAGCTACCAGGTGCGCTGGTCGGAGCAGCAACGCGATCTGAACGGAGTCGTTATCGGAGCGCCCACGCACTGGGAGGCGGTACTGCAGACGCAGATCGTCCCACCCAATTCCGACGCCGCGATCATAAGCAATCCGCTCGGATTTTACGTGACGCAGATCACCTGGACCGAGCAACAGGGATAGACGGACCAGAAGGGAGGAAGCGCGATGAAGTCTATAGCCGCTGGCAGTGTGACGTTCGCACTCTTGCTGAGTGCATGTGCGAGTCAACAACAACCGCCCGCGCCACCGCCGCTGAAAATCGTAACAGAGGCTCCGGCTGAGTCGGGCGCAACACCACCACCGCCGACCGGAGCGCAACTGCTCGCGCAGCAGCCAGCCGAAGTGCAAGCCGCGATCAAAGAGCATCAGCAAAATGGCAAATGGCCCGTCTACCGAACGTCCGAGTACACGCTCTATCCGTACAACCAAAAACCGGAGCCGGCGGTCGATTGCTCGCCACTGCGCACCACCGACATTCAGCTGCAGCCGGGCGAGACGATCACCGACGTTGCACTGGGAGATACCGAGCGCTGGATGGCGACGCCGGCCGCCTCCGGCGACCCGCGCAATGCTGTTCCTCATCTGGCGGTGAAGCCGCAGGTTCCGGGAATCGAAACCAACCTGACGATCTACACGACGAAGCATATTTACCACTTGCTGCTCCGGTCGCGCGGACGCGCGATGCAAGAGGTGGAGTTCTACTACCCCGACGAGCTGTCCACGGCGATGAAAGATGCCGACGCTGCCTCCGCGAGCGCCAAGCAGGAAGAGGCCGATCCGCCGGGTGATTCCGACAACGTCGTGAAGGTGGCTGCGGTCGATCCGGCACAGCTTAACTTTGCCTACACCGTCGCAGGGCCAAACATTCCGTGGAAGCCCATTCGTGCCTTCGATGACGGCTCTCACGTGTATGTGCAGATGCCGGCCGGAATGAAGTCGAGTGAGACTCCCGCGCTGCTCATCAACGCCGGCAGCGGAACCCAGATGGTGAACTACCGGGTCAAAGGAAATTACTACGTCGTCGACCGGCTCTTCAGCGACGCGATCCTGGTTTCCGGCGTCGGCCGCGATCAGGACCGCGTGACCATCTCCTATGCAGGCGGAACGAGGTAACGGTCATGGCAACTGCAGACCTGATCCAGGAACAGGAAGAGCAGGAACAGGAGCACCTCGGGGGCGGCCGGTTCAATCGCCTCCTCGGCGTTGTTTTCGTCGCGGTCGCGATGGTCGGAGGAGTGGCGCTTGCACTCGGTGTCCAGTCCTCAGGAAGCAGTCAGAGCTCCGCTTCCCAGAAATTGGCGGACGACCCAGGCTCGGCAGCCCGAGACCGGGGCGAAATCGAGGACCTCGCAGCTCATGGCGCACTGCCTCACGCGGTGCCGACGGTGGTGTCGATACCGGCCCTGCCGATCTCACAGGCCCCCGTTCAGCCCAGCGCGCCCAAGCCTCCCAGCCGGTACGCGCAATGGGCCGAAGAGAAGTACATGAAGGCGCTCGAATCGCCGGAGATGGTGCAGGCGTTTCATAGCGGCGGAACCCTGGAGATCGCGAGCGCTAAAGGACAGCAAGCCGACTCGTATATTTCCGGTGATCAAAGCAACCCGACGATAAGCGTTCATCCCGCAGCTTCGCCCTACACGGTGATGGCTGGAAGCATTCTTCCAGCTGTCCTGATTAGCGGCATCAATTCGGATCTGCCTGGACCGATACTCGCACAGGTCAGCCAGAACGTGCTCGACAGCGCGACCGGAAGGTCAGTTCTCATCCCGCAGGGGAGCCGCCTCATAGGCGCCTATCAGAATGCGTCTTCATACGGTCAGCAGCGGGTTCAGATCGCGTGGCAGCGGCTTATCTTTCCGAACACCGCCAGCATGAATCTGCCGATGATGCCCGGCGCCGATCAGAGCGGCTACGCCGGCTTCTCCGATCAGGTCGATCACCACTATCTCGCAACGTTTGGAACTGCCGCCGTGATGAGCCTGATCAGCGCCGGCCAGGCCGTCGGCCAGATGGCTGCATTCGGCGGCGGCACCTACGGACCCTATGGCTACTACCAGCCGAATCAATGGGCGATGGCGAGCCAGACGGCCGGTTCAGCCGCCTCGGGACAGTTCGGGTCCCTGGGTCAGCAGATGATGGGGCAGGGATTGAATCGGCCGCCAACGATTGAAATCCGGCCGGGCTACCAGTTCGACGTGATGGTTACCCAGGACCTCGTATTCCCCGGCCCCTATGGGAAGTGAGTCTGCAATCCAATCCGCGAAGGAGAAATGCGATGGGAGTTCTCAAACGCAAACAGGAAAGCGAAGCGATCACCTTCAAGCTGCCCGCCTCGTTAAAGCGTGAGATCGAGCAACTGCGCAGCCGGGCCGAAGACGCCGGCTTCGATCTCGGCGAGACGATTACGGCTGCAATGTGGCGGCTCTGCAAGCAGATCAAGACCGAGCTCGAATGTGCGCCTCGTCCGGGCCGGAAACTGAATGGCCGTGCAACTGAAGCTTCGACGGAGAAAGTGCAGTGACGATTTTCAGGAATTTCTCCGCCGCTTTGCGGCGCGCGGAAGGAGTGGATTCGGAGGGTGCGCTGGAGAGGGGGAAGGGCCGGTCGTTCGTAGAGCAAGATAAAGGACCTGCGGTACGGCACGGCATTTTCGGCGGATTCTCGAACGAACTCGCGGCCTTTCCCCCTCGGAGGCGGCCATGACCAGGACACTGTACAGCACGGCAGAAAACCCCGCCGGATCGCTTGCTCAGCGCCTGCATTTTCAGCGTCTGGAAGGCGCTCGCGGACCCATCGGGACGATGGTCGGAGTTGCGATTGCAGTCGCGCTTCTGATTGCAGTCGGCGTTGCGTTCGGCGTGCTGATTTCGAATACCGACAGTGCCGCTCCCGCCGGGGTCTATCGCCTTGTATCCGCCAAATTCCAACGTGGCGATCTGGTCGCTGTCTGCCTGCCGACTGAGATCGCTCAGGAAGGTCTCGTCCACGGTTATCTACGCACCGGAGCGTGCGCTGGTAACGCGGAGCCGGTTGGCAAAATCGTGGGCGCCCTTGCCGGGGACGTTGTCGAGATCGAACCCGGATGGGTTGCGGTCAACGGTGTGCGGTTCAAGCGCAGCGCCCTGGCGACGCGTGACAGCGCGGGTCGTTCACTTCGGCATCTCGCGTGGGGCAGCTATCGAGTCGCGGTTGGCCAGGTGTGGCTGTTCGGTTTTAACGATCGCCGGAGCTGGGATTCGCGCTATTTCGGCCCGGTTCCGCTCGCGAACGTACGCGGCGGGATCGAGCCGGTGATCACTTGGTGAATGCCATGAGCAGCAACGGTAACGGAAATGGAAATGGCAACGGTCACAGCCCTGAGCAGGGACTACGAGTGCATCATCTCGCCAACCTAGGCGGACTGGTCGCACTGGCGGGGCTCGATCTGGAGCCACCGGACTTTCTGTTGGGCGCACTACTAAGCGTCGCGCAGGAGGCCACCAAACTTACGACTTCGCAGCGCGCGCTCGTTGCGACAATCGGGCGCAAGAAACTCGACGAACGGGCGACCGGCAAGCGCGCGTGGAAGTCATGGCGGCGCGCCCAGGATCTGCATGCGATCACGCTCAGCAGTGGTCAGGTGCGCGAGATCATCGAGGCGCTAGGCGGGCAGACACTGGAGAATCCGACCAAGCTGGTCCTAGCCCTCACCGAAGCATTGACCGAGGTCTGCGATGAAACGGCCTAGGTTCCTCCGCCAGAAGGAGGTCGATATCAAGCTCCGCCACGAACATGCCGAGCGTCCGCGCAAACTTGTGCCGTGGTGGGCGCGGGCATTGCGGCGGATGGGCGTGCGGCGAGGTCTGCGCCATCAGCAACCGAGCGGAAGCCTGAGCGGTATGCGTGCGGCGCGAGTCCGGGTTGCGGAACCACCAGCATACGCGCGGCGCAGCGTGGTCAAGGCGTCATTCTCGCGCAACCGCCGGAGCGGTGCGTGGGCAGCGCACGCGCGCTACCTCGCTCGCCCTGGCGCGCAACAGGAATTTGCCAAGGGGTTGGGGTTCGACGCGGAGCGCGAGGAAATCGACATGCTCACCACGGTCAGAGACTGGGAAAAGAGCGACGAGCTGATGTGGCGCTTCATTGTGTCCCCCGAAGACGCGGACCGTCTAAACCTTCGTGACCACGTGCGGGAACTGGTTGGTCAGATGGAACGCGACCTCGACACGAAGCTGGAGTGGGTCGCGATCGATCATCACAACACGGACGACGCGCATGTTCATCTGCTGGTCCGTGGCGTTCGGGAGAACGGGAGGCCGTTAGAGATCAATCGTGAGTATTTGCGCTCGGGCATTCGTATCCGCAGCCAGGAGATCGCGACGCGCGAATTGGGTCCGCGGCTGGAGCCGGAGATGCTGCGGGCGCGTGAACGCGTCGTCAGACGCGAGCAGTGGACGGAGATCGACCGGGCATTGCAGAGAAAGGCTGATGGAAATGGCCTCGTCACGTATGACCAGTTTCACCCGCACAGCGAGGTGGCGCGGATTCGAGCCGAACAGGAGATAGATCGGCTGCAATTTCTTTCAGGACTTGGCCTTGCCCACCGGGTGGACGAACGAAGCTGGGAGCTTGCGCAGAACCATGAACGCGAGCTGCGTGAGCGGCAGGTCTCCAGGGACGTGGTCAAGAGTCGCGCCCACAGCCGTCAGCGCGGGATCGATGACGGCATGGATCGAGTTCGCGAACGCGGGAGCGAGCGCAATGGCTGAACAGCGGCCCTATCGGGTTCCGGGATTCTCGGGGGATGTGAGGCTGGCGCGTGCGAAAAGGCTCGGCGTGCTCTCACTCGCCGGAGCATTCATTGCGATCAACTGGGTGACGACGCAACACGCCGCGAGCATGCTGCGCGATGCGTCGTGGCTGGGCCGCCCGCTTTTCCACCTGAGGAGCGGAGCGGTCTACGCAGCGTGGTCGTGGGTCGTCTGGTGGACGAAATGGTACTGGGCTCCGCAGCTGGAGCCGCTATGGGAGCAGTGCGCGCGGGAAGCGCTCTACCCGATGGCGATTGTGACCGCGGTTTCGTGCGCTGCGATTGCGATGGTGCGGCATGGCTGGTTGACAAACGTCTCCGACCTTCACGGTTCCGCGCGCTGGGCTGCTACACGAGACTTAAGAGCCGGTCGATTGATCGATGCGCGCATCTCGGTGCGCGACCGGCTCCGAGCAATCGGCGTCCGGATGCGGATTCTGAGCCCAGCGGTCCGCCGAGCAGGAATCTATCTCGGCCTCTGGAGGGAATGGGGACGGGCTTCATACATACGCGATTGCGGCCCGGCGCACGTGCTGGTCTTCGCGCCAACACGGAGCGGCAAGGGTGTCGGTATCGTGGTTCCGACCCTCCTCACTTGGCCGAACTCGGTCCTCATACACGACCTCAAGGGAGAAAACTGGGCGCTCACCGCGGGTGCGCGCAAACGGATGGGTCAGGTCTGTCTCAGGTTTGCGCCGGCCTCAGCCGACAGCGACGGCGCACGTTACAACCCGCTCGCCGAGGTCAGGCTGCGCACACCCAACGAGATCCGCGATGTCCGCAACATCGTGCAGATGATCATCGACCCGGACGGAAAGGGCCTACCGGATCACTGGTCGCGCGAAGGTTCCGCATTCCTCACCGGCATGATCCTGGACCAGCTTTATGCAGGTCGGGACAAGACTCTCAGCGGACTCGAAGCGCGGCTGTGCGATCCGGGGCAGCCGATCGACGACACTATGCAGCAAATCATGCGGGCCGAGCACGATCCATCCGGCTCGCTGGGCTGGACCGATTCGCGCGGCATCGCGACAAGGACGCATCCGATTATCGCGCGCGCGATGCGCAGCATGCTCGACAAGAGCCCGAACGAACGCTCGGGCGTCATCTCGGAGGTGAAGGGATTCCTCGAACTCTACCGGGACCCAGTCATCGCCGCGAACACCGCGCACTCTGACTTTCGAATCACGGACCTGATGAATCATCAACGGCCCGTGTCGCTCTATATTGTCGTCCCGCTCGCTCACAAGAACAGCCTCAAGCCAGTCATTCGGCTGATGCTCGGGCAGATCCTTCATCGGCTTACCGAGCACCTAGAATTCAAAAACGGCCGCGCAGTGACCGGCTATCGCCACCGCCTGCTGCTCATGATCGACGAGTTCCCTAGTCTCGGACGACTGGACGTGTTCGCGGAGTCCCTGTCGCTGGTCGCCGGCTATGGCATCAAAGCCTGCCTGATCGCGCAGGACCTGAGTCAGATCCACGCCGCGTACGGGCACGACGAGGCGATCACCTACAACTGCCATACCCGAGTTGCATTCGCGCCAAACCGGATCGAAACGGCGCGGCTGCTCTCGCAGATGACCGGAGAGACGACCGTCCGGCACGCGCACCGGACTATCTCCAGTTCGGGTGCGAGTGTCTCGGAGCCGGAGGTCGCCCGTCCGCTTCTCACTCCGGATGAGGCGATGCGGCTAGGCGGCGACGAGGCGCTGATCTTCACCAGCGGCCGGCCCGCGATTCGGGCGACGAAACTTCGTTATTACGCCGATCCATCGTTCACACGGCTGGCGCAGATTGCTCCGCCGTCAAAGAGCGACCACATCGAGCACGCCTCCGCGATTGCCGATCGCGGGCAACCAAACGACGACACGGGGAACGAGGCGCCGGAGCAGGAGATGCCCGAGCAGCGCCGCGCCATTCAGGCTCCCGCCGGGAAACCTCGCCACCTGAAGCCAGTGCCCGCGGAGCAACTCTCGTTTCTCAAATTCGCGGTCGAGAGCGGGAACGGCGCCGCTGACTCCCCGAAAGAGGAAGGCGTCAAGGAGAGATTACTGTGAGACGACAACTCACCGCTTACCTGAGCGAAGAAGAATTCCATCGGCTGCGCGACGAAGCCGACGAACGCGGCTTCACCCTGTCGCGATATGTGAAGGAGCGTCTCTTTCAATCCGATGGCGGCTCCGGACTGACTTTCTCGGACGCCACACTCGCTGCGGCTGAAAAGAGAATCATTCAAACCAATCGCGTCTCCACAGCGGACACCCTGAAACCGCTCGCTCATCAGCTCACCACGCTGCTGGCGATGGTCGATCAGTTCGCTCTGAGCATGCTGAGCCATCTGGCGGAAATCCCCGAAGCGCAACGCAAGCAGGCCCTTGCTTCCGGCCAGCGACGCCATCGCGGATGGCGCGCAGAGGTCGAGGAGACGCTGAAACGGATGGAACAGTCAGCGCCAGCGCCGAAGAGCGGCGCGAGCCGGAACGGAGAGTCAGCATGATTTCGGCGCAGCAGCTGCAGGAGCGACGCCTGGACGAACTCCTGAGACGCCAGCTCGGGACAAAAATTCTGGCGGCGATCGGCGATCCGCAGATCACCGAGATCATCATCAACGAGGACGGCCGTGTCTGGTTCGAATCCTACGGCAAGGGAATGCACGAAGCCGGTTTGCGGCTCGCTGCGTCGCAGGTGGAGAGCCTCATCGGAACCGTCGCAGCGTCGCTTGGAGCGGTAGCGAACGCCAATAATCCGATCGTAGAGGGTGAACTGCTGATCGAGGGCATCCGCTTCGAAGGCCTCCTACCACCAGTCGCAAGAAAGCCCTGCTGTGTGATGCGCAAGCAACCTGTACCGTCTCGTCGTCCTCGGTCGGGTTCAGCAGCGTGGCCTTGCGGGCGGAAACGCTTTCGATTTCGGCCATCCGATCGGCGATGAACTGGCTCTCTTCGCTGTAAGCATCGGAAGAGCGATCGTCTTTTCCAATAGACAGCGTGTAGACCACAGCCGCCTTTGGCGAGGATTCAACCGCCTTGAAAAGTGAAGTCAGAAAGGCCGCAAGCTACTCACGTGCCTGCGGCAGCTTCTGCACTTTGCGCAGGTAAACGGAAAGCTCGTCGAGCAGAATTAAGGTCGGCTCGCCACCGAACAGTTCTTGGATAGTCTCAGCGCCGGGAGCAATTGCCTGCTCGTCTCCACGGCGAACGCGCTCGTAACCGGCTTTGCCGGCAAGCGCATAGGCAATTTCGCCCCACGGGGTGAAGGCGAGAACATCCTCGCTCATCTTGCGGCCGTTGGCGGGGTCCGCATTCTCGCCATCGAAGGCGGCGACGCGGACGCGGCTTTTTGGAACCACGGCAGGATCGATAAATTCGGCGGCGTTGGTGACACCACGCATCCCGTTCGCGGCGTGTACGAGTGCAATCAGGGAGTGCGTCTTGCCGCCACCGAATGAGGTTCCGAGCCGAAAGATCGCAGCGACCTCGCCCGGCTTGCCGCTCAGGCGCGCGCACACGTTCGCGAGCAGACTCTTGAGCCCTCGCGTCGGATAGGTTGTGCCGAAGAAGAGTTCCGGTTTGAGGTATTCACCGGAGGCGGTGCCCTTTATTACCTGAGCAAGGTCGGCGGCAAAATCCGATTTGGCGATATCACCTTTGACAACATCCCTTCGCGGCTCGCACAGGTCAAAAATCGTCTTCACGCCCACTCACCCAATTCTCCGGCAAAATCTAACGGGTGCATTTCTATGCTCCACACCTGCGGGCAGACTCGCACGGGATTACCATATTTCGTTTCCGATCGCCCCACGCCAGTGGGTTTCCGCGTGGCGCTTCCGGCGAGTTATGCGCCTGAGCAGACTCCGAAAAATCCGATGACCTTCGAGCTGTGCGAGAGTACGATCTTCTGAGCTAAAAGCTGCTTCCGCTACTCCTTTCGCTGTAAGCGATTGCCGGGCCGGCAGTGCAGGGCCTCTTCGCCGTCGAAAAGTCACTCTTTCAGCTCCGTTTCCAGTCTGTCCGCAACGAACATCTTGAGCAGCGACTGATACGGTACGTCGCGCTTGTTGGCGAGAAGCTTGAGCCTATCGAGCATCGGCTTGGGCAGCCGTAGCGAGATGGTCTGCGACGAGGGTCGGAGCTTCGGGAGAGTCACTCGCTTCGCCTTGCGCCAGTCGATGAAGTCCGCCGAGTCGTGCTTCGCCCAGAACTCGCGCTCGGCGTCTTCACTCTTGAATTTAGGCAGGACCTTTTTCATGACGATTGAAAATCCTTCGCTCCTTGCGGCTCATGTCACGCGCCGAGATCACTCGGATTAGACGGCCGCGAATCGTAAATACCACGAACATCGGTCTGCCGCTGTCACTTTGGCCCAAGGCGTAAAACCGCTCCTCACCCGCCGAGTGCTCCTCGTCGCTGCCGACGATTAATGGCCGATTGAAGAAAAGCTCCTCACACTCAGTCGCCATCACCTGATGGCGCTCCCAGATCTTTGTCGAGTTGCCGGCATCCCATTGGAAGCCCTCGCATTCCGCCAGCCGCTCGTCCCACATCACCCGACTGATTGTATATCGCAAGCACATACGACAGCAAGTCAGTTAGCTTCACCGCCTACGCCCCGCCTTGCTCGGCTCCGCTCAAGACCGCCGCGCCATCCCTAATTGGGAACGCTTCGCTTGTCACGGCGGCCTTGAATTGCTTCGCCGCGCTCATTGGCGGCTTCGCTGCGCTCCGCATCGCAGTCCTTTCCACCCTCGCACTCTCAGTCCGGGTTGAAGAGCGCGATGGCGGAAGAAGGTTCGGGTTTTTAACGAACCAAACCGCGCTCTGCCCTTCGGGAAGCGAGCGCAAAAAGGAGCGATGCAAATGGACGTGTACGCGATTGTCACCGAGAAGATCATGAATCTGTTGGAACAAGGAATTGTGCCGTGGCGCAGACCGTGGATTTCAACTGGATTGCCGCGCAATCTGGTATCGAAAAGGCCGTACAACGGCATCAACTATTTTCTGCTTTCCGCGTCAAAATACGTGTCGCCCTTCTGGTTGACGTACCGTCAGGCAACCGAACTGGACGGCCACGTGCGCAAAGGCGAGGAGAGCACGATCGTAATTTTCTGGAAGGTCGAAGACCTGAAGCAGAGCGGCGAAGACCTCGACAGCGAGGAGAGCAACGAGAAGAATCGGCGCCGATCCCTTCTGCGATATTATCGCGTGTTCAACCTTGAACAATGCGAACTGCCGCAAGCGGTCTTCGACAAGCTGCCGAAGATTGAAACGCACGAGCACGATCCGATCGAAGCGGCCGAACAGATCATCGCCGGAATGCCGAACCCGCCCGAGATTCAGTACGCCGGATCAAAGGCGTTCTACAGTAGCGTCACCGATCGGATCACCTTGCCGCCGCGGAACTCTTCATCAGCGCCGAAGAACAAATAGCCACGACCTACCACGAGGTGAGTCACGCAACTGGCCACCCGAAGCGGCTCAACCGCAAATCGATCACGGAAGCCGCGCCGTTCGGTTCACCCATATATGCCACCGAGGAGCTGGTAGCGGAGATGTCAGCAGCCTATCTCTGCGCCGAAGCGGGAATCTCGCCGGCGGTTCTCGAGAATCAGGCCGCGTACATCGCGGGATGGCTGAAGAAGCTTAGAGACGATCGAAAGCTCGTGGTTCACGCTGCCGCCCAGGCGCAGCACGCAGCCGATTACGTTCTGGGGAAGGTGCCGACGGCCATCTGAAAGTTTCGGCATCGCTCGGCCCTCCGCCGAGCGATGCCGCTGCTCTTGAGCGCTTGGAGTTAATTTCGCTGAATAAAGTCTAATATAAACCGTCTAACCATTTAATGACGCTTCTCGCGGTGATCTACCGCGATTTAGCTGTTCAACGAAACGAAAGAGCACAAAGAATCCGCCCTGAAAGGTACGGAATCCGTGGACCGATTGTTATGACGATGCGTTGGGGTTTGGAAATACGCCGAGCGCCGTCTTTGACTCGTCTCTCGCGGACCGTGCTCGACGGTCGCGCTGACAATTCACAACGCCTCATCGAAACGGATCGAACGGCGGACCCTCTCACGGTGAGAGGAGATCGCCGCGAATGTCGTCCAATCCATACCGACCGAAGAGGTGAAGTATGCGGAAACCGAGGGGCAACGGTAGTTCGCCCCGTGGGCCGCGAGGGTCGGGCGTGGCGGGACTGTTCGTCGTCCCGAGGTTGGAGGAGTTGGTGGCTGACCCCAGCAGGGCTGGGGTGCTCGACACGCGCACGGCGCGAATCGTCGCGACTCAAGCACTGGGCGTATTTATGGCATCCTTTTGCCGATTGCTCGAAGCGGGAGGCGCCGACAATCTCGGCGATGAGGCAGGTCAGGTGGCGGGCGTGGCGGGACGGACCGTCGAACAGTTCCAGGATTTTGCCAGAGCTCGACGACGTTGTAAGCGTTGAGGAAGTTGCAGGCATCCTGGGCAAGCCGCGAAGGTGGATCATTCGGAACGCCTCACGCTTGCCGTTCGTGACCCGTGTATCTCGGAAGCACTACGTCTGTTCTAGGATTGTACTGAGACGATGGCTTGCGTCTCGGCCACGCGCGCTTAAGGGACAATGACGGATCGAAACCATACCGGTGGTGTCGCGACAAAAGTGCCCTGCTGTGCGGTACGGCGTTACTTCCAGAGCCACTTTGCGGTTGGGGAAATTGCCGGCTGGAGGAGTTGATCCTCGAAGCGATACGTCAGTAGCTTGATCGCAGAGTGCAAATGAATTCCGGCAGAACGGTGCGATGAAACAGACGCGTGGATTGGGTTTTGTATATCGGCCCATTTACGTCGATAAGCGTACTGGCGAACGAAAGACCGCTGCGACCTGGTGGGTTCAATATTCCGTCCGCGGCAAGAGATTTCGCGAGTCTTCGGGTTCCTCGAATCGCGTCGACGCGGTCAAGCTACTCAAGCGCCGGATTGGGGACGCCAGCCAGGGGCGCACGATTGGACCACAAGCCGAGAAGACGAGGTTCAAGCAACTCACGCAGTTGCTCATCGACGACTATCGTGCAAATGGGCGACGGAGCCTCAAGCGGATCAAAGCCTCGATTATCCATCTGCTCGCTTTTTTTGGCGATGAGTTCGCGATGGACATAACTGGCGACAGGGTTGCGAGTTACATTGCATACAGGCAGGACGAGAAAGCGGCTGCAGCCACAATCAACCGCGAACTAGCAGCACTGAAACGCGCTTTCCGGCTGGGCGAGAAGGTCGGGAAAGTCATCCAGCGCCCGGAAGTCTCGACGCTTCGCGAGGACAACCGACGCAAAGGATTCTTTGAGGCAGACGAATACCGAGCCGTTCTCAAACATCTTCCAGAGGAGCTTAAGCCGGTAATTCAGACTGCCTACATCACCGGATGGCGGATCGCGTCCGAGATACTCACGCGCCAGAAGCATCACGTTAATCTTGAAGCCGGTTGGCTCCGCCTCGAGCCGGGCGAGACCAACAACGGAGAAGGACGAAATTTCCCTCTGACGCCCGAGCTCCGTGAAGTTCTCGCGCAGCAGATCGAAAAGACGAGGCTCATAGAGCAGAAGACAGGGCGAATCATTCCGTGGCTCTTCCATCGCGACGGAAACCCGATCAGAGATTTTCGCGGTGCCTGGGCGTCGGCTTGCAAGAGCGCCGGGGTTCCCAAACGAATCCCGCACGACTTTAGACGCACCGCCGTGCGCAATCTCGAACGTGCGGGAGTGCCGCGCTCAGCGGCTATGGCGATGGTCGGTCATCGCACTGAATCGATCTATCGACGCTACGCGATCGCTGACGAAGCGATGTTGAAAGAAGGCGCAGTGAAGCTGGCCGCGTTCCACGCGTCAGAGAAGAACGGCACTCCCAAGGTCGTGCCTATAAAGAAGCGCTCTTCTAAGGAGACGAGGACTGAAAGGCGCTGATCTGCTACGGGCCTGGAGGTTCGTTCAGTCGCATTTCCCGCTGGAAATAGAGACGCGGAGGATTAACAATCCTCTCACCTACTGCGTAACAGTGGTCTTGGTCGTTTCCTATAGGGAAATGGGACTCTTGCGAGCCATGGTAGACCACTCGCCTCGATCTGCTTCGCGCAGCGCGTCAAAGGTTCGCTGTGCGTCATCGTCAAAATCCGACCTCGACGCAATGGCTGCCGGTGAACTTGATGAACTTGAAACTACAGGCGCGTATGGCGCCGACCTCGCGAATGAATCGCGCTGCCGGACCGTGAGTGATGGCGGACCAATTCAATTCCCGCTGCCCGTCGCGCCCTATGATTGAATTGGTAGTGACTTAGACCTTGACGGCGCTCACTTGGGTATCGAGGACAGGAGCCGCTCTATTGGTTCCTGACTTACGCGGATCAAGCCGCCCTCTGGCTGATTCAAATCGAGTGTGACGTAGACCGCGACGCTCACGAGAAATATGAAGCATAGCGTTCCAACAATTTCAGTATTGTTGGCCGCTCCTTGTTCGCGTCCTATCAACAGGACCGTAACAATTGAGCACGCGAACAGAAGGAACAGAATGCCCGGTGGCAGCCGGTCCCTATAAGCCGCAAGCCGCGAGGCCTGATTGCTAGTCATCGCGTTTAGTGTATTGGTCAGCGACACCGCTATCGGTGTTCCATCGCTGACCGCCTGCGCGACGATTTCCTCCATCCGGGCGTGCAGTTGGTCGAATTTCACAAGCGCGCTTTCAAGGTCGGAATCGCGGAGCGCGCCGCGAGCCAGATCGAGGCGGAGTTGCGCGTATTGCCGTATCACGCCCTGTAACTTCGTTCGCGAGGGCTCCTTGAGTATGCTGGCGCACGTATAGAAATCTCCAATCGCGTTGCTATCTGCGACGACAGCCAGCCGCCGTTGGTCGTGTCTAGCGATGGACATTCCGAAGCTAAACGCAAGGAGCAGGCTGAGGAGCGCCATGCTGGCATCATCGAACTTCGATGGCTTCGTGCCGCCCTCGCTCAGCAACCGCTCGCCCAATCGTTTGCCGATGCTCCATGCGGCCAGCATCGCGACAACCAGAATTAAGGCGATAACGTGGATATCGAGCGCGGTGGTGATGTCTCCCATAGCTGCTCCTTATTGCGTGCGGTATGTGGCGCAGTGCGAGAGTAACATCGAAGCCGCTACTTGCTGCGGTGAAGGAATAATAGAAGCGTTACAGTGGTCGGCAGACTTTGCGGATCGCGCCTTCGCGACATCCGTTGGCCTTGGTGACGGCGTGGCGCTCGGTTGCGAGACTCTCCTACGATACGCGGGCGCAGGACCCGCGATCTTAGAGACGGGTGGTGAGATCCATAGACGGTCGGTGGCCTGCTCTCCAATGCCCGTCAGATCACGGGCCAATATGGGACCAACCTATCGCTGCAAGATTGCGAGGAATGATTTTACGTCTCATTTTTCGTTCGCTTATAATAGGTGATGGTTACTGCGAGCGGTCAATTGGCAACCTCACTTTTAAAAGCGTAAGACAGGTCCACGCTTTCAAACGGCTTGGCCGACCACGGCCGGAAACGATTGAGCGTGAACTTCGTGTTTTGACCGGGTTCGACTTCAACCAGAAGATAGCTGTACTCCTCGCTGGGAGGAGTGGCCTTCTGATAAAGGTTCGGCGGATAGTCCGCCGGCATCTTGATGCTCGTACGGCCGGGGAGGATCGGATCCTGTTCTGCGCCGCCGCCCCCCAGCAGCAGATACTTCACGCCATCTACATTGTAAATCTCAGTCGTGTGGACGTGGCCGTTGAATACGACGATGTCCAAATCCTTGGCATACGACGCGAGCAGCTTGTGCGGACTCTGAGCTCGCGGAATGGAGCCCATACCGGAGCGGCAAAAGACTGGGTTATGGAAACTGACGAAGACCTTCCTGATGCCCGCAGCCTTGGCCTCATCAAGCCATTGCGCGAGCAGCTTCATCTGTTCCTCTGTTCCTCATATGTGGGCCGTGTGGCACCCCAGGCCGTGGGTTTGTTCTCGTCATATTTGCCAGTCCATAGAAAGATGAAGCGAGCACCGTTGTAATCGAACTTATAGACAAGTTGTTTGTCTGAAACCCCGAGCTCTTTCAGATAAGGGAAGGTACTCAAGAAACCTTGGATGTTGGGATCTCCCCACACTTCGTGGTTGCCGACGGCAGTAAAGAAGCGACCTCCGAGACCCGCAGCACGCATTTGATCATCGGGAGCCGGCAATTGCTTCACCACGTCATCGTTCACCAGCTTCCAGTATGGGTTGTCGAAGGGAGTAGCGCCCTGCAGACCCCACCAGACCAAGTCCCCCGTGTGGAGAATGAACCTTGCGCGCCCGCTCTTGACCTCGTTGGCTATTTCATGGGCGACCCACTCACCGCCAGGAAGTTCAAACATTGTGCGGTGGACGCCGGGAAGTAGCTTTACATCCTCGACCGAGGCCTTGGTGACCCAGCCTTTGTCCAATGTCAGGGTGGTCACTTCATACTTTGTGTCGAACGGCATCACTACTTGCGCCAGCTCGTGGGTGCCCGCATCATAGATGAATTTGACATCTCGTTTGACCACTACCTCCGCGATCTTCTTTGGAAACACCAGTTCAAACATCTGAACCATCAGTTGGCGGGCCTCCGCCTCCTGATCCGATCTGTACGGCAGGTAAAACATCGACCGCGAGTCACCGTACACTGCAAACGAAAACCCGGTAGCTGCGGCCTCCGGCTGTTGCCCAATAGCATTGAGCGGCGCAAGAGCAAGCAATGTCGCGAATGCGAACAGGATAGAGGAGACTTTCATGGCGGTCATCATTCTGCTGCTCACAATGTTAATCCTCATAGCTTTTCGTTTTTCAGAAAACATATGGCTGCCGGTTCCTTCGTCGTGCCAGCGTCCTCAGCAGTCCCGCCCTACTTCATCTTGAGCTAATGGCCCGGGAATCCAGACTCGCACTTCTGGCCCCGGCGGGGCCAGAGCCGCTCTAGCTAGTTCAGTTCGTCGTTTCGCGGGCGGGCGCGCCATCGGTTTTCACCAGCCGCTGAGCCCTCCACTTTCACGATCGGACCGGTGCGTATACGTGGTAGTCGAACGCTGACTCGATCGTTCGCTGGCCGGGCGCATAAGCGCGTAGATTGATGTACCAGCGTCCGGATTTTGGCGTCGATCACCAGTTAGCTTCCTTGTCGGGGCGGGGGTGTTGTAGAGGCCGCTCTGTTGGGTTTTTAGCGTCGTCGCTGATGACTACACGGCGAGCGCGCCCTCAAGGCGCTTGCTTTGCGCAACCAGTTATCGCCTGAGATCTAGTTTACGGTGTAACCGCGTCCAGTGAGGCACGATGCCATCGCGCGATTGTAGGCGTTGCGCTGGCCTTGTTGTGAGTTGGAAGTCGCCTGGGCGTTGACCTGTTGCTGCTGATTCTGCTGAAGCCTTTGATCGCGCCGGCGCATCCCGCCGGCCAATCCGCCCATCGCCGCGCCCGCGGCGGCCCCGGTCCCCGCATTGCCCGTTATCGCGCCGCCTACTGCGCCGAGCGCAGCGCCGCGCGCCGCTCCTTTGACTACATGCCCCTGCGGTGGCGGGGGCTGGTTCGATACGGCGTGCGTATCAGAGGCGGCGGCCTGAGCTCTGCTGGGATCGAATCCGGTCTGCTTGACCGCCCATGAATGACACTCGTAGCGGTCGCGGTCCTGCTGGGCCTGGCTCTGCCCCTTTGCCGGGTAGGCGAAGACGTCCTGCGCTCGAGAGGATCCGGTTAAAAGCAGGACGGGTATAGCCACAATGGCGAGCGCCAGACTGACATTGCGCTGACGATGCTGCGAAAAGTGCTGATGTTTCATCTTTTCCTCCATTGATACTTGCTGCCGGCGAAATCGGACGCGTGTCTGGTCGGTTCGATATGCTGTTAAAAGGCGGAAGCAGCATTCGATTCAGAGTTGTTAGAGGGGTGCGATGCTGGTTGATCTCGGTGACGCGCGACGCGATCTCCTTGCTTAGAGTCGCCAGGTCGCTGCTCAAGGCCGACGACGCGCTGGCCTCGTCGGTGCCTGCGGGCGCTCCAGTGGTAGTTTCTGAAGCGTAGAGGATTTTGCCGCCCAGGCTGTCTCTGATGATCCAGCTCGCGATGAGCTGCGTCTGGCCTTCGCTGGTGGTCTCGAACCGTTGGACGTCAACTTCGACTTGGTAGTCAACCTTGGTTCTCAGCGCCCACGGATATTTCTCGATCCGATGGGTGTCCAGCAGCGTCGCCAGGTTCTCCGACAACACCCGTACGAAATTCTTATCGAGCGGCTCGGCCCAGCGCTTTTCATCGGAGAGCTCGATCCGGTTGGGCGCGACGCGTGTGACGACGGGCAGGCGGCGAAGGTAGCCCGGAAAATCGACGGGGCCCACGCCGATGGTGAGTTGCGAATCGGTGTTGGTCGAGGCCGGCCTGGCGGCCATAGCGCCGCTATCGGAAACTGGAGTCAGGATGTAGAACCTGGAGCGGTCGGGCTGGGGCGATAGCACGGAGCATCCCGCGGCCAATATCCCGCAGGCGCCGATCGCGCTCATTTTCATCTTGAGGTTTGTCATATTATTTGCCTTTGTCCGGCACGTACCGCCCGCGGACCAAAGCACCGGGATTGCGCTGCAAGTAGTCTGTGAGCTCTCCTATCGATCGCGAGGTCTCGGTCAGCGAGTCGAGGGCTTGGTTGAGACGGACCGCCAGTGGGGCGTTGGGATCGAGCGTCTGCTGGAGGCCGACCAGCGCGGCGCGGGTGTCCTTCATCGTCTTATTGGCTTCGTCAGAGCTCTCTCGAATGTCGGCAACCAGCGGACCGACCTGCGAGTTGGCGTTATTGATGAGTGCGCGGGCCGAGTTGACCGCTTGGTTCAGGTTCGCAATCGTCCCTTTGAGCGATTCAAGCGTGGCCTTGAGTTCCGGCGAACCGGTGAGAGTCTTGATCGAGTTGGCGGCGTCGGTAATCGATACGACCAGGGCCTGGAAGTCGATTTTCTCGAATTTATCCAATGCGTGCGTAAGCCGTTCCTGGAGCTGCTCAAGACCGGTCTGAACGGTCGGAATTTCCCGGTAGGGTCCCCCCGGCTCCAGCGCAAGGTTTATCGGAGCATTGGGGTGAACATCGAGATCTATATATAGAAGTCCAGTCAGGAGACTTTCCGTTGCGAGCTGCGCCCGCATCCCCTGTTTGATCATGTCATCGAAGCCGGACTGTTCGAGCGCCGCGCCAGTTCCGCCCCTCGCCAGCAGTTGCGATCGGTCGACATCGATGAGGACCGGCAACCGAAGACCCCTGATACTGGGTCGCATCCGCCCCTGGGAGGGCAAAAGCCTGAGCTGTATCGTCGCGACGGTGCCGATCTGCACCCCCCTTACCTTGACCGGCGCCCCGATCTTGAGCCCATTGAGGTTCCCCTGGAACATGCAGATGAAGCGGATCGGCCTGGTGAACATCTTGCCCGAGCCGACTACGATCAGGGCGACGACCAGAATCGCAAAGCTGGCGACGACGAACGCACCGATAACTGCTGGACTGACCCTTTTACTCATGACTGCCTAATGAGTCGCCTCCCTCCTGTCCACGAGTGAGAAATCTTCGCACCCGCGGGTCCTTCGAATTTGCAAGCATGTCGTGCGGATCGCCGGTCGCGATCTGGACGCGGGATTCCGCGTCCAGAAAGACGCTGTTGTTGGCGATGGTAAAGATGCTGGCCAGCTCGTGGGTAACCACGACGATCGTTGCGCCAAGGTTCGCCCGCAGCTCGAGGATCAAATCGTCGAGCAGGCGGGAGCTTATCGGATCGAGTCCGGCCGAAGGCTCGTCGAAGAACAGGATGTCCGGATCGAGCGCCATCGCACGCGCCAGCCCTGCGCGCTTCTGCATGCCGCCGCTGATCTGGTTGGGGTAGAAGTCCTCGAAACCCTTGAGCCCGACCAGCGCGAGCTTGAGCGCGGCGATCTCGCGGATCTGCGCCGGGGTCAGATCGGTGAACTCGCCGAGCGGCAGGCCGATGTTCTCCGCCAGCGTCATCGAGCTCCACAATGCTCCGCTCTGGTAAAGGATTCCGAACCGCCGCAGCAGGCGCTCGCGCTGCTCCGGCTCGGCCCGCGTGAAGTTGATGTCTCGGTAAATGATCTCGCCCGTCGCCGGTTCCTTGAGCCCGATCAGATGGCGGAGCAGCGTACTCTTGCCGCATCCGCTGCCGCCCATGATGATGAAGATATCGCCGCGTCGCACGATGAAATTGAGATCGCGCATCAGCACGAAACTGCCATAGGCCATCGTCAGGTTGCGCACGATGATGTGCGGCTCCGCGCTGGAGCGATTCTCGCCATTGACGCCCGTCGCCATCGTTTAGATGCCCAGGAAGTTGAAGACCACGGCGAACAGGCCGCAAGCGACCACGATCATCACGATCGCCATCACCACCGCCTGCGTCGCCGCGTCGCCGACCGCGGAGGAGCTGTTACCGCACTGAAAGCCGCGCAGACAGCCGGCAATCGCGATCAGTACGCCGTAGAAAGTTCCCTTGATGATGCCGCCGAACAGATTGACCAGGGTCAGGGTCGAGATGGTTTCGCGCATGTAACTGCCGGCGGACAGATCGAGCATCGTTACGCCGACGAACAGGCCGCCGAGTATTCCGACCAGGTCCGCGAACAGGCAGAGCAGCGGCATCATCAGCACCAGAGCGAGCACCCGCGGCAGGACCAAAAACTCCAGCGGCGACACGCCCATCGTGGTCAGCGCGTCGATCTCCTGAGTCACCTTCATCGTGCCGAGCTTCGCGGCAAACGCGGCGCCGGTGCGGCCCGACATGATAATCGCCGTCATCATAGCAGCCATGTCGCGGACCATCCCGATCCCGACCAGGTCTGCGACGTAGATCGACGCGCCGAACTGCGACAACTGCACCGCGCCCATGAAGGCCAGGATGACGCCGACCAGAAACGAGATCAGCGTGACGATTCCGACCGCGTTGGGGCCACATTCCTGGATGACTTCGAGCAGGTCGATCTTTCGGTAGCGTGCCTTGCCGCGGAGAAATTTTGCGAAGGCCAGCGTCAGATCGCCGAGGAAGCCCAGGAACTCGCCCACCGAGAGGCCGTAGCCGATCGTAACGTTGCCCACGCGCTCGAAGAACGAGACGCGCGACGCTTCGCTGCGCGCGCCCTTTTTCTCAGGCACCGCCTCGGCCAGTTCGAGCAGGCGCCTAAGACCCGCGGGAAGCCCGGCGCGGTCTTCCGTGATACCGCGAGCGCGGCAGATCTCGGCCGCGTTGGTCAGAAATGAAATCAGGCCGCTATCCCAATGCGTAAGCTGGGCGGTCTCGTACGCGAGCCGCCTGGCGCCCGGCCGCGAACCGAGTTCGGCCGCCAGCAGCGAAGTCGGCGGCAGGTCGCGCTGCAGATGCCAGGGGCCCGAAAGATGCACCACGAGCGTCGAGCTATCGACCCGCTCGAAAGTCATTCTCCCCTGATCTAGCCTCTGTGCAGCAGCACCCATCGGATCACGTCTCTCCCGTTCACTCGCAATGTGGCCTTAATAGTCCGAGGACACCCACTGTCGGACGGCGATAAATTCCTTCATTCGTGGCTTCTCCCGCTAGCCGCGCGTTGCGCGGGACGCCCGAGTTAAAGCTTTGCCCTCTCGCGCACGTTCCATCCCAACGCCTGAAAATTCTTCTTCCCGAGCGGCGACATTTGACCGGAGAGCCAAGCAATTCGTGTAGGCGATACGAGATCGGGCCGGTTGGCGAAATACGAAGTGCGCTTGGTCCACGAGACGTAGTCGACCTCGGCCGGAACGACGATCACGCCCGCTCGATCGCGGCCGATTACAGTGCCGCGGGCGATAATGCTGACTAGAGGGGTGTGGGATTGGTGATAGTTGGCCAACATGTTCAGACAACCAGCGAGAAATCGAGCCTGATCTTCCGACTCGGCCGTGCTCGCCAGCGCTACTATGTCGATGGAACCCGGGACTGCGGATACACGAGTAAGGTCTTCGACGAAGGCGGTCTGCACACTTAGCGGAAAAGCCTTATTGCCCATGAACGCTTTAATACTCGCGTCTGGCACGTTCATCGCCTGCAGCTTTTTCTGATTTTGCACGATGAGATCCGCCCTCGGCGTGTCATACACCCAGGTGGAGACAACCCTGGTGGCGGTGATCGCCATCGAGCCGGGAATGAATACCGACATTGCAGTCGTCACGCCGACGTGCGCTCTAAATGCAACCAAGGCAAAATCATCAAGTTGCTTTGCGAGGATGGGGTTTGTGGTGTACGGGTCAACGTGAAGCTTTTTCGCCAACCCTCGCCGCTCCTGCTCATAGCCTAAAATGTCTCTGGTAGTCTGAAGGGTGTGCGTGGCAACCTGGCCGGCCCTCTCACCCGCGGGAGCCTCTTCCGGAGTCGTGGCAGCCTCCTTGAGCTTTTGAGCACCGAGGCCGACGCGGCCGAAGAAGCGTCCGACTCCCGCTGGCATCCCCTTTACCGTGTCCACGGGGTGCATCACCATCTGCCCGGCCGCTGCGACCGGAGCCGCCGCGTTTGTCGCCAGCGCTTGGGCAAACACCTTCGACTTACTGGTCTGGTTCAGTTCCACGATTGCAGGGAGCTCGGCGACGCGAATCCTGAGCATTTCAAGGCCGTCCGCGTTGAAGGTTCCGACATCGCTGCGGAGCGTGAAGTGCGCGGTAAGCCCGTCGGTTGGCACTTGTTCGTCGACGTGAAAGCCGTTTCCGTTGAGCAAGGTCGCAGGCGCCAGCTCCTGAGCTGGCAGCGTCGGTGGCGTTTCGAATTGGGCCGCACTCTCAGCGATTGCCGTTCCTGAAATCAGCAACAGGATCAGAAGGCAGCACCAAAAGGCGCCGACCTTTGAGTTGCTTCCCTTTACGTACTGGAATAAACCGCGGATCGCTTTAACGAACATATTGTCTTCTCCCGAATGCTGCACAGTTCAGCGAGCGCTGTCGGCCACCAAACCTTGAACGGCGATCTAGTGTCGTGTCTCGTAAATTAGAGTAACATGCATGCTTGGTTTTATTGGCAGGAACGGCAAGAACTCGAAGCGTTTTGTCTCTGCGTTCGCGAATCAAGTTACTGAGACTTGAGAGACACGACACTAGCAAAGAGCCATCAATTGAGTTCGCGGTTCTTTGAAGATTCCGTTGCACTGCAATGACGGGCGTCCTGGAATCATTTGTCTCTCTTTGCGTCTGTCTTATAAGCCTATTTGTGCGATTCCCTCGGAATTGCGATCGAACACACGAGCGACGGTCTTCGCCGATATCGCTTTTGCCTCGTTCCATTTCACCCCGAGCGCCCTGAGCACCAACCCGGACAGCGCCAATGCGAGCTTCCGCAGGGACTTCAATTCAGCCAGCTCTAACGCTCGGCCTATTCCCGCCTGCACGACGCCCACTATCAGCACTACAGCCGACGGCAGATCCGCGGTGGAAAAGCGTCCGATGCGATAACCATGTTCCAAGTCCTTGCGCAGCCCCGGGTTTCCGGCCGCCTCGGCGCGGAGCCATTGCCCGTACATCTGCGCGACGACAGCGGCGCGGGTCGGCGCCGTTATCGCAGTGCGGAGAAAAACGCACATTCCGGCCGCGAGTCGTCCGGCAGGGTCGTCAATACCTGTCTGCGCAACTCCCACTTCGGCTTCGATTTCCTGGCGAATCGTAGACGCTAGCTCTTTTGCTATTTGGTGCTTATCGTCGAAATAGTTGTAGAAAGTCCCTTTCGCCAGATCCGCCGTCTCGGTGATTTCATCTATCGTCACACGCTCGAAGCCTTTCTCCGCGATGAGTTTCTCCACGGCATTTAACAACGCCTTTCGATTTCGAATCGTCCGTCTGTCGGATCGTTTCGGCTTCGCTTTCTTCACGCTCGCCGCTTCGGTGATTCCGGTTGATCTGTTCATAAATGGTTTTGATAGTCGTTTTTATACCAGATAGTCATTGTGTGCAAGAGGACCGAGACTCCGTGTGGACGCGCGTTTCGAATAACCAGGAGTTGACGATGGAGACAGTTACGTTTGGTCACAAAATATCAGGGTGATCCTAACGGCAAGGCTGATCGCAGGCGAGATCGCAACGAGCCGGGCCGGTTGGGCGCGGATCCCTTCCCTCAAATTAGGCCAGAAATAGGCGCTGTGCTTGCACTTGATGACATTCAGCGGAGCTCCCGCGCCGCCGCCTTCTCCCTGTGATTCGCTCCTCTTGCTGGCTGCGACCGCGCCCCGACGGCAAGCTCATCATTCGTAGCGAAAATCCGAGCATGATCGTCAGTTGCAGGAATGAGATCCGCTCGGAAAGCCTAGGAACTCGCGTCGCGAGCGTAGCGAAGAGTCAAGATGGAAGGCGAGCCGATCTGCACGAGGTTCCCGACAGACTATGAAGGATTCGATGCAACAGAGAGATGCCGGATGAGTAGGCCGCCGGAAAGGCTAAAGAGTCAATGAAGACTGGTTTCCCTCAGTTATTCTGCTTTTAGGTTAAGTTTTTTCAGCTTGCAGTCCAATTTTGTTTTCATAGCGCAGTTCTTCGAAATCATCCTTCACGCGCCCTGAAAGTGACTGAAAAACAAGGACACCTGCATGAACTTCGATCATCCAAGGTCCAGATTTTCGGCGGGCCCTACAGGTTGTTAATAATAGGTTTACTCGGTCTACTTATTTTTTTGCTATGTAATCAGCGCCTTGCGCGCGCGGATCAATTGTGCTTCCTTCCGTAGTCGCGATCATGCATAGTGCCGCGGCTTCGTTGAGCTTGCAGGTTTCCTCGGTTGCTGATTCCGAAAGCCTCGGCGACATTCTTAGACGCCGCATGGTAGCCGTGGCCCTGGTCGGCGCCCTCCTGCAGCACCTGGAAGATATCAGTAGGAGCTGGCGCGATTTGACACACCGTTGCGTGCAACGGAGACAGAAAACTCCTTCCTTTAGGCTGCTGGCAAGGCACCGCTCTTGCGTACGAGAGGACGAAGCTGGCGGAGACATGAGATCTAAAAAAATCAGGTTTGAGCTAACGGGAAATTTTGGATGGAATCATAGCGATGTCGAGAAAAGGGATCATTATCGCAATCGTTGCCCTCGCCCTCGCGGGAGGCGGCGCCGCCTGGCTTACTTTCCAAGCCCGCCCTACCGCCAGGTTTCGCCGGCGTCAACGGCCGAGGAATGTGTAGGACTAAAGTCCGACTTGTACGAGCATAGAACTCTTGTCATCTGTCTCTAACAAACGGGCACGCGGTATTGACCCCACTGCAATCCCCGTCAGGCGAGCAGGGCCGGGTCGAGTAGATTATTGGATTCCCCCGTCCAAGACGAAGGCTCGGTTCTCTCGCCTCCTACATTTTTCGTTGGGGCCAAGTTGCTGATCAGCGTTTGGTCGCTGAGTGGAGGCAAGTCAACGATTTCAACAGCGGCCACCGCAAACCGGGGAGGCGTGCCTCACGCGCCAATAACTCAAACGAAGGTCTCGACCGAGCGTAGGTGGACCTTCTTCGCTATAAGCGGTTCTGTTGTTTCGTAGGCGATGCCAAAGCTTGGCGCAAATATCAGCATTCTCGCGGCAGCGCTGCTCGTATGCTCTTCCGCGATCGCTTCCGGGCCGCCGGCGAGAACAGCGGATAAGCTAGTATGCGATGTTGCCGCGGATATCGCACTGGAAGCCCAGGATTACCCAACCGCCATAGACCTGCATCGCAAACTTCTGCGGTTGGAGAAAAACAACGCGCTGGCGCATTATCATCTGGGTTTTGCGTACGGGATGACAGGGAATGTATCTAAAGAAATCAGTGAGTACCGCACAGCCATCAATCTCGGGCTCAACGCGTGGGACCTTTTCTTGAACTTGGGACTTGCTTACTACGACCAGCGCGATCTCCCTGGCGCAACGGCAGCTTTGGGGACCGCAGTATTACTCGGCCCGGAACACGCCGAGACTCATTTTAATCTGGCGGTGATCTATGAAAAGGAGAACAGATTGCCGGAGGCGCTGCAGGAGATTACCGCAGCGTTGGTTCTAGAGCCAAAAGATATGGATGCAGCCAATACCCACGCGATCATCTACGCGAGAATGGGAAATCTCGTGGGTGCTCGCGATATCTGGATACAGCTCGTCCAGACAGCGCCAGACTACGCTCCGGCTCGAAGTAATCTCGCTATTCTGAATCGGTCGTGCGGAGAAGATTGCACTTCATTCTCCTACTTACCTCAAAGAGAGATCCTGTCCGAGTCTGTGGACGAACATTAAGCGGTCATCCACGGCCGCGAACAGAGCAAGGCGTGCGGATGCTCTCCCTCGTTCAGGAACTGGCGCGATTGGAGACACCGTTGTGTGCAGCGAAAACAGAGAACCCTTGCTTTGGGGTGTGTGGCAAGGCACGGCTCTTGCCATACGCGAAGGCTGGCGGAGACATGAGATCCAAAAACAAATGGGTTTGAGCTAACGAGAAATTTTGGATGGAATCATAGCGATGTCGAGAAAAGTGATCATTATCGCAATCGTTGCCCTCGCCCTGGCGGGAGGCGGCGTTGCCTGGCTGATACTTTCTAAGCCCGCCCTACCGCCGGGCTTTGCGGGCGCAAACGGTCGCCTCGAGGCGAAGCAGGTCGACGTCGCGACCAAGTACGAGGGTCGGATCGCCGAAGTTCTCGCCGATGAGGGGGATAACGTCGCCGAGGGCCAGGTCGTCGCGCGGATGGACACCGACGTGCTCGAAGCCCAGTTGCGGAACGCGCAGGCAAGGATTCGCGAGGCCGAGGATAACAAGCGGACCGCGCAAGCCGACGTTGTCGTGAAGCAGGCCGAGTTTAACTACGCGAATAAGCAATACGTCCGATCTAAAGGGCTGGTCACGCGCGGCGCGGTCAGCCAGCAGGAACTCGAT
This sequence comes from uncultured delta proteobacterium, assembly GCA_963724765.1. GTDB lineage: Bacteria > Desulfobacterota > Binatia > Binatales > Binataceae > JAKAVN01. Next base: position 959,123 of record CAVRVY010000001.1, read on the forward strand.
ATCGACCAGGCTCATGCGGAAGCAAGCCGGGCGGCGTTGCTCGGCACGCAAGCCCAGGTAGTCCGTGCCCAATCCGCAATTGACGCGGCAACGGCCGAAGCCGAACGCATCCAGGCCGAGATCAAGGACAGCGTGCTCAAATCACCGATTAAGGGGCGCGTCCAAAATCGACTGGCCGAGCCTGGCGAGGTCCTTCCAGCGGGTGGCAAAGTTTTCGCGCTGGTCGATCTGTCGAACGTTTATATGTACGTCTTCCTGCCGGAAACGGTGGCGGGCAAAATTGCCTTAGGCGCCGAGGCCAGGATTGTTTTGGACGCTTACCCTGACTATCCCGTCAGGGCGCTCGTGTCGTACGTTTCGCCCAGCGCACAATTCACGCCGAAGACCGTTGAGACGGCCGAAGAACGACATAATCTAACTTTCCGGGTCAAGCTGCAGCTTAACAAAGAACGTCTGCGACAATATGAACCTTTTGTTAAGGTCGGGATCCCAGGGATGGGCTACGTTCGGCTCGACGCCGGGGCGCAATGGCCGGCGTCGCTGGAGTTTCGCGGGGTTCCTTCGAACCTCGGGAACCCTACCGGCGCGGTCGGTAGCGCTGCCGACGGTTCCAACTCATGACCGACGTCATCCTCGAGCCGGTCGTTAGCGTCACTAACGTCAGCCAGCGTTACGGGGCTGCGATCGCCTTAGACGCGATCGACCTCAAGATTCCCGGCCAGAAAATGATCGGGCTGATCGGTCCCGACGGGGTTGGCAAGTCGACGCTGCTCGGCATGATTGCCGGTGTCCGCAAGATCCAGCACGGCAGCGTGCGGGTTCTAGGCGGCGATATAGCTGACGCCAGCTTTCGCAATAAAGTGTCGTCCCGCATCGCCTATCTGCCGCAGGGACTCGGCAAGAACCTCTACCCAACCTTATCAATTTTCGAGAACGCCGACTTTTTTGGACGTCTGTTTGGTCAGTCGCGCGACGAGCGCGAATGGCGGATCAAGGACCTCTTCGACAGCACCGACCTGTCACCGTTTCGCGACCGTCCGGCCGGCAAGCTCTCGGGCGGCATGAAGCAGAAGCTCGGGCTGTGCTGCTCGCTTATCCACGACCCGGATTTGCTCATCCTCGACGAGCCCACTACTGGCGTCGATCCGTTGGCGCGGCGGCAATTCTGGGAACTTATCGATCGCGTTCGGGCGCGCCGCCCGGGGATGAGCGTTTTGGTGGCTACAGCATACATGGACGAGGCCGAGCGTTTTGATTGGCTCGTCGCGATGAATGCCGGGAAGGTGCTCGCCACTGGAACGCCGGACGAACTGAAGGGCAAGACTAACCAGCCGACGCTGGAAAAGGCCTTCATCCAGCTGCTGCCCGAAGAGTCCCGCCGCGGCCATAAGGAACCGGAGATCACGCCTTACAAACCAAGCGGCGGCGCCCCGGCAATCGAGGCCCAGGGGCTGACACAGCGCTTCGGTTCGTTCACCGCCGTTGATCACGTCAATTTCCGGATCGAGCGTGGTGAGATTTTCGGCTTCCTCGGCTCAAACGGCTGCGGCAAAACCACCACGATGAAGATGCTGACCGGATTGCTGCCACCGACCGAAGGTACGGCATTGCTGTTGGGTCAGCAGGTCAAGGGTGGCGACGTCGAGTCGCGGCGACGCGTCGGCTTCATGACGCAGGCGTTCTCGCTATATACGGAATTGACGGTGCGGCAGAATCTGCTGCTTCACGCGCGCCTTTTCGATATCCCGGAACCCTCTGCCACAGAGCGGGTAAACGAGCTGCTGGCACGTTTCGCACTCGAGTCCGAGGCCGACACTTTGGCCGAGAGTTTGCCCCTCGGTATCCGGCAACGGCTGTCGCTGGCAGTCGCGGTGATTCACCAGCCGGAGATGCTGATCCTGGACGAGCCCACGTCCGGAGTTGATCCGGTCGCGCGCGATGGCTTCTGGGAATTGTTGATCAAGCTGTCGCGCGAGAACGGCGTCACGATCTTTCTCTCGACGCACTTCATGAATGAGGCCGAACGCTGCGATCGGATGTCGATGATGCACGCGGGCAAAGTGTTGGCGCAGGGACCGCCGGCCCAATTGGTAGCTGAACGCAAGGCCAAGAACCTCGAAGATGCGTTTATTGGTTACCTCGAAGAAGCGGCCGAAAAGAGTGTCACTGGCACAGCGACAGTCGAGCCCGCAGCGGAACCGACCGCTCTCACGAGTCATCACGACAAGACTCCCAGCCGCTTCAGCCTGGGCCGCATATGGGCGTTTGCGCGGCGTGAAGCGGTCGAGCTGCAGCACGACACCGTTCGGCTCTCATTCGCGATTTTTGGTCCGATTCTCCTGATGATCGTGTTTGGCTACGGCATCTCACTCGATATCGATCATCTGCCGTTTGCGGTGCTGGATTCAGATAATACGCCGGCCAGCCGCGATTATACCGATAGCTATAGCGGTTCGTACTACCTCACTGAGCATGCACCATTGCGGAGTTACGGTGATTTGGACCGTCGTCTACGCAATGGCGAGTTGCGCCTTGCCATTGAGATTCCGCCCGCGTTCCAGCGCGACTTGCAGCGCAACCGGCAGCCGGAGATAAACGTAATCCTCGACGCCGCAATACCGTTTCGGGCCGAGACGGCTCGCGGCTACGTCGAAAGCGTTCACGATCATTATCTTACGCAGCTGCGCAAAGCACGCGGGCTTCCACCGCTCCAGAAGCCTGTGCAGTTTGAGGCGCGGGCGCTGTTCAATCAGGCGTTCAAGAGCATCTATGCGCTGGTACCCGGCGATATCATGCTCCTCCTGATTCTCATTCCCAGCATGTTGACCGCGTTAAGCGTGGTGCGCGAGAAGGAGTTGGGCTCGATCGCTAACTTTTATGCGGCTCCGGCCACCCGCCTCGAATTTCTTTTCGGCAAACAATTGCCCTACTTCGCGGTTGCGCTGATTCAGTTTAGTGCTCTGGTCGCACTCGCAGTTTTCATGTTCCAGGTTCCATTCAAGGGTAGTCTCGCGACCCTTGTGCTGGGTGGCATGATCTATGTCCTCGCTAGCACGGGCTTCGGCCTGCTGATTTCGGTGTTTGCGACTACGCAAACGGCGGCGATTTTCGCGGCCGCTATCATTACTATTCTTCCGGCCACGCAGTTTTCTGGGATGTTCGTGCCGGCTTCCTCGCTCACCGGTGGTGCCCGCATCGCAGCGCGAATTTTCCCCAGCACCTACTTTCAGGCGATCTGCGTCGGTACCTTTACCAAAGCGCTCGGCTTTGCGGCACTGTGGCGCGACATTGTGGCGCTCCTTATTCTCGCTCTTATCTACTTCACTACTTCAGTCGTGCTGTTGAAGAAGCAGGAAGCCTAGGCGGTGCAGCACGTCAAACATATTATTCAGCTCGGCGTTAAAGAGCTGCTGAGCTTGTTCCGTGACCCGGTCTTGTTGCTGCTGATCGCCTATTCGTTCACGTTTTCGGTTTACACGCCAGCGAAGAGCGCCGTGATGGATGTGGTCAATGCTTCGGTCGCGGTCGTCGATGAGGATCATTCGGCAGCGTCGCGACAGATACGCGACTCGCTGCTGCCACCTCAGTTTCTGCCCGCAGTGGAACTGCCTTTTAGTGAAATCAATCGGACCATGGATGAAGGTCTCTATACCTTCATCATCGATATACCATCAAAGTTTCAGGAGAATCTTACCAAGGGTGCCACCCCGACAGTCGAGATAATCACTGATGCGACCGCGATGAGCCAGGCGGGTCGCGGCCCGTCGTATATTCAGAACATCATCAATAGGGAAGTTCAACCCTTCTGGGCCAATCGCTCCAAATCCTCTAACCGCGAGCTGGTCAAGCTGGTCACCCGAGCTCGCTTCAACCCGAATATGCAACAGGGTTGGTTCGTCGCGATCAACCAGATCATCAACAACATCTCAGTGCTGGCGATCTTTCTGACCGGCGCCGCCGTCCTGCGCGAACGCGAGCATGGAACGATCGAACATCTCCTGGTAATGCCGCTGCGTCCCTACGAACTCATGTTTGCGAAGATTTGGGCCAATGGCCTGGTCGTCGTCGTAGCGGTGATGCTGTCGCTATATCTGGTCGTTAAAGGCGCGCTTGGGGTGCCGATTGCCGGCTCGATAACGCTTTTTGTCGGCGGTCTGGTGGTCTATCTTTTCTCGGTCACGGCCTTGGGCATCATGCTCGCGACGCTGGTCCGCTCGATGCCGCAGTTCGGCTTGCTTGCCTTCCCGGTGTTCATCATGATGAGCCTGCTGTCGGGCGGTCAGACCCCGCTCGAGAGCATGCCGGTACCGCTGCAGAAGTTTATGCAGTTTGTGCCATCGACGGCCTTCGTCAGCTTTTCCCAGGCCGTGCTCTTCAGAAACGCAACATCGAGTATGGTGTGGCCCGATCTGCTCAAGATGTTTCTGATCGGATCTGCATACGTTACCTACTCGCTCAGCAGATTCAGAAAAATGCTAGCGGCAATTCAATAGAGGAACTGTCGGGTGAAAACGAGCGCTTCGACAATTTTCGTTCTAATCAGATTATCAGCCTTTTTGCTGGTGGTGTTCTGTATCGCGGGATGTTCACCCGCGGCCGAGCCGAAAGGTATCTGGGGCAAGCTTTGGGGGATTGAGGTCGGCCCGGATTACAAACGTCCCGAAGTGAGACCAGTCGAGGATTTCCGCTCGCAAATCGGACCGTCAGAAGCGACCTCCCTCGCCGATCTGGCTTGGTGGCAGGTTTTCAATGACAAGGCCCTGCAGAGTCTGATAGCCACCGCCCTTGAACACAACTATGATCTCGAACTCGCTGCAGATCGTGTCGAGCAGGCGCACGCATTAGTTGGAGTCGCAGCGTCGCAATTATATCCACAGATCGGTTACCAGGGCTTCGCCGGGCGCGAGAAGGCTTTCGTGCCACTGGAACAAGCAGGAGGAAACATAACGTTCAATGCTTTTGGAGGTTTGCTTAACCTCGTCTGGGAGGTCGATGTGTGGGGACGGATTCGGCGGTCCACGGAGGCCGCGCGCGCGAATCTCTTCGCTCAGGAGTATGTGCGCCGCGGCGTCATGCTGACTCTGGCCAGCGATGTAGCCGCCAGCTATTTCAGCCTGCTGGAACTTGACCGCGAACTCGCGATCGCGCAAGAAAGTTCTCGCACCTACAAACAGACTCTCGATCTTTTCACTCAGCGCTATCAGTTCGGCAGGGACAGCAAGCTGCCCGTAGCTCGCGCTCAGGCCGCTTACGATTCCAGTCTCGCGAGTGTTGCAAGTCTGAAACGCGCCATCGTTCAGCAGGAGAACGCGATTAGCATTCTGTTGGGTGCATACCCTGAAGAGATTCCGCGAGGGGCTCAACTGACCGAGCAAGCGACGCCGCGCACGCCGCTAGGGCTCACCAGCGAGGTTATACAGCGCCGTCCTGATATTTTGCAGGCCGAGCAAAACGTGATGGGCTCAAATGCTCAGGTTGGTGTCGCGGTGGCGGGTTTCTTTCCGCGTATCGGACTTTCTGCACTGTACGGCGCGCAGAGTCCGAATATGAATCACCTGTTGGACAACAGCTTCAGCATCTGGAACATCGCTGGCGGTCTGGCAGGTCCGATCTTCCAGGGTGGACAGATACTCGAAACCTATTACGCGCAACAAGCCCTGTGGGAAGGAACCATCGCGCAGTACAAGCAGACGGTCATCGTGGCGTTCCGCGAAGTGTCCGACGCACTAATAGCACAGACGACCTTGGTTGAGCAGCGGCAGGCTTTGCAGCATCAGGTCGCCTCATTGCGGGAATCGGTGGAGCTGTCCTTACTTCGATATAATGCGGGACGGGCGAGCTACTTCGAAGTGCTCGAAGCGGAGCAGTTGCTATTTCCAGCAGAAGACGCACTCGCTCAGACTCAACGCGATCAGCTGCTCGTGGTCGTCAGTCTCTATAAAGCGCTCGGCGGTGGATGGAATTTGAGCGACACGCAATGGACTCAGGCGGACTAATATCAGCTGTCGAAGGTTTCACGGTTGCGAAAGTAGAGGGCCATACCGTTGCGCAAAGAGCCAGCAGATAAAACAAAAGCAAAGCCCCGTTCGAGCCTCCCAGAAGGGAAAGCTGCAAAGCTCAAGAACAAGGAGTTCGAAAGCCAACTTGCGAACCTTCAAGCCGAACTGGTCAAGGTGCAGCTATGGGTGCAGCACAAGGGCTTGAAGATCATCGTCATCTTCGAAGGACGCGACGCCGCAGGCAAGGGCGGCGTCATCAAGCGGATCACCGAAAGAGTCAGCCCCAGAGTGTTCAGGGTTGTAGCGCTGCCGGCTCCGACCGAACGAGAGAAATCCCAAATGTACGTGCAGCGCTACCTCCCGCACCTTCCGGCAGCAGGCGAAGTGGTCATATTCGATCGCAGTTGGTACAACCGCGCAGGAGTGGAACGTGTGATGGGGTTCTGCACCGAACAAGAGGTTGTCCGGTTTCTCGAACTCGTTCCGAGTTGGGAACGCGCTATCGTCCAGTCGGGAATCATTCTCGTTAAGTATTGGTTCGAAGTGAGCCAGCAGGAACAGACCAGACGTTTTCTTTCGCGCATCGATGATGGTCGGAAAATCTGGAAGCTGAGCCCGATGGATCTCGAGTCTCACAAACGTTGGTACGATTATTCTCGGGCCAAGGACGAGATGCTCCTCGCAACCGATACTTCATTCGCGCCCTGGTATATCGTCAATGCCGATGACAAGCGGCGGGCGCGACTGAACTGCATTTCACATCTTTTAAGCGTCATTCCGTACGCGGAGATCGAGTGGGAAAAGGTTAAACTTCCCGAACGGCAGAAAGCGCATGGCTATGAAGAACCAAAAAACCGTCGCTATAACTTGGTGCCGGAAGTGTTCTGATGAAAAGCTTGCGAGCGCCGAAATTCGACCGAAATTACGTCTGCTGACACAGCGAGGAGCAATCATGATTTGACTTGGCCCGGGGACTTTCGAAGGCTTCCCGTCACTTAGATCGTGGGCGGCCACAAGCGCTGGTAGGCTCTCGACGAGCGGACACTGTTAGCGCTGGGCGAGGAATCGGGAAAGGTCGTCGAAGTAGTCTCGTCCGTCGGGGAGACGCTAGTCGAGGGGAGAGTCCTGCTGCGGGTCTTGGGCGGGCGACAACTGATCGAGGGAAAGGCCTGGAAGAAGGCGTTTGGGACGGGCGGCGAGCGCACGTTTGAGCAGGATCCAAAATACCTATCCGTCTACTGGTGGATATTGCGATCAGAGCGCTCTCTCCGGCGATAAATGATCCCACCACGGCAGTTCAGGCCCTTGACCAAATCGAAGATCCGCTGTTGCGGATCGGCAGCCGGCGTCTGGAAATCGGTGTGGTTCGAGACCGCGAGGGGGCTCTCAGGGTGGTGATCTCGCACCCGACGTGGGAAGATTTTCTAACATTGGCATTCGATGAGATACGTTTCCGCGGCGCCACCAGCTTACAGGTGATGCGTCGCATGAAAGCCTTGATCGGCGATCTGTTTTCTGCGCTGCCTTAGGAGCGCCGCGAATCACTGAGAGACCACCAAAAGCGGTTGGATTCGACCATCGCGCGGTCCTTCTCCGACCCAGAAGAACAACAAGAGGCTGCGGTGGAAGACCGACAAGGGCTGGGCGTTCCGCGTAGTCATTAGGCTGCCCGTCCTTCGCCGTCAGCGCCAGGTGGTCAACGGAAGCAGCGCATGATACGAACTCCGATCGCCAGACCACCAGAAACAATACCGTGACTACCTCGTCAAGGCCTTCTCCCCAGCAGACCGTTACGCCTCCGCGAGGGGCGGCCATCGCCGGCGTAATTTTCTCAGTCCTGTTGATCGTCGGTCTGGGACTTGCGCGCTACGCTGTCCCGGCTGATCCGAACTTGCCGGGCGTTTGGATGACCGACCCAGACCGCCGAAACGCGGTACGATTTGCACTGGACCTGGTTCCGTTTGCCGGGATCGCATTTCTGTGGTTCATCGGTGTCCTCCGCAACCGCTTGGGAGAGCTTGAAGATCAGTTCTTCGCGACCGTATTTCTCGCTAGCGGGTTGCTGTTTGTGGCTTGCATGTTCGCTGCCGCGGCCGTTATGGGGGCGCTGATTGAGTCGGTGGCGGCCAGCAACATCGATAGCGCAACTTACTATTTCGGACGCCGCATATGCGACGCGTTGATTAACTTGTTCGCCATGAAGATGGCCGGCGTTTTCATGATCTCAGCCTGCACCATAGGGTTGCGTACTGCCGTTTTCCCGCGTTGGATAGCGTTCTCGGGCTATGCGTGTGCTCTAGTGCTGTTGGTAGTGATCGCCAATTGGCGATGGATCACACTAGTCTTCCCGATCTGGATGCTGCTGGTCAGCGCGCAGATTTTGTTAACGGAGTTTGGCTCCCCGTGAAGCGAATGGAGCCGCTGTGGGATACCGTCAGCCGTAAGCACTAACCTGGGGATTAAAGGGATCTAAGCAAATGGCCGAACAGCCTCCGAGGAGCGCCCCGGCGCTCGACACTTCGACCGAGCTCGCGTTCGAGCGCACGCGCAATTCGTACGAGAACACCATGATGTCGTGGATCAGAACCGCGACTTCGCTAATCACGTTTGGCTTCAGCATCTATAAATTCTTTCAGATCGAAGCGCCAAGCGAGAAGCAACAGAATTACCTCATCGGACCGCGTGAGTTCGCACTCGCGCTAGTCAGCATTGGACTCATCTCGCTGCTGCTGGCTACCCTTGAAAACCGCCAGAACATCCGAAGACTCGGAGCGCAACACGCCGGTAAACAGCGCTCACTGTCCGTGCTGGTCGCTGCGTTGATCGCGATACTGGGGTTACTTGCACTACTCGCGATGATTTTTCGGGAATAGCTGTCCGAAAACGGCATGAAAACAAAGATGCCGCCACTCCAACTGCTCGGTCGCGACCTCGCCTTCGGCCACATCCGCAGCGTGCAAACTCGGCCTGAGGCGCAACAAGAGATCAAGGAGGTCGTACGTTGAAGAGAGGTCTTTCGATACTGGCGGTAACACTGATCGGCGCTGCACTCGCCGCTCCCGCATATTCGCAAACCGGCAGTTCCCCGGTCGCCTCTGCGCAAGGCGAGACGCCCGAGCTTCGTGTGGCGGCAATCATTGCTCCGCCGAACGTTATGGAACGGAACGGCACCCTGACCGGATTCAGCATCGACCTTTGGAACGCGATTGCTGCTCGGCTGAAGGTAAAGACGAGCTATCAGATCGAGCCCGATGTAAGCCATTTGGAAGAAGCGTTGCGGTCCAAAAACGCCGACCTCAGCCTCAGCCTATTTATAACTTCGGCGCGTGACGAGGTTTTCGATTTTTCGATCCCAACATTGCAAGCAGGGCTGCAAGTTATGGTGCGCGATACCGGCGAGACGGCGCAGACTACAAGCCCCTTATGGGACCTGCTCCGTCTGCTGTTTTCGCGAACGACCATAGTGTGGCTCGGCATCGCCCTGCTGCTCGTCCTGATTCCGGCCCATCTCGTCTGGCTGTTCGAACGGCGGCGCCCTGACGGAATCATTTCGAGCCCGAACTACTTTCCGGGAATCTTCGAGGCATTCTTTTGGGCGATTTCGACGCTGACGGGATCACCCGAGGGGATGCCGCATCAATTGGTGGCGCGCGCCTTCGCAATTTTCTGGATATTTGCCGGTGTGGTTTTCGTTGCTTTCTATACCGCCCAACTAACGACCACCTTGACGGTGGAGCAGATTCGCGGCGCTATCGAGGGGCCGGGTGATTTGCCTGGTAAGCAGGTCGCCACGCTAGCGGGCAGCACCGCGGTTGACTATCTCCGGGGTCAGAACGCACAGGTGGAGGAGTTCCCGACACCTGATCAAGTGTATAAGGCTCTGCTGGACAAGAAAGTGGATGCGGTGCTCTTGCCCGCGCCAATACTCCTCTACTATGCAGCTCATGAGGGAAAGGGACGGGTGAAGACGGTCGGTCCCGAATTTAATACTGCGCCAGCCGCCATCATGGTGCAGCTGGACAGCCCGCTGCGCAGAAAGATCAATCTTGCGTTGATCGCGCTTCGTGAGAACGGCACCTATCAGCAGATCTACGACAAGTGGTTCGGCACCGCCCCTTAGGAAGCGCCAACTTGAGGTTGCTTCGTTTCCAATTCGGGCCCTCCGCCATTGTCTTGGGCTTGCTGCTGAGCACCGCTCTGGCGGTATCTGCACAAGCGCAACAAGCGCCGACGCCTGCGCAAGCGTCCACCAGCGTCATGACCGATCAGGAGCTGGCGATAGCCGTTCATAACCCGTTTGAGGATTTTGTCAAAGTTCCGATTCAGTCCGCGACCGGATTTCAACTAGGTCCGCATCATAAAGTCGGCGAAAGCGTAAATATCGAGCCGATAGTGCCGTTTTCGCTGAATGCGGATTGGGACCTGTTCGCACGGCCGAGCCTGACCGTCAGTTACGCTCCCACTCCGCATGAACAATCCGGGCTGGAAGACTTGGAAACTTCTTTTTTTCTCGCGCCGGCCAAGGCGAGCACCTGGATTTGGGGCTTAGGTCCGATCTTTGACTTCCCCACTGCCAGCAGCTCGGAATTGGGAACCGGCCGCTGGTCGGCCGGACCAACTGCGGTGCTCGCTTACTCAGAGGGTCCGTGGTCCAACTACATACTCGCATACCAACTAATGTCGTTCGCTGGAAATCGCGAGCGCGGAAGCGTGAATCAGACCTACATCGAGCCACAAATCAGCTACAACTTCGAGAGCGGTTGGTTCGTCGACTGCGATCCCGCCATTACCTACGACTGGACAGCCGAGACGGCCAACGCGTGGACTATTCCGATGGGCGCGGATATCGGCAAGGCGTTCAAGATGGGCTCTCAGGATTTGAGTCTGCAGGTTGGCGCGTACGACCTTCTGAAGCGTCCGGATGACGCACCGCAGTGGATACTCCGCGTGAGCGTAACGTTCCTGTTCCCCACAGGTATTCAGTGAGAAGCGAAATGGATTGGACCACACGCGGGTGGAGGGACTTCGCCGGCGCGGCCTGACGAAAGAGAGCGAAGCTTTTGTGCGGCGGCCGACAGGCGAGCTCGGTTAGTTTCGTGACCACCAGTCTCTTAGCTGCGGAAACGCGACCGTCAGACCGAAGTTGATCGTAGTCTGCGGCGCGCGCGCGGCGAATTGCCTATAGACCATCCACTGTCCCGTCACGAAGAGACTCATCGGCGGCAGCCCCGGACGCACAATCGATCGACCGAGACCGATGCTCAGCGGCAACATCGTGGGGTTTTTGTGGTGCCAACCCATCGTCCAGTTTGCGTCCGCTGACCGGAGATACCATTTGTCCCATAAATGAAGTGCAAAGACTGGTTGGAACTCAAAAGTGTTTTGCGGTGGACGCTTGGGTGACGTGTACGCGAAGCTAACGGGATTCTGGACAACGAACCCTGCCAGCAGTCCGGGAATGCCCGTGTAGATACCTCCAAACGCTGGTCCGACCTGCCAAGCACCTTGCCCGGCGCTTTTGGAGGTCGCGGTCGGAAACACAAATGTAGGTCCCACTCCGATCAGGAACCCGGTTTTCTTCCTGTCTGGCCATGGCAGAACCGCTACATCGAACATAGGCAGGTCACCGAACTCGGTGCGCGTTCCGCCTCGAGAGCTCGGCATTGTCACGAGTGCGAAAGTGGGTCGTACCAGCTGGACAAAGGGAAGTAGTGTGTTGGGCGGTATGCGCGGGATCAATGGTCGAATGATTAATTGGTTGGTCTTTTCATTTCTGAAGCACGATTGTGGCGTGCAAGGTCCGTAATTGGCTGGCGTGTAGCTATCCCGAACGAGCACCTGTGGCAGGGTCGTCAGCGGATCGTTGAAGTCTTGCTCCAACTTTTCTTCGGCCGTCAGCGTCGTCGGAGCCTGGGCGAATCCAGCGCTCGGAGTGATCATCCAGAAGAGCATCAGCAACATACCAAGCGCTGCAAGAGTCCTCGTCAACATTTTTGGTCTCAGTGAGAACTTTGCACTTATCGCAGCGCGGTCGCCAGACGGCGTGGGCTTGTGTCGGTCTTGAGGCGGCCGCCGCGAATCGCCTTGACCAAAGTCTTATAGTCGCGTTCGACCTGATCGGCGTATGCGACCGCGTAATCTCCGATCGCTTCGTCAAACTGATCGCTGCTGCCCAGATACCCCGCTATGATTGCTGAATCACCTGCTTTGTCATGAGCCCGGGCCAGCGTCAGCCCGCAAATTTTGGCATACGCCTGCAATCACACGCGGCGTTTGGATTTCGATGTCGACCGAGACCTTCATATATCGTCAAATTGATCATTGCTGCGCAGATAAGAGCGTGCGCTTACGCTCCCACAGCGCCAGCGTGTGAAAGGCGAGGTCCCAGGCGGCGTACCACGGATATTCATGCGCGAGCGCTCACTTCGCCTCTTCGAAGACCGCCTCGACCTTTGCCTCGCGGATCGCACGTTTGAGCGCGGCGTGGTCCTTTTCGTTCTGGTCGGCGTAGGCAATCGAGAAAGCGGCGATCGCTTTGTCGAACTGGTCGCTCTGGCCCAGGTAACCGCTGATCATCGCGGCGTCCCCGGAGCGTGCGTGGGAGAGCGCCAGCGAGTAGCCGCAACACTGGGCGAAGAGGGTCATCTTGGCCGTGTCGAACGTCTCGACAGCAAACTTGATCTTGACGTCGCGGAGCTGGCGGACATAGAAGTGACGTCCTCGCCTACCCTCGGTCCATCCAAGAAAGATGTCGCTGGCCGGCTGCATCAGCCGGTGGCCGTAAACGACACGCTGTCCGTGGTTCGGGAAGATGCTCTTTCCCGCATACGCCTCCAGAACCGATGCGCGCGCCTCCTTGACCTGCAAAATGAGAGCATCTCCTCCGCCGGCCATCAACAGCATTATAAAGCAGGCTGTGCCGACGCTCCCGACGCCGACGACCTTGGCTGCGGCGTCCTTGATTTCGTAGCGGTCGAGCAACATGCGATAGTTAGGCGCCAGGCTTTCGCGGTACCGGGTGAAGGCGTCCCTGACGTCCGCATGGATCTCACCGGCGGTGTGACCTTTCCAGTGAAAGATCGCTGGGAGCTGGTCCTTGATAATCGGCGACCCGCCCGAATCGCCTACGAGCTTCGGGAACAGGCCTTCCGAGTTGCTGCTCTCACGCGCCTTCGCCAAGTTCTTGATCGCGCTGCGCCGGATCCCGGCATCTTTGACACCCGCGATCAGCATCTCGGCCTCGACGGCGAAGTACCACAGGTCCAGCACCTTCATTGCGGCGAACTCGGCCATGTGCTCGCGGTAGGACCTGACACAACTGAGAACCGCATCCTTGGCGGCGGATTCGCTGAGGCCGTTGTCGCGACAGGCGATCACGAAACTCGCCGCGAGACGCTTGAGGTCCCACTCCCAGGGCGCCGGGAGGGTCTCATCGAGGTCGTTGATGGCGAAGATGATTTGCCTCTCCGGGGTGGCGAGACCCCGGAAGTTCACCAGGTGGGAGTCTCCGCCGCATTGCACGCGGACGCCGGTAGACGGAGTGCCCTCCAGATCCACCGCCATGGCGAGCGCCGAGCCCCGGTAGAAAGTGAACGGAGACGCCACCATGCGCCCGTGGCGAAGGGGAAGGAGCTCGGGGAGGCGTCCTTCGTCGGCCTTCAGCACCAGGCGGACCGGGTCCGGCCGGTCGTGCGGCAGCTTCCACTCGGCGTGTGAGGTTCGCGGACACTTGTCCCGCAAAGCTTTGCCCATCGCCGCCAGCTCAGCTCGCGAGTGGTGTGCCTGGAAGGCCGGGATCTTGTTGTCGACGGGTTGCCGGGACTTTGGGTTCTCGAGCTGGTTCATCGTAACACTACCTCCCGCAAGCAGCGGGGTCTTGGCCTCTTTCGCTGTTTCGACGACAGTTTTTTAAGGGGTGAGAACTTTTCCCGTAGTGACTTGCCTGCCTGCTGACACTCCGTGATCGTACGAATCTTCACTTTGGCCATTTTGTTTCAGATCTCCTGGCCGACCTCCGCATCACCTGGACCGTTCGAGAGGTGCGCCCGAGGTGCTGACTCGATACTCTCGTCGGCGACGGCGTCGCCGCGCTCTTCCTCTTCCCGACCTCTGCGGTCTGCGGCGTCACCGTGATCGTCACCTTATCGATCGTGCGGTGAATTTGTTGTCGCCTTCTTTATTCAGATCCCATTTCGAAGGTTGCGGGCAGGGTCTCGTCGAAGTCGTTGATATCGAAAACGAGGCTGCGTTCGGGCGTGGCGAAGCCGCCGAAATTCATCAGATGGCAGTCGCCGCAGGAATGAACAATTATCCCGCTGCTTGGCGTACCCTTTAGGTCGTGCGCTTGTATCAGAGCCGTACCTCGAAAGTATGCGAACGCCGACTGCGCCATCCGCCCATGGCGGACAGGGATCAGATTCTCGAGCCGGTCTTTGTTCTGAGCTTCGATCAGTTTGACGACGTCACGCTCGCCTTGCCCAAGCACGATCTCGCGATGAGATGTACGCGGGCACTTTTCCCGCAGTGCTTTGCCTGCTTCGTGACGCTGTTCTTTAGTGAGGATACCAAGTGTGGCCTTTACTTTTGTCCGTTTTGGCTTCGGCTGGCTTTTTCTTCGGCTCGCCGGACCACTCCTTCTAGCGCCGCTTGGCTTAGGAACGGCCGTCAGCGTGCGGCCCTTTTGAACCTTCGCTGTTCGCTTATCTTCCTTGTCGGGCACAGCGGTTGCTGCCGCCAATGGAGCTCCATTCTCTGAACCACGCAAAGCCTCTGTTGAATTCGCCATTTTCCTTACCTCGCTTTTGCCAACTCACAATTCAAGGGGCGCGCCACTCCCAACCAAGCGGTTCAAAGGTGAACGGCGACTGCAGCATCCGCCCGTGGGGAGTTTCCATCCCCCATGCGCCTCGCGCGGCACGTCCTCGCGCAAGGCCTTGCCCTCAGCGCGAGGCTCCGACGCAGTGCGAAATTGATCCTCCGTGGCAGAAGGGAACGATATCTCCGCGGACTTCTCTTTCTGGGCCCGCTTTTGGCCAGCGCCTTCCACGAGACGCACATCTGGTTTCTGCGATGCATCCATGGGCGCTCTCTTCTTAAGGGATTGCGACGCACAAAAGATGCCGGCGAAATAAGCTTTGGAAAAGAGCTTTCCGAACCTGTTTGGTGCCCTTGGAGACGGACGGCTGTATCCAAAAGACGCATTCTGATCTCCAACAGCCCGCACCTCACATAGCCCGGCGTGGATGAACAGGTCAGTGACGGCCGCGGATCCGCTCGTCCGTCAACTCGCGCTCGAACCTGGGGGCGCACTTCCCCGCGCCGCGACACTTCTTTCTTCAGCGGTTAGCCGGAGAGCATCCTCGATCGTGCTCAGCGCATCCTCGTGCGATTGGTATCGGCGAGCTGGGGATCGTAGCTGCATGTGCAAAAGCCTCCCCGTGACCTTCGACCGCCTTGCCTTTGACGATCGCCAGGTTCGTGCGTGCCTGGCTGTAGTCGGGAGCCTCGCGAAGCAGCGCACGCCACTGCGCGGATGCTTCGGCGTTCTTTCCCTGCCGAGCGTAGATGACACCCAGCATGTTGCGGGCATCCTGTTGTTTGGGCGCCAGGCGCAGAGTGGAAAGCATCTCCTGCTCCGCCTCGGTCAGCATATCGCGCCGTTCGTAGACCAAGCCGAGATTGTAGTGGGATTCGGGTTGGTTCGAGTCGAGTCGAACGGCATGCCGCAATGCATCCATGGCTGCCGGCAGGTTGCCATTTGCGAGGAGGGCGATCCCCATGTTGAGAAACAGGTCCCACCGCGAGAGCCCGAGCGCAGTGGCGCGCAGATACTCATTGAGTTCCTGCGTTTCGTCGCCCGTCATTCCGTACGCAAAGCCCAGATGATAGTGAGCGAGCGCGTTGGCTGGATGCTTCTGGAGGAACTCGCGATGAAGACGAATCGCGGCAGTGTAATCCTCTGTTACGAGATAATGATCGGCCGTCGCGTCGCAGATCGACTCCTCGATTGGATTGGCAGCGAGGCCAGCCAGGCCGCAGAGACAAATGAACAACAGCGCAATCGCGGTGCTCGATAGCAGTGAGCTATTTATAATCACAGGCTCGCCGCAGGGTGATCCTTCACCTAATTAGGCCAACTCCTTTAGAGACTGTCAGTCCGGCGTTTCGGGTTCTTAGTCAGCACTATGCATGCCAATGAAAATCGTATGATTTAGGCGATCTCTCACGAACGCAATGAAAGAGCAGGTTACAGCGCGCGTCATGAGCCGGAAAGCTGCGGTCCTGTAGCGCAGCAGTACCTGGTAAGCGCAGTCGAGTAGCGGGCGGCAGTTCTCGAACTGAACTTCGAACTGTGCGTGTGATGGCAATCAGCAGCAGTGTTTTCGCAGGGCACGCTGGCGCTGAATGATGGAATAGTCTCCCCGCTAAAGGTTCCGACTGACCTGAAAACCGAACGGAGATTGCGAGGACGAACGAACGCTAACTCGTTCTACGAAGAGTGACGAACAGCCAAAGTTCAGCCAAAGTCAGCCGAGATCTCTGCGCGGGGGACTTGACAGCCAAAGTCCCCCGCGCTAGAAATCGCAGCACTGTCGGGGATAATCTTGGTGCCGAGGGCGGGACTTGAACCCGCATGTGCTTGCGCACGGAGGATTTTGAGTCCGTCCCCAGTAACCACAAACCCTCTCTCCACCGCGCACGATCCAACACTATCAGTCACTTTCCTACTTGCTAGTCGAGTCCGAAACGCACCGTCGCCCCGATGGTGCGCGATAGTTCAGCCACACTTTAGCCACAATTCACAGCGCGAGATCGCCATAGCGCACTGGATGTCACATCCTCTGCGCCACGAAAAAGCCGCGTCATCATTGGGAAATTCGGCGACTGTGGCTGAAGTGTGGCGCAACTTCGCGACTGTGGATCGGCACGAATCGACGGATCGAAGGGGCAATTTCGCCCCACCTAACCGGGTTCTAGGAGGGAAGGCGATGCGAACGAGTAACAGGTCCGAGGCGTTCAAGCTGGCACGGCAGCTCGACAGCGACAGCGATCGCGAGGCGCTCGATGACGCGATGCTCGAACGCCACTGGAATGACTACCGCTGCGATGAGCTACCGGAGCCGTTGGATGCGATCTGGTTGCAGTGCGTCTTGAGCGTGCCCGGCGATGCGGCCGTGCGGCTGATGCAGAGCGCGGCCTACATCACACCGGCCACCGGCGTTCTCGACGACGCCACGATGGCCACTGTGCTGAAGGCGCGATCGGCGGGCGTCGAGGAGCTGTTGTTACATGAGCAAGCCGGTTACTACATCGGCTTGGCGCAACGAGAGATGTGCGGCATGGACCTGGCCTCGGGGTTGCGACGGATCGAGCGCTGCAACCAGTTTTTGGCGGACTGGACGACGGCGCATCGGGTGAACGTCCCTCTGCGCGCGGTTTGATCCAACGGGGACCCCCCGGCGCGATGGAGGCAGCTAGCATCGCGCCTGGGGCATCCTGTGCGTCGTGGCGGCCATTGCTGACGTGGAGGGCATCGTAAAACTGCCCGAACTTCCCTGGAGGCGAAATGGGTCCCATCGCCCAAAATAGCGACAGCACGTTTACTCGCAATCCAAAGGGCGCGGACGGATCGCGCCACAACGCAGGAAGGAGGTTAAGTCATGATCACGCCCGATGAGATTCTTCATCGACCCGAGTGTCTCGACGAGGTTGATCCACGCGCCGCGTACGCACTCGCCACGAAATTTCAAAGCGCCGCCTCGGCCTGCTTCCAGCGCGCGTTCCTGGGCCTTTCATCCATGGCTTCTGCGACTACGGATCGCGCCAACGCGCCCAAGCCCGAAAGCGACAAGCTGATCGCGATCAAGGACGCAGCCGCGCGGCTCAACAAGCATCGAAGTTGGATGGATCGCCACGGCCGCCGCCTCGGCATCGTGGTGTGCGACCCGACGACTGGGCGAGCTTTGGGATGTTCGACGCGCGCCATCGAGCGCTTCCTCAGCGTCGATCCCGCAGTCGCTCTCGCCGGGCGGAGGGTTTAGGCGATGGATGCGGCTGATGAGACGATGTGCTGGTGCGCATCCGCGGAAGGGTTACTGCGCGCGTTGATCCCCTACGCGATCCGTTCATTCAACGATGATGCCGACGACGCGCGACGGCTATTCGCCGATCACGGAATCGTGGACGTGGGCGCGGCGCTACAGCCTTTCCACGACGGCGCGATCATCATCGTAGAAGCGGAGCGCGAAGCGGCACGGCGGATCGTGGCGGGCGTCACGACGCAGGCTGATGCCGATAAGCTAATCGTCGAGCTGGGCGCGATCATCGTCACGAGGGCGCTTTTGATGCTGCGCACGTTGATCCAGCGACTCAACGGAAACGCGAAGCGCGACGCACATCGCGCCAAAAATGAAGGTACGGAGAATATTCATGCAGAATAACGAAGCAGTCGAAACCGTCGAGTTGGGCGCGAAGTGCGCGTGCGGGGCCGTCGCCACCGAGGCCGTGGCGTTTCGGGCAGCGCCGTGCGTTCTATGCCGTAGCTGCTATGAGCGGAAGTCGATGAGGTTTCGCGTCGATGAGGAGTTTCTGATCGACGCGCTCACGGTCATCGCGCGCACGCAGGGTTTGAAGCCCATAACGCTTGACGCTCTGCGCGAGATGGTGATCGCCCGAACTTAGTTGTAGGGAGAGAAGGAGCCCTGCCGCGAATCGGGCGGGAGGTTATCGCGCCAAACAAAAGACCATCGCCGTTGCATCGATTGACTTATTAGGTCAACTGGCCCGAACTTCGTTAGTCAGATCGAAAGGAGGTTACGATGCCTTTTTGCGTCAGTTGCGGCGTGGCGAACGTGAGCGGCGCACGATTCTGCAAGGCGTGCGGGGCGGCGGTAGCATCGCCGTCGCCTCTTCCACCATCGCTCCAGGCGCTTGCGGCACGGATGGAGATGCCGATGCCGTTAACCGTTGCCTGGTTCGAGCGATTGATGTACACCGCGCTTGGCCTTGGCTGCTTCAATGCGATTCTCGGTTATCCACGCCTATCGGAAGATCCTCGCATTTCGGCGCTTGGCGCGGACTTCCCTTTAATCCTCGCTATCGTTTTCCTGTTATTTTCCCTGCCTCTCGCCGTGTGGTGGATCTGGCTGATTGCACGGCGGCGAAAAAACTGGGCGCGGTGGACGCAGCTTATCCTGCTTATCGTTAGTCTGCCGTTCGTCATGAGTAATGCGGCTACCATGCTTTTGACCACGCCGGTCGTCGGCGCTCTATCCGCGTTGGCAGGTGCGTTACAAGCCGCTGCGCTTGTTATGGTGTTTTCGGGCGAATCGCGCGACTGGTTCAAAAGGCCGGCAGTTTAGATTCAGGCGGGAGGAAGCCGCGATGCCCTATTGCACGTATTGCGGTGCAGCGAATGTGAACGGGGCCGTGTTCTGCAAGAGTTGCGGGACAATTACGCAACTGCCCGTTGCGGTACGAGTTACCGATGATCGTAAAGCACTACGCTGTAAATGTGGGTCTACCCAACTACACGCCGAAAAGCGCGGCTTTAGTTTGTGGTCGGGATTCATCGGCAGCCGTAAGATCATCGTTACCTGTCTAGCATGCGGACGTAGATATCGACCGGGATACCTACCAAATGACAGATCGGCGATGAGAGAGCCGATGGATCGAAGCGATGTTCTTTTCGGCTTGATCATAGTGGGTATGTTTCTATTGACCCTACTTTTTGCAGGTATAATGCACCGCTTTTAGTAGAAGGATCATGCCCTACTGTACTCATTGCGGTGCTGCTAACGTGGATGATGCACAATTGTGCAAGGATTGTGGCGCGAGCATTGTGCGCTGGAATATCGAAGGGCTAATCAAAAGCGCCGTATTCGGCATCGGTCTCGCCGTCGTATTACTCGTGTGCATCAAGGGTGAAGCAGCGCTGATGACGGAAGGTGTAGACTTTCCCCTGCTCCTGCTATTCGTCGTGTTTGGTTTATTGGGTATGGGAGCGCACATGGAGTTTACACGGTGGGGTCGTAAATGGCGGCTGCTGTCGCGGCTGCGCAATTACCTGATTAGACGACCGCCTTAAAATCCAATTCCACCCGGCTCAATCGCTCCCGGAGCGATGTCGTGATGCGCGTGGAATCGCGACAGTAGCGCAAGTTATTTGCACCCTCGATGTCGCAATATACGGAAAACTTTTGGCGCGGTATGGCGAAACGTGTTGGTCCGCTTTTGCGGCGCGCTACGCTTAGGGTGAGAGTTTGAAAGGAGGGTAAGTGATGGAACTGGTCAGGGCGGAAGGAACGAAGGCGATGTGCAGCCATTGCGGCGAAGAGCACGCCGCTATCGAAACCGAGGAGTGCTTCAACGGTTTCCGCACCTTAGGCGACACCCACACCCACAATACCGCCGAGGATTCGGCGGCCTGTGATGCCTACCACGCGACCATGCGCGAGCAAATGGCTGCGAGCGAGGATGCGGATTATGACGCGGCACAAAAGTTGGCGCGCGAAGCCGCCGATGCCGCCCACCACACAGCGACGGAAGCCAGCGAGGGATGGACGCGCTTGGAAGAGATCGCTTACGACCTCAGCGTGCTCGGCGATTCGTCGCGGATGGAAGGCAAGAATAATCTCGAAACGATCATCATCCAGACCCTCGCGCGGCTCTCAGTCGAAGTTTATGACGCCCTCAATGTTTCGCGAATCCTGTTCGTCGGCCCCGGCCCAGGACAGCTCGGCGAGGCGCTCCGGCTGAGCCTGGTGGGCGTGGCGAACAAGCCAAGTGACGACGACGATGATGACGAACCAAGCAAGAGCGTCGTCGCGGGCCTCACTACTATCCGACCAGTACGAATCGAGAGGAACCTGATAGTCCTCAGCAACGAACTTTGCGGGCAGCCCATCGAAGACGCCATGTGGACGGTCGCCCATGAACTCGCCCATCTATACCTCGGACACGTCGAGCCCGGCAAAAAGCTCGACGTGCGCGCGCTAGAACCAGATGCCGATCGGCTCGCGGTGAGTTGGGGGTTCGCGCTGCCCGAATGGAGGCGCAAGAACGAAGATGAAGCGTAGCTATACGGCGCCGTCGTGATAAGGGCGGCTGTTAGCTAGCTCGCTCGTGCGAGCGGTTGAGATTAAGAAGCGGCGCTGTGTGCTCGCTCGTGCTCCGCAAAGCTCCGCGTCGCTCGCTATGGGCCACAGGACGGCATTGATCTACGAAACGGTTCATACACCACCACAAATCGTCAACAACGCGTAACAGTTAGTCATCTAGTCTCCTCTTGTGCTATGGTGGCGGCCATCTTCTACCGGGGTTTGATAGCTGAGGACTGGAAATGGCGGCTACTGCGATCATGTCAACGGGCGTTGTTAACGATCTGGAGTCGTGTCGCCACGACGTGCTGAACTTTCTTCAAATTTTATGCTGGCAAATCGCCTCCGTCGAAGTGAAACGCTGGACGGTCGAGGGGATGCTGCAAGCAGTTCGCAGGTGGGAATCGGTCGCAAGCGATCTCGAAAATCTTGCCGAGGAGATCGCGCATTTCATTGCCAAAAGTGAAGTCGAAGCGAGAGCGGTTGTGCTCGTGCGCCGCGAGGCAGAGTGATCAGGGCGCGGATTTGCACAGCGATGTATCTGGCCACCATCGCGGCGGCCGTGGGGGGAACTGGGCGCGGCTCTGGTGCTCGGGATGCGGCGGACGCGCGCGCTACGGGTGAGAGCGGCGCGGAGCGCGATCTAGCTCCATTCGCTCTAACTGGAACACCCCCATTGGTCCGAACTGGCGCGGGTTCGGCAACGTCTCCACTTGAGACTAAGCGGGATCGTTTGCTCGCACACCTTCGCCATCATTCGTCGGCGCCTAGAGGCGCGGCGCTGTCTGCTCGCCCGCCTTCGCCTCCGGCTACGGCGCGCTCGCTATAGGGGGTGTGATCGAGACGCGCGAGTTTTGGCGCATCGCCTAATCGCGAATGCCTGTGCGCGGAAGAAACGCCGCCGGAGTCACGTGGAAGCGTTTCGCCAGTCGGCAAATCTGCCCGACGTTCAACTCGCGCGTGCCGCTCAAGACTTCCGACACGACACTTTGAGCGCCCAGCTCCTCGGCCAGGTCAGCCTGCTTGAGCTTGTGCTCTTCCATCAGGTAGCGCAGCATTTCCGCACCCGATACATCGGGCACCTCATAGTGCTCGTCATCATAGGCGCCGATGAGCGCACTCAGAGTCTCGATGAGCCGATAGCGCGGATCATTCGTGTCATCGCCGACTTCATCGAGCAACTTGTTAAGCTCCGCGACGGCGGCATCATATTCATGTTCGTCGCGGGGCATCGTATATAATCCAAGAGCCTTCGGATCCTTGATGGTTCGCACAATCGTTCGCGTTTTCATGTTTCCGATCTCCCTGATGGCCCCCACCCGCGTCGCCCTCCACCCCCACCCAAAGACCCGCCCGGTGGGCCGTCCGCCGGCGCTGCTGGCGCGGTTCATCTCTTCCAGTCTCCCTTGTCGTACTCCGCATGCGTCAGGATGAAGCGTATGTAGAGCCGCTGCCGGTTGAAATGAATCGCCGCCACGACGCGATAGTTGTTGCCCCCGATATCGAACACATAGAGCGCGCGGCCTTTCACGTGAACCAAATCGACGCTATTGAAGGTCTGCTTTAGTTCGGGAAAATTCGTATAGGTCCGGGTGCTAACCGCCTTGTACCACGCATTGAGGGGCGCCGCAGCCCTCTGGTGCTCGTCGCTGAACTCCCTGATCGCCCTTCGCGAAATCACCCACATCCGCGCCACACCTGTGCAATTCATATCGCAATCTGCGATATGTGTCAACCCTTCCGACCTGCACGCGCGCGCGCAAGAACACTCACGCGCATCCACGGGCATAAGGCGCGGAATCGTGAATAGAACAGCGCATCACGAAACGGCCAGCTATGCCGTGGGCAGCGCGATTTTATAGTTGATCGCGAACGCAACTATCCTTATTAGACATGCCTAAACTGTTTTGCTATACTTGTGGTAACAGCGTTCTAGATGGGACTATTTATGGATCAGAAACACACAGCGAGGCTAGGCGGACAAATGAAAATGACTGACAGCATCGGCGACAGGCTTCTAGTGCGCCCAATCGTAGCGGCGGGGCTGCTCAGTGTGAGCCGCGCGATGATCTACCAGATGCTCAAGGAGGGTCGTTTACCCTCTGTGCGCGTAGGAGATCGGGCGATTCGGATCCCGCTCGCCGCGCTTAAGAAGCTCGCAGGCGCGAGCATCGAGTCGAGCGACGAAGCCGCCTAGGCCCTTAACGCGCGAAAGCCGTGACCCGCCACCACGCAAATCACGGCAATCGCAACGGATCACACCAATGTCAACGAACATCTCCAATATAGCATCGCTCCCGATCGGACCAATACCCCGACCCACAAACGAGGCGTCTGCACCTGCCCGACTCGACGACACCGATCTCGACTCCGACGGCGATCACAGCGATCTCGTCGATGCCATCATCGCCTTCGAGCGCTGGCGTGCGGAATTTCCTCAAACGAAAATGCGCCTCCGGCCGCAGATCGACTTTTTTTGCGCCGCGTTGTCTTTGCTCAACCGCTTCGAGGCCGGCGACGACGTGCGTGATCCATCGTTCTTCGACTTCAGCGTCCAACGCTTTCGCAGATACGCACAACCCGAAGTCGTCCGTGATCTCGAAATGGAGTTGCATGCGTCGCGTAGGCTGATCCGGCGGCTTGCCCGGGTCGTCCGACAAGCGCGTGAAGGCAGAGAATTGGCGGTGCGATCATGAGCGCGCCGGGCACGCTGAATACCGCGCGACCATCCGCCATCGCGATCGACAGCGAATGGTTCGAGCGTCTCGGCCGCCGCTATCTATATTGGCGTCGTGCATTTCCACAAACCATCGCTCGGGCTAACCGCCAGGTGTCACTCAAAGTCGCCGCGATCAACTTCTCCCGCTTTCGCGATCATGGGGGACCGAATCTGACTCCGTGTGATCGCGATGGCGCCGATGCCGACGTGCTGGCGCTCTTTGAGCGTGAATTTCTGCGCAGGGCGACGCCCTACGCGATTATCGATCTGATCCGTGAGATCGACGCGCTGCACAACGCGGTGCTCGACCTGGACCCCGCTTTCTGCTGGGAGCCGACGGTGCGCAAGTTCGTAAATAAACTGAAACGCCATCCTGACAGCGAGAGCGACGAGGGCGAGAGCGAGCAGACAGACGCACTAACTGCGGGCGTCGCAAGGAGTATCGAACTGGCACAACCATGAGCGCAACGACAACTGAAAACCCGAACGCACACACCGCGCCTGCGCCCCCTAATCTCGGCAACCGCGCCGATACCATTCGCACCGAGAAGATCGATTGGCTTCTGCCCGAAATGATTGCGCGCGGACAAGTCAACGAGATCGTCGGTGATCCAGACAAAGGCAAAACGCTTTTCGCCATTGACGTGGCCGCTCACGTCAGCACGGGAGCGGCGTGGTCCGACTGGAGCGCATGCCCGCACGGACACGTTCTCTTTTTTTCAGCCGAAGACGATGAGCGCTCAACCTTGGTTCCACGCCTCATCGCAGCGGGGGCCGATCTGGCTAATGTAACAATTATCTCGATGTTGCTTGACGACCCGGAAGCCAAGAAGCCTGTGCCCGTCAATTTTCCCGCGCATCTCGCTCTGTTGGAGAAGGTGATCCGCGCGCTCGCAGTCAAATTAATCATCTTCGACCCGCTAAGCGCTTACGTCTCGTCGAAGCTCGATCTCAACAAGGAAACCCAGGCGCGCTTTCTCTACGGCTTAATCGGCGAGATCGCCCGCCGTAATGCTGTTGCGATACTCATTCTCGGGCACCTCAATAAAAACGCCGCCGTCGGCAACGCTTCGTATCGCACTATTGGCAGCATTGCCCGCACG
The DNA here is from genome assembly GCA_963724765.1 of uncultured delta proteobacterium. Lineage (GTDB taxonomy): Bacteria > Desulfobacterota > Binatia > Binatales > Binataceae > JAKAVN01. The sequence goes on from CAVRVY010000001.1 coordinate 984,042, forward strand.
GCCGCGCCTCGCACCAGCTACCTCGTGGACTTTGATCCCGCTGATCGCGACGCCGATCTCTCCGAGCGCCGCCGCATAGTCGCGCGCATCAAAAACAACCTGAGCAAGGCTCGTGTGGGCATCACCTTCAAGATTGAGTCCGTCAACGTCACCCTCGACACCGGCGGCACTGCCGACGTTCCGCGCGTCACTTGGACGGGCTCGACCAAATTGACAGCGGACGAAGTATTGAGTTTGGGCGATCCCGCGCGGCGCAAAGCGGCTTCCGAAATAGACACCGCTCGCGAATTCCTCAAAGCCGCACTCGCGGCCGGCCCGCGCGCCCAAAAGGAGATAGAAGCAAGCGCCAGCGATGCTGGGATCAGTGAGCGCACTTTGAAACGCGCGCGCAAAGAGCTTGGCGTTGAGTCGCACAAGGACGGCTTAGGGCCTTGGCTGTTGGCGCTGCCCGGCACCCTCAATGGAAACGGACTGCGCCGCAAGCGCCGACCACGCAAGCGCAATGCGCACCTCCACGTCGTTACCGACTCAAGCGCTGAAGAGGGCCAAACGCCTATGGCACCCAAGTAAATGGCCCCCTTCACAAAATATACATATATATCAAGGGTTTTATTGAAGAGTGCCAGTGGCCCCCTTCGACCAACTTTGGCCCTCTTTGAAGGGGGCCAACTAACCCTTGAAGGGGGCCAAGCGTCCTCTTCACAAAACCCTTTGTTTTTAACGGCTTTTCCCGAAGAGGGCCAAGTGTGCTCGGGTGTCTAGGAGCTACGAGTTGAAGCAGCAACGGTCCCTGTTAGTCCTCGACGCCGGAACCGACCCCGAGAGCCGCGCGCTCGTCTTCCACTTGCTCGCCGACGAAGCCAAGCGCTCGGCGCGCCGTCTTGAAAACGGCAAGTGGGAAGCCTCGATCCCCGTGCCGTCGTCCGACACCAGCGGCAACGAGATTCGCGTCTATGCCCGCACGCGGCGCGACCTCGAAACCTCTATCGACCGCCTGATGAGCGGCTTCGTCGATCCCGCGACCGCGCGCGCACTTTACGGCTACTTCGCAGCTTTGAGGCGGCGCGGTGAGCTGGGCGGACTGGAGATCGCCGGCGACATGATCGCCCCGGACGGCACGATCACCAACATCGACGCGAAGAGCGAGGAGATCCAGTAATCGATGCCCACGTTCATTTTCGAGGACTCACATTATCGCGACCTCGGCGATCTGGTTCTCGGCATCCGTGGCGCCCGCGCCGCGTTCGAGGCGGCCCAAGGCAGGATCGCGGCGTGGGAGTGGGAGTCCTTCGCGCGTGAGATTCATCGCGCCGAGCGCGCCGGTGCTCCGCTGCGCACGCTGATCGACGAGGCCGAGTCCTGGGCCGCGGGTTGGTGGCGGCGGGCGAACGCGCGCACGCACCACGCGAGCCCAAAACTCGCAATGCTCCATGCGAGCCCTTATGTGAGCGAGCAACCGAAGGTTGCGAGCGACCAAACCGCCGATTGATCTGAGGTAGGTGAATGGAAGATCCGGTGAACAGCACGACGAGCGCTCTGCATTATCCCGACAGGGAGCCTCGAAATCTGGCTAGGCAGTCGGCCCGGTTTGGTGGGAGGCTGGCGAATCCCGAATTGGAGGAGCTAGCCAGGACCATGACGCTTCAAGTCGCGCTGATCGGAAGTGATGGATGGGTGCTTGCCAGCGATAAGCATCTTTTCGGACTCGATCCCACTCGGAGTGGAGGCGTTACCGAATATGATTCCGAGATGATGCCCGGCCACAGCAAGATCAGGTTTAGAAAAGAAGAGCGGCTAATTTGGGCTTTTTCCGGGAACGTTGACGTTTCCTACCAGGCGGGTATTCGGCTCCAACGGTCCGCAAAAGGAATCTCGCCCCAAGATCGCGAAGAAGCTTTGAACGAGATTGGGCGGGAAGTAGCAATAGAGTACCCCAGTCAAATGGAAAGTGGGCACGGCGGTACGCTTTTAGTCATCTTCTGCTCACCGAAAACGGACCTATGGACACTCCGTATTGGCAGCGGGCCGACGCCAAGCAATTCCTTTGCTTTCGGCGGCGCTGGTAACAGGGCAAAGTTTTTGGTCGAACGCCTCTATGAACGAAGACCTGTAGCCGACCTCAAGTTACTTGCGGTCCTCACGATCATCGAAGGACATCACTTCAACCCTTCGACAGTGAACGGACTGGAACTTTGGTACGCAGAGAAGGGCAATATCACGCAAGCCAAGCGCCGCGAACTGGCGGGCCTAAAGAAACACGCTGCTCTTTTCAACGCGGAGTTGCGGCAGAGATTGTTCGCCCCTTCACCTAAACGCAACTGATCGAATGAGAAGGCGAATGCGCAAAACTACATCCCCATCATCCCCATCATCGTCATCATCGCCGCGCGCGCCAGGCGTCAATCGCTACGGGCGCTCCGGCCTCGACTCACAGCAATTTCACACTGGCCCGATAGCCTCGAAAGCCGCCGCCGTCAAAACATCCGCGATGCGCGCGCGCCGTCAGATTCATCGACACGGCCATTGCCCGCGCTGCGACGCGCGCCTGGTCGGCGGAAAGTGTCCGAGTTGCGGTGCTGACCCGCGCTACGACTTTGACGACGGCGCCACCGATTGGGGCGAATAGCCTGATAAGCGAGTCGAAAGGAGTAATCGACAATGAGTGACGGAATCGAAGTACGCATCAGCCCCGCCAGCGGCAAGCGTTTGGCCGAACCCTCGTCAAGCTTCAGCGACCGCTTCACGGGTGCGCAGCAGCGATTCGCCGCGCCTGGTCTTGGCCAGCGCTCCGAGATAGCCGTCGAGAAAAAAATCGCCGAGTCGCAGATCGCACTCGTCGCCGAGTTGAAAAGGCTGCGCACGGCGATGCGCACCGCCGCGCCGGGCACCGAGGCGCGGCGGATCCTCGAAGCGCGCCGCAACGATCTCTACGCGCAACAAGCGCGCAGCATGAGCGTGGCATTCGCCGCCGATCCCCGCTGGGCATCGCACGAAGCCGAAGTAGCGAAGGCGCTCCCTCGCCGTGGCGCCGCCATCGCGCGCGGGATGGGACGCTCAGCACTCAGCACGGGAATCGGCGCCGGTGCGCTTGGCGTCGGCCTCGCATCGGCCGCATGGAGCGGGCAAAGCGGCCTCGGTGTCGCGCTGATCGGCGCCGACCTGGGTATGCGTGCGGGCGTCCCTCTGGCGCGCGGCGCCTGGAGTCTCGGCCGGAGCGCGATCGGCGCCGCGTTTGGCGCCGGAGCCGGTGAAGCTGGTGGGGCCGTGGCTGGTGCCGCTGGTGAAGCCGTCACGGCCGGGGCAGTCGCGGAGACTGCCGGCGGAGTCCTCGCCGCGCTCGGCGGGTGGCCCGTAATCGTGACCGCCATCACCGCCGCCCTCGGTGTTGGCGCTTACGAGTACGTCAAAAATCGCGGCGCGGTGAATCGCACCCTAAGCGGCGCAGCGGGCGATGTGATGGGACTGCCCAAAGACGCCGTTTCTCTCGCACTGGCGCGCGGCTACGGCGCGACCGAGGCGACGCGTCAGGCTACCGCCTTCAGATTCGCGCGCTCTTTCCAAGATAGCGGCATGTCGATGGTTGGCGCCTCGACGGGAGGGCGCTGGTCGGCGTTGGGCCTCACCGCTTCTGAATCGACCGCGATGCTCGGATCCTCACGCGAGCTTGCGGGCAGCGACATTCTCAGCAACACGAAAGCCTACCGCTCGCTACGGATGGGCGTCTACGCGGGATTGACTAATGAGCAGAACGTCGCCGCCACGGGCGGTTTCGCGCGTCTCGGCGCTGACTCCGAGGCGTCGATCAAAATCATAACCGAGGGCGTCTTGCGCGCTAACGAGCGCGGTTTGCAAGGCGAAGTTCTGAAAGCGCAGCTCGACTATCTGCGCACCCAAAGCCAGAGCACCGTCATTCAGAATCCGACTGCCGCCGTCGCCGGAGTCAGCGCTCTCGCGTCGATGTTCCAGGCTTCGCGCATTCCCTCGCTACGCGGCGCGGGTGCGATCGGTGCGATCCGGTCGATCGGCGCCGCCTTCGATTCGTCATCGCTGTTCGACGAAAGCGCACTCGGCAAATCAGTCACCATGATGGGCCAAGCGCGCCTGCTCGCCGCTTCCTCATCCGCCAGGCACTTCACCGGCTACAGCGATGCGGAAGTCGCGAAGATGAGCCCCGCCCAGCGCATGACCATCGGCTTGCGAGTGATGGATCGCGGCTTCACCAACACCGGACCCGATCTCAGTCTCTTCCTGAAGAATGCGATCGCGCCGACGCTCCAGACCGCGAAAACCAATCCGTTGTTGCTCGATGCGGTCGAAAAGGCGTGGGGACTCGCGCGCGGCCAGGCAACCGATCGCATGCTCACCAACAAGATGCTGCCCGAGGCGATGACCGGCAACTACACGGCCTTCGACGCCGACCTCGCGAAGGTGAAGCTCCGCGCCAAAGGAATGATCGCGCCCGGCGCCGCCGCTGAAGCGCGCCTCTCCCACACCGAAGCGCGCACCGGCGAGAAAACGATGTCCACCTACATCAAGAGTTTGGATCTCGTCGAAAAAAAGGCGCTCGACGTGATGAACACGTACCTTGACGGCGGCACCGCACCCGATGGCACGCCACTCCCCGGCGGTGCGGCGGGCGCGCGCTTACGTAATACGCTCAAGGGCACCGGAGCGATGTCCTCGCTGCCGTCTCCGGCCCCGACTCCTACTGCATCGCGCTATGGTGCGTCGGCCGCCGGGGCTCCGATAAGCGGACCAGGTGCGCTTAGCGGCATAGCGGACGCGATCATCTGGGGCGTTAGAGCGATGATCGCCGATCTCGACAAGCTAGTGGCCTATGCCGAGCATCCGCCGGCGCCCGGTGCGCCCGTCGCTTACGCGCCCACGCCGCCGCTCCCGCCGTCGCATCCCGCAGTTCACGCATCGCCGGCCCACGGCGCGGTTGTCCCGCCCGGCCACACGCATCGCTAAATCGCCAACCCACCAATCACGTCACGTCGAGGTAACCGATGGCACTCCAAGTAAAATCTCGCGCCCCGCGCTTCCGTGTCCAAATTCATGCGAAGGGCACCCAGGGCGCGATGGTCAGCTACGACACCGCTTCGTCCGGCGACACCGCGCTTCTCGCCTCGATCGTGTCGATCCAGACCTCGCGCCGCATGGGCCAAGCCGGTACGTTCGCCCTCACGCTGCTTCCGCGCCGCGATGCCCTTCATCGATGGCAGGACGTGATCTCACCGATGGATTACGTCGAGATCGATCTCTCGCCGTCGGGCGCTGTCGGCGCCGGTTCGACAAGCACATCCGCGAAATTTCGCGGCTTTATCGATAGCGTCGAAATGGTCTGGACTCTGGAAGACGGCCGCCCGTTCCCGGCGATCCGCATCTCCGGACGCGATTACACGAAACTTCTGATCGACATGCAGCTCTATTTACTGGGCAACGTGCCGCCGTCGCTCCAAGTCTTATTGACGTGGTTGCAAGGCATCAGCGCGCTCGATCCGTCGACTACTACTACATCGACTGAGATTAGCAAAGCCTCCGCTTTGGGCGGTTCGGGCTCGCCCGCCAACCTGCGCCCCGATCAAGTGATCAACGGCCTTTTCACGGACTGGCTACGCCCGTTTTCGTCGGCGATCGAATCGGCCCTCACGATCAGTACGCCGATTCGACTCGATGCCTCCTACGCGCAACTCGACGCCACGCAACTCGGACTCGCCGCCATTCGCCCCGCGATCCTCGTCGACAATTTCGATCTCCTCCGTACCGCCGTGTGGACGGTGATGGGCGAATACTCACACGCGCCGTGGTACGAACTCTATGTCGAGGACTACAGCGACGCGCCCTATCTAGTGTTGCGGCCGGCACCGTGGCGAGATATCAACGGCGCGTGGGTTCAACCGACTGCGTGGAGCAGCATCTCGCCCTCGTCGTCATCGCCATCGCCACGCGCGCCGCGCTTCATCGCCGTCGATGCGCATGAGATCGTCGCCCTCGCCTTGGGCCGCAGCGACGCCGGCTCTGACGATAGCTCCGACAGTGCCGCCTCGGGTGGAGCTGGTGGATCGGGCGGTACGGCGTCGAGCGGCGGCGGCGGACAGGTCAACAATTTCTTTTTGACCTACCCGGCGCCATTCGAGGCACTCACCACCGCCGCGCGCAATCTGGGCTCGCCGTTATTGACCGGTAACAACCCTCTGATCTGCGGCTCACCCTCACTCGCGTCGTCGGGCGCGTTCGGCGCTTCCGACTGGCACGAGTTTGGCTGGCGCCCGATGGAGCGTTGGAGCGCCTACAGCGACTTCCCCGGTAACGATCCTACGACCGCCTCTATAGGCAGCGAGTTGAATCGCCGGTTGGGTGCAGCCTTCAGCTTCGGCGAATACCTCGAATCGGGCATCATCACGATCGTCCGCGATCCTGCATCCGCACAGTACGATCCCATTCACCTGGGCGACTACATCAGCCTGACGGGCGCGCTCGATGAGTTTGGCATCGAGTGGGCGCAAGGAACTTTCGCCTATGTTGAATCAGTGTCGCACGATTTCCGCATCCCCACCGGCACGGGCGATGGCAGCTATACCATGATGCTGGGCGTGACGCGCGGCGAAGGCCATTTAGATCGCTATCCTAACCTGCGCAACAACTCGATCGTGACGCCCTTGAAGAACGCCGCGCTCACCACGACGACGCCTTAACCTGCTACCCGACTCGACTACCTACACTCTACAACGCGGATCAAAAGAAAAGGGGCCAGCCGCGCTCACTCTACGCGGCTGGCCCCCGAGTCGGGCAGCTGCGATCGGACGCAACGATCGCGGGCCGCCCTCTATGACCGTTCTAGTTAATTGCCGTACAGCTCGTCAGCGCTAACCGCGAAAGGGTTTCCGGACGGCAACGCTGGTAGGCCGTATCGCCGTCTCACCGCTTCGGGCACCGCCCCGAGCGCACGCTCAACGTTGCGCCGCGAGCTGGCGAAAGTCGGATTGACGCTCTCGTACACCAACAGCACGCTGGGATCGAGATCCTCGTTGCATACTGCGTCCTGCAACTTCGACTTCAGCATCTCGTACTGCCGCGTGCCTTTGATGAGTGCCATCAAATCAAAGCCGCCGCGACGACGCATGCCGAAGCTTTTCCCGGTGACGTACTCATCGCGATCCAGGCCGCGTCTCACGCTGCGACGCGCCAACTTGTCGCCGCCGATCATCGCGCGGCCCTCTTCGTCGGGATCGTCCTCATCCTCGACGTAATCCTGACCGTCGATCGGCGTGATCCGGCTGTCGCCACGCGCGCCAGGAAAGCGGATGCGGCTGGGGCGCCCGCTCACGAGCATCATGTGGCTTTCGTCGTCAAGCTCATCGCCCAGAGCGAACAGTTCGTCGTCGCTGAGCGATTGAATACCACGCCACGCGTCGCGCATGTCCTTGCGGCGTGCTCCTTGTGCGCGTCGATCGGAGTCGTCGATCGACTCGTCGTCGTAGTCTTTTGCGTCGGACAGCTCGGCAATCGTTTGGGCGCGGCGGCGCTTCGATTTCACGAGGTCTTCGAGATCTCGGGCAGCTTCGGCGAAGGCTGAATTGTAGTTCATAAGTGCGTCCTTGTGTGCCTCATTTTCGGGGATGGTCATGCGGAAGCGTCGGCCGGTGAGAAAGTCTGTCACTAAGCGCGCGATCCGCATATTGGAGAGTATAACAATGTTTCAGAGTCGAGTGCTATACTCACGGCAGCGAGGCGAGCAGCGAAATGGGCAATCCTAACAACCTCATCCCGTTCCAGTTTAAAAAGGGCCAGTCGGGCAACCCCAACGGCCGCCCTAGCGACCGCGAGGCCGTCGCCCATGCCCTAAAATCGACCCGCAATGGCCTCGAACTCGTCGAGACGCTTATCGACCTGATGCGCAACGCCAAGGCGGAAAAGACGCGCCTGGCCGCGACCTGTGAATTGTGGGATCGAGTTTATGGCCGCGTCCCGGCGTCGGATCGGCCCTCGCTACTGGGCGAGTTGGCGCGGGGCGCAAGCGAGATACACTTCGCGGCGTCGTTCGGCCCGCGTCGCGCACCGGGCGACGAGGCTAAGGACGATACGGTTGTAGAAGTTGTCGAAGCCGACTCCCATCGCGTCGATATGGACGACGCCGAGACGCCCGTCGAGACGCCCGAGTAGCCCGGAAAGCGTCGAAACCCCCGAATAAACCTGCTGGGCTCACGACGCCACTAAAAATTTCTCGCCCTTGTATCGCGAATAAAACAATGTGTCGCGCCAACTGTGGAGCTGCGTCGCCGAAAAAAGAGTTTGAGATCGAGTGGTCGAAAAGTGGCGCGCCCGAGGCCCAAATACATGAACAACAAGCACAACGCACCGACGACGCCCTCGACGACGACGCCTTGGTATCGCTATCGCGATCAACGAATGGCGCATACCCGAGAGCTGCGACAGCTCGCGATCCACTCCCAGGGGGCGCCGCGATGCGGCCGATGTGAGATCGTGCTCGAATTCCGACCCGCGGGCGAACCATGCCGCATCGCGCAGTGCCCGTTGTCGCGACCCGCGGATCGCGACACGCTGCGCATGCCCTAATCGCGTCTACCGCTACCCCCTTTGTCCGCCGAAAAGCCGTGAGACTATTATCTCAGTGCTACCCACCGCACATCGCCACGCGAACGGCGCGTCTCCGGTCCTGAGCCTCGATGCGCCGGTGTCCTCGCTCGACGCGCTCGACTCGACGACGCTCTCGGCCCTCACGCCCGCACAGCTCGCCAGCCTGATCGCGCGCCTAGCCGCGCTTCAGTCGAGCATCGCATCCGCGATGTTCCAGCACGCGATCATTCCCCACAACGCCAAGGACACGGCACCTGCCCGCTGGCTCGACGCCGACGAAGCCGCCGCGATCCTCCACAAGCCGCGCCGATGGCTATTCGACAACGCGAAGCGCTACGCCTGGATCAAACGCGTAAGTCGCAAGTCGCTCCTCGTCGATGAGGCGGCGATGCTGCGCTGGATCGCCTCGCGCACTCGCTGACGCTCGCCCTCGACGGCCGCCTTGTGGATAACCGATCAAAATAAACCTGCGCTTCGCTCTCTGTAGTGTTTGACATAATTATGCTTTTATGTATAATTAGATCATGAAGCGCAGGGGAGACGCGAAAGAGCCCACCATGAAGATCACGACCATCCGCATGCCCGACCCGCTGCTCAAGCGCGTCAAGATCCGTGCCGTCGAAGAGGGTACGACCTTCCAGGCGCTTTTAATCGAAGCGCTTGAAGCGTATCTGAAGGGCCACAAGAAGCAGGGCTGACGCGACGCGACGCACCGCGCCCAAATCGCACCAGGAGGAACCGGGCGATGACCAACAACGAAACCGCGAACGCACCCGAAGCGAAAGTCGAGACGAAGGCCCACGGGCGCGAAAAGGGCAGGGCGCGCGGACTCGGCTCGCTTTTCAAGCGCGGCAACACCTTCTGGATCTGCTACTACCGCGACGGGCGCCGCTACCGCGAATCCGCCGACTCCGACAAGGAAACCATCGCCGCGAAGCTCTTGAAGCGCCGCCTGGCCGACGCCGCTTCAGGCAAACCGATCGGCCCGGAAGTCGAAAAGACCACGCTTTCGGACCTCCAGGGGATCCTGCTCGATCACTACCGCATGAACGGCAAGCGTTCGACCCGACGCGTCGCGCAAGCCCTAGATCACCTTCTCGCCCACTTCGATCCCTCCTCACGCGCCAACGCCATCACGGGTGATCGCGTCAACCGTTATGTCGTCGAGCGTCAGGAACAGGGCGCCGCCAACGCGACGATCAACCGCGAACTCGCCGCACTCAAGCGCGCCTTCCATCTCGCCCATCGCGTAGGCCGTGTCGCGACCATCCCGTTCATCACCATGCTTGCCGAAGACAACGCGCGCCAAGGCTTCGCCGAGGCGGCCGACTTCGACGCGATCCATGCCCTATTGCCCGAGCACCTCCAAGACCCGATCCGCTTCCTCTACCTCTCGGGCTGGCGCGTCGGTGAGATGAAGACCCTCGAATGGCGCGACGTGTATACGGACGCCATCCGCCTGCGCTCCGAGAACAGCAAAAACGGTAAGGGCCGCGAGCTTCCCCTGTTGGGTGAGCTTGCCGCGATCCTCGATCGCGCCCGCGATACGCGCCGTCTCGACTGTCCATACGTCTTCCATCGCGACGGCAAACAGCTTCGCGACTTCCGCGGCGCCTGGGCATCGGCGTGCGCGAAGGCGGGTCATGCCCAGCTCCTCGTTCATGATCTCCGCCGCAGCGCGATTCGCAACATGACCCGCGCCGGCGTGGGCGAGCGGATTGCGATGGCGATTTCGGGCCACAAGACGCGCTCGACGTTCGACCGTTACAACATCACGACCGGTGACGACCTGCGCCATGCGGTCGAGGCGGTTCAAGACTTCCTCTCCAACCAGCCCGCCGAATCGCGCGTCACCGCCCTGCGAGAGGCGAAGTAGAGCATGGACGCCGCCTCGCGCACGGAAACCGTCTGTCTGACCGCAAGGTTAGCCACATTTCGTCCACAATTTCGTCGAAATTGGCCCTCCGCACGCCCGTGCCCGAGGTGCGCTCATTCGCGTAATCCTTTGAATATATTGAGATTTCGAGTGGTGCCGAGGGCGGGACTTGAACCCGCATGTGCTTACCCACGGAGGATTTTGAGTCCTCTGCGTCTGCCATTTCGCCACCTCGGCATCGGGGTGGTTGTGCCGCGCCGACCGCCCGCTAGCGCGTCGCGACATCGCAGTGCCGTGATTGTGCCAGACCCGAGCGCGCGCTCACAAGTGCGCCCGCCTCAAAGGTGACCGGCATGAGATTGTAGTTTTCAGTCCCGCCATAAACGTGTCGCCGCAAAATAATGGCACTGGAGCGGAGACCGCGCTTATAGAGTTTGTCAGGGGCTTTTCGTGAGGTCTTCAACAAATCTACTTTTTTGAAGATGGTGCGACATTTGCTTTCTCGCTTGGCCCGTGGGGGTCGATATACCGCTTACACGCGCGCCGGGGGAGAAGTATCACCGATGAATCTGAATCGTTTGATCAAGGGCGCGGCATTGGCGCTCGTCGTCTCGATGTTGGCCGGAATCGAACTGTCGCACGCGTGCTCCCGGGTGCTGTGGGTCAGGAGCGGACAGCCGGTTTTGGTTGGTCGCACCATGGATTGGTTCGAGCCGATGGAAACCAATCTGTGGACCCTCCCCCGCGGGATCAAACGCAGCGGTCTGGCGGGTAAGAACTCACTGCACTGGACTTCCAAGTACGGCAGCGTGGCCGCAGTGGTTTACGGTTTCGCCTCGGCCGATGGCATGAATGAAAAGGGGCTCGACGCGAATATTTTGTGGCTCGCCGAAGCTGACTTCGGCAGCCGCGACGACAAGCTGCCCGGACTCTCGGTGAGCCTGTGGGCGCAATACTATCTCGACAACTTTGCGACCGTGGCTGAAGCGATCGCGGCCACCGAGCAAGGCCGCTTCCAGCTCGTGCCGGTCACGATAGGGATCAAGGAAAAGATGTCCTCAACGGTGCATCTGTCGCTGGCCGATAAAACTGGCGACTCGGCGATCATCGAATATATTGGCGGCAAGACGAAGCTTTATCACAGCCGAAATTACACCGTTATGACCAACTCGCCGACTTTCGACCGGCAGCTCGAACTGGCGCGGGACTACCAGGGGCTGGGGGGAGATAAACCGTTGCCGGGCACCAGCGAGGCGTCGGATCGTTTCGTGCGCGCCAGCTATTACCTCAAGTACCTGCCCGGACCAGGGAACTACCGCGCGGCGGTGGCCGGAGTGCTGAGCGTGATGCGCAATGTTTCGGCGCCGTTTGGGGTCAACGAGCCGGGGAAGCCCAATATCTCGGCGACCATCTTTTGCACGGTCGCCGACCTGACCAACGGCATCTATTATTATGATTCCACGCTCAGTCCGAATATCGTGTGGCTCGATCTGCGCAAGCTCAATCTGGCCGCGGGCGCGCCGGTGGAAAAACTCGACCTGATTGGCAATCCGGGCCTGGTCGGTGATGTCACCGCCAGGTTCAGTCCCGCCACGCCGTTCAAGTTCATGCGCGCCGGAGAGCAAAAGGTTGAGGTTTTCCAGACTCCGCCGGGAGCGTGATCTGCTCCCGGCGCCGCGCAAGCGGAATGCGCCGGCGGAGCTGCCCAAGCCGTTCAGCGCGGCAGGAATTCGTTGATCACTCCGCCAATCAAATCCTTCGACGCGATGCGGTCGAGCGTGTCGAGGTCCCATCCCCCCTCGCGATAGAGCGAGCGCGCCGGCTCGGGCTCGGCGTAGATGCCAACGAGGTCGCCGCCGACCACGAACGTGCGGCCGTTGACGTTCACGGCCGCGTCAGTACATAGCCACACCACCAGCGCCGCGACGTGCTCGGGCTTGTTCTGCAAGCCGCTGCGATCGATCGCCGGCGCCGCCGTCGGCCCCAGCGTCGCGCGCATCCGTTCCATCGCGTCCGCCACGCCCTCGTCGAACAGCCGCGTCGCCGCGCGCGGCCGTATCGCGTTGCATCGCACGCCATAGCGCCCGAGATCGCGCGCGATGGTGCGCGTCAGCCCGACGATTCCCTCCTTGGCCGCCGAATAACTCGCCTGCCCAAAATGGCCGAGGCCCGACTCTGAGGCAGTGTTGACGATCACGCCGCTCTTCTGCTCGCGGAAGATCGGACTGGCGAACCGAATCGTGGTGAAATGGCCCTTTAGGTGCACCGACATCATCGAGTCCCAGTCGTCCTCGGTCATGTGAAAGATTATTTTCGGGCGCACGGCTCCGGCATTGTTGATGAGGATGTCGAGCTTGCCGAACGAATCAATTGCGGTCTTGACGATGCGCTCGCCGCCTTCCATCGTGGTAACGCTGTCGATGTTTGCCACCGCCTCGCCGCCGGCGGCGCGGATTTCCGCCGCCACCTGTCCCGCGATGCTCTGGTCGGCGCCTTTGCCGAGCATGTCCGTGCCGAGATCGTTGACCACGACCTTGGCGCCTTCGGCCGCGAGCAGCATCGCCTCGGCGCGGCCGATTCCGCGGCCGGCTCCGGTTACGATTGCGACCTTGTCCTTGAGTCTTTGCTTTCCCTGTTGCGTTGCCATCGCCGTCTCCATTGATTTGATGCGAGTCGCTCTGCCGGCCACGAGGTCTTGCGCGAGGTCCTGCGAAAGTTCCTGCGAAAGTTCCTGCGAGCGAGCCTATGAATAGCGCCGAATCGCGCGCCATGCGAGAGCGCCGGCGCGCCCTATTGACGGTTCTCCGGAAAGTTTTCGAATGAACCGCGGCGGTGGGGCTGGGCAGGGCGCGTGCCGAGCAGGTAGATTCCGCCGGCGATTGCAGAGGACATCAGCATCGCCAGCACCAGCCCGCCGATCACCGCCACTGCCAGCGGCTGCTGGACCTTGGCGCCCGCGCCATAGCCGAGCGCGAGCGGCAGCAGACCGGCTGCCGTCGCCAGCGTGGTCATCACAATCGGCCGCAGTCGCACCACCGCCGCGTCGGCCAGCGCCGTGGCGGGCACGACACCAGCGGCGACGCCGTCCTCTGCGCGATCCAGCAGCAGGATGCCGTTCTTGGACGTGATGCCCGCGACCATGATGACGCCCATGAACGACGAGATGTTGAGCGTGATTCCGGTAAGCCCGAGCGCGGCGAAGCTGCCGACCAGGCAGGCCAGCGCCGCGATCACCGTGGCCAGCGCGGGGGCCAGCCGCCCGAACTCCCACAGCATGATCAGCAGCACCATCACCAGCCCGGTTGCCATCACCAGCGCAAGTTGATGGAACGCCTGCTGCTGCTGTTTGTAGAGCCCGCCAAGCTCGAGCGACACGCCCGCCGGCAGCACCATCTTCGCGAGCCGCGGCGTGATCTCGCCGAGCGCGGTGCCGAGGTCGACGCCCTCCAGACGCGCCGTGACGGGGACGACCGGGCGCAGCCGCTCGCGCGCAAGCTCGGTGGTCTCGCCGCCCCATCGCATCTCGGCCACGGCGCTCAGCGGTACGACGGTGCCCGACGGCGTGCGCAACTGCACCTCCGAGAGCGCGGACAGGTCGCGATGGAAGTTCGGCGGATAGCGCACCCGCACGCCGATTAGCCGGTCGCCGGCGCTGAGTTGCGTCGCGACGGTGCCTTCGATCGCGGTCTCCAGCGTGGCGCGGATGTCGTCGGCGGTGAGCCCGTAACGCGCAGCGGCGCTTTGCTTGATCGCGATCTGTTCTTCGGGGCTGCTCAGCACGATGCCGTCGAAGACGTCGACGACTCCCTTGACCGCGCCGATCTCGGCGGCGACGCGGCGCGCGGTCGCCTCGATCGCGGCCTGGTCGGCGCCGAACACCTTGACCTCGATCGGCTCGGGCACGCCTGAGAGGTCGCCGATCAGGTCCTGCAGCACTTGCGAGAACTCGATATGCACGCCGGGGACCGCGGCCAGGATGCGTCCGCGCACGTCGTCCATGATTTCGTCGATCGAGCGCGTGCGTTGCTGTTTTAGCCGCACCGAGAAGTCGCCGCGGTCCGATTCGGTGAGGAAGAATCCCAGTTGCGTGCCGGTGCGCCGAGAGAAGGCGGCGATCTCGGGTGTGGCCCTCAAAATGTCCTCGATTTTACCCAGCAGCGCGTTGGTGTCGTCGAGCGTGCTTGGCGGCGGCGCGATGTAGTCGAGCACGAAGCCGCCTTCGTCGAGCGCGGGCAGGTAATCCGTGCCCACGGCGCCGTAAAGCACGAAGGCCGCGATGAAACAGGCCGCCGCGGCGACCAGGCCGAGCGCCGGTACCCGGATGAATGGGCGCAACTCGGCGAGAAAAGCGGCGCGCATTGCGCCGAATACCCGGCCGGGTGGGCGGCTCTCGCGCCGCCATCGTCCGATCAACTCTTCCAGCGCAGGCGTGAAGAAAACCGCAAGTGCGAGCGAGATCGCAAGGCCGCCGCCCAGCGTGATCGCAAGTGCGCGAAAGAACAGCCCCGTAATGTCCGAGACGAACACCAGCGGCATGAAGACCGCAATCACCGTCAGCGTCGAGGCGATGAGCGGGCGGCTGAGCTCGCTAAGCGCGTTTTCGACCGCGGCGCTGGTGGGGAGTCCGGTCGAGTGGCCGCGATGGATCGCCTCGATCATGACGATCGCGTCGTCGATGAACAGTCCGATTCCGGCGGCGATCCCGCCGAGCGTCATCATGTTGAACGTCATCCCGCACAGCGCCATCACCACCAGCGTGATCGCGATAGTGCACGGCACCACGACCGCCGCCACCAGCGCGCTCAGCACGCTCATCGTGAAAATCCATACCACCGCGACCGACAGCACCAGCCCGAGGACGATCGCGTCGCGCACGCTGGCGAGCGACTCGGCCACCAGCGCCGCCTGGTCGTAGGAGAAGGAGAAGGTGATGTCGGGGTAGCGGCGGCGGAACTCGGCGACGATCGCGCGCGCCTGCCCGGCGATCAACTCGGTATCACCGTTGGGCGTGCGCGAAATTCCCACCAGCACTGACGGACCGTTCTCGCTGGCGGTGCGGATGTAGTCCTCCATGACGCCGGGGTCCACCGAAGCGACGTCGCGCATGTGGATCGGCTGGTTGTTGATGGTCGTGATTGGCACTGCCAGCAGTTGATCGCTCTGATGGAGGCCGCCAGTGACGACCGTGAGCAGCATCCGATGCTGGTCGAGCAGGCGGCCCGCGGATGCGATGACGTTGGCCTGCTTGAGTCCGGTCACCACCTGATCTGGCGTGAGTCCGTGCGCGAGCATCCGCGCCGGATCGAGCCGCACCACGTACTCGCGGTACTTCGCGCCGACCATCTCGACGCGGAAGACGCCCGCGATGCGATGGAGGCTCGGGACCAAATCGTAAAACGCGACGTCGGTGAGTTCGGTCAGGTTGCGCACGCGCGAGCTCAGGCTGAGATCGAGAATCGGGAAGGTTCCGGTGGTTAGCAGGCGCGTTTCGACATTAGTGCCGGGCGCCAGATGGGCGCGAGCCTCCGCCAGCGCAGCACCGAGCAGCTCGAAGCTGGTGGTGGGATCGCTGCTTTCGGCGAAGTTGACGTCGATCTCGGCGCTGCCGCGCGTGGTGGTCGAGCGCACCAGCGTGGTGCCGGCCACGCTGTAGGCCGCCTCCTCCAGCGGACGCGTCACCGCGACCAGCATCTGGCCGGCTGGAAGCTCGGCGCTGTCGGCGAGGATGATGGCGCGATGGAAGACGAACTCGGGGAAGACCGCGTGGGGAATCGATTGCGCCAGGATCACGCCGAGCACGCTCAGCGCGATCACGGCAAACAGCGACAGGATGGTGTTGCGGCGGCTCATCGATCGGCAATCACGGCGCTCGCGGCGCGCGATCCACTACGGCGTCACGCTCGCGCGCACTTCGAGACTGTCGGAGAGCGCGTAGCCACCCGAGGTGATGACGATCTCGCCGGGCTTGAGACCCTGCGTCACCTGTACCTCGGTTGGGGTGCGGATTCCGATGGCGACGATGGTGCGATGGGCGCGGCCGTCGCCGCCCACAGTGAAGACATAAGAGTTGTGACGTTCGGCGTCCTCGAACAGTGCGGCCGCTGGTATCACGATCGCGTCAGGGATGGAGCTCGTTGTAACGTGGACCTCGACCGAAGCGCCGATCTCACTAATCCGATCCTGGCCTGTGAACTGCACCCACACCGGCGCGGTGGTTCCACCGGGCGAGAAACTGGGAGAGATCGACCAGACGCGCGCTGGGTAGACGACGCCCGGTTTGAGCGCGGAGACGACCGTTGCGTCCATCCCGGCTTTGAGTGCGCCGAGCCGATTGATCGGGGCCTGAGCGTTGACGTAAACGCTTGAGGGATCGGCCAATTCGACCAGGGGATCGAATTCGTTGACGATCTGGCCTGGACTCACGACGCGCTGGGTGACGAGCGCATCCTGCGGCACGCGCACCGCGATGCCCGGGCCGCCGGAGTAGCGCTTGACCGAGCGCGCCAGCGAGGCAGCCTCGTCAGGATCGATCTTTTGCGCAGCCTCGAGGCCGGCCTGTGCCGCATCCTCCTCGCGATTGATGATATGACCGATCACCTCGCTGCGATGGACGGAATCGCCGGTGGTCACTTCGAGTCCCACGACGCGCCCGGATGCGGGTGCGCGCAGCGTAAGCGTGCGCAGCGCGGCAGTGACGCCGGGCAGCGCAATCTCGTGGCGCATCGGCTTGACCGCGACGCGCGCCGCGCTCACCGCGAGCACCACCTTGGGCGCGGTTTCGGTTGCCGCGTCGTCATCGGTCGCCGCTTTGCGGCATGCGGGCGCGCTCAGCGCGGTGAGCAGTATCAGCGCTGCGAGAAAAGGACTTAGAGCGTTGCGCGACCTCATTGGTCGAGCCCGAGCACCAGCGCTCCCTGGGCGGCTGCCTGGCGCGCGGCGAACTTCTGATCGGGACGCGCGAGGCGCAACTGCTCGACCTGTTGAAAGGCGTCGAGCACCTCGAGCAATGTGACGTTGCCGCCGCCGAGAAAACGCGTCCAGGTCAGCGCGAAGTTGTCCTGCGCGGTGGGCTCCGCGTCGGAGAGCAGTGCGAGCTGATCGCGCGCCTGACGGTAGCGCGGCTCCGCGTCGGCCAGTTGCTTGCGCAGTTCGAGTTCGACCTGGCGGACCTGGGCCTGGGCCGCCGCCACCCTGGCGCGGGCCTCGTCGATGTGCGCGGAAATGAGTCCGCCGTCGAAAAGCGGCATCGAGACCAGGCCGTCGTACGACGCGCCAGCGTTGTGTGTGAAGGTGTGCGGCGGGTCGATGCCTTGCCATCCCGCGGTCAACGCCAGCTTCACGGTCGGATAGCGCTCGCGCTCCGCCGCCTGCACGGCGGCCTCGGCCGACGCGACGGTTCTTTGCGCGGCCTCGAGCATCGGGTTGCGCGAGAGATCGTTGCCGGGCCACGCGGGCAGGCCGCTGACTTCAGCGACAGTGATATCGGACTGTCCTAACCGGCCGAACTGGCCCATCATCGCACGCAGGACGGCGGAGGTGCGCTCGACATCGTGATGCGCGCTGGAGAGCGAGAGGCCGGCGCTGTTGCTGGCGGTCTCGACCTTGAGCACGTCGTTCGCGATCGAACGTCCGCTTGCGCGCAGCGCCTTGATCACGGCCACGTAGCGCTTAAGGCGTGCGTCGTCAGCGATGAACTCGCGCTCGATCTCCTGCGCGCGCACAAGGTCGTAGTATGTGACCGTGGTATCGAAGATCATCTGAGCCCGCGCCGCGCGCAAGCCGTACCTGTCGGCCTCGCTCTGGTAGAGGGCTGCGCGCGCCTGCGCCAGGCGGCGGCCGAAGTCGTAGGCGGTGTAGTTGAGCGTGAGCATCGCGTCGGAGAGGCCGCCGTTGCTTATCGCGATGCTGTATCCCGGCGCCTGCATGTATTCGGCGCCAACAGCGAGCGAAGGATAGAGCGGCGCGCGCGCCTCCCGCACCATCGCGGCGCTAAGCTCACTCTGGGCGCTAGCCGAGGCGACCGTTGGCGCGAAGGCGAGCGCGCGCTGGATAGCCTGGTCGAGCGTGAGCGTCTCGCCGTGCGCAGGTGCGCAGAATATCGCGATTGCCAGCGTTGCTGTCAGGAGGTAGCAAATTAGCGATAGGGCTCGCAGCGATAGAGCTCGCATGGTCTTGGAAACTCCGTCCGCCGAAATATGCGCTTGGGAGATTTCTCGATCAGATCTAACAAGCGGCTCCCGATGTGACTAATTAACAAACGTTCATGTTGGGGTGCGCAGCGGCGCGCGGATTTCACTCAACGGATTGCGAGCGGCAGGCGCACTTGGATCTCGCAGCCGCCGGTGGCGCGGTTTGCGGCCTGAATGTCGCCGCCGTGACGGCGCACGATTTCGTGGCTGAGCGCGAGGCCCAATCCGCTGCCCGCGTCGTTGGCGGTGCGGCTGCGATAGAAGGGATCGAAGATATGATCGATATCGCGCGGATCGATGCCGGGGCCGCTATCGCGGACCGAAACCAGCGCGGTCGATCCATTCGTGGTAACGCCTATTTCGATTTTGCCGCGCTCGGGGGTGAACTTGACCGCGTTGTCGAGCAGGTTGAGCATGACCCGGCGCAGATCGCCGGCGCTTCCTCGGACGACGATTCGCTTGTGCGCGTCAATTGCAAATTCTTGAGCGAATTCCTGATGCCTCGCCTCGGCCAGCGTCCGCGCCATCGCGGACGCTTGCGCCGCGACCTCGCTCAAATCCACCGGCATGCTCTCCACTGCGGGTTCGGCGTCCAGCCGCGCCAGGGCGAGCAGATCTTCCGCGATCGCACACAGACGCTCGACCTCGCCCATCGCCTGTTCCAGCGCCGCACGGCTTTCCTCGGCGCCGCGCGGCCGCTGCAGCGTGACTTCCAGTCCGCTACGCAGGACGGCCAGCGGGGTGCGCAATTCATGAGCGGCTTCGGAGACAAAGCGCTGTTGCGCGGCGGACGCGAGTTCCAGGCGTTCGAGCAACTGGTTGATGGCGGCGATGAGTTGCCCTGCTTCGTCGTGAACTCGCGGGAGCGGCAGGCGCTGGCGCAGATCGCGCGGTCCGATGCGGGCCAGTGCGTCCGTGACCTCGTTAACCGGGGCGAGCGCCCATCCCGCCATCCAGTAGCCGCCGGCAACGCACAGCGCCAGGATGATCGGGATGGCCAGGAGCAGCGCGCTTCGCAGGTGCGCGATAGTGAGCCGCACCGGCGCGGCATCGGCGCCGTCCTGCAACGATGCGGACTCTCCGTTCACGCGCAGCGCAACGACCGCGAAGCGGAAGCGATGCTGCCCGCCGTCGACGACCGATTCCGGCGCCGCAAGAGCGCCGGGCAGGTCCGCGCCCGTGTCGCCGGCGTCGAAGACGACACGGCCGCCCGCGATCAAACGCACCCGGCGTTCCGGTCCCAGATCCTTTTCCTGGCTCAGGCGCTGGAGAATCTGGCTGGTGTCGGCGGCGCTGGAATGGGAAATGGCGGCCGCGGTCGTATCGGCCTCTTCCATCAATGCCGCGTCGAGCGTACCCCACATCGCGCGCGCGAACATGACCATGATGAGCAATCCGGCCGCGAACAGGATGACGGCGGTGATCGCGGTCCAGTAAATAGTCAGTCGCAGCCGAATACTCAATCGGGACCCTTGCTCTTGCTATTGTGCGCGGGCAAATCGAGGCGAAGCATATAACCAGCGCCGCGGACCGTCACAATCAACGGGGGCTGGTTTACCAACTCGATTTTCTGGCGCAGGCGGTTGATGAAGACTTCGACGATGTTCGACATCGCGTTGTAGTCCTTGCTCCAGACCGCCTCGCCGATCATGTCCCGCGTGACGGCCAGTCCGGCGTGGCGCACCAGGTATTCGAGGACCATCAATTCCTTTGGCGAGAGATCCAGGGTGCGGCCGCCGCGCGAGGCGGCGCGGCGCGAAGTATCGATTACGATATCGTTCGCTTCGAGCACGGGGCTGTCGGCTGCCAGCCGGCGCCGAAGCAGCGCGCGCACGCGCGCCAACAGCTCGCTGAAGGCGAATGGCTTGGTCAGGTAGTCGTCGCCGCCGCCGTCCAGACCGCGTACCCGTTCGTCGGTGGAATCGCGCGCGGTCAGGATAAGCACCGGAACCACCGCGCCGGCTGCGCGCAAGTCGGCGAGAAATTCCAGGCCATCCTGACCGGGCAGGCGCAGGTCGAGCAGTATCAGGTCGTACCGGTTCTGCGAGAATGACGCTCGCGCGGCCTCGGCGCTTGGCGCGAGGTCGACACTGAAGCCAGCTTCGCCGAGTCCGCGATTCAAATTGGCGGCAAGCTTCGCTTCATCTTCAACTACCAGCAGACGCGCGGCGTGCATCGTGGGCCTCGGGCGTTGGCGATCCGGGCTTCAATAGCCGGTACGAGCGTACAACGCAGACGGGCCTTGCGCGATAGCCTTCAGATCACCAGCGAGAGCAGGCCGGCGGCGATGAGCGCGCCCGCCCAAACGGCGTCGAGGTTGATCCAGGCGCTGCGCAGGAATGCCAGCCCAACGCGGTCGTACACCACGACGGCGATAGTGCCCATCACGAGCAGCATCGCGGCCGTATGCAACAGCACCACCGCCACATCCTGCGTGAGCGAGAGCGAGCCCATCGCGGCCATCGACTGATGCATCAAGCGGCCGTGCACGCCGTGCATCATCTGATGATGCATCGCGGCGCCGCCCGGCATGTCCATCAGGATCGGAAACAGCATCAGACCCGCGCCATGTGCCGAGGCCATCAGGAACGACCACAGCGCAAGCTCATACCACTTCACCCGCATCGCGACCCATCGCGGATGCGCGCGCGGCCGAAGGTAGCGAAAGATGCCGAACAATATCAGGATCGCGGCTCCGGCCGGGCGCAACAGTGGAGAGGCCGCCGCGAATCGCGCCCATCCGATCAATGCGACCACGGCGGCGATCGAAACCAGGTGCCCGAATGCGATCGGGCCGAGCGCGGCGAAGACCTTGGCGCGGCGGCGCTCCTGGAGCCCGAGCGCCACCGCGAACAGCCATCCCATCGACGGGTCGAGGCCGTGATAAGCGCCCAGCGCGGCGATCGCGATCCACGGCCACGCCGCGGTCACGGGTAGCAGAAAGAATCAGATGAGCAGTCGCCGCCTTCCAGATGGATCTGATGCGGACGTTCGCCCTCAAAGGGGATGAAGAAGTTCGGGTCGAGCGCGATTCCGCCGGCCGGGTTGACGTCGATCTTGGCGATCCATCCGCGAATGCCCTCCGGATAGAACTGGCTGTCGAGCGCCGAATAGAGCGAGTTGGTTACGTAGATCCGGCGGCCGTCGCGGCTGATCTCGAGCATCTGCGGCGCGCCGTTGACCTTGCCGGCCTTGGGATGCGGCGTGCGAGCGGCCATCCCGCCGATCCGCACCGAGCCGGTCTGGCGCGGATGGAACGGGTCGCTCACATCGTACTGCTTGACTTCGCCGGTGCCCCAACATGAAGCGTAGAGGAACTTGTCGTCGAGGCTGAGTGCAATTTCTGGAACCAGCGGCGGCGCGGCCTTGAACTGCTTGAGCGGCGGCGGCAGCAGGGCCGGGTCGGCAGGCTCGGCGGGGATCTCGATCACCCTGCGTGCCGCCCATTTGCCGTTGCCGTTCTCGCGATGCCATAGCCAGATTCCGGCGCTGAGGTCCTTGGTCGAGATGACGGTGCAGACGAAGCCGTAGGCTTTGGTCGGATCGTGCGCCGGCCGCAGCTCGAGCGCCATCTGATGCTCCGCGCCAAGATCGATTTCCTGGAGATGGCGGCGTTTGCGCAAGTCCCACATGTGGAGCCGATGGCCGTAGTCGCCTTTGACCAGGCGCTCGAGGCTGAGCCCGTTTTCGAACATGTCGGGGGTGCCCCATTCGCTGCTGACCCCGACGTCGTAGCCGATGTTCCACCAGAAGTCGTAAGCGAGGAACTGCGGGCCGCGATCGACCTCCCACTGCCCGAGCACGTCGAAGCTTTCGTGATCGAGCAGGAAGACTCCGCCTGGGCCACCGCCGTTCGCGCCGCCCATGGCGCTCACGTAAATCGCGTCGGGGCCGCAATGAAACGTATGCGGGCGGCTGTAACCGGCGCGCGTAGCGATCTCTTCGGCCTCGATCACCTTGACGATTTTCGGCGCGCGCGGGTCGGGCTTGGTGTCGATCACGTGGATGCGCGAGGAGCGCAGGCCGGGAACCAGCAGGTAGCGGCGCTCGACGTGCGGATGCGGCGAGTAGGGACACAGCGCCGAGCTGCACGCGTTCCATCCGAAGTGATGCAGTTCGTTGCCGGCGTCGGGCATCTCGAGGCGTCCGACCACGGTGGCGAAGGTCGGGGAGCCGGGGTCGAGGTCGAGCACGTTAATCGCGTCGCGTTTGCCGTGCTTGGGATCAAGACTGAAGGTCGCGACGTAGCCGAGACGCTCGCGCGGACCCTCGATCGCCATTCGCGGCGAAGGATAAAAAGTCTGGTCGGGCTTCCAAAGCATGGGCGTGTGCCTCTTTCAGTTCGGGTTGTGAGCTTCGACCTTAGACAGGGCGGCACTCTCATTCAAGCAACTGTGTCGATTCCGACGAGGGCACAATTTTATCAGGTTTTATCTTGCATTTCAGATGTCAAATGAGTTCACTACGGGAGTCTCAAGATCCTATCATGCCGATCTACGAATGCCATTGTACCGGATGCGACTTGACGTTCGAGGTCCTGGCGCCGCTTAGCCGGGCCGGCCGGCGCCATCCGTGCCCGCGATGCGACCGGCCGGCCCGGCGCATCGCGTCAGCTTTCGCAATCGCTTCAGGAGCCAGCGCGCGCGAGCAGAAAGCGGATCCGGGCGCGTCGGGGCTGCCCGCGGCGTCAAAGCCGCCGCCGCTATGTTTGCGCTATCCAAACGTGCCGATGCTCTGTCACATGGAACCCAATGCGGGCGCGCGATGGCTCGCGCGCTACAATGGCCGTGGCGCTGAATACGACGACAAGCAGGGGGCGCGCGAGGACCTGCGCCGCAAGCGCGGGCTTCCGCCCGAGCCGCCGCCTCTTCCATCGGAGCATAGCCACAGTCACGGGCGCGACTTTCGCCGCCATCAGGCGCAAGCCGCGGCCGAGCCGGGCGGCGCTCGCGACGATGGCGCCGATCACGCAGCTCATTCCACCACGCACGGGCAAACAGCATCGCCCAAGGGGCACAGGCATGCGCATGCTCACGGTGGCCACGTTCATCGCCACTAGCGATTCAAATACGGGCGGGCGCGCGGCGCTCGTCAGCGGTGTGTTGAAAGCGGGGGTGGAAATTCCGCAAACGTGGACCGCGCCGTGACTTCGGGCAGCGGCACTTGACCGGCGCGAACGCGGGAGGCGAAGCGAACGATGGATTCACTGCGTAACACGGGGGCGCTGCTCGGTCGCATCATGCTGGCGTATATCTTTGTCGCCGCGGGAATCGGAAAAATCTCAGGACCCTCGGGCACCATGCACTACATGGCGAGTGCGGGACTGCCGCATTCGCTGGTTCCCGAGCTTTTCGTGCTCTCGCTAATCGTCGAACTACTGGGCGGCCTGATGTTGATATTTGGATGGCACGCCGAACTGGCGGCACTGATCATGTTCCTGTGGATGATTCCGGTCACGTTGATTTTTCACATTTCGACTGGACAGACCATCCAGTGGGAGAAGAATCTCGCCATCATGAGCGGATTACTGATGGTCGCGGCGCTTGGACCCGGCGGATTCAGCCTCGACGGCGGGCGTGGCGGACGCCGCACCGCCTGACTGGCGGCGTAGGCCGCGAGAACGAAAATAAAGCGAGCGCGATGCGGAGCTGGCCGATACCGACCAGACGCCGCATCGCGCTCGCGCAAATCGTGAGCGCCTGCTGTCTGTTACTGATGCGCGTTCTCGCCCAGGGCCGTTTTCACCAGCGTCCGCAGTTCGCCGCTTGAGTGCAACTCGCGCACGATGTCGCATCCGCCGACGAACTTGCCGTTGATGAACACCTGCGGGATGGTAGGCCAGTTGCTGTAAGTTTTAACCGCGTCGCGCACTTCCTGGTCGGCGAGCACGTCGACCGTGGAGTAGGGCGCGCCCAGCTCTTCGAAAACCTCTACCGTCGCGGCCGAGAACCCGCATTGAGGAAAGTTGCGGTTGCCCTTCATGAAAATGACGATCTTGTCGCTGTTAATCGCCGTACGGATTCGCTCGATTGGATCGGCCATCTGAACTCTCACCTCCGGTTCTGATACTGATTCGGGGTCATCACTTTGAGCGTCAGCGCGTGGATGCGGGCCTTCATGGCGTCGCCCAACGCGCCGTAGACCGCCTGATGGCGTTCGACCAGGCCCTTGCCCTCGAAACTTTCGCTGACCACCAGCGCTTCGAAATGATCGCCGCCGCCGGTGAAGTCGCGCACCTCGACCAGGGCGCCCGGCAACCCGCGCTCGATTATTTCCTTGATCTCCTGCGCTTCCATCAATCCCTCATCTTAGCGCGCGGCGCCTGGCGAATTCCACCGGGCGGCCGGCGCTCTACGGCGTCATGTGTGATCGCAATCTTGCCGAAATGGCGGGCGTTTTCAAGCTGTCAGCGAGTGGCGCGCATGCTCGCGCGGATTTTCATTCGCGCTTTTCCGATGCGCGCTTTCCCGTTTGCCCGACGGCGACACTCTCCGGCGTTTCGGCGGCGGCGCCATCAAGCGAAGTTTGCGCCACCGGCATGACTTCGTCGAAGCGCGAATAGTCGATCCAAAAACTGCCATCGGGCAGTTCCTGCAAGACGTCCGCGAAGCGCATGCCCCAGGCAATCTCGTCCGCGGTCCACACGTAGCGCACATGAACGTTCTGCAGAAATGATTCGTCCATCCCCACCAGCGAGGCGATGACCATGCTGCGTGAGGCCTTGAGCGACGCGGCAGTCTCGCCCAGGAGCGGGCTGCCTTCGACGATGGGATGGGTCACGGTCCAGCTCAGCGAGAACAATGCGTTGCGGCCGCGCGAGAGGGCGAGGTCGTAGAAGCGGCGCATGCTGTCGCCCTCGCGCGTCGTCTCCCAGCGCGACAGTACAACGTGGATCTGCGCCTCGACGATGCGGTTGGAGCGCTGATTGACCGCCCGAAACATCAACGACGGGACCCCGTCGCGGGGCGAGATCACCACGAGCCGGCTGAAGCGCACGCGCGCGGTCGGCCGCGAGAAGCGTGCGAAGACCAGCCCGGTCACGACCGCGAGCGCAATCAGTCCGCTCATGGCCTCGATGCTCACCAGCACGTTGGAACCGAACGATCGCGGCGCCATCGTGCCGTACCCGATCGTCGCCATCGTCTGCACGCTGAAGAAGAAGGCGTCGGCGAACGAGCCTGGGCGGGCGTTGGAGACGCCGCCGTCGATCATGTAGCCAATCGCGAACAGGCAATTGATGAATCCGAATACCCCCACGATGATGGCCAGCAGCGCCGGCCATGAAACCGTGGTCAGGTAAAAGTAGAGGTCGCTTACCGGGGGATGCGCCGGTCCGCCTGACGTCACCCGGCCGATCGTGTCGCGGGCCTTGCCGTCTAGCTTGTTTCTAGTTGAATCCATGCTCAAGCAAATATCTGTCGGTTAGCGGCCCTATTATGCAAGCGATATGGCTTCGCGATAGGAATTCAGGGGGGAAAGGCGCAAGTTGCATGTAGTCTCTATTGAGACTACAGTGTCTTTGTGGCGAAACGCAAAGCGCTTTTCGCGCCCGATGCGGTCAGGCAATTCAAACAGCTCGGCGCGGCCGAGCGGTCACGACTCAAAGAAGCGATCAAGGCGTCGCTTGTCGATGATGATGCTACGATCGTCAGCAAGAATCGCTTTCCACTCCGGCGACCCTCCGAGCGCGCCAGCCTTGAGTTTCGGGTGGGAGAGCTTCGGGTCTTCTATACGGTGGTCGACAATGAAATCAGAATAACTCTCATCGGTCGCAAGAAAGGCAATCAACTTCTCATCGATGGCAAGAAGTTCACACTGTGAGGTTTACACTGTGAAAATCGAGAACGTCCGCGAGGTCAAGGCGCGGCTCAACCGGCTAATCAGCGAGCTCCCGAAAACTGGATCGGTCGTGATAACGAAGAATGGCAAAGCGTGTGCCGCGTTGATGCCGATTACAGAGGACACTGACCTGGAGATCCTTGCCTTGTCCCAGAACAGGCGCTTCTGGAGCATTTTCGACGCAGCCTATGAGCGCGCTGAAAAGGAAGGTTGGGTCGAACTGGAAGATCTGGATTGACGTGCGTACGACGCGGCTGCTTCAAATCTGTTCCACCACTGTTGCGATGCCCTGGCCGATCCCGATGCACATCGTCACGAGCCCCAGACGCGCGCCGCGCCGGCGCATCTCGTGCGCCAGCGTCACCATCAGCCGCGCCCCCGAGCATCCCAGCGGATGCCCCAGCGCGACCGCGCCGCCGTTGACGTTGAGCCGGTTCTCGTCGATCGCGAGGTCGGTGTTGCAGGCTAGCACCTGCGCCGCGAACGCCTCGTTGATTTCTACCAGGTCGATATCGCCCATCTTGAGCGCCGCGCGGCCGAGCACCTTGTGCGTCGCCGGCACGGGACCCCATCCCATGATTTCCGGCCTCACGCCGGCGACGGCAGTCGCGCGAATCCGCGCCATCGGCTTAAGCCCAAGCGCGCGCGCCCGCTCGGCGCTCATCATCAGCACGGCGGCCGCGCCGTCGCATACCTGCGAGGAGTTACCAGCGGTGACCTGGCCGCCGTCGGGTTTGAATGAAGGCTTCAGCGCCGCGAGCCGCTCCATGCTGGTGTCCGAGCGCGGCCCCTGGTCAATGTCGACCAGCCCGCTCGCCAGGCGCACCGGCACGATCTCTTCCTTGAAGCGTTCGCGCGCCGCGATCGCGCGCTGATGCGACCGCAGCGAGAACGCGTCGGCCTGCTCGCGCGTAATTCCGTACATCGCGGCCAGCCGCTCCGCCGTCAGCCCCATCACGAACATATCCTGCGGAAACAGGTCGAGCAGCTTGGGATTGGGCAGCAGCCCGGAGCCCATCGGCACGTGGCTCATCTGCTCGACGCCGCCCGCGATCATGACCTCGCCGGCGCCGGTCATTATTTCGTAGGCGGCAAAGTTGACCGCCTGCAGGCCCGATCCGCATTGGCGGTCGACCGTGGTGCCCGCGACCTCGACCGGCAGCCCCGCCAGCAGCGCGATCATGCGACCGATGTTCAGCCCCTGCTCGCCCGACTGGTTGGCGCATCCCCAGACCACGTCCTCGATTTCCGCCGGGTCGAGCTTGCGATTGCGCTCGAGCAGGCGGCGCACGCACATCACTGCTAGGTCGTCGGCGCGGATGTCTTTGTAATAGCCGTCCTTGTTGGAGCGGCCGATTGGCGTGCGAATTCCGTCAACGATTACCACGTCGTGCATGCTTTGCGCCTCCGGGGCAAAAATCGGGCATAGTTGACATCGAGCCGAGCGGCGGTCCATGAGTCTAACATGCGTCGAGGCGTGCCCGGCAGAGGTTCCACAGGCGAGGCCGGCGCCGTGCCGCGGGCGCAAACGGCGGGCGAGGGTAGGTGACTATGGCCGCTAGCGAACGAAGCTCCAGTGCGATTTCGGCCAGCCGGCAGTACGCCCCTTACGTCGAGGCGGACTGGGGTTTCAAGAACACGTGGTACCCGGCGCTCTTCAGCCACGAGCTGGGCGAAAATAGCGTCAAGGGCGTCACGATGGCCGGCCACGACATCGCGCTGCGCCGCTCGGGCGGCAAAGTCTTCGCCTTGCGCGACCGCTGCGCCCATCGCGGAGTCAAAATGTCGCTGCGCCCGATGTGCCTGACCGCCGAGACGCTGAGCTGCTGGTACCACGGCTTCACCTACGGGCTGGACGACGGCGTGCTGAAGACCATCGTCGCCTCACCCAACGACCCGCTGATCGGCAAGGTGCGCATCCGCACTTACCCGGTGATGGAACGCGCGGGAATAATCTTCGTCTTCGTCGGCGACGAGGATTTCGCGCCGCTGCCGCCGCTGGAAGCCGACCTGCCGATTCGGATCACTGACGACGCCAACGCCGTCGCGCACATCCTCGATGAGAAGGTTTACGTCCGCGGTATCCATCGCACCGGCAATTCCAACTGGCGTCTGGCGGCCGAGAACGGCTTCGACCCGGGCCATCTTTTGATCCATTGGGACAATCAGATCGTCGCAGCGACTGACCGCAAGCTCGGCCTCGGCGTCGAGCCGATCGGCGAGGAGGCGATCAAGATCATCGACGAGCCCGACGGCCCCAAGGGAATAATGAACATGTACAACACGCGCGCGTACAAGTTCATCATGGAAAACAAGGCGGTGAACATGCGCGCGCGCGGCAAAAATTCCTACTACGCGCGCACCTCGATGGTCCTGCCGGGCATCCTGCTGGTCGAGCATTGGCCAAGCCCGGGATGGGCGCAGTACGAATGGTATGTGCCGACCGACGACAAGCATCACGAGTACTGGGAAATCCTGGTCGGCCGCTGCCGCAACGAAGACGAGCGGCGCGAGGCGGATTACCTGTACGATAATTTTTTCGAGCCGCTGGCGTTGCGCGACTTCAACGACAACGACTTGTTCGCGCGCGAGGCGACGCAGGACTTCTACGAGCGAGGCGACGGATGGAACCGCGAGTCGCTGTGTGCCTTCGACGCCGCCACCATCACCTGGCGCAAGGTCGCGGCCCGCTTCAACCGCGGCATCCAGGAGCCGCCCGAATCGAGCAACGCGTCGCACTGAGAGCGATAACGCCGACATCCGACGCATCCTATCATCCCGCATCGATGCCCACTGAAGCCATCTCCACGCCGCCCGCCGCCGCAAACGCTCAGCGCGTGACGCTGCGCTTCGAGGACGGCGTCGAAAAGGAGATCGAAGCGGGCGCGGATGAATTCGTGCTCGACGCGGCGCTGCGCCAGGGTGTGCCGCTGGTCTACCAGTGCCGCTCCGGAAGCTGTTCGACCTGCGTTGGACAGATGGTGAGCGGGACGCTCGAGATGGTGCGCGATCGGGCGCTCTCGCTTATCGCATCGGAAATCGCCGAGGGCAAGCGCCTGCTCTGCAGTTCGCACGCGCTTGCGCCGAGCGTGGTGCGGCTGCATTACCCGAGCGCGCTGATTTACGCGGAAGAGCGCCGCAATTTCGAGGCGAGCGTGGCGGGCGTCGAATGGCCGGCGCCCTCGGTCGCGAAACTTGAAATCAAACTCG
This sequence comes from uncultured delta proteobacterium, assembly GCA_963724765.1. Lineage (GTDB taxonomy): Bacteria > Desulfobacterota > Binatia > Binatales > Binataceae > JAKAVN01. The sequence goes on from CAVRVY010000001.1 coordinate 1,013,757, forward strand.
ACCGCCGCGCCGGGGTTTCGTTCCACGCCGGGCAGTACGTGCGAATCAAGGTGCCCGGCACCGAGGAGTGGCGCTCGTACTCGATGTGCTCGACGCCGCGCGATCTGCCGAAGATGGAATTCCTGGTGCGGATCATCCCGGGCGGCGTGATGTCGGAATATCTGCGAGCGGCGCGCGAGGGCGAGGGTCTCGAAGTCGAGGGGCCGCTCGGCGCATTCATCCTGCATCCGGGCAAAAGGTTGCACGTTTTCGTCGCCGGCGGCACCGGGCTCGCGCCGATTCTCGCGATGATCGATGAGATTCGGCGCGCGAGCGGCCCGAAACCGAAAATGCTGCTGAGCTTCGGATGCGCGAGTGACAAGACGTTCTTCTATCGCGACGAAATTGAGCTGCGTCAATGGTGGATTCCACAATTAAGCGTGCGTCTCTCGGCCGATCGCGTCGAGGACCCGGCTTCGGGGCTCATCCAGGGGACGCCAGTCGATGCGCTTGGCGCGGAGGCGATCAACGATCCCGAGGCAGCGGCGTATTTGTGCGGTCCGCCACCGATGATCGAAGCGGCGCGCCGGCGCCTGGCGGAATTGGGCGTGCGCCCCGAGCGAATCTATGCCGAACGCTTTGTCGCGAGTTGAGCGACGCGCATAATTGTCCGAATCGCGCCGGGCGCGTCAACCCTAAGCAGGAACATGCTGATGGCCAGCACGCACGCAGTCGTAATCGGTGGAAGTTTTTCGGGCCTGTTCGCGGGCCGCGTGCTGAGCGACTTCTTCGATCGCGTCACGGTGCTCGACCGCGACAGCTTTCCCAAAGGCGTCGAGGACCGCGCCGGTGTCCCGCAGGCGCGTCACGTGCACGGTCTGCTGGTGCGCGGACTTTGGGAGTACGAGCGCGCGTTTCCCGGCTTCGAGCGACTGGCGGTCGAGAAGGGCGCGACCTTTCACGACCATACCTGGGATTTCGTCGTGCTGCGGCCGCAGGGATGGCAGCCGCGGTACCGCTCCGATCTTAAATTTCTGAGCGCGAGCCGCGAGCTTATCGAATCATGTGTGCGCGATCTTTTCCGCAAGCTGCCCAAGGTCGAACTGCGGGAGCGCGTCGCGGTGACCGGGCTTAAAGTTACGCGCGAGGGCGGCAGGCCGCGATGCCTCGGCGTGACGGTTCCGGCGGGCGAAAGCGCCAAGGCCGCGATCATCAAAGACGGCAACACCGCGGTCATCGAAGGCGGCAAAGCCGCAGTCATCGAGGCCGATCTGATCGTCGACGCGAGCGGCGCGGTCTCGCGCGCGCCGGCCTGGCTCGAGGCGGCCGGACTCAAGCCGCCGCGCGAGAGCGTGGTCGATCCGCTGGCGGGCTATTCCTCGCGATGGTTCAAAGGGCCGCCGCCCGGCCAGTGGCCCGAGCAATGGTGGTGGGGGGCGGGTGCTTACATCCGCCGGCGCCCCGACGATTTGACCGAGGCCAACTTTCAGCTCAAGGAGCACAATCGCTGGCATCTCACGCTTTCCGGCTTCAATCGCCGCTATCCGCCGACCCACGAGGCCGAGTTCATGGAGTCGCTCAAGCGGATGCGCTCGCCGATCATCGACGAGATGACGCGGCTGATGGAGCCAATCTCACCGGTGTACGCCAACCGCGCGATGCGCAATCACTGGCGTCACTACGAGCGCTGGAACGAGCGCCTGGACGGCTTCATCGCGATCGGCGACGCGTTCTGCCACTACAACCCGGTGTACGCGCAGGGGATGACGGCGCTGGCGCTCTCGGCCACGATGCTGCGCGCATGCCTGGAGAAGTATGGGCCCGCGGCGCCGGAGTTACCGCGCGAATTTTTTGACGCCGAGGCGCGAATCCAGCACGACCCGTGGAAATTATCGGCCGGGGTGGACCTGCGCTTTCCGTTCACGCTCGGGGAGCGGCCGTTCTCGATGAAGTTATTCAACCTCTATCTCGACGGCGTGGGATTGGCGGCGAAGGATCCGATCGTCCGCCGGCGCCTGGTCGAAGTTGCCCAGCTCATCCGCCCGCTCTCCGATCTTTTCGCGCCGGCCGTGGCAGGGCGCGTGGGCGTAGCAGCCGCGGCCAACGCGCTTCGCGCGCTGGCCGGATTTGTCGCGCGGCCCGAGCCGATCGCGATCTCACCGATGCCGCCAATGTTACCCGCGGCGGCGCCCGGCGGCGAAGCGGCGGTCGCCTAAGGCGGAGGTGCACGATGGCCAGTGAGACGCGGCAAGTTGCGGCCGGGCCCGAACAGGAACGATGGTACGCCGAGGCGTGCGCGCGCCTGGATCCCGCGCGGTTGAAGCGCCTGCTGCTCGGCCTGGTCGATATCCCCAGTCCGACCGGCGCCGAACGCGCCGCGAGCGAGTTTATCGCCGCCTGCATGCGCGAGCGTATCGACGGTGCGCGCGCCTTTTATCAACCGATCAATGAGGAGACCGGCAACGCGGTCGGCGAACTGCGCGGCAGTGGCGGCGGCGCGGCGCTGATGCTCTATGCGCCGCTCGATACCAACCTCGAAGGCGATCCCGACAAGGACCTTCCGTGGGCCGGCTCCACGATGCGCCGCGACATGATCCCGCGCGCCGTGGCGGACGGCGATTTCGTCTTTGGCCTGGGCGCAGCGAATCCCAAGTGCATGGTCGCGACGCTGGTGGAGGTCGCTACCGCGCTCGGCGAGGCGCGCGTGCCGATCCGCGGCGATCTGATCGCGGCATTCGCTGGTGGTGGGATGCCGGTCAACGTCGCGGCGCGGAGCAACTGGGGGATGAGCAGCGGGCTGTATCACCTGCTCTCGCGCGGTGTGGCGCCGGACTTCGCAATCATCATGAAGCCGGTGTGGCGAGTGTTCGCCGAGGAGCCCGGGATGTGCTGGTTCAAGGTGACAGTGCGGGGCACGCTGGGCTACGCGGGAACGCCGCGCGGCACACCGGGCTTCCAGAGCTCGATCGTTCCCGGCGCACGCATAATCGAGGAGCTCGAAGCATGGATCGCACAATACACCGCGCGCAACAGCTCCGCGGCGATCGCGGCCGAAGGCCATATCGCGGCCGTGCGCGCCGGATGGCCGGAGCGGCCGGCCTTTCCCTCAGCGGCGACGGAAATCTATCTCGACCTAAGGTGTAATCCGCGCACCACGCCGGCCGAAGTGCGCGCGCAGTTCGCCGAGGCCGTGGGCGCGATCGCGGCGCGCCATCCCGAGGTCGGCGTGGAGTGGGAGATGGTCGGAGCGGTCGCGGGCGGCGCCACCGATCCGGACAATTGGATCGTTCAATCGTGCCGGCGCGGATGGGAGCGCGTCGCGGGACGCCCGCACGGCGATCCGCCGCGCCTGGGCGGCCAGACCGACGGCGCCCTGATCCGCCGGATGGGAATTCCGTGCGCACGAATCGGCTTTCCTGCGCCGCCACGCAACTGTCCGCCGGAGTACCGTCAGGGGCTCGGCGGGATGGGGGTTGCGTATGTGCCCGACCTGGTCAGGACCGCGCACGCGATCATGTATGCGGTGGTTGACACGCTGACGCGCTCGCGCGCGGAACTCGGGCTGTAACGCGCGAGCAGTAACGGCGAGCCGGTCGATTAGATGATGCCGGCGGCGCGCAGCGCCGCTATTTTCTCCGCGTCGTAACCCGCGACCTCGCGCAGCAGACGCTCCGTATGTTCGCCGAGCGCGGGCGCACGGGTGTTAGGCGTGGCGGATGGTCCCGCGGCCTGGCCCGCGGTTTTGAGCGGCGAGCCAGGGACGATAAGTCCGTCGAAGGTGGGATGCTCGGCGTGCAGGATCATCTGGCGCGCCTCGAGTTGCGGGTTGCGGCTGACCTCAGCCACGTTGGCGATCGGTGCGCAAGGGACGCCAGCGTCGCCAAGCAGCTTGAGCCAATGCTCGCGCGGTTGGGCGGCGAAATGGCGGCTCAAAATCGGTTCGAGTTCGGCGTGATTCGCCGTGCGCTCGGCGTTGAGCGTAAAGCGAACGTCGCTTTTCAGCTCAGGCGTGCCGATCGCGTCGCAAAAGCGCGCCCATAGCGATTCATTGCCGGCGCCCGCGACGAAGTATCCGTCGGCCGCGCGAAACTGCTGAAAGGGCGTGATCGACGGATGGCGCGAGCCCAGCGGACCCGGCACTTTGCCGGTCGCGGAATAGCGCGCCAGCGCGTCCTCCAGCAGCGCGACCTGGCAATCGAGCATCGCGATATCCAGATGGCGTCCCACGCCGGTGCGCTCGCGCAGCCGCAGCGCCGACAGGATCGCGATCACGCCATAGAGCGCAGCGGCCAGGTCGCCAATCGACACGCCGCATCGCGTCGGGTCGCCGTTGGCCGGCCCGGTGATACTCATCGTGCCGCCGAGCGCCTGCGCAACGATGTCGTAAGCCGGCGCGGAAGCCATCGGGCCGCTCTGTCCGAAACCCGAAATCGAGCACAGGATGACGCGCGGGTTGGCCGCGGCCAGTTCCGCGTAGGCCAGGCCGAAACGTTCCATCGTGCCCGGCGCGAAATTCTCCAGTACCACGTCGCAGTGCCGCACGAGGTCGAGCGCGACGGTTACGCCCGCGGGCTTGCGCAGATCGAGCGTCGCGCTCAGCTTGCCGCGGTTGACGCTGTAGTAGTAGCCCGAGTCGTTGGAGTTGGGGATGCGCGGGGCGTAGCCGCGCGAGTCGTCGCCGCGCCCGGGCAGTTCGATCTTGATGACCTCGGCGCCGAGGTCGGCGAGATTCATCGCGCAAAACGGTCCCGCCAGCACCCGGCTCAGATCGAGCACGCGAATACCCGCAAGCGGCCTTTCATCGATCATCGAAATCTTCTCTCGAACCCTTCATTATCGCCGCCGCGGTCGCGCCTGTTGCTGCTGCGCGCGCATCGCCTCGGCCGGTGTCATGATGAGACGCGGCTCTTCGCGCTCGCGCTCCTGCTCTTCGGCGAAGACCGTCCCAAGCTGTGCGCGAATCAGCGCCTGGAAGAACGGGATGCGGCTCGCGTCGGCGCCGTCGCGCAGACGCGCCGCGGCGGCCGCGGCCCATCCCGCAGCGTCGCGCCGCCCGCTGCGCGCCATGTAATAGGCGATATCCTCGAGCCGCCGCCGCACCGCGGCTGCGCGCTCGCCGCCCAGCAACTCGCCGACGGCGCGTTCGACGACGATGTTGATGCGTCCTTCCTGCTGGACGCGATTCAGCACCAGCACGCTTTCCTGGATCGACTTAATCTCGTCGACGTACGGTTTAATTTCCGCGGGCGGAAATTTCCACGCCGCGATCTCGGGCTCCTTGAGCAGGTCCGCAGCCGGTTCATGTTCCAGCGCGGAGGCCATCTCGGCATAGATCGGATGGACGATTTCCATGGGCGGCGGCGAGCCGACGATTTCCGTGCGCAGCGTCAGAAAATTTCCGACCTGCGAGCGCTTGCCAGCCGGCGTGCGGCGAAACGCCTCGCACAGGATGTAATCGGCCAGATGCGCGTCGCCTTCGACCATCGTGACGCCCGCGCGTCGCTCCATCTCGGCGCGCTCGTTGCGCAGCTCGCGGCGCGAAAGCTCGCTCAGCGCGACATTGATGAGGCCTTCGGTGTCCGCGAGCAGGCCCCAAAGGCGCGCGATTCCGCCGCCCCGGCGTTCCTTCAGCAGCCATACGATGCGCGCGCCGTCGGCGTCGACGGGCGAGAACAGCGCGCTCAGCGCCGGCCCGGCCGACGGCGCAGCCGCCGGCCGGGCCGGCGCTGCCGCCACGGCCGCCGGCGCGATTCCGCGCTGGCGCAGCCGGAACAACGCTCGGCGGACTTCGCGGCGCAACGCGCCGCTCGCCCCCGCTTCCATCGCGGCGAGCATCGCCGCCGCCTCCACGCTCGCGATCGCGCCGAGGGCGCGCGCGATCGCCGCCGGGCTCACGCCCTGCGCCGAGCGCAGCTCGCCCAGGCGTGCGAGCGCCTCGGCGGGCGTCGCGGCCGGGTCGAAGCCGGCCGCGCGCAGGCTTGCGTCCTCGTGCTCGATGTCGTTGTGGGTCATCGTCGGTGGGTCATTGTTGGTGAGTCATCGTCGGTAAAATTATCGGCGATCAAAGAATATGCGGATTCGCCGCGGCGGTGCGAGCGTATGCGGCGGCTTTGCGCGATGTCAAGAAAGACGGATCAAGACGAACGCCGATTTGGCCCGGTCGGCTAGCCGACCAGCCCGATATGCGTCAGGAGTTCGCTCAGCCACAACGGCGGCTGGGCCTTCGCGCGAGCCGCTTTGTAGTCCGTATCGCACAGGCGCAGCTTTACTTTCTTGCCGTTCGCGGGGTCCGTCATCGTGCGCAGCTTTCCCGGCTGATCGCAGTCGGGCCGCTGGCAGGGGGTCTCTTGGGCCATCGCCTTCTCTCCTGCTCAGGACATCGTTGGGCGCGCCTGATATTGTTGCACGGCCGCCGGTCTTTCAAGCACGGCCGCGAGCCTTTCAAAAGGCGCAGCGCAACGAAAACGGCGTAAGATGCGTAACCTTGAGGCCAAATTCTGCCTGGGCGATCTCGAAGCGGCGCGCGCGGCCGCGCTTGGTCTCGGCTATACGGCAAGCGCGAGCTTCATCCAGCGCGACACGTTCTTTGTGGTCTCCCGCGGCAAGCTCAAGTTGCGCGAGCAGCCGCCTGAGGCCTGGCTGATTCACTATGAGCGCGATCGCGAGAGTGGGCTGATGCTCAGCCGCTACGAGATCGTGCCGGTTGCCGATCCCACGCGCACGCGCGAGATGCTCACGCGCTCGATCGGCGTGCTCGCCGAAGTGCGCAAGCATCGCACACTGCTCACCCGGCGCAACGTCCGCCTCCATCTCGACCGCGTCGAGACGCTGGGCAACTTCGGCGAGATCGAAGCGGTACTGGGCGAGCGGAGCGAGAAAGGCGCGGGCGAGGACGCCGGTTCCGCGCGCGGGGCGGTCGATGAACTGCTCGCCGCGCTCGGCGTCGGCGCGGGCGAGCTTATTGACGTGTCGTATTTCGAGCTGATGATGCGCCGCTGAAAAGCGCGCGCGTCAGGCATTTCGCACCGGGACCGCGTCTAGCGCGAGGCGGAGCCGTTCATCCGGCGCAACACTTCCTCGGTGAAGCTCAGCGTGAGTCCCCAGATGACCTGGTCGTTGTAGAAGATCGCCGGATGCTCGGTCACCTGTCCGTTGTCGCGCCGGAAGCGATAGGTGCCGCGGTAGCTCGAATCCTCCAGCGCGTTCATCGGGACGAAGAAGATCGCGGCGACCTCCTTCGGATCGGCGCGCAGGCCTTCGGTGGCCGGGATGACGCCGACGAAGGGCGTCACATAGATCTCGCTGGTGCGCGCCACCGACCCCTCGATGCCGCCCAGCACGTCGACGCTCGCCGGATCGATCCCCACCTCTTCCTGCGCCTCGCGCAGCGCCGTGTGGAGCAGGCTTTCGTCGGTCGGATCGACCCGGCCGCCGGGAAATGCGACCTGGCCGCGATGGCTTTCGACGTGATCGGAGCGCCGGATGTAGACCACGTGCAGATCGCCATCGAGCTCGAAGACAGGCATCAGCACCGCGGCGCCGCGTCCCGCGCCGGTGCGATGGCGCGCGAGCCGGTCGGCGGGCTCGAGGCCCTGGCGCAAACGGCCGATGCGCTGATTGATTCGTTCCCGTACGCTCATGTATCAGTCCTGACTCGCAAATAAGATAATGCGTCTGCGAAAGAGAGCCTGGCGGGTGTAAGCGATCACGATGCGCTACCTGATTGGAAGATACCACGAAATCGCGCTCAAGGGGCGCAACCAGTGGCGCTTCGTTGATCAGTTGAAGAGCAACCTGCGCGCCGTCTTCGCCGACTTCAAGCTCGGCCCGATGCGTGGCGAGGGTCCGCGCCTCATCGTCGAGTTGCCCGAAGAGATCGACGAGGAGATCGCCGCCGAGCGCGCCGCGCTGCTTTTCGGGCTGCAGAACTTCTCGCTGAGCCGCCCGGTTGCGCGTGATATCGAGGAGATAAAACGCGAGGCGATCGTGATCGCGCGCGCACATCGGAGCGCCGAGAGCTTTCGCGTACGCTCGACGCGCGCCGACAAGCACTTTGGGCTCAACTCGATGGAAATCGACCAGGCGGTCGGCGCCGCGGTCAAGGACGACGTCGGACTTAAAGTAAACCTTGAGAATCCTGCGCTGGTCATCACGGTCGAAATTCTTCCCGACGCCGCCTATATTGCGGCCGGCAAACGGCCAGGCGCCGGCGGCCTGCCCGTGGGCATCACGGGACACGGAGTGGCGCTGCTCTCCGGCGGAATCGACTCGCCGGTCGCCGCGCATCGCATGATGCGCCGCGGTCTCAGGCTCGATTTTGTCCACTTCCACAGTCATCCGCTGGTCTCGGCGGCGAGCCGCGAGAAGGCGACCGAATTGGCCGAGCATCTCACTCGCTATGAGGCCCGATCGACGCTGATGCTGGTGGCGTTCGCCGACATCCAGCGCGAGATCGTGGCGCGCGGACCGCGTCCGTTGCGCGTGGTGCTCTACCGCCGCTTCATGGTGCGGATTGCGGCCGCGCTGGCCCGGCGCTCGGGCGCGCGCGTGCTGGTGACGGGCGAGAGCCTAGGCCAGGTCGCTTCGCAGACGCTGGAGAACATGACGGTAATCGAGGAGGCCGCTCTGCTGCCGATGGTGCGCCCGCTGGTCGGAATGGATAAGAACGAGATCGTCGACCAGGCGCGCGCACTTGGCACTTTCGAGACCTCGATTCAGCCGGACCAGGACTGCTGCTCGCTGTTCGTTCCCGCGCATCCCGAGACCCACGCCAACCTCGACGATGTGCGCGCGGCTGAGAGCGTGCTCGAAGTCGAGACGATGGTGGCCGACGCGGTGCGCAAGGCGGAGATCGTCCGCCTGAGGTTTCCGTAGCCGCGGATGCGATCGGCGCTAACCGAAGAACCGCAGCCAGGCGATATCGATGGCGAGCGTGATGATCGTGACCGGCAGGCCGACCTTCAGATAGTCGACGAAGGTTATCGTGATACCTTCGCGGTGCGCCTGTTCGATCACGATGAGGTTGGCGATCGATCCGAGCAGGGTCAGATTGCCGGCCAGCGTGCTGGCGCTCGCGAGCACCAGAGCCGTGCTCATGCCTTGACTGATCTGCGAATAGATCGGCTTGAAGAGCAGCACCGCGGGAACGTTGCTGACCAGGTTGGAGAGCACCGCGGCGACCACGGAGAGCGTCGCGACGCTTTTCAGCCGCTCGGGTCCCGCTGCCGCCACCAGTTTCTCCAGCAGGCCGGTGGTCTCGGCGCCTCTGACCACGATGAACAGTCCGGCGAACATCACCAGCAGCGTCCAGTCGATCTGCTCGTAAATTGACCGCGGCTGCGTGCGCCGCGTGAACAGCAGCGCGGCGCCGCCGCCCAGCGCCACCAGGTGGGTCGGATAGCCCATCGCGAACAGCACCAGCACGGCGCCTGCGACGATCGATGACTTGACGAGATGGTAGCGGCGCTCCGGCGGCGGCGCGGGCAAATGCAGGTCATCACGCCGCCCGACGCGGCTTAGGCGGCCATGATAGAGCCAGGCGATAACGGCATAGTCGACCAGCAGGCCCGCCAGCGCGACCGGCGCCAGGCGAATCGCGAAGGCCGAATAACCGATACCAGCGAAGCCGGCGACGATCATGTTCTGCGGATTGCCGGTGATGGTCGCGACGCTGCCGATATTGCTGCCGGTGGCGAGCGCGATCAGGAGCGGCGCGGCGTCGATTTCGAGGATGCGCGCGACCTCGATGAGCGGGCTCGCCAGCGACAGGCAGACCACGTCATTGATGAAAAATGCCGCCAGTACTCCTGAGGCGAGCACCGTCATCGCGAGCAATCCGTAGCCGGCGTGTGCGCGCTCCAGGAGCCATCGCGCGACCAGCGCGAAGGCGCCCGAGACGCGCAGGTTGGCCACGATGATCATCATCCCGAGCAGCAGCACGAGAGTATGAAAGTCGATCGCGGCCAGCGCCTTGGACTCGCTGAGCGATCCTGTCACCACCATCAACAGTGCGCCCGCGAGCGCCGCCCCGGTGCGGTCGAGCTTGAGTCCGGGAAAATTGCCGACCGCGAACACCAGGTAGGTGAATACGAAGATCGCGAGCGGCACGGCGAGGCGTAGGTCCACCGATGGCATCATCGGGTGGCCTTCGCCGCCGGTCAAGCCGTTGTCCCGCGCCGGTTCCTAGTGGCCGTTCACACTTGAGCGCGCGCGGCGCTATAGTCTTTGGCGGCCGGCATCGACGCAGCCGCGCTGGGTCGGCGATTGGCTTGCGTTGTGGGTGGCAGCGCAAGATCCGGCCGGGAGGGGACATGATCTTTCGCGAATTGAACAACGCCAAGTGCAAGACCTACCTGCTCGCCTCCGAAAGCATGGAGCGCGCGGTGATAATCGATCCGCTCAAGGACCGCGTCGAGCGCTACCTCGGCGTGCTGGCGTACCATCGGCTCAAGCTCGATTTGATCGTCGACACCCATACGCACGCCGACCATCGCAGCGGCGCGCACGAGCTCTCGGAGCTCACGGACACTCCGGTTGCGATGCATCGGCGGGCCCCGGCGCCGCACGTCACGATGCACCTCGAGGACGGCCAGCGGCTGATCGTCGGCGACTTCGAGCTCAAGGTGCTCTACACGCCCGGCCATACTCCCGATTCGCTAAGCCTCTACGCCGAGGACCGTGTCTTCACCGGCGATTGCCTGCTCATTCACGGTACCGGGCGCGCCGACTTCGCGGGCGGCGACGCGGGCGAGCAGTACGACTCGATCACGCGCAGACTGTTCACGCTTCCTGATTCCACCCTGGTCTACCCGGCGCACGACTACCGCGGCCATAACCATTCCACGATCGGCGAAGAGAAGGGCTCCAATCCGCGCGTGGCCGGACGCTCGCGCGAGGCCTACGTCGAGCTGATGAACAATCTCGGATTGCCCCTGCCCGAGGGGATCCAGGAGGCGCTGCAACCCAATCAGACCGAGATCGAAGCCGCTGCGATCCACTTTCCCACGCTCGCCCAGCTCAACTCGGTGCGCCAGCTTTCGCCGGCCGAAGTCGCCGAACGCGTCAACAGTACGGCCGCGCCGCTGTTGCTCGACGTGCGCGAGCCTGACGAATACGCGGGCGAGCTTGGGCATATCGCGGGCGCGCGGCTCATCCCGCTGCGCGAGCTGCCTGAACGCGCGGAGGCGGAACTTGCGCCCTTCAAAGATAAAGACCTCGTGGTGATCTGCCGCGCGGGCGTGCGCAGCGTGACCGCGGCGGCGATTTTGACCGGTCTCGGCTTCGAGAAGGTCTACAGCATGAAGGGCGGGATGCTCGATTGGGACGACGCGCGCCTGCCCGTCGAGCGCTAGAGATCCGGAGCGCACGGGGATCAGGGATCGCCAGGGATCGAGATGACAGCGAGGAGAGCTTGCGCGAAGGTTAGCGATAGACACGTCCGGCTGCTCGCCCTGGCGCTGGTCAACCTGGCGCTGTTCCTTACCGGATGCGGTCAGTCGCCGCAGAGCCTGGCCACGCGGTATCTCGCCGACCTGCAGCAGTTCAACTACCCGGCCTGCTACGCGACGCTCACCGACGAGGACCGCGCCGCGCGCCCGCTTATGCAGTTCCTGACCGAGATTCCGCTGGCGCCCGACGTCGATCCGATCTGGTTTCGCGCTATCCTTTTCAGTACGCGCTACGAAGTCGGCCAGCCGCAGGTCAACGGCGAGCGCGCAGTGGTGCCGGTCAAGGTCACGATGCCCGATCTCACGCTGTGGGAGCGGACGATCGACGCCAAGGCGGGTCCGCAGGATTCGCTCAACGCCGCCGCCGACAAGTCGCTCGAGGCCGGCCTCTATCCCAAGATCAGGTTCGAAGACGCGCTGGTGATGGTCAAGCAGCAGCATCAATGGCGCGTGGTGGCGGACTTCGCGCGCCGCGACCTGATCCGCGACGGCAATCGCGAGGCCGTCGGCATCTACCATCGGCAGGACTATTCCCGGGCGGCGGCGGCCTACCAGGCATTGATCGATCAGCTCGGCAAGCAGGAGTTCAGCGGCAGCCGCGGACTGGAGTTCTTTTTCAAGCGCAGGCTCAAGATGATCGAAGACCTCCAGGCGCAGCTCCCGGCGGCACGCGCGTACATCCCCAGGCTCGTGCTCAGCGACGTCGCGGTGAAAATGTCAGAGACGCGCGTGCCAGCGATCTTCGGCCGCATCAATAACGCCGGCGACCGCGGCGTGGACGAGGTGCGGCTGACGGTGACCTACTACGCGGGGCGCGGCGCCCAAAGCAAGCTGCTTTACCAGGAGAGCCACAGCGTCGTCGTGACGCCAATCGAATTCACCGGTTTTGTCCGCCCGGTGCTGCCTTTCGTGCCTGGCGAGACCCGTGACTTCGGCTTCGAGCTGGTCGCGCCGGCGCAGATCCAACAGCAATCCGAACCGACTCTGACGGTGGGCTCGATTGTTTTCACGCAATCCAAGGCGCCGCTGCCAAGGCTCGCGATCGAAAACCTCGCTCCGGCGGCGCCGCAGCCCTCGGGGGCGCCGTCATCCGCACCTATGCGGTCCTCGCCGGCGCCTTCCACGCCGGCGCCGCCCCGGCCGCGCGCGACGCCGGGTCCGCACTAGACAATTGGCTACTCGTCTCACGCTCGCGGTTCCCACTCATAATCGCGCGGCCACGCTCGGCGAAACCCTGGCGAGCCTCGCGGCGCAGAGTCTGCCCGCGGGTGGGGAGGCGGAATGCATCGTGATCGATAACAACTCGACCGACCGCACTCCCGCGGTGGTCGCGGCGGCCGCCGCACGCGCGCCGTTTGCGATGCGCCGCGTGTTCGAGGCGCGCCCCGGCTCGAGCTTCGCGCGCAACCGCGCGGTCGACGAGGCGGCGGGCGACTTTATCCTGTTCATCGACGACGACGCGGTAGCCGATTCCAACTGGGCGGCGCTGATGCTGGACGCGATGGAGCGGCGCGGACTCGACGCGGCGTGCGGGATGGTGCTGCCGCGATGGGAAGTCATGCCGCCGCGATGGCTGGGGCCGTCGTTGTACGTGCGCTTCGCGGTGCACGACCAGCACGCGATCGCGGCCGCGCCCCTTAAGGACGCCGAAGTTCTGCGCAACTACTTCAGCGCCAATGCCGGCTTTCGCCGCGAGTGCTTTACGCGCTTCGGCCGTTTCCGCGAGGACCTGGGCGTGGTCGGCGGCAACCCGATCTCTGGCGAGGACACGGAACTGTTCGCGCGGATCATCGAGGGCGGCGGCGCGATGGGTTTCGTTGCCGAGGCGCGGGTTCATCACCTGGTGCCGGCCACGCGTATGAATCCCAAGTACCTGCGGCACAAGGCCTTCGCCTTCGGTGTGGGTACGGCGCAGGCGGGCGGCCGGAGCCATAATCATCTCGACAAGCTGCTCCGCAACGCGATACGGATGGCGGCGGCGGCGGCGCGCGGCGATCGTGAACGCGCGCTCTGCCACGAGTTGGAGTGCGCGAACTTCTTCGGCTACTGGTGGGGGCGGCTTCCCAAGCGCGCTGCGCCGCCGGCGAGCCGTTGAACGCGCCGGGAGCGTGTCTTTTCAGCCGCCGATTATGAAGTCATAATCGTAGGCGACAATTTGCCGAGGCAATCGATGAGTCTCAGGGACAAACTGCTGAGCGAGACCCGTCAGGATCGCGAGGCGCGCGAGCGTCAGGAGGCCGAGGAGCGTTCGCAAGGGGTTTTGCACAAGATGGTGGAAGCGATGCGGTCGCTCTGCCATCTGGTAGCCAACGACTTCCTGGGTGAGTACGAAAAAGAGCGTCTGGCGACGGTCCGGCCGCTCACGATGAAGATGGAAAACCCGGCGCTGAAGGGCGTCTTTTTTCCCTATCTTGCGGTCGTCGCGCGGAGCGTCGAGGTGACCCTCAAGCCGGTCGGTCCTGTGTTTGGCATTCCATTCCGCGCGGACCTGTCAAATGAGTCGGCGACTTATGCACTGCTGTGGGATGGTGCCGGGACCCTGGTGCACAACTGGAAAATCGCTAGCGTGGACAAGGACGCCGTCCTTCAACGCGAGCAGGCCAAGGTGCTTACCAAGGAGAATTTCGAGGCAGCGTTCGAGAAACTCCTCGGCTTCTAACGAATCCTCCTTTTCATCTTGAGCGACGCGACTCTGCGAAGTCCTTCGACTGCGGCAGACTGAAGAAAGAAAGCTCTACCGAAGAGGCAGACTCGCTGCGCTTCAGGAGGGCCGCGGACGGCCGGTGCTGCACCGAGGGCATTTCGTGAGCGGCCCTCGGTATTCAGATTTCTACTTCAGATAATCCAGCATTCCGCGCCGCAGCATCCCTTCCAGGTAAGGAATCACGTCGCTCATCCGCGCGAGCGCGTCCACCGTTACCCATCGGCCTTCGGCGTGCTCGCCAGGCATGAGGACAAGTTCGCGGCGCGCATCCGCCGGCCGGCATGCGAAAAGCGCCTGCACGTACGGATCCGGCGGCTCCTTGTAGAGCCCGAGCGCGCGCTCGATCTCAATCGCAAGTCCGGTCTCCTCGCCGACTTCGCGCGCGAGGCACTCCTCGAAGCTCTCGCCGAGCGTCAGATGGCCGCCGGGGAGGTCCCAATGGCCCGGCCGGTACGGCATCCGGGCCGCGCGCCGCAGCACCACTAGGCGTCCGCGGTCGGCGATTATGCCGTGTACTCCGATCCAAAACTGCGACTCCGCCATCTGATTTCCGCTCTGCGCGTCTGTGCTCTGCGCGTCTCTCTTCGGTTCGTGTGAAAAGCGTGCGTCCAGAGTAATCGCGCGGTACGGCCTGCGCCAGCATGGCGCACGCGTCGCGCATCGGCGCGGCGGAGCGCGCCGGCGTCAGCGGGGGCGGATGGGGCCGCGCGGCGCGCGGCCCCATCCGCCCCCGCCGGGAGTTTCGATTCGCACGCGCTCGCCCGCCGCCAGCCGCTCGTTGGCCTTGCCGGGCAGCCGGAGTCGCCGCCCATCGCGCACCAGGTAATTCGCGCCGGACTTGCCGGGACCGCCGCCGGCAAGCCCCCACGGCTGTGTGATGCGCCGGTCGGTCAGCAGGCTCAGCGTCGCCGGCACCAGGCACTCCAGCTCGCGAATCAGTCCGTCGCCGCCCGGGGCCGCGCCGCGGCCGCCGGAGCCGCGCCGCACCCGGTACTCGGTGACGCGCATCGGGTAGTATGCTTCCAGCGCCTCGATCGGCGTGTTGAGCGTGTTGGTCATGTGCGTATGAAGGCCGGCGGCGCCCGGATGGCCGGGGGCCGCGCCGGCGCCGCCGGCGATCGTTTCGTAGTAAGAGAAATGCCGCGCGCGGATCGAGTCGTAGCCGCCGAGTGTCATGTTCGACATCGAGCCCGAGCTTGCCGCCGGGATGCAGTCGGGCGCGGCAGCGGCCAGCGCGCGCAGCAGAACATCCACGATTCGCTGCGAAGTCTCGACGTTGCCGCCCGCCACCGCGGCGGGTGCGAGCGCGTTAACGATCGAACCGGGCGGCGCGATCACCCGGATCGGCCGCATCAGCCCCTCATTCGCCGGCACCGCCTCCGCGGCCAGGCATTTCATCACGTAGAAGGTCGCCGACAGCGTGATCGCGTAGTTGGCGTTCACCGAGCCGCGCACCTGCGGCGCGGAGCCGGTGAAATCGACGATCGCGCGACCGCCGCCGATCCGAATCGCAACCCGGATTGCGATCGGTCCAGTGCCGACGCCGTCGTCGTCAAGGTAATCGACCGCGCCGTATAGACCCGGCCGCAGACGGCGAAGCGTCGCGCGCATCAGGCGGTCCGCGTAATCCTTTAGCGCCGCCATCGCCGCAGCCACCTGCGCTCGCCCGCTTGTCGCCACCAGCCCGCGCAGCCGCTCGGCGCCGATGTTGAGCGCCGCGATTTGCGCGCGCAGGTCGCCCTCGCGTTCCTCGCGCACTCGCGTGTTGGCGAAGAACAGTTCCAGCACGTCGCGCGCCGGCTTGCCCGCGCGCACCAAGTGAACCGGCGGCAGGCGGAAGCCCTCCTGGTAAATCTCGGTGGAGAGCGCCATCGAGCCCGGCGCCATCCCGCCGATATCCGCGTGATGGGCGCGGTTGGCGGCGAACGCGAATGGGTGGCGCTCGTTGCCAAGGAAGATCGGCGCTACCAGGGTCAGGTCCGGCAGATGCGTTCCGCCCGCGAATGGATCATTGACCGCGGCAACGTCGCCCGGGCCGAGCTCCAGCCGTTCGATCGCGGCGCGCACGGAAAGCGGCGTGGAGCCGAGATGCACTGGAATATGCGCGGCCTGCGCGACCAGTTCACCGCCGCCGTCGAACAGCGCGCACGAAAAATCATGGCGCTCCTTGATGTTGGGCGAGAAGCCAGTCTGGCCCAGCACGACGCCCATCTCCTCGGCGATTGCGGCGAGGCGGTTGTTCATCACCGCAAGCGTCACCGGATCGAGACTCATCGCGCGCTTCATCGTTAAATCTCCAGGTGCAGGTTGCCGAAGCCGTCGGCACGCAATGTGAACTCGGGCGCGACGTAGGCAGTGGCGCTGAGTTCGACCACGATCGCCGGTCCGCGAATTCTGACGCCCGCGCCGATTGCGTCGCGCGCGTATACCGGCACTGCTCGCGCGTGTCCGTGGGCGATGACTTTGATTCGGCGCACGGGCGACGGTGGCGTCCGCCCACGCGAGCGCGCAAGACGCTCGGGTGCGGCGTTAGCGCCGGGCGCGGTCGCGCGCAGGCGCAAATTGACGACTTCGACCGCCGCCTCGGGGGCGGCGTAGCCGAAGGTGTGGCGATGGGCCGCGTGGAAGTCTGCGGCGAAGCGCGGGGTAAGCCGCACCTCGATTTCGTAAGATTGGCCGCGGTAGCGCACGTCGGCAAAAAGCTCGACGCGGATTTGGGCGGGGCGCGCGCCTTCCGTCGCGAGTTCGCGCCGCGCCCGCGTGAGCATCGGGGCCGCGCGCGCGACGAGGCGGCGGGCAAGGCGGCGGTAGTTGGGCGAGGTCTCGCGCACGGTGAGCGAGTATTCGCGTCCCAGCGGCGCTTGCAACGCGCCCCACGCGCACAGCAATCCGGGATTGCGCGGCAGCACGATATGCCGGATGCCGAGGTCGAGCGCCAGTTCGCAGGCGTGCATCGGGCCCGCCCCGCCAAAGGCCATCAGCGCGAAATCGCGCGGGTCGAAGCCGCGCTCGACGGTTATCACGCGCACCGCGCGTTCCATGTTGGCGTTGACCACGCGGATAACGCCGCTGCGCTGCGCCGATCGCGTCCGTGCGCATCGCACGGCCGAGCGCGGCAATCGCTTTTGCAGCGCGCGCGGGATAAAGGCGCATCGCGCCGCCCAGGAAATTCTCCGGCACCAGCCGCCCCGCAACCAGGTTGGCGTCGGTGACGGTCGGCGCCTCGCCGCGTCCATAGCAGGCCGGCCCCGGATCGGCGCCGGCGCTTTCGGGGCCGACCTTGAGCGAGCCGCCAGCGTCGACCGCCGCGATCGAGCCGCCGCCTGCGCCGACGGTGTGGATGTCGATAACCGGGGTGCGGACGGCGTAGCCGCCGGGGTAGCTGAGCGTGCGGATTGCGGCGCGGCCGTCGAACAGAGAGACGTCGGTCGAGGTGCCGCCCATGTCGAAAGTGATGAAGCGATCGACGCCGGTTGCACGCACCAGCGCAGCCGCGCCGATCACGCCGGCGGCGGGGCCGGAAAGGATCGTGCGGACCGGTTCGTCGCGGGCGAGCCGCGCGCCGATCGCGCTGCCGTTGGATTGCATCACGCGCAGGCGTGCCGCGCGCAGATCGCGCTCCAGCCGCCCGAGATGGGAGGACATCCGCGGCGCCACGTACGCGTTGACCACGGTGGTCGAGAGCCGCTCGAACTCGCGGTATTCGGCGAGGATGCGATGGGAAATCGAAAGCGGGAGGCCAAGCGGAGTGAGCGCGCGCGCAAGCCGCTGTTCGCTCGCGGAATTGGCGTAAGAATGGAGCAGGCAGACGGCGATCGAGTCGGCGCGGCTTGAAGCGGCGGCGCGACGCACGCGGTTAAGCTCGGCGGCGGTGAGGCCGAGCGCAACCTTGCCGTCGAAGTAAGTCCGCTCGGCGACGCCCAGGCGCATCGCACGCGCGACCAGCGGCTCCGGGCGCTCCGGCGCGAGCGAATAGAGATCGCTGCGGTTCTGACGGCCGATCTCGATAAGGTCCTCAAAACCGGCGTTGGTCAGCAGCAGGACGCGCGCGCCCTTGCGCTCGAGCAGCGCGTTGGTCGCCACGGTCGAGCTGTAAGTGACCAAATCGGGGAGCAGGTCGCGATGCGGTTCGTGCTGCACGCCTTCAAGCATCGCTTTAAGTCCGACAATAACCGCGCGCGCGGGGTCGTCGGGCGTCGAGAGCACCTTATGCACACGGAGGTGTCCGCCGACGATCGCGACCAGGTCGGTGAACGTGCCGCCCGTATCGATTCCGATGATAACGGTCGTAGCCATCAGGGCTTGAGCAATACCTTGAAGTTTGACGAGCGTCCGGCGGCGGCGAAAGCGGCCAGCGCGTCGTCGAGCGCAAAGGTGCTCGAGATCAACGGTCGCGGATCGACCTTTCCCGAAGCGAGCGCCACGATCGCCGGCCCGAACCGGCCGCATCGCGAGCCCACGATCGTGATTTCGTTGATCACCGACTGGGCCAGGTTGAGCGCGGCGCCGGCGGCGGCAGTGCTCTTGAGAATTATCGTGCCGCGCGGGCGCACCAGCGCGAGCGCGCGGTTAAGTCCGGCGCTGTGCCCCGTGCAATCAATCACCACGTCGAAACCCGGATCGATCTCATCTTCAAGTTGCACTTTAAGTCCGAGCGCGGCCAGGCGATCGAGCTTGTCGCGATGATGTCCGACGAGCAGGGGCGCATAGTCCTCGGCGCGGAGCACGATTGCCGCAAGCGCGCCGAGCCGCCCGTCGCCGAGCACGGCGATCTTGTGGTCGCGCGGCAACCTGGTTTGCTCGAAGATCTCATAGATGGCCGCGACCGGTTCGACGAAGACGCCAAGCTCGTCGGATAATGAATCGGGCAGGACGATCAGGTTTTCGTCGGGCAGCCGGAGGTACTCGGCGAACGCGCCGTCGCGGCCGACGATCCCGAGCACGGTGCGGCTGGGGCAATGGCGTCCCAGGCCCTCGAGGCACCAAGCGCATCGCCCGCATGACGCATTGATTTCGCCCACCACGCGGCATCCCGCGAGCGCGCCGGTTCGGGTGTCGACGACATCACCGACGAACTCATGGCCCGGCACGCCGCGATACGACATGTACCCGCGCGCCAATTCGAGATCGGTGCCGCATATTCCGGCCATCCGCACGCGCACGATACTTTCGCCCGGCGCAGACGCGGGATCGGGATAGTCGTTACGCACGACCAGTTGGCGATCGAGCAGCAGTGCGCGCATCGGCCGATTGAAACAAAAAAGCCGCCAGGTCCGCTACTGGAGCGAGTCCGCTATTTACGGTCGGAATCTTGGCGACGCGCTGTCGGCCTAAGCAATGAGTCAACGAACCACAGGGCGACGACGCTTAGAAGAACCGCGAGCCACAAACGCATCGACGCGCGAGATTGGGGAGGTTTTTTTTCGTCGTCCACTGTTAGGGACTGCTGTCTCGGGGCGGCGGCAAACGCGCTTTAAGCTAAGCATTACGCGTACCAGCTAACAGAGGAATCAAATGGCCGATCTTTTGCAAAAACTGCTTCTGTGGCGTTGCGGGAGTGCAACCCGCGCCATCAAAATGCCTCAGAAGCGAGACGAGGCCCTGAATTCAGTCGGAGGATTTGGTTTTCGTGCTTTTTTCGGAGGAAGACGATCCGCTGCTCTTGTCCGAATTGCCGCTCTTTTCCGACGAACCCGACGAAGCGGTCGCGGTGGAAGAGCCGTTGGCGCCGTTGCTCGCGGATTCGGCGGCGGGCTTGTCGCTGGATTTGTCGCTCGAGGAGTCGGCGGATTTGCCGCTGCCCGAGCGGGCGTAGTCCGTGGCGTACCATCCCGAGCCTTTAAGCACGAACGAGGTGGCGGAAATCATCCGCTCGACCTTGCTCTTGCACGTCGGGCAGCGCTTAAGCGGCGGCTCGGTGATGCGCTGCGTCGTCTCGAAGGTTCCGCACTTGGGGCAACGATACTCGTATATGGGCATTTCGGTTGATGGATCGGCTTCTGACGCTCTTGTGCCTTAGGTAATCACGCCCCGCAGCCTTGTCAATTAGCCTTAGCCGGCCATGACTCGCTGGGGATTGTCACTTCACTCTCCATCTTCCCAGAATCAGGTCCGCGATGCCATCGCGGCCACTCTCGTGGCAATCGCGGCCGGATCGTCGCAGGTTATCCGAAGCAACTTCTGCCGCGCCGTCGCACCCGCGACCAGCTCCACCGCCGAGCGCGCGACGCCGGCTATCCGCGCGACCGTCTCGATAAGCTCCGCGTTGGCCTTGCCGCGCTCGGGCGCGGCCGCGACACCGATCACCAGGCCGCGCGGGTCGACCCGCAATATCCCGACGCGCGAGGCGCCGGGCCGCGCCATCACCTTGAGCGTAACCGAGCCGGCGCCGGCACTCAGCCAGGGGGGAATCGGACGATTTTGTGAACTAGACGAAGCCGTAGGCCAGCGCCAGGGAGAGATGGGGTATCGCCCATTGCTGGAGAAAAAGGATCACGATGATGACCACCATCGGCGAAAAATCGATTCCGCCGAAAAGGACCGGCATATGTTCGCGCACCCAATCAAAGACCGGTTCGGTAATCCCGTAGATTGCGCGCACTATGGGGTTGTAAGGATCGGGTGAAATCCATGTCATGATCGTCGCGGCGATGATGATCCAAAAATAGAGCTGCAGAAGTCCCGAGAGCATTCGGGCAATAAAGAAAACCAGATCGACGTAAGCGCTGTTCAATTTGTTTTCGCGCGCCCTCGGCGTCGCCTCCCCTAGCTGACGCGTCCGAGTTCGCGTGAGCGCTCGGCCGCGGCATGTATGGCACGCGCCACGATATCAGAAAAGCCATCCGCGCCTAATTGCTTCAGCGCAGCTTCGGTCGTGCCGCCGGGCGACGCGACGATCCGAATCAGCTCGGCCGCAGTCATCGGCGAGCGGCGCATATTCTCCTCCGCGCCGCGAATCGTCTTGAGCGCCATCCGCAGCGCGAGATCGGCGGGCAGCCCCTGCGCGACCGCGGCGTCGGCGAGCGCCTTGGCGAAAAGATACACGTACGCGGGACCGCTGCCCGAAAGCGCGGTCACCGCGTCGAGCAGCGTCTCGTCCTTCAGCGCCACCGCGTCGCCGACAGCGCGGAAAATTTTAAGCGCGAAGGCTTCGTCCGCCCGGGTCGCGTTGCGTCCGCGCACCAGCGCCGCCATCCCTTGACCAACCATCGCGGGCGCGTTCGGCATCACGCGGATCACGCGCGCGTGGCCGCCCAGCGCGCCCTCCAGGCGGCCCAATGTGACCCCGGCCGCGATCGACACGAAGAGCTTGGAGGCGAGCCCGCCTTTGCGCGACGTGCGGTCGCCGCCGCCGCCGGCGCGGGCAAGCTCGGTCAGCACGGCGTCGATGGTTTGCGGTTTTACCGCGAAAAGCACGGCGCGCGAGGAATTCAGGACCTCGAGATTGTCGGTCGTGACCTCGATTTTGAGCCCGCCTTTGGACCCACCCTTAAATTTGCGCCGGCGCGCCGCGTCGACGTCGGAGGCGATCAGATCGGAGGCTTTGAAGACCTTGTTTTCAACCAGGCCGCGCGCCAGCGCCTCGGCCATGTTGCCCGCGCCGATAAAGCCCAGTTTTTTCATCACGCACGTTCGCCAAAGATCGCGCGGCCCACGCGCACGATCGTCGCGCCTTCTTCGATCGCCACGTCGAAATCTCCGGTCATTCCCATGGAAAGCTCGCTTAGCGCAAGCCCGGTGGCCGCCGCAAGCCGATCGCGCATCGAGCGCAGCGCGGCGAAGTGGCTCCGCGAGCGCTCTGGGTCGGAGGCCGGCGGCGGAATCGTCATCAGGCCCAGGATTTCCACTGTCACGCGCGCCTCCTCGATCAGCCGCTCGACCGCGCTGGCCGCGACACCGCTCTTGGACGCTTCGCCCCCGGCGTTCACCTCGATCAGCACCGGCACGCGCGGCGCAGGACGCGCGCGCCCCAGCGCGAGGGCCAGGCGCGCGGAGTCCAGGCTATGGATGAGTGTGAAGCGATTTGCGGCGTCGCGCGCCTTGTTGGTCTGCAGATGGCCGATCAGGTGCCATTGCAGATCGCTCAGATCGGCCAGCGCATCCTGTTTCCCCGCCGCCTCCTGCACGTAGTTCTCGCCGAACTCGCGTGCGCCGGCCGCGTAGGCGGCGCGAATCGCCTCGGGCGGCTGCGTCTTACTCGCAAGCACGAGCCTGACCGCGGCCGGGGCGCGTTTTGCGCGAGCCGCCGCGCGTGCGATCCGATCGCGCACGCTCGCCAGCCGCGCGGCGATTTCGTCGTGTGTGAGCATCAGCCTTGGGTCAGCATCCGGCTTGCCCTCAACTCCCCGCTCCGCGCGACACGATCGCGTTGCGCCGCAGTGCTGCGAGTACCTCGCCTAGCGGCAGGCCCATCACGTTGTCGCGCTCGCCCTCGACCGCCACCACCAAGCCCGCGCCCTCGGCCTGGATACCATACGCGCCCGCCTTGTCCATCGGTTCGCCGGTGCGGATGTAGGCGTCGATTTCGTCGTCGCCAAGCGCGCGGAAACGGACGCGGCTGGTGACGGCGCGGCTTTCGACTACGCGGCCGTCGCGCGCGAGCGCGAAGGCGGTCACCACGGTGTGGAAGCGCCCGGAGAGCGTGCGTAGCATGCGATGGGCGTCGGCGTGGTTGCGCGGCTTGCCGAGAATTTCGCCGCCGCATTCGACCACGGTGTCCGCGCCCAGCACCAGTGCGCCGTCGGCGCGCCGTGAGACCGCGAGCGCCTTCTCCTCGGCCATCCGGAGCGCGAATTGCGCGGCCGGCTCGTCCCCGTGGCGGGTTTCCTCGACGCCGCTTTCGCCAAGCTCGAACTCGACTCCGGCTGCCGCGAGCAATGCTCTGCGCCGCGGCGAGGTCGAGGCGAGAATCAATCTGGTAGCGGCCATCGTTAAAATAAATCCATTGGCGAAAAAACCGTCGGCAAAATTCCGCTGGAGAGTCCGTTGGCAAAAGGTTGCAGGAGCCCGCCGGACAGCGCAAGCGCGGCTGCGTGCCGCGTTGTTGGTTGGGCGATGGCAGTGTGCTTACACTGGCGCTAATTCAGTGCGGGGGCAAAAGCCGATGAGCGAGCTGGTCCACAAATTCGTCAAAACCAACGGCATCAGGATGCACGTAGTTGAGGCCGGCAAGGGCTTCCCGGTGGTCTTCTGCCACGGCTTCCCGGAGCTCTGGTACTCGTGGCGTCATCAGCTCCCCGCGCTCGCCGACGCCGGCTTTCGCGCGATCGCGCCCGACCAGCGCGGCTACGGCGATACCGATTGTCCCCAGCCGGTCGAGGCTTACCAGGTGCGCGAGCTGGTGAAGGACATCGTCGGGATGCTCGACGCGCTGGAGATCGACAAGTGCGTGATCGTTGGCCACGACTGGGGCGGCTTCGTCAGTTGGCAAAGCGCGATGCGCGCGCCGGCGCGAATTGCGCGCGTGATCAATCTCAATACGCCGTTCATGCCGCGATGGCTTCCGTCGACGCCGGGCAGTCCCGAGAATCCCAAGATAATCTGGGTGACGAGCCCGCAGCCCGCGCCGCTCAAGCCGACCGAGATGGCGCGGCAAAATGCCGCCGGCAATTTCCATTACGTGCTGCACTTTCAGCAGCCCGGCGTCGCCGAGGCCGAACTCGAACGCGACGTGCGGCGCACGCTGCGCGGTCTTTATCGCGACCCGATGCCGCTTGCGCCGCTCGCGGAGCGGCCGGCGCCGGGCGTGTTCGGTCCCGCGGGCGGCGGTCTGCTGGATCGCTTGCCCGACGGGCCGCTCGGCAAATACATGAGCGAGGCCGACCTTGAGGTTTACGTGAAGGCGTTCGAGAAAACCGGCTTTCGCGGCGGACTCAACTGGTATCGCAATATCGACCGCAACTGGGAGGAATCGGCCAACCTCGCCGATCGAGTCGATCAACCGGCGCTGATGATCACCGCCGAGCTCGACTTCGTGCTGTGGCCCGAGCAGACGCTGGGCATGGAGCGATGGGTGCCAAATCTCAAGCGCGTGAACATCAATGGCTCCGGCCACTGGACCCAGCAGGAAAAGCCTGCGGAGGTAAACGCCGCGATACTGGAATTTCTGTCCGACCTTCGATAAAGCCCTGGCCTCGCTATGATCGTTGCGCGCCCCCCGGATTGAATTGGCGCGGGCGTCACGTTACCCTATAGCGATGTTTGTGAAGCCAAGTAGTGGGCTATTGGGTTTGGTTATGGTGGTGGGGTCGGCCGCGCTTCTGGCTCCCACGGCGCGGGCGCTCGGTCCGGTCAATGCGGCGGCCGCTCCATCGATTCGCGGCGACGCACGATCCATCCTCGGCCAGTTCGGTGTCCTCGCGATCGTTCCGATCAACCCGGAGCAATCCTTCGTCGAGGGCTACGAAGCTTACCGCGCGCACGATCTGATGAAGACGATCGAGCGGATGACGCTCGCGGCCGACAAGTACCCCGCGCTTGCCGACTACGCGCTGTTCTATCTCGGGTCGGCCCAGCGCGACAGTGGCGACAATCAGAACGCCGCCGCGACTTTCCGGCGGCTGAGCTACGGCTATCCGCAAAGCGTCCTCGCCGATGAAGCGTCGCTCCAGTACGCAGAAATCGAATTCAAACTGGGACGGCTCGGCGACGCGCAGACGGCGGCCGCGGCGCTGGCTGCTCGCAATCCTGACCCGGGAATTGACTCGCAGGCGCGGCTAATCGAGGCGCGCGCCTCGCTCGGCCTTGGCGACGCGCAAGGCGCCTTCAGCCAACTGCAGGCGCTGCGCGAAAAGTATCCGCAGGGCGCTGCCGACAGCGATGCGCGCACGCTCGCCTACTCGATTGCCGCGGCCCATCCCGATCTGATCGACACTCACTCGCTCGGCTACCATCGCCGCGAGGCCGCGTTGCTCCTGCACGAGGGCCACTCCGCCATGGCGCTTAGCCAGGTCGACGACGGCGCTGGCGCTCGAGCCTCCGGCCAGCGTGCATGCCGAGTTGCTGTGGCTTAAAGCCCGCGCGCTGCGGGCTGATTCAGACCGCGAGATGCTCGCGCTCGACGCCTATCTCACGTATGCGCCGCATGGCGAAATGGCTCCTGAGGCGCTCTATCGGCTGGGGCATCTGCAATGGCGTACCGGCGATACGAAGGCTGCGCGCGCGACGTTCACCAAACTGGTGCAGGAATTTCCCGCGCGCGAGATCGCGCCGGCCGCGATGTTCGACATCGGGCGCGCGTACGAGGACGACGCTCAGTGGGACCTCGCGCGCGCCGCGTACCTGCGCCTGGTCCGCAGCTATCCGCATAGCACTGAGGCCGCCGATGGCCGCTTCCGCGCGCCGTTTGCGCTCTACATGACCGGGCACTTCGACATGGCCGCGCGCGAATTCGCCTCGATGCAGCCGATGGCCGCGTCGGCCTCCGAGCGCGACGGGCTCTCGTACTGGCATGCGCGCTCGATGGAGCGCTCCGGCCAAAGCATCGCGGCCACCGCGATTTACCAGAGTCTGGCGCAAAGCACCGCGAGCAACTACTACCCTGAACTGGCGGCGCGCCGGATCGGCGCGCCCACGGCCCAGTTGGCCGCGGCGGACGCGCCTTCACTCGACGCCGCCGTGCCTTCCGTGGCGCCCGGCACCCTTGCCGCGTTTCATCTGGACCGTGTCACCACGTTGAAGCGGCTCGGCATGACCTATCTTGAACCGCCCGAGTTGCGCGCGCTCGCCAACGTGGACTCGAGCGACCCGCGCGTGCGCGATTTCGTGCTCGCCGAATTGCAGCGCACGGGCGATTGGTATGCGGCGATCGAGATAGCAGTGCGGTTGGAGAAGACCGGCAGCCTCGATTCCTCGACCACCGAGCGGCTGCGCTACCCGCGGGCTTACTGGGACATGATCGCGCAGGCCGCCAATGGCGACGCGCTCGACCCTTACCTGGTGCTGGCGCTGGTGCGCCAGGAGAGCCTGTTCAATCCGCAGGCGCGATCGGTGAGCGACGCGCGCGGCCTGATGCAGTTGATGCCGGCTACGGCCGACCGGATAGGGCCGTCGGCGGGTGTCGAGCAGGCCTCGCTCAACCTCTATGATCCTTCGCTGAGCGTGCGCGTGGGCACCGCCTATCTCAAGGACCTGTTCGAGATGTTCGGCGGCGATCCATTCAAGGCGGTCGCGGCCTACAATGCGGGCGAGCATGCGGTCCAGCAATGGAACGCCAAGTATCCCGGCGACGACGATCAATGGGTCGAGAATATCGGCTTTCGCGAAACCCGCGACTACGTCAAACGGGTGATCGGCGGCTTGCGGGAGTACCGGATGCTCTATCCGTCGCACACGGTCTCCAGCGGCGCGACTCGGCCGCAGGGCCCGTCATAGGGCCGTCTTCAGCAGAACCGCCATCGGCCGGCAAGCTGCGGGCGTTCGCGCAAAGGACTTCCTGGGGAGAAAGTGCGCGCTCCGCTCACGAGGCCACTAAGCGACGGCGCTAAGGCCGGTGCCATGACACATGTCAGCGGGGTTGGGTCTCGCTCAGTCGCCCAGTGGCGATGCGACGAGCGCCTCCGATTGACCGCGATCATTCGTCTGCTTACGCTACGACGCTATGAAACTGCTCAACCGCCAGTTGTTCGTCCTCGTACTTAGTGTCGGAGCGTGCGTGACCACGACCGGGTGTTTCTCTTGCACTACGGTGCATAACCCACCGCCTCAAGTCACCATCCAGCAGTCGCCTCCTGTGGTAGTCGCGCCTAATCCGCCGCCTCCAGCCCAGTGACACTGTTGCGAGGCCCGCAATTTCGCTCATGTCTCGGAACAATGCAAAAAAATTAAAGACTAATTTGGCTGAGGGGGTAGGATTCGAACCTACGAGCGACTTTCGCCGCTAACCGGTCGTTTTTACAACCGGTTGCCTTCGGCCACTCGGCCACCCCTCAGTGCGCACCTGCCAGCGCAAGATCGGGAGAGCGCGCTAGGATTCGAACCTAGGTCTTCGCCGTGATCGCGACGCACTACGCTCTGTGCTACGCGCTCTCTATTCGCACAATGCTTGGGACTTGGATCAGATAGATTAAACCTCTATTCCAGGCACAACTTGGCGTCTTCGAACATCCAAGGCCGCTCCTGACATGGATTAAACCGGAGGCATCGCTAAGAAGTTCCATAAGCGCCTAATCTTCCCTAAAGTTGCCGTGTGGGTTGTACAAAAACTTGTACCCAAACACTTCGATTACCCCCCGCCATGCACCCCTGCGATGGTCCGTCCGCAAGCGGAATGCAACCGCTTACCTAAATGAGTTACTGCGAGATTTCGCAATCAAATCAGGGAGTTATGCGGCAATTTGGTTCTCGTTTCGTGCATCGTTGGCCAGCGGAATCGCTTCGGAATAGCGATAGAAACTTGTCAAGATAGCGTCCAGGTAGCTGCGGCCGTAGTGTAAAGGATCGAAGGGTGATAGCAGTCGGCGAGCCGCTGCCCGGACCATTCATCGGTATCGACGTCGGCGAGAATTTTCTCGACCTCGCGATCGTCGATGCTCCGCCACGCACGCTGGTTTTTAAACGCGTCGGGCTCGACGGACTGAAAGAGCCTGTCTGCGACACGCTGGCAGAGAAAATCAAAGACGCGGCGCCGGGAATCGATGCGCGCGCGATAGCACTGGTCGACTCGCCGCGATGGCCGCGCGATCTCGATTGGTCGCGCGGAACGCACAAGCGCGATCCTGCGCCGCGCGGACGCGAGGTCGACGCCGTCCTGCGGCAAATCTATCGCACGTTAGTGGCTGTGCCCGCCGGCGAAACTCGGATGCCGGGGCTCTCGATGTTCCCGACGCCGCGATATGACTACTTCGCGCGATGGGCGCGCGATCCACGATGCAAGCCGCATCTGAGCGCGATCGCGGCCGAACTGTTCGGCGGGCTTTTAGATGATGATCGTGATGCGGGCGGTCCGACGCAGAGCGGTGGCGGAACTTTCACTCGCTTCATGCTGGCCGGGTTCGGAACCTATCGCGCGCTGGAGCGGCTCGGCGTGCCCGTCTTCGAGTCCTATCCCGACCTGCAGTTGCGCCTTTCGTCTCCATCGACCTCGCTTCCGCCCAAAAAGCAGCACGCGAAAGCGTTGGCCGTGCGCCGTGATATCGTCGCGTCGCTCGCGGCAGGGCTTGGGCTTCGCGACGCGCCCATGCCGAAAACTGTTGACCAGGCTGACGCCGCGGCGCTGGCGCTCGCGGCCGCCTCCTCGGCGCTCGGCGATACATTGTGGGTGGTTCGCCATCCATGCGAGGGACGTTTCATGCTCGCGCTCGACGCTCGCCAGGCGCGCTGCCTCGGCATAGGAGGCGCTTGACAAGCGTTGATTCAACACGGGTCAAAGTTGCTTGGCGGACCCGGGCGCGCAAACATAGATCTCGATGTCATCACAGCGCGAATTCAAGGCCGTATTCTTCGATCTCGATGGAACCCTGGTCGATATCCATGGTCCGCTCTATACCGCCGTGCGCAGCGCGCTCGACGACCTCGGCCACGCCCCGCCACTGACCCGCGAGCACTACCATCAGGCGCTCGCGCAGGACGATCCGTACCTCGGCCTGCCCGAGGACAAGCGCGCCGAGTACACCAAGCTGGCGTTCGCCTATTTTCTCGCCGAGATCGACCGCACCGAGCGGCTTGAACTGCTGCCCCACGCGCAGGAGACGCTGGCCGAGCTCAAGCGGCGCGGCTACGCGACCGCGATTATCACCAGCCGTCCCGGCGACTCGCAGCGGTTGGTTCAGAAACTTGCGATGGTCGGGCTGGCGTCTTACTTCGACCAGGTGATCACGCAAACCGGCACCACGATGCGCATCCTCGACAAGACGCATAGCCTCAAGCAGGCCGCGATGCGCGCCGCTATGTTGCCGCAGGCCTGCATGTACGTCGGTGACGAGCCGCGCGACGTGATGGCCGCGATGAATGCGGGCTACGGCGCGTCGGTTGCGGTCGCCACCGGGCCCGCCAGCTATCGCATGCTCAGCAACCATCCGCAGTACCGCGCCGATTTCGTGATGCGCTCGATGGGCGAACTGATCGGATTGCTGGACCGGCTCAAGACCGCTTAGCGTTGAGACGGCGCACTCAAAGAAAGCTCAGGTGCGGCGGGGCCGCGGCGAATTCGGCGCGCAGCGCTTCGAGACTCTTCAGATCGTCGACGGTGCGAAAAAGTCCGCGATGTACGTAACCAAACATCGCCTGTCCCCGCTCTAGCAACGGGGCGAACAGGTCGCCCATCAGGCTGAACGGTGGCGGCGTGGGCGGCATCAGCTCGAACAGCGCCGGCTCGCATAGCAAAACGCCGCAATACATGAAGGCCTCGAGGCGCGCCTCGTCGGCCGCGTCAAGCGCAGGTCCGTAGTCGTCGAATTCGACCGGCGCACGGCGCCCCAGCAAGCGCATTCGACGCACTCGCGCCTGCGGGTCGATTTCGATTCGGCTGTAGCTCCGGGGCGTATCGCTTTCGCGCAGCACCAGCGTCGCGAGACCGCCGCGGCGGCGATGGAAGTCCGCGAGCGCATGCAGATCGAGATCGATTATCGTGTCGCAGTTGAGGATCGCGAAGGTCTCGCGGCCGAAAAGTTCGCGCAGGCCCACCAGTGGGCCGCCGGTTCCCAACAGCGCCGTCTCGGGCGCATAGGTTATTCGCAGGCCTATCGCGTCGCCGCCTCCGAGCGCGGTCTGCACGGCGGCTGCCAGGTGATGGACGTTGATGACGACCTCGGTCACGCCGGCGCGCGCCAGCATCCGCAGCGGATAGTGAATCAGCGGACGCCCGCCGACCTCGACGATCGGTTTGGGCACGGTCGCTGTGAGCGGCA
Organism: uncultured delta proteobacterium; assembly: GCA_963724765.1. GTDB lineage: Bacteria > Desulfobacterota > Binatia > Binatales > Binataceae > JAKAVN01. Next base: position 1,043,732 of record CAVRVY010000001.1, read on the forward strand.
TCAGCCGCTCACCCTTGCCCGCCGATAACACCAGCGCCTTCATCGGTCCGTTGTTGCCTCTCGCACGACCTCGCGCATTGCCTCGCTCGCGGCGTCAACCCACGTCGAAGGCCGCGCGCAATCGGGGAAAGTCGTTTTTCGCCGGGGGCCTTGCCAGCAGCGTCAGTATCCTGCGCGCCTGCGCTGCCGCATGCGGAATAAATGCCGCGTAGCCCGGCTTGCCCTGGCGCTCGAGCGCGTTGAAGCGTCCGATAACCTTGAGCGCGTGTTGCAGCACGCACAGATGATAGCTGTTGATGAACTCGTCAGCATCGGGGCAGGGCGCGCCGCGGCGCGCGAGACCCGCAATGTAATAGTCGAGCAGCCGGCGCTCCGTTTCGGGACCGATTACGCGGCCGGTGTCGCGGGTGGTGAGCAGCACGGCGAGGTCCTGCGCGGCGGGCGCGAGCAGCGCATCCTGAAAATCAATCACCCGGATGCGTACCCGGACGCCGTCGTTTTGCGCGAAAAGATTGTGGCCGTGGTAGTCGCGATGCGACAGCACGCGCGCAAGAGCGCCGAGCCGCGCCGCGAGGTCGTCAAGCTCTGGGGCGAGCGCGCTGAGATTGGTGCCGGGTGCGACGCTCGCCGATCCCGTCACGATAAAATCCTCCATCTCCCATCGGAATAGCCGCTCGTCGTATGCGATCGACGCGGCGATACATCCGTGGCCGAGCCGCCGCGTGCCTTCAACATGAATCAGCAGAAGTTCGTCCACGGCGCTGCGATAAAGCGCCGCCGGCTTGGCGACGCCGTCAAGCGCAGCCTGGAACAATGAGGTCTCGCCGACGTCCTCGACCAGCAGCATCCGATGCTCTGGGTCCGCGACGTAAATTTCGGGTACGGCCGCGCCGATCGAATTGAGGAAGCGCTGCACGTTCAGGAAGGGCGGTTCGGCCGGCGGAGCGGACACCAGATTCAAGGCGCGCACGTAAGCGGGCAGGTCGTCGGGGCCGAGGTCGATAGCGATCGCGGCGGCGGGCTGGCTCGTCTTTGATGCGGACGCGGTCGCGCTGGACGCGTCGCCATAAGGCGGCGCGTCCAGCGCGACCCGCCAGAAGCGGCGGTTCGACGCGTCGCCCTTGAGCATTACGACGCTTGCGGCGCGCGCGCCGGGCCATCGGTCCGCAAGCGCGCCGTCGAGCCATCGCGCGAGCGTTGACGCGAGCTTTGAATCGACGTCCCTGGAAGACACGACGCGATCTTAGCCGCTGCACGCGGCGGCGGCCATGCGTGCGGGCCAAAGCCCCCGTACGCATGGCCGCCGCCACGCAGCTCATGCATCGCGCTGGCGCGGCGGGCGCGTTTGCGCTACGAGTCCGACCGCGCCGCGCCGCCGTCAAGGCTCATCAGCTCTTCGTACAGCCGTTCGATTTCGCCGCCGAGCCGCTCGTAGGCAGCGATGAGTTCTTTGGCGTCGGTGCGTTTCAGGTAGAAGTTGGGGTCGTTCATCTGCTCGCCGAGCGCGGCGCGCTCGGTTTCCTTGCGCCCGATATCGCCCTCGAGCGTCTGGCGCCGGCGGGCGCGCCGCTCGCGCTCGCGGCGCTCCCTGATGTCGTTGTCGTGCGCGGTGGCGCCGTCCGCCCCGGCTTTGCCGGGAGCGGACGGCGCTGCTGCGTGCGGATTGCCTGGGCGTCCGCCGTTGCCGGCGGACGCGCCGTTGCCGGAACGTCCGCCGTTGCCGGAACGTCCGCCGTTGCCGGAACGTCCGCCGTTGCCGGAACGTCCGCCGTTGCCCGAGCGTGCGCCGGGGTGCGCGCCGCCTTCGGCGGCCCGCTCCGCGGCTGCCGCCGACGCTGCGGCACGGGCCGCGGCGCCATTGGCCGCGGTGGCGGCGGACTCGGCCGCCGCCTTCTTGGCCAGGTAGTAGTCGTAATTGCCGAGGTAGCGCGTCGCGTGGCCCTGGCCGACCTCGATAACCTCGGTCGCCAGTTCGTTGAGCAGGTAGCGGTCGTGACTGACGATCACCACGGTGCCCGGAAAACGGCGCAGCGCTTCGAGCAGCGTGTCTTTGGCCACGATGTCGAGGTTGTTGGTCGGTTCGTCGAGGAGCAGGCAGTTGTTGCGATGCGCCAGCACTTTGGCGAGCGCGAGCCGCGCGCGTTCACCGCCCGAGAGCACGCCCGCGAGCTTCAGCGCGTCGTCGCCCGAAAAGAGCATCGCGCCGAGCAGGCCGCGAATTTCGCCGGTCGACATCCCCTCCGCCGCGTCGCTCAGCTCTTTGAGCGCGGTCTTGCTGTAATCGAGCGACTCGGCGAGGTTCTGCGCGAAGTAACCGATCTCGACTCCCGCGCCAACGGTGCGCTCGCCGGCGGTCATCGGTTCGATCCCCGCCAGCAGCTTCATCATCGTGGACTTGCCCGCGCCGTTGGGTCCGACCAGCGCGATTCGTGCGCCGCGCTCGATCGTCAGATCGACGCCGTCGTAAACGGTGATGTCGCCGTAGCGTTTGACCGCGCCGCGCAGCTCGAACACCCGGCGACCGCCGCGCTCGCATTGGGGGAAACGGATCGCAGGTGGGTTTTCACTGCCCGCGGGCGGCTCCAGCCGTTCAATTTTCTCGAGCTGCTTTATCCGGCTTTGGACCAGCTTGGCCTTGCTTGCCTGGTAGCGGAAGCGGCTGATGAAGGCTTCCATGTGCTCGATCTCGGCGCGCTGGTTCTCGTAGGCCGCCTGCTCCAGCTCGCGGCGCTGCTCGCGCTCGACCAGGTAGGCCGTGTAGCCGCCCCGGTATTCGACCAACCGGCCGCGTGAGACCTCGACCGTGCGGTCGGTCACGCGATCGAGAAAGTAGCGGTCGTGCGAGACCAGAATTATTCCGCCCGGATAGTTTGCCAGGTAATCCTCGAGCCAGTTGCGCGCCTCGAGGTCGAGATGGTTGGTCGGTTCGTCGAGCATCAGGAATTCCGGCCGGCGCACCAACAGCTTGGCCAGCGCGATACGCATCCGGATGCCGCCGGAAAACTCGGCGACGTCGCGCGCGAGGTCGGCCTCGCTGAAGCCCAGCCCGAACAGCACCGCCTTGGCGCGGCTGTCGGCCTCGTAGAAGCCGTGGCGCTCCAGTTCGCTCAGTACGTCACCGAGTTCGGTCAGTGCGGCGTCGTGCTCGGGGCCTCTATGATGCTTGGCGAGCACCTCTTCGAGCTCGACCCGGCGGCGGTCATGCGTTTGCATTTCGCTCAGCGCAGAGAGCGTTTCCTCTAGCACCGGCCGGCCGCTCATCTCGGGTGCGTCCTGGGGCAGATAGCCGACAGAAGAGCGCTGGGGACGCGCGATCCGGCCGGAGTCGGGCGTGATGACTTCGGCGATCATGCGCAGCAAAGTGGTCTTGCCGGCGCCGTTGAGGCCGACCAGACCGACCCGTGCGTCGTCGGCCATCGCCCAGCTCACGCTGTCGAAGATCGTGCGTCCACCGTAGAACTTTGAGACTTTATCGAGCGCTAGCATCCGGGCAAATTCAGGCTATTCCAGAAAATTCGGTTAATTCCGTAAAGGGCGCGGGGAGCGTGCAGCGCGTCTTCCGGGAAGGCACGCGGCGCGTATCCCGATGTGCCGGCCGCGCCGCCTCGGGCACCCACCGCGGGCTCGCCTAAGCCCATCATTGTAGCCGTATCGGCGGGCGTGCAAAAGCCGCGGGCTGCGATCGGGGCCATCTTAGTTCTTGCTTAACTCTCGGTGCTTACTTAACTCTCGCGTAACGCTTGTCCGGCGGGCCGAAGTCCACGCTGCGTGCATCGGACGCCGGGGTATGGACGGGACATGGCACAATCCGTTTAATGGTGGGTAAAGTCTGATGGGGAGAGCCCGGACCGGCGCGGCCGTCCGGCGACAACGGAGAGACGATATGCCCGCAATCCGGGACGGCGACCACATCCTCGTAATCGATCGCAAGCTTTTTCACGACGACAACACGCGCTTCTTCGTCGGCGTGGTCGAAGAGTACGATGACCGAGTGATACGCCTGCGCGGCTTTCCGTTCCATCTGAGTCCCTACGAGGTCACCGGCGTGGAGCGCCATGGCGAGCAGCGAGTAAGAGTGCTCTCGATGTCTGGCGACATATTGCTCTACATGCTTCCGCGCGAGACCGAGCTCGACAAGATGCAGTTGCGCCGCTCGCCCAAGTCGCTCCAGATGACGGACGGCGGCGCGGTGACGATCGATCTCAGCGAATGGCTGATGCGCGCTTAAGGTTCGCGGCCGCGCTTGCCGGGCTGCTGCTGGTCGCGATAGGGCCGTCGCCGGCCTTAGCCCAGTCGCAACAGAATCAGGATCTGTCACAAGAACCGATGCCCGCGCCCGGGGCCATGCAGACGCCGGCAGCGATGCCCGGACATAGCTTCAACCACGTCGACCTTCCGCAACCGCCCTTGATCACGATGACTGCCGTGCCCGGCTACGGCCCCGCGCCGCTCACGGTCGGATTCTTCGTCAATACGGTCGACCCCGAGGGCAAGGGCTTCGTCTCGTACGTGTGGAATTTTGGCGACGGGCAGGTCTCGATGGATCCGCCACTGAGTTTTTTCCACACTTACACAACCGCAGGCACCTACGTCGCGACGGTCAACGCGACCACCGCGGACGGCCGCACTGCTACCACCTATGTCGGAATCACGGTGCGTCCGGGCGTCCCCGATTAGGCGGCTCAGTCGCCCGGGTTGAGAATTTCGACCTTGCCGCTTTCCAGGTCGTAGCGGGCGCCGACGATTTTCAGGCTGCCATCGGCGACGCGTTTTTTGAACTGCGGCGAGCGCGCCAATGTCTTTACCTGGTCGATCACATTCAAATCGATCGCGCTCGATTCGAGATTGTCGCCGCCTTTCTTGCGCGCCTGCTCGACCGCCGGGCAGATGTTGGCGAAGATTTCGGGTAGTTTGGCCGCGGGCTTGCTGACGCACTCAGCGAGTGCGCCTTTGACCGCGCCGCAGCTCTGGTGACCCAGCACCATGATCAAATTCGTGCCCAGGTGATCGACCGCATAGTCGATACTTTCGAGGCCCGCGCGGGTGACCGTATTGCCTGCCAGGCGTATCACGAAAAGATCGCCGAGCCCCTGGTCGAAAATAAGCTCCGGCGGCACCCGCGAATCCGAGCACGATAAGATCACCGCGAACGGCGCCTGGCCGGCGGCAAGTTCCTCGCGCCGTTTGGCGTGAAGATGAGGATGGCCGGTGGTGTCGCTCTGGAAGCGCTGGTTGCCCGCCATGAGTTGCGCGAGGGCCTGAGCCGGAGTCATCGCCGTAGCGCCCATGTCAGCGGCCGCCGAGACCGTGGAGAGTTGCCCGGTTCCAAAGATCCAAAGCGCGGTCGTCAAAACCGCAAACGTCAATTGTATTCAACGCATCTCGGGTAAACGCATCTCGGGTTCCTCTTTTTTTGCACTCGCTCGTTCGCATGAAAACACGCTGCCTCCGTCTCAACGAACCGGGATTTTATCATCCTTGTTCGCCGATTGAAGGTGTACCGCGCGCGCATTGACAGCGGCGTATCGCTTGGCAACTAAGTAGATATGCGACGCGTGTGGATTTCCGCTTCAGCAGGATTGGCGATCGTGATCGCCCTGAGCGCGGCCGGATGCCTCTCCGAGGCGATCAAGCAAAACCAGCAACAACTCGATCAGCAGAAGATCGAACTGGAGCAACTCAAGCAGCAGGTAGCGGATCTCAAGGCCGCCCAACAGCCCTCCTATCCGACCACCCCGCCGCCGCCCGGGTCGTGCGACAAGGCCGTGATGCAAGTGGCGACCAAACACGGTGGTGAGCGGTTTGCGGCCAGCGAATTTGACAAGGCGCTCGGCTACTACCAGGATGCCGTCACCGCCTGCCCGACCAGCGCGCAGGCTCAGCTCAACGTGGCGCGCGCCTACGAGGCGCTAGGCGATCGCGACCAGGCGATAGGCTATTACAGGCGTGTCGTCCAGTCCGCGCCATCCGACCACGACGCCGACCCTGCCGTCTCCGAGCAGGCGCAACAGGCGCTGGCGCGGCTGGCTGCAAAGTAGTGCCTGCGTGATGGAAGCGACTCGAACGACCGAACGCGTGTGAGGAGGGATGCTCCCTTGAAGGACGTATTCAGCGTCGAAGGCAAGGTCACAATCGTAACCGGCGGCGGCACCGGAATCGGCGCCGTGATCGCGCGCGAGTTCGCGCTGCGCGGAGCGCCGGTGCTGGTCGCAAGCCGCAACGCCGGGCATCTGGAGCCCGTGCGCGACGCCATCCGCAAGGCCGGCGGCAAGTGCGAGATGGCGGTGTGCGACGTGCGCAACGCGGAGTCATGCGACGCGCTGGTGGCCGAAGCGGTCAAGTACTTCGGCCGGCTCGACGTGATGATCAACAACCACGGCGCGAGCATCGCCGCCCCCAGCCTCAAGCTCTCGCCCAACGGCTGGCGCGCGGTGGTTTCGATCAACCTCGACGGCGTGTTTTTCTGTTCCAAGGCCGCCGCCCGCCAGTTCGTCGAGCAAAAGGGCCCCGGCACTATCATCAACCTGTCCTCCACCGCCGGCGTTCACGGCTCGGCCACGATGCTGCCCTATGCGGCGTCCAAGGCCGGCGTGATCAAGCTCACCGAATCGCAGGCCGCCGAGTGGGGCCATCTGGGTATCCGCGTCAACTGTATTGCGCCCGGCCCGGTCACCACCGAGGGCGCCGCCGAACGTATCTGGCCCAATGAGAAGGTCAAGGCCGCGATGCTGATGTCGCGCGCGCTGCAACGCTTCGGAACCTGCGAGGAAATCGCCTACCCGTGCATCTTCCTCGCCTCCGACGCGGCGAGTTTCATCACCGGCGCGCTGCTAATCGCCGACGGCGGGAACCTGCGTTACGGCGACGCGTTGCAAATCCTGCCCGAGTAAGTCCCGCCCGAATAAGCCCTGCCCGAGTAACGGTCGGGCAGGGGCGCGGCACGGCTCGGCAAGGCGGCGCTTGTCGCAGCGCGGCGCGCCGTGGTATCCGAAATCGCGCGCTGTTGGATTCGGGCCGCCGCCGAAGGGATAGAGAAACTTGGATTTCGGATTCAGCGAAGAGCAGGAGATGCTGCGCCAGAGCGCCAGGTCGCTGCTCGAGCGCGAATGTCCCTCCACGCACGTGCGTCAGATGATGGAGGACGAGCGCGGATATTCGCCCGAGCTGTGGCGCAAGATGGCGTCCCTCGGATGGCTCGGCCTCGTGCTGCCCGAAGAGCATGGCGGTGCCGGACTCAACTACGTCGATTTGGTGGTGGTGGCGGAGGAGATGGGCCGCGTGCTGCTGCCGTCGCCATTTATCTGGACTCTGATGTTCGCCGAGGCGATCAGCCGCGCCGGCTCCGACGAGCAGAAGCGCCGTTTCCTTCCCCCGATCGCGCGCGGCGAACTAATTGCCACCGCCGCCCATCTGGAGGCGAACGGAAGCTGGGAGGAAAGCGGCATCACGATGGTCGCGCGCAAAAGCGGCGCGAGTTTCGTGCTCGAGGGCGAGAAATTGTTCGTCAACGACGCGCACATCGCCGATTTCTTCCTGGTCGCGGCGCGCACCGGCGGCAAACGCGGCGGCCGCAAGGTCGACAAAGACGTGACGCTGTTCGCGATCAGCGCGAAGCGCCCCGGTATCACGGTGACGCCGCTCAAAACGATGGATCAGACGCGCAAGCTCGGTGCGATCGCGATGCGCGGCGTGAAGGCGACGGCGGCCGACGTGATCGGCGAAGTCAGTAACGGATGGCCCGTGCTGGCCGCTGCGATCGATCGCGCCAAGGTGGCGCTCGCGGCCGAGATGATGGGCGGTGCGCAGAAAGTGCTCGAGACCACGGTCGAATACACCAAGGTGCGCGAGCAATTCGGCCGCCCGATCGGCAGCTTCCAGGCAATCCAGCACAAGTGCGCGAACATGATGGTCGACGTCGAGGGAGCGAAGTCCGCCGTGTACTACGCCGCGTGGGCGGTCAGCAACGACGCCGTCGACGCCGCGACCGCCGCGGCGGTCGCCAAGGCCGCCGCCTCCGACGCTTACCGGCGCACTGCGGCCGATGGCATCCAGGTCCACGGCGGGATCGGCTTTACCTGGGAGCACGACATGCATCTTTATTTCAAGCGCGCCAAGTCCTCGGAGTTCACCTTCGGCGACGCCAATTTCAATCGCGAGATCGTGGCGCAATTGATCGGGCTATAAAACGGTCCGGGCTATAAATTGATCGGACTATAAATCGAGCGCGACGGGGCGGCGCGCCTGCGCGGGCCGCCAGGGAGAATTTCAACGATGGTGGACAAGAGCATAGTCGGCAAAACCGGCAAACCGTTTTCGATGCCGATCGAATGGGGCAAGGTGCGCGAGTTTGCCCGCGCGGTGCGCGATCCCAATCCGATCTATTTCGATCCTGAACTGGCCAAAAAGGAATGCGGCGGGATTCCGATACCGGTCACTTTTCTCCAGACCAGCGCCTTTTGGCAGTCCGCCGAGTCGATGCCGCCGCTCGATGTCTTCGACATGCGGCGTATCCTGCACGGCGAACAGGAGTTCGAGTTCTTCAAGCCGATCCTTGTGGGCGACACCTTGACCGGGGTCGCGCATGTCGCCGACATCTACGAAAAGGAAGGCGGGCGCGGCGGCAAGATGACTTTCCTGGCGGTCGAAACGACCTACAGCAATCAGAAGAACGAAAAAGTCGCACGTTCGCGCTTCGTGCTGGTCGAGACCGGCCACGCAGTCGGCGGATGAGCTGAGCGAACAGGCGATCGCAAGTGTGCGCGGAACATTTACACCACAGTGAGGCAGCCATGGCATCGAAACTGAAATTCGACACGATAAAAGTTGGCGACGCGATTCCCACCATCACGATCGACAACGTCGCGCGCCCTGATTTCGTCCGGTACGCCGGGGCCTCGGGCGATTTCGTGCCGCTACACTACGATCAGACTTTCGTCGAGGCGGCCGGTATTCCGACCGTGTTCGCGCAGGGGATGTGGACCGCGGGATGCCTTTCGCGATGCCTGACGGATTTTGCCGGCGCCGGCCAGGTCCGTCACTTCAAGGTGCGCTTCGCGCGGCAGGTATGGCCGGGCGATACGCTGACCTGCCGCGGCACGGTGACTGCCAAGAACGAAGCGAACGGCGAAAAGCTGGTCGAGGGCGAGCTCGAAGTGGTCAATCAGAAGGGCGAGGCCGCGGTCAAAGGCGCGTTCCGCGTCGCCGCGGCCTATTAAGTTCTGTATAATATAGTGACAAATGCTCTGGTCGGTGCTAATATGTGGCGCATGGGTAATCCAGCGGGTGTGCGGCGGGATTTCGCTGCGTTGGAAGAGCGGCGGATGGAGGCGGCGCGATTACTGCGACAAGGGCTTAGCCAGTCCGAGGTCGCGCGAGAGTTGGGCGTACACCGCCAGTCGGTTAGCCGCTGGGCGCGGGAACTTGGAGCATCGGGAGTGCGCGGCCTGCGCAAGGCCGGACGCACCGGGCGTCCAGCGAAGCTCATCCCGGCCCAGTTGCGCGACCTCGAGCGCGCACTCAAGCGCGGACCCGAGGCGTTCGGATTTGCCAGCGGACTGTGGACCGCGAGTCGGGTGCGCGATCTCATCGAGTACCGGACCGGGGTGCGATACCACGAGGACCACGTCTGGCGCATCCTGCGCAAGCTTAACTGGACCTGCCAGCGTCCCACTGGAAAAGCGCTCGAGCGCGACGAGCAGGCAATCCGGCAGTGGAAGAAGTACCGCTGGCCGCAGATTAAAAAAAAGCGCTCTGCGAGCGGCGCACCATAGTGTTCATCGACGAAAGCGGACTGAGCGAACGGCCGCATCGGGTGCGGACCTGGGCGCCGCGCGGGCAGACTCCGGTGCTGCAGTATCACTTCAACTGGAAGGTGCTGTCGGCCACAGCCGGCATCACCTGGTGGAACTTTTACTTCCGGCTCTATCCCACAACCATCCGCGCCCCTCAGGTGGTGGACTTCCTCGGCCACCTGTTGCGTCATCTGCCGGGGAAGCTGTTGGTGGTGTGGGACGGACTGCCGGCGCATCGGGCGCGCTTGGTAACCGAATTTATCCGCGCGCAGCGTGGCCGGCTGGCGCTCGAGTGGCTGCCGGGTTACGCGCCGGAACTCAACCCGGTGGAGTACATCTGGGGTTACTGGAAACACCACGAACTGCCCAACTTCTGTCCCCGCGATTTCACCCAGCTCAGCCATCAGGCCCGCCGCGCGCTGCGCCGCATGCGTCGGCGCCCACGCTTGGTGAGATCCTTCTGGCATCAAGCAAAACTGTCACTATAAAATGCAGGACTTAATAGGTGTTCGCTCGATCACCCATGGCGCGCAGGGCGCGCCGAACCTAAACTTGGAGTGTGATGTCCGAACTGCGCTACGTGATCATTCACGGCCATTTTTATCAGCCGCCGCGTGAAAGCCCGTGGACCGGACTCATCAGTCCCGAGCCCGGCGCCCTGCCGTTCCCGAACTGGAACGAGAAAATTCTAAGCGAGTGCTATATCGCCAACGGGCGCGCGCACATCATGGACGGGCGCGTGGCCCATATCCGCAACAACTACGCGGCGCTTAATTTCGACTTCGGCCCGACGCTGATTAGCTGGCTGGAACGCCACGGTGCGCATGCCTATCGCGCGATCCGCCAGGGCGACCAGCAGAGCCTGCAGACGCGCGGCGGGCACGGCAACGCGATCGCGCAATCCTACAACCATTCGATTCTGCCGCTGCTGCGCCCGCGCGATCGCGCATTGCAAATCGCCTGGGGGATCGAGGATTTCGTAGTGCGCTTCAAACGCCGGCCCGAAGGGATGTGGCTGCCGGAATGCGCCGCCGACCACGATACGCTCTGCGACGTCGCGGCGGCTGGAATGAAATTCATCATCCTGGCGCCCGAGCAGGGCACTTTTAGCGGTGCGCGGGCGGGACGCCGCGGCGCTGGCCCTTTCATCTGGCGCTCCGAATCGCGGAGCCTCGCGGTCTTTCGTTTCGATCGCGACCTTTCGCGCGCGGTTTCATTCGACCACGCCCTGGCGGACGGCGGCCAGCTCGCGAATTCGATCGCCGAGGCGGCGACGGAGATCGAGCCTGGAGGGGTCGTGATGGTCGCGACCGACGGCGAGACCTTCGGTCATCACAAGCGCCACGGCGACGCCGAGTTGGCCCGCGCGATCAACGGGCTGGAGCTGCGCGACGACGTGCGGCTCACCAACTGCGCCGAGTACCTGGCGCTCTTTCCGGAAGGTGTGGGCAGTTTCGAGATCGGCGCGCCGAGTTCATGGAGCTGCCCGCACGGCGTCGAGCGATGGCGCGCGGCGTGCGGATGCCGCCTGGAGCAGGGGACAAACCAGGACTGGCGCGGGCCGCTGCGCGAGGCGATGGACTTCGTGAACAATCATGCCACGGCGGTTTACGATCGTTTCGCGCCGCCCCTGGTCGACGACGCCGCGGCCGCGCTTAACGAATCGATCCGGCTTGCGAGCGACGCCAACCCGGCGCTGCACGAGGAATTTTTCGTCCGTCATCGGGTACCCTCCGAGGCCAACCGCGAGAGCCTGATGCGCCTGTTCGAGATGGAGCGGGCGGCGCAGGCGGCGCTGACCAGTTGTGCATGGTTTTTCGACGACTTCGGCGGTCCCGAGGGGCGCGTGGTGCTGCGATGGGCGGCGCGCGCGGTCGAGCTGGCCGCCGAGTTCTCGCTCAGCGTCGAGTCCGAGTTACTCGAGCGGCTGCGCCAGATCCGCTCCAACCGCCGCGAGACCGGCGACGCCGGCACGTTATACTTGAGCCTCAAAACACGCGAAGCACGCGGGAGGGTATGATTGCCATGGCGGACACCCACCACGACGACATCGAATCAATACTCCGCGAGGGCCGCAAGTTTGCCTCGCCGCCCGAGTTCAGCCGCGCCGCTCACGTCAAGAGTATTGAAGAGTACGAGGCGCTCTACCGGCGTGCCGAGCAGGACCCGGAGGGCTTCTGGGCCGAATGCGCAAAGGAGCTGAGCTGGTTCAAACCCTTCGACAAAGTTTTGGAGTGGAAGTTCCCCTTCGCCAAGTGGTTCCTTAACGGTAAGCTCAACGCGGCCTACAACTGCCTCGACCGTCATCTTACCACCGCGCGGCGCAACAAGGCGGCGCTCATCTGGGAGGGTGAGCCGGGCGACGCTCGCGTGCTCACCTATCAGATGCTGGCGAGCGAGGTCGCGCGTGCGGCCAACGCGCTCAAGAGCCTCGGCGTGAAGGAAGGCGACCGCGTCGCGATCTACATGCCGCTGGTGCCAGAGGCGGTGATCGCGATGCTGGCCTGCGCCCGTATCGGCGCGATCCATTCGGTGATTTTCGGCGGCTTCTCGGCCGAGGCCCTCGTTGACCGCATCAATGATGCCGAGGCCAAGGTCTGTATCACGGCGGACGCCGGATGGCGCCGCGGACAGCCGGTTCCGCTCAAGCCCAACGTCGACGAGGCGCTCAAGCGATGCCCTTCGATCGTGCACTGCGTGGTGCTGCGGCGCACGGGCGCCAAGGTCGAGATGCACAGGGGGCGCGACGTCTGGTGGGACGAACTGGTCGCGCAGCAGAGCTCCGTATGCGCGCCGGCCGAGCTCGACGCCGAGCATCCGCTTTACACGCTCTACACCTCCGGCACCACCGGCAAGCCCAAGGGCGTCGTGCATGCAACCGCCGGCTACCTGGTGCATACGCTGATGACGATGAAGTGGGTGTTCGATCTGAAGGATGAGGACATCTACTGGTGCACCGCCGACATCGGCTGGGTCACTGGGCACAGCTACACCTTGTACGGGCCGCTCGCAGCCGGCGCGACGGTCGTGATGTACGAGGGCGCGCCGAATTTTCCCGAGAACGATCGTTTCTGGCGGATCATCGAAAAATACCGCGTCAATATCCTGTATACCGCGCCCACCGCGATCCGCACTTTCATCAAGTGGGGCGATTCGTGGGTCAAGAAACACGATCTCACGAGCCTGCGGCTGCTGGGCACGGTCGGCGAGCCGATCAATCCCGAAGCCTGGATGTGGTACCACAAGGTCATCGGCGGCGAACGTTGTCCGATCGTCGATACCTGGTGGCAGACCGAGACCGGCGGCATCATGATCGCACCGATGCCCGGTGCGATTCCGACCAAGCCGGGGTCGGCGACACGCCCGTTGCCGGGTGTCGCCGCCGAGGTGGTCACGCGCGAGGGCAAACCCGTCGGCGCCAACCAGGGCGGGCTGCTGATAATCCGGCGGCCGTGGCCCGGGATGCTGCGGACGATTTTCCGCGACCCGGAGCGCTACAGGCAGCAGTACTTCAGCCAAATCGAGGGCGCCTACTTCACCGGCGACGGCGCGCGGCGCGACCAGGACGGCTACTTCTGGATCATGGGGCGCGTCGACGACGTGATTAACGTCTCGGGTCATCGGCTGGGCACGATGGAGATCGAGAGCGCGCTGGTCTCGCATCCGACAGTGGCTGAGGCGGCGGTGGTCGGACGGCCCGACGAGATGAAGGGTCAGGCGGTGGTCGCGTTCGTGACGCTCGAGGGCGCCCGGCATGGCAACGCGAAGCTGCGTGACGAACTGCGCCAGCACGTGGTCAAGGAGATTGGCGCGCTGGCGCGGCCCGACGACTTGCGCTTCACCGACGCGCTACCCAAGACGCGCAGCGGCAAGATCATGCGCCGGCTGCTGCGCCAGATCGCCTCGGGCGACGAGAAGCTGGGCGACACCACCACGCTCGAAGATCTCTCGGTGCTGGCCCGCCTGCGCGAAGACGAGGAGTAGCGGCGCGGGTACACGGCTCGCCGTTACGCCTGACTCTGGGATTGTTGAGGATCGGAGCTTTCAGGAGAATAGCGTCGCCGCTGGCGACGATGCCCGCTCAAAATAAAAGGGATTTATTTACTAAAGTAAATAAATCCCAAATAAAGACGGGACGCACGCGGCTTTTGAAGCCCTATGCGCCCCGTCTTCCTTTTCACTCACCGCCTGCGTGGCGGCTTGCGGCGGAGTCTGCTTAACGGACCCAGCGCCAGTGGCCGCCAATGAGCTGCCAGTGCCATCCGGGCCGATGCATTATCGGACTGTAGGCATAGCCCGGACCATACGCGTAGCCTGGACGATAGGCGTACGCCGGATGATTGATGCTCCACCAGTGCGCGTCATGATGGTAGTAGTGATCCTGCGCCAAAGCCGGCCCGGCGAACAGCGCGCCAGCCATCGCGACAGTTACCAGCAGCGTTGCGATCTTCTTTTTCATGTTCCTACCTCCCTGCCATCGGGGAGCGAAAGGCGAAACCGTCCGGACTTCCGGAATTGCTGCGGTCTTCGCTGTTTTTGTTTCGCTCTTCACCAGGAGAACCCTTTTCCGGCCTTCTGCTATTAGAGACGCTGGCGGCCTGTGGCGGTTACAGGGGGGAGCGCCTTGCCAGCCGTGTCCCGCTGATGATAATCTGTTTTTCGTGTGGGCTTTCGCCCACTTTTTCGTTTAGCCGGTTCGCCCGATGAGTGCGGCGCTCGGGCGCAGAAACCTCCTGAGACAGAGTCGGACTGCGGTGGGGCGCTGCGAGAGCCCTCTTTCGGGCGTGGTGCGCGGATGGCGCGTGGCGGGACAGTATCGGCGCGAGGTGGCAGGTCAGCGGCGCGCACGCCCCGGCCGCTGGCAGATGAGAGAGCTGACAGAAGAGATATGAGGGCAGGCGGAGATTTTCTTGTGACTGACGCAGGCGCGAGGGGAAATCACAGGCAAGACCATAAGATGGTAGTGCAGCTCCATCCGGTGGCCATGCGCGTGGCGGAGCTGCTCGACCCGCACGTCGAGCGCCAGGGCTTCGAACTCGTGTCAGTGGACTATCACAAGGGCACGCGCAGCTCGCTCTTGCGCTTGCTGGTGGATCGGCCGGAAGGCGGTATCGCGCTGAGCGATCTGGAGCGGCTGAGCCCGCTGCTCGGCGATTTACTCGACGTTTACGATCCGATCGACGGGCGCTACACGCTGGAGGTCGCTTCGCCCGGGGTGAACCGGCCGCTGACAAGGCTCGGGGATTTCGAGGCGTTTGTCGGCCAGCGGGTCCGGATCAAGACGCATCGCGCGATGGACGGACAGAAGTCTTTCATCGGCGTGCTTGCGTCGGTGAGCGCGGAAGGAGTGGAAATCGACGACGAACCCAGCCGGCGCCGCCTAAGGATCGGCTTCGGCGAGATGAAGGGAGCGAACCACGAATACGATTTTGACGGAGCCGGACGCCGATGAAGCCGCCAAGCGCTGTGCGCGCGGCCTCGAAACCGCCGGTTCAGGATTGGCCGATAGATTATTTGGCGGCGCATGCAAGACATCGCGCCCCGTGGAGGCCGTATGACCGGAGAGCTTAACCGGGTGATCGAGCAGGTTTCCAAGGAAAAAGGGATCGACAAGACGATCGTGATCAGCGCCGTCGAGGAGATGATGCATTCGGCGGCGCGGCGCACGTTCGGTAACGAGCGCAATATCGAGTCGCGCTACAACTCGGAGCTCGGCGAGGTCGAGCTGTTCGAGATCAAGACGGTGGTCGACCAGGTCGCCAACCCGCAAGCCGAGGCCACGGTCGACGAGGCGCGCGCCAAGTACGATCCCGAGGCCGAGGTCGGCGACGAAATCCTGATCAAGCTCGACACCGCCACGATGGGCCGGATCGCGGCGCAGGCCGCCAAGCAGAACCTCATCCAGCACATCCGCGACGCCGAGCGCAAGCAGATTTTCAACGAGTTCAAGGATCGCAAGAGCGAAGTCGTCTCGGGTATCGTGCAGCGCTTCGAGCGCAAGAACATGATCGTCAACCTCGGTCGCACCGAGGCGATCCTGCCCGAAAAGGAGCAGATCCCGCATGAGCGCTATCGCCAGGGCGATCGCATCCGCGCCTTGATTCTCGACGTCGATCTGTCCGAGAAAGGCCTCTCGATCGTGCTCTCGCGCACCGCCAACGAGTTCCTATGCAAGCTGTTCGAGCAGGAGGTGCCCGAAATCTACGAGGGCATCGTCGAGATTCGCCAGTGTGCGCGCGAACCCGGCGGGCGTGCCAAGGTAGCGGTCTACTCCAAGGACTCCGACGTCGACCCGGTCGGCGCCTGCGTCGGAATGAAAGGGACGCGCGTGCAGGCGGTGGTGCAAGAGTTGCGCGGCGAAAAAATCGATATCGTGCCGTGGACCGACGACCAGGCCGAACTGGTGTGCCGCGCGCTCGCCCCGGCCAAGGTTTCCAAGGTGATCATCGATGAGGACGAGCACGCGATGGAGGTGGTGGTGCCCGACGACCAGCTTTCGCTGGCGATCGGCAAGCGCGGCCAGAACGTGCGCCTTGCGCATCGGCTCTCGGGATGGAAAATCGACTTGCGCAGCGACTCCGAGGCCGAAGAGGAAGCGCGCGCCGCGCGGGCCTCGCTCAACGCCATCCCCGGCATCGGTGACATCAACGCCGAACTGCTCTACCAGTGGGGCTTCCGCACGGCCGAGCAGCTCGCCGAGACCACCGAGGAATCGTTCGAGGTCGACGGCATCTCACCCGAGCGCGCCCGCCAGTTGATCCTGGCCGCACGCGAATGGGTTGCCAAGAAGCATACGGATGAAGAGGCGGCCGCGGTCGCGGCGGCTCAGGCCGCCGCAGAGAAGGCCGAGGCGGACGCGGCGGTGGCGGCGTCCGCAAATGAAGCCGCGGCAGACGCGGCGAACGGCAGCCTTGAGGATCGCGATGGCGCGAGCGTAGGCGAAGAGGAAGATGCGGCGGCGAAATCATAGACCCGATCGCACCTGTCTTGGATGCATGACGCGCGACGCACAGGCCGCGATGGTGCGGCTGGCGGCGGTGGGCGGAGTAGTGCGCGCCGACGAGGATCGGCGCCTTGGCGGACGCGGCGGCTATCTGCATCCGCGACGCGAATGTCTGGAGCGCTTCGCGCGCGCCAGGACACGCGAGTTCCGTTCGCTGCGGGTTGCGCTCGACCGCGACGCGCGGGATTTCATTACGCGAATGTTACAAGGGCGGCTGGATAGCGAGAGCGCTCTCTAATAGAGTAGGCAAAATGGCGCGAAAGCGGATCAAAACCTTTGCCCAGGAATGGGTCATCTCCGTCGACGAAGTACTGGCCACCTGCGCGCGTCTGAAACTCGGACACGCCCATTCGGATTCCAGCTTGCTGACGCCCGAAGAGGCCGAGCGGGTCAAGCATGACCTCGACGAGCAGGCTCATCGCCAGGAACTCCTGCGTCGCGAGACCGTGGTCGAAACGAGCGCCGGCAAGGTGGTCGAAAAGCGGCTCAACGCGACCGTGATGCGCCGTCGGCACACCGAACCCGAAGCCGGCTTCACGCAGGCCGCCGCCGAGCCGGACGAGCCGTTTCATTTCGAGCTCGAGGGCGAGCGCGAAGAGGCCTTCGCCACGCCGTTCCTCGAAGAGCGCAACGAGCCGGCGGAGCCCGTCGTTCCAACGTTGGTCGAGCACGAGCCGGGCGCGACGGCAGTTCACGAAACTCCTGCGCCGCATACCGCTCCTGCCGCCGAGCATCCTATCGAAGCGCCGGGCGCACACGCCGCCCCCAACGGGGCGGCCGCCAGGACTGAACCCAGGATCGAACCCAGGACCGAACAGCCCAGCGCCGAGGCGGGGCTTGCGCAGTCGCCTACCGGCGAAACCGTCAAAACGGATAAGACCGCCAGGACAGATACGGTCGCGGCCGAAGCCGTAAAGACCGAAACTGTCAAGACTGAAACTGTCAGGACCGAAGCGGCCAGGCCCGAGCGCGCGCCCGCGCCAAGCCACGAACAGAAGCCGCTCACGCGGACTATCGTCGAACCGCCGCGCCCGCAGCCGCCCGGCACCCGGCCGGTGATGCCCCGGATGCAACCGTCGGCGGGCTCAGGCGTGCGCCGCATCGGCGAGGCGCGCCCGCAGGTGTCCGGACGAACCATCAATCTGACCAGCTCGGCCCATGACGCGGCGCCGTCGCTCGACGACGGCCAGCGCGGTCCGCGAGTACTCGGCAAGATAGA
Organism: uncultured delta proteobacterium; assembly: GCA_963724765.1. Lineage (GTDB taxonomy): Bacteria > Desulfobacterota > Binatia > Binatales > Binataceae > JAKAVN01. The sequence goes on from CAVRVY010000001.1 coordinate 1,061,745, forward strand.
GTTGCCCAAGCCTGCGCCACGTCCGTCGGCGCCGGTGACTCGGCCGGGCGCGCCGCCGCGTCCCGGCCAGCCCTCGCGCTTTGCGCCCGCGGCGCCGCCGGCTCCGCAACCCGACCAGGGCGTGATGCCTCCGCCCGGCGACGGGGCGGCTAAGCCCGGGGCGCGGACGATCAAGAAAAAGCGCGTAGTCAAAAAGGGCGCGCCCGATTTCACCGCCGAGCGCGAGATGCGCGGCTTGCGCGTGCCCAAGAAGCGGCGCGCGCTGCCCGGCAAAGAGCAACGCAAAACCGAAATCACCACGCCCAAGGCCTCCAAGCGTGTGGTCCGCATAACCGAAGGGGTCACCGTCTCCGAACTCGCGCGCAACATGGGCGTCAAGGCCGGCGAGATCATCAAGAAGCTGATGGACCTCGGCGTGATGTCGACGCTTAACCAGGTGCTCGACGTCGACACCGCGGCGCTGGTCGCCAACGAGTTCGGATACAGCGTGGAGAACGTCGCCTTCGACGTCGAATCCGCGATCGAGGAGACCGAGACCGAGGAGACCACGGGCGAGATGGTCCCGCGGCCGCCGGTGGTTACCGTGATGGGCCACGTCGATCACGGCAAGACCTCGCTGCTCGACGCGATCCGCCATGCCAAGGTCACCGAGCAGGAGTTCGGCGGAATCACGCAGCATATCGGCGCCTACACGGTCGAGACCAACGGACGCAAGATAACCTTCGTCGATACTCCCGGCCACGAGGCGTTCACCGCGATGCGTGCGCGCGGCGCCAAGGTCACGGACATCGTGATCCTGGTGGTCGCGGCTGACGAGGGCGTGATGCCGCAGACGGTCGAGGCGCTGAATCACGCGCGCGCGGCCAAGGTGCCGATCGTGGTGGCGATCAACAAGATTGACCGTCCCGAGGCCAACGTCGATCGCGTCAAGCAGCAGCTCACCGAACAGGGGCTCATCCCCGAAGACTACGGCGGCGACACTATCGTGGTGCCGGTCTCGGCGCGCAGCGGCGAGGGTATCGACAAGCTGCTCGAGATGCTGCTGTTGCAGGCCGACGTGCTCGAACTCAAAGCCAGCCCGGATCGTCCGGCGCGCGGCACGGTGGTCGAATCGCAGCTCGATCGCGGACGCGGTCCGGTCGCGACCGTGCTCATCCAGGAGGGCACGCTGCGCCAGGGCGATCCGTTCGTTTGCGGGATGGCTTACGGAAGGGTGCGCGCGATGCTGGATCACAACGGCCAGCGCGTCGCCGAGGCGCCGCCGGCCACACCGGTGGAGATATTCGGGCTTTCCGGCGTGCCCGAGCCCGGCACTCCGTTCGTGGTCGTGGCCGAAGAGGCCAAGGCCCGCCAGGTCGCCGAGTTCCGCCAATCCAAACAGCGCGAGGGCGAGTTGCAAAAGAGTGCTCGCGTCTCGCTGCAGGATTTGAGCGAGCGGATGAAGGCCGGCGAGGTCAAGGAACTCAAGGTCATCATCAAGGGCGACGTACAGGGCTCGGTCGAGGCGCTTGCCGATTCGCTCTCGCGGCTCTCGACCGCCGAGGTCAAGATCGAAATCCTGCACAGCTCCGCTGGCGCGATCTCGGAGACCGACGCGACGCTCGCCTCGGCTTCCAACGCCGTGATCCTCGGCTTCAACATCCGGCCCGAACCCAAGGCTGCGGCGCTGGCCGAGAAGGAAGGAGTCGAGATTCGCCTCTACACGGTGATCTACGAGGCGATTAACGAGATGCGCGAGGCGATGGAAGGGCTGCTGGCGCCGACCTATCGCGAAAAGTCCTTGGGACGCGCCGAGGTCCGGAAGACCTTCAACGTCCCGGGCGGCACGATCGCGGGCTCGATGGTGGTCGACGGCAAGATCACGCGCAACGGTCGCGCGCGCCTGGTGCGCGACAGCCGGGTCGTGTGGGAAGGCAAGATCGGCTCGTTGCGCCGTTTTAAGGACGACGCACGCGAGGTCACCGCGGGCTACGAATGCGGTATCGGGCTTGAGAACTACAACGACGTCAAGCCCGACGATGTGATCGAGGCGTTCGAGATGGAAGCGATCGCGCGCAAGCTCGAAACGCCGCGCTCGGACGCGATGCGCGGACACGCCGCGGCCGAGAAGCATCCCCAGACTTAAGCGGCCCCAAGCGCTCGGGTCGCCCGCGCTCGACGCGCGCGTAGTGTTGCGGCGTATCGTGTCGATGAGCAACGCCGGCGCGGCCGCTCGCGAGGCGGCGTGATCGCTCGGCGCGAGTCGGCGCGAGGATGGGCGGGGCGCAGGGGCGATCGATGGTTGTAGGAGTCTTACAGCTCACACTCTTTTTGCCGGAGAACCATTCGCTTAAGGGCAAACGCCAGGTGCTGCGTGCGATTAAGGATCGCGTGCGCTCCAAATTTAATGTTTCAATTGCCGAATCCGACAGCCACGACATGTGGCAGCGCGCCGAACTGGGTATCTGCCAGGTCGGCAGCGACCGCGCGTTCGTCGACTCGGCGCTGCGCGAGGTCGTCAACTTCATCGATTCGCTCGACCTCGCCCCGCTCGGCGAAGAGCGGCTCGAAATAATCAATTACTGAACGTCTGCGCGCTCAGTGTTTGAATATCATGAACGCGAAAAGTTGGGACGCCGCTTGTCAGGCGGTGAGGTAGTCCAGCTTGCGCAACACGGTCCGGCCGCTCACTACACTCGAGAAGGTTAACCTCGCGCTAACGATGACGTGGGCGGCGGGCTTTGTCGATCTCGTCGGCTATGTCTCACTATACGGGCTGTATACCTCGCACATGACCGGTAACACGGTCGCGATGGCGCGTCATATATCGGAGCTGCAATGGAGTGGCGTTGTGCGTCGCGGATGGCCGATCTTGACGTTCGTCTTCGGCCTGATGCTCGGCGCCTTTAGCCGGCGGATAAATTCTTTGTGATGGTGGCGCTGCTCGCGATTCCGATGGGCATACAGAACGTGGTTATTCGGAAGGTCGGAGGAATCAATGTTTACACGACCTTCGTCACCGGATCGCTGGTGAAATTCGCCGAAAATCTGTCGCAATACCTGTTCTGGGTGCGCGATCGGACGCGTCGCCGCTTTCGCCGTCGCATTTTGAAAGTGCTCAGGATCTCGCCCCGCACGGTTCCCCTCCAGCGCACCGCGCTGACACTGAGTTTATGGTTAGCTTATCTGGCAGGCGCGGTCTGTGGTGGCATATCGATCCAGCGGTGGGCGCTGCTCGGAATGGTTGCTCCATTCGCGCTGTTGTCGGCGATCGCTCTATATGGGGCCTTTCGTCCATTAATTCCATTGTCGGCCGATGAGTGGTGAATGCGGCGTTTCGTGCGCGCTCTGGCGCGCGCTAACATAAACCTCGATGGCTTCCGAACCACGCCGGCCGGAGCGCGTTGCCGAGATGGTGCTGCGAGAACTCTCGTCGATGCTCATCCGCGACTTGAAGGATCCGCGCCTGCGCGGCATCACGCTTACCGGAGTCAAGATGACCGACGATTTGCGCCACGGGCGAGTATTCTTTTCGCATCTCGAGGGACAATCGCGCGCCGCCGAGGCGATCGCGGGCTTCAAGAGCGCAGGCGGATTCATCCGCCGCCAGGTGGGCCGCGCGCTTGGCCTGCGCTACGCGCCCGAACTTGATTTCGAATTCGATCCCGGTCCCGAGCGCGCCGCCCGTATCGACGTGCTGCTGCGCAGCGCGCGTAAGGACTAGGGCTGTCCTCGAGTGCCGCGACGCTTACGCCGCGCCGCCTTATCGGCTATCGTCGCCTCACCGCCATGGACGGAGTTCTGCTTATCGACAAGCCGGCCGGGATCACTTCGGCCGAGGCCGTGCGCCAAATCAAGGCGCGCGTGCGGCCCGCGCGCGTCGGCCATCTGGGCACGCTCGATCCGTTCGCGACCGGCCTGCTGCCGATCCTGATCGGCGAGGCGACCAAGCTCGCACCGTTTCTTCAGGACGGTGAAAAAGAGTACGAGGGTGTAATCCGGCTCGGAGTCGAAACCGACACGCTCGATCGCACCGGCGCCGAGATTCAAACGGCCAAGGTCCCGGCGCTGACTTCGGAGATGCTGGCTGAGGCCACCGCGCGCTTCACCGGCAGGATCGTCCAGCAGCCGCCGATCTTTTCAGCCATCAAACGCGACGGAGTGCCGCTCTACAGGCTCGCGCGCCGCGGCGTCGAGGTCGAGCCGCCGCCGCCGCGCGAGGTCGAGATTTCGCGCCTCGTACTCGATGCGCCAGACGCGACATCGATCCATTTCGTCGCTGCCTGCTCAACCGGCACCTACATGCGCTCGCTCGCGCGCGATATCGGAGTCGCGCTCGGCACCGTGGCCCATCTGGCCGAGCTGCGCCGGCTGCGCAACGGCGCCTTTACGCTGGCCGGGGCACGTCCGCTGGCGGCGGTGCTGGACGCGCTCGCCGACAAGAATTCGGCTGGGATGATCGGGATGCGCGAGGCGCTTGCCACGATGGCCGAGGCTGAGGCCGACCCGATACAGGTGCGCCGATTGCGCAACGGCGACTCGCGCGCGCTCGACGGCCTCGCGCCGGAAGGCGCGAAGCTGTTCAAGGTGGTCAGCGCGGGCGCGCTGATCGCAGTAGCCGAGGCGACCTCGCGCGTCACGGCGCGTGTGATGCGGGTGTTCGGAGTCTAGATAGCTCGCTGCCGCGTATCCTCATTCGCCCGCGCTGTAGTAACCTGCGTCCTGCACAGGAGGCGGCTATGGCAGAGCGCGAACGCCAGGGATCGGCGCACAGTTTCGAGGTTGTGGTCGAACGCGACGTGATGGTCACGATGCGCGATGGGGTGCGCCTCGCAACCGACATCTACCGGCCCGCGCGCGGCGGCCCGGCCGTGCCCGGCCGCTTTCCGGTGATCGTCGAGCGCACGCCGTACGACAAAGGCCCAGCGCGCTTCGCCGTGACCGCACGCTACTTCGCCGAGCACGGCTACGTTGTGCTGATCCAGGACGTACGCGGGCGCGGCGGCTCCGAGGGCGAATGGTACGCCTTCGCGCGCGAAGCGCCCGACGGCTACGACACTATCGAATGGGCTGCGGCCCAACCGTGGTCCTCCGGCAAGGTCGGCACGATGGGGACCTCGTACATGGCGGCGACGCAGAGCGCCGCAGCGACGCTCAACCCGCCGCATCTCGCGGCGATGTTCGTTACCGAGGGGCCGTCGAACTACTACCATTGCTCGATGCGGCATAACGGCGCGCTCGAGCAACGATTCCTCATCTACGCCTTCCACATGGCGGTGACGAGTCCGGAGGCGCGCGCCAATCCTGCTCTGCGCCTCGCGCTGCTGGAAGCACGCACCAACCTCGGCCAGTGGCTAAGACGGCTGCCGCTCAAGCGCGGCGCGACGCCGCTTCGGATGCTGCCGAGCTACGAGCAGTGGGCGATCGACCTCCAGACCCGCACGGTTTACGACGAGTACTGGCTGCAGCGCGGCTACGCGATCAGCGAACATTACGCCGAGCACGCCGACGTTCCGACCGTCTACTTCGGCTCGTGGTACGACTCGTACGCGCGCGCCACGACCGAGAACTTCGCCGCGTTGAGCCGGCTCAAGCGCTCACCCCAGCGCCTGATCATGGGCCCCTGGGTTCACGGCGTGCGCGCCGACGAGGACTTCGCCGGCGACGCAAGCTTCGGCACGGAGGCGCTCGAGCACTACAACGGCCTGCGCCTTCGATGGTTCGACCAGTGGCTCAAGGGGCTGGACACCGGCGTTGCCGACGAGCCGCCGGTCAGAATCTTCGTGATGGGCGGGGGCAGCGGCAGAAAAATCTACGACGTGCTCGGGCTCAACGCGCGAATCGATCATGGCGGGCGATGGCGCTCCGAGAGCCAGTGGCCGCCGGCCATCGCACGCGAGACGGCTTTTTATCTCCATCCCGGCGGCGCGCTCACGCCGCGCAAGCCCGAGGCCGCGGCTAGTGCGTCCACCCTGCGCTTCGATCCGCAAAACCCGGTGCCGACAGTTGGCGGCAGTATCTCGGTCGGCTTCGAGTTCATGCCGTCCGGCGGCTACGACCAGCGCGCGCGCTTTCCGCTGGCGGCCGGTGATTCGCTGCCGCTCGGCTCGCGTCCCGACGTGCTGGTGTTCGTTTCCGAACCGCTCAGTGAACCGCTCGAAGTGACCGGCGCGGCGACGATGAAGCTCTGGGTGTCGTCGACCGCGCGCGACACCGACTTCACCGCCAAGCTCATCGATCTTTATCCGCCAAGCGCGGATTATCCCGACGGCTTCGCGCTCAACCTGACCGACTCGATCATCCGGATGCGCTTTCGCGAGTCGTGGACCAATCCCACGCCGATAACGCCAGGTGGGATATACGAGGCGCGCATCCCGTTCTACCCGATAAGCAATCTTTTCGCCCGCGGCCATCGTATCCGGCTCGATATCTCGTCCTCCAACTTCCCGCGCTTCGATGTCAATCCGAACACCGGCGGCCCGCTGGGCGAGCCCGGCCCGCTGATGGTGGCCGACAACACGGTCTATCATGCGGCCGCGCGTCCCTCGCATATCGTGCTGCCGGTTGGTGCCGGCGAAATGAGCATAGCGATCGCCAAGGGCGCATGCGGCGGCTAGGTCATGGCAGCGTAGGGCGGTGAATTCGTGCGTATGCGCGCTCGGGCGTTTCAGTCCAGAGAGTACTGAGGACGGTAGTGGTTCAGTTTCGGTAAATCGGCGGCGGAGCTTGTCTGTGTTCATGGATCAAAGTTCCAAGCCAGACAATCCCGAAGAAAATGGCGCCCAAAATCAATTCAGCAATATCGGTCCAGCCGTGAGTAAGCTTCAACAAAGGCTGATAGACCGGCTGCACGAACAATCGTAGAACTAGGCCTACCAGACAGACCGCAAAGAGAGCGCCCAGCCATGGTTTAGCGTCGTGGATGACGTGTTGTATGTTGACCATCTCGCGATGCTAACATAACGTGAGGCTATGCAAAAGCGCTCTCGTATGCCTCGCGACATCAATGTACTCGCGCACAAGACGCTCCAGATCGCCATCGGCGAGGACGTGGAGCCCGAGCCGAAACCCGATGAGGGTAAGAACCCCGCTGCTGTAGCTCTCGGCAAGCTAGGCGGCCCCAAGGGTGGAAAGAACCGATGGAAGGGCGTTTCCAAGAAGAAACGCTCCGAACTCGCTCGCAATGCTGCGCTTGCCCGTTGGAAGAAGCCCAAGACATAGTGGAGGCGGATGCTGCGCGTTAGCAACGCAACGCTCCCATTGGTTGTGCACTCCGCTTTACCTACTCCAACCGATTGACAAGTCGACCGAACTTTCGCCGCTCGCATTACGTCATGATGCGGAGTATAATGGAGCTATAGGTGGGGATTGTGCTGTCGGGAGTTTACGACTACAGTAGGTAACGTGTCAGGGAACGTGCCAGTGTGGAGAACACGAAGATGAATCCAGACGAGTCCAAATTGATCGAGGAAACCATCCGCGACCTTGAAGACGGACTTAGTGAACTTCAAGAGAAACGCGACATGATGGACTGGGATATCTCGCGGAAACAGGAGCGCTTGAAAGTATGGCAGGCCAAATTGGCCGAATTGTCGGGCGAGGCATTGCCGTCGCCGTCCCCGGAGCCGCACAAGCGTGCGCCGCGTGGTGCCAATCTGAGAGCCGTACTTGCGCTGCTTATGGATCCCGCCAGCCCGCGCCAAGGTCTATCTACGGCAGCGCTCGTCGATAAGGCCGCACTGCCGTTCTCAAGTGTACAGGCTGCGCTCAAGCAAGGTGAACAACAGGGGCTCGTCGAGCAGACGGATAACGGATTCTGGAGACCTAAGCAGCCCGATCCGCCGCAATTAACGATGGAGGCGAATGGAAAAGTGAACTGACTGGACGAGGGAGTCCGTGGCCGCTGGCAGGCGACTCGGTTCTCTCTCTGATAATCGGGATGCCTGATGTAGGCGTTGGGTCAGAAGCAACTCAACCTTACCTCAATTCGGAGTCTCCCGCAACTCGATTCGTGTAATCAGGGCACGAATCGTAAGTGTCGAGGGACTTTATGCCTCAGAACAAACGAAACGATCCGCCACCGCCGCCGGGCTACCGTTGGGTATTCTGCCCACGGTTTAAGCATTGGCGGTCGGGGAAAGTCATCGAAGCAAAGGACTATGGCTTCGAAGCTTTCCGATTCCTAGTGCGCGGCTAATTGTAACCGGACACTAATCACCCTTAGCCCAGGGGCACCTTTCGGGGTGCCCCTGGCATGTATCGCCTTCGCTTGACAATGCAAGAGCGTTCTCGTATATTGTTCAGTATGAATCAGCTAGCCATCAATCGGCGGGTGCGGGTTGTTTCGTGCTTGGTCGAAGGGATGGGCGTCAATGCGACTACTCGCGTAACGGGCGTCGCAAAAAATACCGTCCTAAAGCTGCTTCACGATCTTGGAACCGCATGCGAGCAATATCAGCGTGAGCATGTTCGCGATCTCGTTTGCCGCCGCGTTCAGCGTGATGAGATCTGGCAGTTCTGCTACAGCAAGCAAAAGAACGTACCAGAGAAATTTCGCGGGCAATTCGGTTTCAGCGACGTATGGACCTGGGTCGGAATTGACGCGGACACAAAGCTGATCGTGGCTTGGCATCTCGGGAGGCGGGACGCTGGCGCGGCTCACGTTTTCATGAATCGGCTCGCGGGACGAATCAAGACTCGGATTCAGCTAACGACAGATGGCCATCGCGCATACCTTGATGCGGTGGATGAGGCGTGGGCTACGGAAGTCGATTACGCGATGCTGGTTAAGCTCTATGGCGGAGAGCCTGCCAGCAAGCCCGAGACACGATACAGCCCGGCCCAGTGCATCGGCACACGCCGCGACGCCATCAGCGGGAATCCCGATCCCGAGCACGTCTCGACAAGTTTTGTGGAAAGGCAAAATCTCACGATGCGAATGCAGATGCGTCGATATACCAGATTAACGAACGCGCACAGCAAGAAGTTAGAGAACCATCGCCACGCAACCGCCCTGCATTTCGTGTGGTACAATTTCGTCAGGATTCATCAGACCTTGCGTTGCTCGCCTGCGATGGAAGCCGGTATCGATAGCCATCTATGGTCGATGGAAGAATTGGTCTCACTGGCAAACTGAACCAGTACCCTGAGGACCGGCCGCTTTACTGTCCGGGACCCCTCTGATAGGCTGCCTGATTAACTAAAAAGGAACAGGGAAAATAAGAGACTCCTGATGCCCCTTGCAGCCGTCCGCAAGCTGGAAATTGTCCAGGCCCACGCGCGCACTACCACCGACAGCGGTTCGCCCGAAGTCCAGGTGGCGCTGTTTAGCGCGCGTATTGAGCAACTGACCGAGCACCTGAAGACTCACGCGAAGGACCATCATTCGCGGCGCGGACTTCTGCGCCTGGTCGGCAAACGCCGCCGGCTCCTGGACTACCTGCACTCGTGCGATGCCGCACGCTACCGGGCGCTGATCGAACGACTGGGCATCCGGAGATAGGCCGAACAAGCTTCGAGCCGCGCGGCCGCACGGTGCGGATGCGCGGGACACGGGCCGGCGGCTCCGCTGGCTTGGGTGTGCGTCGTTTAAGCGCCGATGTGGCGCGAGCAAAGCGGCCCTCCGTCCTCCCTCAGGTGTGAATCAGATGTATCGAAAACTCGAGATAGATTTTTCCGGCCGCAAGCTGTCGCTGGAGACCGGAAGGCTGGCCAAGCAGGCGCATGGTGCGGTGCTGGCGCAGTATGGTGAGACCGTGGTGCTCGCGACCGTCGTGTCGGCCTACGATGCCCGTCCCAATATCGACTTCCTGCCGCTCACGGTGGACTACCAGGAGCGGACTTTCGCCGCCGGCAAAATCCCCGGCGGCTTTTTCAAGCGCGAGGGGCGGCCCTCGGAGAAGGAAATCCTGACCTCGCGGCTCATCGACCGCTCGATGCGTCCGCTGTTTCCCAAGGGCTACGACAAGGAAACCCAGGTCGTCGTGACGGTGCTCTCCGCCGACCGCGACAACGACCCCGACATGCTCTCGCTGATCGCGGCCTCGGCCGCGCTGGAAGTCTCCGACATCCCGCACGCCGGGCCGGTGGCGGCGGTGCGGATGGGCCGGGTCGACGGCAAGCTGATCGCCAATCCGAGCGCCGAGCAAATGGAGCAGAGCGACATCTCGATGGTGGTCGCGGCCAAGCCCGACTCGATCGTGATGCTCGAGGGCGGCGCGCAGATCGTGGATGAGGAACCGATACTCGAGGCGCTGTTCACGGCGCACGAGATGCTCAATCCGATCTTCGAGCTGCAGAACGAGCTGCGCCGCCTGGCCGGCAAGCCCAAGCGCGAGTTTACGCCCAAGGCGCTCGAGCCGGCGATGCTGGAGGCGGTGCGCCAGCGGATGGCGCCGGAACTCGAAGCCGCGCTCGCGATCGCAGGCAAGAAGGAACGCAGCACGGCCGTTTACGCGCTGTCGGACAAGACGGTGGCCGAGCTGGGCACGCGCTTTCCCGAGCGCCAAAAGGAATTGAGCGAGGCCTGCGAGAAAGTCATCCGCGAGCGCGTGCGCAGGGTCATCATCGAGCAGGACAAGCGGATTGACGACCGCAAGTCGACCGACATCCGGCAGATCAGCGCGCAGGTGCAGATGCTGCCGCGCACGCATGGCTCCGCGCTGTTCACGCGCGGCGAGACCCAGGCCCTGGCGACGGTCACGCTCGGCACCTCGCAGGACGAGCAGAAGATCGACGCCCTGATGGGCGAGCGCTACAAGAAGTTCATGCTGCATTACAACTTCCCGCCGTTCAGCACCGGCGAGGTCAAGTTCCTGCGTGGCCCGGGACGCCGCGAAATCGGCCACGGCGCGCTTGCCGAGCGCGCGCTGCTCCCGGTGCTGCCGCCCGAAGAGGATTTCCCGTACACGATCCGCGTGGTCTCCGAGGTGCTGGAGTCCAACGGCAGCTCCTCGATGGCCACGGTGTGCGGCGGCAGCCTCGCCCTGATGGACGCCGGCGTGCCGATACGCTCGGCGGTCGCGGGCATTGCGATGGGCCTGGTCAAGGAAGGTGAGCAGGTCCGCGTGCTCACCGACATCCTGGGCGACGAGGACCATCTCGGCGACATGGATTTCAAAGTCGCCGGCACTTCAAACGGCATCACCGCGATCCAGATGGACAACAAGGTCGGCGGAGTGACGCGCGAGGTGATGCGCCAGGCGCTGCATCAGGCCCGCGACGCGCGGTTGTTCGTGCTGAGCGTGATGGAGAAGGCATTGCAGACGCCGCGCACCGAAGTCTCGATGTATGCGCCGCGCATCGTCACCATCCACGTCAAGCCCGACAAAATTCGCGAGATCATCGGCCCAGGCGGCAAGGTGATCCGCGCGCTGGTCGAGGAGACCGGCTGCAAGATCGATATCGAGGATGACGGCACCGTGGTGATCGCGTCCGCCGACGGCGCGGCGATCGACAAGGCCATCGCTTCCATCCAGGCCATCACCGCCGAACCCGAGGTCGGCCGCATCTACAAGGGCCGCGTGCGCAAGGTGGTGGAGTTCGGCGCCTTCGTCGAGATCATGCCCGGCACCGACGGCCTGCTGCACATCTCGCAGCTTTCCAACGAGCGCGTGCGCAGCGTCGAAGACGTCGTTCACGAGGGCGACGAGATAAGTGTCAAGGTGCTCGAGGTCGGGCGCGACGGCAAAATCCGGCTCTCTTTGCGCGAGGCGCAGGAAGAACTGGCGAAGAAGGCCAACTAGCCGGGCCACTTTGGACCGCCGCATGCGACGATTCCGCCATGATTCAATCATGATTCAGCCATGTTTAAGCCATGATGGTGCGATAATTTCGCGATGATACTAAAAGACGTTTTGCCCAACGGCCTGCGCGTGATCAGCGAACCGATGCCGGCCGTGGTCTCGTCCACGATCGGTATCTGGGTCGAAAATGGATCGCGCTACGAAACCTCGGCCCAGAACGGAGTCTCGCACTTCATCGAGCATCTGCTCTTCAAGGGCACGCGCAAGCGCACCGCCGCGCAAATCGCCGAGCAGATCGACGCCGTCGGCGGCGTGCTCAATGCGTTTACCGGCAAGGAATACACCTGCTACTACGCCAAGGTGCTCGGCGCCGACCTGGCGATGACTACCGAGCTGCTGGCCGATCTTTTTCTCGATTCGGTCTTTGACGCGGCCGAGATCGATCGCGAGCGTCAGGTGGTGCTGCAGGAAATCTCGCAAGCAGAGGACACTCCCGACGATTTCATCCACGATCTTTTCAATCTGAAATTCTGGGAGGGCCATCCGCTGGCCCTGCCGATCTTCGGCTCGGTCGGGACCGTCAACGCGATCAACCGCGAATTGCTGGTCTCCTTCATGGCCGACCGCTACCGCGCGGGCCGGGTCTTTATCGCGGCGGCGGGGATGGTCGACCACAAGCGGTTGGTTGACGACTGCGAGCGGCTGTTCGGCGGAATTTCGGGCGACGGACGCGGCGAGCCGATTGCGCCGCCGGCCGACCGCTCCGTGGTTATCAACCAGGAGAAGGACCTCGAGCAGACCCATATATGTATCGGCGGGCCGGGAATCAGCCAGGCTTCGCCGCTGCGCTACGCCAGCTACGTGCTGAACACGGCGCTGGGCGGCGGGATGTCCTCGCGCCTGTTCCAGGAGGTGCGCGAGCGCCGTGGCCGCGTCTACAGCATCTATTCTTTCATGTCGTCCTTCCTCGATTGCGGTTACCTCGGAATCTACGCCGGCACCAATCCGGAATGGGTCGAAGAGGTGCTCGAGGTCACGGTGGGCGAGGTCAACAAAATCGCCCGCGTCGGGCTTACCGACGAGGAACTGGCGCGCGCCAAGAGCCAGCTCAAGGGCAACATGCTGCTCGGCATGGAATCGACCGAGAGCCGGATGAATCGCGTCGCGCGCAACGAGATTTATTTCGGCCGCGAGATTCCGCTCGAGGAACTGGCCGCCGAGATCGACAAGGTCACCCATGAACAGGTGCTCGAACTGGCGCAGACCTCGTTTCTGTCGGGCAAGATGGCGCTGGTGCTGCTGGGCGATCTGAAGGGGCACAAGTTCGGCCCCGATGTTTTTGCCGAGCTCAAATAAGGTTTTGCCGAGACCCAAGTAAAGTTTCTCCGAGCTCAGCCGCTGCGCTTGCGCCGAGCCATCAAACATCTCTAGGTTCTTGCCACCGGCGCACAGCCGGCTGGATGCCGTCATCGCTGGACCATCGCGAACGCTCGATCCTTGGCCTGACCACGTCGGATCGGTCGGTGGCGGCGATGGTCCTCGTCATCAAGGTGGCAGTGCTGCTCTTCGGCGCTCTCGCCTTCCAGATAATCAAGAACGAACGGGTGCGCTCGCTTGCCCATCTGCTCTCGATCTGGAACCGATGGGATGGGCCGCAATACCTGCTGATCGCACAGCACGGATACGCGGCATCGGGTGACCAGCGGCTCGCGCTGGTGTTCTTTCCGCTCTACCCGTGGCTCATCCGGCTGACCGCGATAGTCGTGCGCGACGCTGTCCTCAGCGCGTTCCTGGTCTCGACGGTCGCCTCAGTGGCCGCGGGCGTGGCGCTGGCGCGGCTCTTTGCGATCGATTACTCGCGCCATCTGGCGCGCCGCGCGGCCTGGTTCCTTTTCATCTTTCCGACCTCCTACTTTATGCACATCGATTACAGCGAGAGCCTTTTCCTGGCGCTGGTGCTCGCGTCCCTCGTGGCGGCGCGCCGCGAGCGCTGGCTGCGGGCCGGTCTCTTTGGCGCGTTCGCCGCGCTCGCGCGGCCCAATGGAATCCTGCTGCTTCCGGCGCTGGGCGCCGACGCGCTGTGGGAGTTGTGGGGGACGCGTCGTTTCAATTGGCGATGGCTCTGGGCGGGCCTCATCCCGCTGGGCTTCACCGTTTATCTTTGGATTAATTACCATGTCACCGGAGATGCGCTGGCGTTTTTTAAACTTGAGCACTCCCACTGGTCTGACGCGCTAGTCGCGCCATGGAGCGGCATCCGGGTCAACCTCGACGTTGCGCGCGACTGGGATCCCTCGCAGGCCGCCATGATCGGTACCCAGGTGCTCTTCTATCTCGCGGTTGGCTTGGCGGGAGCGATCGCCGCGGCCCTTTTGCTGCGCCCGTCGTATGCGGTGTGGATGGTGCTCAACTGGCTGCTGTTCGCGAGCCAATCATGGGACATCAGCTCGCCGCGCTATACGCTGGTGATGTTTCCGCTGTTCATTCTGCTTGCGCGGCTCGCGCGAAGGCGCACCTGGGACGTGGCGATCACCGTATGGTCGCTGCTATGGCTGGGGCTGTTCGTCAGCGAGTTCGTTTGCGGCCATTGGGCGTTCTGAGCGAGCCCTGTGGACGGCTTGAATCGGATGGCGTTGCACCCGTCCGCCGACCCGGATACTTCTGACGATTGACCATGACCCCGGTGATCAAAGTGCGGCGCGTGAAAACTTCCTCGATGCTGCCGCGCTACCAGAGCGCGCATGCGGCCGGCATGGACCTTGTCGCAGATATTGAAGTTTCACTTGAGATTACACCGATGGAACGCGTCGCCGTGCCGACCGGAATCGCCATGGAAATCCCGTCCGGTTTCGAGGGGCAGGTGCGCCCGCGCAGCGGGCGCGCGCTCGAAGAAGGCCTTACACTCGTCAATTCGCCGGGCACGGTCGACGCCGACTATCGCGGCGAAATTAAAGTGTTGCTTGTGAACCTGGGAGGCGCCGCGGTCACGATTCGCCCCGGCGACCGAATCGCTCAGCTCGTGATTGCGCCCGTGGCGCGGGCCGAGCTGGTCGAGGCCGCTGAGCTCGAGCCAAGTTCGCGCGGCGGCGGCGGCTTCGGGCATACTGGAAGGTAGCGGCGCGCGCGATACCCTCACGCGACGCGCTCAATATCTGTGTCAAAACCTGTGTCAAAAGAAGACGGAAGCGACACTTACGAATTTGACGCTGCGTTGATGGCCGTCACGCCGATCGACGGCCGCTACCACGCGCGCACGCGCGCGCTGGCCGCCTACTTCAGCGAGTTCGCGCTCATCCGCTACCGCGTCCGGGTCGAAATCGAATGGCTGCTCGCGCTGGCCGCAAATCCTGCGATCGGGGAATTCACCCTCGATTCGGTCTCGGCGCTAAAGCTGCGATTGATATACGGCGAGTTCAAGCTCGCCGACGCGCGCCGCGTCAAGGAACTCGAGCGCACGACCAACCATGACGTGAAGGCGATCGAATATTTCCTTACCGAAAAGATCGCGGTAAGCGGTATCAACGTCCCGTCCGGGATGATCCATTTCGCCTGCACCTCGGAGGACATCAATAACCTCGCCTACGCGCTCATCCTCAAGGAGTTCTGCGAGCATGAGCTTGCGCCAGCGCTGGATGCGATCGTCGCCACGGTGGCCGCGATGGCGCGGCGATGGCGCGCGGTCGCGATGGTCGCGCGTACGCATGGCCAGGCAGCGACGCCGACCACGATGGGCAAGGAGCTGGCGGTGTTTGCGGCGCGCTTGGAGCGCCAGCGCCGCGCGCTCGGCCGCCAGGAGTTCCTGGGCAAGTTCAACGGCGCGGTCGGCAACTTCAACGCCCACCAGGCCGCCGCGCCCGAGGCCGATTGGATCGAATGTTCGCGCCGCTTCGTCGAATCGATGGATCTCGTGTGGAGTCCGCTCACCACCCAGATCGAAAGCCACGACTTCATCGCCGAGCTGCTCGACCTGATGGCCCGTATCGATACTATCCTGCTCGGCTTCGCGCGCGACATGTGGGGGTATATCGCGCTCGGCTACTTCGGCCAGCGCACGGTGAAGGGCGAAGTCGGCTCGTCGGTGATGCCGCACAAGGTCAACCCGATCGATTTCGAGAACTGCGAGGGGAACCTTGGGCTCGCGACCGCGCTGTTTCAGCATCTGGCGGCCAAGCTGCCGGTCTCGCGATGGCAGCGCGACTTGAGCGACAGCACGGCGATGCGCGCGTTAGGCACCGCGTTCGGCCATTTGATGGTCGCGCTGGAGGCGCTTGGGCGTGGGCTCGGTCGCGTTGAGCTCAACGCCGCGCGAATCGCCGCCGACCTGGAGGCCGAGGGCTCGTGGGAAGTGCTGGCCGAGGCGGTGCAGACGGTGATGCGCCGCCACGGGCTCGAAGATCCCTACGAGCGGCTGAAGGAACTGACTCGCGGCCGCGCGATCGATCGGGAGGCGATGCGCGGGTTCATCGCCGCGCTTGAGCTGCCGCCTGAGGTCAAGGCCCGGCTCGAGAAGCTCGAGCCGTGTGGTTACGTTGGACTTGCCGCCGAGCTGGTCGATCGCTTCGCGCCCGGCGACAAATCCAAAAGCTAGTTCCGGGACTTATTAGATGGCTTGGCCGGTTGTGCATAAGTGCCGCGTTTTGTGAACAAAGCAGAGCCCCGAAGGTTTGTCGCGCGCGCGCGGGTCGGCTACTTCAATATTCATCGACTGTTTGCACTTGAGTAAATTCCCGCTAATGGAGAAATGCCGGTGGAAGACGCTCCGCAGAAGCTCGAAATGTTTTATGAGGGCAAGGCAAAAAAACTCTATGCGACCGCCGATCCCGACCTCGTAATCGCTTACTTCAAAGACGATGCGACCGCGTTCAACGCCAAAAAGCGCGGCACGATCGAAGACAAGGGCGTGATGAACAACCGCATCTCGGAGCTGTTCTTCACCTTGCTCGAGCACAATGGCATCCCGACCCACTTCGTGCGCCGCCTGGACGAACGCGAGATGCTCTGCCGGCGACTCGACATAATCCCGGCCGAAACCGTGGTGCGCAATATCGTCGCGGGCTCGATGGCCAAGCGGCTGGGCCGCGAAGAAGGCGAGAAGCTCAAGCATCCGATCGTGGAATACTATTACAAATCCGACCCGCTCGACGATCCGCTCATCTATCCCGAGCACGCCGTGCTGTTCGGATGGGCGACCGAGGAAGAGCTCGACGCGATTCACGCCATGGCGCTCAGGGTCAACGACGTGCTGAGCCGCTTTCTCGACGAGCGCGGCGTGATTCTGGTCGATTTCAAACTCGAGTTCGGACGCCATCACGGCAAAATCCTGCTCGGCGACGAGATTTGTCCCGATACCTGCCGCTTCTGGGACAAGGCCACACTCAAGAAGCTCGACAAGGACCGTTTCCGCCGTGACCTCGGCGAGGTCGAGGGCGCTTATCACGAGATGCTTCGCCGGGTGTCGAATTGAGCGGACGGCGCGGCGGGAAATTTCTCGCGCAGAGGGCGCGGAGGCTTTGAGTTGCTGGTCAAGGTTTTCGTCACGCCACGCAAGGGAATTCTCGATCCCCAGGGACGCGCAGTCGAGCAATCGCTGAAGAGCCTCGGCTTCGGCGGCGTCGGCGCGGTCCGCGTCGGCCGGTACATCGTGCTGGAACTCGACGCGCCGAACCTCGAGCAGGCGCGTGAAACGGTCAGACAAATGTGCGGGCAACTGCTGACCAATCCGAATATCGAAGACTACACCTTCGAGATCGAGCCTTCCGAGGGCGGCCCGCGATGAAGTGGGGGGTAGTCCGCTTTCCCGGCTCGCTCGACGACGCCGACGCGCTGTGGGCGCTCGGCCAGGTCATGGGCCAGGAGGCGCGCGCGCTCTGGCACAAGGACGAGGACCTGGCCGGCGTGCAATGCGTGGTGCTTCCGGGCGGCTTCAGCTACGGCGACTATCTGCGCTGCGGCGCGATTGCGCGTTTCGCGCCGATCATGAAAAGCGTCGTGCGCTTTGCCAATGAAGGCGGCCTGGTGCTGGGAATCTGCAACGGTTTCCAGATTCTGTGCGAGGCGCATTTGCTGCCCGGCGCGCTGATGCGCAACCGCTCGCTCTCTTTCATCTGCGAGCGAATCAACGTGCGGGTCGAAAACGCAGCCACACCCTTTACCTGCGCCGCGCGCCAGGGCGAGGTGCTGCGCCTGCCGATCAAACATGGCGAAGGGCTCTACGTGGCGCCCGCCGAAGAATTGCGCACGATGGAAGAGCGCGGCCAGGTACTGTTGCGTTACACCGACGCCGCCGGCCACGAGCGCGACGAAGCGAATCCCAACGGTTCGACCAGGGCGATCGCCGGCGTCGCCAATGAAACCTTCAACGTCTTCGGCCTGATGCCCCATCCGGAACACGCGGTCGAGGCGGCGCTGGGCGGCGAGGATGGGCTCAAGATTTTTCGCTCGATCGTGACGAGCGTCGAGCGGACCGCCGCAGCCTCGGGCGCCGCATCTTCCAGAAGCCTGGCATGAGTGCCGGCAAGAGCGCCGAGAGTCCGGTCGCGCTGGCGGGCGAGCCGGCGGTCGGCCTCGAACAGGCCCGCGCGCACGGACTCAGCGACGACGAGTATCGCGCGGTCGAGCGATGGCTCGGCCGCACACCGACTTTCACCGAGCTCGGCGTTTTTTCGGTGATGTGGTCGGAGCACTGTTCGTATAAGTCCTCGCGGCGCCATCTGCGGATGATGCCGAACAAGGGGCAGCGCGTGGTCGGCGGGCCAGGCGAAAACGCCGGCGCGCTCGAGGTCGGCGATGGATGGGTCGCGGTCTTCAAGATTGAAAGCCACAACCATCCCTCTTTCGTCGAACCGTACCAGGGCGCCGCGACCGGCGTGGGCGGAATTCTGCGCGACATCTTCACCATGGGCGCGCGGCCGGTCGCCAGCATGGATTCGCTGAAGTTCGGCGCGTTCGAGCATCCGCGCACGCGCTACCTGCTCGGCGGCGTGGTCGGCGGAATCGGCGGTTATGGCAACTGCGTCGGCGTGCCGACGGTCGGCGGCGAGGTGATGTTCGACGCGGCCTATAACGGCAATATCCTGGTCAACGCATTCTGCCTCGGGCTTGCGCGGCGCGGCGAATTGCAAAGCGCGCGCGCGCGGGGCCCGGGCAATGCGGTGATGTACGTCGGCTCGGCGACCGGGCGCGACGGAATCCACGGCGCGAGCCTGCTCGCGTCGGCGGAGTTCGATGCCAGCAGCGAGACCAAGCGCCCGACGGTGCAGGTCGGCGACCCGTTCACTGAAAAACTGCTGATCGAGGCGTGCCTGGAGGCGATGCAGAGCGGCGCAATCGTCGCGATTCAGGACATGGGCGCGGCGGGGCTTACCTCGTCGTCGAGCGAGATGGCGGCGCGCGGCGAACTCGGAATCGAACTCGACCTCGACCGTATTCCACTGCGCGAAGCGGGACTGACACCGTACGAGATTCTGCTCTCGGAGTCGCAGGAGCGGATGTTGCTCGTGGCCGAGCGCGGGCGCGAGGCCGAACTCGCGGCGATCTTCGCGCGCTGGGATCTGCACGCGGTGGTGGTCGGAAAAATCACCGAGGACCGGCGCTGGCGGGTGCGATGGCGTGGAAAGCTGGTCGCCGATATTCCGGCGGTCGCGCTGACCGACGAAGCGCCGGTTTACAATCGCCCCGCTAGCGAGCCGTCGAAGGCGGCGTCCACGCAGAGCGCCGCTTCAAGCGCGGCGTCTGTTTTAAACGCCGCTTCAAGCGCGGCGTCTTGGCCGCCGCCGGCCGAGGCCCTGCGCCGTCTGCTGGACAGTCCCAACGTCGGCTCCAAGCGGTGGGTCTATCGTCAGTACGATTCGATGGTGCAAAGCAACACGATAGCCGGGCCGGGCAGCGATGCCGCCGTGCTCAGGATCAAGGGAACGAACCGCGCGCTCGCGCTGAAAGTTGATTCCAACCCGCGTGCCTGCGCGCTCGACCCCTACGTTGGCGCGGCGGCGACCGTGGTCGAGGCGGCGCGCAACGTGGCGTGCGCGGGCGCACTGCCGATCGGGCTTACGAACTGTCTCAACTACGGCAATCCTGAGCGCCCGGAAATCATGTGGCAGTTCATCCGCGGCGTCGAAGGTATCCGCGACGCCGCGCTGGCGCTCGAGACGCCGGTGGTCAGCGGCAACGTGAGCTTTTACAACGAGACTGAAGGCCGCGCGATTCCGCCTACGCCCACGATCGCGATGCTCGGGGTGCTCGAGGACGCCGGGCGGCGCGTCACCCAGTTTTTCAAGCGTCCGGGCGACGCGGTTATCCTGCTGAGGACGGCGGCGGCGACGCTGGCGGCGAGCGAATATGCGGCCCTTTTCGCGGCTAACGGCGGATCTCTCGCCCCATTGGACCTCCAACGCGAGCGGGCGCTCATCGAGGGGCTGGTTGCCGCCGCCGATCGAGGGTTGATAAGATCAGCTCACGACGTCGCGGAAGGCGGACTGGCGGTTACGCTAGCGGAGTGCTGCTTCAATCCCGACAACGTCCTGGGCGCTGAGATCGACGGGATGCCGGAGAGCGGTGACGTAGAAGTGTTTTTTGGTGAAGGCGCTTCGACCGTGGTGTTGTCGGCCGGCGACGACGAAGTCGAAAAGTTGCGAGGCGAGACGCTTCGAGGCGAGAAGCTTCAAGGCGAGAAGCTTCAAGGATTGTTCAGCGGAATCGAATTCACCGTGATCGGACGCGTGACTAGCGAGCCGCGGTTGAGAATTGCAAAAGTTATCGACGAGGACGTGCGCGAGTTGAGGCAAATCCACGAACAGGCGATTGCGCGGAGGCTTGCCGCAAATGGATAAAGTCCCGTCGCGAGAACTTTCGCAAAAACACCCGCAAGAGCTCTTCGTGGAAATCTCGCCTGAAGAGTCCAACCTCGACGCTTTCCACGAGGAATGCGGCGTCTTCGGCGTCTTCGGCCATCCCGAGGCGGCCAATCTCGCCTACCTGGGAATGTATGCGTTGCAGCATCGTGGACAGGAGTCAGCCGGCATCGTCTCGTCCAACGGCAAGTCGCTGATCTCGCATCGCGGGATGGGCCTGGTCGCCGACATCTTCAATAGCGACGTGATCAATCGCCTCGAGGGCACCGCCGCGATCGGCCACAATCGCTATTCGACCACCGGCTCGACCTCGCTCAAGAACTGCCAGCCGCTGGTGGTCGAGTACGCAGGCGGAGGGTTGGCGCTCGCACACAATGGCAATCTGGTCAACTTCGCCGAGCTGCGCGCCGGGCTTGAGGCCAACGGCTCGCTGTTCCAGTCGTCTTCGGACAGCGAGGTGATTATCCATCTGATCGCGGGATCGCACGCGCCCACGCTGGCCGAGCGCGTTGCCGAGGCGCTGGCGCAAGTGCGCGGCGCTTACTCGCTGGTGGTGCTGGCGCAGCGCGAAATGATCGCGGTGCGCGACCCGTTCGGCTTTCGCCCGCTGGTGCTGGGATCGCTCAACGGCGCGCCGATAGTGGCGTCAGAGACCTGCGCGCTGGACCTGGTGCGCGCCGACTACATCCGCGAAATCGAGCCGGGCGAGATGGTGGTGATAAGCGACGACGGGGTGCGCTCGCTGCGTCCGTTCCCCTCCGCCGAGCCCAAGCGATGCATCTTCGAGTACGTTTACTTCTCGCGTCCCGACAGTTTGCTCTACGGACGCAGCGTTTATCAGGTGCGCAAGCTGCAAGGGCGTGCGCTGGCCCGGCAATGCCCCGTCGACGCAGATATCGTCGTGCCGGTGCCTGACTCGGGCAACGCCGCCGCGCTCGGCTACGCCGAGCAATCGGGTTTGCCGTTCGAGATGGGGCTGGTGCGCAGCCACTACGTTGGCCGGACCTTTATCGAGCCGCGCCAGTCGATTCGCCACTTCGGCGTCAAGATAAAATTCAACCCGGTCTCCGAACTGCTCCGCGGCAAGCGCGTGGTGCTGGTCGAGGATTCGCTGGTGCGTGGCACCACGCTACGCAAGGTGATCCCGATGCTGCGGCAGGCGGGCGCGCGCGAGGTCCATATGCGGATCGCGGCGCCGCCGACCACCAACTCCTGCTTCTACGGCATCGACACGCCGACCCGCGAGGAGTTGCTCGCCTCGAACCACTCGATCGAGGAGATCCGCAACTACATCACGGCCGACTCGCTCGATTACCTCAGCTGGGACGGCTTGTACTCATTCCTGGACGGCCCGCGCGAGGGCTTCTGCGACGCCTGCTTCACCGGCAACTACCCGGTCGAGATTCCGGCCAATCACGGGCCGCATCAGTTACGCCTGTTCGAAGCCGGCGACAACGCGCTCAGCCGCTAAAGTCTCACGCTTACGGGCTATTCGGTCGCGAGGCTGGCGCGAAAGCGCGAGCGGCTCACAAGGCGACCGGAGAGCCACGCCATTCACTACGAAGCATCCGGCGCTTGCGCTACGGGGCGGATTTGCCCTATGCGTTTCGCTCGGAAGTCTCGACCATGAGCGCGCGCGTATTCTGCTATTTGGCATCCGGCATCCTGATGCTCACGGCAACCGGATGCGACCCGGTGGTCAGCGTTGCGGGGGCCAATTTTCCGGACTGGCTTTTGTGCGCGGGCGCGGGCGCGATCCTCGCCGCGCTCTGCCATCCACTGTTTGTCGCGGCCGGCCTCGAGCGTGAGTTGCGTCCGCTGCCGTTGTTCTATGGCGGCCTGATAGCGATGTTCGCGCTGATCGGATGGGTCGCTTTCTTTAGCCGGGCCTGAGGAAATGGACGATGGCGGCGGCAGGCGGCGGACGATCGAGCGGAAATCTGGCGAGCGGAAATCTGGAGCGCCGGATTACTGCCCGAATCCTGTTCGTCGCGGTGATCGCCACCGATCTCGTGCTCGGCGCGTATGTTCTGCGCCTCTACTATCTCCATCCGCGCACCGACGACGCTTACGTGCGCGCCAATATCGTCGGGGTCGCGCCGGAGGTGAGCGGCACTATCGTCGGGCTTCCGCTGCGCGACAATCAGCACGTCAAGGCCGGCGACCTGCTGTTCGTCATCGATCCGCGTCCGTACCAGGCCGAACTCGACCTGGCCGAGGCGCGTCTGGCGCTTACCAATCTGCAGATTGAGGCGCTCGACCGTGCGATCGGCGCCGCCAAGGCGCGCCAGAAGGTGGCCGAAGCCGACGCGGACTACGAGCGCCAGTATCTCGCGCGCCTCGTGCCGCTCGAAAAGGAGGCGTTCGTCACTGCCAACAAGGTGGCCGACGTTCGCAGCAAACTTCTCGCCGCGCGCGCGGCGACCGAGCAGACGCGCAACGAGGTCGGTCAGGCCGAAAAGCAACTGGGGCAGGCCGGCGATATCAACGCGCGCCGGGCCGAGGCCGAAGCACAAGTCTACAAGGCGAAACTCAACGTCGGCTATTGCCAGGTGCGCGCGCAGTTTGACGGCTACGTCACCAATCTGAATACGACTGTCGGCCAGTACGCGAATGCGGGACGCGAGGTGCTGAGTCTGGTCGACAATCGCACCTGGTATGTGATCGCCAATTTCCGCGAGACCTTCCTTGCGCATATCGCGCCCGGGATGAGCGCCCGCGTCTATCTGCTCGGCTATCCGAACCGGCGCTTTCGCGGCGTGGTCGAGGGCGTCGGCTGGGCTCTGTACCAGAACAACGGCGCCACCGTCGCGGGCCTTGCCAACGTCGCGCCGACGCTCAACTGGGTGCGCCTGGCGCAGCGCTTTCCGGTGCGCATCACGCTCAAAGACGACGATCCCAGGTTTCCGTTCCGGATGGGCGCGACAGCGGTCGTGACGATCGACGGCGCGCCGCCGCAAGGCCCGCCTCCGACGCGAAGCCCGCTTCCAATAGGATCGCAGGCTCGATGACCGAGGTTGCGCCGATGCTTTATGGGCGGGCCTGCGGCGGAATCGCTCCGGTCGCGTAGGCGACCGCGGCGGCCGAGATCAGGAGGTCGGCCCGGCTCCCCACCATTGTGTACCTGGCGTCGGCCAGATCGCGCTCGGCCGACAGCAGGTCGACGATCGTCGCGAGCCCGTGATTGAACGATCCGAAATTCGAATCGTAGGCGGATTGCGAAGCCGACAGCAGCGCCTGCGCATACTGGTACTTCCTGAGCGCCGTCGTGAAGGCGTAGTAGGCGCGCCACACCTGGCTCGCGACGTCGAGTTGGTAGCGATAAACCTCGGCACGCGACGCCTCGCGATCGGCCTCGGCCTGCTCGATCGAATTCACATGCTCGAAGCCGGCAAACGCGTCCCATCGAAGCGCGACGCTGGCGGCGTACTCGGGCGCCATCGCCGTGAACTGCGGCGTGGGCGGGTTCGACAGCCGATAGTTGAAGGCGTGGCTGCCGTAATAGCCTGAGAGCTCGACGGTCGGATACATCGAGGCGCGCTCCAGGTCGACCGAGGCATCGCGCGAGCGCAGCGCTGCGACCTTGGCCGCAAGGTCGGGCCGCTCGCGCATCGCAAGGTCGATCAGGCGATCGACCGCGCCGCTGAGCGTGGCGGGAACCGCCTGGCCGCCGAAACTCTCGATTTCCGGCAGCGCGTCGACGCGCACGCCGAGCGCGACCGCAAGGTCGGCCTGGGCATCGCTGACCCCGAGTTCCGCATTTTCCAACTCGTAGCGAGACCGCGCTTCTCGCTGGCGCGCCAACAGGACGTCGGGTTTGGTCGCCAGCCCCGCCGCACGGCTTTTTTCGACCGCACGCCGATCAGTACTCGCCAGACGCACGATCGCCTGCGCGGCGACAACATTCGCCCGCTCGGCATCGAGCAGGTAGAAGCTCTTTTCGACGGCGAACACTACCTCCTGAATTTTGCGATTGAAGTGAAGATTGGCCGCCATCAACTGTTCGCGCGCCGAGCGGGCGGCTGCGTCGCGGCGGCCGAAATCGGCGAGATCATAGTTGGCCGTGAGCAGGTCGCTGCTGCTCCAGTTCTTGAGCGTGCCCCAATGTTTCGGGACCTGGTCGACGATCCGCTCGTATCCGTTTTGGCTATCGACACGAACCGTTGGGTAAAAAGGCGCGCGACTGATGCCCCACCCGGCCGCAGCCGCGCGCGCCGTCTGCCACGCCTCACGCGTATCGGGATTGCGGCTCAAGGCCAGATCGATCAAGGCCGGAAGATCGTATTTCGTCCCCGATGCGGTCGCAGGACTATTGTGGTCGAAGCCGCCGGTCGCGGATTCGAGCGGGGCCTGAAGATTGATTGCCTGCTCGTTCGGGCCGGGCTGCCATTCATGCTGCACCGCCGCCGGCGCCCATCGAGACGGATTGAGCTCAGGCCGTTCGCCCGACGCGGCGCATCCGACAAGCCCGTCGAGCGCCAACAACACGCAGAGGCTCGCGATCAGGCGCGTGTGCGGCCAAACGCAGCGCGCGCGAGCGCAGCGGCGACTGGCGCGGTACGCGGCGAATTCCGAGATACGACGTCGCAACGGCTTATCCGGTGGCGTCGCCGGGCGCGTCACGCTCGAAGCCCAAAGTATGCTTTGATTGGCGGCCAGAGAGATGACAGGGAGCGCCAAATGGAGAGCCCTGTTCGAAGAGCTGGAGTCGGTGCCAGGGCGATGGCGGCGGGCAGCGCGAGTCGGACTGATCACGGCGCTGGGCGCCGGCGCGACTGCCGCGATGCAAATCGCGAATCCGCTCGGCTTGACGCTGCTGTTCAGTTTCGCGCTGCCCGAAGCGGCGTTCTCAGCGGCCCAGGGAACCGTCTTTCTATGCTTCGCGGCCGTGTTCCAGGTGCTCGGGTTGGTATTGGTCGGAGCTTTGGTCGACTCACCCGTCGTCCATATCACCGTCTTCATCCTCCTGTGTTTCTTCACCACCTACCTGATTTATGCCGTTCCGACTTTGGGGCGGCTTTGGGTCTGGATTCAAGTTCCGGTGGTCACCGCCTTTTACCTGGCGATGTTTCTGCCGGAGCAACTGGCATGGGATGAGGCGCAGGCGTTTGCCGGAATGGCAATCGCCGTCGCCGTTCTGCTGCTGTGCAACAGTATCGTGCGGCCGGCCCCGGCCGAGTCGGTGCTGGCCGATTCGATCGCGACGACGCTCGCTCGCTCGCGCTCGAGACTCGCGCGGCTGATCGAAATTTCGTTGGGTGAGGTCCCGGCTGCCGACGACCATCGGGTGGTCTCGCGTCTCGGCTATCATCTCTCGCTGATCGGCCCAATCATCACGTCGGCGAGCAGCGCCGCCGTCTCGGCGGCGCTGCTCGCCGACGTGATGATTGCGGAGGCGGTCCGCGGCCAGACGGAACGTCTGGCCGCCGCCGTGCTCGCCAGCCGCAGCGGCAAGCGGACGCCTGTCGCCGCGGCTGGCGAACTACGCGCGCTCGCGACGGCGATCGACCGCCGCCTCGAGTGCCGCGCCTCGGGTCTGCTGCGGGGTCGCGCCGGGCGCGCCGCAGGCGCGCCCGGCGCGACCCCGCAGCCGCAGCCGGCGCCGGCGGATAGCGGCGACGGCGGCGACGGCGACCTCGCCGCGCGGATCGCGCGCCTTTGCGCGGAGGCCCCCGAGCTGGCGGCAATCGCCGCGCCGATAGCAAGAATTGGCGAGCTGCTCGAGAACGATCGAATCGAGCTTCCATCGGAGGAGACTGAAATCGACCAGCCGGCGGAGCCGCCGCCGCCCGTCGTACGGAATTTCCTGGTTCGCTTCAGCGCGCGGAACACGATTGCGCTCACGGCCGCTTTTCTGATCGGGCTTTGGGACGACAATCCGGCGCTGCACGCGGCGATCTGGCTGCTGATGCTCGGCGGCCCGCCCAGCCATGGAGCGACGGTGCGCAAATTCACGATGCGCGCGATCGGTGCGTCGGGAGCTCTCGCGCTGGCCGCGCTTGGCACAGTTATAATAGCTCCCAATTTCACCTCGCCCGGACCCTATATGGCCGCGATCTTCGTGGGCACGATGCTAATGGCGTTTATCGGCGAGGGTGGCGGAATCCTTTCATATCTCGCGATTGGCGGCACCGCATTCGTTATCGGCTACGGAGGTCCAGGGCCGCGCGCCGACGTGCTCGACTCGATATGGAGCATCTGGGGCATCAGCCTCGGCATGATAGTCCGCGCCGTCGTTTCTCTCCTGTGGCGGGAGCGGGCAAGCCGCACGCTTGCAGAGCAGTTCCAGGCACCGCTCGCCGCCATGCTCGAACTGATGGAAGAAAGCGGGGGCTTTGATGAGAAGCGCCGGCGCGCCGCGGCCGAGAGGGCGACCATCGCCGGCATCGCTATGATGTTGACGGTCGCGAATGACGCGATGCTCGAGGGTCGCGGCGCTGAAATCGACAGCGACCAATTGGTCAACGCGCTTGACACGCTGCGCCGCCTGGCCTTTGCGCTGGGTAACCTGGCCCGCGTCGGACCGGCCGGAACCGCCGTGAGCGCCGCGTTGACCGACGCTATCAGGGTGCGTCTGGAATCGTGGCTATGCAGCTTGCGCGATCAGACGGACTCCGGCGTCGCAAGCCGCGCGCCGCTCAGGAAAATGGTTGCAGAAGCCAACGCGCCCGATCTGCCTCTATTGCCGGGTGATGAGCAGCGCGCCGCGACCGGGATCGATAGATCGTACGGCATGGCCGCCGAGCGCGTGATCCGGCTGACACAAACGCTGGAGCATCAACTGGCCGCGGTTTCGCGCAACTGAACAGTCAGGCTACGCGCCCCGTTTCGGCATCGACAGGTTCCAGGGGCCGTATTTGCGCGCGGACGCGCCGCACGGCGCAGCGCCCGCTCTAGCGCGCGATGCTAAACGCGCGGGCCAGCGAGATGTCATGCCGTAGCTGGTCCATCGGTTCGCTCGTGGTGAGTACACAGATGAAGTGGCTCCGTTCCGACACCGTTACGCAGAGACTATAGCCCTTGTACTTATAGAGTATATGGCCGTGCATCTCGCCGACGGCGCCGGGCGGCACGACGAAGTCGCTCGCCTTGTAACGCGTGCACAGGATGTCGCTGTTGCGACCGTGATAGAGCGTATAGGTAACTGGATTACCGTCGGGCAACTGGTCAATTCGTCCGCCGACGACACCGTAGCCGGCGAATTGGAAAGTCCACATCAGGTCCGGCATCTCGGCTGAGCCATAAGCCATCGCGATTGCGGACAGCGAGCTCGACGGCACGTTGGGCCGAAAAGCGGTCTCGAAAGTTTCGTAACTGTAGACGGCCTGGTCGAGAACGTCGCTGGCCGGGATTGCGCTGACTCCGTTGCTGACGGGCGATGCGCCTTGATGCATGCCGGGCAGGAGGCCGCCCGCTAGCAGCACGACGAACAGCATCGCCGCCGCGGCGAGCGGCGCCCACGTGCGTGGCCGCCTGAGTTCGCGCATCACCGCGACTCCCATTCGTCGCGGCGCGGGTCCGCGGTCGAACTGGTCGAGCGCGGCATTGATACGCGCCTGGAGTTCCTGAGGGGTGTTGACGGCGGCGGCCTGGCGCCTGATCAACGACTTCAGCAGGCGCTCTTCGGCCAGGCGCGCCCGGCACGCGGCGCATCCGTCGGCCGGACCGCTACCCAGATGCTGAGCGACCGCGCGCTCCTCTTCGGGCGTGAGTTCACCGTCGGCATGCGCCGAGAGGTAGTTAGTAATGTACTCCTCGCAGTTCACGGTCTCCTTCGTTTATATACGCAAGCGCGAATCATCTTAATAGTATAACACCCCCCGTGGATTTACCTGGCGACCAGCCCGCGGCGCCGGGCGAACGCGCCCAGCGCAGTGCGCATCATCTGACGGCCGCGCGAGACTCGCGACTTGACCGTTCCGATTGGTATTCCAAGTACTTGCGCGACCTCCTGGTAATTGAGTTCCTGCACATCCACCAGCATCAGCGCCGTGCGAAAGTCCGATGGCAGAGCGTTGAGCGCCGCTGCCACTTCATGGTCCAGAACGCGTTCCGAGATAAGCATCTCGGGATTGTTCAGTCTTTGGTCCCCCCGCGCACTCAAGCTTTCGACCTCACGCTCGAAATCCTCAGGCGTGAGGGCGACTTGTTCACGGTCTGCGCTACGGTAGCCATTGCGGAAATTGTTATACAAAATGGTCAACAACCACGCGCGGCAGTTGGTGCCCGGGGTGTACTGATGAAAAAATCGGTAGGCGCGCAGCACGGTCTCCTGCAAAAGATCGCGGGCGTCGTCGGGATTACGCGACAGCCGTAAGGCCGCCGAGTACAGCGCGTCGAGGTGAGGCAGCGCCTCGCGTTCGAACAGCCCGCGCTTTTCGCTGCCCCCTTTGTCCTCCATACCTGAAGAGCACCATATAACACCGCTACAGGGTTAAATCCCGCCGCTGATCGTAAAGTTCCCAGGTTTCGTCCGGCAACGATGATCTTTACGCCCCTTTTTCGCTTCGATTCATGACGCGACTTATTGCTTTCGCGCAGGAATTTATTGTCTTCGCGCAGGATTAGAGCGATCGAAAAGGGGGTTCTCTCGCCCGGAAATGGCGAGACTCGCGTTTTTGAAAGGAACCGTGGCCCGCCACTTGAGATTCAAGTACATTGGCGCGAAGCTTACCGCAGGGAGCCAAAAGATACCCCGGCGCTCAAAACCGAACCGCGAGCCGGGCGGACGCGTATACTTAATCGAGGGTCGAAGGGCAGGGCCCTCGTCAAGCCGAAGAGGAGAGTCAACACGATGGATCGCAAGACGATTACAGGAGCGGCTTTGGCGGCGGCGGTTGGTGCGATGTTTCTGACCACGCCAGTCCTTGCGCAAAGCTCCTCAGGGAATTCAGCGAGCGGCGCCAACGTGAAGTGCGTCGGCGGCAATAGCTGCAAAGGCCAGAGCTCGTGTAAGAGCGTGAACAACGGTTGCATGGGTCAGAACTCATGTAAGGGCAAGGGTTGGGTGATGACCACCTCGGCCAAGGTTTGCACCGATAAGGGTGGCCAGCCGGAAAAGAATCCAACCAAGGCGATGTAGGCGCGGCGCCTACCGCTTTAGAGAGACGCTTTGCGTGATTCGCGCGGCCGGGTTTTAACCTCTCATTGTTTTAGCAGAGCTTTGTACCGCGGCGATCCTTTCCGACCCCCTCTTCTTGTCCGGGGAGAGAGGTTTCTCTATAGCTAACGGCTCGGCGATGAATCGGCGATGAATCAGTTTGACTTCGCACCATTGGGGTTTGGCGTTGGACTGCGCCGTCCGCATTACGCTCGCGTTCTCGAACAACATCCTTGCGACGAGGCTCCGCGGGTGGACTGGTTCGAGGTCATCTCGGAGAACTTCATGGTCGAGGGCGGGCGGCCGCTGGAAGTGCTTGAGGGCGTACGTCGGCAGTATCCGGTCGTGATGCATGGTGTGTCGATGTCCATCGGCTCGAGCGATCCGCTCAACCGCGGCTACCTCGGCGCGCTCCGCACGCTTGCCCGCCGCATCGAGCCAGCATGGGTCTCCGACCATCTGTGCTGGACCGGCGTGGGCGGCCGCAATCTGCATGACCTGCTGCCGCTGCCCTATACCGAGGAGACCGTGCGCCATGTCGCCGGGCGTATCCGCGAGGTCCAGGATATTCTCGAGCGCACGATTCTGATTGAGAACGTGTCGAGCTACATGGCGTTTCGCGCCTCGCGCCTGACCGAGTGGGAATTTCTGAGCGCTGTGGCCGAAGAGGCCGATTGCGCGATCCTGCTCGACATCAACAACATCTTCGTCAGCGCCTTTAACCATCGCTTCGACCCGCTGCGCTACCTCGACGCCGTTCCCGCCGGCCGCGTGGCGCAGTTCCATCTTGCCGGTCATAGTGACCACGGCAGCTATCTGCTCGACACCCACGACCATCCGATTCGTCCCGAGGTGTGGGCGCTGTTCGAACACGCGCTGCGGCGCTTCGGCCGCGTCCCGACGCTCATCGAATGGGATGACAATATTCCCGAGTTCGAGGTACTGGCCGGCGCCGCCGGCGAGGCGCGCCAAAGATGCGAATCCGCCCTGGCCGCCGCCGGTCCCGTCCCGTCCGAGCGCAGCACGCTCATCCATTGATTCTCGCGTGATTCTCGCGCCCGCGCGCGGCGCCTCGTACGCGAGCCGGCGCACCCATGTAGCGGGAGAGACCGGCCCAGCCGCGGCATACGAACTAGCTGCATGCCAACGGCCGGACCGGGTGGGGGACGTTATCCAGACCGGAGTCAGCCGGCGCTCCGCGATGGGTGAGGTGGTCGCCGCACCGCACTGCCCCTGATAAACCAAGCGTGTCGCTACGAAGTTCCCGTTACGAAATTACCGCGGCGCCGGTTTCCGTGGCGCTGGATAATTAACCGCGCGTGGGCAATGCTAATCTTCTAAGGACGTGAGCGCCGCCGCCAACATACGGATCGAGGCTATCAACAGCCCCCAGGCGTTCGAGGAATTCGCGCGCTTGCCATACCAGGTCTACGCCGATCGCGAGGCCTGGTGGCCGCCCGACATCCGCAACGAGGTCGACCTGCTCTCCGGCCGCACGCTCACCGCGCCTTACCTCGACCTGCAGCCATTTTGCGCCTGGAGCAACGGCCGGCTGGTGGCGCGGGTAAGCGCCGTGATCAACCGCCGTTACATCAGCCACTGGGGCCAGCGCCTGGGCCAATTGATTCATTTCGAGGCCGCCGCCGACGAGGACGACGCGGCCGGCGCGATGCTGACGCGCGCGATGGAATGGCTGGCGCGCGGCAAGATGGAGTCAGTGCGCAGCGGGTTCGCCGCTTTTCTCGATTATCCCTACGCGATCGACAATTACGGCGTCCTGCCGTCGTTTCTGCTGCGCGGCAATCCCGAGTACTACCATCGCTACCTCAAGGACGCCGGCTTCGAGACCGAAAAAGGGCAGATTGATTACACCGCCGCGCTGAACTCCGAGATGCTGGCGCGCTATGCGCGGATGGTCGAGACGGCGCGCTCGGCTGGAGTCGCCGTGATGAGCTGGCGCGAATACGGATTCCTGGCCGCGGTCGACGCCTGGACCGAAGTCACCAACGCGGCCTTCGCCCGGCATTGGGGATGGAACCCGATAACCCGTGACGAAGTTCGTCCTATGATGACTCCGCTGCACGGCACTGCGGTCGGCGATCTTTCGATGGTCGCGGTGGCCAACCGCGAGGTTATCGGCGTGGTCTTTTCGGTACCCGATTTAAGCCCGGCGCTCGCGCAGGTCCGCGCGGGCGTCAAGCTGAACCCAAAGCGCGGCGGCGGCACGCGCGGAGCGCTGATCAATATCGGCGTGCTCGAGCGCGCACGGGGCAAGGGCGTCGCGCTGGCGATGGCGGCGCGCTCGTTCACGACCATGGCGCATAGCGGGATGCGCTATGCCGGCTACACGCTGGTGCTGGACGACAACTGGCCCTCGCGCCGCACCGCGATGGCGTTGGGGGCGAGGGCCACGGGAAATTTCGTCACCTACCGGCGCGATCTGTGAACGGCGACTTGCGCAAATGGCGCGATCTATAAACGGCAATTGACGATGTTGAGTCTGCGCCTGTTCGTGCTGTTCATCCATGTGACGGCGGTTATCGTGGCGCTCGGCGGTTCGCTGTTCAGCACTTTCGCGCTTGCCCCGGTGCTGGCCGAGGAACTCGACGGCGCGGCGCGCACCAGGGTCGCGCGCCGGGTTGTACGGCGGCTCGGCGTGATCGTGCTGAGCGCGCTGGTAATCCTGGTCGTCACCGGAATTCTCAACATGATTTTCATCGGCGCGGCCGGTCCGCTGCTCGATTTAAAGCTCGGCCTGGTCGCCATCGTAATTGTCCTCGCGATCTACCAGTACGGCACGCTCGGGATGCGGATATGGCGAGTTTCAGCCAAGGGCCCGGACCCGCTGCTCGCGCCCTTGCAGGCGCGCTTTCGCAGCGTCGGGCTGAAGGTCGGGATGCTGGTGCTGGTGATCGTTTATCTTTCGCTGGGCCTCACGCGCGCGGCGTCGGGGTCGCTGACGCTCGCGATACGCTGATACGGCCGGCGCGACGCCAGCCCCAGGGAATTGGACACCTGACATGCAACATCTGGCATGAAACATCTGGCATGAAACATCTGGTCGGACGGCTGCTTCAGGCCTGCCTCATCCTCGGTCTGCTCGCGCTGTTCAGTTACGCCAGCGGGCTGCACAACGCGGTGCGCATGAAAGCGCCGGCCGCCGGAGCGTGGTGGAACGCGCACGAGTTCTATTTCATGGAAGGCGCGGCGACCGCGTTCGGATTGCTCGTCGCGCTGCGCGTCGGATTGCGCTTTGCGGCGGAAGCGGAGCGGTCCCGTTATTTGACCATAGTCACGCTGGCGCTCGAGGTTGCGCTGCTGATGCCGCTGACTTCTCTGTGCGCGCGAGTCGCGCGTATCGGCGCCGACGGCGGCGCGATAGTGGCGCCTAACCGGATCGCCGCGTATGCCGGTTTCGAGACCGCAAAGATGCTTGATAAGCTGGTGATCGCGGCGCTGTACTTTCTCAAGACCGTGGCCTTCGGCTTCCTGGTCGGGCTGGCGCTGTTTGGAGCCGTGCTGGTCGGCGCGATCGTGAGCGCGCGAAGCGGCGACGGGTCAATTGAAACTCTCGATAACCACGACACTGGCGTCGCGCGCGCCTCGACGGCCAACCAGCCATGAAGCGGTCGCGAGATATATGAAGCGCAAAGATGAAGTCCGATAAATCCGACAAGCCCGGCAAGCCCGCGCGCCAGCCGGCTGCCACGACGCTCACTCGCCGCGCCTTTATCAAAGGCGCGGGCGCGGCCGCCGCGGCGGTCGCGAGTCTCGGCGCCGCCGTCGCGCCCGCCGACGCCGCCGGCCAGGCCGATGCCGCCAACTCCGACGGCGTAGTTGAACGTCTCGGTCCCGGCGCGCAAACCTACGAGCTCAACATCAACGCAAAAACGGTGCAGGTGACGGCCGAACCGCGCGTGACGTTGCTGGGCGTGCTGCGCGATCAGCTCGGGCTCACGGGCGCCAAGCTGGTATGCGACCGCGGCGCGTGCGGCGCCTGCACGGTGCATCTCGACGGGCGACCCGTCACCTCCTGCATGGTGCTCGCCGCGCTCGCGCGAGGCCATCAGATTACGACTATCGAGGGTCTCGGCACCGCCGACCGGATGCATCCCGTGCAGAGCGCCTTCGTCGCGAACGACGCGCTCCAGTGCGGATTCTGCACGCCCGGGATGGTGATGTCGGTTGCGGCGGAGCTCAACCGCAATCCCGCCGCCAGCCTCGACGACATCAAACATGCGGTCGCCGGCAACATCTGCCGCTGCGGTACCTATCCGCACGTTTTCAAGGCGGCGCTCCAGGCTGCCGGGTTCAACGCGCCGGGCAAACCTTCGAAGGGAGAGGCCTGATGGCCCGGCAGGTGACGCTCAAGCTCGGCTTTGCCGGCGACGTTCGCGACGTGACCGTCGTGCTTCCCGACGGCGAGCCGATTCCCTGGCAATGGGGCGAGCAGTTCAGCGTATTGCGCAAGGAGACTCCGCGCGTCGACGGCCCGCTCAAGGCGACCGGGGGCGCGCGCTACAGCTACGACATCCAGATGCCCGGGATGCTCTACGGCGCGATCCTGCGGAGCCCCTATGCGCACGCGACGGTAGGTAACGTCGATTTGTCCGAAGCCCGGCGGCAAAGCGGCGTGATCGCGGCGCTGCGGGTCGAAGATAGCGAGGTCCGCTTCGCTGGCCAGCAGGTCGCCGCCGTCGCCGCGGTCAGCCCCGAGCTTGCGACCCAGGCGCTCGGCCACATCAAGGTCGAATACACGCCGCTGCCGTTCGTGGTCGATATGGACAAGGCGATGGCCGCCGGAGCGGCAAAGGTTTTCGGCAGCCGCCCGAACCTTGGCGAGCCTCGCGTCACAAGCCTCGGCGACGTGGCGCGTGGCTTTCGCGCAGCCGCCGCCGTTCACGAGGCGCTCTACACCACGCCGGTTCAGACGCACGTCTCGCTCGAGACTCACGGCGCGGTCGCGAGCTGGAACGACGACGAGCTTACGGTCTGGTGCTCGAGCCAGGGCGTTTTCACCGTGCGCGACGACCTTGCGGTGCTCTTCGAGTTGCCGCCCGACAAGGTGCGCGTGATAACCGAGTACCTGGGCGGCGGTTTCGGCTCGAAATTCGGCGCCGGCGCCGAGGTCGTGATCGCCGCGCGGCTGGCGCGCCTCGCCAGCGCGCCGGTGAAGCTCATGCTGCCGCGCGAGGCCGAGCATGTCGCCACCGGTAATCGGCCGAGCTCCTCGCAACGGGTCAAGCTCGGAGCCGGCGCCGACGGCAAGCTGACAGCAATCGAGCTGACTTCCCATGGCAGTGGCGGAATCGGCGGCGGTGCGGGAGTCTCGGGGCCGTATCGTTCGATCTATCCCTGCGCCAACCTCCATATCGAAGAGCGCGACGTCTATATCAACGCCGGACCGTCGTCACCGATGCGCGCGCCGGGATGGGTGCAGGGTCTGTTCACACTGGAGCTCGCGATGGACGAGCTGGCGCGCAAGCTGAAGCTCGACCGGCTGGAGTTTCGCCGGCGCAACGATGACAACCCGGTGCGCGCCGCCGAGTTCGAGCTGGGCGCGCAACGCTTCGGATGGGTGGAAAAGAGCTCGGCGGCCAAATCGTCGACCGGGCTACCGGGATATCTAAGGCGCGGAGTCGCGGTCGCTTCGTGTGCCTGGCATAGCCTTGGCCGCTCCGGCCCGGAGGCTATCGCCGTGGCGCGGCGCGACGGCCGTTTCGAGGTGCGCGTCGGTACCCAGGACATCGGCACCGGGACCCGCACGGTGCTGGCGATGGTGGCGGCGGAGGAACTCGGGATGCCGCTAAGCGCGGTGAGCGCGCAGATCGGCGACACGCGCTTTCCCTTCTCGGTGCCGTCGGGCGGCAGCAGCACCAGCCCCTCGGACTCGCCCGCCATCCGCCAGGCCGCCGCGCATCTCAAGCAGAAGCTCTTTCGAATCGCGGCCCCGATGCTCGGCGTGGAGCCGGGCGACCTCGAGGCGCGCGACGCCACGATTCGCGTCCGCTTCGAGCCCGCGCGCGCGGTCGCGATGGCCGAGGTCTGCCGGCGTATCCCCGGCGATTCAATTTCGGCCGAAGGCGAGCGCGTGCCGAACTATCAGGGCTTTCGCTACGACCAGGCCGGATGCCAGTTCGCCGAGGTCGAGGTCGATATCGAGACCGGCGTGGTGCGCGTGCTCAAGGTAGTCGCGGTGCATGACTCGGGGCTGATTATCGATCCACTCACCGCGCGCAGCCAGGTCAACGGCGGCGTGATCATGGGCGTCGGGTTCGCGCTCTTCGAGGACCGTCGCCTCGATCCGCAGACCGGACTGATGGTCAATCCGACGATGGACGACTACAAGCTGCCCGGGTCGCTCGACACCCCCGATATCGACGTGACCTTCGTCGAGGTCGCCAACGGCGTCACCAATACCGGCGTTATCGGATTGGGCGAGGCCGCGCATGTCTGCTCGACGGCGGTGGTCGCATGTGCGGTGTACGACGCGATTGGCGTGCCGATACGCGATCTCCCGATCACGCCCGACCGCGTGCTGGCGGCGCTGGGCAAGGTTTGAGGAACAATCTGAGGGCAAAGTTTTGAGGACTGGATAAGCTTCAACGCTGAATAAAGTTCGATGAACCGCTTTGAGATCGTGACGCCCGCTGATTTGCCCGCAGCCGTGCGGCTGCTCGCGCAGCCCGGACATATGGCGCTGGCCGGCGGCGTCGACACGCTCGACCTGCTCAAGCAGCAACTGGCCGCGCCGCGCACGCTGGTCGATCTGAACGGGCTCAAGGAGCTGCAGGGGATCGACACGGCGCCCGACGGCGGATTGCGCGTGGGCGCGCTGGCGCGCCTGAGCGACGTGGCGGCGCATCCGCTCGTGCGCTCGCGTTTCGCGGCGGTGGCCGCGGCGGCCGGCGAAGCGGCGACCCCACAGATTCGCAACCTCGGGACCGTCGGCGGCAACCTGCTCCAGCGGCCGCGATGCTGGTACTTTCGCAACCCCGACATCATGTGCCTCAAGAAGGGCGGCCATATCTGCTACGCGATAAACGGGCTCAATCGCTATCACGCGATCCTTGGCGGCGGTCCGTCGTTCATCGTGCATCCGTCCAACCTTGCCCCGGCCCTGATCGCCTTCGGCGCAAGTGTCCGGCTTGCCGGTCCCGCCGGCGAACGCAAGGTCGTGCTTGACCAGTTCTTCGCGCTGCCGAGCGTCGACGCGAGACGCGAGAACGTCCTGCAGCCCGGCGAGATAGTGGTCGAGGTGATCGTGCCGCCGCCCGCGGCGTCGACGCACAGCGCCTACCTCGAAGTGCGCGAGAAGCAGAGCTTCGATTGGCCGCTGGTGAGCGCCGCGGTGGTGCTTGAAATCGATCCGGACGCGAAGAAAATCCACCAGGCGAGCGTGGTGCTCGGCGCGGTGGCGCCGATACCGTGGCGCTCGCGCGAGGCCGAGCAGGCGCTCGCAGGCGCCACGCTCGATCGTGCACGCGCGGTTAGTGCGGCAGAGGCGGCGCTCAAGGACGCTCGGCCGCTGCCGCATAACGCCTACAAGGTCGCAATCGCCCGCGCTGTGGTGCGGCGCACGGTGCTCCGCGCGGGTCAGGTTGAGGATGCCTGATTCTGGTAAGTATGCCTGACATGCCGGACGCAACGCGAAACTTCTGCCTCTACCTGCGCACCAAGAACGGGTACTTTCGCTCACCCGAGGCCCGTAGGATGATCGACCCGGACAGTTCGACCGCCTGCTACAGGTGCCTGCTGACCCAAAGTCCGGTCGGTCCTGACGGTCTGCCGTGCGACGCCCGCGAGTGCACGGAGAGTCGGGGCTGCTTTAAGGAGGAGAATTGACGGCGATGGGCTGCGCGCGCGGCGTCGGCGCGCTCTATCGCCTCGGCCGGCGCGCGGTTTCGGTCGCACTTATCGTTATCTTCGCCGCATATTGCACGTCTGAGTCCCATTTCCGTGAGTTTGTTTCGAGTTACAGCTTGAAGGGCGGGATTGGCGGGTGTTAGTGTAGCGCCTTGCTCCTTGCTCCCTCTGGGGGCTGGAATCCACAAGGAGGCTGCCGCGTGCGGCGCTACGAAACTATTTTCATCCTTCGCTCCGATCTGGGCGAAGCCCAGGTCAAGGACAACATCAAGCGTTTCGAGGGTTTGGTCGCCACCGGCGGCGGCGAGCTGCTCGAAACTGACGAATGGGGCTTTCGCGAACTGGCCTACCGGATTCACAACGAACGCCGGGGCTATTACGTCCGCCTTGACTATGCCGCCACCGGCCCCGTGATGAACGAGGTCGAACGCAATCTTAAACTGTCCGATAGCGTGCTGCGCTACCTCTCGGTGTTGCTCGATCCCGAGGTCGATACCGCCAAAGTGCGCGCGGAAATCGAGGCTCGGCTCCATCGCGCGGCAGAAGCAAAGGCCGCGGCCGAGGCCCGTATGGCTGCAGCCGCTGCCGCCGCCGAGCATCCCGCCGGCGAGGCGCATCCGGCCGCTCCAGTTGCCGATCTTACGCCCGAGGAGGCGGCGGGCGAGGCTGAAGTAGCGCAGAGGGCCGTGTCCGAACAGCCGGAGGGAATCGCCCCTGACGCGGAGGCGAGTCCCACGAGTGAGCCGAAACAGGATTGAACTGGTCGGCAAAGTGGCTTCCACGCCCGAGGTGCGGACCACGCCGACCGGGAAACCGGTGTTAAGGATCGAGGTCGACTGCGGCGAAGGCCGCGAGCACCTGCGGCTGGGAATCCTTATGGCAGGGGAGGGCGCCCGCGAGCTTGGCGCGCGTATTTCCGCCGGAACGACGGTCAGGTAACGGGAGCTTTGCGTGCGGTACCCGGGCGCGTGGGATCTGCGGCTGCGGGCGGGGTCGAAGTGCTGCAACCGAGGTAAGCGAAGTCGTCGCGGACGCGGTTTCATAGAGTCGATGATTTTATCGCATAAGAGTTAATCAGGCGCTTTAAAGCCTGGCTTGGATACGATTCGACGCAGGATTTGACAGGACAAAAATGGCCGACGAAGAAAGAATGGAACAAGGCCCCGGACATGGTGGCCATGAGCACGGCCGCGGGCCGCGACCTGGGGGTCCGCGCTCGGACTCCGATCGCCCGGGCGAGGGACGCGGGGGCGAGCGAGGCGGGATGCGCCGGCGGCCCGGCGGAAGCCGGCGCAAAGTATGCCGTTTCTGCGCCGACAAGGCGCTAAAGGTCGATTACAAAGACGTGCGCACTTTACAGAATTTCATCACTGAAGGCGGCAAGATCGTGCCCAGCCGCACTTCAGGCAACTGCGCGCGCCATCAGCGCCAGCTCGCGGTCGCGATAAAGCGCGCGCGGGTGATAGCGCTGTTGCCCTTTTCTACTCTGGGATGACGAGGGCGTGACAATCAGGATGACGAGCGAGCGGTGAGACGCAGGCGGATAATCATCGGGCTGCTGGTGGGTGCGATTCGCGCGGCCTTCCTGTCGGCGGCGTTCTATCTGGCGGCGGCGGTGGTGCCGCTGGTGGGGGCGATAGCCTCGCTGTTCGCGCCGGCGCCGATTCTGCTCTTCTCTGTAGGGTTTGCGAGGGCGCGATTGCGCGCCACGGTGGCGATTGTGGTGGCTGCCGCCGCGGTCATGATGCTTGGCGGATGGATCGCGGCGCTTGGCTACCTGGTGACCTTCGGACTGGCCGCGGCCGTGATGTGCGACATGATCGAGCGGCGCAAGCCCTTCGAGAC
This sequence comes from uncultured delta proteobacterium, assembly GCA_963724765.1. Taxonomy (GTDB): domain Bacteria; phylum Desulfobacterota; class Binatia; order Binatales; family Binataceae; genus JAKAVN01. The sequence continues at coordinate 1,101,128 of CAVRVY010000001.1, forward strand.
GATCGTGCTGGTGACCGGCGCGCTCGTTTTGGCGGCCAGCGTGATCGCGGCCTTCGCGATGGCTGGTTCGGCCGAGGCATTGGCCAAAGGGGTCCACGATGCGTTGGCGTCGGGGATGGCGCGCGGCCACGACTTTTACAAAGTGCTCGGCATAGAGACCGGGATGGCCCACGAGGCTGAGGCCGGTCTGCTGGACATGATGCTGCGGCTGTGTCCGGCGCTGGTGGCGATGTGCGCGGGCTTTGGCGCGCTGCTCAATCTGGCGGCGTTTTGGCGGCTGGGCGGCCGACAGCGGCTCAGTTATCCACTGTTTGGCGACCTGGCCCGATGGTCGACGCCGGAATGGCTCATCTGGGTGTTGTTGGCGGCCGGGTTCGGGATGTTCGTTCCAGTGCCGGCGCTGGCGGTGGCCGCGATGGATGCGTTCGTGTGCGTGGCGGCGGTCTACTTCTGCCAGGGGCTGGCGATCATGGCCTTCTATTTTAAGGCCCTGGTTATCCCACCATGGGTCCGGGGATTGATCTATTTTGTTACAATAATTCAGCCGGTGCTTGCGGCGCTGGTATGCGCAGCCGGTATTTTCGATCTCTGGGTAGATTTTCGGCGGCTCAAACCGCCGAGCCAGGAGGCAGGTAACTTTGGCGACTTTTTCTAAGCGCCGGAGGAGTTTCGGCGGTCAAGCCTATGAATGTGCAAGTAATTTTAAGTGAGGACGTGCCCAATCTGGGCCGTCCCGGAGACGTGGTCAAGGTCCGCGCCGGGTACGCTCGCAACTACCTGCTGCCGCGCCGTCTCGCGGTCGAGGCCAGTTCCAGGAATCTGCGCGCCTTCGAGCATCAGAAGGGCCTGGCGATGCTGCGGCGCGAGACCAACAAGGGCGTCGCGCTCAGGCTCAAACAGCAGCTCGAAGCGTTGACGCTCACGGTCGGCGCCAACGCCGGCGAAGAGGGCAAGTTGTTCGGATCGGTGACCAATATCGATATCGAACGGGCGTTGCGCGAGCGCGGATTCAATATCGAGCGGCGAAAGATAATGTTGGCTGAGCCCATCAAGCAGCTCGGCGAGTTTACCGTTCCGGTGAGGCTCGACCCGGAGGTTGAAGCTGGCGTGAAGCTCACAGTCGCGGCGTCATAAGGCCATCCGGGTATGATGAAACTTTACGATTTCCTGCCCTGCCCATTCGGTCAAAAAGTGCGGATCGTTCTGGCGGAGAAGAGCCTCACCTACGAGCTCATCCAGATCGACCTCGCCCAAAACGACCAGCGGCGTCCCGAATTCCTGCGCCTCAACCCGTTCGCCCGGGTTCCGGTGCTGGTCGACGAGGACACCACCGTCTACGATTCGACGATCATCGTCGAATACCTGGAAGACGAGTATCCGGAGCCCCCGGTGTTGCCAACGATCAGCTCGAGCGCGCTGCGCGCGCGGGCACGGCTCTTCGAGGATTTTGCCGACACCTCGTTCACGCCACAGGTCGGACAGCTCATGGCCGAGATGGCTCGGGCCGAGGGCGAGCGCGACCAGGGACGCCTCCAGCGGTTGCATCGTTCGATCGAGCGGGCGCTCGATTATCTCAATCATGAGCTCACCGGTCAGCAGTTTCTTGCCGGCGATTTTTCGGTCGCCGACATCGGCTTTGCGCCGCGCGTGTTGGTGCTGAGCGAACTGGGCCTCGAGACGAGCACCAATCGCCCCAACGTCGACGCCTGGATAAAGCGGATGCTGGAGCGGCCGAGCATTCAGTCGCTGCAAGGCGTGACGCTCGAGCCGCTGGCCGGAGTTTAATCACCGCGCGCGAGATCCAAACGATCCATCTCGCCGCGCGATCTCGCTGAGCAATCTTTTTGATCGATTTTGCGGATCGATCCTGAAGCCGGAAAAAGACAGACGCGCCGTCCGTACAAACGGGCGGCGCGCCTGATTTCAGGGTCACGGATGTGGAGCGGTAACGTCCTAACCTAGACCATCCGCGGTCGGTTTAATAGGGCAACCGGTTAGTAGGCGGCCCCTTAATAACGTTGATCCTCACCGAACAGTGGCTCTTCCTCGTCAGCTCGCGTCGAGGCCACGCCGGTTGCCCGGTAGAGCAGCTTGGCAGCGAACAGCTTGTTGCCCAGCCGGCCCTGCGGCTTGAGCATCCCGCCGTGTCGACGGCATCGTGGACAGGCCATCGTGCCGCTTAGCAGGCTGGCGTTGTCTGGAGTGATTCGCAAATCAAAGGTCGCTCCGCATCCCGGGTTCTGACATGCGGTCCTGTATACCACCCCCGGTCGCTCGGCGGTCTTGGTTTCAGTGCTCATCGCGGTTTGCATAGCGCTATCTCCTTCCTGCGTCTATAAGTCCTTATCGGCCGCGCCGTTGGATTAGACGTAAATGGTTTATAGAAGTTTCAAGCAAGCGATGTGCCGGAATTGCCCTGAAGCTGCGATCGAAGAAAATCCATATATAAATCTTGATCTTAGAGACCTTGAGCGCGTTTGAGACCGGGATCATGAAAATTTCGCACTGTGGTCCTTTTTTGCAACAATCGTAACGGGTTTCTGGCAAAATGACCCAGAATCTCAAAGAGAAGCGTCTCATTTTAGAGCGGTTTCTATTTTGCGATGCTAATTATACGAGACGGCGCGCTCCTGGGATGACCGCCGAATGATCAGCTGATTAAACGAGAGGGTGGGCAGGGCAATGAGGACGCTTGCGATGGTGATGGCTGGGGGACTGGGCAGCAGACTTCATCCGCTGACCCGCGACCGCGCCAAGCCAGCCGTGCCTTTCGGTGGGAAGTATCGGATCATCGATTTCGTCCTCTCCAACCTCGTGAATTCAAGAATCTATGCGATTTACGTGTTGGTCCAATGGCGCTCGCAGTCGCTTATCGAGCACCTCAAGGACGGATGGCAGTTCGGCGGAATACTCAACGATCAGTTCGTCACTCCCGTCCCGGCGCAGATGCGGATGGGCGAGAGTTGGTACCAGGGCACTGCCGATGCCATCTTCCAGAATCTCAACCTGCTCGACGACAACCGCCCCGACCTCGTAGCGGTCTTCGGCGCCGACCATATCTATCGGATGGACGTGCAGCAGATGATCGAGTTCCATCTCGAGCGCAAAGCGGCCGTGACCGTCGCCACCATCCCGGTGTCCGTCGAGGAGTCCGACCAGTTCGGTATCGTCGAGGTCGATTCGGGGCTTCGCGTGTCGGGCTTCGAGGAGAAGCCGTCCACGGTCCATCCGATGCCGGGGGCTCCGGGACAATGTCTCGCCTCGATGGGCAACTATCTGTTCGATCCCGAGGTGCTGCGCCGGGCGCTGCTGGAGGACTCGACGATCGCGTCGAGCCATCACGATTTCGGCCGCGATCTCATCCCACGCCTGATTGAAAACGTTCCGGTCTACGCCTATAACTTCATGACCAATCGCATCCAGGGCGATTCCGAGGTCAACCTGAGTTACTGGCGCGACGTCGGCACGATCGACGCTTACTACGAAGCCAACATGGATCTGCGCGACGCGCGGCCTCATCTGAACCTTTACAACCAGCGCTGGCCGCTGCGCACGGCTTACTACGACCAGCCGCCGGCCAAGTTCGTCTTCGACGAGAACGGGCGCCGCGGCGAGGCGCTGCACTCGATCATCTCCGAGGGCTGCATCGTGTCGGGCGGGATAGTGCGCAACTCGGTGCTCGGCCGTTCGGTCTTCGTGCACTCGTGGAGCCATGTCGAGGATTCGGTGCTGATGGACTATAGCGAGATCGGCCGCCACGCCCGCGTCCGCCGCGCGATCATCGACAAGAACGTTTACGTCCCCGAGGGCGACGAGATCGGTTACGATCTCGAGCGTGACCGCCAGCGCTTTCACGTCACCGACTCCGGCCTGGTCGTGATCGCCAAGGCCCCCAAGCGCGAACGGCAGAGCCTGTGACACAAAGCCATGCCAACGCCCCGACGGATAAGGCGGCTGGCGCCTCGTTCGTCACGCCGGCTGTCGCCAATCGCACGGCCGCCGCCGGTAACACGATTCGCGACGACGGCGCGGCCGAGGCCGCGCCGTTAAGCGGCGGCGCGCGCGAGCGTCCACCGCTTGCCGGGCTTAAGCTCGGCCGCAAGGACTGGCTGCTGTTTCAGTTGATGCGAGCCGTGGTCCAGGCTTTCAGCCTGTTGCCCGACTTCGTGCTGTATCCGCTCGGGGTGCTCGGCGGTTATATCTGCTATCTGATTGACCGGCGCCACGTGGCGATCGGGATGGTCAATCTGGCGATTGCGTTTCCGGACCGCAGCGAGCGCGAACGCCGGCGCATCGTGCGCGCCTCGTACCTGAATCTGGGCCGCGGCGGCGCCGAGTACGTGCGCCTGGCCGGCTTTTTCTATCGCCGGCTCGTCGGACGCGTGGCCTACGAGCGCTTCCAATACTGGGACGAGCTCAAGCGGCGCTATCCGGGCCGCGGCATCGTCGTACTCAGCGCCCACTTCGGTAACTTCGAACTTTTGGCGACCGCCCACGCCCTTCACGGCCATCAGATAACCCTCGTCCATCACACGCAACGCTTTGTGGCCGGCGACGCATTGATGACCTGGGTGCGCGAACGCGCCGGCGTCAACGTCGTACGCAAGCGTTCGGCCGCGCGCGCGGTGCTCAAGGCGCTCGGCGATGGCCAACTGGTCGGCGTGCCGTTCGATCAGAACGCCAAGCGCGGCGAGGCGGTTTTTGTGCCGTTCTTCGGCGAGCCGGCGGCGACCTCGCGTACGCTGGCGCGGTTGGTGCAAAAGTCGCATGCGATCGTGGTTCCGGTCTTCATCGTGCGCGAGCCCGACAACCGCCACCATCGCATCGTCATCCGGGACCACATCGTGCTCCAGGAGAGCGCCGACGCCGAGGCCGATATCGAGGAGAACACCCGGCGGTTTCTGTGCCCGATCGAGGACATGGTGCGGCGCTATCCCGAGCAGTTCCTGTGGCAGCATCGGCGCTACCGCACGCGGCCGCGTGGGATGCCGCCACTGTACGTAGAAGGCCGCCGTCATCGCGATTCCCGCCCCAAAGCGGCGCGATAGATCGTCCGCGCGCAGCTCCTCTGTTCGAAGAAATCGCTACAGTCAGGCCCTCGTCGTAACCGCAACACCCTCAAGCGAGTTCTGAAGCCTTCACTTTATCGCAGACGCCGCTATTGATTCTCGTTGTCTCGGAAAGACGCCAGAAAGTCGCTTGACTGATACCCTATCGCAACGTAGGTTGTGTACCCCTGGCTCGGCCCAAATCGCCGAATCGAAAGCCCCTATACGGGAGTTTCAAATTGGGCAGCTTTAACATTGGGCGCCGAGAGGTTTCGTTTCCATCAGTTCCGCCAGGCATTGGTAACGTCATCGTCGAGTCGTGGTCGCGCTGCTGCGAAGCCGGAATAGATCCCGGCAACACACCGTTACGTAGAATTTCCGATGACGATCTGCAGCGCCGCTTGAACCGCAATCGCCTGCTGGTCGAGACTGCAGCTCCTCATCTGAAGTGGCTTTCGGCCTCAATGGCGGGACCTCAGCAGGCAGTGTATATCGTCGACGGTGATGGCATCGTGCTGGATTCTGTTGCGAATGACGGCACCAGCGTGCGCGAGATCGGTCTGGAACCTGGGTTCGATTGGTCAGAACCCAGCATGGGAACGAATGGGGCAGGGACTGCGTTGGCCGCCAATCGGCCGGTTGCCATCGTTCGACACGAGCATTTCTCCTGCATGCTCGACGGCTGGACCTGCACTGCCGCCCCGATACACGGTCCAGATGGCGAGGTCATCGGAGCAATAGATATGAGCACGACGGCCCCGGGCTCCGCTTCGGAACGAGTGTTCCTGGTGGCCTATGCTGCATCGATGATTGAGCGCGACCTTGCCTGGCGCGTTAAATCCGGAAGCAGGGACGTGTCGGCCGATCTTATCGATGGCGCACGTGCCGAGCACCTTCGAGTCTTGGAGCAATCCGAGCGAGAAGTGCGCAGCAGGGAAATGGCACTTGCAACGGCAGCGCACGAGATCCGCTCACCGCTGCAGCTCTTACGACTCGAGATGCATCTGACGATTCTAGAGGCGTCGTCGATGGAAGGGCTGGGCTCGGGCGCGCCAGAATGGCTGCAGAAGCGCTTGCACAAGATCTCTGCGTGTATAGATGAGTTAGAGGGGCTGCTCAATGATTTCCTCGACGTGAATTTGGCCACCGAGGGGAAATTCAACTTTCGGCCCGAGCTAATCGATCTAGGCGACACAATTCGTGACCTTGCCGCTGATTTTCAGAAACAAAGACGGGGAGACCGCCCTCAGATCAGATTTGATCTGCCCTCAGGCATTGTTGGCATGTGGGACAAGACCCGCGTACGGCAGATTGTGGCGAATCTACTTGGCAATGCGGCCAAGCACTCGCGAGGTGAATTGGTCGACGTAGTGCTCAGTTCTGATATTGCCTGCGGCTATATTGAAGTTCGTGACAATGGGGTGGGAATCAGCCAGTACGATCAGGAGCGTATCTTTAGGCCGTTCGAGACGGCGGGGGATTCACCGGGAAAGACCAGCGGACTAGGGCTCTGGATCGTCCGAAAGTTAGTCACTGCGATGCGGGGACGTATATTTGTCATCAGCGAGGTCGGACTTGGAACCACATTTCGAGTCGAACTGCCTCGTGAAGTGCCTTCAAACTAACCTTCACCATACACACGGTGCCCGCTCCATCGCGCGGCCTTGGCAATGAGTCCGCGGGGCCAGGTAGGATACCGAGAGCTTACGGGCGTTCCAGGAGATGCATCGCCGTGGCCTCGGCGATTCGCTGCTCAAGCTGACCGATTGCGCGCCCGCTGATTCAGAAGTTCACCCTCTCCCATAGGGCCGCCACGTGACGAGGCCGGCGCCATCGCGATCCCGTCCCTAAGCGGCGCAATAGCCGTATCGCACTGATCGTTCCCGCCGGAACATTGTCCCGGAGGCGGCGGTTCTACAGTTACAGTAGAATATCCGCATGATGATGAATTTTGAGTTTTTTGACGGCGCCTGGGCCGCCAGCAGGCCGTCGCACCACTACGCGTTGTCTGAGGGATTTGGCGCCGCGCCGGCGATTTTAGCCGCCGCCACCGCGCTCCCGCCCAACGTGGTCGAGCAGCAGTCGCTGGCCGCTCTGCTCAAGGCGCTGTGGGGCGAAAAATACGACCAGTCGCGGCGCTGGCGCTCGACTTTCGAGCAGATCCAGCGCTCCGTGCGGATCGATCGGCGCTACCTGGCGCTGCCGGTCAGCGAGTACCCGGCGCTCGACTCGTTCGCCAAGACCAACGCCGCGTGGACCACTGTGGCGCCGGAGTTGGGCGCCGCCGCGGCCCAGCGCGCGCTTGCGGCGGCCGGGATGACGGCGCGCGACGTCGATCATCTCTTCTTCGTTACCGGCACCGGGATCGCGACGCCGAGCCTCGATGCGCGAATTGTCAACCGGCTCGGGATGCGTGCGGACGTGCGGCGCACGCCGATTTTCGGCCTGGGTTGCGCCGGCGGCGTGGCTGGCGTCATCCGCGCCACCGACGTGTTGCGCGGATTTCCCGGCCAGGTCGCGATGGTCGTGTCGGCCGAGCTGTGCTCGCTCACCTTGCAACGCACCGACGACTCGGTCGCCAACATCATCGCCTCGGCGCTCTTCGGCGATGGCGCGGCGGCCGTGCTACTGGGCGGTGCGCATCTGGCCAACTGCGGCGCCGGCATCCCCCCGCGCGTTATCGCGACGCGCTCGGTCTTTTATCCCGACAGTGAACGGATGATGGGATGGGACGTGGTGGACAGCGGATTCAAGATTGTGCTTTCGCCCGCGATTCCCGACTTGGTCCGCGAGCATCTGGGCGGCGACGTGGACGCGATGCTCGCCGAGCATGGGCTTGCGCGCTCCGCGATAAGCCATTGGATCGCGCATACCGGCGGCAACCGCGTGCTCGAGGCGATCGCCACGGCGCTCGATCTTCCGTCCGGCGCGCTGGACCGTTCATGGCGGCTGCTCGCGGCGACCGGTAATCTGTCTTCGGCCTCGGTCCTGTTCGTGTTGCGCGATCTGCTCGACGCGCGCGCGGCGCGCGCCGGCGATTACGGGCTGATGCTCGCGATGGGCCCGGGTTTCTGCGCCGAGCTGGCGCTTCTGCAATGGTGATCTCGCTCGGCGCGTATCTGGCGATTGTGGCGGCGCTCGCGCTCGAGCGGGTATTCCATCTTGGGCTCGCATCGCGCAACGCGCGCCGCGCGTTTGCGATGGGCGCGGTCGAGCGCGGGCGGGGTCATTATCCGGCGATGGCCGCATTCCATGCGCTCTTCCTGTTCTCGGCCGCGGCCGAGGCGATCGTACTCAAGCGTCCATTTCCGGGGGCGCTTGGATGGACGGCGCTCGGCGGCGCGCTCGGCGCTCAAGCGCTTCGCTACTGGTCCATCGCGAGCCTCGGCGCGCGCTGGAACACGCGCATCATCGTGTTTCCGGGGATGCCGCCGATAAGCCGCGGGCCGTATCGTTTCGTGCGCCATCCCAACTATCTCGCCGTAATCGTCGAGGTCGCATGCGTGCCGCTGATCCATGGATGCTGGCTCACAGCGGTCGTTTTCTCGATCGGCAACGCGGTGCTGTTGCGCGTGCGGATTCGCGAGGAGGAGGCCGCGATGGGCCCGCGCTACGCGCTGAAGTTCGGCAGCCGGCCGCGGCTGATTCCGAAGCTTCCGCCGCGGCCGGAGCGTCGCGAATCCAGCGCCGACGCCCGCCGCACCACCGGTTGAGGGCTTGGCTGGAGCGAGTCTCCTTTGACGGCTCGCCACTTGCGCCCGCTGAGCGTTCGAGTCTTTCCACTTGTGACGGGCGTGCCTCTTACCCCTTCCCCAATTGTCTCGGGGGAGGTCGGGTGGGGGTCGAGCGAGGAAGCGCCGGATGTCCGCGCTCAAGCGGCGCTTCCTCGTCCTAATCTTCCTGTCATGAGCGCGCGGCCCTCACGCGATGACCCTCGCAAAATGCCTGAATCGCGATAGACTGGGCGGCCAATGCGCGACGCGGGAGCTTGATGCTCCGCGTCATAACCACGGAGGATTTCCCAATGAGTAAGACTTTCGAGAAGCACGCAATCACCGCGGAGTTCGCCCAGAAGCTGGTCGAGGCGGCGGTCGCAAAGGCCCACGAACTCAAGGTTCCGCAGTGTGTGGCCGTCCTCGACGATGGCGGGAATCTGAAGGCGTTCGTGCGCATGGACGGCGCCGCGCTCATCCCGATTGAGATCGCGCAGAGCAAAGCCTACACCGCGCTGTTCGGCTTTCCGACTCACGATTTTTTCAACTTTATCAAGGGCGATCCCGCGCTGGTCGCCGGCATCCCGTCCCGCCCGCGCGTGGCCGCGTTCGGCGGCGGCTATCCGATCAAGATTGACGGCCACATCATCGGCGCGATCGGCGTCAGCGGCGGATCGGTCGAACAGGATATGCAGTGCGCCGAGGCGGCATTGCAGCTTACGAAGTAGAACTGCGAAGCGGCTTACGAAACAAACCTGAAAAAAGCGGAGCGCATCGCGCCGGCGTTGCGCTCCCGCTTTTACGTTTGAGTACGCCTGCCGGTCAGGCGCGGCAGCAGCGCTAAAATGACCAGCGCCATTACCCACGCCGCCGCGCCGCTGATCAGCGCCGGCCGATCGTAACCGACGATCCAGTGGGGCAGCGCCGCTCCCGGCGCATCGCTGAAGGGCCATAGCTTTACGCCGAGCACCAGACCGGCATGCAGTCCGGCCGAGAAATAAACATTGCCGGTCACCAGGAACGCCTCACCCAACACCAGGCCGAGCAGAAAGAGTCCGAATAGCGCGGGCAGTGCCGCTGCGGGATGCGCCAGTTGCGCGAGGCTCGCGTAGAGATTGTAAAAGCCCGCCGCCGCGTCGAACCCGGTCAGGTAGAATCGCGCGGGCGAGCGCACCAGATGCGCCAGCGCATAGATCGCCGCGCTGATCGCCAGCGCACCGGTGCGGCCGAAGTCCGCGACCATCCCGCCCAGCAAGAAGGCGCGGAAGAATCCCTCCTCGATTATCGCGATCAGGATTGCCCCGGCCACGTATTTTGGCGCGCGCGCGAGCGCCTCGCCGGCCCGCATCCCGTTGCGTCCGCCGAACGCCGCGCCGAGCGCGAGCAGGATTCCAATCACCGCCGCCGCGACCAGCAATCCGCGCAGCAAGGCGCCGAGATTATCCAGCGGGCGCGCGAAGCCGCGCCGCAACAGCCGCGCGACTCCCAGTTGGCGCGCCCACAGCGTCAGCATCACCGCCAGCGCGGCCATCACGGTGCGATCGAAGATGCGTGGGAACGGGAAATGGTACCCGGCGGCCACAACCGCGGTTGCCACGAGCGGTGCGATGAGCGCCGCCGCGGCGGCTGCGAGCAAAAGCGCGATCGTTAGTCTGAGCGTGAAGGGCATCGTGGATGAGCGTTCGCGTTCGGCTTGGCGCACAATCCCACGAGCGATATCGGTTGCAGGCGCGCCATGCAAGCGGCGATATTGAGATGACAGTCGCTGCGAACGATATTGAAGATCGGCGAGGAGGGCTCGTATGGACCTGGGACTCAAGGGCAGGGCCGCGCTGGTGACCGGCGCGAGCATGGGAATCGGCGAAGCGGCTGCGATTGAGCTTGCGGGCGAGGGATGCAACCTCGCGATCTGCGCGCGCCACGCCGACCAGCTTGCCAAGGTGCGCGATGAGGCCGTTGCGCGGGGCGTGCGATGTCTGGTTGCCGAGTGCGACATCCGCAAGCCCGACGATATAGCGGCCTTGATAGACGAAGTCGGCCGCGCTTACGGCCGCCTCGATATCCTGGTGAACAACGCCGGCGCTGCTACCCACGGCACCTTCGCCTCGTTGAGCGACGAGCAACTGCTGGCGGACTACGAGCTGAAGGTTCTCGGACAGTTGCGATGCACGCGCGCCGCGCTGCCATTGCTGGAGCGGAGCCCGGCGCCCCGCGTGATCAACGTCAACGCGATCGCAGGGCGGGTGGTGATGCCCGGGCTGTTCGCCACCGCCACCCATCGCGCATCGTGCTACGCGCTTAGCAAGGCGCTCGCCTGGGAACTCGCGGACCGCAAAATCCTGGTAAACTCGGTGAATATCGGGCTCGTGCATACCAACCAGATCGAACGTGCCCATGCGCGCCGCGCGCCCGACGTCCCGCGGGAGAAATTCATGGCGCAGGCGGCGCAGATCGTGCCGCTCAAACGCTTCGGCGAACCGCACGAGGTCTCGGGCCTGATCGCGTTTCTGGCGTCGGACCGCGCGGGCTTCATCACCGGCGCATCGATCGACGTCGGCGGCGGGCAAGGCGCCCACGTGTAAGGCGCCGAGAAGACCCGATGGTCACGTTTGACGGCTCTTGCAACCGATGCGATCGAGAGGGTTGAAATTGCTACCGCGGCCGCGCGAGTATTGAACAATGAAATTCGTTGTGACGCTCCAAAAGGGCGAGGACGGGTTCATTATTGCTGAGTGTCCGGCTCTCCCGGGATGCATAACGCAGGGCCGGACCAACGAAGAGGCGCTCGCCAACATCCGCGAAGCGATTGAGCTCAGCCTGGAGAGCCGCATAGCGCTCGGTATGCCGCTATCCATGGAGATCGCCGAAGTAGAGGTTTCGGCGATTGGGTGATGGCCCAGCTTCCTGTCTGCTCCGGTGCCGAAGCAATCCGGGCGTTCGAGCGGGCGGGGTGGATTCGGGTTCGTCAACGCGGCAGCCACGTCTCTCTGCACAAGCCCGACATGCGGGATCTCCTTACCGTGCCGCTTCATCCAACCCTTGATCGCGGGATGCTTCGAAGCCTTATTCGCAAGGCCGGACTCTCGGTCGAGGAGTTTGACGCTCTGCTGGCTGGTTGAGTTGAGCCGTCAATAGATCGCTCGCGCTCTCGGGGTTGCGTTGCGGTCCGAGCACGACGTCGGCGGCGGGCAAAGCGCCCACGTGTGATCCATCGCCTTGCAAACGCCTTGGTCGCGGCGATCGCGCCGCCAAGAGCGCAAGGGGAGGCTAAATGGCCATCGATTTCACTTTGAGCGAGGGGCAACAACAACTCCAATCGGATGCGCGGGCTTTCGCCCGCTCCGTTCTCGGCGGTGTGAAGGAGAGAATCGCGAAGATTGCCAAGCCAGAGGAGCGATTCTATGCGACCCGGCCTTTTTACCGCGAGATGGCGCAGGCCGGATTCGTGAAATCGCTGATCCCCAGCCAATACGGCGGCGCGGGGCTGTCGACCATCGATCTCGCGCTCGCCGCCGAAGAGCTCGCCGCCGTTGACGTCAACGTTCCGACCACGCTCCTTGCGACCGGTCTCGGCCTTCAGCCGGTGATCCAGTTCGGCTCCGAGCGGCACAAGCGCGAATTTCTTCCCGACTTCGTCCATCACGGAGAGGATCGCCTGGCGGCATTCGCCTTTACCGAGGTGACCGGCGGCGCCAATTTTGATTCACCCGATCCCGCCACCGGCGTGCGCACCTTAGCCCGGCGCGAGGGGGACGAATGGGTCATCAGCGGGCACAAGCATTACACCACCAACGGCACCGGATGGGACGGCAAGGGTGCGCATCTCTACACGGTCATTTGCCGGACCGATCTTAACCAGCCTCCGCACGAGTCGCTCGCCGTCATCGCGGTGCCAGGAAACAGCGAAGGCATCCGCATAACCGGGATGATCGATACGCTGGGACATCGCGCCGTAAGCTCGCCGCGCATCCACTTCGACGATGTGCGTGTCCCGGCCGCAAACCTTATCGGCCGCCCCGGCGACGGAGCTGCGATCATCTCGCGCTCATTCGCGTGGACCGCGGCTCTTATCGGCGCTGCGTGCACCGGCGTGATGCGTTCGGCGTTCGATTGCGCGCTGAATTTTGCCAGGACCGACAAGCGCTCGGGGCCGGTGCCGGTGATCGAGTACCAGAACGTGGGCTACATGCTGGCGGACCTGAAGATGAGGATCGAAGCCTCACGCTATCTCACCTGGAAGGCGTGCCATTACTTCGATGCCACCGGCGGGCTCGGCGAGGAGCTGCCGATCATCGCCAAGGTTTATTGCTCGGAACTTGCCGTGCAGGTGGTTTACGACGCGATGCGGCTGGTCGGTATCGATAGCTACACCGACATGCAGCCGTTGGCGGGGTTGATGCAGGACGCGCTCGCCTTTCCGCTCTATGACGGCGGCAACATGGGCGTCAGGCGCCGGCAGTTGCATGCGATCTTCCGCTCACCCCGGTACGATCCGATGGCGGCCGCGGAAGGGCGCCCGCCGGTGCGCTGAGGGCTAGCGCTAACGCGCGCGCTCGGGGTTGCGTTGCGGCTCGAGCACGATTTCTACCGGACATGCGCGCACTGGCGCGCGCAGCACGGACATCACCGCCTCCGCCACGTCCTCGGGTGCGAGCATCAGTGAGCGGTCGAGATGCTTGTTGTGCGGGATGAGCGCGGTGTCGGCCAGTCCCGGAATTATCACCGCCAGCTTCACGCCGCTCGAGCGAAGCTCGGCAAAGGCGGCGCGGCTGAACGCGACCAGCCCGGCCTTGGCCGCCGCATAGACCGTCTCTCCAGCCGGTGTGCTGTGCGCCGCTGCCGAAGCGATATTGACGATCGCGCCGCCGCCGCTTTTGACCATTCGCGTCGCGGCCAGGCGTGCAAGCGCGATCGGCGCGCGCAGATTCACGGCCAGAATGCGGTCCTGCGTCGCCGCGCTGGTCTTGAGCAGCGGCGTTCGCGGCGGAGCCCATCCGGCATTGTTCACCAGCACGTCGACTTGTCCGAAATGCTCGAGCGCCGTATCGAATAGCTCCTGTGGGCTCTCCTCGCCGGCGAGATCGATCAGCACGATGAGCGATCGCGCCGGCTCGAGGCCCGAAAGACGCCGCGTCTGTTCGAGTTCATCGAAGCTGCGCGCGGCCAAGCATAGTGCGTAGCCCTCGCGTGCGAGCGCCAGCGCTGTCGCGCGGCCGATTCCGCGTCCGGCGCCGGTTACCAGCGCAACGCGCTGCGTCTTTTGCCCTGCCATCCCGATATGCGGCGGCCCTGCCGCCGGTCAGAAACGCAGCTTGCACGATCAGGCCGACTTCCACAAACTGTGGTGGACACGGCCGCGGGCTGGGGGCTTCGTGAGGGCTGCGGCGCGCGCTGGGGAGGCAGGCAGCAACGATGAATCCGCAGGTTTTTCGCGAGTACGATATTCGCGGCATTGTCGAGCGCGACTTCGACGACGACCTCGTCGTTAGTCTCGGACGCGCCTACGCGACGATGCTCAAGCGGGCGGGCAAGGCCACGATTACGCTTGGCCGCGACTGCCGGCTGTCCTCGGACCGCCTGTTCGGGCTGCTGAGCGACGGACTGCTGCAAAGCGGCATCAACGTGGTCGACATCGGTGTCGTGCCCACCCCGCTTCTGTACTTTTCGGTGATTCACTGGCGGATGGACGGCGGCGCGATGATTACCGGCAGTCACAACGCCGCCGAATACAACGGCTTCAAGCTCGGCGTGGGGCCCTCGACCATGTACGGCGAAGAAATCCAGGAACTCCGGCGCATCATCGAGCGCAAGGATTTTCCCGCCGCCGGCGCTCGCGGCGCGCTCAGCACGCGCTCGGTGCATGGCGACTACAACAACTTCATCAAGCGCACCATCACGCTGCGGCCGGGACTCAAGGTCGCGGTCGACGGCGGCAACGGATGCGGCGGGGTGGTCGCGGCGCCGTTGATGCGCGAGTTAGGACTCGAGACGGTCGAACTGTTCATTGAGATGGACGGCCGCTTCCCCAACCATCATCCAGACCCCACGGTCGAGGAGAACATGCGCGATCTCATCGCGGCGGTGAAGAGCAGCGGTGCGCGAATCGGGATTGCTTACGACGGTGACGCCGACCGGGTCGGCGCGGTCGACGAAAACGGCCGTATCGTGTGGGGCGACGAGTTGATGGTCGTGTTCTCGCGCGCGATTCTGCGCGAGCGTCCAGGCGCTGCGATTATCGGCGACGTCAAATGTTCCAACCGCATGTACGACGACATCACGGCGCACGGCGGCCGCGCGATCATGTGGAAGACCGGCCATTCGCTGATCAAGAGCAAGCTCAAGGAGGAGCACGCTGCGTTGGCCGGCGAGATGAGCGGGCATATGTTTTTCGCCGACCGCTACTACGGCTTCGACGACGCCATCTACGCCTCTTTCCGCCTGCTCGAGATCGTCAGCCGCGAGGGCCGCGGTCTGGCCGACATCCTCGCCGACCTGCCCAAGAGCAGCTTCACGCCCGAGATTCGTCTGGATTGCCCCGACGAGCGCAAGTTCGACGTGGTGCGCAAGGCCGCCGACTACTTCCGCGCGCACTACGAGGTGATCGAAATCGACGGCGCACGAGTCAAGCTCCCCGGCGGATGGGGCCTCGTGCGCGCCTCGAATACGCAGCCGGCGCTGGTGATGCGCTTCGAGGCGCGCGACGAAAAGACCCGGGACGAAATTCGCACGCTGTTCGAGAGCAAGCTCAAAGAACTGGGCGCGATGTGAGCGCGGCCAGGCCGAGCGCGCTCATCATCGCCGGCGGACGCGGCACCCGTTTTTGGCCCGAGAGCCGCGCCTGGCGTCCCAAGCCGCTGTTTTCGATTGACGGCCGCACCTCGTTGCTCGCTGACACTATCGCGCGGGTCGCGCCGGTGACCGGGCGCGCCCGGACGTTCGTGCTGGTTTCGGCCGATCAGCGCGCGATCTTCCGCAAAGCGCTGCGCGGCCTGGTCCCCCCCGCGAATCTCATCGTCGAGCCGAGCGCACGCGGCACCGCGATCGCGATCGCTTACGGATGCGCGACGATCGCGCATCGCGCCGGCCCGGGTGTCGTCGCCGTGATGCCCGCCGACCACTACATCACGCCGCCCACGGCTTTTCGCCGCACGCTCGGCGACGCGATCTCGCTTGCCGCCACGCGCCACGCCGTGGTCGTGATCGGCGTCGTCCCCGATCGCCCCGAGCCCGGCTACGGCTATCAGCAGATCGGGCGACCGATGGGGCGCGGATTCCAGGTCGTGCGTTTCGTCGAAAAGCCGCCCCTTGCAGTGGCGCGCCGGATGGTCGCGTCGGGAAAGTTTTGGTGGAACGCCGGGATGTTCGTGATGGAGGCCGCGACGCTCGCCTCCGAGCTCGACCAGCACGCTTCGGGCCTCGCCGCCGCGATGCGCGAATTCGCCGGAGCGCCGGCGGCCAGGGTCGCGCGCATCTACCGCGGGCTCGACTTCGGCGCGTTCGACCGCGTAGTGGCCGAAAAGAGCCGCAACGTGCTGAGCGTGCGCGCGCGTTTTCGATGGCATGATGTGGGAAGCTGGGAGGGGCTTTGGGAGGCGCTTGGCGGGCGCGAATCCAACGTGCTCAAGGGCGAGGTGATCGCACTTGACTGCGAGGGCGTGCTGGCACGCGGCGGCGCGGGGCGCCTGACGGTGTTGCTGGGAGTTAAAGACCTGGTCGCAGTTGACACCGGCGACGCGCTCCTGATTGCCAGCCGCAAAAGCTCGCAGGATCTCCGCTGCGTGGTCGACGAACTCGCCCGCCGCCGCCTCGATCGCTACCTGTAGTATGGCAGCCTGGATTCAGTCGAGCGCCTGCGGGTCGCACTTTAGCGCGAGCTCGCGCAGTTCGCCGAGACTGCGATCGTCTTCGAGCGCTATCGTGCGCAGGCGCGCCGCAAACGCCGGATCGATTTCCTCCCAATGGAGCGCCTGCTGGTTCACCTCGCGCGAGAGCTCGAGCATCAGCGCAAGGTCGCCGCTCACGCGCGCCCAATTGCTGGAACCTTCGGCGCCCATCGGGTGCGGCAGCTTCGACCATGCGTGGCGCTTTCTGAGGAGCGCGTCGAGCGTGCGGGCGTGCTCAGCCTGGCGCGCCGCCAGCGCGACGAGGCCGCTGGCGATATTGGTGTAAGCGCAAAGCTCGGCGTGATGCGCCAGGCGGTCGGCCAGTTCCTGATGGCGGCCGGCGATGTCGGCCAGTTCGGCGAGCAGCCGCTCTTCGGGCGGTACCGTGGTAAACATGCGTTGCAGTATTCCCATCAGATTTTCATCGGACTCGCATCAGCCGCGGGCCTTATTTGTCGCTGCCGCCAAATGATACACGCGGCAAACCGGATATGCATCGGCCATGCTTAATTTTCAAGCCTGTTCCGGGCCGGAGTCGGATGGAAAGACCGCGCGCACCAGGAACGATTCACGTTTGAAGAAGCCGCGCGTATGGTACGAGTTGCCCAGGCGCAACAGCGCGTAGTCGAAGTAGTGCGCCAACTCGTGCATCAGGGTGCGCAGAAAAGTTTTGGGCTTGACCACGTCGTGGCGCAGCGCCGTGCGCGTCCACAACACGATGCGCGGTGCGTCGGAATAGAAGATGCCGTGAAGCTCGCCGCGCTGGTTGCGCGGCCGTGCGCCTTTGACTTCGATCGGCACGACACGCACCTCGAGCAGCCGGCATAGCTCGGCCACCAGGGCTTGCGCCGCGCGCCCGGTGCCCGCGACGCTGCCGCTTTCGAGCGCCGCAACCAGGGCCTCGGCGAGCGCGAGCGCGTTGGGCCCGGCTACCAGGTCGAAGGCGTCGATCGCGTCGCTGCGCAGGTAGACCTTCTGGTCGCGTGGCGCGAGCCGGTAGAAAAAGCCCGGCAACGCGGCGCGGCCCGCGGCGGCGCCGCGCGGCGCCGCGGTGCGCGAGCGGGGTTGGGTCGCGCGATGACTTCGGCGGGTTTTCAATGAATGCCTCGCAACAAATGCCTCGCAATCGATGCCTCGGCTCTCCTATCATCCAGCAACCATCGCAGACCCGTAACGAATAGCGGAGAACGCAAACCTATGGAACTCAGTGCAATCGAAATCGTTAAGCCCGCTGACGCTAACGTGATCATCGGCCAGGCCCACTTCATCAAGACCATCGAGGATCTTTACGAGGCGATCGTCGCAGCGGTGCCGGCGGTCAAGTTTGGCGTCGCCTTCTGCGAGGCCTCGGGACCGTGCCTCATCCGGCACACCGGAACCGACGCCGAACTGGAAAACGCCGCGGTGCGCGCCGCCAACGCGATCGGCGCGGGACACGTGTTCGTGATCATGCTTGGCAACGTTTTTCCGATAAACGTGCTCAACCAGGTGAAGGCGGTCGCGGAGGTATGTTCGATCTTCTGCGCCACAGCCAATGAGGTGCGCGCGATCGTGGCCGCCGATGGCGGTGCGCGCGGCGTGATGGGCGTGATCGATGGCAGCGCGCCCAATGGAGTCGAGGGCGAGCAGGACCAGGCCGAGCGGCGTGCGATGCTGCGGCGGTTCGGTTACAAACAGTAGCGGCGGTCGCGCGGTCGCTGGAATCGACGCTCGCGGGCCATTACGCTCAAGAGAGACGGGGATCGGGATTGCGATGAGATCGGAGAACCGATGAGCCGAGCCGCGATAACGCCCGCGCCGGGCGCGAAGAAACAATCGCGCCCGCGCGAGCCCTGGATTATCAGGACCTACGCCGGTTTCGGCGACGCGCGACAGGCCAATCGGCGCTTTCTGGAGAACCTGGGCCGCGGACAGCGTGGACTTTCGATCGCTTTCGATCTGCCCACGCAAAACGGTTATGACCCCGACGCGCCGGTCGCGGCGGGCGAGGTCGGCAAGGCCGGCGTCTCGATCTGCCACTGGGGCGATATGGAGGATTTGCTCGCCGGAATCGACCTGGGTGCGATCAACACCTCGATGACGATCAACGCGACCGCGCCGTTTCTGCTCGCGCTCTACCTGGTGGTCGCCGAGAAGCGCGGCGTGCCATGGACGGAGCTGCGCGGCACAACCCAGAACGATCTGCTCAAGGAATTCGTTGCGCGCGGCACCTCGATTTTCCATCCCGAGGTCTCCTTCCGCATCTCGACCGAACTCATCAGCTTCGCGGTCGAGCGTGTGCCCAACTGGAATCCGATCAACTGCTGTGGCTACCACTACATGGAGAGCGGGGCCGGCCCGGCCGAGGAAATCGGCTACACGTTCGGCAACGCGCTGATGATTCTCGACGCGCTGCGCCCGCGTCTGGCGCGCGAGGCTTTCGAGCAGACCGTGCGGCGCATCTCGTTCTTTATCAATAGCGGCATCGAGTTGGTGCCCGAGATAAGCAAGGTGCGCGCCTACTTCAAGCTGTGGCGCGAGCTGTGCCGCGACGAATATGGCATCGACGACGTCGCTTTTCGCGCCGGATGCCAGGTGCGTTCGCTGACCCTCACCGAGCGTCAGCCCGAACTCAACATCATCCGCATCGCCTACGAGGCGCTGCCGGTGGTGATCTCGGCCGCCGCGCGCGTCAACGCCCTGCAGCTCCCGGGCTTTCGCGAGGCGATGGCGCTGCCAGACCAGGCCGAGCAGGCGCTCAGCCTGCGCACGCAGCAAATCCTGATGCACGAGACCGGGCTGGCCGAGTGGGGGGACATCTTCGAGGGCAGCAAGGTGATCGAGAAACTGACCGGCGAAATTGCCGACCGTGCGCGCGCGATCGCACTCTCGCTGCGCGCCTCGGGCTACTCGCGTGCGATCGCTGTCGTCGGCGGTGAACTGACGCGTCTGCTCGCTGAACGCCAGCGCAAACTCGCAAACGGCGAACTGGTGCAGATTGGAGTCAATGCGTTTCTCGACGAGATTGGCCTCACCGGCCCCGGCTTCGTCACCGACGACGCGGCGGAACACGCGGCGGCCGAGCGCGAACGGATCGAGTCGCTCATCCGATGGCGCCGCGAGCGCGACGCCCATAGCGATGGCGCGGTCGCCCATGCGTTAGAAGCGCTGGAGCGCGCGGCCGCGAGCGGCGGCGGCGTGATGGAGCCGACGATCGATCTCGCGCGCGCCGGCGGCACGGTCGGCGAGTGGACCGCGGCTATCGAGCGCGCGACCAATGGCCGCTATACGCCGCCGGTGCTGGATCGCACGATGGCGCTGGCGCCGCTTGACGTCCCCCGCGCCCCACGCCGTATCCGCATCGCATTGGGCAAGGCCGGACTGGACGGCCATATCAACGCGGTCAAGCTGCTCGCGCATGCCTGCATGCAGGCCGGGATGGAGGTGATCCTAGCGGGCTTCAAACAGACGCCGGCCCAGATGGTCGAGACCGCGCTGCAGGAGGACGCCGAGGTGCTGGCGATAAGCTCGCTCGCCGGAGCTCACCTGGCGATCGCCCGCGAGACGGTCGCGCTGCTCAAGGAACGCGGCGCGGACGACGTGAGGCTGGTGATGGGCGGGATAATTCCCAATCGCGACCGCCAGGCGCTGCTCGAGATGGGTGTGCGCGCCGTGTTCACGCCCAAAGATTCAGACCTCGGCGAGATCGTGCGGCGGATTATCGAAGTATGCGACGGGGCGGCGGCTTGATGCTGCACAAGGAAGGACGGCGAAGCGGTAGGCGCAGGTCTCCGGTGGTCGAAGCGCCGACATCGGAGGCGCGGGGCGAGGGTTGGTAAAAGAGAGGATGAGATGAAGCTCAAAAGTTTATTGCTCGTTGTGAGCTGCGGAATCGCTTTCGCCGTTGCGGGCGCGCCGTGGGCGAATGCAGCCGAGGCGCGGCCGTGGCTTTGCCGCTCCAAGCCGGTTTTTTCGTCGGATTCCGCGATGACCTACCAGGTGGTCAATCACGGCGCCTCGCGATGGAACTTGCTATTGATGCAATTCGAGATGGGCAGCGCACACGATGGCTATGAGATCGTGGCTTCGCAGGAATTGCCCGCGGACGCGGGACAGGCCAGCGGCACGCTCGCGCCCGGCCGCTACTTCGCGGTCGCGATGTATCGGAGTGGGGGAGGGCGCTGGATTTGCCCTGGCTACGCCGAGGACAAGGACCGTCCCGCCGGCGCAGTCAGCCGGATCTGTTACGACGAAGATTCACCGGGATGCCCGGTGACGCTGACTGTCCGTTCCGCCGTTCCCGCGAGCGGAGCTTCACACTGATCGCGAAAGCAAACGGCCGCCGCCAGAGCTCGTGAGCCCTCGACGGCGGCCGTTTGCGTGGTATGCGCGCAACCGCTGTTGCGCCGCTATCGCCTAGTCAGTAGGTGCGTTGCTGCCGCGCGCGCTATCGAGGTGCCCGTCCATCGACGCGGCGTCGATCGTCGAGGTCGCGCCCGTGCCGGCGGTCATTCCGGTGACGATGCAGTGGTACTGGCCCGCGTCGAGGTCATCGACCAGCAGCTTGTGCAGCAGCGAGCGATTACACTGCAACGTGGTGGTCGCCGGGATGCAGTAAGCGCCGGTGCTGGTCGGGGCGAAGCTAAGGCTGACCGCGAATTCGCCCGCGCCCGAGCCGAAGCTTCCCGAAGGCGGCGTGATCGTTCCGTTGACCGTCCCGTTGCAGACCTCCCCGGCCGGCACCGTGGGGTCAACCGCGTTGAAGGTCTCGGCGCCGCTCAGATTTCCTTTGGCGTCCGCGATCACCTGACCGATCGCGTCGATGCTCAGCCGGACCGGCGTGGTCGAGCTCTCAGGGGTCACCAACTCGTAGCCGTTGAGGCGGAGATTGAGGTTTCCTGACGGCACTGGCAGGTCCGCCGCGGCGGCGAATTGTCCGAGTCCCATCCCCATCGCTACCACTATAGCCGTCCCCGCCATGATCCTGATTTGACTCTTGAAGTTCATGCTACCTCTCTAAGACCTGTTGTTGCATACACTATTCCGTTATTGACTATTAGCTATTAATGAGTCTGATCGTATCTGTCCTCGTGATTCATGTAGCGGTACGGATGCGACTTCCAGTCGGCGCGTGCGATCGGATGCGTCGCGAGGTATTCGTGCAGCCCCGGATGATTAGCCATATACCTGGCGTTATCGACCAGGCCGGGATGCTGCTGGAGCTGCTGTGCGACCTCGGGATGCCGGTCGAGATAGTGATCCGTGGTGGCCAGCGGATGTGGGCCGCGCCAGTCCTGCGCCATGGCCGCGGTGCCTAGCGCTCCGGAGAAAACCACGACGGCGAGAGCGGTCAAGGTCTTTTTGAGTTGATGCCTCTTCATTTCCCTTCCTCCTTTCTCCCTTGCGGGCGCGGCGATACCGTGGCCGCGTTTGTGGTCTGTGTTTTCCCCGTCAAAAATGCGGCGGCTATGTGCGGCGTGTCCTAGTGGCGCACGGCGTACAGCAGAAAGCCTGTGCCTTGCGCCAGGTGGCCAACGCTCGAGACGACGTCGGCACTGGTACGCCAGGCCTGGTTGCTCTGGTTGGAGAGATGGTCCTCGAGCTGCATCTTCTGTTGCGCGCTCAGTTGATCGTAGGACTGGTTGTAGTAGCTCGGCGCGTATTGCTGGGCCGCGCCTTGCGGGTCATACGCAGTGCATCCGGCGAGCTTGCACGCGCGTTTGCGATTGCCCTGGATACCCTGATCCTTCATCGGCATCCTCCTGTCTTCCCACGTTCAACCGCTTGGACGATCACGGGGCGGGTTTCGTTTACATCGGGGATGCGTCTCGCCCGATTATTGAACATCGTGTAAACGGACAGCCCCGTGCTTTCGTCAAAAGCGTCGGGAAAGGTAGCATCGGTCCGACGGTCAGCAGTGGGGGGGATTCCGCCGCCGGGCTGCGGGTTCGGACGGCGGCGTCTCGCTGGCCGAATTCGCGATGGGATGGAACGGTTGCGGTGGAGCCTTCCGATGAGGAGTTGTGCAGGCGGGTTGCCGAACGCGATGCGCAGGCTTTCGACTTACTGGTCGAGCGGCATCAGGCGCGCGCTTATCGGCTCGCCTGCTCCATCGTGGGCAACGAGGCCGACGCGCGCGACGTGTCGCAGGAAGCGTTCATCCGGCTCTATGAATCGGCCAATCGTTTCGACGGGCGATCGCGCTTCTCGACCTGGTTCCACCGCATCCTGGTCAACCTCTGCATCGACCATCGCAGGCGCAATCGATGGTGGCGCAGGATCGTTCCGCTATCGGCGCCGGGTGGCGAGAGCGACGAGCCGGCTATCGATTTGCCGTCGGCCGAGCCGGGGCCGGAGTTGGACGCGATTCGCAATCAATCGATCGGCAAGCTGCGCGGCCTGCTGGACAATCTGTCACCCAAGCAGCGCGCGGCCGTATTGTTGCAGGTGCAGGAGGGTCTGAGCAGCCGGGAAATTGCGGCGGTGCTCGAATGCTCGGAGAATACGGCCAGGGTTCACGTGCATCGCGGGATAACGGAGCTGCGAAAGGCGCTCAAACGGGAATAGTCGGGAATATGATCGAGGGCAGGGCCAAAGGCCGAGAGTAGAGGCATGATTACGAGGCATCCCGATACGACGCTCGTTCCATACCTGCTCGGCGAGCTGAGCGGCGAGGAAGGCGCGCGCGTTGCGCATCACCTGGAAGGCTGTGCGTCGTGCCGCGAGACAGCCGATTCGGCCACGGCCGCGATGCGCGAGCTGGCGCGTCGCGTCGAAGACCTGCCTGCGCCCGACCCTGCGATCTACCGCGCCGAGCTGTATCGCAAGCTCAACGTCCGCGCCGAGCGTGCCGCGCGTAGAGATGCCGAGGCTCATTGGCTGCGGCCCCGGACCGTCGGGCTGTCGCTCGCCGCGCTCGGAGCGGCGGTCGCCGCGCTTATCCTGATCTTCGTGATGCGCCAGGGCGCGCGCGTCGCGCCGCCGCCGATAGATCAGCTCGCGACGCAGGAAGACACGATGCGGGAGGCCGCGATGACCGGTGCGGATGTCGGCCTGTTGCGCGATTACCCGATGGTCGAGCATCTCGACCTGCTCGAGAATTACGACGTGATTGCGCACCTCGACGAAGTCTCGCCGTCGGCGCCGGCCAACGATGAGAACCGGTCGTAGCCTGGCCGTGATCGTGCTCGCGGCGGCCGCGCTCGTGATGGGAAGTAACAGGATCGGGGCGCAGGAGCAGCCGCCGCCGGATTTGCGGATGTTACTGAATCTCGATCTATTCAGGCCACACCCGCCGGACGCCAACAGCGGCGGGGCCGGGGAGTCGTCGAACAACTCGATGCTCGATCAGATCCGCACGCTCAAGGCGATGGGCTATCTGCGGGGGAACTCGCAGGGTTCGGACGATGCTCATGAGCCGGACGATGCGGGCGACAGCGCGTCGCCCGTCAGTGGCGCTCGGGCGACGACCCCAAACATGCCGCCCAAAGACTCCGAGGGACAGCCATGACCCGCCGCACGCCAGGGCTTTCGATCGTGCTGGCGGCGGCAATCGCGCTGGGCGCGCTCGCGCGGCCGGCGCGCGCGCAGTCACCCGGGCAGGAACCGCCGATGGCGGCGGATCAGCCGCAGAACGCCGCCGAGCGTGCGCTCGCCACGCAGCATCCCGACGCCTGGGCGAGGCTGACGCCGGAGCAACGGGCGCGTGTGCTCCAGAATTACCGGCAGTGGCAGAAGATGACTCCCGCGGAGCAGGGCGCGGCGCGGCAAAACTTCCAGCAGTTTCGCAGTCTCCCGCCCGAGGAGCGCCAACAGGTGCTGCAAGGGCTGCATCGATGGCGCCAGCTTCCGCCAGAGCGCCGCGAGCAATTGCGCCAGGCCTACGCGCACTATAGGCAGCTTCCGCCTGAGCAACGGCAAAAGGTCTTCCAGCGCTATCAGCAGTTCCAGCGGCTTCCTCCGGCCCAGCGTCAGCACATGCTTGAGAACTATCATCGCTGGCAACAGATGACGCCCGAGCAGCGCAAGGCCGCGCGCGTCCGCTGGCGTCAGTTTTACCCCAAGCACGCGCCCCCGCTAACGAAAATTCCGTGACGACGCGATCCGCGAGGGGCGCCGGCCGGAAGCAACCGCGCCGTCCGCATTAAGGACATTAAACAGATGAGGGAAGAGTTTGGAGGCGGCGAGCGGATTCGAACCGCTGAATGGAGGTTTTGCAGACCTCTCCCTTAGCCACTTGGGTACGCCGCCCCTGTGCGTAAGACTCTAGCGGAGCGGGAAAGTTAGCACACCACGCGCGGCCCCCGCAATTTGCGCCGGCCGCGCGCCCGGCTCCTACGGCCGTGTGGTTGACACTAAACGATGATTCTGCGGCAATGGGTTCGACGCGGCCGCGCGCCGCGAGCAACGCTCAGCAGGGAGGCAGGTAATGCCTACTGTTCCGATCAAGGACGAACATCGCGTCGGCACCGAGGCCCGCTCCAAGGTCGAGCCGTCGGCCTATCTCCAGAAGCTGTTCCAGAGCGGCACACCAGATCTGAGTTGGATGAAAGAGACCGGAGAGTGGGGCGTGCGCGCCAAGCCGTCAGGCCTGGGGCTGCGGCTCAAGGACGTCGAGATCGGCAGCTATGGCGTGGTGCCGGAGCGCGGCGGCGAGCATCGATCGATGGCGCCGCGCGGCAGCGTGGTCCCGGACAACGTGCCGTCGCTCGGCTTCACCATCAACAACAAGGACGAGTGCTGGGCCGACAACGTGTCGGAGCTTTACGAGGAGGCGGTGGCGCGCCAATGGAGCTCCGCGCGCGACATCCCGTGGGAGGAGCTCAAGCCACTGCCCGACGATCTCGAACGCGCGATGTGCCAGCTCTGTACTTTTCTCACGGAGGTCGAGTTCATCGCCGCTGACGCGCCGACGCGCTGGATGAGCCGCATCAACCAGGACTTTTTCGAGGTCAAGATGTTCCTCGCCACCCAGGCGATGGACGAGGCGCGCCACATGGACGTTTTCCGCAAGCGCGCGCTCGCCAACGGCGGCGGGTTGGGCAAGGCCAGCCCCTACAGCGAGCTCGGGCTGAAGAAGATTTTCGACGCGCCGAGTTTCTCGGCGCAGACCGGCAGGCTGCATCTGCTGGGCGAGGGCTTCGTGCTGACGATCTTTCGCCAGGGCGAGTTCATCGCGCCGAGCCGGGTCGATCAGGAAATCTTCCGCCGCTGCATGCAGGACGAGTCGCGCCACGTCGGCTACGGCACGATGCATCTGCGCGCGCAGCTCAAGTCGCGTCCCGAACTGGCCGACGAGATCCACACCGAGCTCGACGACGCCGAGCGCATCCTGCTCGAGATCTTCAGCGAACCCGAGTCGGTCGAGCCGATGGCGGTGCTGATGGGCGGCGGACTCGAGCACTTCGACAAGGGGATGGAGATGCAGTCGCAACTGTGGCGGCGGATCGTCGGCGAATACCTTCAGCGCTGCGACTCGGCCGGCCTCGACCGGCGCCCGCGCTGCCTCTTGCCGACCGAGTTTGCCAAGCTCTTCTCCTGATGGCGCCGCGCTTTCCCGATCCGCATTGGTTTCTTGCCTTGGGCGGCCTGATGGCGGCCCGGAGCGAGCTTTTTCAGCGCATCGGCTACGTCGAGAGCCGCTTCGTCGTGCGCGTGCTGCCCGATGAAGATGGTGGCGGCGAGGAGCAGAACACCGGCGTCGCGATGTCAGGCTACGCGCTTACCGACGCGGCGGCGCTTGCTCCCGGCGAGACGGCGTCATTCGATCCGGACTTCGCAATCTGTGCGCGGCGCGCGGTGTGGCGGCGGATGCTGGATGAGATCGCGCGCAATGGCCGCCCCGAGTTGAGACACACGCTCAACTCGCTCGCACTCATCGGCGACGAGCTTTGGCTGGAGTCCGCCGACCAGTTGCGCGAAGACAAGTTCTACCGCTTCAATCAGAGCCTGCAGGAACTCTTCAATCTCGCCGCGCAATTGCCCGCCGGCTGATTTTCTCAAACGGCCTTTCAGCCGATCGCTAAAGCGTGCGCTTCACCGTCATGCTCGCAATCACCAGCATGATCGCGGTGAAGACCACCAGGAACGCGAGGTCGTTCGAGATCGCGGCGAAGTTTGCTCCCTTGAACAGGATCGATTTGAGCGCGCTCACCGCGTGGGTTTCCGGATTGTAGTGAGCGAAGGCCCGCAGCCACGGCGGAAAGCTTTCGATTGGATAAATAGCGCCGCTCGGAAAAAACAGGATCACGTTGAGGAAGCCGGCCGACGCGCCGACCACGCGCGGATTATTCGCGCGCGCCAGTATAACGAAGGTCATCGCGAGAATTCCGGTCGCCCCGATGATGATCACGCCCACCAGCATCGCGGCCGCCAGCGCCCCGCCGGTAATCGTGCCGCCGGTGATCAGCAACCCCACCGCCAGCACGATCACCGACGCAACGCTGGTCACCAGCACGCTCGAGCCCAGCACGCCGGCGGCGAGGTTCCAGCGCGACAGCGGCGTCACCAGGTAGCACTCCGTGATCCCCATGAAACGGTCCATCACCCAGTTGAACACGCCCGAGGTCAGCGAGCCCATGAACAGCGCCATCACGATCACGCCGGGAATCAGCGAGCGGTCGTAGTCGACGGTGGTGAAAAGGTTGCTCGGGCGCATCACGATCTGGTCGAGCTTGGGCTCGCGCGCGGTGACGTAGCCGGCGCGGATCACGGCGGTCGCCTGGCTGAACACCCCCGTAAGCGTCGCCGCGCTGATGGTGTCGACGTTGTCGGTGAACAATCCCAGCTCACCGATGCGGCCCTCATCGATGCTGTGGCTGAAACCGGCCGGGATGATCAGCGCGGCTTTGTAAACGCCATCGCGCACGTCCTGGATCGCCGTGCCCGCGTCGCTGTTATAGGTGATGGCGATGGTTTTTGGGCCGGCGGCCAGCGCCTGCATCTGCTCCATCACGCGGATCGCATAGGGGCCGTTGTCCTGACTGACGATCACCACCGGCAGATGCTTGAGCACGCCCTGGAATGAGTTGCCGAAGATGACCAGGTAGATGATCGGCAGCAGAACGCTGGTAAAGATGGTCAGCGGATTGCGCCCGATCTTGAGCAGGTCGCGCCGCATTATCGACCACGTTTTTCTCATCGCCGTTAAATCTCCGTCAGCGTCCCGGCGGCATCGGCATCCCGAAGCTCGAGCTGAAGAAGCCGCCCTTGCGCGCCGGTTCGTCGCGCAGACGCCGCCCGGTGAAGCGGATGAAGACGTCCTCGAGCGACATCCGCTCGAGCTTGATCGATGAGACCTTGGCGCCGGCGTTTTCGATCTCGCTGATGATTTTCGGCATCGCGTGGGCGCCGTCGTCGACCGAGACGATAATCGGGCCGTCGGGATCGCGCGTGACGTCGTGGACGCCGGGCTGTCCGCGCAGCATCGCGATGATCTTCTCGGCGTCGCCCATGCACCTCGAGTTCGATGCGGTCCGAGCCCTTGACCATCGCCTTGAGCTCAGCCGGCGTTCCGATCGCGATGATCTTGCCGCCATCGACGATCGCGATCCGGTCGCATAGCGTTTCCGCCTCGTCCATATAATGCGTGGTAAGCGAAATGGTGAGTCCGGTGTCGCGCCGCAACTGCTCGAGCAAATCCCACACCGCGCGCCGGCTCTGCGGGTCAAGCCCGATGGTCGGCTCGTCAAGGAACAGGACCTCGGGCGAATGGATCGAGCCCGCGCGCGATTTCCAGCCGCCGGCGCATCCCGCCCGAGTAGGTCTGTACGAGATCGTTGGCGCGCTCGGTCAAGCCCACCATGTGGATCAGATGCTGCGCGCGCTCGCGCCGCACGCGCCGGCTGAGATTGTAGAAGCCGCCGTAGATGTCGACGTTCTCCCATCCGGTGAGTTCGAGGTCGGAGGTCAGCGCCTGCGGAATCACGCCGATCGCCTCGCGCACGCGCACGGGGTCGCGCGCGACGTCGAGGCCGGCAACGAAGCCGTGCCCCGAGGTCGGCACGATCAGCGTCGTCAGCATCCGGCTGAGCGTGGTCTTGCCCGCACCGTTGGGTCCGAGCAGGCCGAACAATTCGCCGCGCCGCACCTCGAAACTCACGTGGTCGACGGCGGTGAATTCGCCGAAGCGCTTAGTGAGTTCGAGCGCCTGTATTGCTGCTGATTGCGATTCCATTGTTGAGCGCAAATGCGACCTCGGCGGTCATCCCCGGCTTCACCTGCCCGGTCGCCTGCAAAACCCGCACTTTGACGTAGAACGTGCGGATGTCCTGGCGGCCTCGGCGAACGTCGGTCTCGGTCGCGAATTGTCCCTCCTGTCCGATCGCCATCACTTGCCCCGGAAAAACCAGCGGCGGATGCGTCGGCAGCGTCACCTGTGCCGGAGCGCCGACACGGATCGCGCCGAGGTCGGTCTCTTCCATGTCGACGCGCGCCCAGATGGTCGAAAGATCGTCGATGGTGAGGACTGGCGTTCCCGGCGTGACCCATTCGCCGACTTCGAGGTTCTTGCTCACGACGGTCCCGGAGATCGGAGAGCGAATGACGGTGTCGTTCAACTGGTCGGCGTAGTACTGCACGTTGGCTTTGGCGGCCGTCACCGCGCCGCGGTCGCTGTCGAGCGCCGCGCGCGCGTCGTCGCGGTCCTTGGTCGAAATCACGTGCTCGGCATACAGCTTGTCGTCGCGCGCCATCGTGATTTCCGCGTCTCGCAGCGTGGCGCTGGCATTCGCGAGATCGCCTCGCGCCTTGGCGAGCTGATTCTTTATGTCGATGTCTTCGATGCGGCATACGACCTGGCCGCGCTCGACCGTGTCGCCCTCGAGCAGGTCGAGCTGCACGATCCGGCCGGCGATGCGGCTCGTGATGTTCACCTCGGGCGCTTCGATTATGCCGACGGTCTGGATCGTTCCGGTATCAGGCGCGGGCCAAAGATATCTGCTGCCCAGGTAGTAGCCGCCGCCGAGAATCAGCGCGACGAGCGCAAGTCTTCATCACTTTGCGGATAATGGCATTCATAGGATTGTGCCGTGTTTCGCCGGCGCCGAAGCGCTGTACGGCCAGCGTCATGATTTTCGCCGCTTTGCCGGTTACGGCGCGTTCCATTGCGGGAACGCGAGGCGCTGCGGAGCTCGCGTGCCAGCCGGACCATCAGCTTGTCGAACAGCTTGGCCCTTGAGCGCGCGATACTCCATGGCCAATCTCGACCATGCTGGTGCGAAAAGGGCTCGCGCCATGGCTTTTCATGTCCTCCAGCAGCTGTTCGAGGAACGACTGCCACGCGCCGGCGAAACGGCGCTCGCGCTCGACATGATGCAGCGCGGCCTCCGGGTCGTGATGCGCGAAATAGATTTTGACCTGCGCCTCGTCGTAGACGAAGATCGGCTGCGCGGGCTCGCGCAGCGTGCGCAGGAAATACTCGCGTCCCTTGTGAGTGATCGCGTAGACTTTGCGGGCGCGCCGGCCATGCCGCTCGGCTCGCATCGTGACCATCGCGTCGTGCGCGAGTTTCTTGAGCGCGGGATAAAGCGAGCCGTCGCTGGCCCGGTAGAAGAAGCCGATCGGATCGCGAAAGCGGCGCTTGATGTCATAGCCGGTCATCTCGGACTCCATCAGGAAGCCCAGGATGGGAAACTTGATGTCGATACGCGGCGGCTTTTTGGGCCAGCCGACCTCGGGAGGCGCTTCCCAGCGTGAGAAGGATTCCTTGGCCGCCGGCCGCTTCGGTGAAATCGTCGTTCGCCCCTTTGTGTGGTTCGATTTCATCCTCGTCTCCTACAGCATCACAATATATCGACTTGATGTATCGAAGCAAGTCTCTGGGAAAAGCCGCATAAATGCCGGAGTCGATCGCCTTCGGCCGCGGATCGCCGGCGCCTTGTTTCCGTATGGTCTGGTTTCGCAGAGTCTGCTAGATATCTCCGCGAAAAGAAGGAGCGGTCCGATTGGCAGGTGGCGTCCCAGGCAGATCGATCCCGGTTGTGGAAGTCAGCGATGAGCAGGAGCTCGCGGCCACGACCGCGCAATCCCGCGAGCGATTCTATCTGCCGGAACTCGACACGCTGCGCTTCTTCGCCTTCCTCTGCGTCTTTGCGTTCCATCTTACGTACAGCCTCACGTGGCGGCCGGGGATTGTCAAAACTATATTGACTAAAGATCTACTTCCGGCAGGAGCTTTCGGAGTCGATCTGTTCTTTACGCTTAGCGCATACCTGATTACGAAACTTCTGTTGAAAGAGCGCGCTACTTCAGGGAAGGTCCATTTTCTGTACTTTTATGCGCGCCGCGCGCTCAGAATCTGGCCGCTGTATTTTTGCTTTCTGGCGTTTGGATCGGTTCTTGTCTACTTCGATGCTGCTTTTCGCTACAGCACAGTAGAGCCCAAATATCTATTGCTGATGGCGGTTTTCGTGGGTAATTTTGCGCCGGCAAGCTGGATGGGATCCGCTTTTGTCTTAAGCCATCTCTGGAGTGTGTCAGTGGAGGAGCAGTTCTACCTATTCTGGCCGATGGCTATTCGAAAGGCGTCTGAGCACAGAATTAGAATAATCGCTGTGGGATTGCTCGTAATCGCGTCTTTCGCGCGGATAACAGCTTATTGGGCGAGGGTTTCGCCGCTATGGGTGTGGACGTGTACCTTCACGCGTCTCGATCCATTCGCGGTGGGTATTCTGTTAGGTACGATGCCCTACGCGAAGGTCTCCGCGCTGCGCTCGCGCTGGCGAATAGGTGTCTTGCTGACGGCGATTGTAGCCTGGTCGTTCGCGCGCTATTTCAACGCGGCGTTAGTGCCGAGACAGATGCACCCGGGCTTGCTCCTGGGATATCCGTTGGCCGCCCTTGGCAGCGGAGGATTTCTGCTTGCGATGCTGGGGGCGGGCAGCGCAGGCGTGCGCTGGGCGACCAACGCGTGGCTAGTCTACTTGGGCAGGATCTCGTATGGCCTTTACGTTTATCACTTGTTCGCCATGCTCTTCATCAGTCACTACGTATTTCCGTGGTATGTCGCCCGGTTTCAGGACTCAGGTGGGCCGCTGTGGGTCGGATGGCTGATGTACATTACGCTGAGTCTTTCATTGACGATTCTTATGGCCGCCGCTTCCTACAGATGGCTTGAAAGTCCATTTCTCAAGCTGAAGCATCGATTCACCTATATTGAGTCGCGCCCCGTCTGAAGAAGTTGCCAGCGCTTGGCGCACCTCAATCCTTCGAGCTGTAGCTGACCCCGAGCCCGGCGCGCGCGTCCTGCTGGATCCCGTACTGCGGAATCGGATAGCGCAGGCCGTTGGCGGCCAGGCGCTTCAATCCTTCGATCGTTTTCGGCAGGTAGCGCGGCGGAATCGCCATCAGTAGTTCGTCGTCCAGCACGCCGCCGTAGCGGCGCTCGGCGAAACACGGAATTGAGACGCTCGGCTCGCCGGTCTTGAGCGCGCGGCCCCACGAGTCTGCGCATGCCGACTCGCCGACGCATCCCCACTGAAACTTCTTGTAGCCCGCCCACTGCAGGCCATTGATGAAGATGATCATCTGGCCCGGCGTTCCGTAAATCAGGCAGATGTCGGGCGGGTTGAGGCGACCCGAGGTCAGCGGCGAGACCGCCATCGCGGCGTACTTCCCGTGAGGCACGACGTCCATCGCATGCTGATGGGCCGAGGAATCCTCCACCGTCGAGTACCATACGCCGGCCATCTGCTTGCCCGAGAGCCAGTGATCGTCGGCTGGTTGCAGTCCGATCACCACCGCGCATTGCGCGCCGACCAGGTCCTTGGCGGTGATGCCTACGGTCCAGCCCAGGCGTGCGGCCTGGGCGACGATCTGATCGGTGGTGTGGATCGACTTTGGCCGGCGCAGCTTGGGAATCTGCTCCATCTCCTCGACCGTGGCGAACAGTTTCATCCCGATCGGCGTGGTGCGGAGCCGCAGCAGGCGGTTGAGATCATCGACGATCTGGTTCCAGTCATACGATTCGGGTTCGGCGAAGCTCGCCGGCTCCGGGCGGGTCCGTTCCATCTGCTCTTACCTCCGGTGATGCGTTTTATACCACAGGCCGTCTGCCTCGCCACGAGGCGGCGGCGCGCGCCACGCGTTACGCGCCTACTTGCTGGCGCGCGTTGCATTGACTGTCCGCCGATGCGACCATAACGTCGATCGAGTGAGACGCGAAATGGATAGACCGTTGGCACCGGCGGGGGGGTCGCGATTTCGATTAGCACCCTTCATCCTGTTCCTGCTGCTGTCCACGTTTGCGCTCAGTCTGCATGTTCAACTGGGCAGGTACGACCATCTCTCCAGCTTCTCCGGCAAGCACATACTCCACGGCGACCTCCGGCCTAACGGCGACAAACCCGTGCAAAATTTCGCCGAGGCACATGGCGCAACGGTTTCAGCGCTTGCCGTGAGCGTGTCACCGCATATAAGTTCGCTTTCGCGGTTGATCTCGAATACCGCTTTGCCGTCCTCCGAGACCTCAGTTCGCAAATTGTTAAGCTACCTTGCGCTGTTCGTTCGCCCGCCCCCAATTCTCCCCTAAGCGACCAAATAGTCGCATTTGAAAGAATCGCCTGACGTGACCGATACCTGTCGGTCCGACATGTGGCGTATTTCCGCTATTTGCGCGACAGACGCTCCGGATGACGTCGGTGTCCGTGACCCGCGCAAACGCAAACGACGAGGGACGGTTCCCGAGCAGATTAAGGAAGGGCTTCACCAGAATGGATAGCGTGAAGTTTAAGACGATCGAGATCTTCGAAGTTCCGAAGTGGGTGCGCAGACTAAGCGAGTGCAAAGGTTTGGTTCTTTTTCTGGCCTGGCTCGGATACGCGGCGTACGTGTCAGTCATCAACCACCTCGGATGGCCTGCGAGTCATGAGCAATGGGACATCGCCCTGGTTGCGATTCTGGCCTTCGCTGCGGGATGGGCCTGTGTGCGGATCGGCTTTTGCCTGATCAGCCGCGCGCAGACCGAGTTGCATCGGGCGGGTAGGGATGTGCCTTGAGTGATCGCTTCGACTGAGCGGGCAAGGAGGAATAGAAGACGTGACTTCCACAGGCATCGCTACCCTTCCGTACGTTGACGTTGCTTCGAAAATTGCACTCGCCGTGGCGGTGGGACTTCTCGTTGGTCTGGAGCGAGAATGGGCGCAAAAGGCGGTAGGGGCTCGGACCTTTGCAATAATTGCATTACTCGGGACGCTCACTTACCTGGTTTCTTCCGAGCTTCTGGTCGTCGCTTTTTGCGGAACCTTCCTGCTCGTAGTGCTTTTGAATATCAACCACCTGCTGAAGAATTGGCCACTCGATACGGCTAGTCCGGGCGCACCGCGCAAACGTGCGCGCGAGCCAGCGTACGTGACTGATCGAGACTCGCCCCTGGAAATAACGACTTCTGCGGCGCTCGTGGTGACGTTGATGCTCGGAGCACTGATCGGACAGGGCCATTATTTCACCGCGATTACGTCGGCCGTAGTGATGACAATGCTGC
Source organism: uncultured delta proteobacterium (assembly GCA_963724765.1). Lineage (GTDB taxonomy): Bacteria > Desulfobacterota > Binatia > Binatales > Binataceae > JAKAVN01. The sequence continues at coordinate 1,135,230 of CAVRVY010000001.1, forward strand.
TCGCATGGAAGGAAGGGCTGTCTCGCTTCGCGGGCGGATTGCAGCCAGAGGAGATTCGTAGCGCAGTCCTCTTGAGCTTGCTTACTTTCGTCATCTATCCGCTGCTGCCGAACAGATTCATCGATCCGCTGGACCTGCTTAATCCAAAACAGTCGTGGCTCATCGTGGTCGTTATCGCCGGTCTCGGGTTTACCAACTACGTGATGCTGCGGCTTTACGGGACACGCGGCGTGTACTACGCCGCCTTCCTCGGCGGACTCGTCAATAGCACGGCAACCGTAGCCGAGCTTTCGGGCCTCTTCAGAAACTTGGACGGTTCTACCTCACTTACTGTCGCCGTGATTATGGTCACCAGTGTCGCGATGTTCCTGCGCAATCTCGTGATCCTCGCGATCTTCGCGCCTGCCGCTGTCGGCACGGCGTTACTTCCGCTGACAGCGATGGCGCTCGCCGCGCTCTCGATAGCGTGGCTACATGCACAGCGGGAAGACTCTCGGATGTCGCCACCACTTGCTCTCTCGTCGCCCGTCTCGCCGCCGCATGTGCTGAAATTTGCCGCGATGTTCGTCGCCCTCGCCGCTGCGGGCACTCTCGCACAAATGTATACGGGTACGTTGGGCTTTTTGGCGCTCAGTATCGTTGGCGGGCTGGCGAGCAGCGCGAGCACGACGGCGACCGCTGCTGCCCTCGCCGCAGCCGGGAAAATAACCTCCAGCAATGCGGGTATGGCTGTCGTGCTCACTTCAATGGCGAGCGCCCTCGTCGATATGCCGATCGTTTACCGGCAGATTCGCGCCAAGGCCGTTTCCTACCGGCTGGCCGCTGTGTCGATGCTGGTACTCGTAGTCGGGCTGGGCGTCATGGCGCTGGGTCGTTCAGAAGGGCATTGGTGGCGTTGGCTTCGATAGCAAGTCGCGCTATCTGCCCTGGCTATCCGTGTCTATCTTCCGTGATAAGTGAAAAATGGCGTCACGCCGATTGACGTGAGGCGGCCGTTCTTGTCGAAATCGATTCGAATCGCGATGTCTTCGCGGGTGAAACTGAAGCGCGAGCCTACGTTGCGGATTCCCGCGAGATAAGAGCGCTCATCGGGCAGATAGCTGTGTCGCCATCCGTGCGCCGTGAGGTACGCCTCGACCTGGCTCGCCGATGTGCCGATGGGAAGCTCGCGTCGTAATTGCGCGTCGAGCTGATGCGGCTCGGGGCCGCGAGCGCATCCGATGACTCCGATCGCGAGGGCCAGCAGCGCTGCGCGGGCGCGTTTCAATCAAACCTCGTTAGGTGGATGCGGCACGTCCACGGCGCGTGGAGCGCGTTATGCGGCGGCGCGATGGCCGAGCGCCTGGCGCAGGAACTGTCCGGTGTGCGAGTTCGCCGCCGCAGCGATTTCCTCGGGCGTGCCCTTGGCCACGATCTGACCGCCACGGTCGCCCCCCTCAGGCCCGAGATCGATGACGTAGTCGGCGGTCTTGATCACGTCGAGGTTGTGCTCGATCACGATGATGGTATTGCCTGTGTCGGCGAGCCGTCCAAGCACTTCGAGCAGCCGCTTGATGTCGTCGAAGTGGAGCCCCGTGGTGGGCTCGTCGAGGATATACAGCGTGCGGCCGGTGGCGCGGCGCGCGAGTTCCTTGGCGAGCTTGATGCGCTGCGCTTCGCCGCCCGAGAGCGTGGTCGCCGATTGGCCGAGATGGATGTAGTCCAGCCCGACGTCGCGCAAGGTCTCGAGCTTCTGGCGAATCGGCGGCACCGAGCCCATGAAGTCGACCGCGTCGAGCACCGTCATGTTGAGCACTTCGGCGATGCTCTTGCCTTTGTACTGGATTTCCAGTGTGTCGCGGTTGTAGCGTTTGCCGCCGCAGACTTCGCAGGTCACATAAACGTCGGGCAGAAAGTGCATTTCGATACGGATGATGCCGTCGCCCTGGCAAGCCTCGCAGCGTCCGCCCTTGACGTTGAACGAAAACCGTCCCGGTCCGTAGCCGCGCATCCGCGCCTCGGGTAGTTGCGCGAAGAGCTCGCGGATATGGGTGAAGAGCCCGGTGTAAGTCGCGGGGTTGGATCGTGGCGTGCGCCCGATCGGGCTCTGGTCGACGTGGATTACCTTGTCCAGGTGTTCGATCCCCTCGATGCTCTTGTGCGCGCCGGCGCGCTCGCGCGAGCGGTTGAGCTTCTGCGCCAGCGCGCGGTAAAGCGTGTCGAGCACCAGCGAGGACTTGCCCGATCCCGAGACTCCGGTGATGCAGATGAACACGCCGAGCGGAAAGCTCACGGTCAGATCGCGCAGATTGTTCTCTCTCGCGCCCTTGATCGTGAGGGAGCGGCCTGACAGCGGGCGGCGTCGGCGCGGCGTTTGAATATCGAGTTCGCCTTTGAGATAGCGCCCGGTCAGCGACGCCGGGTTACGCATCACCTGCTCGGGGGTGCCTTGCGCGACCAGGTGGCCGCCATGCACGCCCGCGCCGGGGCCCATGTCGATGAGATGATCGGCCTCCAGCATCGTGTCGCGGTCGTGCTCGACCACGAGCACGCTGTTGCCGAGGTTGCGCAGGCGCTTGAGCGTCGCGAGCAGGCGCTGGTTGTCGCGCTGATGCAATCCGATCGACGGCTCGTCGAGAATATACAGCACGCCGACCAGGCTCGAACCGATTTGCGTGGCGAGCCGGATGCGCTGGCCCTCGCCGCCCGAAAGGCTCGCCGAGACCCGGTCGAGCGTAAGGTAGTCCAGCCCGACGTCGGCCAGGAATCCGAGCCGCTCGCGGATCTCCTTGAGGATGAGCCGGCCGATCTCCTCCTCCTGGCGGCTCAGCTTGGGCGCGGCGAAAAACGCCACCGCCTGCTTGACCGACATCGCCGAGACTTCGGCAATCGATTTGCCGTTGAAGCGGACGTAGAGGCTTTCCTTCTTGAGCCGCGCGCCAGCGCAGTCCGGACACGGCCGCATGTTCATGTACGACTCCAGCATCTCGCGGATGCTCTCGGAGTCGGTTTCCTTGTAGCGGCGGTCGAGCCAGGTCAGCACGCCTTCGAACGCGCGTTCGTAGCCGCGGCGATGCTCGCCGCGCTGGTAGGTGAAGGCGATCTCCTCGTCACCCGAGCCGTCGAGGATCGCGCGGCGCACCTTGGCCGGGATGTTCTTCCACGGCGTGTCGAGGCTGAACTTGTAGTGCGCCGCCAGCGCCTCGAGCACCGGCTGCATGTAGTTCATCGTGGCCCACGGCGCGATTGCGCCGTCGGCGATGCTCAGGTCCTCGTTCTGCACCACCAGCTCGGGATCGAAGTACATGATCGAGCCGATGCCCGAGCAGGCCGCGCACGCGCCGTGCGGGCTGTTGAACGAGAACATCCGCGGCGTGATCTCGGGATAAGAGATGCCGCACTCCACGCAGGCGAAGCGCTGGCTGAAGTAGACCTCGCCGGCGTCCTTGCCGTCGAGCCGTTCGATCTTCAGCAGTTCGTGGCCGTACTTGAAAGCGACCTCCAGCGAATCGCTCAAGCGCTTCTCGATCCCGTGGCGGATCGCGAGGCGATCGACGATCACCTCGATGGTATGGCGGACGTTTTTGTTGAGCGCGATCTCCTCGCCCAGTTCGCGCACCGCGCCGTCGACCTTGACCCGCACGAAGCCGGCGCGGCGCAGATCGCTCAGCTCCTTGCGATACTCGCCCTTGCGGTCGCGCACGATCGGCGCGAGCACGTGGATGCGCGTCCCCTCGGGCCACGCCATGATGCGGTCGACTATCTGCTGCACGCTCTGCTGCCTGATCTCGCGCCCGCAGTTGTGGCAAAAGGCGTGGCCGACGCGCGCGAACAGCAGGCGCAGGTAGTCGTAAATCTCGGTGATGGTGGCGACGGTCGAGCGCGGATTGCGCGAGGTCGTCTTCTGCTCGATCGAAATCGCCGGGGAGAGCCCTTCGATCGAATCGACGTCAGGCTTCTCCATCTGCTCCAGGAACTGGCGCGCATAGGCCGAGAGCGACTCGACGTAGCGGCGCTGGCCCTCGGCGTAAATCGTGTCGAAGGCGAGCGAGGACTTGCCTGACCCGGAAAGTCCGGTTATGACGACCAGGCGATCGCGCGGAATCTCAAGGTCGATGTTCTTGAGATTGTGCTCGCGCGCCCCCTTGATGACTATTCGATCTGCCATTACCGATCTGCCACTGCTGCCAAACTCTCCGCGCCCGGTTTTTCCGGCTCAGCCTTGGCGCGGCCGTTTCGCCGTCGCGGCCGCGCCGCTGCGCGTGCCGAGCGTCTATCTTTCACACCGTTCGCTCTCGCACCGTTCGCCCGCGCACCGCCCGCCATGCGTATTCCATCGCCGCCAGCATGCTTGCGCCGTTTGCCGTACAGCATCCCGCTATATCATACGCGGTGCCGTGATCGGGTGAGGTCCGCACGAACCGCAATCCAAGGGTCACGTTCACCGCGCGCTCGAACTCCAGCGTCTTGAGCGCGATCAGCCCCTGGTCATGATACATCGCTACCGCTGCGTCGAAGCCGAATTTACCCGCCGGCCGGATGAACGCGGTGTCGGGTGCGAGCGGCCCGTGCGCGTCGATGCCGGCGCGCCGGGCGCGGCGGATGGCCGGGACGATCACGCGCGCCTCTTCGTTGCCGAAAAGCCCGTGCTCGCCAGCGTGCGGGTTGAATCCGAGCACTCCGACGCGAGGCCGGAGCACTCCCAGGCGTCCGCTTAGATGCTGCGCGAGCAGCCGGATCGTGTCAAAGACGCCCTGACTGCTGAGCGCGCGCGAGACTCGCGCGAGTCCTATATGTACCGTCACCAGCGCCAGCCGCAACTGGTCGCCCGCGAACATCATGCGCCAAAGCCGCGCCCGGCTAAGTTCGGCAAGCAACTCGGAGTGGCCGGGAAAGCGATGGCCCGCGCGGTTGAGCCATTCCTTGTTGATCGGCGCGGTCACCAGCGCGTCAGCCTCGCCCGCCATCGCCATCCGCGCCCCTTGCACAATATAGCGGTACGCCGCATCGGCGCCCTGGACGCTCGGCGTCCCGGGCTTGAGCGCGGAGGCGCCGAGCCGGCCGATTTCCAGCACTGCCAGCCCGTCCGCCGGGCGCACGGGCGCGTCGCCCGGCCGCCATGTTCGCGGCTCGGGTACGCCGCGCAAACGGCGCGCGGCCTCGCGCATCGCTCCGATATCGCCGACCACGACCAGCGCGGGTGCGCCGCGGCGCGAAGCCATCGCGGCCGCCGCCTTCAGGATAACCTCGGGACCCACGCCGGCCGGATCGCCCATGCTTACTGCCAGCAGTGCTGGCGCGCCGCGCCCTGATGGCATCCGCCGCGTCACTCTAGTTGAAGGTTTCGATGTAATGCTGCTTGACGAGGTCGTTGTCGACCCACGTGGCGAACTGTTTTTGAGCTTTTTGGCTCACCAGCCTGTCCCGGATCTGACCGGAGACCTCAGCGAGCGGTTTGAGGCCGGACTGCTCGTGCGCCTCGAGCTTAACGATGTGGAAGCCGTGCTCGGTCCGTATCGGCTCGGAAATATCGCCCACCTTCATGTGATCGATCGCGTTCTGAATGGCGTCGATCATGTCGCCGCGGGAGAAGTCGCCCAGCTCGCCGCCCTGGCTCTTGGAATCGTCGTCGGAGTACTGGCGCGCCAGCTGGCCGAAGTCGGCACCGTCGAGCAGTTGCTTGTGGATGCTCTCGGCCTTGACGCGCGCCGCCTCGACCTGGGCCGGCGTGGCGTTAGGTGGCACCGCGATCAGGATCTGCGCAAGCTTGAAGCTTTCCTTGCCGACGCTGAACTCTTGCGGATGCGCGTCGTAGTAGGCCTTGATCTCGTCGGGCGAGATATTGACCTTTCCGCGCACCTCTTTCTGGATCATCATCATCTTTTGCAGTTCCAGCCGGGAGTGTTTGCGGAATTCCTCGAAGGAGTGGCCCTGGCTCTGGAGCTGCGCGCGAAGCTGCGCGTCGGTTAACCCGTTGCCCTGCTCGAAGTTGGCGATGTATTCATCGACTTGCCGCTCATCGATCTGGTCCTTGTACTTCTTGACCTCGCTTTCCAGCAGGCGCTCCGAGATGACTCCCTTGAGCACGGCCTTGGTGTCTGGCGAATTCATATCGCCTGGATCGTTCAGCGTTACTTTGTTGATCGCCGCAAAAGTCTTGAGGTCGTGAACGGTAATCGGATCGCCGTCGACGCTGGCTACCACCCGATCGAGGTCATTCTGCGCACGTGCCGCGCATGGCCTCGCCACTGACACGGCCGCGATGCACGCGACGATCAGCGCCACGGCGCCCAGGCGCATGCGAAAATGATGCTGACTCATGGTCTAACTGGCGAGCGGCCCGGCGGGGCGGCCCGGCCCAGCTTCCAATTTTTCACAGGCGGCCAGGGCCTGCAAGACGCCGTCGAGTTGCTCGAACAACAGTTCGTAATTGTTGCCGGACTCGCTGGCGCCGGTCTCGATCCGCACCATCACCTGGAACGACGGGGTGAGCCGCATGCGGCGCCGGTTGGCCTCGGTCAGCGCGACCAGCCGCGCCGTGTCCAGCGGCGCGTCGGGATGAAATTTCACTTCGAGCTGGTCGCCCTTGAGGATCGCGCTCAACATCAGCATCTCGCGCATCCGCCGGCGCAAATCCATAGCGGCCAGCAGGTTGTCGACCAGTGTCGGCGGCGGTCCGAAGCGGTCGCGCATCTCCTCGCGCAGCGCGTCGAGGTCGGCCCTGGAAGCCGCTCGCGCCATCCGACGGTACAGTACCAGCCGCTCGCCCTCGTCGGGCACGAAGCTGTCGGGGATGTAGGCCGGGATGCCGAGCCGGAGTTCGGGCTCAAAATCCGGACGCAGCGGCTCGCCGCGCAATTCGTGAATCGCCTGTTCCATCATCTCCGTGTACAACTCGAAGCCGACCGCAGTTATCTGGCCCGATTGCTCGCGGCCGAGCAGGTTGCCGGCGCCGCGATGCTCGAGGTCGCGGATGGCGAGTTTGAAGCCGCCGCCGCTTTCGGTCTCGACCAGCTCGCGCAGGGCCTCGATTCGTTTCTTGGCGTCGCGCGTGATGATGTGCTCGCCCGGGATCAGCAGGTAGGCGTAGGCCTTCTGGCGTGAGCGCCCGACCCGGCCGCGTAACTGGTAGAGCTGGGCCAGGCCGAAATGGTCGGCGCGGTTGATGATCATGGTGTTGGCGTTGGGAATGTCGAGGCCCGACTCGATGATCGCTGAGCATACCAGCAGGTTGACGCGGTTCTCGATGAACTCGCGCATCACGTTCTCGAGCTGGCGCTCCTTCATCTGGCCGTGCGCTACCGCGATCTTTGCCTCTGGCACGATCGCCCGCAAATGGCGCGCCACGTACTCGATGTTCTCCACGCGGTTATGTACGAAGAACACCTGCCCCGAGCGGTTGAGCTCACGCATGATGACCTCGCGCAGCAGCCCGTCGTCGAAATGTGCGACGAAGGTGCGGATGGCCTGGCGGTCCGGCGGCGGCGTCTGGATCACGCTCAAATCGCGAATGCCGAGCATCGCCATGTGCAGCGTGCGCGGAATCGGGGTCGCGGTCAGGGTCAGGACCTCGACCAGCTTGCGCAACCGCCTGATGCGCTCCTTGTCGGCCACGCCGAAGCGATGCTCTTCGTCGACGATCAGCAGGCCCAGGCGCGGAAACTCGACGTCGTCCTGGAGTAGGCGATGGGTCCCGACCACGATATCGACTTTGCCGCGGCCGACGTCATCGATCACCGCCCTGTTCTCGCGCGCGTTGCGAAAGCGCGAGACCATTTCGATTCGCACCGGGTAGCCGTCAAACCGCTTGCGCATCGTGTTCCAGTGCTGCTCCGCGAGCACCGTGGTCGGCACCAGCATCGCCACCTGCCGCCCGTCCATCACGGCGATGAAGGCCGCGCGCAGCGCCACCTCGGTCTTGCCGAAGCCGGCGTCGCCGCAGATCAGCCGATCCATCGGCTTGGGCCGGCACATGTCGCGCACGACCTCGTCGATCGCGGCGAGCTGGTCGGGCGTCTCCTCGAACTCGAAGCCCTCGGCGAATTCGGCGTAGTCGGCCCCCGGATGGGCGAAGGCGTGGCCCTCCATCACCTCGCGCGCGGCGTAGATGTCGAGCAGCTCGGAGGCCATCGCGAGCACCGCCTCCTTGGTCCGCCGCTTGACCCTATCCCAGGAGCCGCTGCCGAGCTTGTCGAGCTTGGGTTCCTGGCCGTCGCCGCCGATATAGCGCTGGACCAGGTTGATGCGCTCCACCGGCACGTACATCGCGTCGCCGGCCGCGTACTCCAACGCCAGGAAATCGCCCTCCGTCCCGGCGACCTTCATATGGCGCAATCCCCGGTAGCGTCCGATCCCGTGATCGATATGCACCACCACGTCGTCGGGCTTCAGCTCCTCCAGATTGAGCAGTGCGCCCTTGGAGACCGGCCGCGAGCGCCGCCGCACGCGCGGCTCACCGAAGATGTCTTCTTCGCTGTAGACGTAGAGCCCGTCGGCTTGCAGCACCACGCCGGCGGAAACTTCGCCCTCCATGATTGCGGGGCGGAAGTCGGGCCACTGGAGCAGCTCGCCGAAGCTCTTGCACTCGGTATTGACCGCGAGATCGTAGGCCTCCAGATGACGGCGCAGGCGCGCGGCCTGGCTGGCGCCTTCGACCACCATCAGCGCGCGGCCCTGTCCACGTTGCACCTCGCGCAACTCCGTGGCGAGCGGCTCGAAACTGGGCGGCGTGCGCGGCCCGCTGAGCGCGCTCGCGCCGAGCTTGAGACTGGGCTGACATTTGACCTCGATCGGCGGCGCCCATCCCTCGCGCGGCGCGGTCACGGTGACCAGCGAACCAACCTCGACCGCGGTCATCGCGCCCAGCGCGTCTTCGAATTCATCGGCGCCGAGGTAGAGCGACGGGGGCGGCGGATAGAACGAAGGCTTGCTCTGCGCGGCGTCGGCCTCGGCGGCGGTTTGCTCGGTGACCCTGATCGCCTCGGCGAGCACGCGCCCCGGCTCGACGATCCAGACCACGGTGCCCGAGGGCAGGTAGCTGAACACGGTGTCGAGCGGACGGCCGAACAGCAGCGGCGTCAGCAGCTCGGCGCCCGGGAACAGCAGCCCGTTGGTCAGCGAGTCGCTCAGCTCCGCCAGCTCCTTGCGCACCAGCCCGATCTCGCTCGCGCGCAGCGCCACGCGCTCGCGCACCTTATCGTCTTTGAGCGTGATCGGCGGCACCAGGCGCGTACGAATCACGATCGCCTCGCGCACCTCGCCAAGCGACCGCTGCGAGGCGGGATCGAACGGGCGTATCGAGGTCACGATGTCCTCTTCCAGCTCGATGCGCATGGGGTTGTGGTAGAGCGGCGAGAAGATGTCGATGATTCCGCCGCGCACGCTGAAGTCGCCCGGTTCCTCGGTCTGCGGCACCCGCTGGTAACCCGCTGCGCTCAGAGCGTCGACCAGCGCTTCGAGGTCGAGCGTGTCGGCGGCGGCGATTCGCAGCACCGAGGACTCGAACACCGGGCGCGGCAGGGTCCGCATCAGCAGCGCCTCTGCCGACGCGACCAGCATCGGGGCCTCGCCGCGCAACGCCGCGTATAGCGCCGCGAGCTGCGCCGCCTGCGTTTGCGGCGGCGGCGAGAGATGGGCGAACGGCTTCAGCTCCCAGGCGGGCAGCAGATGGACCCGGCGCGCGAGCGGGTCGCGTTCGGGCGGCTCGTCGAGGAAAAAACCGATTTCACTCGCCAGCGCCTCGGCCTCGCGCGCAAGCGCCGTCACCACCAGGATCGGACGGCCCAGGCCAAGCGCGGCCTCGCGCAGCATCAGCGCTCCCGCCGCGCCGTTAAGCCCCATCAGCGGAAAGCGGCGCGCGCCGCCGCCGTCCAGGCGCGCCCTAAGCTCGCTCGCCGCCTCTTTCAGACTCCGTTCCAAATCGACCTTCGACCGCTCCGATCGGTGCTCGATAACTCTCTGCGCGATGAGTCGTCGAACTAAGAATCAAACCAATGGCCAAATTAAAGGTAATGATCCAATCGATGATAGCAAAGGCGGCCGCCGCGGTCGCGTAGGCGGTTTCCGGCGCGCGTCTAATGGGTCGCGTCGGCGCTTTTTTGAAAGCCCAGCGTCACCGGCAACTTGACCGCCTTGTAGGTTCCGCCCCGCTGCTGGCGCAGGACGGTCAGATAGATAATGTCGCCGGGATGGAGTCGGGCGAGGTGGTCGGGCAGGTCGGAGTCGCTGGTCACGCGATGGTCATCGATTGCGACGATGAGGTCGCCGTCCTTGCCGAGTTGGCCTGTCTTCGCGAGCAGCGGCCTGAGCGCCGCGTCGAGCGGGCCGAGCAACTCGCCCGTTGTCGCGCCGCTGGCGCCGACCGTGGTCATCGGCGTGCGCGCCCTGAGCCCCGCGCGCGATGCCGGGCTGTCCTCATCGACGTCCATCACCTCCAGCCCGCCGACCTTCTGCCCGTCGCGCGTCGAAACCGCGTACAGCACCGTGATCCCGAGGTATGGGCGCGGTCCGTTATTCGCGGGGGCGGATAAATCCGAGGGCAGCGGAGCGTTGTCGGAGCCGACGTCAGGCTCCGGCGCACTTTGCTCCGGCGCGCGAGGCGCTTGGGCGCTCGGGGTTACCGCCGGGGGCGCCGAAGGCGCCGCCGGCGGTAACACGAGCGTCTGGTCGCCACCGGCCGGGATGCTTTTCGGGGCGCTCTGTGTTTGGGCGCCCGCCGGCCGCGCGCATAGCAACGCCGCCGCGAGCACGGAACAGAAAATGGTCCGAACGTGCTTCATTGTCGCGTTACGCAGGCAAGGTGCCACCATCAACAGCCGTCGTCCATTGCTGTCGTCCAGTCGTCAATGATGATGATAGGACCTGCGGATCGGAGCCTCAAGCGGCGATTGCAAAACGCGCCGGGGGCGCCGCCATTCGGCGGCGCCCCCGGGTTATCAGAGTTCGGATATCGCACTCGCGTCCTATGCGCGACGCAAGTCGCTTACCATGGTGCGCTCGAGGCCGGGCACTTGAACGTTCTCGCCGATTTGCAGTCCACTCCCCACAGCCGCACCAGGCCGCGATTGAGGTCGTGCTGTCCGGCAGGGGTCGTAAGCGCGCGGTTTGCGCCTTCGAAGCGAAGATCGAAGGCCGGAGCCGCCGCGGTTCCCGTGTTGAACAGCTCGAACACCGTGGCCTGCGAGTTGTTGCCGATCAGGTTGCCGATGGGGAAATTCCCGAGATTGGCGGTGGTGCACAGCCCTGACGGACTAGAGGGCTGATCACCCACCGAGTACCCAACCAGTACCGGGTCTGCCGCGCTTCCGAGCAGATCCATCCGCCCGTAATGGAAAGTGATATAGCCGCTGCCGTCAGGGCGGGTAACTTTGCCGACAAGCCCTTTGAAGCGCAGGTCGGTCGGTCCCTCCTGGAGATCGAAAGGCACCACGTTGTTGCCGATCGGATTGCCCGCATTAAGGGTCTGCGTCGCGTTTTCATCCACTCCAGTACCGTCGTCATAGAGCGATACCGAAAACGTGTTGCTCGACCCGCAGGCCTCTTTGCCGGCCTGCGGCACGTCGATCCAGCGGAAGATGAAATGGTTGATGTTGGCGAATCCCATCGCCTGCACCGGAAACGTGTTGTTGAACGATGAGCGGCTGGCAGTATTGAGCGCCGTCCAGGCGGGCGCAATCATCGGCACACCCGACAGGAACGAGCCCGTTGCGGGCGAACTGCTGCTGTTACCGTTGCCGAAGCTCACGTTGCCGTTGGAATTCAGGAAGAATGTATTCCATGGCGAGGTACAGACTGCGGCTTGAACGCCGCCATAGACGAATTCGAAACCGCCGGCGAGCGGATCTGTGATCGCTGGGTCATTGGGGCCCGAGAAACCGTCGGAGTCGTCCCCCTTGAACGGATAATTCTGATCGTCGCCGCCCGCTACCTGATGGCTGGGATCGAAGTGCTCCCAGTACTCGGCACCACTGGAACTATTGGCCGCTTGCGTCGATCCATTGGGCAGCTCCGGCGTATTGTCATCGGTGCGAGTGCGGTTGAGGTAGAGCAGGAAACCGTGTGACAGGCCTGCGATTCCGGTCGGAGTGTTGGTCACCGGATCGAGGGGTGCCTGCCAATAGATGTAGTCGAAACGATTCGCAACGCCATTGCCTTTATTGCCGCCGCTCGAGCCGCTGTTAGGTGGGTTATTGCCGCGCAGATCCATATAGTCGGCGCGCAGGTTGTAAGGCCGGTCGTCGGGGAAGACCAGAATCTCGCCCAGGGTCGGCGAAGGATTGGTGCCCGCTCCGGCCGGCGTGCCGCCCGAAATGACGTAGACCTTGCCCTCCTGGTCGACGGTGACTCCCGAGTAGGTCGTGTAGTCGACCTGGAAACCGACCTTCTGCGTGCTGGCAGTGCTGCCAAAAATTGGCCCGCCGTCGCGCCGGTCAGGTCCCGTTCCGAGAACGAAGGCGCAGAAATTGTTGACGCCTGGCACCAACGGCACTCCCTTAATCGCATTGTCGGCGAAACCGTCGGCCACCGGAACCACGCCCGCGCAACCGTCGAGCGCGCCGCTATTGTCGGTGAAAGTGATGATCATCGAGGGCGTTGGGCCGAGCGCCGGCGAATTTTCGAACGGGCCGGAGTTCGCGGCTGCTCCCTTTGAAGCCGAGACCGCCGCATACACGACATTGTTGGGGCCGGTCGCGATCGCCGCGATATTACCGAAGAAGGCTGATGTGCCTGAATAATTGGTGGCGGTGCTATGTTGCGATGCTGGTCCGCTTGCGGTGCCATACGCGCCATTGGCAGGATTCAGCGTGGAGATATTGGGGAGAAAGCTGCTGGTAGCCAGCGATCGCGTCTGGTTTGTACCGTCGGGCGTGATCTTCACGATATTCCCGCCGGTCAAACCGATCAGATCGGCCTGGTGAAAGTACAACGCTCCGCTATCGTCCACGGCAATTCCGCCTGGGTTCTGAAATGCCGAAAATAGGATTCCGAACGGTCCCCCAACCTGCACCGGAAAGCCACTGGGACTCGAGATGTTCGGACCGGTGCCCGAACTGATGTCCGCGACCGGAAAAGCCAGCACGCCGCTCCGTGCGAGCTGGTTGTTCTGAACCAGGCGGAAGCCGCCGCCATTGTCGGTGAAGCTCACGTACAAAATCTCACCGGTGAGCCCGTTAAACGACGAGAAGCCGCCATTGACGTTTGCAAATGAACTCAAATCGGCGACCGGCTCTACGGCCAGACCCGTAATCGCGATCTGATCATTGCTCTGCAGGGAACCGAAGGCATTGGTCAGCAGTGTCGGCAGGTTCATCGTGAACTTGTTGGGTGTCGGCGGCGACTGTTGCACATTGTTCGTCGCGGCGACGGTGACGTTGCCGAGCGAGTCTCCGTAATAGAGGACGTCTTCGGTAAAGCCGTTGGCAATCGTATGCTCGGAAATTGCCACCCTGGTTAGAACCTGCGAACTACTGGTAAAGCTGTTCGCGAGGTCGTCGACGAGGCCGGAATGATCGGCGACGTTGTCTTCGCTGCCATCCCAGTCGCCCAAAAGATCGACCTCCGCCAGCGAGCTGCCTCGGCCGCCAACGTTGGTCGCGACCGCCGCCGACAGCGCTGCGCTGGCCGACATAATGTTAGGGATGCCGGCAGCTTTGATACCACTGGTTGTCGCCGCTGGATGAGGCCGCGCCAACATTGCGGACAGGCCCAACGCCACCACTAATCCTGCAAACACCAGTTTTTTCGTCCTCATTTCGCCCCCCTTCAAATAGAGTTAGGGATTCTGGTCGCTAATGCTGCGATACCCTTAAGATCTGCTATGGCTTTTAGCTCTCAAGCAGTCTCCGATAGACACCTATTTTCATGTGACGCAGGCACAATAATTGTCAAACCATCATAGAGTCAATCAGGAATGCTATTCACTTATATACACACAACTAAATGGCGAGAATCAGCAGTAAGTTTAAACTGATCTTTATTATCTTATTGCAATCACTAACCATCTTAATTGTCTGTGGCCGCTGATCTGCTGCTGGCCTTAGGTGTGAAAGAAACTCAACTTGAACGCCTCAAACGCTTAGTGTCACAGTCGCACTCGCCTGCGGTGATAACAGGTAATCGCTGGTCGCTGAGCGTTGGAATGCCCGAGCATTCGGGCGAGAAAAATTAACTTGAACATTTGAAGGTCCCCGTGCCACTGTTGGCGCGGGAAGCCTTGATGAAAATCGTCAGCACCGTCGGCCTGAGGCCCCCTCAGCGCGCGCTCCTCGAAAAGGCCGTGCCCGGCGCTGAAATCGTCGATCGTCAGTGTCGCACTATCGAAGAGATGGCGGAGCTGGTGGGCTCCGCCATCGGATGCGACGTGCTCTTCACCTTCCGGGTGCCGCCCGAGACGATGCGAATTGCGCCGGGGCTCAAATGGATTCAGCTCCTGAGCGCGGGCGCCGATCACGCGCTCAAAGGCCAGGTTGGCGCCGGCGTCGCGATGACTACCTCCAGCGGAATCCATGCGGCGACGATGGCCGAGTACACGATAGCTTCGATGCTGGCGTTTGCGCACAAGCTGCACTTGCTCATCCGTGCGCAGATGAATCGCGAATGGCGGCGTTCGGGCGACTTCATGTCGATGGTCGACGCGATGCGCGGCCATACGCTGGGCGTGATCGGCTACGGCTCGATCGGGCGCGAGACGGCGCGGCTGGGGCGGGCGCTTGGGATGCGAATGATCGCGCTCAAACGCAATCCGGCCGCACACCGCGATGAAGGATGGATGCCGGCGGGGCTCGGCGATCCCGACGGCAGCATCCCCGAGCGCTTCTTCGGCCCCGGCGAGCGCGTGGAGATGCTCGGCGAGTGCGATTACGTCACGGTCACGCTGCCGCTCACGGAGGCGACCCGCGGATTTATCGGCGAGCGTGAGCTCGGCGCGATGAGACCGCACGCCTACCTGGTCAACGTCGGACGCGGCGAAGTCGTCGACCAGGGCGCGCTGATCGAGGCGCTGCGCGCGGGCCGTATCGGCGGAGCCGGTCTCGACGTCTTCGAGCGCGAACCGCTGGAGGCGGAGAGTCCGCTGTGGACGATGGAGAACACGATCCTGACGCCTCACATGTCGGGCGCTTTCAGGGGCTACGTCGAAACCTGTTGCGAGCTTTTCGCCGACAACCTGCGGCGCTTCGCCGCCGGCCAGCCGCTGCTCAACCAGGTCGACCCGGCGCTCGGCTACTGACCGCGGGCGTCCGCTCTCTTACACTCGCGCTGGCAGTGCACCGCTCGTGCCGGGGACGCCTTGTTCGCTCCGGCGGCGCCTCTTATGCTGCCTGATTGGCGGTGGCGCAATGGGCGACTGGGATCCCGATCTTTATCACAGGTTTCGTCGTTATCGCTCCGAGCCCTTCGCGGCGATTGTGGCGAGGCTCGAGCCTGACCGCTATGTGCGGCGGATCGTCGATCTCGGCTGCGGCACCGGCGAGAACACGGCGGAACTCGCGCGCCGCTTTGCCGGCTGCACGGTGGTCGGGATGGACTCGTCGCCGGCGATGATCGATCGCGCGCTCAAACTGCGCGAGGGCCTGGAGCCGGCGCTGCGCGAACGGCTGAGCTTTGTCCTTGGCGATATCCGCGAATTCAACGGACCGCGCAAATCTTCTGACGAGCCCTCGCGTGGATACTCGATGATTTTCTCCAACGCCGCGTTGCAGTGGCTCATTGAACATCGTGAAATCTTCACGCGTTGCTTCGAGGCGCTGGCGTCCGGCGGGCGGCTGGTGGTGCAGATGCCCGCCAACGATCACGAGACCGCGCAGGTCACGCTCGACGCGCTGGCGCACGAGGAGCCGTGGCGCGCAGCTCTGGCCGGCGTCAGACCGCCCTCCGCCACGGTCGCCGCGCCCGAGGTTTACGATCGGATGCTCGGCGCAATCGGTTTCACCGGCATCGATTGCTACTACCATACGTTTCATCACCCGATGGGCTCGCCCGCCGAGATCGTCGAATGGTGCCGCGCAACCGTGTTGCGCCGTTACGTGGACTTGCTCGAGCCCGCGGCGCGCGAGCCTTTCGTCGAGGCTCTAACCGAGCGCCTGGAGACCGCCTACGGCACGCGAGGGCCTTTGACCTTCAACTTTCGCCGGCTTTTTATTTGGGCGCTGCGCCCGGCCAACTGAGGTGGAACACGCGCGCATAACTCCGGCCAAAGCGCCAGCCAGAGCTGCAGCATTGATCGCGCATGGCGGCGCGGGCGGCCGCGGTCCGGCCACAGAGCGGCCGGAGCGCCGGCGCGGGATGCTGGCCGCGGTGGCTGCCGGCGCGGAAGTCCTGCGCGCCGGCGGCAGCGCGCTCGACGCGGTCGTCGCCACGGTGCTCGCCCTGGAGGACCATCCGCTGTTCAACGCTGGCGTGGGCTCGCTGCTGACGGTCGAGGGAACGGTGGAGATGGACGCGTCGGTAATGGTTGCCCTGCCGCCGCCGCCGATGCCGCGCCGCGGCGCGGCATCGGCGGCGGCAGCCGGCGCTCGCGCCGCGACCCTCGGACCGCTCCCGCGCGCAATATTGCGCGCCGGTGCGGTCGCCGGAATCACGCGCGTGCGCAATCCGATCCTGCTCGCGCGCGCGGTGATGGAGCTTACGCCGCACGTGCTGATGGCGGGTGCGGGCGCCGAGCGCCTCGCGCGCCGCGCCGGAATCGCGCTCTGCCGCCCCGCCGACCTGATAACGTTGCGCGCGCGCGAGCGCTGGCGCGCTGCGATCGAGCGCCGCGCCGAAGCTGCCGGGACCGCCGCCGCAGGCGGCGGTCCCGGCAGCTTCGGCACCGTCGGCGCGGTCGCGCTCGACGCGGCGGGCGGGCTCGCCGCGGCGACTTCGACCGGTGGAGTCAGCGGCAAGTTGCCCGGACGCGTCGGCGACTCGGCCATAATCGGCGCCGGGACTTTTGCCGACGCCGACGGCGCGGCCTCCGCGACGGGGCAGGGCGAGGCCATTATGAAGGCCGCGCTCTGCCGCGAGGCAGTGGCGGCGCTTCGGCGCGGTGAGCCGCGCGCAGTCGCCGAGCGCGCGATCGCCGAGTTGGCGGCGCTGACCGGCGGCCAGGCCGGTGTCGTGGTGATCGATCGTCGTGGCAGGCTTGGCTACGCGCACAATGCCCAAGTGATGGACGTGGCGATGTTCGACGCCATCGGCGGCTTCGCGTATCGATGGGCCGCGCCGCTTAAGAGCCGCGGCGACGTCGCGCCGGCGACTGGCGGCTAGCGGCGCTCGTCATATGGCGATCGGGGTGCGGCCCCATCTGGGAGTGCAACGAGCGGTTGCGGTCGCACTGGTTGCGGCGGCGATCGTGCTCAGCCTTGGTATCGGCGCGCCATTCGAGAAGGACCAGGAGCCGCAATCGGCACAATGGATCCAGGCGATCGTCCAGCGCGGACAGTGGCTGCTGCCGCAGGACGACTACGGCGGAATCGACCGCAAGCCGCCGCTTTACTACTGGCTGTCGGCGTTGGCCGTGAAGGCCGTCGGCGCGCGCGTCGACGAGGTCAGCGCGCGTCTCGTCGCGTTGGTCGCGGGCGTCATGCTCGCGGTCGCGGTGATGCGGTGGAGCGCGGCCTTCCTCGGCGAGACCACCGGGTGGCTTGCGCTCGCCTTCGTGCTGGGCACCTACGGTTTCGCTTCACGCGCGACGCTCGATCTCACTGACATGCTGCTTTCTTTTCTGCTCTTCGCGGCGTGGTGGTGTATCTATCTGCTTCTGGAAGAGGATGGCTCACGCGCCGTGTCGATTTTGGGCGGCGGGCTGCTGGGGCTGGCGGTGCTGACCAAGGGACCGGTTGCGATCGTGCTGATCGGCTTGGCGGGCTTCATCTACTTGCTGCTGGTCAGGCGGTCGCCGTTCGCGGTCCTGGCTCGCGGATGGCCGTGGGGGATGATGGCAGTGGCGCTGATGATCGGCGCGTGCTGGTACGTGCCGGCCTTTGTCGAGGGCGGACGGGTCGTGGTCGGCGTGTTTCTCTCGGAGAATTTCGGCCACTTCATGCCCTCGGCGCTGGGTGGGACGGGCGAGGCGGCACGGCCGGTATGGTATGTCGCGGCCCGGATGTTCGGCAGCGCGCTGCCGCAAAGCATGCTGGTTGTCGCGCTGGCGTTTGCGCTCTTGCGGCGCGACGGCGATAAGCGAGCGCGCAAGCCGCTGCTTTTTCAGTTGAGTCTGGTGCTGGCGGTGCTGGCTTTCTTTTCGATCGCTAGCTCCAAGCGCGACGATTACATTCTGCCCGCGATGCCTGGGTTGGCGATTCTGTTTGCCGCACTGTTCACCGGTGCGGCGATCGCTCCCGAACGCGAGCGCTCACCGTCGGGCAGAGTTCGCGACTTCATCGCGGCGGTAATCGCGGCCGCATTCGTCGCGCTGGTCGCCGGCGCGCTGGTTGCGGCGCATCAGCCGCAGTTGCTCGCCGCGTTTTCCGCTGGACTGCAGTCGAGCGACGTCGTGTTTCTCGAACTGTTTCTGAGCGGGATGCGGCGTCTGTCGCCGCCGTTCATGATCTTCGCCGCCGGCTCGATCATCGGCGCGGTGGTCGTGTTTGCCGGGCTGTTGGTCCGCCGCCCGCTGTGGTCGGGTGCAGGATTGGCTGCGATGGCGCTTTTCGGATCGACGCTCTTTGCCGGCACGCTCAAACCCGAGTCCGCGCGTGCGCGGTCGGTGAAGACGTTCGCAGAGCAAATTCATCGCCGCGTCGGCGACGCGCCGCTCTACGTTGCGTGGGGCCACGATTACGAGCTGTCCTTCTATTATGGCCGCGGCATCTGGGGTCTGGATCAGCCGAACCCGTCGGTTTTGGCTTCTGACTTCGCCTCGGATCGGCCGGTTTACGTCGTCGCGCGGCCGCGCGAGCTTTCACGAATCGCCCCGGCGCTTCGCATCCGACTGAAACTCGTGATGCGATCCGGCCTGGTCGGCGGCGGCGGGCCGCCCGCGCTGTATGAACTCACGCCCGAGCCCGTCTCGCCGCCGGCGCCCGCCCCGCCCGCGACTTTGAATTCAGGTGCGCCTGCGACTAAATAGGAATGGCGGGTTCCGGGACGTTGGTGACAAGCATGGCGGGAAAACAAGACAAGGTTCAGGAATCGATAAGTTGGATCGTGCGGCTGCTGGTATCGCTGATTCTGCCGCTATGGGGAATCGTGCTGATCGTACTCGGCCTGAAATATGGCTCGGCATGGTGGATAGCCAGTGGGGTCGCGATTCGGGCCACCGGAGTGGTCACGTTCGTCGGTTCGCCACTGATACGCCTCGGCGGCCGCGAGGGCTGAGAGCCGCGTTGCCGGCGCAAACAGCGCGGGGCCAGCGCAAGAGCGCCAGCCCCGCTTCTTCACCTGTTCAACGGAATCAGCTTCGCGAAAATCTTAAGCCTTGGCGCTCGGCCGCGAGGACACCGTCTCGTGCCATCGTGCCAGGTTCTTCTGCTCGGGCGTTATCCGCAGCTTGATCAGCTTGGCGAAGTCGATCGCGACCAGCGCCGTGATGTCGGCGATCGTGTAGCGCTCGCCGGCGATGAATTTGCTCGCGGCCAGGAACCCGTCGATCATCGTGAATGCCTTCTCCGCCGCCTGCCGGCAGACCTCGCCGTACTCGGGCACCTGCGGGATACGTCCCTTGAAGAAATCCGAGGTATTGCGAAACGCTCCGGTCACCATCGCGAACAGGTTCTGTTCCATCCGCCGCTGCCACATCTCGACCAGCGCCCTGTCGCGCGCGTCGACGCCCATCAGGCGCGGCTCGGGATGGGTCTCCTCGAAGTAGCGGCAGATTGCGACCGACTCGGCGAGGTAGGTGCCGTCGTCCAGTTGCAGCACCGGCACTCCGCCGAATGGGTTGATCTTCAGGAACTCCGGCGTGCGGTTTTGCGCCTTGGCGAGGTCGATCTGCTCGTCGGGGACCTGGACGCCTTTTTCGGCCAGGAAGATCCGCACGCGGCGCGGATTGGGCGCCATCTTGGTATCGTAAAGCTTCATCGTTATTTCTCCTTCCGGAATTTTGCCGGGATTGTCGCGGAATTTTGCCGGATGCTAGCAATGGGTGGAGTTCGATGCCAAACGGCGCGCGTGCCCAGTTGTTCGGACGGCGGTCAAACGGAATGCCGCGGATTGCCAACGCGCGGATCCCCAGGGCGGCGGTTTGCCCGCTTCATTTGGCGGAGTTATTGTCATTGCGATGCCGATCTACGAGTACGAATGCGCGGCCTGTGCGAAGGTAAGCTCGCACGTCGTGATGGGCTCGCGGCGCCGCTCGCGGCTGGCCTGCCCGGCGTGCGGGGCGGCGCGGCTTAAGCGCGTGATGTCGTCGTTCGCGGTGGTTTCGAGCGAGGCGTCGCGGCTGGCGGAGTTCGACACCTCGCGCCCGCGCGACGAGTCGTTCTATCGCGACTCGCGCAACGTCGGACTGTGGGCCAAGAAGCGCGCGAAGGAAATGGGCGCGGACCTGGGAAGCAAATTCGAGGAGACGGTCGAAAAAGCGCGCAGCGGCAAACTGGTCAAGGAAATGCTCTAAGGAAATCGCGCGCGGTGCTCCGATCCAATACGCAAGGAACAAAAGCGGGACACGACGCGGGACAAAGAAAAAGCGCGACAGAGAAAGAGCGGGACAAAAGAGATGGACGAAAAAGATCGTTACGGTGACAAGCTTCACGACGTCGAACGCGCACGCGAAGAGCAGTGGGCCCATCAGCGTGACCAGGAATTGCTCGAGAAGCTGCGCAAACAGGGCGACGACGCGCTCTGCCCGCAGTGCCGCAAGCCCTTGGTGGCCCAGACGCGCGGCGGCGTCGCGATGATGGCGTGCGCGGACCAACACGGCGCATGGCTGCGCGCCGAGGTGCTCGACGCGATCTTCAAGCGTTTGAAGTGAACACTACTCATTGATGGTCGTGGCGGCCCCACGACCTCGAACTGTCCGCTCCATTCGGCGCTCGCCCGATTGCGCGAGCAGGGGGGGAATGACATGAAGCTCGCAACCTTCACGCATCAGGGAAGCACGCGTATCGGCGTCGTGGTCGACGACGCGGTGGTCGATCTTGCCGCGGCGGCGCCGGAGTTGCCGCGCGAGATGGCGGCGCTGTTGGCGGCCGGCGCAGGCGCGGTGGATCGCGCACGCGCGGCGGCGGCCGCGGGCAAAAACCGGATCGCGCTCGGCCAGGTGAAAATCGAAGCACCGATTCGGCGTCCACCCGAGTTCCTCGCGATTGGGTTGAACTACGCCGACCATATCGGAGAGACCGGCCGCGAGCGCCCAACCTTTCCGATCTTCTTCAACAAGCAGATCACCTGCGTCAACGGGCCCTATGACCCGATTCATCTGCCGCGTGCCTCGGAGGCGCTGGATTACGAGGGCGAACTGGGCCTCGTTATCGGGCGGCGCTGCCGCCACGTGCCGCGCGAGCGCGCTCACGAGGTTATCGGCGGCTATATGATCGTCAACGACGTGAGCGTGCGCGACTGGCAGCGCAAGGCGGCCACGATGACGCTCGGCAAGTCGTGGGACACCCATGGCCCGACCGGGCCGTGGATCGTGACGCCGGACGAAATCGGCGACCCGCACACGCTCGAACTGCGCACGCTGGTCAATGGCGAAGAGCGCCAGCATTCGAACACGCGCCACCTGATCTTCGACTGCTTCTCGATCATCGAAACGCTTTCGACCGTATGCACGCTCGAGCCGGGTCTCATCATCTCGACCGGAACTCCGTCGGGCGTGGCCTTGGCGATGAAGCCGCCGCGCTGGCTCAAGGCCGGCGACGTGGTGCGGATCGAAATCGAACGTATCGGGTATATCGAAAACCGCGTGATCGACGAGCCCGCCAGCACCACGGTCATCTGAGGCATGGAAAAACCGGCAGAGACCGCCCATCCGATCGAGGAGTTGCTGCGGCGGCGATGGAGTCCGCGGGCGTTCGCCGAGCGGCCGGTCGAACCGGAGAAGCTGGCGAGCATGTTCGAGGCCGCACGATGGTCGGCCTCTTGCTTCAACGAGCAGCCGTGGAGTTTTATCGTCGCCACCCGCGACGACGCGGCCGAATTCGCACGCCTGCTGAGTTGTCTCATCGACGGTAATCAGGCCTGGGTCTCCCATGCGCCGGTGTTGATGGTGTCGGTGGCGCGGCTCAACTTTGCGCAGAACGGGCAGCCTAACCGGCAGGCAATCCACGACGTTGGGTTCGCGACGGCGCAAATGATCCTGCAGGCGACGGCGATGGGCCTTTTCGCGCATCCGATGGCCGGGTTTTACCCCGACAAGGTGCGCGAGCTTTACGGCGTGCCCGAGGGTTACGAGCCGGTCGCCGCGATCGCGGCGGGCTATCCGGGTGATCCGGCGGCGCTAAGCGAATCGCTTCGCCAGCGCGAGCTTGCGCCCCGTGTGCGCAAGCCTCAGGAGGAATTCGTGTTGCGCGGGCGCTTCCGCGCATGATTAGCGAACCCTGAGATTCGGAGCGGCGGCGCGACGCCGATAAAACGAGTCCATGTTGACAGGGTGATCCTCGCCAACTACATGAGGATCAGGGGACCTGCCCGAGTCTCGGCACATGAGGCCGCAGGCATAAAGAGATGTATTTCAACTTCAGCGTCGTGCTCGCACTCACGATCCTGGCGCTTGGCGTCTCGGCGCTGCTGCTCGGCCTGCAAAAGCTGCTGGCGCCGAGCAATCCACACGCGCGCAAGCTGATGGCCTACGAGTGCGGCGAGCCGCCCACCGGACGCGCCTGGATAAATTTCAACGTCCGCTTCTATCTGATTGCGCTGATCTTCGTAATCTTCGAGGTCGAGGTCGCCTTCATTTACCCGGTCGCCGCCGTGTTTTCGGACTGGGTGCGCCATGGTCAGCGGCTGTTCGCGCTCGCCGAACTGCTCATCTTCCTGCTGATCCTGTTAGTCGGGCTGGCTTACGTGTGGGTCAAGCACGACCTCGAGTGGGTCAAGCAAGTCTCCGCAAGCCAGGTCCCTGCAAGCAAGGTCCCCGCAAGCAAGCCTCTGCGAGCAAATATCTGACCGACAGCGTAGACTGATTGGATGAAGGTCGAACAATGCCGTTGCTGAACAGTCTGCCGGACTATGTCCTGACCGCCAAGACCGACGAGCTCATCAACTGGATGCGCAAGTCGAGCATCTGGTACATGCTCTTCGGACTGGCCTGCTGCGCGATCGAGCTGATGCATACGGGCGGTCCGCGCGCCGATATCGAGCGCTTCGGCGCGACCCCGCGCGCGTCCGCGCGCCAATCGGACCTGATGATCATCGCGGGCACGTTGACGCTCAAGATGGCGCTGCGCACGCGCCTGTTGTACGACCAGATGCCCGATCCGAAGTACGTGATCTCGATGGGAAGCTGCTCGAACTGCGGCGGCCTGTTTCAGCTCGCGTACTCGGTGTGCGATGGCGTCGACAAGGTCATCCCGGTCGATGTTTACGTGCCGGGATGCCCGCCGCGTCCCGAGGCGCTGACCGAGGGCCTGCTGAAGCTGCAGGAAAAGATCATGACCGAACGCTGGCTCGCCAAGGCGCCGGGCGCCAAGGGAGAGGCCGCTTAGTCGCCGCCAACGATGGAGCCGCTCCAGATATACGAGCGACTCAAGAGGCGCTTCGGCGAGCGGGTTCTGGAGACGATCGAGAAGAAGCCGGACCCGTTTGCCGTGGTTGACCCGGCCGCGCTGATCGAAATCTGTCAGTACCTGCGCGAGGATCCGGAGCTTGCGATGGATTGCCTGTCGAACGAGACCGGCGTCGATTACAAGGACCACGTCGAGGTCGTCTACCATCTGTTCTCGTACAGCTATCGCCATGGCGCGGTGCTCAAGATCAAACTTCCGCGCGAAGAGCCGCGTGTGGCGACCGTCGAGAGCATCTGGAAGTCGGCCAACTGGATGGAGCGCGAAATTTTCGACCTGGTGGGCGTCAACTTCGAGGGCCACAGCGATCTGCGCCGCATCCTGATGCCCGAGGACTGGCCCGGCCATCCGCTGCGCAAGGACTTCGTCGAACCGCAGGAATATCACGGCATCTCGACCGTGCGCGAAAGTCCGATCGTCCGCCTGGATCACCATAAGAAAAAACCAGCATAAGAAAAATGAGCGACGCGACCGAGCCAACGCTGCGCACCGAGGAAATGACCCTCAATATGGGGCCGCAGCATCCCTCGACCCACGGGGTGTTGCGCTTCGTGATTCGCGCCGACGGCGAAGTGATGCGCGAGGCCGTGCCCGACGTCGGCTACTTGCATCGCTCGATCGAGAAGATCGCCGAGAAGGTCGGCTATCACGGCTTCATGCCGTACACCGATCGCGTCGATTACGTGTGCGCGATGTTCACCAACCAGGGCTGGGGGATGGCGTGCGAGAAGCTCGCCGGTATCGAAGTGCCGCGCCGCGGCGAGTACTGCCGGGTGGTCTCCACGGAATTCAACCGTATCGCATCGCATCTGCTCACGGTCGGCCTGATGGGGATGGATATCGGGGCGATGACGCCCTTTCTGCACGCGCTGCGCGAGCGCGAAATGATCAACGATCTGATCGAAGAGCTGTGCGGCGCGCGGCTCACCTTCAATTACATGCGTATCGGCGGCGTGGCGTGGGATCTGCCGCCGGGCTGGCGTGAGAAAGCGCTCGCCTACCTCGATCATCTCGATCCGATTCTGGAGGAGTACAACGCGCTCTTCTCCTACAACAAGATCTGCATCCAGCGCCTGGCCAACGTCGCCCCGATAAGCGCCGAGGAGGCGATCAACTACAACCTGGTCGGGCCCAACCTGCGCGCTTGCGGCGTCAAATGGGACGTGCGCAAGGACATGCCGTACTCGGCCTATTCCGACTTCGAGTTCGACGTTCCGATCGGCCACGGGGAGTGGGGCACGATCGGCGACTCGATGGACCGCTACATGATGCGGATCTACGAGATGAAGGAGTCGGCGAGGATTCTTCGCCAGGCGCTCACGCGGATGCCCGACGGCCCGGTGCTGGCCAAGGTGGTGCGCAATTTCCGTCCGCCGGCCGGCGAATGCCAGGTGCGCGTGGAAAGCGCCCGCGGCGACCAGGGATGGTACGTGGTGAGCGATGGCAGCGGCTATCCGTGGCGGGTCCACGTGCGCACCGGCTCGTTCGCCGCGATGGGGATCATCCAGAAGCTCAGCCGCGGGCTGATGATCGCGGACCTGGTGGTGCTGATCGCGAGTCTCGACGTTATTGCGCCGGAGATCGATCGCTAGGGCGCCGATGCAAAACTGGATCAACAGCCTGATCGCCGCCGGCGAGTTCGGAAAAAATCCGCCGCGCGACCTGGTCTACGCGGCCTTCATCTTCGTGCTGAGCGCGGTGGTCTTCCTGGGCGTGGCCTTTCCCTTCGCCGGGATCGTGAGCTGGGTCGAGCGCCGCGTGTGGGCGCGTATCCAGTCGCGCGTCGGCCCCAACCGCGTCGGTCCCAACGGCTCGCTGCAATGGCTCGCCGACGGCGCCAAGCACGTGCTCAAGGAAGACATCATTCCCGACGAGGCCGACGCGCGGCTGTTCAAACTGGCGCCATACGTGGTCGTGCTCGGCTTCGTGCTGCCGTGGGCGGTGATGCCGTTCTCCTCGGCGCTCATCCTCGCCGACCTCAACGTCGGTATCCTCTACTTCACAGCGATAACCGCGCTGACGGTGGTCGGCGTGCTGATGGCCGGATGGGCGTCGGACAACAAGTGGTCGCTGATCGGCGGCATCCGCTCGGCGGCCCAGATCATCAGCTATGAGATTCCCGCCGGGATGTCGATTTTCCCGGTGGTGTTGATCACCGGCACGCTCTCGATGCAGGGAATCATCCGGGCCCAGGAATGGGAGCCGTATCACTGGTTCCTGTTCTCGAATCCGTTCTGTTTCGTCGCGGCGATCGTGCTTTACATATCGGCGCTGGCCGAAGGCAATCGCACGCCGTTCGATCTGCCGGAGGCCGAGTCCGAGCTGGTCGCCGGTTTCGCGACCGAGTACAGCGGGATGCGCTACCTGCTTTTCTTCTTCGCCGAGTGGGGCAACATGTTCATCGCCGGCGCGCTCATCACGACCCTGTACCTTGGCGGATGGCAGGCGCCGCAGCTGAGCTCGAGCCCGGTCGTGATGAACGTGCTCGAGCTGTTGAGCTTCAACGTCAAGGTACTGTTTTTGGTTTTCACCTCGATGTGGGTGCGGGGGACGCTGCCGCGGGTCAGAATCGATCAGATGATGTCGCTCTGCTGGAAGTTTTTCGTGCCGATCGCCTTCATCAATATGATCGGCACGGCAGTGTGGGTCGCAATCTGGCCCGACGGTAACCCGGTCGCGGGCTATGTGATGTTCGCGCTGGGCGTGGCGATTACCGTGCTGTTCATCCAGCGCGTGATGTACTATCTGAAGCGCTCGCGGATGGAGATGTACCTGCATCCGACGATCTGAGCGGGCGATTCTGAGCGAACGATCCGAGCGAGAGGCGCGCGGCGCGAACGATGGGAGCGACAACCGAATATTTTCGCCATATCAAGGACGCGGTCTTCACCATCTTTGACGGGATGGCGGTGAGCGCGTCGCATCTGATCCGCCGCCCGTATACCATTCAGTACCCCGATCGCACGCCGGTGCGTGTGCAGGACACGCTGCCGTTCCGCTATCGCGGCATCCTCGACGTCGACCTGGAGATTTGCACGGGATGCCTCGCCTGCGAGCGCGCCTGCCCGATCGACTGCATCGTGATCGTCTGCGAGAAGAACGCACAGACTCGCGAGTTGACCATCTCGCAATTCGATATCGACATCGCCAAATGCATGTACTGCGGCTTGTGCAGCGAGCCGTGTCCGACTGGCTCGATCCATCATACGACCGAATTCGAGGGCGCGGACTTCTCGCTCGAGAGCCTGATTCGCCGCTACGTGCCCGAGCCCGTCGTGGCCTACAAGGTCAAGAAGGGCCCCGAGCCTGACGTGCACGTCGGCCAACTGCTCGAGCGCGGGATGCGTTACGTCGACGAATGGGCGCAGCCGGGCGGCGCCAAGCCGCCCGCCGCGCCCGGGCCCGCGGCCGCCGCTGGGGCCGCGACGAAGGCCGCGGCCCCAGCGGCGGCCGCCAGGCCCGCCTCGCCCGCAGCCGGCGCTGCTGCGGCGGCGAAGCCCGCCGCAGCAGCGCCGGCTGCCCCCGCGAAGCCCGAATCGGCGGCGGACTCAGCGGGCGCGTCCGCGCCCACTGAGTCCGCCGCCGCAACAGCGCCGACGGCTGCGCCGGCCGGCGCTCCCAGCCCTAACCCTGGCGCCAAGAAGGATGAGCCGGAGCGAGCGTAGTTGCTGCGGCCGCGCGCACGCCGACCCGTTAGATGCTTAACACGCTCGCAGCGCAGATAATCTTCTACTTCGTCGCGGCGATTACCGTCGGGTTCGGCGCACTGGTCGCATTCTCGCGCAACATCGTCTATTCGGCGTTCGCGCTGGTCGGCGCGCTGATGGGTGTCGCGGGAATTTATATTCTGCTCGCTGCCGATTTTGTCGCGATGGTCCAGGTGTTGCTCTACGTAGGCGGCATCGTGGTGCTGACGATTTTCGCCGTGATGCTCACGCAGGGAATCGGCGACGTCGCCGTATCGAATCGCGCGGCCGGGCCGATCGCTGGCTTGACCGTGACCGCGCTCGCCGGGGCAGTGATGTTGTACGCGACGTTGCGGACGCCGTGGCATCTTGCGCCCAAGATCAGCGTTTCGGCGACGACCTATGGCGTCGGCAACGCTTTTCTGGGCGCCTACGTGCTGCCGTTCGAGGTTGCGTCGCTGGTCCTGTTGGTGGCCCTGATCGGCGCGGTCGTCATATCGCGTCAGGATCCGATCTCGAGCCCGGATCCCGTAGCAGAAACGGCAGGCGCGGCGGCCGATAAGGCGGGGGACTGACCGCGATGGGCGGCGGGATCACGCTCAACCATTTCCTCGTCCTGGGGCTGATCCTGTTTTTGCTCGGCTCGTATTGCGTGCTGACGCGGCGCAACGCGATCGGCATCCTGATGGGCATCGAGCTCATCCTCAACGCCGCCAATATCAATTATCTTGCCTTCGCCTATTTCGGCGGCGCCCGCTACGACGGGCAGGTCTTTGCGATCTTCGTCATCATGCTGGCCGCGGCTGAGGCCGTGATCGGTCTCGCCGTGATCCTGGCGATCTACCAGAACCTGCGAACGATTGACGTCGATGCGACCGAGACGCTCAGAGGCTAGCCGCTTTCGCCGCGAGCGTCACGGGCCTCACGGTGCAGCGCAGCCAGCCGTCTCCCACGCCTCGTCCGCCTTGTTTTCGTCGCGGTTTCTGCTTATATCGACGCGATCCCGTTGGCGATCCCGCTTCTCGTTGAATCGGCGCGATTGCGGTGGGGTTGAGGTGAGGCTCTAGCGCGATGGAGCATCCGCTCGCGGTCGATTTCGTGCGCTGGATCGTATTGCTGCCGCTGCTCGGCGCGGCGGTGAACTTCCTGGCCGGCGCCCGCTTGCAGCGCGAACTCGGCAAGCGCGCGATAAGTATCGTGGGATGCGGCACGGTGGCCGCGGCTTTCGCGCTGGCCGTTTACGCCTGGGCCATGATGCTGGCGATGGCGCCCGCCGATCGCTTCATGCTTGACCATCTTTGGCGATGGATTAACGTAGGCCCGCTCAATCTCGACATCGCGTTCTGGCTCGACCCGCTCTCGATGCTGATGGCGCTGATCATCACCGGAGTCGGCGGCCTGATTCACATCTATTCGACCGGCTACATGCACGAGGACGAGTCCTACTGGCGCTTCTTCGCGTGGCTGAACCTGTTCACGTTCGCGATGTTGGTGCTGGTGCTGGCGGACAATCTGTGGCTGATGTTCGTTGGCTGGGAGGGCGTGGGGCTGTGCTCGTTCGCGCTGATCGGCTTCTGGTACAAGGACCTCGCGAACACTACCGCCGGCAACAAGGCGTTTATCGTCAACCGCGTCGGCGACTGGGCGTTCGTGGTCGCGCTGTATTCGCTGTTCACCGGACTTGGCACTGCTGGTCATGCGACCTTGGTCATCCGCGACGTCGCACACTGGGCGCCTGCGCTGGCCGGTATGCCGGGCTACTTCGGGATGTCGCTGGTCACGTTCGTGACGCTACTGCTGTTCGCGGGCGCGACCGGCAAGTCAGCGCAGATTCCGCTTCACGTATGGCTGCCTGACGCGATGGCCGGGCCGACGCCCGTGAGTGCGCTAATCCACGCGGCCACGATGGTGACGGCGGGCGTGTACATGGTGGCGCGGCTCAATTTCCTGTTCTCGATGGCGCCGGCGACGATGCTGACGATTGCGACAATCGGGACGCTGACCGCGTTTTTCGCCGCCACTATCGGCACCACCCAGGACGACATCAAAAAGGTGCTGGCCTATTCGACCGTGAGCCAGCTCGGTTACATGTTCGCCGCGGTCGGGGTGGGCGCGTATGTCGACGGCGTCTTTCACCTGATGACGCATGCGTTCTTCAAAGCCTGCCTGTTCCTCGGCGCGGGCTCGGTGATCCATGCGATGGGCGGTGTGCAGGACATGCGGCTGATGGGCGGTCTGCGCGAGCGGTTGCCGATCACGTTTTGGACTTTTCTCGCCGCGACGCTCGCGCTCTGCGGTATCCCGCCGTTCGCTGGTTTCATGTCGAAGGACGCGATCATCTGGGACAGCTTCGCTCACGGCCATCCGCTGCTGTGGGCGCTTCTGTGGCTGGGCGCGGGAATCACCGCCTTTTACATGTTTCGCCAGGTTTATATGACGTTTTTCGGGGAGTTTCGCGGCACTCACGAACAGGAGCATCACCTGCACGAATCGCCGCCCTCGATGACGCTTGCGCTGGTGGTGCTGGGCGCGTTGTCGGTGGTCGGCGGCTTCGTAAAATTGCCTGGCTTTATCGAGCGCCTCGATCCGTTCGGAAACTTCCTCGCGCCGGTGTTCGCCTCGCCGGCGACGCGCCAGATGATCGAATCCGCGACCGAGAACCGTAGCGCCGAGGCCGGCCTCGCCGTGTTGTCGCTGGCGATGGTGGCTGCGGGATGGTATCTGGCCGACCTCATATATCGCCAGGGCTCGACCGCCTACGATTGGGTCAGCGAACTGTGGGGCGGCGCGCTATATCGCACGGTGCTCAACAAGTACTACGTCGACGAGGCTTACGCAGCGGGTCCGGTGGCCGGGACGCTCGAAGCCTCGCAAGCCGCGGCCTGGTTCGATTTCCACATCATCGATTGGATCGTCAACTTCGCCGCCACGGCGACCGTTTTCAGTTCGTGGCTCTCGGGGCTGCTCGACCGCTACGTGGTCGACGGACTGGTCAATCTTGCCTCCAACGTGACGTTGGATGCGGGTCAGCGGATGCGGCGGCTGCAGACCGGTTCGATCAACGGCTACCTGTACGGAATCCTGGCGGCGGTTACGTTCGCCCTCATTGTCCGCGCGGTGTTGCGGACGTGAGGCGGAGGGAGGGGGGAGGGGCGGCAGAGCCAACGGCCGCGTCGCGCAACCGACGATGACTCATCCGCTGACCCTTATCACCTTCATTCCGCTCGTCGGGATGGTTCTGATCCTGCTCTGCCCCAAGGGGCAGGAGAAATTCATCCGCTGGATCGCCGCGCTCTTCACCTTTCCGCAACTGCTTATCGCCGGATGGCTGTACGCCAACTTCGATACCACCACCACTTCCATCCAGTTCGCCGAGCATCGCGCCTGGATTCCCGCCTATCATATCTTTTACTTTCTGGGCGTTGACGGGATCAGTATCTCGATGGTCCTGCTGACCGCGATCATCTGCTTCATCTCGGTGTTCGCGAGCTTCACCATCGACCGCGGCGAGCGCGGCTATTACGCGCTGCTGCTGCTGCTCGACACCGGCATGATGGGCGTGTTCGTCGCGCTCGACTTTTTCCTGTTCTACATTTTCTGGGAAGTGATGCTGCTGCCGATGTACTTCCTCATCGGTGTGTGGGGCGGGCCGCGGCGCGAGTACGCCGCGATCAAGTTCTTTCTCTACACGCTGCTCGGCTCGGTGCTGATCCTGCTCGCGATGCTGGGGCTGTACTATTATGGCGCGGCGCCGACCTTCGACATGATCGAGCTCGCCGCCAACGCCGGCCACTATTCGATGACCTTTCAGCGCGTGGCATGGATCGCGCTGTTTATAGGCTTCGCGATCAAAATCCCGGCCTTTCCATTCCACACCTGGCTGCCCGACGCGCACGTCGAGGCGCCCACCGCGATCAGCGTCATCCTGGCCGGCGTGCTGCTCAAGATGGGCACCTATGGCATCCTGCGTATCAACTTCTCCATCCTGCCGGCCGCCAGCCACGAGTTCGCCTTCTGGCTGCTCGGGGTGATCGGCACGATCAACATCGTGTACGGCGCGCTGTGCGCGATGGCACAGACCGACTACAAGAAGCTCATCGCCTATTCCTCGGTGAGCCACATGGGTTACGTGATGCTGGGGATGGCGGCGCTGACCGAGGCCGGGATCAATGGCGCGGTGCTGCAGATGTTCAACCACGGCACAATCACCGCGATGCTCTTCCTGCTGGTCGGCGTGATCTACGATCGCGCGCACCATCGCGAAATCGCCGGCTTTGGCGGGTTGGCCAGCCAGATGCCGATGTGTGCGGCGCTGACCGGCTTTGCGTTTTTCGCTGCGATGGGTTTGCCGGGACTCTCGGCTTTCATCTCCGAGGTTCTGGTGCTGATCGGCGCATGGCAGCGCTATCCGGTGATGACTGTCCTGGGCGCCGGCACGGCGATTCTAACCGCCGGTTACATGCTGTGGACCTTTCAGCGCATCTACCTCGGCCCGCTCAACGAAAAATACAAGAGCCTGACCGACCTCACGCTGCGCGAAGCCTTCATGCTGATCCCGCTCGCGATCATCGTGCTCATCCTCGGCGTCTATCCGCATGCGATCCTCGATCTGCTCGGCGCTTCGCTCAATCACGTCAACCAGGTCGTGCTGATGGCGCATGCGCCAGCGTCCGCGATCGTGCCGTGAGCGGCGGGTGCGCGCGCCGCGGCGGATTAGCGGTCAAGATTAAAGCGAATTAAAGATGGACCTCGGCAACCTCGCCAGCCTGAGCCATTTCCTGCCCGAATTGCTGCTCACGGCGGGAGTAATCGTACTGGTCGTCGTCGATCTGATCCTGCGCGACAAGACGCCGCTCGGCGATCTCGCGCTGATCATCACCGCCGGAGCGCTGGTGCTGATCGCTATCGAACCGGTGCAGCGCGGTGCATGGCTGTTCCATCGGATGCTGGTGTTCGATGCGTTCGGGTTCTTCTTTCGGGCACTGATCGCGCTGGCCGCGCTGGTCGCGGTCTGGATGTCGATGGGTTCGGTGGAGGTGCGCCAGTGCGACCAAGGCGAGTACTACGCGATCCTGCTCGCCAGCACGCTCGGGATGTTCCTGATGGCGGAGGCGGCCAACCTCCTTATGGCCTACCTGGCGCTGGAGTTCGTAAGCCTGACCTCATACATCCTGACCGGTTTCCTGCGCCACAACCGCCGCTCGCAGGAGGCCGCGCTGAAATACCTGATCTACGGCGGCGTCGCCTCGGGCACGATGGTTTACGGGATGAGCTGGATTTTCGGAATCACCGGCTCACTCGACTTTAACGCGATCAACAGCGCGCTGAGCGCGCCCGGCCATCTCCCGGTGCTCACCGTGTTCATCGCGGTGGTGCTGATCCTGGCCGGGCTCGGCTACAAGATCGCTTCGGTGCCGTTTCACATGTGGGCGCCCGACGTTTATACGGGCGCGCCGATTCCGATCACCACTTTTCTGGCCGTGGGATCGAAGGCGGCCGGCTTCGCGCTGCTCACCCGTTTTTTCTACCCCGCGATTTCGCGTCTGGGCGCGGCCGGAAACTGGCAGCCGCTTAACGGCGTCGATTGGCCGCAACTGCTGCTGGTCGTGTGCGTGATCACGATGACGCTGGGCAATCTCGCCGCGCTCCAGCAGACCAATATGAAGCGGCTGCTCGCCTACTCCTCGATCGCACAGGCAGGCTACGCTTTGATGGGCTTGGTGATCCTGACCAACGACGGCATCCGCGCGACGCTGTTCTACCTGTTCGCGTACTACGTGATGGACGCGGGGGCGTTTTTGGTCGTGATGATCGTCGCCAACGCTACCGGCCGCGAGGATATCGAGGCCTACCGCGGTCTGGCCTGGCGCGGCGGCGCGGTCCCGGCGGTCGCGCTGGCGATCTTCCTGCTCTCGCTGACCGGCATCCCCGCGACCATCGGCTTCATCGGCAAGTTCTACATCTTCGCCGCGGTCATCCGTTCGCAATTCTACGTGCTGGCGGTGATCGGCATATTAAATTCGACCGTCTCTCTCTACTACTACATGGCGCCGGTCAGGATGATGTTCCTTGAAGAGCCGCGTGGCGACGAGACGCCGATCACGTTCGAGGCATGGAACTACAGCCTGATGGGCGTGCTGGCGTGCGCGACGGTGGTGCTGGGATTGTACTGGACACCGATCATCGCATTCGCCGACCGCTCGATGCACTTCTTCACCGGCCCTTCGTGACTTGTCTTTCGCTGCTCGGAACGCGCAAGGCCAAGGGCATCGCTCTTGATGCGCAAATGATCGCAGGCTAGATGCTATAGCGCCTGCGCGCGTTGCTGAACCAACATCGCGGCGAATCAAACGGAGTGAAATAGAAAATGGGCAAGCTCGACGGGAAAATCGCATTGATCACCGGCGGTGGATCGGGAATCGGACGCGCCACCGCAAAAGTGTTCGCCGCGGAGGGCGCGAAGGTCGCGGTCGTGGACCGCGCCGAGGACAACGCACGCGCAGCCGCCGCCGAAATCACGAAAAGCGCCGCCGAGGCGATCGCGATTGTGGCCGACGTATCGAAAGCCGCCGACACCGAGCGGATGGTGGCCGAGACGGTAGGCCGCTTCGGCCGGCTCGACATCCTCTACAACAACGCCGGCGTCGGTTTCGCCCGGCGCACGCATCTGCTCACCGAGGAGGAATGGGATCGCACGATCGACGTCGATCTGAAGGGCGTCTTCCTGGGTTGCAAATACGCTTTGCCCGAGTTGATGAAGCGGGGCGGCGTGATCCTGAGCACGGCGTCGGTCGCCGGGATCGAGGGCTTCCGCCAGATGGCCGCGTACTGCGCGGCGAAGGCGGGCGTGATTCTGCTGACCAAGTCGCTCGCGATGGACTACGCGGAGTATGGCATTCGCGTCAACTGCATCTGCCCGGGATCGATCGAAACGCCGCTTTATGAGAGCGGCTTCGACAACCTGACGCCCGAAAAGCGCGCGCGAGCGCATCAGATGTTCGCCGCGATGCATCTGCTGGGACGCGCCGGAGAGCCCGAGGAGATTGCGCGAGTCGCGTTATTTTTATCCTCGCAAGACGCGTCTTTTATCACTGGGCAGGCTGTAGTCGTGGATGGCGGCTATTCGACGGGTCATCGAATGATAAGACTCACCTAAAAGGATCACGAACGACTCAAAGTGAACGGCCAGCAGGGTTTTCGCGAGCAAGATCGCAATTCGATGGTCTGGCTGCTTACGCGGATGTATAATTCGTCTTGAGAGTTGGCTTTTGCGATTGGACATCTGCTGTCAGCCGGCGCTGCAGGGGGCGCATCGCCACAGCTTTGAGGAGAATGTTATGTCTGCGGTAGTCTTCACCCTGCTTTTCGGCTTGCTTTCGGGAATCGCCGGTTTTGTCGGGAGTGCGTCGTTCGAGACGGTCTTGATGCTGGGGCTGCTCGGCCTTATGCATCTGAGCGTCGTTTCCGCGCGCCAGGCCAACACAACGGTAGCTCGCGAAGATATCCGAAGATAACAGCCGCGCGTGTCGGGGATGCTTTATGTCGTCGCGATGCCGATCGGCGACATAGCCGATTTGAGCCCGCGCGCGTTCGGCATTCTGGCGCAGGTGGATTTAATCGCGTGCGAGGATACGCGGCGAGTGGCACCGCTGCTCGCCGCGCATGCGATCCGCACGCCCACAATCAGCTACTTCGAGCATAACGAGGAACGCCGCGCCTCCGAGCTGGTCGAGCGGATGCGCCGCGGCGCGCGAATCGCGCTGGTTACCGATGCCGGCACGCCGGCTATCTCCGATCCTGGCTTCAGGCTGGTGCGCGAGGCGCTGAGTGCGGGAATCCGGGTTGGCGCGATTCCCGGCCCCTCGGCCGTGATCGCGGCGCTCTCGATCGTCGGGCTGCCGACCGACCGTTTCACCTTCGAAGGTTTTCTGTCTTCGAAATCCGCGTCCCGTCGAAACGAGTTGAAGGCGCTCGTTCGCGAACGGCGCACGATGGTGTTCTTCGAGGCGGCGCGCCGCCTTGGTCCGACGCTGACCGCGATGGCCGAGGCTTTCGGCGCGGAGCGCGAGGCCGCGGTCGCGCGAGAGATCGGGAAGACATACGAGGAAGTGGTGCGCGCGAGCCTCGCAGAGCTGGCGGCGCGCTTTACCGCAAACCCTGCGCGCGGCGAGATCACGTTGGTAGTTGCGGGCATCGGTCGCGAGCAGAGCGCGCAGGAGCAGGCACTTGGCGATTTGGCGGCGGCGCCGGCAGCACTCACGGTCGAGATGCTGTGCGAGGCCGGGCTCTCACTCAAGCAGGCGAGCGCGGTGATCGCACGGCTTGGCGGGGGCAGCCGGCGCGAGGTTTACCAGAATGCGCTGGCCTCGCGGCGAACACGCCAAGACGACACAGAAGATGATTAACGATGATTAGGCGAATCGCGCCGGACTCCGCTGTTGATGCGCACGCTGATCGTTGCTTGAAAGCCGCCGGTTGGTAGGCTTCAATGCCCGCCAGAGATGGCGAGGACAGGCAAAGCGGACGCTGGTGACACCGCCGCAGGTAGCGCGCCTGGCGCGTCGGCGGCCGTGCTGGTTATCCATGGACCGAACCTGAATCTTCTCGGCGAGCGCGAACCGGAAATTTACGGTCGCACGCGTCTGGGCGACATCGACCGCTCGCTCAAGCAGTTGGGCCGCGAGCTGGGCCTCAAGGTGGAGACCTTCCAGTCGAACAGCGAAGGGGCGATCGTGGATCGAATCCAGCAGGCGCGTGGGCGCGCGCAGGTGCTGGTGATCAACCCGGCCGGCTATACGCATACCAGCGTGGCGATTCGCGACGCGATAACCGCTTGCGAGCTGCCGACCGTCGAAGTCCATCTTTCGAACGTTTATGCGCGCGAGCCATTTCGCCATCATTCGACCATCGCCGGCATCGTGGTTGGCCGAATCATGGGCTTCGGCGCCGAGGGCTACCTCCTGGCGCTGCGCGCGGCAAAGCGGCTGATCGAGGCGGATCAGGCCGCCGCGGATGCCTGACCCGCCTCGGCTGTTTGGCGTAACGCGAAGTGGCCCGGGCCGTATCCCTGGGAGCATCGATGGAACTGCGGGAAATAAAAGCTCTGCTCGCACTGATGCGAGACTTCGGGCTGAGCGAGCTTGAAATCGAAGATAAAAAGGGCAAGGTGCGCCTGGTGCGCGCGGCCAACTCGGCCGACCAGCATCATCCGCCTCCGGCTGTCGTTCACCAGCGCGGCGTGACGCGCGTGGCCGTCGAAGCCGCCACAGGTCTTGGCGGTCCGATTTCGGACGCGCGGCCCGCGGCGGCGCAGGAACTCGCCCCCGGCCATCGCTACGTGCAGAGCCCGATGGTGGGGACGTTCTATCGCGCGGTGTCTCCCGATTCCGATCCGTTCGTGGAGGAGGGCGACAGCGTACGCAAGGGCCAGGCCCTGTGCATCATCGAAGCGATGAAGATGATGAACGAGATCGAGGCCGAGATTGGTGGTAAGCTGGTTAAGATACTTTGCGAAAACGGCCAACCCGTCGAGTACGGGCAGCCCTTGATGGTAATCGAGGCCGGCTAAGCCGCGCCTGGTGTAAACGACCGCGCCATGTTTAAAAAACTGCTGGTAGCCAATCGCGGCACGATCGCCATCCGGATCATCCGCGCCTGCCGCGAGCTGAACATCGCCACGCTGGCGATCTATTCGACCGCTGACAAGGACGCACTGCATGTGCGGATGGCCGATGAGGCAGTCTGTATCGGGCCGGCTGCGGCCGAGGAGAGCTACCTCAACATTCCGGCGATCATCAGCACGGCGTTGACCTATGGTGCCGACGCGGTCCATCCCGGCTACGGTTTCCTGTCCGAAAACGGCGACTTCGCCGAGGCCTGCCGCCGCTCGGGTGTGCATTTCGTCGGCCCGCTCGCGCGCCATATCCGCCTGATGGGTGACAAGCCGCGCGCGCGCCGCATCATGGTTCGCGCCGGCGTACCGGTGCTGCCGGGCAGCGAGGGTAAGGGCGTGACCGAAGTGCGCGAGGCGGCGGCCGACGCCAGGCGGCTCGGTTTCCCGGTGCTGATCAAGGCGGCGGCCGGTGGCGGCGGCAAGGGGATGCGCGTGGCGCGCGACGAGAAGGAGCTGAACCGCCTGTTCGCACTCGCCCGCGCCGAGAGCGAGGCGGCCTTCGGCTCGCGCACGATGTACCTGGAGAAGTACCTCGAGCACGCGCGGCACGTCGAATTTCAGATTCTCGCCGACACCCATCGCAATGTGATTCATATGGGCGAGCGCGACTGCTCGATCCAGCGGCGCCATCAGAAGGTGCTCGAAGAGGCGCCGTGCCCGGTGATGACGGCGCGGCTGCGCGAGAAGATGGGCAAAGCTGCCGTGCGCGCCGCCCAGGTAGTTGGCTATTCCAACGTCGGCACGGTCGAGTTCCTGCTTTCCGCCGACGGCAGTTTCTATTTCATCGAGATGAACACCCGCATCCAGGTTGAGCACGGCGTGACCGAGATGGTGACCGGCGTCGACCTGGTGCGCGAGAGCCTGGCGCTCGCGATGGGCGAGCGGCTGCGTCTCAAGCAGCGCCAGGTCACGATCAGCGGCGCGGCGATGGAGTTCCGGATTTATGCGGAGGATCCCGACACTCACCTGCCATCGCCTGGCGTGGTGTCGAATCATCATGCACCCGGCGGATTGGGCGTGCGGGTCGAATCGGCGCTGTACGACGGCTACCGCGTGCCGGTGCAATACGATCCATTGATCGCCAAGCTGATTGTGCACGCCGATAATCGCGCGGGAGTGGTGACGCGGGCGCGTGCGGCGCTGCGCGAGTACCAGGTCGACGGCATCAAGACCAATATCCCGCTTCATCTGCGGATTCTGCAGGACCCGGATTTTTTGCGCGGCGAGTTCGCCACCGATTTTCTAAGCCGCTTCGAGCGCGACGCCAACGGCGCCGAGGCCGTCCGCGCCGCGGGGCGCTGAGCCGCGATTCGTTATCAGTTCAACGAGCATTTTTTCCAGGCATCCGTTATGAACGCCAACCTCCGCTCAGCTTTGATGCTTGCCGCATTGCTGGCGATCGGCGCGCGCTTCGCCACGCCGGCACGCCATGCCTTTGCCGCCGACTTACCCTCGGCGGGTTCGGCACTGCTCGGCGAGCAGTCGGGCTCGGCTGCGGCCGGGGCGCCGAAGGCCGAGGTTGCCGAACCGGCCTATAATTTCGGTACGGCGCTAAGCGGCCCGCCACTGAATCATGTCTTCATGATCAAGAACGTGGGCAGCGCGCCGCTTGAGATCAGGAATGTCAACTCGTCGTGTGGATGCACTGCCGCCAAACCAAGCAAGAATATCCTGACGCCTGGCGAAGTTGCTACCATCGCGGCCTCCGTCGATACGCACTTCGAGCAAGGCCACAGCCTCTCCGTGATTACCCTGACCACCAACGATCCCGCCAACGCGTCGCTACAACTCAAGATCGAAGGCGTGATCAAGCCGCAAGTGGCGGCCCAGCCGATGGACCTGGACTTCGGCAGCGTTCATCGCGGCAGCGCGGCCACTCGCGACGTCGTCGTCAGCGACATGGTCGGAGGCAGGGGATTCGCGCTGAAGTCGGTAAAGAACGATAGTCCGTATATCAAGGTGACGGAGTCGGCGCGCACCGACGGCAAGCCGGGAGCGTTGCTGCACGTGGCGCTGTCGCCGTCGATGCCGCCGGGGCCGATCAGCGATACGCTGCGGATCGAGACCAGCCGCGCGCCGCTCAGAGTCGCGATTCTCGGCGTGGTCACCGGCGATCTGGTGGTCAAGCCGAACCAGGTCTCGTTCGGCATCCTGCCGCATCATCAGGGAGCGGTGCGTATCGTGCGGCTCACCAACCAGGGCAGCCACACCATCAACGTGCTCGGCGTGGACAGCACCAGCAATAGTGTCTTCGCCAAGGTCGCTCCGGTGACGCCGGGCAAGGAGTACAAGCTCACGGTGGCGCTCAGGCCCAACACTCCGGATGGCCAGATACGTGGCGCGCTGACCATCCGCACCGACGACCCGCAACAGACGACCCTGACCGTGCCGTACTACGGCATCGTCGGATCATTCAGGAGCTAAGAGTCACATTATCAAGGGCTTATGAACGTCTCGTCCCCAGCTTCGCACTTGTTTGGATAAGCTAGCGCCCCGTATACTAGTTCCAGCGGCCGCGGCGCCCCGCAGGTGCTCCGGCCCCGAGACGGCTGGCCGATGGGCGCATCCACACTGCTGGAGCCATTTCGCCGCGTGCGTGATGCGTTGATGCGTTTCGCAGTCCGTCAGCTCACCACGCCGCTTAAGCGCTACACCCTCGTTTATCCCAACGACCTGGCGGAGCTGAAACGGCAGATCCGCAAGGGCGACGTAGTCCTGGCTGAGGGCAACGAGCGTATCAGCGAGGTCATCAAATACCTGACCCAGAGTTCGTGGTCGCATTCGGCGCTTTACGTCGGTGACGAGGCGATCAAGCGCGACCCAGAATTGCGGCTCAGGCTCGCCCAGGAATACGGCGAAGAAGCCAACTACATGGTGGTCGAGGCGCTGGTGCAGAG
Source organism: uncultured delta proteobacterium (assembly GCA_963724765.1). GTDB lineage: Bacteria > Desulfobacterota > Binatia > Binatales > Binataceae > JAKAVN01. The sequence goes on from CAVRVY010000001.1 coordinate 1,175,107, forward strand.
CGGAGTCGTGTTGACTCCGCTGGCGAGGTACCGCGACTTCAACGTCCGCATCTGCCGCCCCTACCGGCTCTCCGAATCCGATCTCCGGGTCGTGATGGACGAGGCGCTGGCGCATGTCGGGCGGCAGTACGATCTCAGAAACGCATTCGACCTCGCCCGTTACTTTCTGCCGGTGAGCCTGGTGCCGGCGCGCTTTCGCCACACGGCCTTGCGCTTTGGCAGCGGCGACCCAACTCGCGCGATTTGTTCGAGCATGATCGCCGAGTGTTTCGCCCGGGTGCGATTTCCGATCGTGCCCAGGATCGAGCCGATGCCCGAAGGCTATCCGGTCGTTCATGGTCCGCCGCACCGGCTCGGCAAGTTGATCTCGAGGCCGGCCCATCTTCCGCCCGGGCTTTATCACATGATTTCGCCCTCGCTGATCACGCCGCGAGACTTCGACCTGTCGCCATATTTCGAGGTGATCAAATTCAACCTCATCGCTGGCTCACGCTTTGACTACCGCAGGATCGTCTGGGCCGACGAGAGCGAGGGACCCTCCCAGCTGGAGAAGGCGAGCTGACGGGACTTGTGCGACGCGCGCCGGGTCTGCGATAAGTAGGCAGCGCAGGCGCGCCGCGCCGTGTTAAAAGGTGGTGCCGGGCTCGCCCCGCGAATCCTGGACGGTATCGTGTGCATGAGCAGTCGCGAACTTTTAGAGAAGGCGATAGCCAGAATTTTGCATCGACACTGCAACTTCGGCTGGGCGCATTACTACATCCCGAGCGAGAAGTTTCCGAGCCTTATCGAAGAACTGGTTGAAGTGGCCAGTCCCGCGGGGCAGGTGAGTCACGAGGAACTGGTGCAGTTCTTCCTGCGCACGCAGCGGCTGAGCTCCGCCCAGGAGCGCGCGGCCAGGTTCGAGGAGGAGTTCGCGATCTATCGTCGAGGTTAATTGGCGTCGAGGTTGATTGGCGCCACGGCCGACCGCGCGAAAGCTGCCGATGCCGCGCCGCTACGCCGGCGCGTCTCGTCAGCGGCGCCGCGAACTTCAGGAAATCGTCTCGCGCTCTGGGAAGCGCGGCGCGCTCTGATAGGATAGCCTGCGCCCGGCGCAGACATCTCATACTTAATACGCCGCGCTGGCGCGAGCGCGATCGATTCTCCGACGGAGGTTTCATCCGACCATGCCAATTAACCAGGCCGAGCCGCCGCAGGCTCACGAGATACTGAAGAACAACCCTGACGCAATTTATCTCGACGTCCGCACCGAACCCGAATTCGCCCAGGGCCATCCGCAAGGTGCAATCAACGTCCCGGTGGTTTTCATCAAGGGCCCGGGCCAGATGGAACTCAACGGCGAATTCGTCGACGTGGTGGCCAAGACGCTGGCGCGCGAGAAGAAACTGGTGGTGGGATGCCTGGCGGGTGGACGCTCGCAGCGCGCGTGCGAACTGCTCGAGGCGGCCGGCTACACCGACCTCACCAACGTGCGCGGCGGGTTTGGCGGCGCGCGCGACGCCTCGGGTCAGGTCGTGGTTGCAGGATGGCGCGAGGCGGGGCTGCCGGTCTCGAGCGAAGTCGGCGACAACAGCTACCAGGCGCTGCGGCGCAAGGCCGGGCTTTAGCGCGCGGACCCTGCCGCGCACGGGTCACAACAGATGGCGATTCGGCTGACACGGATCTATACGCGCAGCGGCGACCGCGGCCTGACCGCGCTGGTCGGCGGCGCTCGCGTGGCCAAGGAGAGCGCGCGCCTGGAGGCCTACGGTACTGTCGACGAGCTCAATTCCATCGTCGGTATCGTGCGCAGTTATCTCCCCGGCTACAAGCGCCGCTTCGGCAAGGATTACGGTTGGTATTCTGAAAGCCTGCGGCGCATCCAGAACGAGCTATTCGACGTCGGCTCCGAACTGGCGACGCCGCCGCCCGCTGAATACGCCGGGATGCACAGGATGAGCGCGGCGGAAGCGAAGAAGCTCGAGGAGGAGATGGACCGGATGCAGCAGGAGCTGAAGCCGCTCAACTCCTTCACGCTTCCCGGCGGCGGCGTGCTCAACGGCTTCCTGCACCAGGCGCGCACCGTGTGCCGGCGGGCCGAGCGCGTATGCTGGGCGCTGAGGCGCGTCGAGCCGATCAACGACCATCTGATGGTCTACGTCAATCGCCTGAGCGACCATCTGTTCGTGCAATCGCGATGGGTTGCAAAGCGGCTCAAGGAGCCCGAGTTCCTGTGGGACCGCGGGTTGCGAATCGATCCGCGCGCGGCGGTGGCGGCCAAACGACGGGCGGCCGCGGCGGGCGATAACGCGAGCGGCAAGGACAACGATGCGCCGCGGCGCGGCAAGCGCTAGATTTGAATTACGGCGCTAATCGCTTAATGACACGAGACGGAATTGCCGGCCGAGTTGCCGGCGGAAGTTGCTGGAAGGATTGAAATTGTCGCGCGGACTGAGATTCCCGCGTTGAACGCGCGGCGGAGAGAGTAAAACCCGGAGAAAGTAAAAGATCGATGGCGGAATCGGAGCGGCTCGTATTGCATCAGGCCCAGGTGGGACCGATGGCAAACTTCGTCTATCTCATCGGCGATCCGGTGACTCGCAAGGCCGCCGTGGTCGATCCGGCCTGGGACGTCGATAAGATCATCAAATGGGCCGAACGCTATGGGATGGAAATCGAGCACATCCTGATAACTCACTACCATCCCGACCATCTCGGCGGCAGCATGATGGCGATGACGATCGAGGGCGCGGCGCGGATGCTCGAGCGGGTGAAGGCCAAGGTCTACGTAAACAAGGCCGAGGCCGAGGGCACGCGCAAGGTGGCGGGGTTGAGCGATTCCGACCTGGTTAAGATGGATGCCGGCGACACGCTTAAGCTGGGCGATCTGACGATCACTTTTCTGCACACGCCCGGCCATACGCCAGGGTCGCAGTGCTTCCTGGTCGAAGGCAACCTGGTTTCGGGCGACACGCTGTTCGTCAACTCCTGCGGACGCGTGGACCTGCCGGGCTCGGACCCGGAGGCGATGTACTACAGTCTCAATCGCACGCTGCGCAGCCTGCCCGACACGACCGTGGTGTATCCCGGACACGCGTATTCGCCGGAATCGAGCACGACGATCGGAGCGCAGAAGCGGACCAACATGTACATGCGTTTTCCCAGCCTCGAGGACTTCCTCGACGCGATGGGCTACGCCCGCCGCTGAAAGTGCGAGGTTCGACCGTGCCGCGGGCGTGGGGCCAGGCGAAAATGACGCCCAAGGACGATCTCAAGCGCGCGCGGGCGGAAATCGAAAAGCTGCGCGCGCAGATAAACCGTCACAATCACCTTTATTACGTCCTCGATAATCCGGAGCTGACCGACGCCGAGTACGACGCCCTGATGCGCCGGCTCGAGGCGCTCGAGGCCGAGCATCCCGAATTCCTCACGCCCGATTCGCCGACCCAGCGCGTCGGCGCCAGGCCGAGCGAAAAATTTGCCGTCGTCGTCCATCGCCGCATGATGATGTCGCTCGCCAACGCGATGGACGCCGAGGAGATGCGCGAGTTCGACCGCCGGATCAAGCGCTTCCTCCATAGCGAGGCCGACGTCGAGTACGTCGCCGAGGTCAAGCTCGACGGTCTCGCGGTCGAACTGATCTACGAAGACGGCCGGCTGACCGTGGGATCGACTCGCGGCGACGGAGTCAACGGCGAGGACGTAACCCAGAATATCCGCACGATCAAGAGCATCCCGCTGCGCCTGATCCATCCGGCGCACAGCCAGGCGCCGCAGCTGCTCGAAGTTCGCGGTGAGGTGATCCTGCCGCGGCGCGCCTTCGAGCGGCTCAATAACGAGCGCGTGGCGGCGGGCGACCCGCCGTTTGCCAATCCGCGCAACGCCGCGGCCGGGTCACTCCGCCAGCTTGATCCGAAAATCAGCGCCGCTCGCCCGCTCGACATCTTTTGCCATACGCCAGGTGCGATCGAGGGCGTCAGCTACCAGAGCCAGTGGGAATTTCTCCAGGGAATCAAGTCGCTTGGGCTCAAGGTAAACCCGCTGACGAAAATCTGCCACGGCGTCGACGAGGTCCTGGAATATCACGCGCGGATTTCCGAACAGCGCCATGACCTCGATTACGAAGCCGACGGCGTGGTCGCCAAGGTCAACTCGTTCCCGCTCCAGGAGCAATTGGGCGAAGTGTCGCGCTCGCCGCGATGGGCAGTCGCGTTCAAATTCAAGGCGCAGCAGGCCGAGACCCGGGTCAACAAGATTGCAGTTTACGTCGGACGGATCGGCTCGCTCACGCCGGTCGCTCAGCTCGAGCCGGTGGCGCTCGCCGGGGTGACGATTTCCAACGCCTCATTGCACAACCTGGACGAAATCCGCCGCAAGGACGTGCGCGAGCGCGACACGGTGCTGATCGAGCGCGCCGGCGACGTGATTCCCTACGTCGTCCGCGTGACCAAGGAGGGCAAGCCGCGCGCCAGGCAGTTCCAGATGCCGGCGCATTGCCCGGAGTGCGGTGGCGCGATTGTGCACGAGGAGGGCGAGGTCGCCTACTTCTGCGTCAACGTCAATTGTCCAGCGCGAGTGCGCGAGTCGATTCGCCATTTCGCCTCCAAAGGCTGCATGGATATCGATGGCCTGGGCGACAAGCTGGTCGGCCAGCTGGTCGAGACCGGGATGGTGAAGGAGCTCGACGACCTATATCGGCTGACGCACGAGCAGCTCGCCGGGCTGGAGCGGATGGCCGAGAAGAGCGCGCAAAATCTGCTCGACGCGATCGAGCGCTCGCGCCATCGCACGCTCGACCGCTTTATCAACGGACTCGGAATCCGCCATGTCGGCGAGAGTACGGCGCGCTCGCTCGCGTTGCGCTTCAAAACGATCGACGCGCTCAGGGAAGCAAACGAGGACGACTTGCGCGCAGTCCGCGACATCGGCGCCGAGGTCGCCCGCAGCATCCGCGAGTACTTCGACGAGCCGCGCAACAACCAGGCGGTCGAGCGGCTGATGAAGCATCTGGACCTTAAGCCCCTCGAAGCGCCCTCCACGCAAGGGCGCGCCGCGCTGCGCGACAAGAGCTTCGTCCTGACCGGGACGCTCGAGACGATGACGCGCGAGGAGGCCGAGCAGAAGATCCGCGCCGCCGGCGGCCGCGTGACCTCCGCGGTCAGCCGCAAGACCGACTTCGTCGTGGCCGGCGCGGAGGCGGGCTCCAAGCTGCGCAAGGCAACCGAGCTGGGAGTCAAGACGCTCGACGAGCCTGCGTTCGTGGCGATGCTCGGCGGGGAAGGGCGCCACTGAGAGCGCGCGACGACTATGCCCGGACCTGATTTGGCGCGGCTCAGGATGCTGGTGCACGGGCGGGTGCAGGGAGTATTTTTCCGTCATGCGGCGGCCGAGGAGGCTCGCGAGCTGGGGCTTCGCGGATGGGTGAAGAATCTGGCCAACGGCGACGTCGAAATCGTTGCGGAGGGGCAGCGCCGCGAGTTAAAGATCTTTGCGGCGTGGGCCAATCAGGGGCCGCGGCTGGCGCGCGTAACCGGGGTGGAGGAGGAATGGTCGGATTGTCGAGGCGAGGAGGGCGCTTTTACGATCCGTTAGTCCGCTGGTTAAGTATCGGACCCTTTCGCTTTTTTCTGTTATTAGCTATAGTTTTGGATGGTATAAGGAACTTGGCCTCGGCTATGACGCTGAAATTCGTCCGCCGCAGCCACGTAGCGCAAGGAGTTTGAACGAAAATGGCTCTACCACCTGAGGCAGCCGGACAAGCCGCGGAATCGCACAGCATTGCCGGCGGCGGTGCCGGACACAAGCGGCGCGAGAAGGTCGACCACGTCGTCATTCGCTTCGCAGGCGACTCGGGCGACGGGATGCAGCTTGCCGGTATGCAGTTCACCACCGAATCGGCACTGGCGGGCAACGATATCGCGACCCTGCCCGATTTCCCCGCCGAGATACGCGCTCCGGCGGGAACGCTGGCCGGCGTCAGCGGCTTCCAGGTCAACTTTTCCAGCAGCGAAATCTTCACCGCCGGCGACGAGCCCAACGTACTGGTCGCGATGAATCCGGCGGCGCTCAAGGCCAACCTCGACGACGTTCCGCCCAATGGCGTGATCATCGCCGACGTTGCGGCGTTTAGCGACTCCAACCTCAAGCGCGCGGGCTTCACTACCAACCCGCTCACCGATCATTCGCTCGACAAGTACCAGCTTTTCCAGGTCGACGTCACCAAGATGACGACGCTGGCGCTGCGCGACTCGGGGCTCAACAACCGGGCCGTGATGCGCTGCCGGAACCTGTTCGTGCTCGGCCTGGTGTCGTGGCTCTATCAGCGGCCGATCGAAAGCACCGAAAGCTGGTTGGCCGGGCGCTTCCGCAAATTGCCGGACGTGCTGGCCGCCAACGTCAAGGCGCTCAAGGCGGGCTACAACTACGGCGAAACCACTGAGGCGTTCGCCAGTTCCTACGTCGTGGACCCGGCCCGGATAGCCTCGGGCTTTTACCGCAACATCACCGGCAACAGCGCAACCGCGCTGGGCTTTGTAGTGGCGGCGTGCCGGGCCAAGCGCCCGCTGTTCCTGGGCTCCTATCCGATTACACCCGCCAGCGACGTGCTTCACGACCTCGCCGGCTTCAAGAATTTTCCGGTCTACACCTTCCAGGCTGAGGACGAGATTGCCGGCATGGCCTCCGCGATCGGCGCAGCCTTCGGCGGCGCAATCGCGATCACCACGACCTCGGGCCCCGGGATGAATCTCAAGGCCGAGGCGGTGGGCCTGGCGGTCAAGACCGAACTGCCGGTCGTCATCACGGACATCCAGCGCGCCGGCCCCTCGACCGGAATGCCGACCAAGCCGGAGCAGGCCGACCTGCTGATGGCGATGTACGGGCGGCACGGCGAATCGCCGATTCCGATTATCGCGGCGGCGACACCGGGCGACTGCTTCGACTGCGCCTACGAGGCCGTGCGGATCGCGACCAAGTACATGACCCCGGTCATCCTGCTCACCGACGGCCAACTGGCCAACGGCGCCGAGCCCTGGCTGGTGCCCGACGTAAGCAAGTTGCCCGACATCAAGGTCGAGTTCCGCACCGACCCCAACGGCTTCATGCCTTATACTCGCGATCCAGAAACGATGTCGCGGCCGTGGGCGGTGCCCGGCACGCCTGGCCTCGAGCATCGGCTCGGCGGCCTTTCGACTGAAGACCAGACTGGCAATATCAGCTACTCGCCGGCCAACAACGAGCTGATGGTGCGGCAGCGCGCGCGCAAGATCGCGGGCATCGCGCGCGAGATTGCGCCGATCGAAATTTTCGGTGACGCGGGCGGCGGCGAACTGCTGATGCTCGGATGGGGCTCGACCTTCGGGCCGATTCGCGAGGCGGTCAAGCAGTTGCGCGCCAAGGGCAAGAACGTCTCGCACATCCACCTGCGCTATCTCAATCCGCTGCCGAGCGATCTGGGCGACAAGCTGCGGAGCTTCCGCAAGGTGATGGTCGCCGAGATGAACATGGGACAACTGCTCAAGATGGTGCGCGCCGATTACCTGGTCGACGCCGTGGGCTGCAACAAGATCCAGGGCCGTCCGTTCAAGGTCAGCGAACTGACTAATCGCATCCTGCGCGCGCTGGAGGGCTGAGAGAAATGGCTACCGCTTTGACTCGCAAGGACTTCATCTCCGACCAGGAAGTGCGCTGGTGCCCTGGATGCGGCGACTACGCAATCCTCGCTCAGGTACAAAAAATCATGCCGGAGCTGGGCGTCGCGCGCGAGAACACGGTCTTCATCTCGGGCATCGGATGTTCGAGCCGTTTTCCGTACTATATGAACACCTACGGCTTCCATACGATTCACGGCCGCGCACCGGCGGTCGCGACCGGGTTGAAAGTCACTCGGCCCGAGCTCGACGTATGGGTGGTTACGGGCGATGGCGACGGACTGTCGATCGGCGGCAACCATCTGATTCACGTGCTGCGCCGCAACGTCGACCTCAAGATCCTGCTCTTCAACAATCGCATCTACGGTCTCACCAAGGGCCAGTATTCACCGACCTCGGAGGTGGGCAAGGTAACCAAGTCCACGCCCGCCGGCTCGGTTGATTTTCCGTTCAATCCGATCACGGTCGCGCTCGGCGCGCACGCGGCTTTCGTAGCGCGCACGATTGACGTCGAACAAAAGCATTTAGGCGAAGTTCTCAAGCGCGGCCACGCGCATCGCGGCGCGTCGTTCATCGAGATTCTCCAGAACTGCAACATCTTCAACGACGACGCGTTCAAGGAAGTTAGCGACAAGACCATCAAGGCGGACCATCAGCTCGTGCTCGAGAACGGCAAGCCGCTCATCTTCGGCAAAAACCGCGACCGCGGCATCCGCATGAACGGGATGCGTCCTGAGGTGGTACAGCTCGGCAACGGCGTCAGCGAAAGCGACATCGTCGTGCACGACGAGAGCAACCTCTCGCTGGCCTTCATGCTGGCGAACTTTGAGCCGCCGATGCCGACGCCGGTCGGCGTTTTCTACTGCGTCTCGCGTCCGACCTACGATGCGGCGATGAACAAGCAGCTCGAAGAGGCGCGCGCCAAGATGGGCGTGGGCGACCCACAAAATCTGCTGCGCCAGGGCGATACCTGGACGGTCAACTAGACAACAACAGTCTGCCGCAGCAATAGGACTTGATAGCAAAGGGCCCGGCGGCTTCAGCCTCCGGGCCTCTTTTTCAAGGATCTCACAGCCGCCGCTCCGATGTCGCGGCTTGCCCCCCCGCTCGCTGCTTGCTGCGTTAGTTCCGGTTCCGCAGCGCCGTGGCGTCAGCGGCCTGCCGTCCTGCTGCGTCAGCCGCGTCGTGGAAGCTCGACGCGTGCCCATCCCGACGCGCACAGCTCGCCCTTTTGGTTGCGCTCTTCGAGCTCGCACTCGACCACACCCTCTTCAGCCTTGGCCACCGTGCCGGAGCAGGTCAGCACGTCGCCTGGAATCGCGATCCCGCGGTTCTGCCATCGGAACCTGAGCACCCGCGCGCGCGGTCCGGCCCAGTCGGCGACCGCCTGGTAGAGGAAGCTTCCGTGCAGATGGGCCTGCACTAGGACGTCTGGGTAGCCCTCGGTAGCCGCGTAGGGTTTGTCGAAGTGAATCCGATGCGCGTTCCAGGTCACCGCGCTAAAGCGGAAAAGCTGAACTGTGGTCGGCCGCTTCACCAGCGGCGTGAGCGCGGCGCCGATCTTTACGTTCTCGAAGCAAAGCTGATGGCCATGCATGGTAGGGCTCTCCATGGTCAGCGCGCGATAAAAGTTTCGCGGCAGGTCACGAGCGGACGGTCGGCAGCGTCGCGATAAATTTGCGTGACCTTGATCAGAAGCAGATCGCCGGAGCGTCCCTGCTTCAACTCGACGCCTTCCAGCCGCAATTCCATCGACACCCGCGTACCGTCGGTCACCGGCGCGTGCAGCTCCAGGTCCTGGCCGCCGCCCATGATGCGCATTCCTTCCAGCGGCAGGAATGCGAACTCGTGGCTGGTGGTGCCATCGGGGCGCAGCGAATCCTGCGGCGGTCCGGCCTGCCAATTGCGCACCGAACTCAGAAACAGTGGCGGTGCGACGGCGTCGATGTAGCCGGCGGCCTTGGCTGACTCGGCCTCGAAGAACACCGGGTTGAGGTTGTCGGCGGCCACGGCGAAGCGCTGGAAGGCTTCCTTGCGAATAATGCCGAGGTCGGCCCTTTCGCTCCGCCCCACGTAACGTTTGAGTTCTTCGCAAAGATCAGGAATCGAGACGCTCATGAGCCGGGTCTCCTTTCAGTTACGCCATTCAGTCTCGCGATGACTGGCCGAGCATGTTTCGCGCGATCATCCAGCGATGGATTTCGGCGGTGCCGTGGCCGATTCGCCACACGCGCACCTGGCGGAAGAAACTCTGGATCGGCAATTCGCGCGTGTAGCCGAGGCCGCCGAAAATCTGGATGCAGCGGTCGGTGACGCGCTGCGCCATCTCGGTCGCGTAGAGCTTGGCGATGAAGGCCTCGTTGCGGATTTTTTGCTTGGCGTCGGCCATCCAGCCGGCCCGGTAAACCAGCAGCCGCGCCGCCTCCAGCTCGACCTCCGAGTCGGCCAGCATCCACTGGATCGCCTGCCGGCTGGCGATCGGTTTGCCCCAGGTGGTGCGCTGCTTGGCCCATTCGACCGCGAGATCGATCGAGCGCTGAGCGATGCCGAGCTGGAATGCGCCGATCTTCAGCCGCCCGTGAGTGAGCTGGTAATCCGCCACCGCGAAGCCGCCGTCGGCTTCGCCCAATCGGTTCGCGTCGGGAACGACGCAATCGGTGAATTGCAGCTCATGGGGGTCCCAATTGTCGCCCATCGTGGGAATCTCGCGCGCGATTTTGAAGCCCGGCGTGCCCATCTCGACCAGGAAGCAGGTGATTCCTCTCGATCCGGCCTTAGGATTGGAGGTCGTGAACAGGATGACAAAGTCGGCGCCCTCGACGTACGAGATGAAGGTTTTGGTGCCGTTGATGATCCATCGATCTCCGTCGCGGACGGCGGCGGTGCGGATGCGCGCGAAATCCGATCCGGCGTCGGGCTCAGTGAAGGCGTAGCAACTATGCTTTTCGCCGTTGATGATCGGATAAAAGAACCGCTGCTTTTGCTCGTCGTTGCACAGGTAGAGCGCCGGCTCCGGGCTCCCACCGAATTCGAACATCGCGGGATGCTTGAACAGCTCCTCGTTGATGAGACACATCGCGAGCTGGCCCACGTCGAGTCCGCCGTACTCAGCCGGCACTTCGAGTGCCCAGAACCCGGCCTCGCGCCCCTTGCGCTCGAGAGCGTGGCGGACCTCGATATCGAGTTTGCCCTTGATCAGGAATTCCTTCTCTAGGGGCATCAGCTCCTTTTCGCGGAACTGGCGAACACTGTCGACCATCATGCGATGCTCTTCGGTAATTGCGAAATCCATATGCTCCTCCCCATTTGATATGGGTGACGAATATTGAGCGCGGCGAGAGCTTTTTGGCAAGCGGAATTGCCTTGAGCAAAACCCGCAAGTTCGCCATCCTGAAGGCGCGCAGAGCAGGGCACTCGAGAAAAACGGGAGAAACAAGATGACGGAATCGAGATATGGCGATGTGTCGGTCGCGGTGAAGGATTACGTGGGATGCGTCGAGATGCACCGGCCGCCGCACAATTTTTTTGACGTTCAGCTCATCCGCGACCTTGCCAATGCGTTCAACGCACTGGATGAAGATCCCGCCTGCCGCGCGTCGGTGCTATGCGCCGAAGGCAGGTCGTTCTGCGCCGGCGCCAACTTCGCGAATCGCGCCGCGACCGGAGTCGAAGCCGGCACCGAGAAGCGCAACCCGCTTTATTCCGAGGCGGTGCGGCTCTTCAGTTCCAGGAAGCCGATGGTGGGAGCAATCCAGGGACCGGCAATCGGCGGCGGCCTCGGACTAGCGCTGGTGCCGGACTTCCGGGTCACTTCGCCCGAGGCGCGTTTCGCCGCGAACTTCGTCAAAATCGGATTCCATCCGGGCTTCGGACTCACCTACACCCTGCCGCGGCTGATCGGAGTCCAGAGAGCCAATCTGCTGTTTCTTACGGGCCGGCGTATCAATGGCGAGGAGGCGTTCGCGTGGGGGCTCGCCGACGTATTGGTCGCGCCGGAGCGCCTGCGCGAGGCGGCGATGAAGCTTGCGGCCGAGATTGCCGAGAACGCACCGCTGGCCGTGAACTCGACCCGCGCCACGGTCCGCCGGGGACTGGCTGAGGCCGTGCGAGCGCAGACCGATATCGAGTTCGTCGAGCAGGATTGGCTGATGCGCACCGAGGACCATCGCGAGGGTATCAAGGCGGTTGCCGAACGGCGCCCCGGCAACTTCATCGGAAAGTAAGGGGAAAGTCCGGGCAGACGCAGTGGCCGGGCAGCTAACGGCCCACCGACGACGCCGCCGCGGCATTGAGGTAGCGCTCCACATCTTCGGCCAGCAGCAGCCGTTCGTTTTGCAGCTCGGCAGCGGCGCGTGCGACGGCATTGACGTATTGCTCATGGCTGGGATAGCGCTCTTCGAGGGAGAGCCGCGGATCGCCCGTTTCACGACGTTCCTTTGCGGTAGCCGCGAATGGAATGTAGAAACCCACCACCATCAAGGCCCCCTCGGCGAAGCCCGCGCTCCGTATATTCCAACCGGTCCGCGTACCCAGCGGCACGGCGATGTCGGGCAGGCGTATTCCCGCGATCTCGTTGCCGTCCGCGTCGACCTTGGGTACCAGGACCGGGTAGTCGCGGCCGGGAATCGGCCTGGGCGGCTGCTGGCTGTAGTCGAGGTCGCACAAGCCGTTGAAGAGTCCCGTGTAGTGCAGGCCCGGAATATCGGGATATTCCAGTCCCGTCCCATCCGATGGAGGCACAAGCGTTCCCTCACCGGAGCGCGGAAACCGGCTTGCCGGCGGCGGCGTTCCGCGGCTGACCCATTCCTGCAGCGCCACTAACAACGCTCGATTCAAAGAACTGTAGTTGAGACGATTAAGCGGGTAAGCGTGGTTCTGGAAAAACATCCCGCTGTGCATCAACATCGCAGTTCCTGCGTGCTGCGTACCGGCGAACAAATAAAGACGGACCTGATCGGGCAGCGCTATATCCTTGCCGCTTTCGTCGCTAACGAGCAGAGAGCCGCGCCCTTGCCAGAACTCGGTGCTGGAATCGACGTGCATGATCTTGGGACAGGTGTTGGAAGCCAGGCAGCGGGCCAGAATGCCATCGGTCTTTGCGCTAATCGGATCAAAGCGAGTCGCATAGGTAAATGGGAACTGATCGCCGGGAAACAGATGGTCTTCGTGCTGCCGATTAAATCGCCCTGGCTGGGAAAACGGGGAGTTGAGGAAAATTCGCCGAGAGCCCGCGAGGCTGGCGTACACTGCGTCGAAAACCCGGCGGCCCCCCGGCTCCTGATTGAATCCCAGACGCAGGAACTCGCGCAGGAAGCGCCCCGGCTGCGATCTCCCATGGGCCACGGCGCTATCGATAGCGGGGCCGCTCGTATCGAGATTGAGCGGGTTGGGCCGCCCGCTATCGTCGGCCGCCGCATAGCGCATGAACGCTACCAGGTCGCGGACGGCGGCGAATCCGAGGCCCATCACGAGCGGGTCGCGAGCGGGGTAGATGAACTCGTATATGGCGCCCGCGTCAAAGCCATCAGCCAGCATGATCTCGAGCCTGGTCGGTGAGAGGTAACGCCATTGCCGCGGTGGAACCGGGACCCGCGGGTCTTTCTCGTATTGTCGGACCGTAAGTGTCGCAGGGCTCTGCTCCAGGGTATTGGCAGGATAAGTGAGCGGCGCGATTACGGAGCCCCCGCTCTGACCGAAGACGAATTCCTCTCTCGATTTTTCGACGATCGGAGTTCCATTGTTGGTCGCAACCGGAAAGCCCGCGAGCATATGGCCTTCTTCGGGCGCTACATCTCCTTGCCACGCGCTGAACAGGATCACGTAGCCCTGTCGCATCAGGAAGCCGTTGCCGGCATCCGCAGCCGTCGCCAGAACGTTCGAACCGGGGCCCTTCGGCGCGTCGTTCATGTCGACCAGGGCAAGCTTATCGCCGCGATTGGGCGCGTCGTATAGAAGGTGAAGATTGCTTTTGCGGATATCGACCGGTTTCAACAGACAGAAATCCACCCAGTATTCGACCCGGCCGGCGGCGTTCCGGGGCGCGTTGCCAAGGTTGACGATTTCAGCATTGAGCGGATGGGATGGATCAATTTCGCCGAATGCTCGGCCTACGATCTTTTCGTAAGGTCCGACACCGCCGAATGACATCCCATCAAAAGCGCTTTCGACGCGGCCGATCTCTATTTTCACACGTGCCCCCGCAAGCGTTGCACTTACGCGCAAGCGGCGTACCATAACACATTTTCGCCGAGGATTGGTTAGTGCGTGGGCCGCTCCGTCTCAAACTGGCCGCGCAGGCATGCATGATCGTGATTGAAAGTCGGATCGGAATATGGTGTCATTCGCGCCATAGCCAATAGTCGATCGGGCGACACGGAGGAGGAACGAGATGGCGACTCCAAAGGTCATCGTCCAGCTGTATCCAGTACTGCCTGCCGAGGACCGCGCGGATCGTGAACGCAGGCGCCCGCTCGGACGCAACAGCGAGCTCTATCACCGCGTGCTCCATGAATCGCTCGGTCTCGTCAAAGCGATTGACGAAATGGGCGTTTGGGGCATCAGCACCATCGAGCATCATCTCCATTCCGAGGGCTATGAACTCGGGCCCAATCCGGGTGTGCTGAACGCATGGTGGGCCAGCCAGGTGAAGCGCGCGTACCTGGGCGCGCTGGGCTACGTCATGGCGACCCGCGACCCCATCCGCGTCGCCGAGGAAACTGCCATCCTCGACCACATGACCAACGGCCGCTTCTTCGTGGGCGTGACCCGCGGCTACCAGGCACGCTGGACCAATATCCTCGGCCAGCATATCAATGCCGTTGCGACGCTTTCTGATGGCAGCGCGGATGACGTGAAGAACCGTGAGCTCTTTGAAGAGCGCACCCTGATGCTACTGAAGTGCTGGGAGCAGGACTCGATCGAAGTCAAACAACCCCATTACGAGATTCCCTATCCGTATGAGACCGGCGTACGGGGTTATCCGGCGTGGAAGAGCGCACAGACCGCCGGCGCTGCAGGTGAAGTCGGACCCGACGGCAGCATCAGGCGAGTGAGCGTGGTGCCAAGTCCCTACACGCGGCCACATCCTCCGGTCTTCGCCGCGATGAGCGGCAGCGCGAGCTCGATCCCGTTCCTGGCTCGCCATGGCTTCCGGCCGACTTACTTCACCGGCCTCGACAACGTGCTTCAGTTGGCACAGATTTACGCCGCTGAGGCGCAGGCCGCCGGATTGCCATTCACCCTGGGACAACGGCAAAACATCGTGCGTTGGATTCATGTCGGCCGAAACGAGCAGGAATTCAATGACAAATTGATGAGCTACGATTACGAGATGTATGCGCACTTCTACACCGCGTTCTTTTCCAAGCTGGTGCAGTACACCGATGTGGCGGCCACCCTGCAGGGCATGAAAGATAGTGGCATCTTCCTGGGTGGTACGGTGGAGCAGCTAAAGCAGCAGTGGCGTCATATCTACGCCACCCTGCCCGCCGAATACATCACACTCATCTGGCATTACGCACAGTGCCCCAAAGAGGTAGTGCTCGATGAGCTCGACACGTTCATGACCAAGGTGCTTCCCGAGCTCGACGCGCCATCGTCAACCGAACATATTGCCGAGGCTCATGCGCCATGATCCATGGCCGGCGGCGCACTCCAAGCGCGATTCTGGTTGTGGGCCCTCAAAATTTACGACGTTCCCTTCAACGTGGGGAATCGGCGCGCTAGGATTCGCAACCGTACACGCGCATCACGTTGTCGCCCAGCACCTTGCGCCGCGCTCCGTCGCTGAGCTTGGCGGCCATCTCTTCCAGCTCTTCGATATAGCCGCCGGTGTGGTCGGGATGAGGAAAATCGGAAGCCCAGAAAAACTTGTCCTCGCCGCATAGCTCGACCATCGCGGGCAACGCGTGTTCGTCAGGATCGGCGGAGACCCAGCATTGTCGCTGGAAGTATTCGCTCGGCTTGTGGAGCAGCGGTATCGCGCGTCCGACCAGCGTCTCGTACACCGCGTCGAGCCGGTCGAGCCAGTAACTCACCCATCCGCCGCCGACTTCGAGCACCACCAGCTTGAGGCGGGGGAACCGGTCGAAAGTGCCGAAATGAAAAAAGCTGGTGAAGGCGTGGCGAATGGCGTCCGAGGCGGTGACGTTGAGGAACATCGGATGCTCGCGCACGTATTTGTAATCGTACCGGCCGGGCAGCGCCCATACGGGCTCAAGCGTCGGATGAAGTCCGAAGGGGACACCGAGGTCCTGCGCTCTGGCGAAGAGCACGTCGTGATCGGGATGGGCGTGCGGTTTGTGGGTCATGGTGAATTGCGCGACCCACGCGCCTTTGCATCCGTCGCGCACCGCGCGCTCCAACTCGTTGGCGGCGGCCTCGGGGTCGCCGAGCGAGAGATGGGCGATCGGCACCAGGCGTCCGCCGCTGTCGGCGCAGAAATCGACGATCCAGCGGTTGTAGGCTCGCGTGTAAGCCTGCGCCAACTCGACGTCCTCGCACTCGGTCTCCCAGAACAGACTCAAGGTTGGATAGAGAAAGGCGGCTCGCAGACCCTCGAGGTCGAGCCGCGTCACGCGGTCGCGCGCGTCGAACGCGCCGAGCGGAGGATCGTCGCCATAGCTAAGCCGCTCGATTTCGCGATGCTGGTCGCGCGGCGTGCCCATCGAGCACATGCGCGCGAACACCGGCCCGCGGGTGATTTTCGAAGGCCGTCCCGCGATTTCCAGGTACTGCGTGCCGCGATCGTCGCGCTTGATCCGCAGCGCCATCGGCTTGTACTTCGCCTCCAGGTAGTTCTCCCACAGGTCCGCCGCCTCCAGGATATGCCCGTCGGCGTCGACCGCGCCCTCGAAGCGAAGCTTGCGAATCCGATCGTACTTTGCCGCCATTTGATTGAGTCTCCCGCGCCTGGGCGCCGCTATCCAGCACGTCGCCTGGAGCCGTGGTTTGCGCCCTCAGAGTTCGAGCGCGCTGCCCGTGCCGACGGCGGTCTTGGTGCCGTCTGACTTCTCGCACCATACTTCGACTTCGGCCCGCGTGCGCGCGCCTTCGCGCCGATGCTCCAAAATGCGGCCGCGCGCGGCGCTGGTTTCGTTGGCCCACAGCACGTTGACCAGGCGCACATCGAAACGTCCGCCACACAGGAAGCCGACTCCGAACCGCCGCGTCATCATCGCGCCGGCCAGACATACCGACAGCATCCCCTGCACCACGATCTCCGGGAAGCCGAGCTCGCGCGCCGCTTCACGATCGGTGTGGTAGTTGCGCGCCGGCCCCGAGAACGCCATGCACATCGCTTCACTGACGTGAATCATCGGCGACTCGATAGGCTCGCCGCCACGCTCTCCGACCTTGAAGGTGCGAGCCGCATCGCGCTCGCGCGACTTATCGACCGCGAACGAACCGGCCGCATGCTCGGGGAGCAGGAAGCTCTGATGGGTGCGGCCGCGTGTCACCACCCGCCCGCTGGAGTCGAAGATCAGCGTCTCGTTGACCACATACTCGCGGTCGCGCTTGATGTAGCGCTCGACGATGACGGATCGCGAGTGCAGCCGATCGCCCACCATCACTGGCGCGAGAAAGTCGAATTCCTGGCGCGCGTGCAGGTTGCCGTAGAGGTTGGGCAGGTACCAGTCATGCGTGTGGAAGACCGCCGAATGCACGATCAGCGCCGGCGCCACCGGGCCGCCGAGCGGCGAGCGTCCGCGATACCACGGATTGTCGTCGCCGGTGCCCGCGATGTAGCGTTCGACCAGGTCTGGCGTGATTTCGTACTCGGCGCCACCATAATCGCGGCCTACATAGACCTCGCTCTCATTAAACACGTTCGTCGTTTCCATCGCGCTCCGCCTCGCCGGACTTCAGGCTTTTTTGATCTTTTTCTTCAGCCGCTCGTCGAACTTCGCGCGATCGGCCACCGCGCGGCTGTGCGTGCCGGTGCCGATCTCGTCCATTTCGTCTGTCGCGCGCACGCTGAACTCGACCCGCCGCCCCTCGACCTTGGTCACCTCGGCGTAGGCGGTAACCTTGTGCCCTTCGGGCGTGGCGGCGAGATGCTGAACGTTGACCACGACGCCGACCGACATCTCGCCGGGCTCCATGTACGGCTGCATCGCGTCAATCGCCGCCAGCTCCATCATCAGGCTCATCACGCAGGTGGCCATCACCGGCGGCAGCGACGGCTCCATCGTGCCCGCCAGGTCCTTGTGTCCTACCGTCATACTGTAGCTGCCCTTGGTTCCCACCGGTATCGGTCGCATCGTAACCTCCGCCTCGATAGGTCTGTTTACGCGGCGCGCGTGCGCCCAAGCTTCATCTGGTCGAGTTTTTTTATCACCCACTCGACGCGATCGTTGCCCCAGAACAGCTCGCCCGCCACGTTGAAGGTGGGCACGCCGAACACGCCGTCACGCTCAGCTTCGGCGGCCGCGGCGCGCAGATCGCTCGGGCCGTCGCCATCCGCGTAGCCCCGGAAGTCCGCGGCATCGAGGCCGACTTCGTCCATCACAGTGGCGAGCGCGTCGAAATTCTCCAGATCGAGCTCGCGCTCGAAGAAGCGCTCGAACACCCGATCGGCGTATGGGCGAAAGCGGCCGTGACGATCGGCATACAGCCCGCTTATCAGCGCGAGCCGCGAGTCGAAAATCTTTTGCGGACCGCGGATGATCATCCGACGTTCGTTGGCGAAGCGGCGCATGTCCATATAGAGATAGCGCACCTTGTCCCAATCGCGCTGCGCGCGCTGTTCGAGCTCGCCGCCATACGCCTCACGTATCGCGAGCTCTAGCGGTATGAAGCGCAGACGCACGCGATGGGTGTCTTCGAGCTTGTACGCCGGCTCCATCGCGAGGTACGTGAACGGGCTCTTGAAGTCGTAATAAAGTTTTATCGTCTCAGCGGCATCGGCCATGGTGACCACCAAATAACTGGATAGCCTAAAAGCGCGCGACGAAAAAGCGCGACGCATCGCCGATGAACTGGCGTAATCGCTGTCCCCGCTCGATTCGCCCGGCGCTGGATGCGAAAATAGTCGTTCGGCAGGCTGCATCGTCAGGATGTTCTTTTAGGGAGCCCGCTATGGCGAAGCGTTCCGGCAGTAACAGCGGTGTGTCACGCACTTCCGGCGGCATGTCACGCCAGGTAGAGACCGGGCCGGCCGCAGGGCCGCCGCTCGCCTCGCAATATCATGTTATCGAGGCGGTCACGCCGATGGTCGATTGCGGCCGATATCCCGTCAAACGCGTGAGCGGTGAACCGTGCGTGGTCGAGGCCGATATATTCCGCGACGGCGACCACGTGCTGCACGCCATGATCAAATGGCGGCCGAGGGGCGAGGCGCAATTTTCCGAATCGCCGATGGTGCACGTGGACAACGATCGCTGGCGCGGAGAATTTCCCCTCGACCGCAACGACGGTTACCTTTTCACGATCCAGGCGTGGACCGATCTCTTCGCCTCGTGGGAACGCGGGTTCAGCAAAAAGGCGCAAGCCGGACGCGATGTGGCCTCCGACCTGCTCGAGGGAATCGCCTTGATCGAGGCCGCCGCCCGCCGCGCACAGGACGCGGACCGCGCGGCGATTGACCTGGCGCTCGGGCGCTTGCGCGCGCTTGGCGACCCGCGCGATGCGCTTGAAATTGTTTCTGATCAGCAGTTACTCGACCTGATGGCGCGGGTGGGTGAGCGTTCCAGCCCTACCGAGTATCAGCCGTTGCTGAAAGTCGTGGCGGATCGGCCGCTGGCGCGCTGCGGCGCCTGGTACGAGATGTTCCCGCGCTCGCAAGGGGAAGTCCCGGGGCGTGCTGCGACGCTGCGAGAGGCGGAGCGGCGGTTGCCTGAGATTCGTGATCTCGGCTTCGACGTCGTTTACCTCGCACCGATTCACCCGATCGGCCATTCGCATCGCAAGGGACCCAATAACTCGCTGACCCCGCTGCCTGACAGTCCCGGCAGCCCGTGGGCGATCGGCGCCGAGGCCGGCGGCCATACCGCGATCGATCCGGCGCTCGGCGATCTCGACGACTTCGATCATTTCGTGTTAGCCGCGCGGCGGTTGGGACTGGAAGTGGCGCTCGACTTCGCGATCCAGTGTTCGCCCGACCATCCATGGGTGCACAAGCATCCCGAGTGGTTTCGTCATCGGCCCGACGGCTCGATCAAGTACGCAGAGAATCCGCCCAAGGAATACCAGGACATCTATCCGCTTGATTTCGAGGGGCCGGCGGCCGGGGCGTTGATGGAGGCGCTCAAGGAAGTGGTGCTGTTCTGGGTTGGCCACGGGGTGCGGATTTTCCGGGTCGACAATCCGCATACCAAGCCGGTGGAATTCTGGCGCTGGCTTATCGCAGAAGTGCAGGAGTGCCATCCGGATACGATCTTTTTGGCCGAGGCGTTCACGCGGCCCAAGGTGATGATGGCGCTGGCCAAAGCGGGCTTTACTCAGTCATATACTTACTTCACCTGGCGCAATACCAAGGCGGAATTGACTGAATATCTGACCGAATTGAGCCAGCCGTCCGTGAGCGACTTTTTCCGGCCGAATTTCTTCACCAACACTCCCGACATCCTGAGTCCGCTCCTGCAACGCTACGGACGCCCGGCGTTCAAGATGCGGCTGGTGCTGGCGGCGACCCTGTCGCCGTCCTACGGCATATACAGCGGCTACGAATTGTGTGAGAACCAGGCTGTGCCGGGCACCGAGGACTACCTGAACTCCGAGAAGTACGAAATTCGCACGCGCGACTGGCACGCTCCGGGCAACATCAACGAGTTCATCGCGCGCCTCAACGCGATCCGGCGCGAGCATCCCTGCTTCAGTCTATTTACCAACCTGCGCTTCCTGGAGACCGACAGCGACCAGATCCTGTGCTACGCCAAGGCCACGCCCGATGGCAATGTTATCCTGGTGGCGGTGAATCTAGATCCCGCCCAACCGCATTACTGCACCGCCGTGGTGCCGCCGCAAGTCGTAGGAGTCGCACCGGGCGAGAGCTACGGTGTGACCGACCTGCTGACGGGTTCATCGTGGACCTGGGGCGAGCGCAACTACGTGCGGCTCGATCCGGCGATCGAGCCGGCCCACGTTCTGCTGGTTACGAAACATACATGAAGAATGGCAACAACAATGGGTTACCCAACGATCCGCTGTGGTACAAGGACGCGATCTTTTACGAGCTGCGGGTGCGCTCGTTCTATGACAGCAACGGCGACGGAGTAGGGGATTTTCCCGGCCTGACGCGCAAGCTTGACTATTTGCGCGACCTCGGGATTACCACGATTTGGCTGCTCCCGTTCTATCCCTCGCCGATGCGCGATGATGGGTACGACATCTCCGACTACACCGGAGTGCATCCCGACTGCGGTACGCTGCACGATTTCAAAGCTTTCCTGCGCGCGGCGCACGAGCGCGGGCTGCGCGTAGTGACGGAGCTGGTGCTCAACCATACCTCGGACCAACATCCGTGGTTTCAGCGCGCGCGCCGCTCGCCGCCGGGGAGTCCGTACCGCGACTTTTACGTCTGGAGCGATACGCCCGAGCGCTACAAGGAGGCGCGGGTCATCTTCAAGGACTTCGAGCTGTCGAATTGGACGTGGGATCCGGTGGCCAAGGCGTATTACTGGCATCGCTTCTACTCGCATCAGCCGGATCTGAACTACGACAATCCGGCGCTCAAGCGCGCGGCCTTTCGCGCAGTTCACTTCTGGTTCGGGATGGGCGTCGATGGGCTGCGCCTCGACGCGGTGCCTTACCTGTTCGAGCGCGACGGCACGACTTGCGAGAATCTGCCCGAGACCCACGCTTTCCTGCGCGACTTGCGCCGTCACGTGGACGCGAATTTTCCCAACCGAATGCTGCTCGCGGAAGCCAATCAGTGGCCCGAAGACGCGGTTACCTATCTCGAAGGCGGCAAGGAATGTCACATGGCATTCCATTTTCCGATCATGCCGCGGATGTTCATGGCGGTGCGGATGGAAGATCGGTTTCCGCTAACCGACATCTGGGCGCAGACGCCGCCGATCGACGAGTCCTGCCAATGGGCGATCTTCCTGCGCAATCACGACGAGCTGACGCTCGAGATGGTGACCGAGGAGGAGCGCGACTTCATGTACCGCGCCTACGCGCGCGAGTCGCGGATGCGGGTCAACCTGGGTATCCGGCGCCGGCTGGCGCCGCTGCTCGGCAACAATCGCCGCGCGATGGAACTGATGAACGGGCTGCTGCTTTCGCTGCCCGGGACCCCGGTCATTTACTACGGCGACGAAATCGGGATGGGCGATAACATCTATCTCGGCGACCGCGATGGCGTGCGCACGCCGATGCAGTGGAGTGGAGATCGCAACGCGGGCTTTTCGGAGACCGATCCGCAGCGGCTCATCCTGCCGGTGATTATCGATCACGAGTACCACTACCAGACTGTCAACGTGGAGAACCAGGAACACAACCTGCACTCGATGCTGTGGTGGATGCGCCGGCTGATCGCGTTGCGCAAGCAGTTCAAAGCCTTCGGCCGCGGTACCGTGGAGTTCCTCAGCCCCGAGAATTCGCACGTGCTGGCTTTTCTGCGCATCTACCAGGACGAGCGCATCCTGGTGGTCGCCAATCTTTCGCGTTTTGTGCAATACGCCGAATTCGACCTCGCGCGTTTCAAGGGAATGGTGCCGGTGGAGTTGTTCGGGCGCACTGACTTTCCGGCGATCACTGAAAAGCCCTACCTGCTCACGCTCGGCCCGCATCTGTTCGACTGGTTTTCGATCCAGCCGCCGCGCCATGCTCCGGCCGTGGTCGAGGTCGCGAGCAACGAGGTCGCGCGCATCGAAAGCTCGGCTGGATGGGACGGCTTCATGCGCGGCGAGGGCTGGGAGATGCTGGCCAAGGCGATGCCGGATTTTCTGCCGCGATGCCGATGGTTCCGCAGCAAAGCGCGCTCGATAAAGGCGGTCAAGGTGGCCGACACGATGGCGCTGATCGAGGGCCCCGGCGGAGCCCATCTGGTCCTGGCCAACGTCGAATACAGCAACGCCGAACCCGAGACCTACGTAATACCGCTCGCTCTGGAAGCCAACGGCGCCGCGACGGCCGAGGGCCATCCGGAGTTGACCGTTGCCCATCTGCGGCTCACGGGTGCGCGCAATAACATGGTCGAGGGGCGGCTGTTCGAGGCCTCGGCCGACCCGCGCTTTGCCTGCGCGATGCTCGAACTGGTCGAGCGCCGCCGCCGCGTACGCGGCCAGCGTGGCGAGCTTATCGGGACGGCCGTGCCGGCGTGGCGCGGGCTGCGGGGCGATCGCGAAAGCCCGTGCGAGCCGCGCGCGCTCAAGGCCGAGCAGAGCAACTCCTCGATCGTTTATGGTGACCGTCTGATCCTGAAGCTCTTTCGCATGCTTGATCCGGGCGTCAATCCCGACCTCGAGATCGGCCGCATGCTCGACGCGCACGCGCACTTCGCCCACACGCCGCCGCTTGCCGGATGGTTGGAGTACCAGGCCGGACGCGACGAACCGCGCACGATTGGCGTGCTGCACGGTTTCATACCCAACCAGGGCGACGCCTGGACGCATACGCAGGGCGAGCTCAGCCAGTATTTCGAGCGCGCGCTCACCAACAAAGGCCGTACCGTCGAGCTGCCGGCCAAGCCGCTGGTCGACCTGGTGGCAGAAGATCAACCGGGGTCGATGGTCACGGAGGCTATCGGAGCGTTTCTGGAAACGGCGGGGCTGCTGGGGCGGCGCACCGCCGAGCTGCATGCTGCTCTGGCCGCGGCCACCGACGATCCCAACTTTGCTCCCGAACTCTACTCGACGCTCTATCAGCGCTCGGAGTACCAATCGATGCGCAATCTCGCCGGCCAGGTGTTTCGCATGCTGCGTGCACGGCTGGCATTTTTGCCGGAGAGCGAACACGCAAAGGCCAGCGACCTGCTCGCGAACCAGGAGATCGTGACCGCGCGCTTCCAGGAATATTTGCGGCGCAGATTCACTGTCACGCGCATCCGCACTCACGGCGACTTGCATCTCGGTCAGGTGCTGCAAGCGGGCAAGGACTTCGTCATAATCGACTTCGAGGGTGAGCCGGCGCGGCCGCTGAGCGAGCGGCGGCGCAAGCGCTCGGCGCTGCGTGACGTCTCGGGGATGCTGCGCTCGTTTCACTACGCCGCGATGGGTTCGATGCTCGATCATTTGCGGGCGGGCACGCTGAGTCCGAGCGTGCTCGACGCGCTGGGGCCGTGGGCGCGGCTGTGGCAGATATGGGCCTCGTGGGCGTACTTAAAGGAATACTTGAAGGCGGCCAATGGAGCGGATTTCATCCCTCGCGATCGCGAAGAACTGAGAATCCTGCTTGACGCCTTTTTGCTCGACAAGGCGATTTACGAGCTGAGCTACGAATTGAATAACCGCCCCGACTGGGTGGCGATTCCGCTGCAAGGGGTCAGCCAGGTTCTCAGCGGAGCGGTCTAAGAAGCGAAACCGAAACAGGAAGCGCAGCCATAATGGTCTCTGATATAGCGGCCGCGGGCCGTCAGGATGCGGCCGACGGCCTGGAGCGCCTGGTCGCGCTCGAACATCTCGATCCGCATTCCATCCTTGGCGCCCACGCCGAGGCCGACGGTGTCGTGGTGCGGGCGTTCCGGCCTGATGCCGAACGCGTCGCGTTGCTCATCGACGGCGAAGAGAGCGGGCGCGAGATGGCGCGCGTTCATCCGGCGGGAATCTTCGAGCTACGGTTGAAAGGCCGGCGCGAGCTGTTCGCTTACCGGCTCGAGATTTTTTTTCGTGGTGGCTCCTCGGCCACGATTCGCGACCCGTACTGCTTTCTCCCAACGCTCGGTGACCTCGACCTCTATTTGTTGGGCGAGCTCAAGCACGAGCGTCCTTACGAGGTGCTCGGCGCGCATCCGCGCGAGCTGGGCGGCGTCGCCGGCGTGGCGTTCGCGGTCTGGGCGCCCAATGCACGCGGCCTTAGCGTGGTTGGCGATTTTAATGGATGGGACGGCCGCATCCACATGATGCGTTCGATGGGCGGGTCGGGAATCTGGGAGCTGTTTATCCCGGGGCTTGCGACAGGCGCGCGCTACAAGTACGAAATTCGCCCGCACGAGGGCCCGCCTTACCTCAAGACCGATCCGTGGGCGGCTGCGCTGGAGGTGCCGCCGGCGACCGCGTCGATCATTTATCGATCGAGCTACCGCTTCGAGGACGAGCAGTGGATGGCGGCGCGGGCGGCGCGCGACGCGCTGCGCACGCCGGTTTCAATCTACGAAGTCCATCTCGGCTCGTGGCGGCGCGTCCTGCAGGAGCGCAACCGCTGGCTCACTTACCGCGAGCTGGGCCCCGCACTCGCCGACTACGTGACCGAACTCGGCTTCACGCACGTCGAACTGATGCCCGTGATGGAGCATCCGTTCAGCGGCTCGTGGGGCTACCAGGTGAGCGGCTACTTCGCGCCGACCTCGCGTTTCGGCACACCCGACGACTTCCGTTTTTTTATCGACTATCTCCACCGCCGCGGCATCGGCGTGATTCTCGACTGGGTGCCGGGCCACTTTCCGACCGACGCCTTCGCACTCGCGCGCTTCGACGGCACCGCGCTCTACGAGCATCTCGACCCGCGCATGGGGTTTCATCCGGAGTGGGGCACTTACGTTTTCAACTTCGGCCGTACCGAGGTGCGCAACTTCCTGCTCGGCAGCGCGGAGTGCTGGCTGCGCGAGTTCCACGCCGACGGCCTGCGCGTCGACGCGGTCGCCTCGATGCTCTATCTCGACTACGCGCGGCGCGAGGGCGAATGGATTCCCAATGCACAGGGCGGGCGTGAGAACCTCGAGGCGGTCGCTTTCCTGCGCATGCTCAACGAGCAGGCCTATACGCGCAACCCCGGCGTCATGACGCTGGCCGAGGAGTCAACCTCGTGGCCGGCCGTGAGCCGCCCGACCTACGCCGGCGGCCTGGGCTTCGGCTTCAAGTGGGACATGGGCTGGATGCACGACACGCTGGAGTATTTCGCCCTGGATCCGGTGCATCGCCGCTGGCACCATCGCGATCTCACCTTCGGCATGCTGTACGCGTGGAACGAGAATTTCGTCCTGCCGCTCTCGCACGACGAGATTGTCCACGGCAAGAGCTCGATGCTCTCCAAGATGCCCGGCGATCGCTGGCAAAAGTTCGCCAACCTGCGCGCGCTCTATGGCTACATGTGGGCGCGGCCGGGCAAGAAGCTGCTTTTCATGGGCAGCGAGTTCGGCCAGTGGAAGGAATGGAACTACGACGAGAGCCTGGATTGGGACGTGCTCCAGGGCAGCGAGCATCGCGGACTCCAGGCGCTGGTGGGCGAGCTCAACCGGTTTTATCGTGCGCAGCCGGCGCTGTGGGAGGACCACGACCACGCGGGCTTTCAATGGATCGCCGCTGACAACGCCGACGACAACCTGATCGCCTTCATGCGGATTGCCCCGACGAGCGGCGAGCGCTTGATCTGCGTCGGCAATTTCTCGCCCGTGCCGCGCTTCAAGTACCGCATCGGCGTGCCCCGCCTCGGCTATTATCGCGAGATTCTCAATACCGACGCCGCGCTCTGGGGCGGCAGCAACACCGGCAACTCGGGCGGCGTCACGGCCGAGCCGGTTCCGTACAACGGCCTGCCGTATTCCATTTCGCTCACGCTGCCGCCGCTCGGCGTGTTGTGGTTCGATGTGCCGCGCGACTAAGCCGGCGGCCCAAGATTCCTTGCAAACCGGTCGAGAGCGGCTATGATGCGCGCTGAAAGTGGCCGACTGGCGCCTGGAGGAGGGAATCCCTGCGATGAAGACCGTTGAAGAAACGCTCGCCGAACTGGTTGATCGCGAAGAGATCCGCGACCTGCCGATGCGCTACTGCGACTGCGTGTGGCGTGGCGACGTGGCCGGAATCGTCGACCTCTTTTCCGCCGACGGATCGTTCATCGTCAAGACGCCCGATTCAGAAAGCGTCAACAAGGGGCGCGAGGCCCTGCTTAAGAAGTATGCCGAGGATCTGCGCAGGCTGACGCCGCGTCCTTACATTCACAACCATGTGGTCGAGCTGGGTTACTATGGCCGCGCGACCGGACGATGCTACGTCGAATTGCGCAATGCCAGCCGCAACATGGAATGGTTCGGAACCGGCCACTATCTCGACGAGTACGTGAAAGTGGGCGATCACTGGAAATTCGCGTCGCGCTACTTTACCGCTGTTCGTTTCGACGCCGCTCCCGCGAAAGCCGCCATCCGTGCGAAGCCCGCGCGCAAGGCGGCCGCCGGGTCGAAGCCCGCCAAGGCAAAAGCGGTACCGCGCAAGAGGGCCGCCCCCGCGAGGCGCAAAGTCAAACGCTGACGAGTTCACGGTTGCGCGTCAGCTACGCGTTGCCGACGGTATCGCCGCGCTTGCGCGTCAGCGGCGCGCCGCGCGGTACAAGGCTCGTGCGATCTGAGCTATCCCGGCTGCGGCCGCGACTGCGGCCAGGACGGCAATCGCGCTGTAATACGGCTCGGAAATGAAATAGGTGGCGGGGCCGAGCGCCGTTACAAACATCATCTCGTTGAGGTCGCGATGCGGCGAGTGGCCGCGCAGCCACAGAAAGAGCGTCACGCCCGCGAAGAGCGCGATTTCGCCCCACAGCACCTCCTCCACGGTCCGCCTTGGCGGTTGCATCGGTTATTAGCGCGCGGGCGTGAGGGAGTAAGGCGACCGCGAGTCCGCGCCCAGCAGCGATTGCGCGCCGCGCAGGCTCTCTTCAGTCTCGCGCAAAAGGTCCGTGAATACCTCGGCGGCGGGCTTGATGCTATCGATCAGGCCGGCGCCCTGGCCGGTCGGCATGAAAGTGCGGTCAGGGTCGGCCATCTGGCCTTCGCGGCCCGAAAATCCCATCACGCCGTTGCGATACGAGACGCGCACCTGTTCCGGAAACGGCTTGATCTTCCCCGGGTCGCGCTCCCACTCGAGCGCGTAGGCGGTGCGAATCACGCGGCACGGCTTGCCCGTGTAGCATCGCGTGCGCAGCGTGGAATCGTCGCGCGCGTGGACGATCGCGTCGCGGTAGACCGGGGCCGCCTGCGCCTCGGGAGTCGCGATGAAGCGCGTACCGATAACCACGGCTTGCGCCCCGAGCGTCAGCGCGGCGGCGACCTGGCTGCCATGCGCGATACCGCCGGCCGCGAGCACCGGCAAGCGGACCGCGCGGATCATCTGCGGCACCAGCGACATCATTCCGATCTCGCCGGTATGGCCACCGGCCTCCGAGCCCTGCGCGACGACCACGTCTGCGCCGGCCTGCGCGGCCTTCTCGCCGTGATGCACCTTGCCGCACATCACGACCACTTTCATGCCGTGCTCGTGCATGGTGCGGATGAACTCGGCGGGGACGGCGAGGCCGGCGACGAAAATTGTTACTTTCTCCTCGATCAGGACCGGCATGTGCGGCCGCATCAGGTCGGGAATCGGCGCCAGCAGGTCGACCGCGAACGGCTTGTCGGTGAGTTCGCGCGTGCGGCGGATTTCCTCGCGCAACTCCGCCGGCGAGCATCCGGCCGCGCCGATAACGCCGAGGCCGCCCGCGTTGGAGACCGCGGCGGCCAGCCGATGCATCGCCACGCCCCCCATCCCGGCGAGCAGAATCGGATACTCGATACCGAAATAGTCGCAAATCGGAGTGTGAAGCACCGCGTCTGTCCTCCACTTGCCTCTACTCGCCGCTACTTAAACAGCGGGAAAACCATCTCCGCGAAATCCCGATAAACCTTGCGCTCGCGATCCATCGGAGGCCATAGCACGGTTTCGCGCATGCCTGCCTTCTCGCTGGCGCGGATTTGCTCCGCGATCTCTTCGGGCCGCCCAATCAGGCAGCCCGCGCGTATCGCCTCGGGCGTCACGAAGCGGCGCTCCTCGGGCTGCATGTAGACTAGGTGTCCTTCGTGGATCTGACGAAAGCGCGCGTTCTCGGGCAGGCTGAAATTTTTGACGCGCTTCAGGTAGTCCTCCCACATATTGGCGAAGTGCGGCGGTATCAGTTCGTCCTTTTCGCCCAGGTCTTTCCAAATTTCGTAGAAGAAATGCAGCTCGCACATCACCCATGATCCGGTTTCGTCGATCACGCGGTCGTCGGTGAGCTTTTCGCCCGGGCGCAGCACGCATCCGGTGGTGATGAAGGCGGTATGGAAATCCGCCGGCAGCTCACGTTTGGCGTGCGCCGCTCCCTGCCCGATTTTATCCAGCTTTTGTTTGGTCACATGCGGCTGCCCGCCAACTGTGATCCATCCGTCGGCGTACGCGCCAGTTGCTTCCAACGCCTTCGGCCCGTTGGCAGCGGCGTAGATCGGAATCCGCGGCGTGAGGTTGATGAAGTGGCGATCGAGATGGAGGAACTTTATTTCGCGCGTTTTTCCCCGATACTCGTAGTCCACGGCTTCGCCGTCGAGCAGGGCCCGGACCACGCGCAGGTACTCGCGAAACTCGCTCGTGCGCATCGGATCCTGTCCCATCACCCGCATCGCGGTGTGCCCGGTGCCGATCCCGAGAAATACGCGGCCCGGCGCAATCTGATTGATGCTCGCGATGGAATGTGCGGTCACCGGGGCCAGGCGCGTGCCGGTGATCGCGACGCCGGTGCCGATCTTTATGCGTTTGGTGTTAGCCGCCGCCAGCGCCATCGTCGCGTAACAGTCCGACCAGATCATCTGCGAATCGCCGACCCACGCGCGATCGAAGCCCAGTTCTTCGACATAGCGAATCACGTCCCAGTTGCCGATATGCGTGCTTACGCCAATTCCAAATTCCATCGCGACCTCCGGTTTGTGCGGCTGCTGCTGCCGGAACGAGGATTAACAAAAGTCCGTCCGCGGAGCCATCACCGACTCTTAAGCATAACCTTTGAGCAAAACCCTTGAGAAAGACGGCGGCCTGAGGCAGTCTCGCATTCTACGGCGCGAGCGGCGTAATGGGCTGGACAGGAACCCGCGTCGGCGCGAGCCGCGCGAGGACGAGCTGCAGGCGGACCATTTCGATGGAGGAGCAATCATGAGCTGGGATTTTGAAACCGAACCAGAGTTCCAAAAGGAACTCGACTGGATCGATAAATTCGTACGCGAAGAAGTCGAGCCCCTCGACTACGTGCTGGAGTCGCCTTACGACGTCCGCGATGCGAATCGCAACAAGCTGGTGCGCCCGCTGCAAGCCGAGGTCCGCAAGCACAAGCTATGGGCCTGCCATCTCGAGCCGGAACTCGGCGGCCAGGGCTACGGCCAGGTCAAGCTCGCGCTGATGAACGAGATTCTCGGCCGCTCGCGTTTCGCGCCGACCGTTTTCGGCTGCCAGGCGCCGGATTCCGGCAATGGAGAGATTCTCGCCAAGTACGGCACGCCCGAGCAGAAAAAACGTTACCTCGAGCCGCTGCTCGCCAACGACATCGTCTCGTGCTTCTCGATGACCGAGCCGCAGGGCGGCGCCGACCCCAAGGTCTTCACCACGCACGCCGAGTTGCATGGCGACAACTGGGTGATCAACGGCGAGAAGTGGTTCTCCTCCAACGCGCATTATTCCTCGTTCCTGATCGCGATGGTGGTTACGGACCCCGACGCGCCGACCTACAAGCGGCTCTCGACCTTCATTGTGCCGACCGACGCTCCGGGCGTGAGCATCGTGCGCCGCGTCGGCGTCGGCCAGGAGGCCAACGGCACCCACGCTTACGTCCGCTACCAGGACGTCCACGTGCCGAAGGACCATCTGCTGGGACCGCGCGGCGGCGGCTTCGTGGTCGCGCAGACGCGCCTTGGCGGCGGGCGGATTCATCATGCGATGCGCACTATCGGGCAGGTCCGCAAATCGTTCGACCAGATGTGCGAGCGTGCGCTCTCGCGCACGACTCAGGGCTCTCTGCTGGCCGACAAGCAGATGGTGCAGGAGAAGATCGCGGACTCCTGGATCGACATCGAGCAGTTCCGCCTGCTGGTGTTGCGCACAGCGTGGCGCATCGACAAGTACAAGGACTATCTCAAGGTGCGCAAGGACATCGCCGCCGTGAAGGCCGCGATGCCCAAGGTGTTCCACGACGTCGTGGTGCGCGCGCTGCAGGTCCACGGCTCGCTCGGGGTGACGGCGGAAATGCCTTACGCCGAGCAGGTGATGGAGAGTTTCGTGATGGGCCTGGCCGACGGTCCGACCGAGGTCCACAAGATCACGCTCGCGCGCCAGGTGCTGCGCGATTACAAGGGCACCGCTGGCCTTTTCCCGACCGGTCACATTCCGGCGCTGCGCGAGGCCGCGATCCGGAAATTCGCCGACCGCATCGAACTCGAGGTGGCCGCGCAATGACGACCCGTCCCGTGCAATACGATTTCAGCGGCAAGGTGGTAGTGATAACCGGTGGCAGCCGCGGTATCGGCCACGCGATGGCGCTCGGGTTCGCGGCGGCTGGCGCCAAACTAGCGATCGCGAGTCGCAAGCTCGAGACTTGCGAGGCGACCGTCAAGGAGATCCGCTCGCTCGGCGCAGAGGGCTCGGCGCACGCCGCGCACGTCGGCAAATGGGAGGATTGTAACCGCCTCGCCGACGAGGTTTACGCGCGCTGGGGGCGGGCCGACGTGCTGATCAACAATGCCGGCATCTCGCCGCTCGCGCCGTCTTCGGCGGAGACCAGCGAGGAGTTGTTCGACAAGATAGTCGGCGTAAATCTCAAGGGACCGTTTAGGCTCTCGGCGCTTTTCGGTTCGCGGATGGCGGCGGGCGAGGGCGGCGCGATCATCAATATCTCCTCGACCGCCGCGATACGGCCGGATCCGGAAACCGCGCCCTACGCGGCGGCCAAGGCCGGACTGAATATCCTGACCGTGGCCTTCGCCAAGGAGTACGGCCCCAAGGTGCGCGTGAATTGCATCATGTGCGGCCCCTTCCATACCGACATCAGCAAGGGATGGTCGCACACGGAAGATTTCGCCAAACGCGCGAAAGAAACTTTCCCGCTGCAGCGCGCCGGAGAGGCCAAAGAGGTCGTGGGCGCGGCGCTCTACTTCGCGAGCCCGGCCGCCAGCTACACTACCGGTGCGATACTGACGATCGACGGCGGCTCGGCGCATCTGATCGTGCGGACCACCTACGAGTCGTAACAGAGCGGTCGGAACGCGTCCGGAAATTCGACCCGATAGAGGAGAACGTTGCGCGCGTACTGCGGCTTCTTTTCATAACCTCTTCTTGACCTAGGAGAGGTCGCCACGAGCATCGCGAGCGGTGGGAGAGGTCAGTCCGAAGTGCCTTGGGTTACAGCCACTTCGAGCGGTTCGCGAAAATCCACCACCGGACATCTCCCTGACCCTCCCCTTGGACAAGGAGAGGGCATTGTCAGTTACACAACGCGCCGCCGCTCAGTATTTCGCGATCACCTCGCGGGAGAACTCTTCGATCATCTCGCGGCCCTGCGGATAGACCACCTGGATTGCGACCTGCCGAAGTCCCGCCGTCTCCATCGCCTTCAGCCGCGCGATTATCTCCTCGGCCGTGCCGGTCAGCGTGCTGGCGCGGATTATCGGATCGTCGAGATATTTTTCCTCGCCCGGCTTGAGATAGATGAGATGGCCCTCGTGGACTTCGAGGTAGCGGCGATCCGCCGGCGTCTTCATTTTCGCCACGTACTCGTCGCGGTAGCGCTCCCATTGCTTCTGGAACGGCGAGGATGACGACGCCGTGATCGCGGATGCCTCCCACATCGCATGCAGCAGCACGACCGCGAACGGCCCGACGCGCTTGATCGCGCGCGGCGAGGCCGCCGACTCGCCGGGCTTGAGCACGCAGGCCGAGGTCAGCAGCATCGCGGGGAAGTTGCTAAGCTTGCGCCCGGCGCGCGCCGCGCCCGCCTCGATATGCTTGAAGTCGGCGCGGATGTGGTCGGGATCGGAGAGCGCGGTGATCCATCCGTCACCGATCTCGCCCGTGAGTTCGAGCGCCTTGGGTCCGTTGGCCGCGACGTGAATGGGAATCGGATCCTTGAGGTTGATATAGCCATGGTTGGGATGGAGAAAGCGGATCGCGCGCTCGCGCTTGCCCTCGCGGTACATCACTTCCTCGCCGCGCAGCAGCTTGCGGCACATCTCGATATACTCGCGCATCCGTTCGAGCTTGACCGGCGGCAGGCCCATCGTGTTGCGGCCGGTGAAGCCGGTACCGATCCCCAGCATCGTGCGCCCGGGCGCCATCAGGTTGATGGTTGCGATCGAGTGCGCGGTGACCGGCTCGATACGATTCGAGGGTATAGCCACTCCGGTGCCGAGCTTGATTCGCTTGGTATGCTCGGCGGCGAGCGCCAAGCATACGTAAACGTCGCTGTAGATCATCTGCGAATCGTAGAACCAGGCATGACTGAAGCCGTGGTCTTCGGCTATCACCAGGTCTTTCCAGGCGTCGGGGCGAGCCGGGTATGCGATTGCGAATTCCATAGCTCTTCTCTCCTTACGGCCGCGATTGATGCGGGCATGCATGCGCAAATCTGCCCGATACCAGCGTGCCGGCCGTGCATTTGTCAAGCGAGTGACGGCGCGAGATCCATGTTACCGGCGCGAGCGCCAGGGCTGACCGCGTAGCCGATGGAAACCTTCGACGTCATCGTCTTGGGCGCCGGAGCGGCCGGGATGATGTGCGCGATGAGCGCGGGGCGCCGCGGCCGGCGCGTGCTGTTGCTCGAGCATGGCGCGGCGGCGGGCGCCAAAATTCTGATCTCCGGCGGCGGACGATGCAACTTCACCAACCTCGAGGTCACGCCCGAGCGCTTTCTCTCCGCCAACCCGCACTTCTGCAAATCCGCGCTCAGCCGCTACACCGAGCGCGACTTCATCGCGATGGTCGAGCGCCACCGTATCCGCTATCACGAGAAAACACTGGGGCAGCTCTTCTGCGACGGCTCGGCGCGCGAAATTCTCGCGATGCTGCTCGAGGAATGTGCGGTGGCCGCGGTCGACCTGCGCGTCGGCCAGCACGTCATCGCCGTCACCCGCGCCGACCGCTACCGCGTCGAGACCGACCGCGGCAGTTTCACCGCGCCGGCGCTGGTGATCGCGACCGGCGGGCTTTCGATTCCGAAGATGGGCGCGAGCGGCTTCGCCTACGACCTCGCGCGCCGCTTCGGGCTTGGGGTAATCGATCCGCGGCCCGGGCTGGTGGGGCTCAAATTCGCGGGCGACATGCTCGCGCTTTACCGATCGCTAAGCGGCGTCTCGGTGGAGGCGGTCGTCTCATGTGGCCGGCAGAGCTTCCGCGAAAATATCCTGTTCACTCATCGTGGCCTTTCGGGCCCCGCGATTCTCCAGATCTCGTCGTACTGGCGCGAAGGCGACACGCTCTCGCTCGACCTCGCTCCCGGGCTCGAAGTCGAAAACTTCCTGCGCGAGCGCAAACGGAGCCGTCCGAGGGCCGAGCTTAAGAGCGTGCTGGCCGAGCTTTTGCCGGCGCGCCTCGCGCACGCGATGGCGGAGGTAGTCGCGGTTGACGGGACGATGGCGAATCTCTCGGACCGCAGCCTCGCCGCGATAGCCGCGCGGCTCAAACGATGGCAGGTCGTGCCGGCGGACTCGGAGGGATGGTCGAAGGCCGAGGTCACGGTGGGCGGCATCGACACCGCGGCGCTGTCGTCCAAAACGATGGAGGCGCGCGAGGTCCGCGGACTTTACGTGATCGGCGAGGCGGTGGACGTCACGGGATGGCTCGGCGGGTACAATTTCCAGTGGGCGTGGTCGAGCGGCTGGTGCGCCGGGCAGGCGATATAATTAAGGCGCGCTTTCGATTCTTCAGTTCAGGAGCACTTAGTCGAAAGGTAGGGCACCAATTTCTTCTATCGTTTTGCTCTTGTGCTTGGAAAGAAACTCGTGAAGGCGCTGCTGTGTGGACTCGCTATCGACGTACAGATCGCCCTTAAGCGTCCGAGGCGGGGGCCCGTATCTCACGTTGATGGTTACAACGGTATTTCGGTCGATGAGGATGTCGTCAACGCTTTCCAAAACAGCGGCCTTGCAAAAGCCGTCGGCGTCCCACGGCAGGCCGGATTTATCCTGCTTAATCACAGCGTTCCACTTTGGCGGCCAATAGCCGTGTTCACACAGCTTCACCGGCTAATCCCTCCCACGGATGCTGGTCCATGATTCTCGACGCTGCTCTTATCTGGCGCGTTCGCGTTTGATTGTACCCTCAACCGTTAGGCGGCCTTAAGTGGGGGTTCATCCCGGATGTCCACACGCCTAGCTCGGCGGACAACGCGGCCACCAAGCCATCTGAACCGAAACCGCGCACCCGCGCCGAGGTCGCCCGCGAGGCAGGCTGCCCGAGCGCAAGCTAGTAGCTATCACGATGGAGACAGAACCGTGCGGCGGGGTGTAGGACGTGGACGGTGAGGCTCAAGCGAAAGCGTTGCGCCTTCGGATGTACGTTTCTGGCTCCGAGTGCGCATATCTGATCGATCTCCCTGAAGGCAACAGGCCGCAGCGGCAACAGGCCGCAGCGAGATATCGAAGGAACAGCTTGGTCCGGCACGCTGCCGAGGAACACGCAGCGTGGCTGGAGGTGCTCGGGGTCACAGAGACTCCCGACGCCCGGTGAGGCCGCGCGCAAGGCGGTGCTCGCAAGATGGGTGAAGACGCCTGGATCAGCAGATCGTGCTGCCGTAATGACCTCCGTGATCCCGATCACCTCAACCCGATGGTGGAAGTGTCTGCCATCTGCTGCGCGACGGTCGCGCAGCAGATAACTCCATTATTTGCCCCGTATTTGACGATTACCGATCCCCTTGCCTTAAGATCACGATTTTGGATAATCTGACTCATGAGTCTTTAATGTTGTCTTAAGACTCCCAAGCACTTCTATTCTATCATCTTGGGAAGCCATCGCAGCCGGGGGGACCTTACGGCGAAGCGTGGAGATGTCTTATGCAAAGTCAATCCTCCGAATTCCGTGCGCGCTTGGAACAGACCCTCGATTCGCGTGGACTTCGCGCGGACCTAGCAACCGAAATCGAAGACCGTTTAACCCGCGCCACATATGAGAAGGGGGCAGTTATCTTCCTACGAGGCTCGCCAGCCGACCTTCTTTTCTGGCTCCTCAAAGGGGTCGTCAAGCTCTACTTGCCTCATCGCGACGGCAGCAGGACCTTGATAGACCTGGCAAGGCCGGGTGATTTTCTGGGTTTCGCCAATGGCGCGGACTCCATTGGTCGCCACCAGCTTCTCGAGGCGCAGGCCTTAACGAAATGCTCGGTAGGGTTGTTGACCCGTGAGCACCTGATGCGAGTCTTAGTCAAGCTGGATCATCAAACTGCGATTCACGCGCTCGAACAGCTTAATACAGCTTGGTCGACGATTTTCGAACGTTACATTAGCTTTATAGGCGCTTCATTCCGGACGCGATTCGAACTGGTGCTTACGAGCCTTGGCGCCCGTTTCGGCGTCGACGACAAGCGAGGAACTCTCATAGCTCTCGAGCTATGCCACGAAGACCTAGCGGAAATGATTGGCTGTTCGCGGGCGATGGTCAGTAGGTTGATTGGTGACTTGACCAAGGAAGGTTTGCTGGTGTGCGGGGAGAAGCGGCGTCTCATCCTTCGGACGAAGGGGCTGCCATTAAGTAACGGCTCCCCCTGACCACCGTAAACTGTCAGTCCGGCCGAATGGTGGTTCCCGAACGGCTGCTGGCGCGCGCGTGTCCCTGTCAACCATTCCGGCACGTATAGATTCTCAGGGGGGTGTTCTCGACCTAGAAGCAATTCTTCCGAACACGAAGCAATTCTTCCAGGCCGATGATTTAGTTCGGCCTAGTTTCTGTGTTTTTCGCGAAAGCAAACTAATTCTCTCAAGAAGCACCTCCGGAGGGCAGCTGTATGTCTGCACCATACTCTTGGTATTTGGTTAGAACGAAATCAAACAGAGAAACCTATGTTCGCGAGCAACTGTCGCACGTCGTTCCAGAAGCTTTCCTACCGATGTTAAAGCTGCCGCTGCCCCGAAACTCATCGGTGGTGCCGCTATTTCCGCAGTATATATTTGCCCGACTTGACCTTGTTACTCATTATTTCGAAATCCGGTACATGCCAGGTGTTATTGGATTCGTCTCAGCAGGTCCTGAACCCCTTGTCGTGTCCGAGGAGATCGTCGATAGCGTCCGCGCCCGGTGCACCGGCGGGGTTGTCCAGTTGAGCCCCAAGTCCTTACAGCTCGGGGAACACGTGCGCGTGGTCAAGGGACCGCTTCGCGACTTCGACGCGATTTTTGAAGGTTACTTGTCGGGAACCAAACGAGTCGCCATCCTCATCAGAACTGTCAAAGGACCCGGCCTGCGAGTGATTGCCGACGCGTCAATTGTTGCCAGATAGCAGACAGTGGAACGATGCGTGTCTTCAGATGGAAGCAGCAGTCACAGCGGTCGCAGTGCTTCAAAAATGGCATCGCTTGGTGGTCAGACGACTGAGCGGTGTTCCAGGTCGAAACCTGTAACACTGTGGCACCGACACGGACCGCTTCGGTAGTGGGTAGCCTATCGTTCAGTTTCTGAATCGATAATAGAAGATTGCCGCTATTCTGTTTCCCGGTTCACGGGCTAAGAGACTGTTTCATCTCCGACCGGGCACGGCACGACCCGCGGTGGATCCCCCACAGCTTTCGAAATTTATGACCTCTACGGCGAGAACCACTCAGCTGCAGCCCAAACGCGGCCGGGTTTTTCTATATCCAAGAGCGACACCATTGCACCGAATTGCGCTTATGTCTGATTTACCGGCTTAGCTGTGGGTCACATGTTTTGAAGTCCGCTTGTCTTTATCGAATCACTCTGCCGTTCGACATCGTACCTTCGCTTATCGTCATCCGCATCGCATCCATTGCTTCTCAATCTTGTGCCTTCTCGTACGTTTTACTAATTTCTCGTCTTACCCTCGA
The DNA here is from genome assembly GCA_963724765.1 of uncultured delta proteobacterium. Lineage (GTDB taxonomy): Bacteria > Desulfobacterota > Binatia > Binatales > Binataceae > JAKAVN01. Next base: position 1,212,643 of record CAVRVY010000001.1, read on the forward strand.
AAGTCGACAAATGCGTCTTGATCCTCTTCGCTCTCTCAGCTGAAGAGGGTGGTGGTGTCACGAGGGAATGTGCAGTGTGGCTCTTAACGTCTCGCAAAAGTTGAAATCCGAAAAAACGCAGCTCTGAATGAAAGCTAGCCTTGAGCGCGGGCTCAATTCACGTTGAGCGAGCGCGACCAACCGTCGCCAGGCATAAGGCCGCTGAAGAGCCCTTGACGGGGCGCAGTGGTGGCGGATTGCCGGCCGGTGAGTCGCATCACAGCGCATTGCTTGTTGCAGTTCGACACGCCTGCAACCCCTTAATTTGCGCTGTGCGTAGTAAGGATTGGTAAGACAAAGAATAGACACTACCAGACGAATCCTGACGTTATGGCATGGAAATTGCGGCCACCGCCACCAGCGGGAAAGGAGCCGGACAGGTCCAAGGCGATGACTCCAGGTAGTGCTTCGTGGATATAGATAGGTTGATCAGGGTCTCTGATCCAGAAACTAGGACTGCTGACTATCGAATGTCTAGTCGATGCTATTTATTGCAGCACATTAGACTGTTTCATGATCTTTTCCCCCTTCGAGCCACCTACAGAAGCCTCGCAACCCTCCAATCTTTTCAGCGGCCCCTTGAAGCTCACGGTGTCGCGCCTTGGCAACGGTTCTCAGGCTACGTAGCCGAGCGCATATCCATATCCGGACATGTCCATTTCCGGCCATGTCAATACGCACATCACGCTTCTGCGCGACTGAGTCTGCTGGGGGGTGAGCACCTGCGGTCACAGGCATCACCCCGACGACTGCAAATATTCATTTCGTGAAACCTGCGTGCAAGGCCTGCGATCAAGGTGGGGGGGAAGACAGTGAAACGGTCATGCCGGTTTAGATTACGCCTTGGCGTAAATCTGGTAATCGCGGTGGTCGCGCTCGGTGTTCTGTTCATGGCTCTCGAAGCAGGAGCAGACTCACAGGAATACGAAGCTGAAATTGTGCGGCCACAAAGCGGCGCAATCCTATCAGGCGCGACCTATTACCCCATCATCAAGGTCGAAGGCCGTCCACACATCAGAAACACCGCGACGGCGAGACCCACACCTGACCCAACAGCGACACCCTCGCCATCACCAGCACCGACGTCGGCACGCACCCCCACTCCAGTTCCCACCGCCAAACCAACCTCGACGCTGACCCCATTGTCTACGCCGACGCCGACTCCCAAGCCTTCGCCGTCACCCTCGCCAACTCCGCGGCCATCGGCAACGCCCACGCCGACAGTCCTGACATCCACACTGACACTTACCAGCGCCAACAACGGTCAGACCTTCAACAACTATCGCATCAGCACGACCAGCGGCGATTGCGTGGACATGGACGGCGCAACCGGCATAACATTCGAGAACTCCAACATCGGCCCGTGCGCCGGGCGTGGCGTTTATATTAATGGCGGTTCGGACAACAACGTTTACGACAGCTACATCCACGTCGAGGGCGCTTCGACGGGCTGCTGCGACACGCGCGACGGCATTTTCAACAATCTCAGCAACGGCACCACGATTCAGGGCAACGTCATAGCCTATAGTGAGAGCAACATCGAATCACTGTCCTCGAACAACGTGGTCATCGATGGCAACTTCCTATTGAATCCTCAAGGTCTCTTTCCACGTGGCGAGCAAATTCAGACAGAAGGTGACAACATCACGATCGAAAACAACCTGACCGTGAGCACACCCGACGCGACGCTTGGCCCCGCAATCGGGACCCACAGTCCAGCAGCAATCCTAATGTCGCAGGACAACACGAGCAATCGCCCGTCAGACAATATCAGCTTCTATGAGGTACAGACCGGGGTCGCGTTGGGCAACTATATAACTGGTGGCCTTGACGCGACCACACCTAACTCCGGGGGCGCGCAAGACCCATCAGGTTGCGGCTTGATAGCCGACGGCTCGGACAGCCTCGCGTCGAACAATGTGACCTTTGAAAATAACAGCTTGGTCAATACGGGCCAGTGCGGAATCGGCATCGGGACAGGCACTAATCAGGCCGTCACGGGCAACAAAACCATCAACCTGAACTCAAACACAGGTGGCAACACGGCGGACTACATCTGGAACCAGTACACTCCGGCCTGCGGTCCTGTGTTGCTTGATGACAACATCGCTACCGAAATTCAATCTTCTGGTTATGCTTCCGGTTATTGGGACGGTGGAGGATGCGCTCCTGTCACCTGCGACGGCACGAACACCGCCGTTTGGGGCTGTAACAATTTTGATGGCGGCAGCAGTCGTACCGCATACGATGCGTTGACCCCGATACAGACGAAACTGCCACCGCCCCTGATACCACCGCAGCCGAAGAACTGTGTCGTGAATTCACCCTACTCAACGCAAACGTCACTGCCGCCGTGCAGCTGAGCAACAAGCCAGGCGCAAAGCAGCCAGGGGAGAAGATTTAAGCCACCGTGAGCGAGGCGGTGCGCCGGCACCACCCCGCACACGCCATCGACTTTACGAATGATTTATCAACGCTTCACGGCGATGATCGACTTGGTGAACCCGGTCAATCTTTCTCGCTATATCTGGTATCAGGAAACAGTAGACGCATTTCAGGTACTGTCAGTAGTCGAGTGTGGTCGAGGAAGTCTCGGCACCATTGCCGCGACGGACGCTCCAAGATACCAGGCACCGTGAAGTGTGGAGCGAACAGATATCTCGCGCGCAGCGGCAGCCAGTGGATGAACGGCGCGATCCAGGGCGGCTCTATAGGAAACCATTTGTCGGGTGATCGTACGTAGTAGAATTCGCCGACCCTGCGGCACTCGGAGGCGAAGGCGCATTGCGACTCCCACCCTCCGACGTGCTCGACGACGGAATTGCTGTAGACGATATCGAATGAGCGGTCTTTGAACGGCAGATGGCGGGTATCACACACCACCGTTGGGCGGTGCGCGGCGTCAAGATTTGCGATGGTCAGGACAGGATAGATCGAATCCAGTGTCCAGTTGAACAGGCGGCCCGCTAAAGTCAAGAACGCTGGTATCCGTAGTCACTTTAAATTCCCGGATGAAAGTCTTCATCCGGCGATTCCAAAAGCATTGCTGAAAGGGGGTGAGAGGTTGTCGATATACGTCGCACTGAGTTCCGTATATGTTGCCGAGGCAATCCACGGTTGTTGGAGGGAAGACCCTTGGTCGGGCCACCGCTGGGGTTAAACCGGGATCGCCGACCTCCGGGGAACCAATCCAACATTCAGACGCTGCGGCCATTCGACAAGAAGGCGGTTGCGGGGTTTATCAATCAACTGCCGGGCATCGACCCCAACGTCGCTCCGCACGACATTTGTCAGTTTGGTTAAATCGATCTGGCTGGCGTTAGGTAATACGAATTAGAAGGTAATGCGCTTTTCGGACCCGGGCGCTCGGCGTGATATTATTCGATTAAACAGCGACCTTCATTGTCTCACTGCGGGCGCGCTGCGCACGCGCAGATAGAGCGACGACGGAAAGTGATCTTCGGCGTCATCGAAGAGGGCGCTGCCCGCGCTTCGTAATCCGTTCTCGGCGGGTTGCGCCCGATACTCGGGGAACACCTCGCGCAGAACGCCGGGCCGAGCGTAATGAAGCTGCGAGAGGCAGAACATAATCTCAACATTACGATTGCCGATCAGGAATGCATGTAGCAATGCCGTCTCCTGCCATTGGAAGCAGAATCGCAGCACATCGCGTGGATAGTCGTAAGGCAGAAAGATATCGTGAACATGAACCACGACCCCGGGGTTCAGCCGCGGCAGAGCTTCCAAAACCAGAAAGTTGACATCGCTCCCAGTCTTTACCGTGTGAGACGAGTCGATGAACAGGAAGTCCCCGTCGCCCAGTGATTCGAACAATTCGAGGGGCACCGCCTGCACCGGCTTCTCGACCAGTGTCACGTCCGCGTTCCTAAGCCATTGGCGCGGATAGGGCTCGACGCAGGTAATCGCGCATCGGGTTTCATTGCGCGCCGCCGCTTGCAGTATGCAATAGGTCGAGACTCCCGATCCCACCTCGACGATGCGCTTTGGTTTGAGACTGCGGACCACGCAATGCAGCGCTTCGGCCTCGATATATCCATAGCCTGGCCCGCAGTCGGTTGAAACAGCGGTCTGGTAATGCGGGTTGCCGCGGACCTCATTGGCGAATGGGCCACAAATCGCGCGCAGGCAGGCGGCCTGCTGGTCCAGGTCGATTTCGATCCCGGCGAGCTGCGAAGGCTTGGCCCACAGATCCGCGGTCTTCGCGAGCTGATTAACATCCGGGAAATCGATGTAGTAGTGATTCGGAAGGACAACGACTCCGCATCGCAGCCCGAGCTTATGGACGGAGAATAGCAACTCCTTCGCCCGGTTCTTGAGTTTTCTCCGAATCGGCATGTCCAAGGAGCTTCTCGGCGACCACGGCGAGACTCGACGAGGTGTTTCTCCTGCGCTAGCACCTCCATCTCGAACCAGTGCAAGCGCAGAGTCAAGTCCGCCCCGCGCTCCCAAATCTTACTGAAGCCGATCAGGCAAAAGGTCGGCTCCTCGGGAATGCGCTCGGCGTTGTTGATGGGGATGGACCGCTCCCGCCAGCCTTCGCGCCGCAGTATCACGGTCAGGCGTCGATAGCCAAACCGCAACCCGACTCGTCAGGATCTTCCAGATCAGCGCTCGGCATTGGCATGTTTCTTGTAACGCCTGGCGGCGTCGGTTCGCAGCGGTCTTAGGTCAGTAAAGTTCGCCCCGTTAGCAGGTGCAGCCTACGCCACCAGCCATTCCCTTGATCCTATGGCAGAACAACGGATTAACAGCCAGGCGCTAAGAGGCCGCGCGCATCGCTTGGTTAAAGAAACCAAGCGGCTGGCCAACGCGGTGCAACAAGCTCCGGCCCCGGATCCAGCGCCTGACTGGTTTTCGACCACCCTCAAAGAGTGAACAGCTGCCGAAAAAAACCCTTATACGAAACGGTGCTACTGCGGCAAAGTCAAAGCGCACCAACAACCGACAAGACTTACTTGCGACTGGGATACATAATGGGTATGGGTAAGGACAACCACCGCGAGTGCTCCTCTTCTGGGCATGGCGATGAACGGGAGGCCGCCCGCAGACGCTCGAAACCACCGATGATGCCACGGACAACATTTTGGCGAGCCGGAGCCAATCAATCTCCTTTGCCGAGGCCCATCAATCTCCTTTGATCAGACGGTAAGAGTCGCTCTCGAAATGTTGAGTTGAAAACTCCAACAGTTCAGCGTCCTCGATCGCCTCCATTTGATGCACGAGGCCGGGTGGAACGTCCAAACAGTCGCCTGTCACCATCTCGAATTCCTCTAGTCCGTCCTTGTCAGAAGATTCTTTTATCCGAACCTTGAGCCTTCCCCGACTTAAATAGAACGATTCTGTTTTGATCTTATGATAATGGAGCGAGCAGCGTTTGCCCTTTCGTATTTCTAGGATCTTTCCGCAGTAAAGCGGTGTGTTAGCAATCCATACTTCTCTGCCCCAACCTTTTGTTTCAATGTGTATAGGTGTGCGCCGTCGAACCATATTTGGCTCCATTTCATGGTGTGCGTGCTGATAGGTCCGATTTAATTGCAATGAGCTTATCTGACTGATCAAGGCGGCTAATGCGAAAGACTATCGATGTGCACGATCGCTAGAGACGACTCCGCCGCTGCTTCCCTTTCAGGCTCGTGCTGTTCAGAAAAGCGATGGAGAGGGGTAGACCAACTTACTCGTGGGCTGTGCGGGCGAAAAGAAGAGGTCGCCACGGCTGCGATCAGCGAACTGAGGGTCCCTGACGATCGAGTCCTGGTTGAAGTGCTGTTCGCTGCGAAAGGCATCGATGGAATCGTATGCCTCCTGAACGCCAGGCGGTTTGGGCAGCAGGCAAGCCTCGAGCGGTGTACTGACTTGGAGCTTCACCTGTTTCCTCCGCTCTAGCATGGCGGTAGCGACCTCTGCGTCGAATAGGGTGAAATCACGACACAGTTCTTCGGTAGCGGTGGAATTAGAGGTGGCGTGGTGACCGCTGGATCCGCGAGCAACATGTCCTGCGCCGTCCTTCGGGCAGCGTAATCGAAAATGTTGCAGGAATCTATCTTGGTGTTGGTGCCGTCGCAAGTGACGGGAGTGCACCCACCGCCGTTCCAATAACCGGAGCCGTAACCTCCAGGCTTGACCTCGGCTCCAATGTTGCCACTAAGCAACACCGGACCACACGCCGGGGTATATTGCTTCCAGAGATAAATTGCGGTGTTGCCACCCTTATTTGGGTTCAAGTTTATAACCTTGTTACCCGTCACAGTCTGATTAGTACCGGTACCAATACCAATTCCACATTGACCCGTGTTTACTACAATGTTGTCTTTAATAATTTCATTATTGGCACCGGTGACATTATCACTATCCGCTCCCAATATCCCGCAGCCTGATGGAGACTGAGCACCACCAGAGCCTGGAGTGGTAGCGTCAAGACCGCCGGTTACATAATTGTGTCCGACGGTGGCGTATTGAGTTGTGTAAATATTTATACTGTCTTCTGGAGGATTACTCGTGCTACCCTGAGACATTAGAATTGACGCACTACTGCGAGTTCCGATCGCTGGCCCCAATGTTGCGTCGCGTGTGCTAACGAGAAAGTTATTCGTAATCGTGACTGTAGTTCCGGCCCCGGTTTGAATCTGCTGGCCGCGCGGAAAGACACCCTGCGGATTTAGAAGAAAATTGCCCCTGATCATAATGCTGTTGGCGTTGAATGTCTGGATATTGGTCTCGCTGTAGGCGACGACATTGCCCTGAATCGTGGCGTAATTGCTACCATTAAAAAAGATTCCATCGCGCGTATCGCAGCAGCCCATTGAGGCGTGCTCGACGTGAATATAGCTGTCGTAGATGTTGTTGCCAGTGCCGCCATTTATGTAAATTCCACGCCCAGCGCACGGTCCGATGTCTGAGTTTTCAAATGTTACATTGCTTGCCCCGTTAATATCCACGCAATCGCCGCTCGTCGTGCTGATGCGATAGTTGTTGAAGGTTTGACCATTGTTGGCGTCGGTAATTGTCAGAGTGGATGTCAAGACGGTCTGTGTTAGAGTCGGGGTGGAACTAGCACTGCGATTCAGAAGGGCGTTGGTCAGGAATAACGCCAGGGCACAAACGATCATCACTCTCATCGCAGATTGTAACCCACAACTCACGCGCAACACTCGCCGATGATGAACTGTATATTGTCGCTGGCGGAGCGAGCTACGAACGTGATGTTCTCGTGAGGATGCACTTGTTAGAGGAGGCGGACTTCAGCCTCATTCAGGGCTCCACTATCGACGCCAAGATGCCGTCAGCAAATTCGGCAGTTCATCGGTGGCGTGTGGTGCCAACGGAGACGCGAAGCATGGTAAACTCGCATACAGACCGAAGTTCGCGGCGCCCAGAAGGCGCGCCGTAAGGGCGTGGGCGACCATGTTCAGGCTGCGCGCCGCCACGCCGCCTATCAGGCCGACGCTGACCCCTTTGGCGAGGATTTCGGCATCGCCGGGCATCCTAACTTGTCCGGCAACGCCGCGAATCAGCCACTCGATTTGTTGGTCTTCGATATGAAGACTACGCCCTGCGTCCCGAATGGGCGCGTCGGCGTCGTCAGCTGTGGGATGTGAAGTCATATTGTGCGTTCCCGGACAAATGAACTCGATACCTCAAATGGCGATAGAAACGCTTTGCTGCTTGTAACATCTCTTCGCATGCCGAGTCACCTACTCGACATTGGCGCGGCGCTGGCTGCGCTGGCAGGAGTACTTGAGGCGGGCGTCACGTAGCGCGACTTCTCGTACGACCTGCGCCGTCTAGTCGCCGATCGCGAAGAGCGTTCGGTCTGTGTATGGCGGAATAACGGTTGTTACGATCGGCATCGCGAGCTTCGCGTTATGTTTGTTTGGCGACGACCGGCGTGCTCGGCGCAATACGCGGCGGCGCGAGCCATCCTTCGAGCCTGCCGAGAAACGATACCCAATGATATTGCGCCCCGATCAGATCCAATTTCATAGTTGACGCCAGCACGAGTGCCAGCGAACCCGCGGACCAGTATGCAACGTACCAAAGTGGAAAGTTGTGAATACGCAGGAGCCGGCCGGTTGCGCACGAGGCGCCGTGCGCGCGTTGCACCTGGCGTCGGTCGGGAGGCGGAGGATCATCGTGGAAAACGTCCAGGCCGGGGCGATAGTACACCGGCAGACCCGACGAAACCGCGCGCGTGATGTAGTCGATATCCTCGCCGCCCTTCCAAGGCGTCGCGGCGCCGAGCCCGAGCGTCTCGTCAAAGCCACCCAGGACTTCAATTGCCGAGCGCCGCATAAACATTGACGCTGAGCCAGCGCGCTTGAACACGTTCATTTTGGTCACCGGTCCGGCGCCCGAATCCCACCATCCACGCGGTCGTCCCCAATCGTTTAGGTAGCGACCGCTGAATCCTGCTTGCTCGGGATGCAAGTCGAAGAAGCGTGCGATGCCTTCCAGGTACTCCGCTGGATACCAGCAGTCGTCGTCGGGAAATCCGACGATTTCGCCCGTGGCGTGCGGGAGGGCGACATTACGCGCGCGAGAAAGCCCCCGCTCGCTGCGCAAATGCCTGATGGTAAAGCGCGCGCCATACGGTGCGAGAATCGATACGAGCCGATCGTCGGTATTCTGGTCGACGACAAAGAGTTCGAGATCGCTGAACGTCTGACGATCCAAACTATCCAAAAACCGCTCGAGTTCGGTTACACGGTCAACGGTAGCGAGTATCAGTGAAAATTTTATGGACACTGCCATTTCGTCCCCTCCGGCGGCTGATTGCAGCAACAGTGATGGCGCGATCCGCCGCTCCGTACTAACGCTGGCGCCGCGTGCGCTCCCCGTTAGGAACCGGTGTGATTCCCGATACCGCGGATTCGATGTCGTCGCGACCTCATAAGTTCCGCGAAGGAAAGTCAAATTCGACCTAATAAGATATGCACGATCAGCGCCCCTCAAGAGGTCCGTTTATTTGGCAAAATAGCGCTCTGGCGCCGCAGCTCCGGCCGCACGCCTCAAGTTCGTGCGAACGCGGACATTGACAACTGTCGCTACTTGAGCTGGATCTTACAGTGACTACCCGCGGACCCGTCAGACGCGCACTCATCATTCAATCCGAGCGATAGCAAGTTATGAAAGGAGACTGCGATAACCACTGTGCGTTTCGTTCATCCCGTTAGGCATGGTGTTCTGGCGCTCGAATCGCGAAAGATGAACCACGAACCCGCGGGCGTGTCAATCGACACATAATGTTCGGCGAGGGCCCGAAAGGATCGCGGATACGACGTTTCCCTCTTCCGATACTTGTGAAAGTCAGGCCGGAAGCCGGTTGCGCCGTTCGCCGGACCGAGCTGAATCAGCGCGTTGGTCAGGCGATTACTGTCCTCAAGCCGTGGCGAACCTGCGTATACCACATATCGGCACATTGTTCGCCATTCAGGTACTACTTTCCTTAATCAACCCGAGCTCAAGTAACTGCCGGGATCCCGCAAAGCGCATCGAGATGTCACACATAAAGTTAATCGGGACTTGAGTCCGGATGCGTTCGAAATACCTCCGGTACTCTTGTCCGTCATCAAAGTAGGCCTTCCGGTCCAACTCTTCCTTCACTTGGCCACTAAAGTCGCCCAGGAATTTGAAGTGCAGCAGAGCGCCGTGGCCTTTCGCTGGATGTCCAAATGACAGCTCGTGCGCGCCTGGGCCGAAGGACATTGTTTCATTCCACTTAACCAACGGAACCTTGCTAAGGCGCGGTGGAGATGCTGGTTTCAACTTCGGAAACAGCTGTCCGCAGTACGCGCGGAACCTTCGCTGAATACGCTTGTACATACTACGGTCGAGGAATTCCGGATAAAACATCCTAAGCCTAGGCCCTCCAAAGATGGCTGGGCCTTTTTTGCGAATTGCAAGCCATCGGTATCCAGTCCTATCGAAATAAGGGCAAGCGTCAATGAAGGACTGTTCCGCTTTGTATTGAACGTCCTCGATGTTGCCGTCTGAGTACATATCCAGCATGATGCAAACAAAAGCGTCCGCCTTTACCAGTTCGAGTGTCCGGCAGAACTCCCGCAAGGGCACCACTTCCGAGTCGGGGTAAACGAGAAGCTCATCCGCGTCAACAACGACGCACCAACGATTGTGACCATATCGATGCAGAAGAGGCTGTATCCAATGCATTCCGGCGTTGGTCTTAGACATTGTCTCGGTCGTAAAGAAAGTATGACAGTCCGGGCTTTCCCTTAAGCGTTCAAGAGTACCATCCGTCGAGCCATTGTCGACGATAAAAAATCTATTCACGCCGAGTCTTCTATAGTAAGATAAGAAAAACGGAAGCCTCCTAGCTTCATTCCTAACTTTGGCGAACAGTCTTGTTTCATCTGAATCCGGAATAACGTTCCGGTCCAAACGTAAGATGCTACTCATGCGGCTGCTCGTCCTTTTGTTACCTCAGCGCGAAAAAAGACCGCGGTCGATCGCTCGCGCAATCATCCCTGCGCCATTGCGTAGCGGAATAATCACGGACACGCTGACTTCCCTCGTGCGCGCTGCCAGTGCTTCTTCAGTGTCAGCCATCGGCCTGTCTCTACTATCTCACGGTCGACGCGCGTGCTGTCTCGCACGCACCTCACGAATACGCCTATGCGCGGAACTGTCGCCGGGATCAGTCGCTCATATACGTAATTCTGCCAGAACAAATACTTCTTTCGATCACGGCAAATGCAGCTGAAAAGTCCGAAAAGACCATGCACCAAAGCTTTGCCCAGTTCGCCGAACATCTTCCGGGCGCTGATCGTGCGAGGTCGCGACAATCCCCCTTGAAACGCGCGCTTCGCGGCATACGACAACCGCAGTTTGGCCGGCAAAATGAAGTGGTATACAATAAGAGCCGGTTCGTAGAATACCCTTTGCGTCGGCCGGGTACTCAAATACCGCTCCTGTAGATCCGTTTCTTCGCCCAGCTTAAGCTGGGCACCCACTGGCCCCATTTCAACGTCGAAGCGCACCGCATCGAACACATCACGCCGCACAAACATGTTTCCACTCGATGCTCGGAAGGTATTCTGAAACCCTCTCTCATAGTGGTGGTTCAAGAAGTACGCGTTTCCGTATTCTACCTTATACCATTCGGGCCTCTTTCCGGGGAGGAATGCTCCGAAATAAGGACCTCCCATAACGCACGGATGGACCTCATTTATCGTTGAAAGTGCGACGATAAGCCAGTCGGGGTTCACAACACACTCGTCGTCCAGAAAGGCTAAATAGTCGCCGGCTGCCTCGTCTATCGCCCGATTGCGCGCCGCTGAAACGCCCTGCTCGATTTCAAAGACGTACCGCATTCTGAACGGACAAGACGCCATAGCCTCACCGACTACCAGCGGCGTTCGATCCCGAGAATTGTTATCCACGACAATGATTTCTATATCATGTTCGTGGCCCGGTATGATGAGCTGCCTGAGCGATTGCAAGCAATGCGTAAGAATCTCGCTGCGATTGTACGTGCAAATGCAGATCGATATCAGCATGGTCGCCTATTCGGATCACTGTGCGCTACGGCCGATGCACTCGCCGGATTCGACAGATCAGCAGTGACTCAACCACAGATCGCGGTAAATCCCTCCCGCACAGGCAGGACCACGGCTCCAGAGCGGCGCGCGAGGTTCACCGCATATTCAAGCAGCTTAGGTGTGCATCCGAATCGAGAGGGCGCTTTGTCAACGTCATGCGTATAGAAAATGAGCCATGCATTCTCCCCGTTGGCCTTGTGAATCAGCTCTGACACTTGACTCATGTTAATCACGTCGTCATACAAGCGAACGGCGCGCAGCCTTGCGGGATTGAGAACGCCTTCGTTCAGGCCGAACTCGGAGCTGCGGCACGCAACAAATCGTCGCTGCAACCTGCGCGTCGAAAGGACTGACAGATCTCCGTACGGATATGCGAAGGTTTCCATAGCGAGCCCCGGAAGGTAGCTCGCAATGAACGCAGCATTACGATTGATTTCTTCGTCGAGTGCAAGCCCGGTCAGGGCGGAGACGCGTTGATGATGAAATGTGTGAGATCCGATTTCGTGTCTAGCCTCCGCAAGTGTAAGAAGGTCCGCAGCGCGGTATTGGGGTATTCCGTCAATGGTTTGGTCGCAATACGAACCAGCCGCATAGAATGTACCGCGCGTATCATGCTCTTGCAAAATGCTTGCTCCATTAAATACCGCGGAGCGCGGGAAGTCGTCGAATGTGAAGGAGACAATTGCCCATTGGTTACGCATCCGGACAGATTTGCGGATCAACACCTTGCTAGCGAGACGACGGAGCAATTCGGGACTCGCTACCTTCAATGCCGCCTCCTTCTGGCCTTCTCCTTACGGGGCCGGACTTTTACTCTTGCGCTATCCTGAATAAGCGTCGCTACGTCGTGGATTGGGGGCCGCCTGTAATTCACCCTGCGTAAATTAAAGTCTTCGCCTTGCCTGCCGGATCCGATCGATAGTCCTGCGCCAAAGCAGGGCCACTAATCCCTTGGCGCTCGACGGAATCACCGCGTCGCGCAATAAAATGTCGGCATTGCAATAAAGATTCTTGTATGTTTCGTTTCCAATTCCGAAGTCGTAAAAAGTGATCCCATTGCCAAAGCACCACTCAAAGACTTTTTCGATCAAAATGCGGCCCGGTGAGTAATCATGCCAATGCGGATCGAAACTACAGATCTGGCCAATGAGCCGAGGCCCGGCGACGCAACACAACTGAGCAGCGATAATGCTATCGTCCAGCTTCAGGGCGAACATACATACAGGTCCCGCTGGATAAAGAAGATCTCTTGCCTTGCTCAAATAGGCGCGATAGCCGGGATGGTCGAAAGAGTTGTACCCAACCGTCTCGAAACAGCGTAGCAGCTTGTGCCGGATCAATGCCTCAACCGAGCGGTCGTATTGTTCCGGAGTGTCCGCAACTTCGAATCTCAAAGTTCCGGTCTCGCTGAGACGGCGGCTCAGCCGGCGAAGGTTGCGGCGGCTCGGAAGCTTGGTCGCGAAGTCCTGCCACGTTCCTGACAGGGTCGCCCCATGGCCGGAGCCTTCACGCGCCGACGTCCTTAGCAAGTTCAAAGGGTTCGGCAAATCGCCTACGCGCTCGGGCATCTTTTCCAAAATCGCGATATCGAAGGCTGGGATATGTCTTCGCAGCGCATTCCAAAGCGTGCGAACAGTTTCTGTGTTCCAATCCGCGACCGGTGGAAACACGACGGGTGCATTATAGTCGCTCAGACCCCCGTCCAGAAACTTCAAGACGCGGGTTTGCTTGAAGACGCGAGTGAACCTGGAATCAGTTTCGATACTTAACGGGAGCAGTGCGAGTGGCTCGTCATTGTGTCCAATGATCGCGACGAACAGAGGTGTAGCGTGTCGAGCGATGGCAATTGTCTCGCAGTGCAGTTCGAGTATATCGGAGCATTGAAAGACGTGGCAGCGCGCTGTGGCGAGTCTGTCGCTGCGCGGCCACAAGCCCGCGAAATCCCGGATGTCATTCGTTATACATATCCGCGCAGGTACAGAGCGGGGCGCAAGGCGCCGGAATGCGTTATGAAATGTAACGAGTGGAAAGTCGTGAATCATATGTCGATATAGTGGGACGAACTGGGAGTCTGTCGACCTGAAGGCTCTGAGTGATGGACAGGTGATATGCTATCTCAATCTCGCTTCGCGACGATATAAACTTAGTTGCCGTCGGCTCGCAATGAACGCAGCATTACGATTGATTGTCTGTCTTCGCCGAGTGCAAGCCCGGTGAGGGCGGCGACGCGTTGATGATGAAATGTGTGACATCCGATTTCGTGTCTAGCCTCCGCAAGTGCAAGAAGGTCCGCAACGCGGTATTGGGGTATTCCGTCGATGATGTGGGCGCAATACGAACGAGCCGCATAGAATGAAGCGTCTGTGAGTGGCTGTGCAATGCTTTAGGCTGTTCTCCGGAAGACAATTTGGCATTCGTCAAACTCTTGGCGTGGCACGGGAAGCAATTCGCTCACCTCTGTGCCAAAATAGAAGTCCGGAGAGTAGCTATTCGGGATTTGGAATGGAAGGAACCCATAGTCTGCGAATATCGCCACAAATTGCTTTAGTGAAACTCCAAAATCGCAGAATGTGGAGGAAGTGACCTCAACAATGATGTCAACATTTCGAGCCAGAATCGGCAGGACATCGCGCATCCCCTTAATAACCAACCATTCGGCGCCTTCGACGTCAATTTTGATAAGGCGGGCAGCACAAATATCTGCGATCGGAACAATCTCTGACAGTGGACGGCCATCCACGATAGCCTCTTCAGTGTATCCCTGCTTCAGCCCCTCGCTCGACTTAACTGTTGTTTTGCCTAAATTCCAGCCATCGTGCAAAAACACTTGGACCCTCTGAGAGCGGTCTAAGACTGCGAAATTATAGGCGAAGACATTATGTGCATGGTTTGCATCCAAATTGCGCCGTAGCCGCTGGAAGATGGTAGGCGATGCCTCCACTGCATGCACTCGACCGGTAGCTCCGACAAGCTGTGCAGCGAGCAACGCATGCGCACCCACGTTGGCTCCGATGTCGATAGCAACGTCTCCCCTGCGGAGTGTGTTCTTGTAATAGGCAGTGACACTTGGCTCCCACACGCCGAAAAAATACACATAACGGTGAATTGTATCTTGCAAATATCCATAAAGAACTGCGCCGTTCTTAAGCCGCGCGAGCATCTCAACCTTGTGATACGATAGGAGACGAGTCACAATTATTGTCCATGTTTTGTATTTTCCTTTACGTATTGGGCAGAAGCGATAATACAATCGGAGTAACTTACACATAAGTTGTAGCGCATGATCTGTCATGAGAGTAACGGATATTAGAGAGTTGCGGAATAAATGTAACAGCCGCCGGACAAAACGTGGTATCTGACCTGATTCAAGACCGATTGCGGATCTTCATAGGGAATGCAGCCTATTCCGTTGAACGAAAACATGGCGGAGTCGGCCGAGTGTGCCAACCGCAGATCCGTAAGTGTCCAATTATTCGCTCTCTGGCAGGCGTCCACAAACTGAGAGTCACGACAGATGGCTAGGTGTGCGTTTATATATTTCCTGAGCTCGAAAGGAGCGCGGAAAATATTTTCTGAGCTTTAAGAGAGCGCGAAGGTTCCAAAAGCCCTTCACCGGACAGTTGTTTCGGCGCAGCTTATGCCGTCGGCGAAGTGGAGTTCAATTTGAAAATAGTAAGCACCTTAGCGCGGTCGTCCGCGCCGAGTAGTACGATCCAGGCCGCCGCAACCGTCACCACCACCACTGCAGAGGTCAGCGCTACCTTCGCCTCGAACGTACCCGGCACTACGGCCATCGCCAGTCCGGCGCTGAGGGCCAGCATGAACCACGCGAGCCGGCGCCCTCCATGTGCGATTTCGGGGAGCAGGATGCGCGCCGCGATCCAGTTCGCTGCCGCGTCGGCGCCTGCGCGAACCAGACGCGCGATGGCCGCTCCCTCGGCTCCGCGCCAGTAAACCATCGTGCCCATGAAGCCGAGGTACAGCGGAAGCTCAACCGCCTGGATTTTGGTGATGACGTCCGGACGATGCGCGGCTCCATTGAGGGCAGTGGCGATGTTCCCCACTCCTTCGAGTAGGGCGGAAATCGCGAGCAACTGGACAAGCAGCGCGCTATGCGCAGCGAACTTCGCGCCAATCCACAGCGTCATCAACTCGCGCGCGAACACCACTACTATCAGCACGATCGGAAACATGAACAGGACCGTTGCCTTCGCGCCACGATCGAACAGCATCCGGGTCCGCGCCCGATCCGAGGTCAGACTGTGAGCGAACGCCGGATAAAGAACCCGGTTAATGAGCCACGGGATGACGCTGAGCTTGTGCAAAATTCGCGCGGGCACGATGTAATACGATACCGCGTCGATCGAAGCCAGGGCGGCGATCGTGAAGCGGTCGAAGCTGCTCATAATCATGCCGACCAGGTTCGAAGATGCGACCCAGAAGCCGAAGCCAACCAGCCCCGGAACCATCGCCGCCCGAAAACGCATTCGCCGCAGCAGCGCGGGAACCGCGTGCATGCACATCGCGAAGTACACCAGCCAGGTGATCGCATGTAGCAGGAAAAGCACGGCGACGATCGGCACGATACTGTGCGAGAACGGCAGCACGCACAGCGGTCCGAGCGACGCGAGGATCGCGTTGGGGCTGCTCACGAGATTGATCAGACCGAAACGCTGATGAGCCGCCAGAATTCCGGTCAGAACGTAGATCGTCACGCAGATTGGGATCCCAAGCGCGAGCACGTACATTGCTCGCAGTGTCTCGCTTTGCAGGCTTGGCGAAACCTTGAACAGATGGTTGACCACCGGATGCGCGAACGCGCTTAAAAGCATGGTGCCGATCAGACCGAAGGTCGCGGTCGCCGCGAGTGCCGTGCCGAAGAGTGACGGAATCTCATCCTCGCGTCCGGTCGCCAATCGATCGGAAGCCAGTTTGGTAAGTGCCGACGAGACCCCGAGATCGAGCAGGCTGAAGTAGCCGAATACTGTCCATACCAGCGCGAGAATTCCGAAGCGTTCGACGCCGAGCGCGTGAATCAGGATCGGCATCGCGATGAACGCCGCGATGAGCGGGCCGACCTCGCCGGCGCCGTTCCAGACAACGTTGCGAATCAGGCGCCGGCCGCTGGTCAGCGAGGTGTCGCTATGTATACCCATGTCTTCGATCATCACTCAGATACTTCTTGATTCACGCGCGGTCTTCGCCTGTATTGCGTGCGTATTTTCCAGAGCCCGCCTAGCGGTTAAACTCTTTGGGGCGAAAGTGGTAGTGGCCTCCCCCGGGGCGTCATTGTAGTTTTCCGAAAAAAAGGCGGTCGCCGGTGTCGAAGAAGTCAGCCCGGACAAAGTCCAAGTCCCGGCCTAGCGTTTTTGCGGCGGTGATCATGCCCGCGAGGTCCGTGGGCCGTGACATGTGGCGAAACCTTTTTCAGCTAACAGCGAGCGATTGCGTTGATTTCTTCGCCAGCGCTCGCGTCTCGCAGAAGCTTCACGGACTCTGCAAGCGTCATTCGGAGACTGTGAATGCGTGACGCCGCCCTTGCAATGCTGGGGTTGTTGCCATCGGCACGCTCCGGCCGGCCTTTCGCAAACACACGGTAAGCACCGCGAATCGAAGTGTGAATCGAGACATTGGCAAAGCCCGCATCAGCGCATACGCGGCGCATCGACGGAACTGAAAAAATGCTGAGATGGCGCGGCGGGTCCAAAAAGTCCCAGCTCGCGCCCATCATCCGATGCCCCCAGCTCGAACCGTTGGGAGTGGCGCAAAAGAGGTGGCCGCCCGGAACCATCAAACGGCGGATCTCGCGGAGCAGCGCAAGAGGATCATGCACATGCTCGATAACGTGGCTCAACAGCACGACATGAAAATGGCCGTTAGGATAGTGCTGCGCTTCCAGCGTGCCGAGCTGTACCGGAAGCTCTCGTTCGCGGGCGAACTGTACCGCGACGGGATCGAAATCAACTCCCTCCGCATCCCAGCCTGTCGCTCGCGCAAACGACAGCATCTCACCCGCGCCGCATCCCATATCGAGCAGGCGGCCGCGTGGAAGTTCGGTCAGATATCGAGCGGGGAACTCGACAACGCGGCGGGTCGCAGGGTAGATCTTTGCTGCAAGCCCGAGAATTTTATCCACCACGCCGCCGCGATCGGCGTAATTCAGCTTTGCTGCCAGGTACCCATGCTTTATGCGCCTTTCGAGCCCCGCCTCCGGTTCGTGATGAGTGTAATACTCGCCTTTGTACGCCTTTCCGATATCATTCTCAGTCGGAACCGGGTCGAGCCACAGCAGGCGGCATTCACTGTTGTCGCAAGCGCGGATATTCCATTCGCCGAAGTTGGAGTCAGTCAGCGCGTGATAAATCTCGCCTCCCGAACTACCGCATATGCGGCATTGAGGATTCGGACGCGTCGTGATCGAAGCAACTGGATTCATACGGCTAATGTCGTAATCAACAAGCGCCCTACCGGGCTTCTGCATCAGCGTCAAATTGCAAACCTCTACGGCCATTCAGCTCATTTGTTATCAGCGTCAGCGTCTTATTCCAGACCTCCTCAACCGTTATGTTGGTCAGGCACGGTGCGCAGGCGCCGGACGCGGGTTTGTACCGGCACGACCAACCGCACCCGAAGCATTCCATCGGATAGGCCGCAACGGCGGGGAAAGGCCTTACGTCCCCATCGTATGTTTCGTAAGGCAGAAACCTGCCGAAGTGGCCCCCGCCGACGACCGACACACATGGGATGCCGAGAGCTGCGGCAAGATGGATCGGGCCTGACTCGTTGCCGATTAGCAGACGGGCGCGAGAGATTATTGAGACTAGCCCGGTCAGCGTGGTCTTTCCGGCATAGTTTTCCAGGCGAGCGGAAGCCGCGCCGACCAGCCGCGTGGCGATGCCGGTCTCGGCGCCTGCGCCGCATACTATACCCCTCCATCCGGTACGACGAGAGATCAGCTCGGCAATACGCACGAAATTTCCTATCGGCCATTGCCTGATAGCATGACTGGCTCCCGGACAAAGGATGTAAAACGGCTCTGCTCCAATATCGGCCGGAGGTGGCGCCGTCGGCTCCAGCCAAGGCGTCTGTAAGGAGAAGTCCGTCACGCCAAGCCCTCGGACGAATTCGGCGTTGCGTCGCAATTGGTTTGTGGATTCGCTCGGCGATCCGTAAATCAGCCGGGTGTACCATCGATCACTGACCCACCGCTCGGCAGGTGTCAGCAGTTCCATGCAACCCGCGAATCCGATTCGCTCGGGCGCGCCGCTCGCGCGAACCACCGCATCACCCCAGAGAAAATCCCGGCAGAAGGTGGGATGGATTGTCACCGAAAAACCGCCAGTGGCGACGCGCCTAAGAATCTGAAACCGATAGAACGGATTCAGGACGAAACGCCTGCGGTCTAGCTGCCATACTTCGTCGAAGCAGCCGATTTCGCGGGCGAGGGTGGCCCACGCGCGATTGCCCAGCAGCGTCAGATGGTAGCGGCCGGGCGGATAAAGCCTGCGCAGCGCCCTTGCCGCGTCGAGCCACAGAATAAAGTCACCGATCGCGTCCAGGCGAACGGCCAGAATCCTGTCGGCCACTGGCTTTCGCCGGAAGCTTCGTGCGGCGAGGTCGAACGCGCTCAGCGAGGCAATCCACCACGCCAGCCGACATCTTAGCTGTGATTTCGTCATCTTTCTGGCATTCTCAGCGGCCGAACATATTCGAGATCGGGATAGCAGCCGGCCCTCGACCCCGCTGGCTCTGCTCTTCTACCTGTCTGAGCGTATATTTTCGGGTCAGGTCGGCTAGCAGCCGTCGCGACGCTTCAAGGTGAGCATTTTCACTCGTCCAGATAGTACTGATGTGACCAAATGATTTCTGCGCTCAGTATAGCTCGTTCGGCGAATGACAAGTCGGCAATATCATCACTGCTCCGGACATACTTAACACTGTATGGCCTTTGTCACGGAGCAGTTCCGCCTCCGCCTCGAAGAATACGTTTTCGCCGCTCGGGGCTGGATAGTAGTTATGCGCGAGAAAGATTGAGAGCATACTGGGCATTTGGCCGCCTCCATGCCGACGCGACCTCTTGACATTCTATCAAGCGCTGACCGATCGCCATGACGATCCAAAACACAGCATTTAACATAGGTCGCTCGAAGAACAGCACGAACATCGCGAAGCCGAACATCATGGCGAGAATATTCGTAACCGCGAGCTCGTCGGCTCTGCGTGTGTGTCTCGACACGACAAACAGACGTCCCAGAATAAGGAGCCAGCAGAAAAGAACACACATCAGACCGAGCATACCCATTCGGGCTGCGAGGAAAAGAAACGTATTGTGAGGCATCCCCATGTTGAAGCTGCCCTGCCGCTCCGTCCCCTGTATAGAAGGGAGGGTGGAAGGAAGAAGCATACGGCCAAAGCCCACTCCGAACACAGGATGTTTCAGCCATAGCGCGAAAGTAATCCTCCATCGTATCAGCCGAAAATAGGACGTAGGATCTGGTGGACCGCCTGATGCGCCACCGGTCGCACTGAGCACAGAGAGCCGAAGTCCCTGCAGGAGCCCGGCACCCGGAATGGCCAATGGTATCAATGGCGACAAAAAAACCAGCAAGGCAAGAAACCCAGCGAATAGTGCGTAACGGATGCGATATCTCGGCGATGCGCACAGGAAAGTCACACCCGAAGCGATAGCCACCCCTACCACCCCTGACCGGCTGGTGGTTGCGGCAAGAGCAAAAAAGCATGCGATGGCGCACAGGATGTGGAAACGGCGCAGTTTACGCTCGAAGGTGACGTAGGCAAACAGAGCCCCCAAGGAAAATACGCTGAACGCGCCTGCGTCTCCGCTGCCCATCTCGGGAACTGCTTGGCCGAGAATAAGACGCGTGCCCTCACCGAACAGGCCGAGGTTAACGCCGCTGGCTATCTGGAACAGCAACATGAGTGCAAGTACCACCCCGGCGTAAGTAAGGTACCGTAGCAGCCTTACCGCATCGCGACGGTCGCGGATCGCGAAGCACGTGAGAGGAAAGAACAAGCTGTAGCCGAAGATCGCCAGGTCGCGCACCGCGTAGAGACCATATTCGGAGAAGGCGAGCACGAAATAGACGGTCGCCAAGATGCAGAGGATCCAGACAACGCGGCCGACCGGGCCGGCCCCGACGCCCTCCGATAGCCAGTAAACGATCCGTGATGGCCATCGGACTAACGATACGCCGAAAAGTAGCAGAAGCGTGATATCCGTCAGAAAGATTGGAGCCGGGCCGATGTATATGCCGAGTTTCGCGGCACGTAGGTCCCCAACACCCATTACAATGATGTAGGCCAGGATGAGCCACAGTTCCAGTGTCATCCCCCGAAGCCCAAGCACTCCAGCCATGGAATCGCGCGAAGGCGCCGGTACCACCGGCGTCGCGTACGGTGCCCCGGGCACGCGTGCCGCCGAGATCTGCTGCCGTGAAAAAGCGTGTGTCGTCATTTCGCAATTACCCGCCTCGCCTCCGCGGCGCCATGGGCATCGCAGCGACGCTGTGCGCAGGTATGCATCTCGTCACAACCAGTAGTCGTGCGGGTCGTCACGCGTGGGAGCCCGATTCAGGCACATGCTGACGCCAGCAATCACTTGCGCTCGTACCGCTAATAGCCGACGCTCTATCGCAGATTCTTCCGCCAGACGCGAACGCCGCCGCACCAATATTCCAATACTCTTTCGGTGAGACTCTTGCGCTGGAAATACTTCGGCTGACCCGCTTGCGCTGCGCGAGAGTCAATATGCGCCTCGAGCTATCAGTACGACAGTCACGGTTCGCGCCAAGATGTAGAGGTCAAGCCAGAGCGACCAGTTCCTGATGTAATATGTATCGAAACGCTCCTGCTCCTCGATTCTCCCGTTGCTTCGCACCATTATTTGCCACAAGCCCGTGAGGCCGGGCCGGACCGCAGTACGGAGCCTCTTAAAATCGGGCGAGAGCATTGCAAGGTGGTAGTCGGGAAACGGTCGAGGCCCGACCAGACTCATGTCCCCAACGATGACATTCCAGAGCTGTGGCAACTCGTCGAGGCTTAGCCGCCGAAGCAGGGTTCCGACCATCGGTATCAGACGCGGGTCCCGGGGTAGTTTGGCGCTTCGCTGCCATTGCCGTCGAAGTTCCGGATCTCCCTTAAGAAGCTCGGCCAATCGGGCCTCCGCGTCTGCATACATCGTACGCAGTTTCCAAACTTTGAACTTTCGTCCACCCAATCCCTCTCGCTGTTGTCGAAAGAAGACCGGCCCGGGGCTTAGCAGTTTTATCAACGATGCGCAGAGCGCAACTATAGGCAACGCAATCGCCAGCCCAGCGGTGGCTAGGATAAGGTCGAGGGATCGCTTCATGAGTTGATTGGGGCGGCGGAGGAGCTCATTACTGAACTCAATTCCCAACACTCCACCTAAATTGCGGACTTTAACTCGTTCAACAGGAAACAGACGGTCCTCGCGGATGAAAACCATGTGTCGAAGTAGCGTTTGCGTCTGAGCCAGCTGAGCCATAACCGACGAATCGTCCCAGGCAAGCAGTGTGGCCACACCCTGTTGCGCGAGCTCAGGGACGAGTTCCAGGCCACCCAGGATTGGGACCTCTTCGATCGTCTGACCCACTCGTTGACCGTCGGAGCAGAGCACGCCTACTACGGCGTATCCGAGCGAGAAGGCCCGCTTGAGTGAGAGTATGGTCAGTCTTGCCTGGGACGGAGTTCCGAAAATTACTGTAGGCTCGCTCCACCAGCGGAACGGCTTTACTATCGAGAGCGTCAAAAGGCGACACACTGGTACTATGACCAGCGCGCCCGCCCACGCGATAGTGAATGACATACGGGAGAAGGTTGGATCGGCTTTGAGCGCGAAGCTTGCGGCGGCCACAGCTAGAAAGGAAATGCTTGTGCAGTAGAACAGACGCCGTAAGATCTCGACCGCTCCCAAACCGAATCCTGGGTAAAGGCCAGCAGCAGCATAGGCGAAAGGGAATAGGCAAAGCAACGGCAATAATGACAAATACTCAGAGACTGGTTGATGCAGGATGGCTTCGGCCCAGGCAACGTAACCAAGCATCGACGCTATCAGCAGGGCGGACAGATCACAAAAGAGCAACACGCTGTTACGCGCCAGTACGGAAATGAGATACATCCAGCGCCCGCGCCATGGGTCGTCGCGAATAAGAGGCGTGCCCGAGTCAGAATCCGCCGTCTCGAAAGCCGTTTGTGCAAGTAAGGGTTGGTACCTAAACATACCATTACCGATCGCGCCCGCCTTGAGCGCGCCCACGTAGGCCGCCTGCCACACCGAGTGACCGGCGGAGGTGCGATGTTAGCCGCGAGGGTTAGCGCTCTGGACGAACTCGCCGTGGCCTAAACAAGGAGGGTCACTTTGACGCCCTTGCCTGCTCTGCGCCGATGCCCGCATGGCCGCCACCTCGAGGGAGCGCCAGGGAGCCGAGCTCGGCGGGCCGCCGGCCGAGCAGTTGACGAATTACAAGTCCGACGAAAAGTGGATTGTTAATTAGATAGCGAGGCCCTAAGCGCCTGGGCTCCTGGATCATGCGAAACATCCACTCCAGCCCAGCTCGCATCACCCATCTCGGCGCTTGGCGCTTGACACCGGCGTGGAAGTCAAAAGCGGCGCCAACACCGATGAGGACCGAGGCGTTCAACCGGTCGACGTGCTTGGCCATCCAGACTTCCTGCTTTGGAGTGCCGACACCCACCCATACAATATGCGGGCGGACGCTATTAATTGTGTTTACAACCTGCTCATCTTCAGCAGGCTCGAGTGCGCGAAATGGCGGCGAGTAAACGCCTGCTACGTTTAACCCTGGGAGTCGCGACTGGAGACGAGTGGCGAGCCGTTCGGCAATTCCTTGAGCCCCTCCGTATAAGAAGTGGCGATACCCACGTCCTATAGATCGTTCACAAAGCGCCAGCATCAGGTCAGGCCCATACACACGACTTACGTGATGAAAGCCCTTAAGTCGGCTCAACCAGACCAATGGCATACCATCCGGAACAACCAGCCCCGCGGCGTTATGGATACAACGAACAGCTTCTTTGCGATAGCTTTCCATAATGCCGTGCACGCCTGTAACGCACACGTAGTGCGGCTCGTCGCGCAAGATCCATTCGTCCACGGAATCCAGCGCCATCGACGTGTTTATGGCGCTCACTCCAACTCCAAGGATGTTTATTCGCTCAATCATTGAGTCACTCATCCGTAGCTATCTGCTTGTCGCGCGCCTCTGTTTGCACCGAGCGAGAGGTGATGAGTTGCCCCTCGATCCATCTGTAAGTTCGGGCAAGGCCCTCCTCAAGGCTAATCTTGGGCGTCCAACCTAAGACCTCTTGAAGTCGTGTATTGTCGGAATTCCTGCCGCGAACGCCCTGTGGGCCAGCAATATGCCTTTTTGTGACCTCGACTCCGGCGATGTTGGCCACGATATCGGCGAGTCCGTCGATCGTAATCAGACGGTCTTGGCCCAGGTTCAAGGGGTTGCGGTATTCGGAGCGCATGAGTTTGCAAATGCCTGTCACGCAATCGTCGATATAGCAGAATGACCGTGTCTGCTGGCCGTCTCCCCAAAGCTCAATTTCGTGATCGCCGGTCAGCTTCGCAATTGCCATCTTCCGGCACAGAGCGGCAGGGGCCTTCTCCCGGCCCCCGGTCCATGTGCCCAGAGGTCCAAAAATATTGTGGAATCGGACAATGCGTGTCTCCATTCCATATTCTTCGCAGTAGTGAATACATAGTCGCTCGGCAACGAGCTTCTCCCAGCCATAAGCGTCTTGCGGTTGCGCCGGATATGCGTCTTCCTCTTTAAGCGGAACTACATCCTCGTCGTTCTGCCGGTACTCTGGGTAAACGCAGGCCGAAGAACTATACAGATACCTCTTCACCCCGTTGCGTCGGGCGGCCTCTAGTGTATGAATATTAATGAGGGCGTTGTTGTGAAGAATGCGCGCGTGGTTGGCAGAAATGAAACCCATTCCGCCCATGTCTGCCGCTAGAGCGTATACTTCCTCCACGTTGGCAGTGACTTCGAGGCAATTCTCCCAGCGACGGAGATCGGTCTCCACAAATTCGTCGGCGAGGCTTGGCTCGTACTCGGGAGGTGTTAGATCAGCGCCCCTTACCCAATGCCCATCGTGTTTCAGCCTAGCAACCAAGTGATGGCCAATGAAGCCGCCTGCGCCAGTTACCAAGATCCTAGTCATTGCTCTTTTACCTCTATGTTCAACTATCGAACCGGGTATGCTGTGGCCAGTGGCGAAGAACGCCAGGCCTGCCGAACGAGATATGTCAGGTCACATGCGATTAAGAAGGTGTCCGCGAAATATGACGCAAGCCGCTATGGCAGCAGCGGGGCGATGCCGGTTTCGCGGGTCAACGCGAGAGAGGCTTCAAGCGCCCCGCTCACGCCGCATCAAGTCGCTTCGTGCGCAGAAGAATGGACGGCGTCGCAGATATTCGTCACATGTACCGAGCCGACACGCGGGACAGATGATGTAGTCAGCAGTTGTAATCACACCGACAGTAAAGGCAGAGTGCGCACCTCCCGCCCGACAGCCCGCTGCCACAGCCGGAAGAGGCTCAACTCTTCATCTGATTGTCCGTCTGGTCCATATCCTGCGACTTGTGAGACTGCGGGTAATAGTAGTCGCCAGCGTTTCTTTGCAAGCTAATATTGACCTGATTCCGAACAATGCCGAGGAGCGGTGCATGGATCTGATTTAAACGTGCGCACACGTGTTTGACCCGTCGCTTAGGGACACGCGGACCGACTACCAGCACTACACCGTCCACCATGGCCATCAGATGCAGCGTGTCTGTGACAGGCATTACGGGAGCGGAGTCAATCAGAATACAGTCGTAGGTCTCCTTCAGACGCACAAGTAGATCGGTCATTGTGCTAGAGCCCAAAAGCATACCAGGATTCTGGGGGCTTGAACCGGAAGTAACGCACGCCAGGCCGTCGATACTGGTCGGGCGAATGACTTCGTCTAAACGCAGTCGGCCCATTAGAAATTCCGAGAGGCCCTCATGGTTGGACATCCCTAACAACTTATGACATCGCGAGCTTCGAAGGTCTGCATCAATCAAGAGCACTCTGCCATTCATCTGAGCGAACGCAATAGCGGTGTTTATCGTGGTCACCGTCTTGCCTTCATGTGGATCTCCGCTAGTGATAAGTATAATTTTGGGCGGTTCTCCACGCCGGGATAGCAACAGACTGAGTCGAAATGCTCGATAGGCTTCGGTGGCCACCGAGAAGCTATTGTCGTGATTCGCGACAATAACCGTGTCGCTGGCTGCGGTTCGGGCTGAGACGAAACGACTCAAGAGATGCTTATTCGTTCCGTATATGGATGGGATTAATGTTCGGAAATCCGGCACTACAGCCAAGCTCGGAACTCCGACATAGCGCTCGACCTCATCCGGATCTTTGAATGTATCGTCGAAACGCTCAAGGAAGCAGGCAGAGCTTATCCCGATCAGCAGTGCGAGTACTCCGCAGGATGCCAGAGTCAGCAACATTTTCGGACTCGAGGGTGCGAGAGGAGGAGCAGCGCTGTCGAGTACCGAAACATTAGAGGCCGACACGCCTGCAGCCATACCCATCTGGGTCATGCGCTCAAGTACGTTCTTATAAAGCTTTCGGTTGGTGTCGACCGCTCGGGACAGAATGGCATCTTGCAGTGAAGCGTCGTTCAATGCGAGTGCCCGATTCGTCTCCTGGTCAATCTTGTCGCTCAGTTCTTTCTCGCGTTCTATAGCCGCTTCATCGCTCAATCCTACACCGGTGGCAACTCGATGCACTTCCTGGTTCAAGCGAGCTTGTGTCTCCTTCAGCTTAGCAGCGAGTTCGGCCAGTGGCGGATAGTTAGGCTTATACTGATCTGCCAAGCTAGCGTACTCAGCTTGGATTCGTGCCTGCTGCTGCCGGAGACTTTGAATTAGCGCGTCATTAGTTACTGCGGGCAGAGCCTCGTAGTTTCGAGTGCTGATGAGATGAGCCTCGGCATCGAGAGTGATGCGCTGGGTTTCCACTTCGGTCAGTGCTTTGTTTAAATCGATGAGACGGCCCATCACGATCTTGTTGTTGTCATCGGATGAATCGGCCACGATTCCGCGCATGCGCCTGGAGGCGTTCAATACGGCTTCCGACTTTTCAACCCGCGCTTTCAGTTCGGTGAGTTTTGTCTGCAGGTACTTTACCGCGCTCTCGCTAGCCTCGGCGTGAAGGGCCGTCCCGCGAGCGATATAGGCCTGGACATGCGCGTTAACGATGCGAGCTGAGAGAACTGGATCCGGCGTACTGAAGGCGACCGTGACAAGGCGTGTCCCTGGCTCGGGTCGGATTGTCAAGTGTTTCAGATATGCGTCAATGACACGGAATTTGACCCCCAGCGTGCCTGCCTCCGGGTCCTCGTCATGGACCATGGGATCCCTAGAATCCTTCGAGAAAGGTTCTTGGGCGAGAAATCTGGCCTCCGAGGCTTCAGTCTCTCCCACATGGAGAAATAGCTCATTCTGGAGATTAAGCTCACGGATTACCCGAGCGGCGAGACTTCGACTCTGCAATATCTTGTACTCGGTACCGTAGTAGGTGTCTTGGGCAACTTCCCCGGATTCTTGCGTCTCCTCCAATTCCCTCATGTCCATGACTTGAGGCGCTCGGGGTTCGATCAGCACAGTACTCGTGGCAGTATAAGTTGGGGTCATGAAAAAAACGACCAGGCCCGTAAGCGCGAGCGTGCAAATTACTAGCGTGACAATGAACCGCCAGCGCCTGACAATTACACGCCAATACTCACGAAAGCTGGGCCCGTCTTGAGCAAATACCTTGGCCGGGGTGACCTCAGGAGCGGTGCGGTTGATGAAATATGGACTTAATTCCTGCATTGCTTTTTGAATGCGTTTAAAAACCGATAACGTGAAAAGGGTGAGGGGCGGTACGGGCGGAGTCTGTTCTAAAGCTTGACTGCGCTCGTGAGCTGAAACTTCCAACGAGACGCGACAGGCTCTAAAAGGCCGTTAATCCCATCCCAATCCCCATGTGGCTGACAAGGAAATACAAAGAGTAAGGCACCGCACCCACGACGGACCGTTCAACAACCACTACATCTCCGCCCTCCAGCGGCACGTCACGTTCGGTGCCGTTCTTGATCTTGGAAAGATCAAGAGGCAGGTCCAATTTACCGCCACTCCCTTGCTCGCGCACAAGTGTGGCCGACAAGGTGAACTGGGCGCCGCCAGCGGCCGCGATGGCGCTTAGTGCCGTCATTCCTGGAGTGATCTTAAACTTCCCGGGGTTTGATACCCAACCTTCCACGGTCACCTCTCCGGCTGCTGGCACAATGATTACGTCACTGGGTCTGGCCGGAAGCTCGAGATAACGTTGATTGTCCGCCCGAGACAGATTGATAACCACTTGTTCGTCTAGTGTCTGCTGCGTAGGAGATGAACCATCCCCAGGAGCGCCTTGTGCGAGCGTCGTAGCTACCAACCGAGCCTTTGCGCGGGCCATCGCACGCGGCGCCGGGACAAGAATAATTCGTGAGGCTGCTTCCTCGGTCATCCCGCCCGCTCGGCTTATCATGGTCATTATCGTGTCGGAACGACTGGCCAACATATAACGCCCGGGGTTCTTAACTGAACCTAACACTGCGACGTCCCGGCTTTCTGTGCGTTCGATAAATACTCCGACCTGTGGCTTATAAACGTAGTTCCCTACGCGCCGGGTCAACTCACCTCGGAGATCCGCCTCGGTCATCCCGGAAATATTGATCACGCCCAGCAGCGGCAGGGCGATCGTGTCCTCCTCCGACACTCGAACCGTCCGATCTCTCTGGTTATCGAGCTGAGGCAAAGAGATCCGCAGAACGTCGCCCGGACCTAGAGAGAAGTTTGAAGACTTGTCGTCCGCAGCTGCCTCGGTCCGGCTCCTCCAGAGATTTTCCAGGACCTCGGCGTCGTCCTCCCCGAGTGCGACGTCCTTAACCCCCGGTGCCGCCTGCCTAACTTCTCGATCGCCGTTCAAACTTGCAGTCACTTGAGGCGCCGAGGAAGACACCCGCCCTGCCTGCTCTGAAGGCACAGAGGTCGCGCACCCGGACAGGAACAGCAGACCAAGAGAAACCACCCGGAACGTGTTACGAGATGTTCCAGGAATATAGCCCATAGTTAGGCCCCCTTGGCCTTACCGCTTTAGTATCCCATTCGTTAGGTTAGTAGTTGTGAACCGCACCCGTACGTCATGCTCGTAGGTTCACTGGTCGAGAGCCACTTGCCGACCCGCTATGCGATGAAGGTAGAGCCTATGCGGATCGCTTGGAGCGTGCTGGCGCGAAGGCGCGGCGACCTTCGCTGCTAGACGAAGTCCGGGTCCCCAAGGTTGCACCGGCCTGCCGCGCCATATCCTTCGATGTCTCCCACCACATCCGCTACGGTAAAAGGTTGCGGAAAACTCGGCGAAAGACGATTTCGGCGAAGGGTAATCAGTACGACGGCCACGAGAGTGCGTCTTGGATCAAGGTTGTCAAAGGTCAAAAACCTTTTTCCGCAACCTGCTGCCAGTGCCGTGCGAAGCTGTTACGGCGTCCAAACAAACGAGATCAGCGGAAGCGTCCGCCCTCCCGTGTACAGGGCGTCCTCATCTGCGAAACCCCTCTGCGAAACCCTTTGACAGACTAAATCCAGCAGCGCGTTATACATACCTGCAGAGCCATCTTTCACGCGGCTCATTTTTCACTCATCGCACCTATTCATGTGTATGTTCTTCGCGTGTGATGCGCTCTGTTTGGCTCCGCGTTTACCTAGCCGGTGGCGGCCCTCCTTGTTCATCACGGCGGCGGTCACCGACACGCGGCGCCTTAAGCTCCACGGTCCCGGCTCCCAGGGTAAGCTTGCGCGACTGGGCCCGGCCGTTGCGCATCACCAGCGCGCATCCGTGCTCGTCACGCTCGCCGCGATGGCGCTCGACGTAATCGTCGGCCTCGGCCCCGAGCGCTTCGATCAGCATCCGCCGTGCGCCCTCGCGCGCGATCTCGTCCAGCATCAAAAGCTCCTCACCCGCTTCCCGCGCATCCTGCCTGAGGAGAGGAAGATGCGGCGCGAGCGCATGGAAGAGTTTGGGCGCAGCAACGACGCGGTAGCGGACACGGAAGCGATTTGACGCAGGTCTTATGCGATCGTTTATTCCAGCCGATCGAGCTGCTTGTTACCTTTAGCAGTCCGAACTCTACTGCAATGACCCACTGCATAACGACATGCTGCAGGCTTCCAGAATCACACTTACTGAGTTTTTGGTTGGTCGGGGCGGCCGGATTTGAACCGGCGACCACACGCACCCCAAGCGTGTGCGCTACCAGTCTGCGCCACGCCCCGACCGGGGGAGTCTCGCTTACACGGCTGAGGCCGCCGCAATACTTTCGGCCGCCCGCGACGCCGCCTCTTAAGCGCCACGTCAGTATAGTTGCGCGCGGGTCGAAATGCAGCCTCGCGCGCCGCGCGCGTAAGGCGCTCGCGTGCCTACGGCTGAGCGCACGAGGCGCGCGACATCCACAGCGGCGCGCGTCGAGTAAGCGCAGGCAGCGCGCGAGGAGTACGCGCCTGGCGCGCTAGGCCTTTTTCTTCGCCGCCACGCGCGGCCGCCACTGTACGAACGAGCGCATGTCGATCGAAAACGTCCACGCCCCGCGCGGCTGGTTGATCAGATGCACGATCTCGTCGCAAATCGCCGAGGGCGGCACGAAATGCGACGGGTCGGCCTCGGGTGCTGCCTCGCGCACGCGCGGGCTGTCAACGGCGCCGTCGACATCCAGCGTTGCCGAATGGATGCCCAGGTGCATGTACTCGTAGGCGAGCGACTCCGCGATCGCGCGCTGCGCCACCTTGGAAGCGGTATAGGCCGAGTACATCGCCGGCCCGCCACGCGTTTCCGATCCCAGCACGAAGATAACGGTCCCGCCGCCGCGCGCCGTCATCTTGCCCACCACCGCTTGGGTGCAGAAGAACGGGCCATAGGTGTTGACCTTAAGCTGAAAGTCGAAGTCCTCCTCGGTGATCTCCTCGAAGCGCTTGCGCAGGTAGGCGCCGGCGTTGTTGATGAGCACGGAGATCGGCCCCAACTCGCGTTCCACCGCTTCGACCGACGCCAGCACCTGATCGCGCTTGGAGACGTCCGTCGGTGTCACCAGCGCCTTGCCGCCGGCCTTGACGATAAGTTCGGCGGTCTCTTCGAGCTGCGACTTGGTGCGCGCGATGAGTCCACAGGCATAGCCCTCGCGGGCCAAGCGCTGTGCGATGTCGCGGCCGATTCCCCGTCCTGCTCCGGTAACCAATGCTACTTTGGGTTCTGACATGGCGCGCATCTTAGCCGAGCCAGCCATCACCTGAAAACCCGCGCGAGAACAAATTGCGCGCGGGAACCATCCCTCCTCCCGCGGGGATGGGGTTGGCAGTATCGAGAGGCGCCCGCGCTGAACGGCACGCCGGCTCCTCATAAATGAATCGGAGACGTGGCGCGCGGATGATTGCCTGATGGCTTGTCGGTTTACTGGAGTGAGTGATAGCCTTGGCGGCGTGATCCTCGCGTGATCCTGGAGAGAACCAGGTGACACTATGAAATTTTACATCGCAATCAGCCGGCGTATCGCGCTCGCGGTCAGGCGGCGAGGCACGGTCGCGATCACAATCTTCGCACTGATGCTGGCGGTCGTCATGGCAGACACGTCGCAAGCCCAGGACGCAAGCAAGGGCGAGTCCTCCTGGGACAAGGCCGATAGCGTCCTGGTCCTTCCGCCCGTGTATCAAGGGGATGAGAAGTCCGAGCCGGCAGACGCGTGCGCTGAAGATTGTCCGGATTCGAGCAACTCCGGTATTGCCGAGGACCCAGCCGCCGTGGCCGGCACCGCGGACGATCCCGCGGATGCGAGCGCGGGAACTGCCGACGACCCGACTGCTGCCAGCGCGGCAGAGGACGGTTCCACGCCCGACGGATCCGGCTTGCAGGAACAGCAGGCCGCCGCCGTTGGCGGTGACCAGCAGAGCGCCGACGGCCTCGACGGTTCAGTCGGCACCGCGCAGGACTACCAGGAGCAACAGGAGGCGGCGCAGGAGCTTGGCAACTACGGAATCGTGCAGGTGCCGGCGGTGATTGTCGGAGCGCCGGGCGGACTCTACTATTTGCCGGGGACTTCTGTTCCAGCAGCGTCGGGATTCGCTACCGCAGGAACGCTACCGTCGTCGCCGGCCTGGATGCCGCAACCGATGGCCAAAGTGGCTCCTCTCCCTTCGATTGTTCCGCGCGGGTTTCCGCCAACGATGAGAGGTTTTACGGGGGGAGGCTTTCGCGGGGGTTTCTCCGGAGGCTTTTCACACATGTCAGGATTCCACGGCGGATTCGGGCACAGGTAGGCGCTCGCGAATTCTACTGTCGTGGAACCCCACCACTCATGCAGGACCATTCATGATGGTAGGTGCATGCTGGTAGCCCGATGCTTGTAGCGATAGACGTCGGCAATACCGACACCGTGATCGGAATCTACGAGGGCGACCGCCTGCTCCATCACTGGCGGCTGTCGACCAAGGCCGAACGCACCACCGATGAGCATGGGGTGATGATCGGCGCGCTCCTGCAAAGTGTCGGGCTGGAGCCGCCGCTGCGCCCCGAGGGCGTGGTAATCGCGTGCGTGGTGCCTCCGCTCAACCGCACGATGGAAGATTTGACCCGGCGCTACTTTCAGCGCGAGCCGCTGATCGTCGGTCCCGGGATCAAGACCGGGATGCCCATCCTGTACGAAAATCCCAAGGAGGTTGGCGCGGACCGGATCGTGAACGCAGTGGCGGCTTACGATCGCTACACCAGCGCATCAATCGTGGTCGACTTCGGCACGGCGACCACTTTTGACTACGTGACCGGGCGCGGCGAGTACGTGGGCGGCGCGATCGCGCCGGGACTGGGAATCTCGATGGACGCGCTGGTCAAGCATGCCGCCAAGCTCTACGAGGTCGAACTGGTGCGCCCGCGCGAGGCCGTTGGCCGCACGACTATCGGCGCGATCCAGTCGGGCCTCATCTTCGGCTATACGGCGCTGGTCGACGGACTGGTCGACCGGATCGAGCAGGAACGGGGCGAGCATGCCCATGTGATCGCGACCGGCGGCCTGGCTGACCTGATCGCGCCCGAGTCGAAGACGATCGAGGTGGTCGACGAGTTTCTAACGCTCAAAGGATTGCGCCTGATCTTCGAACGCAACCGGCGCGCGCCCGCAGCCTTTACGCCGGGCGGCGCGAGGGACGCCTGATGGCAAAGCCGCAGCGCGTCGTCACCGACTCGATGATCGGGCTGAAACTGCCCGACTTTGCGCGCCATTCCGATCGCGTCGCAACCGTGCTTGGGCACAACCCCGGTCCGTTCACCGGCCCGGGCACCAACACGTATATCGTCGGCGTCGGGCGCCGGCCTCTGCTGCTCGACACCGGCGCCGGGGTGCCGGTGTACGAGGAGTTACTGCCGCACGCGCTCAAGCAGGTCAGCTCCACTGGCGAACTGGAGCGCGTGGTTTGTACTCACGCGCACGCCGACCATATCGGTGGCATCCCGCAGGTGCATCGGCGCTTCGGCGGGATCGAAGTGCTGAAGAAGCCGTGGCCGGGCAAGGACGAAGCCGCTGGCGCGCCGATTCGCGCGATCGAGGACGGCGCGATAGTCCGGACCGAGGGCGCGACGCTCCGCGCGATCCATACTCCCGGCCACGCGCCCGACCATCTTTGCTACTATCTCGAAGAGGAGAGGGCGCTGTTCACCGGCGACGTGGTGTTGGGCGCCGGCACCACGGTGATTCCCGATGACACCGGCGATCTCGGGCAGTACATGGCCTCACTTCGCCGCCTGTTGGAACTCGACTTGGCGCTGATCTATCCGGCGCACGGCCCGGTGATTCGCAATCCGCGGCAGAAGATCGAGGAGTACATCGCGCATCGCGAACTGCGTGAGCGTCAGGTGCTCGAGGCCCTGGCCGGTGACGAGCCGCTCGAGCCGATGCAGATTGTCAAGAAGATTTACGTCGATGTGCCCGAATATCTGCACACCGCCGCCGCCAATTCAGTGCGCTCGCATTTGAAAAAGCTCCGCAACGAGGGACGCGTGGTCGAGCATGAGAGCCGCTGGAGTCTCAACTAGACGGGCGCGCTCGGGGCGCCGCGCCGCGATCTTATCGGCCTTGGCGCCGGCGTTGGCGGCCGGACTTATCGCGCTCGGCGCGATAAGCCCGGCGCTCGCCCAGGACGAGGCGCCCATCGGTCCTTCCGCCACGATCGGCGCCCTCGGCGCCGCCCGGGATGCGTCTGAGGCGTCCGCGGCGGCGCCGTCCGCCGCCGCGCCAACCGAAAAGGAAGTTACGCTGCTGCCCGCGGCGCCGGCCGCGACGGCCACGCCGTCGGGCGCGACGCCGAGCGGCGGCGCAGCCGCGAGCGCCGCCGCGGACGCTCCCGCAGCACTCGCGGCCGCGCCTGGCGCGGCCGCGCCGGTCGGCGGGGTCGCCGCCTCAGGTGCGGTCGGCGAGCCGCCCGCATCGGCGGCGGCTGCCGCCACCGCGACTCCGGCCGCCGCAGCACCGGTTGGCGGCCCGAAAACTTTCCTCATAGATGACGCCGCTCCGGCTTCGGAAACTGCCGGATCGTCTTCGGTTGCGCCGGACCCGTCCGCTTCGGGCACGCCTGGGGAATCCTCTGCCGCAGTGCCGGCCGTCGCGCCGGCTGCAGCCGTGAATGCCCCGGCGGCTGACGGGCAGGGGAACGGAAACCCCGATGACGCTCCGGTGGGAACCGTGGTCATTCCTTCGACTCTGCCCTCGACCCTGCCTTCGACCGCGCAGCAGCAGACGGTTCAGCCCGAGCCTGGTGCTGCAACCCAGGGCTCGCAGGTCGTCAATTACGAAGAGAATCAGCAGATGCCGCTCAATGAGCCGCCGTTGCACAGCCTTCAGGAGTTCATGAACGAGGGCTCTAATACCTCGCCCCTCGGGGTTGAACTGCAGGAGGGCGCGCGGCGGACGAAGAGCGGCCGCGAAGTCGAGGGCCTGCTGGTCGTCGCGTTGCAGCCCGGCAGTCCGGCCGAGCGCGCGGGAGTGCATGCAGGCCATCGCGAGGCTCACGACGTGCTCGAGGGCGCGGCGGTGGCGGCTTCGCTGGTGTTTCCGCCCGCGGTGCTCGCCGTGCCGGTAATCGAAACCATCCAGCTTGGCGAGAACTACGATTTGATCATCGGAGTCGACGGCAACCGGGTCACCAACTTCATTGATTTTCAGGACCAGTTGCGCGACGCACAGCCGGGCGAAACCGTTTACCTCAACATCTTGCGCAGCGGCAAACGTGTCCAGGTGCCGGTGGAGATGCCGGAGCCGAGCGCGACGAAACTCGAACCATAGGATTCGGGCGACAGTTCTTTACTTTACCCAGGCACCGATAGATTCTTTATCCAGGGCTCGATTGGTCTTTACTCGGGAACGACATCGTAATAATAGATTGCACTCCGTCGAGGCTTAGGCCCGGCGAGACACAAGGACGAGGAAGCGAAGACTCCGGCAACGGAGCAATGCGGACATAGGCTTGGGCTAGCGCCTGGATCCTGTCGGAACGCTGAAGCAGGACCGGGACCCCGAACGGCTTGAGCGCTCCTGGAGAGCACGTTTGATGCGGGGTGCCGGTATGCGGTGGCCCCGCATTTTTGTCCGCGGCGAAATTGGCCGGTATCTCGACCAAAGAGGAAGCCGAACGTGAAAATCATTACGACGCCTGCGCAAATGCACTGCCGCTCCGACGCGATACGCCGCGCGGGCAAGCGAATCGCCTTCATACCCACGATGGGCTTCCTGCATGAGGGGCATCTCAGCCTGATGCGCGAGGGCAGACGGCGGGCCGAGGTCGTGGTGGCTTCGATTTTCGTCAATCCCACCCAGTTCGCGCCCAACGAGGACTTCGGCCGTTATCCGCGCGCCTTCGAGCGCGACTGCGAGATGATGAAGGACGTGCCGGTCGACCTGGTCTTTGCCCCGGAGCCGGATGCGATGTATCCGCCGGGCACGCAGACCTGGGTCGAGGCGTTCGAGATCACCAAGGGGCTGTGCGGAGCGCATCGTCCGGGCCATTTCCGCGGCGTTACCACAGTGGTCGCCAAGCTGTTCAATATCGTCAAGCCGCACTACGCGATGTTCGGGGAGAAGGACTTTCAGCAGTTGCGCGCGATCCAGCGGATGGTCAAGGACCTGAACTTCGACCTTGAGATCGTGCCGATGCCGACGGTGCGCGAGTCCGACGGGCTTGCGATGAGCTCGCGCAACGCCTATCTCTCCGCCGAAGAACGCCAGCGCGCGCTCAGCCTGAGCGCGGCGCTGGAAGCCGCGCGCAGCGAGTTTGCCGCCGGCGCTCGCGACCCGCGCGCGCTGGTGCGCGCCGCATGCGCGATACTCAGCGCGACGCCCGAACTCAGGATCGAGTACATCGAGGCGGTCGATTCGGAATCGCTCGCCTCGATCGCGCGGATCGAACGGCCGGTGGTGGTCGCGATCGCAGCGCGCGTCGGCAAGACGCGGCTCATCGACAACGCGATCTTCTCACCGCCGCCCGAGTGAGTTTCAGAGAGGTAACTATCCCTTGACTGTATAAGTTCCATTTGCTAGAATTCCTCTCATGCAGATGAGAGACCGCAAATCCCCTTCGCGGCGTGCATCTTCTGAATCACGCTACTCGCTCATGGAGTTCATGGCCGAGTTTCCTGATGACGAAGCTTGCCTGCAACGGCTCTGGCGCGACCGCTATTCGTCGGACGGCACGAACGCCGAGTGCTCGAAGTGCGACGCCGTGCGTCCGTTTCATCGGTATGGAATGAAGCAGCAAAGGCAGTCGTGGACGTGTACCGCGTGCGGTCATCACCTGCATCCGACGGCGGGAACGATCTATCACAAGTCGTCCACGTCGCTGCATCTCTGGTTCTATGCGATGTACCTGATGACGAGCACCCGCTGCGGTATCTCCGCGAAGCAGCTTGAGCGGGAACTTGGCGTTACCTACAAAACCGCTTGGCGTATCTTCAATAAAATTCGGTCGCTGCTTGATGAAGAAATCCGCGACTTGGCGGGAACTGTCGAAACTGATGAAACCTTTATCGGCGGCAAAGAAAAGAATAAGCACATCGATAAGCGCCTCGATTCCGGTCGCGGTACTCTCGGCAAACAGCCCGTGTGGGGAGCGATGGAGCGCGGCGGACGTGTCATTGCGGTAGTCGTACCCGATACCAAAAAGACGACATTGCTCCCGCACGTAATCGAGCGCGTGATGCCTCGTTCGACTGTCTATTCGGACGAAGCCTACGTCTACGATCCGCTTAAGGGGATGGGCTTTCAGCATAAGCGCGTCCATCACGCGGCCAAGATTTACGTCGAAGGCAACGTACATGTGAACTCGCTTGAAGGATTCTGGTCGCTACTCAAACGCGGAATCGGCGGAGTGTACCATTCTGTTTCTGCTAAACACTTGCAGTCCTACGTGAGCGAGTATGCTTGGCGTTATAACCATCGCAATGACCGTCGTGCGCAATTCGATACGCTACTTGTTCGGGCCGCGAGGTCGTGACGGATGCGGCTGTGGCTTTGCCGCTTTTTTAAGGTTGCGCAAAAAGTCGCTACGCTTAGGAACGGGAATCTCATAGCCCTTTGGCGTTTTTTGAGTCGGCGGCTTGTCGCTCATGGGAAATAGCCCTCTGGACATATTCGATGACATCAAAGCCTTGCTCTATCGGGCAGACGAACACCTGACGTGGATAAAAGAGATCAGTGGCGGTCGTCATGAAATCAATAACATTACCAATGATTCTGACCTTCAAACCGGACGCGTGATTCTTAAGAAATCCTTCGACCTTATCGCGATCCAGGTCAGAATCCGCGTCGGTGAGTGTGCGAACAGCCTCCGCAGCGCCATGAATTATTTCACCTGCGCTCTGGCCGAGCAAAGCTCTAACAGAGTTGGCAAATACGTCCAGTTTCCGATTGAAGATTACCCAGATGTCTTCAAGAGTCGGCGGCATACCCATCTCGAAGGAATTTCGGAGGAATATATCGCACTCTTCGAGAAGTTTCAGCCGTACAAGGGATGCGACTGGATGGCTTCGCTCCGCGACTTGTCCAATTTCCACAAGCACCGACGCTTGATTCACGTAAAGAAGGATGTTCGTCAACTCACTTGGTTCAAGCCGGTAATTCAAACAATAGGCGGTACGCCCAGTAATGCCATGAAGATGGAGCACAATCTGCTCTTTAAGGTAACGCTCGAAGATGGGCGCCCCATCGTACAGTCGCTTGAGATAATTCATCTGCGCGTTACCGAGATGCTTGATGAACTCCAAGCGCTTCTCAAGAAACCTGATTGAGCTATTGTTCACGGCCACGTTGGATCGAGTTGTTTAAGAACGGATATTTGCTTAATCAAAATTCCCCTATGAAACCCAACTGGCCTGGTCAGTGGTGCACCAGCTGCTTCTTCAAACTTTTTCAGTTGTCGCGCTTGGGACTCCATATTTTAGCAATTTGCTCGCGTGTTTGTTGTTGCCAGACATGCAGGTGTTGTAATTCTAAATTCGGATCGGATAGCAGTGCCAAGCCATTGACGATTTGATCTTCGATCTCTTGCGGGAGAAAGGGCCAATGCCAACGAAAAAAGTCCCACCCGATAGCAAGCGCAAAGCATGCTAGAGCAATGAGCAGAAGTAGAATGCCCATTCCGTGCGATAGAAGCATCACAGCCGCGCCTATCGCCGTCACGGCAGTCCCGATCCACCAGCGACTTTTTGTGAGGCCGAGCGCGATCCAGCGGCTATTGCCCTGAGAGTCGTGTTGCCATGTGTTGCACATGGCTCGTAGCCTAGCGCAAACGACGGGCGCACTTCTACAGTGACGGGATAGTTACCTTCAGAGAACTCCGAGCTGTTGCAATTCCCTCCTCAGTTGTTGGGGGAGGAGGTCAGAAGCGCTGTAAAAAAGGCACGGGGCGGAAGCGGGCCATCGGCCCGGTCCCGCCCCGGTGTGTAAGTGACTATAGCGGCGCGCGGTCTAGTAGTAATCGACCGGGTCGATCTGACGCTTGGCGCCGTACCAGAACAGCATATTCTCGGTCAGCCCCTGCCAGGTGAACTTGCCCGGCGGCATCAGCAGCCGCTTGAACATCGACTTGAACGAGTAGAACTCCTTGGTACAGCGCCACACGCCTTCTTCGACCTGCTGCGGCGAGAGCTTGTTGGGCACGAACATGCAGCGGAAGTTGTTGGTATACATGTCGGCGTCGGGGATGATGACGCGGCCTTCCTGCTCGAGTTTGGTGCGCATCGGCGTGCCCTTGCGCGGCGTGACCGTGTTGAAGAACGCCTCGGGGGCCTTGACCTCGTGAAGGAAGGCGAGGGTATCGTCGAAGATCTGCGGATGGTCTTCCTCCAGGCCGAAGAGAAAATTGAGCGAGTAGTAAATTCCGTAGTGCTCCAGCCGCTTCAGTAATTTCTTGTAGTCCTTGGTGTGATTCTGGATCTTGCTCATCGATAGCAGGCTGTCCTGGCTAATCGATTCCACTCCGATATTGACGTGGAACACGCCGGCCTGGGCCGCCAAATCGAGCAGGTCCTCGTCATGGTTGGAATTGATGGTCCATAGACAGGAGAAACGGATGTTGAGCGGAATCAGCGCGCGGAACAGTTCGCGCGCGAACTTGTGTTTGCCGGTTATCTGGTCGTCGATGAACTGGAAGCGGCGAAAACCGGTGACCGCGATGACCTGTTTGATTTCCTCGACGATGTCCTCGATTGGGCGCGTGCGATAGCTGCCATCATAAAAGACCGGGATTTCGCAGAACGAGCAGCGGTACGGACATCCGCGGCTCGCCTGCACGGGCACCGCTTTGAACAGATAGCGGTTGAGCTTGAGCAGCTCGTGACGCGGCCGCGGCAGATTCTTGAGGTCGTGCAGTTTGTCGGCCTTGTAGGTGCGCTTGAGTTTGCCGTCCTGCCAGTCGCGCAAAAGCGGCTCCCATACCAGGTCGGCCTCGCCCTGGACCACCGCGTCGGCGTGCTTGAGCGCCTCCTCGGTCTGCAGCGTGGCATGAAACCCGCCCATCACGACCGGGATGCCGCGTTTGCGAAACTCGTCGCCGAGCTGGTAGGCGCGCAGCGAGGCGCCGATGGTGGTGGTCATGCCGACTAGGTCCCAGCCGCCGTCGAAGTCGAGTTCTTCCAGCCGCTCATCGCACAGCGTCACGTCGAAGTCGTCCGGCGTCAGTCCCGCCAACAGCGGGATCATCAAACCCATGATCAGGCGCCAGCGCGTTTTATGCGGCGTACCGTCCAGATGGATCGTCGTTGGCTGTATCAGCAGGATCCGCGGTTTTTTCACACTGCCTCCTGGCGGTGCCGCGCTTGGGCGCCCCGCCGTTCAAGCTCGCTCTGCCCGTTGCGACGCGTGGTTATCCACCACATCACGAAGGCAAAGATGTAAGTGCCAAATGCCGTACCCCAGGCGAAATAGTTAATCCTGTCGAGCAGCGCCAGTACGACCAGCAGATAGGCGAAGTCGCGGCCGCTCACCCGTTCAACTTGCGCGATGAACTGCTCGGCCCGTTCGCCGTTGACGCGGGTCGCGCGCCAGGTCGTGAGCGCGCACAGTCCGAAGCCGACCAGCACGATGGCGAGCAGGTAGATGTAAGTCCGGCTGCCGCTCGCCCGATAGCATCCGGCCATGATACCGGCGAAGAGCGCGACATGCACCAGGTTGTCAGTCGTAACGTCAAGCCGTGCGCCCCATCGCGACTCGGTCATCTTGAGCCGCGCCAGCTCTCCATCAACGCCATCGAAAGTCACCGAGACCAGGAACATCAGCGCCGCAATCAGGCGCGGCCAGTAGCTCGGCAGGCTGAACAGCCACGCGCTCAGCAATCCCAGCGCCGTGTTGGCGAGCGTCACCTGGTTAGCCGTAATCGCGGTGCGCGCAAGGCGAAGGCTGATGCGCCAGGACAGCCGCCGGTCGACCCATCGCGCCATCAGCGCGTCCTTGTCGGCGCTCTCGCGGCGCAACTCGCGCGCGAGGCGAAGTTCTGCCTCCTCGACATCCGTCGGCCGCCCGTCGAGCGCGAAGGGCAACTGCCCGCTCGGCCTGAGTCGGGCAGCCACCGCACCCGAGCCATCGATTAACTGGCCCAAAGGCCCAGCCGTGAGACTCCCGCCGCGCGCGACATCGGTGCTTTCGACACTGACGACTTCGCCGGGCCGCGCTGCCTGGCCGGCGAGCAGCCCGCGTAACTGCGAGGCCGCCAGGACCATGTTGCCTCTCAGAGCTATGCAGGGCGCGTCGGCTGGCAGTTGCTCCAGGACCTGTGCAAATGAGCCGACAAAATTAACCTCGGGATGGTCGCGAAAGGAGCCCAAAGCAACGCGCAGGCCGCCATCGTCGAGGTCGCCGACTTCGATAAAGAACCGCTTCACTCCCGCGCGTTGACACATAAGCATCAGGCGCTCCAGCAGCGATCGCCCGAAGATCATGTTGCCCGCGCGGGCAGGAACGTTGATTAGCGCTGTATCAATCAAAGAAAGCCTTGTTGAACAACGGCTTTTAGACTAATTGGAGGTCAGAGTCAATGCACTGACCGTGCGGTCTGTCCACCCGGTCTGCCCCTCATCCGTCAGTCGCCTGTTCAAAACTTTAACTTTTCCGTAACTCCGCTCATTCCAGTTCTTAACGGTCTCATTTGTAGAGGCTCAATGCGAGGGCTGCTAAGCTGGGGCCGTGGCCAGTCCGACCCGGGCGATTTTATTTGACTTCGGTGGCACACTCGACCATCCACACCATTGGCTGGACCGTTTTGTGCGCCATTACCATGCGGCAGGCATGCGGCTTAGCCGCGCCGAGCTGGATGTCGCGTATTCGCATGCCACGCGCACGGCTTACCAGGCCGGGGACGAGATCCATCGCCACAGCTTGCGCGCGCTGGTGAAGTTGCTCGTCGATCATCAGTTCGCCCATCTCTATCGCCACGGACCCGACAGCGTTCGCGAGCATCTCTTGGGCCTAGGCGAGGATCGTCATGACCTCGCCGAGCGTATCGCGTCAGGCTTCGCCGAGGAGTCGGCCGACGGCCTCGCGCGTAGCCGCGGCTTGCTCAAGGAGCTATCGCGCGACTTCAAGCTCGGTGTGGTTTCCAATTTCTACGGCAACCTGCAGGTAGTCCTGTTCGAGGCCGGCATCCGCGAGCTTATCCAGGTCGCGATTGACTCCAAGCACATGCGCGTCTTCAAGCCTGACGAGCGCATCTTCCTCGCCGCGCTCAAAGTGCTCGACCTGCCGCATAACCAGGTCGCAATGGTGGGGGACTCGCTGCATAAGGATTGTGCACCTGCGCGCAAGCTCGGCATGCGCTCAATCTGGTTGCGCGGACATCACGCGGGCCCGGGCGAGCATCCGCAGGCGCGCGAGGCCGCATCGCTGGCCGACGATACGATCGATGCGCTTGATGAGTTGAAGAATCTCAAATGGTAGACCGCCTTAGGGGCGCGATTATTGCCGCCGGCCGGGGCGAGCGACTGCGCGGTGCGGTGGACGATCTTCCCAAGCCATTGGTCGAGCTTGGGGGCGAGACGATGCTCGTGCGGCAGGCGCGAATGTTGCGTCACGCAGGGGCCGAGACCGTTGTGGCGCTGGTCAATTACGAGACCGCCGGGCTTATCGCAGCCCGTGCCGTCCGGATACCGCCATGGATGAAACTCCAGGTTCGCGATACGCCGAGTTCGATGGAATCACTGTTTACGCTGGGCGAGCGCCTGCGCGATACCCCGCATTTTCTGCTTGCCACGGTCGACGCGGTGGCAGATGCGGCCGAGCTACGCCGCTTCGCCGCGCGCGCGCTGGAGCTGACCGGCGGGGCGGCGCGCGTCGACGGTGCGCTCGGCGTGGTGCGATGGCGCGGCGACAAACGGCCGTTGTTCGCCGAGGTCGCGCCGGATGGCACGATCGCGGCGCTCGGCGAGCGGGAGAGCGCGATGGTCACGGCCGGCTTCTATTACTTGCCCGCGTCGATTTTCGATTTTGCGGAGCGTGCGCGCACCCAGCGGCTGGACGCGATGCGTAAGCTGCTCGCGATGGTGGTCGCGGGCGGGATGCGCCTGGCCGCGATCGAGCTCGAGACCACGATCGACGTCGACGAGTCGGCCGACCTTGCCGCCGCGCGTGCGATGGTTGCTGGCGCGCCGATGCGCGGTGAGTCAGGCGGGAGCCGTGACTGACGATGCGCGCGTTGGGGGTTTATCGCGAGACCGAGTTCTCGCCGGGCAAGGTCGAGCACGACGCCGCAATTCTCGACGCGGTGATGGGGGAGCTCAAACGCCACGGTGTTGAGATCTCGGTCATTACCGCCGCGAGCTTTGTCGAGGGTCCCGCGGCAGGCGCCGACCTGGTGCTCGCGATGTGTCAGGGCGAGCGCGCGCTCGGAAGGCTGGTGGCGCTCGAGCAGCAGGGCGCGATCGCGGTCAATTCGGCGCTCGCGATTCGCAACTGCTACCGCGATCTCCTGTGCGCCGGCCTAGTCCACGCCAGGGTGCCCGTGCCGACCGGCGCGCTGGTCAGGACCGGGGCGCGCCCGCCGGATCTGTCGCCGCTAGGCGTGCTGGACCTCGATTCCCCGATGTTCGTCAAACGCGGCGACCTGCATGCACTTGCGCCCGACGACGTGCAGCGGGTAGAAAGCCGAGGCGCCCTGCGTTCAGCATTGGCCGGGATGGCGCAGCGCGGAGTGCCGGTCGCGTACGTGCAGCAGGCGGTCGAGGGCAGGGTGGTAAAATTTTACGGCGTCAGCGGCGGCGAGTACTTCGCGGCGCTGGACGAAGAAAGCGCAAGCGGCGATAGGGAATCGATATCCGAGCAGGTGCGGCTCGAACTGGCCAGGAGCGCGGCGGCCGCTGCGGCCACGCTGGGGCTGGAGGCGTGGGGCGGCGATGCGGTAATCGACGGCGATCGCTTTATGATGATCGACTTCAACGACTGGCCGAGC
This sequence comes from uncultured delta proteobacterium, assembly GCA_963724765.1. Classification (GTDB taxonomy): domain Bacteria; phylum Desulfobacterota; class Binatia; order Binatales; family Binataceae; genus JAKAVN01. The sequence continues at coordinate 1,256,356 of CAVRVY010000001.1, forward strand.
TTCAGCCGGGTGCGCGAGGCCGCTGCCCGCGCGATTGCGCGACGCTGCCTGATGCTTGCGCGCCGGCCGCGCCCGGGCGTCTGAGCCATACTTTTCCAGGAGATCCCTCGCAGGCCCCAGCATGAGCAAACCGCAAACGCCAACGCCGCCGATATCCGGCGGATCGAAAGTTACAGACGGACTCCAAGGCGCCAACGGATCCGAGACCGTCAATGAGGTCACGGCCGCCAATGGCTCCGCGATCGCCACTGGATCGCCGGCCGCCCGCGGGCCCGGTCTCCAGCCGAAAATCACCACCGCGGTTCCCGGACCAAATTCGCGCGCGTTGTTCGCCGACGAGCAGAGCCATATCGCACCCGGCCGCCAGCGTATCTCGCTCCTTACCGGCCTCGCGTTCGATCATGGCGAGGGGGCGACGCTCACCGACGTCGACGGCAACGTGTTCGTCGATTTTTTCGCCGGGGTCGCGGTCGCGAGCCTCGGCCATGGTCATCCGGCACTGGCGCAGGCGCTCTCGCGCCAGGCCTCGCGGCTCATCGTCGGCACCTTCGCCACGCCCGAGCGCGCGGAGGCCTTCAGGATGCTCGGTGAGGCCGCGCCCGCCGGACTCAATCGCGCCCATCTGTATAGCGGAGGTGCCGAGGCAGTTGAGGCAGCGCTCAGGCTCGCGCGCTCGAAGACCAAACGACACGAGGTGTTGAGCTTCTGGGGCGGCTTTCACGGCAAGACCGGCGGCGTGATCGGGCTTATCGGCGACGAGTCCAAGCAGGGCTACGGCCCGCTCCCCGGCGGCCAGTACATCGTGCCGTATGCCGACTGTTATCGATGCCCATTCAAGCTGGAATATCCCGAGTGCGGGATGTACTGCGTGGACTTCGCCCGCCAGCAGCTCAAGCACAGCTCGGCGGGGGCGCTGGCGGCCGTCATAGTCGAGCCGATGCAGGGAACGGCGGGCAACGTGATTCCGCCCGACGACTACCTGCCGGCGGTAAAACAACTCGCGCACGACCACGGCGCGATGCTCGTCGCGGATGAAATGATCACCGGCTTCGGCCGCACCGGACGGATGTGGGGAATCGAGCACAGCGGCGTCGCGCCCGACATCATGACCATCGGCAAGGGGATGGGCTCGGGCTTCCCGGTCTCCGGCGTGCTGCTCAGCGATGAGCTCGGACGAAGCGAGCCGTTTGGCAAGCCGAGCGCGTCGTCGTCGAGCTACGGCGGCAATCCCCTGGCTGCGGTGGCGGTCGCCGAAACGCTGCGCACGATCAAGCGCGAGGGCCTGATTGAAAATTCCGCCGTCGTCGGCGCGTTCATGCTCGAGCGCCTGATGCGGCTAAAAGAGAAATACGAATTCGTCGGCGACGTGCGCGGCAAGGGCCTGCTGATCGGGCTTGATTTGGTGCGCGATCGCAAGTCCAAGGAGATGCTCGGCCGTTCGGTAACCGAGACCATCTTCACGGAGGCGCTGAGGCGCGGCCTCCTGGTGATGGGCTATTTCCCGCGCATGCGGATCAATCCGCCGCTGGTCATCACGCGCGAGCAGGCCGAAGCGGGGGTGGAAATCCTCGATGAGGTTTTCGCCCACGTCCGCGATCATCTTGACTGGCGCGCCGCTCCCTAGGTCACACGGAAAGAGTCGGCAATGGCTGAAGACGCCGGAAATCGTGGACTGTTCTGCGACTTGGCAGGGACGCTGGTGAAGATGGATGACACCCGCCAGCTTCCGCTGGGCGCCGACGGAAAAATCGTGGTCGAGCTGCTGCCCGGCGTGGCCGCCAAGCTCAGCCCGATACGCGATCATCTGATCTTTGTCGTCACCAACCAGGCTGGAATCGCGCGCGGGCGGCTCAGCCTCGAGCAGGTCGAAGCCGCAATCGGCGAGTTCGATCGCCAGCTCGGCGACATCCTGACCGGATGGCAGATCTGTCCTCACGACGACGCCGACCGATGCGCGTGCCGCAAGCCCAAGGGCGGGATGCTGACCGAGTTGGGCGCGATCTATGGCGTGGATATGGCGGGCTCGACGATGGTCGGTGACCAGGAAGTCGACGCCGCGGCGGCGCGCGCGGCGGGCGTCGGCCAATTCGTCTGGGCGCATGATTTCTTCGGCTGGAAATAGCCGGCGTCAGCCGCCTCGCGGGACTTTTCGGACCGCTTGCACGTCGCTCGGCAAGCTGAACTTGACCGCCGCGATGAAAGCCGACACATTAATCTACGTGAATTGACGGTGCGCAGCCGGGGCCGGCGATGATTCGATGCAGCCCCTATCCAGATCAGATCCAATGAATCGTGGGCGAACGCATCGTCGAAGCTGGATACGGACGATAGCCGGTATCGGCGCGGTTATACTGCTCGTCGCGCAGACCGTCGGCATTGCGCATTTCCATCCGCTCCCCTCCCAGCAAAAATACGTCGCGAGTGCTGCCGTCAGCGTTGACGACGGCCTTTGCGCGCTCTGTCTAGTCCGTTTCCACAGCCCGGCCGCCGTCATCGTGGCGCGTCATCCGACGGCGCTGATGCTGGCGGAACTGACCGCTCATAGCGCGGCTAGTACGGAGCCGCATTCTTCGTATCGATCGCATTGCTTCGGCCGGGCTCCGCCCGCGTCAGTCTGAACTCCCCCCGTTTCGCAAAGTCGAAGAGTCGATGCGCGTGGGTTTTTTGGCCACGCGCGGCGCCGCGCGGCGAGATTATGGCGGCGCAGTGCTTTGCATTGGAGAAGTACGCGATGCGATCAATTCCATCGACGCATGGCTTGGCCGTGCGGATGTCACGTGGCCATGGGGCCGCGCGGGATGAGATTTATACGGAGGAGTTCAAGATGCGGAGCAGAATGCGAAGGTTAGTAGGAACGGCAATCGCGCTGCTGGCAATAACTTTTATCTTCATGCCGCTGGCCCAAGCAGCGGGCATGGGTGGGCGGCAAAATGTCACCGGTACAGTCAAAGATGCGCTGGGTCGGCCGCTGGCCGATACGAAATTGGTTTTAGAGGCCGCGGATGGTCATATTCTAGCGCGAACGCGGAGCGGTCAGGACGGCAACTTCGAGTTCCGCGACGTGCCCAATGGCACGTATGCGATAGCGGCGAACAAGGATGGTTTCACGACCGGCACCTCGATTGTGGCGGTGAAGTCCCAGGGGGTCGCTAATCTCGACATCGCTCTTCAGTCTAAAACCGCGCTGAGTCTCCGGGTGGCGACTACCAGGATCAATCCCCAGCCCAACGCCATCTCGGAAACGGGCAACAGCCAGTATACGCTGACCGAGCATAACATCGAATCCCTTCCGCAAGGTGTTAACACCCCGATTAACGAAGTGCTTCTTCAGATGCCTGGAGTAGTTCAGGACGACGAAGCACAGGTTCATGTCGACGGTGAGCATGAAGACCTTCAGTGGCGCGTCAACGGGGTCATGATGCCGATGGATAGCTTCACGGGATTCGGCCAGATCTTCAACAGCTTTTTCGTGAAGAGCGTGAGCTTGGTCGATGGAATCCTACCGGTCACCTACGGCTTCCGGGACGCCGGCGTGCTCGACATGGTGACTAAAGACGGCTGCTCCAACCCTGGAGGGAACGTGGGATTCTATGGCGGGCAGCGGGAATGGGTGCAACCGAGCTTCGAGTATGGTGGATGTGACGGACCGCTAAGCTACTACGTCACCGGGACATGGCTTCACAACAATTTGGCTTTCAGTTCGGCCACGCCTGGCCCGACCCCAATCCACAACATTACGAACCAAGGTCAGTTTTTCGGTAACTACACCTACGAGATCAGCCCGCTCACCAAGTTGAGCTTGATTACCGGCGTTTCGGTCAACAACAGTCAGTATCCTACTTCGCCTGGGCTTCCGCCACTCTTCCAGCTCGCCGGAGTAAATCCCGCCAGCTTCCCCTCAACCGATATCGCCGAGAATCTCGACCAGGACTACTACTTCGGAGTGCTCGCGCTGACCGGCGTAATCGGCCCAGACATCAACTATCAGGTCGCTTACACGGGCGCCTACAGCATGATCCAGTTCAGTCCGGATCCGATCGGCGACTTGATCTATGAAGGCGGCGCCTCGAACTCCTTCCGCAGCGAATTCGACAACTCACTCCAGGCGGACCTGTCCCGCCAGTTTGACTGGCCCCACTTCGGCTCGCACAACATCGGTACCGGCTTCTATCTCGGATATTATGGGGTTGAGGCGGACGACACCACGCTGGCATTTCCGGTAAACTCGCAGGGACAGCAGACCAGCAATGTTCCAATCAGCATCACTGATAACCTGAACAACATAAACATGCTCTATGGCGTGTATCTACAGGACATCTGGTCAATCAACGAGAAATTGACCCTGACCACCGGTGTCCGCTGGGACGGCGTAAGCGGGATCATCAACAACAATATGGTTAGCCCGCGGATCAACTTACTATACAAGATCAATCCGGATACGGCGTTACACGCCGGGTTTGCGCGCTACTTTCAGACGCCTGATTTTGCGACGATCTCGCAACAGAGCTTCGCGCTCTTCCAGAATACCACGGCCGCGGTCGGACAGGGCGGACTGCAGCCGTATCCCGAGAAGGACTATTACTGGGATGCGGGCGTGCTGCATCACTTTGGGTCTCATCTGACCGTGACGGAGAACGCCTACTTCCGTCTCTCGCAGGACCTGATCGATTTAGGGCAATTCGGCTTTGTGCCGATTTTCGAACCCTTCAACTATGAACATGGACGGATTTGGGGGTCAGAATTCAGCGCTACTTACAATTGGGGAGACCTGAGTTTCCGCGGGAACTTCACCTACTCGGTGGCGCAGGGTAATAACGTTGTGAGCGGCCAGTTCAACTTCACGCCCGCGGAAGTTGCGTATATCAAAAATCACTACATTTTCCTCGATCATACCCAGCAGTACACCGCCTCTGGAGGAATTACTTACCATTGGAAGAGCTACCTTTTCAGCATGGATGGCGTCTTTGGAAGTGGCCTGCGTTCTGGCTTCGCCAATACCGACGAACTCGGGGAGAACTTTCAAATTAACCTGGCGGCGGAGAAGGCCTGGCAGGTGCCGAAGGTCGGTGAAGTCAAGACCCGCGTGGTGCTCATCAACGCCACTGATAATATCAACGAGCTCCGCAATGGCACCGGTATCGGAATATTCGAACCCGGCTATGGCCCACGCCGAGCGGTTTACGGTGGGATCACAGTGCCGCTGCCGCCGATCGGGGGATCGAGGGGAACTCCATGAGCTCTGCTGACGCTGTTGATGGGATGAGCCGGACATTTATTTGAGCAGGCCCTGATAATTGCCCAAGATGGTATTTTGGATTCAAGCGGACGGCCGAGCCGGAAATATCCATTTGCGCCGATCAAAGGGCGCCTTTGCTAGGAGCTGACGATGAGTGAACTCAGGAGTGCCCTGAATGAACTGCAATACGGCGGCGCGATGGTATATCCGCTGCTGTTTCTCGGAATTGTCGCCGTGCTGATCATTCTCGACCGCGCGGTGGCTTACTACCGATCCCTGCGATTGCCGCGCCCGTTGGCGGAGCTGGTAGAGACCTATGGCTTTTCCTGGGATGAATTGGATCGGCAACTTGCGGCGCTCGCGCCAGTGAATGTTTACCGGCGCTTCTTCGAAGTGATTAGCGACAATCGCAACAAGCCTGCATGGTGGGTCGAATCGCGCGCCGGTGACGAAGCGGGCGATATCGAGAAGAGCCTCAGCCGCGGCCTGTGGATACTGGAGACCGTGGTTACCGCCGCGCCATTGCTGGGCTTGCTCGGCACCATCACCGGCATGATGCAGGCCTTCAAGGTGATCGGAGGATCGGGGCTGGTCGCGCCGACGCAGGTGACCTCGGGCGTGGCGCAGGCGCTGATCTCGACGGCGCTAGGCCTTCTGATCGCACTCTTCGCGCTGTTCGGGTTTAACTTTTTCGCACGCACGCAGTCGCAGACGCTCGATCATCTGGAGCGCCTGGGGTCGAAGCTGATTGACCATATCCGCCTGGATGAGGAAACCGGGGAAAAGGAAGCCGCTGCCAACGTGACCCCGCTCACGCCGCGAGAGGGAAGGGGCATCCGATGAAGCTGCGCAAGGGCCGAGGCTATCGGCGGGGCCGAATCGAGATCATCCCGATGATCGACGTGATGTTTTTTTTGCTGGTGACCTTCATGCTGGCGTCGCTGTCGATGCAGAGTCTGAACTCGATCACGGTCAATCTTCCGCAGGGCGACGCGCCCAACCTGCAGCACAAGGAGCCGGTCGCACTGACTATTACGAAGGATAGTAAGATATTTCTCGACAAGACTCCGACCACGCTTACTACGATGGCATTCACTCTGAAGAGCATGCTGCAAGGACAGGATCAGGGAGTGGTGGTCAACGCGGACGGCGCCGCGCCCGAAGGTATCGTGGTGGAGGCAATGCTCCAGGCGCGCCGGGCTGGAGTGGAGCACTTTCTGATCGCGGTCAAGCGCGAATGAACGGTACGGTTCAAACAGCTTCGCCGTTCCTGGACGAACCCTGGCGGCGGCTGGCCTGGATCGCGCCGCTATCGATCGCCATCTGGGCCGCGATATTGCTGGCTTTCGCGCTTGTACTCAAGCAAACGGCGCCGCCCTTGCCCGAACTCAAGCCGATCGAGGCACGGATCGTCGAGTTGCCGCCTGCGGTCGGTTTGCAAGGCGGCCCGGCCGCCGCCCCGCATCCGGTTGCGCCTGCGCCACCCAAACCCAAGCCTAAGCTCGAAGTCCGGCGCAAAGTGATTGTGCCGGTGCATCCGCATAAGGAGAGAATCATCCCGGAAGCTCCGCCGTCGGTCGCCGGGACGCGAAAGGAAGCGCCCGCGGAATCGAGCGCCAGCACCAGGAGCGCGGCGACCGGCGCGAGTACCGAAAGTGGCAGCGTGCAGGGGAAAGAAGGCAGCGGCAGCGGATCGGGGCTTGGCAGCGACAGTCTCGGTGCGCGGGCGATCTATTCGCCCGTGCCGAAGATTCCGGATGAGTTGCGCGAGACCGCATTCCAGGCGGTGGCGGTGGCGCACTTCGAGGTCTCTTACGACGGAAATGTGAAAGTGACGCTGGCCAAGCCGACCGCGGATCCGCGGCTCAACCAGATTCTGATCAGCACGCTTGAGCAGTGGCGTTTCTTTCCCGCGATGAAGGGTGGAGTGGCGATCGATTCAGCCTTCGACGTGCGAATTCCGATAAGCGTTCAGTGATCCCAAGCCTCTTCCACTTCAGGGTCTTGATAAAGCTCCCATATGCAGTACGGTGACCGACCGTATGCGATTCATGCCGATAGTCATGGCTTCGGTAACGCTAATCTCGACCGGGCTTGGCGGAATGGCCGCCCTGCGGTTTCGCGATCGTCTTCATCTTCTGCTCGGATTCAGTGCGGGGGCGGTAATGGCGGTGGCCCTCTTCGATATATTGCCGGAGGTCTTTGCGCTCGACGGTGGCTCCTCGTACATGCCATTCGCCGCGGCAGGATTTCTGGCCTTCTTCGGGTTGGAGCGCTACACGGCGCTCCACCGCTCGCGTGAGCACGTACACACCGCGATCGTTCACGAGCAGGAACTTGGCGCGCTGTCCGCGGCCGGATTGACGTTTCACAGCTTCCTCGACGGCGTCGCTATCGGAGTGGGCTTTCAGACCAGCACGAGAATCGGACTGCTGATCGCGCTCGGAATAATCGTGCATGATCTCAGCGACGGCCTGAACACGGTGACCGTCGTTTTGGCCCATGGTAATCCGCGCAGGCGCGCGATGTTCTGGCTCGCGGCGGACATGATCGCGCCGGTTCTGGGCGCCGCTACCGCGCTCCTCATAAATCTGCACGGACTGCTGCCGTGGATCCTTGCGTTCTTCGCGGGGTCGTTTCTTTACATCGGAGCCTCGGATCTCCTGCCGGAAGCGAAAGAGCACGATTCGCCATGGGTCGGCGTGGCCACGGCCATCGGCATGCTGGTAATTTATCTGGCTACCCGAATGCTCCGAAGACTATGATCTAGTTGTTTGACCAGAGCCTGCTTCGATCTTCACGTGCCGAATTCCGATAAACGTTCGGTGAGCGAATTCTCCGGCTGGCATTCGCAGCCGCTTTTTGACAGAAATCGGCCTGGGGCGAGGCGCCCCTTCGCGTCTCTCATCTGACAACGCAGGAGGTGACAGCATGAAGATTGGATTGCTGATGCCGTTTACCGAGGATACCGCTAATCCGGCAGACTTTTGCCGAGCCGCCGAGGCGTTGGGTTTCGAATCGATGTGGGTGCCCGAGCATCCGATTCTCCCTGCCAATCCCAAGACTCCGTTCCCGCAGGGCGGGCCGATTCCGCCCGTCTACTCGCACATGGGCGATCAGTTCGTCGCGCTCAGCATGGCCGCCGCCGCGACCAGGAAACTGAAGCTCGCCACCGGCATCTGTCTGGTGCCCGAGCACAACCCGATGATCCTTGCCAAGCAGATCGGCAGCCTCGACAACTTCTCGGGCGGCCGCTTCATCTTCGGCATCGGGGCCGGCTGGCTGCGCGAAGAAACCGAACTGCTCGGCGGCGACTTTCCGCACCGCTGGACGCAGACCGCCGAATACGTTGCCGCGATGCGCGCGCTCTGGACCAAGGGCGAAGCGTCGTTCGAGGGAAAGTACGTCAAGTTTCCCGCCATCCGATCCTATCCGCGCCCCGCGCAGCCGGCCGGCCCGCCGGTGTTGCTTGGCAGCCGCGACAAGAATGCGCTCAAGCGCGTCGCCAAGTGGGGCGACGGATGGTGCCCGATTCGCATCAGTGTCGACGAGATGAAACAGGCGACTGCGGAATTACGCGAGGAGTGCCATAAGGCGGCCCGCGAATATGGCCGGCTCGATCTCACTGTGATGGGCTCGGTGGGCGACGAGCGCGCCAAGGTCCAGGACGAACTCGGCAGGTACGGGGCGCTCGGCGTCGGCCGCTTCGTGATCGCGCTGGTCGCCGGCGCGCTCGGTCCGGATAAGTACGCGCCGGAACTCGAGCGGCTGGCGAAAGCCTACCTCTAACGGATCGGCGGGATCTGCGTGATCTGAAGGATTGCCTGGCTGAGGATGATGCTGCGCGGAGCGATTTCAGGTTTCGGCGAGGTTGCCGCGCGGGCGCATCTTGCCGGATGGCGTACGCGGCCCGAGGTCAATATCGTCGCGATTCACGACCCGGTCTCCGAGCGGCGCCATCAGGCGATGCGGCTCATCCCGAACATCCGCGTGTACGACGACCTCGAATTGATGCTCGACGGTGAACGCCTGGACTTCGTCGACGTCGCAAGCCCGCCCGCGTGGCATGCGGCGACGGTGCGGATGGCGCTTGCCGCCGGCGCTCACGTGCTGGTCGAAAAGCCGTTGTGCCTGGAGGCCGGGGAATTCGACTCGCTCCGCGCCGCCGCCTCAAGCCGCGGACGCGCGCTGATGTGCGTTCACAACTGGAAGTACGCCGCGACCTACCGGGTCGCTCACGACCTCGTCATGGCCGGGCGGCTAGGCGAGATTCGCTACGTCGCGCTCGATCGGTTGCGCACATCGCCGGCCGGTATCGGCGTCGGTGCGAGCGGCCGATGGCGGTTGGGTGCGATGAGTGGGGGTGGAATCCTGGTCGATCACGGATGGCATGTTTTTTACCTGATGCGATGGCTGATGGGCGGTCTCGATCCGGTCGCAATCGCCGCGTTCATGAGCGTCAGCCAGGCAGCGGCGGTCCAACAGGAGAGTCCGGTCGAAGAGGTAGCCGACCTGAGGGTGATTTTTCCCGGCGATAGAATTTCCTCGGCCCATCTGAGCTGGCGCTCGCCGGTACGGCGCACGCGTGCGATGCTCTACGGCAGCGAAGCGGCGCTCGAAATCGACGGCGACCGCGTGATGCTGACCGCGCGGTCCGGAAGCTCTGAAGATCTCTCCCCCACGCCTGATGCCGACGATTCCTACCATTCGGCCTGGTTCGCGGGGATCGCCGCCGACTTCGAGCGCGCGGTCAATCAGATCATCGAGGACGGCGTCGAGTCCGCAACGGCCGCGGAGAACCTCGCCGAAGCGCGTGCCGCTCTGGCCCTGACACTTGGCGCGCAGGAATCGAGCCGACGAGGGGGTGCTCAGGTTAAACTTGTGTGAACGGCCTGTTACTTCCAGTCGCCGACACCTATTGACTTTAGGTTATCGGACTATAAAGTGCTCATTGACCGGTAGGTTAGCGAGTGGCTGAGGGCCATATTCGAGGCTCTCCGAGGGCTCTTCCGTTTTATCCAGGCTGAGAACTGGCCATGGTCAGAGGAGCCAGCCAGCCAGCGCGTATCCGCCGGGCTATATGGCGCCCGATTCGCGTTCGATTTCGCCGGAAAAACCTCAGGATTCGCGGGATGAAATCCTCAAGGCGGGTATCCGTCTGTTCGCCCGCCGCGGTTTTCATGAGACCTCGATGTCCGAGGTGGCGCGCGATGCGAGGGTCAGTAAGGCGCTGATTTTCTGGCATTTCAAGACCAAAGAGGAGCTGTTCCTCGCGGTCCTCAACCGGTTGCTGGAGCCGTATTTCATTGACTTTGCCGAGGAGGTGGGAGCGTTGGACGAGCGCGCGCAGTTGCGCAAGCTGGTGCAGTCGTACCTGCTTTTCATTCGCGACAACGCTCCCTCCGTGCGTTTTTTCCTCGGCCAACTGCTGCATGGCGAAAAGGTTCCCGAGGAACTGGCCACGCAGGTGATGAAACTGTATGACGGCTATCGCGAATTGATGATAGACATTGTCCGCCGTGCCCAGGAAAAGAATCTGTGCTCGCGCGACATCGCGCCCGAGGCGGCCGCCGGCTTCATGGTGTCGGCGCTAAACGGCTCGCTCATCGGCTTTTTGTTCGCCGGCGGCACGGCCGACGATCTGGGCGGTGCGGTCAGGATGCTCGAGGAATGGCTGTTCCGCGATCCCGCACAACGCTCGACTGAGGGCGGCAAAGCCGTCGCTTAACCCTGCTTTTCAGAACCCGATTGGGGGGTAACCATCGAGATGCGAGTACCGCTAAAGCTGATGCTGGATCTTGGCCGCTACATGCGACGCAAGCGCCGCGCGGGGGAGAAATACTTTCCCCTGGTGCTGATGTTGGAGCCGCTGCACGCGTGCAACCTCGCCTGTATCGGGTGCGGACGGATCGTGGAATACAAGGACACGATCCGCGACCAGATGCCGCTGGAGGAGGCGCTTGGCGCCGCCGAGGAAGCCGGCGCGCCGATCGTCTCGATCTGCGGCGGCGAACCGCTGATGTACAAGCACATCGTCCCGCTCACCAAGGGGCTGCTCGAGCGCAAGCGCCACGTGCAGATTTGCACCAACGCGATCCTGCTCGAACGGTTTATCCGCCACGTCGAGCCCAGCCCCTACCTAAGCTTCAATGTTCATATCGACGGCATGCGCGAGACTCACGACCGCGTGGTTGACCGCAACGGCGTGTTCGACACCTGCGTGCGCATGATCAAGCTGCTCAAAGAGAAGGGCTATCGAGTGCAGACCAACTCGACCATCTTCCGCGAAACCGGCGCGGAGGAGATCGAGGATCTGGTCAAGATGCTCGGCGCGCTCGGCGTCGACGGGATGCTGCTCACGCCGGGCTACCACTATCAGGTGCTGACCAACGACGACATCTACCTTAAGCGTGAGGAGATGCCGCTCAAGTTTAAACGCGTGCGCAAGCTCGCCGAGGACTACAAGATTATCAACACGCCGATTTATCTCGACTACCTGGTGGGCGAGCGCGACCTGCTATGCAGCCCATGGACCACCGTCACGCGCAACCCGCAAGGCTGGAAGGGCCCCTGCTATCTGATCACCAACGGCCACTACAAGACCTTCGGCCAGATGCACGCGGCGACCGACTGGGAATACTACCGTACCAAGCAGGACGTCCGATGCCGCGATTGCAAGCTGCACTCCGGCTTCGAGGGCACTGCGGCGCTGCAGTTTGGTGAGAATCTGAAGGACTCGTGGAGGATGGTGCGTCACTACATGTCCTGACCGGACTGGTGCCCGGCGCGCGCGCGACGCACGCCGGCGACCCGCTGCGCGGCCGCTGCTGTGCGCGCTAGCTTTGATGGTGAGACGGCGATACCTCGATGGCAGAAGCCAAATCCGACCAGCCCGATCGTGCGCACGCGCGAAAAGGCGCGGGCGCAGCGCGCGCCAATCCGCGCACCGCGTCGGTCGACGGACAAACGCGCGCGGGTGGCAGCGCGCCGCTGGAAATTGAGCGCTACCTGCGCGAACGCGCGGCGATCGTCGAGCGGGCGCTCATTGATGCGGTCGCGCAGACCGGCGCTCCGGCCGGGCGGCTGTTCGAGGCGATGCGCTACAGCCTGCTTGCGGGCGGCAAGCGGCTACGCCCCGTACTAGCGCTGGCGGCGTGCGAAGCGGTGGGCGGCAAGCTTGCTGCCGCGATGGGGTTCGCGTGCGCGATCGAGATGATTCATACCTACTCACTTATCCACGACGACCTGCCTTGTATGGACGACGATGATCTGCGCCGCGGCCGTCCGACCAATCACAAGATTTACGGCGAGGCGATCGCGACACTGGCCGGCGACGCGCTTCTGACCGACGCGTTCTGGATGCTCGCCAAATCCCACATCAAGTCCAGCGCGACCTCCGCCAGCGTGCCCCCCGCGGCCCTGCTCGCGACGATCGCCGAACTGGCCGAGGCGGCGGGCTCAGCCGGGATGGTGGCGGGGCAGGCGATCGATCTGCTCGGTGAAGGCCGCACCATGACGGTCGAAGAACTGGAATACCTGCATCGCAGGAAAACCGGCGCGCTTTTTATCGCCGCGGTGCGCGGCGGCGCGCGCCTGGGAGGCGCCGGCGAGGCCCAGCTCGAGGCCTTGGAGGCTTACGCGCGCGCGCTCGGACTCGCTTTCCAGGTGATCGACGACATCCTCGACGTCGAGGCCTCGACCGAACAGATGGGCAAGCGCACCGGCAAGGACGTCGCGCACGGCAAGAACACGTATCCCGGCCTTCTCGGACTGGACAAGTCATGGCAGCTCGCGCGCGACCTGGAGCGGCGTGCGCATCGCGCGCTCGACGGTTTCGACCATCGCGCCGAACCGCTGCGGGCGCTGGCGAGTTTCGCCGTGGAGCGCAGACTGTGAAGCCAACTGCGGCTGAAAATTTTTCTGCGCCGGTCGCGCCGGCGTCGGAGGTGCGCCGGACCGTGGCGCGCCAGGCCGTGCTGTTCGCGCCGGGCGATCTGCGGCTTTGCGATTTTACCCCGCCGCATCCGGGGCCTGGCGAGCTTTTGCTGCGCGTCAAATGCGCGCTTAGTTGCGGCACCGATCTCAAGACCTATCGCCGCGGTCACCCAATGTGGCATCTACCCACGCCGTTCGGACACGAGTTCGCGGGCGTGGTGGTCGAGGCTGGCGAGGGCGTGACCGGATTCAAGGCTGGCGACGAGCTGATGGCGGCGCCGACCGCGCCATGCGGGACCTGCTTCTATTGCCGCCACGGACAGGAAAATCTCTGCCCGCAGGCGATGGAGAAGATGGTCATGGGGGCGTATGCGGATTTTCTGTTGCTGCCGGCCCATGTGGTTGCGCGCAACGCCTTTCGCAAGCCCGCTGCGCTTTCTTTCGAAGAGGCTGCGCTGCTCGAACCGCTTTCCTGCATCGTCCATGCGCAGGCCCTTGCGCGGCCTGCTCCCGCCGAGAGCGTGATGGTAATCGGCGCGGGCGCTTTCGGCCTGCTCCACATGCTGGCGCTGCGCATGGCTGGGGTGCGCGAGGTCGCGGTTGCCGGGCGCGGCGCGGATCGCCTCCAATGGGCGGGACGGCTCGGCGCCGATCGTGTGATCGATACTACCGCGGGCGATCCCGCGGCCGAAGTCGCGCGGCTCAACGATGGCTTCGGGCCTGACCTGGTGATCGAGTGCACCGGGCAAGTCGAAGGATGGCGTGACGCGTTCGCGCGGGTGCGGCGCGGCGGCCGGGTGGTGTTCTTCGGTGGATGTGCCGCCGGCACCGCGCTCCAGATCGACACGCGCCGCATGCACTACGATAATCTCACGCTGATTGCCCCGTTTCATTTTCGTCCGCGCGACGTGCGCCGCGCCTACGAGTTGCTTGCGGACGGCCGCCTCGGCGCTGGCCGCATCATCAATGCACATCGTCCGCTCGCGGAAATCGCCGGGGTCTTTGAAATGCTCGAGCGTGGTACGGTGTTGAAATGCGCGGTCGTTCCCTGAGGGCATAGCGCCCTGAGGGATGGCGGCGCGAGGAGAGGAGGGGAGGGGTTGGGAAATCCGAATCCAGCGCTCCGACCGACCGATAACAAGCAGGAATCTTGAACCTTATGAGTGAAGCTATCGAAATCGCCAACGGCAGAGCCGTGGAACACACGTTCGTTGCGCCTGCGCCGCACGACGAGTCCGCCGCGAAAGTCCAGTCCACCATCGACCGTTCCCAACGCGCGCTGCTCGCGCTTCAGCATCCCGAGGGTTACTGGCAGGCTGCGCTTGAGGCCAACGGCGAGATGAACGCGGAGTACATCATCTTCAACCGCTTCATGGGCGTCAGCGACCCCGAGATGGATGCCAAGCTCAAGCGCCATCTGCTCGACCTCCAGCAGCCCGACGGAAGCTGGAACCTATTTCCCGGCGGCGAGGGCGATCTCTCGACTTCAATCGAGGCCTACTTCGCCCTCAAGCTGACCGGGCTGCGCGCCGGCGACGAGCAGATGATGCAGGCGCGCCGATGGATCCTCGCGCGCGGTGGGATTGCCCGCTCGGGTACGCTCGCGCGCTTTTACCTCGCGGCGATGAACCAGGTGCCGTGGGACTGCACCACCGCGCTGCCGGTGGAATGGATTCTCACGCCCGACTGGCTCCCGGTTAACATCTACGAGCTTTCGTCTTGGGCGCGCGGAACGCTGGTCGCGCTGATGCTGCTGCGTGCAGGGCGCCCGGTGGTCGAGATCGATTGGCGCGAAGGTGTGCTCGAGCTTTACATCCAGCCCCCTCACTTCACCAAGTTCGAGCAGCCGCGTCCGGCGCATTGGTGGTCGCCGCACCAGTTCTTCAACCTCGCCGACCGGCTTCTGCGTCTGTACGACCGCCGTCATCTAAAAGGCCTGCGCCGCGACGCCATGGCGCGCGCCGAGCGCTGGCTGCTCGACCATCAGGACGCCAATGGATCATGGGGCGGAATCCAGCCCTGCTATTTGCTGAGCGCGATGGCGCTGAAGGGGCTCGGCTACCGCAACGACCATCCGGTGATGAAAAAGGCGCTCGACGCGACGCACGAGCTCATCTGGGATCAGGGCGATTCGATTCTCTTTCAGCCCTGCGTTTCGCCCAACTGGGACACCGCGCTCGCCGCCAAGGCGCTGATCGATTCGGGCCTCGCGCCCGAGCATCCGGCGTTGCGCGACGCCTCGAAGTGGCTAATCGATCATCAAATCTTCAAGCGCGGCGACTGGTCGATTAAGCGGCCCGACCTGGAGCCCGGAGGATGGGCTTTCGAGTTTTTCAACGATTGGTACCCAGACGTCGACGACGCCGCGGTCATCCTGATGGTGCTCGCGGATTCCGCCACCGATGATGCCGCTGCGCGCGAGCACGCAATCACCAGCGGTGCGAACTGGGTGATGGGCATGCAATCGAAAGACGGCGGCTTCGCCGCTTTCGACGTCGACAACAAGGCGACCTGGTTCAACTACGCGACCTTCGCCGCCGACACCGAGTCGGCCACTGACCCGGCCTGTCCCGACCTGACCGGCCGCGTGCTCGAGATGATGTCGGTGGTTGGCTACCGCGCCGACCATGCGGTCGCGCGCCGCGCGATCGAGTGGCTCAAGCGCGAACAGGAGGACGACGGCTCCTGGTGGGGGCGCTGGGGGGTAAACTACATCTACGGCACCAGTACGGCGCTCTCGGGATTGCGCGCGATCGGCGTCAGCCCGAGCGAGCCCTGGATTCAACGCTCGGTCGCCTGGCTCAAGTCGAAGCAGAACGAAGACGGCGGATGGGGTGAGAGCTGTTTGAGCGACAAGGACCCGGCCTGGAGCGGGCGCGGCGTCAGCACGCCGTCTCAAACCGCGTGGGCGATGATCGGGCTGCTGGCCGGTGAGGACGGTATCGGTACGCATCTGATGCGCGGTCTGCAATGGCTCCTGGAGCGCCAGCGCGAAACCGGCGATTGGGAGGAGACCGAGTTCACGGGCACCGGCTTTCCCAATCATTTTTACCTGCGCTACCATCTATATGCGCACTACTTTCCGCTGATGGCGCTCGGGCGCTTGCGCAAGCGGATGACGGAACTCGCCGCGCACTGAAGCTCAAGAGGCAGACGTGAAGTCGATTGCAATTCTCGGCTCCACGGGCTCGGTCGGCGTTACCACGCTTGACGTGGTGGATCGCTTTCACGATCGTTTCCGCGTGGTAGCAATGGCGGCCGGGCGCAACCTCGATCTCCTGGTCCGCCAGGTCGAACGCCATCGTCCCGAACTGGTTTCGGTCGCCACGGCCGAACTGGCGGGCGAACTCAAGCGCCGGCTGGGCTCGTCGTGCAAAACCGAAATCAAGACCGAAATTCATCATGGACTCGAGGGTGCGGTCGCCGCGGCGACGCATCCGGCGGCCGAGATCGTTGTGTCGGCCCTGGTCGGCGCGCGCGGACTCGGTCCGACTCTGGCTGCGATTGCGGCGGGCAAGGACATCGCGTTCGCCAACAAGGAAGTGCTGGTAATCGCGGGTGAGATGATGACGGCCGCGGTGCGCGAGCGCGGCGTGCGCCTGTTGCCGGTCGACAGCGAGCACAACGCGATTTTCCAGTGCCTGGAGGGTCGCGGCCGCGCCTCGCTCAAGCGCATCATCCTGACCGCGTCGGGCGGTCCGTTTCTCCGCCTCCCATCCGATCGCTTCGCGTCGATAACCGTGGCCGAGGCGCTCAACCATCCCACTTGGCGAATGGGCAACAAGATTACGATCGATTCCGCGACCCTGATGAACAAGGGGCTCGAAGTGATCGAGGCGCGCTGGCTGTTCGATCTTCCCGCCGAGCGCATCGCGGTCATCATCCATCCGCAAAGCGTCATCCATTCGATGGTCGAGATGATCGACGGCTCGGTGATTGCCGAGATGGCCGAGCCGGACATGGCGATCCCGGTAGCCTACGCGTTGGCTTTTCCCGACCGCCTCCGGCTCGACCATCTGAAATCGCTCTCGCTGGTCGAGCGCGGCAATCTGACTTTCGAAGAGCCCGACCCGCTGCGCTTTCCATGCCTGCGCCTTGCGTACCAGGCGCTCGAGGCGGGCGGCACGATGGCGGCCTGCCTCAACGCCGCCAACGAGGAACTGGTCGCCGCCTTCCTGGGCGGGCGGGCGCGCTTCGCCGATATCCCGCGTCATATCGAGACCGTAATGATGCGCCATAAAAACTGCCCCGCGCGCACCCTTGAGGATCTCTACGAGGTCGACGGATGGGCCCGCGCCCAGGCGCAGGAGCTGATCGGACAGGCGCCTGCCGCGAGCCTCTGACGTGGACGCCGAGGGCGCCAAAAAACCCAGTTCCGCGTATCCGTCCGGTGCGCGCACGCCTGTCCCGTTGCCGTCGGCGTTTGAGCCCGACCCCGCGGCGCTCGCCCAGGCCTACGACTTTTGCGCGCATGTGGCGCGCTCGCACTACGAAAATTTCACCATTGCCTCGTGGCTGATGCCGCGTGCGATGCGCAAGCACATGCATGCGATCTACGCCTACGCGCGCACGGCCGACGATTTTGCCGACGAGGAGCACAACCCCGCCAAGCTCGATGAATGGGAGCGCGAACTCGACTTGGCTTACGCTGGCGTGCCGAACCATCCGGTCTTCGTCGCGCTGGCCGACACTACACGCCATTTCGATATTCCGCGCGAGCCGTTCGCCGACCTGCTGCATGCCTTTCGCTCCGACCTCGACTTTCGCGGCTTCGAAACCATCGATGATCTGCTGGGCTACGCGCGCTACTCGGCCAATCCCGTCGGCCGGCTGGTGCTCTACCTGTTCGGCTACCGCGACGCCGAGCGCCAGCGTCTGTCCGACCAGGTGTGCAGCGGACTTCAGTTCGCCAACTTCTGGCAGGACGTCGCCGTCGATCTCGAAAAGGGGCGCGTCTATCTGCCGCTTCAAGACATGGCGCGGTTCGGCGTGAGCCTCGAAGACCTGCGCGTGCACAATGCGAACTCGAACTTCGTTGCGCTGATGCGCCATGAGGTCGCCCGCGCGCGCGAATTGCTGGTGTCGGGCGCGGCGCTCGCGACGATGGTGGATAGGCGGCTCTCGCGCGACATCATGATGTTCGCCGGCGGAGGCTTGGCGATCCTGCGCGCCATCGAGCGGGCGGACTACGACGTGTTCCGCCGCCGCCCCTCGCTCGGCAAATTCGACTACCTGCGCCTGGGCTGGCGGGCGCTGCGAGGGCGGCTTGAAACCTGAGAACCTCGCGGTTGCGCCGCTGCCCCAAGCGCGTGCGGCGCTGCGCAAGGATTACGCGCGCTGCGCGTCGATCACGCGCCGTTCTTCGTCCAACTTTTATTACGCTTTCATGCTGCTGCCGGCGGAGCGCCGCCAGGCATTGTACTCGGTCTACGCGTTTTGCCGCTTCGTCGATGATATTGCGGACGACCAGTCAGTGGGCGGCCATCCCGCCGAACTGCTGACGCGCTGGCGCGAGGAACTCGAGCGCGTATACAACGGCTCGCCGACCCATCCGATATCCCGCGCGCTAGCCCACAACGTGCGCCGCTTCGCGATCCCGCGCCGCTACTTCGAAGAGATAATCGACGGCGTCGAGATGGATCTCGGACGTACGCGCTATGCGACTTTCGACGAGCTTCGTCTCTACTGCTACCGCGTCGCCTCGGCGGTCGGCCTGGTGTGTATCGAAATTTTCGGCTATCGCAACCCGCGCGCCCGCGAGTACGCGGAGAACCTGGGCATCGCCTTCCAGCTCACCAACATCATCCGCGACTTGAGCGAAGACGCCGCCCGTGGCCGCATCTATCTGCCGCTGGAAGACCTCGCGCGCTTCGGCGTGACCGAGGACGAAATTCTGCGCAGCGTCGACACTCCCGAGCTTCGCCGCCTGCTTGAGTCCGAGGTCGAACGGGCGCGATCGTTCTACGCGCAAGCGGAACAGGCGCTTGCGGGCGAGGACCGCGCCGCGATGGTGTGTGCGGAAGCGATGCGCTCAATTTATCGCGCACTGCTCGAGCAGATCGCGAGCAAGGGCTGCGGCGTCGTCGGCCGGCGCCATCGTATTTCCACCCCGCGCAAGCTCTACCTGGTCGGCCGCACGTGGGCCGGCACGCGGCTGCGAGCGAGGAGCTAGCCCGCGATGGTTGAGCCGCGCGACGTCGTCGTGATCGGCGGCGGGTTCGCCGGGCTGAGTGCCGCCGTCGCGCTTGCCAACCGGGGCTTTCGCGTCGCCGTGCTCGAAAGCAAGCCGGCGCTGGGCGGCCGCGCTTACTCTTTCGCCGACGCCGAGACCGGTGATTTCGTCGACAACGGCCAGCACGTGCTGATGGGATGCTACGCCGAGACGCTCAAATTTCTCGACCGTATCGGTCAAAGCGGCCAGTTGGTGTTTCATCCCAACCTCGCAATCGAGATGCTCGAGAGCGACGGGCGCGCCGGCGTCCTCAAAACTGCGCGCCTACCGGGCCCTCTGCACATGACCGCCGCGCTGATGCGCTACGAGTTGCTGACACCCCGCGAGCGGGTGAGCGCGATGGTGGCGGGGCTCAGGATGCTGCGGATGCGTCGCCACGACCGCGCACGCCTGGGCCAGGCGACCGTCAAGACGTTGATGGACTTGCTGGGGCAGGGCGAACGGGCGCGGCAATGCCTGTGGTATCCACTGGCGATCGCGACGCTCAACGAGGATCCCGAACTCGCCTCGGCCGCGCTGCTGGCCGAAGTACTGAAGCGCGCGTTTTTCTCGCGCCGCTCTGATTCCGCCTTCGTCTACGCCAAGGTCGGGCTGAGCGACCTCTATTGCCCCGGCTCCGTGCGGGTGATCGAGGCGAGTGGCGGCCTGGCCGAGACCCGCGCCGTCGTCGAGGTGCTGGAGTTCGGCGCGGAGGGCAAAATCACGGGCGTGCGGTTGCGCGACGGACGCCGTTTGCAGGCCGCCAACTTTATCGCCGCGGTTCCGCCCGCGCAGCTTGCGCGCCTGCTGCCCGAAGGGGCGGCCGCAGATCCGTTTTTCGCGCACCTGGGTGAGATCACTTCGTCGCCGATCATCTGCGTCCATGCCTGGTTCGATCGTGAAATCACCGCCGCGCCCTTCGTTGGCTTCGTGGGCACCACCACGCAATGGCTCTTCAACAAGCGCCGCATATTTTCCGACCATGGCGAACGCGCCAACGGCTATTTGAGTTTCGTTATCAGCGGCGCGCGCAAGCTGGTTGACACCAGCAACGAAGCCCTGCTTGACCTGGTCACCGGCGATTTGAATGCGATGATTCCGGGCTCCCGCGACGCCCATCTGCTCAAGGCGTTGGTGCTCAAGGAGAAACAGGCCACGATGGCGCCGTCGCCCGAGTGCGATCGCCTGCGGCCGAGCCTGGCGACGCCGATCTCGAATTTTTTTCTCGCCGGCGACTGGATTCAGACCGGCCTGCCGGCGACGATCGAGAGCGCCGTCGCGTCGGGGCATGCCGCGGCTGCCGCCGTTGCCGCGCGCGTTGGCGATCCGGTGCGTCCGGCCTGAGGCGCTTATGGCTTCGCGAATCGCAATGGTTACGGGCGCCAACGGCTTCGTAGGATGCTACGTGGTGCGGGCATTGCTCGCGCGTGGGACCGCGGTGCGCGCGCTGGTGCGCAAGGGCGCCGATTTGCGCGCGCTTGAAGGTTTGCCGTGCGAGTTTGCCTGGGGCGACCTGCGCGATGCCGCCGCGGTGGAGCAGGCGATGCGCGGATGCGACGAGGTGTACCACGTCGCCGCGGATTACCGGCTATGGGTGCTCGACGCCGCGCCGATGTACGCCGCCAACGTCGAGGGCACTCGCAACGTCCTGGCCGCGGCGCATCGCGCCAACGTCCGTCGCGTGGTCCATACCAGCACGGTCGGCGCAATCGGCATCCCGCACGGCGAATCCGGGCGCGAGGACTCGCCGGTTTCGCTCGACGACATGGTGGGACCTTACAAACGATCGAAATTTCTCGCCGAGCAGGAGGCGCTCAAGGCGGCGCGTGAGGGGGTGCCAGTCGTGATCGTCAATCCGTCCACGCCGATCGGCCCCAACGATTACAAGCCGACGCCGACCGGACGCATAATCGTCGATTTCCTGAATCGCCGGATGCCGGCCTTTATGGACACCGGGCTCAACCTGGTCGACGTCGAAGACGCGGCCGCCGGCCATCTGCTGGCCGCCGAGCGCGGCGTAGTCGGCGAGAAATATATCCTGGGCGGCGAAAACCTAACGCTGGAGCAGATGCTGGGCCGCCTGGCGAAGCTGTCCGGTCTGAGCGCGCCCAGGATTCGCGTGCCGTACGCGGTTGCGTGGACCTTCGCGCTCGGCGCCGAGGCGGTCGCGCGCACGATTACCCGGCGCGCGCCGCGTGCGAGCCTGACCGAGGTTCGGATGGCGCGTAAGGTGATGTTCTTCGATTCCACCAAGGCGCGCACGGCGCTGGGATATGCTCCGCGGCCGATCGACGACGCGCTTGCGCGCGCGATCGAGTTCTTCCATTCAATCGGCGCAGTGCACGAAGCTTCGCGCGGCCGTCAGCGCCGGCGTCCGGCCTGATTGGAACCGGAGCCGGCGATGCATCTGCTGCTTTCGACCATTACCCTGCGGCCGTATGTGTTCGTGTTCCTGGGATGTTACCTGGCGATCGCGATCGTCAACTTCGGCTTGCGCACTACGGTCCTGTTCACGGTGCTGACGTACACGGTGGCGTGGGCCTGCGAATGGAGTTCGGTGCACAACGGGTTTCCGTTCGGGCTCTACCATTACATTCCGGCGACGCGCGGCCGTGAGATCTGGGTCGCCGGCGTGCCGTTCATGGACTCGATCTCGTTCACCTTTCTCTCCTTTGCGAGCTACACGGTCGCGCTGCTGCTGAGCGCGCCGCTTTACCGGCGCGGGGTTGACCTGCGCACGCTCGACACCTGGGAGGTCAGGCGTTCGCCGCGAGTGTGGCTGATGGCGGCGCTGTTCATGGTGATGATCGACATGGTGGCCGACCCGGTGAGCGTGCTCGGCGAACGCTGGTTTCTCGGCAGGATTTTCTGGTACGACCCGCCGGGGCCGCATTTCGGCGTACCGATCAGCAACTACCTCGGATGGTTTTTCGTCGCGGCGGTGAGCGTGGCGATTTTCCAATGGCTGGACCGCCGGCTCAATCACGGCGGGAGCAAACCGCTGGGCGCGGTGCCGGCGGCGCCGTCGCGCGCGCTTTGGGGACCGGGGCTGTATGCCGGAATCGTCGGGTTCACAATCGTAATGTTGTTTCGTGTCGGCGCGCCTGAAATTGCCTGGGCCGGAATTTTTATCTTCCTCCCGATGCTGGCGCTGGGGCTCCATATCGTGACTCGCGCCGAGTGCTGGGGCGACGCCGGCGCCGTGGAGCGCCATCTGGCGGACTTCCCCTACGAGCGATCGCTTGCGGTGTGGAGCGCGGCCGCGCCGCGGCCTTCGGCTGGACGCCGGGGGGCTGCGTAACTCCGCAATCCCTCACGCGCCGGGATGGCTCAGCGCCTCGAGCGCGGCAGCCAGCGCCGCCGTCGCGCGATTGAGGCTCCGCATCATGCGCGCCAGCCCGATCACCGCCGCGGGGTTGCGCAGCACGAAGCTCGCGGCCGCCAGCGGCCGCACTTCGCCGTCGGGCCCCGCCAACTCCGCGCCCACGATTTCCTCGTCAACGGTGTCGAGCACCGCGCGCACGCAGGCGAAGCGCAATCCGCGTCGATGCGCCTCGGCGGCGACGGCGGCGCTTTCCATGTCGACCGCGCGCGCGCCGGTTCTGCGCCGGGCGTCGCGCTTGGCGGCGCCGTCCTTGAGAATCCGCGCCGCGGTCAGGATCGTTCCGGTTGTGAACGCGAGCCGATGCGCCTCCAGCGCGGCCGTGAAGCAGGCGAGGTGGGCGGGAGGGATCGCGATCGTCGCCGGCGGGGGATCGGAACGCTCTCCGTCGAGGATCAGGCGATCGGCGAGCACCAGGTCGCCGGGTTTAAGCTCCTCGCTGAGTGCTCCCGCAAGACCGGCCGCAATTATGAGGTCCGCCGAGAGATCTTCCGACGCGAACGCGCGGCGCGCCACGTCGGCAGCCCGGTGGATTCCGAGCCCCGTGGCGATACCGATGATTTCCGTGGCGCCTAGCCGGGCGCGAAATCCTCGCAGCCCGTCGATTCCGAGCGCCGTGCGGTCCGCAAGGCGGCGCTTGAAAGCGGCCGCTTCGCGCGCGAATGCGTAAAAGATAAGAATCACCGGGGTTTCAGCTTGAGCCGCGTCGCGCTTACCAGCAAAATTGCGCCAGTGGGGGCGCGCGTCAACAGGATTGTGACACAAGCGCGGCGGGTTGTGCGCGCGCGACCGCGTCGATGACGGAAGCGAAGTCCGTCATCTTCACCGCCGACGATTTTGGCGCTTCCGCCGAAGTCAACGCCGGTATCCTGCGGGCTCATCGGCAGGGCGTGCTGCGCGGGACGAGCCTGATGGTGGCGGCACCGGCGCGCGACGCGGCGGCTGCGTCGGCGCGCGAATGCCCGGGCCTTGATGTCGGCCTTCATCTCGTGGTGTGCAAGGGACAAAGCGTGTTGCCGCCCGCGCGGCTGGGCGGCTTGGTCGACAGCGCCGGCAGCTTCGTCGAAAACCCGGTCAGGGGCGGGATGCGCTATTTTTTCAACCGCGGCCTGCGCACTAAAATCGCGGATGAATGCCGCGCGCAGATCGAGCTTCATCTGAAGCTGGTCGGCTATCTCAACCACATCGATGGCCACTTGAACTTCCACGTCCATCCGGTGATCAACGACATCCTGCTCGACCTGGCCTCGGAGTACCACGTGCCGTGTATCCGGCTGCCGCGCGAGTCGGTGTTCACGACCCTGGCGCTGGCGCGCGACCACGCGCCGCGCAAACTGGTCGAGGCGGTTATCTTCCGGGGACTCTCGAAGCGGGCGCGGCGAAAAATGACCGAACGCGGAATCAAATCCACCGATTGGCTCTTCGGGCTGCATCAGAGCGGCAACTTGAGCGAGCACTACCTGCTCGACGTGATCGCGCGTCTACGCCCCGGCCTGACCGAAATTTATACCCATCCGGCGGCCGATATCGGCGGCACTCCACCTTGCGCGGCGGCGCAGCGCGAAGTCGAAATCCTGACCAGCCCGCTGCTACCGATCGCGCTCACAGCCGCCGGCGTGCGCCTGACGAATTTCGCCGAACTCGCCGGCGCTGACGGCCGCGAGGCGGTGCCCCGCGACGTTCCTTGAATAGAGCGCTCGCGGTGCGGCAGATCGCCGTCGTCCGGCGCGCGCACGCGATTGGCCGCTGACGCGCCGCGCGGTACTCTATGTCGAATGCGGCCGCGGCGGCTGAGCCTCGGCTCGCCAAGCGGACAACCTCAAACGTCAGGAAGGCTACAGCAATGACAGACCAGGAGGGCGCTCCGCTCGGCGCCGACAAGGCATCCGATCACAGGCTTCCGTCCAACGTAGTGCCAGAGCGCTACGAAATAAGCCTTACCCCGGATCTTCGCGCGTTCACGTTCGCGGGCGAGGAGAACGTGGCGGTACGGGTCATCACCGCGACAGCCGAAGTGGTGCTCAACGCACTCGAGCTGGAGATAGATCGGGTCAGCGCCGAGCGCGGAACTTTCGCCGTCGCCGGCAAGGTCACGCTGGAGCCCGCACACGAGCGTGCCCGCTTAAGCTTCGCGAGCCCGCTGGAGCCTGGCGAATGGACACTGCGCATCGCCTTTCGCGGCGTCCTCAACGACAAGCTGCACGGCTTCTATCGCAGCACCTACAAGGACGCCAAGGGCGACACCCATCTGGTCGCCAGCACGCAATTCGAGGCGACCGATGCGCGCCGCGCGATCCCCTGTTGGGACGAGCCGGCGCTCAAGGCGCGCTTCAAAGCGCGGCTGGTGATCGATGAAGGCCTGAGCGCCTTTTCCAACGCCGGGATCGAAAGCGAGCGCAGCCTCGGCGGCGGCAAAAAGGAGATCGTCTTCAAGGAGACGATCAAGATGTCGACCTACCTGCTCGCCTTCATCGTCGGCGAATTCGAGGCGACCGGCCCGACCGACGCGGGGACTCCGCTGCGGGTCGCGCACGTGCCGGGCAAGCGGGCGTTGACCGCATGGGCGCGCGAGATCGGCGCGTTTTCGCTCAAGTGGTTCGCCAACTATTATGAATTGCCCTATCCGGGCGACAAGCTCGATCTGATCGCGATCCCCGACTTCGCTTCGGGTGCGATGGAGAACCTGGGCGCGATCACGTTTCGCGAAACCGCGTTGCTGATCGATGAAAAGAGCGCGTCGCGCGCCGAACTCGAGCGCGTGGCCGACGTCGTCGCGCATGAGAACGCGCACATGTGGTTCGGCGACCTGGTCACGATGAAGTGGTGGAACGGCATCTGGCTCAACGAGGCGTTCGCCACCTTCATGGAGATGCTCGCGGTCGACGCGTGGAAGCCGAACTGGAAACGCTGGGAGAGCTTCTCGGTCTCGCGCACGGCAGCGATGGCGATCGACGCGCTGAGCAGCACGCGGCCGATCGAGTTCACCGTGCTGAGCCCCGAGGACGCGCGGGCGATGTTCGACGTGCTGACTTACGAGAAGGGCGCTTCGGTGCTCAGGATGCTCGAGCAGTACCTTGGTGCGGAGCGCTTCCGCAAGGGCATCGCCGCGTACCTGCGCAAGCATCAGTACGCCAACGCCGAGACCGGCGACCTGTGGGACGCGCTGGAGCGGGCTTCCGACGAGCCGGTGCGCAAGTTGATGGACTCGTGGATTTTCCAGCCTGGCTTTCCGATCGTCGAAGCCGCTCTGGGAGCCGACGGACGCTCGCTGGTGGTGCGCCAGCGGCGCTTTTTCTATCTCGGCAAAGACGCCACCGCTGCCGGGCACGATCAGCTCTGGCAGGTGCCGGTGATGGTGCGGGCGAAAACCGAAAGTGGCGTCGCGACCCATCGGCTGCTGCTCGGCGGCCGCGAGGCGACGCTCGATCTGGGCGGGCGCGTGGAATGGGCGCTGCTCAATGAAAGCGGTCACGGGTTTTTCCGCGTGCGCTACGCGGCCGATCTGCTCGCGGCGCTGAGCCGCAATCTGAGCGAACTCAAGGCTGTCGAGCGCTACGCCCTGGTGAGCGATTCGTGGGCCGCGACGGTCGCCGGGATGATGCCGCTTAAGGAATTCCTTGCGATGCTGCGCGCGATGCGCGGCGAGACCGACCTCAACGTCTGGCGTGCGATGCTCTCGCCGTTAGGCTATCTCGACATGATCGTCAACGAGGCCGAGCGTCCCGCGCTGGCCGCGGCGGCGCGTGAGATTATCGGCGAGGCAGCAGCGCGCCTGGGATGGGATCCGCGTCCGGGTGAAGACGAGCTGATGCGCCAGTTGCGCGGCACGCTATGGGGCTCGCTGGGGACACTCGGCGGCGATCCCGAAGTGCAGCGGCATGCGGCAGAAATCTACGCGCGCTATCTCAAGGATCCGGCGTCGGTCGACCGCGACCTGGTGCCGCCAATGATTGGAATCCTCGCCTACGCCGGCGATCGTGCGCGCTACGAAGAATTCAAGCAACACTTTAAGTCGGCGCGGACCCCGCAAGAGGAGCAGCGCTACCTGTTTTCGCTCGCGAGCTTTCGTCGCCCCGAGCTCTTACGCGCGACGATGGAGATGACGCTCAGCGGCGAAGTGCGCACTCAAAACGCGCCCTACCTGATGCATTCGTTGCTGCTCAACACCACCTGCCGCTACGAGGCGTGGGACTTCGTGAAGAAGCACTGGGAAGAGATGATCCGCAAATTCCCGGATGCCGCGCTGCCCCGGATGTGCGAAGCGGTGGTCGGACTTCTCGAGCGCGAGGCTGAGGTGCACGAATTTTTCCAGGCCCATCGGGTGAGGCTCGGCGGCAAGATAATCGACCAGCATCTCGAGCGGCTGCGCGTGGCGGTGGCGTTTCGCAAGCGCGAGGGTGCGAATCTGGCCGCCGCACTCAGGGGCTAAGGTTAAGAACTGCAAATCGACGCATGAAAGATGCGAACGGCGCCCGTCCCTATGGCCGAGCGCCGTTTTTGTTTGAGACTCAGCGCCGGGGCGCGCTGTGCGCCTGATTTAACGTTCTACTTTAGCATTTTGGCGGGCTTGGGCGGTTCGAAGCCGAGCACCGGATGGGGCTGATAAGGCTGTTCGAGCGCCGCGACCTCTTCCCTGGTCAGCTTGATGTCGACCGACGCGAGAAGCTCTTTGACGTGATTAAGCTTGGTCGCGCCGATGATCGGAGCGGTGACGCCGGCCGCCTGCACAATCCAGGCGCACGCGATCTGCGCCGGCGTGAGGCCGCGCTCGCGCGCGATTGCGGCCGCCGCGTCGGCGACCGCGAAGTCTGATTCGCGAAAGTACATCCCGCGCGCGATGTCGTCAGTTTTGGCGCGCAGCGTCTCGCCCGTTCCGCCCGAGCGGCGATTGCCGGCGAGAAAGCCGCGTGCGAGCGGGCTCCACGGGATAACGCCGACGCCCTGGTCGATGCAGAGCGGAATCATCTCGCGCTCTTCCTCGCGATAGACCAGGTTGTAGTGGTTCTGCATCGAGACGAAGCGATGCCATCCGCGCTCGCCCGCGGTATAGAGCGCCTTGCTGAACTGCCACGCCGCCATGCTGCTGGCGCCGAGGTAGCGCACCTTGCCCGCGCGCACCAGCGAGTCGAGCGCCTCGAGAGTTTCCTCGATCGGAGTTCTGAAGTCCCATCGATGGATCTGGTAGAGGTCGATGAAGTCGGTTTTGAGCCGGCGCAGCGAGGCGTCGCAGGCCTCCAGGATGTGTTTGCGGCTGAGCCCGCGGCGGTTGGGGCCCGAACCCATCGGGCCGTTGACCTTGGTTGCGAGCACGATCTCGTCGCGCGCAGCCAGCTCCCCCAGCCAGCGCCCGGTTATCTCCTCGCTCACGCCGGTCGAGTAGACGTCGGCGGTGTCGAAGAAGTTGACTCCGGCCTCAAGCGCGGCGGCGAAGTGCTCGCGCGCCTCGTCGCCCGAGATGACCCATTCGCGCCATCGCTTATCGCCATAACTCATGCATCCCAGGCAGATGCGCGAGACGTTAAGACCCGTATCGCCCAGCTTAATGTATTCCATTTTGGTCTAGTAACCCGCTCGGGCGCGGCGCGCAAGCGGGCGCCGCTACTCGCCCTTGAATTTCGGCGGGCGCTTTTCGAGAAATGACGCGATGCCCTCGGAGCCGTCGGCGGTACGCCCCATGTCGGCGATCCACTCCGTCTCCAACTCCATCTGATCTTCGAGCGTCCTGGTCGCGCTCTCGGCGAACAGGCGCTTCACTCCCAGGTAGGCGCGCGTCGGGCCCTGCGCGAAGCCCTTCGCCAGCCCCTCCGCGGTCGCCATCACTTCGCCGTCAGCCACCACGCGGGTCACGATTCCCATTTCGTAAGCCTCGCGCGCCGAGAGCACACGGTTGGTGAGCGTCAGGTCCATCGCACGCCTGAGGCCCACGATTCGCGGCAGGAAGTGGGTTGATGATCCGTCGGGCGTGAGTCCCGCCCGCGTGTACGCCATCGTGAACCGCGCCGACTCGGCTGCGACTACGATGTCGCCCGCACACGCGAGACTCATCCCGGCGCCGCCCGCGGCCCCATGGATCGCGAGCACCACCGGCGCCTTCATCCGGTTGAAGCGCGAAATCGCCTTGTGCAGATGAAAGGTGACCTTCTTTAAGTAGGTGGGCAGCATCTCTTTGGGCTGCGCGGCGAAGCTCTTGAGGTCGCCACCCGCGCAGAAGATTTTGCCCGCCGCGTTGACCAGCACCGCGCGAACGCTGGGGTCTTCCTCGCAGCACAGCGACACTTCCATCAGGTCGTGCGCGAGTTCGGCGTTGAGCGCGTTGGCGGCCTCGGGCCGGTTGAGCGTGATGTAGGCGACGTTGTTGCGCACGTCGAAGAGCAGCGTCGAGTAGTCGGCCATGGTGTCCTCCGGGTCTGTCGTGAACTTTGCACAAGCTTGCGCGAATCCTGTGCGCAATTAGATCAACCACGCTGCCTTCGCGCAACCGGGCGCGCCTGTCATTGAAGGGCGCGATACCAGTCGGCGATCGCCGTCCCAATCTCGTGCGGCGAATCCTCCTGGATAAAATGGATGCCTTTGACGGTGACCTCGCGCTGATTGGGCCAGCGCCGGCAAAACTCGCGCTGCGGGCCAATCAGGATCGCGCCCGGCTCGGCGTTAATGAAAAGCTTAGGCACAGGGTTCTGCGAGAGCCACGCGGCGTATTCGTTGACGAGTGCGGTCACGTCGGCCGGTTCGCCGTCGAGCGGAATTTGCCGCGGCCAGGTGAGCATCGGGCGGCGCGACTCGCCCGGCGCAAGGAAGGGACGGCGATACGCCTCCATCTCGGCGTCCGTGAGCTTCCGCATCACGCTGCCGGGCAGGATGCGCTCGACAAAAGTGTTGCGCTGCAGGATGAGGTCCTCGCCGGCCGGCGAACGCATCGCCTGGAACAGCGGTCGCGCCTGCTGATTAAACTCGCTCCACTTAAGCGGCCGCACGATCGCTTCCATGTAGACGATTCCCTTGACCACGGAAGGATTGCGCCTCGCCCAATGAAAACCCAGCGCTGATCCCCAATCGTGGATCACCAGCGTCACTTTCCGCTGTGCAAGGCCGAGCGCCGCGAACCACGCGTCGAGGTAGCGGATATGGTCCGCCAGCCGGTACGAGCCGTCGGGCGCCTTGCCCGAATCACCCATCCCGGCCAGGTCCGGCGCGAGGCATCGCGCATGCGGCGTCAGGTGCGGGATTATGTTGCGCCACAGGTAGGACGAGGTCGGATTGCCGTGCAGAAAGACGATCGGGTCGCCCAGGCCTACGTCGACGTAGGCCATCTCGACGCCTGCGGCATCGAGCCGCTTGCGCGGATTGGGATCGGCGGGCGAGATTGACGCGTCGCTCATGTCGTAGTTCCTCGGCTGTCTTCTGATGGTCGGCATCTTCGAGAGATACGATCCCGGCCGCGCGCCGCGCAAGGCGTCGCGCACACGCGAATCACGCGATTAAGCTTGCCTCGTAGGGGCGCGCGGTTGCACAATTGTCGCTTCACGAGCAGTGGAGGGCGACTACCGATGGCCGAGCAGCGCAAGCGCAGCTTCTGGGGATGGGGTTACGAGGATCAGCAGCCGAACGCGGAGCAGCTAAAACATCTCGCTGAGCGGATGGCGAAGCGGTTCGGGCTGGCGCCGCTAACGATCACGCCGCCGCCGCGCGAAGACGAACTCAAGCTGCGCGCGCCTCGGATAAAGCCGCCCGACGCGCTCGCCGCCATCTGTTCGACCAGCACCTATGACCGCGCAGGCCACAGTTACGGACGCAGCTATCGCGACGTGGTCCGCGCGTACCGCCGCTTCTACCCCAATCCGTTCGACGCCGTGGCTTTTCCGCACGATGAGGCCGAGCTTACCCGCGTGCTCGAATGGTGCGACAAAGAGCGTATCGCGGCGACGCCTTACGGCGGCGGCTCGAGCGTGGTGGGCGGAGTTGAACCGCCCGCGGATGGCGACTGGCGCGGAGCGGTGTCGATCGACCTGACCCGGCTGGACCGCGTGCTCGAAGTCGACCGCGCCTCGCGCGCGGCGCGCATTCAAGGCGGCGTGCTCGGCCCCTCGCTCGAGGACCAGTTGCGCCCGCATAATTACACCTTGCGCCATTACCCGCAGTCTTTCGAATTTTCATCGCTCGGCGGATGGATCGCGACGCGATCGGGCGGCCATTTCGCGACGCTTTACACTCATATAGACGATTTCGTGGAGTCGCTTCGCGTCCTCACGCCGACCGGGATCGTCGAGTCGTGCCGCCTGCCCGGTTCGGGCGCAGGGCCGAGTCCCGACCGCATGTTCATCGGATCGGAAGGCATCCTCGGCATCATCACGGAGGCCTGGATGCGCCTGCAGGACCGGCCGAAGTTCCGCGCCGGAGCCTCGGTCGCGTTTCCCGATTTTGTCGCCGGGGCCAATGCGGTTCGCGCAGTCGCGCAGGCCGGTCTGTATCCGGCCAACTGCCGCCTGCTCGATGCGGGCGAGGCGGCCAGCGCCGGCGCCAACCAGGGCGAGGCCGCCGTGCTGGTGCTGGCCTTTGAGTCGGCCGACCATGAGTTGGAGCCGTGGATGAAGCGCGCACTCGAAATCTGCGCCGAGCTTGGGGGAAAGATTCCCGAGGGCGCGGGCCGCACTCGCACCGACGCCGAGGCCACCCACGAGGGCGCGGCCGGCGCGTGGCGCGAGGCGTTCATCAAGGCTCCGTACCTGCGCAACTCGCTGGCTGCGATGGGAATCGTGAACGACACGTTCGAGACCGCGATCACCTGGGACCGCTTTCCCAGCTATCACGCGCAACTGATGGAGACCGGGACCGACGCGATCCGGCGCATCTGCGGCAAGGGCACGATGACCTGCCGTTTCACCCACGCCTATCCGGACGGGCCCGCGCCGTACTACACGATCCTCGCGCCGGGCAAACGGGGATCCGAAATGGAGCAGTGGGACGAAATCAAGGAGGCAGTGTCGGAAGTGATCGTGAAGTTCGGCGGCACGATCACGCATCATCATTCGGTCGGCCGCGACCATCGCCCGTGGTACGATCGCCAGCGGCCCGAGGGGTTCGCGCGGGCTCTGAAAGCGGCCAAGCGCGCGCTCGACCCGCACGCAATTCTCAATCCGGGGGTGCTGATCGATCCTGAACGCTAGCGCGCACAGGCTGCAGCGATAACGCGCGGGAGCCGTGCGCTCAATCGTCGTCGAGGCCGAGCGTCTTGCGCGCCGCCAGGCTCATCATGTGTGGCGTCCACGGCGGATCCCACACCATCTCGACGTTGGCCTCTTCGCAGCCGGGGATGCCGAGCAGCTTGTCCTGGATCTCGCTCGCGATCATCGCGCCCATCGAGCAGCCCGGCGCCGTCAGCGTCATCTCGACCGTGATCGCGCCGCCTTTGACATCGACGTGGTAGACCAGTCCCAGGTCAACGATGTTGACCGGCATTTCGGGGTCGTAGCACTCGCGCAGGACTTCGTAGACTTCTTCTTCGCTGTACATCATTTCGGCTCGCATCCCAGCCGCGGCGCCTGCCACCGCGATTTCACGGGCACGGAGCGCTAATATCTGTAGTATATAGGAGCGCTGCGGACGGCAAGAACGGCTGTGCGCGTTCGGCAGCCGCAATCAAGCACGGAGGTTCAGGATGCCCGACAAGGAGGAGCTTTACGATTCCGCGATCGACCTTTACGCCGATGGCAAGTACGACGACGCGATCGAACTATACGCGAGCGCACTCGCACAGGACCCGCGCTACACCGACGCTTTGCACGGGATGGTCATGTGCTACCAGGCCAAGGGCGACCTAGACACCGCGATCGATCTGACCAAAAAATATATCGCGCAGGAGCCCGAGGACATCCTCGCGTTTACCAACCTCAGCATGTTCTACCAGAAGAAGGGGATGATAAAGGAAGCCGAGGAGGCGGGAGCCGAAGCGCGGCGGCTGGACTGGAAGCGCCAGCTCAAGGAAGGCGTGGCGGGAAAGAAGTGAAGGTGATGCGGAGGCGGCGATGAAGCTCAAAGACAAGACAGTGCTGATAACTGGCGCGGGATCGGGGCTGGGGCGCGAGATGGCGCTGTTGTTCACGCGCGAGGGCGCTCAAGGTGATGATCGCGAATAAATCCGGACGGATCATTAACCCGGGCTCGATCGTCGGCCTGACCGGCATCGAGATGGCCGACTACGGCGCGGCCAAGGGCGGAATAATTTCGTTCACCAAGTGCGTCGCGCGCGAGGTCGTCCGCCACGGCATCCTGGTCAACTGCATCGCGCCCGGCTTCATCGGAACGCCGATGAGCGCGTCGCTGGCCCCCGAGGTGCGCCGGACGGCGATCGCGCGGACACCGATCCGGCGCTTCGGCGAGCCGCGTGACATCGCGGCCGCGGCGCTGTACCTGGCCTGCGAGGATTCGTCGTTCATGGTCGGTCAGGTGATCAGCCCCAACGGCGGCTACGTGATGTGAGACAGCCTTTCTGAATATCTTCCTGAATGTCTCGTCTGAGTAATGAACCCGCGACCCGCCATTGAGCGCATCGCCGGCGTGATGGTGCCGTTGTTTTCGCTGCGCACGCGCGCGGACGCGGGAATCGGCGACATCGCGGCGCTCCGTGCGATGATTGACCTCGCCAACGCGATGGGCGATCGCGGGATCTTGCTTCTGCCGCTCGATGAAACCTCGCCTGGCGAGGCCAGCCCCTACAGTGCGCTCAGCGTGTTCGCGATCGATCCAATTTATATCGGGCTCGACGGACTCGCGGGTGTTGATCCGCCGCAGGTGGAGCGCGTGCGCCGCATGCTCGTGGACGTGCCGCTTAGCGATCGCCTGACGATTCGCGCCGCCCGCCTCGGTCTGCTCGAGACCGCCTTCGCTCATTTCACGGCGCACGATGACGAGCGCGCCGCCGTGACGGAGTTCACCGCGCGTCATCGCGAATGGCTGAACGATTACGCGCTGTTCCGCGCGCTCAAGGATCGTTTCGATTTTGCCGTATGGGAGCGGTGGCCCGACGAACTGCGCCGGCGCGAGCCCGAAGCGCTCGCTCGCGCGAAGGCCGAACTCGCGCCGGCGATCGACAAGTACATGTACTGGCAATTCCTGGCGCATCGCCAATGGGCGGAGGTTCGCGCCTACGGCCGTAAGCGCGGCGTGACGCTGGGCGGCGATCTCGCCTTTTCGCCCGCGCGCGACAGCGCCGAAGTATGGGCCAACCAGGATCTGTTCGATCTCGAACGCACGGTTGGCGCGCCGCCCGACGACTTCAATCCGCAGGGCCAGCGCTGGGGTCTGCCGGCGCCGCGATGGGAACGGGTTCGCGCGGACGGATTCCCGCTGCTGAGAAAGCGCATCCGCCACGCCTGCGAGCTTTACGATTTCATCCGCGTCGATCATGTGGTCGGACAGTATCGCACCTTTTCATTCGGCCTCGTCCCAGGGGCCGAGGGCGGCTTCTGGCCGGTGGCCGAGCGAGATCAGCGGGCGCAGGGCGAAGCGGTGCTCGGCGCGATACTGGAGGAGGCGGGCGCGACAATCGTTATCGCCGAAGACCTCGGCGTAATACCGCCTTTCGTACGCGCCTCGCTAAGCGCGTTGGGCGTACCGGGTTACAAGGTGATGCGCTGGGAGAAAGTCGGCAAGGGCACTACGGCACGAGCATTCGTTGCGCCGGCGGATTATCCCGAGCTTTCGCTCGCCACCACCGGCACGCATGACACCGATACGCTGGCCGAGTGGTGGGAGGCGGCGCCGGCGGACGAACGCGCGCAAATGCTTTCACTGCTGGCGCTCGCGCCGGCGTCCCCAGGCGACCCGGAGATCGCGTTTGACGCCGTGCGCGACGCGATGCTGGCGGCGCTGTACGCGGCCCCGTCGCGGATAGTGATGATTCCTATTCAGGATCTCTTTGGATGGCGTGAGCGGATCAATTTCCCCGGCACCGTCGGGCCCGCAAACTGGTCGTGGCGTTTGCCGCTCGCGATCGAGGACATCGTACACGATCCAGTGCTGGCGGCACGCCTGACGCAACTCCGTGAAATGGCCATGCGGGCCGGCAGATAAGCTACTCCAAACCATCTTAGGCCGTGCCACGACGCCTGATTGCGTCTCTTGCCTGCGTAACGTAATGATCGTCGGGTTAGCCGCTCAGAGCCGAAGGGGGGCTGCGTGTCGTCAGCGCATCGGCAAATGGGTGAAATCGGAAAGGGGGGATCGAGCCGTCGTATCGACTGATCATAGAATCTCCGATTCCGTGACGCCGCAACGGAGCTTGCTGGTTCGCGCCGCGATGCTGGTCCCGTTGTGGGCGGCGGTCGTAGTCGGCGTCGTGATATTGATCGCCGCACTGCCCGGGCGCGCCAACAAATGGGATTACAGCATCTACTATAGTTCGGCGCTGGCGATGCGCCAGGGAATGAATCCCTATACCAGTGACCTGACGCCGCTCGCGCGATCGGCCGGGTTCGAGTTGGACAAGATCAATCACGCGACCGATCCGCCGACCTTCGTGATGTGCTTCGAGCCGCTGACGCTGTTGGCGCCGCGGCCCGGATTTTATGTCTGGACGGCAATCAATGCTGCCTCGTTCCTGCTTGCGCTCATCCTGCTTTTTCGATGGACCCCGGGTCTCGGTCGCGATGCCGCGTTGGCGATCGCGGCCTTGACGATTCTGTTTCCGCCCGTGGCCGATCATTTGATCTGGGGCCAGAACAAGATGCTGGTCCTTCTGATGTTCGTGCTGATGCTGCGATGGATGGAGCGCGGGAAGGACGCCGCGGCCGGCCTGATCCTCGCGTTCGCAAGCCTGCTGCGCGCCTTTCCGCTTATGCTCGTCGGCTACCTGATCCTGATGAAACGGTGGCGCGTCGTTGCGTATACGATGGTCGGACTCGCCGTCGGAGGATTGCTCACGCTCGCGCTGGCGGGCGTAGGCAATACACTGAGCTTCGTCCTCGCGCCGACTTACCTGACCGAGCAATGGAGAGAGGCGCTGCCGGGAAATATCGCTCTGAGCCCGACGGTGGCGCGGATGTTCTGGTACTTCTTCGGCCTCCATCTCGGAACGACACTTCAATGGGCTACGAAAGCCACGTCGCTGGCAGCCGAATTGGCACTGCTTTGCTTCACGGTCAAAGCCACCGTGTCGAGGCCCCGGGATGACGATCCCGACGGCCGCCTGTTCGTGCTCTGGATCATGACCGCGATCCTCGTCTCGCCGACGTCGTGGTTTTATTATCTGGTGCTGCTGGCGATTCCGATGGTGAGGCTGAGCGCTGCGGCGTCTAACGAGCGGACAAGCCGGCGCGCGCTGTGGGCCGGGGTCGCGTGTTACACGCTCGCATGGCTCTATTTCGCTGCGGTCGATATGCACTCGCAACAACTCGCACTGCATCCGAACACGCTGGTGTGGCGCGTTGGAGCTTCGCCGGTGGGACTGCTCGCCTATCTCTCACTCTACTGGTTCGCCACTGACTCGGCTGCAGCCGATCAACCGGCGCGGGGAGCGGCTTCGCAAGCCTCGCAAGCTTCGCAGTCTTCGATAGATGAGGCGCAACAAGCCCGCACCGCGGTCTGACGATCGCATCGACTCAAAGTTCCGGATCGCATTGCCAGCCGGTTGATGACATGGTAACCGGGACCGGTCGCGGCGGGTAAGGCCGGACTCGAAGCCGGAATCTTCCGGGTTGGCACAACAAGCGCAGCAGCCGCGCGCGCGGGCGCGGCAGCAGCGGTGGGGGAAGCGGACACGCACGGGTAACATGGAGGCGATACGGCAAGACTCAGTGGTTGAGAGCGATCGCGCGGCGCTGCGCGCGAGCGATGGCGAAGCATTGGCGGCTGCGCGTTATCGCGCGGAGCGGATCAGGTTCTGGAACGGCTACGTTCGCAAACCTGCAAGTGCCGGCTATTATCGGCGGCTTGCGGAGGTTTACCGCTACCTCGTTCCGCCGCGAAGCCGGGTACTGGAACTTGGATGCGGTACGGGCGATCTGCTGGCGGCGCTGGAGCCGTCGATGGGCGTCGGCGTTGATTTTGCGCCGGAACTGCTCAAGCAGGCCGCGCAGAGCCATCCGCAGCTCCGTTTCATACAAGGCGATGTTGATCAGCTTAGCCTAAATACCAAGTTTGACTACGTGATCCTCTCCGACC
This sequence comes from uncultured delta proteobacterium, assembly GCA_963724765.1. Taxonomy (GTDB): domain Bacteria; phylum Desulfobacterota; class Binatia; order Binatales; family Binataceae; genus JAKAVN01. The sequence goes on from CAVRVY010000001.1 coordinate 1,293,277, forward strand.
TGATCAACGATCTGTGGGATGTGCAGAAAGCGATCGAGCGGATCGCGTCGGTATGCACGCCGGCGACTCGCGTGATCATCAACAGCTACAGCCGGCTGTGGGAGTTGCCGCTGCGGATGGCCGCGCGCATGAAGCTCGCCAATCCGGCCCTGACCCAGAACTGGTTGACGCTGGCGGACCTCGACAACATGCTCGCGCTCAGCGGTTTCGAGGTTGTCCGCCAGTGGCAGGAGGTGCTATTTCCGCCCGCACTGCCGCTGCTTGCGCCGCTGTGCAATCGCTACGTGGTGAAACTTTGGCCGTTTCGGCATTTGGCGTTCACCAACTTCATCGTTGCCCGCCTTGGGCCTGATGCCGGAACCGAGGCGCGCGGCCCCGAGCCCGTGGTAAGCGTAATCGTGCCGGCCCGCAATGAGGCCGGCAACATCGAGAACGTCGTGCAGCGCGTGCCCGAAATGGGCGCCGGCACCGAGATCGTTTTCGTCGAAGGTCATTCGCGCGACGACACCTACGCCGCGATCGAGGCGGCCATCGCGCGCCATCCGGAGCGCCGCATGCGGCTGCTGCGGCAAAGCGGCGCGGGCAAGGGCGACGCGGTGCGCCTGGGTTTTGCCGAGGCCGAAGGCGAGGTGCTGATGATCCTCGATGCCGACCTGACGGTTGCGCCGGAGGATTTGCCACGCTTTTACCGAACGCTGCGTTCGGGCCGCGGCGAATTCATCAACGGCGTGCGCTTCGTCTATCCGATGGAGAAGCAGGCGATGCGCTTTCTGAATTTCCTGGGCAACAAGTTTTTCAGCCTCGCCTTCTCGTGGCTGCTCGGCCAGAACGTAAAGGATACGCTGTGCGGGACCAAGGTGCTGAGCCGCGCCGACTACGATACGATCGCCGCCAACCGCTCCTACTTCGGCGACTTCGATCCTTTCGGCGACTTCGATCTCATCTTCGGCGCGGCCAAGCTCGACCTCAAACTCGTCGATATGCCAGTGCGCTATCACGAACGAACCTACGGCCAAACCAATATCCAGCGTTGGCGGCATGGGCTATTGTTGCTGCGGATGTTCAGTTTCGCGCTGAGGCGGCTGAAATTCGTGTGAGTTTTTTGCCAGGCCAGACGCTTCAGGCCCGGGCCGCATTCCTGTAATAGATTTACATCCGTGCTTGACCTTGGACCGGCGGGCGTCGATGCCGGTAAGACTGGTGCGAAGCGGGAGGGCGGTAGGAAATGGCAAATAGGACAGCGGGATCAGCCCAGGACACGCGCATCCTGGTGACCGGCGGCGCGGGGTTTCTCGGCAGCTCCGTGATCGAGGATCTGGCGCGTGCCGGATTCCGCAATATTGCCGCGCCGCGTTCCAACGAGTACGACCTGCGCAAACCACAGGCGATTGCGAGCCTGATGCGCGAGGTGCGGCCGCAGATGATCATCCACCTCGCGGCCGTGGTCGGCGGTATCGGTGCCAATCGCGAGAATGCCGGGCGTTTCTTCTATGAAAATCTCATCATGGGCGTCGAACTGATGGAGCGGGCGCGCCTGGACGGAGTCGAGAAATTCGTCGCCGTCGGTACGGTATGCGCCTATCCCAAGTTCACCCCGGTGCCGTTTCGCGAAGACGACCTCTGGATCGGTTATCCCGAAGAGACCAACGCGCCGTATGGCCTGGCCAAGAAGATGCTGCTGGTGCAGGCCCAGGCCTATCGCCAGCAATACGGTTTCAACGCGATCTATCTGCTGCCGGTCAACCTCTACGGCCCGCGTGACACGTTCGATCCCGACCGCTCGCACGTTATCCCGGCGCTGATCAAAAAGTGCGTGGAGGCGATCGAGAGCGGCGCGCCGCGGATCGAAGTATGGGGCACCGGCTCGGCCAGCCGTGAATTCCTCTACGTCGAAGACTGCGCCCGCGCCATCGTGCTCGCCGCGCTGCATTACAACGGCGCCGAACCGGTCAACCTGGGAGCCGGCCGCGAGATAACCATTCGCGACCTGGTCGGCCTGATCGCGCGCCTTACCGGCTTTCGCGGCGAGATCGTATGGGATCCGAGCAAGCCCGACGGTCAGCCGCGCCGCTGCCTGGACGTCTCGCGCGCCGAGCGCGAATTCAATTTCAAAGCCACCACCGACTTCGAGGAGGGGCTGCGGCGGACGATCCAGTGGTATCTCGCGGAGCGTCGTGCGGGCGCCAAGCCCGGCGTCGCGGCGGCGTCGGCCTAAACGTTCCACGGGGCGGGTCCGGCCTGGAGGACGCGCGGCGCCCCGATTGATTGTGATGACGCAGATTGGCCGTCGCGCTCTGTCGGCGCGGTATACGCGCGATGGTGGGGAATTAGGGAGGTTTGATGGGCGTTGCTGAGCCACACGCGGAGCGCGCGGGGGATTACCGCCGATCCGTTTCGCCTCAGCCCGGCGCGGCGCGGCCCGTACTGTCGATCGAAGGAATCCTGGCCGCGATGCGCCATCCGCTGATGGTGGCGTTTCTCTCGCTCGCCGCGCTGATACAAGTCTATAGGCTGGCCGCGGCACTCCCCGGTCGAATCCACGAGGAAGACTTCGCCGACTACTACTCGGCCGCCACGATCATGCGGCAGGGCGAGAACCCTTATCGAACTTCTCTCGGTCCGGTCGGCGCAAGATTCGGTCTGCATAGCAAGAGCCTCAAGCACGACGAGATCATTCCGGAAACCCCCGCCTTTCTACTCTGTCTGAAAGCGCTGGGAGCGCTCCCGCTGACCCAGGCCTACTGGACCTGGATCGCGATTAACTTTGCGGCGTTGATTGGGTCCTTTTACCTGTTGCTTGGCCCCGCAAGCGGTCTGCGGCCGGTGGACGCCTGCCTCATGATCGCGCTGGCCTTGATTTATCCACCGCTCATCGATCTTTTCCTGACTGCGCAGAGCCAGGTCCTCGTGATCCTGGGGCTGGCGCTCAGTGTCCGATGGCTAGCCAGAGGGCGCGACGGCGCAGCCGGGTTGGCGCTGGCGGCGCTGACCCTTATGCGCGGTTATCCGGGTTTGATGGGTCTTTATCTGCTGCTTACGCGCAAGTGGCGCGGGCTCGTCTTCATGGCTGCGGGTGCTGTGATTGGACTTTTGGCATGCGCGGCGATGATGGGCTGGCGGGCATTGGTGGATTTTCCGCTCGGTCTCGCCGCGGCGGGCGGAGATCGCGCACTGTTCAAATTGGCATGGAACACCGCACCCGCATCGTTTGTCTGGCGCCTTTGCCTGTATCTCAACGGATGGCATCTCGGATCTGCGGGCGATCGCTTCGCACATGCATTAGGGTACGCTGCTGCACTTGCCATTATGGCATTCACCCTGAAGGCCACGTTCAAGCGCGGGTCCGGTCCCGACCGCGATTGGCGTCTGTTCGCCCTGTGGGTAGTAACGTCGATCGAGGTTCTGCCCGTCTCATGGCTCAACTACAACACTTTGTTGTTCGTCCCGTTCGCGTTGATCGCCGCGGCTGGGGTGCGCAAGCGGGCTAGCGAGCGTGCGATATGGGCCGCCATGCTAAGCTACTTCCTGAGCGTGTTCGCCCTCGGGGGCCTGCTCTTTCTCGACCCGCGCCTCCCGATCGCGTTCGTCGTGCTGGTGGGAGAGAGCAAATCAGTTGCGGTGTTGGTCGGTTACCTGTCAGCGTATTGGTTCGCCGTCGACGAGACGTAAATCATTAGTCATTACACGAACACCGCTGGCGCAACGCTTCTCGTTGCAGGGGCGCTGGTTTTCTCGACCTTCATCGTGCTCGGCGCCGCTGGCTGCATTTCGCCGCCGCCGCAGGCCGCGATGAATCAGCTTGGCAACCGGATCGAGGCCGGCCGCGACACCAGCACGCCCGCCTTTGCCCATCCTCCGTCCGGCCGTGGAGGCATCCACGCTCCATACGCAATCGCAGCCGGCTCCGCCGGCATCTGGTTTACCGAGTACAGCGCTACGACGCTGATACGGATGGAGCCCAGCGGTGCGTTCAAGCGGGTAGAGCTGGATGTCGACGGGTTTCCCGAGCGGCTGACCGTCGCGCGTGACGGAGCTGTATGGTTCACCGATCCCCAGGGTGATCGAATCGGACGCATTTTTCCCGACAACAGAAAAGCGGACTACTACACCGTGCCCACGCCCAAGAGCGGACCCGCCAGCATCGCGGCCGCCCGCGACGGCTCCATCTGGTTCACCGAGCACGCCGCCGACCAGATCGCGATCTTCGTTCCAGCCGGGGCCGACCGTCCCTCTCCCGGCCGCCATGGGTTCAAGGAGTTTTCGCTGCCGCTCGGTGGCGGACCGGCCGGGATTGTCGCCGCCGCCGACGGCAGCCTGTGGTTCGCCGAGAACTCGGGCAACCGGATCGGTCGAATCACGCTGGCGCAAAACGCCGCCGAGCCCGTTATAACCGAATACCCGCTACCGGTCCCGCATAGCCATCCCAACGGCGTCGCGGTCGGCAGCGATGGCGTTGTTTACTTCACCGAGCTGGCGGCCAGCCGGATCGGCAAGATCACGCCGCAGGGACAAATCAGCGAGCTGGTGTTGCCGGTCAACGGCCCCGCGCTCGATATCGTTGCCGGCAGTGAAGGAACGATCTGGATCACGGTGCCGAGGGCGCATGCGATCTGTCGCCTTCGCCCCGGCGCTCCAATAACCGCCTTCTATCTGCCCGAAACGGCCATCCCGGCTTTCATTACCAGCGGCGCCGACGGCAATCTCTATTTCACCGAACCCACCGGAAAGGTCGCTCGCTTCACGCCGGTCGGCGTGCTGACCGAGTTTAGCCTGGCCGATTGGAATTAATTCGGGAACGCCGATCGGGAGAAACTGGTTTGTCGCGCCGCACACGGCGATGTTCCGGGGCAACGCGCGGGACTGTTCCGACGACGAAGATTTGCGCTATAAGCGGATTCAGTTTTTCGGCAAATCCAGCAATAGGGTCAAGGAATAAAATCCAGCAGTAAAAATCGAGGAATCGCGATGGGCAAGCTTGACGGTAAAGTTGCTGCCGTCACTGGTGGCGGACGCGGAATCGGACGCGGGGTGGCGCGGGCACTGGCCGGCCAGGGCGCGGCGGTAGTGGTCAACGACCTCGGCGTGAGCCTTGCGGGACAGAAGGAAACCATCTCGCCCGCAGACGACGTGGTCAAGGAGATCGTCGCGGCTGGCGGCAGGGCGGTGTCCAATCACATGGATATCGCGAGCGTGACGGGCGGCGAGGGCCTGGTCAACCAGGCGATCAAGGAGTTCGGCCAACTCGACATCCTGGTCAACGTCGCAGGAATCCTGCGCGACCGGATGATCTTCAACATGAGCGAGCAGGAGTGGGACGACGTCATCCGCGTGCATCTCAAGGGTCACTACTGCACGATTCGCCCGGCGAGCGCCCATATGCGCGAGCGCAAGACCGGCCGCATTATCAACTTCTCGTCCAACTCCGCGCTCGGCAGCCCGGGCCAGCCCAACTACGCCGCGGCCAAGGCCGGAATCCTGGGGCTCACTTATAGCTGCGCAACTTCGCTGCAGAAGTACGGCATTACCGTGAACGCGATCATGCCCGGCGCGGCAACCCGGATGACCGATTCGATTCCGGCGGGACGGATGCCTGGGGTGAGCGGCCTGGCGGTGAGCCAGAGCGCCGAGGGCACGCCGCGCGATCCGGCGAACGTCGCGCCGATAATCGTTTATCTCGCGAGCGACCAGGCGGCCGAAGTGACGGGACAGTGCTTCGGCGCTTCCGGCTACCGGATCACGCGCTACACGCACATCAAGACCGACCGCACGATCTTCAGCGACGGCCCGTGGGAGATCGACAAGCTCTTTGAGATTTTCAAATCGACTCTCGGGCAGGGTCTCGAAGCGGTGAACATGTTCGCGTGACGGTATGCCGTCACGGCCGCAATTCCTGGTCGGCACCGCCTCGTGGACCGATCCGACGCTGGTGAAGTCGGACGTTTTTTATCCGCCAGCGCTCAAGACCGCCGAGGAACGTCTGCGCTTTTACGCCGCGCAGTTCAACACGGTCGAGGTTGACGCCAGCTACTACGCGCTGATCTCGGAACGCAACGCCGAGCTATGGGCCGAACGCGTGCCGCCCGGCTTCGTCTTCAACATCAAGGCCTTCGCGATGCTGACGCAGCATCCAGTGGACGCGACGCGGCTGCCCGCGGCTGTGAAATCGATGCTGCCGGCCGATCAACGCGCCGCGGCGCGCCTGCGCCATCCGCCGCGCGAGGTGCTGGAGATGGCTTTCGGGATGTTCTGGAGCGCGCTTGCGCCGCTCCGCGCCGCCGGCAAGCTCGGCCATCTGCTGTTCCAGTTTCCGCCGTACTTCACCGCACGTGCGTCGAACCTCGACTATATCGCCGGGCTCAAGGAGCGGCTGCCGGGGGCGGCGATCGCGATCGAGTTTCGTCACAATAGCTGGTTCGACGGCGCGCAGCGGGCCGAGACGATTCGCTTTCTTGACCGTCACGGGCTTACTTTCGTGTCGATCGACACGCCGCCCGGAACCGTGGAGTCGATGTTTGCGGTCACCGGCTCAGAAGCTTACGTGCGCTTCCATGGCCGCAACCGCGAGAACTGGCACAAGCGCGACGGTGGCGCCGCCGAGCGTTTCAAGTATCTCTACGCGGAGGCCGAACTGGCGCAGTGGGCCGAGCGGCTGAGGTCGCTTTCCGGGGTGCGCCGTGCGAGCGTCATCTTCAATAACTGTTACAGCAATCTCGGCGTGATGAACGCGGCCACGATGGCGCAGATGCTCAAGCGCTGACGCCGTCCGCACAAAAACAGCGGAACAAATCCATGGGACAAAATCAGCGGGACAAATAAATGAAGGCCACGCTCTATCAGTTCGTAACCAGCCCGTTCTGCTCCAAGGTGCGCAAGATTCTCGATTACAAGGGCCTGGAGTACCAGGTCGTCGAGGTCGACTATATCGAGCGCAAGGAGTTGATCGCGGCCTCGGGCCAAATCATGGTCCCGGTGCTGAGGCTCGAGCACGTCCAGGATGAAGAGGTCCGGGGCGAGAATGTCGAGGGCGGTGGCGTGGTCGAGACGATCGTCGACTCCGACCGTATCGCGACGCGCCTGGAGGAGTTGTGTCCCGAGCCGACGCTTCTGCCGGCGCGGAGCCGGGGCCTGCACCTGGCGCTCACCCGCTACATCGAGACCGAAGTCGAGGAGGCGCTGTTTTGCGCCGCGGTTCCCGACGAGGAAAAATACTTCGCCCACCAGGGCGCCGACCGCCTAGCGATGTTTCGCTTCATTCGCGACCGCAAGTACGGCACTGGGTTCTGCGATAGGATGGAACGCGAGCACGAGGCCAACATGGTCCGCGTGCGCGAGGTGCTGGAGCCGTTCGAGATGGCGCTCGAGCACGGCGCGTTTCTGCTCGGTGGTCCCGGACTGGCCGACTTCGCGCTATATGGCCAGCTTCATTTCCTCGCGCTCACCGGCGTGCTCAAGATTCCGCACGAACTTCCGCGCTTGCGCGAGTTCTACGGCCGCGTCGATCGAATCACGGCGGCGCTGGAGGAGACGGGGACCTAGGCGATTTCGATCAACGCCGCATGCAGAAAACGGCTGAACAGCGCGCCGGTGGAGTCCAGCGCAACGTCATAGAGCGATGGGCCACGGCTCGGCACGAACATCTGATGGCCCTCGTCGAGGAACGCGTAGAGCACGCATAATCCGAAGGCGAAGTAGGGGCGCGCGCGCAGCGGCCCGCTCACCAGCAGCCAGAATAGGATCGCGTAGTTGGTGAAGTGTGCCGCCTTGCGCACGAAGCCATGCGCGAGCGCGATCGTCGCCGCCGACGCTCCCGGCATCAGGAAGCGCAGGATCGGGTCGATGAATTTCGACGTGTTCTCAGCGGAGAAATATGAAGTCGAAAAGGTAAAGATAACGATCGCCCACACCACCACCGGCATCCACTTGATCAACGGTCGTTCGCCCGATTCACTTGTTTTTACCGCGACCGCGTCGCTCATGCCTGGGTCCTTGTCGTGATTCGATTCATTTTAGCCCGCCTGGCCGCCAAATCGCGAGCGCACTGCTTCTCTGCATCAGCGCTCAAGGCTAGCATGGGTCAGAGGATGGTCAAACTGGAGTTCCGGCCGCGGATCTCATGCTTCACCGATTCAGCGAAGGAGCTGAATGCCTATGAGCCAGACCTGGACTATCGCTGAGACGCATCCCGTGCCGCCCTGCACGGTCGTAATCTTTGGCGCTTCGGGCGACCTCGCCGCGCGCAAGCTCCTGCCCGCACTTTACAACCTCGAGCATTGCGGCCAGGACGCGATACCGCCCAAGAGCGCAATCCTGGGTTTCGCGCGCCGCGAGATGTCGGTCGAGGCGTTTCGCACCAAGGCGCGCGAGGCGGCCGAACGCTACTCGCGCCTGAAAATCGACGAGAAATGCTGGCGCCGCTTCGCCCAGAACCTCGACTATCTCTCGGGGTTGGACCGCCCCGACGGCTTCGCGCGCCTCAAGAATCGCCTGGAGGAAACCGAAAAGGCGCGCGGCCTGCCGCCCAACCGCGTCTATTACCTGTCAGTCCCGCCCGAGGCGATTACCGAGACGGTCGAGAAGCTCTACGGCGCGGGACTGATCGCGCCGCCGGACGCTGCCCATTTCACCCGAATCGTGGTCGAGAAGCCGATCGGCCACGACCTGCATAGCGCGCTGCACATCATCAGCGCGATTCGCAAGCATTTCGATGAGAGCCAGATCTTTCGCATCGACCACTACCTCGGCAAGGAGACGGTGCAGAACCTGATGGTGCTGCGGTTCGCCAACAGCATCTTCGAGGATTTCTGGAACAATCGCCGGGTCGACCACGTCCAGATTACTGTCTCCGAGCAGGAAGGGCTGGGCACGCGCGCGATGTACTACGACGGCGCCGGCGCCCTGCGCGACATGGTGCAGAACCACATGCTGCAAGTGCTCGCGCTGACCGGGATGGAACCGCCGGTATCGCTCGCCGCCGACGCGGTGCGTGACGCCAAGGTCAACGTGATCCGTTCACTGCGGCCTTTCGATGCCGGGGAGGTACGCAAGCTCGTGGTGCGTGGCCAATACGCGGCGGGCGAGCTCGACGGCAAGCGCGTCCCTGGCTATCTTCAGGAAGAGGGCATCCGCGAGACCTCGCGCACCGAAACCTTTGTCGCGCTAAAGGCGGTGGTCGACAACTGGCGATGGGCAGGGGTGCCATTCTACCTGCGCACGGGCAAGCGTTTGCCGCGGCGCGCGAGCACCATCTTCGTGCAGTTCAAGCGAGTACCTGAAATTCTGTTCAATCGCCGCGTCTCGTTGCCACCCGACGTGCTGGCGATTCGGATCCAGCCCGACGAGGGTTTCTCGCTCAAAGTCTTGGCCAAGCGGCCGGGTCTGGATCTTTCGATTCAGCCGGTGCGGATGGATCTCCATTACGCGGCGGAGTTCGACGGTGCCTCGCCCGACGCCTATGAGCGGCTGCTACTCGACGTGATGGCGGGTGACCACACGCTGTTTCTCGGCTCCCGTTTCGTCCAGCGCTCCTGGGAATTCGTGCAGGGAATTCTCGATCAATGGCAGAGCGACCCGGGGACTCCGCTGGAGCCCTACGCGGCCGGAACCTGGGGGCCCGGGGCCGCCGACGATTTGATCCGCGCCGACGGCCGCGAGTGGTTTGAGCCGTAATGCGTGCTTGATGTAGGTATGTAATTCGGTAGTACTGTAAGGAGTCAAGTGCCTGCAGGATTGCTCGGGGCAGGCAGCTTGAAGATTTAAGACTGGCCGTCCGACCTATTTTGCGTGAGATTCCAAGGACTTAACGAGACAGCCCGGCTCACGAGGCGAGTTCGCGAGGAGGCGTCAGCGGGCAGGTGTCGGCCAACTCGCAAGCGCATATCCACAGACCATCGACAGACTTATCAACAGGCAGGATCGCCTGCGGCGAGCCCCGAAATATCTGCGGACGCCCGCTCTAGGCGTGCCGATGCATCGGGCACTGTGCCCCGTGACTGCCGCCCGAACAGCACGACTGCGAAGGGCAGCACGACTGCTTGCTCTGGCAGCAGGCCGGCGGGTCGAAGTTGCGGCTGGCCAGCACATATCCGCCCGTACCCAGAGCTCCGATTAACATCATTGCGGCAAATGCCTTAACCGATATCCGTTTCATTGCCCGCTCCATTACGTAGCGTCCGAGTTTCGCTTTCCCCTGACAGCGGCATTATAAGCATCGCGCGAAGCTTACGGCAAAGCCGCCGCTCTGCGCACAAATTCTGTCCTGGTGGCGCAAAAGGCAGGGGGTGCGCTAGCTTAAGATAAAGAGGCGGGAAATTTTGCGCGCGCACTTTATTTCGACAGCATGGCCCGTTTGCAAGCCGCGCGACGGAGCTTGGCAAGAGGGTCAGATGCGTAGCGCTATTCGACAGGGAAATTAAGGGAGATTTACAACGATGGCTAAGCCAGAGAGCGTCTATATCCTTGGTGGCGGACAGAGCGACTTCGCCCGCAACTGGAACAAGGAGGGCAAGCATTTTTCCGCCGTGATGCGCGAGACGGTGAATGGCGCGATGGAACAGGCCCGAATCGAGCCGCGCGAAATCCAGACCGCTCACGTCGGCAACTTTGCCGCCGAGCTTTACAGCAAGCAGGGCCAGCTCAACGCGTTTTTCCTTGAGGTCGACCCGCAATTCTTCGGCATCCCGACTTCGCGCCACGAGGCCGCCTGCGCCTCCGGGTCGATCGCTATTCTTGCCGCCTCGGCCGACATCGAAGCCGGTCGCTACGACCTCGCTGCGGTGGTCGGCCTGGAGCAGATGAAGACCGTCGATTCTGCGACCGGCGGCGACTTTCTCGGTACCGCGGGATGGTACGAGCGCGAGTGCAAGGGCGTTGCTTATCCGTTCCCGGCATTGTTCGGACGCCTGGGCGACGAATACGACAAACGCTACGGGCTCAAGGACGAATACCTGGCGCACATCTCGTCGGTCAATTTCTCCAATGCCCGGCGCAACCCGCTCGCGCAGACCCGCGCGTGGCCCCGCAGCGAGAGCGACCCGGCGCAGGCGAGCAAGTTCAACCAGCCCATCGCAGGCCGGATCAAAGTGCGCGACTGCTCGCAGGTGACCGACGGCACCGCGGTGCTGTTCCTGGCCTCCGAGAAATTCGCCGCCGAGTATGCGAAGCGGCGCAACCTCAAACTCGAAAATCTCCCACGCATTCTCGGCTGGGGCCATCACACGGCGCCGATCGAATTCGACAAGAAGATCGCCGAAAGCCGCGAGGACACCTACGTGCTGCCGCATACGCGCGAGGCGATCCTAGACGCGTTCCGCCGCGCCGGCCTCTCCGGCGTCACGCAGGTCTCGGGTATCGAGACCCACGATTGCTTTACCACTTCCGAGTACATGGCGATCGACCACTTCGGCATCACCAAGCCGGGTGAGTCATGGAAGGCGATCGAGGAAGGGGCGATCGAGATGGGCGGCAGAATGCCGATCAACCCCAGCGGCGGGCTGATCGGCGTCGGACATCCGGTCGGCGGCACCGGCGTGCGCCAGATGCTCGATTGCTATCGCCAGGTGACCGGGACCGCCGGTGAGTACCAGGTCGAGGGCGCCGAGCGCTTCGCGATGCTCAATATCGGCGGCAGCGGCACGACCAGTTGCTCGTTCGTGGTGGGCAAGCACTAGAAGCGCGTCTGCGGGCTGATTGAAAATGCCGGAGGCATTGCCGAGCTTTTTGCTTATCGACCAGCGTCGGTGTGCTTACTCGTTTCCTGACGGGCGGCCCGCGCTGCTCTGCTTCGTCAAGGAGGATTGCCAGACCTGCGGGATGACGATGCCGCTGGTCGAAGCGGCGTCGCTGGCATTTCGCGGTGAAGTCGATGTTGTCGCTATCGGCCAGGACGCCGCGGGTAACGCACTCCTCATCGAGCGGCACAAGTTCACGGCGCCGATGCTCGACGACTCGGATCTGAAAGTTTCGTACGCTTACAACGTCGAGATCGTTCCGACGATCATTCTCGCGGACGCGCGCGGCGCTGAGTTGCGCCGTTTCGAGGGCTTCGACAAGTCCGACTGGCAAAGCGCGCTTTCCCAGGCGGCGCATCTGGCCGGCGGACCCCAACCGCAAATCGATTGGAATGCATACCCGCAATCGCGTCCCGGATGCGGCTCGAAATCGGTCGAACCCGGCGTAGCCGAACGATTGGCCGCCGAGGCTTCTGGCTCGCGCCTGCGCGCACGTCAGATCGAGCTTGGCGCCGACGAGGACCCGTTCGAATTCATGTTCGAGCGTGGACTGACCGACGGCCTGCCGGTCGTTCCGCCCACGCCCGAGCGCGTGATGCGGATGCTCGCCGGGACACGGCGCGATCCGCAGGAAGTGATCGCAACCGTGCCGCCGAACCTGGCGCCGCTCACGATCGAGAAGGTCGCCGCCAATGCCGTGATGGCGGGATGCAGGCCCGAGTACTTGCCGGTGGTGCTCGCGGTGCTCGAAGCGGTCTGTACCGACGAGTTCAATATCCACGGTGTGATGGCGACCACGGCCGGCGCCACGCCGACCATCGTGGTCAACGGCCCCATCCGCCATCGCCTCGGGATGAACATGAAGATCGGCGCGCTGGGCTCCGGCAATCGCGCCAACGCGACTATCGGACGCGCGGTCAAGCTCGCGCTGCGCAACGTCGGCGGCGCGCGGCCGGGCGAGATAGAACGCACCGCGCTCGGCGGCCCGGGCAAGTACACAGCCTGCTATCCCGAATGGGAGGAGCGCAGCCCGTGGCAGCCGCTCCACGTCGAGCGCGGCTTTCGCCGCGAAGACAACGTGGTGACAGTCTTCGGCTTGGAACCGGGACCTCGCCTGATCGTCGACCAGCTCTCGCGCACCGCACACGCGCTCGCTGGCAGCCTCGGGATGGCGCTCGAGAGCTGCTGGCATCCCAAGCTCCACGGCTACGGCGAAGTCCTGCTGGTCATCTCGCCCGAGCACGCTGACACTATCGCGCGCGACGGCTGGACCAAAGCGCAGGTGCGCAATCGAATCCAGGAGGCGAGCGCGCGGCCGATACGCGACCTGGTGCCCGACGCCAACGCCGGCGAGGGGATGGCGCTTAAGCACTTCGGTCTCGCCAATCCGTCGGCGGAGCAACTCGAACAGCGCGTCCCGAAGTTCCGCAAGCCCGAGAATATCAATATCATCGTGGCTGGCGGTGAGGCCGGCAAGTTTTCGAGCGTTTTCGGCGGATGGTTCAGCGGGCCGATGGGCTCGATAAGCGTGAGCCGGAAAATCGAGGAGGCGCCAAAATCCGAATGACCCAAACGACCCGAATTGTCGACCCGACCGACGAACGCGTGCCGTTTAGTCGCGCGCTAGCGTCGCGCCCGCAACATCTGAGCGGCGTGGTGGCGCTGCTCGACATCGCGAAGCCGCGCGGCGACGTCCTGCTCGACCGTATCGAGCAGCGGCTCGCCGAACGCGTGCCCGGCCTCACACTCAAGCGCTACCGCAAACCGACCTTCGCCAAGCCAGCGCCCGATGAGCTGCGCCGCAGGATCGCGGCGGAGAGCGACTTCGTTATCGAAGCGCTCGCCGATTGAGGATCGTGTACAACGTGCAGTGTGCACGACTCGGTATGGTTTGAAGTGAACGGCAAGCCCTCGGTGGTGGTGGCCTCCTCGACCTTCGTCGACGCGGCCCAGGCGCAGGCGCTCGCGCTCGGATTACCGCAAGTCCGCCGCATCTTCGTTCCGCATCCGATCCAGGACGCGACCGACGACGAGATGCGCGCGAAGGCCGACGCGATCGTCGAGCGCCTGATCGAGGCGCTGACGAATTAGCGCGCGGCGACGCCCGCGTCCGTGTGGCGGCGCGGCGGCTTGCGTGCGAAGGCCCGCTCGCATTTGGTAAAACCAACGATGCCTACGAGCAAGCCGCGGTTATTCGACACGGCCGATCCCGATTCGATGCTGCCGTCGGCGCTGGAGGCTGAGTGGTCGCCCGAAGGCGCGCCGCTCCCGCCTGCGCCCAATCTGCGCCCGCTGCCTTCCCCCAGTCCGCATCGCATCATCGTCAAGACGGTCAACTGGCTCGGCGACCTGGTGATGAGCGGTCCCGCGCTGCACGCGATCCACGACACGTTCCCCGGTGCGCATCTGGCCGTGCTCGTGCGCCGCGAGTTGGCGAGCTTCTTCGACGGCGCGATGTGGGTGAACGAGGTGATTCCCTATCGGCTGCGCGGCGGCGTGGCCGGCCTGCGCGACCAGCTTTCGATCGTCAGGCGGATTAGCGCGGGCCACTTCGATCTCGCGATCGTCCTGCCCAACAGCTTCCAATCGGCGCTTTGGATGGTGCTGGCCGGAGTGCAGCGGCGCGCCGGTTACGAGGCCGACCGCCGCGGCTTCATGCTCACGCACAAGGTTGCGCCGCGCGCCGACGTCGAACGCGCGCACCAGGTGTATCACTGGCTCACGATGGTCGCGGAGACGGTTGGCGCCAAGGGCACCGCCGCGGCCTATCACCTCGACGTGAACGTGCAGAGCCGCGACAAGATGCGCGCGTGGCTCGCCAATCGCCGGCTGCGGCCTGAGCGCCCGTTGATCGCGCTCGCGCCGATCGCGGCTTATGGCCCGGCCAAGGAATGGCCGCTGGAGCGCTACGCGGCGCTGGCCGACATCCTTGCCGAACGCCATGGCGCGGAGTGCGTGCTGGTGGGCGGGATCGATGATCGTTCGCAATGCGAGCGGATAGCCGCGCAGTGCAAAAGCGGCGCGCTCATCGCCGCCGCCGAGACCACGGTGGGCGAACTGATCGCGCTGCTCTCGTTATGCCACGGCTTTGCCGGCAACGACTCGGGATGCATGCACTTGGCGGGCGCGCTCGGGATGCCGACCGTGGCGGTCTTCGGCTCGACCAATCCGATGCGCACGGGCCCGATGGGGCCGCACTGCACGGTCATCTATCGCGGCCTGGAATGCAGTCCCTGCCTTCAGCGGACCTGCCGCTTCGGACACTACAACTGCCTGCGCGACATCGCGGCCGAGGAGGTCGCCGGCGCGCTCGAGGCGTACGACATTTTCGCCTAGCCGTGCCGTCCCTCTACGCGAGGATGGCCGGCTCGCGCGATGCGGCGCTGGCGGGAAAAACCCGCTACGCTTTGAATCGCCCGCTCAAGTTGCTCGGTGAGGAGCGGCGATGGGAGCTGAGCCATGAAACTCAAGGAACTCGCATTGCGGCTGGGTTTGACGCTGCGCGGCAGCGGGGAAGTCGACATCATCACACCGGCGCCGCTTGAAGCCGCCGCGCCGGGCACGATCATTTTCGTCGCCGCACCCAAGTATCTTGAAGCGTTGCGCACCACCACCGCCGCCTGCGCGATCGTGCCTGCGGAGTTTGCCTCCGACGCTCCGTGTGCGGTGCTGATAAGCGACAATCCTTATTCCGATTTCGCCCGCGTGCTGGAGATTTTCTTTCCGCCCTACCGGCCGCCCGCCGGAATCGATCCGACCGCGCGCATCGCACCCGGTGCGACGCTGGGCGAGGGCGCTTCGGTGGGCGCCTACTGCGTGATTGGCGCTGACGTGACGATCGGCCGCGACGCGGTGCTCCATCCCCACGTCACGATCTATCCCGGCGTGCGCGCGGGCGAAGGCCTGGTCTGCCACAGCGGCGTCTCGATTCGCGAGAACGTCACGATTGGCGACCGTGTGACGATTCTCAATGGCGCGGTGATCGGCGCCGAGGGTTTCGGCTTCGTCGAGCACGCGGGCGCGCTGGTCAGGATTCCGCAGGTCGGCTCGGTGGCGATCGAGGACGAAGTGGAAATCGGCGCGATGGCCACTATCGACCGCGCCACGATGGGCGCGACGCTGATCCGCCGCGGCGCCAAGCTCGATAACCACGTACACATCGGCCACAACTGCGAGGTCGGCGAGTACTCGCGCTTCTCCGCGCAGGTCGGGCTTTCGGGTTCGGTCAAGGTCGGACGCTGGTGTCAGTTCGGAGGACAGGTCGGAGTGGCTGACCATGCGCGAATCGGCGACCGCGTACGTGTGGTCGCACAGTCGGGAATCCCGCACGATCTCGCCGACGACGCCACGGTGGGCGGTACGCCGGCGGTCGACGTGCGCGTCTGGCGGCGGATGGCCGCGATCGTGCCGCGGCTGCCGGCGGCGATGCGCCGTCTGCGTGCGATCGAGGAGCGCCTGGGGTTGCGCACCAACGGCGAGGAGCGATGAGCGGCGGGAGGGCCTGATTTTGATATCGCATGTCTTGAGTCTAAATGGCTTCGACGTGCGAACCTTGCTTGGCGAGGAGGGGAGCCGGAATGAAATACCGGGAACGCACGAATGGCAAAAATGGATGGACGTCGATCGCGATCGCGGGTGCCGCGATAATAGCGGCAGCCTTCTGCGGGAGTTGTTTGTACACGGCCTCTCCGGCGATGGGCGGGTCCAGCACCACCTCTCCGCAGTCCGCCAATAGCCAGCCGGCGGCTCAGCCATCGCCGACATCGCAGCCATCAAACGACCAGACCAATCAGAACAAGCAGCAAAATGGCATGCCGCCAAACGGCGCGCAGCCCCAAGGTCAGGGCGGAACTCTATAGCGGACGCGGCTGCCGGCCGACGGCGCCGCCGAGTAAAGGGCCTGCGGCGTCAGTTGCAAGCGCAGACGTTGCAGACGGTCTGCCCGGTCAGCGATGGCGAGTTTTTCAGCATGCTGCCTGGTGAATTCGACGGGCTCGTGGTGGTCGGCAGTCCCGCGCTCGAAGATGAGCTGGAGGTTGTGGACGTTGTGCTGGACGCTTCGGTGGTAGTGCCGGTCGGGGTGGTGGTGAGCGTACTGAGCCCGGGAGATTGTCCGGGCGGGATGAACGGTGACTGCGGCGTGCTCGTAAGGTAATTGAAGCAGGCGCCGGAGGCGGCCAAGGTTGCCGCGGAATAACTTGGCGCGGTCACGGTTCCTGACCATTGCGTGGCCGAAGCGGTAGTGAAGCAACTGCAATTGAACAGTCGCGGGGCGGGCGTTGGCATCGCGGTTGGAATCGCCACAGGCGTCAAGAGCGGCGTTGCCACGACGCCGGGTACGCTCACGAGCTGCGACGGCGCGCCGGGCAAGATCGGCACCGAGGGCTCGGTCAGCGGCGGCGGGCCGGGCGGAGGGGCGGGCGCCTGCGCGCGGGCCACGCCGGCGAGTGCGGCGAGCGCGAGCATCATCGCGATCGCGAAGCGAGCGCCTGGACAAACGCATTCGCAAAAACGGCGCCAAAAATTTGAAACGGATATCGGGAAAATTCTCATCGCGAAAAAACTCTCATCGGATCGTGCGATCATACCGTCTTTTTCCCGCGCGGGCGCGCCGAGTAAAGCTATAGAGCGCGCCGCTATGATCCGGAAGCCGGGCGCGCGTTGCAAGGGACACGCGTTTGGGCAAAAGTGCCTGTGTACATTTCGCTCGATGTACGTGATTTACGAAACGGACCAGCCGCGGTTTCGTCTCTGTGGTGAGGTTTTTCAGGCTGTTTAAGGAGGTCCCGGACCCAAATGTCGCGCAAGATCTTTGCCGTGATCGTAATTCTGCTGCTGCTGGCGGCGGCGGGCCAAGCGCCTGCTCTGCTCGCGCAGACCGCGCCGATGCCGCCCACCGCACCGGTCCCGGCCTCCTCGGGTCTGGCCGTCGGCGTACCGAAACTGCCGCCCATCGCCACCCCGCGCAACCAGCAAGTCATCCCGGTGCCCGAGCAGTCCGCGCCCGATCTCAATACGCCCTCCAGCCAGACCGCGCCCTTCGAGCACGGCGCCTCCGTACTGTCGCTGCCGGGGACTTTTGCCAGCCAGGTGTCGCCCACCGAGCGGGTGGCGCCCGAGAGCATCATCAGCCAGTCCTATCTGGGCTCGCGCGATGATACGGTGCGCGGGCTCTCGCTCAAGCAGGCGATCTATATCGGGCTCGCGAACAATCCCAACGTGAAGGTCGCCGAGCTCGATCCGCTGGCCAGCGAGGAGGCGGTCGAGGTCGCCAACGGCGCGTTCGACCCGGCACTGACCGGCGAGGGCGATATCATGAAGAGCGTGGTGCCCGTGACCTCGCCGTTCCAGGTCGCTGGCAGCCGCGCGTACACCAATAAGCTTTATGATTGGGACTTCGGACTCGACAAGGTCTCCGCACTGACCAACGGCACGTTCGGCATCACCTTCGACAACGAACGTGCACTTTCCAACTCGAGCTTCGCTTCGATCAACCCGTCATACACTCCGCAACTCGCGCTGTCGATATCGCAACCGCTGCTGCGCAACTTCGGTTGGAGCTTCGCCACCCTCGACGTGCGGATCGCCGAGTCCTCGCAAAAACAGTCGCAGTGGAACATGGAGCAGACCGTCGAGGACTTCGTGCTGCGGATTGGCACCGACTACTGGAACGTGGTGGAAGCCGAGGAGAATCTGCAGGTCGCCGAGTATGCGCTCCGGCTCAACAGTGACCTGGTACGCCAGAACCGGATTTCCTTGCAGGTCGGCACGCTGGCGCCAATCGATCTGCAGGAGGCTCAATCGGCCGAAGCCACTTCAGCGGCTAACGTCTATACCGCCCAGGCCGCGCAGCGGGCCGCGCGCGCGGCGCTGCGCCAGGACGTGATGATGAATCCGTCGTCGACTTTTGTGCCGCAAGAGATCGAGCCCACCGACAAGCCCAATCCAGCGCGCGAGATGAACCCCAATGAGGAAGTGGCGCTGGAGACCGCGATCCAGTACCGGCCCTCGCTGGAGGCGATGCGCGAGGGGATCCGCGCCGCGCTGATGCAGGTGAAGTATTCCGAGAACCAGACCCTGCCGCAACTCAACTTGGGTGCGCAGTTCGGTATCAACTCAACCGCCGGGACGACGCCCTGCATCCGCAATATCGCCGGACTCACGAGCGGTAACTGCGCGGTGACGCCGCTGATACCGCGCTCCGGCACCAAGCTGCCCTTCGGCGGAATCTACGGCGACGCGCTCAACCGCCTGTTCGGCTTCAGTTTCTACAACTATGCCGCGGTGCTGAACTTCGCGTATCCGATCGACAACGCCGCCGCGCGCTCCGTGCTCGCGCAGACCCGCGTGCAGTACGAGTCGCTCAGGATGCAATACCGGGCGTCGATCTCGACCGCGGTGGTTGCGGTGCAGACCGCGCTCGCCAACCTGGAGGCCGACCAGAAGCGCGTCCAGGCCACCCGCGAGGCGACCTACTATGCCGCCCAATCGCTGCACGACGAGGAGATTCGCTTCAAGGTCGGGATGGCGACCACGCACGACCTGCTGCAGTTCCAGGAGCAGTTGATCTCGGCGCAGGGCAACCAGGTGCAGGCCGAGGTTGATCTCGAGGATGCGCGGCTTTCGCTCGAGCACGAGCAGGGCACGCTGCTGCGCGCCTTCCAAATCAGCTTCCAGCTCCAGGACCCGCATCGTTCGCACTGGTACTCGAAGTTCTAAGCGCATCACAAGGAGACCGGTGATGGAAAAGAAGTTTATCAATGCCGACACGATCCATACCCCGCGCGGCTACACTCACGTCGTCGCGCTGCAGGGCGGCAGGATGCTGTTTGTCTCGGGCCAGGTGGCGATCGACAAGGACGGCCAGATAGTGGGGCGCGGCGACCTCAAGGCGCAGGCGCGCAAGGCGGCCGAAAACCTGATCGCGGCGCTCAAGGGCGCCGGCGCCTCGCTCGCCGACGTGGTCAAGATGAACACCTACGTGGTCAACTACAAGCAGGACGACTACCGTGCGATCGCCGACATGCGCCGCGAGTTCTTTCCCAAGGAGAACCCGCCCGCTTCGACGCTGGTCGGTGTGGCGGCGCTGGCGGTCGAGGGCTTGCTGATAGAAATCGAAGCCGTCGCCGCATTGCCTTAGGCTTGCGTGCGCAAGCGCGCGTGCTACAGCGGATCAAGAGGCAGCGAGCCGACGCGCTCAGGCGTTCGAGGCGTCGCCGCCGGCGGCGCGAGGCGAGGGCCGCTCAAAATTCAATCCTCCATCGGACGGTAGACGATCTCGAGCCGTTCGAGGAAGTTGATAAGGTTACGTCCCAGGCGCCGCGCCGCGTCGAAGTCGCTATCCTTGCCCGCCTGCTCGAGTTCGCGGCCGATGTCGGTAATCGCGTCGAGCCCATAGCTGCCGCCTTCGCCCTTCATCTTGTGGCCCAGCCGCGCGATCGCTTCGGGATCGCTGCGTTCCACCGCGGCCAGGATGGCGCGGGCATCTTCGCGTTTGCGGGTGAGGAAGCCTGGGACGAGGTCGCTTAAATCCTGATCGATCTGAACGACGATCGGCTGCCCGGCAGCGCTCCCGGTGTCATTGCTGTCCGCCTGCGCGGCGGATGGAGCGGCCTGCGAGGTCGGCTCGACCGCGTCGCGAATCGCTTCGAGCAGGGTCGAACGTTTCACCGGTTTGGTCACATGGGCGTCGCATCCCATTTGCAAACTCCTCCGAATGGCTTCGTCGTGGGCCGAAGCGGTCAGTGCGATGATCGGCGTGGGGCGTCGATGGTCGCTCTGTTCGAGGCGGCGAATCTCGGCGGCCGCTTCGTAGCCGTCCATGACCGGCATCTGGATGTCCATCAAGACCGCGTCATAGTGTCCGGTCATGAACTTATGCACCGCGATCTCGCCGTTCTCGGCGTGGTCGAGCTGGTATGGAGTGCCCTTCAGATAGGCTTCGACCAGCAGCCGATTGTCGGGGGAGTCTTCTGCCAGCAGAATCTTAAGCGGCTTCTTGACCAGCATCGCGGCGCTGCGCGGCGCGACTTGTTGGATGAAGGTGTCGGGCCACGCGGCGTGACCGGCAGCGGCCGCCGCGTCCACGCCATTGCTGCATGAGCGCTCGTCGGGGGCGCCGGCGCATGCGGCGGCGAGCGCCGCCCACAGGTCCGCGCGCCGCACGGGTTTGAGCAGATAGCGGCAGCGCTGGGCTTCCTCCAGGCCGCGCTTGCGTAACTGTCCGAGTTGCGAGCTGAGGTCGTCCGCCGTCAGCATCAGCACCAGCGCCTCGCGCGGCGCGTGCGCCGCGCTCATGATCTGTTGCGCGATCGCGGTTCCGTTGGGCGCCGGCATCCGATTGTCGGCCACAACCGCGTCGTAGGGCCGTCCGGCCGCGCGCGCCCGCGCAAGCTCGGCTAACGCGCCGGCGCCGTCGGCGGCCACGAAGACCTCGGCGCCGGTGAGCGCCAGCAGTTCGGCCAGAATGGTGCGGCTGGCCGCTGAATCGTCCACCACCAGCACTCGCTTCCCTGCCAGGCGAGCCATGGCGGCGGGTGCCGGCACTCGCGCCATAGCGGCGCTGGGGGGTTGAAGTTCGAGCGCAATGGTGAAGCTGAAGGCACTGCCCGCGCGCGGCCGGCTTTCGACCGTGATCTTTCCGTTCATCAGCTCGACCAGGCGTTTGACGATCGCCAGTCCGAGGCCGCTACCTCCGTACTTGCGGCTGATCGTCGAATCGGCCTGGATGAAGTTCGAGAAGATCGTCCGCTGCTGATCGGCCGGGATACCGATGCCGGTGTCGCGGACCACGAAACGCAGCAGTTGGCGTTTGCCTAGTATGCCGGGGTCGACGGAGACGGCAGCTTCGGCGCCGTGCGGCGCGGTCGAGGTTTGGCCAGTCCTGGCTGCGTCGTCGGCCGCGTCGTCGGCTGCGTCGATGGTCAGCGTCACTTCGCCACGTTCGGTGAATTTAATCGCGTTGCCGAGCAGGTTGATCAGAATCTGTCGCAAGCGCAGCGGATCGCCGGTCAGCGCAGTGGGTAATGCGGGTGGGATGCGCAGTGCCAGTTCGAGGCCTTTTTCGTGCGCGCGCACGCCCAGCGTCTCCATCACGTCCTCGGCCAACTCGACCAGGTCAAAATCCGCGTGCTCCAGGATGAGCCGGCCGCTCTCAACCTTGGAGAGATCGAGGATGCCGTTTACGAGGTTGAGCAGCGAGGCACTGTTGTTGCGCATGGTGTCGAGATAGCGGCGCTGCTCGGCGCTGAGCGGAGTCTCCCACAGCAGATCGGCCATCCCGAGGATCGCGTTCATCGGCGTGCGGATTTCGTGTGACATGACGGAGAGGAAATGCGACTTGGCCTCGGAGGCCGCGAGCGCCGCTTCGCGCGCGGCGATCAATTGCTGTTCGATCTGCTTGAGCCCGCTAACATTGCGGGAAGCCGCCACTATGCAGCGCTCTCCCTCCAACTCGA
The DNA here is from genome assembly GCA_963724765.1 of uncultured delta proteobacterium. Lineage (GTDB taxonomy): Bacteria > Desulfobacterota > Binatia > Binatales > Binataceae > JAKAVN01. The sequence continues at coordinate 1,315,460 of CAVRVY010000001.1, forward strand.
TCACTGAGGCCGACACGAGATAGTCCGCCAGGCGGCCGTCCTTCATACGAAAGGTGCACTCGAAGTCGCGTGTACTGCCGGCTTTGAGCCGCCGCAGGTACTCTCTGAGCTGCTCGCGGTAAGGCCAAATCCCGATCTCCGACGGGCTGCGCCCGAGCACCTCTTCGCGGGTGTAGCCGATCACGTCGCAGAAGCCCTGGTTGACGTCGAGATAACGGCCGTCGCTCACGCGATTGACGCAGATGGCTTCGCCGCTTGCCTCCAGCACCTGGCGCAGCTTGGTCTCGCTGCTGGTCAGTCTGCGCTTGCTCGCTTCAAGCTCGCGCACCTGATCAGAGAGCTTCTGCTGGGTAGCCCTGAGTTCGTCCTCGGTCTGTTTGAGCGGGCTGATGTCGTGGACGATCGCGATGACGCAGGGTTCGCCGGCGACATTGACCACGGTGGCCGAAAATAGGTGGGGGATGAGACGGCCGTCCCTGGCGCGTACATTTATTTCGAAGTTGCGCGCAAAGCCGTCGATACGTAGTCGCTCGAGCATCTCGCGTATCCGCGACCGGTTGCTAAAAGCCTTGAGCTGCGCGCCGGTCGCGGCCAGCACTTCCTCTCGGCTGTAGCCCGTGAGGCGCAAATACTCGTCATTGACGGCGATGAAGCGCCCGTCGCTCAGGCGGTTGATTGAGATCGAGTCGAGGCTGGTCTCGAAGATCTTGCGCAACGTCGCCTCGCTCTCTGCCAGGCGCTCTTGCGCTAGCGTGCGCTCGGCGATTTCGCTGCGCAGCCGGCGCTCGCTCGTTTCCAACTCGCGCACTTCGGCCGCGAGCGCCTCGCGCGCAGCGCGCAACTCCCGCTCGGTTCGTTTGAGCTCGCCAACGTCGCGCGTAGCGGCAACAATGCAGGTTTCTCCGTCCAGCTTTATAAGTGAGGCGGAAACCAGATGTTCGACCACGCGGCCGTCCTTCATGTGGAAGCTGCATTGGAGGTTTCGCGCCCGCCCGTCTCTCTTGAGCAGGCGCAACAGGTGCTTGAGCTGATCCGGGTAGATCCATAGGCCAATCTCCATCGCGCTGCGTCCGATTGCCTCCGCGCGCGTATAGCCGGTCAGGTCACAAAAGGCCTGGTTGACGTCAAGATAGTGGCCGTCCTTGAGGCGGCTGATGGTAATGATGTCGCCAGTGGCCTCGAGCACCTTGAACAGCTTGTTCTCGCTGCTGACAAGCTGGCGGCGGTTTTCTTCCAGCTTGCGCAGTTCGACCGCGAGCGCCTCGCGCGCCTCAGTCAGCTCGTGCTGAGTCCTCTTGAGCTCGGTGATATCGCGCGCAATCGAGATCACGCACTGCTCGCCGCCAAGCTCGACCATGGTCGCCGAAACCAGGCTCGGCACCAGCCGGCCATCCTTGTTGCGCAACTCGGTCTCGAAATTGCGCACGGTGCCGTACGTGCGCAGGTCGCGCGTCAGCGCGCGGAGCTGCGGGCGGGACCAGCGGCCCACCTTAATGGCCGAAACGCCGAGGACTTCTTCGCGGGTGTAGCCGGTCTTGAGGAATTCGCGGTTGACCTCGAGCATCGCGCCGTCGAACATGCGGGTGATCGCGATGTTGTCAGGGGCGGCGTCGAAGACCTTGCGCAGCATCTCCTCGCCCTCGCGCAGGCGGCGCTCGGCCACCTCGCGCTGGGCCATGATCGTCGCGCTCTGCGCGAGCGCGTCGGCCAGATCCTGGCGGCTGGCGCGCAAACTATCCATCCATGTGACCAGTTCAGCCTGGTACCGCTCGCGCATCACCAGAATAAAATGACCCAGGGCGGCCGCCATCAGCACGCCAATCCATCGGTACGCGACTTCGGAATCGAACGACACAGTCGCCAAGGCCGAAACCCCCATCGTGGCTAATCCGGCCAAGCTGAGCGGCAACTGCCAACCTGTCGACCACGGCAATAGCGCCCCTGTGCCGATGAGTGTTAGCACCATGGTGATTAACAGCGGCTCGGCGCCGCCGGTGCGCAGGCGCAACACCAACGTCAGGCCATAGATGGCGAGCAGAGTCGCAAAGCAGACCGGCCGCCAGTGGCGCTCGAACCACTTTGACGTAGTGAGCGCCACAAGGAGCAGCGTGATGCCTACAGCGCCGGCGTGCGGCGCCATAGTCGCCGGCGTCAGCGGCGAAGATATGTAGCTATCGAGGATGAAATATATGATCTCGAAACCGGCTAACAAGGCTGCGCCCGCGCGAAGAGAACGCAGGTTCCAGCCCCGAATCATTTTGCAGGGATCGTGGGCCGCGGTCAGACCTCCGTGCTCGCGCGACGCCTGTTCCGCGGCGGACGCCGGCGCCGCAGAGAGTGGCGAATCGGCCGGCATCCGCGCGTCAACGATGGGGTCCGTCGGCTCGGGTTTCCTGACCGCCATCGACTATGCACCCAAGCTCGTAGTCAATTGCTCCCCCCAAAGGCTAGAGCCTCATTTATAGTAGCAATTCGTAATAACAAGCGCGATTCTTTCCTTATCCGGCTTAAGCTGTGCAGTCAGTCACCCGCCTGTGAGGGCCGGCGACCCATGCTCGAACTAGCCAGCCATTGTGGATCAAAACTGCGACATCGAGAACTGCGACTGCCTCGGAATGGAGACAACGGTGGCGTTACCCCCCACTTCCTCATTGGAGAGCATAAAGCGCGCCGCGGCAGAGGAGCGTAGCGACGGGAACCACAGCACTCAGCAGGCGGCGAGCGAGCGCGTAAAGTCCTCGACCAGATCCTCGGTCGCCTCGAGCCCCACTGAGAATCGAATCAGGCCCTCCGCGATTCCCGCGCCGGCGCGCTCGTCGGGCGTCATCCCGGAATGTGAGGTCGTCGCCGGCCGCGTGATCAGACTCTCGACTCCGCCCAGGCTGGGCGCTGAGATGGGCAGCGTCACGTGGCTGATAAAACTGTCGGCTGCGGCCACGCCACCTTCCAACTCGAAGCTCAGCATCCCGCCGAACCCGTCGAGCAGCTCGCAGGCGCGCAAATGGTCGGGGCTGCTCTCGAGTCCGGGGTAATTGACCTGCCGGACCTTGGGATGGGCTTCCAGAAAGCGCGCGATCTTTAGCGCACTCTCATTCTGATAGCGGACCCGCACGGCCAGCGTCTTCATCCCGCGATGCAGCAGGAAGCAGGCGTGCGGATCGAGTACGCCACCCAAATGGTTGAGCTTGTGCGCCACCTTCCGCACCAGGCTGGCGCGCCCGATCACCGCGCCGGCCACGATGTCGGAGTGACCATTCAAATACTTGGTGCAACTGTGCAAGGACAGATCGAAGCCGGCCTCGGAGGGGCGGAAGTTCACCGGACTCGCGAAGGTGTTGTCGATGATCGACACCAGCCCATGCGCCGCGGCGAATTCGACCACCGCGCGCAGATCGGCCACGCCCATCAGCGGGTTGGATACCGTCTCGACGTAGATCGCGCGGGTGCGCTCAGTGAGTTGTTCGCGCCACGCGGCCGGATCGTTGGGGTCGATGAAATCCGTGCTTATCTCCAGTGCCGGCAGGTCGGTCGTCAGCAGGTCATGAGTCCCGCCATACAGGCAATTCTGCGCCAACAGATGGTCGCCCGCACCGAGTAGCGCGAGCAGGGTGGCCGAAATCGCCGCCATCCCGCTCCCCGCTACCAGTGCCGCCTCGGCGTTCTCGAGTGCGGCGAGCTTGCGATGGAGGACCTCGTGATTGGGCGTGTTGCTCAGCCGGATGTAGCGGAGGTCGTGATAGTTTTCCTCGCCGCGATAGGCGAAGGTCGCCGATTGGAAAATCGGCATCGCCACTGCGCCGCCGATGAGCGGCTCGGGCTCGCCGGCATGGATGAGCTTCGTTTCAATCGCCCGGATAACTTTCGAGGTGACCTTCGTCATGGCGTTTCCTCCATCGGCATTGCCGAATGCCGCCGCTGCTGTGAGGTCGCCTGTTGCGCCCAGCGAACCCCCTTGCAAGAGGGATTTTTAGCACATCGCAATCCGCGCTTTCACACCGCCTGTCGTTCGCCTTTCGCACCGCGTCCGGCGCAGCTAAGCTGAACGCTCGCGGATGCGCGCGTATGCGTATGGCTGTGGCAGGGAGCGCAACGAATTGAAGGCGATCATCATTGGCGGCGGTATCATCGGATGCTCGGTGGCATGGCGGCTGGCCGCCGAGGGCGTCGCCACCACCGTGCTCGAGCGCGGCCGGGTCGGCCAGGAAGCGTCGTGGGCCGCGGCCGGTATGATCGCGCCGCAGGCCGAAGCTGATGGCCCCGGCCCGTTTTTCGATTTTTGCATCAAGGCGCGCGACGCCTTCGAGGCGATCGTCGATCGCCTGGTGCGCGATAGCGGCGTCGATCCCGAGTACGACGCCGCCGGAATTCTCTACGTCGCGCTGGACGCGGACGAGCGCGTCCAACTCGAGCGGCGCGCCAGGTGGCAGCGGACCGTCGGCGCTCCGATGGAGGAATTGAGCGGCGCCCAGGCGCGCCGGCTCGAACCGATGCTCTCGCCGGAAGCAATTTACGCCATCCACATGCCGACCAACCGGCGCACCGATAATCGCAAGCTCACCCAGGCCTACGCCGCCGCCGCGCGCAAGGCCGGCGCCGAATTCGTCGAAGGCGCGCGGGTCGAAGCACTGGCGCTTCGCGGCCAACACGCGACCGGCGTCGTGATGGATGACGGCTCGACGCGCGAGGCCGACGTCGTGGTCAACGCAGCCGGGTCGTGGGCCGGTGAAATTCGCGGCCTGGAGGCCGACCGCGTGAAGCTCCATCCCGTGCGCGGCCAGATCCTATGCTTCGAGGTCGCGCCCGGAACTATCGGCCCCGCGCTGTTCTCGTTGCGCGGCTACCTGGTGCCGCGGCGCGACGGCCGGTTGCTCGTGGGCTCGACCATGGAGGAGGCCGGCTATAACAAGATCGTCACGCTGGCGGGGCTGGACAAGATCGCGCGCGGCGCGGCCGCGATCGTTCCCGCGCTCGGCGCCGCCCCATTTCGCGAGGCCTGGGCCGGCCTGCGTCCCGCCACTGGCGACCTGCTGCCTGTGCTCGGCTTCTCGCCCAGCGTATCCAACGTGTTGTGGGCCGCCGGCCATTTTCGCAGCGGTATTCTGCTCTCCGCAATCACCGGCGAGATCATCGCCGATTTGGTCAAGGGCCGCCGCCCTAAAGTAGAATTGGGCGCGTTTTCCGCCGCGCGTTTCAGGGAGCCATAACCTATGAGTCGAATCCTCGGCCTGATGCACGATCTGTTTTTCCGCTCCAAGGTGGACGCGGTGTCCCACGCCGTGGGTATCGAAGTTGTGTACGCGAGTTCCTTGGATGAGGCCAACGCGCGATGTGCCGAAGAGGCGCCGGCCATGATTTTCGTCGACCTTGCCGATCCGCTGTTTCCCGCGGTCGAGACCGCCGGCGCGATGCGCGTCGCGGCGCCCGCCGCACGGCTTATCGGTTTCGCCTCGCACGTCGACCTCAAGGCGCTGGGCGCGGCGCGCGAGGCGGGATTCGAGATGACGCTCTCGCGCAGCGATTTCACCCAGCGCCTGCCCGACCTACTGAAGTCGTAAGCGCCGCGCATTCCCTCGGCCATCCGGGATCGTCGCGATAACGTAGGTAGGGAGCGCAGCGGGTGAGCCGCGATGGTTGAAATCAGTTGATGAAATCGACCGTCAGATGGACGTTCATCCTCGCGGGCACTGCTGCCTATTTTGCCGTGGCCGTCATCGGCCGGGGCGGGCTTGCAGCCTTCTTCTCCCATCCGCCGCTAACCGCGCTCGCGATCGCACTTTTCGCAGTCTCCGGCATCGCGCTTTTCGCCGGCGGAAATGTGAGCCCGGGTGTGCGCGAGGATCGTGGCAACCGTTGGGTCCTCGTAGCTTTTGGAGTGCTCGGGCTGCTGGACGCCTATCTGCCGGCCTACACGGACCGTATCGAATTCTGGACTATCGATGGCGACACCATTCGATGGGTTGGCGTCGTTCTCTTCACTGCCGGCGGCTTGCTGCGGCTCTGGCCGGTCTTCGTGCTAGGCCCCCGCTTCAGCGGGCTGGTCGCGATCCAGCCCGGGCATACGCTGGTCACCGACGGTGTCTACAGTGTCATCCGTCATCCCAGCTACCTGGGGTTGTTCGTCAACTCGCTGGGGTGGGGCCTGGCTTTTCGTTCGGGGGTCGGCGTGCTGCTGACGGCGCTCACGATGCTGCCGCTCCTCGCGCGCATCCGGGCGGAAGAGCGGTTGCTGCGCACGCAGTTTGACGGCGAGTACGATGCATACTGCGCCCGTACGTCACGGCTCATTCCCGGGATCTATTAGTACTCTTTATTTTCTGACGTCCTATGTCTTGGGGGAAGAATGATGGAGGGCGAGCGAGGGAACCGCCGGATATCGTTCCTTCGCTGCGGCGAGAGTCTCATCGCGAATCTCTTCTCTCGGGCGGCGTCCAGGAGTATCGATTTTTACCGGCGCGCGGCGATCCTATAAGCTGTAGTTTCGACGATGAATTCCGTGCTCGAGGCTTTTCATCCCGCCGTCCGCGCCTGGTTCGCCGAGCGCTTCGGCAATCCCTCGTCTGCGCAGACCCTGGGATGGCCGGTAATCGCCGGATGCGACGCGCCGCCCGGCCATGACGTGCTCTTGTGCGCGCCCACGGGCAGCGGCAAGACGCTCGCCGCGTTCATGTGGTCTATCGACCGGCTCTTCCGCGATGCCGAGCGCGGCGAACTCGGTGATCGCGTCTCGGTGCTTTACGTCTCGCCGCTCAAGGCGCTCGCCAACGACATCCGCGTCAACCTCGAAGAGCCGCTGGCCGGAATTCGCCAGACCGCGCATCGTATCTCCGCGATGGAGCGGGCTTTCGATAAAGTTAAACCTATACTTGAAGTGCGGGCGGGACTCCGCACTGGCGACACTACCGCCAACGAGCGCTCCGCGATGCTCCGCCGGCCGCCCCATATCCTCGTCACCACGCCTGAGTCGCTGTTCATCCTGCTGACCTCGCCGCGCTTTCGTCAAAGCTTAAGCACCGTGCGCTACGTGATCGTTGACGAACTGCACGCGCTCGCGCCCAACAAGCGCGGCGCGCACCTGATGCTCACGCTGGAGCGGCTGGAGCGGATGGTGCGTGCGACCGGCGCGCCGCGTCCGGCGCGAATCGGGCTCTCGGCGACGCTCAATCCGATCGAGCGGCTGGCCGGGTTTCTCGCCGGCACTGAGACGGATGCCGACGGCGCACGCCGCCCGCGCCCGGTGAAAGTGGTGCGCGCCCAGGGGTCTGACGATCGCGCTCGTGCGATGGACCTCCAGGTGATCGCGCCGGGACCCGACCTCGGCGCGCTCGCGACCCATCAGCACTGGGAGGCGATGTACGACGCGGTCGCCGCGCTGGTCCGGGAGCATCGCACGACCCTGGTCTTCACGCTCAGCCGGCGATGGGCCGAGCGGATCGCACTCAACCTGCAAAAGCGCCTCGGCAACGACGCCGTGCTGGCGCATCACGGGAGCCTCGCGCGTGCCGAGCGCGTGGCGGCCGAGCAGCGGCTCAAGCGCGGAGAGTTGCGCGCGCTGGTCGCGACCGCCTCGCTGGAGTTGGGTATCGATGTCGGCGCGGTCGAGCTGGTCTGCCAGATCGACACGCCCAAGAGCATCTCGGCCGCGATCCAGCGTATCGGCCGCTCGGGCCATCAACTCGACGCGACGCCGAAAGGGCGCCTGTTCGCGCTCACGCTCGACGATCTGCTCGAATGTGCCGCCGCGGTGCGCGCGATCCGCCACGGCCGGCTCGACGAGGTCGAGATTCCCACCGGATGCCTCGACGTTGCGGCGCAGCAAATCGTCGCGATCGCCGCCGAAGAGGACGAAATCGGCGAGGCCGAACTTCTGCGCCTGCTCTGCGGTGCCTACAACTTCGGCGACCTCGACCGCGACGCGCTCGTTCATCTGCTCGACCAGATGGCGGCCGAATTGCCGGCGCGGATCCAGGGGGCGGCGCCGAAAATCTTTTACGACCATATCGGCGCGCGTGTGCGCGCGCGACGCGGCGCGCGCATGGCCGCGATCACCTCGGGCGGCACGATTCCCGAAAGCGGCAACCTCGACGTCGTGATCGAATCGCAGGGCCGCAAGATCGGCGACGTCGAGGAGGACTTCGCTCAGGAATCCTCCCGCGGCGACATCTTCGCGCTCGGCTCGATGCCGTGGCGGGTGCTCGGAATTTCGCGCAACCGTTTCCTGGTCGAGCCGGCGCCCGGGATGGCGCCGTCGCTGCCGTTCTGGCAGACCGAGGCGGCGGGCCGCTCACCCGCGCTCTCTTCTGAAGTCTCGGAACTGCGCGGCGAAATCTTCGAGCGTATCGCGCGCGGCGACGAAGACGCGGCCGCCGCGTTCCTCTCCCGCGAATGCGCGATGGACGAGCGCGCGGCGCGCCAGGCAATCGATTATGTGCGCCGCGGCCAGGGCGCGCTCGGTGCGATTCCCAACCAGCGCACGCTTGTGGTCGAGCGCTTCTTCGACGGCCTCGGCGGCACCCAGGTGGTGATTCACTCGCCGCACGGGATGCGCGTCAACCGCGGGCTGGGGCTGGCTATCCGCAAACGCCTTTGCCAGTCGTTCGATTTCGAAATCCAGGCTTCCGCCATCGATGACGCGGTGCTGCTCGCGCTCAATGCGCGCCATAGCTTCCCGCTCGAGTCGCTGATGCCGATGATTTCCTCGCGCATGGTGCGTCACGTGCTCGAGCAGGCATTGCTGGCCGCGCCGATGTTCGAGGTGCGCATGCGCCATGTCGCGACGCGCGCGCTGGCGGTGATGCGTTCTTCGCGCGGGAGCAAGGTGCCGGCATGGATTCAGCGCCTGCGCGCGCAGGAACTCGCCGCCGCGATTTTTCCCGGGCGCGAGGCCTGTCTGGAAAATCGCCCACCCGACGTCGAATTGCCCGACCATTTCATCGCCGCCGAGACGATGCATGAGTGCCTCACCGAATCGACCGATATCGGCCGTATCGAAGAACTGCTCCGCGCGATCGAGCAGGGCGCGACGCGGGTGGTGACCGTCGACGCCGTTGCCCCGTCGGTTTTCGCCCATCGCATCCTGCTCGCCTGGGACTACTCGTTCCTCGACGACGGCGAGCGCGCCAACCGCCGCAGCCGCACCGTCTCGCTCAACCGCGCGATGGCCGAAGACGTGCTGCGGACCGAAGACCTCTCTACGATGCTCGCCGCGGATGCGGTCGAGAGCGTCGAGGCCGAAGTGAGCGGCCGTGCGATGGCGCGCCGCGCGCGCGATCGCGACGAGCTCTACGAATTGATTCGCGCGCACGGCACGCTCGCGAGCGGCGCGCTGGAGGAACGCGTTGCCGGTGAGGCGCACGCGATGATCTCCGCGCTGGAGCGCGAGGGCCGCGTGATGCGCGCCCGCCTTTCCCCGGGCGCGCCCGAGATGCTGATCGCGAGCGAAGACGTCGCGCTCTTTGCCGCTGCCTATCCCGAAGCAATCTTCGAGCGCCACCACGGGGCGCCGCCGCCCGCCGCCGCATCCGGCGCGACCGCTCCCGAAGCCGACGACGCAGAGCGTGAAATCATCCGGCGCGCGATGGCGACGTCGGGGCCGGTAGAAATAGCGGAACTGGCTGAGCGTCTGAAGATGGCGCCGGCGACACTGGAGAGGCATCTGCTCGCGCTCGAAGCCAAGGGACTGATCTTCCGCGGCCATTTCACGCCGCGCCGCCCGGCGCTTGGCGCGACTCGCGTACGCGCCGCCACTAACGGCCCGGAGCAATGGTGCGACCGCTACAACCTGGAGAAAATCCATCGCCTGACCCTTAATCGCCTGCGCGCCGAAACCGAGCCGTGCGCCGACCACGAGTACGCCGCCTTTCGCATGCGATGGAATCACGTGGGCGGCGCGGGAATCGCCGCCGACCAATCCGGCGTCGCCGCCGTGCTCGAACAACTATCTGGCGTCGCGCTCAGCCCAGAGCTATGGGAACGCGCGATCCTGCCGGCGCGAATTCCCGGCTATCGTCCCGAATGGCTCGACCTGCTTTGCCTTGGCGGCGAAGTGGTCTGGGCGGCGGTTCCGGGCGAAGACGCCGCCGACGAAGCGCCGGCGCGAATCACGTTTCTGCGCCGCCGTCGCGCCGGCGCCGCGCGCTCCGACGAAGCTGCGGCAAGTGCCGCCGCCGTCGAATTCACCGACCGCGACGAGAAGCGTGTTTTTCTCGCGCTTGCCGGGGGCGGTGCGCAATATCTCGACCAGCTCGCCGAGCGCGCCGGGCTGGCGGAACGGACGGCGCTCGCCGCGCTATGGCGGCTAGCGGCCGCCGGCCGCGTATCCAACGACAGCTTCGCACCGCTGCGCTTGCTGTGGGCCGCGCCCGAAGCGGTGCGCGCGATGGCCCCCGGGGCCCATCGCCGAGCCCGCCACGACGCGGCGCTGCGCGCGCGTCTGCGCTCGAGCGTGACCGGGCGCTGGTCGGCGCTGGGCGAAGCCGCTGCCGCGACTGCCGCTGCCGGCGTTGCTGGTGACGGCAGCGCGGCCACGGCTATCGGCAACGCCGCCGCCGCGACGGCAGCCGCGGCAGCGGCGCCGACGCCCCGCGCCAGCGACTCGCAACGCGAGTTGGCCCGCGACTTGGCGCGCGAGCACGCTGAGATGCTGCTCAATCGCAACGGGATCGTGACGCGCGAGATGCTCGGGCTTGAAAGCGAGCCGATGGCATGGCACGAAATTTCGTTTGCGCTTCGCAGGATGGAATACGCGGGAGCGATCCGGCGTGGCTACTTTGTTCGCGCGCTCTCGGGCGAGCAGTATGCGCTGCCCGCCGCGCTCGAGATGCTCGCGGCGTCGCGCAATCTCAACTCGGCGCGCGAGCATCCCGTTGCGCTGAGCGCCGCCGACCCGGCCAATCCCTACGGCGCGGTGTTGCCTGGATGCGGCGTCGCGCGCGAGGCTGGCAACTTCGTCGTCCTGCGGGCGGGGCGTGTGATGCTCGGGCTTGCGGGACGCGCGCTAGTGAGTCTCGATGCGCTCGACGACGAGGCCTTCTCAGCCGCTGTGGGAGCGCTTATCGAGCTTAGGCGCAAGGTCGTGGTCGAGACGATCGACGGCGCGCCCGCGCTCGCCTCGATGCGAGTCGGCGCGATGGCCGCGATGGGGTTTCATTCCGATGGCCGCGCACTGGTCTACGACGGATTGCCCGGCCCGGCGCCGGCACGCGCGGCGCTTCGCAGCTAGACGGGTTGACGAGCTTCCGATGACACCTGATGACAAGGGCTCGCACGACATGGGCTCGCGGGATAAAGATTCGACGGGCCTGGAAGCCCTGCAAAAGTTAATCGACCGCAGCGCCGCGTCTGCCGGCCCGGCCGCGGCCGATTCGCTCGCCTTTCCGGGGCGCCAGATGAGCGCGGCCGAGTTCGTTGAGTTCTGGCAGAGCGTGCGGTTGGTCGCGATGGCGACGGTGGGCGAAACCGGTGCTCCGCATCTCGCACCCGTGCATGCGCGACTCGATGGTCTCGTGCTTCGGCTCGTGATCTACGACAACACGTTGCGCAGGCGCGATATCGCAGCCAATCCCCGCGTTGCGTTCACGACCTGGCGCGCCGACGGCGCGGCCGCGATCGTCTATGGTATCGCGCACGAAGTCGTCGGCAGCCTGCGTGCAGCGCGCGCGGGGCAGAGCGGAAAACCGCGCCAGGTGATCGAACTCGAGGTCAAATTGACACGGATCTACGCGATGCGCCCGCCAGATCGCGCGCCATGACGATCCTTTCGGAATAAGGGAGGGCCGTTCACGAACGGCCCCCGACAAAAGAATGACACCAGGCTGTTCACGAACGCTGCCAACAATTTCAGGTTCCGGTGTAGGGGCCGCTCGTGAGCGGCCCTCTTCGAGCACGCCTAGGATGCTTGCATTCCCGCCGCACCTGCGGCTGAGATTGTGCCTATGAACAAGACGCTATGGCTCTATGGCGTGCTGGTTTTCGCAGGCGGACTGATTGGCGGAGCCCTGACCAGCGGAGTTTGCCGCTCGCGGACCGTTGCGGCCGCCCCGCCTGTCACCAACAACGATACCTCCGCGCCGCGGCGAATCGTGAGCGCCTCGGAATTCGTGGTGCTCGACGCGGCGGGCAAGGCGCGCGCGCGAATCGATGTGAACAAAGACGGGCAGGCGGGCTTCGCGATGTACGACAGTGACAGCCACGCGCGCGCGCAGATCGTAATCGATAATCAGGGTGCGCCGAGCGTGCGGCTCTATGATACCTCCAACAAGCTCAGGCTCTCGCTCGAAATCAGCACCGACGGAGTTCCGACCGTGCGTCTGATGGATACCAGCGACCGCGCGCGCGCAGTGATCGGCGTCGACGCCCAAGGCGAGGCGGGACTCAACTTTTACGACCAGGACGGCAGAGTGCTGCGCGAGTTGCCCTAGCGGCTTGCCCCGAAATGATGCGTGCCGCGCCTTGGCCAATACGGAAGCGCCACGCTATCTTCAACCCACAGCCGTGCCCCGCGCCGCTTGCGGCCTCGGACGCGTAATTTTTCCGGAAAGGACCCAGTCTGAACCATGAGTAAAGACAGTTTCGGTGCGCGTACCGAGCTCAACGTCGGCGGCCGCAAGTACACGATCTTCAGCCTGCCGGCGCTGGAGCGGCGCGGCTTCGCGCTCGCGCGCTTGCCGTATTCGATAAAGGTAATGCTCGAGAACGTGCTGCGCCGCGAAGACGGCGTCGTCGTCACCGCCGACCAGGTCGAAGCCGTCGGACACTGGAGGCCGCAGCCGGGCGAGCGCGAGTTCTCCTTCATGCCGGCGCGCGTGCTGCTCCAGGACTTCACCGGCGTGCCGGTGGTGGCCGATTTGGCCGCGATGCGCGACGCGATTAGGCGCCTGGGCGGCGATCCCTCGCGGATCAACCCGATCCAACCCGCCGATCTCGTGATCGACCATTCGGTGCAGGTCGACAGCTTCGGCACTGCCGGGTCGTTCGCGATCAACGCCCAGATGGAATTCGAGCGCAACCGCGAGCGCTACCTGTTTCTGCGCTGGGGCCAGGGCGCCTTCGACAACTTCCGCGTGGTCCCGCCCGACACTGGAATCGTGCATCAGGTCAACCTCGAGTATCTCGCCCCGGTCGTCTTCATTTCGAAGGACGGCCACGCTTATCCCGACACGCTGCTCGGGACCGACTCGCATACCACGATGATCAACGGGCTGGGCGTAGTCGGATGGGGCGTGGGCGGAATCGAGGCCGAGGCGGCGATGCTGGGGCGCTCGATTCCGATGCTGATTCCCGAGGTGATCGGTTTCAGGTTCACCGGCGCGATGCGTGCGGGGGCGACCGCGACCGACCTGGTGCTGACGGTGACGCAGATGCTGCGCAAGCGCGGCGTGGTCAACAAGTTTGTGGAGTACTTCGGCAGCGGGCTGGGTAGCCTGAGCGTCGCCGACCGCGCCACCCTGGGCAACATGTCGCCCGAGTACGGCGCGACGATCGGATTTTTCCCGGTCGACGATCAGACGCTGGAATACCTGCGCCTCACGGGCCGCGCCGAGCCTCAGGTGCAGCTGATCGAGTCCTATTGCAAGGCGCAGGGGCTTTTCCGCACTGCCGAGTCGCCCGATCCGATCTTCACCGACACGCTGGAGCTGGATCTCGGCACGGTCGAGCCGAGCATGGCCGGCCCGCGCCGTCCGCAGGATCGCGTGCGATTGCGCGCGTCCAAGAGCGAGTTCCGCCGCGAGCTGGCCAAGGAAGTCAGCAATCACGACGGTATCGATCCGGAACGGATCAGCAAATGGATAAACGAAGGCGGAGCCCCCGCTGTCGCGCCCCATCAGCCGATCTCTTCTGTCGATCTCGGCCCGCTGGGGCATCGTGTTGAAGTGACGGGCGAGGGCGGTGAGCACTTCGAACTAGCGCAGGGCGCTGTGGTTATCGCCGCGATCACGAGCTGCACTAACACCTCCAATCCGTCGGTGATGCTGGGGGCGGGGCTGCTGGCGAAGAAGGCGGTCGAGCGCGGGCTCAGCGTAAAGCCGTGGGTCAAGACCAGTCTTGCGCCGGGGTCGAAAGTGGTCACCGACTATCTCAACCGTGCGGGCCTCACCGAGTACCTGGAGCGGCTGCGCTTTAATCTGGTCGGCTACGGCTGCACGACCTGTATCGGCAACAGCGGACCGATTCCCGAAGCGATCGCGGCCGCGGTCAAGCAGGGCGACCTGGTCGCTTGCGCGGTGTTGAGCGGCAACCGCAATTTCGAGGGCCGTATCAACCCGGTCGTCCGTTTCAACTATCTCGCCTCGCCACCGCTGGTGGTCGCGTATGCGATCGCGGGCACGATGGACTTCGATCCCGAGCGCGATTCGCTCGGCAGTGATCAGCAGGGCAACCCGGTCTACCTCCGCGACATCTGGCCGACCACGCGCGAGCTCACCGAAGCCGTCGCCGGCTCGATCGATTCCGCGATGTTCCGCAAGGAGTACGGTCAGGTGTTCGAGGGCGACGAGCACTGGCGCGGGCTGAAAGTGCCCGAGGGCAATTTGTTCCGCTGGGAGAAAGATTCGCTATACGTCAAGGCGCCGCCGTTCTTTGACGGCGTCGATGCGACGCCGCCGCCGATCGGCGACATCAAGGATGCGCGCGTGCTGGCGATGCTCGCCGATAGCGTGACCACCGATCACATCTCACCCGCCGGATCGATCGCGGACCACACCCCGGCCGGCAAGTATCTGATCGCTCATGGCGTACAGCCGCGCGACTTTAATTCCTACGGCGCGCGCCGCGGCAATCATGAAGTGATGGTGCGCGGGACCTTCGCCAATATCCGGCTGCGCAACGAGTTGGTGCCGGGCGTCGAGGGCGGCTTCACCATGCATCTGCCCGACGGCGAGCGCACCACGATTTTCGAGGCCTCCGAGCGCTACCGCACCGAGGGCGTGGCGCTGATCGTGATCGCCGGCAAGGAATACGGCTCGGGAAGCTCGCGCGATTGGGCCGCCAAGGGCACGCAGTTGCTCGGCGTGCGGGCGGTGATCGCGGAGAGCTTCGAGCGGATCCATCGCAGCAACCTGGTCGGGATGGGCGTGCTGCCGCTGGAGTTCACCGGTGGTGACACGCGCAAGAGCCTGGAGCTTACGGGGCGCGAGAGCTACTCGATCGAAGGGCTGGCGGCGGGCGTTGAGCGGCGCCAGAAGCTCAAGGTGCGCGTCAGCGACGGCGGCCGCACGCGCGAGTTCGAGGTGCTGGCGCGGATCGACACGCCCGAGGAAGTCGAGTACATGCGCCACGGCGGCATCCTGCCGTACGTGCTGCGCGAACTACTCCACGCGTGAGCGTGCGCGACGTATCGCGTACGGCCCGTGTCGCCGGGTGTCAGCTTACCTGCCTAATCGCAGGAACGAGTTCTTCTGGTGCAGATAAGGCAACCGGGATAGGCGGCAACCATCTGAGAGCCAGTCGGCGCTCGCGGACATTGGCTCGTGGACCCAGCCAGAAACTATGCCAGTGTGCACGACGAATATGTGGGACTGGCGAGGAGCGATTTGCTCCCGTCTGTCCAAGCGCCTGTCGCATTGCACAACGCAGGGGGGCACCCATTCTGTAGCCCGTTTCCCAGATCGTCGGCCCGTCGGGTGGAAAAAGGCGAGGCCCTTTACGCGTCTGAACTGGGATTGGTCTGCCGGGCGCATTCCTGATCGCTGCCGAATCGCGGTAATCGGCGCTCTGGCTACATAGGTAGAGCAGCATTGAAATCAGAGGAGAGAGGCTAGCGGCCGCGGCAGGGGGATCAGCCGCTACCAATTGCTCATCCGCTAGCTTTGTGGCTATACCGCTCGACCAGCATATCTTCTGCTCGTAGTTTGCACGATCGATCGACGCGATGCGGCAGGCCTCTTCAAGCGTCGATACGGAAAGCGGAACCGCGATCGAATGAAGTACGCCGGCCGGGTCGTCGAGCAGAAGATGCAGTTCGGAATCGGCGTCACCGGAGCCGGTATTCAAATGTGCAAAAAATCCTTCCAGACGTTTGCCGGTCGACAGACTCCTTCCTGGCGTCTCGATATATACACACCATTCCGGCAAGTGAAAAAGAAGTTCAACTGGAAGCTGACCTTCGATTGGCGTATTCCAAACCGCTTCGGCTACGTCCGGATCGATCCTGTAGATCCCCTGAGTGACGCGCCAGGTGGCCAGCGGAACCACCATCCGGCTGAAGCATTCCACGGAGTCGAATGAGAGAGATTTTGTCGAGTCGTTCCCGAATGGGCAAACGTGCTCGATTAGAAAAGACCCGGCTGTGGTCGATAGATAACACCAATCCGGCCATCTCGGGAGTTTCCTCCCGCGTTCGGCACGCGCAAGGTCCACGTACTTCCACAGCGCTGGCCACTGACGGCCGCATTTGACTAGGATTTGCTTGGGCCTTGGCCAGCTTATCTTTGGACGATCCGATCCCTAAAGCTTCACGTACACAGACTTTATTTGCGTGAACAGATCGAGTACGTGCTGACTTCCCTCGCGACCGAAGCCCGACTGTTTGTAGCCGCCGAAAGGCATCGCGGTATCGACGATGCCATAGCAGTTGACCCAAACCGTCCCTGCCTTGAGCGCTCTGGCGACCTTGTGCGCCCGGCTGATGTCGCGCGTCCAGACTGCCGCGGCGAGCCCGTAGGTCGTGTCATTGCTCTGGAACACGGCGTCATTTTCGTCCTTGAACGGGATCGTTGCGGCGACCGGGCCGAAGATTTCCTCGCGCGCGATCCGCATGTCGTTCTTCACATCGGCGAAGACAGTTGGCTTGACGTAGTATCCTTTTCCGTCTTTCGCCTCGCCGCCGATCGTGATCCTCGCACCTTCCCGTCTGCCTATTTCGAGGTAGCCTTTCACCCGATCGAACTGTTCCTGCGAAACTACCGGTCCCAACCTCGTTTTCGAATCGAGCGGATCTCCGAGCGTAAGGCTTTCGCTGGCTTTGGTAAGTTCCCCGACAAAATTGTCGTAAATGTCGCGCTGCACAAAGATTCGCGTGCCGGCCGCGCAGACCTGTCCGGAATTGTAGAACACTCCGTTCATGGCGTTGCGCACCGCCTGACCCATGTCCGCGTCAGGGAAGATGATATTTGGCGACTTGCCTCCGAGTTCGAGCGAGACGCGTTTCAAATTGCCTGTGGAAGCCCGGAGGATAAGTTTGCCTACCTCGGTCGACCCGGTGAAGCTTACCTTGTCGATGTCAGGATGCTCGGCGATGGAACTTCCCGCGCCGGGACCGAACCCGGTAACCACGTTGACTACTCCGTCGGGAATTCCCGCTTCTTGGATTAGTTCGCCCAGCCGGAGCGCGGTGAGTGAGGTTTGCTCGGCGGGTTTCAAAATCATCGTATTGCCGCACGCGAGTGCTGGCGCGATTTTCGTAACCGCCATCAGCAACGGAAAATTCCACGGGATGATCAGGCCACATACGCCGACCGGTTCGCGCAGTGTGTAGTTGAACAAAGACGAGTCTGACGGATTAGTTTCGCCGTAGATCTTGGTCGGCCATCCGGCGAAATAACGAAAAGTGCCGGCGGCGCCGACGATGTCGATGGCGCGCGCCTGCGAAACTGGTTTGCCATTGTCCAGGCTTTCGAGCTCGGCCAGTTCGTCCGCATACTTGTCGATCAGTTCGGCCATCTTGAGCAGATAGCGCGCTCGCTGATGCGGGCTGATACTCCGCCACTTGCCTTCTTCGAATGCTTTGCGAGCCGCCTTTACCGCTTCGTCAACGTCCGCCTGGTCTCCCTCGGCCACGAGCGCCAGCACTTCTTCGTTGGCGGGATTGATGGTTTCGAACGTCTTGCCCGATTTGGCGGGCACCCATTTGCCGCCGATCAACAGCTTGGTCGGCGAGCGTTTCAGGAAATCCAAGACCCCGCTTACCTTGACGCCCTGCGTGGCCCTTTCGACTGACGGAACTGTTGCTGCCATTTTTCGGAATCTCCTGGAAATCGAGTTCGAATGAGTATCGTTGCGAGCGGAGGCGGCCGTGTCCTCAATCGGAACAGCCGCCTCCGCCCGCACAAGCAAGAGCTTCACGTAAACCGATTTTATCTGCGTATAGAGATCGATCGCATATTTTCCTAACTCACGCCCGATGCCGGACTGCTTGTAGCCGCCAAAGGGCGAGATTGGATCGATGTTGTTGTAGTAATTGACCCAGACTGTGCCCGCCTTCAAGGCACGCGCAACCTTGTGTGCGCGACCCACGTCGTTGGTCCATACTGCGGCCGCAAGCCCGTACGTAGTGTCATTGCCCTGCAGGATGGGCGTCGTTCTCATCTTTGAAGGGGATGACGGAGGCTACGGGGCCGAAGATCTCCTCGCGCGCGATTCTCATGTCGTTGTTGACCCCGGTAAAAATGGTCGGGTCGACGAAGAACCCTTTGCCCTTGCCGACCTCGCCGCCGATCGAAGGCTTCGCGCCTTCCTTCCTGCCAAGCTCGAGATACCCCTTGACCCGATCGAACTGCTCCTTGGAGACGAGTGGCCCAACCGTGGTTTTCGGGTCGAGTGGATCGCCAGCTTTGACATTGGAAGTGTAGCGGGTCAGTGCATCGACAAAGCGATCCTGGAAATCGCGCTGAACGAAAACGCGCGTTCCCGCACAGCATACCTGCCCGGACAACATGCAAAATCCGAACATCGAGGTAGCCACGGCAGATTCGAGGTCGGCGTCGGCGAAAACCACGTTGGGCGACTTGCCGCCGAGTTCCAATGAGACGCGCTTCAGGTTTCCCGCCGAGGCCTGCAAGATCAACTTGCCGACTTCAGTTGAGCCGGTGAATGCTACCTTGTCGATGTCAGGATGGTTGGCGATCGCGGCGCCGGCCGTCTCGCCGAATCCGGTGATAATATTGACTACGCCATCTGGAATGCCAGCCTCAAGCACCAGCTCTCCGAGCCGAAGCGCGGTGAGCGGCGTCTGCTCGGCGGGTTTCAGGATCGAGACGTTGCCGCAAGCGAGCGCCGGTGCGATCTTCCAGGCGAACATGGCGATGGGACCGTTCCATGGAATGATCTGGCCGCAGACGCCCACCGCTTCGCGCAGCGTGTAGTTGAACATCGAGGGGTCGGAAGGGTTGGTCTCACCATAGATCTTGGTCGCCCATCCGGCGTAGTAGCGAAACACGTCGACTGCGCCGGCAACCATGCCGCGAGCCAACGAGATTGCCATTCCATTGTTGAGCGTCTCCAGGGTCGCCAATTCGTCGGCGTTCTGCTGAATCAGGTCTGCGATCTTGAGCAGATAGCGGGCCCGTTGATGCGGACCAATTGTGGGCCATTTGCTTTCCTCGAAAGCCTTGCGCGCGGCTTTTACCGCTTCGTCCACGTCAGCCTTGTCGCCCTCGGCCGCGAGCGCCAGGACTTCCTCGTTAGCCGGATTGATTGTTTCGAAGGTTTTTCCCGACTTGGCCGATACCCACTTGCCGCCGATGAGTAATTGTTTTGGCTTCCTGAGAAACCCGAGCACCGCAGTCGAGCTAACACCATGAGCCGCCTTTTCGATTGATGGAACTGCCGCTGCCATTTTGTTTCCTCCAATTCGAGCGATCGCCCCGTCCGGGTCGGCATAGGCCGACGAACCTGCAACGCTTAGAGCTTCACGTAAACCGTCTTGATCTGCGTATACAGATCGATTGAATGCCTACCCAGTTCGCGGCCGAAACCTGACTGCCTGTAGCCCCCGAACGGTGAGATCGGATCGATGATTCCGTAACAATTCACCCATACCGATCCTGCCTTGAGTGCGCGCGCGACCTTGTGCGCACGGCCTATATTCTGCGTCCATACTCCAGCGCCCAGCCCGTAGGTGGTGTCGTTGCCCTGCAGCACGGCGTCGTTTTCGTCCTTGAACGGAATCAGCACCGCGACCGGTCCGAAGATCTCCTCGCGAGCTATCCTCATTTCGTTTTTGACGTCAGTGTAAATCGTTGGCTTTACGAAATAGCCTTTCGCCTGGGGGCCGCGTTCGCCGCCGGCTTTCGCCCGCGCGCCTTCGTCTTGCGCAAGCTTGAGATAATCCAGCACGCGCTCATGTTGCTCGCTCGAAACCAGCGGCCCCATCGTGGTCGCCGGGTTGAGCGGCTGACCCAGATTGATCTCGTTTGCTTTGACGGAGATCCGCTCGGCGAACTCGTCGTAGATTCGCTCCTGCACGAACATCCGCGTTGCCGCACAACAGATCTGCCCCTGATTGCGAAAGACACCAACCGCCGAAAGCGCCACCGCCTGCTCCATCGGCGCATCCGGGAAGATAACGTTGGGCGACTTGCCTCCTAGTTCCAGCGAGACGCGCTTTAGATTGCCGGCGGAGGCTTGAAGGATGAGCTTCCCTACTTCGGTCGAACCGGTGAAAGCGACCTTGTCGATATCCGGATGCGCCGCTATCGCGCCTCCGGCAGTGGGGCCGAAACCGGTCACTATATTGACCACTCCATCCGGGACGCCCGCGTCGCAGATAAATTCCCCCAGTCGAACGGCGGGAAGCGGAGTCTGCTCGGCAGCTTTCAGAACCAAGGTGTTGCCAAAAGCCAAGGCAGGCGCGATTTTCCAACTGATAGTGGCGAGCGGGCCGTTCCAGGGAATAATTTGTCCGCAGACACCGATCGGCTCACGCAGAGTGTAGTTGAAAGTGCCGGGATCCGAGGGATTGGTCTCGCCGTAGAATTTTGTCGCCCATCCGGCGTAATAGCGGAATGTATCGGCGGTGCGGCCAACTTCTATGATCGACTCGGAGATTGGCTTGCCGTTGTCGAGCGTTATCAACTCGGCTAGCTCTTCCGCGTGGCCTTCAATCAGATCCGCGATCGTGAACAGGTAGCGCGCGCGCTGATGCGGCCCCATCGAGCGCCATTTGCCGGTTTCGAAGGCCTTGCGCGCGGCCCTTACGGCTTCATCCACATCGGCCTTGTCGCCTTCCGCGGCCAGAGCAAGGACTTCTTCGTTTGCCGGATTGATGGTTTCAAAAGTCTTGCCCGACTTGGCTGCAATCCACTTACCGCCGATCAGGAGCTTCTTGGGCGAATCCTGCAAAAATTCCCGTACTGCGGAATTCGCCCCTGCCGCGGCGCGCTCGATAGATGGAACTGCTGCTGCCACTGGTCCAACTTCCCCTCTTCAGGATTTTGCGACTAAGATTCTATTGCGGCCTGTCGCCATCGTAAGAGCGAAACGCTCGTATCATGGCACAGGCGGAGGAGGCTCGTAAAGCGAACAAATCTTTTCAGGCAAGCGAGGATGCGTTCCGAAGATTGAGGAGACGTTAAGACTGAATTCTGGCGAGCTTTATTCGTAGCGCAGAGCGTCGATCGGATTGAGCAGCGAAGCCTGGCGTGCCGGATAGTAACCGAAGAAGACGCCGACCGCGGCCGAGAACAGGAATCCACCGATGATCGCAGTGGGCGAGAGCAGCGTCGGCCATCCGGCGATGGACGAGATCGCCTGCGACGCGCCGATGCCGGCCAGTATTCCGCCGGCGCCCCCGACCATTCCGAGCAGGATTGCCTCGACCAAAAACTGCAGCAGGATATGCACGCGCCGCGCGCCAATCGCCATCCGGATGCCGATCTCGCGGGTGCGCTCGGTGACCGAGACCAGCAGGATGTTCATGATGCCGATGCCGCCGACCAGCAGCGAGATCGATGCCACGGTGGCGAGCAGTAGCGCCATGATGCGGCTGCTGCCCTCGGCCGCCTGCGCCACCTCGCTCAGGTTGCGCACGTCGAAGTCGTTATCCTGGCCGGGCTGGATGTGATGGCGATTGTGCAACGTGTCGATTATCTGATCCATCGCCTGCGGGATGAGCGCCTGGCTCTTCGCCTGGACGAAGATATTGTGCACCACGCCCGTCAGTTTGGGCGGGCTGCCGAACGGACTGGTCTGGGTCGAGTCCGAGCTGAAGATCGTCCCTACGGTCGGTACCGCCGCGTAAGGATTCGAGGGGCTCGGCGTCGGCGCGGTCGCGGGGCTGGTCGAGGGCGGCGCGGCGACACCCAGGACCTTGCGCTCGGCGGTGCTGAACGGAATCAGCACCACGTCGTCCTGGTCCTGGCCCCATCCTGACTGGCCCTTGGCTTCGAGCACGCCGACCACCTGCATGTCCACGCTTTTGACCCTGATATTGGCGCCGATCGGGTCGGCATGCTCGCCGAACAGGTTGGCGACCACGGTCTGCCCGAGCAGACACACGCGGGCGGCGGAACGCTCGTCCTCCTCGGAGAGCGGGCGTCCTTCGGCCACCATCCAGTTGCGGATCGGCAGATAGCTCGGCGTCACGCCCTGGATATTGGTGCTCCAGTTCTGCCGGTTGTATTCGACCTGGGCGAGTTGGCGATCGAGATAGCTTACTCGGGCGACTGGCCAATCGTCCTTGAGGATCTCGTCGGCGTCGCCCACGGTCAGTGTCGAGACGCTGCCGAACCCGGCGCGCACGCCGTTGGCCGTGGTTGCGCCGGGCATCACGACCAGCAGATTGGTGCCGAGGCTTGCGATCTGCTCTTCGACGGCCTCGTTGGCGCCTTGCCCGACCGCGACCATCGCGATCAGCGCGGCGACGCCGATGAAAATTCCGAGCATCGTCAGGATCGAGCGCAGCTTGTTGCGGGCGAGCGCGCGGGCCGCCGCGCGCAGCGCCATCATGGCGAAAGTCAGGGGCGCGGCGTCGGATTCCGAGAACTCGTGCAACTTCTGCAAATGCTGCAAACCCTGCGAATCCTGCGAGTCCTGCGAGTCCTGACGGACCTGCGGGCCCTCAGCCGCCGCGAACTCGGAGGCTTCCGCGGGCTGCGCGGCCTGGCCGGCGAGTGCCACGGATGCGGACGCCGGCGAATCGACCGCACCCGCGATCGCCTGTCGTGCCGTCTGCCGTTTGTCCGAAATGATCAGGCCGTCGCGCAGCATGACGACCCGAGCGGCGAAGGCGGCAAGCTCGGCGTCGTGGGTCACGAGCACGATCGTCAAGCCCTGGCGGTTGAGCTTCTGCAGCGTGGCCATGATTTCGAGCGAGGTCTTCGAGTCGAGGTTCCCGGTCGGCTCGTCGGCCATCAGGATCGCCGGGTTGTTGATTAGTGCGCGCGCGATCGCGACCCGCTGCTGCTGGCCGCCGGAGAGCTGATTGGGATGGCTGCGCTCGCGGCCCGCTAGTCCCATCAGCGCCAGAACCTCGTAGGCGCGTACCGCGCCCTTGGCCAAGTCGCCCGAGTAAAAGAGCGGCAGCTCCACGTTCTCGAGCGCGCTGGTGCGCGAGAGCAGATTGAAGCTTTGGAAAACGAAGCCGATCCGCCGGCTGCGGATTCGCGCCAGATCGGGTTCGCTGAGCGAGGCGACGTCGACGCCTTCGAGCAGGTAGCGGCCGGCGGTCGGCCGGTCCAGGCATCCGACGATGTTCATCAGAGTGGACTTGCCCGAGCCCGAGGCGCCCATGATCGCGACGAATTCGCCGCGCTCGATGGTCAGGCTGATGCCGCGCAGCGCCCGCACCTCGAGGTCGCCAAGCTGATAGGTCTTGTGGAGATCGGAAACGCTGATGACGGCGTCTGCCATGAGTGTCGCGCGCTCGGCCAATAGTTGGTTCAATCGCTCGGTCGGAACATCCGCGCCGGATTCGGCGAGTCAGAACGCAAATCAAAAATGATGCATTCCGCCCATCTTCGGCTGCGCCAGATGCGGCCTGCCGGTAGCCGACCCGGTACTCTCGTCGAGCACTACCTGGTCGCCCGGCTTCAGAGCGCCGCTCAGTATCTCGACCGAGGTACCGTCGTCGACGCCTCTGGCCACCTGAATCTGGCGGAGTGTCTTGTCCTTGAGCACCCAGAGGCTGGCGGTATGGTCGCCGTGCCGATGGGCCGGGTTGTCACCTTTCCGCCGCCGCCGGGCGTAAAGCGCAGTGCCTGCAGCGGCACTTTCAGCACGTCTTCCTGCTCGGCGGTGATGATCCGGGCATTGGCGGTCATCCCGGGCTTGAGCAGCAATTCGGGGTTGGACACGTTCAGCACAACGTCGTAGGTGACGACGTTCTGCACGGTGATCGGCGCCTGCCGCACCTGGCTCACGTTGCCGAGGAACGTATGGTGCGGAAACGCGTCGACCGTGAACTCCGCCCGCTGGCCGATACGAACCGGGCCGACGTCCGATTCGCTGACGCTGGCGTCGACCTGCATCCTGGTCAGGTCCTGCGCGATCAGGAACAGGGTGGGAGTCTGAAAGCTGGCAGCCACGGTCTGGCCGACGTCGACGTTGCGCAAGACCACGGTGCCGTCAACCGGCGAAATGATATCAGTATACCCGAGGTTAACCTCGGCCGCGTGGAGTGCCGCTTCCTGTTGCTGGATGTTGGCCCGGTCGAGCTCGATTTGCGCCACCGCCTGGTCGGCGGTGCTGCGGGCGCTGTCGACAGTGTCCTGCGACACGACGTTTTCCGCCAACAGCGATTGGTTGCGCGTGTACTCCAGCCGGTCGTAGATGAGACTCGCCTGGTCCTTTTTCAACTGCGCCCGGCCGTTGGCAAGATTAGCGCGCGCCTGTTCGACCGTGATCTGATAGGGGCGGGGATCGATTTTGGCGCAGATCTGGCCCTTTTTGACCTCGGTGTTGAAGTCACAATAGAGCTTCACGATCGGTCCGGAGACGTAGGTGCCCACCTGCACGGTCACGACGGGATTGACCGTGCCGGTCGCGGTGACGGCGCGGATGAGAGAGCCGCGCTCGGCCGCAACCGTTACGTAATGGGCCGGGACCGAAGCATGCTCGTGCCATAGCAGGACCATAGCGACGGCGAAAATCGCCAGCAGCCAACCCCAACGCCAAGCAAACCTGCTCAAGGTAACTCCCCCGCTTGTGGTCCTTCCACAGTCAGCTTACGCCCCAGAGTCAGCTTACGCCCCAGAGTCAGCTTAGGCCTAGGATCAGCTTACGCCCCGCGCTATGACAACGCACCGCGTTGATAGCCTGTTCCGGGCTCAGGCATCAACGCGGCGCGAGGCGACCCTAGCTGGTAATACTCGAATCTCGCGTACTATTCCCCAGGCGTAGGAGGCGTGCCGGAAGTATCGCCAGACTGGGATCCGAAAGCCGCCTGAAATATCGCGTGCCGCTGCTGCTGCAATTGCTCCAGTTGGCTCAGCAACGCGGTGGACTTGCTGGTATTGGGAGCGCCCTTAAACAGCCCTTCCCATACCTTGTACTTCTCCATCGTGAGGGCCTGCTGCGCGCTGGCAAAGCTTGAAATCTGACTGTCGCAGGTGCCGCCGGAAGCCAGGCAGGCGATCAGGGCCTGATGGGTGCTTTTGACGTTGGCGAAGTCGGTCTTCAGGGCCGCATCGCCTTTGAACGCCGTATGCATCTGAGAATGGTCAACGCCGGCCACTTTCGCGAGCATAAAGAGATGACCGTCGCCACCCGGCCCGCCGCCGTGCCCGCCCCATCCCTGCGCCAATGCCAGTCCGCATGTAGCCGCCAGGACCACGCCGATTGTTGCCGCCACCCGTGAAGCTTTCCGCTTTCCAATCATATACTTCTACCTCGCTGTTTTGCCCGTCATTTGGGCTCGGCTCTATAGACGAATCCGCGCGCCCAAGGTTACAACTCCGCGGCACCAAAACGTGACAGAGCGTGCCTTCCCCGCGTCTGGGAGGGTCAGAGCTTCCTGACCGCCGGTCTGCGCTCTCCCGACCATCGATACTCGTAAAACCCACCCTGACGGACCCGAGTGACGAGCCGCGGCCTGAAGCAGGCGAGACAGGTTCCGCCCCGGTCGCGAACGCAGGGGTAAATAATTCCGTTGGAGCTATGGTCAAGCAGCCTGCGGCCTAGCCGTTGTGAGGCCGCATAACTGTCGGGATTCAAGTACTTCGAGAAGCGCCGGGCGCGAAGGTCATGAAAGGCTGCATTGAAGTCCGCAAGATAGGCCGCCATCTGGACGAACGTATCGAACCATCCGCCGATCTCCTCCAGCTCTCGCGTGCGGTGGTAAATAGCCTCCTCGTGTGCGGTCTTGAGCGCGAATCCCGCATACCAGGCGCCGCGATTGGGATCATTGAAACGGCCGCCATCGGGGCGGGGATGGCAAAACGCCGCCATGACCACCGTGGCCATCGGCCGTCCGGTGAGCCATTCGTCCCTTGGGATGGTATACAGAACACCCAACTCGGCGCTGATCCGGTCGTTGGTCCATCCCTCGAGCTCGAAAATCGCTTCGAGGTCCTCCGATGAAGCGACGGCGTCGAAGATTCCGATCGAAGGATAGCGGCTGGGGATCAGTCGGTAGGTTGCGCGTCTGGCGAGATGGACCAGCGGTGGCTTCAGTTCCACGCGCCGCGCCGGGCGTCGAGCAAACGCCTGACCCGATGAAGGCCGTCGATCCCGCCGTCGATCATCAACTCCAGCGGCGGCTTGCCCCCCAGCAGCGGATTCGCGTTGCGAAGCCTGACCCATTGGTCCGCGAGCTCGGCCTGGGGGTAGAGGATGTGAAGAGCCTTGTAGATTCCGAGGACCAGCGAAATCCTGCTCAGCATGTCGAAGGAGAGTGTGCCGGTCTGGCCGGCCTTGTACTTGTGATAGGTGGAGGGGGCCGGCCAGCCCAGAAGCCCACGCTGCTGGTTGACGCTGAGATCCCATGCCGCGCAGATGTTGAGGAAGGTCCGCATCGCGGGCGCGGAGAGCCGCCGGCGCACCTCGGGGTCATGACGGCCGGGTGTGGCGTCATGCAAACGCTCCAAACCATCGCTCAGTCTCTCGGGCAGAACCATCCGCCGGTCTCTCCTTATGGACACTCTACTCCATATATGGAGAATGCGGCAATCGGGTCAAAGTTGGAAGATGTTCCGCGTCTATGGGATCGTCACCGCAACGCCGGTTTTGCGCGCGACGTAGCCGCTTAGCAGGCGCAACATCGACGGCGTGACCTCGCTTATCGCGCCGGGGCGAAAGCCGACGCTGTGCGGCCCCCGCTCCCGCATCATCCCGAGTATCGAGAGCCGAAGCGTCCCCGCGAGGCCCTGGTAGTACTGTAAGCGTCGCAAGTCCATCGGGGCGGTGGCATGGTAGAGCGAGAGGTAGAGCGCGTTGAACGTGCGGCGCAGGTTGTTCCCGGCCGCGTTATCGCGCATCCAGCGCGGATGCTCCATCGCGCTGGTCGACAGGATTACCGCCGTGGTGGCGACGTCGAAATGGCGGTCACCGACCGCTGCGTTGGCCCAATCGATAACCCCTGTCACGCGGAATCCGCTAACCAGGACATTTTGCGGATGATAGTCCAGGTGGAGAAACGAGGGTGGGGCGTCTTTGAACTCCGCTGCGCGACGGCGCAAACGCTCAAGCGCCGCGGCCAGCCCCGGCAGCGGACCCTGCTCGACGCGCGCCGCGACGGTCTCTAGAGTGCGTTCGAGCAGGCGCGCCGCCGCGCCTTGTGCGTCATCCTTCGCACGATTTTCCGTACCATCTTGCGACGGGCGCACGAGTCCCGGCTGATTCGTGGCACCCGGCGCTCTGAGCGCCTCGAGCGCGAACGGCGCGACCGCCATCCGATGCAACCGTGCCTGCGTGCGCACGAATCCCAGGAAGCCCATCGAGAACGTCCGGAACGCTTGCGGGAAAGAGCGAACCGCAAAAAGCGGTCCGCCGCCGAGGCGTTCCATCACCAGAAATGGCGCACCGATAGCTGCGCCGCTCGGCTCGAACAGGTAGGGCCGCGGCACGGGATAGCCGGCGCTGGCCAGATAACTGAGGGTGCGGAATTCCAACGCCCCCTTGTCGGCCGCCTCGACGCTTGGATAGAAGCGCAGCACCAGCGGCGCGCCCGGCTCGACTCCGGTGAGCGTCCCGGTGCGGCTGCGCAACTCGAATTCGTACAGCGTCGTTTCCCATCCGCTCGCCAGCACGCGCAGATGCTCGACGCCGGCGCCGAGGTAAAGGGAAAGGGCGGCGGCCAGGGTTTCAGGCTCGGCGGGGAGTTGAGGCGAGGCGTCCGGCACGGCGAGGCGAGCGTAGTATGCGCGTCACCCGCGGCGCAATTGCCTATGGCAGCCAGCCGCGACCGTGCCGCAGGAATCTATGGGGTCTTGCGGATAGCTACTTCGACGACGCGCCGGGCTGCGGCGGCTCCGGGGCGTCGGGATTCGCTGGCGCGGAGCCCGGCCGGGCAGGGTTCGATTGCGAGGTAGCCGGCGCCTGCTCCGAGGGCGGAAATACATGGTAGTTCTGCGTACCGTCTTCCAGCGGCTTCATCCGTCGCATCGTCTCGGGAATGGCTCCGTGCTCTCCGTAAGTGTGCTGGAGCGTGGACGTGAGCAGCGGCCCGCGCGTGTCGGAGATGTCGACAGTGACCTCGACCGAAAGGCCCATCCGCAGCGGTTTGTCGGGCGGCTCGGGCTGGTCGAGCACTACCTTGACCGGTATGCGCTGCACGACTTTGACCCAGTTGCCGGTGGCGTTTTCCGGCGGCAGCAAGGCGAAGGCCGAGCCGGTGCCGATACTGATGGAATCGACGTGGCCACGGTAGATGTAGCCGGGGTAGATGTCGGCTTCGATCTCGGCTGGCTGGCCGACGCGCACGTCGGTGAGTTGGGTTTCCTTGTAATTGGCGGTGATGTAGAGCCCGCGGAGCGGAACCAGCGCCATCAGCGGCTGCCCGACTTCGACGCGATGCCCGACGTGGACGTTTTTGCGCGTCACGATTCCGTCGAAGGGCGCCTTGATTACCGTGTAGCTCAGGTTGAGTCTGGCGGCTTCCAGCGCGGCGTCGGCCTGTTGAACCACCGGCCGCTCGTAGTGCGAATGGTCCTCGCCGTTGGTGCCCAGGGCGGCCTCAGCCTGCATCAATTGATGGCTGGCCAGCCCCTCGGTGGCGAGCGCTACGCGCCACGCCGTGTTCGCCTGGTCGTAGTATTCACTGGACACCACGCCCTGCGCCTTTAGTTGTTTCGCCCGATTGTAGTCGATACGGGCCTGATTGAGTTGCGATTCGGCGAGCCTTACGCCCGAGCGCGCGGCCTCGACCTGCGCGTAAAGCTGGTCGACGGTCTGACGCGCACGCTGCAGCTGGGCCTCGGCGCCGTTGACCTGGACCTGGTAGTCGCGCGGGTCTAGCTCGAGCAGCGTTTCGCCGGCCTTGACCCGCCAGTTTTCCTCGACGAAGACCTTGACCACGGTGCCGCTGATCCGCGAGGAGATTAGCCCGATAGAACCATCGACGTAGGCGTCATCGGTGGAGACGTGGGAATTGAAGTAGCGGTAGTACCTGAGAGCCGGGAAAATGGCTGCCACTATAAGGATCGCCACCGCGACCAGCAGAATCCGGCGAAACCAAATCGATTTCATTTTGCCGTCGCGGCGCCCCTCGAGTCCATGCCTGAACTAACCAGTCCGCTCCATGCGATAATGAGTACAGCCCTCATAACGAACCTTTCAGATCACAGGGAAGAGGCGGCTCGGCAAATCTAGCCTGTCCGCCCCGCGCCGTCCACTATGCGCGGCACGGCCGCCTCAGTCGTATGCCGTGACCTATGCTAAGGGAACTTGATGAGCAGGCGAGGGCCCCCGGCCGCCTGCACCGCGACCGCGCCGTCGGAGAGGATATCGGCAAAGATAGTTCCTCCCTCGTCGACCGAATTGATTATCGCGTCCACCCGCGCGTCAGGATGCTCGAACAGAAACAGGGCCGGGGAGCGTGCTTCGACCACGAAGCTCAGCGACAAATCCTCGACCAGCCCGTTGATCAGCCCGCCCGACGGTCCTTTGACGAAGATCATGACGTTGGGGTTCGCGTTCGGAGCGATTCCAGGCAGGCCGCCGAAGGTCTGCACTACCGTGGTGCCGAACGGATCGTTGGTCGATTCTTCAGCCACCAGGTTGTTGCCACTGATCAGCTCGGCAGTCAGCAAGGCGGCGCCGTTGGTGAGCTTGGTGACTGTCATCTGCACGCCCGGCGAACCGTTGATGACCACCACCGATTCGGGCACCACCCCCCGAAACGTCCACGACTGCGAGCTATCGGTGACCACGGCCTGAAAGGGCGTGCCCGGCGTGCCGAGCACCCACAGGCTGGCCTGTTGCGGAATAGAGGAAGTCTGACCGGGCGAGGTTGGATTAGCCGTGCCGAAGGCGCCCCCGCATGCCGCGCAGGCGAAGGCGAGGATCGCAAGCGCGCCGCGGTGCGCGGCGGCCGACCATTTTGATATACGCTTCGCGTTTGATTCGCGCTTCGCGCTCATGACTGATGCGGTGATGGGGGTCATGGGACCGTTACGCCGTTGTTGTTGACGCATACCAGGCACTGTGCGCTTCCGGTACCGCAGATGCTGTTGCACGGCTGAGCGACCTGCAGCGGCGGCGTCATCAGCTCCGGAACCGGAGTGCCTACCGGCGAAGGTTCCGCGGCCGGGGGACTCGCCTCGAAGCGTTGCAGCTCGTAGGACGCGGGATCGGCCGGCGCGCAGAGCGAGAACTGGCCTGGGACGGGACCAAACTTCGCGCCGACTCCCGTCGACATCAATTGCACTCCATCCTTGGACAGTACGATCGAGGTACCGTCGTCGAAGGTCGCGGTCGAGCCCATGATCGACCCGTGTCCCGCGCATTGCATCGAGAGGATCGGATGGGTCGCGGCGGTTCCGCAACGCGAGGCCGGCACGAACGCGCTCAGCACCGCGATGGTGTGGCCGCTCGCTTTTTCCGGCAACCCGTTGAAGTAGTCGCTGACGGTCGCGTACAGGTCCAGCGAGGCGACGCTGCTCTGCTCAGGCACGAACATCGTGAACGGCGCGGTGTTGGAACCGACCGGCACCGTAGCCAGCGCGACGTTCTCGATACTATGCGTGCCGTGGTCTTCCGCCGTTACCAGTACGTTAAGCGCCCGCGGGCTGGGAACCGGCGGGCTGATCGTGACCAGGCCCTCGATTGTCGATCGCCCAAGGGCGAAATTGCATGAGCTGCCCGTGCCTGCCGAGCATACGGCGCCGCCGCTCACCGACATGCTCGTGGCCACCGTGTCGTAGCCGGCGTCCGTGACGACCATCGTGTAGCTGCCGTTGGGGACTTGCGTGAAATTCTGCACGACGAAGTTGCTGCCCGGCAGCGGGTAGGTGCCGGTGTCGTCCGTATTGGCGCTCGCCAGCACGACGCAGCCCGAAGGCGTCGGGACCTGCGTGCAATCGGCCCCGCTGCCCTTTGCTGGCGCCACGATCTGCAGCGTGGCGCCCTGCAGCGCCATTCCCGAACAGGCGTCGGTCACCTTGCCGGTGAGCGCGATCTGGCCGGCCGGCGCCGCATCGAGCTGCACCGAAGTTACTTTGCTCGGCTGGGCCAGCACGTTATGCGCGAACGCGTAAGCGAAACCCGGACCCGAGGCAACCAGGTCGTACAGCGTTCCTTGCGCGCTGGCCGGCAATAGCAACTGGTATTGCCCGCCGCCCGTGGTCGTCGTCTCGACCACGTCGCCGGTGTTCGACAGCTCCGCCGCGACTCTGCTGGCCCCAAACGCGGCGCCGGTTACCAGTCCTAAATAATTCGGGATGGTGGGCGCCAGCGTGATACTGGGCGAGAATTGGTAAAGGCCGCCACTGAAGGTCGGCCGTCCGGGAAATCCCTGGACCCCGGGAGTTACCGGCGTGATGTTAATGACCATGGCGGTCAGTCCATTGAGCGGCACGCTCACTCCCGCAAAGCTCATGGTCGTCAGGTATTGTTGGGGATTGACCAGCGATATTTGCGACGCGATACATCCCTCGAGCAGACTTTGGGGATTTTCCAAACAGGTCGGTATGACGGTGCCGGCGTTGCTCCCGTCGAGCACCAACTCGATCGCATGGTAAGTGTTGGCGGGCACCAGGTAGCTGTTGAAGAGCGTCGGCACCGACTGAATATGGTTGATGTCGACCTGCAGTTCACTAACGCCGACGCCGGCGCCGGCCGGGTTGGGACCGGTGGTATTGAGATTGAACAGCGTCGCGAGCTGGGTGAATACGTTCACCGTGCCAAGGTTATTAAGACCGACCCCGGGAGCCACCGGGATCGTTGTCCAGTTGGGGTCGCCCTGGTTCTGGAAGATGTAGGGATCGGTGCTAGGGTTGAGCTTCACCGCCTCGACGTTGAATGAAAGGGTCTGGAAACCGGGAGTGTAAGACAGAAACGGTGGTGGCGTCGGTGAGGGGGGGCCCCGGTCAGAGCGATCACGATGGTGCCCGCGGGGCCTGAGACCCCGCTGGAGATGGGTTGGCTATGGCCGGTCCCGATCGGCACCAGCGTTGCCACTAACATCAACATGGGCGCGAGCAGAGCGGCCGCTGCCCGCCAGGACGATAACTGTTTCACTCGTGAAGCCTGCAACAGAGATTTCGGTTCCCGCTTGGGATAACCTAACGTAGGAGCGAAGGCAAGCAACCAGGTTTATCGCGTGACGTAATCGGGACGTGGGGCTTGACTGTATGGCTTGAAGATCCGGAGAGTTTTGGGAGAATTCTGTTGACATGAAGCGTATCTCACCAGCCGCGACCGGCCCGGCGCTGATCCTTGCCGCGCTCTTCGCTTTTCAGTTGTGCGCCGCTGCCGGCGCGCTCGCCGCGATGCAAGTCGTGGTCGGCAATCCCGGCCTGCAGCACTTCGACTCGGACGGCGGGGTCGAGCTCGATTTCGGCTTGACCGATCAGAACGGCCAGCCAGTGGGCAATCTGCGCCCGGATAATTTACAGGTCTTCGAAGACGGCAAGCTGGCCAAGATTCTTGATTTTCGCGGTGTAGGGCAGGGCCGCCCGGTCGACATCGTGTTCGTGATGGACGTGACCGAGTCGATGCAGCCGTATATCGATGCGATCAAGCAGAACATGGTGAATTTCGCCCACGACCTCGCCTCCAACAATCGCGACTATCGCCTGGGCCTGGTGACGTTCGAGGACTACGTGGTCTCGAAATACCCCGACTGCAATTGTCCCTATCAGAAGACCATGACCTCGGACGTAAACCAGTTCATCAACTGGGTCGGCACCCTGCACGCCTCGGGCGGCGGCGATATTCCCGAGGATCAGCTCGACGCACTCGCCTACGCCTCGAGTTTCCCGTTCCGTCCCAAGGCCCAGGGCATTATCATCATCATCACCGACGCCCCACCGCATCATAAGGGCGACGGCTCGGCCAACACCCAGCACGACCAGGCCTTCTGGGACCACCATCAGAAGGGTCAGGACGTAACCGACCTGACCGGCAGCGACGTCGCCGCGATGATGAAGCGCAACGGGCTGACGCTGTACGCGGTGGTACCGCCGCCGTTCATCGCGCCCGAGTACGCCGAGATCGTCGAGACCACCCACGGCCGCTCCTACAACATCGTGACCGAGGAAGGCCGCTTCGCTTCGCTGGTGCGCGAGATCGGACATTCGATCGCGACCGAGTACTCGCTGACCTATCGCACGCCGCGGCCGATCGAAGACGGCACCGACCGCACGGTCGAACTCAAGATTAACTACGAAGGCCAAACCGGCTCCGCCACTACTTCTTACCAGGTGCACGGCGTTGGCGGCGCGACTATCAACGTGCCGGAAGAGGGCGCCGAAGCGGGCACCAACCTGGGCGGCACGGGACTTCAGCAGTTGTCCTTCAACTGGTGGAACCTGGCGGTGCCGCTGATCGCGATCATGGGGCTCTTTGGGCTCTCGCGGATGCGTTTCGGGCTCTCAACCGAGGAACTCAAGGCGATTGTCGAGGCGCAGAACCAGCCCGCGCCAGCGCCGCCAACGGGTCCTGCCGCGCGCGCGCCGGTTACCGCGCGGCCCACACCCCCCGCACGCACCGTTTCAGCCGCGCCGCCACCTTCCTCCACTCCGATGACGGCGGATGAGGCGCGGCTCAGCCTGCTCGAAGCGATCGACCCGGTGCCGGCCGAGTACAGCCTGTTCAAGGACGAGGTTTCGCTGGGGCGCGGCGAGGACAACGACGTGGTAATTCCCCACGCGAGCGTCTCGCGCGCGCACGCCCGCCTGATGCGTCGCAACGGGGTCTTCGAGCTGACCGATCTCAACTCGACCAACGGCAGTTTCGTCAACGAGCAGCAGGTGCACGGTTCGGTGCGCGTCAGCAGCGGCAACCAGGTGCGCCTGGGCGACGTACGTTTCGTGCTGCGCTACTGAGTGGCGAGGCGGCGATAGCCGCGTCAACCGGCTTTGACGTTGAGAGGCTTTGAAGGTGCCGGCCCGCGCCAGCGCCTGCGTTGAGCCATTCCCTTCGTTTGGTGTAACTTTGCTGCTTAACCCCCAGGAGGTCTGTCCCGTGCAGCCGTGTCGCCGATGAAGAAACTTAGCGGAGCCCAAATCATCATCGAAAGCCTGATCGCTGAAGGCGTCGACGTAATCTTCGGTTATCCGGGCGGCGCGATTCTGCCCACCTACGACGCGTTGCTCGACTCCGAGATTAAACACGTCCTGGTCCGTCACGAGCAGGGCGCCGCGCACATGGCCGAAGGCTACGCGCGAGTCAGTGGACGGCCGGGTGTGGTCATAGTTACCTCCGGTCCCGGCGCCACCAACACGGTCACCGGCATCGCCGACGCCAACATGGATTCGACCCCGATGGTCGTCATCTCGGGCCAGGTACCGACCACGATGATCGGCAACGACGCCTTCCAGGAGGCCGATTTCGTCGGCATCACGCGCCCCTGCACCAAGCACAACTACCTGATCAAGGATGTCCGCGACGTCGCGCGCATTATCAAAGAGGCCTTCTACATCTCGAGCACCGGGCGCCCGGGTCCGGTGGTGGTCGACGTGCCCAAGGACGTGCAGCAGGCCGAGCACGCTTTCAAATATCCCGAGCGGGTCGAAATGCGCGGCTACAAGCCGACCCTGAAGGGCAATCCGCGCCAGATCGAGCGCGCCATCGAGGCGATCGAAAAGAGCGACAAGCCGCTGTTCTACGTCGGCGGCGGAGTGCAGTGGTCAGGCGCCGCGCCCGAGCTTACCCAGCTTGCGCGCGGAATGGGCATCCCGGTGACCGAGACTCTGATGGGCCTCGGTTCGGTGCCGGCCTCCGACACGCTGTGCCTGGGGATGCTTGGGATGCACGGCTCGTACGGCACCAACACCGCGGTCTGCAACACTGATTGCCTGGTGGCGATCGGCGCACGCTTCGACGATCGTGTCACCGGACGCATCGCCGACTTCGCGCCCCACGCCAAAACCATCATCCATGTCGACATCGACCCGTCGTCGATTTCCAAGAACGTCAAGGTCGACATTCCGATCGTCGGCGATATCAAGACGGTGCTCGCCGACATGCTGCACGTGGTCAAGGGACGCGAGTCGATCGCCAGACGCCGCGCGGTGTGGGCGAAATGGCATCAGCAGATTCTCCAATGGAAGCGCGAGAAGCCACTGTATGAGAATGGCAGCGGGCCGCGCCAGGGCGACGCCGTCTCGCCCATCCACGTGCTCGAGGAGATGCAT
Source organism: uncultured delta proteobacterium (assembly GCA_963724765.1). Taxonomy (GTDB): domain Bacteria; phylum Desulfobacterota; class Binatia; order Binatales; family Binataceae; genus JAKAVN01. Next base: position 1,350,904 of record CAVRVY010000001.1, read on the forward strand.
ACGCTGACCAAGGGCGATTGCATCGTCGCCACCGACGTCGGCCAGCATCAGATGTGGGTCGCCCAGCTTTTCCCGTTCGAGAAGCCGCGCTCGTTCCTGACCTCGGGTGGGTTGGGCACGATGGGCTACGGCTTGCCGGCTGGAATCGGCGCCAAGTTCGCCGCGCCCGACCGCAAGGTCGTGGTGGTCTCGGGCGACGGCTCGATCCAGATGAACATCCAGGAACTCGGCACCGCCGTTCAGTACAACGTCGACGTCAAGGTCATCATCCTGAACAACTACTTCCTCGGGATGGTGCGGCAGTGGCAGGAAAAGTTCTATCAGGAGCGCTACTCGTACTCGGCGATGTCGGTGCCGAACTTCGTCAAGCTGGCCGAGGCCTACGGTGCGCGCGGCTTCCGGATCGAAAAGCAGAGCGAGCTTGCGCGCACGATGAAGGAGGCCTTCAACACGCCAGGGCCGGTGCTGATCGACGTCGTGATCCCCAAGGAAGAGGCGGTGATGCCGATGATTCCGCCGGGCGGCGCGATGTCGGAGATGCTGTTCGCTTGAGCTTACAAGTTCGCTACCACGTGGAAGGAAATTTCCGATGGCGCGATTGCCGTATGTCAGCCGCGAAGATCTGACTGTCGAGGAACGCGAGGTCTTCGACGAACACGAGCGCGCCCGCGGCGCTCCGCCCGGACATATCCATCGCGCGATCGCCAACGCGCCCAATCTGCTGCGGCGCTTCTCGGCGATGGCGCTCGAGTTGCGCAATCACACGAAGCTCGACCCCCGGCTGCGCGAACTCGCCCTGATGACCGTCGGGCGCATCGCGGGCGCCGAGTACGAATTCGTCCATCACTGGAATATCGCGCTGAACGTCGGCGTGCGCCGTGAGCAGCTCGAGCAGCTTGCGGACTTCGAGCGGGCGCCGGTCTTCAACGAACACGAGCGCGCCGTGATGCGCTACGCGGCCGAGGTCACCACCAATATCAAGGTCAGCGACGGGACCTTCGACGCGCTGCGCGAGTTTCTCGACCATCGCCGCATCATGGAACTGGCGATGAACGTCGCGTTCTACAACGCCGTGGTGCGGATAATTGTGCCGATCGGCGTCGAGCTCGAACCCGACGCGCGCAAGAACTGATTTCGCCTGCCAAGCGCTTGCTCGATAAGCCCGGCTTTCCTTGCTTCACTTTTCGTTTAATGCGAAGCATGAGAGGTACGCAACTCTATCCAATGCGGAGATCTGCTGATGCCAGAATTCGACATTGTCATTAAAGACGGAATGATCATCGATGGGACCCGCGCCCCGCGCATTCGCGGCGACATCGGGATCAAAAACGGGCGCATCGCCAGGATCGGGCGTATCCCGGCCGGCGAAGCCAAAGAGGTGATCGACGCGCGCGGCCTTATCGTGGCCCCGGGCTTCATCGACCTCCACACTCACTACGATGCGCAACTGTTCTGGGATCCGTGGCTCACCATCTCGGGATGGCACGGCGTGACCTCGGTGGTTATCGGCAACTGCGGCTTCGGTTTCGCGCCGGTCAAGCCGGGCGACGAAGAGCGCGCGATGCTGACCATGACGCGCACCGAGGCGATTCCGCTGGCCGCGATGAAGGCCGCGATGCCGTGGGACTGGCACACCTATCCCGAGTTCCTCGACCGAATCGAGCGTCTACCCAAGGGCGTCAACGTGCTGCCCTACGTTCCGGTCAATCCGTTGATGGGCTACGTGATGGGGATCGAGCAGTCCAAGACCGGCCGCATGCCGACCGACGACGAGCATCGCATGATGGCCCATCTGCTCAACGAAGCGATGGACGCCGGCGCTTATGGATGGTCGGCGCAGCGCCTGAAGCCCGACGGGCCGTCAGCCGTGCAGCGCGACTGGGACGGCTCGCCGATGAACACGGACGTCATGCACGATGAGACCTGCAAACTTTTCGCCAAGGTGCTCGGCGAGCGCGGCGAAGGCTTCCAGGAACTGACGCTCGCGAGCTGGAATCCCAAGGAGGACGCGCGTCACTACGAGGAGCTGGCGAAAATCAGCGGCCGCCCGATTATGTTCGAGGCGGTGCAGTCGCAGGACCGCTTTCCGCATCGCCATCGCAACATGATTCGATGGCTCGATCGGTGCCGCATCAACGGCATTCCCGTTTACGGCCAGGGCATCACCACCGAGGCCGGGCTGACTTTCACCTTCGAAGACTGGAACCTGTTCGACGATTCCGATTCGTGGCGCGAGGTCACCACCGGCACGATCGAGGAGCGCAAGGCCAAGCTCGCCGACCCCTCGCGCCGTCACGGGCTCAAGACCAACCTGCCGCGCGAAGGACTCATCACGAGTTTCTTCGACCAGATCGTCATCACCCAGGTGATCGACGACAAGCTGCGCCATCTCGAAGGGATGACGTTGCGCAAGGCGGGCGAGCGCGACGGCAAGGATCCGGTCGACGTGATGTGCGATCTGGCGGTGGCCGATAACCTCAAGACCGAGTTCTTCGCCCCGGCCATCAATCGCGACCCCGCGCTGATGAAGGAGATCATCGACTATCCGTACATCACCTTTGGCGTCTCCGACGGCGGCGCGCATACCAAGTTTCTCACCGCCGGCCGCTACCCGACCGAGGGCATCGCGACTTTCGTGCGCGAGCGCGGATGGCTGACGCTGGAGGAAATCCACTGGCGGCTGAGCGCGCTGCCGGCGTTCTGCGCCGGTTTCAAGGACCGCGGCTTCCTGCGCGAGGGTGCGCCGGCCGACATCGTAATCTACGACTACGAAAGGCTCGGCGTCGGACCGGTCGAGATCGTGCACGATCTGCCAGGCAATGAATGGCGCCGCGTGCAGCGCGCGGAGGGCTATCGCCATATCCTGGTCAACGGTGCGGTGACCTTCACCGAGGGCGATTGCACGGGCGCGACCCCGGGCAAGTTGCTGCGCCACGGCGTGGCCGCATAGACGTCGCGCGGGTCAACGAACATCAGAAGAGCGGGCGACGGCCGCCGGCGCGTATCGCGCCGGCGGCCGTCGCCATTGAGGCCGGTGCGCCGGGGAGCGACTTCAAGTGATACTTGAAGTCGCTCCCCGGCATACGGCGCGGGGTGCGCGGCATGCCGCCGATGCAGCTCTTGCGCAATGCGGGCGACGTCCGCCGCGTCGCTCGAGATAAGAATTTGCTCTACTCCTCTTCTGGAGCGGGAAGCGGTCAGGAGTCGGGTGGCCTGGCGTCGCCCGCCTATTCAATCGGCGTCGGCGAATGCGGGAACTCGGCCCAGTCCTCGGGGTCGTGACTGATCAGCAGGCGTGCCTCGCCGCGATCCTGCATTTCCTTGAGCCGTCGGATCGCCGCGCTCGACATCGGCTGATCCCAATCGGTAGCCATCGGGGCGCAATTCTCCAGTTGGCGGCGGATATGGATCGTGTCGCCGGTGAGCACGATCGCACGCTGCGGCAGGTTGACCATCAGCGAGCTTTCGCCCGGCGTATGGCCCGCCGTCTTCAGCATGATCAGGCTGCCGTCGCCGAACAGATCGGTGTCTCCGCTAAGCTCGCGCCAGTTGAAGCGACGGGTTGGGAGCAGGTCGTTGAGGATGAAGGCGGCGCGCGCCTCGCGTCGCGGCCAGTACGCGTACGGCAGTTCGCCCTCCATGATGTAGAACTGCGCGTGGGGAAAAAGACTCATCCCGCCCGAGTGGTCGAGATGAAGATGGGAGACGATCACGTTTTTGACGTCGTCAAGCTTGTAGCCGAGCGCCTTTATCTGCGAATCGACGGTCAGGTCCGGCGAGTATTTCACCTTCAGGTAGTCGGCGATCCTGCCCCAGTAGCCGCGCGGATCAATGGCGACCTGCGGCGCGCATCCGGTGTCGAACAGCGTCAGCCCCTTGGGATGCTCGATTAGATATGAAGGGCAGGGCAGGCTGAGTTCGACCTCGGGCCGCCCGCCCAGCATCATGTCCGCTTCCGTCAGCGTGAGCGGCGCGACGGGGAGCGCGATGAGCTTGCTCGCTTTGCCCTGTGCCATGAGCCGCCTCCTCGCGGGATGTACGCTCGATAATCGATTGCCCGGCGCGCGCGTCAAGCGCGCGGTCCCGCTATTATCGCATGAGGTGAGGCGAGTGACGCGAGACGGGTGATGCGGGATAAAGACGCGCACGACTTGTGGGCCGAAGGGATCGAGCTTTTCAACGCGGGCCGGTTTTTCGATTGCCACGAGGTGTGGGAGGAAGTCTGGAAGCGGACGAGCGGCGCTGAGAAGTTCTTTTATCAGGGGATGATCCAGGCGGCGGTGGCGATCCTGCACGCCGAGCGCGGCAATCCGCGCGGCGCGCGCTCGACCTGGGACAAGGCGCGCGCGAAGCTCGAGCCGTTGCCGTCCGAGCACATGGGAATCGCGCTGGGCGAGTTACGTCATGCGATGGACGCGTTCATCACGGTCGCAATCGCCGGCGGCTCAGCGCCGCCGCCGACGATTCTCCGTCGCTGAAATTTGTGCTGCGAAAACCGTCTAGAAAGGGATGTCGTCGTCGTCGGGGCTGGCCGGCGGCATGTCGGTGCTGAAATCCTCCGGCTCATCCATCCCGCCACCGCCGCGCGCGCCCGCGCCGCCCGCGCCTGCACCGTCGCCGCGGCCGCCGAGGAATTGCACGCGCTGCGCGACGACCTCGGTGCGGTTGCGCTTGCCGCTGCCGTCCTTGGCTTCCCACTGACGCGTCGTCAGCCGGCCCTCGATATAGACCTGCCGTCCTTTCTTCAGATACTGGCTGCATAGCTCGGCCTGTTTGCCGTAGACGACGATGTTATGCCATTCGGTCGATTCCTTGTTGGTGCCATCGCGTCCCTTGAAGCGCTCGCTGGTCGCCACGGAAAAATTGGCGACCGGCTGCCCCGAGGGCAGGTAACGCACTTCGGGGTCGCGTCCGAGATTGCCGAGCAGAATGACTTTGTTTACTGACATCGTGGTTTAAGCGACAAGCTTCTCGAGCCGCGCATACCTTTGGCGCAATGGGTTGCTTTCCTACGTCTCGAAACCTAACGCCGGCGCGCATCCGGCGCAACCGCCCGCGCGGAGGTGAATCCACTGCCTGTTGATATGGCTCTGGAAGCCCCCGATTGGCGCTCCGGCCGCTCCCGATGCCGCTTTCGCCGCTACCGGGGGCTTTATATAATCGCTGCGGTGGTCGGGTGAGGTGGGGTTCAGGTAATGGCATCCCACGGATTGACATCTTCGTCGGTCAGGATCGTGCCTTTAGGTGGGCTCGGCGAAATCGGGCTCAACCTGACGGTGATCGAATGCGCCGGACGCGCGATCATAATCGACGCCGGGGTAATGTTCCCCGAAGAGCGCACGCTCGGCCTCGGCGTGCTGGCGCCGGATCTCGCCTATCTCGAGCAGAGCCATCTCGAAATTCTTGGCGTGGTCCTGACCCATGCTCACGAGGATCACGTCGGTGCGCTGCCGCATCTGCTGCGCCGCTTCAACGTGCCGGTCTATGGCACCGGGGTAACGCTGGCCTTCGCACGCCGCCGCCTCGACGAGGACGGGCTCATCGGCGCGCGCATGAACACGATCGAACCGCGCCGGCGTTTCGAGCTCGGCCCGTTTGGCGTCGAGCCGATCCGCGTCACCCATTCCACGCCCGACTCGGTCGCGCTCGCGATTGCGACCCCGGCCGGGCTAATCGTGCACAGCGGCGACTTCAAGATCGATCCGACGCCTATCGACGGCGAACTCTTCGACCGCGAGCGCTTCGCCGAGTTGGGCGCCGAGGGCGTGGCGCTGCTGATGTCGGATTCGACCAACGTCGAGCGTACCGGGCGATCGGGCGCGGAGAGTTCGATCAAGCCCGTGCTGCGCGAAATCGTGTCGCGCAGCCGCGGCAAATTCTTTCTCTCGGTCTTTTCCTCCCATCTGCATCGCATCCGGCAGTTGACCGAGGTCTCGCGCGAGATGGGGCGGCGGGTGGTGCCGCTGGGGCGGCGGATGGCCGAGAGCGTGCGCCTGGGATTGGAACTCGGCCAGCTCTCGTTCGCGCCCGGCACCTTTATCGATCCAGCTGAGGCGGAGTTTTTGGAGTCGCGCAAGTTGACCTTCCTCGCCAGCGGCAGCCAGGGCGAGCCGCTTTCGGCGCTGGTGCGAATCGCCGCCGACGCTCATCCGCGCGCACGCGTGGACCCGGGTGACACGGTGGTGCTGTCCTCGCGCTTCATTCCCGGCAACGAACGCACGATCAATACGCTGGTCAATCAGCTCTACAAGCGCGGCGCCGAGGTCTTCTACGAATCGGTTGCGCCGGTGCATGTCTCCGGTCACGCCAACCAGGACGAACTGACCGAACTGATCGCATTGGTCAAGCCGAAATACTTTGTGCCGATTCACGGCGAGTATCGTCACCTACGCCGCCACGTCGCGCTCGCCGCGAGCGCGGGCATGCCTGAGGCCAATTGCTTTCTGCTCGAGGACGGCGAGCCGCTGACGTTGAGCGCGGGCCCGACGGCGCATCGCGCGCGCGAGGTCGAGGCCGGACGCATCCTGATGGAGGACGGGGAATTCGGCGACCCGGGGCTGCTGGGCGAGCGGCGCACGTTGGGGCGCGACGGCACCGTGTTCGCGGTAATCGCGGTATCGTCGAAGACCGGCGCGATTGTCGCGGGGCCGGAACTCGTCTCGCGCGGTCTTTTGATTGGCGACGGCACCTCGGCGCACATCCGGCGCGCGCGTGCGCAACTGGCCGAGCGGCTCAATCGCGTCGAGGGACCGTTCAGCGCCGAGGGTACGATGCTGCGCGAGGAGATCGTGCATACGCTGCGCAACTACTTCAGTCACGCGCTCGGCAAACGGCCGCTGATCGTGCCGCACATTATGGAGGTCTGAGCGCCATCGCGCGTCAGCCCAAAGCGCCAATCGAACTCGAGCCGGCGGCCGCGACGGTGGAGCTGAAAATTCCGCCCGCGCCGGCTCCAAACCGCGTCGCGCGCGAACTGGCGGCGATCGTGCTGGTCGCGCTGGCCGCCTTCGGCGTGCTGAGCCTGGTCTCGGCCGCGGCCGGTCAGAATCCCAACCTGTGCGGCATCCTGGGCGGCGCAGCCGCCGCCGCGGTGGGCGGCCTTTTCGGATTTCAGGCTTACGTGCTGGCTCTGCTGGTGACCGTTCTCGCGATGCGCGTGTGGAGCGGCGCGCCCGGGCGCACGCTGATGCGCGAAAGTCTCGGCGGAGCGCTCTTGCTGATAGCGCTCAGCGCCGGTGCGGGCCTTTTCGCCGGCGGCGCGCAATCGGCGGCGGGAGAAGCAGGCGGTGCAATTGGCGGCGCGCTCGCGTCTTCACTGGGAAGCTACCTCAACGTGGGCGGCGGTTATCTGTGCGTGATGCTCGTGGTGATCGCGGCGCTGGTGATGATGCTGCGGCGCTCGCCGACCGAGTTGATGGCGGGTCTCGCGTCCAGCGTGCGCCTGCGCGGGCCGCGCGGCGTGTCGCGCGATTTGCCTATGGATGACGACGGCGATTGGTCGGCCGGTGACGCTGAAGTTCCCGCCAAAGCCATGGCGTCCCCGGCCGCGAGCGGCGCAACGAGCGCCGATCTCCGTCCGCTCAAGGTCCGCCGTCTCGAACCCGCCGAGCTTCGTGCGCGCGACAACAAATCGCTGCGCCCGGCGCGCGCGAAGGGCGGCTACGAATTGCCGCCGCTCTCCCTGCTCGACATGCCGCCGGCTGAGCACGCGCAGGTCGACGAGGCAGCGCTCGAGCGCAGCGCCCGCGTGCTCGAGCAGAAGCTCGCGGACTTCGGGGTCGAGGGGCGCGTGGTCGAGGTGCAGCCTGGGCCGGTGGTCACGATGTACAAGTTCGAGCCCGGCTCGGGGATCAAGGTCAGCCAGATCGTCAACCTGGCCGATGACCTTTCGATGGCGTTGCGGGCGGCGACGGTGCGAATCCAGGCCCCGGTACCGGGCGAGGCAGTAGTCGGAATCGAGGTGCCCAACCGCAAGCGCGAGAAGGTTTATCTGCGCGAGATCATGGAGGCTGAAGAGTTCGCGGCCGCCCGCAGCCAGCTCACCATCGCGCTCGGCAAGGATATTTCGGGGCGACCGATGGCTGCGGATCTTGCGATGATGCCGCATCTGTTGATCGCGGGCGCGACCGGGACCGGCAAGTCGGTGTCGATCCACACGATGATCGCGTCGATTCTCTTCAACGCTACCGCCGACGACGTGCGCTTCATCCTGATCGATCCCAAGATGCTCGAGCTGTCGGTTTACGAAAACATCCCGCACCTGCTCGTCCCGGTGGTGGTCGATCCCGAGAAGGCGGCGGCGGCGCTTTTGTGGGCGACGCAGGAGATGGAGACGCGCTATCGGATGATGCGCGAGATGGGCGTGCGCAACATCGACGGCTACAACCGCGCGCTCGGCGCGGCCGGCAAGGTGGTCGAGCTGAAGCCGGTCAATCTGATCGAGGAAGGCGCCGGCCGTGCCATCGCCGACGAAGGCGAGCCGATCAAGCATCGCCGGCTGCCCAAGATCGTGATCATCATCGACGAGTTGGCCGACCTGCTGCTGAGCGAAGGCAAGACCGTCGAACGCGACATCACGCGCCTCGCGCAAAAGGCCCGCGCCTCCGGAATCCATCTGATTCTCGCCACCCAGCGCCCGTCAGTCGACGTGCTGACCGGGCTCATCAAGGCCAATCTGCCCGCCCGCATCTCGCTGCAAGTGACTTCGCGCGTCGACTCACGCACCATCCTCGATTCGATCGGCGCCGAGCGCCTGCTTGGCGCGGGCGATATGCTGTTCATGCCGCCGGGCAGCGCCAAGTTGCGCCGGCTGCACGGCCCGTTCGTCTCGGAGACCGAGATTCGCCGGGTCGTCGACTTTTTGCGTGCGCAGGGTGCGCCCGACTACCAGATGGAAATTCTGGAGACCAAGGCGCCGTCGGAGGATGGCCTCGACGGTGGCGGCTTCGAGGCTGACGACCTTTACGATGAGGCGGTGCGAATCGTGCTCGAGAGCAATCAGGCGTCGGTTTCGATGATCCAGCGGCGCCTGCGAATCGGCTACAATCGGGCGGCGCGGATGGTCGAGCAGATGGAACGCGAGGGGCTGGTTACGCCGGGTGACGGGATGCGCCCGCGCGAAGTCCGCACGCGCAACGCCAACTAGGCCCGGTTCAAAGCAGTTCCGCGGCCGCCCGAACGAAACTTCGACTGCTCCACTCGGTCCTATAAACTTGGATTAGGTGCCTACGATGCCAAGAGCTGAATGCTCGCGTCGCAGCCTGACGAGGGCTCTTCGCCGCGCCACACTGGCGATACTTGCGAGCGCGACCGTCGTATCATTTGGGCAAATAGCGACGGCTCAGGCGCGATGCAAGCCCGTGCCGGCGGGGGGCTATTCCGCGCAGCCCACGCCGAGCCTCGATACGACGCTGACGCGCTTGCAGCAGCGCTACGACTGCTCGCGCTCGCTGCAGGCGGATTTCGACGAGATGCTGAGCAGTCCTGGCGGCATGACGCGCACTCGCAAAGGGACGGTCTACTTCAAAAAAGTCGGGCGGATGCGATGGGAGTTTGCGGCGCCGTCGGAGGGCACGGTCGTGAGCGACGGCAAAACCGTCTATGATTATGAGAAGGATCTCAACCAGGTGGTCGAGTTGCCGGTGAGCCAGGCGCTCAAGAGCAGCGCCACGGCTTTTTTGCTCGGCTTGGGTAATATCCGTCGCGATTTCAAGGTGTCGTTGCCGCCGCTGTCGTCAAGCGACGGACTGACGCATGTGATCCTGACTCCCAAGGGCGGCGGCGATACGATGGAACTGGGGCTCGATCCGAAAAGTTACGACATTGTTAATTTCAAGCTCACCAATCAGGTCGGCGGCGTTACCAAACTAAAGTTTAGCGATATTCGGACTAACGTAGCGCTTGATGACTCTTTGTTCAGGTTCACAGTGCCCGAAGGGGCGGACATCGTTCGTCCCCAAAAGAACTAAAAGCGCTCTTCCGCGCGGACCCCGATTGCGCCCGTTGCCGGGTGAGAGTAAGCATATAAGCCCTATTTTTATCCACTTATGGAAAGCGTCCACCTGATCAGCCTGGGATGTCCCAAAAACACAGCCGATAGCGAGCTGATGTTGGGAGCATTGGTGCGCGCGGGATTCGAAGTCACGATGGATCCGCAGCAGGCACAGGTGCTGCTGGTCAACACTTGCGCTTTCATCGAGCCGGCCAAGAAGGAATCGATCGACGCTATCCTGGCGGCGGCTGAAGTCAAAAAGCACGGAGCAGGCAAGCGGCTGGTGGTGGCGGGATGCCTTTCGCAGCGCTATGGAAGCGAGCTGCGCGAGCAGTTTCCCGAGGTCGATATTTTCGTCGGCACCGGCAACTTTCTCGACCTTCCTGAACTCCTGCGCCGCAGCGAACGGCCGGAGTTGCGGCCAATTCCTTACACTGGCGCGGCCCATCTGCTGCCTACGGCCGAGGCGCCCCGGATCAGGACGGGCGACCCGTTCAGCGCCTACCTGAAGGTCTCGGAGGGCTGCGACCATCGATGCGCCTTCTGTATCATTCCGAAGATCCGCGGGCGTCACGAAAGCCGGCCGCTCGATGACCTGGTGGAAGAGGCGGCCGAGCTTGCGGCGAGCGGAGTGCGCGAGATCAATCTGATAGCGCAGGACCTGACCGCCTACGGCCGCGACTTGAAGCCGCGCGCGTCGCTGGCGGCGCTGTTGCATCGTCTGGCGCCCATCGACGGCATCCGATGGATCCGGCTGCTCTACTGCTATCCGAATTTTGTCACCGACGAATTGCTCGCGGCCATCGCGAGTCTCGAAAAAGTGGTTAATTATATTGACATGCCGTTGCAGCACGCCGATGACGCGATGCTGCGTGCGATGAAGCGCGAGCGCTCCGCCGACGCGCTGCGGAGCCTGCTGGAGCGGGTTCGTGCGGCGATTCCCGCGGTGGCGCTCCGCACTTCGTTCATCGTCGGATTTCCGGGCGAGACCGACGCGGCGTTCGCGACCCTGGTCGATTTTGTACGCGAGCAGCGGTTCGATCGGGTCGGAGTTTTCACTTACTCGCGTGAGGAAAATACCGCGGCCTGCGAGCTTGCGGGCCAGGTTCCGGAAGGAATCAAACGGCGCCGGCGGGCCGAGCTGATGGAGGTGGCGGCGGAAATTTCTCTGGAAAAGAATCGCGGCCTGGTGGGCCGCGAAATCGAGGTCATGGTCGAAGGGGCGGCGCCGGGGCGCGCGACGCGGTTACGCGCGCGGACCTCGGCCCAGGCGCCCGAAATCGACGGGATGGTCCTGCTCAGCGGCGAAGCCGAGCCAGGCGAAATCGTCCGCGCGCGTATCGAGTGCGCCTCGACTTATGATCTTCACGGACGGATCACGGGCGCAGTGGCGCAACTATAAGGGGCGGCGAGCGATGCCGAAGAAAACAGTAGCCACGAACAGAAAAAAGTTTCTGGCCAAAATGCGCGAGCAACTGGGAGAGATGAAGACCAAGCTGCTCAGCGAGATCGATTCCGAGTTGCGAGCCGAGCGCGAGGGCAACAAGGACGAGGGCATGGATACCTACGACCTCGCCTCGGAAGAGCGCGATCGGGAGATCAATTTCATCCTGTCCGATCGTGAACGGGTGAAAATCAAGCAGGTCGATGACGCGCTCGGCCGGCTTGACGATGGCACTTACGGTGTGTGCGAGTCGTGCGGACTCGAGATCGCCGAGGAGCGTCTGCAGGCGCTGCCGTTTACGCGGCTTTGCCGCGACTGTCAGCAGGAGCAGGAAAAAGAGGCCAAGTCGCAACGCCGCTTCGACGACGAGCGCAACACTTACCGCAAGCTTGGCTCGACCGATGCCGATGAAGAGAATCCGTAGCCGGCCGAGCCTGCGGAAGTTGCGAGAATAAGCTTGACGAGAGTACGCCTGCCGGTTGTAACGGAGATGCGCCAAGGCGCGCATCGACGAACGAAACCGCGAAAGCGTCTTTACCGCCGCCCGATCCATGGGCATTCTAATTCTCATAGCGGCGCGAATTGATGGCTGAACGCGAGGTGTGGTCCTCTGGCGTGCCGCGCGGAGATCGCGTGCGCCGGGCAAAGCGTGGGAACGCCCGGACGGTATCGATCTAAGAAGGTGTCATTGACGACTAGAATCTTCTGCGCAGCGCGGCCGGAAAAGACGCCGGCCGGCGCTGGTGCAGACAATGGTGCGGCGGCCATCCTGAGGCTGCCCGACGTGCGCGCGGTGGTGGCGTTTGCCAGCGCCAAGGGCGGCGTCGGCAAGAGCGCCATCTGCGTGAACGTCGCGGCCGCCCTGGCGATGACCGGGCGCAAGGTCGCGATCATCGACGCCGACCTCAACTCGCCCAGCCTGCTCGGGATGCTAGGGTTAAAACCGCTTCGGCGGTTCTCGACCGGTGAAGAGATCGATCCCGCTTCCGGTCCGTTGGGCGTCCGGGTCGTCGCTTCGAGCCAGCTCGCCGACGGCGAACCGGTGGCGTTCAGCTTCGTCGAAGACGAAGCTGCGCTGCCGCCGGCACCGTTGCACAACGGCGTGCGGCCACTCGAGATCGACCATCGTGCGGCGCTGCGCCGGCTGCTCGGAGCGCGCTTTGGCTTGCTCGACCTGATGCTCATCGATCTCGCCTCGGGGCTTTCGCCATTGCATGACCTGGCCGAAGTGATTGAGTTGACCGGGGTCGTGATGGTCACGCGTCCCTCCGAAGCCTGTGTGCGCGCGACCGATGCCGCGCTCAAGACTATCGTCCACGACGGGGTCCCGGTGCTCGGGCTGATCGAAAACATGCTCGGCTTCAACTGCGACAGTTGCCACACCGTGCGCCCGCTTTTTCCGCAGGGCGACTTCGCTGGCCTGGCGCATTCGGCCGAAGCGCAGATTCTCGGACGGCTTCCATTCGACCCGCGGCTGGCGGATTGCGCCGAGCGCGGCGCGCTGTTCGTACGCGAGCATGCCGATGCGCCGATGTCCAAGCAGTTCGCGGTGATAGCCGCGAATCTCGAGCAGGAGATCGCACGGCGCGCGGCAGCAGCAGCGGCGCCGCCGCCGCTTGTTACCGAAGAGCCTGCCTGAGCGCACAGCCGCTTTTTGTGTGATCCTGAGTCAGGCGAGTCTGCCTCTTGGTAAAGCTCTCTTCTTCAAAGGGGCCAGGGAACGATGATGGGTGGGGAGTTTTATTCAACCGAACTTGAAACTCAGGACTAGCTCTCGTCGTTATCCGCGTCTGCGGTTTCGGTTATCGCGCGCGGCGCGGATGCGCTGCGGTGCGAGCACTCGAACATCCCGGCACCGACAAGATTTCCGACATGACCTCCGATACGAAAACTGGCGAATCCGAGCGAGGTCAGAATTCGACTTTGTGCGGGCCCCGGCCGCGAGAGCATCACGAAGCTCTGGACTTCGCCGTCGAGGCTGAGCGCTTGAGCGTCGCCGGCCGGCCGCAGTAGCGCGCTGATTCGATGCGGCGGGCGCCTGGGAGTTGCGGGCGTGAGTTCCAGCCGCTGGAGGCTCGCGTCGATCCATCGTCCGCGATCGAGGACGCGCGCGCTCGCGTTTTCGGCGCCGTCATCGCCGGTAAGCATTCGCGCCTCGACAACGTGCCGAGACGCAGTGCCTGGAAAGGCGGCCCATATCATTCGCCGCTCTTTGAAAGTGCCGTTGCCGATCCCGATAAGCGAGCGACCCAGCCGGCCCACGGCCTCAAGGCGATGTCTCGCTCCGGCTATCGAGAAGTGGCCGGTGACGCGGCCGAAAACGCCGTCGGCGGAGTGCTCCGCAGTGGTGATCAGTTCGATTAGCGTTTCGGTGCGCGATTTCAACGACGCGTGCGCCACCGGCCACACCTCGAACTCCGCGTGTAGCTCCATCGCTTCGTGCAGCGAGGCCTTTGCCAGCGCGCTCTCGACGCTCAGATACGCGGTGCCGTCTTCGACTACGACCGCCGGGCCTGTGAAATCGAAGCGTAGGCGCTCGCCCTCGATCCGCAATGCCAGCGGGCCAAGCGCCAGGCTTTGCGCCGTGCGTTCGACCCGTCCTTCGGCCGTGAAGAGCGCGATACGTTCGCGGCCCGTAACCGTCATCACGCGCGCACCCGCCGCGCCCGAGCCAAAATCGAAGCTCGCCATCGCACCCACCTGCGCCGACGAATCGTAAAACTCCAGTCCCACCCGAAGCGGCCCGGCGGAAGATTGCTGGGCACTGCGCCGGGGCGCTGATGAGGGCGGCTCGATGGTGCGGATGATCTCGATGCGGCTCGTGCGCTCGGTACGGCTTGTGCCGAACGCGTCGGCAGGCCGATCGCATCGGGCGAACGATTCGGCGATCGCGGCGATGGTTTCGGTGCGGAAGCGGCCGGGCATCCGCAGCGCCACTGAAAGTTCGAGCTGCACCGCTTCCAGCGCGCCGCGCGCGTTGAGCGCGGCCAGGCGCTTGAGCGCGCCGACCGGGCTTGAAGCGTGACGTTGGGTGAACGCCTGGAGCAGATTGTTGGCGCCGGCGCCTGGATAGCGCAGGCCGAAGCTGGGCTTGATACCGCTGCGGCGGAGCGACTCGACGAAATCGAGCAGCGGCCCGTTGATAAAGCCGTCGCTGGCGGAGACGTGTGCGCCGCACGCCGGCAGCAGCGTCCCGCTGGCAGACTTGACGCCGACACCCAGGTCAACCCGGGGCTCGATGACGTTCCATCCGTGGATCACCAGCACCACCGCGCGTCCGCTGCGCGTCACGATTCGCTCCAGGCGCGCGGCAATAAGCTCGAGTATCCACGGCGCCTCGCTCATCACCTGGCTCAGGCGGTTGAGGTCGAGCCGGTTGCGATCCATCCCGGTATTGATGATCGCACCCGCGCCGAGGCGCCGCGCCAGCTCGCGCGTAATATCGGCAGTGTGCAGATCGTTGACCTTGGGATTGAGCGTCGCGCGCGTCGCCGGGCCGGCATGGCCGCCGTGAGGCGCGATCAGCAATACCGGCGCGTCGCCGTCGGGCCTCTGGAGCCAGCGCGCGCCTTTCGCCGCGGCGGCTTCGTCAAAGAGGCGCGACTTGGCCGTCGACCTTGCCATCAACCTTCATCATGCACCGCGCCGATAACGCCTGAGTTTCATCGCCGCGCGCGCGTGCAGGATAAACGAGGCGGCGAAGTAATAAGCGATGAACGACAGCGAGGCATAGAGCAGTAACGGGTTATGTCCGGGTAACGCGGGCAACATTGCGAGCGTGATTATCGCCCAGGCGATCGCAAGCGTGAGTGTCAGCGCGCGCAGCGGCCCGGTGCGATTGGGATAGATGTACTTAATCGGCACGAACACCATCAGTGCGAATATCGCGACGATGATCGTGCCGGCGAGCGCTCCGAGTTCGAGACAATAGAGATAAAACGCGACCAGGTTCCAGTACGACGGGAAGCCGCGGAAGTAGTGATCGTCGGTCTTGGCTTCGATGTGGCAAAATCCGTAGCCGCTCGCAACCATCACGAAGCCGCCGACGATGTAACCGCCGAGGCCGGGCTCTAAAATTCCCGCACGCAGCATCAGGAAGACCGGCGCGAGCACGTAGGTCAGATAGTCGACGACATTGTCGAGCAAGGCGCCGTCGAAGTGGGGGATGCGCCGGCGCACCTCGAGCAGGCGGGCGAGCGGGCCGTCGCTGGAGTCGATTGCGGTCGCAACCGCCATCGCGATGAAGCTCGCGCGAAAATCGCCGCGCGCGGCGTAATCGATAGAGAGCAGGCCGGCTACAGCGCCGAGCGCGGTGTACAGGTGAACGCCCCAGGCGCAAAGCCGCAGCCAGCGCTCGCGCGCAAGGGCGGCGGCGTCGCGGCCCGCCCGCGCAACCGGCTCACTTGCCGGGCTTGTGATGGCGCGGTCCGAAGTAGTCCTCCAAAATCGTCATGAACGGGCCGCAGGTGCGGCGCCCCTTGACGTGCGCGCAGGCCTCGTCGAGCGACATTTCGCCGTGCGCGCGCAAGTAAGCGATCGCGAGTGTCGGCGCGCGATTGAGACCGGCGTTGCAATGCAGGTAAACGCGCTCGCCGGCGCTGATGAGGCTTGCCAGCGCGGCGAGCGTATCGGCGAGCCGCTCGGCCATCGCGTCCGCGCTGCCATCCTGGATCTGCGTGCGAACGAATTTGATTCCGCTTAAGCGGCAGGCCTCGGCGAGCTCACGTTCGCCGAGTCCATTGAGCGCCAGATCCTCGTCATCCTGAAGATTGTGAATGGCGGTGACACCGAACTCCGATTTGAGCCAGGCGATGTCGTCCGGGCGGGGAAATTCGCCGACCAGGAGTCCCGGAAAAATTTCTGTCACCGACGGACGGCCGCGATTGTGCGCCACGTGGCTCTGATGATCGGGTCGTTTGCTGAACCAGTCCATCTTTTGTGAAGTGTGCGATCGCGACAGCCCGCTCCTGCGCGCCGCTAATTTTCATTTTAGCTCATCAGCCTGAGGCTCTAAACCTGGGAATCGCGGCGCTCGGTCAACCCCTTTGACTCCTTCCGTCGTCCTGAGCGAAGGCTGCCGGAGCGAAGGATCTCGCGCGGTCTTCCGCGCGTAATCCGCTACCTTCAGGATGACGGAACACGGCTTGTGCTGAACGCTTGTATATCAATCTATAACTCAGCCCACTCGTGTCGCTCAGGTGCCAGGGTGGCCGGCGAGCAAACCCTGACGCCGGTGGCCTAGAGCGTCAGCGCATGCTGCGCTCAGCCCTTGGCGCGACGGCCGCCGCGCGCCGACGCGCGGCGCGGCCGATTCGCGGTGCGCGGCTCGTCGCCCGCCTCTCCAGCCGGCTGAGCGGTTTCCGCTGGGGCCACTGCGGTGCCGCCATCGTCGCTGTGCGCGCTATGCGCGCGCATGGAGCGCTTGGCCGCGCTGGACAGCGGCAGTCTCTCGCCCAGCGCCAGCACCGCCGCACGCATCGCGTCGGCGAGCTTGCGATAGGCGCCGGTGCCCTCGGCGTTGTCGGCGAGCGCGCGCAACTCGGCGTTGGTTATCACGCGGCCAATTCGGACTTCGACCGGGCGGCGATGCGGGATGATGCTGCCTTTGCCGAGAACCTCGTAAGTGCCGCTGATACGTACCGGCAGCACGTCGCATCCGCCGCGCAGCGCCAGGTAACCCGCGCCGCTTTTGAATTCGTGGATCGCGCCGTCGGGTGAGCGCGTGCCCTCGGGAAACATCAGGACGCTGCGCCCGGCATCAAGCTCGTCGATCGCGTCGTCGAGCGAGTCAAGCTGCGCGCGCTCGCGGTCGAACGGAATCAGGCGGGTGAAGTTGCTGACCACGAAGCGGCGCGCGTTGGTATTGAAGAAATAATCCTTGGCGGCGAGCACGACCAGCTCGCGGCCCGGCGCGCCCAGCGCGTAGCTGGTGAGCGCGAAGTCGAGATGGCTCGCGTGATTGGCGACCACCAGGAAGTTGCGATTCGCCGGCACGTTGCCGCGGCCCAGCACGCGCGGCTGGAGCCAACCGTCAAACGCCATCCGCTGCGCCCCGCGAAACGCCGCTTCGCCCAGGCGCTTGAGCGCCCCCGGCAAGATCGGCGTGAACGGCTCGGCGAAGCGCGCGTATGACGGCAGCCGCGGGCGGTTCTGTCCCTGGCCCACGGCGCGTTGCAGATCGTCGACGGTGCGAAGGTCGCCTAGCTCCTCGGGGCTCAGCTCGCGCTCGGCGTGAGCCGCGATATGCTCGGCCAGTTCGGCCATCGCCAGCGAGTCGAGTCCGAGGTCTTCGATAAGCCGGGTCGCGGGCGTGATGCTCTCGATGCCGCTGGAGACCTGGGCGAGCGCCTGGGCTAGCCACGGCTCGACCTCGGAGCTGACCGCCGCACGCTCCTGGGCGTGGCTCTCGAGCATCCGCGCGAGGATCCCGACGACTTCGAGGCGCTTGACCTTGCGCGTGCGGGTCCGCGGCAGCTCGGTGTCGGTGAAACGCAGGATGCGGATGCGTTTGTGCGGGCTGAGTCCCGCGCCCACCTTTTCGAAATGCGTACGCAGGTTGTCTTCCACGGCGCGACGGCTTTCACCGCGTGCGTAAGCCGGTACCACCAGCGCCGCGGCCTGCTCGCCCAGGGCAACCTTAAGCCCGACGATCGCAATCTCCTTGATATACGACGAGTGTCCGTAAACTTCTTCGAGTTCGTCGATATAAATATTGTTGCCGCCGGAGTCGACGATCACGTCCTTGGCGCGGCCAACGATGTAGAGCCGTCCGTCTTCGTCGAGGCGGCCGAGGTCTCCGGTGCGGAGCCACCCTTCGTGCAACACCTCGTCGGTGGCGGCTTTGTTGTGGTAGTAACCCGCCATCACGTTCGGCCCGCGCGCCAGGATTTCGCCCACTGTGCCGTCGCCGCTGGAGGCGAGCTTGATTTCGACGCCATTGAGCGGCTTGCCGACCGACCCGGCGGCCATCGGTTCGTCCGGGCGCGCGACGCTCAGCACTGGCGCGGCCTCGGTCAGGCCGTAACCCTCGAGTAGCCGTATCCCGATGTCGTTGAAGAAGCTGGCTACGCGTTGCGGCAGCGCCGCGCCGCCGCTCACCGCGAGCCGCAGCCGCCCGCCAAGCGCGGTATGGGCCTGGCGGAAGAGCATCGCGCCGGCATTGAGACCCCATTCGCTGTCGAACCTGCGGTTGAGATCGCGCAGGCGATCGAACAACGCGTGGAGGAAGGGCCCTTGCGCCTCGACCCCGTCGACGATGCGGCGATGCACCGCCTCCCACAGCGCGGGCACGCCGACCACCGCGGTCGGCCGCACGTCGGCCAGCGTGCGCGCGAGGCTCGCGGCGTCCACGCCGAGCGGATAGACCACGGTCGCGCCGAGCGCGAGCGGCAACAGCATCCCGCACGTGAACTCGAAGGTGTGATGGAGCGGGAGCAGTGAGAGCACCACGTCGGAGGAATCGAGCGCAAAGACCCGCGCGAGCATCGCTACTTCGGCGGCGAAATTCCCATGCGTGAGCATCACGCCCTTGGGCGCGCCGGTGGTGCCGGAGGTAAAAACGATGGAGGCGAGGGTCTTGCGCTCGGCGGCGGGCCGCGGGTCGGGCCGCCCTTTGAGCACGAAGGGACGGCTCAGCTCGGCGAACTCGAACTCGACGATCTCGCTGTTCAGCTCAGCCAGTGCGCCGCCCAGCCGCTTGGCGACGGCCGCCGAGCATAGCGCCGCAGCGGGCGTAGCGATGCGGCAGATGGGCGCCAGCTCTTCGGGCGAAATCAGATGGTCCAGCGGTACGGCGACCGCACCGGCGGCGAGAATCGAAAAATATGCGAGCACCCACTCGGGCGAGTTCTCGCCGATGAGCAGCACGCGGTCGCCCGTCTTGACCCCGCGCATCCCGAGCAACAGGCCGGCGCGATGCGCACCGTCGCGCAGCTCGCGGAAGGTGGACGTGATGCGCTCGCCCGAGGGTTGCCGCGCAACCAGCGCGGGCCGCGAGCCGTAGCGCTCAGCCGCGCGGTCCAGCATTTCGGCCAGGGTGCGATGGCGCGCCGGAGCGCTGGGGCGGCCGCGGGTATGCAGATCGAGCGAGCCGAAGATGTGCCGGCGCAGTCCCGGCAGATGCACGTTGATCCAGTAGTCCGCCCAATCGATTCGTTCGGGCGCGTAGGGATGATGCTCGGCGTCGGCACTCGCGAGCGATTTGTAGAGCGCGCGGATGTTGGTGCCGTGGAAGGTGTAGACGAGTTCCTGGATGTATGGGCGATAGACCTCAACCAGCTCGCGCGCCATTGCGGTGTTGGCGCCAAACTTGTCGACGCTCTGCGCGAACTTTTTCGCGCGCTCGGAGTCCTCGCCAAGCAGCGTGCGCGCGGCGCCGGCGCCCTGCTTGAGCAACTCGGGCAGCGTCTGGCTCGCGAGCTCGTAAGTGCTCTGCGAGACGACCACCGCCTCCAGGTGCGGTGCAAAGCGGCCCATGGGACCGCCCACGCGGCGATGCTCGCGACGGTTGCTGAGCCCGGTCAGCTCGACCAGCCGGCGCATCGGCAACGGATTCACGTCGGACGTGCAGAGCTGGTAGATGGGTTTGTGGCGTCCGGCGAGCAGTGCCGCGAGAATCGGGATCATCGCGTGCGCTGCAAGGTCGACCGGAATGACGTCGAGCACCAGCTCGCCCTTGGCCGGGTACAGGCGATAACCGCGGCCGGAAAGATAAGTCAACGGAGCGCTGGTGTTGACGCCCTGGTTCCATCCGGGGAACGGGTCGCGGAGCGCGCTTTCGATGATCGAGGGGCGCGCCACCGTGGCGGCAATCGTGTCCTGCGCCGCGAACACCAGTTGCTCGCCGAGGCTCTTGCTGTAGCTGTAGGTGTTGGGCCATCCCCAGCGCCGCGCGCGCTCCAGGCCAATCTCCTTGAGCCGTTCTTCGACCCAGCGCTTGCGCCAGCGCTCGGCCGCCGCTTCGTGGACGTCGCCGCCGTCGGCGTCCGCATTGACCACGTGCAGCTCGTCGGCCTGGCGCGCCTGGTCGTGGGATTCCGCTTCCACGCGGGCGACCGCGGCGAGCGCGTCGCGGATTTCGCGCCGCAGCGTGAAATTGCGCCGGCCGTTGGGACACCAGTCGGTCGGTATGTCGTCCTCGAAACGATGGCCGTCCGCGTTGCCCGCGGCGTAGCAGGTCGAAACATGGAGCAGCGCGGCGCCGCGCTTGCGGCAGAACTCGATCACGTTGGCAACGCCGGTGGTGTTGACCGACAGCGACTTCTCCAGCGAGGCCTCGAAGTTGACCAGTCCCGCGCAATGCACCACCGCGTCGATCGCGCCGCGGCCCGGCGCCTCGCCCTCGGAGACCAGGTCGTCCTCGGTGATGTCGCCGCAGAGCACGGAAAGCTTTTCCTCGACGTAGCGGTCGAAGCGGTCGCCAAGGTGTTCGCGCAAAGGACCGAACACGGGCGAGTCGAGAATTTCGCGGCGCAAGCGGCTGAGCGCGAGGCGGCGGTCGCCGCGGATGAGCAGGTAGATGCGCTCGATCTCGGGATGCCAGCGCAGGAGCAGCGAGAGGAAGACCTTGCCGAGAAAGCCGGTCGCGCCGGTCAGCAGGATGCGGCGGTGGCGCAGCGTCTGTTCGAGCGGCGCCATCGCGGTGCGCGCGGCGCTGCCGTTAGTTCCATTGCTATTCGACATCAGCGATCACCAGCGGCGGTAAGTGGAGATAGGTGATACTGGCCGAGCGCCCCAGATCCGACGTCGCCATCGCGATCGCCTCGTCCAGCGTGTCGGCCGACTCCCATCCCATACGCGTTGCGACTTCCGGCTCCTCGCATCCTGCGGCGATTACCCGTCCTACGTGCTGGCGAGCCGGCTCGCCCCAGTACCACATGTAGAACGGATGCACGCCGTGATAGGCATGGCCGTAGCGATACATGTGAACGTAGGTCGGGTTGCGTGCGAACTCGGCTTCGAAGTTGCGCTCCAGCTCGGTGGCCTCGGTGGTCTCGCGCAGGCAGCGATGGAAGAACTCGATGTAACTCGGATGATGCTCGGGGTGAAACTGATCGCGCAACGGATGACAGATGATCACGGTACCGCCTTCGCGTACCAGCGGCTTGCCGCGGAACATGTTGAACAGGTAGCCAAGACCCGTGCACTGCACCAGCACCGGGTTCATCACCGAGTTGACGTTGTAGGGGCAGACGTAGGGAACGCCTACGATCAGCACGTCGGACTGGCCCTTGACCGGCACCGCGTATTGCTGGAACACGCGGGCCAGCGCCTTGCGATGCACCGCGTCGGTCTCGCCCGCCCACACGCCGGTCATCGAATAGGGCGCGGCGTATTGATTGAGCACCTGGCGGCGCAGTGAATCCGACATGTTGCCGAGCGTCCAGCGAAAGCCCTTCAACCGCATCCGATCCCAATCCGAGAAGCGGTCCTCGTTCTTCTGCAGAAAATCGAGCATCCCGCCGTACATCTGGTTGTTGATCGCGGTCTCGATGGTGAAGACATTGACGTGCTCGTTGACCAGGCGGCCCATCCGGTTGGCCGAGTGATGCAGCGCCGATCGCGTCGGGTCCATGTAGGAATTGCACTGGCGCAGCGTGGCCGGGTTGTGATGGTGGCGCAGGCTCTGGTAGGGCGCGAGGCCGACCGCGACGGATTTGTGGCCGCCGTCCATCGGGACCAGGTTGATGTTGAGATAGAGCAGCAGGTCGGACTCGGCCGCGCGGCGTGAGAGCCATACCTCCTCGCCATGATCGGTCTTGCCCAGCATCGCCAGCTCGGCGCGATTCTCGGCGTCGAAGTTATACAGCCGTTCGGGCCAGAACTCCTTGAACGCGCGCTCGCCCACCATGCGGCGAATCTCGGCCTCGGTCATGCGCCGATGGAGCGAGGTTGCGACGATCAGATGGACATCGTCGACGCCGTAGTCGGCGAGCGTCTGGAGTACGATGTTGAGCGCGCGCTCGCGGATATCGGGCCGGCGCATCTGCGGCAGCGGCAGGCTGATGTCGTCGATCGCGATCGTGACGCGCATGTTGGGATTGAGCTGCGCGAACAGCGGATCGGCGTTTTCAGGACGTAACAGCGCGTAGCGGATCGCGGCATCAGGATTGGCCAGCGGCTCCAGCGGCGGCGGGGGATAGATCACTCGCGTGCCGGCGGGCAGCTTCTCGTACCAGAAGTCGTCGCCATAGGCGATGAGCCGCGGCGCCGAGCGCCGGTTGAGCGTCACCACCAGGTCTCGGCGCGCGCCGGGCTCGTGCCGGAGTTCGGCGGTCTTCAGCTCTTTGAGCTTACCTTCCGGTCGCGCCATCCGTAGCTCTCCCCAGCCAGTCCAGCAGCCACGTCCCGGTTGAGCTGCCGTCGCGGACGGGCTCGGCGTCATGGCTGAAACGAACAATGGGCCATTTGCGATTGTGCGCGGCGGCGAGCAGGCGGCGATCGGGATTGACGGCCACCGGATGCCCCAGCGCGCAGAGAAAGGGTAAGTCGTAGTATGAGTCGGCGTATCCCCAGCATCCCGCCATGTCGACGCGGCACGCCTCAGTGAAGCTTTCGCACCACTGCGACTTCTCGGAACCCGCCATCACCGGCTCCAGCATCCGGCCCGTAGCGAGTCCGCGGCTGTAGACCAGGCGGTTGGCGGCGAAATATTCGATCTTGAGGCGGCGCGCGAGCGGCTCGACCAGGAAATCAGGCGACCCGGTAACCAGCACCGGTTCGATTCCGGCGGCGCGATTGGCCTCGAGCATTTCGATCGCGCGCGGATACAGATGGCGCATCAGCACCCGGTCGCAATACTCGTCTCCAAGTTCCCACAGACGGTCGCGCGAGACCCCCTTGTAGGCCTCGAACAGCATCATGTTGAGCAGCCGGCGGTCGTGACGCTCGGCCATGTAGAGCCGCGGAAGGCTGAGCGCGAGACGGGCGAGATAGCCGGCACGTCCGCTCCATTCGCCCAGGTTGGCCATGTAGAAGACGGTGGCGTGCAGCAGGTTGAGACTGGCCAGCGTGCCGTCGAGGTCGTAAAAGGCCAGCACCTTAGCCCGGCCGCGGGAGCTGCGTCCCGTTCTGGTCGCATAAACTGACATGTCATTCTACCTTGGGCCCAGAAACAGCGCGCTCAGCCGTTGGCAATTCGCCACGCCGGCGGGCTTCGTCGAGCAACTCCGGGCGCGCCACGCCACCCAGTCCGAAGGCCAGAATTTCTTCGACTAGCGAATCGATCTCACGCGGGCGCCGGCGCGCGATCTGGCCGACCACCTCCTTGATTCCGCCCAGGATGCAATAGGCGGCGATGCGCGTGTCGCAGGGACGCACGAGGTTCATCTGCACGCCCAGGTCCAGCGAACGCTGGATGGCGTCGGCGATGCGCTGGTAGAATTCCAGGATCCGCAAATCGAGGTCGCGGTCGAAACCCACCGAGTGGTTGAGCAGGATATCGGTCAATTCGCGCTCCGCCAGCACGAAATTCATCACGCGCTTGAGGTTGTCGCGCAGTTGATTGACCGGGTCGGGTTCATCCGCGCGCAGGCGCTGGATGCGTCGTGAAAGCTCGGTTAGCACTTGGGCGAGCAGTTCCTCGAAGAGATCCTTCTTGTTTTGAAAGTAGAGGTAGAAGGTACCTCGTGCGATACGAGCGCGGGCGATGATATCAGCGACATTGGTCCGATGATAGCCTTTGCGCGCGAATATCCGCTTGGCATGGCGCAACACCTGGGCGCGCCGGGCCTGTCGTTCCATTACAAGAAAACCTCAGGAGAATAAGACCCTATCGGCCCGTTCCGGTAGTGTCAAACCTTCCCTTTGTGGATAACCTCCACGCCGCGGTCGGGCTTTCGATGCTCACGGAGAAGGTGGCGACGGCGGGCACGGACTGCAAGCCGACGCCGGCTGTCCGACGCCTATCAGCACCGGCGGGCTTATCACCGTCCCGGAGGCGGCCGTAATACACGTGCACCCCGTCACCGTGTGCGAGGTGAAGAAGCCTTGACCCTCACTGGTGAGGAGCGAATTGTTGACGAACCAGTTTGCCGACGGCGAGATATTCTGGAAAGTGCTGATCCCGTTGGAGCTGAACTCACCCTGGGCATAGAACTCGTAGTCGTCGGTGCTGAGCGGAATCTCAGCCGAGGTGGCTTGTGTACACGCGGCCCCGGTTGATGGAGCCTGCGCGCAGACCCGCATCACTATCAGCGTTATCGGCGTGACGGTAGGAGACGGGGCCGAGCTGCTCGAGCCGCCGCCGCAACTGAGCAGCAGCGTCGTCATCACGAAAGCCAGTACAGGCCCGACAATCAAGCATCTTTTTTGCCACATCAAGCATCCAGCTATGCCGTGGTAGCTCCAGCGCTGTCAAGCAGAGGCGCCAGAAACTAGACATGCCGGCCCTAAATTCTTCCCGTCAGATGGGTGGAGAGGCGGGAGTGATTCGAAATCGAAGCTGGAGAGTCGCCAGACAAGGAACGGCGGGCATCGAGAGAGGGGGGAGGCTCCCCGATGCCCGCCCGTTCGGGCCCGCCTTTCGGCGGACATCGTTCGGCTGCCGGGAGGAGGTTGCAACCGAAGTGCGGTGCAGTGAAAACTGCCAACAAATCCGCACTCAAAAGATTCGACGATGACCCGGCGGGATTATTCAGAGGGCTCCGCGGACCGGCTTTTAGGCCGCAGTCGAGCACCACCAGAGAAGTTCCCAGGGAAAAAAGAAAAGGGCCGGAGGGCAAACTCCGGCCCGAAATCCAGTCCGCCGTCTGTGTCCTTTATCGCGATCCGGCTACTATCCCCGTGAAGCTGCCGGATGCCATACAAAGACCTTCAGACGGACGAGGTCTTCCCAGCCAAGGCAACGCCTAAAGAGAGGCCACCACTGTGGCAAAAAAAGTTGCAAGATTCTCCGCAAACGCTTTGATCCCGAGCCCTAATCCCGCATAGGCGGAATAGGCCGCAACGCCGACGAAAAACACGACCATTGAATATTCCGTGAAAGTCTGACCATTGCTCGACTTTCGCATCTTTGCCAAAACTCCGTTCAAATCCATCGCAATACTCCTCACCACCCCTTTTTTTGTGAGAGACCACGAAGCGTTCTGCGTCCCCATCGACCCTCCGGGCAGCTGATAGCAGGCCCGACGTGAACAAACGGCAAATCTAACGCCACAATAGTAGCATATTTTGCTTTAACTTGGCAAGCTTAGGCTCAATTACGCATTCAGACTGCTATCTTCCATTCAAAAGGACAGCTTGGGAGGCCTGCACTCCGAATGACAGGCCATCGATGGCCTACGAACAGAAACGAACGTCTCGGGTCCTACGTCGTCCGAGCGGTCTCCCAGCTCGCCATTGATTTCACAATTTCCTCACTCGACCGCAGCGACCGGCTGTGTTCAGTTTTTGTATGACGAGGCCGGCGGCTTGAATCCCACGCCTTTGAATGTGTCGGCAGGTTACCTAAGAGACTTACGCGGTGCATAATTATGATCGCACGTTGATCACGTCGTAACGACTTGCCCGGCGCGAGCCTTTTATCCAAGGAGCGATAGCAATGCAGATGGGTATGATCGGTCTGGGCAGGATGGGCGCCAACATGGTGCGGCGGCTCCTGCGTGGTGGGCATCAGTGCGTGGTCTTCGACGTCAGTCCTGACGCGGTGAAGGCGATCGCCAAAGAGGGCGCAATCGGCGCATCCTCGCTCGATGACTTCGGGGCGAAGCTCACAAAGCCGCGAGTCGCCTGGATGATGGTGCCGGCGGCGGTGGTGGAAAAGACGCTTGCGGATCTCGCGGCGCACTTCGAGCCGGGCGACATCCTGGTCGACGGCGGCAACTCCTACTACGTCGATGACCTCCGCCGCGCCAAGACGCTGCGCGCCAAGGGCATCCACTATGTCGATTCCGGCACCAGCGGTGGCGTATGGGGATTGGAGCGCGGCTTCTGCCAGATGATCGGCGGCGAGGCCGAGGTCATCAAACACCTCGATCCGATTTTCGCCACGCTCGCGCCGCCACTCGATTCAGCGCCGCGCACTCCCGGACGCGAGAAGGCCGCACCGGGCACCGCCGAGCACGGCTACCTGCACTGCGGACCCAATGGCGCCGGCCACTTCGTCAAAATGGTACACAACGGAATCGAGTACGGGTTGATGGCGGCGTATGCGGAGGGGATGAACATCCTGCGCCGCGCCAACGTCGGCAAGCAGCAGCACGTGGCCGACGCAGAGACCACGCCGCTGCGCGATCCCGAACTGTACCAGTACAATTTCAATCTCGCCGACATTGCCGAGGTCTGGCGCCGCGGCAGCGTCATCGCTTCGTGGCTGCTCGATCTCACGGCCGACGCGATGGCGGGCGATCCGGAGCTGAAGAAGTTCACCGGCCGGGTCTCAGATTCGGGTGAGGGACGCTGGACGGTGGACGCGGCGATCGACGAGGGGGTGCCAGCGCCGGTCCTGACGGCGGCCTTGTACGAGCGCTTCAGTTCGCGCGGCGCGGCCGACTTCGCCGACAAACTGCTCTCCGCGATGCGCTACGAGTTCGGCGGGCACCTGGAGAAAAAGTCATGAGCGGCAGTGCGCCGCGCTCGGATGCGCTGGCGTTTTTTGGCGCCACCGGCGACCTCGCATACAAGAAAATCTTCCCGGCGCTGCATGCGATGGCGCGACGCGGCCATCTGGAGTTTCCGGTGATCGGCGTGGCGAAGTCGGGCTGGAATCTCGATCAGCTTCGCGCACGCGCGCGCGAGAGTATCGAAAAGCACGGCGGCGGTGTCAACGACGAAGCCTTCGCGCGGCTGCTGAAGCGCCTCCGCTACATTGACGGCGACTATCAGGACGCGGCGACCTACACGGCGCTGCTCAAGGCGATGGACGGCGCGGAGCGCCCGGCGCACTACCTGGCGATTCCGCCGAGCCTCTTTGCAACCGTGATCAAGAATCTCGGCAGTTCAGGATGCGCGCGCAATGGGCGCGTTATCGTCGAGAAGCCCTTCGGACACGACTTGCCCTCGGCGCAGGCGCTCAACGTGACGCTGCACACGGTGTTCGACGAATCCCGGGTGTTTCGAATCGACCATTACCTGGGCAAGGAGCCGGTGCAGAACCTGGTCCTGTTCCGATTCGCCAATTCCTTTCTTGAGCCGATCTGGAATCGGCGCTACGTCAAGAGCGTGCAGATCACGATGGCCGAGAGTTTCGGGGTGCAGGGCCGCGGCGCCTTTTACGACGCCAACGGCGCGATCCGCGACGTGGTGCAGAACCATCTGCTCCAGGTCGTGGCGTACCTGGCGATGGAGCCGCCGCTGACCACCTATCCCGAATCGATCCAGGACGAGAAGGTCAAGGTCTTCCGCTCGATCCTGCCGCTGAATCCGGATGACATGGTGCGCGGACAATTCAGCGGCTACCTCAAGGAGCCGGGCGTGAAGCCGGGCTCGACGGTCGAAACTTTCGCCGCCGTGCGGTTGCATATCGACTCATGGCGATGGGACGGCGTGCCGTTCTTCATCCGCGCCGGCAAATGCATGCCGGTGACCGCCACCGAGGTGTTGGTCACGCTCAAGCGGCCGCCGCTGCGCAAGCTCCGTCCGGAGGATTCGAACTACTATCGTTTCCGGCTCGGCCCCGACGTGATAATCGCCGTCGGCGCGCAGGTCAAGCGTCCCGGCGAGCACATGGATCCCGAACCAACCGAGCTCAAGCTCGTGCAGCGGCCCGAAGGCGAAGAGATGGATGCCTACGAGCGTCTGCTGGGTGACGCGATGGCTGGCGACCACTTGCTGTTCACGCGCCAGGATGCGGTCGAGTCGCAATGGGCGATCGTTCAGCCGGTTCTGGGCGACGTTACTCCGGCACTGGAGTATCAGCCGGGCACCTGGGGGCCGGCCAAAGCCGAGCAGTTGACCTCGGAGGTCGATGGCTGGCACAACCCACCCGCATAGGTTGATGAATGTATAACCGCTCGGTTTATGCCGATCTCAGTTTAAGCCGAGCCTGCGCGCCATGCGCGTGGAGTGAGGCGCAAGAGAAGTCAGGAGAAAATTATGAAAGCGACACAAATACTGCATGAGGCCGGCCAGAGCCTCTGGCTGGACAACATCACGCGCGCGCTGCTGGTCGGCGGCGGGCTCAAACGCTATATCGACGAGTTATCGATCACGGGCCTGACCTCGAATCCGAGCATCTTCGACCAGGCGATCAAGAACAGTAACGACTACGACGCGGCCATCCGGGAGAAGACCGCCGCACGCAAGGAGGGCGAGGCGCTGTTCTTCGAGCTCGCGCTCGAGGACCTCACGCGCGCCGCCGATCTCTTTCGTCCGCTCCACGACAAGACCAACGGGGTCGACGGATGGGTCTCGCTCGAAATTTCGCCCAAGCTCGCCTACGACACCGCGGGCAGCATCGCGGCCGCGAAGCAGTTGTCCGCGCGCGGCGCACGCCCGAACCTGTTCATGAAAATTCCCGGGACTCGCGAGGGCATCCCGGCGATAGAAGAAGCTATCTTCGCTGGCGTGCCGATCAACGTAACGCTGCTTTTCTCGCGCGAGCAATACGTCGCGGCCGCCGAAGCCTATATCCGCGGCATCGAGCGCCGTCTCGCGGCCGGCCTCAATCCGCACGTCGGTTCGGTCGCCTCGGTGTTCGTCAGCCGATGGGACGTCGCGGCGGCGAAGAAAGTGCCGCCGGCTTTGCACGACCGCCTCGGCATCGCGATGGCCAAACGGATCTACAAGGCCTACCGCGAGTTGCTCGCCTCCGACCGCTGGCTCAGACTGCTCAACTTCGGCGCCCGCTCGCAGCGGCTGCTATGGGCCAGCACCGGCACCAAGGATCCCAAGGCTTCCGACGTGCTCTACGTGAAGTCACTGGCGGCGCCGCATACGGTCAACACTATGCCCGAGAATACTCTGAAGGCGCTTGCCGACCACGGCGAGGTTGGCGCGATGATGGCGCACGATGGCGGCAACGCGGAGGCCGAGCTGGCCGAGTTCACCAGGGCTGGAGTCGATATCGACGCGCTGGCCGAGCAGCTTCAGCGCGAAGGCGCGGACGCTTTCGTCAAGTCATGGGAAGACCTTCTGGTCTGCATCACGAACAAGAGCGCGGCGCTCAAAAAGGCGAGCTGATCGCGAAGGGGAACGGACCGATGGAGACCAAAACCGCGCCGCTCACCGGACGGCCTGCCTGGAAGGCTCTGAGTGAGCATTACCAGAAGATTCGCGACATTCATCTGCGCACGCTCTTCAGCGAAGACCCGAAACGCGGCGCGCGCTTCGCAGCCGAAGCCGCCGGGCTCTATCTCGACTACTCCAAGCATCGCATCACGGACGAGACGATGCGCCTGCTGCTGGCGCTGGCCGGGGAGGCGGGGCTGCGCGGGCGGATCGACGCAATGTTCGCGGGTGAGAAGATCAACGTCACCGAGCGGCGCGCCGTTTTGCACGTGGCGCTGCGCGCGCCGCGCGGCGCGTCGATCATGACCGACGGCAAGAATGTGGTGCCCGAGGTTCACGAGGTGCTTGAGCGGATGGCGGCCTTCAGCCGCCGCGTGCGCGACGGTTCGTGGACGGGCCACACCGGCAAGCGCATCCGCAACGTCATCAATATTGGAATCGGCGGCTCGGACCTCGGGCCGGTGATGGCCTACGAGGCGCTGCGCCACTACAGCGATCGCAATCTCACCGTGCGCTTCGTCTCCAACGTCGATGGCACCGACTTCGTCGAGGCGACGCGCGACCTCGACGCGGCCGAAACGCTATTCATCATCTCCTCGAAGACCTTCACCACGCTCGAGACCATGACCAACGCGCACAGCGCGCGGAAGTGGAGTCTCGATGCGCTCGGCGACGAGAAGGCGATCGCGAAACATTTCGTCGCGGTCTCGACCAACGCCGCCGAGGTGACCAAGTTCGGCATCGACGCGCAGAACATGTTCGGGTTCTGGGACTGGGTGGGCGGCCGTTACTCGATGGACTCGGCGATCGGGCTCTCGACGATGATCGCGGTCGGACAGGAGAACTTTCGCGCGATGCTCAACGGGTTCCACGCGATCGACGAGCACTTCCGCACCGCGCCGTTCGAAAGCAACCTGCCGGTGATCATGGGGTTGCTCTCGATCTGGTACAACGATTTCTTCGGCGCGCAGACGGTCGGCGTCTTTCCATATGAGCAATATCTAAAGCGCTTTCCGGCCTACCTGCAGCAGCTCACGATGGAATCCAACGGCAAGCATGTGACGCTCGACGCCGCGGCCGTCGACTATCAGACCGGGCCGATTTTCTGGGGCGAGCCGGGAACCAATGGGCAGCATTCGTTCTACCAGTTGATTCATCAGGGCACGAAGCTCATCCCCTGCGACTTCATCGCGTTTTACCGCTCGCTCAATCCGCTCGGGCGCCATCACGATATGCTGCTCGCCAACGTCTTCGCCCAGGGCGAGGCGCTCGCCTTCGGCAAGACTCCCGAGCAGGTCAAGGCCGAGGGTACGCCCGACTGGCTGGTGCCGCATCGCGTGTTCGAGGGCAATCGCCCCTCCACGACGATTCTGGCCGAGCAGCTGACGCCCGAGACGCTGGGCAAGCTGGTGGCGCTCTACGAGCACAGCGTGTTCACCCAGGGCGCGATCTGGGGCATCGACTCGTTCGACCAATGGGGCGTCGAGCTGGGCAAGGTGCTGGCCCAACGAATCATCCCCGAGCTGGAAAGCGCCGGCGCGCCGCAACTCAAACACGACAGCTCGACCAACGCGTTGATCGCGCGCTACCGGGAGCATCGACAAAAGAGCGGATGAAACTGCCCCGCAGTTTCTACGCCCGTCCGGTGTTGGTGGTAGCGCGCGAATGTATCGGGATGATGCTGGTGCATCGCACGGCCGAGGGCGAGGCGGCAGGCCGCATCGTTGAAACCGAGGCGTATCGTGGGCCGCTCGACCTCGCGGCGCACAGCGCGCGCGGACTTACCAAACGGACCGCGGTGATGTTCGGGCCGCCGGGCTACGCCTACGTCTATTTTATTTACGGATTGAGTTGGGCGATGAACATCATCGCAGCCACCGAGGGCGAGCCGCACGGGGTTTTGATCCGGGCACTCGAACCGGTTCGCGGATTGGAGCTGATGGTGCGCCGGCGCGGCGGCGGGAAATCTCCCGGCGCTCGCGAGTTGACCAATGGCCCGGGCAAGCTGACGCAGGCGCTCGGGATAACCGGCGAGGACTACGGACGCGACCTTTGCGGCGACCGGCTTTTCCTGGAAGAGGCCGATCGGCGGGTCGGAAGAGTAGGGCGCTCGGCGCGTATCAACGTGGATTACGCCGGCGCGTGGGCCACGAAGCGATGGCGATTTTACGAACGCGGCAATCGCTACGTATCGGTCCGCCCGCGTGACTGACGCGTCGGCGATGCAGTCTGGACAGACCGCGCGCGTCTGCTAGTTTGTTGAGACTCCGGTCGCGCGCCCGTAGCTCAACTGGACAGAGCATCGGACTTCGGATCCGAGGGTTGGGGGTTCGACTCCCTTCGGGCGCGCCAATAATTTCCGGATGCTGGGCTCGCCTTTTCGTTGGACGCGTTCCATGTATCGTCCTCTTGCAGACGAGAGATCTCTCAGTTTCGCACGGACTCCTGCTGCCAATCGGTGCTTCTGGCACCTTAAAAACAGCCGGCTATTTAGCGGCCACGAGCCATACCAGAACGAGCAGACCAGTCACGAACACAATCGTCGCGGCGTTGTCTGCTAACCATCGAAGCCGCTTAGCCCGCCGACGACGCTGTTTGAGAGTAGCGGCGAACTTGCGATTCGCCTTATGCAGGTCGGCTTCGGTGATAGGTCCAGGAGCGAAAAGAACAACGTGCTTGCGGCTGCGGTGATCGGACTTTCGAACAATGCCCGTCTCTCCCGCTAAGTCGCGTGGCGCCGCGGACGGGCTTGCGGACGCAACCGGCTCAGTCTGAGGTCCGGCGCGAAGGGGGTCCGCGGACGGTTCACTGAAATCCTCTACGATCGCGTCACCCGCTCGTCGGACTACACGACATTTGTCTGAGAAAAAACGACCGGCCAGCGGTGTGGACCGCATTGCCGATCGCGCGGTGGAAAACCATCGAAGCGCGCGTCGATCCCCCGTCTCTCGCCATGTTTTCTGCATTCTCATGCTAACCGGACGTAGAGCGTTTCAAGTTTGCGATTCGCTCAGGAGCTTCAGCGTACAGGCGTTTGACACTTGCGAAAACAGGGTCAGTGGATAAAGCAAAGCAAGCATAATCATGCATAATGCGAGAGGCCTTTGTTATCGGCTGCATTGAAGACGAAAATCCGGCATCCGATTCGGTCCTCTTGCTGTGAATAACGAACTGCGCAGCAGCGCGCAGAGCGCTTTCAAATGCCGACGGCATGCCCGGTTTCTATAGATTATGCTGTCTAAGTAGGACTTTTATTAGGTGTTTAATCGGTTTGATACAATATCAAGCAGTTTGAGATGAAAATATGGACTTTACCGGTCAAGCAGATTGGCACTCGACATGCCTCATCGGATTGCGCTATCAAGGCGCGTTCTACCTCGCGCAATTGATGTCCGGTCGCGTCGCACCGCGACCGAATAATGATGAAGGGCTTAAATGCTGAAGATATTAAGAAGACATCAGGGAGATATTAAGTTCAGGAGATACCGGATGAAACTTCGAATGGTCCTTGCACTGGTTGCAACTGTGGCGGTCGTGGGAGCAGCGCCGGCCCGCGTGGCACACGCGCAGCCCTATGGACATCAGGGGTGGGGTGCCTACGACGAACATCACAGATGGCACGACGCCAATTGGTGGCACGTGCATCGTCCCGGATGGGTGTGGCAGTATCATCCGGAATGGGTCCAACACTATCCGCAGTGGCGGCTCACTGATGGCGACTATGACAACCACCATCACTGGCATGACCGCAACTGGTGGTACAAACATGATCCGAGATGGGTCGAGGCACATCACCCGCAATGGCAGCCGTGGCATAACTGACCGCCGCGACGGCCGCGATGACGGACGCAGCTAAGTTGAACGCGGGATCGCGAATCGAGTTCAGCGAATCAACCATCATTGGTGGATTCGCTCGTTGGTTGATTCGCTGATCGAGCTTCAGGAGTGACCGTGGCCACCGGACCGCGCCGCGATATGAGCTGGCGCGGGTCGGGATCCACTCATACGCATGGGCGCGAACGCCCTAGTCTGCGCGGCACGCCGGCGTCCGAGGGCTTGCATCTTCTCCGCGCGCGCCCGCTGCAGGTTCTGTTGTTGCGCCATATGCTGTCGTTCGCGCGCCTGTTGGTCGGTCAGGCGCCCGCGCGGCGCCGCATATCTCCCTTGATCGTTCTGGCGCTGCAGCGCCGCGGTCTGCTGGGTATGAGGATACTCGACATGGTCGTCGACGCGCGTCCAGTCGTCGTCAGGAGTGTCGCGGACCGCATCTAACTCGCGAGGTTCTTTGGCAACCGCCGCTTGCGTCTGCGCTTTCGTTTGATTGTTCGTCTCGTTGCCAGGAGTATGTTTCCAGGCGCCGTGATGCTTGTTCGTGGGGATGATAATCCGGTTCACCCACAGAGCGTAAGGCGATCGATTCCCGTAGCCATTGTTGCCGCACCAGCCGGAACCGTACGGATACGGTAGCTGCTGGCCGGTTGGAAACCAGGCGTTGGTGCTCGGAGCGTTCCACCATTGCACGGCGCCTCGGCCCGTCCCTGCCGACCATGATCCGCACGACCCCAGCCCGAGCCCATACCCTCCGGGGAGGTAGCCGAACGACAAGCCGTCGTTCTCCCCCCACCAATCGCTTTCGGTCAGGTCCAGCCTTGCGTCGGTCGAACTCTGGCCCTCGTCCTGAGCGCTGGACGCTGAGCCCGAGGATGCTTGGGCGGTCTCTTGCGGCTCCGCCGGATTTTGAGCGAACGCAGGCACCTTCATTATCAGGAGGAAGCCCGCGGCCGCGGCTAGAATCTTAAGTGTGCCCATCGTCGCTACCCCAGTGGCTGCATGCTTGTTCCCATTGGAAGCTCCGCGATCTTGGCGCCGCATTCCCCTCCCCGCATTTGACGGTTTCCGTCCCGCAAACGTTTACATCGACGTCGCGTAGACGCGCCATATCTATAAATAGCGCGTTTGTGACTCATCGTCCAACGTGGCGCAGCACCTCGTTTGCCAGGCGGCGCGTGGTCTCGGGGGTGCCAGCCCCGAAGATGAATTGTCCGACGCCCCACTCGGCCGCGCGGCGGTTGAGTTCCTCGATACACTGCTGCGGCGTGCCGATTAGAAACAGCGCCGAGCGAGGCGCCTCGCGCGCCGGGATGCCGAACATCCGGCCGATCTCGCGTGCGCTGGCCTCGGCGGCGGCCACTGAATCCGTGAGCATCACCGAGAAGACCGCATTGCTGATCGTGATCGCGTTGGGGTCGCGGCCCAAACGTGCGGCCTCGGCGCGTACGAACCTGGCCCTCTCTCGAAACGCCGCATCGCCGACCTGGCTCATGTTTTTCAGGGTCAGCTTTGCCGATTTGCCGGTGTCCACGGCGATATTCGCGACATCGGCGTGCTTGGCCATCAGGCGCAGCGCTCCGCGGCCGCTGCCGCCGATGATGATTGGCGGATGAGGCCGCTGGAGCGGCTTGGGCCACAAAATCGCGTCCTTCAGCCGATAAAACTCGCCCTCGAAGGTCGTACGTTCTTCGGTCCACAGCGAACGAATACAGGTCAGCGACTCGTCGAGCATCCGCAGGCGCGTGGCGATATCCGGAAAACCAATCCCGGTCATCCGGAATTCGGTCTCGGTCCACCCTGCGCCCAGGCCGGCCACCAGGCGTCCGCCGCTCAGATGGTCGAGCGACATCAGGGCCTGCGCCGTCACTGCGGGATGGCGAAAGAGGTTGCATAGCACGAGGTGCCCGATTCGAATCGTACGGGTCGCCTGCGCGGCGACCGCAGCCAGCAGGATCGCCTCGTGGGCGATAGCGTGCGGGTCGTATTCCCCGCCGGGCGGCTCGTGGACGAAATGGTCGGGAAACACTACGAGGTGATAGCCGAGTTCCTCGGCGATCCGCGCTGACTCGCGCACGGTTTCGAGATCAATCTTGGCCAGAAACAGTCCGAAATCCATCCCAAGCTCCTTTCGATGAATCGCGCAGTTTAGCACAACGCCGCAGCAGCGCATCGGCGCAACGGAAACCATCGATTTCGAGGGATATTGCTATTCGTGGTCAGGCACGAGATCGAGCGCTGCGAGCCAGGCCGCGGCTTCGCTGTCCGAGGGCGCGCGCCAGTCGCCGCGCGGCGAGAGCGATCCGCCCGAGCCGACCTTGGGCGAGTTGGGTACGGCGCTGCGCTTGAACTGGCTGGTCTGGAAGAAGCGGAAAAGAAACGTGCGCAGATGCTCCTTCAGTTGGCCAATCGCGTACTGGTGGCGAGACTCGGATGGCACGTCGGGCCATCCGCCGCGCCGCGCGTCGTGCCACGCGCAGTAAGCGAGAAACGCGACCTTGGCCGGCGGATAGCCGAAGCGCAGGACGTGGTAGAGGCTGAAGTCGTGCAACTCGTAGGGGCCGATCATCGCCTCGGTGTCCTGCGCAGGGCCCTCGCCGCCATCGCCGCCGGGCACCAGTTCGGGGCTGATGGGAGTGGCCAGGATTTCGTGCAGCGTGGTGCTCGTTTTGGCGCCGAGCCGTCCGGTGCCGGCGACCCATCGGATGAGATGCTGGATGAGCGTCTTGGGCACGCTGGCGTTGACGTTGTAGTGCGACATCTGGTCGCCGACCCCGTAGGTACACCATCCGAGCGCGAGTTCGCTCAGATCGCCGGTGCCGACCACCAACGCGCCGTTGAGGTTGGCGAGGCGGAACAGATGACTGGTGCGCTCGCCGGCCTGCACGTTTTCGAATGCGATATCGTAAACCGCGGCGTCTTCGCGATGCGGATGGCCGATGTCTTTGAGCATCTGGTGCGCGGCGGGCCGGATGTCGAGTTCGTGCGCGGTGCATCCGATCGCCCGCATCAGGTCGCGCGCCTGCTCGAGCGTGCGCGCGGAGGTCGCAAACCCGGGCATCGTGTAGCCAAGGATGCTGGCGCGCGGATAGCCGAGCAGATCCATCGCCTGCGCACAGACCAGCAGCGCCTGGGTCGAGTCGAGGCCCCCTGAGACGCCAATCACGACGCGTTTGATTCCGGTCGCGCGCAGCCGCGTCGCCAGTCCCTGCACCTGGATTTCGTAAACCTCTGAGCATCGCTCGTCGCGCACTGCCGGGTTGGAGGGTACGTAGGGGAAGCGCTCGGGCCGGCGCTCGGGTAGCATCCGGTCGCGCCGCGCGAGTTCGGCCGGGAATTTGATCGTGCGAAAGCCCCGCAGCTCATCGCGATGATGCCGCACTGTCTGGGCGAAGCTGGTCTGGCGCATCCGTTCCTGGGACAGGCGTTCGAGATCGATCTCCGAGCAGACGAGTTGCGGCTCGAAGCTGAAGCGATTTGACTCGGCGAGCAGGTTTCCGTTTTCGCAAATGAGCCCCTGGCCGTCCCAGGCGAGGTCGGTGGTCGATTCTCCGGCGCCAGCGCCGGCAAAGAGATAGGCCGCCATGCATCGCGCCGACTGATTTTCGACCAGCGCACGCCGGTATTCAGCCTTGGCGACGGTGACCGGCGAGCCCGAGAGGTTGAGCAGCACGGTCGCGCCGGCCAGCGCCGCATAGGACGACGGCGGAATCGGCACCCACAGGTCCTCGCAAATCTCGACGTGAAAAGCGAGCAACGGTTGTTCCTCGACCGCAAACAGCAGGCGGGCGCCGAACGGAATCGCGGATTGGCCGCAAAACTCGATTTCATTGCGCAGCGCCACGTCGCCGGGCACGAACTGGCGCATCTCGTAGAACTCGCGGTAGTTGGGCAGATAGGTCTTGGGCGTCACGCCGAGGATGCGTCCGCGATGAAGGACGGCGGCGCAATTGAAAAGCTGATGGTCGATCGCAAGCCCGAAGCCAACGACCGCGACGGTGTCGAGCGCGCGGCTCGCCTCGACGATCCTGCTCAGCGCCGCGACGCATCCGTCGAGCACGACGCGCTGCTGATGCAGGTCTTCACAGGAGTAGCCGGGAAGTCCGAGTTCCGGGAAGAGTACGAGGGCCGCGTGACGCTCGGCCGCCTGGCGCATCAGGGCGATGGTCTGCTCGGCGTTGAAGGCCGGGTTGGCGACGCGCACGGCCGGGATAGCGACCGCGACGCGGACCATGTCGTGATTATGGAAATTGAAGAAATTCTCGCCCGCTCTCAACGTGTCATCCTCGGCTAGACTTAGTGTATATCGGACGCATCGCAAAAAGAACTCAAGCTTCGCATGATCCGATGGGCCGCGCGCACGAACACGTTCTCTAGTTGAAGTGGCGCTCGATGTAGATCAGCGCGCTTTCAAGGTCGGGCAGGATCTTGGTGCAAAACCGCACCATCCAGGGCGAGCAGTCCTTGAAGCCGAGCGGGCTGAATGCGATCACGAACTTGCCGAGGTCGTGGCTGGCGTAGAAGACTTCCATCGCGGTGCCCAGCGAAGGCTTGCAATAGTTGACCAGCAACAGGTCGGCCTCGCGGACGTCCTGCAGATCGAACTCGACGATCTCGTTGGAGGAGTCGAGCTCGTTGTCGCGGAAATTGCGACGCAGCGGATCGAGCAGGATGAAGCGGCCTGCCAGACGTTCCTTGGCGCGGGTGCGCCAGTCCTTGGCCGCCTTCGGGTCGGCGTCCATGATCGGTCCGCAGAGGTAGATTTTCCGCACGCTCTCCGACATAGGCAGGCAAATTAGCACAGCTTCGCGTCTTCCGCCGCATCGCACAGGAGAGAGCCGGAAGACCTAACTCCCGGCCTCTTCCCGTTGCGGAAGGGGCGTAAACGCGTTGCTACGAAACCGGCGCGGGCGGATTGCGTATTATTCATGGGAAAGTGCGGCCGCTTTCTTCATTCAGCATCGGAAACCGGGTAAGTCTTTAAGAGGCGGCTGGTCGAGCGCCTGATCAGGATGGCAAAAGTCGAACCACTGCGAGAACAGAAACCACCCGAGCCCCCGATCCCCAAGCCGAAGCAGGTCTCGCTGGAAGCCGACGGGCTGGTCAAGCGCTACGGCGGACGTGCGGTAGTCGACGGCGTCGCGGTCAACGTCCATAGCGGAGAGGTGGTGGGCCTGCTCGGCCCCAACGGCGCCGGCAAGACCACGACCTTTTACATGGTGGTCGGGCTGATCAAGCCCGACGAGGGGCGCGTGCGCCTGGGCGGCGAGGACATCACGATGCTCCCGCTGTATCAGCGCGCCCGGCGCGGCATCAGCTACCTCCCGCAGGAGCCATCGGTCTTCCGCAAGCTGACGGTCGAGCAGAATCTGCTAGCGGTGCTCGAGACGTTGCCGCTGGAGGACGAGGAGCGGCGGGCGCGGCTGCAGACGTTGCTCGACGAACTCGACATCGCGCGCCTGGCGCGTTCCAAGGCGAGCGTGCTGTCAGGGGGCGAACGGCGCAAAGTCGAAATCACGCGCGCGCTGGTGCTCGATCCGATGTTCCTCTGCCTGGACGAGCCGTTCGCCGGCATCGACCCGATTACCGTGGTCGAAATCCAGCGCATCATCACGTACCTCAAGGAGCGCGGCATCGGAATCGTCATCTCCGACCACAACGTGCACGCGACGCTGTCGATAATCGACCGCGCTTACGTGATTCACTCGGGCAAAATTCTGTTTCACGGCGGGCCGCGCGAAATCGTCGACAGCGACATCGTGCGCCAGGTCTTTTTGGGCGAGCGCTTCCGGCTGGCCCGCTGACGCCGCCCGGCGGAGGATGCGGCGCGGGCGCGACGATGGTATTGTTCATCATATGAGCTTGCTGATTCCAATGGTGGTCGAACAGACCGGCCGCGGAGAGCGCGCGTACGACATCTACTCGCGCCTGCTGAAGGACCGGATAGTTTTCATCGGCGGCCCGATTCATGACGAGGCCGCCAACCTGGTCACGGCGCAACTCCTGTTCCTCGAATCCGAGGATCCCGAGCGCGAGATCAACATATATATCAACTCGCCGGGCGGCTCGGTGACGGCGGGGCTCGCGATTTATGACACCATGCAGTTCATCAAGCCTCCGGTGTCGACGCTATGCGTGGGGCAGGCGGCAAGTATGGGAGCGGTGCTGCTGGCGGCAGGCGCCAAGGGGCGGCGCTACGCGCTGCCGCACTCGCGCATCATGATCCACCAGCTCTCGGGCGGCTTCGAGGGCCAGGCGACCGATATCGAAATCCAGGCGCGCGAGGCGCTGCGCCTGCGCGAGATACTCAACAACATCCTGACCAACCATACCGGGCAAGGGCTCAAGCGCATCGAGAAGGACACGGACCGCGACTTCTTTATGCACGCCGCGCAAGCGGTCGAGTACGGGCTCATCGACGAGGTGATCGCCAACCGCCAGGGCAAAGCCGGCAGCGATCATGCCAAGCCAGCCGAGCATCCCAAAGCAGCCGAACATCCCAAGCCCACGCCTTAGGTGGCGGGGATTTCCGAAAAGCAAAAAAGGCCGGCATCCGTCAGGGCGCCGGCCTTTTCTTTCTATCCCGTATCGCTCTTATCCCGCGGGTGTAAGCGCCACCGCGGCTTCAGATGTAAGCAGGAGGAAGGTGAGCGTTTCCTGCAGGTACAGGGTAACGGCTGTGTCCGAGTGCTTCGAATAACCAATCGAGACGTCCTGGCCGATGTGCAGATCGAAGTCGCCGCCACGGGTGGTAAGGACGAAGGCTCCGGCGATTGCCGGCGCCCAGATAATTTCCTCGTTGACCAGGCGCTGGATGTGCTGGATCACCGGATAGCCGTGATCGCTGGTTTCGCTCAACGCCGTGTAAGCGTCCGCGCCCAGTAATACCGAATAGGGACCGTTGACGCCGACGAGACGCAACTGGCTGAGCGCTCCGGCGATCGCGTCGGGATATTGAATTACTTCGGCGGGCAGAGTTGCCACAGGATTGCTGGTCCCTTGCCGGATACCCTGGATGCCGGCTGCGGCGTAGCCTTCGAAGATGGCGCGGTCTTCGGCAAAGGCGATGCGCTTCGCGGCGTCTTTTAGCGGCTGCCAATCAGAATCGTTTGCCCCCCGCTCGACGTCGTCGATCGCCTGGCGTTCCAGTTCGAACGGTACCCGCAACTCCACCAGGGCCTTCACTTCGCGCTGGCGGGCGATGATTCCATCTCCGGGCGCCTCGACCGTGCGCAGGTGGCCGGTGCCGACGGCGGACAAGGCGACTCCGCCGGGTCCTTTGACGTCCACGACACGTCGTCCCGCAAGATAGCGTTTTAGCGTGCGCGCCGCCTCCGCCTCGATTTGGGCCCACGCGCTCTCGGAAAGCGGGGCAAGCTCGCGGTGCAGGTTATTCATTGCGGGGTTCTCCTTTGAGGGAGCCGATGCCCAGCGAACCGTCGCTGGTCGGCGGAGCGGGAAGTGATGAATCGGTCTCCGAAGCGGCGGTAGTCTCAGGTGCCTGGAGTTGGTCCGGCGCCACGCTCTCCAAGAACGAGAGCGAAGGCACGAAGAACAGGTTGCCTGTGACCGCACGGCTGAAATCAAGCAGTCGATCATAATTGCCCGGCGGTCGCCCCACGAACATGTTCTGCAGCATCTGCTCGATCGTGCGGGGTGAGCGGGCGTAACCGATGAAGTAGGTGCCGAACTCACCTTGTCCAACTTGCCCGAAGGCCATGTTGCTGCGGAGGATCTTAATCTCTTTGCCGTTCTCCACGATTGTCGTCAGTTCACTATGCGCGGAAGTCGGCCTGATCCCATCGTCCAACTCGACATCGGAGAGCTTGGTGCGGCCGATGATCCGTTCCTGGGCGGCGATAGGCAGAGCGTCCCACCCCGCCAGGTCGTGCAGGTACTTCTGCACGATTACGTAACTCCCGCCGGCGAAGGCGGGATCTTCCTCGCCAATGAAAGTGGCGTCGATAGCGGCTTGATTCGCGGGATTTTCCGTTCCGTCGACGAATCCGAGCAGATCGCGCGAATCGAAGTAACGGAAGCCGTGGACCTCATCCGCCGGACTGACCGCTTTGCCTAACTTCATCATGATCTGCGTCGCCAACTCGAAGCACAGATCCTCTCGTTCGGCGCGGATATGGAAAAGCAGATCGCCTGGCGTGGCGACGGCATGGCGCGACTCGGCCTTGATCTCGCGGAAGGGATGAAGCTCCGCCGGCCGCGGTTGCCCGAAGAGCCGGTCCCATGCGTCCGATCCAAAGCCGAGCACGCACGAGAGCTTTCCCTCGGGCTCGCGGAAACCCACCGCGCGTAACAGCTTGGACAGGTCTGCGCATAGCGATCGGACAGTCGTCAGGCTCTCTACACCCGGGTTCACCGTTACGATCAGAAAGATCGCGGCGCGTGTGAGCGGCCTGACCACTGCCTGTGGCAGGAGGTGCGGCCAGGTCATCCCCTCTGCGCCGTTCATCGAATCGAAGACACGCATCGGGAGACGAGGCGGTTCCGATCCATCGTCATCATCGCAGCAGCCACGCCGAAGCGGCGGGTTGGGAGTTGGCGAAAGATCATTGGCCGCCGCCGGCCGCCGCCACCGACGGTTCGGCCGGATACTGCGCCAGTTCATCGAGCGCGGGTTTGATCTCTTTCATGAAAATATGAAGCTGGCGCAGCACCTCTTCCTTCGGCATCTGCGCGTAATGATAAATCAGCGTCAGGTACTCGCTGGGGAAGCGTTTGTATTCCTCGACCAGCGTGTTGCGCACGCTCTCGACCGTGCCCGGCACCCATAGTCCGAACTTGGTCACCGCCTTGACCACGTCCTTCGGCTCGACCGTGTGCCGGCCCATCGCGGCGTAGAAGTTGCGGAAGATGTCGGAGTCGTACTTCATCACCGACTCGTGCGCCTTCTCCATCGTGTCGCCGATATGCGGCATCCGCACCAGCGCCTGGTTTTGCCCGAGCGCCATCGGGCGGCCGAGCCGGTTGGTTTCCTTGACGTAGGCGTTGCCCAGCGTGAGCGCCGTGTCGAGCGAGGTGAAGTAGAGCGGGATAAAGCCGCGGCTGGCCGCATACTCGGCGCTCTCGGGCGAGCCCGCGGTGGCGACGAAGACCGGGGGATGTGGCCGCGTGTAAGGCGACGGCACCACGCATACGCGCCGCGTGTTGCCCTCGGCGTCGACCTCGCCATGCGCACCGAGCCGTCCGGTCACGCCGAACTTGCCGAGCGGCCAGTCGTCGACGCCGCTCTCGTAGGGGAAGGGGATCTGCCAGGTCTTGCCGTTGTACTCGATACTCTCCTGGGTCCACGCTTTTACGACGATGTCGATTTCTTCCTCGAAGATGCGCCGGTTGATGTCGTCGTCGTCGACGTCTTTTTTGACCACGTCCTTGCCGAACAGCCGCGCCGGGTCGACCTTGGCGGCCGAGGGCGAGGTGGTGGCGCGCGTGCCGAGATGCTGGCCGATGACGTTGGTCCAGCGCGACTGGTAGCCGCGCGCGAAGCCGACGAAGAAGCGTCCGTTGGCGAGATGGTCGAGGATCGCGGTTTCCTCGGCGACCCGCAGCGGGTTCTGCGTGCTCATCACGTAGCCCATCTGGCCGACGCGAATTTTCTTGGTGATCGCGGCCCAGTAGGCGTTGAGCACGCCAGGGTTGGGACCGACCTCGTAGCCCTCGGACCAGAAGTGATGCTCGATTGTGGCGGCGCCCCACAGGCCCATCTCGTCGGCGGCCTTGATGATATCGTGCCATCCGAGCAGGGTTTGGTGGTACAGTTCGCGATTGCGCCCGATCGGGCGCAGCGCCGCGCGCTCCTCTTCACTGGCCGCAGGAATCACCGGGTAGAGCTGAAGAATTATTTTGACCATGACTTCCTTATCGTTGCTGTCGGAAATTGCCGCTTACGACGGCGTTAGC
This sequence comes from uncultured delta proteobacterium, assembly GCA_963724765.1. Taxonomy (GTDB): domain Bacteria; phylum Desulfobacterota; class Binatia; order Binatales; family Binataceae; genus JAKAVN01. The sequence continues at coordinate 1,394,247 of CAVRVY010000001.1, forward strand.
ATGCGGCGCACGCAGGCGGCAAGTGCCGCTACGGTGTGGCGCGAAAGATGCCCTCGGCGCCCTTCGTGGTTCGCCCGAGGGCGTGGTCAATAAAGGCGTAGTCGCCCGCTTCGTGAACGCGAAATTCGAACACTGCGCCGTCGCCGGGGCCGACCTCGAAGCTCGCGAGATCGTGCATCGCGTCGGCCGGGTTGCCGCCGCGATAGACCGTGCTGAAGATCGCACCCGACACGTGAAAGGTCGAACTCAGGTTGGGACCGGCGTTGACAAAGAAGACGCGCACCAGTTCGCCGGTCTTGATCGTAATCGGATGCTCGACGTAGCGATCCACCATCCCGTTGAAGACCACGAAATCGGGCCGCTCCTCGACCTCCTTGCGGCTGTCGCCGGCCACCAGCCCATTTTTGTCGGGCGTGCCGTAGTACTCGCCCTGTACGATCATCACTTCGTGCGCCTTGGGCCAGCCCTGAGCCGGGTCGACGATCATCATCCCATACATCCCGTTGGCGACGTGCGAGAGCGCCGGGATGGCGCTGCATTGGTAGAGGAACGCGCCGGGGACGCGCGCGCGAAAGCTGTAGCTCAGGTTGCGCAGGCCATCGGGCGCGGTGAAATGGAGCTTGGGCGCCAGCTCAGCGGCGTGCGTATCGATCCCGTGCGCCATCGTGGTCGGATTGACGAGCTTGAGCGTGACTTCGTCGCCCTCGCGCACGCGTAGTAACGGCCCCGGCACCTGGCCGTCGTAGGTCCACGCGTCGTAAGTCAGATCGAGGCCAATCTCGATACGCTTGTTCTCGACCGTCAGTGTGAAGCTTTTGTTTCCGGCGGGGGCGGCCGGCGTCGCCGGCGCCAACAGGATCAGGATGAGGACCAGAATAGCGATGCGCGGCAATGCGATTGGGGCGACGGATGCCGCCGTAGTCATCGATCGATTGGGTCTCGCGCGCAACGCTTGACCGGCGCTCAGCGCGGCGCGCCCGCCGTCTTTCCCGAGGCCTTTTTGGAGGACGCGGCCGCCTTGACCGTCTCGGCTGGCTTGGCCGCCTGCGGTTGGGTCTCGGGTTGCGGCGTAAAACGCAGGGTCAGGACCGGGCACACGGCGTTGCGCACTACAGCCTCGGTCACGCTGCCGAAGAGCAGATGCCCGATCGCGCTGCGCCCATGCGTCGCCATCACGATCAGATCGGCGGCGAGTTCGCGCGAGAAGGCCAGGATGGTTTTCGGCACTTCCGAGACGAACGTGATACGCGTATGGGTCTCGCAGGGGGTGCGGGACAGCCGGCGGCGCACGAGGTCCTTGAGCTTGCGCTGAGCCTCCTCTTCCGCCTCTTCATCGGCGCCGATGTTGACTCCGTGGTCCGCGAGCATCGGCAGGATCGGCAGCACGTGAAGCAGATGGATCGTTGCGCCCATGTCGGTCGCGAGGCGGCGCGCATGCGTGAGCGCGGCCATCGAGTTGTCGTCGAAATCGACCGGGCAGAGGATGATCTTGTACGGATATCCCATGAAGATGTGCTCCTGTTCTCTGCCGCTGGACGGCCCGGGTGGAGCGCTACGCGCCCGCCATCGCGCGCATTGTGTTCTGGAAGTCGCGCTCGGCCGTGCGTCCGGGGCCGATCGGAAAGATCACTGGATGGTTGACGCCCGCGGCGCGAAAGCTGGCGACGAAGTCGCGGCCGCTACTGGCGGCACCGAAGGCCCCGATACGGCGCATGTCGGCGTCGCTCAGCGCCTTGTACGCGTCGTCGCGCTTGCCCTCGCGCCAGAGCCGTCGCACTTCGGCGAACTGGTCGCCGAGCCCGTAGCGCGCAAACATCTCGTTGTACGCGTCGACGAAGGCGTAGCCCGCGAGTTCGCGCTTGAACGATTCGAGCGCCTTGTCCTCATCTTCGGTGATGCACATGCGGAGATAAATCGCGATATCCACGTCGGCGGGATTGCGGCCGGCCTGCTCGGCGCCCGCGCGCACCTCGGCGATCATCGCGGGCACGGCCTCGGACGGCGAATAGTTGAGCAGGACGCCGTCGGCGACTTCGCCCGCCAGGCGCAGCATCGGCGGGTTGAGCGCGGCGAGATAAATCCGCGGCGGGCGCGGCGCACTGGTGACGAAGCTGTGGCGGAAGTCGCACTTGTAGACCTTGCCCTCGAACTTGCAGCGCCCCTTGGTGAAAAGCTCGCGCATGATATGGACGCACTCGCGCATCGCGGTCACCGGCTTGCGATACGACGCGCCATGCCAGCGCTCGACGATCACCGGGCTGGAGACGCCAAGACCGGCGATCGCGCGGCCGCCCGAAAGCTCGTTGAGCGCCATCGCTTCCATCGCGAGCACGCCGGGCGTGCGAATCTGGATCGGCACCACGCCGGTCGCCAACTCGACGCGTTTGGTCGCCATCGCGCACGGCGCCAGGGCCACGAAGGCGTTGGGGCCGGCGACCTCGGCGACCCATAGCGAGGCATAACCGCTCTCTTCGGCTTCGAGCGAAAGCTTGCCCAGTGAACCGAAGAGCGACGAGACGACCGAAAGATGCAGTCCGAGCTTGTTGGTTTGCTTTGACATCGGGTATCCGGCGTTGATGGAATTGCGGTCAAGCGAGATTTTGCCGCTATCGCGCGCGCCTGCGCAAGCCGCGAAGGTTGCCGGGATGGGGTGGCGCGAATTATAAGATCAGCCGGAGCGCCCGCAGCGATCCATCAGCACGATGCCTTTCTTCGATTCCGACGGCGTAAAAATTCATTACCTGGACCAGGGATACGGCGCGCCGGTGCTCATGATCCACGGCTTCGGCTCCAGCGCGGATGAGCACTGGGTTAAGACCGGTATGGTCGAGCGGCTGGCGCGCCGATGGCGGGTTATTGCCTACGACGCGCGCGGCCACGGCCATAGCGACAAGCCTCACAACCCCGCCGAATACGGACTTGCGCACATGTGCGCCGACGCCGTCGCGCTGCTGGACCATCTGAAGATCGTGCGGGCGCGGATGATGGGCTACTCGATGGGCGGGCGAATCACACTCGAGGTGCTGTTGCGCCATCCGCAGCGCCTGAGCGCCGCAATATTCGGCGGCTATGGCGAGGGCGGCCAGATCGCGACGCCGGGCCAGCGCCATCGTATTGCGGCCGCGCTGTTGGCCGAAGATCCCGCGGTAATCGAGGACGTGCTGGCGCGCCGCTTTCGTCGTGGCGCCGAGCGCAATGGCAAGGACCTGCGCGCGCTCGCGGCCTGCATCGGAGCCGAAGAGACGACCGATGCGGACTCGACCATCGACTACGACGCGCTCAGACGCGCGGCGGTGCCGGTGCTAATCGCGACTGGCGACAAGGACACGATAGCGGGCGATCCGCGGTCGTTTTCGGGATGGTTCCGCGACGCGCGCGTGGTGGTGCTGGAGGGCGGCGACCACATGACGATCCCCGCCGATCCGCGTTTCCATCAGGCGGTCGAGGACTTCCTCGCGACGATCTCCGACGCGTGACTCTCTCTCCCTCAAAACTGAGGGGGGGGTAGGGAGTCAGAAACGACGGCCGCTGGCTCTCATCGGTTCTCAGCTAATCGACGGAGTCAGCAGTGGGCCGCTGAGCATATATGGGCGCGTGTCCGGCGGATGGGGCAGTAGTCCGAACAGCACGCCGAGACGCTTGCGCCCTTCGGCTGAGGGTTCGAGCGTAAGCGCGAAATCAATACGGCTTTGTCTCGCGTCGGGACCGAGACGGATCGTGCCCTGTCCCTGGATCGCGCCGTCGAGGCCCTTTCCGCTGAGCTTGCTCACCCGTAAAGCGCCGCCGCGCGCCAACTTGAGAGAGCCCTGGACGTTGCCGAGCCGGATTGGCGCGAAGCCCTGCGCCACCTGGATGGTGAGGTCGGCGGTGCGAAAATCGAGTTCGCCGCTGGTCGCGGCCGTGTCGTTGCCCGCAAGCTCCGCCCATCCGGCGCCGGAAATTCGCCCGAGCACGTTGCCGCCGAGCCCGCGTAGCGCAGCCATCCGCGCCAGTCCCATGTCGCTCAATTCGAAGCTGACGCCGATTTGCGCGCCCTTGCGATAGATGGTCGCGCGCAGCGCGCCGCCGTAAAGCTGCGCATGCACGCGCACGCCGGGTTCGCCGAGCAGCAGTGCGCCGAGCGCCGGGGCGAGCGTCACGTCGGGGCTTTCGATCTCGAATGAAGAGGCGGGCTCGAGCGAGACCACACGCACGTCGCTAAGCGCCGCGCCCAGCGGCAGGTTGAGGCCTTGGCCCGAAGAGCTAAACCCGATGCTCAGCGGCCGCAGCAGCGCCGCGAGCGTCGCCGCGTAGGGAAAAGTCGCGGCGAGCGAGGCGATAAAGACCGCAGCGCCGAAGGCGGAGTAGACGATTGCGTTGCGATGCTCGCGCGCAAAGCCGCCCAGCCATGTGCCTGGACCGTCAGCCACTGCGGCCCAGCGCGACGCAGGTCATCTCGACATCGAAGCTATGCTGGTCCTGCGAGCGACGGGTGATGTGCAGAGTCGACACCGTCACCGGTACGTTGAGGGCGCTCAGCCCATAAAGCGTGTTTACGATCTGGGGGAGGCTGAGCCCGTTGAGCTTGAGGTCGACGGTGTACTGCGTCATCCCGCCCGGGATGGTCTTTTCGGCGGGTGTGATCGAGCCAATCTTCTCCTTGCCCGGCGCACGGGTGAGAGCCTGCTCGACCACCGAGAAGAGCGAGAAGTCACCACTTGCCGCGACCGTACGGGTGCGCATCGTGGCCAGGTCGATGCGCAGGCGCTGGTACGTGCGCATCATGTGCGCGACCTCAACAGCGTCGTGCTGGCGCTCCTGGATGCGATCGCCAAGGCCGCCGAGCGCGCCCTGGATCGGCAGGTAGATAAGATTGAAGACGATGAAGAGTGCAACCAGCGCGCCCGCGATTTGCAACAGGACGCGCTCGCGCGATTCGAGCTTCTGATAACGTGCCCGCGCGGCCTCCGCCGTAGGAGCGGCTGCTGTGCGTACGCGCGCGGTCCCGGCGCTCCAAATTGCGGACACGCGGTTTCCGATCGCGCCGGCGCCTTCGCCGAATATTTTTCGCATCCGCTCCAGCATCGGTGTCGCCTACTCGATCAACTCGCCGCGGACCGCCGCGGTGAGCCGGAACTCGACCTTGCTCGGATCGGAGCCGGCGGTGGCATGGGTTACCTGGATATCGCGGAAGTAGCCGCTTAGGTCCAGCGCCTTCTTGACCCGGTCGACGGTCCCGAACGAGTCGGCCATGCCGTCGAGCTTGATGGTGCCTTCGTCGAGCGTGAAGTCGACGATCTCCGCGCCGAGATGCGGCGGCAGCGCGCGCGCGAGCGCGAGCAGCGTGTCGAGCGGCGAGGCCGAGGCGCCAGCGCCGCCCATCACGTGCAACTGTTTCTCCATCGCGGCCACTTGCGCGGCGAGTTCGGCCTTGGCGTCGGCGCCGGAGACGCGCGGGCCCAGCGCGGGTGCGGCGATAGCGGCGATTTCTCCGTTGACCTGGGCCAGACGGCGCAGGTTGTAGGAGACGTTGATTCCGGCGTGCAACGCGATCGCGGCCGCCGCCGCGCCGGCCAGTATGAAGCTCGTGCGCCACGGGCGGAGACTGCCCGTGCGGCCACGGAAGGCGAATTCGCCCTGGCGGAAATTGAGCAGCTCGACCGCCGCGCCCGGCGCCTCGCCAAGCAGCATCGCCAGGCATCCCGCAAACCGCGTCGAGCGCGCGGAAAGCGGTCCAAGAAGCGCCGCGCAGTCGAATTCGTCAAGCGTATGGACCGGCACGGCGAGCGCCTCGGCCATCCGGCGGCGCACGTCGGGCGTGGCCGCCATCGGTCCGGTCAGCACCAGCGCAGGCTGCTCGTGGTCGGAGCTGTGGGCGAGCAGCGTCTGGCGCACCGCACCCAGAATCGCCGAGGCGCCCTGCGCCGGCGCCCCGTTTACCGGGCCGAGTTCGGCGACGACGGTGCGGATCGCCCGTGGCATCCCGGTGTCGTCGAGCAGCACCATCGAGGTCGAGTCCTGGTCGAGGTCGACCAGCAGATGTGCGCCGCCGTCTCCGTTGCGCACGCGCGCCAGCAGGGCGGCAAGCGCGAGCGCGCTCAGAGTAACGGTCGTGGGGTTGATTCCGGCGCGCGCGAGCAAATCGAGATGGCGGCGCAGGTCGTCCTTGCGCACCATCGCGGCCATCACCAGCGTCTTGTCGTCCTCCTGGCCCACCCGGGTGAAGGCGACCACCGATTCGTCGACGCCCACGGGCAGATGTTCTTCCAGCGCGAAGGGTACGGTCTGGGTAAGGCGGCGCTGATCCTTGAACGGCAACGTGAGCATTCGCTTGACCACCAACTCGCCGGGCAGCGCGCTCAGGATGAGGTCGGGCTTGCCGGCTTCGTCGAGCAAGCGGGCAAGCGCGGGCGCGAGATCCGCCTCGTCGGTTCCTCGGTGCTCCTCGACCACCTCGAGCATCGCGAGCGAATTCCAGTTGCGCTCGGCCAGTGCGCCGCGCACCGAGTCGCCGGCGACTTCGATGGCTAGTATTCGCTGCGCCATCGGCCGTTAGCCCTCTTGCCAGCTCGCCAGCATCGAGGTGCCGTTGGCGTTGCGGCGAAAAGTGCCGGTGATGCGCCGGCGCGCACCGGCGAAGACGCCGATGCCGGTAAGCGTGAAGTAGGCGCTGCGGGTGGTGATGAGCTTCATCAGGTCGGTGGCGGCGTCGCCCAATCCGGACAGATTGCCGACGTCGGTGACCATCAGGAACGGCTGCACCGTTCGGGCCTGGATGATTTCCTTGACCATCGAGACATCGTTGGACAACTGCGGCACCAGCGCGGCGATGACCTCGGGCGACGCGGTATTTATGTTCACGCGCGGCTCGGGCGAAGCGGTCAGAAACTGTTGCAGCCGGAAAAAGGTTTCGTCGTCCACCCCCCGAATCATTCTCAGATCGCCAATGGTCGGCATCGGGCCGTTGCGCGGCTCGTACGGCGGTATGAGCTGCAGGTAATAGTCGGCCTCGGCTCCCCCAGGTGATTCGACACTATCGGGGTCGAGCCAGTCAACTATGGCCGGGACGAGGGCGGGGTTGACTCCGATGTTTGTGAACAGTCGCTCGGTGATCGCGACGTACACGGGATTAGGCTGTCCGGTGCGCGGATTGATGAGCAGATTGATGTCGAGTTTGCGCGCCTCGTCGACGATCGAGATCTGGGCGAATCCGCCGCCCAGCGGCACCGGCGGAAAGGGTTGGGCCCACGGCTCGTCCAGCCCGTCGTGCGGAGTTTTGGCGAGCGCGTCCTGCTGCGCGTCGGTCGAGAGCAGCGAGAGGCCGACGCTTATCGCCGAGCGGGCGAGGTACTCGGACCGCACCTGGTTGGCCTGGCCGGCCGCCGAGCGGTAGCCCAGCGACGCCGTGGTGGTGAAGTCCATCACCAACAACGTCATCAGCGCGAGCGCCATCATCGTGACCAGCAGCGCGACGCCGCGCTCGCTCGTTTTCGCCGCGCCTACCATTGCGTGAACGCCATCGGCAGCGTGATCTGGGTCGAGAGCGCGACCGGCGCGCCGCCGGGGCCCGCTATCAGGATGTCGATCGCGACCGCCTGCGGAAGCTGCAGGCCCGGCGGCAGGCTGGCCGAGTTCCAGCTCTCCTGCCAGATGTTGCCGTTGAAGTAGCGCACGTGAAAGGCCAGCACATTGGCGGCCAGCACCACCGGCGGCGCGATTTTGATGCCGGCGGTGGCGCTCAGCAGGGCGCTCTGCTGCTGGCGCATCAGCATGCACCATCCCTGGTGCTGCGGATTGGCCTGGCCGCTGTAAGAGATTAGCTCTTCGGCGCCGAAGGAGCTGATGCTGCGGCGATGGCCGGAGTCGAGCGTCGAGATGATCAGGCTGTCCAGCGGCGCGCCATTTTGCATCCGGCCCTGGCCGACCAGCATCACGTTACTCGCGACGAGCGGGGTCTGGACCGCACCGCGCAGCTCGTTGGCCAACTCGGCCAGGATCGCGCGTGCCTGACGGTTGCTCAGCAGGCGGCCCTCGGCGTGGATCTTGCCCCCAGCCACCGCGTGGAACGAACTCGCGAGCATCACCATGATGACCCCGAGGATCGCCACCGCGAGGATTATCTCGATCAGCGTAAAGCCGCGGCTGAAGCCGCGGCGCGGCAGTGCGAGGCCGCGATCCGTGCGGCGTGCGGACCGTGATTCACTGGCAGCAGTCATAAATTCACTGGCGCTGGACAATTGATTCACCGACACGGAGATCAATCCACCGGCGCGGCGCCAGGCGCTTGGGCGCCCGGTTGCGAGCCTTGCAGCGCAGGGTTCTGCGGCGCCTGGCCTTGAGGCGTGACCACCGTCGGCGTCGGATTGTGCATGAACTCGACCAGCGCGAAGTCACGCCCTAAGCGGGGGCCGTAAAGCACGTGAATTTCGACCTCGCGCAGGTCGGGAAAGACCGACGACGGCTCGACCATGCGGGTCCAGCGGAAGTTGGGATACTGGCCGGAGTATAGCTGGTCGAAGTTGCCGCTGGTGGTGCCGAGCGGCGGGAAACGCTCGAGCTCGGCCTGCGTCATCATGGCCTGCGCGAGCATCGCGGCGCGCGAGATCTCCTGTCCGCGGATAACGCTTTGCAGGTCCTGATGTTCGAGCGAAAGCAACGCAAGCAGTGAGATGCCGAGCACGGCGATCGCGATCAGCACTTCGAGCAGAGTGAAGCCGGCCCGGCTGGCGGGCGCGACTTTTCCCATCGGCGCGCAGATATCGGCGAAGTTCATTGCGAAAGTCTTAGCCAAAGTTTTGGGCCCGCGACTCATTGCGACATCGCGAGCGCCGTAACCGGCGGCACGTCGCCGCTCACGATTCCGACGTTGCCGGTCAGCGGATTGAAACTCAACGTCAGGACGCTGCCCGAGACGGTGTCGAGGTGGATGACCGTCGCGTCGACATAGCCCTCGGGATAGAACTGGCAGCTTATCGAACCAGCCTTGGCCCCGCCGATTCCTTCGACCGAGACGTCGCGCAGCCTGAGCCCCGGCGGCATCGCGACCGCGTAGCCCCAGGGGCCGCTAAAGGGCAGGAACTTGGAATCTGGCCCGTACGGGTCCAGGCGCGTGACGTAGTAGAGGTTGTGATCGAGGTCGAAGGTCATCCGGTAGATGACTTGCTGGGTTGCGGCTTCATCGTAGAGATAGTTGGCGCGGCCGGCGAGGCGGCGCGCCTCGCTTTTGAGTTGAGCGCCATGGAAGCCGCCCAGGTAAGGAATTGCGAGTGTCGTCACCAGTCCCATGATGAAAATTACGACAGCGATTTCGAGCAGCGTGAAGCCGGGCGCACCGCTGGCGGAAGTCCGCCGCTTAAGGCCCGCACGCGCCGCGCCTGGGCGCGCACGAAACGACAGCGGGCCGCGCCGCCATCGCGCGAGCTTGAGGCGAGAGCGGGTCACGACGAACTGCCGTCGATATCCTCGTCCTTGCCGGTGCCGCCGGGCTTGCCGTCGGCGCCGAACGATTTCAGCACGTAGGCGTTGCCATCGCTCTGGTAGAAGTATGGGGTACCCCACGGATCGAGCGGCACCTTCTCGATATAGCCGCCTTCCTCGTAGTTGGCGGGCTGCCGGCCGCCAGTCGGCGCGCTGACCAGCGCGGTCAGGCCCTGGTCACTGGTCGGATAGTAGCCGTTATCGAGATAGTAGCGGTCGAGCGCGGTCTTGATTTCGGAGATGTCGGCCTCGGCCTTGGTGCGCTTGGCCTTGTCGGTCGCGCCTTTGAGGCTTTGCACCACGATAGTGGCGAGCAGCCCGAGGATCAGGATGACTACCATGATCTCGATCAGCGTGAAGCCTTCTTCGAGCCTGCGCCGCCGCGTCATTCGCTCCATTGTCATGCGCCCCCATATCGTCATTTCATCAACTGGTTCAATTGGAATATCGGCAGCAGGATCGCCAGCATCATAAACAGGATAATCCCCGCCATCGCCAAGGTCATCAGCGGCTCCAGCAGCGTCGTGAGCTGGTTGAGCGAGCGCTCGACCTCGCGTTCGTACGTGTCGGCCACCCGCTCGAGCATCGATTCGACCTCGCCCGTACGTTCGCCCACGCGGATCATCTCGATCAGTAGCGGCGGGAACAGTCCGCTTTGCGCGAGCGGATGGGTCATCCCGTGACCCTCGCGGATCGAGGTGCGGCTCTCCTCAACTGCGTCGGCGAGCAGCGCGTTGGTGATCACGTGTTTGACCGAGGCGAGCGCGGGCAGCAACTGCACGCCGCTTTGCAGCATCGTGGCCAGCGTGCGCGAAAAGCGCGCGCAGATCACACGCGTGACCGTGGCGCCGATGTAGGGCATGCGCAAGAGCCAGGTGTCGTAAAAGCGCCGCCCGCGCCTGGTGGAGAGCCCGTACATGATTGCGGCAATCGTTCCAACGATCAGTAGCAGCAGGAGCATCCAGTAGCCCGAGAGGAAATTCGAAATCGCGATCAGGATGACCGTGGGCAGCGGTAGGGCGGCGTTGCTCTGCTGGAAGATGGTCGCAATCTGCGGCACCACGTAGCTCATCAGGAAAAACATGATCGCGCTGCCCACGCAGACCATGATGATCGGGTAGGTCAGCGCGTGAGTCACCTTGGCTTTGAACTCGGCCTGATTTTCGCTGAAATCGGCGATGCGGTTGAGCACGGTCTCGAGCGCGCCGGCCGCCTCGCCCGCCCGCACCATCCCGACATACAAGTCGGAGAAGGTCTCGGGATGGCCGGCGAGCGCGTCGCCCAGCGAAGTGCCCTCACGCACGCGCTCGCGAACTTGCGACAGCAGGCGCTTGGTCACCGGGCGGGTCGATTGGTCGGCGAGCGCGGCGAGCGCGTCGACCAATTGCACGCCGGCGCCCAGCAACGAACTTAGCTGGCGCGTGAGCAGTGAAAGCTCGGAGGGTGGGATGCGCCGCCCGAAGGAGGGCAGGTAATCGCTCAGGCTGCGCTTGACCGCGAGCTCTTCCTCCGCCAGGTCGGTGGGAAAGATGCCGCGCTCGCGCAGCTTGCCGCGCGCGGTGCGTACGCTGTCCGCGTCGACGACGCCGGCTACCGAGCGGCCATTGGCGGCCAATCCGCGATAGGCGAAAACAGGCATCGGTGGTGAACTTGGAGCGTGGTCCGCGGCTTACAGAATATCTTCCTGAGTGACGCGCAACAGTTCTTCGACGGTGGTCTCGCCCAGGAGAATCCGTTGCGCGCCGTTTTGGCGCAAAAGCGTCATCCCGTGCGCGGTGCAGGCGCGTCGGATGGTCGCCGCGTCCGCCTTCTGCATCACCAACGATCGCACCTCATCGTCCATCAGCATCAACTCCTGGATCGCCATGCGCCCGCGGTACCCAGTGTTGCGGCAAGCCCGACATCCGTTAGCCGCCGGCCGATAGATTGGCCCCTGCAAAGTTTCGGGGCGCACGCCGATCCGCGCGAGTTCGGTGGCGCTCGGCGTGTAAGGCTCGCGGCAGGTCGGGCAGACAATGCGCACCAGACGCTGCGCCAGCACGGCCAGGATCGACGAGGAGACCAGGAAGGGCTCGATTCCCATATCGACCAGCCGGGTCAGCGCGCCGAAAGAGTCGTTGGTGTGCAGCGTCGAGAACACCAGATGGCCGGTCAGTGCGGCGTGGATCGCAATTTCGGCAGTCTCGCTGTCGCGGATTTCGCCGACCATGATCACGTCGGGGTCCTGGCGCAGGATCGAGCGCAGGCCGCTCGCGAAGGTGAGCTCGATCTTGGGATTGACCTGCATCTGGCCGATACCGCGCAACTGGTACTCGATCGGGTCTTCGATCGTGATGATATTTTTCTCGGGCGAATTGATCCGCGCGAGACAAGCGTAGAGCGAAGTAGTCTTGCCCGATCCGGTCGGCCCGGTGGCCAAAATGATGCCGTGACTCTGGCGAATCAGCCGGTCGATGCGGGTCAGGTTGTCGCCCGAGAAACCCAGGCGGTCCAGGTTGAGATCGACCAGCGCCTGCGCGCGATCGAGCAGGCGCAGCACGATCCGCTCGCCGAAGGCGGTCGGGATGGTGGAGACGCGGATGTCGATATCGCGGCCGGCCACGCGCAGCCGAATACGCCCGTCCTGCGGCAGGCGCTTCTCGGCGATGTTGAGGCCCGCCATGACCTTGACGCGCGAGGTGATCGCCGGCTGGAAACGCTTGGGCGGCGAGATCACGTCGTAGAGCATGCCGTCGACCCGAAACCGCACCAGCAGGTCGCGCTCGAACGGCTCGACGTGAATATCGCTCGCGCGGTCCTTGACCGCCTGCGAGAGCAATCCATTGACGAGCTTTATGATCGGCGCGGCGTCGTCGGAATCGAGCAGGTCGAGCGGCTCCTGGGCCAGCTCGTTGGCGACCACGTCGAGGCGGTCCTCTTCGAGGTCGATCATCAGGTCCTGCGCGGTGGTGGTGGTGGCTTGGTCGTAGGAGCGATTGATCGCGTCGTTGAGGATCTCGAGCGGCACGACGACCGGATGCACTGGCATCCCGAACAGCATCCGCAGGTCGTCGAGCGGCTCGTAGTTGGAGGGGTCGGCGATCGCTACGGTCACGCTATGGCCATCGCCGTTGAGTGGCAGCACGCCATTCTTCTTGGCGTAATTGATCGGCACCTTGCCGAGCAGCGCCGAATCGATCGCGTGCTCGTCGACGTGGGCCTGAAAAGGAAGCCAGTATTCCTGGGCGATCGCGCGCGCCAGGCGCTGCGGCTCCAGCGCGCCCATGTCGACCAGCACGTCGGCCAAATCCTGGCCGGGCTTCTTGCGCTGGCGGGCACGCTCGAGGTCCTGCTCGGATACCCACGAGCGATCCAGCAGGATTGACTCGAAACTTTTTTTCGCAGTCGCCATCAGACTAAACTCATCGCCAGCTTCCCGCCGCCCCTTGCTGTTATCGCGGGGCGTTTATAGCCCTGCCAGACTTACCCATCCCGGGGCGCCGGTTACACGTCCGCCATCTTCAATTAGACATGATGGCTCGGTCGGGTTGCAACATGCCCGCTTGGATCGGCGCGTTGCGGTCCTTCGGGCCGGCTTTGCGAAGCTGCGAGCGGGTTCCCAAGCCTTCTCGGCGGCGCATAGTCTAGTAATGACGCTGGTTGCCGGTGGTCGAGCCTGGGCCTGCGACGCCAAAACTGAGCCCCGGGCCACCCTTCTTGGAGGGCATCGTGTGGGTCGCCTCCTTCCACGAGGTCAACTTGCCATCGACGAAAGTCAGATCGACGAACTCACCCTGGTCGCCCTCCTTGGTGTTGGTGTAGAGGATGGTTGCGGCGACGTCATTGGTGTTGGAGCGCTTGGCGTAGCTCCAGATCTCGGTGCTCTGGTCGGCGTCCTTGCGCAAATCGGGCTCGCCCCATTGCTGATGCACGGCGACGGCGCTTTCGCCGACCTTGAGGTCGCGCTGCATGCGCGCGGCGCGCACCTCGGTCGAGGCCTGGTAGGCGACGCCGCATCCGCTCACCACCAGCGCGAGAGCGGCGACGAAATACAATCGGAGTTCCATGACGCAAAATTTCGTCATCATCCGAGCCCGAAGTCAACTTGCGGACCCGAACTTAACTTGAGGTCCGAAGAGAACTCGCTTCGCTCAAAAAATTCACAAACTCTCAAACGAAAATGTCCACCGGGAAGCCGCGGTCGTTGATGAAGCTGCCCATCTCGGCCATTGCGAAGGTCCGGCCGGCGCGCTGCGGATTGTTGAGCGCGTGGGCGCGGATCGCATGCACGTCGCGGAAATAGCGCTGGATCGGATTGTCGAGGAAGATCGCGCGCCCGCCGCTTGACTCGAACATCAGGTCAACCGCGTGCACGCTAAGACGCACCGCATTGGCCGCGTCCCATCGAAGCCGCGCGCGCCGCTCGACGCTTATTTCGCGCCTATCCACGGCGAGCCGCATCATCTCGTCGAACGTGTCGAGCATCCGCTGGCGAGCGCCGTCGACCTCGGAGGCGGCCTCCGCCAGGCGCATCTGCGCGAACGGATCCTCGGCGACCATCTTGTGGTCGTACGCGGTGCGCCGCGCGCGGATGCCCTCGCGCCAGCAATCCAGCGCGCCGGTCGCGGCGCCAATCGCCGGGGCCGCTATCGCGTACGCGAACACAGACGCCCACGCCAGACGATAGAGCGCGCCCTGGTTGACCGCCTGGCCGGGATTGTCGCGATTATAGGCGTCGAGGAATTTGTGCGTCCGATATTCGGGAACGAAGGCGCCGTTGACCACGATGTCCTTGCTGCCCGACCCGGTGAGCCCCATCACGTGCCAGTTGTCGTCGATCTCATAGTCGCTGCGCGGCAGCAGGTAGCTGCGCGCATCCGGCGTGCCGTCGGGATTGCGCGTCGAGCCGCCCAGGATCGCCCACTGACAGAAGTCGCATCCACTCGAAAACGACCATCGCCCGCTCACCCGAAAGCCGCCCTCGACGCATTCAATTTTGCCGGTGGGCGCGTAAGACGAGGAGGCCTGGACGGCCGAGTCGGCGCTCCAGATTTCCTGCTGCGCGCGCTCGGGGAACGCAGCGATTTGCCAGCAATGGACGCCAAGCACGCCGAGCACCCATCCAGTGGACGGACAGGCGGCGCTGACCTCCATCACCGCGCGATAAAACGCGGCGGGATGCAGCTCGAAGCCGCCCCATCGCGCGGGCTGCAACGCGCGCAGGAGCCCGGCGCGCTGGAAATCCGCCCAGCTCTCGTCGGGCAGGCGGCGTGTGCGCTCGGTCAGCGCGGCGCGCTCGCGAAAGACGGGGAGGAGCTTGCGTACGCGCTCGAGGTATTCGTCGCCATTCATTTCAGCCGCCTCGCATGGCCGCCGCCGCTCGCGCCTCCTGACCGGAAACTCGCGCGCCCGGCCCGCCGCCGCTAGCTTCTCGCATCGGGCCGGCTAACTTCAACTCGGCCAGACGGATGTCCGGAGCGCCCCGCGAGCCACTGTGACCGGCGCAAAGCCATTCGTGCTATAACCGCTGCCGTTGGTTGGCGAGCAGGAGGAATCGATGCCGCGCAAGCTACGGCTGGTCAAGGGCGCTGCAGAACGCGCCGCGATGGTTTACGGGATGCGAATCTTCGTTCAGAGCGACGTGGCGGGGGTCGAGGACGCGGAGGTGCGCTTCAGCGACGGCAGCACGGGACGGGTCACGATGCATTTGATCGAGGGCACGCGCGCGCAGATTCGCCGTCAGCTCATGCAAAGCATCGACGCATTTTTCGAACTGCTCGCCGACGAGGAACATTAAATAGAGAGGCAAACGATGGAGCTCAAGTTCATCAAGTACGAGAAGCGCGGCCACCTGGCCTACATCACGCTCAACCGCCCCGAGGTCATGAACGCACTGCATCCGCCGTGTCACCTGGAGATGGACCAGGTGTGGGACGACTTCGCCGGCGACCGGGAGATGTGGGTCGCGATCCTGACCGGCGCGGGCGAGCGTGCGTTTTCCGCCGGCAACGATCTCAAATGGACCGCCGAGCATCGCGGCGAGCGCCCGCAGATGAGCAAGGGCGGCTTCGCCGGCATCACCTCGCGTTTCGACCTCACCAAGCCGGTCATCGCCGCGGTCAACGGCTTCGCGCTGGGCGGCGGATGCGAGATCGCGCTCGCCTGCGACATCATCATCGCCGCCGACCACGCGCGCCTGGGTCTGCCCGAGCCACGGGTCGGCCTGATGGCGGGCGCCGGCGGCGTCCATCGCCTGCCGCGCCACATCCCGCTCAAGATCGCGATGGGCATGATCCTGACCGGCAAGCATCTCAGCGCCGCAGAGGCCCATCGCTGGGGCCTGGTGAACGAAGTCGTGCCGCTGAAGGACCTTACGGCGACGGCGGAGCGATGGGCCGGCGAGATCATGGAATGCTCGCCGGTGTCGATCCAGGCAAGCAAGGAGGCCGCGATGAGCGGGCTCGGGATGCCGCTGGAGGAGGCGTGCACGCACAAGTTCCCCGGGACGGAGAAGTTGTGGAAGTCCAAGGATGCGATCGAGGGGCCGCTCGCGTTTGCGCAAAAGCGCAAGCCGCAATGGAAGAACGAGTAGAACGGAAAACCTCGCAGCCGCGGCCGTAAGTCAAAAAGGCCGCAGTAAATGAGATCGTCACGATGGATCCGCTTGCAATCATCGACGAGAAAAAGATGCCGTTCGCCGAATTGCTCGGCATTCGGATTCTGAGCGCCGCGCCGCAACGCCTCACGGCCGAGATGGTAGTGCGGGAGAACCTCTGCACGCTGCCCCCGGTGCTGCATGGCGGAGCGGTGATGGCCTTTGCCGATTCGCTCGGCGCCTATGCGACGATGCTCAACCTGCCCGAGGGCGCGAGCACCACGACTATCGAGTCAAAGACCAACTTTCTCGCTCCGGCTCCCGCCGGCACAACTGTCACCGGCGAGTGCGCGCCACTGCATCGTGGCCGCCGCACGATGGTCTGGCAGACACGGATCACTAATGCCGAGGGGCGTTTGCTGGCCATCGTGACCCAGACCCAGTTGGTGCTCGAAGCGTCCGCGCGCGGTTGACACCGGTGCGACCGAAGGTTTTTGATTACAAATTCCACCTGGAGGAGCATGCGCAGGATGATAACGCGTCGTGAGATGATGAAGGCGATGGGCGATTCGGCCGCGGTGGCCTCGCAACTGCTCGCCATGATGGCCCTGGTACAGACCGCCGAGGGGGCTGAAATGGGCGAGCGCAAGGCCCCGGCTCCCGGCGCGTCGGATAAGGGTGTGACCGTGCGTCCGATCCTGCAACACGATTTGCCCGACGTGCCGGGCAAGCAGGTCAGCATGGTGATTGTTGATTTCGAGCCAGGCGCCTTCTCCGCGCCGCATCGCCATCCGGGCTCGACCACCGTCTACGTGCTGGAGGGTTCTGTGGTGAGCGAGGTCGATCCGGATAAGCCGGTCACCTACCACGCCGGACAGTCATGGTATGAACTCCCGCTGCACACGCATCGCATCGCGCGCAACGCGAGCAAGAGCCGCCCGGCAAAGATTCTCGCGGTGCTCATCTCGGATAAGGGCCAGCAACTGGTTCTGCCGCCGGGTTAGTAGTGGAAGGACGCGGCGTGAAGGTCAGGTCCTTGTCCGGTCGGTAGTAGGCCTATTTTCGGAGTCGCTGCTTTATCGCCAGACCGAGTCCAGCATGAGCAACCGCCGCCGCTGTTGACGCCGAATAAACCTTATAAATTCGGGCGAAACGGCACGCGGATGACGCCGCAAATAGCCGTTCAGATACCCGGCGAGCAGCATCAGACTCCCAAGGATGGGTGGACGATTTGCCGCCCTGACGGCCGCGCGAGCGAGCATGAAAACAGGCGAATATCCGAGCGCATACGCAGCGCGGCCGGTGTCAAATCTGCCACGCAGCGCTCCGCCAGCCGTCCCCTGAGGACGATGATGGTAAGCGGTGATATGGCGGAAACTGCGACTGTTAAAGCCCAACATCATGGCTTGGGCCTCGTCGATCGTATCCCAACCGATTCCAGCCTGTAGCCCACCGATTGCGGCGAAACATCTGCTGGAGTACATCTTCACCGCGCCTCGCGTGTGAAACCGCGGCGTTCGGATTTCGTGCCATTGCGAGCCAGATGGTTCGTAGAGGACGGCACCCGCGATACCAAGCTTGGGGTCTTTGTCGAATTCGGCGATCAGCACTTCAACCATCTCCGGGCCGAACGTAAGATCCGCATCCAGGCGTAAAATGAAGTCGTACACCTCCCACTGCTCACGGGGCAGGAATTTCATGACGACCGATTCACCGCCCGGCGCGCGAGCTCGGCGACGATCCAAATGATGAACCTCGAGCCTGGACCATCTGGCGGCTGCTTCATCGGCGATGGCCGGGGTTCGATCCGCGGATCCATCGTCGATGAGGATCCATCGCTCAGCGGGAACGGTTTGCGCCTCCATCGAGGCGATTAAACCGGGAAGCAGGCGCTCTTCATCGCGCGCGGGCGTTATTGCGATATAGCGTTTTCTCATTGGTTTTCAGTTCGAGTGCGCGCCTGACATTTTAGCCGGAGTTTTGCGCACGTGCGATCGCGTTCGATCCGTATAACGCCTCATTCCGCTCAGGCGATCTTTCAAGTAGGCCCAGTTTTGGCGTCGAAGCAGGTAGCGCGGTCGCAAATACACCTCAGCGTTGTTCAATGCGAACAGTGCCTTGTGAGCCTTCCAGTTGCGCACGTCCCTCAGGAGGGCGACTCGGCCAGATATCATCAGCGTTCCCATGCCCCAAGTCTGGGTAAAGCAATAGTGCAGAGGCTGCGAGTAGATGACGGCGTCAGCTTCCGCGCTTGTTCCAGTTTCAGTGAATGACCCGTTCGCAACCGACATTTCTATTGTCGTATCCAGATCGGGGATGCGGACGCGAAACGGACGCAGCATGCGGAGCAAAAAATGCGGATATCTCTCGTGCAGCTTCTGGACCAGAGTTTGAAACGAGGCCGCGAGCTGGGGGAGAGGCACAAGCGGGGGTACATCGTAGTTCACGGTCTGGAGCTTGGAATACGACTCGTGGTACCGGGTTAGCGCCGTGGAAGAGTCGTATGCCTCGTTGACTTCGTACTCGTCGCCGGGAAAGAGAACTACGATCGGTTGTCCGCGGCTTTCGCAAAATTCAACAACATCCCATGGTTTGTTGGAAAAAGCATTCATATGCTTGTTGTCGACCGACGAGAAATACATGAAGCTCGCAAACGGTATTGTGACCTTCGTCTCCAAGTTCTGATGGTCGGCGGAGAGACTCTCGAGAACGTTCCTGGCCGCTGCCGGAGCATACTGCTCGTAATTCACGACCGGCTCTTTGACGGCGATGGAAAATTGATTCAACACGGCATCGATCGGGCCGATGTCTTTTAAGATTCTTCCGCAGTCAGCCGAGTTCAGCCGAGCGTCGTTGACATTCAAAACGGTTTTACCACCGCTCGTGACGCCGAGGCACGAATCCAAGGTCCCAACGCGGTAGCCGTACACGCGGGTTTGGGGAGTTAGATTTATAATGAGGCGATGCGGCAACAACCGGAACTTTCGATACCCGATATTGCGTAAAGGCCCGAATATTCTTTCTGCATTTTGGTCCTGGAACATAACCGTGACGCGTTCTTTGAAATCGACCGCGAGCGACGCCAGCGTGGGAAAGTTCAGGTGGTCAGGGTGTTCGTGCGAAATCCACAGATATTCGACTTTTTCAAGCAGCGCATTGTCTAACTCGGCTGGAGGCCAAAGCGTCCAAGAGTCGTTAAACGCTTTGCTGCTCAGCCATGGATCCGTCCAGATTGTAGTGTCGACACAAGTGAGGAAAACCGAAGCGTGCGACACTAATCGTATCTTCATCTTGCTTATCTCCGCACGATTATTGAAGATTCTAAAGATTCATTGTGACATTGTATAGAAACGCAGCTTTTGATTGCCTTTTGTGGCAGCAATATTGGTGCCCGACCGGAGGCCAGCATAAGAAGAGCGCCCCCGTCTTTAGTAATGGCGAGACCGCAGGGAAAACGCTCCGATGGCTCTTGTAAATTTTGCCGATTACGCGTGCAGAGGGGATGGAATTCTGAAATCTGTGCGGTAAAATCTCCCGGCGAATGGGACTCCCGTCTTCGAAATGAAGTTCAACAACTTTCTATACGCAACTCTGCGTAATCGCTTAAGGGCCAATTCCTGCCTGAACCCTTGCAGGCTATCCTGTGCGACACTGAAGCCGGATCCGAAATGGATCTCTGGGGATAAATGCCTTCCCGGCATTCCCCGATTGGAGAGGCGAAATCATGCCTGATTGGCAACTAGCGGTGAAGCAATCAATACTGCGCCTGGGTGCACTGACGCCAGGAGCCGCAGCACGCGGTCTTAGGAGGGCATCTGAACTGATCGATTGCGGACGCTGGTTGCGCAAGAATTCGCTATATCCTGCAGCGATGTCATTCCACGATCGGTTGAAAGTCTTCGATCGGATAGCGCGTGAAGTGAATGACAAGATGGTTTTGTACTTGGAGTTTGGCGTTTGGGAAGGATTTTCGATGAGGTATTGGTCGAAGCTTCTCAAGAATCCCAAATCAATACTCCACGGCTTCGATTCGTTCGAGGGACTGCCGGAGGAGTGGAATGAAAACCATCTTAAAGGGCGTTTTGCTCTCAATGGGAAGATTCCAGAGGTTTCTGACGATCGCATCAAATTTTTCAAAGGCTGGTTCCAGGATACGCTACCTCAATACGTGATCCCGCCGCATGAGGTCCTGGTCATAAATATTGATTGCGACCTCTATTCCTCGACTAAGTACGTATTAGACCATTTCAGAGATTCTATTCAGCCTGGTACTTGGCTTTACTTCGATGAATTCGGCAGTTGGGATCATGAATGTCGGGCTTTCCGCGAACTGGTAGAAGAGACAAAAATGAAGTTCGAAGCGGTGGCTGAAGCCCGGGCTATGTGGTCAGTGGCGTTTCGCCGGACTGAATAGACGCACGGGGCTTTTCACTACTGCTTTGGTGTGGACGACATCTTCAAGGAGTGGGCGTGGCCGCGGGAAAGCCCATCTTCTCCGCCGACTCCGGATAGAGCCACAAGGTCTGGCCCGACAGAGCACCGTCGAGGACGCGCACCTTGGTCGCGCCCTTTTCGCCCGGACCCGCCTCTGCGACCAGGGTGCCCGCAGGCACCATCGTCAGTTTATGGTGGTAAAAGAGCTGGCTCACTTCCATCGTGCCGAATGCGTCGAGCGTGCGCAGCGCGCCAACTCCTTCCGTATAGTCTTGCTGGCTGTCCGCGGCCACCGTTTCCTTCGCGACGCGCCACTGCTTGCCGGTGCTTGGCGCCGCGTCCGCTGGCAGGCTTTTCCTGGTAGCTGAGCCACTGAGCTTGCACGACATCATCAGCAGAGCGACGCAAACAGAAAAGATGGCGGCGGCTATTCTGTTCACAGGATCTTTTCGTAGCTCCTCTTCAGATGATCTTGTTGAGCGGAAACTCGATGATCCCGACCGCGCCGACTTCGAGCAGCTTGGGGAACAATTCGCGCACGGTGTGCTCGGCGATTACGGTCTCGACCGCCAGCCATTCCTTGCCCTTGAGATTGGGCGAGGGGTAGAGCGGCGAGACGGTGGGCGCGGTTATCGAGGGCAACAGCGCGATCACTTTCTCCAGGTTCTCGCGCGCGACGTTCATTTTGATTCCGACCCGGTTCTCGGCGTCGAGCGCGCCGCGCAGAAGCATCCCGATTTGCCGAATCTTGGCCTGCTTCCATCCGACCGCCCACGCCTCGGAGTTGGCGACCAGCACCGGCGTGGAGGTCAGGAGCTGCTCGACGATCCGCAGGCCATTGGCGCGCAGCGAGGAGCCGGTCTCGGTGACCTCGACCACCGCGTCAACCAGCCCCTCGGCGGCCTTGGCCTCGGTGGCGCCCCACGAAAATTCAACTTCAACTTTAACTTTGCGCTCGATGAAGACTCGCCGTGTGAACTCGACCATCTCGGTCGCTACCCGCTTGCCTTCGAGATCCTCCAGTCGCCGCACTGGCGAGGCATCCGGCACCGCAAGCACCCATCGCGTCGGCACCAGCGAGACCTTGGAATAGGTGAATCTTTCAACTTCCATCAACTCGACCGCGTTTTCGACGATCCAGTCGCTGCCGGTGATACCCGCGTCGAGCGAGCCGTCAGCGTCAGTGAGGCGCTCGCCGCTGCATTAGAGCGTCGGGCACACCGATGACCTTTGCCGGATCAAGCCCCGCAAGCTCCACAGCCATGCGTGCCAACTCGAAGCGTGTACACTGGCCTTGATTGGCCAGGTGATAAAGGCCGCACGGGCCGGATTCCGTGACCTCCATAATCTTCCTGCCGGCATCCACGGTGTGGGTGGCGCAACCCAACTGATCGCTTGCGACCTTATACTCCTCCCCCGCCGCGATCTTACGCAGACCCTTATCGACAAAGTTGATCTTTCCCGGGCCGAACAATACCGAGACCCGAAAGGTCCAGTGACGGTCGAGAGTTTCGACCGCCTGCTCGGCTTGCAGCTTGGTTTGGCCGTACACCGTGATCGGGCCTGTGGGGTCGGTCTCTACATAGGGGGTCGTCTTGCGGCCATCGAACACCGCATCCGTCGAGATGTGGGCAAGGCCCGCGCCCAAAGAACGCGCCGCCTCGACCACGTTGCGCGTGCCTTGGTAATTCACTCGAACGGCCTTGGCGGGATCCGCCTCGCAGAGATCGATGTCGGGAATGCCGGCGGGATGCACGATCAAGTCCGGGCGAATTCGCTCCAAGGCCGCGCGGATGTTCTCCACATCGGTGATGTCTGCCTCTGCGCGCGTCAAAGGAAAGACCTCGTGACGCGAGGAGAATGCTTCGACCAACCCATGTCCAAACAATCCTGCCGCACCCGTGATGGCGACTCTCATAGCTTGATGATCCTTTGTCTCCGTTCTGATCAGTTAGCGCAGGTTGACCGCGGCCGTACTCGCGTCGCCCTTTACTATACCGTGGGCCGGGATGTTGTGCGCGTCAGATTACATCCATGCGGCGGAACGGCAGTCTTCCAATCACTTCAGCAGAACCACGGTGCCAGGAGTGTTATAGAGGCGAATCAAGGTATTCAGATCGCGCTGGCTGGGCTTGCTGACGAGGGACTTCCAATCAAAGGGATATGGCAGTCCCGGGACATAGATACGACGGTTCTTTTCCTGGACCTGCCAATACATGATGTCTCCCTTCGAATCGCTGTGTCCTTGGATTCCGAGGGCGTGCCCCATTTCGTGCAGCACGATGGCGCGCATCTCATCTTTAGACCATCGGCGTGAGAGGTCTACGGAGATAAAGGCCACGCGTCGTCCGGTCAGCTCGTCTCCAACGCGGCGAAACTGCACCCAGTCCTTTTCCTCGCCTGCGGCGTTCTCGACGTCCGTGCCCGCCTCCCAATTGAAGCGAATATCCGCTTCCTCTTCTTCGGCGGCCAACTCCAGAGGGAATAGTCCTTGCCATATCCCAATTGCCTCCCGCGCTCCTTGCGCCCAATTGGCGACGGGCACACCTCCAATCAAGACCTTGATGGGAAATGAGCTCCACTTACGGGATTCCGAACTTTCCGAGATCTCCCCATAGTAGTCCGAAGCGGATGCGACGTAACGCGAGGGCCGTAGGCCGTCCGGGTACGCTGGCAACATTGTGAGTATCTGGATTCTGGCATTGGCTTGAGCCACCTGAAACTTGAACTCCGAAGCATTGGCGGCGATGTCAGCGAACTGTCGCCAATCCGCGATGGCCTTCTGGCGGTCAACCATCTCATCTGCCAGAGCGCGATCGTAGTAAGCCTCAAAGTATTGCGGGTCTTGCGAAATGGCCTGACTGTATGCCGCCGAGGCGTCGGCAAACCGGTTCTGCTCAAACAACGCACTGCCTTGCTGAAAGCTTGCCTTCGCCGCTTCCCGGTCCGCGAATGCCGCCGGGCTGACAATCACCAGGAGTAGCAATCCCAGCATAACGTGGCGCATGGGTAGTCACCTCCCGTGACTTGGTTCGGTGACATCATACTGGCACACGAGCTCAGGTTCCAGAGGTATGAAGACGGATCAGAAAGCTGTCAGGCAAGCTTCTTCAACTCGGCGAGAATCTCTCCGTTATCCGGTTGTTCCCGCAGTTCGTAGATTTTCGACCAGGCGATTTTCCCGCCCTTATCGACAATGAAGACGGCTCGATCGTTGATGAAGGGAATGGGGTGTTTGGTGGGAGGGAAAACCCCGTACGCTGTTCCCACCTCCGCGTAGGGCCAGCGGTCAGTAGCCAAGGGGAAATTCAGCCCGCCCAAGTGTTTCTGGAACGCGATGTGGGCAAAGACGGAATCCGTGCAGATGCCCACTACTTCAGTATTCGCATCCCTAAACTTGGTCAGATCCGCCTGGAACGCCCCCAGCTCGCTTTGGCAAACCGGAGTGAAGTCGAGGGGATAGAATGCCAGGACGACGTTCTTGCCGCGCTGAGCGGAAAGCTCGAACTCCCCTTGCGTCTCTCCGGTGGCACAGGTGAGTTTGAAGTCCGGGGCAGGATCCCCTGCTTTCAATGCCATATGAACCTCCCAGGTTCAACTTCGAATTGGCGGCCCGCCCGCGAAAAACGCGGGCGTGCGTAAGTCGTTCAAGTTCGTGATTACCTTAATGTAAGAAGTGGAATTCTACCTGAGGAACCCCGGAAAAGGAAGTCCGACGCGGGATGAGGTTGCCGGCGAGTTCGGCGAGCGGCCGATCAGGTATACATGGCGGGTGCTAACTGTCGGGAAATCGCCCGTCGGGATTCGGGGTAAGATTCCGCCTGAACCACGTTACGTGCAGGTGATCCACAACAGGGTCGTCGATGCTACTGACGACGGACAGCGGGTATCCGGCTGCCATACTTCAAATCCCGTCGTATAAACTCCAAGCGTGGTCCCCAGCATTGAAAATCGACAGCTCAGGATCCTTCACCGTCACTCGGCTATAAGGCGCCACCGAGTGGGTAAGCCACACGTTGCCACCGATTACGCTGTGATGACCGATGTGCGTGTTGCCTCCTAGAATGGTGGCGTTGGGGTAGACGGTAACGTGATCCTCGATCGTCGGGTGGCGCTTGTTTCCCTGCCCCCGGCGCAGTTGGCCATTATCGTCCTTGCCGAGCGGATTAAAGGCGCCCAGCGTCACTCCGTGGTACAGGGTTACCCGATTTCCGATGATGGAGGTTTCACCAATCACCACGCCTGTCCCGTGATCGATGAAGAATGATTCACCGATGGAAGCTCCAGGGTGAATGTCGATGCCGGTGTGACTGTGCGCGACCTCCGTCATCATGCGGGGAATGAAGGGAACATCGAACAGGTAGAGGCGATGCGCCAGACGCTGCACGGTGACAGGTTCGATGTAGGGGTAAGCGAGCAGGATCTCCTCAACACTCGACGCGGCTGGGTCGTTGTGGTAGGCCGCGTCGATGTCCGTCGAAAGCAGGCGGGCGAGTTCCGGCAACTGCGTGAACAAGCTCTTGTGGACCTCCTCGGCATAATGCTCAAGGTCAGAAGGATTTGGCTTACCACTGCGGCGGCACTCAAACCGCACCGCGCGACAAATCTGGTTCGAGAGCAGCGTTTGGATCTCGATCAAGTGATGACAAGCCAGCGTGCCCGGCACCTCGCGTTCACCGCAGAGGTAGTAAATGGGAAAGAGAATC
Organism: uncultured delta proteobacterium; assembly: GCA_963724765.1. Lineage (GTDB taxonomy): Bacteria > Desulfobacterota > Binatia > Binatales > Binataceae > JAKAVN01. The sequence goes on from CAVRVY010000001.1 coordinate 1,419,417, forward strand.
TCCAGATATCGGCGGCAGAGAGTCTCCACTGCCTCACGCGTGGGCAAATTGAATTCGCTGCTCTCCTCTCCGGCCAATTGCGCATCCAGATCCGCGCGAAACTCCTGCGCGAGGCACTTCATGTCGTCCGTACCCATAGTCGAATCTCCTCGAAAGCTGACTGCAGGGAGCTGATAGCTCACACCACTTCCTTCAGCCTTCGCCTCCTCAAATTCCCTCGAACAAGACCGTGGAGATGTAACGCTCGCCGGAATCGGGCAAAATCACGACAATTGTCTTGCCAGCAAATTCCGCTTGCTTGGCCAGGCGGATGGCAGCGGCCGTCGCAGCGCCGCACGAAATTCCACTCAGAATACCCTCCTCGCGCGTCAAGCGCCGGGCAAATTCGATGGCCTCGTCGTTTGACACTTGTTCGACGCGATCGACCAGCGACAAGTCGAGGGTTTTCGGAATGATGCCAGCGCCGATGCCCTGAATTTTATGCGGCGCGGGCTTCAGTGGCAATCCCTGAAGGTGCTGACTGATAACAGGGCTCGCGGAAGGCTCAACTCCCACGGAGATGATTTTCTTACCTTTCGTGTTCTTGATAAAGCGCGAAACGCCGGAAATTGTGCCGCCCGTTCCGATTCCGGAAACAAGCACATCAACCGCGCCCTCGGCATCATTCCAGATCTCCGGTCCAGTGGTTCTCTCATGGATGGCGGGATTCGCTGGATTCTCGAACTGCTGCGGAAGGAAGTAGTGGGCTGGATCGGATTGGGCGATCTCGGTAGCCCGCCGTATGGCGCCGGGCATACCCTCCGGCCCGGGTGTTAGTACGAGCTTCGCGCCGAAGGCCGCCAGCACCCGCCGCCGCTCGAGCGACATGGTTTCCGGCATAGTCAGGGTCAGGCTGTAACCCCGCGCCGCAGCCACAAAGGCCAGGGCGATCCCCGTATTACCACTGGTGGGCTCGATGATTTCCACACCGGGCTTCAAAACACCCCGCTTCTCGGCGTCCAAAACCATCGCGGCGCCAATGCGGTCTTTCACCGAATAAGCCGGTCCACGGCCTTCGATCTTGGCCAAGACTGTGGCGGAACTTCCCGAGGCCAGCCGGTTCAATCGCACAAGAGGGGTTCTTCCGATACTTGCGGCATTGTCTGCAAAGAAATTTGACATGAGTTCTCCTCTGAATGAATTGAGTTGTCAGGATTTTACTAAGGTGATTCGCCTTGAAATCCCCGCCCCTAGGCAGGAACCCAGGCTAACTACAGATGCAGCGAAGGGCGAGATAACGCAAAACCTGGGGGGCGCGCATGCCCGCCGCGGTTAAGGCGTTCTTCCCAGATGCGATGGCTAAGTTATGCACAGGACTTCTCTTCCGGCCCACTTTCTCGACTCGAAATCAGGACGCGTCTGATTCGATGCGGGAATTTGCCCACACCAAACCCGCCAACCAGAGATATTGGCAATTTGGCAGCCAGACCCGAGCTACACTCCTTCACCTCAACGCAAACTTCTCATGTCCTGCCCAAACCGCGATCCCCCTCACTGCAGATCTTCAGTACTTCGGCACAGAAGGATCGACCTGATCCGACCATGCCAGGATTCCACCCTTCAAGTTATGAATCTTGAGGAACCCGGATTTCAGCAGCAGGTCCACGGCCTTGGCGCTGCGCATGCCGGACTTGCAATGCACGACGATCTCGTCGGCTGAATTGAGCTCGTTCATCCGCTTGGGCACTTCCCCAAGGGGGATAAGTTTTGAACCCGGGATGCGGCAAATCTGATATTCGTGGGGTTCGCGCACATCGATCAGGACAAAGGGCTCATGCGCGTCCATTTTCTTCTTAACTTCTGCCGGAGTAATTTCCGGAATGCCGGTTTGCACAGGGGTATGCTCCTCTCCTCGAATTCCGCAGAACCGCTCGTAATCAATCAGCTTGGTGATTGTACGATTCGTCCCGCAGATCGGGCAATCGGGATTTTTGCGCAGCTTCAGCTCGCGAAACTTCATGCCGAGCGCGTCAAACAGCAGCAGGCGTCCAACAAGCGAATCTCCCCGCCCTAGAATCAGCTTGATCGTCTCCATCGCCTGGATGCAGCCCATGATTCCAGGCAGCACGCCAAGCACGCCACCCTCGGCGCAACTGGGGACCAGGCCAGGAGGAGGCGGTTCCGGATAGAGGCAACGGTAGCACGGGCCTTGCTCGGCGTAGAAAATCGACGCTTGGCCTTCGAAGCGGAAGATGCTGGCGTAGACGTTGGGCTTGCCCAGCAAAACGCAGGCGTCGTTTACCAGATAGCGGGTGGGAAAGTTGTCGGTCCCGTCGGCGACGACGTCGTATTGACGGAAAATGTCTAGCGCGTTGTCGCTGCTCAAGCGCGTTTCAAAGGTCTCGATCTCGACGTTGGGGTTGATTTCCGCTAGCGTGTCGCGCGCGGATTGAAGCTTGGTACGCCCCACATCGCTGGTCCCGTGTATAACCTGCCGCTGGAGATTGGTGAAATCCACCACATCGAAATCCACCAAACCGAGTTTGCCGACACCAGCCGCGCCAAGATAGAGCGACAGGGGCGAGCCTAACCCGCCGGCGCCAATGCACAAGACCTTGGCCTGCTTCAATTTCAGTTGGCCCTCCATGCCCACTTCCGGCATGATCAGATGGCGGCTATAACGCAAGATCTCGTCTTTGCTCAATTGTGCGGGTTGAGTCATCGTCGCGGTGCTCATATTCAGTCCTTCCCTCTCATAAGAGCTGTCGGTTATCGATTGACCGTCGTCGCCGTCAATGAAACGAGCCTCCTCGAACTAGTTTCGTGCTGGAAGCTGATGGCTGATAGCTGAGTACTTTTCGGGGATTCGCCCGGGATTCGGCATCCGCTCGACGGGATGGGACCCAGGCTAGCTACAGATACATCGGAGGGGAGTGCCGCCGGCGATGGACGGAACGATGCTGATCACGTCACCTTCTTTCAGCGGGGTCTGGTCCTTTTGCAGGAAGCGAATGTCTTCGTCGCCGACGTAGACATTCACAAAGCTGCGGAGCTTGCCTTCGTCGTTGTATAGGTGCTTGCGAAGGTCGCTGTATTGCGCGGTGATGGCGCTAAGGGCCTCAGCAACCGTTTTCGCGTTAACTTCCAGCGACTCCTTCTTTTCCGCATACTGTCGAAGCGGAGTCGGGATTATTACTTTAACCGGCATTCAGTCTCCTTAGTCATTTGTGATCCGCGGTTGGTCATTTGCGGATAAAACCAGCAGTGAGCCTCTCCCAATAGCCCGCCTGCTAACGTTCCCATATCATCACCGCTTGGCCCCAAAGAATTCGATGCGGCGCAAAGCCAAAGGATTCAACGCAATTGGCGATTTGCGAATGGAGGATTGCGATCAAAGAGGATCACCGAGCTTCGCACGAAACACTAAACCAGCAAACACGAATCGTTCAATCGCCAATCAAAAATCATCAATCACAAATGATTGTTTCTGCACCAAAAGCAGACCGATCCTCGGCTAAAACCCAACTCGTCAAGTCTTTTGGAGCGCCCTGCTCAACTGCAATTATAACATAGGAATACCAGGGCCAAGCGTGTTCACGATCATAGATCGAGGGCCGCGCCGGGTGGTCGGGATGAGAGTGGTAATAACCCAATACGTCGAGCCCACGAGCCCGCGCGTCCTTCTCCACGCGCAACTGGTCGAGCGGATCAATCAGGAACCGATTCTTATCCGTTTCCCTGCCCGGGTCGTCGAGAGGCAAAAGCTCCTGCGCGCGGCCGGGGTCGTGGCGCAAGTTGGTGAGGGGCACAACCTCCGTCACCTGCTTCGAGTCGCCATCCGCCTTGCCCAACAGTATTCCACAGCATTCGGTCGGATAGTCTCGCGCCGCGTGCATGCGGATGGATTCCAATTCTTGTTCGTTCAGTCGGAGAGACATAGGTTTATCGGGTCATCAAGGCATCGGGTCATCGGTTCATTGGATTACCAACGGATTGGCGGATACGGCGGTCCTTGGATAATTGCATGCTGATTGCCGGCCTGCAAGACTGGCAGTCGAAAATCGGCAATCAGCAATCGGGAATCGAGAATCGAGAATCCAACGACCCGATGACCCGATGGCCAGATGACCCGATCCACTTACTGTCCCTCATCCCAAAACCGCTCGCTCAAATACTTGTCGCCGCTGTCGGGGAATACGGTCACCACCACGCCGCGGGTCAATCGATTTGCCACCTTGAGCGCGGCCACCATGGCGGCACCCGCCGAGACACCTACCAGCAGGCCTTCCTCGCGGGCGAGTCGCAGGGTCATGATGTGCGCGTCTTCGGTAGCGATCTCCACGTTCGCGTCGGCCACTGCCGTGTCGTAAATCCCCGGCTTGATCGCGGTGGGCATGTGCTTCATACCTTCCAGTCCGTGAAAGGGCGAGTCCGGCTGGAACGATAAGCATTGAATGTGAGGATTCAGTTCCTTCAGCCTCCGCGCGGTGCCGATGAACGTACCGCTGGTGCCGAGCCCCGCGACGTAGTGAGTCACGCGGCCTTCCGTCTGCTCGAATATCTCGGGGGCACTGGTCAAGTAATGGGCGCGCCAGTTGGCGGGGTTATCGTACTGGTTGGCGTAGAAATAGTCGCCGGAGTTCTCCTGGGCCAGCGTGCGCACACGCCTAATAGCTCCGTCGGAGCCTTCCATCGGGTCGGTATAAACAATCTCCGCGCCGTAGGCTTTTAGAATGCGCTTGCGCTCCTTGCTCGCGTTCGAGGGCATGCACAGCTTCAGACGGTAATTCTTGGCGGCGCAGATCATCGCGTAGGCGATGCCGGTATTTCCGGAGGTTGAGTCGATCAGGATTTTGTCCCGCGACATCAGTCCGGCAGCCTCGGCCTCGCGGATGATATTCAGTGCCGGGCGGTCTTTCACCGAGCCGCCGGGATTCTCCCACTCCGCCTTGGCGTAAATCTCCACGTCCGGCGACGCGGGCCGTATGCGCGCCAACCGTACCAGTGACGTGTTGCCGATCAGGTCCAGCAGGCCCACCGGCCCGCGCGGTATTTTAAAGTTTTGAATGGTTGCCGCCCTTGCGTTTTCTGCCATCGCTGCAATAGACTTCTTATTCTAGGGGCAGGTTCGGAACTGTGTCAACCTGCGGCACTGGGCATAGTAGACGCATTGGATGGTGTAGCGGCGAGTTTACCTCGCCATAGCGCGGCATCGAGCCGCCAAGCCGAACGGAAAGGGATGATGGGGACCATCTATGGCAACAAAAGTCGCAACGGCGCAGATCGTGCGAAAGCAGTTTGAGGAAGCCGCTTTCGTGGTAACCGAATTGTCGCCAGGCAAAATCGAGCTCAAGAAATCAGGTTGTGCCGCTTACTTGGAGAACCGAAGTGGAAAGCTGATTTACTCGGGCACGCCCTACTTGGTCGTCCATGGAATCAATTGCGAACTCGAGGATCAAGGCTATCAGAAGTTCTGGTACTCAAAGCCGGAGGGCAAGCGCTTTCCCATTCGCAAGGTCGAGCTGGAAACCCTTCACCGCTTCGATGAGGAAGTCCGGTACATCTCTGGGAATGACAGACCTGTACAACGAGGCGCTGGGATCCACCAACGCCCGAACCGTATACGACCGGCTTACCGGGCGCCCGGACCGCTAGCAGCAATCTCTTTACAACCTCTGACGCTACCGTACGCAGATTCTACTTTTCACCAGAATTAGCCTGCGCGGCGGGAGCAGTCCCTGGCCCGGCCGGGGGCGAAGTCTTAGCCGAAGGCACAACATGCGTCGGCGCACTGGGTTGGTTGACGGAAGCTGTCGAGGCCAACCTCGGAGCAGCATGAGGTTGCGCCCGCGCTACGGGTGCAGCAGGCTCCGTGGCTGTGGGTGCAATCGCTCTCGAAATGGAAGCTGCGGCAGCGGTCTGCGCGGGCCGAGCGGTATCCGCGGGCCCGGCTGCGGGCGGTATTCCGGATTTAGCAACAGAATCGCCATTGTGTCCTGATCCGCCCTGACGCTGCGGGGCGGGTTGCGCCGGACGCTCGAACCGTTTCGGAACGCGGGGGTCGTGCCGCTCCGCATGCTGAGGCTGCCGCGCGACAGGCCGGAACAGGATCTCGATCTGGACGTTTTCCTGTTGGCCATCCTGAAGCACCACCACTTGGTCAAACCCTTCCTGCGGAGCCGTCACCTTGCTCTGCTCAAAGGCCTGATACTGTCGCTCGACGACGGGCCTGCCCACGGAGCGCTCCCGCTTTTCATCGCGCTCGATGCAGGTCTCTAGCGGCACATTGAAAAGCAACAATGTGGTGGGAACCTGGTACCGCCTTGCCAGGTCGAGCAACTCTCTCCGGTCCTGCGGCGCGAGCGCGGTGGAATCAATCACACAAAGGCGGTTCAGCGTAAGCCGCTGATCGACGAGGAAGCGCACGAGCGCAAACGCCTGCGCGTTGTAGCGCTGGTCGCGCTCGTCGTCGGCCACGCGGGCTCGCGCCCAATCGGAAGAAAGAATCTGGGTCGGGCGGAAGTGCCGTTCGGCAAATGTGGATTTTCCGCAGCCCGCCGGTCCGCAAAGCACGACGATCGACGGCCTCAGGAGGCGAAGTGGTTTCTTGCCGGCATTCTCGGTGCCTGGAACATTTTGAGGGTCCATAAGTAACTTCGACGTCCGCAACGCCTCTTTGGTTACCTGAGTCCGCGTGGGAAAGCCGAGGTCAGATCAAAATCCGCAAAGTTCCCCGCCGGGGAGCAAGATCACTAGCCGTCGGTGAAATCTACGGACAAGGAGTGGCGAGATCCTCGACGCCGCCGTGGTCGAGTGCCCTTAACGACCCCTCACCCCAACTCCCCTCCCCTTCTTCCCTCTCCCCGGGGAGAGGGGGTGATAGGGTGAGGGGTTTTTCCCAACGGCGGCGGTCAGTGCCCTTTGAGGCGCCAGCCGCCGAAATGCCTCCGGCTCTGCGCGTACTTGGCCATGCTCCAAGTGACTTATGTTTCATACACTTATTGGGATACGCGCAATATACGCGAAATACTTAAGCTATAAGGCTATTATTTTCTGCAATTTAACGGGATAGCGGGAATAAAGCGGAAAAGCGGCGACTTTTTGAGGTCAAAAATCGATGCAACTAGGTTTGCTTTCTATAATCAATCGGCTATTTACTATAACTATTGTGTTTTCAAACGCTTAGTGGCTTCCAACATTTTGTCCGAAACTTGTCCGTTTGTTTTCATCAACTTATTGGGACCACCCTTTGTTTTCGATGTTTTTTCTATTTTGGTGAGCTCGCGCGATTGGCATCGATAAAATGTACCTTCGCGCTGGCTTTCGGAGGGCCAATTCGTCCCTTCCTCTCGCGACTTCCCGCCCGCTAGAGCAACCTTCGCCACCCGGCCCCGGGTGCGCGATCTGACTCAACCAACTGTAAGCTAAGCAATTTTGCCTCCAAACCTAGCGTCGAGGCCGACAGACTGCCCGATCATCAACGAAAAAGCGAACGGTACTCCTATTTTCTCTCTACGGCGCCCTGCCGCTTTCGGCTCCATTTCACTTGGGCTGAGGATACTTCGCGGACTTTGCCTGGTGGGAAAGCGCACATTGCTGATCGCTAGCGAAACCTGCGGTATATTGGAAGGGCGACACGGCACTTTCCGGCCGAGGCTGCGCCACCAATCCTACGGCTGCAGCTCTCGATGTCGCGAACCCGTCATGGGAGGGCAAAGCTTTGGCATCAAACATCGTGGCCTTGGTGGACGACCTTTTCTTTCTCGCAAAAATCCGGGAGACGGCGAAAGCTACTGATACAACGGTGGTTACGGGAGACCACCGGCGCGGCGTCGCCGCCATTGCCGAGGCTCAGCCGCAAGCCATCATCATGGACCTCAATTCCCGCGCTCTGCCCGCCGTCGATTGGATTCGAGCGCTTAAGTCTGACCCCTCGACCCGCTCGATTCGTATCGTGGCGTTCGCCTCCCACGTCCAGGAGCAGCTCATTTCCGCCGCCCGTGCTGCCGGCTGCGATTCGGTGATGGCTCGCTCGGCGTTCACGCAACAGCTTCCCAATCTCCTGCGGAGTCTGCGAAGTGACGCGGCGAAACCGGACGAGAGCCGGACGCCTGAATCTTGAGAAATGCTTGACCCCCTGCGAATCCCGCCGTACAGTCATCTCGCCCATCGGTAGTGAGTAGACTTCGCGTAGAGGCGGCTTTACGCCGCCATTTGGCGAGGTAAGCTCGCGCTACGGATCTCGGCGAGGTGAACTCGGCGAGGTGAACTCGCCGCTACGTGTTTCATCGGTGGACCCATCGAGGAGGAGCCATGAAAACCCAACTTGCCGCATGCAGCCGTCGAGAGGTGTTGGGAAATTTTGCGAAGCTCGCCGGCGCGGCGCTCGTCCCATCGGGCTTGCTCCTGGGTTCAACCGACAAGCCCACCGGCGCTTACGCACCCAAGCTCTCCGTGGAAGGCTACATCTGGATTCAGCACTTCGCGGCCACGAAAGTGACGATCGCCGAAGGCGAGGAAGAGGCGCTGCGGGAAACGCATCAGGCCGGATACCCGCGCATCGAGCTCTCGGCGGAGTTCTTCGCGCGGGATGTGCGCCGGCAAACGGCCGACCTGCTGGCCAGATATCAGTTGAGCCCTGAGAGTGTCTACGCCGGGACCACGATGCACGAGCCGCGCGCGGCCGAGATGTCCATCCGGTCGGTCATGGAACTGGTCGCATTCCTCAAGCCCCTCGGAACTCGGGTAATAATCACCAACCCCAGTCCGTTGCCGCACGAGGGGCGCAAATCCGACCATGAACTGAAAACCCAGGCCCACTACATCAACCAACTCGGCGCGGCGCTCCGGCGCCAAGGAATCCGGCTGCTGCTGCACCATCACACCCCCGAACTCCGCGAGAACGCCCGCGAATGGTGGTACGAGCTGCAGCACACAGACCCCAAGCTGGCAGGCTGTTGCGTTGACGTTCATTGGGCCTATCGCGGGGGCCAGCAGGTGATGCCCTTCTTGCAGCGAGTCGGCGCGCGCGTCGAGAGCCTGCACCTGCGAAACTCCGAACACGGAGTTTGGATGGAAGACTTCGGGCCTGGCGACGTTGATTACGCCCCGGTGGCTGAATACCTGCACCAGATCAACTATCAGGGCTTCCTGGTGGTGGAATTGGCGTACGAGAAAGAAACGGCCATGACCCGCGGCTTGGAAGAAGACCTGCGCCGCAGCCGGGTCTACACTGAAAAGGTTTTCGGCCTGGCGTCCACTTAGCGCGGGTTCTGCGAAACCACTTGCTCCGTCACCCAGTCGGTCCAGAGCGAACTCTCGCCGCTCGCCAGCAGCGGCGCGCCGTCGAGCACGGCCGCAACAAAATTCTCGATGCAAGGGAAATGGAAATTCGCGCTTGGGGGCAAATCCTCGCGCCCGCCGGGGTAGACCAGGTCCGGGCCGCTCAGCGGGGTGAGGTCCATCTCCCCGTCAGTGCCGATGATGCGCAGCTCATCCCGCCTCACGTGCGAGTTCCACCGGACATCGACGATGCCGCGCACTTTGTTGGCGTAGTCGATCATGACCGTGGCGGAATCCTCCACGTCCAGCGCGTGCACCGCGTTCGACAACTGTCCCGTCACCCGCTGCGGTTCGCCGAAAAGGAAGTTCAGCACATCGATCCGGTGAGAACCCACGTCAAAGAGCGGGCCGCCGCCTGCCTGAGTGGGATCAAGCAGCCAGTTCCGCTCGGCGTCCTCACCCGAACGCCAATCCTGACAGGTAATGTAAGCGAGCAGCGGCTTGCCAATCGCCCCCTGCGCGGATCAGCTCTTTGGCTCGCGCCACCTTGGGATACGTGCGGCGATAGTAGGCCACTCCCAGCGTCTTGCCCGCCGCGCGCGCCGCCTCCACCATCAACTTCGCCTCGGCGTAGTTCATCGCCATGGGCTTTTCGCAGAGCACCTGCTTCCCTGCCCTGAGCGCCGCCAGGGTCTGCGGCGCGTGGAGAAACACCGGCGACGCCACATAGACGGCGTCCGCGCCACCCGCCGCCAGTGCCGCGTCGAGGCTGGTGAAGGCGCGCACCCCATAAGGCGCGGCCTTCGCCGGGTCGCGCGTGACAATTCCCCAAAGCTCGCTGCGTTTTTCCTCGAGCAGCGCCGGGATCACCCGCTTCGTCGTGATGTCGCCAATGCCGATCACCAGCCACTTCAACATGGATACCCTCACCAGAGCTTGCTGGCTTCCGTCCGCACCAGGGTCTGCGTTGAAACCGTCCAGTCATCCGTCCGGAACGGCGGCGCCGGCAGTCCCAGCTTGTTATAGAGATTGCACTTGGGATCGTTCGCCCAAGCGTAGCGCGCGGCCACGGGCTTCGCAACGTGCGGACTGGAAAGCACCACTTCGCTGCCTTCGATTTTCGCCTCCGCGGGGAAGAATTGCTGATCCTCCCCGGCAATCTCAAATCCCATCAAGCTCTGTCCGCGAACCACCAACCCTCCGGCCACATGGGTAAATTGCAGGCGCAGGGTTCCCTTGTCCGCGTGCAGGGACTTGAAGGCCGGCCCCATGTACTCGATCTTTCCGGCCATAGGCGATGCCTTCGGCAGCCAGAGCCAGACGCCGCCCCACTTCCTGCTTGTTCTTGGGATGAATATCGTAGGACTCGCCGATATCGATGGCCACGGCCATGCCGGTTTTCGGCAACGCCAAGGTCTTTTCCTGCGATTCCCTCAGCGACGGCCCAGGCATCGGGATATTTTACCGCCGGGACAAAACTGGCAAGTTGCACGAAGAGAAACGGAAAGTCTCCCTCTCCCCAGGAACTGCGCCATTGTTGAATCATCGTGGCGAAAACCTTGCGGTATTGGTAGGCAAAATCCGCGTTCGATTCACCCTGATACCAAATGGCTCCGGCGATCGCATAAGGCGTGAGGGGCGCCATCATGCGCGTTCCACAACCCGGCATGCGCGCCAGGGATGGCTGCGGGGATCTTTGGGAGCGTCGGGAAGGGCGGCGCGACTTTTCCGTTGGCCTCCGCCTCTTCCGCCGCCTTCTCCCATTCTCCCAGCTTCTGCTTCGTACTGTTCGAGCACGTGGGGGAATTCGGCAATTCTCTGCCGCCAGGAATCCGCCACGACCTTCAAGTCGGGGTCCGCTTCCAAGGCCGCAGCGCTTGTCCAGGCCTCGGCCTCCGTCCCGCCCCAGGAGGAGTCAATCAGTCCCACGGGAAACTTCATGGCCCGGTGCAAATCCCGGCCGAAGAAATAGCCCACCGCGGAAAAATTCCCCACCGTCTCCGGGGCTTGCCACCACCCACTGGCCCTGCACATCGGTTTGGGGTTTGCCCGCCACCGCCTTCTTCACAATGAAAAGCCGCATCAGCAGGATAATTGGCCGCCGCCACTTCCTGCTCCGCGTTCTTCACGCCGCCGAACACGCCGTGGTTCCACACGGCAAACTCCATGTTCGACTGGCCGGAGCACACCCACACTTCGCCCACCAGCACGTTGTGGACGGTCATGGTGTTTTTTCCCGCCACGGTCATTTCAAACGGCCCGCCCTTTTTCAGCGGCCCCAACTCCACTTTCCACTGCCCATTGGCATCCGCAGTGGCCGTCTGCTTTTGTTCGCCCAGGCTCACCGTAACTTGCTCGCCCGCGTCAGCCGTTCCCCAAATCGCCACCTGCCGGCCTTGCTGCAACACCATGTTGTCACTGATCAGCGCCGGTAACTTGACGTCAGCGCTCGCGGTAATGACCCCAATAA
>CAVRVY010000002.1:0-561165 GCA_963724765.1 uncultured delta proteobacterium
ACCAGCCGACAGGTGTGGTCCGCAGTGTTTTGATGTTTCTCGGTTGGCGGTGGGCCGAAGGTACAGAGAATCTCGTGGACGACTCGCATCGCCTCTTCGTTTTTTACCCTGGCATTCAGGACGACGCCATGCCCACGAGGCGGAATGGTGCAACTCTCAGCGATTTCCGAGTCTGTCATCTCGGAGAAGGTCGCTTCCTTACAACAGCGTGCTATTAAACTCCTAAGCCCAATCTGATCAGAACCCGTAAGAACTGCCTCGAGATTCTTCAATGGCGTTCACCAAGTGTTCTTTCGCTTCGGCGATCGGCATCTGAGCTAAGCAGCGAGCGCAGGTACTCCAGTAACGAAACGAGCAAGGGGCCGTGCTTTTTCGACGCACGGCGACGCTTTGTTGATTCCAGCTTCGATCGATGCGAAGTTACCGTCCGCCTATTCACTCGGACTTGCGTCGCGCTGCCTCGCCGGAATGTCGGAACCGGACTCATATAGGATTCCAGTTCGATCATTTGTCCCATCTCAGTTACCCAGGCGTCGTTCGAGATTGTCCGTCGTGGCTCTCGCGCGGCGTAAATGGGCCGCCAGGCCGCAGGCGATCCTGCGCCAGAGGCGGGGAAGCCTGTCGGCCAGCTTCGAAAACTCGAATTCTGTGATCCGCGCGACCACCGAGTCACACGCCGCAATCACTGACGCCGAGCGCGGAGCCTTAGGATCAACCAGAACCATTTCGCCCAGGTGTTCCCCAGCGGTGCGCCGCTCGACCAATTCGCCGTTAACAAGCACCGAAAACTCTCCGATCAAAATCAGGAAGAGGTCGCTTCCAGAAGCACCCTGCCGGATCAGCGTCCTGCCCGATGATACCTCTTCGAGGCTCATGTGCCGTGAGAATTCGAGCGCCAGATCCTGTTCGCGGATGAGACTCTGCGCTCTAAGCGCCTCGGTGAGCCGCGGCCTTCCTTCGGGTCCCTGAAATTGAGCCAACAGAGACTTGTCCTTGAGTTCCATGTACTCAGCAACAGCGACAACCGTGCCAACAAGGAATGGCTTAGGACTAAAGAGTTTTCGGTTCGGATAGACGGTGAGATTTCAACTTGAAGCAATGTTCTTGCAATTTTCAATGACGAGCGGCAGCCCGATTCTCCGCCTGTCGTTTGAAATCGGGGCGAGGACCTCCTCCGGGCGCTGAAGTTGGAAGGAAGTGTGACGCCCGATTGGTACCGCAAGCTTGCTCATCAAACCCCTGAGTATGCATCTGACTGCCCGCCAAGGAGGCGGGTAGTCATGGCATTGAAAAATCCGAAGACCGAAGGCAACCAGTTATCTAAGGAAATCGCTGCTCGAGAGCGCTGGAGGGCTCTCTATGGGGCTGAACCACCGCAGCGGGGGCAGCTGCGATTTGCTGGTTCGGACGGTCGCGTGTCGCGTCCAGGAGCACGCGCTCGGCGGCCTCAGCGTCTCCACGCAGTCTGCTTTAGGGAATTGCCGATGATGCGGCTGCTCGCCAGGCTGTGATGGTCACGCCGACTCGCAAGCTCCACGCTGGTGCCATCCTGTTACGCGAATGGCATGGTACTGCGCGGCTGATCGAGCAGCACAGCCGCACGGCGGAACCCTGCCATTCAAAAGATAATTCCAAGCATCGCAAGGCCGGGCAAGGCGATAAGACAGGAGCAGAAGCCGCCACTACTGGGTCACTTGCTCCCGAGCCTACTGGGTCACTTGCTCCCGAGCCCAAACGTGTTTGACGGGGTTAACAGTGTGTCTACACTCGTCAATGTGCCGAACAGTTTCTGGTTTCGGGTCACCGACTGTACGTATCCTGAGGACGGGGCAAGGTGAGCACCGCAGGATCTTTTCAGCCGTACCGTCGATCAAGAGATCCAACAGGTGAGTTTCCCCACGCATAGACATCACTATAAGGTCAACCTGGATTTTTCTCACCAGCTGTCCGATCACTTCGTGAACGACGCCAAAGTGGAGTTCGGAACGGCATCTTGGATAGAGCTCTCTTGCTTGTTTCTCGAAACGCTCAAGCTCGCTCGAAGCCGTCTCGGCATAACGCTCGAGCAGTTTTGTGGGCTCAGACCAACGCGCGATTCCGTACGGTAACGGCTCAACGACATGCACGAGCACTACTTCGGGTTCGTGATCGCGCATCAATTCTATCGCGTATTTTAGTGCCTCGAACGATTGTTCGGAAAAGTCAGTGGGCACCATAATCCGTTTCATTTTTTTCCTCACAAAGAAAAGTGCTCAAGCCTTATGGAAAAAGATCCATCGAAGCCTGAGGGTACTGCTTCCAGGCTCACTGCCGTGCGAATTCGAGCGCAAGGTCTTGGTCGCGGGTGAGGCTCTGCAACTTATAATAAGGGTGTCGGCGACTCGCGGCCCCTGAAATTGACCAGCATAGATTCATCCTTCAGCTCCATGCGTCGGATCAGAAGCGACAAACGTGCCAATAAAAACAGCTTCAGAGGCAAAGAGGTTTCGCTTCCCAATAAACAGCAGGATTTCACCTTGAAGCAATGGTCTTGCAATTTTCAATGATGAACAGCTGCGCAGGCGTCCATAGCATTGAAAGGGTAACTATCCCTTCACTGTAGACTTTCGATCCGCTAAAATTAGACCCGACAGGCCGGTTTCTAGTTCGGGTTCGTCGGACGGGGGCGACGACCCGCCATTAAAATGCCCGCGCCAAGCGGGATTCATCGCGTGGCCGCTAGCGGCGCTGTTTACAATCTTCGGTTCAATCGGCATTGGATCCAGCTTCAATCCATTCATCAATAAGGAGATCGGACACTGGAACATTTTCGTTCGGCATGATCGCCAATGCGCCCAGATAGCCGGACTTTTCGACATGGAAAATTATCGGCGTTTGATGATGGCCTTCGGCGAATTCAAACCCATAATCGATACATCCAACAAATGCACCATCAAAGATGTCGGCGCTATTCTTAGGTTTTACGAAGACATCCTGAATGAACGGTTTTTCTTGGCCGGGGAAAAGAGTAGTCCCCAGTGTGTGCGGGTTGCGTTTTCTTTTTCTCAATGGATCACAGGTCGCTCTCTGCGCAATCAAATAATCAATTTGCTTGCCCATGCCCGTAAAGTAAGGGTCTATGTAAATCCAAGTCCCAGCGGCAGGCGAGTGCCCGACATTGGACAATATAAATCTAAAGCTATAACGCGCCCCCCTCTTGTCATGCGTAAGGTCGTCGTTTGGCAAAATGACCTTGATGTAAACCCAAGGTCTTTGCGACATCTCAAACTGCTTCTGCGATATTGCAACGCTTTGGCTAGTGAGATAGGCGAGCCACGCGGTGACGCTAGTATAGCCGATTACAACGCAGAGCCCGAACAAACCAAGTATAAAGGTGCCCACTTCAAGGGCGTTGTATTCACGACATTGGGATTTGTTCTTGGAGTTATTGGACTCTGGCAAGGCATACTCCGTAGAAGAATCGCGATCGGATCTGCGCTAATCGTGGTTAGTACTCTTTTGTGTTTTGTTGGCCCTTTCGTATTTTTTGGATTGATTTAGTTTGCGGCGTCTAGATGTCAATTGATTGTAAATTTATGATTCACCACGACAGGCCGGAGTTAAAACCAGATGAGCCAGTGGGGGTTTGCAGAGAGAAGTCTCTCGAACTTCCATATCACGCTCTTGACTTCACTGATGATTTGTCGAAGGAGGCCGCGTACCGAGCGTGTGCTGATGTCCGTCTCAAAAGTTATGTCGAAGAGCAATTTCCCCTTCACTTTCACTTCGGACTGTGGAGTGTTGGCGGGGAACTCCACCTCGGCGACTATTGCGCCATCATCAAGGCTGCCGTCATTGAACGTTATGATTCCACGCGTACCCTGAGTCTCGATACTGAACGCACCGCCGCGGTGCATTGTTTGAGTCACGGTGAGCAACTTATGTTTGTCTCGGGCATCAAGTTCTTGAAGGAGCCAGAGCAAATTCTTTTTAGGGTCCGGTCCCATATACGGTTGCAACTTTCGGATTTCGACGATTGCGTCTTCATGGATGCGTTTCAAACGCCATCGTGTACTATCGAAGTCGGCGGCCTTCGCATAGATAGGAAAGGCGGTTCCTCGATCGGCGAGATCGCTACCGGCAAGCCGCCACGCGAGGTAGTCGAGAGTGGAACGCATATTGTGGACGCAATCACCAATGAGCAAGGCCAACTCAATTTGCGGAATAGATTTACTGATTTTCAACTTGAACAAATATTTGCTCTGTTCACTGTCGTATTCGTCGACAACGGCGTAGGGTTGCGTTTCGCGGAAGGCCGCTATTTTTGCTGTAAGCGTCTCCAGATGTATCTCGGCGCGCCCGATTTTATCCCAACATTCGGTTAAATATGATTTTCCAACAGTCATGGGATGGTTAGGCCCGACATTCTTTTAAGGGCGTTCTTATTTATGGCACAGAAAAAGAAACCGACAGTAAAAGATGGCGAGATAGCGATTCCCGTCCCTAAGCGTAGCGACCTAGCGCGCGTGTTGAAGACAGCGGCGCAACCACTAAGGCCGCGCCGCCCGAAGAAGAAGCGTCCGGAATGACGATTGACGGTCGTTGCGATGATTATAGCGCCACGCATACTCGCTCAGGTACGACTGCAAATGCTTGCTGGAAACCGAATGATAGACGCCGCCGATCCCGCGCTTTACCAGCGACCAAAATCCTTCCAGCGAGTTAACGTGCACGTCGCCCTCAACATAAACTTTCGCCGCGTGATGGACGCGCTTGTGCTGAAAACCCAGCCCCTTGAGCGGATCGTAAATTCCGGCCTCATCGGTATAGACAGTCGAACGCGGCAATACCCGCTCGATGACGTGTGGCAGTACCGTTCGCTTGGTAGTATCGGGGACGACACGGGCAACTACCCGTCCGCCACGTTCCATCGCGCCCCATACTGGCTGCTTCCCTACCGCTCCACGACCGGAACCAAACCGCTTATTGGCGTGCTTGTTCTTTTCCTTTCCGCCCATGAAAGTTTCATCGGTTTCGACAGTTCCAACCAGATCGCGGATATTTTCCTCGAACATCGTGCGTATCTGCTTGAACATCCGCCACGCGGTTTTGTAGGTGACGCCAAGCTCTCGCTCAAGCTGTTTTGCGGAGATACCGCATCGGGTGCTCGTCATCAGATACATCGCATAGAACCACAGATGCAGAGATGTGGACGACTTGTGGAAAATCGTGCCCGCAGTCGGATGCAAGTGATGCCCGCATGTCGTACACGTCCACGATTGCCGTTGCTGCTTGGTCGCGTATCGCTGGAACGGGCGGATAGCAATGCACTTCGGGCAGCCCGCGTGGGTTCCGTCCGGCGAATAGCGGTCGCGCCACAATTGCTGCAAGCAGGCCTCGTCGTCGGGATACTCCGCGATAAACTCCATAAGGGAGCAGCGTGACTCCGAAGACGCACGGCGCGTAGGAGATTTACGGTCTTTCATCTGCATGAATATAGACTATCAAAACCGCGCTCTACAGTCAAGGGATAATTACCTGATAATATTATAAAGCCGATTCTGGATGCTCTTACTGGCCCACAGGGACTCATGATCGATGACAACCAGCTCCAGGCAGTCGGCTGTGCATGGCTGGACGTTCCTCACCTTAACGAAACGCTGAACGTCGAACTACGCTGGTCTCCGGGGGACTACGTTGAGAAAGAAGGCCTCTGCTTTGTTGAGTTGGCTGCAAAACTGTATTTTCCGTTCAACTCAACTCTACCGATCGAAGCCAATCGAATTTTGCTGGCCGCCATCAAAGAACAGCTGACCGCCGCGAACAAGATCGAAGACATTTGGGGTGCATCTCATCCAAATGCAGCCCTTGGCCGAAGACTGATGCCGATTCAGCGATTTTTCCATGGGGGCCGTCTCGACAAGTTCGTCAAGATGACGCTCAAGGAGTTCGAAGAGACCTTGTCATGAACGTGGCTCGCCCCGTCCGGAATGCGCCGGGGATCCCGCCAAAGACTTCGGGAGAGTGGAGAGAGAATTGAAAGAAAACGGGCAACGATTCTGTGACGTATGTAACGAGGAGATTCCAAAAGGGGCCAAGTACCAACGCAGCCAGATGCCCGCTCAAGCGGCTGACCTGCTGAGCGGAAGTCGTGATCCTGACCTGATTCCAACCTGGACCACGAATGTAACCTCCTCCGACTCCAGCTCCCTGAAGAAGAGATCAAAGGTGTCTACGAGCAGGGCGAAGAATACGACTTTTATCGCGCCCGGAGAACGGCTCTTGCGGCGTCTCGTCGCTGTCACCAAAATCAGCTTTCGCCCTGCGATCAGCCAATAAATACCCGCTTTGCTCGTTTTCCCACTGTCGCCGCGTTCTCATGGGCAATTTCTCGCCGCTCGATAGCCAGCCGCGTCGGCAGCCTCTCGGCTTGGGAACTCGACGCGGTTTGCGGGTGACATCGTATCGTAGCTCCCACATCCAGGCCATGCGTAGATTTTACTCTTTCGGTTCCCAACGATTGAGCCGGACGACGCTTTCGGCTCCTTATGCGACTCCTCCTCCGGCATGGTGCGCGCAGAGGCTCCGAGAGGACGCGATCGCTGAACACGGGCATTCCAATTCTGCTCGTACTGCGCAGCGACTGAAGGGTCGTGTCAACACCGGAGTGAAAGTACATCAGCGCGCCAGAGCAAAAGTCCATCATTTGGATAAGCCGATGGCAGGTAGGTTGACGTCTGGCAGGGGGAGCGCGAGGGGGATCACCCCCTCGCTACTGTGTCGAAAAGATCTAGCTTTGTGGGTTGGAGTTAGTGGTGTTAGCCGGATTCTCGCGGTTGATCGTCACTGATGCGGCGCTTGCTGTGTTTGAGCCTGAAGCTGTCACCGTTCATCTCGAGGATGTGAACGTGGTGGGTAAGACGATCAAGCAGTGCGCCGGTTAAGCGCTCGGAGCCGAACACGCTGGTCCACTCATCGAACGGCAGATTGCTGGTAACGATGATCGAGCCGCGCTCGTAGCGCTGGCTGAAGACTTCGAACAGTAACTCTGCACCAGTTGGGGAGAGCGGGACGTAGCCGAGTTCATCCACGATCAGAAGCTTGTAGCCGGCGAGTTGACGTTGGAGGCGCAGCAGACGCTTCTCATCATGCGCTTCATGCAGCTCGTTGACCAAAGCGGCAGCGGTGGTGAAGCCGACCGCGAGACCCTTCTGGCAGGCGGCCAGACCTAGCCCGAGAGCCACATGAGTCTTGCCGGTGCCACTGTTGCCGACCGCGATGATGTTCTCGCGGCGCGCGATATACTCCGAGCGGGCCAGTTCCAGCACTAGCGTCTTGTTGAGCGAGGGGAGCGCTGCGAATTCGAAGCTATCGAGACTTTTGACCGCCGGGAACCTGGCTTCCTTGATTCGCCGCTCGATGGTCCGGCGTTCCCGTTCGATCATCTCCAGCTCGGCCAGGCGCAACAGGTAGCGAGGATAGTCGACATCCTCGCCGGCGCATTGGCGCGCCAACTTGTCATACTCGCGCAAAAAGGTGGGCAATCTGAGTGTTTTCAAGTAATGGGTGAGCAGAACCTGGGGCGTATCGCTCATGAACCTGCTCCCGCCATCAGGCTCAGGTAGGATCGGGCCGAGGTGGTGCTCACAGTCGCCTGTGGCAGATAGGGATAGATCTTCAGGTCGAGTCGCGGTGGGCGCCGTTCGATGCGGCACAGCACGAGATGCTTGACCGCGTCGAAGCTAATCACTCCGCGATCGATCGCTTCTCGAACTCCTGCGACCACGTCTTCGAGACCGAACACCTCGAGCAAGCGCAGGACCTGAACGAACTCCCGCTTACCGGGCTTGCGCAGGCGCGCTTCGAGCAGCCGGCGCAGCGTTGCGAACTCTTCAGGTAGTTCCCAGCCGACCAGCGGCGCGGCCTGGTCCAGCGCGCCGATCTTCCGCTCCAGCAGGGCCAGGTAGTGCAGTGGGTTGAACACGAAGTCCTCGCGCTCGTAGGAACGAGCGTGCCGGGCGATCTCCTCGGTTGCACAGGCGATCACAACTTCGTGGACGTAACCTCGGACCAGCACCTCGCGGTGACCGTATGCGCTTGGCACTGAGTAGTCGTTGCCGCGGTAGCGCACCAGCGACAACGAGCTGACCCAGGCGGGCCTCTTTTCGCACGCATCATAGGGTGCGGGCGGCAGCGGCAGGAGAGCCTCACGGTCCTTCACCAGCCGCTCGCCGATGGTGTCATCATGACCACGTAGCCGATCCTTCAAACGACGGCGGCAGCACTCCAGCAACTGCTCATTTAGCTCAGCGAAGCTGAGTGCGCGCGGGATCGGCACCATGAAGTTGCGCCGCGCATAGCCGACCAACCCCTCGACCTTGCCCTTATCGTTACCCTTGCCCGGCCGCCCGAAGCGATCGGCGAACAGAGAGTGGGACTGCAGCTCACTGAAGACCTTGGTGCGCTTACGGGTGCCATCTCCGAGTATGCGCGCCACCGCCAGCTTGGTGTTGTCGTAGAGGATCGAACGCGGCACTCCGCCAAAGAACTCGAAGCTGACGTTGTGACCTTCGCAGAAGGCCTCGGTGCTCTCCGCCGGATAGGCCTGCACCAAACAAGCATCGCTGTGCGGCAAGTCCATCGCGAAGAAGTGGATCTTGCACTCCTCACCTGCGATTACCGCGAGCGCTTCACCGAAGTCGACTTGCGCGTGTCCAGGATCATGGTGCAGTGGCACGAACATCTCGCGCAGCCGCTGGCGATGCTCGTGTACGTAAGCCCTTACGATCGAGATCCCGCCGTCATACCCATGCTCATCGCGCAGCCGCTCGAAAATCCGTTTCGCCGTGTGCTGCTGCTTGGCTGGGCGTAACTTATCTTCTTCCAAGATCCGGTCGATAATCCCGACAAACGGATCCAGCTTGGGCCGCGCCGGCGGCCGGCTCCGTCGATAACCAGGCGGCACCGAGAACGCCAGCATCTTCGCCACCGTCCGCGGGTCGATCCCAAAGCGCCGTGCTGCTTCCCGCCGACTCAGCCCCTCCACGTAAACCGCTCGTCGAACCTGCGCGTATAGTTCCACCCGCTTCATCCCTCCGCCCACCTCTGCCGTTCCACGGCAAATGGGCTATTGCTGCCGGATTTTTACTCCGGTGCAACCGGTCTATCCGGCTGCTTCAGTGAGGGATTTTCTCTCTGGCGCTCTCAGTCGTCCACGTGGATGACAGAGAAATAATTCTTCCCCGTTCCGAAAACCGGGTATGAGCCGCCGCGGGCCGCTTCGATCATGTCAAGGCTGGACTGCGCATAGGCCGCGTAGAACCCAGCCAGACGAAGCACTACTGCCTCTCGGCCGGCTGCGGCAAAGCGGGCCGCTTCTCGCTCCGCGTCGAGCGCTGACGCCAGGATTGGCGTGGGATCCAGCGGCGACTCTTCCGTCAGCCATTGATCGTCTCCATCCGCGTAGAGATAGGTGATCGACTCCTGGAGATAGAGCCGCGCGCCCACCTTGATGGCGGCGTCGACCAAGGCACGGGACACCTGGCGCCGGATGCGGTGGTTATCCGTCCACACCCCAGAATCGCGCATCTCGCTGCCGCGCGGAATCTTAGTGGCCAGATTCAACACGGCTTCTGCTCCAGCCACCAGCTCATCGAATCGGTCAGTATCGAAGAGGTCCAGGGCTATCGGTTGCCCACCACATGCATGAATTAGATCTGCCGCCGCGGCGCTTCGAGCGGACGCGCGCACTTCGTGTCCAGCCGCAACCAGTGCGCGTATCGCGGAGCGGCCAAGCGCACCATTACCCCCAGCGATGAAAATCCTCATTGAGTCACTCTCCGAGGCCTAGCGGTGGCGCTTAAGTGGATAGCCGAGAATCGCGGGGTCGCTGCGGAGCTTGACGCGGCATCCTAACTTTTTCATATGGATTTGCATACATATCGTATTCATTTTCCCATTACAGCATTACGAGTGCTGCGGAGATAAATCTGCAGCATCTTCTCCAGGTGCGGAAACGCGTTGAAACCAAACCGAAAAAGCAGCAACCACGCAATATCGCTGGCCGGCAGCTATCCCATCAGGCCTTCATCGTACATGCCGCGTATCGGGCGCTTTTCGACGAATCGGCTGTAGCGAAAGGCATTGATATCAGACTCCGTCTGCTTGCCGTTGATGACCAGCTCGGCCATCATCTCGCCCACCGCCGGAGCCAGTTTGAAACCGTGCCCGCTGTAACCCAACGCCAGGTAAAAACCGCCCACCCCTGGCGCCTCATCCATGATTGGATGCCAGTCCGGCGTCACGTCAAACGGCCCCGAATAGCCGCTGTGGAAGTGCCCGGCCTCGAAGCTCGGGAACCGATCGCAGAGCGCGCCCAGTACTTCCGCCGTTTCGTTGAAGTCCACGGCGTCAGCGTAATCGTCCGGGTTGATACGATCGTTGATCTCGGCTGGGTCGAGAGTCCCGATCAAGGTCAGGTCCTTACCTTCGGGTCGGCTGTAGAATTGATGGATGAAGTCATAGAACATCGGATGGGTCGCCACAGCGCTATCCGGACGCTTGATGAAGCGGATCTGATGGCGGCACACGGTGATCGGAATCTCTATCCCCAGCATCGCGCCGATCCGATCGCTCCACACGCCTGCTGCGTTGATCACCACCGGCGCCGAAAAGCTCCCTCGGCTGGTTACGACCTCGCTGATTTTTCCGCCCGCCGTCTTGAGCGCTGTGACCTCAGCGTTCTGAAACAGGCGCACGCCCATTTCCCGCGCGCGGCGCATGAATGAATTGGTCGTATCGGAAGGGTCGGCATAGCCCGAATCGGGTTCGTAGGCACCCGCCACCAGGTCGTCAACCCGTACCCGCGGCTCTACCTCCCTGATCTCCCGGGGCGAGACCAGCTTGGTCCTGATCCCGACCTGCTGCTGCATCGCTACCACCTTCTTGAGCGCCGCGTGGTCGCGCTCACCCACCCCCATAAGGTAGCCGGTCTTGACAAAACTAGCGGTCCCGCCCACCTCGTCCGCAAAATTCTCAAACACTTCGAGGCTCCGGCGCACCATCCGCGCCGTGACTTCGGTCGAGTAATGCTGCCGGATGCAGGCGGAACTCTTGCCGGTAGCGCCCGAGGCCACGGTGCTCTTATCCAGCACCGCGACGTTGGCCACGCCGCGCTTCGCCAGGTTAAACGCGACACTGGAGCCGGTGACACCGCCTCCGATAATCACTACGTCGGCCGTTGTGGCCATAGCTGCTGGCCTCAGCGCTCTCCGTCGCGCGGTAGCGTCGTCAGGTAATCCAGCACTTCCTTCAGTGGCAGCACGTCGGCGTATCGGCGATCGACGTCCTTGAGATTGGCCCAATGCGGCCCCTCTTCGAGGTCACCCACGCACTCTACCGGTACCATCGTCCGGAACCCGTACGAGAAAGAATCGATAACGCTAGCCCGGATACATCCGCTGGTGTTGGCACCAGTGACGATCACGGTGTCTGTCCCGTGCCGCACTAGGCCAGTGGAGAGCGGCGTGTTGAAAAAGATCGACGGCGCGCACTTGGGAAAAAAGATGTAGGACGGGTCCTGGAGCTCCTTGACCACCTGGGCGCCGTGCGTCCCGATCGTTAACTCGCGACAGATCGCGATCTTCCAATGCGGGAGGTCAAGCTTGGTCTTGTCGTACGCGGTCGCGCACTGGAAAACCGGGATCCCGTATGGCCGTGCCGCAGCCAGCAGTTTGGCCGTGGCCTTGACCGCATTCACGATCAGCGGTCGCCCGCCAGTAGGATATTGGGGATCCACGAACGCATTCTGGAGATCCACCACTATGATCGCCGGCCTCTTGCCGAAGCCGATCCGTGCCGAGGAGTATCCATATCTGGCGTATTCGTCTTTGTCGTCAGTCATCGCGCCCATTTTGTCTCTCCTTAATTGTCGCCCTGCGGGATTTCGATTCGCAGATCGCCGTAAGAATTTACCGACATCCGATGGTCGGGAAAAACCACGATCGTTGTAGTCGGCAGTTCGACCACCGCCGGTCCCTCGATCACCATGCCCGGGCCCAGCTTCTCGGCATCGCAAATCGGCGTATCGACGTATTCACCATACTCCGCGAAAAACACCGGCCGGCGGGCTTTCTCAGCCGACGCCGCTACCCCTGATCGGGTCTGGTCCATCGGCATCACCTTGGAAATGCGGCCGGTTGCCGTCACGCGCCAGCCGTTCATATCCACCGGCATGTTCCGGACGCAATAGGTATAAAGCCGCTGATGATGGTCGTGGAACGTGTTCACCATAGCGGGAAGCTGGTCGGCGCTGAGCTTGCCGCCGGGCACAGGCACCATGATGTCGTGGAGCTGATATGGGTATTTGGCATCGACGACGCGCTCGAGTGTGATGTCCTTGCACTGGAAACCCTCGGCCTTTAATTCCTCGATCGCTCGTGCCTCCATCTCGGCGAAGATCTCGTTGATCTTGGCGATGTCCATGTTCTCGGTGTTGGCGGGATAGGTCGTGAGGTACGAATGCTTCACGTCCGCCACAAGCATGCCAAAGGCGCAGAGTCCGCCTGCCGCGACCGGGCAGATAACTTTCTTGATACCCAACTCTTCGGCAATCTTGGCCGCATGCGTGCCACCCGCGGCGCCGCCCGAGATGACCGTGTAGCCGCGCGGATCGATACCGCGCGTCACTGATACCGCCCGCATCGCCCCCACCATGTTGGCATTGACAACGCGGTACACCGCCGCGGCTGCTTCAACGATATCGAGTCCCAGTGGCTTGGCGATCGTTTCCATTGCCTTCTCGGATAACGCGCGGTTGAGCTTCACCCGCCCGCCAAGGAAGAAGTCCGGGTTCAGGTAGCCGAGTATAACGTTGGCGTCGGTCACCGTGGGCGTTTCGCCACCCAGCCCGTAGCAGGCCGGGCCCGGGTCCGCACCCGCGCTCTGCGGCCCCACCCGCAGCATCCCGCCGCCATCGATCCAGGCGATGCTGCCGCCGCCCGCGCCCACTGAATGGACGTCAACTGCGGCGACGCCGATTGGCATCTGCTCGATCTCCGTCTCGCGGCTCATCGTGATCGTGCCGTCGGTGATCAGGCTCACCTCGAAGCTGGTGCCGCCCATGTCGATGACCATCAGGTTTTTCTCGCCGTCGGCCGCGCCGTAAAAGAGACCGCCGGCGGGTCCCGCTGCGGGCCCGGAACCGATCGTCAGCACCGGCCGTTTCTCGATCTCGGGCACGGTTGCCGAGCCACCGGTAAGCTGCATGATTAGCAGGTTGTAGCGGTAGCCGTTCTCGCGCAAAAAGCTTTCGACTTTGGTCAGATAGCCTCCGAGCACTGGACCCACGTAAGCGCTGAGCGTCGTGGCGCAAGCCCGCGGCCATTCGCGAATCGCAGGCAGAATTTCCGCGCTCAGCGCCACATGCGCGCCTGGCATCTCCTCGTTGATGATCTCCCGGATGCGGCGCTCGTGTGCCGGATTCATCATCGACCACAGGAGGCAGACGGCGATCGACTGCACGCCCTCGTCTTTGAGCTTGCTCACTGCCCGCCGCACGCTTTCCTCATTAAGCGCCGTCAGCACCTCCCCTGAGTAAAGCACGCGTTCCTCGACCCCCAGGCGGAGATACCGCGGAATGAAAGGATCGGGCGGTGGCTCGTGCAGGTTATAGCGGTTGCGTTTGAAGCCATCTCGCAAGAACAGGATGTCGCGAAAACCATCGGTGTGGATGATGCCGAGCTTTGGCCCGCTGCGCTGGATGACAGTGTTGGTCGCGATCGTCGTGCCGTGGATGAACAGATCGATATTGCGAACGAACTCGGGCACGGACACACGACGCTCTTTGGCCAAAGCCTCGATTCCGTTGATTATCGCCTGCTCGGGTGCCTTGGGGATGCTCGGCGTCTTGAAAACGCGGGACCGCCCGTTCTCGTCGATAATAATGAAGTCGGTAAAGGTACCGCCTGTATCGACACCGATTCGCGTGCCCATGCTGCCCGGCCTCTGCGGACTGTCCGTAATCGCGGAAGGCTCTAGAGTGTCCAGTTCGAATCTGTCGGTGGGCGCGGATTGAGCTCCAGGCTGTCGCTCTTGCGCATGAGGCTCTTATAATAGGTTGCGTAGTCGGCAGAGCAGGGTGTGATCAGTTGGCGCTTGCTGTTCTCGGCCATCTTCTTGCGGAGCTTCGCGGTGGCCTCCGCGTTAATCTTGAGCGTCGCCTGATCGATCACGACTCCATATTCAGAACGAGCCGCCTCGATTCCGATAATCTCGTCCCGGACGTCGATTCGCACCAACTCCGGGTCTCGCTCCAGCGGATCACCGTAACCGCCGCCACCGGTCGAGAGCGTCGACCACGATTCGCCCTCAGAGACGCGGAAATACGCAATCGCGCTGAAGAATGTGCGGCTGCCATCCTTGTTGGTGCGATAGATTGCGCCACCGTCACCCGGCTTCCCGCCAAACAGGCCGAAGGGCGGATTGAACATGCCATCGCCATAGGCGTAGTTGTCCACCTGCCCGGTGCCCCGCGGCGCTACCCCCCAGGTAATTCCCGGACCGCCACGCGTCTTACCCGCGCCCATCGAATCAGTGCGAATCTCCTGGCAGAGCGCCAGCAGCGGATGGTGGAGTTCCATCAGCTCGACCGGAATGAATTTGAGCCCGCCAAGCGCGCCGGGACAATACTGCAGCGGCCATCCGTCAGATTCTCGTGAGGCACCGCCGCCGGCGCTGCCGTTGAACAGGATCAGCGAAAACGGCTTATTCTCGCCCGGCGCTCGCCGATCGTAGCCCGACGTGAAGGCGTTGGGTGCGATATGGCCGTAGCCCGCCACAACCTTCTCGGGAATTGCCTGCGCTAAGCACTTCCAAACCGCATCCATGATCGAATCAGAAGGTACAATCGTCGCGTCTGATGCGCACCCAGGCCATTCAACGTTTGTCACGGTGCCCTTGGGCGCAAAAACCTTGATGTGTTTTAGCGATCCTTCATTGTGCGGCAGATCCGGATCGAGGCACGCCAGGATGGGTATGCTGGCGGCGTTCTGGCAGGTGGCCCACGAAGAATTCGTGCTGCCGCGCACCTGCGGGTCGCTGCCGGTGAAATCGATATGCACCTCGCTGCCCCCGATCGTGACCTTGCACTGGATCTTGATGTTGGTCATGCCGGTGCCGTCGGAATCGATCCACGACTCGGCGCGGTAGATACCGTCCGGCCATTGCGCGATCTCTTCGCGGGTGCGCCGATCGGCGTAAGCGATCATCTCCTGCGAGAACTTCTTGAGGGTCTCGACACCCCACTTATCGAGCAACTCGACCATTCGCTTCTTGCCGGTCTTGACCGAGCCGACCTGCGACATCAGGTCGCCGTGAAGGAATTCGCGGTAGCGGACGTTCTCGAGGTAAAGCTGCAGGACGTCCTTGCGGAGCTTGCCCTTCTCTTCGAGCTTGATGGGCGAGATCTGAAAACCTTCGCTCCAGACGTCGGTCGCCTGGATCGCCACACTGGTCGGATTAGGCGATCCGATGTCCATCTGATGGCCGGTGGCGGCAGCCCAGAACACCTGCTCGCCCTGGTAGAAGATCGGACAGGCGACCACCAAGTCGCCGCAATGCGTGGTCCCGTAGTAAATGCTGTTCACCATCATCACGTCGCCGTCGAAGATCTCCTCCTGACCGAAAAAGCGCGCGATCTCGGCGATCGTGATCGGCTGTGCGTTGACATGGATCGGCAGCCCATCCAGCACGCAGAGCGCATTGGGCGGGGTGCTCGAAGTGTAAATCGCGCAGGAAAAGTCGCGCGCCTCGGAGAGAATTGAAGACCACGCCGAACGCTCGAAGGTCAGTGACATCTCCTGCACGATCGAGTTGATGGCGTTGAAAATGACCGCGAAAGTGGTCGGGTCCAAGGAGCGCTCGCCGGCGCTTGCCGGACGCGGCTTGAGCCGCCTTGCCGACCGTGCCATTTGAACTGCCATCCGTGCACCCTCCTTGGCTTTCGCTGATGAGGATGAAGAGCTTCAATCAGGCTCGGGGCGAAGCCTGACGTAACTGCGCGAAGCATGAGGCATTTTTCTAAAATTGTCAAACGCCGTGAAAGTTTTATTCACAGCAAGAATCTTCCCCGCTTGCCAGAGCGTTTGAAAAGCCAAGTCAGCGAGCGTGGCGACCGATTCCGGCCGCCGCGCTTCGCTGGCGTCGTGCGCACTCGCTTGCCTTCTTCGAGTGATCGTCGTCACCATTACTCGATTACTGCATTACTCGATTACTGCCGAGGGAACCGCTGGCGCCCGGCAGGCTCTAAACGAGAATGGAGCGTCCTGTCTTTCCGAGGTGTTATCTATCCAGAGTGGCGCCTGGGCGATGTCCTGAAGGCTGTTGAGATTTGAGTGGCGGCATTCCTCGCCCGATCGGAAGATCGGGGTGGGTGAGAGGAGGAGGCGCCATGAGCAAGAGGGCCAAGAGCAAGGATGGAAGGAAAGCCGCGAGGGAACAGCTGTTGCTGCACTCGCCGGGTGGTCCGCGAAGCATTGTACCACGCGTGATCGGAAGTGCTCCAGAGAACAGGCTTCTCATATCCCTGCCCGCCGATTCGGGCGGAGAATCCGATGGAGCTGCGCCAAGATGGCATCCGACTCTCTATAAGCTACCCGTTGAGTCCTCTGAGAAACTGGCAGGTTGCGGTCCGGCACTTGAGTTACTCATGCCTGCGTTTTTTTGGAGTCTCAATAATGTCAGGCCTAGTTCACGAAACCTTCTCGCTTGCGCCATTTCACGAGATTCTTTCGAGCAAAGAACGTGGGTATTTTGGCGATGCGTGCACGGATGGCCCGTGAGAACTTTCTCTGGGGTGCCCCGCGGATCCATGGCGAGCTTCGCATGCTCGGCTTCAGCGTGTCCCAAGCCACCGTGTCGCGCTACCTGCCGCCGCCAAGCAGAAGGCCAAGACAGTCATGGCAGACCTTTTTTCGCAATCAATCGATCGCCTTCGGTCGCCACCAGGAACCAGGAGGAGCAATCCGACACGGAGTCCCTGAGCCTGCGCATTTGGTCCAACTGGAGCAGGCTCATGCGATCGGCGAGGCAGATTGCGGTGGCGTTTGTTGGACCCTACCGGGGCCTTGGCCAACCACAGCCCATGTTGAACGCTCGAAAAATTAGTCCGCGATCCGCTCAGCGCCACGGCAGCGTGACGCGCGGAGCGTGTCGAGTCGCCTCAGCACCTGGCGGTTCAAGGAGAACGCTAGATAACTTTCCTGGTGCCGCTCTTCCGATACGAAGCGCGCCGCATGAAGCTCGGGCATCGCCGTGGCCCCAGCGGAGAACTCATGCCGACGCGCCGGAGGAGGTTTTGAGGAGCCACAACGGTCGCCAAGTACATGGTGCGAAGGCGAGGAACACCACCTTCTCAGAACTGGCGGACTTTCCTGCGCAATCAGGCTCAAGGTATCGCGGCCATCGACATGTTCGTCGTGGCGTCTGCATCGTTTCGGCTGCTCTACGTGATGATCATTCTGGCCCACGATCGCAGGAATATCGTACGCACCGCCGTCACCGAGCATCCGACCGCAGCCTGGCTCTCGCGCCAAGTAACCGAAGCGTTCCCGTGGGACACGGCTCCGCGCTACCTGCTGCGCGATCGCGACGGGTCGTATGGCGCGTACTTCCGCAACCGAGTCGAAGCGATGGGGATCACGGAGGTCATCACGGCGCCACGCTCACCCTGGCAGAACGCTTACGTCGAGCGCGTGATCGGTTCGATTCGTCGCGAGTGTTTGGATCACATCGTGATCTTCAACGAGCACCATCTGCGCCGCGTCCTGTCCTCGTACGTCGACTACTACCAACGCACCCGCACGCATCTTTCGCTCGACAAGGATTGCCCCGACTCCCGCCCGATCATGCCACGCAGGATCGGAAAGGTGATCGCCATCCCTCAGGTCGGCGGTCTGCATCACCGTTACGAACGTCTCGCCCCCTGATTCGGATCCGATTGCTGCTCATTCATCGTTGCGCCACGGCCAGTATGCCGTCGGCTGATATTCACTGTATCGGAGACTTTGGGTCTCGATCAGGGGCCGACCGGTTTGCCGTCCTAATTGCAGGTCGTCTCACGTAAGCGCATTAATTCGATAGCAATTCTCGCGAGCTGTTCAAATCCCGGTTCCGATGGAGTTTTTGGTAGCGACAAGGGCGATCTTGAGCGGAAGCTCGAGAATTACAAAGCCTATTACAACCAACACCGGTGTCACACCGGATTGGCCGGAGCTACGCCGGCTGAACGCTGTGGCGTACTCGCACAGCCAATCGCAAAACTTGAGTCATATACCTGGCGGCAACATTGCAATGGCTTATTTCAGACCCCAACTGCCGCCTGAATTGGAATTCGACACAGACACCAAGCCAGGCGGGGGTCGAGCAGCGCTTTCGTAAGGTCGCCGGTTATCGAGATCTGCCGACGTAAGTTGCCGCACTGCGCGCGCATGATGCTGCAATCGATCGCGCGCGGAGTTGAACACCGTGAGAGAGCAGCCTAAATGACTATCGAGTCGCTACTGAAGTTCAACAGCGGCTCGGGCATTCCCGTTTTCAAATTGGCCGCGGCTTGCAGGCGAATGTCCTTGCGCGAGAAAGCTCTCCAGCCGCTCGCGTCTGACGATCAACTGACGGCCATCGCGTACAATCAGGTGCTCGCGTTCGAGCAGCGCGAGATATTCGGTCACCCGCGGCCGGGAGGCGCCCACCAGTTCGGCCAGGTCCTTGTGCCGCGCCGGCACGGTCAGCCGCACGCCCTGCCGATCGGGAACGCCGAAGTTCTCGCTCAGCTCCAGCAGGATCAGCGCCACGCGTTCCTCCAGCGTGCAGCTCATGAAATTCGCGCAGCGCAATTGCACCAGGTCCCAGCGTCCCGAATAGCTGGCGGCCATGCGCTTGAAGTCTGCCGAGGCGATCCCCAAAGCGATTTCGATAAACGCTTCCAGAGCGACAGCTCCGATCTGGCAGTCGGTAACCGCCTCGCAGCGGAAGCTATACATGATCCCGGAAACCGGCGGAGGGAAGCCCGGAATCATGCCAGGCGCGACCATAATCACCAGCGTGCGATCGCCCTTGCGATTGCGGCACGTGATGCGCGCAACTCCTGACAGCAAGACAAACGCGGATTCGGGAGAATGCTCCTCATCGAAAATGATGCCGTGCTTCTCAACTCGGCTTATGGTCAGCGCATCGGCAAGTCTGTTCAGCTGGCGCGACGTGAGCCAGGAAATGTTCTTAAGTCCCCGTAATCTTCGAATTGCTGACACTCGCACGGCGCGCATAGCAACAATCTAACAGACTTCTCCGGACGGCGGAGTTCCGGTTCGACGCGCTTGGTGCCCCGTGTAACCAACTCGCATCGCGGCACGATCGCTCTGGAGCCTACATCGATCGATTCTCCGAGAAGTACAAAAACTGATGGACTGGATGGTGGAGAGAGGGAGATTCGAACCCTCGGTGCCACGAGAGCTTCGAGCGTTCCAAAAGATGCCCGGAAATGGCGTCTGTTCTGAAGTAACTAGATTGCCATCAACTCAGCGGAGAAGATTGTCGCCTTCTGTTCAGGACGATTCTCGATCGAACTGACACGAGACAAGGCGTGTAACGTCGCCTAGCGCCGGCACTAACGCAGAGTCCACGACCCGTCTGAGGAAGCCATGCTCTGACCAAACAAAGTCCCGGGCTAATTTTGGTTCGTTCTACAGCAATGTACCGGGGCGGGTACGGTTCAGATGCGTATAGGCACGCTGCGTGGCAACGCGACCGCGCGCTGTGCGGGCAATGAACCCCTCCTGCAGGAGGTAGGGCTCGTAGACATCGCCAATCGTGTCGGATTCCTCGCCGACCGCGGCAGCCAGCGTATCGACTCCGACCGGACCGCCGTCGAACTTGTCGATTATCGCGGTCAGGATCGCGCGGTCCATCTTGTCGAAGCCACACGCATCGATCTCCAGCAGTTCCAGCGCGCCCAAGGCCACTTCGCGCGTCACTACCGACGCCTCATTGACCTGGGCGAAGTCCCGCACCCGCCGCAACAGACGATTTGCAATCCGTGGCGTGCCGCGCGAGCGCGCGGCCAGTTCGCCGGCGCCTTCGTCGTCAATACGGACGCCAAGGAGATGCGCCGAACGTTGGATGATTTCTGTCAGGTCGGTGCACGCATAAAAGTCCAGGTGATAGTGCTGGCCGAAACGGTCGCGCAGCGGAGAACTCAAGAGTCCCGAGCGCGTCGTTGCACCGATCATCGTAAAGGGTTTGACCGAAAGCTTCATCGTGCGCGCTCCCAGCCCGCTCCCGACAACAATATTGAGCTCGAAGTCCTCCATCGCGGGATAGAGGATCTCTTCGACCACCCGGGCCAGACGATGAATCTCGTCGATGAAGAGCACATCGCCCTGGTTGAGATCGCTGACGATTGCGGCAAGATCGCCCGCCCGTTCTATCGCCGGTCCCGAGGTTACGCGCAGGTTAACCCCGAGCTCACGCGCAATGATATGGGCCAGCGATGTCTTACCGAGGCCCGGTGGAGCTGAGAACAAGACGTGGTCGAGAGCCTCGCCGCGTTGGCGCGCTGCCGCGATCGACATCCCGAGAACTTTCTTGATGCGCTCCTGGCCCACGAATTCAGCAAGCGAATGCGGGCGTAACGAGTAGTCGAGTTGGCGATCCTCCTCGCTCGCGAGCGCGGGAGGAGGTGGCCCGTCGGCCTTGCGCGGGGTGCGGGACTGCCTGTGGGTCGCGCCTTGCGGCTCGGGCCCAGATATACCCGCACCAGCTTCAGCTATGCGCGGGCTTTCCTTGTTCGCATTCCTATCTTTCACCGACAATAATGGCGAGGGACTTGCGGATCAGGGTCTCCAGCCCATCGTTTTCATCAAAGCCATCAACAGAATCGACCGCGCGCTTCGCCTCGGCAGGTTTGTAGCCGAGGTTGATCAGTGCCGACACCGCATCGTCCACCAACGAAACTTCAATAGCATGCCCGTTCGATGAAGCGGCAGTCACATGTTCTGGCATCAGGTTGAGCCCGCCAACTTTATCGCGCAATTCACGCACGATCCGTTCTGCGACTTTGGCGCCAACTCCGGGCACAGCATCGAGCCGTTCGACATCCTCATGCGTGATCGCAGCTACCAGATCCCGTGGTGAGAGTACGGACAGAACAGCGAGCGCGAGCTTGGAGCCGACGTGCTGCACGCCCATCAACAGATCGAACGCGTGCTTTTCCGCGACGGTCGCGAAGCCATAGAGCAGAATCGCGTCTTCGCGAACAATCTGGCGGAGCTCCAATTCGATTTCCGCACCGACCGACGGCATTCGGTAGTAGGTGCTCAACGGAACGAAGATTTCGTACCCCACGCCCGCGGTCTCGACGATCAGCCGTCCCGGCTCGCGCAGCTTTAGTTTGCCGCTCAGGGTGGCGATCATGCGGACACCTGGATGCTCATGACGTTAAGCATAATTGGGCCGGTGGTATGCCGCGCGCTCAAGCATGAACTTCTCTCCAGGAATACGGTGGAATCTTGTAAAAACTCTGCGCCGCGCAAGGAACTTCCAGCTTCGACCCCAAACTTAGCGGTGAAAGTGTGGCCCAGGCAAACTCGGCCTCGAAAAATCTCCACAGGTGCGATCGACTGTTGCTGCAGAGATTTTCTCTTCTGGTGTGCCGATTCCGTAGGCGGGCGGATCTGGGAACTAAAGGTCCTCGCCCTGCGCCATCAGCTAAACGTTCTTCATCGACATGTTCCCGCAGCTTGTCCTCGGGAGCTCAAGCTGGTGAATCGCCGGACCGGGACGCACTTATACGTTTTCGACCTGCTCTGGTCGAAGACAACGGTTGTCTCACCGGGTTCCTTTTGGTCGGGCCTGAGAGAACTCGATGATTCTGATGTCAGATCTTACCGGAGACGAGCGTAAACGCGATCAATATCAGCTTTGCATACGCCTCGTTCCAGGCCATAACCACTTTGAGAACGTCATTGAGGTCGCCTAGCGCCAGCACCCAGACCAGGAACGCGACGGTGGCGATGATCGCCTGCTTGTAGGCAGGTGGCTGCGCCGCCGTTTCGGTCTGCTTCAATGTCCACCAAAAGGTCAGCCCGAGGCCGACGACAAAACAGATCAGCAGAACCGTAACGTTTGGAATCCCGACCGCGCCTTTGACGATGGCGACCACCGCTGTCCAGGCGGCAATGACGTCGGCCGGAACATATTTGACGACGCGGTCGAGATATCCGTCGGCCTCTCCCCCACCTTGTGTTGATTGCAGTGCGAAATCCCGTACACGTCTCGGCATGGCACCCTCCTTGTGTTGATGATGATTACGCGTCGAGGTACTTTCGAATTTGCCCGAAGATGGATTTCATCAGGATTCCCTCTCCCTTCGAACCCGCCCCGGCGTGATGCAGCGCGACGAGGTTCCAGTCTGTGTCGAAGCAGGGTGATCCGCTCGATCCACCTTTGTCGTATATTGAATCGTGACAAGCCCCGGATCGATCCAGGTGACGCCGCTGGTGTTGAGCGCAAGCTTCATTGGGCCACCTTCCGGATGCTGAAGGACGTAAAGCGGGTTTGTCTTCATCGGAGTGACGCCGAGGTTGGAAAAGGGCACGACATCCGCGGCAGCGGCGATGGAGTCGTCCGTGCGCAGCAATGCGAAATCGTGGCGTGCGCTACTCGCGACGATCGGTTGATCCTTGTGGAGCCGAACTTCCTGGCCGGTGGCGGCGGGTCCTTCCGCAGTGAAGGCGCCAAATCGCAGGACAGTGTTCGACGCGTTTGCTGAAAGGACCTCGGGCTTCGCGTCCAGGGTCTGTCCCATCACGTGGTAATTAGTCAGCACGAGATCGCGGCCGATTAGCACGCCCGTACCCTTATCGATAACGCCGACCTCTACACGGCAGACCGAGCGAGCTCGGTTCGCCGCCTTCATCACCAGTGCGACATCGAGCCATTCCGGCTCCGGCGTGAGCCAGCCCTGCAGCTCGAGCTGATTGGTCTCCCCGGCCCATTGAACGGGGGGACCGATCACGAGCGGAGCGAGTGCCGCATCGACCGGGGGCAGAGCCGCAATAGTACGCTCAGGAATCTGGTAGCGGGCCCCGAGATCGTCGAGCACGTCTTTGGATCGCACCAGCCGGTACGTGACGATCATGCTGGCGATAAAGGTCGCGTCCTCCAGCCCTGCCTCCGGGATCAATGGGAGGATGATAGAGCCAAGCGCCGCGTTCCGGTCTTTGGGATTGGTGCCGACCGCAATGGCAAAGTCCACGAGTCGGCGCGCATTGTACTTGGGGTCTCCGACATATCCGGCAAGGCCCTTCATCTTGATGGCATCGCCGAAATTCGCCTGTTTCACGAGATTCTGGAAATATGGCGGCCCGTTAGGCGCCCCAGCCTCGGACCACCGCGCCAAGACGGAAACCAGCGCCTCCTTGTCATCGTGTGCTATCTCGAGGGGCATTCAGCAGCCTCCGGGCAATCTGGCTTTGGCGCCCTGAAGATCCTTCTCGCCATTGACGAGACTGTACTTGATGACGATGCGCGCAAGGGTCTCATCGGACGGGTTGCCGACGGAATCGAGGAGACCCAGGAGTAGCCAGCCGAGATACGTGTCACCATGGTGCTTGTGAGTGAAATCGTATCGGTTGCGCGCCACGAGGACATTCAGCAGATGCCACGCGTCGTCTCTGGCGTTGCCTGTCCACCCGGAACTGAATTGTGCCTTGAGTGGTTCGGGACAATCAGAGAGTTGAACCAGAGCGGGAAAGAAATTCTTGTCTAATCCTGCCTCTGTGATGAAAATCTGGACGATTGCTTCAAGGTCAGCACGGTCCACATCCAATCGCAGCGCACGCGCTCCGACGGTAGGCTCGTTGTCCTTGAGAGGCGGGGGTGTCGGAGGAATGGCGAAAACTGTCTTGACTGGCGTCTGGCCACTAAATGCTTCTTCGATATCGCCCCATGGTACGAACATCCAAAAATTTGTTTCCCGCTCTGACACTGACTGCAGAGTCATGCGATAGCCAATGGCCGCTCTATCGAGACCCTCAGAGATTATTCGGCCGTGGCGATCCCTTATGTTCGTGGTCGCCTGCATCAGGAATGCGATTGCGTCGGCCGTCTGCAGGACCCAACTCGGCAAATGCAACACGACGACTTCGACATCTTTTCCGATTGCGGCCGTGTAGGATCTCGTTTTTGCTTGGTTATACGGATCTTTCACGGAAGCACTAACAAGCTTGAAACCTATCGCATCGAAAAGTGGCTGTAGCTTGTCCACGAGCCGCGGCGGGATCGTCATATCGTCAAGCGCGCTTAAGATGTCGTTTGACGTATTCGGCGGCTTGAATACGATCTGAAGGCCTTTGGAGAACAACGAAGCCAAGACGGGCGAGATGGTCGACACCGCGGTGTGTGTGGGTGGCGCGACTCGACGCCTTCGGCAACCTGTTCAATGTCGGCTTCGGACAGGGGTGCAATGCCTCCTTCACACGGGCAACCACTTCGCCCCTGTGCCGAATCCGAACGAGCTCTCCTTGAGCAACGATGCGCCGAATTTCCGACCTGTCCAACTGATCGGTACAGTCACGCCAGTCCCGGTTCTCGCGGGACTCCACCGCGCTCATGTCTGCTATCGGTTCTTTGCTGTCCTGCCGCTTCCGGAGCCGGGCGGACCCGGAACTGGAAGTCGGCGCCCTTCGCCATCAGCTACTGTTGCCTCCGTTGCGGCAAGCGCCCGCAGCTGCAAATCCGCGTTCGTCGCGAGCCTCGTTCCGTTCGTGGGCTTTTCGGTGCAGTAGCACGTAGAGAAATAGACGACCGTCGTTGGAGGAGGATGCAGGGATGCGCGGCGGAGACCCTTGTGCGCTGGGATCTGGAAGAGAAAGACGGCGTCACGACGGTTCGCCTGACGCACTCGGGACTCACGAGTGAAAGTTCTCGCGCCCGCAATAGCGGCTGGCCTCTAATCCTGAGCTTGCTGCAAGCTTACGTCGAGGCTCGACTCAAACCAAGCAAGTGATCGTAGGCACCGCGAAAGAGCCCACTCTGTTCGCTAAAAACAATCTTGTTGATTGGGCACGGCGAAAAGGGCTCTTGCATGCAATAGACACACGCTGAAAGCGGATCCGCGCATGAGAAGCTATGGCGACCGTGGCGCAGCGCAATATTGCAATGGCATCTTGGGGACTCGGTCGGCGGTGCGGGGGCGCGTCCCGTTGATGACGGAAGCTGATCCGCAACCGTGTCCTCCGAGCGGCGCTCGTCGCCGGCTCGAACGCCGATGCTAATGGGGTAGCAATGCTGATGTTCCGCGGGCAGGGTTCGGCAGCCGACGCGGCATCATGGATAGGCGCAGAGCACGACGGAAGCGGGCAGAAAGCGTTGCAAGCGGGCAGCGGTAAGCGCGGGCTCGGCTCGATCTTCAGGTCGAGCTACATCGACCGCAAGTCCGGCAAGCGCGTGACCGCCGAGACGTGGTCGATCAGCTACTCGAACGCCGGGCTCCAATGCAGGGAATACGGATTCCCGTCGAAAGAGATGGCGCAGGCGATGCTCGAAAAGCGCATCGAGGAAGTGCGAAGCGGCAGGGCGCTGCCGGTGGAACTCAGGCGCATCACGCTGGCTGACCTGACCGCGTTGATCCTGACCGACTATGAGCAGAGCAATCGGCGGTCGGCGAAGCGCGTCCGCGAAGCCATTGCGCATCTGCACGCCCACTTCGACGACGGCAAATATCCAGTCACCGATCTCACCGGCAATCGGATCGCCGAATACGTAACCGACCGGCTCGCCTCGACGACGCGCTACAAACGGCGCCCGGCGAACGCAACCGTCAATCGCGAGTTGGCGGCGCTCAAGCGTGCATTTCATCTGGGCGCGAACGCCGATCCGCCGCTGGTCGCGAAGGTGCCGAAGATCAAAATGCTCGGCGAGGCGAACGCGCGCAGCGGGTTCTTCGAGGTCCACGAGTTCAACCGCATCGTCGCCGAACTGCCCGGTTTCCTACGCGCGCCGCTCGAAGTCGCCCGGATGACAGGGTGGCGCATCGCGTCGGAAGTGCTGACGCGCCGAGTGAAGCATCTCGACCTCGCGAACGGTTGGTTGCGCCTCGATGGGAGTGAGAGCAAGAACGGCGAGGGCCGCGAGTTCCCGCTGACCCCGGCGCTGCGCGCGGTCTTGGTCGCCCAGCGCGAGCGCACGAAGGCACTCGAAAAGGAACGGGGCGAGATCATCCCGTGGTTGTTCCACGACGACAGCGGCAAGCAAATTGTTAGCTTCAGAACTGCATGGCTCGGCGCCTGCAAGCGTGCGGCATTCGGAAGCTGCCGCACGATCTCCGACGCACGGCGGTGCGCAACCTTGAACGCGCGGGCATCGCGAGGTCGGCGGCGATGCGCATGGTCGGGCACAAAACCGAAGCGATCTACCGGCGTTATTCAATCGTCGATGCGAAGGTGCTCGAAGAGGCGGCGGTCAAGTTGGCGGTGTTGCAAGCGGCTGAAGGATAGACGCATCGGGCAGCCGGGCATCATGCCGGGCCGAATGTTGCAGGCGATTCGGATCGCGACAGAGGCACACTTGTCCTCTCGCAAAGAAACGGCGACCCGGTCATGTCTATGAGGGAATGACGAATGCAGCACGAAGACGCTGTGGAGTTCCTGATTGAAAGACTCAAGGCGCAACCGAACGCTTTCAATTATGACCGCACGGAAATTGACGTGTACATCCCACGAGCCGTTTCAATCTTTCTCGCGGAGGAAAACGGAGACAGAGCGCTCTACGACGTTGAGAGGTCTCGAAACGAAAAGTACTGGGATACGTGGACGGCATTTTACGATGCC
The DNA here is from genome assembly GCA_963724765.1 of uncultured delta proteobacterium. GTDB lineage: Bacteria > Desulfobacterota > Binatia > Binatales > Binataceae > JAKAVN01. The sequence goes on from CAVRVY010000002.1 coordinate 26,862, forward strand.
GCATCTGAATTGTGTCGCCGAGGAATATTTCGACTGGGCAAAAAGCGCCCGATGGGGTCTGGCGCAGCAGCTCATGAGCTTGAGGAATGCTATTCGATCACCGTCGCGGGTCGCGACTGGCTGAAAAACTCGACGACGCGCTACGTCCCCACAGCGCCCGGTCGCTATCTAGAGTGCTTGAAAAACCCCGGCAAGGTTTTGGGTGCTGGGTTCTTGCAACGCGCCGGTGAGGCCGCAGGCTGCCACACCTATGAAAACCATCTTGCCTGCTGTGCGATGTGCGGTGCCGCAGCAGAATCCGCGCTTTTGGCGATTGCCACTGAAAAGACCGGCAATCGGGAATTGGTAGAAAAGGAATACAACAAACGCGATGGACGCCGGAACGTCACGAAATTGATCTTCGGCTCATTTCTGACATCGCGCCTCGCAAATGAGTTTGAAAGCGCCTTCAATCTCCTCACCTACTGGCGAGACGAGGCCGCGCATGGCGGCTCGTCCACGATCACGCAGGCTCAAGCCTACGACGCCTTGGATCGCCTTCTGCGACTGGCGTTCTTTGCTTGGGACAACTGGACTGAATTGACGGGAAAGGCGCGACCAGAATGAGACCTCAGTCTCACTGGAACGAAATCCGAAGGTTTTGCTGGAAGCACTTCGCATCCGATTGGAAAAGGGCGAACCATTACCTTCGGAAGACCGACCGATTCTATTCACGGCTCATTGCTGAAGTTGAGAAGAAGCCGGGACATCACGACGAAGCAGCAAACCTTTACAGCGAATGGCATACGGTGCGTGAACCCGAGCAGTACGAGGTTGATCGTCTTCTAACCCTCTATTACCTGCGGCGCGCCGCGCGTCATCACCTACCACAGCCCGACGATTACGATTCCCGATACTGGCAGAAAGACGAGTTCAGAGGCGTTTCGCGCCTCACCGATGCCGGAATCGATTTCATCGACCGCGCCCTTTATGAGAGACGGAAGCGCCGCTTGGAGATTTGGGTACCGTTGATTGCGGCCCTAGCTGGCGTAGTCGCTGCTGCTGCCGGACTCGCTGCTATCCTGTTAAGTCACCGCTGAGACAGGATGACGAAAGCGCACGGCAGACTGGAGCGTTTGCCTATTTCCGCGCTCGCCGTCGATGCGATCAATGGGTCCGGCGACTGGCGCCGCGAAGACGACCGGCGAAGCATCCTATTTGGGCATAAATGCGCGCAAGGTTTTCGCAATTTCCAAGAGCGACCTCGGTCGAAAGGTCGCGCAAAACCGGGGCAAGACCGGCGTCGCCGAGATTAAGCATTCGCAGCCTTTGCTTTTACAGTGTTTGTGAACAATTCGACGCGAATGTTGTCTCGATTGAAATTTCCGTCAGCAGCCTCATCGATTATATTGACACTTCGCTCGATTAGATCCAACGTCTTATCGTTGTCCCAAAGTATATCCAGCAAGACCGCACAGTAGCGCGCCATCTCATGCGAATTGAAGAAACGCGGCAGCGGCTGCGGATTGCCTAATAGCCGCATCGCCAACAAAAAGTGATAACGAGCGACCTTAAGTTGCGGCTCTAACTGCCCAATCCGAAACAACGATTCTAGCGAATAGAACGCAAAGGCCGACACATAATACGGTTCTAGCCGATGCTCTTCGCCAAATATCTCTGTTCCAACCTTGGCTTTTAAAGCCGCATAGTTTCGCGTTGTTCTATGCGGTTCGCCCAAAAACATAGCCGCAAATGAACGGATTACATTACCGGGGGATATGATGCGCGTCTTGTCGATAGACGCAACACTAGCAAATTGGCGTGTTCTTCTTTCATAAAACAGAGTGTTTTCCTTTTCCTTCGGAAAAGCCTGAAAGAATGCCTCTAGCTTTTTTGAGAAATCGGTAAACGCCAGAAACTGTTCGTCCGTTACCTGTGTCTGTCGATTCGTAGCCCTTATAATCGAGTTAATTACATCCTCGTCTTGCGTGCTAATCAAACGGACTGGGATGGCAACAGACTCGTCAACTAGTTGCTGATTATCAAATAGCACGTGACTTGTTTGACAGCCATTTACTATTTGAAAATCTTCAATGTGGATTCGATTCCCTACTGTGCGCAGTGTGCGAGCGATGATTGTAACGCCATTATTCATCAGCACAAAGCGGTCTTTGAAACTGGATTCTAGCGTTGATTTAATCTCATTGTTTACCTCCGCATCGTATTCTAACCAGTCCCGGACGTTATCATAGAAAATGCTCTTGATAATCTGTCCATCTTCGTCTCGCAAGAGTTTGAGAAATTCCTGCGCTGGCAAGATGCCAAGATGGGCCTCGGCAACTCCTGCTACTGACGGTACTACTGCACGACCCACGAACAGAAAATCCTTTTGGACTGCATTTTTCGTTTGATTGTAGAGTTTTTGGACTGCTCCCGCGTCTATAGGCGAGAAGGTTACGTCCCGAAACAGCCCTCTTATCTTCAAGTCGCCGACAGCGGTTCTTATGCGGCCTTCGAGGTCAGCATCGCCAACCCATCTACCAGTGGTTACATAATAAAGGCGGCATAGAGGATTGCCGCGGCGAAACTTGCCGCTCTTGTTATAGACTGCATCCATAATCGCGGCTGCATCAGCGATGCCTTGATTGCGACGGAGGGTTGGTTCTGGATTGAAGAAGTCCTTCACGCCGTATCCGAAGTCGTTCATCTTACCGCCGTCGAATGACGCGCCTCGGTCAGCTTGTACAAAAATGAAAGTTACTTCTAGGGTGTCACTCGACGCCGCGATTTCTTCAAAAGCTTCGACGTCTGTGATGAGAGATTCATTTACGATTATGGCGATGGCGTCTATTGCCGTATCGCCGCCTTTGCCGACAACTACATCAGCTGTGTTGAAGGTTTTGGTATAGTAACGACTGATCGTGATGTAAGCAGCAAAATGTTCAAACTGCTCGTTCTGATCAAGTTTACTTAGTCCAAAACTTTGGCAAAACTCTTCCAACAATGATTCTGTAATTCGGTCCATAAACCGCTCCTTGCGAGCGGTTCGACCAGCACTTCGACCGATCCCGCCGCCAATGGGGTCTAGTCGCATTGTTTACACCCTCCGTATTGGTCCGTCGAGCATATTAATGCCCTATTTTGCCAGACGCGGATCGGTTGTCTCGACACATCGAAGGCGGTCGGCGATTCTTTCGGGAGGGGGGGGGCGAGGCTCCGTCTGGGTGAAACATGTCGGCCTTGGGGTCGAACCAGCCCGCTCTGCTTTTGTACGTGCCACGAATCGCACCTTCGACGGGAGGCTACGGCGTCGGAAAGCGCTGCCGCGCCAGATCGGCCTCCTTTCGGGTAGACATAACCACCCTTAGCCCTGAACCATTTGCCTTCGGATTGATAGTCTTGATCTGGAAGCGTGGTCGCCCGTAACGCTCCAGCCGGAAGGCTTGCGCTCTTGGCAAGAGCGTCTTGAAGCTCACGAGCGACTTTGGCAGTTTCGCACTTCTCCGCTGAGGCATACGCCCCAAGCTGATCCCACTGCGAAAGCGGCGGACTACCGTGCCACCACTCCCAACCTGTTGGTTTCGGCGGCACCATCAGATACCAGCCGACCAAGGCGAGCAGCGGCGTGGCGAGGGGCATCGCCTATTTTTCCTTGAGACGGGGATCGTCGGTCGCGACACATAGCGCCCAGAATCGCTCAGAACGAAAGCTGATTGATAGTCGCTTTTGGTGTTAGTCGAGCGTGCGGTATCCGCCAGATGCTTCCACTTGGCCGCATCACACGCCTGCGCGGAGTCATACGAACCGATCTGTCTCCACTCGGGTAGCGCAGCTTTGTCGTTTGCCCAATAGAAAGTCTTGCCGCTGCCGTCGCTGCCCTCTTGCACGGGGGGAGCAAGCAGATGCCAGCCGACCAAGGCGAGCGCAGCGGCGTGGCGGGGTTTCACTGCCTATCTCACCATCAGGCGCGGATCGTCGGTGGCGATGCACTTTGCTCCATGCTCCGGCGAGCCCGGTTTCGCCGCATCTATGAGTCTTTTCTGCCCTTCTTCACAATCGCTAAGGGTCTCAAAGGGACTAGCTTCGTGCCACTCGGAGAGAGGCGCATTCATGTCTGCGATTTCCGCCCATCGTGCGCACTCCTTTTCGTTGCCGGTCCCAAAGAGTTCGTGAGACGCAGTGGCAGGCAAGCTCGTACCGCAGAGCCAATTCGTTTCGCTCATGCTGGGCGGCACCATCAGATACCAGCCGACCAAGGCAAGCGCAGCGGCGTGATGGAGTTTCATGCGGCCCACCTGACAGACTCCGCCCTGCGTGCCACTTTGCTCAAGGCGGCGGGGACGCCGGTTGTGTCCTAATTTCAAGGGCGAGGTAGAAAACGATCCTCGAAGCGCTTACGTGCTGGCGAGTCTGGCTTTCCCAACTCGCCGTAACAGAAATCGCAGACCATCAGATTTATGGCCTGAACGTTTTGTAGTGGCCGACCTCGATTTAGCACGTTATTGCCCAGAAGGATCGGTACCCCCTCATCGACAAAGTATGAGGAAGGATTGACTACAACACCGACGGTTATTTCCGGCGAAACATACTTCAGCCGTATCAACTCCCAATGCTCCGGCACGTCTTCCAACCATTCCATGCCTGACGGCTTCATCCGAACGTCAGGGTCGACCCCGCGTGTAACGGCGCGGTAATGATTCCCTGCTTCTGCTCATTGACGAGTGCGATCAATTTTCGCTTATCTTAGCACGATTTGGGATCGCGCAAGTGGGCGCTTCCGGCCGCGATTCGTTTTCCCAGGGCCTGCGGCAATCCATGCCCGAGTCCGGCCTTGTTGCGGCAGACCAGGCGAACGGAATTGTTCGCGTTCGCGCGCATCTGAGCGGGCACTTTGGCGAAGCTCATTAGCGCGCAAAACACGAACAGAGATACCGCGATCGACGTCATGGTCATTGCGGTGGCCGGGAATTACGCCCGAGGTCTCTGAGGATGATGCGCGCGAAGTCCATGCACCGATCCATTTGACGCGCTAGTTATGACTGCGAAAAGCGCGGGATCACTCGAGCGCCATTGGCCAAGTCTTCTGGTCCGTGAAGAATTACGAGGTCCCCAGTTTCGAGCGGGCCAAAGACCTCCTCGACTTCGCCCATAGCTTTCCCCTGCGAACGGGCACGCGTTCGACTCGACCGGCTTTGACCCTTTCCACTAGGGTGGCTTCGGTTGTATCTACAACCGCCGAAGCGGGCACGAAGAGGGTGGGTTGTGTCCGTCTTACCGGCCAGAGGACTTCCGCAAACATTCCGGGGTCAAGCGAGTGCGACGATTCCGGAAATCAGACAGACCATAGACGCGGCGGACGTTGTCGCCCAGGACGTCGCGCCGGCGCTGTGGGTCGGCTATCCTGGCGCCGAATTTCTCGAGCTCCTCGATATAGTTGCCGGTATGATCGGGATGCGGAAAGTCGGTCGCCCAGAAAAAGCGATCGCTGCCGCACAGATCGACCATCGCGGGCAGTGACTTTTCGTCCGGATCGGCAGACACCCAGACGTTACGCCTGAAATAGAAGCTTGGCTTTTCCTTCAGCGGAACGCCGCGTCCCATGACGCTGTCGTAGACCGCGTCCATCCGGTCGAGCCAGTATTGAATCCATCCGGCACCGACTTCAAGAATCACGATCTTGAGCTTCGGGAACTTGTCAAAGGTGCCATATTGCATGAAGCTCGCGAGCGCATGACGGATCGCGTCGGACGCGGTGACGTTGAGGAACCAATGCTGCTTGCGCACATACTCTTTGTCGTAACGGCCCGGCCAGCACCATTGCGGTTCGAGCGAGACGTGAATGCCGAGCGGAACATCAAGTTCCTGCGCCTTGGCGAAAAGCACGTCGTGGTCGGTATGCGCGTGGGGCTTGCGATTCATCGTGAACTGCACGACCCATCCGCCCATGTGGCCGTCCTTAACGGCGCGTTCGAGTTCGTCGGCGGCGGCCTTCGGATCACCCAATGACAAGTGTGCCACGGGAATCAGACGTCCGCCGCTATCAGCACACCAATCAGTGATCCAGCGATTGTACGCCCGACACATCGCCTGCGCATAGTCCGCGTCGTCGCACTCGGTTTCCCACGTCAGCTCGAGGCTCGGGTAAATGATGGCGGCATCGAGGCCCTCGAGATCCAGGCGTTCGATACGCTCCTTGGCGTCGGCGGCGCCGAGCGGAAGCCGCTCGCCATATTTTATTCGCGGATCGAACTCCCCTTTTTCACGCGTCACCTGGCCCATCTGCGCAACCACGCCGAAGTTGCCGCCGCGGCTTACGCGCGAAGGCACGCCGTTGATTTCGAGATACTCGAGTCCGTCCTTGTCCTGCTTCATGCGGACCGCATTAGCCCGGTACTTGGCCTCGGGCTATGGACGCTGCTCGAGCTTGCGCCATCGCCCAGCGTTGCGCGGCGCTTGCGACCGAAGCGTGTCGAGCGCCTGCTGCACGCGGACCGCATTCGGCGCCTCAGCGCGGAAGAAGTCGTTTCCGCACTCCAGGCGCCGGCCCTGACAGTGGCCCCCGGCGTAGCCGATGCGGCCTCCGAACATATCGCCTTGCTCCTACCACCGCGCCGACTTTTCCGGTCCACCGCGAAAGCGCTCACTCCGTTAAGCTTCACAATCTTGTCATGAAACTCGCCCTGACGCCGGCCGCCTCGTGGTCAGATAATGGGTACGGTCTCGTCGAGCAGCGCCAGCATCGCCGTCCTGATCGCGCCGGGCAGCGCTTCGAATCGGTTCACGGTGTACAGCCGGTAGACGTTCCGGATGGCGCGCTCGCGATCACCGGCAGCCTTCTCGACGGCGTGGCGCAGGCGCCTGAACTCGTCGGATCCGCCGAGCATCCGAGCCCTGTCACCTTTCTGCTGATAGGTCTTGTTCGCGCCCATTATGTAGACGTTCACCCTCCATCGAAGTTGCTTCCAATAAAAAGCCGTGTCCCCCACTCACCCCATAGTCCAATCCCGGGCCGGCGACCAAACCCGCGGCTGGGCGTTACTTTCGAAAGTAACCAAGCCGCCCGCGGTTAGGTTGAACGGTCCGCGTTGTGCTAGTCGTGTTCTATGGTTAGCGGCAACCGCCCCAGCCGACACGACCGCACGCATCTCCGGCTGGGGGCGGAACGGGCTACCCTAACGGCAGCCGCCCCGCCCGCGCGCCGGATGGTGACCGCGGTGGGGATTGGCTTCGGTGGAAAGGAATTCAGATGAAAAGTGAAGATGCCTCCAAAACGTCGCACTATACGGGGCCGATCAACGTCATGACCCTGCGCGAAGTTTCAGTTTACTTGCGAGTGCATCCGACCACGATCTACCGGATGCTGAAGCGCCATCAGCTTCCAGCGTTTCACGTGGGCAGTGACTGGCGCTTCAACATCGAAGCCATCGACCACTGGCGCTTGCAGCAGGGGAAGCCGGGCGATTAGTCGGCTCCTCGTTTGTGTGAGTCCACGGCGCGACGCCCAATTGCTTCGGACTCGGATACCATGTTGCTCCGAGGGCGTCGTAAGCCATATCGCCGCAATCGCGGACTCTGCAAGTGGCAGTCGCAGGAACAGTTACCTTTGCAGCGCTCGTGCTCTCCCGTTGAGCAGACAACGGTGTTCGAGCCCGGATACGGCCAGCTCGTGCTCATCCCTTAAGTGCCTCCGAGTAAAAAGATAGGAACTCGTTTAACCCAAACCGAACGCGTTGTGAGGAAGTTCCCAAGGGGTCGTTTTCGCGCGGATTCGAGTTAATATGGTCCCGTGAGTGACGAGGCTGCGACAGAAATAGCGCCTGCCCAACCGCGGACCCCATCGCGCGCCGCCCGAAAGCGCGACGAGCGCGTGCGTAGAGTCGTGCGGCGCATCAAAAAGCACGCCACCAGACTCGACCAGCCGCATTTCGCAACGCTGCTCTACACTTACGGCACTTTTCCCTTAGTAACATGAGCCAACGCCGGATTTGTTGGGACCAATGCTGTAGCCTTCGATGTATTTGCTGTTCTTGGGGGCAAAGCGCGCGGGCATCAGGGGTCGGTGAACACCGAGTAGCACCAAGGACGGCCCGCCGACCGTCGGCGATGTCGAGAAATGGATCGAGCCGGGCGAGTCCTGATAAACCCGCTTCCCGCGTACATCACGCGCCAAATTTCACCGGTTGGGTGATCGGAGCGGCGTGAAACGCTTGAGCTTTCGGCGGTGATGTGCGGCCAGTTCCTTGCCGAAGACGCGCCCCTTTTTCCACTTTGAGCGCATGATCTTGCGCGCTACGCCTTTACCTTTCGATGGCCGTCGGATGATCACTGTCCGATTCCCCCGTTCGAGTGCCGATGGTGAGCGCGCCGGTAGGACTGCGCATCGGCCTGCGGCGCGATGACGAATACCAATACACCGACGAGCAGTGCGACCGGGGCGCCGATCGTCCGCCGTTGGCGCAGAAACTTGGGCAGGATATCGCGCTCGAAAAAGACCCCCGGATGCACCGGCGCGCGCGTGATCTTATCGCGTTCAACCGCAAATTCTTCGGTCATCGTCTTCGTCTCCATTGTCTCCGTCTCGCTTGGTGTTGCCCCTGTCCATCACCGCCGCGCGACTTGCGCGTCTGGCTAGTGGTACTGTTCGAGATCGACTCGCCGGGCGCGTGGAGCATCCCACTCGAACGTGATGCACCACGGGCCGTTGATGTGAATGCTGTGGCGCACCGGCTTGCTACACACGCTCGTGCTGAAAACTCCGACAGCGGCGAAAATTCACCCTATTCCGACGACGACAACGATGGCGACGACTTAGCGTTTATCGAGCCAGAGGGCTAAACGGTGGTGGCGTGGGTACTCGCATCAATGGCGCGAGCCCTGGCTGATGAGCGTACCCTCGCTGCTGATGAACAGTTCTTCGCGCAGTCCATGACCCTCGCTTCACTAAATCGGGCAAGGATGAAGTGATCGACCCCGGAGTTGTGGACAAGCGCATTCCGCGTGGGAGTGATTGATCTTTTCTAGCGCCTCGGGTCATGCCCCGGCAATCGCGGGATGCGGCGCCGTCGTGCGCGCGCGGCCGCGGCCGCACACGCGGGGTATGCCGCTTCAGTCGGCGACCATCCTGATACGCCGGATGCCGCAGTGTGGCTCGATCCCCATGTACTGGTAGTAACGCTGATGGTATTCCTCGGCGCGATAGAATATCGCGGCTGGAACAATCTGGGTGACGATGGGTCTGCCGAGCACACCCGATTCGTCGAGACGCTTCAGTGAGGTTTCCGCCGCCGCCTTCTGTCTGAAGTCGTGGTAGAAGATCACCGAGCGATATTGAGTGCCGACATCGGGTCCCTGCCGATTCACCGTGGTCGGGTCGTGAATTTCCCGCCCGGTGGGAAGGGCCAGCTACAGACCGCTGGTCCGATACAAGAGCTTTCTCTATCAGGCGGCCAGTTGGAAGACGGCGCGGCGGGTGGTGGCGAAGGTAGAGTTCCACTTCGGCGAGTTGTTTCCCCGTGTCGGATTCATCGTGACTAATCTTACAGCTTCAAACCGGGCGGTGGTGCGGTTCTATAACAAGCGCGGCAGGGCGGAACAGTGGATCAAGGAAGGCAAGCAAGCGGTCGCGATGACGCGGCTTAGCTGTCACCGCTTCCGCTCCAATGAAGTGCGGCTGTGGCTGAGCGTGATTGCTTATAACCTCGGGAACTTGTGGCGCCGGCTGGCGCTGCCGACGCAGATGTCGAAGAGTTCACCTACCCAGCCCAAAGGCTCCCTTGATCGTGGCAAGCCGCAGCCGCAGAAAACGTTTCACACCCCTCTTCGTAGGCCATCATGGCGAGCGCTCTTCGGAGCCCGGATTACATTCATCTGGATCCACATGAAACCGAATCGCGGTCGCGGAACTATTCGCTCCCTAGATAATGGGCAGGGCCGACTATCGGTCAGCCTGCTTTCTAAAATTGGCTGTAACACAGAAGTGCCATCGCGGGAGGCGCTACGGCGGTACACTTTCGTGTGTCAAACGCGCATTTTCGTTCCAGAAATAACTAACGCATACCGAACGTATGACCAGCGATCCACACCAGTATGGTAGATTGGCGCGATGCGCGCCGCGCGAGTGTCAGGATTCCGAAGATTACGGGAACTTAAGAACATATCTTGGCTGTCGTCCCGCCAGCTGAATAGACTTGGCGATGCGCTGACGATAAGCAGGATTCAAAAGCGCGGCGTCATTTTCGATGAGAAGCACTCTCCTGAATCCGCTTACGTCTTACTCTCGGGGGTCGCGCGCATTACCTGCCGCAATCGCAAGGGCGATCGCACGCTGATGATGATGGTCGCGCCGGGCATGATTCCAGGTCTTCCCGAGGTGATTGCGGGAATCAGATATGACTTCCGCTGCGAAGCAGTTACCGACTGCCAAGTGGGAAACGTCACTCTGGCGACATTCATCGAAATCGCTCTGGGAATCGCATCTGCAGACTTCAAGCGCATGGCCGCCAGCTATTCGGGACCATGGGATCTATTGCAGTTGCGTTGCGCGAATTTCCCGGGCTGCACGCTGGAAGAACGAGTCGCATTGACACTGCTGGAGCTAAGCGAGAATTTCGGTATGCGCGATCGACGAGGGGTGCGACTAAAACTGCCAGCTACGCACAAGGATCTTGCTGAACTGGTCGGCGCGACACGTCCGCGGGTGACCGAGCATCTCATCAGCTTTGAACGCAAGCACCTGATTGTACGCGACGGACGGCAGTTGATTCTTAGACGCGACCGGCTGGAGAGCTTTCTTGAGGAGAGAGCTCCATCCTCCAACCTCGGCGACGCTGGAGATTTCCTCGGGCCGTAGCCCTTCAGAGGTCTTAGTCTTTGAGGCTGTGCGGCCACACCGCTCGAAAGCGGCCGAGGAGAAAATTTCGTTGCGAGCCCCTACCAGGCGGCAAATTTCGCAGATTCGGTTTGCGAGAGGTAGGACGAGAATTGAACGAACGTACGCTCGATGCGAAGGCGGTCATGGGCAAAATGCCCCGGAGGTATAGCCATGCCAAGTGAAGTATTGCGAGAGCTCATTCTAGAACTTACCGAACCCGATCGGCTTGAAATCATCCGCGAGGCAGGGACACCTGACGATAGGCCGTCGCTCTTGCGCGGGGAGGCGGAGGAAGGACTGGTGGAAGAGGCCGATGCTTGGGTGACTCAGAATGGAGCCAAGATACTTCCGTACCTCTTGCGAAGAATCGATCCTTCAGACGATGAGATGGTCCAGCTTGTTCAAAGCGGAATCTTGCCTTTTGACCGTACTCTGCTGGAGCCGCGCGAATTTCTTGTTCGGTTTAGCCACCCGGCGATGCGCGGTGCTCTCGATGGTGGGCTGCCACTTTCCGAAATCGCAGCCACCTCGTTGGCTCTGACCGAACTCATTACCTCGCTGTTGGCGGCAAATCGCTCCTTTGGCGCGGATGCGGTGATGCCGACTGTACGGATTGCTGCGGGCTCGGTTGACTTTCTCACCACGGGTCCTGGTCTCATCGGTGGTGGGTTGAGTTTACTCGCTGTGTGCGGGGTCGGCGTGATTTCTGCCCCCGTCATACCAGGAACGGCTGTCACGGGTGCGATCGATTTGGCGCTGAATTGGCAGAAGCAAAGTTCCGAAAAGGGAAGAAGCGACGCTGAGCGCGCGAAAACCGATGCCGAGAGGGCACGAGCGGATGCCGAGAGGGCAAGAGCCAATGCCAAAAAGATCGAAGCAGAAACAATCGGCCAGGAACTAGAGAATGAAATGAAGCGCATCCGACTGGGCAACTTGCCGGCTCAAGCGGAAGCCCATCGGGCGGTGAAGGCGGAAACGCCTCCGGCGTCATTCTTTGTTCCTTTTGCGCTGATTGAGCGAAGCTCCCGGGAAAATGGCTTGGCGGCAGGGCACGGTGTTCATCTAGTCAATCGAGCATTGCCGTCGCTATTCGGAATTCTGCGAGTGATGCCCGGACTGCTGATTTCCGTTGAAAATAATGCGGGGAATAGTTAGCAGCGGCCGACGATGGGCTGGCCCCCCTCTCGCGCGCCGCGAACGACACGCCGCGCAAATCTCACGGCGCCACTAAAACATTCACGCGCCCACCTCACGCCTAAATTTTACCGGCGGCGAAAATTTTTATAGCAACTTGAACAAAATAATTTGACATACTCACACGGCTAGCGTTTGCGATCTGTCTAGGTGACTTGCGCACCTTCGCATCCATTGGTAACATAACATTAGTTGATCGCGGGGCGAGCGCGAGTATTAAGTTATCGCGACTCGAAGTCGGCCAGGGGCTACAGGGGAACGTTGCGCGGGATAGCCGCGCACCTTTGTGGCCCTGGTTTTTTTTAGCGGCGAAGAATCGAGGTGTAAGCGCCGGAGAGAAAATCCCCCAGTGAAGCAGCCGGATAGACCTGTCCCTACTGAAAACTCGGAAAGCATCGAAAGGTCTGGCGATTTATCTTGCCCTGCCATAGGGTCGCGGGCATGCTTGCATTCATCTCGGAACTTCTGTCATGGCTCGCTGGTCGGTTCCGCAACCGCGCGTAGTTGGAGCTCGAGATCATTGCGCTTCGGCACCAACTGGCAGTTCTGCGTCGCCAGCGTCCCGGACGGCCCCGGCTCTCCGCGCTCGATCGTCTACTTTGGATCTGGCTCTACCGGGTCTGGTCGAGCGACTTGAACAGCTATGCAGATTTCCCGAGAGATAAAGGCGGCCTTCTCACTCGATGCCCAGCACTCTTTTCTGAGCTGCCCAGTCGAGCGGCAACGCGGTGCGTTTGAGCAGTGTCTGCGCGGTAAGCTCCCTCGGCTGGCGACCTTCAACGATGGCCTCGATTTGTAAACTCCTACGGGTGTCGACACTACTCGCGTCCCATGAAACCCTCGAGGTTACGCGAGCGTCCGGTCTGGCGCAGCTTACGCAGCGCCTTGGCCTCGATCTGTCGAATGCGTTCGCGTGTCACCGCGAATTGCTTGCCGACCTCTTCTAGCGTGTAGTCTGTCTTTTGACCGATGCCGAAGCGCATGCGCAGGATCTGCTCCTCGCGCGGCGTCAGCGTTGCCAGCACTTTGCGGGTCTGTTCGCCCAGGTTGCTCTGGATCGCGGTCTCCATCGGCGAGGGCGCCAGCTCATTGTCGTCCGCAAAAACTCGACGACCCTCATGCAGCGCGAGCCAGGAGGCTGTACTCGTGATGAAGTCCGTTCAGGACGGGGTGCGCCACAACTCGGCTTGATCGGTCGAAACGATGTCTCTGGTGTTGCAAACGCACGCGGAAATTTAGGGGCGGATCGGGCAGGCCGGGCCCCAAAGAAGAGTGCGGTCGGCCTCGATTGTAGTGCGGTAGCCAAGACCGTAGAGCTTTTCGAAGATGCTCCTCGGTCAAGGGGATAATCCAATCCAGACACTCACGCCGGAGTGTCCCGATTAGTCTTTCGCAGAGCGAATTCGCCTGCGGGCTGCGTATGGGTGTTTGGATGACCTCAACGCCCGTGCGCGCTACCGAAGCATCGAATCCGGGGGAGAAGATCGCGTCGTGGTCATGAAGGATAAACCGGTATGTGTGGTCTGACGGAATTGCTTCACGCAGCTGTTGAAGGGTCCAGGCTGCGGTTGGATGGGCAGTCGCGTTGATGTGAATAATTCGGCGTGAGGCATGTTCCATGACCACGAGCACGTAGAGAATTCGAAAAGTGGCGCTCGCTACGACGCAGAAGTCACAGGCGATGATGGCCTCGGCGTGATTCTTAAGAAAGGTTGACCAACGCTGATCGCGGCGAGGGTTGCCGGGCGGTGCGGCCGGCAACTTTGGCAGATACTTCCGGATCGTGCGCGGCGACACGCGCAGGCCGAGTTTCAGCGACAACTCGTTCGCAATTCGTTCCTCGCCCCACGAGGGGTTCGCACGAGCCATCTTGCGGATCAGGCGTTGGAGCTCCGGCGGAATCCGCGGCCGGCCAGATTGGCATTTCCGACGCCAGAAAAGCTGGAAGCCCTTGCGGTGCCAACCGATGAAAGTTTTGGGTCTCACGACGGTCAATGCGCTTTGCCAATTGAACCAGCGGCTGAGCCACAGGAGGGTCAAGCGTGTTGGATAAGAGATCCGGCGAGGCCTGATTCTGCGTTCCTTGTAGAACGCGAGCTGTTTTGCGCAGCAAGAGATTCTCGGCCGCGAGCGAGCTTTTAGATCGTAAAGTGATGATCAAAAAGCGGAACAAGTCGGCAAAGAGGTTCAGCCAAAGCAGGCAGGATCTCATCATGGACCGATGGTCCCTATTTTCGGTCTTCTCCTTCAAATTGGTAGCAACTTAGCGCATTTCCAGTCAGGCCGGTAGTTTTTGCGGAGCACAGGTCTCGGTTTGACCAGCATGGAGGAGCGCGTCCGCATGGTGAACGGCAAATTTGCCATCCAGTCTCGGCCTGGAAGCGGGACCCTGGTCGAAGTTTATGTGCCCCTGGATGGGAACGTCGCATGAAGCATTCGAGGATACTGCTGGCGGACGATCACGCCGTCGTGGTCGAAGGTTTGCGCAGAATCCTTGACCGTCCGGAATTCGAAGTGGTGGACGTTGCCGGCGACGGCTGGAGCCTGGTGCAGGCCGCCGCCCGCTTGCACCCCGATGTAATCGTCACCGACATCGCCATGCCGGGCCTGAACGGAATCGAGGCCGCCCGCAAAATTCACGAACAAGACCAGAAGCCGAAAATCATCTTTCTCACCATGCATCCCGAATCGGTATACGCCACGGCGGCCCTTGCGGCCGGGGCCTCCGGCTATGTGCTGAAGAGCGCAGCCGGTGAGGAACTGATCGCTGCCATTCGCGACGCGCTCGAAGGGCGAATCTATATTTCGAAACTGGTCGCGCAGTCGAAGGGGCACGTTCGTGAGGTTGCGGGCAAAGCGGGCGGCGCAATCGATGGGCTGACGAGCCGACAACGCGAAGTGCTCCAATTGCTGGCCAAAGGACTCCAGGCGAAGGAAATCGCCGCCACGCTGAACGTGTCGTCCAAGACCGTGGAGTTTCACAAGTACCGGATCATGAACGCGCTCGGTCTGCGCACGGTCGCCGACCTGACCCGCTACGCGATCAAGAACGGAATCGTGGAATAACGGCGCTTGCGCCACTGCCTGGCGCGGTCTAACCGACGTCTCGCCGGAGTCTGGAATTCGGGCTAGGGATTTTACTAGTCAAATTTCGCATCCGCATCGCCTAAAATTTCTTCAGGTTTCCTATGACGTGGAACCGAGTCGGGAGGGGTGAGGGGTGGCCACAATGGCGCGGAAAAAAGGCGTCAAACAAGAGCCGGCCGTCGGAGAGAATCCGTCGCCGACGGAGGACGAGATCCGCAAGCGTGCGTATGAAATTTATTGCGCCCGTAATGGCGGTCCCGGCAGCGAAACGGACGATTGGCTCAAGGCGCAAGCCGAGCTCAAGGAAAAGCGCGCGATCTTTGCCGAGGGAAAATCCGGACGCGGTAAGGTTCCCGCCAGCCGGGCCTCGCAGCGACCGCGATAAAAGCGATAAATAAAGAAGACCACCAGTGGCGAAGTTCTTCAGGAAGATATTGTGTCCGATCGATTTTGATCGCAACTCGCTCGCGGCGCTTGATTACGCGCGCGATCTCGCCAAGCAGCAGGATGCCACCCTCCACGTCTTGCACGTGGTATTTATCCCGATGGTCAGTCCGGGTTTTCCCGGCGAACCATATCCGGTGGTTTCCGAAGAACCGAGCAAGCTCGAACTGCAGGAAATCGCGCGCGAGCATCTGGACGGCAAGGTGCGATACCAAATCGAGACCCGCAGCGGCAGACCGGCGGAAATCATCAACCAGGCGGCGGAAGACCTCGGCGTCGATCTGATTGTCATGGCCACGCACGGCAGAACGGGTGTCACACGTCTGGTTCTCGGAAGCGTGGCCGAGCACCTAGTCCGCGGCGCGCGCCGGCCGGTGCTCACAATTCGGCCGCAAGAGGGTTCGGCGTAGAAACTCTCCCGGCGGGAATCATTGCTGTCGCGGCGATCCGGACCCTCCCCAACGCGCGCTCAGTCGACTCTCCAGCAGGCTGCGGAAAAACGGCGGGCATGCTTGACTGTCGTTCGGACGTAGAATAACCCGAAATGAACCGGCGCGAGTCTCGCAATGCATGAGTTGGCGCTCGCCCGTGACCTGCTGGCCGCGATCGAACGAAAGCTCGATCGCGGCGACGCGCGGGTTGTGCGTGTCAGGGTGAGCGTCGGGGCGGCGGCCGGAGTCGTGCCGGAATCGTTGCGTTTCGCATTCCGTGCCGTCTGCGAGTGCACGCGCGTGGACGGCGCCGACCTCTCTATCGCCACGATCGCCGCTCGCAGCCGCTGCGCCGATTGTGGCATAGTTTTCGAGTTCGACGGTTTGATCGGCCGATGTCCCGGATGCGGACGGCTCGGCGGCGAGTTCCTGTCCGGCGACGACGTGATCCTGCGGGCAATCGAGGTGACCGATGTGTGACACTTGCGGCTGTGGCGAGCCTGCCGTGCGGACCATCGATGTCAACGAGCGTCTGGTCGCATCGAGTGCGGCGCAGGCGGAACACAACCGCGCCCATCTCTCGCAACGCGCGATCCTTGCGGTCAACCTTATGGGCACGCCGGGCGCGGGAAAGACCGCGCTGCTCGAGGCGGCGATCGCGAAATGGCGCGGCTCCCGGCGCATCGTGGTGATCGAGGGCGACCAGGCGACCGACCGCGACAGCGCGCGCATCCGTGCCGCCGGTGCGATCGCCCGCCAGGTGGAGACCGGTCTCGGCTGCCATCTCGATGCGCATCAGATCCACGACGCGCTGCATCATCTCGATCTCCGCGACGGCGACCTGCTCTTCATCGAAAACGTGGGTAATCTGGTGTGCCCCGCGCTCTTCGATCTCGGCGAGCGGCTGCGCGTGGTGGTGACCAGTCCCGCCGAAGGCGCCGACAAGCCGCTCAAATATCCGCCGATGTTTCGCGCCGCGCATCTCGTGGTGCTGAACAAGTGCGATTTGCTTGCGCACGTGCCATTCGACCTCGATGAATGGACCGGATACGTCCGTGCGATCAATCCGCACGCGCGGATTCTCAGGACCGCGGCGCTCCACGGAGAGGGTATCGGCGAATTGCTGATCGAAATCGACAATGTGCGACAGTCGGTTTCCGCGGGCATTTCCGCATGAGTGAATCGCTGCACCTGCCCAAGTCCGCGCTCGAGGATCTGATCGCGATTCTGTGGCGCGAAGGCTTCCGGGTCCTCGGTCCGGTCGCGCGCGACGGCGCGGTCGGATTCGACGAGGTGCGCAAAGTGTCGGACCTGGCAGTCGCGATGCGCGAGACGCAGGAGCCCGGGCGCTACCGCCTCGACCAGGGCGCGGCCGAAGAAATTTTCGGAGTGGTGAACGGTGCCGGTTCGCTCAAGCCGTTTTTCTTCGCGCCCGAAGAAACGCTGCTTACCTTGAATCGCGAGCGCCGCGGTTTCAAGGTCAGCGAAGTGACTCCGGCGGCCCCGCGTCTGGCATTCATCGGCGTGCGCGCGTGCGACCTCGCCGCGCTGGCCATGCAGGATCGCATTTTTCTCCACGACCGCTTTCACGACACGCACTACCAGGCGCGGCGCAAGGACGCCCTTCTGGTCGCCGTCAACTGCACCCGTTCCGCGGCGACCTGCTTTTGCGCCTCGATGAAGACCGGCCCGGAGGCCAAAAAGGGGTTCGATCTTTCCCTGACCGAGCTGGAACAAGGCTTCGTGATGCGAATCGGCTCGGCCGCCGGCGAAACCATCGCCGCGAAGCTCGGCTTAAGTCCCGCGCCGGACGATGAGGTCGCGACGGCAAAATCCCGGATCGACGGATGCGCCGCCGGCATGCGTCGCAGCCTGGACACCGCGGACCTGCCCCGCCTGCTCTACGACGAAGCCGAGAACCCGCGCTGGAAGGAAGTCGCCGCGCGATGCCTTTCGTGCACGAACTGCACGATGGTTTGTCCGACCTGCTTTTGCCACACCGTCGTCGATCAGGAAGAGATAGACGGCAACATGACCCAGCGAGTGCGCAAGTGGGACTCGTGCTTTTCGCTCGAGCACGCGCATATCCACGGAATCAATTTCCGTCCGAAGATCGAGAACCGCTACCGCCAATGGCTCACCCACAAGCTGGCTTCCTGGATCGATCAGTTCGGCGCCTCGGGATGCGTGGGATGCGGTCGGTGCATCACCTGGTGCCCGGTGGGTATCGATCTGACCGAGGAAGTCGCGGCCATCCGCGCCCATCCGGTGAAGCGATGACTCCCTACATGCTATATCCGGCGCGCATTACCGGGCGCCGCACGGAGACCGCGGGCATCCACACGTTCACCATGCGCTTCGTCGACCGTGAAGTGCGCAGTGCGTACCGCTTCAGGGCGGGGCAGTTCAACATGCTCTATACCTTCGGCGTGGGCGAGGTCCCGATTTCGATCGTTTCCGATCCCGACGATCCGGAAAACCTCGAACACACGATCCGGATTGCCGGGCGCGTCACCGGCGTGATGGGCGGATGGAAAGTCGGCGACGTGGTGGGAGTGCGCGGCCCGTACGGCAACGGATGGCCGGTCGAAGAGGCGCGCGGCCGCGATATCGTGATCATCACCGGCGGCCTGGGCTGTGCCCCGGTCGTCGGGCTCATCAACTACATCTTCCGCCGCCGCGACCAATACGGCGAGTTGCATATTCTGCACGGCGTGAAGACGCCGCACGATCTTCTGTACCGCGAGCGCTTCGACGAGTGGCGCCGCGCTCCGCGCACCAAGGTCTACCTCACGGCGGACCAGCCCGACAAAAGCTGGCATTACAAAATCGGCGTGGTGACGGAGCTTTTCGACGAACTCACCGTGCCTCCGTCATCGATGGTGATGATGTGCGGCCCGGAAGTGATGATGCGGTACGCGGCTCATTCGCTGCGCGACAAGGGCATCGGCGACGAAGCGATCTATCTTTCGATGGAACGGCGGATGGAGTGCGCGGTCGGGCTTTGCGGCCATTGCCAGTACCGCGAGCATTTCGTGTGCAAGGACGGGCCCATATTTTCCTTTCGCACGGTCCGCGAACTGTTCGGGATATCGAACATATGAAAGCTCGCGTCGCAGTATTCAAGTTCGCCTCGTGCGACGGCTGCCAGTTGCAGTTCCTCAACGCCGAGGACGAGTTGTTGAAGCTCGCGGGCCAGGTGGATTTCGTTTATTTCCCCGAAGCGCGAAGCCGCATGCTCGAAGGCCCGTACGACATCGCCTTCGTCGAGGGCAGCATCACGACTCCAGACGACGCGCGCCGCATTGTCAGGGTGCGCGAGGAAAGCCGCTATCTGGTGACCATCGGCGCCTGTGCGGCGGCGGGCGGAATCCAGGCGCTGCGCAATTGGGCCGATGTCGAGGCCTACAAACGCGTCGTCTACCCGAGCCCCGAGTTCATCTCGACGCTTTCGACTTCCACTCCTGTTTCCGAGCACGTTCGCGTCGACTTCGAACTGTGGGGCTGTCCCGTCGACAAGCATCAGCTGCTCGGCGTGGTGCGCTCGCTGTTGTCCGGGGCGCAGCCGACGGTGCCGGGGCACAGCGTGTGCATGGAGTGCAAGCGGCGCGGCAACGTATGTGTGGTGGTGGCGCGTGGTGAGCCGTGTTTGGGTCCCGTGACGCGCGCCGGATGCGGAGCGCTGTGCCCCGCGTTCAATCGCGGATGCTATGGATGCTTCGGGCCGGCCGACGATCAGAACATGGAATCGTTCGCGCGATTGCTGGCCGGCCTGGGGATTACGGGCGACGACGCCGTGCGGCGTCTGCGCGGAATAAACGGTTACGTGCGGCCCTGGCGGGAGACCGCGGATGCCATCGCGGCGGGCAAAAAGTAGAACCATCCAGATCAACTACCTGGCCCGCGCCGAGGGCGAGGGCGCCCTGCGCATCCACCTGCGCGACGGCGAGTTGGTCGATCTGCGTCTCGAAATTTTCGAGGCGCCCCGGTTCTTCGAATCCTTTTTGCGCGGACGCGACTCGCGCGAGGCGCCGGACCTCACCGCGCGCATCTGCGGCATCTGCCCGGTCGCATATCAGATGAGCACGGTCCACGCTTTCGAGCGCCTGTACGGCATCGCGATCGATCCGGCCGTCCGCGAACTGCGCCGCCTCTATCTCTGCGGCGAATGGATCGAAAGCCACGCCCTGCACATTCATATGCTGGCGGCGCCGGACTTCCTCGGATGCGACAGCATCATCACGCTGGCCGACAAGGATCGCGCGGCGGTCGAGCGCGGCCTGAGAATCAAGAAAGCCGGCAACGCAATTATTGCGATGCTCGGCGGCCGATCGGTGCATCCGGTGGGCGCGTGTATCGGCGGCTTCACCCGAACCCCCGGGCGCGATCGGCTCGCCGATCTGCGCGAGCAGCTTCTCGGCGTTCGCGCCGACGCGGTCGAATGCGTGCGATGGGTTTCGCACTTCGACTTGCCCGCCGTTACCCGCGATATCGAATTCGTCTCCCTGCGGCATCCGCGTGAATATCCGATGAACGAGGGGCGGATAACCTCCAGCAAGGGCATCGACGCGACGCCCGACGACTTCGACGATTTCTTCGAAGAGCATCAGGTGCCGTACTCGAACGCGCTGCACTGCAAGGTCAAAGGCCGCGGGCCCTATTTCCTCGGGCCGCTTGCGCGCGTGAACCTGAATTTCGACCGGATGGGCCCGGAAGTAACCTCAGTCGCGCGCGAGACCGGAATCGCCTGGCCCAATTCAAACCCCTACACGAGCATCGTCGCCCGCGCCCTTGAAGTTTTGTACGCGATCGACGAGGCGGTCAGAGTGATCGACGCTTACCAACCGCCGCCGGCGCCGGCCGCGTCGTTCCAACCGCGTTCCGGTGTCGGCCGCGCGATTACCGAGGCGCCGCGCGGCTCGCTGTACCACGCGTTCGAGACCGACCATCGCGGTCTCATACACTCTGCGCGAATCGTGCCGCCGACGTCGCAAAACCAGGCGCGAATCGAAACCGACCTGCGCGAGATGGTTCCGGACATCGTTCAGCGCAGCCAGGCCGAGGCCACGCACATGTGCGAAATGGCGATTCGCAACTACGATCCGTGCATTTCGTGTTCGACGCACTTTTTGAAGCTCGAGATCGAACGGCATTGATCCGCATTATCGGAATCGGCAGTCCCTTCGGCGATGACGCCGCGGGGTTGGAGGCCGCGCGAATGTTAGCCGCCGCGCCTGCGCCGAATTGCGAGGTCCTCGCGGCCGATCGCCCGGGTGCGGAGCTGGTGGATTTGTTGGAAGGCGCCGCCGCCGTGATTCTAATCGACGCGGTGCGCTCGGGAGCGCCGCCCGGGACGATCCATGAATTCCGGTTCGATGAACTGGACCGCTGCCCGACGGGCTTCGTGTCTTCGCACGATTTGGGCGTCGCCGCGGCAGTTCAGCTCGCGCGAAAGCTGGGGCGCGCGCCCGCGTCGGGCAGAATAATCGGAATTGAAATCGCATCAGGGAGCACGGCGCAGTTCGGCGGGCTGAGCGCCGGAACGCGCGAAGCGGTGTGCAGGGCGGTCGAGCGGGTGCGGTCGGCGGCCGTGGAATTCGACGATCGGGGACGCGAGTGCCTGATGATCGCCGGGACGGTTCAGGGCGTCGGTTTGCGGCCGTTTGTGTGGCGGCTTGCGAAATCACTGCGGCTCACCGGTTTCGTGCGTAACGTCCCCTCCGGAGTCGAGATCGAAATCGAAGGCGGCCGCGTTCATCTGCGCGAGTTTCGCTGCCGCCTGCAGGCGGAGCTTCCCTGCGCGGCCAGCATCGAAAGCATCGAGGCCGAGCCGCTGCCGCTGCGCGGCGACACGGAGTTTTCCGCGATGCCGAGTGAGCGCGGACGCGCCGCCACGACTATTCCGCCTGACCTCGCCGCGTGCGCCGAGTGCGTGCGCGAGATTTTCGATCCCGCCGACCGCCGCTATCGTTATCCATTTACCAACTGCACTGCGTGCGGTCCGCGATTCACCGTGGTTCGCGCGCTGCCCTACGATCGCCGGAACACTACGTTGCGCGGCTTTCCGCTGTGCGGCCAGTGCCTGCGCGAGTATGAGGATCCTTCGAATCGGCGCTTCAGGGCCGAACCGATCGCATGTTCCGAGTGCGGGCCCAAGGCGTGGCTCGAAGTGAGGACGCCGGGATGGAACGACGCGGGGGCCGGCGGCGATTGCGTTGCGCGCGCGGCGGCGATTCTGCGGGCGGGCGGTGTGGTCGCCGTTCAGGGCATCGGCGGTGTCCATCTCGCGTGCGACGCCACCAGCGAAGCGGCTGTCGCCCGGCTGCGGGTTATCAAAAGGCGGGTGGACAAGCCGCTCGCCGTCATGGTCGATTCGATCGGCGCGGCGCGAAGTTTCGCGGAGGTCTCCGCTGAGCAAGGTGACCTCCTCACGGAGCCGCAAGCGCCGATCGTTTTGCTGCGCAAAGGCAAGGGCGCTCGCCTCGCGCGTGCGATCGCGCCGGGAAACGACCACGTCGGAGTAATGATCGCCTACTCGCCGCTGCATCACTTGCTGGTGCGCGACGCGGCTCGCCCGCTCGTAATGACCAGCGCCAACCGGCCGGGCGAGCCGCTGGCTCGCAACGGCGATGAAGCGCGCGCGATATTCGGGGACCAGGTCGACGCGTTGCTGCTGCACGACCGGCCCATACATCAGCGTTGCGATGACGGCGTCTGGATCGCCGGGCCGCGCGGTCGGCAACCGATTCGACTAAGCCGCGGCGGCACGCCGCGCGTGCTCAGCGTGCCGGTCGCGGCCCCGGTTCCGATTCTCGGTATGGGCGGCGATATCAAGAACAGCTTCTGCCTCCTGTCCAACGGCGCCGCCATGATGAGCCAGTACATCGGAACGCTGGAGAGCGTGGCGACGCAGGATCACTTTCGCGATTCGCTGGAGAAATGGATCGCGATGAGCGGTGTCGCGTTGCGCGTCGCCGCTCACGATCTGCATCCGCAATCGATCGGCCGCGAAATTGCGGAGCGCCTCGAGGTGGAAACCATCGGCGTGCAGCATCATCACGCGCACGTCGCCGCGTGCATGGCGGAAAACGGCCACCGGCGCCCCGTGATTGGTATCGCCTTCGACGGGACCGGCTACGGCCCCGACGGTGCAATCTGGGGCGGCGAGGCGATGATCGCCGACTATCGGGACTTTCGCCGGGTCTCGCATCTCCAGTATCTGCCGCTTGCCGGAGGCGACGCCGCGGTTCGCCACCCCACGCGAATCGCCGCGGCATTCACGCTCGCGCTGTTCGGATCGAAGTTCGGCGATCGAGTATCGGGGCTGGTGGGCGAAGAAAATGCGCGCATTCTCGCGACGATGGTCGATCAGCGTATCAACACGGTCGAGACTTCCAGTTGTGGCCGGCTGTTCGACGCGGTGGCGGCGCTGCTCGGTGTGCGGGACGAAATCACCTACGAAGCGCAGGCCGCGATCGAACTGGAAGCGCTGGCCCGCAGCGCGATTTCGTCGAATCATCTCTATCCGTTTTCGATGCGCGACGGGGCCGTCCAGACCGGAGATATCCTCGCCGCCGTCATCGACGATCTGGAAAGCAAAACGTCGAAAGTTAAGATAGCGCGGGCGTTTCACGACACGATGGCGGAAGTCGCGGCGCGAATGGCGGTGGACGCGCGCGCAAGCAGCGGCATCGGGGTCGTGGCGCTCAGCGGCGGATGTTTTCAAAACCGTCTGCTGCAAGCGGCGGCGATCCGGCGCATCGAGCGAGAAGGTTTCAGCGTCCTGGTTCATCGCCGGGTGCCGGCCAATGATGGCGGATTGGCCTTAGGGCAAGCGGTGGTCGCGGCGGCGCGGCTCAACTCTGAATCTCCGGAGGTTCGTCATGTGTCTTGGGGTGCCCGGCAGGATAATCACGATCGTCGATGAGCAGGGCCTGCGGATGGGCGAAATCGATTTCGGCGGCGTCACACGCAAGGTGTGCCTCGCCTATGTGCCGGAGGCAATCGTCGGCGATTACGCGATCGTGCACGCGGGTTTCGCGATCGGCAAGGTGGATGAAGAAGAAGCGGAGCGAACGCTCGAGCTGGTCGGCGAAATCGAAAGGCATCTCGCAGAGGAAGAGGAGCCATGAAATTCCTCGACGAATTTCGCGACGCGTCCGTAGCCCATGGCCTGATCGAGCGGATTCGCCGAACCGTCACGCGGCCCTGGACTATCATGGAAGTCTGCGGCGGACAGACCCATACCATCGTTCGCTACGGACTCGATGAATTGCTGCCGCGCGAGGTGACGCTGGTTCACGGTCCCGGATGCCCCGTGTGCGTGACGCCGATCGAGATGATCGATCTGGCGATCGAGCTATCGGGACGCCCGGGCCTTACGCTGTGTTCGTTCGGCGACATGCTCCGTGTGCCCGGCTCCTCGTGTGACCTGTTCGACGCGCGTGCGGCCGGCGCCGATGTGCGGGTGGTCTATTCGCCGCTCGATGCGCTGGATCTGGCCCGCCGCGAACCCGCGCGCGAGGTGGTGTTCTTTGCGGTGGGATTCGAAACGACCGCGCCGACCACTGCGATGGCCGTTCGTCAGGCCGCGCGTCTCGGAATCGCCAAGTTTTCGGTCATCGCCGCGCACGTGCGCGTTCCGCCCGCCATCGAGGCGATACTTTCCTCCAGCGACAATCGAGTGCAGGGATTTTTGGCGGCGGGCCACGTATGCACGGTCATGGGTGTCGACGAGTACCGGCCGCTGGTCGAGAAGTTCAAAGTGCCGATAGTCGTCACCGGCTTCGAGCCGGTGGACCTGCTGCAAGGCGTGGCGATGTGTGTGGCGCAGCTCGAAGAGGGCCGCGCCGAGGTTGAAAATCAATACGCGCGAGCGGTGCGCAACGAGGGCAACGTCACCGCGCGCGATCTGATGGCGGAAGTGTTCACCTTCGTCGATCGGCGATGGCGCGGCTTCGATACCCTGTCGAAAAGCGCGCTGGCCCTGAGCGATCGTTACGCGGCTTACGATGCGATTCGGCGGTTTGGCCTGACGCGGGCGCCCGCGAACGAGCCCGTGGAATGTCGCGCCGGCCAGGTGTTGCGCGGTCTGCTCAAACCCACGCAATGCCCGGCCTTTGGAAGCTCATGCACGCCGGATCATCCGCTCGGCGCTCCGATGGTTTCCGCGGAAGGCGCCTGCGCCGCATATTTTCGTGCCGGCCGGCTCGCCGCGGCGGCGGAGACGGAGGCGAAATGAGCGCTTCGGATCGCAACGGCTCTCCGGCTTCGCTCAGTTGTCCCGTGCCGGCGCGCAAGGGCGAAGTCATCGTACTTGGTCACGGAAGCGGCGGGCGGCTGACGGCCGAATTGATAGGCAAAGTGTTTCTGCCCGCGCTGGCCAATCCAGTTCTCAGTCGCCTCAACAACAGCGCCGAGATAAAGGTGGGCGCGAGCCGGGTCGCGTTCACTACCGATTCGTTCGTGGTGAATCCGCTCCGCTTTCCGGGCGGCGATATCGGATCGCTCGCGGTCAACGGCACGGTCAACGATCTGGCGGTGGCGGGCGCTCAGCCGATCGGATTGTCGGCCGCGTTTATCCTCGAAGAAGGCTTTCCGATCGCGGAACTCGCGGCGATCGTCCGATCGATGCGTGCGGCGGCCGACCGCGCCGGCGTCGCGGTGATCGCGGCGGACACGAAAGTCGTCGAACACGGCAACGCGGACGGCCTCTTCATCACGACCAGCGGCGTGGGCGTGGTGGCAGGCGGGGTCGAGCTCGGGCCCGAGCGAATCCAGGCCGGCGACGCGGTGCTGGTCAGCGGCCCGATTGGCGATCACGGAATCGCCGTGATGTCGGCCCGCGAGGGGCTTGAATTCCAAACCACGATCGTCAGCGATAGCGCCCCGCTGAGCGGCCTCGTTCTCCCGATGCTGGAAAGCGGCGGGGCGATTCGATGCATGCGCGATCCCACGCGCGGCGGCGTTGCCACGGTGGTCAACGAGCTGGCGAAAAGCTCCGGCGTCGAAATAGTCATCGAGGAGACCGCGGTGCCGGTGCGCGACGGCGTCCGCGCGGCATGCGAAATCCTCGGCCTCGATCCATTGTACTTCGCATGCGAGGGCAGGCTGGTCGCGATCGTCGACCAGGCGGATGCGGACCAAATGCTTGAGGCGATGCGCCGCCATCCGCTCGGCAGCGGCTCCTGTCGAATCGGCGCCGTTACCCGAAGCGGCGCGCCGCGCGTGCTGCTGCGAACGGCCTTCGGAACCATCCGTCTGCTCGACGTGCTCGCCGGCGCGCAACTCCCGCGCATCTGCTGAGGTTGCTTTGGCCGCCGCCACCTCGTCCAACGGCCTGAGCGCCATCAGCCGCGCGTTTGCGGCGAACCTGTCGAAGCAGTCATCCGTCTGGCACAATTATCATGATTCCTATGCGCGGAAAGGAGACAGGTCTGGCGCCGGAGGAGTCATCGTCATGCTCCGCAAACGGTCCGCGAGCGAAACGGCCAGCGCTCAAAGGCAAGTCTGAACGGCCCGGCCTCGTGGCACGGGCAATGCTCAAAGCTCAGGTAGTTCCAAACATTTGGACGAGGCCGAACGATGGAAACCAAACAAGTGCCGCAAGCGGCGAGCGAAGAATCGCAGATGAAGTTCACTCTGGCGAAGCTGGCCGACGAAGACGTCAAGCTGAGGCAGCCAATCCTTGAGGCGGCCTGGGTCGCGGCCCGGCTTGTGCTCGACCCAGGCAACCGTGAGTTGCGCGAACGCGCCGCCAAAGCATGGGCGCGGGTCGATTCCATCATCGTCAGACACCTCGGCAAGGAGGAC
Source organism: uncultured delta proteobacterium (assembly GCA_963724765.1). Taxonomy (GTDB): domain Bacteria; phylum Desulfobacterota; class Binatia; order Binatales; family Binataceae; genus JAKAVN01. Next base: position 53,679 of record CAVRVY010000002.1, read on the forward strand.
CGGACCGTGTTCCCATGGGCCGAGTCGCTCGCGGAGTTTCCCCGCCATCTGGTCGATCGCGCACGTAAAAAGCACGAGCAGATCATGGCGTTGCACGATCTCATTGCCACGCATTCCTTTAAAAAGGGCGGCGATGACGAAGTCGCCGCCGATGGGCGCAACCTTTGCGTTTACGCGAACACGCTGGACGATCTCATAGCCGGCGAGGAACGCGAGCTGTTCCCCGTGATGCGCCGGGTGCTGTTCCGTCACCCGCAAACCTGAGCCCCGGAACTTCCGTTTTGCCAACACCCGGCGTGCGAAGGAGGCCTATCCGAAGATGACCATCAAGCGAATCCTGGTGCCCACCGATTTTTCCGAGCCTTCGCTCAAAGCGCTCGACTACGCGATCGACTTCACACGAGCGCACAACGCCGAACTCTTGTTGCTCCACGTGGTCGAGCCCATCCGGCATACCCGGATGGTGCCCGACGTGGCGGCAATCCTGGAGCACCATCGCGCGGAGGCAGCCGAAAAAATCGCGGAGCTTCATTGCGCTGCGAATGAAGCGCCGGGGCGTGGAGATGCGACTCATAATCGGAGGCGCAGACGCCCCGCCGCGCAAGCCTGATGCTGCTCTGCTGAAAGCGATCGCGCTGGCCCATCGGTGGTTCGAGGAACTCACCTTGGGCCGAGCGACTTCGCTCGCAGCGATCGCCAGCAGCCAGGGCGTTAGCGATCGCTACGTCGCCCGCCTGATCCGGCTGGCGTTTCTCGCGCCTAAAATCGTCGAAGCGATCCACCGAGCGTGGAGAACTGGCCGATCTAAAACTCACCCCGCATGTCGACCTGCCGCTAAACTGGACGACGCAGAAGCGAGTGGTCGGCCTCGAATAGACCTATTGCTCCATGACTAACGCCTCTAAAAACACAATTGTCAAGCTGCTGGCGGATGCTGGAAGTGCCTGTTTGGACTATCAGGATCGTTCGCTTCGCAATCTACCATCCAAGCGCGTTCAGGCCGATGAAATCTGGAGCTTCGTCTACTCGAAACAGAAGAATGTTCCCGAAGAAAAGCGCGGTCAATTTGGCTACGGCGACGTGTGGACGTGGACCGCGCTTGATGCGGACAGCAAACTAATCGTTTGCTGGCACGTAGGTACGCGCGATGCGGATGCGACCTACGAGTTCATGACCGATGTCGCGAGCCGCCTATCGAATAGGGTCCAGTTAACAACCGACGGCCATGCGGCCTATCTTAGCGCCGTGGATGCAGCTTTTAGTCGCGGCCCCGGTGTCGATTACGCTCAGTTGGTTAAAATCTATGGGACTTCGCCCGAAGCGCAGAGGCGTTACAGCCCGCCGATCTGCTTGGGTGCGCAAAAAAGCGAGATTCGCGGCACGCCCGATCCCGAGCACATATCGACCAGCTATGTTGAACGCCAAAACCTATCGATGCGGATGGGGATGCGCCGCTTTACTCGACTGACCAATGCCTTTTCAAAGAAGCTCGAAAACCATATGCACGCGCTCTCGATCTACTTCATGCACTACAATTTCGTCCGCATCCATCAGACGCTTAGGGTTACGCCCGCGATGGAAGCGGGCGTCACTGACCGGCTATGGTCGCTTGAGGATATCGTCGGGATTGCGGCGCTATCGAATAGCGTGCAACCGACTCCCAAAGGCCGCAGCCATTTGGACAACTTGAAAGGTGAAGTGTTACCAGTTTCGTAGAGCCTCGCTCCTAGACCAAGCCATAAACGAAAGGGGCCGAGCCCTTTCGAGCTTCCGGCCACTCATCCGAAGTCGTGTTCGAACTATTTCTTGACCTTCGCCTTCCTCGCCCGGGCCGCCGACCCATAGCGTTTACTGAAACACTTGCGGCATCGCCGATCCCGCCGCTTGATGAAACTCGGAGCCAGGTCATCGCTCCCGCAATAGCGGCAACCCAGTTTCCCTGATTTCGACTTGCTGCCCGCCTCCTTCCGGAGCGGCCGTGGGGACTCAGCCTTTTTCCGGACAGCTTTCTTCCCGGCCGAAGATGGAGAATGTCCGATCGATAGTTCATGCCCGCTTCCGTTCGCCTGTTTCGCGTGTTCCATTCCCTCTAAATCTCCTTGAGCCGTAAGGGCTCGTCGGGATGTTTGCTCTGGTCGGCGCGTGAAGCGAGTGGTTTCCCCGGTTTTTCCAACGTCATTCGCGCAGAAAAGGGAGAAGCCGGCTATTGGCCCGAATCGACAGTCTGATCGAGGCGATTGGAAGGCGAATGAAACCAGCGAAATCGCAGCAGAGAAAACGAGGTCTAATGAGAGCGTAAATGCCCAAGTCGCGCGCCGCGCACGACTGGCTGTATGTCGCGAATCGAGCAATGTGTGTGTCATTGGGGCAGCAAATAGCGCGGCTCAAGGAGGAGCACATATGAGTTTTGAAGCCGAGTTGAAAGCCGAGAAGTGTCGAGAGAAACGACTATGAAGCGACAGGTTCGGGACCGTGAAACCCTCGCGTCGGAAATTGCCAGCCTGTCGAAGCTAGGCATCGACGAACTCCGCGAGCGCTGGAAAGCTATGTTCGGAAAGGCGCCGTCGCGCGATATCAGCCGATCGTTCCTGACGCGCGCGATCGCATATCGCCTCCAGGAAAAGGCTTTTGGCGGTCTTAAGCCCTCAACCCGACGCGTGCTGGCCGAGTTGGCCCATGATGGCGCTAACGAGTCGTCTTTGGCCGCGGAACCGTCTCGCATCGTGCGGCCCGGCGCGGTGCTGGTGCGTGAATGGCGCGGTATCAGCCGTCAAGTAAGCGTTCTCGAAAAAGGATTTTGCTTCCGGGGCAAGCGTTATCGTTCGCTCTCGGGAGTCGCGCGCGAGATCACCGGGACTCGATGGTCGGGGCCGTTGTTCTTCGGCCTCAAGCGATCACAAGAGGAACGCCGCGATGGAACACGCTAGGTCGCGAACACGACGCTGCGCGGTCTACACGCGGAAGTCTTCCGAAGAAGGGCTGGAGCAGGACTTCAACTCCCTGCATGCGCAGCGCGAGGCGTGTGAGGCATTCATCAAGAGCCAGACGGGCGAGGGCTGGCGGCTCATCAAGACCGCCTACGATGATGGCGGCCTTTCGGGCGGGACGATGGAACGTCCCGCCCTTCAACACCTGTTGGAAGATATCAGGCGGAGACTCGTCGACGTGGTGGTCGTTTACAAGGTCGATCGCCTCACGCGCTCGCTTGCCGACTTCGCCAAGATGGTCGAGGTGTTCGACGCGCGCGGCGTTTCGTTTGTTGCAGTCACGCAGCAATTCAACACGACCACTTCGATGGGCCGACTCACGCTGAATGTCCTGCTTTCGTTCGCGCAATTCGAGCGGGAAGTAACGGGCGAGCGGATCCGGGACAAGATCGCCGCCTCCAAGCGCAAGGGAATGTGGATGGGCGGGGTATCGCCACTGGGCTACGACGTCCGCGATCGCCGGCTGGTAGTCAATCGGCCCGAAGCCGTGACAGTGAAACACATCTACGAGCGATATCTCGAACTCGGTTCCGTCAGGCTCCTGAGAAACGATTTAAAGCGCCGCGAGATTGTCTCCAAAGTCCGGGTGTCGAAAAACGGCGTGCGATCTGGAGGTCGGCAATTCTCGCGCGGAGCTCTTTATGAGCTGCTGTCGAACCCGATCTACCTCGGCGAGATCCGCCACAAGAAGGAACGCCATCCAGGGCAGCACCAGCCAATAGTGAGCCGCGAGCTCTGGGAGAAGGTCCAACTGCGCTTGCGCGATCAAGCCGCCACGCATCGCGAACGCCCAACCAAGGCGCCGCCCAGCCCGCTCGCGGGTAAACTGTTCGACGAGTACGGCGAGCCCCTGTATGTGCAGGGCGCGGTAAAGGGGACGCGCCACTATCGTTACTACGTCTCGCGTGGATTGGTCAGAGGGTCGGTACAAGATGAGCGGCGCGGGTGGCGCGTATCTGCACCGGAGCTTGAACGAGCCGTTCGCGCCGCGACTCAGCAGATTCTCGGTGATCGAGCGGCAATCGCCGGAGCGATCGGGGAGCTCAACATAGATGCTAACCGATTGCCTTCCATCTTCAAGGTCGCCGAAGCTTGGATTCAAAGTCTGCGATCCGAAGCGGAAGCTGCATCAGCACTGACCCGGCTGATCGAACGTGTCGGACTCAAGAAGGACGGCATCCAGATTTCTATCAAATTGCCGATCTCGTCCGATGAAGGGCGTGATGTCGCGACTCCGAACGAACCCGCGCTAAGTCGATTCGTTCCGATGCGGATGAAGCGGCGCGGCGTTGAGATGCGGCTGATCATTGATGGTGACGCCGCATCCTTAGCACGCATCGATCTACCGCTGCTCGACGCGACCGCCCGTGCGTATCGATGGTCCAACGATCTGTTGGCGGGTCGGGCGCGGTCGATCGGCGAGATAGCCAGGCGAGAACATCTTACGGCCCGTCACGTGCGGCGCGTGATGCGGCTGGCGTTCCTGGCGCCCAGGATTGTCGAGGCGATCGTCGAAGGCCGGCAGCCCGCAGACCTCAGCACTCTAGCGATGACCCAGAGAATCGAACTCCCCCCGCTCTGGAGTGCGCAGCAACAAGCTCTGGAATCCCGATAGACTCACGCGGGCGTAATTGCTTGCGTCAGGTAGCGTTCTTCCCGAGAACGCTTCTCCGCAAAATGTCGGCCGGTGCGCAGATGGACATGCCAAAATCGCGAACAGAGAATTTTAAGCGATTTTCACGCTCAGCCCCTGCCGTTGGCATTCTCCGCGTCCACGGCCGCGCGTGAATCGCGCCCCACGCGCCGATTTCATCGCTTCTCCATAATGTAGGGAAGCATGCCAGACTGTGTGGCGGAGAGGGGGGGATTCGAACCCCCGGAGCCACAAGGGCTCACGTGATTTCGAGTCACGCCGGTTAAACCAGACTCCCGAACCTCTCCGCAGAGGCAGCATTGATGTTTGCTCGGCCGCAGTCAAGCTGACGCTGGCGGCGGGCTCGCGGCGTTGCCCGGCGTCGTGCGGGTCTGATAGCTTCCGGCCACAGGCACCGGAAGAGGGTATCGATGGCTTCCGCAGTAAAGACGGCTTTTAACTGGCGCGAGCAGTTGGGAGCCAAGCTGGTGACGCCCGAAGAGGCGGTTGCGCATGTTAAGTCGGGCGATCGGATCACCGCCTCGATTGCGCATGTAACGCCCTTCACTCTGTTCCACGCGCTGGCCGCCCGCCTGATGGAAATCGAGCGGGTGGTCATCAGCTATAGCGCGGCGCTGTTCGCTTTCGACCTGCCGGGCGTGGGCGAGCGCTTTCGGCTGGAGTCGTTTTATCTATCGCCGGTGGATCGCCAGCTTTTCCGCGACGGGATGGGCGAGTTCGTGCCGGTCAGTTACTACCGCGCCGGCCACCTGCCGCCGGGATTCGACGACTTCAACGTCTTTCTAATGACCGTCTCGCCGCCAGACGCGAGCGGCGAGGTCAATTTCGGCGATTTTCAGATCATGTCGAAGCTGTGCGCGCGCAACGCCGACTTGGTGATAGCGGAGATCGACCCGCACTCCATTCGCATCTGTGGCGACAACTCGATGCACATCTCGGAGATCGACTACTTCGTCGAGCGCACGGTTGGGATGCCCGAGATCACGGCCCCGCCGGCCTCCGAAGAGGAGCGCCAAACTGTCGATACGATCGGCGCGCTGGTCGCGAAGGAGCTGATTCCCGATCGCGCCACGATCCAGATCGGCGTTGGCTCGACCTCCGGGATGCTGATGTCGCATCTGCGCCGCCATCACGACCTCGGGATGCAGACCGAGATCATCCCCGTCGGTAGCACTGAGCTGGTGCGCGAAGGCGTGCTGACCGGGAAGCACAAGAAGATTTTTCCGGGCCTGGTGGTCGGCAGCGGCTTCGCAACCGGCACGCCGCGCGAGCAGTTGGAATACGCCGACGGCAATCCGGTCTTTCAGCTCTACGACTTCAACTTCACCGACGACATCCGCACCATCGCGCGCGAGGACGGCCTGATCTCGGTCAACAACGCACTGTGCGTTGACCTCACCGGGCAGGTCGGTTCCGAGTCGGTGGGCCATCAGATGTACACCGGCACGGGCGGGCAGATAGCTTTCGGCGTCGGCGCCTCGCTGGCCGGCGGCAAATCGATCATCGTACTGCCCGCAAGCGCACTCAGCGCCGGCAAACGCGTCTCGCGGATCACCCCGAGCCTCCCGCCGGCGACGGTCTTTACCCTGCCGCGCGCCTTTGTCCACTACGTGGTGACCGAGTATGGAGTGGCGAAGCTCGCAGGCAAGTCGCTACGCGAGCGCGCGCGCGAACTTGTGGCCGTCGCGCATCCCGACTTCCGCGGCGAATTGACCGCCGAGGCGCGCAGGATGTACGCGTGACGCAGGGCTGTGCGGCTCAGAACCCGATGCGCGTGACTCGAACGCGCTAGATCGGACGCGGCGTGTAGATTCCCTCGAATCCCGGCGGACGCCATCCGCCGTTTGCGCACACTAGGCAGACATTGAACTGTTTGTACTTGCCGTTTTCGCGGCCGAGCAGGCTGACCATGCTCTCGGTCGAGACGGCTTTGTTGCAGGCGACACAGGTCGCCGCCAGGGCTTTGTTGTCTTTGGCTTTTTCGCTGGGCATCGTGGCTAATCGGAGCGGCCTGCGCATGGTTCAGCCGCGGTGCATGATTTCATAGTCCTTCTAGTATTGTGTCCCACAAATAACTTTACAGGAGTGAGGCCCATCTGCTATGGTCCGGTGGAGGTTGAATGGGATGGGCAGGCCGAATGCAGCCTTGATGATTACTCAGTCGGAGCGGTCGCAACTGCGCTCGATCGTGCGTTCGCGCAGCCTGCCGCATTCGTTGGTGCGGCGCGCACAGATCGTGCTGCTGTCGGCCGCTGGCGCCGCCAACAGAGAGGTCGCCAGGCGCTGCGGGGTTAGTGCTCCGGTGGTCAGTCTGTGGCGCCAGCGTTATCAGCAACGCGGCATCGCCGGGCTGCACGCGGAACTTCGTCCGGGCCGACCGCGCAGCCATAGCGACGAACAGGTAGCGGGCTTGCTGCGCAAGGTACTGCACAGCAAGCCCGCCGTCGCCACCCACTGGAGCGTGCGCAGCGTGGCGGCGCATACTGGCATCTCCAAGAGCACGGTCGCGCGCTACTTCGCGCTGTTCGGCCTGCAACCACATCGGAGCAAGAGCTTTAAGCTGTCCACCGACCCGTTCTTCGTCGAAAAGGTCCGCGACATCGTTGGGCTTTATCTTAATCCGCCGGACAACGCGCTGGTATTGTGCGTGGATGAGAAGAGCCAGGTGCAGGCCTTGGAGCGCACCCAACCAGTGCTGCCAATGGGGCTCGGTTATGTCGAGGGAGTGACTCACGATTACTATCGTCACGGCACTACCACGCTCTTCGCGGCACTGGACATCGTCGACGGCGGGGTCATCTCCCAGTGCAAGCCGCGCCATCGCCACCAGGAATTCCTGAGCTTTTTGAAACATCTCGATGCTAATATGCCGGCCGATCTTGAACTGCACCTGATCGCCGACAACTACGCGACTCACAAGCATCCCAAAGTCAGAGCGTGGCTCGCCAGCCATCCGCGCTTTCACCTTCACTTCACGCCCACCTACTCAAGCTGGCTCAACCAGATCGAGCGCTGGTTCGCGCTTATCACCCAGCAAGCGATTCGCCGCGGCTCGTTCCGCAACGTCCGGGAACTGGTGGGGAAGATCGACGCCTACGTGGCTCATTACAATGCCCACAAGCGGCCCTTCGTCTGGACTGCCACCGCCGACTCGATATTCAACAAACTCCAGCGCATCTGTAAACTTATTAATGGGACACAACACTAGTTGCCTTGCTAATATGCCTTGCCAATATACCTTGCCGATGTACCTTGCCGACGCGGCTCGCGCAATGGCGCGAGCGTTTGCGCGGCCATCTCAGCGGCTGGCGGAGCCGATCGCGATCCCGATGATCAGCGCGAACCCGACGATCACGGCAAGCGCGAGCCATCCGCCGACGCTGTGCGCGCGTTGCTGTTGCTCGGGGCTGATCGGAGTGTCGACGTGCGCCGAATGGACTCCGCTCCGGTAGCCGCTGTGCGAGGTGTAGTAGATTCCCGTGCCCGGGATGCCGACGGTGCGGCGCACGCCCCGCGGACCCATCGTGAGATGGGCGCCACGCACCCCGACGGTGAGACTTGGCCCCGACTTGGAGAGGTTGACCGAGAGGCCCGGGAAGATTCGCAGCCGGCGGTAGAATCGAAAGTTGCCCATCGCGTCAGCGCCCGATTATAGACGAGCGCCGTGACTAATGCGCGAGCTATTGTGCGCGCGAGCTATTGTGCGATCGACGCGAGCATCGCCGCCGTCTCGCGCAGCAGTTGCGCGACCAGGTCGGCAGCCGGTATCTCCCGCGCGAGCGGCGCCGCTTGCCCGGCCCACAAAGAAAGGCAATCGGCGTTGCCCTGCCTGGCCGCCGTGGTGCGCATCGGACGGGTCAGGTTGTTCTGCGCGGGGTAGGGCAAAAGATGGTCTTCGTGGCCGCGCATTGCCGCTGCAAACTCATTCGTGATCCCGCGTGCGAGCCGGCCGCTGAACGCGCGCGTCAGCGTCGTGCCGTCGTCGCGGGCCGCGCGAATAGCCGCCTTATGGGCGGCCGGCGCGCCACTCTCCGGACAGGCCAGAAATGCGGTTCCCAGTTGCACGCCGCTTGCGCCGAGCGCCGCGGCAGCGACGATTCCGCGGCCGTCCATTATTCCACCCGACGCGATCACCGGAACCGAAACCGCGTCGGCCATCTGGGGCACCAGCGCGATCGTTCCGACCAGGCTGTCCTCGAGCGAGGTGATGAAGGTGCCGCGATGGGCCCCGGCCTCGCTGCCCTGCGCGACAATCGCGTCGACGCCCGCCTGCTCCAGCGCTCGCGCCTCGGCGACCGTCGTTGCGGTGCCGATCAGCTTGATTCCGCGATCCTTCATCCGCTGCATGATGTCCGCCGCCGGGATGCCGAAGGTGAAGCTGAACACCTGAACATTCGAGCGGATGACCGCTTCGACCTGCTGCTCGAACGGCGGCAATGAGGCGGCCGGAGCCGCCGGCGGCGGCAGGCCGAGCCGCTCGTGCCAGGGGGCGATCAGCTTGAGCATTGCCGCCGTGTCGGAAGAGCCGGTGCCGTCGTAGCCGCCCGCGAACAAGTTCACCGCGAATGGTTTATCGGTCCGTTCGTGGATCTCCGCGATCGCTTTGGCGATATCTTCGGGTGTCAGGTAGCCCGCGCCGAGCGAGCCGAGGCCTCCCGCGTTGGAGACCGCAGCGACCAGCGCCGGAGTGCTGGTCCCCCCGGCCATCGGCGCGAGAATGATCGCGTTCTCGACACCCATCATGGACGCCAGTTTTCGAAATCGCCGCATGACTGCTCTCTCGTATTGAAGGTTTTGAAAACGCCGCGAACGTTCGACTAACGTATCAAGTATAGCCAGAGCCTCGGCGAGCGCGGAAGAAGTCGCGCAACAGCGCGGCGCACTCGGGCTCCATCAGACCGCCGTAGACCTCGATTCGATGGTTGAGGCGGCCATCGCGTCCGATGTCATACACCGATCCGAGCGCTCCTGCCTTTTCGTCGCGCGCGCCGAAGTAAAGCTCTGCAATTCGTGCGTGAACCATCGCACCGATGCACATCACGCATGGCTCGAGCGTCACGAACAGTGCCGCGCCCTCCAGCCGGTAGGCGCCGAGCGCGGCGGCGGCCTGGCGAAGCGCCAGCATCTCGGCGTGGGCCGTAGGATCGCTGAGCGCGATCGGGCGGTTGTGCGCCGCCGCGACTATCACCTCTTCGACGCCTTCCGCGCGGCGGCTGACAACGAGCGCGCCGACCGGCACCTCGCCCTCGGCGGCGGCGCGTTGGGCCTCGGCAATCGCCTCGGCCATCAGTGCGATCTGTCGTTCGCGATCGATCATCTCTGCGGCCTGCTGACAATGCTACATTGACAAGGCGGCGGCGCCCAACCGAGAATCCGCTTCAGGACCGGGACGAAACGTCGTGGATGGCGCCGAAATGGTTAAAGACAGAAAATGGAAATCGGCGAAATTCTTCCGGAAGAACTGAGCGAGCGGCTCAAGCGGGGCGAGCGGCCTTTGATTCTTGACGTGCGCGAGCCCGAGGAGATCGCGATCGCGCCATTTCCCGGCGCCACGCATATTCCGATGGGCGAGATTCCTTCCCGCGTGACCGAACTCGACCCCGACCAGGAGACGGTCGTGGTATGCCATCATGGAGTCCGCAGCGCACAGGTCGCGATGTACCTGGCGCGGCTCGGTTTCGAGCGCGTGTCGAATCTGAGCGGCGGAATCGATCTGTGGTCGGCGACGGTCGACCCTGCGGTGCCGCGTTACTGAGGCTCGGCTCAGGCGGCGAGACAGGCGCGCACGACAATCGGAGGCAGGCGCATGACTTACCTTGCGGCGGCAATCCAGATGGCGGCGGGAAGCGACAAGTCGGCCAACCTCGAGCGCGCCGAGCGCCTCATCCGGCTCGCCGCGGCGCGGGGCGCCAACCTGGTCGGATTGCCCGAGACCTTCAACTGGCGCGGCAAGCGTTTCGAAGAGGCGGCCGCCGCGGAACCGCTCGAGGGCGGATCGCTGGCGGCGATTTCGCGGCTCGCTCGCGAGCTCAGCCTGCATATCGTGGCCGGCTCGATAACCGAGCACGCGCCCGGCCAGCTCAAGCGCCACAATACCTCCGTGCTGATCGGCCCCGATGGCACGCTCCTGGCGGTCTATCGCAAAATCCATCTTTTCGACATCGACCTGCCCGGCCGCGTCACGGTCAAGGAGTCCGACGTCAAGCTCGCAGGCAGCGAGGTCGTCTCGGCGCGCACGCCGCGCGGCACGATTGGCCTTAGCGTCTGCTACGACCTGCGCTTCCCCGAGCTTTACCGCCGGCTGACTTTCGCCGGCGCCGAAATAATCACCGTGCCGAGCTGTTTCACTTTCCCCACTGGCGAGGCGCACTGGGATGCGCTGATTCGCGCCCGCGCGATCGAGAACCAGGCCTACGTCATCGCGCCGGCGCAATTCGGGACCAACGTCCACGGCTTCAGCGACTATGGCAACTCGATGATCGTCGACCCGTGGGGGCGCGTGATCGCGCGCGCCTCCGACCAGGAGGGCGTGGTCATCGCGCCAATCGACCTCGATTACCTGGCGCGAGTACGGCGCGAATTGCCGGCGCTTGGCCACGCGCGTCTGCGCGAGGGCCTCGGCTGAGCGCCGCTCCGGTAAAGGTGCGGACGATCGCGGCGCGCTTCGCTTCTGCGGTAAGATCGCGCTTGGGCGATTTGGGGCGGGTAATGATGAGCATGGCGAAGGCCTCGCGCTTGACGCGCGATAGGCTACGGGTCTAATCAGGCACTACTCTCGCGATTCTCGCGGACCGGCTCGTATCCTCAAACGGCGGCGCTCGCCTGAGCCGGCGAAATTCGCAGACGGCGAGGGCGCCGGTGGAAGGGCGGGTGGCGCCGCGGCGGGATATACGCACTGAGGAAAAATTTCACATGGCAGAAGGACCGTTGTCTGGTTTTCGCATTCTCGACCTGACCCAGGTGGTTTCGGGACCGTTTTGCGCGATGCTGCTGGGCGACCTCGGCGCCGACGTTATCAAGGTCGAGCCGCCCGAGGGCGATACCACGCGGCGGATCGGACGGCCGCGCAAAAACGGCGTCACCGCGTCGTTCCTGAATTTCAACCGCAACAAGCGCAGCGTCGTGATCGATCTCAAGAAGGAACAGGGCCGCGACCTGGTGCGGATGCTGGCCGTGCGCGCCGACGCCTTTATCGAGAACAACCGCCCCGGCGTCGCCGACCGCCTCGGCATCGGTTACGCCGACATCCGCCGGCTCAACCCGAAGATCGTCTACTGCTCGATCTGCGGCTTCGGTCCCAAGGGCCCCTACGCCAACGCGCCCGCCTACGATCCGGTCATCCAGTGCTTCTCGACCATGGCGGCGCTGCAGGGCCGGCGCGGCGGACAGCCGACCGTGGTCAAGATGGCGCTGGCCGACAAAATCAGCGGGATGACCGCCGCGCTCAGCATCGTGAGCGCGCTGCATGCGGCGCGTAATCGTGGCGTGGGCCAGAACATCCGCATCCCGATGGTCGAGGCGATGATGGCGTTCACCTGCAACGACACCATGGTGGGCTATACCTTCGTGCCCGAGGACGAGTACAAGGACCAGGCGCCGAAGAGCCAGAGCCTCGATCCATTTCCGACCAGGGACGGATGGATTTCGGTCGCGCCGTTCACCGACGAGCAGTTCGAGCGCCTGTGCCTCGGCGTCGGCCATCACGAATGGTGGACCGCGGTTCCAGACCGCACCGAGCGCATCCGCGGCATCCTGCGCGGGCTCGCCAAGACGCTCCCCGAGCGCACGACCGCCGAGTGGCTCGCAGTGCTGGAGAAAGCCGACGTGCCGGTCGGCCGCGTCAACGATTACGAGACGTTGTTCACCGACGAAGAGATTGTCGCCAACGAGAACTTCACCCTGTACGAGCATCCCGACGCGGGCACCGTGCGCACGGTAAATCCCGGCGCGCGTTTTACCGAGACGCCGGCGCGGATGTGGCGGATTCCGCCGCGCCTGGGCGAGAACACCGAGGAAGTCCTGCGCGAACTCGGCGTCGAACGATCGACGATCGAAGAGTTGCGCAACGCCAAGGTAATCAACAGCTAGGAAAACAGTTCGGGGACGTGCTGGCTGAGATAGACCAGCGCATGGTAGAGATATTGAATCCCCGACACCACCAGGACTGCGCCGGTCAGGTACAACAGCGCGTACCAGTCGCGCTGGCTCAGTCCGAAACGCTCCGCCAGCGTGCCAATCACGCATACGATGAGCAGCAGCGTGGTCAGTTTGCCGAACATGCTCGGGCGGACCGGAAAACGCTCGCCCGCGGCGAACGAAATCATCAGGTAGCCGAGCACGAGCACGATGTCGCGGATCGCGGTCAAGATCAAAAGCCAGACCGGAAGCTTGTGCTCGAAGGTCAGCACCACCAGGGCGCTCAGCAGCATCAGCTTGTCGGCAAACGGATCGAGGATCGCGCCGAGCTCGGTGCGGATATCGAACCATCGCGCGACGGCGCCGTCGAGCGCGTCGGTCGCCGCCGCCAGCGCAAAGACGTAAAGGGCCGACGTGAAACGGTCCTTGCTGAGGAGGACCAGGAAGATTGGCACCATTCCGATGCGGCAGAGCGAGATGATGTTGGGAAGCTTGAGCAGATGGCCGAGGCGCACACGGCCGACCACCGGCAGGATGCCGCCCGGCTTTGGCGAAGAAGTCGAGATGTGTGCGCCCATCGTCGCTCAGTTCTCGGGTCAGTTCGCTGCGGCTTAAACAATCGCCGCTTTGCGCAGCCGTCCGGCCACCGGCGCGCTGACTCGCGCCCGCAGCGAGACCGTGCCGTCGCTGTATTCCTCTCCCAGCACCTCGCCGTCGCGCCGCGCCATCGCGACCAGGTCACCGCGCCCGGCTGGCAGCATTACCGTCACTTCCTCGCGCCACGCGCTGAACCATCGCGCCATCGCGCCGAGCAGTTCGTCCAGCCCCCGGCCGCGTAGCGCTGAGATCGCGACCGTGTCCGACGCGATCGCAAGCCGCATCCCATCGGCCGGTACCAGGTCTACCTTGTTCATAACCACGATTCGCGAGGCCGCCCCTGCGCCGATTTCCTCCAGCACCCGGTCAACGATTTCCATCCGCTTGGCCGCCAGCGGCGAGCTGGCGTCGACCACGTGCAGCAGCAGATCGGCGGTCCGGACTTCCTCGAGCGTGGCCTTGAAGGCCTCGACCAGCATATGCGGCAGGCGATGGATGAAGCCGACCGTGTCGGCCAGCATCACCGTCACCTTACCCGGCAGCCGCAGGCGTCGGATAGTCGGGTCGAGCGTCGAGAACGGACGATCGGCGGTTTCGACACCGGCCTGTGTTAGCGCATTCATCAAGGTCGATTTCCCCGAGTTGGTATAGCCGACCAGCGCCACGGTCGGATAGGGAACCTCGAGCCGGCGCCGGCGCTGGATTGTGCGCGTGCGCTCGACTTCGCCGAGGCGCTGGCGCAGGCGCGTGAGGCGCTCGCGCACGCGGCGGCGGTCGACTTCAAGCTGGGTTTCGCCGGGGCCGCGGATACCGATACGGCCGCCAGAGGCGCCGCCGCCGCCGGCCTGGCGCGAGAGATGGGCCCACTGGCGCGTCAGGCGCGGCGCCAGGTAACTGAGCTGCGCAATCTCGACCTGGAGCTTGCCCTCCAGGGTGCGTGCGCGCTGGGCGAAGATGTCGAGGATGAGCTGGCTGCGATCGATCACGCGCAGCTCGAGTTCCTTTTCCAGATTGCGCGCCTGCGCAGGGCTGAGCGCGTCATCGAAGATCGCCAGCGTGGCGCCGCGCTCGCGCGCGAGCTCGCGCACTTCCTGGACCTTGCCGCGTCCAATAAAGGTGCGCGGGTCGGGGCGCTTGAGTTTTTGGCTGACGGTGGCGGCGATTTTCGCGCCGGCGCTCTCGGCCAGCGCGGCGAGTTCGCCGAGCGAGTCTTCGCTGGCGATCTCACCGTTTGAGCCGGCCAGTTCGACTCCGACCAGAACTGCGCGTTCGGCATCCTCGATGGTGGGGCTATGGGAAAAGCTCAGAGGCCAACCTCGCTGCGGGCTGGATTAGGAATCCAAAGAATCGAATCGCGCATGCTCCTTATCCTTGATCCTAGCAAAAATGCGGTGCCCTATGTCAGCACTTTTTTACCGCACCAAGCGCGTGCCGACGCTCTCTTGAACGGCACTGCTTCGTCCGCCAATTGATCAGTTGCGGAGCTAGCGGCCGAGGTAGCGCCGCAAAAAATCGAGACTCGTTTGCCAGGCGTCCTCGCGGGCTGCCGCGTCGAGGCCGTGCCCCTTGCCGGGATATATTTTCATCTCGTGGGGGCGGTTGTAGCTCGTGAGCAGCGCGTCGAGCTCGTACGCGTAGCGCACCGGGATGGTCGTGTCGGCGTCGCCATGCAGGATCAGCGTGGGCGGCATGTTCGCCGCCGTCGGGATGTAACTATTGTTCATTCCTCCGTAGTACTCGATAACGGCTGCCACCCGGCCGCCTTCCGACGCGCCTACAGCCAGCGCCAGGAAAGCGCCCAGCGAATGCCCTAGCAGGGCGATCCGATCGCGTTTTACCGTGGGATTGTGGCCGAGCGCGTCGATTCCGTCAGCGATTTCGCGCGTCCAGATCGGAAAATTTCCGTTGACCCAGGCCGCGAAGCCCTTTCCGGTCACCGGGAGATCGCCCGGCCGCGCCGGACCCGCCTGACTGTAGTATTCTATGAACATCGAGTAGTAGCCGATCGCCGCCAGGTTGCGGCAATTCTCGACGAAGCCCTCGTCGCCGACGCCTCTGGGGACCGCGCCATGTAGCAAGATGACCGCCGGATGGGCTCCGGGCGCGAGCGGCACGCAGTAGAAGTCCTCGACCGGCTTTCCAGCCGACTCGAATTGTTCGTAATGAACCTCGATTGGATGAGAGTCAGGCGAAACCAGTACAGCCGGCGAGACCTGCGCGGCCGGCCGGCCGGAAGCACCGGCGGCCGGCGGCATGCCGAAAGCCGATAAAAGGCCCGCGTCGAAAGACGATGAAAGGACGAAGATCGGCGCGGCGGACGCGAGCATCCGGAGCAAAAGAGAATGTCGCGAGGCTCGCAGGCTCATGGCGTGTTGCTCAGTGCCGTGGCGCCACTGTTCAGTTCGAGCGCTTCGTACGCCATCGCCTGGTCCTGTCTGTTGATCCTGCCTGTTGGTCCCGCCTGTTATAGCCGAAGTCGGGGACGGCCCGCCGCCGTCCCGTGCGCGCTCCAACTTAACCGAACGCGCCGCGTTCGCACCAATCGGGTGACGAGCTGATCAGGATTTTTTCGGGTCTACTGGAGGATGATTAATTTACTCAAACTGCTTTAAAAGTGACATAGAGGGCTCTTCGCTTGTGGCACATTAGCGCTCTAACAAGCACTCACACGCACATTCTACCTGCTCTTCGCACAAGGCATCTTGACTCCGCTAAGGTCACAACAGACGCTGGGAATTGAAAAGTGAGTTCGCCGGCCGCTGCGAATGAAAAAAGGGACTCCCCCAAAAAAAATTTCAAACAGGCCCATTCAAAGTATGGCTGAAGTAGCTCAGAGCGATCAGATTTTCACCATCAAGGAATTGTCGGAACACCTGCGCGTTCATCCGACGACGATCTACCGCTTGCTTCGACAGGGGCGGTTGCCCGGCTTCCGCGTCGGCAGCAACTGGCGATTCAGCCGCGAAGCAATCGAACAGTGGGAACGCGATCAGGCCGGTAGGGCAGGAAGTCCGCCGCGCCGCCGCCGCGCCCGCCGCCATCACTAGAAACAACCGACATTCTCGCACGATTTGCCCACACGGATTTGCCCGGGTAACCTGCCCGCTCAATTTGCGCGTGTGACGCGCTCCGCGCACGCCGGCTCCGCCGCATGCCGCAAGACCACGCGGCCGGCCGTCCGCGCGACGTCGAGCGTTCGGCGGCGGCACGTTTGACAACCGGCCTTCATTCCGAATAGCTAACCTCAAATACGTCGCCGGAGAGTGTTGATAACGATGCCGACCAAGTACGTGGAAGTGCACGGCTGCGCCACCTACTACTACTATGCGGGACAAACCACGCTGCCCGACGTGGTGCCCGACCTCTCGCGCGGCCGCAAAATCGTCATGGTGCACGGCGCCGGCTCCAACGGCCATAGCTGGCACAATCAGGTCGACCATCTCGGCCGCGCCCACAGCCCGATCGCAATCGATCTGCCGGCGCACGGCCGTTCCTCGGGCGTCGAGGGGCTCAAGACGGTCCAGGAGTACACCGACTTTGTGGTCGCCTTTCTTGACGCGCTCGGTATCGGCTCAGCAGTGATCGCGGGACGCTCGATGGGCGGGGCGATTGCGATGGACATGGCGCTGCGTTACCCGAAGCGGGTCGAGGCGATCGTGCCGGTCGTGACCGCGGCCAGGTTTAATATCGAACCCGGACGTATCGACGCGCTGCGCGGGGTCGCGATGGGCCGTGCGCCGCAGGCTTTTGTCACATACGGTTACTCGCCCGCTACCGTCAAAGATCGGTTCGAGATCGTGCGCGAGGGCTGGATGGAGCAGATCCAGACCGACCCGCGCGTGCGCTATACCGACATGGTGGCCTGCACGCGATGCGATCTGCGCGAGCAAATCGCGCGCATCGACAAGCCGGCGTTTGTTTTGGCCGGCGCGCACGATCCGATCACTACGCCCGCCGACGCCGAACTTATAAACGGGTGTATCCGCGGCTCGAAAATGCGCGTGATCGCCGACGCCGGGCACCATCTGCCCAACGAGCAGCCGGCCGAAATCAACTCTGCCATCGAGAGTTTTCTCTCCGAACTTTAGTCAGGGAGCGTCCGATGAGCCTAAGCCGCAAGACCGCGCTGGCCGGCGTGTACGAGCATCCGGCCCGCTTTGCGCCCAACAAGAGCATGTTCCAGATCATGGCCGAGAGCGTACGCGGCGCGCTCGACGACGCCGGGCTCAAGATTCAGGACGTCGACGGCGTATGCACGACCGGAATCGGGATGAGCGGGATGGGGATTGTGGGGTTCTGCGATTACATGAACCTGACGCCCAACTTCGTCGACTCGACCTCGATCGGCGGCTCGTCATTCGTCGCCCATACCGCTCATGCCGCGGCCGCGATCGCGGCCGGGCTGTGCAAGGTCGCCGTGGTGGTCTACGGCTCGACCGCGGCCTCGCAGCGCTTTGCGATCGGTACCGGTGGCGGGGGCGGCGGTAGCGATCCGTGCGATCAGTATGAAGTGCCGTTCGGGCCGACCACTGTCGGAGCCTACGCGATGATGGCGCAGCGTCACATGTACGAATATGGCACGACTTCGGAGCAGCTCGCCGAAATCGCGGTCACGATGCGCCTGCACGCCTCGATGAATCCCGCGGCCAAGTATCGTGATCCGATTACGGTTGAGGACGTGATGGCCTCGCGCATCATCTCGTCGCCGCTGCATTTGCTCGACTGCTGCATCATCAGTGACGGCGGCGGCGCGCTGGTGGTGACCTCGGCCGAGCGCGCGCGCGACCTCAAGAAGAAGCCGGCTTACATTCTCGGTTGCGGCGAGACCGTGCGCCACCCGGCGCGGGGCCGGCGCGACTTTATGGAGATGGCGGCGGCGCAATCGGGACCGCTCGCCTTCGAGCGCGCCGGCGTCACCCCGGCCGACATCGACATGGCGATGATTTACGACTCGTTCACGATTACGGTTCTGATGACGCTGGAGAATCTCGGATTCTGCAAAGGCGGCGAGGGTGGCGCGTTCGTCTCAGGCGGACGGCTCCGCTACGATGGAGCGCTCCCGACCAACACCGACGGCGGCGGGCTGTCGTCGAACCATCCGGGGATGCGCGGAATCTTTCTGGTGATCGAAGCGGTTAAGCAGTTGCGCGGCGAATGCGGGCCGCGCCAGGTCAAGGACTGCGCGCTGGCGCTGTGCCACGGCACCGGCGGCACGCTCGGCATCCGCCACTCCGGTGCGACGCTCATCCTGGGCAACCAGTAGGCAGCGGCGAAACAGTAAGACAGGAACTCCACGATGGCTGACGAAAAGTCGGACAGGAAAAAATACACCAAGCCGCTGCCGCGCCTTGACGAGGAGAGCCGCCCGTGGTGGGAGGCGCTCAAGCGTCACGAGCTGTATATCCAGAAGTGCCGCCACTGCGGTGATTTGCGCTATTACCCCAGGGCGCTGTGCACCAACTGTCTAAGCTCCAGCATCGAGTGGGTGCGCTGTGCCGGAAAAGGCAGGGTCTACACTTATACGGCGACGATGCAGAACCAGGCCCCGGGCTTTCGCGAATCGCTGCCCTACGTGATGGCTTACGTCGAGCTCGACGAAGGGCTCAAGGTGCTGACCAACCTTGTGGAGTGCAAGCCCGATGAGGTTAAAATAGGAATGCCCGTCGAGGCCGTGTTCGAAGACGCCACGCCCGAAGTGACGTTGCTCAAGTTTCGCCCGGCGAGGTAAGGACGTCGTGTAAGTGCCAACAATCCTCGACCTCCACAGCCACAGCGAAGCCTCGGAAGACAGCCGCGCGCCGCTGGAGGCCTACCTCAACTGGATCAAGCTGCGCCACCAGGAGCGTCCCGTCGACGGTATCGTGCTCACCGAGCATCGCCAGTTCAACGCCGGCCCCGACTACCGCGCGCTCGAGGACAAGTTCGGCCTGATGGTGCTCAAGGCCTCCGAAGTCGAAACCGACTACGGCCACGTGCTGGTCTTCGGTGTGACCGACGAGATGACGCGGCGCTTCGATTTCGCCAACGTGCGGCTGAACGCGCAGGAACTGATCGACGAGGTTGCGCGGATGGGCGGAGTCGCCGTGCCGTGCCATCCGGGGCGCCCGACCGTGGGCCTGTACGAGCATTACGCGGTCAAACCGCCGCTCGAAAACGTGATCGCGGTCGAAGTTCTCAACGGTGGCTCGCGCAAGGGCGAGGATGATCGCTCGATGGAGCTGGTACGCACCTACGGCTATCGCGCGGTGGGCGGCTCGGACAGCCACCTGGTCAGTCTGATTGCGCTTTGCGCCACGCGCTTCGAGGCCGACATCCGTTCGATCGAGGACCTGGTGCGCGAACTCAAAGAGGGCAAGTACGAGCCGGTCGATTTCCGCCCCAAGCGCAAACCCGTGCCGGCGGCGGTTCCGGACGAGGTAAGGCACAATGGCGGTTGATTACGATCCGGCGCTGATCGGCAGAGTCTTCGAAGTGACCGACCCGGTCATCGTCAGCGCGGAGGACATCGGCAAGTTCTGCACCGCCATCGGCGAGACCAATCCGCTCTATACCGACGAGGCGGCGGCGAAAAAGGGACCGCACGGAACCATCGTCGCGCCGCCGTCGTTCGCGGTCACCTTCCGCAACGGGCGCCATTTTTTCACCCACGTGCCGCGCTTCGGCGCCGCCGGTTTTGACGCCGGCAAGGACGTCGAGTTCGTTACGCCGATTCGCCCCGGCGACAAGATCACGCTCGGCTCCCACGTCAAGGAAATCTACGAGAAGACCGGGCGCAGCGGCTCGATGGTGTTCGTGGTGGTGCGCTCGACCGTGCAAAATCAAAACGGCGAGGTCGTCGCGCACATCGACCATCGCTTCATGAACCGGCCGTAGGTTGCCAATGCCCATCACGAAATTCGACGCGGTCAAGATCGGCGATACGCTCGGCCCGCAGGAGATCTTCCTGAGCAAGGACCAGGTGCGGACCTACGCGCGCACCTGCGGGATGGACGTGCCGCGCTTCACCGACGACGAGGGCGCGCGCAAGGAAGGACTGCCCGGGATGATCGCGCCGGGCAACCTGAGCCTGGCGATGCTCTCGCGGCTGGTGACCGATTGGATCGGGCAGAGCGGCGCGCGCCTCGCGCGGCTGGGGACGACTTACCGGCAGCCGGTGCAGCCCGACCATACGATTACACTGAACGGTTTTGTCACGCACACTGAGCCGGCCGAAAAGCGGGTCGAAATCGACGTTTGGATCGAAAACGAGGACGCCGAGCGCCTCGTGATCGGCACCGCCAGCATCGAGTTCCCGTAAGCCGCGTCAGTCCGCAAGCGGGGTCAGCGTTGGATCTACCGGCGCGCCACCTACAGCAGGGCGCCGCGGAAAGGCTCGTCGCGCACCGGCGGATATTCGATCAGACTGAGCGCCCAGCGCCGCGCCTGGCGCAGCGCCTCTTCGGCGCGCTTGAACAGCCGCTCGCGATGCATCGTGTTCCACACGTAGACGTCGACTGACGGCTCGTCGCTTAGCGTCACGTCGAGCATCCAGTCTTCGAGCTGCGGCCCGCACACCAGCAGCCGCACCACGCGGCCGTGATCGAGGATTACGCCGCGCGCCTCGCTCGGCAGACGAAACTCATCCTTGATTCGCTTGATCAATCGCGCCGGATAGTGCTCCTCGGTCATCGCGACGTAAACCCATTGACCGGCTTGCGGATTGGCCGCGCGCGCGATGCGCAGGTTGTTGTCGGTCAGGTCTTCCTTGGCGCGGTCCTGGTCATAGTCGCGCGCGACCGAATAGAAACCCTCGACGATCGGCAGTTGCAGCGGCGCCTGGTCGGAACCGGCCTCCTTGGGCGCGTCCTGTTCGGCGCTTGCTGGATCGGGCGCGGCCGCTTCGGGTTTGCGCGGCCGTTTGACCGAGGTCTCGACCCACCATCGGTTTTCGACATTTGGCTTGTGCGCCATCGCGCTTACATCATAGCCGCCGCACAGGCCCGCAGGCGATAGTGATGCCGCGGTATCGGAGGTGCGCGGCGAGGGTTAGTGAAAGACTAGACGCGGCGCCGGGCCGCGCGCGAGCGGCGCCGTCGCGCCGACGGAGTCACCTGGCGAGTCGATGAACCCGTCCGTCGCGGTGGAGGGCTTGCGCGCCGGGGAGTCGCGGCTGTACGGCGCGCCGTGCGCCCGGTCATTTGTAGCCGCGCGCGCAGCCGCTTGCGCTGCTCGGGACGGCGCAGTCCGCGCACCATCCTGACCGCGAACGCGTCGGCCTTGCGCTCGGCGTCGGTCCAGAACAGATAGTGCCCCATCTCGTGATAAAGCATCGCGATCCACATCCGTTCCTTGTTGTAGATACGGCCGCGCTTCCAGTTCTCGGGATGGACCAGATGGATGCGCCCGTCCTCGAAGGTCTTCCCCGCGGTCTTGCCCCAATCCAGATATTCGTACCATTCGATCGCAGGGCGTTTGACGTTGTAGTAGCGGCAGAAGTCGGAAATCGCGCGGCGAAATGCGCCGGCGCGATGCTGGCGGAAAAAAAGCACGAGATTACGGTCAATCTCCCTACGATTGACGATAGGCGGAACAATCATTCGCACGGACCGAGGACCTCCGGGTTGGCGCCCACGGATCATAGAAGGCCGATGGCCGAGGCGTCAAACGAGGCGCGAGAAATCCAGAAAACCCTGATTTTTCATGTAGTTAGAGCGTGGCGGAACGCATCGCGGACGATGCTGATAAGGGCCAAATTGGACTAACGCGAGCGATGCGCGGCTCGAAGCCTCGCGGCCGCAAGCCATCCACGTCTTCAATCACGTCAACGCGGCAGAAGGCTGTCGCCATCCCCCGTCATGCGCGACGGGCGTGCTGCAGAACCCTCGGGCGCTTCACACGACGGCTGCGATTGACCGTCATGTGCTGGAGGCGTCCCGCCTCCTTCAACCGCAATCGCGCCAGTGGTAACTGCGAATCCTCTGCGCCGGCCGCCAGGCTGCTCAGGCGAAGGCGCAGAGCTTCCGAGCTTATCTCGAGCGCGTCGCAGACGTTATCGAAACTGAACGCCACTCTGCTGCCGGGCGCCATCACCCATCGCGCGGCTTCGATAAACAGTCGCCGCTTGCGCACGCTGAAGGCCCCGCGCCAGTCCTGCAGGATGTTGATCGCGTCGGCCAGCACCGCAAGCATCAGTCGCTGCTCGCTGGTGAAGCGGTTTCTGCCGACCAATTCGAAGAACTGGCTGGGCAGGATAAGGTCCGAGGCCGTGAACGAATCCGGCGCTTGCGCGCCAAGGTTGCGCTGCCGCATAGCTAACACTCCTGCCTGGTCCGGACGAGCGACTTGCCGCACAAGGCTCGCCCGGGTTAGCCCGCGTATCCCCCAGCTCCTAAGTTATCGTCCCCTATAGCTCAGAGCGTGGTTAGCCGACCATAGTGATGCCAAGGGGGCATTTCAAGAGTGTGTGGCTAAATTCTTTTGCAAGCTCAGCTAATGATCCAGGCATACAAAGGTCACCAGCTTGGCCCCATTTTGGGCGATCGACGTGGCCCGAATTATGACGAAATTGTGATCGATTCTTGAACCCGCCGGGGGCCTCGGATTGCACTAGGGACGCCCGGCGGCCATCTGTTATAGTTCGCATACAAGCCACTGGACTGGACCGGGCACGGAGGACCTGCGATGGCGGATTTCTTTTCCAAGGAGACGATTAAGAGCCTGCGCAAGTTGCGCAAGCTCAAGCCCGACTATTTCAAGGGCTTAATGGACTGGGATGAGATGATCTTCAGCGACGGCGCGCTACCCGCCAAGACCAAGGAACTGATGGCGGTTGCGGCGGCGCACGTCACGGACTGTCCGTGGTGTATCGAGGAGCATGTCAAGCGCGCGATCAAGCAGGGCGCGACGGACGAGGAGATCGCCGAAGCGGCGTTCGTCGCGATGTCGCTGAGGGCCGGCGCGGCGTTTGCCCAC
This sequence comes from uncultured delta proteobacterium, assembly GCA_963724765.1. Taxonomy (GTDB): domain Bacteria; phylum Desulfobacterota; class Binatia; order Binatales; family Binataceae; genus JAKAVN01. The sequence goes on from CAVRVY010000002.1 coordinate 77,004, forward strand.
TCGTCGATCGCAATGGCGGTGAGCGACGAACAGCGGGCCGAGGTGGCCGCGCAGGTGCACGATCACGAAGGCCACAATCACTAAGGCGCACGGAGCAGCGGAGTTGTCGGTAATGGAGCAGGCAGGGACGCGCCGCACGACGCGGCAAATCGGGATCGGCGCACTGAAAGTCGGCGGCGACGCGCCGGTGGTCGTACAGTCGATGTGCGCGACGCGCACGATCGATATCGACCAGACCGTGGCGCAAACGCATCAGCTTGCCCGTGCCGGCGCGGGAATTGTGCGGATCGCGCTCGACAATGAAAAGGAAGTTCCGGCGCTCAAGGAAATTCGCGCACAGACACGCGGTATCGTATTGTCGGTGGACCTCCAGGAGAACTACCGCATCGCCGGCAAAGTCGGACCGCACGTCGACAAGATTCGCTACAACCCCGGCCATCTGCACCATATCGAGAAAGCCAAAAGCGTTCCGCAAAAGGTGCGATGGCTGGTCGAGGTCGCGCGCGAACACAACCTGGCGATTCGAATCGGGGTCAACTGCGGCTCGGTGGCGCCGGCCTTTCTGGAAAAACATCCCGGCGATCAGCTAAGCGCGCTGGTCGAGTCGGCGGTATGGCACTGCGAGCTGATGGACGAGCTGGGATTCGACCGTTTCGTGGTTTCGCTCAAGGATTCCGACCCGGCCAAGGTGCTGGAAGCCAACCGGCGCTTTGCCGCGCGCCGCCCCGACGTTCCGCTTCATCTCGGAGTCACCGAGGCGGGACTGCCGCCCGACGGCATCATCAAGACCCGGATCGCGTTCGAGAAGCTGCTCGCGCAGCACGTCGGCGACACCATCCGCGTCTCACTGACGCTGCCCAACGAGCGCAAGCACGAAGAGGTTACCGTTGGCCATCAGATCATCCAGGACGTCGCGAGCGGACGCTTCATCTCGGTGCCCAACTTCGGCACCGGTCTCAACATCATCTCGTGCCCGTCGTGCTCGCGAGTGGAGAACGAGAAGTTCGTCGAGCTGGCGCAACAGGTGAAGGAAGTCACGGCCTACGCGTCGCGCCATCGGATCACGATTGCGGTGATGGGGTGCCGGGTGAACGGGCCGGGCGAGACCGACGACGCGGACCTGGGACTGTGGTGCGGTCCGACGACGGTGAATCTCAAGAAGAAGGATCGCAAGCTCGGCAACTTCCGCTACGACGACGTGTTGACGCGCCTTCGCGTCGAAGTCGACAAGCTGATCGCCGAACGCTCGGCGGCCGCCAACAACTGACGGATCCAAAAAAGAGCCGTGTCGGCATGGTGGGCGCGTGCGCCCACTCCATGCCTTGAGCTGGCAGGCGGCGCGCGCGTTTCAGAAGCTCGCTAGCACCGCTTACACATCTGACAGCCGGCAAGCGAGCAGTAGGTTTCGTCGCCGCGGGCGACGAAGCGCTGCTTGCAAACGGCGCACCTGGCGATCCGCTCGTCGGGTTCGAGCATCGGTTCAAGCTTCTCGTGTATCAGTTCGTCGAGATCGTCGTCCCACGGGTCAGGCGGAGCTGCAGGCGCGGATCCGCCCGCGCCTGCAGCTCCGCCAGGCGAGGGCGCCGACCGGCCGTGGCCGGCCGCGCCTGCGGCCTTGGAACGCGTCACTGCGGGTGCCCCCACGGCAGCGCCCGCAGTGACGCCCGCTGCGCCCGGGTGGCGCGGAGCGCGGCCCTTGGCCGCGCTCCGCGCCGCCTCGCGCGCCAGCTCGTCGGCCTCTTCGTTGCGCGCGTCGCCGGCGTGTCCGCGCACCCACTGGAACCTCACGTCGTGCCGGGCGACCTCGCGGTCGAGCTGTTGCCACAGGTCGAGGTTCTTGGTACGGCGCCAGCCCTCGTTCATCGTTTTGACCAGGTACTGGCTGTCGCTGCGCACGATCACCGGGACGCCAGGATCGAGGGCGCGCAGCGCCTCGATCGCGGCCATGATTTCCATCCGGTTGTTGGTGGTTTGTGAATCGCCGCCGCTAAGCCGATGCGTGCCGTTGGGCCTGACGATTACGACGCCCCATCCGCCAGGCCCCGGATTGCCCTCGCAGGAGCCGTCGGCGTAAACGAGAAGCGGCGCTCGTGATATCGCGGCCATAGCTCGGTCTTCCGGAACTGAGCGTCAGGCGCCGCGCTCGCGGCGCAGGTCGTCGAACCATCGCAGGTAATGGCGCGCCGACACGGTCCAGGAAAAATCCGCGGCGAAGCAATTGTCCATCAGGCGGCGCCAGGCCCCGCGGTCATCAAAGAGCCCCCGCGCCCGCGCCATCGCGTCCACCATCGCGCCGGCGCGATAGTCAGTGAACATGAAGCCATTGCCGGTCCCGACTTGCGGATCGAACTCGGTGACCGTGTCCTTGAGCCCGCCGGTCGCGCGCACCAGCGGCGCGGTGCCGTACTTGAGCGCATACATCTGCGTGAGCCCGCACGGCTCGAACCGCGACGGCATCAGGAAGATGTCGCTCCCGGCCTGAATCTGATGGGCGAAGGCGTTGTCGAAAGCGAGCTGCACGCGCAACTGGCCAGGGAAGCGTTCTTCGGCGGTCTTGAAAAACTTCTCCAGCGCCGGATCGCCGCTGGCGAGCATGACGAGCTGCACGCCGAGACCCATCACCGCGTCGAGCGCCTCGCCGAGCAGGTTGATACCCTTTTGCGGGGTCATCCGCGTGACCATCCCGACTATCGGCGCGTCGTCGCGATCGGGCAGGCCGGCGAGCTTGCGCAGCGCGCGGCGGCAGACCGCCTTGCCTTCGCGCCGCGCCGGTGTGTACTTGGCCGCGATCATCGGGTCGATCGCCGGGTCCCATTCGGTATAGTCGGCGCCGTTGATGATCCCGACGAAGCGGCGGCCCTTGTGGCGCAGCACTCCTTCCAGGCCGAAGCCCAGCTCCGGATCGCTGCTAACCTCGCGCGCGTAGGTCGGGCTCACGGTCGAGGCGCCATCGGCCAGCACGATCGCGCCCTTCATCAGGTTGACGCGTCCCCAGAACTCCAGACACTCGACGGAGAAGTAGGAGCGGTCGATATTGAGCAGACCGAAATCCGCTTCGTCGAAGATTCCCTGGAAGGCGAGGTTGTGCACGGTGAAAGCCGTTAGCGCAGAGCCAAGCGCCTCGCGCAGCGCCGGGTCGGCGCTCGCCACGATCGGCGCCACCGCCGCGTGCCAATCATGCGCGTGCAGGACGTCGGGCCGGATGAAGCGCGCCGCGGCGAGCGCGGCCGCGCGGCCGAACATCACGTAGCGATGCAGATTGTCGGGATAGTCCGCGCCGCGCTCGCCGTAAACTCCCGCGCGATCGAAGCAACCCGGATGCTTGATCAGGTAGAGCGGCACGCCGTCGCGGGTCTCGGCCCGCAGCAGGTCGAAGCGCTCTGAGGAATCGCCCATCGAGACCGAGAGATTCTCGGCCACCGGCGCCGTTTTGAGCGCGTCGAGCACGCCGCGGTAGCCGGGCAGGATCACTACGGGCTCGGCGCCGCTCTGCTTGAGCGCCGCGGGCAGCGCGCCGATTACGTCGGCGAGTCCGCCGGCCTTCGCCCATGGCGTGATCTCGGCGGCAACGATTGCGATTTTCACTTTTTCACCGATGCTCTTTTTGCGCCCGCTCCCGCACCTGAGAGGGTGTCGATAAACCCAAAAATCGCTCCGCGTCGATCCTTCACTTCGGCAACCTTCGTTCAGGATGACATCAAAAAGGTTCTCTTTCTGGGGCGAGAGCTCAGAGGGAAACGTGAAAAAAAGAACGCCTGCTAAAATTCAGCTCGCCGCCTGCTCGACCTGCGGCCCCGGCTGCGATTCGCTCATCGCCAGCGCCTCGCGTAGGGCCTCGGCCGCGTTTTCGGGCGGCACCGGGTTGATATAGAAGCCCGTGCCGACCTCGAAGCCCGCCACCTTGGTCAGCGCGGGCGTGATCTCCATGTGCCAGTGATAATGCTTGCTCTGGGCCTCGCGCAGCGGCGCCGAGTGGATGATGTAGTTGAACGGCGGATCGTCGAGCGAGCGCTTGAGCGCGCGCAAGCTCGCCTTGATCGCGCTGGCGAAGCCCGGGTACGACGTCGCCGCATGCTCGAAGTGCGATCCGTGAGTCTTGGGAATCAGCCACAACTCGAACGGAAAGCGCGCGGCGAAGGGCGAGGCGGCGATAAATTCGTCGTTTTCGAACACCACGCGGCGGCGGTCCTGGCCCTCCTGATCGACGATGTCACAGAAGATGCATCGTTCCTTGAGCGAGTAGTAATCGCTCGCGCCGCGCAGCTCCTGCTGTACGTTGAGCGGCAAAATCGGCAGCGCGATCAGTTGCGAGTGCGGATGCTCCAGGCTCGCCCCGGCTTCGGCGCCGTGGTTCTTGAAAATCAGCACGTAACGGAAACGTTCGTCGTGCGCGAGGTCGAGCGTGCGCTCGCGGTAGGCCCACAGCAGCTCTTCGATCTGACGCAGCTCGAGGTCGGCGAGGCCGCGATCGTGGTCGGGGCTCTCGATCAGCACCTCGTGGGCGCCGATTCCATTCATCAGATCGTACAGCCCGTCACCGCGCCGTCCCGCCGCGCCCTCGATGCGCAGGGCTGGGAACTTGTTGCTGACCGCGCGCACCCGCCATCCCGGCCCATTGGGCTGCGAGTCGTTTTCACGGTAGGCGAGCACTTCGGGCGGAGTCATCTGCTCCATCCCGGCGCAAAACGCGCACGGCGGTCCCTTGCGCTGGTCACGATTTGATTTGAAATCCGACGGACGCTTGCCGCGCTCGGTGGCCATGATCACCCAACGTCCGACGACCGGATCCTTTCTCAACTCAGGCATCTAGAGCGCCTTCTCCCTGATTGATTGCGCGGGGCTACCGCACGGTGCGGCAATATTAGCCGTCATCGGTAGCGTTGCGCTAGGCAGAGAGACTTCAGGGGTCCCCAGGGCGGGGCTACCCGCTAGTTCAGCACGGTGCGCTCAGCGCCCGCCGGCGCGGGTTCCGGATGCTGTTCGACACCGTCGCGCAGCGCGTGGCGCAGAACCTCGTCGACCGTATCGACGAACACGAACTCCATCTCTTTGCGCGCTTCTTCGGGGATATCTTCGAGGTCGCTTTCGTTGCGCCGTGGCAGGATTACGGTCTTGATTCCCGCGCGCCGCGCCGCCAGCACTTTTTCCTTGACTCCGCCGACCGGCAAGACCTTGCCGCGCAAGGTGATCTCGCCAGTCATCGCAACGTCGGAGCGCACCGGGCGGGCGCTCAGCAGCGAGGCGAGCGAGGCCGCGATGGTCACGCCGGCGGACGGACCGTCCTTGGGGATGGCGCCGGCCGGGACGTGTATATGAAGATCGGATTTTTCGAAGAAGTCGGGCGCGATGCCGAGTTGTGCCGCGCGCGATCGCACGTAGGAGAGCGCCGCCTGCGCCGACTCCTTCATCACGTCGCCGAGCGAACCGGTGATCGTGACGCCCTTTTGTCCGTTCATCCGGGTGCTCTCGATGAACAGGATGTCGCCGCCATTGGGCGTCCAGGCAAGGCCCGTCGCGACGCCCGGCTCCTGGGTGCGCTCGGCCGCCTCGGAGAAGAACCTGCGCGGGCCGAGAAAGCGATGGAGCATGTCGGGCGTGACGCGCTCGGGGGCGGTTTCGCCCTCAGTGAGCGCGCGCGCGATTTTGCGGCATACGCGGCCGATTTCACGCTCGAGGTTGCGCAGCCCGGCCTCACGCGTGTAGCTGCGGATGATTTCGGACACCGCTTCCTTGGCGAACTCGATCTTGATATTGCCCAGCCCATTCTCGGAGATCTGCTTGGGCACCAGGTGGCGTTCGGCGATTTGGAGTTTTTCCTCCTCGGTGTAGCCGGGCAACTCCAGCACTTCCATCCGGTCGCGCAACGCGGGCGGAATCGGATCGAGCACGTTAGCGGTGGTCAGGAACAACACCTTGGAGAGATCGAAGGGCACGTCGAGATAGTGATCGACAAAGGCGTTGTTCTGCTCGGGATCGAGCACTTCGAGCAGCGCTGAGGCCGGGTCGCCGCGAAAGTCCGTCCCCAGCTTGTCGACTTCGTCGAGAATGAACAGCGGATTGTTGGAGCCGGCGTTGCGCAGCCCCTGGATCATGCGCCCGGGCAGCGATCCGATGTAGGTGCGGCGATGGCCGCGAATCTCGGCCTCGTCGCGGATGCCGCCGAGCGAGAGCCGCACGAACTTGCGTCCCAGGGCGCGCGCGATCGAGCGCCCGAGCGAGGTCTTGCCGGTTCCCGGCGGGCCGACGAAACACAGGATCGGCCCCTTGGTGTCGCTCTTGAGCTTGCGCACGGCGAGAAACTCGAGGATGCGTTCCTTGACCTTTTCGAGATCGAAATGGTCTTCGTCGAGCACCGAGCGGGCGTGCTTGATGTCAAGATTGTCATCGGTCGAAACCGACCATGGCACGGTGACCAGCCAATCGAGGTAGGTCCGCACGACAGTATGCTCGGCCGATTCGGGCGGGATCATCTTGAGCCGATCCAGCTCCTTGTCGGCCGCCTTGCGAGCGTCCTCGGGCATCTTGGCCGCCTCGATTTTCCTCTCCAGGTCTTCGATCTCGGAGGATCGCGCGTCGCCCTCTCCAAGCTCCTTCTGAATCGCCTTGAGCTGCTGGCGCAGATAGTACTCGCGCTGGTTCTTGTTGAGCTCGGTCTGGACCTGCGACTGGATCTTGTGGCCCAGCTCAAGCAGTTCGATCTCGCGCCCCAGGATAACAATCAGCTTTTCCAGGCGCGCGCGCACGTCGTTGGTCGACAGCAGATCCTGCGACTCCTCGACCGCGATCTTCAGGTACGAGGCGACCATGTCGGTGAGGCGGGCGGGCTCGCGCACCTGCATCGCCATCACTTGCAGTTCGTCGGGCAGATAAGGCACCAGCGAAACGAACTTGGAAAACTGGCTCACCAGATGAGCCTGCAGCGCGTCGAGCTCCTTATCGCCCTCGACCGCCTCGCCCAGGCGCCGCACGTTGGCGCGGAAGTACGGTTCGAGTTGGACGAAATCGAGCAGATCGATTCGCGCGATGCCCTGCACCAGCACCCGCACGCTATGGTCTGGATACTTGAGCATCTTGAGAATCCGCACGGCCGTGCCGCGCGGGAACAGCCCTTCGGGGGCCGGATTTTCCTCTTCGGGATTTTTCTGCGCGGAAAGCCCGATTACCCGTGAAGCCTGTCCCACGTCCTCGATGAGTCTGAGCGAGGCTGGACGCGACACCAGGAAGGGATGAATCTGGTTAGGGAAGATTACGATGCCGCGCAGCGGCAGCACCGGCAAAACATCGGGCACCTCGACCTTGCTTAGATCTTCTTCGATGTCGAAGCGCTTTTCGCCTTTGGCCTTATCCGATTTTTCTGCCATAGATGCTGAGCCGCCTCTCCAGTAGCGGACGAGAGCCGCCGGCGCTTCCACCCCCGCAATCGATTAACGTATTATACCCCCTGCGGGCAGACAAGCTCGGCCTCGCTGCATACAATCTAGCCACGATTGGTGGTTCACGCCAATTATCGAGGCAATAGCTTGGCGAAGCATCAGTTCGAGAAAGTTTTCACAGTAGAGGAAGCCAACGCCCTAATCCCGCGCATGGAAGTTCTGGTGCGCGGACTCCAGGTGGAGGCCGACACCTTGCGCGCGCGCATCCGCGAACTTGCCCGCCGCGACGATTCCGCTATCACCGGGATGCCACTGTCCGATCTCATCGAGCGCTATCCCGAACTCAAGGAAAATGCTGCGCGGATGGCCGAGACGGCCGGGCAGGTCGAGAACCTGGGATGCTTCCTGAAGGATATCGATCAGGGCCTGGTCGACTTCCCCTACGAGATCGAGGACGACGTGGTTTTTTTGTGCTGGCAATCCGGCGAGCGCCAGATTATCGCCTGGCACACCATCGATTCCGGTTTCTCCGACCGCCGGCCTCTGCCCGGCGTCAACAAGCCGTACCTGAATTGATCATCTTGATCTCCTCGCGACGAGGCCCAAAAGCGAAGCTCCCAGAAGCGGAGTTCCCGATTCCAGCTGCGAGGTCTCGATGGTAGCCGTGCTGTTCGTATATTTGCTGAGCCTGGTCTGCTGGCTGGGCGGCATGGTGTTTTTCATAGCGGTCACGCAGAGCGCCTTCGCGGTGCTCCCAAAGGCGGAGGCGGGCAAGTTCCTAGCCGTGCTGTTTCCGCGTTACTACCTGCTCGGCTACATCTGCGGCGCGATCGGATTAATCCTGGCGATCTATCTGTGCGCGACGCGGATGCCGCGGATGTGGTGGGCGATGGCGGCGCTGGCGCTGCTGATCGCATTGGGGCTGACCGTCTACGCCGGCGCCGTGGTGCGGCCCCGGGTCGACGCGATTCGCACCGTGACCGAGGAGGCGAATCCTGATCCCGCGCGCCGCGCCGAATTCGACCGGCTGCATCATCGCTCCGTCATGCTCAATGGCGCAGTGATGCTGCTCGACCTGGGGGCGCTGCTCGCAAGCGCCGCCGCGCTCACGCCTCGAACATAATGGATAATGGCGCGATCAAAGCGGTGGTGTTCGACCTCTTCGACACCCTGGTAAAGTGGGAACCCGAGCGGCTGCCGCTTTTGCACTGGCGCGAGCATTCCGCCCACAGCACGATTCCGTGGATATTGCCGTCGCTCCAGGAACGGATGGGTCCGCGCTTCGAACTCGAGAGGTTTCTCACCGTTTATCACGACGTGATCGACGAGATTAACGCCGAGCGCGAACGCGAGGGTATCGAAATAACCTGCCAGGAGCGTTTCGAACGCACCCTGGAGCGTCTGGGCTACGCGGACCCCGCGGAGCGCGGCCTCCTCGCCTTCCATGTGACCCGCGTCCACATGGACGGCGTGCGCAAGGTCACCTTCGCGCCGCCCGAGCGCTCCGACGCCGTGCGCCGGCTGGCGCCGCACTTTCGCCTCGGCCTGCTCTCCAACTTCGACGACGCGCAGTGCGGGCGCGAGGTGCTGCTCGATACCGGCGTCGCCGACCTGTTCGAGGCGGTGATAATTTCGGCCGAGGTCGCCCTGCGCAAGCCCAACCCGCTTATCTACCAGCGCGTTCTGACGATGCTGCGGCTGGATCCGCACGCGATACTGTTCGTTGGCGACACGCCGCGCGAGGATGTGCTCGGGCCGCGGCTGGCCGCGATGCGCGTGGCGTGGGTGAACAAGCGCGGCGCTCCGCTGCCCGAGGGCATCCCGCAGCCCGACCTGACCGTCGCGGACATCGCCGAGCTTCCCGCTCTGCTCGGAGTGTGACCCGCGATGCTACGGCGTCCGGCAATCGCGGTGATCGGCGGCGGCGACGGCGCCAGCGTCGAGGTGCTTGAACTCGCGCACAAGGTAGGAGCCGAAATCGGCGCGCATGGCGCGACGCTCATTTGCGGCGGACGCGGCGGCGTAATGGAGGCGGCGGCGCGGGGCGCGTTCGAGCGCGGCGCGCATACCATCGGCGTTCTGCCCGGTTACGACCACGGCGCCGCCAATCCGCATATCGAGTTCGCGATCGCGACCGGGATGGGCGAAGCGCGCAACGCGGTCGTAATCGGCAGCGCCGACGCCGTAGTCGCGCTCGCCGGCGAGGGCGGCACGCTGAGCGAAATCGGCTTTGCGCTCAAAATTGGCCGCCCCATCGTTGCGCTTCGTGCATGGCCGCAAATCGAAGGTGTCGAGCACGCCGACGAACCCGACGCCGCCGTGGGCGAGGCGATTCGGATGGCCCGGCTGGCGGCGGCTCGCCACGCGCGCAAGGGCAAGCGCGCAAGGTCGAACGATCAGAATCAAGCGCCCGACCTTGAAGATGGCCGGAAAGGAGTAAAACCCTAGAGCTGCGATGCCTGGGGCGGCACATGACAAGGTGCTCGAAGAGCTTCAGCAGGGGCCGTTCTCGGCCGCGCTGCGGTTCACGATCGAAGCGCGCGGCGAGGGCGAGGCGACGGTGCGGATGCCGTTTGGCGAGGGCCTCCTCAACGCCGGCGGCCCCGGCGTCCCGATCCACGGCGGCGCGATCGCGGCGCTGGCCGACTTCGCCGCTTGCGCCGCGATCTGGACGATGCCGCAGACGCGCAGCAGCGCGACCATCTCGATGACCATCAACTACACCGCGCCGGCAGTGAAAACCGACCTTGTCGCGCACGCCCGGGTGCGCCGCGGCGGCAAGCGTATCGCCAGCATCGCGGTCGAAATCCGCGACCAGCGAGACGCGCTTATCGCCGACGCGCTGGTCACCTACAAAATTGCCTGACTCGGCCGCGATACTCGCCGCGGTGCGCGCGGCCGCCGCGCGCTACGGGCTCAACCTGTGCGCCGCGCTCCCGCTCGCCCGTTACGACGCGGCGGTCCAGCCCCAGGCGCGAGCGTCGCTCATCGACCCGGCTGCGCGCTCGATCGTGGTGCTCGGCAACGGCGGAGGTGATTTCTGGGCGGCATTCAAGCGGCATGCGGCGCGCAACCCCGGATGGTGGGAGCGCGAAAATCCGCTCGATGACTTCACCCGTGATGTGGTCGAGCGCGAGGTCACGGCGCCGCTGCGCGATGCTGCGCTCCGCTACACCATCGTCCATCCCTTCATGCACGGCGGACCGACGCTCAACTTCGTCGAACTGGGCAAGGCGGCGGGAATCGCCGGGCCGAGCATCCTCGGCGTCGTGGTGCATCCGGTGTTCGGTCCGTGGATCGCGTTTCGCGCGGCGCTGCTCCTGGAGGCCCTAATCGACACGCCGGGCGACGCGCGCGGATTCGATCCGTGTCTCGGATGTGTCCCGCGCAGTTGCCTCAGCGCGTGTCCGGTCGGCGCGGTGAGTTTTCCCGCCGGATGGGACGTGCCGAAATGCCTGACGCATCGGGTCGAGGTCGAGCCGGATTGCGCCGGGCGATGTCACGCACGAGTTGGATGCGTTCTCGGCCCGGAGCATCGGTACGCTGACGATGAGCTCGCGTATCATCAGATGCGCGCGCTGCGCGCGATGCGCCCGTACTACGAAACGCACATCAAGCCCAGGCCGCGCGGCTAGTTACTAGCGAAGTGTGCGCGCCGCGCGGCTGAAACGCGCGACGCCGCTTAACGCCAATCATCGAGTATGTAGTTGCCTGAGCGGTTGTAGGCAGGCTCGTTGGGACTCTGCATCACGACGCCGATTCGCTCGGCGCGAAATCCACGCGCCGCCAACTTCCGATGCGCCCGCTCGCGCGCGAAGTTGACGCTAGCGCGCAGCTGATGCGCTCCGGCGCCCAGCGCTAGCGCCTCGCAGGCGTCGAGCATCTCATCGAAGTCGCGCTCAGCACGCTTGTCCGGCCGCGCGGCCGCGAACTTGACGAAGCACACGCCGCTGCCGGCCTCGCTCGCGCGCCCGATATGCGTAACGGCGAACCAGGACACCTTCGATCCGCGCCGCTCGAGGATGGTCTCGCCCAAGCGCAGCCGATCGGCCGCCTCGATCTCGCGCCGCAGGTCGAGCCCGGCGAAAAATGAATCGGTAAGCTCGCGGCAGGCCGCGATCGTTTCTGTCTTTGCGTTCGCGGAGAGCGCGGAGAATTTTTCGTACTCGACCTGATGCTGCCGCGGCTGCAGTTCCTTTTGCATCACCGCGCTTAAAAAGCGCGGCCAGAATCCGTAGCGCTGGTAGAGCGCGATGTGCTTGGGGCTCTGCGAAAAAGTATAGAGCCCGCGATGACGCACGCCCCACCGCTCTAACATCGCCATTGTGGCCTCGACCAGATGCTGACCGACCTTCTGATCCCATAGCTCCGGACGCACCGAAAGCGGGCCGAAGTAGGCGAGGCTGCCCCATCGCACGGCGAAGTTCGATCCGGCAAGCCGCCCGTTGTGCTCTGCGGCCAGCGCGCCCTCGGGATCGGAGCGACATCGCGAGTGCGCGTAGCCGGCGTCGTCCCACATCGCGGCCGGGTCCTTTAGCCCGATGAAGGTGCCGAAGGCGAGCCGCATGATGCGGTCGGCCTCGTCGAGATCGCTTTCGACCAGAGGCCGCACGAGGATGGTCATGTCATTTCAGCCGGACCGAGTTGGATGGCCCGCGCCCAATTCGCTGCCGCGAATCATTTAAGCCGTTTCGCGACCTCGGTGGCGAAGTAGGTGAGGATCATGTCGGCGCCGGCCCGCTTGATCGAGGTCAGCACTTCCATCACCGCGCGCTCCTCGTCGAGCCATCCGTTAAGCCCGGCCGCCCGCAGCATCGAGTACTCGCCCGAGACGTTGTAGGCCGCCACGGGCACGCGGAACTCGTGCTTGGCGCGGTAGATCAGGTCGAGATACGGCAGCGCCGGCTTGACCATCACGATGTCAGCGCCCTCGGCGAGATCGAGCGCGATCTCGCGCATCGCCTCATCGCCATTGGGCGGGTCCATCTGGTAGGAGCGGCGGTCGCCGAACTGTGGCGCCGACTCGGCGGCCTCGCGAAACGGCCCGTAGAAGGCCGAGGCGAACTTGGCCGAGTAAGCCATGATCGGAACGTGCACGAAGCCGTTTTCGTCCAGCGTTTTGCGGATTGCGCCGACCCGCCCGTCCATCATGTCCGACGGCGCGACCATGTCGGCGCCGGCGCGCGCGTGCGAGAGCGCCTCGCGCGAGAGCAGCTCGAGCGTCGCGTCGTTGTCGACGTCGTTGCCGAGCACCACGCCGCAATGACCGTGGTCGGTGTACTCGCACATGCAGACGTCGGTTATCACCGCGAGGCCGGGCACGTGCTCCTTGATTTCGCGAATCGCGCGCTGCACCTCGCCCTGGTCGTTCCACGCCTCGCTGCCGTGAGGGTCCTTGCGCTGCGGGATGCCGAACAGGATGGTCGCCGGGACGCCGGCCGCGTGCGTCTCACGCGCGGCGCGCACTACCTGATCGACCGACATCTGCGCCACGCCCGGCATCGAACTGATCGGACGTTTGACGTCGCGTCCCGGGCAGACAAAAAACGGCTGGATAAGATCGTCGGGCGCAAGGCGCATCTCTCGGACCATCCGGCGCAGTGTCTCGGTGCGCCGAAGCCGCCGTGGGCGATTGATTGGAAACGCCATCGGGATGCTTACCCCCTCAAGGGCGGAACTCGGACTTGACCTCAGATTATATTGATGAGACGCGGCGGAACGAAACCGTTCTTGCGCGCCGGGAATGACGAGCGGCGGGCGCCCCGGATGACCGGAACGCCCGCCGCGTTTGTGGCAGAGTCTGCCCGCCCCCCCCCTTGGGCGTGCGCCTACTCTGGGAGCGGGAGTCCCGGCAGAACCGGGGTATGCTCCAACCGAACCGCCTTCAGGCTCTGCGGATTGAGGCCCAGCGCCTTCAGGATCGTTGGCGCGACCTGTTTGGTCTGCACCGGGGTGGTGACCGTATTGGCCGGAATATTCGGGTTCGACACCAGCAGGATGACGTTGGTGTCGTCATGCGAGAAGCCGCCGTGCTCCGCGAGCTTCTTCACACTGTTGGAATAGGTCACGCCGATATTGGGAGTAACGAGGATATCCGGCGCGCGGGAATCTCCGGCATCGTAGTACAAGGCAATCGAGGGGCCCGAGAAAATCTCGCCGATGCCCGCGATGTTGTCGGCCAGCGGCAGCGCGGGTGACGCGGTCTCGAGCGCTTTGACCTCGGTAGCGACGTCGCACGTAGACGTCAGCCAAAGCAGGGCTACGTCATCCTCCGTCGGTCCAATCTGGGTTAACTCCGAAGCCGGCAGGCAGGAGGCCAGAATTGTGGCCGGATCGTTGGATCCATCCGGCTGATAGCGGCTGGAATCGACCGGCGACTGGCCGTGCTTCGCGGTGATGATGAAGAGCGTCGATTCAAGCAAATGCTTCTTCTTCAATTCAGAGAGCATCAGCCCGATCGAGGTGTCGACATACTTGATCTCCTGGAACAGCGATGGGCTGGGGGTTCCAATCGAATCAAGGTAACCGCCTTTGGTGCTGTAAGTCGGAGACATCGGTGGTATGCCGCCGTTGTGCTGATATATCAACTTTTGCCCGATGCTCACCGCCTGGAAATTCATGCCGAAGATCGTCGGCACCGGCTTCTTGTGGACGCCGTCGTGGTCCTTGCCGTTGATCTCGTTAAGGATGGCCTGCACCTTGAGGCTGTCATAGCACTGGATGTTCAGGAAGCTTCCCGTGTAGTCATCGGCCGCGCTCACGGCGAACTGGTCCGGCAGGCTGGGGTTGCAAGTGTTGAGCGCTGGAGTCGCGCCGGCCTCGAAATCCGCGGAATCGGAGTTTATTTCCGGCGCGAAGTAGTCGTTGACATTGGAGTCACTGGAGGTACCGGTAGGGCCGCCCACCGACGAATACGACGGATGCTTGTCAGCCCAAGCCGTATACCCTCCTGCACCGTGGATGACTCCGAAAATCGTGTTGACACGGACAAAGTTCCATGGATAAACGGGATTGCAATTCTCGTCGCGTTCCAGCCGGGTCGGATCGATCGAGTTGACCCCGCCGTCGCCGGTCGGCGCGCCACCGTTGAGAAACATCTGATTGGCGATGCCCGGGACATTGATATTGATGCCTTCGTCGAATTCAGTGCTGGTGCCGGACGGGGTTGCTCCAGACGTGCAAGAGCCGCCTAACAACCCGTTGCCCGTATCGTCCAACGGCGGATTGAGCGCGCGGTCGTAAGCCACATCGTAATTGACGCCCATCGTGCGCGGCGAGCCACCGGTCATCAGCGCCATCAGCCCCGGAAATGAATCCGACGGCTTCGAGGTCGACGTGTCCAGATAATTCACGCCCATGCTTCCGAGCTCCGCCAGGTTGGGGCAGTAGGGATTGCCGCCGTTGAAGCCCGGGATACCTTTGGAACAGTTCAAATAATCAAGCGCGTGGAACCCGTCGATGCTGATTAAAAGCACGTGGTGGATGTCATCCGAGTCGGCGAAAACCTGCTGGATCGACGCGACCAGCAGGAAGGTGCCGACAATGGCGCCTACTCTTAATTTCTTACCCATATTCCCCTCCAAGGATTTGAGATTAAAGACCGACGCGGATGATTACTGAAGCAAATGAATTGAGAATGACGCGAGTGTTAAGTTAAGGTTGCGAAAAATCTCAGTTAGAAGCAGGACGAACTGAGTATAGTGTCGCGTGATATAACGAAAGATCTGCCGCTGAGCGTTTGGCTAATCGAAGAAAGTAACTTGCGCAAACCTATCTGAAAGAACGAGCGCCGCCGCAGCAATTTAACGCGTCGTTAATCGCGCGATAACTCTGGCGATGATTAAGCGTGCTATCTACCGGACGCAACCGTTCGCATCCAGACATCCATGTTCAAAAACGCCAGGAGGTAGGGGACTGTGAAAACTGCTCTGAGTCAAAGAGGTGTCGCTGCCCGGGCCCTTGCCGGCGGCGCTTCGCTATTGCTGCTCGCCGCGCTGCGGCCGGCGCCCGCTCGCGCGGTCAGTCCGTCGGCGGTCGCTCCTTATTCGTTCAACACCTTCGCTATATCCGAGAACGGCTATACCGCGCCCGATTCGATCACGTTTTCGCGCGACAACGTCTTCGTTGGCTATGGCAACGGCGGTAACCCCGACGGCTCCGGCGGCGCGATGAGTACGATCGTCAAGTACAAGATGGACGGAACGGTGGTGAAGACCTACACCGTCGTCGGCCATAACGACGGTCTGAGATACAATATCGAGACCGGCGATCTGTGGGCGCTGCAGAACGAAGACGCCAACACCACGCTCATCATCATCGAGCCAGGCACCGGCACGCAGAAGACCTACACCATCGGGACTGGACCGCACGGCGGCGGCTATGACGATATCGATTTCGACGGCGATGCGATCTATGTAAGCGCATCCAACCCTTCAATTGAGACCGCGCCTGGAATCGCTCGGCTCAAGCTGAAGGGCAATAAGGTCGAACTGACCGGCATCCTCAACGACGATGCGTCGGCGACCGACGTGGTCACCGGCGAGACCGTGACGCTCAATCTTACGGATCCGGATTCGATGATAGTCGATCCGTACGGTGAGCTGCTGCTCGACTCCCAGGCCGACGGCGAGCTCATCATCGTGCAGCATCCCGGAAAAGGTTGCCAGAACAACCTGCTCGTGCCGCTGTCCTCGGAGGTCGGCGGAACGACGCCCGGCAATACGACGGCTGACGACACGGTCTTTGCGAATGACGCGCAAGGCACGCTGCTCGTCGCAGACAAGGATGGCGAAGCGGTCTACGCGATAACCGCAGCGTATTTCGCGCCGGGCGCGGCCTACACCGCCATCGTGGCGACCACCACGCCGGGCGGATCAACGGCTGCGGCCTTCGTCGGGCAGACCAATCTGACTACGGGCTTTGTCACTCCGATCCTTAATGGACTCCAGAATCCCGGCGGGATGGCGTTTATCCCCGCCGATAGCCACCCGAGTCTTGTGCCAGCGTCTGTAGTCGAAAAGGCCAACGAATGCCCGTAGCCGGTATGATTAGCGAGCGATTTGAAACTAAACCATCATTCGTCCGACACATTGCCGTAACAATAGTTTGGTCCGATTGGACACTGCGGAGGTATGTTCTCGCCGGTCGAGCGACCTCCGAAAACCTGAGGAGAGACCTATGAGGATTGTGCGCAACGTACTGCTGCCTATTGTCGTGTCGCTGATGGGCGTGGGGCTTGTGACCTTGGGCAGCCGTTTCGGCGCGAGACTTGATTGCGGCGCGGCGCTCGGCGCCGAGGGCGCGATCACTTTGCAGGGCACCGGCGCGACGTTTCCGGCGCCGCTCTATCAAAAGTGGTTCACCGAATATAACAAGGCGCATCCCGACGTGCAGATCAATTATCAGGCGCTAGGCAGCGGCGCCGGAATAAAGCAGTTCCAGCAAAACCTGGTCGACTTCGGGGCCAGCGATGCGGCGATGACCGACGAGGAGATGGCCGCGGTCAAAGACGGGGTCGTGCTGCTCCCGATGACCGCTGGCGCAATCGTGCTCGCCTACAATCTGCCCGACGGTCCGAGCGAGCTTAAGCTCTCGCGCGAGGCTTACGTGGGAATCTTCCTCGGCAAAATCACCCAATGGAATGACCCGGTTATCGCCAAGGCTAACCCGGGAGCGAAACTGCCGGACACCAAGATAACCGTCGTGGTCCGCTCGGATGGAAGCGGTACCACCTTCGTCTTCACCTCGCACTTAAGCGCCATCAGCGATGCCTGGAAGAGCGGGCCGGGCGCGGGCAAGTCGGTCAACTTTCCGACTGCGGTGGCAGGCAAGGGCAACCCCGGTGTGACCGCGCTGATCAAGGAGACTCCGGGCGCGATCGGTTACGTCGAGTACGGTTACGCGGTGCAGACCAAGATGCCGATGGCGTCGCTCGAGAACAAGCGCGGCAAATACGTGAAGGCCGGTCTGGCGACCGGCAAGGACGCGCTCGCGAGCGTTCAGTTGCCGGCCAACCTGCGCGCGTGGATCACCGATCCCACAGGCGCGCAGTCCTATCCAATCGTCACTTATACCTGGTTGCTTTGCTACAAAAAGTATAAAGACCCGAAGACCGCCGCCACTCTCAAGTCCGTGATTCAATACGGCCTCACCCAGGGCCAGTCGTTCAGCGTCGATCTCGGCTATATCCCGCTACCCGCGAACGTCGTGGACGCGGTCACCAAGGCGCTCCAACAGATCTCATGACCCCAGGCGAGGCTGGAGCAGCGCGTAATATCTTCCACCCCGGCGGGCACCCAGGAGATGAAGTGATAGTGCCTGCCGGGACGAACATATCTCGGCCCCCCTCCGCATTCGAGATCGCCGCCGATCGCATATTTCGGCGCTGTACGCTGGCCATCGCATGGTTCACGGTCATTCTCGTCTTCTGCGTGGTCTTCAGTATCGGGCGGCAGGCGATGCCGTCGATTCGCAGCTATGGCCTGGGTTTTCTGAGCGGAACCGCCTGGGACTCCAATCGCGCGCAGTTCGGAATCCTGCCGGCGATCGTCGGGACTTTGTATAGTTCGATACTCGGATTGGCCATCGGAACGGTCTTTGGCCTGGCTATTGCCATATTTCTGAGCGAAGGCTTCCTGTCCTCCGGACTTGATACCGCGCTCGGCTACTTGCGGCTGTCAGAGTATTCGTGGCTGAACTCGTTACCCAGACGCCTCGAGAATGTGCTCAAAATCACCGTCGAGTTGCTGGCCGCGATCCCCAGCGTCGTTTACGGGCTGTGGGGAATCTTTGTCGTGATTCCATTCGTCCGTCCGCCGGCGAACTGGCTGCACTCGCATCTCGGATGGATTCCGATTTTCGGCACTGGCCTTAGCGGTCCCGGGTTGCTGCCGGCTTCGATCGTGCTGGCAATCATGGTGCTGCCGACCATCTCCGCCATTTCGCGCGACGCGCTGGTCGCGGTGCCGCCGAAACTGCGCGAAGCCGCCTTCGGGATGGGCGCCACGCGCTGGGAGGCGATCCTGGCGATTTTCGTGCCGACCGCGGCGACCGGAATTTTCGGCGCGGTCATCCTGGGGTTCGGCCGCGCGCTGGGCGAGACGATGGCGCTCGCGATGCTGGCGGGCAACGCCAATGTAATCAGTTGGTCGCTCTTTTCGCCGGCCAATACGCTCGCGGCGCTGCTCGCAAATCATTTTCCGGAAGCCGACAAAATCGAAATCGGCGCCCTGATGTACGCCGCCCTGGTGCTGCTGGCAATTACCTTGGTGGTCAATATCATCGGCACCTTGATCCTTCAGCGCGCCGACGCGGGCCTCAAGGGGTTGCGCTGATGGCGGCGCCGATACAGGGTCCGGCCGCGAGCCCCGAGATTGACCTGGAGGGTCTTGAGCACTCGTTGCGCCGGCCACGCACGCTTTTCAGCTACCTGATGAGCCTGCTCACCGGTGCGGCCACGATCGCCGCACTTTTTCCTTTGTTCTCAGTGCTTTATCTGCTGGTAGTGCGAGGCGCTGCAACGCTTAGCCTGAGCACGTTGCGCGACCTTCCGCCCGCCGCGATGGAGGCCGGTGGCGGCTTCGGCAATGCCATCGTGGGCACGTTCGTTGTAGTTGCTATAGCCACCTTGCTTAGCGTACCCTTCGGCATTCTGGCGGCAATCTATATCACCGAATTCGGGCCCGAGACCCGAACCGCCTCGGCGGTGCGTTTCGCGGCCAAGGTGCTGACCGGCCTGCCGTCGATTCTGGCGGGTGTCTTTGCTTTCGCGGTGGTCGTGGCGGTGACGGGCGAGTTTTCCGCGCCCGCGGGCGGAGTCGCACTGGCACTGCTGATGCTCCCGACGGTTTTGCTGACCGCCGAAGAGGCGATCAAGCGGGTGCCGTCGCGGATGCGGGAAGCGGCAATCGGAATGGGCGCAACGCCGACGCAGGTTGTGACAAAAGTGATCGTGCCGACCGCCGCGCCTGCGATGCTGACGGGCGTGATGCTCGCGGTGGCGCGCGCCGCTGGGGAAACGGCGCCGCTCTTGTTCACCGCGCTGTTCAGCAATTTCTGGATGAGCCGGACGGCGCCGAATTTTCTGCCCAAGACCATGGGCGATCTGATGAAGCCGACCGCCTCGCTCGCGGTCATGATCTATAATTTTTCCGGCTCGCCATTCGAAAATCAGATAGCACTGGCGTGGACCGCCGCGCTGGTGCTGGTGGTGATCGTCCTGATATTCAACGTGGTCGGCCAAGCGGTGGCTGGACGATCCGCCGACTAGCTAATGGAGATGGGCATGCCAGTTACACCGGTGACAACGAACGGACACGCAAACGGCGCGCATGACGAAATGCTGCAAAACGGCACGCTTATCGATTGCAATATTGACGAGCTTCACTACGGCAAGTTCAAGGCCGTGCGCGACGTCGCGCTCAAAGTGAAGAAGGGCACGATCACCGCCTTCATCGGTCCCTCGGGATGCGGCAAGAGCACGGTGCTCCGCTGCCTCAACCGGATGAACGATCTGGTGCGCGGATTTCGCCTCAAAGGCCACGTGATCTTCCGCGGCCAGGACATCTACGCCTCCCGGGTCGATCCGGTCGCCGTGCGCCGGCATATCGGGATGGTATTCCAGCAGCCCAATCCGTTCGCGATGAGCATCTTTCGCAACGTCGCCTTCGGACTGCGGTTGAACCGCTACAAGGGTCCGGTCGCGGACAAGGTCGAAGCGGCCTTGCGCCAGGCCGCGCTGTGGGACGAGGTCAAGGACAAGCTTCGAACGAGCGCGCTGGCGCTCTCCGGCGGACAGCAACAGCGGCTATGCATCGCGCGCGCCGTTGCCACCGAGCCGGCCGTGCTGCTGATGGACGAGCCGTGCTCGGCGCTCGATCCGATAGCGACGCGCCGGATCGAAGAGTTGATGACGGAGCTGAAGAAGAAGTACACCATCGCGATCGTCACGCATAATCTCCAGCAGGCCAAGCGCGTCGCGGACACGACCGCCTTCCTGTACGTGGACACTTCCGCCGGCGGCAGGACTGGCTACATGGTCGAGTACGGCCCGACCCAGGCGATTTTCGAGAACCCCAGGGAAGAGCATACCAAGGAATATATCCGCGGCGAGTTCAGTTAAGCCCGGATTGAGGCGGACTGACTATTCGCGCCGCGCCGCCCGGCCGCGGGATGCGCCTTTTGGGTGGCCGCGCCAGTGTTTCAGGACGGCCTTTTCGGCGCCGATGGGACTCCTGCCTCAAGCTCCAGAGGCAGTTCAAATTTGATCTCCTGCGGCGGCTCGCAGACGGTGTCACTGCACGGCTGGAACCGCAACGTGCCGGCGATCTTGTACGGCCCCGGAGCGATCGTTTTGCCGAAGGGCTCCATGAATTTCGCCGGCATCGGCGGGCTCCATTTGATCCCTAGTTTGCCGGTAGCGAGAACTTCGCCCTCATACACCGGCAGCGTTTCACCGAGCGCCTCGAGCAGCATCGGCTTCGCCGCCGGCAATTCGATTGATTGTTCGCCGACGATTGGGCTCTGAAAAATCAATTCGGTCGGCCGATAGTTAGCGGGCAGCGGCTTGCCGTAAATATGCCAGCCCGGTTTCAGGCGGATATGCAGCGCGGTTGCCAGCTCCTGGCCGGGGAAGCATCGGTCGGCCGACAGCGTCACGGTCGCGTTGAACGCGCCTGCGCCGATCTCGACCGAGTTCATCGAGGAGGCGGCGCCGCTCGTGTTGCGCAGTGCGAGCGCGGTTGCCGAGGCGCGATGTTCGTAGCTTGGGAGGAACAGCTTGTCGCGCACGATACCGTCGGGCGCGATCAGGTAGTCACCCGGAAACGGTATCCCGTACATCATCCTGTGATCTTCGGGGATGTTGGTATTAAAAATTCCGAACGCGCGAATCACCTTGCTGCCGGCGTCCGAGAGCAGGGGATAGGCAATCTTGTAGGCGTCGCCGAAGGCGGCGAGAATTTCGCGTGAATCGTAGGTGATCGACGCGGCGTTGATTCCAGCGGTCTTCAGCGTCCCCAGCGACTGCTGCAGCTCGACGAGCTGGTTGCGGCAGTAGGGTCACCAATCGGCGCTACGGCTGAAGATCAGCAGCAGGCCGTTAGGTCCCGAGAGATCTTTCAGCGTGTGGTTTTTGCCGTGCTGGTCGGGCAGCGTGAAGTCGGGAACTCGCTCTCCAATTTCCGGCCCTGTGCGATAGCCGTCGTTCTGAGCGGCTACGAAGCGGCCCCATTCCTCGGAGGTGATATCGCTTCCACCGCCGCCGAACTTGCGGATCACGCCATGCAGGATTTCAGCCTTCGCTTTTGCGTCCATGATGGCTCAGTCTCGCAAAGCATGGCTCTTTTAGCTAGCGCCCCTTAGCGGCGCTTCCTCGCTCAACCACCGAGGGGTAAGGATTGCACGTTACCTCCTGGCCCGCTGCATGGAATGCTCATTTATTTGTCGTCGGGCGCAAAGTAATTGCGAATCGCGGCGATCAGCGCGGGAACTGTGTATTCAGCCGGCTGCACGACCACTTGCAGGCCGGCGGTGCGGGCGGTCTCGGCGGTTATCGGACCGATTGCCGCGGCCTTGAGCCCGCGCGCTACATCGGTTCCGACCATCTCGCAGAAATTCGTCACCGTGCTGGAACTGGTGAAGGCGACGAGGTCGATCTGTCCCGCCGCCGCCATCTCACGCACGCGCTCGACCGGCGCGTTCGCGGGCTTCACCGTTTTGTAAACCGGCACCACGATGACCTCGCGCGCGCCGGCGGCTATCAGCATCTCGGGCAGCACCTCGCGCGCCACCTGGGCGCGGGGAATCAGAATCCGCGCACCGCGGATACGCTCGGCGCCGATCGCTTCGACAATCGCCTCGGCGCGATACTCAGTTGGTATAGCGGCGACGGCGAGGGCATGCTCGGCCAGGCGTGCGGCGGTGGCGGGACCGATCGCCCCGAGCTTCGCGCCGCCGAACGCGCGCGAATCGCCGCCGCGCGTCCTCATCCGCTCAAGCATCCGCTCGACGCCGCTTGCGCTGGTGAAGATCACCCAATCGAAGGACGCCGCGCGGTCGAGCGCCGCGTCGATCGCCGCATAGCTGTCGGGCGCGACGAGCTCGATAGTCGGAAATTCCGTCACCCTGGCGCCGAACGCGCGCAAGCCGGCGGCGAAGGAGCCGCCGGCCTCGCGCGCGCGCGTGATTACGACGCTGCGCCCGTGAAGCGGCATCGCGACGGAGGTCTCGGGCCGCGCGCCTGGCGCGGGCGCGCGGCCCGAGACCTCCGCCGCGCCCGCCGCCGCGTCATCGCCGCCGGGCACCCCGTCGCCCGCGATGAGCGCGCCGGCCCCGCCCTCGAGCATGCGCTCCGCTAGCCGCGCGCCGAGCGCGGCGGCGCGCTCCAACGGAGCGCCCGGCGCGTCGCCATCGACCACCTTGTCCGAGATTTCGTCGATCAGGTGATGCGCGCCATCGACGCTGAAGACCAGCGCGCGCATCCCGAGCGTGACCGCGTCCAATCGCGCGAAGACGCCGATGGGCGATACGCACGAGGCGCCGAGCGCGGCCAGGAAAGCGCGCTCGGCGGCGGTTTCGATATGGGCCCGCGGATCGTCGAGCACGGCGACCGCGGCCTCGAGCTCAGCCGAACCGCCTACCGGCCGCCCCGCGAGCGCCTCGATACAGAGCGCGCCCTGGCCGCCGCACGGGACGAAGTCGCGCTCATCGAGCGTGGCGACGCCGACGCCGTCCACGGCGTCGGCGTCGCCACGCTCGAGCCGCCTCAGCCCCGCGATCGCGAGGATGATGGCGTCGAAGTCGCCGGCGGCGAGGCGCGCAAGGCGCGTATCAACGTTGCCGCGCAGCGCCACCGGTTCCAGGTCGGGGCGCAGGCGCAGCGCCTCGAAGCGCCGGCGCGCCGACGAGGTGCCAAGGCGCGCGCCGCGCGGCAGCGCGGCGAGCGAGCCGCCGGCGCGCGAGAGCAGCGCGTCCCGCGCATCGGCGCGTTCGGGCACCGCGGCGATACGGAAGCCGGCGGCGAGCCGGGCCGGCAGGTCCTTCATCGAATGCACTGCCAGGTCGATGCGGCCGTCGCTGAGCGCCTGCTCCAGTTCCTTGATGAAGAGTCCCTTGCCGCCGACCTGGGCGAGCGCGGCCGTGGCCATCCGGTCGCCGCTGGTGCGAATCGCAACGATCTCGATGGTCACGGACGGAACGCGCGCCGCGAGCTCTTGCCGCACCAATTCGGCCTGGGCGAGCGCGAGGCGGCTGGGACGCGAACCGATACGAAGTGCGGAGGTCATCTATATATATATGTTGATGTCGCAGGATAGGCCGCATGGAAGCGGCCGCGGGTCAGGCTTCCTCGTCGTCGTCGTCAGTGTCGAGGTCCAGCTCGAAGTCGAGGTTGGAAACCGTGCCACCCGGCACGGGTCCCTCGGCCACCAGCTCGCCACACAGCAGGCGGCGCGCAATCTCGGCGGTATATACCGGGTCGGGCGAGCCGGCGCCGGTGCTGCGCAGGCCGGCCAGGATGCGATGGAGCAGCTTGTTGACCAGCGTGCGCGTGAGCGCTTCGATACGCAGGCGCTCGGCCGGCTCCATTGTGGCCAGCCATGCGCGATGGCGTCCGAGTTCGGCGTCGCGCAGTTGCTCGATGCTGACCCGGATATCCTTGATTGCCGGAACCAGGTCCAGCCCGCCCATCCAGCGCATGAACGAGGTGAGTGCGTCGGCGACGATGGTCTCGGCCTTGTCGGCCTCACGCGCGCGCTCGCCGAGCGCCTCGGTCACCACTGCGCCGAGATCGTCGATATCATATAGATACACGTTCTCCATGGCGTTTAGCCGTTCGTCGAAGTTGCGCGGCACGCCCAGGTCGATGAGGAACAGCGGACGGTAGCGGCGCTCGCGCAGGACGGCCTCGAAGTCATCGGGCTCGAGCACCGGCCGCGCGGCCGCAAGCGAGCCGATCACGATGTCGGCGATCTTGAGGTAAGGGCGATGGTTCTCGAAGGGAACGGCAGTGCCGCCGAGCGCGCGCGCCAGCGCGACCGCATGGTCAAAGGTGCGGCTGGTCACCAGCAAGGTCTCAACGCCGAGCGCATGGAGCTGGCGCGCCGTCAGTTCGGCCATCTGGCCCGCGCCCATCAGCATCACAGTCTTGTCGCTGAGCGTATCGAAGATCTGTCCGGCCAGGCGCACCGCTGCCGAGCTGACCGACACTGAGCCGCGGCCGATAAGCGTCGCCTTGCGCACCCGTTTGGCGACCGAGAAGGCGCGATGAAAGGCGCGATGCAGCACCAGGCCGGCGCTCTCTGCCTCGGCCGCGTAGCCGTACGCCAGCTTGAGCTGGCCGAGGATTTGCGGCTCACCGACCACCATTGAGTCGAGGCTGGCGCCGACGCGGAACAGATGAAGCGCCGCGTCGCGGCCCTCGAAGCGGTAGAGCGCGCCGGCGAACAGCGCCGCGTCGACCTCGCGGTCGGCGGCGAGGAAGCTAACCGCTTCGTCGATCGCGCGGGCGGAGTCGGCCGCCACGCCGATGATTTCGACCCGGTTGCAGGTCGAAATCAGCGCGGCTTCGGCCAGCGCAGGCGCGCGAGCCTTGAGCCGCGCAAGCGCCGCGACGATTTCGCCGTCGTCATAGGCCAGCCGCTCGCGGACCGCGACCTGGGCGGTGCGATGGTTGATGCCAACGATGAGAAGCTTTTCGTCCATCTGTCTGCGACTGCGCCCGCCCGGGCGTTAGCCGAAACTCCCACCGTGCTTGCCCGGAAAAAGCAGGCTCACGCTTAAGAACGAACCCAACAACACGGTAAAAACCGCCAGCGTCAGCGCTGCGGCCCGCCGCCCGCGCCATCCCGCCGCGATCCGCGATTCCAACAGTCCCGCGTACAACAGCCAGGTTATCAGCGACCACGATTCCTGTGGCTCCCATGACCAGAAATGACCCCACGTCGCATCCGCCCACAGCGCGCCGCTGACGATCGCCAGCGACAGCATCACGAAGCCCCATCCCAGCAGACGGTAGTTGATGCGGTCGAGCTTCTCCAGGCTCGGCATCGTTTGCCCCGCAGGCGACATTGGGCGCTTCGCCTTCAAACGTGACTCGTGCACCAGGTAGGCGAGGCTTACACCGGCCGCAACCACGAATAGCGCGTCGCCCAGAAATGCCAGCGTCACGTGGACCGGTAGCCATGCGCTGCGCAAACTGTCGGGAATAACCAGGCGGCCGCGACGCGTAAGCAGCATCGCCGCGCCGACCGCGGCCAGCACGCCAGGCGCCACAAAGGCTCCTAGCACCTGCATCCGCATCCGTAGTATGAGGACAAAGCTGACGATCGCCGTGAGCCACGCCAGGAAGGACAACGACTGGGCGAAATTGGTGACCGGGATATTGCCAGCCTTGAGCGCGCCAATCACCAGATCCAGCGTGTGGAACAGCACCGCCGCACCCAACAGCGGCACCGCCTGATCGGTCCAGCGCGGACGGTTGGCGGTGCGCCCGGCCACGAATCCCGTGGCGGAGAGCGCGTAGCATACCAGGGCGGGCGGCAGCCAGATCGTATCCATATCAATATGATTATGCGCCAGCACGCGGGATGGTCCGCCGCGCCATGCTCGGTGTTAAATAATGCCTGGTCGATAACCGGGTTCAACCAGCGCCGCGCCGACGTGCTCTGCTGACCGGCAATTGTATTACACCTGACTCGGAGGAGACAGGCTCGCGGACCGCGCGCGTAGCGCTACACTTGAGCGACAAGCAGATGGGAACGCAAGAGGGCAAAGAGATGGAAGGCGTCGAAGTGAAAGCGCCGGCTAACCTGCGCGCGGTAAATCAGACGCGCGCTACCGCGCTCTGCGAACACCTCGAAGAGGCCGGCGGGATGACGGGCAAGAGCCGTGGTCTGCTCGGACGCGACGCGCTCGAAGCGGAAGCGGGGATGCTGTTCGAGGCGGGTCGGCTGGAGCCGTTCATGTGCATGCACATGATGTTCATGCGCTTTGCGATCGATGTTGTCTTCCTCAATCGCGAGGGCAGGGTAATCCGGATCAACCACAACCTGCGCCCGTGGCGTATCTCATCGATCGTTTGGGGCGCACGCAAGGCGCTGGAACTGTCGGCCGGCGCAGCGGCGCGCAGCCAAACCGAGATCGGCGATCAAATCCTATTCGAGCGGTCTTAGACCAAGTCTCCTCCCCGCGTTCTGACTCTAATCCGCACGATAAATTCCTTTACGACACGTTTTTGTTGCGTCTATGCAACTGTGGCGGATGATTTCTGTGTCCGTGCTCTGAAAAACGTCAATAAATGTTCGATTTAGGCTCCAAACTAATTGTGGCACGTTCGATGCTGGACAATCGTGCATGGTCACGTCGTCAATTTGCGTGCATGACCACTTATTAACACCTTAAAAGATGCATAAAATAGAAGATAGCTGTCAGGTGTAACAATGAAAACTGTAACATATTTAAAAGCAGGCTTGGTTAGTAGAGTGGCGATTGAGGCAAAACCAGAAATCAGCCTCAATGAAACGGGAAGGATCAAGGAGGAGAAAAAGATGGATTTGTTCACAAAGGCATTTTTGAAGGTGCGTGAGCGCTTCGTCCGGTTTCATCGCGCGCAGACGATGACTGAGTACGCGCTCATCCTGGCGGCCGTCGCGGTTGTCGTGTACGGCACCTACCGCGCCTTGGGCAATAACATCGGCTCGCTCGCCAGCGGTGTCGATTCCGCTCTGACCAACGCGTAAGCAAGTCTAAAGAATCCGCCTGCATATCCATAAGCCCGGCGGGTGGTCAAACACCACCTGCCGGGTCCTGCCACGTTTAGCGGGATCTGAATGCTCTTCGCGGCACCAGTAGTCACCACGGCGCCGCGCTCTTGACCCTGATTCAGCGCTTTGACCCTGCGATTGACCACCTGATCCGGCGCTTCAGTACCAAGAGCAGATCGAATCTGCCGTTGCAGCAACGCAACTTTCTGTTGCCGTTATTTGTGTTCAGACCATTCTTCAAAAGGTGAAACGGGCCTTTTTAGCTAAACAATGGCTCTGGCATGCGATGTGCTGATGCGTTGTAGCCGGCTCGGGGCGTGATGAGGCCTTCTGCCTCGCCTGTTGTAAAGCCGAAGGTCCGTCGCAGAGCCGAAGAATGAAGGGAGGAACGGGTGAAATTCCTAAGAGGCCAGACTGCCCTCGCTTTGGGCTTGCAACACCCAATGGACGGTCTCGCATCCATCGGAGCAGACACGTGGGCCCTCCACCTCAGATCAGCTCGCCTCCAACAGGCCACCAACCCGGCTGCCCCGGTCCGCATTACACTGAAAACAAAGGTCTCGGCTCGACCGCCTGGGGGGCCATCATTTCGGGTTTCACAGCATCGTACGCAAGTTCGATGGAACCCGAGGGAGAGCGGGCCCTATCTAGAGGAAAGAATCGGTATCTGAACTTGAATAAGAACGATTTGACATGCTAAAACATAGACAGTATAATCCATGCGAAACTAGGGATAACAGAGACAAGAACAAGAGCCATAACGACTTGTCTCGGAATCGATCCCCAAAGAACTAACGGGAATTCGAAATTTTCCTGCCAAAATTGTCACAAAGGGGCCCAATATGGGGTTTGTCTCAAAAAGTTACATCCGCGCTCGTGAAAGCGTGCTCGCCTGCGGCCGCGGACAAACCATGACGGAATATGCCTTAATTCTCGCGGCGATCGCTGTAGTGGTCTACGGAGTTTACGCGGCGATGGGCAATAACATCGGCTCGTTAGCCAGCGGAGTTGATTCCAGCCTAACAAATGCTTGAGTAGCTCGGACGGAGTGTTATGAGCAGTATTAGCATCTTATGTTATGATATGACAGTTCGTTCGATGATATAAGTCGAGAGATCCGAAGAACGTTACACTTGGGGAGCCTATCCCCGCAAAGCAGCCTAGAAGGCGGCTAAAGCCAAGGAGACAATGAAAATGGAAGCAGTGACGAAGATGTTCATCCGCGCACGCGAGTCCGTGGTTCGCAACACCCGTGGCCAGACCATGACGGAATACGCGCTCATCCTGGCGGCCATCGCGGTCGTAGTTTACGGCACCTACCGTGCGCTGGGCAACAACATCGGTTCGCTCGCCAGTGGCGTCGATTCCGCTCTGACCAACGCGTAAGCGGTTTCGCGATCAGTAGACGATTCGGCATTTAGTGTGCCGGCGGCGGGGCGCAAGCCCCCGCCGCCGGTCGAATTTCCTCCGCAGGTTCGCGAACTGCCGGGGCTCGGGGTGGTCGGCACTGTGGGGGTTCAGCCAGGAACGCGAGAGCATCGAGTGCCGAGGATAGCGGTTAGAGTCGTGCTCGGTTATGGGAGGTGGGTGCAGGGGGGGTCAATAGTTGCGTCCGGTTGCGTTGGATAGTGCCGGTGGCCGAGGGCCGTGGTACTGTCGACGTAGTCAGGGAGCAGAGTCGTGACGTGATTGGACAAGGCTAGACCTCTCCGATGATTTAAACTGAAACGCTCTTGCTTCAGGCTGTTCAACGCCATACTTTGTGAAGCAAAGAGGGGTCATTCGCGCGGCATAGCTCCCGACGAATCTCTGACGAAGATATCGCCGATGAAGCCTTCGTCAGCGACTTTCAACGGTGCGGTTACCTATGAAGCCAATACTCTCATTGCGGTCGCGCGAAGAGCCCACTACCCGGTGATGCTATGCGACGGGGCGGAAGAGTTTCTTTCGACGGTCAGGCGATGGTGGAGTTCGCGCTGGTGCGATTCGTGGCGATGATCGTGTTGTTCGTTGCGATCCAGATGGCATTCATCGGACAGACTGCGCTCGCGCTCGGACAGCCGAATTACCAGGCCACTCGCTACGCCGCAGTCAACCCGACTTACGATTGCGATCAGGTCAAGTCGTATATGCAGGCCAATGGCGCTCCCACGCTTGTCAAAACCGTCACCGAAATCAGCGGCCGCGGCGGCTGTTCCCTGCCTCCGACCATGACAGTAGGTTCAGGACCAAGCATGGGCGTGTTCTGCTCCGTCGCTAATACCACCACACAGGATTCCTGCGCGTCACGCAGTTTAGGTGGCTCGGTGCAAGTCTCGCTTGCCTTTGACATGACGAGCAGGATCTTCCTGTTCAGAAATACGACGAATCCAAATTTTCTCGGCATTCCGTTTCCCACAATGCTCACCAGCATGGAGACAGCCATGAGCAAATAAGGGCGCGACGCCCCGCGCCGAGCGGTTCGGAGAAACTTGCGGCCCTTGGGCGGGCCGCTTTCATCAGGGGGGAGGGGTCAGATGAGACGATCGTTGTTGTTCATGATGCTGGCCGGCGTCGCCGCGCTGGTCGCCGCGCTGGTCGTCTACTCGGCGCTTAAGAAGCGCGAGCGGGAAGTCCAGGAGGCGATGGCGCAGTCGGTCAATATCGTGGTCGCCACACATGACTTGCATATCGGTACACAGCTTGATCCGACCGCAGTCAAACTAGCGCGATGGTCGCGCGACAGCATGCCACCTGGCGCCTTCACCGACATCGCGGCGGTGACCGGCAAGTACGTCAAGACACCATTTGTGGAAAACGAACCAATTGTCGGTGATCGCCTCTTCTCGGGGGTCAAGACCGCCGGCATGTTGCCGCTGTTGATTCCGGCCGGGATGCGCGCGATGTCGGTGCCGGTCGACGAGGTCAGCGATATTGCCGGCTTCGTCCTGCCCGGCGCTCACGTGGACATCCTGGTCTCGATCTCTGACAAGGCCACCGGAGGTGACCCGTTCTCTAAAATCGTCCTGCAAAACGTCGAAGTGATCGCCGTTGCCCAGGAAATCGAAGAAGCGAAGGACGAACCCAAGGTGGTCAAAGTCGTCACCGTGCTGTTGACCCCTGAGGAGGCCGAACGACTCTCGCTGGCCAGCCACGACGGAAGCCTGCGTCTGGCGCTGCGCAACTATGATGACAAGAAGATAGTAATGACCAATGGCTCCAACATCGCCTCGATGCTGCGGGGCGGCGCGGCGGCTCCGCTGATCGAGCATCAGGCGGCTGCACCGGTGCCGCGCATCATCGCTCGGTCACGGCCCAAGGCGGTACAGGTCGAGATCATGCGCGATGGTAAGAGCAGTGAATCGGTTTCTTTCGTCCACGGCCAGGGCGCGCGCAACACTGAAGGCCTGAACCAGGAGAATGTCGGCTCGGCTGGCGCGAGCTTCGAGATGGCGGGAATCGAAAATTTGACGCCTGCCCCTGTGACGGCGCCGGCTGCCTCGGCGCCGCCGGCTGGGCGTGTTGCTTCGATGGCCACTAACGGTGGTCATGGGGTTCGCGCGGAAGCGTCGAGCGGGGTGGGTTTCTCGGGGGCTCCGGAGGCTAATCCGTTTTTCTCCGGACCGAACTCAAAGACTATCGACGTGCCGTAATGGGGGGGAATGGGACGATGGTCGAAGCGATAAGAAAAAAAATGCGCCGCGGCCGCAAACTGACGGCCGTGACCGTGGGAGCGTTTGGACTTTTAATATTGGCGAGGCTTCAGGTTGTGGCCTCGGAAACTCGCACTGTTCCGGTGACGATTAGCACCGGCGAGGCCTATACCATCCAGAACGTAAGCCTGGATTCGACGCCCGGCGTTAAAGTGGTTTCGAATCCGAGCGCGCTCGTGGTGCATACCGATGCTCCAGGAAAGATCGTGCTGCAGGGCGCCGCGGCTGGCAGTTGGGACATAAATGTCACTCTGGCCAGCGGCGAGAATGTCACCTACGCGGTCGATGTGACGCCGGGTGGGAGCGCCAAGGGACCCGTGGCCTCGGCCACGAGCCCTTCCGGCGATCCTGCACCAGCCAGCGCGACGGTGTCGGCTACGGCGGCGTCCAAACCGGCCGATGCCGGCAGTGGTCCGGTTGATGAGGCTGCCGCCGCCTCTGTTGGCGCCGCAGCCGCCAGTGCCCCGTCCGCTCCGGCGATTGCGGCTGTGCCCGCATCGTCGGTTCCGGCTGCCGAACCTGTGAGGGTAGCCTCGGCGGACCCGGCAGGTCCGGTCGGTCCGGCAGGTCCGGTCGGTCCGGCAGGTCCGGTCGGTCCGGTCGGTCCGGCAACTGCGTCCGCGCCGCCGCCTGCCGTTCTTCCACTGGTGACTGCGCCGGCAGTGGCTGCGGCTCCCGCGGCCGCGCCATCGAAGGTATTGGCGCAGGAGTCAACTCCTGAGTCGTCGACGTCGATACCAAACTCGATGACGCCGGTTGTCGCTCCCAACTCACCCACCGGCGACAACGGGATGTTGCCGTCACAGCCTGCCGCGGCTGGGGCGCTGCCGCCCACGCAGAGCTTCAATACCGATCCGATGGCGGTCATCCCGTCCGGGCCGCCGCCGCTTGGCGAGAAACATTTCATGCCGGGCGATGGCGTCGACCTGATGACCAGTACTTCTGAGGTTCTCGATTATCCTACTCGCATCCGGCGAGTCTCGATCGCGGATAGCAAGGTCGCCGATATACAGGTGATAAATCCGTACGAGCTCAACCTGGTGGCCCATCAGCCGGGCTTTACCACACTGGCCGTGTGGGACACGCAAGGACGCTACTCGGAACGGGAGATCAGAGTCGACGAGAGCGGCAAGCAGCAGGTGCTGCTCAACGTAATCGTGGCTGAACTCGACCGCTCAAGGATGGAGAACCAAGGCATCAACTGGTCGGTGGCTCTGCCGAAATGGAACATTTCGCTGGTTAATATGGCCGGCGGCGTGGCCACGCCTTACAATGCAACGTCCGCTCTGACCGCCAGCACTATCGTTCAATCGAATCCTCCGGTGACGTCGTCCACCACTGCGGCAGGCACCTTGCCCGCCAACGGCACTCTCATTCCGTTGCTGTTGTCCCAGAATCTGACGTACGGCTTGGCCGCGGGCAACAACAATATTCAGACCCAGAGTTTCTTCCAGTTCTTGGAAGAAAACAGTATGGGTAAGATATTGGCCGAGCCGCATCTGCTGGCCAATTCAGGCGAGAAGGCCGAATTTCTCTCTGGTGGCGAGATCCCGATCGTGATTTCGCAGGCATTAAATACTTCGATCACCTTTAAACAGTTCGGCACCTCGGTTATCTTTGTTCCGACTGTTATTGGTTTCGACGATATCTTGTTGAAAGTGAAGCCCGAGGTCTCGGAACCCAACTTCGCTGAAGGCGTGAATCTGTTTGGGTTCACCGTGCCAGCCTTCGTAACGCGAAAGGCCGAGACGGTGGTGCGCCTGAAGAACAATCAGACATTGATTGTAGCCGGCCTCCTGCTCAACACCAAGAATGAGACGGTGGCCAAGGTGCCTTACCTGGGCGACATTCCGTACGTGCGTGGACTGTTTCGCAACACCAGCTATACCAATACGCAAACTGATCTCGTGATGACTGTGACGCCGCAGATCGTGGCGCCGCTGCCGTCCAATGGCCGGGTCGCGCTGCCGACCGATCGCGGACCGATGAGTTACAGCGAAATCAAGACCAGGAGGGTTGATCCCGAAGACGCCGGACGTCCCCGCTTCTAACGACGGGGTACGCGTGCGGCCGGAAAGAATCCTGTGGCAGTGCTAGGCAGAAAGAGTGACGGGCGGAAAGGTGCGCTCAGGGTTCTACTGGTCGGAGAAGACGAGGGGCGGCGTACCGAGATCAAAGCTGCGCTCGAGAATCTCGGCGATCCGCCCCTCGAGATTGTTGCGGTAACGCCGCAGATCGGCGCCCAGGAGAGCAGCAATGGAGTGGCGTCGCCTGACGTCACGATGGTGGTGTTCAACGGCAACGAAGAAGCGTCGCTGGATTACCTCCAGAAGCAGGCTGAACGCTCGCCTCGCCCCGCCCTGTTTGCGTTGGTGCGCGAGCGTTCACCGGGACTGATGCGGCAAATCCTGCGCGCCGGAGCCGACGAACTGCTGTTCCTGCCGCTTGATCCCGGCGATGCCACGCGCGCCCTGCTCAAGGTCAGCGAATCGCATCGGCGCGAGGAGAAAGAGCAGGGCGGCGTCATCTGCTCAGTAGTCAGCACGGTAGGCGGGGTCGGGGTCTCGAGTCTCGCCGCCAACCTCGCCTTGGCGCTGCGCTACACGTTGAGCAAGCGGGTGGCGCTGGTCGATCTCGATCTGCAGTCGGGCGGTCTCGCGGTGGCGCTCAACCTGGAGCCCGAGCGCACTATCATGGCGCTGGCCGAGCAGGACAAGAAGCTCGACTCCATTCAGCTCGAATCAGCGCTGAGCAAGCATCCTTCCGGGATCTATCTGCTCGCTGCGCCAAAGCGCATCGAGGACAGCGAACTGG
The DNA here is from genome assembly GCA_963724765.1 of uncultured delta proteobacterium. Classification (GTDB taxonomy): domain Bacteria; phylum Desulfobacterota; class Binatia; order Binatales; family Binataceae; genus JAKAVN01. The sequence goes on from CAVRVY010000002.1 coordinate 110,643, forward strand.
TCTCGGACGTCACCTTGGGCGCGGCGCTGGACCTGATGCGGCGGCTGTTCGACTTCGTGGTGGTCGATTGCGGCGGCTACATCAATGAAAACGTGGTGGCGGTGTGGGAGCGTTCGGATCATCTGTTTTACGTGCTCGACCAGTCGATTGGGGCGGCGCGGTGTTGCTGGCGGTTTATCGAACTGTTCGGACGCCTGGGGCTCAGTGGCGTGCAACCGCACTTCATTCTGAGCCGTTATGTATCGCATCACCCCATTAGCGAGGAGCAAATCGTCAACACTTTGGGCCGGCCGATTTACGCCAAGATCCCGCGCGACGAAAAAGCACTCGAGAAGGTACAGCTACTGGCCAAGGATCTGTGGCAGTGCGCGGGAAACTCGGCCCTGACCCGGGCCTACGAGGACCTTGCCCGCCGGCTGGGAGCCGGTAACGAGGAGTCCGAGGAGGCGCCGGGGCTGATGTCGCGCTTGCGCGGAGTGTTCGGCAATCGCTCCTGAAGGTTGGTTAATCTATGAAACTGGTCGAACGGATATCCCAGAAAGAAGGCACCACGCCTCAGCAGCAACAGCGCTCGATGATTGGCGGGCAGAATGCCAAGCGCGAGCGCAGCGCGATGGCCGATGGCTTCCAGCAGCTCAAGCTCGCGGTGCACAATCGGTTGTTCGAGACCCTAGACGTCTCGCGCCTGGAGAGTCTGGAGGCCAACATGGCCTCGCAGAAGGTTACCACCGCGATAAGCGAGATCCTGGACGAAGAGGGCCGGCTACTCACCGACGCCGACCGTGCGCGGTTGATCGAAGAGATCAAAAACGAGCTGCTCGGCCTGGGCCCGCTGGAGCCCCTGCTGTGGGACGACGAGATAACCGACATCCTGGTCAACGGGCCCTCGCAGGTCTATGTCGAGCGCGGCGGCAAGCTCTACCTGACCGATGTGAGCTTCCAGGACGATCAGCATTTGATGCTGATCATCGACCGCATCGTCTCGCAGGTCGGCCGGCGGGTCGACGAAGCCTCGCCGATGGTCGACGCGCGTCTGCCCGACGGCTCGCGTATCAACGCGATCATTCCGCCGCTGGCGCTTGATGGTCCCGCGCTCTCGATCCGGCGTTTCGGCAAGCGGCGCTACTCGGTCGACGACCTGGTCGCCAAAGACAGCATCACACCCGACATGGTCGAGTTCATACGCGCGATCATCCGCGCCCGCCTCAACGTGCTGGTCTGCGGCGGTACCGGCTCGGGGAAGACCACCATGCTCAACTGTATCTCGGCCTTCATTCCGGTCGACGAGCGCGTGGTGACGATCGAAGACTCGGCCGAATTGGTGTTGCAGCAGCCGCACGTGGTGCGGCTGGAGACACGCCCGCCCAACGTCGAAGGCAAGGGCGAAGTCACCGCGCGCGAGCTGGTGCGCAACACGCTGCGTATGCGGCCCGACCGAATCATCGTCGGTGAGGTCCGCGGCAGCGAAGTCTTCGACATGTTGCAGGCTATGTCGACTGGCCACGACGGCTCGCTCTGTACCATCCACGCCAACACTCCGCGCGACAGCATGGGCCGGCTCGAGATGATGATGCTGCTGGCGGGCTGGTCGATTCCGCAGCGCGCGATGCGTCAGCAGATTGCCTCGGCGCTCAACGTCATCGTGCACGTCTCGCGCCTGTCCGACGGCACACGCAAAGTGATGAGAATTTCCGAGCTGGTGGGGATGGAAGGCGACATGATCATGATGCAGGACCTCTACGAATTCCATCGCACCGGGGTCAACGCGCAGGGCAAGGTGCTCGGGCAATATCGCAAAACTGGCATCCGTTCGGCTTATAAAGAACGCATCGAAGCCTACGGTTACAACATGGATTGATGATCCCCGGGGGGACGATGACTGCAATAGCCGCAACCGCTGTCTTTGCGTTCGTGTTCATCCTGCTGCTGGTCGGGCTGACCTACTTCACCCAGTCGGCCGAGCAGAATCGCCAGGTGCTGCGGCGCATGAGCCGCCCGATGGGCGACGTCGAAGACATCGACATCACGCGCAAGCGCAAGCCTACCGAACATTCGGTCTTCAGCGCGTTGACTGAATTCAACCTGCTGCGCTCGCTCGAAGAATTGATGTGGCAGGCGGGACTGTACATGCGGGTCTCCGAGATGGTGCTCATCATGGTGCTGCTGTTCGCCGCCGGCGCGCTGCTCGGGGAACTGTTCTGGAAGGGCACGTTCTTCGCGGCCGCCACCGGCCTCGCGCTCGGCGTGCTGCCGATCATGTATATCCGCTTCCGCCGCACGCGGCGTATCAGGGCCTTCGTTGCTCAGCTGCCGTTTGCGCTGGACCTGATGAAATCGTCGCTCGAGGCCGGCCATTCGCTCAACCGCGGACTGCAGGTCGTGGTGCAGGAGTTTGCCGACCCGCTGGGCGGCGAATTTCGCACCGTGCTCGAGCAGACCCGAATCGGCTTGCCGCTGCCGCGGGCGCTCGAAGACATGCTCAAGCGCGTGCCCGAGGAGGACCTTCGACTGCTGGTGGTCGCGGTCAAAGTACAGTCCGAAGTCGGCAGCAGCCTGGCATTGATCGTGGGCCGGCTGGCCGAAATCGTGCGTACCCGCCAGCGGCTGCGTCTGCAGATCAACGCGCTGACGGCGCAGTCTCGCATGGGCGGCATGATCGTTGGGGCGTTGCCAATAGTCGTGCTTGGCCTGTTCAGCCTCCTCAACCGCGATTACGCCAACGAGCTGTTTTTCGACCCGACGGGTATCAAGATTCTTAAGATAGCGGCCGGCCTCGATGTCTGCGCCTTCATCACCATTCGCCGTCTGCTGCGGATGGATTTCTGAAAGCTTTGGCGGCGTAGGATATTTATATGACCCCACTGTTGGTGAGTATCATCGTTCTCTGCATGGCGGGCGTGATTGGAACCGCAATTTATCACGCGCTCTACGGCAGCCATCGCGCACTCGAGGAGCGCTTCGCCGACCTCGCGCTCAAGGTTCGCGCCTCACAGGGCGTCTTCGAGGACAGCGAGGAAGAGCTCCGCGGGTTTTCACGGCTTTTCCTGCAATGGGCGGCCAAACGCGTGCCTGTCCCGAAGCCCGACACCCCAGAGGGTGAGAAGTTGGCCCGCACACTGATCCAGGCCGGCTATCTGAAATCCACCATGCCGCAGATTTTTCAGGTCTTCCGGTTTGGAATGGGCCTGCTCGGCGTCCTGCTCGGCGTGTTGATCGGGTTTGTGCTTGGTAACTCCGGTTCAATGATGCTCTTCGGAATCGCCGGCTTCGGTATCGGGATTTTCGTGCCGAGCTATTACGTAGGCCGGCGCGCCCGCAAACGCCAAAACGCGATCGCGCGGCAGCTTTCAGATGTGCTCGACCTGTTGGTCGTTTGCGTCGAGGCAGGCTTGGGTCTGTTCGAGGCGATCAAGATCGTCGGTACCGAGAGCGAGCGGCAGAAGCAGGAGATCGGACGCGAATTGGCGCTGGTGACCTCTGAAATTTCGGCCGGCGCCACCTTGGGGCAGGCGCTGCGCAACCTGGCCGAGCGCACGGCGGTCGAGGATATAAAGCCGCTCGCTGCGACCCTGATCCAGAGCGAACAGCTCGGCGCGCAGATTGCGCCGGCGCTCCACGCCAGCTCCGATGCGCTGCGCACGCGCCGTCGGCTGCGCGCGGAAGAAGCTGCACAGCGGACGACGATCAAGATTCTGTTTCCGTTGGTGCTGTTCGTGCTGCCCGCGATGTTGCTGGTGATCGTCGGCCCCGCAATCATCCAGATTCTGCACACGCTGGCTGGTAGCTGAACAGCCGACCGGTAGCGCGCCGCTTAGGTTTGAGACTGCGGGCCGTGCGTCCCTTGGGGATGCACGGCCCGCAGCCTTTGGTGCGCGCGCAGCGGACGCCCCAGCGCGCGCATGTGCCGCGCCCGCGTGCCTGCATACACCTGCCGCGCGTGAATGGCCGGCCGTACCAGCGGCGGGTCGGACGCCGTTGATACGGCCGCCCTCAGGCGTGTCAGCTTTGCAAAGCAGCGCCACGGCCGGCACGCTCAGGGCGCGCCGGCCGTGGCGCCGCGATAATCTATGTTTTGAGTGCCGGGATCGCGGGCGCTACAGCCCCAGCCGTTTCATCAACCGGTACAACGTGGTGCGGTCCACGCCGAGGGTGGTCGCCGCGATCGCGCGGTTACCCTTGGCGGCGTCGAGTGCGGCGCGAATACGCGAGACGGCGGCGCGGTCAAGATAGGCTTGAAGTGTTTCATTGGGCTCCGCCGGCTCGTCGGTCTCGGAGGCGGGCTCGATGTCGCCTTCGAGCGCAAAGGCGTCAGGGGTCAGGACTTCGGCCCCGCTCATGACCACTGAACGCTCGATCACATTTTCCAGTTCGCGTACGTTGCCGGGCCATAAGTAGTTGACCAGCGAGCGCTCGGCCTCGGACGAGAGCGTGATTGGGCGTCCCGCCTGCGCCGTGTAGTAGGCGAGAAAATGACGCGCCAGCGGCAGGATGTCTTCGCGCCGTTCGCGCAGCGGCGCGATTTTGACCGGGATGACGTTGAGGCGGAAGTAGAGGTCGGCCCGGAAGCGGCCGGCAGCGACTTCGTTGCGCAGCATCCGGTTGGTCGCTGCGACGATTCTCACGTCGACCTTGCGCGACTTCGAGGCGCCGACGCGCAGCACTTCCCCGTCCTCGAGCACGCGCAGCAGCTTGGCCTGGAAATCCGTGCCCGCCTCGGCGATCTCGTCGAGGAACAGGGTGCCGCCTGAGGCGCGCTCGAAGCATCCGGCGCGGGCTGCGATTGCGCCGGTGAAGGAGCCCTTCTCGTGGCCGAACAACTCGCTCTCGACCACGCCGTCGGCGAAGGCCTTGCAGTTGACCGCGACGAAGGGGCCGTCGGCGCGGGCGCTCCAGTAATGGAGCATGCGCGCGATTAGCTCCTTGCCGGTGCCACTCTCGCCTTCGATAAGGGCGGTCGAGCGCGACGGCGCCACCCGGCGGATCATCGCGACCAGTTGCTTGCTCTGCAAGCTTTCGGCGATGAAGCCGGCCGCCGTGCTGGCGACGTCGAGCTGCTGACGCAGGCGGCGGTTCTCGCGTTGTAGCGAGCCCATCTCGATCGCCCGCGCGACGGTCTTGACCAGTGCGTCCGCGCTAAGCGGCTTCGTCATGTAGTCGAAGGCGCCCTCACGCATCGCGGCAACCGCCGAGCTGACGCTGTCGTCGGTCGCAAGCAGGATCACCGACACGTCAGGACGCCGCGCCCGCACTCGGCGCAGCAATTCCAGCCCGTCCATCCCAGGGCCGCGCACGGCCGCGATGATAACTTCGCAGCCTTGCTCGGCCGAGGCGAGCGTCGCGTCGCTGGTCGGGCAAATCTCGGTATCGTAGCCTTCCTCGTCGAGCGCTTTGGCAAGAAAGCGCGCCGCGCCCTCGTCGGTCTCGACGATCAGGACCCTCGCGCGATAAGCCTCTACCGCTACTGCGCTTAAGCCTTCAGACATTAGCGTATGGCCCGATCTGGCACGGCTTATTGAGCATACTGGTGCATAATTGCGCACACTGTACCGCATGTCAACACTTCTGCGCTCGTATTCGTGCCTCGGTATTCGCGAGTCCCAGGGCCATGTTGCCGACCCGCAACGCATTGGAAAACCCATAATTCACTCAAAAAACCCAGTGTTCATTGGCTGCTTGGGACATCGAATGCGGGGCCAAATCGCCGGCGTTGCAGAATGTCCCGACGCTTCCGATGCCGCAAGTGTGCCGTTTTCGGCCGACGACTCGCTCACTCACGAGAGGGGCTATACGCGAGATGTGTGCCAACGGTGCTGTGGCAATTCGTGATCAGACTGTTGAGGAACCGCAACACACCATTCCCCTGCGCGCCAAGGGCTTCCTCTTCGATACGATCGTCGCTACTCGATCTCGAGCCACGGCGCGCGGGGGTAGCAACAGTGAGTTGCGATGCGTGCGCAATACGTGAGGGACTGAATGGCTCCCCGGGCCGGATTCGAACCAGCGACTTGACGGTTAACAGCCGTCCGCTCTACCGACTGAGCTACCGGGGAGCACGCGAGCAGGCCCTATTTTGGTAACCGCATGGCGGCACGAAATCAAGCGCACCGTCCGCCTGCCGCCGCGCGGCATTGTTGGCGCATCGTACATCGATCGGTGATAATCCTTGCGAGGGAGCCGCGATGGGCGAGGTTATCCGTCTCGAAGAGATCGACCGTGAACGCCGTCGCAGCCGCGCCCGCGTGGCCGAACGTGCGCACCTGGAGCGCGCGGTCGCGCTGCTCAGGCAGAACCTGGCGACTGCGGCCGAGGCGTTGCGCGACGCGCCGGACGGACCGGCGCAGACCGAGTTGCTCGGACGTATCGAGCGGTTCGCGGCGATGATCCGCTACGGCCTGCGGATGCTCGGCGAGGCGCCCGCCGACGGGCTTGACGGCCCGTATGTCTCAGACAACCCCGTCGCCGGACGTTAGAGGCCGCGGTCAGCGCGGGCTAGCGCAGTTTTTTGCCGCTGCGGCGCTTGGCTTCGGCGGCCTCGAAGCCGCCCTCGGAGAACCATCGTATCTGGCGCGCGACGCCGCTTAGGATGTCGAGTTCGCGCACGCCAATCCCCGCGCGGCCCAGGATCGCGCGCAGGGCGAACATGATGTGCTCCGGGTTTTCGGCCGGCAGGAATCCGATCGACACTAGCGCCTCGCTCAGCCGCTCGATCATCGCGTCCACGGCGACGGCCGGCGCATGAGGCTCGGCCAACGGTATCTCGCGCGCCGCCCCCGCCGCCATCATCAGTTCGTACGCGACCAGCACCACGGCCTGCGCAAGATTGAGCGACGGGTAGGCCGGCGCGGTTGGAATCGTGACCAGACGCTGGCAAAGCTTCAGCTCACGGTTGACCAGCCCCGTGTCCTCGGGACCGAAAATTATAGCAACGCGATTGGCGGCGGCCTCGGTGACGAGTTGCGCCGCCGCCTCACGCAATCCGACCACGCCAGAGCGATACAGGCCGGGCCGGCAGGTGGTGCCGACGGCGAGCGTACAGTCGGCGAGCGCGTCGCCAAGGCTCTCGTGGCGTCCCGCGTTGCGCAGCACGTCGCCCGCGTGCACCGCCATCGAGGCGGCGGCGCGGCCGTCGGCGGCGGCCCTCGGCGCGACCAGGCGCAGGTCGCCAAGGCCCATGTTCTTGAGCGCGCGTGCGGCCGAGCCAACGTTGCCCGACTGCAGCGGCCGCACCAGCACGAAGGCGAAATTCCCGAGCACGTCCATCAGGGCTGAATCTTACCCGTTGCGCTTGCACCCTGGAACGCCGCAACTGCGGGGTCAGCATAACGTGCGGCGATTGATGAAAAACGCTATCGTGGCTGCCAGCGCGCATGCGCAGCCACGATGAAGATAATCTCATTCGGCGATGTCCATATGGCCACGCGCAACCTCGAACGCATGGGCGAGGTGATGCGCGATACGGACCTGGTGATAATCTCGGGCGATCTCACCAACTTCGGCGGCGAGGCCGACGCGCGCAAGGTGATCGACGACGTGCGCCAGCGATGCTCCAACGTGCTTGCGCTGCCGGGCAATCTGGACCGGCGCGAGGTTATCCCGTTTCTCGAGCGCGAGGGCGTGGCGCTGCACGGCCGCGGGATGGTGCGTGACAGGGTGGCGATTTTCGGATGCGGCGGCTCCAATATCACGCCCTTCAACACCCCGACCGAGCTTAGCGAAGACGAGATCTACGCGACGCTGATGGCCGGTTACGAGCAGGTGCGCGGTCATCGCCCGCTCCTGATGATTTGCCATACGCCGCCGTTCGAGACGCGATGTGACCGAATCGTCGGCGGCAAGGCGGTGGGCAGCACCGCGGCGCGCCGCTTTATCGAGGAGGTCAAGCCCGACGTCTGCATCTCCGGCCATATCCACGAGTCGGCCGGCGTCGACGCGATTGGACCCACGCGGGTGCTCAACGCGGGCCCCTTCAAGGGCGGCGGCTATATAGTTGTACGCAGCGCCGGCGAGGCGCTCGACGCGCAGCTGGAGTTTCTTTGAGGTCCCGCCGCTCTCGCGCGTACAACAATCGGCCGGCGTCTACTACGGCAAGCTGGTCAATGGCAGGAGCTTGGTGCTCAAGGGATGGTCGGCGCTGCTGCGCCGCTTCATCTTGGGGCGGCTGTAGGACCACGGCATGGACGCGCGGCACAGGGACGATAGCACGAAATGTTGAGGATGATATTTTTCGATGGAGCCGGAACGCTCTTTCATACCCGCGAGCCGGCCGGATCGAGCTATGCGAAAATTGCGCGGCACTTTGGCGTGCAGGCCGACGAACGGCTGGTAAGCGACTCCTTCAGGCGCGCGTTCGCGGCGGCGTCTGGACTCGCCTTCGGTCCCGGTCACGAGGCCATGAGGCTCCGCCAGTTGGAGCGCGAATGGTGGCATCGTCTGGTAAGAGCAACTTTCGCGGGTATCGGCGAATTCGCCGACTTCGAGGCCTACTTCGACGCGCTGTTCGCCTTCTTCGCCGACCCGGCGAACTGGACCTGCGATCCCGATGCGTCGGTGCTGCTGACGGCTCTGCGCGAAAGCGGGCTTGAGCTGGGGGTGATTTCGAACTTCGACTACCGCATCTACGCCATCCTCAAGGCGCTCGGGCTCACGCGCTATTTCGACTCCATAACGATTTCGTCCGAGGCCGGCTACGCGAAACCGGCGCCGGAGATTTTTCGGATAGCGCTCCAGCGCCATTCATTGCCGGCGGCGGAGGCGCTCCATGTCGGCGACTCGGAGGCGCTGGACGCGGCCGGGGCGCGCGCAGCGGGCGTTGGGGCCGTGCTGATAGACCCGCAAGTCTCTGCGCTGGGCGAGAAGCGGAAACCGCCGCTCTCGCAGGGCCGTTGTGTCCGGGTACGATCGCTGGGCGAGGTCGCCGCGGCGCTCGGTCAACTTGGTTTCCCTTGACTGCGAGACGCAAACCGGTTGCGGCAGGATTGACCTCTGTAGCTTGAGCAGCGCATATAGTATCGCCGTTGGTAGTTCCGGGTGTGCGGCCTGAACGAGATCGTTCAGGCGAAATGCCCGCGAGGGCGATTTGTAGAAGCAATCATTGCTATGAGCGTTGCCGCGTATATCTGATTCATCCGTTGCGGGCGAGAGCGATGGTAAGGAATCTGAACGATACTTCGGAGGAGCCCTCCTCTGACTTAATGCCGGGGGCTGACAAAAAGTATGTTCACCAGGATCAAACGGGAGCGGATTCACGCGATCAACTGATCGCCGAACTGCGTGAGGCGGTCCGCGCTCGCGACGATTTTCTCGCCGTCGTGGCGCATGAATTGCGCAATCCCCTCACTCCGATTCTGCTTTGCGTGCAGCTTATCCGCGTGGCTGAGCAATCCGGAGACGGCGTCAGAGCCAGTTCAGAGCTCGATCGGCTCGAGCGTCTCATCAAGCACTTTAGTGCACGCACTACCACGCTTCTCGAAGTCGCACAGTTTAGCTCGAACAAGTTCCATCTGAAGCCGTCCGAGCTAAACCTGTCCGAACTGATAAAGGGCATTGTCAGCGACTATATGCCCATGATCCATCGTAGCGGCTCGGAGCTGACAACTAGTATTCAAAATGGAGTAATCGTCCATCTTGATGAGCTGGCAATTTCGGAAATCGTGGAAAATCTGCTCTCCAACGCGACCAAATATGGCGAGCACAAACCTATAGGACTAAGTTTGATCGCTGCTGGCGATTTGGCGCAGATAATCGTTCACGACCATGGAATTGGCATTGACGACAAACATAAAGAACGCATTTTCGAGCGGTTCGAACAAGTCGTTGAAAGCCAGGGCCGCGCTGGCTTCGGAATTGGTCTATGGCTCACTCGCAAATTGGCGGAATCGATGGGCGGCTCTATCACCGTGATCGGCGAGCCTGGCGCAGGCTCCCTTTTTACCGTAACGCTGCCGACTAAACCTCGGGAAATCGATGACTAGTAAAAATTATCATCAGCTCACGCGCGTACCTTCGGGCGTAAGAGGCCTCGACGACGTCCTACGCGGCGGCTTTTTTGGCGGTGGCCTGTATATCATCGAAGGCCCGCCCGGAGCCGGCAAAACCATTCTGGGGAATCAAATTTGCTTCAATCAGGCATCGGCGGGAAGAAAAGTCCTCTACGTCACGCTGATTGCCGAAACCGTCGGCCGCATGCTGCTCAACATAAAAAGCCTGACCTTCTTCAACGAAGACCAGGTTGGCGACAGCATCGTCTATGTCAGCGGCTTTAGCGCGCTGAAAGAAAAGGGCCTGAGCGGACTGCTCCATCTGTTGCGAAAAGAGGTCGCGGCGCGCAAAGCGACCATGCTGGTCGTCGACGGATTCGCTTCGGCTTCCGACCATGCACGATCCCCCGAAGAGCTGAAGCTCTTCGTGCAACAGCTGCAAACTCAGGCCGACGCCGCCGATTGCACGGTTTTTCTGTTGACCAACCCAACTGAGCATACGCCGTCGTCAGAGGAAACTATGGTGGACGGCATCATCAATCTCAGAACTACTATTTATGAATGGCGCTCGGCGCGTGAGTTGTGCGTGCGCAAGTTTCGCGGCAGTAGCTATCTTCAGGGCGTTCATTCCTACGACATTAATGAAGATGGGTTCGCTGTTTATCCGCGATTAGAAACGCTTATCAGCCCCAACACTGGCGTCAATGGCGAACTAGGGAGAATTTCGTCCGGGAATTCCCGTCTCGATGAAATGCTGGGCGGCGGATTGCCCTCTCGCTCATCCACTATGCTCATCGGGCCTTCCGGCACCGGCAAGACCACTTTGGGCCTGCAATTTCTTTCGCTATCCGCTGCCGATGAACCCGGGCTGCTCCTCACCTTTTACGAAACGCCGGCGCGTATTTACCTGAAAGCGAAAGCGAGCTTTCCCTCCATGGCGGAACAGCTCGATGCGGGCCACGTGCAAATACTATGGCAGCCACCCACGGATCTATTGCTCGATGAACTCGCAGACCGGATGCTTCGCGACATCAAGCGCAGTAAGGTCAAGCGGTTGTTGATCGATGGACTCGGGGGTTTCAAAAAAGCTCTTCGCTCGAGACCGATCGAGCCTTTCTTTTCTGCATTGGTCCATGAATTGCGTGCGCACGGAGTCACCACGATCTGCACCGCCGAGGTAATGGAGATAGTGGGGCCGACAATCACCGTGCCGCTTCAAGGCTTGTCTGACGTGATCGATAACCATATCGTCTTGCGCTTCGTCGAGTCGGGCGCGAGTCTGTACCGGGTCCTATCCGTATTGAAAGTGCGCGACAGCGCTTTCGATTCCGATTTGCGCCAGTTTTCCTTCTCAGCCCGGGGCATCGAAGTAGCCGAAAACTCCGCGAGTGCGAAATCGATCCTGCCTCGCGTGTCTCCGAAAAACGAGCCCAAGCTGACTCAAGAATAAGAGATGAGTTGGGGCGTATGCGGAAGAACAAGGCCGGTTCGGCTAAGAAGACAATCCTGATTGTCGATGACGAATTTGGAATTCTCGAGGTCCTCGAATCCATCCTTAGCGACGCCGGTTTCAAGGTCATCAGCGCAATCAACGGGCAGGAGGCGTTGACCCGCCTGCAAGAGACCATACCGGACCTCGTTATCGTCGATTTCATGATGCCGCTTCTGGACGGCGCGGGGGTTATCAAGGCTATGCGCGCGGACGCCAGACTTCGCGCCGTACCTGTGCTCCTGGCCAGCGCACTGCCCGAGAAAACCATCAGCGAGCGCTGCACCGGTTACAACGCTTTCCTGCGTAAACCCTACAAGACCGAGCGCTTGATGGAAGAAATTTCCAGATTGCTCGATCGATCTTCGTCTTCGTCGACAATGTCGTAATCCTGGACTCTGGTATCGACCGGCTTGCAAACACTCTATATTTTCATCCTTAATCAACTCGGGCTGCGACCGGACGGATGCCTGGTGCCCTGCGGCCGTTTGCCGGAAACTTAGGGTGGTGCAGGAATTGACGCGAATGGTGTATTCACGCCGGAGTTTGCTCGGCCTCATACCGCTGCTGGCTTGGTTGGCGTTGGCCGTCTCGTTCTCAACCGCGAGCGCCTCGCTGGGCGGCCTGAACTCGCGTCTCAACGCGCTTGAATCGCGCGTCAACGAGGCGCTTTCCGATCCGGCCACCGCAAGCTCGGTCATCTCGGAGCTCGACGCGGCTGAGGGCGAGTTCGAGGAGGCCACCAGCGGCCGCAACAGCCGCAGCGAGCTTATCGAGACCTATTTGCAGCTCGAGTCGATGCTCAACCGGATCTACCAGGCCTACCAGCACAAGAAGGACGCCTGTATCGCGCAGATCGACGCGGGCGGCAATTGCGATTACGACCAGCCCGAACAACTCGCGCTGCGCGCGCTCTATCCGTTGTCGTGGCTGCATTACCGCGGCGCGCTGCTTTATAGCAACGATCCCGCGCTGGCGCGCCGGCTGCTCAACCAGGCGATCGACGGCTTCACTTCGAGCACGCTGGTGATTTTCTCGCCCGAGCTTATTCGCGAGAACCTGCTGGGACGGGCGCTGTGCGAGCGCGAACTGGGCAAGTACGACCACCAGGAATACAACCACGCGATCACCGACTTCAAACGCATCATGCACGACGGTCCCGAGACCCGGCAGTATCGGCCGGCCCAGCAGGGCCTGGCGGCGACCTACGCCGCGATGGGCCAGGCGGGACAGGCGGCGAAGCTCTCGGGTGAGGCGGCCGAAGGGGCCAGCGGTTCGACCCGCCAGGGACTCGAGATGATGCGGCTGCGCGAGCTGTTCGAGGCCGAGAAGGCGGCGCCCGATCCGGCCAAGCGCGCCAGTTTCCATCGCGAAGCCGTCGAATACATCAAAGCCCGCCAGGACGACAGGAACGAGTGGGCGATCGCGCTCTCGGCGATCGCGCAGTACGTGCCCGACCCGGTGGCCGAATTCGGCGACTCCACCGACCCGTTCGAGAAATGGCTCTTGGCGAGCGTCCTCTACTTCAAGCATCAGCCGCTCCCCGCGGCGAAATACTTCACTGAGGCGGCCGACACGGGCCATTATCCGAAGGCCTACAAGTACGCGGCCGACATCTACTATTCGCTGGGCCGGATCGACCTGGTCGAAAAGCTGGTCGATCAGGTCGCGAGCCAGCCGAGCAATCCCGACGCGCAGTGGGCCTCCTACATGCGGTTCAAACTGCCGCGCCTGCAATGGGAGCGCGGCGGCAAGAGCAACGCGGCGCTCGAGCAAAAGTGGGGGACGGCGGCCGAGGACTACCTCAAGGCGTATCCGCATGGGCAGTACTCCTTCGAGCCGCGCTTTCGGATCGCCGAGCGGCTGCAGAAGCGGGGCGAGTACGCCGAGGCGATTAAGCAGTACCAGCAGGTCTCGGGCAATCCCTCCTATGACTTCACCGCAGTTTTCAACGCCGCCGAATGCAATTACCTGATGGTCGCCAAGGCCGAGAAGGAGCAGGAGGCGGCGGGCAAGAATGCCAAGCCCTCGCCCGCGCTGACCGCGATGCGCGCCGAGGCGATCAAGGGGTTGCGCGACGCGATTAACCGCGAGCCGCAGGCCGAGCGCGCCGCGCCGACGCAGCGCCGCTACTTCCACGACGCGCGCGGCCGCGCCATCTATATGCTCGCCAGCCTGCAGGAGCACGAGGGCACCGCGGTCAACAACCGTGAGATCGCCGCGCTGCTCACCGGCTACGAGAACGAATACCCCGGGATGAGCGATCACTTCACCGAGGTCTTCGAATGGCGGCTGAAGGCGCAGGCCGCCGTCGGACAATGGGACGCGATCGCGCGCGACGTCGCGGCGCTGGTCAAGCGTAATCAGGGCAATATCGCCCACTCGGACTTCATCAAGGAGATCGGGGCGGATTTCTGGCGCGGCGCGCTGGCGGCCCAGGCCCGTGGCGATCAGAAAGCCTACATCGCTCAGGCCCAACTGACCGCGCTCGACTACAGCTACTTCGAGGACATGGTCAAGGCGGGTAAGATTCCCGCCAAGAACCTTACCGGCACGCTGTCGATTCTCGGACAAGCCTACGCGGCGCTTGGCCAGACCGACAAAGCCGAGGCGACGTTCTCCGAAGTGGTCAAGGCCGACGCGGCCTCGCCCGACGCCAACGCAGGCCTCGCGCGGATCGCGCAGTCGCGCAAGGATTACAAGAACGCGCTCGACTTGTGGTCGCGCGTCGAGGCGACGGCGGCGCAATCGGACAACCTGTGGTATCAGGCCAAATACAACATGGCGCAAATTCTCGCGGTCGAGGGCAATATTTCAGGCGCATGCAACAAGCTCGCCGTCACCCGCAGCGAGCATCCGAGCCTCGGCAGCCCGCAGATGAAGACGCAGTGGCTCGATCTGCAGAATAAGATTTGCCTCAAGCAGTCGGCGGCGCAGTAGGCTTAAAATGCTGACGCGAATTCATCACGTGGGCGTGGTCGTGCCGAGCCTGGAAGAAGGGCTCAGGTTCTGGCGCGACACGCTGGGGATGCGGCTTACCAGGAGCGCCACGATCGAAGAGCAGGGCGTGCGCGCGGCACTACTCGAGGTGGGTGGCAGTGAAGTCGAATTGCTCGAACCGCTGAGCGCCGAGGGCGGCGTGGGCAAGTTCCTCGCGCGGCGCGGCGGCGGATTGCATCATGTGTGCTTTGAGACCGACGACGTCGCGCGCGAGCTCGCGGATGCCAAGGTCAAGGGGATCCAGTTAATCGACCAGGCTCCGCGCCACGGCCTGGCCGGGATGATCTGCTTTCTCCATCCCAAGGCGACCCGCGGTGTGCTGGTCGAGTACGCTCAGCCGTTCGACGACGAGTCCCACGGGACTAACAAACCTGACAAGTGATGAACAACGATGCCGATTTACGAATACCACTGCGCTGATTGCGACCGTTCATTCGAGAGCTTCGTCCGCCCCGGCGAGCAGGAGACGCAATGCCCGGCCTGTCATGGCGGAAATATCGCGCGCGAGTTGTCGGTATTCGCCTCGTCGCGCGGCTCGGGCGCGGCCGGTCCGATGAACGGCGGCGGAAATGGCGACGGTGCTATGGGCGGCGGCGGATGTTGCGGCGGCGGCTGTGGCTGCCGCTGAATAGCGCGCTCCGCAACGGAGCAGTGAAACACTAACAGGGGATCCTCACCCACACCCTCCAGGTTACCGTCTATAACATTCCACCCCTCTACAAAGCGGCGTGCGAGCGTTATC
Organism: uncultured delta proteobacterium; assembly: GCA_963724765.1. Classification (GTDB taxonomy): domain Bacteria; phylum Desulfobacterota; class Binatia; order Binatales; family Binataceae; genus JAKAVN01. The sequence goes on from CAVRVY010000002.1 coordinate 125,851, forward strand.
GGAACGGGGTGAAGCTGTGCATCAACGCCGCGTACAGTTCCAGCGGGATGGAGCTGCGCAGGAACGCCGCGCACAGTCCGAAGAGCGCTCCGAACAGGCTGCCGTTGACCCGGATCCATTCGAGATGCGTGCGAGTCTTGGATTCTATCTGGACCCGGATTTGCTCGTCGCTTTTCCGGCTCAGGTTTTCCACCACTAGCCGCGTGATCTCGCCGCGCGACGCTCCGACAGCTGTGTTGAGCAGTTTTTCCACCCACTCCAGGACATATTTTCGCTCGACGCTGTCCGCGGTCTGAAGCTTCATCCCCACGCGATGAATCTCGTCCTCGAGGTATTGCAGGAACTCGGGATCGTGGCTGAAGCGGGAGACCAGCTCCGGCAGGTTTTGGGCGAAGTCCCGGATTTTTCCTTCGAAATTCACCAGCAGCCGCTCCACAATCCTGAGCAGGGGCCCGAACTCGAGCAGCCTGCGAAGCTCTTCCACGATGCGGTCCACCACTTCGGGCCGCTTGAGCCATTGCGCGAGGCGCAGCGCCTGGTCTTCAACAAATGCTAGATCCGCGTCGCGCAGCGAAACGTGTTCGAGCAAACGGCCGATGTTGGTGACCAAATCATACTCTTTGAGCTTGCGATGAATCATGTCGGGCGTCAGCCATTCGTTTTCAACCGCGTTTCCGATTCCCTGTATAATCCTCACGCGGTTGCGCGGCAGCACGCCGGAATTTGGCAAGTACCATTTGCGCTCGAAGAGCATCTTCAACGCGATGTAATCGCACAGGCCGCCTATGAGCGAAGCTTCGCCGGCCATGCGAATCACTTCGCCGGCGTGCGCGTTGAAATTTGCGTAGACAATCCATCCGGCCGCGTACAGCAGAACCGAAACGATCAATGCAACATCGCCCTTACGCAAGACCAACCTCACTTTGTTCTTTCTCGCAACGTCGAGGAGTTGCGGCTAGCGTGACGCCTTCTCCGGCCCCTCCCCCAAAACAATTGGGGGAGGGAATTAGAGCAACACCGCCCTTATGCCAGACCAACCTCAATAACAACTTTCGCAATGCTATCCTCAATAACTACTGGCGGGGAATTAGAGCAACGTCGCCCTGCCGAGCGCTGCCGGCCTCATCTTAACTTTTCTGCGTGGCTGAGAACTCGTGCTTGGCCGATTCCATCAGCGCCGGGTCTGCGAGCAAATCATAGGCCGTCAGCGCCATCGCCTTCGCCACCCGGATCATCGCCTCATAGGCGCGCGGCGTGTCGGCGTGCTTCTCGAAACGTTCCTCGTGGCAGTTGCCCGCGCCCGGATCGGCGATGCGGAAGATCGGATGAATCGCGGGCATGGCGTGGCTCACGTCGCCCATGTCGGTCGAGCCGGTGGGCAGGTCGGGTGGCGCGTCGGGCGCCTGGACGCCGAGCGCTTCGCAATGGCGCGCGTAGCGATGGGCCATCGCGAGGTTGTTGTTCATGTTCTTGTAGCCGCCCAGCACTTCGTGCGTGACCTGGGTTCCGGTGGCCGCGGCGGCCGCCTCGGCGCATTGCACGACGCGGTCGGCGATCTCGTGCGTGTAGCTGGTCGTGTGAGCGCGGCACAGAAACTCGCATTCAGCCTTCTCGGGAATGATATTCACCGCCTGACCGCCGTTGGTGATGATGCCGTGGATTCGCGAGCCGTCACGAAAATGCAGGCGCGCGGCGTCGACGCTCTGGAAGGTCTGGATCACCGCCGCCAGTGCGCTGGCGCCTGCCCAGGGCGCGACCGCCGCATGCGAGGCGCGCCCGTGGAACGTGATGCGCAGGTGGCGCGTGGCGAGCGTGGGAAAAGTGGCGTACTCGCCGTCCACCGGATGCACCATCATCGCAACGTCGACGCCTTTGAGCGCGCCCCTTTCCAGCATGATGATCTTGCCGCCGCCGCCTTCCTCGGCCGGCGTGCCCAGGATCACGACGCGTCCGGGCAATTGCGCGCGTAAAGCGGCGAGGCCGGCGAAGGCCGAGAGCGCGGCGGTGCAGATGAGATTGTGGCCGCAGGAGTGGCCGTTGGGCAATCCGTCGTACTCGGCGAGGATGGCGACGGTCGGCCCGGATCTATCGGACTTGCCGGTCTCGGCGCGAAACGCGGTCTCCAATCCGGCCACGCCACGTTCGACTTCGACACCGATTTCGTCAAGCGCGCCGGTGAGCAGGCCGGCCGCGAAGCGTTCCTCGAACCGCAATTCAGGATGGGCATGGATCTGGCGGCCGAGACCGATCGCCTGATCCTTGAAGCGATCGATCGACCGGCAGATATCGTCATGAATAGCCATCGGGGAGACTCCTTGGACTCTTGCGCGCGTGCGATTGGCGGCAACTCGCCTCACGGATGCGCCCGAGCATGCTACCAGAGCGCGCGTGCCGCGGTCAGCCGCGGCCATCCGGGCCGCCGAAACGTTTGGCCAATTCCGAGGTGTAGGTTCTGCCGACCAGGTCGGCATTGCTTTGAAGCCATGAGCTGAGCGCGGTGGGGCAGGTCGGCGGACCGTTGGAGACCAGCAGGCTCGCCATCAGGCCGTCGATCTCATCGCGGGTCAGTGTCACGTCGCCGAGCGCGTAACCGATAAAGCGCGAGAAGAGCAGCGCCACGCGCGGCGGGACGGGAACGAGGAACGTCGTGCGTCCGAGCGCGCGGGCAATCGTGCGCACGAAATCCCGGAAGCTATAAATCTCTGGTCCGACGGCGTCAACGATGCGGTTGTCGGCGCTGGACGCGCCGCTGACCGCGAGCGCGGCGAGGTCCGCGACGAACACGGGTTGCACGCGGTAATCGCCGCGGCCCGGGATGGCGAAGAGCGGGAAGCGGCGCACGAGCCACGCGATATTGTTGACCAGGACGTCTTCGACGCCGAAAATCAGCGTCGGCCGCAGGATCAAATACGACAGTCCCGACTGCGCGATCTCGCGCTCGACGATTCCCTTGCCGCGAAAATAGGGCAGAGGCGAATCCTCGGCAGCGCCGGTGATGCTGATATGGACGATCCTGCGGACGCCGGCCTTCCGGGCGGTGCGCAATAACGTGCGGATGTTCTCGACCGCGGTATCGAAAGTCGCGCCCCGATACGGGAAGCGAATCCAGTAGGTATTGAAGAGTGTGCTCGCGCCTTCAAGGCTTTCGGTGAGCCTATCGGGCGAGCCGAAATCCATCGGTGCGATCTCGAGCCGCTCGCCGAAGGGATTGGGTTGCGACGGATGCGCGGTCAGGGTTCTGACGCGCGCGCCACGCTCGAACAGCGCGCGGCCGATGTAGCGGCCGGTGTAGCCGAGCGCGCCGGTGACGACGTTAAGCTCGCCGGAGGTTGCCATGCGTGCGAAGCGCGCCGCTCAAAGCCGCGGCGATTGCTCCGGCGCCACGACCACCGCGACCGCGCATCCGGCACGGCGCAGAATCTGGTCCACCCGGCTGCCGAAGTGCAGGCGCTGCTCGGCCGAACGGAACAGCGCGCCCATCATGAGCAGGTCGAATTTGCCCTCCTTGATTGTGCGCAGGATGACGCTCTCGGCGTTGACCCCGGTTTCGATGCGAGTCGCGATGTTCAGTTCGAGCTGTTCTGCGAGTTCGCGGATTTCGCCGATGGCCTCCTCTCCCTCGCCGCCCGCTGCCGCGCCGCCGGCGAGCGTGCGCAAGTCCAGGAGCGAGCGCTGGCGGACCTAAAGCGCGGTGGTTTCGGCGCCGGCCGCGTGCGCATAGAGCATCCCGACCGCCGCGCCCAGGCGCGCGAACGACGCTCCGCTCACCGGCACCAACAGCTTGCGCATCGGCATCGCGGCGCCGGCATTGCTGGCGATCACCACCGGCGCGCGGACCACGCCGAGCAGGCCGCGCAATACCTCGCCGCCGAGCACGGCGTGGCCGTGGACCTGCGAGGCGCCGGCAAAGATGGCGTCGTAGCCGCGTTCGCTCTCCTGCAGAATCGCCTCGATGATCGACTCGCCGCTGCCGGTGCGCTGATAGACATTGGTGGCGCCGGCGGCCGTGGCGATCTCCTTGAGACGCGCGAATTGCGCGTCGAATGCGGCGGTCGCGCCGGTGCCTCCGTTGGAATCGCCGGTTGCGGCGTGGAACACCGTGATGCTCGCGTCGGAGGATTTGCCAAGCGTGGCGGCAAGATGGGCCGCCAGTTCGGCATGCGGACCACCGCCGCTCAGCACCAGCAGCTTCGCACCCGCCGTGCGCAGCGGCAGGCGGGCCAGGATGCGGTCGCGCTCGGCGCGTTCGGCGTCGCCCGGGCGCCGGCTCACTCCGCGCAACGCCCAGTTGAGCAACGGTGGCGTGGTAACCGAGGTGACGACCGCAACCGCGACGATTACCGTGTACATCGCGGGCGTGAGCACGCCGAGGCTGAGTCCCAGCAGGGCCAGGATGATTTCCATCCCGCCGCGCGCATTCATCCCGAAGGCCACTGCCAGGGCCTCGCGGAACTGAAGTCCTCCGAGCTTGCCGCCCAGCAGAGCGCCCGCGATCTTCGCCGTGCACGCCACCCCGAGTACGATCAGCGGGACGTAGGGGCTAGTGAGCGCCGAGAGATTGGTCTGCAAGCCCGAGTAAGCGAAGAACACCGGCGCCATCAGGCCCATCGTGACTGCCTCGATCTCCGCGCGGTCGCGCGCCCGCACGCGCGGCGCGCGGCTCAGCATCAGCCCCGCTACGAAGGCGCCGAACACCGCATGCAAGCCGATCGCCTGGGTAACGATCGCGCAGACGAACGCAACCAGGACCATCGCGCTGAACTTTCCATGCTCGGCCGCGCCACGGTCGTCCACCCATCGCATCAGCCACGTCACCAGCCGCACGCCCACGAAATAGCAGAACACGATGAAGGCGGCGGCCTCGCCGAGCAGCAGCCCGATCGAGGCCGGCGAGAGCGCGCGGCCGCTTGCCAGCCCCGCAACCAGCGACAGCAGGAGCCATCCCGTGGTGTCGTCGATCAATCCGGCGGCCAGAATCAGCATTCCCAGCTCGCGGCGCATCAAGCCCAATTCGATCAGGATCTTCGCAATCACCGGGACTGCCGAGATTGCGATCGCCACGCCCATGAAGAGCGCGAAGATGAGCCGCTGGTCCGGCGCGGCGAGATATTGCGCGGGCAGCATCAGGCCCAGGAGCATCCCCGCGCCGAACGGAATCACCATCCCGCACACCGATACGCAGGCGGCGGCGCGGCCCTGGCCGCGGAGGATATCGAGGTCGGTTTCGAGCCCGATGTAGAGCAGGAGCAGGATGGCGCCGGTCCAGGCGAAGGCCTCGAGCAGATGGCGCGAGATCGGGTCGCCGCCGAAGCACGCGGCGAACAGGCCCGGCGCCAGGTTGCCGAGTACCGAGGGGCCGACGATCACTCCGGCGAGCAGCTCTCCGATGACCGGGGCCTGCCCCAGACGTTTCGCCAGGTCGCCCAGCGCGCGGCTTGCGAACAGCAGCAGGGCAAGCTGGACGAGGAAGCGAAGAATCTGCGCCTCGCTCAAATGCGACAACGGGTTGCTCCAGGGGGGAAAGCGCGCATCCGGGCGCGGCGCGCGAATCCAACGATAGTGAACACGCTAACGGCGCGATGCAGGCGGGTCAACGCAGTAGTTCGGCGGCAATTCGATCGGGATATGAAATGCTCGCATCGTAAGCGGCGCACGTAGCGCGAATCGCGCGAGGCCGCTCCACAAAAAATGCGCGGCCGCCTCCAGTCGGCGCGGCCGCGCGCGTTGAACCGGGAAGCTAGACGCTCACGGACGGATGCGGGTGACCGGCTGGTCGGCTATTTCGGATGGCTTCTCGCCCTTGGCCTCGCGATGTTGCTTGTAGTCGTTCATCGCGGTCAGGATTCCAGCGACCGACTTGTTGAACAGCAACTCGCGCTGCGCGGCCGCCCATCGCTGGGAGTATTCGATTTCGGCCACCGTGCCCTGGAACTGCGGCATCACGTAGCGCGCGAATAACTCGTACGAACGCAGCGTCTTCTCGCGCGACGCCCATTCGTGGGCGAGTCCGAGCAGCCCGCCAAAGCCGCCGCTGACCTCCTGGATCTCGCGGATGCGCGCGATCGCGTCGGCCGGGGTGCCGACGATCGCTCCGCCGCGCGCGACCATCCGATCGATCGTCATTTCCTCACGCGGCTGGCCCGGATACTCCTCGAACTGGATCTTCGCGCCCAGGGTGTCGATGAAATAGTCCTGGATCCACGAGTTGCCGCCCTCGCGGATGTCGTCGAGCGCCTCCTTTTTGGAATCCGCCAGGTGGATCGGCATCACCATCCGCCAGTTGGCGCGGCTAACCGTCTTGCCGTGCTCGGCGGCGGTCTCCTCCGCCACCGCCCATCGCTTGGGCAGCCCTTCCAGGCCGCCGGTGGCGAACGCCGCGACCGACAACACGCCGCATCCAAGTTCGCCCGCCGCGACCATCCCCGAGGGCGAGATCGTATTGGCGACGAAAATCGGCATGTGCGGCTGCTGGTAGGGCTTGACCTGGAGATGGGCGTCGTTGAGACGAAAGAAAGAGCCGTCGAGCGTGATGCCGCCCTCCTCGATGAAAAGCCGCATTATTGCCTTGACGCCCTCGACCATCTGGCGCCGCTGCTGGGTCGTGTCGATCCCCAGCATATGCGCGTCGGCCGCGAGCGCGCCCGGACCGCATCCGAGCATCACGCGCCCGCGCGTCAGATGGTCGAGGAGGGCATAGCGGTTCGCGATGTTGAAGGGGTTGTGGTACGGGACGCTGACCACGCCCGAGCCGAGCATGATGCGGCGCGTGCGCCCGGCGGCGGCGGCGATGAAAATGTCCGGCGACGAGATGATTTCCCATCCCGAGGAATGATGCTCGCCGATGAAGACCTCGTCGTAGCCGGTGCTATCCAGCCATTCGATTAGTTCCAGGTCGCGCTCGAAACAGAGCGTGGGGTTTTCGCCGGCGCGATGGAATGGCGCCATGAAAATGCCGAATTTCATCCGGTCCTCCTATCGTTCGCCTGGCGCGCGCTGGCGCCTGGGCCGCCGGGCAGCTCCCAAAAAGGGCTTCCACGCCACCTTACGACGCTGGCTGGCGGGGGGACAATAGCCGAAACGGGAAACGCGCGAATGCGTCTAATTACTCGAGGGGATCGGCGGATCGGCGATGAGCGCGGCGGAGAAAAACGAATAAAAGTGCCACACGAGCGTCGGATCTAAACGCGTCATATAGCGGTACCGGCTTGCTCAAAGCGGGGGCAAATAGGAAGATCAAGCTGGAACGTTGGATCTTTCGCGGTCCGAGCTTTGCAATTTGGCCTGGAAATTACCTTGAAATTCGGGTTCGAAATTTGCAGTCGAGGATAGTCGCAATGCTGAGCTTAAGAGGCCGCGCCGGATGCGGTCGGACAGCGACAGCGGTGGTGGCGATGCTCGCGGCTTTCCTGTTCACCGCAGCCGGCCCGGCGGCGGCACAACAGCACGGGTACGTTCCGCCGCCTCAACCGCTCAACAATGGCCAGGGCGGCTCGGTACTTGAATTGCCGACGACGCCGCGCAGCCAGCAGGGCGGTAACGACGCGCTCACGATGCCCCAGCTCAGTCCGCAACCAGGCCAGGAACTGGAACTACCCTCGCGCGCGCTACGCAATCAGTCAGGCTACGAACAGGTGACGGTCACAGTGACCGACCAGAACGGCCGCTACGTGACCGGCCTGCAGAAGGGTGACTTCCGCATCTACGTGGACGGTACGCAACGGCCGCTGGAGTTCCTGCGCCAGGACCTCAACACGCCGGTGTCGGTGGGAATTCTGGCCGATACCTCGGGCAGCATGGAGCCCAAGCTCCAGCAGTTGCGCGCCGCGATTTCGCAATTCATCGACAATCTCAACTCGCAGGACGACGTGTTCCTGTTCGCGTTTTCCAACCGTCCGTTCCTGCTCCAGCCATTCACCACCAACCATTTCCTGGTCAGGAGCCGGCTCGCGCTGCTGCACGCCTATGGCCAGACCGCGCTGTTCGACACCATCATGGACGGCCTGATCATGGTAAGGCACGGGCGCTACGATAAAAAAGCGCTGCTGGTCGTGACCGACGGGATGGATAACGCGAGCCAGGCGACATTGCAGCAGGTGGTCGGGCAGGCGCGGCGGATGGGCGTGCTGATCTATTCAATCGGAATCGGCGACCCGAACTCGGGCGGAATGGGAATCGCGATCGGGCCGTTCATGTTCGGCGGCGACATGGACCACGTCGATACGCAGACGCTTACCGAGCTGTCCAACGAGACCGGCGCGCGCACCTTCGTGGTGCGCGAGGTCGGCGACGGTGAGGCGCTGCGCGAGGATTGCGCGGCGATCAGCAATGAGCTGCGCGAGCAGTATACGGCCGGCTTCGTGGCGTCCGACCCCTCGCGCCCCGGCTATCGCAGCCTGCGCGTCGACGTGCCGGGCCGTCCGGAGCTTGCGGTGCGCGTGCGCAAGGGCGTAACGGTGGGTGGCGCGGGCACCGAGTACGCCGGGCCTGAGGGCGGCCCGTAGGGCTCCGCCGTCAAGGCCGGGGCAGGGTACTCTGGCAACTGCGCAGCGGGGGACGCGTCCATCGGACGCGTCCCCTGCTGCTTTTTTGGTGAGCGCAGGCGGGGCCAGGCCTGGCTCGGATCGCTAGACAGCCCGTTCTTATGGATGTTCCTCATAGGCGCCGATCGACCACGCTGAGCCCTGGGGCCGCGGAGTGCCGTCTTTGTCGACGGAGAATGAACTTATCGTGGTGCCGGAATTAGCGATGCCTGAAATCGCCGAACAGCCGCTGGGACTGCCATTTGCAAAACACAGATGGTAGTTGGCGCCGGCTCCGGTGTCGTCACCGCTGCTGACAAAGCCTGGAGCGATGCTCGAGCTGGTGGGACAAGTACAGGAGCCGCAATAATTGCCCACCTCGCCAGAGCGCATGGTCGCATTGTTCGTTTTCCAGGTGGGAACGGTGCCGTTGTAGCAACTGATTGGGCCGTCGCCGCCGGCGCCGACATCGAATATCTCATTATTTTCGAATACCTCGTTACTAAACGTTGCACCGTATATGAATGCTTCCTGTGAAATATGATCTATGGTGTTGTTGTAATAGCTATTCCCGGATTGTGGACTGCCATCGAGCTGAAGCCCCTGATTCAGATTTGCGAATACATTGTTGCGAAACGTGTTGCCCGTCACCGTGCCTTGGAATGAACCCATTTCGACGCCCCAGGTAGTCCAGGGAGCGGTGTCTGAATCGCTACAACTGTTGCTGTCGAACAGGGTATTTACCAGTCCGCCGGAAGCCGTGCCATTGTCCCAGGTCTGGAAGCAGTCGGTATGCGCCTCATTCACGTCGATTGGGTTGGCGACGGTGCCGTGCGGAAGATCGTGCAGATTGTTGTGGGCGATAACGTGATTGCGCCCAAAGACCCGAATCCAGTCGGCATCGTCGGCAGGGTCTCCGGTGGGGAGCAGATCGGGAGCCTGGCACACGGAAAATATTCCACCCACTAGCTGGGGTCTTTGCTGCGTATACGAGACATCGTTGTTGGTAGCGGTCGTACCGGTGCCATCTATGTTCATGCCTGCCATCTGCGCGCGCACGATAGTGTTGCTGTCGAGAGTGATGTTGTCACCAACGGTACTCTCCTCGTAAATTCCTTCATGACAAAGATCGTGGACGTAAGAGCCAGTCACGGTATCGTCATGCGAAGTGCCGGAGATATACACACCGTACCCGTCCGGCGTCGTCGACTCCTGATGGGTCAATTCAAGATTCTGAACGTCGATATAGTTCGAGCTATTCAGTTGCACCCCTTGCAATACGGCGGTCTGGCCCGTCGTGCTCCTCAAAGTGATATGGCAACCGGTCTCGCCCGATTTCCCGTTGAAGATTGCGATCTCTGCATATGTGCCAGCATTTACGGAAATTGTGTCACCTGCGGATGACATTGAAATCGCTTTCGCCACCGTCTTGTAGGGGGCCTGCGCGCTGCCGTTCCCTGTCGTATCGCTCCCGCCCAAATCTACATAAAGCGACTCGTTTGATGCGCAATTTGGTGTAGGGGTAGCCGCAGGCGTTGAGGTAGCCACAGGCGTTGGGGTAGCCACAGGCGTCCGCGTAGCCGCGGCGGTCGGAGTACTTGCAGGCGTGTGTGTGACCGCGGGCGTCTGGGTAGCAGCAGAAGATGGGGCTGGGGTGGCCTTCGGCTTTCGTGTGGGCGTCGGTGTCGGTGTAGGCTTTTCAGAACGCGACCGCACCAACAGTATCGGCGGATAATTAGAGATGGACTGCGCCCAAACCTGGCGGACAGGAATGGCAGTGAACAGGAGCGCGCAGAGCGTTACGGTTGCGCCGAAAAGACGAGCTGCGAAACCAAAAAATCCCTTCATCGATCTCCCCCCCGAGAGAAAGTCTTAGACGCGCGCAGTTCTTCATCAGGACCGCGTTCGCGCGTCGAAAATGTCGGCGACCGGCAGAAGTGGCCGGCCATTTTCGAGGGACCTGACCAAACAAGATGAGGCGGCCGCAGCAGGTGCGACCCGCAACCGGTGGGCTGAGCGAGATCCCTCCCCCCGAAAGATCTGTTCAGCTATGAATTGTAAGAATTTTAGGCAGTGCGGAATGAGGTGTCAAGCAAGTTACTATAATTAACCAGTTGTTCTTAGTCAATTTTGATTTTTTGGAACGTATATTTGGTTAATTTGACGTTAATTCACGTTCCTTTAAACTTTGCGAAGAAAATCCTTTTGCGTAATGGCCTTTCTGCGGCGTGCGGACGCATCGTCCTGCGGCAATCTCAGTCGCTATGGCACCATCACTCGCGGCAGATCGAGCACGGGCGTGGCGATGCCGGCCTGCGAGAGCATCGCGTGGACCTGGCCGCGATGGTGCGTCTCGTGATTGAAAAGATGCGCCAGCAGCATCCTTACCGGATTACGATATGACCTGCCTTCGTTGCTGACGTAGGCGATCTCGCAGTCGAGGAATCCTTCGCTCAGCCCGGCGGCGAACCGCTCGATCCGCTCATCCTCGCGCACCCGCGCCGCGCGAAGCTCATCGAAATCGTCGTACAGGATCGTGTCGAGCTGCGCCGACGACGCGACGCCTCCCTCGAACCGGGTCATCCAGTTTCGGTCGCCAACCATGATGTGGTTGAGGGTGCCGTGAATACTTTTGAAAAAGGCCTGCCGATTCTTTTTGCGCTCGGCGTCGGAGAGCCGGGCGCAGCAGTCGTACAACCGTTCGTTGGCGAGCCGGTTGTAGCGCGCCATCATCTGGAAATGCTCAATCAGAGGGTGCATCGCGACCCGCGCTACTCGTCTTCCGCTTCTGTCGGCGAATCAGCCGACGGCTTTACCGGGAAGGGCGCGACGAACGTGCGTCCGATGTCAGGAAGCATATTGACGAACTTGATCTCGGCGAAGTCGCCCGCGACCTGAACTGCCGAGAGCGCCGCGTTGTCGACCCGGATGCGGCGGAAGTGGCGCAATTCCATCGCCATGAAGTGGCACAGCACGGTGCGGATGATATCGCCGTGGGAGACGAACAGGACGCGCTGTCCGTCGCCTTCGGCGAGCGTGCGCATCACCGCCTCGACGCCACGCGTCTGGACCTCGACGATACTTTCGCCGCCGGGCGTCGAACTCAGGATTGGCTCCTCCCGATAGCGCAGGTAATCCTCATCGACGATCAGTTCCTGGTAGTTCATGCCCTCCCAGCGCCCGTACTGGACCTCCGCGATTTGCGGGTTTTCGTGAATCGGCACGCTGCCGCCGAGGCCGGCCGCGATTATCTCGGCCGACTGGCGCGCCCGCACCAGCGGACTGGTCACGATAAGATCGGGCTTGAGAGCGCGCACGAAGTCGACCAATTGAGCGACCTGCGCGCGGCCGTGGCGGTCGAGTTCGACCGGGTTGCGGCCCATCACGCGGCCCTCGCGATTCCATGGCGTTTCGCCATGGCGCATCAGGAGCGCGACGCCGCGCACGCCGCCGGATTGTTTGAGTTTTTCCACCACGTAAAACGGCCCCAGTGCCATACTTCCCCGCCCGCGCTGCGCTAAAACGTTTGGCGGGCGCCCCTTTGAAGCGGCACCCGCCAACATTTAACCCGAAGTACGGTAAGGAAACGAGAGCGCAGGGTCCGGGAGAATCCCGGTGGACCGCTAAACGGGACCGATTCGCGAGATCTTAGCGTCCAGCGGCAGGGGCCGCTTCGGCATGCCCGTTGGCCGCCGCGCCCGCGCTCGGCGCGGCCGCAAGGCCGCAGAAGGCTTCGTAGTCGATTAGCCCGGTCTGCGTCGGATGGTCGCTGCAGACGGGGCACTTCGGATCGCGCTTGATTTTGAGCACGCGCACGTAATCCTTCGACAGCGTGTCGAAATAGACCATCCGTCCGATCAGCGGCTCGCCCGCGCCCAGGATTAGTTTGATCGCCTCGAGCGCCTCGATCGAGCCGATTATCCCCGGCAGCGCACCCAACACGCCCGCCTCGGCGCACGACGGCGCCATGTCCGGCGGCGCCGGCTCCGGGTACAGGCATCGGTAGCAGGGTCCGCCCGCGGCGGGGTGGAAGACCGTGGCGTTGCCCTCGAAGCGGAAGATCGCGCCATCGACCAGCGGCTTGTGCGCCAACACGCAGGCGTCGTTGATCAGGTAGCGCGTGGGGAAATTGTCGCCGCAGTTAACCACGACGTCGTAATTTTTGATGATGTCCATCACGTTGTCCGAGGTGAGCCGGACCTCGTGGCGGTTGACCTTGATGCCGGGGTTGATCGCGTTGATCGATTTCTGCGCCGACTCAGTCTTGAGCATCCCGACCCGGTCGGTCGTATGGATTATCTGGCGCTGCAGGTTGGAGAGATCGACCACGTCGAAGTCCACCAGTCCGAGCGTGCCCACGCCCGCCGCCGCCAGATAGAGCGAGGAGGACGAACCCAGCGCGCCCGCGCCGAGCAGCAGCACCTTGGCGTCGAGCAGCTTGGCCTGCCCCTTCTCGCCGACCTCCGGAATCACGAAGTGACGTGAGTACCGCGCAAGCTCGTCGGCAGTGAATTGGCGGTCGGCCGTCCACGGCAGGCCGCGGTCCTTCCAGGCGTTGAAGCCGCCGGTCAGGTTGTACACGTTCTCGTAGCCCATCTCGCGCAGCGACCGCGCCGCGAGCAGCGAGCGCGTGCCCGAGGCGCATTGCAGGATGACCGGCGCTTTGTGATCCGGCACCTTCTCTTCGACCCGCAGTTCCAGGAAGCCGCGTGGGATTCCGATCGCCTGCGGAATATGCCCCTGGCGCCATTCATCGCCCTCGCGGACGTCGAGCAGCACCGTGCCCGGCTTTTCGAGCATCCTGCGCGCCTCGTCTATATCGATCGATTTAATCTGGGCGCGCGCCTCATCGAGAATATTCTTTGAAGTCTTGGCCATAGTTTTGGACCGTGTCGGCTGGAATTCAGTCCTTAGATTACATCATTTGTCATCTATTGAAGCCAGAGCCAAAAATAACCATCATTTCGGCCCTGTCGATACCCTCCGGGCGCCTCTCAGCCGCCGAGCATCCGATGCGATTCGAGGATCGAGCGCACGAAATCGAGCACGCGCTGGGCGTGGCCGCGCGGCGTGACCTCATGGAAGGCTCGCGCCACGCGCTGGTCCGCGTTGAGCACGAAGGTCGAACGCGCGGCGACCCCGCCACGGAACACGCCAAAGGCGCTCGCCAGCTCGCCCTTGGGATCCGAGAGCAGCGTAAAGGGGAAGGCGTGCTTTTCAGCGAACGCGCGATGGGATTCCACCGAATCGACGCTGACGCCGACGACCACACACTTGAGCCCCGCGAACGCTTCATCAAGGTCGCGGAACTCCTTGCCCTCGACCGTGCATCCGGGCGTGTCGTCGGCCGGGTAGAAATAAACCACGAGGCTCTTTCCGCGAAACTCCGCCAGCCGGCGCTCTTTGCCATGCTGATCGCGGAGCGCGATCTGCGCCGCCGCGCCCGGGTCGTCGCCCGCGCGCAAGCCCTCAGTGGACGGCATGAGTCTCGGCCTCGCTGAGCGCGCGGCGGGCGGCGAACTTGATCGCGGCGTTGTCGATATTCACCGAGCACAGCGATCCGCACATGCTGCACACGTTGGAGCCCGAGGCCTCGCTCTCTTCCTTGTAACGGCGCGCCTTGTCGGGATCCATCGCCATCGCGTACATGCCCTCCCAGTTAAGGGCCTTGCGATAGCGCGACATCTGGTCGTTCCAAACTTTGGCCGCGCGCACGCCCTTGACGAGATCGCCCGAGTGCGCGGCGATTCGGGTCGCGATCACGCCCTCGCGCACGTCGTCGATATCGGGCAGGCGCAGATGCTCGGCCGGAGTGACGTAGCACAGGAAGTCGGTGCCGGCGGCGGAGGCTATTGCGCCGCCGATTGCGCCCGTGATGTGGTCGTAGCCGGGGGCGACGTCGCAGGTCAGCGGGCCCAGCACGTAGAACGGCGCGCCGCCGCAGATGCGCTTTTCGAGCTGCACGTTGGCCTCGATCTGGTCGAGCGGTACGTGGCCCGGCCCCTCGATCATCACCTGCACGCCCAAGTTGCGCGCGCGCTCGGTCAGTTCGCCGAGCACTAGCAATTCGGCTATCTGGCCGCGATCGGTGGCGTCGCCGGTGGCGCCCGGACGCAGTCCGTCGCCGAGCGAAATCGTCACGTCATGCTCGCGCAGGATCGCGCAGACCTCGTCGAAGTGCTCGTAGAGCGGGTTCTCGCGCCCCGTGCGTTCCATCCAGGCCGCGAGCAGCGCACCGCCACGCGACACGATACCCTCGATCCGCTGATGCTGACGCAGGCGGGCGACGCTCTCGCGCGTCACCCCGCAGTGCAGCGTCATGTAGTCGACGCCCTGGCACGCCTGGCGCTCGATCACTTCGAGAAAGAACTCGCGCTCAAGCTCCATGATCGAGTGCTCGGAGGCGACCTGGTAAATCGGCACCGTGCCGAGGATGACAGTGCATCGCGAGAGCAACTCGGCGCGAATCTTGTCGAGATCGGTGCCGGTCGAGAGGTCCATCACCGAATCCGCGCCGAAGCGCACCGCGGTGTAAAGCTTCTCGACCTCTTCGTCGAGCAGCTGATGAAAGTTCGAAGCGCCGATATTGGCGTTGACCTTGGTGCGCAACCGTTTGCCGATTCCGATCGCGCGGAAGTCGTGATGGACGTTGTGCGGGATGACCGCCTCGCCGCTGGCGACGAGTCCGCGGATTTCCTCGGGCGCGAGGCCCTCGTCCTCGGCGACTTCGATCATCTGCGGGGTGACGATCCCTTTGCGCGCGGCTTCAATCTGGGTCATGTCGGGCATACCTCGGGTGAAACGTTCCAAAGACTACTTATACTCCATGTGGACGCCGTTCGTCACGGGCCGGCGAATCGGCTTAGGGCAAATCGGCTGCAGGCAATCAGCTGCAGGATAGATCGAAGTCAAGTCCGCGGCACTGCGATCGCTCGGCGGGCAGTGCGCAACCTCGAACGGCCACTATAGGTGGGGGCCGGAATCGTGGTCAAGTTGAGCGCTGGAGGAACTCCGTCTCCTCAGCAGTCGAGGCGCGGCCCAGGACGGCGTTGCGATGCGGAAAGCGGCCGAAGCGGCGGATCAATCCGATGTGCTGTTCGGCGTACTGGACGTACCCGGCCATCGCGGGATGCTCCGCGGCGAGCTTGTGAAAGAGCCTGACCGATTCCTTCTGATCGTCGAGATTTTCGCTGTGCTGAAACGGGAGATAGATGAAGGGCCGCTGGACCGGCGGCAGCGCGAGGTCGAATCCGCGCGCGCCCGCGTCTTTCGCCGTCGCGAGCGCCTTTGGATCGGTGGCAAAGGCGCGCGGAGCGCCGCGGAAGATGTTGCGGGGAAACTGGTCGAGCAGAAGGACCAGCGCGAGCGTACTCGACGGCTCCTCCTTCCAGCGATCGAGTTCGCCGCCGGCTGCGCGTTCATGATCGGTCATAAAACCGGCTCTGCAGGCCTGGTCGAAGGCGGCGTCCTGCGCGAACCATCGCCGCTCGCGCGCCGGGTCGGAGCCGTCGCCGAACCAGAACTCGAGAATTTCGTTGACGCGTTCCATCGAAAGCTTGCTGGCAACACAAAACCGATCGGTTCGAACTATCTAGTTGGCTCTATACCGCCTCAACCACGTACAAGCGGCGATACCATACTCGAGAGGGTTTCAATGAGTTCGGAGAGTTGGCCAACGTCGATGGGCTTCGCCAGGTATCCGTCGAATCCAACCTCGTCCGCGCGTTCGCGATATTCCGGCCGAGCGTAACCTGTCAGCGCAACCAGCACTATGCCTCGGCCGTCAGGCATCGATCTGATGCGCCTGGCAACAGCGTAACCGTCCAGTCCCGGCAGGCCGATATCAACTAGTGCGACGTCGGGCCGGACAGCGACAGCCTTTTCAACGCCGCTTGGCCCGTCGGGAGCCTCGTATACATGGTGCCCCGACAACTCCAGCCAGGCGCGCAGACTCTCGCGCACGTCGGCGTTGTCTTCAATGATCAAAATCCGGCGCGGCGCCTTAGCCGCATCCGGACCGCTTGAGAAATGTTCTATGGTCAACGCTGGTGCGGCGATGCTTGGCAAACGCACAATGAAGGTGCTGCCTTTACCCGGCCCTTCGCTGAAGGCTTCTGCCGTACCGCCATGTAGCTCCGCCAGGCGCCGGACCAGCGTCAGTCCAATACCCAAACCAGCGTGTGTGCGATCAAGATCAACCTCACCCTGAACGAAGAGATCGAAAATACGCGGAAGAAGACCTGCCGGAATACCTACCCCAGTATCCTTGACTCGGATAACGGCGTACTCATCTTCTGCCGCAGTGCTCACCAGTATGCTACCGCCAGAAGGAGAGTATTTTACCGCATTGGACACCAGGTTGATCACGATTTGCGCCAAACGATCGGGATCGCCATCGACCCACACAGGGGCTGCCTCGACAAGAATGTGCAGGTCTCCCAACTGCTTTGTCGCGGTCAACTGTTTGATACAGCCCGATATGCATTCTGCAATGTTTGTGGGCTGACGACGCAGATGGATCTTGCGTGTCGTCACGCGCGCGACGTCAAGCAGATCGTCCACAAGGCGCAAGAGTTGTTCAACTTGCCGGACAATGATGGCATGCGCTTGAGGCTCCAGGTCTCGCGGTCCGTCGGCGCGCGTGAGAAGATTCATCGCCATGGAGATGGCGGCCAGCGGGTTACGCAGTTCGTGCCCCAGCATCGCCAGGAATTCATCCTTCGCCTGATTGGCCGCTTCCGCGGCTTCCCGCGAGCTTCGTTCCCGCTCGAGCAGTTGCGTACGCTCGATGGCCAGGGCGGCGCGTTGAGCCACGCGGCGGATGAGATCGAGATCATCGACAGTAAATTCACGAAGCCGCGTCGAGCCAGCGTGAATGACACCGATCAGGCGGCCCTCGATCTTTAGCGGCGAACCAATGAGCGATTTAACCTTCTGCCGAAGAAGCGGACTAACTGCATCGATGGCGGTCAGATCGTTGAAAATCAGGCCCTCCTCACTAGTCGCGATTCTTCCTGCGGCACCCTCTCCCAGTGGAATCTGAATATTCTCATTTAACTCTTCCCTGAGCCCGGCAGAGCTAAACGGAGAAAGATGTACGCCGTCCGGGCCCAAAAGCAGAACGGTTGCGGTGTCGGAGTCGAGCGCTGAGCGTAAGCGATCGAGTAGCTCATGCAGCAGCATTTCCCGGGTTTCCTGAAACAAGGCGACGTCGGTCACCATCTGGAGCCGGCGCAGCATCGACGACGCCTTTCTCGCCTCCGCTTGCGCCTCATCCAGCTTTGGGCGTTGCAAAACCTCGCTGGCCACAGCCAAGCTCATGAATCCGATCAATCCCACGAAAGTTTGTAAGAGTATGATCGCTTCGTCGCGAGTGCACTGGGCGAAAGGACCGAATCCGTGCAGCGTCCCGGCGAGGGCGAGGCCGGACAGTATAAGAGTCGTAGTAGCGGTCTCGCGAATGCCCAGACGAAATGCTGCCCAGAGCAGCAACGGCACAAAGAAGAAACTGAGCGGATATCGCTGAATAGTCACCGGCAGCCATCCGCCGAACACCAGACCCCCGATTACTGCCAGCGAAACCAGCAACAGTACCGCCTCCATTGCCTTGGCGCGGCTCCAATGCAGGCGAGGATTTGTACACCACAGAATAAGGAACGGAGCGACGACCATGTCGCCGGATGCATCGCCCGACCACCAGGTCAACCATATCCAGTGGTAATTGGACCAACTCGCATATCCGCCCAAACAGAGGCTGGTAACCCCGATGGTAGCGGCTACCGTTGTGCTGACGATGACGGCCAGGAAAAAAAACTTGAAGACATTCTGAGTTCGGTAGAAGCTATTCCTCCCGCCGGCAAAACGATTTACTAGATATGCACCGACCAGTGCTTCCAGCGTGTTGCCGATAGCGATGCCGAGCGACGTTGTTAGTGAACCAGCCGTCGTAAGGTTGACCAGAAAGGCACCCGCAAAGACGCCCGGCCAAACCCAAGAGCCGAAAAGGAGAATTCCCGCCAGAGATATACCGGTCGGCGCCCATATAACGGTGGTGCTGGGATGAAACGTCGCAAAGCGCAGTCCGATTTTGCCCGCGATGAAATAGAAGACAGCTAGACTGATGAGGATCGCCAGACCCGTGGCAGTTTGAAAGTCAGCAAAGGCGGAAGCTCGCCACATCGGATGGACGTAGGCCTCAACTACCTCCGTCTCATCCATTGCAAGTCGCTCGCGGCGCGTATCTAAAGGACGCCATTGTCGCTGACAAATTCATCCATTGTGGTCAATGCGCATAGCGCCGCACCGCGAAACAATGTACTCCGACGGTATCGACGCGCAAAGCGGGAAACTGGCATGTTGCGCTCGCTTCAGGGGCACGATTAAGGAATATTCTGTCTGAGTTCCGGGGGCCGCCAGGAAAGCCTCTTATGCAGAAGATCATCCACCTCAATGCGTTCAACCAGTGCGCGGCGGCGCTGCAATCGTTCGGACAGTTCCGCAACCCGCGCGACCGCACGTCGGAGCAATATACCTCGACGCGTTTCTGGGTCGATCTCGCGCGCACGCTGGAGGCCGGATGCTTTGATTCGATTTTCTTCGCCGACGTCCACGGCGCCTACGACGTTTACAAGGGCAGCGCGGAGGCCGGGATTCGCCACGCCGTGCAATTTCCCGGCAACGATCCGACGATGCTGTTCCCCGCGATGGCGGAGGCCACGCGCCATCTCGGCTTCATCTCTACTTACAGCACGACCTACTATCCGCCGTTCCACACCGCCAAGCTCTTCTCCTCGCTCGACCATTTCACCGGCGGCCGCGTTGGATGGAATATCGTGACCTCGTACCTGGACAGCGCTTGCCGCAACGGCCTGGGCGAGATGCTCCCGCACGACCAGCGCTACGAGCGCGCCGAGGAATACATGGAGGTGGCGTACAAGCTGTGGGAGGCGAGCTGGGAGGAGGACGCGATCGTACGCGACTCCGCCCGCGACATGCATACCGACCCTGCCCGCGTTCATGCGATCCATCACAAGGGCAAATATTTCGAGGTCGAGGGGCCGCACATGTGCGAGCCGTCGGCGCAGCGCACGCCGCTCTTGTTGCAGGCCGGTCAGTCGAGCCGCGGCGTCGCGTTCGGCGCGCGCCACGGAGAGGCGCTGTTCCTGGTCTATCCGACGATCGAGGTCACCCGGGCGCGCGTGGCGCGCATCCGCGCCGCCGTCCGCGAGCAGGGGCGCGAGCCCAGCCACGTCAAGCTGGTGCTGGCGCTGTCGGTCATCGTCGCGGAGACGGATGAGGAGGCGCGTCTGAAGGAGCATCGCCTGCGCTCGTACGCCAGCCCCGAAGGCGCGTTCGCGCTGTTCGGCGGATGGACGGGCGTCGACTTGGCGCAATTCCGCGACGACGACGTGCTGGACCGTTTTCCTTCGGAGGGGATCAAGTCGGCCGCGCGATGGTTCTCGGCGGTGCATCCGGAGCGCTCGCCGCTCACGCTGGCCGAGGCGCGCGAGGAGATGAAACTCGCGAGTCTGATGCCGCTCATCGTCGGTGAGCCTGCGCGCGTCGCTGACGAGATCGAGCGTTGGGTCGACGAAACCGGGATCGACGGCATCAACCTGGTGCCGATCTACCAGCCCGGCAGCTTCACCGAGTTCATCGAACTGGTGGTGCCCGAGTTGCAGCGCCGCGGCCGCGTGCGCACCGGCTACGACGGCGCCACGCTGCGCGAGAACCTGTTCGGAGGAGGCCATCAACGCCTGTTGCCCGACCATCCGGCCTATCGAATCGCCGGGGTCGTCGCCCAGCGCCCAATCCGCGCCGCGAACGCCTAACAGCGGCGCAGCCAGATCTCGCGCCAGTAGTGATAGTTGCCGCGCGCGCAGAATGAGCGCTGTCCGTGGCAATGCACGGAGGTCAGTATGATGCACTCGTTGCGAAACTCGCGCATCATGCCGGTGCGTTCGTCTATTCGCCGTTCCATCCGCGCGAACACTGGAAACTTGCGCCCGCAGAACTGAAACATCTCGGCCTTGAATTCCATCCCGCGGTTGCAGGCATTGCGATCGAGCGTGCGCAGTATCTCGAGCGCGCTGCGCACCTGCACCCATTCTCCAACCTGCAGATCCAGGCGTTGCGAAGGCGTTTTCTTGTAGCGCTCGGCATTCCACGGCGTTCGAGCCCAGGCGGTGAACGCGGACAGGATCACTTTTCCTCGCGCGTAAGCCCACAGGACCCGCAGTTCGCCAGGCCCGATCTTCGCCGACCCACAGTCGCGGACGACTCCGGCCAGGTAGTTCGCGGTACAGCCGAGCAAGATGGGGCAGCTGGCTGAATTCAACTCGGTCGCCTGGCAGATAAGTTTTCTATCCGGCCGCTCCACCGTGTGGCTCGGGCGCTCGCGATCCGTCACCTGACCATTGGGGTTGGGCTTCGCTGATTCGTTCGAAGCGGAAGCCTGCCCGCCTTGTGCGGCGCGATGCGCACTTCCATTGCTGCTTTCGCTTACGCGCCGGAGCCAGGCCTCCTTCCAGAACAGCAAGCACGCAGCCTGGCAGGCGTAGTGGGCGGAGCCGTCACAGCGCAGTGCCTCAAGATGAACCGTGTTTTCTATTCGCCGCGGCTGCCCGCCGGCGCAACTGCTGTCGGCCCGTCGCGCCACGCGAAAACGCCGCCGCAGTACTTCTGCATCTCCGACATGAACGGAAGGCCGTCCAGTTTGCCGTCGGCATCGAGGATTATTTCCGCCGCGCCTCGGACTTCAACAAGCTCGCCGGGTTTCAGGTCAAGTACTTCGGTGGGGCCAGATTGAGGGCCGGAAGCCGCATTCGCGAGGGCATAGATGTCGTTATCAGGCGGACTTTGAAGGTCAGGAAAGCGTTTTGCCGCAACGTTCACCACATTTTGCCAGAACTAAGCAATAAATATGCCTGCGGCAATTATTGATAGTCTGTATATAATTAATCAGTTAATATGACCAAATTGACATCCTCAGCACCTCTAATTGGATATAAAAAGTTATAATGGGATAATCTAGTCGAAAAACTTACACTGTCGGCAAAAACGTTTTGTAACACTCGGAACATTTTCCGCGAGCGCAGCCAGCATTTTGGTCCAGCCAGCTGTAACAGTTAAACGCGAATGAAGGTCAGCAAGTTCCCGATCGCCTAACTAGGCGGCAGTTAGGCGAGAGGAATTTCTTCGCGGCGAGTACTTTGCGAGCCGCTGGTCGGACAGGTGAACGCGTATGCTACCCTGATTACCTTCCGCGTCTGCGCGCTGAACAGCACCATCATCACGATGCATGGCTCTATCTGGCCCTGGAGTTCGATCACCCGTTCGTCATGCCCGGTGTCCTTGAGTTTGGGATATCGCTTGTGGATGACCTCCGGGTCGAGGCCGGCGAGCGGTGAATGGGCGTCCTCGATAATCACAAGCTTGTCGTTGTCGTCGAAGAAGAGCGCGTAACCGGTTTCGGGCGGGTTATAGACGGTCGCCGGCTCGGGCTGGATCTTGCCGATTTTTACCTCCGGGAAGCCAGCCGGCGGTCGCGGATTGCCTGGATAGTCCTGCGGCGCGGCCGGGAACAGCTTGACTACGTCGGCGAGCGCGCTGAGCCCGAGCACCAGGTCGCCAATCTTTTTTCCGCTCCGCAGCACGGCCGGAAAGTGAAACGGCTCGGCCGCAAGTGCGGGTGGCACCGCGAATGCCGGTACGATGAAGGCAAGTATGATGACCGCAAGTATCGGGAGCGGCGCGAGCGCGATTGGCGCGGTTCGCAGCCGGCGGCCCGAGAGACGCCCGCTATTTGCTTGTTTCATTTTCGGTATCCATTCAATCGCACAGACCAGTTCCCTTTGGATGTAAGGGCCGTTAGGGAACGCCCTCTACAATCCGGCAGGGCTGCGCTTAGGCGGCCCCTACAGTTCATGTGGCCGTCTGCGTTAGAATAACCCTACATGCGCTGGACCACAGACAAAATCCGTCAATCGTTCCTCGATTTCTTCAAGGAACGCGGCCATCAGATCGTGCCCTCGGCATCGCTGGTGCCCAAGGGAGACCCGACGCTGCTGTTCACCAACGCCGGGATGGTCCCGTTCAAGGATTATTTTCTCGGTATCCGCACGCCCACGGCGGCACGCGTCGCCGATTGCCAGAAGTGCCTCCGGATTTCCGGCAAGCACAACGACCTCGAAGCGGTCGGCCGCGATTCGTACCATCACACGTTCTTCGAGATGCTCGGCAACTGGTCGTTCGGCGACTACTACAAGCGCGAGGCGATCGAATTCCACTGGAAGCTAATCAACGAAGTCTGGGGCATCTCCGCGGACCGTCTCTGGGCGACCGTCTATAAGGACGACGACGAGGCCGAACAGGCGTGGCTCGAACTGGGATATCTGCCGCGCGACCGCGTCCTGCGCTGTGGCGAGAAGGACAATTTCTGGGAGATGGGCGAGACCGGGCCCTGCGGCCCGTGCTCGGAGATTCATATCGATCGCGGCGCGGACGCGTGCGACACGAGCGGTCACGCGAATCAGGCCGAGCAATGTGCGGTCAACGTCGAGGGATGTTCGCGGTTTATCGAACTGGCGAATCTCGTGTTCATCCAGTTCAACCGCGATGCGACGAGGAAGCTCACGCCGCTGCCGATGAAGCACGTCGACACCGGCACCGGGCTCGAGCGCGTCGCCGCGGTATTGCAGAGTCTGGAGACCGGCCGCGTCCTCGGCAATTACGACATCGACGTGTTTGCGAAGATCATCAAATCGATTGAAGAGGTCTCATCTGAGGCACGAATAAAGGCTCCCTTGTCCCCGACCCCGACGCCCTCGCACTACGGTGACTCGTCTGAAAAGGACATTTCGTTTCGTGCGATCGCTGACCACGCTCGTGCAATTAGCTTCCTGATCGCCGAAGGCCTGAATCCCGGAAACACGGACCGGGAGTACGTTCTTCGACGTTTGATCCGAAGGGCTGCGCGTCATGGACGGTACCTCGGAATCAAGAAGCCGTTTCTAGCATGGGTTTGCGAGGGTGTTCGCGAGGCCATGAGCAGAGCCTACGACGAGCTTAATACCCAAGCCTCCCGCATCCAGAACGTCGTAACCCAGGAAGAGGAGCGCTTCGGCGAAACGCTAGATCGTGGACTCGAACTCATCGAGACCGAGCGCGCGCGGCTCAAGCAAGCGAATGGCCATATGCTCTCCGGCGAGGTCGCCTTTAAGCTTTACGACACGTATGGGTTTCCGCTCGATCTGACACAGGACGTGTTGCGCAACGATGGAATCGAGGTTGATGTCGCGGGCTTCGATCGCCTGATGGAAGAGCAGCGCGAGCGTGGACGCGCCGCGCGCAAAGACGACACGATTGCCCCCGAAATAGTAAAACTCGGGGCCGGCGCTGCTTCGCGGTTCGTCGGACACCATCGCTACGACGCCGAGTCCGAAGTGCTCGCGGCCCATCGCGACGGCGACAACCGCGTCCTCATCGTGACCGCCGAAACGCCCTTCTACCCCGAGGGTGGCGGTCAGATCGGCGACCGCGGCGTAATCGAATCCGCAACCGGCGCAATCCTCGAGGTCGTCGACACGCGCAAGGCCGACGGCTCGATTCTCCATATCGGTCGGCTGCTGCGCGGCGAGCCAGGCGATTTCGAGCGCGGGCGGCGCGTCAAGCTGAGCGTCGATCGGGCGCGGCGCGACGCCGCGATGCTCAATCATTCCGCGACGCACATCCTGCACTACGCGCTGCGTGACGTGCTCGGCACGGGAGTCCATCAGGCGGGTTCGCTGGTCGCCCCCGATCGCCTGCGCTTCGATTTCGCGCACGCCGGACCGGTGGGCGAGGGCGATCTCGCGACGATCGAAGAGGAGATCAACGCGCGTATCCGCGAAAACGCCGAGGTCGCGACCGAAGAGATGGCCTACGACGACGCGATCAAGGCCGGCGCGCTCGCGTTCTTCGGCGACAAGTACGGCGATGTCGTGCGCGTAGTGCGGATGGGCGATTTCTCGGTCGAACTTTGCGGTGGCACTCACGTCGGACGCACAGGCGATATCGGAGTTTTCAAGTTCGAGGCCGAATCGGGCGTCGCCGCCGGCGTGCGCCGAATCGAAGCCGCGACGGGGCAGGGCGCGCTGGAGGCGATTCGCCGCCGCGAGCGAATACTCGAGACGATCGGCGGCCATCTGGGGGCCCGCGATGACGCGGCGGTCGAGCGCCTGGAGCGGCTGCTCGCGCGCGAGAAGGAGCTTGAGAAACAGCTCCGCGCGCTCGAACAGAAGCTGGTCGCGGGCGATGGCGCAACGGGCGGCGCGGATGCCGAGAAGGTCCGCGAGGCCGGCGGCGTGAAAGTCGTCACGCGGCACGTCGAAGGCGTCGACCCGCGCGCGCTGCGCGAGATGGCCGACCGGATGCGCCAGAAATATGGCTCCGCGGTGGTGGCGATCGGCTCGGTGGTCGACGGCAAGGTCGCAATCCTGGTCGCGGTCACACCCGACCTGACCGGCCGAATCAAGGCCGGCGATATCGTGAAGCAGATTGCTCCGATCGTCGGCGGCACGGGCGGCGGACGGCCGGACTTTGCGCAGGCGGGAGGCCGCGACGCCTCGCGGCTCGACGAGGCGCTGGAACGAGTCACCGCGCTGGTCGCGTGACATCCTTAAACCGCGCACGCTTAATTTGCGCGTCACAAAGCCGGGCTTTAAAAGTGAGCGCGAAAAGAGCTACGATCCTCGCAACGCGGCGGAACATGCGGCTCGATTTCAGGAGTCCGCGTCCCGCGAATAGACGTCACGAGGCTTAGCAACACCATTTCTCAGCCAGCCACCGAAGATTCTCTCGAACTCCACTTCGACGACCATCGGTTCTTTACCGATCTTCTCGGCCAACACGACGCCCACGTCCATGTGATAGAGCAGGCGCTCGGCGTGCGGATCGGCGTCAACGGCAGCACGCTGCGCATCTCGGGAGCGCATCCCGACCAGGCGCTGGCCGGTAAAGTGCTCAGCGAACTCTACGAGATCGTCAAGCAGGGCCATCCGATCTACCCCAGCGACGTCGAATACTCGGTGCGTATCCTGCGCGCCGACGGCAACGTCGACCTTAGGGACATCTTCCTCGACACCATCTACATCTCCGCGCACAAGCGCGTGATCGCGCCCAAGAGCGTCAACCAGAAGCGTTATATCGACGCGATCCGCTCCCACGACATCGTCTTCGGTATCGGACCCGCCGGTACCGGCAAGACCTACCTGGCGATGGCGATGGCGCTGGCGGCGCTGATGAAGAACCAGGTCACGCGGATGGTGCTGTGCCGGCCGGCGGTCGAAGCCGGTGAGCGGCTCGGCTTTTTGCCGGGCGACCTGGCCGAGAAAGTCAATCCGTACCTGCGGCCGCTCTACGATGCGCTGCACGACATGGTCGACTTCGACCGTGCGCGCCGGATGCTCGAGCGCGGCACGATCGAGGTCGCGCCGCTCGCCTTCATGCGCGGGCGCACGCTGAACGACTCATTCATCATCCTCGACGAGGCGCAGAACACGACCTCCGAGCAGATGAAGATGTTCCTCACCCGCCTGGGCTACAGCTCCAAGGCGGTAATCACGGGCGACATCACGCAGATCGATTTGCCGAGCGGCAAGCTCTCGGGGCTGAAGGAGGCGCGCACCGTGCTCGCCCGCACGCCCGGAATCTCGTTCGTCTACTTCGACGAGCGCGACGTCGTCCGCCATCGCCTGGTGCAGGCGGTGATCACAGCCTACGAGGCAGCCTCTGAGGGACGGCTCGAGGCCCTGCCCGACAACGGAAGCAAACCCACGAAGGCATAGGCGGTGGCGGTCGCGCTGCGATGCGAGACCGGCCGCGGGCGGCCGTACGCGGCGCGATTGCGCGCCGACGCGCGCCGCCTGATGGCGCTCGTCGGGCTTGCGGCGTGCGAGCTTTCGATAGTGCTCGCTGACGACGGCTTCGTTCATGCGCTCAACCGCGAGTTTCGCGGCAAGGATCGGCCAACCGACGTGCTGTCGTTCTCGCAACTGGAGGAAATGCTACCCCAGGAAGTGTTTCCCGAGGACGCGCACCCGGGGCAGCGCCGCGCGGCGAAGCCGCGCGGCGCTGCCCCGGGCCTCGCCGCGGGGCGGCGGCGGCGCGGGGCTCCGCCCGCGACGGCGCCCGGTCTGCTCCCGCAACCGGCACGAGCGTATCCGCTTGTGCCGGCCGCGGGGACGGCGCTCGGCGACGTCGTGATTTCGCTGGACACCGCGCGCCGTCAGGCGCGACGCCTCGGTGTCGCGCCGGCGGCGCGGATGCGCACGCTGCTGGTGCACGGATTGCTGCATCTGCTGGGCTACGACCACGAGCGCTCGCCGGCCGAAGCGCGGCGGATGTTCGCGCGCGAGCGCGAACTGGCCGCGGCGCTGCGGCGCGAGAAACCGCCGACGCCGGCGCGCTCAGCGCGCTCGGCGCGCGGCGATGGAGATGCAAAGCGATGACCGCGCAGCGCCTGAAAATGCCGACGGCCGCGATGCTCACGCATTTCACGCGCGCCGGAAAAACGGCGTCCGCGCTCGACAACCTGGTTACGATCCTGCGCGAGGGAACCATCCGGGGGTCGGCCCGGATGGTGCGCGAGGGGCGCGCCGTCGTTTGCCTGTTCGACGTACCGGTCCGCGATTTGCGGGTTGTGCTTGACCGGCGCAACCGGCGTCGCTATGAGCCTTTCGGGATCGCTATTGAGAAACGGTATGCTTTCCGGATGGGAGCGCGGCCGGTCATCTATATGCCGTGGCCGGAGGCCGAAAGTTTGCTCGCGCCGGGTGAGCGATGGCGTGTGGTGGCGCTTGAACTTGAGCGGGATGAACCGATCGATTGGAGCTATGAGCGCGAGTGGCGGCTTGCAGGCGACCTCGCTTTGCCGGTCGGCCGCGCGGTTGCGCTGGTCGAGAGCTGGCGCGACGCCGACGAAATCTATGATCGCTTCCAGGGCCAGCCGCCATGCGCAGGAGTGATACCGCTTCGCGAGCTGTTTGGGACGTCTTGAACGGCCCGCTCAACACTTTGACCCGACTTGCACTGTGCGTCATCAGTGGCGTCGCGCTGGGCGTCGCTTTTCCCAAGTTCGACATCAACCTGCTCGCATGGATCGCCTTCGTCCCGCTGCTCCAGGCCATTGAGGGCGAGAGCATGGGCCGGGTATTCGGCTACGCCTGGTTCCAGGGATTGGTGTGCTTCGTGGTGTCGCTTTACTGGATCGAGTTCACGCTGCATCATTTTGCCGGCGTCAATCCCATCCTGGCCTCAGGCCCGCTGTTGCTGCTGGCGGCGATTATGGCGCTGTTTTCGGGGCTTGCGATTTGGGCCGCTCAGTTTGCAACCGTGCGCCTGGGCCTGCCGATCTTCGTCACGTTGCCGATCGCGTGGCCGGCGGTGGAGTGGCTGCGCAGTTTTTTCCCGATCGGATTTCCATGGAACTTGGTCGGCTACACGGCCTACCGCAACCTCGGACTGATCCAGTTCGCCGAGATAACCGGCGTATACGGTGTCTCGGCGCTGATCGTTTTCTTCAACGCGGTGGTCTTTGTGGTGCTGTTCGGGCGTCATTCACGCCGCGTTCAGACCTGGAGCCTCGGCACGCTGACGGCCCTGATGCTAGCGGCGCTGGTTTTTGGGACCATTCGGATGAACGCGTTGGAGTCGCAGCCGCCGGCCGGGCGGATGCGGGTCGCGATGGTGCAGGGCAACATCCCGCAGAGCATCAAGTGGGATCCGGCGTTTCTCGACAGCAGCTTCAGCGTTTACGTCGACCAGACCCAGCAGGCCGCGCGTCATCACGTCGACCTGGTAATATGGCCCGAGGCAGCGGCGGCGTTTTTCTTTCAGCCCACGGCGCTCTATCCGCCACGTTTCGCCGGCGACGCGGTTTACCGCGACCGCCTGCTCAAGCTCGCGGCCGACATTGGCGATCCAATCCTATTCGGCGCGCCGGCGCTCGGCGTCGCCGCCGACGGCCTAGTCGGCATGTACAACCGCGCCTATCTGGTCTCGAGCGCGGGCAAGGTGGTCGACTACTACGATAAGATCCAGCTGGTGCCGTTCGGCGAGTACGTGCCGATGCGTCCGCTGTTGGGCCACCTCGTCAACCGCATCGTCCACGGCTTCGGCGACATGATTGCGGGAACCGCGCAGACGCTGTTTCCGGTCGAGGGTGCGCAGCTCGGCGTGCTGATTTGCTACGAGAGCATTTTTCCAGATCTCACCCGGCGCGCCGTCAAGCGCGGCGCCGACGTACTGGTCAACATCACCAACAACGCGTGGTATGGCGAGAGTTCGGCGCCAGACCAGTTGCTCGCGATGACGGCGATGCGCGCGGTGGAGACCAAAGTTCCGATGGTGCGAGTGGCCAATACCGGGATAAGCGCGGTGATCGAAGCCGACGGCAAGATCACGGCGAGCACGCCGCTGTTCAGGCGCGGCACCGAGATCGAGGACGTGAGCTGGCGTCCGCGGCGCACGGTCTACACGATGGTGGGCGATCTGTTCTCGGAGATTTGCTTCGTGCTGACGCTCGTCGGGGTGCTGCTCGCGATCCTGCGCGGCCGCGGCGCACGAACGCTACCGTCGCCGGTCGCTGGGACGCTCAACCGCAACGGAAGCAGTTGACGAGGCCGGCGCTGGAGCTTCGCTCCAGGGGATTCAGTTTTCTCACACATAGATTCAAAAACGCGGAGCGATCAATCCCTGCGATGGGACCAACCGCTCCGCGCTCGACCGTTCCAGATACGCCGAGCCTCACGCGAATGTCTAATACATGGAACTTGACGGGCAGCGCCTGTCGTCGTCCCACGCGTAGATATAGCGCTTGTCGTCGTCCTTTCTATAGTAACGACACCGGTGAGATGGGGGCCCGTCGTCGCGCTTGAGTCCCTCAGCCGCCTCGTATATTGGCGAGTCTGACGGGGCGATGGAAGAGTTGCCGCCTGTTACCAGAGGATTCCCGCTGGTCCCTACCGGACTGGCGACGGCCACCGGCGGAGAGCCAGGCGACATCCCCCAGCTAACGCTGAGACCACGGTCTCCGACATACGATACCACCGACGAACCGTTCGAGCTTATCGTATAGATGCCGGCCCGCAGATTGTGGATGGCGTATGCGCCGGTTGTGTCAGTCACAGTTTGGGCGACAGTGGAGCCTGCCGAGTCGAGGACCGAAATATGAACGCCGGATGCCACTTGTCCGGAATCGTTCGAGATCTTTCCGACGAGATCAGCGCAAAGGGCCCAAGGTGCGCTGGCTATGAGCAACGACGCTGCGATTGATAGGGTTACAAAGGTTACAAGTGACTTCCTGGTCATGAATTCCCTCCCCCCTTCGGTCCCAAAGCATATGGTGTGCCGGTCCGTGTAATAACTCCAATCTACTAATCGTGCGCCAAAGCTTTCACGGACCCAGTCGCCGTTGCGCGTGCGCAACAAAGAGGGCCCGTCCATTATTCCAGGTCCGGCGCTGCCTCAGCATTGCGGATACTGCATCTGATCCGCGCGGCGGACTTTGTCCACGAGGGGGCGTGGCCCGGCTCGTGACGAGGCTCATCGCGGTGTGAGACTCCGCGCCATTAAGTCGGGGCGGCCCATGTGTCATGATAAAGGGCTGACGATTGGAGCGGACAACCGCACGGAGTGAAACGAACGCATGGAACTCAGCGAAATGCGCGACCAGGTAGCCGACTTCGAAACCCGCACCGACAAGCTCGGGAGGCGTCTTTGACGTCGCTCGCCTCAAAGCCCGCCACCAAGAACTGCTGAAAGAGACCGGCAAGCCGGGCTTTTGGGATCGGCCCGATACCGCCCAGGCCACGCTCAAGGAAAACGACCGTATCAACGAACAGCTCGCGGGCTTCGAGCGGCTGCGCGCGGCGCTCGACGAGGCGCGGCTGTTCCTCTCGATGGCCGAGGAAGAGGGACGCGACGACTCCGAGGCGGCGCGCGAGACTGAAACGGCGCTAAGCAAGACGCGCGGCGAAATCGAGCGTCAGGAACTGCAGGTGATGCTCGGCGGCGAGTACGACCGGCTCGGCGCGATCGTTTCGATCCATCCGGGCGCCGGCGGTTTGGAGGCTCAGGACTGGGCCGAGATGCTGCTCAGGCTATATCTGCGATGGGCCGAGCGGCGCGGCTATAAAACCGATCTCGCCGACCTGCAACCGGGCGATGGCGGCGGAATCAAGAGCGCGACCTTCACCGTCGAGGGCGACTACGCCTACGGCTACCTCAAGGCCGAGGCCGGGATCCATCGCCTGGTGCGCATTTCGCCCTTTGACGCCAACGCGCGCCGTCATACTTCGTTTGCCTCGGTTTTCGTTTTTCCGGCGATCGACGACAAGGTCGAGGTGATAATCAATCCCGCCGATCTGCGCGTCGATACTTTCCGCGCGAGCGGCGCTGGCGGCCAGCACGTCAACAAGACCGACTCGGCCGTGCGGATGACCCATCTGCCGACCGGAATCGTGGTGAGCTGCCAGAACGAACGCTCGCAGCACAAGAACCGCGCGATGGCGATGAAGATTCTGCGCGCGCGTCTGTTCGAGCTCGAAGAGCGCAAGAAGCGCGAGCAGTTCGAGCAGTTCACCAAGGACAGAAAGGACATCACCTGGGGCAGCCAGATTCGCTCCTACGTCCTGCAGCCGTATCGCATGGTGAAGGACCATCGCACCGGCATCGAGATTGGCAACACCGACGCCGTGCTCGACGGCGCGATCGATCCGTTTATCGAGGCCTACCTGATGGGCGTGCGAAAGTCGGGCGCCGAGGTGGCCCCGGCCTGACCGCGCGATTGCAGGGCGCGCCCGCGAGGGCGCAAAGTAAAATGGTGCGTGCTTCACGCCGCATCCAACCGCAAGCAGCATCAAGGAGATGCCACTCAAGGAGATCCCATGATCGACGTTTATTTCTGGATGACCCCCAACGGCTACAAAGTCACGATCGCACTGGAGGAGTTGGGGATGCCCTACAATGTGATCCCGATTAATATCGGCAAGGGCGATCAGTTCAAGCCCGAGTTTCTCAAGGTCAGTCCCAACAATAAGATTCCCGCAATGGTTGATCCCGACG
The DNA here is from genome assembly GCA_963724765.1 of uncultured delta proteobacterium. Classification (GTDB taxonomy): domain Bacteria; phylum Desulfobacterota; class Binatia; order Binatales; family Binataceae; genus JAKAVN01. Next base: position 157,473 of record CAVRVY010000002.1, read on the forward strand.
GTCCTGGCGGCAAGCCAATCTCGATTTTCGAGTCGGGCGCGATCCTGATTTATCTCGCCGAGAAAAGCGGGAAGCTGATGCCGAAGGAGCCGCGCGGGCGCTACAACGTGCTCGAGTGGCTGATGTTCCAGATGGCGAGCGTCGGCCCGATGCTCGGCCAGGCACATCACTTCCGGCGCTACGCGCCCGATCAGATCCAGTACGCGATCGATCGCTACACCAACGAGGCCAAGCGCATCTACAACGTGATCGACAAGCGCCTGTCCGAAGCGCCGTACCTCGCCGGCGACTACTCGATCGCCGACATTGCGACCTACCCATGGCTGCGGCCGCATAAATGGCAGGGACAGGAGCTCGAGGACTTCCCGCATCTCAAGCGCTGGTACGACGAGCTCGAAAAGCGCGCCGCGGTGCAGAAAGGATGCGCGGTCATGGCCGAGCATCTGCATCACGGGCCGCCCGACAAGCAGTCGTGGCAAACGCTGTTCGGCCCCAAGCAATACGAGAAGCGCTAGGACGAAGCGGTTGCGGCGCGTGTCGCGGACGCTCAGCCGCGATGCGCGTCGAGCAGCTTCAGGAGCGCGTGCACGGTCTCGGTGGCCGGCACGCTAAGCTCGTGGCGGCGCGCGGCGCGCACCACGGCGCCGCTTATCGCGTCGTACTCCAGGCGCTTGCCGCGCTCGAGATCCTGTAGCGTCGAAGTTTTGATCGCGCTCGCATTGGAGAAGCCGCGGGCGACGTTGTAGAGCGCCTCGACGTCCTCGTCGGATATGTTCGCACCCTCGGCGCGTCCCACCATCGCGGTCTCGTTGATCAGACGATGCACCAGCGCGTCGCTTTCGGGGTCGGCGAACATTTCGCCGAGCGTGCAGCGCGCGAGCGCGCTCACCGTGTTGGTGCCGTTGTTGCCCATCAGTTTTTTCCAGCGCACGCTCTTGAGATCGCGGGTGAACTGGCCAAAAACTCCGGCGCGCTTGAAAGCCTGGGCCATCCGCTGCGCGCGCGGTGTGTCGCTTCCGTCGAGCTCGCCGAATTCGATTATGCCCGATGCGGTATGGAGCAGCTTGCCGGGCGCGGTCAGTTCGGCGCCCACGCGCGCATTGCCGCCCATCACCGATTCGCGCGGCAGCACCGTGCAGAGCGCCTCTTCATTCTCGACCCCGTTCTGAATCGTCATCACGGCGCCGCCCTCGCTAAGGCATCCGTCGAGCAGGCGCGCCGTGGCGATCGTGTCGTATGACTTGACGCAGAACAGGATTAGCTCGTAGGGCGCGAACTCGCGCGGGTTGCCGGTCGCCTTGACCTGCAAGCTGAAATCGCCCTGGAAGCTCTTCACTTCGAGCCCATGTTCGCGCAGCACGCGCAGGTTTTCGCTGCGCGCACAGTAGTAGACGTCCTCGCCGGCCCGTTGCAGGCGCGCTCCATAGAACAGCCCGACTGCGCCTGCTCCCATGACCAGAATTTTCATCGCTATCCCCTCAGGCCGCGCGGGCGAGCGCGTCCTGCCACAGGCGTGTCACTGCGGCGCGCAGTTCTTCGAGCGTGCCGTCGTTGCGAATCACCGAGGTTGCGTACTTGCGCCGCTCCTCGTCGGAGAGCTGCGCCCGGATGCGCGCCTCGGTCTGCTCGGGCTTGAGCCCGCGGTCGCGCTCGACCCGTTCGATCACGCGCTCGCGCGCGGCGGTTACCAGCCAGATTTCGTCGAACAGTGGCTGCCAGTTGGCCTCGATCAGGATGGCCGCCTCGATAACGATCGGCCGTGTCTCCCCGCCACGGCGCATCGCGGCGACCATCTCGCCCATCCGCGCGAACATCTTTGGATGCACGATCGCGTTGAGTCGTTTGAGCGCCGCGGGATCGGCGAACACGATCGGCCCGAGCTTGCGGCGGTCGATAGTTCGGTCGGGGGCGAGGATGCCCTCGCCGAAGGCGTCGACCAGTTCCCGGTAGGCGGGGGCGTCCGGCTGATAGATCTCGTGGCCGACCTTGTCGGCGTCGATTGCGGGCGCGCCCAGCTCGGCCAGAATTTTCGCCGCAGTGCTCTTGCCCGAGCCGATTCCGCCCGTGAGTCCGATAGTAATTGGTTTCATTGCGATTCGATCGTTGCCGTGCCGCCGTTGCCGCGCCGTCTTAGCCGGCCGCCTCGCGCCCCCACGACTGGAGATTGTACAGGTAGCTGAAGAAGCCGCCGCGCGAAAGCAATTCGGCGAAGGTTCCCTGCTCGGCGATTTCACCGTCGCGCAGCACCACGATGCGATCAGCGTTCTGAATCGTGGAGAGCCGATGCGCGATCACCAGCGTGGTGCGCCCGCGCATCGCTTCGCGCACCGCGGCCAGCACCAGCGACTCGGTTTCCGCATCCAGCGCGCTGGTCGGCTCGTCCATCACCAACACCGGCGCGTCGCGCAGGAGCGCCCGCGCGATCGTCACGCGTTGCGCCTCGCCCTCGGAGAGGCTGTGGCCGCCCTGGCCGACGACTTCGTCGAGGCCGGCCGGCAGTCGCGTGATCACCGGGTCGAGGCGGGCGGCCGCGGCGGCGCGTTCGATGTCGCGCTGGCTCGCGCCGGGGCGGCCCAACGCGATATTCGCGCGCATCGTGTCGTAGAGCACCAGCGGCGGCTGGAGCACCATCGCGACGTTGTGGCGCAGCGATTCCAGTGTGAACTCAAGCGCGTTGTGCCCGTCGATGCTGATCGCGCCCTGCTGCGGTTCATAGAAGCGCACCAGCAGGCTCGCCATCGTGGTCTTGCCCGCGCCGCTCGGCCCGACGATCGCGACCGTCTCACCGCGCCCGGCGCGAAAGCTCACGCCTTTGAGCACCGGATGGCCGGGCGCGTAGCCGAATACGACGCCCGCGAACTCAACGTCGCCGCGCGCGCGTCCGAGCGCTCGCGCTCCGAGCCGATCCTTGACCTCGGGTTCGATCTCCAGCAGTTCCAGGCATCGCCGCAGTCCCGCCATCGCGCCCTGCACCATGCCATAGGTCTGGAACATCTGGTTGATCGGCGCGTAGAGCGAGGCGAGGTAGGTGGCGAACACGATCAGGTCGCCGATCGTGAGCCGGCCGCTCAGCGTGTGCAGCGCGCCGAGGTAGATGACCACCGCGGTGCCGATCGCAATCAGGACGTTCACCGCGCCGGCGTACGCCGTCTGCAACGTATACAGCCGCAGCGTCTCGTCCAGGCTCTCGCTGCTCGATTCGACGAACTCGCGATAGGACTCGGCCTCGCGGGTGAAGGCCTGGACCACGTGGATCGCGGCGAGCGAGCGATGAGCCACCGTGTAGAGGCGGCTCTCCTTGACCCGGGCGGCGGCGGCGATGCGGTCGATCGGTTTGCTGGCGGTGGCGATCAGCCCGGCGAGAAACGGCACTACCGCCAGCGCCACGATCGTCAACTCCGGGTCAATCCGCATCATCACCACGAACATTTCCACCAGCATCACGATGGAGGAGAGCAGCGGGAACAGCCCGTTCATCGCGATCGTTTGGACGGAGAATGTGTCGTAGGTGATCCGCACCATCAGATCGCCGATTGGGCGGCCGCGATGGAACGAGAGCGAGAGGCGCTGCAGATGGTCGAACATTTCCGCGCGCAGATCGTTGACCATCCGCTGGCCGATCGAAATCGAAATGTAATTGTTGAAGACGTTGATCAGGCCGAGCACCACGTAGAGCACGACCAGCCCGACGCAGGCGGTGATCAGCAGGTGCGCGGGCGAAAGCCGGGCGGCACGCGCTGGCCACGCCGCGCCGAGCGGCGCGCCGCGCAACACGTTGTCGATAACGACCTTGAGCGGCCACGGCTTGAGCACTTCCAGCGCGGCGGCCAGGATCACGCACACCACCGCCAGCGCCAGGCGTCCCAGATGCGGCCGCGTGCGGCGCAGCACCACGCCGATGAGCCCCAGCGTGCTCATCAGGCGGCTTCTTCCTCCACGTGAGCGCGGGCGCCGAGCGCCGCCGCCGCGTCCGCGGCGGCGGCCTTGAGCGCGGAGGGCAGGCGGCTCAAGTGCAGCACGGCGAGGACCGCCGCACATACTCCCGCGAGCGCCGCCGCGGCTATTGCGCCCGTACCTGAGAAGCCGGTCGCGAGCATCACCACCACGATTGCCACCGCTGCCGTCGCGATACGCCATCCGGCGGGCAAGGCGCGCCATGAGAGCGCGACGCGGCCATCCTCGAGTTCCAGGCCGTTTAAGTGCACGCGCATTCCGGGCGGAAGTACGATTACCAGGTCGTATGCTTCGTACCGATCTCCGGCGGCGGCGGCGAGTCCATGGCGGACCAGCGCCACACGCATCGCGTCCAGCAACGGTTCGATGCCGCCGGGGCCGAGCGGCTCTGCCAGCGAGACCAGCACGCGGCCCCGCGCGCGCACTGTCGCAGCCTCGTCGTCAGCGGGGCCGGGCGGCGGCGCGGAATTCCATTTGACGCGCTCGCGCGCGGCGCTGCGGGCGAGCGCTCCCACAAGCGCGGCGAGTGCGAGCAGCGCGCGCGCCGCCAGTGTCATCCGCGCACCGTTGGACGGCGCGCGTACCGCCGCGATGCGTATCGCGCTCGCTAGCGTCAGTGCGATCGCGGTCCATCCCAGCCACGCCATCGGCGCGCTCGCGAGGCCGGCCACTATCATGACCATTCCGATCGCAACCCACGGCATCGTGAGCGGCAATTGCAAAAGCGGCGAACTCTGGGCGTCCGGATAGACGCTCTGGAACAGTCCGCGCCCGAAGGCGCCGTAATAAATGCGCGCGCCGCCGAACAGGCTGCCGAGCCACGAGGCGCCGCCGTACATCGCGCCCGCGCTGGCGGCCTTCAGCGGATACTTGCGAAATAGCAATCCTTCGCCTCGGCCGTAACCGCGTTGCTGTTCGACATACGCGGCGAGCGTCGGGCGACGCTCATGAATCACGACCGCGGCGGGCGCGCTGGCGATCGTCAGCTTGCGCTCGTTAAGCCGCCACGAGAAATCGACGTCGTCGCCGGCGGCGGTGAACATCGGGTCGAATCCGCCAGCCGCCTGGGCTGCGATCCTGTCGACGATCATGTTGCATCCGCACACCTGCTCGAGCGTGTCGTCGCCGGCGCGAACCTCGCGCGGCTGTTCGGGCGCGGCGGCGATCGCGGCCGCGAGCGCCGAGGCGGGTGGCGGGGCGAAATTGGGGCCGCCGGCGGCCGCGGCATCGCGGCGGATGAGGTTTTCCACCAGGTGGTAGAGCCAATCGCGATCGGCGCGTGCGTCGGCGTCGATGAAGGCGACGCAACTTCCCGCGGCGGCCTCGATTCCGCTGTTGCGCGCGGCTGCGAGTCCGCGATGCTCCTCGCGCAGCACGCGCACGCCGGCGCGCGATGCGACCTCGCCGGTCGAATCGATCGAGCCGTCGTCCACGACGATAATCTCGTAGTCGGGATAATTGAGATGGGCGAGCGAGTCGAGGCATTCGCCGAGCGTCGCCGCCGCGTTGTAGGCGGGGACCACGACCGAGGCTTTGGGAGAATCCTTGAGCGGCGGCGGGAGCGGGCCCTTGAAGACCTCGCCGACGGCGCCGAAGGCGCGCTTGCGGATGCGTTCGCGCGTCACCAGGCCGAAGGCCCAGTCGCTGATTTCGGCGCCTCCGGTATGCCATTCGTCGGTGAAGGCGAACACGATAAAGCCCGAGAGCCCAAGCTCGAAGGCCGCGCGCGCCTGCCACGCGAGCAGTTCGGCCTGATGCTCCTCGCCCTCGCGGATGGTGTCCATTCCGGTTTCGCTGAGCACCAGCGGGCGCTCGCCCGTCGCCGCCATCAGATGCGTCAGGTAACGGCGGAAGTCGGGCTCGCGATGCAGGTAGACGTTGAAGCAAATGAAATCGAGGAAGCTGAGATCGAGATATTCGGACGACGGATAATTCGAGTAAGTGAAGAGCGAGTCGGGCGCGATGCTTTTGCCCAGTTCGTAGAGCTCGCCCATAAAGCGGCTGACCGCGCGCGCGCCGTGCCAGCGCACGATGTCGGAGCGGATTTCGTTGCCGAGGCTGAAAGCGAAAATCACGTCGGCGTAGCGCCGCATCTCGTTGACCGAGGTACGGATGGCGCCGCGGATATCGGCGGACATCTGGCGCGAGTCGAGAAAAGCCATGTGAAACGGCCACGGCATCCCGACCATCAGCCGCAGCTCGTGCATCGCGGCCAGCTCGAACATCCACGGCGGCGGCGGCACGTAGGTACGCACGACGTTGGCGCCAAGCTCGCGCATCAGCGCGAAATCCTGCGCTGCGCGCTCGGGCTCCGGATAGCGCTCGCCGCGCGAGTTGGGAGCGAACGGCCCGTAGGAGACCCCGCGTGCATGGAATTTGCGCTCGCCCTCAAACAGGAATTTGCCGCGTGCGACCAGACGATCCATCCCGATGAGCTAATCGCAAACAATCGTGGTGCGCAACGCGGTCTCCCGCCCACGCCGCTGCTCCAATCGGCAGGCGTGCCGCTTCACGCGGAGAGCGCTTTCAATCGCCCCGCCGGGTCGCCTATATTGCGCGAACATGGAAAGCGGACAGCGCGGCGAGCCGAAAAGTTTTTTCGTGGATGCGAACGGGATCCGGCTGAGCTGCCAGGACTGGGGCGGCGACGGGCCGCCGATCGTAATCCTGCACGCGACCGGATTCCTGGGGCGAGTGTACCGGCCGATCGCGCTGACGTTGCGATCCACGGGCCATGTCTATAGCTACGATCAGCGCGGCCACGGCGATAGCTCGCGCCCGGCCGATGTCGATTACAGTTGGGCGAGCACGACCGCCGATCTGAAGGCGTTCATCGTCGCGATGAAGCTCGAGGGCGTGCGCGGGCTTGGTCATTCGGCCGGGGCCACCGCCATCGGTTCGCTGTCCGGCGCGGAGCCGGCGCTGATTTCGCGCGCCGTGCTGGTCGAGCCGGTGCTGTTCGACGATGAGGTGCCCGAGTCGGCGCAGGACCCGCTCTACGAGCGCACGCGCAGGCGCAAGGGATGGTTCGAGAGCGCGGAGGCGATGTTTCGCAACTTCGAGCGCAAGCCGCCCTTCAACACCTGGCAGCGCGACATGCTGCGCGACTATTGCGAGTACGGCACACGACCTGCGCCGCAAGGCGGAGTGGAATTGAAATGCCCGCCCGAAATCGAAGCGGATTTCTACTCGCGCGCCCGCGAGTTCCCCGGCATCACGCTGATTCTCAAGAGCCGCTCGCCGTTGCTGGTGATGTTCGGCGAAAAGAGCGATTCGACGGGCATCAGGATCGCGGACAAGATCGCGGCGCAATTGGTGAACGGCACCGTCGTTACGGTGCCGGACGCCAGCCACTTCCTGCCGATGGAGCAGCCGGAAATGGTCGCTCGGATGGCGGCGGAGTTCTTCAACCGGAAATGATCACTTCGCTAGAGCAATCCGTGGATCTTCGCGAACGGGTCCCATGATGGATCGCGATGCCATTCGTATTCCATCCGGATTGCGATTCGCTCGGCAGCGTCGGCGTCGGCGAGCCTGGCGATCAAAGCGAGCGCCATGTCGATTCCGGCCGAGACTCCCGATGAGGTCGCGAACTTGCCATCCTCGACCCATCGCGCCTGCCTGATCCATTCGACCGCCGGACCCTGTTCAGTCACCCACTTGAACGAGAGTTTGTTGGAGGTCGCGCGGCGCCCGTCGAGCAGTCCGGCGCGCGCGAGCAGCGCCGCGCCGGTACATACGGAGGCCACGATTTCCGCCTCAAGTGTGCGCCGTTTCAGCCATTCCAGGAGCGCGGCGTTCTTGACCTCGCGCCGCGTGCCAATACCGCCCGGCACCAACATGACGTCGATCCGCGGACAATCCGTGAGCGCATAGTCGGCTATCGCACGCGGCCCCTGCGCGCTTTTAACCGCGCCGGCCTTTTCGGCGGCCGTGACGATCGTGCATGCGCCGGCGATCTCGGCGAGCATCCCCCACGCCTCCAGCGGGCCGAAGACGTCGAGCAGTTCGAAGCCCTCGAAGAGCAGCACGCCGACGGTTTTCTGCGACGCCATCGAAGCCTCCTTGTGCGCGCACGGGAGCGAGATCCGTGCGGAATGTGGAGGCTAGTCATCGCTGCCGGGGCGGGCAAGCGCGCGACGCGCGCGCTTGCCCGCCCCGGGCATGCTGTTGCGAGCGCGGCGCATCGTACGCACGCTGCTGGAGCGGCCCGGTTACGGCCGCTCCAGCAGCCTACGCGCCGCGTCGCTGTAGACGCCCGGCGCGTCGTACATCACCAGCGGCGGTTCGACTTCGACCTCCACGCCGCCGCCCTTGCGCGCCTCGACCAGCACGGTCGAGGCGCTCGCGACGGCGTAGGGATGGACGAAGCGGATGCGCTTGGGCTCCAGGCGGCGGGCGCGCAGCGCCGAGATGAGCTCGGCGCTGCGCGCCGCCGCGAAGACGAAGGCCGCGCGGCCGCCGTGGCGCGTATGGCGCGCCGCGGCGGCCGCGAAGTCCTCAAGCCGGGCCGTCGCCTCGGTGCGGGCGAGGCGGCGGCCAGCGAGCGGACTTTCGCGCCCGCTTAAGCGGGCGCGAAAGGGCGGGTTGGCGAGCACCAGGTCGAAGCCGCCAGCCGCCGCGTCGAGCGCCCGGCGGCTTCGCAAATCGGCGCATACGGCGCGCACCATGCCGAGACCGTTGAGCGCCGCGTTGCGCGCGATCAGCGCGGCGAGCGCCGGTTGAATCTCCAGCGCGACCACTTCGCGCGACCGAGCTAGAGCGGCGTAGATCAGCGCGACGACGCCGCATCCTGCGCCCAGCTCCAGCACGCGGGCGGCGGGGCGCGCGGCGGCGAAGCGCGCAAGCAGTACCGCCTCGATCGAGAAGCGGTAACCGCGGCGCGGCTGGTAAAGGCGCAGTGCCCCGCCTAGGATCGAGTCGATCGTTTCTTCCGCGATTGATTCAGTCATTGATTCAATTTTAGATCCAGTTATGGATTCCGGCGCCAAGGGCGAACGTTACGCGCGCATCTTCCGCAAGGCCGGCGTCTATCTGGCCAAGGGCAACGTAGCGCGTGCGCTCGAAGTGCTCCAGGAGGGGCGCGATCTCGCCGAGCGCGAGGGCCATCCAAAAATGGCGCGCCTGTTCACGGCCGAGATGGAACGCGCGAAAGCACCCGCGGATCCCGCAGAGGAATAAGCTAGGAAATTTCGGCGTTGCGAGGGTTTGCCGACCACGCCTGAGGTGCAGTAGGCGTCCCAAACGGCTGCAGGGCGGCGGTTTCGCTGCCGTCGCGCCCGCTTGACGGCGCACAGTTCGTACTTAAGTTCTACTCAACGAGGCGCGGAGGGAACACGGGCCCGGCGCGCGCAGCGAAAATCAAAATTACGACCGGCAATATGCGGTTGGGAGGGATTACAAGATGGAAGTAGTACTCGGAAACGGATACGCAAACGGATGGCTCTACGATCGGATGAACAGGCTCAATCGGCTTTTCAACGAGGCGGGATGGACCGCTCCGGAAACTCACGACCACCTGATGCCGCGGACGGACGTCGTCGAGCATGGCGAAGGTTATCATTTCTACTTCGACATGCCGGGTATCAAGGCCGACTCGGTCAATGTTCAGGTCGAAGACGGACGGCTGATGGTCGAGGCGGAGCGCAAGCAGCCTGAGCGGGAGAAGGACGCCGAGGTTCATCTGTCGGAGCGCAGCTACGGCACGATGCGCCGTACGTTCACGATGCCTGACGATGCCAGTGCGGAAGGAATCAAGGCGACCTATCGTGACGGGGTGCTCGAAGTGACGGTGGCGAAGAAGCCCGAAGCCAAGCCGACCAGGATTAAGGTCAACGTCGAGAACTAGTAAGTAGTAAAGTTCTTGTCTGGCGCGCCGCGCACAAAAGTGCGCGGCGCGCCTTTTCTTTTTTTCTGATACACTCTGATGCGTAATGCGGCCGCCGAACGGTCTCAGGCGAAAGGTGGGGGTCCTGATATGAGCGCATCGCTTGTCGTTCTGATAATCGCGATTGCGATCGTCGGATGGGCTGTGCTCGGCTACAACGGTCTGGTCAGCCTGCGCAACCAGGTGCAGAATTCATGGCGTCAGATCGACGTCCAACTGCGTCGCCGCCACGACCTCATCCCCAACCTGGTCGAGGCGGTCAAGGGCTACATGCAGTTCGAGCGCGACACACTCACCCAGGTGGTCGAAGCGCGCGCCAAGGCGATTAGCGCGCCCGACCAGGCCTCGCGCATGGCGGCCGAGAACCAGATCACCGGAGGATTGGGCAGGCTGCTGGCGGTGATGGAGAACTATCCTCAGCTCAAGTCCGACCAGAACGTGCTCAAGCTCCAGGAGGAGCTGACCACCACCGAGAACCAGATCGCCTTTTCGCGCCAGGCCTACAATGACGCCGTGATGCAGCTCAACACGCGCATCGAAAGTTTTCCCACCAATTTGATCGCCGGCAATTTCGGCTTCAAACAGGCCGACTACTTCCAGGGTGCGCCCGAAGACCAGGCGGTGCCGAAGGTCGATCTCGCGATGGGCGCCGGCGCGCCGCAGCCGCCCCCGCCGCCGCGCGCCTGACGATTCTGCGCGGAGATTGAACGGGGATGGCGGCCGCGCGCACCGATTTCTGGGAGCTTGAGCGCCGCAACCGGCGCGAGACTGCGGCCCTGGTCGTAGTCTTCATTGCGCTATTCACCGCGCTCGGCTTCGGCCTGGATTTTCGCTTTGGTGACCTCGCGATCGTCGACGGATCACTTACTGGCTTCCCGCTGCTGACGCTTATCGCGCTCGGCTTCGGAATTTTCCAGTCGCTGCTCTCATACTATGGTGGGGCTTCCCTGGTACTGGCCTCGGTGCAGGCGCGCGAGCTTTCCCCCGACACGCCTCAGCATCAGATGGTGCTCGACGTGGTGCGCGAGATGGCGCTGGCGGCGCGGATGCCGGTGCCCAAGGCGTACCTGATGAGCGATCCATCCCCTAATGCATTCGCGACCGGCCGCGATCCAAATCATTCGGTGGTGTGCGTCACCCAGGGACTGATCGACACGATGGATCGCGAGGAAGTGCAGGGCGTGCTGGGCCACGAGATGGCGCACGTGCGCGACTACGACATCCGGACCATGATGATGATCGCGGTGCTGGTGGCGGGGATCGCGATGCTGGCCGATTTTGTTTACCGCTCGATGTGGTACACGGGCGGAGTTGGCGGCAGCGGCAGAAGCCGCGGCAGTCGCGACGACGACAGCAGCAGCGGCAATGCGGGCGCGCTGATTGGCATCCTGGTGGTCGTGCTCGCCGTACTGGCGCCGTTTTTCGCGCAACTGCTCGCGATGGCGGTGTCGCGCCAGCGCGAATATCTCGCCGACGCCGCTTCGGTCGAGTTCACGCGCAATCCGCGGGCGCTGCTGCGCGCGCTCGAGCGCATCGCGGAGACCGAATCGCCGCTGCGCAACGCCTCGCGCGGCACCGCGCATTTGTTCATCGTCAATCCATTGCAGGGCGCGCGCGACCGCGCGACGATGATGAGGGCTTTTTCGCCAATCTCTTTTCGACCCATCCGCCGCTCCCCCGGCGGATCGAGCGGCTGCGCGCGATGCTCAACGAGGCGGGCGGCGTAGCGCCGCCGGCGGATGCAGCAGCCGCGCCAACTTCGCGCGGATGATATGCGCGCACGAGGACGGCGCTAGCGGTTGCGATGGCGAAGTTCGCGTTCGACTTCGCGCCGCGCGGTCTTGCGCTTGATCGCCTCGCGCTTGTCGTAGAGCTTCTTGCCCTTGGCCAGCCCGAGTTCGACCTTGGCGCGGCCGCGGCGGAAGTAAATCTTTAGCGGCACCATCGTGTAGCCCTGCTCGCGGGCGTGTCCCCACCAGCGGTCGATCTCGCGCCGATGCATCAGGAGCTTGCGCGGGCGGATTTCCTTGTGGCTGAACTGTCCGGCCGGCGCATAGGCGCCGATATGCACGCCGTACAGGAACGCTTCGCTATTTTTGATCCGCGCGTAGCTGTCGCGCAGGTTGACCTTGTGCGCGCGAAGCGACTTGACCTCGGTGCCGGTCAGCGCGAGGCCGCACTCCAGCGACTCCTCGATGAAGAAATCGTGGCGGGCTTTACGATTGTCGGCGACCAGCTCGTAGCCGTCGTCGGGCGCCTTGGCGCTTTCCTGGCGAGCCATCCTTACGAGCTTACCCGTGCCGCGGCTCCAGCATAAGTGGATGAGCGGACTGTCGAGTACGTTGTTGATTTCCTAGTCGCGTGGCGAGGCGATGAGCTTCGTCCAGTCGTGCAGCGCGGCCTCGGTGGTGCGAAACGCGATCTCTTCCCACGGAATATCGGCGGGCGCGAAGTAGCGCACCTCGCTCGCCTCGTCGGACAGCCCGGGGCGCTCGCGGCCGGGCGTGGCGAGGTAGACCACGACCGCTGCGATCGGATTTTGCGGATCGGCGTAGATGCCGAGCAGGCGTTCGATCGTGACGTTCATCCCGACTTCCTCGACCGTTTCACGCAGCGCCGCCGGCTTAGGCATCTCACCGAGGTCCACGTAGCCGCCGGGAAAAGTCCAGTAGCCCAGCCGCGGCGGGATCGCGCGGCGCAGCAGCAGCACGCGGCCGGCGTCGATCACCAGGCATCCGGCGACCAGCTTGGGGCTTTGGAAATCGATATAGCCGCATCGCGAGCACACCTTATGGCGCTTGCGGTCGGGCAGCACCATGCGCGGTTCCATCGCGCCCCCGCACAGCGCGCAGAAGCGCACGTTGGCGGGATACTGATGTTGGATTTCGTGGCGCGGCTCCACCGGACGATCGTCTTGGTCGGCCATGCAGGAGAGCTTGGCGGATCGACGCGGCGTATCGCAACCACGTCGATCCGCAAATTCTTTTACGTTCCCGAAAAAAACTAGAACGTGAGGCGGCGGACCAGCGCCTCGCCGATAAGCAGGATCATCGCCGCGAGCAGCGGCCACGCCGCCATCGATTGCCGCAGCTCGTGCTCGGGGCGCGTCAAACCGACGTCGGCGGGCGACGGATTGAGCCGCCCGCCGCTGCCCGACGCGAGGCGCTCGAGCAGTGTGTAGTTGGGCTCCGGGCGCGGCAGCTCGGCGTTGATCGCGGGGCTGACCGTGTACGCGAGCGGTGGGAACGCGAGCGCCTCGGCGGTGGCTGCCTTCAGCGTGATGTTGTATGTGCCCGGGTGCGGCGCGTCGAAGCTGCCATAAAGCTCGCCCGGGACTTCCTCGGAAAGCGCGGTCTGCACGCGGCTGCCGTCGGGGCGCGTGATGATCGCGCTGACCAGCGCGGCTGCCGGCGCCGGACGGTCGCTATAGTTGGTGAGTCTCAGATGGATGCGGCCCTCGCGATAGCCGAGCGCGACGTCGAACTTCTGCTCTGTGGCCGCGGTCTCGGGCGTCATCCAGGAAAACACCTTGCTCCAGACCTGGCCGAAGATTCCGTCCTGCACCCACGGCGAGGACCATCGCCCGCTCGCGTCGGTGGTGACCGCGACCGCCTTGCCGGCCGCATAGCGCCAGCTCGCGATGAGTGGCTCGTGCGTGTTGGCGCGGTTGATGAAAGCGTCGAGCGTGGCCTGCGGCTTGAGTTCGGTGGCGACGAAGCCCTTGATCGCCGGGAGCTGACGGCCGCCGAGCTCCTTGAGCAGCGAATCGGGCTTCATCGTGAACGGCGTGAAATCTTTTTCGACCATCGTGGTCTCGCCGCCGTGCGATTTCACGTCCTGCAAAAACAACTCCGGCAGGTTGGCCGCGCTATCGGTCTGGTAGAAGCCGCCGCCGCCGTATTTGCTGATCGATTCGAGCAGCGGCAGATTGGCCTCCCGGCCGATCGCGATGGCGGAGATCGTCACGCCGCCCTCGCGATGCATCGAGGAGACCAGGTCGTAGTACATCGCGGCCGTGCCACCGGTCTCGCCGTCGGTCAGAACCACGACGTGCTTCACCGATGCGTTGCTGCCGGCCAGCATCCGCTCGGCCTCCTGCATCGCCGGCAGCAGGTAGGTGGTGCCGTGCGCTTTGAGCCGGTTGATCAACTCGTCGAAGTAGGGCCGGCTCTGGCTGAGCGGCGTCAGCGGGACCATCACGAACGGCTGCGAGTCAAAGCCGATGACCGCGACCAGGTCGCTGTCGGCCATCGTCTTGGTGACCGTGCGCGCCGCCGCCTTCGCGTATTCCAGCTTATCGTTGCGCCCCATCGAGCCCGATTTGTCGATTATCAGGACGAGCGCGCGGGTGCGCTGGCGATGCTGCGGCGGCTTCATGATGACCGGCAGCGCGCGCGCAAGGGGGCTATCCTGGTAACCGCCCAGGCCGAAGCTTTCGTCGCCCCCTGCCATCGCGAGCGAGCCGCCCTCCTCGACGTAGTTGACCAGGGCCTGCTGGGCCGCGGGCGAGAGCCGCGAGCGCGGCACGTTGTTTAGCACCACCGCGTCGTAGCCCTTGAGATTGCCGCTCCAGGAGCCGCTGGGCGTGACCACGGTCGGCTCCAGGCCCATCCGATGCACGACCGATTCGAGGTACTCCGCGTCGCGCGCCGAGCCGGTCAGGATGAGCACCTTGCGCTGCGCGCCGATCCCGACCCATCCGGTGAGCGAGTCATCCTCGGTGAAGACGTCCTGGGCCGGATTGGCGGGCTTGAAGGAGGCGGTGTACGAGGTCAGCCCGGAAGCCTCGGCATGGACCGGGAAGTCGAAGCGTTGCTGGCCGCTTTGCAAGGTGACGGCGCGCGCGTCGGTCTGGCGGCCGTTTTGGAAGATTGAGATGGTTCCGCCGACCGGAGTCGGGTTGTAATTGGTGGTGGTGACGCTGAGCGCGAACGGCTCCGACTTGGCCAGCGCCGGCGGCATCGCGAGGCCGGTGATCGCGACGTTGGGGATGCCGCGTGCGCCGGGCGGAGTGAAGATGTAAAGCCGCACTCCGGCAGAGCGGATCGCGCCGAGCGCGCGTTCCGCATTGCCACGGGTCTCCCATCCGTCGGTCACCAGGACCACCGTGCCGTCGTGCGCGGCCGGGGTGGCGGCGACCTTTTCGAGCGCCGCTTCGAGGTTGGTCGCGCCCGGCGCACAGGTGGCGCATCCGGCTGCCGCTTGGAGCTTCGCGAGCGCGCCCGCGACCGTGGTCGGCTCGGGATCGGTGGCAAAAATCACCGCCGGGTCGCCGGCGTGCAACTTTAGATCCTCGCGCAGGAGCTTGGCCGTCCACGCGCGCATCGCCGCGGTGATACTGGCCGAGGCGTCGACCACCGCCGGCCGCGTGGCGCCCTCGCTGCGCGTGACAGTTTGCGGATCGGCGAGCGCCAGCACGCATAGCGCCAGCACCGCCGCGCGCAAAAGCGGCGCGAAGAGCTTGCGCGGCGTGTCGACGCCGAACAGCGACCAGGCGAAGATCACACCGACCGCGATCAGCAGCCAGAGCGCGCCCGGATTCGCCAGCTTCACGCCGGCCAGCATGACGCGCAAGTTCCCAAGCTCCCCAAGGCTCCCGAGGTTCATCGCTAGACCGTGACCACCCGCCGGCGGCGCCGATATGCGATCAACGCTTCAAGGATCACCAGCGCGACGATCGCGAGGATGAAGTCGCTGGTCACTGGTGCGCGGCGCGGTGCAACTTCGGCCATCGCGGCCGAGCCGCTCGCTTCGATCTTCATTGACGGCGTGTTTTCGAGATCGGAGGCGCGCAGGTTGGCGAGGTTAACCGCGCGCTCGGATTTGGCCCCGTCTGAGGCGAGGAGCTGATAGAGGCCCTGGAAGTTGGCTCCGGTGAACAGCATCCCCGCTGTGACTTTGATCTTGCGCCCGTCGGGCGGCACGATCGCGTCGACCCCGGCCGGCACGATCCACGGATCGCCGGTATGGTAGCCCGCGGTCTCGGCGCCGAAGCCGGCCAGGTAGCTGAGCGAGTTCAGCGTCAGCACCGACATCGGGAGGTTCTGCCGCCCGAGATAGGGAAAGGGATTGAAGCCCAGGGCGACGATACGATGGCCGGAGCGCTCGCCCGCGAGCATCAGCGCGCCGCCGCTGCCGGTGACGATCGCCTGGAGCCACGGATGCTGGCCGAGGTATTCGCTGCCGTGCAAATTGAGCAAGCGGAAATTCACCGAGTCGGTGAGCGGTCCGGTCGGCGGCCATCCGGTGATCTCGATGTTGACGGCGGGCTGAATGTTGAAGCCGAAGACCGGATCGGCGGGCGGCGGCATCACCAGCAGCGTGTTGACGGGCGGCATCTCCTTGGGGACCGCGTACTCGAAGATCGCGAGGTCGGCGGAGGCGAGGTCATTGGGCGAAAAACTGGTGGGCGACGCGACACGGACTGAGATGCCCGGCAGGCCGTCGAGGCCGGCGGCGTCGGCGGGAGTCGGGGTCACGAACAAAATCGAAATTGACTTGACTGCGCCGGCCGTGGCCCAGGCGACGTTGTCGAGCGGAAAACCGTCGGCCGGCGTAAGCTCTGCGCGATAGACCGCGGCGGGCGCGAGGTTGGGAAATTCGATCGCGCCGATCTGCCCCGGCTCCAGGTGCGCCTGGGCATGTCCGACGGACTTGCCGTCGCCGATGATTGCGAGCTTTAAGGTTTGCGCCACGGGACTGAAGTTCGCGATTGTCAAATGGGCGTGCAGCGCGGCCTGTCCCAACAACTCGTGGCGCAGCACGAATGATCCAATCGCATAGTTGGGCAGCGGATCGCTGGTCGCGAACGTCTCGATACGCGGCGGCACAGGCGCCGCAAGCGGCCGCGCGCCGGCATAGATCACCCGGCGCAGGCGCGTGTCGGAAGCAAGCTCGCCCAGAAGCGCGCTCAGCGCGGCCTGGTCGGACGGCGTGTCGGCGGGATGCAATTGCGCCAGTGCGGCCGACGCTTCCGCGGCGCTGGCGAACGGCGGACCTTCACGATGAGGCTGCGGGGCGGTCAGGTACAGGTTGACCTCGCCCGGCCCTTCCCGGCCGAGCGCATCTTTGAGCGCCGCGCGTGCGATGTCGAAGCGGGTGCGCCCGGGCGCTGCCGCGGCCTGCATCGCCGCCGAGTCATCGAGCACCACCGCGATAGGATTGCCCGTGCGCGTGACGTAAGGCCCCGCAATCGCCAACACCGCGAGCCCGATGATGAGCATTTCGACGAAGAACATCCAGTCCGGCCGCGGCCATCCGCCGAAGCGTTGCCCGCGCCGCGCGCGCAGCGCGCGAAAGGCCAGCACGCTCGAGACCACGACGCGGCGCGGACGCTCACGCACGAGGTAGGCAAGTGCGAGCGCCGGAATCAGCGCGAGCAGGTAATAAAGCGCGCCTGGATTCAGGAATCCCATCACCCAGTTAATGCCGCCTTAGGCCGAAATCGGCGCTCGCGCGCAGGAAGAAGTCGTGGAAATTCAGATCGGTGGTGTAGAGCGTGTAGTGCAGGCCACGGCGCAGGCAAAACGTTCTGATCTCGCGCGACAGACGCGCCAGCGTCTGTCGATACTGCTCGCGCTCGCGGTTGCCGATCGAAGCCATCACGCGCTCGCCGCTCTCCGCATCAACCAGTTCGACGTCGCCCGCCAGCCCCGCCGCCGCCATCTCACCGCCGCCGAGAATCTGCACCGCGGTCACGTCCATGTTGGCGGCGGTGAACAGGCCCAGTCCGCGAGTCACCGAATTTATCATCATCAGGTAGTCCGAGATCACGAAGACCTTGCCGGCGCGGCGAACCGAGACCAGCTCGCGCGCGAGCGCCGTGGCGAGGTCGAGCTGGCCGGCTGGCCGGATTGCGCCCAGGCGCTGCGCCAGTTCGACGATCCGATGGCGGCCGTAAACGAAGCCGGGCGTGGAGGCTTTGCCGTCGCCGGCCAGCACGCGGATCATCACACGGTCGCCCTGCGCGAGCGCGACGTAGGCGAAGGCGAGCGCGGTCGCGACCGCCATCGGGAATTTGCGGTCGGCCTCGGGCAGGCCCATCGAGGCGCTGGCGTCGAGAAAGATGTAGGTGAGGAGGTCTTCCTCCTCCTTGAACAGCTTGATGTAGAGCTTGTCGGTGCGGCCGTAAAGTCCCCAGTCGATGAAGCGGTAATCGTCGCCCAGCGCGTAATGGCGGAAGTCGCTGAACTCCAGCGACGAGCCGCGCCGGGGCGAGAGATGAGCGCCCTTGCCGAGTCCCTCGAACTCGCGCCGCGTCTTGATCCGTAGATGTTCGAGCCGGGCCAGGAAGTCCGGCGTAAATTCCTCGGGCAGTCCCAGCATCGATACTTACGCGCGCGGCTTCTTGAGCCGCTTGGTTGCCTGGTCGAGGATCGAATCGGTACTGACGTTTTCGGCCTCGGCCTGGAAGTTGCGCAACAGCCGATGGCGCAGTGCCGGGGCCACGCCGTCGGCGACGTCGTCGTAGCTGACGCTGACGCGGCCGTCGAGCAGAGCGTTGACCTTGGCGCACAGGATGAGCGCCTGGGCGCCGCGCGGGCTCGGCCCGAAGCGCAGGTACTGCGAGACCTCGGGAATCGCGCCGGGACCGTTGGGCGTGCAGGCACCGATTATGCCGATCACGTAGCGCTCGATCGGCTCGGCCACCATCACCTCGCGCACCAGCGCTTTGAGCTGCTCGATCGCCACGGGCGCGCCGGCTATGGGAAAGATGGCCTCCGCGCTATGCATCGTGGCCCCGGTGGTGCGGTTCAGAATTTCGCGCAACTCCTCCGGCTTGGGCGAACTCATCACGACCTTGAACAAAAAGCGGTCCATCTGCGCCTCGGGCAGCGGATAGGTGCCCTCGAGCTCGATCGGATTCTGCGTCGCCAGCACCATGAATGGCGGCTCGAGTGGATAGGTCATGCCGAAGACCGTGACCTGTCGCTCTTCCATCGCCTCCAGCACGGCGGATTGAGTCTTGGGCGTGGCGCGGTTGATCTCGTCGCCGAGCACGACGTGGGCGAAAATCGGGCCGGGCTTGAAGTGGAACTCGCGCCGTCCATCGGCCTCGGTCAGGACCTGGGTGCCGACGATGTCGGAGGGCATCAGGTCGGGCGTGAACTGGATGCGCTTGAAGCTGAGCCCCAGGGCGTCGCTGGCGGTCTTGCACATCAGGGTCTTGCCGAGCCCGGGGACGCCTTCGATCAGGACGTGGCCGCCCACGAACAATGCGGTCAGGGTTTTGCGGACGACATCCTGATGGCCGACGATAACCTTGCCGACCTCGGCTTCGGCGCGCGCGAAAGTGCGCCGGAAATCGGCGACGCGTTCAGTTGGCGTAATTTGCGGGGCCGCTCCCATGCCTTCTCCTTGTTCCAATTGATGCATACCGTGCGCGCTAGTGAATGAGATCTCTATAGCGTGGCGGCACAAGCTGACGTTCCTGGGGCGCGGCGTCAAGCCGCTCGGCCTTGAGCGGGACGTTGGCGTACGGAACGCTCGCGGTCGGCCGGTTGGTGTCGGGGACCAGTTTACCGCCGCTGGCGGAGACCACCTCGGTCGGCAGACGAAAGAGCACGTAGCGCGCGTCGCGAATCTCGATCGCCGGTCCCTCGCCGGGTTTATAGAAGCGCGGAAAATTTTCGGCCACCGGGAATTCTCCAAGGTGAGTATCGCCGTTGCCGCCCTTTTCGTTTTTGCCGCTCTTCGAGCCGCCCGCGGGCATCTGCCCCTTGGCCGAGGTGTCCGGCCGCGGAACGTTGCCCTTGGCCGTCGCGTCGGGCTGCTGCGAGGGGCCGCCCTTTGCGTTGGGATTGTTGCCGGGCTTGAGCGCGTTGCCCTTCTCGCCCTGGCCCGGCTTGGGAGCGTTGCTGTTGGAGCCCGATGCGGTTTCGACTTGCGCTTGCGCCTTGGAGAGATCGTTGCGCAGCTCGACTATCTGTTGCTTGCCCTTGGGGCCATTGGGATTATTGCCCTGACTCTCGCCTGGACCCTGGCCCTGACCCTGACCTTTGCCTTGGCCATTGCCGCTATCCTGGCTCTGCCCGTTGCCTTGTCCGGTTCCTTTTCCGGAATTGCCCTTGCCATTCCCGCTGCCCGAGGAGTTTTTTGCGGATTGCTGGGGCGATGATCCCTGCTGTTGCTGCTTTTGCAGCTCACTCATCGCTTCGGCCAGCCGCGCGAGCTTCTCCTGGGGCGGAAGCTTTGGATTTTCGAGCGCGTTGGCGGCGGCGAGTATCTTGGAGGCAAGTTCCTTGTCGGCGGATGAGGGGGCACTCGCAAGCTGCTGGGCGGCCGCACGAAGTTTGCGCGCTTGCAGTTGCTCCGCGGTCGGCGGCCGCACCAACGCCAACGCGGCCGCCGCGAGCGTCACGACCATGATGGCCGCGATAGGCAGCGAGCGCAGGAGCGGGCGGCGCAGCTCAAATGCGAAAGCGCCGTTGGGATCGAAGCGCTCGAGGTAGCCCGCGGCACGGCGCCATAGCAGCGGGAATAAGGGAGTCCGCTGCGCGCGCTGCGAGGCCGATTCGGCGGGGTCGGCGAGGCTTGCAAGCGTGACGATCTCCTGATGGCCGTCGACGGCTTCGTCGACGCGCTCGGCGGCATCCATGAAATCGTCCGCCTCGCGCCACGCTCGCCAAGCCGTCAGGACGCATCCGGCGAGCGCTGCCACGCCAGCAATCAGCAGGGCGATTCGCAGGCCATCGAGCCTCGCCGGCGCCAGCACGTAACCGAGGCGCTCCCACGTCGCCGGACCGATCGTTCCAAGTATGATGCGAAGCGTCGCGGCCAGGATCAAAGCAGTGAGCGCGGGAACGGCAAGCCCCAGTCCCGCGCGCAAGGCGGCGACCTGTTTGAGGCGGCGGCGCGCGGCATCGATTTGCTCGACGGGATTGATCACGGCGGGTGTCATCGCTTCGCGGCGGACGCGGATGGCAGCGCGACGTTGACTGCGGGCGCTTGTGCTTTCAGAGCGGTCCCCCGGGCGTTCAGTTTGCGCACGATCTCGATAGCGCGTTCATGGTCGCGCAGCGTGCGCGAGAAAATATGAGTTCCGTCGTTGCGCGCAACAAAATACAGGTAATCCGTATGCGCCGGGTATAGCGCCGCCATTATCGACGACATTCCAGGGTTTGCAATCGGTCCCGGCGGGAGTCCGGCGAACGAATACGTGTTATAGGCAGACGCAGTATGCACCGCCATCGCAGCAGGCTCAATTTCTCCGTCTGGATTATACTGGGCGGTGGGATCGGACTGAAGCGGCATCCCCAGCCTGAGGCGGTTATAAAACACGCTGGCGATAGTCGGACGTTCTCCTGGCACCTTGGCCTCCTTCTCGATGATGGAGGCGAGGGTCACCAGCTCGTGCGCGCTCAAATTGAGCTCGAACAGCCGCTTCTCGGTGGGGGAGGGCAACGCGCTGTAGAACCGCCCCAGCATCGCGGTCAGTATCCGCCCAGTAGCTGCGTGCGGCGAAAAGCGATAGGTGGCCGGGAACAGGTAGCCCTCGGCGCCCAGCGGCTCCAGCCCCAGCGCCGCTGGCACCGGCCCCCATCGTGCGGCTGCTTCGAATTGCGCCTGGCATACGAGGCCTGCTTGCTCCAACCGCTCGGCTATCTGATGCAGCGTCGCGCCCTCGGGAATCGCCACCGTCACCACCACGAAATCCCCGTTGACCAGATGGCGCAACACGTCGGCGACGCGCTCGCCGCCGCCGAAGGCATAGTCGCCGGGCTTGAGATTACGCCCGCCTCCGGTCAACTCGGCATAGAGCATCATCGCCCGCGCGCTGCGGACGACGCCGGCGGAGGCGAGCCGGCGCGCCACCACGCTCAACGAATCGCCCGGATTGACCGACACGACCCTTGGCGTCGCGAATCTCGCCACCGGGGCCAGACATGCGAAGGCAATCCACGCGGCCGCCGCGGCGACGCCAAGCCCCGTCAGAGCGGCTGCGGCCTTGAGGTATCGGCTCACTGGTTCACCGGGTCACCCTCGGAAGAAATCGCACCATATTGAGCATATCGGGGCTTTCAGCAGCTTTCACAGTTTCACTTTTCACTGGCCTTGCGGAGGCCTCGTCGGGCCTGACGCGGGTTCATCGCGAATTCGTCCGTGCGCGGCGGCTTTCCAGCCATCCTTCCAGAATGACCGCCGCGGCCACGGCGTCGCGCGCAGCCTTTCTCGCCGTCGGCGAGACGGACGCTTCGCGCAGCCGTTGCTCAGCCTCGAAGCTGGTCAACCGCTCGTCAAACATCTCGACCGGAAGGCCGGTAGCCGAGCCCAGATGTTCGGCGAAAGTCCGCGCTGCGCGCGCCGACGGTCCCTCGGTGCCATCCATGTTCAGCGGCAGGCCGACGACGATAAGCGAGACATCGCGATCGGCGAGTTGGATGCGAATCGCCTCGAGATCGTGCCTCAGCGAACGGCGTTCCATTATTCTGAGCGGATAAGCTGCCTGACCGTCACTAACGGCTAATCCTATCCGTTTTCGACCGAAATCTATGCCTGCGAACATCATAGCGCGCCTTAGCTCGGCTGATATCTCGTATAAGAAAAATCTGTGGAAAGAGACGTGTCATAGCGGTTGCGTATGTGAATCGAATCTCTTAAGTTGGGCCCGATGGTTCGGGGGACCCTCGCACGAGTATTTCCGCGTCTGATAACGGCCTTGGTGGTCGCCGCTCTGGCGACCCTTGCGTCAATTCACCTCTTTTTCCAAGCCGGAGAACCCCCAACTCCGACCGTGGCGCTGATGGACCTGCAGGCCGGTCGTACCGATAGTGGCCCTGCCGAGCTCGCTGAAAGCGCCACTCCCGCTCCCGATCCGATCATCATCCAGCTAACCCTTGACCGTTCGGCCTCGGTCCTGCGCTACCTCGAGGACGCCGGGCTGTATCCTGCGGAGGCGCAGAACTGGGCCAATCATTTCCAAGAGGCCGCCAACACCGGGATGATGAAGGAAGGCCACGCGCTAGTCCTTTACAAAGATCCCGAAACCGGCGACCTGCGCGACCTGCGCTACGACCTTAACACGAACGTTGCGATCCGCGAGCACTCCCTGGGCTCAGGCGTGATCCGCACCTCGCGCGACCTTATCGAATACGACGTTCGGCGGGTGAGTGTAGCGTTCCAGGTCGACCGCAGCTTCCGCACTGCCGCTCAGCTCCATAATTTGCCCGAGCCGATCGTTTATACACTGGAGAACGCCTTCAGCGATCATCAGCCGCTCGACGAATTGCCGTCGGGCTCGGTGGTCAAACTCATCTACCAGGAAAAGGTGGCTCGCGACGGCAGCTATAACCTGGTGACCGGAGTGGAGGCGGCGCAGATCGAGTCGGAAGACCGCATCATGAGCGCCTTCGCCTTTCGCGACGAGCACGGCCAGCCGCGCCTGTTCGACGCTAACGGCCAGGAATTAGGGCAACCGCAAACCCTGCGCTTCCCGGTCAAGTTCAACTACATTTCTTCCGGCTTCACCTTTCATCGCTACCATCCGATTCTCCACGAGTACCGGCCGCACGTCGGCATCGATTTGGCAACCAGCTACGGCACTCCGGTGCAGGCCATTGCGGACGGGCGGGTCGAGTACGCCGGATGGTGCGGGGAACTGGGGCGATGCGTGCGGTTGGATCACGCGCAGGGCATGGTGAGCATCTACGGACACCTGTCGGAAATCACGCCGGGATTGAATCATGGCGAATGGGTGTCCTTGGGCGAGGTTATCGGACGAGTCGGCACCAGCGGATTGTCCACCGGACCGCATCTGCACTTCGCGCTCGAGCGTGAGGGCCATTACGTCAACCCGCTGACCGAAAGCATCGGCGTCAACCATGAGGTGTCGCCACGGATGCGGTCGCTGTTCGATCAATTCAAGGATAATTATCTCGCGATGCTGTCGAAGTTGCCCGACCTGGGCGGTCATTTCCACGTTGGCGCCGCGGCATCCCTCGGCGCGCGGGCGGCCGCAGGTCAGGCCGCTACGCATTTGGCGGGCGAGCTGGGCTCGCGCCGGCGCTCGCGTCATCACTATTCGTGGCGCACCGCTCTGGCGCGCTGATTCCCGCTCTGCTGTGGCCCATTCGGCACTGGATAGCGATTTCTTCGATCTTCCCATTCCCCGCGTAATCGCCCATCGCGGCGCCAGCGGAGAATATCCCGAAAATACACTGGTTGCTTTTCGCGCGGCCGCCGAAGCCGGCGCGCCATACTTTGAGCTCGACGTTCACATGACGCGCGACGGCGTGGTCGTGGTCAGCCACGACCCGGAGCTCAGTCGCACCTGCGGCCTCGACGCGGCAATCCGCGATCTGACGCTTGCCGAGCTTAAACGGGTCGACGCGGGATGGGGATTTACGACGTCGACCGCCGGGACTACTGCCGCTGGCGACAGCGGGTTTCCGTTTCGCCGACGCGGAATCGAAGTGCCGGCGCTGGCCGAGGTTTTTGCGGCCTTCCCCGAACGCCGCTACATAATCGAGATAAAGCAGAGCGAGCCGAGCCTGGCTGTGACGCTGCTCGACCTGATCGAGCGGGCCGGAATGCGCCGGCAGGTGCTGGTGGCGGGCGAGGAGCATGTTCCAATCGACGAGATACGCACGCTTGCCCCAAAGCTGCCGACCGGATTTCCCTATCCCGAGATAGTTGGCTTTATGGCATCGCTGGCGCCCGGCGCCGAACCGTATCAGCCGCGCGGCGACGCTCTGCAGATTCCGCCCGAATACGAGGCGTGGCGGCTGGTAACACCGTACAGTGTCGCCGCGGCCCATCGGGCGGGTGCCGAGGTGCACGTGTGGACGGTAAACGACGCGGCTGAGATGCGCGCGATGCTCGAACTCGGCGTCGACGGCATCATCACCGATTATCCCGCGCGCCTGCTCGCACTCCTGTAGCCTGGCTCTCCGCCGCGTTCACATCGCGCAAGGGCCGCATTCGCGCGGCGCCGGGTGCGCGCGCTTTCCCGGCGCGACGGGCTTCTGTTACGATCCCCGCCGTTCCCTTAGCGCAGCGTCCGGAGGTGGATTCGATGAAGCTTGACACGATGCTTTCCGCACGGGACCTGCACGAGGTTCCCAAGGCGGCCAAGGCTGCCGAGGAAGCCGGCTTCGACGCCATCTGGTCGATGGAAGCGGGCAATGACGGGTTCCTGCCGCTGGCGCTCGCCGCCGAGCACACCCGGCGAATCAAGATGGGTCCGGCGGTAGCGATCGCTTTTCCGCGCAGCCCCATGGTGATCGCCTATACCTCCTACGACCTTGCGCGTCTGTCCGAGGGGCGCTTCGTGCTGGGGCTCGGCACCCAGGTCAAGGGCCATATCGAGCGGCGCTACGGTATGCGATGGGAGCCGCCGGTGCCCAAGCTGCGCGAGTACCTGGAGTCGCTGGCCGCGATTTTCAAATGCTGGAGCGAAGGCGGCGCGAAACTCTCGTACAAGGGCAAGTATTATAACTTCTCACTGATGACGCCGTTCTTCGCGCCGCGGCAGCATCAGTTCAAGATCCCGGTCTACATCGCGGGCGTGAACCAGCACATCTGCCGGCTGGCGGGCGAATTATGCGACGGCCTGCACGCGCATCCGTTCAACTCGCCCAAGTACTTGCGCGAGTTCGTGATACCGCATCTCGAAGAGGGCTTCAGGAAATCCGGCCGCTCGCGCAACAACTTCACCGTTTTCACGACCGCCTTCGTGGTGGTGGGCAACAACGACGAAGAGATTGATAAGGCGCGCGAGGCAGTGCGCCAGCAAATCGCGTTCTATGCCTCCACCCGCACCTACCAGATCGTGCTCGATACGCATGGATGGGGCGGCGTGGCGCCGCGCCTCAACGAAAAGGCCGCCAAGGGCGATTGGACCGGCATGGCCAAAGAGATCACCGACGAGATGCTCGAAACCTATTCGGTGAGCGGCAAGTGGGACCACATCGCGGCCAAGGTCATGGCGCGCTACGACGGCCTGCTCGACCGCGTGGCCTTTTACATGCCGTACAAGGCCGGCGTCGACGAAGAAGCCTGGCGCCAGCTCTGCAAGCAGTTCAACGGTTGAGACCGCGGGCGGCTGCGGCGGAGCGTCTACTTGTCGAGCGTCGAGCCCAGTTCCTGGACCTTTTTTCGCAGCATGCCTACGAGCGCCGGGTAACCGTCGTTGTTGAGCACGCGATTGAACTGCTGGCGATAGTTGGCCATCACGCTTATCGCGTCGATGTTGAGGTCGTAAATCTTCCAGCTCGCGCCGTCGCGCCTCACCAAGTAGTCGATCTTGATCGGCGGCGGCTGATCCTTGAGCAGCACGGTGCTATGGACCTCGGCGTAGTCGGCGCCGTCGTACTGCTGTCCGGTGAAGCTGACGTTGGAGGTGGTCGCGGTCTGGCGGATTTTCTGCACGCTGTATTCCTGCAGCTTGCTCAGGTAGACGTTCTCCATGAACGAGGCGAACAGGGGAACGAATTCGGCCTGCTGCGCCGGCGTGAGCTGGCGCCAATGGTAGCCAAGCGTGGTGCGCGCCATGTCGGCGAAGTCGAAGTTGGCCGCCGCTATGTCGCGCAGCCTTTTGTCGCGCTCCGCCGCGGGCGTTTGGGTGTCGCGCACCACGACGGTCGCCTGGTCGATGACGGCCTTGACCATCGCCGTGGGGTCAATCCCCATGACCGCGGCGGAGGCGTTCGCCTGGGCGCACGCGCGACCCGGCATCAAGGTGACGGCACAGACCGCGCCGGCAAGAAAGACTGCATTTATCAGGCCCGCCTTGAAGGTTGAGCGGGACTTAATCGTTTCTTCACAATCAAGCCTACCTGTGCGGTTCTGTCGTTCGGTAACGTGTGAACTGAACATTTCGTATAAATGATTCATGACGGATTATTATCGGCTCTCGCGCGACAGTTTGAAACAGCCTGAGCATTCCGAATGGCCCGCTGCGCTAAGCCTTTAGATAGGCTAGGCTATTTGGCGATGCACAAGCGTGTGCTTTTCGCCGCGGATCCGCGATGGGCCGCGATGGCCGAGAGCCTCGATTTGCTCATGGCTGACGGCGGATTCCGTGCGCTCAAGGATGAAGCGCGCACGCGCGCCGGTCTGCTCAAGGGGCCCGACGGCGCGCTGGTTTTCGTCAAACGCGTGCGTACCGGCTCGTGGGCGAGGGGGCTCATCGTCGCTGCGCGCGGTTCGCGCGTGCGGCGATGGCTTGAGGGGGCGGCCATGCTGTCGATGGCGGGGTTCAACCGCCCGGCGCCGCTCGCCGCGCTCGAAGTGCGCTACGCGGGCGCGGTGAGCGAATCCTACCTGGTGTGCGAGGCGCTCAACGATGCTACCGTGCTGAGCGGCGCCGTGCTGGGCGGGGGCAAAGTACATTTTCGATCCCGCCGCTCGCTGCTCAGCGCGGTGGCGCGCGAGGTTCGGCGGTTGCATGACGCGGGGCTCTATACGCTCGACTTGCAGGAGACCAACTTGATGGTGCAGGAGCGCGACGGCGTGCCGCCCCGGATAAGCTTCGTCGACCTCGAGGATTTCCGCCGGGTACGCTCGGTCTCCTGGCACCGAAGGCTGCTGAATCTCGTTCATCTCGACCGCAGTATCGGACGTTTCCTGAATCGTCCCGCACGGTTGCGCTGTCTTTACGACTATCTTGGCGCAAGCACACTGGAGCGCGATGACCGGCGTCGCACCGTTGCGCAGTTCTGGCAACTCCGCGACGGGCTCGAGAGCCGCCATCGTGCGCGTGCGCCGCGCGTCGCGCCGGCGGCGCCGCCGCAGGCGACCGCAAGTCTCGCGCACGGCGCCGGGCCGGCCACTGCGGACCCGTTTGCGCCGCCGCGCGGCCACTGACAGCACAAATTATCGACGGGACATCGCTAAGCAATGGCCTTCTCGATTCGCAGACGCGAGTACGATCACCACACTGAGCAAGTACACGCGGCCGGCGGCGCCAGTTTGCGCGACCTGATGCTGGGGCTCAACGACGGCCTGGTCGCTTCGTTCGCGGTCACCTCCGGCGTGGCCGGCGCGTTCACCTCGGGCAAAATCGTGGTGATGGCCGGGCTGGCCGAGATGCTCGGCGGCGCGGTTTCGATGGGCCTGGCGGCCTTTATCTCGGCGCGCTCGCAGATCGAGTTCTACCATAGTGAGATCCAGCGCGAGCGCGACGAGATCCAACGATGGCCCGAGCGCGAACGCGAGGAAATCCGCGCCATTTATCGCGCCAAAGGCTTCGCAGGCGAGTTGCTCGATCGCATCGTCGGCCATATCACGGCCGATCCAGACCGCTGGAGCGACGTGATGATGCGCGAGGAATTGGGGATGGCGGTCGAATCGTTCGATCAGCCGCTGCGCTCGGCGTTGACGGTGGGCTTGTCCTATTTCGTAGGCGCAACCGTGCCGGTAATCGGCTACCTTTTGGTCCCGCCGCGCGAGGGCCTGGTCATCTCGGTGGTCGCGACGGTTGCGACCTTGTTCGTGGTCGGCGCGGCCAAGACGATAATCACGGCGCGTCCGTGGTGGCGCAGCGGACTGGAGAGCATGGCGACCGGTATCGTGGCCGCGGCGGTGACTTACGGCGCGGGGCGATTCTTCGCGCGCCGCTGAAACCAGTGCAGGATGACAGCAAAAAGTCTCCCTTTCCGTCATCCTGAGCGTCAGCGAAGGATCTTCGCGAAGCGATGGATTCTTTTCCCCGCTTTATCAACACCCTGACCAAGCAGATGGTCGGGCGCTTCTGAACTCCTCCGCCAATTGTCCTGAAGGAGATTGGGTGGTGGTCGAGGGGGTCGAGCGAGATAGCGCCGGAGATCTTTCCTCTTTGGCGCGTCCTCGTGTTGCTCCGCCACTTCTGCGAAGCGGCTACTTCGGATGAAGTGGCGTTGACCTCGATGGCGCATCCTCGCTATCTCTACCCGATCGTGACTCAGCAAGGTCCCTCTGTCTCGCCGAGGCGCATGACGGCAGCCGCTTCGCCGCCGCTCTCGCGCGAGGCGGCGTGGGAGATTGCGCTATCGGCCTGGCGCTCGTCGCGGCTGTTCTCTTTCATCCTGCTGGCGCTGGCGGTGATCGTGGGTGCATTCTATCGCTTCCATCGGCTCGCCCGCTGGGACATGAACGGCGACGAAGCCATCGCGTGGGCGGCGGCGACGAAGCCGGCTTTGCACCAGGTGGCGGCGGCGTTCTGGCGGTTTGAGAACGGCGGCAAACTTCCGCTCTTCGACATCGTTTTGCACGGCTGGGTGCGACTGTTCGGCGACAGCCTGTTCGCTATGCGCGCGATGTCGGCCGCGTTCGGCACGGTCGCGATCGTACTGATATTCTTCGCCGTGCGAGAGATTTGCCGCGCCCTCGGCGGCGAAGCGGGCGTCGAGGTGGGCGAGATGAGCGGCGCGTTCGCGGCGCTTTTCTATGCGTTGAATCTCACGATAGTGGTGTCGGACCGCATCGCGCGGGAGTTTCCGCTGCTGACGGTGGTGGAGCTGGCGCAGATAATTTTTTTGGTGCGCGCACAACGCCGCGCCACGTGGGCGAGCTACCTGGGGATCGTGGTTTTCACCGCAATAATGATCCCGATCAACTACAGCGCGACCTTCCTGCTTGCCGCTGAAGCGCTATGGCTCGGCGGCCTGCTGCTGGCGCGGTGTGCGGGCTCCGCGCGCGCCGCCGAGGTCGCGATCTTTCGCCCGGGACTCGCAGTGATCGGTGGGATCGCGCTCCTCGCACCGCTGTTGCCGGGCGTGTTTATCTCCTCACGCGCGGCGGTGCAGCACAACGCGGTCAGTTGGATCCAGCTGCAGCCGGTCTCGTGGCCATACACGGTGTTTCGCGACGTGGCCGGCAATCCGGCGCTGTTCCATATTCTTGCCGCGTTGATCGTGTTCGGGGTTTGGTGGCAATGGCGATCCGGACGGCTGGCTTCTGGATTTCTGGCGGCCTGGATGCTGGGGCCGGTGCTGGCGGTATACCTGGTGACCTACCTGATTGAGCCGATGGAATTTCCGCGCTACGTCCTGATCGCTTTTGTCGGCATGTTCGCCTTCGCCGGCTATGGGGCGGGCTGCATACGCAGCACCGCCGTGCGCATCGTGCTCGCGATAGTGATCCTTCATCTCTCGGTGCCTTTGATACACAATTGGCTCAAAGTCCTGCGCGACGGCGCATGGCGCGAAGCGACTGCGTTGGCCTACCAAAGCGCCGCCGGCGGCCAGATTGCGGTCTGCCCGCCGGTCAACCTGAACGTGGTGCGCTTCTACCTGCCGCCGGAGCGCCGCGACGACGCGGTTGCGATGAAACGCAAGTGTGGCGCTGCGCCCGTGGTGATCCTGAGCGGCCGGGGGGTTGTTTCCAATGCTGAGATAGCAATAGCGGAAGCGTGCTATCCGCGCGTGCTTGCGCGTCTCCAACTGGTCGAGGTGCGCGCGCGCTGAGCTTGCCGATAATCAAGGAAGGTCGCGGAGACTCAAATCAACGATGTCCAGGAGCGCCACAGTACAGTCACCGCCGGACGACGGGGGCACAGGGCCGACCGGCGCACCGGTGCACAACTACGCGACCGACATCGAGTATCAACGCGCGGTATGGAGGCGCAAACCGGCGCTGCGCCTGCTCTACGGCCACTGGTATGCACAATGCGTCGCGGCGCTGGCACAACATCGGCCTACCGTCGAGGTTGGCTGCGGCTCCGGCAACTTCAAGGCGTTTTATCCGGAACTAATCGCCACCGACGTGCTGATAGGCACTGGCGCGGACCTGGTCGCCGACGCGATGGCGTTGCCGCTCAGAAAGGACAAAGCCGGAAACATCGTCGCCTTCGACGTGATCCATCATCTGCAGCGTCCGCTCAGATTTCTCAGGCAGGCGATAGCGGTGCTGAAGCCGGGCGGCCGCCTGGTGTTGTGCGAGCCGGCGATGTCACTTTGGTCGAGGTTCGTATTCCGCTATTTCCATCACGAAGCATTCGACCTTTCCTGGCCGCTGTTCGATCTCGACGGCCGTCCACCCGATCCTGACCCCGGTCACTCGTTCTCGAACCAGGCCATCCCCGAGATCCTGTTTTGGAAAGAGCGTGCGCGGACGCTGGCCGAGCTCGGCCCGTGCAAATTGGTGGAGGCGCGAAAATTCGGGTTTCTGCTCTATCCACTCAGCGGAGGATTCACCGCGCACAGCTTACTGCCCTGCTGGGGGCTGCCGGCGCTGTTGAAAGGCGAAGATTGGGTCACCGGGCCATTTTCGCGATGGCTCACCGGCATGCGGATGCTGGTGGTGCTGGAAAAAACGCAATGAAGGCGGATCGCGATCCGGCTATGCCGGGGCCGCTGTGCGCCGGCCGATTTCGTAGCGGGCGAGCGCGCACAGCCGCTCGTAGAGCCGAGCCATGCGGCGCGGCACCACGGCGTTCGGCCGCGAGCGGTTAAGCTCGGCCACCGCGAATTCGCGGTCGATTCTGACTCCCAGCCGGCGCTCCAGTTCAGCGTCCGCGCAATGATCGAGCAACTGGTCGTAATGGACGAACAGCCAATCGCCGCCCTGTGGGTAATGCACCTCCAGGATGTAGCGATACATCGCCTCCCACACCTTGAGCGCCCAGCGTTCGTCCACCGCCGTGCCCTTCATGTGGTCCGCGCGCTTGCATTCGCGAACGGTACTAGACGCTGTGACGCTGGGGTCGCGAAAAACACACAGCAGGAGAGCGTCGCCGATATAGGGCCGCCAGGCCGGCAGGGTGTACGAGAACCTCGGATCCTTGAAGCAGAAGGGCTGGTGCGCCGTGACCGCCGCGATCCGCTCGCTCATCGCGGGCGGGCAGGTGATCGACACGCTGGGACTCAGCGCCGCGACCCAGTGCTGGTAGTTGCCGAGCAGCGGGACGTCGCCGAGCAAGAGTTTGCGCAGCCCGCGGGGCGGCGTCTTCGGGGCCACCGGCGCGATCAGTTCGTCGTTGATCTTGTTGACCTCGCGGTCCTCGAAGTAGCCCTTGGGATTGCCGCTGTCAGGAGGCCACAATTCCTCGCCCATGAAATAGCCGGTACTTGCGAGAATTCCGGCCGCCATGCTGGTGCCGCTGCGGCCGGAACCCAGGATCAGGCAGTTACGCTGATTCATCGCGCGACGCTAGTACAGTGCGAGCGGCGCTCCGCCGGCGAGCAGTTCTTCGGCGAAGCCGGTATGGCTGGAGGGCGCGCGCGGGATCTCGAGCAGTCCCTTGCGGCGCATCGCTCCAAGCGCCGCTTGACGCGGCAGAAGCGCGTACCATGCCCTGAGCACATCGTCGCGTTCGGCGGCCGGCGCGCTGCCGTTGGAGCCCGGGGGCGGTCCATTTTCAAAAATCGCGCGAAGCTGATGGCGCAGCACCGGCCGCGAGAGGCTCGGCTGGTAACGCAGCGCGCAGAACAACGCGCGCCGCGCTTCCTGCATATCGCCCGCTTCCACGCAGCGCAGTCCCTTTACTGTCAGCAGCCAGTGGTACAACGCCGCGCTGCGCCGCGCCAGCTTGTCGCCCGGCTCGCCGTAGCGCTTGCGCATGCGCGCCGCGAATAGCTCGAAGCCGGGCGCGTACTTGCGCATCCGCTCGACCATCGGGGCGAGCCGGTAGTTCACCAGCGGCTCGGGCACGAAGGCGAAATCGCCCAGCTCGCGCAACAGGAACCAAAGCTCGGTGTCCTCGAAACCGGCGGCGCTCTTGTATTCCTCGGCGAAGCCGCCGACCCGGTCGAAGACCCAACGGCGGATGGTCACGCTGCTCGGCAGGATCGGCCACCATCCCTCCTCCAGCAGGTCCTCCATCAGCGGTGGCCGCGCCATTCCCGGATGCAGGTATGTGGGCGCGAGCGCAAGGCCGTTGTTGTCGACCGGCACCACGTCGGAAAACGACATGGTGGTGGTTGGATGGGTTTGCAGGGCCTCCACCGTTTTGGTCAGCCGCCCCGCGAGCCACACGTCATCAGCATCCAGGAAGGCCACGAAATGGCCCTGCGCATGGTCGACGCCGTAGTTGCGCGACGCTGCGAGCCCGCGATTTTTTTTTCTGCGGATGACCCTGATGCGGTCGCCGTAACCGGCCAGCACGCGGGGAGTGGCGTCGCGCGAGCCGTCGTCCACCACGACCACCTCGAAGCTCTCGAATTGCTGCGCGAGCACGCTGTCGATCGCGCGTGCGACGCATCCCTCGCCGTTGTAAACGGCGATTATCGCCGAGACCAGTGGCGCTGACATCTCTAGCCGATGAATCCGGCACCGTTAGCCGTTGGCCGCGCCGCGCGCGAGCGCTTCGTCGTCCTCGGGCATGTAAAACTGCAGGTCGCACAGCTTGCGATATGCGCCGTCGAGCGCCAACAGTTCGTCGTGCGTGCCCTCTTCGACGATCTCGCCGCTGACGATCACAAAGATGCGGTCAGCGCGCCGCACGGTTGAAAGCCGATGGGCAATCATCAGGGTGGTGCGGTTCACCATCAGCCGCTCGATCGCGTCCTGGACCACGCGCTCGCCCTCGGAGTCCAGGTTCGAGGTCGGTTCGTCAAGGATCAGGATCGGCGCATTCTTTAGCAGCGCCCGCGCGATCGCAAGCCGCTGCCGTTCGCCGCCCGAAAGCCGCACCCCGAGTTCGCCCACCAGGGTGTCGTAGCGACTAGGCAGACGGAGGATGAAATCGTGCGCATTGGCGGCCTGGGCGGCCGCGACAACCTCTTCGAAATCCTTGGTGCCGCTGCCATAGGCGATGTTGGCGCGTATCGTGTCGTTGAACAGAAAAGTGTGCTGCGAGACCAGGCCGATCTCGGCGCGCAACGATTTGAGCGAATAGCGTTTGGCGTCGACGCCGTCGAAAAGCATCATGCCCTGCTCGGGGTCATAGAAGCGCGGTATGAGGTCGGACAGCGTCGATTTGCCGCCGCCGCTCATTCCCACCAGCGCCACGGTCTCGCCCGCTCCGATCTTCAGGTTGATGTTGCGCAGCACCCACTCGCCCTTGGGGTCGTAGCGGAAGCTGACCTTGCGGAACTCGATGCTGTGCGGGCCGTGATTGAGCTCGACCGTGCCCGGCGCATCGTAGGTTTCGGGCGGATGGTCGATTATCGCGAAGACCCGTTCGGCGGACACCAGGCCTTGCTGGATCGAGTTGTTGGTGCCGGCGATCCTTTTAAACGGCCTGTAAATGATCAGCATTGCGCCGATAAACGCCGCGAACGTTCCGGGCGAACGGGTTCCCGCCAGCACCGCAGAGGTTCCGTACCACAGAACCAGCACCACTCCGCAGGCGCCCAGGACCTCGATGAACGGACTGCTGAAGGCGCCGGCGCGCAGCACTCGGCGCATGACGCGGAGTTGTTTGTTGAGCATGGCGCGGAAGCGTTGGGATTCGTAGTCCTCCATGCCGAAGGTCTTGACAACGCGGCAGCCCTGCACCGCCTCCTGCATCAACACCGACAGGTCGCTCAGCTTACGCTGCGCGTTCTTGGACATCTTGCGCACTCGTCTGGCGACTCCGATGATCGGGAGGATTGCGACCGGAAATACCACGAACGCCAGCAGCGCGAACCTCCAATCCATCCAGAACAGCCCGCCGATCAGTGCGATCAGCGTCAGGCTGTCGCCGATCAGCG
This sequence comes from uncultured delta proteobacterium, assembly GCA_963724765.1. GTDB lineage: Bacteria > Desulfobacterota > Binatia > Binatales > Binataceae > JAKAVN01. The sequence goes on from CAVRVY010000002.1 coordinate 191,868, forward strand.
AAAACAGGCTGTTGGTTATGATCGAAGAGGCTTGCGAAACGTCGGAGAGCGAGCGCGTGAGCAGATTCCCGGTAGGAGTCCAATTGAAAAACGAGAGCGGGAGGCGCTGCAGGCGATCGTTGAACTCGCCGCGCAGGTCCATCGCCGTTTTCATCCCGATGTAGTCGGTGAGAAAGCTGGCCAGGAAATCGGTGAGCGCACGTATGATGAACACGGCCAGAATCGCGAGACTCAGCAGATGCAGCCGGTGTATGGTGAGCGGGTTGGTGGCCTTGAGCGCCGAGAGGGAGTTGATGGTCTCCTTGATCAGGTAAGGAATGGCGCCGTTGGCCGCGCTGAGCACCAGCATCGCCAACACCGCCAGGGTTAGATCCGGAAAAATATAGGGTCGCGCGTAACCGAGCAGGCGCTTGTAAATCGCCATGTAGCGGCTTTTTTCTTCCTGTTCCTCGGCCGGGCGCCACCAGAGCAGGGTTTCGCTGATCCCGCGCCAGAATTTGTTACTCATCGGCTCCTTGCGCGCCGCTGTTGGCGCGACTACGCGGCTTGCCCAGCACCCCCAAATCAGGGGCGCACGGCCGCGCTCGTTTAATATATTGTATATGTTGTGCCCGGTTGAAACCGGGGATATCAGTCTAGCGGAAATAGTTCTCAAGCTCAGGCTTCGTACGGTCGCCGCGGACGATCCGTCCGCTGAGCGCCCGCACCACCGACATCGGCAGGAACGTACGCAGCCAGCGCGACGCGGCGCGGACCTGGAACGGCCCATAGCGCATCGCACAGGCAAACGCGCGGCGCGCGCGCAGTTTGTCGCCGTCGCGCAGGGCAACTAGTCCCGCGTAGCCCCAGGCCGAGACGAAGGCGTTGCTCGACTCGCGGATCAGCCGCTGTCCGGCCTCGCCATAACGCTCCGACACCAGCCGCCCGAAGACGCGGTAGCCCTTGGCGTACTTCATCATCCGCTCGCTCGGCGGAGTGGTGCGATACCTCACCAGGCGCTGCGGCACATAAGCGAAATCGCCCTGCTCGCGCATCACCAGCCACATGTACGGGTCCTCGAAGCCGGGCCTGGTGAAGCTCTCGTCGAAACCGCGCGCGTGCTCAAAGGCGCTGCGGCGCATTACCGCCGCGCTGGTCAGGATCGGCCACCAGCGCGTCAGCAACTCCTCCATCGAGGGGGCGTGCGCGGTGTACTCGTCGATGAAGTTGACGTCGAGTTCGTGGTCGTAGTCGTCCACCGGCACCACGTCGCAAAACGCCAGCGCTACCGACGGGGCCGCATCCAGCTCAGCCGTCAGGGTTTTGAGCATCACAGGCAGCAACACATCGTCGGCGTCGAGGAAGGTGAAGTACTCGGAGTCGGGGCTGGCGGCCGCGGCGCCGGCGTTGCGGGCGGCGGAAGGTCCTCGGTTACGCTGGCGCAGAACCTTTATCTGCTCGCCATAAGAACCCAGGATACGCGGGGTCGCGTCGGTCGAGCCGTCGTCGACGACGATAACCTCGGGGCGTTCGCAATCCTGCCCGAGCGCGCTGTCGACGGTTCGCCGAATAGTGGCGACGCCGTTTCGCACCGGGATGATGACCGAGACTCGGCTCATGGCCACATAACTACCATTTCCGCGCGCATACAACCAATAATGCGCGCCGACGTTTGTTGGAAACCAATCTCCCTCAAAGTCTCGCTGCAATTCGCTCCGCGCGCGCCACAGACGGCTCTTTCCAGGCCGACAGGTCGCGGCCCAACAGTTCCTCCAGCGCTTCGACCTCGGGCGTGAAAAAGCTTCTGAGCCGCGCTTCGGTTTGCGCAGCCAGCGCTGCGAACGGTCCGCCTCCGCCAAAGCAAAATCGCCACAACCCCAGGCGCTCGAGCCGTTGCACGGCGCCGTCGGCGCGCATCGACTTGAGCCGGATCCGCAAGCGCCACGCCCGATAGGCTACGGAGGGAATTCGGCAATCAAAATTGGCCTCGTTGCGCATCAGATGGGCGGCCACCTCGGGCGTGATGACGACCGATGGCAGGCCAAGGAAGCCGAGCAACGAGTCGGCAAAGCGTTGCGGGTCCTCCACCAGGTCGTCGTAGAGAAACACGCCCACGTTGGCGGCGCCGAAGCGCTCGCGCCACGCGCGCAGATGAAACGCGTAGCTGTTGGCCTCGCGCAGTTGGGGTTCGACGCCGTTGACGATCTCGTCCTCGAAATCCGCGCGAATCCGCCCCTCGCGATGCAACACACGGTACCACGACCAGGCGCGCGTCACCGGATCGCGCAGCGTGCAGACGATTTTACATCCCGGCAAATCGCGTGCGATTCGCTCGCGCACCTGGGGCAGGCTGAAATAGGTCGGGGTTACCTCGCCGGCCATCGCTTCGCCGGAGCAGCGCCGGAAGTAAGCGCGATACCAGTCGAGCCCCTGGTGATAGAACATGTCGAAGAAATGCGTTTCCTTGGTGCGCTCCGGCAGGCAAGCGCGATGGTACAACACGCCATGCAGCCAGGTGGTGCCAGTGCGCGGCGGTCCCACCAACAGAAACTCGGGCAGTCGGCCGACGCTGCGGCTGCGCGACTTATCGCTTGCGAACAACTACGGTTCCCCCGCCTTGGTCGGATCCTGTGCGCGCTCTGCCAATCCTTTCTGTGGCTCGGCTTAACCTTGCTCGATCGTCACCGACCGGCGGCGATTTTAGCGTCTTTGCCTGTCGCCTGAAACCGCCCGACGCTAATGGCGTGCGCGCGAGAATTTCCACGGCGCCTACATTTCGGAAGCGCCGGAACCTGGGGCTCCGCCTGGTTTTTTCCACGCCGACAGATCGCGCCCCAGCATCGTTTCGAGCGCTTCCACCTCGGGCCGAAAGCGCTCGCGCAGGCGCCGATCGAGTGCGGGGTCGAGCGGACCGAATTCGCCGCCGCCGCGAAAGCTGAAGCGCCATACGCCGGCCTTGCGCAGCATCGTGATCGCGGCACCGGCCCTGTGCTCCTGGAGCCATCGTCGCAGCCGCCAGGCCTGCTCGGCGAGCAGCGCGATACGCGGGCCGCGCGTCACGCTGTTGACCCGTTTGCCCAGCAGCGGCGAATTCGCAAGCGCGATCGGCGCTATCCCGATGAAGCCGCAGATCGTGTCCAGGAAGTGCTGCGGCGCGCTCTCCAGATCGTCGTAAAACGCCACCAACACGCGTTCGGCGCCGAACCGTTCGCGCCAACGGCCAAGATAGTGTGCGTAACGGCTGCCCTCGGTCGCAGGTGTGGCGCTCTCCACCAGCTCCTCCATCGTCGCCCGCGTCCATCCGTTGTGCCGCATCAGCCGGTAAAAAGAGTACAGCCGATCGACCGGATCGCGCAGCGTGCAGATGATTCGGCATTCTGGAATATGGCGCGCGATCCGCTCGGGCGCTTCGGGTGCGGCGAAGTAGTTAGGGGAAATTTCGCCCATCGGGAGATCGGCCGTGTAATCGCGGAAGAACTCCAGGTACCACTCCATCCCCTTGGCGTAGTGGGCCGAGAAGAAGTCAGTTTCCTTGGTGTCGCGCGGCAGCCCAACGTGTCCGCCCAGCGCTCGATAGAGCCAGGTGGTGCCGGTGCGCGGCGGCCCGACGGCGATAAAGTCGGGCAGGCGCACGCCTGCCGCCTGTTTCGGAGTCGCAGCCAAGCCGGGTTTCATCTCAATGTTTCGACGTGTCCGCGCGGTAAGGCTTCGGCCAATCAAGCCTCGATCAGAATGTCGTCGCCGTCCACCCGCACGGCGAAGCAGGCGACCTTGACGCTGGGATCGTCGACGCTTTGTCCGTTGGTGACGTTGTATTCCCACCCGTGCCACGGACATACCACCGTCGTCCCCATCAGGTCGCCTTCGCCCAGCGGGCCGCCGCGATGGCGGCAGGCATTATCGATCGCGTAGAACTGACCGCCCGCGTTGAACAGCGCGATCTTACGCCCGCCGGCCTCGACCGTCTTGCCGCTGCCATCAGGAATTTCGCCACGCTGTGCGACTTTCACGAAGTTTGCCACGCGCCCGCTTGCCTCCGTCTCTGCGCGCAAATTCTATTGGCCAGGCACCCGGCGATGCAACTTAGGGCGGTCCCCCGCTCCGGCCCGCGCTCCTTACGTCGTATACTCGGCGTTGATCTTCACGTAGTCGTAGCTGAAGTCGCAGGTCACGATGCTCGCGCGGGCCTTGCCGAGTTTCAGATCGATCGTCAGGCCGAATTCGGGGTCTTTCATCCGGGCCGCCGCGGCCGCCAGCGCATCGGTGTGCAGTGCGCCATGGCTGGCGATACGGATTCCGGCCATCCGCACTTCGAGCCGCTCGAGGTCGAGCGCGACGCCCGCCTTGCCGGCCGCCATCACGATTCGTCCGAAATTCGGATCGCATCCGAAGAACGCGGTTTTGACCAACGGCGAGTTGGCGATCTGCCGCGCGATCCGATCCGCGTCGGCAGCGTTGCGCGCTCCCCGCACCTCGATCGTGACCAGCTTGGTCGCGCCCTCGCCGTCGCGCACCAGCTCGCGCGCGAGCGCGCCCGCAACCGCCGTGACCGCTTCGCCGAAAGCGACCAGCTCGCGCCCATCTAGCGCGCGCTTCGCGGCGGCGGCGCCGCTTGCCATCAGGAGCAGCGTGTCGTTGGTCGACATGTCGCCGTCCACGGTAATCGCGTTGAAGCTTTCGGGCAGTGCGCGCTTGAGCGTGCGCTTGAGCTCGGACGTGCCCACCGCGGCGTCCGTCATGACGAAGGCGAGCATCGTCGCCATTTTCGGCTCGACCATTCCCGCACCCTTCGCGCATCCCGCCACCGTCACTTCTGCGCCGCCGAGCTTAAGCCGCGCCGAGGCTACCTTGGGATGCGTGTCGGTGGTCATGATCGCGCGCGCGAAATCCTCCAACGCGGCGGGCGAGAGCGCGGCGACCGCGTCGCGAATCCCGCCGCGGTATTTCTCGAGATCGTAGAGATGTCCGATGACGCCGGTCGAGCATGGCGCCACCAGCTCTGGCGCGCATCCGATTCCCGCCGCCAGCGCCGCGCATGAGTCCCGCGCGAGCTTAATTCCGGCCTTGCCGGTGAAGCAGTTGGCCGATCCCGAGTTGGCGGCGACCGCCTGCAGGCGGCCGCGCCGGATGCGTTCCTGGGTGACGAGGACCGGGGCGGCCTTGACCCGGTTGGTGGTGAAGACGCCCGCCGCGGCGACCGGACGGTCGGCCACGATCACGCCGAGATCCTTGCGTGCCGGCTCCTTGCGCAGTCCGGCGGCGACGCCGGCGAAGCGAAAGCCTTTTACCACTCGCGGTTCCAAGGTCAGGTCCATCAGGGATACGCCTCCGACGGCGATTTATACGCGGCGCCTTAGCAGCGGCGCAAGCGACGCGCACTTGAGGCGGCCAACGCGCGCGGTCGGCGCGAGCTCGAATTGTATGACCGGGGTTTCTCCGCCCCCCTCCACCAAAACTGCGAGTGCTGTTAAACGCGGGAAAAAAGATCCATCGCTTCGCGGAGATCCTTCGCCGACGCTCAGGATGACAGAAAGAGGAGCCTTTTTGCTGTCATCCTGAACGAAGGTTGCCGAAGTGAAGGATCGACGCGAAGCGATTTTTGTTTATCGACATCCTCAGACTGCGGGTAGGGGACCAAGAGAACGGTGCGCAAAAGAGGATCAGACTACTTGCCGTGGCAGCGCTTGTACTTCTTGCCCGAGCCGCACGGACATGGATCGTTGCGCCCGACCTTGTCGGCCTCGCGCTTTACTGCCGCCCCCGGTGGAGCGCCCGCAGGCGCCTGTTCGGTCTGGCCGCCATGGCTCATCACCACTCGCTGCGGGCGCTGCTGCTGCTCGAGCTGCTGCACGCTTTGCTCGCGCGCGGTCTGCACCGAGAAGACCTTCTCGACCACGTCCATCTGCATCGTGGCCATCAGCGCCTCGAACATCGAGAAGCCTTCCTTCTGGTACTCGACCAGCGGATTGAGCTGAGCGTAGCCGCGGAGCCCGATGCTCTCCTTCAGATGGTCCATCGCAAGCAGATGGTCCTTCCATAGCGAGTCGAGCGTCTGCAGCATCACGATCTTCTCGATCTGCCGCATCACCGGCGGCGTGAACTCGGCCTCGCGTTGGTCGTAGAGCGCGCGCACGCGTGCGCCGGCGATCTCGGTCAGATCGTCTGGATGATCGATCACATGGCCATTGGCGTTCTCACGGAAGTTGAAATGAAAATGAAACTGCTTGTAGAACGCGTCCTCGATCGCCTTCCAGTTCCATTCCTCGGGCGCGACTTCGGCCTCGACATGGGCCTTGACGATCTCCTCGATCAGCGCATCACACATGTCGACGATGTCGTCCTTGATCGGAGCGCCGGAGAGCAGTTCCTTGCGCCGATGGTAAACCACTTCGCGCTGCCGGTTCATCACGTCATCGTATTCGAGCAGATGCTTGCGGATGTCGAAGTTGTGCGCCTCGACCTTCTTCTGCGCGTTTTCGATCGCCTTACTGATCCAGCGATGCTCGATTGGGACGCCGTCCTCCATCCCGATCCGGCCCATCAGGCCCTTGAGCTTGTCGGCGCCGAAGATGCGCAGCAGGTCGTCCTCCAGCGAAAGGAAAAAACGCGAACTGCCGGGGTCGCCCTGGCGTCCCGAACGCCCGCGCAACTGGTTGTCGATCCGCCGCGACTCGTGGCGCTCGGTGCCGAGGATGTGCAATCCGCCGGCCGCGAGCACCTGCTCGCGCTCGGCCAGGCACTGAGCGCGATACTTTTCGAGCGCCGCGCGGAAGTTTTCGTCGTTGGGGTCGCGGGTGCCGGCCTCGGCCGCGGCCATGAACTCGGGATTGCCGCCGAGCACGATATCGGTGCCGCGGCCGGCCATGTTGGTAGAAATCGTGACCCCGCCGAAACGGCCGGCCTGAGCGACGATCTCGGCCTCGCGCTCATGGTTCTTGGCGTTGAGCACGGAATGCCTGACCCCGGTTTTCTTGAGCTGGTTGGCGACCCGCTCGGACTTCTCGATCGACACGGTGCCGACCAGCACCGGCTGTCCGCGTTCGTGGCAATCCTGGATCTCCTCGATTACCGCATCGAACTTCTCATCCTCGCTCTTGTAGATGACGTCGTGATTGTCGATGCGGATCATCGCCTTGTTGGTCGGCGCAATCACCACGTCGAGGCCGTAGATTTCCTTGAACTCGGCCGACTCGGTGTCGGCGGTCCCAGTCATCCCGGCCAGCTTGTCGTACATGCGGAAGTAGTTCTGAAAGGTGATGGTCGCAAGGGTCTGGTTCTCGGATTCGATCTTGACCCCTTCCTTGGCCTCGACCGCCTGATGCAATCCGTCGCTCCATCGCCGTCCCGGCATCAGCCGCCCGGTGAACTCGTCGACGATTACGACCTGGCCGTCCTTGACCACGTATTCGACGTCGCGCTTGAACAGCGTATGGGCCTTGAGCGCCTGGTTGACGTGATGGACCAGCAGGATGTTGCGCGGGTCATAGAGGTTGTCGATCCCCAGTAGCTGCTCGACCTTGGTCACGCCTTCCTCGGTCAGCGCGACGGTGCGCAGCTTCTCGTCGACAGTATAGTGGTCCTCGGCCTTCAGGCGCGGGATGACGCGGTCGACGATGTAGTAGGTGTCAGTGGATTCCTCGGAGGCGCCCGAGATGATAAGTGGGGTGCGGGCCTCATCAATCAGGATCGAATCGACCTCGTCGACGATCGCGAAGTTATGCGGGCGCTGGACGTAATCCTCCAGGTTGAACTTCATGTTGTCGCGCAGGTAGTCGAAGCCGAACTCGTTATTCTGGCCGTACGTGATGTCGCAGGCGTAGGCGGCCTTGCGCTCGGGGTCGCTGACGCCGTGCACGACCACCCCGACGCTCAACCCGAGAAAGGTGTAGATGCGGCCCATCCACTCGGCGTCGCGCCGCGCCAGGTAATCATTGACCGTCACGATATGCACGCCGCGGCCGGTCAGGGCGTTGAGCACGGCCGGCAGGGTGGCGACCAGCGTCTTGCCCTCGCCGGTTTTCATCTCGGCGATCTTGCCCTGATGGAGCACCATCCCGCCGATTAGCTGAACGTCGAAGTGGCGCTGGCCGAGCGTGCGGCGGGCGGCCTCGCGCACCACCGCGAAAACCTCGGGCAGCACCTCCTCCATCGCCTCGGTGCGTTCGTCGTCATCTTCGATCGCGCTCAGCCTGGTTTTCCATTCAACGATCCGCTCGCGCAGACGATCATCGCTCTCGGCCGAGATCTGCGGCTCGAGATCGTTGATCACGGCTACGCTGGGCCGCAGGCGTTTTATCTCGCGGTCGTTCTTGGAGCCGAAGACTTTGTGTGCAACAGCGGTAAAGGATGAAGCCATTTCGTACGAACCAATATAGCGGGAGCTGCGGGCGCCGGTCGATGCGCACTCTGATGCCTAGATTCTACCTCAGCGCCGGACAATTTTCAGCGCGGAACAATTTTTCAACGCGGAACAATTTTTCAACGTTCGATCCGCACGGCCGAATCGACCTGCGGTCCGAGGAAGCGCCGCCCCACCCGGATGAAGCGGTCGGGCGTTTCAGTCACGAAGAAGCTCTGCGCGCCGCGCCCTTCGCGCCGCGCCAGCTCAAGTGTGCCGAGGCGCTTGTGCACGGCTGCGGCGGTGGCGGTCGCCGAGTCGACCAGCCGGACTCCCCCGCCGAGCACTCGCGCGAACATCGCGCTCAGCAGCGGATAGTGCGTGCAGCCCAGCAGCAGCGTGTCGATGCCGCTCTGCTTGAGGCTTTCCAGGTAATAGGCGACCGTGCGCTCCGCCACCTCGCCCTCGGTCCATCCCTCCTCGACCAGCGTCACCAGCAGCGGGCAGGGGCGGGTGTAAATCTCCACCCCGGGGCGCATCCGCTGCAGAGCGCGGGTGTAAGCACCCGAGGCGATCGTCGCCTCGGTGCCGATCACTCCGATCTTGCCCGAGCGCGTCGCGCGGAGCGCCGCTTGCGCGCCGGGCTCGATCACTCCGGCCACCGGCACCACTGTCTCGCGCGCGATATCGTCGAGCGCCACGGCGCTCGCCGTGTTGCACGCGACCACCAGCATCTTGATGCCCTTGGCAAGGAGGAAGCCGGTGTTCTCGCGCGAGTACTGCACGATCACCTCGCGCGACTTAGTGCCGTAGGGCAACCGCGCAGTGTCGCCGAGGTAGATGAAGTCCTCGTGCGGCAGCAATTCGACCAGCGCCTTGAGCACGGTGAGGCCGCCGATGCCCGAGTCGAAGACGCCGATCGGCCGTGCGCGGTTGTCGGCCGCGGCGCGGCCGACCGGCCGCGCTCGCTCCGCGCTGCTCACCTTCCCGTTGCCCGCGGCGAGCGCCGCCGCCGCTTCGGCGGCGGCGCTCGCCGCGGGCACGCGCCGCCGTGCCGTGCGCGGCAATCGGGGAGAGGCCGGCGGCGCTTCGCCGCCGGCCTCTCCCCGATTACCACGGCCGCGGCGGTGCCCGCCGTGTCCATTCGTGCCGCGCGTGGCCATCAGCGTCCCGCCAGCGCCGCGCCCAGCGCCGCCGCTGGCGGGGGCGCCTGGCCCAGCACGCGCCGATGGATACTCGGCGGCTCCATGCACAGGTAGCGCATGATTGCGGGACTGGCGGCGGCTATACGCTGCTGAAGCGCCCGCAACAGGCCCGCGCGGAGCGGCGTGAAGGTGCGATAGCGCCCGTCGGGGGCCAGCACCTCTTCGCCGCATAACAGGGGGTCGTGCGGATGACGCCGGCGCGCGGCGGTGCGCAGCGCCGGCGTCATCCGCAGGCCGCCCAGGCTGATGAACGCGATACGCGCGGGCGAAATCGTGTCGAACAGGTCGGCGAGCAGCGTCAGGTAGTCGCGCTCGGCGTCGGGGTAGGCGATTACCGGGTCGAGATGAAAGCCAACCTTGTAACCGGCCTCCAGGACGCGGCGGGCTGCCGCGAGGCGGGCCGTCGGCGAGGCCGTGCGCTTCTCGGAGCTTGAAAAAACGTGCGGCGGCGATAGCGTCCACGACACCAGCGTCCGTCCGCGGGGATCGACCGTCAGCAGGTTGTCGATTTCATCGGTCTTGGTCTTGAGCTCGAGCAGAAGACCATCGCGCGAGGCGCAAAACTCGACCAGGTCGCGGCTGATCCCGGTCATCCGGTCGAAAGCGAGCGAATCGGCAAGTTCGCCGGTACCCACGCGCAGCGCGCGTCCGGGCGCGCGGCGCCGCGCGCGCTCCAGCTCGTCGAAAGCGTCGGCATAATTGGCGTAGACCTGAAACCCGGGATTGTCGGCCAGATACTCCTGCAGGAAGCAGTAGCTGCAATCCATCGGACAGTTCGACGCCAGGACCAGCACCAGGTATCCGCAGCAGGCAAACTCGGAGGAGCCCGCCGGACAGGCCATCAGGAACGGCGCACGCCGATCCATCACGACCATCCGCCGCTTGCCCGCGCCGAAAGGGTCTGCGGCGCCGGAAGCGGGACGGATAGCGTCGCGGGCGTCGGCGATGAAATTCACCGGCACCGTAGCCGGAACGCGGCTGATGACGCGCGCGGCCAGGGCGCTTTGCTGGCATCGCTCTTCGATTACGATCTGGTCCAGCTCAAAATTCATCGATCGAAAATTCCTGCGGGAAATTCCTGCTTCAATTCCGGCCGCCAAGCAGCTCCAGTATCCTTTCCACGTCGTCCGCCTTTTCCTTGAGCACCCGCAGCGAGTCTCTAAACTCGGTGCCGCTGTGTACCCGAATCTCGATCCGCAGTTCATCGCTGCCGAGGTCCTTCGGCAACGCCACGGCAACTGTGCGCGGCAGCTTGAGCGCGGCAACCTCGGCCTTCATCTGTTCAAGCGCACGGCCCAGGCGCGGAAACCGCATCGCGCGCAACTCGTCGACGAAGGCGCGCGCCCGCGCCGGCACGGGCCCAGCCCCTTCAAGTATCCGTTTGAGCGGCGCGCGGGCAAGCACGGCCGAAACCTGTATTCCATCGACCAGCGCGATCTCTTCCAGCATCTCGAGCGCGCCCTGCAATTGCCCGATCCGCAGGCGCAGACGAGCGGCCGCGTCGAGCATCGCGGCCGCGCTGTATCCATCCAGCGCCAGCCATCGCTCGAGATGGGCGCGGTCGAGCTGGCGCGGTTCGGCCCACGCTCGCACCGTCTTACCGATATCGTCCTCGCTCATTGATACCCCGCTTTATACGCCCCCGCGATCTCGATACAGAGATGAGGACGACACGGAACTAAAGACATCCCGGAGACCAGGAACCGGTTGCCGTCGCCGACACCAGCGCTGGAGGAAACATGGGGAAACGATTGATTATGCCGGGGGCAGTGCTCGTTCTGCTCCTCAATGTCGTCAATATCGTGGCCGCTCACGCGGGAGATTCGAATAGGTCCGCAGTCAGCCAGGCAACCAAGGCGGCTGACGCATGGCTGAAACTCGTCGACGATGGTGATTACAAGCAAAGCTGGGAACAGGCCAGCAGCCTTTTGAAAAATGCTATCACAGATGATCAATGGGAGCAGCGGGTGACCGCTGTACGCGAGCCGATAGGTAAGGTTGTCTCGAGAAAGCTCGAGGCCGCTCACTACTCGACCAGTCTGCCCGGAGCCCCGGACGGAAAATACGTAGTCCTGAAGTACGCCAGCTCCTTCGAGCACAAGAAGTCCGCAATGGAAACAGTGACCCCGATGCTGGACCAGGACGGCGAGTGGCACGTGTCCGGATATTACATCAAGTAAGCGCATGCGGGTCCGCAGCCGGCTGCGTCCCCGAAGCGACCGAAGCCGCTGATGTTTCCCAACGCTTGAGTATCGCGCGCATTCGCGCGCACGCGGCCTCAAGCGCCGCGTCAGGCGCGCCGGACCATCGTTGCAGCGCCGATCGCGCTGTCTCGGCGAAAAAGGCGGCGGCGTCGTGACGACCACGGCGCGCCAGCCCCTTGCCATAGACGAGACATTTCCCGGCCATCGTTTCCGCCACCGCAACGCGACGGGCGGCGCCGAGCGAGGCGTCTGTGAGCAGCTTCGCCAATGCGAGGATGCGGAAGCGATCGAGCGCCGGGACAGTCGCCGAGAGCTGTCCGGGATGGCCCGCGCGACGAACCGTCAGCGGTTCGTCGAGCAGGCCGGCCTCGTGGCGGGCCAGGACGCGAAGCCACAGGTCGTAGTCCTCGCACGCCGCCATATCCTCGTCGAAACCGCCGACCTCGTCGAGCAATTCGCGTCTCAGGATTGCCGCCGACGGACTGATGAGGCAGGTGCGGAGCGAGTCGATGAAGATATCGCCGGAGCGTTTGCGATGGCGCCGGCCCGGATTGACGCGCCTGCCGTCGCGCATCCATGTCTCGCTGGTCTGCGAGATCGGGCAATCGGGATTGTTGCGCATGAAGAGGCTCTGGCGCGCGAGCTTTTCGGGCATCCACAGATCATCGGAATCGAGGAATGCGATCAAAGCGCCGCGCGCCACCGCGATACCGCGATTGCGGGCCGCCGCTGGCCCATGCCGCTCGGTTCTCAGGGCGCGTAGATCGTTGCGCCCGGCAGACAGTTCGTCCCAGGTGCCGTCGGTCGAACCGTCGTCGACGACAATTACCTCGAAAGTCGTGTCAAAGTCTTCGCCGCGCTGCGCCGCGACCGAGGACAGCGCCTCGCGTAGCATCGCGCGCCGGTTGTAGGTTGGAATGATTACACTTATCCCGGGCGTCATCGCGAGAGGAGGTCCGCCGCGCGATCGTCATCGGGAAGCTTGGCCGCGCGCGCGCAGCCGACTATCCGCCGGCGCAGGTCGTCGATTCCCTCGCCGTCAAGCGTTGAGCACAGGATCGGTTCGACGCCGAGCGGCGTGAAACGCGCGAGCGCTGCGGCGCGTTCGGAGCGGCGAAGCTTATCGCATTTGGTCGCCACGGCGATGAGTTTTACTCCACGGCTGGCAGCGAGAGTTGCCAGGTCGCATTCCTCGCGCTCGGGCCCGCGCCGCGCGTCGACCAGCAACACGAGCCCAACCAGGTGTTCGCTCTGGCCGAGATAGTTGTTCATCATCGCTGCGATGCGTGCGGCCTCGGTCCGCGCCATTTTGGCGAAGCCATAGCCTGGCAGATCGACGATCGCGAGATCGTCACCGACCGCGAAAAAATTGAGCGAGCGCGTGCGGCCAGGCGTACGCGAGGTGCGCGCGAGGTTCTTCGACGCCGCCAGTGCGTTAAGCATCGAACTCTTGCCGACGTTGGAGCGCCCGGCGAGCGCGACCTCGACGCGGTCCCATCGCGGATAGCCCTCCGGCGCAAAAGCCGAGGTCACGAATTTCGCATCGAGCCGCATCGTGAGAGCTTAGCCGCAGTTGCGCGCCATCGCCACGCAGCAATGTGGCCCGCGGCGCGCCTAGCGAGCGAAGGTGCCGACGAGCTCGCCGGTGGCCTTGACGTGTCCCCGGACGGCCTCCTCGACCTGCGCCGCAGTGGCGCCCGGCTTGAGGTCGAGCGCCGTATCCAGCGCGGTCAGCTCGAAGTGATAGTGATGCGGCGCGCTGCCCGGCGGCGGGCAGGGACCCTTATAACCTATCTTGCCCAAGCCATTGGCGCCCTGGAGACCTCCGTTGGCGAGCTTCTCGGTGGCAGGCACTTTGGCGTCCAACCCGCCCAGGCTGGCCGGCAGGTTATAGACGACCCAGTGGATGAATGTCCCGTGTGGGGCGTCAGGATCCTTGACGATCAGTACGAGCGTCGTGGCATCGCTGGGAACGCCCTTCCAGGCGAGCGGCGGTGACTCTACATTGGGGCTTTTGCAGCTGTAGCCGACCGGTATCGCCGATCCCGCCGTAAAAGCTGAACTCGTGACGCTCAATTTTGGGGTATTTTGCGCGGCGGCAGGACAGGTAAGGGCCATCAAGACGAGCACCATAAATATCATGAATGGCTTGACATGAACCACCATATAGTGGCCTCCTAATGAAGAGTCATGCCTCGTAAGGCGCTCTATACGCGCGATGCATCTGTTTGCGGATAATAATCCGTCAGGAAGTGACGTGTACAGCGGCAACTGTGGACAATGTGGTCGATAGCCCTTGTGTGGCCTCTTGACCCGCGCAAACGGTTTTGCGAATGTTGCTTGCAGTCAAGACGGGTTTAAGGTAACATCCGACACAGCAGGATATTAAAAGCCTAGTGGTTCTCGACCGTAAGGGGGCGGTGTCGGGAATGCGCAGGCGTGGAGAGAAAATGGCGACAGAAGCAAAATACAATCTGCCCCGCGTGATGACCGTGAAGGAGCTTTCCGCCTATCTTCGCGTGCATCCATCAACCATCTACAAGCTGCTGCGACGCGGCGAGCTTCCGGGCTTCCGCATCGGCACCGACTGGCGCTTCAACGCCGAGGTTATCGACCGCTGGTGCCTCGAGCGCAACATGAAGCCCAGCGAAATCGCCGAGAGCCTTCGCGGCAATTAGCCTTCAGTCCGCATGGCCAGCCGGCGCGAGCAGCGTCGGCTGGCTGTGAAGGACACTCAGGTCGGGGAAAGAGCCCTTTAGGCGAAGGGGTTGTACCCTCTTCGCTTCAATTCCATAGGCTCTTTCAGCTCTCTATACGTATCCCCTACAAGGCGGAACGGCGCAGTCAGCGCTGCGTTCGTGGCAAGCCTGGTACCTCCACAAGACGCACCTCCGAAGGCCTGACTTCGAGCGCGCGCCCGAAAAGCGCGTCATCGCGAATCAGGCGCACAACTCCGTCTGCTATTTGCTCGGGTTTGAGAATCCGCCTGGGTAGGCTCACTTCGCGCCCGCCACCCTGCTGGATTTCGACCGCTTTCCTCACCAACGGCGTATCCACCACGCCGGGGCAGATACAATTGACGCGGACCTTGAAACGCTGAGCCCACGGAGCCAGCGAATAGGTCAGGTTCACGACTCCCGCCTTGGCGGCGGCATAGACGGGATCGTCCACGTACGGGTAGAGCCCCGCCATCGAGGCCGTGTTGACGATCGCGCCGCCACCGCCGCGCTGCATCATCGGCCCCGCCAGAAAGCATCCGAGGATGACCGCCTGCAAATCGACATCGAGCACGCTCCGCCACCTATCGAGGTCGCATTGCGGAAAGGCCGGAGTTCCGACCGCGATGCCCGCGTTGTTGTGCAGGATGTCGAAGCGGCCGAAGGCCGATAGCGCGGTCTCCATCATGTGCCGTGCCTGTTCGGTGTCGGTAACATCGACGCGTAGCGCGGCGGCGCGTCCGCCGGCGCCTTCGATCAGCCGAACCGTCTCGCGCGCTCCGGCTTCATCAAGGTCTGCCGCCAGTACGGCTGCGCCCTCGGCCGCCAGACGCACTGCGGTCGCGCGGCCGATTCCCGATCCGCCGCCGGTAACAACGGCAGCTTTACCTTTGATTTCCATATCTATGCAGTTCTCCACATTTTGCGCATCGAGGCCAGCCGTTTCTTGCTCAGGATTCAGATGGTCGGAAGCCCGCGATGACGGCGGGGCGGAAAAGCTTCATCGATAAGATCGAGCTCGTGCCTGGTCAGCTTTAGGTCTCCTGCTCCGGCATTCTCGGCGGCATGCGCAGGACTTGAGGCTTTGGGGATCGTAAAGAGCGAGGGACGCCGCACCAGGAAGCGAAGTGCAACCTGGCGGGGAGTTGCGTCGTGCGCTGCGGCGATTTTTTTCAGCACGCTGCCTGCGATGGTTCCCGGGCCGAAGAAAGAGGCCGAATTACCGAACGGGGTATAGCCAACGACGGCGACGCGGTGCTGCTCGCACCAGGGGATCACGGCGTGCTCGATCGCCCGCTCTTTCAGATGGTAGAGGACCTGATTGCACGCGAGGCCGCCTTCGCCGGCGATGCGGACGGTCTCCTCGAGGTCGGTCACGTCGAAATTGCTTACGCCCCAGGAGCGGATTTTTCCGTCGCGCTGGAGCCGCTCGAAGCCCGCGATCGTCTCCTCCAGCGGATGTGAACCGCGCCAATGCAGCAGGTAGCAGTCCAGCCAGCCAGTCTTCAGCCGCGCGAGCGATTTCTCGCAAGCCGCGACCGTGCCGCTTCGCGAGGCGTGCTGGGGCAATATCTTGGAAACCAGGAAGACTTCATCGCGTCTGCCGACAATGGCTTCAGCGACCACTTCCTCGGCTTTGCCTGAGCCATACGTTTCGGCGGTGTCGATATGGGTCATGCCGAGGTCGAGGCCCCGGCGCAAAGCAGCAATCGCGGAGCGGCGATCGGCGGTTTCGATATGCCAGGTTCCCTGGCCGATCGCAGCTACCTGGCGCTTGATGGAACCGAACGGATGGCGCTCCATAACTGTCTTCCGCGATTCGTACGGGCCGTGCGGATTCAGCGATTCCTTTACATTGCTTCTTCGATCGCGGCCAGCAACGTGGCCAGATCGTAACTGCCGTCGTGGCGCATACCGTTGATGAAGAAGGTGGGCGTGCCGTTGACTCCACTGCGTACTCCGCTGGTGAAATCCTCGCGGATGCGTGCCGCGTGTCGATGATCGGCCATATCATCGCCGAAGCGCGCCACATCAAGACCGAGTTCGGCGGCATATCCGACCAAATCCTCGTCGTCGAGAGCGTCCTGGTGTTCGTATAGCGTATCGTGCATCTGCCAGAACATCTCCTGCGTGCCGGCCGCCTCCGCTGCTTCCGCCGCGGGCGCGGCGTGCGGATGCGCATTAGTCATTGGGAAATGACGAAAGACGTATCGCAAGCGCTTTCCCAGTCGTTTCTGAATTGCCTTTACGATAGGGAATGCCTGTCCACAATACGGACATTCGTAGTCGCCATATTCGACCAGCGTGACGCTGGCAGTGTCCGGTCCCTGGATGTGATCATGATGGCTGACCTGGGGGGGGGTGAGTTTGCCTGCCATCTGTCACCCGCCTGCTTTTGCAGCGAGGTCTTCCAGGGCCGCCAGGATTCCGTCGGCGCCCGGATTGACGCCGATCGGAGAGAGATAGCTCCATCGAATCGTGCCCTCGGAATCGATCACGAACAGTGCTCGCTCGCAGACGCCGTCTTGTGGCCGATAGGCGCCGTAGGTGTGGGCGACGGCTCCTTTGGGCTCGAAATCAGCGAGCAGCGGAAAGTGCAGCTTGCGGTCCCTGGCGAAGGCGCTGTGGCACCACGCGCCATCGACCGAAATACCCAGTAAGTTGGCGTTGAAGCGGCGAAACTCGGGCAGAATCTCATTGTACAGCGCCATCTGATCTCCGCACACCGGACTCCAGTCGGCCGGGTAGAACGCGAGGATGAGCGGAGCGCCGCGCAAATCAGCCAATGTGACGAATTGGTCGGGTGTGCTGCGCAGCTTGAAGTCGGGTGCCGGTGTGCCTGCCTCGAGCACGGTTTTTTGCCTGGTCGTTCCTGCGCTCATAGTAGAACCCTCCTCGTTTGTACGCTTGCGCTGGATGGCCCGTACTTGCCGGAACAAAGAACTTTCCGCCGCGCTAACGAAGCGACCGATTACGCCGTGCAATAAAAAGGTCAGGTCAGGCGCCGGGCTTTTCAGCGTCGTGCGCGTGACCGATAGCCTGACGCAGCCGGCGGTCCAGCTTGGCGCAGTTCAGGATGATCTTTTCGAAATGCACCGATTCGACGGCGTCGATCGGGACGGCAAATTCGCCCGCATTCTCGACGTAGATCACCAGCTCCGGCCGGCCGTTGGGCGCCACCGCGCGGACTGCCCCGAACTCCTCGCCGCCGTCGGAGATAAACGTCTGGAATCCGACTTTGATCTTTTCGTTCATGGCGCGATTTCCATTATTGGAGGGTCATGTTTTTGATTGATAATTCAGACTGACTCCAACCGCAAGCGTATTGCAAACCGAAGCTCCCGCGCCGAGTATATCCGCCGCCGTTCACGGTAAAGGGTAGAGCGGCCCCAGGCGCACCGGCGTTCAGTGCGGAGTCCACAGGGGTACGGCGTCGAATAACCGATCGACAATACCTATCTGGTAAGCGAGGAACAGTCCGAAGCAGAAACTGAGCAGTCCTGAGCCGATAACCAGTCGCTGATGCAGTGAAGACGTCCGTTTGGACGCTACGATCAGCGGCGTGGCGATCGCGGTCGTGATCAACCCCATACCGATGATCGTCCCGACGCAGAAAATCGCCAGGTAAAGCGTCGCCCATAGCGGCTCGGGGATCGCGCTCAGGACCAGCAACGCGATCGCCGCGCTGCCCGCGAGTCCGTGGACCAGCCCGACGCCAAAGGATTTCAGCAACCGCTTGCGCGCGGCGAACAACGGCAATGTGCCGGGCGCCAGGCTGTGTTCGCGATGCTCGATGACGCCAGATGGCTCGTGCGGATGCCGATGAACGTGCGGATGGCGATGCGGCGCGCCTTCGTGAGTGTGAACGTGCGAGTGGACGAGGAGGTTCTCCTTCTCCGATGGCGGATTTCCGAAAAGACGCGACGCGATTCGGCGCAGGAGGGCCCCGACCGAGCCGAGGCCAAGCAGGATCAGCACAATCGCGACCGCGAATTCCATCGCGAGCCCCAGCCGGGCCGAGACGGCAAGTTTGAAAATGATGATCGCGGCGCCGACCGCGAGCACGGTCACCGTATGCCCGAGACCCCATACCACGCCGATACGCATGGCAGCGGCGAGACGGCGCTCGCGACTCAGGATCGCGGTCACCGCGATTACGTGATCGGGGTCGGTCGCGTGGCGCATCCCGAGCAGCAGTCCGAGGACTGCGATTCCAAGTGGTGCGGAACTTCCAGGATCCATCGCGTAATCAAGTATCACAGAGGAGGAGGCAAACGGCAGGCCGGCTGCGCCAGCATAATCTAGACGGCGGCGCCGGCATAGTGAAGCCGGCGCCGCCGGCGTGCTTACGGATCTGAGAATTAGCGAAAGGCGGGGAAGACCTTCTGCGCGAAATCGGTCCAGACCGCCCTTTGCTCATCGGCGGCTGGCAGCAAGTTCAATTCCTTGATGCCGTCTTTCTCCAGTTGCCGGAGCTGCGTGACCAGCTCGTCAGGCGTGCCCACCAGGCAGGTCTGGCGAATCGCCTCGGGCGTGACGAAGTCGCGCTCCTCGGGTTGCATGAAGGTGCAATGGCCGTTGTGAATCTGGCGGAAGCGCGACTGCTCGGGCAGGCTGTAGCCGGCGACCCGCTTGAGGTATCGCTCCCAGACATTGGCGAAGTGGGGCGGAATCAGTTCGTCCCGCTCGCCTTCCTTCTTCCAGATTTCGTAAAAGAAATGCAACTCGCAGGTCACCCACGATCCAGTCTGATTAATGACCCGTTCGTCGGTCAATTTTTCTCCCGGCCGCAGCACGCAGCCCGCCGTCAATATCGAGGTGTGGAAGTCGGGACCGACCTGACGGCCGACCGCCTTGGCCCCGGCCTTTATATGCTGCATGCGCCCTTCAATTTCATGGGCGGTGCGGCCGATCGTGATCCAGCCGTCGCCGTAGGCGCCCGTCGCTTCGCAGGCTTTGGGTCCGTTGGCGGCCACGTAGATGGGGATGGGCTTGTCGAGATTGATGTAGTGGCGGTCGCGATGGAGAAACTCAATCTCGCGAGTGATTCCCTGATACGTGTAGTTTACTGCCTTGCCCTGGAGCAGTTCGCGCACGACCCGCAGGTACTCGCGGAACTGCTTGACCGGCATCGGATCCTGCCCCATCACGCGCATCGCGGTGTGGCCCGTGCCGATGCCGAGAAACACCCTGCCGGGCGCAATCTCGTTGATACTGGCGATCGAATGGGCGGTGACCGGCGCGATCCGGGTGCCGGGAATGGCCACCCCGGTGCCGATTTTGATCCGCTTCGTATTGGCCGCGGCCAGGGCCAGCGTGGCGTAACAGTCCGACCAGATCATTTGCGAATCAGGAACCCACGCCCGATCGTAGCCGAGTTCCTCGGCCAGACGAATGACGTCCCATTTGCCGACGTGCGTATCTACTGTAATTCCGAACTCCATGGCTCCTCCTTGTCGCTTCCCCCTGGTTTGAATCTGTCTAACTCTAAGTGTTGGGCGCGGTTCGGCAGTGGCGGATGAGCCGAGCGAGACGCCGTCCCGGCAATCGGCCTCCACTTGTTTCAAAAAATTATCGTGGCTGCAAATCGAGGACCGAGCTAACCGACCCGGCCCAGGATGACGCCGGCCACGAGCCCGATCAGAACATAGGCGGTCAAGGCGACGTAAATTCCATCGCGTTCCTTGACGAAGAGCAGGAAGCAGAACGCCACGCGCGCGAGCGGCACCAGCGTCAGCACCATCAGGCCGAGCGTCATTGTCTGGCGCGGTTCTCCCCTCAGCGAGGCCGACACGAGTGCAGCCACGCTCTCGCGATTTTGCAAGTGTCCGATTTTCTGCAAACTATGGAAGCGCGCGACGTAGTAGCCGGGGTTCTGCCACGCCATGCTGAGCAGGCCGGCGACCAGCAGTGCGATCGCACCCACCAGGATGGTGCGCAGGATGACCGGGGTCCAGACTCGCAGAATTCGTTCTTCGTCGGCGGTCGAATCGTTCATCTAGAATCCACTCAGCGCGCGCCATCCCATCTCGGCGGCGATCAGCAGCAGTATTACCACGAACAGATTACGCAGCGCCTGCACGTTGACGTGCGGCAGCACGCGGCTGCCAACGAGCGCTCCGGCCGTGACTCCCAGCGCGACCGGCGCCGCGATCACCGTGGCCACGTCGCCGCGGGCCAGGAAAACCAGCGCGCCCGCGCCTGCGGTTACGCCGATCATGAAATTGCTGGTCGCGCTCGAGACCTTCAGCGGCAGATGCATCACGTAGTCCATCGCCATCACCTTGAGCGCTCCCGAGCCGATTCCGAGCAGTCCCGACATCAGACCTGCCACCACCATCAGGGCCGCACCGCCCGGCACGTTGACGACGCCGTATTCGATTTCCTGGTCGCCGCTCTCGGCCGGTACCCGGCCTCCTAACTTCAAGCGCGCTGCGAGCGCGTCGCTCTGCGGCACGATCGAATCGCCGCTCTTGGTCACCGTGAAGTAGGCTGACTGGAGCATCATCAGCGCGAACAGCAGTTCCAGCACCCACGTTGGGACGACCCCGGCCAGATAGGCACCGGTCACCGCGCCGGTTACGGTGGCGCACTCCAAGGCCATCGCCACGCGCAGATTGGTCCAGCCGTCGCGCACGAAGGCGACGCTGGCGCCGGCGCTGGTCGCGACGACCGAAATCATGCTCGCGCCGACTGCGGTCCCCATCGGAACGTGCGCGAAGATCAGCAATCCGGGCACGATGAAGACTCCGCCGCCCAAGCCCGAGAGCGCGCCGATAAAGCCCGCGCCCGCGGCGAGCGCCAGAAGCCCTAGCATGATGAACATCAGCCGCTCCCCCCTCTCAACTCCGCGCCCTCAGAATACGCGTAAGTCGAGGCGCGGCGAATCGGCGCGAAGCGGCAGCCGGCCGAGTTCCATCGTGGCGATGATTCGCGCCCCGGCGAGGCCCAAGCGCGCCGAGCGCGAAACTGTATTGGGATCGCGGAGCGCGAAACTGAATCCGGATCGCGCAGCAGGACACCGTGTCAGAACTGGCGCGAGGGGTGAAGTTCGAGGGCGAGACGCGGATTGGCACGCAACCCGCGTTCCATTTCGTCGGTTATCTCACGCACCGCCTGCAGCGGCTCGCTGGAGCGCCAGATGGGGTTGCTGACGATCAGGTAGTCGGCGCCGGCGCGCACCGCTTCGGCCGCGCCGAAGGGATATTCGCTTGCCTCCCATCCGCGGCTGCGGCCCATCCCCGAGCTGATTACCGTAAAGCGCCGGCCGCAGGCCGCGCGCACTCGCGCGGTTTCATGCGGCGAGGTCAGCACGCCGTCGAGCGCGGCGTCGGCTGCCAGCTTGGCCATCTGCAAGACCCGCCGCGGGGCCCATCCGGCCTCCGCGACCGATGGCGCGGGATGCTTGCGGCTGAGCGCCGCGAGCATCGCGACCGCGATGATCTGCGGGCGGCGCAGTCCCTCGGCACGGCATATCCGGGTCACTTCGCCGCGCACCCGGTCCATCATCTCGAAGCTGCCATGGGGATAGAGGTCGAACATGCGCACACCGAGGCGGGTTGCCTCGATGGCCGCCTTGCAAACGGCGGGTGCGCTGTCATGAAACTTCAGGTCGAGGAAGACTTCACCGCCGCGGCGGCGAATCTCGCGCACGAAGTCGGGACCGCAGTTGAGGTAGAGCGGCTTGCCGACCTTGAACATGCCGACCACGCGGGCCAACTCGTCGACCAGCCGCAGCGCCTCGACCGGCGTTCCCAGGTCGAGCGACACAATCAGCCGCTCGCGCAGCGCGCCATGCCGGATCAGGCTTGAAAATGGCCAGTACTGGGTCATCGCCCCGTCCCGCTCAAGGAACCGTGATCGTGCAGGCGGCATATCGAGCCACCCGGCATCCATTCCCGATATTCAACCCGATATCCATCCAATGATGCCAACGCGAGACGATGTCAAGGCGCGCATCGCAGATCGATCGGGGCGCCGATGCGCATCGATACCGTGGCGCGTGCCTCCAGCACGCGACTGCTTGACCAGGGCCGCGCCCACCCCCGCGTTCAGCCGAGCCATCGTGTCAAGATCAGGCCGACCATCCCGGCCGCGAAAATCAGCCACGCTGAGTTCACCCGCGAGTAAATCAACAGTGCAACGCTGGTTGCCGCTATTGCTACGGTCGCAACGTCTATCAGCGCGGCCCCGCTGAGCTGTAGTGTCACGACGGCCAGCAGCGCGAGCGCGCCAACATTGACGCCATCGAGAAAGGCTCCGGCGATCATCGAGCGCCGGATGCGCGGAATCAGCGGACGGCTGCCGGCGACGAAAATAAAGCCGGGGACGAAAATCGCTATCGTCGCGACCACTGCGCCGGTCGTGCCGCCCAGCAGGTAGCCAATAAAAGTCGCGGTGGTGAATACTGGCCCGGGCGTGACCTGGCCGACCGCGACCGCGTCGAGCAATTGCGACTGCGTAATCCAGTGCAGGCGATCCACGAGGTCCGTCTGAAGGAACGCGAGCAGCACGTAACCGCTCCCGTAAAGCACCGCGCCGACCTTGAGGAAGAAGAGAAAAAGCCCGAGCAGGCTGAAAGGTATGATCGCCACTGCCGCGCCTGCGTTCTTGAGCATCGCCACGATGCCCGGCCATCCGGGCATCGCGATCGC
This sequence comes from uncultured delta proteobacterium, assembly GCA_963724765.1. Taxonomy (GTDB): domain Bacteria; phylum Desulfobacterota; class Binatia; order Binatales; family Binataceae; genus JAKAVN01. The sequence continues at coordinate 214,965 of CAVRVY010000002.1, forward strand.
GGCAAGCGTCCCAGAGCGGCGCCGTCGTTCGATCCATTCTGTCGCGGCTGTAATGACGCCCGCGCCGAAAAGTGTTGTCAGCGGGCCGGCACCAAGCATCGTTGCCAGGACAGCAATCGAACCGACAAGCGCGAGAAATCCGCTCTTGACCGCGACGGGAACGAGCCGCCAAAGCGCCTGCAGTATGATGGCGACGATGACCGGCTTGATCCCGTGCATGATTCCCTGGAACTGAGGCAGCGATCCAAAACGCACGTAGGCCCACGCCGCGGCCATCACGATAAGCATCGCCGGAATGATGAAGCATACGCCGCCCACCACCAGTCCCTTCCAGCCGGCACGCTGATGGCCGATATGAATCGCCATCTCGGTGGAGTTCGGTCCCGGGATCAGATTGGTCGCGCCGAGCATGTCGAGAAACTCTTCGTGCGAGAGCCATCCGCGCCGGCGCACGAATTCCTCTTCCATCATCGCGATGTGAGCCGCGGGCCCGCCGAACGCGGTGGTGCCGAGGCGCAAAAACGAAACCGCAATCTCCCGTAACGTCTGTGACTTGGCCATCACGCGCGGCCACAGCGATGGATCCTGCTGCGGGGCAATCCGACGGCGCCGGGGCCGGCAAAGGCGGCGGCAAAAAGCGGGACAGCAGCGGTAGCAAAAACGGCGGCAAAAGCGATCGCAATCGCTGCAACAAAAGCGGCAAAAGCGGTGGAAGTAGCGGCAGATATAGCGGCGGCAAAAGCGGGGGCAATAGCGATAGAAAAAGCGGCCGCAATAGCGGCGGCAAAGGCGAAGAAGAGAAGCGGATCTCGCAGCCATTCAATGCCGCCTCTGGAGCGCTCCCCGGCTTGCTCGCGGCCTTCTCCCGCGAAACGAGAGCGGGACACTCGACTGTTAGCGGCGGAACAGTGTCGATTCGCCGATCGGCAGTCCCAGCGCGTAGCGTCGCAGCCAGTCCAGTGCGACCTGCGCGGTGAGAATCTTTATCCAGTCGCGGTTGCCGCGTAATTGATAGCGGCGCGCAGCCCGGGTTCCGTTGCCCACCAGTGCGATGCACACCGTGCCTACCGGATGCTCGGGGGTGCCGCCGTCGGGTCCGGCGACGCCCGAGGTCGCAATTGCGACGTCGGCGCCGGCGCGCTCGCGCGCCCCGGCCGCCATCTCGAGCACGCATTGCTCGCTCACTGCGCCGTGCTGCTTGAGCGTCTCTTCGCGCACGCCGAGGATGCCGGTCTTGAGATCGTTGGAGTAGGTCACGAAGTCGCCGATGAAGAACTTCGAGCTGCCTGCAACGTTGGTCAGGCGATGGCCGATGAGGCCGCCGGTGCACGACTCGGCGACCGCCAGTTTGAAACTACGCCCGGTCAGCAGTCGCGCGACCACCTCTTCCATCGAGGCGTCACCCTCGGCATAGATGAAGTCCGCGACCCGCCCGCGCACGCGCTCGCTTAGTTCGTCTAGCTTGCGTTCGGCCTCGCCCGGCCTGCCCTCCACCGTCACGCGCAGCGAAATCTGTGGAAAGGCCGCGCGAAACGCGACGCGCGCCTCCTCGGGCTTGATCAGTCCGGCGACCGCCTCGTCGAGTCCCGACTCACTGATGCCGAAGGTCTGGAAGACGCGGACTGCGTAGATCGTGTCGCTGCCGCGGTTGCTTCTGAGCCACGGGATAACGCTGTCCTCCATCATCGGTTTCATCTCGCGCGGCACGCCCGGCAGCACGACCAGATGGCAGGTGTGGCCGTCGGCCTGCGGCACCGCCAGGCGGAAGCCCGGTGCGGTGCCGAGCGGGTTGCGGATGACCTCCGAGGTTTCGGGCAGGTCGGCCTGCTTGAGGTTGTTCTCGGGCATGATGCGGTTGATCGACGCGAAGATGCGTTTCATGTGGTCGACGCTTTCCTGGTCGCGCACGAGTTTGCGGCCCGTGATGCGCCCCACGGTCTCGTTGGTCAGGTCGTCGGCGGTCGGCCCGATTCCGCCGGTCGAAACGACCACATCGGCCATCGCCATCGCGGTCTTCCACGCCCACTCCAGGCGCTCGGGGACGTCGCCCACGGTCAGCACTGCGACGACCTCGATGCCAACTTCGGCGAGCTTGTCGGCGAGGTAGTTGGAATTGGTATCCACTATCCGGCCGGTGGTGATTTCGTCGCCGGTGGAGAGAATGACCGCCTTTTGAATCATCGATGGCTCCCTTGCCCGCGCGTGCCGGGCTGCTGAAAATGCGCCGCGCGCGCGCTAAAGCGAAACTGCCAGCGCGAGCACGTGCAGCACGAGGTTCGCATATATGGCCGCTACCACATCGTCAAGCATTACCGCGAAGCCACCCTTCATCCGGCGGTCGACAAGCCCCGCGGGCTCGGGCTTGAGGACGTCGAACAGGCGAAACAGCGCGAAGCCCGCAGCGAACGCCATCCAGCCCGCCGCCGGACAGAGATACATCGTTAGCGCCATTCCGACTATTTCATCAATCACGATATGCGAGCTGTCGTGCTGATCGAGCAGCTTCTCGGCGCGCTCCGAAAGCCAGCATCCTACGGCGAACAGCGCCGCGATAAGCGCGAGTGCGGCGAGTCGCGACCGATGCTCCAGCGGCACCGTGACGGCCCACGCCAACACCAGTCCCACCACCGAGCCGGCAGTGCCCGGAGCGACCGGCGCGTAGCCGCTATAAAATCCGGTCGCCAGGAAAAGTATCAGCTTGCGCACAATCTGGGACGGTCTCAATCAGGCCGGTCTTAGTCGGGACGGACGGGGATCGGCGTCTCGTCCGCTTCCACAGCCACCGAGCGCACACCCTCGATTTTGCTGGCGACCTGGTTGGCGAGCTCATCCCACGGCGGCACCAGCCCCGGCCCGCGCACTTGAACAGCGCCCTGGGTGCACAGGACCTCGATCGGCGCGTGCCCAAGCTTGGGGTGCGCATGGCAGGCGGCGCGCACCTGGGCGGCCGTCGCCGCGTCGCGCATCTGCTGCCATTGCTCGGCGCCGATGCGCGCGTCGATCTGCTCGGCGCATGCAGCAAGCCCCGCGGCGCTGATTTCCAGCGGCAACCCATAGCCATTGATCACGATGTCGTAGGATGAGGGGTCATCGATATCGACGCCCATCAGGGTCTGGATGCGCGCGCGCACCTCGCGGTCGTGGTCGCGCACACGCCGCTGGGCGGCCACCAGGGCGAGATTTTCCATTTCGCCAACCACTTTGGCGCGCTCATCGAAAGGTCCGACGGTGCGGACCTTGACGCCGCATCGGTACGGCGGCAAGAAGACCGGCGCTGAGGGGCTGACTGTCACCAGCCGATCTTGCGCCATCTCGCGCAGCAGCGTGGCGCGAAAAAACGACGCGAAGCGCGCGCCCTCGGTCTTCAGACGCGACCAGAAGTGTGGCTGGCGCTCGTCGAGCACCACCAGTTGATCGGCGGTGACGTTGTAGATGCGCGAGACCTGCGCGATCAGATCCTCACGGCTCATGAACCTGTAGCCGAGCCGCTTGGCCACAGCCTGGCCGAGGTCGTTGCCACGCGAACCGAGCTGCTGACTGATCGCAATTATCGCCATCGGCGGTCTCCCGGGCAGGCGCAAGATTATCGGCGCGTGAAATCAGGTCCCCGGCGCAATCTTAAATGCTCGCCCATGACGTGGCAAACCGCGGTGCGATGGCTTTGCGAGGCGTGGGCGGATAGGATTTCTGCGCCCGCACGCGGCGTGCGTCGTCCGTGGCGCGGACTGCAGCGGCGCTGGCGTGGCGGGCGCGGTGTTCGCTGCCGCTGGCTCACCGCAAGATCGGCACAGGGTTAGCGATGGCTCGACGTAAATTACGAATTGGCGGCGCATCGATCGATCCCGCGCCGGTACGCGGCGACATGACCGCCGCCGAACTGATCGATACCGCGTTCCTCGCCTACAATGGGCGGCGCCTGCGCGAGGCCTGCCGGCTGTTCGCCGAAAAGATGCTCGAGCCCGACGTGTTGGTCGGGATGAGCATCACCGGCGCGCTCACGCCCGCAGGGCTCGGAATGTCTTGTCTCATCCCGCTCATCGAAAACGGCTTCGTCGACTGGGCGGTGTCGACCGGCGCCAACCTCTATCACGACACGCACTTCGCTCTGGGCTTGAAGATGTTCCAGGGATCGGCCGAGGCCGACGACGTGGCGCTGCACCAGGCCGGCGTGGTCAGAATCTACGACATCTTTTTTGACTACCGCGTGCTGCTTTCGACCGATGCCTTCTTTCGCCAAATCGCGCGGCAGGAGGAGTTCCAGCATCCGATGAGCAGCGCCGAGTTCCATCATCGCGCCGGCCGCTATGTGGCCGAGCGCGAGCGCGTGCTCAAGTTGCACAGCCGCTCGATGCTGGCGGCGGCGCACAAATGCGCGGTGCCCATTTACACTTCATCGCCCGGCGACTCGTCGATCGGGATGAACCTGGCGCTGCTCGAGGTCGAGGGCTACGGCCTGCGCCTGGACCCGCTCGCCGACGTCAACGAGACTGCGGCGATTGTTTACGCGGCCAAGGCCGCCGGAATGAAGAGCGCAGTGTTCATCCTGGGCGGCGGCTCGCCCAAGAATTTTGTTTTGCAGACCGAGCCGCAGATCCAGGAGGTGATGGGCGTGGCGGAGAAAGGCCACGACTATTTTCTCCAGGTTACCGACGCCCGGCCCGACACCGGCGGCCTGAGCGGCGCGACACCCTCGGAGGCGGTGAGCTGGGGCAAGATCGATCCCAACCGCTTGCCCGACTCGGTGGTATGTTACGTCGATTCCACGGTGGCGCTGCCGCTGATCACGGCCTACGCGCTGGCGCGCCGCAAGCCGCGCCGGCTGCGCCGGCTATACGACGAACGCGAGGCGATGATGACGCGGCTGCGCACCGCCTACGAGCGCGTGCGCCGCAAGCGCCTGCGCCGCGGCGAGTCCTAGCAAGATGCCGCGGCGGGTCCTGGCAAGAGGTTGAGAGCGCGATGAAGAAAACGCCGCGCGGCGGCGCGCGCCGCGACCGCTCTGCGGCGCCGCCGCGCACCGCAGGGGCGGGCGGCGAGCTTGCGCGCGAACTCGAGCACGCGCGCGCAGCCGCTCTGGAAGCCGGCAAAATCCTGCGCCGCCATTTCCGTGACGGTGGTTACGAGGTCGCCTCCAAGGGTTTCGACAACCCGGTGACCTCGGCCGACCTGGAGGCCGACGCCGCGCTGCGCGAGCATCTCGGCCGCGCCTTTCCCGACTACGGATGGCTTTCCGAGGAGACCGCCGACAATGCCGCGCGGCTTTCCCGCCGGCGCGTGTGGATCGTCGACCCGCTCGACGGCACCAAGGAATTCATCAAGGGCATCCCCGAGTTCGTCGTCGCGATCGCGCTCGCCGAAGACGGCGTGCCGGTGCTTGGCGTGACTTACAATCCGATCAAGCGTGAACTGTTCTGGGCCGCGCGCGGCGCCGGATGCTTTCTTGACGACAGTCCCGTGCACGTGACCGCCGCCGCCGCAATGACCGGCGCCGTGGTACTGGCCAGCCGCAGCGAGACGGCGCGCGGCGAGTGGATCGCTTATAAGGATACGATCGTCGCCAAGCCGATCGGCAGCGTCGCCTACAAGCTCGCGCTGGTGGCGGCGGGCCGGGCCGACGCGACCTTCACCGCCACCCCCAAGAGCGAATGGGACATCGCCTCGGGCGCCGCGCTGCTGGCCGAGGCGGGCGGCGTGATGACCGACATCCACGGCCATCCGATCCGCTTCAATCGCAAGCAGGTCAAGCTCGACGGGTTCGTTGCCGCAGGCCCGGCGCTGCACGCGGCGCTCAGCAAGTTGCTAGTCAGGAAATAGCTACAGGGCGGCCGCGTTGGTTCCTCTGAATCGGCGCACCAGCCGGGGCAGCAGCACGACCGCGGCGAGCAGGCATATCGCGAGTGCGATATTGCGTATCGCGCCGGCGCCGTGTGCGGCCGCCTCGCGTCCGGCGTAGCCGAGGTAGGTGTAGGCAAACGTCCCCGGCAGCATGCAAATGGCGGAGGCGATCACGTACGCGGCGAGCCTGATGCGCGTGAGCCCGAGTGCGTAGTTAAGGAGGTTGAACGGGAACAGCGGCACCAGCCGCACGAACGCGACGAAGCGCCATTCTTCGGCCTCGACCCCCTCGACCAGCGCCTTGAGCCGAGGCCCGGCGCGGCGTGCGACGAAGCCGGCCGCCACGTAGCGCGCGGCCACAAATGCGAGCGTCGCGCCGAGGACTGCGCCGATGAGGTTCCACAGCGTGCCCCACAGCGGTCCGAACAGCGCGCCGCCCGCAAGCGTCATCACCGACCCGGGCGCGAACAGCACCGTCGCCGCGGCGTAAAGCGCGATGAAGGCCGGCGGCGCCCATCGCCCGAGCCCTCGCAGTTCGGCTTCGAGATGGCCGGCGACCAACCAGGAGCGATGAGTCGCGAACCAGGCGATAGCTGCGACGAGCGCGAGCGCCAGGACCGCGCGCGGCAGTGCTGCGCGCGCCGCGCCGCTAGAGCTTGCGCTCACCGCTGCCCCAGAGGTCGAACGCGATCAGTCCCACCAGGTAGACGGCAGCGGCCAGGTAGAACGCGCCTGAGTACGAGCCGGTCGCCTGCACGATAAAGCCGGTGGCGGCGACGCCGATGATTCCCGGCAGCGTGGCGAAGGTGTTCGAGATGCCCATCAGGATTCCTGCGTAGCGCGGCGCGACGTCCAGATGGTTGACGCCCCAGCCGCCGAGCCCGATCGACGTACTGCCGATCGATATCGTCGCGAGTATCACCGCCTGCACGGCCGTATGTGCAAAAGGCATCGCGCACACCGCCGCCGCGCCGAGCCCAAAAGCGATCGTTACCAGCGTCTTGCGCACCGCCGTCATCCGCATCCCGCGCCGCTGCAGGCTGTCGGCGAGCCATCCACTGCAATTCGCGACCACGAAGGCCGCCACATACGGCATCACCGCCATCACGCCCAGGTCCTTAAGCGGCACGTGAAAGGTTTGATCGAGATAGCTCGGCAGCCAGAGCAGCAGGATGTAGAAGCCGAAGTTGTTGCACAGATGCGCCATCACGATCGCCCATACCGCCGGCTCGCGGCAGATTTTGCCCCACGGGATGGCCTCGGCGGCGTCAACCTCGATCCGCCCCGCGCGAATCTCCGCCATCTCAGCCGCGCTCACGCCGGGCGAGTTCTCGGGCCGGTCCGCCGCCTTCCACCACCACAGCGCGAGCCACAAAAGGCCGATAAGTCCCGAGACGTAAAACACCGCTTCCCATCCGAAGGCGATTATTATCGGCGGGCTCGCGAGCAGGGCGATGATCGTGCCGAGCGCGGTGCCGCTTAGGTGCAGCGAGATCGCGCGGGCGCGTTCGGAGGCCGGCGTCCAGCGCGCGGCGATCGAATGGATCGCGGGAAAGTTGACCGCCTCGCCCGCACCGAGCGCGGCGCGCATGAACAGCAGCAGCCCAAAGGATGCGGTCGCGATCGGCGTGAGAAAAGTTGCAATCGACCACAGCGCCACGCCCGCGCCCAGCACCCGTTTGCCGCCGAAGCGGTCGGCGAGCAATCCTCCCGGCAACTGGAACCACAGGTAGCCCCAAAAGAAGGACGACAGGATAAGGCCGCGTTCCGCATCGCTGTAACCCTTGGCGCGGGCGAGCGGGATGATCGCGATCGAGATGTTGACGCGGTCGACGTAGCAGAGCACCGTCGAGAGCGCGAACAGTATGATGACGGTGTAACGCCGCGGCCATCGCATGGCCATCGCAACCGTGGCCTCGGCTGGGAATGAATCGGGCATCGCAAGTCCGCGCCGAGCTTAGTTGGGCGGCGCGCACTTTGCCACCTGCGACGCCCTAGTGGCTCAGCGCCAGGCGGATGGCGTTGAGGATATAGATGAAGTCGCGCGGCGCGCGCGCCTCGCCCATCGCTGCCACCCGCGCCAGCACCTCCATCTCCTCGGCGCTGATGTTGTGTGCGCGCCGGATGCGTTCATCATGCCGGAACTCCTCCCAGGCCGAGCGGCGGCCGCCGCTGTTGGCGCTGTTCAGCAGATCGCGCGCGCGCGGGTTGGCGAGGAAAAACAGCTCGCGGCTTTGCAGGCCCAGCACCTCGCTAAGGCGCGCGATCACTTTCTCCGAGGGATGCCGCTTGCCGGACTCCAGGTGGCCGATATACGGAGTCGAGGTCTTAATCCGCCGGGCGACGTCTTCCTGGGTGAGATCGAGTTGGCGGCGGCGTTCGCGGATGACGGCGCCGAAATTTCGCTGAATCGCTTTTCGCATCGGATGTCCTTTGTCGCGGCCAGGCCCGGCGGGAGCGCGCCGGTCAAAATTTGATCACCTACGGATTGCTCAATTGCCGTACGGATTGCGCCCCTGGTTGAGATAGAGCGAGAAATCCTCGACCGAGCCCGCCGGGTGAACGGGGCCGCGAAAATGCTCCTCGGCGCCTGCGCCGAGCGGGCCGACCTTGAGCCGGTCTTCGCCGAGCGGGCGGCCCGCGCTGTCGTAGTAGTGAATTTCCAGGTCGAGCGCGGCGGGACGCGCGCCCGTGTTGCGCAAATCGCCCGCCACGAAAACGTTATCGCCTTCGTGCTCGAGTCGGCTGTCGATCACTTTTATCGGTTGCACGTGCGCCAGCAGCACGAACACCACGGCGACGAAAGCTATCGCTCCCAGCAGGATGAAAAGCGTACCCTTGCGCATGGCCGCCGCCGTCCGCTCGCGGGGCGATCAGTATGAACGCGGCAGATGGAGCACGTGCTCGCTTATCGTGTTGAGCACCATCTCCTGCGACACCGGCGCGATCTTCAGCATCCGGCACTCGCGAAAATAGCGCTCGACGTCGTACTCGCGCATGTAGCCGTAGCCGCCGAGCGTCTGCACCGCGCGGTCGCAGGCCTCAAAGGAGGCTTCCGCGGCGCGCAGCTTGGCGATATTGGCTTCGGGTCCGCAGGGCTTGCGATGGTCGAACAGCCAGGCCGCCTTCATCGTCATCAGTTCGGCCACCTCGAGCTTGGAGTAGGCGTCGGCGAGCGGATGCGCGATTGCCTGGTTCTGGCCGATCGGGCGCCCGAACACGATTCGTTCCTTCGCGTAGCGCACGGCCTTGTCGACCGCGGCGCGCCCGATTCCCACTGCCTCCGAGGCGATAAGGATTCGCTCCGGGTTGAGTCCATCGAGAAGGTAGCGGAAGCCCTTGCCTTCCTCGCCGATCAGGTCGGCGGCCGAGACCTTGAGGTTGTCGATGAAGAGCATGTTGGTGTCTACCGCGTGGCGGCCGAGCTTGAGCAGTTCGCGCACCTCGATCGCGTTGCGGTCGACGTCGGCGAAGAACAGGCTCATCCCCTCGGTTTTCTTCGCCACCTGCTCGAACGGCGTAGTGCGCGTCAGCAGCAGCATCTTGTGCGCTTCCTGCGCCTTGGTGGTGAAAACCTTGCGCCCGTTGATCACGTAATTGTCGCCTTCGCGCCGGGCGAAAGTCTTGATGTGCGTGATGTCGTTGCCGGCGTCGGGCTCGGTCACGGCGAAGGCGGCGTGCAGCTCGCCGCTGACCACGCGCGGCAGATGGCGGCGCTTCATTTCCTCCGTGCCATGCATAACGATCGGCGTTAGACCGAAGATCGACAGATGGATCGCGCTGGCGGCGTTCATCGCGCCGGCGTACGCGACCTCGCGCATCACCAGCGCGGCCTCCGTGATGCCCAGGCCGCTGCCGCCGAATTCCTCGGGGATGGCCACGCCCAGGTAACCGGCCTTGGCGACCGCCTGGTAGAAGTCGTGCGGGAATTCATGCGCGGCATCCTTTGCGCGCCAGTACTCGTCGTTGAAGCGCGCACACATCGCGCGCACGCCCAGCACGATTTCCTGCTGCGCCTCGGTCAGATCGAAATCCATGTCACCATCCCATTCAAACAAAATATTATGAAATGAAATTCTGCTTGATAAAAAATGCAGCTCGCCCGCTGGTCACCGGCGGCAAGCTGGTCGCCCCGGCAAGCCGGTCGCCGCCGGTTTGACTACCGGCATCTTAACCGCTCACTCCATTATTACAACCCGACTGCGGCCAAGCTAAAGCGTGCACGGCGGCTGCGGTGTTCGACTGCCCCGGCGCGCTCATTTATAAGAATCGGATGCGTTCGCGGACACGCGCAATCCCGAGACCGGCCATTTCATCCCGATGAAATCCGCTGTCGCTGTGGCGCTGATCGGCTTGTTGCTCGTCGGGCCGGTTGTCTCGCGCACGATCGAAGAAGAGATCGAGATATTTTTCCTCGCGATCGGGCTGCTCACGATGACCCTGGCAGGGGCGTGGCGATGGGAGGTCGCGGGCGCCGCCGCCGAGGTGCCGTTGGCGATCACGCTGGCCGTGATCGTCGCCGACGTCGTCTTCGGCCGCGTGCGAGGCTTGATGGATCGCGCGCTTGGATGGATACAGGCGCGGGTCGCGCGCCCGTGGCTTTGCGCCGGGGCCGTCCTCGTGATCGCTTTGCTGTCCGCGATGCTCAGCGCGATCGTCGCGGCCCTGATGCTGGCCGAGTTGGTCGAACTGATGCGCCTGGGGCCGCGCGCGCGAGCGCGGGTCACGGTCGCCGGATGTTTTGCGATAGGGCTGGGCTCCTCGCTGACGCCGCTGGGCGGACCGCTTTCGACGCTAGCCGCAAGCGGTCTGGGGATGGGCTTCGGCGGGCTGTTCGCGATGCTCGCGCCATACGTGCTGCCGGGGATGCTGGCCTGTGCGATCGTTGCCGGGTTTTTTGCAACCAGCGACGACGGTGCAGGCGCGAGCGCCGCCGCGGCAGCGCTGACGCTGGTGCTCATCCGCGAGTCAGTCGTCCGCGCCCTCATCCGCGGGCTTAAAATCTATGTTTTCATCGCTGGCCTGGTGCTGGTCGGCGATGCCTTTGCTCCACTGGCGACGCGCTATGTGCCGATGCTTGGTCATTCGGCGCTCTACTGGGCCAACACGATTTCGGCCGCGATGGACAACGCGACGCTGGCCGCGCTGGAGGTCCATGCGATGGACCCGGCGCGGGCGCGCGAAGCGATAATTGCGCTGCTGGTGGCGGGCGGGATGCTCATCCCGGGCAACATCCCGAACATTGTCGCTGCCGGCGCGGCGCGCTGTGGATCGGCGCCGGCGAGTGGGCGAAAGTCGGCATCCCGATGGGCCTCGCCCTGCTTGGCATCTACTTTGCGTTGCTGGGAGCCGCAAGATGAAACGTGCGGCGCCGCGGTTCGTGAACGGCTGACTTTCCTTGCGAAACGCAGGCAGCTTGCAATGCCGTGCAACATCGCGGACCGCGGCGGAGCCCTCGCGGTCGGCATGGTGCTGCCTAAAAAGGCGTCAAAGCGAATGGACCATGGGCGTTTGCGTTAGGCGAATTTTCGTGACACAAAGCGTGGGATGCCGCTCTGCCGGGATTGCAGGGCACCGCTCGCCCGGCGGATTTGGAAATGGTGCTCGATCCCACGAAAATGAAACGCGGGCGGTTTTTATCTTAAGCGGAAATATGGGATTGCCGCCCCTAAAGCGGCCAGGAGGGTTACGCGTTCGATGACTCCCAAACAAATTCTCCAGATGATCAAGGACAAGGGCGCCACGTCCGTGGACCTGAAGTTCATGGACCTGCTGGGGCAGTGGCAGCACTTCAGCGTGCCGATCAGTGAATTCCAGGACGAATCGCCGTTCGATGAGGGACTGGGATTCGACGGGTCGTCGATTCGCGGATGGCAGTCGATCGACAACAGCGACATGCTAGTCATCCCCGACCCCAAAAGCGCGGTGATGGAGCCCTTCACCAAAGAGCCCACGCTCACCATGATCTGTGACATCTCCGACCCGATTACCCGCGCCGACTACTCGCGCGACCCGCGCAACGTCGCGCGCAAGGCCGAGGCCTACCTGAAGTCGACCGGTATCGGGGACACCGCCTATTTCGGTCCCGAGCCCGAGTTCTTCATCTTCAACGGCATCCGCTACGACAGCAACCAGCAATCGAGCTACTACTACATCGAGTCCGACGAAGGTATCTGGAACAGCGGGCGCGAGGGCACCAACCTCGGCTACAAGCCGCGCTACAAAGAAGGCTACTTTCCGGTTCCGCCCAACGACAGCCTGCAGGACATCCGCGCCGAGATGGTGCGCGAGATGGAGCGCGTCGGCATCCGGGTCGAAAAGCAGCATCACGAAGTCGCCACCGCCGGCCAGGCCGAAATCGACATGCGCTTTCAGTCGCTGGTGAAAATGGCCGACTGGCTCACCTGGTACAAGTACATCTGCAAGAATGTCGCGATCCGTCACGGTATGACGGTAACTTTCATGCCCAAGCCGATCTTCGGCGACAATGGCTCTGGCATGCATACCCATCAGAGCATCTGGAAGGGCGAGACCCCGCTGTTCGCGGGCTCCGGTTATGCCGGAATTTCGGAGCTGGCGCTGCACTACATCGCCGGCATCCTGCATCATGCGCCGGCGCTGGCGGCCTTCACCAATCCGGGTACCAATTCGTATCGCCGCCTGGTGCCCGGTTTCGAGGCACCAATCAATCTGGCTTACTCCAGCCGCAACCGCTCGGCCGCCGTGCGCATCCCGATGTATTCGCCGTCGCCCAAGGCCAAGCGGATCGAGGTGCGTTTCCCCGACCCGACCTGTAATCCGTACCTCGCGTTCTCGGCGATGCTGATGGCGGGGCTCGACGGCATCCAGCGCCGGCTCGATCCGGGCCAGCCGCTGGACAAGGACATCTACGCGCTGACTCCGGCCGAACTGGCCGAGGTGCCCAACATGCCGCCGTCGTTGGAGGCCGCGCTTGACAATCTCAAGCGTAGCCATGAATTCCTGCTCAAGGGTGACGTCTTCACCGAAGACCTGATCGAGACCTGGATCGACTACAAGATGTCGAAAGAGGTCAGCCAGACGCGTCTGCGGCCTCATCCGTACGAGTTTGCGCTGTACTACGACGCCTGAGCGCACGGTAACCGCGTAGCGCACGCGGCCACGCGGCGCTCGCGGCGAATCGATTGTGAAAGGAGCGGCGGACTATCGGTCCGCCGCCCCTTTTTTTCGTTTCCTGCGCGAGGCGCGCCGGACACAATCGAACTGGCGTGTTGCGCGCTCGTCGCTGATGATGGTTTGATCTGCAAGACGGCCTGCGCCCCGCGTAGAAGGGCGCGGGCCGTGCGGTAGAACCCTCGATGCGTTCAACGAAGCAACCAGCCAGCGCTTCCCCGAGCGCCGCCGCGCCCGCCCGCCGGGCGGGCGCGGCGGCGCTCGGGCTCGCGCTGATGGTTTGCATCAGCGCAGGTGCGCCGCGGCGTGGGTGGGCGGCGGCGGAGAATCCGCCGCCGCCCACCCACGCCGCGAGCGCGGCGGCGGCGCCGAGCATCGCCGCGCACCCGGGCGCGGCGGCGTCGGTCGCGGTCGACGCGCACGCCGGGGCGCCGAGCGCCGCGGCGGCGGCGGAGCCGAGCCGGGCCGCGCAACCGCAGCCTACCGCATCGGCGCAACCCGATGAGCGCGCCGGCGTGATCAACTTTCTCGGGGAGGCAATCGCATGGTACCAGCAGCTTTCCGCCGAGGAGCGCTTCGGGGCGGAGCCGGCCGAGATGCTGTTTGTCAACGACGACCGCCAGACCGCGCTCGAGGTGCTGAAGCTCGCCTTTCAGTACGCGCGCGCGACGGCCGCGCTGCTGAAATCGGAGAAGGCTCCTGTAGCGCAGCCACCGCGCAAGGGAAGCGCGGCCGGCGCGCCGGCGAAGAGCGAGACGGCCGCGTTGTCCGGTCTTGCCGGCCTGGTGGCTAGAGCCCAGCAGCAAGAGCAGAGCCTCGACCAGCTCAAGCAGCAGGCCGAGCAGCTCAAGGCCGCGAGCGCCGCCGCCAAAGCCGCACAGAGCACCCAGCTCGCGCGCCAGCTTGCAATCGTCCAGAGTCAGATCGAACTCGCCCAGGCAACCCTGGATTCCTACAACGCGCTCATCCAGTTCGAGAACACGACGGCGATAGCCGGCACTCAGGGCACCGGGCTCTTGAGCCAGATCGACGCGCTCGAGCGTAGCGTGCCGCAGTTGAACGCGCCGGCCAAAGGATCTGCGCCGGGGCCGCCGCAGGGAGGGTTGCCCGCGGGGGCGGCGGCGGCGACGACGGTCAAGGCCGACGAGTCCGCGCCCGCGCCGGATAACGGCTTGCTGGGCACGATCGAGGCGTTGATCGGGCTGGGAAAGGAACGGAGCGCATTGGCTGACCGGCTCGGCGACACCCGCCGTCTGTCGGGGTTGAGCGTTGCCGCGCGCGCGCCGCTAATTGCGCGCCTGCACGAGCTCAGCGCGCGCGCCGACACGCTGGCGGCCGAGCCCGTCGGTGACTCGCTGGCCGCCAACCTCGCGCGCAAGCAGCAGTTCGGCGATCTGATCAAGCGCCACAAAATGATCACCGACGCGCTGGTGCCGCTTGCCAAGCAGAGCGTGCTCCTGCAGGTATACACCGCGAGTCTCCAGCAATGGCGAAGCACGCTCGATCAACGCTCAGACAGCCAGTTCCGCCGCCTCATCCTTCGGCTCGCCGCGCTTGGCGTAGTCCTGCTGGCGATTTTCATCGGCGCCTTCATCTGGCGCAGGCTCACTTTCCGCTACGTGCAGGACCTGCGCCGCCGCCGCCAGCTGCTCCAGTTGCGCAAGCTGACGGTGGCGCTGGTCGTGATCCTGGTGCTGTTATTCGACTTCGCCAGCCAATTGGGGACGCTGGCGACCGTGATGGGGTTGGCGGCGGCCGGTGTCGCCCTCGCGCTGCAGAACGTGATCCTTTCGTTTGCCGGCTACTTCTTCGTCACCGGCCGCTACGGCATCCGGGTCGGCGACCGCATTCAGATTGCCGGCATCAGCGGCGACGTGATCGACATCGGGCTGTTCAAGCTGGCGCTGATGGAGCTGGCGGGCGACGGCAACTCGCGCCAGCCCACCGGGCGGGTGGTGGTTTTTCCCAACTCGATCGTTTTCCAGACCAACGGCAACTTCTTCAAGCAGGCGCCGGGCACCAGCTTCGTGTGGAACGAGTTCCGCCTCACTCTGGCGCCAGACTGCGATTACCGCCTGGCCGAGAAGCGCTTGCTCGAGGTGGTCGAGGATGTCTACGCGCGCTACCGCGACACCGTTCAGCGTCAGTACGGCGATCTCGAGCGCGACCTCAGCATGAAGTTAGAGTCCCCGCACCCGCAGAGCCGGTTGCGCCTGGGCTCCAGCGGTATCGAGCTGGCGATTCGTTATCCGGTCGACGCGCGCTACGCGGTGCAGGTGGCCGACGAGATTTCGCGCCGCGCGCTCGACGCGATCGCACAGGAACCCGCGCTCTCGCTGGCGATGCCCGGTACGCCAAACCTGACGCCTCTGGCGCCGCCGCCGGCGACCGAGGTTGCGCATCCCTCCTCGGCCGGCGCCGGGGCCGATGGACGCAACGCGACGAGCGAGTCCGAAAGCGGGTCCGCAGACACGATGGTGCCTGCGGCCGCCGAAGTGGTAGTCGAGCCGCCGGCGAAGGATCCTCCAGTGCCCGAGCCACGCCCGCCGGCCAAGAGCTGACCAAACGGCCGTGCGCCGTTGAATCGAATCGAAGTCAACGCCGAAGTTACGGCGAGGATGACGGCCGCGGGGGCTCGGCGGCCAAAGCGGCGCCGTCGTCTTCACAGCTTAACTATTATGATCGAAGAAAAAGATCAGAGTAGGTGAATTTATTATGAAACCACCGATAGTCAGTGTAGTCAGCAATCAGCAACCATCGCCGCCGCCGCTCTAGCAGCGCCATAAAAGCCATCACTCCCAGCCTGTTCGAGTCGGCTTTTACAGCTTCTCTTTATTATTTGTTTGCGTACAGATAAATTCCACTCGTCCGTCGGCGCGAAAATTATACATACTTGCTTCCGTGCGTGGGATATTCAGAAAATGAAGCGGTGTTCGGCGCGAGCCTCCCTGTTATGTCTTTGGTTCGGATTGGAAGTGGTATTGATCGAGGTTTTCGGTATTCCGTTCGGCTTGAACTTTGACATGTGGGCCTTCATGGATGCGGGCGGGAACCTCACGGCACAGTACCTTGTTCAGCAAGGCTATCGGCCGGTGATCGATTTCGGTTATCACTACGGTCTGTTGCCATTGCTGGTTTGTCATTTGTGGTTCAGCGTCGCGGGAGCAACTCCGGTCGCCTGCATTATTCTGGTTTCCATGCTTAATCTTTCGATCGGCTGGGCGTTTGCCCGGCTTGCGTTGAACCTCAGGCTTACGGCATGCGGTTTTTTCCTTCTGTCGGTCTCGATGCCATACGCCGTGCAGGCAAATTACCCGAATATCGCGCATGCACTCGAAGCCGCACTGCTCGCCAACGCTCTGGCTGAACAGGCTGCCGGCAGACGCGCGGCTTCGCTTGCCTTGGCTGCGGCAGCATGTTTCACGAAACCCAGCATGGGATATTTTTATGGAGCCTTGCTGCTGGGGTTTGTCGTTCTGGATTTTGCCTCGCGCTCCCGGCTGAACTTGAATGCTTTGCGGCGTCTGCTTGCTCCGGCGCTGATAACGGCTTTGGCCTTGGGCGCGATCCTGGGCTTGGTGTATGGCCGTGTGCCGCTTTCGCGGACCCTTTTGCCGACCGTCGGAATGAAAGCCTACAAGGTGCAGCACTATGGCTTTTTCGCGGCCGGTAGCCATTTCTGGCACTTCCCGGGAGTCCATATCGGCTACTACGCCGGCACTGTGGCCGGATTCTGGGTTTTAGGTACCGTCTGGCTCATAGCCAACGGAGCTACGGCACTCTGGCGCATATTTAGCGAGCCGTGGGGCGACACCGGGATCCGTAAAGATAGTGAAATAGTACTGTCGTGCGCTGCGATGCATCTCGCATTCGTGCTGTTCTTTTTCGGCAATCCTTTTTCCTGGTTTTACTACTCCTATGTGCTGGTTTTTGGTATCGCAGCGACCAGCGCAGGGCAGACTACGACGCGACACGTCGTCGTCTGGGGCTTGGCCCTGATAGCATTGGTTGGAGAGAAGACCTACCTGTATGATTCAACAACGCGCTGGCTTGCTAGCGCGCCCGAACCGGCCACGGCCGAACTTTGGGCGCCCGCGGATGAGCGTGCGGAGTGGCAAAAGGTCGTGGCGCTGATCAAGGGTGTCAATTCCCATGATCATAGTGCGGCGCTGCTCGCCAGGACGGGTTGTGCGGAGCTTTTATTCCCGGAATTTCGGTCACCGGTCTCACTGTTTCTCGACCCGGGGCTCGCGACCGAAGCGGAAATAATGCGTAAGCGCGCGCAAGTACAGCACGCGTCGACGATTGTGATACGTGCAGGATTTCTGAATTACACCTTCGAATCCGATCTTGCCTCGCGCACGCTGATCTTTCATGGAAAGTTCTTTGACGTTTATCGTAAAGACCGGCCGGGCTGTTGTCAGCCGCAGCCGTCCTTCACCACCCGTCGGTAACTTCGCAAGCCTCACCAGTCTACCTCGCGCACGTGCAAGACTTTGCGCCGCGCGGCGGCTGCTATGGAACACAGACCCAGATGTTGTTCAGCCCGTTAACCCACGCTCCGGTCTTGGCGCCCGCGCTCGTACAAGCCACCGGCGGATTCGCTGGCGGGTCGCAATCGACGCAGTAGCGACGCGCGCCGTTCGTCACGCTGCCCGGCAGGTCGGCAAACTTCACGCCCAAGTCCTGGCCGCCCAGGCTTTCGTTCAGCCACCATGACTTTCCCGCGTTAGTGGGAGCGAGACCGCTGGCCTGGATCACGTCGCGCACCTCGACCGGCGACGATGGAGCGGCGATCACGTCGAGCAGCTCGGCCGGACTTCCGCCGCTGAACAGAGTACCTTTGACTAAGAATGGCGCGCCGCCGCTGATTGCGAGATAGGCGTTGCCGGTCGCGCCGCTGGTCAGTTGGCCGCCGTTGATGACGATCGGCGCATAGGCGCCGCCGGAATAGACGGCCGCAATCTCGTTGGGCGCGTTATCCTCAATGTCCAATTCAGGGCTGTCTAGCAGCGCCTGAGCATCGGAAAAGTATAGGGGCGCGACTGCGTATCCCCGGTCAGTGAAGTCGGGCATTATATAGTGTCCTGAGCCCGTGACCTGGCCGACGCAGGAGTATTGCCCGTCACACTGCAGATGGTCGTAGAGGTTGTTGTTCGACTGATTGCCGAAGAAAAACCCGACGCTGGTTAAGGTTTTGGGGACGACTACGCACCAGACGCGCCGCACCGTGTCCTGAAAGTCGTTATTCGCGAGGTTGATGCAGGTGCGCCCGGCCGTGCCGTTTTCCGCAATGTTCTCGATCGTCGAGTTCAGCATCCAGGTCGCCCAGATGCCGTTGTCGTTCAGCGAAAGATTACTGATCGTAACCGGGTTGAGGTCGGCCGCGCCGTTGCTGGTTTCGATCGGGATGAAAGTATTAGCCGAATTGTCTACTACGCCTTCGATCGTCCCCGTGGGCGTGCCGGTTGGGAAGTTCTCCAGAAAGACCGTGTTCCCGTCGCCAACGAACTTTGCCGTTGGCGCGGTAAAGTGTGACGTATAGCGCGCAACACTGGAGATGCGGATCGAGTCATAAAAAGCTGGCATCAGTGGGGTGTTATATCCAGAGCCCAGGTAAACGCTCGACCCCTGACTAGCGAGCATGAAGCTCGAATAGGGCGGAATCGTGAGAGTACCCGAAGCCGACGCCGACCCTACCTGTGTGCCGTCAACAAAAAGCCGCACCGTCGTCCCGTCGTAGCTCAGCGCGACGTGATGAATCTTATTGATGGTTAGACTGTCGGCGGAACCCGACCCGTTCACCGTGACTATTGAACCACCGATATCTACAGAGGCGTGCAGGCAGTTGGATGAGCAACCGGAAGGAGCGCCGTTGGTCCCGAACCCGAGAGCGTTAACGCCGGAAGCCTCGGGCTGGTCCTGCGTAATAGTCAGAAAGCTGAAGTTGTCGTAACCACCACCATCGCTGAAGAACGGCTCAATATAGAACTCGAAGGTGAAGGCGGCGAGGCCATTCAAGCTGGTTTCGAAGTTGGCCGCATTCATGATCTCGACAGTCGCGTTGTTCGAGCCATATCCCGCGCCGTTGAAGAACTCGCCATCGGCTACGTCGAGGCTGCCGCCAGTGCCGGTCGCGATTGCCTTATTGCCACCAGTCGTCGCCAGCGCCCACACGCACGTTCCGTCGTTGACCGTGTTGGGTTGCGAGGTCGGCCAAACGGGCGTCGAACTCCCCGAAGTGCAGCCGTTGCCGCTGTTGGAGTAGGTCTGGACTTCGATATTGCCGTTGGAATCAACGATGTCAGAAGTGCCGCCGGTGCCAGATGGATACGAGCCGAAATGATGGTTCGCCTGCCAGGTGACCGTCACACTGGTGCTGAGTGGTGGCTTCCATCCCGTCTCGGCTTCCTGCGCAATAATCGCCGGGCCATTATAGTTCTGTTTGATCTGAGTCTGTTGCCAGCCCGCGCCCTCAAACCTAATCGAACAGTTGATCAGGATCGGCGAGGTCGTCTTGTAGTACAGCCCGCCCGGCGTCGCCGGCAGATAGACTTCCGGCTTGTTCGAACCGGATGCGCCGCATGCCGCATTGATCGCCGCCTGGATCGCCGCGGTGTCGTCGGTCGAGCCGTCGCCCTTGGCCAGGTAGGGCGGAGCCTTGACGTTGATCACGCCGTTGACGTTGCCGTTGATGTTCGCGCTCTCGTCGATCGCGACATATGGCGCCGCCGTTCCATTACTCACTTGCACGCCGGTGCCGGGCCTGAGCAGCTCGCGCCAGTTCGTGTCACCGGTGTTCTCGGTTTCGACCGGGCCGTTGGCCGCCTGCAGGCTCAGCACACCGAGGACGTTATGGCCGTTGGCGTTGAGGTCCTGCTCGAGCGCGCCGGCCGCGCAGGCCCAGGCCCCGCGCGAGCCCATCGCCCACGCGCCGGCCCCGCCGGCGCTGCACGGCGACGTGGCCTGGCAATCCTTGCACCACAACAGCAGTCCGTCCTGCTCCGCGGGCAGGCTCGCGAACGACAGGCCGGCGAACTGCGGCGAGATCGGCTCGGCGCCGGATAAGCGCTGATTGATCGCCTGGCGGAAGTTGTAGCCTGCGCCGATGCCGGTGAAGTTCGGAATCGGCTGGTATTGCGCCGCCGCCGCTCCGGCGATCGCGGCCAGTATCAGGAGTGAGCCGAGGAGCGTTTTCGATAACGATTTATACATCATGTGAATCCGTCAAAATCCGATTGCCAGCCAGGAGAACCCGTTACTCTGCTCGCTTACCAGACCAGCGCGCTGCATCAGGACTCCCGGAACGTCGAGCACGAAGGTCGCGCCGGACGCGCTGTAGCTGATAACTGACGCCGCGGTATTGCCGCCTCCGGTGCTATAATAGACATTAGTCGCCAGCGGCGGCAGCAGGATTGCGTTGGGAAACGGGATCGGCCAGGTTACCGTGAATTGCGTGTCGTTGGGAATGCTCTCTTGAGCCAGTGCGTAGTAGCCCCACTGGATAATCGCGATCGATGAACCGCGGCTCACGTCGGTCAGCGGAATTTTCAGATAGCCCGCGGTCTTGAGCGACCCGGTGAAGCCGGCGACGAAGCTTTGCAGGGCCCCGATGTTCGCGATGTTGGTGTTCTGCCGCCCGTAAAGAAACGCTGTGCGGTTGGCGAGTTGTTGATGGGGTTCGTTACTCACTCCGATACCGCTGAAGCTCGCGCCGGTGCCCGCACCCTCGACCGGGTCGGTTTGCTGAATCTCGTAAATCTCGTTGGCGGTAAATTCCGGACTATCGATAAGCGTGGCCATCATTCACCTCAGAACGTGAAGGTCCAGGTGCCCTGGTAATTCGCCGTGCCATTGAAGACGAAGCCCGGCACCACCGCGTGCGCCAGCATCGGAGCCGGCGCCGTATGCAGCGCGACCAGCGTCCAGACCAGGGTGCCGTCGCTGGTGGTGGCGCCGAGCGCCGTCGCCCAGGTCGGCGCCGTCGAGCCGCTGGTGCCCGCCGTCGTGCAGCGCTGAATATTGCCGTTGGCGTCGACGATCAAATTGCCGGCGGTCCAGGCCGTCGACCCCGCCCAGGCCGGATTCGCCGTGCCGATCGCGGATGGCATCGCGGCGCCCGCGCCGTTGGCGAACAGGCCCACCTCCTGCACGGTCATCCCGAGCGCTCCGTAGTCGGCGGTCGCCGAGAGCGCGTAGTTGAACTGCACGCTGCCGGAGCTGGGAAAAGTATGCGCGCCCACTGCGTTGTAGTATTTCGGCGCGGCGCCCAGATCGGTGTCATTCACGGTGGGCGCGGTGCTGCTGGAGCCGAAGCCGACCGCCAGTGCGTATTGGCCGGTTGTAACCCCCGCCATCAGGCTGGCCAGCGCCGGCAGCCCCGCGTTGACGAACAGATTGCGGCACTCCCACATCAGCGCGCCGCGCCTGAAGATTCTGACTATTCCCTGTGGCCGTTTCATCATTTGCTTTACCCATCTGCCGAAATAGGCACTCCGTTGGCGACCACCCCCGAGTCGGCTACTGCCGGTTCGTTGGCGCCGTATGTTATCCCGATATGGTAGTAATGCCGATTGTATACCGGTGCGATCACTCGCTGGTCCGCCAGCGGCGCCAGTGGCGCAGTCAGCAGGTCACTCGGTGCGGGTGCGTTGTCGACCGCGCCGGTGAAGTCCCCCGGCGCCGGCGCCACGTCGCCCAGTGGCGCCGCCTCGAACACCAACGCGTCGAGCCAGCTTCGCGCCGGCTTGAAAAAATTTACCGCGGCGACGATCCGTGTCGCATCGTTCGCGCCCACCGTCTGTCCGGCTTCTAGACTCACCATCACGCGAAATACCGCCCAACCCTCTGAAGACGGCCATGCGCTGCCGCCCCAGCTCGCCTGTCCTTCCAGGAAGCTGACGCTGGTCCAGCCCAGCGAGCCCAGCGCCTGGCTTATCGAAGAGGGTGTGCCATGCACGCGATGCAGTGGAATGGCGGTTTGCAGCAGCGCTCGCCACGTATCGAAGTCGGTCGGCCCCGCGCTGCTCGACGACGACAACAACGTATCGACATCGGTCAGCGTGTCGATGTCGGTCAGCGCGTCGATGCTCTCGCCCGAGGTGCTCGCCGCTAGCTGCCACTGCGGATCGAGCATGTCGAATTGCCAGGCCAGGAAGGTCAGCGCTGAGTCGGGTGCCGAGTCGAGGCGGTAGACCAGCAATGGCGTGAGATCGAGCGCGTCGAGCCGTTCGATGGTTGCCAACAGCGATTGCGAACGCAGGTCGTCTATCGACGGCGGTATTTGGAGTTGCGCCATTAATCCACCAGCAATCCCGGCGCCGCCGCCCGGTCATGCCCCCCGCGTTCGCCGTTGCCGCGCTTCTCCGGCGCGCAATACATGTGCGGTTCCGGCGCAGGTATCGGCTTGGCCGTGTCGAACCGCGCGATTAGCTCGTCGGCCTCCGCCGCGCTGCGCTTGTGGTCAGCGATGAGATGCGCGCGCACCGCGTCCGCGATGCACAACGCGCCCCGGCAAAGCGGGCAGAACTGCGTGGCCGGCGCGCCCATCACGAATGCTCCGAGGCGATCGCCTGCGCCAGTGTGATCGCGGTGCAGTTGGCCCATTGCCCGGCGGTGAGTTGCGTATAGGACGGCTGCGTCAGCACCACCTGGTAGACGCCGGGGACCGATAGCGCCGCCACGATTTCGCTCGGCACGATGTCGCGCTGGATGCGTGCGGCCAGGTTGAGCGCGATGTCCTGTGCGGCGGTGTTGACCGCGGCCATGGTCGAGATCGGTTCGGCGTCGGCGAACAGTGTGACCGTGCCTGTGATCTGGTAGTCGATTTCGCTCACTGCCAGTGCGCTCACCGTGTCGGTCAACGGCCGCACGTTATCGGCCCCAAGCGCCTGCTGCACCTGCGCGAGCAGCGCGGAATTTGCCACCCCCGCGCTGTTGGGCGAAGCGGCCGGCTGCGCCGCGATTGGCCCGGTCAGGATGTAAACCTGGACCGTGCCGGGCGCGGGTGAGACCACGGCGACGTCGATAATCGAGGGATCTACGCCGAGTGCGAAGAAGCGGTACGCGCCCGTCGGACCGGCCACGCTGAACTGATTGGGCGCGGCCTGGATGCGGGTGCGCAGATGGTCGTCGGTCTCGGGCGCCGAGCCGCCGCCGGTCGTGACGGTGTTGGTCACAGAAGCGATCAGCACGTTGGGATTGAGCAGCACGCTGACCTGGCCGGGAAGATAGCCGTTGGCATTCGGGCCCGCCGTGATGCAGGTCGCCGTGGTGCTCGCGACCGTCGTCGCGGCCGGCACGATGAGATCGGCGCCAGTCGCGAAAACGAACTCGCCATCGGCGGTGCCGGCCTGCGTGCCGGCCGGGATCGTATATGCCAGCGTGAGCGCGTTTTGCAGCGTGAACTGCAGCGTCGTCACTGCACCCTGCGCGCCGAGCCGGCTCACTCCGAGCAACTGCCCCAGGTAATCGATCATCGGAAAGACCGCGAAGGCGAGCAGGTTCTGCTGTCCGGCGTATTGGATCGCGTTGCGGACCAGAGACTCACGGTAAGCGTACAGGTTGATCAGCAGGCGCTCCACCTGCGCTGGTTGCAAAGTGCGGCCGGCGGCGGTCTGGAAGGCCGTTATCATGTCGGCCAAAATCAGGTTGGGATTAAGCCCGTCGGCGTCATTGACGAATGTCGGTGGCGGCAGATTTGATATTCCGGCTCCCATCTGGCTTCCCTTCGCGATTTGCGCGCACGATTCGCGCGTGTCCCCAACTTACTATCCTTATTTGCTAGCTCGACCTGCTATGCTGGCTGGCCCGCGCTCGCCGTTGTGACCGTCGTGTTCTGCGCCGGGCTCGGCGCGGTGCCGAGGTTGAGCTGCCACGACACCGTTATCTCGACGTGCGCTCCCGGTTGCGCCGCGACATCCAACAGCGGCGTGGTCGTGACCGAGAGCAGCTTCACACGGGGCTCCCACTGAGTAATCGCTTGAGTAACTTCGCGGACCACGGCCGGCCCCGCTTCGCTAATCGGTGCATCGATATATTTCCAGAAGTCGACGCCGAAAGTTGGACGCAGCACGTCAGTGCCTTTGGGCGTGGTCAAAATGATCGCGATACACTGGTCGACATCGGCGACCCCGGTGACCACGTTGCCGATTCCCGACCCCGGCTGTCCCGGCGTATCGAGCATCAGCGACCAATCCGCCGACGTGATATCCGCAAGTGTGATTGCTCCGGCCGGCATCTATGCGGCGCTCCTTCCGAAGCCCCTCCCCAAGACATAGGGACGGGGCTGCAGAATTGTCGAATCAAATGCGCTCATGACATCTGCTGGGTCGGCGGCGCCGAGTTTCCACCTTGCGGGTCTGAATGGGTATGCCCGTTATAGGTGTTGATAATTCCGTCCACCGAGTCGTTATGCGCCGAGGTGATCAGGTTGATTCCGCTTGCGGCGTGGACGGTGACATTGCCGCTGTTATCGATCGCAATCGACGCGCCGTTGGCGCTGAGGTTCATTGTCGCTCCGTTGGGCAGGCTCACGGCAAGCGCATGCGCGGCGCGGTCGTACTCGACGCTCGCGCCGTCTTTGAACGAGATGTGGTATTTGTCAGCGCTCTGTACCGGCGGCGTGTCGGCGCTCGAATATATCGCTCCCATCACCGCGCCCGCCTCGTCGTGTTCATCCATCACGCATACTACCTGCTCTCCAATATCCGGTACCCAGTAACCTTTGTCGTTCTGCGTTTTTGGAAAAAGGATCGGTAGCCAGTACGAGAGCATCTGGTCGCGATCCGGAAATACGACTCGCACCCGGGCGCCCTGAAGGTCTTGCTGTTTCACCAGGCCTACGCGAAACATGGATGCCGCCTCCTTCACCCCAGGGTTCGAAATCTCGCGTCACGCGTTTATGGTTCGGCGCCGCGTTACGACACCATTCTCAGGTCGGCCTCGGTGATGTAGCCGGTGGCGCGCGAAAGACGATGCTGCGCGCGTTCGATCAGGTAGCTTCCGTCCATCACGTCCCATCCCGACAGCGTAACCACGTTACCCGCCACCAGCAGCGTGGTGCCGGGCGCGACGAGATGGCAGGTCACCAGGAGCCGGTTGGCCTCGTGCAGCGCGGCGCTCGCGCGTTCCATGGCCTGCTGTCCGTTCTCGCAGCGTGCAATGACCTTGCGCACGTCTCCGGTTGCCACTGCGGGATTCGCTTGCGCGGTCTGCGTGTATAGCTGCTTGCTCTGCGGATCGAAGTAAGCGGCCTGCGCCTGTTTGTAAATCCGATGGGTCTTGGCCACGAAGCTGAAACGCTCGACCGTATTGCGCTGGAGCGTCAGCACCGCCGGCTGCGCTTCCAGCAGCGGGCGCGCGTAAAACACCAGCTGAGTGCCACGGACGGTGAAGTTGTAGTCATGCTCAGTCGCGATGCGATGAAGAAATTCGAGGTCGGTCTCCTGCTTTTGCGTGATCCGCAGATAGCTTACGTCGAGCTCGTTCGGCGCCCCGATCACGGTCATCCCATGCCGCGCCGCGACCGTCGCCGCAATCTGCAGCATCGTCTGGTTCTCGTATCCAAGACTGTTACGGGTTCGAAGCGACGGCGTGATCCAGGCCGGCAGACAGCGCAGATGGAAAACGTCGGGCGGCCCTTCGAGTTCGAGGTCGTCAACCTGGAAATCGCCGCATGGTAGCAGCAGTTCGCCAGCGTAGCCAATCAGCAGGCTGACCGCGTCCCCCTGCTGAGGGAACCATGCCCCCTGCCAGCGCTTGTCGCGATCCTCCAGCTCGATTTCAAGGTCGCCGGAGCGCCCGCCAAGTTCATCGGCATAGCGGATCGAGAGCACCATATGCGATATATCCGCGGTGATATTCACGCCACTGTATAGAAGTATCCAGTTGGGCGAGCGGACCGGGTATGCAATCGCGGCAGTCATTATTGTGAAGCTTCCGGCGTCATTGGGTACAGGGTCGGCATCCGCGGCCTCAAGACGGTGTTCCCGCCGCGGCGGCCGTCGTAGCGGCGGTCTTCCAGGGCGGCAGATCGGCAGTCAGCACGCTTTGCTGCTGGATGATCGGAATCGCCAGCGCGATCCCGGCCTCGAATACAGGCTCGATTGGCACCCCCGGGTTGGCCATGACAATGATGCTGTAGTTGGTAGGGTCGCCGTAGTATTGCCACGCCAGCAAATCCCATCGCTCGCCGGCGTACGTGAGATGCTGGATGAACTGCGGAGCGCTCATTGCGGGGACCTAACGATGGCGGCCGCTGGCACGTCGGTATAGGAAAGATCCGGTCCGCCGGCGCCTGCGGGCAGCGGGTTGTCGACCAGCGGCGAGACGCCAGGCTGATTGAAGGTCGGCGCGCTGTAGCTCGCGGCGGCAGCGCCGGTCCCGAGCACCGCCGCAGGGGAACTATAGCTGATAGCTACCGCCGCGATGCCCAGCGGTATGGTGACCGGGCGCGGCGGTGCGGACGGATCGAACTCGGAACCGGGCACCCATTCGCGCAGGCTGGTTCGCACCCGAATCGCGATCGGTGTGGCGTCTGCGCCGAGTTGGATATCGCTGGTGGCGACCGATTCCACCACGAAAAACCCGCGGAAGAGCCCGTTGCCAAGCACGAGTGCGCGGGCCTGATGGTCGTTGGCGGCGGCCAGCAGGGCGGTGAGTTGCGCCGCGGGGTCGGTGAACGAAATGTGGAAAAGCATCGCGAGCGTGATGTTTTCCAGTTCGGCGGCGAGCCATTGCAGGCGCGGCCGGTCCTCGACCACCCGATGCTCTGCGTAGTCGAAGCGCCGGCTGGATTCGAAGACCTCGGGCGAGCCGATCACTTGAAAGGAAATTTCACCAAGTAGTGCGAACATCAATGCTTCCTGGAGCCAATGGCTATTCGTCCAAAGCCGGATTTACAAAGTCTCTGCGTTGCTGCCGGACGACCTCGCGTGCCAGCACCTGGTGTAGCTCGCGGCCGTGGCGCTCGAGGATTTCCATTACACGCCGCTTGAGCGCGGCGGCGTCGGCCGCGTTCTCGGAATGAATAACCACGTTGGGCGCATAGTTAATAACGATCGGAGTTTGCGCCACGCCCACCGCTGACAGTGGAGCAGCGATACGCGCCGTATCGTTGGTCGAAATGAGCGGCGCGGTGAATGCACCGGCGCTGGCGCCCGCGAGCATCAGCGGCGCAACGAATGCGGCTGCTGCTGCGGCTCGCCTCATCGCGCGGATCATGGGTGTCGGCCGCGTGCCGGCGGCGGCGCGCTCGGCCGCTCGCGCGCGGTTCATGCCGCGCGTGGTTGCCGCTGCCTGCGCCGTTGCCGCCGCGGCGGTAGGTAAGCGCAGCGCGTTGGTCGTACCCGCTGCGACACTAGCGATCGAATTGCCCGCGTAGCCAGCCGCGTTCCTGATTTTATCGGCCGTCCACTTCATCAAGCGGACGACGGCTTTATGCGCCGACTCGGTCCAACGCGAGAGCAGCCGTTTGGTGACGTCCCAGTACCCGCATAGTTCATATGCGGCAACGGCGAGCGCGACGATAGCGGCCAGTATGCCTCCGAGGACGAAGTATAAAGTGCGCCTGACCGCGGCGAGCATCACACCAAAGTCGGCTGCGGTGGCGAGCCAGCGGAGTGCAAAAACGGGGCTCAGTACCAGTCTCAAGCCCTCTTGGAGAGGCTCGATGATTGCGCTCTTTATGAATTTAACCGCAGAACCAAGGACCCACAGGGCACCCAAAGCATACACGGCCCACTTCGTTGGAGTGGACACCGTTGTATTATTCTTCACGAACTCTGCCATCTCGTTGATTATCTGGGCCCCGCGTACAAGCGCTCGCTTGAGAACTGGTGCCAATGGCGCGGCGAGTTGTCGTAACAGGCGAGGCACGCTCTGTTTCACATCTGCTAGCGGGTCAATTTCTGCTTTGTCGCGGTAAATTGGGTTGCCCTGGTGCGTTTGCTGATTGCGCGGGAGAGAAATGGCAAGAGAGTGATACACGCTCGAGAAAATGCCCAAGAGTGCTTTGACATTTAAAGAGGAAGAGTCGCTCCTGGAAGATTTGGAAGAGTTATGATGGCGACGGGTCTTTTTGGGTTTCGTTGCCTCGTTTTCGATTGAGGAATTAGGTCTGTTTGAATTGGGAATGGCTGGAGCCGTTTGCTCGCCGTTAGCAACCGTGTCCGACGCTATGCAGAGGCGAGGACCCAGTGACAAGGCACCGTGCAGGCGTGCGTTTAAGACGAGTATCTTCGTCGCGCGCGTGATATGGCCGAAGTTACTGGCTGCCTGTCCAATGGCACCAGCCCCAGCAAGCGCGCGCTGCACCCCGAAGATATTGTCGCTCAGAATCATAGGAGATAAATGGTCAAATTATGCATGGCGCTCGCTCATCGCTTTGTCGGCCGCGCGGTTGTAATCGGCGACCGCCGCCATCCAGAAGTCAATCTCATCGAACTCCATCGCCGCTAGTTCTCCGACACCGAAGCCGAAGCGGACGAGTCCTGCGAAGCCGCCGGCGCTGGGGAGTCCGGCGCCGGCTCGGGAAAATTTGCTCCCGTCACCTCCGCCTGCAGCACCAGCACGTCGCCCAGGTCCATGTCGACCACGTCCTCATATACGATCGACGCGCCGTCGATCTGCGCCAGCTCGGCGATCAGAGCGAAGACTACTGCGGTCGGGTCGGGATTGCCGGCGACCGCGCGCTGCGCGCGCATCAGGTCGCGGCCCTTGCCCCGGCGGATCGCGGCGATCTTGCCGGATGGCAGCGTGATGCTGCGCAAATGCGACGCTGCTGCGGGTTGCTCGAACGATGGTGTTTCGCCCATGAGGATCGTCTCCGGTGAGCCATGGTTGATTGCTTAAGAGGCCGCTCGTGAGAAGCGATTCAAGAAGGAGCCGGCGGACGGGCTAGCCGCCCAGGTTGGTGCGGAAGTTTGCGAGCTGGTCGACGCCGTTGACCACGTATATGTTTGCCATCACGTCGAACAGGAATATCTGCGTGCCGGCAATATACAGTTCGGAGTGATAGACCGAGATCAGCGACGTGGTATCCACTCCTTCGTGCAGCTTGAAGTTCATCGAGCCGGCATCTTTGAATATCCCGGTCATCAGGTAGACCAGCGGCTGTTCCTGCGTGCGTCCCTGGCTGGTGTAGGTTTCGAGGCTGCCGCGAACCTGGAAGTAGTGCGCCGTGAAGGGGCTGTTCAGCGCCGTTTCGGCCTCGGGATAAATCGACGCCCACTTGATTTTGGCCTCGAGCTTGTCGACGCCGGCCCAGAACTCCGCCGAGCCCGCCATCCCGAGCCCCTTGTGGTCGACCATCTTGTGCTTGGGTTTGGCGACCTCGATTTCCTCGGCGCGGCCGAGGAGCCCGGTGCCGTCGAGGTAAACGTTGGCGTTGGTGATTCGATTTACGGCCAGATTTGACATTGCGATGAACCTCGTCAGGCCCGGGCACGCGCGGTGCCCGGGGCCCCGATTAGTGTGACCTTAGGCGTTGAGCGTGGTCGCGGTCTGCGCGTTAGTATCGCCGAGCCCGCTTAGCAGCGTGGAGTCGATGTAGACGTTGAAGGTCAGACGTTCGGCCGGCGGCGGCGGCATCACGTCGATGTCGAAAACCAGTTGTCCGGCCGCCACCTGGTTGGACGGGTTCTCGGCGGGATTGTAGCTGGCGGAGCCGGCGACCAGCGCGCCGCGGCCGATGAGGCTGCGGATGAAGGCATTGACGCTGGCCAGGATCGCCGAGATGAGCGCGTTGCTAATCGGCTGATCGATGAACTGGAGCATCGCGAGTTCCACCGATTCCTCGATCACGTCCATCGTGCGGCGTATGCTGATGAAATTGTTGGGCGTGGTCACCGTGGGGTAGGCGGCCGAACGGTTGCCCCACACTCGCAGGCCGGTGCCGAAGGCGTTGAAGACGGTCACGATGCCCTGCGCGTTGAGGTTGTTTACGTCGCTCGCCGGATCCAGCACCGAGGCGTAAAGCGTCACGTCGGGACCGAGCGGGCCGGTCATCTGAGTATTTGAGGGCGACCACCAGTAACCCTGCGACAGGTCCTTGGCCGCGATCGTTCCAGCTACCCACTGCGAATACGGTCCAACCGCGGTGACGTTGGCTGCGTTCTGCACGGGCGTGCCCGCCGAATTGAGCGTAACACCGGTCGGGACCAGACCCAGGTCGGAGAATTGCTCTTGCGGATAGCAGAGCAGGGCACGGTCCGAGCTGGTGTCGAACACGTTGCCTGCGACGCCGCGATTGGCGATGGCGGTGGCCGGAGAGATCGACGGTGGAGAGTCGATCAGCGCCACCGCGCGAATTGTCAGCGCCGTCGAGAGCAATGCGCTGGCGGTCGCGGGATCCTGCGAGTAGCCAGGCGCGATCAGAATCTTCGGGAAAAACCCCATCGTGCCGTAAGTCGTGCGCAGCGCCTGGATTCCCGTGTACATGGTGCCGGTGACCGAACCGACGATGTCGCTGTCCTGCACCTTGCTCGGGTCGGCGTAGCTGAAGGAGACGCTGAGCGCTTCGCCGGTAGTGATTGCGCCGCCCGCTTTCTGCGTGACGATTCCGTTTATGGGGTCGAGCGTATAGTCAGTTCCGTTTATATAGGTAGTCGAACCGCCGCCGCTGTTCTTGACTAGCACATTCCAGACGCCCATATGTCCCAGGTTGAGTACCTGAGGTCCCGACGCCGGCATCGCCATCGCCTGTGCCGTGATGGCGGTGTAGTGGAGATAGGGGTTGAAGACGTTAACCACGATCGCCTGGCCGGCGCCCTGGGCCTGGATGGCCGCGAGCGCGTAGGGAATCGTGTACCCCTGGATTAGCGGGCCGTACGCGGCGGTCGAGCCGGCGATATTCGGATTGGCGGTAAAATTGACCAGCGTGGGCGCTTGCAACAGAGTCCCGGCGATGGTGACCAGCTTCCAGATTGCGGTGCCGTCGGCGGTGGTGGCGTTGAGCGTGGTCGACCAGGCCGGTGCGGCGGTGCCGGTAGTGCCGGCGGTGGAGCACTGCTGGATGTTGCCGTTGGGATCGACCAGTTGCAGGCCGGCCGCGACCACGCAACTGGGCTGCCACATCGCCGCCGCGCCGACGGCCGCCCACAGCGGCGCGGAGCCGACCAGGCCGATCACCGACGACTTGACGACTGTGATTGGGACCGGTCCGGTGGAAGTTTCGATTGTTTCAATTCCATGTAGAAAGCTGGCTGCCATCTTCTTTCACCTTCTTCTAATGCCTGCGGGAGTTGGCCGCTCCGTTGCGCCTAGTTGGTCGGGGCCGTCGGCGATGAAGAGCCGTTGGCGACCGCGGTGACCGTGTCGGAATAGGTATAGGTAACGTTGACCGTCGCATTCGGAGCGATCGCGCCGCCCGCGGCCTGTGTGATGATTCCATTGACCGCGTCCAGCGTGTAATCAGTGCCGGCGAGATAGGCATTGCCGCCGCCAGCCGGGCTAATTACAAGGTTGGCGACATTACCCACCGGCAACTGGATCACACCCTGCGAGTTGAATGTGTATGCGGCCTGCGTGGCTGCCGTGGCGGTCTGCCCGCCCTCTTTCAACGCAGTGCCTTTGATGAAGAGCGGGAAATTGTCCAGCGTCGAGGTTTCCAGCGCCATTGTCTCGAGCGCGTAGAGTGCCGACCAGGTCCATACGCCGCCTTGCGGGTCGCGGCCCAGGAACTGTTCCCTAAGCGGGAACATCTTGCGGCATCCGGGAACGCGAAAACCGGTCAGTGCGGCGCGGATCGCTTCGAGCAGCGCGTAGGCGCCGGGGTTGGGCCCCGACGGGTCGGCGCCGAAACTCCATCCGAGGTCGCGCACCAGCAGGAGGATTTCGAATTCGAGCCGGCGCGCCTGCGCGATCGCTGCCGTATCGATCAACGCTCCGTATGTCGCGCCGCGCCAGGCCACCAGGGCTGCTCCGATACGATGGGTGAGGCGGTAGGCGGCCGGCTTGTCGGGAAATTGCGCGATCTCGATCGCGCTTATCTGCGCACGAAGCTGCGCCGCGACCGCCGACTCGATGGTTGCGATATCGAGCGGCGTGGGCGGCGTGAAAATCTGCCCGGCCCAGGCGCTGTCCAGCGTCACGCCCATCGTCAGAACCCCTTCAAACTGCCGCGGCTGAAAACGCGCTGCGGTAGCGCGCCTGCCTCGGTGACGACCGCGCCCGCGGCCTCGGGCGGTTCCTGGTTATCCGGCGCAAGGCCCAGCGTGAGGGTGCCGTCGGCGACGCGCACCAGGACCGCCACCGCGTCTTCGTAGCGCTTGCGCGCCTCGGCCAGATCGTGGAGCGGGCGCAACGCCTGCAAGCGGTACATCGCGACGTCGCAAGTCAGGCGCGCAAGTACGGCGGGCGGATCGTTGAGCGGCAGGGTGAAGCGGCTTTCCAGGTAGCCGTCGATCTCGGCCGAGGCGTCGGCGAGCGCCTGCTGCAGGACGCCATCGTTGACGACGGTCTGAGTCGGATCCTCGTTGGTCAGCTGCACGAGATCGCGGTTGGGGTAGCGTGCGATCATGTCCGAGGGTTGCGCGTAAACCATGGCCAATACTTCCTTATCGTTTGCCTAGCTCGCGTGCGGGGCGGGCGGCCCGGAACGGAGCCTGGCGGCTTCCGTCCCGGGCTCGCATCGGGAGGAGGGAGGGACTAGGCGAGGTACTCGCTGACAATCAGGTCGGCGCTGTTGCGCCAGATGTTGGTGGTGGGCACGGAGGAGCTGGCGCCGGCGCCGACCATGAACTCCGAGTTGAGCAGCTGGCGGGCGACTTCCTCGAGCGAGGGCGGTACCAGCAGGTAGACGCCTTTGCGGCTGGAGAGCGCGCCGAACGGCAGTCCGCCGTCGGTTTTAATCGAGCGCATCGCCGCGCGCGCCGCGCCATAGTTGGTCGGATTGCTGAGATCCGTGTTGCTCGCGTAACAGAGCTGCCACAGCCCGACCCCGGTGTTGGCGCGGCCGTCGACGCCGTAGCGGAATTCGCGCCGATTGAAGACCGCCTCGTCGGTGAGCGTGTTCATCCGCGTGACCGCGTACTCGCGGCGCAGCTGGAAGATGAACGGCCGGATCGGGCGCGAGGCGTCGATCAGGAACCAGTAGGCGCCGCTGCCGGTGGAGTTGACGTTGGCGACCTCCGTCGGCGTGTTGCCCATCGGCCCTACCGGATGGGTTGCGGAGAAAAAGGCCTGGCCGTCGTAGCCGAGAACGGAGGAGGGCGTGTTCACGGCCGCCTTGATGGTCGAGAAGAGCAGCATGTCGGGATGTACCTTGGTGTCCCAGCCGAGCTGCTCGATGACCGGCTCGTAGACGCCGTAGGTGTCGTCCTCGACGTCGTTGCGGTCGATGCCGACGGTGTCCTCGAAGTTCTTGTTGACGATCGTGTAGGCGTGAGCCTCGAGCGCCTGGGCCACGCGGCTGCCGAGCCACTCGCGGAACTTGGTGGTGCGGCCGAGCCACGGGTAGGTCGTCTGCCGCGAGCCCGAGCGCACGATCGAGGCGATCTGCTCGTAGTAGCTCGGCGGCGTTTCGAACCCGCGCTGGAAGATAACGTCGAAGCCGGTGAACAGTGCGGTGAGATTTGCTGCGCTGATTTCCATCGTTGCTACCGTGTGGGCCCGCGGCGCGGCCGCGAGCGGCTGGAGGTTGAGCGGTTGGCCTAGACCGCGAGTGCCGCCTGATGCCAGAAGTCGACCCAGACCTGGCCACTGGGGTCGAGGTTGACGATCGCGCCGGCGACGCTGCGCGCGGGGCCGCCCCAGTTGTACGAGACCAGGACCGTGGCGGCGGCCGCGATCGCGCCGCCGCTTGGCGCCAGCATGATCAGCCCCGCCTGGTAATCGACCACGTAGTCGGTGCCCTCGACGTAGGTGGTACCGGCGGGCGAAGAGGTCACCACGACCTTCGAGATGTTCTCGTGGCCGAGGCTGATGATCTGCGCGCTGGTCGAGACGGGAAACGTATGCGACTGCGCACTGACCGCGGTCGCGCCTGAGCCGTCGCTGAGCGACACCGAGTTGTCGTCGACCGCGAAACAGGGCATCCCGACCTGGGGCTGCGCGATCGATCCGTCGTTGATCGCGTAAAGAAAGACCCCGCGCGCGCAAATCACCGAGATCGCGCCGGCCGCGCCGGCCGGCAGGTTGGTTCCGGGAATCGTCACCGACGACGTGTTGACCGCGTCCTGCCCCGGCATCCCGAGATAGGTGCCCTCGGCGCGGCCGACGATCCGCAGTCCCGCGGTGGAAGCGGCGGGCACCGCGTTGCCGTTGGCGTTGAGCGCCACCATCGAACCCAGGTAAACCGTGGTGCTGGCCTCGACCGGGTAGATCTGCATCCGCCCGAAGTCGGACATCTCAGGCGTGTTGCGTGAGCTGGTTAGAGCCGCCATTTCGTCACCTCTTTGAATCCTGCCTTTGCCTGTCCGGCCACGCTGTGCGCGTCCGGTCTAGTCGTTGCCGCGGTTGAGCCGCAGAAAATCGCTGCGCCCGGAACGCTTGCGCCCGAGGTAGTCCTCGGGGCTCAAGCCGAGTTGCGTACAGATCGCGGTCTCGGCGGCCGTCAGTGCGGACCTCGCGGCGCGGGAGGGCGGCGCACTGAAAGTCGCGGCCGCGTTCTCGAAGCCCGCGCCGAAAGCCATCGGCTGGCGCGAGGCGAAGGCGGCGAAGCCCTTGAAGTCCGCCTGGCAATAGGAGATTGCCCATTGACGCTGGGCCGGAATCAGCTTGCCCGCTTTGATCGCGTCGTCGACCGCGCGCTCGGCGCGCTCGCTGGCGCGCTCGGCGCGCATTTGATTCAGCTCGGCCAGTACGCGCTGAAACTGCGCGACCGCCACGTAGCGCGCCGGGTCGGCGCCGGCTCCGGCCTGCATTGCACCGGCGCCATCGTCGTCGTCGTCGTCCGCGCAGTCATCGTCTTGCGCGCCGTCGCGCCCGCCGTCTTCATCGTCATCGCCGTGGGCGCTTTCGTTCAGCGCGCGCACCGCCGCGAGGACCTCCTCGGGCGAGCAGTCGTCGTCGAGTCCGAGCATTTCGCACAACTGTTGCAGCAGCGTGTCCATCGCTTTGTCCCCTTCGGGGTGCGGCTCAACCACTTCGGCCGCACGCGCCGAGATCGCGGTCAGATAGAGATTCGGATTGTTGGTCAGTCCCGCGCGCAAAAGCCGCGTGACCGCGCCGTCAGGCGAGTACTGGAAGACCGGCGAGATGTAGCGGTACTCGCGCGAAGTGATGGCTTTGGCACCATGCGGAGTCCATTCCACGCGGCCCCACAGCGCGCCGTCGCGCTCCGCGAGTTCCCGGATCCATCCGGCGGCGGGAGCCGGACGGCCCTTGGGTGCGGCGAAGTCGGTCGCATGATCGTAATCGATCGGCACGCCTGCGGTGAGGCCGAGCGCCTCGGTCGCCGCGATTACGCGCGTCGGGCTGGCAAGCCGGAATGGGCCGCGGCCGTCGCGTCCGCTGAACTCGCCCCCCGGGATCAGCATCACCCACTCGGGCGGCGCGCTGGAGGAAAGATCGGCGTCCTCGATCGCGGTGCCATGCACCGCCAGCGGGCCGCCCCGTTCAATCTGCTCTATGGTTTTGAAGTGCGTCACGTCCATCGCGCGGAAGTGTGCCCGAATCCCCGAATCTGCATAAGGGTGAAATATTTTCACCCCCAGACGTGGGCGGACCTGCTGACGTTTGGATTCCCGCGCTGCAAGAATGACGAGAGCGGAGAGGCGACGTGAGGGCAGATGAAAATGGAGACGCGGCCGGTGCCTTCTCAAAACTTTTTAAGCCCTTTCCCGCATCCGATGCGGGCGAGGGCTCAGAAAGGCGTCCGACCTCGTTTGCTCGTTGAGTCGCGTGATCTCTATGGTGAAAAAAGGGGGACTATCCGGCACTTGACGGATAACGTCCCATGCTGTATATTTCTATCCATGATGACGCTCAAAGAATTGCTGACGACTTTCCCGAACGAAGATGCGTGCCGCGAGTTCCTGATGGAGCGCCGCTGGCCTAACGGTGTGCGCTGTCCTCGCTGTGGCAAGACCGAAACGGTTTACAAGTTGGCGAAGCCTTGGAAGTGGGAGTGCTCCAATAAGGATTGCCGCAGGGGCAACGCTTACCGCTTCTCTATCATCAGTGGAACGGTTTTCGAGAATACGAAATACCCGCTTCGCACGTGGTTTGAAGTTGTCTGGCAAATGCTCAACAGCAAAAAGGGCGTGAGCGCGCTTCAGATTCAGCGCCAGATCGGTTGCTCGTCGTACCAGACGGCTTGGTACATGTGCCATCGCTTGCGCGCCGCAATGCACGATCCCGATTTCAAGCAACTGATGGGCATTGTTGAGGTGGACGAAACCTACATCGGCGGCAAAAACGCCAACCGTCCGCTGAGCAAGCGTTTCAATCTGAAGGGGCGTGGCGCGGTCGGTAAGGTTGCGCTCATCGGCGCGATCTCTCGCAAGGGCAACATCACTTGCCAAATCATCGAAGATACTTCGACGGCTACCATGTCGCGCTTTGTGCGTCAGATGGTTTCGGAGAAGGTCGATCTGGTCGCGACCGATGAGGGCGCGGGCTACAAAAAGCTGTATCAGGCTTTCCCGCACAAGACGGTCGATCACAAGGCGTTTGAGTACGTGCGTGGCGAGGTCCACACGAACAATATCGAAAGCTTCTGGTCGCTCCTGAAGCGCGGAGTCATTGGCACCTACCACAACGTAAGCAAGAAATATCTGCCGCTCTATCTCGCGGAGTTTCAGTTCCGTCATAACAATCGCAAGAACCCCGACATTTTCGGCGAGGCGATAGCGGGGGCCTGAAGCTGAAGCGTACTGACTGGCGGTCGCTTCAGTGGACTGGAAGCGACGCCAGCGAGTCGAGTCAATTGAAATTGCCATTCCCATCGCCTAAGCCTTGGATTCGGTTTGAGCCTCAGCTTGTGCTTGTTTTCGACGCTTCGCCGCGCGCCGCTTCTGCGCTCGATAGTGCGGGTGCGTCTTCTCGTGATACTCTTTGCAAGTCCAGCAATAGAAGTGAGTGATCTTTTGTGCGTACTTAGCCATTAGCTCCAGGGGGATGGTGGCCCGGACCAAGAGTCATCACCAATGATGATCATCATTTGATGCTCGGCCTCTGGCGTGGTAATGACGCCCGGGGTCCATCGAGCATCCAATCCTATTTTGGTGAGGGCCATTGCTATTTGCCTTCCGCTCCAATTGGACGGTCGCGTAAAGACATCTACGCTGTATCGCAGGGAACCGGGATTGACGGTTTGTCCGTTTACGGTACACGGCTCAATTGTCTGCATTTGTTTGCTGGCCATTTCCACAAGCAAAGCGCGGAGTCGGCTGTGCTTTTGCGGACCGGCGATAGTTAAGAAACATGGCCGCGGGAGTGTGAGGAAAGCGCCCTGTACGTCTAAAAGACCGTCGAATGAAATGTGCGATTTCATTTCTGCGGTCTCTGCCACCCACGACGGAGAGGGAACAACATCGTGGTGTCGGTGGGTCGATTGTGAAACCGGCGTGCTCGTGGGCACAGCGGTAGAAACGCTGGACGCAACCACCGGTAGCTTAACGGGAACCGATGTTGCAGGCGTATTATTGCCGTTCCACAGCACAAACGCCATCGAAGCCATCGTGACGACACCCAACGCTATGGCCGCACCACGCATCTCCCGTTGAAGGGGCGAACTGCGGTACCACGCGACGGCCCAAGCAAGCGTCGTCAAAACTGTTGCTCCAAGGGACCATTCCCATAAAAAATCGAAGGCTTTCCATAGCCCCCACCAAAAACCGATTGTCTGAACGTCGTGCCACATAAGCACGAGAAATACCGCAACAACCGCTATCCGTCAACACGCGGATACTCCCCAAAAAAAGGCGGAGCGCGCGAGGTGCGCGCTCCGCCTGCGATCGTGAATCACCCTGCGGCCGTGGACCGCCGTAACGAAAAATCAGATCTGATCGCTCACCGCGTCCTCGCGCGTGGTCGGTGCGGGCCGCTTCTCGATCGGCGTCCACTGCCGCAGAATCTCGCCAATATAAATCTGCCGCGGCCGCGCGATCTTCTGCTCCGGATCGCGCACCATCTCGGCCCACTGCGCCATCCATCCCGAGGTCCGCGGAATCGCGAACAGCACCGGGAACATGGTCATCGGAAAACCCATCGCCTGGTAGATGATCCCGGTGTAGAAGTCGACGTTGGGATAGAGGCGATGCGAGACGAAGTATTCGTCTTCTAGGCCGATTTTTTCCAGCTCCAGTGCGATATCGATCAGCGGGTTGCGGCCGGTGACCTCGAAGACCTCGTAGGCGAGCCGCTTCACGATCTTGGCGCGCGGGTCGTAGCTCTTGTAGACGCGATGGCCGAAGCCCATCATCTTGCGCTCGCCTGCTTTGACGGTCTTGATGAATTCCGGCACGGCCTTGACCGAACCGATCTGGGTCAGCATCCGGATCACCGCCTCGTTGGCGCCCCCGTGCAGCGGCCCATAGAGCGCCGCGGTGGCCGCGGCGACGGCCGAGTAAGGATCGACCTGCGAGCTTCCCACCGAGCGCATCGCGTTGGCCGAGCAGTTCTGCTCGTGGTCGGCATGCAGGATGAACAGGATGTCGAGCGCGCGCTCGAGCGTCGGATTGGGCTTGTAGCGCAGCTCGGTCATCTTGAACAGCATCGAGAGGAAATTGCCGGCGTAGCTCAAATCGTTGTCGGGGTAAACGTAGGGCAGGCCGCGCGTGTGACGATAGGCCCACGCGGCCAGCGTCGGCAGCTTGCCGATCAGGCGGCGCGTCTGCAGCCGGCGCGATTCGAGGTTCATGATTTCCTTGGCGTCGGGGTAGAACGTCGACATCGCGCCGATCGTTCCCACCAGCATCCCCATCGGATGCGCGTCGTAGCGGAAGCCCTGCATGAAGGTCTTGAGATTCTCATGCACCATCGTGTGAGTCTTGATGTTCTCTTCCCAGGCGCGGAAATGGTGCTCGTTTGGCAGCTCGCCCTTGACCACCAGGTAGGCGACCTCGAGGTAGTTGCTGTGCTCGGCCAGTTCCTCGATCGGGTAGCCGCGGTAGCGCAGGATGCCTTTTTCGCCGTCGATATAGGTCACCTTGCTCCTGCACGAGGCGGTGTTGGTGAAGGCCGGGTCGTAGGCCATCAGGCCGAAATCTTCGGGGCCGTTCTTGATCTCGCGGAGTGTGGCGGAGCGGATCGCGCCACCCTCCTCGATCGGAATCTCGTATTGTTTTCCGGTGCGGTTGTCGGTCACGGTGAGCGTGTTTTTTGCCATGAGCGTTTTCCTTGTGTCGCGCGAGACTTCTTTGATCGGCAGTCTTGCCCGATCGGCCGCCCAAGACAAGTCTGCCAATCAACATATATACAGTTAAACAAAGCCTCCGCTTAGGGCGCGCCACCTCGAACGGCGGCGCATCCGGCGCCCATCAGGCTGGCGTCGCCCGCCCTTGCGTGGCACCCTGTTCGATCATGAATCGCGCGTCCGTTTGCCCTTTGCAGGCCGGGGTTGCAGCACGATGATCGATCGGCTGATGACCTCGGTCTCTCTGTTCATTGTCGCGACCATCTCCGCGCTCGGCTATGGCGGAGTCATGCTGCTGATGGCGATTGAGAGCGCCTGCGTGCCGCTGCCCTCGGAAGTCACGATGCCGTTTTCGGGCTACTTGGTGTCGACCGGGCGCTTCGATCTCAACCTGGTGGCGATCGCCGGGGCGGTTGGATGCCTGCTTGGATCGTACGTCGCCTATTTCATCGGCGCGAGCGGCGGACGCCGCGTGCTCTTGAAATATGGGCGCTATATTTTGATCGCGCCGCACGAAATTGAACTCGCCGATCGTTTTTTCGACCGCTGGGGCGCCCACGCGGTCTTCTTCAGCCGTCTGCTGCCGGTGGTCCGCACCTTTATCGCGCTGCCCGCGGGAGTGGCGCGGATGCGTCTGGTGCCCTTTACGATCTATACGCTGCTCGGCTCATACATCTGGTGTTTGGGGCTCGCGTGGGCCGGGATGAAGCTCGGACAGCAGTGGAGCCATCTCGGCCCGTACTTTCATCGCTTCGACGGCGCGATCGCCGTGCTGCTGGTCGTGGGCGCCGCCGCGATACTGTACAATCGAGTCAAAGAAATCGCTTCCGCGCCCGCACCCGACTGACGATTTGGTCCAGCCGGCGTGGGCCGGCGCAATTGCGGATCTTAAAGGACGCCCTCACGATGGCAGACCAGCTTAATCCCGACGACCTGACCGAAGTTTTTGCCAGCATCGATTCGACGCAGGTTCAGATGGCGCACGACCTGCTCGACGGCAGCGGAATCGAAACCTTCATCTTCGACGACGACTCCTCGCGGATGCTCGGCAGCACCGGAGCGGTCCCGGCGCGCCTGATGGTGCATTCGGCCGACGCCGACGAAGCCCGCTCGCGGCTCAAGGAACTCGGCTTCGGGGAATAGCTGTCGAAGAGAGAAATCATTAGTGGTGCGGTACCTGCCAGAGTTGACCCGCTGCTTGTCGGGATCCTAACGGCCGGCGGAGAATTTTAGCTCGCGATCACATCCGCGAAACCGCGTAGCGCGGCTGCGATGAACGCGCGCACGCGCGCCGGATCCTTCTTCCCGCGATTTCCCGGCACGTCCGTATGGGTGAATGAATCGACGCCCCACGGGCGCACGGCGGCAATCGCCTGCGCCACGTTGTCCGCCGAGAGCCCGCCGGCGAGAATCACCGGGATGCGCGAGCGCTCGACGACTGCGCGGCTGACCGACCAGTCGTGCGTTTCGCCGGCTGCGCCCTTCGCGCCCGAGTCGAGCATCAGGTAGTCGGCGGCCTCCTGATGGGCCTCGGCCTCGGCAATCGTTTCGCCGGCGCGCACCGCGATCGCGCGAAGCAGCCTGACCGGGGCGACTCGCTTGCGAATCCATGCGCAGTCCTCGGGTTCGATCTCGCGCGCGGCGATATGCACGATATCCGGCCGCACCGCGTCGACCATCGCGCAAATTTCGTCGCGATCGTCCGCGAGCGAGAGCGCCACGCCACGGGCGCGCGGCCGCACCGCAGCCAGAATGCCGCGCGCCGCAGCGGCCTCGATTCCCTCGGCGACCACTCCAGGTTCGGCCACCACCACGCCGACCAGGTCGGCGCCGGCCTCTGCAGTCGCTATCGCGTCGGCGATCGAGGTCATGCTGTAAATTTGAATGATCATTTTTTCACCCGCCCTGGAAAAATCTCGCTCTACAGTGGACGGACGATCTGGCGCTCGAACGCCTCGGCCATCGCGGCCAGCGTGTCGGCCTCCGCAGCCGTTTTGTCGTCGCGGATGCGCACGATGCGCGCAAAGCGCAGCGCCATACCGCTCTCGTACTGCGGGCTGCGCTGAATATCGCTGTAGGCGACCTCGACCACGACTTCGGGCCGCACGAACACGGTGGCGCGCGTCTCGTCGGCCTTGAGCGCGAGCAACCGCGCCGTCATCTGCTCGAATTGATCGTCGGTCAGCCCCTTGAAAGTCTTGCCGACCTCGACGAAGCCGCCGCGTTCCGGATCGCGCGCCGCCAGATGATAGTTCGAGAGCCATCCGTGGCGCCGCCCATAGCCCCAGTCGGCGGCGATGATCACGAGGTCGAGCGTGTGCGCGTGTTTGACTTTGAGCCATCCTCGGCCGCGTACGCCGGGCGTGTAGCGGCTCGCGAGCGCCTTGGCCATCACGCCCTCATAACCCGCGGCGACCGCGGCCGCATAGAAGCGCTCGGCCTCTTCCAGAGCGGCCGGCACGATTCGGTCGGCGAGCCCCAGGCCGGCGTCGCCGGCGAGCCGGGCTAGTTCGCCGTAGCGCTCCTGGTATGGCCGATCGATCCACAGATTACCATCGAGCGCGAGCAGATCGAACACGAATAGCCGTACCGGCTGCTCGACGCGCAGTCGCTCGACTTCGCGCACGCGCCCGAACCGTCGCATCACCTCCTGGAAGGCGAGCGGCCGGCCGGCCGGGTCGACGGCGATCACTTCGCCGTCGAGGATGGCGTGGCGGTCGCCGATGCGCGATGCTGCCTCGGCGACCTCGGGCAGGCTGGGCGTGATCTCGTTTAAGCGGCGCGAGAAGATTCGCACGCCGCCGGGCGCGTGATGGATTTGCACGCGCGCGCCGTCGATCTTGTGCTCGAGAGCGAAGCGCGGGCCGAGAATCGCGAAGGCGTCGGCGACCGCGCGCGCCGGCTGCGCAAGCATCGGGCGCAGCGCGCGCGCGTGCGCGACGCTGTTGGCGGCGGCGGGCGCGAATGCGCGCGCCGCCGCCAACGCTTCGTCAGCCGCGCGATCGCCGGGGCGGGCGGCTTCGCCGTCCGCCCCGGCGACGCTTTCCGCTGCGGCGCCGGCCTTTGCCCCGGCGCCGCGCGCGGCGACGTTGGGCGGCTGGCGCAGTCCCTGCGCCAGCCGCCCAACGTCGCCCTCCAGCATGTGCATCCGGCGCACTTCGTCCACCGGACGCCCGCCCATCCTGGCCAGCGCTTCCAGCATCAGGCCCTCGCTCATCCCGTGGCGCATCTCGCCGATCAGCACCTTGGCCGCGTACTTCGCCTCAAGCGGGGTCATCCGCGCGAACAGATCGCTGAGCCCCTCGAGCTTGCGCCGCCGCGCGCCGCGTCCCTCGACGTCCGCGATCTCCTCGAAGGCGCGGCTGACCTCGGCGAGCGTGAGCGTCGGCGCGGGCTCGTCGCGCCGCAGCCGCATCACCATCTCGATCGCTTCGCCGAAGTCGGAGGCGGCAGTGAAGATATCTTCGCCCTGGTCCTCGCCACCGCCGAGCGCGGCGGCGATTTTCCACACTGCGCGGCCGCTCACGTGCAGGCGCGGTTCGCCGCCCTGCTCGAGTGCGCGGCCGACCATGAAGCGCGCGGCGATTGCGGCCTCCGCGGGCGCGAGGCGGGCGAGAAAGTCGGCGGCGAGCGCGGCTATCTGGAGGCGGCTATGGGTCTGGCTGAGCGACTGGCAGACCTCGGCGAAATCGAAGAAGGAACCCACGATTGCAGATTAGACTCGCCCACCCGCGCCCAGCGCAAGAGTCTTTTTCACTAACACTCGCTCCGCCGCTCCGAGGTCGCGGCTGGCTGCGTTGGAGTGGCGTCATCGCTGTGGCCTTGCGTTACTGTTGGCGAGGCCTCAAGCGACAGGCTGGTGGCAGCTTCATGCTACTCCCGCGGGTGCATCGGATGCGCTTCAAGAAAGGGCAGCAGCGCGGCCACGAACGCCTCGCGTTCCTGGTTGAAGAACATATGGCTCGCGTTGGGGACGAGCTTGAGCTGCGCGCCGGGGATGCGCTCGGCGATGATCTCGGAGTTGCGCGCCGGCAACAGGGCGTCGTCGGCGCCGGTGATGACGAGCGTCGGCGCCTTGATTTCCGGCAGGCGATCGTAGGTGTTGAACTTGAAGGTCGCGGCGAGCTGGCGCTTGTAAGCGTGGGCCGGCGTGGGATGGGTGAGCACGCGGACGATCGCCTGCTCGAGTTCGGCGCGATGGCTTTGGAGGTAGGCCGCGGTGTAGTTGAGCGGCCACGCGCGGCGGATGAGGTCGGCGTCGGAGAGGCCGTCGCGCGGCCCGATCAGGATCGCCATCGCCGCGGGCGGCGCCGCCACCGCATTCCGTCCGCCCGCCGTGGTGCATCCGAGCGTCAGCGTCTGCACGCGCGCCGGATAGTGCAGCGCGAACTCCTGCGCGATCATCCCGCCCATCGAAACGCCGAAGATGTGGGCGCGTTCGATGCCGAGCGCGTCGAGCAGCGCGGCGGCGTCGGCGGCGAGGCCGTCGATCGAGTACACCTCGTCCGGCTGGTCGCTGCGCCCGGTCCCGCGATTATCGTACACGATGGTGCGCAACGATCGCGCAAGCCCGGCCACCAGCGCCGGCTCCCACGCCAGCGCGCTGCCGCCGAGCCCCATGATCATCAGCAGCGGATCGCCGTCGCCGTGGCTTTCAT
The DNA here is from genome assembly GCA_963724765.1 of uncultured delta proteobacterium. GTDB lineage: Bacteria > Desulfobacterota > Binatia > Binatales > Binataceae > JAKAVN01. Next base: position 258,909 of record CAVRVY010000002.1, read on the forward strand.
AATAGAGGTTGACGTCGCGGAGGCTGACGGTGGGCATCGCTTTCTCTCGCTTGCGCGCGCTCAGGCCGTAGCGGTACGGGCCGGCGCCGGCGCGGTGACCGGCGCGCTCTCGGCCTCGGGTTTGCGAAAGCGCATGATCAACTCGCTCTTGAGGATGTAGGCGGTCTCTTCATAGATGAAGCCGTGGCGCTCGAGGATCTCGGCCAGGCGCACGCGGGTATAGTGCGTGATGTGCTCGTCCTTGTAGCCGCCGGGCTGCAGCAGGCCGTAGAGCGGCTCGATCGTGCGCCATCCGACGGTGTCGTAGTCGGGCGTGCCGATCACCAGCATCCCGCCTGGCCGCAGCACGCGCTTCATCTCGGTGAACAGCACTTCGTCGTACGGTATGTGCTCGATCACCTGCGAGCTGATCACACAATCGAAGCTCTGGTCGCGAAACGGCAGCGCGAAAGCCGACCCGCGCACCAGTGGAATCCCGTAGCGCCGCAGAAACCTCACCTTGTGCGCGCTGTAGTCCATCCCGACCGCGTTGTTGAGGCTCTGGATGATGATGCTCGAGCCGCAGCCAGCGTCCAGGATGCGCCCGGCGTTGCGCGTCCACGAGACCGTGATCGCGTGGCGGCGGCGCTGCCAGTAGCGCTGCAGCGGGATGACGCTGTAGAACGCGCGCTCGTCGTAGTCGGCCGACGCGATCGAGTTGCGCAGCCGCCACAGGCTTATCGACGCGCGCAGGATGTCGATCCCGAAGCGCAGCATCCGTGCGTGCGAGCGCCCGGCCTCGCGCGGGAAATAAGTGAAGGGAACTTCGGCCACGCTAAAGCCCTGGGCCCAGGACTTGACCAGGATTTCCTCCTGGACTTCGAAGTTGCGGCTGGTGAGTTCGAGATTTTCGACCGCCGCGCGCCGGTAGAGCCGAAAGCCGCTGGACAGATCGCCGATCGGCACGCTCAGCAGCCGGCGCAGAAACCCATTGAGTACGTAACTCGAAAAGCGCCGGCTGAGATCGGTGTAGGCGACCCCGCCGCGGACGTAGCGCGAGGCGATTACGATGTCGGCGCGCTCGCGCGCCCGCCACATCTTGGCCACGAAGGCCGGGTCGTGCGACATGTCGGCGTCCAGCGTCAACAGATACTCGCCGCGCGCTTCGGCGAAACCGGTGGTCAGCGCCCCGGCGTAGCCGCGCCGCCGTTCGGGCACCACGCGCGCGCCCAACTCGGCGGCGGTCTCGCGAGTGCCGTCGATCGAGCCGCCGTCGACGACGATGATTTCGTACTTGAGATGAAACAGTTCGGCGATTTCGCCCAGGCGGGGAATCAGCGCGCGCAGGTTATCGCGCTCGTTCATCACCGGCAGAATCACCGATAGATCGATAGCCATGGCACAATCCAATAGTCGGAATCGGTGGCGAATGGAACCATCCACCGCCAGCGAAAAGCGCCGTTTGCCTTGATTATCAAGCGCGTCACGCCGTAGTTTTAAGTACGCGGAGGCGGCGGCAGTCGATGGACGTGCGGGGTAATTTTCGATTCAGCTTAGCGATCGTTGCGATGGTGATGGCGGCGGCGATGCTCGCGCTTGGTGCATCGCCAGCGGCCGCGGCGGCGCGGCGCGCCCGGCATGCGGCGGCTGCGGAGCCCTCGGTACCGCTCGATCAGATCCACGTGCTCGGCGATCGGCCGGCGCCATTCGGGCTAAACGCCAAGGCCGCGATGATGATCGACGCGCGCTCGGGCGCGACCCTCTACGCCTACAACGAGCACGTCAAGATCCAGCCCGCCAGCCTGGCCAAGCTGATGACCTTCTACCTGACGCTCAAGGCCTTGCATCAGGGGCGCATCACGACCGACACGATGGTGACGGTGAGCGAGCAGGCGTGGCGGCTCTCGATGAACAGCACGGTGTCGCGGATGTTCCTGCAGGTCGGACAGCACGTCTCGGTTCACGATCTGCTGTTCGGCCTGATGGTCTCGTCGGGCAACGACGCCGCGGTCGCGCTGGCCGAATACCTGGGCGGCTCGAGCCAGGCGTTCGCCGATCAGATGAATCAGCAGGCCAAGGAATTGGGGCTTGACGAGACGCACTTCGAGAATCCCGACGGCCTGCCGGTGCCCGAGATGTACACCACCGCGTTCGACATGGTGAAACTCGGCCGCGCGATCACCCAGCGCTTTCCCGACGCTATCACCTACACCTCGGCCAAGGATTTCACCTTCGACAAGATCCATCAGCCCAATTTCAACTCGCTGCTGTTCTACGACGCGCGGGTCAACGGGCTTAAGACTGGCCACGTCGAGGAGGCCGGCTACCATCTGGTCGCCAGCGCCCACTCGGGTGGGATGGACCTGATCTCGGCCGTGCTCGGGACGCCGTCGTCCGCGGCCCGGCGGGTCGAGACCGAGAAGCTGATCGATTGGGCCTTCCGCACTTTCGCGAGCGTGCAGCCTGACTGGCATAAGACGCTGCCCGACAAGATGCGCGTGTACGGCGGCGCCGCCGACACGGTCGCGGTGGCGCCGGCCGAGGTCCCGTTCGTCACCGTCGAGCACGGGCAGGAGGGCAAGGTGACGCTCGCAGGGTCGCTCAGCGAGAAATATCTTGTCGCGCCGGTAAGCAAGGGACAGCAGGTGGGGACGCTGACACTGATGGTGGACGGCAAGCCGCAGTCGACGATTCCGATGCTGACGAAGACGGCGGTCGGAAGCGGCGGATTGCTCAAGCGGATGGTCGATCGATTGCGGATGCGGTTGTAGGAGAGGAGCGGCGCCACGCTCCTGATTTGCGGGAGCGAGGTTGTTTCTTCGCTCATCCTGAGAGTTTGTGAATTTGGCGATTATCCGATTGTTGACAGAAAGTACGATTACGTCCAAAATCGGGATCGACGTGACAGACCGCAAGTATTCCTAATTCTGTATGTAGTATTTCTGATACTCGTCGGTCAGATTGTGGGCGGTACAGGAACCAGCGCGGTAAGTGCGATTAGCTACAAAACCTTGCCAGCCGCAAAAGCTTACCCAATGAGACTGCTTGAACACGTCATAATACACAGCGATGCCGTGGACCATAAGCCACGCTTTGCCAGAGTCGAGAGAATCCTTTTGGACTTTTGTCAGTGGGGCGACGCTAGTTACCTCCATCGGATATGCGACGGCATTGGGCGTTACCTCACCCGCAAAAACTCTGGACACATTAGGCATTCCCAACTCAGGATCGTCGAGTTTGAGCTTAAACGCTGGAGTGTCGTTTTCTTTGACTACATCAATAGTGGCTCTACAGGTCACAAAAAATGCTGGCGTCTTTCCGGTATTGGCAATCTTTACTTGAGCCGACATCTGCTTTCCGATGATGAGGTCTTTTTGGCTTACGCTGGTAAGAGTTGTGGTCAACCAGGCTCTCTCATCTTGGCGCATAACATCCAACTGCCCGTTCAAGAGAATGAATTGATAAATGGCGGTGGCGAAGAGGCCAGCGGTAAAGAGGGCCAAAAGCCAATCAGTAGCGCTGCTTTGTTTGAAAAATTCCCACAATCTCACCCATTGGTTATCTGTGTCGTGAACATCGCTGTTGTGTGCCTCGGATTTGGCGTCGCCTTTTTTATCCGAGAGCAGAGTCTGGGCGGTATCATTTTGTGTCTCTTGTTTGCTGTTTGCTGCTTCGCGGTCGTCTTTGTCCTTGCTCATGTTTCTCTGGCTTCACCTTTAGCAGTGCCTTGGCAATTTTCGATGCAAGCGAATGCGTCGTATGTTCATTCTTCTTGTCAGCCATGACATTGGCCTCACAGATTGAAAATGAAGTTGTTCCGGCCTACGCGCCGGTCCGCCGCTGGCCTCATCAAGCCGCTGAGCACGACGCCAACTTTTCGTGCTCAGCGCCCTTACGGGAGATCGCGCCGATAACTGCGGTTTTATCGGACGGGCCACGCCCGCGTTGCTCTTTGCGCTTGTTCCAGTGGCGATTGCGATTGAGGCCACCAACATAAGTTTCGTCCACTTCGACAATGCCCATCAATTGCGCGAACTCATCGTTGTTCATCGCGGCGCGGATGCGAGTGCACATATACCAGACGGTTTCGTAGCTCGCCTTGCCGTGAAAGACCATACGCTTGATCTGAAGCGCGCTCATTCCCTTTTTGGAATGGAGCATCATGAACGCGACTGTGAACCAAGTCTTGAGCGGGTACTTTGTATTCTCGAAAACGGTTCCCGTAATCAGCGAGAACCGGTAGCCCTTCTTTGCGCATTGATGGCACTGCCAGTGCCAAGGCCGATGCGTCAGCTTGTAAACCTTGTCGCTGCCGCAACGCGGGCAAGCGACTTTGCTTTCCGGCCAGCGGTGCTCAAAAAGGAACTGTTTGCAGGCTTCTTCGGTCGGGAAAAGGACGTTGAGTTCGCTCAGCTTGATCATCCATGAGAAATAACAATGCCAAGGGTCACTGTCGACAATCGGATAATCGCCAATTTGAGCCATGCGGGTCCGCTTCTTCGATAGAGCTCTTTTGTTCGGTCATCCTGAACGAAGGTTACCGAAGTGAATGATGACGCGGAGCGATTTTTGTGCTTTTCGCCACCCGCAAATAATGCGCGTGAGGCCTTAGAAATAGAGCACAAATAATGCGCGCGAGGGTCGGGGGCCGTTCTCAGTAGGCGAAAAACGGCCCCACGCCGGCGCCGGAGGTGGTCTGTCCGTCGATTCCCGTGTAGACGTTGCGCCCGAAGAAAAACGGCAGACCGAAGTCGAAAAAGTCGCCGCCATAGGTTCCCGCCACGTCGTAGAAGGCCTTGTTGCCGGTGTCTGCCAGCGCAAGTGCGTTAGCCACGCTGATTGAAACTTCCCCGCTAGCGCTGCCCAGCCGGCCGCTGTTTATCGCGCCGAGGACCAAAAGCCTTGACGGGCAGTAGAAGCCTGGCGCCAGCGACGGATCGCATTGCGGGATCGATTCGTTGTCGAAGAACAGCGCGTTGGATCCGCTGTCGAGGAAACCATCCATCGTGACGCTGTCGTAGGTGGTGCCGATATTGCCGGCGTCATCGGTCTTGTAGACAAATGCTCCAGCCAGTTGGTTGTTGGCGCGCGTGTTGATCCCGAGCACGAGCTTGCCCGAGACCAGGGTCGTACCGAGAAACGGAATCGTCGGCAGCTCGAGTACTACACCGTTGTTGTCGCCGGCGAGCAGCGGCACCGGATTCTGCACCTGTTTGGCGTCCGCCACCGGGGTGACGCCGCATCCGGCCCCCGAACACTGAAAATACATCGAGGGGTTCTGCGGCCCCAGCGTCGCGCAGACATCGCCGCAATCGGCGCCGAACGGTCCCACGCCCAGGATTCCGTTGTAACCGATTTGCGCCGGGCTTTTGGCCACCGGCGGACCAGTCCTGCACACCGACGGCATTATCCCGTAATTCGGATTGATGATCTGAATCGGCAGCTTCGAGATAGCCGGCTCGCCGCCCAACTTCACGTCGGCGTACGCAACCCGGCCCCAGGTCGAGAGCGTACCGAACGGCGCGCACTCCACGACCGGATTGCCGTTGGACGCGGTCTCCGTCGCCAGTTTCAAATGATTTACCTGACTGAAAATTCTCAGCCCGAACGAGCCGGTATCGACGAGTATGCCGCTGATAGTCTCGCAGGAGGTAGTGCCGCTTTCACAAATCGTCACACTGGTGAATGGACCGTTGAAGTAATTCCCATACATCCCGGCCCATACGTTGGCTTTCATCACGTTGGGTGCAGCCGTGGGCGCCGCCGCCGGCACTGGCGACACCGCCGTTGGCACCCTCATCGCCACGCTTTCGTCCGCCAGGCCTTGGAAAGGACCGCACGCGGCGAATATCGCCAGCACCGTCATCAGTGCGGCGGCCAACTTGTACCCCTTCAGGCGCATCATCGTATCTCCGACTGCTCGACGCCACGCGGCAGCATCGCGGGCAGCAGGGCGCGTCCCCGCATGTCGCGCATATGGCCCGCCGTCTCGACCAGCACGTCGCTTCCGCGGACCGACGCATGATGGAGTCCGTGCGCGGTTAACCCGCCCGTGTTGGCGGCGTCCTGGTATTGCGTGAAGTAGGGCCCGAGCAGAATCGACAGATCGGGCGGCCTGCGCCCGCGCCACGTCACCGCAAAGACCTTGCGGTCGGGGCCGACATATTCGTTGACGGCGATTCCGGACGCGGTCGTGATCTGCTCGACCGTGTAGGCCGTAAGCGCCGGTGCATTGAGGGCCGGATGGGCCACCGAAGTGGTAGCGCTGGCCGCAAATGAAGCGGCGTCGGCAGCTATCGAATCAGCGGTCTCGCCCAGGGCCGCGCTCGCGGTCGGCGGGGAGGCTACGACAAGGAGCAGCGCAAGTCCGATGAAAGCGGAAGTTGCGGTTTGTAGCGGTGCGCTCAAAGCAAAGTTTCCTCACCAGAAAATATGTTACGCATGATTAGACAAGTCAATTTATTTTTACAGATGTTTATGCTACTCTGTGCTTGTGTGTTCTATTTTACGTGCTGTTTGGCGACGTTTGGCGGATTCGCGCTTGATCGCCGTCGAACTCAAATGATTAATGCGCAAAAGCCGAGCCAGCTCGCTGAGGGAGCTTTTTCCATTCTTCCCGTGGGGATTTGCGCTTCGGTGGGACTGTTGTTCACGGGCGTGGATAGCCTGGAAGGCAGTTAACACTACAATTGGTTAACCTGCGGCGACAGTCGGGCGTTTACGGAATCGGGCTCGCAAATGAGACGGCTGCGGTCGTTCGAGACAATACCCGATGTTATTCTGATCCGCGAAAACGCAGCTCATGGCGGTTAACGAAAAGATGTAATCGTAAGCGCGTTTGAATGTGCTCAGCTAACTTGAACATTCGGTGCTGTCCTATAGGACAGCACCGAATGTTCAACCTCGGATAATTCAATGCGGGAGGCCGCGGTATCGTCACGTGGAATCGGAACCAATCATTGAGCTGTTATGTGAACTGGCGCTCGACCTCGGCGTAACCTGGAACCGTTACAGCGACGACATTTGGCGGCAGATAGATCCTGAGGTCTGGAGGATCACCCGTAATCCCTGGCTGATGCTGCAACAGGCGTCGGACAAGATGCTGAAGTCGATGGCTGAGGACCGTGACCTGCGCCGTCGCCTCGAGCAACTGGTCGGAGCGAGGCGCAAAGCCTTACAGGCGCCAGGATGGTTCCAGAAGGCCCATCCCGGCTCGGCTCTCAACCACGTTGCGTACTTCAGCATGGAGTTCGGCCTGAGTGCGGCGCTGCCAATCTATTCGGGCGGTTTGGGCAACGTCGCCGGCGATCAACTCAAGGCGGGCGGCGATCTGGGGGTGCCGATCGTGGGAGTCGGCTTGCTTTATCAGCAGGGCTATTCCAGGCAGGCGATCGACCATAGTGGTCAGCAACGCGACTTGTTTCCCTACAATCCGCCTTCCTGGCTGCCGATCACGGCGGTGCGCAATGCGGATGGCGAATTGATGCGGATCGAATTGGACCTTCCGGATTACCACGTGCGGCTTCGAATATGGGAGGCCAAGGTCGGCCGCCTCAAACTCTATCTGCTCGACAGCAACGACCCTGGCAATATGCCGATGCATCGCGGAATCACCAGCGAACTCTATGGTGGCGGCCCGGAGTTGCGGCTTCAGCAGGAACTCGTGCTGGGGATCGGCGGCTGGCGCCTGCTGAGAAGACTGGGGCACAACCCTGAAGTTTGCCATTTGAATGAGGGGCATGCGGCGTTCGCAGTTTTGGAGCGCGCGCTCGCGTTCATGAATGACTACAACCAGCCCTTTGACGTCGCGATCGCCGCGACCCGCGCCGGCAACGTGTTCACGACGCATACTCCCGTGGCGGCGGGTTTTGACCGATTCTCTCCCGCGCTCATTCAGCTTTACCTCGCGCGATACGCCCTCGAGCGCCTGCACATAAGCTTCAAGGAACTGATGGCGCTCGGGCGGGCCAATCCCGACGATGACGACGAACCATTCAATATGGCGTATCTGGCGGTTCGCGGCGCTGGAGCGATCAACGGCGTTAGCAAGCTCCACGGTAAGGTCAGCCGATCAATCTTCGAGCCGCTTTTCCCAGGGTGGCCAGTCGAGGAGATTCCCATCGGCAGTGTCACCAACGGGGTGCATACGGCGAGCTGGGAGTCGGAGTTCGCCAACCGGCTCTGGACCGAGGCCTGCGGCACCGAGCGCTGGCTCGGCACGGCGAAGGGAATCGCCGAAAAAATCATGGCCGTCAGCGACGAGGCACTTTGGGATCTGCGGAGTAAGAACTGTCAGGAGTTGGTGCGTTTTGTGCGCTTGCGATCCCAGGTTCAGATGGCGGCGTATGGGGCGCCGAGCGAAAGAATCCAACGCGCAAAAACAATGTTCGATCCGAACGCGCTAACAATTGGCTTTGCGCGGCGGTTTGCCGCCTATAAACGGCCCGACCTGCTGCTCAACGATCCGGATCGCTTGGCCAGGATTCTTACCAACTCGCAGTATCCGGTGCAGTTGGTGGTCGCCGGCAAGGCGCATCCGGCGGACCAGCCCGGCAAACAGATGATCCATCAGATGATTCAATTCATTCGGCGCCCCGACATCGCCCAGCATGCCGTATTTCTGGTCGACTACGACATGCTCCTGGCGCAGCGCATCGTCGGCGGCGTCGACGTCTGGATCAACACTCCGCGCCGCCCCTGGGAAGCCTGCGGGACCAGCGGAATGAAGGTGCTCGTCAACGGAGGCTTGAATCTTTCGACGCTTGATGGCTGGTGGGCTGAAGCCTACGAGCCGCAAGTCGGCTGGGCGATTGGTGACGGAAAAGGGCATGACGATGACGCCGCACGGGATGCGATCGAAGCTCGGCAGTTATACGACATCCTGGAGCGCGAGATCATTCCGAAATTTCACCATCGCGACGCCGGCGGAGTGCCGCGCGAATGGATCGCCATCAAGCGCGAAAGCATGGCGCGCCTGACGCCGGAGTTTTCAGCCAACCGCGCGGTTCGCGAATATACTGAGAAGTACTATCTTCCTGCCGCAGCCGCGTATCGCAAGCGCGCAGCGTCTCAAGGCGCGCTGACCCGAGACCTCGTGGATTGGCGCAAGTCTATCGCGGAGCACTGGCCCGAGCTCAAGTTTGGTTCCGTCCACGTCGAGACCGCAGGCGGCTTTCACCAATTCCGCGTCCAGGTTTTTCTAGGGAGCCTCGAGCCGGAGGTGGTGCACGTCGAATTGTACGCAAATTCTCAAAACGGCGGTCACCCGTTGCGCCAGCCGATGGTCGTGGCCGAGGCTTTGGTCGGGGCGGCCGGCGGTTTTATCTTCGCCGCGCAGGTGCCGTCGAGCCGGCCCATCGGCGACTACACGGCGCGGATTATGCCGACGCATCACGACGTTAGCGTTCCGCTCGAAGAGATGGAGATCCTTTGGCAGCGATGACTTGACCAGCCCTCACGCCGCGCCTTGGCTGTCGGCGCTTGTGCCGCTGCCATAATTCGCGCGGCGCAAAGCCGTTGCGCTCTGGCCCATTTCGCTCCGGCTTCTTCGGTCATCCTGAGCGAAGGTTGCCGAAGTGAAGGATCGACGCGGAGCGATTTTTGTGCTCATCGATGCCCGCGGCGCTGAAAGGACTGTGTCGCGATCGGCCGCGAAATAGTCCGCCGCTATATCTACTTATAGGCCCATAGCGGCGTCGATTCGGCTACCCCGCTGATGCTCTTTCCTTCCATCCCGATGAACACCTTGCGGCCGAGAAAAAACGGCAGTCCCCAATCGAAGATCGATTCGCCGATATTGGCGCCCAGGTCCGAGAAGACCGCGTTGGGCGTTGAGAACAGGGTATTGGCGTCGGCGATGTCGAAGTCGACCACGCCCGAGACGAGATCGTCATAACTGGTGTTGGTCGCGCTTTGAGCGGACAGCGCCCCCGGGCAGTACCATCCCCCAGGGCATACCGGCAAATTGGGGTTGTCATAGAAAAAGCCGTTGGAGCCGCTGTCGATGAAACTGGGAATACCACTTTCGCCGTGGAAGGTGGTCGTGAACATGAGAGTGCTGGGGTCGGCGGTATAGACACTGAAAGTGTCGGGGATCTGATTATTGCTCTCGGTATTGACCCCGAAGATCAATTGTCCGGTCAGCGTCAGGGCGCCGCCAGTCGGCGGCAGCTCGAAGTTCAGCATTACGCCATTATTATCGACCGGGAGCAGCCCGACCGGGTTCTGTACCTGGTCGGCGAGCGCAGGTGGGGTGTTCAATTTACTGCACACGTTGGCCGAGTTGCAGCTGTAGTAGTCGGTGAAGGCGCCATCGTACTGGAGCAGCCCCACGCCGAGGATGCCGTTGAAGTTCGACGCCAGCGGCGCCCAGGCGATCGGCGTGCCGTCGTAGCATTGCGAGGGACGATGTCCCGCGGAGGGGAAGCTAGCATTGATGACCTGCACTGGCAGATTCTGGATTTTTGGTTCGCCGCCCATCTGCACGTCGGCCGTCGCGACCCGTCCCCAGGCGGTCATCGAGCCGAAATAGGCGCACTCCGCGATCTTGTCGGAACCCGAGGTCTGCACCGGCAGCGCCACGGTGAGCGCCTTCGCAAAGATCCTCAGCCCGAAGGAGCCGGTGTCGATCAGGAGATTGCCGACGGTCTGGCATTGCGTCGTGCCGGGCACGCACACCGTGATGTGGCCGTAGGGGATATCAACGCCATCGCCGTTTAAGCCGGCGTTGATGTTGGCGTTCATCTCATTGCTGGCCGCCGCGAAACCCGGCGTCGCGGAGGCCAGCGTCGCCAGCACCATCGCCACAATCGCGAACATCGTCACGTTGCGCAGCTTCATTTGATCTCCGAAGGATTAACGCCCGCAGGCATCGCTGCCGGGAGATATGCGCGTCCCCACATGAAGCCCATATGGCCCGCCGTCTCGACCGTCACGTCGCTCGCGTGCACCGACGACGTATGAAGTCCGAACGGGCTTGGCGCGCCGGTGTTGGCGGCGTCGCTGTACTGTTTGAAATAACTACCGAGCAGAGTTGCGACGTCAGGCGGTTTCGGCCCGCGCCAGCTCACCGCGAACACCGTCCCGTTCTGGCCAACGTATTCGCTCACCACGGTGCCGTCGGGAGTCGTAAGCTGCTCGATGCTGAAATTGCCCGAAGCGGGAGCGTTTTGCGCCGGCAGTCCAGGCAGCGGCTGCGCAGTATTCGCCCCAGCCGTCGCATTCATTTGTGATGCGTCGGCGGCGACCGACGCGGCCGGCTCACCCAGCGTGGCGCGCGCGCTAGATGGCGCTCCTATGAGAATAAGGCCGCCCGCCAGCAGCGCCAGATTCAGGAAAGGTAGAATTTTCATTGATTTTGGCCCCTCAAAAGTCTAACGGCTCGGCTATAGCCTTGCAACGTGAAGTGATGCCAAGAATCGCCAATCATCGAGAATGAGTCTTACGTCATCGTGCCTATATGAAGCCTAGAACGGTCGATTCAGTCAGCGATAACAAAATTACTCGATCTGCATGTTTATTAGATGCTCAACGATGAAAATCAGAAGTACGAGCATTTTAATAGCGTTTAACAGTTGCAATAGATGCTGAAACATGTTTAGATTGTGTCCATGATGTTTCACATCGAGACATCACGGAGGCCGGGGATCGATATCGCCGCGTGACCGGCGTGAGAAATGAAACGAAGGGTGGGACACCGAGTAATGCGAACCATCGCGCTCAGCTTCCATGCCTCGACGCCCATGCCGGCCTGATGGAGGACTGGCGTGGTGCTCGGTGGAGCCGCGAGGTGATCAGGACCGCCAGCGGTGGCCCTTGATGACACTCACACGCGCTGAAGATACCGCGCCCCCGCCCGTATAGTTTCCCGTCCTTTACCCCCGTGGCGCAGTCCGCTGACCCCGGCCGCGCCACAACCCCAGACCCGCCGCCGCGCGCCCCCCGACGCGCGGCGGCGGGCACCCCCTCGCTAGTTCCCTGCATCAGCATATTCGCTTTCTATCGCGCCCGCCCGACCCCTGCGCCGACACGCCCGGGCCTCCGTTTATGTCGTCCGCCAGCCCGAAGTTGTACGATGGAAGCGGCCCTTGGGCCGCCCCTTTAGCGGGTGTTCATCCGGGCCACACAATCCTTCCGCCATGAAAGGGGCAAAAGATGATCAATAAGGACCGTTGGAGCAATTTCGCGATGGCAATCGCAGGTGGCGTGGTCGGTGCGATAGTGGCCGGCTCGGGACTGCCCGGGCGGCTATGGCCTGCGGCCACCGCCGAGGCCGCCGCGACGCATCATCATGTGCGCGCGATCGAGGCTCAGCAGTTTATCCTGGTCGATCAGTTGGGGATTAAGCGGGCCGAACTCGTGATGGACCGTGGCGAGCCGCTGCTCGAGTTTTACGGACCGACCGGCAAGACCCAGCGCGCCTCGATCGGCGTGGATATGAAGGGCACGGCGCGAGTGCGCTTTTATTCCAGCACCGGAGTTTCACAGGCTGCGCTCGGCGTGACCGGCGAAGGACGCGCGGGACTGGCGCTGCTCGACCGCTCGGAGCATCTGCGCGCCACCTTCGACGTGGCGATCGGTGGCGAGCCGACACTGCGGCTCTATGACGAAAAGGGCGCCCGCATCGGGCTGGACATCACCGAGGCCGGCTCACCCGGGCTCGCGCTGCTCGCCCCTGACGGCAAGACGCGCGAGGCGATGGTGCTGAGCAACGACGGCAATCCGTCGCTGACGCTGTATGGTGCCGACGGCAATCCCATAAAAGCGCTGCCGTAGCGTCTCGCCGCGACCCTCCACCCCCCAGGACGCGCGGATGGCGCCGGGGGGCGACGCGCCCCCCGGCGCCATCCGCGCTCGCACCATCGCCCGCACGCGCGAGCGCCGCGGCGCTCGCGCGTGCGGGCATCCGCGGCGGCGGCGCGCCCGCGCTACGCGCGGCGCGCCGCCGCCGCCGGCTCCAGCAGCGGCTCGTCGGCTGCCGGCTCCGGCAGCCCGAGCCGCCGCAGCACTTCGCGCTGGCCGACCCGCAGGCCGCGGTCGGCCAGCTCGGACACCATATCGGCGAACAGCTTGACGTCGTTGTCGGCGCTGAGGCCCAGCGCGATCTGCGGATAGCGGCGCTGCGGTCCCAGGTTGAGATCGACGATCGGCCGCACCAGATCGCGCGTGAGCGTCGCCCCCAGGCGGCGCGCGTCGGACTCCATGATGTCGCGGCGCACCGCGTCGTGCACCTGGGCCGCCGCCCGCGAGCCGCCGCCCTCGCGCGGCGTCTCGGTGGTCAGCGTCTGCCCCAGCACGGCCTTGCTCACCTGCTTGTCGAGGTACTCGCAGAAGCGCTCGTAGACTTCGGCGCCGCCGCCCTGGCGGGTCTCGACGAATTCGATCAGCATCGACTCCGGAATTATCGCGGCCGCATCCGTGCCGATATTCGCGACCGCGCTCAGCAGCGCCTGCTTGTCGGCTTCGGTTGCGCCGGGGCTGTATTTGCCCAGACGCAGCGGCTGGCCGAAGACCTCGGCGAACGTCACCCAGTCCTTGAGCACGTAATTCTTGAACAGGTAGGCCCATCCGGCCGCCCGCGCAATTCCGCCGCGCACCGGCAGTCCGGCCTTGGCCTTGGCCGTGTGCACGATAAACTTGAACGGCGCGAGCGGCGCCGTCAGCGGCTGGATTCCAATTCGCGCCTCCCCGCCGGCCCCGGCGTACCATCGCGATCGCCCGTAATGCGGCGCGTGCGCCGCCGGCGCATCGGGCGACAGTTTCGCGGGCGAGACCGCCGCGGCGTCCGCCGGCACCAGCGGTCCTTCGTCGCGCAGCGTGCGCACCAGCAGTTCCTCGCCCGAGATCCAGTCGAACATGAACCAGCGCGGGTCGCGCCACAGCAGGCGCTTGGGGATCCATTCGCGGCCGCTCGTGTCCCAGATTATTTCGGTTGCGGAGAAGCCCTTGCCGACCGCGTCGAGGATATCGTAGAGCGCGCTTTCGAGGTCGAACGCGCCGCCGCCGACGAAGTCGCGCACCAGGTCGGCCGCGCGCCGATCTTCGGGCGCAGCGGAGGCCGGCGTGACGATCAGCTCGGCCCCGGCGACGGCCTGTTTGCGGGTGCTGATCACGGCCAGGTAATGCAGGTCCTTCTCTTCCATCTCCTCGGCCAGTTCGAGGTAGAGATAAGGATCGCCGGCTTCGGCCTCGCGCTGGATCGCGATCAGCTTTTCGGGCGTGAGCCCGACCGACGGATGCATCATCGAGTAGATATTGCGCACGCCGGCCATGGTGGGCGCGGCCTGCTCGCCGCGCAGTTGTGCGGTATCGACCTCGCGCCCGTACGCGTCATACAACTTCATGCTTTCTCACCAACCTGGTTCTTATGCTTTCTTCTTTTAAGCAAGGGGGCAGCGGCGCAATTCTCCCGGCCCCCCCTCTACATCCACGCCCACGCGCGCGCGCGGCTCCCGCGCGCGGCCAGCGGCGCCGCGTCCTCGTCCGGCGGCCCGAACGGATCGCGCTCGCGGCGCGCGGACGCCGTCGCCGCCGCGCGCCGCGGCGCGGGCGTGTAAGCGGGTTCCTGGGCGCGGATACTGCTCGCATAGTAGGCGAGCGCGCCGGCGATCGCCGCGTCGCCGTGGCGTCCCTTCTGATCGCGCCGCTCCGACACATGGGCGTAGCCGTGCTCGATTTCGAGTGCGCGATGGTCCGCGAGGATTTCCGCGTCGCACGGCAGCTCGACCATCCCGTCCTCGAACGCCGCCTTGTAGCGCGGCATATTCTCGCGGTACCACTGCGCCGAGAGCATCACCTGCTCGACCCGTGCGCCGTAGCGCTGGCGCGCGGTCTCGGCCAGGTATTGCCCGTTGCCGCGCGCGTCCAGCGCGCCGCCGATGAGGCGCGGCAGCCGGTCCACGATATAAAACAGAATCTGTTCCTGCTGGCGGAAGGGCACCCGGCGCAGCTCGACCACGAACGGCGTGCGCCGCACCAGGTTGGGCTGAATCTGCAGCGGCCAGAAGACGCTCAGGTCGCCGTTGCGCCCGAAGTCCTCGCCGAAGCAGCTCATCAGGTTGTCCAGCCGCTTGAGCGCCGGGTCGAGGTTGCGCTCGCACCATTCGCGCGCCGCGCCCACCCGATACTCCTCGGGCCGTTCGCTGAACTCCTCCGCCACTTCCCAGCGCAGCACCGGCACGCCCGCGCGCATCCGGCTCTCGACCAGCATCGAGCTCAAAAACGCGCCCGAACTCGCGCGCGGCACGCACAGCAGTTCCTCGCTCGCGGCGTCGCCGTACTCGGCGAAGATCCGCGCGCGCCACTCGCGCTCGGCCGCCGCGCTGAAGCGCCGCCCCGCCTTCTGGCACATCCGATGGTACAGCCCCTCGCAGAGCGCGTCGTCCAGCGTCACGCGATGGAGCGAGAACGGACGGCGGCCGGCACGGATGTCGTTGACCAGCTCGTTGAACGGGTTCTCGGCCCCGTTGTGAGTCGAGATCACGCGCACCAGCCCGCCCCACATGGTGAACGCCATCGCGGCCTTCATCAGTTCGGGGAGGTTGTCGTGGAAGGCGGCCTCGTCGATCACGGCGCGGCCCTGTTTGCCGCGCAGGTTGGAGGGGCGCGAGCTGAGCGCGACGATTTTGTGTCCGGAGGCGAAGCGGATTCGATAGGCGAGCAGGTCGCGGCGCTCGTCCTCCAGCGCGATCTCTTCGATCGCGTGCGCCGCCTTGTTGAACTGGCGCGCCCACGCGGCCGCCGTCTCGACAAACTCGCGCGCCATGTCGCGGTTGTAGCCGAGGTACCAGGTGTCCATCCCGGCCGTGGCCGCGGCCGAGAGCGCGGCGTCGGCGGCCTCGGCCCAGGTGATCCCGACGCGGCGCGATTTCTCGGCCACCTTGACCGCGGCGTTGTCGGCGATCCAGCGCACCTGGTAGGGCAGGAGGACGTCGCGCGCGACGGTGTGAATCATGCTGGGGGGGGCGCGGTTTGTTCGCCGGCTTTTTCCGCACTCTGGGCGGCACCGGCGCCGCCAGTTTTGTCGCTCTTGACCCGCCGCGGCTGCGCCTGGGGAGGTGCGTCGCCGTCCGTTTGCGCTCGCGTAGTCCTGCGATTCATCGCGTCACCTCCCATTTTTTCATTGACACTCGCGACGCCCCTCCGATGTCGGCGCTTGTGCGATGCTGGGCGTTCTGTTTGCTGGCTCGCGCAAACGTCTTACTCACAAATCCCTCGTCGCCGCTCCGACGCCGCGGCTGATAGCGTTGCCACTCATCCCTCACTCCGCGTCAGCTCATCGCTCGGCGCTGGGGCCGCCTCGATCGCTTCGCCCGCAGGCGGCGCCATCTCCGCGCGCCCCGGCGCACCGGCGCCGGCCGCCAGGCGATGCGCCGCCGCGGACGCCTGATCGTTGCTCGCCATCGGCATCTCGACGATTTCGAGCAGCGCGGCGCGGATCCGCTTCTCGGCCGTGGCCGACAGTCCCCCCTGCGCCCCGCGGCGCGCCGCCGCGACCACTTTGCGCTCGGCCGTCATCACCCGCCGACCGATCCCGCTGCGCATTTCCTCGGCCGCCCGCCGCATATGCACCGCGGAGCGGCAGATCGAAGCGACGTTGCGCGCGAGCGCATTGATGTCGATCTTTTTGGGATCGACCTCCTTGAGTTCGACCAGCACGCGGAAGAGATCGCCCTGCACCAGGCGCATCAGGCCCTCGTTGACCGTGTCGTCGGCGCCGCCCGAGGCGTCGACCACGGCGCGCGCCTGCTCGGTTGCGAGCTTGAGCGCGTTCAGCTTGCGCTCCAGCGCATTGCCGTAACGCTGGAGCGCCGAATGCGTGATCTCGCATCCATGCTCGCCGAGCCATCGCGCCAGCCCGCGATAGTCAGAGAAGGAGCCCGCGACCAGACGGCGGTCAAACTCGGCCCGCAGCTCAGGCGCCAGGCTCTTGATCTTTCCATTGCGCGGCATGCTTTACCGATCCTCGCGGCGCCGCTCCGAGGTCGCGGCTGTTCGCATTGAGCAACGATGATTTCCGTGGCCTCGCATTCTCATTCCCGCGCATCGCGCTTTTTTCACCATCACTCGCACTGCCGCGTTTTTTCCTCTCCCGCTTTTTTTCAATGCCCTCGCCCGCAAAACGATGCGGGCGAGGGCTCAGAAAAGATGCCGCGAATTCCTCCCTTGGCCGTTCTCCTCAACCCGGCCCATCGCCCGTCCTCACCAATACTTGCGCGGGCGCGCGATCCCGGCGGGCGCCGGCGCGGTGTACTCGACCACGTCGACGCCGCTCGCGGTCATCCGCGCATACCAGGTCTCGTTGTCCTCGCCCTCGATTTCGAGCAGGCCGCGGTCGCGCAGGTAGGTCAGCTCGCGGCGCAGCGCATTGAGCGTGATCGCGAGCTTGATATCGGCCAGCACGCGCCACACGATAGTTTCCGAAACCGCGATCGGGCGGCCGGCGTCGAGCACGCGCAGGATCCGCCAACGGGCCTCCTCGCGTTGCTTCTGCTCCAGGTTCATCACATCCATCTGCTTCACTCTTTCACCGTTTCGCTTTGACGCGAGCTGCGCTCGCTGCCGTCCGCCGCGCGGCGGCCTGCGCGCCGCTAGAGCGCGTCGATACGTTCGCCGATACGCTCTTTGAGTTCGGTGATTTCGGCCCGCAACTCGGCCCGCATCGCGTCCAGCTTGGCGTCCAGCGTGCTCGAGAAACGAATCCAGTCCTCGCGCCGCACGTACTCCAGCGGCAATTGCGCCTTGAGCTTCATCACCTGGCGCTCGACCTCGTGCGAGAAGTCGCTGCCCTCGCGCTTGAGCGAGGCCATCTGTTCCGCGGTCGCGCCTTCATGCCGCTCGAACAGCCATCGCAGCGTCCCCGCGTTGAGCGCGATGAAAGCCATCAGCGCCGCCGCCATCGTCCCCAGCGCGTTCCAGCCCATCATTTGCGTTCGGGCTCCGTACGCGACTTGATTGCCAGCGCCCCCGCCATCGCCAGCAGCACCATTCCGAGCCCACGCCCGTACGCGTCCGCGTCGCCCGGCGTGAAGCGCCAGGTCGCCAGCACCTGCACCACCCAGAACACCACGTACATCAATGCGCCCAGCACACCGATCACCCGGCCGGCGTCGTAGGTCAGGTTGTCCTTGCCGGTCAGGCAGTCACTCACGAACTTCATTGCGTATTCTCCGCCTGCGGCTGTGCCGCCGGATGGCCGGCGTGCGTGCATCCCGCAAGCACCGCATCGCGCTCGCGTACCGCACCCTTCAAAATCGCCACCGCGGCCGCGTACGCGCGCATCGTGTCGGCGGGCGGTGAGTCGGGCTTGAGCGAGGCCAGCGGCAGCGCCGGATCAGTGAGCGTTGGCGCCGGACAGGCGGTCTCGTGCAGCACCGGCACCTGCACCATCAGCGGACGTACCGCGGGCGCGGAGCCCGCGCCGGCGGCGCATCCGGCGATCGTTACGGCGGCGCTCGCAGCGATCGCAGCGAGCATCGCAAGCGCGCCGAAAGATCCCGCGCGGCGCGAGGTCTCGCTGGCAACGGCCAGCACATTCGCGCCCTGTTCTTTTTCCTGCTCTCGCCCGCGCGACTTCTTATGTCTGTGCGCGGGAGCGGGCAGGGTGAGGTCCCCCCCTTCGTGGCGCAATCGCACGCTCCAAAGTCGAGCGCGTTGAAACGATGGACTCTCACCCGCACCCGCTCCCGCAAATAAGGCGGGCGAGCGCTCAGACCGCAACGCCGCGTGCGAGAGATCGCGCGCGCCTGGAGTGTCGAGGGCGCTCTCCGGCTCCCACTCCTTGTCCAAGGAGAGGATTGGAGAGAGGTTCATTGCCTCGCGTATCACCATCGGCCGAGCTCCGCCGCTTGCGCGTTGCCCCAGCGGACCGCCGCCGCGCAGCCGGCGTCGATCCGCGCGCCCTCCAGCGTTTGCGCGCCGCTCGTCGCCGTGCGCATCGCCGCCGTTGCTTTCTCCGTCGCCGCGCGCTCGCGCGCCGCCGCCTCTTGCACGCCTTGCTCGAGCTGCGCGCGCAGTTGCGTCACCGCCGAGTTCTGGGTCGCGATCGCGCCCTGCAGTGCCGTGTTGCTCGCCTCGGCGTCGGCCAGCGAGGCGCTCAGATGCGTGGCTTCGGCGCGCGCGGCGTCGCGCTGATGAAGCAGCAGCGCGCGGTAACCCAGCGCCGCCGCGATCACCAGCGCGATCGCCGCCGGCCGCCAGAGCTTCGCCGCCAATAGAGGAAACATCGCCTTGCCGTGCGCCTGCCGGCTCAGCTCTGCGGCGCGGCCGCGACCGCTGCGGCCGCCACCGGCGTCACGCTCGCGCCCATCGCCGCACCAGCCGCGTGCAGCGGCGTGGCAAACGTCGCCGCGGACATCGTGGCAGGCGCCGGATGCGATCCCATCTCGACCGCCGCGGCCACTGTCGCCGCGCCGTGATCGTCGACCGCCTGCGCATGCTTATCGACCGCCGCCGCCAGCTTCTCGACCGCGCTGGCATGATGCTCGAGCGCGACGGCCTGCGCCGCCGCTGCGCTTGCGGCCGTGGGTGCGGTTGATGCCGCCGGCGCGGGCTGAAGTGCGGCAGCCGGTTGCATCGCCGCCGCCGTCGACACCGCCGACACCGTCGACACCGTCGATCGGACCGGTGCGGCCGAGTTGCCGTTGGCCGCGGTCGTCGAGCCAGCCGTGGTGCTGTGGCCGAGTACCAGTTGTTCGAGCGAAGACAGACGCGTCTGCACGGTGCTCAGCGCGGTGCCCACCTCCGTCATCATCCAGCGCCCGACAAGCGCGCCGATCGCAAAGCCGCCCACCGCGACCATCATGTAGCCTGCTGCCATTCCTGGATCGATATTCATCTTTTCACCTTTTTTTTCACCGAGACTCGCGACGCCCCTCCAATGTCGGCGCTTGTTCCGCCGCCGGACGTTCCGTTTGCTGACTCGCGCAACTTTTTTCACCAACGAAAAGCCGCCGCCGCTGCCGCTGCTTCTGTGATGCGGCCGCGCACTACTCATACGCTCGATTCAACCATCCACTGAGGAAGTCTCGATCGCCGTCGACGCGCCGCCCGCGCTCGAGCGCCGCCAGCGCGCGGTAGTATCCGGCTGCCTCGGAGCGCAACGCCGCGAGCAGCGCGAGTTGGTTGGCAGCGGCCGCCGCCGTAATCGTCGCGCGGCCCAACGCTCCGTCCTCCGTGACCCGGCGACCGCACGCGCGCAGCGCGCGCTGGACGCATCGGACCGCATGATCGGGACCGATATTCACCGCCAGGTCGAAAACCTTCGCCGCGATCGGCCCCGGCAATTCGCTGTAGCGGTAGCGCTGCCACCAGTCGCGGAAGTAAATCGCGATTGCTGCGGTCCGCGTCAGCGCCGCGATATCGAGGTTGGGATACTCGCGCTTGGTGATGCCGAACTTGGTTTCGCCGCCGGGGTCGGCCGGATTATCGACGTAGCCGCCCTCGTCGCCGAGCAGCCGGGCGATCGCGCGCTCGAAGGCCGGCGGATAGTTTTGTGTTTGCGTGCTGTCTTGCGGGTCCATCGCAGGTGGGATTCTCGCAGCCCCGCCGGCTTCGCATAAGGGTGAAATATTTGGCGAGTATGCTGGACTTGACTCCAACCCCGCCGTGCGCTAAGTTAATTTTCATGAGCAACACCCCCGAACCGAAAATCACGCGTCAGATGACGCTTGCGGAGTTTGACCGGCTGTTCCCGAACGAGGACGCCTGCAAGACCTACCTGGTCGCCAGCAGGTGGCCGAAGGCTGTCAGTTGCCCGCGCTGCGGCAACGAAAAGGTCTGGGCGCTCAAAACCCGCCCGTTCAATTGGGTCTGCAAGAAATGCGGCGATACGCCCTATCGGTTCTCCGTGCTGGTCGGAACCATCTTTGAAAACACGAATTACAAACTGCTCGTGTGGTTCAAGGTTCTGTACCTGATGCTCACCAGCAAGAAGGGCATCAGCGCGCTTCAGATTCACCGCATGATCGGATCTGGCTCGTACCGCACGGCATGGTTTATGTGCCATCGGTTGCGCGCCGGTCTGGCCGATCCTGATTTCCGCAAGCTGATGGGAATCGTCGAAGTAGACGAAACCTACATCGGTGGTTTGAACCGCAATCGCCACTGGAATAAGAAACAGCCGGGGCGCGGCCCGTCCGGTAAGACTACAGTCATCGGCGCGATCTCCCGCAAAGGCAATGTGGTTTGCAAAATCATCGAAGATACTTCGATGGAGACTATGAGCCGCTTTGTCCGCAGCGCCGTGTCCGACAAGGTTAGCTTGGTCGCAACCGATGAAGGCGCGGGATACCAAAAGCTTCATCAGGCATTCAAGCACGACACCGTGGATCACAAAGCACACGAATATGTGCGCGGCGAAGTGCATACCAACAATATCGAATCGTTCTGGTCGCTGCTCAAGCGTGGCGTAATCGGCACCTACCACAACGTCAGTAAGAAGTATCTGCCGCTGTACTTGAATGAGTTTCAGTTCCGCCACAACAATCGCAAGAATCCCGATATCTTCGGGGCGGCGGTAAGAGGATGCTGAAGCGTCCGAACTGGCGGATGCTTCTGCATCACGCGTCCAGTAGGCCGGTTCAATTGAAGTTGAAATTCTAAGAGGCTGCATGAGACGATCTAATGCCCAAACAAATCAAACAGACCCCGCCACAACCCGTCCCTGTCAAATCACCACCGCCGCTGACAATTCCGCCGAACAAGACTTCGATACACACTCAAGAAAGTCCGCCGCCACTAAGACATCCACCCCACAAAGAAGTGAAGAAAGGCGGTTAGCTGCGGGCCAGCACCCAAACTCCAAATCTCAACTAAAGGCGGGATGAGCACGACGACCAACCCCGCCAGCAGAAGATAATGGCTCCAACGAACATACAACGCTTTTCCAAGATTGATCTGGTCTGCCGACTTGACCGCGCGGTACATGGCAATGAGATAAAATCGCCTCAATTGATCGGGGAAATCCAAGAAATCCTCAGCAAACCAAGTGTCCTTTTCTTGGATGCCCTCAAAGATTCGAACGCGGAAGGCGAGAACCGCAAGCCCTGCGGCAACCATCAGCATGATAAGTCCAAGGAATATAAATATTCCGCCTCCAGTAACCTCGGTTATCAATCCTTTCCAGTACGAAAAGGTCGAAATTAGAAGAGCGACAATGCCACCCACGAAACTGGCGGACAGTTGGGCTTTCGAATCAAGCACATCCGTTATCTTGTTTGTCTGTTCGAGCAGCAAAGAACCGAAATCGTACAGGACTGGTGTGCTTTCTTTGTTCGAGTGGCGGGTAAGTCTACAGAGCACCTCTCTCTCTCCTGGCACCGGCGTTCCGTTTGAATGTTGTTCCGTCAAAAGGCTTTCCATCGGTTTTATGACCTCACTTCAATCACGACCCGATCTTAATCGACATGCAATATAAGTTTATCAAACAGGGTAGGCGTGCCTGAAGATGCTTCCTGTCTGCTCTTGTGGAGGCCGTTATGTCTAAGGAAGGCGAGGCCAAAAAGAAGATCATTCACTTCTACTGCCACACCTGTAAGGCATACGAACTGAAAACCAGTCCGCACTATCGCGCTCAGAAGGTGCGCTTCGCAAAGCGGCGCAAGGCGGAAAAGGCGCAAGCAGAAATGCCGAAATGAAGCATTCATCGATTCTGATTGCAGCAACAGTTCTGCTCCTAGCCGCCGCAAACAGTAGAGTGCCAAGCGGTCCACAACAAACACCCCAAAGCGAAGCAACAACCAAAGATAGCAACGGCAGCAGCCGTCCAAGGCGAGTTGCCGCTCAGAATGAGCCAACAATAAACAGCGCCGCTCCCCATAGCGACCACGACACCTATAACTATTACGGCGACCTCAAGTATGTTTCCTATAATTCCGCACTCAAGGGCTTCTGGGCTAAAATTGGGCAAATAGCAGACGCAATTTCGGCGGTATTGATAGCCTTTTTTACGGGGGCTCTGCTGTGGCTCACCAGAATGCAGTTTGTTGCCGAACACCGGCCAAGGATGCGGCTCCGTAGAGTGAAATTGTTGACCGATATCTCTAATCCCGACGATTGGATCGACACGACCCTTGAATTTGAGTTGCTGATTACAAATCAAGGCGGGACTAAGGCAATGTTCACTAGCAGCAATATAGCCATCGGCATAGGTCGGAGGACTGAACCAGACCCGACGACATTGTTTACCATTGAGCCCGCAAATATCCTCAAAGGATATAAATTGAATCCAGGGGTCGAGTACACCCACAAATTCACTGCCAATAAATGTCAGTCTTTGTTGGATATCTTGGTCAGAATGAGAGTTCGGAATGATATGTTCCTTTATGTTGTAGGAGACTTCTGGTATCGAGATCGCCTGAGACAACGGTATTACAAGACGGCTTTTTGTAGACGCCTGACCGAAGGTGAGAAAGTTTTGAACATACAAAAGACGCTCCCGCGATTTATTGTCGTGAACAACCCCGAATATGAGTACGCCGACTAAAATCAGGGCCAGCGCCAGCGGCCACGCTACGTAGCCCGCTTGATGCGGGCATCTTAACGGCGGATCGTCGCCCCCGTCCGACGAACCCCCTGAGTCAGAATCCGGCCTGTCCCTGCCTACGGTAGGCGAACCGGACATTGGAGTCAAGTTCAGCATACTCGCCAAATATTTCACCCATAGCCTTGCGCAAGGCGGCGCTTCGCACGCTCTGCATCGTGGCAGCCAAAGCGAAACAGCTACCCCCGCAAATCCGACCGCCGGGGTCGGCCGGATTATAGACGTAGCCGCCCTCGTCGCTGAGCAGCCGGGCGATCGCGCGCTCGAAGGCCGACGGATAGTTTTGTGTTTGCGTGCTGTCTTGCGGGTCCATCGCAGGCGGGATTCTCGCAGTCCCGCCGGCTACGCATAAGGGTAAAATATTTAGGGATGATTCACTTGACGAAGGGATATGGGTTTGCTAGTATCCCCTAAATGCAGCGGTTCACTTCTTCTTTTTGGCCTCGTCTTCAAGCTCTCTGCGGCGCTTGTCCGCTTGCTCGGCTAGGGTCTTTCGTATCGAGCGCACAAGGTCTTGCGTTGGCACTTTCTCGATATTGGGCGTGCGCGGTTCGTCTGTCTGTTTACGGCTCGGCTTTGACATATCCCCGCTCCGGAGAATCGTTATGAATCTGTCCGCCATCAACCATCTGTTTTCGACTAAAGAACAGTGTCGCGAACTGCTCAAGCGGCTGCGTTGGCCCAAAGACGTTAGCTGCCCGCGTTGTAATCACGACGCCGTTTGTTGGCTCAACACTCAGGAAAAATTTGAATGCTCTAAGTGTTCCTATCAGTTCAGCGTCACTGCTGGGACCATTTTTCACGATTCCCATTTGCCGCTCGAAAAATGGTTCTTCGCTACCTTCCTCATGTGCGAGGCCAAGAAGGGCATCTCGGCTCGCCAGATGCATCGGATGCTTGGCGTCGGTTCTTACAAAACCGCCTGGTATCTCTGCCATCGCATACGCGCCGCGATGAAAGAGGAATTGCCCGCGCGGCTCAAGGGCGTTATCGAGGCTGACGAAACCTATGTCGGCGGACGCGCGCGCGGCGCTGGCAAAGGCCACTATCACGATACCAAGGCAATCATTCTTGGGGCAGTCCAGCGCGGCGGCCCGATCCGTCTCAAGGTCGCGAACGACAATCGCAAAGCAACCTTGCACGAATTCATCCGGAGTAACGTTGATCCAGAAAGTAAGCTCTACACTGACGAATGGCCCGGCTATAACGATCTTCCTAATCGCGAGACCGTCAATCACCGCGCGAAGGAATACGTGCGCGCCGATGTCCATACCAACTCGGTTGAGTCTGTATGGAGCTTGTTCAAACGCTCGATTGTCGGTCCGTATCATCATCTGAGCGAGAAACATATGCAGTCGTACTTGGATGAAATCAGCTTCCGGTTTAACCGTCGCAAGAGCGATGAATTGTTCATCGAGACTTTGCGCGCATTGGTACAAACGCCAGCATTAACGTTTAGCCGTCTGACGCGCGAGCAGGTGGCTGTTTAAGTTATCTGGTGCTGATTTTTCCTTCATAGGGGGATTCTTGATGGCTAATGACGATCAATCAAAATCTACCGGTACCGGTAGCACTGGCTCTTCTGGCTCCAACCAAAGTGGTGGTGGCGAATCATCACAAAAACCATCATTGCATCCTTCCCGCGATGCCAAGCCTCGGCCAAACATTGCCATTAAGAGCAACCAAGGTGGGAACGTGAAAAAATAGAGTTAGTACGTGCACGACCAATCCACCAGCTAGAAATGCTGCTGCGAAGAGCAGCAAACGTTGACTGGATAGCAGGAGCCTGCCCTTCTGCTCGGCTAAAGCATTTTGCGATTTGCGCACTCCGTGCCAACAGCGAATATGGAAGCGCTTCAATTCGTCTCCATTGACTAGCGCGCTTTTCTCAAACCAATCTGCATCACTCGGACATTCCCATGCGTAACGCGCGCGCAACGCCCGATACGCCTGGATCGCTGCAAATAAGGCGCAGAGAGCGCCCAGCACGATAAATCCTAGGCTTAACGTAACACTATGGGGAGGATCAAGAAGAAAAGCTAAGACCGCAGTGGACCAGCCAAGAACCATCGCCGCTTTGGAATCAATTTGGCTACTGCGCTGCTGAACTTCTGCCATTAACATTTGTCCGAACGATGCCAATTCGTCAGTCACTCCCTCCTCTTCATATGAATAGACAAGTTCTTGTACTTCCTCACTAGAGAGGTCGTTCTGCTGAACAGTAAATCTAGCCATCATCAAGCTCCCTTAAAATGCCTCAACTTCGCCGCTTAACGCTTTCAAAACTAAAGGTAGCGAAGGTGTCGTTTCTTTTAGCTCGCAGGCCATGGCTGTTATCGCACTTTTACAAACGTCGAAGAGAACTAGGGCCTTGTCTTCGTCCAAATTGTCTTCAGGGTGAATAATAGGATTCCTGTGCATCTCTCTAATCTGGTCAATGAGGGCAATAGTCTTGACGTCTGGCCTCAGAGTCTTGTTTGGATCGTTGGCACATTTGGTCAAAATCTTTGTATAAGCTCCCCAATTGCGCATCTTCGGTTTTGGTTTAGTGCCGACAAAGCGCTCATAGTAGATACGCAAGACAGCATCTGTCGCGCGAAGAATGTGAAAGCCAGTGGCGGTGAACAGATCGAATGCGAGGCATTTGCCAGCTTGTCGAAAATCATTGACAGCTTGACCTGAAATTTCAGCGCGCAGACTAGCTGACAAAGCATTTTCGGCACGTTCAATCAGATCGGCTGTGGAGTATATACCTTTTTTTGAAACCGTATATGTATCCGCCGTACTTAACTCAGCGGACAATACGGTCTGAAATTCACTAATGGCATCGCGCACATAATACGATGCCATGACGTCTAGTGTCGGCGGGTCGGTTTCGTTCGTACCTTTGTCAATGGCTTGGCGTATAATTTTGGTGGCTTCGGCGTTTTGTTCGTTGACCAACTCCTTGAGCTTAAGCGTAGTTGCACGAACGACCTGAAGGGTCAGCGCCTCTACCTTGAGAAGAGCGCTCAACCAACGAGACGCATTGAAATAATCATAAGTCAAATCCTGAAGCGGGGTGCCGCTCTCAGACTTTAGCCCCAGCGCACGAATAATCGCCCCACCCTCGTAGAAGAAAAATGAATTTAGACGCTCCAATTTACTTTCCCCCAAAGGCACTATGGCCCATTGGGCAGCATACGGTTCGGTTGTCCCTTCGTCAAGTGAATCATCTCGAGATTTTTCACCCATAGCCTTGCACAAGGCGGCGCTTCGCACGCTCTGCGTCGTGGCAGCCGAAGCGAAACAGCTACCCGCGCAAATCCGACCGGCGATTGCGATCAGCGATTGAAGGACCGCGCGCTGCTGCGATTCGTCAAACCGAGCGCGGGTCCGCGCAAATCTCGCGGCGTGCGTCGGCCAGCA
Source organism: uncultured delta proteobacterium (assembly GCA_963724765.1). Taxonomy (GTDB): domain Bacteria; phylum Desulfobacterota; class Binatia; order Binatales; family Binataceae; genus JAKAVN01. The sequence continues at coordinate 285,835 of CAVRVY010000002.1, forward strand.
CCTGGAATACGCGCCGGCGCGTGCAGCTCAGCGTGCGCGCGATCTCCTCGACGCTGCGGCCCGCGGCGCGCAGCGCCAGAATCTGCGTGCGGCGCGGCGGCGGCTTGGGCAACTCCACTCGCTCGCCGCCAAACATCTCGGCCAGCTTCATTGCCGCTCCCGTGCCGACCGCGCGCGCCAGGGCGTCGTTGGCGCTCGGGCTATGCGGGACATACAGGCGGGTACCTCCGAAGCTGGCGATCAGCTTGGCGGCCGCTTCTTCGCCTATGATCTCGACGATGAACCCCAGCATGGATATCTACCTCCCCCGGGTTTCGCTTCGCCTGCGGCTCCGCGCCATCCTCTTCCGCCACCTTTGGCAGTGCGAAATGGTCCTCTTTGATGGGCTGTGCTTCGACCGTCCGCTCGCGCCGCCCAGCGACGGCCGCGAAAGGTTCGGATTGAAGCGGAAATGTTCCAGATTGTGACAGCGGCGTTACAGTCGGAGCGCGCGGATGAGATGCCGCCGCATTGCGACGAGCGTCGACAAATTGGCGCGCGACGCCATCGAATTGTCGCTCCGATCGGCATACGCATAAGGTCTCAGGCGGCTTGCGCGGGTTTGTGTGCCGCCGCGGTTAGCTCGTGCGCGATACGGTCGAGCAGCCCGGCGAAGTCGGCGTCGGCCAGCCGGCGGCGCGCGACCACGTTGCAGGCGTGGATGACGCTGGTGTGATCGCGCGCGAAAGCCATGCCGATACGAGGAAATGAGGCCGCCTGGCGCCGCCGTCCCATCCATCCGCCGCCTGCCAGCTCGCGGCTGAGATACATCGCCACCTGGCGCGCACCGGCGACGCGATGGCGGCGCTTACGCGAGAGCATCTCGCTGATATTGAGGCAAAACGCACGCGCCACGGCGTGCTGGACATCGGCGATCGATATGCAACCGGGACGGTCTTCCATTGCAACGGTCCTCCTGTCATTGGCGCGCCTGGCGCATGGCGCGAACACTTGTTGGATAATGCGAGGCACGCTAATTGCGTATTCCGGGTGATCGAGTCGTGAATTGGGAATCCATGGCCGGCGCTGCGCGCCGTGCGCGCGCGTAGTATCGGACAGACCGCGCTGGCGGTGAGGATTTAACACTTGTTTGAAGATCGAGACCGAAAAGCTTTGTGCGGGCGACGAAAATAGCCCATAAAAATGGTTCAACGAGCGAATCCAGCAAACATAGCCACGGGCATTTATCCCACAGTGGGAGGAAGATGTCAACTACAGTAGGAGAAGAGGAGTTCCGCCGGCGTCTGCGCCTGATCATGCAACAGTTTGGATCGGTCGCGGATCTCGCGCGGGCTGTCGGAGTATCGGACAACGCCATCTACAAATGGGTTTCCGGCCGCGGGCAGCCAAGTATGATCAGTCTCGTTAATCTGGCGCGTGCCGCGCGGGTCTCGATCGAGTGGCTGGCGACCGGACAAGACGCCCCCAAGGGCGAAGTGCGGGGAGCGGAATCCGGCGAGTACGTATATCTGCCGCGCAACTCGGTGCGCAGCTCAGTTGGCCGGGGTACTGTGCAGAGCCACCAGATTGTCGACTACCTGGCGCTCAAGGCTGAATGGCTGCGGCGCCGTATCAATATCGATCCGAAGAGCCTGATGCTGATCGAGGCGGTGAGCGACTCGATGACGCCCACGATCGAAGAGGGCGATCTGGCGCTGGTTGACTTGCGGGATCCGCGTTTTCGTCATGACGGAGTTTACGTACTGCGGACGGGCGGAGATCTGTCGATCAAGCGTATCCAGCGCCGCCCCGACGGCAAGCTGATCATCCGCAACGACAACGCCGCCTATGAGCCGACGGTCGTGACCGCCGACAGCGTCAATGTCGTGGGTCATGTAATATGGATCGCTGGACGGCTGTGAAAGCACGCTGTGCGGGGAGGGTGGCGGCGATCGTCTGACGCGGCGCACGCTGACGGCGGAGGCGGAGGCCGTCCCGCGCGAGTTTCGCGAATGGCCCACGCGAATGGCCCAATTGATTAGTTCGTAGAAAAATCCTACAAAACGTAATGGCTGGCGTTGCTAAAGACGCTTCCACGGCCTCTTCGGCGTATCCTCCGGTCGGTTTCTTCTGAACGGTCCTTTTTCAGAGTCGCTCCGCCTGCGGTGCAATTTCTCGCCTGAGGAATTGCCAAAGCGTTCGCTGAAGCGGGTCCCTATAACTTATAATCCGATAGTGGACTGAATCCGGTCCTTGCGTCTCGACCGGGACTCCGCCGCTTGGAGGCGGGGGGGGGGCCAGGTGCGCCGCAAGCGAATCAGGCGGAGTTGAGACGGCGCAACAACTCGGAGCGCGATGACCGCACGCGAACATCGCTATGTTCCCAGCTTCGATGGCCTGCGCGCGATCTGCATCACGGCCGTGCTCTTCATTCACATGCCGCCGCCGAGCGGCCATCCGTGGCTCGAGGCGATACGCAGCCGCGGCTGGTACGGCGTGGACATGTTCTTCATCCTGAGCGGATTCCTGATTACCTGGATTCTCGCCGTCGAGGTCGAGACCACCGGCACGGTTGATCTCGGGCGTTTCTATCGCGCGCGAACGTTGCGACTGCTGCCAGCCTACCTCTCGACCATCCTGCTGGTGCTGGCGGGCGCGCATCTGTTTGAAATCGCGCAGGGCAACGAATCCTACCGGCTCGCAGATCTGTGGCCGCTCTTTCTTTCCTACACGCTCAACATCTGGATGGCGGCGACCGCTATCTGGCCTTGGGGAGTCAGTCATTTCTGGTCGCTGTGCGTGGAGGAGCACTTTTACCTCTCCTGGTCGGCGGTGATGAAACGCTGGGGATTGCGACGCGTTTTGCGGATGTCGCTGATCGCGATTCCGACGGTCGCGGCGTATCGAATCGGATGGTACCTGTGGATGAACCGCGGGCATCTCGCCGCGCCCTCGCGAGCGTCGTTCTTCAGGATCTACTACGCAACCGATACGCGGATCGACGCGATCCTGGTGGGATGCGCGCTGGCGCTGCTGATGCGCGAGGCGCGTCTGCAGGGGCTGTGGCGCCGGCTGGAGTCCGCCGCCTGGTTTCCCTCGCTCGCGTTACTCGCCACGCTCGGCACTATCGCGTGGTCTACGCAGTATCGATGGCGCACCGAGACGTTCGGTTACACCGTGATGGCGATGGTGTCGAGCACGCTGCTGCTCGCGATCTTTCTCCAGCCGCAGTGCAGGATTGCGCGGGTGCTGGCGGCGCGGCCGCTGGTCCATCTCGGACGCATCTCCTACGGCATCTATCTGTTTCACGCGCCGCTGCTGACGGGATTGGAGGTCAAGCTGCGATTCTCCGCACAATATATCGAACCCGCCCGCTACCTTCCCGTGCTTGGGCTTCTGGTGCTTGGCTCGGTGGGCGCGGCGGCGTTGCATTATCGCGTCGTTGAGCGGCGGTTTCTTGCGATGCGCGGGCCGCGGACATTTCTTGCGAATTCGAGCGTGGCTCTTGCGAATTCGAGCGTCGCGCCATCCGTTGCGCACCCGACAAGCGAGTCTCCAGAGAAAATTGGCTCCCTCGCCGGACCCGCGCGGCGCGGCCCTGCACCCATCCGTGGCCCTGGCGCGGGCGCGATTTGAGGTCGCCTCGGATGCGAGCAGCGGCGGTGTGATCTCGTGCATCGGCAGTTCGGAATAGATGGGAGAAGATCCTGCGGTTGCAAGTCAGGACTGGAAAGATGGGCCGTTTCCGATTAATAGCCTTGTGAGGCTGGGAGACTTCAATTCCCGCCGAAAGCAGGCGACGCGATTCGCCACCCTGGACCACGGCGTTACGCCCGCGGGCGTAACGGCTGACAGGAGCGAGGGTTAAAGCTCGCACACCCCGGCATCAGTTTCCGGAGGAGCTCGATGAACTGCCCTTGAACCGCGATCGAGGGGCGGTCGCGATGTTCAGGGGGCGCGCACAACGCAAAGCAGGAGAACTGGAATGGCTAAACGGTTGGGGCTGCTTATCATCGCAATCCTCGCGGCAATCCTCACGGGCATGATGCCGCAGGGCGGTTCTGGCGCGCTCGCCCAGATGCCGCCCAACGAGCAAGTTACCGTGCTCCAGTTGCCGGATGTGTCACCGCATTGGGTAGCGGCGACGGCGCCGCTGGCGGGCTCGATAATGATCACGCCGATAGTGCTGATTAACGGCGACACGCGGCAGGTGATCGGAAATCTCACCGGGGGGCTGGCCGCGATGTTCGCGGCGTCGCCCGATCATAAATTTTTCTATACCGCGGACACTTTCTATTCACGCGCGGTCCGCGGCGATCGTACCGATGTGGTCACCATCTACGACGCGCACAAGCTCGAGCCGGTCGGTGAAATCCAGGTTCCGACCAAGCGCCAGCTCGCGATTTCCGACCCGACCTCGATGCAGCCCACGACCGACGGCCGTTTCCTGCTGATGCTCAACCTCACTCCGGCGACCTCGGTCACCGCGGTTGATCTCCAGAATCGCAAGGTCGCCGGCGAGATTCAGACGCCGGGCTGTTCGGAAGTGCTGATGCTCGGGGCGCGCGAGTTCGCCTCTGTATGCGCCGACGGCTCGATGCTGACCACGGAGTTCGATGACAACGCCAAGGCGACTTCGCAAAAGCGCACGGCCAAACCGTTCTTCGACGTCGAAAAAGACCCGGTCTTTCAGCTACCGGCGATGATCGACAAGAAGGCCTACTTCGTCAGCTACCACGGCGTAGTCTATCCGATGGACCTGAGTGCCACTCCGGCGGAGCCGGGAGATACGTGGTCGATGCTGAGCGACGCCGAGAAAAAGGATGGATGGCGACCGGGAGGATGGGAACCGGTATCGGGCTACGCGCCGGGACATCTGATGTTCGTACTGATGCATCAGGGCGGCGAGTGGACGCATCAGATGGCGGGCCCCGAGGTCTGGGTGTACGACGTCAACGAGCACAAGCGGGTGGCGAAGATTCCGATGCCGCTGAAGGCCAATGCGATCCACGTCACCCAGGACGACAACCCGCTGCTCTTCGCGCTGGTCACGCAGTCCTCACAGTTGCAGATCTTCTCGGCGCTCAAGGGCCGGTACATGGGCACGATCAACGAGATCACCCAGAATCCTTACGTCCTGTTCGGGCTGTAAGGTGCGATAATAGGCGACCGCGGGCCCGCGGGGCCGCGTGGCGGAGCAACTGGCATCGCGGGGCGGGCGATGCTACTGGAAACGCTGGCAGGAGCGCAGCGGGAACCGGCCTTGGGGATTCCGGGCGCGCGCCTGGCGAAACAGGAGACGGCGAATGGACGCACTGGTGGAACGTCTTTCACGAACGGTGGCGCAGCGGACCTCGCGGCGCGGCTTTCTGGGCTACCTGGGCAAGGCGCTGGTGGGCGGGATGATGATTCCGCTGCTGCCGATCAACCGGGTGGTGGAACAGGCGCAGGCGCAGATGAGCGAGGGGCCCACGGCGGAGGGCGAGGGCGGCGATATCACGAGTTGCGACTACTGGCGCTACTGCGGCTTCGACGGCTATCTGTGCAGCTGCTGTGGAGGCGCGCTGACCTCGTGCCCGCCGGGGACGGTGGCGTCGCCGACCTCGTGGGTGGGGACGTGCCAGCATCCAACCGACGGCAAGGAATACATCATCGCGTACCGCGACTGCTGCGGTAAGGACGTATGCAACCGCTGCTTCTGCGACAATAACAAGGGGCAGGTGCCGATTTACCGGCCGCAGTTGGATAACGACATCATCTGGTGTTTCGGGGCGAAGAATTTCGCCTATCACTGCACCACGGCGATCCGGCTGGGGGTCAAAACCTGACCGAAGCTTGGCTCACTTTCGCGCGTCCTCCTAGCGTTGGTTTTCATTCGCTTCGCGCCGCGTAATCGCAGCACGCCAGCGCGGTTCACATAATATTTCAAGCGTCCGTTAGGAACCCGCGCGGGTGCCTGCCTTACCCGCCGGCGCTTGGCGCACCCTTCGGAATCTTCCGTGTTCGTCGCGGAGCCACCAGTATAGCGCTGGATGGTGCGGATGGAGACAAAGGTTCCTGGTCCCTTCGGAGTCAAAAGGGGGGGAGGCTTTTATTAGATATCCTCATTTCAAATGTCAACCCTGCTGAATTAATGGAATGTCTTATGCGTTCCTTTTAGGCGAATCGGATGCTCTATGAGGAGGCATGTCATGAAGAAGCTAGCCATGCAATTTTCTCGCTTTGCTTCTTTGGATGCAGCGCAGGGTCTCAGCAGACAGCGTTTGAGTCGCCGGTCGCGGCACCGAGCTTCGCGGCACCGGCGACGCAGGTTGACACGATTTGCCAGGGTGCCACGAATTGTTGGAAGCAGGTCTTGCAAGGTCAAAAAGAGGCATTAGCGGCCGCGAATGATGCCTATCCACCGGGCGAAAAACGTGAGCATCGCCGGGACGCAATTCGGAGTGATACGTTGCAGGAGTTGCGGAACTGCGGAGGTAAAGCCGAGCACGATTTCGACCAACTTGAGATGCTTTTGATCACTAAATAGCGGCGTCGGCCGCGTGAAGGAACGTCCTCTCAACCGGCGCGCCTCGGCATTCGACCAAAGTTGCTGAGACGGGCGGCGTGCCACGAGCCGGCGGGCGCGGCACCCACGCACCGTCTTCCAGCCGTCTGCGCGTATCGGGAAAAACAACGGGAGCCGCGCATCGCGCGGCTTTCGCTGTCTTTTCTGGCTGGTTCCGATACGCGGCAAACGCGGCGCGCCTTCAGGCGCGGCCGTTGCGCAGCAATCGCCCTGGCGTCGCGCCCGTGGCGCGGCCGTCGGCGAAGGTCATCTCGCCGTTGACGACGATCGCGCGATACCCCTTGCGCGCTGCACGCGGCGCCATTCGCCGCCCGGAAAATCGTGCGCGATCTCGCCCACCCACTCGGGCTCGATCGCCAGTTCCTTGAGGTCGTAGACGACCACGTCAGCCGCCGCGCCCTCGCGCAGCACGCCGCGGCCGCGGAAGCCCGCGGCGTGCGCGGGAAGCGCGGAGAGCCGGTAATGCGCCTCTTCCAGCGTGACCTTCTGTTCGTCGCGGACCAGCCAAGACAGGAAGTCGGTGGTGAAGGCGCCGCCGCAGAAAAACTTGGTATGCGCGCCGCCGTCGGAGACGCCCGGGATGGTGTAGGGCGAGTCGTTGGTCATCTCGGTCATGAACTCGGCGTTGAAGCCCTTGTTGGGGCCGAGGAATTCGACCTTGAGATCGCCGGCGATCGAAAGATCGAGCATCACGTCAATCGGATGGCGGTTGTCTTCGGCGCCGATCTGACCGAGCGACTTCCCGACGTACTTTTCCAGTTCCGGCCGGTCGTTGACCCATTGCACTATCAAGGTGTGAACCGCGCCGCCGACTCCGGCCTGGATCGCGCGGAGCTTGCGATCGGCAGCGTCGGTCTCGCGCTTGACCGCCTCGCGCAGCGCCGGGTCCTTCATCTTGGCGAGCCAGCATCGGCGCCGGCGCGAGCCAAAGGAAAAGGATCCGCGCGCGGGATGCGCGCGGATCCACCCTCGCCGATCAGACTAGACGCGCGCCTGCCGGTGCGACGCGCCGTGCAAGGCGCGCCGTGCAAGGCGCGCCGTGCAGGACGCGCCGCGCGGCGCTACTCGTTCGCGGTCTTGGTTCCCGGACGAGCGAGCGGAACGATCTGCGCGATATCGCACTGGATCATTGCGCTCAGCTTGTTATCGATCTGGTAAAACCGGGTGGTGTTAATCGAGGAAACCGCGGCGCGGAACTTGGGCACGAACTCCTTTTGCACGTCGAGACGCGCCTGCTTGATCGCGATCACCTCGTCGAGCTTGCTCGTCGCGTCCGCGTCTGTGAGGGTCTGGTAGTGCTCGGCGTAAGCCTTGACCTCGGCGGCATGGCGGTCGTCGAGCTTATCCATCCTGGCTTCGTAGGCGTCGTAGAGCGGCCAGAATGCTTTGGCCTGCGCCTCGGTCAGATTCATATTCGCACCGACGATTGCTTTACGGTCCGCGCGCGCGGCCGCGATGTCGAGTTGGCGTTGCGTCTTGCGTGGGCTCGAGCTGGTTTGAGCCGCGGCAGAGTGAACCACGCCGAGCGTGCAGAAGATCGCGACTGCCGCGCCGGCCGCGAGATATTTGATAACGTGCATCAGAAATTTCCTCCCTCGAAGCGGCCTGCCGCTGGCTTCGGCAAAAATCGGCACAAGCCGTCTGGGAGAAGCTATCCGAAGCGCCGACGGTGCTCAAGCGCGCGCCGAAGGCGGGGCGCTTATGAAGTGGAGTTCCGGCCGGTCGCCGCGGAAGCGGCGGCGGCTATTTCTTTTTGCAAAAGGTATGGACGAAAGCGACCAGGTCGTGAATTTCCGGGTCGGAGAGCCCGTCGCTCCAACTCGGCATGTCACCCGGCAGGCCGGCCGCGGCGCCGCCGCCCTTGATCACTTTGAACATCGTATCGTCCGAGATTTTCTGCATCGCAGCGCAGTCGCTATAGTCCTGCGGCTTGGTGGCCAGTGATCCTGCGGAAGGTCCGTCGCCGCGTCCGTCGACTCCGTGGCATTTCGCGCAGTAGGCGGTGTAATTGGCCTGAGCACTGTCGGCCCGCGCCGGCGCCCTGGTCAGCGCAACAATCGCCGCAACGCCCATCAAGGTAATCAGGATCTTCGTTCGCCGCATACTGTTCCTTTCGTTGCAATTGAGCGGTTGAGCCCGTCAGTGCGAACGCTTGAGGTATTCGGTAAGCGCCCGCGCATCCTGGGCCGGGAGGTTTGCCTGGGTCCGCATATGCATCATGATGACGTCCCACTGAGCCGGTGAGAACTCCGAGCCGGGGCGGGCGTTATGGCATTGTGAGCAGTACACGGGCCATAGACGCGCGCCGTCCAGAAACAACTTTTGCTTTTCGGCTTTGCTTTCTTCGGCCAGGGCGGCGACCGAGATCGTCAGTCCAACGATTGCGAGCGCGAGAATTTTCACAAGATAGGTTCTTTTCATGGCGCTCGTTCCTCTAGAAGCCGACCGCGAATTGGGTCAGGATCGCGTGGTCGTTAGGCGTCGCGCCGACGCTGCCCACGGTCGGTGTGCTCGCGCCGTTGAAGGTGTAGGAAGTGCCACCCGCGCGCGGCAATTCGAGGTCGAATTCCGTCTGCCACACGATCGATGGCGCGATCCAATAATCCAGGCCAAGCGCGACCTCGCGCGCGTGCGGCGCGTAGATCGACGGCGAGCCGCTGAAGCCGAAGCTGGGACTGGTCGCAATCTCGTCGGTGACCACGGCGCGCTGGTTGACTCCTGAGTAGCGCACCAGCGGCTCGATTTTGGCCAGGTACTGGTCGAATTCGCTGAGGCCGGGAAGGTGCAGACCGGTGAGAAAATAGCCGGCCTGGAAATACCATCCCTGCCGATTGTCGGGGCCGGATCCGGCCGGCATCTGCCGATAGGCGGAAAGCCACTCGCCGCGCGTCTGCAGGTTGCCGCGCAGGTATGCGAAGTCAACGCCCCAGGTATATAGCCAGAGGCCGTTCTGCCATTTCCCGTCGTAGGTCGAAGCGCCCAGCTCCAACCGTCCCAGGTTGCTGTCGAGCGGAAATGGATAAATGCGGAACCGCCCTCCGTATGCCTTGCCGTTGGTGTTGATGTCGATATTGGTCGAGCCGTTGAGCTCCTGACCGACGACCGGCTGCGGCAACGAGGAATCATAGCTCGGCCCGTTGGCTACCCAGACCGTGTAGTCAGCGTCCTGTCCAAGTTGTCCCCACTGATACGCGCCCCGCAACTGCATCCCGATATCGGACGGCGGCACCAGCGCCGCCGGTCCATAGGGTAACGGCGCGGTGATGAAGCGGTTGACCCAGAACGGTCCTTGGGTTTCGTAGAAATCGCCGAAAGGCTGGTCGAAGATGCCCAGCACGGCCTCCATGTAGTCATTGAGAAATATCTGCGCGGTGACGACCGGGGCGTCGAATGAGGCGCCGGAGCCCGGTTCGTACCCGGCTTCAAAGGTGCCCTCGAACGCCAGCCAATCGTTGAGGCGGAAGAGCATGATCGGTTCGAAGTCGAGCGTGAAGGTGTTCTGGCCCAACTTGTGATCATAGATGTAGTCGACGGAGGCGCCGCCCGCGATCGTGAATTGATGCGAGCCCCAGTAGCCGCCGAGCAACCTGGAGATTTGGGGTTCTGTCGGCCCGGCTGCCACCTGGGCCTGGATTTCCTTCAACTCCTGGTCAGTTTTGGTCTGCAACTGCTGATTGCTGCTCTGGAGCTGTTGGGTGGTGTTTTGGAGTTGCTGGTTGGTCGTGCGGACCTGGCTGTCCTGGGACTGCACCTGGTCGAGTTGTTGCTCGAGCTTTTCGATCAGCCGACGGTCGCGGGCGCGGTCCGCGCGCAATTGGCGCAGTTCCCGTTCGACCTGCTTGAGCGCTTTGGCTTGCGCGTCAGCGTCATCCGCCAGCGCCCTGGGCGCAGACGCAAAGGTAACCGTCGCGAAGACCACCACCGTCGAGGCGATCAACGCCAGGAACCCAGCCTTTGTAGAGCCCATGAGTACTCCCCCTCGTGCGATACGGCCGTAACGGAAAAGTCGTGGCGCAGCCGAATGGAGCAATGAGCATGCCCGATGATGCTGCGCGCCCGGCTCGCCCATGCGGTGTTTTCGTTGGCACCGCAAATCTACGTTTGAGAGGCATCGATGTGGAACCGGCTGAAGATTAAGAGCGTAAAAATCGTTCCGCAAAGAACCAAACTGAACTCCGTCAACTCTCACGGGTCCTTGGTCCGTGCCGTCGGCGCCAACTATGTGTATCCATCGGCGCCATCAAGGGCCGCGCCAAGGCTCATCGATGAGGCGTTTCGAGGCAGGGCGACGAGCGCCATCCACGCTGGTTTGACTCTTGCGCTAAACTTGGAGTCGAGGCGGAACATGAAACTGTTCGACAAAATTTTATGCGCGGTGGACTTTGACGAATCCTCGGCTGTGGTGCTGCACTTCGCGCTTGAAATCGCTCACCAGAACGGAGCGACGCTTTGCGTGTTGCACGTCGCGCCGCTACCGCTCAGCGCCACCGAGTTCGCACCGATTCCGATGGACCCCTACCCGGTGTGGGAGAAAACCGCACGGGCCGAGCTGGAGAAGCTGGCGGCGGCGCATCTCGAAGGCCGCGGTGTTGCTTACAAGATCGAAACGCGCAGCGGCGAGGCCGCCGACGGCATCCTTGGCCAGAGCCAGGAAATGGACGCGGACCTGATCGTGCTGGCAACGCATGGGCGCAAAGGAGTGAGCCGTTTTCTCCTCGGCAGCGTGGCCGAACGAGTGATCCGACAGTCGCCGCGGCCGGTGTTGGTGGTCAGACCGAAGGAGGCCGCGCCGCCGGCGCATTACTAAGTCGCGCTCGGCGTCACTGAAGCTGAGCGTAGAAGCGGAGCGTCCATGAGGGGCTGGTTTGTCCGATGCTCTTTAGAGTGGCGCACGCGCCTGCGCGACCGAGGCGTGCGTCAGCCATCGTTTGACGCGCATCGGCCTGGCCGCTCCCCGCGATATTGCTGTTGCTTTGGTCCAATTCTGATGCGTGGCAATTTGACTGTCAGAGACGAAGCGCCCGCAAGTGGGACAATCTCCCGCCAGCTCCTGTATTTCGCCCCGCAGATCGTTTCTTTCGCTACACCGTCGCAGGTCTGTATCCATCGGAGACAGTAGCTTCTAGTTTGGGCTGCCGGGCACGCCGCTGGAACCGTGCCCTTGGTTCGCGATGCGTTGCGGTCTCGCTTGGCACGGCTATAGCTATGAATATATCGATGCGTGTCGGCCAGTGTCGGCGAGCATCCAGGAGGCAATTCAAATGGCTTATCCATACCGGCGGATTCTGGCCCCGATTGAGTTCGATGAAACTGCGCAAGCAGTATTGGAATCCGCAGTGCGGATAGCGACGGAAACCGGCGGCACGGTATTCCTGGTGCACGTGGTTCCGCTGGTCGTAGCGCCGACCGGGATGCCCAACTACGTGGACATCTACAAGGACCAGGAAAAAATCGCGCAGCAGAAGCTTGAGGCTATCGCTGAACGCCATCGCGCGCAGGCGAAGTGCGAGCTGCTGACCCGGATTGGCGACCCGTCCCACGAGATCTTGAACCTCGAACGGCAGTTGGCGGCTGATTTGATCGTGCTCGCGACCCACGGCCGCAAGGGTTTTAGACGGATGCTGCTCGGCAGTGTGGCCGAGGCCGTGTTGCGTGATGCCACCTGCCCGGTGTTGACCGTGCAGCGCCAGGAAGCTGACGTGCACATGGTCGCGAAGTGGATGACGCCGCATCCGATATGCGCTGAGCCGGCCGAAAAACTTTCGGCTGTGCGCGCCAAGATGTTCTCGGGCCACTTCCGCACCATGCCGGTCTTAAGCGGCGGCAAGCTCGCGGGGATTATCACCGACCGCGACCTGCGCCGCCACGAGGGCTACCTTGACCACACCGAGGCCAAACTCGCGATGACCACGGAGGTTGCTACGGTCGGCCCCGCCACGCCTGTGCATGAGGCGGCAAAAACCCTGCTCGAGCATAAGATAGGTGCGCTGCCGGTGGTCGAGGGTGAGCGCTTGGTCGGCATCATTTCCATCAGCGACGTACTGCGTGCCTTTCTGGAAGCAAATTGAATAAGGCGACGCAGCGGGCGTAAGTCTGGTGTCGGTTTATGGACCCTTCGACTACGGCGCGAACGCAACCCGCCGGTTCGCATCGCGCTTTGCCGGCTACGGTCAGCGCGATGATGCGTCCGCAGCTCTATCCGAATCATCCTGTATGTGTGGAATTGCGTCAGACGCATGTCTCATACGCCTTCCTGGCGGGCGACTACGTTTACAAGATCAAGAAACCGGTGCGGTTCGCTTTTCTTGACGCCTCCACGCTCGCCCGCCGGCATCAATTGTGTCTCGACGAGGTGCGGCTCAACCGGCGGCTCGCGCCGGACGTCTATCTCGACGTCGTACCGATTTTAAGGCGCGGCAGTGATGAGCTGGCGTTGGGCGCGGCGTCCGTCGACGCGGCCGAAGCGAGTGCCGCGGTGGAGTGGGCGGTCAAGATGCGCCGGCTAGGGGAAGCCACGATGCTCGATCGGATGGTGGCCGACGGCAACGTGAGCGTTGCGCAGATTCGCGCGATCGCGGCTCGACTCGCCGTCTTTCACCGCACAGCCGCCGCCGACAAGGGATGGAAGTACGGCGCGGCGGCGTCGATATGGCGGCTGGTGCACGGAAATCTGGAGGAATTCGCACTCGATGGTGCGGACACGATCGCGCAGGCGGAGCTGGACGAGCTCGAGCGCTTCGCCCATCGCGTGATCGAGTCGCGCTGGAGCCTGCTCAACCGTCGCGCACTCGGCGCCCGCGTATGCGAGGGGCACGGTGACTTGCGCTGCGAACATGTTTCGTTCGCCGGCGATACGATCGCGATCATCGACTGCGTCGAGTTCAGCGAGGGGCTCCGCTACGTCGACGTTGCCTCGGACGTGGGGTTTCTCGCGATGGATCTCGACCGGCTCGGCGCCCGTGGGCTCTCTGATGAGTTGGTGGGAGCGTATCGCGAGGCCTCCGGTGACGCCGATCTTCCGCTGCTGATTCCCTTGTACAAATTCTATCGCGCGCTGGTGCGCGCCAAGGTGGAGAGTCTCACCAGCCGCGATCCCGAGATTGCGGCCGACCGGCGCGCTGCCGCTACCGCCGCCGCGCGCCGCTACGTCGCGCTGGCGCTCGATTTCGCGCGCGAGTCGCGCCCCGCAATGGTGGTGGTCTGCGGACTCTCGGGCAGCGGCAAGTCGACCGTGGCGCGCCGCCTGGCCGACCGGCTCGGATTCGAATGGCTGCGCTCCGACGAAATCCGCAAGCGGCTGGCTAGCGTCCCGCCGGTCGAGCGTGTGTCCGATGGCTACGCGACCGGCGTCTACAGCCGCGAGTTCACCGAGAAGACTTACGCCGCCCTGCTCGGCGAGGCCGCGGCCCGGCTGCACGACGGCGCCGGCGTGATCGTCGACGCCACCTTCGCCGCGCCTGCCTACCGCGCCGAGGCGCTGGCGCTCGCGGGGCGCGCCAGGCTCCCGCTGCTGTTCGTCGAATGTACTGCCAGCCACGACGAGATCGTGCGCCGCCTCACCGCTCGCGCACGTCGCGCCGACGAAATCTCCGATGCCGGCGTGGCGACTTATCTACGTCAGCGCGGCGAGTTCGTCATGTTGAAGGAGGTCCCGCAATCCCGGCACCTGGCTGTCGACACGGAGCAGGGCCTCGAAGCGGTGTCAGCGTCGATCACCGAGCGGCTTAAGAGCCTCGGTGGCACCAATGGCTAACGGCGAAAGCGCGGCTGCCCCGACCGCCGCCGGCGCAGGCTATGCGGCGGCGCCCATAAGTATGTGGAAGATTTGGATAATCGCCGGGCCGAGAATGATGATCATCATGGCGGGCAGAATCAGCAGTACCAGCGGCAGAAGCATTTTAACCGAGCTTTTTTGCGCCGCCTCTTCAGCCATCAGACGCCGCTTGGCGCTGAGCAGTTCGGCGGCCGCGCGCAATGAAGGCCCCAGGCGCCCGCCGATCTCCTTGCTCTGGATGAATACCGCGCCGATTGCCTTGAGGTCGTCCACCCCGGTCCGTTCGCTGAGGTTGCGCATGCTGTCCTCGAGCGAAACGCCGGCGCTCATTTCGGCCGCCGCGGTCGTAAACTCCTTGCCCAGCACGCGGCCCTGCCGCGCGGTCTCGCGGCCGACGACTCTGATCGCTTCGAGCAGTCCCTGTCCGGCCTCCAGCGTGACCACGAGCAGATCGAGTATCGCGGGCAGTTCGTGCAGGATGGTGTGTTGACGTTTTCGTCCCAGGCGCTTGACGATATTGCCGGGCAGCAGATAACCGATCACCGCACCGCCCAGCAGCGCCGGAATCCGCCATCTTGGATAAAAGTGCGAGATCACCAGGCCCGCCGAAATTACCAGTACGAAGGAGGCGACTCGTGCCGCGCGGTATACTGCCAACTGCTCCACCTGGTTGAAGCCGGCCCGGGTCAGCGCGATGTGGGTTTGCCGTACCTCGGGCGCGTTCTGATCGACGGTGTCGGTCTTATTGACCCACCACGCGAGCAATTGCCCGGGAATGCCGCTCCACTGCAGCGATGACCGGGCGAGGGCGCCGGAGCCGCTGTACCTCGCGACGGCGCGCTCTCGCGTCCAGGAACTTTGCGGTTGATCCCTGGTAAAGCCGAAATACAGCGCCATCACAGTAGTCAATCCGAGGAAAAAGACAGTAATGGCGATCATGTAAGACATGCTAATAGTTCACCCGCGCGATTCGGCGCATCACGAAGAACGCGACTATGTCGAGCACGACCGCGGTCTCGAGCATCTTTTGCCCGTACTCGTTATGGAACAGCGGGCGCGTATAGTCCGGGTTGATGAGGCTGAAGGCCAGTAGCACGATGAACGGGAGCAAAGTGACGATGATCGCGCTCGCCCGCGATTGCGCGGTGAGCGCGCGCAACTGATGCTCTGCGCGCTGCCGATTGCGCATCCCCTCCGCGACGTGTTGGAAAACCTCAGCCAGGCTGCTCCCAACGTCGGTCTGGACCCGCACGGCGGCGACCAGGAAGCCCAGCTCTTCGACCGGCGCCCGCCGGTACATCGCCTCGAGCGCCAGCGGCAGGGTCATCCCAAGCTGGACCTGCTCGACGATCAGGCGCAGCTCGCTGGAGACGGGCTCGGGCAGATTCTGCCCCGCCATTTGAAGCGCGCGCAGCATCGTATGGCCCGACTCGAGCGCCGACTTGAGCAGGTCGATGAGATATGGCAGTTGCTCGCCGAGCAGCGCGAGCCGTTGTTTGCGCATTCGACGCGCGTAAAACACCGGCAGCATGGCGGCTGCGATACCGAACAGCAGCGCGCCGGTGACGCTCAGCCAGTAACCCGAGATGACGGTGCCCGCAACCAGCAGCGCCGGTATCGCGAGCATTAGCGACGCGGTCGCCTGACGCATGGTCTCGCTGAGGTAGCGGCCCACCCACGGCACCGTGCTCAGCCGCGCAAGCACGAGCGTCATCTCGTCCTTGGGCGCAGCCCACCCAGGCTGCGCGCGCGGGCTCGTCGGCGAATTTCCGAGCCGCCGCTGGAGAACCCGTTCCTCAGCGAGCCGATGTTTTTGCCGGATCGTGTAGTACGCGGCCACGGGGCTTATCAGCAGGATAAAGCAGACGAATGTGACCAGCTCGGTCATCGCGTTAGTGCAGCTCGCGCGAAGCGAGCATCGAGTGCGGAAGCGCGAAACCGGCGGCCTCGAAGCGCTCGGTATAGAAAGGGCGTGTGCCGGTGCTTCTGAAATGGCCCAGCACCTTGCCGGTCGGATCGACCCCGGTGCGCACGTATTCGAACAGGTCCTGGGTCAGCACGGTGTCGCCCTCCATCCCGGTAATCTCGGTTATCTTGATGATCTTGCGGGCGCCGTCGGAGTGGCGCGCGAGCTGGATGATCAGGTTGATCGAGTTGGCGACATACTGATGCATCGCCTTCTCCGGCAGCGCCACGCCCGACAACAGCATCATCATCTCGAGCCGCCCCAGTGAGTCGCGCGGAGTGTTGGCATGGATGGTGGCCATCGAGCCGTCGTGGCCGGTCGACATCGCCTGCAGCATGTCGAGCACTTCGGCGCCGCGCACCTCGCCGACGATCACGCGGTCGGGACGCATCCGCAAGGTATTGCGAAACAGCTCGCGCTGCGTGACCTCGCCCTTACCCTCGACGTTGGGCGGGCGGGTCTCCAGGCGGAAGACCTGGGGCTGCTGCAAGGCGAGCTCAGCGGCGTCCTCGATCGTGATGATGCGCTGGTTTTCGGGGATATAGGTGGAGAGGCAGTTAAGCAACGTGGTTTTGCCGCTGCCGGTGCCGCCGCTGATCAGGATGTTGAGCCGGGTGAGCACCGCGATGCGCACGAAGTCGGCCACCTCCTGGGTGCACGTGCCGTTGATGATCAGATCTTCCATCCGGTAGCTATGGCCGCCGAAGCGGCGGATGCATAATCCGGGGCCGTCGATCGCGAGCGGCGGTATGATGGCGTGCACACGCGAGCCGTCGGGCAGCCGCGCATCAACCATCGGCGAAGCCTCGTCGATCCGCCGGCCGACGCGCGACACGATGCGGTTGATGACGCTCATCAGATGCCGATCGTCGCGAAAGCGCACGGTGGTCTTGTAGATTTTGCCGTTGCGCTCGATCCATACCCCGCGGTAGCCGTTGACCAGGATGTCGGAGATGTCATTGTCCTGGAGCAGCGGCTCGAGCGGGCCGAGCCCCAGCATGTCGCTGGTGGTGGCTTCGATCAGGCGTTCGCGATCGGCTTCGGCCAGCAGCAGATGCTCTTCGTCGACCAGTTCGTCGATGACCGCGTTGACCTGCGCCAACAGCGGCGCGTAGCCCGCATCTTCGAGCTTGGTGACGTCGATTTTCTTGAGCAGCAGATCCTGGATCCTGCCCTTGAGCGCCTGGAAACGCTCCTTGCCCACGTCCTCGCGGGACGAGGTCATGAGTTGGCGCGTGTCGATGGCAAAGAGCGAAGGCCCGGCCGCTGAGGGCGCTCCCTCTCCGTCGCCTTGCAGACGATCAATTAGACCCATCGGCGGCGTGTCTCCCTAATGACCCATCGCATTCATCAGCCTGGAGAAAACGCCGGGCTTGAGCGCGCCGTTGCTGGCGTCCGGAGCCCCAATCAGAGTTTTGGCCAATTGCTCGACCGCGAGCAGTAGCGGCGACCCCGCCGGCAGCGTGGAAAGCCCGTCGCCCTGCGCCTCGGTGGCAGCCAGCGCCGCGTCGTCGTGCGGAACGCAAAAGGCCACCGGCCGATGCAACGCGGCCTCGATCTTCTCCAGCGTGACAGCATGTGAAGGGCGGCAGTGGTTGAGCAACAGGTCAAGCGAGACGTGTTTGAGTTTGAGCCGCTCGAACAGGTCAAGGAAGCGCTGCGCAGCCCGCACTCCGGTGATCGACTGATCGAGCACGTATAGCACGTTACCGGCGCGCTCCCACGCCGCCACCGTGCCTTCGTTCACATGATGGCCGCAATCGATGAGTACGTAGTCGAACAATTGCAGCATCACTCCGATGGTCGCTTCTATAGTGCCTGGCGAGACCATCTCGCCGTCCTCGATCCGTGCCGGCGCGCTCAAAAGGTACAGCCCGGAGGCATGTTTACTCGCCGCTGATTCCAGGCGAATCGAATCCACGCTGGTGGTCGGGTCGGCGAGCTCGCCGATCGAATGGATACTCTCGAGGTCGAGAATCGCCGCGAGCGAGGCTGCCTGAAGGCCGAGGTCGACCAGCGCGACTTGTTTTTGCGTCAAGCGGCGCAGCGCGAGGCCCAATGCGACCGTCAGGCTGCTGACGCCAACTCCGCCCGATACGCTGACCAGTGCGTAGGCCGCTTTGCTCGCCCGCCCGCCGCCGCGGCTGATTTCGCTGACCGTCCACAGCGAGCGCGCGAGGTCCACCGGATCAACCGGCATGAACAATACTTCATTAGCGCCGGCGCTTAACGCGCTGCGCACCGCTTCCGGCGTGCGCCGGCTGACCACCGCCGTCACCTGCGACCAGTTGCCGCTCTCGATCCACGGCCGCAGCTCCTCGTGCCACAGGTCGAGGTCCTCGTCGAGCAGTATCATCAGGATACGCACCGCATCGCCTTGCGCGGGCGCCTGTCCGGCGGCTGAAACCTCGGCAATCTCCATCCTGAGGTCGGTGAGCGCGGCCAGCAATTCGCGCAATGCGGTACGCTGCGCGGGCGTGCCTCCAGCCAGCGAGATGTTGAGGCTGCCGCGCCGCTTGTGCTGAGCGGTATTGAGGCTGTTGCCGTTGTGTTGCGCTGAGTTCATTGCCCCTCCGGCTGACTCGCGGCGGCGTCCGCGCGAACGCGCCTATTCACTGGTCATGGTCTGGGCTCTATTGCGATATGTCTCGCGGACGATCCATCCGACGTCCGTTCGCGATACAGCGTGTCCCTTCTGCACATCACTTATCTTCAGCAATGTAGGCAAAGCTCGCATCAGCCAAAAAGTGGAGCATGATCCATACCAGTGACGCGATTAGTCAATTTACACTCACTTGATTTGATAGCCATTTGGACCGCGATATTGGATCGCTCCTTGCGTGATCGCGCCTTGGGGAAAGCAGTGCGGTATGGGATTGATCCAAAACTATAGGCGCACGCGGCGCGGAAGACGGGGTCAGATCATGGTCATCCTCGCGCTGGCGATGGTCGGGCTAGTCGGAATAGCCGCGCTCGGAATCGACGTCATTTATATCTACTGGAATAAAAACCAACTGCAGGGCGGCACCGACGCTGCAGCTTTGGCAGGCGCTACTTACTTCAACAACGTTACCTTCTCCGGGAAGAACGCCCTATGCCTTTACGCAACCGACGCACAAAACGCGGCCTGCACCTATGCGCTCAACGACGGAGTCTTGGCGAGCGAACTCACCAGCGTGGTCGCCAACTCGAGCAATCAGTCGATGACCGTGAGCGCGACGCGCAAGATATCCACCCTGCTGGCCAAGGTCGTAGGTATCCAAAACTTTACCGTGAGCGCCACTTCCGTGGCGGTGTTGCAGGGTCTGGCTTCCGCCACTGACGTCGCGCCGATAGGGCTCGACTCGACCACCACTTATATCTATGGAAAGTCGATCACGCTGCACAATGGAAATTGCGGTGCGGGATGCTGGGGCGGGCTCAGCCTGATGGATTCGAACGGCAGGAGCAACGGTGGTAGCGCATTCAGCCAGAATCTTGGTTCTGGATGTACTTGCATAGTCAATCTCGGCGATATTCTGTCATCCGAGCCGGGGGCGAAGGTTGGTCCGATCGGCCAAGGCGTAAGCGCCCGCGTGGCCGCGGGAAATGCCTCGGATCCCAGCGGCACCTGGTCCTCGCATACCTTGAGCGACGCACGGGCTACGGTGGTCCCGGTGGTCAAGTGGAGCGGCTGCAACGGCAACTGCTCGGTTCCGGTGAGCGGGTTTGCGGAAGTGTGGATCTCGGGCTCCAGCGGCGCGGATATCAGCGCGGTATTCATTCGCCAGGTCGAGCCCGGAACTGCCGGCACGGGCGGGACGAATATGGGCGCGGTTTATGCTCGGCTTACGCAGTGAGTAACACGCCACTACGGAAGAATCGAAGCGCATAACGATTCCCGCGCCGGGAAAAAGGCGCTCACTGGAAAAGCAGTCGCAGTGGCTTCGAGTCCGCTGCTGTCAGTAACGACGTTTGAGGCGAATCAGCTGTGACCGTACCAGCGTTGATAATCGACGACTCGCCGTTCGCGCGGAAAATCATCCGCCATCATTTAACCAAGCTCGGCTTCCATATCGTGGGCGAAGCCGAGACTGCCGCGCACGGGCTGCGGCTCTTCAGAGAGCTCAAGCCCAAGCTGGTCACGCTGGATGTGATGATGCCCGAGCGTGAAGGCATCGACAGCCTGACGGCCTTCCGAACGATGAGAAAAGAGGCTCCGGAGACTGCGATCGTGGTCGTGAGCGCGGTGCCGTTCGAGAAGACGCGCGATACGTTCTTGAATGAGGGTGCGACCGCTTATGTGATCAAGCCATTTAGCCAGTTCTCGTTCGAACCGGTGCGGCAAAAGTTGCAGCGGGCTTTTCCCGCCTGGACCGCATAGCCGCTGAACCTGAATGGCCGGAGCTGGCCCCCGCGCGGCCAGGGTCTTTCGAGGATCGGGGATTCAGATCGCGGGAGACTAAGGCGGCGGGTGATTAATGCTGCGGGACAGCAACGCTTCTGGAGAGCAATATGAATACGGACTCGCACGACACGGCCAATGACGCTCCGATCGATCAAAAAGCTATTCAGGATCTGCGCGCCGAAGGCGAGAACCTGCTGAGCGACCTGGTGGATATGTTCATCGGCGAGGTTCCGGGCCAGTTGGCGACGCTCGAGGCGGCACTGGCAAAGGGAGACGCCGGCGCCACCAGGCTGACCGCGCATACGCTCAAAGGCACGGGCAGCAACTTTGGCGCTTCGCGGATGCAGGCGCTTGCAAGCGCGATCGAGGAAAAGGGCCGCAACGGCTCGCTCGACGGGGCGTCCGCGACCTTCGTCGAGTTATGCGCCGAGTGCGCTCGGGTTCGCGAGGCTCTCAAAGCCGTGCGCTGAGCGGGACCGCCCGTGGCTAAGCGGCCCTCAGTTCTAGAAAGTTTTCAGTTCCAGGAAATCAGGGACTTCAGAGCCGATACCGAGACGGCGCGCCTCCTGGTAGACAGCGTATCCCGAAGCTACGTCCTGAACCGCTGTGCCGACGGACTTGAACAGCGTGATCTGATCGTCCGCCTCGCGGCCCGATGCCCGTCCAGCGACCACTTCCTGCAGTTCGATTACTTTGCCGCGGTCGTAGCTGCCGTTGGCGAGCGCGTCGATAACGTCGCCCGATTCTTCTTCGATTTGTCTGGTCTGGCAGTCAATTACTATTCGCCCTGCACGCGCGAAACTTTCCGAATCAATCTCGCGCAATTTCGGCATCGTCGAACCAATGGCGTTGACGTGCATCCCGGTGTGCGCCCACCCGCCACGAAAAGCGATTCCATCTCCCTTGCCGGTCGTATTTGTGGCGACCACTGCGATGTCCGCCCATTCCATGCAGCTTTCCGGGCTTTCGCAGGCGTTAACTTCGATTTTCAGCTCCCGGCCCATGCGCTCTGCGAATGCAGCACGCCGCTCACGATTCGGACTGAACACTGTCACCCGCTCGACCTGGCGCACCGCGCAAACGCCGAGCAGGTTGGTGCGGGCCTCGAGCCCGGAGCCAATAACCGCCACGCGCCGTGCATCACGCCTGGCCATGAACTTTGTCGCGACGCCAGTGGTGGCGCCGGTCCGCGCCGCGGTTAGATAGTGGGCGTCCATCATCGCCAGCAACAGTCCGCTCGCCTGTTCGTAGATCGCGATAAGATAACGGACGCCGTCCTGCACGGATCCATGAAAAGCCTTGAACCCCATGATGCCGCTGCCGTTCATCACGGTGGGCATGAGACGGAAAAATCCCCGCCCATTGGGCAGGCTGAGACGCGGTGGCAGCACCACCTGTTCCGCGGCTTGCTCGCGTAGGCCGGCTTCCACAGCCTCCACGAGCCTTTGCATGTCGGCCAGGCGTTCTACCTCGCGTGCGTTCAAAAGCAGCATTGGAGGCCGTGGTTTCAGCCCGGATTGCGGCCTACGAAGAAATCGCCGTCCGGCTCGGGCCACGGATTGAGCCCGCATTGTTCGAGCGCGTTGCGCAATGGCCGCAACTGCCGATCCACCAGGCGCATCGTAGGCTGCCGCAGCGGGCCGCCGTTGAAGCCCTGCAGCCAGCCCTGATATTTCCAAAGCATCCGGTGGAGAAAATTGGAGCCCGCCAGCAGCGACATCGCCTGGAGGTTCGCCAGCCGTGCCGGATGAATTTTCCAGAATAGCTTCATGGCCTCGGTGAACTCGCCGTCGTGCATCAAGGCGAACATTTTCGGTATGGTCGGGCCATAAAATTCGTAGTTGCTGGTGCCCATGAACTGGATTGGCACCAGCGATGCCAGCGGGATGCCGTCCCATTCCAGCGGCGAAGTTACGATCACCCGCTTGCCGAGCGTCTTATACACTTCGACGAATCCGCCGATAGTCGGCATGCCGCCTTCAGCTTTGATTGCGACGATGTTGGGTACGTCGTCGACCAACTTACGGATCAGATCGATCTCCATGCCGGCGGGATGAATCCGTTCGAAACCCCACAGCGGCACCGGGAACAAGATTACTCCCATGTCGGTCCCGTCGCAGAAGGCCCTGGTGTAGTTGTAGATGTCCTGGCTGGTGCGCGCGTAAAAGTTGGCCGGATATCCAAGCAGCACCAGTTCCGCGCCCGCCTCGTGCGCCGCGCGCGCGACCGCGATGTTCTGTGCCAGCGTGTTGAAGGACGCATGAAATATCAGATGCAGTCTGCCGCGCGCCTCATCCGCCGCCCACTGCGTAAATCGTATGTACTCCTCGGGGGTGGTCGCGGTTTCAGCGATCAGCAGGGCGCCCCAGAAGCCGTATTCGATCTCCTTGCGAATGTCGTAGCGAATAGCCTTTTCGTTGAGCGCGGTGAGATCCTCGGTAAACGTGGGATTCACTACGTTAGCCACTCCGCGCATGTTGGCCCACGCCCAATCGCGCGCCTGCTTCTTGCTATAGTTTGCCACCCACTTATCTCCGTCGGCGCTCAGGCGCCAGTTCTGTGATGCCCCCAGATGCTGCCGGTGCGATGCAATCGCACCTGCCAGTCGCGATCGTCGACCGTCCGTGCGCCCCATCCGTACTCGACGCTGAAGCCCGAGGGTGTGCGCACGTAGAACGACAACATCCGGTCGTTGGTGTGGCGGCCCAGCGTGAGCTCGAGCGGCACGCCGCGCTGCTGGCAGAGGTCATAGGTCGCGCCTACGTCATCCAGCGACTCGAGCTGAAGCATGAAATGATGCAGCCGCTTAGGCATCCGCGCCTCCCAGAATGCAAGCGAGTGATGGCGCGGGTTGCAATGCAGGAAAGCGATGTTGAAGCGCGATTTAACGTCGCGCTCGGGCTGTGGCTGCACCCAGTCGCTCATTCGCATGCCCAAAATGTCGCGGTAGAACTGGAGGCTGCGCTGCATGTTGTCGACACCCATGGTGATGTGCCCAAGGCCCATACTCGAGGCGACAAAGCCGCCGATCGGCCGCGCCGGCTTAAATGGGATATCGATCCGGGTCAGCGGTCCGTAGAAAGCTTCTGACGCGATTCCGCTTGGGTCGCGGAATTTGATCAGCTCCACCACGCGGCGCGCCTCGGCTTCATCCGCCGTGCCGCGTTGCACTTCAATCCGGGCCGCGGTCAGCTGATCCGCCACGGCGCCCAACGCCCGTTCGTCGTCGACTTGCCAGCCGATCAGGTCGAGGTCGTCCTTGGCCCCTTGCTCGAATACGAAGCGGTATTGATATTCATCCATGCGAAGCATCAAGGCGCCGTTTTCGTTGCTGCCCACGCTTTCGATTCCCAAAATTTGTGTGCCGAAGTTTTCCCACGCGTCAAGATTTGAGACCTTGAAGCCCAGGTATCCGAGTTGTGAAACGCTTGTCATGATAGCCTTCCGCGATCGTGCGGAGAGCGGCTTCGCTCAAAACCCGAGCATCAAGCCGCCGTCCGCATAAATAATCTGCCCGGTAATATAATCGGCCGCTGCTCCAGTGAGGCACAGCACCGCGCGGCCGATGTCTTCGGGCTCGGCCCATCGCCCCATCGGAATGCGTTTGGCGAATTCCGCGTCCGCGGCCTCGACCGAACCGCCGCCCAACTCGCTGCGTACCTTGAGCGAGCCCGGAGTTTTGACCGCGCCCGGCGCGATCGCGTTGACGGTGATTCCAAACTGCGCGTACTCAAGGGCGCTCGCTTTGGTTAATGCGTTGAGTCCGTATTTGCTGGCATCATAGTGCGCCATACCCAGATAGGTGCGCGCAGTATTGATAGTCGAAATGTTGATAATCCGCCCGCCCGCATTCCCCGCGATGATTCGCTCGGCGGCGTGCCGTGTGCAGAGATAAGCGCCGCGAAGATTGACCCCCAGCGTGCGGTCCCAGGTCGCGGCATCGAGTTCGCGCAGGCGCTTCATGGGAAAAATTCCCGCGTTGTTTACCAGGATGTCCAGCCGCTTGAAATGCGCGTAGACCCCGTGCACCAGCGCTTTCACCGATTCCTCGTCGGCCACGTCGGCCTGGATTGCGATCGCCCCACGGCCCCGCTTGCGCAACGCCTCGGCCACGGAATTCGCGCCCTCGAGGTCCATGTCCGCAATGGCGATTGAGGCGCCCGCCGCCGCCAGGGTCTCGGCGATACCGCGTCCGATCCCCTTGGCGCCGCCGGTAACCAGGGCGACCTTGGAAGTCAGATCGAACAGTTGCCCTACGCTCGGGTCCATCGCCGATTCTCCGTGCCAATCCAATTCAGCGGCAAGGCGTTCAGAAGAGCACCGTGATGTTCTCGATCACGTTATGGTCGAGCAGAATCATTCGTTCTTCGAGCTTCCACTCAGCGCCGTTTCGCCGCCAGGTATCCTCGCGGCAGCCGACGAACAGATTCTCTTCCCGGTTGCGGCGGCTTTTGAACACCAGGAAATTGGAGGCGGCTTTCACCGTATCCGCGTCCGGCGTTTCCAGCACCTGAACGTTGGTTATCAGATGACGCACGCGCGAAGGCGGTTCGTCGGCATGCGCGGCTCCGGTGCGAATCCGTGCGACGCGAAGTCTAAGGCCGTCCTTGTTGTCGTCGAAAAATGCCAGCCTGAGCGGCGGGCTGAAATCCTCTTTGCCCCGATTCATGTCGGCCCGCACCGGCGCCCAGTAATGAATGTTGTCACCGAGCAAATCCAACCACTGTTCGAGGCGGTCGTGATCGAGTAGCCAGGCCTCGCGATAGAGCAGGTCTTCGAACTGCTGTCGCAAACCGACGCGGTCCACGGTTACGGTTTCTCCTTGCCCCTTTGGTCCGCCATCTGCCGGCGCCATCGTTCCCAAAAGCCGAACACGCTGATCTCGGTCGGCGGCGGATGGATCAGGCCGGGACGATCGGCGTCGGCCCGCTCATGCCCCGCGCCCATCTGATAGTTCAGGGGAAAACGCCGGCGGTACGCGCCTGCCGACGCTTCGGTGCAATACGACCACATCTCGCCATCGTCCTGCTCGAAAATTCCTCCCGGCGAAAAAGTGCGTATCTGGATATCGCGCGCGAGCTTCATTATTTCCGCCGGCGCGTCACGTTCGACCATCCCCCACGACCACGCATCAAGCCGCGTAGGCCCGCGCGGATTCCAGACTCGCACGGTCAAAAATCCCAGGAACGAAAGTACGGAGAAATTCGGGAACACGGTGCCCACGTGTACGCATCCGATTTGCTCGACCTGCGTGGGCGTCAGGCGGGTGCGCGCCTGTTCGCGCAGCCACGCCGTGTATGGGCCGACGACTTCCGCGATTCCCGGAGGGTCCGCGAAGGCAAAGTTTATCCAGCCATGACCTTCCCTGGTCTTGGCCTCCCAGTCGTTGGTCCATGGATGCTCACCGCCGAATTGTTGAGCAATCGAAGTACGTATACCACTCTCGTGCGCCCACATCGCGTGATAGTTATCGCCGCCAAATTGTTCGGCGGCAAACTTCCAGTTCGCCTTGAGCGTCCATTTGTGCGTACCCGGCAATGTCATCATCCCGCTCTCGGTGCGGTTGAACTGCATATCCAGGTACCAGCGAAAATCCCCCAGGTACTCATCCAGCGTGACCGCATGCTCATCGAGGCAGGCGAAAATCAACCCGTGATAGGAAGCGACCTGTGGCGCCTGCAGCAAGGGCCACTCCTCGCGTTCAAGATCTCCGTGGTAGGCCTTGCGGTAGTCAGGTACGCCAGTCAGCTTTCCCTCGAGATCGTAGGTCCATCCATGGTAGGGACATCGAAAGAATTTTGCGTTGCCTTCTTCTACCCGGCAGACCAGCATCCCGCGATGCCGGCAGGAGTTGAGGAACACGCGTATCTGTCGATCGGCGCCGCGACATACAATAACCGGCTCCTCACCCATGAAGCCGGCAATGAAGTCGCCCGGGTTCGGAACCTGACTTTCATGCCCGACGTACAGCCAGCATCGCGTGAAGATCCGCTCCTGCTCCAACTGATGGACCTCAGGATCGGAAAAAACCCGCGGGCTGACGGTCTTGCGCTCGAGGTCTATTAATTTTTCTGAATCGATCATCGCATGCGAACCAGGGGCTTGACTGAGATGCCTGCGAAAATGCCGCAAACTCGTCGCAGCATGTTACGCAAGGTATTGGATGATGAGCTACTTCCTTATCCGCCTGTAGTCAACCGCGCTATGGTGCTGCGCTTCGGCCGTCCCGCCGCCTCTTTGGGGGTAGGCGATTTTTCTTCTCGTTGCGTCCAAGGGCATCGCGCCGTGCGAGGTTGCCAGCGCGCGGCGAAGGCGTCATGCTTTGCGCCGCCTGGACGCGCGACCGCGTGCCCGCCACTTCGAGCGAGGAGGGATGCACGATGAGCGAACGAATGCTTCTGCCGACCACGGTGGTGGGCAGCTATCCGCAGCCCGACTGGCTAATCGACCGCGAAAATCTCGCCAAGCGCGCGCCGCCGCGGGTGCGTGCGCGCGAGGTTTGGCGAATCCCGCAGGCATGGCTCGAGCAGGCCCAGGACGACGCGACCATCGTTGCGATTCACGAGATGGAAAGCGCCGGTGTCGACATCATCAGCGACGGCGAAATGCGCCGCGAGAGCTACTCGAACCGGCTCGCCAACGCGCTCGGCGGTGTCGACCGCGAGCGTCCGGGCAGCGCGATCAGCCGCAGCGGACGCGCCGACGTCGTGCCGCTGGTTTCGGGCCCGATTCGCAGGCTTGCGCCGGTCGAGTTGCGCGACCTCACCTTTCTGCGCGCGCACACCAAGCGCCGGGTGAAAATCACTCTGCCCGGGCCGTTCACGATGACCCAGCAGGCCGAGAACGCTTATTATCCCGACGAGGAATCGCTCGCGATGGCCTACGCGGAGGCGGTCAACGAAGAGATCAAGGACCTCTTCGCGGCCGGCGCCGACGTGGTGCAAATCGATGAGCCCTACATGCAGGCGCGTCCGGAGTTGGCGCGACAGTACGGGCTCAAGGCGCTCAATCGCGCGCTTGCGGGGGTTACCGGGACGACCGCCGTGCACTTGTGCTTCGGCTACGCCTACATCATGAAGGACAAGCCAACCGGCTACTCGTTTTTGCCGGAACTGGAGAGCTGCCTCGCCGGCCAGATATCGATCGAGGCCGCGCAGCCCAAGCTCGATCTGTCGATTCTGAAGCAACTGCCCTCCAAGACCATCATCCTGGGCGTGCTCGATCTTAACGATCCGGCGGTCGAAAGCGCCGCGACGGTCGCCGGCCGTATCCGCGCGGCGCTCGAGTTCGTCGCGCCCGAGCGGCTGGTGATCGCGCCCGACTGCGGGATGAAATATATCCCGCGCGACGTCGCATTCGCGAAGCTGAGCGCGATGGTTGAAGGGGCGCGAATCGTCCGCGCCGCTCTTGGCTGACGCCGCGTGATGAGCGTGCTTGAGGAGGAATGCCGATGAATCGCCGACTACTGCTCGCGGCCGCGATGCTGCTTAGCGTATCGTCAGCCTGGGCCATCCAGTTGCCTTCGGAACACACGATCGGTCGGATCGAAGCGGTGTTCGAGTTTCAGGGCGCGATGCCGACGGGTGTGAGCGTCGCGCCCAACGGACGCATCTTCGTAAACTTTCCGCGCTGGGGCGACGACGTGCCGTTCACGGTCGGTGAAATCCGCAACGGCCGTCTCTTTGCCTATCCCGACGCGGAGGTGAATCGCGCGGACAAGGCGCGCCCCGCCAAGACCTTCATCAGCGTGCAGAGCGTGGTGGCCGACGCGCGCAATCGGCTGTGGGTCCTGGACACCGCGGCGCCGAATTTCAGCGAACCGGCGCCGGGCGGCGCGAAACTCGTCGCCGTCGATCTCGCGACCAACCGGATCTCCGAGACGATCGTGTTTCCACCCGACGTCGCCCTGCCCAAAACCTATCTCAATGACGTGCGCTTCGACCTGCGCCAAGGCAAGGAGGGCGTCGCCTATATTACGGATTCCGGAACGGGAGCGCTGATCGTCGTGGACCTCGCCTCGGGCGAAGCCTGGCGCCGCCTCGCGAATCATCATTCGACCAAGGCTGATCCCGCATTCGTGCCAATCGTAGAGGGAGAGACGCTGATGGTGCGGCCGCCGAACGGTCCGCCGCAGCCGTTCGCCGTTCCTGCGGACGGAATCGCGCTGTCGGCCGACGGCGCGACACTTTACTATTGCCCGCTGTCGAGCCGCCATCTGTTCAGCGTGCCCACGGCATACCTGCGCGATCGCTCGGTGCCGGAAGAGCAGGTCGCGGCGGCGGTGGCGGACCTCGGGGAAAAAGGAGCCTCCGACGGACTCGAGGCCGACGCGCAGGGCCGCATCTATGCCGGCGACTACGAGCACGACGCAATCCGCCGGCGTTTGCCTGATGGGACCTGGGAGACGATCGTGCACGACCCGCGCGTGCTATGGCCGGATACGCTTTCGGTCGGGCCCGACGGCTGGCTCTACTTCACCGCTAATCAGTTGGAGCGCGGGGTGCGCTTCCACGGCGGCCACGACCTGCGGCAAAAGCCGTATACGCTGTTCCGGGTGAAGATCGGTGGGAGCCCGGTCGCTCTGAAGTGATGGCGCCGCGCGAGTCGCGATGAGCCGTCGCGCGGCTTCGCTCAGCCAGCGGCCAGCACCGCGCGCGCCTCCTGCTCGACCGCCGTTCCCTTGAAGAAATCGGGATTGTTGGCCGCCCACAGCCTGACCGGGTTGGCGAATACGAAATCGCGGAAGTCCGATTCACTTATCAGTTCTTCGTCCACCAGCTCCCAGGCCTCGGTCAGCACCTTGGTCATGTCCGGGACGTCGAAGTGGCCGATATCGGAGCCGAAGACCGCATTGAGCCGGGCGCGGTACGGGTTGGCCTTCGTATTGAAGGCCCATGCGTTGGCCGCGTCGTCCGCTTCGCAGCCGAAGTAAAAGTTGGGAATGAACAGATCGCGGATCTGGTCGGCGCGCTCGATCGCGCAGGCCTCGAAGTCGTCAAGCGACGCGGTGGGGTCGGCAGTCCGCGGGGAGTACGCCTCACCCTCGATTTTCCAGCGCTCCAGCTTGTCGGCGAGCGCCTTGCCGCCGTAGCGCTGGAACAACTGGGCCAGCATCTCGCGGTTGAGATTGGCGGGGTCGATGTCCTCGAGCGCCTTGGGGTTGCGTTTTTTCCAATGGCCGATCAGATCGCTGTAAAGCCCGCAGGCCCATCCCACGCCGCCCTCCAGGAAGGCGAACTTCAACTTCGGAAAGCGCCGCGTCACGCCGCCCAGGAACAGCGCCTTGCAGATAGCCTCGCCAGCCACGCCGAAGTGCCCGATATGGTTGTACACCGCGTTCGACGGCGAGATGCGCGTGCCGACGCCCTTGGAAACCGTGTGAAAGGTGGGCGCGACGCCAAGTTCCTGGCACTTCGCCCACACCGGGTCGTAGTCGTATTCGCTGTCAAGCGCGAGCATGTCGAGCCACAGCGCGTATGGATTGGGCTCGCCGCCGGGACCGACCGCCGCGCGAATCGGGCGGCGCAGCAGGCTCGGCATCATCGCGACCTTGAGCCCCAGGTTCTTGACCGCGTACTCCAGTTCGACGATCGCCTCCTTAGGCGTGTACATCGGAATCATCGCCACCGGCGTGAGCCGATCGCTGAACTCGCGGAACTGCTCGGCCGAGAACCGGTTAAACGCGCGACAGGTCGCCTTGCGCGTTTCCTCGTCCGCGATGAACGGGATGCGGAGCGCCGCGGTCGGATAAAGCACCGCGAAATCCATCCCCATCTCGCCGAGCCGCTGGTACAGCAGCTTCGGCAGCATCGCGGTCGCGCGGTCGAGCGTGTTCCTGGTCGGCACGCCCCACCATATCGGCTGGTCCAGCCGGCGCTCGCGCCGTTCCTTGAGCGGGACGGTGAGATGCCATCCTTCGTAGGGCCGGTTCTTGAAGCCGTCGGCAGCCCGCGAACCTCCGACCTCCTTGAGGTAGTCCATCAGATCCGGTCCGAACTCGACCCAGTGGCCGTCGGAATCGATCACTGGATGTTTTAGACGAGCCCGCAGGGCAGCCGATTCGGAACCTTGATTCGTCGACATCGTGGCGTCCTCCAGTTAGACCACGTCATCTAGCCGCAGCCGGGCCACGCTGTCCAGACTAGCGGGCCCTCGTGGAACTCCACAGCGAGCGCAAGCTGTGATACATGGAGCTCACGCGGCAAACGCGAATCGGCTCGGGAGAGGACAAGCATGACTGGCGCAGATTCAAATTCCGCGATGCTCGCGGGATGCCGGGTTCTCGATTTTACCCAGTACCTGGCCGGGCCCACGGTGACCCGGCTGATGGCCGAGATGGGCGCCGACATCATCAAGGTGGAGCTGGCGCCGCTGGGCGATCCGTCGCGGCTGCTGCCGACGATCAAAAGCGGCCGCAGCGGTTATTTCGTCCAGCAAAATCGGGGCAAGAAAAGCCTCTGCCTGGACCTCAATAAGCCGGAATCGCTCGAGATCCTTCGCGCGCTGGTAGCCAAAGTGGATATCGTGGTCGAGAACTTCGGCCCCGGCGTGATGCAAAAGCGCGGCCTGGACTACGATTCGCTCAAGCTAATCAATCCGCGCCTCATAATGGCTTCGCTCTCGGCCTTCGGGCGCAAGAGTCCACTCGCGCACAAGACCGGCTACGACATGATCGCGCAGGCTTTTTCCGGCATGATGCACATGACTGGCGAGCCCGACGGGGCTCCGACTTTCGTCGGAATCGGCGTCGCCGACACGGGGAGTGGAGTACATACTTTCGCCGCACTGGGATACGCACTGTATAATCGAGAGAGAACCGGCGTCGGACAGTATATAGACATCGCGATGGTCGATACCCTCTACCACATGCACGATTTTGGCTTGCAGAGCAATTCCATCACCGATGGCGAGTTCATTCCCAAACGGATGGGCCGCTATCACAACCAGATTTGCCCCGCCGGAGTCTATAAGGGGCCGCAGGGCTGGATATTCATCCTGGTGCTCGATCGCCAGTGGGCGAGTATGACTAACGCGATGGGCCGGCCGGAGCTTCGCGACGATCCGCGTTTCGCCACTGGCGCGGATCGGGTGAAGAACCGCGACGCGCTCAATGCGATCGTCGAGGAATGGCTGGCGTCGCTGCCCAGTGACGATGCCGCGGTGGCTGTGCTCGAGGAAAACCGCGTCGCCTGCGCCCCTGTGCTCTCGGTCACTGACACGATGAAGCATCCGTACTTCAAGGCGCGCGACATGGTACGCAAGGTGCGCGATCCGATCCTAGGGGAGGTGACGATTCCCGGCTTTCCGTTGAAATTTTCGGCTTATCCGGATTTGCCGGACATCCAGGCTCCGCTTTTGGGCGAGCATGGCGCACAGGTGCTCAAGGAAGTGCTGGACTACTCCGACGAGCGGATTGCCAAGCTCAAGGAGGGCAAAATCCTATTCAGCGGTAATCGATAGCTTCACATCATACGATGTTTATGGAGTCGTGAACCAAGAATACACTTTCGACTTGGAAGAATTAGATTGTGTTGGGAGCGACCTTGCCCGCCAGGATGTGGAGCGCCTCGAATAGGTAGTAGCTGCCGAATATCAACTCATGCAAGGCTGCTGCGTCGTGACCGCGCGAGTCCGGCCGCTTGTTGAAACATCCTTCGGTGAGAATGCCCGGCACTCTGCGATCGGACGGGCTGACCGGCGTCAGGTAGCGTTCGACGACTGCGCTTACGGTCGCCTCGCCGTGGCGGCGATAGCCGTGACGCCTTGCCGGATCGGCGAGCGCCGCAAGCTTAAGCATCGCGCAAGCCATCGCGGCGGTGGCCGCGGTGTCGCGCTCGATCTGTGGGATGCGGGAGTCATCGAAATCCCAGAACGCGACGCGGTCCGACGGGACGTGGGCGATCCACCAATCGGCGCCGCGCTCGGCCGCCTGGAGCCATCGCGTCTCGCCAGGCTCGCGGGCATAACTCATCACCGACAGCAACGCGCCCCAACTCTGCGCGCGTCCCCAGGTGCTGGTGTCGCTGTATCCCTTGTGAGTGTAGTGCCGAATCATCGCGCCGCTTAGCGGGTCGAGCGAACTTGACTGGATGAACGATCCGTCGTCGCGCAGATGCAATTCGATGACCCGGCTGGCGTGGCTTCGTGCGGCCTCGCGCATCCTGCCGTCGCCGGTCTCGCGCGCGGCCCACAGCAGGAAGGGCGAGGCGAAGAGACTGTCGATACTGCTCTCGGCCGGGCCGACCTGCGAACCCTCTTCGGCCTCTGCGCCGAGCGGTATAAGTCCGAGCGCCGGATTGTACAGGCGCATGAGACTGGCGGCGGCCTCGAGCGCCATTTGTCGTGCGCCGGCGTCGTTCAGCAGAAGGTGGCCGACACTGCCGCCGTAATAAAAGGGTATCGCCTTGAAGACGCTCGCCGAACCGATCCGCGGGCGCAACCGGGACATCCACTGCCGCGCCCATCGATGGTAACGTTCGTCACCCGTGCCATGGCAGGCGAGCCACAGCATCGCGACCCAGAAGCCGCCCGTCCAATCGCCGTCCGCGGTCACGGTCCATTGGCCGCTTGCGGGATCGGCCCAGTGCGGAAAGCCATCGCCTACGCGCGCGGCCGTGTCGCGCACGCGTGTCAGCATCCTAGCGATCGCCTCGTTCCAAGCTTCGGGTTCCATGCGGGCCATCCTGGTTGCGATTGCTTAAGCTCCCGGCCGCGGCGCTATTGGCCGAGCAGCTTGCGCAGGACGTCGAAACGCAATTCCTGCTGCGCGCCGAGCCATAGCGCATGCTCGGCATGGTCGCGGAATCCGTCGTCGGTGTTGGGATGGATCAGGATTGAGAGCCCGTCGTGATTGATCATCAGCCACGGCACCACCCGTGCGAACTCGCGGATGGCGAAACTGATCTGGTACATCGGTAGCGGATGCGGTCCGATCGGTTTGTCATGCCAACTGCCCATCGCGACCTCGAATCTTTGCTGGAGCGCCTCGCGCAACGCGGCGGCGGCGGCGCGCGAGTCTGCGCCCGAATAATAGACGTGGGCGTGATAGCTTTCGATTTTTGCCGTATCGCTTATGGCTTCCATCGTGTTGTCTCCGCTTTTCGCGGTTCCTACGCGCGCACCTCGATCTCGACGCGGCCGAGCGCGCCGAAATCCGCGACCACCGCCGCCGGCTCCCGCACGAAATGCAATCCGGTCCAGGTGCCGGTCGCGATTATATCGCCCCCGCCAAGACCGTAGCCGCGCCGCGAAAGCTCGTTGGCGATCCATACGAGCCCGTCGAGCGGATGGCCGAGCAAGCTGGCGCTCGCGCCGCTTGCGCGCAGCACGCCGCCGATTGAGAGCGTGACTTTGTGCCGGGCCAGGTCCAGGCTCTCCCATTCGTTGACCGGCGTGCCGGCGACCAGGCCGCCGTGAAAGCCGTTGTCGGCGATAATTTCCTCGATCCGCGCGGCCTTCCAGTTCTCAAGCCGCGTGTCGCAAAGTTCGATCACCGGCGAGACGGAGGCGACGGCGCGAGCGACCTCGGTGCGCTCGTATGGCGTGCGGCGCGGCGGCAGCGCGGCGCGCATCGTAAACGCGAACTCGGCTTCGACCCCGACGGTAAAGAAATCGCGCGCGGAGATTTCAGCCGGAGAGTCGAAGCGGGTGGGCGCGAAGATGCGCGCCGCGAACGGCCCTGAGGCTCCGACCAGCGCCTGCGACTCTTTCGATGCGCATCCGATTTTGTAGCCGACAACCGGCAACTTGCACTCCCGCGCGAACGCTTCCTGGATCGAGTAGGCGTCGTCGAGCGACAGCGGCGCGCCGCTCGGCGGTATCCGCTTGAGCGTCCGCCTGCCGCTGCGCGCCGCGAGCATCGAGGCCACCGCCTCGTCCAGGTCTTTCGCCGATATCATTTATGAACTCCCGCGACTTTCGCCGTCGCCCGTCTCGCGCGCAGTTAAGAGGTAGCACGGATGGTCGGGCGGTGCGGTCCACAGCGCCGGGTCCATCAGCGGCTCCACGCTGACCGAGGCGAACCCGTGCGCGCGCACCAACCGCGTCATCTCGGAGGACGGCCGGCCTCCGAAGAGCGGCAGGCAATCGTAGATTTGATTATATTCCTCGCGGCGCTCCGCCGGTCCCCAGTGGCCTTCGATCAGAATCAGCCGCCCGCCGGGCCGCAGCAGCCGGCGCCAGGTGTCGAGCGCGACCTCAGGGTGTGGCAGGGTCCAGATAACGTGGCGCTCGACGACCAGGTCCTGGCTCGCCGCGGCGAGGTCGAGCGTCTCGACGTCGGCTTCGATGAAATTGATGGCGAGCTCTTGCGCGGTGGCTTTGTCGCGCGCCCGCGCGAGCATCGTGGGCGCGACGTCGGCGCCGGTCACGCGATGGCCTTGCGCGGCGAAAAGCAGGGAGAGAAAACCGGTGCCACATCCGATATCGAGCACGTCGAGCGGTTCCGTGCCGGCGAATCGGGCAATCAAGCGACGCCACGCGTGCGCCTGCGCGTCGGTGATGAGGCCGTGGCTCGGTTCCAGATCGAAGTCGGCGGCGCGCCGGTCCCAATGCTGGCGCACCAGTTCTTTTACTCGTTCACCGCGTCCATGACGCTCCGCCGGCATTCGATCCATATAGACCGGCGGCGGCGAAAAAAGGAAGGCGGCTACAACTCAGATTGTGGCTGCCGCCTTCGACGCTGAATTCTGACTCACTTTCGCGCGAGCTGTACGCGAGAGCGGGTGCGGTCTCGTGCTTATTCTTCACGCGGCGCGGTAATTGGTCTGCGCCGCGCGTATCGATCAGGTACCTCGCAGGTACCTCGGCCCTTCAGGGTGACAGTGATCCCGGCGACCGGATAGCGAAAAAATGCCTATTTT
The DNA here is from genome assembly GCA_963724765.1 of uncultured delta proteobacterium. Classification (GTDB taxonomy): domain Bacteria; phylum Desulfobacterota; class Binatia; order Binatales; family Binataceae; genus JAKAVN01. The sequence continues at coordinate 321,370 of CAVRVY010000002.1, forward strand.
TGGATGGAGGAGTCTCTAAGCAAGCGCTGTAAAAGTCAGATTAGAGGAGGTACCTTAATGAACTGTCATCCCGAAGCAAGCTTCGGCTGGAGTTTGCCAGGCCGATCTTCATAGGATTAAGGTCCGGCATGGCCATAAGAATCTCGGACGCGGTAAATATCGACGATCTGCGACGGCTCGCCAGGCGCCGCCTGCCACGGGTAGCTTTCGATTTCATCGAGGGCGGCGTCGAGGATGAGCACTGCCTTGAAGCCAACGAGAGCAGCTTCGCGCGCCATCGCCTGGTGCCGCGCTACTTTGTCGAGGTTTCGCGGCGCGACCAATCCGCCACGCTGTTCGGCCGCGGTTACGCAAGTCCCTTCGGCATCGCGCCGACTGGCCTCGCAGCGCTGTTCCGTGCGGACGCCGACCTCATCCTGGCCAGGGCCGCCGCGGCCGCGAATATCCCGTTCATAATGTCGGGCGCTTCCACCGCTTCGATCGAAACGGCGGCGCAGATAGCGCCCGCGCATACCTGGTATCAGCTCTACGCGGCGCGCGACAAAAAGATTTCCGAAGATCTGATCCGGCGCGTACGCGACGCCGGATTGAGCACGCTGGTGCTGACCGTCGACGTGCCGGTGTCCTCCAAGCGCGAGCGCAACGCGCGCAACGGCTTCGAGCTGCCGCTGAAGCTCAAATGGTCGAAGTCGCTCGAAGCGCTGATGCATCCGCGGTGGATTGCCGGCTACCTGCGCCGCGGCATCCCGCGGTTCGACAACTGGGCGCCATACGCCGCGCCCGGCGCCAGCGCCAAGGCGATCGCCGCCTTCGTGGCGCGGCAGATTCCGTGCAGCGTAACCTGGCGCGACCTCGAGAACTTCCGGCGCCTGTGGCCGCGCCATCTGGTGGTCAAAGGGATCATGCATCCGGACGACGCCGTCCAGGCCGCGCAGATCGGAGTTGACGGAATCATGGTGTCCAATCACGGCGGACGTCAGCTCGATCGGGCGCCGGCTCCGCTGGACATGCTGCCGGCGATCTGCGCGGCGGTCGGGGACAAGCTCACTGTGATGCTGGACAGCGGCGTGCGGCGCGGCGCCGACATCCTGACCGCGCTGTGCCTGGGAGCGCGCTTCGTTTTCGTCGGCCGCGCGACCCTCTACGGCGCCGCTGCGGGCGGGCTCCCCGGCGCACAGAAGGCAATCGACATCCTGCGCAAGGAAATCAATCTCGTGATGGGCCAGATCGGATGCCCAAGCCTCGATGGGCTCGGCCCCGGTTTCCTGCTGCAACCGGACGCGCCCGTGATGCGTACTGAAATACACGCGGAGCCCGATGGCGCTTCCGGTCCCAGCGAACGCCGGCTAGCGGAGCAAGGCGCGCGGCGATGATTGTTCCCAACCCGGGAGCGTAGCAATCCAACCCGGCGGACGCGGTGCGGTGATGAGAACTGGATTTATTCCGGGACTGTTTTTTCTCGCTGCGGCGGTCGCATCCGGATGCACCATTCAGCAGCCAGCCGTCGCTCCGGCGGTGGCTGAGACGGCCCCACGGCCGCTGCCCTTCACGGGGCGCCTGGCCGAGGGCGATGCGAGCACAGTGCCGCGGGCGGTGGCGATGTCTCTATCCAACACTTCGGCGGTGACATTTACCTACCGTGAGGAACTGACCCACGACGATTATCACATACCGCTGATCGTCACCGCGTTCGACCCGGTGACCTACGTGGGGGCCCCGCTGGGCGATCTTGGCGTGACCGCATTTGCGTCGCTTTCGATCACCGACGGCGACCGCGTGCTCGGCGATTACACCGCCAAAGTACACATCTCGAAGTCTTACACGCTCTACAAGGAACCGACTCACAAGCAGGTTGAGGAAGCCGCGCGCGCCGCGGTGCGCGAGAAGATCGATCAGAAGCTCTACCGCGATACCGACCGCTTGGCGCAGGCCTTCGCCGACGCGGGCCAGTCCGCGGCGGACGCGAGCCAGGCCGCGGCTCCAGCGGCCGATCCGAATCAGCCCGCAGCTCCTACGGCCGACATCGGCCAACCCTCAATCCCCACGGCGAACCAGTGAGCCAGTGAATCATCACCTTGCGGCAATCCTGCTTGGCGCCGCGATAGTGTTGTTTACCGGATGCGCGGTGCAGGGGCATCCGTTTGAACGTGCCTCCGCGCCTCCCAACAATGTGGTGATCTACGTTTATCGGCCGTATCACTATGGCTCGTCGCTGCTGCGCCCCGCGGTGACTTGCGGCGATGACAGCGCGCGTATCGGTCCCGGGGGCTACCACGCCTTCATCGTTCCGGCCGGCTCCGAGCAGATCCTTTGCAGCATCGAGGGCGCCGAAAGCGCCGACCAGGTGGAGATCGACCCGCACACCCGCGTTTACTACATCCGCGAAGAGTTCGTGTGGGGCGTGCTAAGCGGCCATCCGCATCTTAACCCGGTCGACACCGACCAGGCGCACACGGAGATCGAGCAGTGCTGCGTGCAGGAACCATGAGGACAGGAGCTAATACGGTTGACCAGCCTTCTGAGACAGGTCGTGCGCAAATGTCGTGCAATTGTCAGTCGGAATGCTTGATATAAGTTCCGCTTCGGGGTCCTTGCTTTGAAAACGATGAAACCGTCGACGACGGTTTTCGTCTACGGGAAAGATCCCGCGAAGCCCGGCTAATTTCCGCTAGAGGAATGTATGAAAGGATTGATGCGTGCCGCCAAAGCCGTCCTGGAAAACCTTCCGTTGGCGCGGGCACAGACCGTCGCGCTGCTCGCCGCCGCAATTGCGATGGCCTTGGCGGCCACGGCCGCGCCGGCGCAAGCTCAGAGCCTGCCGGCGAATGGCAACGGAGGCGGCGGGAATCAAACGGGTTGGTCGAGCGGGCAAAACCAGCCAACGGGTGTAGCGGCGAGCATCTCTCCCGGCGCTGAGGCCCAATTTGAAAGCTCCCCTATACTCTCACTGCCGAAGATGTTCGCTCGCCAATGGATGTTGCGTAGCGACAGACTGCCGGTCGAGCAATTCGCAGCGTCGGAGGACAACCTGACCCAAAAGGTCACCCTCAAGGAGGCCATCTATCTGGGGCTGAGGAACAACCCCGGCCTTGGTTCGGTGGCGCTGGATCCAATCGCGGCAACCTTGAGCGTGAAGTCAGCGAATGCCGTGTTCGACCCGCAGTTGAGTTCGCAGATCGACGTGGAGAAGGAAGTCTCGCCGGTTGGCTCGCCGTTTCAAAACCCCGGCAGCGTCGCCAACGTGCAAAAGTACTACGATTGGAATTTCGGCGTTAGCAAAGTGCTTCCGCTGAGCAACGGCACCCTGGGCCTCACCTTCAACAACGATCGCGAACTCACGAACACCGAATTTAGCCCGGTGAATCCCGTATGGACACCCACCGTCGTGATGTCGCTTTCCCAGCCGTTGCTGCAGAATTTCGGCTGGCAGTTTGCGACGATCAACGTGCGCCTGGCGGAGTCGGCGCAGCGCTCCTCCCAGTGGAACTATGCCTCCTCGCTCAACGACTTCGTCCAGCGCATCGGTAACGACTATTGGGGCGTCGTGCAGGCCCAGGAGAACCTGGAAGTCGCGCAGGCCGCATTGAAGTTCAACAACGATCTCGTCCGCGTCAACCGCGCCAGCGTACGGATCGGCATGATGGCGCCGGTGAATCTGACCGAGGCCTTATCCGCCGCTTCCACGGCGCGCGCAAATGTCGAGGCGGCGCAGGCGGGACTGGATATAGCCGTCACAACGCTGCGGCAGGACGTCGGGCTCAATCCCGACAGCGCCGTGCTGGCGCGGGAAATCGAACCCGTGCAACGGCCCGACCTGGCCCCGGCGCCGGAGGAGAACGAAAGCGATAAGACGGCATTCGACCAGATGCTCAGCTACAGCCCGGCGCTGGCAGGCATGCGTGAGTCCATTCGCAGTGCGTTGATCCAGGTCAAGTACGCGGAGAATCAGACCCTGCCTCAGCTCAATCTCGGCGCGCAATTCGGCGTAACTTCTGAAGCGGGCGACGCCACTTGCACCGCCTCGATCACCGTGCCCACCTACGCTAATTGCTTTACCCCGCGCGGCCCCGTCGTGCGGCCTGGCCAGAACAACGCGGCCGAACTTCCCTTCGGTGGCGGCTACGCTTCAGCACTGAACCGCATGTTCAACTTCGCCTTCTACGACTATGCTGCGGTGCTGGGGTTTTCGATGCCGCTCGACAATGCCGCTCCCCAGGCCGCACTCGGGCAGGCTCGCGTTGCGCTGGAGCAGAGCCGTCTGCAGTACCGCCAGGCGTTCTACCAGGCCGCTTTGCAGGTCAAGAGCACGCAGGTCAATCTGCGCGCGTACAAAGAGCAGGTGGTGTCCACCGGGGAGGCCACTTCTTACGCGCGGGAGAGCCTGCACGACGTCCAGGTTGAATTTCGCATCGGTACCGCAACTACCAACCAGCTATTGCAGTATCAGAGCAATCTCGTGACTGCTGAGGGTAGCGAAGTTCAGGCCGATGTCGGTCTGGAAAACGCACGACTGGCGCTATGGCACGCCGAAGGTACGCTGCTGGAGCACTTCAACATCAACTTCGAGATTAGTAACCCTCATCAATCACCCTGGTATTCGCGCTTTTGAGCGCGAAGGGGGCGCGACCGCGCCGGTAGAGCGGACACGCGAATCAACGGTAATGTCTGATCTTCAAAACCCTTCTCCGCAAGGCCGCCAGAAAACGCGCGCAGTGCCGACTGCGTTGAGATTTTTGTTCGTGCTCGCGCTGACATTGATATTCGTGATGGGGCTCAAAGTGGGGTGGGCTCAATTGCCTGCGCCCAACGCGCTGGTGGTGCCGCCGCTGCCGCCCAGCCCTCCGGCCCAGTTGCCAGCCCCGGTGAGCACGGCTGTCGTGCCAGTCCCGCAGTCGATTCCGTCCCTGCCGGTGCCGTACTCAGCTCCTGGGCCACGGGTTTTCAACTGCACCTGTTCCGGCGTCGGCACGCCGACTCATTGGATGGGGCAGGTGACCGCTTCCGGCTACTCGAGCGCCAGCGCGAGCGCGGGGGGCGCCTGCGCTGCTTACTACCAGGGCAAAGCCCCATCATACGGTACAGCAGGAGGTATCGGCGCCGCCAATTTCTTCGGCTCGCTGCCCGGGGCCGCGCAAAACGCGGGCGCTGCCAATTCCTATGGGTCTCCGGGAGTTGCGCAAAGTTCGACCGCCCCCAGCTCGCTTGGTTCGCTGCCGGGCGCCGCGCAGGGTGTCGGACAGGCGAGTTCGTTCGGTTCACCCCAAAGTGCGCTGAGTTTTTCCAGTGCGCAGCAGCAGCGACTTTGTTCGCGCTGCGCCTGCTACTGACTTCAACAATTTCACGATCAGCGGTGTGAATGAGTGGGCAGGCTTACCCAACGGACCGGCACAGGGGCGGCCGCTCAAAGTTCAGCAATGTTGGGTGCGGGAATACCGGCGCAGGAAACCTGCGTTCGACCTGTCAAAATGCGACCGCTCAAAGCCCCCCTCAAAGTCCCCACGACATGTCCGTGTAAAGCTCGGAAGCGACCTGCTGCATCATATTGCCCTTTGCAACCGCCTCCTGCGTTGCCGCTACCTGCATATCGGTCATGTTCAGTATGTCCGGACCGCGAAGATTCTGTTTCAAGAACTGCGGCGTGGTAGGCACGATGGCTTGCGCCACTACAGAAGCCTGAGACGAGCCGCTAATACCCCTGGTGCGCCATACGACCGCTTTGGTTCGCCGATCGGTAAGCGTTGCCGCGACCATGATTGTGTTACCGTAGCTCAGCGGTTCGGATACACCGCTTAGGCTCGCAGGCGCCGCATTTGTATAAAGAATTTGCCCCGAGAGCAGCAAATCCGCCTGCCCCGGATCGTCTACCACCACCAACCTTCCACGCGAAGAGATGGCGTCCTTCATATAGCGCATGAACTGGTCGTTAACACCGGAAACGAAAGTCAGATTTTCGAAAGGAGCGACATAAATCGTTTTCGCCGAGCTGGGTAGCGAGCTACCGTTGTCGGCAAAGTGCAAGGCACAGCCCTCAATTGCAGCGCTCGCCAAGGCAAAGTACATCAATGGCAAGGCGGTGTGAATCAACGAAATGATGGACAACAGCCAAGAGACCGCAGCGGCTCTATACGTACTCATCGGCTCAACTCTTCTGCCACCCTCTGTTCCTTTGAATGTTTTCTCCTCTTGCCGGGAGCGATAATCCGCCGTCCTAGTTGGAATTGGAAGTCGTAGATCTTTCAGCGGCGTCCGGTGGCGGGACTATTGAACGGCTTGGCACCAGGCCCATGAGCTGAAACGGGTTGCTTCCGAACGGGGAACCGGTGCCCAGCGAGCCCAACCCGGAAAGAGTAAGCTGGAAAATGTAACTCGTGTTGTTCGGATTGTAAGTATCGTCGATAGCAAAATCGGCAAACCAGCAGTCACAGGAGGACTTCAGTCGAAACCCGAACACACTCGACAACGTTCGTGACTCGGCCAAGTCGTATACGGGCGCGAAGAAAACCCCGACACGATTGAACAGGCCCATGTAAGTTGATAGCGAAACTGCACTGATGGCATTCACGGATTTGCTGGTATTTATCAATACGGCGTTCGGCGCGGCGTAAGTATATGACAATTGCATAAACGAGCCTTGCAACGCCCGCCCCGTATAGACGCTTGGCGAAGTCTGCCCGGGTGGCTGAAAAGACAGCGAGAAGTTGAACGCATCGAGACCCTGCTTAGGGCGCGGGCTCCAGTCGAGCGTGGACCCGGCGGAAAGGATGCTGGTCGGGAAAAGCTGTCCCTGCAAGGCCACGTCCGAGAGATGGGAGCCATCGTTCGACACCGCGTGGGTCGTGTCGTAAGCCTGTTCGACGCTGAAGCGCAGAAGCTCCGAAGTGGAGCCGCTCGCGCTCGTGAAGCTCGGCCCCAGCATTGCCAAAACCCGGTTGCCTAGGTTAACGCCCGGCGTCCGGGCCTCGGCCTGACCGAAAATCCGCAGACTGACTCCATAGTCAATGAGACTGCGGGCCTCCATTCGGTCGGTGCTGTCAAATATTGGAAATTGGTTCTGGTTAATGGTGGGAACATAACTGTACTGCGTGAATGGCTGGATCAGGGTCTCGATCTTGCGCAAGCCCCATTTGTTCAGATCGTAACTGTCGATCAGCGCGCTGCGCACCCCGACGTTGGTGTAAGGTATGGCGCGAGCCATCAAACCGCCCGGCGCCAGCCCGCCCAACGTCAGACCATTATTGTATATTAGACCCTGGGTTCCCACCGGGATCACGTTTACCTGATGTCCGGAGACGTCATAGGCGGCCGTGTCCACTCCCGCGCTCATCCAACCGTCCAGATAACGGCTCCACATCCAGGGCACCGTCACACGCGGATTCAGGTCAAGCCTCGAGCCGTCGATACCTTGTTCGCGCCAGTAATTCACCGCGGACGCGTCGTAGTCGAGATAGGCCAAACCACCGGCCAGACCCTGGAACCCGCTCCATAGCAACTTGGGCAAAGTCTGCAAGGCGAAACTCTGTGGTTGAATCAGGTCCTGGTTCCACACCGTTTCCAGTTGCAGGTAGCTATTGTCGAATTCCTGGAACAGCCCAAAGTTTGAGGTTGCAACGCGGTCCGTTTGCCACAACCCACTGCCCGATAACCCGTCGGTCGTCCAACCATAATCATGCGATAAGGCGACACTGGGGATCTCTCTGAAAAATCGGCTATCGCTACCGTAAGCCAAGCTGCCGTATGTGAAGAGACTCGGCGTTAGGTATTCCTGCATGAGACCCACAAAGCCCCAGCGATTGATAGGAATCGTTGGATCGGCGATCTGCGGATCAACTTGGTCGCTTAGTCGGTTTTGTTCGGAGCGGATGGATTCGTTGAAGAAGCTCCCCGTGACAGAAATATGATCTTTCTCGCCATTCACCAGGCGGTATTCAAGTTGTCCGCCGATACGCGTCGAGGTTTCGACGTCGAGCTGTGCGGTCATGTCCTGACTTCTGCTGATATCGATGAAATAAGGCTCCAAAAGTGTGGCGCCGTTCAAGCTCGAATAACCGTATCGCGGAGTAAGGAAACCACTGTGCCGCTCGCTGTTCGTGTTAAATTCCAGGAACGGGACCGGCAGCACAGGATGGCCCAAAACATCGAAGTACGCGTCACTCGTTGTGGCCGTACCACCAAGATGAAGGTCGATTTGCTTTCCGCTGATGCTCCATTCCGGCCGTTTCGTGTCACCCGTACAGGTTGTAATGGAAGCATCGGTAGCCTGGTAGTGCTGCCCGGGAAGTTTGCGTACGTCTTTGCCGGTCAAGTAATAATTGCCGTTGAGAGCAAGAATACGGGCATCGGCCAGCCTGGCGGTCTCGTTGTGCAGGTCGAACCAGGCCTGGGTAGAATGTATGTCAGAGGTGGGATCGACTATATGGACATGCCCCACGGCTACGCCGCGGTAGCGGTGCTGCAGTACGATTTGGTCTGCCGTTATCGTTGTCGGGCCCTGCTCAACCCTCGCCGCTCCAGTGATGGTATAGGTATCGGTCTTGGCATCGTGATCCAGGGTATGGCCTTCAATATAGACGGGCATGCTGGAGGTTTTACGCTGAGGCCGCAGGGTGTGCAGTTGACTTTGAAGAAACTGCTGCTCGGTCGGCATTTTTGGCTGGCGCGTTTTCGACGCGGCATGACTATCGGCGGCATACAAGACCAGGCCGACCAGCAACATCAGAACCGCTGCGTTACGTCGCGCCATTTGCCACTCGCCTTACCTTTGCCTCGGTGATCGCCACGAGTGCAACAGTTCCACCAATGGCCGTACCTTGCATCGGCATTTACTCCGGTCAGTTCTGCTCGGCCCGTCCAAATGTTCGCGGGGTTGCCAGCGCGAGCCGCGGTCGAGGCGAAAAAGCTCGCAGTACGAGCAGCGTTTCGGTCCTCACGAGCGCCCCGCAGCCAAAGGGTTCACCAGCGTCCCACGACCTACGCCGTCGGTTGCCGACGGTTACAAAAATTTGGCCGAACCTCTGCAAAAGGACCCCCGCAGTCCGGACGCAGGACCGTTTGAAACCAAGCCGCAGTCGCTGACCCCCTGGCCCACCGGGCCGACGATGTTTCCAGTTGCCGTCGGCGCCAACTTTCCCGCGTCAGCGTATGGCCTTTCCCACCAAACGTCAAAGCAGTGAGATCGATTGTCAGCGGGCTCGCTCGGCGTCACGAGTTTGTCGCTGATGGCATAAATCTAGCGCCGCCGGCTGGCGTTGGCTTCGCTGGGCTGCGGACTTTCGTGGCCTGACGGCCCGATTAAGGCGCATTGCAGTGCGGCAACTCGTTTTCACTCACGGCTTGGAAGTTGCTCAATGCGCAGAGTCATGTTAGCGATCGACTCGGCGGGTGGGCGTTCTTGATGCTAGAGACTCCGGTTCGCAGGTGGAATAAATCGGTAATCACGGCGGTTCGCTTGAAACAAGGAACCGCGCACGCCAACGGAGGCGCTGCCGGGAGGTTGACCGCGTTTAAGCTGAGCCGTCCCTGGCTTCTATTTCTACTCCTCATAATGTTGGCACCGGGTTGCACGGGAAGCGACGGCGGATCGCAACCGTCGCCATTGCCGACCGCTACGTCGGCGCCTTCGCCTATACCTTCACCCACGCCTACCCCTGCACGAGGGATCATTCACTTTGTTCCGAACTCCCATGCGTTCTGGAGCAACCCGGCGAACTGGACCAGCAGCTATGGCCCGGCCTATGCCAATATCCTGCTCACAGGCAGCAATTTTCTGCCCTGCAGAGGCGGCCCCTTCGCGCTCTGTTATTACTCGGGCCCCAACACCGCTCCCGAAGACTTATCCTGCACGTTGACCGCGGACGGGCTTTACGCGAACTGCAAATGCTACGACATACCCTATGGAGTGTACTTCGTAGATATAAATGGCATCCTTAACCACTCGGTGTATGAGAATACCATCGCACAATGCGGGACCGACGGCAGCCTGTGTGGGACGATCAACTCGGCTCCCGTATGCCAGGCGGTTAATCAGGGGACATTGATTCCCGGCACGAACCTGTTCTCGGCCTTCAGCTTCGATTGCATTCCGACCAATGGAATTGGCCAGACCAATTGCACGCAGGCGCCATACGCCGGATGCATGACCGCGCCCTGCTTCAAGACCAATCAGCCCGGTATCGTCCAATGCTCCTGCCCGGTCTTCGATGGTCCCTACCAGGTGGGCCAGAACGACCAAGCCTGCATGCTGGGCGATGACCTGGTGTGGTCGGCCGCGTACGCTCCGCCCACAATGGCCGCTTCTTCGCTCAATTTATCCGCCCCGGCTGAAGTTGCGGCGCCGGCGGCCGTTCCCAGTCCGGGCACCTGCCTGCCGGATGCCCCTGGCGGGATGGGATGTCCACTGTATGTGCCGGGAACCACCATGCTGCCAGCCGATAGCGGCGTTGACTGCGCAAAGGTTTGCAATGAATACCGCACTTGTCAGCAAACGGGAGGGGTTCAGACGGGCTTTACCTGCGATGCCACCCTTTGTACTGACGAATGCAATGACCGGGACCTGGTGGGAACCGCCTGCTCCGGACTGGGAAAGTGCGAGCTTTCGGAAATAATCAAGGCCGAGACGGCTGCGGAATGCAGTTGTTGCGCGAGCCAGCTATGCGGATGTGACCCGAACGGCAAAACCAATACGGCCATCGCCGGGCTGAACCAGCAGCAGCGCGACCGCAGTATCGAACCGCAATGCGATATCAATGGCACTCTGTGCGGAACGCCCTGATTCGCCGCTCCTGCATCACGCAGCGGACGCGAACTTTTCACCCCCTGCGCGGCGGGGGGGGGGGCCGAACAGCTCTAAAAAGTCCGGTGAGAAAAATGGTGGAGGCGGGGGGAATTGAACCCCCGTCCGAAAACCGCCGAGCGGTGGCCACTACACGCTTATTCCGCGATTTAATCTCACCGCCTCAACGCCCACGGACGGGCTGTGCTGCGGCCAGCCACTTTGCGTTTCGGGTGCGCGCCCAAGTGGCCGACGGCGTTTCCCTAGCCCACTAAATGACGCCCCGCCCCGCTGTCATGGGCGAACAGCGGCGGGACGCTAGCGGCCCTTAGGCCGCCAGAGCGTAACCGTTATTGTCTGCGGGTAAATTTCGCAGTCTGTTTGTTTAACGGGATAACAGCACCCCGGCGTGCGACCACGGCTTTCTTGTTTCCGTCGAACCCGGTTCGCCCCCATTTTGGGCAAGCCTTGCGACTCGCGTCAGCCGTTACGCTCCTTCCAATCTAGAGACTGCGCAGGCCGGACGCAACCGCTGATTCCGCGTGCGAGACGCCCGCCCGTTTGGCGCTGCGCCGAGTTGGTGTAGCCTGTAGCGTCAAGCGTGAGCGAAACCGCGCCCCATACGTGCGCCGGACCGCCCTACGTTGCCCCAGGCAGCGCGAAACGATGGCAAAACGAATCCTCGGCATCTCCGCCTATTATCACGATAGCGCGGCCGCCCTCGTGTGCGACGGCGAAATCGTGGCCGCCGCTCAGGAGGAGCGCTTCACGCGCAAAAAGCACGACGCCGACTTCCCCCGTCACGCCGCCGCCTGGTGCCTCGGCGCGGCCGGACTCAAGGTCGAGGACCTCGATTCGATCGTTTTCTACGACAAGCCCTGGGTAAAGTTCGAGCGCATGATGGAGACCTACCTAGGCTACGCGCCACGAGGGCTCGGGTCGTTTCTGACCGCGATGCCGATTTGGCTCAAGGAGAAGCTCAACCTGCGCTCGGCGCTCAAGCGCGAACTCGCCTCGCTCGACGGCGGCAAGCTCAACGCGCTTCCGCCACTGCTCTTCACCGAGCATCATCAGGCCCACGCCGCCTCCGCCTTCTTCGCGAGCCCCTTCTGGCGCGCCGCCGTGCTCTGCCTGGACGGGGTGGGCGAGTGGGCGACGACCTCGGTGTGGCTGGGCGAGGGCAACCGACTGACGCCGCGGTGGCAGATCGATTTTCCGCACTCGCTCGGCCTGCTCTATTCGGCCTTCACCTACTACACCGGTTTCCGGGTGAACTCGGGCGAGTATAAGGTGATGGGCCTTGCGCCATATGGCGAGCCGCGCTACGCCGGCGCGATCCTCGACCATCTGATCGACGTCAAGCCCGACGGCACGTTCCGCCTCAACACCGAATATTTCAACTACGTCACCGGCCTGACGATGACCAACCAACGCTTCGACGCGCTTTTTGGCGGGCCGCCGCGCAAGCCCGAATCGCCGTTGACCCAGCGCGAGATGGACCTTGCGGCCTCGATTCAGAAGGTCACCGAGGACGTGGTCTCGCGCCTGGCGCTGACGGTCCGGCGCGAGCTTGACGCCGACTATCTCTGCCTGGCAGGCGGCGTAGCGCTCAACTGCGTCGCCAACGGCCGCTTGCTGCGCGAGGGCACCTTCCGCGATATCTGGATCCAGCCCGCCGCGGGCGACGCCGGCGGCGCGATCGGTGCGGCACTGGCGGGATGGCACCTATACGGCGGCGCGGCGCGCGAGGTCGACGGCGACGATCGGATGCACGGCTCGTTTCTGGGCCCGAGTTTCGGCGAAGCCGAGATAAAAGACGCGCTCGATCGCGCGGGCGCTCACTACCAACGCCTGCCCGAGGCCGACTTGCTGGAGTCCGTCGCCGCGATGCTGGCCGAGGGCGCGGTGGTCGGATGGTTCCAGGGGCGGATGGAGTTTGGGCCGCGCGCGCTCGGCAACCGCTCGATCCTTGGCGATCCGCGCAACTCGAAAATGCAATCCGTGATGAATCTCAAGATCAAGTACCGCGAATCGTTCCGGCCGTTCGCACCCGCCGTGCTGGTCGAGCGCGCTGCGGAATACTTCGAGCTCGATCGGCCGAGCCCTTACATGGGGCTGGTCGCCAAGGTGCGCGAGGAACTGCGCCTGCCGATGAGCGACGAGCAGCACAACCTATTCGGCATCGACAAGCTCAACGTGCCGCGCTCGAGCATCCCGGCCGTCACTCACGTCGACTACTCGGCGCGTATCCAAAGCGTCGACGCCCGCACCAATCCGCGCTTCCATCGGCTGCTCGAGCGCTTCGCCGCGCGGACCGGATGCGCCGTGCTGGTCAACACCTCGTTCAACGTGCGCGGCGAGCCGATTGTGTGCACGCCCGAAGATGCGTACCGATGTTTCATGCGCACCGAGATGGACGTTTTGGTGCTGGAGGACTTCGTGCTCGCCAAGACCGACCAGGCCGAGCGTCCGCGCGACGAGAGCTGGAAGCGCGAGTTCGAACTGGACTGACGGGCGGCGATGGAGCACCGGACAGGGGAGCGACTACCCGAGTCGGAGTTGCGCAATTTCGGATTGGTGCTGGGGGCGCTGCTCGCGGCGCTCTTCGGCGTGCTGCCCCTGCTGCGCCATCGCACGCCCGCGCTATGGCCGTGGATCGTTGCCGCGGTGCTGTGGCTGGCGGCGCTTCTGTGGCCGCGCAGCCTCACGCTGCTCCATCGATGGTGGACGCGGCTGGGGCATGCGTTGGGATGGTTCAACACGCGGGTCATCCTGACCCTGATTTTCATGATCGTGATCACGCCGTTCAGCTTCGTGATGTGGGTTTTCGGCCGCGACCGGATGAAACGCGGCTTCGACCCCAAGTGCGAGAGCTACCGGGTGCCGAGCCCGCCGCGTCCGCCGCAAGGAATGGAGAAGCCCTTCTAAGGCTGCTTAGCTTCCCGAACGTCTCGGCCGGTCTCACATAGAGACCGTCGGGGCGTTGCACATATGAAGCGTAACGAGAGTTCCTGCGGAATGATTATGAGCTTCCGCGTCACGACCTGTAGAATACTCGGTCATTCAGAAGCCGTCTGAAGAATTCGCGCAACGCTCGGCAAGCGAAAAGCCGAGCGTTGCGCGATCACACTAAATGACGAACTGACGATAGTCTCCCAAGGGCACTTGAATTGCGCTCTTCAGATGGGAGGGTAGCCGCCCGGAGTCCAGGACACGCCGCGCAGGACCTCGCCGAACCCGGCGCTGCGCAGAACATGGAAACTCTCGGAAGCCGGAAGCGTGGTGGCAGCCAGCTTGTCGCTAATCGCAACGAGCTTGTTCGGATCAGCTCCCTGGTCGCCGCCTCCGCTGACCGTCGAGGTTATCGCATAGATGGTCGCGGTACCGTTGCGATTCACGATGCCGGTTATATTGCGGAGTCCGTCGGTCTCGGGAGCCCAGGCCAGATTGGTTGCCGGGTTGTTCCCGGTCGGATAGCCGGGGACCGTGTACTGCACGCCGAGATTCAACCCGTTCTGCAACACGTAGGCTTCCTGCCACGCGCCAGTCGACGAATTGAAGATCCACTTTTGCAGTCCCGCGAACCTCGACGTCGCGGCGTCGCTGAGTGTCCCGTCGCCCTCATCGGCAACATAGAGCGTGGTCGCATTCGCGAACCAGATGCCGAAAGGAAACGAATTCGTCGAGGTCTTTGCGGACTGGGTCGGGAAGCCGTTAAGGATACACATGTTGCTCGGCAGCGCTCCGCCGCTCTCGATGGTTGTTGGATTGTACGCCAGCGGTGAGTCCGGCAGAGTCGCGGAACTTGACGGAAGTCCAACCCCCTTGGGACAGGCCGTGCCCGTGGTATCGACAAAGTAGACAGTATTGACGCCGTTACTGCCGCTGCCCTTGGTGTAATAGATGACGTTGTTGAAAATCGTCAGGCCGCGGAAGTTGTCGTCCTTGCCGTTCTTGTCCGCCTTGTCTCCCAGGAGTGTGACCGAAAAGCTGCCCACAGGCGACGGAGTCCCCGGATCCTGCGCCACTTCGGCGATAGTCTCGGGAGTGATGAACTGCGCGCCGGCGCCAAGCACCACGCCCGGAGGCTGCGGATTGCTGCCGTTACCGGCGTTGCCGGCCGTATAGAAAGCGTCCCCTTCGGTATTGAAAATCGCCGCGCGGCCATTGTCGCCGCTGTACGCGTTGGTCTCGGTGAAATTGAATCTGCCTTCGCGATCGACTTGCGCGACTGCCCGGTAATAGCTGGTGCCAACCGGATTGGTCGGATCGACGACCCCCGGCGTATTCGCATTGGAGACGTCCAGCGCGTTCACCGGAGCAACGTAGCCCATGAACGTCAGATAGTTGTGATCCAACGAGAGGTTAAGCGCCAGCTCAGATTTTGAGCTGAAACCGGTGACCAGGTGATCCCGCGTGGAGGAAAGCCCGAGTTGCAAGCTGTTGGGCACTTCGAGCGAACCGAGGGGAAGGCCAAACGGAGTGATCTGGTCGAGGAAAATCCGCGAGGTGATGCCGAAGCTGCCGTCGACCAAAGCGTTGTTAAAGACTTGCGGATACGTGCCGTTGGCGGTCGCGGTCGTGCAGTCGCCGGTCGCGATCACGCAGTCAGGCGGTAGAGGCTCGTTCACCGTCACGTTATTTGGGTTGTTGTCGTAAACGCTGCGGCTGACCACGAGGTTGCTAGGCAGGAAAAAGAAGGGTTGGGAATGCGGCGTATCCGCGAATACGGAGGCGCCAGCCAGAGAGACCAGCGCTATCGCAGCGATAGCACGCGCAAATCCACGGATTTGCCATCCCAATTCCGAACTCTTACGAATCATGAGAATTCCTCCCGGAAGTGCTTTGACTTTGCGGGAGACTAAGCACGGCCTGTTTCCGCAGCTTGATCCGAAGTTTAAGCGCGAATTGCGATCTAAAGAATTCCTGTTTAACCGGGCCTCTAGCCGCGTCATCTTCACCGCCTGCTTGCCCTCCTTGATCCATCGTTCGGCGACTCGTTTGTTGTAGGATCGCGCTGCCACCCAGCTCTCGGCCGTGAGGTTGGTCACGATGAAAGCCGACACGGGGAATAACTCCCCAAAGTGAAACTCGACCTTCGCCCATCCGCCGCGCGCAAGGGATGGAGAAGTCATTCTGAATCCGATACATCGGCGCGGCGTACTCCCCTGAGGCGCCTGGATTACGCGTTGCGGCTGCCGGCCCTCGCCGTGGCTTGGATCGCCTTAATGTCTGACCGCTGGAAGGATGCCTTTTCGCCAGAAGCCTTGCTTCTACCCTGTGGAATCGTCCTATGCTTGTGCGGCGGGCCGGCCGCGGCTGCGCCATCTACCGGAGTGAGCCTGACGATGCTGGATTTGCTAAGAGACCTGTGGGGGTTTGCGAGCGAGCGCAAGAAGTTCTGGCTGGTGCCGCTCATCGGCACGCTGCTGGTTCTAAGCGTACTGATCGCAATTGCCGAATTCTCCACCGTCGCCCCATTTATCTACACGTTGTTCTAGGCCGGTGAGCAGGAAAAAGCGCGTTGCCGCCAATCTCGCGCTGGTGTTGGCCGGCGTGGCGATCGCATTCCTGATGGCCGAGGTCGCGGTGCGTGTAAGCGGTCTGGCCAAGGTCAGCCTTTACACCTGGGACGCATATCGCGGATGGGGCCTCAAGCCAGGCGCGTCCGGATGGCAGCGCGAGGAGGGTGCGGGCTTCGTCAGCGTCAACAGCGCCGGGTTTCGCGGCCCGCAATGGACGATCGCCAAGCCGCCGGACACGCTGCGCGTGGCGGTGGTCGGCGACTCCTTCACCGAGGCGCCACAGGTCGCGTACGATCAGACCTTCTGCTCGGTAGCCGAGCATGCGCTCGGCGGATGCAAGGGGCTGGGCGGCAGAAAAATCCAGGTGATGGACTTCGGGACCGACGCCTACGGCACAGCGCAGGAGCTGATCACGCTGCGCCGCCATGCCTGGCAGTATTCGCCCGACCTGGTGGTGCTGGCTTTTTTTTCGGGCAACGATCTGCGCAACAACTCGACGGTGCTGGAGAGCGATAAGTGCCGCCCGTTCTACGTCTTTGATGACGGCAAGTTGACACTCGGCGGGCCGTTCGAGCGCTCGCGATGGTTTTATCTGTCGTGCATGATGCGGTTCGAATCGCGCCACTCGCAGGTGCTCAACCTGATCGGCGACGCCAAGAGCGATATCCGGTCGAAAATGAAAGCGATGGAAGCTCGGCCGCCGTCAGCCGGCGAACCCAGACCCGCGGCCAGCGTCCTTAAACCCATAGGGCATGCGAGCGTCGGCGGCTTCACGCCGGTCGCCGAACAGCAGCCAGCGCCGCTGGGGCACGAGGCGGGACTCGAGGATAATATCTACAATCCGCCGATGACGCCGGTATGGAAGGACGCGTGGCGAGTCACCGAGGGGATCATCACGATGATGGCGCGCGAGACGGCGGCGCATCACGTGCCGCTGCTGGTGGTGACGCTCGCCAATCCACCGCAGATCTATCCGGATCCGACCGTGCGCGGCTACTACTTGATGACTTACCGTTCGACAGACATCTTTTATCCCGACCAGCGGATCAAGGCGCTCGGCGAACGCGAGGGTTTCGAGGTGCTGAACCTGGCGGCGCCAATGCAGGCCTACGCCGATGAGCATCATATGTTCCTGGCCGGCTTCAAGGACACCAAGCTGGGGGTCGGACACTGGAACGCGGTGGGCCACCGGCTGGCTGGCGAGCTTATCGCACAGAAAATCTGCGAGATGCTGTCGGCGAACACGCATCCCGCCGCCGCCCGCTGAGCGTCGGCGCGCCGCCGGCTCCGATACCGAATACCGCTAGTGTCGTACGGCGTGCGCGCGCTTGATGGATGAGAGCGGGGCGGCTCCGATGCGGAGCCGCCCTCGATTGACGCAGGACTAATTGTTGCTCTGGGTCGAGGTCTTCTCGGTGGTCGTGCTACTGCTCGGCGGTACGTAGTTGTCGTTCGAGCTGGTGGTTGTTGAGTTGTAGGACTTCGTCACGGTCGGGTTGACGGGCGCGGAGTCACCCTGCATACCCGTGGCACCGGTGGCTCCAGTCGCTCCACTCATTCCCGGAGGGCCAGCCGGCCCCTGCACAGTGCATCCGATAACGGCAGTGCCCATCAGCAATGCCATAGCCACTATACCGGTATAAGTCGCCGCAGTTTTCATAATGGTTTTCATAGTTAAAGCCTATCAGGATCGGCCGGCCGTTATGCGTTGCAGTTCGAACGTCTTGGTTATTCAAATAACCAAATAGTGGGCGCGCATGGCCCGCGGCGGGGGTGCGCATCCCGTTCCGTCCGATGAGCGACAGCAACGCCGCGTAGCCCCATCTGAGCCAGGGCTTGCGCAGGCGCTCCCGGCCTCTTAAGGTTTTGACGGGCAGCCTGCTTCGATGCCGAATGGGGGAGGGCACGACGAGACCATGATCGAGTTTAAAGGGCTCGAATTGAAAATGGCGAGCGCAGGCCGCAATCTGCGCAATCTGACAGTGGCCGTGACGGCCGTAATGGGACTGCTCATGCTGACTGCGACGGCGTGGCCACAGGCTACCCCTCAGCCCACCCCCGCGACCAAAAACGCCAGGCACGCAAAGGACGCCAAACAGGCCGGGCAGGTCAAAAAGCCCCGCGTCATCTCCGTGACGATCAACAAGGGCGAGACCTACACCATAAGTGGGCTCGAAAAGGGCGCCAAGACCGACTCGAAGGCGGTCGCGAATCCCAACTCGCTCAGCGTGCAGCCTCAACCCTCGGGCGACCTTGTACTGCTCGGCACCGAAGCCGGCAGTTGGAAGATTGATGCGACGCTCGCCGGTGGCGAGAAGGTTGTCTACGATGTGACCGTCAAGGCGGAGGCGCCGCCGATCAATTCACTGATTCCCGGCACTGCTCCAAGTGCGATTCCTCCCTGACTCGGCTCTTCGAGTTTCGATACGCCAGCGCCGGCGGAACGTTTAGCTGCGACGCATCGGTCACGATCGGCGTTCGCACGCCAGCGCAGCGGCACCTTGCGCCCGAGTGCCCGGTTCAGCGGCGCGGCAGCACGAGGATCTGGCCGTTCATCTCTGGCTGATGCACGGCGCATCGGAAGCCGTAAAGACCCTCGCGATGGAATGTATAGACGTATGAGGTCTTCGAGAGCGGCGTCAGCCGCAGATGCATCAGCGCATGGCCGGGACGATCCTCGAGCATGAAATCGTGATCGTCATCGGGCTGCAGGTTCCACAGCGTGATCCGCGTCGGCTCGTCGCGATGGACCGCGATGAAGCTGGGTGAGAAAGCGTAGACCTCGCCGAAGTGCTCGACGGTCGGCTTGGGCCCCGTTTCCTTCACCGCGACGGCCTCGGTGAGGACGACCACGCTGTCGGCGGCCGTGCCGGCGCGTGCCACCGTCACGATCTTGGATGCGGCCACGTCGGGCATGAAGTAGCGCGCCGCGCCCGCCGCGCCAGACATCGTATCGCCCGCGCACGCGGCCGATACGGTGGCGAGTAACACTGCCGCGGTGCAGACGGCGCCGATGTACGATCGCGGCGGGTGGTCCGAGCGCGGATTAAAGGATGAAGCGCGATGCTGGGGCATGCGTGTTCCTCGCGTTGGCGATCGCCGCAACGCGACCATCGTGTTGCGGCCGTGATCCGGTTAGGATTTTAAGCAATGTCGAATGATTTTCGCACCCCGGGCGCGGGACGTATCGTGCTGGTCACGGGCGGCGCCGGATTTATCGGGTCGCATCTGGCCGACGCGCTGCTCGAGCGCGGACTCACGGTCCGCGTGATCGACAACTTTATGACCGGCAGCAGCCAAAACCTCAACCCGCGCGCCGAGCTTACCGAGGCCGATATCCGCCAGCGCACGGCGATCGAGCCGGCCTTTGCCGGCGTCGATTGCGTCTTTCATACCGCGGCGCTGCCGCGGGTGGGGTTGTCGATCGAACGGCCGGTCGAGACCCATCTGGTCAACGTGGTTGGTACGCTCAACGTGCTGATGGCGGCGCGCGCGGCGGGCGTGCGGCGCGTGGTCTATTCTGGTTCGTCGTCAGTTTATGGCGAGCAGTCGGATGAACTGTCGGGCGGGCAGCCGCGATTGCCGCTCATCGAAACGATGCCGCCCAATCCGCTCAGCCCCTATGCGTTGCAGAAGCTGATGGGCGAGGAATACGTGCGGATGTTCCATCGGCTGTATGGGCTGGGCGCGCTCTCACTGCGTTACTTCAGCGTGTACGGCGCGCGGATGGATCTGGAGGGGGCGTACGCGACGGTTATCGGAGCGTTTCTGCGTGCGCGGCGTGAAGGACGGCCGCTCGAGATTCGCGGCGACGGCGAGCAGCGGCGCGATTTCACCCACGTGCGCGACGTCGTGCGCGCGAACCTGGCCGCGATGGATTGTGCGCTTGGGGACGGCAGCGCGATCAATGTTGGGCGCGGCGATGCGCTCAGCGTCAACCGAATCGCGGAGCTGATCGGCGGACCGCGCGTCAACGTCGCGCCGAGGCTGGGTGAGCCGCGTGACACGCTGGCCGACCTTGCGCGCAGCCGTGCGATCCTCGGATGGAGTCCCGAGATCGAGACCGAGGAAGGCGTTCGTGAGCTGATGCGGCTTCACGGGCTGTCGCCCGTCGGGTGAATCCTCAGTAGGGCTTGCTGACCAACACGCGCTGGTCTTTGAGCGCGGCAATTCGCTCGTCCGGATACCCTAAATATTTGCGCAGGATCAAATCGTTGTGCTCGCCGAGCAGCGGCGCCTGCTGGTTAACCGGGCTCGGAAATTCCGAGAACCGGATCGGAAAGCCAGGCACCTTGATGTCGCCCAGCACGCGGTCGTGCACTTCGGCCACGGTGCCGCGCGCGCGCAGGTGCGGATGGTTTATCGCGTCTTCCAGAGTGTGTATCGGCGCGACCGGGACGCGCACCGCGCGCATCGCCTCCAGCGATTTCGCGTCGTCGGGCATCGAGGCCAGCCAGCCCTCGATAACTTCCGTCACCGCCTCGCGATTTTCGACTCGCGCCGGGAGGCCGGCGAAGCGCGGATCGCGCGCGAGTTCCGGACGGCCCATCGCCTCGCACAACTGCGCCCAATGACGATCCATCCAGGCCATGATGATGAAGTAAATCTTGCGGCCCTTGAAAACCCCGGCCGGGCTGAGCCCCGGATAGTGGCGGCCCGATCGCTCGACGCGCGCGGCACCGCCGCTCGCCGTGAACAGCTCCACGCCCATGTCCTGGTAGCCGAAGTAGGAGTCGAGCAGCGAGACGTCGATGTACTGGCCGACGCCCGAGCGCTCGCGATGGAGCAGCGCGCACGCGATCGCGCCCATCCCATGCACGCCCGTGCTGACGTCGCCAATCGCCATCAGTGGAATAACTGGGGGGCCGTCCTTTTCGCCGATAAGTCCGGTAACGCCGGCGTAAGCCTGGCCGATCAAGTCGAAGCCCGGATCTTCCGCGAGCGGCCCAGTCTGGCCGAAAGTCGACACCGAGCACATCACGATGCGCGGATTGAGTTTGCTCACTGCGGGATAGTCGAAGCCCAGCCGCGCGATTGCGCCGGGAGCGAAGTTCTCGACCAGCACGTCGACCTGCTTAACCAGTTCGCGCAGGATCGCGACGCCCTCGGGATGGCGCGCGTCGAGGCCGAGGCTCAGCTTGCCCAGGTTGTGCTGGACGTAGTAACCGCTGCGGTTGTCGCGCACGTAGGGGATCAGGCGCGAACGGTCGCCGTCGGGCGCGAGCTCGACCTTGATTACCTCGGCGCCCATCGTGGCCATCAGCCTCGTTACGGTCGGTCCGGCGACGAACTGGGTGAAATCGAGGACTTTGTAGCCGTCGAGCACGTGTCGGAACTGACCTGAAGCCATCGATCACTCTCCCGGCGAAGGCGCGCTGGTGCGACAAAAGTGCTGTAGCAAGCGACGCGCGCGCTTCGCAACCCCCCCGCATCAGCGCAGCGACGGCCCGCGCGCGTTAGCGCGCGGGCCGTCGCTGCGCTGATGCGGAGCGCCAGCACGAAGCGGCCGTTGCGCCGTCGGCGCAACGGCCGCTCCGTGCTGGCGGGGCCGTGCCGAGGTGCCGCGCAAAGTGCGGCAGGGCGCGGCCGCGTCGCGGCCGCGCCCTGCCGCAGCGCTCCCGCGTGCGCGCGCTAGGCCACCTGCGGGCGGATTATCCCAGTCTCGCTGCGCGAGGCCGAAGCAGCCGGCAGTACGCGCACCGGCAGGATCACCAGGCTGAGCCCATGCACCTGTAGCCAGTTCTGCAATTCGAGCGCGGTGTGGTTGTGCAGGAAGCGGCTGATAAAGCCTTCCAGTTCGGCCTCGAAGATGAGCTTGCCGGCGAAGAACACGGCTTGCGGGAATTCGTGCGCGACGTCCAGGCACAGCTTGCGCAGCTCCACGACGACGTCGGGGCCGATGCTCACTCGCAGTTCGGAGTGCAGGCCCAGGTCGGTGCCGAAACGGCAGTATTCGCTGAGATCGTCGGCCACCTGCTGTTCGAGCTGCTTGACCTCTTCGGGCCCCTTCATCCGCGACGATTCGACTTCGCCCACGCCGACGAAGATCACGTTGCGGTACTGGTCGCGAAACAGCCGGCGCAGCGTCAGCAGCGTGGCCAGGCCCAGGCCGTTAAAACCGTTGACCAGCAGCACCGCGGTCGGTGCAGTCCGATCGTACTGTTCGGGCGGGCTTTCCTTGGCGGCGAAAAGCTCGGGCAGGATGTCGGCTTCGAGCTGTTCGATCGCATGACTGATGTACTTATAGTGATGGCGCACCAGGTAGCACAGTGCGACCATCGCGCCGGTTATCACGATCGTGACCCAGCCGCCCTCGTCGAACTTCAGCGTCACCGTGAGCATCAGGATGAGCGCCGTGAACGAGCATCCCACGCCGTTGATCGCAAGCTTGCGCCGCCAGTTTGGCTCCCTCGCGCGCTCCTGCCACCAGTGCACGCTCATCCCAAGCTGCGAGAGCGTGAAGGTGACGAACACGTTGATCGCGTAAAGCACAACCAGCAAATCGACCCGCGCATGCGTGAACACCAGGATTGCGATCGCCGCCAGGCCCATCGCGAATACCCCGTCCTGCGTCACCAGGCGCGAGCTGAGCTGCGCGAAGCGGCGCGGCAACCAGCGGTCCACCGCCATCGTAGCCAGCACCCGCGGCCCGTCGATGAAGCCGGTCTGCGCGGCTACGAACAACAGCGCGCCCTCGGTGATGAGGGTGAAGGTGATGATGGGCACTCCGACCCGCAGGCCGAACAGCTTCCAGTTGCTGGCCACGCGCTCAAACAGCACGGCGTTGAGGGTCTGGCCGTGGACCGGGCCGACGTTGAACAGCAAATAACAGACCAGGATCCCGCCGGCCAGTCCCGCCAGCGACACGGCCATATAGAGCATCGTGCGCTTGCCTGTCGCCGTGCGCGGCTCGCGCAGGATCGGCAGTCCGTTACTGACCGCCTCGATTCCGGTGTAAGTGCCGGCGCCCATGCTGTACGCACGGAAGAAGATGATCGCCAGCGCCAGCACGCCCACGGTGCTGACGCCGGTATGGACCTGGCTGATGGCGTCGCGGGTGATCATGGGCAGTTCCGGGCTTCTGATGAGGAGCGCATAGCCGACCAGCCAGATGTGCATCACCACGAAGGCGAGAAAGATCGGCAACAGCGAAAGCACCGATTCCTTGACCCCCCGCAGATTCATCCCGACCATCAGCACGACCACCACCAGGCAGACCCAGAATTTCAGCCACAGCCAGTTGGTCGGCAGGAAGCTGAAGATGGCGTCGGCGCCGCTCGCGATAGAGATCGCGATCGTCAGAACGTAATCGATCACCAGCGCGCATCCCGACGTCAGGCCCGGATAGGGCCCCAGCAACTTGGTCGCGACCAGGTAGCCGCCGCCGCCCGACGGAAACAGGTCGATGGTTTGCGAATACGAGGCTGAGATGATGAAGACGGTCAGCGCCGTCATCACCGCCAGAAACACCGCCAGGTACTGGTTGTGGCCGAGCGCGAGGAAGGCTTCCTCGGGACCATAACACGACGAACTCAGTCCGTCGGAGCCGAGACCGACCCAGGCCAAAAACGCGATCAACGAAAGGCTATGGAAGATCCCTGGATCGCGGACGTCGCGCGGCGGTCCGATGATGACGTCGGTGAGAGTACGTTTGCCGCCCCCATTTGGCCCGTCACTGATAGTGCGCTTGGCGCTACCCGGTCCGTCGCTGCCGGATTTATTTCCCATCGTTTATATCTGAGAGCTGCTCACGTAAAGTAGGGTTTTCAGGCACTTCCAGACACCTCGAGAAACCGCCACGAAGCGAAAAATCCTTTGACGTATGCTAAATCGCACTTTCGGTCATCTTCATTGAACTTTGAGCCGAGGCCTACGGATACCCCAGCGGAGCACCGAGAGCACCCTAACGGAGCACCCGCAGCTCGTCGTGATCGCCGATCCGTCTCTTTGGCACCGACGCACGTAACAGCCACTATGCAGGCGAAGCAACCCCGCGACGAAGCGCCAACGATCAACGTCCGTCGCACTCGTTCGCTGAGTTACTCCGGGGCTATCAGGCCAAGGCAGACCGATCCGGATCCCGCATGGACAGAATCGAAAAGCGATTCTCCCAAAAATTTTCCATCGACAAGTCCGGTCACGACCAGTCACGGCGAGAGACGCAGAGCGCAAAAAGCGCCATAATCGCAATTATGGTCGATGACGTGAAGCCTGCGGGACAGGGCAGGGGAGCACACAGAATGAGCCTCAAGGACAAGTTGTTAAAACGAAAAGAACAAACGGAAGCCGCGTCACAACAGATAGAAACCAGGCTCCAGGCATGGGATCGGGCACTCGTAGCCTTGATTCACTTTATCGAGAACACGCTCTCAGAGTCTGTCGAGGCTAAGGTTCTTACCCATGCCAAGACGATGAGCGGACATCAAGATGATTTCCTCAAGAGGGAAGTCGAATGGCCAATGCTTACCGTGTCAGCGGATGATTTAAAAGTGACCATCCAGCTGGTCGGACTAATCGCCGGAGGCGGCGGCGTAGATGTCACTGGCGGAGCAGTCCACGGTCGAGGATACGCGCTCCTTTGGGACGGCGCGGGGCAGGCTCCAGAAAACTGGAAAATCGCGCCTGCAGCCGGGGCGCAAGGGAAGGTGGATCGGGCCAAAGCAAAGCCTTTGACATCGGGCCTCTTAGAAAGAGTGTTATCTGAGCATCTAGGGCTCGGTAAGTGATGGTCCTTGCCGTGGCGGCGGAGCCGCCGGGCAGCCTCGCCGCTTGCTCGCATCCGACCCGCGGTCGACCTCACTTGTATCGCGGGAAAACTCCTATACGTGGGACCGAGAAGCGCCAACGTCGCCTCCCGGATAGGGCCTGGTAGCGCGTTGATAGTCTTCACGCCGTATCTGACGACCTTCGCGGAGAATTTGTCGAGTGTTGTGGACAACTGGCTTCGCGAAGTGGATTTAAGCGGGGCTGCGCATTGATCGCTCCGCGAGGTCGGTTATCCTCCATCCTTCTACTTTGCGAAAGAATTAAATGAATGCCGAGCGCTTACATGCAGTGGCCAAGGCGCTGCTTAAGGAATTGACCGACGGTCGTATCGTCGAGCATCTACAAGAGCTTATAGGCGGTGTACAAAACGCAGTGAACCAACTAGCGCAAGCGCAGTTCGCAGAACCTTGTTGCAAGTAAGCGCACGGAATTGGCCCGGCTACTACCTAACGCGCGAAGCAATGAGTTTAGCCCAGCGTGGCGTCAAATCGTCACGGAGATTGGGGGTACCGGTTTACTCGGCACCGAACTTCGAAATCGAATCGAGAACGTCTTCCAGCGTAACCAGATTAAGCCTGCTGCAGCTCTTCAAGAGCTGCAGCCGATCCTACAGGCCCTAACGACTTTCAAGAATGGGCTGACTGAGGTTACCAACGGCCTCACACATCTTAAAATCGGAGCTGAGGAACTTGCACCGGGTGAATGCGAAGTCGGCGTGGCCATCCCACGAGAAGCCATCGACGATGAGTTCAAGACGTTCACCGATGAACTAGAAGAGTTTGAGTTTATCTTCGCCACTTTTTTGGAACTGTCTACGGGTCACCGCGATCCACTCCCAATACGAACTCTGTCTTCGACAGCGTTGATGGTTTACGTCGGTATGGCACAGGCGGCAGCCGCCGCATTCGCCTATGCGGCCGAGCGGATCACCCTAGCCTACAAAAACTTGCTGGAGGCCAGGGAAATAAAAGCGAGGCTTCAGGCATTGGAAATGCCGGCGAACCATATTGAGCAATTCGAACGGCTTCTGAATGAAAGGATGGCGCACACTGTCGAGCAAGTTTCAATAGAAGTTGAGCAGAAATTTTTCCGAGTCGACGATGACCTACGACGGCAAGAACTCAAAAATGCTGTCAGAGTATCACTCAGAGGTTTGGCGAATCGGATTGACAAGGGATACAACATCGACGTTCGCATTGGTCCGCCTACCGACGAACAGAAAGCGGACGCCGAAACAGCGGCAGCAATCCGCACCATAGAGGCTGCTTCGGTTTCTCTTCAATTCATGCGTTTGGGCGGAGAACCTATCCTGATGCTCGACGAAGGCGAACGAGCTAAAGGCGAGGAAGCGACGGAGGCCAAGCGTCCGAAAAAGAAGACGAAATAGAAGGCTCATTACAGCCGGGTGTCGCGCTTCCGAGACTTCGACATCGAGAGTATGAGACCGAGCCCCTTGAAAGAGTCGCGCGCGCCTTGATGTAAGTCTTCCCGCAGATCTGGTATGCCGTCCCGCTCCTGGGTGATTGCCGGCCGGGGCATCTCTATCGGGCTGAGTTGGCCGGGTGCCCCCTCTTTGAGGATCTCCATCGGATACAGGGACAGCGCCTCGCGGCGGGGCATCATGCGGATTTTGCGAATCCGAGCATTGAGGATCTCAGGCGGAACTAACCATTCGCGGAAAGTTGTTTCCTTCACCCATTCATACTGCGCGAGAAACCCGTCCGCGCCGTCAATGATAACTTCGAGCAGCGCGCTCCCGTGCTCGCCGTCGGCCGTTCGCTCTTCGACCGGGACATGCTCAGTGATTTTGAACAGCGGAATATCGGAGAGCCAGACGCCATCATGACTGCTGTCAAGTCTGAATCCGCTGAGTAGCAGGATCATTTCCGCGTTTGCGAGGGTCGTTCGGTGAAACAAAATATTCGGCTGAGGCCGTCCTGGCGGGATCGGTGGCTGCGCACCGCGTAGGCCTTTAACTCGCGCAGCCAATAGCTTAAGGGTCTGGGCCGGGATTTCCCACTGGCGATATGGGTCGCCTTCCGCGGTCTTCTCAAACTCATCGAGCACGCCCGTGGGCGCATCTATCGTGACCCCGATCACATACTCGCGGTCCTCGTAAATGAGAGGCTCCGTGTACTTCGGATCCGGCGGCTCATCTGACAGCCGGATTGTGGCAGCACCCTCCCCGAATCCGTGGCGCACGATGATCTCAAAGGCCTGTTGTGGGCTCGTCCGATGCCAGAGTTGCATAAGTCAAAAACTCCCAAAGGTAAAGTTGGACGGAGCCGACTATCTGGCCGGTCGGCTCCGTCGCGATACTAAGCAGCGGCGCGCAAGGTGGCCGGGCGCGTCTGAAGGCCACGCGCCTGGGCGAAGGCGGCAACCTTGCTGAAAAACGACTCCGCCCGCGCAGCCAGTCGCCTGCGTGGGGCTCGGCGGTATTGAAGCATAACGAGGCCAATCGCCTGGGGATCTCCCGCAACCAACCGGGCAACGAGACCGCGCGCCTCATCGGCCGTCATTCCGGCCCCGAGAGGCAACTGCTTGCGCCGGCCCTTCCAATCCGTCGCCCAACACTCCGGCCAGATGCCGATCGTGAGGCAGCGCCTGCGGCCGGCCCCATCGACAAAAGAAAAGCGCCACTCGGCCCGCTCGGGGTCCGCGTTCTTTCCTCGTCTTGGGCGCAGACTGAGACCGTCTCTGCACTCGGTCGCCATGGCCTTGGCTCGCTTATGAGCCCATCGCGCATCCGCTTTGTCCGCTTCTGCTTCCAGTTGTTGTTGCTCTTCATAACTAGTCTCTATCCCCACTAGTTCGTGTTTGCGGCAGCTCTATTGCTGCTTAGCGCGAATCTACGCAACTCTGCGCAACGTGTCAAGCAGTGATGTAGCAACTGACCTAGCCACTGTACAATCACTTCTCAACAAATTGATAGTGCACTTGTACATTTGTTGAACCCGTACTGAGTAACTTAGTTGCTACCTGCCCTACTTAGCTGTGAAACTTGAACCAGCTTGGCTGCAACAAAAACTTCTGCCACTCCTGCGGCTTCGGCGCTCGATGCGCAGCAACAGCCTCTTCGAGAGCCTTGCGCCCAGGCTCGCCGTCCGCGATGCGAGCGATTCCCGCCGCGATAAGGCGCACAGCCTGATCGAGCGGCCACGCCGCCGTCTCGCCGACCTGATATGGGCTTGCGGTTTTTATGTACGTGACATTGAAGAGCTGAGCCGTCATTTGCCGGCCCTCCACGGCGTCATCGCTTCGGTTATTTCGTCGCCGACAAGAACGCGTCGATGCATCAACTGGAAGGCCAACAGTTCTATCTCGGACCAGTACGTCGTTAGCAACTTTTCGGTCTCCGCAAGGAGCGCCTGATAATCCAACCCGCTCCCCCGTAAAAGCTTCGTCACCTCGTTGAGGGTCGTGCTCGGATTGGTAGTTGATGTAGCTGCCCGTTCGCCTCTCACTGAGCGGCCAGCCCAACGTGCAGATTATCCTGACCTCCCGGGACAGCGATCGGAAATCCCTAAACGTGCAGATTCCATCGGGCGCAGTGCCGTCTTCCTGAATGCCGGGCCAAATTTCGACCCGCGAAACACCATTGCCGACCTTAACCCCCAACACCGCGTGCGATGCTTCGTGAGTGGCAACCCTCTCGCGCTGTCGCCTGATGCTGTAACTATCGAAGTTCATCTGCGCGGCCGGCGGGCTTTGCCGCCCAGGATGCTGTCAAACGGCTGAAGGTCACATCGGGCTCGCGATGCTCGGCCTCGCCGATGTCGAGACTTCGCCATCCCTCCGGGCTGCGACGGATGATCTCGCGGCTCTGTGGCCGGGCTGCATGGGCTGCGCGTGTTCTGAGCCGCAAACGAGCCGCGCCATATCGCATCCGCCGCAACAACTACTAACACGGCGCAAAATAATTATCGCGATCACAACTTATCTCCTTGAAATGAGGCTCCGCAGATTCGACACGGATTGCCGCAGAAGTGATCCCCGGCAGCCTTGCGCAATTCCTCGCGCTCGCGCCGGGTGAGCGGCTCATGCGCAGCGACATGCTCGACGGACGCCGCCTCGATCTCCGCCTTGCGCTGGTGCATCCGCTTGGTCAAGGTCGATCGGTACGACGCGCCGTTGGAGCGGCGCGGCTTTCCCTTACTCGGCCCGCGGGTGCTTGGGCCGAAGGTGCGAAGCGCTGACTGCTCCAGCTGGGTGACAGTAAATTTCCGCTCAAGGCGCGGGAGCTGGGCCGGCACGGTGCGGCGGATCACGTCAAGCGCCTCCGTGCGCTGGAGTGTGTAAAGAACCGTCGTCAGTCTGAGCAGGACTTTCCGCCTCTTAGTAGGGCTCGCCCATTCCAAATCCAGGCAGCGCCGAAGCTCTGGAGCTGTGAGGCGGCCGATTACCTCCTCCAGCGTGCGGGCGTTGACGCAGGCATACGTTTCGACGTAGGTGTACCGGCCGCGCTTTGTCTTCACCACGCGCCGGCCGGAGTCATGGGCTAAGATCGGGGGACCGTCCTTGGCCCGTCGGCGGTTACGGCCTGATCGGCCGGCTGTTGTGGCTTGATCCGCCATCTAGCTCTGTAAGTACCTGCGCTTGAGATTGTCGGGAACTTCGCCGATGCCCTTGTCGCGGTCATAGACCGTAAGCAGGTCGGCGGCGCGGCCTGAGCACGCATCACAAATCAGCCTTGTCGCGTTGGCCTCGACCCTGACGGGGCCGCGGCAGAAGGCGCAGAACGACTGCCGCCGCGTCCCCCAGCCGCGCTTATAGGCTTCCCCTCGAATGATCGCGCGCACGGCTGAATGAGAAGCGCCGAACACCCTGCCAATACTTGAGTAGGACTCACCGGCGGCGCTGCGGCGCTTGATCTCGGGGATATGCGCAGCCAATTTACCCTTAAAGGCCGGCGCGGGCGCGTGGGCTGCTGCTGATCCTGGAGTATCAGCTCTCACCCGCGCCGCGCGCCGGGGTGTCGCGCCGCCCGCGGGCTGATTCGCGTGCTTGCGCGATGCTTTATGCCGCGTCATTCGATGGCCATCCCACATCAACCCTTGCGGATCCTTGCGTAGGATCCACGAGCGCCAGGCGTTTGCGTGCCGCGACTACGAGCGCCTCACCCTCCGGCGTTGGCGTGCGCCAGACGGCGAAACCTGCGCGATCAACTCGGCGCACTTATCAGGATCCCAGCCGGCCGCGTCACCCTTGACGTAACCGCCGCCGCCGACGCTGCCGGCGCTATAGTCGCGGATAAACTCGACTATGGTGCACGGATGCGGCTCCCGCCGCGCCGGCGGGTTGCACACTAGCTCCTTGCGATGCTGCCAGCTCTGAATCAGCTCCTCGGTTAAAAAAGGCAGCGTGAACTCGGACGCTACACGGACGCCCGCGGCGGCCGCCTTGGCGACCTCCTGATTGGCGGTATGCACTGCGTGCAGCGCCTTGTCCAGGCGCTCTAACGGTCCGTGCAGGAACTCCTCGAAATCAAACTCGGCCGCCGCCTTGTCCTTCGCGATCCGAAGCGCCTCTAACTCTGCCTCGGCCGCGCTCACCGACTGCTGATGCCTGGTGACGGCGCTCTGAAGCCGTGCAACTTCGATGCGCTCGGCGCTCGTATCTCGCACCTCGCCGGTCTCAGAATTGATCGGCTCGGCCTCGGCCGCGTAGAGCTTCGCCTGCGCAACCGCGAGGGAGGCTACAGCGTTGTTTAACCATACGCGCTTTCGCCCCGTTTGCTGGGCGCAAACATGCCACGTCTGGTGCCCGGCATCTTTGGCTTCGCGCTTTATGTTGATCGCCGACTTGGTGAAAAATGCCATGTCTCCGTCTTCTCCGTGTTCCTAAGCCACTGAGTGGCCGTGTTTTATGAAATGGTCCTGTTTGCTCCGGCGAGGCTTTGTCCGCCGCCGCGGGGTTGCTAACTCGCTACGTAACTGCTTTACGTGCTCTGCCACTTCCTTCCTCAGTGACCCAGTGACCAAGGAAAGCAGACCCGAGTTGGTCTCCCTCTCGAGCTGCGTTCGGCACAGCGGCGCGGCTTCGAGGAGACGCGCTTTCATCTCCAGTAACCGCTTTGCCTTGTCACTTAACATCACTGCAAAACCTCGTCGTTCTCCAGCTCCGAGATCAAAACTCGCATCTCCTCAAGCTCGGCACCCAGCGCGGCGATCGCGCCATGAATTTTTACCAGCCGCTCGAACTCGGCCTTGACCGCCGCTATGCGCCGCCTACGATCACAATTTCTGTCGCGCTCGATCCTCTTCCATACTTCTTCCAGGCTACCCATCGTTGGAAACGCTCTGATTGCTATTACAAATGAGACGGTCAATGATCAGCTTAATCTCAGTGGCAGAGTCTGTTTAAGCTGCAGTCAGCGGTCTAAGATAGGTAGCTGCGGCTCTGACTATGTTCTCAGCGTCACGCAGTAGGGTTAGGCGCGTCACTTTACAGAACAGCTTTGGGGTTCGTAGCTGCGCTCCGCCCCGGATAGGTTGGTACTGATCTGACGACTGCGGCTGATGATTAAGATGGTGAGAAGCATCAGAGGGCAAGCACAGTGCTTGACAGATTGAGCACGGGGCAGCGCTAGGCTCGCTACAGTGATAGCAGGGCTGACTAGTCTGGTAAGAGAGAGACGGTAGCAAGCTATAGGGGCTGACTATATTGGCGGGCGCGGGGTTGATTTACGTAATAATATGGCAGTCAGAGCTTTGAGTGCTGCTATATGAGCATAGAAGAGAGTGCGCTTTTAGCGGAAGAGGTAGCAAAATTGCTCAACGCATAGAGCTGGTATTGAGTAAGATCTATATATCGTACTTGCGTCTGAAACTCACGCAGGGCGGTATGCTCGTACTTAGACCAGTACTCATGCTCGGCCTCGACAAAACTTGTCACGCTGTCGGCATCGCCGCTTACACGATCATCTGAGTGTGTGCTCTCAAATTGGTTCTCTTTCGGTTAGAAAACGTATGAGCTTATTTTAACGCGGCGCGATAGGCACGCTAGAGTTTGTATAGCTCGTAGAGTGTGCTGCAGATACTCTACACTGAGACGCGGATGTTATAGCGCACACTCTTTGTACAGTGATGGACGAGAGTAAACTGACTATACTCGCTCTTACATAGGATCCAGGCGGTCAGCACATAGTGCAAATTGCCGGACTGAGAATAGCTAGTGAGGCGTCGGTGTACTTAAGAAGCAGACAGACTGTCTCATTGACAGCATCGGTGAGAGGTTTTAGGGCTGGTTTTTTCATTGACTAGGTCACTCAGTTACCAGATTGCTCCGCATCGACTAATACTTAACAGGCTCAATGTCTCCAAAGAATGCGATTCGCTGTTCGCGACACTAGACCAACGCCACGCGAAGCGCGTCATCACTAAGATCGTAGTTGCTGCCTTTGAGCTGCCAGATTTTATCCTTCATTTCGCGCTTGGCGGGATTGATTAGGAATCGCTGGCGGATGTTTACGGCCCCAGCTTCTTCAAGGGCATTAGTCAGTTGAACGTACTTGCTCTCACTAATAGAGATCTCTCGTTCGGCCGCGGCATATATCTCACGATAGGTAGAGAAAGTGGGACGCTCATCGTCGCTCATCAACTCTCTTGCGAACAGTTCAAGGCCGCTGCCGCTCGCTTACTGCACGGCTCGCTTCGCGGCTGAGAGTGGCGCGTTCGAGGTGGCAGACCAGCTGGCAAAGTACACTTAGTGTTCAAGGTAATGCCGGACGTGACTAATGCCGCCACACATCGCTCAGTTATGAATCAGAACCCCCAGCTCCCCAGCTATCGGGTTCAGAACGTCGATAACTAGGTACAGGCGGTGATTCAGGGCTATGAACAGAGGCAGACGATCGTTAGAAACGAGAAGGAAGTTTGCGACGTTGCGCACGGAATGCGCCGGGATAAACTTTTCATTTACGAGAACCTCATCGCCGGTTATACACTCTTTCATCTCTTCTGAGTAGTGCCAGATGTTACTATTGCCCTTAACCTCTTCGCCAACAATAAACTGCTTATAGGCCATCCAACAGTTGAACGTTGAGCCTAACTCCCGATTACCAATCTTGGACACATTAGGCTTGCCGTAAATCGCTCTCATAATCTTGCCAAGCAGGGACTTGCTCGCGCAGGGTGCGCTCTTGATTAAGAGACCACGGTGGATATTGGTCTCGGGCATCGCTATTGGCGCGGCGAGATACTGCAAGACTGCGCGCCGCAACTCTTCATCATCTGGCACAAGTTGCTTGAGCAGACAGTGGAACGGCGTCACATCACCGGGAATGGATGCACAACCGCAGTACTGCCACGCATTGTATTTGCCATCAGGCAGCAACTTAGGTTGACCGGGCAGGTAGTCAATTACGGTGAAGGTTCTCAGGCCGCCCCACTCGGCACACTCGTCAATGAGATAACAGTACTTGAACTTCTCGGAGCGTTGGCGCACCGGAGCTTTGTTAGGTTTCTCCCAAACGTCTTTGAGGTCTGAAATTTTGTAAAGTGTGAAGGTGCTATCCGCCTCTTTCATAATGCATGGTGGCGTCTCGATCACGGCGTGACGTTCGTTGTACGGCTTGAGCTGTTCCGCTAGGCCATAAGGAATGCGCAACAGAGCCTGATAGGCTTGAAGTCAGAACGCGGTAACGAAGTCGCTCGGTCCCTTAGCTTTGCCTGGAGGAGGCTTACAGAAGTAGACATTAGCGCCTCGATTGCTGAGCGCCTTAGCGAAGGACTCAAGTGCGGCGAGGGAGGAAGGGTTACCGAAGATGTCGTTATCGAGGTTGACCTCGATGTCGCGGCCCCGGACCTCAAACTGATTAAACTCCTTGATGAGATACTGCGCGTGCTTCCGATCTCAGTGGTTCCATACGCGCGCGATCGCGAACGCGAACACACCTCGATCATAAGCCTGACGCACTCGACCTCGCTCTCGACGCCTGTCAGCAGCTTCTTTTTGTCGGCCTGCCACTCAACACAGCTGTGATCACCGCCCAGCGATGCAAGCACCGGAACGGGCTGGTAGAGCAGCGAACAGGAATACGCAGGTTGCCAGTAGCGGAAGTACGGACGGCAGTCCGCGGGCTCATCCTTCTTGCGGACCTGGAGAAACCTGACACGAGCGAAGTCGGCAACCTTAGACTAGTCGGGGTTTCAATAGTGGATCAGGAAGGACCACACCTTGTAGCTGGTAAGCGCTGCGGTCTGCGAGGGTGTCAGCAGATCGCTGATGATGTCGGCGACAGCGAGCGGGATGCCATGCTCCTCAAAATAGGACTTGTACAGCTCTCGGCTCTCGTCCATGTCGATGCGGAAGCCGCTGCCTTCGGCCGCGCCAGGCTCTTGCGCAGCGCTGCGTTTAGATTCTCTGAATTGAGCACGGCGTCACTTTCCGGCAGAGGCCAACTGGGCCGCGAGCCAGTCCTCGATCTCAGAGCGGATCCAAAAATTGTTTCGCTCGATCACCGCTTTGGCTGGCTTCGGGAAAGGAAGTTCCGGCGAGATCTCGCCGCGGACCAGTCTCCTAAGCGTGGATTTGCTGATGTCGAGCGCTGCTTGGACGGCCTCGGAGCTCATCACCATACGGCCTGCTAAATCTTTGTCCGCCTCGGCCTTCACTCTGATACCCATTTCTTCCCTCCAAATTTTTCTGAGGTGTCATCAACTATTGATACCCAGTTTACTACACCTTCAAAAATCTCTAAGGCGGTTTTCGGAAGCGCAATTTCGCCTACGCGCAGAGGGGATTTGCAGCATGGCCGAAGGATTTCGCTACTTTTTGTAGCGTTAAGCACGGGTGACTAAGCTCGCTAAGCACGAGCAGAACCGGATGCCGGATGGCGTCGAGCTGGGGTGCTACGCGGCTGGGTCTCTTAGAGCTGGGTCTCTTCGAGCTGGGTCGGGCCACCTCTTCGGCCGGTTTGGGCCACCGCTTGGGACGGGGTGGTGTCCCACGAATTCTTATTTAGATTCAAGAGGTTAAGCGCTTTGGGACACGGGACACTCAAACAGCGTCAAATACTGCTCGGCTGCGGCGGTGGTGGCTGCGGGCATAAGACATACATACATCTCTCTCTCTCTCTAAATATTAAGTATTACCCTGTCCCGGCTGTCCCAAACCCTAAAACCTTAACGACTTAAAGGTAAATTCGTGGGACACCACCGCTGTCCCATGGCTGTCCCAAGGGTGTCCCACGGCTGTCCCATGGCTGGCGTTGGTGGGACGCACCCAATAAGAGGTGGGCGGCTTCGAGCTGGAAGTGCATCAGCTTAGGCCTGCACCACCGCCCGCTGCCGCGTCCTGGGCCCGCTCGGGAGATGGTCTCCCGGTAGTGTTTCACAACGACGCCCGTTAGAAGGGCTCGCAGGGCATCTTTCTAGTGCGATGTGTTTAAACAGAGTATGCGTTTAAACAGACTGGTTCGCAAAATGCGAAAGCTGACGACTGAGTATTGTCTCGGCGGGCTGAGTCGCTGCGGTGCGAGTGGGTGCTCGGAGAGCGAATGAACTGAGATGCGAAGCGAGTGAGCGACCTCGCACTCGATGCCCGCCGCGCCGCGCACTATGGGTATTCAGGAGCCCGCTCGGCCGCCTCGCTCGATCCTTAGGCCACCTTCGCCTGCCGCCGCGCCGCCAGCTCGTCGCGCTCCGCCGCACGCTCGCACGCCCGCGGCTCGCCCGCGATCCAGGCCGCCCAGTCGTCTAGCGCTGCACGGCGCTCGTTTATGAAGTCGTAGCTGTTATAATGCTTGCCCCCGATGCTCTGATCGACATGATTGAGGATATCTCGCGCACCGCGGCCGGGACGGACCACGAAGCGAGGTAACTGGTGGATACTGAGCGCAGGTCGTGCATCCTGAAATTGACCCGCACTTGTCGGCTACGAGCTTGCGATGCCAGTACACGGGGTTGTTTATCGGCTTCGCTCGCTCATCGCTGAATACTAACTCCCGCCCATCAGCTACAGCCTTACGAGCCGAAGCATCTCGACCGCACGTTCGGGCAATGGCACAACCCAGCTGACGCCGTTCTTGGTTCGCTCGCCGGTATGGCCCACAACCTCTCATCGAGGTCTATCTCAGACGAGCGCGCCTCGGAGACCTCGCTACGACGTGCGCAGCTCCACCACAATAGCTTCTGAAAATCCCGGAACCTCTCATCCTCAATCTCGCAGACACTCCGCCACGCAGCGCGAACCTGCTCGGGCAGTAGCTGAAGCTTACGCGGCTTCTCATCAACAAGATTCTTCACGCGCTGCGCGGGGCTCACCGC
Source organism: uncultured delta proteobacterium (assembly GCA_963724765.1). GTDB lineage: Bacteria > Desulfobacterota > Binatia > Binatales > Binataceae > JAKAVN01. Next base: position 357,699 of record CAVRVY010000002.1, read on the forward strand.
GATAATCTCGTTATCCAGGGCGTAGTTGAAGATCGTTTTGATAACGAAGCCACACGGTTTGAGGTCACGCCGTTCGCGGCCGCAGGAGGATCGCTACCTTCGGCCTTGCGCGCCGCGCCAGTTCCTCGGCTTCCTCGATGACGGAAACGCGCACGCTCTGGAGCAGTTCGCGGACCTCGGCGCGGGTGATCGAGCCTATCGCGCGATCCTCCACCTCGGCAATACAAAGTTTTTCAGACGGCGGTGTCATCTTTAAGCGACGCTTACGCCATCCTTCGATCTTCCAATGCGCTATTCTCGAAGGTCTTTGTCTCGCGACGCAAACGCTCCGCTTCTTCGCGTTCGGCCTTAGCGGCCTCGATAGGTAGACACCTCCGCGACCTTAGCCTTGTGTTCATTTGCTAATTCACGCGCCGAGCCAGCGTGATCGACGGATACGAGCCGAGCGTCAGGCGGCTCTTCTTGCCGTTCAATGAGTAAAGCAGCACCCAGGACTTCGCGCCTGAGCTTGTCACGCGCAGCGCGAGCCCCCGCACTTTTGCATCGCGATGCTCGTCGCGCTTACCCTCGGCAGCAGCAGGCGCGGCTTTGACGAATTGGTTAGTCAGTGTTTGTTTCATTGCCTCGTCTCCGGGTGGGATTGCTCGTTAGTGAGTATTGTGAACCGATGCCAACACCCGTCAACAAGAGGGGGCATCTTAAATAATCAGCCAAAAAGCCACGTAGTCGCGGAGCTAATTCGTTCGCAGTCCGCCGGGGTATCCGTCGGGGTGTACTCGTTTGCGGGGTGCTTTGCAACAGGTATTGACTAAATAACTGAGTATTTACAAGCACTATTCGACGCCACGTTCTGACGCAAATGGGATGCTTCAACATCAACGGAGAGAAGCGAATTTGAGCTGTAACCCATTTGGTAATGTGCTTTGTAACTGAGCTGCTTTGAGGCGAGAATCATCTGCGGACGGACCATCGGAGAGGGTGACCCTGGGGGTAGGGGGGTGTCCGGTCCCCTAGCGATCGGTTCGGAAACGGCGGCAGACGTCGCGCTGGTACAAGCTCAATTTATCCGGTCGAGATATGTGAGTTAGAGTGAAAGGCATGCCCTATCGATACACAGAGCCGATCATCCGCATCTGCTCGGAATGCGGTGAGAGCTTCTCGACCGCGACGCCAGCTGCCTCAACCTGCTCGGCCGTCTGCGCTAGGGCTAGGAAGCTAGGCCTTCAGCGAGCGCGTCGGCGATCGCGCAGCGCGGACAGCTTCGTCGCAGTCCGGCCGCCCAGCGGTTCTATCCGGGGCGACTGAGCCAAGGGGCGACTGAGCCAAGGGGCGACTGAGCCAAGGGGTGACCGGGCGGCCCGGGCGCATCGCGGCCGTGTCAGCTTCGCCCGCCTCGTCGCTTCGTCCCACCTGGGCTAGGAGATCCGGATCCTGAAATCGAGCAGTCCATTTTGGCTGCCCAAAAAAAAATTTTCTCTCAGGAGTCCGGTCGCGAGAGGTTGTACATCCTGGCTTCGTCCCTTCGTCGCCCCGTTTCTTCGTCGCCCAGTGGCTTCACGCTCCGCGCCGGCCTAGTCACCCGGATGCCCGGATACCCCAGAAGGGCACCCATCTACCAAAATCGCCTAAAAGACCGCGGAAAGCGATCTTGAAAGTGAGAGCTGCTCCTATTAGGTGGGGCAGTGTAGACGCAAACCCACGGGCGGGCCAGATGCGCCTTCAAGGCTTTGAAATCATTGCAAAATCAAAAGAGTAAGTAGCTCGCTCCAGGCTCAGACTGTAGCGCGCGGCATCGATCAGGTTCTGCATCAGCGCGAGCACCGTCATTGGGCCGGTGCCCCCGGGATTGAGCGTTACCCATCCTGCGACTTCCTTGACCCGCTCGAAATCGACGTCGCCGACGAATTTTCCCTGTCCCACGCGACGAAATCCGACGTCGATCACGCACGCGCCCGGCTTGACCATATCCGCGGTTATCAGGAACGGCCGGCCGATGGCGGCGCCCGCGCAGGAGACCACGATATCGGACTCGCGGCAGATCGCCGCGAGGTCGCGGGTGTGGCGATGGCACCAGGTGACGGTCGTGTTGTACCTCCGGCCGCCAAGGATGAGCGCCATCGGCTTGCCCGCGATATCGCTGCGCCCGATCACCGCCACGCGCGCGCCTTCCATCGGCACGCGGTAGTAGTCGAGTAGTATCAGCACGCCGCGCGGCGTACACGGGATGAAGTGGCCCAACTGCGCGCGATAGAAGTCGCTCACGTTGATCGCGCCCACCGCGTCGACGTCCTTGGCTGGATCGATCGCGTCGAACAGCCTGAAACGGTCGACCTTCTCCGGTATCGGCAGTTGCAGCAGGATACCGGCCACCGACGGATCGGCGTTGAGCCGCGCAATTTCTTCCAGCAGACGCTCCGTGGTCACCTCCTGAGCGGTCATCGTGACCATCCGGTTTTCGAAGCCGAGTTCCTCGGCGAAGCGGCGCTTGTTGCGGACATACTGGCGTGAGGCCGGATCGTCGCCGATCAGCACGGCGGCCAGCGCGGGGGCGCAGCGGTAGCGCTCCTTAAGCTCACGCGCGTAGTGCTCGAGTTCGGGGCGCAAGCGGCGGCTGACTTCGCGCCCGTCCATGATTATTGCCGACATTCGGTACTGATCCCTCAAATGATAGTTGCAAGCTAAGAGCCGGTTCGAGTCTCAGTGTTAGCCCTCGCGCACATAGTACCGGTCTGGCAGGCACAAATCGTCACGTTCGCGCGCGGCGGGAAACTACACGGAAAAATACGATGAACAAGTTACGGCGGACAAGCTGTGGGTGAACGTGTGTCGCGCCGCCTCGTCGGCTATCCGACCCTATCTTGCCCTTTGATAGAATCGCGTCACATGGAAGCGCTGAGACGCACCACTTTGTTCGAACTGCATCGGCGGCTCGGCGCCCGCATGACCGCGTTCGGCGGCTTCGAGATGCCGGTCAGCTATGCGGGGATAATCGACGAGCACCTCGCCGTGCGCTCGCGCGCCGGAATCTTCGACCTCGGCCACATGGGCGAGTTCGAGCTGACCGGCGCGGCGGCGCTTAAGCTGCTCGAGCGCGCGATGAGCAATTCGGCGGCGCGGCTGGAGGTCGGCCGGGCGCAATACACATTGATGTGCACGCCGGAGGGCGGCACTATCGACGACCTGATCGTCTACCGACTCGACGACGCGCGCTACATGCTTTGCGTTAACGCCTCCAATATCGCAGCCGATCGCGAATGGCTGCTCGGCCTCGGCGCGAAAGACGCCGGCTTTCGCGACCTCAGCGACGAGACCGGGCTGGTCGCCGTGCAGGGCCCGCAGGCGCAGGCGATTTTGCAGGGACTCTCCCGTGCGCCGCTCGCCGGGATGCGGCGTTTCGCGGTGATCGAGTCCGAGGTCGCGGGCGTACGATGCGTCGTCGCGCGCACCGGCTACACCGGCGAGGACGGCTTCGAGCTTTTCGCCGCGGCGGCCGCCGCAGAGACACTCTTCAACGCGATTCTCGAAGCTGGCGCGCCGGCCGGGATGATGCCCTGCGGGTTGGGCGCGCGCGATACGCTCCGGATGGAAGCGGGGTTGCCGCTTTATGGCCACGAACTTGACCGCGCGACCTCGCCGCTCGAGGCGGGGCTCGACGCGTTCGTGAAGCTCGGGCGCGAGTTCGTCGGCGCCGCGGCGCTCGCCGTGCAGCAGCGTGAAGGGCTCAAGCGGCGCCTGGTCGGAATCCGCACCGAGGACGGGCGCAGCGTGGCGCGCCAGGGTTACAAGCTTTTTGTGGGGGAGCGCGAGGTTGGCGTGATGACCAGCGGCACTTTCGCGCCGAGTTTCAACCGGCCGCTGGGGATGGCGTATCTGGCGGCGGCGGGAGGGCAGGAGTCAAGCGCGCCGGGTCTGGTCGACGTAGAGATTCGCAATCGGCGGGTCAGCGCGGCGGTGACCGGATTGCCGTTCTATCGCCGTGCCACGCCGGTGACAGCCAATACATAGTCTAAACAAGCTAGTTGATAGCGAAACCCAACTGAGTATCGAAATAACCACCGGAGAACATATTCAACCGATGAGATTCTTTGCCCATACCGAGAGCGACGTTCGCGCGATGCTCGACACGATCGGTGCGCGCAGCCTCGACGATCTGATCGCGCACGTGCCGGACAATCTGCGCGCCAGCGCAACCATAAACCTGGCGCCGGGGAAGAACGAGGCCGAAATCACCGCCGAACTTGAAGCGCTGGCCGCCCGCAACACGGGCGCCAGCGCCTTTGCAAGCTTTCTCGGCTTCGGCGCCTACCGCCATCACGTACCGGCCGCCGTGCGCGCCATTACCGCGCGCGCCGAATTCGCCACCAGCTACACGCCCTATCAGCCCGAGGCGAGCCAAGGTACCACCGAGGCGATTTTCGAATTCCAGACCATGATTACCCAGCTCACCGGCCTGGAGGTCGCCAACGCCAGCATGTACGAGGGCGCTTCGGCCACGGCCGAGGCCGTTTTGATGGCGCATCGGCTGACGCCGAAACGCACGCGGGTCGCGCTGTCGCGCGCGCTATGGCCGGACTATCGCAATACGGTGCGCACGTACCTGAGCGCGCTGGAGCATCTCGAACTGATTGAAGTGCCGTTCGATTCGCAAAGCGGCGCGATCGATATCGCCGCGCTGGAGCGCCTCGCCGACGATCGGCTGCTGTGCTCGGTAATCGGCTACCCCAACGCGTTCGGTATCGTCGAGCCGCTGGCCGAGGCCGCCGCGCTCACCAAACGCGCGGGCGCGATTGCGATTTCGGCCACGGCCGAGCCGCTCGCGCTGGGTCTTTTGAAATCGCCCGGCGAACTTGGCGCGGACATCGCGGTCGGCGAAGGACAAAGCTTCGGCCTCGCGCCGCAATTCGGCGGCCCAGGAGTCGGATTCATGGCGGCCCGGATGGCGAATCTGCGCCAGATGCCCGGGCGGTTGGTGGGCGAGACGCACGATCGCTTCGGACGGCGCGCATGGTGCCTGACGCTGGCCACGCGCGAGCAGCATATCCGGCGCGAGCGCGCGACCTCGAACATCTGCACCAACCATTCGCTGTGCGCGCTCGCGGCCACGGTGTACCTGGCGATGATGGGGCGGCGGGGGTTGCGCGAATTGGCCTCGCGCAATGTCGAGCTGGCCCATCGCGCAGCCGCGGCGCTCGCGGCCGGCGGGATACGCGCGCGCTTCGGCGCGCCGTTCTTCAACGAGTTCGTGGTGAGCGTGGACGACGCAGCCGCGGCGCTCGCACGCGCCGAGCGCGCCACAATCCTGGCCGGTGTCGCGCTCGATAGCTATTGGCCCGAGCTTCACGGCGCGGTGCTGGTCAGCGTCACCGAGATGAATACTCAGTCGGAATTTGAGCGGCTCGCCGGCGCGCTTGCTGGAGACAACTGATGGCGGGGGAGAACAAGATGGCGACGGCGGGCAATATCGTGCACGATATCGAAGAGACGCAAGCACCGACGGCTGCGGCGGGAGCGCCGGATGCATCGGACGTGCGCAGCGTCGCGCTGCTTTTCGAGGAGTCGGCGGCCGGACGATCCGGCGCGGACGTCACACCGCGCGTTTCCGGAGAACCCGACGCGGCCGCGATTTTGGGCGCGGAGCTTTGCCGCGACGACATCTCTGGTTTTCCGGAACTCAGCGAGCCGCAGGTGATGCGCCATTTTCTGCGCCTCTCGCAGCTCAACTTCGGTCAGGCGCTCCAGTTCTATCCGCTCGGCTCGTGCACGATGAAGTACAATCCCGTGCTCAACGACGAGATGGCGGCACTTACCGGCTTTGCCGGGCTGCATCCGATGACCCCGGCGCATCTGGCCTCGGGCGCGCTCGAATTGATGGCGCGACTGGAGGCGGCGCTCGCCGAGATAACCGGGATGGACGCCGTGTCGCTCCATCCGGCGGCCGGCGCGCAGGGCGAGCTCACCGGGCTGCTGATGATGCGCGCGTACCATCGCAAGCGCGGCGTGGCGCGTCACAAGGTGATAATCCCCGACACCGCGCACGGCACCAATCCGGCGAGCTGCACGCTGGCGGGGTTCGAGGTCGTGGTCGCCAAGTCGAATCGGCGCGGCTTTCTGGAGGCGGCCGAGATACGCCGGCTCGTAAGCGACGACGTCGCGGCGCTGATGGTGACCAATCCCAACACGCTCGGAATTTTCGAGCCCGAGATTGAAGCGATCGCCGACGCGCTGCACGAGCGCGGCGCGCTGCTCTACCTCGACGGCGCCAACATGAACGCGCTGTTGGGCGTCGCCAAGCCCGGTCACATGGGCGCCGACGTTGTGCAGCTTAATCTGCACAAGACGTTTTCGACTCCGCACGGCGGCGGCGGCCCCGGCGCGGGACCGGTCGCCGTGAAGAAGCATCTTGAACCCTTTCTGCCGCTGCCGCGCCTGCGCAAGGACGGCGAGGCCTGGCGCTTCGACTATGACCGTCCCGACTCGATTGGGCGGCTTCGCGGGTTTCACGGCAATTTCGGGATGCTCGTGCGCGCCTGCGCGTTCATCCTTGCGCTCGGAGGGAACGGGATGACCGAGGCGAGCCGATTCGCGATTCTCGCCGCCAACTACGTGCGCAAGCGCCTGGAGCCGCATTTTCCGAGCGCGACCACGGAGCCGTCGATGCACGAGTGCGTGCTTACGCACGACCTGGAAAAGCGCGCCGATGTGAACACGCTCGACATCGCCAAGCGCCTGCTGGATTTCGGAATCCATCCGCCGACGATCTATTTTCCGCTGGTCGTGCATGGCGCGCTGATGATCGAGCCGACTGAGACCGAGAGCCGCGAGACGCTCGACACTTTCGTCGCCGCGATGGAAAAGATTTACGCGGAGGCGCTGAGCAATCCCGAGATGGTGCGTACCGCGCCGCATACGCTATGGCTCTCGCGCGTCGACGAGGCGCACGCCGCGCGCCGCCCGGTGCTGCGCTGGCAACCGAAGGATAAGTAGCTGCACGCGCCGCTCATCGCGGCGGCGATTTTGTGTCGCCAAGGCTGAGCGCGCGTGCGTATTCTTTGGGCGTTTCGGTAGAAAAGCCGACGATGCGTTTCGCGTGTGAATGTTAAGTTAGGGTCCAGTCCAGCCCTGCGGATTGGCAATATTTGTTCTTCTGATAACCAAAGTCTCCCTGGTCCTTGATGGAGCTGTCTGCCGCTGAGCATAGAGTGTTCTCCAGTAGGAGACGGCATTTTATGGTTACAAGACAGTTGTTGCCGATCTTCGTCCTGGTAATCGGAGGACTGTCCTTTCTCGGTTGCGGAAGCCGAACGCAGGTCCCGGGCAACGCGACGCAGGCATCAAACCAGATCTTGAGCAGGATCGATTCAGTGAGTGATGCGGGCGATGACGCACCGGTGCCTGGATCTTCTATGGCCGGCGATGCGCCTTCGTCCAGTGCGCAAGGGCGCGCCACGCAGTTTGTGATGCCTAATCCACGGCAACATGTTTTGTCATCCGGATTTCCTGCGCGCGACTACTGACCTCGCTTCACGGGGGTTTTCGCACTGGCAAAGATTATCGCTGAGCGCGACTGGCGCCAGGCCAAGTGCCTAGGTAATTGCCAGGATTTTGGCGCGTGCGTAATCTTCGGGCGTATTGATATTGAAGCAGCTAAGCGCGTCGGGATCGGCGCGCCGGTATTCGGCCTCGCAGACGATGCGGGCCGAAATATGGGACTTGACCGCGTCGGCGATGGCGCTCAGGCGATGTTCTCCGCGCGAGAGCATCGCGTCCAGCGCGCCGGCGCATCGCCGGCGATACACCGCATGCAGCGGCTGCAATCGTTCGCCGACCCGCGGAATCACGGCGTCGTCGCGTTCGTCAACTAACGAAAGCATCGACGATGCGACTTCCGAACGCAGCATCGGGAGGTCGCACGAGCATGCGAACGCAAGCTCGTGACGCGCCGCGCGCAATCCTCGCGCCAGCGCGCCGACCGGCCCTTGGTACGCACTGTCGTCATGCACGATCGTCGCCCCGCCGAGTGAGGGAAGGTCGATAGCTTCCGATTCGGGCGCCGCGACCACTACGATGTCGTCGAAGGCGCGCGCGAGTTCGGCAACGGTCCTTTCGATAAGCGTCATGCCGTCCAGGCGGAGCGTTGCCTTGGGCTGGCCCATCCGCGCACTGCGCCCGCCGGCCAGGATGATCGCGCTGGCGGACTTGACGATGGTGCTTTCGCGGCGGTCGCCCACATCACAAGCTTAGCAGAGAGCCGCCAGGAGCGCTTTCGCGAACTGGCTTGGGACTTGTGCAAAGCTCTTTTGCACAGAGACCAGGGTCACCTCAAATCATTTTGCCGCGAGCGGCGCGGCCCGTTATTGTCGTTCGCACGTGGCAATCAAGAGCTCACCGCTGATCGCACAGTACCTCAGCGTCAAGCAGAAGGTGCCCGACGCGATCCTGTTTTTTCGCCTCGGCGACTTTTACGAGATGCTGTTCGAGGACGCCGAGGTCGGCGCGCGCGTGCTCGATATCCAGCTCACCTCGCGCTCCAAGGACGGCGTACCCTTGTGCGGCGTGCCGTACCATTCCGCTGAACCTTATATCGCCAAGCTGCTCAAGGCCGGATTGAAGGTCGCGATCTGCGAGCAGACGCAGCCCGAGCCTCGCTCGCGTGTAACTACCGTCGCCGCCGGTCAAATCCCGGGGACGGACGCGCCGTTTCAACTGACGCCGCAGCGCGGCCTGATGCCGCGTCAGATCGTGCGCGTGATCACGCCGGGCACGGTGGGCGAGGAGACCGTGCTGGCGGCACTCGAAAAAAGTTTTCTGCTCGCGCTCGGCGCGGGCGGCGCGGGTGAGGGCGGCTTCGCGCTGGCGGCGGTCGACGTCTCGACCGGAGAATTTCTCGCGACTCGAATTGCGGGGGCAATCGGAGTGCGCGAGGAGATCGCGCGAATCGCGCCGCGCGAAATTATCGCGCCCAAGGGCGATACCACGCTCGCCGCGCTGCTCGAAAGCGTCGATTGCCCGGTTACCTGGCTCGACGGACCGGGCTTCGCCGCCGGGCATCCGCACCAGGCGCTGGCCGCACGCTTCGGGGCCGAAGCCGCCGGCGCGCTCGGCGACGCGCTCGGCATGGCTGCGGGCGCCGCGCTGGTCTATGTGGAAGAAACCTTCGGACGCGAGCTGGCGCATCTGCGCCCGCCGCATCTTTATCGCGCCGCCGAGTACATGCTGGTCGACGAGGTCAGCCGACGCCATCTGGAGCTGGTGATTTCCTCCGACGGTACGCGCCGGGGTTCGCTGCTTTCGGTACTCGACGAGACGCTCACGCCGGTCGGCGCGCGCGCGTTGCAGAACTGGATCGTCTACCCGCTGCTCGACCTCGACGCCATCTGCGCGCGTCACGACGCGGTCGAAGAGCTGTTCGAGACCGATCTCGGCGGCGAAGTCGCCGACGCGCTGCGGCGGATTGGCGATCTCGAGCGGCTGGCCGGCCGAATCGGAAGCCTGCGCGCGTCGCCGCGCGATTGCCTCAAGCTGGAGCAGGCCCTTCGAGCGGTCGCCGCGCTGCGTGGCGCGCTCCAGCGATGCCAGAGCGCGCTCATCCGCGAGATTGCCGCGCGAATGGTGCCGATGCCCGAACTGGCCGCGCGTATCGACGCGACGATCGGGGAGGAGCCGCCGGTCAATCCACGCGACGGCAACGTGATTCGAAGCGGCCTCAACCCCGAGGTCGACGAGTTGCGCGCGCTCGCTTCCGACGCGCGCGGCGTGATCGCGCGGTTGGAGGCGGCCGAGCGCGCGCGGAGCAACATCCCCTCGCTCAAGGTTCGCTACAATCAGGTCTTCGGTTACTACATCGAGGTTACCAAACCCAACCTCGACCGGGTGCCCGCGGAATACGAGCGCAAACAGACGCTGGTCGGCGCGGAACGCTTCACCACTGCCACGCTAAAGGAGCTCGAACGCAAGATCCTCGGCGCCGAGTCGGGGCTGAAGGAGCTCGAACTCAGACTTTTCGCCGCGCTGGTGCGCGACCTCGCGATGCATGCCGGGCCGATCCTTGCGACGGCGGCCGCGGTCGGCGAGTTTGACGCGCTGCTGGCCCTGGCGACGGTCGCGCGCCGGCGCGGGTACGTGCGGCCACGGATGAACTCGGGGCTTGCGCTCTCGATTCGCGACGGACGCCATCCGGTGCTCGAGGCCGCGATGCGCGCGGGCGAATTCGTGCCCAACGATCTCCAGACCGATCCCGACGACCGCCAACTCCTGCTCATCACCGGGCCCAATATGGCCGGCAAGTCGACCTACCTGCGCCAGGTCGCGCTGATTGTGATCATGGCGCAGATGGGGAGCTTCGTGCCGGCGACCGAGGCGGCGCTGGGGCTGGTCGACCGCGTGCTGACCCGGATCGGCGCGCGCGACGATCTGCGCCGCGGCGAGTCCACCTTTATGGTTGAAATGCGCGAGACCTCGCGCTTGCTGATGGGCCTCGACCAGCGGAGCCTGCTGTTGCTCGACGAGGTCGGCCGTGGCACCAGCACCTTCGACGGGCTAGCGATCGCCTGGGCGCTGGCCGAGCATTTGCACGACAGCACGCGCGCCAAGGTGCTCTTCGCCACTCATTTCCATGAACTTACCGATCTTGCGCGCGAGCGCCGGCGCGTGAAGAATCTCAGCATGGCGGTGCGCGAGTGGGACGGTGAGGTGATCTTCCTGAGACGCGTGGTCGAGCAGCCGGCCAGCCGTAGCTACGGAATCGAAGTTGCGCGGCTTGCCGGGCTGCCCGAAACCGTGGTCGCGCGCGCGCGCCAAATCCTGGCCAACCTCGAGATGGGCGAGTTGGACGAAGCGGGACAGGCCCGCCTGGCGCATCGTCCCGGTACGCAGGGCGCCACAGGCCAGCTTGGACTCTTCACGCCGGCTGAGCGGCGGGTGATCGATGAATTGAGGACGCTCGAAATCGAACGGCTGACACCGATCGAGGCGCTCAACGCGCTGGCTCGCGCACTCGATCGGCTCAGGCATGGTGGCGATTTGTAGTAGTAGCAGTGCTAGTTAAACGTGTCGGCACTCGCCGGGCGTGACAACGGCAGCAGCGGGGTGGCGGATTGCGGAGGGTTTCGCGTTGGACGCGGATGGTAACGGCGCTTAGCGCGTCCGCGTTCGCGCTGGCCGCGTTCGCGCTGGCCGCGCCGAGCGCCGGCGCCGCTGTCCTCGAAAGCGCCGCGGTCGTTCAGCGCGGCGCGATCGTCGAACTGCATTTCGGACTGCACGGCAACGGGCTTAGCTGGGCGCTGAGCGCGCATGGCGACGAGCTCTGGATCGATCTCGCGCATACCCGTATCGATCTCCCGCCGCGTGCGCTCTATGGCCGCGAGAGCGCGCCGGTTATAGCCGTGCGCGCGATCGACGTGGGCGGGACGCGATCGCGCCTGGTGATCCAGGTCGCGGGGAAGACTGACTACGCGGTCGGCAAGCTGCCGCACGAGTTGCTGATTCGGCTGGCGCCGGCGGGCCAGGCTCCTAACCTGGCCGCGCCCGTGCTGGTGCGTATCGAGCGGCACGGCGAGCGGGCGGCCGCAGGCCGCCCGCTCGCCGCGGCGCCGCCCGCCGCCGTCGCCGTCGCGCCGCCGATGGCGGCGCGACGGCTCCAGGCGCCCGTGCCGCCGCCAGCATCCGCCGCGATCGCGGCGGATGCTGGCGGCGCGATGCGGGTGGCGGCGCTGCATCCGCCCGCCCCGTCGGGGCGGGCGGATGCAGCGCCGGTCGCCGGCGCTGCGGCAACCGCAGCGCCGGCCGCGGCAGCTCCGGCGCGCCAGCCCGTGGTCGTTATCGATCCCGGCCATGGCGGCTACGACTCCGGCACTGAGGCCGGGGCGCCGCTGCTGGAGAAGGACCTCGCGTTGCAAATCGCACTCCGGCTCCAGGGCGAGCTCGAGCGTCGCGGAGTCCACGCAATACTCACTCGCACGGGTGACTATTTCGTCACGCTCGCTGACCGCACTGCGTTTGCCAACAAGGCCGGCGCCGACTTGTTCATCTCGGTCCATCTCAACTCGAGTCCCGCCGCCGCGACGACTGGAATCGAGACGTATTACCTGAACAACACCACGGATCGGGCGACGATCCGGTTGGCCGCGATGGAGAACGCAAGCGCAGGCGCCTATGGCACCGCGGCGGGGGGCGACCTAAACTACATCCTGAGTGATATGCGCCAGCAATATAAGGCTAACGAGTCGGTGGCACTCGCCTCGATGATCGAGGCGCAGACTGCGGCCGACCTCAACGCGTCGCTAGGCGTGCAGGCGAGCGCCCTGGGAGCGATGCGTGGGCCGTTCTACGTGCTGGTTGGCGCGCAGATGCCGGCGGTGCTGGTCGAGTGCGGCTTTCTCTCCAATCGGGACGAGGCCGCACGCCTGGCTTCCGCGCAATACCAGCAGGTGCTGGCGCAGGGTATCGCGGAGGCGGTAGTCCACTATTTCAATGCCGACGCCGCAGTGGGCAATCTGTGAGCGAAGCGTCGGTTCCAGCCTCCGGCGAGACCGCAGTCATCACGCCGTCCGCAGTCTCGCGCGACGAGGATTCGCTCTACAGCGAGTTCCAAAGCGGCGGGCGGCCCGGCCAGGCGGCGCGCGCCTGGCTCGACGCCGTGCGCGACGAGCTCGCGCATCGCCATTTCTCCGGCGCTGGCGGGATGGAGATCGTTCGCGAGTACACCGGATGTGTCGACCGGTTGGTGCGCGCGCTCTATCGTTACGCGGATCATCATCATTCGCGCCGCTTTTCACGCCTAAACCAGCGCCTCGCCGTTATCGCGCGCGGCGGCTACGGCCGCGGCGAGCTCAATCCGCAGTCCGACATCGACCTCTTATTCCTGCACGACTACAAACCCGGCCCCTACGCCGAAGTAGTGACCGAGATAATTCTGCACGCGCTGTGGGATGCGGGCCTTACGGTCGGCCAGGCGGTGCGCAACGTGCGCGAATGTGTGCGCGCGGTCAACGACGATCTGAAGGAGAAGACCGCGATCCTCGACATCCGTTTTCTCGCGGGTGAGGAGAAATTGTGGGCCGCGCTCGACAAGGCGCTGATCGACGAGGTCCTCAACCGCAACCAGCAAAAATTCTTCCAGGCCAAGCTTCAGGAAAGCCGCGACCGCCATCGCCACTACGGCGACTCGATCTACCTGCTCGAGCCGCAAATCAAGGAAGGCGAGGGCGGCCTGCGCGATCTGCATACGGCGCTGTGGCTGGCCAAGGTCAAGTACAAGGTGCACTCGCTGCCCGAACTGGTGCAAAGGGCGATCATCAGTGAACCCGAGCTCGAGGAGGTCGTGCGCGCAGAGGACTTTCTGTACCGTGTGCGCAATTCGTTGCACTTTCTGAGCCGCCGCCATAACGACCAGCTAACTTTCGAGTACCAAGAGCGGATCGCTCCGCTGCTGGGCTTTACCACCAACGCCGACGCCTCGGGTAGTCCGGCTTCCGCGCTGATGCGCTTCTACTATGCGCAGGCCGCCGCCATCCATCGCTTCTCCGAGGGCCTCATCGCGCGCGTCACCGAAGATCCCGCCGTCGGGCGTTTCATGCGGCGCACCGGCGGGCGCCAGATTCGTCCCGGAGTGCTGATCCAGGGCCGCCTGCTCGCCATCGCTGAGAAGGATTTCTTTACACGCGCGCCGATCAATCTCCTGACCATCTTTGCCGATTGCCAGGCGCACGGCGTGGAGCTTTCGGGCAGCGCCTACCAGCAGGTGCGCGACAGCCTGGGGTTGGTCGACGACGCTTTTCGATGCGACCCGCGGACCGGGATGGCGCTGATGGGAATCATGTCGGGGCGCCAGCGCGTAGCCGAGACGCTGGAGGCGATGCATCGCGCGGGCGTGCTGGGCGCGGCGATTCCCGAGTTCGGCAATCTCTACGCGCGCGTGCTGCACGACCTCTACCACATCTATACCGTGGACCGGCATTCGCTGGCCGCGGTGCGCGAGCTTGAGCGGCTGCGCGCGGGCGAGTTCAAAGACAGCAATCCGCTCCTGACCGAGGTCGCGCGCGAGGTCACCGCGCTGCCGTTCATTTTTCTCGCCCTGGTCCTGCACGATATCGGCAAGGGCCACGGCCACGACCATCACGAACGCGGCGCGCTGCTAACGGCCGAGGTCTCGCGCCGCTTGGGGCTGGACGGCGAGGAGACCGACCTGGTGGTGTTCCTGGTGCGCAACCATCTGCTGATGTCGCAGGTGGCGCAAAAGGGCGACGTCGACGACGTCCGCACGGTCGAGGAGTTCGCGCGCACGGCAGGCTCTATCGACCGGCTGAAGGCGCTTTACCTGATGACTTTCGCCGACATGCGCGCAGTGGCGCCCAACGTCTACAACAACTGGCGCGATATGCTGCTGAGCGACCTCTACATGCGCGCGCTCAAGATTTTGGAGCAGGGCGATCGCGAGGCGGTCGATCCGGCGCGCCGGCTCGCCCTGGTCAAAGCCGCCGTGCGCGAGCGCCTTGGCCCACTGGGCGCCGCGCCCGAGGAGCTTGCGGCCTTTCTCGACCTGATGCCCGATCGCTACTTCCTCACCGTCCCCGAGGACGACATTCCGACCCACTTCGAGCTGATGCGGGCGCTCGGCGAGGAGGCCTTGGTCTGCCGCCATCGCCATTTTCCCGAGCTCGAGTTCAGCGAGTTTATCGTGGCCACGCGCGATCAGCCGGGCCTGTTCTCGAAGATCGCCGGCGTGCTCACGGCTAACAATCTCAATATCCTCTCGGCGCGCATCACGACCCGCGCCGACGACATGGCGCTCGATGTCTTCCGCGTCTCGCACGGCGCCGGGGGGATGGCGATGGAAGAGGAGCGATGGCTGCGCGTCGAGCGCGATCTCGAAGCCGTGCTGGCCGGCCAGCGCGACCTCGAGGCGATGGTGGCCGAGGCGCAGCGCGCGCGCGTGGCCGGGCGCAAGTTTGTCCGCCGCGTAGCGACGGAGATCACGATCGACAACCGCAGCTCCGAGCAATACACCGTGGTCGACGTTTTCACCCAGGACCGGGTCGGACTGCTGTTCGCGATTACGCATACGCTGTTCAAGCTCGGGATGGTGATTCATCTCGCGCGCATCTCGACCAACGCCGATCAGGCGCTTGACGTTTTCTACATCAGCGACGCAAGCGGCGAAAAGGTCGTCGAGCTTGACGCGATGCGGCGGCTGCGCGCGGCGCTGGTCGAGCGGCTCGACGACGTCCCGGCTGCGAGCGGAGCCGCGTGAAAGTCAGGCTTAGCCCCAAACCGGCGGCGCGCCCGGATGGATCGGATGGCCCGGCGCGGGCGGCGCAGGGCCGGGATCGGGACTGGGACCAGATCATCGAGCGCCATCTCGACCGCTTGCGGGTGGAACGCGGGTTGGGCAACAACTCGGTGCAGGCCTACGCGCGCGATCTCCGCGAGTTCCAGCAGCACTGTCGCAACCATGAAGTCGAGCCCTCGGCTCTGCAGGCACGTACTGTCAGCGGCTACCTGGAGGCGATGGCGCGGCGCGGGATGTCGGTGGCGAGCCAGCGGCGCCATCTGGCGAGCATCCGCGGCCTCGCGCGCGAAATGGTCGAACAAAAGATCATCGAGCGCGACCCGGCCGCAGCAATCAAGCTGCGGCCGCATCCCCGGGCGCTCCCGCGCACGCTTGGCCGGCGCGACCTCGAGATGCTGCTCGACGCGATCGACACCGCCACGCTTCGCGGCAAGCGCGACCGCGCGATGCTCGAGCTGGCGTACGGATGCGGCCTGCGGGTTTCGGAGCTGATCGGGCTCAGGGCTGGCCAGGTCAATGTCGCGGAGCGAATCGTGATCGTGCTCGGCAAAGGCGGCAAGGAACGGATCGTGCCGATCGGATCGGCCGCGGTGCGCGCGCTCAAGAATTATCTCACCGCGCGCGAGGCGGAGCCGCGAAAGAAAACGCGCGCGGCGCGGCCGTCGCCGGCGCTGTTCATCAGCCGGCTGGGGCGTGCGATGACGCGTCAGGGGTTTTTCAAGGCGCTCAAGGGATGGACCGTCGCGGAGCCGCGCCTTTCGTGGATCAGTCCGCACAGTCTACGCCACTGTTTTGCGACCCATCTGCTGGAAGGCGGCGCCGATCTGCGCGCGGTGCAGGAGATGCTCGGTCACAGCGACATCTCGACCACCCAGATTTACACCCATCTGTCCAAAAGCCATCTGCGCAAGGTCCATCGCACGCACCATCCGCGCGCCGTGCGCGCCAGCATGTCCTGAAGATGTCCTGAAGGCGAACCCGCACTTGGCCAACCTCAGCGCATTTATCGTCACGCTTTCGATCTGGGCGGTGCCCACGGTGTTCGCGATCGTGCTGCACGAGGTGATGCACGGTTATGTCGCGAACCTGTTGGGCGACGACACTGCGGCGCGCGCGGGGCGGCTCACGCTCAATCCGCTAAGCCACGTCGATCCGATCGGCACCGTCATCATGCCCGCGCTGCTCCTGTTTTTACATCTGCCGGTCTTCGGCTACGCCAAGCCGGTGCCGGTCGATTTCCGGCGTCTAAGCCGCGCCGGGATGATCGCGGTGGCGGCGGCGGGTCCGCTGACCAACCTGGCGCTGGCGGTCGCGAGCGCCTTCGTCGCCCGGATGTTCGTGCCGTACGTCAACGCGCCGTGGGGCGAGACGGTCGCGCTGCCGATCGTCTACATGATGCAGGCCTCGGTCCTGATAAACGTGTTGCTCGCAGTTTTCAATTTGCTGCCGCTGCTGCCGCTCGACGGCGGCCGGGTGCTGGCGGGACTGCTGCCGCTGCCGGCGGCGCGCGCGTTCGCGCGTCTTGAACCGTACGGACTTCTGATATTATTCGCGTTGTTGTATACGAACGCGGTGGACGTGGTTATCAATCCGCTGATCAACGCGATCGCGCGGGTGCTGCTGTGAGCGACGGTTCGCAGGACGCGGCGGAACGCGTCGAGGCGGCCGCGGGGCCGCGCTTTCGCCTCCCGATCTACGAGGGGCCGCTCGATCTGCTGCTCCATCTGATCAAACGCGCCGAACTCGACGCGCGCGACATTACCGCCAGCGTCATCACCGAGCAGTACCTCGCCTATCTCGAACTGCTCGACTCGCTCAACCTGGACGTGGCCGGCGAGTACCTGGTGATGGCGGCGACCTTGCTATTGATCAAATCGTTCTCGATGCTGCCGCATGCGGGGACCGAGGAGCTGGAGGAGGCCGAGGAACTCAAGCGCGACCTGGTCGCGCGCCTGCTGGAGTACCAGCGCTATCGCGAGGCCGCCGAGAAACTCGGCGCGCGCGCGCTTTTGGGCCGCGACGTCTTCGCCGCGCCGGGCGAGAAGCAGCCCGATGAGCCGCCGGAAGAGGAGGGCCAGGCGCCACGGCTCAACGTGTCGCTATTCGACTTGGTCGAGGCGATGGCGGAGGTGCTGAAGCGGCTGACCGACACCACGCCACGCCAGATCGCGCTGCGCGACATTCCGGTCGCCGAATGTATTCCGGGGATCATGGCGGCGCTCGAGCAAAGCGGCGGCACGGTGGAATTCGCGGCGCTGTTCGAGAACTTTCATGATCTGCGCCATCTGAACGATCGCTCGGTGTTGATCGCGACTTTCATGGCGTTGCTGGAGTTGATCCGGCAGGGCAGGGTGCGGGCGCGCCAGGAGCGGCGCTTCGGCCCGATCCTGCTCGAGCGGCGCGATCAGGCGCCTTCCGGCGAGACGCCGCCGCCGCCCGCGGGCGGGCAGCAGTGAACGAGCATCATCTGAAAAAAATCGCGGCGGCCCGCGCCTGAGCGGCCCGGCTGGAGTGGGATGGAAGAGGAACGGCTCAAGGCGATTCTGGAAAGCCTGCTGTTTGCGGCGGGTGAGCCGGTGCCGCTCGCGCGGCTGACGGCGGTGCTCGACAACGTTGTTGCGCGCGAAGCGATCAAAAAAGCGCTGGGCGAAATGCTGCTGGGCTACGGCGGGCGCGGCGTGATGCTTGAAGAAGTCGCGGGCGGCTACCAGTTGCGCACGCCTAAGGAGCACGCGCTCTACGTGCGCAAGCTGCTCGCCGCCAAGCCGCCGCGGCTCAGCCGTCCGCTGCTGGAGACGCTCGCGATAATCGCCTATCGCCAGCCGGTTACCCGGCCCGAAATCGAGCAGTTGCGCGGCGTCGATTCGGGCGGCGTACTTGAAACGTTGCTCGAACGCCGGCTGGTGAGAATCGCCGGGCGCAAGGAGGCGCCCGGGCGTCCGATCATGTACGCGACCTCGCCGGAGTTTCTCGAGGTCTTCGGACTGCGCGACCTCGACGGGTTGCCCGATCTCGAAGAGTTCAAGGAGCTGGAGGAGCGCGCCGCGCAGGAAGCGTCCGCCGCGCAGGAAGCATCCGACGTGTCCGCTGCGCAGGCGTCGTTCGAGACGGCCGCCGCAGCGCGGGAAGGCTCGGGCGGAGACACGCCGCCCGAGCCTTCCCGCGGCGGCGAAGAATCGGCGCCGCCGCGCGGCGCCGAAGCCGCGGATGAGGCGCCGCTGTCTGGCGACGCGCAGAGCGCGTCGCCAGACACCGCGCCGCCAGCCGTCGCGCCGACGGAGGAGCGGCCTGGGGAGGCGCAGTCGCGGAGCGACTGCGCCTCCCCAGGCCGCGCGCGCGATGACGAGCCGCAGTAGATGTCGTCGCGCGGCGAAGCACATCTAGCTCTCGCGCTAGATGTGCTTCGCCGTCGGGCGCAGGCGCATCCGCGCGTCGACCACTATCGCGCCCTTGCCCGGCGGCAGCACCTTGACCGGATTCAGATCCATCTCGGTCAACTCGGGAATCGCCTCGATCAGCGCCGAGACACGCTGCAACACGGCGACCAGCGCGCCGCGGTCGCCCGGTGCGGCGCCGCGATAGCCGTCGAGCAGCCGGCCCATCCGCAGTGATGCCAACATCTCGCGTGCGTCGATATCGGTAACGGGACTCAGCCGGAACGCGACGTCGTGGATCAGCTCGACCATCACGCCGCCCAAGCCGCACACCAGCAGCGGGCCGAAAGTCGGGTCGCTGGTGACGCCGACCAGCGCCTCGATTCCGCCCTGCACTTCGCGCTGCAGCAGCAGGCCTTCCAGCACGGCGCCGGCCTTGCGCGCGCGGTCGGCCAGCGTGACCGCGGCCTCAGCCACGGCGAGCGGTGAGTGCAATCCCATGATCACCCCGCCGATATCGCTCTTGTGCGTGACGCCGGGTGCGATCACCTTCGCGACCAGCGGATAGCCGATACTATCGGCGACTTGCGGCGCGTCGGCGACCGAGGCGCGCTCGGCCTGCGCGACTTCGATTCCGGCGGCGCGCAGGAGGGTCGCGATGTCCTCGGGCGCAAGCGAAATCGATCCGCGAGCGTCCTTGAGCACACGATCGACGACCGCGCGCACGGCGCCCATCGCGAATGAACTGAGCTCGAGCGCTGCGCCGCGCGGCCGCTCGCGCCATCGGGCATACCGATACGCCGCCGCCAGTACCATCGCGGCGTTTTCCGGAAACGCATATGACGGAAGCTTGCCGCGTGCGCCGGCATCAAGCACGGCCGGCGGCCATTTTGAGGACAGGAACACGGTAAGCACGGGTTTGTGTGCCGGCACCTGCGATGCGCCGCGCGCGATGGCGTCGGCGACAAGGTTGCGCGGCGCCTCGGTGGCCGGGATATAAACCGCCACCACCGAATCGACGTTGGGGTCGGCGCCGACCGCGGCGATCGCGCGCTCGTACTCCGCGGCACCGGCGGTCGCGGTCAGGTCCACCGGATTGCCGAACGAAGCGCGCGCCGGCAGAAATGTGCGGAGCGTGTCTACCGTGATGTCGGCAGGCTGCGGCAGGACCAGGCCCTGCGCTTCGCACGCGTCGGCGAGCAGGATTCCTGGGCCACCAGCGTTGGTAACCACTCCGACGCGCGGGCCGGCCGGGACCGGCTGCGTCGAGAGCATCGCGACCACGTCGAACAGCTCCATCAGCGTGTTGGTCCGGATCACGCCGGCCTGCTCGAAGAGCGCCTCGACCGCGACGTCGAGGTTGGCCAGCGCGGCGCTATGGCTGGAGGCGGCGCGCCGACCGGCTGCTGAGCGCCCCGACTTGACCGCGACGATCGGGCGGCGGCGCGCGACCTCGGGCGCCAGGCGCGCGAATTTGCGCGGATTGCCGACGCTCTCGAGATAGAGCACGACCACGCCGGTGCGCACGTCGTCGAGCCAGTAGGCGAGCAGGTCGTTGTTGGAGACGTCGGGGCGGTTGCCGGCCGAGACGAAGGTCGAAATTCCGAGCCCGCGGCTGTTCATGTAGTCGAGGATCGCGATACCCAGCGCGCCGCTCTGCGAGTACATCCCGATATTGCCGGGCGGCGGCAAGATCGGCGCGAAGGTCCCGTCCAGCCGCACTGCCGGGTCGGTATTGAGCACGCCCATGCAGTTCGGTCCCACCATCCGCATCCCCGACGCGCGCACCATCTCGAACAGCCGCTCCTCTTCCGCGCGTCCCGCGGCCGAGACCTCGGCAAAGCCCGACGTGATCACCACCACGCCATGCACGTGCGCGCGCATGCAGTCCTCGATCGCGCCGTGGACCAGTTGGGCGGGCACCGCGACCAGCGCGAGATCCACCGGCGCGCCAATCGCCGCCACGTTCGGGTAGCATCGCAGTCCCATCACCTCGCTGGCGCCGGGGTTCACCGGGTACACCGGCCCATTGAATCCTGCGCGCTGCAGATTGGCGACCAGCGCGCCGCCGATCTTCGCGCGCGAGCGCGACGCGCCGATCACCGCGACCGAGCGCGGATGGAGCAGCCTGCGGATGCTCTCGCCGGCCGCGGTCCAGTTGCGCAGCTCGCTCGCCTGGCGCGAGGCCTCGGTCTCGCCGGTCGGAAAGCTCAAGTGGACCACGCCGGCGTCGGTCGAGCGCTTCACGCGGAAACCGCTCTTGGCGAAAACCTCGAGCATCCGGTTGTTGTCGCCCAGCACGTCGGCCTGGAACTCGGTGATTCCGGCCGCGCGCGCGACGCGCCCGAGATGGTCGAGCAGAACAGTGCCGATACCGCGTCCCTGATGCTCGTCGAGTACGGCGAAGGCGACTTCGGCGCGCGCCGGTCCGGTGGTGACATAGCGGCCGACACCGATAAAGCGCTCGTCGGCGCCGGTGCGCAGCGTCGCCACCAGGGCGACATGGCTCGCGAAGTCGATCTCGGTGAAGCGTACGAGGTCCTGCTCGGTCAGCGAATGCTTCAGTCCGAAGAAGCGGTGGTAAATCGAGTCCTGACTCATGTGGCGGAAGTGATCGGTCAGCCGATCCTTGTCGTCGGCGCGGATGGCGCGGATATGGATCGAGCCGCCGTCGCGCAGGACCTCGTGCGCGGAATAATTTTTTGCTTCCGGACTGGTATCGTCTGTCACGATGGTAACCGCACTGTCGTTACGGAACTCTAGTTACCGGATTGACTATTTCTGGCTGCGCGCGAGCGCGCTCCGCAATTTTTCCGGCAGCGCCGAGGCGCGCACGAATACCCATCCTTCCATCAAGCGGCGCGCCGTGCGGTAGACCGTCGCACTCTCGGCGAACCATTCATTATTTTCGCGCCTCACCATCGCGCCGACCACGGTTAGCCCCGAGGGCTGCGCGATTCGCACCGGGTCGCCGGGCGACGCAGCCGGCCGCGCGATGCGGTTTACCACCGTGCCCTCGATTCGCGACGCGACCGCCAGAGACATCGCGCCCGTCAGCGGGACGGCGCGATGCGGCTGGCCGATCGAGATCATGCGCACCGTCACGTCGGCGTGCTCGGCGGCGAGCCTCTCGCCCGCGAGCGTCCGCGCCTCGCGCGCCGGCGCGACCATCGCGACCTTCGGAATACTGGGGATTCGCGCGGCGGCTTCGGCGGTTTTCGCGATACCCATCCTGAGGCTCGCGGCGATCCGGATCGCCTCGAGACGCCGCAGCAACGCGCCGTTGGCCTCCAGCTCATCAGGCATCTCGACTCCGCTTGCGCCGAGCGCATCGGCGGCGACGAACACGCACGGATTCGCCGCATCCACCATCGAGGCCTCGATTCCGCGCATCCCGTTCGCGTCAAGCGTGTCTATCGGGTTGCCGGTCGGCAGCAGCCTGCCGGTACCCGCGCCGCCCGGCTCGAGGAAGTCCAGCCTCACTGGCGCACCGGTGCCGGCGACGCCGGGGAGACTGAAGTCGCCGTCCACGGCGGCGCGTCCGCCGTCGAGCGGGAAGTGCGCGACGATTAGCTTGCGCGTGTTGGTATTGTGGATCCGTACCGTCGCTTCGCCGGCCGCGTCCGCGGCGGAGGCAGTGACAAGGCCCTCGTCGACCGCGAACGGACCGACGGCGGACGACATGTTGCCGCAGTTGCCGCTGTAGTCGACCGAGGCATCCTTAACCGAGACCTGTGCGAAGGTGTAATCGACGTCGGCGCCGGCGCGAGTCGGCGGCCCGATCACGCAAATTTTCGAGAGCGACGAAATCCCGCCGCCCATCCCGTCGAGCTGGCGTCCGTTGGGATCGGGGCTGCCGATCACGCCGAGAAAGATCGGCGCCCACAGCTCGCGCTCGGCGGGAAGATCGGCCGCACGCAACATCACGGCCTTGCTGGTTCCGCCGCGCATGAAGACCGCGCGCAATTTGAGCTGCTTCATCAGCGCGCTGTTCGACGTCCAGCTACGAGGCGGCGCGCGCCGCGGCGCTCGCGCTGTGGCCGGCGATCCGGCCGAAGACCGCGCCCGACATCAGTCCCGAGCCGCCGGGATAGTTGTTATGGAACAGGCCGCCGACCATCTCGCCGCACGCGAACAGCCCCGGCATCGGATCCCAGTCGGTGCCGATCACCTGCGCGTGATCGCTGACCTTCACGCCGCCGAACGAGAACGTGATTCCGCCCGTCACCGGGTAGGCGTAGTAGGGCGGCGTGTCGAGCTTTTGCGCCCAGTTCGATTTCTTAAGCGCGAGGCCCTCTGTATGCATCCCGTCGCGCACGCCAGGGTTGAACGATCCCTTGCCGGCCGCGGCGTTGTACTCGCCCAGCGTGCGCGTCGCGGCCGTGCGATCGAGTCCGAGCTGAGCGACAAGGCCGTCGAGCGTGTCGGCGACGATCGGCCGGCCGGTTGCGTAGCGCGGCTCGAGCAGTGCAACGGCCTTGCTGTCGAAAATCTGCCAGCCGACCGTGCCCGGCTGATTGAGGATGGTCCCGCCGAACTTGGCGTAGGTGTAAAGGTTCTGGTCCTCGCCCTCGTCGACGAAGCGCTGGCCCAGCTTGTTGAGCATCACGCCGTAAACGTAGGAGAGGCGGTTGGTCTTGTCGGTAAGCTCGCGATCGCCGTAGGGCGGCGCCTCGGCGTCGATCGGTGTCGCATGGCATCCGCTCCATTGCCCCCACGGCATCGCGCCGATCTCCATCGCCATGCGCAGCCCGTCGCCCTGGTTATGCCGGGTGCCGCGCACGCGCGCGTGATCCCACGGGCGGCCGAGATACTGCGCGCGCCACGCCATGTTGGCCTCGAAGCCGCCGCATCCGAGCACCACCGCGCCGGCGCTGATTTCGCGGATCCCGTCGGCGTCGCGCATCAAGACGCCGCAGATGCGCCCCTTGCGATCCTGCACCAGGCGCTGCACCGGCGCGCCGTAACGGATTTCGACTCCCGCGCGGCGGGCGATGTTGAACCACATCCGCGAGAGCCCCACGCCCTCATGCGCGGCGCGCACGATCGCGCCCTTGGGCCATTTGATCACGTTGCCGACGCGCACGCCGCTCAGCGACAGCGCGAGTTCGAAGGCCATCCCCTGCTCGGCCATCCAGCACACCGTCTCGTAGGAGTTCGCGATCAGGATTTGTGAGAGCTCCGGGTCGGTGCGGCCGTCGGTCACGCGCATGAGGTCCTCGCGGAACGCGTCGGCGGGATAGGCCTCGATTCCCTCCATGAAGCCTGCGACCTCGCGCGCCTTGGGCACCAGGCGCAGCAGGTCGTCGGGACGGTTGAACGCGAAGCGGAACAGGCCGCCGCTGAAATGAGTGTTGCCGCCGCGGTCGTGCTCGGGGGCCTTTTCCAGCACCAGCACGCGCTCCGCGCCCGCGCCGCGCGCCGAGACACTGGCCGCGAGCGCTGCGTTGCCCGCTCCTATAACGATAACGTCGTATTCCGCCATGACGCTCCTTCGCCTGTGTCTCGAATTCAACGCGATCATTGCACAAAAGGACACGCGCGCGAAAAGCCGCAACGCGTCGGTTCGCGCGCGCGTGTGGAGCGAGTCCGAAAAGCTTTTCTAATTCCTTTTTGTTATCTGAGGATTTTTCTTATCCCTCCCCTTGTCCAAGGAGAGGGTAGGGGAGAGGTCAGAAATCCCGGCGGGCGGATATAATGCGTCTGGAGCGCGCCGGCGCAAGGCGCCGCGGGGATCTATTCAGGAGGGCATACGGATGACGTGGCTGACGCAAGCGGATAGCGCGGCACCGGCGGGCGAGCGGCTGGCGAAGCTGTGGGAGCGGCCGGGCATCGTGATGATTCCCGGCGCGCATAATGGCCTGGCCGCGATGCTCGCGCGGCGCGCGGGCTTCGAGGCGCTCTATCTCTCGGGCGCGGCGCTGAGCGCGAGCATGGGTCTCGCCGACCTCGGGGTCATGACCGTCGAGGAGCTGTCGATGTTTGCGCGGATGATCTGCCGCGCCGCAGGATTGCCGCTGATCGTCGATGCCGACACGGGCTATGGCGGAATTCTCAACGTGATGCGCGTGGTGCGCGAGCTTGAAGACGCGGGCGCCGCGGCGATCCAGATCGAAGATCAGCTACTGCCGAAGAAGTGCGGTCATCTGAATGACAAGCTGCTCGCCGCGCCGGAAGAGGCGGCGGCGCGGATCGCGGCGGCGCGCCGCGCGCGCCGAAGCCTCCGCATAATCGCGCGCACTGACGCGGCAGCGTCGGAGGGAATCGACGGAGCGCTCAAGCGTGCGCGGCTTTACCTCGACGCAGGCGCCGACGCGATTTTTCCGGAGGCGCTGACCGACGCGGAGACGTTCCGGCGCTTCGCGCGCGAGATTCGCGCGCCGCTGCTCGCCAACATGACCGAGTTCGGCCGCACGCCGTATCTCACCGCGCAGCAGTTCGAGGAGTTCGGTTTCAAAATGGTTATCTGGCCGGTCTCGTCGCTGCGAGTCGCGGCCAAAGCGATCGGCGAGCTATATGCGGAGCTTAAGGCGAAGGGCACGGCGGAGGCGATGCTCGATCGGATGCAGACGCGCGCGGAGCTGTACGAGACGATCGGCTACAGCGACTACGAAAGCCTGGATGCGTCGGTCGCAGCCAGCGTCGTCCCGCCTGATCCGCGCGGGCGCCGCTAGGAGTGCGGGCAGTCGCTACACGATGCGATCGCGCTATACTCGCCCGCACCCTATCGATGACGGGAGTCGCGTTGGATGCCTTTCTCTTATGACGTAGTCGTGGTCGGTGCGGGTAACGCCGCCCTGTGCGCGGCGCTCGCCGCGCGCGAGTCGGGCGTCAGCGTGCTGGTGCTGGAATGTGCGCCGCAAGCTGAGCGCGGCGGTAACAGCCGCTTCACCGCGGGCGCGATGCGCGTCGCTTATAGCGGTGTCGACGACCTCGCGCGCCTGATGCCCGACCTCACCGACGAGGACAAGGCGCGCACCGACTTCGGCGCCTATACCGAGGACCAGTTCTTCGACGACCTCGCGCGCGTCACGCAGTACCGCACTAACCCCGAGTTGGCCGAGCTGCTGGTTCGCCGCAGCTTCGAGACCATGATGTGGATGCGCACCAAGGGCGTGCGCTTTCAGCCGATCTATGGGCGGCAGGCGTTCAACGTCGGCGGACGCTTCAAGTTCTGGGGCGGGCTGACGGTCGAGGCGTGGGGCGGCGGGCCGGGCCTCGTCGACGCATTGCACGCGGGCGCGGCGCATCATGGAATCGAGATCTGGTATCAAAGCCGCGCGCTCGAACTCGAGCACGACGACAGCGGCGTGACCGGCGTCGCGATCCGGCGTGAGGGACACACGATGATTGTCGGAGCCAAGGCCGTGGTGCTCGCCGCGGGCGGCTTCGAGGCCAACGCCGAGTGGCGCACACGCTACCTCGGTCCCGGGTGGGATCTCGCCAAGGTGCGCGGCACGCGTTTTAACACCGGCGACGGAATTCGGATGGCGCTGGAAATCGGCGCGATGCCCTACGGCAACTGGTCCGGATGCCATGCGGTGGGATGGGACCGCAACGCGCCCGAGTTCGGCGACTTAAGCGTCGGCGATGGCTTCCAGAAGCACAGCTACCCGTTCGGAATCATGGTCAACGGGCGCGGCCGGCGCTTCGTCGACGAAGGCGCCGACTTCCGCAATTACACTTACGCCAAGTATGGCCGCGTAGTTCTCGAGCAGCCGGGCCAGTTCGCCTGGCAGGTCTTCGATCGCAAGGTGACGCATCTGTTGCGCGACGAGTACCGCATCAAGCGCGTGACCAAGGTCAGTGCCGACACGCTCGAGGCGCTGGCGGGCAAGCTCGAGGACGTCGACGCGGCGGCTTTCCTGGACGAGGTCAAAACCTACAACGCCGCCGTCGACACCGGCGTCGAATTCAATCCGAATATCAAGGACGGGCGGCGCACCCGCGGCCTTGCGGTCGACAAGACCAACTGGGCCAACACGATCGACACGCTGCCGTTCGAGGCCTACGCGGTGACCTGCGGCGTCACATTCACGTTCGGCGGCCTGCGCGTCGATCAGCAGGCGCGCGTGATCAACACCGACGGCGATCCGATCGGCGGCCTGGCGGCGGCGGGCGAGCTGGTCGGCGGACTTTTTTACTTCAACTATCCAGGCGGCACCGGCTTGATGTCGGGTTCCGTGTTCGGGCGAATCGCGGGGACCAGCGCCGCGCGCGCCTCGCTCGAGCGCAAGTGACTGCGTGCTCGGCGCCCCAATTCGCTACTTGCGGCTGTCCAGCAGGCGCGTGACGATGTCCTTGTATTCCCTGGCCATCGGCGAGCGGTAAAAGCGCTGGCGCGTGAAGTACGGGTCGCCCGCGTAGAACCATTCGTATTGCAACTGGCGGCTGCCGAACTGCTCGCCGATCATGTCCCACGCGAGTTTGAAGAGTTGCACGCGATCGCGCGCCGAGGCGTCCTTGCCGCGCAGATATTTTTCCAGGTAGCCGGCGATCTCGGGATTGGCGAAGTCCTTTTCGCTGGGCGTCATGATAAGGCCGCTGCCGCTGACCTCGCGGATAACCTGGATCGCGCGCACCTGGCATTGCGGGATCAGCACCCATAGCGTCGCCGCGACCGATCGATGCGCCAACTGCTCGCGCCTGGCGGTCGCGACCTCCTGCGCCGCCGCGCGCACCAATCCGCCCACCAGCTCGACGTTGGCGATAAGCTCGCCCAACTGCGCCTGCACGTGAACCGCTTCGGTGCGACCGATCGTCTCGGCGATCTGGCAGGCGAGGCCAGCTAGCAGCTTCAGCTTCGCCAGCCCGCGGATGCATCCCTGGAGCTGCGCATAACCGGGTCGGCGCACCAGGATGCTGTTGAAGATCGCGATGTCGCGATAGATGAACATCCGCTCCCACGGCACCGTCACGTCGTCGAAAACCGCGAGCGAGTCTTCCTCGTCGTAGTGCGAGCTCAGCGGGCGGTCGAAATCGCCGCGGCCAGTGTCGTAGGGCTCACGGCAGACGAACTTGAGACCCGGCGCGCCGCACGGGATCGCGAAACAGAGCGTGTAGTCCTCCTCGCCCTCGCGCCGCGGATAAAACGGGCCTACCCATAGCTCGTTGGCGAAGGGCGCCAGCGTCGAGAGCATCTTGGCCCCGCGCACGACCACGCCCGCGTCGGTCTCGCGCACCACGCGGAGCACCAGGTAGGGGTCGGATTGCTCTGCCGGGCCGCGCGAGCGATCTACCTGCGGATCGACCAGCGTATGCGTCAGGCACCAGTCGCGCTCGCGGCATTCCTCGTAGTAGCGCCGCATGTTTTCGCCCAGGCGCGGGTCGCGCACGCCCAGGTCGGCGGCGCCGGCGGCGATATCGGTCAGCAACGCGTTGCAGAAATCCGGCATCCGCCCCATCAGGCCGTAAGTGAAATCGGCGCGCATCTGCTCGGCCCGGATGCGCTGCTCGACCTGCTCGACCGACCCGGCCATCAGGAAACTCGCCGCCACGCGATCGCCGCTTGTGGGCGAGCGAAAGGTCAGCTCCTCGGGATGCTCGTGCTGGAGGTCGTAGAGCGAGGCGAGCGTCGCGACGATGCCCTGAAACGGCGGATGAGCGGTCACGTCCTTGACCCGCTCGCCGCCGACGTAGACGATGCGCTCGTCGCGCAGGCTCTCGACGAATTCCTTGCCGCTGCGGATTCCCATCGCGTCTCCCGCCGTCCGCGTCTGGTGCGTCTCTTAGTGTGTCTGTTGGGCGCGGGCGAAGAAGGGCGCGAAATACTCGCGCAGGCTTGGCTCGTCGGAGGCGAAGTCAAGCTTGTCGAGTCCGAAGTACGGATCGCTCATCTTCGCGATCTCCTCGGGCGTGTTATCGACGTAGACCTCGAGCTGATTGCCGTCGGGATCGAGAAAATAGATGCTCCGCGTCACGCCGTGATTGACGGTGAAGCTGATCGGCACGCCGCGCTGCTTGAACTCGCGATAGGCGGCGAGCAAATCCTCGGCGCTCTTGAGGCGGAAGGCGCAATGCGCGAGCCCCACGTCCCCCGGCTTGGGCGCGCCGGCGCCCTCGCCGACCTCGGCCAGAGCGATCTCGTGATGGTCGCGGCGATTGCTCGCCAGGAACACCATCTTGATCTCCGGCAGCTCCTTCATCACTTCGAGCCCCAGGACTTCAGTGTAGAAGGGGCGCGAACGCTCGAGGCTGCGCACCTTGAGTACGATGTGGCCGATCCGATCTGGACGAATCATCGCAATCCTCCTTCCGCTCGTGCGCTCGGCTAAACGCATGCAAGCGTTCGCCGGCACGCGCGCTCAGTGCAGGTTATAGAGCCGTTTCGCGCCGCCCGCCAGCACCGCGGCTTCGGTCTCGGGCGGCATCCCCATCTTCTTGATCATTTTGGCCGCGCCCCAAAACCCGTCCAGATGCGGATAGTCGGTCGCCCACAGGATGGTATCGGCGCCCAGGTAATCCGCGAGCAGCTTGAGGCTCCTTTCGACCGGCTCGAACGAGATGAAGCACTGGCGGCGATAGATCTCGCTCGGGCGCATCGAGAGCCCCGTGTCGTTCATGCCCTTGTCGTCGTAATGCCGATCCATCCGATCGAGCCATCCCGCCATCCAGCCGCCGCCCGATTCAAGGAAGGCGACGCGCAGGCGCGGAAACTTGTCGCACACTCCGCACATGATCATGCTGGTCGATGCCGCGATCATCTCGAACGTATGCGCGACCGCGTGGCGCACTGCGCCGCCGCGCTTGAACCGATCCATCGCGAGCGTCTCCTGACCGCTCTCGGAGCCGCCGTGGATGCCGATGGCGAAGTCGAGTTCCTGCGCCTCCTCCCATAGCGGATAGTAGTCGCGGTCGTGGAGCGGGCGGTCGTTATACGGATTAGGCCGCACGAAGCCGGTGCGAAACCCCAGTTCGCGCCGGACGAAACGCAGTTCGTCGATGATTTGTGGGACCGATGACTGCATCGGCAGCATCGCCGCGCCAAACAGCCGGTCGGGGTAGGGCTTGCAGTAATCCGCGAGCCAGCGGTTGTAGGCGCGGCAGGCCGCCGCCGCGGCGTCCGGGTCTTTCATCCCGCCCAGGAACAGGCCCAGGCTCGGGTAGAGGAAGGCGGCGTCGATTCCTTCGCGGTCCATGTCGACGATGCGCGCGTGCGGATCGAAACCGCCCTTGCGCCCTTCGAGGTACGGCATGCGCGTGTCGACCTCGCCGTCGCGCGAGCCGATCGAGCCGAGCACGCCGAGCGTCGCTGGCTCCTTGCCGCGGCGCCGCAGGCCGAAGTCGAAGCTTTCGTCGACGAAGAAGCTCTCGTTGCCTTCGGCGTCGATGACGAGCTTGGGGCAGTGGTCGCGGTACTTGGGGTCGATGTACCGTTCCCACAGATCGGGCGGCTCCAGAATGTGGCCGTCCGCGTCGATGACGTTGTATATACGGGCCCTCACATACACCTCGTTGCGGAAGACGTTATGTTTGAAGCTTAGCAAAGCGCCGCGCGCCGGGTATACAGAATGTAGCGATCTGCGTGGCGTGCCGGTCAGCCCCAGATCTCGCGCGCGACCTCCACGCACAGCCGGATTTTCGCCGCCTCGTCCTCGACCGTGACCTTGTTGCCCGGCGCCGTGCTGGCGAAACCGCATTGTGGGCTTAGCGAGAGCTGGTCGAGGCCGATATATTTCGCGGCCTCGTCGATACGCATCTTGAGCAGCTCCTTGGGTTCGAGCTCGGGGAACTTGGAGCTGATCAGTCCCAGCACGACGGTCTTGTGCCTGGGCACCAGGCGCAGCGGCTCGAAAGTGCCGGCGCGCGGCGTGTCGTATTCGAGGAAATAGGAATCGACGTTGATCTTGTTGAACAGCGTGTCGGCGACCAGGTCGTAGCCGCCCTCGGCGCTCCAGTGGCTCTGATTGTTGCCGCGGCAGATATGCATCGCGAGATGCAGCCCGGCCGGGCGTCCCGCGAACGCCGCGTTCATGATCTCGGGGTAGGTTTCGAGCAGGAGCTTGCGGCCGTCGTCGCCGCGGCGCGCAAGATACGTCCAGCTCGAGGTGTCACTCAGCGAGGCAAGCGTAGTCTCGTCGATCTGCACGTAACGGCATCCGGCCTCGTAAAGCGCGGCAAGCTCCTTGCGAAAGGCGTCGACCACGTCCTCCCAGAAAAGATCGAGCTCGGGATACGCCTCGCGGCTGATATGCTCGCGCCCGGAGCGGAGATGCAGAATGGTGGGTGAGGGGATGGTCATCTTGGGCGTGCGCGAGGTGAGCGAGCGGAGAAACTTGAACTCGGCGGCGTGAATCGGCGCCTTCCATTTGAGCCGCGCCTCGACGGTCGGAATTATCAGCGGCAGCTTGTGCCCCTGGCGATCGACGAAGGCCCATTCCTGACCCGAGGTGTCGTAGGTTGCAGAGACCCCGCCCAGTCCGCCGTAAAAGCCCATGTAAAATACCGCGCGCCGGTACTCGCCGTCGGTTATCGATTGGAGTCCGAGGCTTTCCTGGAAGTTGACCACGTCGCGAATCGCGGCGTCCTCGACCGCGCGGAGATCCGTGGCGGAAAGTTTGCCGGCTTCGCGATCGGCGCGCGCGCTCAACAGTTGCGGCGGTCTAAGGAAACTGCCGACGTGATCGGCGCGAAACGGCGGATTGTGCGGTGCGGACGCCATACGATACCTCCCGTCCGGAGACTCGACGCGTTGCGGCGCGTGATCGATTCGATGATCCGATTTCGATGATCCGATTCGCTTGTAATACTAAGACTCAACGCGTGCGATTGAAAACCGGTTGCGCCCGCTTGCGCGGCGAGTCTGGCGCGATGAACTCTACATCGATGAGCTTGCACGCTGAGTCTGACTAGTGGCTGAAACAGAATTTCGCGCCGCCCGGCCCGATGAACTCCCCGGGCATGAGGCATCTTCGTGGCGTCCGCGATGGCTCAATCGCAACCTGGTCTGCCTGTTCGCGGGACGCGGGCTGCGCAGCGCCTCACAGGCCTACCTGGTGATTGTGGTGCCGCTCTATCTCGCGGCGCTCGGCTACAACGCTACGCATATCGGATTGATGTTCGCGATCGTGGCGATGGCCAGCGCCGTGATGGCCGCGCTCACCGGGATCATGTCGGACCGCTTCGGGCGCAAGGCGATGCTTATCGTGATCTCGCTGATGACTGCGGCGGGCGGCGCGGTGTTCGCCTTCTCGACCAGCTTTGTTGTGCTGACGGTGGCCGCGGCCTTAGGCACGATCGGCCGCGGTGGCGGGGCCGGGAGCGCCGGCGCATTCGGTCCCTATTATCCCGCTGAGCAGCCGCTGATCGCCGAGCAGGTTTCCGACTTCGATCGCACCACGGTCTTCGGCGCGCTGTCATTCGTCGCGGTGCTCGGGGGCGCGGCCGGATCGCTGCTCGCATGGACGCCGCGGCTGATGCAACTGGGCTTCGGGTGGCCAATTGTCGAGGGCTACCGCGCGCTGTTCATCCTGACGGCCGCGCTTGGGCTCGCGATGGTGGCGGTGGTGATACCCGTGCGCGAGTATCACAGCGCACCGGGAGCGCCTCGGCACGAAAGGGCGCGGACCGGCCCACTGTTACTCGGGCTTTCGCGCGCTTCGTGGCGGCTGGTCTCGCGCTTCATGGTCACCGCCGCGACCAATGGGCTTGCGATCGGGATGCTCGGGCCGCTGCTGGTCTACTGGTTCTACCGTCGCTTCGGGGTCGACGCGGCGGAAATCGGCAAGCTGTATTTCGTGCTCAACCTGGTCGCCGCCGCGCCCTACCTGCTGGCGGGGCGGATGGCCGCGCGGTTCGGCTCGGTGAAAGCGGTCGTTTTTTGCCGTGCGGTCGCCTCAGTATTGCTCGGGGTGATGGTAGTGATGCCGAGCTTCTGGCTGGCGGGTCTGCTGTATGGCGCGCGGATGATTTTCAACACGCTCTCGATCCCGGTGCGCCAGTCATTCCTGATGGGCGTGATTCCGCCCGCCGAGCGCTCCGCCGCGGCCGGGATGGCGAGCTTTCCCGCGCAGGTCGGCTCATCGATAAGCCCGTACATGGCAGGCTATCTGATGCAGCAGGTGTCGCTGGAGTTGCCGCTTGAACTGGCAGCGCTGCTCCAGGCGCTGAACGCGACGCTCTACTATTTCTTTTTTCGCGCGGTGCGGCCGCCCGAAGAAATCAGCGCCGACACCGGCGAGCGACTGTGAGCCATCCCGCCAGTGCCGGCACTGTTAGACCCGGTGGCCGACCATTCGGAGATTAGTTGCCGTCTGTTCGAAGATTAATTGCTGGCTGTTCGAGAGTTGCCGAGTTACGCGGCCCAGCGAGGCGAACGATCACCAGATTGTGCCTTCACGTCAGACAGGTTCACTGCCAGTTCGGTGGCATCGCGCCTCTCGAAACGTCCGGGCTCAAGCAGATAGCCAAGGAATGATCCGATCACGGAGATGATCACGATACCGAGCAGAAGCACTGGAACTGAATTAACCATTTTCGTCGCCTCCCTGTTGTATAACCCCGCGCCGACGCTGCCGTGAATCCGGATGCGCCTACGCCGCCTCGCGGTTTGCGCGCCGCGACACTATAGCGATCGAGCGCGTCGCTCGATTTTTCTCGCTCGCCGGCCGGCACGCGATCGCGCATACGGACGGCAGTCCGAACATGCCCATCGGGTCGGCCCGCCGCGGATTGAAGATCGATCCGAACAGCACGACAGCCGCGCCGACGAGAATCAAACCCAAAGTAAACATCTGAATCAAAGCCCCGATAACCACGAATCTCTTTCTCCCTCTTCCTCTGTTCGGTTGGAGATACAGCATCGATCGTGCCATTCGCGCTGCTGCGGTGCAGATGTGGAAAACCTCGAATTATGGCTAGATTTCGGGAGCGCGCGGGAATCGCGAATGCAGCCTGATGCATGCGAACCTTTGCGAAACGCGAATCAGATCGCGAAACGGGAAGGATCGCGAAGAATCGCGAATGCCAACAGCCTTTAGGCACTAAACTCATACGCCGCCGCCATCAACCTGTTACGGGCTCGTGATCGAGCCGCGCCAAGCCCACTGCACGCACATCGTTGAACAACGGACTCTTGATAGCCGAGCCGCCCTTGGCTGGACGCGGACGGCGCGGCGAGTAATTCTTGGCTGCCGAGGGCGGAGCGCGTTGCGCTCGCCAAGTGGGGCGGCAAGTGGCGGAAACGGGCGAGCAGATCGAACTTCTGATAGAGGGCACGCTGGACCAGCTGCTCTACGTCAACGAGCAGAGCGGCTATGCGGTCGCGGTGCTCGAGCGTAGCGATGAAGACCTGCGTCGCCGCGTTACCGTGGTCGGCAGCCTGGCCGGGCTCGACGTCGGCGCGGGCCTGCGCCTGCGCGGCCGCTTCGAGCGCCATCCCAAGTACGGCGAGCAATTCCGGGTCGAGGATTTCGAGACCGTTCGCCCGGCCTCGGTGGCCGCGCTCGAGCGCTACCTCGCCGGCGAGATAAAGGGTGTCGGACCCGCGCTCGCGCGGCGGATCGCTGAGCATTTCGGCGAGGCGCTGCCGGGCGTGCTCGACGAGACGCCCGAGCGCTTGCGCGAGGTGCGCGGCCTCGGCGCGGTGGTGGCCGCGCGAATCGCCGTGACGTGGCGCGATTCCTCGGGCCTCCGCGAGCTCACGGTTTTTCTGCGGGGCAACGGGATCGCCGCCGGCCACGCCCGGCGCATCCACAAGATGTACGGGCGCGACTCGCTCGAGACGGTGCGGCGCGACCCCTACGTGCTCGCACGCACCATCGCGGGCATCGGCTTTCGCACCGCCGACACGGTGGCCGAGAAACTCGGCATCCCCAAAAACTCGATCCAGCGCGCGCGCGCCGCGATGGTCTTCCTGCTCGAGCGGATGGCCGAAGAGGGTCACGTCTTCGCGCCCTTCGGCTATCTCGAACATCAGTTCGCCGCAGGGCTCGAGATGGACCCGCAGCTTGCCTCGCAGGCGGTCGAAGAGCTGGTCGAAACCGGCGAGCTGGTGGCGGAAGATCTCGGCGGCGACGGCAATCGCGCGATTTATTTGCGCCGCCTGCACGACGCCGAGACCGCGGTGGCGGAGCGGATGCGGCGGCTGACGCTGGGGCGTCCGATGGGCCGCGCGGTGGTCGAGCGCGCGATGGAAGCGGCCGGGAGCGCCGGCGGCGTCGAGCTCTCGGCCGAGCAGCGCTCGGCGCTCCGCTGCGCGTTGCAGAGCAAAGTCACCGTGATCACCGGTGGCCCCGGCACCGGCAAGACCACGCTCCTGCGCTCGCTGCTGGCGGCGCTTTCCAGCGCCGGCGTCAAGGCGACGCTCGCCGCGCCCACCGGACGCGCCGCGCGCCGGCTCGCGGAAGCCTGCGGACGCGAGGCCAAGACCATCCATCGCCTGCTCGAATACTCACCCGAGTCGGGCGGCTTCATCCGCGGCGAGGCTTTTCCGTTGCGCACCACGTGGCTGGTCATCGACGAGGCCTCGATGATGGACCTCGAGCTCGCGGCGAGCCTTTTGGCGGCGCTGCCGCCCGATTGCTCGCTGCTGCTGGTCGGCGACCGCGACCAGTTGCCCTCGGTCGGGCCGGGGAGCGTGCTCAAGGACGTAATCGCTTCGGGCTTGGTGCCGGTGGTCGAGCTGAGCCAGATCTATCGCCAGGCGCGCGCGAGCCTGATCGTCGCCAACGCGCATCGCCTGAACCGCGGCGAGATGCCCGAGACCGCCAACGATCCCGAGGGCGATTTCTTTTTCTTCGAACGCGGCGCGCCGGAAGACGTCGTCGCGACCATCAAGCAACTGGTGCAGCATCGCCTCCTCGGCGATCGCTTCGAGCTGCGCGACCCGCGCGAAATCCAGGTGCTCGCGCCGATGAACCGCGGGCCGCTCGGCGCCCACGCGCTCAACCATGAGCTGCAAGGGCTGCTGAATCCGGCCGGGCATGAAATTCGCGCCGGCGATCGGGCGCTCCGCGTGGGCGACCGCGTCATCCAGTTGCGCAACAACTACGACAAGCTGGTCTTCAACGGCGAGATCGGACGCATCGTGGCGGTCGATCCCGAGCGCGGCCGCGTCGGCGTGGCCTTCGAGGACAATCACGCGGAATACGATATCGCCGAGCTCGACGAGCTGGCGCTGGCCTACGCCATCTCGGTGCACAAGAGCCAGGGTAGCCAATACCCCGCAGTCGTCATCCCGCTCCATCCGAGTCACTACCTGATGCTGCGGCGCAACCTGCTCTATACGGCGATCACGCGCGCCGAGCGGGTGTGCGTGTTGGTCGGCACGCGGAGCGCGCTGATGCAGGCGGTACGCAACGTCGACGAGCGCCGCCGCTTCAGCCGCCTGGCCGACCGCCTGCGGATCGATTAGGGCCGAGGTTACCGGGAGATTGCCGTCGTGCGGAACTCATGTTGAGATTCATCGAACCATTAAGCGAAAGCGACTTGCCTGAATCGGATCGTCGGAGAAGGAATTCTTAGTTGAGCAGAACGAGCTTGTGCGTGTTGCTGATCCTTCTTGTTCTGCCGGGCGTTGCCAGGGCGCAGGTCGGTAAGCGCAATTTCATCGAACCGCTGATTGTCGAGGACCCCAACCCCAGCAACGAAGTTGACCTGATTCCCAATTGGGTTGCGATCGCCAAGGGCAGCAACTTTTCGTTTAACTTCACCCTGGAGAAAACATTCAGCCAGAACTTCAGCATCGAACTCGGAAACGCCTGGAACGATCCTTCATGTAGTCCGGGTTTCATCTGCCTTGGCGCGGGCTCCGGCCGCCGTGGCCGGTCTCGCCATGTGCAAGCGAATTCAAATAACCTCTCGCAGCAACTGCTCACCGGCTTCGATGACCTGGAAGTTCTGCCAAAATATGCCTTTTATCGCTCCGATGAGCATGAAACGCGACTGGCAATCGGACTGGATACCTTTCTCCCGATCGGCAACAAGACTGCCGGCGGCACCACCCACGCCTCCATTTGCCCCATTTTCATGTTCGCCAGGGGCTTGGGCGACATCCCCAACCAAGGCTTCGAAAAATACTTGCGCCCGCTGGCGGTTCAGGGCGAGCTTGCCTATTTGATCAAGACCAGCGGTCAGCAGAATGACGACGCGATCGCGGACTGGAATATCTCCTATGAGCTTTCCTACCTGACGGACAATGTCGACGACTTCGGCCTACCCGCAATCATCAACAATCTCGCGCCGTTCGCTGAATTCAGCTACGAGCAAATCGTGAATGGGCCGCAGGGTGGAACTCAACCTGATCTCTAGTGCTGCCGGGGCTGGCCTATGTCGCCGTAGCCTACCAGGTCAGTCTCGCCACCGAATTTGCGCTCAATGAGGCCTCTATTTACAATTGTCATGGCGCTGTCTTCGGCATGCTAAGCCTGACGCTGGATCAGTTGTTTTCGGAAGCCGGCCAGACCCTGTTCTGAATTGAGTATTGCGACGGCTCGCGCGGATCGCGGCATCGACGTCGTAGCTCGCAGCCTCTCTACGAGGCGTGTCCAGCAGGTAGTGCGGTCGGGTGGCGTAGCGGCGGCGCGGGCTTCCCAGTTGTACCGAATTTGCCGGCGCCACTTTCGGCTTCCGGAATCGCCTCTCCTTCGCCGCGAGGCCCGGTGCTCAGCGAGAAGCGGCCGCTTCGCGCGGCGGCCGGCGGCGCGCGCCGCGCTCCAGACCGAGCGCGGCCAGCGCGTCGAGAATCGCCGCGGCTTCGGCGCGAATCGCGTCGAAGTCGCCGCCGCGTTCGGCTACGATGCGCGCGACCTCGGCGGTCGTGCGTGCGTAGTCGTTCTTGAAGCGGCGGTTAAGCTCCTTCCACGGAATCCCGGCCAGCGCCCGCGTCGCCTCGGCGGTCGCGTGCAGAATCCCGCGCGCCATCAGCACCGCGATCGCCGGATAGCCGAGGTAGCCCTGCCAGTATGAGGCATTGTCATTGGAACTGATCTCCCGGCCGTCAGCCGAGACCTCGACGCGATACTTCTTGGCGCCGTCGGACGAGACGACAGCCCATGTGCCCGGCGCATCGCTATCATCGATAACCCGAACGCGTCCGTCGCCGATCGCACCGATCGCCTCGTAAATCTTGATCGGCGGCGGCATCTCCCATTTTTTCAATTTTTCACTGACACTCCCCGCGCTACTCCGCTCTCGGCGCTGGAGGCCTTCGTATCACTTCTTGTTGAGCCGCAGACCCGGTACGACCTTCTCCCATTCGGGATCGGCCGACAGCGTCGGATAGCCCGCGCCAATCTGGATCAACACGCCGTTGGACGAGCGCGGCGAGATAAAGGCCTCGTAAGAGTCCGGCGAATGTTCCTTTTCTTGCACAACTCGCACTCCGGACGCCTTCAGTTCAGCGATGCGCGCTTTGGTGTCCGGAACGTCGAAGGTGACGTGGTGAAAGCCTTCCCCATGCTCGGCAATGAACTTGTGCATGAATGAGTCCTCGCCCAGTGGCTCGAGCAACTCGATTATCGTGCCGGCGAGGTCGAATTCGGCGAAGCGGAAACCTGCCTCGCGGCGTTCATAGTCGTACATGAAAGTTGCGCCGAGCGTTCCTTCCCAGAACTTGCGCGCCTCCGCGATGCTTTTGACCGCGATTCCGATGTGATCGAGTTTTCCGATTGGCTGCTTGCTCATCGTTTAACCAAATCTCCCATTTATCTCAGCCCGTAATCTCGACCCGTCGTCTCAACCCTTCATCGGCACTTCCTCGGTCACCATGAAGATGCAGTTGGCGAGGTCGAGGAACTTGTGCTCGTCGGGCCGAACGATTTCGAGATAGCGCGGCTCGGCGAACGCTTTCTTCACTTCGTCGAGGTTGTCGGCCCACAGTTCCGCGACGCCGTCGTACGCTCCCGACCCGCCCGGCGTGTCGGACAAACCGGTGTCGATAGCATGGCTTTGGACGTACTTGCGAAAATGGCGCATCATTTCCGGCACGCTCAGCACCAGCGGCCCGTGCACATCTCTCCAGTAGCGATGGAATTCCTGCGCGCCCATCCCGGCCTTGCGTTTGACTATCACTGCGACCTTTACCATCGGAGCATCCTCCATCGTTTCGAGAGTGAAAGTTGAATTTTCGACTTGTGGCTTCCTTAGCACACAATCGGACCAACCGTGGCGCGGGGGCCGAGCGCGTAGAGCTTCGCTTGGAGCCCACTACAACTCGCCTCTGCTATCTGGCACGATTGCTTGAAGCCAACGCGATGAACATCGTCTGACCTGATAGATGCCGCAATAGATGAAGGACCTGATCGTATCCATTCTTAAAGCCGCTATCGAGCGCGCGCGCGCCGCCGGCCAACTCACCGCCGCGCCGCCCATCGCCGCAAGCGTCGAGGCGCCCAAGGACCCGGCCCACGGCGACGCGGCGAGCAACCTCGCGCTGGTGATGGCGCGCGGTGAGAAAAAACCGCCGCGCGCGATCGCCGAGATCATCCGCGCCAACCTGGAACTCCCGCCCGAAGTTGCGGAGGCGAACGTGGCCGGCGCGGGGTTCATCAATTTCCGGATGGCGCCGGCGTTCTGGCATGGCGAGTTGCGCCGCGCCGCGGCCGCAGGCGAGCGCTTCTGGCGTCCGCAAATCGGCGACGGGCGCAAGGTGCAGGTGGAGTTTCTCTCGGCCAATCCCACCGGGCCGCTAACCGTCGGCCACGGGCGCAATGCCGTGCTCGGCGACACGCTCGCGCGGATGCACGAGGCAAGCGGCTTCGTCGTCACGCGCGAGTACTATTTCAACAACGGCGGGCGCCAGATGAAGCTGCTCGGCGAATCGGTGCGCGCGCGCTATCTCGAAGAGATCAACCGCCCCGCGACGATGCCCGAGGACGGCTACCAGGGCGAATACATCCGCGACATCGCACGCGAGCTGGTGAAGCGCCATAGCGAGGCGCTCGCCGACGCGGCCGAACTGGAAGTTTTTCGCGCACCGGCCGAGGAGGCGATCTTCGCCGACATCCGTCGCACCTGCGAGCGCCTGGGCATCCGCTTCGACGTTTACACCAACGAACTCGACCTCATCCGCGGCGGCCAGGTCGACGCGGTGATCGAGGGCTTGCGCGAACGCGGCCTTATCGCCGAGTACGACGGCGCGGTGTGGCTCAAGGGCGAGCCGT
Organism: uncultured delta proteobacterium; assembly: GCA_963724765.1. Lineage (GTDB taxonomy): Bacteria > Desulfobacterota > Binatia > Binatales > Binataceae > JAKAVN01. The sequence continues at coordinate 397,460 of CAVRVY010000002.1, forward strand.
TGGGCCTGCCCAAGGATCGCGTGCTGGTGCGCTCGGGACCTGGGCGCGAGCCGACCTACCGCACCCCCGACATCGCTTATCATATAGAGAAGCTGCGGCGCGGCTTCGACAGCGTGATCGACGTCTTCGGCGCCGACCATATCGCGGAGCATCAGGGCGTGCTGGCGGCGGTCAAGGCGCTCGGCCACGACGTGACGCCGATTCACGCGATTATCTACCAGTTCGTGACGCTCACGCGCGCCGGCGAAAAGGTCAAAATGTCCACGCGCAAGGCGACCTACGTCACGCTCGACGAACTGATCGACGAGGTCGGCGCGGACGTGGTGCGGTTTTTTTTCCTGTTTCGCAAGCACGACAGCCATCTCGACTTCGACCTCGACCTGGCCAAGCGTCAGGCGCCCGAGAACCCGGTCTTTTACGTGCAGTACGCGCACGCGCGCCTGGCCAGCGTCTTTCGCGAGGCGGACAAGAAGGGGGTCGGCTTGCCTGCGGAAGTCTCTTCAGTCGATCTCGCGCCGCTCTCGGAGGAGGAGATCGGGCTTGCACGCAAGCTGATCGCGCTGCCCGAAGTTATCAGCGGCGCGGTCGAGAGCCTCGAGCCGCATCGCGTGCCGTTCTATCTGCTGGAATTGGCGGGCGATTTTCACCGCTACTACAACAAGCCGTCGAATCGTATAATAAGTGAACAACGCGAACTGAGCCTCGCGCGGCTGTTTCTGGCGCGGTTGTTGATGGATGGGATCAAAAGCGGGCTCAACCTGTTGGGCGTAAGTGCTCCCGATCGCATGTAAGATGGATCAGGGCTCGGTAGGAAGACTTGAGGAAGAAGACCTGGGCAAGACTCGGTGAAAAAAAGACTCGAGCGGATGTGAGTAGGACGCATGCGTTTTGAAATCGGACCGGGCGGGGGATTTGTCATCCTGGTGGGATTGGTGGGACTTTCGGCCGCCGTGTTTTTCCTGGGAATGATTTCCGGGCGCGAGATGGCGCAAAGCGAGCAGGGCCAGTCCCAGCTCGCGAGCGTCTATCCGATGCCTGCCGGCGCTCCCTCTACCGCGCCGCCACAAGTCGCCACGCCACCGTCTCAAGCCGCCGCGCCCGCCGCGCCGCCGCCTGCCGCTGCGGCTGCCGTCGCTACGCCCAGGCAGCCGAATGCGCACAAGGCGCCGGCCCGTCCAACGCTGGCAAGCGTCCCACCGCCGCATCGATCCGCGCCTGCGGCTGAAGAATCGGACGACGATTCTTCAGCTCCGTCGGGTTCTTCAGCTTCGTCAAATGAAGCGGATACCGGCTCAGACGAGGGCGCGCCCAGCACTCCGGCGCCGAGCGCTCGGACTCGCGGCAAGGGATACAACATCGTGATCGACGCCGCGATGGACCGTGCGGCGGCAAATCGGATGGCGTCGCGGCTGCTCGGACTCGGCTACACCTCGCATATTATGCCGACGCAAATTAACGGTCAGACGTGGTATCGTGTGCAGGTCGGGCCATATCCATCCCCGGACGACGCGCGCGCCGCACAGGCGCAATTGCGTGCAGCCTACACCGCCCGCTACGTCAACCGCGCGGGCGCGTCGAGCACGGGGACAGCCAGCGGCGGCGCAGCCGGCGCGGGCTCCGCCACTGACACTGACACGAGCGATTCCGGCGCGGCGGATACGGGCTCGGATGACAGCGGCGGCGGAGATTCCGGGTCGCAGGCGCCCACGGATTGACAATCCGTGCGGCGGCTGGCTAACTGAAAAGGAGATGGAAATGATGACCCTGAAGCTCAAGGCCGTATCGCGCTGGTGGTGGCACACCATCGCGCTCGCCTGCGCTCCGGGATCGTAATTTAACGATCAGCAGGGTTGTTGAAGGGGCCGCGGGCGAGAAGTCCGGCGGCCCTTTTCTTTTTTTGTTTTTCGCTTTTCACTTTTTGCTTTTCACTGGCCTTCCGGGCTTTCGCGAGCGGTGAGAAGGCGTTTTGGGAGGGAGCGATGCTGACGCCAAACGAGCGCGAGTTCGAGGCCCTGGCCGCAAAGGGCTACAACCTGATTCCGGTCTGGCGCGAGATTGCCGCCGACCTCGAGACGCCAGTCGGCGCCTTTCTCAAAGTCGCGCGCGGCGAGTACGCTTTTTTGCTCGAGAGCGTGCAGGGCGGAGAGAAGTGGGGGCGCTATACTTTTCTCGGCTCGGAGCCCGCGATGGTGATGCGCGGGCGGGGCGGGCGATTGGATCTCACGCGGCCGGGACGCAGCGTCGAGGTGCGCTCGGTCAAAGGTCCGCTGGAAGGCCTGCGCGATGAGATGCGCCGCTTTCGCGCCTATCAGTCGCCCGATCTGCCTCGCTTCTTCGGCGGCGCGGTCGGCTTTCTTGCCTATGACATCGCGCGCTACTTCGAGCGCCTGCCCACGCATGCGCACGACGAACTCGGCACGCCCGACCTCTACCTGATGCTGACCGACACGGTGCTGATTTTCGACAACGTCCGCCAAACGCTCAAAATCGTCGCCAACGTGGCGCTCGAAGATCATCCCTCGACCCGTGCCGCCTACCGCGACGCAGCGGCGAAGATCGATGAGCTAATCGCGCGCCTCGATACTCCCGCGAGGGCGCCGCGGCTCGAGAGCGCCGCGAATCTCAACGGCGACGTAGTGAAGCTTGTCTCCAACCAGACCCGCGAGGGTTACATGGCGATGGTCGAGGCGGCCAAGGAGTACATCGCGGCCGGCGACGTGATCCAGGTGGTGCCCTCGCAGCGTTTCGAGGCGCCGCTGGAGAGCCATCCGTTCAACCTCTACCGCAGCCTGCGCACGATCAATCCGTCGCCCTACATGTTCTACCTGCAGCTCGACGATCACACGCTGGTCGGCGCGTCGCCCGAGGTGATGGTGCGGGTGGAGGGGCGTGAAATCACGCTCCGGCCGATCGCGGGCACGCGCCGGCGCGGCGCCACCGAGGCCGAGGACCGCGCGCTCGAGCGCGAGCTGCTCGCCGATCCCAAGGAGCGCGCCGAGCACGTGATGCTGGTTGACCTGGGGCGCAACGACGTCGGCCGGGTCGCGGAAATCGGTTCGGTCCAAGTGACCGAGCTGATGACGGTCGAGCGCTACTCGCACGTGATGCATATCGTCTCCAACGTGCGCGGGCGGCTGCGCGAGGGATGCGACGCGTACGACGCGTTTCGCGCGACCTTCCCGCAGGGCACGGTGTCGGGCGCGCCGAAAATCCGCGCGATGGAGATAATCGACGAACTCGAACCGGTGCGCCGCGGCGTGTACGCCGGCGCGGTCGGCTATTTCAGTTACACCGGCAACACCGACACCGCGATCGCGCTGCGAACGATCCTGAGTGAAAAACGGCCGCGTCTATATCCAGGCCGGCGGCGGCGTGGTCGCCGATTCCGACCCCGGCGCCGAGTACGAGGAATCGGTCAATAAGGCGCGCGCGATGGTCCGGGCGCTCAGCGCGGCACGTGCCTTCGAGACCGCGGGCGGGAGCAAGTAGCCGTGGCGCGCATGCCGATGCGAATACTGATGATCGACAACTACGACTCGTTCACCTACAACCTGGTGCAGTACCTGGGCGAGCTCGGCGCCGAGCTCGAGGTCCGCCGCAACGACGCTATCGACGTCGCCGGCGTGCGCGCGATGGCTCCACAAGCCATCGTGATCTCGCCCGGCCCGTGCACTCCAAAAGAGGCCGGGGTGTCCGTAACGCTGCTGCGCGAAATGGCGGGCGAGCTGCCGATCCTCGGAGTTTGTTTGGGCCATCAGTGCATCGGCGAGGCCTTCGGCGCCACGGTGGTGCGCGCCGGACGCCTTATGCACGGCAAGACCTCGCCCATCCTGCACGACGGCAGGAACATCTTTGCCGACCTGCCGAACCCATTCGACGCGATGCGCTATCATTCGTTGCTGGTGGCCGCCGACTCGGTCCCGTCGTGTCTTGAAGTGAGCGCCCGGACCGCCGAAGACGAAGTGATGGGGCTCAGGCATCGCACGTTCCCGATCGAGGGTATCCAGTTTCATCCCGAATCGATCGGCACCCCCGAGGGCAAACGGCTGCTCGCAAATTTTCTAAGGATGGTCACGGCGTGAGCGAATTGCGCGACGCTTTCGCCGCCGTGCTCGCCGGCCGCTCGCTCGACGCCGCTCGCGCCGAGCGCGTGATGGGCGAGATTTTCGACAGCGAGCCGGCCGAGCCGCTGGTCGCGGGCTTTCTGATCGCGCTCAAGATCAAGGGCGAGTCGGCCGCCGAACTGACCGGCGGAGCACGTGCGATGCGGGCGCGGGCGCGCGCGCTCGATCTCAACGGCGGTAACATTCTCGATACCGCCGGGACCGGCGGCGACGGCGCCGGCACTTTCAACATCTCTACCGGCGCGGCGCTGGTCGCGGCGGCAGCCGGCGTGCCGGTCGCCAAGCACGGCAATCGTGCGATCAGCGGACGGGTCGGCGCGGCCGACGTGCTCGAACGCTTCGGGGTGAAAATCGATCTCGACGCCGAGGGCGTGCAACGATGCCTTCGCGCCGCCGGATGCTGCTTCATCTTCGCTCCGGCGTACCATCCGGTGCTCGCCCGCCTGGCGGACCTTAGGCGTGCGCTCGGCGTGCGCACAGTGTTCAACCTGATCGCGCCGCTCAGCAATCCGGCGCGTCCGCGCCGGCAGTTGCTCGGCGTCGCCGAGCCCCGGCTGGTGCGCCTGATGGCCGAAGCGCTGGCCGCGCTCGGGGTGGACCACGCGATGGTGGTGCATGGCGAAGACGGACTCGACGAGCTGTCGCTCGCCGCGCCGACGCGGGTCGCTGAGGTGCGCGGCTTGGCGATAAACGAGTTCGAGGTCCGGCCGCGCGAGCTCGGATTCGAGCCCGGCGACGCCTCGGCGCTGATGGTGACCGACGCGGAGCAGGCGACCGAGGTCCTGCGCCGCACGCTTGCGGGTGAGGATGGGGCGGCGCAAGATGTGCTCGCGCTCAACGCGGCAGCGGCGATTTACGTTGGCGGCCGTGCGCGGTCGCTCAAAGAGGGCGTCGCGATGGCGCGCGAGATTCTCGCCGCCGGCCGGGCGCTAGAGGTGGTGGAGCGGATGAGGCGGGCGAGTCACGGAGAGACATCATGAGTTCAAGTTCCGCTTCAACTTCGGCTGCGAATTCGATCCTGGAGCGGATTTTCGCTGCCAAGCGCGCCGAACTCGAAGCGGAACGCGCTGCCGTGCCGCTCGAGGCGATTCGCGAGGCCGCCCGGCGCGCATCTCAGCCCCGTGATTTCCTGGCCGCGCTGCGTAGCTGCCGCCCCGCGATCATCGCCGAGATCAAACGCGCTTCGCCAAGCAAGGGCGATATCCTACCCAGCCTCGACCCGGCCGCCGTGGCGCGCGATTATGCGGCCGCGGGAGCGGCCGCGATTTCGGTGCTGACCGACCGTCATTTTAAAGGCTCGCTTGAAGATTTGCGGGCGGTGCGAGAGGCGGTCGATCTGCCGCTGCTGCGCAAGGATTTTATTTTCAACTCCTATCAGCTCTATCAGGCGCGCGCGGCCGGCGCCGACTGTATCCTCCTGATCGCGGCGATGCTGAAGGAGGCCGAGATGCGTGCGCTGTACGTCGAAGCCCGTGAGCTTCGCCTTCAAGCGTTGGTTGAAGTCCATAACGAGGATGAGTTGCGCGCCGCAATCCGCGCTGGCGCCGAAATCGTCGGTATCAACAATCGTGACTTGCATACGTTCGTCACCGATATCGCGGTCACCGAGCGGCTGCTCGGCGGCTATCGCGGTACGGCGCTCGTCGTCTCGGAAAGCGGAATCGACATGCCCGAGGATATCCGCCGGCTCGACCACGCCGGCGCGCGCGCCTTTCTTATCGGCGAGAGCCTGCTGCGCGGGGGCGATCCGCACCACAAGCTCGAAGCGCTCTGCGCCGCGCTGGGGCGGGCTGAAGGTTAAATCCCCTGATGACGGTGCGAATAAAGGTTTGCGGCATCACGCGATGCGAGGACGCCGAGATGGCGGTTGGCCTCGGCGCGGATTTCATCGGGCTCAACTTTTATCCGCCCAGTCCGCGGTGCTTGGCGCTGGAGCCGGCGGCGGCGATCGCGCGTATCGTCAAGGGACGCGGGCGGCTGGTCGGCGTCTTCGTCAACGCCGCGCGCGCCTATGTAAGGGAGCGCCTGGAATCGCTTGAGCTTGACCTGCTGCAGTTTCACGGCGACGAAGACGACGATGCGCTGGCAGGATGGCCGGTACCGGTGATTCGCGCGCTTCGGCTGCGCTCCGACGCGGCGCTCGACGTGATCGATATCGGCAAAATCAAGGCGGACTTTATTTTGCTCGACACGTTTCATCCGCAGCTTTTCGGCGGCACCGGACAGGCGCGCCGGCTCGACGCCCTCGGGGCGCTCGATTTAAGCCGCGTCTTCGTCTCGGGCGGATTGACGCCGGATAACGTGACCGAGGCCGCGGCGCTCAATCCCTATGCGATCGACGTCGCCAGCGGCGTCGAGTCGGCGCCGGCTATCAAGGACCACGACAAGCTCCGGAGCTTCATCGCGAATGCCGGAGCTTCAAAAGCTTCCTCCGTCAACTCGAAACCTTCGCCAGGATCTTCCCACGCCCATGCAAAGCTACCCCGATAGGCGCGGACACTTCGGCGAGTTCGGCGGCCGCTACGTCGCCGAGACGCTGATGCCGGCGCTCGCCGAACTGGAGAGCGCCTACCGCGCGGCGCGGCGCGACCCGGGCTTTCGCGCCGAGCTCGAGCGCTACTCGCGCGAGTACGTCGGCCGCCCGACGCCGCTTTACTTCGCCGCCAACCTGACCGCGAAACTCGGCGGCGCGAAAATCTACATCAAGCGCGAAGACCTCTGTCATACCGGCGCGCACAAGGTGAACAACACGCTCGGCCAGGCGCTGCTCGCGGTGCGGATGGGCAAGTCGCGGATTACCGCCGAGACCGGCGCGGGACAGCACGGCGTGGCGACGGCCACGATGGCCGCGCTGTTTCGGCGCGAGTGCGAGGTCTTCATGGGCAGCGTCGACGTCGAGCGCCAGTCGCTCAACGTCTTTCGCATGAAGCTGCTGGGCGCGAAGGTCACCGCGGTCGACGCCGGCAGCCGCAGCCTCAAGGACGCGCTCAACGAGGCGCTGCGCGACTGGATCGCCACCGTCGCCAATACCTACTACCTCATCGGTACCGCGGCCGGGCCGCATCCGTATCCGATGATTGTGCGCGACTTCCAATCGGTGATCGGACGCGAGGCGCGCCGCCAGATTCTCAAGCACGAGGGCCGGCTGCCCGACGCGCTGGTCGCCTGCGTCAACGGCGGCTCCAACGCGATCGGGCTCTTCTATCCGTTCATCGCCGACAAGGACGTGCGCATGTACGGCGTCGAGGCGGGCGGCCTGGGGCTGAACGGCCCCTCGCATGCGGCGACGATCACCGCCGGTAGCGTCGGCGTGCTGCACGGCAATCGCACCTACCTGTTGCAGGACGAACTCGGGCAGATTCGCGAGACTCATTCGATCGCTGCCGGACTCGACTACCCCGGCGTCGGCCCGGAACTCGCATGGCTCAAGCAGAGCGGCCGCGCCGAGTACGCCGCGGTCACCGACGCCGAGGCGCTCGACGGACTGCGCCTGCTCTCCGAGAGCGAGGGCATCATTGCGGCGCTGGAGAGCGCGCATGCGGTCGCGTATGCGGCGCGGCTGGCGCCCACGATGGCCAAGGATCGCGTGATGATCATCAATCTCTCGGGGCGCGGCGACAAGGACATGCAGACCGTCGCGCGCGCGTTGGGGGTGACGCTGTGAGCGGGCGCGCGATGGCGAAGAAAGCGGCGGGGCGAATCGAAAAAAAATTCGCCGAGCTGCGTGCGCGCAATGAAGCGGCGCTGATTCCGTTTATCGTCGCCGGCGACCCCAACCTCGAAGCGACGCGCGGCCTGGTGCTCGAATTGGAAACCCGCGGCGCCGACCTGATCGAACTGGGCGTCCCGTTTTCCGATCCAATGGCGGACGGGCCGGCCAACCAGCGCGCGCTCGCGCGCGGGCTTGCCTCGGGCGCCTCGCTGGCCGCGATCCTCGCGATGGTGAGCGAGCTTCGCCGCCAAAGCCAGATCCCAATCGTGCTGTTCGGCTACTACAATCCGATCCTCCACTACGGATGCGAGCGGCTGTGCGCCGACGCGGCGCGCGCCGGCGTCGACGGCCTGCTCGCCGTCGACCTGCCGCCTGAAGAGGCGGCCGAGCTTGCGCGCCCCGCCCGCGCCCACGGCCTCGACCTTATCTATCTGCTCGCGTCGACCACGCCGGTCGAGCGCATGCGCAAGATCGCGCGCGTAGGCAGCGGCTTTCTATACTACGTCGCGGTGACCGGCGTGACCGGCGCGCGCACCAGTCTCGCCGCTGGTCTCGAGGCCCGCGTGCGTGCGCTGCGTGCGGTGACCGACCTTCCAGTGGGCGTCGGCTTCGGCATCTCGACCGCCGCGCAGGCGGGCGAGGTCGCCGGGTACGCCGACGCGGTCGTAGTCGGCAGCGCGCTCTCGTTGATAATCGAGCGCGAGGGTGTCGGCTCGGGCCTTGCGCCCGCGGTGGGCGAGGCGGTGGGTGCGATGAAGAACGCGATGCGCGCGGCGCGCGGAGTTGTGCGCGCCCCGGCGGGAGGCTGAGCGATGGCGGAGCGCGAGCAGGGCGAGCGGGCGATTGCGGCGCAGACCGGTGCCGACGAAAACATGTGGGTGAAATGCCCCGGATGCCGCGAGATTGCCTTTCGCAAGGAGGTCGAGCGCAATCTCAACGTATGCCCCAAGTGCGGATACCATCATCGCCTCACCGTCGAGCAGCGCCTGACAATAACAATCGATCGCGGTACCTGGCGCGAGCTTTTCGAGGATCTGGCGGCGGGCGATCCGCTGAAATTCCACGACTCCAAGCCTTACCCGCAGCGTCTCGAACAGGCGCGCCGCGCGAGCGGCCGCAACGACGCGGTGGTCACCGGAGCCGGCAAAATCGAGGGCCATCCGGTTGCGCTCGCGGTGATGGACTTCGCCTTCATGGGCGGTAGCATGGGCACGGTCGTGGGCGAGAAAATAGCGCGGCTTATCGATCATGCGGTCAAGCACGGCCTTGGCGTGGTGGTGTTCTGCTCCTCGGGCGGGGCGCGGATGCAGGAGGGCGTGCTGTCGCTGATGCAGATGGCGAAGGTGGCTGGCGCAATCGGGCGGCTCCGCGACGCGCATCTGCCGTATCTCGCGGTGCTGTGCGATCCGACCACCGGCGGCGTGGCGGCGTCGTTCGCGATGCTGGGCGACCTCGATCTGGCCGAGCCGGGGGCGCTTATCGGCTTCGCCGGGCGTCGCGTGATCGAGCAGACCACGAACCAGGTGCTGCCCGAGGGCTTTCAGAGCGCCGAGTTCCTGCTCGTGCACGGGATGCTCGACGCGATCGTGCCGCGCGCGCAGATGCGCGCGACGCTCGGCCGGCTGCTCGCGATGCTCGCCGGGCGCGGGACGCGCGGCCGCCGCCGCAAACAGGCTTAGGCTTTAGGCGGGCGGCAGGCTAAAATTCCGCAGCGATGGCACGGATATCCAAAACGCTTGACTGGCTCTATTCGCTCGAGGGCCGCGGCGAGATCTACAAGCTCGAGCGCATGGACCAGGCGCTCGCGCTGATCGGCGATCCGCATCGGCGCTTGCGCGCGGTCCATATCGCCGGCACCAAGGGCAAGGGTTCGGTGGCCGCGATGCTCGACGCGATCGCGCGCGCCGCGGGGTTGCGTTGCGGGCTTTACACCAAGCCGCACCTGGTCCATCTGACCGAGCGCACCCGGATCGACGGCGCCGAGATGCCGGCGCGGCTGATCCTGGAGTACATCGAGCGGCTGCGTGCGATTTACGAACGCGCGGATCTTGCGCTCACCTTCTTCGAGTTCACGGTCGCGCTGATGTTCCTGTACTTCGCCGAGGCGTCGGTCGACCTCGCGATTATCGAGACCGGGCTAGGCGGGCGGTTGGACTCGACCAACGTGGTGACGCCGCTGGTCAGTGTGATAACGCCGATCGGCTTCGACCACATGGATCGCCTCGGCCACACGATCGCGGCGATCGCGGCCGAGAAGGGTGGCATCATCAAGCCCGGCGTGCCGGTGGTGATCGGCGCGCGCGATCCCGAGGCGCGCCGGGTGCTGACGTCTTTAGCCGCACAACGCCAAAGCCCGGTCCGGATTGTGGACCGCGATTTCTCTTTTCGCTCCGGCGCACCCGCCCATCTGCTTGACTATTTCGGTCTGGGGCTCGACCTTGAGCGAGTTGAGCTGGGGGTGGCCGGGCCGTTTCAGCATGAGAACGCCGCGACCGCGCTCGCCGCGGTCGAGGCCCTGCGGGCGCAAGGGTGGCGGTTGGAGGAGCGGGCGATACGGCAGGGGCTGAAGGAACTGCGCTGGCCCGGGCGGTTCGATGTGGTGTCGCGCCGGCCGCTGGTCATCCTTGATTGCGCGCACAACGAACTCAGCATTGGCGCGCTGCTTGAAACGATTGCCGTAGAGCTGGGGCCGCAGGTCAGGCCGCGCCTGGTCTTCGGCTGCCTCGAGGACAAGCAGTGGGCGAAGATGGCGGCCATGCTGGCGCCGCGCGTGCGCGACGTGACGCTGACACGGGCGCAGCCCAAACGTCCGCTCGAGCCCGAGAATTTGCTGCCGCTGTTTTCCGCGCAGGTTCCCGCGCGCGTGGTGCGCGACCCACGCCGCGCGGTGGAGCAGGTGATATCGGAGAGCGGACCTGACGACGTTATCGTGGTGACTGGATCGGTCTACCTGGTGGGCGAGATATATCCATTCTTCCTCAAGCGGCAGGGACGGCGGGGGCTATTTCCTGAAGCTGCTATGTAGAGCGCTGCTCGCGATATTGTTTGCGCTCGCGGCCGTGGGCGCACTCGCCCCGCCGCACGCCCATGCACGGGCAGTCCAGGCCGCGCACCGCGGCGTCGTATGAGCGCGCTCCTCGCCGCGATCGTCCACTTCGTCGAGCGCACCGCGGCTATCGCGCGCACCGGGCTCGCGTTCAGTCCCCACGGCTTCGACGCCGAGCGTTACGAGGATCTGTTGCGCGAGGCGGCTGCGATGCGCGCGGCGCTCGACGGCGCGGGTCCCGAGGAGGCCGCCGAGCTTCTGCGCCGCTGGCGCGCCGAGGTGCGCGAGGGTTACGACGGCTACGTCACCACGGCCTCGGGATGCGGCGTGATCGCGTTCAATCAGCGCGGCGAGCTGCTGATGATCCTGCGCCCTAACGGCCGCTGGTGGTATCCAACCGGGTTCTGCGAGGTCGGGATGTCGCCGGCGGAGAACGTGGCCAAGGAGGCCCGGGAGGAGACCGGGCTAATCGTGCGGCCGCTTTGCCTGATGGCGATCATCGACAGCCGCAAGGCCGGCTCGGTCCATCGCCACATTTATTCGCACCTGTTCTACTGCCGCATCGAGGGCGGCGAGCTCAGGCCCAACCCGCTCGAGGCGCTGGAGGCCGGCTTCTTCCCGTTGGATCAACTGCCCGAGCCGCTTCACGGAGTGGACCGCAAATGGATCGGCCTTGCGCGCGAGTTCCATTTCCAGGGCCGCCGCGAAACCTACTTCGATCCGCTCGACTCATAGCCTTTCGATGACGCGGTGCTTGTGACAAGTCAGGTCAGGCGGGATCAGATCGGTCAGGCCGGATCAGATCAGTTCAGGCGGATTTGAGCGCCTCGATCGCCGGCACCGGAGTGCCTTTCCAGCAAAACCGATAGGTTGTCGACTTGCGCACGTTCATCACCAGCGGCGGCCGAAAGCATCCCAGGCACGCGCCGCCCTTGTGGCGCACGCTCGGATAAACCACGCCCAGCGAGCGCGCCCGGACGAGCAGCCGATGCGCCAGCTCCTGGGAGGCTACGTAGCTCGCGGGCGCGAGGCACTCGGCAAAGCGCTTGTCGCCACAAAGATCGTGGAACTCGGCGCTGAAGTCGGCGAGGAAATCGTCGTAGGTAACGACCTCGTCGAACCAGCCGACTTCCGCCAACTCGACCGATTTTCGAAACGCGACCTCGGCTTGGGCGGTTTCGAGCTCGAAGGCGGCGTACCAGGCGCCGCGCTCCGGCCCGTTGAAACGACTGCCCAGCGGATGCGCGTGGCCGAAGGCGGCGTTGACGATGCGATAGTACGGAACGCCAAACACGAGTTCATCGATGCCGATGCCAGGCAAAAGGCTATTTTCCGCCAGCAGCCGGTCGTTGGCGGCGTTATCGAGATCGAAGATGTCGCGCAGGTGCTTTGCGTCGTCAGCGATGGCGGCCAGGACGCTCGCGTCGTCGCCGGAGTATTTGGACGGGATCAGGCGATGTGTATCGAATTGGCGGACGAGCGTCATGCGCGGGAGCGGTGCGTCGCGGCGCGAGCGGGCCACGTTCGCGCGACCCGCCCGGGCTACATCCCGCCGCGGCGCGCGTCGAGCAGCCGATGCACGGTCTGAATCGCGGGCATGCCGGCGCTCATCATGAAGGCGAGCGGCGTGCGCCCGGCGAAGATGCGGTTGCTGTTGGATAGCTGCACCCAGGCGTCGGCCAGCTTCCTGGAATAGATGATGTTCAGCGCCTTGAATATGCCGACCAGGTGAGAAATTCGCAGCAGGCGGTCGGGGTCGAGCATCCGGCTGGCCGGCGCCTTCTTCATCTCGTAAAACGGCCCGTTCGAGATCCCGCCGAGCAGGACGCGGGCATCCTCGTCGCGCACCTTCCAGCGCGCCATGACGTTGAAGAATGCCCTGATCGCGGACGGGCTAAGCCGCTCACGTTCGGCCTTGGCGGAGAGGTCGATTAACGGCGAGGGCTCGTAGCGGGTGGCCGGATAGCTGAGAGCGAAAGACATGATGGGTCTCCGTCTTAGGAGTATTGTTACTCCGATTGCGTAGACCGTCAACCGGGTGCGCGAAGACGAGAGCGGCGTCGAAGCGCGGTGCTGGCGGCGCTTAGCCGGCGGCGACCTGGCTGCGCTGGGCGACGCGCGCCGCAAACCACATCGCGGCCGCCGCAAAAACGAGGCTGATCCCGACCGATGACGCCGCGCCCGGCAGCGCGCCCAGTGTGTGCGGCTCGGCCAGGTAGAGCGCGCGCCTCAACGCCGCCATCCCGTAGGTCAGCGGATTGAGCCACATGACCCAGCGCAGCCAGACCGGCGCGCCGGCGGCCGGAAAGAACGCGCCGGACAGAAACCAGATCGGCACCAGGATCGAGTTCATGATCAGATGAAACCCGCGGGTCGACTCGATGCGCCATGCGATCAGGAGCCCGATGCAGTTAAACGCGAACGCGATTATCGTCATCACGGCGATCGATGCAACTACCGCAACGGCGCTCAGATGGATTCCGGCGAGCGGCGCCAGCACCAGGAACACGCATCCCTGGAACAGCGCGAGCGTGGTGCCGCCCAGCGCCTGCCCCGCCACCACCGTGTCGCGCGCGATCGGCGCGACCAGCACACCCTGCAGGAACCCCTGGCGGCGGTCGTCGACGGTCGCGATGGTGGCGAAGATCGCGGTGAACAGCAGCACCAGCATGATTACGCCGGGGTAGAAGTACTGCACGTAGTCGATCCCGAGGGCATCCCGCTCGGCTTGAACGAGGCCCGAAAGCCCCATCCGATTAGCACCCAGAAAATCAGCGGCTGCACGAACGACCCGATAATCACGCTGCGCTGGCGGCGAAAGCGCACGATCTCGCGCCACCACAGGGTCCACACTTGCAGGGCGATCCGGCCCATCAGCGGCCATCCTCTTCGCGCGTGCGGGTGACGAAACGATGGCCCGTTAAGTGAACGAAAACGTCCTCCAGCGTGGGCCGGCCGAAGGTCACCGATTCGATCTCGCCGCCGAATTCGTCGACCAGCCGTGCCACCAGTTCGTGTCCGCGCGGCCGTTCGATCCGCAGCGTGCCGTCGACCAGTGCCGCGTCGATCTGGAACCGACCGGCGATCTTCTGCGCCAGCGCCGCGGGGGCCGGCGCGCTTATGACCATCACGTCGCCGCCGACCCGTTGCTTGAGCTCGCCTGGCGGCGCGATCGCCACCAGCCGGCCCTGGTCGAGAATGCCGATGCGGTCGCAGCGCTCGGCCTCTTCCATGTAGTGCGTGGTAAGGACGATAGTGACGCCGTCGCTTTCGCGCAGAAGCGTAAGCAGGTTGAAGAACTCGCGCCGTGCAGCGGGGTCAAGGCCGGTGCTCGGTTCGTCGAGCAGCAGCAGTTCGGGCTCGTGCAGCAGGGCCTTGGCCAGCTCGACCCGCCGGCGCAGTCCGCCCGAGAGCGCCTCGGCGAGGTCGCTCGCGCGATCGCTCACGTTCAGGCGCGCCAGCATCGCCTGCGTGCGTTCTTTGAGCCGCGCACCGTGCATCCCGTAGAGGTTGCCGTGGATCGTGAGGTTCTCGGCCACGGTCAGCTTGCCGTCGAGGCTGGGACTCTGGAAGACCACGCCGATCTTGCGCCGCAGCGCCTGGGTCGCGCCGCGCAAGTCGTAACCCAGGATGCGCGCGTTGCCGGACTGGATCGGCACCAGGGTCGAGAGCAGCCGGAACAGCGTGCTCTTGCCGCCGCCGTTGGGGCCGAGAAAGCCGAAGATCTCGCCGCGCGCGATGATGAATTCGACCGCGCGGAGCGCCTGCCGATCGCCATAGCTGAAGTCGAGACCCGCGACTTCGATCGCGGGTTCGGCGGACATCTGCGCGGCGCGCTCAGCTTGCGACGCGCCCGTTGCTGCTGAAGCATTCATGTAGAGGACTCGACCGATGATTATTCCGCGCCGGGGCATCGGTAGCAATCCGCCCGGCAATCTTGTCCCGCGCACCTGCGTCCTGCGTGCGCGCGATTGCGCGGACGCATCGGCTCGGCTAAAGCCTTGTGCCTTGTGAGTGAAGGGCGGCGCGCGCGGGTCGATTTTTTTCAACTATTCGAACGAATGGGGCGCGGTCGCTTGCTCGATATCCCGGCCGGCGCGGGCGGCGAGTCGGCGCGGCTCGAGCGGATGGGCTTCGAGGTAGTCTCGGCCGATCTTTTTCCGCCGTCCGCTGGCGCGCCGGCCCCGCGATGGGTCCGCGCCGACTGCAACGCGCAGTTGCCCTTTCGCTCCGGCGCCTTCGACGCCGTGCTCTCGCGCGAGGGTATCGAGCATTTCGAAAACCAGGCCGGCTTCGTGCGTGAGTGCGCCCGCGTGTTGCGTCCCGGTGGCCGGATCGTGCTGACCACGCCCAACGTGATGCACTTAAGTGCGCGGCTGAGCGCGATGCTTACCGGGCAGCGCACGATGCGCCGCGGACTGGCCAATGAAGTCGAGACGCTGCGCGCGCGCTCGGGGAGCCGCTTCTACCACGGGCATATTTTCCTTATCGATTATTTCCGCC
Source organism: uncultured delta proteobacterium (assembly GCA_963724765.1). Taxonomy (GTDB): domain Bacteria; phylum Desulfobacterota; class Binatia; order Binatales; family Binataceae; genus JAKAVN01. The sequence continues at coordinate 412,845 of CAVRVY010000002.1, forward strand.
TGCGCTACCTGATGCGCCTGGCGGGGCTCGGCGCGATCGAGGTCTACACCGATCGCTTCAGCCCGTCGTCGATCGCGCTTGCGCCGATAGCGCCGGCGATGTACGCGGCCTCACGCGGCGCGGTCGCCGCGTTTGCCCGCAAGGCGCGCCAGCATCGCCGCGCCGTCGCGCCGCCCGAGCTTACCGCCGAGATTATGCGCCACGTTTTCTCGCCCGCGCTCCTGTTCGGCAAGCGGATGATCGTGACCGCGGTGCGCGAAGCCGCACCCGCGAACGCGCTAAGACGCTGAGGCCGCGCCCGAGGCGCCGCCCGCCTTGAGCATCGCGAAGAACTCACGGATGCGGTTGTAGTTCACGCCGAAGTCGCCGGTGCCGTCGCGCGAGCGCGAACGCATCTCGACCAGGCTGCTGTTCGCGTCAGGGCCCGGACGCACCTGGATCACGAAGTCGTCGCGAAAGCGGAACAGCCGGGAGATCTCGACTCCCTCAATCGTTCGCGTCGCCGGGTCGATATAAACGATGAACCAACCCGGCGCCGATGGAATCTGATCGGTCATCTGCCGGCCAACCAGGCGCGCGACGTTGGCCGCTGCTTTCACTGCGGCGAAGGCGTCGTCGGGCTTTTCGTCGAGCCGCAGCGGATCGAGCTTCGGATAATACCTGGTCTGGATAGGCGCCAACCTGGCGCGGTCGTATTTCATCGAGTCGGCCGACAATCCCGGCGGATTAACGAACTGTGGCGGATTATCGTAGTCGGTGGTGATGTCGTTAATGTTCGGATACGGCATCGACCACCAGCGCCACATCGTGAATCCAACCGGGACGGCGACGAGCAGGCCCAGCACGATACCGGCGACGGCCCTGGGCCGCCCGGGCCGGCGCTCGGGGGACGAGGTGCGGGCGAGACCTGCCAGTCCGAAGATCACTGCAAGGATCGCGATTACGAAGCTCAGCAGGAATGCCAGGAAGCCGGTCATGGGCGCGATCGCACCCTGACTCGCTCCCGCCACGCCCGTTGCGAACAGCACGATGGCGAATATCGCATTAAATATGGAAAGCCACGCCGGGATCATCGCGGGATATGCAGAGCTGGTCGGGATTCGATCATCGCCGCGAATTGTCCTCTTTAATTCCGCGGGTAACCGAATTCGTCGAACATTTCAGGCCAGCGAGCTTGAACCAGCCCGCGCCAGTTGGCTGAATGCGTCTCGGCTGAATGCGTCGCGGAGGGTGGATTTTGTGCCATGTACGCGCTCACCTTCGGCAATAGCGGGGACGGATCGCCCAGAGCCAGTCGTTCATATAGAAGCTCAATTGTGCGGCACGGGTCAGCAACCAGATCCTCGTAGCGGACGGTCTCAACCCGGTCGTCGGGCAGCGTCCGCAAGGCGCTTTGTAGCTTTCGCTCCAGCGTAAGCCGCGTTCCCAGAATCCGCTCGATCAGAACTTCCTGCGCGAGCGGTGCGGCTAGCGCATAGCGCTCCCACATGTTGCGCCAGAGCCTCAAAGTCGAAGCAAAAACGGCGCATGGCTCGCGCACCAGCCGAATGAACCTCGCGCCGGGGAAGAGCGTACAGAGCCTCGCAATCCGAAACGAGTTGGCCGGAGATTTGACCAGCAGCCGCTTGTTTGTACCACACACGTAGGCCGTCGCTTTCAGGATCCACGTAATCGCGCCGTTCCATCGAAGCTCCTGTGAAGGCTCGAAGAGGTCCGGGTCGCATAAGGCCTCGAACTGACGCAGCGCCGAGGGGAATACGAAGGCTTCGTAGGGTGACGTCGCGCCCATGCAGAGCAGGGCGAACTCTTCCTCCTGCGGTGAGGAAGATGAAACGGTCATATCGCCGGTCGGCCGGGCCAGCCGTGTCGCAGCGGGCGCGCGATGGTGCGCGAGCAGGAATTGATGGGGATTGAAGCAGGCGTATGTGCTGGGAGCGGCAAAGTCCTCGTCCAGCGCGAGCAACTCGTGCAGCAGGGTCGTTCCGCTGCGCCAATGTCCTACGAGGAAGAGCGGCGGCCTGAGATCGAGTTGGTCCAGGGTGCGCCGGTACGTTCGCGCCTGGATTGTCCCGATCGCGGAGAACACGCTTGCGGTCAGCCAGAAGCGCAATTCGAGGGCGCGATCGATCGGGTCGGGATGACGTCCCCGGATACTGCGCCATGCGGAGAGATTCAGATTGAATACCGGCCGAGACCAGGCACCCGAACTCATCGAGAGGCGCCTGGAGGGTTGTTATTGAGCGCATTGCCAAAGCGCTGGTGGATGTCCGCTACCAGCGCCATCGTCATGCCGGGAGGATAAGGAGGATAAAGCGCGGGCATGGGGTGGTTTTCTTCGGGGTCACGGGCGATGTCGAAAAGCTCGACGCCGCCGGAGGGAAAATACCACACCAGATGATAGGGACCGGAATTCGCGGCGATCGACCCGACGGTGGGACGGCTAAAGGGATCCGATTGGGCGAGATACATCGAAAAGCTGGGTTGCGCCGCGGATGCCGCCTGCGTGGGCCCGATGAGCGAATGACCATCCATCCATGACGGCTTCCCGATTCCCAGCACGGCGAGAAGCGTGGGCGCGATATCGGCAAGGTCGCCGTCTTCGGATTCAGTATAGCCGCGGTTCTGGCCTGGCAACGAAATCAGCAGGGGAATGTGAGTCTCGGCATAGTGCAGATCCGGCGATTCGTGGCTCCACCAGCCGGCGGAGAAGTTCTCGCCATGATCGGCGGTCACAACCAGGACGGTATTCGCATCTCGACGGCTTGTCGCCATCCAGTCAAGGAATTCTCCCAGGGCGTTGTCGCATTCGGCGACACGCTCGTCGTAGCGGAGCCGCAGCAGATCGACGTCGTGCTGGATTTCCGGCGGATACTGCGACCCGGGCGTTTGCCAAAAGTACTGCGCTTGAGTGGTGAAGTCGGAACCCGGCAGAAAGCGGCCTAGAAAGCGCGGGTCCGTCACGTAGGGCGCATGAGGTGGGTACAGGTGAACCCACAGGAAGTAGGGCGTGCGCGCGCCGTCGATAAAGTCCCGGGCTGAGGCGAAGACCGCACGCGGCTCGACCCAGCTCACTTTGTTGAACAAGCCGAAAAGAGAGCTGAACCGAAGGAACGCGTTGACCGCAACGCCGTTGACGGCGTTGAAGAGCAGGCCATGCCGTAGCTGCAGCAGAAAGGTTCCAGGAAAAACCCATGACGACACCGGTGGCCAGGGCAAGCTCGAAAAGGAATCACCGAGCCGCAAAGCCAGGGGATGGGCCGCTGGATTGGTAACGATTGCCGCGGTGGTGTAGCCGCGTCGCCGCAGTATCCAGGCGATGTTGTCTTCGCGCAGGCGGTGAGGAACATGCCCATAGAGCTGGAACACCCGATTCGTCAGCGGGTACTGGCCGGTCAACAGCGACGCGACGGCCGGCGTGGTGAAATCCGAGGTCGAGACGAAATTGACGAAATTGTAGCTGCGATGGGCGAGCCGCTCAAATTGCGGAGTGGTCGGGAGTCTGTAGCCGTATAGTGACATGTCCTGCGCCGTCAGCGCATCGAAGCTGATCAGCACGACGTTAGGCTTCGCCGATGGGTCTGGGGCAAAGCGCTGCGCCTGCGGCATCGGATCAAAGCTGCGCCAGCCAAAGCCCCCGGTAAGTAAGGGAATCAGCAGGAGCGGACAAACCGCCAGTACTATTTGCGCCGATTGGTTGAGCCGGTTGAACAGCGCGAAAGCACGCTGCCAACCGAAGAATGTAGGCAGGGCGATAGCCGCGAGGACGAGCGCCGCCTGCAGGCCGGCGCTCGCGACCCGGCCGATGATCACATTGAGAGGAAACAGCAACGCAAGGCCGCACAAGGTGGCGCTTGCGAGGGCAAGGAAGCCCGCACAATTGATATCGGCCCGATCATTCTCTGGTTTGCGCCACAGCTTGAGCGCATCACCCGCCGAAAGGATGAGCGCGAGAAATGCTGCGCACAAGACTTCGAGCAAAAGAACCGCCGAAATCTCCAGCGCCAGTTCCGCGACCGCACCCCTAACCGAGAGAAGATAGGACCACGGACGCAACTGCTGGATCGCGAGAACCGGCGCGAAAAAAAGGACCGTTGGTACTGCGAGGCCGCGAAACAGCAACCACCACCGCCCGCCCATGATGGTTTATTTTCCGGCCTCATGCGAAGCGCCGCGCGAATCGATTTTTTTCCATCGGTCACGAATGGATTTGGCGAATCTTCTTATTTCCTTACGGCAGTAGAAGACAAACGAAAGGAGAATCGCTGAGAGCGGGGCTAGAATTTGCGACAGGAATCCCCCTGCGTTGGGGTCAATGTAAGCCCAGCACTTGCCTCGCCAAAACAGCACAAGCGACAACACGAGCGACAACACGAGTAACGACCTGAGTGACGACCTGAGGATGATCGCGTTTGCGCCGGTTACAGTCGCGGACGAGCGGCGCGCGTAGGGCACGCCACTCCCGCAGCGATAAGCGGGAGCTCCATCTCTTTGATGTTTTCGCGCCAACTTGCGCGGATATCCGCAGCGATTAACGGTACTTCCCTGCTCCACAGGCGTCATGGTTGCGGTTCTCCACCTAAGCGGCGACTGGTCCGAGACTGCAATGCTACTGCTCTTTCCGTCCACCTTGCTAGTGGACGCATCCTATCGCGCACAAGGTTCGTGGCTTCCTTGGCCCGGGATTTCCGTTTGAGTTCGAAAAAGATGACTCACCGCCGGGTGTTGGATCGATATGGGCGCGGGCGCATGCTATTCAATTGCGCCGACACGCGGACCATTCATGGGCCTGCACAAAGGTTCGCAACCGTTAAGCGGGAAACGGCGCAAGAAAACGACGGGGGAAGTAGCGGATGACGTGGTGAGGATGTTGAGGGGTGCGATGACAGCGGCGAGAATGCGGCGGGAATGCGGGATTGACGCGCGGGTGACCACAGCGGTGACCATCAATGGATGACGCGCAGGCGCGTCGCGAGGCGGCGGCGCCGGCCTCCGGCGGGGACGCGCCGGTTTCCGGCGGCGCGGCAAGTTTTCCGCGACCGCCGCGCGCGTATCTGTGGCAGTTGCTCGGGCTGCTAATCCCGGCGACGATTTTCGAAGGCTACGACATCACGATTTTCCATCTCTGCACGCCCGACATCGCCGCGACCTTTCACCTTGGCAACGAGGCGATCGGTTTGATCGCCTCGATCGTGCGCCTGGGCACGGTGATGTCATTCCTGGTGATCTCCTGTTCCGACCGCGTTGGGCGCAAGCCGGTCATCTCGGTGACAGTGTTGGGCTACGGCCTCTTCACCCTGTTTACGGGACTCTCGCGCGGGTTGGTCAGTTTCACGCTCTTCCAGAGCTGCTCGCAGGTGTTTCTGGCCAGCGAGTTCGGGATGGCGATCATCATTATCAGTGAGGAGTTTCCCGACGAGTTGCGCGGCCGGGCGATCGCGGGCTTTCACATGGCGGCGTTCGTTGGCGTCGCGGTGGCGGGCTCATTGTATGGCTACGTGGCCGAGTCGGCGTGGGGATGGCGCGGGATGTATCTGCTGGGGATCGCGCCGCTTCTGCTGGTGGCGTTTCTGCGGCAGTACGTGCGCGAGACCGCGCGCTTTCTCGCGCATCGCGCCTCGCTGACCGTGCATCACAACTGGCGCGAGAGCGTCCGCACGCATATCAAGCTGTTTCGCGGACCCTACCGCGGACGCCTGCTGCTGGTTGCGCTGCTGGCCAACAGCGTCGGCTTCGTCGGCGGCCCGACGATTACCTACTTCAGCCTCTTCGCCAAGCGTGACCATCACTGGACCTCGGCGCAGGTCGGCTCGGCGGTTATCGTGGCCTACCTGATGGCGACGGTGGGAACGATTCTGTGCGGATACCTGCTCGACCTGGTCGGGCGTCGGGTGACGACCAGCCTGTTCTACCTTGGCGCCGGAATTTCGATGGTGGTGCTGTTCCAGTCTTCGCGGCACCACGCGATCCTGTTGGGGTTCATGGCGACGATGTTCGCCTACCAGGGCGCGCGCACCGCGACCTCGGCCTTGTCGGCGGAACTGTTTCCCACCGAGATTCGGGCGGCCGGCTACAGCAGCACTATCCAGACCCTGGGGCAGTTGGCCTGGTTCATCAGCCCGGTGCTGGTCGGGACGATGTCGCTGGTCGTAGGCGGATTGGGCAACGCGGCGTCGTTGTGCGCGATAGGGCCGCTGCTCGGCGCGCTGTTGATCCTGCTTTACGCGCCGGAAACGCGCGGCAAAACGCTCGAGGAGATGGCGCTCTAGTTTGGACCCACACTCGTGCCTGGGGTAGGGTGGAGTTGCCGAGAGACAATTTCTGGTCAGACTAACGGGGTTTCGCTAAGATTTCGTTCGAGTCTCCATCTTTTGGCGTTAGAGCGGAGTCAAAATAGAAATGTCAGACCATACCGTTGACCAAAAGTTTATTCCGCTGGACCGCGACATATTTTTTCGCTCGTTGATTCGTGAACTTGCAGGGGCCTTGGAAGGAATCGTCGGCCTCAAAGAAGCGAGCGGTCTCGTGAGCATCGTCGGACAACGTATCGGTGACGAGATCAACCACAATTATCGATCCGCCCTGGGCACCGACAGACTCGATCGCTCTCAAGTGGCGAACATTCTGGTCGATCTGAAGCGCCGTATCGGTGACGATTTTTTTATCATGGAGGAAAACGAGGATCGAATTGTTCTCGGCAATCGCCGTTGTCCGTTTGGAGAAAAGGTTCTCGGCCGCCCTTCGATGTGCATGATGACTTCCAATGTCTTCGGGTCGATCACGGCTGACAATCTGGGATTCGCCAAGGTCGAGTTACGCGAAACTATTGCGGCCGGCAAGGGCGGCTGCGATGTTGTGGTTGTACATCTCAAGTCGGTACCCGAAACCGACGCGATTGAGGGCCGGGAGTACGTCAGGGCTTGAACTTCGGCCGTGCAGTTTGAGACTGACATTCCTCCAGCGGAAAAGGACCGAGTGCTTTACTTCGACGCGGTACGCGGGCTATCCGATCCCATCTTTCTGCTAACCTCGGATCGCGTGCTGGTCGAAGCCAACCCGGCGGGCTTGAGGCTCGTTGGATTGACGACGGTCAGCGGCGTGCCCCTGTCTTCCCTGGTTGAGAATTCCGACGCGGACTTGCGATTCCGCACCTGGGCTCAGAGCCGGTCGCCGGTTCCGGGCAGACTAATCTGGAAAACGGTTAATGGTCCCGAATCTCTGCGGCTGGAAGCCTGGTGCGCTAAGCCCGCGAGCGATCATCGGCCCGCACTGGTGATCGTCCAGTGCAAGCCATTCGATAATATTGACTATCGGCTACTGCTGCTCAATGAGCGCCTGGAATTGCTGAGCAAAGAGATGCTGGCGCGAAAGCGGGCAGAGGCTCAGTTGATCGAAGCCTTGAAAGCGCGCGACGAATTTATCGCAGTCGCCGCTCATGAACTCAGAAATCCGCTCAACGTGTTTCACTTAAGCTTGCAACTCCTGCACTACCGTGCCGGTGAAATCGAGGGCGTTCGCGACATCCTCAACCGATCGCGCTTCCAGCTCAATCACTTGAACATGCTGATCGAGCGTTTGCTCGACGTATCGCGGATCCGATCGGGCAGGTTTGAGTTGCAGCTTGATAGATTCATATCAAGGATTTGGTGGACGAAGTGGTCTCCCGATTTCTCGAGCAATATCCCGACGTGCCGATTTCCGTTGAGACCAGTCCCGATGCCGCCATCGGAAACTGGGATCGCGTCAGGATCGATCAGGCGGTCACTAACCTCCTGTCGAATGCGATAAAATATGGCGAGAGGAAGCCCGTCAAGGTCACCGTCGCGATGGTTCGCGACGACGCGACCGTCAGCATAACTGACCAGGGGATTGGCCTGGCGCCGGGCGACATCGAGCGAATTTTCAAACAGTTTGAGCGTGCGACCCCGCGGGTAAGTAGCGAAGGATTTGGACTCGGACTTTGGATTACGCAGCAGATTGCCGAAGCTCACGGTGGCTCCGTTTCTGCTGAGGGCGAACTGGACAAGGGCTCGACTTTCACCCTGCGCCTGCCACTCCATCGGCTCCGATGATCACAGCAGGGAGCGACGAAGAACAATGCTCGATAACGACACGGTACTGGTGGTCGAGGACGAAGACGAGGCGCGCAGGTTTCTGGTCGAGATCCTCAATTTCGAGGGCTTCAAGGCGGTTGGATTTTCCAATGGCGCCGAGGCGCTGAATTACCTGTACACCGCGGCGGCCCCCTGCCTCATCGTGCTCGATATTCTGATGCCGGTGATGGACGGCAGACAGTTCCGCGCCGCAATGCTGCAACAGCCGCACCTCGCAAAAATCCCGGTCGTCGTCGTCACCGCGCTCGACGCGTCCACCGCGGAACGCGACCTTAATGCGGTGCGGATACTGCGCAAACCCCTCGACATCAACGCGTTCCTCGCCGTCGTGCGAGCCCATTGTTGATCCGACGGGTATGTGGTTTTCAGACGTTTTTCCTATTTTGCCATTATGGTAACATGGATTGCGTGGGCGGCGTCCAGAGGAGACTGGGTTCGTGAAATCGTCAATGGTTTTCAACAAAGCGCGCTACTCGTGCGGACATCGTCACCGCCCATAGCACCGGCGAAATCGGACATTTCGTACACTTCTACGAAGACGATCGCTTCGCGCTCGAGAATATCGGTCGCCTTGCGAACAAGCGCCTGGCGGCGGGAGATTTGGGAATCTTCGTAGCAACCAGGCCGCACCTCGATATTATTGAACGAGAGCTTCTGGGAGCCGGTCTCGACCTGAACGCACTGCGTACGCAAGGTCGCTACGTAACGCATGACGCTGACGCGACCCTAGCGCGCTTCATGCAAGACGGATGGCCGAATCAGGAGAGATTTCTCGATGTGGTCGGCGGGATTATCAGGGATGTAATTGATCGAACCCCCCACCGCTCAGTCTTGATCTTCGGTGAGATGGTTGCGCAGCTCTGTGCGGAGAACAATTCGCCGGCGGCGATTAGTCTCGAGCGCCTGTGGAACATTCTAGCGAGACAAATTGAATTCGCGCTGTGGTGCGCATATCCGCTCAGCAGTTTTCAGAACGATGCGGCGGCGAGCGCGTGGGTTCAGATCTGCGCGGAGCACTCGCTGGTAGTGCCTGCCGAAAGTCCCCTATAGGACCGCACATTCCCGCGCCATTGGCTCCGGTCCGGCGCCTATCCTGATATACGATCCACGCCTAAGCGATCTACGCTCTTCAAAAGCGCGCTCGAGGAGATAGTGCTCTAGCAGATTGCGCAGTTGACCCTCGCCTCGCGCGGGGTGTAAACCGCAGTTGGCCGCGCACGCATTCAAACAACGCTCAATCGAAAGGCGGTTTTATACAATGAAAGCTGCGGTTCTTCACGACTACGATGAGGCTCTGAAGCGATCCGACTTCGTTCGTTACGAGGAAGTGCCGGAGCCGAAAATCGAAAAGCCCACCGACGTGATCGTGCGCATCGGCGGCGCCGGCGTGTGCCGCACCGACCTTCATGTGATCGAGGGGCTGTGGCGCAGCATGATTCCGGTCAACCTGCCTTACATCATGGGGCACGAGAACGCGGGCTGGATCGAGGAGGCCGGTAGCGCGGTCGAAGTCGTCAAGCGCGGCGACCCGGTTATCTGCCATCCGCTGGCTAGCAGCGGCGAAACGCTGGCCGCGCGCCGCGGCAACGACATGCACGGCGGCGGAACGTTTCCGGGGCTGGACTCCAATGGCGGCTATGCGGAATTGCTCAAGACCAGCGTGCGCGCGCTGATCAAGCTGCCGCAGACGCTCGCACCCAAGGACGTAGCACCCCACGCCGACGCCGGTATCACCGCGTACCACGCGGCCAAAAAAGCCTCGCGCCACCTGCTGCCCGGCGAATGGGCGGTGGTGATCGGCGCGGGCGGCCTGGGCCATATTGGCATCCAGACCCTGCGTGCGTTGTGCGCGGCGTCGATCATCGCGGTCGACCGCTCAGACCTCGCGCTAGGGCTCGCGCGCGAATGCGGCGCCGATCACACCGTCAAGGCCGACGGCAACGAGGTCGAAGCGGTGCAGCGGCTCACCGGCGGCACTGGCGCGCAGGCGGTAATCGACTTCGTGGGCGAGGGCAACGCGGTCGCCAACGGACTCAAAATGACCGCCAATGCCGGCTACTACTACGTCGTGGGTTATGGCGGCAAAATCGAAATACCCACGATGGAGATGGTCGCCACCGAAAAAACCATCGTGGGCAACCTGGTCGGCACCTATCCCGACCTCGTCGAACTGATGGCGCTCGCCGATCGCGGGAAGGTGAAGCTCGCGACCCAGGAATACCGGCTGAGCGAGGCGAATAACGCCCTGCACGATCTTGTGGCGGGCAAGGTCAAGGGCCGCGCGGTGCTGATTCCGTAACGGGCCGAGATGATTCCCTTCCCCCAAAAACCGAGGAGGGAGGTGAGAGTCAGGAGCGCTCGATTTATCAGTAGCTGCGCTCGACCTGGAAGCGCCCCTGCTCGATATAACCGCCGCCCTGCATGCAGAAGTACGTGCCGGTCAATTTGTTCTGCTTGTCCTGCGAGGGCCTGCCGTTGAACAGACAGCTCGATCCGTCGGGCATCATCACGCGCATGCCCACGTTGCCCTCGCGCACTTTGCCGTCGGCGATTGTGCCGCTGCTGTTGGAATCGCGGCAGACCATCGTGCCGGTCGCGCAGGTGTAGTGGCCGGTCAGCGCGGAGCCCTGTTGAAACATCTGGAGCGTGATCTTGACGATCGCGTTGCAGCGCCCAGGGTCGGGCTGCAACGGCATGCAACCGCTGATCGACGTTCCTGCCCATAGCCCGGTGTAACCCTGCTGCTCGTGGGCGGCGGTGGCGTCGGCGGCCGGCGCGGCTTGCGCCGCGGGCTCGGCGCGGGAGGGAGCGTATTGAGGCGGCTCGCCGGCGGCGCATCCGCAAAGCATCGCGAGCGCGGCCAGCGCCGGCCACCACAGAATTCCGCCCGAACCTTTGCCCCGGGGGCGGGCGGAAGTTTTATCCGTGGGGGGCAAGCGATGGATTGCGCGCCGACGGCTGCGGCCTCGTGCGCGCGTTGAATCCTAGCTATCGCGCGCGCCGCCGAATCGCAACCGGCGATTCGCCGGTCGCGTTCGCAGCGAGGCGGCCTCAGCTCCAGATACCGAGCAGTTCCAGCGTGCGAGCGGTGCCGCGCAACAACGGCATCAGGACCAGATGCGCGAGGCGCCCGAACGGCAGCCAGATCATCAGGAACTCGACGCTCAGCAGATGGGCCGTCAGCAGGGCGGCGTAAGGGCGCGTGAGCGCGGTGCCGCCCAGGTGCGGGAAGGCGAGCATCCCGGTCGCCAGTGGCGTCAGCACCACCAGCCAACTGAAGTACTCGTCCGCCCGCGCGCGCCAGGTGGAGCGCGCCTCGTCGGGCGGGCGATGCAGCAGCACCGCGATCATCGCGACCACCGTGACCGATCCCGCAAACCAGACCAGTCCGATCGGCAGGCCGGGCCAGCTTATGCCCGTGAGGTCGCTGACCAGCAGGATGTGCGGGGCGAAGCCGAAGAGCACGATCAGCAGGCCCAGGTGCATCACGTAGCTCTCGATCTGCCAATGCCCACGCCCCAGCCAGAACTGCTTGCGCGCCCAGTAGAGGTCGCGCTCGGGCGGGCTGAAGATGAAGGCGCCCAGCCGCCAGCACAGTCCAAAGACCATGATCGCAAGCGCCCAGTGCAGGGCGGGTCCGCGTGCGAAGGCGATCCAGTCCATCGTAATCCGTCGCTCAGCCTTTACGCCGCCGCCGCAGTCTAAGCCGCCGCCATCCGCCGAACACCGCCCCCGCGAGCAGACCCACCAGCGCGGCATCGCCCCAGGTGCGCCCGCGATTCCAGGCTTCCCCGCCGGCGGCGGGCGCGAGCTGGAAGGTGGGACTCATCCGAACCATCACGACGTGGCAGTCAAAGCAGGCCATCCGGCGCAGGGGATGAGTTATACCACCGTGCCAGAAGGCCTCGTCATGGCATTGGAGACAGGCCCGGTTGTTGCGCTCAATCGACTGTCCGCGATCGATTCGGAACTCCGCCATCCCTCCGACGCCTAGGCCGCCGCCCGATTCGGCGTGATCGCTGGCCGGCCCATGGCATCCCTCGCAACCCTTGCGCTCGAGGTCGTTTTGCGGCTTGACCAGGAATAGCCGGCCCATCTTGGTGCGGGCGAATTCGAGCGACAACTCCTGGTGGCAGGCGTAGCAGTACACGGTGCCGACGTAGTGGGGTGGCCGCCGCCTGGCGCCGGAGCTTTCAGTTGTCACGCCGCCCGGGTTGGCTTGCGCCACGGTGCTGTCCGGCGCGGCCAAGGTCTCGCCGAGCGGCACAAGCGCGAATGCCAACAGCGACAGCGCCAAGGCGCCGATGATAAAGCTTGCCGGTGTCGCGCGGACGGCTATTCGATTTTTATTCATCGGCCGAGCCGTATCGCGCTCCACGCGCGCGATCGGGTGACAGCCGGTTCTGACCTCTTTGCCGCCGTTCGTCAACGGTTTGCCCAACCCATCGATGCAGTCAGGAGCTTCTTGCCCGGTTCCAGCGTTCATTGTCCGGTAGGCATTGATGGGGCCGGTGCTTGGCGACAGCGTCTAGATCAGTTATGCGTTGGGACCGGTTAAATGGTTTTCTTTGAGGGTCCGAACTGAGCAAAGTCGGCTTGAATAATTTTGAGCAAATTTTCGCTTCGGCAAATGTTTGCATTGTTAAGCGACCGTGCGGTAGGTTTGCGCCGAGGAATCAGGATATTAGCCGCGGGAGCGCCGCGAATTAATTTTTTGAAGTTTGATTTCGCGCGACGAGGTGCTGCAAGAAGCCGTGTGCGATCGGCTTGGACAAGCTGCCTTTGTGTCGGGCAAGCGCCCGGCGGCCTAGCATTCTGATCGGCCTTTGGGAGGCTGGAACTGAGAATTTGGCAAGCTTTAGTTGGCATCTGCATTGCTTCGGGCTGAGCGAATTGAACAAGAGATTAAGGTCTTCGTTAAATTCCCGTGACGAGAGACCTCTATACGGGGAAGGGGTTATAGCCATGGCTCGACGTTTAATCGCCGTCGCCGGATTGTTAGGCGTCGCTCTGTTGCTGGGGGCAATGCCCTCGCCGGCGCATGCGCAGCCTGCTCCCTGGCAGGCCGAGAAGGGGTACGAGAACGGAATTCCGATCGGCACCAAGATCACTCAGGCGAACTGGCAGCAATACCAGCAGTTTATGCCCGAGAGCATGATCCATCTTTTCAAGGGCGACCTCTTCTGGCACATGCCGGCGAATGTCGAGATCGACGTCGGTCCCACGCGTCACATTTTCCCGCCCAAGCCGTTCAATGAAGACACCGAGAAGTACGGCAGCCAGACGTCGTTGGTGAAGACCTCGGATGGCGGCTACCTGCCGAAGGGCTACGTTGGCGGATTCCCGTTCGCCAATCCGTTCACGGGCGATAAATCCGAAGTGGGCGCGAAGATGTACTACAACAACTACTACCGCCCCGCCCCGGTCGTGGAGGAGGCCCCCAACTGCTCCTACACCCTGGACAAGTACGCAAACTTCACCCGCACTGCCGACTCGAACATCGTCTTTTCACAGCTCACCCATCTGAGTGAGCCTGGGTATCCGCGGGAATTGCCGGGCAACAATGGCTACTTCTTCGCTGCATATTTCGAGCAGACCGCTCCCGAGCAGGGTAAGTATTTCGCCTCGCTCGACATGACCTGGAACGACCCGGCCGTGCTGGATGAGCTTTACGAATACATCCCGAGCCTCAGGCGCTCACTGCGTGTCTCCCAGGCGGCGCGTTGCGCACCGATCTTCGGTACCGACATCGTGTACGAAGACGCCCAGGAAGGGGCTCCGCGGATGGGGAACCTGTTCAACAACGTGTACCTCGGTGAAAAGAGAATTCTCAACCTCATGCACGGAGCTCCCGCCAGCTTCGATACCTGCGGCACGCCTACCTCGCTCGATCCCCGGTATTATTACTTTGGCCTCAAAGGCGTGGTGCCGTTCCCCAATCCAGGCTCGGGTGAATGGGAAGTCCGCAATGTGTATATGGTGGAGATGACGCGGCTTCCCGCGGTCTCTCGCGGTTACTGTTACGGTAAGCGCCTGCTGTACCTCGACAAGGAGAACTATTTCCCTGACCAGACCGAGGTTTGGGACCGGGCGGGGAATCTTTACAAATGGATTGTGGTGCTTGCCTACCCGGCGATTCTCCCGGGTCTTGGCCTGGAGGGCCAGGAAGTGACGATAACCGGACCGAACACCGCGTATGTCGTGAATTTCCAGGATGAGCACGCGACCGTTTTTATCGGTCTGCACGTATGCGTGGACCACGAGTGCGACGCCCAGGGGTTCTCGAACGTTGATCGGTATGCGCAGCCTGACGGCCTGATGAAGATTATGCAGTAGATGGGCCGGCAGGACGGTGCGGCTCAGCGAAAGGGCGCGCGTAGCGCGTGGGAACGTTTGATGGGCTTGGTGTCGCCTGAAAAGGCAGAACTGCCCGCCTCGCATTCGGACCAGGCCCGGGGCAAGGAACAGACCCCGCGAGCGCTCCGATGCAGTCTGTCGGCACTGGTACTGATGGCGGCGGCTGTGATGTTGGTGTTTCCAATCGCGGTGGCCGCGGCCCCCGCCCCCGCTGCGGACAACAGCTCGAACCTGGCCCGGCCTTGGGATTCATTCTTCAGCGTTGCGTATCTGCCCTCTGGCAAATGCTACGTCGTCGGAGCGGAGGGCGCGCTGCTGACCTCGACCGATGGTGGACAGAACTGGCAGCGGCGCGCGATCGCCGAGCGCGGCGATCTATCCTGGTCCGACCTCTACAGCATCCGTTTCGCCAGCGACGGGCAGACCGGATGGATCGGCGGTGAGGGCGGGCTGATCCTCAAAACTACCGATGGCGGCCAGACCTGGAACCCTCAGACGAGCGGCACCACTGAGAACATCTTTCGCATCGCGGTGGTCGACCCGCGAACCGCTTATGCTTCCGGCTCCAACGGCCTGCTGATGGGCACAACTGATGGCGGTGCGCACTGGCAGTCGCAAACCCTCAAGAGTGGTCTCATCTTCATGGATATCGCGTTCGCCGACGCGCAGAACGGATGGGCGGTGGGCGAGTTCGAGACGATCATGCATACCGTCGACGGCGGTAAGACGTGGACCGCGCAGATGGGCGGCAAGCGGGCCAACTTCAAACTGCCGGCGCTGTTTGCGATTAGCTTCAGCGACGCGCAACACGGATGGGCGGCGGGGCAGGGCGGCACGCTTCTGCGTACTGACAACGGCGGCGCAACCTGGCAACCCTTTGCCTCACCTTCAGCGTCCCCGATGTATAGCGTCGCTTACGCTGGCGGGACGTCAGGCTCCGCGCCGTCGGAGTTGTGGGGCTCCGGCGAAGGCGGCGTGCTGCTGGGCGTCGGGCTTGGCGGCGCCGCCGCACCCGTCGTGAAGACGCCAACGGTGTTCGATCTGGCCGACGTCGCGTTCAATGGACAAAATGGTGTCGCGGTCGGGCTTGGCGGCACAATCGTGCACACCGCCAACGGCGGCGCACATTGGGAAGTGGTGACAGGAAAGTGATGGGCCGGTTCATACTGCGCTATCGCGCGATAATCGGGATAGCCTTGCTGGTGATCACGGGCATCTTTGGCTACTACGCGAGCAAGCTCACGATCGGCACCAGCTTCATCGACTTTTTTCCCAAGAACCACCCCTACGTCAAGCTCTACCACGAATACGAACGCTACGGCGGCGCGCAACGGCTGACCCTGATGGTTCAGGTCAAGCACGGGGACATCTTCAACTATAAGACGTTAAGAAAAATCCAGGACATCAGTTACGACGTCGACCTGCTGCCCGACGTCAACCACCAATCGATCCGCTCATTGGGATCCTTCCGTGTGCGATACGCGGTCGCGCTGCCGGGCAATCTCGTCTACAAGGCCTACATGTATCCCAACGTCCCGACCACGGGGGCGGGGATACAGGAGATCAAGCGCGAAATTTTCATCCATCGCCTGGAGATGCGCAGTCTGGTGAGCGATGACGGGCGCAGTGCGGCGATCATGGCCTCGTTCTATGAGGGCCGGCTCAACTATCGCGAGGTCTTCAACAAGATCCAGGCGCTCATAGCCAAGTACCAGGATGACAACACGGTCATCTATGCCGCCGGCGAACCGATGATCCGCGGCTACGGGTATTACTACCTGCCCATGCTCGTGACGATCTTCTTCATCTCTGACGGCATCATGATCCTGATCCTATACATCTTCTTCAGAGGCCGCAGCACCTGGTGGGCGCCGCTCATCACCGGCCTGTTGTCGACCGTCTGGGGCCTCGGATTCATCGGGATGCAGGGCTACGAGTTCGACCCGGTGATGCTGGTCATACGATTTATATTGACCGCCCGCGATATGAGCCACGGCATCCAGTGGCAGGGCCGCTATTACGACGAGCTTGAAACGCACGGCCACGACAAGATGGCCGCGTGCGAAGTAACGACCACCCTGATGCTGCCGCCGGGCTTGCTCGCGATCCTGGCCGACATCGCGGGCATCGTCTTCATCTCCTTCGGCGGCATCCCGTCGCTCCAGCACGTGGCCTCCTCGGGTGCGGTATGGCTGGGCGGCAGTCTCACGATGGTCTTCATCTTCCAGCCGATCATGATGAGCTATCTGCCTACGCCCAAGCCACTGCCGCCGGCTAAGGCGAAGCGGGGATGGCTGACGTTGGTCGAGGACAAGCTGGTCGAATTCCCGATCACGCCCGGCTATGCGCGCGAGGGTGCTTTGATAGCAGTCGGCGTGCTGATCGTTGTGGGTTTCGTCGCAGGTGTTCGGGCCAAAATCGGCTATACGGAACCGGGCACGCCGCTTTACCGGCACAATGCCAAAGTCAACCAGGATATCAATGCGGTGCGGCAGGTGTTCCCGCTGGATGAGGGATGGCTAATCGTGCGGGCGCGAGCGTCGACTACTATCAGCGCCGCCTACACGCCCGATATGCTCGCGCCCGACGTGATCCGGCTGCAGCGTGACCTCGGACGCTTCCTGCTGGAGGATCCTAAGGTCTCGAGCATTATTTCGGTCGCGCCGGACATAATCGAGCCGTACAACCAGATGTTCCACTACGGCTATCCGAAATACCTGGCGGTGCCGCGCACCGCAGACGACGCGATGGGCCTGTACTTCCTGTTTATGCAGGGGACTGCGCCGGGAGAGGCCGAGCAATGGATCAACTTAAACACCAACGACGGAATCCTGCGCGTGCTGCTCGCGGATCACACTTACCAGACGCTCAATAACATCCAGGCGCGGCTGGCCGAATTCGTCCGCCGGCGTGCCAAATGGGATCCGGCGTACAAGAAAGTCGAGATCGTGTACTTGGGCGGCGTAGCGGGCCTCTATGCCGCGGCCAATGATGTGCTCTACCAACTCGACTTCATCAACATCACGTTTGTGCTCGGCGTGGTCTTCCTGTTCTGCGCCGTAGTCTACCGCTCGCTGGTGGCCGGAGTGTTGTTCGTGGTGTCCTGTATCGCGGCGAACTTTTCTGCGTTTATCTACATGCGGCTGGCGGATATCGGCATCACGATTGACACGATACCGGTTATCTCGCTGGGTATCGGTCTGGGCGTGGACTACGGTATCTACGCGGTCTCCCGCATCTGCGACGAGTGCGCCGAGGGCAGGCGGCTGGAGGATGCCATCACGACCGCGCTAAGAGGCACCGGCGCCGCCGTGCTGGCGACCTTTTCGGTCATCGTCGGCGGCTTGGCGCCGTGGGTATTTTCCCCGGTGCTGTTCCATAACGAGATGAGCGTATTGCTGATTATCCTGATGTCGACCAATGTGATCGTGGGGCTTTTGATACTACCGGCGTATATAGCGTGGGCGCGCCCGCGCT
This sequence comes from uncultured delta proteobacterium, assembly GCA_963724765.1. Lineage (GTDB taxonomy): Bacteria > Desulfobacterota > Binatia > Binatales > Binataceae > JAKAVN01. The sequence goes on from CAVRVY010000002.1 coordinate 430,790, forward strand.
TCATTTTCGGTGGCGTTGCGGAGGAAGAGTTACGCAAGGAAACGATGGCTGCGGCTTCAAATTGAATCGGGGATGCCGCCGCTGCATCCGCACGCCGCAAGGACGCGGCGGCGCGGCAAGCGGCGCGGCACGCGGCCACGAGCCTCGGGAGGGGTAGGTATGAAACCCATTCTAAAAAGCCGTTCCGGACTGCTTTTGGCGGTGGCTATGATGATCGCGCTGGCGTGCCTCGGCGCGACAGGAGGTTCGGCGCTGGCGCAGACCGCCGGTGGCGGTTCTCAGCCGCCGGCTGTGCCGCTTTGGAAGAGCGCCGTGCTGGGCAGCAGCGCGCCGTTCATCGACGTAAGTGAGCAACCGGGGTGGTTGCAGGGCCTGTCAGTCTCGGGCTTTATCAGCAATACCACCGGGATGTGGGTCGATTCCGCCGGTATCCGCTATCAGAAGAGCAAGAATTCGCTGGCCACCGAGCGCAACTGGGTCCAGTTGGACCTCAACTACATACTCAACGGCGACAACCGGTTTTTCATTCGCGGATGGGGTGTGTACGAGCCGCCCTACCCATTCGAGTACAAGGCCGGCATGACCGACATGTCGGATTACTACAACCAGTACAACGTCAGGGACGCGTACTGGAAGAACACCACCGGACCGCTGACGTTTTTTGTAGGCCGCCAGATCGTGACCTGGGGCGAGTCGCTGGCCTTCCGTGTGGGCGACGTGATCAACCCGCAGGATTTTACCTGGAACTTCGGCTTCTCCAACCTCGAGCAGTCGCGCTTGCCGTTGTGGATGGTGCATCCGATCCTGAACCTCCCGAGCTGGGGGCCATTGGGCAACAACTTCATCGAGGGAGTTTGGACGCCGGCCTGGCAGCCGATGTATAACCCCTCGGTCGATACTCCGAATCAGGATTCCAATCCCCACAGCAACTGGTATGACGGCCAGCACGACGTCGCCGGTTCGGTTTCGCTGCTTGCGCCGTTCACTTTGGTCTCGGCGGCTCGGTTCCAGGTCCAACCCTACCCGCTGCTGTTCGGGACGCCCGGCGTTCCGGCAAACATGACGGCCTTTCCGCAGCTGCGAGGGTCCAGCTTTGCTCCGCCGTTCTTCTCCTATCACCTGCCGAGCGATACGCTAGGCAGTTCAACCGAAGGCTTCCGAATCCATACGCTGGTGAAGAACGCTGAGATCACGCTGCTCTATTGGCATGGTCATCAGTTCAACGAGGGCGGGACGCCGGGCGCGCCATTCTACGTCATGGGCAGCCCTTCCACGGGCCAGTACCTGCAGGCCTACTTTCCCCAGTTCAACGACATCGGCGCGACGCTGAACCGGCCGATTTATCTGCCCGGTGAAATTCTCTCAAGCGTACCGATCGTGCTCAGGACCGAGGCGGTGTGGCAGGACCGGACACCGTTCAACACCACCGACGTGTCGGTAACCAACGGGGTGGTCGATAAGAACACGATCAATTCACTCGTCGCGCTGGACCTGGACGGCCTCTATGCGCCGTGGCTGACCAAGACCGGTACGCTGAGCGGCAACCTCGAATGGAACCAGTACACGATCGTGGGCTATGGCAAAAGCCTGGTCTACGATTTCTATGCTGAACGCTATCGCCACAACGAAGAGCAGCTCCTGATCAGCGTCAACACGAGCTGGTGGTGGGGCGCGATCTTGCCAACTTACACCATGATCTGGAATCCCTCTGGCGACACCTCGCTGCTGTTCCCGACCCTGGTGCTGACGCCGCCCTGGACCAACAAGTACTTCGCCACTCTCGGCTACGTCGGCATCCTCGGCAATGACAAGTTCAACTCGTTTTCCGGCGGTGTCTTCAAGGGCAAGAGCATTCTGTATATGCAGTTCCAGTACAACTTCCAGCCCGTCAAAGGACGCAGCTGAGGCTTAGGCAGGAATCGTAGGTTGGACCTGCAAGGGAGTAAGTGAGATGGCGAAACGGACCGTATTCATCATCGCAATCCTGCTCGCCCTGTCGGCCTGGTGTAGGTCCGGCGCGCTGGCCCAGATGCCGCCTGAGGAGGGCGTCAAGGTACGCGAGTTGCCGCTGCCCGGACCACACTGGGTATTCGTGATGAATCCGTTCAGCGGCACGCTGGAAGTCACCAGCGTGTTCGTCATCGACGGCGATTCGCTCCAGGTGCTTGGTCAGATGACCGGTGGAGTGGTCAGCGCATTCGCGATCGCGCCGGACCACAAGCAGTTCTACATGGCCGACACTTACTACTCGCGCGGCGCGCGCGGCGATCGCACTGACGTACTGACTATCTATGAGGCGCGTCACCTGGCGCCGGTCGGTGAAGTGATTCTTCCGACCAAGCGCCAGCTTTCGATACCCGACAGCTCGCAGCTCTCGGTCACGCCGGACGGCCGCTTCGTATTGGTCGCCAATCTGACTCCAGCGACGTCGGTTAGCGTGGTCGATATCCAGAACCGCAGCGTCGCCGGCGAGATCGAAACTTCCGGATGCGCCGAAGTCCTGATCGCCGGGCCGCGCCGCTTCGTTTCCATTTGCAGCGACGGCACGATGATGACCACCGAATTCAACGACAACGGCAAGGCGACGGCGCAAAAGCGCACCGCCAAGCCGTTTTTTGACATCGAGAAGGATCCTGTCTTCGGGGTGCCGGCGCGAGTTGGCGACGACGCCTACTTCGTCAGCTATCATGGGATGGTCTACCCGATGAACCTCGGGGCGAACCCGGCCGAGCCGGGCCAGTCCTGGTCGTTGCTCAGCGACAGCGAAAAGACGGCGGGATGGTTGCCGGGCGGCTATCAGCCGATTTGGGCCAACGCCGCCAAGGGCTTGCTGTTCGTCCTGATGCATCGCGGCGGCGGCGACTGGACGCATAAGAACCCGGGCACCGAAGTGTGGGTGTACGACGTGAAGACACAAAAGCGGGTCGACCGGATCGCGCTGCCGCAGAAGGCCAACTCCATTCTGGTCACCCAGGACGATGCCCCGACGCTGTTCGCCCTGAGCACGATGCCCGCCATGATGCAGGCGTTCTCCGCACTGGACGGCAGGTATCTCGGCGCGATCCAGGATCTGTCGGGTGTCCCGTGGGAGATGTTCGGGCTCTGATGATTGAGCTTTAAAGTTACGCACGGAGAGCGATGCCTCAGATCGACCCAGTACTCGTATGGATGGCCGTGGTCTCGGCTGCGGCCATCTTCGTCGCGTCGGGGGCGCTCAAGTTCTATGACCTCGAAACCTTTCGCGGCGCGGTGACCAATTACCGCCTGATTCCCGAGTGGCTCGCGACGCCCTTTGCCTGGACGGCGCCGGTGATCGAGTGCGCCGCGGCGCTGGGCCTGCTGCTGAGCCCGATCCGTGAGTCCGCGGCGCTGGTGTTGATCGTGCTGCTCGGGGTCTTCACGGGTGCGATCGTTATCAATCTCGCGCGCGGCCGTACCGATATCGACTGCGGATGCTTCGGCCCGGCACTGCGCCAGCGGCTGAGCTGGTGGCTGCTGTTGCGCAACGCAGCGCTGTTTGCGCTGCTCGCGATCGCTCTGATGCCCGCCGGTGCGCGAGCCATGGACTTTCTCGACCTCGCGACCGCCGGCATGGCGGCTGCCACGGTGGTGGTGCTCTATACTGCCGCCAACTATCTAATCGCGAACGCCCCCGGGCTTCGCGCGCTGGGTGCGCTAAATGCTTGAAGCGTTGGTGATTTCGCAGATTCTGCTGTGGGCGCTGGTGCTGGCGATGGCGCTGATGATGCTCGCGCTGTTGCGCCAGGTCGGCGTCCTGCACGAGCGGATCGCGCCGATGGGCGCGCTTACGCTGGACCGCGGGCCCAAGGAGGGCGAGGCCGCGCCGCTGTTCGAGGTCAAGGACCTGCGCCGCGGCACGCCGCTCAAGATCGGCGGCGCACGCGGCCGCAGCATGCTGCTCTTTTTCCTCTCCCCGACCTGTCCGGTATGCAAGAAACTGCTGCCGATCGTCAAATCGATCCAGCAGTCCGAGAACTCATGGCTCGACGTGGTTCTGACCAGCGACGGCGAACCGGTCGAGCACGAACGCTTCATCCGCGTGCAGCATCTCGAAGACTTCCCCTACGTGCTCTCGGCCGACGTCGGCATGACCTACCGGATCGGCAAGCTTCCCTACGGCGTCATGATCGACGACTCGGGTGTGATCCGGGCCAAGGGATTGCTCAACACGCGCGAGCACCTGGAGAGCCTGATCGAGGCCAAGCAGATGGGTGTTCCATCGATCCAGCAGTTCCTTCAATCTAGGCAGCCCGAGGGCCACGAACCGCACGATCACCCGCACGACGATGGACACGATCACTCGCACGATCGTGTAGATGACCACGCGAACAACCACGAAGCCCCATCGCTTGCCGCAACCGGCAAGAGCGGACGCAAATAGGCCGAAAGACGGGCAAGGAGACGAACAATGGACTCCCTGATGGAACAGCTGACCCGCACGGTCGCGCAGCGCACTTCGCGCCGTGGCTTCCTGGCCCGGATGGGCAAATTGATGCTCGGGGGGATGGTCCTGCCGCTTTTGCCAATCGATCGCGTGATGGGGAGCGCACAGGCGCAGATGACGATGGGTGCGACCGGCACCGGACGCACTGACGATCCCTCGACCTGCGACTACTGGCGCTATTGCGGCTTCGATGGGAACCTATGCGGCTGCTGCGGCGGCAGCCATACCGAGTGCCCCGCCGGCACTATCATGTCGCCGACCTCGTGGGTGGGCACCTGCCGGGATCCCAACGACGGCAAGGAATACATAATTGGCTATCGCGACTGTTGCGGCAAAGACGTATGTGGCCGCTGCTTTTGCGAAAATAACAAGGGCGACATGCCCATTTACCGGACTCAACTGGATAACGGAGTCATCTGGTGCTTCGGAACAAAACCTTCATCCTACGTCGTCAACTGCACGACGGCCGTCCGACTCGGTCTCAAAACCTGAGTCCTCGTACCTGGCTGATTGCGGCCGCGTGCGCGGTCGTGCTCTCGGCGGGCGCAGCCACCGCGCAGGCGGACGGCCACAACGTCTTCATCTCGAATTGCGCCGTATGCCATCAGCCCGACGGCAAGGGCGCGCCCTCGGTTTATCCGCCGCTGGCCGACTCGGTAGGCCGCTATGTGGCGCTCAAGGATGGCCGCGCCTACATTATCGACGTGGTGTCGTTCGGGATGGGCGGCAAGATCGAATCCGACGGCGACAGGTTCGAGGGCGACATGCCGCCGTGGCCGCAGTTGAGTGACCAGGACGTCGCCGAGGTGCTCACCTACGTCCTGACGGGCCTCAATTCCAAGCTGCTGCCCGCGGATTTCAAGCCGATCTCCGCGGACGAAGTCAAAGCGGAGCGCGCCAAGCAGCTTACCGCCGCCGGCATCCATGCCGAGCGCGAATCGCTGCTTAAAAAGCTGGACAGCAAGGCCGCGAAGTAGGACGCGCGCCTGCGATGAAACCGCGCGCTATCGCCGTGCTGATCGCCGCGCTCTCGATTGCGAGCACCGCGCTGGCCGGCGGCTCGCCGGCCGAGCTGTACACGCTCAACTGCTGGGGCTGTCACAAGCCACGCGCCGAAGGCATACCCGGCACCGTTCCGCGCCTGGCGGACTCGATGGCGGATTTTCTGCATGTGCCCGGCGGACGCGAGTATCTTGTCGAGGTGCCGGGCGTAGCGGCCTCTGCGCTGAGCGATGCCGAAATCGCGCAGGTGCTCAACTGGCTGCTCTTCAACTTCAACAAGGCCGAGATGCCAGCGGATTTTAAACCTTACACCGCTGCCGAGATCGCACGGGTCCGGCCGCATCAACTGATTCGCATTACCGAAACCCGCGACGACCTGGTCAAACGGCTAAAGGCCAAAGGCATAATCGTCCCCGACGACCAGCTTGCGGGCGAGGCGCTCGCGACCCCGCTCGCGCAGCACTAACGGAAGGTGCCCGGGCCGCGGGGCCGCGTGGCGGAGCAACTGGCATCGCGGGGCGGGCGATGCTACTGGAAACGCTGGCAGGAGCGCAGCGGGAACCGGCCTTGGGGATTCCGGGGGCGCGCCTGGCGAAACAGGAGACGGGCGAATGGACGCACTGGTGGAACGTCTTTCACGAACGGTGGCGCAGCGGACCTCGCGGCGCGGCTTTCTGGGCTACCTGGGCAAGGCGCTGGTGGGCGGGATGATGATTCCGCTGCTGCCGATCAACCGGGTGGTGGAACAGGCGCAGGCGCAGATGAGCGAGGGGCCCACGGCGGAGGGCGAGGGGGGCGATCTGACGAGTTGCGATTACTGGCGCTACTGCGGCTTCGACGGCTACCTGTGCAGTTGCTGCGGCGGGGCGCTGACTTCGTGTCCGCCGGGGACGGTGGCGTCGCCGACCTCGTGGGTGGGGACGTGCCAGCATCCGACCGACGGCAAGGAATACATCATCGCGTACCGGGACTGCTGCGGTAAGGACGTATGCAACCGCTGCTTCTGCGACAACAACAAGGGGCAGGTGCCGATCTACCGGCCGCAGTTGGACAACGACATCATCTGGTGCTTCGGGGCCAAGAACTTCGCCTACCACTGCACCACGGCGATCCGATTGGGCGTCAAAACCTGACCGCTTGGCTTAGGCTGTACTTTCTGACCAGCGCGCGCCGCTGAGCGCGCCGGCGCGCGGCCGCAACCGGTATGGACGAACGCAAATTCGCCGAGGCCCTGGAACGTGCGTCCGCGTGGGTCGTGCGCTACTTCGAGCGTACGCGCGAGTTCCCCGTGCTGTCGCAAGTGCACCCGGGCGAGGTCGCCGCCGCGATGGGGCCCGCGATGCCGGAGGAGGGCGAAGACTTCGACGCCCTGCTCGACGACTTCGAGCGCATCGTGGTCCCCGGCATCACGCACTGGAACCATCCGCGCTTTTTCGCCTACTTCTCGATCACCGGCTCGGAGCCGGCCGTGCTGGCCGAGTTGCTCGCCGCAGCGCTCAACGTCAACGGGATGCTGTGGCGGACCTCGCCGGCGGCGACCGAGGTCGAGGAGGTCGCGCTCAAGTGGCTGCGCGACGCGCTGGGCCTGCCGCCGAGCTTCTTCGGTGTGGTGTACGATACCGCCAGCGTCTCGGGGCTGCATGCGCTGGCGGCCGCGCGCGAGTCGCTCGGGCTTGACGTGCGCAATCTCGGCACTGCGGGTCGCGATCTTCCGCGCCTGCGCGTCTACTGCACTGACCAGACCCACTCGCACATAGAGAAGGATGCGATCCTGCTCGGCGTGGGCCGCGAAAACGTGGTCAAGATCGCAACCGACGGTGCGTTCAGGATGGACCCGGCAGCGCTCGACCGCGCGATCGCTGAGGATCTCGCGCGCGGCTTTTTGCCGATGGCCGTGGCGGCAACGGTGGGCACCACCTCGACCACCTCGGTCGATCCGGTCGCCGCGATCGCCGAGGTCTGTCGCGCGCATCGCATATGGCTGCACGTCGACGCCGCCTACGCCGGGCCCGCGGCGATCGTGCCGGAGTTGCGCTGGCTGCTCGACGGCGCCGCGGCGGCCGACTCGCTGGTGGTCAATCCGCACAAGTGGATGTTCGTGCCAGTCGATCTTTCGATCCTCTACACCCCGCATGAGCCGCTGCTGCGCCGCGCGTTCAGCCTGATCCCGGCCTACCTCGAGACGCCCGAGAGCGAAGTGCGCAATTACATGGACTACGGCGTGCAACTGGGCCGGCGCTTTCGCGGCCTGAAGCTGTGGTTCGTGCTGCGCGCATACGGGCGGCGCAGGATGGTCGAGATAATCCGCAGCCACGTCGCCTGGGCGCAGGAACTGGCACGATGGATCGGTGAGGCCGGCGATTTCGAAACCCTGGCGCCGCATCCGCTGTCGGTGGTCTGCTTCCGGCACCTGCCCGCGGGGCTTGCGCAAAGCCCCGGCGCGCTTGACCAGCACAATCAGCGCGTGGTCGACGAGATCAACCGCGGCGGCTTCGCGTTTCTCTCAACCACGCGGCTTAACGAACGCGTCGCGATACGCTTCGCGATCGGTAACGCGCGCACCACGGTCGCCGACCTGCGCGAGACCTGGGATCTGTTGCTGACCACCGCCCGTCGTCTCGCCAACGCCTGATCGCGCGGCCCTTGCGACCCGCGAGCGTGGCGAACCGGGCGGGGCTCGGCCGACGCCACGCTGCTGGAGCGGATGCTCTCGGCGGCGGCCCTCTGCGACGGATCAATTGGCAGAGCTGGGGAGTGCCCAGCGCCGCTGCCGTTCGGCAACGCATCGCAGCCGCTGGCGCAACTCGTGGTTGCGATTCAGCGCTGGTTTGCGCCTGAAGCCGCGTGGCGTGACAATCAACAGTCAGGCGCGACGCTAGGCTGCATGACACGCGAGATAAAAACTTGCAAATCGAATAAGAATAAGATTGACAAATTAGAATCAAACCAGCGAAATAGAGGATCAAGAAAACTCGGCGGAATTCGCATGCGGTAGCTGCCTGGGATCGAACATCGCTTTTCTGATCCTTGAAGGAGACTGCTTCGGACGGTCTTTGTCTAGCAGATTGCGTCTATGAGGGGTTTAACTATTGTAAGAGGCGGAGACTTCTGATAAATGTCTCTGCGTTACGCTTTGATGCGGGCAGGGCAGCAAATTACTAGGTTAAAGGAAGGCGCACGATGAAGAGTAAGTGGACAACCCTTATAGCGGCATTTTTTGGTCTTTCGGTCGGGCTTGTCTTAATGGGCTCGCAGGTCGCTTGGGCCAAGGTCGCTCGTCCGTTTGTGGGGGCAGTAGATCCCACGAATGTCTCCGGCTGCACGACGCTCAGCGGGAATGGCACCATCTATCTGTTGACGCAGAACATCACTACTACTGGTACCGGCAACTGCATCGTTGTCAGCGGCCATGACGACACCCTGGATCTCCAGGGTTTCAATATCACGGGACCTGGCGACTCCTCGAACGGAGATGGAATTAGGATTACGGGTAGCGAAAACGTGATTGAAGGTTTTAATGGCACCATCTCCGGGTTTGCGGTGGGCGTGTACGATGTCGGAGCGAACACCGCCGGCGATGGGATCAACGTCGAATCAAACACAGTCGGGCTGGAGATGGCCGGATCGGGCGAAGCAACGGAAATTTGGACCAATTTTTCCGCGGACGGTAACAGCGAGCAGGGGGTCTACCTCAAAAGTTGTGGCGATGAGTGCAGCATTAGCGACTTCGACGCGTCGAATAACGGCGCCGATGGCTTGCTCATAACGGGTTCGGAGGGACCGAGGATCAGTATCTTCACGGCGCTTGACAATGGCGGTGACGGCGTGCACGTAGGCTGCACGTCCGGTTGCGGCAGCAATTCCGAGGTCAAAGTCGGCGACGCGCCCATCGGGATTACGACTACGCCTGCGATTAGCGGAAACGCGGGTGACGGAGTTTTCCTGGATGCAAGCGAGTCGAGCAACCAGGACCAGGTCTACGTCATGAATTCGACTGGCAATGGCGGGATCGATCTACACGATGCGAGCAGCACGTGCGGCAACAACCATTGGGTTCACAACAACTTCGGTACGTCCAAGGCCGGCTCTGTGACGAGTCCCAGCTGCATTCCGCTGAGCCCGTTCTGATCGGCATGCGGAAACTCCTGGTTAGAGTCTTGATCGTTTGGGCGATTGCTCCGCGGGTCTTGCGACCCGCGGAGCGTCGGCTGTTTGATTCTTCCGACGACCCGCGTCGTTGAAATACCGATAGGCTTCCTGCCGGTGCTGGCGTCGCAACGGAAGCCGCACCACCGTCCTCAGAAATGTATTTTCCGGTATCGCTGTATAGCTGCTAAAGCGCAGTGCGGCGAACGTTCAAGTCGCGCAGGATCGCCTCTCTCACATCGGGAAGCGCGGAAAATTCGTTGGGTACGATGAGGCGTTTGACCGGGACGCGCCCGGCGACGAAGGACAGAAAATGGAACTGACGCTTCAGCATCGCGCGGTCGTTAATGTCGAGCCGGTAGGCCGCTTTGACCAGCCCCATAAGCGCATCCCCGAAAGCGAGTTCCCGGATCACGATCCGATCTAAGCGTTTGCTCGAGCGCGAGCGCTTGAGCAAATAGACGCGCGCGAGGCGGCGCCTTGTCGAGCAGAAGTCGGCGCGTCGAGAGCGGTCTTGCCAGCGCGATTTCGTCGTATAGCCGGCGACTGGCTTCAGATTTCGTGAACTTGCGCCAAGTCCCCGCATCGAATCGTCCCACAACCGCAAGCCCGGATAGCCGGGGAGCGCCATGATGGCAGGGCCCTTGGCCAGCGCCAGGCAATCATCGCAGACCAGCGGATACCCCGATAACACGAAGCTCGCGGCGAGCGTCGATTTACCCGAGCCTGCAGGACCTGTGAACGCGCAAACGCCCTTGGGCGTCGCGATGGCGGTAGCATGGAGCGCCTCACGTCCACGCAGGTTTACTACCAGCGGAAGCACCTGGTCGATCAGGAGATGTCTGATGGTTTCGAGGCTGTGGTCGCGGTTGGCGTTGCAGCAGACTATCTGGCTCCCGGAGCGGTCAACGATAAAATCGGCAATATCAGGAAACGACAGTACATAGTCCTCCGCGGTGGTACCGTAGCGAAGCCACATCTTGCCGCCTGGCGGCCGCGAATGCAGGTACCATCGAGGATTGAGCCGCACGTGCCGAAATCGTCCGCCAAGAATCGCGCGAACGGTCGCCTTACGCGCCGGTGCCTGAAGAGCGGAAAACTCCGCAAGCGGGAGGTCTGAAACTATTCGCAGCCCGTAGGCCTGCTGAGGAAAGTCCGGGATCTCGGTCTGCTCAGGTCAGCGATGGTTCGCGCCGACCGGAAAATGTCCTGTTGAAACCACCCGATTTATCCTGCGGAGAAAAAACACGGCCCGCTTCTTTCCCAAAGGTCCGAAGCGGCCATAATTTCATCAACGCAACCAGCTGGTCGAGAATTGGAAGTCAGATTCGGGATCAGACCATGCGAGACCTGCCGTCAAAAGGGGGAATACTACCACCCGACGATGTGAGTTTTGCCACGTCGCCATACTCTACAAGGCGAGGACGGGCATAAGCTTTCTTGATGGGCCGTATTTCTGGCTTTTTGAGCTCTTTCTTGGCTTTAGTCATGCTTGCTCCTGTAGCTCCGTTTGCAGCTCCTACTGCATTAAGGCAATGCGCCTCTTTATATAGAAGTATTCCGCGTCTTGCAACCTGCGTAAAGCGCTCGTCAGTTAATTTGTCCTTGTGTTACTTAGTCGTGAGATAACACGATATCAGAAGAGATAACTAGGGTCAAATCAACCGCCGTCTGCGTCAGGGAGGATAATTTTGGCTACGAATTCCGACGCTTTAGCCAACGAAGGGAAAAGATCCGGATGAATCCGGATCATTTCTCTTTCTATTTCCGACAGCGTGCGTGTTCCATTTGCCAAGTTGACCGCAGACCTTCGCGCCAAACCCCACTCCGACAACCGAGGCACAAAGTCCGGCCGTGTCTTAGCCAACTCCCGTGGCATCAGCACCGTACTCTTAAGCGTGGAATGTACAAACCGTGCCTTCTCCCTACTCTTGGTATCAAGAACCAGGACCTTCCAGCTAACGAGATTCTGGGTGGTGATAGCTGTGATCGTAATATTCAGAAACTCTCCTTTCTTCAGCACGACAGGCTTCTCGATCGGAAAGAACACGGCAGACCGTTTGATCCGCTTCTTGCTGAAGGGCGAGTTGGTAATGATGACGCCTGGCGTCAGCTCGGCAATGAACCAGCCGCTAAGACCGTGCATGATGCCGGCCGCTGAAACCCTGATCTCCGCTTTCGCCGTGAAATGTTCCGGTGTCAGGTCCGTGAGGTCGAAGGTGACGAGGTGGGCGGGTTCGCCCAGCATTCGGCGCGGGCGCTTCTCGCTCGGGTAAGCGAAGTTGAATGCAATGCTGCGTGCCGGCGACATCGTCAGCCCCGCATGTCTATGTTTCCAGAAGCCTGCGATGCGCCACATTTCGGGAAAATTCACTGGCGCGAGGAACAGCTCGAGGCGTCGAGGTATAGCACGGGCGCCCGGCTTGAGCAGACGCCGACGGACGTCGTTGAATATCTCGGGCATCCCGGCGCCGATTCCGAAATAGCCTAGCTGATCTGCGATCACGACGTCGGCCTTTTCGGGAAGCTTCACACGACCGGAGTTTTCGTGAATCCCAAAGGTACTTTGCCCGTAACCATTCGCGGCGGCTACGTCGCGGGCGATTTGGATCATCGGCGTCTGATCAACCTGGTATACTTTCGCGGCCCCCGCCTCCATCGCGAGCAGGCCAAGCACGCCTGTCCCACAGGCGAGGTCAAGCACGATGTCTCCAGGCTTGACCACCGCGTTAATCGCCCGTCGAAACGCTGACGTTCGGTACAGGTCGGAGAGATACAGGCGATGCTCGTCTAGCATCAGAGACATTTTGCCGGTTCCATTCCAGTTAGCTCTAACTTACTCGTCAGAAAGCCGCTGCCCTGGTTTCGGTTACGTGCTTGAATGGATCGCTGATACCCAGACACACCACGCTGAACCAGAGTTCGATCGCAAAGACACTCCATAGTTCCAAGACATAATCCATGTAAGAGGGATCGCGCCGGGAAAATGATTCGGCCATCGAGCGGTAAAACTCGCGCACAACGACGCCATCGACCCATCCGTTTTTCACGACGTTTAGGCGATCGAACAGGCGCTCCCCTCCAAGCGCATTCACTGCCATGGGGAATAACTCCGTAAGGTCGGCCTTGTCCGACCGCAGTCGTAGTCGCTCCGGCAGGATTCCCCGCATCGAATTGCGCAGCACGAACTTGCTGACGCCGGGCCTGAATCGTTGATCAGTAGGTATGGCGTAGGCGAACTCGAGTATCCGACGGTCCAGGAAAGGATTGCGTCCCTCCATTCGAAAGCCCGCAGTCCAGCGGGCGTCCATCTCCAGCGCATACGGAAGCCATCCGGATGAGTAGCATAGATACAACTTCTGCTGCGTGACGGTGCGGCAGTGGGGCACGGGCGGCCTCGTGGTCAGCCGCTCCAGAAGTCCCGTCCTGGCCGCGAACTCGGGTGTAATGAACGTGGGAAGCTCAGGCGGACGCAGCCATGGCCTGAGCGCGGTCTTGAGACCGTTCGGCATGAGCGGAAGGACTCCCCACCGCGCCAGGGCTTTAGCATAGCCGGGGAAGGGCGCGAACCCATTCAATGGCTGTCGATCGCTCCGCATCATCCGCACCAGCGCCACGATGCGAAGCTGCCTCAGCAAGTCTGCGTAGGCAGCGTACGTTGCGCCGAACCATTCGTCGCCACCTAACCCGCTCAGCCTGACTCTAAGGTCGTTGCGATGGCCAAGGAGCGGCGTGTAATCGGCGCACACAGCATTGGGAGAATCCGGGAGGTCCAGGTAATGCGCTACTTGGGCGATGAGTTGGTCCAGCGGAGGCATTCCGGGAGCAAGATAGGTATGGCGATGAGGATACTTACTCAATACCTCTTCGACGTACTGAGTTTCGGCGGCAGGGCCGGACTCGAAGCGAACCGAGAAGGTTTCAAAACTTGGGAGTTGCACTTTGCCGTCGTGGAGAAATTGTTCGGTAACACAGACTATGGACGAAGAATCAAGGCCGCCGCTCAGCTCCGAGGCAACTCCTTTGTTACTGCGAAGGTGGGATCGCATTACCTTCTTGAACAGCGAAAGAAAATGCTCGGAGTATTCGTCGTCGCTGCGATAGGTAATCTCCCGCGAGGCATCCAGATCGTGGTAGCGGCGGCATTCAACGCCGCGCGCGCTCACGCTGAGATGGTGCGCCGGCGCGAGGCGGCGGATACCTTCGAAGAGCGTCTCCTCGCGGTCAACCGGAAGCCTCACTAGCATGTCGGCTATAGCCCGCTCGTTCGGCTTTCGTACGACCCTTGGATCCTGAAACAGTTGATGAAGCTCCGAGGCGCACAGAAAGAATCCCGGACCATCGAAGTAGTAGAAGCCCTTTACTCCCAAAGGATCGCGGGCACAAAAAAGTGTCCGCTTCGATGGGTCCCACAATGCAAACGCGAAGTCGCCTATGATCCTTGTCGGGGCGTCCGCGGCCCAACACTGCCAGGCCCGCAGGACGATCTCGGCGTCCGTGCCCGTGCGAACGCGATGGCCCCGAGAATTAAGCTCGGCCAGGAGTTCGTCGCGGTTATCCACCCGCCCGTCCATCGATAGAACGAGTCCGCTGGTTTCGTCCACGAACGGGCTGGTCTCGGCAGCAGCTTCGGGCGTGGTCTGAAGCTTTGCATGCCCAAGAGCGATATTGCCGTTGCTCCATACGCCAGAGCCGTCAATCGAGCAATACGGAATGGCAGCAATCATCCGCTCGACAGTCGAGCGGTCCGCTGGAGCCCCGTCCCACTGATATAGGGCCGCGACGCCACTCATCAGATCGAAGTGCCGAGGTGACGGCCCGGGGCCTTCGGTTTTGGTCTCACCGCAAGTCGCTTTTGGATTCAGCTATCAGTTGCACGAGTCTCTTTTCGACAAGTTGATCCAAGAGCTTGTCGAGGTCGTGCCGTAGTTCATCGGGCTCGACGTCGAAGTCCCGCTGGAGCGATTCCAAGGTCTTTTCCATGGAACCGTGTTCGACGAGTTCACGCCATATCTGGCCACCCGAGCCGTCAAGGCCGAAGTAGAGACCCGTTTCGAGGTTCAGGATGACCACGTCGCCGCCGACATCCTGCCATACGACGCCATCGCTGATTTCGACGCGCATCGAGCTTTCCTTTCGAATGGCGCGGACCGTTGCCTCCCGCCCAGACACCAGCAAAGCAATGTAGAACTTCTCTTTCCCTGCGGTCGCTGAAGCAATTTTCGCCGTGCAGGCTATCATTTCTCCTGCGAATCCGCGATGGGCGGTTCCTCACCGTGAACCCGAAGAGCCGCGAGCTGGGCTGCGTGCGGCACCTCGCTCACCTGCGCCCGGCCGTCCCTGAATCTTTGATTTTCTCGCCCTTCGGATCGAGCCGTAAGTGTGCCGCGACCAAGCTGTCCGCGCAAAAATTCACTGGTTATCTTTTTTTGACGATAGTTGGGAAACTGCTCCCAGCTTTGGCGCTAATATTAGCTGATTTCGTGAGCCATATTATTGAAAAATAGCGAAAATTGAGCCTCAAAACCGATAAAAAGAGCGATAAGGTTCATTTGCGAAGCTTGCTCCATACTTGCCAAATACTATCAATAAGCCATTAAAGCTCGCATATTCGACATATTCGAGCGTCGTTCAGATGAGGAACAGGCCCGCGCGCGAAGCTCTACCATAGTTGGGTAAATGTAGCTAAGCTCGGCCTGTGTGAAGAGCGTGATTGCCGAGACAAAGAATGATGCGAATTGCCTCGATACTTCGCGATACCGCTGCCGAAGAGGGCATCGCATGAATGAGTCTATAGATGGCGGTATGATCGTTCAAACAGGTGTTTGACAACAGCCTAGTTCGCTACGGCGATCCTCGACGAGCCTGCGTCATAGCCCACCGGGCGCAATAGCTGGACGCTGATGGATGCTCTTGTATTTGCCACGATTGGCACGATTGGAATGACGCGGAACCGGGAGGACTCTGGTTGCGTTCCGCGCGGATCCGGTAGGCCGCCGACCAACAGCCGTGGTGAGTACGGACCATTTCCCGGTGGAGAGCCGCGGCGCGCTCTTCGCCTGTCGAGGACTGTTTTATGGCAGGAGCTATCAACCCGTTGAATGAGGACCGCAGCCGGTTGGCCTGGCGAGTGCGCCAAGCCGGGGTACCGAGCGAGATTATCGACGAGCTCATCAACGACAACATTGTCGCGCGCTATGCGCGGCGTTTCCGCCTCTTCCTGCAGGGAGCGCCGGCCGACGTCCTGATGATCATCATCAACGGTGTGGTCAAAGTGCATTGCGCGCAGCCTGACGGCCGGAGATTTCTGGTGGAACTGGCCGGCCCCGGCGACATAATTGGCTACGTCGACCGGATGGACATCAAGGGCCGGCATTGCCAGGCCTTCGAAGCGCAGGCCCTGACCAACTGCGCCGTTGCGCTGATCAGCCGCCAGCGCATCCTCAAGCTCCTCGGCGATTCCGATCACGCCACGCTGATCAGCCTGTTCGAGCGCCTCAACACGTTTTGGGGCTCGGTCGTGCATCGCTACGCCTCGCTGATGACGCTGTCGTATCGCGAGCGGTTGGAGGCGATGCTCACGGAGGTCGCGGCGCGGTTCGGCGTCAAGGAAGCGCGCGGCACTCTCTTGACGCTCGAGCTGGGCCACGACGATTGGGCCGAGATGATAGGCAGCTCGCGGCCGATGGTGAGCAGGCTTATCGCGGAGATGGTGCAAAACCGTTTACTCGCGCGCGAGGGCAAGCACTACATCCTGCTGGCGGACGGCGGCTCTGAGAAGCCGGCCCTTCCGATCTCGCGGATCGAAGCAGTACCGGTAAACGGTATTCCCTCGCGCAAGAACGGCGCGATCGTGCGGACGGCTCGCATTTCTCCCTGAGACCGTATGGCGTCCGCTTCCCGGCGGGTCAAATGGCGGCTCCTGAGGGGCCGCCATTTTTGTATTACATGACAGTCTTTCGCTCGCCGAACAGGCCGACGGCTACCTTAGATCGAGCGGCCGGCGGCGATCGCATCGCGCTTACGCTGGATGATTTCGGCCACCTTGAGATGCGCCATGTCGATCATCTTGCCGTCGAGGCTGGCGGCGCCGCGTCCTTGGGCGGTCGCTTCATTCATCGCCTCGAGCAGGCGCTCCGCCCAGGCGATCTGCTCGGTGGAGGGCGAGAAAATTTCGTTGGCGAGCGCCACCTGGTTCGGATGAATCGCCCATTTGCCCTCGAGCCCCAGCGTGGCCGCGCGCCCGGCGCACGCGCGGTAGCCCTCGGCGTCGGCGAAGTCGACGAACGGCCCATCGATCGCCCGCAGTCCGTATGCGCGGCAGGCGTTGGTCATCCGCGCGAGCGCGAAATGCCATTGATCGTTCCAATGGCGCGCGCGCATGCCGTCAGCGTCGGCGGCGGTCAGGATTGAGTAGCGCGCATTGGGCGTCCCGAAAACCACCTCGCCGGTCTGCATACTGATCGAATAGTCGCCGATGCCGAAGATCATCGCCTCGAGCCGATCGCAGCTTGCCGCGATCTGCTCCACGTTCGACATCCCGAGCGCGGTCTCGATCAGGATTTCAAGCCCGAAAGGATTCGCGCGGCCGGCGTCGCGTTCGATCTGGCCGAGCAGCGCGTCCACGAACTGCACGTCGAAAGCTGTGCCGACCTTGGGCAGCATGAACATGTCCAGACGCGGACAGCGCTGTCCGATCTCGCAGATGTCGCGGAAGGCCCACGGCGTATCGAGGCCGTTGACGCGCACGGCGACCGTCTTGCGGCGCCAGTCGATCTCGTTGAGTGCGGCGATCGCGCGGTTGCGCGCGTTGACTTTCTGCTCGGGCGCGACCGCATCCTCAAGGTCAAGAAAGATCACGTCGGCCTCGCTCGCGGCCGCCTTGGCGAAGAAATGCGGCGAGGTGGCCGGCACCGCGAGTTCGGAACGTTGCAGCCGAAAGCGCCTTGGTTTATGGGTGCTCAAAGACATCGTCCGGGTTTAGCGCCAATCGTCCGGGAGGTAAAG
The DNA here is from genome assembly GCA_963724765.1 of uncultured delta proteobacterium. GTDB lineage: Bacteria > Desulfobacterota > Binatia > Binatales > Binataceae > JAKAVN01. The sequence continues at coordinate 448,410 of CAVRVY010000002.1, forward strand.
AGTGCGCTGCCGTGCCGCCCGCGCCCGCTGCGCGACGGCTGTAGCCTTGAAAACTCGCGCGCATTAAAATCGCGTACGGAAATGCATCCCGGCGAAGCCATCCGGGATGATCCTATCGGCGAGGGTGAGCAGTGTAATGGATCAGGCGGGAGTGATGTCGCCTCAGGGCCGGGTTCGCCCGGGACAGATTCGGATTTGGCTACAGGCGAGCCGCGCATTTACGCTCGGAATGCCGTTCATGAGCGTGACGGTGGGCTCCTTTCTAGCGTTTCATGCGGGCGCCAGCCTCTCGCTGCCGAAGTACCTGGCGGCTGCCGCGGCCGCGATGCTCTTGCAGGCCGCCGCCAATCTCATCAATGACTACTACGACTTCGTCAAGGGCACCGACGTCAACAACTGGGAAGCGCCCGACGCCTTCGGTCCCGGCCTGGTGATCCAGCAAGGCCTGCTCACGGCGGAGCAGATTCATGTCGCCGGACTCGCGACCTTTGCGGCGGGCTCGGCGCTCGGCCTGACGCTGGTCTATGCCTGCGGATGGCCGGTGCTGATGCTCGGACTGATCGGCGCGTTCGGTTCGTATTTCTACACCGCTGAGCCGCTCAGCCTGGCGTACCATGGGCTCGGTGATTTCATGGTTTTCGCCTTGATGGGGCCTGGTTACGTGCTTGGTGGCTACTATGTGCAGGCGGTCGGCTTTTCGTGGACGTCAGGATTGGTTGGGGTTGCTATGGGCCTGCTTTGCTCGAGCCTGTTGCAGGTCAACAACCTGCGCGACATCGATAACGATCGCAAGCACGGCAAATGGACGATGGCTGCGATAATCGGCCGCAAGGCCGCGCTGGTCGAACTCGTCGCGTGCGACACGCTGGCCTACGTAATCGTGCTGGTGAGCGTGCTCTTCAGGCTACTTCCCCTTCCGTCACTCCTGGTGCTGGCGACGCTCCCGCGCGCGATCGATCAGGTGCGACTGGTTTCCGGCGAAGCCGACGCCGAGGCGCATAATCGCGCGATGGCTCGCTCGGGGCAATTGCAATTCGAATTCGGCCTCGTGCTGGTGGCCGCTTTTGTGCTCAGCCGATTCATGGGTTGGTAGCGCCTTTCCTTTAAGGCGACTTTCCTTTCACAAAGTGCGGAGAGAATGCTCAATCTTTGCACTGCGACCATCGATTCGTTCGCTTCGAAGCCCGAATGCGGTGAAGCCAACGATTTTGTCGCTGTGCGAACTTTATAACGTCGAGCTTCTTCAGTTCATCGGCGCCTTGATGGTAATGGTGCCCATTTCATGATCTTCTCTGAGGCGAGTTGTTCGGATTGTCGCGGCCTCTGGCTTCACATTTTCAGGACCGACCTGAAGCGTACCTTGCCGGAAATCATCCGGTCGTAAGCGTCCGCCGCCCGCTCCAGTGGAAAAACCTCAATCATCGGCCGCACGCCGTTGGCCGCGGCGAACTTGAGCGCGTCCTCGGAATCGATGGAAGTTCCGGATGGCCAGCCCACGATAGACTTGCGCGTCAAAATCAATTGAAGCGACGACACCGCGAATGGATCTGGGCTTGCGCCAACTATCACCAATCTGCCGCCAATTCCGAGTCCATCGATCAGGCTGCCCATCGCTTTGCCCTCCGCTGCGGTCGCGAGAATCACGCGCGCGCCTCCCAGGCCGAGCAATTCCCTGGCAACGTCCTGCGATTTGCTGTCGATGTACGTTCGCGCACCCAGCTTCAAGGCGAGACTTTTCTTATCGTCTCCTCGACCTATTGCGACGGTCTCGAATCCGAAATTGCTCGCGAACTGGATGCCCAGGTGTCCGAGCCCGCCTATACCCTGTATCGCAACGAGATCGCCGGGGCGGGCGCCACTGTTGCGCAGCGCGTTGAAGGTAGTGATGCCCGCACACATTAGAGGTGCGGCTTCTTCCGGAGCCAGTTCGCCGGGAACGCGGGCCAGCGCTTCGACGGGGGCGAACACGAACTCGGAGTAGCCACCATCATAGCTAATACCCGGAATTTGCAAGTTTGCACAGGTGATAAAATCGCCACGACGGCATGATTCGCATTTCCCGCAGTGACCGCCATGCCATCCAATTCCTACTCGATCGCCGGCTTTCCAGGGCTCGGCGTCTTCTCCGACGGCGTCGATCACGCCCACGATCTCGTGGCCGGGCGAGCGCGGATAGACTATTCCCGGCCAGTGGCCCTCCTTGGTCAGCGAATCGCTATGACAAATGCCGCATGCCTGAACCTTCACTCTGGCGTATCCGGCGGCTGGCTCGCGCATGCGCTCCTCGATCAGCTCGAAGCCGCCGCCGGCGCTATTCACTTGTATCTTATTCACGAACGTTACCTCACGTAAGCGGACAACTACGCGCCTTTTTTCACTCAGTAGCTTGCGAAGCCCACGGCCCGATCCCGGTGAAACGCCGCGGAGTGACTCGGGTGACGTATCCCGGAATGTTGCGCATGGCGGCTGGTGGGTAGACAGCGTTCGGCCCCAGATAGAGCGGCGCGAGGCGCCCCAGGAGGTCCACTGCGCCGCCTTCGGTCACGCGCGCGTTGCCGTAAACCACCACGTATTCGCGCAGCCCATTCGCGTTCGTCTTGTCGCCCAGCATGGACAGCGCAACTCTCGCGTCGCGTCGAATATTTTTGACTTTTTTATGTACCGCCAGGTGGCCGATCGCGAACTCTTCATTTTCGATTCCGACCCACACTACAGTGACCTGCGGACTGCCATCCGGATTGAGCGTCGTCAAATGAGCGAGCGGCGCTTTTGCGATCAATTCGCGTATGGATGGTGGAATCTCCATGGGTGCCTCTCCTATCCGAACATCTCGATGGATTTGTGTCTGCAAAAAGCCTATCGGCGCGTCGCGCGCAGAATCGCCCCCGGGGCTCCGGGCGTAGATCGACCGGAATCCGCAGAACCGTTCATAGCGTATTGTCCAAACGGCTATATTCCTACTGGCACGATGACCTTGCCGAATTCCGCCCGTCGAGAATCCCTCCTGGCGGTTACCGTTCGACGATCCTTCATCCGTTCCGGTGTGACATTTAACATTTTTTGTAATCTCCTGAAGTTTTAATGTGCCGCGCTGCCTGCTTTGCCTATCTCGAACCGCCGGATGAAAAACGCCAGCGGCAGGCCCATCAGTACGATCAGGCTCAACAGGTAAAAACAATCCATGAACGCGAGCATCGTCGCCTGCTGCGTCATCATGCTTCCAATCAGTCCGTACGCCTGATGGATCGCATCCGGAGTGCTCGCGCCGCGCGTCAGCAGGTAATGGCTCGAGGTCCGCACAAACTGCCGGACGCTTCCATCAGCGGAAGTGAGATTGCTTACCAGCACGCTCTGATGATACTGCGTCCGCCGCTCCAGCATCGTCGTGACGAACGCGATGCCGAAGCTGCCGCCCCAATTGCGGCAGAGGTTCGTCAGGCTCGACCCTTTGTTGTTCTTGTTCCTGGGCAAATACGAGTATGCGAGCTGGCTCACCGGAACGAACATGAACGCATAGCCGAAACCCTGAAAGCATCGCGCGAGCGTGAAATGGAAATAGTCTGTCCCGGTCGTCATCCCGCTGTAGTAAAAGAATGAGAGCGCGGCAATCGTAAAGCTTGCGCCAAGCAGACGTTTCGCGCCGATTCGTGGTACGATTCGGACCACGAACGGAGCCAGCAAAGTGATTACCGCCGCCCCGGGCCCCAAAACCAGGCCCGCATCCGTGGCCGTGTATCCGAAGAGCGTTTGCAGCATCTCGGGGATCAGCACGGTGCTGCCAAAGAGCCCGAACGCGAAAAGGAAATAGTACATATTGGCGATCGCGAAGTTGCGCTCCCGCAGCAGGGTCAACTCGACCACGGGATCGTCATGGCGCCACTCCCACCAAATCGCGGCCGCGATGGCCACGACGGCGATCGCAAGAAATCCCACGATGAAATGGCTTTCCAGCCAGTCGTCGCGCTCGCCACGGTCCAGCACAACCTCGAGGCAGGCGAATCCGATCGCGATCAGGCTGATTCCGGCGTAGTCGATTCGGAACTTGCCTCCGCGCTTCGCGGCCGTTCGCTCCTCGGTGAATTCGACGGGATCATGAACCAGGCGGCTCGAAAGCAGGAGCGACAGCAGTCCGATCGGGACATTGATGAAGAAAACCCAGCGCCATGAAAAGCTATCCGTGATCCATCCTCCCAGCGGAGGCCCGATAGCCGGCGCCGTGACAATCGCCATGCTGTAGAGCGCGAACGCTCCGCCGAGTTTCTCTTTGGGAAAGGTGTCGACCAGGATAGCTTGTTCGACGGGCGCCAGACCGCCGCCGCCAATTCCCTGGAGCACGCGGAAAAAAATCAGCATCCCCAGGCCAGGCGCGAGGCCGCAAAGAAGTGAGGTTACAGTGAACAGCGCGACGCACATCATGTAGTAGCGTTTGCGCCCGAACACGCGGCTTAGCCACGCGCTCATCGGCAGGATGATCGCGTTCGCGACCAGATAGCTGGTCAGTACCCACGTGCTCTCGTCGTAGCTGGTGCCGAGACCGCCGGCGATGTGCGGCAGAGAGACGTTCGAGATGCTCGTGTCGAGCAATTCCATGAACGTCGCCATCGTCACCGTAAGCGCGATCGCCCACGGATTGTGCGACGGCTCTGCGGCAGGCGCGGGCGCCGGCGCGGCCGCAGCGCGCGCCGGCGCCCGCGTTGCGCTTAGCGCAGCCATACCTTGGGCTCCACCGACATTCCGGGATGCAGGCGATGCTCAGGGTCCTGGCCGGCATCGATGTCGATTCGCACCGGCAGGCGCTGAACCACCTTTACGTAGTTGCCGGTCGCGTTCTCGGAAGGAAGAAGGCTGAAGCGATCGCCGCTCGCGCCGGGCAGGTTCTTTACATAGCCCTGATAGTTGCGGCCGAAGGTATCGATATGAATGGTGACTTTCTGGCCGCGACGCATGTGCGCGAGTTGCGTCTCCTTGAAATTCGCGGTCACCCATATCTCATCGGTTTCGGTCACGAACATTAGGGTCTGTCCAGGTTCGATTCGAGAGCCCAACTCGACGCTGCGCTTGCCGATGATGCCGTTGGCCGGCGCGTAGATTTTCGTGTAGCTCAGGTTGAGCAGAGCCTGATCGAGCGCCGCCCTGGCGGCATCGACGTCCGCCTCGCGCGCCGCGATCGTTTTGAGCGCGGAGCCCGCCGTTTCCCGATCGGAAGCGACCTTTGCCGCATCGACCCGGGCCGTTGTGATGTATTGATCGTATTCGTTCTGCGCCACCACTTGCCGGTCGAACAGGATGGCGAATCGTTGCGCATCCCTTTGCGCCTTGAAATTCGCCGCATCGCCTTCACGAACATTCGCCAGCGCAGCGGCATAGTCCTGTTTCGCGGAGGCGACCTGCGCGAGCGCCAGTTTCAGCCGCGCCTTTGCCTGCGCGGCTGCGACTTCGTAGTCGCGGGGATCGATCTCGACCAGCAACTCGCCCGCCTTCACACGATCGTCGTCCTCGGCGTGAACCCGGATGACGGTGCCGTTGATGCGGGAACTCAGAGGATCGATATGGCCGTCGATTTGCGCGTCATCGGTGGCCTCGTAGGATTGCAGATAGTTCCACGCAAACGGCCCGATCGCACCCGCTACGAAAACCAGCAACGCCGCCAGCAGGACTCTCCAAACTGTACGCTTGAACCAGGGACCTCCACCGGCGCGCCCGTGCTCCCGCTCAGGCGCGGGGGGCAACTCGATACGTCGATAGCGTTCATCGCCGCCGTTGTGCTTGAGGGCTTCCAGCGGATCTTTAGAATCCATGCGCTCCGGCGGATGCTCCGGATCGAACTGAGCGTTTAGGTCTTCGGCGCCTGAGCTGACTCGCAAATCGCGACGGTTTTGGCCATCCGCGAATTGCGCTCTGCCGTTATCTTCAATGAAGTCGTCCACGTGTCACCGCTATTACTTGCATATACAAGCATCGTGCCAAAAAAAGCCTTTAGTCGCGAAGCTTGCGAAGAACGGACTTCAAGGCAGCGACGTTGTCCGATCCCAACCGGCGGCTGACTTCCGCTTGCGCCTTTTGCCAGGCCGGAAAGCCCTTGCGAATCAGCCCCAGGCCTTTCTCGGTTACCCTAATCAGATGGCTTCGCCGATCCACATCCGGCTCCAGCCGGAGCCACCCCTTCGCGCACATCCGCTCGACGTTGCGGCTGAGCGTCGACTCGTCCATCTCGAGGAGTTTCGCCAGGTCCGCGGGCCTGGTCTCTTCCCGGTTTACAACCGCCACTAGCAGGTTGAACTGGCTGGCCTTCAGGCCAACGCCGGCCAAAGCTTCGTCATAGATCGCCGTGATCATCCGGTTCAGCATCCGGACCCGAAATCCGATACATTCCCGCCCGACCTGCCTGGTTTCTTCGGTCATAGATACATGTATATACATGTACCAAGCCCTTGTCAAAGGGCCTCGAGGATCCTCGTTGTGTCCGCGTCTGCCGCTAACCCGCCGCCATGCACGCCGACAAGGCGGGTTCAAATTTCTTCAGGTATGGCGCTAGATCAGGCGCGAACGCCGGATGCTCGCGCAGCCTGGCGAAGTGCGCGAAGGCTCGCGGGAACTGCGCGCCGATCCCGCGATGCAGGATCGGTTCGAGCCCTTTGCTCTCAAGTTCGGCGGCCCTTGGGATCTCATTGAAGAACAGACTCAACTCGGCGGCGAAGCAAATGTCCGCGAGCGTGACCTTATCGGCCACCAGATACTCGTGGCCAGGCGATAACGCCTGATCGATTCCAGCGGCATATCCCGCAAACCCGTCGCGCGCTCTTGAATGAATCTCCGGCGAGACCGATCCGTTCATCAACGACAGCAGGTAATGCTGCGCGTCGCGGGCGAACACGAGGCTCGCGTCCAGGAAGCTATCGACGCGTGCAGCTTCGTATGCGCCGCGGCCGTATAGCGGAAATTTGCTTTCGCCCAGCCGCGCGACGGCTCGCATGATGCTGTTCGATTCGAAGATGCCGACCTTGCCGTCGGGGCTGAAGGCCGCTGGAACGGTGCCGAACGGATGCGCCTCCATGAATGCTTCGGTCTTATGGAGCGCCCCTTTGAAGCCGACCTTACCTACCGCCCCGTCGCCAAGCCGGGATTGTTCGTCACTGGAGAGCGGCCGCGCATCGAAATCCCACAACCAGGATTGAAGCTCCTTCGGCGAGGCGCCCCTTACTTCGATTTCGACACTGCAAAGGCGCGCGGCAATCGTCGTTTTCCAGATGCGTGGGTTGGGCAGGTAGGAGAAAATTCGCAACTCACTCATGATTCCTCCTGAGGTCGGCGGATGGCGGTTTGCTTACGCAGCGGCGCGAGCCGCGATGCACCTACCAGGTCTCGCCAAACGGCCGGATCTCCACGTTAAAAGACCAGGCGCTGCGATCCTGGTGCGCGGCGTGCCAGATTTCCTCGGCGATTGCCGCGGGCTTGATGAAGAATGCGTCCGGAGCGTCGGGCCATCGCTTGCGCGTCCATTCCAGGTCGATGACCGCATCGATCAGCACGTAGGCGACGTGCACGCCCTTTGGTCCTACCTCGCGCGCGATCGATTCCGCGAGAATCCGCTGCGCGGCCTTGGTCGGCGCGAAACCCGCGAAGCCCGCTTTGCCACGCAGCGCGGAAGTGTTGCCGCTGGCGATGATAGCGCCTTGCCCCGCCGCGACCATCGCAGGCGCGAGCCGCCGGGCGAGATGCAGCAGCGCCATCGTATTGACCTGGAAATTCCGATTGAGAACTTCGGGATCGATTTGCATGAAGTTGCCGAAAGCGCCGCCGACTGCGTTATGGATTAGCACCTTCGGCGCTCCGAGGTCGGCACGGACCGCCTCGATCGTGGCGTCGAGTTGCGCTTCGTCGGTGACGTCGCATGGATACGCGCGCGCATCGGGGATTTCACGTTGCAGCAGGGCAAGCCGCTCTCGATTGCGTGCGAGCATCGCGACCGCATACCCACCATGCGCGAAGCGGCGCGCGATTGCCGCTCCGGTTCCCGGACCTACGCCGGTTACGATTGCGACTGGATTAGTATTAGGCATGAGGGTTTCCTTTTCTTCGATTCGAGCGGAGCCTGACTCGTTCGAATTACTCTGCGGCCGGATTGCCAAGTCGATTGTGAACGACACGGCTCTGTTCCAGCCGCGCAATGTCATCACCGTTGTAGCCCAAGGTGTTCAGGATGGCCGTGTTGTCCGCGCCAAACAGAGGCGCCATCGTGCGGACGCCGGCAGGAGTGCGATCGAAGCGCGCCGCCGGCCGCGGCATTCGGACTTTGCCGAAGGTTTTGCTCTGGAATTCTTCGAGGATGTGATTTTCGCGAACTTGCTGATCCTGGAGGAGTTCAAAGCGGCTCAAGACCGGAGCGGACGGGACATCGTTACTGAGCAGGCGTGGCAAGATTTCGCTCGCGGTCCACTTCTCCAGCTCGGCGGCCACGATCTCGCGCCTTTCTACCGCGTGTATAGACCGGTCGCGCGCGGTCTTGAAGCGGGGATCGTCGATGAGATCCTGCCGCTTGAGCGCGCGGCACATCCCGGCCCATTCGTCGTCGGACAGCGCAGCCGCGGTGAGGTATCGGTCCTGCGCTGCGAATACCAGGTCGGGCCCGAGCTCACCGTCGGAGGGGTCCCTCTCATCACCGACCAAGGTCAGGCTCGTCATCGCATCAGGCCACAGATAGGAAATCATCGCGTCCAGCATCGCGATCCGAACGTGTTGCCCTTGCCCGGATCGCTCCCGGGCGAACAGCGCCGCGGTGATCGCCTGGGCCGCGGTCAGCGCGGTGGTGTTGTCGGCGATGATGGTGCGCACCATCCGCGGGCGTCCGGTATCTTTGTCGCGCTGGACGTCCGCCAGGCCTGACAGAGCTTGAATCACCGGATCATAGGCGCGCTGGCCGGCATACGGGCCGGTCTCGCCAAAACCGTTTATCGATACATAGACGATGTCTCGCCGGATGCCGCGCACGGCGTCTTCTCCGAGGCCGACGCGCTCGGCCGTTCCGGGGCGGAAGTTGTGAACCAGGACGTCCGCTGTAGCGATCAGCTTTTTTACGATCTCGAGGCCCTCCGCGTTCTTGAGATCGATCGCCAGCGAGCGCTTGTTCCGGTTGCAGCACAGGAAGAACGCGGACATCCCATTGCGGCCCCGGCTCAAGTGGCGCATGAGGTCGCCGCGCGGCGGTTCGATCTTGATGACTTCGGCGCCCTGGTCGGCAAGCATCATGGTCGCGACCGGGCCTGCGACCATGCTCGTGAAATCCAATACTCGAACACCCTCTAAAGGTCCTGACATCTTCTCTTTCACCTCCGGAGGCGAGTCGCCCGCTACTGTGCGAAGTTCCTCTTGAGCGCCGCCGCATAAGCTGGACGTTGCCCAAGGCGCTGGCGATATTGCGAGAACGTTTCAGATAGAGGAATCTCGCTCGACACCGCCCAATCCAGGCAGGTCATCAAGAGGATGTCCGCGGCGCTCAGCCGGTCGCCGAGCAGATATGGGCCACCGTTCTCGACTCGCGGCGCCATCGCTTCGAGGTTGTGCAGGAAGTATTTCTTTGCCGATTCGACCGCGGCTGGCGCCTCACCATAGATGTGTTTCAGTCCTGCGTGACGGCGCACGACGTACAGCGAACCGGCGTCGAGTTCGGAGACAACGAAGTAACACCATTCGTTCAAGGCCGCCCGGCTACTGGCGTCCCTCGGCACGTATAGTTCTTTGGAATTGGTAAAGGTTTCACCGAGATACTGGATAATCGCGGGGCTCTCGGTCAAAACAAACGACCCATGGCGAAGGACTGGAATCTTGTGTCTTGGATTAAGCCGCCTGAATTCATCGGTGTGAGTCTCGCCGCTGCGCGCCTGGATCGGATGAAATTCGTACTCCAAACCGAGTTCCAGCAGCATCCAGTGAGCGCGCATCGTGCGCCCTGTGCCGGTTCCCCACAAAGTCAAATCATGCGTCATGCCGGTCGCTCCATGCATGCGGGTTAGAACTTTTCTTTGAAGGGTCTGACATCGAGCTCGTGGCTCCAGGCACTACGGTCTTGGTGGGCCAGGTACCAGAACGCGTCAGCGATCGCCGACGGTTTGAGGAAATCTTCGTCCTTCCTGTCGGGGCGGAAGTTCCTCAGCAGCGGCATGTCGATACCGCCGTCTACGTTGACGTATGCGACATGGACGCCCTGCGGATGAAGATCGCGCGCCATCACCTGAGCGAGACCTCGCACGGCGAACTTCGCCGGAGCGAACGCCGCCGAGTTCGGCCACGGCCGCACGCCTGCGGTCGCGCCGGTGATCAGAATCGAACCGCTGCCACGCGAGAGCATCTCTGGCGCGACCTGCCGCGCCCACAGGAACGCGCCAAACGTATGTAGCCGCCAGGTTTGCTCGAAAACTTCGGGCGTGGTTTCCAGGAGCCGGCCCATCGGCCGCCGGCCGCCGTTGTAAACCAGAATTTCGATTAGCCCAAGTTCGCGCCTGATCCGTTCGTGCGCCGCCGAGATTTCAGCTTCGATGGTAGCGTCACTCTGAATAGGAAGCGCAATGCCGCCAGCGGAGGTGATTTCGCCCGCGACGTTCTCGATCACGCCTGCGCTTCTCGCCACCAGCGCTACCTTGTAACCGGCGGCGAAGCGGCGGGCCAGAGCCATGCCAAGACCTTCGCCGACTCCCACTACTACACAGACTTTGTTCAACCCGGGCGCGATGGAATCATTCATGATAGTTGCGGGCCGGCTGGGCGCGTATGGCCAACTCGGCTCTCCTTGCAGGGTGTTGTGCCGTTCTCAACGGCCGGCGTGCCCATTGATGGCGCCTCTCATGTCTGTCATATTAATGACGCTCGTAATCAAAGATGTCAAGGGCGACTGGAAAAGCGAGGAAAGTCCGATGCGGGTGTCGAAAGAAAAGGCGGCGCACAACCGTGAAGAAATCCTGACTTCGGCCGCGCGTCTATTCCGGCTACACGGCATCGGCGCGACCGGGGTTGATTCGATTACTAGAGAGGCCGGTCTTACTCACGGCGGTCTCTACAGCCAATTCGGGTCCAAACAGGCGATCGTGACTGAAGCAATTCGTTTTGCGCTGGAACGATCCAAGCTTCGTTGGCAGCGAACGGCGCAAGGCAAGCCGGCAAGCAAGGCGTTGTCCGAAATCGTGACTACCTACCTTTCGCGAGCGCATCGCGACTCGCCCGGCCGGGGATGTCTGGTCGCGGCTCTGAGCAGTGACATCGCCCGGCAGCCCGAGGTCGTTCGTGAGGCTTTCACCAAAGAGTTGAAAAGCGTGCTTGAGTTTTTGACAGACCTGATGCCGGGCGATGCTCCCTCTCGCCGTTACGAGGACGCGGTTGCGGCGTTTGCTTGCATGGTTGGCGCGCTGATTCTCGCGCGGGCGGTAAACGACGAGAGCCTTTCGCGACGGATACTGAAGACCGCGGCGAAACGAGCAGGGAAATTTGCCAAAGCCGATGCATCCGTCCGGCGGCGGCGCCCCGCCGTCAGGTAAAGATTGTTCGGCCAGTGGCGATTTGACGCGAGGAGGACTTTCCGTGGAGCACAGGAACGCTACGGCGGCAGTGATCGGAGCCGGCGATTACATCGGCGCCGCAATCGCAAAGAAATTCGCGGCGGAAGGTTTCATGGTTTTCGCCGGCCGCCGCAATGGTGAAAAGCTTGCGCCGCTGGTTGCGGATATCGAGGCTTCAGGCGGGCGAATCTTCGCGCGCGCGCTCGACGCCCGCAAGGAAGATGATATCAGCGCTTTCCTGCAGAGTGCTGACCAGCGAGCGCCACTGGAAGTCTGCATATTCAACATCGGCGCCAACGTCAATCTGCCGCTGCTCGAGACTACGGAGCGTATTTTTCGCAAGGTCTGGGAGATGGCCTGCTATTCAGGATTCCTGGTTAGCCGGGAAGCTGCCCGCCTGATGCTGCCGCGCGGGCGGGGGTCGATCTTTTTCACCGGCGCCACGGCGAGTCTGCGAGGCGGCTCCGGATATGCGGCGTTTTCCAGCGCGAAGTTCGGTCTCCGCGCGGTTGCGCAAAGTGTTGCGCGGGAACTCGGACCGAAGAATATTCACGTCGCCCATCTCATCATCGATGCCGAAGTGGATACCGCATGGGTGCGTGATCGGATCAGGGAGAGAGAGGGGGAGGCTGGGCTCAAGAACCTCGAGCCGGGCCGGCTCATGCGCCCCGCTGCAGTCGCGCAGGCGTTTTGGCAGCTCTACCAGCAGCCTCGCGATGCGTGGACATTCGAGCAAGAAATTCGTCCCTTTGCGGAGAAGTGGTGAGTCGATCGCAACGTGGTCGACCTAGAGGCCGCGTGGTCGCTGACGACCGTGACTTTCGCGGCAGATGTCTATGCCTTCATCAGAAAGATCTGATGGCCGGCACCGAGACTACGCGCAAGACTCACTGCGGTGGGTTGTTTCAATACAATTCAGGCACGGCGTTGTAGCGACGATTCCGTGGCTCGACATATCCGCGAGCTTTTTGTCTCTCGGGTAGTGTTATGGGTTCTTGCTTGATCTCCTGATAAGGAATGAGGCTCAAAAGGTGTGCAATGCAGTTGAGCCGCGCGCGCCGCTTGTCATCAGCGTTCACGATGAACCAGGGAGCGAACGACGTATCTGTAGCCGCGAGCATATCGTCCCGCGCTCGAGAATAGTCATGCCAGCGCCGATGCGACTCGAGATCCATCGGACTGAGCTTCCAAATCTTGCGGCCATCATTGATGCGGGCGACAAAGCGGCGGGTTTGCTCTGCCTGGCTTACCTCGAACCAGTATTTGATCAGGATAATTCCCGACTCTACCACGGCCCGCTCCCACTGCGGGCACATCTCGAAAAAGCGCGTGACCTCCTGTTCTGTGGTAAAGCCCATGACGCGCTCCACCCCCGCGCGGTTGTACCAACTGCGATCGAAAATCACCACCTCCCCTGCGGCGGGCAGATGAGGAATGTAACGCTGGATGTACATCTGAGATTTTTCTCTCTCCGTTGGCGCCGGCAACGCTACGACTCTAAAAACCCTGGGACTGACTCGTTCCGTAATTCGCTTAATCACTCCGCCTTTCCCGGCCGCGTCGCGGCCCTCGAAGACGACTACGATTTTGAGTCCCCTGTGCTTCACCCATAGCTGTAGCTTGACGAGTTCAACCTCAAGCTTCGCCAATTTGCGCTCGAACTCGTTGCGCTTGAGTTGTGCAGGGCTTCCTTTGGTTGCGTTCGAGGGCGGGTTTGCCTTCGTCTTAGCTCTGGCCTTTTTACGCACGGCATAGCCCTCCATTGTCACGCCGCGTTGCCGCCTCACCGAGCGCTTTGCAAGGATATCTATCTTATCACTGTGTGAACGCGCATCTGCGTGTATACAGTGATGGGGTAGTTACCTTCGCATAACTAGGGCGGGCTTCTCAGTTGAGGCTCAGGGGCGAGGCGAGAATTTTGGCCAGGCGCGCGCGCCGTTTGAGCAGGTCGGCGAGAGTATAGCGATCGAGAGTAACGAAGAAGTTGTCGCAGGCCTCGGCGATGATTTCGGCGAGGCCACAGGCATTCGCAATCACGCAGCGATTCCGTTGCACATCGAAGCATTCCACCGGTTTGGCCGGTCCCTCGGTGTAGCGGACAACATCACCGATGTTGATCTGCGCAGGCTCACGCGCCAGTTCGATGCCGCCGCCTTTTCCTCGATAGCTTTTGATGAAGCCGCCGCGCGCAAGGTTATGCACAACTTTGACCAAATGGTTGCGCGAGATGCCATAGCGCTCCGCTATTTCCGAGATGTTGGCCATGCGGTTGCGTTGGAGGGCCAGATACATCAAAACGCGCAGAGAATAATCGGTGTAGTAGGTAAGCTGCATGACGGCTAGATTTCGAAGGCCTGAACGACTGGCAACAGCTCCCGCTTTCTCGCGCGGCCGAAGACTCTGTCCATAGAAGGATAGAAGACTGCCTCCTCGTTGCGATAGTGGCGCCGGCAGATGGCCATCGGCTCGTCGGGCCGGTGGCGGCTCGTACGTTCCGTACGGCCTGCGGTGAATAATTGCTTTCGATCGTGCATTGCTCTTGACCGCAGCGGTTGAAGATGTAGATTAAATACATCTTAACTCTGCGATCCGTCAAGCGCGAGTCGGCCCCGATGGCACAGGGTCGGGAAAGATGAGGTGGCCATGAGCACTCTGATTGAGGCAATCCGAAGGCACCATCTGTCTTTGGCGAAGACGCTGGAGCCGCATGCGCGTGGAGTCGGCGGTGGCGAGCCGCAGGCCGAGCGCGATGCGTTCGTCACGTTTTTGAAGCGCGATCTACTGCCGCATGCAAGCGGCGAGGAGCGCCACCTTTATCCGCTCGTCGATACACTGGTGCGAAGGTATGGAAAGCCGACCACGACAATGATCGTCGACCACGAGTTCATCACCGACTACATCGCCAAAATCGAACGCACGACACTGGAGCTTGCGACCGCCAACAACGGCGAGCGTTCGCAGCTCTTGCGGCGGCTGCGGGATCTCGCCCTGCGGCTCGACGCCATTGTGGAGCTTCACTTGGCCAAGGAAGAGCGGATTTACCTGCCCCTTATCGAGGAGCACGTCGACGAGGCACAGCAGCGCAACGTGCTCGAAGCTATTCACGAGTCTTACGAGAAGGCCAGGAAGACGCCTGAAGATCGTCCGCTGGACGTTCGCAGCGTCATTGCGCGGGAGCGTCACACGCTCATTTTTGAAACCTTCACGAGTCTCAGGCCGGGCGAGGCGTTCGTTCTGATCAACAACCACGATCCTCGGCCGCTCTACTATCAGTTCCAGGCGGAACATACGGGCCAGTTTTCGTGGAATTACCTCGAGCAGGGGCCGGAGGTCTGGCGGGTCCGGATCGGGCGCAGCGCCTGATACCGGAGCTTCATCGAGCCGGCTCCGAGAGCGAAGATGGTGAGCGAAACGGACATCCTGCAGGCTCTGCGCGGAGTCAGTGACCCTGAAGTCGGCGTCAACATCGTGGATCTCGGTTTGGTCTACAGTACCGAGATTCACGGCGACAGCGTGCGCATCGTGATGACGATGACGACGCCCGCCTGTCCGATGCATTCCTATCTCACGGAAGAGGTGCGACAGGCGGTTCTGAGCGGAGTATGCGGAAGTCGCAAACGTTGAAGTGAAACTGGTCTGGGACCCGGCGTGGTCGCCCAAAATGATTTCCGAAAAGGGAAAACGTCAGCTCGGCTGGCGTTGAGCAAAAGCTTTCGGGGTGCTTCGAGAGGGGCTTGACGCCCTCGACGCCGCCTAAATTGCCCCTGACGATGAGGTCGAGGACGGGGGATGAACCATGACGCGAGCCGGAGTATTTGTGAGATGCGATTTTTTGAGGAAAAGGCAGTCTTGGAAATCCACAAGACTGACATCGCGGTAAGTCCGATCCGTGACTTTCGCGGCGGGTTCAGGGTCGCGAGGTATGAGCCAAAACTGTCCATACGCCGAAACAGGTCGCGGCGAACAAGCGCAGGTGGGGCGTGGACGAAAACCCTGACGAGCGGCCGGATCGCAGCGCGAGTACAGACACGACGCCAGCAAGCGAATCTGCCCCAGCGGTTGATCGCACTCTCGGTGCCGTCCACTCGTCGGCTCGCGCTATTCTGAAGTACGCGCGCCTGCCACTTCTCGCGCTCTCTATTTTTGCGCTACTGGCTGCGCTGTGGGCCGGCCTGCTGCGTCTCGGTTGGAGTCTACCGGTAATACAGCCGGGTCTTTACGCGGCTCACGGCCCGCTGATGGTGTGCGGCTTTCTGGGTACGCTGATAAGTCTCGAACGCGCGGTAGCCCTTGGTAGGGGCTGGAGCTACGCCGCACCGGCATCAAGTGGCGTGGGCGCGTTCGCACTGATCGTTGGAGTTCCCGATCCAATTGGAGCGTTCCTCATTACCCTGGGAAGCCTCGCTCTCATCGCGAACTTCGTCGCTATCCTACGGCGCCAGACCGCGCTGTTCACGATCACGATGGCTCTCGGCGCTGCCGCGTGGTTCGTAGGCAATTGTCTTTGGTTCGTCCACATCCCCATCATCGAGATGTTCTACTGGTGGGCTGGATTCCTTGTCCTTACGATTGTCGGCGAACGACTTGAGTTAAGCCGTCTTACCGGCCTCGGCGAGCCCAATCGCTTGTTGTTTGTCCTCGGGGTCGGCGTGTTCGTCGTGGGTCTCGCACTGGGGTTGCCTGACGCGGCCTTGGGACTTCGCCTCGCCGGCTTTGGGATGCTCTTGATGGCGCTCTGGCTCTGGCGCTACGACCTCGCCCGCCGCACCGTGAGACAGCAAGGTCTTACTCGCTTCATCGCGGTCAACCTGCTCGCCGGCTATTTCTGGCTCGGTGTCGGTGCGGTCGCGTGGCTGTGGTTTGGCGACGACCTGACGACCTTTCATTACGACGTGATGCTCCACGCTATTTTTCTTGGCTTTGTCTTCTCGATGATCTTCGCTCATGCGCCGGTTATTTTCCCGTCCGTGCTGCAGAGACCGCTGCCTTACCGGCGCTCATTCTACGTCCATTCAGCGCTCCTGCATCTGTCGCTTGCGCTGCGCGTCGGGGGTGATCTCTGGGGCTCGTATCCGGCCTATCAGTGGGGCGGATTGCTCAACGTGTTTGCACTGCTGGTATTCGTCGGCAATACCGGAGGGGCAATCGCATCCGGAATATTCCAAAGCGACAAGAGGCCAACACGAATGGCGGTTCTACATAGCTCCGGCAGGTAGGCTCGGCATGCATCGCAACAAAGTCCTGGTGATGAGCGAAGAGATTGAAATCGCCGAGCGCGACTGGCTCATCTGCGGCCTTCTGTGGGTGGCGATCGGAACACTCGCCTCCGGTCCTTTTGGCTTTATCGCACGAGGGGCGCGCGTGCTTTTTGCACTCACTCTCTTTGTCCACACGATCGAGGCCCTGTATGTGACGTTTCGTTCGTGGAAAGCGGGACTAAGCCCGCAGACATGGTTTCTCCGGACGATCGTGCTGGGTGCGCTCGCCCTCCTGACACTGGAAACCCATCTCAGAAAACGGCCACGCCGGAGGTTGGTAAGGTGAGCTATAGGTGGTTTGTTCCGGTGCGGCGCGGTGGCCTCTACGAATACATTGCGGCCGAACACACTCTATTGGACAAACTGCTGGCTCAGGCCTCGGGACGGGACGGGGCAATCGACAGCGGAGCTTACGAACGCTTCCGCAATGGGCTGCTCAGACACATCAGCATCGAGGAAAAGATCCTTCTTCCAATGGCCAGGCGGCAACGGGGCGGCGCGGCGCTGCCGATCGCGGCGCGGTTGAGACTCGATCATGGCGCGCTGGCGGCGCTGATGATGCTGCCGCCCGTGGCCCACACCTTTCGCGCGATACGAGCCGTACTCGATGCTCACAACCCGCTCGAAGAAACCCAAGGCGGTGCGTACGAGCAATGCGAAAGTCTGGCTGATTCGGAGGTTGATGGGCTGCTGGCGCAAAGCGCGGTTACGCCTCCTGTGCCGGTCTCGCCTTGGATCGACAGTCCAAAAGTTCTGGCCGCAGCAAAGCGGGTACTGGCGCGCGCCGGTTACGGCGCATCGCTGTTGGATCCGGTCAACGGAGAGTTCGGATGATCCATCCTGCGGCTTCTCCAAAACACATCACCAGTTACTATGACGTCAGAAATGGTGTGTGATGGACTTGTCAATGGTGGGAGGAGATGTGGTGCTTTTGAAGGAGAGAGTAAAAGGTTTTCCGATCGACACCGGCAGCTTTGGCCGCATGGCTGATATTATAGTCGTGCCTTTTTAGCAGCTCTGTAACGTAGCCAGCTTCGAACCGCGCCTTCGCCATCTTGAACGTCGGTGCCGGCGAGCTAATGGCGGCTTCGACAACTTGCGGATTGTAGATCTGTAGTTCTTCGGGAAGATCCTGCAGCGTGATCGTCTCCGTGCGAGCCACGGCGCAACTGTATTCGACGACGTTTTGAAGTTCACGAACGTTGCCGGGCCATGGGCAGCCCTCAAGGAGCCCGAGCACCTCGGAAGCAAAGCGTTTGGGAGCCGAGAAGCTCTTGCGGCCGCATTCTTTGAGAAAATGATTAGCCAGCAGGGCTACGTCCTTATCGCGCTTGCGCAGCGGAGGCAGATGCAGAGGAACGACATTCAAACGATAGAAAAGATCCTGCCGAAACTGCCGTTGCGAGACCTGTCCGCGCAAATCGCGGTTCGTCGCTGAGACCACCCTCACGTCGAAGTCGACGATTTTGGTTCCGCCGAGCCGGCGATGCCGGCGTTCCTGAAGCGCGCGAAGAAGTTTTGGCTGGAGGCTCATGGGCAGTTCCGCTATTTCGTCGAAGAATAAGGTGCCGCGATGAGCCAGTTCCATTAGTCCCGGTTTGGTATGAATTGCGCCGGTAAATGCCCCTTTTTCGTAACCGAATAGTTCCGCCTCAAGTAGATTCTCCGGTAAAGATGCGCAGTCCACTGGAATAAATACGCCCTCGGACCTGTGGCTGCAGGTGTGTATTACCCTGGCAAAAAGCTCCTTTCCCGTACCAGACTCTCCAAAGATAATAATATTCGCATCCGATCTCGCGACCCTTCCCGCCAGCTCCAACACCTGCTGTAGGGCGTGGCTTGCGCCCACGATGACTTCGGTGGAAGTTTGTTGTGGTCGGTGATCGGAAGATTGCGTCTGGAAGACGCGCTGCCGATGCCCTAAGCCCAGCTCCACCGCTACCTTCAGATTGTTCAGCGTGAACGGCCTGAGCAGATAGAATAAAGCCCCTTCCTTCAGGGCTTCCACTGCCGCCTCTATCGTCGCAAGGTTGGTCAGGATGATTAGTGGGAGCTCAGGATCGAGGTCGCGCAGAGGTGACTGCAGCCGTGAGCCGTTCTCAGAGAATGAGAGGATGTCGCATAGGAAGAGCCCGGGATGCTCAGACTTCAGAAATTTACGGGCCTCTTCCGGATCTGCCGTGGCGAACGTTCTATACCCTAACGATCCCAGGTCTCGACTCCAGGCCTCAAGCGCCGCCTGATCGGAATCTAGAACGAGAATTCCTGGCGCCATTGTCGCTTTTGATTCCAAATGCGTGTACGCCTGGCTTTCGGCCGGCGAATCGAATGGCGGGTTATCCACAAGGTCGGGAGACCTCCGTTGTTATGTACTCCTCTTACCGCATGGAATGGCTTCTGTTCAATCTTCGGCTGCATGGCTCACTTTCGAGAGCGCGGCGGAGCTTCATCACGTAGCCATTTGGAACGAATCCCGATGCGACGCAAGGCGGCGACAGCGCGGCGAGGCTTTTCGAGATCACTCCATTCAACCCCAGCGACCGGAAGCACCGCCAGATTGCCCGGACACTTGGCCAAGATCTCGTGCGAAAAGTCCTGATCAGAGACAGTCGCATAAATCGCTTCAATCACCTCGCTTTCCCTCTCCGTACCGATCATTGAACGCACGTCGTCAAACGATGCAGCAAGTCGCGGCAAAACCTTTCTCATCACCGATAAAAGCACCGGAACCTGGGCCACGACAACCGAGCTGTTCCACAGACAGCCCGATTGCCATAAGCGCATCGCTAGTTTGTGGGGAGGCTTTTCCCAAAATCCTCGGATCTGAAACAGCTGCACATATTCGCTGATTCGATCGCCCATCTCGATCCAGCAATAATCAACTTCCGGCCCATCGGGGGTAGCGCCCAGCAGGACCAGCAGATCCGGACGGGCTCGGATTCCCTCGAAAGCGAGATCGACATGGCGCATAAAGGCTGCATCATCCTCTACATAATGATGCGACGGGAATATGGCCACCGCGGCGCCTGGTGCGATTGTCTGCCGAGCTAACGCGTAGAGCATCGCCGGAGCGGTTCCTCGATTTCGCGGTTGTACGACAAGTTCCGAGGGCAATAAATCGGATAGCAGACCTTCGAAGAACTTCCTATGGTTTCGCGTGACGACGGTCACAGTTCGTTTGGGAGGAAATGCAAGGGCGACACGCCGACGGGTCTGCTCCAAAATCGTTGATTCGCCGGCTATCCTACAAAATTGCTTTGGTACGTCTCGGTCCGCGCTTCTATGCGTTAGAGACTCCGGACCTTTCCGCGCCTCGCTGCCGCCGAGAATGATAGCCACCCGTTGTTCTGAATCCATACTCTAACTTTCACCGACGCTTATCGTGCGACGCTTTCGCCGCGTGAACCACTACTTGCAGCGCGGTTCCGAGAGGGTGTCTAAGCGCCCGAAACATTCATCCTTGAGCAAATACGTTGCCAGAAAGCATAAGGCTTTTATCCTCGCCAATATGGAGCCGACCAAAAAATCTGTGGGAGTTTCGCCTGTCGCGCATTGGTTCCAGTTAGGGAGAAAGCGCCACAATCCGTCTCGAGAACAAGGAATCAATGCGGTCAAAATGAACTATTTGATATACGGCAGGGTTCTTGCTGTGCGTCCACGAGATGAGAGTCAATGTCTGTACGACGTCAAACGGATTCGTCAGGGGCTCCGTGTGTCGATGTTCTGCAGTGAGTCATAGGTGCAAAACATTACGCGACAACTACGAGAGAACCAGTGCTTCGTGCAAAGCCTCATCTTGTCCGGCAGTTGCGCTGGCCGCATACCGCGGAGTAGCAACTCCAACGCATGTGCCCGAAGCTGTGATTGGAAGATCTGATCGAATGAAGTTGCGGTAGATATTCGGTGCAACTCGGAATTGCGGACGAGCCGCGGTTCGTCGTGCTTTAGGAGGATACTATGTTGAGACCTGGCAAGGATAAAGGACTCGCGAGCCCCATCCCACTCGGATTAGCGGCGTTGGGAACGACGATCTTCCTCATGGGCGTGGCCATCATCTTTCAACCTCTCTCATCCTGGCCACCATATTTGATTCAAGCACTGTTGTTTGGTGGGCTGATTGAGTTGCTTGCCGGAATGTGGGCGTTTGCGTATCGCGACGCGCTCGCCGCGACGACATTTTCATTTCTCGGCGCGTTTTTCGGATGGTGGGGATTAGTCCATATGACTTTCCTTGGTCACGCCGCGGTGGTAGCCACAATGAACAGCATGGCGGCCGTGTTCATTGTGACGGGTGTCATAACGCTTTACTTGTGGATCGCTTCATTCTACGAATTCGTGGCCTTCAACCTGGTTCTTCTGTTCCTATGGATCGCATTCGGATTGGTGGGCATAGCGATGTTCACAGGGATCGAGACGGTGGCGGTGGTCGGCGGGATTGCGGCAATCATCTCGGGCATTATTGCGGCCTACGCCTCCTTCGCCGCAATCTACAACGCCACCAGTTTTCAGGACCACATGCCGCTGGGTGAATCGATCGCGGTCCGCAATCGGGCCGAACAAGACGAGATGGAGCGAATTCGGCGCATTCATCCTATGAATCACGTCGACAACAGAGCAGGCATGCATGCCTGACCGTGTCGATAAACTTCAATAGTCTTCGGATTCGCCGCTAGCGGAGCGACTGAAACACGAAAGTGCCAGTCATCATGAGACGACTTCGCTGACGGCGACCTCCGAAGGCTTAAACGGAGACAGAGTCACAAAATCGAGGCTACCAGCAGGCTCCTGGCACGAGGCTGGAAAGTGTGGGTGATTGCGCTGGTCGGTGCGGTTGCGGTGATCGTTGGCGTCAATGGCTGATGCAAAGGCGCGGGCGCGACCGTTGAGCGGTGGCGGCGATCACCGATCCTCGATGGTCGCGATCCGCAACATGGTCGTGAGAGGCAATCTCTCACGGGCGGCTGACGGCTTGGATCACACCGCGATGCATTTGTTAGGCGGCAAGCGGCTTGGCAGCAGCTAACGCGTTGGGCAGGAAGAAACGCCGGGCGCTTCGGGCAGTGGCATCGAGGACCCCAATGGGGGACTGAAACACAGGCGACCAAACGGAAGAGGATGAGCATTATGCGGCACAATTTAAAGCGGCATCGGGAACGCCCCGCGCGGCCATGGTGCATGGCATTCGCAGTCCTTGTGACGGCGGCCAGTCTGTGTTTCGCCGTCGGCACCGCAAGGGCGCAGGACGTCAAGAGCTATACCCGGGCGACCTTTGACCAGTGGTTGGCCAGGTACAAGGACGCCAAACCTGACTTCAAGGTCGGCGATGTTCTGACGGCCAAGGATATGGACAAGATTCGGCCATTCGTCTTTCCTGGCTATGCCTATTTTTTCAACTTCCCCCAGTTCAAGATGAAGATCGCCGCGCCTGTGGATCACACTCCGCGCAAAGACTACATGGCCTGCACGGAAAAGTACCAGAGCCAGGTTCGTCTGCTACCCGACCATACTATGGCCAACTATGTCTGCGGCCAGCCCTTCCCGAATTCGGAAATAACCACGAGCGATCCCGATGCCGGATGGAAAGCGACCTGGGACTTCGAGTATCGCTGGCAGAATTTCGGCTTGTTAACAATTGCCCCTGCGACTTGGGATCGTTTCGGCGGCACCCATGAGATTCCGGCGTGGGAGGTTCCTCCCAGCGATTGGCTGTCGAACTCAGGTATCACGAATCTCAATTACACTTTGCCGTCGGCTGAACAGATGAAGATGATCTATGGCGGCGGCGGAACCTTTCAGCGCACGCTGAGCGCGTTCTACAAGCGCCTGTATTACAAGCATCTCGCGATGCTGGAGAATCACACCTTGCCGGCACCCGGCGCGTCGCAGTTCGAGTTCAAAGAATTTACCGGCTTCTACTCGCCGTTCGACATCCGTGGCACTGCGTTCATCATCTATCGCTATGCCGACCCGCATCGCGAAGACGACGCCTAGGCCTACATCCCCAACCTGCGGCGCGTGCGGCGCATCTCGGCCGAGGTCAAGTCGGACTCGCTGCTAGGCACCGACCATACGCTGGAGGACTTCTACAGCTTCTCCGGCCGTGAGCTCGAGTGGCACTGGCGCTTCCTCGGATGGAAGGATCAGCTCGCCGTTATGGATTCTTCGCACGAGTACACCTGGCTATACGGACCCAACGGAATCATGCCGAACGACACGTGGACGATGCGCCGCTTCGCGGTCATAGAACGCACGCCAACGTTCCCGCGGCATCCTTACAAGAGCGTCGTCGAGGACTGGGATTCGCAGAATTACGATGCATGGCTGATGGAAGCCTTCGACCACAGGAACAGGCTCTGGAAGGTTTGGGAATTCCAGAAGAAGTGGAGCGAGACCTTTAAGGGTGACTGGCAAGAGGCCATCAACAAGGGCGCCTACTCGACCGAGTTCCGGTCGGTGCAGGTGCTCGACGTGCAGAACGATCGCGGCACCATCTGGATCGTTCCGGGTGGATTCCCCAACGTGAAGGGCGCCGAGTCCGAGAGGCTATTCGACATCAATAGCCTCGAACAGGTCCATCGCTAGACGATGTTTTTTTTGAATAGTTTGAGGCTCTGGGTCGTCGGATCCTCTGTCGGAGATGCGCTGTGCATAGTCGAGCGGAAAAGGAGATAGGGCTCATGGCTAGGATCGGCGATACTACTTTTTTTGGCGTCAGCCGAACGGTATACGAGTTCGGAGTCTTTAATTCGAATAGCATTTTCAAGGACAGGGTTGCTGCCGTGTACGTTTTTTCCGCGACAAATGACAAGGGCCAGCACAAACCTATCTATGTCGGTGAAACGGACAAATTGGGTATTGACATACCACGCCAGAAGGCATTGCCAGTCATACGCGGACGTGCGGCGCACGTTTGCGTTCATCTCGATGATGATGAAATGTCCAGAAGGTCGAAAATGGCGGATCTCATTGCATACTACAAGCCACCGGGCAATTTGGAATAGCTTTCGAGATGTATCGGCAGGAGTCATCGCCTCCTGCTTAAATGCTTGCTTTACGCGCTTTCGAAGAACGCGAGAACGATTGCCCATTTTCACGGAGGGCTGAAGCCATGCATCCTTTGAAGTATTCCAACGGATGGACGCGACGCCACTTCCTGGAACAGGCCGCACGAGGCGTTGTGACCGCAGGGGTGATTGCTCCTCTATGGGAGGTCATCGGAAATACAGGCTCGCTTGAGGCTGCTTATCCGCCCGAGTTGCTCTCCCTCGAGGCCTATACCAAGGGCAAGCTCAAAGCGGGAGACGTGCTCAATGCCGAGAATGTTGATATCGTCAAAGATCTCCTCGACCCTGCGGCATACTGGCAAATCAAACATGACGGACGCTTGGTGGACCTCGCGCCGACCGAGACCGATCTCACCAAGCTCACGCCGGTGCCTTACCTGCAGGCGACTCTGCGCAACCGTGGCAAGCATAAAATCTTCCCCGACGGCAATTGCTATACCCTCGACCACAAGGATTGGATCGGCGGCAATCCCTTCCCGGAGCCCAAGACCGCCGAGGAAGTTCTGATGGGCAATACCTTGAGTTGGGGCAAGCATGATACCCAGGCTCATCCCGTGCTCGACTGGGACACCGACGCCGACGGCAACGTCGAGTATCGGTACGCTTCCTACTACGTTGAGTGGCAGACTGTCGGGCGTCTGACACTCGACCCGCATCCGTATATGCCGGGCCGCGAGAGCCAGCTTCGCATTCTCGGCGGCAGCGTGCTCGCCCCCGAAGACGTCAACGGCACCGGCATCCTGCAGGTCTGGGCGTATGACCAGCACAAGCTCCCGGGCTATTACGTCTACCAGCCGACCACCAAGCGCGTACGCAGCTACCCTGTTGACCAGCGCTTCGAACCGCAGTTTCCGGGTAACACCTTCTTCGTTACCGAGTACTGGATGGCGGGTGACCCGCTACTGACCTGGGGCAACTTCAAACTCGTCGGCAAAGGCCCGGTGCTCACCTGCGCGCATCACTGCGCCGATCTCGACAACCCCAACTGGATCCACAAGACCTGTGGCGGCAAGAGCGGCGTTAAGTACTGGCGCACGCGGATGGAACTGGTGCCTGAGGCTTATGTGGTCGAGATGCAGCCGGTGACGTATCCTCGCGCGCCGATTAGCAAGAAGAGAATCTGGTACCATGGCTCGACGCTGTGTCCGCTCACGATGATCAGCTACGACCGTCAGGGCAAGATGTGGAAGCAGTGGGAAGGCGGCTTCGATTACTACGAGCGCAAGCCCGGAATGAAGTGGATCGAGGGTGTGCCTGACCACTTCTGGAGCTGGACGCACGTGCATGCACACGATCTCCAGAGCAACCGTATGTCGCGCTTCTACTATGCGCAGCAAGTCCCCGGCGGCTACCACGCCGATATCGACAACCCCAGGCTGTTCGGTGACTTCTGCTCGATGGAGGCTCTGGAGCGCCTGGGCCGGTAAGGTCCCGGCAGTGCGACTGCAACACGGTTTGTCAAAATCCAGGCTGTCGCTGGATCTTTGACTTAACTATCAGGCGCTCAACGCGTGGCTCATCGTCGGCCTGAGTAGCGCTCTGGCTGACCACGCCCATCTGACTGTGACAGAAGCGCAGGGGCGGGGCACGAATTCCACTTTGGTTCCTCGGGGTCTTGGTGGAATTAAGGGGGTCTGCTGTTGGCACGTGTTCTCCGGAGAACAATGTGATAAGCTCTCTTTGTGGAACTGCGTCATTTGCGGGACTTCGTGGCTGTCGCCGAAGAATTGAGCTTCACTCGTGCGGCGCAAAAGCTTCATTTGGCGCAACCCTCCCTGACTGTTCAAATCAAACTTCTAGAAGAGGAGCTTGGGGTACGGCTGCTCCTCCGTGGCAAGGGCCGCGTGTCGTTGACCGACGAGGGGCGGTCGTTTTTGGCAGATGCCCAGCGGGTGCTCGCTCTGAGCGCGGAGAGCGTGGAGGCAGTACGGCATCTCAATCCACGGACGGCAGAGCAACTAAAAATCGGCTACGTGGCCGGTCTGCATAATCATTTGCTGCCCGCAACCCTGGCGGCGTTTGGAAAGGAGTATCCGCAAATCTCGGTCAGCCTTTTCGACATGACTAGCGCGGAGCAACTCGAAGCGATTGAAGCAGGTAAAATCGATCTCGGGTTTGTTGGTCTTACGGGGATCCTTGGCGGGGCGAGCGTTGAAGGGAGAATGCGTAGCCCGTTACGAGATACTGGTGGCTTTGTCTAAAGGAAGTGCGCTGACGAAAAAAGCGAAAATAGATCTCAAGGAACTGGAGAAGCACTTTTTTGTCACTCTATCTGAAAGGGCACATCCAGGCTGGACAGCATGGATGCAGCGCATCTTTTCGCCAGTAGGTTTCATGCCCAGAACCTTGCAAGAGGCCGAGAATCTGCCCGCGGTCCTCCATTTCGTCGCGACAGGCCTGGGAGTCGCGTTGCTACCCGAACAAATCAAGTCTATTCGCCATCCGGGAGTGCTTCTCCGCCCGCTGAAACAACCCGTCAAGGTGGAATCCTGGGTTGCTTGGAAACCCGATAACCGTTCCAAACCGTTGGAGCAATATATCAGGATTGTGAAAGAGGCGCACAGTTGAATCGGGTGACGTTAGTGGGCTGAAGCCCGGCTGCGCGGGGCGGGGCGAACCGAATGCCCTTTGCCCCGCGTTCTTTCTGAGCAGTTCCTCTAAGACGACATGTCTCGCTGAGAACCTCGGATTGCCGGGTGACGACTACGGCAAAGTCCATAGGCTTTGCCTATAGGCTCCATAGAAACAAAGTATTGGCGACGGACCAGCCCGCGGGCGTAACGTTCAACAGTAATGCGGCGGCGGCGAAATGCGGTGACCGTCGCGCACGGGCTTCTGATGGAACATCAAGCTTTTGCAGTTTGGAAGGGAAGCGGAAACCACGGCAGTGGCAGGCTTACCACACGGAACGGAGCTCTGCGCGAAATTCGTTACGCGGGACGGATCGGGCGTGGAAGAATCAATAAAGCTGTCAACAATCATAACAATACCTGTACCGAAGAATTAATCGCCGCCGCTCACGCCGTCTCCTTCTCGATGGCTTTGTCCGATGCGATGGATCGCATCGGATTTCCGGCGGAGCGCATAACTACAACCGCCACGGTTACTTCGGCAAATCTTGGTAAACGTTGGAGCGTCACAAGTATCTTGCTCGACGTGATAGCGAGAATACCGGGCGCGAAGAAGATCGATTTCATCGACGCCGCGGTCGGCGCCAAAACAGACTGCATCATATCTCGGCTGATGAGCACGAACATATCGCTGAAAGCTCGGCTGGAATCGTGAGCGAGAAACCTCAGCGTGCGGGACAGGTGTAGTTCGCGGGTGTTCAGCGCTCGCTTTATCGGTAGACGTTTGAAGCCTTGAGACGGCCCCTCAACTGCAGTGTACGCCGCGGTGCTTCGTTTAGGGATGCTTCCGGAAGCGCGCTAAATAGGAGACTTCAATGATGAAAGGAGGAGACGAACAAAAGCGAGAGCTGGGGGCGGTTATCCTCGCTGGAGGGGAAGGCTCAAGACTGCGTCCGCTGGTCCGACGGATTACCGGGCAGGATATTCCTAAGCAGTTTTGCCCTCTCCTTGGAAGCACTACTCTCCTGGACCAGACTCGCCCTCGCGTGTCGCTCGCCATCCCCCCGCGAGCAACCGTGACGGTGGTCACCCGGAGCCACGAGCGCTTCTATGAGCCTCTCCTGGCTGACGCGCCGGCTGAAAGCGTGCTCGTTCAGCCAGCAAACCGAGGAACCGCCCCCGCCATACTGTATGCGCTCCTGAAGTTAGCCGGCAGCAATCCGGCGGCTACCGTTGCGGTCTTTCCGTCGGACCACTATGTGAGCGACGACGCCGCATTCATGCGCCACGTCGAGTTGGCGATCAAGGCGGTTGAGCTTTGCCCGAAGAAGACGGTGTTGTTGGGCGCGTGGCCGGCCACTCCGGAAGTGAGTTATGGATGGATTGAGGGAGACGAACGCCTGAGGGCTCTGCCGCGGTCGCTTCCGATTTTTCAGGTCCGACGATTTTGGGAAAAGCCGTCGTTTGACCAGGCGTGCCGGCTGTTCAAGTTTGACCGCATGTGGTGGAATACCTTTGTGATGGTGGCCCGACTGCCAACGCTGCTGAACTTAATCATGAGAGTACTGCCCAAGCTCTACTGGAGCTTCATAGAGACTACCTCGAAGCTGAGCAGGCCGCTCGAACACGAAATGGTGAATCGGGTCTATGAGAACCTGTCGTCGATCAACTTCTCCGACCAGGTGCTCGCGAGTTATCCGACGAACCTGGCGGTTCTTCCGTTAAGTGGGCTGGAATGGAGCGATCTGGGTGAGCCGAGCCGCGTTATGGCACTGCTGGAGCACCAGAGCATTCGTCCGAGATGGGCAGTCGGAGAATGATTCTGTACCAGGATTAGAGGAATAGCATAATGGCCGCCAATCAATATTCCCAGCGCGCTGACGCCCGTGGGACGACGTAATTGCCCAGCGACCGGATCGCTTGGAGCAAATAAACCAGGAAATCACCGACTTCGGTTGCCGGGTGATCGCTCAATATGCAGTGCTCAGGACTTACGACTTGTCACCATCGTCGAAGCCGCCGACGACAAGACGCTCGCACCCGTCAGTCGAGCTGGGTCACGCGGCACGGTCAATGTTATGAAGCTCGCTGCGATTCCGACTTTGCAACTGCGGGCAAAATTGAAAGGGCCGAAACAGATGCAGCGCCCCGCGTGAGCGTGATTGGGTTGAGCGCCGCTGCCACCGTGAAAGCACTATGGAGACCTTATGATCAGCGAAACGGTTCTGGGAACGCTTCAGGAGAGGATGCGGAGGTTGTTGGATATCAGTTCGGCGTATGCGGCGCGTGACGCCGAACTTAGAGCCGCCGTAGAGCGCGCAAGGTTAGCCGATCCGAGCGACACAGCCCGGGAAGCTGCAGCGGTCAGAGAGAGCGAGAGACTGAGGGAGGAAAAAAAGGAGCTGCAGGATCACATAAATGAGCTCATCCGCAGGGGACAAAATTCCGCCCTGGTTTCAGACCTGAAGGAGGAATTGAACGAATTGGAAAGCAGGCGAGGTGAAATCGATCAGCAGATCGAGCAATCGAGATCACGCCTCGGAAACGCCATCAGAGAACTTGAGTTCGCAGAGCAGGAACACAGGCGTGTCGCTGATCAGGCGGTAAGGCTGCGAGAGTATATAGAAAAGCTTTTGCACGGCTGACCTCGCGAGCACATCAATTTCCCGCGATGCAGTTACGCTGCGCTGATAATTGTAGCGGTGCCTCCCGAACCCTTTCCGGCATGATGCGCGGGCGGGCGGGCGTATGGTAGTGAAGCGGCCCATTTTCGCATTTCCGATCCGGCTGCTGCTTGCTACCCGGTCGCGGTTCACGAGGCGAGCGCGGCTTGAGGCCGAGAACCTCATCCTGGGCCAACAGTTGGTAGTTCTACGGCGAAAGTCTCCAGCTTAGTGGGATTTGACTGACACTCCGAACGGAGGCGCCAGCAGAGTGAGATTGCCTCGACCGCAAACAAGCAGCCACGCGTCATGACAGTGAGACAAAACCTGAGAGTTTTGGGTAGCAGAATAGCCTGCCCGCGATGCCAGCGCCCAGGCGGAGCCTTGCAAGACGGAAGCGCTTTGGCGATAGGCTGTTCTCGTCGCGGCTGACGTTTCAGTAGAGCGGGCGCAGGCTCCGCGTTGAGATCGGGCTCCATGACGGGTTCGCGCAACGAGTCGCCATCTGTTTATGTGGTTGGCTTTTGGCAAGATGACGGCGATCATCACGCGGATGTCGCTCCATCGCGTTCTACTGCCGGTTGGCGCCGCTTGCTTACGGTTCTCTGACTATCTGCGGCTCGCTATCCGGCTGGCAGCCCTGAGTAAAGCGCAGGTCATCTGTGTCTGGGCGATCACCACTGGCTCTGTTTGGCTTCATGCTGGAGCATGTGACCTGGTGACGAAAAAAACTTGGGCCGTATCAAGTGTGTGGTGATTGTAGAAGGAGCTGAACCATGAGAGTTGGCATGATCGGGTTGGGCAGAATGGGCGCCAATATGGTGCAGCGTTTGATCCGCGCCCGCCACGAGTGCGTGGTCTATGACGTGAGCGCCGACGCGGTGAAAAAGCTGGCGAAAGAGAAAGCGATTGCGGCCTCGTCGCTCGACGACTTCACCGCCAAGCTCAATCAACCGCGGGTGACGTGGATGATGGTGCCCGCCGGCGTGGTTGAACAGACGGTCAGCGAACTCGCGAAGCGCTTCGAGTCGGGCGACATTATTGTCGACGGCGGAAACTCGCACTATGTAGACGATATTCGCCGTGCCGAGACAGTTAAGGCCAAAGGAATTCACTACGTGGATTCAGGCACCAGCGGCGGCGTTTGGGGCCTGGAGCGTGGCTTTTGCCAGATGATCGGCGGCGAGCCGGCGGTGGTGAAGCATCTCGATCCGATTTTCGCCGCGCTCGCGCCGCCCGTGGACTCGGCCTCCCGCACGCCGGGGCGCGAAAAGCTAAAAGGTGGCACAGCCGAGCATGGCTATCTTCACTGCGGACCGAATGGCGCCGGACATTTCGTCAAGATGGTGCACAACGGGATCGAATACGGAATGATGGCGGCGTATGCGGAAGGCTTAAACATTTTGCGCCACGCCAATCTGGGCAAGCACAAGAGCGAAGTCGACGCCGAGACTACACCCATTCGCAGCCCTGAATTGTATCAGTACGATTTCAATCTGACCGACGTGACCGAGGTGTGGCGCCGCGGCAGCGTGATTGCTTCATGGCTGCTGGATCTCACCGCCGCCGCCCTGCTCGAGGACCCCCAACTTAAGAAATTCGGGGGGCGAGTGTCGGACTCGGGAGAAGGACGCTGGACGATTGACGCGGCGATCGACGAGGGAGTGCCGGTTAACGTGCTTAGTGCCGCGTTGTACGCGCGCTTTGCCTCGCGCGGCGCTGCGGACTTCGCGGACAAGCTGCTGTCGGCGATGCGCTACGAGTTCGGTGGTCACTTGGAGAAGCCGGCCGCGAAAACAGGAGATCGCTGATGGCTATGCAGCAATCGGATGCATTCGTCTTCTTCGGCGCCACTGGCGATCTGGCTTTCATACAGATATTTCCCGCGCTGCAACGCCTGGTCCGCGACGAGGGACTCAACGTGCCGATCATCGGCGTCGCCAAGGCCGGCTGGAATCTCGATCAGCTCAAGGCGCGCGCCAAGGACAGCCTCGACCACCACGGCGGGGCCGATCCGGATGCGTGGCGGAAACTGTCGGACCTGCTGCGCTATGTGGATGGTGATTACAAGGATTCAGCGACCTTTGACCGACTGCGCAAAGAACTGGGTGACGCCAAGCGGCCGCTCCATTACCTCGCTGTTCCGCCCAGCATGTTCGCCACGGTAGTCGAAGGACTCGCCAAGTCCGGCTGCGCCGCCAATGCACGAGTGGTAGTCGAAAAGCCATTTGGCCACGACCTTTCCTCCGCGCGGGAATTGAACAAGCTCCTGCACCGGCACTTTCCGGAAGACGCCATCTTCCGCACCGATCACTTCCTCGGCAAGGAGCCGGTGCAGAACATTCTCTATACTCGCTTTGCCAATCCCGTATTCGAGCCGCTCTGGAACCGTATCTATGTGCGCAG
The DNA here is from genome assembly GCA_963724765.1 of uncultured delta proteobacterium. GTDB lineage: Bacteria > Desulfobacterota > Binatia > Binatales > Binataceae > JAKAVN01. Next base: position 479,917 of record CAVRVY010000002.1, read on the forward strand.
TATCCAGATCACCTTGGCCGAGAATATGGGTGTGCAGGACCGCGGCAGATTCTACGACGAGACCGGGGCTATCCGCGACGTGCTTCAAAACCACCTGCTTCAGGTGCTCGCTAATCTCACCATGGATCCGCCGACGGGCGAGGAGCACGATGCGGTGCGAGACGAGAAGGCTCGGCTGCTGAAGGCGGTTCGTCCGGCCGCGCCCGAGCACGTCGTACGCGGTCAATACCGCGGCTATCTCACAGTGCCGGGCGTTAATCCCGCCTCCACCGTCGAGACCTTCGTCGCGGTCAAGCTGTATATCGATACCTGGCGATGGGCCGGCGTGCCAATCTACATTCGTGCCGGCAAGGAACTGCCAGTCACCGCAACTGAGGCGGTGGTCGAGTTCCGGCGGCCGCCGCGCGAGACGTTTGGGGAAATCGTACCGTCGCTTTCCAGCCGCGTACGGATGCGGATAAGCCCGGACATAAACATCGGCATGGGTTTGCGGGTGAAGGCGCCGGGCGAGAGCATGGTGGGTAACGACGTCGAGCTTATCCTCACCAGGCAAGCCGCCGTGGACATGCCGCCGTATCAACGCTTGTTGGGCGACGCGATGCACGGCATCGGTGAACTCTTTGCGCGCGAGGACTTCGTTGAGGCCGAATGGCGCGTGGTCGACCCGTTCCTGGGCAACGTGACGCCGCTGTATCCCTACGAGCCGGGCAGTTGGGGCCCAGAAGAGGCCGCACAGCTAATCGGCTCCGACGGGCCATGGCTCAATCCAAAACCTGCCGAAGCAAAGTGATGAAGCCTGGCCAAGAGATTGCAAGAGATTGAAAGACAGCGGAAGGAGCCTCTGGAGGCTGGACTCACCCACGCGGATGACCGTGTTCGCCTGAGTGAGTGGCTCCCGCCGCAATGGGGTGAGATGCCACGCATCCGCTTTTGGAAGCGGTGGTACAATGTGCTTTGGATCATCCCCCTGGGGATCGCCGGTTTGGTTATCGGCGTCGCGCTCGCACAAGATCTGCGCCAAAACAATCTGGCCGTACAGCAATTCATCGCGCGCTATCCAGGCATCAGCGCCGCGCCCAGGTACTACAACGGCTTTCCGGTGTGGTTGCGATGGCAGCATTTTTTCAACCTCTTTCTGATGTTTCTCATCATCCGGGCAGGCATCCAGATCCTCGCCGACCATCCCCGCCTATACTGGAATCGAGACTGCACGCCGGGCACCGAATGGTTCCGTTTTCAGCACGAAGTTCCCAAAGATCGGATCTGGACCTCCAAGGACGACTCGATAGCCCTGCCGGGATGGTTCGGCATTCCGGGCATCCGCCATTCCATCGGACTCGCCCGCTGGTGGCACTTTTCCTGCGACCTGTTATGGGTGCTTAATGGCGCGGTCTTCTATGTGCTGCTGTTCACGACTTATCAGTGGCAGCGTATCGTGCCGCAGACATGGACGGTCTTTCCCAACGCGCTCTCGACCGCGATTCAATACGCTTCGCTGAACTTTCCCGCGGACCAAGGCTGGATTCGCTACAACGGCGCACAGCTACTGTCTTACTTCATCACCGTGTTCATCGCCGCCCCGTTGGCGATCGTCACCGGCCTGATGATGGCGCCGGCGGTCGCCAATCGGCTCGGCTGGTTTGGCCGGATTTTCCACCGGCAGGTCGCGCGCTCGATCCATTTTCTGGTGCTGTGCTGGTTCGTGTTCTTCATCTTCATCCACGTGTCGATGATCTTCGTGACCGGTCTGCGTCAGAATCTGAATCACATGTTCGCCGGTGTGAACGGCAATCGTCCGGAAGGGTTCATTATTTTCTGCCTCGCGATGCTGGTGGTGATGGTGGTGTGGTTTGTGGCTTCGCCCTTGACGCTCAGGCATACCCGCCTGATCCAGAAAACCGGCGAGTTCATGGTCGGCTGGCTCAAGGGAATCGCCGAATGGTGGGATCCGAACAATCAATATACCGGGAAGGACATATCGCCTCGCTTCTGGCCCAACGGCACCATGCTGAATTCTGAGGAGTTCAACGCACTGGTCAGGAATGGGTTTGCCAATTACAGCTTGCGGATCGATGGGCTGGTCGAGAATCCGCAGGTGTTCTCCTTCGCGGAGCTCAAAGCGATGCCCAAGCAGGAACAAATCACCGAACACTTTTGCATCCAGGGCTGGTCAGGGGTCGCGAAATGGGGCGGGATTCCCATGCGCCATATCCTCGAAATCGTGAAGCCCATGCCCGACGCCCGCTACGCCGTCTTCTATTCATTCTCCGAAGGTCGCGCCGGCGGCCGCTATTATGACGCGCACAAGATCGAGAACATGCGGCACCACCTGACGATCCTGGCTTACGAGATGAACGGAGCCCCGGTCAGCGTGCTCCACGGAGCGCCGCTGCGGCTGCGCTGTGAGAACGAGCTGGGTTTCAAGATGGTCAAGTGGATCGAAGCCATCGAATTCGTAAACGACTTCGCCCACCTCGGTGCCGGCCAGGGTGGCTACAGCGAGGACCACGAATTCTATGGTTACCGGATGCCCATCTGACGCTGATTTCCCAGGGCGGGGAGATAAACGAGATAAAGAAGTTGGGGCCTGGTTCCCTCACGCAATCTTAGTCGCTGGACTGGCCATTGCGCTCTACCTCGAGCGTCGTCCTCGCGAGGACCAGGCGCGCGGCGCTTCGTGCGCGAGACCAGCTACCGCGATATAGAACGGCCGCTCTCGGCGCCACTCCAAACACCGTGAAGCGAAGCCCGGGCTGGAACGGTGCGTGTTCATTCCGCCTGGTCCTGGTGCGAGCTTGAGTCGCGATCCAAACATGGAGATTCCGGTCGTTAACCGCTGGTTTCGGGAACGATGTCGACGAGTTCATCGAAGAAGTGTTCCGACTCCGGCTTCGGTCCCGCTAAATCCAGACTCGGCATAGTTCGCTGCGCCATCTCCCATATTTCTTTGCTTGGCCAGCGTGTCATTCCAAAAAAATGTTGGGAATTTTCCGAGCTCCGCAGAAGAATACTTCCCATCGCACCTTCGCAGCTCGCCTGAATCTTCAGGGTACCTTCCTCCCACGTTCGAATGAATTCCGCTTCGTCTCCCTCTTTCACGGTCCAGCGATACATGACTCGGATCATTAAGAGAACCTCCGCCGAGCGTATTCTACGAATCATCGCGTTTTCCTCGACTCCCTAACAGTCTCCTCCCGGACAAAAGAGTTCCCGTTCGGCGCGCTTAGTTCTCTATGGAACCAACTCGCATCGCGGGCATTCTGGTACGGACATCGAGATAGAGCGAGGATTCGACAGATAGAACGCCGATCCATAGCTGTGAACTATCGGCGCAATAGAAACAAAGTATTGGCGGTAAGTGGAACGCGAGCATAACGATTAGAGGCAAGAGCTACGAGGCGGCTGATGCTGTGGCCGAGTCTACGCACGCGAACTCCTCTCAGTGCTTCGGGTTCGCGGCTTTCTTCTTTGCCGCCGATTTCGGTTTTCGCAATGTTACGTTTAGGCAAAAAAGCACCACTCCCCGCTGCCCAGCGCAAAGCGTCAAAAACGAGAGCCTGAGGGGCTTGTATGAGACCACCTGATTTCCGTTCCATCCGGAAAGAAATTCGCCACCCACTTCGCATTGCGCAGGTGGCTCCCCTTTATGAAAGCGTTCCCCCAAAACTCTACGGAGGGACTGAGCGCGTCGTCGCTTACCTGACCGAAGAGCTTGTACGCCGCGGTCACGAGGTGACGCTGTTCGCGTCAGGTGATTCCACGGCAAAGTCGAAGATCCAAGCGACATATCCTGCCGCGCTCAGAACGGCCGGCCTCGCTCACATGGGATCGAGCCTGCAGTTGGCTGCACTCAGTGAGGTTTTCGATCGTTCCGATCGCTTCGACATCATCCACTGTCACGTCGATTACTGGAGCTTTCCATTCGGACGGTTGATAGCAACTCCCACCGTCACCACGCTCCACGGGCGGTTAGATATCGAAGAGCTGTTCGGAGTATATCGTTACTATTCAGACGCTCCGGTTGTATCCATCAGCGACGCGCAACGCGCTCCCCTGCCGGAACTGAACTGGATCGACACCGTTTATCATGGCCTGCCGAAGGAACAGTTGCGGTTTAATCCGGGACCCGGCAAGTACCTGGCGTTTCTGGGGCGGATCGCACCCGAAAAGCGGCCAGACCTTGCGATCGAGATAGCCCGCCGGGCCGGGGTTCCGCTTAAGATCGCTGCCAAGGTTGACGTTGTCGACCGGGACTATTTCGAGTCCCACATCCGTCCCCTCATTGATTCGCGCAACGTTGAATTCATCGGTGAGATAGGCGAACGTGAAAAAAGTGAATTCTTGGGCGATGCGCTGGCGCTCCTGTTTCCGATTGATTGGCCCGAGCCTTTCGGGCTCGTGATGAGCGAAGCGCTAGCGTGCGGCACCCCGGTGATCGCACGCCCGTGCGGCTCCGTCCCCGAGATCCTGGACCATGGTGAGACCGGTTTTGTAGCATCTTCGTTGGACGACCTGGTCCACGCTGTACGCAAAGTTAGTGGTATCGCGCGGCGCAAATGCCGCGAAGTGTTCGAAGCGCGCTTCACGGCTGACGCGATGGCGGCCAATTATGAGCGGATTTACTATCAGCTGATCAGCGCTGGCCGAGCACGGTCGTCACGAAATGGCGCGGGGCCGGCACGTAACCTGATGGAGGCGGCGGGGGGCCATGAAGAGGATCTGTCCCAGGACAGGTTGCTCGTCGAGCCGGGGCTCGCGTCTCTGCCCCCGGATACTAAGCCTGGGTTTGGACTCTGACGTTCTGGCGCGCGCGAGGACCTGACAATGGCAGAAGAAAAAGACCTGACGGGCCCTGACCTCAATCGAGGTATCTCTCTCACTGAGCTCACCGACGGCAGCATGCTGCAGGGTTACGCAAAAGAGGAGCCGATTCTCGTGGCTCGACGCGGCGACGACTACTTCGCTATAGGCGCAATCTGTACACACTATGGCGCTCCGCTGGTCACGGGCCTCATCGTCGACGACACCGTGCGTTGCCCATGGCACCACGCCTGTTTCAGTCTTCGCACGGGAGCGGCGGTGCGCTCGCCGGCGCTTGACCCGGTGACCTGCTGGAAGGTTGAGACGCGCGACGGCAAGCTCTTCGTGCGCGACAAGGCGCCCGAAAAGAAACCGCGGAGGGCCGGCTCTGCGAAAATGCCGGAGAAAGTTGTGGTCGTAGGCGGCGGCGCGGCAGGGAACGCCGCGGCCGAAATGTTACGGCGTGAAGGATATCGCGGCGACCTGACCCTGCTCAGCGCGGATGACAGCGTTCCTTACGATCGTCCAACTCTGTCGAAGGACTTTCTTAACGGAAGCGTGGGCGAGAAAATGATTCCGCTCCGCTCCAGGGATTTTTACAAACAGCACGAGATCGAACTGGTGTTGAAGACCCGGGTCGAGGCGATCGATCCGCGGAACAAATCTGTTCAACTCGCCGATGGCAAGCGGCGCAAGTTTGATGCGCTTCTCCTTGCGACCGGGGCCGAGCCAGTGAAGCTTAAGGTTCCCGGCGCGGACCTCGCGCAGGTTTGTTATCTGCGCTCGCGCAGTGATTGCCGGGCGATCCTGGCCAAGGCGAGTAAAGCTAAACGCGTCGTCCTCATAGGCGCGAGCTTCATCGCGATGGAGGTCGCGGCTTCTCTAATTCAGCGAAAGCTCGAGGTTCACGTCGTCGCGCCTGAAGAGTTTCCGATGGCAACGGTGCTAGGGCCGCAGGTAGGCGAATACCTGCGCCGCCTGCACGAACGCAACGGCGTGGTGTTCCATCTCCAACAGGGCGTTGTCTCGATCGACGAACGCAAAGTAACGCTCAAGGATGGCCACACCGTTAACGCCGACCTGGTCGTGATCGGGATCGGCGTCAAACCGCTGATCGATCTTGCCGAACGCGCCGGAATCAGGACGGATCGTGGCGTGTCGGTGAACGAGCACCTCGAAACCAGCATCCCAGGCATCTTCGCCGCGGGTGACATCGCGCGCTGGCCGGATCCGCTGACCGGGGACAATATTCGCGTCGAGCACTGGGTGGTGGCAGAACGACAGGGACAGACCGCGGCGCGGAATATACTCGGCCGGGGCGAGCGCTTCGATGCCGTGCCATTCTTCTGGACTAGCCAGTTCGATTTTACCCTCAATTACATCGGTCACGCCGAAAAGTGGGATAAGCTCGATTTGGATGGCAGTATCGAAGATCACGACTGCAAGCTCTCATTTCAGCGAGCCGGAAAGACATTGGCCGTGGCCACCATTGGACGTGACCGCGAGAGCCTCGAGAACGAAGTTGCAATGGAGCGATCCGGCCGACGCGTCTAAACTGAGTTGCAACGGGACGCATGACCAGCGAGAAAGCATTGGACCCCAAGGGCAGAGTTAGCGCCGATCACGGGCCGAGCCGAGGACCCGGATCGCGCTAAAGAGCGCGGAATCAGACTATGGCGGTAGAAATCAATATCGGGCCTCCACTCCTGACCATCAATCACGGCAGCACTTTCATGGTGAGCGATCTCAATGGCGAGATCGCCGCCGATAGCGAACAGGGGGTGTTTGCAAGAGACACGCGTTTTGTCAGCTACTATGCGATCTTCGTCAACGGAGTGACGTGGACGCGGCTCACTTCCAGCACGGTAACCTATTACGGCGCGCGAATATACCTGAAGAACAAGGCGTTCCATACCCTGGATGGCGACGTGCCGGTTGGCACTTTGGCGCTGGTGATCAGTCGCTCTGCTTCCGAAGGCATCCACGAGGACTTCGACTTGAGCAATCACGGGCTCACGCCGGTCCGCGTGACCCTCGAAGTGGTCCTGCGGTCCGATTTTGCGGACCTGTTCGAAGTGAAGTCTCATCAGTTCATGCGTCGCGGACGAATCGAAACGGAGTGGGACGCGAAACGCCACGAGTTGCGAACCCGTTATACCCACCGCGATTTCAAGCGTACCTTCATTTACCGGGCGAAGTCCGAGCCTCCGCCGGTTTATGCCAACGGGCGGCTTAATTTCGAGATCGATCTCCAGCCAGGCGCCTCATGGCATGCCTGCTCTGAGTATTGGCTGGCCGAGGATGCTCAAATGCATGCCCCCGCTCGCGGCTGTCTCCTCGGCTCGGATCAGACCAGGTTTGATTCTCTTCATCAGGAGTCAATACGCCAGGCGACCACGCTGACCTCGGCCAATGAGGACATTTACCGGCTCTATCAGCAATCGGTCGACGATATGTGTGCGCTAAGGCTTCATGACCAGGATCTGGCGCACGATGTCTGGGTGCCCGCGGCCGGAGTGCCCTGGTTCGTGACCCTCTTCGGCCGCGACAGCCTTATTGCCAGCCTGCAAAACATGATGGTGGACCCGGCCTTCGCCCGCGGCGCGCTCAAGAAGCTGGCGGAATTCCAAGCCACCGAAAGCGATGATTACCGCGACGCGGATCCGGGCAAGATCCTGCACGAGATCCGTTTTGGCGAACTCGCCCACTTCCATCGCATCCCGCACACGCCGTACTACGGCACGGCCGACGCGACCCCGCTTTATCTGATAGCGCTGCACGAGGCCTGGAAATGGACTGGCGACGACGCGTTGATCCGCGAGTATCGCGACGTGGCGGTGCGCTGCCTGGAATGGATCGATCGCTATGGCGACCTCGATGGCGACGGGTTCCAGGAATACCAGACCCGCTCCTCGCAGGGCTGTGAGAACCAGAGTTGGAAGGATTCGGGTAGCGCAATCGTATATCCCGACGGCTCTCAGGTGAAAGCACCCAAGGCGTTGTGCGAACTGCAGGGCTACGTGTTCGACGCCTGGATGCGGATGGCAGAGCTGTTCGACCAACTCGGCGAGGCTCCGCGGGTGAGTGAGCTGCGCCGCAAGGCCGCGGAGCTCCGCCGCAAATTCGAGGAGCAGTTCTGGTGCGAGGACATCGGTTTCTATGCCTTCACACTGGACCCCGACAAGCACCCGGTGCGCACCATCGCCTCCAATCCGGGACATTTGTTGTGGAGCGGGATAGCCTCTCCTGAGCACGCTGCCCGAGTCGTCAAGCGGCTGATGGAACCCGATATGTGGAGCGGCTGGGGTATCCGCACCCTTTCCGTACACAATCCCGCTTACAACCCTTTTTCCTACCAGCGTGGTGCGGTCTGGCCTCACGACAACGGCATCATCGCCCTTGGTTTCAAACGCTATGGATTTGCCGCCGAGGCCGCTCGTATCGCCCGCGACATCTCCGGGGCAGCGGGCTATTTCGTGAGCTACCAGCTGCCCGAGCTCTACGCGGGAATTAAACGCGAGGCGGGCACCTTCCCAGTGCAATATCCCGGCGCGAACGTTCCGCAAGCATGGGCCGCAGGAAGCGTCTTTCACCTGCTGCGGGCGATTCTCGGGCTGCATGCGGACGCGCCCAACGGCCGCCTGTACGTCAATCCCACGTTGCCAACATGGCTCCCGGAACTGACGCTGCGCGGACTGACGGTGGGCAAGGCCAAAGTTGATCTGCGATTTTCGCTAGAAGGTGAGACCACGAAGTGGGAAGCCACCGTTAAGCAAGGCTCGCTTCAGGTCCAGAAGAAGCCCTGGGGACCCTGGCCATAGATGAGCGGCATGAAAGCGATCGCATTCACTCCAGGCGAGGCAGGGCCGGACGCCTGATCGACGTTACGGAGTGGCAGAAATCACTCGCGAACCAGAAGCTGAAGATAAAAAGAAAGACCGCCATGGTGCATATCAAACGCGCTTACGACCCTGCTTCGCGTGGTGACGGCACACGTATCCTGGTCGACCGTTTGTGGCCGCGAGGCCTGAAGAAAGAAGAAGTGGACGTGGCCAAGTGGATGAAGGAGCTTGGGCCGAGCACAGAATTGCGCAAATCTTTCGGCCACGATCCGGCGCATTGGAAGGAGTTTCGCCGGCGCTACAAGGCCGAATTGAGAAGACCCCAGGCGCGCGAGATGCTGAAAGAGATCTCCAAGGCGGCTGTCCACGGCACCGTGACCCTCGTCTACAGCGCAAAGGACGAGGAACACAATCAGGCGGTCGTCATAAAAGAAGTTTTAGGAGCGCATCGAGACGCTTCGGCCTGAAAATCTCTTACAGTTTGAACCATCGATCGCGAAAGGCGCGTGCTGACCCAACGTACTCAGACGCGCAGCGCCTCGCGATGCCGGCCAATTAGTTGTCCGCTACTGCGGGGGCGGGAGACATGGCAGCTTGTGCACAGCGGAGTAACGATACACACGGCCGTTCCATTGGAAGCTCCCAAACTCCGGGCCAAACGCCATATTAAGCGCGTTAAGTTGATCCTGCTCCGTCGCCCCGCGCGCGTCGGCCGGTGCGTAGGCGACGTAGGTCACCGAATCAGGCGTCAGTGCACGCTGCAGCGGCGGCTGAAAATCCATTTTGATGAAATTCCCCGCCTGTAGCCACCCGGCGGCATCCGCATGCCGGTTCGGCATCGGAACCCATTGCGGATCGACATCCGTGCCGCCGAGGCCTAGAGAGCGATAGCGGGTGGTGCCGGCTTTATCGGTGCGGAGCTCGACCAGCGAGGGAACATTAGAGCTAAACTCAGAGGCGAGATCATCACAGACCTCTGTTTCCCGCCGGGTCTGTTGATCTTCGCCGTTGAAAATGAGCGAAAGAAAACCACATCCCGAGGTCGTGAGCGCGAGGCCTCCGCACATAAGCGCGAGCTGCATCAATGCGGAACGGCGCGATATGCTGGCGACGCGAAGTCCGTGTAAAAATCGCACGCGCCGTGTCAGGCGCGGGCGTGGAACCTCAGTTTCTCCCCGCATCGCGCGATCACTCTAGCTGGAATTTCCAACCCGGGCGAGGCACAGGCATCCTGACGAAATCTCCTCGGATCACCGGTTCGAGGCGGATCGCGCGATCGCCTTATATTTCCGTTTCCGCGAACGGGCGATGGACCAGGTGTTGCTCGCGGCTCGACTCGTTCAAGGCGCGCGCCGTCGCCGCCGAGTGAGCTCTGCTTGAACTCTTAGCGAACCGTCGGTCGCCTTCGAGCGTTCGAGATTAGAGCACGGTCGAGGCCCCATTCGCGTGTACGTGCAACGGCCATCAAACAAGGGAACAGTTGGTTATCGGAAGAACAAGTAATGCTAGTTTTCGGGCCGAGCCGAACGCCTAATCTGTTAAGATGCGGGTGCGAAGCGCTCGCACCAGCACTCGGAATTTCTAGTTCAAGTGGTGTTGGAAGCTCATCCTGTTCGTGGTCCACGACTTGATGCTCCGCTAGCTCTCGCATCCGCAGGGCCGGTAAGAAAGATGTCAGCGAAGATTGCGATCAACGCCTTTGGCCGCCGCACAGGCGCACTCCTTTCGCGCTGCGCTATCTATATCGCCGGACGGGCCCGGCGATGCCGCTTACAATTGAGTTTACCCGGGATCGCCCGACCATCTGAGACGATGAGCAGCACTAGACCAATCGTAGAATCTGAGCTGGAAACGCTTCAGCACCAATCATTCAGTTATTTCCTGCATGAGACGAATCCAGAGAACGGGCTGGTGATCGACAAAACCGCACCGCAGTGGCCCGCCAGCATTGCCGCTACCGGCTTCGCGCTAGCGGCTTATCCGGTGGCTGTTGAGCGCGGATTCATGCCGCGTGCCGCGGCGGTAAAACGAACTCTGACCACGTTGCGTTTTTTCCGGAACAGCCCGCAAGGTCCCGAACCCGATGCCACTGGCTACCGGGGCTTTTACTATCATTTTCTCGACATGCGGACCGGCGGGCGCGCCTGGCAATGTGAACTCTCAACGATAGATAGCGCTTTTCTGCTGGCAGGTGCGTTGACGGCGGGAGTTTATTTCGATGCGGACACTTCCGACGAGAATGAAATTCGCATGCTCGCCGACACGCTCTATCGCCGCGCGGATTGGCAATGGGCGCAAAACCGCGGCTCAACGGTTACGCACGGCTGGAAGCCCGAGAGCGGGTTTCTCAAATACCGTTGGGAAGGCTACGACGAGGCGATGCTACTGTATACCCTCGGGCTGGGCTCGCCCACTCATCCGCTGCCCGAGAGCTGCTACGCCGCATGGATTTCGACCTACCGGTGGGAACGCTATTACGGATACGAATATCTTTACGCCGGGCCATTGTTCACGCACCAGCTCTCGCATGTCTGGATTGATCTTCGCGGCGTTCAGGACGCGTTCATGCGCGCCAGGGGCATCGACTATTTCGAGAACAGCCGTCGCGCGACTTATGTGCAACAAAAGTACGCTATCGACAACCCACTCAACTTCGCCAGCTATGGCCGCCACTGCTGGGGTATTACAGCGAGCGACGGCCCGGGCCCCCACACGATCAAAGTGCACGGCATCGAGCGCCAATTCTTCGGTTACCTGGGACGAGGTGCGCCATATGGGCCCGACGACGGCACCATCGCGCCGTGGGCGGCGGTGACATCGCTGCCGTTCGCGCCCGAAATTGTGCTGCCCGCGATCGACTACTATATCAACGAGGTTAAATTAGCCGCGCACAATCCCTACGGCTTCAAGGCTACTTTCAACCCGACCTATCCAGTCGAATCCAGCAATCCTTGCGGCTGGGTATCACCATGGCATTGCGGGCTCAATCAAGGGCCGATTGTCTTGATGATCGAAAACTATCGGACAGGGTTGTTATGGCAATTGATGCGAGACTGCCCCTACATCGCCAAGGGCTTGCAGCGAGCGGGATTCAGCGGCAGTTGGTTATGAACGCTGTACGACGAGGAACTCATGATCGTCTGAATGGTTTGCCGCGTTCCTGGCCTTGGCTGAAAAGAGGAGAACTGAGCCATGGAGACGACAACTCTTTCCCCGGAATTGTTAAACAAGATAAATGCCTATTGGCGCGCCGCCAACTATCTATCGGTCGGCCAGATATATCTCTACGACAATCCGCTGCTGAAGGAGCCGCTGGAACTATCGCACGTGAAGCCGCTGGTGGTCGGACACTGGGGCACGACGCCGGGCCAGAACTTCATCTATGTGCATTTGAACCGTGTCATCAAGAAGTATGACCTGGACATGTTCTATATTGCCGGCCCTGGTCACGGTGGTCCGGCACTAGTGGGCAATACCTATCTCGAAGGCACTTATAGTGAGGTTTATCCGGAGATCAGCCAAGACGAAGCCGGGCTGAAAAAGCTATTCAAGCAGTTCTCGTTTCCGGGTGGGATTTCCAGCCATGTGGCCCCATCGACGCCGGGATCAATTCACGAAGGTGGCGAGTTGGGCTATTCGCTAAGTCACGCCTTCGGGGCCGCATTCGACAATCCCGATCTGATCGTCGCCTGCATCATCGGTGACGGTGAGGCGGAAACGGGGCCCCTGGCGACAGCATGGCAATCCAACAAGTTTCTGGACCCAATTTCCGACGGAGCCGTGCTGCCGATCCTGCATCTCAATGGCTACAAGATCAGCAACCCGACGATCCTGGCCCGCATCGAGCATGAGGAGTTGGAGCAATTTCTACGAGGCTGCGGCTGGACCCCCCACTTTGTAGAAGGTGATGAGCCGGAGAAGATGCATCAACTCATGGCCGGTACTTTAGAAGAGGTCATCGACGACATTCGACAAATCCAGAGCAATGCGCGGAACAAGAACGACACCAGTCGGCCGCGCTGGCCGATGATCGTCCTCAGGTCACCCAAGGGCTGGACGGGTCCGAAAGTCGTCGATGGCCTGCAAATCGAGGGCACCTTCCGTGCGCACCAGGTGCCGCTGCTGGTGGATTCGGAGCATCCCGACCACGTCAAGCAGCTTGAAAGCTGGATGAAGAGCTACAAGGCGGCAGAGCTGTTCGATGAGAATGGCCGACTCATCTCGGAGCTGGCCGAGCTAGCGCCCAAGGGCGACCGGCGGATGGGCGCCAATCCGCACACTAACGGCGGCATTCTGCTGCGCGATCTGCGGATGCCGGACTTCCATGACCACGCCGTAAATGTGCCTTCGCCTGGCGCCGTTGACGGCCAGGACACGCTCGTACTGGGCAAGTTCCTGCGTGATGTGGCCAAGCTGAATCAGGATCAGCGTAATTTCCGGGTGTTCGGTCCCGATGAGACGCTCTCGAATCTTCTGGGCGCGATTTTTGAAGTTACCGACCGTCAGTGGGACGCTCGCGAAGTAAAAAATGACGAATTCCTCGCGCCTGCCGGACGCGTACTGGATTCGATGCTCAGTGAACATCAGTGCGAAGGTTGGTTGGAAGGATACCTACTGACAGGACGACATGGGCTTTTCAACTGTTACGAGGCTTTCATCCACATCATCGATTCGATGTTCAACCAGCACGCCAAATGGCTGAAGGTGACGTTGGAACTGCCCTGGCGCCGGAAGATCGCGTTCGTTGAACTACCTCCTCGCCTCCCACGTCTGGCAGCAGGATCACAACGGCTTCACTCATCAGGATCCGGGCTTTCTCGACCACGTCATCAACAAGAAGGCCGATATCGTGCGCGTGTACCTACCGCCCGATGCCAACTGCCTGCTGTCCGTCTTTGATCACTGCCTGCGCAGCCGGCACTACGTCAACGTGGTGGTTGCAGGCAAACACGCACTGCCCCAATGGCTGACTATGGAAGCTGCGGTCGTGCATTGCACGGAAGGAATTGGCATCTGGCAATGGGCCAGCAACGATCAGGGCAGCGAGCCGGACGTGGTGATGGCCTGTTGCGGAGACACGCCTACGCTGGAGATCCTGGCGGCCGTTTCCATCCTTCGTAAACATTTGCCCGATCTGAAAATCCGGGTGATCAATGTCGTCGATTTGATGAAGTTGCAGTCCGAGAGCGAGCACCCGCACGGGCTAAGCGAAACGGATTACGATGCGCTCTTCACCAAAGATAAGCACATCATCTTCGGCTTCCATGGATACCCATGGCTCGTCCATCGGCTGACCTATCGCCGCACCAACCTCAATCTGCACGTCCGCGGCTACAAGGAGGAGGGCACGATCACGACCGCTTTCGATATGCGAGTCCAGAACGATTTGGACCGGTTTCATCTGGTCCAGGATGTGATCGATCGTCTGCCGCAGTTGGGTGCCCAAGGAAATTATCTGAAGCAACAGATGAAGGACAAGCTCATCGAGCACAAGCATTACATTGATAAACACGGCCAGGATTTGCCGGAAATCCGGAACTGGAAGTGGCAGGAGCCGAGCAGTAACAACGCCGAACCGAGACCATTGCGGATGGAATCGGGAAGGCTCGGATCTCATGAGTAGGACAAAGCACCGTCACCACCGTCATAGTGCAGATAGTGACAGTGTTAATCATGGCTTCCATCGTCCTTACTGGAAACATGCGCATCATGATTGGCGTCTGGTGGTCGCCGTGTCCTTGATGCTTATAGCCATACTTATTTATGTGATAAGCGATGACCTGGCGTGGCGCCCTCGCGGGCAACCGCACCAGCCGCTTTCAGGCGCCGTCAAAAATTAGCAGAAATCCCTGCCGTCCGTGATCACCAAAAAATCGTCAAAATGAATACTTAATTGCTTATCGATATCAGCATCACAACAAGCATCTCGTTACTCACGAAACCTGCAAAGGAAATCGGCAGGAGTTGAAATGGCTATCCAGAAGGATTCCGGAGAAGATGCGAAGACCATAGACGATTCAAATGACTCCGCGCCAGAAGGGCCCGAGGCAAGTGCGGCTAAGTCCAAGGGCTCGAAGGTTGGCGTGGATGAGATTCGCAAGCGCGCCTACGAAGTCTTCCAGGCGCGCCATGGTGGACTCGGCAGTGCGGTCGAAGACTGGCAAAAGGCCGAGGCCTCAGCTTCTGCAGACGCGCCCAAGCCGGATGGGGCCAAGCCCGCAGCGCCAACGGCAGATGCGTCCAAAGGTGTGCAGATACCAGCTGATACCGGGACGATCCAGGAGGCGCTCCGCAAGTTCCATTCGAGTATCGAAGATGGACTGACCCAGGAGGAGGCGGCAAGCCGGCTCAAGAAGGACGGTCTGAACGCCATCGAAGAAAAGCGCATCAGTCCCCTCAAGCGGTTCCTGACGTTCCTTTGGGGACCTATCGCTTGGATGATCGAAATTGCCGCAATACTTTCCGCAGTGGTTCGGCATTGGGAAGATTTCATCATCATCTTTTTCATGTTGGCGCTGAATGCGGTCGTCGGCTTCTGGGAGGAATTCAAGGCCGACAATGAGATCGAAGCGCTGAAAAAGAATCTCGCACTGCATACACGGGTGCTGCGCGACGGCAAGTGGAGTGACGTCGAGGCCAAGACCTTGGTGAGCGGGGATATTGTCATGGTCAAACTCGGCAATGTCATCCCCGCCGACCTGAAGCTGGTCGATGGCGATTACCTCAGCATCGATCAAGCGGCGCTCACGGGAGAGTCGCTGCCGGTCGACAAGAAGAAAAATGACGTGGCGTATTCGGGATCGATCGTGCGAATGGGCCAGATGAACGGGCTCGTCGTCGCAACCGGGATGAACACGCTTTTCGGTCGAACCGCACGACTGGTCGAAACGGTAGAGGCCGTCTCCCACTTTCAGAGGGCGGTGCTCAAGATCGGCAACTTCCTCATTCTGATCACGCTCGGTCTGGTCGCATTGATCCTGACCTGCGCGCTATATCGCGGCGACCCGCTGGTCGAAACCCTGCTGTTTGCGCTGATTCTTACCGTCGCTGCGATACCAGTTGCCTTGCCCGCCGTACTGTCCGTCACGATGGCCGTCGGCGCATCCGTGCTCGCTCGAATGAAGGCTATTGTCTCCCGCCTCGTCGCGATCGAAGAGATGGCCGGCATGGACATTCTCTGCTCGGACAAGACCGGTACGCTCACTAAGAGCGAACTCAAGTTGAGCAAACCAGTGGTCTTCAAGGCGGACAGCGAGCAGGACCTGATTCTGGGCGCGGCGTTGGCCTCGCGAACTGAGGGTGGAGATAGCATCGACGAGGCCGTCCTCAAAGCTCTCAGCGATCACGCGGCGCTAAAGGCCTATCAAATCACTCATTTCACACCCTTCGATCCGGTCAGCAAGCGAACCGAGGCCGCGGTCAAACACGACAACGCCACTTTCAAAATTTCGAAGGGCGCCCCGCAGGTGATTCTGGATCTGGTCCACCCCGAGGAGGACGCGCGCAAAAAAGCGGAAGGAGAGGTTAACGAACTTGCTGCCAAAGGCTACCGCACCCTAGGCGTCGCGCGCACCGATACGCAGGGGCAGTGGGAATTCCTTGGACTGTTGTCGCTGTCCGATCCTCCGCGTGACGATTCAGCCTCGACAATCGCAACCGCACGAAAGATGGGACTCCAGGTTCGGATGGTAACCGGCGATAATCTTGCGATTGCCCGCGAAGTATCGCTCGAACTTAAGCTGGGACCGAAAATTGCGGTGGCCAGCGCTCTCTTTCCCGACGGCAAGGCCGACGACAGTAACAAGATAGACGCGGCCGACGGCTACGCAGAGGTTTTTCCCGAGCATAAGTTCAAAATCGTCAAAATCCTCCAGAGGCGTGGACATATCGTTGGAATGACCGGGGACGGCGTCAACGACGCTCCCGCGCTCAAACAGGCTGATTGTGGAATCGCGGTGAGCGGCGCCACCGACGCCGCTCGTGCCGCGGCAGATCTGGTGCTCACGGCGACGGGTCTCTCCGTAATCACCGCCGCAATTGCAGAAGCACGCAAGATCTTCGAGCGCATGAACAGCTACGCGATCTATCGGATTTCCGAAACCATCCGCGTGCTGCTCTTTATGACGCTGGCGATCGTAGTGTTCAACTTCTACCCGGTAACCGCGGTCATGATCGTGCTCATCGCGGTCCTAAACGACTTCCCGATCATGATGATCGCCTACGACAACACCATCGTAGCTCCACGCCCGGTGCGCTGGGACATGGAACGCGTACTTACGGTCAGTTCGGTTCTCGGCGTGATGGGTGTTATCTCCGCATTCGGCCTTTTCTGGATCGCGGAGAAATACCTTCAACTGCCCCGGCCAATCGTTCAGAGTCTCATGTTCCTGAAGCTCCTGGTAGCAGGGCACCTTACCATCTACATCACGCGAAGCGTGGGAACGTTTTGGCAGCGCCCGTGGCCCAATTGGCGCCTGGTCGTTGCCTGCGAAACAACCCAGGTCATCGGAACACTGGCCGCCGTCTACGGATGGGGCATGACGCCGCTGGGATGGAAATATGCTCTGGCAGTGTGGGGCTATGCGCTCGTATGGTTCTTCATCAACGACTTGGTGAAGGTTGAGGTATACCGCCTGATGCATCTGGGGACTGCAAGCCATCAGCGCCATCTGGCGAGAATTAACGCCAGCCTTCATCCGGCCCCAGTCGTCAAGCCTGAAGATCCTCACCGACAACGGCACGCGCATTCTCAAGTTCTATCTCCACATTAGTCCAGAGGAGCAGCTCGAGCGCTTCGAGCAGCGCTTCGATGATCCGATGCGGCAATGGAACAAAAAGCTACGGTATTCATCATGGCTTCCATCGTCCTTACTAGAAGCATGCGCATCATGATTGCGTTTGGTGGTCGCCGTGAGCTTGACGCTTGTGGCCCTGTTTACTTATGTGATGAGCGACGACCTGGCGTGATGGTCTCGCAGCCAACCGCAGCGCCGCTTTCAGGCGCCGTCGAAAAATAACAGAGCTCCGGAGACTTTCATCATCAGAGAGTCATCTCAAGTGAGTACTGAGCGAAACCGATGAGCGGGAAACCAAAACCTAATATCGTCTCCTATCTGGGATTCGCCGCATGGCTTGTCTATGGCCTCTTGGGCGCGCGGGAGTTCTGGAGAACGGCAGCATGCGCAGGGTTGGTGATCATGCTGGCGATTGTCGCAAACGAGATTCGTACCCGGAGCGTCAAGATAATCGATTGCACCTCGCTCGCCTTTTTCATCCTTGTGATTTTCGAGCTCGCCACCATTGGTGAAGGGTATTTCATTCGCTACCAGACCATCTTCGGATGGGGCTTATTCGCGGTAGCCGCATGGGTAACGATGATTGTCGGCGTTCCCTTCAGGCTTCAGTACGCTCGAGAGAGAGCGCCGCATGAGCTGTGGGACAAGCCATTGTTTCGCCGCGTTCAATTCCGCCTCAGTGTGGCATGGGCGATCATCTTCACACTCGATACCATTTTGGCAGCTATCGCACTCGGCGTTGGCCACCGATTGCTGCTGATCGCGGTCATACCGGGTGCGAGCATGTTTGTCGGCTTCGCGCTGACTGTGCTCTATCCAGCGTACTACCAACGCGAGTTCGCCACGCAAATGGTGCACGGGTCCGCCTCCGCTTCGTGAAGGAACAGAGGTGACCACTTACGCCTAACACCAATGGATCACTGAGCGGCCTTACGAGCGAAGAGGCCGCTACGCGGCTCAAGAAGTTCGGCCCCAACGCGATGCCCGATACGACGGCGCATCCGTTGCGTTCGGCGTTGAGCAAATTCTGGACGCCAGTTCCATGGATGCTCGAGGCTGCGATCGTGCTCGAGGTGGTGCTCGGCAAGTACGTCGAGGCCGCGGTCATCGCGGCCCTGCTGGTGTTCAACGCCGCGCTCGGGTTTTTCCAGGAGTCGCGGGCCCAGGCAACTCTGGCCGCGCTGAAGTCGCGGCTGGCGCTGAACGCGTCGGTCCGGCGCGGCGGTGTTTGGACGACCGTGCCCGCTGTCGTATTGGTGCCGGGCGATATCGTGAAGCTGTCTTTGGGTGCTGTGGTGGCTGCCGACGTGCGCCTGCTCGAAGGGTCAGTTTTGCTTGACCAGTCCATGCTTACCGGCGAATCCATCCCTATCGACGCTGGTCCGGGCGTGCCGACCTATGCCGGCGCGCTGGTGCGTCGCGGCGAGGCGGTTGGGGAGGTCACGGCGACCGGAACACACACGAAGTTTGGACGCACCGCGGAGCTGGTCCGCACCGCTCATGTCACCAGTTCCGAGCAGAAGGCGGTTCTCCGTGTGGTGCGCAATCTTGCCTTGTTCAACAGCATCGTCATTGTCCTGCTGGTGGTATACGCCTACAGGCTCGCGATGCCGCTGGCTGAAATCATACCCCTGGTGCTGACCGCGATCCTCGCGTCGATCCCGGTGGCGCTGCCTGCCACCTTTACCGTTGCCGCAGCGCTGGGCGCACGCGCACTGGCGCGCCTGGGCGTGCTTCCGACGCGGCTCTCGGCCGTTGACGAAGCGGCAACGATCGACGTCTTGTGCGCCGATAAGACCGGCACGCTGACACGCAACGAATTGACGGTGACGGCAGTCCGTCCTGCGCCGGGCTTCGACGAAACCGGATTGCTGGAACTAGCGGCGGTAGCGAGTGCGGACGGCGGGCAGGATCCGGTCGATGCAGCCATTCGCACTGCAGCTTCGGGCAAGAGCGCCAAGCTGCCGAAATTGATTAAGTTCATTCCCTTCGATCCCGCAAAGAAGACCTCCGAGGCGACTGCCGTGGATCCAAGCGGGGGCGGCACCATACGGGTGGTGAAGGGAGCCTATGCCGCAGTGATCGGCCTTGCGCCATCATTGCCGGAGCTGTCGGGCACGGCAAAGGAACTGGAGGCGCAGGGCTTCAGGCTGCTCGCCGTCGCGACTGGTACCGCCGCGGCGATGCGCCTGGCGGGACTGATCGCGTTGAGCGATCCGCCACGCGCTGACTCGGCGGCGCTGGTCACGGAGATGCGCACTTTGGGCGTGCGCACCGTGATGGTTACGGGAGACGCTCCCGCGACGGCCGCAATCGTAGCTCGTGCGGTGGGACTCGATGGAGTCGTTTGTCCACCTGGCCCAATTCCCGACGCTGTGACGCCTGAGAAATTTGCGGTCTTTGCCGGCGTCCTCCCCGAGGACAAGTATAAACTCGTGAAGGCCTTTCAGAAGGGCGGCCACAATGTTGCGATGTGCGGCGACGGCGCCAACGACGCGCCGGCCTTGCGCCAGGCGCAGATGGGAATCGCGGTATCGACAGCGACCGATGTTGCCAAGTCGGCGGCCGGTATAGTCCTCACCACGCCGGGACTCGGCGGCATCGTGGCCTCGATCAAGGAAGGCCGCATGACCTTTCAGCGCATCCTGACCTACACGCTGAGCTCGGTTACCAAGAAGATCGTACAGGTGCTCTTCCTGGCGGTTGGTCTGGTGATGACTGGACACGCGATCCTGACCCCGATGCTAATGGTCATCATTATGCTGACCGGCGACTTCCTGGGCATGTCGTTGACGACCGACAATGTGAGTCCCTCGCCGGTGCCCGATGCCTGGCGAATCGGCAACTTGACGCTGGTGGGGATCTTTATGGGAGTTTGCGAGTTGGCCTATTGCACCGCCATTTTGGCCATCGGCAAATTCCGGCTGGGGCTTGGAATCGAGGCGCTGCAAACGATGGCCTTTCTCGCCGTTGTGTTCGGCAATGAGGCGTCGCTCTATGCCATCCGCGGACGCCGACGGCTGTGGTCCACGCCAAGCCGCTGGCTTGTTCTGTCGTCGGTAGGGGATCTCCTGATCGCCTCGATATTGGCCGCCTGCGGGATCGTAATGACGGCTCTGCCCGTCATTATTGTGGCCGGCATACTGGCCGCGGCAGTTGTCTTGGCATTCGTCGCGGATATCGCGAAATTCCCGGTCTTGAAGCGCCTTAGGATCGCCTAGAGGCGTGACTGAGCATCGGCAGTACCTAAAAAAAATAGTGCGTCGCTAGCCAAGTCTTAGGAGAACCCGCGACGGTGAACTACCGCAAGAGATTCGTCGTCGAGCCCGGCGCCAAGGTCCGGCTCGGCAAAATTGACCCGGAATTCAAAGACAAGCACGAAACGAAGGACAGCGCGACGCTGGAGATCCAGAAGCATGTCGAGCGCATGGCCAAGGCGCAGTATCTGCTGTACGCCGACGGCAAGCGGTCACTGCTGGTCGTCCTGCAGGCGCTAGACGCCGGTGGCAAGGACGGCGTGGTGCGCCACGTGTTCAGCGCCATGAACCCGCAGGGGACGTCGGTCTTTGGCTTCAAGCAACCGAGTGAGTTAGAAGCCGCACATGATTTCCTCTGGCGCGCCCACCTGCACACGCCTGGCAAAGGGGAAGTTGTGATCTTCAACCGGTCGCATTATGAGGACGTACTCATCGTGCGCGTGCACAAGTTGGTAACGGAGGCGGTTTGGTCGAAGCGTTATGAGTTGATCAATGACTTCGAGAAGCTCCTCAGCGAGAACGGCACGCGCATTCTCAAGTTCTATCTCCACATTAGCCCAGAGGAGCAGCTGGATCGCTTCGAGCAACGGCTCGATGACCCGCTGCGGCAGTGGAAAATCAGCGAGGCCGACTACTCGGAGCGCAAGTTGTGGCCGGATTATATCGAGGCGTACGAGGACGCCATGGAAAGGACGAGCACTAAGCACGCCCTATGGTACGTGATCCCGTCCAACCACAAGTGGTTCCGCGATCTGGCCATCTCCGAGATTCTCGCCGACACGTTAGAGGACATGGAGCTGAAGCTGCCGCCAACGCGGGTGGACATTGCGGATATCCGACGCAAGTATCACACCGCGCAGGCGCAGCAGGCGCGGCGAGGCCACAAGCCGCCGAAGCAGTCGCGCAAGAAGTAAGCACGCCTCTATGAGCTAGTGGACGTGACACACGGAAAGCTGCAACATAGCGAGCGCTGCCCATTGCTCTTTGCCGGCAAAACTGGCGCCCCCTGCGGGATTCGAACCCACGGCCCCAGGATTAGGAATCCTGTGCTCTATCCATCTGAGCTAAGGGGGCGCGCCAATATTTCTTATGTTTTCAAGGCATTTAGCGGCTTTATCGATTTGAGCCGACCCGCCTGACGTGATTTAGTGCCCACTTTTTGCCCACTTTTTTCGGGATTCGGGAGGAACCCCTGCGCGAAGCGGTCGGCCGCGCCCGTATCGGAATCCTTGAACCAGTGTGAATAGACCTTCAGCGTTACTGCCGGGTTCGAATGACCAAGGCGATGCTGCACCTCGGTGATCGGTGCGCCAGACGCTATCAGCCCGCTCGCATACGAGTGCCGCAACGTCTTGATGTTGGCGTCCCTGAGCCCCGCGCGCCGCAGCGCGGGATATAAACCCTGGCGCAAGACATTCGAGCGATGCAGGGGTTGACCATCGAGGCGACAAAACACCAGATCGTGTTCCGACCTCGGGCTCTGCAGCTTCCAAACCTTCAAGGCGGCAATCAGCCCCGCCGGCAGAGGCATCGTGCGATATCCTGAGCGCGTTTTGGGTTCGTAGAACTTCGGGCGCACACGGCCCTCTTCATCGGTCTTGCGTGCCCACGACAGCGAACGCCTCACAAAAAGCCGACCGTCGTCGAGTTGGATATCGGTCCACTTCAGCGCGTAAGCCTCCTCGGGTCGCAGCCCTGTGGCCGCGACCGTCGCGAACAACGTACGGTGAAGGCCCGGCTCGGCATGATCGAGCAATCTTCTGATCTCCTCGGCGGTCAGTACCTCGTCTGGTCTCACGGCCCGCAATCCTTGACCGCTCTCCGGACGGTCCGCGTCCGTAGTTACTTCTGCAACCTCCCTACGTGGCCTCTCCGCGATTGCTGCCGGGTTCGTTGCGGTGTAGCCGCGCCGGATCGCAAGCTTAAACACCGCGGCACATGTCGTCAGAACCGCGCTCACGGTCTTGGCGCCTAGTTTCGTGCACAGCTCGTCGCGGACGCTCTCGATCAGCGCAACGTCGATCCGATCGAGCCGTAGGTTGTCGAGCTTCGCCAGGTGGCGCAGGTGAACACGCCAGCCTCCAAGCGTCGCGGGATGGCGATTCGATTTCTCGCGCATCCACTCTTCGCCGACCTTCGCAAAAGTTGGAATCCTCGCGGGATCGACGTACTCGCCGCGGGCGGCCTTGACGGCCGTGGTGGCGAGGTATTTTTCAGCGGCTTTCTTCGTCGGGAACTCAATCCGCTTCCGTGGTCCCGTCAGTCCTTGCGGCCGATAGTCGAGCCGCCAGGTGCAATCGCAATCGCCGCCCATGCATGCGGGCTTGTGATACCGCTTGATCAAAGCCATGGCGTTACTTCACCTCTTCCCAGTCCGCGACCGTTTCTCGGCGGCAATTTTTTGCAGGAGTCTGGCGGTGGGTTCGGAGATCGCCATTTCGCCGCGCTCCCAGCGGGCCACGGTGTTCGAGGTTACTCCTATGGCCTCGGCCAAGGCCACCTGAGTCCAGCCGAGTTTTTCTCTGAGCACACGAATTTCCACACCGCTCATCACTATACGCAACGTATAGCAAGGCCGGTGGAAAAGTCAAGCGGCTTGGCTGGCGCGCGCGGTCAGAAAGCGTTGCACTTCTTCAATTTTAAAACGGACATAGTGACCGAGTTTGATAGAAGGCAGATTGCCCATCCGGGCCTGTTCCCTGACCCACGATTGCGGGACTCCAAAGAGCTTGGCGAGATCAGGGGCGCTCAGAAGGGCGCTGCCAAGGCTCTTGCTGTCGCTGTAGGCGATGCGCTCGCTCAGCATCAGGGCGAGCAGCGCACCTTCGAGGGTCTTGAGCGCTGCGACGCGCCCGGCAAGCTGGGTCAAGAGCTGGGGCACGGACTCGAGAACAATTCCCCTTGTCAGCGAGGGATCGGCCAGAAGCTCCTCGATAGTTACGGGCGATAGCGATGCCCGCGGCGTGGGACGATGCGGTGCTTGATACGACATGAATACTCCGACAGCACAAGCGTTCCACACCTCCACAACAGACTCATCCACTGAATCATTGAGCAACCGCGATGCCGTTCTTCGACGCGCCCTGCGAGACACGGAGTTAGGCTCACGCGGTTTTGATTCGCCTCTTGCGCGAGAGGATTTGGCGATCAGACGGCGGAAAGGCCGGTGTGCATGTACAAGTTCTGCACAGGGAGCCGAAATCCCATGGAATTGGTTAAAGAATTCGCCTCCTCGGCCGATCCCGTATGCAAATCTTGCACATTTTGATTCACCCGATCTCGTCCGCCCTCAGAGCGGTTTGGACAAGCGCCTAGCGCAGCTACACGAGGATCGGAACGCGACGTTGGTCAAGGCTGGACGTGGTACAGACTTGTTTCGCTCTCAATTGCATGAAGTTTCATCAATTTCATTCGTCTAACTTTAATAAGCCGTCAGATGAGAGAAACAAATTGTCATGACCTTATCAAGTTATCAATAGATTCACTAGTGCGATCATGGCCGTCGTGCGGGAGGGGTGATGGAGAGTCAGAAAGGTTCGCGAGCGAACCATGCTAGTAGGCCGGTCGCCAGCGGCACGTCGGCTTATCAGCCTGATCGAACAAGTCGCCGCTACGACTGCTCCTGTCCTCATCACGGGTGAGACCGGTACCGGCAAGGAACTTGCCGCGAAATCCATCCACACGCGTTCCGCGCGCCGTGTCCGGCCATTTGTTGCGATCAATTGCGCCGCTGTACCGGAGAGCCTGGTCGAAAGCGAATTATTCGGGCATGAGCGTGGCTCGTTCACCGGGGCTCATCAGCAACAAGCAGGGTGTTTCGAGCGCGCAAATGGCGGCACGCTGCTGCTCGACGAGATAACGGAGATGCGGCCTGAGATGCAGGCCAAGCTGCTCCGGGTGTTGGAAGAGAAGGAGATCAGGCGTCTGGGCGGGGGCCGGGAGATTCCAGTCGATGTGCGGGTCCTGGCGGCGTCCAACCGTCAGCCTCAGCGCGCCATCCGCGAGGGCCGGCTTCGCCAAGACTTGTACTTCCGGCTGTGCGTGGTTTCGATCGAGCTTCCGCCGCTGCGCGAACGGATTGAGGATGTGCCGTTATTGGCTGCGGAGTTCCTCCGACAGTTCAATCGGGAACACCGCAAGGCGGTTCAGGGAATAGATGAGGATTGCTTCGTCTCGCTCAAGGCCTACTCGTGGCCGGGCAATATTCGTGAGTTGCGCAACGCTATCGAGCGCGCGGTCATCTTGTGCCGCTCGTCGATGCTTTCCTCTGGTGATTTGCCGATTGATCTGGCCGACCAAGCTGCGATGGGGCGCGACCCGGATTTCACGATTCGGCTTGGCGCGTCGCTGAAAGAGGTCGAGGCCGAACTGATTTTCCGGACATTGGCATCCGTCGGCGGAAACAAGACCCGCGCGGCCCGCATTCTCGGCGTCGCACGGCGTAGCCTTTACAACCTGCTCGAACGCCACGAAGGATACGCAGCGACCGGCGGTCCGAATGATAAGCGTACTCGCAATAGTTGAAATAGCGTTCGAATCGACGACCTGCTGATTACGAAACTCTTCTCTACCGCGAAGATGGTGACAGAAGGTGACGCAGCGATTTTCGCGTGACCAAGAAATGCCTGTCAGACAGGGACATTCAGTGACAACCGCTGATTTTGAATCATCATCGAGGCCCAGGAAGCGCGCCATATCGGATTTTCCGCCAATGCAGGCATCGCCAGTGCCGTATCATGACCAGTCCTCAGGTCCTCGCGCAGCGTTCTCGCCAGATACTTGAGAATGTCCAGAAATCCGCGAGCCGCCGCAGTAAGCACCGCTTCGGTGACGACGCGTAGTGGCGCGGCGAAGGTCCGCCGCAGTCGCCCGGTATCGCAGTCAAGAACCTCTTTAACTCGCGCGAGCTTTCTGGATCGGACCGCGCGGATGAACCTGCCGACCGCCGCTTTCGACAGATCGGGCGCCAGAGGGCCACCATTCTATCGCGGTCCGCGCGTTGTTCACCAAGTAAAAAGATGATCGGGGCAAGCATAACCATGCCCCACTCGCTTCATCGTGCGCCGCGACAGCCCGTTCGGCTGAAGATCCTCGGCGCTTCGTGGCGGCGAGGCGATTTTGTCCTTGAACCATCCGAGAACCTTGCCCATGTGTAGCCTATAAGTTACAATCAACGAGGTTCGCAGGTATCAATAATGGCTATCATCAAGATCAATCCAATCAGGATCGAGGGGCGATGGCGCTCCGGCATCGCGCTGGATCTGCACACAACGAGCAGCACGCCGATCGGACCTAACGAATTTGGACATATGCAGTTTGACACGGTGCGGCCAGCGATCGCTGAACTGCTTTATCGATTGAAAAACCGGGCCGACCGCGAGGCGGCGGTGCCAATAATTGAGACGGCGGCGAGCTTCTTGTCGGACCAGCGCGACAAATTCGACGCCATCGTGCCAGTGCCTCCGTCACACCACCGAACCGTACAGCCGGTTATCATTCTCGCTGATGGAATCGGAAAAGCGCTGAGCGTTCCAGTTCTCTCGTGCATTAGGACGACTCGACCGACATCGCAGTTGAAGGACATCACTGAACCTGAGGAGCGGAAGAAGCATGTCGAAGGGCTCTATGAAGTGGACGTAGAGCAAACGCGCGGACTAAAGCTCCTTCTTTTCGATGACCTTTTCCGTTCTGGAACGACCATGAATGCGATCACGGATATACTGCTCAATCCGGGCAAAGCGAGGGTCGTCCGTGCCCTGACCATCACCAAGACACGGAGCAAGCAATGAACACGATTTTTATTGGTGGCTCGCGGCACGTCTCTCGTTTGCCGGCAGAGGTGAAAAGACGTCTGGACAATGTAGTTACCAGCGGTCACCAAGTCATTGTCGGTGACGCAAACGGGGCCGACAAAGCCGTGCAAAAGCATCTTCTGGATAAGCGTTACGATAAGGTCGTCGTCTTCTGCACGGGCGATACCCCAAGAAACAATTTAGGAACCTGGCGCACGCATCATGTTGATATACCCAAAAATACTAAGGGATTTCATTTCTACGCGGCTAAGGACCGCGAGATGGCGCGTGAAGCTGATTTTGGATTGATGATCTGGGATGGCAAAAGCCCCGGCACGGTTCTTAACGTGATGCGCCTCGCAATCGCCGGAAAGATTGCCGTTCTTTTCAACGTGCCTGAGAAAAACGTCGTCAACATCAAGACATTGGACAGTTGGAAGAACTTCATCTCCCATTGTAGCCGAGATGTCCAAATGGAGATAAAGCAGCGGGCCACTCCTGAGGAATGGCGGCTCGCCGAATCCAATAATCAAGCGAGCTTTTTGCCGTCGCTTGATGAGGCGGGCGCTGCACTTAAGAGCGCGCCCCAGCGAGAGTCCTCCTCGGAACCCCTGAACTCAAGTGCGTTGGAGGAGGTTGTCAAAGTACTGAACCGTGCGTTAGCTCACGGTGATGCAACCGCGATAATGAACCAACTTGGCATCATTGCGCGCGAACGTGGGATGAGTCACGTCGCGCGCGAAACTGGTCTTGCGCGTGAAAGCCTTTATCGGTCTCTCGACGCAAAAGGGAATCCCGAATTCGGCACGGTCTTAAAAGTGCTCGCATCCATAGGCCTGCGGCTTGAGGCTAAATCGGAAAGCCTTCCGACCGCACCCGACCAAGACCAGTCGTCCCTTGGAATGCCCGGAAGAGGAAAGCCGGGAATTGCATGACGGATTGGGGACAATAAAAGGCCGATCTGTTCTGATCTTGCAGGGAGACCGGTTCATATCGGCGCTAACCTACTCACAACCGCGAGTCCGATCGAGAAAATGGAAACCGCGCAAACCAACACACCTGACTCTCACGACGTGACGTTGCGGTCTTTATTGAAGCTACGGAATGGTTCGAAGAATATTCTGCAGAATCGCGAGAATTCGCAGCTGGAATTCAAGGAAACGTTCAATCTTGGCAGCCTTGCGAAATATGGCCGTACGATGGCGGCTTTCGCCAACAACAGGGGTGGCTACATCGTCTTCGGCGTTGAGCCCTCTCCCCATCGCCTGAAAGGTGTGAACAAAACCAAGTTCGAGGAGTGTGACCCCGCGCAAGTAACGCAGTTCCTGAACGCTCACTTCGGCCCCGAGATCATCTGGGAAATGGAAACCGTCGAATTCTTCGGGACATCGCTCGGCTACATTTACATTTCTGAGGCAGATGAAAAGCCGGTCGTCGCCATATCAAACGCGGCAGATATCAGAAGCGGAGAAGTTTATTTTCGGTACAAAGGTCAGACTTCGACCATTCGATACCCAGAGCTCAGAGCAATTATTGACGCTCGAATTACGCGTGAGCGACAGGCGTGGCTTCAGCACCTCCGTACGATTGAGCGGGTTGGTCCCCGAAATGTCGGCATCCTCGACACCATCCATGGAAAGCTTTATGGGGCCGGGACTCCGTTTTTGATAGATGAGAAGCTGCTACGGCAGCTTAAATTCATTCGGCGTGGTCAGTTTTCCGACGGCGAGGGGGCGCCGGCCCTGCGCGTGCTTGGAGATGTGCAATCGATCAAGGGTATCGAGAAAGAAAAGCCCGTGCCGACCGGTATCCACGCTGACGATTTGATAACGGCATTTTTGGCGCAACGGCCTTTGGACGAATCGGAGGCTCGAAGCTATCTGAGGGAGGCCACGTATCAGAACACGCCGTACCTGCCGATCCATTACCTCGTCAATCTTTCCGGGTTGTCTCAATCGGAGGCCCAGGGCCTTATCAAGACAAGCCAGTCGTCGCTGACGGGCCAAAAGAAAAATCTCACTGAAAGAATTGCGCGAGATCAGGCCGTGAAGCTAATGGGTACCGTACAATCCGCTCCCAATATCTTGACCTCCACGGAATTTGAAAGGTCATTCGAGCAAGCTAAGACCGTCAAAGAACGGCGTTCTCTTCTTGTTGCGACAATGCTGCGAAGCCCGAGGTTGTTGCAAGAATTTGTACCCAGCCTGCCGCTCGGGCTGTTATCCGAAGCCGTAACCCACCTCAATACGTCGGATCTTCGAAAGCTTAAGGGAGACCTCCTCGAACTTCTCCTGAGCGCTTTCGCGAACCGCTTTCAGGACGCGTCGAGTTCGGAAAGATCAGCTTTCAGGAAGGCCGTGGCCTTCTGCGACGAAAAGCTGAATTGATGCCGTTCGGTCGCGTTTACCGATGTTGCCGCGATATGCTGCAACGCTTGGGAAATGGCGCCCGAGCGGGATTCGGAAAAGAGATCATCTAAAATGCGGTAAAATGCGGCTCGCACGGTTTCTGCTGCCGCAGGATTCCGTTGAAGAACTTTTGCCCGCGTCGGTTCGGCGAGAGGCGCGGCGCCCGAACGTATTGCGCGAGCGCCGCGCGGCTTCATTCCTAAGAGAGCCGACCGAGGATGTAATCGGCGGCGCGCTGCGCATGGGCGGCAGCATGGATCATAAGCTTGCGGTCAGCACGAAGCCGGTTTAACCAGCCAGAGACGTATGCGGCTTGGTTCTGGATGACCGCGTTTGAGATTCCGGCTTCGGCACAGAGGAATGCGGCTCCCAATTCCGCGCACAGTTCTTCTTTCGAGTAGACGGCGGAACCGAACGGGGCGGCTTCGCAAACCCCTTCTCGCGCAAGGCGTTTCTCACTTCCAGAACTATGGACGCTCTCATGCATCGCAGTGGCGTAAAATTCCTCGGCGCTGGTGAAAAGTTCACGCGGCGGCAGGGTGATGCGATCGGTAATCGGACTATAGAAAGCTTTGGAGCCTGCGTACTGAATCTCGGGCGGGTTGGGCATGCCGGCGATGATCCGCTCGGCCGCTTCGATCGGATCGTGCTTGTGCGTCTCGACCTTCGGCAGCTTGTCGAGCACTGCCTGCGGCAGTTCGCATTGTTCGAGGTTGAACAGGCGATAATATCTGAGCAGGAACCGGCGGCGCGTCTTCCCGCCGGTCTCCTCGTTGTCGAGGTCTTCCGTGCTCTGCTTGGCATCGTCAACCTTCCAGAACACGACAACCGTGCTCTCCTCGCCTTTGCGGATGTGTCCGCCAAGTTCGTTCGCCTGGCGCATCGTCAGCCAATACGGTGAAACGTATTTGGATGCCGAGAGCAGAAAGTGGTTGATGCCGCGATATGGCTTCTTGCTCACAAGGTTGCGCGGTAGTCCGGTTGAGGTCCACGGCCTGCGCCACGGTACCACGCCGCTTTCAAGCAGATTGATGATCTTTTCGGTCACGATTGCGTAGATGTCCATTTCCGTAGTCTCCAATTGTGATTTGGATGGTTGCGGGAGAACCGCTTGCGCGGCTCTCCCGTGGTGGGTTGGAACTAAAAGGGGATGTCGTCGGAAGCTTCAGCCTTGGACGTGTTCCCGTTCGAGCCGTTGCCGAGCAGGCGGAGTTGTCGCGCGACGATTTCGGTCCGGTAGCGCTTGCCGCTGCCGTCCTTGGCTTCGTACTGGCGGGTAGTGAGCCGACCTTCGACGTAAACTTGCCGGCCTTTGCCCAGGAACCGCTCGCAGGTGTCGGCCAGCCGTCCGAACGCGACGATCCGGTGCCAATCGGTGCGCTCCTGCTTCGCGCCGTTGCGGTCCGTAAACCGCTCTGTGGTGGCCAACGAGAAATTCGCCACGTTCTGCCCGGACGGCAGGGCACGAACCTCGGGGTTAGCTCCCAGATTGCCGATCACGATCACCTTGTTGATTGCCATAGCCATAACCTCCATTGGTTTTGTTGCGCCCGCTTCCCGTCATCGGGCAGGGCGTGCTGCGCTTTGTTTTCATCACCGCGCAATTTTTTTCCGCGCGGCCCTCTCCAACTGGACAGGAGGGCCGTGCGCAGATTTCCAGATGCGCGAGCGGAGCGGGCGGCAGGACGTGACAGAGCGAAGCGGCCCGAAGGGCTGGCGCGTCGTGCTTGTATGGTGTCCACTGCCGATGCTGCTGCTCGCTCATAGTGAAAGAGGAACTGAACATTTTTTCCCTCGACCTTGTATGTGTTGAAGAACCAACTTTTCCCCTCGCGCCCTCACTTGATAATGGGTGCGAGGGAAAAGTTGATTGGGGACGTGGGGGTGGATGTGCGGCTAAAAAATCTGAGATGCGCTGCCGCGACGATCTGCGGAGGCGGGCCAGGATTCTTTTCCTGGCCAACGACGCCGATCGTGGCGAGCCAACCAATGAATGAGATCGGCTAAGATGCGAAAAAAGTTTCCCGAAGAGGTGTCGCCGCCGGCCGTGCTGAAGGGTAATTCCTTGTGCGCTAGATTGGCGCCCTCGTCCGGGGCTCAGGGCTCGAACGGTATCCAGAGGCGCAAGCGGCGTCCTCGAATGGACAAGCAAGAGCGTGAGTTCCGGCTCCGAGGCTCGGGGAACCAAGTCGTGGAAGGAGGAAGGTTGATGAGGTTTGCGGGAATCGACGTCGGAGCGGAGCGTCACATGGTGGCAATGGTGGATACGGAGGGCAAGGTGCTATGTCGTTCCAGCCCTTTTGGCGAGGACGCGTCGGGCTATGCGCATCTGTTCGAGCTGCTCGGCCCACCCGAGGGTTGTCTGCTCGCCTTGGAAGCCACTGGACACTACTGGCGGAATCTATTCGTCGCTTTGTTAGCAAAGGGCTACGCAGTCGCGGTGTTGAATCCATTGCGTACGCGGCGCTTTGCCGAGGAGGAGCTGCAGCGGACCAAGACCGACGCGATCGATGCGTTGGGAATCGCGCGGTTTGCTGCCCAGAAGCGACCGCCAGCGACGCAACTGCCTGACGTCGCGACGGAAGAGCTGCGTGAATTGGCGCGGCTGCGCGAGCGGCTCCAGGAGGACTTTGCGAGCCGTCTGAGGCAGTTACATCGAGCGGTTGACCTTGGCTTTCCCGAGTTCACGCGGTATGTGCGCACGCTCGAGAGCCAGCTCGCCGCTACCATTCTGTCGCGCTACCCAACTGCGGCGTCGTTTCGTGGGACGTCGCGTAAAGAAGCTCGCTCGGATCGTTTACGACGGTTCGCACAAGATCGGTGAAGAACTCGCTCGCGCTCTGATCGAGGCAGCCGCAAAGTCAGTCGGGAGTTATCACTCCGAGCCCTACCGATTGCGGATCAAATACCTCTGCGAGGATCTTGATGTGCTGCGCCGCCGGCTGAAGGATCTCGCGCGCGACATTGAAAGCAAGATCGACGATCACGAGGTAGGCAAACTCCTAACGACGATCGATGGGATCGGACCATTAACCGCCGCCTGTCTGATTGCAGAACTCGGAGATCCGGCACGCTTTCGCAGTGCCGGCGCGATCGCGAGCTATGTTGGCGTTGCGCCACGACTGCGGCAATCAGGGAAAAAGCGCTTCTTTTCCGGCAGCCCCACTATTCCGTTCGGGAATGCTCGTCTGCGCAAGGCGCTCTGGATGGTGGTTCTCAACGCCGTGCGATGCAATCCGTGGCTGCGCCAGTATTACGAGCGCCTTCGGGCTGCGGGCAAACCGGGCAAGGTCGCCGTAATCGCAGCGATGCGAAAGCTGCTCGCAGCGGTATGGAGCGTGGCTATTCACCGCCGACCCTTCGTTCCGCACCTATCTCCACCCGCAACCGCCAGCGTCGTGACGTAAGCGTGTGACTGCATCCGGCCGGTGACACTGCGGGCGCGGCACATGAGTGGCACCTTCTATCAGGGAAGGTGCCAAAACGACACAATCTTATGTGGACATCGACGCGTGTGCCGGTTCCCTGGCGTCAGCGACCTTCTGCACAGCCGGCGGTCGGTCTCGCAACTAACAGCGAACCCTAGTTCACTGCAGGGCGAATCGTGCGCTCCGCAGGAAGCGGAGCGGCCTGCCGCGTTCGAACCCCGACGAACCTTCACACTCCGCGTCTGCGGACTGAGGCAAATGGCGTGGGCGCTTCCGCCGCAGGAGTTGAGGCGCTTTCGGAATTCCTGACCGGCCTATCCGCAACGCCTGGCATGGCCTTCCTGTTGGTCCTACATCGAGACCCAACCCATCCGAGCCTGCTCATCGATATTCTGTCGAAAACGACCGGCGTACCAGTGCTTGAAGCACAAGACGGCATGGCATTGGAGATGGACCATGTTTACGTCGTTCCCGCCATCTGCACCGTCGCGGCGATAGGTTGAAGATGCTCCAGGTGCGCCGCGTGTCAGACAGTCGCGTTGCTGATGTCGGTGATGTCCTGGATCGCCAGGAGGAGAGCGGATTCGCTTCGAGCAATCGGGAGCAGGCTTTTAGCTCATCGAAGATACTGACCCTTATAGCCGGCATCTTCCTCTTCTGGATCGGCGAACCCAGATCCCGAGGTGATAGATTTGGACCGGGCCGGTCGCTGGGTTGCTTCGCGCACGTGCCGCTACAGTCCCATCGTCGTGAAAGCCGCCTTGACCCGCTCGCGCATCCGCGCGTAGTTGCGCTCGAGCTTGGGCTTGCGCCGCGGCCCGGGCCGCTCGCGCAATTCCGCTTCCAGATCTTCGAGCTTGGCGCGCAGGTCCTTGAGCTTTTTCGTGGAGTCGTTCAGCTTTTTGAGCAGCTTCTCGTTGGCCTCGGGACCACGTTCTTCATCGGGATCCGCAGGCTCTTCGCTTTCCTCGAAGATATCGCACAGATCGGCCTCGCCAGCCTCGATTCGGTCGCCAAGGTCGATAAGAAAATCCAGCGTAACCGGCGACTTCTCGCAATGGCCGCCGTCGGCGGAGTTTACTTGGCATTGCCCAGAGAACTCGTCATCGGCCCGACATGGCTGCTGCCGAGCGTCATCGCTGTCTTACTCGCCCCGACCATCGTGACTCATCGCATGGGGCGGCATTCGTTCAATCACGTGTTGATCCCCATCGCGAAGCAGCTTTCCATTTGGAGCGGATCGGGAGATCCACAAACCGCCGTGGCAGTTTGGAAAGCGTGATCTGACGCTGCCCGATCCCGGA
Organism: uncultured delta proteobacterium; assembly: GCA_963724765.1. GTDB lineage: Bacteria > Desulfobacterota > Binatia > Binatales > Binataceae > JAKAVN01. Next base: position 513,543 of record CAVRVY010000002.1, read on the forward strand.
CTCAAGGTGTCGTCTGCCGGACGTACCGGGTGAGGTGAAATCTGCCTGGTCTATTCTTGTGCATGGCGCTTGTCGTGTCGGTCGCGATGGTCGCGGTTTTGGGGCTGCTGGCAGGTGTGCTAAGCAATCCAATCAGGAGACGTGGATCGTTTGGTCCCTCGAACCGGGCCAGCCAGGGAGACCGGAGCGGAGGACGCTACGGCACAAAAAATTGAGGAGCCGTTGCAACGGAGCTTTACGTCTCGACCGATGGAACACGAGGCGGATTTTACTGGAGATCGAGCCGGTAGTCGTTATCAGCTCCTTCTTCAGGTTCTTGAGCTGGCGGAGGCGCCATTCAGCGTCAGCGCAATGCTGGGGGCGCTGGCGAGCGTTATTGAATCGGTAGTCCCGGTGGACGCGATTCCCGTCGTAACGGTGGATGAGCAGGTCCTGCGTTTCTACGCGGCTTACTTCAACGGGGTGCCGCGCAAGGATGGCGATTCGCTCGCGGATTATGCGATGCGAGCTCTGCGCCGGTGTCCTGTCGGGCGGGCGGAAGCGCGTGTGCTGGAGACCTTCCCAATCCGTGGTTCAGCAACTGAGCACGTGGGCCGCACCCGCGGTGTGCTGGTGCGCCATGGTTTGGATCGCGAGCCGCTCTTCCTAGGTGACCGGCGGCTGCGGTGGTACGGGATGAACTCTTACGTCCGGGTTCCTCTGTTTGCCAAGGAACGGCTGCTTGGCTCGATCGCATTCTGTCGAACAGACGCCCGCCCTGGCTTCACCAACAACGAGGTTCAGATTCTGACTGAAGTCTCACGGCCCGCAGCGATCGCGCTTTCTCGTTTTCTGGCTTACGAGGAGATCGAGCGCTTGCGGCACAGCAGTTTCCCCTGGGTTACAGGTGAGGATCACCCAGCCACTGACGAGATAATAGGTACCTCGGAAACGCTTCGGCGGGTGATTGAGCGGGTGAGCAAGGTGGCGCGGACCGATGCCCCGGTTTTGATTTCAGGTGAGACCGGCACCGGCAAGGAATTGCTCGCGAATATGCTGCATCAGCTGTCTGGGCGGCGCGGCCGATTGGTCAAGGTGAATTGTGCAGCCTTGCCCGAAACCCTGATGGCCGCCGAGTTATTCGGCCACGAGCGAGGCGCATTCACCGGTGCCTGGCAACGCCGCGAAGGCCATTTTGAGACCGCGGCTGGCGGCTCGATTTTACTTGACGAGGTCGGCGAACTACCGCCGCCTGCGCAGGCGGCCCTGCTGCGGGTGCTGCAGGACGGAGAATTCCAGCGAATCGGTGGCAGCCGGACTCTCCGGACGAATGCGCGAGTGATCGCTGCGACAAACCGCAGCCTAGTCGAGGCGGTTCGTCAAGGCCGTTTCCGTGAGGACCTCTTCTATCGACTCAATGTAGTGCCTATCAGGGTGCCGCCTTTGCGCGAGCGCACCGAAGACATTGTCGAATTGGCGAACCGCTTCGCAGCGCGTTACTCGCAGGCTATGGGCCGCACACCAGGCGTCTTCGAGCGCGAAACACTCGATGCGTTGCTGTCGTATGCGTGGCCAGGAAACGTTCGCGAGTTACAAAATGTGATAAGGCGAGGAGTAGTCCTTTCCAATGGTCCAGCGATCGACCTGGACGACGAATTCCTAGGACAAGTGCATGGAGTGGAAAACCCGGCCACAGTGATCGGAGCCAAGGTAAGTGGGTGTGAGCGGGAACTGATTGAACAGGCTCTCAAAAAAGCAGCAGGAAAAGTCGCTGGTCCGAAAGGGGCCGCTGCACGGCTGCGCATAGCGCCTTCCACGCTTGAGTATAAGATAAGAAAGTACCATATCGATAAGCTCCATTTTCGTGCCGACGCGGCAGGCGACTGACGCGATTCAAAACTCGGAATTCTGTGAGTTCGTTGACAAACTCCTGAGATCTTGCGAATACCTTCGCAAAATCTTCCAGGAGGCGCGCATGTCAGACGGAGTATCATGCCGCAAACTGGCATGGCGCGATTCTTGATTCATAGAGACACTGGTGGTCGCCGGCATTCAGGTCAAGCCAATGGTCGTATGCGATGATGGATCCAGAAAAATTGATAAACTTAGAGCGCAAGACCGTCAGCCCGCGGGTTTTTTCCGATCCTGAAGTCCATCAGGCGGAGCAGGAACGGGTCTTCACGCGATGCTGGCTGTACGTCGGACATGATAGCCAGGTGCCGAACCCGGGCGACTTTGTCAGCGGCTTTATGGGAGAAGAGCCGGTGATTGTATGTCGCGGGCCCGACCGGCAAATACGCGTGTTCCTCAATACGTGCCGGCATCGCGGGATGCTGGTGTGCCGGGTGGAAGAGGGCAACGCGAAATTTTTTCGATGCCCCTACCACGGATGGACCTACGATCTTGAGGGAAACCTGACCGGCGTTCCGGACTACCGTAAGGCTTATCACGGCGACCTCAAGCGTGAGGAATGGCCATTGCTGCAGGCGCCCAAGGTCAGTTCCTATCATGGGCTGATCTTTGCCTGCCTAGATGAGCATGCAGTCAGCCTGGAAGAGTACCTTGGAGATTTCCGGTGGTACCTGGATCTGCAGTTCAACCGTACCGAGAGCGGGATGATGACGCTGCCGGGTACGCACAAATGGACGCTCAAGGCGAACTGGAAGTTTGCCGCCGAGCAATTTGGCGGCGACAACTACCACGCGATGTGGGCCCATGAGAGCGGCGTCAGAATTTCCCTCGCGCAGCAGTTTGGCGGCGAGCATCCGTGGACCAACGACTGGGAAGCGAAGACCAAGGAAGGTCATGGCTGGATAAATTTTGCTTTCGCGGATCCGCCGGGAATCGCGGAAGTCGTCGGCCCCTACACGGCGTGGCTGCGCGAACAGGCGCGCAATCGCCTGACGCCCACTCAGATCGAGCAAATCGGATGCGTACACGTGGGAACCGTGTTTCCGAATTTCTCGATACTCTCGTTCCTGGGATTTCTGTCCGTGCGCGTCTGGAATCCGCGCGGGCCGACGCAGCTCGATGCGTGGTCATGGGGAATGGTCGAACGTGATGCGCCGGCGGAAATAGTAAAGCTCGCGCGCGACATCCAGATACGTACTTTTTCGCCGGCGGGAATCTTCGAGCAGGACGACGGCGAGATGTGGTCATACTGCACCGAAGCGTCGGGCGGTGCGTACCGCCGCCGATTTCCATTGAACTATCAGATGGGAGCGGGGCATGAGCGGGCCGACGCCGATCGTCCAGGCCTGATCCATCCACCCCCGACTGAGATCGGCGTGTTCGGTTTTTGGGAACGCTGGCGCCGGCAAATGGCCAACGAAGGAACGCGATAGTCATGGATCGCGTCGGTTTGCGACAGCAGCTCGAAGAGCTGCTCTATCGAGAGGCCTGGTTGCTGGATCAGGATCGGCTCGAAGAGTGGCTGGATCTGCTCAGTGAAAACATTCACTACTGGGCGCCCGTGCGGGCCGACATGAATCGAGGCAAAGAGGACTTCAGTCCGCCGCTCAGATTGGCATTCTTCGATGACAACAAGGACGGGCTCAGACTGCGCGTCGCCCGGATTCGCACCGGCGCTGCGCATGCCGACGAGCCGCCCTCACGCGTGCGTCACCTGATAACTAACGTTCAGGTAGTGGAAACGCCGGACGCGGAAACGGCGAAAGTCGCCTCAAATTTCCTGGTATTCAAAAGCCGCCGCAACCGCGAAGAGAACCTGTTCGTCGGATGCCGGGAGGATACCTGGCGGCTCCACGGTGGCGCATGGAAGCTCGATGAACGAATGATCCTGCTCGATCACAACGTGATCGAGAACATCACGGTGCTCTTCTGAGCGGTCTGCCCCCACTGGATATTGAAACGATGGACCCGAGCGCAGCACAACTATTCGACCTGGGTTCTAAGGTTGCCCTGGTTACGGGTGGCGCCAAGGGAATCGGACGCGGCATCGCCGAGGTACTGGCGGCGGCGGGCGCCGCAGTCGCAGTCGCGGACATCGACATTGAGGGCGCGAACTCCGTGGCGCAGGCGCTGCAGAACCGGGGCCTCGGCGCGATCGCAATCCAGACCGACGTGGCCCAGGAGGAATCGGTAAAGGCCCTGGTGCAAGGGGTGTATGATCACTTCAAGCGCCTGGACATCCTGGTTAACAACGCCGGCATTTTCCCGATGAAGCGGTTGCGCGAACTCGACGCGGCGACCTGGGACCGCACGAACGGAGTCAATCTTCGCGGGGCCTATCTCTGCACGCGGCACGCCGCCGAACGAATCATCGCGGGAAACGCGGGCGGGCGGATCATCAACATCTCAACTATCAATACTGCGCGCACGTATCTGGGTATGGCGCACTATGACGCCAGCAAATACGGACTCAACGCGTTGACTAAAGCGAGCGCTCTCGAGTACGCGCCGTTTGGAATCACCGTCAATGCGATCGCGCCGGGCGCGGTGAAAACTCCCGGCTCGCTCAAGGTGCGGAGCGAACTGGGAGGCGGATCCGTCGAGGCCGCGGATGCGGAGTTCGCAAAGCGCATCCCTCTAGGGCGCTGGGCCGAACCCGAAGATATCGGTCGAGCCGTGTTGTGCTTGGCCGGGCGAGCGGCAGATTATATTACCGGGCAGATTATCTATGCGGACGGAGGCTTGATGCTCGGGTTTTGAGCAAACCCGAGCTTTGCACGACAGCGGAAGGTCATCATGACAAGTGTTTCACAACTCGGGTACCTGGGACTTAAGGTCTCGAATCTCGATGCATGGGAAAACTTCGCCACGCAAATTCTGGGAATCGAGAGCGTGGGTCGGAACGAGAACAGCGGCTTGATGTTCCGGATCGATGAATATCAGTACCGCTTCGTGCTCGAGCAAGGCGCCAAGGACGACCTCGACCTGATCGGATGGCAAGTCGACGACGAGCACGCACTGAGTGCCGTGGCGGATCAGCTAACGGCGGCCGGAGTCGAGGTGCAGCGCGGTTCGGCAGCGGAGGCGGAAACGCGCCGGGTCGTGGAGCTAATCAAGTTCAAGGATCCGAGCGGGATTTCGTCCGAAGCCTTCTACGGTGCGCTGACCCGGATCGATATACCATTCAGGCCGGCGCGGCCGATCGCCGGCTTTGTCGCCTCCGGGATGGGCCTTGGGCACATCACGATGGGTGTCGACGATATGCAGCAGAGTCTCGCGTTCTATCGCGACGTTCTGGGCATGCGGCTGAGCGATTGGGTGCAGCCGCAGCCCGAGCGCGACGTCAGATCGCGCTTCAACATCGCCTTCCTGCACTGTAACCCGCGCCATCACTCGCTCGCGTTCTGGCAGGCGCGGATGCCCAAGCGGCTCCATCATTTCATGCTCCAGCTCGAGTCGCTGGATGACGTGGGTACGACCTACGATCTCTGCCAGCAGCGAGGAGTGCCGCTCGAACTCACGCTCGGCCGCCATACCAACGACCGGATGTTGTCCTTCTACGTGCGGACTCCCTCGGGCTTCAGCGTCGAGTATGGATGGGGCGCGCGAACGGTCGACGATCGCGACTGGCAGGTGCAACTGCATCGTACCGGCAGCATCTGGGGACATCATAAAGCGGGCGCCTGAGCCGACGGAGAAAAGTACGTGGCAAACTATAGGAAGAAAGAGGCGCGCGATTGGGCGTGGGCCAACATGCGCGGAGTGGCTAACGTGGTGAATCCCACGTTTACCGAGGATCTGTCCGGGCTCAACGAAAAGGCTATTCGCTACGATGTTCGCAAGGAGATCGAATACGGGTTCTGGGGTGCGTTGCTGATTGCTGAAACTGCGACCACTCCTGAAGAATATGTACGCTTTACGCAGTGGGCGGCGGACGAGGCGCGCGGCAAGCTGCATCTGATATTTCACGCATCCTTCAACACCTTGGCGCAGAACGTTTCGGTCGCGCGCGCTGCGCACGAGGCCGGCGCGGACCTGGTGCTTCTTGCTTATCCGGCCAACTTTTACGCGCGCAGCAACCAGGACATTTATGACTACACCAAAGCTTTCTGCGACCAGGTCGACATGGGAGTGATCCTCTTCCCGGTGCCGCTGTGGGGCTTCGAGCGAATTCATCCTGCCGGAATGGAAATTGACCTGATCCGCAGATTGGTCGACGACGTGCCCAATATCGTTGCAATCAAGGCGGAAGGCGGGATGCCGACGATCGGCGGATTCGTCGAAGTGTACAAGACGGTCGGCAAACGGGTAATTGTGACTTCGCCGTTGGAATGGGACGGCATCCCACTGGCGTCGCTGGTACCGATCCAGTTCATGGGCACCAGTAACTACGAATTCTATGGTCCCACCATACCCAAAATGTTCGCCCTGATGCAGGAGGGCGAGTTCACCGAGGCGATGAAGCTATTCTGGAAAATCCATCCGGCACGTCTGGCGAATCTCCAGGCTATGTCGCTGCTGGCGGGCTCCAACTTTCTCCATCGGATGCTCTGGAAATATCAGGGCTGGCTGCAGGGCTTCAATGGCGGACCGCTGCGGCAGCCCACGATGCGCCTTGTGGACCGCCAGTTGCGACCGTTGCGCAACGCGCTCGAGCAATGCGGCCTCAATCCATGGCCCGAGCCGGACGGCGATTTCTTTGTAGGCCGCAACCCGGCCTGAAGCCGTCCCCCGATGCTCCTTTTGAACGCGAGCGAGGTCGAACGCCTGGCCGACATGACGAGGCTTGTGGCGGCCGTGGAAGCCGGGGTGCGCGAGCAGGCTACTGGACAGGTGGTGCTGCCACCGCGTCTCAACCTTCCGAACGGGCGCGGCTTCTTCCGGATTATGCCCACCGTTATGAACGGCAGCGGCATCATGGGATTCAAGGCCTTTCATGGATCGGTGCAGGACGGCGTCCGTTATTTTATCGCTATCTACGAGCAGGCCAGCGGAGTTCTGTTGGCAATGATGGACGCCCACTATCTGACGGCCGCTCGGACGGGCGCCACGACTGGTGTCGCAACCAGATTCATGGCCTGCCGCAGCGCGCGCCGGGTTGCAGTGATTGGTTCGGGGCTCGAGGCCCGAACGAATCTCCTCGGTGTCTGCGCGGTGCGCGACGTCGAGCGCGTCACCGTTTTTAGTCCAAATCGTGAGCGCCGAGCAGCCTTCGCCGAGCGCATGAGCCGGGAGCTAAAAATCGAGGTCAGAGCCTGCGACACCCCCGAAAGCTGCGTGGAGGGAGCCGACATCGTGGTGGTCGCCACCAATACCACGGGCAAGGGCGATGGGATCGCTTATCGCGGCGCGTGGGCTCGCGCTGGGGTGCACATCAACGCAATTGGTTCGACGATGCCCAAGTTGCGCGAAATTGATCCGGAGAGCTTTGCCCGCGCAGAACGAGTAGTAATCGACTGCCAGACAAGACAAATCGAAGAAGAATCGGGTGACGTCATCGACGCGCTCGCCCACGACACCTACGACCGCAGCAAAGTTATCGAACTGCAGGAAGTCGTCGCCGGGCGCGCACCTGGCCGCGAGGCGGACGAGCAAATCACGCTGTTCAAGTCCGTCGGCACGGCGGTTCAGGACGTAGCTAGCGGGTACGCCGTTTATCAGGAGGCGCGCCGTCTCGGCGTCGGCTCCGACGTGCCTGATTTTCTCGAATTGAAGATTTTTTAGCGGTGGAATCATTTTCCATCGCCCGATCGCCCGGTAGCGGGGTCGAGTTATGGGTGTGAGAACCGGCAAGCAGTACGTCGAAGGACTTCGGGCGATGCCACTAAATTACGGCGGCTCGACGGTTGCCAGTATGATGACGGCGAATCGCTTCTTGATACGGGCAAACGTCGGCAAGCGGAGGCGGATCGACGATTTCGACCGGCGTTCGAGACAATGAAACGAGTCGGCACGAGCAACCCCACGCGCAAGTCGATCACCGAACTAGCCCAGTTTCGCAGCGCGGCGGTTGTCAAGACTTTGCGTCGATCTCTCGGCCTTGAAAGGACTCACCGGACTTAGCCCGAAGCAGTTCGATGGACTGGTAGGGCAGCTCAGGGTCCGTAGTTTTTCGCAAGCGCGCGATCATTTACAGCGCAAAGCAAGAAAGTGACACGATCCATATCATACTCTCGGGCATCGCCCGGCTCACCTCCGTCAATCGCAAGAACGAACGTGTTCTGCTCGAGGTGCTCGGCCCTGGCGACGTGGTATGCATGCCTCCACTGCTGCCCGACGTGCGCCACAGTCTGGAATGCGAAGCTTTCACCGATTGCGAAATCGGCGTGCTCAGCGCAGACGCTATGGTCGAAACCGTCGGTCTTGAGTACGACAAATTCCTCCTCGCGCTGAAGCTCACGATGGGCCGCTGGTGGGCGCTGCTGTCAAACCATTCTGACGCGGAGGGAAACAACCAAGCTGAAGACCATCGAGCTGCGACGCCGGCTGCATCACCAGGCTGCAGCCTGAACTTCGACTCTGATGGGCCTGATCCTCTCTTAAATCCATTGCTAACTTGTCCAAAAGGTTCTGACGACATACAGCTTGACGGACCCCACGGGTATCTAGCGCAGCGAACGCCACCACCTAAAGCGGCGCGAAGCGGAGACCGCATGGGCGGAGGGGTAAGGGGACGGGCCGCGACGCGGAGTTTACGGAGCGCTCGTGGGGCGGCTCACAGCGCAGCGCCGCGCGGCATGTTGCCGTGGACCGGAGGGGTATGATCACGGTGGGACGGAAGGGCTTCTGGTAGCCGATGAATAAGCGGCAGATGGTCTTCTGGCGCTTGGGGATTGGTGTGAGGCCGGGTTTGGAGAAGCGCGATCAGGTCGTAGTGCTCTTCAGGGCGAATGGCGAAGCGCGCGACGGGCGTGGAAGCACAGCGACGAGATTCGCTTAAGTCGATGAAACTGCAGATTCTGTCAGATCTTCATTTGGAAATGGTCACGCCGCCGTATTCATGGCGCATTCCGGAGAGCGTTGCGGAGGTCGTGGTTCTCGCCGGCGATATCGGCGTAGGGGTCATCGGGGGTGAAGTGGGCGGTACGAGAGGCTGAGCGTCTCCGGAAGCGTGCTGTTTATGTGCCGGGCGAACCACGAGTATTACGGAGAGCGGCTGAACGTGCTGGAGAAGATGAGGGCGGTGGCGCGCGGCTCCCGGGTTTCTGTTCTGGATTTGGACGAAGTGATGCTGGAGGGAGTGCGGTTTCTGGGCGCCACGCTATGGACCGACTATCTGGCTTTTGGGCGCGAGCATCGTCGGGACGCGATGGATAAGGCGGCCCGGTTCCTGAACGATCATCGATTGATCAATCGTCCGGACGGCTTTACGCCGGGGGATGCGCTTGAGCGTCACGAACGCGGACGAGCGTGGCTGGAGGCAAAGCTCGCCACCAACTGGGATGGTCCGACCGTCGTGGTTACTCACCACGCTCCGTCTCTCCTGGGCACGGACGGGAGATTCCGGAACGATTATCTGACCGGCGGCTTTCGTTTCCGACCTGAAGGAGATCATCGGGAAATATTCGCCGACCACCTGGATACATGGCCACACGCATCACTGCGTTCAGTACATCGTCGGGAAGACTCGGCTGGTCGCAAATCAGATGGGCTATCCGCACGAGCCCGCGACGGGACAATTCGATCCGGGTTTGGTGGTCGATATCTAGTTGCCGGGACCGGTGTAGCCGCCGGTGCAAGACTGACCCAGGGTCACCGTGAGCGGTTCATCGAATCGATCATCTCGACCTGCTACGTCGCGATGATGAGTTGTGGGCCGTCGTTCTTGGCGCTGTTCGCGCGCGGCGATGCCGGCTGTACAAGCAGGACCTCGTCGGGCGCGGGAATCAGCAGCTGTTTGGGCGAAAGCGAATCGGCTTTGGTGGGATTTATCCAATCATCGGGGGCGGGGTCGTCGAGAACGACGGGCATGCGGTTATGAATGGGCCGCATCAGCGCGTTGGGCTCGCACGTAGTGACCTAGCGCTCATGCCGCGGCGGTCAGCGGTCGCGCACGTTCGATCCGCTTGCGTTCGCGGGGCGAATGCATCGCTTCCCACAGATCGCTGCGCCGCTGCACGTTCAGCCAGAAATCCGGGCTGTTGCCGAACACGCGGGCGAGAATGAGGGCTGTCGCCGCCGTCACATTGCGACGATTGTTGCATAGTTCATTGACATGCTTGCGTTGCACGCCCATCGCTTCAGCCAGCGCGCCTTGCGTCAGGCCCATCGGCTCCATGAACTCTTCAATCAGAATTTCGCCAACGCTCGCTGGCTTGCGCTTCGTCGTCAGCATGGCTCACCTCACAGATAACTATGGTCGTCCAGATAGACGCCTGTCGCTTCACCTCGGCCGCCATCCCACTGGAAGATGAGCCGCCATTGTTTGTTGACGCGGATCGAATGGAAACCTTCCAAATTGCCGTGCAGCTTTTCAAAATGGTTGCTGGGCGGCACTCGTAAATCCTGAACCGTCGTCGCATCGTCGATCATCTGGATTTTGCGGAACAAACGGCTTTCCAGATCGGATGGGATTTTCTTTGATCGAACGTCCTCGACAAAGAATTCGCGCAGCCAGTCATCCCGAAAGCTCACGATCATTCCGTGACTCCATTATGAACCAATGTACCACTCTATGGGATCACCCGCAAGCTCGATGCCCGATCTGCCGGAAGCACTGCACAACCGTTCACGTCGGCCGCCCATCTATCGGACGGGGCATCAACGCTCTCGATCAGCCTGACCTGCTTGAGCAGCCCCTGCCGGGCTGGCGACAGCCGCTTGTAACCGCCGTCGCAAAACTGACCCAGGGTCACCGTGAGCGGTTCAACGAACCCATCATTTCCACCTGCTCAGTCGCGACGAGCAGTTCTGGACCTTCGTTCTTAACGCTGTTGGCGAGGGGAGATGCGGGTTGCGCGAGCAGGAGATCGTCAGGCGCGGGAATCAGCAGCCGTTTGGGCGAAAGCGGGTCGGATTCGGTAGAATTCATCCAATCATCAGCGGCACGGCCGTCGAGAATGACGGGCATTCGGTTATGAATGGGCCGCATCAGCGCATTTGGCTCGCAGGTGATGATTGTGAAGGTCGTCTCGGGCCGCTCCTTTTCGGGAAACCAGTCTTCATATAAGCCGGCGAAAAGGATCAGCTTGCCATCGGCGCGATGAATCCACATGGGCCGCCGCGCACTTTTCGGGCCGGTCCATTCGTAAAATCCGTCCGCCGGCACGACGCATCGCCGCTTCTTGAAGGCGTCGCGGAACGACGGGCGCTCCTCGACGGTCTCGCCCTTGGCGTTGATGCATTGGGTGGCACGCGAGGTGTCCTTCGCCCAGCGATTAACTAGGCTCCAGCGCGCGGGGACGATCTTTCGGGTTTCGTACTCAGTTATGAGGATGAAGAGGCGCTGCATCGGCGCAGCGTTGTAGCGGGGCGTATAATCGGGCAACTGCTCGGGTGGAACACCCAACTCGGCAGCAAGCGAGTTGCGATCGCCGCGCGTCAGCGTGTATCGACCACACATGGCGGGGAATTTTAACTCAGCCGGCGATTGCCGTACAGCAAGCGACGCAATTTGCTCGTGCTGGCCTGCTCCCCAATTTCCCCGCAGTCATAGGTAGAGTCGGTTGAAGTAATGCCCCTGGCGGGGCGATGGAACAAGGGGCAGTCCGCGGAGCCCCCCGAGGCCGGGAAGAGCCTCGACGAACCCTCTACCGACCCTCGGTCATAATGGGCCGACGGACGTTTTGATGTTGTCCGGAACTTGGTCGTTTTCAGGACATTCAGCAGATAGTATATCGTCGTATAGATTGGAAACCTTTAGTGGAGCGCCACCGCCGGGCCCAGATTTTATGCGCTGCCGGCTCTGTTCTATGATTTAGACGGTCTTGCCTACCGGGGCTTTTTCGAGTTGCCTGCGTTCGTCTTCGAGCTTGTTTTTGCGCTTTTTCAGGTCGGAAGCGTATGACTTGAGATTTTCGAGGTCGCTCGCGACCTCATCGTGAGCAGGAAGTACACTCCCTGCCGCTAAGGGCTTGTCGTGGCCTGAGTACTCCGATGCCCGCTTCATCCCAAAAAAGACGCGGCGATAGTCTTCGTCCTCGACGCGCACGCCCTTTAATGATTGGGTCGCCACGTCACGCTGAAAACGCCCTACAACATCGTTCAGGAGGAGTTCTTCAACGAGGCGCTCCCAAGTCTCACGCAAGTCGCTGTAGAAATCCTTGACCTTCTCACGGTAAGCGTCCCTCGAGGATTCAGGGATTTTGCGGAGAGCCGCTAGTGTTGTGTCCCATTAATAAGTTTACAGATGCGCTGGAGTTTGTTGAATATCGAGTCGGCGGTGGCAGTCCAGACGAAGGGCCGCTTGTGGGCATTGTAATGAGCCACGTAGGCGTCGATCTTCCCCACCAGTTCCCGGACGTTGCGGAACGAGCCGCGGCGAATCGCTTGCTGGGTGATAAGCGCGAACCAGCGCTCGATCTGGTTGAGCCAGCTTGAGTAGGTGGGCGTGAAGTGAAGGTGAAAGCGCGGATGGCTGGCGAGCCACGCTCTGACTTTGGGATGCTTGTGAGTCGCGTAGTTGTCGGCGATCAGGTGCAGTTCAAGATCGGCCGGCATATTAGCATCGAGATGTTTCAAAAAGCTCAGGAATTCCTGGTGGCGATGGCGCGGCTTGCACTGGGAGATGACCCCGCCGTCGACGATGTCCAGTGCCGCGAAGAGCGTGGTAGTGCCGTGACGATAGTAATCGTGAGTCACTCCCTCGACATAACCGAGCCCCATTGGCAGCACTGGTTGGGTGCGCTCCAAGGCCTGCACCTGGCTCTTCTCATCCACGCACAATACCAGCGCGTTGTCCGGCGGATTAAGATAAAGCCCAACGATGTCGCGGACCTTTTCGACGAAGAACGGGTCGGTGGACAGCTTAAAGCTCTTGCTCCGATGTGGTTGCAGGCCGAACAGCGCGAAGTAGCGCGCGACCGTGCTCTTGGAGATGCCAGTATGCGCCGCCACGCTGCGCACGCTCCAGTGGGTGGCGACGGCGGGCTTGCTGTGCAGTACCTTGCGCAGCAAGCCCGCTACCTGTTCGTCGCTATGGCTGCGCGGTCGGCCCGGACGAAGTTCCGCGTGCAGCCCGGCGATGCCGCGTTGCTGATAACGCTGGCGCCACAGACTGACCACCGGAGCACTAACCCCGCAGCGCCTGGCGACCTCTCTGTTGGCGGCGCCAGCGGCCGACAGCAGCACGATCTGTGCGCGCCGCACCAACGAATGCGGCAGGCTGCGCGAACGCACGATCGAGCGCAGTTGCGACCGCTCCGACTGAGTAATCATCAAGGCTGCATTCGGCCTGCCCATCCCATTCAACCTCCACCGGACCATAGCAGATGGGCCTCACTCCTGTAAAGTTATTTGTGGGACACAATACTAGTTTGCGTTCGAGGTCGCCCAAGCGGGCCGTCACTTTTTTGGCCTGCCACGGTTCTTCGTTGCCGAAAACGGTTCCAAAGCCTAGCTCTGGCGTGCGCCGAATCCAGTGGCAAACGATCGGTACGGTTTGCTCTGCGGCCGCAAGGCGCAGCTCGTGGTAAAAAACCAAGTCATGGGTAAACACTATGACCTGGCGCCCGTTTCGAGCTTCGACGACGAGGCGGCGTGCGACGCGGCGTGTGCGCTGGCAATCAAGCGATGAAACGGGGTCGTCGATGATGATTCCGCTGTGGTCGGCGATGCCATCTACCTCGGCGAGAAAACAGCCGATCGCGAGCGCACGGAACTCGCCGTCGCTGAGAATTTCCTTGTTACGAACCTTAACGGCTGCCTCAAGTCCTACACCGATGTAGCTCGCACCGTGGTCGCTCCGGTCGTGAATCTTGAAAGGAAGGTAACCCAATTCCAAGTGTTGGATTTCCCTCGAAAGTCTGTTTTCGAAGCCCGTCGTGAGGTGTTGCTTCCGCAACTCCGTATTCTTCCGGGAGATTGCGGTGGTATCGCAAGCGCTCCTACAGGCTACGACACGACTCAGTAGATCCAGGTCCTCTCGACGCTTGAGCAGTGCGGGCAAGCTGACGGAAAGTGTTTTTCGTGCACGATTATTCTTTACCTTCGCTTCGAGTTGTTTGCGAGCCTCTGGACTTTTCATCGCATCGTGGCTCGCTGCCTTAACCTCCAAGCGAGCGCGGGCGGCGTCGAGTTCAGGGGCCGGGCCTTGTGGGAGGTCGGGGACTTGTTCCCACTCGCCACTGGTGAATGCGGTTAGAATGTTTTTCTTACTGAGAGTCAAGGCATCGAGATAGGCGAGTACTTGCTCCATGAGAGCGTTCGCCTCAGGGTCCTCACTTATCAGGGACTCCATCATGGCCTGAACATCGGCGCGCGGACGAAGCAGAAGCCGCTCGACATTACTCTTTGCATCCTCGCGAGTTCGTTCCTCGTGCGCTGCGTGAGCCTCCGCGGCGCCCTGCACATATTTGTCGAAGCTTTTGAACCGAGTAATCGCGTCTGGATCAAGAATTTGCTGGCAGAGGACGCAACGTGCTCCATCACGCGTAACAGGAAATAAATCGTTCGGATACGCGACCGCGCTGTATTCCTTGGCGTACCGGAAGAGAAGCCTCCAAGCGTTTGATCCGAATCCCAAGAGGACGTCGCCGGCTGTTGCCTGTGCTGCCGCGAGCCTTGCCGCTTCCCTTGCGGCCTTTGCTGCTTCGCAGGCGCGGCGGTAGCCTTCCGCAGCTTGTCGGTCCAGCCTTGAGGTTGCTGCCTGAAGGGCTTGCTCGATTGTGCTGATGGTCTGAACGAGAGTCCGACACTTCCGCGCCAGCACTTCTGGGTCCTCAATCAGTCGGCGTTCATCTTCCTGGACTGCGAGTTCGTCCTTCTGTGACCAAGCACACGCAGCTTCTATGATTTCCTTCGTCGGAATATCTTGCGGGAGAGCGCCCTTGGCTAGCCGCGAGATGAGGGTTGACGCCCCGGTGTCTGCCGGAACAGATGGCAGAGGAGTGGCAATGCGTTTCTCAATCTCGGTTCGCTCGCCATCTAAAACATCAGAGAGTTTTTCGCAAAGCCCACCCAGTCTGGTCATAACGTCCAGACCTGCTGGGAGAAACTCAATCCTGTTCTGTTGGTCGGCGTAGAGGGATACGGTCTTCGCATCGAATACGGAGATGCGCGATAGTGCCTCGGGTGGCTCACCAGCCCCGTCTTTCCACCGGACCTCTGTGGGTTCGGTCGTGCCGACCGTGAATCGCACTGTTGCCTCAGGGCGCGTACCGACACTGGAAGGGTCGAAGGCGTTGCCGCGAATATCTTCCTCTCCACCTTCGCGGACATGACATAGCTTTTTCAGAATGCGGCAGTAGCCGCTCTTTCCACTTCCGTTGTCGCCGTAGATTACTGTAAGGCCGCTGATGCCGAAATTGAGAACCTGTCCGGTCGCTAAACGATTCGTGTTTACCAAGTGCCCGAGGGAATTGAGAATGACTGGTGGTGCGTCGGATGGCTGCTGAGGAATGTGAGAAGCGGAGAACGGAATCGGTGTGGGTGCGGCTCCCTGATGGAGCCCATACTGTGCCTTCAGCATGGCCAAGGCACTCCGGAGATCGGAATCGGTGAACTCGGCCTGTGCGAAGAGCCTTCGGATGACGTCTTGTTGCCACCCGGCCCTGGTTTGCGAGAAGGCTAGTATGTCATCGGCAATGGACATTGATTTTCCCAACGTAGCCAAATGTCAAGCGCAGGGATAGCTTATAGTCACACTAAAGCATGGTCATTAGAGAATTGGTCGCACTCGGCTTGAGTTCGCCTGCGGCACGCGCGGCCCCGCCGCGCCCACATGCGCGGCCCGCATGCCGATTTGCCAGTCTGCCGTGTGGAGGAACTTCATGTGTCGGCTCCTGAAAGCTCACCTGCTGCTATGAGGCGCTGCGTAATCGCGGTCAGGTATAGCGGTTGGTCAAATTGTCTGTTTGTATTCCCTGAAGCCATCAATCAATTGTTGAAATGAGGTTGGCTTGTACTTCTTGAAACTCTCTTCGTCCACGTAAACAAAGTCGTATTTCACGTCCGGCCTGCACCCGATTGATGTCTTCGCACCATTGCCGCAGCCGTTCCATCTTCAGCGGCACATCCAGGTCTTCCTGCCCTTTGGTTTCGACAATAAAAATCCGCTGGTCGGACAGCTTGACCAGAAAATCCGGGTAGTAGTTGGAAATGTCGCCGTCCGCATTCACGTAGTCCAGCTTGAAATTCACCGCCAGATAATTCTTGGCGTAGGAAATCACGTCGTCGCAGTCGTCCAAGAAAGCGGGCGAACAGCAGCTCAAGTTCGCTGTCGCCGATGATGCGGTTGAAGACGCTCTTCTTCGGGACGAGGTAGCCCTGGTCCTTTGCCACAAAGGGCCGCGTTTGCCGCAGCTTGATTGTGTCGCGGATTTCGGCGTCGCCCTTGTCCTGCACGGTCAGAGCATTGATCGCCTTCTTGAACGTCTCGATCAGGGTTTTGGTGGCGGCCAGTTCCGAGAGGTTGCGCAGCGTGTTCGGGTCTTCCAGCTCCACCGGACGGTCAAACAATTCGGTCTGCACAAAGGCTTTGACCTTGCCGTACAGCACGTCGTAGCCGCTGACCAGCCGCAAATCCTTCATGATGGTTTGCGCGAAATAGCCGATCACGCTGCGGTAGTCGGCAACGCCTGCCGTATCGAGGATGGTGGTATGCGTCACCTCGCCGGTGGTGATGTCCTTGAAGACGATCTCCCGCTGTTGTTCCTCGCTGAACTGCAGGTAGGCCACGCGCTGATGCGCCAGCGCGCCGACATCCAGATCGCTCAGGTTCTTGTATTCGCGATAGATGCGGGGCGTCAGCACGGGGATTTCAATATCCAGCGCGTCGATGTCTTTCTTCTCGTTTTCCTTGTCGATCTCCACCACCAGCGGGGTTTTTGGCTGGGTGCCTTCGCCCATCGGCTTGCGCTCCAGCACCACGCCTTCGGCCTGGATGGATTCCACGAAATCCATGAAAGCATCCGTGCCAACGACGCTGACGTATTCTTCCACGCCGCCGGGATACATCTTGCGCAAGCCGCGCCCGAGCGTTTGCTCGGGCAGGATGTTGCTCTTGGCGGAATAGGCGCGCAGCCCCACAATGGTGGTGACGTTGCGCACGTCCCAGCCCTCTTTGAGCACCATCACGGAGATGATGGCTTTGTAGGGGCTGTCCAGCCCGTCGATCGCGTTGGCTTGCTCGCGCAGCTAGTCCAGTTCCTCTTTGCTCTTGCCCGACGTCGATTCGGAAATCTCGCCGTTGTTCTTGGTGTGAATCACCAGCACCGCGTCTTTCAGATCGGGATAGTGGCCTTCCAGATACGCGGCCACGTCGTCGCAGTTGCGGGTGTCGTCGGTCATCACGAACAGGATGGCTTTCTTGCCCATCTTTTCGTGCTCGGCATACGCCTTGCGCCATTCGATCACGCCCAGATGAATGTAGTCGGCGTATTTCTCGGTGAACTTGGCGCTCTTGCGCTCCACCAGTTTGGCGCGGCTGGGAGCATCGGGCAGGACGGGATGCTTCACCACGTTTTGCGAGATGGCTTCCACCAGCGGGTAATCGGCGACTGTCTGCACGAAAATCGCGCCGTTGTTGTGCCTGGGCGTGGCGGTCACGTCCACTTGCAGCGAGAGCGCGGACCCCTTTTGCTTCAGCCGGTTGTGAATATCCTCGATCGATTTGAACCACGCCATGCGCGGGTCGTGAATGTGGTGCGCTTCGTCGTTCAACACCACCAGTTCGTCAATGTCCCGCACGATCATGCCCAGGTCCACTTTGGAGTCGGTGGTCGCGCCGCTCGGCCGCTTGCCCAGGAAATAGTCCATCGTGTCTTCGTCATCGGGCGAAGCGGGAATGTCGTCGCCGGCATAGACGCGATGGATGTTGGTCAGGAAGATGTTGCCGGTGGGGCGGGTGATGCGCACCTCGTCCTGCACGTGCAGGGTCAATTGAAAATCGTCGCGCCAGTTGCGCCCATCGAAGCCGTCGTCGGGCAAGACCGGGTCGTCTTTCAAGAAGATGCGCAGGCCCTGAAAATCCTTGTAGATGCGGTCCAGCACGATGATGTTGGGGGCGATCACCAGAAAATTGCGCGCCAGTCCTGATTCCGGCTCGTACAGTTTGTGGAAAAAGCTCCACGCCAGCACCAGGCTCAGCACCTTGGTCTTGCCGGTGCCGGTCGCCATTTTCACCACGAACCGCCGCCAGGTCTCGTCAAACATCCCGGCCGACACCGCACCGGAACTGTCGAAGCGCATCAGGTCGTACTTGTCCTTCACGCCCACCACGTCGTACAGATAGATGATGGTTTCCAGCGCCTCGCGCTGGGCAAAGTAATATTGAAACTCGGCCATCGTGCCGTCAGCCTTGCGGCATCAGGTGCGGCGTATTGAACCACCAGTTGAGCAGGCTCTTGCTGGTGTCCGTCGCTCCCGCATAGCCGCTGTCCCGCCATTCCTTCACTTTCTTGCGCAGTTGCGACACCAGCGGCGGCATCAGCTTTTCCGAGCTGGACTCCCGCAGTGCTTCATCCGCCGGAAACCAGCGGATAGCCGGGTCGAGGATGGCGTAGGGCGATTCGGGAAAGTTGGGATGCAGCGCCATTATTTCTTCGCTCCCACGGTGACTTCGACGATCGTCATCGTGTCGTTGCCGAAGATGTCCACCACCTTCACCGCGATCTTGCGCCGCCCCGGCGGGCATTCCTGAAAGACGCTGGTCAGTTCCAGCGCACGGTCTTTCTTGGTGCGGAAGGATTGCCACTCGTTCTCAAAGATGTAATCCCCGGTCCACCGCTCTTCCCACGTCGCCGGTCGTCTTCGTTTCTTCGACGCGGACGATCTCGCGCTTGCTCTCAAAGTCGAAATCCACCGCCCAGTAATCGATCCAGTCGGTCCATTTCTTGGTGAGCCGCTCGCGCTTCACGATGCCCTTCGCGTCCTTGCTCACCTTAACGATCTGCCCCTTCTCCACGACGATCTTGCTGGCTTTGTCTTTGAGCGTCGCTTCGGCGTTGGCGATGGAATCCTGCGAGTAAAAGACCGAGAAGTCGGTCAGCTCCACCGCCACGCTGTTCTTCTTGACGTGCGGCTTAACCTCGATGGCCGCAACGTCGTGAAAGACCACCTGATTCTTTTCCACCGCCCGCTTGTCGAACACCTCGGCTGGGATGTACTTGGGGGCAATGTCGATGCCTTTGGCGCGGGCTTCGTCCAGCACGTTGGGAAACAGGCCCATCTCGAACTCAAAGCCGAGAATGTCCACGCGGGTGATGTGCTTCTTGCGGCATTCCAGGATGATCTCTTCCACAAACAGGCGCGTCACCGGCAAGTTGACCGGGCCTACAGCCACCAGCCGCCCGGCCTTCTTGCCGTGGAAGGTGGCAAAGCCGTCGGTCTTTTCGGCGCGGTAGGCGCGCAGGATCAGATCGACGAAGGCGGCTTCCTTTTGTTCCAACTGCTTTTGCTGTTCCGCCTCGCGCAGGTTGGGATTCACGCCGACGTAGTGCTGGCGTTCGTACTTGCCCAGGTTGAGGATTTCAAAGGCGCGGTAGTCTTTGCCTTCGGCCTTTAACTCCCGCTGTACGCCGATCAGTCGTTTGCGCGTGGTGTGGATGGCGAACTTGCCTAAGTCGGTGGCGATCCACTTGCGGCCCAGCTTCTCCGCCACGGCGGCGGTAGTGCCGGAGCCGCAGAAGAAATCGGCGACGATGTCGTTTTCATTAGAGGAGGCAATGATGATGCGCTCAAGCAGGGCTCAGGCTTCTGCGTGTCGTACCCCGTGCTTTCAGCGGCTTGACTATTCACCGGAGGGATATCAACCCATACAGACTGCAGCGGCGTTCCCAAGGACTCGTCGAGGTATCGCTTGTATCTCGTCATTCCGGATGACGTGTAGACCAGTCGGCCTTGCTTTTCCAACTCCGCCATCTTTTCCTTTGTCCATCTCCACACGCGCGTATGCCCGTGCCATTCAAATTTTAGGTTGGGACGATTCGGGTTTTGATTGAGGCAGTTGTCCAAAGTGTATCGTCTGCCCGTTTCTGGTTCGATTGCGTTGTAATGTGACTCGATCAACCCTTCTTTCACTCGCGTGTATTGCTGGTTCCAAACGGGATCGCCCATCCTTTTGTAATACAAGATGTAGTCATGGGTGGCGGGGTATAAATTCCCGTGACTCCTCGCTGCCACTCGTTGCCATACGATTTCTCTCAGGAAGTTTTCCGTCCCAAATACTTCATCAAGCACAGCACGAACGAGGTGATTGACTTGCGATCCCATATGCACATAGATGCTCCCATCCTCTGCCAGCAGATCGCGCATCAGTACCAGCCGCTCGTAAATCATGGCGATGAAGGAATCGGCGCCCTTGCCCCAGGTGTCGCGGTAGGCGATTTCTTCCAGAATGTTGGGCTTCTTGGTGAAGGTGTCGTCGCCGATCTCGATGTCCATCGAGAAATCCGCGCCGACGTCAAAGGGCGGGTCAATGTAGATCAGCTTGAGGCCGCCCTGCTTTTCGATCTCCTCGCGCAGCGGGCCGTTCTTCAGCGATGAGAGGATCAGCTTGTTGTCGCCCCAGATGAGCTTGTTGGTCCAGCCCTTGAGCTGGCGGCCGCGCGCGTCAAAAAGGCCCGGTTGCAATGCTCGATCGGCTGGCTTCTCCGCACGCGGCTCGTCCACCTGCTCGATCACCTGAAAGGGCAGGACGATATTGCAGACCTCGCTGGTCTTGCCGTTCCAGACCAGTTCCACCTCGCGCTTGTCCTCGAACAGCAGAAAGCGATACTTGTCCGGCAGCGGCTTGTCGGCCTCGATATAGCGGATGATTTCCTGCTGTTCCTGTTCGGTCAGTCGCGGCATGAAAATTCTCTTCTTCTCTTTGCGTTGGCTGTGGTCTGGGTTTTCATGTTCCCATAAGAAGCAATTCCGAATTTCAAGATCGCAATGGAGATGGGGTTTGCGGTCCCGAGGGTTGTCTGTTCATGGGGACAGGCACCAGGGCGTAGTTACGAAGTGTGATGGTTGGTCCGTCCCGGAGCGCCGCGCGGCCGCGCTCTTGGCGTCCTCGAGCGATTGTGCGTCAAGTATCTCGCTGATCAGCGCCTCGCCCACCTCGCGCGCATGGTTCTGCCCGTCCCATTCGAGCACCGGCGAGAGCGACGAATCGTAACGATAAGTGACCGGCGGGTTGCGCTTTTTGAATTGCGCCTGCGTGCCGACCTCGGGGCGCAGCGGACTTTCCGCCTCGGGATGCCGATACGTCGCCGCCTCGCGCGCCCCCTTCGACTTGTTATTAGACTTTCGATTTGCCACGCGCCTTCCTCTGCTTCTTCTGGTCAGTCTTCCACACGAGATAGTGATCCAGGTACTTGACCTTGAGACAGAGCTTGCGTGATGCGGCGGCTTCCTCGTACAACTTCAAAAAGCGCATTGCATACCAAACATACTCTTGATCCGCGTGTGTCGGCTTCTCAAAGACCTCAAGCGCGGCCTCCCAACGAACCAAACTCCTCAGGCTCGAATCCGCATAGCTGTCGTAAATCGGAACAGCCGGAAAGTGAAAGTGCAAATATTTTGAAACGAACGCTCGTGGTACACGCCCCTTTCTCGTGATCGGACGCAGTAACTGAATGATCTCTCCGTGCACTTCAGCAATTGACCGTAGCTTCCCCGCGTCGATTGGCTCTGAGACGCAGGAAAGTGCCTCGAACAGTCTGTCCACAGTTTCGGAATTGTCGATCAATTTCTCTGCTACCTGTGAGATTGAGCTACCTTGCCCGCCTTTGCTCTTCACCTGCCGTTCGATTCCGGTTTGGTATGTCCGCCCGATAATGAAAATCTTGGCGAATACCTCGGCTGAAGATGCATGGCCCGGGTGTTCGGTACAGAGCCGATATAGCGCGACGTCAAGAGTGCTCCACTCTTTTTCGTATTCCTCGATCGCCTTGTCGTACTCGTGCTTCAAGATCCTTGGAATTGCCATTCGGTAACCTACGAGGAATCACGAACAGGTTTGAACTGGTGGCATCATGCCGCCCCATCCCCAAGAGCCCGTCGAGAGAGAGTGTTGGTCATTTGCGTGCCGGGTTCGGAGTGAGAAAATGCCTTCCGTTGAGAAGCTTCGGCGGAACTCGAATGAAGCCAAGTTTGCCCTTGAACGGAATCGGCTTCGCGAGGACTCGCGGGTTCCTCAGTCGCCAATGCCACTGGCCCCGAATTGCCCACTTACTCTTCGAGTTTCGGACGCAATCAAAAATCTCGACCGAGCCGACGATAACGCCAGTTGGCAACTCGTCCGGATCAAGCCCGAGCTTCCTGGCTTCGTCGCGTTCAACCGTGAGTGACGCCTGAATCAGAATGCGTCCGCGATAATCCGTTCTCAGCGGCTTATTCTCAACGTCCTTGCCGAGATGCAGAATCGCATATGCCCAAGGCTGCCGGACGGAGATCGCGCGCTGCTCATCTGTTGTACGTGACAATCCGAATCTCCCCCTCTAGGCGGCAAAACCGTGCTTCAGGGAGAAATCGCGCCCTAAGGCGCGATAGCGCCCTGATTAGTTATGAGAAGCAGAATAGCACCATCACGAGTCGCGCGAAAATCGAAGTGCAACAATACCTTGTGGGGGTGCAGCAAGCCCTGAAGCCGTCTAGAGCGATGCTCCAGCGGGGGATCTTCGGCGTAACGGCTTTCGGCCGCGCGGAAAAGAGGAAAGCAGCCGCCCGACAGATTTGCCCGAAGGCCTTGAAACCCAGCCCTAGAGTCGCATGCTGTCTGTAGGCTGCGAGCTGACGCGGGTCGCAGCGAGGGAGGCGCAAACTGTGGTTGATGGTGGGTCATCCGATCGAGAGCGGAGTTTGGTAGGCCTCTTCCTGGAGTTCGCTGAAAAGTTACTTGCTCCTGCGCGGTCGTTGGTCGATGGCGAGGGCATGCCGAAGCGCATCGAGCATCCATTCTTGTTTCGCGCTCCCGAGTTCTCCGGGCCCGCGGCCTCGGGTTCGACCATAAGCTTCAGCGGGGTTGAGAAGCCCGATTTCCGGGGCCTGCTGCTGGTGAATCGGGAGCGATGGGCCAAGGCGGAAGCGGAACGCTGCGCGCGAGAGCATTTTGCGCATGGTGTGCGCAGAGGCCGTCGAGTGCTCGACGAAAACTGGCAGCCGATTGCTGCCCCTACGTTCGGTCATCTCGGGAACCAGCTCGGGAGCCGACTCACCTACGAGGTGTACTACGCCTTGGCCGATTTGTGCGACCGGGTTCAGACTCTTGACCCGACCAGCGAGCAGCTGCAAGAGGCATACGAGCGTCTGACGGAAGAGTGGACTTGCCCGACGGTGATGTGGCGTTTGGCGGCGCCGCTATTAAATTTCAAGACCGAAAATTGTCCCATGCAAATCGGTCAGAGCCTCGAACTCTCGGCGCTCAGCCCTGAAGATAAAACGAGCCTCTGGAACCAGAACGCTGGGTTTGGTCCTTTTGGCGAGCCGCAGGTGATGGACCGAGGCGATCTGGCGCGCGCGCACTTCGTTCTTCGGGGCTCGTCCACTACCGGGCGCGATGAATGTGGGTTCGGGCCCGAGGTCGGGAACGAGATCTTACGGTTTTTGACAGCGCTCCGGCTGCTCAAATCGGGTGATGTCGGCGCTCCGGGAATTCTCGGTGTGAGCAACGGGCTCTTTGAGAAGTCTGCCTCTCAATACATCTTCGACGGACGAGCGCAAAACTCGAGTCGCATGTACGAGTTAGGTGCGGCCGATTGGGATGGCGTCATGAAAGTCTACGACGCCCTTGGAGCGATCGAAGACAAGATGCAAATTTCGTTGAGCCGATTTAACCAGGCTTATGGCCGGCAATCCGGGGAAGACACCATTATCGATCTGACGATCGCGCTGGAAAGTTGTCTTTTGCCGAACACAAGAAAGAAAAAGGCTCCGCTGTCGAAGCGAGGGGCGGCGCTGCTCATCAACCGGAGGAATCCGGTGGAAACGCAAGCCCTACTGAAGACGGTCTATGAAATCCGTAGCGAAATCGCCCACAACGGGAAGCCGCTCTCTGACGAAGGAGTGCGCAGGAAAGTCGAGCGGCTCGGTCCGGTTATCACGAAGGACTTTCTGCACGCCTGCGAGAATGTTGCGCGCGACGTTCTGAGGGAATCCGCCCTGCGCCTCGCCGCAGGTGGTTCACTTGCCGAACTATGCCAAGAGCTTGATCGGCAAATATTGTTGGGACTAGCGTCGTCCAGTCGCGCATCTTCGGCGCAGAAGTGAGTGTCAGGGAACGAGGGTGTCCACGATGTCGGAATACGTGTCGTCGATTCTTTGCCGTTGCAAAGTCGAGGTCGGCTTAGGGATTACCGTTTGGGTTTACGGGCGCTGCTAGCGGCACGATCCGCCACTCGATGCCCGCCTCGCGCAGTTCCGGGAACCGAGCTCCTGGAATGTCCGGGCAAGCGAGCAGCCGTCGTATACGGGTGGGTTCGATGTGGTTCATCTCTGCGAAGAGGCGCCGATGTCGCCCGAGTTTTCCGATCCCTTCGTCCAACTCAGACGCCTTAACCTTCACTTCGACGATAAGGTAACGCGTTTCGCGATCGCGAAAGAGCAGGTCGAGGAAACCCGATTCACCTGATGCACCCGAAACCGGATGTTCCGCACCGAGGGATGTGAGTCCCGGTTCGAGCACGTCGGGGTTGGCGATCAGATGCTCGACGATACGGTCGTGATCTCGTTCACGGCCTTTGCGTCGGCCGCCCACAGTCCAAGGCTCGCCAGCGAGAAGGTGCTCAAGAAAGTCCTCGGGCGGTACGTAGCCGCCTTCCAGCATGCACGGGAACGCTTGGCAGAGCTCGCCGCCTGCGTATACGAGCAGGAATTGTAGCGGGAACCATTCATAGGGATATTTCCTGCTCCCGAACCGCACTTTGATCTTGCGCCGCATCGCGAGTTCGCGAAGCTGACGGAGAAGCTCCTTCCCTTCCGCTTCTTTCTCGAAAGCCTCGTGCTGCTCGCGGACTTCGAAGCTGTCAATCATCGCGCGGGTTTTCGCCTGGGCGAGCTGATCCAGTATGCGAGCGTGGATTCGTCTGATAGCGTCATCGGCGAGTACCGCGGGTTTATAGCCGTAAACGATTCGAAGCGCGGACAAGTTGGCAGGTTCGCCCATCTCGCTATCTCGCGCCGGCCACGAACCTGAATCCCCAGTCGGGCCCTATTTCGAGCATTTCATTGAGCGTCGCGCCGGCGGGAGCACCACGTACTGTGACCGCAAGCTGGACCGGCACTCTTTCCGGCGCGTCATGAGGATCTGAAATCAAGGAGGGATCGATGCGACCGTGACTATCGATGCCGAAGACGCATCGGCGCCCCGCGAGTTCAAACTGTACGTTGCGAGGCGAGACGATAAGGGTAACGGCTCTATCGTCTGGCAATGAAGGATCGTGAAGCTCTAAAAAATCCTGACTGCGTCCGCGATCGAATTCCCACAGGACTCCGGTGCTTGCGCGCAGAGCGAGCAAAATAAACCCAGCCAAGCCTCTGCGCCTGCTATCTGCACTCCAGCCCCTCCCGTTTCTCCATCGTTGATCGTGCGAAAACAACTGGCCTAGCCGATATTCCAAGAGCTTGCGCTGAATTTCCTCAAGAGAAACCACCACCGCCGCCATCTTTGCCAACACCTCCTGAGATTGAATCCAACATACCAGAAGCGCACCTTGAATGCGTTTCTCTAGGAATGGAGTTTTGCACAGGCGGTCCGGCCACTGCCGCCGACCAAGAAAAGGGTTGGAGTTCGAATCAATGAGAGTATAAGCCTGACGGGTTTCGACAGTCTTCGCACGGGCGGACTGTTCTAGGGGTTCGCCATGGGCGCTCTATGAACTCAATCCGACCTAAAACCGATTCGGCGCCGGTTGGGATCTGGGGGTGTCATCAGATCGCGGATGGCGTCAAAGACGACCTTGAATTGCGCGTTGTACTTCTTTTCGAGGGCATCGAGTTTCCGGGCAAGGTCGGCGTGAGAGGCGAGCATTTGGCGCAGGCGGACGAAGGCACGCATGATCTCGACGTTGACCTGGATAGCGCGCTTGCTGTGAAGGACGCTTGAGAGCATCGCGACTCCTTGTTCGGTGAAGGCGTAGGGCGCGGCGCGCCTGAGGCCGCCCCAACTTGAAGTCACATTCTGTGATTTCAAGATGCCGAACTCCTCGTCGTTGAGCTGGAACATGAAGTCGGCGGGGAAGCGTTCGAGGTTCCGCTTGACGGCCTGAACTAGCGCGCGCGCCTCGACGCTGTAGAGCTGGGCAAGATCAGTGCTGAGCATGACTCTATGGCTGCGCAACAGAAAGATCCGTTGTTCGATCAGTTCGGCCACAGGAGCGGACGGCTCAGCAGGCGAAGGTTGACGCCTATTCGGATGACGGCGCTGGATGTTAGCCATACACTTTTCTGCCCGAACCGACTCATTAGATCTTACTGGTCGCTTTGCCCATCGTCGTTGTGCCGTTGCCGCTCCCATAGCGCGCTGTGCCTGGACTCATCGGCGTGGTGCTCGGAGCGCGCGCCGGCATGACCGACGTGCCGCGAACATCTTTAGGTGCGGGGACCCGTTGTCCGCTGTCAGGACCCAGATTGCTCAGTTGTTGAGTCTGTCGGCCGAAGTCCATCGCCTTGACCCAGCCGGCGCCTTCGCTGTTATTGCCCGCGCTGCCGTTGCCGAGTTGCGCGGCTTTGCTAAATCCGGTCTGGAGCGCGCTAGTAATCGGCCGAATGACTGTCTGAGCGATAAACGCAGCCTCGAAGGCATGGCTCAGAGCGAGGCCGACTGTGCCACCGGCAATGCTGGAGGCCATATGGGGAACGGCAATGCTCACAATCATGAAGACGATTGCAAAGGCGGTGTAGGTGAGCATCGCTGAGACCGGCAAGCTCCCGGAGCAAACTGTCGTTATGATTGAGCTTGGCGGGACGCCATAAGTGGTCCACCAAGGGAGCGTGCTCGGAACCGGCTTGCAGGCGGCAAGCAACGCAGCGCTCCACTGCGTGGCCATTTGAACACCAATTGCGAGTACAAGGTAGAAAAACAAGAGTCGAACCCCTACACGGAGGACGTAGCCGAAGTAACCCTCGGCGGCAGGGGCAGTGAAACGGTTCGCTCCGAGAGCAAGTAGGATCACACCTCCACCAACAACGAGGTACGATTCGATCAAGGTGAGTAACAGCATCGACGCAGTGATGACAAAAGCAAGCAGAACAACGAAGGCCGATACGCTCTGCACTATCGCAAGTTCGATGTTCGTGATCATACTGGCGTTGGCTGGCGCGTTGAAGATTGTGCTGGCCATGTTGCTCCCGAGCTGGAGTACGGTCTGCGGGCTGAGCGCTGGAAGCCCTGTGACGGCGGCGCCTATCGCAGAAAAGCTCTTAATCACGGCAGTCATCCAAGAGAAGGCGTTTACGATCATCAGATAGACAAACCCGCCGCTGAGCATGTGCTTCAGAAGGCGGCCCAGAAAATGGGGAGCATCAAGCTGCCCTTCCGCGTTGAACTGAATCCACGTAACGAGGATGTCGATGAGCAGCAGGGCAACGAAGAGTTTGATGGCATACGGCTCGATCGCTGCGCTGTAGTTCGCCCCTGCGGTATAGAATTGGTTAGCAATATCGTTGAAATTTGAAGCGAGCACGGGAGTCTCTCCTTTAACGGATCCCGCCTCCTACGGCTGTTTCGGCGGTGGCGCATCATGGAAGATGTCGGGAATGCCGGACGGAGCAGGCGCCGCGAACATCGCGCGCGATGGTTCTCGCGTTTCGTGCTGTTCGTAAAGGTGCCAGGCACCATAGAGCACAGCGCAAACGCCGATGATCGCGAACGCTAGGACTAGCGGGTTTTTGATTAGCTTCATTGCTGCAACCCTCCATTCCTAGAGTTTAAGGCTGTGGAGGCGGGGGAGCATCGTGGAAGATGTCGGGAGTTCCCGGCGGAGGTGGTGCGGAAAATAGCGCTTGTGCCTCAAGATTGCTTTGGACCTGATTGTTGACCTGGTTCGCCGCTGCGACGTTTTGCGAATTCATCTCGGCCATTACGAGCTGGCGGAGCATTTGAACCTGCTGCACCTGCGCGAGCGCGATTTCGTTGCTGACCTGAACCGCCTGCAGATTGCCTATCGCCGTCTGGTTCTTAAGCTCAAGGTTCTGCAGCGTCGCCTGTTCGGCTTGGAAGTTCTGGGCCTGCGCCTGCGCTGAAGCGAGCGCACCGTTGAGCGTGTTCAGCGTGGTCTCGACCGTCGTCTGAGGACTCTGGACCCCCGCGGTCGAGGCAGCGTTGTAGCCCGGATAGAGCTGCTGGAACTGCTGCGTGAGGCCCTGAAAGGTATACGAGAGTCCTTCCTGCTCGATTGATCAGATCGCCGAGGTTCGTAAGCAGATTCTGGTTCGACTGCCAGACACCTGCGCCGCCGCCGGTCGTGTTCTTGATCGCGTACTGTAGTTGCTGAGCGAGGTTCGTGACGGTAGCGGTTTCCTGCTGAAGCTGCTGGAGCTGGCGCGCGAACATATTCGGGTCGAAGACAATCTGCGAGCCGCCGAACTGTGCGTGGGCAGGAATCGGACAGCAACCAGCGGGCAAACAACTGCAGCCAAGACGGCGGACAAAAATCGGCAGAATCTTTTCGATTTCATTGATGTATCTCCCCTTGATGAACTTTTCCGTTGGTGTGGAACGGCGGGATGCCGTTCACACTCAGGATCGCGTCGGTCGGGCGTTTCGACATGACCGTGGAGTCTGTCGAGATACTCGGCCCAGTCGTGCAATCCGCGCGCGCGAAGCCACTCGACGGTCCAGCGCTCTCCGTGCTGTTCGATCATCCGCCGCGCGGCGAGTATGTCGTCCTTCGATCCGGCGCCGATGAAGGCGAGCGCAGCGGGACCCAGCGAGAACTGGAACAGTCGGCGCCCCAGCGGTGAAACATAGTAGTAGTGCCGCTTTGGCGTGGCGTCAGCGATGATTTCGATCTGCCGGTCGGAGAGTCCGAATCGCCGGTACATCTCCCGTGTCGCGCTGTTTTTCGCCTCGGGGTTGGGCAGATAGAGCTTGGTCGGACAGGACTCGAGAATTACATCGCGATGAGGCGAATTGGCGATTTCGCTCAAGCTCTGGGTGGCGAGCACGACTGCCGCATTCTTTTTGCGCAGCGTACGCAGCCACTCCTCGATCTTCGGCTCCGAAGACGCTGTTGGTGAGCATGATCCACGCTTCATCGAGGATGATGAGCGTGGGCCTGACCGTCGAGGCGCTGATCGATGCGGTGAAACAGATAGGTCGCGACGGGCACCACAACCTTCGGCCCCATTGCCATGAGCGTTTCGAGCTCGAAGGTGACGAATCGCCCTTCGAGCATCACGTCATGGTCCGCGTCGAGGAAACGCCCGAGCGGTCCTGCGAGCGAGAAGGCGGCCAGTCCGTCGCGCACCACGTTGTCCTGGACTTGAGTGACGAGGTTGCTGATGGTGCGCTGCTCCGCCGGACCCTCCGCTACCAGCGTGAGGCCGCGCCACAACGCCTTGCGCTGATTGGGGACGAGCCGCACGCCCTGAAGTTCGAGCCAGTCTTCGAGCAAGGCCCTGCAGCTTCATGCGGTCGGTCTCATCGTCGATGCGGGCGAGCGGGCAAAGGGCACCTCCTCCTCTCCGAGGTCGAGGTGCTGCCCGCCCAGAGCCTTGGTGAGAACATAGGCGGAGTAGCCCTTGTCGAAGAAAAAGATTTGCCCGTCAGGGACCGCACGGAAGTTCGCCGCGATCGCGCCGAGCGCGACGCTCTTGCCGCTGCCGGTCGGACCGTAGATGCCGGTGTGGCCGGTGTCGCCGACGTGAAGATTGAGACGGAACGGCGTGCTGCCCGTGGTCGCGCCGTAGCACAGCGCCGGCGTGTCCTTCGGGTAGTAGGGGCAGGGGTTGGTCGCGAGGCCCGCCCAGATGCTCGTTAGCGGCAGAATGTCCGCAAGGTTCTGCGTGTTGACCAGCGGACGGCGCACGTCGTACCAGCCGTGTCCGGGAAGCGATCCGAGCCAAGCCTCTACGGCGTTGATGGTCTCGATCCGCGGATCGAAGCCCATGTTCTGGCAGACCTTGAAGACTAGCTGGGCGTTTTCGTCGGCGACGTCGGCCCGGTCCTCGGTGATGATCACCTTTGGCGTGACGTAGCAATATCGGACCGCGCCGCCCTCGGCCTCGGTGATCGCCTCGTCCGCGTCGGCCGCCATCCTGAGCGCGTGCTGGTTCTGGAAGGCCGCTCCCGCGCCGGAGCCGAAATGTTCGCTGATGACGCCCCGAAGTCCGAGCCGCTTCTGGAACCAGTTGCGCCGGTATACCGTGAGCTGGCTGATCGCCGTCCGCGGCCCTACGGGAATCCCGCGCGTCGAGTAGCGATAAGATATCGGTAACTCGCTCAAGAACGCGGCCATCTCCGCATAGGAGAATGGAGGGAAGCCGGCGAGCGCGATGACGCGAATGTGCCTTCCGCCGATGCGCGGTTTGAAGCCGGCGATCAAGTCCTGATTGCCGAGAACCGCGTCCAGATAAGTTGGCGTTCTCGGCGCGGCGACTTCGCACATCCGTCCGTTGATGCAGCTTGCGAGATGCGACAGCAGAGCGGGCATATCCAGCGGAGTCAATTTCCAGACGGGGCTTATCGCATCTTCAAATTCGCGGAGTCGCTGCTTGAACCATTCGAGCTGTCGTCGCCAGTCGGCGCGCGACGGCGTGCCCGTCAGAAAGACACCCGCGATCCGCGTTTGCGTGTCGGCCGGCGGGCGATACGTGATGGTGAGAACGCATCTCGTCTCGAAGTGCTGGCCCTCGGCCGAGTATTGAATCTCCCGCTCGCGATCGAGCGTCGCGCTGACGGGATCGGGAAACGTGCGGCTCGGGTAATCGACGCTCGGATGACGGATGAGGTCGATGTTGTACATGAAGCCGTCATCCAGACGCGCAAGCGCGCGATTGGCCTGCGCGCGGTGGGCGTCGAGCTCTTCGACGCTCGCGGAATTGAGATCGAGCCCCGCACACTCGAAGGCCGACAGGAACGCGCCGTCCTTCATCGCGATGGTGTAATCGTCGATCGGGATCGCGTAGTTGAGCTGGTCGGGCAGACCGAGCAGCCTGCCGCGCTTTCGTCTTAAATCCTTGAACTCTTTGAGGAACATACTTCTTCCTCTCGCTCCTTACGCGCGCATCTCCTTGGGCGTCGGTACAGATGCGCGGATTCGGGGTGGCGATGCCGAGATTGGGGCGCGCGCCGGATAATAGTCCTGATAGCGGATGTGGCGGACGTAGACCTGGCTCAGTTGCGGATCGAATTTCGCTGCCTGGACCAACGCCCAGTGGCCGACGGTCAGCAGGAACGCTCCCATGGCGACCGTGTACCAATGGAGCCCGCCGCCGAAAATCAAGGCGGCGGCGGTGATCCAGTTTGCGATCGCCAAGGGTCGCTCCGCCCCCGCCAGCAGAATCGGCCGGGTAAGCGATTGATGAATCGCGCTTACTCGCCGCTCGCCTTCAGCCATCGTCCTATCCTCCTCCGCCTAGAAGAGCGCTCCGCCCATCGGGAAGAGCGTCGTCATCACTTGGGTGGCCCCAAGCGCACAAGCCCCACCGAACGCGAGCGAGGACATCTTGCGCACGCCGGTTCCGTGCTCGCTGACCGACCACATGATGCCGGTACCGATGACGGCTGCGGTGGTGATCGCGTGGGCGACCGGTCCCTGCAGGTCGGTCTGTAGCGTCGTCAGCGGGTGTCCCACGGGCAGCGCTCCGCCCGCGGCGATTGCTGCGAAGGCCCTGACTGGCCAGACAAAAGTGATCATTCCGTAGGCGTAAACGATCGATGATGCCCATTTTCTCCACGCGCCTTTCTTTCCTTCCAGCCGCTTCATTTCGCGTACCTCCTCTTCATTCGCAGATGACTTCAAAACGCTATTGCCCTGAGCCTTTGCTTGACTGCGTGTCTGGGGAAGTGAGTATGAATCCATCGGTCGCGCTGTATCCGTCGACGCGAACCAGTTCTTTCACGCGCCGTCCCGCAGGCGTGCGGACGATGAATGCGAGCAGGTTGATGGTCTCGGCGATGAGTTCCGGTTGCGGCGGAACGCCGGCCTCCTGCACGAGGCTGGAGAGCCTCGTGAGCGCGGCCTTGGCGCTGTTGGCGTGGATCGTTGTAACTCCGCCCGGATGGCCGGTGTTCCACGCCTTGAGCAGTGCGAGCGCTTCGGCGCCGCGCACCTCGCCGATGATTATGCGGTCGGGACGCAGTCGCATGGTCGTCCGCACCAGCCGCGTCATGTCCGCGGCCTCGGCGGTGTGAAGCTGAACGAGGTTCTTCGCGCGGCACTGGATTTCGAAAGTGTCCTCGATGATCACGTAGCGCTCGTTCGGATCGGAACGCTCGACCATTTCGTTGATGAGCGCGCCGGCCAGCGTGGTCTTGCCCGAGCCGGTTCCGCCCGCGATTACGACGTTGCGTCGCGAATCGATGGCTTCACGCAGGATGTCGGCCTGCGCATCGCGCAGGATCTCGTCGCGCACGTAATCGTCGAGCGTGTAGAGCACCTGGGCCGGCTTGCGCATGACGCAACACGGCTTTCGGGCGACCGGCGGAAGCAGTCCCTCGAAGCGGATTCCTCCGATCGGGAGTTCGCCTTCGACAATCGGATTGGCCGTATTCACCACGTTGCCGAGTGACGAGGCGACCGTGCCGATCAGGCTTTCGACCTGCGAAGCCGCGAGCACTAGACCGGCTTCGTGCATTCCCTTCGCGTACGATTCGAACCAGACCCGACCGTCCTCGTTGACGATGATCTCGGTGACGTTCGGATCGGCGATCGCCGCGAGAATCCGTGGGCCAAGTTGCCTCCGGAGCAGCTCGTCCAGCCGCCGCTCCTGGGTCTGCTGCGCCGAGATCATGCGTTGTCTCCGTCAGACTCCGCGTTGGAGTTGTGTTCTTCGCGACGAACGTCGTTCTGAGGCTCATCGCCGTTTGCAACCGCCTTCTTCCCACTCGCGCCCGGAGATTCCATCTGCCTGATGGTGTCTTCGACTTCGAGCCGCCATCCATGGTGCCGCCGCTCTCCACTGGCCAGAGCTTGTTCGCGCTGGGCCTCGGGAATCTCCGGCAGGTGGGTCAGCATGCTCAGCGCGAATTGATCGAGCATGGTGAGAAGCATCGTCACCTGTTTGCTCAGCGGCCGGATTGCTTGGGCGATGTACGCTCGATTCGCGTCGATGATTTTCTTTTCGGTTGCGGCCAGCTTGGACTCGGACAGGCTCACGGCTGAATGTCCGTTTGAATGGACCAGACGCTCCTGGATGTAACGTGAGAGCGAAAGGCCAGCCTCTTCAGCCTCTTCCTTCAACCGCGCGAAGTCGTCGCCGCCGACATACGCTGTAAGTTGTCGCCTCAAAGTAGTCTCTCCTTCTTCCGTCCGCGGTTGGTTGCGGCTGCTGGGTCGGCCGCCGTGATCGACGGCAAATTTCAGAAACGCGAGCTGCGCGCTCGGCTGGCGGTTGATCCGGCGCTGCGACAGAGTTGGGTTCCGGCTGCTGACTCGATCCGGGCAGAGACTTTCCGTCTGCGGCGTGATTCGCTTGGATATGGGTGATGCCGTCACCGCTTCCTGCGTTCTCTCCTTGGCAGGCGGCTTCGCGATACGGTCACTTTTCGAGCAGTGGCGGGATCGCCGCTCGCCGTTTGAAGAACGGCTCGGTGTAATAGCGGATCTTGGTGGCGCGGATCGCAGGCTGACCGCTGGTGAAGATGAGGGCTTCGCTGGAGCCGAGACGCGTCGCCTCGTCCGGCGTAATCAGAGGCCGCGCCACTTCCGGCTCCGAGAAACTCGCGCCCGTGCTGGAGAAAGTGCGGTGCGCGTGGCGAACCGTCGCTTCACCCGCCATCTGAGAAAGCAGCCGCGCAGTTTCGATACGGTTAGGGGTGAAAGCGACGCGGGTATGGCAGTTGGACGTGATCGCCTCGTCGTGCCCGTAGGCCGCATGAATCTGGCTCAGGTCCTGGGCGATGAGACATGCCTTGATGCCGTAGCCCGCGATCAGCGAAAGCGAGTCCGCAAACATATCGAGTCGTCCGAGACTTGCGAATTCATCGATCATCAGAAGCAGCCGGTGCCGGTAGCCGGTTATCGCGCGGCCGTCGCGATACTCGAGCCGTTCGGTCAGACGATGAAGGATCTGGCTCAGCATCAGCCTGATTAACGGCCGCAGACTGTCTTTGTGAGCGAGCGAAACGACGACGTAGAGCGAAACCGGCCGCCGATGGTTCATCAGATCCTCGATGCGGAAGTCCGAGATCGCGGTATTCGTTGCGATGACCGGGTCGCGGTAGAGTTCGAGAAACCCTTTGATTTCCGAAATGACGCCGGATCGTTCGTTGTCGCTCTTGTCGAGCAGACTGCGCATCGCGCGGGCGATAACTGGATGCGTCTTCGTGGGATTGCCCTGCGAGTCCTTCCAGCCCATTGACCCCTCAGGGTCGTGGACCGTGGTCATGATCTGTTCCAGAGTCTGGTTAATCGGCTGAGCAGGGTCGGAAAGCCGCGCTTCGATGCCGCTCAATGTTGGATCGCGGTCTTCATAGAGCTGGGCGAGGGTGAATCCGGTGAAGCCTTCCACGCCCGCGCGCAGCCAATGGTCGGGAAGGCCTTTGCCATTCGGGTCCATGATCATCTGCGCGATGTTGCGCACATCCCGAATTTCGTTAGGTGTGCGCAACCGGACTTCGGCAAGCGGATTGAACCGAGCGCCGTCCTCGTCAGGCGACGCCGGTGCATACTTCAAACAGATCTGACCCATCCGTTTCCGTGCGCCTGCAGTCAGCGCCCAGTTCTCGCCTTTGAGATCGTGAATCAGGGCCGAATGCGGCCACGTGAGCAGCGTCGGAATCAACGATCCCGACGCCCTTGCCGCTCCGGGTCGGAGCGAAGACCAGTATGTGCGAAGGTCCGCAGTCGCGGAGATAGAAGAACCGACCCCAGCGGCGCCAGACGCCAAGGTACACGCCAGCGCGATGCGAGAAGGGCTTTCAGAATTTTCGCGCGTTCGGCGATCCTGCGAAGCCGCCGCGGCAGCAACCGGCTTTTGTCTATGAATCCGGCCGCTCGGAGATCCCTGGTATTGGCCCAGCGCGCCGATCC
Source organism: uncultured delta proteobacterium (assembly GCA_963724765.1). Taxonomy (GTDB): domain Bacteria; phylum Desulfobacterota; class Binatia; order Binatales; family Binataceae; genus JAKAVN01. Next base: position 548,708 of record CAVRVY010000002.1, read on the forward strand.
ATGCAGGTCGGATGGATTGCGGAACCATCTATGCCGGGCGACCGCTATCGCGCCCATCGCGATTACGGTCAGGGCAATCATCGGGTAGACCGCCTCGCGCGCACACAGCTCCCAGAGCGGCGCGAGGGTCGGTTCCGAGTGCCAGCGCGACCACCAGACCATCCAGTCCCACGGACGGTAGAGCGTCCCGATCATCGGAAAATCGCACCACGGCTGCGCCGAGCGCGGGCGAGTAACCGAAGAGTCGTGCGGCATGTTGCGTCGTAACCCAGTTGACCACCACGAAGGCCACGAGGAGAAGGGTGGAGAGGCGGAAAGGTGAGTGAGTGGTGGTGGGTAGGAGAGGGGGGGTGTGGGGCAGGTGCGAGGTGTGGGGGAGAAAAGCAAGTGCGAGCGAGCGTAGGTGCGTCTTCATAGAGCCTGTGGAGGATGAACGTAGAACGCCTCGGAGCCGGCGCGCGACGAGTGGTCGGGGAGCCGCGGCCGTGGGGTCCAGCCAGCTGAACGATGTTCTGCACGTCGCGCACCTCGTGAGGTGTGCGCAGCCGGACCTCGGCGAGCGGGTTGAAACGTGCAGCCCCGTTCGGGTGAGGCTGGCTCGAACTTGAGACAGAGCTGGCGCAAGCGTTTGCGGGCGCCGGCAGTCAGCGCCCAGTTCTCGCCTTTGAGATCGTGAATGAGGGCAGAATGCGGCCATGTGAGCAGCGTCGGGATCACGATCCCTACGCCCTTGCCGCTCCGCGTTGGAGCGAAGACGAGTATGTGCGTGGGACCGCAGTCGCGGAGATAGCGAGCGGCGCCAGACGCCAAGGTAAACGCCAGCGCGATGCGAGAAGGGTTCTAGAAGTTTCGCGCGTTCGGCGATCCTGCGAAGCCTCCGCGGCAGAAACCGGCCTTTGTCTATGAGTCCGGCCGCTCGAAGATGCCTGGTGTTAGCCCAGCGTGCTGATCCATGCAGGTCGGATGGATTCTGGAACCATCGATGCCGGGCGACCGCGATCGCGCCCATGGCGATTGCGGTCAGCGCAACCATCGGATAGACCGCCTCACGCGCGCACAGATCCCAGAGCGGTGCGAGGGTCGGGTCGGAATGCCAGTGCGACCACCAAACCATCCAGTTCCACGGACGATAGAGCGTGCCGATGAGCGGAAAATCGCACCACGGCTGGCCGAGCAGCGGCGAGTAGCCGAAGAGTCGTGCGGCATGTTGAGTCGTCATCCAGTTGACCATCACGAACACCGCTCCCAGCGAGAGCAGGACGACAATCTTGATCTGACTGAGACGCGTGTCGGCCGCGGTCCCTGAGAGGCGATAGGGACGTTGTTCAGCCATGGCGATCCCTCCTTTTGTCGAAGCCGCGATCAAGTCCATGATCGATGTCGCGCCGCTGGCTGCGCGCCCGGCTCTTGATGATGTCTTTCGAGATCTGGCGTTCACGAAGATTGCGCTCGTGGTCTTGCGAGAGCTTCCAGCTTGCCTCACCAACACGCTGGGCGAGGCCCATGCCTTCGAGGAACTGCAATCGCGCCACGTCCTGCTCCGCCCTCACGCGGGCGGCATCGCTGCGCGGTTGGAACTGCTCGTAACTTACGAGGCCCGACTCGTTCGCCTTGCGTTGCAGCGATCGGTCGATTTCGGTCCATTGCTCTTTTCGGATCACGCGCTCGCGCGCATGCAGCACCTCGGGTTCGAGTCGCGGGCCAAGCTCCCTCGTCGCGATCTCCTGGCTTCGTCCGCGCATGCCGAGCTTCAGGTATTCGCGGTCGATCTGCAGAGGCCGTCCGTCATCGCGAACGCCTCGCACAAGCAGATGGACATGGGCGTCGTCGGTGTTGTGATGATCGATTGCGACCCACTGAAGCTTCGTATCGAGATCGCGCTCCATCTGTTCGACCAGGCCACGCACGTGTTCCCGAAGATCCAGCCTTGAGGCGTCCTCCGGTGAGACGATGAAGCGCCAGAGCAACTCGTCGTGCTTCTCCCAGTCGCGCACGAGCGCGACCATATCCAGCCCGTCATGCTCGGCATCAAAGCCCCTACCCTTTCCCTGTTCCTGCTGCGCTCCTTCGCGTGACAGGTAGCGGGCGTGAGCGGCCCAACCGCCGGTATGGTCGTTGCGCTTGAACGACGCTTTGACCACGGAACGGCGGGAGTAGACGTGCGGGTCCAGCGCGACTCGCCGCCACGTCTGCCCGCCGCTGAGACTGCCCCACGATTGGCGTCGAATTCCCCACCTTACTCGCACTCGCCGCAACGCAACCGCCCACCACGGAATCAGCGGGCGCGGACGCTCCGTCTGCGCCGAGACGGAGCTTGATATCGACCTCCTTCTGGCCGAAGAACCTACGCCGGCTCATGCGTCGACTCCGTGAGCAATGCGCTCAAGCTGGCAATGAGTTGCGCCGAATTCTCCGGCGCGTGTTCACCGCAGAGCCTCGATGATTTCTCTGACCTGCGCACTGCTGAGTGTGACCGAATGAAGTTCCTTTGCGCGGCTCCACGACTTCCACGCGCGCTTGCTGGTGGCCCGCTCTTCGAGCCGCTCTCGTCCGGCCGCTGCGACCCGTGCGCGCTGCGCCGCATCGAGGGTTGCGCTCTCGTGCGCGACGCTGAGTAACGCTCCGAGCAGGAAGTCTGGGGGCTCGCGGTCAAGGCCGGCTATTGCTACCAATCCGCCAAGATTGGCGAGGTGATGGACTCTGAGTCCTTGCTCGTGGCTATGTCCGTTTGTCGCCATGATTCACCAAGTGAGAACCGGCTTGAGCGCGGCTCGAACTTCTGAAAGCGGAACCGGTCCGAAGTAGCGCGCGTCCCAGCTCCGCACGTTATGGAAACCGAACAGCCAGACTTCGCCCGGCGCGACCTGGCGCCTGCCCCAAGGCACATGTGGCAATGGTCGGCCTATGCTGTCGCGTGCTGCGACGGCGCTGTCAGCGAACACCTGTCCGTCGACGGAAACCCATCCGGGCTGCACTTCCAAAACGTCACCGGGAAGGGCTCCAACAATCTTCGCGACCGGCTCGGCTCCGCCTGGGCAATCGCCTTTCTGAAGGTAACCGCGAGCGAGTCCTTCCTGTGCGATCGATGCCGGTAAGCAGGCACCAACGAGCTCGCCGTGTTTGACGGATACTCCGCGTACGATCCGGTAAATCCCTGCTGGTGCGGCGCTGTCGGTGAGTGAAATGCGCAGGCCAAGGACCCTGCCCAGCGCGACCAAGAAGGCCACTGCGATCACTGGTCCGAGCATCGCCAAGACGGGTCTGCGCGCGTGCCGAAAACACTCGAAATGCAGCCTTGGAACGACCCGCTCCGAGGCGATTTTCGCCGTACTGTGCAGTTGGCCGACCAGGATGCTCTCAAGTGGGGGAAAGGCCGTGAGAATGTTGGAGAAAACGGCGGATCTGCGGCACTGCACCGCAGATGCTTTATCTTGCTCTACGAACGAACGACCTTTCCCCCACTTCTTCACCACTCCGAACACAGCACTCAGAGCCCTCCGTCCGCCCGCACGCAAATCTCTGCAGTTCGATCATAGATCGCACTCCATCCCGAACTCCGACGCGCATCGCTTCACACTCCGCCCTGACCATCAGCAGCGCCGCCGGGAAGCATCCGATCTGAATGTGCCAGTCCGTTCGCTTTTGCAGGCTTTCGAGAACGGTCTCTCCCCGCGGTCTTCCCCTCCAACCGCATCCATCTCGTCGCGCATCTGTCGCGTCAGGCGAATGATCGATTCGCAGATGTGTCGCGTTCAGATCGAAGCCCGCCTCGCTGGTGCGCTCGCGAAGCCGATCGATCTCCGCCTTCACCGAAGCCGGGACGCGCAACGTGATCGTCTCGGTCGGTTCTTCCTTGCGTTTCAGCACTCCCATCGCCCGTTCTCCTTGAATCGGTTTTGTGTACGTTTCGTGCACAATCGCGCATGCGCTCCGTGTACGATTTGTGTACGTTCAGCCTTTGTAGGCCGCCGGGAACACGAGGTCCTCTGTGACCATCACGTTGAACTGGTAGCCGGGCCGGATTTCGATCGTCGGTGGGCGATTCATCCCCTGGCCGATCATCTGCTGACCCACAGCGCCGAACTGTCCCGAGGCAGCGGAACCGGCCGTCTGACTCGCCATCGCCCACTGGTTCGGCTGTGAGTAGCCGTAGGGTCCGTAAGTGCCGCCGCCTCCGAACGTCGCCATCTGTCCGACCATCTGGCCGGCGCTGATAAGACTCATGAGCGCCGCGGTGCCGAACGTTCTCAGGTAGTGGTTGTTCACTTCGTCGGTGAAACCCGCGTAGCCGCCCTGATCGGCTCCCGGCATCTGCGGGAGATTCATGCTCGAGGTGTTCGGGAAGATGAGCCGCTGCCATGCGATCTCGACCCGTTGCTGACCATAAGTGGAGGCGTTCTGGTATATGCCGATGAGTCTGCTGCCCTGCGGGACCAGCAGATATTTTCCGGTGGCGCTGTCGAAGACGTTCTGACTGACCTGGGCGAGGATCGGCCCCGGCAAGTCCGAGTTGATCCCGCTCACGAGCACGGCTGGAATCACGCTTCCCGCCATCACCGAGAACGCCGATGCGGGCGGGTGAAGCGTCACGGCCGGATCAGTGGAATTGCCAACGTTGAAGTTCGTGCTTTGCTGGCCATTCGCGCGGGCGATTTCCAGCGTCCCGCCGTCGTGGAACGCGGAGACCATCTGCGGCGATTCAAGCGCCTTCATGTACTTCTCTTCCGCCCACTGCGCGTAACGGCTTGGCGGTCGCGGCGGTGCCTGTTGGATGGGCGCTTGCACGGTCGCGACGACCGCTGGAGGCGGTACGAAAGTCGGTGCTGCGAGTGCGCTTGCCGCCGTGCGCGGCGAGGTCCGCGATCTCTCCGTTGTTGCGTGCCGATGCTCCGGGATCGTCAGCCGGCTTCTGCAGCGCACTCTGCCCGATACCGGATGACTCCACGCCCAGCGCCACCACCACGCCGCTCACGATCGCGACGGCGGCGAACGCAATCAGTATGAGCCGGTTGAAGCGGCCGCCTCCGGGATGCTCCTGCTCCAGCAAGCCTTCCGGTTCGTCCCGAAGATCGCCCTGGCCGTCGAGTCTGATATCCTCAGTCGCCATGGTTCTCACCTCGCCGCTCCCGCGTAGCTGATCGTCACGCGGTCCTGATCGCGTCCGACTCCTGATACGAGAATTGCGTCGGTGACCAGGCGGTCGACGACGTAGTAGTTTCCCTTGACCCGGTAGTTCACCATCTGGGTTCCGCTGCCTGCGTTCACAAGCAGCGCGGGCGCCTCGCTCGACTTCATTCCCGGCGGCATCTGGATGTACACGTGCGAACCGTCATCGAAGGCGCGAATCGGCTTCCACGGAACGTTCGCTCCGCCCACCGTGTACGCGAAGTTGAGTTGTGCCGGATCGACGTTGGCAACCTTCACGACGTTGCCGGAGTCATCGCCCGGCGGATCGGCCGCCGCATCCTGTTGTGCCTTGGCGGCGGAGTCGGCATTTTTCATCGCCGTCATCAGCTCGTCGGGGTAGTAGAACTCGACCTCCTGCATCGCGTGGCTTCCGCGCGAGCGGAGCAGCAAGTGGTAGATGTGCTTCGTCGTGTAGATCGTAAGGTTGGTCTGGATGCCCGGAGCTTGCGGCTTAACTGCGAGATGCGGCACAGGGTTTCGCGGGTCTCCCGAGGAAGCGGGCGTTGCCATCCAGCGCTCGCTGTCACCAATCGCAACGTCGGTGATCGTCTCTCCTGGCTGCAGCTGAATGTCGGAAGTTCGTAGCGGCTCGCAATCGACTGCCGGCTGGGGGCCTTGGTTATACGGATAGAGCGTGTAAGCCGGTGTCTCTGTAGATCGCCCAATCGCCGCTCTTGTCGTGCTCCTTGATCGCCTGCTGAACCTCGGGCGGCTGCGCTGCAAGGATCTGCTCCGCAGTTGGCGGAGCTGGCGGCGCTTCCGCTTTGGGTTCGGCTTCGGTGACCAGGTTGAGCGGTGGCGGTGCTGGTGGCTGTTTCGCCGCGCATGCTCCCAACGTCAGCGCCAAGGTGAATGCTCCTGCGATGGCGATCCGTCTCATCGCTCTGCCTCCTATCTCTGTTGCCGGCCTAACCTTGCTGTTCGGTCCAGCTGATCTGCGTTACGCAAAACCCGAGAGGGTTGCTGACGATCGCGTCATCGGAACTCGGCGGTACAATTTCGGTTTGAAGCGCCGCCTCCCAATGGGACGGTGACCCGACAGCGACGCCGTTCAGGTCACGCTGCTGCTCGGTCCATCGCACCTGATAGCTGCGCGGCGAGAGCTGAAGGATCGAATCGATCTGAACCGAGACGGTCTGCTTCTCGGCGATCTTGAACGGGTTATGGGAGAAGTTGTCGGAGTGGTAGTACTCGTCGAGAAAGCGGTCCGCGGCGCCGCGCGTATGCGCGAGCAGTGCGTTGAGCGTCTGATGCTCTACCTGCGCATCGCTGGTGACCGAGCGGGCGTCGCGGATGAAGGCCGCTACCTCGTAGCGCTCCATTCGCGCGGTCACGTCCGGCAGGGCCACCGGCGTGAGGGGTTGCGGGACCGTCAGCGCGTATCCCAGCTTGTCGACTTCGACGACGTACGGGATGTAGCGGCTGCGATTGCTGAGCCAGACGATACCGCTCGCGAGAATCAGACTCAGGAGCAGGAGGCCGCCAGCGGCGATCTGCCAGTTGCGTTTGCCGAGAACGAGGTCGGCGTATCGTTCGTCCCATTCGCGACGCGCTTCGAGATATGGGTTGCTCTCCATGCGAACGCCTCACCGTGAAAATCTGGAACTCACACATCAAAGTGCGGCTCGCTGGATTTGTTGGTTGAGCAAGTTCCTTGCCATTGGCGGGCCGCGAGCGCGACCGAGAAACGGATGCGAAGGAATTAGTGCTGTGTGGGAACCGACACAGACGACGACATTCACCTGATAAAGAAGGGCTAGGCGGAGCGCGAGCTAAGGATTCAGGTCAAATAGGAGAGCGGAGAAACTGGGGGGTCTGAGCGGATCAGCTTTGGGCGGGATAGTTATCCGGCCAGCGCTTTGCGGACTCGTCTTGTAGCGCGTCCAATGCGGTCTGTTGGGCGGCGAGTTCGAGATGCAAATCCGGAGAGGTTTCTTGACTGTGGGCTATTGTGAAGAGCGCGAGGTTGGCGAATCGAGAGGCGCGTTCGAGAGCATACCAACCGTGTCTGATTGCGAGTTCGTTGGTGTCTGGACCGGGCCGGAATTGTACGGCGTTGCCTTCAAGTTCGTAGCCCCTGCTCCGTTCTACAATGGGATTTAGGTGTTTGGGCATACAAAGCTGCTGATATTGGGAATACATTTTGTCGGCGTGTTTGGCGTCGCTGGTCGATGTGCTCCAGTGCTTGTTTGGTGAGGGGACGTATGCGGCCAAAGCTTTCGTTCGCTTTGGCATGTGAAAGCCATTTTAGGCGTCGTCCTCGGTTTTGATGTTCGCGATTGTCACCCACGCTTCGAAGATCCCAGCCGCCTGTGTAAGAGCTTGGAGAGGATAGCCGTGCTCAACCAGGATCATGCAACCTCTGAGGTCGTTCTGAATGGGCTGAAGAAGCAGAAGTCTGACCATTGTGGCTTTGGAGAGCTTCTCCGCCGGGGCGTCGTTAGCGTGAAGCTGGTGGCGAGATTCAGAACATCGATGGCGGCCTTTAGCGGCAAGCCGAGCGCTTTAGGGCGACGGCGGTCGCATTTGATTCCAGCTCGTGGAAAGATCTTCCGCCATGACGTTCCCTCCGAACCCATTCAAATGGTTACCCGCAGCGCCTCGGGCGCCCTGTTCGAGCGCGTTTCAGTGCCCACTCAGTGCCCACTTCCGGCTTTTTCAGCATGATCTGAGATGATGTCGATCCGCTGAGAACCCTTATATTTCCTGCACTATATGATCTGGGGTGATCTGAGAAAACGTCGTGGACAAGTTTAGGAATCCTGTGCTCTATCCATCTGAGCTAAGGGGGCGCCCGGCGGAGTCCCGACCTTAACTCCATCGCGAAGCAGGCTCAAGTTGGAAGGTTGCGGCGCGGCGCGCGCGCTTAGCTATGCCGCGTTTCCGCGTCGATCAAAGTTTCCGCCGCGCGCACCAGCGCCGACGCGCGGCCCGAGGGGCGCGCGGCCTCCGCGCAGAACCCTGATCCCTCGAGCACGATGCCAAGCTGATCCGCGAGCCGGTCCGGATCGGGCGCGCCGGCGGCCTTTGCAAGCTCGCGCAGCCGGGCGTGGCGCTCGGCCTTGAACCTGACGATAACCGCGCGCGCCGGATGGCCGTCCTTGGGGAACTCGACCAGCGTGTTGCCGAACGGGCATCCGCGGAAATCCTCCCCGATGGCTTTGTCCGCGGTCGCGACGAACAGCGCCCGCAACTGCTTGCGCGGCGCATGCGCGTGGGGCCTGATGACTTCGTCCCACCATTGCCAGTACTCGGCGGCCGAGGATTCGAGGTAGGCGCAGACCAGGTCGTCCTTGGAGCGGAAGCTGCGGTAGAAACTCATCTTGGCCACGCCCGAGCGGGAGATCAGCGTATCGACGCCGACGGCGCGGATGCCCTCGCGGTAGAACGAGTCGCGCGCCGTCTCGAGGATGCGCTCGCGGGCCGAGAGCGCCTTGGGCGGTGCGCCCGGCGATTTCTCGCCTGCACGGTGGGCGCCTGCACGGTGAGATTGATTAGCCATGATCGTTGTCCCCGTTGATTGGCGCATTGCGTTGCTCGCCAATGGCCACCTCTTGACTGATACAGACAGACCTGTATCATACATACAGAACGGCCTGTATCAAAACACCAACTTACCTGAACGGGCCGTGGAGGAAAAGAGAGGAAAGAGCATGTTGAACAACAGCATCAAATCCACCAACGTAAAAGCCAGGCGGCCCGTGCTGCAGAGCGCGCGCGAGGCCACGGCCGGGCAGGGGCTCCAGGCGAGCCGCGGCCTTCCCGCCGACGCGCGATCAGCTTCGCAGGCGGCAGTGCCGTCAGTGCCCGCCGACCGGCTCGGCATGGCCGTCACGCTCCTGTTGAGTCTCGCGCTCGTGGCCGGAGGCTCGCTGATGGTCGCGCAGATCTGGGCGAACCTGGCTATGATTCGGTAGCACCGCGCGCAGCGTCTGGGTGATCCGCAGAGCGGAGTAGGAGCACGGCCATTGCGCAACCCGGGACGGTCGGACTAGTTGGGTACGAGGACCGCCGCCGCCGCTGGACCGGCGGCGGCATCAACCAAACGTCGGAAGGAGTTTAACCAGGATGAAACTTTATTTTTCACCGGGTGCCTGCTCGCTCTCGCCGCATATCGTGGTGCGCGAGGCTGGAATCGCGGCTGACCTGGAACAGGTGGACCTCAAGACCAAGAAGACCAAGAACGGCGCCGACTTCACCGCGGTGAATCCGAAAGGACAGGTGCCGACGCTGGTGCTGGACAATGGCCAGACGCTGACCGAGGGCCCGGCTATCGTGCAGTACCTCGCCGATCAGAAGCCGCAATCGGGGCTGGCCCCGCAAAATGGCACCTTCGAGCGTTACCGGCTGCAGGAGTGGCTCAACTTTATTACGGCGGAGATTCATAAGCCCTTCGGCTCGCTCTTCAGCCCGACGACGCCCGACGACTACAAACCCATCGCGAAAGAGGCGCTGGCCGCGCGCTTCGGCTATGTCGACCGTCATCTGGCGAGCGGCGGTCCCTTCCTGATGGGCGCGCATTTCACGGTAGCGGATGCATACCTGTTCGTGATGACGCTCTGGGCGAAGTTCCTGAAAATCGATCTCGATCAATTCACCAGGCTAAAGGCCTACGCCGAACAGGTCGCGGCGCGGCCCAAGGTTCACGAGGCGCTGAAAGAAGAAGGCCTCGCAAAGTAACGAAGCCGTCGCGTTTTCTCGCACTGGCGGCCCCGGATCGTCGGGGCCGCTAGTCTATCCTCGCGCGCCTCCGTGACACTTTCGCCTCGCTTCCACCGGCCGCCGCCTTCGGTTTTACTGAAGCCGGCGGAGGCCCGTATCGTTTGGACAGCGAAACCAGGATTCGGCGGGGCGCGTTCCTCGGCGTCTTCGTCGCGATGGCGCTATGGGAGGTCTTCGCACCGCGCCGGCCGCTCGCGCCCGGACGCTCCTGGCGTTGGCCCAACAACCTCGGCGTGGCCGCGTTCAACGCGATCCTTCTGCGAGTCCTGATGCCGGGCGCGGCGGTTGCGGTCGCCGCAGCCGGTGAGCTCGAGCACTGGGGCCTTTTCAACAATCTCCCGCCTGCGATCGAGCGCCACCTGCCGCGAGCCGCGATCGTTTTGTTGTCGGTGATACTTCTCGAGGTCGCGCTCAACACGACTTCGATGTTCAATCACAGCAACGTGCGAATTCCGCTCGCCGCCGACCGCGCGCTCCGATGGCTACTGGTCACGCCCGACATGCATCGCGTCCATCACTCGGTCATCCGCGCCGAGACCAATAGCAACTTTGGTTTCAACCTCTCATGGTGGGACCGCACGCTGGGGACGTATCGCGCGCAGCCGGAGCGCGGCCGTCTCGGGATGACGATCGGCCTCGATCAGTTCCGCGACCTGACCGCACTGAGGCTCGATCGGATGCTGTTGCAGCCGTGGCGCGGCGCCGCCGGCGCCTATCCGCTCGGCCGCGAGTAGCCGCGGCGCGTCCTCGCGCGCGCTGCGATTGCGGTAACGCGCCGCGCCGCGATTGGGCTATAGTTGCGCCGGAAAGGTGCCCCCATGAGCGCATATCTTTACGAAGTGCTCGAACGTCTCGTTGCCTTCGATACCGTCAGCTCGAACAGCGACGCGCCGGCGATGGAGTTCCTGGCCGCGCGTTTCGGCGCGCACGGCTTTAAGGTCCATCTCCATCGCATCGAGGTCGCCGGCACGCCGCAGCTCAACCTGGTCGCTTGGGCGGGGCCGCCGCGTCCCGCCGGCCTGACCATCTCCGGCCATCTCGACACGGTGCCGTACGCGGGGCAGCCGGGATGGAACCGCGACCCCCTCAAGCTCGGCGTCGACGCCGATCGCGTATGGGGCCGCGGCACGACCGACATGAAGGGCTTCCTCGCCGAATGCGTCGCTGCGGCGGCCCTGCTCGACCTGCGCGCGCTCAAGCGTCCGCTGGTCTTCATCTTCACCAGCAACGAGGAGGTCGGATGCCTCGGAGCCGAGAGCGTTTGCGGAGCGCTCGGTTCGATCCTGGGAGAGATTCCCGCGCCAAAGCTGGTATGGATCGGCGAGCCGACTTCATGGCAGGTGCAGCACGCGCACAAGAGCATCGTGCTGTTCGACGTGACGGTGCGCGGAGTCGGCGGCCATAGCGGCGCGCCCGAGCAGGGCGTCAACGCGATCGCGGTCGCAGGCCGCGCGCTCGAGGCGATCGGCCATCTGCAGGCCGAGCGGCGCACGCCGAGCGACAAGTTCATGCGCATCTTTCCCGACTCGCCCTACGACGTGCTCAACGTCGGGACGATCGCGGGCGGTATCGCGCCCAACATTATCGCCGAGCAGTGCCGCTTCGCGATTACCTACCGCTCGCTGCCCGACGCCGAACCGCTCGAGATCTATCGCGAGGTCGAGCGCCGGCTCGCCGCGCTCGACCCGTACGACTACGCCTCGCACAATCATTGCGCGGCGATCGAGGTTGGCCCGCCGATGGTGGTGCCGCCGTTGCTCGCGCCGCGCGACACCGCGCTCGAGCGCGCGCTGCTCCAGGTCACCGGGACGCGCGAGGTCGACGGCGCGCTGTTCGGGACGGACGGCGGATGGTTCGCGCGGGCCGGGATGGTTCCCCTGATCTGCGGGCCGGGCGATTCGATCAGGCGCACAAGCCCAACGAGAACGTCGGGCGCGCGGCGCTGGAGAGCGGCACGGAGAAGATACTCAAGGTCATCGCGCGCTTACTCCAGTAGTAGCTTGAGTTGTTCTCTCGATCGTTTGCAGCCCGCGTTCTTAACTCCCTCCCCCCTCGCCCAAAACAATTGGGGGAGAGAATTAAGATAGGAAACCACTTGGTACTGACTACGCAAACGTCGCGACCAGTTCGCGCAGGCGATCCTGGCGCCGCTCAGTATCGATACACCGTCGCCAACCAACAACGTGTCGAAATCGATCGCGAGCAGGCTCCGCACACTCTCCCGCAGGCGCGCCGGATCGTCCATCACCTGTTCGCGCAGCAGGCCGCATCGGCCGGGCGGGTTCCCAATCACCGCGTCGCCCACGATCAGTATCTTTCGCTCGGGCCAGTGCAGCGCCGACCTCGCCCGGGCGACTTGCCAGGGACCGCGACGACGCTGAGCGGGCCGACGCGCTCGCCCACACGGAGTTCGTCGTCGATAACCGCGCCATGGCTCCGCGCGTAGGCGGCGTCGGCGGGATGAATCGCGGACTCGGGCGCCGGCGCGCTCGCGCACGAGGTCGGCGGCGCGCACGTGGGACAATTCGTGAGCAGGACGCGCGTGGGGC
>CAVRVY010000003.1:0-1670246 GCA_963724765.1 uncultured delta proteobacterium
GCCGTTCGGCGCCTTTAGGGTTGTGCGAGCTGGTACTTGCCATCCTTTAGCTCAATCCATCGCCCGCGATCGGTCACCTGACCGCCAACGTCGATCTGAGTGCGTAGTACGAGTAGCTCTTCTTCCGTCGGCACCTCGAGGACACCCAGCTTGGGAGCGATCGCCGGCTTGAAGCTCATCTCCTCGAGGATCTGGTCAACCGTGACGAACGGCGCGATCGCCTGCAGCATCAACTGGCAGTCGCCGTCGTACCCGTACATCGCCCATGGTGTATAGACGCGCCATGGCCCGGTACCCGGTGGCAGCCCATGCCGTTCCCTTGCGCCCGGTCCGTCGAGGAATCCCGGCGAGGAAATGAAGTCGACGCGCTCGACGAACTTGCGCTTTTGCTGGTCGGTAACCAGTACCGTACGCCAGGCCAGGGCCGCGATGCTGTCGGCGCCGCCGGGGCCGCCGAAGCGCCGCCCCTCCCCGCCCTCGTACTTGCCGACCACGGTGGAGTTGATATTCCCGTAGCGATCCACTTGAAGCGTCGCCAGAATCCCGTAGTCGACGTATCCGAGATGCGCCAGGTCGGCCGCGTAGTTCATCGTTCCCCACTGCAACGCCCGGTAATTCGCACGCGAGCTGATCATCGTCATCAGCGGGTCGAACGGTACCAGCGCCTCGGGACCAACTACGCCGTCCTCGGTCAGGTATTGCAGGTTCGGCGCAGTGATGCGCTTGGCGAGCAGCACCGCGCTCAATGGCTCTCCTCCGCCTCCCACCCAGTAGATGTACTGGTCTTCGACCAGGCGCGCGATCTGGCAGATCACGAACTCGCGCTCGTTGAAATGAGTGGCTGGCGTGCTCATGACACGTAGCCCTCCCTGATGGTTTCGCGGCGGCGGATCTCGCCGAGCTTCTTCACACCCACGACCTTCTCCAGGTACTCCTCGTGCGAGTTAACCGAGTGGACGTGTTTTTTGAGATACTCGCGGAAATCGCCCGCGAACATCGCGCCCATCGCCTCAACCACGCCTTCCGGGTCGGACGCATAGTAGCCTTGCACGGTACCGGGGTATGCGCCGAATGGCGCGTGTACCACCGCGTCGACGGCGAAGTGCGGGATCGAGGTCCGGACCGGATCGCGCCTCAGTTCGTCGGTCGAAACGATCTCTTCCGCCGAGACGATCACCCGCTGCGAAGCAAGCGCGCATTCCTGATGCGCGATGCCGGTACCGAAAACCCGTGCGTTGCCGTACTCGTCGGCCTGGTGGACGTGGATAATCGCCACGTCCGGATTGAGCGCCGGCGCCAGCAGGATCGGCTTTTTGGTGTAAGGATCTTCGACGACCTTGCAGCCGGAGTGTTCAAACCCATCTGTGCCGCCAAAGCTGCGCGCCGGCAGGAAAGGGAGCCCCATCGCTCCCGCCTTCAGCCTCAGCGTCATGATGGCATTGGAGTACTCGTAAATCGTGCACTTCTTCTCGCGCACGGCGCGGGCAATCCAGGGCCCGAATCCGATGAAACCGATATCGATCCGATCGGCGCATCCGCCCTCGACCAGCAGCGCACAGGCGACGTAAGTGAACTTGCCGCAGACCCAGAGTTTTCTTTTGTGCTGGCGGATGATCTCGCGGATAAGCGACGACGGCCCGCGCTGAAAGTAGTTGCAGTCGTAGGCGAGGTAGTCGCCGTCGTGGACGAAACGCTCGACCGCTTCCTTGTGGGTCGTGAGCTTCGCGACCATCCGATGGGGCTTATGGTCCCGGACGTACGCTCGGTACCCATCGGGATCGACCTTTAGGTAGTCGCTTTTTCCTTCCTCCAGGATGCGCATTTAGTCGGCACCTCCTTGGGGACTCACCAGCCGATTCTCAACCTACAAGAAGCCCTCGTTGAATCAACCTTCCGGCGGCCTTCGTCTCGGATCGTTTTTGCCCGTACGGGAAGCTCTCGGTGGCACTCGTTCAAAGCCCTTAAGTTGTTTGGCTGGAACGCACGCATCGAAACCGCGTCGCGCGACTCAGATCTGGATGCCGGATTGGAGCAGAATGCCGTTGTGAATCAGGAAGCTTCTGATCGTGTTCCCGCGACGGGCCCGTTCAGCCGAATCAACATCTGCAAGCTGGGACTGGAACTGCGCTATCTTTTCCGCCATCCCCCGGCGGCCCTTGATGCTTATCTTGGTCTGGCGCCCCTCCTTTGCCAGCAGGCAGGCGGCCACCACTTGGTCCGGGTCGAGATTTACGAAGGCACAGAACTCCCCAAGCAGTCTGAGCCTGGACGGGTCGCTTATAGGGTCCACGCCCGACTGCTCTCGCAGGCCTTTGAACCAGGTCTTTACCGAATCGTATTCCTCGAGCGGGTGCTCCAGTGGGGTCATTGGTCTTAGGCAGAGGTATCGTAGCAGCGCGAAGCCATAAACGCCCACGCCGCCGATTCCTCAACGCCTCATTCCGGCAGGGCAAACATCCGCGCAAGCGCCCTGATCTCGTCCTTTCGCCACGGCAGCGGCGCCTGCGCCTGGATCATCTTGGCCGCCTTCAGCTGCTCGGTCACCTTCGGATCGGCTTTGAACGGCTTGCCGTATTTGCCCTCGAAGAAGGTCTCTTCGAGCGGCGGACGAGGACGCTGTCCACCCGCCTCCCAGGACTCGGCCGGATAGCCTACCAGAAGCACCCAGAGCGGCAGCCATTCGTTGGGCGGTGTCAAAACCTTCTTGATCGGCGCGTACACGAACGCCGATAGACAAACTCCAAGACCCTCGTCGACCCCGGCGAGCATGGCCTGGCAAATCGCAATCCCGGCGTCAGAAGCCGCTGCCGCCGCAACCGAAGGCTGGTTCGCCCCTTCGGCCAAGGGCTTCAGGATGTTCGGCCAGACGAAGTCGTCAACGAACTTGTGACTCCATCCGTGCGTCGCGTTGAGCGCGCCGACGTCAACCAACTTCTTCAGCCGTGCCTGCGCTCCGAGGTACGCACCCATGTCGACAAAGGTGTAGATGTGCACCGGGGCAAGCTCGATGTTGAGTGCAGACACAGGCGTCTTTAAGGCGTCGAGCGTCTCGCGGTCGAGATCGTCGCGGAACACCACGATCGCCTTGAGGAAGGTGGCATTAACCGCGCACGAGGCCAGCCGTGCCGCCTCCAGCATAATCTGGATCTTCTCCCTTTCGACCGGCCGCCACGACTGGAAATAGCGAATCGATCGCCGCCGACCTACTACTTCTTTGTATTCCATGAATTACCCTCTTGGTTGGAAAGCTGTCATCTCGGTTCTTATCGGATTGGATGGTCGTCAAGGCTCGGCTCGCACCGACCATACGGGCTCCGTCGCCACCCAAGTCTGGCGTCAAAGCCCAACCGCTATTGGTGTTCCAAATTCAAGGAGCGCTTTCCCCCTCCTATTGTCAAGGGAAGCTGTTCTGCCCCCGCTGACCCGCGGCGTTGGACCGCGTCCGCCCCGAAAGCCGGCCATCATCATCGCTGGTGTCAGAATGGCCGGTGGCCACGGGGAAGGGACCAACGGAAAGATCGTCACCATCCGCGTGCTAGCGCGAGTGCTGCGGGAGGCAAGAAACATGAAGGCGCAGTCCGGTCTCAGACAGCAGCGATGATCCGTGCCAATTTCGCCGCTGCCCCTAAGATGCGAACTGTGATAACGAAGGGATTACTTGGCCGGCGGCATTCATCCCGCAGCAGGCCAGGGAGGAGGAACGTACGATGTTCTCCTTTTACATCAAGAGAACGTTTGTCGACACCGTTGTGCTTAGTCAAAACCTAAACCCTGACATATTGGTGGTGCAGCCCACCCAGAATTGAAATGGCTGCGATGGGGCCGAGCTTCTGTGGGCGTCGAAAATCCGGCGCATTCTTGTCCAATGAGAGGTGCGTCCGGACCTGGTTGTAATAGGAAGCGTAATTCTTCAGAACGCGACGCAACTGCGCTTCGTCGAACACGACCAAGTGATCGAGGCTTTCGCGCCGGATCGAGCCGATGAGACGCTCGACGTGGCCGTTCTGCCACGGTGAGCGCGGCGCAGTCGGGTGATCACGGATCCCCATTGCCCGAATGCGATGGGTGTAGGCTGGGCCGAAGGCCCCGTCGCGGTCGCGAAGCAGGTGACGCGGCGCTTCGTCCCAGGGAAACGCGTCCGTCACCTGACCTGCGATCCATTCGGCGGTCGGATTGGTAGTGACGCTGATCATGACGAGCCGCCTGCGGGCGTGACGCAGGATCACCAAGCCGTAGAGCAGCTTGAACGAGACGTGGGTACGACGAACAGATCCAGCGAAGCGATGCCGGCAGCGTGATTGCGCAGGAAAGGCCTCCAACCTTGGGACGGTGGTCGGCGGCGCCGGACCATATACCTGCCGACGGTTGATTCAGCGACTTCGATGCCAAGCATCAACAATTCGCCGTGGATCCGCGGTGCGCCCCACAGCGGGTTCTCGCGGCTCATCCGCCGGATCAGCGCTCGAAGCTCGGTATCGATCCGTGGCCGGCCGCCGACGTGGCGGGACTTCCAGCGCCAGTAGGCGCGGAAACCACGTTGGTGCCAGCGGAGCACGGTCACCGCCTGGACGATGATGATCGCGTCCAGGAGCGAGGGGTACAGTCGATACAGCCATACCAACAGCAGGCGATCGATGTTCCACAGTCTTACGCGCGTCGGGAACTTGCGCCGTCGAACTACCAGTTGTTGGCGCAGGAGGAGATTCTCGGCCTCAAGCCGCGCGCGCCCCGTGAACCGCGACCGGATAGCAAGCAGCAGCTGGCTCAGAAACGCGACCATCGGCCGCTTCATTACCACACGCCTGACCGCGCGTCATCCCGGATAAGGTTTTCGGGAGGCACAGCCCCCTACGTCAACACCGAGCCGGTAAGATATCCTTTAATGCTCCTTCTCGCGGAACGCCTTTCAGAACGCTAGGACCGCATCTACATTCGATTGGGTTCTCGATGCATCCTGGCTTCGGGAGCGGCTTCGGGAAGCGCTAATCCCTACAGCGGTGGCCGCTTCTCATGCCACCGGGTGTTCCGCTCATAATTATGCGCGACGTTAAGAATCGTGGTCTCGGCGAAAGCTCTTCCCGCAATCTGAAGACCGATCGGTAGACCGTCAGATGTGAATCCGCACGGGATCGAAATGGCCGGCAGGCCGGAGAGGTTGAATGGTAATGTCAGCCGTGGCAGTGCCGCGTCGACATTAACCTGCCTGTCGCCCACGGCCGTGACCGTATTGCCCACCGGCGGCGCGGGAATCACCACCGTCGGCAAGGCCAGGACGTCCATGCTTTTCAGCGCCCCAAGCTGGTCCCGGATTATCATGGTGCGCGCCCGTCCAGCCTGAACGTAGCGACGAGCCGGGATTAACGACCCGGTGTAAAGCAGGGTGCGCATCTGATCGCTGTACTGCTCAGGGTGCGTTTTGAGATCCGCGCCATGCAGCGCACTGGCCTCTGGCAGCGCGATTGCGACCAGCGCCGGCGGCCCCAGACGGCTGTGGGGCAGAGAGACTTCTTCCGTCACAGCCCCCTGGCTCTGAAGAACTTGAACCGCCTTCAGGAAAGCGTCCCGCACCTCATCGTCCATGGCATCCGCCAGGTACTCCCGGGGCAAGCCTACCCTGAGTCCTTTGATCTGGCCGGTAAGGGCCTCGAGATAGTTTGAAACGGGATGTCCGCTGCAAGTAGCGTCGCGTCGGTCGGGGCCAGCGACTATCTGGAGCATCAGCGCAGCGTCAGCCACGCTCCGTGTCATCGGCCCCGAGTGATCCAGAGACAAGGAGAGGGGAAGCGTACCGTAACGGCTGATCCGGCCGTAGGTGGGTTTCAGGCCCACGATTCCGCACAACGCTGCCGGCAGTCTCACCGAGCCGCCTGCGTCGGTGCCCATCGAACCCAGGCACAAGGATGCGGCTACGGCGATTGCCGAACCACCGCTGGAGCCGCCAGGAATACGGTCGCGCTTCCAAGGATTGCGCGCGATGCCGTAGTACGGGTTCGCCGTGGTGGCGCCAAGGGCGAACTCGTGCATGTTGAGCGTCCCCAGGAACACGCCGCCAGCATTGCGTAGCCGCTCAACCACTGTGCAATCGAGATCCGCTATATTTTCGGCGAGTAACCTGGAGCCCCCCGTCGTTCTCACTCCGCGGATAGCGAAACAATCCTTCAGCGCCAGCGGAACGCCATGCAGGGGCCCGAGCGCGTCTTTTCGCATCACCGCCTGTTCCGCACGCTTGGCCTGCTCGAGCGCCGACTCTTCCAGCACGGTGATGAATGCACGCAGCTCCGCGTCGTGCTCGCGAATGCGATCGATGCATGCGCGGGTCAGCTCGACGGGTGAGACCGCCCGTTCCCTGACCAGGCGCGCGGCCTCCCGCATCGTCAGCGCCGTCAACTCAGCCGGCATCGTCGTCCGCCTCCTCGACCCTGAAGCAGGGCGTTGAGTTACACTCAAAACCCCTCAGTGCATCGAGCTTGACCAAATCACTTGAGATCCCGCTCAACACACGGGCGAGTCTTTCCAGCTCCGCCCCGCTCACATCAAACCCTTGCGCCTTCAGCCCCGCTACGATCCAGGTGTTGGCGTCCATCGCTTCCTTCTCGGATTTCAAGTCGGTAGCTCCTTGTGTCTGGCGGTTCGACATAAATGGCTTACACCAAAACTAATTGCGCCGCACTCCCCATTTATTCCACCAGGTCAATTGCCGAGCCGGGATACGGGGCGCGCTTCGGAATGTCTCCCCGACAAAGTGAGCAACCGGCAGGAGCACGGCCTGCGTAATGGTCGCGGGCAGACCCAGCACTCGCGCCGCCTTGTCAGCGTTGAGCAGGTGCACCGTGGTCCAGCAGCAACCGAGGCCCCGCGCCCGGGCCGCAAGCATGAAGGGCCACACCGCGGGCATAATCGTTCCGAAGCTGGTCGCGACTTCGAACAAGGACTCGGGGTTGGGCCGCTCCTCGACGCAGAAGAGTACATGCACAGGTACGTCCTGAAGATGGTCCACGAGATAGCGCGCCGATTCGGTCATCCGTACGGTCTCCGCGGCACGGTCCCGCCACACCATATTCGGGCTCTTTCGCCTCTGCCCAGTATTTGTTGAATGATTCTTTGTAGATCTCGGCCAGTTTGGCACGTACTGCCGCATCCGTCACGACGACAAAGCGCCAGCGCTGCGTATTCGTGCCCGTCGGAGCTTGAACGGCTATTTCCAGGCACTCCTCGATTAGATCGGCCGGGACCGGCCGACCCAGATCAAGGCGTTTGCGAACTGAACGCGTCGTGGTCAGCAGTCTGTCGCAAACGCTGAGCTCGAGGCCCGGTTTCACTTCGCGATCCCTCTGCACAGGCATACGTAGTCAGTCCTTTCGTCGGTCTGCTCTTCAACCCAAGGCCAATCCATCCTTCGCGCAACAACGGCGGCCGCGCGAGGTGGAAGTCGGTCCGCTGCTGGAAGTCGACGCCCGCCCGGAAAAGTAACGCCCCGCGGATCGAATCGGCCACCAGTTGAACGCCGATCGGCATCCCGCCTTCGCCAAAGCCGCAGGGCAAGCTGATCGAGGGCATCCCCGCCGCGCCAATGCCTGAAGTAAAGCGAGCCATCGCGCGGGTGATTTCGATCATGTCGGCGGAATCTTTCCGCAGCGGCGCCACCATCGGAACCGTTGGCATCAGAAGAAGGTCGACCTCCCTGAACAGTGACCACAACTTGCGGCGCCACTCGACAAGCCATCGCCGCGAGTTCGAGTAATCGCGCCCGCTTATGTCAAGGCCCAGCTTCAGACGGCGCAATACCTCTGCCCCGATTCGTTCGGGATCGCGTTCCATCTCCTCCCGGTGCACGTCGGCAATCCTTCGAAGAAGAACCGCTTGGGTATGCCGATGCGAACTCCGGCGATGCCGTCATGCAGGGCCGGCAGGAAATTCTCCACCGGGCGATCGATGCTCGCCGGGTCATCCGGATCGAATCCCGCCATCGCGGCGAACGCGCGCGCGACATCGACGACCGATCTGGCCAGTGGACCGATGGTGTCGAATTCGACGGTGAGCGCGAGCGCGTGGGCATTGGACAGCCGGCCGAACGTCGGGCGCAGGCCGACCACGCCGCAAAGCGCGGCGGGCACGCGGACCGACCCCCCAGTGTCGAAACCGATCGCGATGCGGCACATGTCCGCGGCAACCGACGCCGCCGGCCCGCTGGACGACCCACCAGGGATTCGCGCCAAGTCCCACGGGTTGTTGCAATCACCGAAGTGCCGGTTCTCTCCTGTTGCGCCGTAGCAGAACTCGGTCAGATGCGCCTTGGCACGAAAAACGGCTCCTGCCCGGCGCAGCCGTGCCACTACCGCCGAGTCGGCGCTCGACACATGGTCTGCATACAACCTTGAACCAAAGGTCGTCCTATATCCGGCGACGTTCAGGCAATCCTTGATCGTAATGGGGACACCGTGGAGCAAGTCAAGCCATTCGCCGCGTACCGCCGCGCACCTCACATTCGTCCGCCTTGCGGGCCTAGTCCAGTGCAAGGTCGGCGAGTTTCAGCAGGACCGCGTTGGTCTGCGGATTGTACCTATCGATCGCCTGCAAATACGCCTCGGCTGTTTTTTGGAACAGTCCTTCACGTGCAGCCATCTAATAATCCCTCGCTACCCCAGCGAAGTTTCAGCCAAGGCAAACCTGGTACCGCACTCAGATATATTGATTGAACCAGTCGATAGCCGCCTGCATGGCCTGGCCGCGTCCCGGCTCCGAGTATGCGCCGGTTTGGCCGAAGGGCATCAGGGCCAATTTCTTGGGTTCGCCGGCCTTACGATAGGCCTCCTCGATCATACCGATGGGATGAATCATGTCGTAGCCGGCACAAGCCACGATGCATAGCGGGCGCGGCGCAATCTGATGGATGACGTTCTCGGGGAAGAATTCGATGATCCTCTCCACCGACTCGAGGACCAAGTCGGGACGCCAGGTTTTTAGGTTACTGCTGGCGTCCTGCAAGAAGCCGACGATCTGCTCGTCGCCCGGCATAGCGCAGAACTCGCCCTTGTCGCCGCGGCCGCCTACCGGCACCCGCGCGCCTTCACCAGTCTTAAAGCGCCGCATCCGGTCTTCGTCCAGACGGTCGAGCAGCTCGAGCCATTGCGCGCTGGTGCGCAGCACTCTCATCCAGTTCAGGCCGTTGACCACCGGCACCTGCGCCACCACCGCCTTGGCGCGCCGGTCGAAAGCTGCCGTGTAGATGACAACCGCTCCACCGAAGCTGGTGCCCCAAATCCCGATGCGCTCGGGATCAACCTCGTCGCGGGTTTGCAGGTAACTGATGGCGTTGCGGTAGTCCTCGACTTCGTTGAGTGGAAAAAGCTGGCCGCGAGGCTCCCCTTCGCTTTCGCCGAAGGTCCGATAGTCAATAGCCAGCGAGACGTACCCGGCACGGCTGAAGTAGCCCCCTTCTTCGACCAGCGCCTCCTTCACGAAGCTGAAGCCGTGGCCGATAACTAGTCCCGGGCGTCTTCCGTGCTTATGGTCGTCAGGAAGATAAAGATCGCCGGCGCAATTCAGACCGCCACTTTTGAACGTCACTTTCTGTACCATGACGAATTTCCATCCATTTTGTACGGTAAATTAGCAGCACCAGTCCACTTTAACTAGGGCGCAGCACAAACGCCGTCACGTCAGATCCGGCCGCTTGATCGAGGATGTATCTTGACGCTCGCAGGGTCAGGCATTAATCGTGAATGACATTGACTGCGGCCAAACTTGGAAAAAATGTCCGGACCGTCACGAGCAGGTTGGCTACGTCATGAATCTGTTCGTAGCTGTTAGTGATAAAGAGGTTCGAGGGTCGGACCCCAGCCGAACTGATGCTGAAAGCGAACCCGCGTCACAGCAGAGCTACCTATCCTTCACCGCGCGTTCCTGCGGACGAGAAATTCCGGGGCAAGGAGCCGCCTCGCCCGGATGGTACGCCCCCTTGACCGCGTAGAGGATGTGGCCGGGTTTGATGCCGACGTACTCCAGGAAGTGCGAAGTATCCCCATAGCCCGCGACTCCGCCCAGCCACTCGATCACGTAAAAGAACTAAGAGCGACCACCCACTTCCAGGTCGAAGCAGGTATCGCCGTCGGTCAGGATGTCGAGTCCGGCCCGCTCCTGCTCCTTGAGGTAGCACGCGACCGTGTCGACGTACTGCTCGCGGTACAGCGAGTCGCACATCGTGACCTTGAAGGGCCGCCCGCGCAAGCTCTCGGTGAACCACGACGGCCTGGGAAACGACCCGACCATCGCTGTAACCAACTTCTTGTGCGCGTCGCATTCAGCATGGCTGTTGCAACCTCCGAAAACTGATGTCTCGCGCGCATCCGGAACCGGCAAGCTTGGGAATCGTGGAAAGCGGTTCCGGCTTTTGCACGGCCGAAGAATCAGATGAAGCCTGACTTACAGACTCTTCATATCAGTGCGGAGGCGCGGCCCGCGCTCGAGAGCCGCGGGATTCGAAGTCCGCCGCCTGGCGGCTCAGGAATCAGCGACGACTCAGCGCAACGGTTTCTCTTGTATACTGTCAAAGACCCGCAGGAATTCAAATGAGAAGTTCCAGGTAATCCCGCCAAAAAAATCCCCTGGGGCACGTGTCGTACTATGAGCATCGCTAAAGGGTTGCATTCAAGCCACCTGCATCCTCAATTCGCCGTTGCGCTGGCGATCGCATTTGCCATCATCGCCCTCGTGGCTCAACCGCTCACCGCAGCCAGCGGCGTTGCTCCTCTCACCTTGGTGAAGCAACTGGTGGCGCAGGTGCTGAGTATCGTTAAGGACAAACAGATGGCTCAGGCGGACAAGCAGAAGAAACTGCGCGAACTGGGCGTCGCGAACTTCGACTTCAATGAGATGTCGCGTTTGGCAATGGGCAGGTCCTGGCGATCGCTGAGCGCGGATCAGCGCCAACGGTTCGTCCCTGTCTTTACCTCGTTTCTCGAAGACGCCTACTTCAACAAGGTCCAGAATTACTCGGGTCAGGAGATCCAGATCACCAAGGCTCACGTGACCGACAAGGATTACGCGCGGGTGAGCGGCCATATCGTGCAGCGGGTAACGCTGCCGAACAGTTCGGCGTTAACCTTGCGCAGAAGGTCAGCGGCTAGTGAGTGAAAAATTTTTAAGTCGATCCTGGCCAACGCCGCCCACGACCTTGGCGCCAGCGCACTTCTCCAGCCAATCGAGGTAATGGTCCTCGACGGCCTCAAGCAGGAATTGACGATGCTTGGGGGGGGGCGCAGACTATCGTTCACGGGCGGCGTCCCGCCCATCCCACCAGGCTATTTCCTAACGCGACCACTGCGTCGGTCAATCCGGGGAACAGCGCGGCGAGCTTCTCAGCGACGGCTGCTCCAGGCGGGACATCAACTTCGGCCAGACCCAACACGACCGCCGCGAGCACAGCCCACGTTACCCATTGCGGCGGCATCGCAATAAGGTTGTCGGGTAGCCCGGCTTTCTTGCTATTGCTCCCCCGGACCATCGGCGTGTCTATGACTCCCGGCATTATCAACAACGCTGTAATGCCGCTGCCATAGAGTTCCACGCGTAGCGCTTCGGTGAGACCAACCACCGCGAATTTCGTCGCACAGTACCCGCCGAGCGGCGGTAACCCGCGCCGCCCCGCCAGCGAGGCAATGTTGACGATATTTCCCCTGGATCGGGCGCGCATCGACGGCAGGACCGCCTGCATAGCATGCACCGTGCCGTAAAGATTCACCGCCATCATCCGCTCGAGGTCCGCCGGGTCCATCGATTCGACATTGTCCGGTATCAGGACGCCGGCCGAGTTCACGAGGATATCGATCGCGCCGAAGGTCTCGAGCGTGCGATCCACGGCCCCGCGCACTTCGGAGGCATGGGTCACGTCCGCACCTAGCGCTAGCGCCCGTGCTCCGGCCGATTCGACTTGCCCCTTAAGCTCATCCAGGAGTGCTTTGCGCCTGGCCAGCATCACGACTTGCGCGCCCATGCGGCTGAGGCTCATCGCTATGTCGCGTCCGATGCCGCTGGAGGCGCCGGTTATCAAGACGGTCCGATCGCGAAAATAGCCGGCGCCCAGCATTTTCGACCAGTCTATTTGCTCAGCCATGATCCACCGTTCTGGAGAGGCGGTCTTGCACTTCCTCTCCCTTGGGACGGCGAAAAGAATCGCCGCGAATCCGGGTAAATTCACGCGCGTCCAAATAGTTTCATCTCTCGCACGGCTCTCCAGCGGCGGGGAGCATCGTGGAATATATGAAGGGACGCTAGCGTCCAGTGGCCGCCGGACCCTTCATAAACTCGGGCATAATCTTGGTGGCGAAGAGGTCGAAGGAGCGGCGGGTCTGGTCGGCGGTCAGGCTGCCCCAGGCGAATGCCAATACCATGTAATCACATTCCGACTCCTCGAAGCATTTCGCTATCTGGTCACGTACCGAGGAGACCGTACCGGAGAACGACGCGCCGGCCTGATGGTAGGTCTCGTGTTCGGGCGGAAAGGCGAGCACGACCGTGTTGAAGTCGCGCCAGAGCTTCTGGATGTTGTGATAGAAGACGCGGTAGGACTCGCACGCCACCTGCTCGGCCTCGTGATCGGTGTTGGCAATGTAGATGTGGCGAGTCACCCCGATCTTGGGCTTGCTCACGTGCGCGTTCACATTTTGCGGGCTGTTGACGCTCTCTTTGACATGTTCGCGGTAGACGGCTGTTACCCGCTTCACAAGCTGGATCGGGCCGAGTGAGATCATGTGCATGCCGTGGCGCGCGGCGTGGCGTGCGCTGTCGTCGCTGATGCTCCCGTACCAGAAGGCCGGATGCGGCCTCTGCATCGGGCGGAGCTCCATCGGGACCTTATCGTAGCGGTAATAGGGACCGCGATGGGTCAGGCGCTCGTTGCGGAGCCCTTTGACGATGGCCTCGAGCGCGTCCTCGTATATGTCGCGCCTATCGTAAAATGGTATGCGATGCTGGGCGAGTTCGAAGGGCGACACCCCGGCGCCTACACCGATCTCAAGCCGCCCGCCGCTTAAATGATCGAGCATGCAGATCTCTTCGATCAGGCGAAGCGGGCTATAGAACGGGAGCAGGTAGACCGCCGTTCCAAGCCGAAGATGGCGCGTGTGCTGGGCGGCGGCGGCTAGAAAGAGATTCGGCGACGGCGCCACCCCGAGCGGGGTCTGGTGATGCTGGGCGAGGTGATAACCCCAGATGCCTGCCTGGTCGTAGGCTTTGAGCAGGCTGAGCCGCTCTTGGTACAGCTCCTCCAGGTTCGGGCTGCCACTCGTGCGCTCGATATGATCGAAAACTCCAAAGCTCAACTCTTTCATCGTCGCCCTCTCTGAATCAATTTCATCCTCTGCCTCCGGTGGTTCAGAGTTTGGGCACCACCATCACGTGAATCGCGTTTTGGCCCTCGACCCGGCCGGCCAGCGTGCGCACGGCGAGGTCGACTTCGTTGAGGCCGAATGTGTGCGTATGCATCTTTTCGAGCGGACGTCTGCGCGATTCGATGAGCGCCAGTGCCGGCTCGAAGGCGCGCAGGTCCTGCGACCAAACGCCCTTGATGGTCAGCTCTTTTATCAGAAGCTTGTCGCTGACCAGGTCGGGTATCGTCGCACCGGAACCTTTGACGCCGGCGATGATGATCGTCGCGCCTGGCTTGGCGATCTCGACTGCGTCCGTGATCGGCTGCACCGAGACTGCTGTGACGTCGACCACCACGTCGGCGCCTTCGCCGCCGGTCAGCTCACTTACGCGCTCCACCGTGTCCTCCTGGTCGGCGACAATCGTAGCGTCAGCGCCAAACTCGTGCGCCAGCTCAAGCTTGTGCGCATCCTTTCTGAGCCCCGTCACGATTACGCGCCCGGCCCCGGCCTCGCGCACGGCTACAACACTCGCAAGTCCCCGCTGGCCGCATCCAAGGATCACCACCGTGTCGCCGATCTTGGTGCCCGGCTCCTGCACGGCCCATCGCATACCCGCGGCGAGCGGTTGGTAGAGCGCCTACGAGCTCGATCGGAAGACTCGGCGCGACCTTGTGCATCACGGTGTGTGGGTCGAGGTACATGTACTCAGCGTAGCCGCCCCACAACCCCGGCGCGACGCTGGTCGGGATAAAAGCATAGGAGGCGATCGCCGGTGCCGGGGCGGCCCGTGCGGCAACGCCGGTATGCGCCGGTCAGACACGCCCGGCAATATCCGCATCCCAGCACCGGCTCAACCGCCACGCGGTCGCCACGCTTGACGCCCCAGTGACTAGCGGCCTCCGTGCCGACCTCCTCGATATAACCGACCGGCTCGTGACCGGGGATCACCGGGTAACGCAGACCGAGCTGCCTGAAAGCGCCGTCGTATTGCTCGACGTCGCTACCGCACATCCCGCATGCCTCGACCCGCAGCAGTCCCGCGTCGGGGCCGATCTTCGGCAGTTCGAACTCCTCGATCTCAGTTCGGCGGTCGTCCACCTGCACCGCCGCACGTACTTTGGCCATCGCGGGCCCTCCCTAATGCGCTGGGCACTCAGCCTGCGGTCAGGCCCGCATCGACTACCAGCGTGGTGCCTGTTATGTAGTCCGCCTCGTCGGAGGCCAGGAAAGTTGCCGCCGCGGCGATATCGGTCGGCTTGCCCCATCGGCCTAGTGGAATCGTCACGACGAACTTCTGCGCCATCATTTGCGAGTCCGGATCCCTGGGGTTCGCGTAGCGCTCGGTCATCGGCGTA
This sequence comes from uncultured delta proteobacterium, assembly GCA_963724765.1. GTDB lineage: Bacteria > Desulfobacterota > Binatia > Binatales > Binataceae > JAKAVN01. The sequence goes on from CAVRVY010000003.1 coordinate 14,723, forward strand.
TTAATCAGCCCGGGCGCAATCGCGTTGACGCGGATCCGCTTGGGCGCAAGCTCCAGCGCAGCGACCCGGGTGAGATTGATCACGCCCGCCTTTGTTACACCGTAGGCCGCCCGATTTAGAAAGCCGCGAAGCCCGGCGATCGACGCGATATTGACGATCGCGCCCTGAACGCCGGCTTTGATCATCTCGCTGGCTACCCGGCGCAGGCAGAAGAATGGCCCGGTCAGGTTGGTAGCAAGCGTGTTGTGCCACTCCTCGTCGGACATTTCGACGATGGGCGAGGCGAAACGGATCCCCGCGTTGTTCACCAGGACGTCGATCCGGCCGAAGCGCTCCAGTGTCTTGGTCACCATTGCGTTGACGTCCTGTAGCCGCGCGACGTTGGTCGGGATAGCGAGCGCCTCGCTGCTCGTGGTCTCGGCGATCTGCGCCGCCGTAGCCGCCGCCTTGCGTTGGTCCAGCTCGGCGACAACGACCTTGGCGCCCTCCGTGGCAAAACGCATCGCGATTCCCTGCCCAATCCCCGACCCCGCCCCGGTGACGATTGCAACCTTGTCCTTGAGCAGCACTGCAAGCCTCCTCCAGGTGGTTTCGGCGTCGCGGCCGCAAGCCCGTCCGTCTGCGATCCTTGTAGACCTAGTTCGCCGATGAGGCAAAGCCCGTGCGACCGCCTGCATGGATTAGCCCCCGGAGCACCCCGCCAGCGGGGATCTTCGACCCGACGATCGCGTCCGATCTTCGTCATCGCGCGGCTCGTTCTCGGGTGCTCTTTGCCTCCATCTCTGCCATAAATCTGCCACGAGTTTTCACCTCGTTCGACCTGGGCAAGATCGTCGAGTCGTCCGGCGATCGACGCCCGTCAGAAAGTGGCGGTGCTCATCGGCGCATTTTGAAGTGCTACATCAAGGGGTTACGCAGAAGCGATAAGGACACCGATCTCGGGCTCTCGTACTTGAGCGGGGCGCAAGGTGTCTCTGCGACCTCCATGGCCAGCATCGTAAGGTCGATCTCCGGCTGCTCATCGATGACTGCGCGAGAGAGAAAGGCCAGATCATTTAGCGAACCCAGAACGCTACGATTTGCGGTGGCACCAGTCATAACTTTAGCCATCTCGCGCGCTTCGTGATCCGATGACCCTGGCGGAACTCCAATGCATCGGAGAACTGACTGGACGGCTGCTTGAAACCGGGGAACGAAAGATGCCGGGTCTTTTGCCGCAACGAATACCCGAAGCAAAGAGCGTTCGCTGACGCAGATGACGAGTCGCAAACGCTCGGTAAAAAGCAGGTTGGCGTACCAGTCGCCGAGGCAAGTAGTAGGACGAACGCCGTCAGCGCGAATGACGGCGTGAAGATGTTTGAGAAGCTTGCGGGTACAGTGGAGAGTTAGCATAGAGGATTGCCTAAAACCTGAGTCTACGGCTTTGCGAGTGCCTGCGCAGACTCCGGTGGAACTGTCGTAGAACCAGTCTCTGCCAATCAAGCGGGTAACTCTCCTTTTATTGTTCGGATAAGGCAGCTCGGGAAAGATGGCAATCGGCAACGTTGCTCAATGAATCTTACCGACGAACAGCACGCTATTTGCCAAGCCGCCCGTGATTTGGATGTGGGCTCGTCGCTGAAGATTCAAGCCTTTGCCGGCACCGGTAAAACCACCACACTTGCAGCAATTGCTGAGTCGCTCGTCCAGCGAAAATTTCTTTACCTTGTTTTCAACCGCGCGGCCGCGGATGAGGCAGAACATAAAATGCCGTCCAATGTGACGGTGCGCACCGCGCATGCGCTCGCCTTCAGAAGCGTCGGCTATGTCTACAAGTCACGTCTGGCAAGCAGCCCTTGGGCTTGGTTTCCATACCTGAAAGAGAAAATGCCTCGTGCGCTCGATTCAGTCGTCCGTATGGGAAGAGACGCGACTTCTGCCGGAGCCTTGATAATCCGAATGTTGGAGCAATTCCTGAGAACTACCGACGGCGCAAATGGGGGCGATTCACGCTCCCTATTGGTGTGACGACAATGTCGCGGCAGCTGCGGGCTATGCTGCCGAGGCCCTATGGAGGAACATTTGTAAGCACAACAGCATTGCGCCGGTCACCCACGATTGCTATTTGAAGCTCTTCTATTTGCAGGGCCGGGAGCTCGCGCCGCGGGATTGGACCGTCATGCTCGATGAGGCGCAGGACGCGGACCCGGTGATTTTGGGCCTTCTGAACGTCACAAAGGTGCGCGCATAATCGTTGGCGACAAGTATCAGCAACTCTACCAATGGCGGGGAGCGGTCAACGCGCTTAGCCGAATGCGTTCGGACAGTGCGGAACTTTCGCTTACGCGAACGTTCAGATTTGGCACGGGTGCGGCTGAATGGGCCAACCGGGTGCTCGAAATCATTGGCGAGAAATTACGCATAATTCCCGCGCCGCACCGGACCACCGTCCACTGCCGACCCAGGAAGCAAAGCAGCTTGATCAAACGCCCTTAGAGGAACACGTCTCGCGGTTGCGGAGGTCGCCTTGTCGGTGATGGTAACCGGTCGGACCGGCGCTTTCTCCAAACCTGTCTTGTCCCTGGCCCTCGAGGCCGCTGAGTTGATCAGGAGAAGGCGCGCGGATTTTCATCAGGGCTCCTTTCAGAGGCCGAATATGTAGCTGCAACCGGCTTCACCCTCAACTCGGCAAACGGCTTTCGCTCGGGGCTGGGTCCATAAAGGGACCGGCGCTTCGCCGTTTGGTTTGTACTTTTATCGCAGCGTTTGCGAGGATGCGGTCGATCCAGGCCTCGAACGATCGGCAGTTGGCGCGCCCGCATTCTCGCAGACGCAGCCTCTGTGCGATTACCGGGGCCGCAAATCGCACAATCACGGTGGAGGAATTCCAGTGGAAAAGCGTACCGTAAAATTCTACAGCGAAAGCGTTCGGCTCGAGGGCGATCTCTATCTGCCCTCCGATTTGAAAGCCGGAGATCGGCGCCCCGGAATCGTTCTCTGCCACGGGTTTACGGGTCTGCGCGCGTTGATTCTCGGCGACTACGCGAAAGTCTTCGTCGACGCGGGCTTTGTCGCGTTCACCTTCGATTATCGCGGCTTCGGCGGCAGCGAAGGCGAGAAGTGGCGCCTGATTCCGCTCGAACAGATCGACGATATCCGTAACGCGATCAGCTTCTTCGAAGCGCAGCCCCAGGTCGATCCTGAACGAATCGGTCTGTGGGGCACGAGCTTCGGCGGCGCTAACGCGCCCTATGCCGCGGCGGTCGATTCACGCGTCAAGGCGGTCGTCGGCCAGGTCGGATTCGGCGACGGCGAGCGCTTCATGCTCGACGTTCGCAGCTACGGCGAGCGGGTTGAACTGATGCGCAAGCTGGCCGAGGACCGCCGCCGCCGCGCGCTCGAAGGCTTCGGCGAGCGGGTCGATCCGATCGACCTCGCGCTGCGCAGCTCGCAGTCGCGCAACTTCCTGCCGCAGGCGCTTAAGGCCGTGCCCGGGATGAAATGTGATCTCTCGTGGGAGACGGTCGAAAAGACTCTCGAGTACAAGCCAATCGACGTAGTCCATCGGATCTCGCCGCGCGCTCTGCTGCTAATCGGTGCGCGTGACGACAATGTCTGCCCGATCGAAGGCTACGAGAAACTCTACGCGCGGGCTTGCGAACCGAAGAAGCTCGTGGTGCTGCCGATCGAGCATTACGATATTTACGCGGGCAAATGGTTCGACGAGTCGGCCCGGCTCGCCCGCGAATGGTTCGAGTGGTTCCTGAACTAGGTCGCGTTGTCTGGCGCGCGCGGATTAATCCCCGCGCGCGATCATTTCGGCCGGGATTTGCCGGCAGGAGGATCCCTCATGTTGCAGAAGCTGTTTCACGTCAACATCTGCGTCCGCGATATGGAGCGGTCGATCCGCTTCTACCAAGATCTGGGTTTCACCAAGGTGAAGGATTTCACCCTTGACGATCCGAGCGTCGGCGACGCGCTTGGCCTAAAGGCCAAAAAGCTCCGCGGCGTCTTCATGCGTCTCGGCGACGATCCTAACTCTCCCGTGCTCGACCTCGTCCAATTCATCGACCCGCCGCCGCAGGGCCAGCCCTACCCGACGCTCAACAACATCGGCATCTGCCGCATCGCCTTCACCGTCGACGATATCGACCGGACCTACGCGGCTCTGCAGGCACAGAAGGTCCAATGTGTGCCGCCGCTCAAGAAGATCAAGGGGCCCGACGGTGCCACGATCGGCGTGGTCTGCTTCAAGGATCCGGATGGCGCGATCCTCGAACTGATCAGCGGAATGTAGCGCGGTAGAAGCAACCACGCGGAGGGAACCATGTCATTGGCGCACAGCACTGTCGTAATTCTCGGCGGCAGCTCGGGTATCGGGCTTGCGACCGCGAAGGCCGCCAAAGCCGAAGGCGCACGGGTCGTCGTAACCGGCCGATCCGCCGATCGGCTCAAGTCCGCACAGGCCCTGCTCGGCGCAGACGCTCGCACCGTCGCCCTCGACGTGGCCGACGAGGCCGGCACCCGCGCCCTGTTCCAGGAGCTCGACCGCGTCGACCACGTTTTCATCACCGCCGGCATCGTCGTGCTGGATTCGGGGCTTGCACCCGACAGCGCTTCGCTACGGCCGGCGCTCGAGACCCGCTTCTGGGGTGCCTTCGCCGCGGCCAAGTATGGCGCCGCCAAGATGCGGGGAGGCGGGTCCATCACGTTCATGTCCGGGACTACCGCTCGGCGGCCGCTCAAGGGCGCTGCGGTAGCGACCGCCTCGTGCGGCGCGGTCGAAGCGTTTGCCCGCGCGCTCGCCGTCGATTTGGCGCCGATTCGGGTGAACACAATTCAACCGGGGTACGTGGACACGCCGATGCTCGACGAACTGCTCGGAGAAGCGCGCAATGCAATCAAGGCAGAGGCCGGCGCCCACCTGCCCGTCAAGCGGATCGGCCGTCCGGAGGAGATCGCCGACGCTGTCCTGTTCCTGATGAAGAACGGATACGTCAACGGCATTACACTGACCGTCGACGGCGGCGGCCTGCTGGTCTAGGCGCCGACGCGACGGATATTCGGCCGCCCTGCGATGAGAAGTCGCCTCGCCCGGTCGACGGTAAATCGTTTTAATCAAAGGGGCAACAGGCACCGAAGTGCGGTTTTGAGTCCAAGGCGCTTTGGGCATGAAAGCGAACCGGAGCTAAGTGCTGGACTGCCGTTGGTCGAGGTAAATTCGACGGTTTTCTCCGTTCGGCAGTGACTCGGTTCCCTTCGCGAATTGATCTTGACGAGCGCCCATCGCCTCCCAACGTGGAAGATGAAACTGAATCCATCAGAACTGAAACAAATCGTCGACCTCACCCTAGAACAGTACGAGCGTGGCGCCGATGACTACTGGGAAGGCACGCGCGATCACAACGTCAGCCAGAATATCGCGGCGCTGTTGCAATATATCTATGGCGAGCCACCTTTCACGATACTCGATTTTGGCTGCGGGCCAGGACGCGACCTCAAGACCTTTGCCGACCTCGGTCACATCGCGGTGGGTTTGGACGGCGGCTCGCGCTTCGCCGCAATGGCGCGCATCCACAGCGGCTGCGAAGTGTGGCAACAGGATTTCCTCAAGGTCGATCTGCCGGATAACCGTTTCGATGGCGTATTCGGCAACGCCGCGCTGTTTCATATACCGAGCCAGGAGTTGCCACGCGTGTTGCTGGAATTGCGTGCGACTCTGAAACCGGGTGGGGTGCTGTTCAGCTCGAACCCGCGCGGCCGTAACGAGGAGGGCTGGAACCAGGGGCGCTATGGCGCATATTACAATCTGGACATTTGCCGCCGCTATATGTCAGCCGCGGGGTTCGTTGAGCTGACTCACTATTACCGCCCGCCCGGCCTGCCCCGCGATCGGCAGCCTTGGCTGGCAAGCGTCTGGCGCAAGCCATGCTGAAGAACATCGTTTTCCTTGGAAGTTTCATGAATCAAGATTAAGAGCTCCAACAACTGCCGGAATAGAAATGCCTTTACCAGAAGAAACCGACTATGACGATAACGAAGATAAAAAAAGTGCCGACGTCGCGCCAATTGCGTCTGTTGCGCTGGCGTCTTGCCAGCAATGACACCGCCTTCTGAGTTCGGTGTAGCGTTCTGACGCCGCGCGCTTACCGTCACCCCTAATGTGGCGCCGAACCAAGCGCGTCGGGGCGGCTCCGCGCTCGACGCGCGCACGGTGCGGGTCGTCTCGATCTCATGGAAGAGAACGTCCCCTTCTTAGCAGGCTTTCACTGATGGGAGCTGTGGTAAGCAAAACTATCCAGAGCCACCCGGCAGCAAGAATCCAACCGCCAGCCACGTCGGTAGGCCAGTGCACCCCCAGATAGATGCGCGAGGTCCCAACAAAGAACGATAGGGCGGCGGCGAGCGCCCACAAGATCATCTGAGTGCGCTGACCGAAGGCCCGCAAGCGTGTGGCGAGACAGGCAGCGCCGCCGTAAACAACGGCCGAACGCGTCGCGTGCCCCGAAGGGAACGACCACCCCGACTCGGAAACGACCATCCATGTTACCGGGGGCCGAGGGCGAGCGATCACGAGCTTCATAACCCTCTCGATTGCTACGGCGCCGACAGCCATGGCTACAAGAATCAACAAGGGGCGCCAACTGCCTGTCTGACTGCGCAGAACCGACCCGGCGATGATTACCACGGCCAAAACGAAGCCGTCGCTGCCGAGCCTGGTAATCTCTCGCATCGCAGCCGTTAGCCAGCCCACTCGATGTGTAGCGATGCAGCTAAGGATCGGAGCGTCAATCAGCGCCGTTGCCGCGGGCCCCAGCACTTTCCACAGCAGTTCCGTGACTACACAGGCGACGACCAAAAACGCACCCAGTCCGAGGGCGAGTGAAAGACACCACGCAACCTCAGACCCTAGGCAACGTTGCACGCCGTTCTTCATGGGACACCGATCAAGCGTTGAATAAGCCCTGTCCCTAAACCCGGAAAGCATAGAAAAGTCTAGCGATTTATCTTGCCCGGCCGTACCGGCCGTAGTGTCACGGGCATCCTCGCATTCATCTTGGCGCTTCTTTCATGGCTCGCTCGTCGGTTTTGCAGCCGCGCGGAATTGGAGCTCGAGGTCATTGCCCTCCGCCACTGGACTGACAGTACCGCGTCGCCAGTGCGCTGGCCGCACCCGGCTCTCCGCGTTCGATCGCCTCTCTGGATCTGGCTCTACGGGTCTGGCCGCGTGCCTGAACGTCATAGTGTTGGTGAAAGCCGGCCAACGTGGTCCAGTGGCACCATCTGCGCTGCGCACCCCAGAGTGCCTTCGCCGACATGGCGTAGCTTCCTGCGCAACGAAGCAATCGGCATCGCCGCCATCGACATGTTCGTCGCCGTGTCGGCCTCGTTTCGACTGCTCTACGTCATGATCATCCTGGCTCACGATCGCAGAAAGATCGTGCGGTTCGATGTTACGCGGCGTTACACAGCGGCCTGGCTCCAGACATTCGGCGAAGAGTAGGCCTCAATGCGATCATGCTTGAGGCTGTTCCCGCAAATGAGAAAGGTGCGGCTCCGTTGCGACAGTGCAACGTGGTCGTGTTCGAGGATGCTAAGCCAGGCTCAGAAGAGGCCAAATTCTTCCAATTAGACGAACAGAGTTAACGGCACATAACATGCTCACATTTGCTCCCTGGATCATATTAACAAGGGGAATGAGAAATGGCGCTCTTCAAGAACGAAGCCGAGAAGAACGTTGGACCCGAGTCGTCGATGAAACCCCAATCGCCGCCCTCGCAGGGCGTCTCGGTACCGTCGGCACCCGCCGCCGCGGCCAAGATTGTGCTGCCACGTCAGGCCGCTCATGAGGGTCGCACTTATCTGGCCCACGATTGCAGGGTGAGTGGCAAGCTCAACTTCGACGGACCGGCGCAGATAGACGGTCAGATCGACGGCGAGATAGCGGCCAAGGACAGCATCGTGATCGGCGAGGGCGCCGTGGTCACAGCCCAAATCACGGCAGCGTCAATCGTCGTAGCGGGCATCGTGAAGGGCGAGGTCACGGCCAGCCAGCGCATCGAGATACGACCCTCGGCCAGAGTCATGGGGAATGTCATTTCACCGGTCCTTGTCGTGCATGAGGGTGCGGCGTTCGAAGGCCATTGTGCGGTACAGTCGCACGGAGCGCGGGAGGACCGTAAAGTCACTGTGCTTCCAAAAGAGGATCGCACTGCGCCTCATTCTGGAGAAAGTCAGAGACAGGCTTCATAGTCCGGCCGACGGGCGATCTCGATCGCCGTGGGGAGACACCGCTCCGCGTTGGCAACAATGAAGACGAATAGCTGCCGCAACGAGAAAATGCTGAAGATGGGAAGTGCTGAAACGTAGATTGTTGAAAGTCATTAGATGAATGGGACGCGATACGCTGGCGTCCATCAAAGGAGGTTGGTGGGGTGGGAGCACAAGATCTGGTGAGGCAGGAGCAAGGGGCGAAGATACCAGAGAAGGAAACACTGGACGAAAAGCTGCCGGGATTGTTTGAGCCCGACACGCTTTTGCCGGTCCAATACTTCGAGGCGATGCGCCGCAAGCATTTGCTTGAGGGCGAAAAGCGCTTGGTGCTGAGCGTGCTCGAGGATGCGGTCGAATGCTTTATGAAATGCATCGACTCGTCCACCAACAAGGGCCAACGCCTGTTCCGCGAGGCCGAAGGATGGATCAACCTGGAAGACAAGAAGTGGGTGTTCTCCTTCGACAACGTCTGCGAGATGCTGAACGTTAATCCGGAGTACCTGCGCCGCGGATTGCGCGAATGGAAGATGCGCAAGCTCGACGCGATCGAGCGCGCCCGCATCGTGCGCGCCAAGCAGGCGGCTTTGGCCGCGATACAGCCCGCCGTCGCGGAAGTTGAGGCCCCGGTGACCAAGGTGGAGATCGTCAAGCCGGTGGCCAAGGCGGCCGCTCCCAAGTCGGTCGCCGCGCCAGCCCCTGGCCGACGCATGCGAGCGTAACTTCGGCGCCCCCCTATTATCACTTCCATCGCGCCCAGCTGCTCGACGTTGTTTCTGTGGCGGTGCCGGAAGGCGTGCTTCATCTTGACGATCGATGCGTCGGATTGACCGGGCACGAGGACCGTGTCGAAGTGCACTTGAAGATGCTCAACGTCGAATGCGCCAGAGTCCGAATTCCGTGCCGCTCAAGCTCCTGGCGACTCCGATAAAGCTATCGCTGATTTCATCCGGCGAAACTGCGGCACCATCTGTCATCCCGTGGGCACGGCGAAGATGAGGCCGGACTCCGATAAAGAGTCGGTGGTAGATCAGTACTGCCGCGTCGCGGAGTCGAGGGGCTGCGCGTAGTCGATGCTTCGGTGATGCCTAACATCGTGCGCGCGAACACCAACCTGACGTGCATCATGATCGGCGAACGCGTCGCCGACTGGATGCGCGCGCAAGATTAGAGGACGACCATCGCCGCCAACCGGCGACTTCCTGGTTGGGAGCTCGACTCAGAGCGGGGGGAAACTCGACTTAGCGAAGGACGTTAGCTCACTAGCAAACTGGCGCGGGGGTATCATGGTGATTGGCGCAACGACTGCGCCGGCTGCAACTTCGTCGAAACGAGATCGAAGAGATACATCCATTACATGTACTCGCACCAACCGACCGCTACGTGCACGTTATTTACCGCCTATCTGGCTTAACCAAGACGGCCAGAATCGAACAGGTGATCGCTCCGCCGGAAGCTCGCGGCCGCCTTGAACCAACTCCAGGGTCCGGACCCGGCCGAGGGCGTTGTTGAAACCGCCGCCGTTCGCTTCGTATCCGGCCCCAGCCGCGACTTCCTCTTTCGTGAGAACATCAGGATACACCCGGCTCAGCTGGCCTGCACCCCCGGAAACCCCGCGCTATGAGGTAGCGTCCGTCTCCTTCCCGTGACGGACAAATACTGCGGAGCAGGTTCAGCGAGGAGCAGATTATCGGCATCTTGCGCGAGAGGAAGCAGGCGCGGCGTGGGTTGCAGCTCGCCATTGGCGCAAACAGCAGCATGTCCACGGCCTCGCGCAGGCTTGCGAACTCGCCCTCGTTGTCGAGCACGACGGTCTGGATGCCCGCCCCGTAACGCGACGCCATCACAACACTTGGATGTACTTCGCGCCTCGCTTTTGCCCGCTGAAGCCTTTGACGCGACATCTCCCAATTGAACGGGTTTCGCCACAAACTGGTGTGGTTCGAGCGGCTCGAATTTCTCGCGAATGGCAGTCATCGCCGACCGCCGCCCGTGTGACCGTTGCCGAAGCCTCTCATCCCGCCGCCGAAACCGCCAAAGTGTGAGGATCCCATCGGCTCGTGATGCCGATGCCATCCGCCGGGGAAGTAGTAGACTGGCACAGGATACCAATAAGGCGCAAACCAGAACGGATCGATCATGAACGGGTCGTAAGGACCGTAGGACGCGTACATATACGGGCCGTCGTTGCTACCCTGTGCGAGGTAGTCGTCGAGAGACTCGACCGCGGGCAGGTTCTGACTCTGCGCTTCCGGCGTGCTCTGATTCTGCTGCGTGGAGCATCCCGGCGTGACCATCGCGACTACTACGAAGACCGCTGCCGCAACCCACCCGCTTAAAATCTGTCTGAGCTTTCGGTGCCGAAACACACTGGCCGCCCGATTGAAACGCTAGCCCCGCCCTTGCTCCGAGGCAATGTGGAGACCCTCTTTGCTCTAGTCATCCGGAATTTTCATTTTCAATCCTGAATCGGATTAGCACCGAAACCGGGCGTTTGGCACCCGATGTTCGAGTGGCTGAAGCTGTCAGTGCTAAAGCATCAACTGCTGATCCTTCCAATCCCGCGGTAGCGCGAGGCGCCCATCCACCAACATTTGCAGGTTAATCCCAGCGGGCGCGCGACCTGTCTCTACCAAATATCTCATCTAAAAAAGAATAGAAACAGGTGAAGAAGCCAAGAACGGCCGAGTCGCGATGAAATGACGTGCGCGCAGGCTGAACCATAGGGCCTGTCGGGTGATCGAGATATACGCATTTCGGATTCGAGGGTCCGCGGACGAAATGGTACCGGCCGCCGCGCGTTCAAATTGTAGAGAAGTAGAATGATGCTGCCAGGCCGCGAGGCGTTCGTAGCGATGATGCAAGCCACCGACTTGCGGGATGGCGATAACCTTGCCGCGTGCGGCTGGCTGGACGGGAGCGATTTGCACACATCATACTAGCGCTTCTGATGAAACAACGAGGACAGTGTTTTCACTGCGAACGAAGATTCTACTGAATGTCCTCCGAGGCTATAGTAATTGCCCGCCGTGAACTCGAGGACTACTATCATTTTCGCGACTGCTATATAGCCTGCTGTGACTGTGCCGAACGGATACCGCTCAAAGGTATAGAGGTCGGGGTACCGCTACCGAGGCGAGGACAACCATGATTTTTAGTCACCGTGGCTTTGAAGTGCGGCAGACCGCCGATACGTCTCTGCGGTTCATAACTCTGATCGCGCCAGCGGAGCAAGTGATTCAGTGGGCCCACGCCGACAATATCGAAATCGATCGCGAAGGATTTCAGCGAAGCCTTACCGAGTCTAGATGGAAGCAGATCACGAAATTCTTTAATTCGGATGTCAACAATGTAATTCCGAGTAGTATTATTATCGCGTTCGATCCCGAAGTTGTGGCAGTGGATGAGGTTGGACACCTGATGCCGGACTCTAAGCAGTTTCATCTTGAGCGCCTTGATCATGATAAGCTTGTGAGGATCAGTTTCGGTCACGGCGTTCGGGACAGTTCTTACATAATAGACGGCCAGCATCGCTTAAAAGGAATGCCTGTCCTCGGTTTCGACGTTAGTGTACCAGTGTCTCTGTTTCTTGAAATGCCGGGCCTGGAACGTGCGTTCCAGTTTATAACTATTAATAACAAGTCGCACAGAGTGCCAACAAATAACATAAAAGCGCTCATCGCAAACTTCGAAGCTATCGAAAGCCGATCTTAAGGAGCGACTGACTACGGCGTCGATTACGGCTGGTGAGTTCGCCTCTGTAATTGATGTGTTTAATGAGGATGAAGAGAGCCCGTTCTTTGGCTGCGTCGACTGGGTGAATAATCGGTTTCCAGACACTCCGCGGGTAGTGACGCCTCAAGCAATCGAGAACTCAGTGAAGGCGTTGGAAAAGGCGTTTCGGGAATATCTAAGGGAAGACGACCAGGATGCCATCGGCAACATGATGGCGGTTATCTGGCGCGCCATTAAAGAGCAGTTGTGCTTAGTCAAAACCTAAACCCTTACATATTGGTGGTGCAGCCCACCCAGAATTGAGATGGCTGCGATGGGGCCGAGCTTCTGTGGGCGTCGAAAATCCGGCGCATTCTTGTCCAATGAGAGATGCGTTCGGACCCGATTGTAATAAGAAGCGTAATTCTTCAGAACGCGACGCAACTGCGCTTCGTCGAACACGACCAAGTGATCGAGGCTTTCGCGCCGGATCGAGCCGATGAGGCGCTCGACGTGGCCGTTCTGCCACGGTGAACGCGGCGCGGTCGGATGATCGCGGATCCCCATTGCCCGAATGCGATGGGTGTAGGCTGGGCCGAAGGCCCCCGTCGCGGTCGCGAATCAGGTGACGCGGCGCTTCGTCCCAGGGGAAAGCGTCAGTCACCTGTCCAGCGATCCACTCGGCAGTCGGATTGGTAGTGACGCTGATCGCGACTAGTCGCCTGCGGGCGTGACGCAGGATCACCAAGCCGTACAGCAGCTTGAACGAGACGTGGGTACGACGAACAGATCCAGCGAAGCGATGCCGCCAACGTGATTGCGCAGGAAAGTCTTCCAACCTTGGGACAGTGGTCGGCGGCGCCGGACCATATACCTGCCGACGGTTGATTCAGCGACGTCGATGCCAAGCATCAACAATTCGCCGTGGATCCGCGGTGCGCCCCACAGCGGGTTCTCGCGGCTCATCCCCGCCGGATCAGCGCTCGCATCTCGCAATCGATCCTTGGACGGCCGCCGACGTGGCGGGACTTCCAGCGCCAATAGGCGCGGAAACCGCGTCGGTGCCAGCGGATCACGGTCTCCGGCTGGACGATGGTGATCGCGTCCAGGAGCGACGGGTACAGTCGGTACAGCCATACCAACAGCAGGCGATCGATGTTCCACAGTCTTACGCGCGTCGGGAACTTGCGCCGTCGAACTACCAGTTGTTGGCGCAGGAGGAGATTCTCGGCCTCAAGCCGCGCGCGCCGCGTGAACCGCGACCGGATACCACACAACAGCTGGATCAGAAACGCCACCATCGACCGCTTCATTACCACACGACCGCCCGACCGTCATCTCGGATAAGGTTTTCGGGACGCACAAGTAACTGACTACCCCACACCAGTGTAACACTAATCCTCAACAGTACGCGGATCAGCGTGGAACAGGTGGCGGGTAGCTTTGTCCTTGGCGGCTCGACTGGCCGTGTTATCGCAAGCATCTGCGACGGATTAAAATATGGATTTCGAAGAAGATATTCGTCAATTCGTGTTGGCGAACCTCCTTGGCGATCCCAAAGTCGCGCAGGATCTGGCGTATAAAGATGCATATTCGCTTCTCATCATGTATCGAAATTGGGGATATCGGTTAGATTCCGTCGAGCGCGCGGTTGAGATCGAGCACGTTGACTCGCGGCTCCCCGAGAAAGCCAAACTGACGGCCCGTCGTGTGCTGCGCGATCAAGGCCAGCACCTTGTTGAGCGGCAGGCTACGCGCTTTCGCGACGCGCGGTGCCTGGTAGAGCGCGCCTTCCGGGCTGATGTCTGGATCGATCCCGCTCCCGCTCGACGTTACGAGATCCATCGGGACGGGGATCGTCGCGTCGGGATTCTCTTTCTCGAGCGCCTCGATCGTCGCCTTGGTCGAGTCGATCAGTCGTTTGGACGTCGGGCCATCGTTCGTGGCGCCGGTCGACGTCGGATCATAGCCGTTCTTCCCGGCGGCCGACGGACGGCCGTGGAAGTACTGCGGCTTGGTCCACAGCTGGCCGATGATCTCCGAGCCGATCGGCTTGCCGTTCACGGAGACCATCGAGCCATTGGCTTGATGCGGGAGGACGAGCATCGAGATCCCGGTCATCACCAGGGGATACACGAAGCCAAGTACGATCATGGAGCCGATCGTGAAGATGACGGCCGTGCGCAGGTACGGAGCGTGCTGTCCTTGATTTTCGAATCCATATACCTCCTACATGCCGATTCGATCGACCGTCACAGCCTGTCACACAGCCGATCACGTAGCGATCGGATGCGTAAAACGCCAGTACGCTCAAAGGGACGATCCCGATCTCCAACAGCATCTCCGGTGCCTGGCAGTCACAGATCGTACGTCTTCTGGAGCGGCACTCGCCAGACATCCAACGGATGATCCGTTCGGACGATCCGGTCCGCGAAAGATGGCCCCGGCCTCGGATGGCAGCGACGATGGCGGTCAGAGTTTTCGTCTAACCGATGGATGTCCAAAAAACATGATCGTGCTAGCGTCGGTCCCGTGAACCGCTATCGGGCACGATGAGCACCTGCGCACTCGGACAAGCGATCTTCTTTTTTGCAATATTCACATTGCTCGTGAAGCCGCTGGGCGGCTACATCCTGCGCGTCTTCGCGGGTGAACGCACCTTGCTCTCGGCACTCTTTCGCCCGATCGAGGTCGCGCTCTACCGGCTGGGCCGCATCGACCCGAACGAAGAGATGCACTGGACGAGTTACACCTATTCGGTACTCGCGTTCGGGCTGGTCAGCGGGGCCGCGATGTATGTCCTGCTGCGCATGCAACAGTGGCTACCGCTGAACCCCCAGCAATTCGGAAATATGGCACCCGACCTGGCATGGAACACGGCCGTCAGCTTCATCACGACAACGAATTGGCAGTTCTACTCGGGCGAGAGCACGCTCAGCTATCTCTCGCAAATGGCCGGTTGCGCCTGGCAAAACTTCATCGCGGCAGCGACGGGATTGGCCGTCGCGATCGCCTTCATCCGCGGCCTAACCCGCGCAAACGCAACGCGTCTGGGCAATTTCTGGGTCGATCTCGTGCGCGGGACGCTTTACGTCTTGCTCCCGCTGTCCGTCGTCGGAACGCTGCTCTTCGTCTGGCAGGGGGTCCCGCAGAACTTCAATCACTATGCGGAGGTCACATCGCTCGAGGGGTTCAGGCAAACGATCACGGGCGGCCCGATGGCCTCGCAGGAGGTTATCAAGCTCCTCGGCGGCAACGGCGGCGGCTTCGTCGCTGCCAACTCCGCCTCGCCGAACGAGAACCCGACACCGCTCACCAACCTCTTTGAGCTGTTGGCGATGTTCTTGATCCCCGGCGCCTTGACGTACACCTTCGGCAAGATGGCGGAAAACACACGCCAGGGCTGGATCATATTCGGCGCGATGGCACTGCTGTTCGCGGCCGGTTTCGTGACCTCACAGCTTGCGGAAGCGGCGGGGAATCCGCTGATCCACCAGCTCGGCGTGAGTGGCGGCTATATGGAAGGCAAAGAGGTGCGCTTCGGGATCGACGGCGCCGGACTCTCGCTGACCGTGGCGACCGATTCGGGCGCTGGCGCCTCGAACTTCGCGTACGATTCGCTCTCGCCGATTGGCGGCTTCGTCGCGATGGTCAACATGCAGATCGGAGAGATCATCTTCGGTGGCGTCGGAAGCGGCTTGTACGGGATGCTGGTGCTCGTGGTGCTGACCGTTTTCATCGCTGGCCTCATGGTCGGCCGGACGCCGGAATACCTCGGCAAGAAAATCGAGCGCCGCGAGATCCAATACGTCATGCTCGCGGTTCTCGCAGTCCCACTGGTCGTGCTGGTCCCGGCATGCTTCGCCGTCCTCACACCAGTCGGGCTCGCGACGCTGGCGAACGCCGGGCCCCACGGCTTCTCGGAGATCATGTACGCGTTCAGCTCGAGTGCGGTTGGGAACGGCAGCGCGTTCGCCGGCTTGGGATCGAACACGTTCTACAATATCGTCCTCGGGCTTGTGATGTTGGCAGGACGTTACCTGCCGATGATCCCCAGCCTCGCGCTGGCCGGAGCGTTCGCTGCCCAACCGCTGCGGCCGATGACGCAAGGGACGTTCAGGACCGACTCCGTACTCTTCATGCTCTTGCTCGTCGGTGTCGCGCTCATCGAATCCGCGTTGATCTTCTTGCCCGCCGACACGCTCGGGCCGATCAACGAACAGCTTCTCTTGGCGGCGGGAAAGACGTTCTAGCGAACAGAAACGAACGAACGCACGAGTCGAGTAGCGTTCCGCAAAGCGCAAAGAGCACCGTCTAGTAGCCCGCGCTTTCGTCTGCGCAAGGCGGCGCAACGGAGTCAGCGCGAGCGACGAGCGGCGCGGGCTATCAGCGTACACGGACACTGCCTGGTCCCAACACTCGGTCCCGAACATCGTCAAGGTGCATGACGCTTGGCGGTCTGACCGGTCAGCAGTCGATTCCCATTTCGCTCCCTCCACCCCGAGTCGCTCGCGGGTCGTCACTCAAAGATAAAAGCGACTAACGTGTGTTCGGCAATGGCTCCGTTTCGGCGATCCTGCAGCCAAGCCGCTCCTGTGCGCAAAGTCGGAGCTGCAAGACGCCTTGCTGGATGGAGATTCGTGGCGCAAGCTTATCTACGTTGCTTACTGTATGAGAGGGCGCTATGTTCTTCTCCTTATTGCTGCAGAACCACGACTGGCTCTGTGACTTTGATTGTCTCGATCAATTTGTATTTCTGCTGGAGAGCTACGTTGTAATCGCGATGCGGATCGCCTTGCCCTCGTCATAACCCTGTGCCGCGAAATTCCCGCCTGTGCGCGCCTCCCCTTCGCGGCAGCGATTCAATGAATGGGCAGGCCATTTTGCCCCGGTCGCTCCCAGCGACCCTAAAGCGCCCTAGAAATGCGCTGCGGGGCGATAGCGCTTTGCAGTTCGTCTCGATGTCGCAAACTTAACCTGATGCTGTCGTCTGACTGTTTACAAATCGGTTGTGCCTCCCGAAAACCTTATCCGGGATGACGCGCGGTCAGGCGTGTGGTAATGAAGCGGCCGATGGTGGCGTTTCTGAGCCAGCTGCTGCTTGCTATCAAGTCGCGGTTCACGCGGCGAGCGCGGCTTGAGGCCGAGAATCTCCTCCTGCGCCAACAACTGGTAGTTCGACGGCGCAAGTTCCCGACGCGCGTGAGACTGTGGAACATCGATCGCCTGCTGTTGGTATGGCTGTATCGACTGTACCCATCGCTCCTGGACGCCATCATCATCGTCCAGCCGGAGACCGTGCTCCGCTGGCACCGACGTGGTTTCCGCGCCTACTGGCGCTGGAAGTCCCGCCACGTCGGCGGCCGGCCACGGATCGATACCGAGCTTCGAGCGCTGATCCGGCGGATGAGCCGCGAGAACCCGCTGTGGGGCGCACCGCGGATCCACGGCGAATTGTTGATGCTTGGCATCGAAGTCGCTGAATCAACCGTCGGCAGGTATATGGTCCGGCGCCGCCGACCACCGTCCCAAGGTTGGAGGCCTTTCCTGCGCAATCACGCTGCCGGCATCGCTTCGCTGGATCTGTTCGTCGTACGCACCATCTCGTTCAAGCTGCTCTACGGTTTGGTGATCCTGCGTCACGCCCGCAGGCGGCTCGTAACAATCAGCGTCACTTCCAATCCGACCACCGAATGGATCGCAGGTCAGGTGACGGACGCGTTTCCCTGGGACGAAGCGCCGCGTCACCTGATTCGCGACCGCGACGGGGCCTTCGGCCCAGCCTACACCCAGCGCATTCGGGCAATGGGGATCCGTGATCATCCGACTGCGCCGCGCTCACCGTGGCAGAACGGCCACGTCGAGCGCCTCATCGGCTGAGAGACCGCCATCCAGCGGCTGCCGGTGATCAGGTGCGCGACTTCGGAGAGCGAACGATACCGCTTTCCGCGAAACAGTACTCCCCTCTCCAGCACCGTGACCTGATGATCGACACCACCCCATTTGCGAAGCAGCACGGTACCCGCCGTGAGTTTGCGCACCGGCGCAACTTTCACGGGCCTTCGTGCATGAGCATCATCGTCGGCGACGCGCTCGAGCAGGCGGCGGGTGGATGGTTTGAGACCGCCGAGCGCACGTTCTTGCAGCCGATATGCCGCCGCGTATCTCAGCAAATCCGGCTTCATCCGCGCCGGCGCTTCGGTTCCGTATACCGTCTTCCAACGCACTTTCAGTTCAGTGTTGTTGAGGGCACTGAGCTGTCCGATTTCAGCGATAAGTTTTTGGCGATCAGCCTCTGCGACATGACGCTTCATGACTGCCCACCCTCCCGCGCGGGCAGTCACCACACATCGCTCTGTCCCCCATCTAAAGCCAGTCGGAAAGACCCAAGGAGATTCACCTATTCGCGCTGCTGAGGCGAAGGTATTTGGCTTCGATTCCGTTCCGCTCTTACTTCGGATCGATGGCGGACTTGCCGGGTGTCTTTTAAGCTCGGATTTCGGCTATGGGCCTCGCCAAAGATTCGCCCGCGCGACGGCGCCAACGGGGGTTGTCGGAACGCTGTCGCCAATCTTAGGCGATTGGGCACCGGGTCAATGAGCGACAGAGAGAATTCCGAATTTAAGCCCTTAGGAGAGTCCTTCGATCGTGCTCTCCGGTCCCCATCGAGTTGCAGAAGACCCCGCACGCGCGCGAATTTCGAACAATTCTCCAGAGAATGCATATCATCAAGAGACTGCGTGGCGGATGACGCAGTCTGATACGAACTAGTCTCTGGGCGAGACGGCAGTTTATGCCATGCGGCGGTTTATGGGAAAACGTACCGGAGTTTATAAACTGTGCCCGAGTTTATGCCCTCGGGCGAAGGGGACGCGAAGGGCTAAATGGGGCAATTTTGGTCATTTGGAGGCCTTCTCCTCCTCTTCGACCTTCGTCGCGCTAACCTCGATCGATGGAGCTTCGAGACCAGCGGCTTCAGCCAACTCCTCGACTCTTAGACCGTGTTGAAGCAGGAGGGTCATCGCCTCTTTGAAAAGCGCCACCGATTGCTCCTTCGGCAGTACTGACGACCAACTAGGTCCAGGCGCAACCCTGACCTCGATCTCAGCCGACTTGTAACCGTTTATCGCGGCCTTATGGGCGAGCACGCTAACCGCGGCTCTCACGCTTTGCGGATCGCCTTGCCGAATGCCAGGTGTCAGGAAGAGGTACATCTCTTCGCAGCGATCGGTATCAAAGCACCGCATCTCATTGGCTTCGAGGGTGGGAGCTCGCCGGAGCGCCCTCTTTACGGCCTTATTACAACCCATCGCAGTGATCTGGTAATCATGCGGGAAGTGGATGCCTTCCGGAAGTGGGGTCACCGGCACTTTTTGCCCACGGCCCACCTGCGTAATCTGCTCCGCGATAGCCTCGTAGCTGAAGCCGTTTCGTTTCAGGCGCATCGCCTCCATTTCAACCCATTGTGCACGCAGAGTATCTGCGGACACCACGGTAGGTTTGTTGTGATTACGGAAACGGCCGTCCGAATTTCGCGTCGGCATGACTAATTTCTCAGCTCCGGCTTCAATCCAAGTAAAGCCAACCTCTCGAGTCCAACCGCGACATAACTCGGATCCACCTCGCAGCCGTAACCAACTCGCTTCAACTGGGCCGCGGCCAGGAGCGTCGAACCGCTTCCACAGAAGGGGTCATAAATTATCTCGTTGGGTCGGCTGCTGTTCTGGATCATGTCGGCGATCAGTGCGACCGGCTTGGTGGTCGGATGGAGTGAACTGAGCGAAGGTTTGTCGATTTCGAAGACCGAACTCTGCCTTCGGTCCGGCACAAAATAGTGCCGCCCGTTTTCGAGCCACCCGTACAGGACGGACTCGTGCCGGTGCTGATAGTCCGACATGCCTAAAACAAAGTGATGCTTGACCCAGACCAGCAGGTGCTTGAACGAGAAGCCCGAGTCATTGAACGCTCTTATGAAGAACGGCAGCGCTGCACCGGACGGCACATTGGCGTAGCAGGCTGCGCCTCTGCTGGCGAACGACAATGCCTGCTTTAGTGAGTCACGAAATAGTCCGCTGACTTCCTCGGGCGGCAGTGCGTCATTCTCGATCGGTTTCTGGATGCGATTCCCGCGATCGCTTCGGTTGAGCAGCTCATTCTTAGCGGCGTAATCGATGCCGTACGGCGGATCACACCAGATCGCCCGAAATTTCTGACCGCCCTCCCAGAGCCGGCCGACCGTCGGCGGATCGCAGGAATCGCCGCAAACGATCCGATGCGGTCCGACCTCCCACAGTTGTCCCCTGGCCGTGCCGTATTTGCTGCGCAGTTCATCGGCTTTGTCGATCTGGGGTTCGGGATCGGCCAGATCCCCTAGTTCCTGAAGGAGTAGGCCCTCCTTAGCCCGGATCCCGTCGAGCAAAGCCAAAACTCCTGGGTCGTCCGATCGAACTGTGTCCAACAAGTCATTGAGGCGCTGATTGTCGGCCGTGGCCATGGCGGCCAGCGGGTCCAGAGTGAGCAGCAGACGGTCTGCCTGTTGCTCATTGAGATCGAGGACGAGCACCGGGACCTCCTCGTCCGGCATCGTCTCGGCACGAAGGTGTCCATCAATCAGCTGCAGGCGTCCGTCGGGAAGCTCTCGGGCCAAAAGAGCATCTGCGATCCCGATCTCGTCCAGCAGTCCGCGCAGGGCATCGGCCTGAACCTTGGGATGCCGTCGCCAATTCTTGGGGTTGGGTACCAGCTCTCTGGCCCGCACCCGTCTCAGCTCCACTACTCGGTCGCGAATCTCCATGGCCACCTCCGATGGTCAACCCGCCTTCGATTTGATCGTCACCACGCCCCTGGTCCAAACCGCCGCAAGCCCGTGCGAATCCGCAAATCCTCGTCAAAGCGTCCATCTGTCCACCGCGACAGAACGCCATCCCGGGGTACTGGCGTATAGGCGTATTCCCGGCGATGCGAGGCCACGTAGTTGAAAGCGCTGGAGGCCGCATCCCATTGATCATCATGATCGTAGAGCTTCTCATCCGGACCCGCCTGCTCGAGCTCATCGACGAAATCCTTGTTCCACTTGCCGCGCACCAGCTTGATGTTGCCCGCCTGCGCGGCCGAGCTCATGGGCAGCGCGCGAGTGTACTTATCGCCGGTGGGGTGCTCGACCTCAAGCGGGCTGCCCTGGAGGCGGACGACGTCGATAACATAGAAGATCCCGCTGCGTGCCATCGCCATCAGCACCCCCACGCTCCAGTCACCGCCATCCCGGGTCGCAGCGTCGTCCCACGCTCGTACGACGCCAAATACGTCGCGCGGCCAGTCGTCCACGATCGCGAACCATTCACGGCGAAATAGGTTGCCGCTCGGCGTAATCTCCCAGTCGCCCTCGAGCAGCTGGCGCCTGCGTACCGCGTCGAGGTTGGCCAATGAGGCCAGATATTCCTGGCTACGGATGTGTGGATTGTCCTGGATGCGTGCTGGGAGGAAGAACCGTTCGGGAAAATCGCGCTGCAGCAGTTCGGACGGCTGGCCGATCATGAAGCGTGTCTTGACCCAGTCGTGACCCCTGTTGCCCGGGTTGGATGCCGAACGCATCCGGAGCGGCACCGGGTTGTCCCTGGTCGTGCGCAGTCGTGAGAATAGATAGGTGTACTGCCGCTCCCTAAAGCTGGTTAGTTCATCGAAGCCGATGTACTGAAATTCGGAGGAGTCGTACTGATAAACATCATCCTCTGAATCGAGATTGCCGAAAGTGATCGTAGCCCCCGACGGAAAGGTGAAGCGCTTGTCGGCGTTGTTCCACACCGCGTCGGTGTTCGCTAGCCACTGACGCGCCCGGTTCATGATCGAGTTCGACTGGTTGAGTTGGCGGAAAGTGCGCCGCAGCAGCAGCGCGCTGTAGCGCGGCTGTTCGACCAGTTGCAGGGCACCCATCAGCAGACCGTCGGTCTTGCCAGGACCTGCGGCGCCGCCGAAGAAGGCTTCGCTACGTGGACACAGCAGAAAAGCCAGCTGCTTCGGGGTCGGTACGTGAGGACAGTAGCGCTTGGGCGGAAGCGTCAGCTGCGCGTCTAGTTCCATGTTGACCGGGAGATTGTCAGTAGAAAATCGATCGCGCTGAGATTTTCTGCTCATCGTAATGAAGCCTCCAGATCATCTAGTTCGGAAAATGCAGGTTCCTTCGGTCCTCAGCGGTTGGTGACCACCCTAGTCGCGGAGATGACCACTGCTTGCTCGACCTTTGGTATCACACGCTTCCTCAAAAACCGGCTTGCGCCACGAGATTCCCCGTGGTGGTGTGAGTTTCCGGGAACGCACCACAAAGCTGCGCAGGCGAGATTCGAGAAACTATTGGGGAGCGATCTTCTCGACTAGTCCCTGGAACTAGGACCTAGCCAGAAGCTTTTTCAATCAAACGAATTGCTTCGGCGCTTTATATGTCCTTAGAGCTGCCATTTCGTCGTCGGTCAGTCTCCGGGCAGAAAGCAGTGGGACGCTTGGATCGAAAATCTTCTCTGGCAACGAGTAGATCTCATCCTTGGAGATCAGGGCCTGACGCTGACCGTGTGGCCGGAAAGTGGTCACAAACTGCTCAACGGATCTGGCGACCAGGCAGAATGTGCCAAACACGTCATCCTCGTAAATCGCGGGCGGCTTGAGCCAATACTCCATGAAATCTCGGGAGAGTTCATCTTCATAGTGGTGACTCTCGGTGGTGACGTATGCCGCGCAGAGGTGAGCGACGGGCTTAAACCGCCGCCAAGCTTCTTTCAGACTGGACTCGTAGACGCTCGGAAACCCGAATTGCCTAAGACCCGCGTTGCGTTCCTCATCTTTGCCTTCGGTTCCACGGAGCACATAAATGGCCTTATTCAAGCTCGCGCCGACTTGAGGATGATGTTCGTTGATTGAAAATATCAGGCAGACCAACTTACCCGTATAAACGATCCCGAACCAGCGGCGTGTCCACTCCTGCTCGAGTGCATCTGCAGAGGGTGAGTCCGTCAGTGCTATAGCGCTGCCTATAACTCCGCCTAAAGGCTTGAGGAAATCACTGAACAACTTGTCCCTCACCCATGCGGATGGATCAGCAAGAGCCCGGGCGCGTTCCTCCGCTGACTTGAATTCGACCCCGCTCAGAACCCGTGTTTGAGCTTCCTTCTTCTTCTCAGCAAACATCCCGGAATACCAATCGGCCAGTTTCGTCCTGAAGGTGACCTCACCTGCGGTGGGGTGTGCCGCACCGACAACAACGACTGCTCGACCAGCCGGATGATTTCCAGCTTCTCGGCGGCCGGGTATCTCATGTATCGGACTCCCCATCCCCGAGCACGCTTTTTTTCAGCAGGCGGTTCTCCATCATCAGCTCGGCCAAAAGCTCCTTGAGCTGATGCGTCTCCGCGCGCAGGCCCTTTACTTCGTCGCTGGTCGCCTCGCGCGCGGTATCACCCGCCAGCCGCTTCTTGCCGGCCTCCAGGAAGTCCTTCGACCAGCGGTAATAGAGGTTCTGGTTGATGCCTTCCTTGCGGCATAGCTCAGCGACGCTGTCTTCGCCGCGCAGACCCGCTATCACGATGCGGACCTTCTCCTCCGCCGAGAACTGCCGCCGCGTCGCCCGCCGAATATCGCGAACCCTCTTCTCCGTCTCGTCCGCGTGCGTCTCCATTTTGGATCTCATCTCCGTCCTTTCGCGGTTACGATGAGCCCTAAACCCTCTCTTCCTCAATCACGCCCTTTTGTCCAACTTGTGCTGACGGGGAACAATCAGAATTAGAAGTAAATCTGCATCAAATTGATACGCGAAATTCAAGCGCGCGGAGCGCCGCGGCTTGCCCGCCGCGCGTCCGGCGCGCCAATCTGATTGCAGCGCTGGCAACGCGGGCCAAAGGAGTATGAGCATGGGGAAGATTTCGTACCGGGTCAGGCCGGAAACAGCGGTTCTGACCAAGGGATTCGATCCGCAGTTATCGGTCGGATCGGCCAGGCCTCCGGTCTATCGCAGCTCGACCTATGTATTCTCAAGCCCCGAGGCCGCCGAGCGCGCCTTCGGCATCGTGCTCGGCCGCGTCCGACCGAGCGCCGAGGAGAGCCCGGACCTGATCTATGCCCGGCTCAACCATCCGAATGCTGAGATCCTGGAGGATCAGCTTGTACCGCTGGAGCGAGGCGCCGCCGCAGCGGCGGTGTTCAATTCAGGAATGGCGGCGATCTTCACTGTCCTGATCGGGTTTCTCGAACAGGGCGGCTCGCTGATATACACCCAGCCACTTTACGGCGGCACCCAGCACCTGATTCACCAGGTTATCGAACCGCTGGGATTCGCGGTGCGGCCTGTTGCAGCGGGCGACACGCGGGCGCTTACCAAAACGATAGCGCAGACCGACAATGTCAGGCTCGTGTTGATCGAGACGCCCTCTAATCCGACGCTCACCATGACCGATATCGCCGCCGCGGCTTCCGCCGTCCAGCGACACCCCAAGCGTCCGCTGCTCGCAGTGGATAACACCCTCTTGGGGCCGACATTTCAGCATCCCATCGTTCACGGCGTCGATCTGGTCATCTACTCGGCGACGAAGTTTCTCGGCGGTTTCAGCGACTTGCTGGCGGGCGTCGTGATGGCGGCCGACCCGGAACTTATCCAGAGCCTGCGCGGCTTGCGCGCGATGCTCGGCAACATTCTTCAGGCCGATGAATGTTGGATGCTCAACTCGCGCCTCTCGACGGTGGCCCTGCGGATGAACCGGCAGAGCAAGAACGCGCAGAGAATCGCCGAACGTCTGGTGGATCATCCGCGGGTAAAACGGGTTTTATACCCATCCTTGTTCAAGGACGCCGAGCAAATCAGGATTCGAGATAGCCAGACTGACTATCCAGGCTCGCTGCTATCGCTCGTGCTCAACGGCGGAAAGAGTGGAGCGTTCGATTTCCTCCGCAATCTGCGGATTGGAAGGAACGCCGTCAGCTTGGGCGGCGTAGAGACCCTAGCCTGTCATCCGATGACAACAACGCACAGCGAGCTCAGTCCGGCAGAACTGGCGACGGCCGGCATAACTGACGACCTAGTGCGAATCTCGGTGGGGACAGAGCATTGGCGCGATCTTCTCGACGACTTTACGCACGCCCTAGGCGGCGGATGAGCTGGGCTCAGTATCGTTGCTCGAGCACGCGATGCCGACGCCGCCTGACGAATATCTATCGGCGAGAGACCAAGGCTCGTCGGTGTGCCCGATCGAACCATCGAAATGAAGTGCGAAACCCGGTTACCTACTCCCCCGCGCCGCCCCGTCAGCGATGGTGTAGGCCCGCTCATCATGGAGTAAACAGATATCGCTGGGTCGGTACCGGCTGACCCGTCACGGCTATTGAGAACTGGAGACGTAGGGTATCGGATAAGACGACGCATCGGCTGGTTGACGAATCAGCCTTTACCGATCACATACTTCGCAAAATCCGCGATCACTTTCGGCGCTCCCGCGCGAGTGCCGCCGTGCACCGCGATCTGCTTCACCCCCATGCGGCGCATCGCCTTGACCCTTTTCACTAGCTCTTCCGGGGTGCCGGTCAATGTCGTTTCCTTGAGGATATTCTCATTGACCAGAGGCGCGTGCTCCTGTTTGAACTCGTGCACGTAGCCTGAATAGAGATCAAGATGGCGCGTTTCGATTGGGGCATCAGGGGTGCGATAAGCGTCGCGGAATCTCATCATGTCGTCCCGGATGTCAGCGGGAAGGTCATTGGGATCCTTCACCGATAGAGCGAAGATGTTGCACTCGGAGGTGACGTAGGAGCCGACCGCTTCCTGCATCTCGGCGAGCTTTTCCCCCGGCTTTGCCACGTGGAATGCGGTCAGCACGCAGATGTACAGATCCTGGAAACGCTTCCCCGCGCGCTCGGCACCGCGCCGGATGTGGCTCATGGCGTATTCCAGCAGGCTGTCCCCCACGGCGCCGAACAGGATTACGCCGTCGCCGATTTCGCCTGCCAATTCCAGCGTTTTAGGTCCGCTGGCGGCGACATAGATGGGCACCTTTTTCTTCAGGTTGATCCATCCGCCAGTCGGATTGAGGAATCGAATCATCCGCCGCCGGCCGGCTTCCTCATAGGGCACCGTCTGCCCGCCGAGCAATCCGCGACAGATATCCACGTGCTCGCGAAGCTCCGAGAGTTTCGCCGCAGGCATACCAAGCGTGCGCCTGGCCGTATTGCCAGTGCCGATACCCATGATCGCCCTTCCCGGAGCGAGCAGGTTCAGAGTCGCGAAATTGTTGGCGGTCACCGGCGCGATCCGCGAGAGCGGATTGGTCACGTTGGTGCCAAGTTTGATCTTCTTGGTCTTAGCCGCGCACAGCGCCAGGCACTGAAACACGTCGGCGCAGATCATCTGGGTGTCGTACAGCCAGGCGTGGGTGAAACCTTTTCTCTCGGCCAGCACCACATCTTTGTGAATATCGACCGCAGAAAGAAACGCGAAGCCGTAGTCCATCTTTGCCTCTCTCCTAGACGCGCTGTTGCGGAATTTTCCTTCTGTGTCTCGACGCTCACCGGCGTCTAGTACAAAACAACATGCTTTCGCAAAATCTCACTCGTGCCACACGCGCTTGAGGTACGACACCCAATTGAGTCCCATTATCTTCTCGATACGAGCGGCGGGCCATCGGTGCCGTTCAAGGGCTGCCGTGAGGTTCGGCGTCTGCTCGATTCTCTCGAAGCCTTTGGGATTTTCGATCTTCCCCCACTGGGCCAGTGGACGCCAAAGTCCCTTGTCCCGCACCGCCCATTGGAACCACGCCGGGTCCGATTCGAAACCCTGAATGGAGTCTGTCCCGAAACCGACCTGGTCCTCACCACAAACGTTTACCATCCACTCAATGATCTCAGCATAATCGTCGACCGTCGATTCGCTCCCCTTGGGTAGAAAGGGCGGAAACATCGTGACGCTCACCAAACCCCCGCGATCGGCGACCGCCTTGAGCTGGCGAGTTTCCTTGTTGCGTGGATGCGCCTTGAGCTCGGCTGGGAGCACGTGAGAAAAAACCACCGGGTCTTTGGAAAACTCTATCGTATCGTCGGTGGTCTTAGACCCGACATGCGAGAGGTCCACCGCGATTCCGACGCGATTCATCTCGGCCACCACTTCGCGGCCGAAATCCGACAGCCCTGAATCGTGCGATTCATAGCAGCCGGAGCCGATGTAGTTCTGTGTGTTGTACGTGAGCTGAATAATTCCGACCCCGAGTTGCTTGAACAAGGCTAGGTAGTCGAGCCGATCCTCGATTGGTGAGCCGTTCTGAAAGCCCAGGATGATACCGGTGCGGCGGCTGGCCTTGGCGGCGGCAATGTCCCGTGTGTGGCGGATCGGCATGATCAGATCGGAGTGGTGGTCGAACCACTGATACCACTGCGCAAGGATGTCGAGGGTCTTGCGCGTTCCTTCCCAGGCGATACAGGTCGCGTTGACGGCGGTAAGCCCACCCGCACGCATCGCCTTGAACACCTCGGGTCCCCATTTCGCAGCGACGAGCCCGTCGACCACGGTGATCTGCTCATGAACATCCATCGCTTCGCTCCTTCTGCGCGCGCTAAACAGCCCGCTCGGTGGCGTCGGCGATCTCGCTCAGCGTTGCGAACCAGGCGCCGCGCTCCTTCATATGGACGATAAGCTCCTCGAGCCGCGTTATCATGTGCGCCCGTCCGATCGACTGCGGATGGACGACAAAGGCGTAGCAGGCACCTTCCTCGTTGGCGACCGCATAGTCGAAGATTGCTTTCCATCGGTCGAGCAGGTCATGCGCAGGACGCATCCCCTCCTGGAAGCCAAGGATGAATTCGACTTGCGAGAAATCGGTCAGGTACCACTGTCCGGGAATCTCCAGGATGCGGCCCGGCGGGCCGAACACATTGCCGCGCTCGGCGTGCACCTCGACCGGACGAATCCAATAGGGATGAAAATTATTCGCGAGCAGGCTGCTATCGACTTCGAAACCGTAGCGCTCCAGCAGCCCCAGCGTATTCTCACTGAAATCCCAGTACGGCGCGCGGTAGGTACGAGGTTTCACGCCAATCCGGGCCAGCGCCTCCAGGCCCAGCTCCATCACCTTGATTTCCTCTTGCAGCTTCAGTGGCTGAGGGTTTTCGTGAGCGTAGCCGTGATGCCCAATCTCGTGTCCCACGGCCGCGACTTCGCGGCACAGCTCGGGCCAGGTGTCGATTGTATGGCCCGGGATGCAGAACGTGCTTCTGACCTTGTACTTGTCGAACAGGCGCATCAGGCGCGGCAGCCCGACCTCAGCGCCGAATTCGCCGCGCGACATGTAGGCGGGTGAAGTACGCTTGAGGCATATCCACAGCGACTGGGCGTCGAAATCGCATCCGAGGTTTACCGCTATCTTCTTGCCCGCGGGAATTTTGACCTTACCCCAAACCTGCGGCATAAAACCCTCCTGCGAATTTCGTCTGTCTTGAAGCCATACGCGCGGCTGGCTCTGATTTGCAAGCGTATCGGAGTGGAGCTTTTAGGCTTGACGCCATCGACGGGACTGCGATGCAATGCAGCTCTGGTCAGGACACCCTGGGAGGACGCGATGGCGAAAACGGCCGATGTGGTGATTGTCGGCGCGGGCGTGATGGGCGCCAGCATCGCCTTTAACCTGGCCCAGCGCGGGGTCTCAAACGTGGCCGTCTTAGAGAAGAGCTTCATCGCCGCCGGCGCCACCGGCAAGAGTTCCGCATGCGTGCGGCAGCATTACTCGACCGAAGTCGGTGCGCGGATGGTAATGCGCAGCCTGGAGATCTTCCAGAACTTCTCAGAGATCGTCGGCGGACCGGCTGGATTCGTGAAGACCGGCTACCTGATGGGCGTCGGCGAGCGCGACCATAAGGCGCTCAAGAAGGTAGTCGCGATGCAGCAGGCGGTGGGAATCAAGACCTCGCTGCTGTCGCCGAAAGAAATCAGGGAAATCGAGCCGCGGGTGTCGATTCATGACCTCGCGGCCGGGGCATGGGAGCCGGATTCGGGTTACGCCGATCCTTCGGATACGACCAACGCTTTCATGCGGCGCGCTCGCGAGATGGGTGTTCGTCTATATCAAAACACCCAGGTCACCGGGTTGAAGACGACCGCGGGAGCGATAGCGGAGGTAACTACGAGCCATGACAGTTTTTCCGCTCCCACGGTGATTAATGCCGCGGGCGTATGGGGAGACCGGATTGGCGCGATGTTGGGAATCCACATTCCGATAACTGTCTGCCGCCATCAGATCCGGCTAATCAAGCGCCCCGAAGCGGCCTCCGCGCGTCACCCGATGTTCTACGACTTTGAACATCAATTTTACTCCAGGCCCGAGGGTAGAGACCTCACCCTTATCGGTACCTTGGACCCTGCCGAGATCAACGACCGGATAGATCCGGACGGCTACAACGACGGTGTCGACTCGGAGCAGACTCCGGACGTGGTAGCTGCTTTGTGTGATCGCTTTCCCAGCTTCGAGGCGGGGCATCTGCACAGTGGCTATTCTGGTCCCTTCGACGTGACCCCCGATTGGCATCCGATTATCGACGAGGCGCCCGGCGTTCGTGGCTTCTATCTCGCGCTAGGATTCAGCGGCCACGGATTCAAACTGTCGCCGGCTGTGGGCGAGATGGTCGCCGAGCTGGTGATTAACGGCAAGCGAGCGGAGTCCGACGTCAACACGTTCCGTTACAGCCGCTTTGCCGAAAATCAGCCGGTGCGCGGCATGTAC
Organism: uncultured delta proteobacterium; assembly: GCA_963724765.1. Classification (GTDB taxonomy): domain Bacteria; phylum Desulfobacterota; class Binatia; order Binatales; family Binataceae; genus JAKAVN01. Next base: position 44,422 of record CAVRVY010000003.1, read on the forward strand.
GATGAAGGGCTCATGGGCTGAGCGAGGGCAAAAACGCATACCAGCCAAGTCAAGAACGCAACCGTCGCCGTTTCCAGTGGCACACCTCCACGGCCTGGTCATTCCGGACGAGGGTTTCGGTAGGGCACAGCTATACATCACGCGCGTCGGAAATCGCGGTGCCTGGCCGTTCACGGAAAGCGCAGCAACCCTTGTCAGGGCCACCGATCTGATATGGAGCGGTCATCTGGAGCTCGGACTTCGCCACGCTCGTGGCTCAAAACTTCAGGCTAGCGCATGGTCGCGCGGGATTTCATCACGCTACCACGTGAAAAACACCTATGCCTCCCGAAAACCTCATCCTGGATGACGCGCGGGTCAGCGTATGGTAATGAAGCGGCCGATGGTCGCGTTTCTGACTCAGCTGCTGCTTGCTATCCGGTCGCGGTTCACGCGGCGAGCGCGGCTTGAGGCCGAGAATCTCCTCCTGCGCCAACAACTGGTAGTTCTACGGCGCAAGTTCCCGAAGCGCGTGAGACTGTGGAACATCGATCGCTTGCTGTTGGTATGGCTGTATCGACTGTACCCCTCGCTCCTGGACGCGATCATCATCGTCCAGCCGGAGACCGTGCTCCGCTGGCACCGACGTGGTTTCCGCGCCTATTGGCGCTGGAAGTCCCGCCACGTCGGCGGCCGTCCAAGGATCGATTGCGAGATGCGAGCGCTGATCCGGCGGGGATGAGCCGCGAGAACCCGCTGTGGGGCGCACCGCCACCACCAGCTCGGTCTTGCTCACATCGATCCCAACATAGACATCCTCCTCCATCACCCTGCTCCTTACTCCGCGTCCTACCCGTCCTTGTACATGCGGGCTTCTGCCTTGCGCGCGGCCCTGTCAACTGTTCGAGCTGCGGACGCTTGAATTAGCGGACGCGACGATCCTGGCTAAACCACGGTCTCTTGCCGACCCAGGTTTTTACGGTCTGCCGCGCCCGCTGCTATCTTCATACGCCGATTCTCAGATACAAGGTTTTGACTAAGCACAGGGGTAAACGCTCCAACCGCGAGGCGGAGCCCGTCGAGATGCATCATCATCTGCCAGAGAAGTCCGCGGATGAGATCACGCGCGGGTCCTGGTCACACCTAAAGGGGGCCGCTTTGGGCGTCGCGTGCTGGACTGGTCCCGCGTGTTGGTCGGAACTTTTTTCCCATGGTCGGAAGTTAAAGAGCGGGGTAGCCTACGACGGCGCTGCCGTGAACACTCCAGGCAAATATTGCATCTTCTGGTTTGCTTTAGTCGCGCCGAAGGACTAGACCGATTTCAGTCGTCTAATTTGGATGTTGTCTGCCTTTGTCGATGGAGGTCGCGGTGACTCCGAGCAAGGCTGGCCAGGCGTTCGTAGCAAGGGGCGTGAGTGCTATGGGACAGTGCCCAAGGGCGCTCGCACTCCTGGCGGTAGCGGTCGCGCTCGTCGCGGCGACCGTGTCCGTACGCTGGACGAAGATCAGCACGTCGTTCCGTTTGCCCTTTCCGCTAGCCATCACCGACCCCTCGATGACCGTGATCAGCGCCATGGTCGAGCGCGGCGATCTATGGGGAGCCACCGCACGGGTTGGAAGCTCTTATCATTTCGACAAGCCGGCGGGCCTGATGGCATTGCGCTCGTTTTCGGTGCTCGTGCTGCGCCGCGGACTTCAGGAGTACGACCCATACGAGCGCTGCTATGCGACGAGCGCTTTAGCGTCAGCCGGTGACCGGGACGAGATCGCGCAACTGGTGAAAATCTTCCAGAGCACCCGAAAGCTCGGCCTGCAGATGGCCGTCGCGGACGGGCTGGGAGACGTTGGCGACGCGGACGCGGTGGAGGCGCTGGGTCGGCTTTACAGCTGGACCGCGCCTTCATACCGACGAATCGTGGTCAATGGAGCCGCGGAGGCCCACGATCCCGGAGCAGTCGAGCTGCTAAGCCGCGCGCTGACCGTATCCGACCGTGCGACGCGACTGACCGCGGCGAAGGGACTCGGCGAGGTCGGGAACCGCAGCGCCATCCCGGTCCTGAGGCGGTTCCTGGCTACCGCGCAGGACCCTTTCGAAAAGGCGACGGCCGCTTATTCGCTATTGCGCTTGGGCGACCGCTCCGCGGAGGAGATCGCCGAGCCGATTTTGCGTGGCCATGTCGATGATAATGCCCGGGCGATGGCGGCGGTGGCGCTCGGTCGTGCGCGCGACCCGCGAGTAGTCGGCCTGCTGAGGGAGGCGATAAGAGATCGCAATATCGACGTGCGAATCGGCGCGGCAGTGGCGCTTACGCACTATGACGATCCCGCCGGCCCCGAGTACCTGGAGGCGGCCATGCAGGACGAGGACTCGATGACGCGGCTACATGTCGGTCAACTCCTGGACGAGGTGGAGTTTCAAAACGCGCGCGAGGTTCTGATGGCGGCGGTCGCTTCGCCGGACCCCGAATTGTCAATGCTGGGGATTCGGGCGATCGGCTTGTCAGGCGGCGCCGGCGAAGTCGGCCTTCTCGTCAGGCTGGCGGACAAAGCCGGGGACCCGATCACTCGCGCCGAGGTGGCGTGGGCGTTGGGCAGAATTGGCAGTCGTGGCTCTGTCGCGCCACTGATCGCGATGGTCTCGGAGCTTGACCATACCGTGCGTTACACAGCCGCCGACGCGCTCGACCGCACGGCGATGCGGCTTTTGCAAAGCGAATCGGCCGGCGGCGCGTGAACTAAGAAAGCGCGGCAGTAAAGGAAAGAGGGAGGAGGATATCGGTTTATGAGTTGAGAAGTCTCGAAACGAGTACGAGGGAGGACAGCGAAAGGTTATGTCGATCAAACCGAGGATGACTGAGGCGGCGGGACTCAAGTATATGGCGCTGGCAGGGCTGTTGGTCATTGCCGCTGCCTTGCTTTGCGTACGTCCCGCCATGGCGCAAGACGTCAAAAGCTATACCCGGGCCACCTTCGACCAGTGGATGGCCAAGTACAAGGATGCCAAGCCCGACTTCAAAGTGGGCGACGTGTTGACCGCAAAAGATCTCGAGCGCATGCGGCCTTTCATCTTTCCGGGCTACCTCGAGCAGCTCAACTTTCCCGAGTTCAGGGCGCCGATCGCAGCGCCCGTGGACCACACTCCGCGCAAGGACTACATGGCTTGCACGGAAAAGTACCAGTCGCAGGTAAGGTTGCTCCCCGACCACACGGTGGGCAACTACGTCTGTGGACAGCCCTTCCCTAATGACTCGATCAAAGAGGGCGACCCGGACTCAGGTTGGAGAGCGGTGTGGAATTACGAGTACAGATGGCAGAACTTTGGCTTCTCGTGCATGTGCCCTGCCACTTGGGACCGATTTGGCGGCACGCACGACATTCCGTCGTGGGAGCTGCCTCCGACCGATTGGGTGGCCAGCGCAGGTTGGGCGGATTCGGGCGTCCATCCGGTGCTGCCGTCGGCGGAGGTGTTGAAAATGATCTATGGCGGCGGCGGAAACTTCCAGCGCACTCTGGACGCCTTCTATCGAAAAGTCTTTTACACTCACCTCGCGATGCTCGAGAACCATACGCTACCGGTGCCCGGCGCAGCGCAGTTCGAGTTCAAAGAATTTACCGGCTTCTACTCGCCGTTTGACATCCGCGGCACCGCGTTCATCATCTACCGCTACGCCGACCCGCATCGCGAAGACGACGGCTGGGCCTACATTCCCAACCTGCGCCGCGTGCGACGTATTTCGGCCGAGGTCAAGTCGGACTCGCTGCTGGGCACCGACCATACGCTGGAGGACTTCTACAGCTTCTCCGGCCGTGAACTCGAGTGGCACTGGCGTTTCCTCGGATGGAAGGACCAGCTTGCGGTTCTCGATTCCGTGCACGAGTACTCTTATCTGTACGGGCCCAATGGGATCATCCCGAATGATACGTGGACGATGCGCCGCTTCGCGGTCATGGAGCGCACCCCGCTCAGCGAGCGTCATCCGTACAAGAGCGTCGTGGAAGATTGGGATTCGCAGAACTACGACGCGTGGCTGATGGAGTCTTTCGACCACAAGGACAAGCTCTGGAAGGTCTGGGAATTCCAGAAGAAGTGGAGCGAAAGCTTCGATCCGAACGGCTGGCAGGCGCCCATCAACAAGGGCGCCTATTCGACCGAGTTCCAGTCGGTCCAGGTGCTCGACGTGCAGAACGATCGCGGCACCATCTGGATCGTCCCCGGCGGATTCCCGAACCTGAAGGGACCCGAAGCGGAGAAGCTGTACGACATCAACAAGCTCGAACAGATCCACCGCTAGTTGAGTTATGTAAGGCGCCCTGCCGGGCCCCCCGCGGCCCGGCAGGATCTTCGACTTGGGTCTGCTCGCGTCTGCGGTCGGAGTCTTACGCGCCCTTATTCGACGGCAGGGGGATGAACGGCTGAGTGCATCTCGGCCGACGACCCCTGTCCCTGCTGAAAATTCTCACCCGACAAAAATCGGAGCAGGTGGCAGAGGCCAAGGACGACCAGCTGCGATGAACCGGCGCGCGGCGCAGCCTGTACTATAAGCGGCTATCGCGCCAGATCTAAACTTTATCAATACGAGGATTCCGCAGACCGTGGTGCCGGCCGCGGCGCAACCAATGGCGGGCAGTAGTTGGTGCCGTCAGGCCGCGAGGCGCTGGTAACGATGGTGCAACCCGCCGACTTCCGGGGTGGCGATGACTCGGCCGCTCTGCGGTGATTGTACGCAGCGCGAGTGCGGACAATCCTTGTCGAGTGAGAGATGCGTTCGGGTCAGGTGATAGTAGCCCACGTATGATGAAAGGAGGCGGCGCAAATGGCGTTCGTTAAGGATGATGACGTGGTCCAGGCACTCCGCCGGATCGAGCCGATCACGCGCTCGACGTAAGCGTTCTGCCACGGTGAGCGTGGTGCCGTGACGACCTCAGCGATTCCCATCGCGGCGACTCGCTTGCTGAAGACCGAGCCGTAGGAGGTGTCGCGGTCGCGCAGCAGAAAGCTGGGAGCCGTGCCCCACGGAAACGCTTCTATTACCTGCTGCGAAAGCCACGCCGCCGTGGGATGCTGCGTAACATCGAACTGCACAATCTTTCTGCGACCGTGAGCCAGGATGATCATCACGTAGAGCAGTCGAAACGAGACCGACACGACGACGAACATGTCGATGGCGGCGATGCCGATTACTTCGTTGCGCAGGAAGCTACGCCATGTCGGTGAAGACGTTCCGATTCGTCGCACCATGTACTTTGCGACCGTGGCTTGGCTGACCTCGATACCGAGCTTCAAGAGCTCGCCGTGGATGCGGGGCGCACCCCACAGCGGGTTGGCGCTGTTCATCTGCCGGATCAGATCACGAACTTCGCGATCTACTGAGGGCCTTCCAGACCTTGAGCGCCAACGCCAATAGAGCCGGAAGCCTTGTCGATGCCACTGGACTACGGTGGCTGGCTTTACCAACACCATGAGGTTCAAGCACCGTGGCCAGACCCGGTAAAGCCAGACCCGGAGTAAGCGATCGAGCGTGGAGAGCCGGACGCGGCCAGGACGCTGGCGACGCAGCACTGTCAGCTGGTGGCGGAGCGCAATGACCTCGAGCTCCAATTTCGCGCGGCTGCGAAACCGACCGACGAGCCATGAAAGAAGCGCCAAGATAAATGCGAGCATGCCCGTGACGCTACGGCCGAGCTAGATAAATCGCTAGACTTTTCGAGGCTTTCCGAGTTTTCAATAGGGACAGGGGCCGCTTGCATGAGCAACCGCGGCTTCGTGCTGGGTCTCGTCCCGCTGGATTCGCGCTGAGTCTAATTCGGCCCGCCCCTACTCGCGACGGCGCGCCGAAACGGCGTTGCGTTCCGGCCATGCTACGGGCGCTTTCGCAGCACGCGCGCGCCACCGTCGAGATGCTCGCGGCCGGCAGCGAGATCCGCCCGTCGTGATGACGCCGTTGAATGCGATATGGAGATAGAATCGGGTCTTAAAGCTAAGAGCCGTGCCGGCTCCCTCTCGGAGGTAACGGAAACATGCGGCGTGTTTATCCTAGCGAAGTTGTTCGATTCGTCGCGCAGTATTTCCCCGAAGCGGCGGAGGAGATTGAACCAACAACCGTCAAGCATTTCGCTTTGCCATGGAGGAAAAAGGGATTCGTACGCGCACTCGTCGAACTGACCGAGGCGCTACCCCAGGACCTGATAAATTTGCAAGCCGATTCGTATTGCGCATTGCTCTCTGGCGTCGCTGCCCTTCACACTGCCCTTGAAGGATGGTCGCATCCGGAAGAACACGCGATTCAGTGGCTCGATGGAATCGGCAACCCTCTGACCATTATTTGGCGCGAGTCGATGCCAGCGGAGCACGGTCTCCGGCTGGACGATGATGATCGCGCCCAGGAGCGACGGGTACAGTCGATACAGCCATACCCACCGCAAGCGATCGATGTTCCACAGTCTCACTCGCGTTGGAGACTTGCGTCGTAGAACCGCGAGCTGTTGGCGCGGGAGGAGATTTTCGGCCTCAAGCCGCGCTCGCCGCGTAAATCGCGACCGGATAGCAAGCAGCTCCATCATCAATACGCCCGAGTTTAGGTTTTCAATAGCACAACCCCTCGTTTCGGTCACCAAGTATCCGTCGTGGGTTTCTCGCCCGGGATCAAGAGGACGGATTCTTCCTCTGCGTGAGCCGCTTCGTCTTCCGGCGGAAGGTCGAAGACTCCGCATCCTTGCCCGAGTCTTCGACCTTTCCAATAGACGATTGAGCTCTCCTTTCTGCAGAGATCAGGCGAGGTCGAAGCGATCAAGGTTCGTCACCTTGGTCCACGCCGCCGCGAAGTCTTTCACAAACTTCTCCTTCGAGTCCGCGCACGCATAGACTTCCGCGAGTGCTCGGAGCTCAGAGTGCGCACCGAAGATCAGATCGACACGCGTGCCGGTCCACTTGACCTCATTCGTCTTCCGATCGCGCGCCTCGTACACGCCTTCAGAGCCAGCGGACGGCTGCCATTGCGTGTTCATGTCGAGAAGGTTGACGAAGAAGTCGTTCGTCAAAGTCTCGGGTCGTTTGGTGAAGACGCCGTGTTTGGACTGCCCAAAGTTGGCATTCAGGGCGCGCATGCCGCCGACGAGAACCGTCATCTCGGGGGCTGTCAGCGTCAGCAACTGCGCCCGATCCACCAGCAGTTCCTCAGCGGGTACCGGGTGTCCCTTGCGGAGGTAGTTAATGAACCCGTCTGCGGTAGGCTCAAGTACGGCGAATGATTCCACATCGGTCTGCTGCTGCGAAGCGTCCGTACGCCCGGGCGAGAAGGGAACCTTTACCTCGTACCCGGCCTTTTTCGCAGCTTGCTCGACCGCTGTATTGCCGCCCAAAACGATCAGGTCAGCAAGCGAGACCTTTTTCCCCCCGGACTGAGAAGCGTTGAACTCCTTTTGGGTCGCTTCGAGCGCCTGCAGGGCCTTCGCCAGTGCGGCCGGCTGGTTCACTTCCCAATCCTTTTGCGGTGCAAGGCGAATGCGCGCCCCGTTTGCTCCACCCCGCTTGTCGGAGCCGCGGAACGTCGTCGCCGCCGCCCAAGCCGTCGAGACGAGCTGGGAAACGGACAGGCCAGACGCGAGGATTTTCGTCTTCAGAGCAGCAATGTCCCGATCCCCGATCAATTCATGATCGACTGGAGGAACAGGGTCTTGCCACAGCTGGGGCTCTTTCGGAACGAGCGGGCCCAGATAACGCGCGATTGGACCCATGTCGCGGTGCGTCAGCTTATACCACGCCTTGGCGAACGCGTCTGCGAACTGATCCGGATTCTCGTAGAAGCGCCTTGAAATTTTTTCGTAAGCAGGGTCGAGCCGTAGAGAGAGGTCGGTGGTCAGCATGGATGGCGACCGACGCTTCGACTTGTCGAAGGGATCCGGCACCGTGCCGGCGCTGGCGCCATTCTTCGGTTTCCACTGATTGGCACCGGCCGGGCTCTTGGTCAGTTCCCATTCGTAGCTGAACAGGTGCTTGAAGTAATCGTTGCTCCACTTCGTTGGGGTCGTGGTCCAGATGACTTCGATGCCGCTGGTGATCGCATCACCCGCTTTGCCTGTGCCAAATCGGTTCTTCCAGCCGAGCCCCTGATCCTCAATGGGCGCGGCTTCCGGCTCTCGGCCGACATTCGAGTCCGGAGCAGCACCGTGGGTTTTACCGAAGGTGTGCCCGCCGGCAATCAGTGCGACCGTTTCTTCGTCGTTCATTGCCATGCGCCGGAACGTCTCGCGGATATCGCGCGCTGCAGCGACTGGATCAGGGTTACCATTGGGCCCTTCCGGATTCACGTAAATCAAGCCCATCTGAACCGCGCCGAAAGGATTCGCGAGCTCACGATCACCGCTGTAGCGTTCGTCGCCTAACCAGGTGCGCTCAGATCCCCAGTAAACCTCATCGGCTTCCCATACATCCTCGCGCCCGCCGCCAAAACCGAAAGTCTTGAAGCCCATCGACTCAAGGGCGACGTTACCGGCGAGAATCATAAGGTCGGCCCAGGAGATTTTCCGGCCGTACTTCTCCTTTAACGGCCAGAGCAGCCGGCGCGCCTTGTCGAGGTTCGCATTGTCTGGCCAGCTACCGAGCGGTGCGAAACGCTGCTGGCCAGCTCCGGCGCCACCGCGGCCGTCGGCGATGCGGTACGTACCTGCGCTGTGCCACGCCATCCGAATGAACAGCGGCCCATAGTGGCCATAGTCGGCCGGCCACCAATCCTGCGAGTCCGTCATCAAGGCATGAAGGTCCTTGATCACGGCATTCAGGTCGAGGCTTTTGAATTCTTCAGCGTAGTTGAACTCCTTGCCCATGGGATCGGATTGGGGGGAGTTCTGGCGTAAAACCTTGATGTTAAGCTGATTCGGCCACCAGTCCGCATTCGTCGGGCCACTACCCGCATTGTGTCTGCGGGCGCCCGTAAACGGACATTTACCCTCGGAGAGATCGTGATCAATTGCCATATTGTTGTCCTCCTGATTTTCGTTCAGGAAATTGTCTCGTCTGTTTCCTCTCTCTGCGAGCCCTGACGTTTCTCCTCAGACTCATCGAGGGGTCTCAGATTGCTGTGGTGGGAGCGGTGGGGCGTGCATTCGCTTCTCGGCAAGTTGGCACCGCCTGCAGAGAGCATCAATTTCTACCGAACAGCGCAGCAGTGCGAACTGTCCGAGGCTGGTTCTACCCTCGAGAAGCTTGTCCACTTCGGGTATCTCTACGTCATGCACCCGTCTGCATCGGACGCAAAGGACGTGGTGATGAGGCTCCACGTTGCCGTCATAACGCGCAAAATCGTGCAGAACCGTTACCTTACGCGCTTCTCCCACTTCGCAAAATTGCTCCAGAATCCGATGGACTGTGGCCAATGATACGTGGGGATGCGTGCGACGTACTGCCGCACAAATCTCGTGGGGGCTCGGATGGTTCTCCGAAGCGAGCAGGGCCCCTATGACTGCGAGCCGCTGGGGTGTAACGGCAATCCCACGCTTACGACACCGCGCGACGAACTCGCCGAGTCGCTGAACTGAGTACCGCTCACGCGACCGTCGATCCACCAGCCGGAGTTCTCGCATAAACCGCTCTTGGCCGACCAACGACACTGAACGCGACCGACAACCAGCGCCCGAGAAAAAAGGAGATGACGGCTGACAGGTTGGATAATCTGCAGGTTCAGCCGATACCTGCCCTCACCTGCAACTAACCACTAAGGCCTACAGCACATCATGTAAGAATGTCAACCTTCGGGTCTCAGGTAAACGGTAATGGCCGACGTCGCGACAGCGCCGCGATATTTTCAAGCATCGATTCGCACAGACGGGGTCCTCGGTGACTTGGCTGCATGGAATCTAAGGGCAGTGAGGGGTATGACTAAGGAATTCACGGGTCTGACGGAGTGCGGATCATGATCAAGACATTCCGATCTCGTGGCGCCGAACTGCTGTTTGCCAGAAAATCAGTTGCGTTGTTTCAAGCCATTGAGCTGGCGCAAGGTGTCGAACTGATTGTCCGGAGAAAACTGGCACAATTGAACGCGGCAGCAGAGCTCCGCGATCTGACCGTGCCGCCGGAAAACTGTCTAGCAGGATGCGGAAAAAGGATCGCATTTCTTTTTGATGGCATGTAGAGGAATGGGTAACCGTCGTCGGAGGAGGATGTGGTGATGCGCGGGACGGACCACGAGCAGAGCGGGATGTTCAGCTACATTTCGGCAGAACGCCGTGTGCCCACGGATCATCCGCTGCGCGCGATTCGAGTGATGGTCGATGCGGCGCTTAAGGAGTTGGGGCCGCGTTTCGATGCGCTCTACGCCAAGAGCGGGCGGCCGTCGATCCCGCCGGAGAAGCTGTTGCGCGCGCTTTTGCTGCAAGTGCTCTACACGGTGCGCAGCGAGCGCATGCTGATGGAGCAGCTTGATTATAACCTGCTGTTCCGCTGGTTCGTGGGACTCAGCATGGACGATGCGGTGTGGGATGTCACGGTGTTCACCAAGAACCGGGAGCGGCTGCTCGCGGGCGAAGTGGCGCAAGGCTTTTTTCAACAAGTGGTGGCGCAGGCGCAAGCTCAGGATCTGCTCTCGGCTGAGCACTTCACGGTCGATGGAACCCTGATCGAGGCCTGGGCCGGACACAAGAGCTTCAAGCCCAAGGACCACAAGCAGACTCCGCCGGATGATCCCGGCAATCCGAGCGTCGACTTCCACGGTGAGCGGCGCTCCAACGCAACCCACCAATCGACTACCGACCCGCAGGCGCGACTGTATAGGAAGGCCAGCGGCCGCGAGGCCAGGCTCTGCTATCTGGGGCATGTGCTGATGGAGAATCGCAACGGTCTGGTGGTGAACACGCGGTTGACCCAGGCGACCGGCCGCGCCGAACGCGAGGCCGCGCTGGCGATGGTGGAAAAGCTCCCGGGCTTTGGACGGGTGACGCTCGGTGCCGACAAGGGTTACGACGCCAAAGAGCTTGTGCGCGAGCTGCGCGACCACCGAGTCACGCCGCAGGTGGCGCAAAAGCCGGCGACCGCGATCGACCGGCGTACCAGCCGCCACCCCGGCTACGCGCTGAGCCAGTGGCGGCGCAAGCGGGTCGAAGAAGCCTTCGGTTGGCTCAAGACCGTTGCTTTGTTGCGCAAGACTCGTCATCGCGGAGTTGCTCGGGTCGGTTGGATGTTCACCTTCGCCGCCGCAGCCTACAACCTGGTGCGGATGCGCACCCTGACGGTGGTCACTACCTGAACAGAGTCGCGAAGCTGCGAGCCGCGGACGCACTCGGCCCTCACGCGCCTCTCGACCCTGAAAATATCGAGTCGTGGAAACAGAGCAACTCATGACTACTCGGCATTTTTCCGCACCCTGACTAGAACCGGTAACACTCGAGACAACGAGTCATCACAGTATTCGAATCAGTCATGCCTGGCAGCTCTGTTTCGAGTGGCGAAGCCATGATGCGTACGACGTTGATTTAGTCTGCAGCAATGTTCCTGGAAATCTGGTGGTCGCCGAAAAAGAACATGACTTACTACCGCCCATTCATCCTGGCGATATCCTGTTGCAGGATTTCACGAGACCGCACCTGATTAGCATGAATGAACTCGCCTTGGCGATGCGCTTGCCGCCGACTCAGATTGATGCCGTTATTCATGGGAAACTTGACATCACCGCTGATGCTGCCTTTGGGCTCGGATCTTTCTTCGGTACCACCGCAGAGCTATGGCTGAACTTGCAGCGGGACTACGATTTGCAGGTTGCCGAAAGCGCCAAGCTCGCCGCAGTCGGCTGAGATATCAATACGCGGACCAGCAAATGACTAAGCTGGTTGCCACACAGCAGGTCTGGTCCAGGTATTAGCTGTGCGTGCGCCTCCATGACTGCGGCAGCGATGATCTCGCGCCGTCTGTCAGGAAGCGACGCGACGCAGGATGCCGCGCTTGCTTCAAGAAACGCTCCTTGATGGAATTGTTTGGTGCCTAGGGGTTTCTCCAAAGTTCACCTCTTCGGCGAATATAGCATCGGGAGGGCTTGATGCCTCCTGTGCATCGTCTGAGGATTTTATCAGGAGCCCCAGCCGAGGCGGAGATGCTCACGAAATCGGCGGCGCTGGTTGCGGATCAGATGGAGATGCGACTGGCTGCGAAGAAGGTAGCCGACCTGGAACAGGCCGAGCGCAGGATCAGGGAGCAATCCGCCAGGCGAACGAGGCGCTGGTAGCAGAGCGAGGAGCACTTCCACGACCTTTTCGATGAGGCCCCGATCGCCTATGTGCATGAGCCCAAGTCCGCGCGGAGTTTCTACCTTCTCCACAATGTAGGGAAAATATACAGACTGGCTGGCGGAGCGAACTGAATTCGAACTGCCGGTACCGGTTTCTAAACTGTCAGACGACAGCGTCGTGTTATAATTTCCGACGCTGAGGAGACAAACAGATGCGCTTCAAACCGGACTCGAACTCCGCGTTTGCTAGCCGCTTGGTGGCGGTGCCAATCTAAATCAGGATTCACAACGGAAACTCCTGATTACGCCCCGAGCAGACGTGAAGAGAAAGGAGGAGGCCCGAGCGTGCGACTTTTCTTGAACGCAATTTTAAGTAGGTTCGTGGCGAGCTTCCTTTTGGCAGAGACCCCGGCCGCCGCCGGGACAGCGACAGCCACAATCAACTTAGTCAACGCCTGTGCTTAGTCAAAACCTAAACTCTGACATATTGGTGATGCAGCCCGCCCAGCATTGAGATGACTGCTATGGGACCGAGCTTCTGCGGGCGACGAAAAGTCGGCGCATTCTTGTGCAATGAGAGATGCGTCCGGACTTCGTTATAATAGGAAGCGTAATTCTTTAGAACGCGACGCAAGTGCGCTTCGTCGAACACCACCAGGTGGTCGAGACATTCGCGCCGGATAGAGCCGATGAGGCGCTCGACGTGGCCGTTCTGCCACGGTGAGCGCGGTGCAGTCGGATGGTCGCGGATCCGCATTGCCCGAATGCGATGGGTGTAGGCTGGGCCGAAGGCCCCGTCGCGGTCGCGAATCAGGTGACTGGGCGCTTCATCCCAGGGGAACGCGTCCGTCACCTGACCAGCGATCCACTCGGCGGTCGGATTGGAAGTGACGCTGATTGTGACTAGCCGCCGGCGGGCGTGACGCAGGATAACCAAGCCATAGAGCAGCTTGAACGAGATGGTGCGCACCACGAACAGATCCAGCGAAGCGATGCCGGCCGCGTGATTACGCAGGAAAGTCTTCCAACCTTGGGACGGTGGTCGGCGGCGCCGGACCATATACCTGCCGACGGTTGACTCAGCAACTTCGATGCCAAGCATCAACAACTCGCCGTGGATCCGCGGTGCGCCCCACAGTGGGTTCTCGCCGCTCATCCGCCGGATCAGCGCTCGAATATCTGAATTGATCCGTGGACGGCCGCCGACGTGGCGGGACTTCCAGCGCCAGTATGCGCGGAAACCGCGTCGGTGCCAGCGGAGAATCGTCTCCGGCTGGACGATGATAATCGCGTCCAGGAGTGACGGGTAAAGTCGATACAGCCATACGAACAGCAAGCGATCGACGTTCCACAGTCTCACGCGCGTCGGAGACTTGCGCCGTAGAATTACAAGCTGTTGGCGCAGGAAGAGATTCTCGGCCTCTAGCCGCGCTCGACTCGTGAACCGCGACCGGATGGCAAGCAGTAGCTGGGTCAGAAACGCGACCATCGGCCGCTTCACAAGCATACGCCCATGTGCGCATCATCCCGGATAAGGTTTTCGGAAGGCACAGGTGCCGTGACGACCTCAGCGATTCCCATCGCGGCGACTCGCTTGCTGAAGACCGAGCCGTAGGAGGTGTCGCGGTCGCGCAGCAGAAAGCTGGGAGCCGTGTCCCACGGAAACGCTTCTATTACCTGCTGCGAAAGCCACGCCGCCGTGGGATGCTGCGTAACATCGAACTGCACAATCTTTCTGCGACCGTGAGCCAGGATGATCATCACGTAGAGCAGTCGAAACGAGACCGACACGACGACGAACATGTCGATGGCGGCGATGCCGATTACTTCGTTGCGCAGGAAGCTACGCCATGTCGGTGAAGACGTTCCGATTCGTCGCACCATGTACTTTGCGACCGTGGCTTGGCTGACCTCGATACCGAGCTTCAAGAGCTCGCCGTGGATGCGGGGCGCACCCCACAGCGGGTTGGCGCTGTTCATCTGCCGGATCAGATCACGAACTTCGCGATCTACTGAGGGCCTTCCAGACCTTGAGCGCCAACGCCAATAGAGCCGGAAGCCTTGTCGATGCCACTGGACTACGGTGGCTGGCTTTACCAACACCATGAGGTTCAAGCACCGTGGCCAGACCCGGTAAAGCCAGACCCGGAGTAAGCGATCGAGCGTGGAGAGCCGGACGCGGCCAGGACGCTGGCGACGCAGCACTGTCAGCTGGTGGCGGAGCGCAATGACCTCGAGCTCCAATTTCGCGCGGCTGCGAAACCGACCGACAAGCCATGAAAGAAGCGCCAAGATAAATGCGAGCATGCCCGTGACGTTACGGCCGAGCTAGATAAATCGCTAGACTTTTTGAGGCTTTCCGAGTTTTCAATAGGGACACCCCATGCCCCAAGGGCAAAGCTGCTAACCATTTCTCTCGTGAGATTTGGAGTCCTCGATCGAGGTTTCTGCGATACGAAACCCTTCGATGTATGTGTCACGACGTGAGCCCGTCATCCCAGATCCTACCAACGCGAAGACTTCGTCTTCGATCCGCTTGCACTATCTGGCCTTATTGGAAGAGAAGATCGGCGCGCTCGACCAGGCCGCGCCGCTGGTCGGCTGGGATCTGCCCGCAGAGTTCGCGACCCTGCGCCGGCTGCTCGAGGCCCGCATGGGCAAGCCCGGCAAGCGTGAGTTCGTCCACTTCGAGGTCGTGCGCTTCGTCGAGAAGCCGCCGCTCGAGGCGGCGCGCCGGATGGTCGCGTCGGGGAAGTTTTTGTGGAACGCCGGGATGTTCGTGATGGATGTCGCGACGCTGGCATCCGAGCTTGAGCAGCACGCTCCGGATCTCGCCCGCGCGATGCGTGAGTTCGCCGGAGCGCCGGCGGCCACGGTCGCGCGCATCTATCGCCGCCTCGATTTCGACGCGTTCGATCGCGTGGTTGCCGAGAAGAGCCGCAACGTGCTGAGCGTGCAGGCGCGCTTTCGATGGCATGACGTGGGAAGCTGGGAGGGGCTCTGGGAGGCGCTCGGCGGGCGCGAATCCAACGTGCTCAAGGGCGAGGTGATCGCGCTTGACTGCGAGGGCGTGCTGGCGCGCGGCGGCGAGGGACGCCTGATGGTGTTGCTGGGCGTGAAGGACCTGGTCGCGGTCGACACCGGCGATGCGCTCCTGATTGCCGGCCGCAAAAGCTCGCAGGATCTCCGCCGCGTGGTCGACCAACTCGCACGCCGCCGCCTCGATCGCTACCTGTAGCCGCGACTTCTTTTTTCCTGTGCGTTAGGACGCCGATGCGCTGAGGATCCGCGGACTCGGTTAGGCCGCAGGATCTGCGAGCAGCGGTTCTGAAACTGACCCGGAGCAGATTGCAGATCTGGCATGTTGCTCCGGTAAGTCAACGCTCGCACAGGCGGCGTGCTCGATCGGTGATACGCAGACGCCTAGGTTCTGGCCCGGTTGGTCGCTGTCGCTGCGCTCAATGACGTATCCGAACGGGCTGGATGGACAGCTGTCGTCGTGGAGGCAGTTACCGAAAACAAGTGTTTGAGTTTGCCGTTTGTCGGTGAAGTGGTTCGAACGTGTTGGTCCAGCTTGAACACAGTAATGCTTTCCGGATGCACCAACTCGCAAAGCTGGTGCAGAGTGCTCTGCACCTTGTCATCGAACAGCAAGAACTCGAGCCGTAGGCGAGACAGATCGGCCGTAAACTCACAGCCTCTGTATAGTTGCTGCCGTCCGCCGGCCAGCGCGCCACCCGAACGGTAGATCTGGACTATATCGAATTCCGAGATTCCGAGCCGAGGCGCCGCTTCCTTGAACGCGTCCAAAGCCCAAGGGGTGATTACTGCTTCTATCCTTTTCATTTCATAACTCCAGAGCGAGAAAAAGGTACACTCCAGTTGAGAACCGTGTGCTTCTATCGTTTGAGATGAGCAGAAACTATGCCATGCCTAAGGTCCTGTAAGACTAGAGCTTTTTCAGCTCAAGATGATTGGCTTGGTTTCACTCCTCGGCAGGACTTTGCTGCAATTTGCGATCTGAGTCAGGGTGATCGAGATTGAGAGATTGCTGGCTGGTATCCCTGGGCAATTGGAAAGTTCCCGAGAGGATTTGATCCAGCTCACTGAGGGTTACTTGCAAGTGTGCGCGCTGCATGCGCTCTCACGCTAATCCTCGAGGAGTCGCGATGGTGCGTTGCGCACGGAGCGCCGCCGCGCTCTCAGTGCAGATGGTAGGTCGCGTGCCAGCGCGTGTAACTCAAACGCTCGTGGTCCTAGTGCTCGCGCAGCGCGGGATCTTCGCTATCGAATCCGCGCTCGCGACAAAAGGCGATGAAATCGGCGTAGCGCAGCAGCCGAACGGACTCGCGCTGTTCCTCGATGACCAGGTCCGCCGCACTCATCTCGGCAATCATGTCGTTAACAACGCTCGACTCAAGCTGGTCGCGAAGTCTCATTTCCTTGCACTGCGTCGGTTCTGATCGCTGCTGGTTAACCTGGATTGGCTCGCCAAACCCTCACTTTCCAGGCTCGGCGGCCGGCCGAAATCAATGCAGCGAGGCGTCCTCGAAACGTCTTAAGGGGTGTGACTTCCTGCGTGAGACGCGAGCCCGCTGTCAGGCGGCTGAAGACGGGACACGGCCCTAAGCCGAACGTCGCAAGTCTCTCGGCTGCCTCCGAGGTTTGGATTAGACTTCCGTTCGCGTCCAAAGGGGTCACGGTCACCACAGTCCACCGGTCGTCAACCCTGAAGGCCCATTTGCATCTGAGGCAGTAGTATAGGTGCAGCCGCCGTCCCGAAGCTGCGTCTGTCTCCAACGCCCAAATCGCAAAATTGTGCCGCATCTCGGCAGGCGAAAAGATTGGAGCGCCCAATGGCGCACGTTTCTGCGAGAATTCCGGCTTGCGGTGTTTGACCAGCGCCAAGCCGCGAAACGGCGCGTTGCTATCCAGGGCAGTTCGGACAACATGGGATTTCAGTTCCACTGCTGTACTCCGAGAGGACCCTACACGATTCCTCTCGTAAGTAGAGCATTTCTTATGCCGCGTGTGGCCCTGTTCAATCTCCCAGTAATTAAGCGGCCACCAAAAAAGGCGGTCGGCTGAACATTGCAGATTGCAGCAATGGTTCGCTGCGTCTTGAAAGACCTTCGAGGCGACTCTTTCGTTGGCCGACGTCTAGTGCCTAGTCGAGCTTGTAGCGCTTGCGTTTGCGCCACAGGGTAGTGACGTTTATTCCAAGGTTTTCCGCTGCGTCCTGAAGTGTTGGCGACTCGGCCAAGACGCGCATTATCTGTTCGCGTTCGATCTCCTCTAGACTGGCTGAGGAAAGGGAGCTCGGTGCGAGAGGGCGCTGCTGAAAAAGGGTGTCCGGGAGGCACTCCGGACTGATCAAGTTGCTCTGGGAGAGCACCGCGGCGCGCTCGACGGCATTGCGCAACTCGCGCACATTACCCGGCCAGCCGTAATTGGCAATTACTACCTGAGCCTCGGGTGAGAAACGCAATTGCGAGCGGTGGTTACGAATAGCAGCGGCCGAAAGTAGCCGCTCCGCAAGAGGAAGTATGTCTTCGGCATGTTCGCGTAGCGGGGGTACAGGCAGAGCAATGACGTCAAGCCTATAGAACAGGTCCTCCCGAAAGTGGTGAGCCGCCACCTCGGCTGGAAGATCGCGGTTCGATGCGGCTATGATGCGCGCGTCCACGTGAATTGTGTTGTCACCACCGACGCGTTCGAAACGCTGTTCCTGAACGAAGCGAAGAAACTTGGCTTGGAGAGGGGCACTCAAATCAGCGATCTCGTCGAGGAAGACTGTGCCGCCATTAGCAGCCTCCAGACGGCCCGGCTTGTCCTTAATGGCCCCGGTGAATGCCCCTTTGACATGGCCAAAGAGTTCGCTCTCAAGCAACTGCTCGGACAGTGTGGTGCAATTGACAACGACAAAAGGCTCTTCACGACGCAGACTCCAACGGTGAATCTGGTGCGCAAGGACGTTTTTGCCCGTACCGCTTTCACCTGTCAAAAGAATCGCTGCTTCGCTGGCAGCGACACGTTGGGCGTCATGAAGCAAGCGCTGCATCGCAGGACTGCGAGACTCGAGCCACGGCCGCTCTTCCAGCGTGTCACGCAATCCACGAACCTCGCCGCGCAGGCTTCGAGTTTCGAGGGCCCGTTCGACGGCGTGTTCGACCTGATCGAGTGAAAAAGGCTTTGTGAGGTAGTCGTAAGCGCCCGCCTTCATAGCGGCGACGGCGTTTTCCACCGTTGCATACGCCGTCATCAGAATTACCAAAACGTCAAGATCTCGATCTTTGATATGCCTCAGTAGTTCGTAACCATTCATCTCTGCCATGCGGTAGTCCGTCAGGACCAGATCGAAACCGTCTTCCTCTGAGAAGCGCGCGAGCGCTTGCTGGCCGCTTTCCGCAGTGCGCACCTGATAGCCACGCCCTTCGAAGAGTGTAGCGAGATTTACGCGGATGTTTTTTTCATCGTCGACTATCAGGATCTTTGCCATAGCGCCTCCGGCTCCGCGGGCAACTCGACCGTGAAGCAGGTTCCCTTGCCCAACGTGCTGTCCACAAAGATTCGGCCTCCATGCGCCTCGACGATTTCCTTGGCGATTGCGAGGCCCAAACCCGCGGAGCCCGGCTGCGCTCCATTTACATTCCATTGGGCGAAGCGTTCGAAAAGACGCTCTCGGAGTTCAGCCGCGATGCCGGGTCCCGTATCACAGACCTGCAGTCGAACCGTCCGCGCTATCGTCTGTGACGATAGCGTGATCGTTCCGTCGACGGGCGTGTAACGCAACGCATTGGCGATCAGGTTTGACACAACCCACGACAACTTCACCGGGTCAGCGCGAATCTTTTGTGCGGACTGGTCGAAGTCCGTTGTGAACCGAACCGGCTTCTGTTCCGCCTGAAGCGCGAAAGTCCTGGTTACCGTCTTCAGCAGTTGCGTGAGATCGACGGGAATAGTCTGAAGAGTAATTGCCGCTCCCTCGCCTCGGGCAAGGTCGAGCAACCCATTTGCCAGATTCGTCATCCGCCCCGCATCTTCACGAATCGCACACACCATCGCCCGTTGCGCTGCACTCAAGCTGCTGCTGCGTTGCAACAGTTCCGCCGAAAGTGCAAGGGACGTAAGCGGCGTTTTTAGCTCATGCGACAAGGTCGCGACTAGATCGGTCCGTGCCTGGTCCTTGTCGCGCAGATAGGTGATGTCCTGCAGAATGAGGATAGTCCCAAAAGACTGGCCGTTTTCATGTCTAAGCGGCACGGCCTTCAGGACGTAGGTGTGGTTTCGACCGCGCACGTGAAGATCGACCTCGACTCGCTGCGGCTCCGGGAGTTGCGTTGCCCCGCCCCGCAGTGCAGACCTAACCCGCAGGTAATGAGGATGGTTGCTGCTAAGGTCATCGAAGGGACTCCCGAGAGCTTGGTCACGCTTGACACCCAGGATGATGCCAGCGAGGTCGTTTATGTGGGTCACCACACCGCCGGAGTCGATCAAGGCGATACCGTCTTCGATGCTTTCGAGAAAGTAGAACTCCTGATGGTCGGGGATTCCCGGTAGACCGCGCCTAAGTTCGGAGAAGATACGCTGCCCCCGCCGCTGGATATCATGGGCGAGCGCGTCTTCTCCGACTTCCGTGATATCGCTCAATTCGACGTTAATCCAATGCGTGAATCTGTCATGGCTCCATGGAAGTACGGTGGCTGACGACCCTCGCAGTTGAGCAAGCTCGGCCGCATTGAGGGCCGCGTGCATGTGCTGAGCGGCCTCGATACTGACGTAGTTGCGATAGAGGGTTTCGCGGATAGAACCACCCAGCTCGTGAATCCTTGGTACCGCAAACGCTCCAATCGTGAGCGTCAGGACGAGCATCGCCAGGGTGCCATTGCGAATGCGCGTATGCAGCGGGGGAGGTGTCATCGCCGTATCCCTGTGGGTTTCAGCCGCACGGTCTCGCTCAGAGACCCGCAGCGATACTGATGCTGTCAAGCAGCGTGCGACAGTTGCCAACACAACGGTTTGTCTTTGCGAAAAGGCTCTATGTAGATACTCACCTGGACTTCGAACCAATAGCTATGTCTAAGTTGAAGCGTTTGCGCTTTCGGTAGAGAGTCGCCACATTGATGCCAAGCGTCGCGGCGGCTTGCTCCATGGTCGGGCTCTCCGCCAGCACCCGCAATATGTGCTGGCGCTCGATCTCGCCGAGGCTCACTTTGGACGAGGTCGACGTGATTGTTCCCAACGCATACTTCGCAACTGCTTCCGGAAGATTCGCCAACGTGATCGTTTCCCCCTCGCATAAAACCGCCGCTGCTTCCATTGCATTTCGCAGCTCTCGCACGTTACCGGGCCAGCGATAGCGAGTCATGACCGCTGCCGCTTCCTGGGACAAGTTCAAATTGCCACGACGGTTCCGAATCACGGCTGTGGCCAGCATACGTAGAGCCAAAGGAAGAATGTCTGTGGGACGTTCGCGTAAGGCGGGGACGCGCAGTGAAATGATGTTCAGATTATAAAAAAGGTCCTCACGAAACCGATGGGCCCTTACTTCCGGGACAAGATCGCGACTAGAAGCGGCAATAATCCGCACGTCAAGGGTCTTTTCGCCCTGGGCCGTTTTGAGCGTGCGATCCTGTACAAATTGGGCAAGTTCGACTTGAAGCGCAGGCGGAAGGTCGTCGATGCTGGCCAGAAGAAGAGTGCCACCTTCCGCTGCCTCGAATCGCTCCGATGCGCGCTTCGCTCCGATCGGCAGCGCATCCAAAGCCCAACCGGACCTTTCTCTTTCCCGGCTTTGCTGAGACAAGATAGTGCAGTCGATAATCACGAAGGGTTTCGCCCGCCGTGAACTCCAGAGATGGATCTGCCTAGCGAGTAGAGTCTTACCGGTCCCGCTTTCGCCAGTCAGCAATATCGTCCCGTTGGAGGCAGCAGCCTGTTCGGCGTTCTCCAGCAAGCGTCGCATATCCGGACTACGCGGCTGCAGAAAAAGGGCGTCCTCCACAGCGCCCTGCGAAGTGTCAGCACTGAGACGCTTTCTTCGAAGTTTCAAGATCCGCTCTACAACGCTTTGCCCAGCGAGCGGGAAGCGCGGCATAGCCCTGCCGCGCTCTTTGCTTTAAGTCCTATCGACCCATCGGGCAAGGTGAAAGTACTTCCTGAAATAGACTCGTGGCCATCTGTCTTTGCGATGGAACGAATTGCTCGACACTAGATCGGATCCGCCTCAGAACCAGGATGGCCGGGATCCCACAGCTAATCCCACATCAAGCAAAGCTACCAGTACTCAAAGCATTCCGAAAGACAATCACACCATCGTCGACTGTTCCTGCCGCTTCTGTCTGTTTAGAATATGACGCCGGTTTCGATCAGGCCCCGAACCTGTGAGTTATTCTTGCCCTCCTTGCCGAACACGTCGCCGGCCGTGTAGCTATTTGCTTGCACGTATGAAACCTCACCCCGGAAGAAAAACTGCTTGTACTGGAAGGTCGGCGTCAGCGTCAGAGACCAGGCGTCGCTGCCGACTCCATACAGCAGATTCGCGGCGCTGCCCGGAGGCGAATTCTCATTCCCAGTGGCTCCAATATATTCGGCGCGCCCAACCAGAAAGATCTTATCCGTGACAGCGTAACTTGCGAGGATTGCTCCACCTATGGTCTGGGTTGATTTACGGACCCCGATGTCCGGGTTAAACGGGATATTGGTTTCCTGGAAATAGGGCTCAATGATCCAGGGCGAATTGTTGTATTCATAGATTACGTTGTAGATCTGGCCGTTGTTATTGAGAAGTGGCGTTGCAAAATTCGAGGATTTCGCAAAGCCGGCGTTACCGCCGCCGACCAGGCTCAAGGTATTCGCGGGATTTATCGTCCATGCCAACAACCCGTCGACCCACGTATAGCTGTGCGAGTAGAAGCCATTGTTCCAGCTCACCGATGCGGCGAGCGGTCCATAAGTATAGTTGATCTGCAGGCCGCGATTGATGGCGTTCTCCTGATTCCACAGTAGCCCGCGT
This sequence comes from uncultured delta proteobacterium, assembly GCA_963724765.1. Taxonomy (GTDB): domain Bacteria; phylum Desulfobacterota; class Binatia; order Binatales; family Binataceae; genus JAKAVN01. Next base: position 66,631 of record CAVRVY010000003.1, read on the forward strand.
TCGATATTCATGTTTTCAAAAGTGAAAGTGTACTCGGCCCCAAAGAGCGTCGGGAGATTACCGGCCATGATTGAAAAACTATCGGTGGGCGCAATCTTGAGAAAGGCAGCCGGCAAGGGGCCATAGAGTTGGTTTACCGCTTTTGCCAAGTTGACATAGGGAGTGCCGAGCGCGGGAATACCGTAACCTCCCACCTGCAGATAGTATTGAATCACGCCGTCAGCCTTCTGGATGATGGCCTCGGCGTTGCTGACGTCGATTCGGTTGTAGAAGTCGCCAACTACGGCATGGTTCTGAAATATGCCGATCCCGCTTACGACGCCGTTGACGTCGAAGTCGAAGAGGGTAGCGATAGGAGCGGGCAGGTCCGAAAGGAATGGCGCATACTTCGGAAGATTGACTTCGTTGGGCGAGGCCATCACTAGCGGCCCCACCATCGTGGGCGATGAGAGCGGCGGCACCGGAGTGGCCGCGGCAACGGGCGAGGCGCTGGCTGTCGGAGTGGCAGAATTTGCCGAAGCAGGTTGGCCCGACTGGTCGGCCCAGGCTCTGTGTTCAAGAGCAATAACCATAGTCAGAAGCATCGCCCATATGAAGCCTCCGATCATCAAATGTTTTAGGCGCTGTATCATGGCTGGATTTATTTCTCTTTTCTGGCTGACCGACGAGCGATCTTTACAATAGGCTGTTTTAGGCAGCCTGGTGGACAGCGCAGCTTTGCGTCATTTATGTGCTGTAGGCTGGCCGCCCGGGAGCTGGTCAAGCGCGATATTGAGTTCTACAACATTGACACCGGGTTCGCCGAGAAAGCCTGCCCAACGGGGCCGAGTGTGCAACTTGACCAAGTCCCGCACAGCCTCCTCACTGATGCCGCGGGCTTTGGCGACGCGTTGAACCTGAATTTCGGCCGCGGCAGGGCTGATCTCGGCATCCAAGCCGCTGCCCGAAGCGGTGACCATATCGACCGGAACCTGCGAAGCCTGGACTCCTCGGTTCTCTTCCAAAACGATTTTTAGACGCTGCTTTACAGAATCGATAAAGCTTTTGTTGGTGGGACCAAGGTTGGATCCGCTCGAACTGGTTGGGTCGTACCCCTTGTCGCCTGCAGCCGACGGACGGCTGCGAAAATATCCAGGCGACTTGAAATTTTGGCCGATCAACGAAGACCCTATTGGCACTCCGTTGCGATAAATAAGACTGCCGTCGGCTTGGGACGGGAACGCGATATGGGCCACACCTACCATCACCAGCGGATACAAAATGCCTAGCAGCACGGTCAGGACAACTGTCATCTTGATAGCGATCATCATCGAACGCATTTTTAGTCTCCCTCAGGCCAAATGGGCGGCGGTAATCAGCAAGTCAATCACCTTGATGCCGATAAACGGAGCGATGATGCCGCCCACACCATAAATGAGAAGGTTGCGAGTGAGTATGCCGGTTGCTCCGACAGGACGATACTGCACGCCGCGCAGAGCCAGCGGAATCAGAGCTATGATAATCAGGGCATTGAAAATCACCGCAGACAGGATTGCGCTCTCCGGAGTCGCCAAATGCATGATGTTCAATGATTGCAGCTCCGGATAGGCCAGCAGAAACATAGCGGGGATGATCGCAAAATATTTCGCCACGTCATTCGCGACTGAAAACGTAGTCAGGGCGCCGCGTGTAATCAGCAACTGCTTACCGATTTCGACCACTTCCATGATCTTGGTCGGGTTGGAATCAAGATCCACCATGTTCCCGGCTTCACGCGCGGCTTGTGTACCGGCATTCATCGCGACCCCGACGTCAGCTTGCGCCAGGGCTGGAGCGTCATTGGTGCCGTCGCCAATCATGGCTACCAGCTTGCCTTGAGCCTGCTCATCGCGAATCAAGCGCAACTTGGTTTCTGGCGTCGCCTCGGCCTGAAAATCGTCGACCCCGGCTTCGTGGGCGATTGCGGCCGCGGTCAGCCGGTTGTCGCCGGTGATCATCACGGTCCGCAACCCCATCGCGCGCATCCGCGCAAAGCGCTCCCGGATGCCCTCCTTGATTATGTCTTTGAGGTGGATCACGCCGAGAACCCGACTACCGTCGGCCACCACGAGAGGAGTCCCGCCGCTCTTTGCGATCCGCTCGACCATGCTCTCGAGCTCAGTCGGGATCTTGCCACCGCCGTCGCGCACGAACTTCACTATCTGTTCGGTGGCACCTTTGCGGATTTTGCGCCCGTTTAGGTTTACTCCGCTCATCCGTGTCTGCGCCGAAAATGGCACGAACTCAGCCTCCTTCTCAGAGAGCTGGCGTCCGCGGATGCTGAACTCACGCTTGGCCAAGACCACGATCGATCGTCCTTCGGGAGTCTCGTCCGCCAATGACGCGAGTTGCGCGGCATCGGCCAGTTCCTCAACCGGAACATCCAGCACCGGAAGGAACTCGGTCGCCATCCGGTTGCCGAGCGTGATCGTACCGGTCTTATCAAGCAGGAGCGTATCCACGTCGCCCGCTGCTTCCACCGCGCGACCTGACATGGCCAGCACGTTGTGCTGCACCAGCCGGTCCATTCCAGCAATACCGATTGCGGACAGTAGTCCTCCGATCGTGGTCGGGATCAGGCAAACCAGCAGGGCAACCAGCACCGGTAGTGTCAGCGACGCGTGGGCATAGATCCCAAAAGGATAAAGGCTCACGCAAACCAGCATGAATACCAGTGTCAAGCCAGCCAGCAGGATGCTTAGTGCGATCTCGTTGGGCGTCTTCTTGCGCTCCGCGCCCTCGACCAAGGCGATCATCTTGTCGAGGAAAGTCTCGCCAGGATTCGCGGTGATCCTTACCCTAATCCAGTCGGAGATAACCGTAGTGCCGCCCGTCACCGCGCTGCGATCCCCACCGCTCTGCCTAATCACTGGCGCCGATTCGCCGGTAATCGCAGCCTCGTTGACGGCCGCCACACCCTCGACCACCTCGCCATCGCTGGGAATGATATCGCCGGCGCGCACGATCACCACGTCGCCGCGGCGCAGCGAAGTCGCAGGCACTATTTCCTCTTTACCCGCCCGCAGTATCTTAGCCTGAGTCTCGGTGCGGGTTTTGCGCAGGTTGTCGGCCTGCGCCTTACCGCGCCCCTCCGCCATAGCTTCGGCAAAGTTGGCGAACAGCACGGTGAACCATAGCCACAGCGCAATCTGCAGCTCGAAACCGATCAGCGCGCCGTGCCCAGTGAACAGGTCTCGGCCAAGAATCAGCGTTACCGCCAATGCGGTAACCTCCACCACGAACATCACCGGATTACGCGCTTGGATGCGGGGATCGAGCTTGCCCAGCGATTCGATCGCCGCGCGTTTTACGATTTCAGGTTCCCACAAGGGGGTTGGTTTGCGTTCAGTTAGTTCAGCCACTGCCGTCATGCCTCATTCAGTAAAGTTTTCCGCCCAGCATCGCGAGATGTTCAACAATCGGGCCCAGCGCCCAGGAAGCGAAGAAGGTCAGGGCACCGACGATAAGCACTACCGCTGCGAGCAGGATCACAAAAAGTATCCCGTTGGTAGGAAATGTGCCCGCGCTCACAGGTGCCGCCTTCTTCTCTACAAGCGAGCCGGCGATCGCCAGCACAGGGATCATCGTGCCGAACCGTCCGAACAACATCACGGCGCCGAGCACGGCGTTATAGAACATAGTATTCGCGTTCAGGCCCGCAAACGCCGATCCGTTGTTCGCAGCGGACGAAGAAAACGCATAGAGGATTTCTGAGAAGCCATGCGGTCCGGAGTTGGCGATTGAGGACAGCGCACCTTTGTTGAGCACCGCTACCGCAGTCGGAAGCAGTATCACCGCTGCGAAAATCAGGATATAGAGCATCGCAAGTTTCATCTCGCGGGCCTGTATCTTTTTGCCCAAATATTCTGGCGTACGCCCCACCATCAGTCCCGCAATGAACACCGTCAAAACCGCCATAACGATCATGCCCGCGAGCCCGGTGCCCACGCCGCCGAATACGACTTCTCCTAAATGCAGGTTAAACAGCGGCACCAATCCGCCCAGCGGAGTGAAGCTGTCGTGCATCGCGTTTACCGAGCCATTGGAAGCATCCGTGGTAGCGGTAGCCCAGATGGTTGAATTGACGATCCCGAAGCGCACCTCCTTGCCTTCCATATTGCCGCCGCTCTGCTGGGCGCTTGCGGTCTGATTAATGCCGATCGAAGCAAACTGCGGGTTGCCGCGCTGCTCAGCCCACGTACAGACGACTACTGCACCAAGAAAAAGCAGTCCCATGGTGCCGTATAGTGCCCATCCCTGGCGCCTGTCGCCGGCCATCTTGCCGAACGTATGTGGCAACCCGGCACCAATGGCGAAGATCGCCAGCACTTCGAGGAAGTTCGTAAGTGGTGTGGGATTCTCGAACGGATGGGCCGAGTTTGCGTTAAAGAAGCCGCCGCCATTAGTGCCGAGCTGCTTGATCGCGATCTGCGACGCCACCGGTCCTTGCGCAATCGATTGCGTCCCTTTCTCTATGGTTTTTACCGGAGTATAGGGGCTGAGGTTTTGCGGCACGCCCTGCCACACCAAAACCAGCGCAAATACGACACAGATCGGAAGCAACACCCAGAGCGTGCTGCGCACGAGGTCGTACCAGAAGTTCCCCAGCGTCCGGCCGCCGTGTCGCACAAAACCCCGGATGACCGCGATCGCGATCGCCAGGCCCGCAGCAGCCGAAACGAAGTTGTGGAACGCGAGTCCCGCCATCTGGGTCAGGTAACTCATGGTCGATTCCCCCGAGTACGCCTGCCAGTTCGTGTTCGTCGTAAAGCTTGCCGCCGTGTTGAACGCCAGACCCGGTTCCACCCCGGCGAAACTCTGCGGATTGAGCGGTAGAAAATACTGCAAACGCTCGAGCGCGTAGAGCAGGACCATGCCGATGACGCTGAAAAACAACATCGAGACGGTGTATTCGACCCAGGTCTGCTCTGTCGCTGGCTGAACACCGCACAGCCGGTAGATCAGCCGCTCAAGCGGCAGCAGCACGGGGTCCAGAAACGTCCGCTCGCCGGCAAACACGCGCGCCATGTAGAGTCCCAGCGGCACGCTGACCAAAGTGACGACTAGCGAAAAGAAGCCTATTTGAATGAGTGCATTACTGAACACTATCGTCTCTCACGAGTTAGAATTTCTCTGGCCGCAGCAGCGCGTACACCAGATAGACCGTCAGACCCACAGCCATGACAAGGCCCATTACTATTTCCCAGGGACTCATAGTTTTCCGCACCCCCGTACATAGGCAAGCGCCAGCATAAAGAACGCCACGGTTCCGGCTAAAAATATTGCGTCCAACATCTCGGATCTCTCTAGGGACACCAACGTTTAAAATTTAAGTGACTGTCATCATCCGGTGAGCATAGAACGTGCCGTATCACGATCCTTGTGAAAAAGACTAAATCTTTTTCAGCCGCGTGCCGACAATGCGGATTGCAGCAATGTCGGATGGATTCTGCATGGATACGGAAGAGCTTGGCCATCTGCCCAATCGACAAATCTCTCGTCGAGAGCAAACAGGTGCCCCATTCGCGTCAAGGCAGAACCGTGACGATACGACTGACGGCTATGGCTATATAGAGGACTCTGCCGGGGGCATTCTCAGGAGGAGGCCGTTACCTACACATCGACGTTCGATATGCCGATCGACAATAGCCGACAGGACGCCGAAGACTTTTGATCGATTTAAGTTTCGACGTCGTGAAACGACTGTTCGCTCTGATCACGCGGACCCTGGCCCCACCGGTTCCGTGATGCGTCATTGCGGGGCCGTTGAAGATATAATCCAGCATCAAATGAGACCGACTCGCGATTCAAGCTGCCCTCAAAACCCCGCCGGGTTGCCGTTATGGTGATATTGACCTTTGCTACGCTGGTCCTCGTCGCAGTTCTGCTCGGACCGGTTTTCGTCGAAGCGATCGAACGGAACGTCGAGGTGTTTTTCCTGCTCATTGGAGTATTGACCGCCTGCGTGATGGGGCAATTCAACATGGCGCTCGTTTCGGCAGCCGTGAGTGAGCCGCTGGCATTCACGTTGGCAGTACTGGTCTTTGGCGCCAGTTTCCGTCTCCTGAGGGACTCTCTCGATCAACTGTTTCGTCGGGTAATCAACGTGCTGAACCCGCGGATTCTGTGCTTCTCTCTCGCTATCATACTGGGCTTCCTAGCAGCCTTCATAACTCCGGTTGTAGCGGCCCTTGTGTTTGTGGAGGCAATTTCCCTGCTTCGTTGCGACCGAGGGGTCGAAATCGCCGCTACGGTTTTTGCATGCTTTGCGATCGGCATAGGCGCGGGCCTGACGCCTTTGGGCATGCCTGGTATTGCAGTTGTTCTCCGCTCTTTGCACGTCGACTTTTGGTATCTTGCGGATCTCCTGGGCCCGTTCATTGTCGTAGGAGTCATTCTAGCCGCGATCCCCACCTTGTTTTTGCCGTTCGCTTCCAACAAGCCGCTGGACGCAGCCGAAGAGAAAGATTCCTGGAGACTTGTCCTGTTGGTTCGCCCCGGTAAAGTGTACATTTTTATTGCCGGACTCGTCGCGCTTTCGGATGGGCTTAGACCTTTAGTCGATGCCTACATCCATCGCCTTCCCAACGGACTACTGTTTTGGCTTAATACTATCTCTGCAGTTGTCAACAATTCGACTTTGGCGGCCGTAGAGATAGGACCGTCTCTGAGTATGAATCAGCAGCGCTCGGCGTTACTCGGCCTGCTAGTTAGCGGAGGGGCGCTTGTCACTGGTAACATACCCAATATCGTCGCCGCGAGCCGGTTGCGAATCACGACCCGCGAGTGGGCGAGGATCGGCCTTGGCACCGCGGCTGTTTTGCTGATTCTCTGTTTCGCGGTTTTGAGCTCGATGGCTTTTTTCGGTAGGTCTTGACTCCGTTTATTTTCTGGGCGAGGAAGAAGAATGAAAATAGAAAAGATTATGGTGCCTACGGACTTTTCCGAGCATTCGCTCATGGCGCTAAAGTACGCGATAGAATTAACCCGCGAGCATGGACCCGAAGTGGTGCTCGTTCACGTAGTTGAGCCGTTACCCTACGGGATCGCGCGTTGGTCTGAGCCCACAAAATTACTCGAGCATTACGCTGAGACGGCCTCGGCTGAGCTCGAGCGTTTCGAGAAAGAAGCAACGCAGCTGTACCAAAACTGCCGCTCCGAACTCCATTTTGGCGTCGTTCACGAAGTAATCGGGAATCTGGTGAGCAAGCTCAAAGTGGATCTCATCGTCATGTCCATGCGCGGACAAACTCACTTACTTGACCTTTTGATTGGCGGCACGGCTGAAAAAATCCTCCATTATGTACCATGCCCTGTCCTCAGGATACGCACGGTCAGTGACCCAAAACCGAAAATTAGGAAGGCGACGGGTTGAGGATTCGGCCCGGTGCAATCAGTTAGTGTCGAGGCACCAATGCATTTTCGTCTGGACCGATGACCAATGGGCAACCTCGCGATCTCGGTCGAAACCAGGAGCCCTTCCGACGCCCTGGGGATCTCACCTTAGCCCAAGCATAACAGCCGTGCCTACTGAAAACTCGGAAAGCATGGAAAAGTCTAGCGATTTATTCTGTCCGGCCGTAGTGTCAGCATCACTGGCTTTGCAGGGTCTTGGTCGGGCACTACGCCTACTACGGCCTGCCAGGAAACTGGCGCAAGCTGGCAAGCTTTCGCTGCCAGGTGGAACGCATCTGGTACCGTGTGCTGGCGCGCCGCAGTCAGCGGCATTCGAACTGGGACCAGTACGCACGGCTGCTCGAGCGCTTCCCTCTCCCTCAACCCCGTCTGGTTGCCGCTCCGGTGGTGGTCGCCGGCTGAAATCGGGATAAACCTCAAGAAGAGCCGAGTACGGGAAATCCGTCCGCTCGGATCTGTGAGGGCAAAAGCCTAATGGCTGAGCTACTCGACTAAGGGACAGGGTGATAGAAACCGCGATCGCTCGAGATGCCTCGCTCGCGGCCGCCAGCGAGTCCTCGATGCTGAGAAATTCCGCGTGGCGTCTGCCAAATCCGCGCGCGTCCGGCAAACGCGATGGCGCTTTTACGACGACTCTGCAAAATGAATTGATGCCTTGCAAATCCAAACCTTCACAGAGTCCAAACGGGCCAAAACATCCCGATTGGCCTCGGGCTTTCCGCGGGCATAGTTCCTGCTCCATAAGTGCATGGAGATTTGCCAAACCAAACAAGCGCGTATGAAGAGAATAGAAGCGGTAATCGTGCGCTCGGCTTTGGACGACTTTCACCGATGCGCCAGGCAGCTCGGAATCTTCGGATTCGATTTATCTGAGGAACAGACGAAACTCAGAGACTCCGATTGTACTTCCGACGGCACAACGAGGCTTAGAGTAGATTTCGCGGTCCTCGATGAAGAGACTAAGCCCTCCATTCACGCCGTTCTCGAATCAGTCCATCCGGACAGCATCGCGATTTTCAAATTTGATCAGGATGCACGGCCGGCAACGCCTACAGGGCGTCCTGCGATTCATCCCTAGCTGTTGCCTTAGGCGAACGCCCGGCGAGCGCTGTCCGAACCACGACGGAATCGGTTGTGCTACCGAGAGAACTGTTGCGTACTGGTGCATTTAAGGAAGCATACTGTGTATCGATCCCGGGTGCGATGGAAAATCAGACTCCGAACTTGTCGGTTTCGCGGCGCGTGACTATCCTGCCCCGCAATGTTGGTAGAGCAAACCGCTGATGATCGGTTCGCGCGAGATCGTTATCGTCTCGCTGCTGGGGCTCCTGACGACGTCCTCGTCAATCTTCGGCGCTGCTCTCGGTCTGTATGTTCCACTCTCCAAGCGGATGCTGGCCTCGTTCTGGCCTTTGCCGCCGGCGCCCTCATCAGTGCGCTGACCATCGAATTGGCGTTCGAAGGTGCCCAGGAACTGCATCAGCAGGGTTTCGACGCCAATGCGGCATGGGGGTTCATTGCCAGCGGCTTCGCTCTCGGTTCCATCGTCTATTATTTCACCTCTTTGTTCCTCGACCAGAAGGGGGCAGCGATAAGCTACCCGACACGATTTCGCGAATATGCTCTGGGACGCAAGCAGAAGGATGCGAAGGAGACGATCCAACTGCTGTCGAAATGCGACCTTCTGCGCCATCTGCCGCCCGAAGAAGTCGAACGAATCCTTCCGTTCGTCCGCACCCGCCACCTCGACGATGGTGAGATTCTCTTCCATGCGGGCGATGCAGGAGACGCGCTCTACATCGTGACACAGGGGCAAGGTCGACGTGTTGTCGGCCGCGGCCGGCGGGCAGCTCAATGGACATGTCACCGGAGAAAGGCTCGCGGAACTGGGCGAAGGACAGGCATTCGGGGAGATGGCCCTCCTCAGCGGAGAGCCACGTACTGCCACGATTCAATCGGCCGCTCAAACGGACCTGTTGGAAATCGGCAAGGAAGACTTTGATCGCCTCGTTGCGAACAATCGGGAGTTGGCCACCGAGGTGGAGCGGCTCAGCCACGAGCGCGCGATCAGGAATCTCAGCTCCGGCGGCGCTAATCCTTCGCAGTGGGCCAAGGTTGCGGCCAGCAATCTGGAGGATCTGAGCAGGAGTGAGGCGAAAAGGATCCTGGCCGAAGCCAGTCAAGGAGCAGGACTGGCAATTGTTCTCGGAAACATTCTGGATACGATTCCGGGATGCCTCGTGATCGGTGCGAAGTTCGTCGGGGTGGAGAGCTTGTCGATCACTCTCATAGTCGGGATGTTCGTGGGTGGGATCCCCGAGGCAGCGGCGAGTGCTTCGATGCTTAAGAGAGCTGGGTACAATACCTTCGCGATTTTTGCCCTCTGGTCGACGGTTCTTGTCGCCGGAGTTGCGGCAGCAGCGGCCGGGAAGATATTCATCGGCTCCGGCTCGCACGTGGCGGTTTTCTTTCAAGCGGTAGCGGGGGACGCGGTGCTCGCCCTGGTTGCTCACGCAATGATTCCGGAATCGATCCACGCGGGTGGATCCCTGATCGTGCTGCCGGCCGTCGCCGGCTTTCTCTTCGCTCTATGGCTCGTTCTCACGCAGTCGTTGGTGTGAACTCTATTATTAGCATTAATGTGGCTCGCTGAGATTATGCAGCATTGTAGTGAATTGCGGACAGCACGGATGCCGCTCATATCGGCTAAGACTCGCACTCCTATGCTCCAACATCTTGCACAATTCGGGCGGTCCGTCGTGACACGCGTGTGGACCTGGGTTGGAGTACCAATCACGATCTGGGGCTTGTTGCCGTCTGATGTTCAGCTAAAGCTCACTGGTAATTATTGGCCGTCATCTATTGACAACAAACATGTGCTGTTCCTTGGCTTTACGCTGCTCACGTTCTCGTGTTTTCGCGCGTGGGATGCGAAACGGAGGTTCGCTGAACAATCCGCAGTGTCTCCCCGTTTTGAATTACAAATCAACCGAATAGACGTCAGTTCGCTTCCATGTGGATGCGAACTTACCACCCACATAACGATTCGTAATCGCGGCTCTGATAGTCAGGCTACCGACTGGCAATTGCGCGGCAGTGACAATAAGGGCATATCGCTTACGAGTGATGAAGCCATACGAGCGAAGTTCGAACCAATGGACGGGGATTTGACCGATCATTCGGTTCGACGGAGCCAAACGAGACGAGGAGTGGTTATTCTCATTGTTCAAGGAATCAGTGAAACGCAGGCAAGGCAAATCACCTATTGGTTTCTGGCTTGTCGAGATGGTCTGAACGTACGTCATGAGTCAGCCGCTCAATACTTAGGAGCTTTGCTTTGCACTTCGGCGGTCTCGATGGTCAATTCGCATTGCGTGGTGTTCGTCGACAACGAAGTCGTGTTCGCCCTGGAAGATTCCGAGTTCGCCCGCGTCGGGCGACAGTTCGAGCATCATCCGTTCTTCCCCCGGCGCGTCAACCCGGAGTTCATCCTGCCGTTTTCGCGCGACAGGCTGCGGATGCGGGTGTGGGAGCGGGCTCGGGTGAGACACCGGCCTGCGGCACGGGAGTCTGCGCCGCGCTGGTCACCGCGGTGCAGACCGGACGGGCCGAGCGACGGGCGACACTGGAATTGCGCGCGGCGGAAAGCTGAGGATCGAATAGCGTGAGCACGGCGCGAACGCAGCAAATCACGTGATGATGACCGGTGAAGCGGTCAAAGTGTTCAGCGGCGAAGTCGAGGTTGGCGACGGCGAACCGGTGCCGGTCGTCAAGTGAGCTTGGAGGGCCATCCTATGGTCAACGGAGCACTGACGGCGATCGTAACTCCCTTTCGCGACGGCGAGGTCGACCAGCAAGCGCTGTGCGAGCTGGTCGAATTCCAGATCCAGGGCGGCGTCGACGGGCTGGTGCCGTGCGACTCGACCGGCGAGTCGGCCACGCTCACCCATTCCGAGCACGAGCAGGTGATCAAGATCGTCGTCCAGCAGGCGCGCCGGCGCGTGCCGGTCGTGGCCGGCACCGGCTCGAACTCGACCGCCGAAGCGATCCGACGGACCGCCTCCGCACGCGAGGCCGGGGCCGACGGCGCACTACTGATCTCGCCCTACTATAACAAGCCCACCCAAGACGGCATTTTCAGACACTACAAAATGATCGCGGCGGCGGTCGACCTGCCGCTCATCGTCCACAACATCCCAGGGCGCACCAGCTCCAACATCGTGCCCGAGACCTTCGCCCGGCTGAGCGAGATCCGCAACATCGTCGCGATCAAGGAAGCCTCGGGCTCGATGGATCAGACCTCCGACATCCGCCGCCTGTGCGGCGACCGGCTGACGATCCTTTCGGGCGATGATTCGCTCACCCTGCCGCTGATGGCGCTCGGGGCCAAGGGCGTGGTCGCAACCGTCAGCAACGTGATGCCGCGCGAGACGCATGAGCTGGCGGCAGCGGCGCTGGCGGGGGACTACGCGCGGGCGCGCGAGCTGCACTATAAGCTGTTGCCGCTGGTGCGCGCGCTGTTCGTGGAGACCAATCCGATCCCGGTCAAGCAGGCGCTCGCCTTCATGGGCAAGTGCACGGCCGAGATGCGGATGCCGCTGGTGCAGATGTCGCCGAGCCCGGCTGAGAAGCTGCACGCGGTGATGAAGGAGCTGCGCCTGATCTGACGCGACGGTCTACAGAAATACCTCGGGCGAAACGCGGAAGTACTCGGCCAGTCGCCTGATGTCGGTTTTGCTAAGCCCGCGCTTGCCGCTCAGGATCTCTGACGCAACGCTGTGACTTATTCCCGTGGCCCTGAGAGGAGTGACCTATCAACCCCTCGGAGCGGATGCGTTGCTGCGGAGAAACCTGCTCATTTGGGGCGTCGGTGGTGTCATTCTGCCGTTCGCAGGTATCAAGCTTATCGATGTAGTCATGGGCGCCATGCACCTCGTTGCCTAGCGCGAGAGTAGAAGGATAGGCGGTGATGAAAATTTACATAAAGAAAAGTCTCTGGCTGTTGGGCTCTACAGTGGTCATTTGTTGTTTGATCTATCCGCTTATTGTATGGGCAATCGGACAAACGCTTTTCTCATTTACCGCAAACGGGAGCATGGTGACCGGTCCGGATGGCAAACCCGTCGGCTCGCTCCTGATCGCTCAACCGTTCACCAAGGATGAATACTTCTGGCCGCGGCCCTCGGCCGCGTCATACGACGCGTCCGCGTCCGCCTCATCCACACTCGCCGCTTCCAACTATCTGCTGCGCGATCGCGTGGCGCGGATGCTCGGTCCGATCGTAAAGTACCAGAACGGTCCAAAGGCTGGACAGTTGGTCGCCCCAGACATAGAGGCGTGGTTTCTAGGGGATCGCTACCAGAGTAACCCGCATCTAGTCGCACAATGGGCCGATAACCATAACGAGCTCGCGCAGAGCTGGGTGAGCGCGGATCCGTCGCACGCCCAATATATTAGCGACTGGGCAAAGGCCCACAAACGAGAGGACCTCCACTGGATCGACACTGAGACGCAGGCGCTCTTGAACCTGCTCGCCGACTCGATCGCCACCGCAAAAGTCCTGCTGCTGGTCAACTATCGACCTGAATACCCGACTTCCTCTTGATTGCCTTTACGATGTCGGCAGGCGCAAGACGCGGCGACACGTTGAGGGCATAAGACACGCCATTGACGCGTCCTGCGATGTTGATCTGGTCGACTTCGCGATAGAAGCTCACTTCATGATTTGCGCCGAGATCGACAATCATCCAGGCATTGCCCGCAGCCGCCGAACGCGCCTTTCCCCCCATCAATAGCCCTACCTCGGTTGCGAGCAGATGTAGCTTTCTGAGTTCCTCTTCCCTGTCATGCTTCCGGGCCGCCGAAACGGCGCGGGCATGCTCCTCTTGTTTCTTGCGCGCCGCCTTGCGATCTTCCTGTTCGTTGGAGTTAATCATCTCCAATCATTATATCGACAAGTCAACCGGCATTTCCATTTGAATCCGCGATTCAGAATTGGCAGGTCGCGTACGCGGATTATTCCGTCCGCAGATGCGATCCGATCAATTCTCTCTCGGCGGTGAACCAGTCGATCCAATCGTTGCCGTGGACGCTGCCGCGCGCCAAAAATAGTTCGTAGGCCCGCCGCTGAATCTGTTCGACAGTTCGCGAACCGTTAGCAACTAATACACCGAGTCGCGCCAACCGGAGTCGTTCTCCGGGTCCGTGAGTGATCGCTAATCACGCACGCGCACACGCGCGAATTTCGATCGATTCTCCGATTAGGCCAAAACCTGGCGGACTGAATGGTGGAGCGAACTGAATTCGAACTGCCGGTACCGATTTCTAAACTGCCAGACGACAGCGTCGTGTTATAATTTGCGACGCTGAGACGAGTTGCCCCTGATCGTCCAGCGAGCAGGCAGCGACATTGCGGCGTCGGAGGGGCGGTGTATATCGTTATCCCGAGGCGAACAAACCAATGGCAGCAAACAACAGGTCAACCGGGGGACGAAGTGCGGGTAGTGCTGTCGTGCGAGAACTCGACCAACTCAGAAAGAAGGTCAAGGAATTGACGCTCAGGTTGGAGCGCGAAGCAAAGGCTCGCAAGCTCGATGCTCGGCTGGCCGCGGTGGCTAACAAGGCTCGCGAGCAACTGACCGGAGAAATCAAGGCCCTTCGGGAGCAGGGACGAAAGCTCGCATCGCAGCTCAAGTCGACGCTTGGCGATGCCGGTAAACGGGAGCAGGCACTCCAAGAGGCGCGCGCCAAAGTCGGGGAACTGAAGGTGGAACTCGGGCGCAAAACCGAGCACCTCAGGCGCAAGTCCGGAGAACTCAAGAAGCTCGCCGAGGAATCGGCCCATCGAGCCGCTGCGATCATCCGTGGTGACGCCGAGCATGCCACAGAGCCTGTTGAGGCTGAGCCCGCAACGCCGCCGGCACCCTCGGAGCTGGGTTCGGAGAGCCATCCGAGCGACAAGCCAACACCAGATGGCTAAACGAAAGACCGAAGAAGAATCTCTTGCGCAAAGGAAACCCGACGCGGCGCAACTCCCAAAAGTCGAGATTGATTTCGAGACATTAGTTGCCGCCGGTATCGCCGCAGCGATCATAAGATCGCCCAACAGGCGGAGAAAACCCAGGTCCAACCCAGCGCGATAAGCAAGATCGAACCATCACCGTCCCGAACTTGCTCGCCCTCGGCGGCGAGCAGATCGGTTCGAAGTTTACGCACATGATGTATGTCGCTCATCTCTCCAGAGAATGCTGAAAACTGAAGACCCTCGGTACCGCCCATTACGCTGCTTCTTTCAGCGTAAAGAGGCGGACCAACGCATGCTTATGAAGGTTTGGGCGGAGACCCGAGGCCGGTTTGATCGCGCTCGAAGAGCCTGAACGCTTGCGGCATCATTACTGCGCGCCGCCCCTCAAGTGAAGAGCGAGCTCACCGACTCCTCATTATGAATGCGGCGGATCGCCTCCGCTATAAGGCTGGCCACCGACAGCACTTTGAGCGATCCCAGTTCCGCCTGCGCCTTGGCCCGCAGCGGGATGCTGTTGGTGGTGACCACTTCGCTCAGCCGCGACTGGTTGAGCCGCTCGCAGGCCGGGTCGGAAAGTATCGGATGGGTCGCGCAGGCGAGGACCTCGGTCGCCCCGGCGTTCATCACCACCTTGGCCGCCTCGGCAATCGTGCTGGCGGTGTCGATCATGTCGTCGACCAGCAGCGCAGAGGAATCGCGCACCTCGCCGACCAGCTGCATCTCGGCGACTTCGCTGGCGCGACGCGGGCGGCGCTTGTCGATAATCGCGAGATTGGCGTTGAGCCGCCGCGCAAAGGCGCGGGCCCGCTCCACCCCGCCGGCGGCGGGCGAGACCACCGAGACGCGCCGGTTCTCCAGGCGCTTGCGCAGGTACTGGATCAGCACCGGCATCGCGTAGAGGTTGTCGACCGGGATGTTGAAGAAGCCCTGGATCTGGCCGGCGTGGAGGTCGACGGTGAGCACGCGCAGGGCGCCGGCGGTGGTGATGAGGTCGGCGACCAGCTTGGCGCTGATCGGCACGCGCGGGGTGACCTTGCGGTCCTGGCGCGCGTACCCGAAGTAGGGCACCACGGCGGTGATGCGCTTGGCCGAGGCGCGCCTGAGCGCGTCCATCAGCAGCAGCAGCTCCATCAGGTTGTCGTTGGGCGGCGTGCAGATCGACTGGAGCACGAAGCAATCCCCGCCGCGCACGTTCTCGCGCACTTCGACCATCACTTCGCCGTCCGGGAAGCGGCCGACTTCCGCCTGGCCCAACCGCACGCCGAGATACTCGCAGACCTCGCGCGCCAGCGCCGGGTTGGAGTTGCCGGTGAAAATCTCCAGTTCGTCTTTCGCCCGTTCAGGCATCTCGGCCCCCTCGGCCAAGCCAAAGTCGCACTAACCACCATCTGCCCGGTACACGCCGACAGAAACCCGTCGCTCTCGATGGGACCTCGGCAGGAAGCCGGGCTGATTTCTGTGCCACTGCTTCGGGTGCGGCAGCGACCACACGACCGCGGACAGTTGGCGCTCAAAGCGCCAACGTCCACCGCCGAAAGTCGAAATTGAGAGAATCCAGGGGAACGGCGCGGGTATCTTCCGGATGAGGATTTCTCTGGTGGACTTTGAACTCACCAAGTACCATAGGCATCGATGGTCCGGAAGGTTTTGCACAACCGCTGCGTCCATTGCCCTGGTTTCTTCCGTGAAGGCGTGATTACCGACCATGTAATCCCGCCTGTTTCAGCTCGACAGGCACAGCCAACTTCGCGAAGCCGGCAGCACCTGCCTGTGAGCCGTGCAACGTTCAGCTCGGACAGCGGATAAACTTGCGCATCGATTCTCTCCTTCAGCGCTTTACGCCGCTAGGCAGTCGCCGCGATTACGGCGAGCGGCTCCTGATATTGCAGGCACTCGACCGCCTCGAACCCAGCTTTGCGCATCCATTCGAGATGCGCGTCAAGGCCACCCGAGAAACTGACCAAATCAGAATCTAGGAACATTGCACCGGGCCGAAGCACCGAGCGCACCGCCCGATAGCAGGCGGCCATGAGCTCGTGATCGCGCAGATTATGGATCGCAATCGCCGAGACCGCGAGATCGAATGGCCCGTTTGCTTTTTTCGTCCATTCCGCGGCGCGCAGGTCGCCTAGCACGAAAGTAAGCCGTGGGGCGTGCGGAGCGAGGCGTCGCCGTGCATATTCCGTCATAGGTTCGGAAAAGTCCAGCAATGTGACGCGCGCCAGCGGGAATCGGCGTAATACTTCCTCGGTTACGACTCCATACCCTGCACCCACGTCGAGTACACTGATATCGCTGTCGGTTTGAAGCGGTGCCCGCTTAAGCATCTGCTGGAGCATCGGGCGCCGCTCGCCGTCACGTTGGACGTCTCGCGCGATCCAGTCGTCTACGTACTCGCGTGAGTGCCAGTCGTGATCACCTATATGACGGTCTCGTGGGCTGCCCATGCGATACACCTCCTCGTTTCGGGACTCAGCCGGTCACGCCGGCGTCCACGACCAACGTAATACCGGTGACGTAGCATCGCTTCGTCCGAAGTCAGAAAAGTCACTGCCGCTTCTGCCGCTTCGGCCTCAAGCCGCGCTCGACGTGTGAACCGCGACCGGATAGCAAGCAGCAGCTGGCTCAGAAACACGACCATCGGCCGCTTTATTACCATACGCCCAACCGCGCGTCATCCCGGATAAGGTTTTCGGGAGGCACAGCTCTTTGATCATGCCCGATAGCAAAGCTTCCCCCCCCTTCGGCGGCGCCCACGCCTGGTGCGATCGTTCTGGACTGTCACTATGGTATGCTTCACCCGTGTCGCGTGGCTCAAAATTGATTCTCTTCGTCGGGTTCGTGATGCTTGGCCCGGCCGTCGGGCTTTTCACTGGGGTGTATTCCTTCGTCCAGGCAGAGAAGCTGAGCTTCTGCGCCTCGTGCCATACGATGATGCCATGGATCCGTGACCTCGAAGATCCGAATAGTAAGTCACTGGCTTCGCTTCACTATCGAAATCGCTTTATTCCACACGATCAGTGCTATACATGCCACGTCGACTACGAGTTTTTGGGTCCGATCGACGCCAAGATCGGAGGGGTCAGACACGCAGCGATTTACTATTTCGGCAATGCCACACCCAAGGACATCAAACTCTATAAACCGTTTCCCAATGGCAACTGTCTAAGATGCCATGCCGGTTCCGCACCTTTCCTGCAGAATCCTGCACACCTGGCGGTGATGGTGCAGATTCTGGCGGATCAGACGAGGTGCTACACCTGTCATCAGTCTGTACACATGCCGGAGTTCGACAGCGTTGCGCAGGCGGCGGCGCCGTCGCAGGCACAGAAGAACGCACGGAAACCGCAATGAGCCGTCTACCGATTCTGCTGAAAGCCGCCATAGCGCTGTACGCTCTCGGATGCGTGGTTGCGCTCGTCTGTCTTATCGACACGACCGCCCTCACCATGACCGGCTTCTTCCTCGTCGGGCTCGGAAGTTTTGGACTCGGCCTCCTTGCTTATGCGAGGGTCGTCTGGGACGATCTTCGCGCCCATGGTGTACTTTGATCGGCGCGGACCCGAGTGTCGGTACGCGATACCCTGTGCCCTCTAAAAACTTGATCCGCGCGGATTTATTGGTGATTTCGATCGCCTGGACGATAGCCTGCTTTCATGGCGATGGCGAACAGCGGGGCAGTCCTGATCGCGCGAAGCGAACTCCCAACCCTACCGCGCTGCTGTTGGAAGCGATCGCCGTACTGCCGATCAACAGCCTAGAGCAAATTAACTCCCACATATCGACGCTGTTGAGAATCGACTTTCTCAAGGAGCTTAGGAATGCCGCTCTGAAGTCTTCAATATGGGCGCCGGTCGAATGACACTGGTTTTCCCTCTCCCATCGGCAATGATGCCGTCCAGGTTTACGGTGGGGCTAAACGGCTCTTCGAGTTACGCCACATCTATGCTCACGAGGTTCCCCACAAGTGCGATGCAGAAGATTAACAGCAGAGTCCGCTGCTTCAACCTGCCGGAGCAGAAATCGGTCAAGTGCGAAATAGCAGTAGGCATGCGATTCAGCGGAGCATGTCAAAGGAGCGGCGACTCCACGACGCGGCAATGACAATTCTCCGATCCTCTAATAAGTGTGAAGTTGCGCGATACGGTAATTTCGCTCATTTCTCCGGATGCTGCGGGAAATTGAAGGACTGACTGGCGACGGGGGAGATTTGAACCCCCGAACGACCTTGTGTCGTCCCCAATAGTAAGATGCCCCCAGTTTGCAGCACGGTTTGGCGGTGGGCTATGGGTATGCTGACTTGGAGCGTCAAAACGGGAATTCCGGTCAGCAGGAGGGGTAGAACGATGCGCATAGAGTCAAAGGGAAATGGTTGTGCTCCGCAAAATTATTCGGTCGGCGGCCAAGGACACGCATTGCGAAGGCTTTTGCGTCCGGTAGGGTCTGGGCCAGAACACCGGGCAATCGTGCCCTGGCTGTTCTACTTCTCCAGTCGGCGGTGTGAAGTCGCCTCATCGTCAACCCAGTCCTCCTCCGTGTAGGTCATTGCACGGCGGCGGCCGGGAACCTTGCGCGCCGGTCCGGCTTGGTAGAGCGGGCAAGCACGAGGACCGTAACAGAAGGTCTCGGTTCGGTAGTGGCGCCGACTCGGATTCCACTGATCAATAATCATCTCGACCGGCATCCGGCATCCCCAGATGCAGCTCAAGCACTTCTCCTGGAAGGTTTGCGCGGCGAGTCGCCGATGACCGCGCTCGCGGTAGACCGCCAGCGGCGGTGGCACACCGCGCCACGGAGGTGGCGGGGCCTCGTCCTCAGCCTCAGGTAGTCCAACTTTCAACTTGCTGACCTGGTAGAATTCAACCGTCTCCAACCGCGGATCCGCAACTGGCAGCGCATCACCGGACACTGCGCGGCACTATTGAAAGCCGTCGCCCGGGCGCGGCAATGGTCTGAAGACCTGCTGATGGGCAGAGCAAAGTCAGTTGCAAAGATCGCTGAACGCGAAGGGGTCTCAGACCGCTACGTCAGACGACTAACGCGGCTGGCATTCCTGGCACCGGAGATTGTCGAGGCGATAGTTGCTGGTAACCAACCGCCCGAGCTCACCGCCGAGGCCTTGGCCGAACGGATCGATCTTCCTCTTCTTTGGACCGCGCAAGAACAAGCCGTGGGAATCGCATAGTTCCTCTTAAGTTCGATCACTTCCGCACCATCCTGGCCGAGCACGTCGGCGAATCGGATCCTGTCGTGCGTCGGGCGTGGATGGAACCGCCTCACTTGCCAACAGAGATTTTGGCCGCGTCTTGCGCGCGAACCAGCCAAAGGTGGTCTTCTCCGGTGCCGCCAAATCTGCAAATGACGCCGCAATCGCGCGCTATTTCGGCGGCTTGAAGGGAGTGTCCTCAGAGATAAGGACTCGTTGGCGGACCGAAGTGAATTCGAACTGCCGGTACCGCTTTCTAAACTGCCTGACGACGTCATCATGTTAAGCTTTGCGACATCGAGACGAGTTGTGAAGCGCTCCCACCCAGGACCGCATTTGTGACGCGCTGTAGGTTTGTTGTTGAAGCGAACGGTGCCAAAGTGGATTACCCTCAGCGGCAGAATCAGTCGCGGTGTTGCTCATGCCGCACGAACAAAACGCTTCCCTTGAACGTCGCGACAGTAACGCCAGACCGGCACGGAGTTCCGGACCATGAGGGCAACTCATCTCAGCGTCGCAAATTATAACACGACGCTGTCGTCTGACAGTTTAGAAAGCGGTACCGGCAGTTCGAATTCACTTCGCTCCGCCAACGAGTCCTCGTCTCTAGCCGAGCGTGACCGTATGCCTCGAGATCGAATGCTACGGGAAGAAATTCCCGGCCAGGAGCAACGATATTAGCTCCGTCACACCCCTTCCGTTAGCCGAAGCCATCACCAAGTCACATCTATCTTTCACCGCTGGCAAGGCGTTGCTGACAGCGACCGAACATTCACATAGTTCGAGAAAGGCGTGGTCGTTTTCTGCATCGCCAATTCCGATGGCGTTGTGCGGCGATAGTTGCATCTTGTGCAGTGCTGCGGCGAGGCCCGAGCCCTTGTTTACACCTGCTGGCAGCACCATTACCGAACCTTTGTTAAAGATGATGTTAAGTTCGAGTCCGAAATCCCGAATCGCGGTGAGAACTTTGTGCTTTTGCGGTAGCGAGGTCGCAACTATGACCTCGCCAGTCGAGAGAGGAAAAACCTTGCGAGCGCGGAGTTCATCAATGAAGCGGGCAGGAGGGGCTTCGGCCAGGGGAATGATTTCTCTTGTTGCCGGCTTGTAGAGGACTGCGCCGTTTTCGGCAACAACGTAATCGAAAAGATCGAGCACGTTACACGCGACTATCAAGTCGGAAATGATACGGCCCGTTACTAGCACGAGTTTGCGCCCTGACTCCCTGATGCGGCGCAACGCCCTAGCAGTGCTATCCGCGACGGAGCCGTCTGTAGCGATGGTGCCGTCGTAATCAAGCGCGAGCACTGCGAAATGCATAGGGAACGGAGCAATCATAAGTGGCGGGGATATCGACAATCGCATACTAACACTGTCAGACGGCTGTAGTTCTGCGAATCACGGGCCAATCCCAAACCGCCCAATTCGCCCAGTCGCGATCATCCAGCTTCGGGAGAAGCGGACTTGTTCTAAACAGCTGAAGTAACTGGGGATATATATCGCCTTCCGAACGCGATGCTTTTCCGGTATGCGCGCTTCGTTCGCGGCAGAAGGCAGTGAGCCGTCGTAGTACAGGGTGAACCTCACAACTCCCACCGGATAATTTGAAGTTTGACGGTCCAACGGTTGCCACAGTAAACGGCCTTTTCAGGGACCGCTGGCCGCCCTTTCCTTTTACCCGCCGCTCTAGGGAAGATTATAATCGCCATGTTTGTCGAAGACACCGACCGTGAAGAGGGATCTAAAAATGCCAGACGAACAAGTTCTAGCCTGGTTGAAAGCGAAGGCACGTGCGACCGACGCGGAAGAACAGCTCTCGGATATGTTGGACAAGGCCGAGAGAATGTTGAGGTCGCTTAGGGATCAGCCCTCGACCCCTTTTGATCCGAATAGCTGGCCGGAAGGCTCCGCAGTCGCGGCCGCCCTGCAGGAATGCCGCGAGGCACAACGCGCGTTCGAGCAGGCCAACGCTGCACTCAGCCCAGCGGACCGCAAGTTGCTGAAGTCGGTTCCCGCCGATTTCTGATGCCATTCTTCCTTTTCCCGAAGGCTCAAAGGCGATCCCGCCCTCAGCACGCATGGCCGCCGAGATTCAATTGCTCGCGTGCGGGTATTCGGCACAGTGCTCCGTCCGCTGCTGCCGCGCCCGAGCTACTCTCGACCCGCCATCGATACCGAAGGAAAAATTCGGAACCGCCAGCTGTATAGGGTTGAAAAAGCCTTTATTTTTCTAGATGGTCCTCAAAGAAAGGCCAGGACCTCAGAACTCGAGGTACCAGAGGCGGGCTCTTAGTCCCGAGGGCAGAAAGCGGATATCAGAGGCGATGAAGAGGCGCTGGGCAGGGCACAGAAGAAAGCTTCCCGATAGACCGAGCAGGCTTCCTAAAGGTGAGGAGACACGCACATGTCCGCGAAAGGAGCGAAGTCATCCGATTCGTCCAAGAAGCCATCGATCTCCGCAAAGATACGCTGCATTCTCACCCCCCAAGGGCAGAGAAACCAGATCAAAAAAGGCAAGAGTGGGCGGAGGCTTCAGGAAATCGATATTCGAATCAAGGCCGAGGACGTTGATCTCTTCGATGTCGATGAAGATGGGAAAC
The DNA here is from genome assembly GCA_963724765.1 of uncultured delta proteobacterium. Classification (GTDB taxonomy): domain Bacteria; phylum Desulfobacterota; class Binatia; order Binatales; family Binataceae; genus JAKAVN01. The sequence continues at coordinate 88,892 of CAVRVY010000003.1, forward strand.
TATCGTTCATGCTCGCTCTCGCACCACTCGACGACTTACCCGAAAAGAGCGAGGTCATCCGACTCGTCCAAGAAGCCATAGAAAAAAAGAAGAGTGCGACGGCGCTGCAAGAGCAAGAAGACGAGTAGCGAATCGAGTAAGGCCGCCAGCCAGCCGCCTTCAACAAAGCTTTGACCTTTTCATCCAGATCTTGTGCGATTTTCAAAGCTTTAGGACTTCCGTACGGAGCAAGAGCGCTCGCCATCGTGTCGTAAGACGGGCGCACTCCGTCCGACCGCTCATCAATTAAGATCGTAACTGGCGCATACGAGCCCGCGTCCTGGCACGTGCTCCACCATCTGCACGCCGGCGGGACTGAACAAACCGCAAGACGAGCGCGGGCTTGGTGTGGTACTGCAACGCCCGATGGTCGAGTTCGTGACCGACTTGCGACTTGACAGAGAAGCCAAGGAACAAACACCGAGGGCATCCGCAAGCCCGAACTCCGCTTGGCGACTTGAATCGTTGCGCATATGATCGCGAGCTAAGGGCGGATGTAAGCTCTCCACGGAAGGGGTCGAAGTAAAGAGAAAGAGGCTTGGTGATGGCTACGGACAAAACTACGAAAGGCAGACGGGCGCGCAAGCCCGTGATGGACGGAGCGGTTGCCCGTCCGGTGGCGCACAACGGTACGCCAGTGGCTGTTGCGAACGGTTCGCGAACTGTCGAACAGATTCAGCGGCGGGCCTACGAACTATTTTTGGCGCGCGGCGGCGTCCACGGCAACAACTGGATCGACTGGTTCACCGCCGAGAGAGAATTGATCGGATCGCATCTGCGGACGGAATAATTCGCGTAGGCGACTTGCAATAGCCGCAGGCTCCGCGCCGTGCAGAACCGATAGACAGGCTTCAGGGCCCGGCCGAGGTTCCTCGATGCACGCCATCTGGCGCAACCCGACGGGTGGATCTCGCGCAGTGCTGTTTCAGCGCCTCGATTCGCGAGAACGTGCTCTACGGTCGCCCCGGCGCTTCCGAGGCTCTGGCACGCGCTCGAGAATGCCAATATCAGCGACTTTGTCGCGTCGACTCCCGCTCGACACGATGATTGGCGAGGGCGGGCTCAAGCCGGCGAGCGCCAGCGCCTCGCGCTTGCACGCGTGTTTTTGAAGAACCCGCCCGTGCTGATCCTCGACGAAGCTAAGTCAGGGCTGGACTCCGAGGTCGAGAACCTTATCCACGACGCGGTCCGCCGCTTGATGCGTGGCCCTGCCCGCCATCGCTCGACCGGCTGAGGCTGTTATGGCTGCATTTGCCGACATCACCTCTCTTCTGTCGCCCACCTGCCGCGTGCGTCGGGGTCAGCGACACCAAAATTAGCCTTGCAAAGCTAACGTCATCCTTGTCGATGCGATGTTTTCAGCGTAATTTCGAAGCGCGTCATCCAAACGGACGGCAGGCAGTCAGCAAAAGCGAGCCGCAGCTGGAGCGCCCGCCATGTGGACGCGCGTTGCACTTCCGCGCTGACCTACGCACCGCACGACGGGCAGAGCGCCTCAAGCCTTGTCCCGCATCTGCTTGCGAAACCACCACCAGCGCCAGAGCAAGATCTAAAGCAGCCGATCCCAACGATGAAGCACGGGCGACGAGTTCGGCCGCGCTCCAGCACGGCGATTTGGTTGGCGCAGCTCGAAACAAAACCGGCTAGAACCTTGCAGAGGAAGGCCGTTCGGTTTATACGGCGAGTTGGAATCAGAGAATCGAAACGGAAATCTCGGTCAAGGAGACTCTTATGATCAGCGAAACGCTTCTGAGAGCGCTTCAAGAGAGGATGCGTAAGCTGTCGGAGGCCAGCTCGGGGCATGCGGTGCATGACGCCGAACTTAGGGCGGCCGTAGAGCGCGCAAGGTTGACCGATGCGAGCGAGGCAGCCCGGGAAGCCGCGGCTGTCAGCGACTGTGAAAGACTACTGGACGAAATAAAGGAACTGCGTGATCACATCAACAACCTTAGCCGCAGCCGAGAAGATCCCGTCCTTGTATCTGGCCTGAAGGAAGAATTGACCGAATTGGAAACTAGACGGCTTGAAAGCGACCAGCAGCTCGAACGACTACGAGCCCACCGCCACGAAACTCTCGAAAACGCCATTAGGGAACTCGAATCCGCGGAGCAGGAACACAGGCACATCGCGGACCAGGCGATGAGGCTACGAGAACATATTGAAAAACTTTCGCACGGCTGAGTGACGGGCAGCGCGGACCCGCTCAGGCCGGTTTCCCCCGGCGACGATAAAGCCTGGGTCGGTGGCCGTTTGATTCCAAACGTGGCGAACGAAGCGAACCGGAGAAAGCCGAAGCGGAGCTAATAACAGGCGAACAAATTCTCTTGAGCACGGATGCATTTTTGTCGAGCCAAATAGTGCGCCAAACTCGGGCCGAATTCCACCCGTATAGAATTTCGCGGCGCCGGGGGGTTCGAATCCCCCTCGCTCCGCCAGCGAGTCCTCGATGTTGAGAAAATCCGCCTAACGTCTGCCAAATCCGCGCGTACTTCACCTGACAGGTCCGTGCATCGAATTGTTCACGCCGTCCTGGGATCAACGGCCGCATCCCATTCTGCATTATACTTCAAGAACCTGGGCGCACCCTGAACGTCGCAAATCACGAACGGATCGCGGATAAGCGACACGGTACGGAATCCTGTCTCGAAACCAAGGCATGACACGGCCAACAGTCCGCCAAGCACGTTGACTTAGTATTTCGTGGGCCAAGTTTACCCCCCGAGCGCTCTGACCGCCCCTGGAATTAGCGAGAAGATTCCTGCCGGCCGTCTGCTAGATCGCAGACATGAAGCGCTGCCGCGCCGCTTCGTTCGTATTGGTTCTCTGCGAGACAGTTCCGTTTTGACAGGAAGTAGTGTTTTCTGACAGGTTGCGATCAAGGCTTCACGTTGACTCCCCCCTCGGCACGAAGTGTCAACACTGGAGTGAAAGTACATCAGCGCGCCAGAGCAAAAGTCCATCATTTGGATAAGCCGATGGCAGGTAGGTTGACGTCTGGCAGGGGGAGCGCGAGGGGGATCACCCCCTCGCTACTGTGTCGAAAAGATCTAGCTTTGTGGGTTGGAGTTAGTGGTGTTAGCCGGATTCTCGCGGTTGATCGTCACTGATGCGGCGCTTGCTGTGTTTGAGCCTGAAGCTGTCACCGTTCATCTCGAGGATGTGAACGTGGTGGGTAAGACGATCAAGCAGTGCGCCGGTTAAGCGCTCGGAGCCGAACACGCTGGTCCACTCATCGAACGGCAGATTGCTGGTAACGATGATCGAGCCGCGCTCGTAGCGCTGGCTGAAGACTTCGAACAGTAACTCTGCACCAGTTGGGGAGAGCGGGACGTAGCCGAGTTCATCCACGATCAGAAGCTTGTAGCCGGCGAGTTGACGTTGGAGGCGCAGCAGACGCTTCTCATCATGCGCTTCATGCAGCTCGTTGACCAAAGCGGCAGCGGTGGTGAAGCCGACCGCGAGACCCTTCTGGCAGGCGGCCAGACCTAGCCCGAGAGCCACATGAGTCTTGCCGGTGCCACTGTTGCCGACCGCGATGATGTTCTCGCGGCGCGCGATATACTCCGAGCGGGCCAGTTCCAGCACTAGCGTCTTGTTGAGCGAGGGGAGCGCTGCGAATTCGAAGCTATCGAGACTTTTGACCGCCGGGAACCTGGCTTCCTTGATTCGCCGCTCGATGGTCCGGCGTTCCCGTTCGATCATCTCCAGCTCGGCCAGGCGCAACAGGTAGCGAGGATAGTCGACATCCTCGCCGGCGCATTGGCGCGCCAACTTGTCATACTCGCGCAAAAAGGTGGGCAATCTGAGTGTTTTCAAGTAATGGGTGAGCAGAACCTGGGGCGTATCGCTCATGAACCTGCTCCCGCCATCAGGCTCAGGTAGGATCGGGCCGAGGTGGTGCTCACAGTCGCCTGTGGCAGATAGGGATAGATCTTCAGGTCGAGTCGCGGTGGGCGCCGTTCGATGCGGCACAGCACGAGATGCTTGACCGCGTCGAAGCTAATCACTCCGCGATCGATCGCTTCTCGAACTCCTGCGACCACGTCTTCGAGACCGAACACCTCGAGCAAGCGCAGGACCTGAACGAACTCCCGCTTACCGGGCTTGCGCAGGCGCGCTTCGAGCAGCCGGCGCAGCGTTGCGAACTCTTCAGGTAGTTCCCAGCCGACCAGCGGCGCGGCCTGGTCCAGCGCGCCGATCTTCCGCTCCAGCAGGGCCAGGTAGTGCAGTGGGTTGAACACGAAGTCCTCGCGCTCGTAGGAACGAGCGTGCCGGGCGATCTCCTCGGTTGCACAGGCGATCACAACTTCGTGGACGTAACCTCGGACCAGCACCTCGCGGTGACCGTATGCGCTTGGCACTGAGTAGTCGTTGCCGCGGTAGCGCACCAGCGACAACGAGCTGACCCAGGCGGGCCTCTTTTCGCACGCATCATAGGGTGCGGGCGGCAGCGGCAGGAGAGCCTCACGGTCCTTCACCAGCCGCTCGCCGATGGTGTCATCATGACCACGTAGCCGATCCTTCAAACGACGGCGGCAGCACTCCAGCAACTGCTCATTTAGCTCAGCGAAGCTGAGTGCGCGCGGGATCGGCACCATGAAGTTGCGCCGCGCATAGCCGACCAACCCCTCGACCTTGCCCTTATCGTTACCCTTGCCCGGCCGCCCGAAGCGATCGGCGAACAGAGAGTGGGACTGCAGCTCACTGAAGACCTTGGTGCGCTTACGGGTGCCATCTCCGAGTATGCGCGCCACCGCCAGCTTGGTGTTGTCGTAGAGGATCGAACGCGGCACTCCGCCAAAGAACTCGAAGCTGACGTTGTGACCTTCGCAGAAGGCCTCGGTGCTCTCCGCCGGATAGGCCTGCACCAAACAAGCATCGCTGTGCGGCAAGTCCATCGCGAAGAAGTGGATCTTGCACTCCTCACCTGCGATTACCGCGAGCGCTTCACCGAAGTCGACTTGCGCGTGTCCAGGATCATGGTGCAGTGGCACGAACATCTCGCGCAGCCGCTGGCGATGCTCGTGTACGTAAGCCCTTACGATCGAGATCCCGCCGTCATACCCATGCTCATCGCGCAGCCGCTCGAAAATCCGTTTCGCCGTGTGCTGCTGCTTGGCTGGGCGTAACTTATCTTCTTCCAAGATCCGGTCGATAATCCCGACAAACGGATCCAGCTTGGGCCGCGCCGGCGGCCGGCTCCGTCGATAACCAGGCGGCACCGAGAACGCCAGCATCTTCGCCACCGTCCGCGGGTCGATCCCAAAGCGCCGTGCTGCTTCCCGCCGACTCAGCCCCTCCACGTAAACCGCTCGTCGAACCTGCGCGTATAGTTCCACCCGCTTCATCCCTCCGCCCACCTCTGCCGTTCCACGGCAAATGGGCTATTGCTGCCGGATTTTTACTCCGGTGCAACCGGTCTATCCGGCTGCTTCAGTGAGGGATTTTCTCTCTGGCGCTCTCAGCCATCCACTTTGAAGAACGTTTCCTGCTAACGGACTGAATAATGCGACCAGCGTCGAACCATAATTGCACTAGCCTTCGCGCCGGCTCGCCCTCAAGGGTTCGCGCGCGGTGCGCGCCGGCTCACGCCGCCCTTGACCGCGCCCGCCGCTCCGGCTCGCGGGCAGTTATGCAGTCGCGAGGGGCGACTGCTGCGTTAAGCAGCAGCCATTCACTACTAACTGCTCACACACGAAATTCCTGACAGCTCCCGAGCCGCAGTTATCACCTCGGGAGCTTGCGGTCTCCTTCGTCGACCAGCAGCGCTACTTTGTCTCGGAATCATCGGTCTATCGGCTCCTGAAGGCGCATGACCTGACCACCAGTCCCGCCTTCATCCTGATGAAGGCGGCCGACACCTTCGCCCATCCAACCACCGCACCCAATCAACTCTGGCAAACCGACTTTACCTACCTGCGGGTGATCGGCTGGGGCTGGTTCTATCTGTCGACCGTGCTCGATGACTTCTCGCGCTACATCCTGGCCTGGAAGCTGTGCACCACCATGACCGCCACCGATGTTTCCGACACCCTGACGATGGCCCTGCGCCGTTCGGGGTTGGAGCGCGTCCGGGTTCGGCATCGACCGCGCCTGCTGAGCGACAACGGGCCGTCCTACCTCTCCGCCCAGCTCGGTTCCTGGCTCGCGGAGCACGGCATGACGCACCCCCGCGGCAAGCCTTATCACCCGATGACCCAGGGCAAGATCGAGCGCTACTACCGCTCCATGAAGAACCAGATCCTGCTCGAGAACTACTATCTGCCTGGCCAGCTCGAACGGCGCCTGGCCGAGTTCGTCGATTACTACAACCTGCGGCGCTACCACGAAAGTCTTAACAACCTGACCCCGGCCGATGTCTACTTCGGGCGTGATCGAACCATCCTGACCCGGAGGGAAAACATCAAGCTCAAAACCATCGAGCTACGACGCCGGCTGCACCACCAGACTGCAGCCACAACTTCAACTCAGATGGGCCAAACCGCTCGGCGCTCTCCCGGGGGGAAATCGATGAAGCGAACTCTCAGAATAGGGCAAAGCGCGTCCCGGAGACTAACCTGCGAATCAAGCTCTTCGATGCCGAGGAGGAATTCATTGGCGAGTTTGAAATCAATCCTTCGGCCAAAATCCTCCCACATGTAGTGCTGTGGGGCGACCGGGTTTTCGTGCGAGCAACAAGCGGAGAGCCGGGCCCCTATTACGAAAATCCAGCCCCTGTTTACCGGATTCCGGGTCCAACTTCATCGGTCCTTCGGTTGGGGTGGTAAATCGCACATCGGCCGGTAACCCGGGCCACAGGTTCGCTACTCAAATTCCCCCAGGTGGCGTTCTATCAGCAACAGGGTGAACCGCCGTGAAAGTTAAAGATGTCATGACCACGAACGTCAGAACGTGTTTCATGTTCGACAGTCTGGCCACAGCGGTCAACTGATGTGGGACCATGATTGTGGGTGCGCCTACGAGGCCGCGGGCGACGATTCCGGAAAAGTACTTTTGCAAATCCGTCGGCCGATATCCTCCCCCGAGTTCGATTATCCCGATGCATCCTCCTGTTCCGTGCCGGCGGGAAGGTTATATAGAGCGATGCTAACTGGGTTGGCTGAAGGAGTCTGAGGTCGCACGCCAATGAACGTTACTTTGAAGCCGGCTCCGCAGGGGCGCAGCTTTGTAGCGCGCATTTCCCAGGTGTAAAGTCAGCGTCAAAACAAGGACGATCGCGATGGACGAAGAGGAGAAGCTTCAGACCGTGTGGCGTTTCTACAAGGCCGCTAACGATGGTGATCTTTTGGCATTGTCGAAGCTGATGACTGACGACGTGATTGGAAAGATGCCGGCGCTGGCTGAATCTTTACCCTCCGCGATGGTCTGATTTGCCGGTTCCGAGAGTACTCGTGGGAGGCGGGAGTAGCTAAGCAATAGGACGAACTGTGAACTCATGCGGCGCTCGAGGAGCAACCGAATCGGGGATTCTTGAAGAGGTCTGCCAAATTCTAATCGCCTGCGGTGCTGTTCGTGTTCCTGCTGCTGGTTCAAAAGGAAATTTGCATGAGCGGCGAGAGGGTTTTCGTTTACCAAGTCGGTGTCGCCTTGTGGCTCGCCCGGAACACGGCGACAGGATTTAGCGTCGCTGCAGAAAGCCGCGAGGCCGCAATTGCCAATTTCAAGCGCATCTGGGGCGGTCGCGCCGGTTTTACCTTCGTTGATGGGCCTCCTCCGCCTCCCCCGCGCCCTCGCTTCAGAACCGATGAAGCCGAAAAGCTCACGCCCGAGAAAGAGTCTGCCGCCGAGCCCCAGCTCGATCACCCATTTGCCCACGTTTTCGCTGAAGAGCTCAAGCGCTTCCATCCTGACCACAACCCGCCCGACACCAGCTGGTCGTGCGATGAAGTGGTGGCCGCATTGCTCCGGTTGCGTGAGGCGCATCGGGATGCTTAGCGACCACGGTCTCGTTCATGCCGCGCTATCGTCCAAGTTCGTTTGTGTTCCGGAGGCTTCGGGGCTGGAGCTGCGGAGTAAGATGTCCGAAGCGGCGAATCGGGGGCAGGTTCTGAGTCCGAGAATCTATAGAAGACAGGGCGACAAGAACCGAGTATCGAAACCCAATAATGCACGGCGTGCGAGCGATGCACGCAGACGCTTATGAGCAACGTACTGAATTATTTTGGAGCGGGTTCCAAACTCGAAGGCAAAATTCATCTTGCGGGCGCGACGAAGATCGACGGTTGCTTAGACGGTGAGCTGACCACCAGAAGCCCCCTGTTCATCGGTGAGCGAGCAGAGCTCAACGCTGAGATTAATGGCACCTCAATTGTAATCGCCGGCATCGTTAAAGGCACTATTACCGGAACGGAGCGCATCGAGCTTCGGCCGACGGCTAAGGTGAATGGCAGTCTGACTTCACCAGCATTGGTGGTTAACGAAGGCGCCTATCTAGAAGGATATTGCTCGGTGAACCGGATGACCGCTCTCGAACGAGAGCCCGGGCCGTCGGAAACGGGCGAGCTTGGGAACGCACAGGTCTCATTCTTTATAACCGAGAAACAAAAAGCCCAGCTGCGGACCAGAGGCTATGATGATGCTGAAATCGGCAAAATGAGGCCCGCTGAGGCGCATAGGCTTCTCGGGATTGTTTAAAGCAAGTCGCGGCCTGATTCTGCCGCGCTATGGTCCGAGTACGTTTGCGCTTCTGGCGGCTTCGAGGCTGGGTCTGCGAAGTAAGATGATCGATGCCGTAATCCGGGACAGGTTCGGAGCCCGCAAAGCTAGCCTCGAAGTGCTGGCGTTCTTCGCGGTTCGGTTAGCAAACCGTTAGCAAGGGTTTCCAAGTAACTGGAATTGTTGAGTTTCTAGCCCGCTACCGGTCTGAGCAAACGTATGGTGCAGCCCTTACGCACCCGGTCGCCTGCACCATTACCGGTTCAGCCCTGAATCACGTTGCCGTCCTGGTCGAACCTAAGCGCGGTCTGCTTGGCTCTCTCCAGGACTTCGGGCGACCAGGTGACGCGGCCAGGGTCGGTACCGCCGAGGATCGCCGTTAAGCAGGCGGGCTCCTTGCCGATGTTACGAAAGCCACGGATCACTCCCGGCGGCACGGAAATGGTATCCCAGGCTTCCAGAACGATCTCGTTTTCCCCGCGATCGCCCCAGACGATGGCCCATTGGCCGGAAAGCGGGGTGAAGACTTCGATCGTCAGGTGGCTGTGCAAAGCAGCACCCTTGCCCGGCTGGGCCTTGACGTAGGTCAGGTCGAAGTCGCGCGCATCGGGGATAGCGGGCCTCAGCGAGGCGTCCTCGGTCACACCGTTGCCGATCACGTTGTAGATCAGGCGTTCGTGACCGGGGATCTTGCTGTCCACGAATGCGTACTCGCTGGGTACCAGCCTCTTCCAGCGCGCAACCCGCTTGAGCATTTCCTCTTTGGAGACTTGCAGATTAGCCATATAGATTTCTCCTTGTCGTAGCCGAAAATACCGCAGGTCTGGACCAATACGGCTACACGATCGCCGTCGTACGGATCTCCACCATCAAGGCCGAAAAGGCAAGACGCTCTATCTGGACGATCGTCGAAGCCGGCGCAACAATTCCGGAATACACTTCGTGCTGGAGCCTGCCGCGAGCCACGCGCGCGAGACCGGAATCGGCGGGCAACAACCGAAACGATGGAACGCGCGAGGTTAAGCATGCCGGCGATATTGCAGCGGTGAATCCCCAAACTCTAGACTTTTCGCCGCCTTCGGAGTTTTCAGCAGGCACAGGAATCAAATAATGCTTAGCACTCACGATGAAGCGCCCATCGGGGGCGTGCATGGCGACCGATTGCTCAACTCGAACCTGAATAAACTTCGATGAGAGTTCTGAGTCGACGCGGGATTTGGCGACCAAACTGGCTCGGAATAACGCCTCCAGACTGTATCTGATGCACGTGGTCTTTCTGCCGTGTATCGGACCAGGGATTCCCTTGGGAGAGAATTTTCAGCAGGGACAGGCTGATCGTGATGTAGCCGACGTTATTGCGCCCGTCAAAGAGCAGCGTCGAATATTCATTGTCTGGCATGATTCCCTCCTGGTCGGTGGCGAATCTGCGCAAATTAGATCAACCGCGCCCCCTTGCCCGCAAGGGCCGACAAGCTATATTGCACTCTTAGCAGGGTGCGGAAAAATGCCGAGTAGTCATGAGTTGCTCTGTTTCCACGACTCGATATTTTCAGGGTCGAGAGGCGCGTGAGGGCCGAGTGCGTCCGCGGCTCGCAGCTTCGCGACTCTGTTCAGGTAGTGACCACCGTCAGGGTGCGCATCCGCACCAGGTTGTAGGCTGCGGCGGCGAAGGTGAACATCCAACCGACCCGAGCAACTCCGCGATGACGAGTCTTGCGCAACAAAGCAACGGTCTTGAGCCAACCGAAGGCTTCTTCGACCCGCTTGCGCCGCCACTGGCTCAGCGCGTAGCCGGGGTGGCGGCTGGTACGCCGGTCGATCGCGGTCGCCGGCTTTTGCGCCACCTGCGGCGTGACTCGGTGGTCGCGCAGCTCGCGCACAAGCTCTTTGGCGTCGTAACCCTTGTCGGCACCGAGCGTCACCCGTCCAAAGCCCGGGAGCTTTTCCACCATCGCCAGCGCGGCCTCGCGTTCGGCGCGGCCGGTCGCCTGGGTCAACCGCGTGTTCACCACCAGACCGTTGCGATTCTCCATCAGCACATGCCCCAGATAGCAGAGCCTGGCCTCGCGGCCGCTGGCCTTCCTATACAGTCGCGCCTGCGGGTCGGTAGTCGATTGGTGGGTTGCGTTGGAGCGCCGCTCACCGTGGAAGTCGACGCTCGGATTGCCGGGATCATCCGGCGGAGTCTGCTTGTGGTCCTTGGGCTTGAAGCTCTTGTGTCCGGCCCAGGCCTCGATCAGGGTTCCATCGACCGTGAAGTGCTCAGCCGAGAGCAGATCCTGAGCTTGCGCCTGCGCCACCACTTGTTGAAAAAAGCCTTGCGCCACTTCGCCCGCGAGCAGCCGCTCCCGGTTCTTGGTGAACACCGTGACATCCCACACCGCATCGTCCATGCTGAGTCCCACGAACCAGCGGAACAGCAGGTTATAATCAAGCTGCTCCATCAGCATGCGCTCGCTGCGCACCGTGTAGAGCACTTGCAGCAAAAGCGCGCGCAACAGCTTCTCCGGCGGGATCGACGGCCGCCCGCTCTTGGCGTAGAGCGCATCGAAACGCGGCCCCAACTCCTTAAGCGCCGCATCGACCATCACTCGAATCGCGCGCAGCGGATGATCCGTGGGCACACGGCGTTCTGCCGAAATGTAGCTGAACATCCCGCTCTGCTCGTGGTCCGTCCCGCGCATCACCACATCCTCCTCCGACGACGGTTACCCATTCCTCTACATGCCATCAAAAAGAAATGCGATCCTTTTTCCGCATCCTGTTAGGTCATTTGGGGAATGTCGGTTCAAAGCATTGACGCTGGGGTTGCAGAAGCGAAACATGGCATAATGGATATCAATGAGGCGATCTCTGGCCGCCGCTCGGCGCGTGAATACACGGCACAAGCCGTTGATGAGCAAACCATCCGTCGTTTGATCGACGCCGCCGTGCACGCACCGAACGCGGTAAACCAACAGCCGTGGATGTTCACGGTCGTACGCGATCAGGGTCTGCTCGACAGGATCTCGCGCGACGCCAAGTCCCATATGCTCGCGACCGTGCTGCCGACCATGCTCGCCGGCCCCCAGTCCGACCACTTCCGATCGCTGCTCAATGATCCGCATTTTCACATCTTCTATCGCGCGCCGGTACTGATCTTGATTTCGGCGATCGCTCAAGGTCCCTGGATCGTCGAAGACTGCGCATTGGCGGCTGAGAATCTGATGCTTGCCGCGTATGCTGTTCGACTCGGCACGTGTTGGATTGGCTTCGCCCAGAGCTTCCTTAATACGTCGGACGGTAAGAAGGCGCTCGGTCTTTCTGCGACGTGGGTGGCAGTTGCACCAATCATCGTTGGCCATCCGAAGGCTGCGCCGCCGCCCGTCCCCCGCAAGGAGCCAGAGATCCGCTGGGTTGGCTGACGATGCTCCTGGACCAGGCCGCCAACCTCTTAGTCAAGCATAAGGTCGGCGGGTTGCCACTCATGGACGGTGGAAAGCTTGTCGGCATCATTACGGCAATCGAAATGCTGCGGGTTTTCGGCGAAATGCTCGGTACTGCCGGCCACAGCGCCGGCGAAGGCGCGACGCGCGATGCTCGATCCGGCGATCATGGTCGCGCCTATGCTGTGGTTGTGCTCGCCCGACGCCAATGCGATAGGCGGCCAGCGGATCGTGGCGAACAAGTGGGATCCATCTCTGCCGGCGAACGAAGCGACGCGCCGCGCGTTCGGGCCACTGCCATGGACGTAAGCGGGCACCTGTGCCTCCTGAAAACTCTGAAAACGCCGAAGCCTAGTGATTTGAGATCTCGAACACCATCGCCAAAACAGGCGGAAGCCCTGACGGTGCCATTGGACGACCGTGCCGGGCTTGACCAACATCATCACGTTTCTATCTCCTTGCCGCAAAATGCGGACCGAAAAAAGGAAGCCCTGGCCCTCGCGCGAGACGTGCTCCGGGGAACGAAGTACGAAGAGGATTGACGGAGCGCCTTCAGGCGGAAGCTGAATCGCGAGGCCAACAAGGATCAGATGAAATCCGAGCTCGCGTTTCCGCCCGATCAGTGTCAGGAAACCACAAATCTTCTTGAAGAGTTTGCCGACAAGCTCGAGGCCTCATGCGGTTTTCGCGGCAACGCGTCTGAACGTTAGCTTAGGTCCGATACGCAGCTATTGAGCGGCGGAACGACAAAGAGCGAGGGTCATTCCCAATTTCCTTTCTTCTCCAATTCCGACAGGGCGTCTTGGTAGATCTTCATCAGGTCGTCCGCGGCCGGCTCCGATTCGGCCATCTCAGGATTCTTCTTGTGCTCGGCCTGCGCCCTAACCCGCTCCTGATAGTAACGCAAGATTCCCGGCGTACGGTCGGCGAAGGCGGAGCGACGATCCTCGGCTGAAGGGCAATTAAAAATGACTGACCCCGAGCGTGCTGTCGAAGAACTGCGCTTTGGTGAGACAAAGTGGCTGGGCTGACCTTTCTGTCGCAACGGCATTGCCCTTTGCATTTCGCGTCTAGCGCAAAAGATCTCTATAATCTGACACACCGCGTTTTCCTAGTTCATTGATAAGTCTAGTCGCTGTTTGCGCTGCCTCTCCTCCTTTACTCATAGCGCTAGATAGGACGGCTCTCACGGGCTCGCGATTCAAGAACACGTGTAGAGTCTCTTCCTTCGCCTGCGCCAACCGTTCGAGGCATCGAATCGCCTCATCCGGAAATGCTGCACAGACTTCAGCTAGCCGCTCAAGTATGCCGTACGAGAATCGGTCTAGTGCTCTTGTGTCAAGCGCCGCAAGGGCAAGGGCCTCCTCAAGCTGACTTATAGCCCACGTATCATCGAATACTGCAGAACGGAACCACTCGACGAAGGAAGCCATCTCCCTAGAATATTGAATTTTGCTTTCGGAACTTCTTGCCTCGGCCAAGCGGCATTCCCAAAGTCTTGTCAGTCTGGCGAGTAACTCTGCGTCGGGAGGTCGATCTGTTTTTTTCGATTCGAAAAGCCAGCGTCCAATGGCTTCTAGAGCGTATGCCCTAGCCTCCACCGGAGCGTGGGCGAAAAATCCAACGAGCAAAGGATCGTCAAGATGCAGCTTGCCTCGCCAATACATTCCCATCAAGTGTGCTGCAAGATTTCCCTTGAGGTCGGCGCCTCTGGCTTTTAGTCGGGCGGGCTTTCCCAAACGCTCAATAGCAAGGGCGTACTGCGGGCGTAGCGTCAGAAACACGTCATCATACGCTGGGCAAAAAGCCAGATATGTACTCCACGCAGCCTCCCAATAAAGCCAGGTGTTCGGGTCGTCCGGGAAAATCCTGCGAGCGTTGTCGGCGACCCATTTGGAATCAATCTGATGGAGCCATGGAAACCACCTGCCATAGATTGATCGAATAGATAGTGACGGCTCCAAATCGAGCGCTAGGTGCTTATCGAGCACATCTCGTACCTCTGGCATTTCGACAAAGGTTGGGGTAGCGCCGCCGGTCTTTGCCTTTTCGAGAGAGTTACGCACCCAAATTGCGTAGTGGACGATTGCATGCATAGCGACGCCACGTGTCGCATTTATAGAGATCTCAGAAGGCGCGCTATTACTTTCTAACTGTCGTGCTTCGCGATCAGGTTTTGGATCAGGATCATCGGAAAGAGGGCCAAGGAGTCTCCAGACATCGTCTCGCAACTCAAACGGAATCTTACCTTTGTCTCCGGACATTGCCACCTCAAGAAGGTATGCAATGGCGTTCCTGGTCCAAGTCCAATCGCGATCCTCTTCTACCCAATATGGGACCTCGTTCAGTACATCCGCATCCGCTTGGCTCAGAATCCATGAACAGAGATCTAGCACGGGTTTCCATTCAAACGCCCGCCCTTTGCCGATCGCATCACGAAGGCCGTGCAACAGCGACCGCACATAAGTTGGGTGGCAAACGCTGAATGCTTGAGCGTGTCTCGCGAACCTTTCGGGATCGTCAGCGATCACAGATGTTAATTCACGTCCGAGCCCCTCTCGCGAGTCTCCCATAAAATCCCGAGACGGCTTCCAATCTCGTAAGTATGAGACGAGCGTCTCGACCGGCATTTCGCGGATGTCTTCCGGCTTAACGGGGCTGGACGGACCAACGAACTGCTGAACATAATGAGGAAACTCGATGTGCTTCTCGGCTGGAAATTCCTGAGCGAGCTTCTCGTAAAGCGCCTTCATAGAAGCAGGTACGCGCGCTTCAAACCAACTCAGACGAATGAATTGCCATCGACGCTGCTCTTGCGCTGCTTGCTCGTCGGTCATTTTTTTGTCGAACGGCCAGTTTTTATGCGACTGTGCCCAACTCTCGTAGTTTGCCTTGAAGTACTCCGGTGGCGGCGGCTTGGCGATCCAATCTAAAATCATTTCTTGCCGATCGCCTGTTAGTCGAGCGAAGTATTGCCGCAAAACCAGCACGTACTCGTGCCGGTAGTGTAGGTCATCAAATAGTTCCCGCTGCGTGAGAAATCGGGCCGCTATGGTCAGTGAGTCAGGTCCATCCAGGAAGACATTCAGGGCGTACAGAGCAACTCGCGTGAAGATGCTCCAAGCTGGCCGTCTCGCTTCCAAAGCTTCGATGACGCTCGGCAGCATCCCCACATCGGTTCGAATTATTTGTGTGGCAGCGTCGCGGACAGCGCTTACGAGCAGCGATTTTATTAGCGGTAACTGATTTTGCTCATGGTCTTCTACGGCGGGGTGCCAGATATACGACAAGTCCTCGGAACCTTCGTTCCGGGGTTGCCGGTGCGAAAGTTTAATGGCTTGGTCAAGTAGGTTGCAGAGTAAACTGAGGACGTCGGTACCGGCATTCGCGACAAGCTCAGGGATATTCTTCTTAAGGATCTGTTCGTAATGCCAAAGGTCGAATCGAGCCCGAGGCTCTGGGAGTATGGGAAGCTCCGAATCGTCAGATCGTGGATCTGGTACCACCGCAAGAAGCGCTTGCGCTAGCCTCAATGCTTCCTTTGTTTTTCCACCACGTGCCAGATGGGCGGCTAAGGCACCAAACCTTTCGGCCAAGAATGTTAGTTGATAGGCTGGTTGCGTCCAATTGATAGCTACTTCGATCAAATCGGCAGCGACATCGGCAGGCATCGCGAGTGCTGCCTGAACGAGGTTCTCGTACACAAGAGGATTACCGTTTGCCGGTATTCTCTTTATGATCTCTTTGACGAGATCGGGTTTATGACCCGCCATGCGGGCAAGATATTGCGATTCAGGCCATGGCGGAAATTGGACGGTCCCCTGCGACTCATCACGTATGACATCTGGCGGTTTAGTGAAAAGCTTCGCCTTCCAGAGAGGCTCAACCCACTCCGGATTCTCTAGCCGATCGAAGAAGTAGCGGTAGTGAGCCTGCCGCGCGAGCTGTAGCGTGGCTTTCGCTACTTGCTCAGGAGTTGGCTTCTTCCAGGATTTTGTCGAGTTCATCTGTAGTTTTGAAAAACTCTCGGAAGAAAGCGCCCAGCGCTGCCTCAAGACGTTCAAGGCAGCCCTTGACCATGTCCTCATCCGATGTCGAGTCGTCGGACGGCGGAGAAGGCCGATTTGATATATCAGACCCGGTCGCCGGAACATGCGCCCTGCCCACCGCCAGACGTCCTATTGCCCTCCATTCCCTTCTCAAAAATGCAAAGCGAGCCTCAGCTGCCGGGTCGTCTGGTTCAATCATTTCAAACAGGCGATCCCATCTCCTATCATTGGCGTCGCGGCCCTCCGCATGAGTTCTGACAAGGACTCCCATCTTTAAGTACACGGATCGCGGCAATTTTACATCGGTGATCTTTGGGTTGCTTCCACTCTCCGGATCGGGTGGAAGCGTACCGTCCGATGGCAAACCATGTTTTCGCCAATCGTTTTCGATCTTATCGCAGAGATCCTGATACTGAATGTGAGCGGCCCGTGGGGCTCCCATGGCGTCCGGCAGCCGATTTACAATTTCACGAATCGCATGCGCCACGAAGCGCACCTTACCGGGGAAGTGTGCCTCGGAGAGAATTCTTAAGGCTCCCTCGTACAGCTCCGCCAAATCAGATGCATGTCGACGGAGCGAATCCGCCACTTCCCTACGCAAGGGAGGCAAATCGTCGGTGACCTCGGCTGGGGGCGATTCCATTTAGTTGAAGTCACTTCGCGTGGGACGCTCGCAGCCTTGGCAACGGTCGCCAACAAGCTATCGGAGGGTCACTTCACCATACGTGCCATTAGCCGGATTCAGATCCGTACGAACGGGGAGGGGGTCGGGTCGTGCCCAGACCGGCCCGACCTTGAGTCGGGCAAGCCCGCCCAAAGAACCGGGATCGTGGCCGCGCCTTCTCTTCCGCAACGGAGCAATCTAACATACTGGAACCAGCATTAACACCCGGCCCTATCCGCCTACAGCCTTAATCCGACTGCCGAGTGGATCGCTGGACAGGTGACTGACGCTTTCCGCTGGGACGAAGCGCCAAATCATCTGATTCGCGACCGCGACGGGGCCTTCGGCCCAACCTACACTCATCGCATTCGGGCAATGGGGATCCGGGATCATGCGGCCGCGCCGCGCTCACCGTGGCAGAATGGTCCCATCGAGCGCCTCATTGGCGATTCGGCGCGAAAGCGTCGATCACTTGGTCGTGTTCGACGAAGCGGACTTGCGTCGCGTTCTGAGGAATTACGCTTCCTATTACAACCAGGTCCGGACGCATCTCTCATTGGACAAGAATGCGCCCGATTTTCGGCGTCCGCAGAAGCTCGGCCCATCGCAGCCATCCCAATTCTGGGTGGGCTGCATCACCAATATGTCAGGGTTTTGGTTTTCACTAAGCATAACCAGCGTTTTAGACTGTAGAGAACGGCGGTGGTGGTATCCTCGGCGAGCGCGTACGCCAGTTTGATACTGCTATTTGAGGGGGTCGGTCTGATCAGGGCGCACACGTCACTCAATCGAGGCCGCACGATGACCAGACGCGTCGCTGTAGTACTCTGGTGTGGGGTTCTGCTTGGCGCTCTGATCGCGTCCACATTCTCGCAAGCGGCCGCGAAGGTAAACGAAAAATCCGAAGCCACGAATCGCCTTCTGACACTCGTCGCGGCGCAATTCCCGAATCTGACGGAGGCAGAGCGAGCGTTGCTCGTATTCGTCGACCTCAAGAAACGCGCTCAAGGCGACTTCGCGCTCGCCGGCCCCAGCGCAGCCGCCAGTGATATGAGCAACGATCCCGTGCATGCCGATCAATGGAACCACGAGCGAGATGTTCGCGCCGAGTTGATTCGATGGCTGTCCGTCGACCTCGATGCTTCACGGCTGGTCGACCCACGCGGCATCCGTCTGCTCGGCGCGAGAGTCACGGGCCGACTCGATCTCTCACGGGTTCACGTCCCCTTCCCGATCGTTTTGCGCAACTGTGCGGTACCGGAGCGCATTAGTTTCGCGGCGACCAGTATTCTTTTCCTCGACTTAGGGGGCAGCCATATCGGCGAAATGGACGCCCCCGGGATCGAGGTTGATAGCGACCTCCGGCTCGACTCCGGGTTTCAGGCCGCGGGCGAAGTCAACGTCGCCGAAGCGCGAATCGGCGGCGCATTGCTCACCTCGGGCCGCTTCAAGAGCTCAGCCATCGATTTAGATTTGTTCGATCCGAAAAACACGCAGAGGCGAGCATTTTACGGGCTGCAGATGCGCGTGGGGGGCAGCCTGGTTTTCCGCCATGTACATATCGACGGCGGCATCGAGCTCAGCGGCTCCACTATTGGCGCAGACCTCATCCTCGATGGAAGTTTTGTTAATCCCGGAATGATGGCGATCGACGCTTCCAGCACCGATATTGCCGGGAACGTCATTATCGGCTACGGGGTGCCCTTCGTATCAGATGGTTTGGTGAATTTTGTCACGGCGAGGATCGGCACGGACTTCTTTGTGGCACAGGGGATATTTTCAGGCGCGGCCCGCGAACGCCATGGGCTCGACGCATCCGGAATTTCTGTGAAGAACGCGCTGGTGTGGACCAATGTAGCACTGCCCAATGGCGGCTTTCTGAATTTGACCGGGGCCAGCGCCGAGGCGCTGATCGACGACGAACAAAGCTGGCCCGCGCCGGGTAGCCTCCTCATCGATGGTTTCACCTACACCGGATTTTCCCAAATCGGCCCAATCAACGCCGCCGGCGATGCCGGCACGCGGCTGCGCTGGTTGCGGCTCCAGTCAGGGTTTCATTCGCAGCCCTACCGTCAACTCGCCAAGATCTTGCGCGAAAGCGGCGACGAGCCGGGCGCGACTGAAGTGCTGATCGCCAGCGATGACTTAAACTACCGTCGTTTCGGTCTGTCCGGGCGGATCTGGGGTGCATTTCTGAACACGACCATCGGTTACGGGTATCAGCCGCTGCGCGCCATGGTGTGGTCATTTGCAGTCGTGATCTTCGGATCCTTGGTCGTAGCGACAGGCAAACGCGCGGGCGTGATGCGTTTTAGGTGGCCAGAGGACACACCGCCACCGCCTGGAGATCCAGCGGCGGGACTTCATCCAATGCTCTACTCGCTTGACGTGTTTGTGCCGTTCGTAAATCTTCATCAGGAGAACTACTGGTGGCCTGATGAGACAGCGTCGGGCGAGTGCGCGATCTTCGGCCAGAGGGTGCCGGTTCGCGGCTCAGTGCTGCGCTACTATCTATGGCTACAAATCGTCGCTGGTTGGCTGCTGAGCGCGATCTTCATCGCTGGAGTGACCGGTTTAGTCAGGAGCGACTAGTGGTGGTTTTTGGAGTTTGTACTGTCGATACTCACTAACTATCCATAACAGCCATGGAACTGAATCCGCGTTGAAAAATGCGCCCCCCGCTGTATGAGGAATCTAGCGACTGACGCCAGCGCGGCCGGCGAGATTCTTCGCTACAGCACTTTGCGCTCAGAATGACATGGTGCACCGCTTTGCCTCGGTGCAGCTAGGATGAGAACATGAAAAAGTCGGGCGCGAGCCAAGCCAGTCGGTATCGGAGCTCATCTCGAAAAGAATCTCCGCGCAACCAGATCATGGAGTTGGCGAGCGTTGCCTTCGTCGAACGCGCAGAGAACGTGGTGTTCCTCGGGCCTTCGGGCGTGGGCAAGACCCACCTCGCGATCGCGCTCGGCTATCTCGCCACTCAGAAAGGGTACAAAACTCGCTTCTTCACCGCGGCCGACGTCGTCCTAATGCTGGAAGCGGCGCACCGCCAAGGCCATTATCGTCAGGCGATGCATCGCGCGGTCAACGCGTATCGGCTGCTGATCATCGACGAGATCGGCTATCTACCGATGAGCCGCGAGCAGGCCAACTTGTTCTTCCAAGTCGTCGCGCAGCGATACGAGCGCGGCTCGATGATCCTCACTCCGAATTTGACGTTCGGCAGTTGGGACAGCGCCTTCGCCGGCGACGGCGTGCTTACAGTGGCGATGCTCGATCGTATCCTCCACCACTCGATCATCGTCAGCATCAACGGCGAGAGCTTCAGACTCAAGGACAAGCGCAAGGCCGGTCTACTCGGCAAGACCGCGAAGCATTAAGCAGAGCGCGAGGGGGAAGCTGAACGCGTGCGGCTGCGTCAGTTTTACTCCGGGACCGCGGGGAAGATTGCGGCGTTGCGTCACCGGCGGGCTAGGCAACTCGTTGAGCGTGGCAAAGTTTCGGCTGTTTGCTGGCATCCTGGGCAAGATCACGGCGTTGCCGCGACCGGCGGGATAGGGTTCTTGGCGCTCACCCTCAAGTCGCGCGAGCAAAAAGGACGATGTGAAACGCACCTGCAAATCGGGCACAGATGTGCTGGAGCAGGACCGGGAGCGCTCGAAACAACGCAAGCCGTCCGCTTCGGGGCCCAGGTTCGGTCAAGACCGGGAGCGAGGGGGCACGATCGCTTGCCCCATAGCTTGAGTGGGGCTATGAAAAAAATAGTTGGAGCGTCAAAATGATATGGATGGACCCAGCCCCGTTTTCTAAAACGGCCTCATGAAGGGCCAGGATGGTAATCTCGACCATCCGACAGAATAACGGGGAGGGTCCAAGGTGAAGGTTAAAACACTCGGCATCGACCTGGCAAAGGAGACGTTCGGACTGCACGGAGTAGACGCCCTTGGGCGAATGGTGGTGCACCAGCGGGTCACGCGCAAGCACCTGCGGGGTTTTCTGGTGAAGCTGGAGCCGTGCCTGGTGGGGCTGGAAGCGTGCGGCTCGGCGCACTATTGGGCGCGAGAGATCGAGAAGCTGGGTCACACGGTTAAGCTGATGAGCCCGCAGTTCGTCATCCCCTACCGCAAGGGCAATAAGAATGACCCCAACGACGCCGAGGCGATCTGCGAGGCGGTAACCAGGCCGTCGATGCGCTTCGTACCGATCAAGCACGAAGAGCAACAGGATTTACAGGCGCTCCATCGGGTGCGCGAGCAGTTAGTCAAGAACCGCACCGCACTGGCTAATCAGATTAGAGGGCTATTGCGTGAGCGCGGAGTAGTAGTGGCACAAGCGATCGCGCGGCTGCGCGCTGCCTTGCCGCTGATCCTGGAGGACCAGAGCAATCGCCTGAGTGGGCTGCTGCGCGAGCTTTTGGGCGAGATGGCCGAGCGGCTGCGGATGCTCGACGATCGTCTGCGGCAGTACGACCAGCGGATCGCGCACGTTTGCCAGCAGGACGAACGGTGCCGGCGGCTGGTTAAAGTCGAAGGCGTCGGTCCGCTGGTGGCGACGGCTGTGGTCGCGGCGATAGGTAATGCGCGGCAGTTCACCAACGGCCGCGAGCTCAGCGCCTGGCTGGGGCTGGTGCCGCGCGAGCACTCAAGCGGCCAGCGCACGATGTTGCTCGGCATCAGCAAGCGCGGCAATCGTTACCTGCGCACGCTGCTCATCCACGGGGCACGAGCTGCCACCCGCGTGGCTGAGCGCAAACGCGACCCGCGTAGTATCTGGCTGAGCCGGCTTAAGCTCAGAGGCGGGCCCAACGTGGCGGCGGTAGCCCTGGCCAACAAGAACGCGCGAGTGATGTGGGCACTGCTCGCTCGCGGCGACTCCTATCGGGTGCGGCCAGCGATGGACCGAGCGGCCGCGGCCTGACAGGAGAAAATCAAGAACTGGAGTACCTGCCAAAGGTTGCGAAGGTGGTCTGGCAATGTTGATGGCGAACCGGTCAGAACCGGCGTCTTCCAAACCTGTGAATTTCCAAGGCCCTTTAAGGCCGGCAAAACGGTAAGGTAATGAAGACGAGCGGAAATCCATCAGGGCCCGGGGCAATCACAACGCCCCATTTACAGAGGCCGAATATACGGATGCAACCGGAATCCTGTCATCACGCTCGAGACCCCTTTGCACAGGGGCTGGGTCCATATACGGAAATTTCGGATAAAGCGGAAATTCCGGCTACGGTCGTCCGGGCTTGTAACGTGTGGATCGGTAAGTAGGCATTGGAGAGACGGCAATGCCGAGTGACGCGACCTCATCGACGGAAAATCAACCAGCTCCCCTGAGCGTATCCAGCAGACTGGCGCGATTGGCGGGCATCGGCGTTGTCATACTATGTGTCGTCGGAGGGTTTCTCTATTTAGGAGGCTGGTTCAATCCGCATGAACTAACGCCTGCGCGGTTCGCCACCGGTTTTGAAAAGGTCTACGGAATCAACTCCGGTTTCCGTCGCAATCATGCCAAGGGCGTGTGCGTCGGAGGTTTTTTCGATAGCAATGGCCAGGGAACGCGCCTCTCGAAGGCCGTTCTGTTCCGGACCGGCCGCGTGCCGATCATCGGCCGCTTCTCGCTCGGCGGCGGCAATCCCTATGTTCGCGATACTCCCGACGCGATCCGTGGCCTAGGACTTCTCTTTCGGTCGCGCGATGGCGAAGAGTGGCGGACGGCGATGATCAATCGTCCGGTATTTCCGTTCAACACCCCGCAGGCCTTTTACGACAACTTGATTGCTTCGCAACCCGATCCCGACACGCATAAACCCGATCAGGAAAAAATGGCGGCGTTCGTGGCCAGCCATCCCGAATTTGTGCGGGCGGTAAAGATCATCCAAAGCCATCAGGTGTCGTCCGGTTTCGACAACAGCACTTTCAACGGCCTTAATGCGTTCCATTTCATCAACGCGGCCGATGTCTCGACGCCGGTTCGATGGTCGATGGTGCCGGTGGATGCGTTTAAGCCTGAAGGCACGGCTCAATCCGCCAATCCCGACAAGAATTATCTCTTCGACGATTTCATCGCGCGGATTCATAGTGCGCCCGTGCAGTGGCGGCTGATCCTCACGGTTGGGCAACCCGGCGACCCTACCGACGATGCGACGATCCCATGGCTGGAAGATCGGGAGCACGTCGATGCCGGTACGCTAACCCTCGACGAAGTTGAGCCTGAGGCGCCTGGAAACTGTCGCGACATCAACTTCGATCCGTTGGTGTTGCCGGTCGGCATTGCACCGTCCGACGATCCTTTGCTCAGCGCTCGATCGGCAGTTTATTCGCAATCGTTTACAAGACGAGCGGGCGAGAAGAAGGAGCCGAGCGCGATCACGCCTTCGGACGTGCGAAAGTGAGCGTCAGGATGACGACGGAGCCGCAGCAATTCCCGGTTTCCATGCGGTTTCTTCACTGGTTCATGGCCGCGATGGTGCTGACCATGCTCGGCATTGGTGTTGCCATGGTCGCGTCGCTCGCCGACTACCATTGGCTAGTATCAATCCATCGCCCAGTGGGGATCCTGATCTTGATTTTGGTGGTGATCCGGTTCGTGAACCGGCGCTTCAGCACCCTGCCTCCTTTTCCTGCGACGATGTCGTCTCAGGAGCGCTTCATTGCACACGCGTCGGAAATGTTGCTTTACACATTGCTGTTTGTGCAGCCTCTGGTCGGCTGGGGGATGTTGTCCGCGGCGCGCTATCCGATCGTACTGTATGGGCCGCTGCATCTTTTCCCCATCCTTCCGCATAGCGTGATGTTGTACGCGGTATTGCGGAAGGTGCACACGGTTCTCGCCTACCTCTTATTCCTCGCGTTCATCGCCCATTTTGGAGCTGTTCTGTTTCACACGCTGATCCTGCGGGATCGGTTGTTCAACCGCATGGCGCCTTATAGAGTCCCCGCACGCTAGCGAGTTCCTGCAACACGGCACTCTACTCGCTGTCGACGTGTGGCAATCGCGTATCAAAGCTTTGCGGCGCAGGGGGGCGGGGCCGTGCCAGCACAATTGCGTAGCTTGCCTGCCGCCTCTCCTCGCGAGAAGCGCCGATGGCCTCTGATTCCGATTTCAGCGCTCGCCCTAATTTTGTGGATCTAGTTCAAAGCAATCATCGATAGCTCCTTCACTCCAGACAGACTCGCCACTTCACTGCGCTACCGCAAGGCTTCTGCACGCGCCCTGTCCACGAAGCCATCGAGCAGTGTTCAACAGAGGGGCGAGGAGGGCAGCCCTCCTCGCGCCCCACCCCGGAAGCCCCGGGTGGATCAGCTTTACTTCGGCGATCTCGCCGAAAGGCGGGTCAGAATTAAATCGGCGTTGACAACTGCGAAAAAGTGCTGTGAGGCAATGGGTTGGCGGAGGTTCGTTTTGCGTTATCTCTACGCTCGCGTTGCTCGTGCAACCGGGCGGACCACAGGGCAGGGCTTGTCGGTGCCGCAGAGATCCGGGTCGCGAGGCTCCAAGCTAGCCGGCCGTGCGGGAGCCGTGAGCCCGTGCTCGAATCGGACTATCAGCAATCGCTCACCTCGGTCGACAAGCGCGCGAGTCACTATCGCAGGCCACCAACTTCCGTCCCATACCCACACGGCGGCAATGGGCTCGATTTGCTTTGGTCGTGAAGCTTGCACGGATGTCTCCTAACTTTACTACAGTGCTCGACGGTCGCGCTTATTCATAAGTGCAGGAAAAGTCCCCGGCGGTACGTCGTCTGGGAGTACGCGCACAGCCGGGGAAAGGAGAGTCGTTTTGGGTCGGCCATCGGGGGCCATCAGCTGACGGGGGAGGAAGAGTCGCTCGCGCCCGGGCGTCGTCGAGGGTTGTCTTTTGAAGTGGTTGCTCACCGCTTGTCAATCGCTGCGTCTAGGCGACTACTGTGAAACGAGCATCTGCGAGGTGGTGGTAAGTTTCAGAGCGACCGGCGAGAGGAAGGGTATTTGAAATTGATACGTGTATGAGATTGTAACCTGCGCATCATCTTGCGACGGTAGAATATGGGGATCGGTGGGCCAACTCACACTTATGTCGGCTGGAGTCAAGTTGAGCGCGGGCGCGTAATTGATGGTGAGCTGCTGAATCTGCGAGGTGGTGGCCGGACTAGCGCTGGTGGGCGAATGCACAATGGCGTAACGTACCGCCTCGCGAGCCGCCGAACTGACCGTGTTGTAGTTGTAAACGGCTAAACCCATCTCCATAATGCCGAAGAGCAGTAAGAGCAACAGCATGGCCGACAAAGCGAATTCGACCATGGTTTGGCCCGCCCGATACTGTTTCTTAGAGAACGAAGCAGTACGAAGTTTCATTGCTCAACCTGCATGATGGCCTTGCCCGACAGCGTCGTCGAAGGGGGGATGCCGGGATAATTCACTAGCGTATGAAAGAGCGCCTGGGTGTCAACCTCAACGAAGGTTGCCTGTGGGTCGTTCGTACAATAGCTCGCCGTACAGGCCGCCACGGATGTTGACGACTCGCAAGTGCACTGGCTCGCGGTCGCGCCCAGACTGGTGATGTTCGACCCGTCCGTCTTGGCGGCTGCAATCATCCCGTTAAGATCGGCCGCAGTGATGACGGTTTGCGACCCATACTGGGCGCCGGCCCGCGCCGCGTTGTTCACTTCAACGCTCATGTAAAAGATCCGGCCAAAGTCGGCGCCGGCGAGCAGCAAAAGGACAAGCACAGGGATGGCGAACGCCAGCTCGACGGCGCTTTGGCCCCTTACGAAAAGGCCGCGCCGCAAGGCCCTTCGGAGCCCTGCTTTACGACAACAGCTATTCATAAAGCGCATCCGACTGAATCGGCGATTGGCCGCCGAGCGACGAGTAATCGCTGCCGAGTGTCATCGTCGTAGTACCAGTGAACTTGATGGTGTCGGCAATCAGGGACGTATAGCCCGATCCGCTGGAGGTGCCATCGTAGGCAAGTGCAGTGGTGGGAAAATAGAGCACCCCGTCGAAGGTGGAGCTTGAAGTGCCAGTGATGGTGCTCTGCGCTGAGCCGGCGGGGATCGAACGATCCTGCATGACGAGTATCCCCTTATACGGACCCGATGTGGGCGCACTAAGATTCGAGGTCGCGGTACCTTTCAAGCTGATTGGGCCGTAGGCGTATCCCGGACTCGTCGTGTCATAGAAAGTCACGCCCGTGCCTTGGAGTGTCGCGGTCCCGGTGACCGACAGACCGCCCCCCGCCAATACGTAAGTGCCAGGATTAAACGTAAGATTGGCGCTGCCGGTGACTGAAATACCGCCGTAATAGGTGCCTGGACTTAAAGTCAGCGTATTGGTCCCGGATATCAGGACAGGGCCGTCGAAGGTGTACTGTCCGCCCGGGTTGAAAGTTGTCGTAGCGGTTCCTTCGATATGAATGCTGTCGCCGCCGCCGCTACCCTGATACTGGCCGGGATTAAAAGTTATGCTGCCCGAGGTGCCATCCACGACAATACCGTCTCCATAGGTTCCGCCGCTGAAGGTGGAGTTGCCGGTTCCTTGGATGGATACGCCTCCGGCGTAGACGCTCGGAGGCACTGTCACCGTTCCGTAAGTGCCGCTAACGCTATAACTTCCGCTGCTGGTCGAACTTGCCGGGATGTAAGTGGCAACGCTGGGCTCCGCAAGCGAAATGAGGGGGTCCGGGGCGGCAGCAACTGCCGTGACCGGCTCCGGCGATACTGTGATAGTGCCGTGAGGAGTATAGTCGCCAACCACGCCAATAGAGTTGGCCGTAAAGTTCACGGTCCCGCTAAGATCGAGCGCGGTAGAACTGTTCGAGTTGTCGATTACGCCGCATTTGGCAGTGATGTTGGCGGTCCCGCTGACATATATAGCTTGCTGCGCGGCCGGGTCGAGAGAATAGACGCAGGCCGGGCCATTGATCGTGCCGCTCACCGCCCGAGCGCTTACCTTCATTGAATTGTAGCCGAGCACCCGCAGAAAGTAGGTGGGCTCAGGTTGCGTGACTATGACTTCGACGTAATTCGAATTGCCGGCGTAGAGCCCGCTTGCGGGCGGATTATTAACCGCTATGGTCGCGCTGTTGGTGCCGTTGGTGAAGCCGTTGAGACTTGCGACGTTGTCAGCTGCCGACGCAATGCTTTCGCTGTTCCTAAGTGCCGTGGCACCCGCAATGGCGGCCGCGTCCGCAGCCGTCTGCATGCGCCGCCGCCCGTTCCATAGCAGGCCCACGTCGGTAGCCAGAGCCGCGAACCCGATGAGGACGACCATTGCGATGGCTGTGAGAAACAGGAGTTGCCCGCAGGGTGATCCTCGTAAATTGCAAGAGTCTGCTCCCCCCTTTTTCTTGGAAGGTTCGGATGCGTGAGATTGTGACATCTGGCCAATCTCTTGTTCCGTTGCTGCTGTGCGAGCGCTCATTTTTAAATCTCCCGGCTCTAGTTTAGGAGCGAGAAACTCGGCCTTTATAGCCGTGCCGCATTAACGTGATCGAGTTGCAGAGTATCGCCGCTTATAGAATGCCGCAGCTTGTTTCTAAGCGAGAGGTTCCTTTTGATAGTTACCGAGAAAGGCCTGCTCCTATTCTCGGTACCCATGATTAATTTGTCCGCATGCTGATGATCAATATGCAATCCGGCTCTCTCGACTAGCCCGATGTAATTAACGAACTCGGCACGCAGCCGGCTTTGACTGGTGCGCAGCAAATCTAGCTGTTTACCTAATTCAGCACGGTACCGGCCTCCCAGTTGGGCGCCCGAATACGCCAGAGCGCTTGCACCGAGAAGGCCCATCCACTCGTATAGTCCGGTTGCGAATGGACTAGCAGACCAGACGGCGTTGATGCCAAACCAGGAAAGGCAGCCAAGTGTCAGCGCTCCTTGCCACCGGGCGCTCCATGGCATCAGCGAGCCGCCAGCGACTAGAAGAAGCAGCGCCGACATGAGCAGCGGCTCGGTTTGCCCGGAACAGAGGCTAAGATAACTGGCGCTTACAAAGATAAGCCCGCAAAATCCAAAAACTAGCAGTCGCCAATTATAACGAAACCACACGGTCCAAGTGATGTAGAGGCATGCCGCACCGGCTACTAGGTTGAAAAGCTCGAACGGGTATACGGTGGCTGCCTGGACAGTTGAGGGTAGACTGATCCCTAATACAGCTCCCATCTCGAAAAGAATCACGAACAACACACCAGAGCGCACGAGCCGAGACAGCCAAGAGCGCTTGGTCTCTTCGCTTCTTAACACTTCGCGAAGAGATTGATAGGCATCCTGGCTCGAGTCATACTCCGGTCGGACTGGCCGTAGCCGGTGCTGAAATGCGTTCAATGCTAGATGTGAACTCGGTGATGCTGTCCTTGCCACAAAGCCTCCAAAGAGTCGTAATTGTGGCTACAGCAAGACCGATGCCGATCGCAAGTTTAACTTATTTTATGCAATGATAGGCAAAACTCACCTTTGACTTTGTCACCAGGCTTTCGAAGCGATGGAATATGCTTTACGCGCAGCATGGCGTTGCTACGATGCAACAACACCTTTATGATGCCTGATTCGCATTAATATGAGACAGAACCTGCCTTTTTGAGTGACTTAAGGCTTATCTGCGTACAGCGAGGTGCATCGATGCAACGATAAATGTCGCACAGACTGATGCAGGTATCCTGCGGTTCTACGCAGACAGCCGGACAAGTTGGATCAAATTAGTTGACTGCTAGTATTGTGTCCCACAAATAACTTTACAGGAGTGAGGCCCATCTGCTATGGTCCGGTGGAGGTTGAATGGGATGGGCAGGCCGAATGCAGCCTTGATGATTACTCAGTCGGAGCGGTCGCAACTGCGCTCGATCGTGCGTTCGCGCAGCCTGCCGCATTCGTTGGTGCGGCGCGCACAGATCGTGCTGCTGTCGGCCGCTGGCGCCGCCAACAGAGAGGTCGCCAGGCGCTGCGGGGTTAGTGCTCCGGTGGTCAGTCTGTGGCGCCAGCGTTATCAGCAACGCGGCATCGCCGGGCTGCACGCGGAACTTCGTCCGGGCCGACCGCGCAGCCATAGCGACGAACAGGTAGCGGGCTTGCTGCGCAAGGTACTGCACAGCAAGCCCGCCGTCGCCACCCACTGGAGCGTGCGCAGCGTGGCGGCGCATACTGGCATCTCCAAGAGCACGGTCGCGCGCTACTTCGCGCTGTTCGGCCTGCAACCACATCGGAGCAAGAGCTTTAAGCTGTCCACCGACCCGTTCTTCGTCGAAAAGGTCCGCGACATCGTTGGGCTTTATCTTAATCCGCCGGACAACGCGCTGGTATTGTGCGTGGATGAGAAGAGCCAGGTGCAGGCCTTGGAGCGCACCCAACCAGTGCTGCCAATGGGGCTCGGTTATGTCGAGGGAGTGACTCACGATTACTATCGTCACGGCACTACCACGCTCTTCGCGGCACTGGACATCGTCGACGGCGGGGTCATCTCCCAGTGCAAGCCGCGCCATCGCCACCAGGAATTCCTGAGCTTTTTGAAACATCTCGATGCTAATATGCCGGCCGATCTTGAACTGCACCTGATCGCCGACAACTACGCGACTCACAAGCATCCCAAAGTCAGAGCGTGGCTCGCCAGCCATCCGCGCTTTCACCTTCACTTCACGCCCACCTACTCAAGCTGGCTCAACCAGATCGAGCGCTGGTTCGCGCTTATCACCCAGCAAGCGATTCGCCGCGGCTCGTTCCGCAACGTCCGGGAACTGGTGGGGAAGATCGACGCCTACGTGGCTCATTACAATGCCCACAAGCGGCCCTTCGTCTGGACTGCCACCGCCGACTCGATATTCAACAAACTCCAGCGCATCTGTAAACTTATTAATGGGACACAACACTAGCTAATTGTTGGCCAATCTTGCCTCAGATTGGATGAGGCTCTTCGGATCGCACCCGTCGCTTCACAGATCAAGAACGCCAGCGCAAAAGAGGGGTGAAAATTGGCGGCGCCGCGATTCTGTCGACTGGCCTTTTGAACGATCTAGACTCATGCAGCAGGGAAGTGCTGGCTTCCTGCGAATATCGCGGCCGTCGAAGTGAAGGTCTGGAGATCCGAGGGATTGCCTCACGGGTTCCGTAAGTGGGAAACGGATAATAGTGACCCCAAGGGCCTCGCCCAGGAAATGGCACAATTTGTTACCGACGTGAAAACCTGCGCGACCGTCCTTGTGCGGCGCGGAGCGGTGTGACGGACAGCGCTATGATGCGAAGAAGCCGGAAGAGGGGTTGGTTAAGAGAGAACAACTTCACGATTTTGGCTGAGAACGGCTTCATGATTTTGACAGTGTGCATACTTCTTGTTTTGGCTTGGATGGTGGGAGGGTTGTGACTTTTCCTAGCGACACTCACCGAGATGCCCGGCTTTTTTGTCCGACTCCACCGCAACACCCGTCGCCGAAGTTCGCGAGCCCGTTGACGGCGTGACAGGCCGCGCTACAATCGGCGCATGCGACATATCAGAATCGCGTACAGATGCCAGCTAAGACCAAACGGCTCGTGGGCACCCGCGTTTCAATTGATTCTCATCGAGGCGGTCAGATACGAATTTTGCCGCCGCTCTCGGCCGCCGATCCCAACCTGACGGTTCCGACCAAAGAACAGACTGAGGCTTACAGTGACGCGGCAGCGCGGGAGTGGTGTGCCAAGAACTATCGGGGCTGGCTGGCGCTGCCGGTTTAGCGGCAATTTTTCGCAGCGTGTCCCCAAAGCGCGTCGCCCGCCGAATATCGCGAACCCTCTTCTCCGCCTCGTCCGCGTGCGTCTCCATTTTGGATCTCATCTCCGCTCCTTTCGCGGTTACGATGAGCCCTAAACTCTCTCTTCCTCAATCACGCCCTTTTGTCCAACTTGTGCTGACGGGGAACAAAAAGAGCACCCAGCGCGTTCGCCTGAGCTCTGGGATGTCTCCTCCAGTTCTTGGGATTAGGCACAAGGTCTCCCGCTCGCACCCGACGAAGGTCCTTGATCCGGTCCCTAATCTGTAGCGGTGTTCCCTCGCCAGCCTGGTCTGCAGTTACGCGGACGGTCGATTGCTGCTCGCTGTGAGAATCGGACAGTGTTTCTGTCGTCGCCATGTTTCATTCCCCTCACTTGGACACGCCCGATCGCAGCTCCGCTATCTGTTCACGATCGCGTTGAGCGTGGCGGTGTTCGATGCGCGACGCTCTTTGCGCCGTGATCAATAGCTTGAAGCGCGAATCGTGAGAGGGGAACTAATCGAGCGTCAACTTCAGCGAGTCCTTGCGGAAGTTGACGACCGTAAGGTGAGTTCGATGTATCTCGCTAGCTCGACGACTGCTTTGCGGATGGTCTGCCGGCCGCCATTGAATTTGTACGAGGAATGTCGCGCGATCGATGCGAAGGGTTCGCTCTTGATCTGGTAACGTATCAGCCGGTCGAAGTGGCCGACGTCCCGTCGGCGCGGAGATCGTTTCAAGCCCGCGGCTAGCGCGGCAGCCTCGATGCGATTGCAGTAGACGTCAAGCGCTTGGTTCACCTGTTGAAGAACGTCTTTCTTGAAGTCACGCCGCCGCCGCCACGTTGGATCGTGGTAGAACGGTCCGAGCTTTAGCGGCTCAAGCTTGAATGGGAAGAATCCCGCAAAAATGCCCGTGCGCTCAAATTCCCAGCCCCTAACCTCAGGATGAGCAACCCACCAGCGCAGGGTGTCGTGCGCGAGCAGCGTGCACCATCGATCGGTCAGGTGCCAGCGCTCTGCCCACGCTGCCAATGCACGTTCGTCATCGACGGACACATTGCGGAGCGTTGCGACCAATTCTGGTTGCAGCTCTGCGGCGCGTGCAAGGAAAAGCCTCCGATGCGCATCGGGCGCGCCAGGTACCAAGCCAGTACGGCCGTCAGAGGCGAATCCCGGTACATAGAAATCGCCTAACGGCCACGCTAGCCCTGGTGACGTGATCGTGCCTTCTCTTGCCGCTGGTTTCATCCTCCGCCTCCCCTCCCGGGTTTCTTGGGGTCAGGAAACGCCAAGCCGAATGACTGTCGCCAGCTGTCCCCGGTTGAGAGGAAGCAGGCGACCAGAGACAACAAGTATAGCAACTCGTTGGTTCAGTTCAGGTGGCCGACCGTCGCGCCCAACTGTTTGGCGAAGCACGGTGCGTAGAAATAGGGGCGTGGCGCAGAGATGGACGCGAGATCCGCCTTGATCGTGCGACTCTGTCGGATCGCGTATGGTCCGAGCCCATCGAGAGAGTGGCAAAGGAGTGGGCGCTCTCTGGTCGCGGCTTAGCGAAGGCATGCGGTCCGTTTATCCCCACGCTACGGTCATGGCAATCGAAGGACTTTAGACGAACAGGTATGCAGGCCCCGGCATAGGACGGTCCTGAGCTGCCGTGGGCAAGGAGGTTTCTCATCATGAACAGGGACACCGGTCTACCTTTCGCGTTGGGCACGGTTGGCGGTTCAGCCTCGAAGCAAATTGAAAGAATGGGAGCGCGATCGGGAGACACTGATAGCCGGTCATCGAAGGCCCCCCCCGACAGGACAGAGTTACAGAACAGGATTCCTTCATGAGCACACGGGCGGCGACGCTACGAGCCAACCGCGCGTAGTGGCCAAAGCCTGTAACCAAAAGCGTGACTGTTCGTCTTTAGCGTTCAGACGTGCAGTGCGCCGCACTCTCAAGGAGCTTTCGCGGTATGTGGGGCAATGATTCAGGACCGGTCTGGGTCAAAGGCAAAATGCGATTGCTTGAGTCGATTTTGGGCGTAATGGTCGTTCTGGCAGCGCTCGCATTTCAGTTGAACTTCGCACGAGCCGAGGAGCCGGATGCGACATCCTCGCCCGGCGCATTCGTGCTCAGCGGCAAGGACGATTACGTATTTCATTGCGCCTCGTGCCATGGGCTCGATGGCAGAGGCACTGGACCCGAAGCCGAGACATTGAAGGTCAAGCCGGCGAATCTGGTTCTATTATCGAAACGAAACGGCGGCAGCTTTCCGCAAAAGCGTGTATTCGCAGTGATCGACGGCCGCGAAGTGGTCCAAGCACACGGGACGCGTGATATGCCCGTGTGGGGCGAGAGCTTTGCGCCGGAGACGACTAACGCTTTCGACCCTTGTGCCTCCTGAAAACCTTATCCGGGATGACGCGCGGATGGGCGTATGATAGTGAAGCGGCCTATGGTCGCGTTTCTGACTCAGCCGCTGCTTGCTATGCGGTCGCGGTTCGCGCGGCGAACGCGGCTTGGGGCCGAGAATCTCCTCCTGCGCCAGCAGCTGGTAGTTCTACGGCGCAAGTCCCCGACGCGCGTGAGACTGTGGAACATCGATCGCTTGCTGTTGGTATGGCTGTATCGACTTTACCCCTCGCTCCTGGACGCGATCATCATCGTCTAGCCGGAGACCGTGATCCGCTGGCACCGACGTGGTTTCCGGGCCGACCACGACTCCGTCATGCACCAGCACCGGCACCATCCCCGTTGGATTGATGGCCACGAACTCCGGCGTCAGATGCTGTTAGGTCCACCGTATGGCTGATCCATCAGCCCCTTCTCTTCTAGACAAAGGCGCTCCTTTTGCGAACAGTTCGACATCGAAAAGTGATAGAGATGAAGGCCCTTGAGATTGCGAGCCTCGGCGCTGTGCGAACTGATGATCGGCATTTCACTCGCTCTCCACGTGTTTTCAGCTGTCTTCCGCCTAAGCAGTCACGGCAAGCGTTGCGATTTCCGGGATTGCACCTATAACTACCGCTGCGAATCCGAGCCATTCCCCCGCGACAGGCTAGTAAAACACCTTCCGGTATTCACGTGCAGGGTGCCTGAAGCGTTCCATCGTACATGGAATGCTGCGTCATGCGATCACCATCCTCCTGGCCCCCATCGTCGGCTCTTGATCAGTCTGCCAAGGCCGCCGTATTCCCCACGCGGGCCATCGACATCCTGTTCGTCCCGGGACGACGGCCGACGTCGGTCCGACCGTACCGGTGTGTACGAGAACTCGCGGCGATTTGCCGCAAGGAAGGTGAACGCGCCACACGCCGCGTCGACCTGATCGTCGTGCGCATATTCTCGTTCGTCGGGACTGAACTGCTCGCACTCATCGAGGAACGCCTCGTTCCACGCGCCGCGCAGGATTTTGACGTTGCTCGCCTCCGCGGCCGCACGAAACGCCTGCGAGCGCTCGAACTTCGAGCCCCTGACCGGGTCGGCTTTAATCGGATAGCCGAGCAGTACACCCCGGCGCATTGAGTCAATCCAAAGGGCGCTCCCGCTTCCAGGCTCCTGCTGCAGGACTATCGGAATGGTACGGGTGTCCTGACCAGCGATGTTGGCGATAAAGGTCTCGACCTCGTGCGGCGTCGCCTGAGCCCGCGCCACGTGCAGAATGTAGCCCATCCCATTACGGGCAATGCCGTATTTGACGCCGACGGTAAAATCGCTGGTTTTCTTCTTCTGATAGGCTGTGTCCCAGTACCGAACTAGTGTCAGCTCCGCCGGGGCGTGATCGATGACCTCGAACCACTCACGCCGGAGCACGCCACGCGAAGAACGCGCCTCCCAGTCGCCTTTGAGGATGCGGGCGCGGGTTACGGGGTCCAGGTTAAGGAGAGACTTCTCGTAGTCTTCGCGATTGATATAGGGATTCTCGCTGAGCCGGGCGGGCACGAATATACGGTCGCCGGCAGGAGCTCTTAGGCGTTCAACGAATCTCCTTTTGACCCAATCATGACCCACGTTCCCGGGATTCGAAGCCGCACGCATGCGCAGTGGAATATGTGCGGCTTCTACGTGCTCAGTTTTCTTGCGCACGACGCGAAAGCGCTGACGTTCGAGCTCTATGCACTCGGAGTAATCTTTCTTACGCTGCTGGTGAACCCTATCGCGGTGACCTCGGGATAGCATTTCAATCTTACAAGCCGGACATGCAGGAGCGCGCAAACGCGCGAATAGATCGAGATAAACCTTCTCCGAGAATTGGGTTAGTTCGTCGACGCCGATAAAATGAAATTCAGCTGAAGCGTAGCGATCGATGTCACGTGATCCCGCCAAATAGCCGAAGGTGAGCGTCGCGCCGCTTGCGAACTGCCACTGGTTCTTGGACTCATTCCAGTGCACGTCCTTACGTCCGCGGAGCCAGCCATGCGCTCGATCGAGCAGTGCATTAGGCAGGGTCAGATCGGCAACGTGCCGTCGAATGATAAGCGCGTGGTAGCCGGGTATGTCGGCGTATTGGAGCGCAGACATCAACAAAGCATCAGATTTGCCACCACCTCCGGCACCACCATAGAAGGCTTCGAGGCAGTCCAACAGCAGGAACGCGGCCTGATGCGACGTTGGCACATGCGGTATAAATGTATTTAAGCGCGCCTCAAACGGATCGAGTTCGAGCGCAGGATTGCAACTATCCTTCATTACGGTTTTTCGCTCTCTTCAGCCATCTGGCTTTTCGTTCGCTCCATTTATGTAAAGGTGGATCATCAATCTTTCTTATTCGGTGGCGTATCGGAGTCTGATTCGTCGCTGCCTGCGGCGTCAGGAGTGAGGTAGCCAGCCCGCTGCAGAATTGTCGCGATCTCGAATTTGCGCTGATGCTTTTCCTCCGCCGACGGCGGCGGCGGAAGTGGTGAACGTTCGGCTACGGCTGAGCGCGAAGCTTGGTGTTCTTCGATTCTCGGAATCTGATGCGCCAGCAACAACTGCATGGCGCGATGGTCACCCTGCGCCGCCTTGTTAACCAGCTGTTTAAGGGTTGCTTCCAGCTTGGTTAATGATCTCCGGACGCCGTTCTCCGAGACGATGACACGCTCCCGAAGGGCCTCGTCCAAGAGCGTCGATGCGTTTCGCGAGCCGCGTGGGCGACCTTTGATGTTTCCAGAGTGGCCCTTCTTGAATTGCGTATGTCGCGGCGGCTTGCCGTAGCCTATGTCGTAATCTCTGCCTTCTCTTGCTCGCATCCCTTTTCCTCCATCTCGGCTTGGACTTCGTTGAATGATCGCTCGGACGAGACATGACGGGCGTTATCGCGAGTAAACGCCTGCCATCGACGGATGATGGTGTCGACGTAAAGAGGATCTATTTCGAGTCCGTAACAGCGGCGCCCGGTGCGCTCTGCTGCGATGATTGTCGTGCCGCTGCCGAGAAATCCATCGAGCACGACATCCCGTCGTGAAGTGCAGTCTATGATCGCGTCTGCAACCAAGGCGACGGGTTTCACTGTTGGATGGAGCGCGAGCAGCCGGCCCTCATCCCCTGAACGCGAGAATGAATTCACCCCGGGATAATTCCAGACATTGCTCCGGTTGCGGCCATACTGCCCTAGCTGAACATTGTTCCGATGAGATCCGCGGCCGTGTTTGAATACGAATACCAACTCATGTCGGCTGCGATACAGCGATCCCATGCCTGCGTTATCTTTTGACCAGACGCAGAGGTTCTTTAGCTCCGTATAGACTTCGCGGCCAGCCGCCAACAGCTCAGCCATGTGCCTCCAGTCCATACATATGAAATGGAGCGCGCCCTCGACGCTATGCCGGGCGTGCAGTGAACAGGTTGTGGTGAGAAATGTCCTGAACTCGGCTTCGCTCATCTCACCAGAAGCCATCGCGAAATCGCGATGTCGGACGGAGCCGAGACCGCTAACATTCCCATCGATTCGGACATTGTATGGTGGGTCGGTAAACACCATCTCTGCCTGCTCGGTCTGCATCAGCGCCGCATAAGCGATTGGGTAGCGTGCATCCCCGCAATACACCCGATGCTCGCCCAACTGCCAAAGATCACCGGTACGCGTCACGGCCGGACCCAACGGGAGCGCCGACAGGTCATCGGCGTCATCCTTGTTCTCGTGCGTGGAGGAAGTTAGACCCTCGATTCGCATATCGATTTCGCCCATGTCGAAACCGATTGTCTCGAGGTCGAAATCGAGGTTCTGTACCGACAATTCCTTTAGTTGCTCAGCTAGCAATCGGTCATCCCAAACCGAGTTTTCCGTGAGTCGATTGTCGGCAATCATGAATGCCCGCGCTTGAGCCTCGCTCAGATGGTTGAGGCAAATGGTGGGCACTTCGGTCCGGCCAAGCAGCTGGCAAGCCACGATACGGCCGTGGCCTGCGATAACCTTTCCTTTTGCATCCACCAGCACCGGCACGTTGAAGCCGAAGGTCTCGATGCTGCGCGCGATCTGGCGGATCTGCCTGGGGCTATGCGCGCGCGGGTTCTGGGGATCGAGCTTGAGCTCGGAAATCGGACGATAGGCTACCTGAACCCGCAGGCCGGGCTTATCGAGCCCTCTCGTGAAATGTCGAGCAGCTGATTTTGTCATAAGCAGTTTCATAGCTCCCAAAATCTCGGTCGAGAGAAGTAATTGCTCGAGTCGTACGTGCTCCGGTACGTGTTCCAATACATTATCGATTTGACGCTAGGTTCTATAATTCTCTACAATGATTTGATTATGACAACACTCGAACGATGGGACTGGGTCAATCTCGGCGATAACGAAGGACGTGTGGACCGCCCGTCAGCGGGGCTTGCTTGGTCCACCCCTTCAGCCGCCGAGCTTGACGGCGAGTGGTTGCTTTTTCTCTATCGGATGCGCGTTCTTCGGCGTGGCTTACGTGCGTTTCAGGTTCGCACGGTGAAGGCGAGCGCTGGGCTGCTCACCGAATTCATCCAGCTTGAAGAGGCGCCTGCGGAGCGTATTCTCGCTTATGCTCACCGGCACGGTCCGTTTGGCTTCTGCCAGCATGGCGACCCCAGCCACCGTGTTCTTTCCGAGGGCTGCCCTGCGGCGGTCGCCACGACTGGCGCCGGCCAAGTCGCCGTCCGTGAAGCTCTCCAGTGGTGGCGCAACCTCGCGGGTCACGCCCGCGCGCTGCTCAACGCAGCGGCTCAACTGTTCAAGGGCCGAGTCGATGACATAACTCTCGTGCGGCTCAATCCTGGACTGCTTCTTAGGCCGATGCGGGTGCTCAGGGCTGCGCGGCGCGACCCGGCGCCCTTCGTCGCCTATGGTATGGAACTCTGGCTGCGCTTCTTTCAGGTGCGGCCGCGCGCCACCTACAATCCGCGGCGTAAGCGGTTCGAGATGAGAATTAGCGGTTCGTCGGCGCTGGCGGGCGCGCTGGCACTGCAAATCATGCTCGCGCTGACGCGCTCAGCCGGCATTGCGGTATGCTCGGGCTGCGGTAGGGTATTCCCGCCTTCCCGGCGACCCAACCCCAATAGGAACACCTACTGCGACGCCTGTGGAATCAGAGCCGCCTGGCGCGAAGCGCAGGCTCGCCGACGTGAGAGAGAAAGCAATAAGTCGCAAGGCCGAAGGAATGCATAGACATGCGGCGCCGATCTCGCACGCCTAGATCGTCGATTGGCAGAACGGACAGCTGACAAACCGCGAATCGTCGTGGCGAGGTATCGATAATCATTTTCGAGACAACACTTCCGCGTCCCGCTCGCTAGCTCATCTTGGTTGCGGCAGGGCTCCCAAAGGCTCGCTCCCTGATCCGAAGAGGATCAGGGAATCTGAATTCCCTGATCCACGATCGAAATTCCCTGTTCCGATCTCTAGGGAATTCTCCAGAAAAGCTTAATGCCCACGCGAGGTTTTCACGCCGCTGGACGCCGAAATAGCCCTGAAAAGACGAAATTCCCTGTATTTACCTTGTTGATCAGGGAATTGCTCGATGGAGACTGGTTCGCATCAGACTGCATCATCCGCCACACAGTCTGGCATGCTTCCCTACATTATGGAGAAGCGATGAAATCGGCGCGTGGGGCGCGATTCACGCGCGGCCGTGGACGCGGAGAATGCCAACGGCAGGGGCTGAGCGTGAAAATCGCTTAGAATTCTCTGTTCGCGATTTTGGCATGTCCATCTGCGAACCGGCCGACATTTTGCGGAGAAGCGTTCTCGGGAAGAACGCTGCCTGACGCAAGCAACTACGCCCGCGTGAGTCTATCGGGATTCCAGAGCTTGCTGCTGCGCACTCCAGAGCGGAGGGAGTTCGATTCTCTGGGTCATCGCTAGAGTGCTGAGGTCTGCGGGCTGCCGGCCTTCGACGATCGCCTCGACAATCCTGGGCGCCAGGAACGCCAGCCGCATCACGCGCCGCACGTGACGGGCCGTAAGATGTTCTCGCCTGGCTATCTCGCCGATCGACCGCGCCCGACCCGCCAACAGATCGTTGGACCATCGATACGCACGGGCGGTCGCGTCGAGCAGCGGTAGATCGATGCGTGCTAAGGATGCGGCGTCACCATCAATGATCAGCCGCATCTCAACGCCGCGCCGCTTCATCCGCATCGGGACGAATCGACTTAGCGCGGGTTCGTTCGGAGTCGCGACATCACGCCCTTCATCGGACGAGATCGGCAATTTGATAGAAATCTGGATGCCGTCCTTCTTGAGTCCGACACGTTCGATCAGCCGGGTCAGTGCTGATGCAGCTTCCGCTTCGGATCGCAGACTTTGAATCCAAGCTTCGGCGACCTTGAAGATGGAAGGCAATCGGTTCGCATCTATGTTGAGCTCCTCGATCGCTCCGGCGATTGCCGCTCGATCACTGAGAATCTGCTGAGTCGCGGCGCGAACGGCTCGTTCAAGCTCCGGTGCAGATACGCGCCACCCGCGCCGCTCATCTTGTACCGACCCTCTGACCAATCCACGCGAGACGTAGTAACGATAGTGGCGCGTCCCCTTTACCGCGCCCTGCACATACAGGGGCTCGCCGTTCTCGTCGAACAGTTTACCCGCGAGCGGGCTGGGCGGCGCCTTGGTTGGGCGTTCGCGATGCGTGGCGGCTTGATCGCGCAAGCGCAGTTGGACCTTCTCCCAGAGCTCGCGGCTCACTATTGGCTGGTGCTGCCCTGGATGGCGTTCCTTCTTGTGGCGGATCTCGCCGAGGTAGATCGGGTTCGACAGCAGCTCATAAAGAGCTCCGCGCGAGAATTGCCGACCTCCAGATCGCACGCCGTTTTTCGACACCCGGACTTTGGAGACAATCTCGCGGCGCTTTAAATCGTTTCTCAGGAGCCTGACGGAACCGAGTTCGAGATATCGCTCGTAGATGTGTTTCACTGTCACGGCTTCGGGCCGATTGACTACCAGCCGGCGATCGCGGACGTCGTAGCCCAGTGGCGATACCCCGCCCATCCACATTCCCTTGCGCTTGGAGGCGGCGATCTTGTCCCGGATCCGCTCGCCCGTTACTTCCCGCTCGAATTGCGCGAACGAAAGCAGGACATTCAGCGTGAGTCGGCCCATCGAAGTGGTCGTGTTGAATTGCTGCGTGACTGCAACAAACGAAACGCCGCGCGCGTCGAACACCTCGACCATCTTGGCGAAGTCGGCAAGCGAGCGCGTGAGGCGATCGACCTTGTAAACGACCACCACGTCGACGAGTCTCCGCCTGATATCTTCCAACAGGTGTTGAAGGGCGGGACGTTCCATCGTCCCGCCCGAAAGGCCGCCATCATCGTAGGCGGTCTTGATGAGCCGCCAGCCCTCGCCCGTCTGGCTCTTGATGAATGCCTCACACGCCTCGCGCTGCGCATGCAGGGAGTTGAAGTCCTGCTCCAGCCCTTCTTCGGAAGACTTCCGCGTGTAGACCGCGCAGCGTCGTGTTCGCGACCTAGCGTGTTCCATCGCGGCGTTCCTCTTGTGATCGCTTGAGGCCGAAGAACAACGGCCCCGACCATCGAGTCCCGGTGATCTCGCGCGCGACTCCCGAGAGCGAACGATAACGCTTGCTCCGGAAGCAAAATCCTTTTTCGAGAACGCTTACTTGACGGCTGATACCGCGCCATTCACGCACCAGCACCGCGCCGGGCCGCACGATGCGAGACGGTTCCGCGGCCAAAGACGACTCGTTAGCGCCATCATGGGCCAACTCGGCCAGCACGCGTCGGGTTGAGGGCTTAAGACCGCCAAAAGCCTTTTCCTGGAGGCGATATGCGATCGCGCGCGTCAGGAACGATCGGCTGATATCGCGCGACGGCGCCTTTCCGAACATAGCTTTCCAGCGCTCGCGGAGTTCGTCGATGCCTAGCTTCGACAGGCTGGCAATTTCCGACGCGAGGGTTTCACGGTCCCGAACCTGTCGCTTCATAGTCGTTTCTCTCGACACTTCTCGGCTTTCAACTCGGCTTCAAAACTCATATGTGCTCCTCCTTGAGCCGCGCTATTTGCTGCCCCAATGACACACACATTGCTCGATTCGCGACATACAGCCAGTCGTGCGCGGCGCGCGACTTGGGCATTTACGCTCTCATTAGACCTCGTTTTCTCTGCTGCGATTTCGCTGGTTTCATTCGCCTTCCAATCGCCTCGATCAGACTGTCGATTCGGGCCAATAGCCGGCTTCTCCCTTTTCTGCGCGAATGACGTTGGAAAAACCGGGGAAACCACTCGCTTCACGCGCCGACCAGAGCAAACATCCCGACGAGCCCTTACGGCTCAAGGAGATTTAGAGGGAATGGAACACGCGAAACAGGCGAACGGAAGCGGGCATGAACTATCGATCGGACATTCTCCATCTTCGGCCGGGAAGAAAGCTGTCCGGAAAAAGGCTGAGTCCCCACGGCCGCTCCGGAAGGAGGCGGGCAGCAAGTCGAAATCAGGGAAACTGGGTTGCCGCTATTGCGGGAGCGATGACCTGGCTCCGAGTTTCATCAAGCGGCGGGATCGGCGATGCCGCAAGTGTTTCAGTAAACGCTATGGGTCGGCGGCCCGGGCGAGGAAGGCGAAGGTCAAGAAATAGTTCGAACATGACTTCGGATGAGTGGCCGGGCTCGAAAGGGCTCGGCCCCTTTCGTTTAAGGCTTGGTCTAGGAGCGAGGCTCTACGAAACTGGTAACACTTCGCCCTTCAAGTTGTCCAAATAGGCTGCGGCCTTTGGGAGTCGGTTGCACGCTATTCGATAGCGCCCAGAATCTCATGCACTCAGGGAGGTTGCCTCCGTATGTATCGCGACGTGGTGCAATGGTCGAAGATCCGACATCGGATTCTGGTGAAAGGCGACTC
The DNA here is from genome assembly GCA_963724765.1 of uncultured delta proteobacterium. Lineage (GTDB taxonomy): Bacteria > Desulfobacterota > Binatia > Binatales > Binataceae > JAKAVN01. Next base: position 130,705 of record CAVRVY010000003.1, read on the forward strand.
GCGTCGCCAGGTTGCCCGCGAGACTGGCATCAGCACGAATACCATCGACAAGATGCTTGCCCATCGCCACCCGCTCCCATATGGGCCAAGAAGCCATAGATATCCAAGGCTAGGGGCACACGTGGCCTCGATCCGCCGGATGCTCCAGAAGAACGCTGGTCTCCCGCCCTCGGCCCGGCTCTCAGTCAAGGACATTTACGAACGGGTTCGTGATGAGGAAGGCTTCCTCGGTGGATACAGCACGGTGAGCGACTATGTTCGTCCGCCCGCGAGCGATGAAGACTGCATCTGGAAACAACCTTACGATTTGCTGATATTGCTCGAGAAGAAGCGTGTGCTCGACTTTTTAGTCTTGCTTTCTTGCGCCGATCCACCCGTCATCTCGCCGGCTCGAAAAAAGCAGTTCTTTCATGATGTCGGTCGGGTGATCGGCATCAACCCGAAGCCCAACAACAGAGCAGCGCTCCGAAGCGCCGCGTTCGAGTGGATGCGCTCCGTCCTTCAGAAGGAAATCAGCGACGACGCCCTGCGTCGCGAGATAGGTGACCTGCCCGACCTCAACCGCTTGCTACGCCGCCTGTATGAAGGACGCCTATCCGATCGCAACCGGGTCAATGGTCGTTCTGGCGAGCCGACGCGGTCTGAGCAGCCGAATGATCTGCAGTTTTCTCGATATCGACAATAAATCCTGTCGAAAATATCTTCAGAGCTTCGAGCGCGGGGATTATACAGAGTTATTCGCGCTTCAAATCAAGCCTAACCGGAAGTTCGACGATGAGGTGATCAAGAAGGCGATCTTCGGCCTCATGCACGAGCCCCCGTCCAATCACGGCATCAATCGCACGACTTGGATCATGGCCGACCTGTCTCGGGTACTGAGAGAAACAGGCAGACCCGCCTGCCCCGACGTGATCCGGAAGATCACGAAAGCAGCGGGATACCGCTGGCGCAAGGCTCGAGTCGTACTAACATCGAGCGACCCCGAATACTCCAAGAAACTCGATCGCATCCGCTCGATCCTCTCCGGGCTTTGTCCGGACGAAGCGTTCTTCTCGATCGACGAATTCGGTCCCTTCGCCGTGAAGATGAAGCCTGGCCGCACACTCACTGCCCCCGGCGAGCAGCGCATTGTGCCGCAGTGGCAGAAATCCCGCGGCTCTCTGATCCTGACGGCGGCGCTTGAGCTGTCCGGCAACCAAGTCACCCACTTCTACAGCGCGAACAAAAATACAACCGAGATGATCCGAATGATGGAGCTTCTGGTCGAGCAATATCGCGACCGGCGGAAGGTGTATCTCTCATGGGATGCAGCCTCCTGGCACATCTCGAAGCGATTGTTTGAGCATGTCGAAAGCCTTAATGCGGTTGCCGCTAGGGGCGCTGCACCGATCATCGAGACCGTTCCATTGCCGTCAGGTGCTCAGTTCCTGAATGATTGAATCCGTCTTCAGCGGGATGGCTCGCGCGATCATCCACAACAGTGACTACCAGACACTCGATGACGCGAAGACAGCGATCAATCGATACTTTGAAGAACGGAACGCGCACTTTAGGCAGCATCCCAGAAGAGCCGGAAAGAAGATCTGGGGCAAGGAGCGCGCACCCGCCACTTTTTCCGAAGCAAACAATTGCAAGGATTCACGTTACCGGTAACGGTGGCTACTTGCCTCGGTCATCGATCAAAATGCATTCTCAAACGGGCGCCGGCTATGGTCGTCAGCTCGACGATTCTTGATGGCTTACTGACCGCTGCATAAGTCGCCTGTCAGTTCGAATTTGACTCGCTCCGCCATGCAGTCTCAGGTTTGAGGCATTCTCCTGGGATGACCGCAAAAAAGCGCGCGTGTGGGGCCGATGCGCGCGCCTCACCGGCACCAGAGAGACCTCACATGTCGAGTTATGCCGCGTGACTTCGATTTTCTCTCCGTGGGCGATCGGCTATGTCTTGCTCATTGAACAAGTCCGGGCGATGCTCGATAACGATTTTCTCCAGGCTCAGGCCGCCCCGTCGCTTGGACCGCTGAGCGCATTGTCGCGGTACAGCGGCAACGGGCGCACGAGCAGGCGCTGGCGTCGGTCAAGCCTAGGAGGTACCGCCGGCACGGCCGACGCTGAAGGACAGGTGGTGCTCGGACTTGGTGCACCGACGCAATCGCAACCAACACCTTGTCCCAAGGGCCTCACTGGCCTCCGTTTTCCCGCGCCTAGCCGAGCCGGCGCGACGGTTATGGCCATGCTCGCTGGCAAGGCCGTCGAAGTAGGCGGCGCACCGGCACAACTTTGTCCCGGCTGAATTAGAATGAATTTCCGATTTCAATAATGTAGCCGTCCGGGTCGGCGAAATAAGCGTAGGCAACACCGGGCGCGTGTTCGCCGCGGCTCAGCAGTTTTCCACCAGCTCGTTCGACCTGCTCCACGCCATCATCCAGCTGGCCCTTGTCGGTGAGTGCGAAGCCGAAATGCGACACACCGCCGCCTCCAATCGGCTCACTCTTGTCGACTTCGCAGAGCGTGATTGTGTCGTGGACGCCTGGCGAGCCGAGGAATACCATCCGCTGGCCTTCCCAAAATTTGACCTCAAGGCCGAATGCCTCCTGGTAGAACCTGCGTGAGCGTTGGATGTCACTGACGTTCAGGTTGATGTGATTAAGTCCGCGCGACTTGACCATAGGTTGGCCTCCTGAACTCGGCGTCCCGCGACTCACGCTCTCGCCCTGCGTTTGCTATTTTGCACGCTAGAGCGCGCGATCGGAATCGCGGAGCGGATCCCTAAGCGGACCGCGTATGGAGGCGTATACCTGGGGCGTGCGAGCGTCGGGCCTCGTTCATTTTCGATACTTGCCGAAATCCGGCTTGCGCCGCTCCATGAAGGCGTTGCGCCCTTCCATCGATTCCTCATTGCCGTAGTACAGCCCAAGCGCGGTCATCCCGAGCGCGCCGATTCCCTTGACGTGATCGGTTTCGGCATTGAACGAAGCCTTGGCGATCCGAAGCGCGGTCGGGCTCATCGCGAGCATCTCGCGCGCCCACGCGCACGCCTCATCCATCAGTTGCGCTGCGGGGACGACCTTGTTTACCAGTCCCATCGCGAGCGCCTCCTCGGCCGAGTACTGGCGGCAGAGATACCAGATCTCTCTCGCCTTCTTTTCGCCTATCAGGCGCGTCAGGTACGCGGTGCCAAAGCCCGGGTCGACGCTGCCGACGCGCGGCCCAACCTGTCCGAAGCGGGCCGTGTCGGCGGCGATCGTGAGATCGCATACGACGTGCAGAACGTGGCCGCCGCCGATGGCGTAGCCGTTGACCGCGGCGATGACGGGCTTCGGGATGTCGCGGATGATTGCGTGGAATTCGTCAACATTCATCCCGCCCTGGTAACCGCCGCCGCTGCGAATCGACTGATCGCCTCCGGAACTGAACGCGCGTCCCGCGCCGGTCAGAATGACGACCCCGATCGTGCGGTCGTACCATGCGTCGCGAAATGCGTCGATCATCTCGTGCACGGTCTTTCCTCGAAACGCGTTGAGGACGTCGGGCCGGTTCATCGTTACGGTCGCGATGCCTTCGGCCTTGTCATAGATGATGTCTTCGTACGGCATTGGATTCACTCCCCGGGTTGGCGCGCGGCGATTTCAATTTCGGTCGGCGGGCGCGCGATGCCAATTCTCTGGCGGACTCTACGCCAAATCGGTCACACGAGCTCTTCGCGCGCGGCAGCCAGGTAGTCCGGTCCTTGCCGCCGGCGTCGAGCGCCTGCAGGACGTCGAGGCGATCAGGAGATCCGCTACGGACGACAGAACGAGCCAGCGGCTTGGCGCGGACCACGACCACAGGCGTTGGCGTTCACGAAGGGCGTAGAGCGCAGCGCGGAGACCGGCGTTACTCATGATACGGCCTCGGCTTTCAGGACGAGGCGGCCGGTGACCTTGCCGTCACGCAGGCGCATCAGTGCTTCGTAGGCGCGGCTCTGCGGCACCGTGGCGACCGGCAGCGCCGGCAGCTCGCCATCCTGAGCGAGCTTGACCAGCTCCCGCAGTTCCTTTGGGTTGCCGACATAGCTGCCCTGAACGGTCAGCGCGCGGATCGCCATGATCGGCAGCGGCAGCATCAGTTCGCCGCCGAACAGGCCGACCTGGATCAGCTTGCCACCCTTCGCCAAGGCGCTGAAGGCGAAGCGAGCGGTGGCGGTGCCGTTCACCAGATCGATCACGGCAAGCACCGGGCCGCCAGCGGCTTCGATGATGCGCTTGGTCACGGTCGGGCCGTCGCCGCTGCCGTCCACCACCTTGTGCGCACCGGCCTTCAGCGCCGCATCGCGCTTTTCGGCGCTGACATCGACGCTGATGATGTTCTGATGCTTCAACGCCTTCAGCACCGCGATCGCGTTCAGGCCCAATCCGCCCGCGCCCACCAGCACGATCGGCTGCGTCGGGGTTAGCGGCATCGCCTTTTTGATGGCGGAAAAGACCGTGATGCCGGAGCAGGCATAGGTCGCGGCGACCGCGGGATCAAGCGTGCCAGGATCGACCAGATGACGTGGATGCGGGGCAACGACGTGCGTGCCGTAGCCGCCGTTCTGGTATACGCCCAGGCTGCGGTTCGCGACCGCGCACATGTTGTCCTCTTCGGCCAGGCATTTCTCGCATTTGCCGCAGCCCAGCCACGGGAAGACGATGCGCAGGTCACCGACCTTCACACCCTTCGCATCAGGACCCAGCTTCACCACGCGGCCGACGATCTCGTGCCCCATTGCCAGCGGCAGGACCACGCCACGATCGGTCAGCGACATCCTCTGGCCGCCGCCGACGTCGTAATAGCCCTCCCAGATATGCAGGTCGGAGTGGCAGACCCCACAATGCGTGACTTCGAGGAGGATCTCGGTGCCCGTCGGCTCCGGCGTCGGCAACTCGATTTCCTTCAGGGGCTGCCCGTTTTCTACCACGGCCCATGCGCGCATGTTTGTCTCCTGCTTTCTGACGTTTGCTAGATGGATAGCGCGTGGCGCGGATTAAGCAAGACCGGGCTCTGCCGGTTAGAATGGTGGCGGCCATCGCTGTCGTGGTCTATGGCATCTACGCGGCTATGGGCAATAACATCGGTTCACTCGCCAGTGGCGTCGATTCCGCTCTGACCAAACGTGTAAAGGCAGGATTAGTCTGGCTAGTGCCGTTGGTGTTCGGCCCTGCATTCGCTCCGGTCTCCGGTAATCTGCGCCCGCGCCAGCGCCGGGATCGTGAGCAGCGCGAGAAGTAGAAGCGAACTTAGCCAACGCACGATCAGCATGCCGGGTAAGCGAAAACGGACTGCGGGCGCAGGAGCGCCAGGCGCCGCGATCACGAGCAAAGAACCGATCCAACGCTTCATTACCATCCCCCTTGCCGATAGCCCCAATCGCCACCGAATCTGCCGGGGCGAAGGCCGCGTTATCGCGTTATAATGGTTCGTGATCTGCATCGTGGAGAGCGGGTAAGTATAAAAAGCCACGTCCGCGATGATGATCCCGGAGGTCGTGTACCCGTTGCCGTTATCCAATCCCGAACTGAACCCGCCGCCGCCTGTGCTCGGGGAACCTCCGCCCGATTCCGCCACGCCCGATCCGCCGTCCACGCGCGCGCGTTCGCGTGGACGGCTGCACTGATCGGAGCGGCATCACCGGCGTGATGCGCGCGGCGTTCGATTGCGCGCTGAATTTCGCACGGACCGACAAACGATCCGGGCCGGTGCCGGTGATCGAGTACCAGAATGTCGGCTACATGCTGGCGGATCTGAAAATGAGAATCGAAGCGGCGCGCTATCTCACCTGGAAGGCGTGCCATTACTTCGATGCCACCGGCGGGCTCGGCGAGGAACTTCCGATCATCACCAAGGTATATTGCTCGGAGCTTGCGGTGCAGGTTGTGTACGACGCGATGCGGCTGGTAGGTGCCGACAGCTACACCGACATGCAGCCGCTGACGGGGCTGATGCAGGACGCGCTCGCCTTTCCTCTCTACGACGGCGGCAACATGGGCGTCAGGCGCCGGCAATTGCGCGCGATCTTCCGCACGCCGGGGTACGATCCGATGGCGGCCACGGAGGGGCGGCCACCGACGCGCTGACCCGGCAGCGCTAGGGGTTGCGTTGCGGCTCGAGCGGCAGGCTCGCCCGTCCCGGTCAGCGCGGACGAGTCGCTATGCACCGTGCCCATCGGTTAGACGCGGCGCCTGGCGACTCATTGGCATCAGAAATCGGCGGGGACAGACTTCAGCAACTTGCGGTCCGCTGGGCTGAGCGCAGCGTTGGCCTGGTCGAATGCGCGTTGCGCCTCACGGCACTCCTGCAGGGCGGCCGCGACCGCTGAGCCGTCCGGCCAGCTGTTCGGGTCGAAAGGCGTTGTCGACGGCCCATCCCTGAGCGACCTCAGCAACCTCTCGGCCTTGTCCAACATATCCGAGAGCTGTTCTTCCGCGTCGGTCGCACGTGCCTTCGCTTTCAACCAGGCTAGAACTTGTTCGTCCGGCATTTTTAGATCCCTCTTCGCGGTAGGTATCTTCGACGAACGTGGCGATTAAAATAATCTTTCTCGGAACGGAAGGAAAAAGAAAAGTGCAGACCCTCTCGGATCCGCCCTCATCGGCCCGGGAAGCCCTTCGCGGGGGACAGGACAGGCTCGACACTACTTTTGCCCAAGGTGCGGTGTGGCGGTTTTGCGTAATCCCCGCACTTCACCCGATACTAAATTTTCGGTCAATGTCCGCTGTCTTGCGGGGGTTGACGTGTCGAAGCTAAAGGTCACGCAATTCGATGGTCGCAACAAGCTTAAGGTTTAAGGAAAGATCGTCGCAGCTCTAAACTCAAACCGTAACGTAGTGATGATGCTTCCCCCCTGGCCAACGATCGCCAATCGGAGATGGCCGCTTCGCGGATTCAAGTCCAGATCTACTCCCGTAGCCGATGAGCAGGGACAAGTGCCTGTGAGCACTTTGTCAGCATCATCCAAGGAGACGCCGAGAAAGCTGTCTTCGCATCTTTTGCTGCCATATTTCACAATTGCCCGAATTGCCGCATTGAGTCCCGGACAATCTCCACCGCCAGTCAGTACGCCTATCTTCATAGCCCCTCCTTCTTTGATGCAGATTGTTGCCTGTTACGTAGGAAAAATACACGGGGTTTCGCGATTTGAAGCCGGCGATAGCCTAAAGAACGCACCGAAAAGGCCGGAGTCATAAGGGCTCCACGCTTGCCGGCTTGACCAGCACCATCGCATTCAGGCAATACGGCCGGCCACAACGGATAGAGCGGGACCCCAGACTGCTGCGCGACTGGCGCGGCGCCCAACATCAAGTGATCGTCCGTGAGCACGGCGTCGAGTTTCAGGGGGAGACGACGCTCCAACAAAAAAATTAAAGCGGAAGCGCCATGAAAGGTTCCTATTGCTCGCTTTCCTTGGTCGATGGGCGATTGGAGGGCGAATGGGGGCCGGCGAAATCGCAGAAGAAAACTAGATTCAGTAATAGCGGGAGTTGGCCGAAGGGCACCGGCTCGGTTCCTCGACAGAGAGAATCGAGCATTAATTACCTGCTGCTGGCCGAAACTGAGATTCTCCGGTGGGCGCCCCCTCTCAGACGCGCTGGACGCGCGCGGAGAAAGAGCAGATCGACGCTCGACCACGACATCGACCAGCCTGCCGCGCTCCCGAGAAGGGTTTTACTTATCGGGAGTATCTTCGCCGACGTCCGATCCCGGCAACTTGCCAGCTTTGGGCAAACTTGTCACCCGATGCCGAATCTCACCAGTCACTACCATTTGTAGCAGGACTCGGTCCGTGTTGGGGGGCAACGCACGCCTGAACTCAATCTTGTTCCGAATGCTGAAGGGTTTGGACTCAGCTAATGCCCGGATAGCGACGGTGGTAGTAACCGTCGAGCTATGCTGCCGGCCGCTGGCCCGTACCACGGAGGTTATAGGCCATCAATAGCAAGTCGTGGCAACGACCTTCGCGATCTTCTGCCCAGTCTGGCAGCAGCGCTTCCACATGAAAGCCCAGCCTCTCGAACAGCGCCCGGGCGCTTTTATGGTCCGCCACCATCTGCACGGTGATTTTTCTAAGGTCCAAAATGCCGGCCAGGGCCACAATCTCCGCGCAGAGCCCCTCTCCGAGGCCCCTGGATTGCCACTCGGGTGCTATGTTGATCTGAATCTCGCCGACCTTTCGCGTCCATCGAAGCGGGTTCACGTGGAGGCTGGCGTAACCCGACAACGTGCCGTCAGGCTCGGCCAAAAGAGTGACCGTGGCGCCCTTCTCGATACTCTTTATCCACTCGTCCACGTTCGCCGGGTGCGTGATATCACTGCGCAGAAAGAGCAGGTCTTCCTGGGGAAGGCTATACGCGAACTGGAGCATTGCGGCCTTGTCTGCCGCACCCATCAGCCGCAGCGAAACTGGCCGGACCTGAGGCTGGCCACCCGGCCTTACGCGCAAAAACGAGGGCCCTGCTGGCACTTGGCCTTCGTCCAACTCAATATTTTTAGGATAGCGCTGGCTGATCTCCGGTTTCGTACCCATAAGGTTGAGACCTCCTTGGTCGCGATAACAATTCGCTCCCGCCGAGGCTGCGTGGCACGAGAGTCAGGCAGCTTTGAATCCAGGCGCAAACCTTGATGCAGCTTGGCACAAACACAAGATAGCAGATGGCGTCACCAACGCCCAAGCCATGATGCAGCGGTCGCCGGTCTTTGCAGGCAGAGCACAGGTTCCTAACGAGCGAACTGGCGCTTGGAGGAATCCGAGACAACCAGCGTCTCACGGGGGCCCCTTGCAAGATTCCGATTCCGTGTCTCACCCCTCTTGGGACCGTAACGTCGCGGCTGGCGCGAGCCCGTGGAAAGCTCGCGAGGCAATGAAAGACTCCTGGTCGAAGGCATGGTGGCTGAGGCCGTTAAGCAGGGCAAGCTCTGGCTCACAACAGGACAAGCCAGCATTCTTGCCGAAGAAATTCCGGCGGGACTTTCACTGACGACGCGCGCGCGGACTTCGAGCAATTCTCCGAGAAGTACAAAAACTGATGGACTATGGTGGATGACACAGTCTGCTGCGAACCATTCTCCGCGGGCAAATTCCCTGATCAGCAGGAAAAAACAGGGAATTCCCTCGATTTTAGCCCGAACCTGAGCCTCCGGGCAGGGAAAAGGCCTTGATCCACTGCAGGTTTTTGAACGAATTCCCTACTCCAGCGAACAGGGAATTTTCAAAGCCTCACAGGGAATTAAATGGGTGCATCAGGGAATTTCTTGGAGCGGTTTAGGGAAAACCGTATTCAAGCTTCTTCGTGGGCGAAGAGTACAGCCCCGAGGGTCTAGACTCCTCCAGCATCACGGGAGGTCCCGCTTCCTGGCTGCCGAAATCTTAACTTACAATTCGAATCCGATAGGTCACCTGGAAGCATGACGCGAGCGGCATCTACCAGGCAGGAAACCGCGCGCATAGGAAACAGGTTCCCATCTACGGCGTAGAGCCGCCGAGAGAAGCAATGGCAACACTGGAAGGTCCATGATGCCGAGAAGATTCTTGCTATTCTTCCCATTCCTAATCGGGTGTCGAGCCTTGCACCCCGCACCGTTTAGGCGGGGTGGATCTTGCAAACGTCCTCGCACCGCCACCGTCTCTCGATTCCGCCAATTTCCCAACCCAAGCCGGTCGATGGTCTGCTAGGTGCCCGTTGTCCCAAACGATCGATAACGGCAGGATCTATGCTGTGTTTGTCCGCCTCGCTGTTAACTTCCGCGCGCGTCGACGTGCCTGTGCTTCCCGCCAAGCGGCCCTGATACCACAGGCGTTGCAATAGGCATTTCTGTTCGAATTGGGCCGCCGAGAGGGTGCGAAGAGCTTTCCACAACTGGAGCAGACCGCAATGCCGGCCGAGCGCGTCACCGCGAGCATGATCTGCATTGCCAGCGCGCCCGGTAAGGGCGGCGCACCGCCGATCCGGATTTCAAAGCGCTTGCGCCGCGGATTGTAAGAGACCCGCGGGCGCACCTGAAAAAAACGCAGCCACAGTTCCATTCCATAGGCGACGAAGGACGCGGGGTCGCGCCGCGCAGCCCTCAGGCGCGGCGCCGAAAACAAAAGCTGCGGGTTGAGCCGGGCCAGGGTTAGGTCATCGACTCGGCCCTTGGAGAGCTGGGCCGCCGTGTTGAGCAGCGCGCGGGCGTGGCCTGCAAGATTGCGCCACCACTGAAGCGCCTCACGCACAGCGGTTTGACCGGCGCCGGTGGTGCAAACGGCCGCAGCGCAGCCCTCGGGACGAAGGCGGTGGCTGGGATCGCCATGCTCGCAGAAACCGAACCGGCCGTACCGGCGAGCGTAATCGAGAATGCGCTCGGCCGGGGCCTCGTCGAGCTTGACGAATTCGGTAAGCACGCCGGCGGCCGCCTCGACTTTGCGAAATTGGAGCACGCGTCTGCCGCGTCTCAAAGTACGTATCGGATAGCGAAAAAGCAGCCATTGACCGTCGAGCTCGACCTCAGGGGCAGCGGACCAATTAGGCACCGCTGCTGGGCGATCCACCCGTCCTTCGTCGTCGCCGAGAGCCACCCAGTCCCACCACTCTAGTTTTGTCATAGTCGAATCATCTTAAAAAATTTCACCGACGAACGCCAAGTCAATAGGATCGCTAAAAGTGCAGCGCGGGCGACCACTTCGTCCGACGAGATTTGGGAGGGTTGAAACCCACTCATGCAGAAACAAGGCGACAGGCGACTTTCCACAAGCTCAGTAGACCAGGCCCGAGGCCGGGTCCAGGTAACTTATCGTCGGCTTTCCGAGCTCAGGCTCGATCCCAACAACCCGCGGACACATAGCCAAAAGCAGATCCGCCAAATCGCCCACAGTATCCAAACCTTCGGCTTCAACGTCCCGATTTTGGTCGATTCCAAGGGCAAAGTGATCGCCGGTCACGGCCGCGTCATGGCCTGTCAGCAGTTAGGCTGGACCGAGGTTCCAACCATCACTCTCGAGCATTTGAGCGAAGCGCAAGCTAAGGCATTCATGATTGCCGATAACCGACTGACCGAGAACTCGACTTGGGACGACCGCCTTCTGGCCGAGCAACTGAAGGAGCTCTCGGCAATCGAGCTCAACTTCAATCTCGAGGCCATCGGCTTCGAGACCGCTGAGATCGATTTGCGCATCGAGAGTCTGAGGGCGGATAGCGACCAACGAGAGGATCCCGCGGACCTCCTTACAGCCATACCGGCCGAGCCGCCAGTGAGTCGACCAGGCGATCTCCTTCTGCTAGGCAGGCATCGGGTGTACTGCGGCAGCGCGCTCGAGCAAGCCTCCTACACCGCCCTGATGAGGGAGGAACAGGGCGCGATGGTGTTCACCGACCCACCGTATAACGTCGCCATCAAGGGCAACGTTAGCGGTCTCGGCGCCATTCGCCACCGCGACTTCGCGATGGCCTCAGGCGAGATGGACGAGGCTCAATACGCCGCTTTCCTCACCCACGCCTGCTCGCTGCTTGCCCTCCACAGCGCAGATGGCGCGCTGCACTTCATCTTTATGGATTGGCGGCACATCGGTGAGCTACTTGCGGCGGGTCGGAGCGTGTACGCGGACCTGAAGGGCATGTGTGTCTGGGTCAAAAACCATACCGGTATGGGAGCGTTCTATCGCAGCCGCCACGAGCTGGTCTTCGTCTTCAAGCACGGCCGTGGGTCCCACCGCAACAACGTCCTACTAGGCAAATATGGCCGCGATCGCACCAACGTATGGAGTTACCCGAGCCCTCGCACGCCCAGCGAAGAAGGCAACCTGCTTGCGTTGCATCCCACGGTGAAGCCGGTGCGGCTGGTCGCCGATGCCATCCTGGACTGCACCGCGCGCGGCGACATCGTGGTCGATGCCTTCCTCGGCAGCGGCACCACCGTCATCGCCGCCGAACGTGTGGGCCGGCACTGCTACGGACTCGAGCTCGACCCAATCTACGTCGACACGATCGTGAGGCGCTGGCAAGCCTATACGGGCGAGGCCGCCCGCGATGCATCAAGCGGGAGATCATTCAACGAGTTGGAAGCCGAGCGAACGGAGGAGGTGCGCAATGTCCGCTGAAATGGGCTACGGGAAGCCGCCGCGGGCGACTCGGTTCCGCAAAGGTCAATCGGGGAACCCCAGGGGCCGGCCGCGCGGCTCAAGAAGTTTCGCGAGCCTGATGGAGGAGGCGCTCGCCGAGCCGGTAATAATAAATGAGAACGGGCGACGGAAGAAAGCAACAAAGCTGCAAGCGATCGTTAAACAGCTGGTGAATAAAGCTGCTCAAGGTGATCATCGCTCGATTCAACTTTTGATGGCATTCACTGAGCGACAACAACTGTTAGGCAAAGACGGAAAGCCCATAACAATAGTTGAGCTGCTTTCCGCGATAGGTCCAATTTCTGATGAAGACTGAAAAGCACGAACTCTCCCCTCAACAGAAGACGTTGGCACGTAGGGTGGTCACCGACCCCGTGCTGTTCGGCACCAATGTCCTCGGCGCTCAGCTCTGGGAACAACAGATTGAAATACTGCATTCAATCCAGAACTGTCGACGAACCGTCATAAGATCCTGCCATGGCGTGGGCAAGACTTACGCCTTGGCCGTGGCCGCACTTTGGTGGTTAGCGCGCTACCCTGACGGAATTGTTCTGACTACCTCATCGACCTTCCGCCAGGTCAAAACCCAGTTGTGGTCAGAGATTCATCGCCTCATTGCGCAGGCGAGGGTTCACTATCCCGAACTCAAAAGTACGGAGCTCAGGCTGCGTGACGACAGCAACTTCGCTTTGGGTTTCTCGACCGACCGATCTGCAAACTTTCAGGGGTATCATGGCAAGCATGTCCTGATCATCGCGGACGAGGCGCCGGGGATCGAGTCCGGCGTTTGGGACGCGATTGCGGGTACCATGGCTGGCGGCAAAGTGCATATCGTGATGGCCGGAAATCCCACTCTACCATCGGGTGCCTTCTATGACGCGTTCACGCGAGAACGGGAACTATGGAATTGTATTACTATCGACGCATTCGACTCGCCGAACTTAAAAGACATCGGGCTCGACGAGCTTCTGCAGATGGATCCAGCGGAGGGCGGACTCTTGGACCAGAATCCGATGCCTTACCTGGTGACCAAACGCTGGGTTTTCGATCAGTATAGGGCATGGTGGCATGGCGACGAACGCAGCTCGCCCAACTGGGTCTCGCGCGTGCGCGGCCAATTCCCCGACCAGGCACAGAACGCTCTCGTGAAACTGCGCTGGTTGGAGCGCGCCAAGGAGCGCGTTCTTCGCACTCCGGTGCAAGATAAGGCGGCCAGCCTGGTAGCCGGAGTGGACGTTGGCGGCGGAGAAGCGGAAACGGTCGTTTATGTCTGCGAGTCCAAGCCGCACGACTTCAAGATCATCGCCATGGGGGCGTGGCGCTGCGAGGACACGCGCGGCGACGTGGTCCGGTTCTTGGCCTCGTACCGCGGACGCCTTCGTTCCGTTCGAGTTGATGCGATCGGGATGGGTCACAACTTTGGCCTGCATCTCAGGGACGAGAGATTTCCGGTCGAGCTGGTCAACGTCGGCATGGCATGTGAGAGTCGTCCGGAATGGCCCGAGAACGATCCTGCCGGGCGATTCGTGAATCTAAAGGCACAGTACTATCAGGAGCTGGCCGATGCGTTCGAGCGCAACGAGGTACAGGGTTTGAGAGACGATGTGACTATAGACCAACTGACCGGCATCTTGTACGAAGTTGATTCTCACGGAAGAATTAAGATCGAAAGCAAGGAAAGCGCCCGGGCGCGCGGAATTCCCTCGCCCGATCGCGCCGAGGCGCTCATGCTCGCGCTTTGCAAACCGCCGCAGAAATACGAATGGTACTCGATCCGCGATTTTCCACGTTTGAGGTCGGGTTCTGCCCAGAGGCTGGGTGATCAATGTGGAGGATTAGCATATATGGGCTTCAGAGAGGTCCCCCATGACCCTGCGGAGGACATACCGCTGAGAGGGAGATGGCCGCGCGGCTGGGAGGTATTCTGAGATCTGAGTTTGGGCTTGTCTCTACTGAAAACTCCGAAAGCATTGAAAAGTCTGGCGATTCACCCTGGCCCGCCGTTGTGTGGGTACGTGGGGAGAACTGTGTTCTCAGAAGAACCGGATTCGTTTGTCGTGAGCCTCCCTTTAGGTATAAATCTTTTCAAGATCGGAAAGTTATTGCACGTGCCACACAACCGTGTCCGAATCGGACGGCCATAAACCCAACGGAGTTCATTCATGGACGCCTATCTGGATCGTATCGCTCCTGAGAAATTAACGGTCCTCTGCGCAAGCGGGTTTTTCCTCGACGATAGAAGGCTGACATTTATCGACGAATACGGGGCGGAGCTTTCTATCGAAGAGGTCGAGGAAAACAACGTACGCTGGCTGAAGCGCCGGATCGGTGAGGTCGGACACTGATAGGCTGCTGCCGGAGTCTTTTCAGGAACGCGCAAGCGTTAAAGCGGCGTGCGTAAAGTCCGCGCGTGGCAAGTCGAACACTCGTCCACATCTACATCACGAACTCGAAGGGAACACGAAATTAGTAATCTGTTTCGACGATCATTTCGTAACGGGGGCGGTGAGGCCGGCGCCATCCTCGAGTGCTGCTTCATGGTCCAAGCTCGAGCCGAGCCTAAGCACCCGCGTGTGAAATTTTCGGAGGCTCGGCCGGTGGCCAAGACTGACGACGGTCGTCGGCATCCGCGCGAGCCTCGCATACAGGAGTTCCTCGTTTCCCGGATCGAGCGCGCTGGTCGCTTCGTCGAGGAACGCATAGCGCGGACGGTTGAACAGAAGCCGCGCGAAAGCTAGCCGCTGCAGCTCGCCGGCGGAAAGCACGTCCACCCAATGCATCTCGGCGTCCAGTCCGCCGAATCGCGCCGGCAGATCGGCCAGATTCACCTCCTTCAGCGCCTCGAGTTGTTCCTCTTCGGTGGCGTCCTCCGCGCTCGGGTAGCGGAGCTGATCGCGCAGTGATCCGAGGATCATGTACGGGCGCTGCGGCAGGAACATGATCTGGTCCAGCGGTGGACGCTCGATACGTCCGCTGCCGAAGTCCCAAAGTCCGGCGACCGCGCGCATCAACGAGGTCTTGCCCACGCCGCTCGGACCCATGACCAGCAGCGCGTCGCCCTCGTTAACCGCCGTTGAAAGCCCGTCGAGCAGCGTCCGCGACCGATCCGGCGTCATCAGCGTCAGGTTTTTAAGCGCAAGGCGTCCGTCCTCGACCACCTCGATCCGCTCCGCGCCGTCGGGTTCGGGAGCATCAGTCTTCTCGCATTCTTTCTTGAACGTCGCGAGACGGTTGACCACCGACGCATAGTCAGTGAGGCTTTGGAAACGGTCGATCACCAGTGACAGAGAGCTTTGAAGCACCGCGAACGCGTAAGCGGCCTGGGTGAATTCACCCAACTTGAAATGCCCGGAAAAGTACGCGCCTGCGAGGACGAAATAAGGCACGAGATTCGCCGCGTCGTCATAGGATTCGGTGAAGAAGGTGAGATGGCGCTGCCACAGAATCAACAATTTGAAGTTGCGCAGCACGCGCGCAAAGTGGCTGCTCAACTGACGCGCCTCGTCGCGGGTGCCTTGATAGAGCGCGATCTGTTCGGCGTTGTCGCGTGCGTGCACGAGCGCGAAGCGGTAATCAGCCTCGTAGCGTTGCTGATCGAAATTGATCAGCACGAGGCGCCTGCCGATTATGACCGTCAGCCAGGTACCGACGGCAGCGTAGCCGACCAAGCACACTGCCAACCCATGACGAGATCGACCACAGGATTCCGAAAAACGTTGCGGCGGTGACGAGCGCGCTCAGCATTACCATCGAGTAGGTCAGCGCGCCGGTCGTGAAGCTGTTGATATCCTCACTGATTCGCTGGTCGGGATTGTCGACGGAGCGATCGCGCATGATGCGGTAGAGCGCGTTCTTGTGCAAGCTAAGCCGGACGAACCGCTCGGTCATCCAGTCGCGCCATTCGATCCCCAGCAGCCCGGTCAGGTAGGGATGAAAAGCTGCGATGGGCACGAAGATAACGATCCATACGACATACAGAAGCATCAAGTGATAAAAGTGCGCAGCATCCTTGGCCTGCAGCGAGTTCATCACATCGCGCGAGACATAGCTGAAGATGGCTCGCATCCCGGTCGTGCCCAGGCTCAAAGCCACCACGATCGCTAGTAGCCCGAGAGCCCGGGCCCGCTTTTCGGAGGTCCAGTAGGGCCTCACCAGGCTCCAGAGCCCCTTCCAAAACACACGGTCGAACTTGCCCACCGCTGCCTCCGATTCACCCGCAGCAATTCCAGTAGGGGCTTCATAGAACGGCGCCGAGCCGGCGCTTGCGAGGCTGCTGAACCGTCGAATGATTCTGCGGACTGTGCTCCGCAAAAATTAGCGGCGTGACTTGAAACGGGAAAAATAGCAGCCAAAGTGAAAGGAGAAGATCGAAGACGAAGGACATCGGTGCATCATGAATTTCTGCGCGTGCTGGCTGAACTTGTTTGCCGATTTGCTCCGCTTCCTGTTTCTCGGGTTACGATCCAGAAGCTCGCTCGCGGCCGAGAATCTGTTTCCTGCGCAAACAGCTCGGTTTCTACCAGGAGCGCAGAATCAAGCCCTGCCGGATCTCCCATCCAACGCGTTTGACCCTGCTGTGGCTCAGCCGCTGGTTCGATTGGCGCGGCGCTCTAACCGTCGTGACGCCGAGGACCTTCATCGGTTGGCACCGCCAGGGCTTCCGGTTTTACTGGCGCCGGAAGTGCCAAGCTGGCCGACCGCCGATTCCGCTGGAGCTCCAACATTTGATTCGCCGGATGGCGCGCGAGAATCCCTCGTGGGGTGAGGAGCGCATTGCAAACGAATTGCTGCTGAAGCTCGGCCTGCGCGTGTCGCCGCGCACGATCCGGAAGTATCTGCCAAAGTCGCCGGCCCCGCCCGGTGGCAACCCGCGCCACGATCAGCGCTGGTCCACCTTTCTGAAGAATCACGCGGCGGCCATCATCCCCTGTGACTTCTACGTCGTCGCGAGCGCGACTTTCCGGTTGTTTTACGTGTTGGTGGTCATGGAACACGCTTCGCGCCGAATTATTCACCTTAACGTGACCGCGCATCCAACCGCCGCCTGGACCCTCCAGCAGCTGCGTGAGGCCATCCCGTCAGACCACGCGTATCGATTTATCCTCCACGACCGCGACGCAATCTTCTCCCCCGGATTCGATGAGTCGCTCGCGCACCTCGACCTTGAGATCATCACAACGCCCGTGCGGAGCCCGCAAGCGAATGCACTCTGCGAAAGACTCATCGGGAACCTTCGGCGGGAGTGCCTCGATTGGATTATTCCGTTGACCGAGGACCATCTGCGACGAACCCTGTGGTCGTGGCTACCGCATTACAATCGCGGCCGGCCACACACATCGTTAGGACCCGGCTTTCCCGTTCCGCGTCAGCATTGCCCCGTGCAGGTGCAACGCCAGCGGCATCGCTTCGACCGGCCCAGCCGCGTCGTGGCGCACCCCGTCTTGAACGGACTTCACCATGAGTACAGCCTCTCGGCCCGCGCTGCATGACGATCGTGGTGTTTTTGCGGACCACAACTTGCGCAGAGCTTCCCTAGATGGGTGCATGAGGCTCTGGTGATGGAGTTGCTGCATCTCGATCGGCTGTCGCAAGCCAGCCGGAAAATCGGGTCGGGAACAACGCAATCCCGAGTGAGTTCGAACAGATGCGCGGAAATGGACCAGTCATCAGGCACTGTGTCTTTTGGCGCCACAGATCCTATCGCCATCACTCTCGATAATTGCTAACCCAGAGGGCACGCCGTTGTCTGATGCCGGCGGAGCTCGTGCTGTCGGCCGTTCACTAACAGCGTCATTGAGTCGTCTGTTTCCAATGTTGCTTGGAGAAGGCGATCCTGACCGTCGATCCTGATCTTCAGGCGGCGGCCACGCCACTCAATTCCAAAACTCAGGCTTCGCCAACTCGCAGGCAGTTTGGGGTCAAGGGCGAGCCCATCAGTTCGTAGTGACAGCCCGGCGAAGCCAAATACCGCCGTCAACCAGGTACCTCCGAGAGCAGCCATGTGCAGCCCTCCGGCGATCGCCGTGTGCGTATCGGCGAGGTCTATCGCCACGGCGTGCTGGAAATAGCGCAATGCCATCTCGGAATAACCCAGCCTGGCCGCAACCAGCGCATGCATGGCGCCGCTGAGCGAACTACCGTGGCTGCAGCGCGGTTCGTAGTAGCGAAAGTTCGCCGCTGCGCTGTCACCGGGGAATTCCTCCGGCAGCAACCCGAGGAGAGCTACAACGTCGGCTTGCTTGATCACTTTAGTCCGTTGCGTCCGCTGTCGTCCGAGTACGACGTCCATGGGCACAGAGCGGCCCTCGTAAGCCGAAAGATCGATGTCCTCAAGGCCGAAGAACCCTGCGAATTGCTCGAACAGCCCAGTTTGCGGACTCCAGCCGGTCGCCATCGTCTGTGCCACGGTCCGCCACTGCGCGAGTTCGGTATCGGTCAAGCCAAGACGTGATGAGAAGCCGGCCCAGTGGTCGGGCCAGCGTTCCCGCAATATTGCGGCCACATCCAGCGCCCGCCGGATGTTCCAGCGCGCCATCACATTGGTGAACGCGTTGTCGTCGATTTGCTCGTGATACTCGTCCGGTCCGATCACACCGCGGATGTGGCAGTAGCCGTCAGGTTCCGGTTGAGCGCGGCTCGACCAGAACCTGCCTGTCTCGAGGATGATCTCGGCCCCGGCGTCTAGCAGAAATTGTTCGTCTTTAGTCGCCTCCCAGTACTGCCAGACCGCGTACGCGATGTCTGCGGTAATGTGCTGCTCCTGCTTCCCGCAAAGAACATCCACAATATGACCATCGGGACAGACAACCTGCTGAGGAGTCGCTTCCGCACCGCTATCGGCGGATTCCCAGGCGTACATGGCGCCACGCCAACCCATCGCGGCCGCCTTCGCCCGCGCTCCATCGATGGTCCAAAAACGATACATGAGCAGCGCACGGGCCGCTTCTGGCCAGGTCAATGTATAGAACGGCAGCAGATAGATTTCGGTATCCCAGAACACGTGCCCGTTGTAGTCTTCGCCAGTTAGCCCACGCGCTCCGATGGAAACGCGCTCGTCGGCTGGGTTGGCCGCGCTAGTGAGGTGGTACACGGCGAAGCGCAACGCCTGCTCCGCGGCCGGGGCTCCCCCGATTTCGATTTGGCTTCGCTGCCATCGCTCTGCCCAAGCTGCCTCGTGTTCCTGGACAACCTTGTTCCAGCCGAGCCGTTTGGCTGCTCCAAGCTTCTCCGAAGCAACTGGCCCAGGGTCCGCATCGTGCGTGTCGCCTCTCGCTACCGCAATCAACCGCACAAGGCGCACTGTCTGGCCGGGGCGAGTCTTCCAGTGCCAGGACCACGCAAACGGTCCGGGCTTGGCCGGCGCGATGTCGGTGCCGTCGATCTGCAACGAGGAGGCAGCGGCGACGGCGAGGCGTTTGCCCGAATACCTGGTCCGCCAGGTGCCGAGGTCTTGCTCCAGACGCTCGGTCACTAGCCCGAGACCTAGCCCTTCGAACGATGCTTCCAGGGTGAGCTCGATTTTCCCTTCCTCGATTTCCAAATTCACCACGTGGAGTCCGATCGCGCGCTCTCGTAATGATACGAGGCGCAGCGTTCGTGCGCGGACGGCTACAGTCGGGTGGTCGGCCAGCCGACCTCCGGTGAGCAATACGCCTCGTCGCATGTCGAGCGTCGCGCTGGGGGAGGTGACTTCCGAAAGGTCGTGGACGAGCGGTTCGCCAGTGGTAATGATGCGCACCTGCAGCCAGCCCGGGGCGGCGAGGAGTCTCGGTATCGGGTGATCAGGGCCCGTGGTGTCGAACAGACCGGCAATATAGGTGCGATGGGGCTCGATCCAGCGCCATCCGTGACCGACAGCGGGTCCTCCTCGAACCCCGAGGAAGCCGTTGCTCGTAGCAAAGCGTGCCTCGTAGATCTCTTCGCGAACCGGGTCATATCCCCATTTGGCAAGCAACCACGTGGGATCACTCGTGGGTTCGAGCAAGCTTTCCATCTCAAACAGACCCATCACGCCGCACGACGACTGAGCCGGCCGGCCGCCAGCTCGTCCACGGCGATTTCATCGAGGCTTGTCACTACCACATCGGCGCCGGCCGCCCGCAGCACATCGGAATCGTTAAGCCGGGCAACCCCGAGCACTATCATGCCGCCGGCACGCGCCGCCTCGACTCCGGCTGGCGCGTCCTCGACCACGAAGCATTTTGCAGGCGGCAGTTTCAGCTCTGCGGCGGCCAACAGGAAGATTGCCGGATCCGGCTTGCCCCGGGGCAGATCGCGTCCGCAGACGTTAACGGTGAACATGTCCAGTAAACTCCCGCCGGTTTCCAGGGATATCGCCTGCATCATCTGATTGGCATTGTGCGAAGATGAGGCCACGGCCATTGGCCAGCCCAGCTCGTGAACGGCCTGAACGAAGCGGATGGCGTCAGGGAAAGCAGCGAAATCCCTGGCATGGATCAGCTCCTCGAGCCTTTTCTGCTTGCATTCGGCGTAAGCGAAGGCGCGCTGTTTGGCGGCTGGTACTCCCAAAGCCTCCAGAACGGCAATAGCGCCGCTGAGCCGCGGTTTGCCCGCGACACGACTCTCGTAGAGTTCGGTGGTCAGACGCTCTGGATCAGCGAAGCCCCCAAGCGCCTCCCGCCACGCCCGCTCATGGGGCGACGCCAGCAGGACACCATCGACGTCAAAAATGGCCGCCGCCAAGCTACATTTGGTTGTTTTCAAATCGGCCAAGGACATCACTTTTGAGTCTCAGCTTTGTCACGGCGGGGGCGCACGAGAACAACAACTGACCTAGCGGCCACTTTGTAGCGTACCGACGACAGTGACTCGCCGTGGTCTGTCTCGGAGATGTCTTCCGGCGCGCTGCGAGAAGTGTCGATTGCCTTAAGCCAATCCTCCACGGCTCCCTCTTGGACGATGAAATCAAGATCTTGCCAAAATGCATTGATCATTACATACAAATCGTCATCACCGACCTGTGACCCGCTCAAGAAAAAAGCCAGTGTATGGGAATCGTGGGAAAGATCAGGTTGCCCAGTGACTCCGTACCAGCGTACGTCGTCCGCCCAGAAACCACTGCGCCCGATCGAGGGATGGCGCTTGCGAAAAGCGATCATATGCTTGAAGAATCGGAAAATATCCCGGTTCAGCTCAAGACGGCCCCAATCGAGCCAGACAGTTTCATCGTCCCTCCTGTATGGGTTGGGATCGCCGCGCTGGGTATTCATGAATTCATCCCCTGCTCGGAACATCGGGGTTCCGTTCGCAAGCATCAGAAGAGAGAAGAAGTTCTTCACCTGACGCTTGCGAAGCGCAATCACATCTTCGGGAACATCCGAGTCACCTTCCCAGCCACAGTTCCAGCTCCCTTGGCTATCGTTGGTGTAGGAGACGAGGTCATTCAGGGACATGCCGTCGTGGCAGGTTACAAAATTCACACTTTGTGACGGACGAGAGGCATTCGCGAGATCATCCGGAAACAGGTCGGTGCTACCATAGAGCCTGGTCATGACAGCTGAAACCAGTCCGTTATCGCCTTTGACGAAACCACGGAGGTCGTCGCGAAATTTCCCGTTCCACTGCTGCCAGCCCAGCCCTGGAAACGAACGGCCCAGCACATACCCGCTACCAGGCTCGCCTTGCCAGGGTTCCGCTATCAATCGGACGTTTTTGGCGAAATAGCCGGTGATTTCTGCGATGATGGCGGGATCGTGGTAATTTAGGGAGCCGCTGCTGTCGCGCATGAAGATCGAGGCGAGGTCGAAACGAAACCCGTCTACGCCGATCTCGGTGGCCCAATAATGCAAACTGTCAAACACTAATTTGCGAACCAGTGGGTGGGCATTGCGCAGATCATTGCCGCACGCGCTGAAGTTCACGTACTGGCTCAAATCGTTCGGGTCGAGTGCGTAATATGTCGAATCGTCAATGCCTCGGAAACTATACGTAGGACCACTCCGGTCGCCTTCCGTGGTATGGTTGTAGACGACGTCTAGTATCACCTCGATTCCGGCGCGATGAAGAGCCTCCACCATTTCTCGAAATTCGCCGGGCGCAGCATGAGCGTCAGCGTTTTCTGCGTATAAGTGGTGCGGAGCGAAGAAGCCCAGGGGCATATACCCCCAGTGACTTCCCTCTTGCGGATCGCACTGATGAACCGGCATGAGCTCGACAGCGGTGACCCCAAGCTCTTTGAGATAGGGGACCATAGCACCGACGCCCGCGTATGTCCCGCGAGTTGGGTCATCCAGCTTACAGCTTGAATGTCTCGTGAAGTTGCGCACGTGCAGCTCGTAGATTACCGAATCATGAGTGTGTCGCAGCACACCTGTTTGCGCAGCCACAGCTTCGAAAGTTCTGTCGGGCAGAATACCTAGGGGAGCCTTGCCGTCATTCGGACCCGGCGCACACGCTGCTCTGCGGCTGAAATCGGGTGGTAGAAAGATCCGACGGGCATACGGATCGAACAGTATTTTGCTATCGTCGAAACGATCTCCCGTCACTGGATTGAACGGACCGTCAAGTTTGTAGGCATAGTACCTCGCCTCTCCGATTTCTGCGGCAGGCACCAACATGTGCCAGACTCTCGACGTCTTGTTGGTCGGAAAACTAAATCGATATACCTTCGCCGGGATGGTGAAATTCGGCTCTTGATAGAGGAGAAGCGACGCCGACGTGGCGTTCTTGGAATAGATGGAGAAGTTGTAAGCCTGCTCCGACGCAAACCATGTAGCTCCGAGCGGCAATGCGGAACCTTCTACGCGGCTCCAGTTGTCGAGGGTGATGCGATTTTGGTTTGAGGACATGTCCTCTGGCTTCCAATGGATTCGTTTGTCAGTGGTCTGCATAACCTGGGGTTTGAGCCCCTTCTCTAACGCCTTGCCATTATGCGGCCCCGGCGCCGCGATAATGGATGGCCCCGGCGAAGCTGACAAAATGGGTCGACGGCCAGAATTGCATTATTCGCTGCAAAGTGTCGGGCATACTGCCTAGCGGCGTCGTACTGCCGGACAGGAGACTCAGAAGGATGAAGACCGGCTGCGGCATCGAGCTGATCTGCGAAGCGATCATTATGCTCAGGGAGGTGATCGAAGAGAGATAGACCGCCACTCCGCCTGCGAACAGCGCCAACGAACCGGCGATCGGCACGCCAAGCAGACCTTTTACGACAAAAATCAATGACAACACCGCAGCGCTGACGATCACGAGAAGCCCTCGGGCAGGGTATTCCCGTGCGGCTCAGGTTGTGCGTCGTTTCTCCAAGCGAGGCGTTGTTCCCGCCCAGTTGGCGGACATTGGAAGAAGCCGGATCGGAGAACCAGATAACTGGACGAGTCCCTGCGGACATACTCTGTTCCTCCGTGAACCTACGAGCTTCTGGCAAATGCCTATGCCATGAAGGTGATTGTCTTACGGAAGCGCGCCAGCGCGACACCGAACAAGATCGAACCAATCAGGCCGAGCGCGGCAAATTGTTTCCAAACCAGCGAGAATCCAGCGCCACGGAATTCTGATCATGGCACCACGAGTACAAGAGAGGGTGCCAGTGACACCAGCT
This sequence comes from uncultured delta proteobacterium, assembly GCA_963724765.1. Classification (GTDB taxonomy): domain Bacteria; phylum Desulfobacterota; class Binatia; order Binatales; family Binataceae; genus JAKAVN01. The sequence goes on from CAVRVY010000003.1 coordinate 154,374, forward strand.
TCTGAGATACGCTCCCTAACAGTAATCCCGCTAGCTGCCCTCGTCCTCTCCGTCCGACTACTATGATGTCGGTCCGTTCCCGTCGAGCCATGTCCATAATGGCTTCCGCCACGTCACCGGAACCAGACGATGTTCGCACCTTTGCTACCCCGATACTCTCGGCCCGTTCTTTAGCTTCGACCAAAATGCGTGTTTCCAGCAATTCCAACCCTTCATCAACTCCTCCCTCGGCTCGCGCCAATTCGCTCCATTTTGCTGGAGGAAGAGTATTCTCAGGAAGAGTGAGAATCAGCAAGTCGCAATCCAAAGCCTTTGCCATTTCGGCAGCAGCGGTCACAGCACGACTACCGCCAGACGATCCATCTGTCGCCACCAACATTCGTGATATTGGCATTTGTTATTCCATGGCACGAGCTATTCTTTTTTTCCAGCCCCCGTTCACGCCATGAAGGTGATTGTCTTACGGAAGCGCGCCAGCGCGATACCGAACAATACAGAGCCAATCACGGCGAGCGCGGCAAATTGTTTCCAAACCAGGGAGAATCCAGCGCCACGGAACAGGATAGCTTGTCCCAGCGTGACCAAGTGAGTCGTCGGCGCGGCGAGCATCACAATTTGTACGGGCTCGGGCATGCTCTCTCGCGGAGTGAAGCCGCCCGACAACAACACTAGGGGGAGCAGCACCAGGATCATCAGTAAGCCGAATTGCGGCATGGAGCGAGCGAAGGTCGCCAAGAAGATACCGAGGGTCGTAGTGGCAAAAAGTTCAATCCCGGCACCGGCCAGAAAAAGCGCGATTGACCCCTCGAGCGGAACCGACATCGCTATGTGTACTACAAATACGAGAGACAATCCGCAGACCGCGAGCACGACCAGGGCCATCGACCAGATTTTGCTCGTCATAATCTCGAACGGGGTGACCGGCATCACGAGCAGATGCTCTACCGTGCCGTGCTCGCGCTCACGAATGAGAGCGGCGCCGGTAAGGACAATCGAGAGCATCGTAACCTCGTTGATGATTTCGCACACCGCGCCAAACCATAGCCTTTCGAGATTCGGATTGAAGCGCACGTATAGGGCAAGATCGGGCACTTCCACCCCGCTCTGCGGCCAATCTTTGGACTCAGTCGAACGTCCCACATAGGCACCCGCGGTGATGGCTCGACCGGATGGGGGATAACCCGCGGGTTGCGTGCCGGCGGGCTTGTAGTGCTTTACGAAGGCGTCGACCTCGGCACTGATGATGTTCTGAATATACCCGCCCCCGGTGAACGCCTGATGCATGCGTGTCGCATCAACGTTGAGTTGGACTCGAGGGTTTCGCCCCGCCATGACATCGCGCTCGAAGTCCGGTGGGATGTCCACGGCGAAGGTATCAGACCCGGCGTCCATCCGTGCATCCATTCGATCCCGGCTGATAAGCGCGGGTCGCATAAACTGGGGCGGGAAAAAAGCATCAATGATCCGCGCGGAAAGCTGCGACTGATCCTCGTCCACAATCGCGATCGGAACCTTGCTGAGCGTTTCCGGTATCGACTTGCCCACCGCGTAAACTGAAAGGGTAAACGCCCATGTAATAAGGGCTATCATGACCGGGTCATGGGCCAGGCTGCGAAGTTCCTTGATGCCAAGATTCCAGATGTTCGCCAGGCGCATCGCTTAAGTCTCCTGCTTCTTCAGCAGCAGCGTGGTCGCGGCGACCATTACCAGCCCAGCCAGCAGCAATGGGATATAGAACGCTCGCAGGTCCCAGAAGCCCAGTGCCTTTGAAAAAGTTCCTCGTGAAATCTGGATGTAATAAGTAGTGGGATAGATTGCGCCGATGAACTTTCCGAATCCTCCCAGGCTGGATACCGGGTCGAGAACTCCGCAGAACTGCATGGCTGGTACAAGTGTTAGTATCGCAGCTCCAAAGATTGCTGCGATCTGACTTCGAGTGAAGCTGGATATCAGCAGCCCAAACGCGGTGGCGGCGTTCACATATAACAGGCTCCCTATTGCCAGCGCCAGGAAACTGCCCTTGAGAGGCACCCCGAACACCGTGATTCCCATCAATAGCAGCAGCACAAAATTCACCATCGCGATGGCTACATACGGAAGCTGTTTGCCAAGCAGGAACTCAAGCCGGGTTACCGGGGTAACGTAGAGATTGACGATGGAGCCGAGCTCCTTTTCCCGCACCACACTGAGAGCGGCCAGCATCGCGGGGATCATCATCAGCAGCAGCGGGATCACTGCGGGAACCATGGCCGGCAGGCTCCGGACATCCGGGTTATAGCGGTAACGAATTTCGACCGTGGCTAGAGTGCCCTCGGGAGACATCCCTGGTGTCTTCTCGGAGGAAACCCCTGGAATATGCGAGACACGACCTTGCATATTGGCCAGCCATTGCGAATGTACAATCTGAACATAGCTGCGGATGGTCTCGCCGCGGGTAGGATTGGCGCCGTCGATCCAGGCTCCGATCCGCGCAGTTCGACCACGGGCCAGATCGCGTCCGAAATGCGGCGGAATTTCGAGCGCGAGACTCAGCTCGCCTGAACGCATACGCCGGTCCAGCTCTGCATAGTCGCGAATCGGACCGTGCTCGATGAAATAACGTGGTGAGCCGATGAATTGAAGCGCGTAGTTATTACTAGTCTCGGTTTGATCCCGATCGAGTACAGCAAATGACAGGTGCTCCACGTCCAGGGTGATGCCATACCCCATGACGAGCATAAGGATGAGGGTGCCGAGCAGCGCCAGCGCCGCGCGCATCGGATCGCGCCGCAGCTCGAGCGACTCGCGGCGCGTATAACTGAACATCCGCCCAAAATCGAAACCGGAACGGGGCCTTGCTTCTTGCGCTTCCGACAAACCCTGTTCAGGCGCTCGAGTGCTGGCCGAGACCGCGGGCTTGGATGATACCGCAGGCTTGGATGAGGAAGGGGGCTGGCCTTTCACGCCAGTCGCTTCTTCGAGATAGGAGATAAAGGCATCCTCCAGTGTTGCTGCTCCGCGCTTCTTAACCACTGCGCTGGGAGCATCACTGACCAGCACCCGCCCGGCATTCATTAAGGATATGCGATCACAGCGCTCGGCCTCGTTCATGAAATGCGTCGAGACGAAGATGGTGACCTGGTCGCGGCGCGAAAGCTCGAGCAGAATTTGCCAGAACCCGTCACGCGCGACAGGATCGACCCCGGAAGTGGGCTCGTCCAGGATCAGCATCTCCGGGTGATGGATCATCGCCACTGCCAGCGAGAGGCGTTGGCGTTGGCCCATCGGCAGCGCGGACGGAAACGCGTCTATCACCGACGCCAGATCGAACCGCTTCACCATCTCCTGAACGCGCGCCAGGATCATCTCAGCGGGGACCTGGAAAAGGCGCGCGTGAAGCTCGAGGTTCTGGCGAACGGTCAATTCGGTATAGAGCGAGAAGGCCTGCGACATGTAACCGACCCGGCGACGGGTAGCGAGGTCGTTTGGATCGAGGAGCTGGCCGAATAACCGAGCTTGCCCCTCGGTGGGTGCGAGCAGCCCGGTCATCATTTTCATCGTGGTCGTCTTGCCACAACCATTGGAGCCGAGGAATCCGAAAATTTCGCCACGTTCAATATTGAAGCTGACATGATCGACGGCCGTAAAGTCGCCGAACCGCATCGTCAGGTCCTTGGCTTCAATGGCGACGGCGCCGCCTTCCGTCACCCGACGCGGCTTAATCTCCACCGCGCGATGGCCGCGCCGTTTTTCTTCGGGTAGCAGTTCGATAAATGCAGCCTCCAGCGAAGTCGTGCTGGTGCGCGAAAGCAGTTCTTGCAGTGAACCGGTTGCGAGCACGTGACCGGCGTCCATTGCCATCAGCCAGTCAAACCGCGAGGCTTCTTCCATGTAAGCGGTAGCCACCATGACGCTCATGCCGGGCCGCTCTACCCGGATGCGCGCGATCAGTTCCCAGAATTGGCGCCGTGAAAGGGGATCAACACCGGTGGTCGGCTCATCGAGGATGAGAAAATCCGGGTCGTGGATCAGAGCGCAGCACAAGCCAAGCTTCTGCTTCATCCCGCCGGAGAGCTTGCCGGCTGGGCGGTCGGCAAATGGGGCCAAACCTGTACTTTCCAGGAGCTGGGCAATACGTCGTTGGCGGTTCTCCTGAGAATGACCGAACAGGCGGCCAAAGAAGTCGATATTCTCGAACACCGACAGCGTTGCGTAGAGATTCCCACCGAGACCCTGCGGCATATACGCGATGCGCGGACACACCGCCCGGCGATGATCCGCTGAGGCCATGTCTCCGCCGAGCACCATGACCTGCCCGGTCTGTACGGCGTGTGCGCCGGCAAGGAGCGAAAGCAGGCTTGATTTGCCGACACCATCCGGACCGATCACGCCCACCATGCAATCTGCAGGGACGTCCAGAGTAATGCCATCCAGTGCCTGCGTTCTGCCATAACGCAGGCTCACGTCGCGAAGCCGGGCGACCGGCGGCACATTCTGGCGACCATTGCTCATTGTGGTTGGCTAATTGGCGGTGGCAGCCGAGTCTGCAGATCGCTGGGCCACTCTGCGTGGGGATCGAGCCGGACATAAGCCATGCCGGGCAGGCCCGTCTTGACCTGGCTGAGGTACTGGCGGAGTAACTCCGGTGCGATCTGGCCTTTGATCCGGAACGTCAGCTTTTGGCGTTCTTCCGCGGTCTCCACCGTCTTGGGAGTGAACTGGGCGACGTTGGCGACAAAGCTTACTTTGGCCGGGATGACGAACTGGGGGACGGCGTCGAGTACGATCCGCACGTCGGCGCCAACGGCCACTTGGCCCGCCACTTTGTCGGGCAGGAAGAAGGTCATGTACACGTCGCTCAGATTGACCAGATTCAGCACACGCCCACCCGCTCCGAGAACTTCGCCCGGCTCCGCGACGCGGTACTGCACGCGTCCGTTCACCGATGAACGAAGCTGGCTGTCGTCAATATTCGCCTGGATGCGCTGGATGGTCGCTCGTTCTGCGTCCACCTTGGCCCGCGCATCAAGGACTTCGGAGGTGGCCGAACCGACAGCAGCGTCGGCAGCTGCGGCTTGCGCCTCGGCCGCACTGACCGCTGCCTCCGCGCTCTTAAAATCTGCGCGAGCGTTATCCAGAGCCTGGACCGTGACAAAGTCTTTCGGGGCCAGCGCCTGGGTTCGCAGGAAGAGCTTCTGAGCGGCATCAAGCTCTGCTTTTCGTTGCGCTATAACTGCGATTGCGGCGGTCTTATCGGCGCGCCGTTGCGCTACCTGGCTCTGAGCGGTCGCGACGCCGACAACCGCGCTCTGAAGCTGGGCTTCCGCCTCCCTGCGCTGTGCCATAAGCACGTCGGTGTCCATTTGGACCAGAAGCTGCCCGGGGCGGACGAGATCGCCTTCGTGCACCGTGACGGTCCGGATACGTTCCGCAATTTTGGCGTCAACGTCGACCTCGGTCGCTTCGATGCGGCCGTTCCCGCTTGCGAAACCTTCCGGCAAACCTTTCGGTTTAAGAAGCTGCCAAGCCAAAAAAGCAATGGCGCAGGCGGCGACAATGAGGGTGGTCCTTACCCACCAAGCGCGTTTCTGTAGAAATCCAAAGGATGCCATGTCAGTTCGCCTCAGACCGCAGCTGAGCGATGTGTTTGCAATCGAGGTTCATGGTATCGACCCGCTGGACCGAGACGATGCGCCGACGGCGTGAAGCAGGTTACAGGATGCGATCAGAAGATCTGCCTTGCTCTGGATGAACGTGTATCGCGCCGACATTACATCCCGTTCGGCCGAGATAAGGTCGGTGATCGTCGCGAGGCCGTAGCGATGGCTTTCGAAGTTGGCTGCGAACGACTCTTCTGACGAATCCAGCAACGCCTTGGCGGCATCGCGTTTCTTTTTCGCGGAGAGGAAATCATAGTAGGCGGTCCAGGTTGCGGCAATGACGTTAAGTTGAACCGACTTGAGCTCCGAGAGGGCCGCGCCCCTCTCCGCGGTTGCCTTTTGCACGGCGTAGTACCGATCGAATCCAGTGAACAGATCCCATCGCATTGTTAACCCTGCGCCATAAAATGGCTGGTTGAGATTCTGACTGTGCCCGCCGTTGACCGTGTAGTTCCAAATTGCCTGACCATAGTTCCCGCCCACGCTGATTTCGGGGTAAAACTCCGCCCTCGCGCGCGCGACGGCGGCGTCACCGGCCCGCACTGCAGCGATTTGGGCGGCGAGATCGGGTCGCCGCCTGACCGCTTCGGCAATGAGTGCCTCAACATCGTCACTCAGATTTTTGGGCAGGCGGTCCAACTGACCGGCGTCGATGTTGAGGTTGGTGTCGGCGGGAACACCGATGGTTTGACGGAGGTTCGCTTCTGCATCGTGCACTTGCGAGTTTGCATTTTCGAGGTCGTACACAGCCTGTGCCTGGACACGCTTTTCGAGCAGCACTTGCGGCTTGGTTGCGAGGCCGACCTGGTGACGCTGCTCGACGGCAGCCAGGGCGATATTCGCGAGCTTGAGGTTAGCCTCCGCTGCACTCACGTTGGCATTCGCTGCCGCAAGAACATAGAACGCCCTTTCTACATTGAAGACGACGTCCTGGATCGCCTGATTGAAGTTGAAGTTCGCCGCGATCAGCTCTTCGCGGGCCTTTCGCTCATTTGCGCGAGTGCGGCCGAAGTCAAGTAAATCGTAACTGACCTTAAATTGAGGAAAAAAGACGTCATTGCGGATAACCAGAGTTTGCCCGGGAAACTCGAGCGGCAGCTTGAAGTAGCCGCCTTCGGCGTGTGCTTGGGCCATCGGATAATTGTTGGCTTGCGACCGGCCGAGTTGGCCTTCATTCTCTAGCGCCACATACCAGGAGTGCTGGGTTTGGGGACTTAGCCTTAAAGCGAGGTCCACGAGTGAGGGCAGGTCATAGGTCTGTTTCCCCGATGTTTGAAGCGCGCCTCTTTCCTGCGAGCCGCGAAGTTGCTCGAGATTTGTGACAGGACGATTCAAGGCCTCGATGGAGGGGGGCGGCGTCCAGACGTTCTCCGCTTTCTCGGACGGCGCCAGTTCGGAGTCGGGATTTAGGTGAATTGAACCGCAACCCATCGAGGGCACAAGCGCTAGCGCCAGGAGCAACGGTACAAGCGGCCACGCGAATGCGCGCGCTGCAGTCCCCGAAATGCTGTCAGCCGGTTTGCTCAGCGAGCCGCTTTTCCGACGACAGGCCTGGTTCCGATGACTCCCGAATTTCTCCACGCTCTTCGCCCAAACGCACAACCCAATCTTGCGATCAGGTCTGTGGGCGCAAGCGATGACCTTTCGCAAGATGAGCTGTGACCCAGGTCTCAAGACGTCGCCAGTTGTTTCTGTCTTTATGACGCGTAGCATGGCAGCCCTCGGTAACAACGGCACCCTGGCAGCGCGATCGTAACTCAGGGCGCAAGTTAACCATTTTATAAAACGCTTCAAGTGCACACTCCCCTAAAATAGCGGACCAGAGATCCGCAACTCGTTGCGGCACGCTTCGCTAAACGCACGCAAGGGAGCCAGCGCGTCGCTGTTCACGACCTCTTCTATCTCGTCGAACGTTTTTTTCGGCCCGCGGTATGTTTCCATGATGGTGTGAGCAATGCTTTCCGCCATTTCGACGATCTTCGGCGACGATAGAAGATGCATCCTGCCGATCAGGGCATACAGTTTGACCAACTTGATGAATTCCGCTTTCTCATGTTCGAGGGCATCTGCATATAACTGCGCCGATTCCTCAATAAAGTCCGCATACAACTCCTCCCGCCTGCTCCTATGGTGCTCCAACTGCTCCGCTCGGGCCTGAGCTCTCTGGCTCAGCCATGACGACGCCAACAACATCAACCCGCCGATCGCTGATCCAGCGAGCGCGGCAAACGCGGAGAAGTATTCTGTGTTCATAGTCAAAGCCCACATGGGCCGGACCACGTCTTAACCGCTAGCCGTTGCGGCAACCTCGCGACCGCACGACGGAGCATCAGATGTGCCAAGCCCAGAAACGAGTACAAATTCCGATGTGTGGGCGGCCGTGTAGCCAAAAGGAGCAATGAGGTGTCGCGAGTCGCGCCAGCTACGCCGTCCTACACGCGTCTTCGCGCGGGAACAACCCCGTTCTGCCTCCAACCGTCACGGCGGACGTTAGACGAGGTGGAGTTGATGTCGATGCGCGACGCCTTGGGCGAGGCGCTCGGTTATCAGATTCAGATAGGATCGAAGTGCCTTTAGCCCCTGGTCGCAAGGCATAGCGCCGTGGCGCGAGTAGGACTCGGATCAAACCTCAACGCTGGAGCGCCGTCGCGCGCCGATCTCTGAGCTCGGCTTCTGCCTTGAGCCAATCGCCCACCTCGCTGCCGGGGTCGCCGTTTCGGGCAGAGTATATTTCATAGGCGCGGATACGGATCTCGTCTTCTGTTGGCTGAGAGTTGTTTTCGAGTGGCGTTTGATCTGCCGCTGGTTTCTTGTCGACCATTTCCTTTCCCTCCCGGTAACACGTATTTTAGAAAGAGCGGCGACAGGATTCTGTTCAAAATTGCTCACTTTTGAACGACTTTGAGAACCTCGGCTCCGCTCAATCGCGCAGCACCACGCTCAGGAGAGAACTGTGGACCTCCAGTCCGTCGTTATAGTCGATGAAGCCCAGCTTCCTGAACCGGTTCATAAAAAAGCTCACTCTTGACCGAGTCGTTCCGACCATCTCGGCGAGCGTTTCCTGGCTGATTTTCGTGATTATTTGCTCGTTCCTGCCTTCCTTTCCGAAATTGGCCAGCAACAATAGAAGGCGGGCGAGCCGCTTTTCGCTTGAATTGAATAGCTGATCGACCAAATCCTCCTCGACTCGCTGATTGCGCGAAAGCAGATGCGCGATGAACATCCCGGAGAAACGGGAGTTCTTGCGAAGTGCGTCCATCATCGCTTCTCTCCCCATCCGCAGAACGGAACAATCTGTCATCGCCCTCGCGGTCGCGATGCGCCGTGTCTGTCCATTCAGACATCCTTCACCGAAGAAATTTCCGAGACTCAGGATCGTGACGACCGCTTCCTTCCCTTGTCTGGATGCAACGCTCAGCCCGACTTGACCTTTTTCAAGAAAGAAGACGTCGCCGGCGGGCTGCCCTTGGGCAAAAATAACTTGTTTCTTTCGATAGTCCTTGAATGTCCCTCCCATGATCGACTGTAGCGTTTTCGCATCGATTGGTTCGTCGCGCACGACCTTATCGAACCTCCTTTCCGTGCGGCCGTCGGATCACGCGGGATGTCGCCTTCGGGGCCCGGTCCTGCTTCATTCCGATGATCAAACGGCTTCGCATCGAATTCGATCATCTGTCCGGATGGTAGTTACCAACGCTTACTCTGGGCCAGTCTCTTGACAATCATGTCTAAATGTGACGTTAATGTCAACTATGAACAGAATTGTCAGTGAAGCCCCCATGAGAGAAGGAGCCCAAGTTCGCCACGCAAAACCAAGACCGCGCGCGTTTCCCAACCGCCGCGAGAGGCGCAAGCTGGCAACTCGCCAGACGCTACTGGACGCGACCCAGGCCCTGCTCGCCAAGCGAAGTTTGGATGCACTGAGCGTCGACGAAATCGTAGAGCGTGCGGACGTCGCCAGGGGCACCTTTTACAATTACTTCGCTGACAAGGATGCGCTCGAGCGCGAGCTCGCGTCGCAGGTTCGCGTGCGCGTGGAAAGTGAGATAGCGCGCACAAATGAAGGAGTCAGCGATCCAGCGGAGAGAATCGCGCGCGCATTCTGCTGCGTACTCCATTTTTGCCTCGGCGCGCCGGAACAGGCGGCCGCAATGATGCGGTTGTTTCCGCACGCGACCGATCCCGCGGCGCCGATCAACTCTGGTGTGCGCGGCGATGTGACGGAAGGACTCGCGCGAGGCCGTATCTTGGCGTCGTGCGAAGACGTCGCGGTCGCCTGCATCGTTGGGGTGTTCATGGCCGGAGTGAATCGCGTCTTGGACCTGCCATCCAGCAAGGCAAGCACGTTTGCGATCGGTATGGGCTCGATCCTGCTGCATGGGCTTGGGATCAGCCGGAGTCAGGCTAAGCGGATCATGGCCCAAGCGGTCCAATCAGTCCTGCGCTGATCGGGAGTCAGATATGGGAATCAAAATTCAGGATGTCGCCTACGTAAGATTCAGCGCGCCCGATCTGGACGCGATGGAAGCATTTCTCACCGATTTCGGAATGGTTCGCGCGGAGCGAACCAGCGACACGCTTTACATGCGCGGCCTGGACGAAGATCCGTTTCTTCATGTGACCCATCGGGGCGAGCCGCGTTTCGTTGCTGCCGGATTCGAAGCCGCCTCGGTGAAAGACCTCGAAACGCTCGCCCAAGAAGAGAATGCGTCGATCGTGCAATTGGATGGTCCCGGGGGCGGGTCTGTGGTTCGGCTAAGCGATCCCAATGGCTTCGAAATCGAGGTGGTTGCCGGACGGACAGCGGTCGCTCGAAGCGAGAGGCCCGCGCCGGCACCCATCAACGACGCGCACGCAAGGCTGCAGCTCAACGCGCTCAAACGCCTTCCCAAGGGGCCTTCGCATGTGAAGCGGCTTGGTCACTGTGTGCTGAACGTGAACAACTTCCGCGAGTCGGAAGCCTGGTACAAATCGCGATTTGGCTTGATTACTTCGGACGAGATCAATCTAGGGTCGCCCGAGCGGGCGCTCGGTGCATTCTTGCGATGTGATCGCGGAGCCGTACCGAGCGACCATCACACCCTGTTTTTGATGGGCGCCGGCAAGCCCGGATTCAATCACGCCGCTTATGAGGTTGCGGATTTCGACGACCTTATGTGCGGGCATGATTGGCTGAAACAGAAACGTCGCCAACATGAATGGGGCGTCGGACGCCATCTGCTCGGGAGCCAAATCTTCGATTACTGGCGCGACCCGTGGGGCCACACGTTGGAGCATTGGACCGACGGCGACCTGTTGGACGCGGGCTGGGGCTCCCGCACGTCGAGTTTTGAGGAAGTGGTAGCCACTCAGTGGGGCCCGATGCCGCCCAGCACGATGGGAACCTAAGGAGACTTCTTGAGATGAAGATAGTCCGCTATGTGGAGAAGAACGGGGTCAAGCTTGGTGCCGTCAAAGGCGATGGCGTCATCGATCTAACCCGCCGATTCCCTTCTCTGTCCGACAAAGCAATCGAGCTCATCCAACAGTGGAGCGAAGCGAAGCCCCACCTGGAGAAGATCGTTTCAGAGAGTGCGCCGGATGCAGCTTTGGCAAATGTGCGCCTGCTCGCTCCGGTAGCGCGACCCGGCAAGATCATGGCGATCGGCCTCAACTACACGGACCACATCAGAGAGACAGGTCAAAAGATGCCGCCTCATCAAATCTGGTTCACCAAGGCGGTGACCTCGATCAACGGACCGTTTGATCCCATCGAGCTGCCGATCGCTTCCGCGCAGGTTGATTACGAGGCGGAGCTGGTGGTGATTGTCGGCAAGCGCTGCAAGCACGTTCCGAAGGAAAGCGCAGCCGATGTTGTATTCGGCTATTGCGCCGGCAACGACGTGTCGGTGCGCGACTGGCAGATGCAGACCACGCAATGGGTGCTCGGCAAATCGTTCGATACGCACGCGCCCATCGGCCCCTGGATTGTTACCGCGGACGAGATTTGCGATCCCCACACGATGGGCATCCGATGTTTCGTCAATGGCGAGCGGCGGCAGAATTCCAATACCGAGAACCTCGTGTTCAACGTGTATGATCAGATTGCGCACCTGAGCCGCGCCATGACGCTGGAACCCGGCGACATAATCTTTACGGGAACTCCAGGTGGCGTCGGGCTTGCGATGCAGCCGCCGCAGTGGCTCAAGGCAGGCGACAAGGTGCGTGTCGAGATAGATCGCATCGGATCCATCGAGGCTGAAATGCAGCCTGAGCGTGCAAGCCAAGCCGCTTCATCCTGGAGGTAATAGTCAATGACGAACGAACTCGTAGAGACCGCAAGACGGATCGCGCCGGAGCTTGGGGAGACCGCCGCCGAGGACAACGCACTCCGGAGGCTCAGCGATCGCACCTGGAATATCCTGATGGACAACGGCTTTTTGCGATCGCTACAGCCAGAGCGATGGGGCGGCGGCGAAGTACCGCTGATGGAGTTCGTCGACGCCACGATCGAGCTCGCGCGCGTTTCGCCTTCCGCTGCATGGATCGCCGGCGTGATCGGGTTACATCCGTGGCAGCTCGCTCTCTTTGATGAAAGAGCGCAGCAGGAGATGTGGGGTAAGGACCCCGCCCTGATGCACTCCTCGTCTTACAACCCTACCGGCAATGCCGAGAAGGTGGCCGGCGGCTACAAGCTTTCGGGGCGATGGTCGTTCTCGTCCGGATGCGATCATTGTCACGGCGTGATGCCGGGAGCGATTTGCGGCACGCGCGAGGTGCTGGGCAGACCAGTACCGGACTTCAGGTCTTTTCTCTTGTTGGGCGATCAATATCGCATCGATGACAACTGGCATGTTGCCGGACTCAAGGGCACCGGCAGCAAAGACATCATTGTCGAAAGCGCTTTCGTACCTGAGTATCGATCTCAGTCACTCATTGACTACGCGATGAATGCGCCGCTGCCGGGGCAAGAGCGCAACAGCGGTCCGCTTTATCGATTACCTTGGTCGGTAGTCTTTAACACGGCGCTGGTTGCTTCGGTGCTGGGCGCTTCGCGCGGGTTCGTCCATGCCTGGACTTCGCAGACGCGCGAGCGCAAGTTGAGCTTGGGCGGAAGGGCGGCCGACGATGCTCTCATGCAGCGGCGGCTCGCAGAGGCGATCTGGCTGATCGACGTCACGATCACGCGACTGCGAACCGACATCGCGGAATTGTGGCAGATGGCGCAGGACCGCGTGCCGGTTCCGATGCAACTCAAGACGCAGGTGCGCTGGAACATGAACCGCGGATGCGAGTTGGTCGCGCAGGCGATCAATGATCTGTTTCGGGCGTCAACTGGACGCGCGGTGTTCGTCGATCACCCGCTACAACAGCGCTTTCAAGACATCGAGGCGGCGATGGCGCACGCGTACTTGTCTTCGGATCCGCTCGCAAAGGCGGTGGGCGGATATCTGTTGGGTACGTCGCAGCCCGAATTTGTCCTCTAAGGGTGCTTACCTCGATCGTGCCATCGCGTGCATCGAACACTACGCCGATGAATCCAGGCACAGTGCGCTATGGGAACGCAACGGCACAACAGCGATCAATAAAACAACCAGGACGGCTGATCGGTTCAGCGCGCCCGATCTGTTTCCAGCAGTTTTGGAGCGCGGGCACCGCGAAATGCTCTCGGACACTTATGCCGCGCAGCCGCTGGAGAATCGGTCGTTGATACTCGGGCGGTCTTCCATTTCTCTTTGGACTCTTTAACGACTCAGGACTACGATTCCCCTAAAACGAAGCAGTCGTTCGCTCGCTTGAGCGAAATTGAGGATCAAGTTCGCGTGCGTCGAGGCAAGAGAAGCCCCTAATAATGCTTCACGGCGCTCAAAGGAGAAAGTGCGGGCCATGACCACAGTCGCAAGAAACTCGGAGGCCGTCCTTTACGACGAAAAGACATCTACGATATCGGCGTACGGTCCAGCCCGTTCGACGATCAAAGGGACGCCGCCCAGCCCGGACGAGCTGCGCAACATCGACGCCTACTGGCGCGCCAGTCTCTATCTGTGCCTCGGGATGCTTTACCTCAAGGAGAACCCCCTGCTGCAGGCGCCACTTACGCCGGAACAAACGAAGCCACGGTTGCTCGGCCATTGGGGCTCGGACCCCGGTCAGAGCTTCACCTACATTCACTTCAACCGCCTAATCAACAAATACGACCTGAACGCAATCTTCATCTCGGGTCCCGGGCACGGGGCGCCGGCAGTCTTGTCCAACGCCTACCTCGAAGGAACGTACTCCGAAATATATCCGGACAGGAGTCAGGACCTCGCCGGGATGCAGCGCTTCTTCAAACAGTTCAGTTTTCCGGGCGGTATCGGCAGCCATGCCACCCCCGAAACGCCGGGAAGCATCCACGAGGGCGGCGAGCTCGGATACAGCATATCGCACGCGTACGGGACGGTTTACGACCGCCCGGATCTGATCACTCTCGTGATAGTGGGTGACGGCGAGTCCGAGACCGGCCCTCTTGCGACAAGCTGGCACAGCAACAAGTTCGTCAATCCGATCACCGACGGCGCCGTGCTGCCCGTATTGCACCTCAACGGCTACAAGATCAATAACCCTACCCTGCTTGCCCGGATCAGCCACGAGGAGCTGGAGGCCTTGTTTGTCGGTTACGGTTATACCCCCTACTTCGTCGAAGGCAGCGACCCGCAGAGCATGCACCAAGCGATGGCCGCCACGCTGGAGCACTGCGTGCTTGAGATTCGCAGGGTCCAGGAGGAGGCGCGGGCGAACGGGAAGGCCTTCCGGCCGCGCTGGCCGATGATCATACTACGCAGCCCCAAGGGTTGGACTGCTCCGCGGGAGATTGATGGGCATTACCTGGAAGGCTTCTGGCGAGCGCACCAGATCCCAATTGCGGATATCACTACCAACCCAAGCCATCTGAAAGTGCTCGAGGGGTGGATGCGCAGCTACAAACCCGATGAGTTGTTCGACCAGGCCGGTCGGCTGATTCCCGAGTTGCAGGCTTTGGCCCCGAAGGGACCGCGACGCATGAGCGCCAATCCGGTCGCTAACGGCGGTCTGCTGCGGAAGCCGCTCGACATGCCTGACTTCCGGAGCTCGGGAGTCGAGGTCAAGAAACCCGGAGCCACTCTGGCGGGGAACGTTCCAACATTGGGTAATTTCCTTCGCGAAGTGATGCGACTGAATATGGACCGCTTTCGTGTCTTTGGACCCGATGAGACGCAGTCCAACCGTCTAGAAGCGATCTACGAGGTGGGCAAAAAAGTCTGGCTGGGAGAATACTTTCCCGAGGACGCTGACGGCGGCGAGCTCGCGCCTAATGGACGCGTGATGGAGATGCTGAGCGAGCATACCGTCGAAGGGTGGCTGGAGGGTTATATCCTGAGTGGCCGGCACGGTTTGCTCAACAGTTACGAGCCGTTCATCCACGTCATCGATTCGATGTTCAACCAGCACGCGAAGTGGCTGGAGAAATGTAATGAACTGCCCTGGCGCGCAAATGTGTCATCCCTGAACCTGCTGATCACTGCGCTGGTCTGGCGGCAGGATCATAACGGCTTTACCCACCAGGATCCCGGTTTCCTCGATGTGGTAGCCAACAAAAGCCCGAGCGTTGTTCGCGTTTACCTGCCGCCCGACGCAAACTGCCTGCTCTCCGTCGCGGACCATTGCCTGCGAAGCGTCAACTACGTGAACGTTATGGTCGCCGACAAACAGGTGCACCTCCAGTACCTGGAAATGGAGGCGGCAATCGAGCACTGCACGAAGGGAGTTGGCATCTGGAACTGGGCCAGCAACGACCAGGGCGCCGAACCCGACGTGGTAATGGCGAGTTGCGGCGATGTCCCGACCTTGGAGTCGCTGGCTGCCACAGCTCTGCTCCGACAGCACTTGCCGGACATCAAAGTCAGGTTTGTGAACGTGGTCGACCTGTTCAAGCTCGTGCCCAGCACCGAGCATGCGCACGGGCTGACAGATCGCGAGTTCGAGGCTCTATTCACCCCGGATAAGCCGGTAGTCTTCAACTTCCATTCTTATCCGTGGCTGATTCACAGACTCACCTACCGCCGCCCCGGTCAGCACAACATTCACGTACGCGGCTACAAGGAAAAGGGGAACATCAACACCCCGCTGGAGCTGGCTATTCAAAACCAAACGGATCGCTTCAGCCTGGCGATCGATGCAATCGACCGGATCCCACGCTTCCAGGTCAGAGGAGCTAACGTTCGGGAGCTTCTGCTCAACCAGCAGATAAAAAGTAAAAACCACGCGCACCAGTTCGGTATCGATCCGAAGGACATCACGGACTGGCAGTGGCCATTCTGAAAGGACCATTTCTGAAGGAAACGAACTTATGGGTGAAATGCTCCCAACGCTTTACATCGCGAGGCACGGCGAGACTGCATGGAGCCTCTCGGGCCAGCATACTGGGCTTACCGATCTGCCATTGACTGAGCGCGGACAAAGCAACGCCCGCCGCCTCGGTAACCAGCTCCGAGGACGGTCCTTCGCCCACGTCTTCACCAGTCCACTGCAGCGAGCGCGCCGCACATGCGAGTTGGCTGGCTTTGGCGCCGAAGCTGAGGTCGATCGCGACTTGCTCGAATGGAACTACGGTGACTACGAGGGTCTGCGCACCGCGAGATCCACGCCAAGCGTCCCGGCTGGGAGCTGTTCCGCGATGGCTGCCCCGGAGGCGAATCGGCCGGCGACGTTGGAGCGAGGGCTGATCGCATGGTTGACCGCGTGCGTGCGGTCCAGCAGGACGTTCTGATTTTTTCGAGCGGGCACTTTCTCCGCGTACTAGCGGCACGTTGGCTGGGGCTGGAACCCGAGGCTGGCAGATATTTCCTGCTGAGCACTGCCAGCTTGAGCGCTCTTAGCTACGAGCACGATCTGTCCCCTGTAATTCAACTTTGGAATGACCTGCATCATCTGACCCATCACTAGACTTCAACAGCCAAACGATTCGGGAGCGAACAGTCCGAGGAACTGCTGCAAACGCAAAGGATCGAGTTACAAGGAGACACACGTGGCGAAATCCGTTAGAGCGGCGCTTTCCGACACCATAGAAAAGCTCATCGCGCAGTATAGTTGCGGTCCCGTAAAATTCAGCGGAGCTGACGAGGCCCTATATGAGCGCCATCTCCTTTTCGACAGTGTTACGGACATAAAGGTCGCCGACGCGCGCGATCGCTTTGAAGCGATTGCACGATCCGTACGCGACGTGCTTTCCCAGCGTTGGATCCGCACCGAGCAGACGTATGAGAGCAGGAATCCCAAACGTGTCTATTATTTGTCGATAGAATTTCTTCTCGGTCGCTCGCTCGCCAACAACGTTCAAAACCTTCTGCTCGACCCTGTGGCGGAGCAATTGATCAAAGAGAAAAATCTCGATCGGCTGGGTTTGCTGGAGCAGGAACCCGACGCCGGTCTCGGCAATGGAGGCCTCGGCCGGCTCGCTGCTTGCTTCCTTGATTCTATGGCAGCGATGCAACTCCCAGGAATGGGCTATGGGCTGCGCTACGAATACGGGATGTTCAAGCAATCAATCGACAATGGCTGGCAGCAGGAACGCCCGGACAATTGGCTGCGTCGCCCGGACCCTTGGGAAGTGGCTCGTCCGCATGAAAGAGTCGAACTGCAGCTCAATTGCTCCATTGAGGTCCGCGGGGGAGCGCTACATCCGGTCAGCGATCGGCCTTCGACTCTGATCGGGATTCCCTTTGATCGTCCGGTGGTTGGCTACGGCGGCAAGACCATAAACACGCTAAGACTCTGGGCCGCTGCTGCTCCTGATGAATTCAAGTTTCAGGAATTCAGCCACGGCGATTTCGTCTCTGCCGTGGCAGAGAGGCTGGGAGCGGAATCACTGACTCGAGTGCTGTATCCCGACGACTCCACCAGTATGGGGCAGGGCTTGCGCTTTGTCCAGGAGTACTTTCTGGTCGCCTGCTCGCTTGCCGATATTGTGCGACGGTTCCGGCGCGACAATCCCGATTGGAGCACGCTTCCTGAGAAGGTCGCCGTCCAACTCAACGACACACATCCGGCAATCGCGGTGCCGGAGTTAATGCGGATATTGCTCGACGAGGCGAAGCTGGGGTGGGACGAAGCCTGGGACCTGACGGTAAAAGCGCTGGCGTACACAAATCACACGTTGCTGCCCGAAGCGCTCGAAAAATGGCCAGTTGAGTGGTTTCGGATGCTCATACCGCGCAACCTAGAGATCACATTTGAAATCAATCGGCGATTGCTCGATGACGTTCGTAGCCGCTTTCCGGGTGACGACGGTCGTGTCTCGAGGATCAGCTTGATCGAGGAAGGCCCGACGAAGCACATACGGATGGCCAACTTGGCCATCGTCGGGTCGCACAGCACTAACGGCGTAGCCGAGATCCACTCTCAATTACTGCGCACGACGACGGTCAAGGATCTGGCCGAATTGTTTCCCGA
Source organism: uncultured delta proteobacterium (assembly GCA_963724765.1). Classification (GTDB taxonomy): domain Bacteria; phylum Desulfobacterota; class Binatia; order Binatales; family Binataceae; genus JAKAVN01. Next base: position 172,463 of record CAVRVY010000003.1, read on the forward strand.
ACGCTTCAACAACAAGACGAATGGCGTCACGCCCCGGCGCTGGTTGCTGCTCGCGAATCTGGCCTTGGCCCGCACGATCACAGAGGCGATCGGCGAAGACTGGATTACCGATCTGAGCCAGTTGAGCAGACTTAAGCCGCTTGCCGCGAACAGAGCCTTTCGCGACAACTTCCGTGAGGCCACTCGTCAGACGAAAGTTCGGTTTGCTGACTGGCTCAAGTCGAAGTTCGGGGTAACGGTAGATCCGGATTCAATTTTCGATAGCCAGGTTAAACGCATCCACGAATATAAGCGGCAACTTCTGAACGCACTTCGCATCGTGGTGCTCTACAACCGACTGCGGGAAGATCCCAAGGCACTGATACAGCCGCGGACCTTTTTCTTCGCAGGGAAAGCGGCGCCAGGCTACCACCTGGCGAAGCTCATCATAAAGTTCATTAACAATGTGGCCGATACAATCGACAATGACCCTGTGATTCGAGGTCGAATCAAAGTCCTGTTTGTTCCCGAGTACGACGTTTCACTGGCAGAACGGCTGATTCCGGCCAGCGATGTTTCCAATCAGATCTCAACCGCAGGTTACGAAGCCAGCGGCACCAGCAACATGAAGTTCATGATGAATGGAGCTCTGACTATTGGCACGCGCGACGGAGCGACGATCGAGATGGCGCAGGAAGCGGGCGAGGAAAACCTCTTCCTGTTCGGTCTCACAGCCCAGCAGGTGGCCGACAGCCGAAGCTGGTACAACCCGCACTGGCACTATGACAACGAACCCGAAACGCGCGCCGCCTTGGACCTGATCTTTTCTGATCACTTCAGCCCTAATGAGCATGGCGTGTTTGAACCGTTGCGGGACGCCCTTCTCAGGCACGGGGATTATTACATGCACTTGGCAGACCTCAAGTCATATCTCGACGCCGACCGCAGGCTCGTCGACTTATACGCGGACCGAGAAGAATGGGCACGTCGGGCGATCCTCAACGTGGCGAGCTCAGGCAAGTTCTCAAGCGACAGAACCATTGCAGAGTACGCAAAGGACATCTGGAACGTCGAGCCTTGTCCCCTCACATAGCCGATTTGACTCGACCACATTCGAAGAGAAACCAATCATGAACGTCAGTCCCAAAGCAGGCAAACCTGCCGAGCCGGCGATTCTGATCGATGTTCCGAAGCTGGTGGACGCTTACTATGCGGGCCGACCCGATCCATCCGTGACCGCGCAGCGCGTGGTGTTCGGTACTTCCGGGCATCGCGGCTGCTCGCTCGAGAATTCCTTCAATGAGGCACACATCCTCGCGATTACTCAGGCGATCTGCCTCTACCGCAAGCAACAGCGCATCGACGGGCCGCTGTACATCGGTTTCGACACGCACGCGCTTTCCGAACCCGCTTTCAAGAGTGCATTGGAGGTGCTGGCGGGCAACAGCATCGAAGTGATGGTCGATGCCGGGAACGGCTATACACCCACGCCCGTGATCTCGCATGCGATTCTCAGCTACAACCGGGGCCGCCGGCGCGGACTTGCGGATGGCATAGTCATCACGCCGTCGCATAATCCGCCGCGATTCGGCGGCTTCAAATACGACCCGCCACACGGCGGTCCTGCTGACACTCACGTGACAACATGGATCGAAGAACAGGCTAACGCACTCATTTCGGACCAACTACGCAGCGTCGCGCGGGTACCGATCGAACGACCACGCACGACTCCAATGGTCCATCAGCATGACTATTTAAATTCTTATGTGAACGATCTCCCCGCTGTGGTGGACCTTGATGCGATTAGCCACAGCAAGGTTCGCATCGGGGTCGATCCGCTGGGCGGCGCCAGCGTGGCCTACTGGGATGCCATACGCGATCGCTATGGACTCAACCTAGAGGTCGTCAATCGCGCCGTCGACCCGACGTTCAGGTTCATGACGGTCGATTGGGACGGCCAGATCCGAATGGACCCTTCATCGGTGTACGCGATGGCGCGCATCGTCGCCCTGAAAGACCGATTCGACGTCGCCTTCGCAAGCGACACCGATGCCGATCGCCATGGAATCGTGAGCCACAGTCAAGGGCTACTCGATCCGAACCATTATCTTTCGGTTGCGATTTCGTACCTCTTCGCGAATCGTCCGCAGTGGTCCAAAGAGGTAGCCGTTGGCAAGACCATCGTCAGCAGCGGCATGATCGATCGGGTGGCAGAGGGTTTGAAGCGCCGACTGATCGAAGTGCCGGTGGGATTCAAGTGGTTCGTCGACGGGCTCATCGATGGCAGTGTCGGATTCTGCGGCGAGGAAAGCTCGGGGGCAACGTTTCTGCGGCGCGACGGTACCGTGTGGACGACGGACAAAGACGGAATTGTTCCGAACCTGCTTGCCGCCGAAATCACGGCACGCACCGGCCGCGACCCGGGTGAACACTACCGCAAATTGACGGCTGAATTCGGTGACCCGCTATACGAGCGACTCGACGCCCCTGCGACATCGGAACAGAAAGCCAGGCTGGCAAAGCTTTCTCCAGAAGCGATTACCGAATCGACGCTGGCGGGCGAGCCGATCATCGCCAAGCTGACGAACGCGCCCGGCAACCAGGCTCCAATCGGCGGCTTGAAGGTGATTGCTGCTAGCGGCTGGTTCGCGGCGCGTCCTTCCGGAACGGAGAGCATCTACAAAATCTATGCGGAAAGTTTCAAGGACCGAGATCATCTGAACGCCATCGTCAGCGAAGCTCAGGCAATCGTGAAACGCGCGTTGGACTCGTCTGAACCAGACCGCGGCTCGCGGGCAGCGCGACAATGAGCAACCAAGACCGGCTTACATCTCTTCCGCCGTTTGCCTCTGACTACCGTGCCTCAGGCTTGTTGCTGCACATTACGTCACTGCCCTCAGCGTACGGGATCGGCGATGTGGGACCCTCGGCGTTTGCGTGGCTAGACCGTCTCCAAGAAGCAGGTCAAAGCTGGTGGCAGGCACTGCCTCTCGGCCCCACCGGGTATGGCAACTCTCCGTATCAATCGCTGTCATCCTTCGCCGGCAACGAGCTGCTGGTCAGCCCAGAGTCTCTCACCGAGGACGGACTGTTGCGAGCCAACGAATACTCTCCTCATTCGTGCTCCCCCGCCATCGACTACGATGTTGTCATTCCGTTTAAACGCGATCTGCTCGAAACGGCATGGACCAACTTCAAACAGGGGGCCCGCCGGGATCTGCAGGCCGCTTTCGATGAGTTCCGCCACGCCGAAGCGCATTGGCTGGACGATTACAGCCTTTTCCGTGCGCTGAAGTTGAAGCACAACGGCGCATATTATCTGGAGTGGCCCGTAGAAGTGGTTCAGCGTGTCCCCGCAGCACTGGCTCGGGCCCGGGCCGAGTTGTGGGAACGAATCGAGAAGGTCTGCCTTGCTCAGTTCTTGTTATTTCGGCAGGGCGAACGGCTTAAAGAATACGCGCACGCCAAGGGCGTGCGCCTGATTGGTGACCTGCCCTTTTTCGTTTCGCCGGATTCGAGCGACGTTTGGGCCAACCCCGACTTGTTCGTGCTCGATGATCACCACCACCCGCGTTTCGTAGCCGGCGTGCCTCCTGACTACTTCAGCGCCGACGGACAGCTCTGGGGGAATCCCGTGTACGACTGGGACGCGCACCGGCGGACTGGCTTTCGCTGGTGCATCGATCGGTTGCGGGCCTTGCTGGCGCACGTCAACGCGATTCGCCTGGATCACTTTCGTGCGTTCGCTGCTGCATGGCATGTTCCGGCTGGAGCACCCACGGCCAAAGCCGGGCACTGGGCGCCAGGCCCCGGCGCTGAGTTCTTTAACGCGCTACAGAACGAGCTTGGCAACCTTCCATTTTTTGCGGAAGACTTGGGAGTGATCACGCCGGACGTGTGCGCATTGCGCGACCAGTTTCAGATCCCTGGAACCCGAGTCCTCCAATTCGCCTTCGACGGCAACCCAGAAAATCCGCATTTGCCGCAGCACTACATTCCCAACGCGGTCGCGTACACCGGTACTCATGACAACAACACGACGCGCGGCTGGTTTGAAGAGCTGCCGAGTCAACAGCGGCAGCGGGTGTGGAAATACCTCAACCGATCCGAGGGCGACAGTCGGGAGGTCACGACAGCCTTGATGCAAGCGGTGTGGTCGTCGGCTGCGGCTTTGGCGATGGCTCCTCTCCAGGATGTCCTCAACTTGGGAAGCGAAGCGCGGATGAACGTGCCCGGCCGTCCCGGAGGTAACTGGCGCTGGCGCTGCAACGAAGAAATGCTTTCAGGTCCAGCTTTTGAACAGCTGCGCGACCTGTCGAAGGCGACGAACCGATGGAGGTGACACGATGAGAGCGACCGAGCAGCTCCGTAATTTGGGCCAGAGTCTCTGGCTCGACAACATCACGCGCGATTTGCTCGACGGCGGCACGCTCAAGCGCTACATCGACGATCTGTCGGTGACGGGACTCACGTCGAATCCAACGATCTTCGATCACGCCATCACTCATAGCAAATCGTACGATTCAGAAATTCAGCGCCTCCTGAGCACTGGGCTCTCCGGTGAAGCATTGTTTTTTGAGCTGGCGCTGCAGGACTTGACACGTGCCGCCGATCTGTTCGCTCCGATACACGAACGCACCGCTGGCGTTGACGGCTGGGTATCGCTGGAAGTCTCACCGCTTCTTGCCTACGACGCCAAGGCCACGGTGGTCGAGGCCAAAGCACTTCATAAAAAGGCCAATCGGCACAACCTGTTCATCAAAATTCCCGGCACCAAGGAAGGAGCGCCAGCGGTCGAAGACGCGATCTTTTCAGGTGTACCGGTGAATGTGACTCTGCTTTTCACGCGTGATCATTACGTGGCCGCCGCCGAGGCTTATATGAGCGGACTGGAGCGACGAGTCGCTGCCGGTCTGAGTCCTGACGTCCGTTCGGTGGCATCGCTCTTCATCAGCCGCTGGGACAAGGCCACGATGGATAAAGTGCCCGAGAGGGACCGCGACAGACTGGGCGTCGCCATCGGCCAGCAAGTTTACGCGGCATACCGCGACCTGCTCGAGTCGGATCGCTGGCAGCAACTGGCAAGTTGCGGCGCACGCCCGCAACGGTTGCTCTTTGCAAGCACTGGCACCAAGGATCCCAAGGCGTCCGATGTCCTTTATATAGGTGCCTTAGCCGCTCCCAACACAATCAACACGATGCCCGAGGAAACCTTGCTCGCGTTCGGCGAGCACGGTCGGGTCAGTGACGTCATTCCGCGCGGCGGCGGCGACTGTGAACAAGTGCTGGCAGAGTTCGGCAGCGTCGGCGTTGATGTGGCAAAACTTGGCATAGATCTGCAGAAGGAGGGAACCAAATCTTTTGACGATTCCTGGCAGGACCTGTTGAACGCAATCGAGGCCAAGAGCAAGGCGTTGAAGTAATCAGCACGAAGGAACAGATCAAATGCTGGAAGGCAGATTTTTAAGAGAGACTCCCGCGTGGGGCGCGCTGCAGGCGCACTACGAGAAAGTCAAAGATATCCACTTAAGGCAGCTGTTCGCGGACGATCCAGACCGGGGAGAGCGTTTTACCGTCGAAGGCGCAAACTTGTACCTGGACTACTCCAAGAACCGCATTACCGATGAAACAGTTCGATTGCTCGTGCAGCTCGCCAGGGAGCGAGGCGTCGCGGAGCGGCGCGACGCGATGTTCCGCGGTGAGAAGATCAATGTCACCGAAAAGCGGGCTGTGTTGCATGTGGCCCTGCGGGCCCCGAAAGGAGCCTCGATTGTCGTCGACGGCCACAACGTGGTGCCTGAGGTTCATGCCGTGCTGGACAAGATGGCTAACTTCTCCAACCGCATCCGCCGCGGCGAATGGAGGGGCCACACCGGCAAGGTCATACGCAACGTTGTCAACATAGGCATCGGCGGCTCCGACCTCGGACCCGTCATGGCGTACGAAGCACTGAGACACTATAGCGATCGCTCGATCACGTTCCGCTTTGTTTCCAACGTCGATGGCACTGACTTCTTCGAAGCGACCCGTGACCTCGATCCGGCCGAAACTGAGAGCGCCAGAGAGAAAATCCCTCACTGAAGCAGCCGGATAGACCGGTTGCACCGGAGTAAAAATCCGGCAGCAATAGCCCATTTGCCGTGGAACGGCAGAGGTGGGCGGAGGGATGAAGCGGGTGGAACTATACGCGCAGGTTCGACGAGCGGTTTACGTGGAGGGGCTGAGTCGGCGGGAAGCAGCACGGCGCTTTGGGATCGACCCGCGGACGGTGGCGAAGATGCTGGCGTTCTCGGTGCCGCCTGGTTATCGACGGAGCCGGCCGCCGGCGCGGCCCAAGCTGGATCCGTTTGTCGGGATTATCGACCGGATCTTGGAAGAAGATAAGTTACGCCCAGCCAAGCAGCAGCACACGGCGAAACGGATTTTCGAGCGGCTGCGCGATGAGCATGGGTATGACGGCGGGATCTCGATCGTAAGGGCTTACGTACACGAGCATCGCCAGCGGCTGCGCGAGATGTTCGTGCCACTGCACCATGATCCTGGACACGCGCAAGTCGACTTCGGTGAAGCGCTCGCGGTAATCGCAGGTGAGGAGTGCAAGATCCACTTCTTCGCGATGGACTTGCCGCACAGCGATGCTTGTTTGGTGCAGGCCTATCCGGCGGAGAGCACCGAGGCCTTCTGCGAAGGTCACAACGTCAGCTTCGAGTTCTTTGGCGGAGTGCCGCGTTCGATCCTCTACGACAACACCAAGCTGGCGGTGGCGCGCATACTCGGAGATGGCACCCGTAAGCGCACCAAGGTCTTCAGTGAGCTGCAGTCCCACTCTCTGTTCGCCGATCGCTTCGGGCGGCCGGGCAAGGGTAACGATAAGGGCAAGGTCGAGGGGTTGGTCGGCTATGCGCGGCGCAACTTCATGGTGCCGATCCCGCGCGCACTCAGCTTCGCTGAGCTAAATGAGCAGTTGCTGGAGTGCTGCCGCCGTCGTTTGAAGGATCGGCTACGTGGTCATGATGACACCATCGGCGAGCGGCTGGTGAAGGACCGTGAGGCTCTCCTGCCGCTGCCGCCCGCACCCTATGATGCGTGCGAAAAGAGGCCCGCCTGGGTCAGCTCGTTGTCGCTGGTGCGCTACCGCGGCAACAACTACTCAGTGCCAAGCGCATACGGTCACCGCGAGGTGCTGGTCCGAGGTTACGTCCACGAAGTTGTGATCGCCTGTGCAACCGAGGAGATCGCCCGGCACGCTCGTTCCTACGAGCGCGAGGACTTCGTGTTCAACCCACTGCACTACCTGGCCCTGCTGGAGCGGAAGATCGGCGCGCTGGACCAGGCCGCGCCGCTGGTCGGCTGGGAACTACCTGAAGAGTTCGCAACGCTGCGCCGGCTGCTCGAAGCGCGCCTGCGCAAGCCCGGTAAGCGGGAGTTCGTTCAGGTCCTGCGCTTGCTCGAGGTGTTCGGTCTCGAAGACGTGGTCGCAGGAGTTCGAGAAGCGATCGATCGCGGAGTGATTAGCTTCGACGCGGTCAAGCATCTCGTGCTGTGCCGCATCGAACGGCGCCCACCGCGACTCGACCTGAAGATCTATCCCTATCTGCCACAGGCGACTGTGAGCACCACCTCGGCCCGATCCTACCTGAGCCTGATGGCGGGAGCAGGTTCATGAGCGATACGCCCCAGGTTCTGCTCACCCATTACTTGAAAACACTCAGATTGCCCACCTTTTTGCGCGAGTATGACAAGTTGGCGCGCCAATGCGCCGGCGAGGATGTCGACTATCCTCGCTACCTGTTGCGCCTGGCCGAGCTGGAGATGATCGAACGGGAACGCCGGACCATCGAGCGGCGAATCAAGGAAGCCAGGTTCCCGGCGGTCAAAAGTCTCGATAGCTTCGAATTCGCAGCGCTCCCCTCGCTCAACAAGACGCTAGTGCTGGAACTGGCCCGCTCGGAGTATATCGCGCGCCGCGAGAACATCATCGCGGTCGGCAACAGTGGCACCGGCAAGACTCATGTGGCTCTCGGGCTAGGTCTGGCCGCCTGCCAGAAGGGTCTCGCGGTCGGCTTCACCACCGCTGCCGCTTTGGTCAACGAGCTGCATGAAGCGCATGATGAGAAGCGTCTGCTGCGCCTCCAACGTCAACTCGCCGGCTACAAGCTTCTGATCGTGGATGAACTCGGCTACGTCCCGCTCTCCCCAACTGGTGCAGAGTTACTGTTCGAAGTCTTCAGCCAGCGCTACGAGCGCGGCTCGATCATCGTTACCAGCAATCTGCCGTTCGATGAGTGGACCAGCGTGTTCGGCTCCGAGCGCTTAACCGGCGCACTGCTTGATCGTCTTACCCACCACGTTCACATCCTCGAGATGAACGGTGACAGCTTCAGGCTCAAACACAGCAAGCGCCGCATCAGTGACGATCAACCGCGAGAATCCGGCTAACACCACTAACTCCAACCCACAAAGCTAGATCTTTTCGACACAGTAGCGAGGGGGTGATCCCCCTCGCGCTCCCCCTGCCAGACGTCAACCTACCTGCCATCGGCTTATCCAAATGATGGACTTTTGCTCTGGCGCGCTGATGTACTTTCACTCCGGTGTTGACACCGCTGTATGCGCAGGGTGCCGTTAGGCGTGGACGGCGCTATCGGTACTACGTATCACGAGCGCTGGTCAGAGGTTCCACAGCGGAGGGACAACGTGGATGGCGGGTACCAGGGCCCGAACTGGACCGAGCGGTCGCGATCGCCGCACGAAGCATTCTGGACGACAAGCCGGCTATTCTCGCTGCTCTGCGGAGCGAGGGAATTGAAGATATCGATGTCAATCAGGTTTTCAAGTTGGCGACTGAATGGAGGGAACGTCTTCTGTCTGAGATCGAATGTTCAACGGTTCTGGTTGAATTAGTGGAAAGGGCAACATTGACGGACGAGGGCATTCGACTCGGGCTGAAAATATCCGTGCCATGCAGCGGGCCAGGCGGCGCCGCGCTGCACAAGGTGCTCCGTCTGTTTCGGTTCGTTCCGCTGAAGGTGAAGAGACGTGGCGTCGAGATGCGGCTCATCATCAACGGAGGCGATGAGCCTAGGAGACCCGATCCTGCGCTGCTGAAGGCATTCGCACGGGCTCGAGGATGGTTCGAGGAATTGGCATCGGGCCGCGTCCGTTCGCTCGTCGAAATCGCGCGCCGCGAAGGACTCGCGAAACGCTACGTCGCCCGCCTGACTAAGCTGGCATTCGTATCGCCGGCGTTCGTGGGACGCGATCGCAGACGGCAATGTGTCGCCTGGAACCAACCTGCAAATGCTGATGGACGGTCGCGTTGCTCTCCCCCTTTGCTGGAGCGATCAGGAACACCTTTTCAGCGACTAAATAGTTCGAGCAGGACCGATTCGTAATCAGCAGATCGTCGGTTCGAATCCGACGGGTGGCTCCAAATAAGTCAAATAAATCCAACACTTTTACTGAGGCCGTCACGGTATTTCAATTGGCTTTCAACGCGGATTGCTCGCGAAGTGTCCGCATCTGTCAAGAGTCGAGACATTCTGGATGTCCAGAAAATGACGTGAGAAACCTGCTGCAGCCATAATAACAAGCGCACAGGGCGAACCCCTCTTCACCGCCCCGTTTGGAGATTAGCTTCGAAGCTAGATCCTGATCCTCCGCCGGGGAAACACGGATGAAGCTCGAGGCGAATCACGAGCGTTGAGCGCGGTCGGGCAAACCCGGAACCCTACTAGCACTACATTAAGGAGCAATTAAAAGCCGCCGTGCCGGAATGGATCCGGACACGGTGCCGCTGCGTGAGGTGAGAGCGCTCGGCTATCCGCGTGGCGCGAACATACTGAAAGATCACTTCGCGATGTTAATGCCAATGGCCAAGCAGGTTCGGTCTATCCGGAGCGGCGGACTCCACCATGAAGATGAGCCAGACAACCGCGCGAGCTGTACCTCACTTGGACGGGTCGCCGACCGCGCTCGCAGATGGCAAAACTACCACATTGCGCTAATCAATGGCGCTGACTAATCAATGGCGCTGACGGTGGCGGGCGAATCGGCGAAATACTTCCGCCGTGTCCACAAAGCTACGTCAACCAACCCGATCATCACCGGCACCTCGATCAGCGGTCCGATCACTGCGGCGAAGGCCGCGCCGCTATCGATCCCAAATGTCGCAACCGCAACCGCGATCGCGAGTTCAAAATTGTTCGAGGCTGCCGTGAACGACAATGTTGCGCATTGCGGGTATGTCGCGCCTACCCGCCTGCTCAGCGCGAACGATACTGCGAACATGATTCCGAAATAAATCATCAGCGGGATTGCGATACGTACGACATCGATCGGCATCCGAACAATTGCCGCACCCTTGATCGAGAACATCACTACGATGGTGAAGAGCAGGAACGTCAGCGTCAGCGGGCTAATCTTTGGAATGAAGTGCTGCCGATACCAGCTCTTTCCCTTTGCGGCAGTCAACACTTTCCACGTCGCCAGGCCAGCGACGAAGGGGAGGCCCAGGTAGATGCCAACGCTCTCGGCAATCTGGCCGATCGTGATGTCAACGATTGCGCCGCCGAGGCCGAGCCATCGCGGGAGCACCGTGATGAACACGAAGGCGTAAACCGAAAAGAACAGCACTTGAAAGATCGAGTTGAAAGCTACCAGTCCCGCGCAATAGTCGGGATCGCCATTGGCGAGATCGTTCCAGACGATCACCATCGCAATGCAGCGCGCGAGGCCGATCAAGATAAGCCCAACCATGAACTCAGGACGATCGCGCAAGAAGATGATCGCCAGCGCGAACATCAGGATTGGACCGATAATCCAGTTCTGTAAGAGCGACAGCCCGAGAATTTTCCAATCGCTGAAAACGTCGCCCAATTCGTCGTAGTTCACCTTCGCTAGCGGCGGATACATCATGAGGATGAGACCGATTGCGATCGGTATGGAGGTCGTGCCGACGCTCATGCGGTCGAAGCTCGCCTTCACGTCTGGGAAAATCGCACCAATCGCGATCCCCGCCGCCATTGCGAGAAAAATCCACAATGTGAGGTAGCGATCGAGGAAGGAGAGCCTGCGTAAGATCGGCGTTTGGGCTATCGACACAGTGGCGCTCATTCGTCGGCTCCTATACGCACGGGCATGGAACGGGCCCCGAAATCCGTTATCTTTCCGAGTTTGCAGGATTTTACTCCGGTGCATCAACGGAGCTAACGCCTCATCGCGACTCCAAGTCTGCTGATTGAAGCATTGATCTCGAAGGCTTCTAGACGGCCGTAGCCTTAACACTCCCGTAACATGCGGTCGCTATTAGGAGTTGTGAATTCTGTAACGGTTTCATATATATGGAACCATGACAAAAGCAAACGTCATCGCAGCATTGGCCGCGCTCGCGCAGGAGACTCGTCTTGACATCTTCCGCCTGCTGGTCGAGCGAGGTCTCGAAGGAATGCCCGCCGGAGAAATTGGTGAGCGCTTGAAGTTGCCTTCGCCTACCCTCTCGTTCCATCTCAATCAGCTCAGGCACACGCGCCTCGTAACTTCGCGCCGACAGAGCAGACTGATCATCTACGGCGCCAAGTTCCGCACGATGAATGGTCTGATCGAATATCTCACCGAGAATTGCTGCGCGGGCGAAGCGAGCAATGCAATTCACGACCGTCCAAAAGGCGAAGCACCCCGACGCGAGTTGAACGTGCTCTTCCTGTGCACCAACAACTCCGCCCGCAGCATTATGGCGGAGTGCGCAATGAATCGATGGGGCGGCGGCAAATTTCACGCTTTCAGCGCCGGCAGCAAGCCGCTCGGGACTGTTCATCCGATCACCCTCCAGGTGCTGAATGAAATGAAATACGAGACCGGCGGACTACGGAGCAAGGACTGGAACGAGTTCGCTCAGCCCGACAGCCCACCGCTCGATTTTGTTTTCACCCTCTGCGACCGCGCCGCCGCCGAGGTCTGCCCTACCTGGCCGGGCCAGCCGATAAGAGCGCATTGGGGCATTCAGGACCCCGTCGCCGTCGTCGGCACGAGTGCCCCGACGCGAAAAGCCTTTTTCAAGGTCTACACCGAGCTAGAGCAACGAATCAGGATTTTCACCGCGCTTCCGATCGAGACGCTTGAACGTTTCGCCCTGGAACGGTGGGTCACGGAAATTGGCAAATTGAATCTGGCTGCATGATGGAGACAAGAGCGGCCATGCCTGTACGCGTTGGCATTAACGGGTTTGGACGGATGGGTCGGCTGGCGTTGCGCGCCGCGTTCGACAACTCCCAGATTCAGATTGTCCATATCAACGAGTTGAAAGGCGGCCCCCAGACTGCCGCTCACCTGCTCGAATTCGATAGCGTGCATGGCCGCTGGCGCGTGCCGATAGCCGCGGAAGCGCACGGGCTCAAAATAGACGGCGATCGCGTCGGCTACAGCAACTTCGACGCTCCGGGCGACGTGCCTTGGAACGAAGCGGGCGTCGAGATCGCGCTTGAGTGTTCGGGCAAGTTCCTGACTCCCGAGGCTTTGGAACCCTATTTTACGCGCGGCGTGCGCAAAGTGGTGGTCGCCGCACCGGTGAAGCAAGGCGCGCTCAATATCGTGATGGGCGTCAACGATCAGTTGTATGACCCTGAGCGGCACCACATCGTCACCGCTGCTTCATGCACGACCAATTGCCTCGCGCCGGTGGTCAAGGTGATCCACAAGACGCTCGCCATCCGGCACGGCATCATCACCACCATTCACGACGTGACCAATACTCAAACGGTGGTGGACCTACCTCACAAGGATCTGCGGCGGGCGCGATCCGCGCTGATGTCGCTGGTGCCGACTACTACCGGCTCGGCCACCGCGATCGGTCTCATTTACCCGGAGTTGCAGGGGAAGCTTAACGGCCTCGCGGTTCGTGTCCCCCTGCTGAATGCTTCGCTGACCGACTGCGTTTTCGAAGTCGCTCGATCGACGACCACGGCAGAGGTCAACAAATGCTTGCGGGAGGCGGCAGAAGGGGAACTCCGAGGCATCCTTGGTTTCGAGGAACGTCCACTGGTGTCGGTCGACTATTTAAACGACCCGCGATCCTCGATCGTCGATGGCCCTTCGACCATGGTCGTTGATGGCACGCAAGTAAAAATTCTGGCCTGGTACGACAACGAATGGGGCTACGTAAACCGGCTGGTCGAATTGGCGGCCAAGGTCGCCGCGAGCCTGCCTTCGGCAGAGCGCAGCGCCGCGGCGGTGTAGGACAGTGCGAAACGCCATACGTAACTATGCCCTGGTCACGGGAGCCTACTGGGGTTTCACGCTCACCGACGGCGCTCTCAGAATGCTGGTGCTCCTGCATTTCGATCGGCTCGGATACAGCGCCGTCGAGATTGCTTTCCTGTTCCTGTTCTACGAATTTTTCGGGATCGTCACAAACCTGCTTGGCGGCTGGATCGCCGCCCGCTCGGGATTGAAGGTCACTCTCTATGGCGGCCTGCTCCTTCAGATCGGCGCCCTGATCATGCTGGCCTTTCTGCAGCCGGCGTGGGCTCGCGCCACAGCGGTCGCATACGTGATGGCGGCGCAGGCGCTCTCGGGAATCGCGAAAGATCTGACCAAGATGAGCGCCAAGAGCGCGATCAAGGTGGTGGTGCCGGAGGGAGAGGGCGGCGCTCTCTTCCGATGGGTTGCGCGTCTGACCGGATCGAAGAATGCGCTCAAGGGGCTCGGCTTCTTCATGGGCGGAGCGCTGCTGGGCGCGTTGGGGTTCGTCGGTTCGCTGACCGTGATGGCGGCCGGGCTGTTCGTCGTTTTGATCGGGACCGTCGTGGCGCTCCCAAGCGGTCTGGGAAAGGCCAAATCGAAAGTCAAATTCACAACGCTATTTTCCAAGAGCTCGGCGGTGAACTGGCTTTCGGCGGCGCGCCTGTTTCTGTTCTCCGCGCGCGACGTTTGGTTCGTGGTCGGGTTGCCGGTCTTCCTGGCTTCAAATCTGCACTGGTCTTTCTGGCAGGTGGGCGCGTTCTGCGCCGCGTGGTTCGTCGGTTACGGCATCGTGCAGGCGATCGTTCCGGAGGTTCTTCGTCAGCTAGGTGCACGAGAGGGGGTTAATGGAGATACGGCTCGCCTTTGGGCTTTCGTGCTCGTCGCGATCCCGCTTGGTCTGGCGGCCGCACTGCAGCTTAACGTTAGTCCGACCGCGGCACTGATGGTCGGGCTTGCCGTTTTCATGGTCGTGTTCGCGATCAACTCCGCCGTGCATTCGTACCTGATTCTCGCCTACTCGGAAGACGACGAAGTGGCCACCAACGTCGGGTTTTACTACATGGCGAACGCCGGCGGCAGGCTGCTGGGGACGCTGTTGTCGGGAGTGATTTTTGAATTTTACGGATTCAGCGCCTGTCTGCTTGCGTCCAGCATACTGGTCCTTGCGGCGGCGCTGTTGTCATTCAAGCTCCCGCGCGCGCGTGCGATTCCACTGACAGTGAAGCTCGAAGCGGCCGAGTCATGAATCCGCGCATCTTCAACGTGTTGTTCCTATGCACTGGCAATTCGGCCCGCAGCATCATGGCGGAATGCGCGACAAACCGGTGGGGTAGGGAAACATTCAAGGGGTTTAGCGCTGGCAGTCATCCACTGGGCAGAATTCATCCGATGACTCTGGAGGTCCTGAAAGAATTGAACTACGACACGTCAGGACTCCGCAGCAAGAGCTGGGATGAGTTCGTCCGCTCGGACAGCCCGCCGCTCGATTTCGTATTCACGCTCTGCGACCAGGTTGCTGGTGAGGTATGTCCGGTGTGGCCCGGAAAGCCGCTGACTGCATATTGGGGGTCAGCCAATCCAGTCAGTTTCGAGGGGAGCGAAGAACAAAAGCGCCGGTTCTTTCACAAAATCTATCGGGAGCTCGAGACCCGTATAAAGCTTTTCACCCTTTTGCCCGTTGGTGCTCTCGACAGTCTTTCGCTCCAAAGTCGGATAACGGAGATCGGCAAGGTCAAATCTTTGGCTGATCGCTCAGGTTGATCTCATTTCGTCACGTTCCGGTTTCGAAGAAGACAACCACAGTGCTACTAGCGCTCTCGCATGGAACAAACTGCCAACGGAGAAAACTCGTGAAACGCAATTGTACCCTGAACATGATGCCCGTGGTCTTCCTGCTCCTGCTGCTGGCCGCACCATTATCCAATGGCGCGGCACTCGCCGACACCTTGGTGATTAAGGGGGACGGCTCAACCTTCGCCTATCCAATGTACAGCAAATGGATCGAGGAATATGAGAAGGACGATCCGGCGGTGCGTTTGACCTACGTGTCGAACGGCTCGGGCGCCGGCATCCATGACATTATGCTGGGAACCGTGGACTTTGCCGGCACTGACGGCCCTCTGAACAAAACACAAATGTTGGATTTCGCTACGCACCAAAACTGCGAGGTGTTGCACTTTCCCACGGCGCTCGGAGCCGACGTTCCCATCTATAACGTACCGGGAGTCATCCAGGCGCTTAACTTCACCCCACAGGCCCTCGCGGGCATATATCTTGGAACAATTACCAAATGGAACGACCCCGAGATCACCAAACCTAATCCGAATGTATCGCTGCCCGTTAACGATATTGTGGTCGTCCATCGGCAGGACGGCAGCGGAACCACTTACGTATGGACCGACTATCTAACCAAAGTCAGCTCGGGCTGGCAGCAGCGCGTTGGGGTGGGAATTTCGGTCATATGGCCGGGCGGAGTCGCGGCTACAGGCAACGAAGGGGTTGTCCAGGTGGTCGCACGCACGCCGTATTCGATTGGGTATTCAGAGCTTACGTATGCGGTTCGAAATCGATTGTTTTATGGTAGCGTCGCCAACCGCAGCGGGCAGTTCGTTCAGGCCAATCTGGCCAGCGTTACAGCGGCGGCCGTGGGCGTAGCGAACAATATGCCCGACGACTTTCGGGTTTCGATCACCGACGCGCCGGGTCAAGACGCCTATCCGATTTCGAGTTTCACCTGGATGTTGCTTCCTTCCGTTATTGCCGATACGGCAAAGCGAGAGGCACTCATAAAGTTTCTGCAGTGGGGTTTGACCAAAGGCCAGGATTATCTCGAACCGCTATCTTATGCACGGCTCCCCAACGTAGTGATTGCCAAGGAAGTCAAAGCTATTAGCAAAATCAAACCATGACAATCGTTATGCGCAAGAGCGACGATGCTGCGATCAAGAGAAGGCGCGGGAAACTTGCCGCTCTCGTTGAGTTTCAACGGGTTGAAGCTCTCCATGCGGCCTCGCCTGCGGTTGGCATGCGCACATGTCTCATCTTGGCGGCGCGGGGGCCTCATGCTGGCAGAAAGGCGATCATGGTTGTTCTGCTATCTTCTGTTTGCTTCGTTCGCCGTGCCGTTGCTACTGGCTGCCGCAGCGGAGGCAGCGGGAGACAGTCTTCTCTGGTCAGGGCCTTACGCAAAGGCTGAGACCGACGATCGGCCTACCTATCGCGCTGGTTCATCCGGGACGCTTTTCCAGATGATGCAAGGGACAGTCGACTTTGCGCTGAGTGACATCCCAATGACCGATAGGGACCGCGTTTAACTCTCCGTTCATTCAATCTTAACTTTACCTTAATCGACGCGGCCGGCCGTTCAATTATGCTGACGTGGGCTAGTGTGTGGGCGTTCATTGTGTTGGCGTGCAACGCTCGAGGCCGCAAAAATGAAAAGGATGAAACAGGAAAAAGGACGCCTATGAGACTCGGAGCACATTTGATCAAGAACCCATTTTTTGCGTCGCGTCGCAAGTTCGGCATGTGGTTGCTGGCCGGAACAGTAATGTTGTGTTTAGCAGTGGTCTCCAGGGCGGCCCTATCGCTCACGGGGGCTGGGGCCACGTTTCCGTATCCAATGTATTCAAAGTGGTTTGACGCATATCACAAAGCGCATCCGGACGTTGAGATTAACTATCAATCGATCGGCTCGGGCGGCGGCATCCGGCAGGTCACTGCGGGTACAGTCGATTTCGGAGCCAGCGACGGACCGATGACCGATGAGCAAATTGCTGCTTTTAAAGAGAAACGGGGCACTAATCCATTACACTTTCCAACTGTCCTTGGTGCTGACGTACCTGCCTATAACGTACCAGGCGTTCAGGCAGAACTGCGGTTTACGCCGGAAGCATTGGCCGGTATTTTTCTCGGCAAAATTACTAAATGGAACGACCAGGCCATCGCCAATGCAAACCCTGGCGTGACGCTTCCCGGTACGGATATCGTTGTGGCGCATCGCGCCGACGGTAGTGGAACGACGTATGTGTGGACCGATTATCTGTCCAAAATTAGTCCCGAATGGCAAAAGTCCGTTGGCAAGGGCACCTCGGTCAAGTGGCCCACTGGACTGGGTGGTAAAGGCAACGAAGGGGTGTCGGGTCTAATTAAGCAAACTTCCGGCTGTATCGGTTATATCGAATTGATCTATGCTGTGCAGAACCACATACCTTACGGTTCTGTGCGCAACGCGTCAGGCACTTTTATCAAAGCAGACCTGGCTAGCGTCAGCGCAGCAGCCGCGGGCGTGCCGATGCCCGACGATTTCCGCGTATCTATCACCAATTCGCCGGCGGCTACCGCATACCCGATCTCCAGCTTCACTTGGTTGCTAATACCGGAGAAGATTCCGGATCAGACAAAGAAGCAATCCATTGTCGACTTCCTGCACTGGATGCTCACCGAGGGGCAGACAATGACTGAGGCGCTCGCCTACGCCCCGCTTCCGAAACCGGTAGTTGAGAAAGAAGAACAGGCAATCACCAAGATTCAGTGATATGGGTGGCGCGACAACTAAACAGGAGCTAGCCCGCTCGACCGATCGGATTAACTCCGCTTCCGGTGCCAAACAGTTGGAACGCCGCGACCTGCCTGCCTATTTCATAACCCTTGGCTGCGCGGCCGGTGTTATTCTCATAACTGCTCTTCTCGTCTACGTACTGTGGAGCGAATCTGCTCTGGCAAGACAAAAGTTCGGTTGGCGGTTTCTCTTTACTCAGGACTGGGACCCGGTAGCCGAAGATTTTGGAGCTTTGCCATTCATTTACGGAACCGTGGTTACTTCAGCAATCGCTCTGCTGATCGCGGTGCCCATGGGCGTCGGCGCCGCTATTTTTCTGGCTGAACTCGCGCCGCCGCGAATATCCAGTGCTCTGACATTCATGATTGAGCTGCTGGCGGCGGTTCCCAGCGTGATCTTCGGATTGTTAGGTATTTTCGTACTAGTCTCAGTATTGCACGAGGTGGTTCCGACCTTGAAAGATGTTTTGGGGTTCCTGCCATTGTTTCAGGGTCCGTTCTATGGAGTCAGTATGTTGTCGGCCGGCATCGTACTGTCGATCATGATCGTTCCGTTCATTACCTCCATCTCGCGCGAGGTTCTTCTTGCAGTACCTCTCGGGCAGCGGGAAGGATCAGCGGCGACAGGAGCGACGAGATGGGAAACCACTTGGCGCGTGGTGGTTCCCCAGGCCCGTAAAGGCATTATCGGTTCGGTCTTCCTGGCTCTGGCACGGGCGCTCGGCGAAACGATGGCAGTGACAATGGTGATCGGAAACAATCCGCAGATCAAAGCTACGCTGCTAGCCCCCGGGTACTCAATCGCAGCCGTCATTGCGAATGAATTCACGGAGGCCACCAGTGACCTCTACGTAAATGCCTTGGTCGAACTGGGATTGGTGCTTTTTGCGTTGACATTTGTAATTAACGGAATTGCGCACCTCCTGGTATGGAGCGTGACTGGAATCGAACCCGGCGAATGATTTGTTATGTGGAGAAAAGTTGTCAACATTTTGATGTTCGGCCTGACCGGGTTCTGCGCCTTCATGTCGGTTGGCATCCTTTTTTTCATACTCAGCTACCTCTTCTGGCAAGGCTGCACCAGCCTTAGCTGGAACTTCTTTACAAAACTCCCTACGCCGGTGGGGGAGCTTGGCGGGGGAATGGCCAACGCGATCGTCGGTAGCGGAAAGCTGTTGTTGTTGGCAACGCTGTTCGGGGTACCAGCAGGCTTCCTAGCCGGCGTCTACCTGGCCGAATTCGGTGGCACTATGTTCCCGCTTGCGGTTCGCTATACCACTGATCTGCTCAACGGTGTTCCGTCTATTGTCATGGGCATCTTTGCCTATGCGCTGGTGGTCCAGCCAACACATCATTTTTCCGCCTTTGCGGGAGGGCTGGCGCTCGGCGTTATGATGATCCCGATATCGCTGCGTAGCACCGAAGAGTTCCTGCGGGCCGTGCCTCAAAGTCTTCGCGAAGGCGCCGTCGCTTTGGGAGCGAGTAAATCCAGAGCGATTTTTACGATAGTTGTGCCCGCTGCAATGAAGGGCATTGTAACCGGTACCATGCTCGACTTGGCACGAGTTGCCGGCGAAACGGCGCCACTCCTATTCACGAGTTTCAGCAACCGCTTCTGGAGTCCCGGCTGGAATCATCCGATGGCCTCGTTACCTGTGATGATTTTTACTTACGCGATCGCACCCTACCCTGATTGGCATCGCCAAGCGTGGGCGGCGGGCTTCGTGCTGGTAGCGGCGGTGCTGGCGGTTAATACGATCTCGCGGCTGATTCTCTCGCGCGGCGGATATCTCTAAAAAATAGCCGACTAGCGCATTTATGAAAGTTCTATCGCACACCTTGGCAGGCACGGCCGACATATCGCCGAACGGTTCAAATCAACCGGTCGAGCATTCTCGCCTGAAGATGAACATTGTGGATCTGAACTTTTACTACGGAAAGTCGAAAGCACTTCACAATATCAACCTCCAAGTCAGGGCCAACCACATCACCGCTCTCATCGGTCCGTCCGGCTGCGGCAAATCCACTTTCATTCGTACCTTGAACCGGATGTACGAACTTGTACGTCATACTCGCGTCGAGGGCGAAGTGACCCTCGATGACGAAAGCATTTTCGCCATGGACGTTTCAGACTTAAGACAACGAGTTGGGATGGTGTTCCAGAAAACCAATCCGTTCCCGAAATCCATCTTCGAGAATGTTGCCTACGGGCTGCGAGTTAAGGGTCACCAACAAAAGAGCGTTTTGGCGGATGCTGTCGAACATAGTCTGAAAAGGGCGTCGCTGTGGAAAGAAGTCCAAGACAAGCTGCAGGAGTCGGCTCTGTCGCTCTCAGGCGGTCAGCAACAACGCCTATGTATTGCTCGGGCGCTCGCGGTCAACCCTGAAGTATTACTACTGGATGAGCCGTGTTCCGCGCTGGACCCGATCTCGACGGCAAAGATAGAGGCGTTGCTGATGGAACTTAAGCAATCCTGCACAATTGTGATTGTAACGCACAATATGCAGCAGGCTTCAAGAGTCTCGGATTATACGGGATATTTTTTACTCGGAGAGCTTCTTGAGTTCGACAGGACTCCAACGATATTTCAGAAGCCGTCTCGTAGGGAGACAGAAGATTACATAACAGGGCGCTTCGGATAAGCTCGGATCGTTCAACGAGTCTAACGAAGGACGATCCAGCGCACGGAATGTGACTACAGGCACGTCTAGCTGTCTCGTTCCAATATGATTTGTCCAACTTTTTTCCAAACGTGCCAAACAGGAAAACCTAATTTCGGCAGCGGAGTGAAACGATGTCACACCTAAGAAAGATCCGTACAATTCTATTCGTAATCCCTGTCATTGTGACGTCTTCTGCTCGCTCTTCTGTCTCGATCAATGGCGCCGGACTGACGCTGTCAAAGACCAACTCGGCGCGATTGGGTATGTTGAGCTGAGTTACGCGATCGCGAAAGACCTTGCTTATGCGCTACTACTGAACCGCGCCGGCACCTGGGTCGACGCCAACCCGCAAACGATTAGCGCCGCCGCCGCGAGTATCGCGGATCAGATGCCGGGCGACCTCCAACAATCAATAACCCACGCACCTGCTCCATCCGCCTACCCGATTAGTTCCTACAGCTATCTGCTCCTCTTCAAACAGCAGAGCGATTCCACGAAGACCGACTCTTTCCGCAAATTTGTGAACTGGATCCTCCATGATGGCCAGGCGTACGCTGCGCCCCAACATTATGCGCCGCTGCCGGAAAAGGTTGTGGATCGAGCGGAGCTTCAACTAAAGCAGATCGAGGTCGTGACCGGAGCCGGAGTAGCCGCCGCCTCGTGCAGGCAAAGCTTGGGTTTGGCCAAACCCAACACCCATCTAGGACGTAGCTGGTTCCTTGTCCTCAGACTGACGATTCAGTCACCAACTTTAACCGCAAACGACCTCGCTGCGCTTGATCTTCTGTTCATTTCTATGATACCAGAAATATCGTAATGAAGCGGCGCGTCGAACAGTTCAGTGCCTTGGGGCAAGAGGACCGGTTGGAAATCTTCCGGCTATTGGTCCGCGCGGGACCGGAAGGCAATTGCGTAGACAACATCAAGCGGCGGCTTAGGATGCCGGGCTCCACCCTTTCCCATCATCTCGACGCGCTGACGCGCTCTGGTTTGATCACGGCACGGCGCTCCGGTCGCTTCATCTTCTACGCCGTGAACTGGCGGGAAACCGCGAACCTGATTCGGTTTCTGACCGAGGATTGCTGTGCCGAAATGCATACCAAGTTCGCGGCATCTGGTGAGCCGCCAGCTCCCCAAATTCCTGACACGCGCAGAGACGGGTGCTGTGCCGAAGTACAACCGGCGGTTCCTCGCATCGTTCGAAGGGCCGCGGTTCTGAAAGCTGAGGAAACCTGAAAAATGGCGGGCCGAGCTTGTGCATATCCGACAAATGCGAGAGCGCTGCTCAGACAAGAAGCGGAGCGCTCCTGACGAGCGGCCTTTTTCGTCTTTCTACGTCTACAGAACTGAACGATGCATCGAGAAATTTCAGAGGGAGTAAAAGAGCATGAAGCGCTTCCACGTACATGTAGCGGTTGAGAACCTCAGCGATAGCGTAAGGTTCTACTCGGACTTGTTCGGCATGAAGCCAACGGTCGAACGGCCAGACTATGCCAAGTGGATGCTCGAGGACCCGCGTCTGAATTTTGCGATTTCGTCGCGGGGCCACAAACCCGGCGTGAACCATTTGGGATTCCAGGCCGATGATCCGGCGGAACTGGCGGAGCTAGGCGCGCGAGCCGATCGTGCTTCTGGATCGGCGGTTCTGAAAGAGACCGAAGTCGAATGTTGCTATACCAAGGGTAACAAGTACTGGGTGATCGACCCTCAAGGCCTGGCGTGGGAGCACTTTCAGACGCTGGGCGAAGTGCCAATCTTTGGTGAAGACACGAGGATGAATCAAGACGAAGGGGAAGCGTGCTGCATCCCGCTTCATAGTGGCAAAAGCTCCGCTGCTGAGGAGTCAAAAGGGGCGTGCTGCGTGGCCGCAGCTTCGCAGGATACGGTTCAGGCACGCAAGGCGGGAGCATGTTGCTGATCAGCAATGATCAGAAGCAGAGCGTTTGATCGACATGGACCGCAGGATCTAATCCTCAATCGAAATGGAGAGAGATGCGATGAGCAACAACGAATCGATCAAGGAGGCAGTCCGCGAGAACTATGCGCGCGCGGCGCTGCGGGTCGTCAATAACGAAAGTACTTCATGCAGCGGGACGGCGGCTCCCGCGGGAAATCCGATCACCTCGAATTTGTACGCTGACGGCGAAACCGGGTCTCTTCCGAAGGAAGCGATCGCGGCGTCATTGGGATGCGGCAATCCAACTGCGCTAGCCGAGCTTAGGCCGGGCGAGACAGTGCTCGACCTCGGCTCCGGCGGTGGCATCGACGTATTGCTCTCCGCGCGCCGCGTGGGGCCGGCAGGCAAAGCTTACGGTCTCGACATGACCGACGAGATGCTTGCCCTGGCGCGCGAGAACCAGCGCAAGGCGGGGGCGCAAAACGTCGAGTTTCTGAAGGGCGAGATCGAAAACATCCCGTTGCCCGACAACTCAGTCGACGTGATCATCTCGAATTGCGTGATCAACCTTTCGGGCGACAAAGACCGCGTGCTGACGGAGGCGTTCCGCGTGTTGCGCCCGGGAGGCCGCTTCGCAGTCTCGGACGTGGTGGTGCGTGGCGAGGTCCCGGCCCAGATCCGTCGCAACGTTGAGTTATGGATCGGATGCGTCGCCGGGGCGCTGGAGGAATCCGAGTATCGGGCGAAATTGAGCGGCGCTGGATTCGCGGAGGTCGAGGTCGAGCCGACCCGCATCTACCGCGCGGAGGACGCGAAGGAGTTTTTCGCCCAAGCGAATCTCGACATCGAAAAAATCGCGCCGCTGGTCGAGGGCAAGTTCATGAGCGCCTTCGTCCGCGCGCGCAAACCAATCGACGATTAACGAATCGAACGCCACGGGCATCCGAGGGCCGCAGACTGACAGGAGACAGGGCGCGACAGCCTCACCCGCCAACGGAATTTCCAATGATATACCAATTTCGGTCGGCTTCAGCTGTACGCGTTAGATTAAACCCGATTGTGCTGAACCGAGTTCGTTGGCCAAGCCCAGGCGGCGGCACCGGATCGCCGCGGCGTGCAGAACGGACGGCATTGGGTGGGCAGGCAAATCGAGCTCGGTTATGGCCGCGATCACTCCGCTGCGACCACTCAGAATCCGCACGGCCGCCCGTGCTACGGCCGCGCGCCAGTTCGAACGCCGGCAAATGGCAGCCCCCGACTGCCGCTCTTCGGTTCCACCAGTCAGATATCTTGAGACGTAATAGCGATAGCGGCGTTCGCCTTTGACCGCGTTACTCGGCGTCAGACCTGACCGCGCTCGTCGAACAGCTTCCCGATGAGCGCGCTCGACTCGACCCCACGGCTTCGACTCTCATGACGAAGGGCCTTTCCGGCCAGCTTCGCACGGGTCTGGAGCTCTCGAATTTCGAACGTCGAAATAGCCTTGTGCGAATTCCGCGAATCATTACTTTGTTACTTTGCTCCCTTTTTGCTCGGCTGAGACCGTAAACCCGAGCGCGCCCCATAACTCTCTTCGGCGGTGGTCAGGAGTAAGGAAATGGGTGTTTAAACGATATATCAGAGGGTTTCGGATTTGATGACCGAGAGCGGTAACCTTTTCCTACGGCGCATCGTCTCTACCAAGGGAGGATTGTTATGCCGGTAGCCTCGGATATCTCCGCCCTTTACGAGCGGTTTGGCAGTCGAATCTACAGCTATCTGCGTCGTCTCACCCAAAATGCCGAACTGGCTGAGGATCTCACCCAAGGTACCTTTCTCCGAGCGGTGGAAAGTTTCCAATCTTTCCGTGGTGAAGGAGAGGTCTCGAATTGGCTCTACCGCATTGCAACCAACCTCTTCCGCGATTACCTCCGTGCTCGCAAAGGCAGGGAACAGGACGCTTGGGACGAAGAAATGCCGGATATTTCTCAGGTACCGGCCACTGACCCTCCTGTCACGCAGTTTCTAGAACGTAAGGAGGTCACACAGTGCGTTCGTGACTGTATCGCCGCACTGCCAGCACCATATCGCGCCGCGCTTCTACTTTATGCGATTGAAGGCAAAACCGTCGAAGAGAGCGCTGCCATCCTGGGCTGCAGCAAGGAGGCGGTCAAAGTCCGTCTCCATCGCGGGCGCCATCTATTCAAATCGCTCGCCACTGAGCGATGTGAGGTTTCGGTTGAACCCCGTGGAGGCGTTACCTGCCTGCCGAAGGAATCGCGCAAGGAGTCCCCGTCATGAATTGTCAGGAATTTCTCGAATCGATGTTTGAGTTCTGCCGCGGAGAAGGGAAGCCCGAGGAAAGGACACTTAGTCAGGCTCATTTGACAAGTTGCGCTCGCTGCACGCAGGAGTTGGCGGAAACCGAGACATGCTTTTCCATGATGAAATCCTGCTGTGGCGCGGAGAAGATTCCTGAAGACCTGGAACTGAAACTCAAGGAACTGATGGCGAGCTGCTGCGGCAGCCGGAAGTAGGAAAGAGCAACATGTGCCTGATTGGATACGGATGGCTCCCGCTACTCGGTCTTTTGCTGATGGCCGGGATGATATTGCTGTGCGTACGGAGATGTCGCTGCTGTATGGTTAGACACAATGAGCGTCACAGCAAGCCGGTAACCATTGCCACTGAGAGGCCGTCTGTACAAGGTGAGCGCCCTTAGAGGCGTACTACCTTTCACCAGGAGCAGAAGCGAATGGAAACACGGCTCTCGCAGAAAGAAAAAGAACTCGTCGTAGTGGGCGCCTCGGTCGCTGCGGGCTGTATTCCCTGTTGTGCCTCCCAAAAACCTTATCCCGGATGACGCGCGGGTAAGCGTATGGTAATGAAGCGGCCGATGGTGGCGTTTCTGAGCCAGCTGCTGCTTGCTATCCGGTCGCGGTTCACGGGGCGCGCGCGGCTTGAGGCCGAGAATCTCCTCCTGCGCCAACAACTGGTAGTTCTGCGGCGCAAGTTCCCGACGCGCGTGAGACTGTGGAACATCGATCGCTTGCTGTTGGTATGGCTGTATCGACTGTACCCGTCGCTCCTGGACGCGATCACCATCGTCCAGCCGGAGACCGTGATCCGCTGGCACCGACGCGGTTTCCGCGCCTATTGGCGCTGGAAGTCCCGCCACGTCGGCGGCCGTCCAAGGATCGATTGCGAGATGCGAGCGCTGATCCGGCGGGGATGAGCCGCGAGAACCCGCTGTGGGGCGCACCGCGGATCCACGGCGAATTGTTGATGCTTGGAATCGAGGTCGCTGAATCAACCGTCGGCAGGTATATGGTCTGGCGCCGCCGACCACCGTCCCAAGGTTGGAAGACTTTCCTGCGCAATCACGTTGGCGGCATCGCTTCGCTGGATCTGTTCGTCGTACCCACGTCTCGTTCAAGCTGCTGTACGGCTTGGTGATCCTGCGTCACGCCCGCAGGCGACTAGTCGCGATCAGCGTCACTACCAATCCGACTGCCGAGTGGATCGCTGGACAGGTGACTGACGCTTTCCCCTGGGACGAAGCGCCGCGTCACCTGATTCGCGACCGCGACGGGGGCCTTCGGCCCAGCCTACACCCATCGCATTCGGGCAATGGGGATCCGCGATCATCCGACCGCGCCGCGTTCACCGTGGCAGAACGGCCACGTCGAGCGCCTCATCGGCTCGATCCGGCGCGAAAGCCTCGATCACTTGGTCGTGTTCGACGAAGCGCAGTTGCGTCGCGTTCTGAAGAATTACGTTTCTTATTACAATCGGGTCCGAACGCATCTCTCATTGGACAAGAATGCGCCGGATTTTCGACGCCCACAGAAGCTCGGCCCCATCGCAGCCATCTCAATTCTGGGTGGGCTGCACCACCAATATGTAAGGGTTTAGGTTTTGACTAAGCACAACCGTCCGGGAAAGGGCTGTATGGTGGCTACTCCTACTGATTTTTGTTGGCTGGAGGATTTTCGCACAAAGTAACGCTGCCGATGATCGAAACTTTTCGTTCATTGACGTATGAATTCGAGCCAAAGCGCTCCGATGTTATCTTCGAATGCATATTCTATTGGGATGTTTTTTTCGACGATGTTTGTCGCGGGTCTCGCTGGATTAGTTCACAGCTAAATCCTGTGCCGTGCCTAGTCAAAACCTAGACCCGGACGTATTGATGATGAATTCCGCCGGGACTGGTATCGCTGCTCTTTATCCAAGATAAGTCCGGACTTCATTGTAATACGAGGCGCACACCTTTAGAACGTCGTGCAAGTGCGCCTAGCCGAACACGATTAGGTAGTCGAGAGATTCGCGACAGATCGATCCGGTGAGCCGCCGGTCAGCGTGGCCATTCGGAGCAGAAAGACCATTGAGTTGCAAACACGAAGGCAACGGTTCTTGATGGCGATTGCCGTATTCCACATTCGTGCAGTGGGGATCCGAGATCACCCTCTCGCCCCACGCTCACGGAGTCAGATTCAGGATTTAAAAAGGTGCCCGGCGGTTCAAGGAGACCGCTAGATGACCGTCGCCGGGCCACTCATGCGATACGAAGTCCGCCGCATCACGCTTGGGCGTCGCCCTGTTTGCGACCGCGCGCGATTCGAGACAGGTCGCGTTGGTCCAAAGTCGCACCGATTTTCATCACCGCGGTCCACGATCAGGCTGACACCTCGAACTCATCCGCGCCTTTGCGAGCCGTCCGGACCACCCTTTGCGTCTCCGTGCGCCCGGATTATTAATAGATTTTTGAGAAGCGACAGGCGGCGAAGGCTCTTTGGACGCCACGCAGGACGCCGTAAACTGAACCCTGGCCGCGCCCTTGAAAAGACGCACAACTTGGCCTAAACCGTCAAGCAACCGTGAGGCAAAACGGAAATTCCGGCCACAACCCGTTAGCAGGCATTGTCCTTAAGAACATACTTTCATTTTGGGGGCATGAATGAACTGGGCAACAGGAAAGAGATTTTTTCTGATTCGGCTGCTGGTTTTGCCCCTCCTGATTAACGCGATGCTGACGTCTTGTGCACCGACCCACGACAATATCGCGGACCAAATGTTGGTAGACACTCAAAAGCAGGCGGATGATGGCTTGCTAAAGCTTGAAAATCTCGGAGACGAAATCGATCGCCTCAAGAAGAGTGGTAACGCAGCCGACCAGAAAGTAGTAGCTGACGCCGAGGCTCAGGCCAGCTATGCATCCAATATAGACTTCTACAGCAAACTTCAGTCGTCGATGACAGTGCTTGACGCGCGAATGACTTCTAGCCCAGATCTTTCCACGCAGAAGATCACTACCTCACTTGGAGACCTGGAAAAGAACATCGATTCCGCGCGTCAGGTTCATGCAAGCCAAAATACGTTGGGACCGGATTTCGCAAAGCAAATGAGGCAAACGTTGGACCAACAGTTCAAGGTGCTGACGGTCTATGAGCTGACGATTAAAAATGGCAGTAAGCCGCAGTGACCTTGGCTGAGGGGGCGATGAACATGGCCATCGATTGGACGCAAGTGGGCAAGGACGTTGAAGCGGCGGTCATTAATGTTCTAAAAGGCTCTTGGAGTACTGTCTCGACTGCCGCCGGCCCTCAAATTCAGGCAATGATCAGTATCGGGCAGAGTATCGAGCAAAGTAATAATCAAGGTCGGCTGACTCCTTTAGAGTACAGCACGCTGCGCTCGGCGCAGAAGAACGCGCTAGAAGGAATACTGTGCGGTTATGAGGCCATTGGTATAGTTGTTGCGGAACAGGCAGCGGACGCGGCCTGGAACGTTATTTCTCAAACGCTGATAAAAGGGGCAGGCATCGCATTTGCTTAATACCTGACCCGAAAAACGTCGACCTGTTCTCGGACGGTCTCTTAGGCGGTCGTTGAGCTGCGTGGTAGAGATGTCAGCGTGGCCCAACCATTCCTGACCTTCGCCATGTCAGGCTCATGCGAGAGGGTATTGATCGCTGCGGTGGCGCGGAGCGAATGCACGCAAAGACCGTTCGCTTCGGCGCTGATACCGCCTTCCGGAGGATACAGATTGCGGCGAAGCTTTTGACCTGAGCGTCTGAGTGATGAGATGTGACGATGTGTTAAGAAACCGAGCAGAGTCGGATCAGCTATTTGTGTATAATCAGGCAACAGCGGTCAACGACTCAATAGGAGACCTCGAGTGGCCAACTTTCGAATACTTTCTTTCGACGGTGGTGGAATCCGGGGAGTGCTGACCGCGGTTCTGCTCAATCGAGTATTAACCGAGTATCCGACGTTGTTGCAAGATCGACCCAACACGATCACGATGTTCGCCGGCACCTCGACCGGCGGGATCTTGGCTCTCGGTATGGCTGCTGGGCTCAGCCCTACGCAGATCCGCGATCTCTATGTTACGAGCGGAAAGTTGATCTTTGATTCCTCGTGGGCGCGCGATGTGGTCGAGCTAGGCGGAGTCAGCGGATCGAAGTACGACAACGTGCAGCTCAAGCAAATTTTGCAACAGACTTTCGGCGCTCTGAGACTCAGGGACTTAACGCCACGCGTGCTGATCGCATCGTTCAGCTTAGACAATCAGGCGCTTGATCCGTCCGACCGTACTTGGAACCCTAAATTCTTCCACAACTTTCCTGGCGCGGACAGCGACGGCGAATCTCTGGTGGTTGACGTCGCCATGTCCACCAGCGCCGCGCCTACGTACTTCCCTTCGTATGGCGTGTACGTCGATGGCGGTGTGATCGCCAACAATCCGAGCATGGCGGCCGTTGCGCAGGCGCTGGATGGGCGTAATCAAGCAAACGAACGCGCCACGCTGGACGAGATCAAGCTACTGTCGCTTGGTACGGGCACCTCGCTGCAATACATCCAGGGACAGGATCTCGATTGGGGCGACGCGCAGTGGATCAAGCCAATTCTTAACGTGATGATGGACGGCAGTGTAGGCGTAGCCGATTTCCAATGCGAGCAACTGCTTGGCAATCGTTATCGCCGTCTTGAACCCATATTTCCGGCCGGAAGGTCGTTCCCTATGGACGATGTCAGCAAGATCGTAGACTTGATGGACTTCGCACAGTCATTTGACCTGACCAGCACCATCGCGTGGCTGCAAGCCGCAGCATGGTGACACGTTCACAGCGGGTTCTCGCAGCTAATCCGCCGGATCAGCGCTCGAATCTCGGAATCAATCCTTGAGACTGACCCAAAACCCGAGAAGTATGCCGGCCATAAGTTGAGAGAACGGCTGGAGGTGTGGTCCTCTGCAAGCAGCCTGAGGAGGGCAGCGGGATGCCGAAGAAGGGCCACGGCGAGGAGCAGATCCTGCGCGCCTTGCGTCAGGCGGAGAGCGGCACGCGGGTGAGCGAGATCTGCCGCGAGTATGGGATCAGCGACGCGACGCTTTACGTCTGGAAGAAGAAGTACGCCGGGCTGGGGCTGAGCGAGCTGCGCGAACTGCGGCAGCTGCGCGAGGAGAACGGCAAGCTCAAGCGGCTGGTCGCCGACCTGTCGTTCGATCGTCACATTCTCCAGGAGATCGTGCAAAAAAAGCTGTAAGGCCCCGTCAGCGGCGCGAGCTCGGGCTGTGGACCCAAGCGGTCTTTGCCCTGAGCGGACGCCGGGCGGCGGGGCTGATGAACATCACGCGCAAGACCTTGGTGTACCGGAGCCGGCGACCACCGCAGGACGCTCTGCGCATGCGACTGCGTGAGCTGGCGGCGAGCCGGGTGCGCTTTGGCTATCGGACGGTTGACCGTGATCCTCAGGAGAGAGGGCTGGCGGGTGAACCCAAGCGCATCTACCGACTCTACACCGAGGATGGGCTCACGGTGCGGACCAAGCTGCGCAAGAGGCTGGCGCGGCGAGCGCGGGTGGCGACGCCCAAAGCGACGCGGCCGAATGCCAAGTGAAGCATGGACTTCATGAGCGCAAAACTCCTTGATGGGCGCTGGTTTCGTGTGCTGACGGTAATTGATCAGTTCACGCGGGAATGCCTGACGCTGGTCGCCGACCGCGCGCTCAACGGCCACCGCGTGGCGCTCGCGCTTTCGCAGGTGGTCGCCGAGCGAGGAACGCCCGAATCGATCACCGCCGATAACGGCAGCGAATTCGCCAGCAAGGCGATGGACGGGTGGAGCTACCAGTACGGGGTTCGCCTGGAGTTCATCCGTCCGGGAAAGCCGATTGACAATGGCTACATCGAATCGTTTAACGGTCGGCTTCGCGATGCTTGAACGTCGAAACCTTTTTCGATCTGAGTGACGTCCGGGAGAAGCTCGAGCACTGGCGACTGGACTACAACCAGGCGCGACCTCACAGCGCGTTGGGCGATCGTTCTCCCGAGGAGTTCGTGCGCGAGTGGAAAGAATCGAGCGCGGGCTCTCTGCGCACGGCTGGGCCGGCTAGCGAAACGCCGGCCGGCGCCGTGCACGACAGCAAGTCCGCCGAAGCAAAACGTTTACCGCTTTTCGTCCCGCCCTCGGATGTGAAGGGCGGGGCCGAAAAGCGGTCCGGGGACACGGCAGAGCCGGGAGCCGAAAAGGGCCAGTTGTTAGAGGTTGTCAATTGAGTATGTTGAGTGCGTTAAACGCCGGAAATACCGGTACCAATCGACCACACCAGGCCGAAATCTTTACCGTCGGTCGGCATACTTGCACGGGGCGAGTCATTCCGGGCAGACACTAACCTATCGGTGGGATACTTCGTTGGGGTAAGGTCAAGACGGCCGCCGACTCGGCGGGACTTCCAGCGCCAGTAGGCGCGGAAACCGCGTGGGTGCCAGCGGATCACGGGCTGGGCGGGGCCGGCGCGAAAGGCCAGAGTGGAGGTTCGAATTTCAGCGTCACACTCTAAAGAGCGCTCAGCGCAGGTATTTTGGGGAGCGGGCTCGCAGTGCGTACCAAGGGGAGTCACATCACGCTAAAGACCCAAGGCGGCGCGCGTTGCCGGGCCCACGATGCCGTCGGCGGTGAGCGCGTATTTTTGCTGAAAATCGGTGACCGCGGCCACCGTCGCCATACCGAAAACTCCATCGATGACCAGCGCATAGCCCTTCGCCTTGAGGGCATTTTGCACACTCTCGACGTCGCTGCCCTGCAATAAAGGATCGCGCAGCGACAGCAGTCGTTCGTCGACGATCTGTGCAGAGGCTCTTACCGTGTCGCCCGCAAGAGCCGACGAGTCGATAGTGACGCTGCGAACTACGATGGGGAGATCGAGATTCCACTGATTGGCCACGATGAGTTTTCCAAGTTCGACCATTCGGTAGACCGTTTTTTGCAAAAGCGGATTCGCATTCGTAGCCAGCCATTGCTGGCGAACCGAGATATACTGACTGACCCAAGCGTTCTCGCCCAACTTCTGACAGGAGCCACACTGAGCATTGGTGCGATCCCGCATCAGGACCCAACTGCCGTGAACGAAACTGTCGTATATCACGCAGCATCCGAGAGCGGACGTTATTCCAAGGCCAGTCGCGGACGTCAGCGCGGGGGTCCAATAGACCCGGTTGAAGAATGCGTCCTGAACCTGATGCATGACCAGGTCCGAACCCGCCTGATGAAGCAGGTCTTTGAAACCGTGGTCGTTATCGAGCGAGGGATCCTTCAGTTGCAGTCTGCCCATGAATGGCTGGAATGAATCGGCGTATTGAGCCCCGGCAGCCGCGACATAAGCCTTTATCAGGAGAAACAGATTGCCGCTCGCCAGCGTCGTCTGCGATCTGCCGTAGGTCAGATGGCCCGAATCACCCGCCAGCAATGTCACGTTGCCATAGTTGCCGAGCACCCGCCCTGTCTCAAAGATGTTGACGATGGCTTCGGCGGTAGCCTTTTGGATATCGGTCGGCATTGGCGTTCACTCCTGAGCGACGCGCAATCGGCTTAAGAAACTTGCGTCGTACAACGTCATTTGGTGATGATTACGACCGGCCACGCCGCCATCTGTCCATCGGGATTGGTCACCGAGAGTTCCGGCTTTTTGGTCGGCTCCGGAGGAGGTGCGACAGCGCCTGCTCCGGCGGCGCCAGCGCCTCCGGCAAGCGGAGCGGTTGGTCTCGGCGCCTGCATCGCGACGATCTTGTCGATCAAGTCTTTGTCTCGCACCGTCAGCCGTAGTTCGGATGCCAAGTTGTCGTCAGTGGCCTTGTCGTCGCGGGTTACCATTTCGACCACATTTTTGGTTGCTCCAGCCGCGGAGGCTTTCACGTAAGGCACCTTCAATTCGCCGAATCTGATACCGCAATCGGTGGCCAGACTCTGGCCGATGATGCTGACGGTCAGCCTGTCGTTGCGCCCTGCCGCAGGCGGTGGAACGATATCCGGTTCCCACGATGCCATGGTCGCCATGATGATTGGCCCGGGTTTACGCACCATCTTGCCGCCCAGGTATCCAGCCGAACTTGCGCCCATCAGTAAAAGGAATCCTTGCGGAACCGCCGGCAGGTTATGGAGCGAGCTCGGATCTGCTAGAAAGGTCAGCGATAGAAACGATACAACGCCTACGATCGTCCATACGACAAACTGGACTCGCTCTGGCACCACAACGCCACCGACCGTCAGCAGGTCGGCCCAGCCGGGTTGGACTTTTCCGGCGCCTTTCGATCCCACTGCGGACGCTATGCCGGTCGCGACCACGGAAGTTCCGACGCTCAATCCCAGGATGCCAGGCAGATTTCCGGGAACGTCAGAAAACTCGAATGTTCCCTGGATCAGGCTGCGCACCAGGGTGAGGTACGAATATCCAAGGACTACTCCAAACGTCCATAAATAGAATTGAAACTTGGAGAGGCTATAAGTGTCGGTTTCTGCATCCAGCATGAGGGCGGTCATCAACTTGTATGACTTTCCGGCGATTTTTTTCTGCGCGGGGCGGCTTAGGATCAGACTCAAGATCGCAATAATCACGGCCACAAAGATCAACGCCCACCATCGCGGGGTTGCGCTGTTAACGCGTGAAATCGTCACTGTCCTGAGGGCCGAGGATTGTGTTCCGATGTTGACCGCGAGGCTGTCGATGCCGCCATAGGTTGCGATGGGAATGCCGGTTAGACGAATTTCGCGGCCATTTTGATCGACCGTTCCGACTATGTCGCACGCCGCGCATGGCTTCGGGTCGCCGCAATTCCAGCAAACTTTCAACTCGTTGTTGTTAACCAAGATGCGATTATCCTTGCCGGCGAGACTGAAATTATCGCCGCTTAAGATCAGGTTTGCGCTCTGGGCGGGCTGAGAAGGGCCGTTGGTGGAAGATTCCAGGCATCCATTGGTGTTGTTGGCCGGGTAGGCCACCTCGGGCGTGACACCGAGCAAAGCAGGCCCCTCGCTGGTCTCGCGCACAACCCTGAGAGGCACGAAGGGGGACGTGCCGAGACCGGAGGTCGAAACCGGCACTGCTTTATATAGGCGGATTTCATAGGTCCCAATCGGGAGATCGAATGGAACTATCGCGCCGCAGGAACCGTCGCCTGCTTTTGCCCGGACACACGGCACCAGCTTTTGCGTCGAATTGTCGCATCCATTTTCGTTTGGTTTACTATGCGGCACACAGGCTTCCATGAACACAGCAACGGTTTGGTCCAGGAGGTCGTTCGGGCTAACTGCATTGAGTTGGACGGTCGCTCCGCGCGCCGCCTGCCCGGGCCCGGCTGAAGTCAGAGGTATAAGGTGATCCGAACCTGAATCGTCGGCGAGCGCAGTCGACGTTACTGAAAGGGCGGGCGAACCGGCGAGTGCCAATATGACGGCGGCTATGATCGCCCGCGCAGGTACCCATCGAAGTTCCCAATCCATCGCTGCCTCCCTGTCAAGGTGCGG
Organism: uncultured delta proteobacterium; assembly: GCA_963724765.1. GTDB lineage: Bacteria > Desulfobacterota > Binatia > Binatales > Binataceae > JAKAVN01. The sequence continues at coordinate 206,587 of CAVRVY010000003.1, forward strand.
CCTGGCTCACTATCGAGGGCGGTGCAATGAGCGACCCTGCTTCCGCCTTCGAGGAGATGGAAATCCTTAGAAGCTCACAAGACCCATTTCGTTTCGCATCGTCTTGGGGGAACTATTGTCCGCTTTTACAGAGTGGGCCATCGAATGTCTAGCGAACGTAAACCGATAGTGAACACAATTCCACACACGTTTAGCATCATACGACGGCGAACTGGTTGTGTTAGGCGTCTCTTAGGGCTAGTAAGCAGAGAGATTTGCAGACTAGACAGGGGGGTCGAACAGATGAACGCGGATGTCGCACATATATATCAGTATGCAACCACCATCATCACCAAGGCGTCGCTGTTCCTGAATGTCATGAGGCCGTCAATGGGTGGCCAGGATGATCCCAGCCAGAATCTGAGGCTCACGACCTCGACGCAGGAAACGGTCAGTGCGGAACTCATAAGGCAGCTAAAAGACAGCAACATCGTGTCACCGTCCGCGATTGGGCTGATATTTGCGACCGCGTTGCCAATCGTGCTGGACGGCGCAAACCAGGGCGGACAGGGTTCGCTGCTCGGGTTCGTCGGCACTTCGGCGGCACTTCCGTTCAAACTGATCAGAGATGTGGTTACGGGAAAAGACCCGCTGGGTGAGATTCAGAGTTTGCCCGGGGAACTGCGCGGGGCATTGTCTCAGATGGCCCCCTCGCTTTTCCATCTGTCGTTTCTGCTGGTGAACCAGGTAGAGGTCGCACTGTCAGTCCTGCCTACGTTGCAAATGTTCAAGCAGTCCGAAGCTGCAATGGCGAATGTCGAAAAGGCTCTGGGCGATTATTTCTTCACTGACGGTTTCGCCACGATCGATGGCGATAGGATCTCGCGTCCCCAGTTTACGGACGTCGCAACCGGAGACCTGCGGACGCTCAAATCGCTGGTATCACAGAAATCGGGAGCTGACTTCGTTCGCAACGCCGTGCGGATACCTATAGAAGCGGGCGCCGACGTCGAATACGACCTGCAAAAAAGACTGGCCCACGCGATGACCAAGGTTTTTGGCGCAGCTCCGACAGCCACTCAGCACGAGAAGCTGAGGTCGTGGATGAAGGGGTTCGCTTCGAACGCGGAATCTACCACTACCGCGGCAGTCGAAGCCCTTGTGTTGGGCGCGGGAGCGGCCCAGTCTAACTCGCTGATTGGAGCAGCTAGTGGTACCGCCGCCGGCACGATCGCCAGAAAGGCGACGCAACATGTATTTCTCAGGGAACTCGGAGTCTAGACGAGCCTCTTTCCTTCGACCGTAACTGCCACAGACTCAAGTGGTTCATGCGAGGGGGACGCGATGACGGACGAACGACGACTTGCGATTTGCATCAAGGGCGGCGTATCACTGGGTGCGTACGAGGCGGGCGTTTTGGCGAAGACGCTTGAACTCATTGCGAACAACAACTTTATAGCCGACAACATCCCGCAGGCGCACGCGATTCCCTGGTACATCGACACGTTGGCGGGCGCGAGCGCGGGATCGATGACATCCGTAGCCACCGCCTGCATCCTGCTAAATAGCAGCAGCAATTATCTCGCTGAGATGTGGGTTCACAAGGCCGCGCTCTCGACCCTGGCCCCCGATTCCTCCATTGGTACAGATTTGGGTTACCAGAAAGGCGATGACATGCTGGCGGCGTCTTCGCTCGATGCGCTGGCGATAGATTTTGACGCACCACCGCCGTTGGTAACGAAACGTCATCCGGCGCTGCGCCCGGGCTACGCGATTATCCGAACGATTTTCTCGCTCTCGAACATCAACGGCGTTCCCAATCCCGTCGATACGCTCAATGGTAGCTCGCTGGTGTTTCGTGAGTACGCCGATGCGGCCCGATTCGACATTACCGTCGATGATGCCGGCAGGTTGTACGTAAGCGGCTCCGACACACGGGCTGCCGCCTCTATTCAAGCGAATGACGACAGCGGTACTGCGTGGTATGCCATGATTCAATCGGCAATTGCTTCGGGGTCTTTCCCATTGGCTTTTTCCCCGCGTGGATTGTGGCGGTGGCATGCGGATCGTCACGAGTATTCTGCCGAGTACTACTCGGACGGTGGGCTATTCGATAACGATCCTGTCGGCAAGCTTATCAATCTGGCACACGAGACGGATTGGGCTCCCGGAAACGCCGTCTATCAGGACAATCAGCGACGATTCATGGTGGTGCACACCGCTCCCACTGATTTGTCCGACCCATCTATCAAAGCTCCTTGTCCAACGCTGGAGCTTAATCCAATCGACTTGGCCAGAAAGCTGATTCCCGCGTTCGTCAACGAATCGATGGAGAGCGGTTTGCGAGGGATCACCACAGTCAATCTCCAGTTCGCGCAGCGAATGTCGGTCCTCAATCGTCTGGCCAAGTTCGCCGCCACGTCTTCTGTCGCCCCTGGCGGGCCTTCTCCACTTATGGCCGCGATCTCCGCATTGGCGACACTGCGCGGATTCAGTGACGATCAGATCAATCAATTACGCGGATTCCTGATTCCGGATCTGAAGGACACCGATCCAATTCTCCACGACTATGTGATTAAGCTTCCTGCTGGGGCCCAGAGGGTATTCGAGGATTTTGCCATTTTCTTCGACCTTTCCTTTGACCTGGCAGACAAGGTTCCGATCAAGCCTATCCTGATCGCCCCCTCACCGGGCGAGTCTCTTTCAGGAGATCCACTCTTCGCCTTCGCAGGATTTTTTTCTCAGACCCTGCGAGAATGCGACTTTGCAAGAGGCCAGTACGACGCGTTCAAGGCTTGGGAGGCGATAAGCAAAGGACCCGAGAAGGACTTTACAATCGAGGGCGTCGAGGCTCCTTCTCCGGTCGGCGATCGCCAACCGGACACAGATGCGCCCTCATCATCGAGCGAATACACCAAAGGCCTTGAAGTATTCCGGAAGCGGCTGAAACTCGTCATCGATAGGGCTGTGGATGAGCTGAAATCCGAATCGGGGCTTGCCGCTAAGGTTGGGTTGGATCTCCTTCAGATACTTGCCAACCTCGGTGTGGGCACAATCGGTTGAGAAAACCACAGCCCTGTTTTGTTGGTGACGCGCGCCGTCACCTCACGCTGGCAACGCCAGCGTACCCGGTTCGAGATGCCTTGGGGCACTGAGTAGTCGGGATCAGGCCGCTTCGATTGATGAGAGTTGCGCGCAGCTCTTGGCCACGAGCACTTTGCAGTACCGCGCCCAATTCATCGCCGATCGCCCGCGGCGGTTTCGCCCGCCGGGTCCGGAACGAAATAGCACAACATCTGGGTATGCCGTGGTAGAACGGCCACGTCGAGCGGCTCATCGGCTCGATCTCGAGCGAATATCTTGATCACCCTCGTCCAGGCATATCTCCTTTTGGACAAGAATGCATAGGATTTTCGGCGCCCGCCGAAGCTTGGCCCATCAATTTTGCGCGCGCTTTACCATCAATACGTCGGGGTTTAGTGCTTGACTTAAGCACAGGCAATAGAGCGAACAGCAGACATAGAGGTGAACCAACCACCTGGTGCACACTCATACAATTAAATATGAGTTGCCTTTGTTCGGTCTGCTTCATTGCCCTTTCCTGGTGCTGCTCGGTGTTGGTCTTTTTAACTGTCTGTGGCTCGGCGGATTGCTCCCGGTTAGACTTCTTTCTCGCTGGCCAGATCCGATTGGCGGCCAGATCCGATTGGCGTTCCTCCGATCGACCTCGCTTTTCAAGCTCCTCTTTCTTGGCGATCTCAGTAGTTACCTGCCTTAAGCCGCGATTCCCTTAATGCGAGTTGCATTTTTTCTACGAGATCTGGTTGAAACACCTATAACCGGGACTCGCCCCGCTCGTCCAAAAAAACCGCTTGTCTGGCATCCTCGAGTAGCTTTGCGGTGCTGTGATCGCATGACGCCATACGGGCTCGCCGCAACTTAGATATCAACCCGAATCCTTTCGCGGACCGCGCTGCTTGGCGGAGGTTTGAAAGGCCCCTTGTGCTGGAGGAATTTGATACGACGGTTGTGGTCCCCCCCGGGTTGGCCGCCTCGCTCGACCGACTCGGCAATATAATTATTCGCACCCGTACTCAGGAAAGCTTAGTAGTCGTCATCCAACGATATAGATAGACGTGGTTCTTTGATATGGGTGGTTGGCTAGGCGACCGAAAATCTGAGGAATGTGCGCAGTTGTGTTTCGTGAGTTCGGCCGTCCAGGAGTGCTTAAGAGCTCTGTTCCACCATGACCGCGTCTCCTGCGTTGTGAGTTCAAATTTAAGACACCTCACGCTTTACTCGCTATCTCTTCTGGGGACCCAACTGTCAACAACTTGACCAATTTATCCATAGCTGCAAATACGATCTCGACGCTGTAACCAGCCAAGAAAGCTAGAGCGACTGAGGATATGGACTTCGATTGTAAAAACCAAACAACGGCCACTCCAGTTAAAGCGCCGATAATGACTCTCAGGTGGTAGCCATAGCTGGTCGATGCCGTATAAGTTTTCTGCTGAATCTCTAAATTTAGGCTGCGTAAGATGTACACTAGGGTACCAAGCAGCCCATAAAGAAATGGAAGTACAAATTGTTGAAGTGCCTGTAGCGCAAATGAAGCCTGGACTTTCATTTTCGCTATGACAACTGTCCTGCGGCCGTCAAACCAACCAGCCGGACCTCTTCTGGACCGCCCTCGCTTTTCGCACCTGGAACCGTCTCTGTTCGGAACAGGAGCTTTTCATCCTGTTCCTGTTCCTCAACTGACATTCGCCAGGGTGTTATCAGGTATCGCCAAACATGTGTCCAGCCCCGCAACGTGACATAATACCCCGCAAGAATGGCCACGTGGTCATAGAATCTCTGTCTCAGTTGAAACATCTCGCTCGGCGTCGGAGTGGGTGCAACTAGAGACTCACTTGACCCAGTCTGCTCGTTTGGGGACTCAGTCGCCTTGCTTACGTCTGGCTGGCTCTTAAAAGGTGCTTCAGCTGCCATTCTCGCTGTATTATCGTTCGAGCCCGTTAAATTTTCACCAGTTTTAAACCCATATAACTGAGCTACATAGCTTGCCAATTGGTACTGTGTCTGGTCGATGGACTGAGTTATGTCATGACCGATTAGCCAATAGATTTGTGCCGCCACAAGCAAGAGGAATGTGATGGCTGTAAGTGTCGTGTATCTTCTAATAGCGCGGCGCGCTAGGGATGCACCAAACCACCTATCTGGTATCTCTGTTATTGCTTTCAGGCTCTCGACCGTTACAGGCTTTGCTAGGCTGCAAAGTTTCGCATAGATGACCCAAAAAGCAGCTTCCTCAGTTGGGTCCAAGTCTGTGCCAGCGGTTATCTTTTCCTCAATGCCGATGAGAGAAGAGACTTCTGTCTGGTCAACGTTAAGACCCACCTTCACCGCGTGGGTCAACAACAACATGGCGTCATCAATTTCAGTTTGCGCGCTAGGATGGTGTTGAGCTGTGGATGGTGGAAGCTTTTTATGAGCTTCTTGGGCAGCGTCGTGTTTCATTTCGTTTTACCTATGCCCACGAGCCTGATTCGGTGCTTGGATTCTTAACCGGAATTTCCTTTTTAAATCCTGATTCAGACTCACACCAAGACTGTTTGGTTTGCAAACGCAAAGATCAAGCCGGGTTTTGAGCGCGAAGGGCCTTCCACCGCGCCGCAACAGACCGGTTTTGCCTCGTGTTGACATAAGATCCCGAAACCGCCGCTTCTCCGACCGAATTCTCAGACACTTCCGCCTGCGCCCCAGCATCGTCACCGAAATTTGCTCCGCCCTGTGCTCGCCTTATCCCGCCGGCGACGGCAGCGCCGCGATCTTCCGCAGCATGCCGGCAAACAGCCGCCGGGTCAGATGTCCCTCGGCCAACAGCAACCAGTAGTAGCGCGCATGTTGGATGAGCCGTCCGCCGGTCTTCACCAACCGCTGCTGCAAGCTGGTCAGCGACCACTTCCCGATCGGCGCGGGCAGCGCCAGCCGCCGCCACAAATTCCCCAGGTTATAGGCGATGACGCTCAGCCACAGTCGCACCTCGTTGGCGCGGAAGCGCTGGCAGGAAAGCCGCGTCATCTTCACTGCTTGCTTGCCTTCCTTGATCCATTGCTCCGCAGTGCCGCGTTTGTTGTAGAAGCGCACCACCGTCCGGCTTGAAGTCCCAAGATTGATGGGATGGACTGCTCCCCACTTGGACGCCAGCCCAGTGGGCCACGATGGTACGTTTGACTATCAGCAACCAATGCGAGGAGGGTCAGCGATGAAAGTTACAACGTTAGGAATTGATCTAGCAAAGAACGTGTTCCGGGTGCATGGCTGCGATGCGAGCGGCAAGGTGGTAGTGAGCAAATCGCTTACGCGGCGACAGCTTCAGGTATTGGTTGCCAACCTACCGCCCTGCTTGGTCGGGATGGAGGCGTGTGCTACGGCGCGCTACTGGGCGCGAGAAATTCAAAAGCACGGCCACGAGGTGCGGTTGATGGCGCCCCAGTTCGTGCGTCCCTATGTAAAGGCCAACAAGAACGACACCCGCGATGCCGAGGCTATCTGCGAAGCGGTGCGGCGGCCGACCATGCGTTTCGTCGCGGTGAAAAGCCCGGCGCAGCAGGACGTGCAGGCGCTGCATCGGGTTCGTCAACAGCTGGTCAAGGAGTTGACGGCACTGAGCAATCAAGTGCGCGGCCTGCTCGCCGAGTATGGGTTGGCAATTCCGTTGGGTTTCGCGGCGCTGCGGCGCGCGCTGCCTAGGATTGTCGCAGAGGACGACAACGGGCTCAGCGGTTTGATGCGCGAATTGGTACTCGACCTCAGAGAACGGTTCGACCACACGGAGCAGCGGCTGCGCCGCTACAACCAGCAGATCATTCAACTGCTCCACCATGATGAGCGCTGCCAGCGCCTGGCTGAAGTGCCGGGGGTAGGTCCGCTGACCGCCACAGCAGTGGTCGCGGCCGTTGGTAATGCCCGGGACTTCAGAAGTGGGCGCGAGCTGGCTGCCTACCTTGGGTTGGTTCCACGCCACCGCGCCAGCGGTGGGCCGTACTGTTATGCTCGGCATCAGCAAGCGGGGTGATAGCTATCTGCGAACCCTTTTGGTCAATGGCGCACGTGCCGCAATGCGTAACGTCGGGCGCCGCCGGGATCCGCGCAGCGTCTGGGCCAGTCGTCTCAAACTACGTCGGGGGGCCAATGTTGCAACGGTGGCGCTGGCCAACAAGAACGCTCGCGTGATGTGGGCATTATTGACTCGAGGTGAGAACTACCGCGCCGTACCCCACCCCGCGCGGATTCCGCAACGCGGCTGACGCGCGGAGAAAATCAGAACCAGGAAGTTAACCTACCAAGAGTTGCGCAAGCTGTGAACGAAACGGTGATGGCGAACCGGTCGGACCGGCACTTTCTCAAACCTAGCCGTGACCAAGGCCTTCGAGGCCGCAAAATTGATAAGGCGAAAGTGCGCGGATTTCCATCAGGGCCCGGGGCAATAGCAACAAAGTGCAGCCCCACTCCAGAGAGGCCGAATATATGGTTGCAACCGGATCATCGCTCAATCGAATCGCATCCACAGCTTCGCACCGGGGGAGCGGTCCATATATGGTCACGATGAACCCCACGCGGGGGAACAATTCCCCGCAATGGAATTCGACCTTCGCCACCACCCGCCGGGTCATCGTCCAACTCGCCGCCTGGTAAAGAAAACTCTTGTACCGCACCACCGGCTTGTAGCTTGGCCGTCCCGCTGGCCGGGTCAACAACTCCGTAATGTTCCGCTGCAGATGGTCGTTGGCAGGAATACGAATGGCATACTTCACCGTCCGTTCTTCCAGCGCCTCGTAGAGCTCCGGCTTGGCAAAGGCGGCGTCGCCACGGAAGGTCACCTCTTTGCCCTGCGCCTGCTGCCGATCGATCTCGGGTAGCAGCAGTTCCTCCCAACCCTCGGCGCTGTGGACGTTGCCGGGGCGCAGCTTCGCCGCTAGGCAGTCGCCTTCGCGATTGAACAGCAGCAAGGGATGATAACAGGTGGACTCGAAGTGGCCGTTGTACGCACTGTGCTCCTGCCGACCATGGACCGGGATTTCCGTGCTGTCCATATCAAGCACTACCCGCCGCGGTGAAGCGATGGCCTCTGCCTTGGCGAGCAACTCCCGGTTGAGCGCGGCCAGCCCGGCAAGGTTTTCTCCTTGCGTCAGCACTTGGGTCTCGAATGATTGCAAGCGCGAGGTCAAGGCCGCGCCCCGCTCCCAGATCTTCCGCGAGCCGATGAGCCGGAAGGTCGGATCCTGGGACAGCCGCTCGGCGTCGTTGACATCCTCATACCCCGCCAAGCGGCTATAGATCGACTGCCGCAGCAGGTCCGCCAAAGGCAATTGGATATTCTTGCCGCGGCGGAAATCGCTCAAGTGCCGGTCCACGAGTGCGCTCAAGCCGAGATGTTCGTCCAGCTCGCGCACCAGAACTAATCCACCATCCGAGGTCACCCGTGAACCTTGGAAGTCCACCCTCAAGGAGCCGTTGAACGAGAGCTGAAAGGGCCGTCGTTGCGTCTCACCCACTGCCTCGCCACCTCCACACCACCCCGATCGCATCCAAACCCACGTCCATCAGCGCGTTTGTCGCATTTTATCAAATTGCTAGCTCACTGAGAAAATGGGAATGTGGGTTAAAAAAAGAGGAACCCTCCTGGCCGCGTTCCTCTATTTGCATCCAATCGTACACGTAGACGGGGGAGGGTGAGACACCATAACGATTTCTGGCGCTAGTATAAAATTCAAAGTACCGTCCGCCCCTACGCTGATATCATACAGAATATACCAAGCTTTTTGGCTCGGTGGACAATCCGTGTAGTATCTCTGAATATCAAGTTGCTGAATGCCTGCGCTGATTCGAAGTCTCCCACCGCATCCTCCATAAGGGCCATTGTCCACATCGAAGTAGACCGCGGCCGTACTGCCAGGCACCAGCTTGTAGGTTACATCGACCCATCCTGAATCCTCACCAAACTTTAAGGCGGGAAATAGAGCCACGCCGTTTAATTTTACATTGGCATAGTCGTCGATATCGGACGCTCGCACCAGGAGTCTTACTCGTCTTCCTAGTAGACCTTTTGCAATTTCGGATTCCGGTAGCGCTTCGGAACTCGCGATTGCCTCTAGTTGAGGTCGCCCCGAAACTTTCATGCGCTCAAGAACACGGAGTGCTGATTGTCCTACGACGTTAGGACCGTAATTGTTAGGATAGGCAAAGCGGAGCGCAATTGGTACCGCATAACTAGGCTCCAGCGCAATATCCAGATCATCGATCAGGTTGGCTCGATCATGTTCAGTAGTTGTTGAAATGATTTTGTTGAGATACGCGGCACTCAGTTGACGTTCGGACACGCTAAGTTGCGCCTTAGCAACGCTGTCGGCGGCCGCCATCTGAGCTTTCGTTATTTTCCGCTGGGCGCGATTGATCAGCACAGTGACTAGAACTCCTAACGCCGCGATGAGCACGCCGGAGGTCAGTTGTCCGATAACACCGAGCTTATCCCAAGTATCCTTGGGCTCTCTATTCTTGGCGGAAATGTACATTTCGAACGTTCGTTAGAATCTCACCAACAACAGTTCGTCTGCAAACGCAAAGATCGAGCCCAGTTTTGATTCAAAGGCGTCTTCCAAGCAGCACGAATCGTTTCTTTCCCGCGTGGACCTCCAAACGGTTGAAAACAATATGGTTCCGTCAAATGTTGCAAGCTGTCCTCCCCTGGAAAGTCCCGTTATGCAGCGGTGGGAAGGGAGGTGATGGTCTTACTTGTGGTTTCTCAAAAACCTAATCCGCGATGGTTTCGATGATAGCCTACCGTGCGTTGGCGATGCCGACAAGCGAATCATTCCTGGTGACCCGAAGCGGCGGGACCCCAACTCGCACCACGCTCCTGTTGGACGATCGCGTGGCTTCTCAAAACCCGGTCCACGCAAAAAGCGACATCCTGATTCGCGCATGAGCGGGGTCTTGGTGAGGCCCGAGACTCCAGACGGCGGACTTCGCACCGCAACGGCGATCGGCAGACGATTGTTACGCGCTTGCTGGAGACCTGTCGCTACCGAAAACCTCGTCCGGGGTGACGGAGTGCAACAGCTGTTGTGCTTAGTCAAAACCTTGTATCTGCAAATCGGCGTATGAAGGTAGTAGCGGGCGCGGCAGACCGTTAAAACCTGGGTCGGCAGAGACCGTGGTTTAGCCAGGATCGTCGCGTCCGCTAAATCAAGCGTCCACAGCTCGAACAGTTGACGGGGCCGCGCGCAAGGCACGAGCCCGCATGTACAAGGACGGGTTAGGACGCGGAGTGAGGAGCAGCGGGGTGATGGGCGAAGAGGTGTATGTTGGGATCGATGTAAGCAAGACCGAGCTAGTGGTGGCGGTGCGCCCCAGCGGACAGAGCTTCACGCTGGCCTACGATCGGGTGGGGCTGAAGCACTTGGTGGGTCGTTTGGGCAAACTGCAGCCCAAGCTGGTGGTGGTGGAAGCGACTGGCGGATTGCAACGGCAGGTGGCGGCGGCGCTGTGGACCGCGGGGGTCGCGGTGGCAGCCGTCAATCCGAGCTGGGTACGGAGCTACGCGCGGGGTAGCGGACTATTGGCGAAGACCGACCGCATCGATGCCAAGCTACTCGCACTGTTTGCGCAACGCGAGCAACCCGCGCCGCGGCCGCCGCTGGATGCGGAGACCCAGGCGCTGCAGGAATTGGCCACCCGGCGCGACCAATTGCTCGAGATGCGCGTGGCGGAGCAACAGCGGCTGCAGCGCGCAGGTCCGTAAAGAGTTGCGCCACCATATCGCTTACCTAGAGGGCCGGATCACAGAGATCGACGATGACATCGATAAGTCCGTGCGGCGCTCCGCGGCCTGGCGGCGCAAGAGCGAGGTGCTCCGCAGCTTTCCGGGCGTGGGCAAGGTGTTCTGCGCCACGGTGCTGTCCAAGTTGCCGGAACTGGGCACGCTCAGCGGTAAAGCCGCCGCAGCCCTGGTCGGAATCGCTCCGTTCCCCGATGATAGCGGCGGCCGCGGCGCGGGTTGCTCGCGTTGCGCAAACAGTGCGAGTAGCTTGGCATCGATGCGGTCGGTCTTCGCCAATAGTCCGCTACCCCGCGCGTAGCTCCGTACCCAGCTCGGATTGACGGCTGCCACCGCGACCCCCGCGGTCCACAGCGCCGCCGCCACCTGCCGTTGCAATCCGCCAGTCGCTTCCACCACCACCAGCTTGGGCTGCAGTTTGCCCAAACGACCCACCAAGTGCTTCAGCCCCACCCGATCGTAGGCCAGCGTGAAGCTCTGTCCGCTGGGGCGCACCGCCACCACTAGCTCGGTCTTGCTTACATCGATCCCAACATACACCTCTTCGCCCATCACCCCGCTGCTCCTCACTCCGCGTCCTAACCCGTCCTTGTACATGCGGGCTCGTGCCTTGCGCGCGGCCCCGTCAACTGTTCGAGCTGTGGACGCTTGATTTAGCGGACGCGACGATCCTGGCTAAACCACGGTCTCTGCCGACCCAGGTTTTAACGGTCTGCCGCGCCCGCTACTACCTTCATACGCCGATTTGCAGATACAAGGTTTTGACTAAGCACAGGGTATTTGACGTTGTGCTGATCCGCGATGTACATGTGAACAAAAGGAGACCATCGATGGATCGCATTAGCAAAGTTCCGTTGGAGCTTCTTGATCCGGAAATGAAGGCAATAATGCGCGCGAGCGACGAAGCGCTCGGCGGTTCGGAGTGGATTCAATACTACGCGCACACGCCTGATCTGTTTAAGCAATTCGTGAAATTCTACTACGCTCACATCATGAACGATGACGCGGGGATCAGCGTCAAGCTCACCGAACTGATTCGGCATAAAGTAAATCAATACAATCAGTGCCAGCTTTGAATGCGGGCGGTTTATGCCTCGGCGAGGCAGCAGGGACTTACGGACGAGATGCTCGCGGCACTTCCATCGTTCGAGCAGAGCGCACTGTTCAGCCCACGGGAGAAGGCGGCGCTCAAGTTCGCTGAAGTGCTGACGAGCGAGCATCGGAAGACTTCCGACGAATTGTTTATCCGCCTGCGGGAGCATTTTTCAGAAAGTGAAATTCTTCAACTCGGTTGGAGAATAGCAATGTTTATCGGATATGGACGGCTGTCCTTTGCCTTAGGCCTGCAAGATGTAGGCAAGCTATGCTTCGTACCCGAAAAACACTCTGAGTTAAGGTGATCAAGGAGCGTTATGAGCGAGCTAGCAATTGCCACCATGTCCGGGTCTTTCGCTGCCGTTCCAGAGTCGGCTGTCAGCGAGTACCGGGCGGCTCTGCGTGGAGCTGTTCTGTCGGCTGCGGACCCTGGCTATGACGATGCCCGCAAAATCTGGAACGGAATGACAAAAAAGCGGCCGGCGCTCATAGCTCAATGCCGGGGCACCGCCGACGTCATGACATCGATCAAGTTTGCAAAGGCCCACGGCCTTCTCGTGGCAGTCAAAGGCGGCGGCCATAGCATCGCAGGTCATTCGTGTGCGAAGGCGGGCTCATGATCGACCTCTCACGTATGAATAGCGTGCTCGTAGATCGAGGCCGTCGCGTCGCACGCGCAGCCGGTGGAGCCAAATGGCTCGACTTTGACCACGAGACTCAGGCGTTCGGACTGGCAACCACCGGAGGGACGAACTCAGACACGGGCATCGGAGGCCTGACACTTGGCGGCGGAATCGGTTGGCTCGCGGGTAAATACGGCCTCACCTGCGACAATCTGCTTTCTGCTGACGTTGTAACGGCAGACGGGATGTTGGTTACGGCCAGCGCAACGGAGAATTCAGACCTCTTCTGGGGCCTCCGCGGCGGCAGCGGCAACTTCGGCTTAGTGACTTCATTCGAATACCAGCTGCACGAAGTGACTATGGTGCTCGCCGGACTGGTGATCCACCCATTCGAACGCGCCAGGGAGATGCTCAAGTTCTACAGCGAGTTCTCCAGGGCGATACCGGACGAACTCAACACCGTTGCCGTCCTCTTGACTCTGCCCGACGGGATGAAAGCAGCGGCGATTGCCGTTTGCTACAACGGTGATCTCGGTGAAGGCGAAAAAGTCCTGCAGCCGTTGCGTGACTTCGGTCCACCGGCAATGGCTCAACTCGGCCCCATGCCTTACACGGCAGTCCAGACCATGCTCGATCCGTCCTTCCCGGTCGGGCGGCAATACTACTGGAAGGCCCACCTGATGGGTGAGATATCAGAGCAGGCCATAGACGTCATGGTCCAGTTCTACGCCAAGGTCCCTTCACCCTTCAGTGCTCTGGGGTTTCAGCAACTCGGCAACGCTGCCAACCGCGTCTCTCCCGACGCGACAGCGTTCAGCCATCGCGACGCCTTGTACGATTTCCTGATGCTCTCGGGATGGGAAGACCCAGCAAGCGCGGAAGATAACATTGCCTGGACGAGAACGCTGTACGACACGATGCTGCCGCACCTGCACCGCGGCATCTACGTTAACGGCCTAACCGAAGACACGGCGCAGCCGACAACGGCAGCCTTCCGGCCCGAGACCTATCAGCGTCTGGCCGCACTGAAGGAACGCTACGACCCCACGAACTTCTTCCGGCTCAACCCGAACGTCAAGCCGATGGCCTGAGGATGTTCAGAACTGGGCTGAAAGCAGCGGTATGAACGGCTGGGAAACCGTGAGTGCGCTGTTCTTTCGTTATCAGTTTTCTGGCGTTCTCTCGCGGAAAGGTCATATGAGATGCGTGAGACGACAAAGTGAAATAGTTCGTAAACCGGTATCATCTGAGCCGCAAAGGCTTCGACGAACAACGCCATCCCTCGTCGATGTCTGAATACCCGGCCGAGGCTTCAACTCGCAGGTGCGCCACCCGCGAATATGAAGTTCGTGGGATTCGTTAGAGCAGATAAGTTGGACGGTCCGGACGGATCGGACGGTAGTTTTATACTTGTTGTTCGCTACATCTTGCCTGACTCTCCAAAATGATCTTCGGCTGGTCCAAACACCAAGAAATAACCATCCAAAGCATCTGTCGTCGGGCAAGGGTCATCCCGTGAGATGTGTTTGGTTGCGCAGCAGGAAACCGGAAAGCTCAGGAAAGCCTGCGGCTGGTTTTCTCGAATGCTTCGGGCTGCTGGCGATTGCTATTACACAACTTGATTACGACGCGGCAAGCTCAACGGCTCGCTCTCTTCAGACCCATCATCATCTGTTTCCTTCTAGGTTCAAGTTTGAAACTTGCGAGAAGTGTTCACGGTGGTAATCAAGATGGGCCGCGCTAACCTTATGATCTGGGTGCATTCGCAGACTTCCGGAAAGTCCGCGTAGAGAGAACTCGGGATCAATCGTAAAGGCTCCGCAATCAAAAAGTACATGATGGTTGGGACAAAGACACAATACGTTATCCGGCGCATCCGGTCCTTGGTGAGGAGTGCCGAGAGGCCTTATGTGCGCTGCTTCTGCATACGGTCCGACCGGGGTACTAAGAATTACGCCGCATACCTGACAGGTGTGCCCATATAGTTCCTTCACTGATCGGCCCACTTCTGTAGAACGGATGACTCTAACTATCGTACTGGCTCGCCGCCCGGGTCTCTGCGTACCGCTCGGTAGGCCCCAATACACGCATCAAAGTATCGACGGGTTCAGCTCAACTGCCAGCTGCGGAGCGCTTTCAACTAAGGAACTACCGGTGAGCATCGGGCCTGTCGCAGATCGCGATCGAGTTGTGTCTGAATGGGGCGTAGATCCTCTCAAGATTCATAACGATTCTTCGTGTGGCCTTTTGCTGTGGCCTTTTGCTGTACGCATGTGATTGCCACTACATGTATCAACACCCTATAGTGGCATGAAACTTACCAGAACAGAAGAGAACGAAGACGGCTCGCGAGTCTACCCGAAGCGGATAGGGCCGTGCCCGTCCCACGGCTCCGCGAGCTGGAAGCTACTACCGCTTCGCGGTTCAACAGACTGGTGACCGCTCGAGCGTTCTTGAAGCGCGGCCGCGGCTTATGAAGCCCACCGGAATACGATTGCCACGCTTGACAAGGCTCTGCAGGACGCGAACGAGGCGATCCGCGTCGTTAAGGAGCAGGCGGCAGCCGGGAATCCGTCAGCAATCGCCGCCGATCTCGCGCGGCTCAGGGCTGTAAAGGCGCGGCACACACCCGACATTGCGGCGCGTTGCTGTGACTATCTGACCGAGAAGGCCGCCAAGTCTCAAACCGAGCAGCAACGGGAGCAGGCGCAAACTACGCTGAACCAGTACCGGACGAACGTGTTCCCCGGCTACCAGACCGATGTCAACCTCTACCTTCAGCGATTTAATGCCGGCTTCCGGCTGGACAACGTGATTTCCGCGAACACACGGGGCGGCCCGGCTTGCAACTACAATGTGATCATTAACAACACGCCAGTGGCTGTCGCGGGAGGAGGACCATCGCCGGGCGCGCCATCGTTTCGTAATACACTCAGCGCGGGCGATCGCGACACGCTCGCCCTTGCCTTCTTCTTCGCGTACCTTGGATCAAGATCCCGAACTGGCCAACAAGGTGGTCGTAATCGACGACCCTGTCTCAAGCCTGGATGACCACCGCTCGCTGACGACGGTACGGGAAATACGGCGCCTCGTCGGCCGGACACGGCGGGTCATCCTGCCTTCTCACAGCAAACCGTTTCTATGTCGCATTTGGGAAAACGCAAAC
Organism: uncultured delta proteobacterium; assembly: GCA_963724765.1. Classification (GTDB taxonomy): domain Bacteria; phylum Desulfobacterota; class Binatia; order Binatales; family Binataceae; genus JAKAVN01. Next base: position 222,296 of record CAVRVY010000003.1, read on the forward strand.
CCCGTCTCGCGTGTCGCGCTGGAGGTGGCGCGCGATGGTACGGGATCAACCTTGCGCGCCTGGGACGTAAACCGTGACTGTGTCACGGAATACGACCGGCAGCATGAAATGCTGCGCGAGTATCTTCGTTCCAATTCCTCGAACCTCCGCGAAGTGGCGCGCGCCATCCGGCCGCTGCTCGAGGCTTTCACGCGCGTGGCGTACCCGGAGCATTTCCCGCCGGGATCGCTGCTCGGCACTTTCCGGTATTTGTGCGAACAAAGGACAGGCACACCGCAGGAAATACTGAACAGGCGCGACACGGAGGAACCGCGGGACCTGGTGGAATACGCAAACGAATTTCATCACGAAACCCTGCGTGCGATACAGAGGTCATCAACAACGCGCAGCTCAGGGGCTTCGTGGAGCGTGCGCTCGCGTTTACGGCCGTGAGAGAGGCAATGAGTAAAGGATGTCTCTCATTTTGTTGGTTTTCCTCTGGATTCGGCGCCGGGGACAGAAGAACCATGGGCACTGAGGTTCTGACAATTCGAAATCGGCAGGGCTTTGCTGATGGAGCGGGTATCGCGTGATGCTCAGTGAAGTGGATACTTCTCGAAAATATGTCGTACCGAAGCTCCTCGCGGCCGGATGGGGCACCGGGGCGTTGCGATGCAGAGAGATTCGGCGAAAACGTCCGAAATTGCCCGGCGCGCTGATTCTCCGGTGTCCTTAAAATCGCACGAAGCCCTGCACGCCTGTGTTAGGGAGAATTTGTTGCCTGGGACTCGGCTCTGCTTCGGGTCCCTTTCGCTACCCGGCCATAGATCCCCACAGCGGACAGCGCGTTTGGATGGCAGACGCAAAGCTCAAGAACGTAGCTTTGCGTTCGCCGAGACACTCGCAAAAATTGACCGCCTACCACGCGGTCGAGCCTGCACGAGGGCATCAAGGAACTGGAAAGTCGTATCGAGATAATGTGGACACGTTGAGCCGTGATTCCTGGAGAGAACTCATGGCCGAAGAGCTGTCGCGGGATAATAAATTCCCTCCGGCTGCCGCACCCACCACGCGCCTGTGGCTTCTTTTTCTTCACGGCTGGAAAAGCGATAGTCGTAAAGCAAGGCGCGCACGTAAAGAGGCGGTTTATGAGGAAACGGATTGCTGCCGAGCAGCGCAGTCACCTCCGGCGAATTTTCCAGCAACCGCTGCAAGAACCGCAAAAACCAGGGATTTTGCGACGCTGTACGCTCGCGGCGGACCGTGTTTGTTGTTTGCATAGCGCCAGATTATGCCTGAAGACTAAAAGAGGGTCGCGGCGGACCCTAATCCGGAGGGCAGTCTTTGCTTTCTACTAAACTACACCGGTGCCCAGCAGTCCACTTCCAGTCGTGGAGATACTATCTTCGGATCTGGCTTTTCGGCAGGGGCTGTTTTGGTTCAGCCTCGCCGTAGAACGTAGCTCAAGACAAAAAAGGGCCGAGCCCTTTAGAGCCCGGTCCCTCATCTCACGTCGTGGTCGAACTATTTCTTGACCTTCGCCTTTCTCGCCCGTGCTGCTGATCCATAGCGTCTACTAAAACACTTGCGGCATCGGCGATCCCGCCGCTTGATGAAACTCGGAGCCAGGTCATCGCTCCCGCAATAGCGGCAAACCAGTTTGTCTGATTTCGACTTACTGCCTACCTCCTTCCGGAGCGGCCGTGCAGACTCAGCCTTTTTCCGCGCAGTTTTCTTCCGGGCCGTCTTCCTACCGACCGACCGCGCCGCATCCATCTGATCCCGCAGGGCGGGTGATGGGGAGTGTCCGATCGGTTTATGCGCGTTTCCGTTTGCCAATTTCGGGTGTTCCATTCTCTCTAAATCTCCTAAGCCGTAACGGCTCGCTGGGATGTTCGCTCCGTTGCGTGCATGAAGCGAGTGATTTCGTCCCCTATTCCCAGGTCATTCGCGCGGAAACGGAGAGGCTGGCGATTGGAAGGCGAATAGGACCGGCGAAATTGCAGCAGAGAAAGCGAGGCCTCTAGTAAGAGCGGAAACCGCCCGAAATCTCCCGCCGCGCACGACTGGCTGCGTGCCGGGAAACGAGCAATGTGTGTGTCATTGGGGTAGCAAATCGTGCGCCTCGAGGAGGGCCACATATGAGCTTGGATGCCGAGCGGAAGGTCCCGAAATATCGACAGGAACGATCATGAAGCGGAGGGCGCCGGTTCTAGACGGAGATGCGCTCGCCGCAGAGATTGCCGCTCTGTCAAGGGCCAGTATCAAGGACCTTCGCCAGCGGTGGAAGACCTTGTATGGCAAGGAGCCGTCAAGCCATATCGGCCGGTCCTTTGTGATTCGGGCGATCGCCTACCGCCTCCAGGAAAAGGCTTTCGGCGGTCTCAAGCCGTCGACCCGACGCCTGCTCGCTCGCGTCGCAGAAGAGACCGCGGCCGGGAGTTCGCCGAAGAGCCCGTCGATTCGAAAGGCGGAACCGGGAACGATTCTGGTCCGCGAATGGCAAGGGAAGACGCACCGGGTTACGGTGCTTGGCGACGGAGTGTCCTTCAAGGGCAAGCGTTACCGTTCGCTCTCCGAGATCGCGCGCGAAATCACCGGCAGTCGTTGGTCAGGACCGCGATTCTTCGGGCTACGATTGCCTGCGATGGAGAACAATCATGGAACGCCCTAAATCACCAATTCGACGCTGCGCGATCTACACCCGCAAATCTTCCGAAGAAGGATTGGAGCAGGACTTCAACTCGCTGCACGCGCAGCGCGAGGCTTGCGAAGCGTTCATCAAGAGCCAGGCCGGTGAAGGATGGCGTCTGGTCAAGACGGCCTATGACGATCGTGCCCTGTCCGGCGGAACGATGGAGCGGCCGGCACTGCAGCGTCTGTTGTCCGATATCAGCCAGGGCCTGATCGATGTCGTGGTGGTCTACAAGGTGGACCGGTTGACCCGCTCTCTGAGCGACTTCGCAAAGATGGTCGAAGTGTTCGACGCGCGGGGTGTCTCTTTCGTTGCTGTCACGCAGCAGTTCAACACGACGACATCGATGGGACGCCTGACGCTCAACGTCCTGCTGTCCTTCGCCCAGTTCGAGCGCGAGGTGACCGGCGAACGGATCCGGGACAAGATCGCCGCTTCCAAGCAGAAGGGAATGTGGATGGGTGGTCTGGTCCCACTTGGCTACGACGTAATTGATCGTCGCCTCGAGGTATCAATCGGAGGCGCAGAAGGTCCTGGAAATCTTCCGCCGTTACCTGGAACTCGGGTCCGTTCGGCTCCTGATGGAAGATCTGAACCGCCGCGGCATCCGATCCAAAGTCCGGGTTGCAAAGAACGGTAGGAAGTCCGGCGGGAACCCGTTTTTCCGTGGCGCGCTCTATGTGCTGCTTTCGAATCCCATCTATATCGGCGAGATTCGTCACAAGGGTGTCCGCCATCCGGGTCTGCACGAACCGATCGTGGATCGAGAGCTGTGGGAGAAAACCCAGCTGTTGCTGCGCAGCCAGGCGGTTCGGGGCGCGTCGCGCACGAAAGCGGTCGCCAGTCCGCTCATGGGTAGACTCTTCGACGAAAGCAGCCAGAGCCTGACACCAAGTCACGCGGTGAAGGGCGAACGGCGCTATCGCTATTACGTGTCGCGCAGCCTGATCAAAGGGACGGCGGCGGATTCGGCCGGACGCGGCTGGCGCTTGCCGGCGCCAGAGATCGAGCGAACCGTCGCGGCTTCGGCTTGCCAAATCTTGAGCGACAGGACCGCAATCGCCGCGGCTGCCCAAGCGATCGGTCTAGCGGACAATCGACTTCCATCGCTCTTCTCGGCGGCAGCAGCGTGGAGAGAGCGCCTGCGGTCGGAGGTCGAAGCCGGAGCAGCCCTGAATGTCTTGGTCGATCGCGTAGACCTGACCGATACCCGCATCCGCGTATCGCTCAAGCTGCCGATACCCGACCCGGTGACGCGGCCCGCGGCGCTGGTCATTACGCGTTTCTTTCCCATGACAATCAGGCGGCGTGGTGTCGAGATGCGTCTGGTCATTGAAGGCAATCGTGCGCCCGCGCCACAAGCTGATTCGGCACTATTGAAAGCTGTCGCCAGGGCGCGGCAATGGTCTGAAGACCTGCTGATGGGCAGAGCAAAGTCAGTTGCAAAGATCGCTGAACGCGAAGGGGTCTCAGACCGCTACGTCAGACGACTAACGCGGCTGGCATTCCTGGCACCGGAGATTGTCGAAATGGTCGCAGCCGGCAGGCAGCCGCCAGAGCTCACCGCCGAGGCCTTGGCCGAACGGATCGATCTTCCTCTTCTTTGGACCGCACAAGAACAAGCCGTGGGAATCGCATAGTTCCTCTTAAGTTCGATCACTTCCGCACCATCCTGGCCGAGCACGTCGGCGAATCGGATCCTGGCGTGCGTCGGGCGTGGATGGAACCGCCTCACTTGCCAACAGAGACTTTGGCCGCGTCTTGCGTGCGAACCGCAAAAGGTGGTTTTCTCCGGCGCCGCCAAATCTGCAAATGACGCCGCAATCGCGCGCTATTTCGCCGTCTTGAGGGGAGTGTCCCCAGAGATAGGGACTCGTTGGCGGAGCGAGGTGAATTCGAACTGCCGGTACCGATTTGTGAACAGTTAGACGACAGCCTCGGTTTAAGCTTTACGGTACCGAGACGAACTGCAAGCGCTATCGCCCTGCGGCGCATTCCTAGTGCGCTTTCGGGTCGGGGATCGACCGGGGCAAAATGGCCTGCTCTTTTATTTGATCGCTACTGCGACATCAGTCTTCGATGTCGTTCATCGCCCGGACTCGCCGAGGCACACGCAACCTCGTAGCATAGGCTCTTTGCATTGACTACGAGAAGGCGGCGTCCAGAAACTGAATTTGGGCGGGCGAGAGACGCCAGCCGGACGCCTGGCAATTCTCGGCGACGCGGCTCACGCTATTCGACTTTGGGATAGCGACGACGTTGGGCCGCGAGGTACACCAGTTCAGTGCGACCTGGGCTAGAGTCTTTTGCACCTGTGCCGCCACCATTTCCAGAGCTTGCATCCTTGAGTTTGATGGGATCTGCGACCGCGTCGCCAGACGGCCATCATCGAGCGGCGTGTAGGCGATGACCGTCACGCGGTTCATAAAACAGTAGGGCAGCAAGTCGCGCTCGATTTCCCGACGGTTCAGGTTGTACAAGACCTGGTTGGAAACGATGGGATACTTACTCATGGCTTCCTGGGCCGCATGTAGCTCGAAAGTGGAGAAGTTGCTTACGCCGATGTATCTGACTAGGCCGCGATCCACGAACTCTTAGCAGCGTTTTAGCCGGCGAGCAGCGAGGAGAAGACAGTCATGAGTGACTCGAAATTAGGGAGTGGTGTTTCCTCAGACGCAACGACAGCATCCTCCCTCCCAGAGATCCTCAATGCACATGCAAGAATGGAAACGCAGTGCGGGGAAATTTACGTGCAGTTCGCCGCGGCTTTCGGTAAACACCCAGAGCTAAGGCGAATGTGGACCGCAATGGCGTTGGAGGAGGGCGGACACGCAGCACTGGTGCGCGCGGTCAATAGAGGTCTACTTTCAGGCGTGCTTAGGGCGAAGTCTCTTGTACTTCCCCTCGAATACCTCGACTCCCTCTCCGTGCAGTTGAAAGGGTATCAGGAACAGGCACAAGAAGGGATCTCCCTGGACCGGGCACTGCGGATCACCTGGGAACTGGAATGTTCTGAGCTGGACTTTATGCGCGAACTGCTGGTTTCCTCGAACAATCTAGCCGAACTAGGATTTCCCACGGATGACGAGGGTAAGGACGAGCACGTTGGCCGCTTGAGACCGCTAATCCAGAAATACACGACTGACGAGGAGCTTCGGCGTGAGGTGAAGTTCGGAGTGTTCGGGTCGACCCTGGAACAGATAAAAGTTTGAGACCAGCGTCCCCAGCGATTCGAGCTCCCGATAGGCGCCGGGCCCGAGCCAACACATTCGGCCTCAACGAAGTCGACCTCGCCGTGCGCACGCTGGCCGGCCGGGGTCGAGGGCCAAAACGCGATTCACGTGATGGTGGTCCCAAACTCTGAACCACAGGAGGGTTTTCGATCATATCGAGCGCACGAGTGGCAGTCCGAACTTGGAGGAGCTGTACCAAAAGCGGCTCAACTCAAAGCCTACGACCAGGCAGGCATGTGGGGCTATCACCTCGCAGAGCATCACCAGACTCGGCTCGGATGGCCCGGTCGTCAAATCTCTTTCTAGCTCTTTCTAGCCGCCGCCGCCCAGCACACGCGCCATCTTCGGCTTGGAACGGCGGTCTACCTGCTCCCGTTCTACAGCCCGCTTCGCCTGATCGAAGAGATCTGCATGCTCGACCATTTAAGCGGCGGGCGGCTTGAGATCGTGTCGGCGCCGGGTATCGCCCTTTGAGTCTTAGCGGACGCGCCGCGGCGTAAGTGCGTTTCATCATGGTCATCAAGGTCTTCCACTTGGCTCAGCCCGATCTTCCAGTGCTCGAGGTGCCGCGGCACTGGAACACCGCGGACCAAAACCGGCTCAACCTTGCCAAAGGCATTTCGGTTTGGCCTCCGCGTTTGCGGATCGCTTGATGTTGGTGTGATGCTGAAACAAAGATCCAAAAGGGAATCTCGGGCAATACACCTTCGCTAGTGAAGACGGATGCGCCTTTCTGAATTCATCCGAGCCAACGTCGACCAGATAGTCCACGAATGGGAGGAGTTTGCGAAAACTCTCAGCGCGGACACAGCTCTGCCTCGATGGATTCTTCGGATCATGCCCCCGCCATCGTCAAGTACATCGCCGACAATATGGAGGTGCCCCAGACTCCCGTCGAGGAAGAAGCGAAAAGCAAAGGCGAGCAGCCGAGCGGCCCGATCGAACATGCCGCCGCAGTTCACGTCAGCCTGAGAATCGAGTCAGGATTCGACTTGGTGCAGATAATGGCCGAGTATCGCGCGCTGCGCTCGTGCGTTCTCCGGATGTGGCGTCAAAGTTACCCCGATAGTTTCGCACGCGGCGCTGCGGAGATAAGCAGGTTCGCCGAAGCGATCGATCAAAACGTCGCGGATGCAGTTCCCTACTACCAAGAGCGCGAGACTCAATATCGCGATCGATTCCTCGGCATTTTGGGACACGATTTGCGAAGCCCCATCAATGCCATCACGCTCGGAGCGTACCTGCTCACCTCGAACGGATTGAACGAAAAGCAGCGCGGCACAGTTTCGCGAATTTTGAACAGCGCGCGACACTTGAATCGCATGGTCAGTGACCTGCTCGACTTCTCGCGCGGCCGCCTTGGCAGTCCAATGCCGATTGCGGCGACCGAGGCCAACCTCGGACAGCTCGTCAGTGAGGTTGTCAATGAAGTTCAGACCGCTAATCCGCAGTTCATTGTTAATTTCGACTCGAACGGCGACCTGGAAGGCCAGTGGGACGTCGAACGATTGAAGCAGGTCGCCTCGAATCTGATGCTGAACGCGATTCAGCATGGCGCCGGCAAAGCGATCAAAGTCACTGCCACCGGCGAGGAAAACTCGGTGATGCTAACGGTAGAGAACGAGGGTCCGCCAATACCGAAAGAACTGCAGGCGACGATACTCGATCCGCTGGTTCAGGGCAAGACGCCCGATCCGACTCGGACCGGGCTCGGTCTGGGGCTTTTTATCGTGAATGAAATAGTCGCCGCGCACCACGGAACGATCATGGTGACTTCGACTCAAGATTCCGGCACGATTTTCTCGGTGCGCCTGCCGCGTCGCTGGTTCGGACCAAATGCTAGCTGAATCAACGCGTGACCGGGTCGAAGGGCCGACGCCCGCAGGACCCTTATGAAAATCTCGCCTGTTACACGGTGGAACTGACGACCGGGGTCGAGCCACCCCCGGCTAAGTGCTCGGGGGCGCAAGTTCGGCGGCTGCGCGCGCAGTCTTTCGGCCTCACTGCATCGCCGTGCCCTTGATCGACTTCACGGGCGCCACTGGAAGCTCGGTATAAGTAACGGTCATGGGCTTTGCTATGATGTGGCTGGACTCGTACACGTCCGATTCGCCTTGCGAAGTGCGCTATCTTGGGCAGAGAGCTTACAGGAGCTGTCCCTGCTGAAAATTCTCTACCAACAAAATGAGGATAGGTGCGAAAGCCAAGAGCGAACAGCGACCAGCTGCGATGAACCGGCGCGCGTCGCAGGCTGTACCATATGCGGCTGTCGCCTGATCCAGATCTAAGCGCTATCAACACGAGGATTCGACCGTGTGGTAGCGGCCGCTGCGCAACCAATGGCAAGCAGTAGTTGGTGCCGTCAGGCCGCGAGGCGCTGGTAGCGATGATGCAACCCGCCGACTTGCGGGATGGCGATGACGCGGCCGGTCGGCGGTGGCTGGATGGGACGCGAGTGCGGACAATCCTTGTCGAGTGACAGATGCGTTCGGGCTCGGTGGTAGTAGGCCACGTAAGATGAAAGGACGTGGCGCAAATGGCGCTCGTTGAAGATCACGACGTGGTCGAGACATTCGCGACGAATCGAGCTGATCACGCGCTCGACGTAAGCGTTCTGCCATGGGGAGCGGTGCCGTGACGACCTCAGTAATTCCCATCGCCGCGACCCGCTGGCTGAAGACCGAGCCGTACGAGGCGTCGCGGTCGCGCAGCAGAAAGCTGGGAGCTGTGTCCACGGAAACGCTTCAATTACCTGCTGCGAAGGCCACGCTGCCGTGGGATGCTGCGTAACATCGAACCGCACAATCCTTCTGCGCCCGTGAGCCAGGATGATCATGACGTACAGCCGTCGAAACGAGGCCGACACGGCGACGAACATGTCGATGGCGGCGATGCCGATTGCTTCGTTGCGCAGAAAGCTACGCCATGTCGGTGAAGGCGTTCCGATTCGGCGCACCATGTACTTTGCGACCGTGGCTTGGCTGACCTCAATGCCGAGCTTCAGCAGCTCGCCGTGGATGCGAGGCGCACCCCACAATGGGTTGGCGCTGTTCATCTGCCGGATCAGATCACGAACTTCGCGACCTACTGACGGCCGTCCAGACCTTGAGCGCCAGCGCCAATAGAGCCGGAAGCCTTGGCGGTGCCACTGGACCACGGTGGCCGGCTTCACCAACATCATGATGTTCAGGCACCGCGGCCAGACCCGGTAAAGCCAGATCCAGAGTATGCGATCGAGCGCGAAGAGCTGGGGGCGGCCAGGACGCTGGCGACGCAGGACTGCCAATTGGTGGCGGAGCGCAATGACCTCGAGCTCCAATTCCGCGCGGCCGCGAAACCGACCAGCGAGCCATGAAAGAAGCGCCAAGCTGTATGCGAGCATGCCCGTGACACTACGGCCGAGCTAGATAAATCGCTAGCCTTTTCCACGCTTTCCGAGTTTTCAGTAGGCACAAGGGACCTGTGCTTAGTCAGAACTAACCCGGATATATTGATGATGCAGCCCACCGAGAATTGGTATCGCTGCGATGGGGCCGAGCTTCTGCGGGCGCCGAAAATGGGGCGCATTCTTTTCCAATGAGAGATGCGTACGGATTTTGTTGTAATAAGACGCGTAATTCTTTAGCACGCGACGCATCTGCGCTTCGTCGAACACGATGAAGTGATCGAGGCTTTCGCGCCGAATCGAACCGATGAGGCGCTCGACAGTGGCCGTTTTGCCACGGCGAGCGTGGTGCGGTCGGGTGATCCCTGATCCGCATTGCACGAATGCGGCGTATATAAGCAGGACCGAATGCGCCGTCGCGGTCGCGAAGCAGATGATGTGGCGCTTCATCCCAGGGAAAGGCGTCAGTCACCTGGCCTGCGATCCATTCGGCGGTCGGATTGTTCGTCACCCTGATGCTCACCAGTCGCCTACGAGCATGGCGAAGAATGACCAGACCGTAGAGCAGCTTGAACGAGATCGTCCGAACTACAAACAGATCCAACGAGGCGATGCCAGCGGCTTGATTGCGCAGGAAAGTCTTCCAACCTTGGGACGGTGGTCGGCGGCGCCGGACCAATACCTGCCGACGGTCGACTCTGCGACGTCGATCCCAAGCATCAATAATTCGCCGTGAATGCGAGGCGCGCCCCATAGCGGGTTCTCGCGGCTCATGCGCCGGATCAGCGCTCGAATCTCGGAGTCTATTCGTGGGCGGCCGCCGACGTGGCGGGATTTCCAGCGCCAGTAGGCGCGGAAACCGCGTCTGTGCCGACGGATCACGGTCTCCGGCTGAAAGATGATTATCGCGTCCAGGAGCGACGGGGACAGACGATACAGCCACACCAACAGCAAGCGATCGATGTTCAACAGCCGCACGCGCTTTGGGTGCTGGCGGCGTAATACTATGAGCTGTTGGCGTAGTAGGAGATTCTCGGCCTCAAGCCGCGCTCGTCGCGCGAACCATGATCGGATAACAAGCAGCAGCTGGGTCAGAAACGCGACCATCGGCCGCTTCATTACCATACGGCCACAAGTGCGTCACCCCACCCCGGATATGGTTTTCGGGAGGCACAGGTCGTCCGAAGTGGTCGGCGAATAGATAGTGGGACTGCAGCTCGCTGAAGATCCGGGAGCCCGTCGACCCCATCCGCACGCCTCAGGGATTGTAAAGCGTCGACTCCGTGGCGAGTCTGCGCTCGGGCCACTCATTCGGCGAGGCGTATCAAGATCGAAGGTCAGACAAACAAAATGTTGCGCCATTGTTCGATCTCCTTGAATTATGAGTCTTGCTGGTCGGGCCAGCGCGGCGGGTGAGTGCCGAGTGGAACCGGCGGGCGGGTCCATCGCGCCTTCGTCTCGGACATTTGCACGACTGGCGCGAGATGACGCAAGCGGCCAAGCGGCGTCCGCGTTTCGATAGTGAGACGCGCGATCTCGTCCGCCGGCAGGTCATCGGGAACGCCTTCGAGCGCGGCGGCGTCAAGCAGGCCGCGATCGACGATGAATTTACCAGCGCGTGCCAATGATACGCGCACCAGCCAGCTTCCTCCCTCCCGGACGCGACGCGCCAACGCGACCATAGCGCCAAACGCCATCAGATGGCCGCTGACGTAATCGATCGCGGATACGGGCGTTAGCCGCGGCTCCGTGCCACCGCCCGACACCAACGCCATCCCCGTAGCGGTTTGCACGATCGTGTCGAAGCCACGCCGCTCGCGCCACGGACCCTCGCGACCCCACGCGCGCAACTCGACGCAGACGATCCCGGGACGCATCTCCGCGAGGGCTTCCGGCGAAAAGCCGCGGCCGGCGAGCGCTCCCGGCCGATACGACTGTGAGAATACGTCGGCGTCGCACACGAGTGCCCGCAGCATCTCGACGTCCTGCTGATTACGCAGATCCAAATGCGCGGACAGCTTGCCGAGGCCGGTGTCCAGTTCGACCGAGCCGGAATTGGGCAGATGCGGAGCGGTGATCTTGAGGACCTCAGCGCCATGCTCGGCGAGGGTCCGCGCGCAGGTCGGCCCGGCAAGCACCCGAGTGAGATCGAGCACACGGACGCCCGCGAGCGGACGCTCACCCCTTGGCAACGGCTCGGGGGGTGCGTCGCCGATCCGCACGATCTCCACCAACGGTAGCGACGCGACTGCCGCAACTTGCGGATGTTGCACCCATTCCTCGGTCGTGCGAGCGAAAGCGCCGCATCCGCCCGACGTCATAAACGCGTCCTCAAGCGCCTTTCCCTCCCATCTCGCGGCGGCGGCCGCCATGTCTTCCTTTTTTTGGGCCGCGACGCCGAGCACCGCGAGGTTGCGGTCGCGATGGTTCGGGAAATTGCAGTGGACGAAGACCCAGCGCCCGCGGCTTACCTTGTAGAAGCCCGATAGCGGATCCATCGGATCGCGCTGGGCGGGACCGTCGAGCTTCATATATCTAGCGCTGCGCAACGATGCGACGGCAGCGCGAACATCTACTTCGACTTCCTGTCTGCGGCCCGTTCGCATCTCCCAGATCGAGGCCGCAGCGAGGCCAGCCGCCGCAATCACCGCTGAACCGGCGGCGCCGATGCGATAGCGCGTCGGAATTACAGGGTCGTCACCGACGAGACGCGCATTGGCCGCGCTCGCTGTGACAACGCCGGCAGATTTGAGAATTTCCGCAAGAGCAACTTCAGGCGCTGAGCTCATCGCTGACTCCTTCGCAATACAAGCAAGCCAAAAATGCCTCCGGAGCAGCGCTCCGTAGGCACCGTCGCGCTGTCCCTTCGCTATCTCTAATCCGGTTTCACCCGTGCGCCAATGCTGGCGCATCGGTGCCGATTATCACTTCTGCAAACAGGCGAAAGAGAAATGCTCGCAGCCGAACTGTATCTGCTGCTGTTTTCCCCTGGGGCGATGTGGGGCTGACGAAGCGAGGACTTCTAGTTCCAGATCCGCCCGGCTACGGAATCGGCAGGCAAGAACAGAAACGATCGAACGCACGAGCGTAAGCATGCCGGCGACACTACGGCGGTGACTCGTAAAACTCCAGCCTTTTCCGCGCATTCGGAGTTTTTGGTAGGCACAGGAAGAATTGGAGGAAACTATGTTTGTCTGCAAGGTGCCTTGTGTCCGCGACGCGGTCCCCCTGGTCAGACTCGAGGCCGAGGTTGTCGTTTAGGGCATTAAGGCTTTCTTAGCAGTCATCAAACCTCAATCGGCTGGGACAGTCTCGGGACGAACGGACGCCGGTTTTTCGCGACGCTGTACACCGCAGCGAGCAGCTTGTGCATGCAGGCGATCATCGCGACTTTTGCTCGCTTGCCGGCGCGGCGGAGACGCGAGTAATACGCGCGGAGCCAAGGTTGAGGCGCACAGCAACGAGGACTGGCATCCATAGGGCGCGCCTGAGGCGAGCATTTCCGAGCGGCATCGCGATTCTACTCGAGAACCTTCGTTTCCCGGATTGATGTAGGCGAGGGACTACGCCGACGTAGCTGGCAAGAGCAGCGAAGCTGCGGAAGCGAGCCGGGTCGCCCGCTTGCGCAATGATGGTCGCGGCGGTGAGTGGGCCCGCCGGTGATGGTCGTGAGAAGTCTCCCGACCTCATGCGATTCGAGCCTTTGTCCTGTCATACGCTCAAGATCACGAGCTCTTTGGCGCAGCCGACGATGTCGTCGCACACGTATCGTATATGCAGCTCGTGCACGCCGTGCTGGCGCTGGCCGACTGAAGCCTTCGCGGCAGCGATCAGAGCTGTGGCGAGAGCTGTTCCAACTCGCTTGTCGACTGCGAAACGAAGCATGGAGAGTTTCTTGGCTGAAGCCTGACGAAGAGCTGCAGCGGTTGGATACTTAGACAGGATAGTCGTGGCGAGCTCTGTGTCGAGACCCCGAACGTAGCGGGGAACGTTACGGGACTTGACGACGTCGTCAAATCCCGTAACGTCCCCCTTGTTTTGTGGTGTTGTTCCGATCCTGCCGAAGGCCGCCATCACCACCATCCTGGCGCCGTCTGCTTCTACGTCTCCGATGGAAGGATTTCCTCTTGTTTCAGAGGAGCTGCGGAGATTGAGAAACGAGACGAGTTTTCTAAACCGCGCCCGAGCTCACATAGGCTGAGCCCTTATCCGGATTTACGGCCGTCAGATCGATCATCTCGAAATCCGTGGATCCGTTCCCCGCGTTTCCGTATCCGCTCGAAAAAGCCCGGGTGTGCGGATCTGACCGACAGTTGACGAGGCAACGAACTCGGCGCTGAAGTGAACGATAGGAGTGGCTTTAACTCGCTTACAAACTACGCTCGCATCAGGACCGCCAGACCAAAGGAGAACGGAGACCGTGCGTAAAACCCTAATCGACCCGGCAACCGTGCACTCGGAGCTGCGCACCAAACAAGAATGGCTCGATCTCGAAGAGGTGGCCAAAGTTGAAGTCACATCGGAGGATCCGAGCTTCCCGGTTGAGTCTGCCTTGGTCTCGGGGAAGGGACCGGGCTGGCGGGCGGCCCAAAGAGGTAAGCAGATCATCCGCATAATATTCGATAAGCCAACGCGGCTCCGCCGAATCAGACTCGAGTTTTTGGAGATGGAAATCGCGCGGGCTCAGGAGTTCACTCTTCAGTGGTCGGCCGAGCCAGGCGGGCCATTCAGCGAGATCGTTCGCCAGCAGTGGAGTTTCAGTCCGCAAGGCTCGACAAGTGAAATCGAAGACTATCAAGTCAATTTAGCTACCGTCTCGATCTTAGAGTTGGCTATTAAGCCCGATCTCACGCCCGACAATGCATTCGCAACCCTGGCAAGGTGGCGCATGATATAAGGCGGCCTGAGTATGAACGGATGACACCGCTCCATTCGCCTATCAAGTTTGGGCGAAACTCATGACCCATAGATCCTATGCACAAGGGCGCGAAGAGTTTCCTGAGACGCAATGGGATTTCGTAGAACTCGAGTTGTCACTTGCCGCAGGCGGAGGACGGTCATCTGAGGACTGGGAGGATGGACGATGAACAGTCCAAGCCCACAGCGCCTGCTTTCGATCGTTGGTGCTATGACGTTAACTTCCCTCATCAACGGCTGCACGCTTTTCACTCCGCAACCGAAAGGACAGATCGTTGTGCAGGCAGTATCCTGGACTCTCGTCAAGAAATGGGCTGAACCTGACGCGGGCTTGCCGGGGCACAAGGTGATAGTGCAGAAAGCCGAAGATCACAGCGTCATCGCGGAGAAGACCACCAATGCCTCAGGTATCCTCGCATTCGATGTTCCCGCGGGCAGATACATCGTGCTCGGCCTCGGGGATCAGCCCGAAACCATAACCGTCGAATCTGGTCGCGCAGTCAAGCTGAAATTAGTCGTGCATTAGCGTTGTTTTAGATACGTTGACGGACACAAAGCTCGTTTCGGCTGCTGTATCTAGTGATCATCCTGGCCCACGATCGTAGGAAAATTGTGCCATGTCATCCTAAGTCAGACCGCAGGCTGGCCATCACGTCAAGTAATCGCGGCATTCCCGTGGGACACGGCTCCGCGCTACCCGCTGCGCGATCGCGACGCCTCGTATGGCCGGTACTTCCAGCCGAGTCGCAGCGATGGGGATCAGGAAGTCATTACGGCGCCGCGTTCTGCCAGGGCGAAGATCGTTAAGATATAATGCTCATGAACCGATGGGAGTGCGCGGGGATGCCACGTGGATACGCCAAGAACCAAGCGGCAATACGTATGGGAAAAGACTGGCGGCTTTTGCTGGTACTGCGGAGCACGGCTATACCTACGGGAGGACGCTGACGAAGAGCTCAAAAAGCGGCTCGTGTTCACGGTCGACCATCTGCACCCTCGCGTGCATGGGGGCCGCGGTCGTGCGAATAAAGTGCCGGCGTGTAAGTACTGTAACTCGCACAAGAGCTGGCGGAGCGTCGAACAATTTCGGGAATGGGTTCGGGTCCGGCTATCTGGCCAGGCGAAAAACGCTGTTCCTCAGGCCTGGAAGGTCAATGCGGAAGGTGTGATCTTTTACTTTGAGCTTGCCCGTTTTGGGCACAGCCGGAGAGCAGCGAGAGAGAGCTTAGGGAAACATCCAACGAATTCCGGACCATGAGCTTTTTCATTGAGCGTCCATACTCGACAGCAAGGAGGACATGCCAAGGATAGCCGATCCGGCGCTGCTCAAGGCGGTGGCGCGAGGCATTGGTTCGAGGAAATCGACTCTGGTCGAGTGCGCTCGGCTGAGACTCGGCGGTCGGATTGTTCGTCACGCTGATGCTCACCAGTCGCCTGCGGGCGTGACGAAGAATGACCAGGCCGTAGAGCAGCTTGAAGGAGATAGTTCGAACCACGAACAGATCGATGGACGCGATCCCAGCGCCATGGTTGCGCAGGAATGTCTTCCAACCCTGGGAGGGTGGCTGCTGCCTCCTGCTCATGTACCTCGCTACGGTTGATTCGGCGACCTCGATCCCGAGCATCGGCAGTTCGCCGTGTATCCGCGGCGCTCCCCACAGTGGGTTCTCTTTGTGCGACGGCCACCACATCGGCGGGATTTCCAGCGCCAATAGGCCCGAAAGCCGCACCGATGCCACCGGATCACGGTCGCGGGCTTGACCACGGTGATCGCATTCAGAATCGTTGGGAAGAATCGGTACAGCCAGACGAAGATCAGCCGATCGATGTTCCGCAGCCGCTGTGGCTCCTCAAAACCTGATCGGCGCGGATTGGTGGATGGTTTTGATCGTCTGCGGATAGGCAGCCTTCATGGGCGACGCCTGTAAGACGAGGACTCCCCGTTGCGTTGTTCATTCGTTGTGGGCACTTGGCAGTCTCCACAGAAGATCGATGCGATAAACACGGCCGGTGGCCCGTGTCGCGAGGCGAAGGACTCGCGAACTAAGCAGACCAGAGAGCGACTGGATGCGTGCCGGGAAACGAGCGATGTGTGTGTCTGCCCGGAGAAGGAGCCGGGCAGACATGAAAAGTAGCCCATCAGACGCCGAGCCCGATAAACTCTACGGCGAACTCGCCAGCCTTCCCGCGCTGGGTCCGGAGCGATTGAAGGAGCGGTGGCGGATTCTTTACGGCACCGAACCGCCACCCCGCATCAGCGAAGATCTGCTGAGACGCGCGATCGCCTACCGGCTCCAGGAGCGCGCGTTCGGCGGCCTCAAGCCTTCCACGCGCCGACTGCTCCAGCGGATCGCCGAGGACGCACGACCGCGTTCGTCATCGGCCACGCCAAGACGCAAGCTCTCTGCGGGCGCGGTTCTGATTCGGGAGTGGCAGGGAACCAGTCATCAGGTGACAGTGCTCGAGGACGGCGTGCTGTTCCGCGGCAAGCGCCATCGCTCACTGTCGGAGGTCGCGCGCAAGATCACCGGCAACCGCTGGTCGGGTCCGCTGTTCTTCGGACTCAAGGCACCCGTAGGGGAGAACCACGATGGAACGCGGTAAATCTCAGCCTCGCCGTTGCGCCATCTACACCCGCAAGTCCTCCGAGGAGGGGCTGGAGCAGGATTTCAACTCGCTACAGGCTCAACGTGAGGCGTGCGAGGCGTTCATCAAGAGTCAGCACGGCGAGGGCTGGCGGCTGGTCAGGGCCGCTTATGACGACGGCGGGTTCTCGGGCGGAACCATGGAGCGTCCGGCCCTGCAGCGGCTGCTGGCCGACATCCGCGAGCGGGTCATCGATGTCATAGTGGTGTATAAGGTGGATCGGCTCACCCGCTCCTTGGCCGACTTCGCCAAGATGGTCGAGCTGTTCGACGCGCACGCGGTGTCGTTTGTTGCGGTCACCCAGCAGTTCAATACGACCAGCTCGATGGGCCGCCTGACGCTCAACGTGCTCTTGTCGTTCGCGCAGTTCGAGCGGGAGGTGACCGGAGAACGGATTCGGGACAAGATCGCCGCTTCCAAGCGCCGGGGGATGTGGATGGGCGGCACGGTAGCACTGGGCTACGACGTTAGCGATCACCGTCTGGTGATCAACCCGGCCGAGGCCGAGACCGTCAGGGAAATCTTCCAGCGTTACCTGGAGCTGCGCAGCGTGAGGCTGCTCAAGGACGATCTCGACCGACGTGGTATCATCTCCAAGATTCGGCTCTCCAGGAACGGCAACCGCTCGGGAGGGAAGGCATTCTCTCGCGGCGCGCTCTACGAGTTGCTTTCCAACCCGGTCTACATCGGCGAGATCCGGCACCGCAAAGAACGCCACCCCGGCCAGCACGAGCCGATTATGGACCGTGAGCTGTGGGAGCAGGCTCAGCGCCAGTTGCGCGATCAAGCGGCCAGGTGTAGAACGCCCGCTACCAAGGCGGGCCCGAGCCCGCTGGCGGGCAAGCTGTTCGATGCAGACGGCGAATGCCTTTACGTGGCAGGAGCCGCCAAGGGCGAGCGGCGCTATCGATACTATGTCTCGCGCCGCCTAGTCACGGGCTCCGCAGAGAAGATGCGGAACGGCTGGCGGCTGTCGGGTCCAGAAATCGAGCGAACCGTGGCTGTAGCCGCTCGACAGCTCCTCAATGATCACGCGGCCGTCAGTGCCTCTGCTTGCAACCTCGGCGTTGGCGCAGGCGATATTCCCGCCGTGCTGGAAGCGGCAGGCGAATGGAGCCGGCGGCTCCAGTCAGAAGCGGATGGCGCGGCAGCGCTGAGCGGGTTGGTCGACAAGGTAAATCTGAAACCGGGCGGCATCGAGCTTTCGATCAACCTCCCGTTGCCAGTCGATGGTACCCACGGTGCCGCGGCGATGCTGCCGATTACACAGTTCTTCGCGATACGAATGAAGCGCCGGGGTGTGGAGATGCGGCTCATAATCGGAGGCGCAGACGCACCGCCGCGCAAGCCTGATGCTGCGCTGCTCAAGGCGATCGCACGGGCCCATCGGTGGTTCGAGGAACTCATTTCCGCCCGGGCGACATCGCTGGCCGCGATCGCCAGCCGCGAGGGCGTAACTGATCGATACGTCGCCCGCCTCATCCGGCTGGCGTTTCTCGCGCCGAAAATCGTCGAGGCGATCGCCGAGCGCGGAGAACTGGCCGATCTGAAACTCACCCCGCATGTCGACCTGCCGTTGGACTGGACGACCCAGAAGCGAGCGGTCGGCCTCGAATAGACCGATTGCTCCAACCATGGGGTCGCCTGCTCATTTCCATGTCCGCGTTCACATTGGCCGCAACCGCTCTTGTAATAATCGATGGGGACCTTAAGGCAACGGGCTATGGCCGCCTTCGCCAAACCGGGGCTCCGCCTCGCGCAACCGACCGGTTGGTTCGATCAGCTTGCTGCGTTGCTGGCTCGGGAGCTTGCGCCCAACTCACGAAAACTCCGCACGGCCCTTCGCATGACCACGATTGCCACGCTCGGCGCAGGCCTAGTCGCGAGTTGTCACGTCGACAACGAGCTCGGCACTTACATCGTGTGGCTCCTGGTCGGCGCGGGACCAATGATGTCTGTGCGCAAGGCGGGTGCGTTTCTGGTCGCAGAAGCGCTCGCGCTTATCTCATCAGTGGTGATGGCGCGCGCCTTGGCGGAAACGCCGTGGCTAATGCTCCCGTTTCTCTTCGCATTGCTTTCATTTTCAACCTACCTAGGAATGATTTGGAAGCTAGGCGCTCCGCTCCTCCTCATCGAGGTGGTCTGCCTCGATACTTTCTATGGCGTGGTGTTTGCGCCTCAGGAGATTGGTTGGAGCGCGGCCGGTGCGTTTGGCGGCAGCGTGATCGCCTTCGGCACGCTCGTTCTATTCGACAACTGGCTGTGGCCCGATCGCGGCGAAGGGATCCTGCTGGAATCGCTGGGAGCGAGCGTCGCGCGCGATCGTTCGCGGCTGCTCGAGGCTTCAAATTTTTATCTGGATCGCCGAAGCGCGCCGCGACCGCCGCTGCCACCGCCGACTTCGGATCTTCCCGAACACATGGATCTTCTGAATCGAGCCGTGGCAGAGGGTGTGTCTGAGCATCGCCATGCGATCCTGCTTGCGGCTGTCACGCGCGTGGCGCGCATTGGTCTTGAAATGGATCGCCTGACCGTCGCGGCGCGCCAGAACGTACCAGGAGAAATTCGCGCTATGGTACGGCCCGAGATTCAAGCGACGGTGGAGGCGATCGCGGTGGTATTGGACGAGTTCGCCCGCGAACTGCCGACGCACATCGCTGTTGGCGTTGACAAAACGCCTCCCGCCTCACGGACCCGCGCGCGATCGACGCTAGACAATCTCAGTGCTCGCATCATCCAGGTCAGACCAACATATATCGGCAAGGCGAGTTCCTCAGAGCTCGAGAATTTCGCAGACTTCACCGATTCGCTGGCTGCGCTGACCGGACATATCGAGCGCCTGCTCGATGAGCCTCCGCAGCCGCCCGCCGCGGCGCCGGCGAATAGCGCGGTTCGGCGGTTGACCGACGCTCCCGATCCTGCCCTTGTCCGCTATTCCCTGAAGGTCGGTGCCTGCGTGATGATCGGTTATGTGGTCGGCATCGTTAGCCATCGCTCCGAGCTAAACACAATCCTGACGACGGTAATAATAACCGCGCTTCCCACCTACGGCGCAGCCCTGCGCAAAATGAATCTGCGGATCGTCGGAGCGATAATCGGCGGAGCGATTTCTCTTCTGGCAATCATCATCGTCACGCCCAACTTCGAAACTCTTCCGGCTTATCTGCTCGCCGTCTTCGTAGTCTTCTATGTCTCCGCGTACTGCTCTCTCGGCAGCGGACGTGTTGCATACGCAGGAAAGCAGATAGGTACGACATTCGCGTTGGTGTTCACCGGCTTGAGCCCTGCCCTCGACATCTATGAGCCGCTCTGGCGTATCTGGGCAATTTTGCTTGGCACGCTTGTCGTAGCAATCGTCACTTTCGTGTTGTGGCCGGAATACGCCGGTGATTCCTTGTTGCCGAGGCTGCGTAAAGTTATTCGCGATACGCTGGCGCTGGTGCCCGGCGGTTCCGCCGCGAACACTGAGGATGCGATCCAGCAGCTTAACTCTGGGACCATGCGCGCGCTCGCCGAAATCCTGGAGGTCGCGGATGACGCGCAAGTGGAGGGCCGCACCAGCACGGTCAACCATAACGCGATCGTCGAGGCGGCCGGAACGCTCCGGCGCATCGCGAACCGGCTGGCCTCAATAGCGACTGGGCGCATAATCACTCCTGCGCCGCGACTAGACCCGGTGACCGAATCGGCGCGCGAGGCGGTGCTCGACGCAATTCGTCGGCACCTTCAGTCCTGGCTCGACTTTTTCGGCGGTGCTGACAGCCTCAGGGCCTCGGCCGCCCAGGCAATCGCACGAGCACACTCAACGGATGATATGAAAATGCCGCTCGAGCAGCTCAGCTCACGGCTGGAAGAGCGAGAATTCGCGCGAATCGAAGCGTGGACTCTCGAGCAGCGGCGCGCGATCCTAGCTGAATTACACTCGATGCGCCGTCTCGAATACCTGGTCTCCGAATTGAATCGATGGCTCGCACAAATTCCGGGCCACGCGTCGAACCTCGCGCGCTAAGCCGTGCAAGGCAATTTGATGTCGTCAGGCTTCGGCCGCAGATCGTCCGCTCTTCCCGGACATCTGCGATTCGCATGTGCGACCGGCACCATCCTCGTCGCCACCGCTGCACAAGAACCGCCCGCAGGGCCGCTGGTCGAGCGATCCAACTGCCCGCCTCATCCGGCTGGCGTTTCTCGCGCCCAAAATCGTCGAGGCGATCGCCGAGCGTCGAGAACTGGCCGATCTGAAACTCACCCCGCATGTCGAACTGCCGTTGGACTGGACGACCCAGAAGCGAGTGGTCGGCCTCGAATAGACCATTTCTATGTCCGCGACATCGGCAAACCAGGGTCCCCGCGGTGTTTAGCCGAAGCAATTGCGAAACCGAACCAACCTGTGTCCGCGGGGAGAGAAGCACTCGCACAGCCTCGAATGACGCCGATATTCGTCCCTCTCTGGTTCGGTTGAGCGCTCAAAACGGGCCACAAAGGCGGCCATTTCGCCCTGTTCACCGGAGATTGCCGCAACAGCCAGACTCGATGGCGGAGAGGGGGGGATTTGAACCCCCGAAACCCTTCCGAGTTTACACGCTCTCCAGGCGTGCGCCTTAAACCGGGCTCGGCCACCTCTCCGCGTGCGGCAGCCAGTATGCCATTTGCGCGCGCCCGCCTGCCACAGGCCGCTCTGTCGCACGAGGGCACGCGGGCGCGGCCTGCCATGCGCGGGAATTGGTCCGCCGTATACGAGCGCGACCCGCCACGCGGAGCGCGGTCTATCGTATGAGCGCGCCTCGGTCCGGCGCGCGCGGACCTTAGGGGAAGGTCTGTGGTTGCAACCCGCCGCGTATCGGCACGCCATCAAGGTGCGCCGCGCGCGAGTTCGCGCGCGCGAACATCAATACCCAGGGATCGCTGTAAATGAGCTTCCAGTCAGGCCGGCGTTCCATCAGCTCGCGCACCGGAGAGGCCGGCGTCATCAGCACGTAGTCGTGCGGATAAGCATCGAGCACCGCCGCCGCGCGCGGACTACCGAATTTGAAATCGAAATAGTCTCTGATCACCGGCATCGAATAGGCAAAGTCGTAGCGGCCGTCGATAAACACTTTCGATGAGGGCGCCATCCGCCAGATGAGATAATCACCCCAGCTGAAGTCACCCAGCAGATTGCCGCGGAGCTGATGGGCCTGCATGAAATCGACCGCGCCCTTGGGAATTCCGAATTGCACGATCAGGGTGCGCGAAAAGAGCCCGCTCTGCAAAACGATCAGCAGGGCGAGCGCGCCCACCAGGATCTCGTTGGAGGCCTGGCGCGGCGCGACCGCCGCCGGATCGCCGAAGCGCCGCTTCTCGAGCACCACTCCGGCGTGGCGGCATAAGGGCGCCACCGTCACGATCACCGCCAGCGCCATATTGCGCACCGAAAGCCAAGCGCCGAGCGCCATCAGCGCAGCGACCGCGACCAGCGCCAAGTCATCGCCGCGCGGCCGGATCACAAAGCAGACCGCGAGCGCGAGCGGCAAGGCGATAACCACGGCGTAATTGAGCGCGGTCCCTGGTGACTCGTGCCACTGCTGTACCATCTTGAACAGCAAGGGCTGCCATTCGCTAATGATCGCGCGCGTCATCGGATTCCGTATCGCCCGTGCAACCGCGAGCCAGTTGCCGAAGCCGTATGGATTGACCAGCGTCGCGGCCGCGCAGGCGAGCGTAACGCCACCCAGCCGAATCGACGTCCGCAAGCCTCGTCCCCGCACGAGATCCTCGAGCCCGCGAACTCCCGCATAGAGCGCCAGCACCGCCAGCCCGGCAGCCACGCCACCGTGAGTGTTCGCCCACAACGCGAAGATCGGAAGCGCGAGCCATATCGAGGCGCCGGACGGACGAAAACTGTCGCGCGCAAGCAGCACCATCAGCGCGCTCAACAGCATGAAGGTGAAGAGCTGCGGCCGAAACTGCATCATCGGAATCAGCGCGACGCCGGCCACCGTCAGCACCGCGAGCTGAATCCGGACCGAGGCGCGGGTCTCTGCCGCAGCAAGCGCCATCAGCGACACGGTCACCGCCGTCGCGGCAAACTTCATCAGCTTCAGCCCGACGACGCCGAAAGTGTCATAGGCGAGAGCGAGCAGCGCTTCGGCGAGCCATTCAGGATCGCGCCAGAGATATCCGGGGGCACTGTAGGACCAGGGATTTCGCGCCGGCGCGTGCCCGAGCGTGAGGACGAGCTGACCGAAGCGGATGTGGCCCCAGAGGTCGGGATCGGCCCAACGGCCGACGTCGGTGACCGCGATGATAAAGGCGATGAGCGCCGGTGAGTAGCGCAGCAGCGAGACTGCGGCCGGCCTCGCGGCGCCGCTGACTTCGAGTGCGCCGCCGCCGTTGTTCGCCGCGTCCGCTTCCATCCCCACCCCGCGGCATCATCCTAGCCGCGGCTCCGGGCTTCTCAAAGCCCCCGCCGGTCTACAGATGCTGCGTGAGATACCACGCGAGATGCCACGCGGAAGATCGCATCGGCGGTCAGCCGCGCCCCGCCCAGGGTGCGACTACGGAAAGAGGTTCGGCCCGGAACTACCTTCTACCGGAAGGCCTTTTAGCTGCGCAGCGGGCGAGTTCGCACGTGCAAACAGGGCGGCGATTTTATCCCGATAAACGATCCGCCATCCCGGTTGCGCCAGCATAAAATCGTAGGTCGCCGAGGAAGTTCTCAGCAGCACGAAGTCATGCGGATAGGCGTCCAGCACCGCGCCTGCACGCGGGCCCACGAGGAAGAAGTCCAGGTAGTCGGCGAGCACCGCTTGCGGATAGACCATGTCGAAGCGGCTATCGACGAAGACTTTGGATTCGGGCGCGAGGTGAAAGATCAGGTACTCGCCCCAGCCGAAATCGTCGAGCACGTTGCCATGCAGTCCGTGCGCCTGCATGAATTCGATCGCGCCCTGCGGCTGGGGATATCCGTTGGGCAGGCGCGGCGAGAAGAGCCCGCTCGCAAGCGCGATCACGAACGCGATCGCGCCGACCAGCATCTCATGGGACCGCTTTCGCGGCGCAGGCGCCGCTGGATTGCCGAAACGCGTGGCCTCGAGTGCGAGTGCGGCGTGGCGGCACAGCGGAGTTATCGACGCGATCACCGCGAGTGCCATGTTGCGCACGGCCAGATACGCGGCGACTCCCATCATCGCCGCTATTACCAGCAGTGCGAGGTCGCCGCCGCGAGGCCTGAGCGCGAAGCACAGCGCCAGCGCGGCGAACGGCACGATCACGAGCGCGAAGTTGACCGCGGTCTTAGGCGACTTGTGCCACTCCTCGGCGATCTTGAACAGCAACGGCTGCCATTCGCTGACCATCGCGCGCGTAAGCGGATTGCCCAGCGTATGCATCACCGTGAACCAGTTGCCGATACCGTCGGGATTGAGCAGCGTCGCGAGCACGCAAGCCGCGGTCACGCCGCCAAGACGCGTCGCGCGCTGAAGACCGTCACCCGCCGCCAAATCCTCGATCACGATCACCGCTGTATACACCGCGAGCACTGCGAGACCGACGAAGAAACCGCCGTGCAGATTGGCCCACAGCGCGAAGATCGGGATAGCGAGCCATAGCCGCCCCGCATGCCGATAACTGTCGCGGGCGAGCAGCAGAAGCAGCGCGCTCAGCGCAACGAAGTCGAACAATTGCGGCCGAAACTGCATCATCGGCGCGATCGCGACCGCGCCCGTCGTCAGCACCACCATTTGCAGCGGTATCGGCGCGCCAGTCTCGGCCGCGCCCATCGCCAGCAGCGTGATGGTCGCCGCCGTGGCGGCAAGTTTCATCAGCTTGAGCCCGACCACTCCAAGCGCGCCCCAGCAGAGCGCCAGCACGACTTCGGAGAGCCATTCGTGGTCGCGCCAGGGCAGGCCGGTTGCGCTGTAGGAGTAGATGTCGCGCGGCGGCAGACGGCCGTGCATCAGGATGAAGCGGCCGAAAACCAGGTGGCCCCAGAGGTCAGGGTCAGCCCAGCGACCGGCGTCGGCGACTACGATAATGAACGCGAGGAATGCCGGCGAGTAACGCGGTAGCGAAAGCTTTCGCACGCGCCGCGAGGATGTCATGGAAATGCGCATGGCAGAGCGGGCGTGGTTGCGGGTAAGTCGGGCAGGCTTGCCGTGGGGGCGCTCGCGCGTGCGTAAAGGAGTGCGTCGTCGTCGCGGTAGAGCAGTTTCCAATCACGCTGCCGCACCATCAGGCGGCGCGCGGGCGCACGCGACCCGATCAGCACGAAGTCGTGAGGATAGGAATCGAGCACCGCGCCGGCGCCCGACTGGTCGAAATAAAATTCGAGATAGTCGCGGATGACCTTGAACGGATAGACGGTGTCGTAACGGCCGTCGATAAAGACCTTGTCCTGCGGCGCGGCGTGCCAGATGAGATACTCGCCCCATCCGAACTCGCCCAACACATTGCCATGCAGGCCATGCGCGCTCATGAAGGCAAGCGCCGCCCAAGGATAGGCACGGTCCGGCACAAGCCGGCGCGAAAACAGTCCGCCGCGGAGGGCCATCACGCAGGCCAGCGCAAGCATCGCGAAATGACTCGCCGGGGACCACGGCGCCACGGGCAGACCGGCCCCGGCGCGCCGCGCGCGCAGCATCGCGAGATGGCGCGCGAGCGGTCCGCTCACCGCCAACGCGGCCAGCGCCATATTGCGCACGGAAAGAAAGGCCGCGAGCGCCATCATTGCGGCCACCGCGACCAGCGGCAGATCGTCCGCGCGCGGCGCCGCCGCCAATACGACCGCCAGTGCGGCAACCATCGCTATCACAACAAGATAGAGCACCACGCCCGAGGGCGCGGAATGCCACTGCGCCAGCATCGCCCACCAAAGCGGCTGCCAATCATTTACCACATTGCGCGTGTAGGGATTGCGCAGCGCGTGCGCCACCGTCTCCCACATCCCGGCGCCGTAAGGATTGATCAGCGTGGCCGCGGCGGCGGCCACGGTAAGCAGCGATAATTTCGCCCCGCGCCACCATCCCGCGCCCGCGGCGAGATCGCCAACCGCTGCGACGGCCGAGTAGAGCGCCAGCGTGGCGATACCGATGAAGAAGCCGCCGTGCAGATTCGCCCACAGCGCCATCAGCGGCACCGCCAGCCAGAGCCGCGCACCGCCGCGCCGGTAATTGTCGCGCGCAAGCAGGGCGAGTAGCGCACCCAGCAAAGCGAAGCTGAACATCTGCGGCCGCAACTGCGCCTGGAGCAGGAATCCGCACGCCGCCGCGAACAGGACCGCAAACTGGATGGTGGGCGGCGCGCCTGTTGAGGCCTCGGTGTCGGCGACAAACAGCAACGCCGCCGCCGTGCAGGCGAACTTCCACAGCTTGAGCCCGGCCACGCCGGCAGCGTTGTAGGCGAACGTCATCACGACTTCGGCCAGCCACTCGTGATCGCGCCATCGATGACCCGCCGCAGAGTAAGAATATATATCAAAATGTAGCAGATGGCGTCCGGCGATGAAGGCCTCGCCGAAGCGCAGATGGCCCCAAAGGTCGGGATCGGTATGGCGGTTGGAATCGGCGAGCAGGATCGCGATCAGCACGGCGGCGGGCGCATAGCGCAAGAGCGAGCACGCCGGCCGCACAATCTCAGTGCGCGCCGCACGCCGGTGAGTTGATGATTCGGGTGATGGTTGGGGCCGTGCGTCGGAAGCTGCCATGCACTCGCTCGCAGCCTTCACGCTACAGGCTGCAAGCGGCGCCGCAAAGCTGCGTCTAGGGAAATCCGCCCGGATGCGCGGCGCCGGTCACGGGCAGGTCCGGCAGGCCGGCCGCAGGTGCACTCGCGCGTGCGTAAAGAAGCGACTCGTCGTCGCGATAAAGCAACTTCCAGTCATGTCGCCGCTCCATCAAATGACGTGCTGGAGCAGCGGTAGGGATAAGCACAAAATCATGCGGATAGGCATCGAGAACGTGAGCCCCGCCCGGCAGGTCGAATCGAAACAGCAGGTAATCGCGGACCACGTCCGGCGGGTACACAGTATCGTTGCGGCCGTCGATAAAAACCTTGTCGGCCGGGAAGGTGTGCCAGATGAGGTATTGGCCCCATCCGAAATCGCAGAGCAGGTTGCCATGCAACTGGTGTGCACGCATGAAGCTAACCGCGCCCGCGGGATAGGCCTTGTCCTCTGCAAGCCGGCTCGAAAACAGGCCGCCCTGAAGCATCAGTACACCGCATACCGCCAGCATCAGCCACTGGTTCACCGACCGCGAGTCAGGCGCGGGTGCACCGTGGCGGCGGCGCTCGCTCAGCACCGCAAGATGACGTGCGAGCGGACCGCTCACCGCGATGACCGCGAGCGCCATATTGCGCACAGACTGGAACGCCGCAAGCGACATGAACGCGGCGATCGCGACCAGCGGCAGATCTCCCGCGCGCGGCGACGCGACGAACGCGGCCGCAAGCGCCGCAATCAATCCGATCACCGCAAGATAGATCAGGACGCCGGAGAACCCCTGATGCCACTGCACGGCCAACGCGTGAGTGAGCGGCTGCCAATCGTTGACGATGCCGCGCGTGTAGGGATTGCGAAGCGCGTAGACGACCGCCTTCCAGATCCCAATGCCGTAAGGATTGAGGAGCGTCGCCGCGGTGGCGGCGAGCGTGACCAGGCCGAGCCGGATCGCGCGGCGCAACCCCTCGCCAGCGGCGAGGTCGCACGACGCCACGGCGCCCGTATAGAGCGCGAGCGTCACGATTCCCGCAACGAAGCCGCCGTGCGGATTCGCCCATAGCGCCATCAGCGGCACCGCCAGCCAGATCGTCCCCCCGCGCCGGTAATTGTCGCGCGCGAGCAGCGCGACGAGGGCGCTTAGGCAAACCAGCGTGAACATCTGCGGCCGGAATTGCGTCTGCAGTATCAGCCCAACTGAGGCCACGAGCAGCACCGGAAGTTGAATCGAAGGCGGCGCGCCGGTTGCGGCCTCGGCGTCGGCGATGAACAGAACCGTGAGCGCGGTGAAGACGAATTTCCACAGTTTGAGACCGACCACGCCCGCGGCGTTGTACACGGCCGCCATCACCACCTCGGCAAGCCATTCATGATCCCGCCAGAGATGGCCCGCGGCGGAGTAGGAATAAGGATCGCGATCGATCAGATGGCGTTTGGCGATAAATGCCTGGCCGAATCGGACATGGCCCCAGAGATCGGGGTCTGTGTGGCGATTGGAGTCGGCGATCAGAATCGCCAGCAGAACCACCGCGGGCGAATAGCGCAAGAGCGAATTGCGCGTGAGCCGGGACGCGGTGGCGCCCGGCGAGCCACGCTCAGCCGCGTCCGTCGGCGCGAAAGCCGCCGCTGCCGGAGCGCCGTTATAGGCGATCATGTTCGGCGGTGCTGCCGCCCGCCCCTCCCCGCTGGTCTTCATCCGCTGCCGTGCCGCCCAGGCCGCGATCGCCGCCGCGGCGCGACCGCCTCGAAGCTACCAGATTCGCGATGACACCGCATCGCCAGGCGCGGCAGCGACGACCGCGGTCTAGGCGCGCGCGGCGAAGCAGATGGTCACGTTGGGCAGCCGAAGTGAGCCGTCGGCCCGGCGATAAGGCGCCGCCGCGTCGGCGGTCGCGTGCATGATCTGTTCGCGCACCTCAGGCGTGCATCGCTCCAGCACCATCCGCAGCGGAGCTGACACGCCCGCGCGAAAGCGCGTGAATTCGTCGGTCGAGGCAAACTCGAATACCACCTCAAGCGGCTCGCTGCGCACCTCGCTGAAGCCGGCGCCTTCGAGCGCGCGCGTCAGGATCGACACCTCGGCGAGCCGGAACGGATCAAGCGCTCCCGGCTGGCGCGGCGGCAGGCCGGCGAGCGTGCGCATGGCCTCGCCGCCAAGACTGATCATCGGGACCTTGTCGGGCGCCGACCAGACGGCGGTGGCAAAGCGTGCGCCGGGCCTGAGCGCGCGGCGGATTCCGCGCACGGCCGAACCAAGGTCGGGCACGAACATCAGGCCCCAGCGGCAGATCGCAGCGTCGAAGCTGTGCTCGTCCGCCTCCAACGATTCGATATCGCCGACGCGAAACTCCAGGTTGTCGAAGCCGAGCGCCGCCGCCCGCTCGCGCGCCACCGCGAGCATCCCGGGCGACTGATCGATCGCGACGACGCGGCCTGCCGTGCCGACGCGGCGCGCGGCGGTTATCGCGGG
Organism: uncultured delta proteobacterium; assembly: GCA_963724765.1. Taxonomy (GTDB): domain Bacteria; phylum Desulfobacterota; class Binatia; order Binatales; family Binataceae; genus JAKAVN01. The sequence goes on from CAVRVY010000003.1 coordinate 251,312, forward strand.
CTCGCCAATTCCGGTGGCGAGGTCGGTCACGCGATGGCCCGGCCGCACGGCGGCCAGTTCGACCAGGCGGTCGCTGACGTGCTGCGCGGCGCGCTCGAAGGTGCTCCACCATTGCTTCCATCCGGCGGCCGCGGCGTCCCAATCGATTCGCTGCTGCTGCTTGAGCTGGCTCGCCGATTGATCCTGCTCGCTCATGACATCATCTCCTGCCGACGCGTCTCACTTTTGACTTTCACTTTTCACTTTTCACCGCGTGCGGGTGCCGCGGCCGTATACCTGTACGTCACGAAAGGCGGCCAACGGATGCGTATACTGCGCGAGCAGCTTCGCACCTTCCTCCCGCGCATGCCACTGGTCGCCGATTACGAGAACTTGTCCGTCGGAATCGTCCGCGGGCACCGCGGCTCCGGCGGCCTGCGTAGAGCGCAGATAGTAGCGCACCGCGTTGACCGCGTACGGCGGCGCGACGGCGATTTTCATGCCGGGCGCGAGCGCGGCGGCGGCTGCGCTCGCGGCCTCGCGCCACTGAGTATCGTGGGGGCGCTGCCGGTAGGTGTGGAGATGCCCGAGCGCCAGCGCCACCGACAATGCAATCGCGCCAATGGCGGCAATCTTGCCAATCGCGACCGCACGCATCGACGCACTGGGGAGTTCCCACGCGCCGAGCGCGGCCAGCATGAAAAACGGCACAAAGCACCACAGCGCATACCGCTCAACGAACATCGGCGAGAATGCATACGAAGCGACGAGCATCAGCAGCGGCGGCAGCCACATCCATGCGAGCGCGAACGCCGTTGCCGCGCGCGAGCGAAGCCATCCCCGCCACGCCCCCCATCCCGCCAGCGCAGCCATCACCGGGAACGCGAAGCTGCCGACGCCCTTGTTGAACAGCGCGAGCGGCGCCCACCATCGCGGCCGCTCGATCCATCCCGTCGCGCCGTTGGCAAAGGCGCTCGCGCCCGTGCGCAGCGCCGGCAGCGCAACGATCAGGAACAGCGCCGCGCCCGCGCCGAGCGCGGCGGCGATCGTAAACGGCGGGGTCATCCGAAAACTCTGCGCGCTGCGCCACTGCATCAGCGGCAAAGCGATAAGGCACAGCCCTTCGGCCACGATCATGAAGGCGGCGCTGAAATGAGTGGCGACGGCAAGCACGGTCAGCACGGCGAGCGGCGCGAGATCGAAGAGATTGCCGCGCCGCACGGCGCGAATGAAAAACCATACCTGGAGCAGAACGAGCAGCAGCGCGAGCGGATACATTCGAAGCTCGCGCGCGTATTTGATCGTCACCAGGTTAACCGCGAAAAACAGCGCGGCAAGCGCCGCAACCATCTCGGCCTCAGCGCAAGGGATTCCGCGGAATCCGGCGCTCTCGCTTTCACTTTGCGGCGCTGAGGATCGTGCGCGAAGGAGTTCGCGCACGAGCACGAACACCACCACGATGCTGAAGGTGTCGAGCAGCGCCGAGAGCGCCCTCATCGCGCCGAGTCCGTCGCCAAAAAGCCCTATCCAGCCGTGCAGCACGATTTCGTAGACTGCGAGCTTGCCAGGATTGAGCACCGCCTGGATACGCACCACCTCGGCGAGACTCGGGGCGGCGGCGGCGGCCCATGATGCGCCTTCGTCGGCCGACATCTCGCGCGCGCCGATCGCCGCAAAGCGCTGCCATCCGCCGAGCACTATCGCAACTGCGAGCAGCGCCACGCTGAGCGCTCGCACCGGAGCGCGCGCGGCCACGACGGGCAAGTGGGGCGGGGCCGATACGGATGCGGCAGGCGCGCTACTTTGAGAGTCGACGGTCACGAATCAGCCGATGAGGCGACGGCGCCGGCGGCAGTCCCGGCGGATGTTCTACAGCCTCTCTTTGCTACAGCCCCTTTTTGAGCTGCGGTGCGGGGCGAAAGCCAACGGTGCGCGCGGCCGGAATTGTCATCGGACTCTGCGTGCGCGGGTTGTAGCCCGCGCGCGGGCGACGGCGGCGCACTGAAAAAGTGCCGAAGCCGGGCACCCAGAAGCGCTTGTCCTTGCGAATCGCGCGCGCGATGTGGTCGAAGGTCAGCTCGATGGTGCGCGCGGCGGTTTTTTTTTCCAGGTGCGTCGCACGCGCGACAGTCTCGATCAGTTCGGCCTTGGTCATGGGTTGATGCCTCCCCGGTCCCACCGTATTACTGCCGTTATACCGCGGGCGCACGCCGCATCAAGAACAGAAAAGCGCGAAATAAAAGCTGCGTGGTGCGGGGGCACCTATCGATTAGGACGGCTTTGGCGGCGGCTGTACGGCGCCGGCGCCCAGTTCGCGCCATACCAGGCCCCATCGCACACCCTGGTCGCTCACCGTGACGTTGCTCGCCTCGGCCTCGCACATCACGCGCTCGAGAATCGCAGTGCCGGCGAAAATAACGTCGGCGCGCGCGGGATCGAGGCCCTTGAGTTTGCGCCGCTCCGCCAGCGGCTTCGAGCCGAACAGGCCCAGCACCCGCTCGACCTCCATGCGCGAGAGCCGATAGCCGTGCACGCGATCGGCGTCGTAGGTCTCCATCTGAAGTGCGACCGCGCAGACCGTGGTCACGGTGCCGGCGATTCCGACCAGCGCGTCGGTCTCGAGCTTCCATCCCAGCCCCGTGAGTTCGGCATCGATGGCCATGCGGAGGTCGGCGGCCTCGCGCGCCGTTGGCGGATCGTGATGGATGATTCGCTCGGTCAGGCGCACCGAGCCGATCTGCAGGCTCGTCATCTGCAGCTTGGCGTCCGGCTCGGCGCGGATGAACTCGGTCGAACCGCCGCCGATGTCGATGATGAGCAGGCGTTGTGAAACGTCCAGGTGCAGGCCGTGCAAGACCGCCACGTAAGACAGCCACGCCTCGGTCTCGCCCGACACGATCTCCAGTTCGATGCCGGTGCGCTCGCGCACGCGGCGGATGAAGTCCTCACCGTCGGCGGCGTCGCGCAGCGTCGCGGTGCCGGCGGTCACGATTTTCGCGGCGCCAGCGGCGCGCGCCTGTTCGACGAATTCCGCGATCGTGTCGAGCGTGCGAAGCGCGGCCTGCGGGTCCAGGCGATGGTTCCGGTCGACGCCCTGCCCCAGGCGCGTGATGCGCGCAAGGTCGATCACCCGGCGCGCGCCGCCGTCGGGCGTGGTCTCGGCCACCAGCATCAGGACCGTGTTGGTGCCGACGTCGAGTGCGCCAATCTTCATGGAGTCTCCTGCGGCAGCGACGATGCGGCGAACTCGGCGCTCGCGCACGCGGCGGCAAACTCGTCGATCGCGCCAAGTGCGCGCGCCGCCATATCGATCTTCTTTTGCCGGCCGCGCGAGCGCGTTCCAAGCTCCGGCATCAAGCCGTAGTTCGCATTCATCGGCTGGAAATCCCGCCGGCCCTGGTCGGTGATATAGGCGACCAGCGAACCGAGCGCGGTTACCGGCGGCGGCACTGCCAGCGGACGGCCGCTCAGCAGGTTGAACGCGTTGAGCGCCGCGAGCAGACCGGCGGCCGCCGATTCGACATAGCCCTCAACGCCGATCATCTGGCCCGCCACGAACAGGTCGTCGCGTCCGATCAATTGAAGCGTGGGACGAAGCAGCCGCGGCGAATCGATAAAGGTGTTGCGATGGAGCGAGCCCAGCCGCACGAACTCGGCGCGAGCAAGCCCTGGAATCATCCGCAACACGCGGCGCTGCTCGGGATAAGTCGTCTTGGTCTGAAAGCCGACCATGTTGTACAGGCGCGCCGCGCGATCGTCCTGACGCAACTGCACCACCGCGAACGGACGATGGGCGCCGCGCGGATCGTCAAGCCCCACCGGACGCATCGGACCGAAGGCGAGCGTCTGCGGTCCGCGCCGCGCCATCTCCTCGATCGGCATGCAACCCTCGAAATACACGGGACGCTCGAAAGGATGGGCCGCGACCTTGTCGGCCGCGAGCAACGCAGCAATGAACGCGTTGTACTCGGCCTCGTTCATCGGGCAGTTGATATAATCGTCGCCGCCGCGGCCCCATCGCGAGGCGCGGAAGGCAATTTCCATGTCGATCGATTCGGCGCTGACGATGGGCGCGATCGCGTCGTAAAAATAGAGATGGCGCGCGCCGATCAGGCGGTTCAGATCGGCTTCCAGGGCCGGGCTGGTAAGCGGACCGCTGGCGAGGATGGTTACTCCGCCGGGAATCGCGGTAACTTCTTCACGCACGACCTCGACCATCGGATGGGCGGTGAGCGCTTCGGTAAGCGAGCGCGCGAATTCGTCGCGGTCCACCGCGAGCGCCGAGCCGGCCGGAACGCGAGTGCGATCGGCAGCGGCGATGACCAGGGAGCTGAGCCGGCGCATCTCTTCCTTGAGTACGCCGACCGCGGCGTCCATCGAATCGCTGCGCAGCGAGTTCGAGCACACCAGTTCGCCGAACAGCGCGGTCTGATGCGCCTCGGTCATGCGCGTCGGGCGCATCTCGAACAGCCGCACGGGCACGCCACGGCGCGCGAGTTGCCACGCGGCCTCGCTGCCCGCCAGCCCTGCACCGATTACGTTGACGGTTGGAGAACTCACCGGAAGTGCCGTACGAAGGCTAGCTTGCCCGCGCAAGCCAGGGCAAGCTCAACCGCAATCAGCAAAGGATGAGACCGAGGAAGCGACGCATAGGAAAGGCATCAGCGCTTCCTCGCTCGACCCCCACCTCAATCCTCTCCCAAGACGACCGGGGGAGTAGGCCAGAAGGGCCTAGAGATTGTTTGTGATATCGCCTACGGGCTTGCGGGCGCCGGGGCGGGAGCGCTGCCGTCGGGGGCCGCGGCGGCCGGAGCCGGCGCGCGGTACTCGCATTCCTTATTCGGACATTGCCAGCGCGCGCCCTCGCGCTTGGTCACCTTTTCGACCAGGTAGGCCGAGCCGCATTGCGGGCAGGGATGCGCCACGACTTTGTCCCAGCTCGCAAACTTGCACTTGGGATAGCGCGAGCATCCGAAGAACAGCTTGCCGCGGCGGCTGCGCCGTTCCAGCACCTCGCCCTCTTTGCAATCGGGGCAGTTGACGCCGGTGCTGACCGGGTCCGACTTCAGCCGCTTGATGCCGTCGCAGTCGGGATAGCCCGAGCATCCAAGGAACTCGCCGAAGCGCGAGCGCCGCCGCACCATCGGCTTGCCGCACTTCTCGCAGACCTCGTCGGTCGGCTCGGTCGAGAGCGCCTGGCGCTCCTGCGGCACGATGTTGCCCTGATCGTCGCGGCTGAACTCCTTGGTGTTGGTGCACTTGGGATAGTTGGAGCAGGCGAGGAACTCGCCGTTGCGTCCCCACTTGATGACCATCTCGCCGTCGTCGAGTTCGCACTTGAGCCCGGTCGGCAGGCCCTTGCGCTTGACGGTCGGCATCTTCTTCTTGGCCTCGCCCAGCGACTTCTTGAACGGGCCGTAAAATCGTCGAAGCGTCTTAACCCAGTTTTCCTTGCCGTTCTCGACTCCGTCGAGTTCCTCCTCGAGCTGTGCGGTGAAGCTCACCTCCAGGATGTCGGGGAAGGCTTTCATCAAAAGCTCGGCGACTACGCGGCCGAGCGAGGTCGGACGCAGGCGCTTGCTCGGGTCCTCCTCTACGTACTCGCGGTTCAGGATCGAAGTCATGATCGCCGCGTACGTCGACGGGCGCCCGATGCCCTTTTCCTCGAGTTCCTTGATGAGCGTCGCCTGGCTGAAGCGCGGCGGCGGCTGGGTGAAGTGCTGCTCGGGCTCGAAGCCCAACAGCTTGAGCGTCTCGCCCTCGTTCATCGCGGGGAGCGTCGCCGCCTCGTCATCGTCAGAGGCGACTTCGTCCTGGCCCTCGGTGTATACGCGCATGAAGCCGTCGAACTTGACCACCTGGCCGGTGGCGCGGAAAACCGCGCCGGTGGCCTCGATATCGACGGTGGTACGGTCATATACCGCCGGATTCATCTGGCTCGAGACGAAGCGATTGAAGATGAGGGTATAAAGCGCCAGTTCATCCTTACCCAGATACCGCGCCATCGATTCGGGATCGCGCTCGACCGCGGTCGGGCGAATCGCCTCATGGGCGTCCTGGGCGGATTTGGAGGAGCGGTACAAAATCGCCCGCTCGGGGATGTAGTTGGCGCCGTAGCGATTGACGATGTACTCGCGCACGGAGTTCAGCGCCTGGTCGGAGACCCGCGCCGAGTCGGTGCGCATATAAGTGATAAGGCCGACCGCGCCCTGGTCGCCCAGCTCGACGCCCTCGTACAGGCGCTGCGCGATCTTCATCGTGCGCGAGGGCGAGAAATAAAGCTTGCGCGAGGCCTCCTGCTGCAGGCGCGAGGTGATGAACGGAGGCGTCGGCGTGCGCCGCACCTCCTTGCGCTCGACCTTGCGCACGACGAAGGGCTTCTGCTCGCACGCGGCAATGATCTCGCGCGCCTCGGCTTCGGGCAGCTTGTAGGCCTTGTTGTCGATACGCTGGTCGCGATGGCTGTAGAGGCGGGCCTTGAACGGAGGCGGATTGCCGGCCTCCAGACGCGCATCGAGCGTCCAATATTCCTCGGCGCGAAACGCCTCGCGCTCTTTCTCGCGCTCGACGATTATCCGAAGCGCCACCGACTGCACCCGTCCAGCGCTGATTCCGCGCTTGACCTTGTCCCACAAGAGCGGGCTTATCTGGTAACCGACCAGCCGGTCGAGCACCCGGCGCGCCTGCTGGGCGTCGAACAGGTCGTGATTGAGCTCCTCCGGATTCGCCACCGCCTCGCGCACCGCGCCTTGCGTTATCTCATGCAGCAGGACGCGACGGACGGTGCCTTTGATCTTTCCGAGCTGGTCGGCGATGTGCCACGCGATCGCCTCGCCCTCGCGGTCGGGGTCGGTCGCCAGGTAGACATGGTCGGCCTTCTTGGCCTGCGTCTGGATTTCCTTGAGCACCTTCGCCTTGCCCGCGATGACGTGGTACTCGGGCTTGAAGTCGTCGTCGACGGCGACTCCGAGCGTGCTCTTGGGCAGATCCATCACATGGCCGACCGACGGAATGACCTGGAAATCGGAGCCCAGGTAGCGCTTGATGGTTTTCGCCTTGGCCGGCGATTCTACTATTACGAGGTTTTTTGCCACCCTGCCTCCAGCCTCGAAAATCAGCCCCAGGGCCGCCCGGCAGCCAAAGGGCCGGGCCTAGGGTAGTGTGAAGAGCTTGCCGGGATGCTGCACGACCAATCCCCTCAACTCAAGCTCCAACAATAAGTTAAGCACAGTTTGCGGCGGAAGGTGGCATGTTTCAATCACTGCGTCAACGTGGAGCTTTTGAGCATCCGTTAAGCAATCTAAGATTGTTTGGATATCTTTAGTCGTCTCTTCGACCAAATTCGCCGACCCGCCAGCAGTAATCGCCACTGACGATTGGCCGCGGCTGTCTCGGCGTCCGGCGACCATGGACGCCGCCTGAGATGCCGGCGGCGCCGCGCGCTCCGTCGGCGTTGGCTCCATTGGCGTTGATTCCTTCGGCGTTGACGCTTTGCCGACCATCTGTGGCGCGAGGTCTTCGAGCACATCCTCGACACATTCCACCAGCACGGCGCCTTCGCGAAGCAGGCGATTGCTGCCCCGGGTCTTGCCGCTCAGCGGGCTGCCGGGAACGGCGAAAACCTGGCGATCCTGCTCGAGCGCCATTCGAGCGGTTATCAGCGAGCCGCTCTTCTCCGCCGCCTCGACGATCACGACGCCCAGCGAGAGGCCGGACAGGATGCGGTTGCGGCTGGGAAAATTCTCGGGCAGCGGCGCGGTGCCCAGCGGCAGTTCGCTCAGGATGGCGCCGCGGCCCTCGACGATCGCGGCGGCGAGCGCGCGATGCTCCGGCGGGTACGCGACATCGATACCGCATCCCAGCACCGCGACGGTGCGGCCGCCGGCTTCGAGCGCGCCGCGATGCGCCGCGCCATCGATTCCGCGGGCAAGCCCGCTGACCACGACGAAGCCACGCGCGGCGAGTTCAAAGCCCAGCCGCTGAGCCATCCGCAAGCCGGCCTCGCTGGCCGCGCGCGCGCCGACCACCGCTACGCAGGCAGTGTAGTTGGGTTCGAGCACACCGCGCGCGATAAGGTAGGGAGGCGGGTCGGAAATCTGCTTCAGGTTGGGCGGGTACTCGTCGTCGGTCCATCGCACCAGGCGCGCATCGAGCCGCGGCAATTCGCACAGTTCCTTCTCCAGCGGCGCGAAGTCGTTGAAGCCGGAGATAGCGCGGGCGACATTACGGCCGACGCCGGCCGCGGTGATCTCTTGTTCAGTGGCTTTGAAAATCGGCTCGGCGGAGCCGAACCGCTCGAGTAACAACCGGCAGGTGCGCGGACCGGCGCCGTGGACACGTCGCAGCGCAAGCCAATAAGCGTCGGCAGTCGCGGACATAGGGCCCCAGTGCGGCGGTGGCGTCGTGATGCAAAACGGAAGTTCTGCGAAACGCGTGGGCCGCGATGAGCGTATTTCTACCTCAAGCGGTAATTTTGGGCCAATAGGACGCGGCAGACGGCGCGGGGCTCCAGCTTGACCGGGCCCGCTCAATGAAATACTTAAGAACGAACCGCTTTGTTTGCCGCCCGCAGTGCTGTCTGTCTGTTATAAGATGATGAATAATTGTCGCTCCCGCGGCGGATGCGCAGGCGGAGAAGCAAAGGGCGTGGGCGGAGGAGCAAAAACGTAATGGATGCAAGCCAGGTGACGGAAACGGGCCGGATGTCGGCGGCTGACAAGCAGATTCTTATCTTCAGCGTCTATCGCGACGCCGAATTGCGTGGAGCGCGCCTGCTGTTCAACCTGATCGGTCATATGAAGGATGGCGACTCGCAGCTCAAGATGGCCAAGCACCTGGCCGACGAAACCCGCCACGCCTGGTTGTGGACCCGGCGTATCGCCGACCTCGGCGGCACGCCCCTCATGCTGGCGGACGGCTATCAGCGCCGGCTCGGGCTGCGGCTTGGCGTACCCAAGACCGTGGTCGAACTGCTGGCGCTGACCGTGGTCGTCGAGGAGCGTGCGCAGAGCCGCTACATGGCGCACGCCGCGCTGCCCAACGTCGACGACGAGACCCGCGAAGTGCTCAAGGCCGTCACCGAGGACGAGACCTGGCACCTGTCGTGGATCGAAAAGAAGATGCGCGAGATCGCCAAGGAAGAGGGCTCCGAAGCCAAGGCCGAGGAGGCGCTCGACCGCTACCGCTCGATCGAGCGCGAGGTTTACGCGACACTCGCCGCCGACGAAGTGGAGTTGATGCGCACCTGAGCCGGCGCGTCGCCCTGCGCGACACGGTTATCCGTATTTTTCGCTGCCCGATTTCCCGCTGAAATACCGGAGAGCCACGTAGGCTAAACGCCGCGCGCATTCAGGGCGGCGTTGAGTTCCACCCTCATCGACTCGGCCGCCTCGGCCGCCGCCTGTGCGGGCGCGAAACCGGGCCGCTTGAGATAAGCGTACATCAGGCTCCGGCTCGCATTGACCAACACTCCGGCGCCATCGGCGCGCGCCGCTCGCACCGCGTCGGCCGCGCTCGCGCCCTGCGCGCCATAACCCGGGACCAGAATCGTCGCATGCGGCATCAACTCGCGCGCGCGAGCGGCATGCTGCGGATAGGTCGCACCGACCACCGCGCCCACCGGGCTCAGCCCGCTTGGACCGACGAAATCGCCGCCCCACCCTTCGACCCGCCGCGCCACCCACTCCCAAACCGGCGCGCCATCGGCAGCCCGGTCCTGGAACTCGCCCGAGGACGGATTGGAAGTCTTGACCAGCACGAACAAGCCGCGGCCGTCGCGCACGCGGGTTACGAATGGCGCGATCGCATCGCTTCCCAAGTAAGGATTCACCGTCACGGCGTCACATCCGAAATCACCGTCACCAAGGAAGGCCTCGGCATAGGCGGCCGAAGTCGATCCAATATCGCCGCGCTTGGCGTCGGCGACCGTCAGCAATCCCAGTCGGCGCGCGAGTCCGATCATCTCGACCAGCGCGCGCATCCCGTCCATCCCGCGCGCCTCGAAGAATGCGAGTTGCGGCTTGATGGCGCAGACCGCGCCGGCGCATGCTTCGACGATCGCGCAGCAAAAACGGGAGAGCGTATAGCCGTCAGGCAGGCCGGGCGTGCCGCACGCGTCGAGTTGCGGATCGACGCCGAGCATGGCGACGCTTCGCTTGCGCCGTTGGGCTTCGAGCAGCCGCTCGGAGAAATAATCCATCGCGGCCTCATCATTTCACAAGCGATTTGCCCGCCACAACGCATCGCGCGCGCCTTCATGCCGCTTGGAGAGCGGCGCGGTTTCGCGATAGCGTGCGGCCACGGCAGGGAGTGCGTATGGAACTCGGAAAATTCGGCGTCTTTTCCTACCTCGACACGCTCAGTGCCGGCGAAGTCGCCGGCTTCGCCCGCAAGCTGGAACATCTGGGCTACAGCGCGTTGTGGTTTCCGGAGACCTTTGGTCGCGACCCCTTCGTGTGCGCGGCGTACGTGCTCGGCAACACGCAGCGGCTAATCGCAGGCGCGGCGGTGGCGGTGGTATGGAAACGCGAGGCGGCGGCGATGGCGGGGGCGGCGCGCACGCTGGGCGAGATGTTCCCCGAGCGGTTTATCCTCGGGATGGGCGTAAGCGGCGGCCCGTTCATGAAACGCCACGGGCTCAACTACCAGAAACCGTTCAGCTATATGCGCGAGTACCTCATCCGGATGCGCGAAGCGCCGTACTACGGTCCGCGCCCCGCTGCCGAGCCGCCGATGATCCTCGCGGCGCTTAGGCCGCGGATGCTCGAGTTGGCGATGGGCGAGACGATGGGCACGATCACGGCGCTGATGCCGCCCGAGGCGATTGCCACGATGCGCGCGACGATCGGCCAGGGCAAATGGATCTGCGCGCAGCAGGTGGTGATGCTCGAGACCGACGCGGCGCGGGCGCGCGCCGCCGCACGCAAGTTCCTGCACTTCTACCTGGGCTCGCCAACCTACCATACGCATCTGCTCGCGCTCGGCTTTACCGACGCCGACCTGGGCGGCGACGGCAGCGACCGGCTGGTCGACACGCTGGTGGCGTGGGGCGACGAGCGGCGGCTGCGGCTATGCCTCGACGCTCATCTTGATGCCGGCGCGAATCATGTCGTGATCTCCGCGCTCAGCTCCTCCGGCGGCCATCGCCCCGACGAGCGCGCGCTGGAGGCGATGGCGCCGCAATAGTCAGCTCCGGGGTTTTTTGCGCGCCGCGCGGGCGCGCCTGGGCGAGGTATCAACGGGCAGCACGACGTCGCCGCTTCGCCACAGATACCAGGATGCGGCCGACCGATAGGGACGCCACCGCTCGGCCAACGCGCGCAGGCGCTTCGCGTCGGGCATCTTGCGCATCCGGTACAACCGCCGCACCGCGTTGCGAACTCCCAGATCGTCGACCGGCAACACGTCGGGCCGCCCGAGATTGAACATCAGGAACATCTCCGCGGTCCATCGTCCCACGCCATGCACGCGCGTCAGATCGACGATGATCTCCTCGTCGTCCATCTTGGAGAAGCGATGGAAGTTGAGCGTGCCATTGTCGACATGCGCGGCGAGGTCCTTGAGATAGAGGCTCTTCTGGCGCGAGAGCCCGGCGCGGCGAAGGTCTTCCGGCGACGCGTCGAGCACCTGGCGCGCAGTCGGAAAGCGCCGGCCGGGAAAGAGCGCGACGAAGCGGGTGTAGATGGTATGGGCGGCCGCGCCAGCAAGCTGCTGAAAGATGATCGCGCGGCTGAGCGCCTGGAAACGCTCGCGCCGCAATGCGAATTCGATCGGCCCTACCGCGTCGATCACCCGCGCCAGGACCGGATCGGCGTCGCGCAGATGCGCCATCGCCTCGCGCGCGTAGGAAACTCCGTTGCTCGCCATCGCGCGCGGATTATAGCCGATTCGGCAGACGACGTGTCATCGGCACATTTTCGGCCCACATTCGGCCCGGCGGCCGCAGACTGTCGCTTCCGTCACGTTCCGGGACAGTTCCCGAGAAATTCCCGAGACGTCCAACGCCTGGAGCGCTTGCAAGTTGCACTCACTCGAAGATAATGAACCGGAAATCGCAAGCTGGAGCATGCAATTTCCTGATACCACGCCACCATCGATTCCGAGAGAGGTTTAGCTGCTATGAAGACAGTGATGGCCAACAGGCGCTGGATAAAAGAGCATCCCGAGCTTGGCACCGGGCCGGTGCCCACCGAGACTTGCACCTCGCCGGAACTCTTCGAGCTCGAGCGCGACCGCATCTTCCGTAGGACCTGGCTCAACATGGGCCGCGAGGAAGACCTTCCGGAGCCTGGCAACTACGTGGTCCGGGACCTCGCGATTGCCAACGCCTCGGTCCTGCTGGTTCGCGGCAAGGACCGAAAAATCAGGGCGTTCCATAACGTCTGCGTGCATCGCGGCAATCGGCTGGTCAACAACGAGAAGGGACTTTGCAAGGGCCGCTTCGTTTGCCGCTTTCACAATTGGGCTTTCGACACGATGGGCCAGCTCACGTGGGTGTCCGACGAGGCCAACTTTTACGACATCGACAAGCGCGCCCTTGGCCTGAAACCGATCGCGGCGGATCTATGGGAAGGCTTCATTTTCATCAACTTGAGTCCCAATCCCTCCGAGACCCTCGCCCAGTATATGGCGGGCATGGTTCAGCAGATTCATGGGTATCCTTTTGATCAACAGCGGCTGATGTGCCGCTACAGAGTCGAGGAAAGGGCGAACTGGAAGGTAATGCTGGACGCGCAAAATGAGGTTTACCATCTCCCGTTCCTGCATATTACCTATCCCGATTTCTGTCCGCTGAATGAGCAGAAGTTCAGCCGTATTCAGAATTTCACGCGCTTCGGCCGCCATACCGTTTACTCAGTCGAATTGAACCCCGATCATAAAATGACGCCGGTTGAAGCAATAGCCGTAAGCGTGAATCCGCGTGGAGGACAGGTCCATCCGTCGATGATCGGATGGTTTGATTTCTACACCGTATTTCCGAATTTCTGCATGTTGTTCCTGGCGGGGACTTACGTTACCTACAACATCTGGCCCCTCGCGGTCGATCGCAGTATCTGGGAAGTCAGCATATATCAACCGACGACCGATAAGCCGAGCGAGAGATTCGCGCAGGAGTACAACCGTTGCCGTTTTCGCGATCTCCTGCAGGAAGACGCGAGCAATCACGAAGCCATCCAGGCCAGCCTCAATTCGGGAGCGCTGAGTCATTTCCAGCTACAGGACGAGGAAATCCAAATCAGGCATTTCCACAAGGAAGTATGCAGACACATCTTTGGTGAAGAGAATGGCGCGGCAGCCATCGCAAATAACCGCGAGGCGGCTGAACTCAGATTAAAATGAATACTCTATTGCCAAACGGTTTTTCGGATCTCGAACAATTTGCCGAGTGGGCGCTGCCGACAAGCACTGAGCGGAACAGGAAGCGTCTCGGAAGCTCGATGGACGAGATCAACGCGCTCTACAATGCGATGCTGCCGAGGCTCGAAGAGGTACTCGCATATCTTGACCGTTTTTCGTTACAGGAGATGCCGCAGGATGCGCAAAGGCTCCTCTACCTCTCTCTGTCCTTGGCCGAAATCTCAATCGCAGTGGAACTATTTCACGAGCCCAAAGTCACCGGAGGCTGCGATCCGGAACGGTTTGTGGTGGTGCGCGAACCTAATCCGTGAAACCCGTATATCGCGGTAAAGGCGACGTGAACCTCGCAGACAAAGTAGCCCTGGTGACCGGCGCAGGATCCGGTATCGGCCGATCGGTTGCCCTGAGGCTCGCTGCCGCGGGCGCTCAGGTGATCGTCGCGGATTTCAATGAGGATGCCTGCGCCCGGACCTGCGCCGAGCTGAAAAAGTCGGGAGCCGAAGCGGCTTGGCTACGGACGGACGTCTCCAGAACTGACGAAGTCCAGCAGCTTATCGCCTTCACCATCCGGACCTTCGGGAGGCTCGACTGCGCGGTCAACAACGCCGGGGTCCAGGGCGAGCTGGCTTCCACGGCCGAGTGCAGCGAGGAAAACTGGGACCGCATCGTCGACACCAATCTCAAAGGCGTCTTTCTGTGCATGAAGTACGAATTGCGAGAGATGCTCCGACGCGGCAGCGGCGCAATCGTGAACATCGCTTCGAACTTCGGATTGGTGGGTTCTCCGCAGATGCCCGCTTACTCCGCGAGCAAACACGGCGTGGTGGGCCTTACCAAAACCGCGGCGATCGAGGTTGCGGCGCGCGGAATTCGCGTGAACGCGGTATGCCCCGGACCGACCTTAACGCCGCTCGTGGAATCGGTGGTAAAATACACGCCCGGAATCATCGACGCGATCAATAGCCGCCTACCGATCGGCCGGATGGCCCGTCCCGAAGAGATTGCACAAACGGTCGCGTGGCTGTGCTCGGACGAGGCGGCGTTTGTAGTCGGCGGAATTTTTCCGGTTGACGGCGGCTACGTCGCTCAGTAGAAAAAGCGCGACATTCATCAGCGGCGCGAAACTACACTAGCAAGTCACCAGCCGCTCTCGCGTTCCTTGAGCAGCGGGTGAAGGACGCTGCCGCGCACCTTGATGGGCTTGTGATGCTTGAGCCACTCGCGTATGTCGCCCTTGACGCGACGAATGAGGCGGGCGTGTTCAAGTCGATCCAACCGAGCTTCATCTGCGGTCTTATTTTCCGGGCTTTCCATATGAGCACTCGACCGAAAGCTGCTGCGTGAGAAATCCCGCGAAGCGGCGGCTAACCGTGACGATGCGGAGATAGCCAGACTTGCTCCAGGCGCGTGGGGCGCATCGGGTTGAGTACGTAACCGTTCACCCAGGGCTGGCGGATCATGTAGGCCACCGGATTGTAGAGAAAGACCCACGGCGCGTCGGCAACCACGAGTTCCTCGGCCCGATTATATAGCGCATAGCGCTCGGCGCGGTCGGTCAGCGGCGCAGCCTCAGCCAGCAGTTTGTCGACCTCGGGATTGTTGTAAAAGGTATCGTTGTTGCCGCCCCACTGCTTGCGCGAGAACAGGACCTCGAGGAAGTTCTGCGGGTCGGAAAAATCGGCTTCCCATCCGAGGTCGACCATCGCCACGGTGTCAGGTTGGCGAATCGCTTCGAGGAGCGGCGCCCAAGCCACCGGCTTGAGCTCGACGTGGACGCCGACCAGCGCCAGGTCTTGCTGGATCGCTTGGCCGATCATCATTTCAGTCCGATCGGCGCGCATCCATAGCGTCGGCGAAAAGCCCTTACCCACTCCCGCCTCCTCCAGCAGCAGCCGTGCCTTGGCAGGATCGTATGGATAGCCCCTTAAGCGCGGATTGAAGCCTGGCAGACCGGGCGGCAAGACGCCGTCGGCGACGACGCCGCGTCCGTTCAGCAGGGCGATTATCTTGTGCTTGTCGATCGCGTAGTTGAACGCACGCCGCACGCGAACGTCGTCGAACGGTTTCATCCCGCAGTTCATCCCGAGGTAGTCGGTCGCGATGTCCACGATGTGGAGCGTCAACGTGCGCAGATGCGGCGTCTTCATCACGTACAGAAACTCGGCCGACGGAATTCTCGAAACGTCGATCGCCCCGGCTTCGAATTTGAGCCACTGCAAATCGTCGCTGACTCCGATTTCCTCGATCACCGCGTCCAGCCGCGGAACGCCCTTGATGAAGTACTCGGGATTCCTGACCAGCACCAATCGCTGGCCGCCGATCCACTGGGCAAGCTTGAACGGGCCGCTGCCGACTACGTGGCTGGAGAAATCGTCGCCCCATCGCTCAACTACCTCGCGCGGCACCGCCGCCGCAAACGGCATCGCGAGCTTCTGCACGAAGATCGGATCGGGGCCGTCCAGATGAAAAACGATCGTCCACGGATCCGGCGTCGCGATACCGCCAACTTCGTGCGCACGCCCGGCCTGAAATTCCGCCGCTCCCATTATCTCGCGAAAATATTCCATCCCTTTCGAGCGCGTCGCCGGCTTGAGCACGCGCTCGATTTCGTACTTGAAATCGGCGGCGGTTACCGCGCGGCCGTTGGTGAAGTGGGCGTCGCGGCGCAGATGAAACGTGAAGACCCGGGCGTCGGGCGACCCCTCCCAGCTCGTCGCAATCTGCGGCACCAGGTCGACACCCCCGTCGCTGTAACGGACCAGCGTGTCGAAAATCATCTGCTCGAAGGTCCACGAGGCGGTGTCATAGCCGGCGGCGGGGTCAAGCGTCGGCACGTCGTCCTGCACGGCGAGATGGAGCACTTGCGCGCCGGGCGCAAAGCGCGGCATTGCCGATGCGCCCGCCCCGCCGCGGCATCCGGCGCCGCCGACGGCGGCGCCGGATGCCGCGGCGAGCCATAGCGCAGCCGCCGCCAGCGCGCGGAACGCGCGCTGGCGGCGGCTGCGCGAATCACCGCCGGCGCGGGCTGCGCCCGCGCCGTGAGCCGCGCGACCTGCGACCGCGAAGCGGTCGCAGGTCGCGAATTGCGCGGCGCCGGCTCCGCCGGCGCCGCCGCGGCCGGCGATGAGGCGGCGGCGCGGCACGCGCGGCCGCCTCATCGCCCGGCCCTCCCGCCACGCGCGCGCAAGTAACCGTAGCCAAGCAGGTTGAACCCCAGCACCGCGTAAAAAATCGCCAGCCCCGGAAAGGCCACGAGCCACGGCGCCGTGCGGAAGTAGATTAGTGCCTCTTCGATCATGCGACCCCAACTTGGTGTCGGCGGCGGCACGCCGAGGCTGAGAAAACTCAACCCCGCATCCAGCAGCAGCGTGCCGGAGGTACCGAGCACCGCCATCACCACGATAATCGGCATCACGTTGGGAAGCACATGGAGCACGATTAGCCGTGCCGGCGAGCCGCCCAGCGCGCGCGCCGCCGTCACGAAATCGCGCTCGGCCATCGACAACGTCTCGGCCCGCACCACTCGTGCGATTTGCGTCCACGAGACGAGGCCGATCACCAGCAATACATTGAGCAAACTGGGATGCAGCACAGCGACGAACGCCATCGCGAGCAGCAACGCCGGCAGCGTCAGCATCACGTCGGTAAACCGCATCAGCGCGAAATCGGCCGCGCCGCCGAAGAAGCCCGAGACCAACCCGATCGTCACCCCAATCGTCATCGTGATTGCCATCGCGGCCAGGCCGACGATCAGCGAGACGCGCGCGCCCCAGATGATACGCGATAGCACGTCGCGCCCCAGTTCGTCGGTGCCTAGCGGAAAGGTCGCCGACGGGCGGCCGGGGTCACCGTAGGTCGGCGCGACCGCGCGAGTCGGATCGTACGGCGCGAGCCGCGGCGCGAACAGCGCGGCCAGCAGCAGGCTCAGCACCATCGCCGCACCCACCAGCTCCATCGCGTTGAGCCGCCCCGTCATGCCATCTGACTCAGCCGGATTCGCGGATCAAGCCACGCGTAGAGCAGGTCAACCGCGAGGTTGGCGACGACGATCAGAAAAGCCGAGAAGAGCACCGTGCCCATGATGAGCGGGATGTCGAGATTGAATACCGCTTCGTAGGCAAGCCGCCCGATTCCCGGCCAGTTGAACACCGTCTCGGTGAGCACCACGCCGGAGAGCAGTCCCGCCAGGTCGAGCCCCGCCAGTGTGACCAGCGGCAGCGTAGCGTTGGCCATCGCGTGGCGGATGAGCACCTGTGCGGCAGAGAGTCCCTTGCCGCGCGCGGTGCGGATATAGTCCTGGTCCAATGCCTCGACCAGGTTGGTGTGCAGGATACGCGAATAGTAGCCAGCCGAGCCCAGCGCTAGCGCGATGGTCGGCAACATCAGGCTCTTAAGCCCGTCGAAGCCGCCCAACGGAAACGAGCGCAGGTAAAGTCCGCCCGCGATCAGCAGCATCGTGCCGAGCCAGAAGACCGGTATCGAGATCAGCGCGAGCGAGACGATGAGCAGCAGGTTGTCGACAGCGCGCCCGCGCCACGCCGCCGCGACCATCCCCATCGGAATGCCCAGCGCGAGCGACAGCGCCATCGCGCACAGCGCCAGGATGGCGGTGGCGGGAAAACGGCTCAGGATCAGTTGCGTCACGCTCGCGCGCCGGATGTAAGAGCGGCCGAGGTCGCCGTGCAGCGCGCGGCCGAGATAGTGCGCGTACTGCAGATAAACCGGCTGGTCCAGGCCGAGTTGATGACGGATGGTGGCGAGGGTCTGCGGATCGGCCTTCGCACCCGCCATCGCGACCGCGGGGTCCGCCGGGATTACGAAGGCGATGGTGAAGGTGATGATGGAGGTGCCGAGCAGGACCGCGGCACCGTAGATGATTCGCCGGACGATGTAGGCGATCATTTTTTCACCAACATTTTTTTCGCCGATATTAGCGACGCCGCTCCGATGTCGCGGCTGCTGCCGCCGGAAGACAACAAATCTTTACTCCCCTTTCCTTTTAGCGGGGCGGGAATCAGGTTGGCACACTCCCCATTTTCTCTACATCGCGAGCAAACCTCGGGCGCGCAGTTCGCGCGCGAGTCTGAGCTCGGCGCGTTCGCGATGGCGTCGTGCGGCGCCGGCACTCGCGGAACCGTCATCAGTATTCGCGGTCTCGGTATTCGCGGTCTCGGTATTCGCCGCCTGCGTATTCGCCGCTTCGAGAGCGGCGCGCTCCTCGGGCCGCAGCGCCGTGATAATTTTCTCCATCTCGGCTCTGCGGGCAAGCTCGTTCGCAGCCAGCGCATCGGCGCTCGCATGCTTGAGCGCCCGCCAATGAGCGAGAAATGCCGCCAGCGATGCGTAGGCGTCGAGCTTCATGGCGCCGGAACGGATGCGCTGCCGCCCAGAGGGGCAATCGCCAGGCCGATGAGATACCCGGCCACCGCCGCACCCATCGCGATTGCCAGAAAACGCAGCCCGGAAACGGCTCGTTTGCGCTGCGCGAGCCATCCCTGGAAATAGCCGACGGCGAATAGTGCCAGCGCCGTCGTCGCCATCGCGGCGATCAGCCCGAAATAATCGCCGGGCCCGGCGGACGGAATCAGGATGAACGGCAGCAGCGGCACCGTCGCGCCGACCAGGAACGCAACGCCCATCGTGATGCCGTCGGCGGCCGCGCTGCCCAGCGCCTGGCGGCTCATTCCGTACATCTTGACCTCGGCGGTCGAAAGTAACGCCTGGGGCGCGGAACTGAGTAGCTGGACTATACGGTAAGAGGACTCGCGGCTCAGCCCTTCGTGCTCAAGCTCGTGCAACAGGCGCTCCCGGAGCACATGGGGCTCGGCGGCGGCCTCCTCGCGCGAGCGTTCAAGCTCGCTGCTCAACACCTCGGTTTCGGCCCGCGTGCCGAGATACGCCCCGGCGCCCATCGAGAGCGCGCCGGCGGCGGTCGAGGCGAGCGCGGCGAGAATCACTTGGCGATGGACGGCGACGGCGCCGCTTAAACCCGCGAGCACGCCGGCCGTGGTGAGAATTCCGTCCTGCATCCCGAAAACGATTTCGCGGATGCTGGAGAGACGCTCGATGAGGCGTTTCTTTTCAGTTGGATTGAGTGCCGCCACGCGCGCTCAGCCGGAATCGGAGTCGGTAGTTCTGGTCGACGGGGCCGGATTACCGTCCGGTTCCCAATCCGCCGGACACATCCGCCCCGAGCGCAGCGCACGCACTACGCGCAAGGTCTCGCTCACGCTGCGGCCAACGTTCACCGGGCATGCGACGCAGTAGACGATAAAGCGTTTGGAATCGAGGATGAAAGTCGCGCGCATCGCCAGCCCCGCGCTCTCGTCGAACACGCCGTACGCCCGTGCAAGCGCGCCGCCCTGGTCGGCCAGCAGCGGATAGCTGATTCCGCCCAGCTCGCGCGCCCAGCGCAAATGCGTCTGGACGTCGTCGACACTGATCGCGACGACACTGGTATGCTCGGCGGCAAACGCCTCGTGCGACTTGTGGAAGCCGACGACCTCGGTCGGACAGATAAAAGAAAAGTCGTGCGGGTAGAAAAACAGCACGATCATCTCGGAATCAATTTGGGAAAGGCGCAGGCGTCCGGCGCGATCGCCGGCCGCGCATGGCAGATCGAATGGCGGCGCAGTGTCTCCAGGCTTCAGCATCTCCGCACCCGGTGCGGAGACTAAGGCTACTCGATCTGGTAGGTAATCGAAACGATCGCGGTGATCGTGACCTCGCCCGGACGTATGGGCGTCGCCGCGAAGTCCTGGGTCGGCGCCGGGCGCGCCTGGGCTTCGTTGGCGGCTCTCAGCACCCGCGCGAGCCTGACGCCGAGCGAGCGGGCGAGTGAGACGGCCTGCGCCTGCGCATCGAGCGTGGCCCGGGCGATCGCCTCGCTGCGCGACTTGGTCTCGTCGTCGAGGGCGAAGTCGAGATAGTTGATACGACTTGCGCCCGCGCCGAGCGCGGCATCGATCAGGGCCCCTACGATCCCGATAGCGGTGTCGACGGTAATCGAATTTTCGGCGCGATAGCCGGTCACTACCGGCTTCTCATGTCCCCGCGGATGCTCGTATTCCGGATAGAGCGAACAGACGCCGGCCCGGAGTCTGCCCTTGCCGCGCAATTGTTCCGCCAGCACGACGGACACCCTTCGTGCGAGTATGGTGTTTTCCGCGGCGCTCTGCTGAGCGGAAAGCGCACGGGTTTCGATCGCCAGGTTGAGCAGGCCGCGGTCCGGGGCCACGCGCCACTCGCCGTTGCCAACGACCTCGATCGTGCGCATCGGCCTGCCGACGAGCGTCGACTGCCGGCTCTCGGCGGTTGGTGCGCCTGGCAGGGCCGCGATCCGTCCGGCCTGGACTTCCACTACGGCAGTCTCGGACCTGCCGGTGGCCGCCAATTCGATAGGGACTGACATCTGTATTGCAGACTAACCTGTCGGCGGTGATGTTTCGCGCGCAGCGCGCGTCGCGCCGGCTATTATTATGAAATCCGTAGAGTCGAAGCGCGACAAATTGCCCGGGCGAGAGCCGGCTTTGGTGCATAGCTCAAAGAGCGGGCCGTCGAACGCGCGCCAGCCGCGCGCCGGCTACTGGATCTGGTAGGTGATCGAGACGGTCGCGGGGACCGTGACCTCGTTGGGCTGCACCGGGGTCGGCGCGCCCATCGACGAACTCATCGCCATCGCACCCATCCGCATCACCGGCATCGGCCTGCTTTCCGCTTCGGTGGTGGCTTTGACCACCGGGCCGAGCCTGACGCCAAGCGACTTGGCCAACGAGTCGGCCTGAGCCTGCGCGTCCTTGGCGGCCAGCGCTATCGCCTGGCTGCGGGCCTGGCTTTCGTCGCGCAGCGTGAAGTTGAGAAAGTTAATCCGATTGGCCCCGGCGTCGATCGCGGTGTCGATCAATCCGCCGAGCATCCCGATCTCGCCCGTCTCCACGGTGATCGAATTCTCGGCGCGGTAGCCGGTAACGACCGGCTTCTCGTTGGGCCGCGGCTCGTTGTATTCCGGATAGAGCGAATAGCCGCCGGTCCAAACCTTACCCTTGCCCTGGAGCTTGGTGGTCAGCGCGTCGACGACTTTTTGCGCGAGCGCCGCGTTCTGGCCCGCGCTCTGCTGTGCGGTCGGGGCATGAGTTTCGATCGCGAGGTTGAGCGAAGCGACATCCGGGGCCACGTGGGCCTCGCCGTTGCCGGTAACCTCGATCGTGCGCGCGCTCTGCGGCGGCGGGGGTAGAAGCGGCGCCGGCGGGAGCGGCGCAGGATTGATCGGTTCCGCGGCCGGCGCGCCGGCCGGCGTCATTATGAAAGCGATCGAGACGCCCGCCACAAGCGTAAGAAGGCCGCTAGCGCGGCGGCGATTGCCGGCCAATCGCGCCCGTCCGCCAGGCTCCGCGATGTGAAGCGTTTTCATCCGCACCTGCTCCTCCGCGCACCAGGTCGCATCAGGACTGTTGCCAAGGCCGCGCGCCGCCACCTAAGCTGCGGGCCAACAGACATCCACTGCGCAATAGTTGAGGAGCCAGCGGCGAAAGGCAAGGCCGTTGGGGCGCGCCGGGAATGGAAGCATCGCGCCGATGCTTTGACGGGCCGCGCAGTGTATTGTTCTCGGTTGGAAAACCATCGCATGGCCGACAAACAGGACGAAAAGAAAGTCACCCCGCGAAGCGTCGACTTCGCGGCCTGGTACAACGAGATAATCGCGCGCGCCGAACTCGCCGACCACTCGCCGGTGCGCGGATGTATCGTGTTCCGCCCCGACGGATTCGCGATCTGGGAGGCGCTGCGCGACGAACTCGACCGCCGAATCAAGAAGACCGGCGCGCGCAACGCCTACTTCCCGCTCTTCATCCCGCAAAGCTTCCTTCAAAAAGAGGCGCAACACGTCGAGGGCTTCGCGCCCGAGGTCGCCGTTGTGACCCACGGTGGCGGCAAGGAACTGGAAGAGCCGCTGATCGTGCGGCCGACTTCCGAGACGATCATCAACTATATGTTCGCGCAGTGGATCCATTCGCATCGCGACCTGCCGCTGATGATCAATCAGTGGTGCAACGTGGTGCGCTGGGAAATGCGCACGCGGCCGTTTTTGCGCACCACCGAATTTCTCTGGCAGGAAGGCCATACCGCGCACGCGACGAAAGAAGAGGCCGAGCGCGAGGCGCTCACGATGCTCGAGGTCTACCGCAGCTTCGTCGAGGACTATCTCGCGGTGCCGCTGGTGACCGGGCGCAAGAGCGCGGCCGAACGCTTCCCGGGCGCCGAGGAGACCTACTCGATAGAATCGCTGATGGGCGACGGACGGGCGCTGCAATGCGGCACCTCGCACTATCTGGGCGACAATTTCGCGCGCGCCTTCGAGATTCGCTTCCTCGATACGCAAAACCAGCTCCAGTATCCGCATCAGACCAGTTGGGGCGTATCGACGCGGCTGCTCGGCGCGATCATCATGAGCCACGGCGACGACCAGGGACTGCGCCTGCCGCCGGCGGTCGCGCCGTTCCAGGCCGTGGTCGTGCCGATTTGGCGTAAGGCCGAGGAAGGCGAGCCGGTGCTGGCCGCCGCGCGCGCGGCGCGCGACGTGCTGGAGGCGGCGGGCGTGCGCGTGCGGCTGGATGATCGCGAGGGGCTGACGCCGGGCTTCAAGTTCAATGACTGGGAAATGCGCGGCGTGCCGGTCAGGATCGAGATCGGCCCGCGCGACGTCGCCGCGCGCAACGCCGTACTCGCGCGCCGCGATCGCTCAGGCAAGGAAGGAAAAGTAATCGCATCGCTCGACGGCCTTGCGGCGCACTTAAGCGCGCTGCTCGATGAGGTACAAAAGAGCCTTTACGCGCAGGCGCGCGACGCGATGCACGCCAACACGCGGGAATTCGACGACTACGCGAAGTTTCGCGCGCAGATGGAAGGCGAAGGCGGCGGCGGGATGGCCGACATCTACTGGTGCGGGAGCGCCGCGTGCGAGACACGGATTCGCGAGGAAACGCGCGCGACCTGCCGCGCGATCCCGCTGGAGCAAAGCGTCGCCGTCGGACGATGCCTGGTCTGCGGCGAATCGGCGAACGAGCGCGCCTTCTTCGCCAAGGCGTATTGATCACTCTTTCGAATCATCGCGCGGACGATTCCGCACGGCGCGGAACGTTCGCGTCAAGCTACAGAGAAGGATATTTGACTATGCCCACATCCAAACCGACCCACGTCCTTGACGGCTACAAAGTTCTGGACTTCACCCAGGCGCTAGCCGGTCCGACTGTGACACGGCTGATGGCCGAGCTCGGCGCCGACGTCATCAAGGTGGAAATTCCACCCAAGGGGGATTTCTCGCGCTCTTTTCCATTTCTGAAGGATGGACGAAGCGCGTACTTCGTTCAGCAGAACCGCGGCAAGAAGAGCCTCTGCCTCGATCCCAAGAAACCCGAGGGTCTCGCAGTCATCAAGAAATTGCTGCCCACGATGGATGTCCTGCTCGAGAATTATTCGCCGGGAGCGATCGCGCGGATAGGTCTTGGCTGGGAGGAGGTCAGCAAGATCAATCCGCGGCTCATCATGTGCTCGGTCTCGGGATTCGGACAGACCGGCCCGCTCGCCAATCGCCCCGGCTACGATTACATCGGGATGAGCTACGCGGCCGTGACTTACATGATTGGCGATCCTAACGGGCCGCCGTCGTTCCCGATGCTCGGGCTGGGCGACGTGTCGACCGGAGTTCACGCGCTCGCCGCGATCGCCTGCGCGCTGCTGTATCGCGACAAGACCGGGCGCGGCCAGCACCTGGATGTGTCGCTCCTCGATAGCTACTTCCATTGCCACGAGTTGAACGTCCAGATGTACAGCGCAAGCGGCGGCAAGATAAAGCCCAAGCGCGCCGGCTCGAATCACACCGCCGTCCCGATCATCGGAATTTTCAGGGGCCGGGCGCCTGAGAGCTACCTGTTCATCATGGCGCCGGTGGACCATCAGTTCGCGGCGCTGTGCCGCACGATGGAACGGCCAGAACTGGCGGCCGATCCGCGGTTCACGACCGTAGTCGCGCGCGCCGCCAACCTCGCCGAGATCACTGGCATTATCCAGGCCTGGCTCGACTCGCAACCCGACGACGCAACGATCCTGCGCAAACTCGAGGCAAACCGGATTCCGGTGGCGCCGATTCTGTCGATCGAGGAGGCAGTGAACCATCCGCACCTGCGTGAGCGGCGGACGGTGCGGAAAATCCGCGACCGCATAATCGGCGAGTACGATATCCCGGGCGTGCCACTGCGCTTCTCCGATTTTCCGACCGAGCTTGATCTGCAAGCTCCACTTTTGGGCGAGCACAACGCCGAGATTCTCGGCCGTCTCGGCTACTCCGCGGATAGCATCAGCGAACTGGAGAAGGCGGGCATCCTGATGCGCGGCGACCGTTGATGCTCAAGGGTTCGGCTTCAGCGTCCGCACGATGCAGGCGTGGGAACAGGGTCGCGCCATCCCCGACCGTCCCGCACGCATCCTGCTGCGAGTGATCGAGAAATCCCCGAAGGCCGTTGAACGCGCAGTCGCTGCCGGCTGACGCGGCGGCTCAGCCGCCGTGCGCGAAGAGCGTCAAATAGCAGAGCACGCTCAAGTCCGCGAACACGTGGGCGAGAATCGACGTCTCCAGGCCCCAGCGCCAGTAAACGTAGCCGAGCACGATTCCCGCAACAGTGCGCGGCTCGAGCAGCATCTGTATCGCGCGCGGCTCCCACCAGAGCGTGCCCTCGCCGGTCGCCGCGTGGATCGCGCCGAACATCAGCCCCTGGATAACGATCGCCGTCCACCATTCGGTGGCGCTCAGCTTGCCCACGGGCGCGCGCAGCAATTTCGTTATCAGCCATACCAGCACGGTCATCAGGAAAAGGCGGAAATGGATCTCCTCGATGATCGGAAACCCTAGGCCGATAGCCGCAGGATGGGCCTTGAAGAGCTCGAAAGCCTTGCGCCCGGATTCTTTTATGCCGGGTGGGGTCTTGGCGGCGAGCGCAGGCGCCCACAGCGCCTTGACCACGATCATTTGCACGATGCGCGTGCCCAGGATCGATACCGCCGCCGCACCGGCCGCGGCACAAATCATCTCAGCCAAGCCCGCGGCCGGGTCGGCGGCGGCGAACCGGCGTCCGAGCGCGCTCGGAGCGAAGCCCGGCCGACGCGCCGCCAGGCATCCCAACCCTACCAGGAACAGCATCTCCGCCAGCGCGATCGAGATCGCGCGCAGATGCTTGTCGGGCGGTATCGGAAGCACCGGCGAGCAAAGAAACCATCCCAACATGCCGACTGTGAGGAGCACCAGGAACTCGATCAGGCGCGGATAGCGGGTGTGCGCGCGGAGCGGGTTCCCTTCGAGTACAACATTCGCGGTAATGCTCGGGCTTTCCAATGGTGGGCACGTACTCGTTGCGCAAAATCAGCCGACGCTGGTTTAATCGCGCAACGCGGTCATTCCATCGTGAACGGGCGCACGCGGTTTGTTAAGGCGTCGAGTGCGGTGCGGCACGTTCAGCCGCGGCGGATGATACATAGGTTGTCGCAGAATAGGATCGCGCTGGTGGGGAAGCTGAAAGCGAAACCCGGCGCGATGGCATCGCGAAGATCCGGCGCCGGCTGGAATCAAACGGCTATCCGCCTAATTTGTAATTGAGCTTCATCGCGGCGCGCACCTCATCCATCGTGGACTGCGCGACCACCCGTCCCTTGCGCGTGCCTTCCATGATGATCTCGCGCACTCGCCCGGGCTTCGCCGCGAACTCGGCGCGCCGCTCGCGAATCGGCCGCAGCCACGCGTCGAGCGCGTTGAACAGTTTTTGCTTCACCTCGACGTCGCCCACCGTTCCTTTGCGATAGCGATCCTTGAGTTCGTCGACTTCGGCCTTATCCGGGTTGAACACGTCGTGATAGGTGAAGACCGGATTGCCCTCGACGTGGCCGGGATCGGTCGGATGAATCCGCGTCGGATCGGTGAACATCGACATCACGCGCTTGCGCACCGTCTCGGGCGAATCGCCGAGATAGATGCAGTTGCCGATCGACTTCGACATCTTGGCCCCGCCGTCGGTGCCTGGCAGCCGCGCCATCTGGCCCAGCATCGCGCGCGGCTCGACCAGCACCTTGGCATAGAGGGAGTTGAAGCGCCGCACGATCTCGCGCGTCTGCTCGATCATCGGCAACTGGTCCTCGCCGACCGGCACCAGCTCGGCCTTGAAGATCGCGATGTCGGCAGCCTGCGAAATCGGATACGACCAGAAGCCCACCGGCACGCCGCGCTTGAAATTGCGCTGCTTGATCTCGTCCTTGACGGTGGGATTGCGCTCCAGCGTCGCCACCGTCACGAGGTTCATGAAGTAGGTCGTTAGCTCGCTCAGCTCCGGCACCATAGATTGCACGACGATTTTGATCCGCTCCGGGTCGAGGCCCACCGCGAGATAGTCCAGCGCGACCTCGAAGACATTGGCCTCGAGCTTCTCCGGATGCTCGAAGTTGTCGGTCAAGGCCTGGATGTCGGCGATTAGAATGTAGGTGTCGTAGTCGTGTTGCAGGCGGACGCGGTTTTGCAGCGAGCCGACGTAGTGTCCGAGATGCAGCGGGCCGGTCGGGCGATCGCCGGTCAGGATTCGTTTCTCCATCGTTTCAGTCTTTAGTGTCAGTCTTGCGAGCCCAGCAGCTTGCGCAGCGTGACGAGGTCCTCGGCGATCTCCTTCATGTCGGGGCCGGGCTCGGTCTCCAGGCACATCGGGATGCCGCGGAAGCGCGGGTCGTGGAGCAGGCGGTCGAACGGCTCGACCCCCAGGTAGCCTTTGCCGATATGCTGATGGCGGTCGACGCGCGAGTGAAAGGGCTTGAGCGAATCGTTGAGATGAAAGGCGACCACGCGCTTGATTCCGACGTGCTCATCCAACTCCGCGAACGTGCGCTCGTAGCCTTCCTGGCTGCGCAAGTCGTAGCCCGCGGCGAAGGCATGCTCGGTGTCGAAGCAGAGCCGCAGGCGCTCGTTTTCCTTGACCGCGCCGAAGATGCGCCCCATCTGCGCAAACGAGTAGCCGAGATTGCTACCCTGCCCTGCAGTGATTTCCAGCGCGACCCTGGTTTTGAAACCGGCGCACGATTCGTGCGCCTCGTCGATCGAGCGCGCGATGGTCGCGATGCCGGCCTCCTCGCCAGAGCCGACATGGGCGCCCGGATGCGCGATCAGAAACGGCACGCCGAGCGTCTCGCATCGCTCGAGCTCGTCGATGAGGCCCTCGACCGAGCGCTTGCGCAGTTTGTCCTCGGGCGCGCCAAGGTTGAGCAGGTAGGAATCGTGCGCGACGACCATTTTGATTCCGGTCTCGGCCTGCGCGCTTTTGAACGCCTCGATTTCCTCGCCCGAGTACGGCTTGGCCGCCCACTGGCGCGAGCTCTTGGTGAAAATCTGGATGCAATCGCAGCCGATCTGCCGGCCGCGCGCCAGCGATTGGCTGACGCCGCCCGCAATCGATACGTGCGCGCCAATCAGCGGCCGCTCTTGATTGCCCGAAGTCATGGGGATTCGCTCCAGTGCAGCGCACCTCGCACGCCGCCGACGCCGCGATCTTATACGAAAAGTTTGGGAAAGCGAGGCTTGCCCGTGCTCAGCAGGCGCGGATACTGATGTTGTGCGGCGGATGGCGGCGTTGATCGTCCTGGGTTGCGCGCTCGGCGGATGCGCTCCGGCGGCGGCGCCACCATCGACCGGACCCGCGGCGGACACCCCGGTACAATCTGAGGCATCGGCAGAAGCTCCAGCCACCGGGCAACCAGCGGTTAAACCCTCCGCAATAGCGACGCCGACGACCGAATTGGATCGGAGGACGGAGCGCTTCGGCGGCATCCCCACATCTGACAGCACGCCGGTCGCGCCGTCGCAGCCGCGGCTGAGCGTCGGAAAGGCGCTCGGCGTCGTCACGACGCGCATCGTCAGGGACGACAGTTCCGACGGCGCTATGCCGCCGGCGAATTGC
Source organism: uncultured delta proteobacterium (assembly GCA_963724765.1). Lineage (GTDB taxonomy): Bacteria > Desulfobacterota > Binatia > Binatales > Binataceae > JAKAVN01. The sequence continues at coordinate 279,625 of CAVRVY010000003.1, forward strand.
GAGGTGCGGATCCTGTACGACAAGCCCGCCGGCAAAACGCGCGAGGTCGCGACGCTCAATGTCAAAGGCACGCCGGCCCAGCATGAGGACATCCTGTCGCTGCTCAAGCGCCAAGCGTGCGCGGCCGGCGCCAACGCCGTGCTGATCAAAAGCACCGGCAGGACGAGCGTCGAGGGTGCGAAAGTGGATCAGGTCGAGGCGGTCGCGCTGATCGTCGGAACCCCCAAACCACCCGTCGACCCGTCGCCCGTGCCCAAGACCATCACGGTCACGCCTGAGGGTCCCGCCGTGCCCAAGACCATCACGGTTGATCCGGACGCGTCGCCCTAGCTAACCTTGGGCCGGGCTCAGGGACGGCGGTTCGACGCGTTGAACGCAACTTCATCCTCGCCGCGCAAATCAATCATCGCATTTGGCGCACGGTCACGCGCACGCGGCCTGCGCGGCGCGGCGGCGCCGCGATCGGCGCGGGCCCCAGCGTGAAGAGCGTGAGCCCGAAAGCAAAGCATTCGCTGAAGACGGTCGGGATGGTCGTGCGGCGCGAGCGCCCACGCGCAATCGCAATCGCGCACGAACTCGCTTCATGGCTGCGCGCGCGTCATCTGACTACTCTCGCCGAGCCCGAGGTCGCCGCCCATCTCGGCGCCGAGGCGGTCGAGCGCGAGCAACTCGCGCTGCGCGCGGACCTCATCGTAGTGCTCGGCGGCGACGGCACCCTGCTCAGCATCGCGCGCCTGGTCGGCGAGCGCGAAACGCCAATCCTCGGTATCAACCTCGGCGGCCTCGGCTTCCTGACCGAGATCACCACCGAGGAGGCGCAGGCCTCGCTGACCCGCGTGCTGGCTGGTGATTATGAGGTCGACCGCCGCATAACGCTGGAGGCAACCGTCGAGTCGCACGTCGGGGGCGCCCAGGCCGCCGATCGCGAGAGCTTCCGCGCGCTCAACGACGTCGTGATCAACAAGCGCGCGCTCGGCCGCATGCTCGATCTCAACGTGGTCGCCAGCGGCGAACGCTTCTGCTCCTACCGCGCCGACGGCCTGATTATCGCGACCCCGACCGGCTCGACCGCCTACGCGCTGAGCGCCGGCGGACCGATCGTTTTTCCCTCGCTAGACGTCGTGGTGCTCGCGCCGATTTGCCCGCACACGCTGAGCAATCGTCCGGTGGTGCTGCCCGATTCGTTCGAGATCGAGGTGCGGGTCAAGACCGACGACAACGGGGCGATGCTGACCGTGGACGGCCAGCAAACCGCGCGCGTCGCCAGCAACGACACTCTGCGGGTGCGGCGCGGCAAAAATCCGGTGGTGCTCGTGCGATCGTCGCACTCCTACTTCGAGATCTGGCGCAACAAGCTGCGCTGGGGCTGAACCCGGGTAGCGGCGATGCTGGTCGAACTGCGCATCCGCAACTTCGCCATCATCGAGGGCGCGGCGCTTTACTTCGGCCCCGGCTTCAACGTGCTCTCGGGCGAAACCGGCGCCGGCAAGACCATTATCATGACCGCACTCGGTCTGCTGCTCGGCGGCCGCGCCTCGCCCGACATGATCCGCGCGGGGCAAAATGAAGCCGTGCTCGAGGGATTGTTCGAGCTCGAGGGCGAAGCGCCGCTGCCCGAGGGAACCCACGAGTTCGCCGAATCCGGGCAGCGCGAGCTGCTGATCCGCCGCACGCTCGCCGCCGATGGCGGCCGCTCGCGCGCCTACGTCAACGGCGAGATGGCCACCGTGCAGACCCTGGCGCGGATGGGCCAGAGCCTGATGCAAGTCTACGGTCAGCACGAGCATCAGACGCTGCTCCGCTCTGAGAGCCATCTCCAGCTCCTGGACCGGCACGCCGCGCTCGATGCGACGCTCGAGCATTACGCCACCGCCTACCGCGCAACGGTCCATGCCCGCACCCGCGCCGACGAGCTGCGCGAGCGCGAGCGCACCCGCGCCGAGCAACTGGAGCTCGCGCGCTTCCGTATCGCCGAGCTCGAACGCGCCGCGCTCTCGCCGGGGGAGGACGAACAACTGGCGGCTGAACGCACGGTGCTGGCCAACGCCGCGCGCCTCGGTGCCGCCGCCGCCGAGGCCGAGCAGATGCTGTCGGGGGAGAGCGCCGCGGCGCTCGACGTGGTCGCCCGCGCCGAGACGCGCGTCGGCGAAGCGGCGGCGATAGATCCCAAGCTCAAGGATGCGCTCGAACTGATCGGCTCGGCGCGCCTGGGGCTGGAGGAGGCGGCACATACGCTGCGCGACTATGCCGCGCGGCTCGAGGCCGACCCGGCGCGGCTCGAAGAGATCGAAACGCGAATGGCCGAGCTGACCCGGCTCAAACGAAAGTACGGCGGCACGCTACAGAGCGTGCTCGAAACGCTGGAGCGCTCGCGCGGTGAAATCGCCGAGCTTGAGCGCGTCTCCGACTCGCGCGCCGAGGCCGAAGCGGCACTCCGCGACGCGCTCGATGATCTCGCGCGGACGGGCGCCGAGCTCAGCGGGCGGCGCCAGAGCGCGGCAGCCGAACTCAAGCGCCGGATGGAGACCGAGCTCAAGACGCTGGGGATGCGCGCGCCGGTGTTCGAGGCGCGCTTCACGCCGCTGGATAAGTCGGAAGGCGCGTTCGAACACAACAGGATGACGCTCGGGCCGGGCGGCGCCGATGCGATCGAATTCATGCTCTCGCCCAACCTGGGGCAACCGCCGATGGCCCTTGCGCGGATCGCGTCGGGCGGCGAGCTCTCGCGCGTGATGCTCGCGCTCAAGCGCCTGGAGGCGCAGCGCCGCGGCGTCGCGACGATGATTTTCGACGAGGTCGACGCGGGAGTGGGAGGCGCCGTCGCCCAGGTCGTCGGCCGCAAGCTCAAGGAGCTAGCACGTTTTCATCAGGTGCTATGCGTGACCCATCTGCCGCAGGTCGCCGCCTTCGCCGACACTCATTTCCTGGTCGAAAAAGAGGAACGCCGCGGTGCGACCCGCAGCCGCGTGAGCGCGCTGACGCAGGCGGAGCGGATCGAAGAGGTCGCCCGGATGCTCGGCGGCGCCGAAGTCACCGACAAGTTCCGCCGCGCCGCGCGCGAGCTGATTGAACGCGCCCGCGCCTGACGCGTCGCCCGCGCTTGATTGCATCACGGGCTCCGGCGATCTCAGCGAGGCTCAACGAAAGTCAGCTCGACCACCTTCAGGTTGACCCAACCGAGAGCTTCCGATTAACTGATGAGTCGTCTCTACGCGCGGTGGGGCTGTAGCTCAGTTTGGGAGAGCGCCTGAATGGCATTCAGGAGGTCGCGCGTTCGATCCGCGTCAGCTCCACCAATAAAATCAAGCACTTAGATGCTTCGGGATTGTCGCGCGAACCGTGCGTGTAGGCGACATGTAGGCGCACGCGCGATTTTGAGGCCCATTTCCGCGGCTATGCGCATAGGATTCTAGGGTGGACCTCCCCGGCTAGCTTGGCCGGCGCGTCCTGAGCCACCGCTGGATGCCCGCGCTCGGAGAAGCCACCGTTTTTTAATCGCGGCCGTATCTCCGGTTGCGCCAAATTGGCGCCGCACTATCCCGTGAGGCCGCTGAGCTCTTAGCATGCAGATACTCGTCGATGCCGCGCTCGGAAAACCGCAGGCAGCGCGATTTCAGCCGGTGCGTGAACGGATAGAAGTCCGCGTTGCGATAGAGTGTGTCGCGTGCGATCCCGAGCAGCACTGCCGCTTCGTCCGCGTGCAGCATCCGATCCGGTCCGCTTGGCATGCTGGCCAGCGCTCCCGGCTCCCCGGACAGCATGATGCGTCGCGCCTTCAGCGCGCCTCGAGCCATCTCCAACATAGCGATCAGGCGCCGCGTCGCATCGAGCGAAAGAGCGTTCACGCGCAGCGGATCCCGCGCGATGTCATCCAGGGTGATATTCTCGTTCTGGTCCATTCTCGCTTCACCTCCCTATTCGAGTCTCCTGCCGCGTTGCCTGCCGCGCAGCGCTCTACAGGCGCATCGGCATGATGACCGCTTGGGGCGAGTCCGCCGCTCCCGCCGTGGTGATCACGCACGGGCTCGTCGGGTCCGCCAGCCGAAACACAAGCTCGTCGCCCAGCGTCGCGATCGCGCCCAGCAGGTAACTGGCGTTGAAGCCTGCCGCCATCTCGGCATTGCGCACGTCGCCTTTGGCCGCGATGCCTTCGCTCGCCTCGCCGCGCTCCGGGTCGGACGCGGAAACGGTCAGCCGACCGGATGCGAAGGCCAGCCGGACGCCGTGATAGCGAGCGCTGCTGAACGGCATGACCGCACCTATCGCAAGCCGCAGAGTATCGCGCCAGACGGTCAGCGCCGCGTCTTGCGCGGACGCCTTGGGAATCACGCCTCGATAGTCGGGAAACTCGCCTTCGACCGTGCGTCCCTTGTAGAGCGCGCCCGCCACATTGAACGAGATGACCGGACGCTCCGCAAGTCCGTCGCCGCTCCGCTCCGCGCCCGTGTCGAGTATCCGCAGCGCCATGCGAACGTCTCCAGCCGGGCGCGCGCGCAAGGCCGTGCGTAGCGCGACCAGTAGCTTGCGCGGAATGATGAACGGCGCAAACCGCTCCGTCGCCAATGGGGCTCAGTCAGTGCGAGCCTATGCCCATCGGTTGCGACCATACGGACGCGCTGATTGCCCGCGCGCTCGAACAACACGCCGCTCAGGTTGTAGCGCGCCTCATCGGGCGAGACGGCATAGAGCGTGGCGTCGATCATCTCCGCGAGCATCGCAGCCGGAAGTATCACGCGCAGCCGTGGGGCGCCCGTGGGAAAGTCGGCCGGGAAGCTTGCCGGGTCGAGTCCGACCAGCCGCGCGCTCGTACCGTTGACCGCAACGCGCACGTCCGTCGAAGCGCTCGCGCCGTCCGCGCCGTCTTTCGGCGGGTCGGACGATTCGAGCGTGACGGTTTGCGCCGCGCCGCGCCCGCTCCCGGATGGCTGACTCCGCTTGAGCACCTCGAGCAAGGTCCGCGCATCGACCGTGGCGACGCCAGCCGCGTGCGTCTGACATGGGATGCGGGTTGCGTAGGCCATCTCAAGGTCCGTCGCGCGGAGCATCAGGCAGCCGTTAGCTTCGAGCGCAACGTGGCCCAGGATCGGCACGGTCGCGCGCCGCTCGATTATGCGGCTTGCGCCCGCAAGCGCGCGCATCAAGGGTTTCGTCTCAACAGTGATTTTCATGGACTCACCCGCCGGGCCGCTGCTCGCTCGAGACGGATCACGTTACCTTCAACCTGAATCGCAACCGATCTTTCCTCGGCTGCTTGGCGCCAGGCCCTTTGCGCGAGTATTCGCTGCGCGCGTTTCGGCAACCCTTCCGGATGCGCCTCGATCTTCGCCAGCAATGGCCATTCGATCTTGAGCGCCCGCTTATGCGTCATACCGAGCTCCAGTGCGATATGTTCCAGATCGAAATCGGTGGTGCGGGCCGTCAGGATGCGCCGTTGGCGCTCAGTCAGCTTCCAGCCACTATGCAGGACGGCCAGAGCTAACTGAGCGGCTTCACGGCACCCACTGCGCCAGGAATCTTCGCAGCTACAACAGATCGGCTCGCCATCGCCGTCTTCATACATCGGGCTGTCGCAGTCCGCCCCGGAGCACTGAGGACACGGGCAAAGATTGTGCTTTGGCATCGACGTTACCTCCATCGGTTAGTTTGCGCTGGCTTGCAGCACGCGGGTTTCCAAAGACGCCACTACGCCAGTCGCTATCCGACAGCGCCGCGCCGTCCGTCTCGCCGTGGTGCGCATCCGCAGAGTCAGAATCTCACGCTCCCGCCTCGACAGATCGATCGCGGTGGACCGCAGCGCTGCCCGCAGGCGCTCCACGATCTCGCAATGTTCGTCGCGGATTTCGTTACACTCGTCGCACCAATCCCCATAGCCCAGGAGCGCCACGTTCCCGCAGACCTCGCACTGCCCGCGTATCGCTTCCCAAATGTTCTCGCGGACGCGCCCGCCGTCTTGAGTCCGGCACTTCTGACACCGGCCTCGCTCAAGCGTCGCGTATACTTCACCGCAACTTGCGCAGACCCCGAAACTGGTAGGTGGTTTCCACATTGACGTTGCCTCCATGCAAAGTAATTTACACGCAACCAGCTTGTGTGTCAATACACAGGTAGCTTGTGTGTTGAGACTGCTTGGAGTATCTGTGTACGCATGGGGCGAAATGACAAAGCAGGCAAACCCGAAGTGCCCGAGGCCGTGCGCGATTACTTCAGCCGCATGGGACGTAAAGCGTGGGAAGGCAAGAGCGCGAAGGCAAAGAAGGCTCGCACCTCGCACGCGGCTAGCTCGCGCTGGGCGAGCATGACCGCAGAGGAGCGCTCGGCCGAGATGAAGCGCCGCGCCGCAGTGCGCAAGCGCAACAAGGCCAGGGTACGCAAGACGGACGCGCCGTCATCCGAATCATGATCCTATGCGCATAGGATTCATCGCCGCGGCCTGTATATCATGGCCCTGACCCAGGGCCGCGCCGGCGCATCTTCCGAGCACCCCTTGCATACTGCCGCGCCCGGCGCTGTAGCGGCTTGGGGACAGCCATACGGCGAAGCTTGTAATTCAAACTCGTTTAGGGCGGGAATGGGATTTCGGGATGGGGCTGATGATTCAAACTCGTTGAGGGCTAAATAGCCGTTCTGCTGCCTCTGGCTATTCGAATGGGCATTGGAGGTGGGTTCGGGCGTCAGCGAGGTTCTGGGCGGGAGTTTTGCTCAGTGGCGGGCATTTCTGCGATGGTCGATAGGAGCGGGAAGCTAGCGGCCTGCGATTGTGGCACGTAGGACGTAGCCTCAACGGGTTTGTTCCGCGCCTGTGTGCGTCGGCGCGGGAGTATAGGCGTTCCCGTGCCAAATCCGGAGACCCCTGTCACTGTCCATTACGAATGCCGATTCCCACGGCTAATCCTTCGCGTGGCTAGTGATAGAGCCTCCGGAGAGGGTTACTACCGCGCCGGCGCTTCCGGCGCCTCATATCCACTCGCCGCCGTTGCGCTGGAACCACGCTGAGCCGGCAGGACTCCTGAGACGGCAACTGAGTATTTTCCCTATGCGCATAGGAACACAAACCTGACGTACGAATGGGTCCTGCGGAACAGATGGCGTGTGTTTAAAAAGACCCGGCCGCCTTCGACCGGGTCTTCGAGGCTCTGTCTCCCCTCCACAAATCGCGTTCCGGGCAGCGATTGCTCACGACACTTGTTGGACAGTGGCAGGGGGGTGCCCTTGTCCACCTTAGCGCCGGCTGTTCGCTGCTAGCCTCCTTGCGGAACGCGACCAGATACTAGACTTGGCCTTGGCGTCGTTCAAGGAATTTATTGCGACGCTGATCACGGTTTGTCCACAGGAACGACAGCGCGACACTTTGCGGCCTGCGCTCCGGGTCTCGCGCCGCCCTCAGCGACCATCGCTCGCTGATCGTCGCTCGCGTTATCTGAGGGACTATTCTGTTTCGGCCTTCCGACTCCGCCGCCGATCGTGTTCACAGACGATCGTTATACCGTTGGTGACCCCCTGTTCGTCCGTCACGCGGCCCTCTTTAGCTTCGTTTTCGGAGACCGATGTCATCATCTGCCACATGATCTGCTTGACGACGAAGTACTGGCGCTCCCTTCTGGGGCGATCGAAACAAATCTTATCGCCGGGTCGGGGTAGGGTCGGAATCTCAAAATCCCGATCTTCGGTGGCTTCACTTTCGCCTGCCGGTATAAGCGCCAACGTCACTTTCATCTTCGCTTTCCCTCCCCTCCCGTTTCTTCGCCCAGCGCGCCAGCGAAGCCTTTGCGGGCGGCCTCAGATCGCTGCTGGGGTGTCATACCCTCGGCGCGCGTGTCGCGCTTGGGCTAAGTGTTCAGGATCCGGTCCAACCGCCGGCTCAGCGCCAGAGCAAGTTCGTTCAGATGTTTGAGAGAAGCGAGCGCGCGATCGAAGAGGGCGTCGGCCGATGCTCGACCTTTGGCGATTGCTACGAGAGCGGCCCTGAGCTGCCGGTTGGTGTCGTCCGTGATTAACCCGAGATCTCGCGTGTGCGCGGCTATTTCCCAAACGAAAGGCGGCGTCGTCCTGATGACTTCCTGACAGCGCGCCACGAGTACGGGGCAGGTTTCACCGAAGTAGCGCTGCATCTCCTCGACCAGAAGCTCTCGCTTACCCTCATTCCCCTTGTCCACGGCTCCCCCCGACCGACGGACGATACTACACAGGGGGCCTGTCATCCAGCGCCGCGCCGAATAAGGACTCTCCGCCCTCGACGGCGCTTCCGCTGAGCTTCAGCGGCCCTCTCGAACGGCACGGCCGGCGCCGAAGTGTGAGCTGCGTATCAGCCTATGCGCATAGGACGCCGCACAGTTGTGCTCGTGGTTTAAAAGACGCTTGGCCTTTGTAGGCCGAGATCGTCTCGGCATGAGGCCTCGCCACGCTCGCCCTGGTCGGCTGGTATCTGCCGGAACACGTGCATGCGGGTTCGTGCTGGGTCTCGCGCTGAGCGAGCGCTCGCCATGAATGCAGCCGTCGTCATCGCCCTCGCGTTGGTCATCGCCGGCGCGATCTACATTCGACAGCGTTGGCGCCGGGCGCCGCAGGTCTATCGGGGCGATAATCGCGCTGAAAGCCAGCGAGTTACATTTGTCGACTGGGTTGCTAGGGTTCGCGACCGGCTAAGCTCTCTTTGTTCCCCACAGCAACCTAGAAAGCGCGCTCATCGCGACAGACCAACACGATTTGAAACTGCCGAGAAAAGCGGGCGGCAAGTGGGGGGAGCGCATGTGCTCACATATGCAGTTGCTGGAATCGGAATCGGTCGAGCGGCAGCCATTGGCGCGCACCGCAGCATAGGCGTCCTTCATCTTCGACCGGGTAAAGTTCTTCGGAAATCTATCTCGATTAGCAAGGGCGTTTGCAATCCGTCCTCTCTCAGGAATGGCCAAAGATATGTTCCAATGATTTTGCCTTGCCCAGTGGCAGGCAAAGCTATCTGCCGTCTGAACCTTCGCTATGCCCTCTAGTTCGTCCAGAGTGAACGCGAGCAAACATAGACCCTCCACGCGGGTTCCACCCGTCCTGCACCAATTGAGCGCCGTGACAGCGCGAAGAACGTCTACCGAACCCGTCACATATAAGAGACTCAAAACTCCTCCATCCTCTGAGAGTACATTTTTTTCGATCAGAGCCGCTCGACGCTCGGGAAGGTCTTCTCTAGCGCCGCAGCTAGTTGGTCGATCTACCTTCCGCACGTAGCAGGGAGGATCGATTCCTAGTTTTGTGCGGATGTCGAAATCGTCTTCTACGCTCACCGAAGACAACTAGCGGGCTCAGGTTAGATCCGATGCCAACTCTTCGGCGAGCTCGCGAATGAGTTGCGATCGCTGCGGATCGTTCGCGACCCGCCTGAGGTCTTCCAGCGCGGCAGAATCGCCAACATCTCCCAGCGCCTGGACCGCAGCTTCTTCGAGAGCAATGAATCTCGATTCAAGAAAATACCTTGGAATTTCGTGATCACCCGTTCGCCCAGCGGCCCTGATGAGCGCGTACCAATAGTCATCGTTGTTCCCATCCGGCGTGAACGTGGATAGGCGAGCTCGCGCGACGGCATGCACCACATCACGGCCAAGGAGTGCCAAGATATCGATGGTGTCATCGAGCCGTCCCGAGCGATGCACACTGAGAAGTGACCGAATCGCTCGGTCTACATCCTCTATAGACGCCCCAGCGCGAGTAATAGCGTGAGTCGCTTCAAATTGCGCGCGCACCTTGTCCTGCCCAACCGCTACCCTTACCCGGTCAAGTGCAGCCTCGATACGCGAAAAGCCATGGGCCGATGCGGCCGCGAGCGACACTGCGCGCCGTGTTTTAGCAACCTGGTTCGGGTGCGCCTTGCATTCGATGATATAGATTTGGCCTGAATTTACTTTGAGTAGACAGTCCACATCAGCGTTCAGTGACTTGCCGGTCAAGTATGTGCCTTGGTCCACCATCACGGTCGATATCCAATCTAGAACGGGATACCGATGTGTTGGAGTGGCGATAAGGTGTTTCCCAAGAGACGCAGTGGTCGCAGAATCGGAGACGTAGATCATCTTGATCTCTTCCGGTTCCGGTTTGGCCAAGCCGACACCGCTTTGGACGGCGTACGACGAATAGCGAAAAGGGGGCAGCGTGCTACCCGCCGATTCCTGTGCGTTGAAAAAGACAGCGGGAGTTGTGGACCTGCCCTTTCTGAGATCGACATCCTTCAGGTTTTCAACGATTTGCGCCACTAGTGCTGCCTTCCGTTTCCCTCAAAAGCTCGTATGACCTTGGAGAGGACCTCCTGAGCATCTTGCAAATCCTTGTCAGTGCTGTCCCGAAAAAGGGGGGTCAGATCAAACTGCTGCACTCCGGGTCCCGAAGGAACTATTGGGTGATGCGCATTAATTCCGACGAAAATCATATCGGTACCGCGCACTGACGGTTCCACCGAAACATTCAGATCCCGCCGCCGCTCTGAAAGCGTATAGCCGATTTTAGCTGATCGTTCCCCATGGCCCCCCTTGAGGAAGTCGAGCGGTGTCGCGTCAACGATCTGCGCCAAACGAGCTCCAACATTTCCGACACCGGCTTTGCGATGGAAGTTGAAATTTAAGCCATAGGCGGAAACAGGCGTATGAGCTAGGGCCTCGAAGACGGAGCTTGCGACATCACGGATACGGGGAAGGAAACTTTGATCATACGTCGAAATCGTCCAACTCTGCTCGAGGCACGTGATCCTTAATTTCCCTGCCGTAAACTGAGCAAACGTAGGGGTACATATGGTCATCGTGTCCGTGATCGGCCTCAACCCTTGCTCTCGTTCGGGAATAGGCATGTCGACGGGCGCTTGTGCTTGCCCGCCAGCCAATCCAAAGGAAGCGAGTTCCTCGTCGGACAAGGCCCCGATCACTTTGTACCATGCAGGATGGTGAATCGCGGGGTTCATATTCCCCGCGACAACGATAAAGTACGCCTCATTTGCGGACGCGAATGGGTCGGCTTCAGGCATTCCTCATCCTTCTGACATCGGCAGCGCCTTTCTGTAACCCAGCGCTGGCACGTAATAAAGCTAGCACAACGCGCCGCTGGTACGTAAAGGCGTCAGCCCGGCGGCTGGCCCCCCGGCTTAACCAGGCGCGGCCATAATTCTTCAACCGCCGCTTCAAGGCGGCGCGCGTCGAGCAGCGTCCAAGTCGAGTGGGTCCGCGCGACGACGCCCAGAGACGGCGGGCGGACCCCCTTCTACGAGCCAGAATGGCGGGGCGCTAAGTTTCCGCGTGCCTTTTCGACCATGGCAAACAGAACTTCTCCTGGTCTCCCCTTGTGTGCCGACCGCGGCGGTGTGAGGTTGGCCTAAGCGCATAGGCTGGGAGCAGGGATCCGTCAGCGAAAGAGGCAGAGCCAGCGCGAGCAGCGCCGGCGGTAGGACGATGGCAACGGTCTCGGACCAAGGCCGCGGTACCAGAGCAGCATGGCGGCCAGCGGATGGCACTCGACGATGTGACCGTAGCTCCGGGCATCGATGTGGTCCGCAAGGTATACCACCACCGGATAGCCAAGGATCATCAGGACCCAGAACAGCCCGCAGCCGAGCGCCATCGACACCATGATGAGAGGCCCGGCGCCCGGAGCGAGGACGCCAGGCTGGGGGGACGGCGCAGGGGAGAGCATGAACTCCATCAAGAAAAACGGCACAAGGAACACACCGGTGCCCAACAACATCAGCCAAGCCCACCGGCGCATGAGCTGATGTGGTTTCGGGGCGCGCGGGGCGAACAGCTCTCGCAGCGCGCCGCGCCAGCCCTGTTCCCACACCATCGAAATCAGCCCGACGCATGCAAGCAACAGCACGACGATCACGAACCGTTGCTCGAGACTCCCGTGCGCAAGCATTTCCTCGCAGCGCTGAACGAAGGCCAACATCGCCTTTAGACTGACCTCGACTCGCACTCTTCGATCAGCCGATCGATTCGTTTGATCACGGTTCGCGCCTCATCGATAAGATGCTCGATCGCGGATATCGAGCGGCGCGGAATCTGAGCCTTGTTCACTCCCGCCGCGATCATCCCGACAAGGTCAGCATTGGCGGACTCGAGGTCCTGTTGGATCTTCGCTTCCGCGGCCGTCAACTCATCGAGCGCCACCCGCGGCAGTGAAGCCTGTCGAGCCCGTGCAAACGCGCGCATGAGCGTGGGACATATCTCGTCAAGATAGGTTTCCATCAGCGCGAGAAGCAACTTCAGTAGGCCATCGATCTCGCTGCCGTCCACCAGCGCGGTATTCAGCCGATGCTGAAGAAGCCGGACAAAGGCCAAAACCGCGGCAGCATCAGGATTTGTGGAACCATCAGAGATGCTCGCCATACGAAACCCCTATGCAGTGACCACAGATGTCAGGAAGAATCCTATGCGCATAGGAATAACCGACGATAGCCAAAACCCTCCCACGGGAGAATCAACCCTGACCATGCGCTCTCTCACTGACATAATGCATAGGACTCAAGACCTCTGAAGCCCGATTACCCAACCAGGCCACGCGATAGGATTTCTACTTCGCGCCGGCGCTGCTCAAGGTCGACTTCGGCCTGCGTAGCAGGCAACCCTCGCTCCCGATGCCACCGACGCCAATACTCAGCCAGTCCTTTCCAGGCCGCTTGCAGATTGGGGTATCCCAATTCGCGCTGCTGCGCAGCAGAGGCTAAGCCGCCGCGACGAGCGAGCATGCGCCTGCCAGCGTGGGCGCGCGCCGCGGGACCGCCTTCTTTGAGCACCTTCCACATCGGCGGCTGCGGCAGCTTGCGCCGGCGGCGGGGGCGATGTGAGATTTGAGGATCGAAAGCGAACGACATGGCGTAGCATACATCGCGGAGCGCGGCGATTCATCGCGCCTGAGTAACGACACTCGTCGCCGATTCCTCACGGCCGGCCATCAGACGCGTGGACTCTATGCGCATAGGATGAGCAGCGAACGCTGACGCGGCTTTTCTGTCACCGCTTTCGGGCCAATGAGGTGCGACTATAGTTGAGCGTCATCGCCTATAACCTGGGAACTTGTGGCGGCGGCTTGCGCTGCCGACGCGGGTGGCCACCGGAGCGGCAAAATCAGCCGCAAAAATGCTGGCGACCATCGCCATCGAGCTTTGGTCCTCTCGTTGCTCGCGTACGGGCGGATGTTGCAGAAGCGCAACTCAATGTGGAGGAGAGTGGGCGAGAAACCATACGGAATCCAAAGATAATAGTGCGAATCGCGCTAGAAAATTGCCGGGCATCAATCCTGCTGTGACGCCCCGGTGATGAAAAATCTTGCAATTATTTGCTTGGCGGTCGGCGGCGGGTTTGCCTTGATGGTGGCGGCTTTTGGCCCGGCTTACGCCGAAAACGCTGCGACCGGATCAACCTCCCCCAAGTTTACAGTCTGCTCTGGTCAGACTTACGCGCTTTGCGCCACCGCAAGCTGCTTTGTATTGGACGATGTCGCTTACTGCAAGTGCGATGTGGAGTCGGGTGACAGCATTAGCCTGTCCTACTCGTTCGGCAATGGCGAGAACGTCTGCTCAGTGAACGCCGAGGGTGCAGCAAACGGTTACATGGTAAGCACTTTCAGTGTACCCGACTCGGTCATCGCGCCGAACGGAAACGAGGCCCTTTACACCTGCCCGGCCAGCACTTCCAATGGAGCATACGCGCAGTGCGATGGAGGGTTGTGCTTCACAGGTAGCGAAGGGCAATCCTTTCCCGGTTTTAGCGGGCCCCTGACTGCCAGCGAGGTCATCTGTTCTTGCCCCATTACCGTGGCCGACCCGGCCACAGCGCTGGTTGGCTACCAGATCGCCGGTCCGTACCCTTGCCAGAAATCTTTCTTCAAAAACTGCTGGAAGAAGATGGCCAACAAGCATACCGGCTCGCAGATCTATGTCGGCGCGCCGACCGGCACGGCGCGCCTCTTGGCCGGCCTGCTAAACGGAAGCGTCCCGACGTTGAACCAATGCCGTCCGTAGCACCGCAAAACCCAAAGCAAGGCCCATTCATTTGGGCTACATTGAAGCGCATCGGTAGGTTTTGAATGCTTTAGCCAAGAAGAAAGCCGTCGATGTCTTCCTTCCGCACTCCGGCGACACATCTAGGGCTGCCAGCTTCGACTTGATGTCCGGCAGCAACTCGTTAATGAGCCTTTAAACCTTTCGGGTTCGGCTCGAGAGCACCGAAATCAATGCCTGCGTGAGGGGGGAAATATCGTGCGCATATCCACAGTCTTTGGCAGCGCCGCGTTGGTCGCGGCTCTATGCCTGATCGGGTGCAGCGAAATGCAAGTGCCGGCGATGGATCAAGCTCAGGCTGACGTTTACAACCACTGCATGGGTAGCCACTGGTCCACTCTTGCCGATAGTGCTCTTTTTGGTTTCGCTGGCTATGAGTATCATCAGAATCAGGTATTGAACTGCCAACAGGTGGCGCTCACCCCTCGAAACCCAGCAAGCTCCGACCAACCCGTCAAGTCCGCTTCGGTGCCGGTTGCGGTGACCGCGGCCACACCTGCCGCACCTGCAACCGCGACGGCCAATCCGGGTTTACCCATAGGTGCGGGTTCACCGGGGAACGAGTGGCAACCCGCGCAGTAGCGAGGGTCGATCTCAACTGAACCAGAGGCGGCGGCAACTCTCCTCAGTTCGACCAGGTAGACGGATTCCTATGCGCATAGGATTCGCTGAGCCTTGCGGACTGCTTTAGCTAGTTCAGCAGGGAGACGCTAGCGAGAAAAGCGTTCAGGCGTGCCGTGTGGGAATTCAGGGCCGGGATCAGCGCTTCGATTTGAACCGTCGCCGCTGCGACCATTCGGCGCAGCGATAAAGAAGTGAACCGGTTGAACTGGTCGGGCCACGTGCAGCAGTACTGTTTGCAGCAGGCGATGATCGCCGCATCCGCAGCCACGAGTTCGTCACAGAGACGCACACCCTCGGCATTTAGCTCGGCCGGAAATAGCTCGTAGCGATCCGCAAGCGTCACCTCCAGCCGTTTCACGGCCTCGCCGAACGGCGGTCGCGCTTTGTCTACCAGCTCGTCGACGAGCCGATCGAATGGGTCAAAGTAGGAATCAACCTCAGGCTCCGTGTCGATCGGCTTGAGCGGCCTGCGCTCCCGCTCGACTCGCTGTTGGCGGCTCCGCCGGTTGCTGCTCGCTCTCGGCATGGATGGACTCTGGCCTATCTTTCGCGCATGTGTCAAGTGATAGGCCGTGTATCGGATAGTCAATGTGGTATCTAGTACGATAGCGTTAATCAAGTGGCTTGACTGAGGTTGTCAGTTGCGGGGATCATCTTGGAGACCAGAGCCGCGCACAGCGGCACGGAGGGAAGCCAAATGGGTAATGAGGAGCGGTTACTTTCGCAAAGCGAGGCGGCAGAGTTTCTCAATATCCAGCCTCGCACTTTGGAGGCCTGGAGGCAGCGTGGAGGGTTTGGGCCGAAGTTTATTCGATATTCCGGACGTTGCGTCAGGTATCGGTTGAGCGACCTCCAATCCTGGATAGCGGCGCGCGAAGTAGGTAGCGAGGCGGCCGCGTGACGGGTTGAACCCTGAAAATGGAAAGCCCGGCGGGCTAAACCGGGCTCAGAAGGAGAAACGAACTGTGATGGACACAAGCGTACTGAGTTTTCGGAATGAATGTCAAGAGTTGGAGCGGCGCCGAACTGCCGATGAGCGTCCTAGCCGCGACCCCGAGCGCGTCGCGCGCAACCTGGCGCGCGCTTTCAATCCGTGGCGCACGTTTCGCCGCTACAGCATCGTGCCAAACTGCATAATGGAGCGAGATGACCTTTCGGACGGCGCCAAGCTCGTCTATGCGAGACTGATGCAGTTCGGCGGCAAAGGCGGAGATTGTCATCCCTCATACGAAAGGCTCGCCAAGGCGGTAGGAAAGAAGCACCGCCATACGGCGATGCGAGCCGTCGAAGAACTCGAGAACAAGGATTTGCTCGTCGTGCTATCGCCCGAGCCGGGCAAGCGGAAGTCGGCCGGATTCGTCTTCGTCTGGCAGCCGTGGATGGACGCAGATGAGGACCGGGCAGAGGCGGTGACAGGTCGCAAGGTTGCGACTGGTGAGGTCGCAAGGTTGGGACTGGTGACAGGTCGCAAGATTGCGACCCTAAAAGAATCCTCTTCTGAAAAGACTCCCAGAAAAGAACTTACGTACGATCTGGAGTTCGAGAAGACATGGAATGCATACCCCAACAGATCGGGATCTAACCCTAAACCCAGAGCTTACCGAGCATGGTTGAAACAGGTCAGTAGGGTAGAGATCTCCGATCGCTACAAACGGATCGCGGAAATACATGCCGGCGTCGAACGCTACCGGGGCGTCTGCGACGACACCAACACGACCGGCACGCAGTACGTCATGCTGGCCGCTCGCTTTTTCGATGAAGAACAGTGGTGCGAGCCGTGGGACATCCCGGCGCGGAAGCGATGGGATGATGAGCCGGAAGTCGTGCCGCCGCCCTACCTGCCTAAAGAGCCGCCCGAGGCGGAGATGCACGAGAAGCATACGGCGCGGCACAAGGAATTCATGGAGCAACTCAACGCCGCCGATCGAACGAAGCTCGCATCGTATTTGCGCAGACAGAGCGAGGCTTCGATGAACGGAGCAGCCAGCGCAGCGGCATGAAGGCGCGAACCTTATGCGCATAGGAATGAAAGCCCAAGGTAAACAACCGACTTTTTCGGAGTAAAAGCATGCACGTCGCAATCGCTCACTCACTGCTCGCCCACTCGTGGATCGCGGGGCTCCTGTTCCCGATTATTGGGCAATCACTCACGAGCGCTCTCTCGGGCACTAATTTGACGAGCCTCCTCACCACGTTGCTGACTGCGATGGCGGGCATAATTCCCGGCGCGACGCAGAATCAGGAGAACCTGCAGCAGCAGAGCAGTCAGCGGCAATTGTCCGCGAGCGATTTAGCGACCAACCCCAACACCTTCTCGTCGCAGTTGAGCAACTTGCTCGGCGTGACCGGGGCGAGCGCCGGACCAAACAGCACGGGCGCGAATGGCGCGGGCACGAATACGATTGCAGGGATGCTCCAGAAGCTCATCAGCAGCTTCACCGGCAGCTCCAGCCAGAACTTGACGAACAACGTCTGGGAGCAGCTTCAACCGCAACTTGCATCTGCCGGACTTGGGCAGGCCCCGGGCGTGGCCAATGAAGAACTAGCGACCGCGTTGGCGCCGAATCAGATCCAAGAGCAGACCCTGGGCGCGGAGGAAGGGGCCGGCGCGCTTCAATCAGCGCTCCAGACCGAAGAGACGAACCTTCAGTTTCCTTTTCAAATTGGGAGCCAAGCGGCGAGTTCCTTCCCGAGCTTCGCGACGCTGTAGGAGGGTGAGTGTCTACGCAGCCGACATTCGACGACCTCATCCAGGCAATGATCCAAAGCGAGAGCAGCGGTCGCCCAGATGCCCGCGGTGCTAAGGGCGAGCTTGGTCTTCTCCAAATCATGCCGAAGACCGCCAAGGATTACGGCATCACCGATCCCCGCATGCTGCTTGACCCGAAGATAAACAAGGCCGTCGGCTCGCGTATCCTCATTGACCTGCTGAAGAAGTATCGCGGCGACGTGCACAAGGCGCTCGAGGCGTACAACGCCGGCCGCGGGCGAGTCGATAAGGGTCGCGTGCCGGCGTCGAGCATCGCTTACGCGGACAAGGTAATCGGACGCGCGGGCGCTCGACCTTCGGCTGCGGAGACGGCAACTCGCGCAACCGTCGGATCGCAGACGCCGCGATTTTCGGCGAGCATGATGGAGAGCGCGCCGCCTTCTCCGGGCGCGGCTGGCGAGAGTCTGCGCGAGCGTTTGCTCCGAGTTTTCGCTCCTGCATCGGCCTCGGCTGCTGAAACGTCGAACGTCAAAGAGATCCCGAGCGTCGGACCTCCCGCTGATGTCGATACACGGATCGCGGCGAAGCTAGCGGACCGCAGCGTCAGCCCGTCCGACATCGACGCCCGAATCGAAGCGAAGCTAAGGGGCGGGACTTCGAGCGCCGCGCCGGCGAAGACTGCACGAGGCGTGCCGATTCCGCCCGGCGCAAAGGTCGGCGGCGCCCGTACGGGCACCGTGCCAATTCCGCCGGGGGCTAGCATCGGCGCACCCGTTACCGGCGCTGGCCCAACCGGAAAGCCGCTGCCGCTTGCCGTCCGTGCTGCCGACTGGCTACCGATGGCCGGTCAGATCGGCGGCGAATTGGCCGGCGGCGCTCTTGGCATTGAGAGCGGACCGGGCGACATCGCGGCCATTGGAGCGGGCGGTGGTTTGGGCGAAGGCTTGGGCGCGGAGGCGGACACTGGCGTGCGCGCGCTCTATGGCCAGCCCTACAAGAGCCAACCGCAGCTCGCCAAGGAAGCGGGAGAAGCGGCCGGCATCAGCGGCGGCGGCGCGTTGATTACGCCCGCGCTCAAGATCATCGCTCCATCTAAACTCAAGGCTGCCATTGAAGCCTCGCGCGCCTACAAGTCGGCGGGAGCGGCGGCCGAGGACGTGACGACGAAGCTACGCAACCTGCTCGGGATGGACGCCGATACGGCCCTGCAGACGACGCTTTCGCCGCAAGCCAAGGCCGACCTTGCGGCAGCATATGCGGGCGCCCGCCGCGCCGGTTTCGACCAGATCAGCAAAGTCTACCAAGACGTGCTCGGCCCCTACTTTCATCGCATGACCCCAAACGCATCGGCGAAGGCTTTTAGCGACTTCGCGAACAAACACGGCGCGCAATCCGTCAGGCTGCTCGACGGCGGAATCGACTTCACCCGGCCGACCGTCCGCATGATCCAGCAGTTCAGGAGCAATGTCGCAAAAGCGATGCGTCAGGCCAACATGGACCGTGACCGCGCGCTGATCGGCGACCTCTACAAGCTCGAGCACACCGCGGACTCCGACATCAAGGCAGTCCTTCCCGCTGACCGCGCGCTCCGCTACGACCGCATCAACGCCGCGCGCGCCGACTTCAGCTCACAGATGCCCGGTGCCAAACTGCGCGCGATGTGGAACGCGCCGAGCTCCAGCAAGGCGATCGAGGAAATCCTCAAAAGCGACCCACGCCAGATCGCTACGCTGCTCCGCAACGTCGACCAGCTACCGGCCCGCGATCGCGTTAAGGCGCTGACCAGTCTTAAAAACGCGACCGGCGCATGGATCTATCGCCAGGCTGCGAACATCCCGAAGTCCGAAGGCCAGGCGGCGGCTCTCGAAGCGTTCGGCAAGGCGGTTCACGACGTACCCGACGCGGCCTTCGCTCGACTCTACGGCCCCGGCACCAAGGAGCGGATGGAGGCCGCGACCGATGCGACGCTTCGATTCCACGAGAAGATGTTGCGCTATCCAAACCTCGCGATGGCCGTGGCTGCGGAAGTAAGGGCGAGACCGATGCCGTGGATCGTGAAGCACGCTCACTATGCAGCGTTCTACGCGCTCTATCCGCTGATTCGCGGGAACCCGGAGGAAGCCGCACTCGCGCTCGCGATTGGCTTCACGCCAATCGGATTGCACGCGATGCTCGACAATCCCGCCATGCAGGCGCTCTACATCCGCGCGCTCACGGCCAAGGATCCGAAAGCGATCGCGGACGGGATACGCACGCTGTTGACCGCGCTGGCGGCCCAGGAGCTCCGCGAGCCAATGCCCAAGACGCCACCGCCAGCACCCCCCGGAGCGCCGCCACCAGGAGCAACGCCAGCCGGAATGCCAGCCAGGATGCCGGCGCCGGGCGCGCGACCGTCAGGGATGCCGGGAATGCTGCCATGATTCCGCGTGACGGAAATGCATCCTATGCGCATAGCGGCCATCTTCCGGGGCTGGACGGCGATGGAGACGTGCCGGCGTGCGCGCAGACACTCAAGGCGCGCGAACTCCCTTCGTCGATGCCCGCGAGACCATGCGATGCCGAACAAAACTCGGCCTCTGGCGCGTCGCGCCGCGGCGCGGCACCACAGGTAGCGGCGAAACCGGCAGAGGGAGGCTTTTGCTGATGTACGCCGATGAACTCCGTTCGATGTTCTGCGAGGTTGCCGGAATTTCTAGCTTGGAACTCGCGACCGAGCAGTGGGCCTCTCGACTCGGGATAATCTTCTCCGAAATCGGCCAGCCGCTCGCCAAGGTGATTCAACGTCGACGCGACCAAGGGCGCAGCAAAGGGCCAAGCATCACCTTCGTTCGGGCCTGGGTTGCGAAGCTGTGCAAGCGCCTCGAGACCGACGCCGACGAACGCGAGCGGATCGCGCAACTCAAGACTGCTCTCGCTGAGAGGGTTTATGAGATTCAGACGGCGAAGGCCGCCGGGGTTACGAAGTCGCGCGTTGCAGTCGCGGCTCAAGTGCGCGCGCGCGTCTGTCGTGCGGCGCATGAGTCCAGCGCGGTCACCTTGAGCGGTAGCTAACGAATGGGCGCCCGTGCGCGTGCTGGCCGCACAACATCAAACTTCGACGGAGGTCGAGACAATGAGACGGAAAGATGAGAGTCCGATGGAAGAGGCCGAAAAGAAAGTGGTCGAGCGCACCAGCGGGCGGCACTCGCGCCGGCATCACGCACGCGGCGTCAAGCGGGTCAGGCGCCGTAAGGTCGCTCGATCCAGCTAGCCCAAGTTCCATGAGCCTACCAAACCCGCCCCTGCCGGCAGCGGCCCAGCTCGCACGCTGTCGTTGGAGCGCAGAGTCTTCCGACCAGGACGCGCGCAAGGCAGCGGCGCAGGCGCTCGCAAATCGCCGCTGGGGAAAGTCGACGGCGGAGGAACGTGCGGCGTTCGGGCTGAAGCTCAGACAGGCGCGGGCCAAACACCGACGCGCCCCAACAGCCGCGCAAGTATCCGGGCTCCTGACCTCGCGGCGCGGGAAACCCAGCGCGGCGCCCTCGGGCGAGTAGCTGAGTTCCTATGCGCATAGGAATCTGATGTGAACAGGATCGTTCTCTTTGGCCGACTTGGGCGTAACCCGGATCTGCGGGTCGCGCACCCGGTTTGCCGATTCTCGCTGGCGGTCCACGAGCCCTACACCGACAGCGGCACGGGCGAGAGGATCGAGCGCGTCACGTGGTTCCAAATCGTGGCGTGGGACCGGCTTTCTGAGATCGCGTCGCAGTATTTGCACAAGGGCGACCAGGTTCTGGTCGAGGGCCGAGTTCAGCTTCGCGAGTTCAAAGGCAGAGACGGAACCAAGCGCGCGATGCTCCAGGTGATCGCTCACCGGCTCGAGTTCGGCGCCAAGTCACGGCGCACCGATGCGGACAACCCCGCGCCGGCCGACGACCACGATCGCGACGGCGAAGACGCGCCGATAGATTTCACCGAGGACTTAGAGGGCTTCACCGATGACCTAGCGGCCGATGGTGCGGAAGACTTGACAGCGCTCGACGACGACAGCTTCCCGGTCTGAAGTCAGGAATGGCCGCCACGAGCCTCAGTGCTGGTAGGGGAGTTGGTTTGACCCCGTATTAACGCTGTAGGCATTCAAGCCTTGCAGGATGGCTGAACAAGACGACGGATCGTCAGGGTGGGCATCCACGCATTTTCGATAATCCGCGAGCAGCGCGTTTTGCGCCGAGGCGGATCGATTCACTTCACAGTTGTTGACGTCGCCGGCGGTAACTGCGACCCAGCGGCACGGATCGTCGGGCGTCAGACCGGCCATGCAACCCGAAATGAGCAAGCCCATAAGCGCGAGCGCGGCAGAGTAGCGAAGTTTCATCGCCCTTGCTCCAAAAGCCTGCCGTCTTCGACATGCTCCGGTCGGGCGGATTGCTCCGTGCCGGCCAGCATCAGCGCGGCGTTCCTCTCGAGCGCCTCGCGCACAGGGTCCAATTGCAGTCGTGCATATACTGCGGTGCTGACGGAATTGG
The DNA here is from genome assembly GCA_963724765.1 of uncultured delta proteobacterium. Taxonomy (GTDB): domain Bacteria; phylum Desulfobacterota; class Binatia; order Binatales; family Binataceae; genus JAKAVN01. Next base: position 301,490 of record CAVRVY010000003.1, read on the forward strand.
AATGATTCAGCGCGCGTCCGATGAGCGGCAGGCTGTAGCCCTGTGCGGCAAGCCACGACCCGAGCGTCCTGCGCAGGTCGTGAACGCGCACATCGGGTACACCAGCGCGCCCGCGGATGCGCTGCCAGGCGCTTGCGACCTCGACCAGATGGCCCGTGGCGCCGCGGCTTGGGAATAGCCACTCGCTCTCACCGTGGCTCGGCAGCGTGCGAAGCATCTCAGCGGCCGGCGTCGGCAGCGGTAGCAGATGCGATCGCCCAGCCTTGGTTATCGGCAGCCGCAGCGTCCGCTGCTCCAGGTCGACGTCCGCCCAGCGCGCCGCCAGCATCTCAGTCTTGCGCGTCCCAAGCATCAGGCTCAGCGGAAAGTACGCACGCCAACGCCAGTCCGGCTCAGCGGCAAGCGCGTTGTTGACCCGGCGCAGCTCATCAGGCGATAGAAAGCGCTCGCGCGGTTCCTCGCGGAATAGCTTGATGCGTGCGGCCGGATTCTCGCCGGCATGCAGCTTCAAATCATGGGCGATGTTGAACATCGTGCGCAGCAGAACCGTGGTGCGGTTGCTCTCGTACAGGCCACGCTCGCGCCGGATGACCTGTTGCATGGTCACGAGCTCATCGCGCGGAATGTCGCTCAGTCGGCGGGTTCCAAACCGCGGCACGAGATGCGCGTTGATTCGGCGTTCGTCCTCGCGCCAGGACTTCTTGTGCGGCTTCGCGTGCCTCTCCAGATACTTGTCCGCCAGCACCGTGAAGGTCGGCTCGTTGTGCTCGTTGTGCCGCGTTTCAGCCGGGTCTTTGCCCTCGGCGACAGCGGCCTTTATGGCGAGAACCTTACGACGCGCCGCAAGAACACTCAGCGCAGGGAACGGCCCGATCGTCACGCGGCGCATGCGACCTCTCACCCGCCCTTCCCACACGAAGGCCTTGGCGCCACCGGCGGTTATCCGCAGTGCGAAGCCCTTGAAGTCATCATCGCGGATGAACGCCTGTCCTGACTCCGGTGCTCTCGCTCGCTCAGCCACTAGCTTGGTGATTTTCATTTGTAGGCATAGTGTAGGCGATATGCACAGTTGAAGCCAGTAGATGAGGGTACACAATCAGAGCGAAATACTATCGAAGCGATTAGTAAATCGTAGGCTATCGGACGTAGTGAGAAACTATCAGAGTATTCAGATTGTGAATGGCATTCAGGAGGTCGCGCGTTCGATCCGCGTCAGCTCCACCAATAAAATCAAGGTTTTTTCCGTTATCGCGGTCGCTTCCAATCTGGCTTAGGTAGCAAATAGGTAACTGCGCTCGGTCTGCTGGGGTGCGAAATCAGCATCAGGCTCGTGCGCGCCCGTGCTTGTCTGGATGCGCCAGGTGGACTCATCGCGGGCCGAGGGGCATCGATGCGTCGGGCGGCCCGTGTACCCTGTCGAAGTCGCTGATCAATTGAATCATTTCACCCTTTAGGCGCTTCATCTCCTCTGCCGCCTGCTTCACTCGGTCTAGGCCGATCGCTTCAAGGCCCTTTGGCTGCCCATAAAAGCCCGCGGTGACCTGTTGAAGGCCCTTGAACGTCCGGGTGGCACGGCGACCTCGCTTCTTGAGGTCCGAGAGTTCTTGAGTCGCGACGAGCCCGTGAACGACTTTCATCACCTCCCCGATATGCTTGACGCGACTCTCCCATGCTTCGCTTAGCCCCATTAGATCTGAAACTTCGATCAGGGTTTGGATCGGCAACTCAAGGCTGTACATAGCGGCCAAGGCTACCAGTTTTCGCAGCTTTTTACAGAAACGGAGGGGCTTGCAGCCGAGGTCCGTAGCGGAGTTCTACTTTCGAAAGTAACGGCTCAGGTGAGCGTGCCGTTCGTGGCAGGGGGTGGCGGCGCGCTGGCTGGCGCGGGCGAGGATGCGGCTGCCTCGATCTCTTCCGCGGTGGCATTGGCCAGCGCGAGCCATCGCGACTCACTGACCTTGCGGGCGGCATCGTATCGCAACGCGCGCTCGGCGGCCGGCGAGAGGCCAAGCTGCGCGGCGAGTTGCCCGAGGCGGGCGGCGATGCGCGTGAGCTGATCAGCGATCGCATTCGGCCGGCCCAGCTCGTCGACGGGCTCCGCCTTTACGCCGTGGAGGTCGACGAAGCGCACCCAGAGCGCGCCATACGTGTAAAGCAGTGTCGCGAAGTGGGGGGCCTCGAGCCAAGTGGCATGCTTCCGGATCTTCCGCACGACTCGGACGCGCTCATCGCGCTTGCGCGCAGCGCGCGATGGGGTCGGTCGGGCTGGGGCCAGTTCGGTCACTTTCTCACCGTTCATTACTGCCGATAGTGGAATGCTGTCGCGCGGTCTGGAAGCCAACCCGATTCGGCAATGCGCCGCCGCATGCTCACGCCCGCGCAGGTGTTGGACTTAGCTGCACCATCAGCGTAGGTCTCGAAATGGCCGGGCGCGTCTCCCCTTCTCTCTGTTCAGCGCGGCGGGTTGGTTACCTTCGAAAGTAACGGGCCAAGGGCCGTCGCAACCTTGGGCAGGGAGCCTAGCCTCGGCCCAGGGTGTCGGCGCTTTAGCCCCGGAACGAGGAAACCCCGACAGTCTAGGTGCGTACTAAACTCTGCGCGACGGCTGGAGGCCGAAGATGCCAGAAGAAACAACACCGAGTGAAGAATTACCGCCGGACGGTGTAGCGAGGCGGCTCGATCGCCTGGAACGGCGGCTGCTCCGGGAGCGCCGGGGTTGGCGGATCGCCTTGCTCGCCATCCTGGCGGCAATCGCCGCCGGACTGTTCCTGATCGCAATCGCCATTTTCACCCTCGCTTGCCATCATAGACGGCCGCACGTGGTGATCGCGCCCGGGATGGGGATGGGCGGATACGGCAACATGCCGTATTACTGGCGCTTCGGCCCGCCACCACCCCCGCCATGGAGCTTCCCAGAGCGTGGTGGTCCGTGGGCCTGGGGGCCTCAGGGCAGTTGGCCAGCTCCGCGTCCCCGATCAGGACCAGGCGCACCGGAACTCCAGGCACCACGGATGCCTTCGCAACCCTCGCCCACGCCCGGCGGATAGACCGTCGCCCCGCTCTGCTGTTCGCGCTTGATCAGGTCGGCGTGCCGGTCGCAGACCTCAAGTTGTCGCAGCGGGCGGGCCCTGGTTGTCGACGTAACGGGCGATCGTAGTCGCGCGGTACTGGCGGCAGCCGACGCGTGAGCAGCGCGCCGCATAATCGCAGCGCAGTAGTTCAACCTCGGCGGCGCCGTCCACTCTCCGCGCAGTCCTGCTCAGGCATCGCGGAGCGACGTGATCATCTCGTCGATCTTCTTAATCCATTTTTCGAGATGGCGGCGCTTTTCCATCAGGAGATCGCGCGTCCGGACAGACTTGGGCGGCTGATTCTCCGCAAATTGTCCGCTTCTGTCAGGTTTCGAGGTCTGAAGGATTGGAAGCGCGATTCAAAAAGCCTTCGGGAGGCAGCAGCGCGCGGGTCGAACATCATTTAGCGTCCGCCCCAACATCGATCCCGCCCGGTAGTGAAACGAAAGCCCCCGCGAGTGTGTCGACGGTACCATTCAGCCGAATTCGAGACGTTCGAGGCTTGGCCAGCCGATCACGCTAGCGCCAAAAGCTCCATCCAATCGAGAGAAATTCTGAAGCCCTCCAGGATTCGAACCCACAGCCTCGCTTGGGAAATAGCCTACACCTCACCAGACGCACAACGAATTGAAGCCGGCGCACCTACCGGCTGTCCGGTCATTTTGCTTGCCCGCTCAGCAATCGCTGTCTCCCTGTGGCGATAGGGCGTGGACCGCCGATGCCGATCTCTCCCATTGAAGTATCGCAGCGTATCGCTGCCAGTTCTCGGAGCACTGCACTGCTACTACGTGGTCTACATTTTCGGTCGGTTCAGGGATTATCGGTGGCCAATCACCGAGCACTTGGGGCCTAATTCGATCCGGTGATCAGGACCGCTCTCAGGCCGCGCAAAGATTTTCTCTATGCTGTCTCTGCGGCAGAAGTAACTCGCGAACTCGAGGCGCCTGACTATCGACCTTCGATACCCTATCGACACGACGTCAATCCCTGGTGCATTGCGACATGGCGCTCCTTTACCTTGGTGTTTCACACCCTGCTTGTGGGGCATGAAGCGTGCCGAGCCGAGAGCTTACAGAAGCGGCGTCGTTTCCTACACTGCTTCGTTGACGGCCATGCCTATCGCAATATCGGCGATGCAACTTGAAACATCCAGTCCTCCATGAGTGGACAATTAATAAGGATTTATGGCGTTAACGCACTCAGCATAGTTCCTGCTTCTGTCGGTATGTATGGCGTTCCAAGTCGTTCGGTACGGAGCGTAAAGGTAATCGTGAAAAAGATTGAAGCGATATTTCCCCCATTCAAGCTTGACAACGTGCGTAACGTATTGATCGAACACAGCGTGTACGAGTTCGTCGTCACTGAAATCAACACTCATGAGGTAGAGCGAGCACCTGCTGAGAGGTGGAGCCGCCAGAGCCTCGCCGATCTCATCCCCGAGCTAAATCTCGAACTGGCTATAAACGACGACAACGCGAGGGCGGTCGCTTATGCAATCCTTCGTGCCGCACAGACCAGACGCCCAGATGACACAAAGGTGACGATAATTCCGGTGGAGCAACTCGTGGAAATCGAGACGGGCGATCAGCATGGGTGATCCAATCCAGGTGGTAGTGGGCTTTCCGCCTGGAGATGGCCGTGCCGTGCCCTCCCGTCTTTCGTAACCGGATCAACGCAACGATGGCGGCCGCCTCGCACTCGTCATTGAAAATTGCATGACCATCGCTTCAAGATGAAACCCCATCGTGAACTGGGTTCGCAAACCCCTCTACTTCAGTGACGTTCTTTGTCGGCACAATTGATGCGAGTGCTCAGTGCATGGTGCTCAAAAACAAATCTCTGTTGGCTCAATTTCAGGGACCTGACGGAAGACCGCGGCTCGCAGAGGTGCTCAGGTTGCAGCGCCTCGTTTGCGACCAGGATCTGGCGCTCGAACTCGCGCCGCACGTGAAGTTGGAACAAGTATCCTCAGGCGGACAACTGATCAGGCAGGGCGCTTCTGGTAGCGATTTCTTCCTGGTTCTGATTGGCGAGCTTTCTGTGCTTGTTAACGGAGAGTTGGTCGAGCGGCGCATTGCTGGAGAATACGTAGGCGAGATGGCCGTGGTGGATCCCGGCGCCCCACGCTCTGCGTCAGTGATTGCCGCGTGCGACTCGGTGGTCGCGCGGGTTACGGAGCCCGAGTTCTCGAAGCTGGCCGACAGATTTCCGCGCCTATGGCGTAGAATCGCGTCCGGGCTAGCGGATCGTCTGCGTCGCTCGAGATCGACGATAGATAATCGCGAAAGACAGATGGCTTGAACTGCAGATGCCTCGGTAGCTCAAAGATATACAAGGGGGCGGGAGAAATGATCGAACTCGAGTCTTGCTTGAGAGCGAACTCTTTGGGCATATCAAAGGGGCATTCACCGGGGCCATTAAGGACAAGCCGGGCCGGCTGGAGGCCGCCAACGGCGGCACCGTCTTCCTCGACGAGATCGCTGATTTGAGTGCCGCTCTCCAGGCCAAGTTTCTTCGCTTCGTTCAGGAACGGCGTTTCGAACGCGTTGGTGGTGACAACACAATCCATGTAAACGCGCGCATCATCGCCGCATCGAATCGCGATCTTTCAAGCGAGGTGGCCGCTCACCGCTTCCGAGAAGACCTGTTCTACAGGCTTAACGTCATCGCTCTGTCTGTACCCCCACTACGCGAACATGCTGAAGACATACTTCCTCTTGCGGAGCGGCTACTTTCGGCCGCTGCTATCCGTAATCATCGTTCGCAATTGCGTTTTTCACCCGAAGCTCAGGCCGTAATCATTAATTACCCCTGGCCGGGCAATGTGCGCGAGTTGCGCAATGCCGTCGAGCGCGCCGCGGTGCTTTCCCAGAGCGACTTGATCGGTCCGGAGTGCCTTCCTGACACCCTTTTCCAGCAGCGCCCTCCCGCGCCCAGCTCCCCTTCCTCAGCCAGTCTTGAGGAGATCGAACGTGAACAGATAATGCACGTCCTGGCGGAGTCGCCAACACTCCAGGACGCAGCGGAAAATCTTGGAATAAACGTCACTACCCTGTGGCGCAAACGCAAGCGCTACAAGCTCGACTAGGCAGTAGACGCCAGCCAGAGAAAGAGTCGTCTTGGTAGTCTTTCAAGACGCAGCGAGCCATTGCTGCAATCTGCAATGTTTTGCCGACCACCCTTTTTTGGGGCCGTTCAATTACTGGGAGATTGAAGAGAGCCTACGCGGCATAAGAAATGCTCAACTCACGAAAGGAATCGTGTAGGTCCTCTCGGAGTATAGCAGTGGAACTGAAATCCCATCTTGTCCGAACTGCTCTGGATCACAACGTGCGGTTTCGCGGCTTGGCGCTGGTCAAATCCCGTAAGCCGGAACTCTCGCAGAAACGTGCGCCTTCCGGCGCTCCGATCTTTTCGCCTGCCGAGATGCGGCACAATTTTGCGATCGGACCTTTAGCAGGTTGCGGAAAAACGCTATCGGACACGGATTCAGCGAAGAGTAGGGCTCAATGCGATCATGATAGTGCGCCTTGGATCAACGGCATAACGAGCCAAAAAGGCTTTTTCCGCACCCTGCTAGTATTGTGTCCCACAAATAACTTTACAGGAGTGAGGCCCATCTGCTATGGTCCGGTGGAGGTTGAATGGGATGGGCAGGCCGAATGCAGCCTTGATGATTACTCAGTCGGAGCGGTCGCAACTGCGCTCGATCGTGCGTTCGCGCAGCCTGCCGCATTCGTTGGTGCGGCGCGCACAGATCGTGCTGCTGTCGGCCGCTGGCGCCGCCAACAGAGAGGTCGCCAGGCGCTGCGGGGTTAGTGCTCCGGTGGTCAGTCTGTGGCGCCAGCGTTATCAGCAACGCGGCATCGCCGGGCTGCACGCGGAACTTCGTCCGGGCCGACCGCGCAGCCATAGCGACGAACAGGTAGCGGGCTTGCTGCGCAAGGTACTGCACAGCAAGCCCGCCGTCGCCACCCACTGGAGCGTGCGCAGCGTGGCGGCGCATACTGGCATCTCCAAGAGCACGGTCGCGCGCTACTTCGCGCTGTTCGGCCTGCAACCACATCGGAGCAAGAGCTTTAAGCTGTCCACCGACCCGTTCTTCGTCGAAAAGGTCCGCGACATCGTTGGGCTTTATCTTAATCCGCCGGACAACGCGCTGGTATTGTGCGTGGATGAGAAGAGCCAGGTGCAGGCCTTGGAGCGCACCCAACCAGTGCTGCCAATGGGGCTCGGTTATGTCGAGGGAGTGACTCACGATTACTATCGTCACGGCACTACCACGCTCTTCGCGGCACTGGACATCGTCGACGGCGGGGTCATCTCCCAGTGCAAGCCGCGCCATCGCCACCAGGAATTCCTGAGCTTTTTGAAACATCTCGATGCTAATATGCCGGCCGATCTTGAACTGCACCTGATCGCCGACAACTACGCGACTCACAAGCATCCCAAAGTCAGAGCGTGGCTCGCCAGCCATCCGCGCTTTCACCTTCACTTCACGCCCACCTACTCAAGCTGGCTCAACCAGATCGAGCGCTGGTTCGCGCTTATCACCCAGCAAGCGATTCGCCGCGGCTCGTTCCGCAACGTCCGGGAACTGGTGGGGAAGATCGACGCCTACGTGGCTCATTACAATGCCCACAAGCGGCCCTTCGTCTGGACTGCCACCGCCGACTCGATATTCAACAAACTCCAGCGCATCTGTAAACTTATTAATGGGACACAACACTAGAGGATGGGGTACACTCCGATCGGCAGCACCTCTACTATTGCACTAGATGCAAATGGGCCTTCAGGGTCGACGACCGGTGGACTGTGGTGACGGTGACCCCTTTGGACGCGAACGGAAGTCCAATCCACACCTCGGAGGCCTCCGAGAGACTGGCAACCTTTGCCCTGGGGCCGTGTCCGGTCTTCAGCCGCCTAACAGGGGGACTGCGTCTCACGCAGGAAGTCACACCCCTTAAGACGTTTCGAGGACGCCTCGCTGCATTGATTTTGGCAGGCCACCGAGCCTGGAAAGTGAGAGTTTGGCGGCAGCGCCAATCCAGGTTCACCAGCAGCAATCAAAACCGACGCGTGCAAGGAAATGAGACTCCGCGACCAGGCTGTCGTTCAATCTTCTCGGACATTCCCTAATTGCCCAAGGATACCAGCCAGTAATCTCTCAATCTCGTTCACGCTGACTCAGATCACAAATTGCAGCAACGTTCTGCCGAGGAGTGAAACCAAGCCAATCATTTCTAGTTGAAAACGCTTTGGTCTTACAGGAACTGAGGCGTGGCATATTTTCTGCTCATCTCGAACGATGGAAGCACACGGTTCTCCAAGTGAAGTCCTACTTTTTTCTCGCTCCGGAGTTATCAAATGAAAAGGATAGAAGCAGTAATCACCCCTTGGGCTTTGGACGCGTTCAAGGAAGCGGCGCCTCGGCTCGGAATCTCGGAATTCGATATAGTCCAGATCTACCGTTCGGGTGGCGCGCTGGCCGGGGGACGGCAGCAACTATACAGGGGTTGTGAGTTTACGGCCGATCTGTCTCGCTTACGGCTCGAGTTCCTGCTGTTCGATGACAAGGTGCAGGGCACTCTGCATCAGCTTTGTGAGTTGGTGCATCCGGAAAGCATTAGTGTATTTAAGCTGGACCAACACGTTCGAACCACTTCACCGACACACAGCAACTTGGAACACTTGTCTGCGGTAAGGGTCTCGACGATGAGAGCTGTCCATCAGCCCGTTCGGATACGTCATTGAGCGCGGCGACAGTGACCAATCGGGCCAGAACCTACGCCTTTATGTATCGCCGATCGAGCGCGTCGCCCGTGCAAGCGTTGACGTACAACCGGAGCAACATGCCAGATCTGCAATCTGCTCCAAGTCAGTTTCAGAACCGCTGCTCGCAGATCCGGCGGTCCGACCCAGTCCGCGTCGTCGAGGACAGCACGCTCTACGGTGCGCGTCTGGTTGCAAACCGACCGTTCAAGCCCGGAGACCTAATCCTCCCATTGATGGGCAAAACTACCGCGCCGAGCTACAGAACTATCCAGGTCGGCGTAAGCACTCACATCGAGGGGCCTCTACTTGCGTTCATGAATCACTCGTGCCGCCCCTCAGCGATCGTCGTGACAGGCGAGCTCGCCGTTCGCGCCTGGACTGCGCTGAAATTGGGCGAGGAAATTACCTTTTTCTACCCCTCTACCGAATGGAAAATGGTGCGCCCCTTCGAATGCCTCTGTAGTGCTCCAGACTGTATAACACATGTTGCAGGTTCAGAGAGTTTATCTACCGATCTCTTTGCTCGCTATCACATGAATCCCCATATCCGGAAGTTGGCAGCCGAAGCGCTCGCATACGTGGCCGTATGATGGAGCACCCACCGTAACTACAGCGCTGGAGCTTTTCGGTCTCGAGGCAGAGGACCCTTAGCGCCTTCCCATTCGCGACACCGGTCTCCCTGTTCGACAGTGCCTGCCGGTTATCGCGCAGCCTGGCGCGTTCCGGCTAGGAACTAAAGGCGCGATCTCACCGGGCCGTGACTCCACAACGCCTTCCATATCCGACCTGAAAGCTACCTGACATCCGCGTCTACTGCCTCAAGATACACTCTGAGGCCGCAATAGACTTTCGACACGCACTCGGCGATGCCACACCACTCGGGGCATCATCGGCATCAATCAGGCAGGCCGCAAGCACCGGCGTCGTACATTTGTGCGGCTGTGACGGCTTGCCTAGTGCCCACGCATCTGCCTTCTCTACGAGCAGCGTATTGCTCGAAACACAAACAGTATCGACAGTCACTTATCTTCCACAATGCACTTCGGGTTGAGTATGCGCCGATGCACAATGCACAGGCGTGTAACCGGGACTATTAATAGAGCACTCAGTTAGTATTCTCTCTCGCATTGCAAGTAGCACTGGATATAGCGGCACCGCAACTGACACCCCTGGAACATAATTTGCTCCTCCGCAACGTCATCACACCGAGGCAGGGAGGACACTATGAATCTCTCGATATGGTTGCCCGTTACATTTGCGCTTGGGCTATGTGGCTTGGGTCTTTGCTACGTTTTTCTCATTGGCTGCCAGCGGATCTAGAGAGACGATCATGATTTACCTGACCGCCATTGTTGCGGCCCTGACATTTGGATATTTGCTCATGGCGATGATACGGCCGGAGCGATTCTAGGCGCAATCTGAAACTCTCGCAGAGGAAGAAGTGCGATGTGGCTTTTGCCAATTTCCGTACTCCTGTTTAGTGTTGCGGTCGCTTTCCCTTTGGGCTGGTATCTCGCCTGGATCATGGATGGGCACTACCGCGCGCCCCGGGCACTGAACTGGTGTGAACGGCGCGTGAATAGCGGGCCTCAGAGCTGGAAGCAGTACGCGGTAGCGTTGTTGGTGTTCAATACAGTGCTCTATGTGTTCGGGTATCTTGTCTTGGCGCTCCAGCCGTTCATGCCTTTAAACCCGAGACAACTTGGAGCGCTCGCCCCGAGCACCATCTTCAACACGGTTATCTCGTTCAGCACCAACACTGACATTCAGCATTATTCGGGAGATGTCGTCTTTTCTAATTTTAGTCAGCTGTTCTTTTGTCTGCCGATGTTCTTTCTCTCGGCGTCCATTGGATTCTGCGCTCTGACCGCGATCATCCGGGCTTTTCGCAGCGATCCTGATGTCGGCAACTTCTTTCTCGATATGTGGCGCGTGGTGATGTATGCCTTTCTGCCCGCGGTGTTCGTTCTGAGCATTGTCTTTCTGATTCAGGGTATGCCGATGACCTTTCAGAGCGACACTCAAGTCTCGACTCTCGAGCCAGCAGCTATGGGAACTACGGACAACGGACAGGCGAAGAAGCAGACCATTGTGGTCGGCCCGCTCGCTGCGTTTGTGCCGATGAAGATGTTGGGCACGAATGGAGGGGGCTTCTATGGAATGAATTCGGCACATCCGTTCGAGAACCCGAATGCCGCTTCAAACTTCCTGACGACCTCATCGATGATGTGGTTCCCAATGGCGCTTGTGTTCATGTACGGACGCATGCTGAGGAGACGTCGGCATTCTGCAATCATATTTTCGGTGATGTTCGTCCTCCTTGCAGGGACCATCCTATGGACAATTTACTTTGATACGCTCAAGCCCAACCCCGGCCTGATCTCGCACCCACATAGCACCAGTTTCGAGGTTCCCAGCGCGACCGCGCGGGGCGGAAAAAGAACCATCACTGTGCCCGCTGTGGCAGGGCTCCCGGTTGATCAACATCTCGGCAACCTCGAGGGCAAGGAGTTACGCTTTGGGACGTCGGCGGGTTCCACTTTTGCAGCGGCTACCGTCGATTTTACCTGCGGCGCGATCATCTGCGAGCACGACAGTCTTAATCCCATGGCAGCGCTGTCGCCGTTCTTTGGAATGTGGGTCAACTGCATCTACGGCGGCAAAGGCGTCGGAATGATCAACATGTTGCTGTTTCTGATCATCGGGATCTTCGTAGTTGGACAGATGGTTGGTCGAACGCCTGAGTATTTAGGGAAGAAGATCGGTGCACGAGAAGTGAAACTCGCCTTGATCGCGTTGTTGGTGCATCCATTAATCATTCTCGGCCCAGCGGGATTGTTTGCCGCCACGAGTTGGGGGATGAAGGCTGAGAGCAATCCAGGCGCACATGGACTGTCTCAGATTGTTTACCAGTTTTCCTCGGACTCGGCCAACAACGGTTCCGCGTTCGACGGACTCGGTGTCACTTATGGTCTGAACAACAACCCAAGTCCCGCGCCCGAGGCTGTTCCATGGGACATAGCGGCGGGATTTGTCATCATGTTCGGGCGATTCCTGCCCATTCTGGCTCCGATCGCGATGGCCGGCTTTTTGGGAATGAAAAAGAGCACGCCATTCGGGTTGGGGACACTGCGCGACGACACCTTCACCTTCGGATGCCTTCTGTTCGGCACGATAGTGATCGTCGGCGCGTTATTGTTCTTGCCAGTCGCCGCGCTTGGGCCAGTGGCGGAGCACTTGGGTCCGATTCCCTTTGGCGGTTAGCGACTTTGTCGGTACCGCATGCGCCGCGGCGACATGTAAACGAATTATCGATTGGAGAGCAGAGTAATGGGAGCAGCGGTAAAATCGATACCAGCCACAGAGACACCTGAACAGCCGCGTCCGCCGCGGCGAAGCAGAAGCCGTAAGCTGTTCGAACCGGAGTTGGTCCAACAGGCGCTGAAGCAATCATTCGTCATGCTTCGACCGGAAATCCAATGGTCCAATCCCGTCATGTTTGTAGTCGAGATCGGCGCGGTGCTCACTTTCCTCTTTATAGTGCAAGTGCAGGCGCTAGTGAGCACTTCAGCCAGCCAGGTTCCGATCACCTATTTTGTCGCACTCGACGTGTGGCTCTTCCTGACAGTTCTATTCGCAAATTTTGCGACCGCGCTCGCCGAGGCACGCGGCAAGGCCCAGGCAGAGTCCCTGCGGAGGACTCGCGGTGAAACTCCAGCGTTTCGTATAAGGGGCGAAAGCATGGAGGAGGTCCTCTCGACCGACCTCAAGCCGGGCGATCAGGTTGTAGTGGCCGCAGGTCAAGTCATTCCGAGCGACGGCGAGATAATCCAGGGAATCGCATCAGTTGACGAATCTGCCATTACTGGCGAGTCGGCTCCGGTGATTCGCGAAGCCGGCGGCGATCGTTCAGGAGTTACCGGAGGAACGAGGGTTATCTCCGATCGGATCGTGGTGAAGATCACGGCGCTTCCAGGGCAGTCGTTTCTTGATCGAATGATCGCGCTCGTCGAGGGTGCCGTTCGCCAGAAAACGCCAAACGAGATCGCGCTCACGTTGGCACTGTCCGGCCTGAGTCTCGCCTTTTTGATCGTGGTAATTCCGCTCTGGCCGATGGCCTGGAACGCGGAGCAATACATGATGGGTTATCTGGGAATTTCGGAGCCGTTGAAAAGTCTAGGCACCGACGTTCCAACGCTGGTAGCCTTATTGGTTTGCCTGATACCTACGACGATCGGCGCACTGCTCGCCGCGATCGGAATTGCCGGTATGGATCGCGCGCTCCAAGCCAACATTATTGCGAAGAGCGGTAAGGCAGTCGAGACGGCAGGCGACATCGATACTGTACTGCTCGACAAAACGGGCACGATTACCATCGGCAATCGACACGCCACCGGCTTCGAGTCCCTGGGCAACTATTCGCAACTAGCACTCGCACAGCTAGCGGCACTGGCATCGGCTTCCGACGAGACGCCGGAAGGAAAAAGCATAGTTCGCGCGGCGCAGGCGTTAGGAGTCGGGGCCAAAGAGCTGACCGCGCCGACCGGCGCCCGGTTTATCGCTTTCAGCGCACAGACCCGAATGAGCGGAGTTGATCTACCGAACGGAACTTTTATCCGCAAGGGCGCGCCCGACGCGGTCATCGCATTTGCACAAAGTAAAGGCGGGATTATTCCTGCGAGCTTGCAATACACAGTCGACTCGATCGCTTCCAAGGGCGCCACACCGCTGATTGTCGCAGAAAACTCGAAGATCGCCGGTGTGGTCGTACTCGAGGACGTTCTTAAGCCGGGAATGCGCGAGCGCTTCGAGCGACTTCGGAGAATGGGACTCCGAACGGTAATGATTACCGGTGACAATCCGCTCACGGCCGCGACGATAGCGAAGCAGGCGGGCCTCGATGACTTTGTTGCCCAGGCGACACCTGAATCAAAGCTCGCCTACATACGCAAAGAGCAAGCTGAAGGCAAGCTCGTGGCGATGATGGGCGATGGTACCAATGACGCACCAGCCCTGGCCCAAGCCGACGTCGGGTTAGCCATGAATTCCGGCACTCAGGCCGCGAAGGAAGCCGGCAACATGGTTGATCTCGACTCCGATCCGACCAAGTTGATCGAGGTCGTGGAGATCGGGAAGCAACTCCTCATGACTCGCGGCGCACTCACCACGTTCTCGGTCGCCAACGATGTAGCCAAGTATTTCGCGATCGTGCCCGCACTGTTTGCCGGCACGCTGCCCTGGTTGAAAACGATGGATATCATGCATTTGCATTCGCCAACCTCGGCGATCCTGTCAGCGGTAATTTTCAACGCGGTCATAATTCCTTCGCTTATTCCCGTAGCCCTGCGAGGAGTGACCTATCAACCCCTCGGAGCAGACGCGTTGCTGCGGAGAAACCTGCTCGTTTGGGGTGTCGGTGGCGTCATTCTGCCGTTCGCAGGTATCAAGCTCATCGATGTAATCATGGGCGCCATGCACCTCGTCGCTTAGCGCGACAGTAGAAGGATAGGCGGTGATGAAAATTTACATAAAGAAAAGTCTCTGGCTGTTGGGCTCCACAGTAGTTATTTGTTGTTTGATCTATCCGCTGATAGTATGGGCAATCGGACAGACGCTTTTTCCATTTGCAGCGAACGGGAGCATGGTGACCGGGCCGGATGGCAAACCCGTCGGCTCGCTCCTGATCGCTCAACCGTTCACCAAGGATGAATACTTCTGGCCGCGGCCCTCGGCAGCGTCATACGACGCGTCCGCGTCCGCCTCATCCACACTCGCTGCTTCCAACTATTTGCTCCGCGATCGCGTGGCGCGGATGCTCGGTCCGATCGTAAAGTATCAGAGTGGTCCAAAGGCTGGACAATTGGTCGCTCCAGACATAGAGGCGTGGTTTCAAGGAGATCGCTACCAAGGTAACCCGCATCTAGTCGCACAATGGGCCGATAACCATAATGAGCTCGCGCAGAGCTGGGTGAGCGCGGATCCGTCGCACGCTCAATATATCAGCGACTGGGCAAAGGCCCACAAACGAGAGGTCGTGGATTGGATAAAGCAGAACCCGGGGACTCCTAATCCGCAGCCGCCGGATCTAGCAGGGATCTTCTTCGACAACTTCTCCAAGGAGCATCCGGGCAAATTTCCCTCGCAGGTCACGACGCAGTCGCCAAACGGCAAGACTCAAACCGTGATCGCGCCGGTTGCAAATGGCTCGGATATCCAGTCGACCTTTTTCGACATGTGGCGGCAGGACCATCCGGATGCTGACCTCGCCAATGTGCCTGGCGACATGGTGACGACTTCAGGCTCTGGTCTGGATCCCGACATCACACTGGACAATGCGGAATATCAACTCGACCGGGTGGCGTCGAAATGGGCAGCGGATCTGAAGCGGGCACCCGTTCAGGTTCGCAGTGAAATCAACACCATCATCCGAACTGATGTGTATTCACCGATGGGCGGACTATTCGGCGAGAAGATGGTCAATGTGCTGCAGCTCAACCTCGAATTGCGCAAACGCTACGGAGCCCCCCAAGGTTAGTCTAGTCAGTTGAGACGACCTGCTCATCTATTGTCGCGCTGCGGAGCCTTTCGGTTCAAGTGTCGCTCGCAAGTCGCGCCTGTCGCCCTCGGGCGTTTAAGAAAGCGCGATTGTCCAACATTTGAAGTTCTCGGAGGGCGACTTGTAGCGTGACGAGAAGCGGGTCAGAAATTGCGGAGCTGCCCCTTCTTCCGGTTGCACCATAAGGAACGAGCACGAGATGAGAGAGCCTGGTTGAGTTTGATCATAACGGAATTCGCAATCTCCTCCGCGATCCCGCGCTGGACGATCGTCGGATTGGTCACGAAGATATCGTCACCGACGAGATGGACACGATCGCCGATCTCGCGCGTCAACACCTGCCATCCCCGCCAATCGTCCTCGGCAAGCCCGTCCTCGAGTGAGATGACTGGCTAGCGATCAATCCAGTCTGCGTAGAGCCTGGTCATTGCCTCCGCATCGCGTGGGCCTTTGTCGGAGCGCGCGAAGACATATTTACCGTCCTCATAAAACTCGCTCGCGGCCGATGAACTCTTGAAAATCCACACTCGAATCGGCGTGCCGGCTGCCATCGAGGATATTCATCATCGGCACAGGCAGGAGATTCGCATCAGCACAAAGGTACCGATAAAGCGGTACCTAGCGCGACGCAGCGGCAGCGTGGGCTGCGGCGAACGAGACTCCTAGAATCGCGTTTGCGCCCAAGCGCGACTTATTTTCCGTGCCGTCGAGCTCGATTAGTGCGTGATCGAGCTCCACCTGCATAGTCGCGTCAGACCCTTGCATTTTTTGGAGCGATCAGATCATTGACGTTTGCAACCGCTTTACGGACTCCCCTTTTCACCATATCGACGACGCTCCCCGTCATCACGGAGCTCGTGCGCCTCGCGCGAGCCGGTCGAGGCACCCGAGGGTACAGCCGCGCGGCCGAACGAGCCGTCCTCCAGGTGAACTTCTACTTCAATGGTAGGATTTCCGCGGGACTCCAGTATCTCTCTGGCGTGAACGCCGGTGATTACGGTTGACGTCTGCATCATAGCCTCCGGATGCTTCAATTCCTGGGAAAGTTATTACGCGGTTCTTGACTTACTGGCCTGATCGATTTGATGTTAGGCGCAATCGGTGATGGGGTTCCACCGCGAACCGCTCCCTAGTGAGCTGATGACCCCTACTGGTGATAAACACAGGTAGGGGCTTTTCTTTATGAAGGGCTCTACCGGAAAGACGGAGCCTTTTTTGATCGTAAGCATCCTGCATTTGCAGATTTTCGGACGTTCCGCAGGCGCCTGCCCGCGCCTTCACCGTGGTTGGGAGGACAATGCTTCATGACGACGCGACACTCGCTGAACTGGCGCGTAGGCTCAGATCGCTGCTCGGGGGGATATTGCTGTGATCGAGGCAATCGCAATCGGCGCTCCGGCGATTCCGGTCCGTGAACTTCTGTTTGAGAGAGATCCCCTCCGGGATTTTTGAACCGCGACGGCGAGCGATTCAGGCGCTCGCTGTGCTTAAGGCTGCGAACGCGTTGAATGGGTTTGTTGGAGGTTGGAAGCCAGCCTCAGACCCGGTCGAGCGTTTCGGAGACGAGGCCGTACTTGGCGCTGCCGCCAGGGCCCTTGGCGCGACCTTGGACAAAGGGACGTACTCTATACTTCTATCCGTTGCTCAAAGGTATCCGGTGCCTGGAATCATTGAAGCACTGGGATACTACAGACGCGTCGAATCGATTCCGATACTGGTCGCGCACGATTCAAACGATTACTACGAAGAGTGAAAGCGAGCGGGTCTGCGAAGCTCGACGCTCGGGACTGATCGATATGTCAGAAGCAGCGTCGCAGGTGGCCGATGTCGCGGGTGATGCGATCCGCCACTACGACGATCTCCAACTTCAGATCGCCACAATCGCGCAGACGGCGATGCTTCAGTGTGGGAAGGACAAGGACCCGGAAGGCGAACGCGTTTTCCAGCATTTGCTGGCGCGTTTGGTGGAGGATCGCTTCAACCTCGCCGTCGTCGGTCCTTTTAGCCGCGGCAAGAGCAGCCTGATGAACGCAATCCTGGGATTCGACGGCCTGCCTATCGGCATTCTCTCCCACACCTCGGTCATCACGACAGTGAGCTATGGGCCACGGGACCGTGTTCTTGTTCGATGCGATGGGTGGTCGCTTTCTGAAGAAATTCGACTGGAGCAACTCGCACAATATGTTAGTGAACGCGGAAATCCCGGAAATCAAAGGCGCGTGGCTCTGGCTGAGATCGAATTACCCGTTGAGATTCTGCGGCACGGCCTCCACTTCATCGATACGCCCGGTCTTAATTCGGCTATCGTTGCGAATACGGAAACAACCGAGCGGTTCCTCCCGGAGATAGATGCCGCAACATTCGTCTCCAGCTTCGATTTCGCCCTTAGCGAGGCCGACATCGATTTCCTCCGAAGGATTCGCGCGGCCGTCGGTGTCGTGTTCTTCGTCCTCAACAAATTGGATCTCGTCTCGGAATCCGAGCGCGAAGAAGTCGCGAGATTCGTCCGCGAACGGGTGGATCGTGAACTGGGCTTCGGACGCCACGCCCTCTTTACCGTCTCCGCGAAGCGCGGGCTTGAGGCGAGACTGCACGGCGACTCGAGGGCCCTAGCTCAGTCAGGGTTGGCTGAACGGGAAGCCGCGCTGGCGGCGTTCATGACCGGCGCAAGACTCGCCAGTTGGCGGTGCGCATGATGGACCGGCTCATTGCCCTACTGCAACGCGAACGCGCGCATGCCGGTTTCGCACTAACCACAAACCGGTCGCCTGAGGAGATCTCCGTGAAGCGCATCAAGTCGGACTCGGTAAACTTTCGGGCGACAGGCGGTTGGCCTTGGCGCAGAGGGAAGATGATCGATTCTGAGCGAAGTCAGAGCGCTGGAACGCATCGATAGCTCAATGGGGTTGTTGGATGAATTCGCGACAAGGACTCGAAGAACGTGATCTTGAAGCGGCCGAAGCGGGCGAACCGTGGCTTAATCGCAACGTTGTTGGAATGGGAGTCTCTAGTTTGCTCTCAGACTGGGGCCACGAGATGGCGACCGCGGTCCTGCCGCTGTTTATCGTGACGATCGGTGCGTCCGCTGCCGCTCTGGGGGTAATTGAAGGTGCCTCCGACGGAGCATCCACTTACACAAAGCTCGCAGGTGGACGGCTTGCCGATCGAGTGGGAGTGCGGCATGTCGCTGCGACTTTCGGCTATCTGATAACTGGATTGGCGACGGGTTCATTTGCACTTGCTCAGAGATGGTTCGAATTGCTGGTCGCCCGAACGGTGGGATGGATGGCGCGCGGCATACGTGGACCTTGCCGCGACAACATGCTGGTCGAATCAGTTCCGGCCGAGAAGGTCGGTACTGCATTCGGATTCCATCGCTCGTTCGATACGCTCGGGGCGATCATTGGTCCGCTGGTCGCGATGTTCCTGCTGTATCGGATCGGTTTCCGCGGCATCTTCGTACTGAGCCTCGTGCCGGGAGTGTTGTCTGCGGTCTCATTCTTTTTCCTGGTCCGTGAACCTGGGGCAGACCATTTCGAAAGTCCCCACGTGTTTCCCGGGTGGAACGCGGCGGTGCCGCCAGCATTTCGACGTTTCCTGCTAGCAGTTGGCACCTTCGGGATTGGCGACTTTGCGCAGAGCATGCTCATCCTCCGCGCGGCCCAGTTGATGGGCTCCTCGGCCAAAGCAATGAGCGTCGCGGTTGGCCTGTACGTCGTGCACAACATTGCGCACGCGATATTCGACTATCCGATCGGCGTCGCAGGCGATCACTATCAACGGCGCTATCTGCTCGCGGCGTGGTACGTCGTAGACGTGTTCGCGGCCGTTGGTTTCGCGCTCGGACCGACCGGCCTCCCATCGCTGGTAGTGCTTTTCATTCTCGAAGGCACGGTGATGGCGGCTGAGGAAACGCTTGAATCGGCGGTGGCCACCGATCTTTTGCCTGCGGATGTCCGTGGCACGGGTTTCGGAATCCTCGCCAGTGTGAATGGCGTCGGCGACTTGGTGTCGAGCACCGTGGTCGGACTACTGTGGACTCATGTATCGGCTAAAGCCGCCTTTGGCTACGCCGCCGTGACGAGCACAATCGGCTCAGTACTGCTTTTCCTGGCGGTATGACGATGAATGGGTCTCACATCAGAAGGATCTCGATTGTTATGCGGGCGCTGGAAGACGCCACAGTCGAAATTGAAGATGCCTGCAAGATTCACGGCAGACGTACGCGCCTGTTGATTGCGTTTGAGGACGATATTGCCGACTCTGTGAAGCCAATAATTCTTGGTAAGCTGCGGCAGATTAAGTCGGAGATTCAAGACCTGAAGACCTACTACGATTTGGAGTCGATTACGTTCTCCAGCCGGCGCCATCTTTCAACGAAGCTTGTAATCCTGACGATCGATCTGACCGAGTGTCTTTCGCAGTACCTTCGCAGCTACGGTGAGGTTCCAGAAGAGGAACGGGCCCCGCTCGACGAGCGGGTATCACGATTGGAAGCGCTCGTGAACGAAGTGAGCAGACTCGTAGGTTCTAATCGCGCAGCGTGATTTCCAACGTGAGGGCCACACTGCATGGAACTCAATCGCTAGAACACTTGAAGTTTATTCAGTCGGGGTGGTGCGGGAAAAGACTAAGACATTATCGCCGGACATTGAGATATTCGAGTCGAAATGTCCGAGAGTCGCCTATGGCATTCAGGAGGTCGCGCGTTCGATCCGCGTCAGCTCCACCCGTAAAATCAGATTACTTTCGCTGCTCAGACGTCGACGAATGGACGGCTTGCCCGCAATTCTGTCCTCTTTGTCAAGCGGCGGCGCCGACATTGAACGAGCTGTGTCTCGAACGCAGCGGATGTTCGATATGCTTTGCGGGTCGCATCTTCGTAGTCCGCGAAACGGGCCCGATAGTTCCCTCTTCTCCTGTGAAATACCTCGTGTCGATGACTGCGGCTTTCAGTGGCGACTGCGCTATTCTTCGTGCCTCCAGGCTCGTAGCGGCCCACGAGTCGGACCGGCACGTTACAAACCGGTCGCTCCGGGGATGAGCGCACAAATCGCGCGTGTAGGGGCGATGCGCCCGCCACACCCGCACCGCGGGAACTCATATGTCGAATCATGTCGCGTCACTTAGTTCCGTCTCTGTTCCGTTTCGCCACAGAGGCGGGTTTCGCACATAAGGGTCGACCAATCATTGATCTTCGTTATTGACATAACCAAACGCCTGGATGTTTCACTGGCCTTGTGCATCGCACTTAACGTAGTCTAAGAAAGTCGGGATCGACGTAAAAAGTTCAGTCCGACCTTGATCCAGCCCACGGTGGCCATTCCGCTCGCCTTTGACCACTTTTCGCTAGACCAACCCAAAGCGTCCGCAAGCACAGGCCTGACCGAAATTCGTTGGTATCTTTTTACCTTTCTGTGGGAAGCGTTTGTGAGGCAACAAGAATGGCAATTAATGATGATGCAGACACTATCGTGGCAGACACTCAACCGGTAAAACCTGCGCTGATGGCAGAGCTGACATGGGCCAAGCTATACACAAAGGCAATGCACAAGGATTTAGGCGCTATTTCTACGGCTATTAGTAAGAGTGAACCGACTGCTGCCGGACCGGAAATGAAGAAGAGCGCGGAGAAATTACACGATCAGCTGCAGAGCGCGAATCGCACTGTAGGCGAACTCGGCGATCGTGCTGGCATTAAGCACATGCCAGTTAAAGAATGACCAGGTTTAAAGGTTGTACCAGGCCGCGAGAGAGCCAGGTCAAGGCCATGGCTTTTTTGGATAGCACTGATGTCGGAGCTGACATGAGTCACGCTAGACACAAAGGCAGAGCCTACGCCTGCGGTGCCCATTAGGGCGAAGAAACTCCGATAAGTGGTCGCGATTTCATAGCATTGAGATTGCCGGCTGGCATCCAGTCGTCCCCGGACAGCGGCGCCACGAGAGAACTGTCAATGGACAAAGTTTTGCGTCCCAGATCCTGTGCGCAGCCGTGTCGCCCCAAAATCAGAGCGAGGCGCAGGTATATGAGAAGCCTCTTCTCCAGAGCACGCAAATCAAATCAACAGGCGCAAGCGGCGCTTGCTAAGAAGCCGAGAACTGGCGTTAGTACTACCCGCTGTGCAGCAATGCCATACCGCCAGGCACAATGATCTAAGGCCGACGCAGGCCGTATTTCACGTGACCGCCAAGCGATTGCACCCAGCAACTTCCTAATCAGAGCTGCTACAAGGGTCGGCCGGTAGCCCTATTTACTGCGGCCTTTGCCACTGAAAACCCGTACAAGGCGCCAGCGTACGCGGCATCGTCGTAGGTGTAGTAACGCTGAGCGTCTTCCAATTCCACGATATTAGTCAGGCCTGTTTCGTAGCGTTTCTCCGCGAGTTCGAGTTCAACCCGCGAGGCTGCCAGCGCCTTCTCGGCCCGGCTGATACGCTGCAGGGCAGCCTGTAAATTCAAGAAGGTGGTCTGCACCTCAAGAATGATTCGCTGTTGCAGATCTTCGATCGCGTCCCGAACTGCGCGTTGTTTGGCGTTGCTTTCGGTTATCTGATCGGTCGTGAGAAAGCTGTTGAAGATCGGCCATGTAATGAGGATGCCGACGTTGTAATTGTTGGCGGCCGGCAGCCCGGTGCCCATGGTCGAATAACCGCCTACCGCGCTGGCCGTAGGATAGTAGTCACTTCTGTACTCGACGACCTGAGCTGCGAGGGCCTTCGCCTGTTCGTCGAGTGCTTTCAAATCCGGCCGTTGCCGCATGGCGATCGCCAGCAGCGGTTGCAATTTCTCTTCGACTGGCGAGTACGTCAGGACGTCTGCGAGATGGTACTCAGGGGCGCGGTCGCTTAAGCCTAGCGCGTTGTTGAGTCCGACCTTGGCGTCCGCATAGTCATTTCTTGCGTCGACCAGATGAAGTTGCGCTCGCTCAACTTCAGCCTGCGTAACATAGACGTCGAGCTGGGGGCGAAGCCCCGCGTGAGCCTTCACCTGTGCTTCGTGCAGATGATACTGGCGTTGTTCCACAGCCTTTTCGTAGACGCGGATCAACTCCTTGGCCTGAAGGACTTCAAAATAGCGCTGCGAGACTTCGAAGATCAGATCGAGTTTGTCAAGTTGCTCAGACGCTGCAACCGAGGCGGCTTCGAACTTGCGCTGAGCGACGAAGCCGTGACGCCGCCCGAAGTCGAAGAGAAACTGAGAGACAGCCACTCCCCCCATGTAATTGTTGCTGGTATTCCAACTCTGCGAAAAGTCGTTGATAGGCAAATCGTGGTTTATCCCGGTCATTCTCGGGAATGCACCCTCCGCGTCGTAATAACTCGTGTTTGCGACACCGTTCTCCGTGCTACCCAAATCCTGGGCAATACCGAAGACCTGAGGCCCGAGAAACGAACGAGCCTCGCCGATTCGGGCGGTAGCGGCATTCGTATTTTCCGCCGCTTCCTTGATCCGCGGATGATACTTGAGCGCGATGGAAATCGCTTGCTTAAGCGTCAGTTCGGACCCTGTGGATATCGGCACCGCGGTTGGCGTGGTTCCGGAGCTCTGCGGGACAGTTAGAGTGGTCGACGCTGGCCAAACGGGAGACAACGGCGGTATCGTGGTCAAGAAGTTGGTGCCGGTTTGGCCCGTGAAAGTGCTGCCGGTCCCCGCTGCGGTCGCATAGCCGCGCGCAAGCGACAGAATGCACACGAGAAGCGCGAGAGTACGCCGGTAGGCCATAAGTTCACTCCACCAAGACTATGGATTTGGCAAGCGATGTTTTCCTGCTCATTGCTTCAGCCGACGCCGCCAGACAAGCCACTTGCTTCATGGGTGACCTTGCGCAGGCTGAAGCGGACCCGTTCCCCGGGGCTAAGCGCATTACTATAGGTGCCGACAACCAGTGATTCATCTTCCAATCCCGATGTGACTTCCACCTGACTCCCATCATCGATACCGGTCGATATGGGAACCGCGGCTATGCGGCCTCGCTTGACAACCAAAACGCGCGCCGATTTTCCATTGCCCTGAATCGCAGCAGCCGGAACGCTCATGGCGTCGGAATGACGAATTAAGTCGAGAGTCACATGCGCATAGCTTCTGGGATAGAGCACGTGAGCCGGATTATCGATATCGACCTCGGTCAGCATCGTTCGCGTGGCAAGGTCCAGCGAGGTCGCATATCTCGCCACTGACCCTTTGAACACGCGATTGGGGAATTCGTTGAAGCGCAAAATCGCCGGAGTTCCCCGGTGTATCAACGGATACGATGTCTCCGGGACATACACATAGACGCGCAGCTTCTCAATGCCCGCGAGTGTGAGAATGGGGCCGCCTCCACCGCGGTGGCCGCCGGCGCCTTCAGTCGCACCGGGAGAAATCAATCCGGAGGTCTCGTCGATTCCGAAATCGCCGCCGCCAGCACGGATCAAAGCGCCTGGATCGGCGAAGCGTCCCGTAATCACTCCGTCAAACGGCGCGACAATTCTCGTATATTCGACCATTGTTTGGAGGGTTCGCGTGGCGGCCTGTGTCTCCTGATATTTGGCGTAAGCCATGTCAACATCTTCTTGCGACACGAGCCGAGGATCGTTCTGTTGCACGTGTTTCAGCCGCTCGTAAGTAATCCTTGCTATATCCAAATTTGCTTGTGCGCGAGCGAGGTTGGAACGGAGTTCTGGCACTTGAATCTGCGCCAATACCTGTCCTGCCTTTACCCAATCGCCCTTGTCCACGCTGATGGATTGCAGATAGCCGGTGACTTTGGCATGCAAGGCGGCTTCATAGAAACCCACTACATCACCAGGCAACTCGATGGTACGCACCATCTCACCCCGTTGCGGATGAATGACGCTTACTGTAGGGTCCGGTGGATCGCCGCTCGGATCAGGTTTCTTGGCACACGCCCACGCTAGCGTGGCCATAGCCACGACGATCATAGCCATTTTTACGTTCATATACTCACTCTTCCACCTGGCTCCTCCCAAACTTCCGTAATCACTCACTCTACTAAGGCCTCGGTCGTCAAGGCTATAGGAAGCAAGCCCAACCACTGTGGCCAGAGACGGTAATAAGAATCAACCACATCCGCATCCTCGCTGAGTCCACCATAGCCTTACGCAAATCGTCGCCCTGGCGCGCTCGCTCATTGGCGAAATCGACCAAAAGAATGGCATTTGTGACCGCGATCCCAACCATATAGACGACGCCCATCAAGGACTCTATGTTGAGCGTCGTGCCTTTCGCCCATAGCGTCCAGACTACCCCGATCAGGCCCATTGGCACCGCGAACATGGCAATGAAGAGGTCGAGAAAGGTGCGGAACTTGCGCCACCATCACCAAGTACACCAGGATCACGGCTATGAATAGACCGCAATCCATACTTGCGAGGGACGAGCGCATCGCCACAATCGCGCCGCGATAGTTGACCGAGACGCCGCTGGGCAGACCGAGACGGTGGAGCGCTTTTTCGATGGCGTTCTGCGTCCTGCCAACATCCTCGTCGCTCGGCGACACGAGCAGATCCGGCATGCCCTGGTAAAACGTCGCCAACATCACTGCCGGAATTTTGATGTTCCGGAGGACGTCGACTAACATCCGCTTGAACGCCATCGCCCAATATCATCACGATCGGCGCTCCGACGATTATCGTGTACGAATTACGCAGAAACACACTTGGCATTTTATGCTGTTCTCATCTGAATCTTCACGCTGCCACACGGGCTAGTCCAGGATTTCAACGCGCTCGAGCCGCGCATAGAACAACTCATACACACATGGTACGAGAACGAGCGTGAGTATCGTGGAAACGATGAGGCCGCCGACGGCGGCGCGAGCCAAGGGCGCCGAGGCTTCGGAACCCTCGCCCAGTTTGAGCGCAATCGGCATCAGCCCGGCAACCGTCGCCAGCGCTGTCATTAGGATAGGTCGCATGCGAATCCGCGCCGATTCGACCACGGCGCGCCGCAGAGGCTGATTCTGCTTGCGCCGTTCGTTGGCGAAGTCGACGAGCAGAATCGAGTTCGAAACCACGATACCGACCATCACGATGATTCCCATGAACGACTCGATGTTGAGCGTCGTATTAGTCGCCCAAAGCGTCCAGATCACACCGATCAGCCCCATCGGAACAGCGAACATGATAATTAAAGGGTCCAAAAACGATCCGAATTGCGCGACCATTACCAGGTAAAGCAGGACCACTGCCAGCGATAGTCCAAACCCGAAACTCGAAAATGAGGCATGCATGGCGGCCACCGATCCGCGATAGTTTATCGTGACTCCCCGGGGCAGACTTAGCCGGGCCAGCGCCTTCTCGATCGCGGTTTGAGTTCCGCCCAGGTCCTGGCCGCTGGGCGATACCAGCAGATCGACCGTGCGCTGAATGTTGTAGTGGTCAGCTTCGGACGGATGGTACTCGGGGACAACCGACGCCACGTCACGCAGCAAGAGGCTTTGTGCGTGGCCGGTTTCGCGCGGGTTGCTCTGTACGGGGATGTCCTCCACTGCTCCCAGAGAATTAAAACCATTGTCCGCCCCAAGATACTGAACCGTCAGGAAGTAATCGTTGTTATTCGTACGATCTATCCAGATAGAAGGCTTGATGTAGAGGTTGGAATTCAGCGCGGTTATCACGTTGGAGATAATGTCTTTTTGGCTGATACCCAAACGAGCCGACCTAATCCGGTCAACCTGGATATTCAGCGTAGGATACTGGGACTCCTGCTGAATGAAGGTCTGAGAGACTTGAGGAAGACCGTCAACCGCTTCTCGTGCCTCGTCGGCGGCTTTGTATAAGGAAGTGAATTGGCCTCCAGCAAATTGCACGTCGATCGGCGCCATCATTCCAAAGCTGAGAACCGCGTCGATGATGCTGCCCGAGGAAAAGAGGGTGCGTACCTCGGGCAGGTCATGCGCTAGCAGCTTCTTCAGGCGCTCGACGTAATATGCGGTAAGCCTTTGATGTCCTTCCTTGAGTGCGACTTCGAGAAAGCCCGAGTCTTCCGCCGCGTTCGGCGAGTAAATGGCGGAGATGCTGGGAGCGAGGCCGATATTGGAGACCACCATGTCGAGATCGCTTGACGGAATCGTCCTGCGTATCTCTGCCTCGATCTTGTGCGCCAACTCGGTGGTGAGTTCAAGGCGCGTGCCCGCCGGAGCCCGGAAGTTGATAGTGAAGGTTCCCGCGTCAGTTTCGGGAAACAGTTCGGTCCCGAGCAAGGGATAAATTGCCATACTCCCAACGAAGAGGATCGTGACAGCGGCGATAACCGGGAACTTGTGGTTTAGGGCCCGCTCCAGAACGTGTTCGTAACTTAGTGCGAACCGCTCGTACGCGCGGTTGAACGTCCCCAGCGGCCCTCGGCCCTGACCATGTTCTGCCGCCGTTGCTTGGGCCGCGGAGAGAAAACGAGTGCAATAAATGGGTATCACACTCATCGCGACCAGGTACGAGGCGGTCATGGAGAGCACCACGGCCAGTGCCAGGGCACTGAAGAGATACTTCGCCACCCCGAACAGAAACATCACCGGAAAGAACACGATGCAGGTAGTGACTGTGGAGGCGAGCACGGGAAGCGCGACCTCTTCGGCGCCGTCGCGTGCGGCCTCGTCCGAGGGCTTGCCCTTCGCCAGATGGCGATTGATGTTCTCGAGCACGACGACCGAGTCGTCGACCAATCGGCCAATCGCCAGTGCAAAGCCGCCCAAAGTCATGATGTTGATGGTCGAGCCATTCATATACAGACCGAACGCTCCGGCCAGGATCGAAAGCGGAATCGATAGAAAAATCGCGAACGTAGACCGAAAACTGCCGAGGAAGATTAGAATCATCAGCGAGGCCAGCACCGAGCCTGATACCGCCTCGTGTTCCAGGCTCTCTACCGCCTGTCTGATGTAGGTGGACTGGTCGAAAATTGTCTTGAGCTTCATTCCGGGCGGCAACCCAAAGACCTTGGGCAGCATCTTCTTGATCCCATCCACCACCGAAATGGTGTTGGCGCCCACCTGGCGCAGCACCGGAATGTAAACCGACGGCTGCCCGTTAATCAGCACTTTGTTGTATTGAATCTGCGATGAGTCATCGACCCGCGCCACATCCCGAATCAACACCGGCGCCTGACCGCGACCGACTTTCACAGGCACTGAGCCGATCCTCTGGATCTTTTCGATCATGCTATTGGAATAAATGTAGTAATCCTTAGCGCCGATCTTCACGTCGCCGGCCGGCAGGATCAGGTTGGAGTTGTCAAGCGCGTGCACCACATTCATCAGGGATAGCCCGCGCGCCTGTAGCGCCTGCGCGTCAGCGTACACCATCACCTGGCGAAACTTGCCGCCGAACGGGATCGGCACCGAAGCTCCCGGCACCGTGGCGAGTTGATTGCGGATGTTGTAGCGGGCCTGATCCTCAATCTGGGCCTCGTTGTACCCCTCACCCTCCGCCGTCACCAGCACAACCGGCAGCGAAGAAGCGTCGTACTGCAACACCAACGGGGGCAGAGTCCCAGGCGGCATGATCCCCAGGTCCGCCATCGCCAACGTCCCCATCTGGGCTGCCGCCGCCTCGATGTCGGTGCCCGGCTGGAAAAACACCTTGATGATACTCACGCCCGACAGCGAGCGCGATTCCACATGCTCGATGTTGCTGCCGAGCGTGAAGAAGCGCTCATAGCGGAAGGTGATGTTGTCCTCCATGTCCAGCGGCGGCATTCCCTGGTAAAAGGTCGCCACCACCACCGCCGGAATCTTTATGTTGGGGAAGACGTCGACCGGCATCCGCATGAATGCCGTTACGCCCAGTATAACCACTATCAGCGCTCCGACGATTATTGTGTACGGATTACGCAGCGAAAAACTTGGCACTGAACAATCCCTTCGACGAGCGCGGCGTGCAGCCGCGCAAGACTATAGCTCGACCAGATCGCACACGGCGCTTGCGCCCGATGATGCGGCTCAGGAGTCCGAAAGGCTGCTCAGATGAGCGGATATTCGCTGTCAGCGCGGGAAGGGATACGTCTGAGGGGCCAGATGAATCGTCGGTCCTCGCGAGAGAACGCTCTCGAAACGTTAGTGGAACGAACGATTCGAGCCACTAGGCACACTACGACTGGCTCGAAGTTTGAAGCCTTATACGCCTTGCGTAAAGTAGCGTCTTCGTCGACCGAAGCGTCATTCACGAACCGGTGGGGACCCTCCAGATTTCTTTGTTGAACTGGTCGCCACTTCGGCGTTGCATGGGGAAGCCGCAATCTCGGCACCAACACCACGATGCTTGCCAATGCAAGAATCGCGGCCAGCAGTCCAAGGTGTTGCCTTCGTCGATTCATGACGCCCGATTATTTCTAGCTGTTAGCTCCCCGAGAAACCAAAATGCAAGTCCCTGATCGCATGTAGGCCCTCCTGAAGCATACTAACAAATCTACCGCGTGCCTCGTTTGACTCCACGATGAAACCACCGATGAACGCGGCCATCAGCCCCGCTATCTCTGTACTCGTCTTTGTGGCTATCGGGCACCATCGTGTCGGAAGACACGCGATCCGCTTCAATGGATGCACTAATGGCGTCTCTCTTGTGAGCAGTAGCCGTCTCCAATTCCGCCTGACAATCCACGCAATGGAGCGCTGTCGGCATCGCGCGCAGCCGCTCGAACGAGATCCTGTCTCCACATGCTTCACAAATGCCGTAACGGCCATGCTCTAAACGCTCGAAGGCGCTACAAATCGCGGCGAGCCGCCTTTCTGACATCTCGATGAAACTCACATGCAGGTCCATCTCCTCGTGCTGTCGGGCCTCGTCCAACTGATCGCCCGGAATCGGAGCCTTCTGCTCGATCTCGCTGAGCACAAGCTGCCTCAGTCTTCGAAGCTCCTGGTCACGCGATCTCTGCAACATGCTCTTCAATGTCCTGGTGTAATTTGGTGGAGGAACTTGAGTCTGCGTCGTGGGCAAATTTCTTCCTAACATGATCCTCTTCCTTCTGGCTTCGCGGCCACAAAAACGTGTTCAAATGGCTGACGCCTGACCGCGCTGAACGGCCAGCCTCAGCCGGAGCCACGACGCCGCCAAACAAAATAGCGGTTCGCTTCAGCCGGGATTTGTTGGAAGAGAACTAGTGGACGTCGTCGGGCCCAGGGGGCGGAATTCTACGGTGGACGAGCCCGCATTTATTGGGTAACGTCTTCATGATGACCCGCTCGAATCGCGGGCGTGCTAGCGGGATTTGGGAGGCCAAGCAGCTGAATTCGAGAGCAGCGGTCGCTCGAACGTCGGGGCTTCTGCTGCCCACTTCCTCCCGGATGTGTCGCGTGAGCTTCTGATATTTAATCGCTACCGACGGCTGCGGGCTGAAGGAGAGCGATTCCATAGGGCGGATGGTTCGTGCGAACGTGAAGACGCAAAACAAAATCGCGATTAGCGAGGAGTATCTTCCGAAATTGCTGTCACGCCCTAGCATTTTTCGGCCGCTCTACTGCCCATCGAATTTGAACCGCCTAACCTCACACAATCTCCGTGAAGTATAGCCGTCGGACCAATGGTGTCAAACGAATACCATTCCGGGCGCAGGCCACCCCGCATCAGGTGTTTCAAAAGTATGTGCTGCAGCACAGACAAGCGGCCCTCCAGCCTCACCGCAAGGCGGGGTCCGAGGTTACTGATCATGGTCGCCCGCGTTCGTACCCAACCCAGTCGTCGCGCCTTGCGAAGGAGATACGACTGAGACGCCACCGGGCCTGCGGCACCTCGCAGTCCCCCCTGCTTGAGCGGCCTTCACGGCTCCCTTAACGCAGCTACGCACAAGCGTTGTGCGGCCGTCAAGAGAGAACATTGACTGGCCCCCTGATCGCAGTTTGACTCCTTTCGAGACGGGAAGGCTCTATCACTTCTTCCAGAACGGATCGTTCGTCGCGTCAGGCAGATGTTTGGGATCGAACAACGGCGCGGGCGCTTGCTTGTCGTATTTCACGCTCGTCACATCGATCTCACTACTGCCGCCCGACTGCACATCGTCCATAACGATCTTCATGATGGTGGGTATCTTGTCAATTGTTGTGATCTTTTCGAAGTGCTCGGACTTGAATAGCTTGCCATCGACGTCGTCCAAATCGCGCTCGAGCGGCAGATCCGTATCGACGGCGACCCAAGTAACAACTTTTGAGTAGTAAGGATTATTAGCCAGGTCCTCTTCCAGCTTATAGGCCTTCACGCCGTCGTGAACCTCGATCCCGTCCAGTTTCTCATGGCCGCCGAAGCGGATGAAGCTCAAATCTTCGTATGTGAAGTCGGTTCCGAAGAAGGGTTCGTAGCCGGCGACTGGCGTGATCTCGCGCACGCGGCGAACTGCCGGCAGATATGAGTATTCGGCAACCTTTATGCCAGGCCGCTGCTTGGCCAGAAAAGCGATGCCCCTGGCGTCCGCCGGCTTGAGCACCACGGTCAGCATCCAATCGGCGTCGTTCACGTGCGCGCGCGCCTGCCCAAGCGTCCATTGAGTGGCGAAACCACCATTGCTGTTGACCTTCAATGTCATCATGCGCACGCTGGGACGCACGGGCTCCAGCGTCTGCTTCATGCGATTTACAATTGAAGCTGCGTCCGGCGCTGCCGCCAGTGCGTGAGCCCTAGTTGAGAATGCGAAAACAACAAGCAGAAGAATTGCTGCCGCGACGGCTACAACGCGTCCCAACATACTTGCCTCCTTGCGTGAACATTTAATAGGACTTTAATCTAACGATTGCATCGCCGCTAAGTGTTGCTCAGCCTCCCTCTGGACTTGAGACGATCCGAACCTGTAGGTCATTCAATAGCAGCAGCGAGGTTTATGGACCAATAGCGGAGAGGTTTATTGGCAGCCTCATGCTGCCTCTGGTCGATTCGCCATTCACACGCTTATAAGTTCGAACCTTGGCAAATCCGAGCATTTCAAGATCCATCTTACGGCGGGACATAGCACTAAAGTTAGCGGCGGAAGGCATTCGGCCATCGACTCTTCGATTCGTTCCATCAATGAACGTTTCTGCCATCGTCGGAGGTCTATCTGGTCAGGGCCTCCATGTCTTTGAAGCCGAGCTGGCGGCACGCGCAAGTACCCCAGAAGACACGGTTTTTGTTCCTCACATAACCTTCCATTTGCCTTGATCGCTGCATAGAGCATAGGGTTGTTGTTCCTCAAGGTGCAATTTTGAATGAGACTAGAAATCTGCCAGACAGTGACCTCGACAAGCTGACCCGCCTCAAGGCTCTGTCGTGGCTTTCCGCTGCTGAGCTCGGATTGCTGGCCGGAGCGCTGACACTCGCCAACTTCAATCGGTCCCAAATAATCCTCCACGAAGCGGCGCTCGCATCTGAAGCGCACATCCTATTAAAAGGTATCGCACGCATCACGTGCCAGAACGCCCGCGGCGAACGGGTGACCATCGCCCTGCTTCCACCGGGTCCGCTGCCCGAGTTTCCTGCGCTGCCATTTAACCGGTTCGATTTTCGGTGCGAGGCTTACGATGATTGCAGAGTCGGCAGCGTGAGCTGGAGCGATTTCGAACGTATCGCTGCGCATCGCTCCGAATCGGTCTTCAAGATTTTTCATGCGAACGATTTGCAACAGTGCTACCGGCTGCTGCTGCGCAGCTCCAGTCTTCTCAACCTCGATCTTCACGAACGAATCGCGATTACGCTGCTCGAACTGGCTTCCGACTTCGGAATCAAAGAGTCGCGCGGCGCGCTGCTGCGAGCATCGTTCAGCCATCAGGACATTGCCGATCTCGTCGGCGCTTCGCGGCCCAGAGTCACCGAACACCTGGCGCAATTGGAGCGTGAGCACTTGGTCATTCGTCAAGGCCGGCACCTGATTGTGCGCGTGGATGAAATCGGAAATGCAGTCACGGTCCCGGCGTCGAACGGACTTGGCGCACAACCACACCCACTCGGGAAAGAAAAACCGCTCTTCGCAGCGTCAAACAGGACCGGTTGGTCGGGCGCCAAACCCACGCGTCGAGTTGGGCACGGGCATGATAGGTCTGCCGCGGCCCTCATGGGCGCCCGTAGCTGACCTGTCCCTCGAAGCGTATTACTTGAATTGGTCGGGCCGTGACGCGTCGCAATTTGGCATGGTGCCACGCTGCGAAGGACTCGCTTTAGGTCGATGCCAGCGGCCTGATTGCTCAAAAGGTCCGCCAAACTTGCGACCTTCTGCGCGGTCCCGGCAACTATCGCGACGCAGTACCAGGTTTTGAGCAGCGACAGCAGTCAAAGAACGCCGAATTCTACATCCACGCCGGTGCACGTGACGGAAAAGTCGTTCGCGGCGATTGAAGCCGCCGTCGGCGGGGCATGCCGACGGTTTGGCGACGCCGCCACTTCAGGCGGCACGATTTACCAGCAGCCTTCGACCGGACCGCAGGGACCGCTTTTGCCTGGGCCTGGATTCAGCTTCAACGACTACTTTGAGAGCCATGCGATCATGGGAACGCCGCAATTCTGCGTCGACAAAATCGTGGACTGGTGGCAGCGCCTTCATTTCATCCATCTGACCTGCATGTTCAATTTTGGTCTGCCGCATACATTGGTGATGGAGAATATGGAGCTTTTCGCGCGCAGCGTAATGCCGAGCATACGCGACCTGGACGCGCGACCCGCTGGCACGCGGGCGTTGTCCTGATTCTTTAGCAGGAAGGGATTCAGAATGGCTATCAAGAAAGAAATTTTCAACATGGGTATGCCGTGGGAATCGGGTTATGGCTACTCACAGGCAGTCAAGGTTAACGACACAATCTATGTCTCCGGGCAGGTCGACCACGACGAGACGGGGAAAATCCTCAACCCCGGCGATATGGAAGGACAGATGCGGCAGGCCTATGCAAACGTTAAGCGGGTTCTCGCCCACTTCGGCGCGACGATGGACAATGTCGTGGATGAGATCTTGTTTGTCGTTGACATGGAGTCCGCGATGAAGGCACGCGGCCGCCTGAAAGGTGAGGTTTTCGGACAAAGCATACTGCCCGCGGCGACTATAGTTCAGATCCAGCGCCTGGCACTGACTGGTTTCATGGTTGAGATTCGTATTATAGCTAGAGTCTAAATAATTTGTATCCTCTATTTACCTGGACTGGCTGGAAGACGAACCACTAGAAGATCATCTGCCCACAAACGTTAGCGGCGTCGCTTGAGGTGCGGAGCACGAGCCATGGCGGAAAAAGCAACCGGTGGAACAGGCGGCTGCCTGTGCGGAGCGGTTCGGTACCGATACGAAGGCGAGCCGACGGCAGTCGGGCTGTGCCAGTGTGAACGCTGCCAACGGCAGTCAGGATCTGCATTCCTGATCGGTGTGGTTTTCCCAAGAGAGGCAGTGACAATTGAGGGAAAGCTGGCTAGCTATGAAACCGATGCTGTGAGTGGCCAGCGGCTGCGGCGGCACTTTTGTCCGGTCTGCGGATCGGCAGTGTCGATCACCCTTGACAGATATCCTGAGATTCGCTCGATGATGGGCGGGACGCTGGACGACAGGGACAAGATCAACCCCACCTTCAGTATCTGGTGCTCCAGCGGACAACGATGGCTCAAACTACCGGAGAGCATTGCCTGCTATGCGGAATATCCAGAGAGAACGTTTGGCGGTTAACGAAGGCGCCGCCGGCTTGTGCGCGTGACGCGCGTCGAACAATCGTACCATCGCGACAACAGCGGCAGATTTGCAAAACCGGATCAAATAAACGAACATACGAGCCTCCATAAAAGGAGAGGTTATTGCTGATGGCGAAGCCAGTGTTGAGGGGTAATAGGAGCGTCGACCGCTCTACGATTACGGCGCTTGCACGATATGCGGGCCTGAACCTTCCGGAAGATCGAGTGGTCGCCCAATTGGAGTTCCTCAAATCTCAGGTTGATTTCCTGAACGAGGTCGATCGTGAGCTGAAGCTGGGTTTCCAGCTGGACGACGTCTATCATGTGGTGCCGCCAGCTTATGTATTTCACAATCCGCCGCCGAAAGGCTGATCACATCCAATTACCCTTAATCTGAAACCCACAAGGGAGAAATCGCCATGGCAGGGCGCGATCTGCACTGGCTGACAATCACCGAAGCATCGAAGCTTCTGCAAGCGCGCGAGGTAAGCGCCACAGAGGTCCTCGAGGATACGCTCGAGTGGGTTAAGAGGACCGACCCGGTCACGCGCAACTTCGCCTACCTGGCGGAGAAGGAAGCTCGGGAAGAGGCCAAGCGCGCAGACGAAGAGATCGGGCGCGGCAATTACCGCGGCCCGCTTCACGGCATACCTTACACAGTCAAAGCCCTCATCAGCGTGGCGGGCGCCCCGATGGCGTGGAACTCCAAGCTGTACGCAGATTGGTCACCCAAGAAGGACGCTGAGGTGGTGCGACGAATGCGTAATGCCGGCGGCGTCCTGCTGGGCAAGGTACATACGCACGAGTTTGCCTGGGGCGTCACCACGCCGCCAACCCGCAACCCCTGGGATGGCCGCTCTGTCAGCGGTGGCTCCAGCGGGGGCTCGGGTTCGTCGATTGCGGCGGGACAGGGAATGGCCTCGTGGGGCACCGACTGTGGATGCTCGGTTCGGAATCCCTCTGCGCTGAACGGCTGCGCTGGAATGCGCGTGACGCAGGGCCGGGTGTCGGCAAGCGGCGTGGTGCCGCTCTCACTAACCATGGATACGGTCGGGCCCCTGGCGCGTACTGTGCGCGACCTGGGACTGATGCTGAACGGGGTCGCCGGTTATGACTCCAATGATCACTTCAGCGTCGATGCGCCGACGATGGATTTCACGGCCAAGCTCGGCAGAGACCTCAAGGGAATGAAGCTCGGCGTCCCCAGGGAGTATTTCTTCGATCACATGGAGCCCGCGGTTAAGCGGCTGGTAGAAGACGGAATCGGCCAGTTGGAGAAACTCGGGATGGAGATGCGGGAGGTCAAGTTCCCGCACGTCAAATACACTGCAGGGACCTTCATCGGTATCGTGGTGGCCGAGTCGGCCGCCAACCATGACGAATGGCTCAACGAGCGCGCCGCCGAGCTCGGAATCGACGTCCGGAATTTTACCGAAATGGGCAATCTGTTGCTGGCCAAGGACTACATTCGCAGCAACCAGATCCGTACTCTGATTCGTCAGGATTTTCTCGACGCCTTCCGCGACGTCGACGTAATCGTTACCCCAACCGTGGCAGCGACCGCCAAGCCGCCCAAGGACCATCCGATCTTCATCAACGTCCAGTACCCCGACGGCTTTAGCGAAGACGTGATATGGGCGTACTGCAGGTTCACGATGCCGATGAGTCTGGCGAGCACACCATGTTGCATCGTGCCGTGCGGGTTCAGCGATGACGGGATGCCGACCGCATTGCAGATTGCCGCGAAACCGTACGAAGAGGCGACCGCCCTCCAGGTAGGCTTCGCTTACGAGCAAGCGACTGATTGGCACACGAAGCGCCCTCCGATTGGATAGTAGAAGACGCCAGCGAGCGCTACGTTACCAGGTGACAATGTCGATCATTTCTGATGGAGCCGAGCTTAGGCATCTAAAATGAAATTTCTGATCTTTCAGCATGCGCGAGTGGAACATCCCGCGATCTTTCGTGAATTCTTTGCGGCCGATGGGATTGAATGGCATGCGATCGAGCTCGATGAAGGTGAAGCTATCCCAAGTCTGGATGGCTTCGATGCGCTCATGGCATTTGGCGGCCCGATGGATGTCTGGCAAGAGCGCGCGCATCCGTGGCTCGTCGCTGAAAAGGCCGCTATCCGATCATGGGTGTGCGAACGACGAAAGCCATTTCTCGGCATCTGTCTTGGACATCAACTACTGGCGGACGCCCTTGGTGGAACAGTCCGAAAGATGGACATGCCGGAAATCGGCGTTTGTGAAGTCACCCTCAACTCGGCTGGTGCCTCTTCCCCACTTTTCCGCGACTTGCCACCGGTCCTCCCGGTGCTCCAATGGCACGGAGCCGCGGTGCAACGAGTGCCCGACGGCGGCGTGGTCCTAGCGAGCAATGCTCACTGCGCGATCCAATCTTTCTCGTTCGCTGACATCGCTTACGGCGTGCAGTATCATATGGAGCCAACGGAGTGCACGGTCCAGGAGTGGAGCCAGATTCCCGAATATCGTGAATCGCTCGAACAGATAGCCGGCAAAGATGGCCCATCGCGTTTGGAACAGCAAACGATCGAACGCATTGACGACTTTCGGAATTATTCGAAGATCATACACCGCAATTTCCTGAGAATTGTCGAAACCGGCGCTCCATAAGTTAAGCCGGCCGACTTCAGGGCGCGCGAAAACGCTGCAATGCCTCACCCCAGTCAGACTTCGGCTCGAACTGCCACCCTTCTGATGAAATGTCCCGACCGCAAGGGTCTGGTGCGCGGTATTGCCGACTTCATCTCAGGTAACGGCGGCAACATTCTTCACGCCGATCATCACATCGATTTCGAAACACACTACTTCTTCTCTCGGGTCGAATGGGAAATCGATGAGTTTACGATCCCGGAAAAGGAAATAGCAGCGTCGTTCAGGCCACTCGCCGAGGCCTACGCTATGGAATGGCAACTGCGCTTCTCCGACGAGCATCCGGCGATCGCAATTTTCGTTTCGACCCTCGACCATTGTCTTGTCGATCTTCTGCATCGCTGGTCCATCGGCGAATTCCCGGGCAGTGTCGTCGCTGTAGTCAGCAATCATCTCGATCTTAAGGAGACGGCGGAGCACCAGGCGATCCCGTATCATCACTTTCCGATCACTGTGCAGAACAAGCGCGCTCAGGAAGCGAAGCAACTTGAGCTTCTCTCGTCGTTGGGCGTCGACCTTGTAATCTTCGCTCGCTATATGCAGGTCGTCAGCGACGAATTTATCGCCCGCTATCCCAACCGCATCATTAATATTCACCACTCTTTTCTGCCGGCGTTCATCGGTTCCAGCCCATATGCTCGCGCCTACGAGCGCGGGGTCAAGCTCATCGGCGCGACCGCCCACTACGTGACCCCGGTGCTTGATGCGGGACCGATCATCGAACAGGACGTCGTACGGGTGACGCACCGCGATACACTGGAAGATTTGATCAGGAAGGGTCGTGACCTCGAAAGGCTCGTGCTGGCGCGGGCAGTCCGGCTCGACCTGAACAGACGGGTCCTTACTTATGCCAACAAGACAGTCGTCTTCGACTGAGCCCGGCCAATCATCCTCGGCCGTTTACGAGGGGCCACTGGGACAAATCCTGGACGGTCAGGCGATCGCGCGCGACGTCCACGGCCAGGTGCGGCGTGGAGTCGAGCGCCTGGTGAGCGAGCACAGGGTACGGCCCGGCCTGGCGGCAATCGTGGTCGGCGACGATCCTGCTTCCAGGCTCTACGTCGAAACTAAGCGACGTGCTTGCGAGCGCGTGGGCATCACCTCATCCGTTCATCACTTGCCCGCTCGCATCACCGAAGACCAGTTGGTTCATCTGATCTATCGTCTCAACCTTGATCCCGAAATACATGGCATACTGGTTCAACTTCCACTTCCTGATACAGCTCTGGAGAAGCCCGCCCTAGCCGAACTCGCTCCTGACAAGGACGTGGACGGCCTGAGCCCCATCAGTCAGGCGCGATTGCTCGCCGGCGAACCGGGGCTGCGCCCGTGCACGCCACTAGGGGTGATGGAGCTGATCGATCGGACCGGCATCGACCTCATTGGAAAGCGCGTGGTTATCGTCGGCCTGAGCGTGCTGGTGGGCAAGCCGCTGGTCCATCTGCTCCTGGAACGCAGCGCGACGCTCGTGTTGTGCCACGAGTTCACTCGTGACCTCGCCTCGGAAGTCGCGGGCGCCGAAGTGCTGGTGTCGGCAGTGGGCAAAGCGGGACTGATTCGCGGCGAGTGGATTCGACCTGGGGCAGTTGTGGTGGACGTGGGAATCACACGCACGCCGAATGGAGTCCTGGGCGACGTTGAGTTCGAGGCCGCCCGACGGCGCGCGAGCTTCATCACCCCCGTTCCTGGCGGCGTCGGCCCTATGACCGTCGCCATGCTTCTGCGTAATACATTACTCGCAGCTCAGCAGATCTGCATGCAAGTAAGATAGAATCGGCACTTCGATCAGGTGTTCGGATCCGTGAAGCACGTCGCCAGCAAAGGTCAGCGCGTCGCCAGGCTCGAGCCGGTACGTATTGCGGCCGTGCCGATAGGCAATCTTTCCAGCATGTAGATGAACTCGGCCCCTTCATGCTGGAAGGAGGGAAAGGCTTCGCTCTTATCGTTCATCGTGATGAGGAACGGTTCGAACAGCTTCCTGGGCCCGCGCCCATAAGCCAGCAAGTGGTACGTGTGGCTCCGTTTGGTGCCGACTCTGACCACCTCCATGCCCTGGCCAGATTTTACTTGCTGAGCACTTCCGTCCGGTACAGCATAGCTCTGGAGAGAGAGCTAAGCGGAGTGCCGTGCTGCTGCGCTCGATGACGTCAAGTGTCGGTGCTTATCTGGATGGGTTAATGAGCCCTCCTCCAACGGCTGACCATCACGTCTCTCCAACTAACTAATCGTCGCCCGATCTCTTTACGCTGAAGAATATTTTGTTCTCACCCCTTTACTTTCGGAACAGGTCTATGTTATCCGAATTTCCTCTGCCTTCTCCAAAGGAATCTGACCCAACCAAGGTGGCGAAGGGCCGTTCGACGTAGTTCTCGCTACCTCGCAGGGTCTCCGGCGCGGACGCAGGCGGACGGACGATGGAGTTCCGTGGGGCTTTGCACAGCACCGTGCCCGGTGAGTTTCGGTGGGGGACTTTGCTATCCGCAGAGGCTGACTTGACCCGGTTCGCGGACTCGGCTGTGGCGCGGCAGCCGAAATAACGGCTTTCAGGAGGTGTGCGATGCGTGCGGCGAAAATTTCGGCTTGTCAGTTTCCGATTGCGCGTGGCGGCTTCGACGATTTTCGGACGCGAGTCGAACAGGCCATGGCGGAGGTGCCGCGCGACAGCGACTACGTGCTGTTTCCCGAACTGTTTACGGTCGGCCTTTTGACGGTCTATCCAGACGCATCCTCGGTCGCGGATCTCACACGTATAGTCGAATTTACCCCGCGTTACAGGGAACTGTTCCATCAAATCGCGACCAGCCGCAAGCAATTCGTGCTGGCCGGTTCCCATCTTGAGAAGCAGGGCGACCTCTACTTCAACGTCGCGCACCTCTTTACGCCGGAGGGCCGCGAGTTGACCCACAAAAAGACCCATATTTTTCCAGCGGAGTCGCAATGGCAGACGACCGAGGGCGATACGCTGGAAGTCTGGGATATCGGCCCCGCGAAAGTTGGCGTCGCGATCTGCTACGAAGCGGAAATTCCCGAAGTCTGCAGAATCCTGGCCTACAATGGCGCCGAGATAATCCTTTGCCCGTCATTCACGTTTTCAGAAGCGGGCTTCTGGCGCGTCAGGCATTGCGCTCAGTCGCGATGCATCGAGAATCAGATCTACTTTGTCCATTGCTGCACGATCGGAAACGCCGGCGCACCACTTCCGCCGGGTTACGGTCGCAGTTCGATCCTTAGCCCTTGCGACCAGCCCTGGAATGCGAATGGCATCGTGGCAGAGGCGACAACGAACAAGCAGATGGTCATTACGGCAGCAGTCGACATCGATCCGCTATACGACAATCGCAAGACCGGAGCCGCAACCACCTTCAACGATCGTATCCGAAGAGCGCCGATGTATAACCAATACCCACCTTATCGGCCGGGCGTCGAAGGGAGCATGTCGGCCAGTGAGAGAGTAGGAGCTCCTAACACGCAGGTATAACAGTCCGAGTGGCAAGAATTTAGTCTGGGTAACCGCTGAAAAAAGCCGATCGAGTAGTCAGGGAGGGACGCTGCGATGCCTCAGGTAGCTGGCAAGGTAAAAATCCCGGCAGGAAAAAAGATAGCAGTTAACATCGGCTGCGACTTCGACGCTCAGGCGATCTGGATAGGCTCATTCAATCTGACGTCGCCGGCATACATGGCGCGCGGTGAGTTCGGTGCGGAGGTCGCCACCCCGCGCCTGCTCAAGCTGTTCGACAAGCATCACATCAAGACCTCGTGGTGCATTCCAGGTCATACCGTGGATACGTGGCCCGAACTCTGTCGGGAGATAGTAGCCGCCGGGCACGAGATCGGACACCATGGTTACGTTCACGAAAATCCCACACCCATGAGCCTGGCCGAAGAGCGCAAGGTCATGCAGATGGGGCTGGAGGCACTATCCCGGATCGGCGTGAAGCCGCGGGTGTACCGTTCCCCGTACTGGGATTTCAGCCCCAATACGCTGTCGATCCTGGAAGAGAACGGGTTTTCCGCCGACAGCAGTCTGATGGGCAACGATCTGCACCCCTACGTGATCCGGCGGGTCGAAGTAAATGCAGATAAGGCCAATGTTTTCGGCGCCTCCAGCAAGGTTCTTGAGATTCCGGTGTCCTGGTATCTCGATGATTTTCCCCCAGAGGAATACATCACCGGCAAGCAGGAAGGGATGAATCCCGTTGGCGGAATTTTCGATCGATGGAAAGCGATATTTGACTACGCGATCGAGAATGAAACTGGCGCCTGTTACGTCGTTACCACTCATCCACAGACCATGGGTAGAGCGCACATGATTTCGCGGCTCGAAGGTTTGATTGAGTACATTGCGGAGAAGGGAGGATGGTTCGCGACCCTCAGCGAGATCCGCGACGCGACGGAGATCCCCAAATAGCTCCCGGATGCCGCGTGCACCGCTCAATCAGAGGCCAGCCGCAAGACAGTACGGAGCGCCGCGCCTGCAAATTGCCGGCGAGAGCGCGGTGCCATCAAGCTCATAGAGCGTAGCGCTTATGCCGAGACCCTGATCAAGAAGGGGCTTATAACCGTATCCGACATGGATCTGGAATGCACGTGCTGCGTAGACGATAGCGTGCTGGAGCGCTATTGGAAGGATCTTTACAAATACACTGTGTCAGACCGATCGAATATTAGTCGAATATTAAGTCGCCGCTTTCGCGGGTGCGGCCCGCAGAAAGAAACAATTTGCCTTTTTAATCATTTGCGGTTGTTCACCCAACAGGCGCGGGAAACCGCCATCGAGGAGGCCGAGCGATGAAACAGATCATCTACGCCATGCAGTTCAAGGGACAGGGCGGGCCAGGCGGAGCTCCCAACCTGCTCAAGGCTACGACGAGTTCTCCGAGTTGCACGCTTACGACCGTTGTTGGTCCCGATGGTGTGCAGGGCAGCGTGCAGCCTGCGGCTGGCGGCAAGGCCTCGTTCGAGTCGGAGGTGACGGTTACGGGCGAAACGTCATTTCTGGAATCGGGGACTATACGCTTCGGCGACGGCAATCATCGCCTGCGCTTCAGCACGGTGGGTCAGGGATACCTCGGCGACAGCGCGGAGCCGAAGGTCAAGTCGGGAGCCGTGACGTGGCGGATTGACGGCGGCGAGGGTCAGTTTGCCGGCGCCAGCGGCTACATCACTTCGAACTTCACGCTGGACGAAGCGGGCCATGTGACCGATAACCAGTTCGGCGTGATCTACGTCAAATAGAAAGCCCGACCATAAAGAGCGCGCCAGCCTGCGCCAGCGCATCCCTCGGACCGGCCTGGTGTGCACGGCAAAGACGCGCGCTCAGTGTTCGAGCAAGGCGCGATGGCCTGCGGCTGCTCGCCGCGTTTTCAGTAAGCAGGGAAGCGGCGTGCTAGTCCGTCGAATGCTTCGAGCATCCGTTCTCGCCACTTTGCGATTGGGTCGGCCGTTTCGAGCAACGCGAACGGGCTTATCGCTCTGGCCCATTGGAAGCCGCCGAACACGATATAGTCGGGGTAAAGCGGCGTCTCGCCGCCGAAGAACGGCTGCGTTTGCAGCGTTAGACGCAGAGGCTCCAAAGTCTGCCGGAAACCCGGGATGCGCTTTTCGCGGTTGGCGCAAAAATTCTCCAGCGACATGCCGAAGCGCTTCTCGCGGCTCTGGCGAAAGTAGTCGCGGTCGCGGGGATCGAGATGACGGAAAATGTCGGCGACGACGAAGCTCGCGATGCC
Organism: uncultured delta proteobacterium; assembly: GCA_963724765.1. Lineage (GTDB taxonomy): Bacteria > Desulfobacterota > Binatia > Binatales > Binataceae > JAKAVN01. The sequence goes on from CAVRVY010000003.1 coordinate 343,897, forward strand.
TGGTATCTGTACGATGTCGGCCCAGCTGTTGAAAAAGCGCGCCTCCGCCCGCCCAGCGGGTCCGCCGAAGAGCGACGACCGATCGGGATAAGCATCTTCCAGGTAGCTCGCGATCGCCCACGAGTCTGCTACCACGCGGCCACCGTCCTCGATGACCGGAACCCTTTCCTGTCCGGAATGCGCGATTACCGCTTTTTCGGAAAAGCGCCAGGGTATCGTCTCGACCGTCAACCCCTTGTGTGCCAGCGCCATCCGGATGCGCCAGCAATATGGGCTGAACCGGCGAGCGGTTTCCTCTCCAGCAAGATCATACATCCTGATCGCCATCGCTGTAATCTCCCGCGCTCTGAACTCTTCGCGATCGTTGGAGCTAATCGCGCCGCGCCGGCCGGCTCCGGTCAAAACTGTGAGCTATCACATCTGACAGCGTCCGTCATCCTGGATGCGCAGCCGGTATTCTAATTCGTTGCTCTAACAACTTTTTTCTCTTGCGTTTTGGATCTTAAGCAAGCAGGTCGCGTCGCGAGGCGGTTTGCCAGACGCGCCTCGGACTGCAATAAAAGGAAGGCTGCGAGATGCGGAATCAGTACAAATGCCGCTGCGATCGCAGTGATCAGAACGTTCTCGAATTTCAGACGGTCGGCCACCTAACGGACTTCATCACTGTGCACACCTTCGGCGGGCGTGGCTCGCCATTGTTCTAGGACTCCCGTCAAGAGAGTGGTCGGCCCCAGCGATGGGCGCTGATCTTTGCCCGTCTTCAAAACTCCTGTCATGACCGGGGTTTTGCTGCGGCGCAAATCATAAACATCCGACGCTAGCCGATGACCGGACAGCCCAGCGGCGAACTCCGGCCAATAGTAACTCACGGCAAGCGCTCTAATCGCTATTACTGCTCATAAGTAGTGGAGTGGTTTGAGTCTGCCTCGGTGCGGCCGCGCGTCGATTTTGGAACACGAAGGTAAAAAGGAGAATCAAATGAGCACAAGATCGATTCTACTGTTGATACTCATCCTGAGTATTTCGGTGCAGACCGCAAACGCCGGTCCGGCAAATCGAAACCTCGCATCCCAACCGCAAGGGCAGGCGACCGTGCCGATCAATCTGGACGGATTCGGAGCGCCACTGCCCGGGGTGGCGCAGGACCGACCATGATGCGGACCGTGCCGCTGTGGGGCCTTCGCGCGAAGTCCCAATTCCTTCATAATGGCCGCGCGGCTGACATCCCGACCGCGATCAAGTTGCACGACGGGCAGGGCAAGCCGGCGGCGCAGGCCTTCGGAGCGCTGAATGCGCAACAACAGTCGGACGTGGTGAATTTTCTTAATACGCTCTGATGTAACGCGCGCACTTGCGGCATCGCTTGACCATAGCGGTGCCTGCCCGGAAGTTCATCGAGGCGGGTCAGCCTGGCGGGCGACGGCCGTTCAATGGCCGTCGCCCGTCGCACTTGTCCCGCGACAAATCGCTCGCTTTATAGACGATCCGGCGTCACATCAGCGCAGCGCCGAACGTTGCGATCCAGCGACGACACCTGCCTCCACGATTCCACAACGCATAATTAAGCATAATATAGAAGTGCTACGCACCATGAGGCGCCATTGGCACGTCTCATGCCTACAAAGTTGCACACAACGGCATTTGCGACACCAGTAAAAGTCAAGGACGATTCGAGCGTGAGTCTGAAGAGTAGAATTCGCGACGCGCAACGCGAGGCGGCCAAGCACGCTACAGCTAATCTTCGTCGTCACACAACCGACAAGGAACCTCCTGCTATGATTAGCTCACAAGACCCCGTCGAAGACGAAATGAAGCGAGCGACGCCCACGGTCGATGAAATCAGGACCGCGCTGCTGCGCAAATCCGCCAACGGCAAGAAAACGCGATGAAGCGCCGCCACGCCATCGGGGGTCGCGGGTGAGTATCGTGCTGCGATTTTGCTTCCTGGTCGGTCTGCTCGGGTTTGCAGCCGTGTTTCGCTTGCCTGAAACAAGACTGTTAGCTCTGATCGTAGCGGACTACGCCGCCTTCTGTGTCCTTTATCGCCTTGCGCAAAGATGGCAGGCGCGAAATTTCGCGAAAGACTGCCGTGATCTCGTCGAGACCTACAACGTCGGTGACGAGCTCGCGAAAAAACTGACCAACTATTGGGCTAACGAACGCCGGTCGTGAGCCAGCCCGAATCTGCGAGCGCGCCGGTTCGCAGCCACTTCACCTTACTCCGTCCGCCTTCCATTCGAGGGTTTCGGGCATCAGGAGCCACAGCATCAGCAGCGCCGCCGCCGCCACCGAGACCAGGAACGCGAATCCGGCCTGATCGCCGAAGTGGTGAACGATGGCTCCGGCGACGGTTTGACTGAGCGCCGCGCCGATTCCGACGGCGGTCGCGATAGCGCCCAGCGTAAGGTTGAACCGTCCGGTGCCGCGCGTCAGATCGGCCACCACCAGCACGGAAACAACACCAAAAATGCCCGCGCCAATTCCGTCGAGCACCTGGATGCTGACCAGCAGGTAGATGCTATTGGTCAGCGTATAGAGGATGCCGCGCACGGGCAGCACACTGAACCCGATCAGCAGCAGCGGCTTTCTACCCCAGGAACCCGCGGCGCGCCCGGCCCATGCGGCAATTAGCGTGATCGTGAACTGGGTCGTGACCACACAGGCGGACATGAACATCATCGAACTGCGGCCCTTGCCCTTCGCCAGCATCTCGCCCAGCAACGGAAGCATCGCCGCGTTGGCGAAGTGAAAAAGCACCGAGCAGCACAGAAAGATCACCAGTGGGCGATCCTTCGTCAGAGACCAGACACTGGCGGGCTTTTCGTCGTCGGCCCCCACTTTGGCTCCCCTCGCCAGTTCGTGGTCGATCTCGTCCGGCCGAATGAGGAGCAGCGACAGAATCGTCGGGACCGCGAGCGCCACGACAAAGAAAAAGACGCCGCGGTTCGAAATGAAAAATCCAATCACCCCCATCATCACCGCGGCGACCACATTGCCCGCCGAATTGAATGTCTGGTTTCGTCCCTGGCGGCGATCGAAGAGACTGTGCCCCACCAGGCCGAGCGAGATGGCGGCAATGGCAAGCATGAAGAAACTGGACATCCCGCCGATGAGCGCCTGGGCCGTCATCACTATCCAGAACGACGGAAAGAGCGCTATCAGAAGCGCACCGATCGCCAGCGCGGACACGCCAGCCGCAATCAGCGCTCTTTTGGACCTGATTCGATCCACCAGGCCGCCCGCCGGGGTCTGCGAGGCGATACCGGCGATTCCAGCGACCGTAAGCGCCAGACCAACGCGCTGTTCGTTCCAGCCGTATGCGGCCAGGTAGATCGCGAGAAACGGCCCAACGCCTGACTGTACGTCGGCGAGCAGAAAATTGAGCCAGTCGAGCCCACGCAGGCTGCGCGAGGAGGGCCACCGGTCTTCATTCAAGCCGGCCGCAGTGGTGATTGGCTTGCCGCCCGCTTCCGACCCGGTCGCGCAACGGTCCGTCTGTCGCCGCGTCATCCGCAGGGATCCTCAAGTCCGGCGCAGTTGCACCCTGCCAGCCGGTCTCAGCAGATGCGCGCGGCACTGAATGATCAAGCATGCGTGGTTACTTGGTCTGAATGCAATGTGCCGAATCGATCCGGCGGAACGTTGGGCCTGACCGCGGCGTAGCGTCGCCGCGCGCGCCCGTTTTGAAGCGGGAGCCGCGCCACCGATGCCCTGCTTCGCGCGTGAGCACGAGCGCTCAAGATCTGCGGCGCGGCTCCGCGCATCTCATCTCGATTTCTCCGGAGCCGGAATTTCTACGTTCGGCTTCGGCAGGTCCTCCACATGAAGATCGCCGTGCCGGCCAAGATAGATGATCCGCCATTGGTTGAGAAAAACCACGTAATTCGCGATCCCGGCTGCGATGGCGCGGCGCAGGAACTCCGGGTAATCGATTTCCCGGCGCTGGACCGCCAGCAGCGCCGCCTTTAGCTCGTCGGCGGCGAAACGATCAGCGACCGCGCCCGAGTCGGCCAGCGGCAGCGGCTCGACGTGTGTCTCGCCCGACCCCGTGTAGTAAGTCTTGCAAAGGCGCACCAGGTCCGCCTCGTAACGCTCGATCTCATTGGCAGCGAGCCTTTTCACTTCCTGCGGGAAATTCGTCCGGTTCGCGAACGAATCCTGCAGGCATTCCCTGATCACCTCAACTTTCAACGCATCCATTTGCGACCCTCCTTGCCCCTGGCGCCTATTCCTTGGTCCCGCAGTACGCTTCGATCCGGTTGCCGTCAGGGTCAGTGACAAAGGCGGCGTAATAATTTTCGCCGTAGTCGGCACGCAGCCCAGGCTTGCCGTTGTCGCGCCCGCCCGCGCGGACCGCTGCGGCATGAAACGCATTCACCTCGGCGCGGCGACCGGCCTCAAGACAGATGTGCAGGCCCGCGATGTCGCGCGGCACGGCGGCGCCGGCCGCCAGCAGCCACAGGCGCGGCCCATCGCCGCTGCCATAGCCGAGCGCGCTTGCGTCTTCGCTCAGGCACTTGGCGCCGAGCGGCGCCAGCGCCGCATCGTAGAACCGCCGCGCCTTGGCGATGTCGCTCACCCCAATCGATACGTGATGAATCATTGCCCTGCTCCTTTCATGGCGGGAACGTTGAAGCGTCCCGGTTATCTAACTGGCTTGCAGGTTGAAACAACCTGTATGATGGTTAGTAGACGATTGGCGAACGATTGTCAACCGCCATGGCGGTTAGTATGGTGAAGACCGGATGACCAATGTTCAACGCATCGGGCGGACCGGCGTCCTGGTCCTGGCTCCCCGCCAGGACCTCTGTCTCGATTTCATCAATACGCTCGCGTGGCGTGGCAGTACGCCGAGCGAAACCCTGCACGGATTGCCGGATCTCGTGCAGTGGTGTGCGTCTTCGGGCAGCCTGCTGACAGGTGAGATTGCCGGGAGCGGAACCTGGGGTAACGGGACGAACGGGACCTGGGCGGAGCGCCATCCGGCCCAAGCGTCGGCGATTTTTCGCCGCGCAATCGCGATTCGGGAGACTACTTACCGCATCTTCCATGCGGTCGCGAGCGGTGGCGTGCCGGTCGCCGATGACCTGTCGGAACTCAACCAGGCGTTGAAGGAGACTCCGGCGCGGAGCGAGCTTCAGCGTATCGGCGCGGGCTTCGGCTGGCGAGTCGAGGGGAAGCGGCCGGCGACCGCGTCGGCGCTGCTGGCCCCGGTGCTATGGTCGGCGGGTGATTTGTTGGCTGGGGCGCAACTGGCCCGGGTGCGCGAGTGCGCGAATAGCAAGTGCCTGTGGCTATTCCTGGACGAGAGCAAGAACGGCACGCGCCGCTGGTGTTCGATGACCGCGTGCGGAAACCGCGCCAAGGCGCATCGCCACTACGCGCGCCTCAAGGGAGGTTGAACCAGCAGCTACCCGCTGCGCGCCCAGGCGTGTCAGTTCGCTGCGCCGCAAAGCGGCCGCGGCCCGTCAGAACGCGGACGTCGGTCCTCGGCGCTCGACTCTCGTCATGATTTCTCGTCCAGCTTTTTTATCCAGTCGGCGGTGTCCATCACTTTACTGAACATCGAGGCTTGCGTGACCAGCACCGAGTTGTGCAAGTCCTTGTCGGCAACCTTGCCCGAATCGTTTCCGACCGTCAGCGTGCCGGTGGCGTCGGAGAGAAACTCCACTTTGTAGCCGCGATGGAAGCCGTCGCGCGCAGTGCTGTCGCAGCACATCTGGGTCATGTAGCCGGTCACGGTCAAAGTGTCGACCTGGTTCTCGCGCAACCACTTCTCCAGGTCGGTCCCGGCGAAGCTCGAGGGCAGGTTTTTATCGACCAGTAAATCGGCGGGCCGGGCCGCGACGTCCTTGTGCAGATTCCACTGTTCGGTTCCGGCCTCGAACACTCCGCGGCCGCCCTTGGCCGAATGGCGCACCACGACCACGGGGACATGGTGCGCGCGCGCCGAATCCATCGCGTGCAGAATGTTGTCGAGCGATCCCGGCGGATAACTGACCGGCATTTTGCCGGTGAAATACTCATTTTGTACGTCGATGACCAAGAGCGCGCGTTTCATGGCATTTTCTCCTTTTGCATCTCCGGCTTCAGCGCGTGGTAGCCGCACGCGCGCGGGGTGGCTGGTCGACTCGGACGAGCCGTGCGCGGGCTACTTCATCACGCGCCGGGCGAAGCCTCTGCGCCGCCGCCGGGTCTTCTCCTCTTCCTTCTCGCGCTTTTCGACGATGTCGATCATCGCGAGCTGGCAGTTGTTCTTCGGATCGCCGGCAAGGCGCACGTAGCTGCCATCGGAGCGCATCTCCCACGCCGCGTGATTGGGCTTGAGCTGCGCCTCGAACACCGCCCGCAGTTCCTTGCGCAGCGTCGGATCCTCGACCGGCGCCACGGCCTCGACCCGGCTCTCCAAATTGCGTTTCATGCAATCGGCCGAGCCGATGAAATATTCCTCCGCGCCACCGTTGCGGAAGTAGTAGATGCGCCCGTGCTCGAGGAAACGCCCGACGATGCTGACCACGCGCACACTTTCGGAGAGGCCGGGGATTCCCGGGCGCAGCCGGCAGGTGTCGCGCACGATCAGATCGATCTTCACTTCGGCCTGCGCGGCGCGGTAGAGCGCGCGCGTGATGTCGACGTCCTCGAGCGCGTTCATCTTCATTTGAATCAAGCCCGGCGAGCCGGAGCGTTGAAGCTTGATCTCGCGCTCGATCTTTTCCAGCAAAGCGCGCTTGAGCAGGGCCGGCGCCGGCAAAATTTTCTTGAACGTGCGTCCGGCGCGATAGCCAGTGGTGAGGAAATTGAATAGCTGCGTCAGGTCGGCCCCGATCGCCTCGTCGTTGGTCAGCAGCCCGAAGTCGGCGTACAGGCGCGCGGTGCCGGCGTGATAGTTGCCGGTGCCGATATGCGAGTAACGGCGCAGTCCATTGTAATCCTGGCGCACCACCAGGATAACCTTGCAGTGAGTCTTGAGTCCCACCACGCCGTAGGTGACATGGATGCCGTATTCCTCGAGCTGCTCGGCGAACCGAATGTTGGCGGCTTCGTCGAAGCGCGCCTTGAGCTCGACCACCACGGCGACCTGCTTGCCGTTGCGAGCCGCGTCGCACAGGTAGCCGATCACCTCCGAATCGCTGGAGGTGCGGTAGAGGGTCATCTTGATTGCCCGCACCTTGGGGTCCTCGCTGGCCTCACGCAGAAAGCGTCCCACCGAGGTCGGAAACGACTCGTACGGATGCATCAGCAGGATCGAGCCGGCATCGCGAATCACGTGAAAGATGTTGCGTGAGGGCGCAAGCCGCGCGTGGTCCGCCGGATGATGCGGCGGATCGTGCAGCGCCGGATTATCGACCGCGGTCAGCTCCATCAGGTCGCGCATCGCCAACATTCCGGCCTCGATCTCGAACACGTCGTCGTGCTCGTCCAGGCCGAGCTCTGCCGCGAGCATCCCACGATGCGCGGGATTCATGCCCCGCACGGCTTCCATCCGGACGATCGGCGCGAACCGGCGGTCGCGCAACTCGGATTCGATCAGCGCCAGCAGATCGTCCGCCTCGTCCTCGTCGCGCTCCGTGTTGGCGTTGCGAGTGACGCGGAAGAATTCGTAGCCCTCGATCTTCGCCTCCGGGAAGAGCAGGTCGAGCGTGTGCGCGACCACGTCCTCGAGCGGGACGAAGCGCCGCGTACCATCAACCCGCAGAAAGCGCGGGATGCCGAGCCCGACCGGCACCTTGACCCGCGCCAGCGAGGGCTCGATGTCGTCGGGAGCGCGCAGCGTGACCAGCAGATTCAGCGAGAGGTTGGAGATGAACGGGAACGGATGCGCCGGATCCATCGCTTGCGGCGTCATCAAGGGAAAAATATTGCGCAGGTAATATTCGCGAATGGCGGCCTGTTCGGCCGGCGTCAGCTCCTCGAAGGAGAGCACGTGGATGTCGCATTCGCCGAGACGCCTGAGCAGCACGGGCAGTAGCGCGCGCTGCTCCGCCTCGAATTCGCGCACCTCGGCCAGACACTCCGCGATCTGTTGCTGTGGCGTGCGCCCGTCGTCAGTCAGTTCCTGCATCCCGGCAATCGCCTGTTGCTTAAGGCCGCCGATCCGCTTCATGAAAAACTCGTCGAGGTTCGATGCGGTGATGGCCAGGAACTTTACCCGCTCGAGCAACGGATTGGCGTCATCCAGCGCCTCGGCGAAAACGCGCCGGTTGAACGCGAGCCAGGTAAGCTCGCGATTAAGGAACAGTTCGGGCGCCTTGAGATCGGCGTCAATACGTATCGCCGCCGGGACGCCGCCGTTGACACCGTGGACTTCCGCGGCTTGCCCGACTTCCACGGCGGATCCGTCACCATTGGCTACGTCGCCGGCCGCACGATCGATGGCCCCGGCCCGCGCCATCGGCGGTTCGGGTGAGAGCGACTGGAGCGGCTGGACGGGCTCTGTTTGACTCGCCATAAGTGCAGTCTACGTCAATTCCACCCCGCTTCGGAATGAGGGTAGCCCGGACACGGTGGAGGCTTCAACCGGGAACGGTTACGGCTCCTTTACGGTTGCTGGACTCAAATTTGCCCGGTAACGCTTAATTTTTCGGCAGGTTTTTCGGCAAGTCCTCGCGGAAAACCCGCGCTCGACGTTAGACCTCTATAGGCCAGTCGCACTATAAATGTTCCGGCAAACGAGCTTGCTGCAATGAGTTTTTTATCGTCCAAACTTGGCCTGCGTTTGACGGTTGCCCTCGTCATCGCCCTGCGCATGGCGATATCCGACGGCTTGGCCGCCGCCGCGGAAAGCGGCGGAGCGCCGGCCCCCACGATACCCGAGGGCACCGTGATAACCGGTGCGAACTGGCGGCGGTACGCGAGCTTCATGCCGGCAGGGATGCAGGCGATGTTCGCCGGCGATCATTTCTGGCGGATGCCGTCTGACGTGCGGATCGAGATCGGGCCCACCATCCCGATCTCGCTGCCCCGTCGATATCTCGATGACACGGCCAGTTACGCGAAACAGGTAACGCTTACGCAGGCGGCGGAAGGCGGCTACGTCCCGGCCGGGTACGTCGCCGGCATTCCGTTCCCGCAGCCGGAGAAGGATCCGGTGCTGGCGCCTTACGAGATCTTTTACGACACCTACTACCATTACACACCGCGGCTGCAGCAAAACTTGTCCTGCAACTACATCGCTGATTCCTACGGAAACTTCACCCAGTCCGAGACCGCCGACTCGGTCTATTCGCAGCTCGCGCATCTGAGCGACGCGGGCTTTCCGCAGACCGTGCCGGATTCGATCGGATACTCACTGGTCAAGTATTACCAGCAACTCTCGCCCGAGCAGGGAAAGTACACTACCAGCCTCGACATCAGCTATACCGATGTCACGCGGGTCGATGATATCTATATGTACCTGCCGTCGGCTCGCAGGCCGCTTCGCATGTCGGAGGCGTCACGCTGCGCGCCGCTTCCGGGCGGCGACTTCACCTTCGAGGAATCCAACAACGGACCGCCTTCGCTGCCGCAGGAATACAAAATCACTTACACCGGCAGCAGAAGGATGATGGTGCTGGCGCACGCGGATCCGAAAGTCTTCGAAAGCTGCGGCACGGCGATGAGCCCTCCACAGGATTACTTTTATTCCGGGGACAAGGGCGTACTGCCGTGGCCGCGGCCGGCGCTCGGCAGATGGGAAATGCGGGAGGTATACGTAATCGAGATGCGCAGGCTGCCGACCTATGCCAGTGGCTATTGCTACAGCCGGCGGATTATTTACGTGGACAAGGAGACGCTATTTCCGCTTGCGATCGACCTTTACGATCCAGCCGGCGCTCTGTACAAATTCTGGGGAGGCTTTCAAACTCCGCTTCGCGTGCCGGACACCGGAACGGCCCTGGGTGTAAACGGCGCCATCGAGTTACTGATCGTAAATTTCAAAGACAAGCACATGACCATGTCCACGGCGGGGCACCCGTGCTTCAACACGGACTGCAATGCGCAGTACCTCGACGCCAGGCGTTACGCCAGTCCTGACGGGCTGAACAAGATCGCGCAATGAGCCCGCGCCGTTTGCGCGCGCAGACGCGGCTGTTGCAAGATGGCCTGACGGCGACCCCGAGGCCGGCGCCAAACCGAGGAGAAACCAGTGGGCATGAAGGTTGGATCCCCCAGCAGGGAGCGATTGATTTTGCTCCCGTTTATGTTTGCCGCAATTGTCGCAGTTATCGCGCTCGGCGCCTCGCGCGCCGCGGCGCAGAACTACAAGAACTACACGCGCGCGACGGTCGATCAATGGATGAGCAAGTATGCCGATGCCAAGCCCGACTTCAAGCCGGGAGACGTCCTGGGTAGCAAGGACCTTGAGCGGGTTCGCCCGTTCGTGCCGCCCGGATGGTTCGAGCAGCTCAACTTCCCGGAATTCAAGATGGAGATCATGGCGGCGCGCAGCCACATGCCGCGCAAGGACTTCCAGGAGTGCACCGAGAAATACCAGGCGCAGGTCACGCTCAACCCTGACGGATCACTGGCGAACTACGTTTGCGGGCAGCCGTTTCCCAACGCCTCTCTGAGCACTTCGGATGCGCTCTCGGGAATCAAAGCGGCGTGGAATTTCGACTTTCGATGGCAGAACTACGGCGAGTTCTCGCTCAACTATCTCTTCATCGTCGCGCACTTCGGCGGCAATCACGACGGCGAGGCACCCACACTGATCGAGTCGCCGCCCTCGAACTGGGTCGGGGGCGTCGAGTATCACAGCAAGCTGCCCACCGATGCGAGTAAGTTTTTCGGCGGCGGCGGCACCTTCGCCCGCACTTTGAGCAGCTTCTATCGGCGGGTTTATTTCAGCCATCTCGCCCAGCGTGCGGACAACCATGGACTGCTGGGCACGCCCGACTCGGCTCAATTTCTGTGGAAGGAATTCAGCGGCTTCTTCTCGCCCTACGACGTGCGCGGCCAGGTGTTCATCACCTACCGCTATGCCGACCCGCATCGCGCCGACGATGCCTGGGCTTACGATCCGCAGTCGCGCCGCGTCCGACGCGTCTCGGTCGAGGTCAAATCCGACTCGGTCGAAGGCACCGACACCACCGAGGAGGATTTTTACACTTTCTCGGGCCGCGAGCTGCACTGGCATTGGAAGTTCCTCGGCTGGAAGGACTTGCTGGCGGTGATGGACTCGCGCGACGATTACGCTCATCTGTTTGGCCCCAACGGAGAAATTCCCAACGACCGCTGGTCGGTGCGGCGCTTCACGGTGGTCGAACGTACTCCGGTCGAGACTCATCATCCCTACAGCAGCGTCGTGATGTTCTGGGACGCCGAGAACTGGCACCCGTGGATGGCGCTGGCGTTCAACCGCGAAGGCAAACTATGGAAGCTGTGGGAGCTCGAAAACCGCTGGACCGAGGATTTCCGAAATTTCGCCGAGATTAACCATGGGGTGGAGTCGACCATGCTGGTCGGAGAGGATGTCGTCGACCTGCAAAACGATCGTGCGACGATATTCGCCGGCTACGGCAGCGGCTATCCCAATGCGGTGCCGGCCAACGTTACTCAGCTCTTCGACATCAGTAAATTGGAGGAGATGCATCGCTGACGTCCGCGTGCCGCCGCCGCGGACCCCGAAGACCGCCGCCGGCTACGGCTTGGCGGCGGCTTTGCGCCGGCGGTACTTCTCCACCATGTAGGCGCCGGCCGCTACCGCCCCGCCGTCAATCACCAGTACCGCGCCTGAAATGTACGACGACTCGGGCGAGGCCAGGAACGCCGCCGCGTGCGCGACTTCCTCGACTCGCCCGAAGCGATTGATAGGGCTGTGATTGGCACGTTCCTCGTAAGCCTCCTTCGACCACGCCGCACGCACCATCTCGGTGTCAATCGGCCCCGGGGCAATCGCGTTGGCGGTGATCCCATAATCCGCGAGCTCAAACGCCATCGCACGAGTCAGTGCGATGATGCCGGATTTGGCCACGCCATAGGGCGCGAGATCCAGCGGCCCCATCAGGCCCGCCACCGACGCCATCGAAACGATCCGGCCATACTTGCGCCGCACCATCTCGCGCGCCGCCGCTTGCGAGCAATAGAACGCACCCGACAGATGCACTCGCAAGTGGTTCTCCCAGTTCTCGGGGCTGACTTCCAGGAAGGGTTCGCTCTTCGCCACGCCGGCGTTGTTCACCATGATGTCAACTCGGCCGAGCGCGCGCGCCGCGTCGGCGACCCATCGCTGCGCCTGGAGGCAATCGCTAATATCGACCTCGCGGAAAAAGGTTCGGCGGCCGAGCGCCGCGATTTCCTCCGCCGTAGTACGCGCCGACTCCGCGTCGATTTCGGCAAAAGCGATGTCCGCACCCTCGCGTGCGAAGGCGAGCGCGATAGCTTTGCCGATTCCCCGTCCGGCGCCGGTAATCAACGCCACCTGGTCTTTGAATCGCATCGAGGCACCTCCATCTAGATGATGCGGCAATCGTCAGGCGGATCGCCTCCGCAGCGCGGCGGCCGCTCGCCCGCGCGCGGATTCCCGGACCTTAACTGGCGAGCCGGGCGCGATCGTGCGGCGCGGCAAAGTCGATCGCCGGGCCCTTGGGCACGATACGCGTTGGATTGATCATCGCGTGGCTCGCGTAATAGTGACGCTTGATATGCGCCAGGTTGACCGTCTGGGCGACGCCGGGCGTCTGGTAGAGGTCGCGCGCGTAACCCCACAGATTCGGGTAGTCAATGATGCGGCGCAAGTTGCATTTGAAGTGGCTATAGTAAACCGCGTCGAAACGTACCAGCGTGGTGAACAGCCGCCAGTCAGCCTCCGTCGGGCGGGCGCCAAGGAGATAGCGCTGACGCGCCAGGCGCTGTTCGAGCCGGTCCAGCGTCGCGAACAGCGGGTCGAAGGCCGCCTCGTAGGCCTCCTGCGTTTTGGCGAAGCCGCACTTGTAGACGCCGTTGTTGACGGTGTCGTAGATGACCGCGTTGAGTTCGTCGATCTCCGCGCGCTCAGCCTGCGGATAGAGGTCGCCGCCCGCCGCGCCCAACGCGTTGAACGCTGAATTGAGCATCCGGATTATCTCGGACGATTCGTTGTTGACGACGGTCGTGGTCTCGCGGTCCCACAACACCGGGACCGTGACGCGCCCGGTATAGTCGCGCCGGGCCAGCGTGTAAATCTCGTGCAGGTAGCGTGCGCCGTTGAGATCGTCGCGCGTTGCGCCGGGTGTGAGCGAACCGTCCGGTGCGCTGAAGGCCCATCCGTCATCGCCCATGAACGGATCTACCACCGACACCGTGATAGCGTCGTCGAGTCTCTTCAACCTGCGCACGATAAGCGTACGATGAGCCCACGGGCAGGCGAGCGATACGTACAAGTGATAGCGCCCGCGTTCCGCCTTGAAGCCGCCCTCGCCGCTCGGCCCGGGGCGGCCGTCGGCCGTCACCCAGCTTCTGAAGACTGTTTGCGGACGGACGAAATTGGCTCCCGCCGAGCGAAGGTCATCGCGTTGCCACTGGCCATCGACCATCGTTCCCATAGCAGACTCCTTGCGTGTCCATCGCGGACTCCTTGCATACGGCTGAGCAATGCTCCGATGATATGCTGGTGGGGCAAAATCTCACAAACGCAAGTCTCAAGGACCTCCAGGCGTTGCTCTACCGGCTTATCACCGCGCCCGAGGGCGTAACCGCGGGCCTCGCCGCCGAGCGCGCGCGTGTGCCGGCGGTGCTCGACGATTTGGACCATCTGATTGAAAGCGACGATCGTCTCTCGGCGGCCGAGCGGCTTGAGATTTACGCCAACGCCTATTTCTACCGCATCCTGGACTGTTTGAAGGAGGATTTTCCGGCGACGCTCGTCACGCTCGGCGCCGACAACTTCCACAACCTGATCACCGGCTATCTAATCGAGTATCCACCGACCGAACCTTCAATCTCCTGTGCCGGCCGCTACCTGGCCGAGTTCCTGCGCCGCCGTCCAATGCGGGGGATGATCGAACGATGGCCATTCATCGCCGACTTGGCGCGGCTGGAGCGGACACTGATCGAAGTCTTTCAGGCTGCGGAGGCCGAACCCCTGAGCGCCGAGACGATGCGTTCGGTCGCGCTTGATGATTGGCCGGCGCTCGCGATGCGAACGCATCCGGCGCTCGCGATCGTCGATTGCGAATGGCGCGTGGACGAGCTACTGCGCGAAGTCGAAGCCGCCGCCGAAACTGATAGGCCCCGTGGCGCGCCCACACATGCGCCGGTCAGCGTGCTGGTGTGGCGGCATGACTCGCGTGTCCATTACCGCGCACTGGAGCGCCCGGAGCGCGCGGCGCTCGAAGTCGCGAGCGTGGGGGCAAGTTTCGCGGCGATCTGTGAGGCGGTTGGCGCTGCATTCGGCAAGAACGATCCGCTTGCCCCGGTTGCGCTTATCAACCGGATGCTTGAACGATGGATCGTCGACGGCCTGCTCGTCGTGGCGGACAAGTGACCCGGCTGACTTTACCTGCGGCGAGCGCGGCTTCGGTACGAGCGTTTAGGAGCGCCGTCTAAGACGGCTCGCCCCGCAACTGCGGGTTCTCCAAGAGTTTGTAGCTGACGAGGTCGGTCGGCGTACCTTCCTCGAGATTACGTAGCCGGAAGTATGGCCCGTCCATCCCTCCGGCCGACCTCACGCTGACCACCTCGTGAAGCCTGCCGCGAAAGATCACACGGCTACCCGGCAGCATCCTTATCGCTGTATGCTTCTCCATCGTGGCTACTCCTCCCGCCCCCTTTGAGCTCACCACCACCCGGCCTGCTTAGCTGATAGTTCAGCAAATATTTGACCGGAACTCACATGTCAAGGTTCGCGATCCTGTAGTGAGCATCATGCACGCGGTCTTCGTTCTTGCGCGGTACTCTTGACATGGCGGCGGCTCTGTTGGTCCAACCATTTCAACGAGGAGAGTTTGAGCGATATGGCAATTGTCAGAGGCGAGCAGATAATCGCGCGCTGCTTTAGAAACGAAAAGGTCGATACGATCTTTTTCATGATGGGCGGTCCGACCAGCGGCACCGCGGGCGCCTGTCTCGATCTTGGGATGAAGGGCATCTATGTGCGCCACGAGCAGGCGGCGGCGATGATGGCGCACGCGTACGCGCGCGTCACCGGCAAGCCGGGCGTGTGCATCACGCCGTCGGGCCCCGGCACGGCCAACGCGCTCACGGGACTCGCCAACGCGTGGGCCGACGCCACCCCGATAATCGCGATCGGCGGTTCGGCGCCGATGCGCGCGACGACGCTCGACGCCTTCCAGGAGATGGACCAGGTGGCGATCATGAAGCCGGTAGTGAAGGCAGCCTACCGGGTCGACATGGCGAGCCGCATCCCGGAGTACATCAGCGTCGCGTTTCGTGAGGCGCTCGACGCCAAGAAGGGCCCGGTCTACCTCGACCTGCCCGGCGACATTCTCAATCACAAGGTCGACGACGAAAAAATCCTGTTCCCCGTCAACTACCGCGTCGAGAGCCGGCCGGCCGGCGACCCGGTGCAGGTGGAACGCGCGATTGAGTTGCTCGCCGCGGCCGAGCGCCCGATCGTCGTCACCGGCAGCGGCGTGTTGTGGTCGGGGGCGTCCGCCGAACTGCGCGACTTCATCGACAGCACCGGACTGCCGTTTTACACCACGCCGCAGGGCCGCGGAGTGATTCCCGAAGACCATCCGCGCTCGTTTCCGGGCGCGCGCTCGATGGCGTTTCGCGAGGCCGACGTGGTGCTGGTGGTGGGTGCGCGGGCGAACTCGATGCTCTCGTTTCTGCGCGCGCCGCGGTTCTCGCCCGACGCCCGCTTCATCAGCGTCAACCTCGACGGCCGCGAGATCGGCCACAACCGCGGTGTCGAGGTAGGAATCATCGGCGACGCTAGGCTGGTGCTGCGCCAGTTGACCGAGGAGGCGGACGGCCGCTTTGAGGCGCATCGCGAGAGCGCGTGGGTCGCCCAACTCAGCGCCAAGCATCGCTCCAACCAGGAGCGTTCGACGCCGCTGCTCCATTCCGACGCCGTGCCGATCCATCCGCTGCGCCTGTGCCGCGAGGTTCGTGATCTGATCTCGCGTGACACGATCCTCATCGTCGACGGCCACGAGATTTTGAACTTTGCGCGCCAGTCGATTCCGATCTACCAGGCCGGATGCAGCCTCAACGCGGGGCCGCACGGATGCATGGGCGTCGGCGTGCCGTTCGGAATCGGGGCCAAGGTCGCGCGGCCCGAAGCGCCGGTCCTGGTGCTCTCGGGCGACGGCGCATTTGGATGGAACGGGATGGAGATGGACACGGCGATTCGCCATCAGCTGCCGATCGTGGTGGTGATGTCGAACAACGCCGGCTTCACCTCGCGCAAGACCGGCGGCACGGTGGGCCGTGAACTCGGATGGCAGCGCTACGACAAGATGGTCGAGGCGCTGGGCGGATACGGCGAGTTCGTCGAGAAGCCCGACGACATCCGCGGCGCAATCGAACGCGCGTTCAAAAGCGGCAAGCCCGCGCTTGTCAACGTCTGCACCGACCCCGAGGCTCAAGCGACCACGGACATGGGGTTTGCGGGCTACTGAAGGGCTGAAGGTGGATTAATGACGAAGCCTTTCGAATACCGGGTCGTGGTCGAGCGGAGTCCCGACGACGAAGCCTTTGTCGCTCGCGTACGTGCGCTGCCAGGATGCGCTGCTTACGGCAGCACGCCGGAGCACGCCACGCGCGAGGCGATTATCGCGGCCCGTGCGATTCTCGACTCAATGCGAGCCCACGGTACGGCTAGAACTTAGAGCGTCAGTCGTGCGGACTCATCGGCCGCCGGTGCGGCGGGCCACCTCAAGCACGCGGCGCGCGCGCGTCAGATGCGGCACGTCGACCATCTCGCCGCGAAACGTGAACGCCATCCGCCCGGCCTTGCTGTTCTCCTCGAACGCCGCGAGGAGTTCCTCGGCGTCGGCAACCTCCTGCTTGCTGGGCGAGAAAACCTCGTTGACGATTTCGATCTGGCTTGGATGGATCGTGATCTTGCCAGTGAAGCCCATCCAGGCGCCCTCGATACAATCGCGGCGGCATCCGTCGGGATCCTTGATGTTGACAAACACGGTATCGATCGGCTGCACCGCGGCCGCGGTGGCGGCGAGCAGCGTCATGATCCGCGCGTAGCGGAAAACTTCAAGGAACTCGCCGCGCTCGTCGCGATTGCGCCGCGCGCCGATCGCCGCCGAAAGGTCCTCGGCGCCCCACGACATGCTGTCGACGCGCGGATGCAGGCCGAGATCCTTGATGTTGAGCAGGGCTTGCGGCGTTTCGGTCGCGAGCAGTAGCAGCTTGACGCTCCGCTCGGGGTAGCGGTACTGCTTCTCGAGTCCGCTCAAGATCGAATCGATCTTTTCCACGTCAGCGAAGGTCCGCACCTTCGGCACCATGTAGGAATCCGGCCGCCCCGCCATCGTGGCCTCGAGGTCGGCGACTCCCCATGGCGTGTCCAGCGGATTCATCCGCACCATCCGCTCGCGGCCCTTGAAGTCCACCTTTTGCAGCCACTCGGTGACCGTCTTGCGCGCGGAGGCCTTGTTGTCAGGCGTAACTGAGTCCTCGAGGTCGAGCACCAGCGCGTCGGCCGGCAGATCGATCGACTTGGCCAGCATCTTGTCGTTGGCGCCGGGCACGAAATGCACGGCGCGGCGCAGCGTCTCCATGATCGACAACTCCAATTGGCTACTTGTTGGGCTTGCGCAGCATCATCGCCGCCCGCTTGCAGCGCATCACGGTCTCATTGCGCTGGTTGCGCGCGCGATGCTCGAGGATCACGATGCCCCAGTTGGGATGCGATTTTGACGGCCGCACCTCCAGCACTTCGCTTTCGGCATAGAGCGTGTCGCCGATGAACACCGGCTTGGGAAATTCCACTTTCTCGAAACCCAGGTTGCCGACCGTGGTGCCGAGCGTGAGATCGCCGACCGAAAGCCCGACCGTCAGGCCCAGGGTGAAGATCGAGTTGACCAGGACCTGGCCGAACTCGGCCTTTTTGCCGAACTCGGCGTCGAGATGCAACGGCTGCACGTTCATCGTGAGCGTCGTGATCAGCAGGTTGTCGGTCTCGGTGACCGTGCGGCCGGGCTGATGCTGAAATGTCTCACCGACGTTGAACTCTTCGAAATACTTGCCCATCGTGATCGCTCCCAACGCAAAGATGCGCGAATTTTGGCCCGCGCCGCTTAGCGCGGGCGCCCCGAATCATAGTCCAGCCGCGCGCCCGCAACCAGCCGCGCGCGGGCGTCCTTCCGGGCCGTCTTCGCCACTCAGACGTGCCGCGGCGGCCGGCGCACGCGAGCGGCGGTGCGCCGGGGCGGCTGTTTCTTCAGCTCAGGGATATTGGCGTAGAAATCCAGCGCTTCCGGGTTTGCCGCCGCCTCGCGGTTGGTTACCGCCACGCCGTGGATCAGGTTGCGCACGGCCAGCTCCATCAGCTTACCGTTGCGCGTGCGCGGGATGTCGGGCACCTGGATCACCTTGGCCGGGACGTGGCGCGGCGTGAGATTGCGGCGAATCGTCTCGCGGATTTTGTCGCGCAGCGCGTCGTCGAGTTTGAGCCCGTCGCGCAGTTTTACGAACAGCACGATCCGAACGTCGTTGTCCCAGTCCTGGCTAACCGCCATGCACTCCGCCACTTCATCGAGCTGCTCGGTCTGGCGATAAATCTCCGCCGTGCCGATCCGCACGCCGCCCGGATTGAGCGTCGCATCGGAGCGCCCGTAGATAATCATTCCGTCGTGCGCGGTCAGTTCGGCCCAATCCCCGTGGCACCACACGCCGGGAAAGCGCTCGAAGTAAGCGGAGCGGTATTTCGCTCCGTCAGGATCGTTCCAGAAAAACAGCGGCATCGTGACGAACGGTGCGGTGCACACCAGCTCGCCCTTGGTCTCGCTCACCGGGTGTCCATTCTCATCCCACACCTCGACGCGCATTCCGAGGCCGCGGCATTGCAACTCGCCGCGCCATACCGGAGCGATCGGGTTGCCCAGCGCGAAGCACGAGACCAGATCGGTGCCGCCCGAAATGGACGCGAGACACATGTCTTCCTTGACCGCCGCGTACACGTAGTCGAAGCCCTCGGGCGCAAGCGGCGATCCGGTCGAGCACATCGTGCGCAACGCGTCGAGCCGATGCGTCCGCTTAGGCTCGAGGCCCGCCTTGCGGATCGCGTCGATATACTTGGCCGAGGTGCCGAATACTGTCATCCGCTCGATCTCGGCGTAGTCGAACAAGATTCCCGGATGCGGATGGAATGGCGAGCCGTCGTAAAGCAGCAGCGTCGCGCCCGAGGCGAGCCCCGAGACCAGCCAGTTCCACATCATCCATCCGCAGGTTGTGAAATAAAAAATTCGATCGCCCGGCCGCACGTCGGTATGGAGCTGATGCTCCTTGAGATGCTGCAACAGGACGCCGCCTGCGCCATGCACGATACACTTGGGCACGCCGGTGGTGCCCGAGGAATAGAGGATATAAAGCGAATGACCGAACGGGAGGCGGGCGAATTCTATTTCGCCGGGCTTAAAGGGGGCGAGAAATTCGTCCAGGGTGACGGCGCCGGCCGGCACGTGGAGATCGGATGGCGCGTTGACGTAGGGCACGACCACCATCCGCTCGACGCCTTTCATCCGCGTGCGCAACTCGCCGACCTTGTCCAGCGTGTCGAAGGCCTTGCCGCCATAGAAATACCCGTCGGCGACGAATACGACCTTGGGCTCGATCTGCCCGAAGCGATCGACCACGCCCTCGACGCCGAAGTCGGGCGAGCATGAAGACCAGATCGCGCCGATCGCCGCCGCCGCCAGCGCGCCGATCACCGTTTCGGGCAAATTGGGCAGATAGCCGGCGACGCGGTCGCCCTCTTTGACTCCGGCGGCGCGCAAGGCCTGCACGGTGCGCGAGACTTGCGCGTAAAGCTCGTCGCGGCTAAGGCGCCGGCGCACCTTGTCCTCGCCCCAGAAAACTATCGCATCGTCCGCGCCACGCAGCCGCAGACAATTCTCGGCGAAGTTCAGCCGACCCTCGGGAAACCATCGCGCCCCCGGCATCCGCTCGCCGTCGGCGGTGATCGCGCTGCCCTGATCGCCAATCGCGTCGCAGAAGTTCCACACCATGCGCCAGAAGAACTCTCGATTTTCGACCGACCATCGCCAGAGCGCGCCATAGTCGGAAATCGACACCGAGTGCGCCGCCTCGACCGCCCGCATGAAGGCGGTCATCCGGGCATCAGCGATCCGTTCGGGCGACGGCGCCCACAGTTTCTGATTCGTGGCGGACATGGCGATAGCTTGGGCGCTATACCTTGTCGATAATTTCGGCGCGGAAGCGCTCGAGCTCCGCGCCCTCGAGCGCCTTGATCGGCAGCCCGGCGAGCGTGCGATCGACGCCGAGCTCGGCCATCCGCCGCACGTCGTCGGCGCTAAGCGGTTTGCCGGTGCGGAGACTCAGCGTGATTTCGATCGGCCGCGAGCGTTCGGCCGCGCGTGCATACTCGCGCAAGTGCGAAATCTGCGTCCGCGCCTCGTCGAGGCTATGCGCGATCCCGTACCATCCGTCGCCCAGCCTGACCGTGCGCTTGAGCGCGGGCTCGCTGGTGCCGCCGAAGATGATCGGCGGATGCGGCTGCTGGACGGTCTTGGGCATAAACTTCATCCCCTGGGTCGAAACCGTCTTGCCTTGATAGAGCGGGTTGGCCTTGCTCCACAGCTCGATCATCAACTCCAGGTACTCGCGAGTGCGCAGCGCGCGGTCCTCGAACTTCATCCCGACCGCCTCGAATTCCTCCTTGAGCCATCCGATACCGACGCCGAAGATGACGCGGCCGTGGCTCAGTTGGTCGAGCGTGGCGATCGCCTTGGCAGTTGCAAACGCGTTGCGCAGCGGCACCACGAAGATGCCGGTGGCGAGGCGAATTTTCGTGGTCAGCGCGGCGACGTAGGCGAGCGTGAGCAGCGGATCGTGAAACGGCGCGTCGGGCGGCACTAGAAAGCGGCCGTCGGCCGTATATGGATAGGCCGAGGTCTGGTTCACGGGCATGATTAGATGCTCCGCGATCCAGGCCGACTCGAAGCCGACCTGCTCGGCCTGGCGTACGTCGGCGGCGATCGCCTCGCCGCGCTGCTTGGTGATGAAGGTGCCGAATTTCATGAGCGCGTACCTCGCCGCGAATTCGTCATCTGAATCAGGTAAATCGGGCTAGTAGATCGGGCCGAAAACTGCCCGCGCGTGGCGCTCGAGCGGCTCGCGAAAGTCCGGATGAGCGATCGCGATCAGCCGCCGCGCGCGTTCTTCCAGACTGATGCCGCGCAGATGCGCCGCGCCGAACTCGGTGGCCACGATATCGACATCGGAGCGCGCCGTGGTCACCACCGGATCGTTCAGCGCGGCCGTGATCCGGCTGACCTTGCCGCCGCGCGCGGTCGCCGGCAATGCGATTATCGATTTCCCGCCGCGCGAGCGCCGCGCCGCGCGTACGTAGTCCACCTGGCCGCCGACCGCGCCGATATACGTTCCGCCTGCGACCTCGGCGTTG
This sequence comes from uncultured delta proteobacterium, assembly GCA_963724765.1. Taxonomy (GTDB): domain Bacteria; phylum Desulfobacterota; class Binatia; order Binatales; family Binataceae; genus JAKAVN01. The sequence goes on from CAVRVY010000003.1 coordinate 365,426, forward strand.
ACCTGGCCGCTCAGGTCGACTTCGATCGCGGAATTGAGCGACACGAAGGCGTCGATTCGCGCCAGCAATTCGACGTTGTGCGTTTTGCTGAGCGGCACGAGGCGCAAGGCGGGGTTGCGATGGACGAAGTCGTACAGCTTGCGCGTGCCCAACAGCGTCCCGGTGACGCTCGCATCGCGGTCGAATGGCTTGGTCTCGTTGGTCACCGCGCCGGACTTGATCAGGTCCACCACGGCGTCGCTGACCATCCCCGAATGCAGCCCGAGCCGGCGATGGCCATGCAGGGCGTCCAGGATCGCGCACGGCATCGCACCGATTCCCATCTGGATTACCGCGCCCTCGGGCACCAGCTCCGCGACCTGCCGCGCGATCTTTTTGTCGACCGCGCTCGGCTCGCGCGTGGAATGCTCCAGCGGCGGGCGCGAGCTGCGCACGATATAGTCGACCCGCGACATGTCGAGCGGCTCGTCGGAGTAGGTCCACGGCAGTTGATCGTTGACCTGGGCAATCACCGTGCGCGCGCGGCGCATCGCGATCTTCAGATAATCGTTCACGAGCCCCATGCTGTATTCAGCGCCGCCGTCGGCGGGCGGGCTTAGATGAAGCAGCACGACGTCGGCTTTGAGGATACCGCTATCGAACAGCGACTCGACGTCGGAAAGCTGGCACGGGATGAGGCGCAGCACGCCCGCATCGATCAGGCGGCGCCGGGTCCCGATCGCGCTCATGCTGAGAAACGTCAGGCAATCGGCATGCTCCGGCTGCAGCGTCTCCGAATATCCCGGCCCGAGAAATAGCGTGATCGGACCGATCTCGTGGCGCTGCGCGACCAGCGTCTCCGTCAGCGTCAGCGGCTCGGCCGCCCCTTGCGCCGAAACCACGGTGTCGCCGCGCCTGATATAGCGCGCAAGCTCAAGCTCTTCGGCTCGCAGTTCGATAGTCATCGTGAAAGGCGGCTCGATTGAGAGACTCCTGCGAGAGATCCAGCGATAGGTTCCGCGATAGTTCTTGCGGCAGCGCTAGCCCGGCCGGCGGCGCTAATTGGCGGATAAGGTCGCAGACCGCTTGCGGCGGCCGGGCATGCGCCGCGGCCGTGTGGAAATCGCCCGCTGCGGTGTCCGCAGCGAACCGATCTGGTGTTCAACGCGTGTTCCGGGCGTCGGCGGAGGCGGCGCGGGCGGCGGATCCAACCGCGCATCGTCCTGCATCAGGAGAAAGAAAAACATGTTGGCGAGAACGATCTTGGTCAGCCCGATAACCGAGACCAGCGCCGCCACCAGCACCCACTTCGAGGAGTCGTGGCCGAGCCATCCCATTTTCACTCCGACGCCCAGCGTCGCAACGGCCGCCACGATGACGACGCCCATTCCGATCGACGCCGGCACCATCGATTTGCGCCAGAACGCCTCGGCCGAGTACGGATTGGCCGCGGCGTTTAGCGGTCGCCGGCGCTGGAGCAGAATGACGGTTGCCACATTCTTCCTGTCGATGTTTTATGCTCCACTGCGCGGCGGGGCGCAAGCGGCAGGACCCGATTACGTCGCCTTTCGAACCTAAGCGATGGACCGGCTCGCCGCCGGGGTAAAAAAGCCTTTGCCTCATCGCGCAATAAAGTCTAGACAGGATGCGGTACGTGACAGGACCCGGGGCTGACAAGATGCGGCAGCTGTGCGGCCCGGGGCGGGCGCCGGGCGGGACCGCGGACCCGTGACGCTGAAGTTACGATGACGGAGGACAGGCAATGAAGTTCGGCGTGATGTACGACTTTCGCAATCCGAAGCAGTGGCGGCGCCCCTATACGGAGTTATACGCCGCGATGATCGATCAGGCCGCGATGCTCGACGAACTCGGCTACGACAACGTGTGGCTGACCGAGCATCACTTTGTTGACGACGGCTATAACCCGTCCGTGCTGCCGACCGCGGCGGCGATCGCCGCGCGCACCAAAAAAATCCGCATCGGCACCTTCGTGCTGCTGCTGCCGTTTCACAACCCGGTGCGGGTCGCCGAAGACGCCACCTGCGTAGACATCCTCTCCAACGGGCGCTTCGACCTCGGCGTCGGACAAGGCTACCGTGCCGAGGAGTTCGCGGCCTTCAAACTCCCGCGTCCCGAGCGATCGGCGCGCCTGGCCGAGGGCGTCGAGCTTATCCGGCGGCTGTGGACCGAGGAGCAGGTCACCTTCGCGGGCAAGTTCAACCAGGTCGAGGCGATGGCGCTGCATCCCAAGCCCGTGCAGCAGCCCCATCCGCCGATCTGGATCGGCGCGCGGACCGACAAGGCCGCCCGCCGCGCCGCCCGCCTGGGACATCATCTGCTCGCCACGATCGGGCCCGACCCCGCAATCCCATACCGCGACGAACTGAAGCTGCTCGGGCGCGACCCCGCGAAATTTTCGATCGCTCAGTTGCGGGTCGTGTACGTCGCCGAATCGGCCGACCGCGCCTGGCACGACATCCAGGATCATCTGAACTACATGATGGGCGAGTACGCGCAGTGGCTGGGCGAGGCCAACGACGTGGCCGGCGACAAGGCGGTATGGGAGTTGCGGCGCCCCGAGGATCTGCGCACTTCGCCGTACGCCGAGCACATGATGGTCGGAACACCGGCGGAGTGTATCGCGAAGTTCAAGGCCTTCAGCCGCCAGTACGCGTGCACGCACTTCATCATGGCGACGCCGCTGCCCGGGATCGATCCGGCCAAGGCACGCCGCTCGCTGGAGCTGTTCGCGAGCGAGGTGCGGCCGCATCTGGCGGGACTCTGATCGCGCGCCTCATATAGGAAACCGAGTTGCGCCAACTCCACCACTGACCAGGTACGAGCGAGGTACAAGATGGATTTCGGCTGTGTCTTCTTCGCAAGCCCCGACGCATACAAGGACACCGCGCTGGCCGAGAAGATGGGCTTCACGCACGGCTGGCTATACGATTCGCAGATGCTCGGCAGCGACGTGTACGCGGCGCTCGCGTTGTGCGCGGTCAATACGCGCCGGCTCATCATCGGGCCCGGCGTAACCAATCCGCTCTCGCGGATAGCGCCGGTCACCGCCTGCGCGATGGCGACGATCAACGCGCTCGCGCCCGGCCGCGTGGTGCTCGGAATCGGCACCGGCAACACGGCCCGGCGCACGCTCGGGATGCCGGCCGCGCGGGTCGACCAGATGCGCGAGCACATCGAGATCTGCCGCGGCCTGCTGAAAGGCGAAACCGTCCCCTATCAGGAAGGCGAGCGGCGCCGGATGATCAAGTTTCTCAATCCCGGCGGCGGCTATATCAACATCCGCAAGCGGGTGCCGATTTACGTCGCCGCCAGCGGCACGCGCAGCCTGGAGATGGCGGGTGAAATCGCCGACGGGGTGATCCTGTTCGGCGCGGTGGGGCCGAGCCTGATTGACTTCGTGATGAACAGCGTGCGCGTCGGAGCCGAACGCGCGGGACGCAAGCTCTCGAGCATCTACACGCTCTGCATGACCGCCTTTCACCTCACGCGTCCGGGCCAGAAACTCGAATCGACGCAGGTGCGGCGCGCCGTGGGGCCGTTCGTCGCCTCGTCGTCGAACATCTTCGCGCTGGCCGCGCCCGACAAGAACGATCTGCCCTCGGACCTGCGCGACGACATCACTAAATTTGCCGCGGCCTATAAGGTCGAGAACGAGCCCGCCGAGACGCGCCATCTCAAACTTTATTCGGGATACCTGCGGGGCTTTCGCAAGGAACATGAGGAGTTGGTGACCGAGCGGATGATTCGCGCGACCACGCTTACCGGCACACGCGAGGAGGTGATCGATTCGATCCGCTCGATGAAGAAGGCGGGCATCCGTCAGGTCGCAATCCAGCCGATCGTGGACAATCGAACGACGCTGCAGGCGTTTTCGCGCGAGATCATCAAGGTGATGCGCTAGGCCGCCCCCCCCCCGCAACAGACAGCGGCGTCGCCCCCGCGCGGCTGAGCGTTCCGCGCGTGCAGCGGCCCGAAGGTCGCAGAGGGGGCTGGCGCGGGGCTGTCATGCTTTTGCCCGTGCGGTGGCAAAAAGCTGTCTCTGCGGCGAGTCACTCGCGCCGCTGCGCCCAACTAAAGCGGTTTATGAGTCGGGTTTCCCGGTTTAGCAGGTCCGGTATGATAACGGTCTGAAAGTTGCTCCTACTGAGACAGGGACAAACTCTCAGCATGGCGCATCGAATACTTATCGTTGAAGACAATCCGGTTGACCAGCGTCTGTTCGAGCAGGCGCTGAGCGACCCGGCGCGCGAAATCGAAATTTGCAACGACGGGCGCGAGGCGCTGGCCGCCTTTGAGCGCCGCGCCGCCGACGTGGTGGTATCGGACATCATGATGCCCAACATGGAGGGCCTCGAGCTGCTGAGCGAGCTGCATCGCCGCGTCCCCGGCCTGCCGGTCATCCTGGTCACCCGTTTCGGCAGTATTCCGGCCGCAGTGGCGGCGATGCACGCGGGCGCGTTTGACTACGTCACCAAGCCGGTGGAGGTCTTCGAATTACAGACACGGGTGAAGCGCGCGCTCGAGCTCGAGCAGCTCCACCACGAAAATGACACTCTGCGCCAGGAGCTCGCCGGGCGCTTCGGTCCGGACTCGGTGGTCGCCGAAAGTATCGAGAGCCGCAAACTGATGGAACTGGTGCGGCGGATTGCGGCCAGCCACTCCACGGTGCTGATCCAGGGCGAGAGCGGCACGGGCAAGGAGCTGGTCGCGCGGCTGGTGCATTATTGGAGCGACCGGGTCGGTCATCCATTTGTCGCGGTCAACTGCAAGGCCTTCGCCGAGAGCGTGCTGGAAAGCGAACTGTTCGGTCATGAGAAAGGCGCCTTCACCGGCGCAATCGCGGCGCGCCAGGGATGCTTCGAGCGGGCCTCGGGCGGCACGCTGTTGCTCGACGAGATCGGCGATATCAGTCCCGAGTTCCAGGCCAAGCTGCTCCGCGTGCTGCAGGAGGGCGAGGTGCTGCGGGTCGGCGGCTCCGAGCCGCGGCGGATCAATGTGCGGGTAGTGGCAGCAACCAACAGCTCGCTCCAGGACAAGGTCGCGGCGGGCCGCTTTCGCGAGGACCTCTATTTCCGGCTCAACGTCATTCCTATCCAGCTGCTGCCGCTGCGCGAGCGGCGCGAGGATATCCTGGCGCTGGCGCGCAATTTTCTGGCCCGGATGGCAGCCGAGGCCGGCCGCCATATGACGCTTGACCCGGAGGCCGCGGAGATGCTCCTCCGGCACTCGTGGCCGGGCAACGTGCGCGAGCTCGAAAACGCGATCGAACGGGCCGTGGTTCTCACTCGCGCCGACGTTATCACCACTACCGACCTGATGCTCGATCGGGTCGGCGGATCGCTGCCGGCTGCTACCGCCAGCGCCACGCCTGCCGACAACTCCGCTCCCGCGCCCGCGATGGACGAGGCGGACCTGCGGACGCGCCGTGCGACGGCGTTGGAGGAAAGCGGAGACGTCGGCCTGAGCGAATATCTCGACAAGGCCGCCGGCGAGCGAATCGCGCGCGCGCTGGCCAAGGCCAAAGGCAATCGGGCCGAGGCCGCACGCAGCCTCGGTATCGGCCGTGCGACGCTGTATCGCTTCATGCGACGGCTGGGCAACGAATCCATCGGCGAGCGGCACGGCAATGAGCCGGGCGAACAGCAATAGTTCGCCCGCGACCTCCGGTGCCCCGCCCGACGAAGGCAGGGACGAAGGCACGCGGCAAGGCACGGATGAAGGCGGGACGGCAGGCAGGGATGAAGGCCGTGTCGGCGAAGGAACTGTCAGCCTCGCCCGGATCCGCCGCTTGCGCGAATCGATGCCGGGCAAGGCCGCCCTCATCGACGAATTGATCGATCTATTTGTCTGCGACCTGCCCGGGCGGCTGAGCGCGATCACACAGGCCGTCGAGCGCGGCGACGCGCCGGCCCTTGCGCTGCAGGCCCATGCGCTGCGCGGCGGTGCGGCAAATTTCGGCGCCAGCCGTCTCGACGAGTTGTGCGGAACGCTCGAAGAGATCGGCGGGCGGCGCGGCGCACTCGCCGAGGCGGCCGCGACGCTCGACGAGCTCAGGCGCGAAAGCAATCGGGTGCGCGCCGCACTGCTCGCCCTGAAGTCGAAAGATACTGCCGGACTGTCCGCAGCGCCCCCGCCGGCGGGCGCTGCGGACCCATCTGAACGGCCTATCCGCTAATATCCAAGCGCGCGTATCCGCTGATCTCTGAAAACCGCGCATCCGCTCTTCACCGAAACCACGTATCCGCTTTTGCGCCGCTTTGCCGGCGAACCGTCCCTACTGGCTCATCTTCACCGTCCGTGTAGATCGCTCGCGTCTCTGCTAAATGAAATGGCTTGAATGACTGAACGCGATGTTGCTTGCGGACGCCTCGCTCGTCTCGAAAAGCGCCGCGGCGCAAAGGTTCAAGGATTCTCAACAGCAAAATGCCATCAACCAAAGTACCGCGCATATTCTTCGCGATGCCATTGGCGGAGACCTGATCACCAGTGCGATAAGACCTACGAGTCCGCTCGACGCGTGTGGAACGGGCTCGTCGACCGGCGTCCGGGCGCGATCGCGTACTGCACCAGCGTCGCGGATATCGCCGCCTGCGTGCGATTCGCGCGCGAACGTGAACTTCTGACCGCCGTCCGTAGCGGCGGCCACGCCTGCGCGGGTACCGCAGTATGCGATGGCGGCCTGGTGATCGATACTTCGCGGATGCGCGCGGTGACGGTCGATCCGGCGTCTAAAATTGCCCGTGCCGAGGCCGGCGCGCGCTGGCGCGAGGTCGACCGGGCCACGCAGACGTACGACCTCGCGACCGTCGGGGGGACGGACTCCGAAGTCGGGATTGCCGGACTCACGCTCGGCGGCGGCAATGGATGGCTGATGGGGATACACGGGGCGACTTGCGACAACGTGGTCGCAATCGACGTGGTCACGGCGGACGCCAGAATGCTCCGCGCGACGGCGGATGAAAATCCGGACCTCTTCTGGGCGATGCGTGGCGGCGGCGGAAACTTCGGCGTCGCCACTGGTTTCGAGTATCGGCTCTTTCCCGTGGGGCCCACGGTCATGGCCGGGATGGTGACCTATCCTTATGCGCAGGCGCGTCAAGTGCTGGAATTCTTCCGCGAGTTCTCGATGATCGCTCCCGATGAGCTCACGGTCTACGCCTGCCTCATCTGTACCGGCTCGGGCGCGCCCGCGATCGGATTGGCCGCCTGCTATGTCGGTCCGATGAATCGTGCCGAGGCGGTGGTCGCGCCGCTGCGCAAATGCGGCACGCCGATCGACGACGCGCTAAGGCCGATGCCCTACCTGGAGCTGCAGACCATGATGGACGCGGCGCGGCCGGCCGGCGCGCTGCGCGATGCGCTCGCATTTCATGGCCGAACTCCCCGACGGCGCGCTCGAGGCGATCGTAGAACATTTCGCGCGCACGCCGTCGCCGCTGTCGGTCGCGATCATCGAGCATCGTCACGGAGCCATCGCGCGCGTCGCGCCTGGCGCAACCGCTTTCGCACTGCGCGCAAGCCCGTTTCACTTCGAGATAATCGGCTTCTGGGAGGATCCGCTGACGGGCGTGGCGAATCTTGAATGGGTCACCGATTTCTTCACGGCAACGCGGCCCTTCTCTTCGGGCGAGGTGTACGTCAACTCGCTGGACCAGGGCGAATCGTCGCGGGTGTTAGAAGCCTACGGACCCAACTATCAGCCCCTGGCCTCGATCAAGGCGCAATACGACCCATCGAACTTCTTTCGCTGCAACCAGAATATCGCGCCAGGCCTGCCGCGTTAGAAGTCCAGCGGCAGCTTGAGAAAGTTGTGATAGATGAAGTCGCGATGCTCAAGCAGGAGGGGCGTGGTGGCGTTCTTAATTGTCGGATCGGTGTTGGTATATATGCGCCTGAACGCGGGGGGCAACGGACATAGCTCGTCGGGCAGTGGATCGTTCATCACCGCGAAGGTCGCCCAATAGATATCGAGCGCGGTGAGCGCGTCGCCGATGAAAAACCTGCTGCCGCGCTTGCGCTGCAGTTCGAGCCGGGCGGAGAGCGCGCGCAGAATTCCGGCGATCCGCGCCGGCGCCGCCTCGGTCGCCGCCTTGTCATAGCCATATTTGTTGGCCAGGTAATTGAAGAGCTTGCGCCCGGCCTCACTGGGGTTCCCAAGGCCATCGCGGATGATCAACAGCCGCTTCGACCATCCAAATCCGTTCTGGCCGCATATTTCGTTGGCATAGCCGAACATCAAGGCGCGATCCTCGAGGTTATCCGGAACCAGCGGCGGATTGGGCTGCAGCCGCTCGGCCAGGTAGAGCTGGTCGTTCCACAGACTGCGCGGCCATTCTTCATTCCAGACCATGACGGGAGCGCTCGCCTGCGCGGTCCAGTCGAGCAGCGCGCGATTCTCGCCGCCCAGCTCTTGGCTCACCTTGACATAAGGGAGTTTCTTGACGTGAAGGATGCCCTTGGCCGCCTCGCTCCATGGTCCCGGCACTCCGGGCGTCAGTACCAACCGCAAACCCGACATCGCACGCGCCCGTTCCACTTCGATGTATTCCGCCATGGCGTCACTCTCCCTGCATGGATTATGCGTCGGCCGCCGCCCGTTCACCGAGCCTCCCCCGGCGAGCGGTACAGAAGCCGCACTCTGGGATCAAGTTTGTCGCAGAAAAACGCGCAAAAGGAAAAGCCCCCGCGAGCATCGTCGCTCTCGAGGGCGCAAGCAACCGGCCGCGGTCAGCTAGTAGCTGATCACCCCTCGACGTTCACCACTTTTCCCGACGTGTTATTGTCGCTTGCGCCGGGATACTGGAGGGGCCGGGAATGCCAGCAGGCTCCAATTGTGACGCCGCTCCCCGTACCAGCAGCACCGCGGTCGAACTCAGCGGGATGCTGTTCGGGGCACCCGGATATTTGATCAGCGTGTTGAAAGTCGCGCGCGTCGTGACCTCGACAAAGACCTTCGGTTCCGTACAGGTCGAGGGAGGCGCGGTGCAGGAGACGAAACAGGCGGAGGACGATCGTGGACTGCACTGGGCGCCGTCGCATACGCAGAAGTGTCTCGGAGTTACCGAGAGTCCGCTGATGTAGTGAACGTCGTTATCCGCCGCCCGAATCATGCCTGCGCTGTCGATCGCGTTGACGTGGCTTTGGGCCCCATACCGGACCGCGGCGCTCGCCGCACTGGCGATACTCTTTTTTACGTAAGACGCACGCGCAATATCGGCGACCACCACCAGCACGACCACGAGAAATGACGCCCCCAAAGCGATCTCAATCGCTCTTGAAGCCTTCGTCATCTTACGCCAGAACATCGGGAGCCCTCCGCTAAGAGACTAGGGCGCGTCAGGGACCAACGGCTGAACCGAGGCTCTCCGCGCCGGCCGCCGTAGCACAGATGCAACATCGATGCGCCAAACCATGCTCTTTCCCCTATGGTCGAGACATTCGTCGCTAAAAGCTCCCGTTAGACAGGCATAGCTAATTCAATAGCAATGCCGCAGATGACGTTACGCAAAAGCTAAGCCAAGCGCGCCACAAAAGACGAAATAACAGAGCGGGAACTTTTTATGGATTTCGAAAAACGGAACTCTCGGAGAAGGGGGGCAAATAATCGAGAACCAGTTCGGCGTGATCTACGTAGAATAGGGAGCGCGCTGGTACAAATCGCGCCGGCTTGCGCACTCGCATTCACGGATGCGGTGGATGCGGAGGGCCGGGGAGCGTGTTCAGTGTTCGAGCAGGCGCGAGAGCGTGCGGGCCGTATAGTCAACCAGCGGGATAACCCGCTCGTAGTCCATCCGCACCGGGCCGACGATCGCGACGCTTCCAAGCGGCATCGCGCCGTTCTGGTAGGAGGCTGCGACCACGCTGAGGCTGGCGAGGCGCGCGTCGATATTCTCCGAACCGATCGACACCGTGAGCCCGCTATGCGCGACGCTGCGCTCGAGCAGGTCGAGCAGCGCGCTGCGGTCCTCGAGCGCATGGAGCAGGTCGCGCAGGCGATTGTGGTCGGCGAACTCCGGCTGGTCGGCGACCTTGGCGCTGCCCTCGACATAGACCTCGGCCGATCCAACGCGTTCGGCCAGTGCGCCGCCGAGCGCCAGCGCGGCGCGCATGAAGCGGTCGTAGCGCGCACGGTCTTCGCGCTGGCGCTCCTCGATCCACTCGCGTGCCTCCTCCAGCGTGCGCCCGTGCAGCGCCTCGTTGAGGTAGCGCGCCATGCGGTCGAGTTCCTCCTGGCCGTGGTCGCCTTCGGTCTGGACCAGGCGGTTGTGTACTCCGTCAGCGGCGGCGACAAAAATCGCCAGGACTTCGCGCTCGCGCAAACGCACAAAGCTCACGCGCTCGAGCTTGATCGACTCCAACCGCGGCGCCATCACCAGCGCCGCCTGCCCGGTCAGCAGCGCCAGTAGACGTGAGGTCTCACGCATCACCTCGCCCAGTTCGCGCGGCCCGGCCGAATAGCACAGCTCGATTTGCGAGCGGTCTTCGAACCCGATATGCCGCACCGACATTACGTGGTCTACGTAGTGGCGAAAGGCGCGGTCGGTCGGGACGCGGCCGGCTGAGGTGTGCGGCTGGCGCAGGTAGCCCGCGGTCTCCAGTTCGGCCATCAGGTTGCGCGCCATCGCGGCGCGCACGCCCAGAGGATAACGCGCGGCGATCTGATGCGAGCCAACCGGCTCGGCCGTGACGATAAACTCCTGGACCGTGGCGAGCAGCACCGAATGCTGGCGGTGGGATAGTTCGCCCTGTGCTGCCGGAGTTTCCATCGCGTCAACGACTCGCTGCTAAGGACCTTCTGTTGCGTGGCCTTTGCCGACCCTGACCCGATCGCGACACCAATACCGTGCAGCGATTCTGGTTCGCGCAAAGGCCGCCGCGCAAGGGCTCGGCCCATTTGCTGGCATGTATTTTAGCACAGCTCATGCTCCTGATAGGCTCTATGTAGGAGCGCTTCCTCAGCGCTCGCGGTCTCTGCGATGGCGAAAAAGGCGGTTAAACCACGGCGCTTGTACATCCCGGTCGTGCCGGCCGGCGCTTCGTGGATCGAAAGCGACAGCTACGATCGCCGCGCCTGGAGCGATATCGGGCTGGGCGCGCCGGTCATCGGCGAACTGGTCGAGGCGGGCCGCCGCCTCGTGCCGCACTTCGACGCGCTGCTCGGCGACCTGTTCTTCGCGCTGTTCAAGTACAACCTGGTCTGGCTCAAGACCGACGCCGTGCGCAAAAGCGCGATCCTCAATCACACCATCCTCGACCGCCTCATCGCGTCACCGGCCTTCGAGGCACTCAAGAGCCGCACGCTGTTCGAGGAGGACAAGGCCGCGATAGCCGCCCTCGCGCTCGCCGAACAGGCGCTCGAGCTGGTGCGTTCGGAGCGTCTGCTCAACCGCCGCGAACTGCTCGATCTCTGGGATTTGCATCACCAGGAAGACGACCTCGCCGAACGCGCCGACGAACTCAAGGCGATGGCTGAGGCAGCCGCGCCTGCCGACGGCGAGACCGAGCCCGACCAAAAGCTCAAAGAAGAGCTCAAGAAAAAGATCGAAAAACTCAAAGAGGCGGCCGCACGCGCGGTCCAGGTCTCCGAGGCGCGGCTCAATCAGAAGGCGCGCCAGGTGACCGAGCAGGTCGGCCACGCCGACCGCGGCGAGCTGCGCCGGATGGAGGCCAAGAGCCTCGGCCTCGCGCAGGAGATCGACCGCGTTGCCCAGGACAGCCATGACTTCAGCCTGGAATTCGGCCAAGGCGGCCGGCTATCGGCCGGCGAACGGCTGGAGCTTGGGCGTCATCTCGCACGCAACCGTAAGCTCGGAGAGCTTGCGCGGCTGGTCGGCCGCTTCAAGCAGGACGCGCGCGCGCTGCGGCGCAAGACGATGGAACGCGGCGTGGCCGAGGCCTATGACATCGAGCGCGGCTCAGAGCTGGGGCGGTTGATACCGGCCGAGCTGCTCGCGATGCATCATCCGGGGCTGCGGCGCGACTTCGGACGTCGTCTGCTCGAGGGCGAGCTGCTCCAGTACCGCCTGCGCGACGAGGAGCAAAAGGGCAAGGGCCCGATGGTGGTATGCATCGACGTAAGCTCCTCGATGGAAGGTGACAAAGAGTTGTGGGCCAAGGCGGTGAGCCTGACGTTGATGGATATTGCGCGCCGCCAGCGCCGGCTGTTTCGCGCGGTGCTGTTTTCCTCGGGCCCGGGAAGTCTCAAGGTGCTCGACCTCAACCAGAAACGCCGCTATCAGCCCGAGCTGGGCAAGGTGATGGAGCTGGCGGAGTATTTTCCGGGCGGCGGCACGGATTTCCAACAGCCGATCGACGCGGCGATGGAGCTGATCGAACACAAACGGCTGCGCCGCGCCGACATCGTGATCATCACCGACGGCGAGAGCCAAGTCGCGCCCGAGTGGCTGGCCGAACTGCGCCGGCGCAAGGATGAGCTGCAATTCTCGATCTTCGCGGTGCTGGTCGACGTCGGTTCGAACGAGCTTTCGACGCTGGCCCTGATAAGCGATCGCGTCACCTCGGTCAAGAAGCTCAGCGCCGAGGGCACCCGCGAAATTTTCATGAAAATTTAAGCTGCGCCGGTTTGCCCCACATGGCAACTTGGTGCTAGCAAAAAGTTCACGTAGAAACCTTTCAGTTCATGTGCGCCCGGCGAACCCTCGACGGACCAAAAAGGGCGCATATCATTGGGCCGAAGTGACGAACCCGGCAAGAGGCCGGCCACATTCGAGGGAGGGGAAAATGAAAAGACTAAGCTTGAGCGTAGGCTTGGCAATCGTGCTCTGCGGCGCCCTTTCGGCGGTGGCTCGCGCGGCGGACTATTCGTTCCGAAAGGTGGTCTTTCCCAGCGATACCTTCACTCAACTGCTGGGCATAAACGATTTCGATACAATCGCCGGTTACCACGGCGCAACCGTGAACAAGGGATTTGTGTTCACGCTGCCGAACCATTTCACCGCAGAGAACTTTCCGAGTTCGGCACAGACCCAGGTCACCGGGATCAACGACAACTTCAAAACCTCCGGATTCTATATCGACAGCGGCGGAGTCAACCACGGCTTCCTGCGCACGCCCAAGGGCGTCTTCTCGACGGTGGATTTTCCGAGTACCGGGTTCAACCAACTGCTCGGTTTGAACTTCCACTCACAAGCGGTTGGCTATTACGCGGACGGCACGGATTTCAGCGTCTTTCACGCATACATCTACGACGAGAACGGCGGCGTGTTTCTGCCGATTATTAACCCGCTGTCGGTCAGCAGCCAGGCGACCGGCATCAACAACGAGCAAATGGTTTGCGGATTTTATATTGATAGCGGAAACGTCACGCATGGATTCTTGCTCAATCCGGGAACGCTGACCACGCTCGATTTTCCGGGAGCCGGCACCACCTCCACCATGGCCTTGGGCTTGAACGATGAGAACCAGGTGGTTAGAGTCTATAATACCAGTACGGCGATGCATGGTTTCGTTTATAACGTCAGCACCGGACATTTTCATTCGGTCGACGATCCCGGCGGCATCGGTACCACGACGATCAACGGAATCAACAACTTCGGGCAGATTGTCGGTTTCTACGTCGACTCGAAGGGAAACACGGATGGCTTTATCGGCACGCCGATATCGTTCTGAATTCGTTTAGCACCAGCGATATTGTCATCCTGAACGAAGTAAAAGATTGCGCGCGGTCCTTCGACTGCGCTCGCAGACTCGCTTCGCTCAGAGGAAAAAGAACGATGACCGACGGAGAATTTTGTTTGACGAACCTGCGGCTCACACGTTGACGGGCCGCTCGAGTTTCAACTGGAAGAGCTTGCGGGATTCGTAGCGCTTTTTTGACGCTGCTACGGGCTGTCGCTCGAGCCCTCTGGAATCACCGGGGCTGTCGGCTGCACGAAGTCCGGACTTACGTTGCAGCACAGAACGTAGCTGGTTCCGGCGCGCGGCTCCGCCTCGTAGCCGTCGAGTGTGCCGTCCGCCTCAACCCTCACGGCCTCGTAGCTCAGGGTCCCCGAGGCACGCTGGGCGGTGAATATGTAGTAGTGCCCGGGTTCGAGCGGCTCGGGCGGACCGCTATCCGGGGTGACTTGCGCGAAATTCGCGGGCGGCTTGCCGTAGCTGACGGACTTGGTCGCGAACTTCTCGCCCGAGCCCAACACCGGCAGCTTCGAGAACACCCCGGTGTCCGCCTTTATCTCCCACACCGTCACCCCGCCATCGAAGCGGATGATCGACGCCACGTGCTGCGCGTCGATGCTGCGCGATTCGATCATTTCCGTGCCGTTGAATTTCGACACGCTGAGCGAAGCCAGGTAATCGCCATTGTGCGCGTAGGAAATAGCGACCGTGGCGCCGGGCGGAGGCGGATTTGCCTCGCCACTCGCGCCGCCCTCGGCCGGCGCGTTATCGGCGGGACTGCTCTCGGCGGCGGGGACTCCTTCAGCCGGACTGCTCTCAGCCGACGGAGAGGCCTCGGCGGAAGCCTCAGCGGAGGGCTCGGCCGACGCGCCGGCGCTGGCCGGTTTGCCGCGATTCAGCATCGAGCACGCGGCGAACGCGATCGCCGCGCCGATCACCATCAAGCGCCAAGCTACGCGCCGCATGATCGGGCCCTCAGATCGCGACTGCATCGTCTGGTACGGCTTCCCAGCGGGGTACGACATCATCTACTGGCTAAACTCGATCGGCTGGCCGCACGCGTAACCGCCGGCATTATAATCGTAAACCATGCGTCCGCCGTAGTCGGCGCCCTTGGCGATAAGCGCCGCCACCAGCACTAGCATCGCGAGAAAGGCGCTCCGGCCCCGCACCGGCATCGGCCGCGCCGCGATCGCCCACAGCGCCAGCGCCGCGCTCATTATCGTCACCGCGATCATCAGGCGCTTGTGATACGCGAGCAGCGCTGCCTTGACCGACGGCGCGAGCATCACGCCGGGCGCGGCGTAGAGTCCGGTGGCGAAGGCCGCCGCCGCGCCGAGCGCGCCGAGGCCCAGCGTCCACAAGCCGCTCCATTGCCATGCTTCGCGCCGCGCCAGAAAACCCAGCCAGTAAATCAGCGTCGCCGCGAACAGCAGACCTATCGGGAAGTGGACGACCAACGGATGGATGTTCTGCAGATGCTGCGCGCCGGGAAATGAGAACAGATGCGTCGCCGTCCGGAGCAGATCGGCTAACACCGGATCATTTCACCGAGTCGACGGTCAGAAACTCGACCCCGCCCTTGGAGTACGACTTACCCGTGACCGTTACTTCCTTCTCCATGTTCTTCATCACGTCGCCGGGTAGCGCCTGCTCGTTCTTGGGCGGCAGCAGGATATACATCTTCTCGGTGCCCTTTTCGACCAGTCCGACCGGGATGCCCTTCTGCGCGCACTTGAGCGCGCACTGCGCATGTCCCGCCCCGTGAGCGCCAAGCGCGCTGTAACAGAATGTGTCTTCCAGGTTGCCCGTGACCGATTTCTGCGCGTCAGCCGCCATCGCCGTCTGGCCGGCCATTCCGATGGCCATCACGGCGCCCATCGCAGCAATCACGATTTTTCGCATAGGCCCCTACTCCGTTTTTGCGTTCGCAGCGGTGTTCTTGCGTCCTCCACTATCTCCATACGCTGCATGCCATCACAAGGGTTACGGGTAACGACGGCGCGAGAGCCGCGGAATCCAGCCCGGGCGGCGAAAATGGACATTGACTGTACGACCGCGCCCTCAGGCGAGCTAGCGGCGGACCGAACGCGCTTCGACCGGCGATGCGACGGTGCCGAACTCTTCGTCCCATCGCGCGCGCCGGCGTGGACGCACTGGGCCACCGAGCTGCTTCAAATGGCGCGCCAGGACGTCGTGCAACTGCTGGTCGAGACGTTCGAGGTCGGCCTCTTCGGGGATCCTGGGCCGCTCATGATCCTCGGATATGCCCCGCCGCCGCCGGCCGTAAAGCTCCTGCATCCGCAGCTCCGCCTTGGCCAATATCGCCCGGTAGCGCTGGTCCAGCCGGCGCAGCGATTCGTTGAGGTCGGCGATCGCAATGAAGCGCCGCCGCAGCAGGAACCATTCGAGCACCGCCAGCGCCGCCACGCCGAGCAGTAGCAACGAGACGATGACCGCGCTGTAGACGGCGCCGCGCCACCACGGCAGCATTCGCACATCGTGCGTCAGGTCCCGATTGCCAGCGGTGAGCTGCCGCACCTGTGCCTTAAGGTCGGTCTGCGCCGCGGTCGCGCTGTCAGCGCGCTTTTGCAGATCAGCAAGCTGGTCGTTGAGCTTTTGATTTTCGGTGGTCAACTCGCGCATCCGCGCCGAGAACGGATTGGGAATCCGCAACGTCTGACCAACCATCAGGGTCGAATCAAGTTCGAGCCGGTTGGCGTGCGCGATGTCGGCAGCCTGAATGCCAAAAGTCGCGGCGATCGAACCGAGCGAATCGCCCGACCGCACACTGTAGGAAAATTCCCCGCCGCGGTGGACCGGAGCGGGAGCCGTCTCCTGCGCTGAATCCTGCGAAGCGCTGGTAGTATCGGTCGCAGTCGAGGACGACGCCGAGGTGTCGTCTTGAGCGTAACTTGGGGAGGATACCGCCAGGCACAGGGCCGACAAGACGAGGACGGTTACGAATACCAACGGGAATTTCATGGTCCTGATGCTGATCGCATGCGTCACGGAACCTCTACCAGCGTAAATGCAAGCAGGTGGAGATGCAAACCGGAATGTGCAAGAAACAGGCTGTGGCCCGTTTTATTCGGCCCAGACATGGTTTTCCTGCCTCATCCTAACCGGCCGCGCGCCGGCGCATCAAGGTCAGAAACTCCTGATTGCCGGCAGCTCCGCGAATCGGCGCTTCGATCGCGCCCGCCACTTCGAGGCCTAATCCCGTGGCAAACTCCAGCACTTCGTCGACCGCCCGGCGGCGCTCCGCATCGTCACGCACCACCCCGCCCTTGCCTACTTTGCCCTTGCCAACCTCGAACTGCGGCTTGATGAGCGCGACGATTTCAACCAGCGGGGCGCTCAACTCGAGCACCGCGGGCAGTACGCGGCGCAGCGAGATAAAGCTCACGTCGATGACCACGATTTCGGGCGCATAAGGCAGACTGCCGGCCTCAACGAGGCGGATATTGGTGCGGTCGAGCACCGTCACTCGCGAATCACGGCGCAACCGCTCGGCGATTTGCCCATAGCCGACGTCGAGCGCGACCACGTGGGCGACGCCGCGGCGCAGCAGCACGTCGGTGAAGCCGCCAGTCGAAGCGCCGACGTCCATCGCGCGGCGCCCCGCGGGATCGACGCCGAAATGGTCGAGTGCGGCGGCGAGCTTTATTCCGCCGCGGCTTGCGTACTCGGGCGATCCGCCGACCAGCGCTATCGTGCTCTGCTCATCGACGCTCTGGTCGGCCTTGAGCGCGGGCTGCGAATTGACCCGCACTCGCCCGGCCATGATCAGGCGCTGCGCGCCCTCGCGGCTGGGCGCCAAGCCGCGCCGCGCCATCTCGAGGTCAAGCCGCCGCCGCGTCGCCATCAGCCCCCGGCGCTCCACTCAAAATGGGATGTCTTCGTCGTCGACTTTCTTGTCGCCGTCTTTCCTGTTCTCGTCCTGCTTGTTGGCACCTTCGGCCTTGGCGGCGGCAGGGTCGTAAGGCGTAGTCTTGAGCTCGCCCTGCGCGTTGCGCATCAGCAGTTCGACTTTGCGCTCGACCTCGTCGAGCTTCTGGTTGAGCGAGCGGACCAGGCCGACGCCGCGCTCGAAGGCGCCAATCGAATCCTCCAGCGAGAGCTCGCCGGAGTCGATTTGACCGACGATTCCCTCGAGATCCTTGAGCTCGTCTTCGAACTTTCTGCGGCTGGTGGCCATCGCTTACCCTCGGGATGTAACGCGCGCGCGCCTCAGGTTTGGCGCGCGATGGTGCGAGCGCGCAAGCGGCCGCGGCTTAGCCGCAGGTCGAGTTCGTCGCCGACCTCGACCTCGGCGGCGTCGACCACGGCGCGGCCGTCGCGCAGGTTTATCGCCACGGCGTATCCGCGCTCGAGCACTTTTAGCGGCGAGATGGAGTCCAGGCGCGCCGCCAGCGCCGCCAGCTCGGCGCCGCGGCGACCCCGCGCGCGTTCCATCGCCGCGCCCAGGCGTACCGCTGCGGCCGCGACGGCGGCCCGCCTGCGCTCGGCCATCGCGCGCGGCGCCGCCTCGCCCAACCGCCCGGCCATCGCGTCGATACGCATCCGCATCCGCGCGACGCGCGCGTCCGTCGCCTGCGCCAGGTGAAGCGCGACGCGCTCCGCCCCGAGGCGCAGCGCGCGCACGAGCGCGCCGGGCGGCACCAGGTGCGCCGCCAGCGCACCGACGTGACGGCGGCGATCGCCAAGATGCGAGGCGAGCGCCGCGGCCAGCTCGGCCGCGGCTTCGTCCACGCGCTGGCGCGCCTGACGCAGCGCCGCACGCGGCTCGCGCAAGCGCGCGTTGAGCTGGCCGACGCGGTGGCGATGGTCCGACAGCGCGCTTACCACGGCGCCGTTGAGCGTCGCCGCGGTCTCGTCCAGGCGCCGGCGCAGCCCGGCCTTGTCCGGCACCACGAGCTGCGCGGCGGCGGTCGGCGTCGGCGCGCGCAGGTCGGCGACGAAATCGGCGATAGTGTAGTCGATTTCGTGGCCGACGGCCGAGATCACTGGAATTCGCGAGCGATGGATCGCGCGGGCGACCGTCTCTTCGTTAAACGCCCACAGGTCCTCCAGCGAGCCGCCGCCGCGCCCGACGATGAGCACTTCGGCGCGCGCGTCGGCGTTGAGGTCGTCGATCGCCTGCGTTATTTCGGCCGCCGCTCCCGCGCCCTGCACGCGCGCGGGCCGGATGATGAGCCGCACGTTGGGATAGCGCGCGAGCGCGACGGTGACGATGTCGCGCAGCGCCGCGCCGCCGAGCGCGGTCACGATTCCCACCACCGCAGGCAGAAACGGCAAGGCGCGCTTGCGCGCCTGGTCGAACAGCCCCTCGCGCCCCAGCCGCTCCTTTAGCTGCTCGAAGGCGAGCTGCAGCGCGCCGAGCCCCCGCGGCTCCATCTCCTCGGCATAGAACTGCAGCGCGCCGCGAGTTTCGTAGAGGTCGACCCGGCCACGCACCACGACCTGCATTCCGTCGCCGATCTTGAAACGCAGCCGCGCGGCCGCCGAGCGGAACATCACCACGCTGATCGCGCTTTGGGGATCCTTGAGGGTGAAGTAGAGATGGCCCGAGGAGGCGTGACGGGCATTGGATATTTCGCCCACCACCCAGCACTCATCGAGATTCGCTTCCAGCGTCTCGCGCACCATCCGCACCAGCTGCGTGACGTTGAGCGCCCGCACCTGGCCACGAAGCGAGAGTTCGAGCTGGCCGGCCATGCGGCCAACTTACCAGATGGACGCCGCCGAGCGTAAGGCGGGTTCGGCGATGGCGTCAGCGAGATAACGGCAAGACGACGGATGTATAGCGTGCAAAAGAACTCCGCCGCCCGCATTGCGTGCGGACGGCGGATTGTCAATCAGAATCTGACTTGGAATTGTCAGTGCGGCGTTACTGGCCCGAGCCGTCCGAGCCGGAGTCACCGCTGGGAGCGGTCGCCGCGGTCGGCGCCGCCTGGGGCGGCGGAAGGTCGTTGCGCGCAAGCTGAAGCTTGTAGCTGCGCCAGTTATCCAGTACCTGGATCGCGCGGTCGAGCTGGACGTCCTTCGGCTCCTTCGATGCGGCGGCCGCAGAAGTTTTGGGATGTCTCCCGGGCTCCGCACCTGGGGCAGTGCCGTCTTTGCCGGAGGGCGCATTCGGGGCCTTTAGGACGCCATTGTTCTTGAAGTGATGCAGCAGGTCGCTTTCGCGAATCTCGGTGTCCTCGTTGATAGTCGCGCCTTCCTGCTCAAGCGAAGCCAGCGTGGTCTTGGGCGGCTCGGAGGTCACGTCGGGCGTGATGCCGACGGCCTGGATCGAGCGGCCGTTGGGCGTGTAGTAGCGCGCCGTGGTCAGACGCAGGGCTGAGTGATCGTCGAGCGGCAAAATGGTCTGCACGGAGCCCTTGCCAAAGGTCTGGGTGCCGACGGTGATCGCGCGGCGCTGGTCCTGCAACGCGCCGGCGACGATTTCGCTCGCGCTCGCGCTACCGCCGTTGACCAGCACCACCATCGGGTAGTCCACGAAGTCCTTCTTGCGATGCGAGAAGTACTTCTGCTGCTGATTCTCCTGGCGGCCCTGGGTATAGACGATAAGTCCGCCGTCGAGGAATTCGTCGCCGACCTGCACGGCCTGGTTCAACAACCCGCCCGGGTTGTCGCGAAGGTCGAGCACGAGGCCCTTGATCTGGCCATTATGCTTCGCGCGGAATTTGTCCAGCGCCTTCTGCAAGTCGTCGCCGGTGCCTTCTTCGAAACTGCTGACGCGCACGTAGTCGTAACCGTGGCGCAGATCCATGGCCTTGACCGACTTTATCTTGATCACCTCGCGGGTCACGGTCACCGTGAACAGCTCGGGCACGCCCTTGCGATGGATGGTCAGATGGATCTTGCTGCCCTGCGGCCCGCGCATCCGCTTGACCGCGTCGGTCAGCGTCATGCCCTTGGTAAAGTCGTCATTGATCTTGACGATCTGGTCGCCCGCCTTGACCCCGGCCTTGTAGGCGGGAGTGTCCTCGATCGGCGAAACGACGGTCAGCATGTCGTCCTTGACGGTAACTTCGAGACCCAGCCCACCGAAGCTGCCGCGGGTTTCGACCTCAAGGTCACGGTACAGGTCCGGCGTGAGGTAGGCGCTGTGCGGGTCGAGCGAGGCCAGCATCCCGGTTATCGCGCCGTTGATGAGCTGCTTGGTGGTGACCGGCTCTACGTAGTTTTTTTGTACGATCGCGAGCACGTTGGCGAAGGTCGCCAGTTCCTTGTACGTATCGTCGGGTAGCGCGTCGGCACGCCGCACCGCGATTTCCGCCAGCAGGACCAGGATCGCTACCGCGCATACGCCAGCGACCAGAAAGGGTGAACGATTGCGTTTCATTACTTGCTCGCAGCTGGAACCCGCCATGGTAAGCGCGCGGGTTGCCTAGTAAGCATATTCTTTACGCACTGCAGACGCCACTGCCCTCGCGCGCAGATAGTGTCTCTTAATGGCATCATAGGGTACCTTGCGTCTCATGCGCCGCTTTCGCCTCATCCCTTGCTGTTGTCCTTGAGCAATTCTTCCAGCGCGTCGCGAATCGCGGGCTGCGACCAATCAAACGCGCCCGAGTGATGGGCGACAATACGGCCCTGGCGATCGATTATGAAGGTTTCGGGAACCCCGCTCACCTTGTAGGCCTCAGCGACCGCGTTCTTCGGATCGAGCAGCACGTCGAAATGGTAGCCGTGCTTTTTGATGTAAGCCACGACCTCGTCGCGGCTGCTGGTGTCCTGGCTGACCGCCAGCATCACGAAATCCCTGTCACCGTGGAGCCGCTCGTAGAGCTTTTCCATCGAGGGCATCTCTTCACGGCACGGCGCGCACCAGGTCGCCCAGATATTAAGGAACACAACCTTGCCGTGCAGGTCGGCCATCGAAACCGAATCGCCGCGCAAATCCGTCAATGTGAACGCCGCGGCCTTTTCGCCCGCCGCCACTGGTCCGTGTTCGTCAAGACCCGAACCCCTGGTGGTCTCCTCCGCAGGTAGCGGCGCTGGAGGGGCCGACCGCCGAATCTGCGAGGCCGCGACCAGTAACACGCCTACCAGCAGCGCCGCGCCAGCGATCGTGGAAAGCAGCTTTACCCGAGGAGCCATCCTGACGCCTGCGCTACGCCCCCGCCGCCGCTTTAGCTTCAGGACGGCTATGCGGTGCCGGCTCCTCGCGCGTCCATCCGGAAAACAGGCCGCCGGTCAGATGCAGCGCAACGACTCCGGTCACCACCATCACCAGCCCGATGAGCTGAGCCTCGCTCAGCCCCCACAGCACACGCGGGTTGATCCGCAGGAACTCGACCATGAAGCGGCAACCGCCCAGAAGCACCAGGTAGAGGTAGAAGATGCGGCCTTCGGTGCCGGCCCGCCGGCGCATCGACCACAGGATGATAAACACTATCGTGTAGAGAACGGCTTCATAGATGGGCGTCGGATGCACTCTGACGCCGGGGAAAAATCCCGACACCAGGTTGCCATGAGGGCCCAGCTTGAGGACGGTCTCCGGTCCCCAGCCCACGATCGCTTTGGGGTAAGCAACCGCCCACGGCAGCGTCGAGGGCGCGCCCCAGTCGCCGTCGCCCGACAGATGGCATCCGATACGTCCGAGCGCCTGTCCAATCGCCAGCG
The DNA here is from genome assembly GCA_963724765.1 of uncultured delta proteobacterium. GTDB lineage: Bacteria > Desulfobacterota > Binatia > Binatales > Binataceae > JAKAVN01. The sequence continues at coordinate 387,698 of CAVRVY010000003.1, forward strand.
CCGGCCCGCACATGTCGGCTGTCGCGCCGACCGAGACCTTGTAATAGCGCGCGACGAGGCAGGCGGCCGTTACACCGCCGATAAAGCCGCCGAACCAGACGAAGCCCGAGCCCGACCATATGATCGAAATCGGATGGGCCATGTAGAGCTGCCACTCGTCGAGAACGTCGTACAGGCGGGCGCCGATAAGTCCCCCAAGCGCGCCCCACAACACGACGGCGGTGGCATACTCGGAGTCGATGCCGCGGCGGGGACAATCGGCGGCGATCACGAGGTCGGCCGCGATAAAGCCGAGCGCCATCATCAGACCGTAGCTGTAGATGGTGAGCGACAGCGGATGGCCGAACAGATAGAAGGGTCCCAGACGCAACAGAATCGGAATCATTGCACCGACAACTATAGTACGGAGCGAAGCCCGCAAACCAGACAGGCTCCGAGGTGCGGTTCCTTATCAGCCCTCGCGCCGCCCTTTTTCACCAACTCTCTCGGCACCGCTGTTTTTCTTCCCCGTTCTTTTTATGCCCTCGCCCGCGATAGGGAGAGGGCCATAAAAAAGATTGCGGACAGAAAGGAAGCGCGCACCGCGATTTCTTTCGAGTGTGTCGTGCGGTGCTGCGCGCTTTGCGTAAGGATCGCCATCGGTATATATGACGCCGGGATGCGAGCGGTTGTTCAACGCGTGAGCCGGGCCGAAGTCGGCGTCGGCGGCAAATGCCTCGGCCGAATCGGTCTGGGCTTCGCCGTGCTCCTCGGCGTCGCGCGCGAGGACACCGAAGCCGACGCGGAATTCCTCGCCGACCGCATCCTGGGCCTGCGCGTGTTCGCCGACCCAGCGGGCAAGATGAACCTGGCGCTGGACACGGTCGGCGGCGAGTTGCTGGTGATTTCGCAATTCACGCTGCTCGCCGACACCAGCGGCGGACGGCGCCCGTCGTTCATCAAGGCGGCGCCGCCCGAACTCGCCGAGCCGTTGTACGAGCATTTCCTGTCGCTCGTGCGCACTCGCGGTGTTAAGGTTGAGACGGGCGAGTTCGGCGCCCACATGGAGCTGGCGCTGGTCAATGACGGGCCGGTGACGATTATTCTGGATAGCCGGGTGCGTTGAGATGGCACGGGCAGGTTTTTACGCCGTCGAGTCGGGCAAAATCTCTTTTCGCCGCGACGGCAACTGGTATAGCGACGACGAGCGTATCGATAACCCGCGTATCGCGCTGCTGTTCAGCCGCAGCATCCGGCAAAACCCCGACGGCAGCTACTATCTCCAGGTCGCCGAGGAGCGCGCCCCGATTACCGTCGAGGACACGCCCTACGTGGTCAAGGCGATCGACGGCGACGCGCACGGCGGCTTTACCGTAGTGCTCAACGACGAGGAACGCGAGGAGCTTGACCCGGCCACGCTCGAGGTCGGGCCCGACAACGTGCTTTATTGCCGGGTCAAGGGCGGCGCCTCGCGCGCGCGCTTCCTGCGCAACGCCTATTACCATCTGAGCCCCAGCTTCGAGGCCGACGCGCGCGGCGGCTTCTCGATCTCGACGCGCGGCCGGCGCTATCCGCTTTTGCGCGCGGGCTTTGCGGGCACGAACCATTGAGTCCGTCGCGCGGTCCGCAGTCCGCGATTCGGTACCCGCGCGATCCGATGGCCGATTTGACCATCCCGATCTTTCATATCGTGCTGGTGCGGCCCGAGATTCCGCAGAACACGGGATCGATCGCGCGGCTGGTGGCGGCAACGCGCGCGCGGCTGCATCTGGTCGGCCCGCTCGGTTTCTCGCTCGAGGACCGATATCTCAAGCGCGCCGGACTCGACTATTGGCCCCTGGTCGATCTGAAGACTTATCCCGGATGGGACGATTTTGCGCCGCCCGAGTATCTGCAACCAGACCGGCCATCCACCGAGCGCGAGCCGCGCCTGAAGTATTTCTCGGCGCGCGCGAAGAAGTCATACCTGGAGGCCGATTTCGCGCCGGGCGACTTCCTGGTGTTTGGCAGCGAGACCAAGGGGCTGGGCGAGGAATTTCTGCGCGCGCGGATGGAGGCGACATACAAAATTCCGATCTTCGAGCCCGGTGTGCGCAGTCTCAACCTGGCCAACGCCGTGTCGATCGTGCTCTATGAAGCGCTCCGCCAGACCGGCCGGCTTATCGAATAGCCGCCGGAGCGCCGGGCGCGCGAATTCCGGTGTCGACCCAGATGTCGAGCCGCGTCTCGCCACCGGGGCTTATCGTCACCATCGCGGGCAAATTCCTGGCCGCGCCTGAAAATCCGCCGCCCCGCTCAACCCGGTAGTCGCCCGGCGGCAGGGCCAGACGATAAAGCCCACCGGCGTCAGCGCGGGCTGTCGCTACCATGGCGCCTTTGGAATCGAAGATCTTAAGCTCCGCGCCGGCCGCGCGCGCGGACGGTGGCGCCGTGATGCCGGGGCCGCTGACCGGAGACGTCGGTCCGCGCGTGATTCGTCCGGTCAAAGTGCCATAGGACGCCGCTGTCCCATTCGAACGGCCGGCGGCACTTGCGGACCTGCCGTCGCCCCGTGTGCAGCCCGCAATTGCAAGTGCGACCGCCACCACCACGCAAAGCAGTAGCTCGCGGGCGCAAATCGAAGTGATCGCCTCCATGCGCACGAGCCTATCGCATCGAGACCATGACTGCCCGCGCGCGGCGCGTCGAGTAGCGTGGCTACGGCTGGACCGGGCTGCTGAAGCGTTATGGCCGATCGCGGTGCGATAGAAGGCGGCGCTTTTCGACGACTCGCCGGCGAACCAGAATGACGCCTGTGTTCCCGGCGTCAGATCGAGCGAGGCCGCCGTGTAGTCGCCCCAGCGATTAATATTGTTGCTATCGAGAAGTACATACGTGGCCAGGCCACTCTGGAGGAAAAAGCCGCTGTCGTGCATCGTGCCCAGCGCCTCGGTCGCGCGGTTGGTCGCGTAGGCCGACGAAGGAAAGGTGCCGTCGTCGGAGTAGTTGAATACCACCAGCACGTTGCCCTCGGGGTCGGGTTGGACCTCAGGATAAAACGTCGCGCCGGTGCCGTCGCCCTGGCCGGAGGCGCAGGCCCAGCAGACCTCGTTCAGGATGCTGGCGCCGACGATTTGCGGACATTTGTTCAGGTAACTGCCCGTGCACTCGTTATCGTTGTCGTTGAGCACCGGCCGTATCTGGAACCAAAGAAAATGCGAGGCTCCGGCGCCCGCGCCAGTGCCGTTGGTGTCGAGCGCCGCGTAGAGCGACCCCGACGCATAAATCACCTCGCCCGGGACGCGGGTATCGGCCGGTATCGATGAGACAGTCGCCGAGGGCGCATTGGGGCTGCTGTGCGCCCGGGGGAAGAGAATAGGTGTCAGAGGTGGTTACCAGGACTTGCGAGACTTCCGGCCCAGGGTCGGCGGGGTTGGTGCTAAAGACCGGATTCGATATCGCAAAGATCGCCACGTCGGAGCATCCGGTGGCGCAACCGTAGCCGCCGGCGGCGTTGATGTTGTGCGAGGTGACGACGAACTCGGCGCGCGGGTTATCGGTGCGATCCATCACGTTGGCCGGCTGCAGCGAGTCCATCACTTCGTTTGTACCAAGCGTGAAAAAGTTCGGCGTCAGGGCGAAAAAGTTGAAGGTCGCGCCGGCGTACATCGCGCTCTTGTTCAGCAGCAGCATGAAGGCGCCGTTGAAGATGTCGGCGGGTACCGTGAAAGCGTTGAAGCCCAGGTAAATTATCCGGCGGTCCTGCCCCAGCGTGGGAAAATCCGCGATTTGACTGGTTGATAGAAGCGGGGTCGCGCCGGCGGTCAAGTTGAAATGGTAGATGAACCATCCGCCCAGCGGACTGGAGGACTGGCTCACCGCCACGTCAAGGAACGGCGCTCCCGCCGCGCTGATATGCGCGGCCGACACGATGTAGCGCTGGCTGGCCCAATCGAAGAGCGCGCGCGGATCGAAGGGCGGCTGCTGCGCTTGGCGCCCACCAGCATGAAAGAGGCAAGGCTCTTGGGGAAACCAGCCTGCCCGCTGCCGTTCTTATCGAACACGCTCACGCAGCCATTGATCACCTGCAGCACAAAACTCGGCCCGGCCGCCAGCGCCATATCGGGCGGGATCTCATGCCCGCAACCTAATCCGAGGCCGCCGAAGGCCGTGATCTTCGTCGCCGCCGGACCGGGGGCTGGCGTCGGCGCGGGGCTCGCCACGAGGAGCGGCTGCGCGGCGGCGCGTGAGGGCGTCGCGAGCTTAACGGTCGTGGACCGCGCCTTTAGCGCTGCGTATTGCTGGATCGAAATTCCATACCGTCGTGGACGGGTCGCGGGAGTCACCACCGCCTCCTGCTCGGTCATTTGCGGCAGGTCGCCCAGCACCACGACATCCGGCGCACCCTGGCTGACCGCTACCGCGCGCTTTGCGGACTGCTGAGCGCGTGCGGCCGGCGAGGTCAAAACGAATGCAACTGCGAAGATGGCGGCGAGACCGTAATACCGAGTTCATCGATCCTCCAATACGCAGAATGGGGGCTTAAAGATCGACAACGCAGTAACCTTTGTAAGCGCGTGTGGTGGAGCAATCAACCGGGCTGTGTCACTTCGAAGCCTTAGCGAGCGGATCTTGAGCGCCGTACTGACCGCAACAAAAAAGCGGGGCCGGAACACTCCGGCCCCGCCGTTAATTACAGCGGCAGACTCCCCTTACTGCTTGACCTTCGCGATCTTGGTACCCCAGAGGCTCGCGCCCGCAACCCTTTGGTTGGTGATCCAGCCAATGATACTTCCCGAAGTCCCGGTGGAGGAAGTCGCCGGATCGAATCGCGCGGCCGAATAATCACCCCAACGTTGGGGACTTGACGCGGCAGGACTGCTATTGCCGCTCAGGCAGACCGCACTTTTTGCCACCGGAGTGGCACTCAGAGACACCGGGCCGTTGGCGAGCGAGCCGCCAAACAATACCATGGGCTTCAAATTTCCCGTTGTATCGGTCGCAGTCTCGGTTACGAAGATGTCGCCCAGGGCATCGGCCGCGAGCGATGGGTTGAAGTCATCCGACGTGGCGCTGAGAAAGAACGTACCAGTACCACCCGTAGGAATAGTGTCCGTCGACGGATCGAAGGCGTACCACGTGGGCACGGGAAATCCGGCAATCCCAGCCGTGTGGACGCAATAGAGCAAGCCGTCAGTGAAACCGCCGGTCGGAGGAATCTGGTAACAGGCGTTCTGGAAGCGGCCGTCCAATGTATCGATGGTTTCCGTGCAGCCCGGCTGCACCGCACTGGGCGGTGTAGAGAAATTGGTGCCGGGAATACTGACCGGCCCCGACATAGCGGGTGAGGTGCTGGCATTGGTCATCGTGTAAAGCGATACCCCACTGCCGGCCACGGCCGCAGCAAAATAGTCGGCCGGGAAGTGTCCATAGAAAGGGGCGCCAAGCTGAATCGGTGGCATCAACGTGCCGGTAAGCCCGGTGAATATCGGCACGCTAAAGCCTAGCCCGTTGTAGGCGCGCGCCTTCGGAATCGCAAATGCAACAGTGGTGAGATAGGTATCGGAACTGTTGTAGACGTTGCCGGTGAATAGCAGAGCATCCTGATCCATTCCTAGATGCGGGTAGTCGAGAAAATCGGGCAAACCAAACGCACCGCCGGTGATTCTGTATACGAACCATCCGCTGGTGGCGGAACCGGTCTTCGATATCGCCAACCACAGGTAGCTCTTCGTGAAGTCGTCCGAGGTCACAACCCATCGCTTCCAGGTGCTGTCGAAGAGGACCTGCACGTCGCCCAGGAAGTCCGATGTGCCAAACAGCGGGTTAAGGGAAGTCCGCGCCAGAACGTTGCCCAACTTGTCGAAGACCCACAACGAAGCGTTGGTAATCTGGACGACCTGACCGGTCGACACATCCGCATCGTCGTCCGAAGGATATTCATTGTGCCCGACCGCCCCCTCCACGGCACCGAGAAAATTAACCGCCGTAACGCTGGGGGCCTCGACGCTGGGACTGGCGCTCGGAGCCCTCGATATATTGCTCGCCGCGTTTGCGGCGGCCTTAAGCGCGGCGTACTGCTGCTGGGGGATGGTAGGCCGCCGCAGCGCGAGCGCAGCAGCAGGGACCGGGCCTGACGGCGCGAGCGCCGCGTCGGCGGCGATCGCTTCCGGAGTCCGGTCTATCGGGCCGGACGCGCTCACCGTACCTGAGGCGGTTATGCTAGGACCGGCATAAGCTTGAGGCGCCTCGCTTTGTGCGCGCAGCGAACGCTGGATGGTAAAAACCACCAGCATCGCGACCGCGCTCACCGTCGCCAATAACACCAAACATCTCGAGCGTTTCATAGATCGTTCCCCCCGAATTTGGCTGATAGCGAAAGTCTTTCCTCTGACCCCTTTCTCCTTAAGCGGTTTTGAGAAGCATCATCGTTTCAGCCGGACATTATCCGACAAAGCGGGTTGACGCAAATAAATTAATGCTAAAAGATTTCTATACAGTTAATTTTATCTAATTCAACGTTTTTCAGTAAATTAGAACGAATCTAACATATATGGCACAAAATGTAGCGAATTTTCGTATTCTTTCAATAGCGACTTCTGAGACCGCAATTTTCTGCGATATGTTGAGATATCTGCTGAGAGAATCGATAAAATAGGTTCACGCGCTTGTGCACCGGCCCACTGGGCGCGCGAGCATCGGGAACAAGCTAATGGGACCGCCACTTCTGCTCCTGCTGATGCTGGCCACAGCAGTGGTCCCCCATATTGCATGGGCGCAGCCTACGTCCGAAGCTACCCCGCAGAGCAATGCGACGGTCTCTCAAGCAACGGTGGGCGCAGGGCGCGCGGTCGTCAGGACCCCTGAGGACATTGCGCGGGATCGCAATATTGTGCCGCGGGACGGTACGGCTCGCGAGGTTCCGATCCATCCCACAATCCCGCAGGATCGCTACCTGAAGTTGAAACAGGGAAGCGCTCAGAGCGCGCCGGATGACCAGAACGGCCCAGCTCGAAAGTGAGACTTCCTATCTACGTCGCGGACCACGCGCAGCGGAGGCGAATCGAAGGGGGCGGCTAAGCTGCGATATAAAGACGCGAACTAAAGATGCGCGCCAGGTTCGAGCCGGGCTGCTAGTGACCCCGCGTCCCGCAGGTCCCGCATCCGCTGGCGCATCCTCCGGCCGCCGCATCCTTCTCGGGTGGCGGGCCGAAGTAGTAGCCCTCTTGTTCGAGCTCGCCGGCCTTGACCCAGCGCACCGGCGCTCCTATCTCCGTATCGCAATGCACACAGCACCTGCGCTCGCGATCGCCGTCATCGAGGGTTACATGCACCAGCACGACGCGCTCGCAGGCGGCGCAATGCGCGGTGGGAAAACTCGACGCATTGAGCGACAAATCCTTCATCGTAAAGACGAGTCCTTCATCGTCAAGCCGATGCCGTGTATAGCAAGTGGCCGTGAGGTAGTCTAATCCTCCTCCGCCGCCGGATCATCACCGGCAGAGCGGAATACGCGCGGCGCAATCTCGCAGTGGAATTACGCGCCATAGAATTGCAATGGACTGGAAGGACTCATGGCTATGGATTTCCGCGCTGCTCGGCATCGCCGGCGGGGTCACGATGTTCCTCCCGTTCGGGCGGGTGCTGAAATGGCGCGCGCGGATGCTGGAGCGGATGGAAGGTGCGCCCAACCGGACGGCGCTTTCGATAGGGATGGAGGCGGGAACGCTGGGATGGGCGGTTGCGGGAGCGATCGTATTCCTGTTCCTGCCTACGCTGCTGCTGCCGCACGGGACCGGAATCGCCTACCTGGCCGGCTTTATGATCGGGATGAGCTACAAGCGGCCGCGCTTCAATCGCCAGATGGAAGCGATCGGGCTTGCGCCGCACGCCACCCGCCGCCGCCCGGGCGTGTGACTCAAGACACTGGTTGAGAGAGGCCCTCGGGGCGATCCGACGATCCTAAGCGTGCACGCTCGGATGGCGATCCGCCCATGGCGCGGCCTGCTCGAGCTGCGCCGCCAGCCGCAACAGCAAGTCCTCGCGTCCGTAAGCCGCGACGAACTGGACGCCTACCGGCTCCCCGTCGGGCGTCATGTGCAGTGGCAGTGAGATGGCCGGCTGGCCTGCGATGTTCCACGGCGCGGTAAACGGGCTGACCTCGTTGAGCCGCACGCCTACGTTGCGCGGATGCTCGCCGGCGCGAACCTTGAAAATTCCCAGCTCCGGCGCCGGCCGCGCCATCGTCGGCGTCACCAGCACGTCGAAGCCGCCGCTCCACCATCCGGCCGCCGCGCGCGAGAAGTGGTTGAACCATTCGCACGCGGCCAGATAATCGACCAGCTTCAGCCGCCGGCCGCGCTCGACCAGGAACCATGTCCATTCGTCGAAATCGTCGGCGCCGACCGCGCGACCGAGCATCGTCTCGACCACCGCGGCCTGCCGCGCGACGCCGCCGGCGACGACTCTGCCGAAGGCGGAACTCAGCGTGGCGTCGTCGAGCGCCGCGGGGAAATTCGGCTCGACCTTGTGGCCCAGCGACTCCAGCAATTTTGCCGCGCCGCGCACCCCCGCCGCGCACTCCGGATGGAGCCCCGGATGAGACAGCGGGGCGCGGTCCATGAAGCCGATTCGCAACCGCCCGGGCGCCTGGCCAACCTCATCGCGGAACCGACGCGAGGGCGGCGGCGCCATCCACGGATCGCCCGGCATATAGCCCGCGATAACGTCCAGCGCGGCGGCGGCGTCGCGCACCGTGCGCACCAGCGCGCCCTCTTCACACAAGCCATGCCAGAACTCGGCGTGCGCGGGCCCGAGCGAGGTCCGGCCGCGCGAACCCTTGAGCCCGACCAATCCGCAGAAGGAGGCGGGAATCCGCACCGATCCGCCGGCGTCGTTGCCGTGCGCAATCGGGACGATGCCCGAGGCGACCGCGGCAGCCGCGCCGCCACTCGACCCGCCCGCGATCCGCGCCGTGTTCCACGGATTGCGCGTCGCGCCCCATGCGCGCGTCTCGGTCGAGAGCGTCGCGCCCCACTCAGGCACCGTGCTCTGCGCCAGCGTTATCAGACCGGCCGCGCGAAACTTCGCCGCCACGTACGAGGTCGACGGCGCGACCATTTTAGCGTCCTTGAACGCTTTCCAGCCCCAGCTAAACGGCTCGCCCTCCGTGCTCTGGAGCAGGTCCTTCATAAGGAACGGTACGCCGCGGAAAATGCCGGCGGGGATGGCGTCGCGGTCGCGCGCTTCGGCGCGCGCCTTGTCGTAGCGGGCAAAGATGACGCAGTTGAGTTGCGGATTCAGCCGCTCGATCCGCGCTATCGCGGCCTCGGCCAATTCCGCCGGCGTCACCGCACCCTTGGCGACGAGTTCGGCCTGCGCGGTCGCATCGAGCCAGGTAAGTTCATCGTTGCCGCTCATCTTTGAGATGCCCCTTTCCAGGATTTTTCCAGAATTTTCAATAATTTCTGATGTCGCCGCCGCGAAACTCACTCGGCCACCGTCTCCGCGGCAATACCCGCGCTGGTGCGCTTCAAGAGCATGCACCAGGGCGCGAGCAAAAGTATAACAATCGCGAGCACCCGGTAGACGTCGTTGTACGCGAGCAACCAGGCCTGCGACGCTGCGGTCGCGGCGACGAGATGCTTCGCGGGGGCCGAAACCGGCGATGCGATCAAATGCGCCAGGTGAACCTTATGGCGCGTAGCCAGAAGATTGGTCGACGCCGCGATGCCGGTGGCCGCGCCGATATTCACCATCATGCTGAACAGGCTGGAGGCGAAGCCCATCCGCTCGCGCCGGATCTGGCCGAGCCCGACCGCGGTGACCGTCGGAAACACCGAGCCCAGCCCCAAGCCGAAGAAAAAGATCGGCCACAGCACCGCGCTCATGCTGATGGCGAGGCCCCAGTGCGACATGCGCCAGACCTCGTACGCGCCGAGCACGAAGCCGCCGGCGACGATCGGGCGCATATCGGTGCCGCGTCGCGAAAGCTGGCCCACCGCCAGCAGCGCGATTACGACGCCGATTCCGCGCGGCGCCACCGCGAGGCCCGCCTTCCACGCGTCGTAGCCGAGCAGCGTCTCCATGAACAGCGGGTTCAGCAGGTTGATGCTGAACAGCGCCAGCGCCTGGAACGAAATGATCAGCACGGCGAGCGTGAAGCCGAAAATCTTGAGCATCCGGAAATCGATGATCGGTTCGGGAAAGCGCAACTCGTGGAATACGAGCGCGACCGTCGAAAGCGCGGACAACACGCAGGCGTAACGCACCCACGGCGCCGCGAACCATCCCGCGCGTCCGCCGACGGCGAGCACGATCTGGAACAGTCCCAGCGCCACGGCGACGAGGATTATCCCGAAATAGTCGATACGGCCGCTGCCGCGCTGGCGGCGCAGGTAGGGCGGATCGTGCACGAACGCATACACCATCAGCATCGCGACCACGCCGGTCGGCACGTTGATGAAAAAGATCCAGCGCCAGCTCCAGTTGAGCGTGATCCAGCCGCCCAGCGTGGGGCCGAGAACCGGTGCCGCCATCAGGCCCATCCCGAACGTCGTCATCGCGAGCGTATGCTCGTCGGGCGGAAAGGTTTCGATCAGGATCGCCTGCGACAGCGGAATCATCGCGGCCCCAGCCGCACCCTGGAGCAGGCGGAAAATCACCATCTCGCCAACGCTCCCGGCCAGCCCGCACATCGCGGAGGTAGCCGCGAACATCAGCACCGAGGCGAGGAAATAGCGCTTGCGCCCGAAGCGCACCGCGCACCATCCGGTCATCGGAATCGTCACGCTGACCGCGACCAGGTAGCTCGTGAGCACCCAAGTGATCTGGTCGACGTCGGCGGCGAAACTCTTTTGCATATATGGCAGCGAGACGTTGACGATCGACGCGTCGAGCACCGTCATGACCGCGCCGATCATCACCGCCCCCGCGACCAGCCATTTTTGAACGGCCAGCGGATGCGCTGCGGCGCCCGCCTCGAGCGAAGGGGTTGCCATGAGTCAGAGACCGCGGGCCCGAATCAACCTCGCCGCCTAGCCCAGGTTGCCCGGGTCGAGGCGGTCGCGCAGATGATCGCCGAGAAAGTTGAACGACATCACGGTCAGGAAAATGAAAACACCGGGGATAAGAATCCACGGATAGCGCGCGAGGTTTTGCACGTCCTGCGCCTGCGCCAATAGATTGCCCCAGCTCGCGGCCGGCTCCTGGATGCCCAGGCCGAGCAGCGAGAGTGCGCTCTCGCCGAGGATGAAACCGGGAATCGACAGCGTCGCGGCCACGATCGCGTAGCCGAGCACCGACGGGATGACGTGAAGGAAGATTATCCGCGTGCGCGAGGCGCCCAACGCACGCGCCGCCTCGACGTAGGGGCGCGAGCGCACCGAGGCCGCCATCCCGCGGATGATCCGGGCGAAGCCGGCCCAGCTGATGAAGCTCATGATCGCGACGATCGTGAAAAAAGTCATCACCGGGCTCACGCCCGAAGGAATCACCGCGGCCAGCGCGAGCAGGAAATAAAACGACGGCAGCGACATCTCGATCTCCGACCAGCGCATGATCAGATTGTCGGTAAGCCCGCCGACATAGCCCGAAAACGCGCCCACCACGATGCCGAGCGAGAAAGTGATCAACACGCCGATAAGGCCGACGCACATACTGACGCGCGCGCCGTATACGATGCGCGAGAAGAGGTCGCGGCCCAGCCCGTCGCTGCCCATGATGAAGTACGGCTCGTCCGCCGACTCGGTGGTGAAGAGATGGCCGTGATGGAAAACCCGCAGATAGGTCTTGCGCGAGCGGTCGGGGGTGAAGATGCGCGCCGCCGCGTCGCTCATCCGCATCGGATGGGCGTAGAAAAATCCGTGCGCCCACTCGGCCGGCCGCGCCAAATGCAGATGCATCGGCGGACAGTCGGGCAGGTCGCGATATTGGCGGATCGGATCGTAAGGCGCGACCAGGGGAGAGGCGGCGGCGAAGAAATAGAACAGCAGCAGGCAGCTAACCGAGAGCCGCACTACCCACGAGGCGCGGCGCCACTCGCAGCCAAGGCCGTCCAGCAGCGCGCGCGCGCGCCACGCGCGCGCGGCCGGCAGACCGGACGGGGCGTAGTTGTTCGGGATCGTCGCCTGGGAAGCCGGCATGCTCAATCCGCGCTAAGCCCGGAGAAATCGACACGCGGGTCCACCATCACCAGCGCGATATCGGCCAGCAGATTGCCCAGCAACAGCAGTACGGTGCCCATCAGCACCGAGCCCATCACCAGGTAAATGTCGAGCGAGCGCACCGCGTCGAGCAGCAGCAGGCCCAGTCCCTGCAGGTTCATCACCGCCTCGATCAGCGCCGCGCCACCGAGCAGGTCGGCAAGGCCATAGCCGGCCAGCGTGACGAAGGGATTGAGCGCGTTGCGCAGCACGTGCTTGTACATCACGACGCGTTCCGGCAGGCCCTTGGCGCGCGCCGTGCGCACGAACTCGGAATTCTTGATCTCGAGAATTTGCGAGCGCATCAGACGCATCAGCGACGCCATCCCCGCCACGCCCAGCACGAACACCGGCAGAATGAGATGGTTGATACGGTCGGCGATACGGCCCCAGGTGTTGAGGCTCTCATAGTAAGGCGAAAAGGTTGCGCCGACCGGGAACCATCCGGTGCGCAGTGCCAGGTACATCATCAGGAAGGCGAGAAAAAAGTTTGGCACCGACATCCCGAAGAACGCCACGAACGACAGCACGCGGTCCCAGATCGAGTTCTGCTTGACCGCGACGACGATCCCGATCGGAATCGCGACGACCCATGCGAAGATCATGGCCGCCAGCGCCAGGATGACGGTGTTGAACGCGCGCGCGGCGATGAGTGAGGTCACGTTGACCCGGTAGCTCATCGAAATCCCGAGATTCAGATGAATCACCTGCCAGAGCCACTTCGCGTAACGCACCATGAGCGGCTGATCGAGGCCGAACTGCGCCTCCATCTGCCGGATCACCTGGGGCGAGATGGCCGGGTTGAGCTTGAGGTTGGTGAGGAAGTTGCCCGGCGCGAGCGACATCACCAGGAATGACAGGAACGTGATCCCGATGATCAGCGGGATCATGTTGAGCAGGCGCTTTATCAGGAACCTGGCCATCGCTTGTGCGGCGGGCGGTTACTCGGGCCGGAACTCGATCCACTCGGGCTTGTAATTGCCCCATACCGTGGGCTGGAAATTCTCCAGCGTGTTCTTCCACGCCTCGTAGCGCACCTGGCGCACCGTCTCGATGATCGGCAGTTGCTGGTACAGGATTTCCTGGATGCGCCAGTAGTACGGCGCGCGTTTCAGCGGATCCATCACCATCGTGCCCTGTTCGAGCAGTTGATCGATCTCGGCCTCCCACGGCGTGGCCGGCTTGGGCTCCTTTGGGTACCACAGGTGCAGGGCGCCCGACGAGCGCAGGAAGTCGGCGCCGTTGTTAGGCTCGATCCCGCCGGTAAAGCCGATCAGTACCACGTCCCAGTCGTAGGTGGAGTCGAGTTTGTCGACCAGCGTAGTGAATTCCAGCGGCCGGTAATTGACCTTGATGCCGATGCGCAAGAGGTCCTGCTGCAGGATGACGCACATCTCGTCGCGCACGTTCACGCCGGTGTTGGTCGCGAGGTTGAACTCCAGCCGATTGCCCTGCGGGTCGAAGCGCACCCCACCCTTGAGGTGGTAGCCAGCCTGCTCCAGCAGGTCGCCCGCTTCCTTGAGATTGTAGTCGTAGTCCTTGAGATTGGGATTGTGGAAAATCTTGTTGGCGGGCGAGGTGTCGGAGACCGCCGGCACGGCGAGTCCGTGAAAGCAGAGATTGATCATTCCCTGCTTGTCGACGGCGTGGGCGATCGCGCGCATGAAGCGGGGGTCCGTGAACCAGCGGTACTTCGGATCGGTCACGCCGTTATGGATGTAATGATTGGGATTGCGGTTGAAGGCGAAGAACAGCGATCCGGTGTCGATGCCGATTTTCTTGAGCGTGATGCCGAGTTGCTTCTGCTTGTCGCGCAGATCGACGACTTCCTCCGGGCGCGGCGTGTAGGTGTCGATCTGCCCGGCGAGAAACCGCAGGTACTGGGCGTTGCCGTCGGGCACAATTTGCAGCGTCTCGCCGTGCAGCCGCGGCAGCCGCTCGCGCTTTTCGTCGCGCATCCAGTAGTCCGGATTGCGGTTGAAACGGACGAACTGCGCCTGGACGTAGCGCGCCATCTCGAACTGCCCTAGGCCGACGATTTTTTTCGGCGGCGTGTTGATACCCCAGGTGTGATTGAATTTACCGGCCTCGAGCGCCGGCTCGAGCAGATGCGCGGGAATGATCGGCACGCCGATCGCGTAGAGCAGCGGCGCGAATACCCGCGGCATCGTCATCCGCACCGTGTAGTCATCGAGCGCTTCGACCTTCAGCGGCTTGCCGTCGACGGTGAGGCTGGGCTCCTCGATGTTGGGCACGCGCGGGTCGTAGATCACGCGCATCGTGAAAACCACGTCGCGCGCGGTGAAGGGCTGCCCGTCGAACCATTTCACCCCGTGGCGCAGATGGAACACGATAACTTTACCGCCGTCGCCAAGCTCCCAGCTCTCGGCCAGGCCGGGCTCGGGCAGAGTCGTTATCGGATTGATCCTGACCAGCCCCTCGAAGAGATCGCCGACCACCTCGCCCGAGGCGTTGTCAGTGACCAGGATCGGATTGAAGGTGCGCGGATCGCTGATGCTCGATTGGTAGAGAATCTGCTCGCGCTCGTGCTGGCTGGGCGGCTGCTGCACGCGGCATCCGAGCGCCGCCGCGGCGGCGAGTGCGGAGCACAGCAACATCGCGAGCGCGCGGCGAAGACTCATCGGGAGCGTTTCAGCCCGCCGCTCCCGGCGCGGCGCTCGCGCCGGCGTCAATCGAAATCTGCTTGGTGCCCGGCGCCGGCGTCAGCACGAACAGCGCGGGCGCGAGCGTCGTGTTGAGCGCGGGCGCCTCGTAGCGCAGCGTGACGCGACTTGCGGGAAAGTCGGCCTCGACCTGGTGCGGAAAGTTTATCGCGCCCACGTCGCGCCACTGGCTATAGCGCACCTCGTAACGCTGGCCCCCTGCGCTGTCCCGCTCGCGCACCATCGCCAACTGCCCGGCGGTGAAACCCAGCTCGCGCGTGCCGCCATCGCCGAGGCGCCACAGCGCAACCGTCATCCCCTCCGTATCGTTGACCGAGTCGGGCGGCGTGGCAAGTTCAGCCGGGTCCGGCGCGAGGCCCATCAAAAGATTCACCGCAGCCGGCGGCGCCAGCGGTATACGCACGTAGCGCTCGAGCGTCGCGGCGTTGGCGCCGCCGCTCATCAGGACGTTTTTCGACGGGTCGAAGATCATCAGCCGGCCGGCGTCGTCTGCCGCCAGCACCATCGTGGCGCCGAACGGCGCGACTGCCTCGACCCGCATGCTGGCCGGGCGCGCGAGCGCGATCTCCTCATGGGTGCGGAAGTGATGGCCGTCGGCGGCGCTGTACTCCATTATCGCCCCGCTCTGAATCGAGCGCAGCGATCGCTCGCGATCGGCGAGCGCCGAGAGCATCGCGGCGCTAGCCGGCGTGACGGAGGCGGGCGCGGCGGACGTCGCTGCGGGTGGCGCACTGGCGGTGAGCGCGCACGCCGAGAGCTGGCAGGATGCGAGTAACAGAACGGCTGCGCCCGCGGCCGCGCGCCATCTGCGGCACAAGGGCTCCCCGCTCACGCGCAACGGTCCCGCGCGCAACAATTCAGTGACTGGCGCTGCCGACATTGCGCAGGGCTTGCAACTTTCCCTTGAGCCGCGCGGCCTGCTCCTGATCCGTGGTCCGCCGAAGCGCGTCCTCGTACTGTTGCCCGGCCTGCTCGGAGCGGCCGAGCTTGGAGTAAGCGTCGCCAAGGTGTTCGGTGATAGTCGGGTCGTCGCCGGTCAGGTTGACCGCCTTCTCGAGCTCTTCGGCCGCCTTGCCGTATTCGCCCTTCTGGTAATAGACCCAACCGAGACTGTCGATATAAAAGCCGTCTTCGGGTTCGATCGCGAGCGCGCGTTTGACCAGCTTTTCAGCCTCGTCGAGGTGGTCGCCGGCCTCGGCGTAGGTGTAGCCGAGGTAGTTGAGCGCCTGCGCGTTTTTCGGATTCAGATCGATCGCCTTGCGCATCTCCTCGATGCTGGCGGGGCGCTGCTTGCTCTCGTCATAAAGCGCGCCGAGCGTGAAGTGGTATTTGTCGCTTTTGGGCTCGAGCACGACCATCCGCTGCGCGAGTCTGATCGCGGTTGGATAGTCCTTCTTTTCCTGGTACACGCCGACCGTGAAGCCGAGAATCTCGGCGTCGTCAGGTTTCTTTGCCAGCGCCTGGTTGAGCGCGGCGATCGCCTGGTCGTACTCCTGCTGCTTGTCGTAGATGTAGGCGAGCTGCAGGCGCGATTCGACGTAATGCTCGTTACCCTCGGGAATCTTCCCGAACTCCGCCGCCGCCTTGTCGTAGTCGGACAGTTCGCTGTAGGCGGTGCCGAGATAGTAGTGGACGCGGTAGTTGTCGGGATCGGCGCCAAGCACCAGGTTGAACTCGGTGGCCGCGCGCTCGAAGTCGCCACGCTCGAAATACAGGAGGCCAATCTTGGTGCGCGTGTCGCCGGGACTGATGTCGATCTTCTCGGGTGGCGGCGCCGGCTTCACCGGTCCCTCGGCTGAAGCGTGCGCGGCAAAGTACAGTTCGGCCATGCGCTTGCGCGCACGGTCGTCGTTGGGGTTGATCTGCAGGATCTTTTTGTAAATCGCGACCGCGTCGTCGCGCCGGCCCTGGTCCTCGCGCAGCGCGGCGAGGTCGAGCAGCGCCAGCTCGGATTGCGGGTTGAGCTCGAGCGCCTTGTCGTAGTAGCGCTCGGCCGCGGCATAGTTGCCCGCCGCCAGCATCGTGCGTCCGGCGTAGTAGTAGCCGAGGAACGATTGCGGATCGAGCGCGATCAACTGCTCGAAAACCTTGCGCGCCTGCTCGTACTCGCCGCGCTTGGCGTACAGCGTACCCAGGAACAGGTAGGACTCCTGGTTCTTGGGCGCGGTTTTGATCACTTCCTGATAATCCTGCTCGGCGCTCGCGTCGTCGCCCAGCGCGGAGTCGATACCGGCCGCGAGCAGCAGTGCGTGCGATGAGCCGGGATCGATCCTGACTGCCTGGTCGGCCTGGCTCCGCGCCTCCGGCAGGCGGCCGTCGCGCACATAGAGCGTGGCCAGTGTTACGCGCAGCGTGGCGTTGTCCGGGTCGTACCGCACCGCCTGCTCGAGCGCTTTTAACGCCTCCGTGCGATCGCCCTCTTCGGTTGCGACCTCGGCTTGCAAAAACGCGCCCATCGCCCTGGCTTGCGGCGGGATGTCGACCGCCGGCTTGCCGCCGAACGGCGACTGTGGCTCTGCGGCCTCGCCTGGCGCGCTGGCGGAGGCGGCGCCGGGCGGCTGAAACCTGGGGCCCCGCACCTGCCCGCACCCGGCGCCGAGCAGCATCGCGGCCGCGGCCAGTGCAGCCGTCAGCGTGTGCCGTGATTTATGCACCGATAATTTGGGCGTGCGCGAGGGAACGCCCGGAACAAATTCATTTGGAGTTAGCACAAAGGCAAATGACTCAGGAGCAAAAGGCTCAAAGCAAAAAGACTCAAAAGTTTGACCGTCGGCACCGGCCTGTCGTCCGGCGGGACCCACTTAATATACGCGGTTATACGCGCTATCGATACCATTTATAAGTGTTGTCCGCGAGGCCACCCTCGCGCAATCCCGCCGCCTTGTGCCGGCGCCGACGCTCGGCTAGAGCCTAGCCCTGATGAAGCGGCTGAGCACGGATCGCGCTGAGCATGAACGAATCGAAGCGGCCGCAACCGCCGCCGCGCCGCTCAACCCGCGCGCCGCGATCGCGATGCAGGGCGGCAAGCTCAGCCTGCTCTCGCTCACCTGCGTCGTCTACCTGGTGGTAAGCGGCGGCGCCTACGGGACCGAGGACGCAGTGCGGATAGCCGGCCCGCGCCTCACGCTCCTTTTGTGCGTGCTGGTGCCGCTGACGCTCAGCGTGCCGACGGCGTTGATGGCGGCCGAGCTCAACGCGCTGATGCCGGTGGAGGGCGGCTTCTATTTCTGGGTCAAGGAGGCGCTCGGGCCGTTTTGCGGCTTCGCCGAGGCTTACCTGACCCTGCTTTATACCGCGATGGACATGGCGATATACCCGGTCCTGTTCAGCGCCTACCTCGCCTTCCTGTATCCGCTCGGCACTGGCGGCCAGCTCGTGGTCGGGGTCGCGCTGGTGTGGCTCGCCGGGCTGCTCAACTTTAGCGGCGTGCGGCCGGCGGGCGACAGCGTGGTCCTGCTCACCGCGCTGTTGCTGGCGCCGTTTGCGGCGCTGGTCGTGATCGGCTTTGGTCATCTCGTGCACTGGCATCCGCCGGGCGGCCAGATTTTCGGGCCCGACTTCGCGCTCGCGCTCGGCGGCGGACTCACGATCATAATCTGGAATTTCAGCGGATGGGAAAACGCGAGCGTGGTCGCAGGCGAGATTAGCAACCCGCGCCGCACCTACCAGCGCGCGCTTGCGATCGCGCTGCCGATGGTGGTGCTCGGCTACATGCTGCCGCTCGGCGTGGCGCTCTCGGGCGCGCATAGCGGCGCCAAGTGGGAGACTGGATGGTACTCCGAAATTGGCCGGCAGATCGGCGGCCCGGCGCTAGGCGCCGCGCTCGCGCTGGGCGGGATGGTGTCGGCATTTTCGATCTTCACGGCCGCGATGCTGTGGGTGTCGCGGATGCCGTTCGTGCTGGCGCGCGAGCGCTATCTGCCGCGATGGCTGGCCGAGGTCTGGCGCACCACCGCAACGCCCGGCAAGTCGATCCTTGCCTGCTGCGTGCTCTTCACGATGCTGGTGCCGCTCGGCTTCGTCACGCTGGTCATCCTCGACGTATTCTTTTACATGGGGGCGCTGGTGCTCGAGCTGAGCGCGCTGGTGGTGATGCGTCGCAAGCGGCCCGTGCGCGACGGCCTGTTCATGATCGGCGGCGGCCGGACCGGCCTCTACCTGGTCGCGGGACTCCCGATGCTGACCTGGTGCGCCACCTTTGGTCTCGCGCTTACTGCGGGCGGCATCAAGGAGGACTTCATCGTCGCGGTCGTGCTGGCGGCGACGACCTATCCGGCCTACGCGCTATGCCGCAAGTTGTGGGGCGGACCGCCGCGTGGACAAAGCGTCTTCGCCCCTCCCGCCAGTCCGGCCGAGGCTCCTTGAGCGAGCGGCGACGCGGCCCGCAAGCGTAAGCCGGAACTGGAGATTCTGTTTATGGCCAGGCGCACGGTGGTAAAAGCCTACTTCAACCAGGGCGGGCTGGCCCGGCCGTATGCGCCCGTGGCCCGGCGCGTACGAACCGCCGACCGCGAGTTCGCTGGTCTGCTCTACAGCGAGGACGGCGTCCGCAGACTCGACGCCACGCTGGAGCAGGCGCGAATCGCCGCCGGCTCGCTCATCGGCGCGAGCGCGAGCGGCGGTGGCGTCTCGCTCCTGCCCAACTCCTCGACCGCGCTGAATCTCGCAATCAGCATCCTCGGCGCGACGCTCGGTCCGGGTGAGATCGCCGTCACCACCGACCAGGAGCATCCGTGCGTCAACTGGCCGCTCTCACGCCTTAGCGCGCGCGGGATCGAGATCGCAACGATCGGCGGCGGATCGCCTGCCGAGTTTCTCGACAATTTGCGCGCGCTAATTCGCCGGCGGCGTCCGGGCTTCGCCGTGTTCTCTAACGTCTCGTGCCAGGACGGCCGCGTCCTGCCGGTCGAAGAAGCCGGAGCGATCCTTGGGCAGCAGGAAATTCCGTATATCGTCGACGGCGCGCAGGCGCTCGGACAGGTCGCGATCGACGTGGCGCAAATCGAAGCGTGGGCCTATGCGTTCACCGGCCACAAGTGGCTATTCGGTCCGATGGGCACCGGGGGTCTGTGGACCAGCGAGCGATTTCTGCGCGCCAACACGCTCGCCTGGACGGGGCCAGTGGGTTTCATCCGCAGGGGCGGCGGCGAACTCGAAAGCGGATCGCTCAACTGCGCGCTGTTCGCGGGGATGGCCGAGGCGCTCCGAACGTGCGCTGAGGAATTCGCGTCACGGGTCGAGACCCTGATGCGGATGCGGACGCGAATCAGCGGGCTGCTCGACGCGCTCTACGAAAATACGGCGTCGAAATGGGACGGCCCGCACGCGCCCGGCATCCTGGCTTACGCGCTGCCGCCTCAGACGCGGCCTGAGGAGTTGGCCGAGGCGGCGCTCGGCCGCTTCGGCGTCGCGATCAAGCCGCTGCGCCCACCCCAGGATCCCAACGGCTTCCGCGTGACCTTCTCACCCTGGACCACCGATGACGAGGTCGAGTTGCTGGGCGAGGCGATGCGCTCGCTCGCCCGCGAATCGCACTAATTAACTCATCCCGTCTCGATCTTCTTGCAGACAGAGGCGGTTCTCACGGAGATTGAGGACCGACTGGACTCCCCGCCCTCACCCTCCCCCAAAACTGAGGGGGAAGGAATTTGAAACCAAAGCGTATGATTATCGGACGCGTCGAGGGTGCTGTTCGGCGCCGACCGCAAGTGCTACAGGATGATCGATGCGCAGCGGCGCAGGCGGAGCATCAAAATGGAAAATTCCGGCAATCATCGAATCACCAGCGTGGACCAGTTGCGAGCGCTCATGGGCACCCCGCATCCGGCCACCCCACGCAAGCTCCTGCGCGCGCTCGACGATACCGCGATCGACTTCATCGGCCGTTCGCCCTTCCTGGTGCTCGGGACAGCGGACGCCGAAGGCAATCAGGACGTCTCGCCCAAGGGCGGTGCACCGGGTTTCGTTGCGGTCGAGGGCCCCAACACGCTGCTGATTCCCGACAGCAAGGGCAACAAGCTGCTTTTCGGCCTGCAGAACATCCTGGAGAATTCGCACGCCGGGATTATCTTCATGGTTCCCGGCACCGACGAGACGCTGCGGGTCAACGGCACGGGCGAACTGAGCGTCGACCCGGCCTTGCTCGCGCGGTTTTCGGCTAGCGGCTCGGCGGCCCAGATCGCGATCCGAATCACCGTGCGCGAATGTTTCTTCCACTGCGCGAAAGCCCTGATGCGCTCGCAATTGTGGAAGCCCGAGAGCTGGGGCGCGCGCATCCCTTTTTCATGGGGAAAATACCTGGCCGTGAAGAGCGACGGCGAAGACGCGGCGGCAAAGATCGACCGCTTCGTCGAGCTCGACTACAAGAACAATCTATAGGCCGTAAGCGCGCGGCTCAGGATTCTTCAGTTTTCTTTTTCTCGGGCTCCCACATCCGCTGCCATGCGCGCAGCCCGTCCTGCAGCGTCTTCTGCACCGACTCGGCCTGCTTGCGCGCCTCCTCGGTCCACTTGTCCGAGGCGCTGAACGACTCGGTCGCCTTGCGCCAGCTCTCGGCCCACGCCTCCATCGGATTGGGCTTCTTCTCCGAGCCAGCCGCCGAAGCCGTCCGGCGCACTTGCTCGCGGACCTGGCGCTCCCACCACTGGAAGCCCTGCTCCAGCGCGGTCACCATGCCGTCCTTGCTCATCCGCGCGGCGCGCAGCCAGTTTTCGACCATCTGCTCGCGGT
This sequence comes from uncultured delta proteobacterium, assembly GCA_963724765.1. Classification (GTDB taxonomy): domain Bacteria; phylum Desulfobacterota; class Binatia; order Binatales; family Binataceae; genus JAKAVN01. The sequence goes on from CAVRVY010000003.1 coordinate 409,272, forward strand.
CGACCCCGGCGCCGGCCTGCGCCGCGAGATCCTTGACCGCTTTGTTCACCGCCGAGAGAGTTTCGGCCAGCGCCTCGCTGGCCTTGCGAATCACGTCGCCGATGCTCGAAGAATCTTCGGTCGCCATCGCTGCCGCCCTCCGTGTCGATTAATGATCCGAACCGACGCGCCCGGCATCAAAGAGCATCCCGACGCGTGTTCGTCATCTTATCGTCCTACAGATCGCGGCCTAATTCGAGACGCGCGCGACCGCCGCGCCCGTCGCCTCTTTTGCGGTCGCGGGCTGCATGCGGACGCCGGCTGTTCGAGGCGCGGCCCTGGAGATGGTCATCCAGAGCGCCGCGAAATAGGCGCATCCGAGCGAAATGAACGCGGCCTCGGCCGGCATCACATACGACGCATGCATATGTCCGGCGATCGCACGCGACAACGCCCGACTGAGGAAGCCCAGCGGGCCGCCCATGAACATTGCTGCCACGTAGCTCGCACCGGCAAGGTTCAATACGCGCCGCGCCAGCGGTCTTTCTTCAGTGGCCGCGTGATTCGCCGCCGCGATACCGACGTAAAGCGGAACGATGCAAACGAGGAACTGCGGCCAGGCCACCGGCGAGAGCATCGTGATCACCACCAGCCACAGCGAAAAGCCGCATCCATAACGGTCATCCTCAATCGCGACGGTGGCGGCAAACGCGAAGGCCGCCGCCAGCAGTTCGATCGCCAACCCTGCCACGGCAGCCCAGTCGCTATAACCGAGCACCAGTTGCACGAACGAGCCTAAATTGAGATTCGCCGGATGCTTCAACAAGCCAGCCGGCGCGCCGCGGGCGTGCACTCCGGACATCGGCGCCGCCAGATGTGCGAAACTCAGGACCGGCCGTAATCCCGCAAACCCAATCGCAATCGCACTACCGATAACGCACGCGGCCACAAAGTACGCGCTCGCGCGCCAGTTGCGCCGCGCAACCAGATAACCCAGCATCCCCAGCGGATAGGCGCGGAGCAAAGCCTCCGCCGCCAATATCACTCCAGCCGTCCCGTCATGGCGTCGTGCAAGCGCGCACAGCGCCAGCACGAAGATCAACAACAGTACAACTTCGCTCTGTGCAAACCAGAAATTGATCGCGATCGGCGGATAGAGCAGCATCAAGGCCGCAACCGTCCAGCCCTCCACGCCGGGCGGTCCCACTTCGCGAATCAGCAGGAAAAGCGCCGCGGCGAGGCACAACACGTTGAACGCGGCCCACGTCCAGTAGGCGGTTATCGGCTCAAGGAACGTAAACGGCTCGAAAAATATCAGCCAGGCCGGCGTATCGAGCAGCGGCTCGGCTCACTCCCAGGCCGAGAGATTACTCAGCGGACGGCCGGCTGCGGTGAAAACAGTCTCGAAATCACCGTCGTAAGGATCAATACCCTGTCGAAGCGCCAGCGACCCGACATAGTATGGTTTGAAATCCTGATAGCCACTGACGTTCGAAGGCAGTGACTCGAAAATAACAGTCGCCGCAACGCCGACAATTATCCATAGCGCAAGTGCGATTTGCGTTCGTACGCTCATCTTCAGCCGGCACGGTCTACGCCAGTGCGATTGGCGTATCGCCGGCCTGAGATGATGCTACTCGCGCGCGGCCGCCGCAAGTCAATGGCTTGCAGGTGTTGTCATCGCCTTCGCGTGGCGCTGACTATCGCATCCAATAGTAAGACTCGAAAGTCTAATGGCGATTGAAGCTGCGCGCCTGGGGTCTCAGGCTGGTTCGAGACGCCGCCTCATGCGAGATAACGGTAGGCGACCGCGCCGATTGCGCGGGTGACGGACAGCGGCAGCCGGCGCCAGATTCGCGCCAGCGCACTCGTGGAATGATCGGCCGTCTCGGCGCTTGTGTGACGCGGCGGGCGGGGAAAGTAGCTATAGGGAAGCGGCGACGGCACGGCGCCCATCTCAGCCTTGAAGCGCGCGAGTCCCGTGTTGCTCGAGTCAGTGCGGCCAAGGTCGAGCACCGCCGCCTTGCCCGCGTGATGCTCCAGGATGCTGAAGAACAGAAGATGCGAGGCGCCTGCGGTGCTCTCAGCCGCGCGCGCCGACCATTTGGCATAGAGCTTGGGACCGTCGCGCAGCAGCACGACCGCGGCCTGGTCGCGCCCGGCGCACGACGCCAGCCAGACCTCGAGGCCGTGGGTCTGGGCGAAGACCTCGCGCACGAGCGAAAAGAAACGCAGCGGCTGCGGCGGCACGCCCAGGCGCCGTCGGGTCTCGAGCTGGATCGTATAAAAGCGGCCTAACATCGCGGCGCTATCGCCGGTCTCGACGGTGAGCGATTCGGATGCGGCGCGCTTTACCTGGCGGCGAAAATTTCGATCCGCCGCGCGCTGGATCTCCGCGAACGGACGTCCGAGATCAATCGACCATTGCTCAAAGCTGTCGACCGTCTGCCATGGCGCGGCGGCCTTGATCCCCCGAATCTCCAGACTGCCGCCGATCCGCGATTCGGCGGTCAGGGCGCGCATCAATGCGGCGGTCGCATTCTCATCAATGCCCAGTGGCGCGCATGAATCGGAAAACGGCAGACCGACGACGCGGCGGTTAAACGGATTCCTGGTGCGCGACAGCAGACAGCCGGCGAGGACTTTGCCGCGGCGTTCGATAGTTGCCGCGAAAACCTGAAATCCATAGGCGCGGCGGAGCACCTGCGCCCACGCCGGCGTGTGAAATAACGTGGCATTGCCGCTCGCTTCGCCAAGCTGCTCCCATCGGTCAAGCGCCTGGGCAAGCGGTTGGATCGTTACGCCAAGCGGAGGCTCGGCGTCGCCGGTGCCGTCCATCGCCGGGTCCAGCGCGAACGTCTGCGCGCCGAAAGTATGGGAATCGAAATTATGCCTGGTGACCGCCATCGTCGAAACGTCCTCCCTCATTCTCCTGCGCTCTCCTGAACGGATTCAAGCGGAACGGTTCTTGGGAATTATATAGGCCCCTGCCAGCTTGAATCCCCACTGCGTCACCCACGTGCCTTCGGCCGCGAGCGTGAATCGCCCCTTTTCGACGACCCGGATGGACGGCTGATTGATGGCCTCGACGACATACCACAAGCGCCGCCCCGGCTTAGCGAGCATCGCCACTATCGTCTGAAGCGCGAAGAATGCAAGGCCTCTTCCGCGATGCGCAGGATCGGTCCAGGTGTCGCCAATCTGGAAGTCGTCGTCGGCTACGAACGGAAAGCGCCAATACCTCGGAGTAAATCCTGAATAGTGCACCAGCCGCTCGCGGTCATAGACCAGCAAGACGCCGCACCCCGGGCCGGCGAACAGATGCAGCCTATGTATGGCCCATCGGAAGAGGAATCTCAGCCTGAGTCTGACGCTCAAGAGCCCCTGCGGCAACGTAGGCCAGATTCGCGGCCGCCACACGGTCCACGAATACGGAGCAGGCAGGGCGCCGGCGGCAGTGTCGTCGTTTGCGCACTCGTGGCGCGCGTTCTCGTCGCCCGCACTCTCGCCGCAGGTGTAACAGTAAAAAAGATAATGGGGATCCAGACGGGTCTCCGATTGAGACGGCGCGAATTCCTCAGGCATCTCTCGCGCTGAAAACTTCTGAGGGGGTGATACTATCGCGTTGGTTGCACTCATCCAGATGCCAGTCGTTGGTCGGAAGGCCAAGGACCTCACAAACTCGCCAAATAGATGGCAAGAGATATGCCATGCTCAAGGGAGCACTGTTAAAAGAGCAAATGCTCATAAATCAGCGTGTTTAGCACTGTCTCGCCTCAGCCGCCTGCACGGATCGCCATATCACGACAAAGGCGAGGTATTTTTTACAGTACAAGTTTTACCGTCCAGCGCGCCAATGTAGGCCGCCAAGCTGACGTACGCCCGCCAAGCGACCTGCGCCAAAGCCGACCCCCCGCGACCAACGAGCCTCCCGCTGATCATCGGAGAGGATGATGGACGTCGCCGATTAAGGCGAGACCGGCATTTGCGCGGTGGCGGTGAGAGTCAATTGCTTCGACTGCATGAAGGGAACCTGGATGTTGTACGTGTAATTGATCACGACCTTGGCATCCAGTTGCGACGGGACATTGAGGTCCTGCGGAAAGCTGACGGTCACATTGCTGGTGGTCAGTCCAAGACTGGGGGCGGCAGCGATTGCGACCTTCTGTATAGAAGACTCGTCAGCGGCAGTGCTGCCATGGATGAGCGCGAAGCGCGCGCCCTCTCTGGCCGCTGCGCTAATCGAATTATAACTAAACACCATGTGGCCCATGAGGAGAATGGCAAAGGTGGTCATTAGTAGCAAGGCAGCGCCGAGCGCAAACTCGACCATCGTTTGGCCCGTTTGATAGCAGCACAGACCTATCGATGCGCCGATTCGCTTCATTGTAGGACCTGCATTTCTGCGGTTCTGGTCAGAGTGACCGGGTTCGAGAGCCCCGGGTACCGGCCGAACGTGGAAAGCGAAGCCGATACGGTGACGGTCACGTAGGTCGCCCCCGGGTTGTCCGAGCAATCGTAGGCCGAGGGGCAGATCGAGACGGTGGTTGCGGTACTGACGCAGGTGCACTGGCTTATTGTGGGAGAGCCGCTCGTTAAGGAAATGTTTGAGGCGTCATTGAGTACCGCCGACTTGATTCCGCTCGCATTAGCCGCAGTGGTCAGGCTTTCCGAGCCAAATTGCGCGCCGGCCCGGGCCGCGTCGCTCACGGTAACGTAGGTATAAAATATTCGGCCGAGGTCACACGCCAGCAGCAACAGGGTAGTCAAAAAGAACATGCTGAACGCGAGCTCGACATAGCTCTGGCCCCTATGCCAACGCTGCAAGGCGAGCCCGAATCGCTTTTGCCGACGGTATTCTCGCTTATTCATAGATGGTACTGGACTGGAGCGGAGAGGTGCCACCCAGGCTGGTAAAGTCGTCGCAAATGTTGATGTTGGTAGTTCCGGTTATCTTGAGAGTATCGGCAATCAGCAAAGTATATTCGCTGTTGGGGCCTGTGCAGTTACCAGACAGGTTGGAGCTGCCTTCGTATGTAAGCTCGCTGGTCGGAAAATAGGGGGCCCCGTCAAACACCGACGAGGAGCTTCCGGTAACGGTGTTGCTCGCCGCTACTCCAGTCGGCGTGATGGTTCTATCCTGAAAAAACAGGACTCCCGGAATGCCCCCGCCCGAGCTCGAGGTGGGCGCGCTCAGCGTCACGGTACCGCTGCCGGACATGTCGATGGGTCCGTACCCTCCCGTTCCCGAAGTGTTGTAGAAAGTCACGCCCGTACCATTAATGGTTGCACTGCCGGTGACCTTCAGGCCCCCGCCTGCGAGGATGTACAGGCCCGAGCCAAAAGTTATCGTGCCACTCCCAGTGATGGTGATACCGCCGCAATAGGTGCCGAGAGTCAGGGTGGCGCTGCTCGATGTTCTGTAATTGGTCTGATTGCAGCTTCCAACGGTAGGTTCCGCCAGCGATGCCAACGGGTCCGGAGCCGGTGCGATGCCGGTAACCGGGGTCGGTGTCCAGGTCGCAGAGCCCAGGTGATCGCCGCCGGCTACACCGATGCCCGTTGCAGTGTATGTCCCGCTGCCGGAGCCGTAGAGCGCTTGCGAGTCGCTGGAGTCGACCAGAATGCCGCAGGCCGCGTTGAAGCCACCGCTGCCGGTCACCCAAAACGATTTGGTTGCGCTAGAGTCCAGCGCGTAGATGCACGCCGGTGAATTTGTGCCGCCGGCGATCGCCTGAGCGCTCACATTCATCGAGCTATATCCAAACACCCGCAGAAAATAGATAGATATGGGCGCGGATACCTTGGCTTGGACACAGTCCTCGCCGCTCGTGTTCGGGCAGCTTACCTGCGTAACAGTGACCGACACGCTATTGGCGCTATTTTTGAAGCCATTGTTGCTAGCCGCGTCGGTGCCGGCCTGCTGGTATCCCGCCGACACAGTCGAGGAGCCTTGCAGCGCATTGGCGCCTACAATCGCCGCAGCATCTGCCGCTGTCTGCATCTGCCGCCGGGCGACGTACAGAAGACCCCCGTCGACGACCAGCCCGACCATGCCAATGAGCGCGACCAACGCCAGTGAGACGAGCACGAATACCTGGCCGCGAGCAGGTCTCGATTTAGACCCGCGCAGGCGCCCCCTCAGCAAGCTGGCAGCCATGCGGATTCCTCCTGAGATTTCAGTGCATTGCTGTAACGGCGGTTGCAGGCACGGGTCATGCCACCCCCGTGCTCTAGGGCGAACCCTTATTTCTCTCGAATTTTCAGGCGATTTTCGATTTGCATCGGCTTAATCCGTTGCGGTCGCGCAACTTTGGATCGCGGGCAGGATGTGCACCGGTGCAACGTCCCGCCGTCTCGCCTCCCGAAACTTCGGAAGGCTGAGCCGCGTATTCCTAAGGAAGGCGACGCCGATGTGGGCGACGGGCGCCCGAGCCCCGCCTGACTTTGTGCAGCCCTGTGAATTTTGCGAATTCTTCGCCATCAGCGCCGACGCATCTTACGCGGCGGGTTGTAGACGTGGAAAAACGAAAACGCCGCGATGACCAGCGCGTGCGTGATCTTCTCCGACGCAATCAGCCGCCTCACGTCCCGAAGCGGCACAATCACGACCTCCGTCTCCTCCGAACCACCCAGGCGAGGCCGCCTGACGCGACGCACGTTGCGGGCCACGAACGAGTAGCAGTAGTTGGGCTGGATTGCGGGATTGGGATGGACGCGGCCAAGCTCGAGCACATCCTCGGAGTCGTAGCCGCACTCCTCGCGCATCTCGCGCCGTGCCGCGAAAAGCGGGCTTGGGTCCTCCGGGTCGACCATCCCGCCGGGAATCTCCAAAGTGAAGTCGCCGACGCCGTGGCGGAACTGCCGCACCATCACCACCTCGTTGGCGGGTGTGATCGGGATGATATTGATCCAGGCCGGCGCCTCGAGCACGAAGAAGTCGTGTTCGCCGCGATGCGGATGCGAGCGCTGATGGCGATGCAGATCGAAGATCGGCGTCGCGTAGACGCGCTCACTCTTGAGCGTTTCCCAGCGGCGGGCTTTCGTGCGCGCCATCGCTAACAGCGCCGGTGCCGCACGCCGTGCTTAGAACAGCCGCCCATACTCGATCGCCGGGCAGCGGTCCATCACGACCGTCATCCCGGCCGCACCCGCGCGCGCGGCGGCCTCAAGGTTGACCACGCCAAGCTGGCACCATAACACGCGCGCGCCCTTGGCGATCGCCGCCTCGGCGATTTCCGGCAGATATTCGGAGCGCCTGAAGACGTCGACCATCTGGACCGGGCCGGGAATCGAGGCGAGGTCCGGGTAGCATCGCTCGCCGAGCGCGCCCATCAGCGCGTCGGGCCCAAGCTGCGGATTGACCGGGATCACGCGGAAACCCTTGCGCTTGAGCAGCATCGCGATCTGCAGGCTGTCGCGCGCCGGATTATCGGAGCATCCAACCACCGCGACCGTGGCCGGATGCGAGAGTATCTCGCGAATCTCGGCATCCGTGGGGTTGGTGAAGTCCATCAATTCGAATTCCTTGTCGAATTCCTTGCCGAATTCGTTTGACATCCCTTCGATGCCGTCTCATTCGTCGCCGAGCAGGCGATCGACGACTTTCGGGATGAGCCTTGCGATTTCGTCGCGGCAGACGTCGAAGACTTCGTAGCCCTGCTCGAACGGATCATCTATATCGCCCGACTCGCCGGCGAACGCGCGCAGTGTGAAAACTGCGCGCCCGGCGGCGGCCGGAAAGCGCTCGCGCAGGTCGCGCTCCTGCGCCACGGTCATCGCGATCACCAAGTCGGCCGCCTCCAGCATCTCCGGATGGCGTTTGAGGTCGGTCGAGGACGCTTCTTCGCCAATATCGATGCCGATCGACTTGAGCGTCATCCGGGTATCGAGCGAAACCAGCGCGCCGTCGCGAGCGTAGGGCGCGATACCGGCCGAGCGGATCTCGATCGAGCCGTCGGCGCCGCGCGCGCCAAATTCGCGCCGCAGCATATGCTCCGCCATGATGCTGCGGGCGGTGTTGGCCGCGCAAATGATTAGCACCCGGCGCGCGCGCGTACCGCGCTGCGCGCCGCTCACGCGCGAACCGGATTCACCGTTAGGCATCGGCCGGTTAGCGCCCCGCGGACATGACCTCGGCCATGCTTTCTTTCTTGGTGACTCCCTTGGCGAGTTCTTCCTTCAGGCGCGTGCCGAGCGCCGCCGGCTCCCAGAAAGTGCCGGGCGCCGCGGCGACCTGCGCCACCGAATGCCATCCGCGCATCAGCCACACCCGCCCCATCCCGACACGAAACACCTCGCCGTGAACGTCCTTGGCGTCGTCGCTGCCGAGCCACGCAACCAGCGGCGCCACGTGGGCGGGACTGAAGAGGTCGAACTCGCCCTGCTTGACGGCGGGCATCGTGGCCGCGGTCTGCGGCGTAGCGTCGATTGTCAGGCGGGTGCGGGCCACCGGCGCGATCGCGTTGGCGGTGCATCCGTAGCGAGCCATCTCGCGGTCGATGATTATCGCAAATGCCGCGACGGCGGCCTTGGCGGTGCCATAGTTGCCCTGGCCGGCGTTGCCGAGCAGGCCCGAATCGGAGCTGGTGTTGATGAGGCGGCCGTTGAGCAGATTGCCGTTCTTCTGTTGCTCGCGCCAGTAGGCAGTGGCGTGGCGCGCCATGTTGAAGGTACCTTTGAGATGGACGTTGACGACGGCGTCGAAGTCCTCTTCGCTCATGTTGAAGATCATGCGGTCGCGCAGGATGCCGGCGTTGTTGACCACGATGTTGAGTTTGCCGAAGTTGTCCAGCGCGCACTCGACGATGCGCTTGGAGGATTTGAAATCGCTGACGCTTTCGAAATTGGCCACCGCCTCGCCACCGAAGCCGCGGATCGCTTTAATAACTTCCTCGGCCGGGGAACGTGACTGGCCGGTGCCGTCGAAGTGGCCGCCGAGATCGTTGACTACGACCTTGGCCCCCTGTTTGGCCAGCAGCAGCGCCTCTTCGCGGCCAATACCGCGTCCGGCGCCCGTAACGATCGCGACCTTCCCATCAAGTAATGCCATTGCCGTCTCAATCCTCTCTTTGTCGCGGGTTTCTTCCGCCTCTGGCAGATTTATCCCGTAACTCCGCCCTGCCGCAAGCTCCCGGAACCGGACGCGATGCGCGTGAGTTGACTTGGCCGGCAGGCGTTGCGTCTGAGGCCCCACTGATGCGAACTGATGCAAAGGACGGCGCAGTTGGGCCGAACTCGTCTCCGCAGGTTTGCGCATACCGGCCCGGGTAGGTAATTATGTTGAGCTTCGGGGACCCGATGCCATGGCGTTGCTGGGGAGCCGCAACGGCCACGCCAGTCGGCCTAGAATCTCGGTTGCGGAAGGTTTAAGCGATGCAGAACCAGTTCGGCATTATTCAGATGATCCAGCAGGGTTACTATGCCACGTACCCGCTGATCGTCATCTCGATCGTTTGCCTGGCGGTCATTTTCGAGCGCCTGTGGGCGTTGCGCGGAATCGGCTCCCGTGCCACCAAGACCGCCGACGCGCTGGTCGGCCCGCTGCGCCAGGGTAAATTCAACGAGGCCCTGCAGCGCACCGAAACCGGCCATACCGCGGCTGACCGCGTCTTCCATACGCTCATCTCGGGCGCCAAGGATCTCGACCGCGCGCGGCTGGAAGAACTCGACGAGGAGCGGCGCTTTGCCGAGCTGGTCGAGCTCAAGCGCTACATCTGGGTGCTCGCGACTTCGGGCGCCTCGGCCCCGTTCATCGGGCTGTTCGGCACCGTGGTCGGCATCCTGGTCGCGTTCCAGTCAATGGCGGTGATGGGCACCGGCGGCTTCTCGGTGGTGGCGGCCGGCATCTCGGAGGCGCTGATTTCAACCGCGTTGGGATTGGCGGTCGCGATCATCGCGGTCATTTTCTACAACTACTTCTCAGTCAAGATCGACAACATCAACGCCGCGATCCACATCAACGCCGCCCGCCTCATCGACGCTGCGCTGCAAGGGAGACAGGCCGTTGGCGGTTAGCGGACCCAAAAGCAGCGGCGAGATGTTCTGGCAGATAAACATCACGCCGCTGACCGACATCTTCCTGGTCCTGCTCATCATCTTCATGGTAACCACCTCGGTCACCATCGAGGCCGCCTCCCACGTCGACCTTCCGATGGCCGAGAACACTTCGCCCGAAAACAAGGGCGTTATCGTCACCTATACCGCCCAGCACGAGCTGTTCGTCAATTCCAAGGACGTGACCGAGCGCGACCTCGAGTCGGCGCTGACCGACGCGCTGACCCGGGTCGATTCCAAGGTGGTGATTTTCCAGGGCGACGAGAAAGTCCTGCTGGGTGACATGATCCGGATCCTGCAAATCGCCAAGTTGGCCGGCGCCCAGCAGATAGCGATCGCGGCCAAGCACGTCTCGCCGGGACAGTTCCAGCGCCTGCAAACCGGGCCGGGCGCGACCGGCGGTTGACCCCGGCAAACGAGGCCGGAGCAAGAGGTTAGAACCAGTTCATGGCGATAAGCCCTAATCAAAGCGGCGGTGTTTTCGCCGACATCAACATCACGCCGCTGACCGATATCTTTCTGGTCCTGCTCATCATCTTTATGGTTGCAACCGCGATCACCATCGAGTCCGCCGCCCACGTCGACTTGCCCAAAGTTCAGTCACAGGCGACCACCGACAAACCCAAGGGCGTGGCGGTGATGTACACCGCGGACCATCGCATCTTCGTCAACCAGGGTGAGGTGAATGAGCAAACGCTGCCGGCGGCGCTCCACGACGCTATCGCCAAGGATCCCGACAAGCTGGTGGTGTTCCAGGGAGACCCGGCGGTGATCTTGGCCGACATGGTCCGCATCCTCGACATCGCCAAAACGGCGGGCGCCCAGCAAATCGCGATCGCGGTGGCCAAGCTGCCGGGCGGCGGTGGCGGCGGCGAGACGGGGGAGCCGTCCCTCCCCAGCGGACCGGTGGTGCCGCCGGAACCCGCTACCGGAGGACCCTGACTTTAGTTGTACCGTCACCGAGAGCACAATATTAAAGGGCGCCCTCAGGCGCATAACTGGAGCATGGGCGCCGCCTTTCGGGGGATCAGGGCCGGGGCCGTAACAGCAAAGGGCATCGCGTGACCGTCGCGGAAGAAATCGGCCTGCTTGCGGTCTCGGTAGTCGTTGTAGCGATCGGGCTGTTCTGGATCGCCACGCGCGCGCATCTGGATGAGGAAGATCCGGAAAAGGAAAAGCCCGGCTTCAAACATGGCCTGCGCCAGGGTCTGCGCTTCCTGCTTGGCCCGTTCCCACTTTCCATTGGTCTGCACGTCGTGGTCCTGCTCTTCCTGCTCTTCGCCGTGCACATGGAGACCGGCCAGAACTTCATTCCGATAAGCCTCCAGGCCGGTGGCGGCGGCGGCCAGACCAAACCCGGCGAAGACACCAACCTGCCCGAGATGCAGATGCCTGAGCTGCAGGCGCTGCCGATGGAGAAGCCCAAGCAGATCGACGCTTACGCGCGTGAGGCCGTCGTTACCGCTAACAACTACGTGCGCTCGGCGAACAGTGGAATCGGAATCGGCCGCGGCGGCGGCATAGGCTCGGGCTACGGCCAGGGCATCGGCGGCGGGTTCGGCGGCTTCATCAGCGGCCTGCGGCGCACCGGTCTCGACGTCGTGATCGTCATCGACGGGACGGGCTCGATGCGCCTGGTGATCGACGACGTAAAGAACAAGATGCGCCAGTTGATGCTCGCGATCCATGGGCTGGTGCCGACCGCGCGCGTGGGGATCATCGTCTTCGGCGGACGCGGCGAGCAGGTGCAAATGCTGCCGCTTACCACTTCGCCCGGCGCGGTGGTCCAGTTCCTGGGCGGCATCCAGGCTCGCAATGGCGGCGAATGGCAGGAAGACACGCTGGGCGCGGTCCGCATGGCGGTCGACAACATGGGATGGCGCTCGTACGCCAAGAAAGTGATCGTGCTGGTCGGCGACACGCCGCCGTTCAAGGAGGATTTCGATCCGGTCCTCCAATTCATCCGCCAGTTCCACGCTGAGAACGGAACCTTCAACACGGTCGACCTGACCGTCGAGGAGCACGAGCGCTTCATCAAACAGTGGCAGAGCTTCAGCGGGCCAGTGCCGGTGAGCGCCTCCTCCCTGCCGGAGTTCTACCTCGAAACCCAGGCGGCTTATCAGGCGATGGCGCGGGCGGGCGGCGGAACATGGCGCAGTCTGACCAAGGACGAGCACATCAACCAGCAGGTGTTGATCCTGGCATTCGGCGAGCAGTGGCGCTCCGAGGTCGCCGCGTTCGGCCGAGGCATCAGATCCACCAACGCCGACCCGTAGGGTTCGTCACGCGAACTCGCTCCTTCACTCATACCTCGGCGGGCGGCGCAGGTCGCACAGCGCGCTGCCAAAACGGTGCGCAAAGCGATGATACCGGCGAACTCCGAGGTCGCGATACAAATGCGCGCGCGGGACCGCGCGCCTCACCGGCGCTAACTGGGCAGGCCGGGAAACGTCGCCTTCGATAGTCCTTTCTTTCATATGACGCGCATCATATTAATTATTGATGCTACAATATGCAAAATCCATTCCTTTTGTCGAAGCGGCCAAATAATTATAAGTGCGCCACCACTACTACGTTCTTGACTAAGCTTTTGGCGGCTTTGAATGATATCGCGCAGAGTATATTTGTGATACAAACCAATCGGCGTTAAACTGCGTTTTCGATCAACCTTGTACTTTAAAGAGAGGAGATTGCATGCGAAAGTTCTCTATTGCACTGTTCGCGGTCGCGGCCCTGGCCGTGACACTGTCGGCGGCGCCCAGCGCGCGCGCACAAGATAAAGCGCCGACAAAGAGCACCACCAAGATCGGCTATTTGAGCTGTCACGTCGCCAGCGGCTGGGGATTCATCTTCGGATCGTCGCGTAAGCTGCAATGCGTCTACACTCCGGCGGCAAAGGGCAAGAAAATCGAGGACTACAGCGGTTCGATCAGCAAGTTCGGAGCCGACATCGGCTACCTGCAATCTGGCGTAATCCTATGGACGGTGCTGGCGCCGGCGGTAAAGATCTCGAGCCCAGCCGGTTTGCTCGCTGGCCACTACGGCGGAGCGACCGCTAGCGCGACTCTCGGACTCGGCGTCGGCGGCAACCTGCTGGTCGGCGGAATGGATGGATCGATTTCGCTGCAGCCGCTCAGCATCGAGGGCACCACGGGCCTTAACGTCGCAGCGGGCGTGGCGATGCTGGATCTCAAGTTCGAGTCTGTATCAGGCGTCAAGCAATAGATTCTTCAAGAGAACCTGATAGATTCTCCAAGAGAACCAAAAAAGAGGGCCGGGGATCGACATCCCCCGGCCCTTTTTCATTGCCCGCGCTCAATCCGCGGCGGCGTTAGCGGCAGCCGCGGCGTCAACGTGGCTATGGAAGCGGCCGTAGCCGAAGTAGATCGCAAGTCCAATCGCCATCCAGACGAAAAACCTGATCCACGTGACCAGCGGCAGACTGGCCATCAGGTACAAGCACGACAGCGCACCCACGATCGGCACCAGCGGTACAAACGGCGTGCGAAAAGGCCGGTGCTGACCCGGATTGATGTAACGCAGAATCCATACCCCCAGGCAGACCAGTACGAACGCGAACAGGGTGCCGATATTGGTCAGCTCGGCGATGTCCTGGATCGGCAGCAGCGCCGCTGTGACGCCTACCGCTGCTCCGGTCAGCACGGTCGGTATGTAGGGAGTCAGGAAGCGCGGATGGACCCGGCTAAACGCCTGCGGCAGCAGCCCGTCGCGCGAGATCGCGAAAAAAATCCGCGACTGGCCGAGCAGCAACACCAGCAGCACCGAGGTCAGCCCCATCACGGCGCCCACCGAGACTACGCCGCCGATGAAGTTGAGCCCGCGCACCACGAAGGCCGAGGCCAGCGGCGCGTTCTTGTCGATCTCGCCAAACGGCACCATCCCGGTCAGCACCGCGGCCACCGCGATATATAGAGCCGTGCAGACGAAGAGCGACCACAGGATGCCACGCGGCAGATCGCGCCCGGGATCGACTACCTCCTCAGCTGCGGTCGAGACCGCATCGAAGCCGATGTATGCGAAAAAGATGTACGCCGCACCCTTGGAAATGCCCGACCATCCGAACGGCGCGAACGGGCTCCAGTTCTGCGGACGGATGAAAAACATCCCGACCAGGACTACGGTCGCGACCGCGAACAGTTTGATTCCGACGATTATCGAGTTGAGCCGCGCGCTCTCACGGATGCCGACGTAGAGCACGGCCGAGATCAGCAGCACGATCAGCAGCGCCGGCAGATTGATGATCGCGCCCGGCTCTGAGCTGGGGGCAAACGCTATCGCGTGCGGCAGACGTACCCCGATCCCTTCGAGAATCACGCGGAAGTATCCCGACCATCCCACCGCGACCGCCGCCGCGCCCACCGCATATTCCAGCACGAGGTCCCAGCCGATGATCCATCCGACCAGCTCGCCCATCGTGGCATACGAGTAGGAATACGCGGAGCCTGCCACAGGAATCATCGCGGCGAACTCCGCGTAGCACAGCGCCGCCATCGTGCACGCCACGCCCGCCATGATGAATGAAACGATAAGGCCCGGCCCGGCCTGACGCGCGCCGACCCCGGTCATCACGAAGATACCGGCGCCGATGATCGCCCCGATGCCCAGTGCGGTAAGGTCGAGCGCGCCGAGCGCGCGGCGCAGTCCGCCGCGATGCGGTCCGGCGTCGTCCAGCAGGGCGGCGACCGGCTTGCGGCGCAAGATTTGCGCTCTGAGAGCCGCTCCGCCCGTCACCGCGAGGTCCCGTCTGTGCGCGAAGGCGTCACCAGGCCTGGTAGCCGCCGTCCACCGCCAGCATCGAGCCGGTCACGTAGCTCGAGGCCTCGCTGGCCAGAAAAATTATCGCTCCGCGGATTTCCTCGGGCCGTCCAAGGCGTCCAAGCGGCGTCGATTTTTCCATCCGCTCACGATTGCTGCCCTTGGCAATCCCGGCCTCGGTCGCTTCGGTCGGAATCCATCCGGGCGCCAGCGCGTTGACCAGGATTCCGTAGCCCGCCCATTCGACCGCCAGCTGGCGGGTGAGATTGAGCAGTCCGGCCTTGGCCGCGGTGTAGGCCGAGAGGCGGTAAATCGAACTGGCGACGGTCGCGTAGATGGAAACCACGTTGATGATGCGGCCGGGGCGCCTGGCTTCGATCAGGCCGCGCGCGACGCGCTGCGCCAGCATCATCGGCGCGGTGAGATTGGTCGCGATTGCGGCGTCCCAGGTTGCGCGCGGCAGGGTCTCGGCGCGGCCGGTGGGTGAGATGCCGGCGTTATTGATAAGGATGTCGACCAGGCCGAGTTCGCGCTTTGCCCGGGCGAGCGCCGCGTCGATTTGCTCGTCGGCGGTTACGTCGAGCTGGATTGCGGCGGTGCGCACGCCATACTCGCGCGCCAGATTGGCGGCGAGCTTCTCCAGGCGCTCGCTGCGGCGCGCGGCCAACGCGACGTCGGCGCCCGCCATCGCGAGCGCCCGTGCGCAGTCGACGCCGAGTCCCGACGACGCGCCGGTGACGAAGCCGATATGCCCGCGCAGCGAGAACAGCGACTGCAGCGAATCCATCGGGTGCTATCGCTCCACCGCCGCGGCTGCGGCGTCGGCGGTTTTGGCGGCGGCCTCAGCCGCCGCCAAAACCGCGCGCTGGATGTCCGCGCCGCTCACGCCATAGTGCGTGACGGCGCGGAACTCGACCGGGCTCCGCGCACCGACCAGCACGCCGCGCTCGCCGAGCGCGGCGGCGAAGCGCCTCGCCCGCTCGGCGCCCCCGGCGACCTCGAAGAACACCATGTTGGTGCGCCGGCGCGCCGGATGCACTCGCAGCCCCGCAACGCGGCCGAGCCCTTCGGCCAGCGCGCGTGCGTTGTCATGGTCTTCGGCCAGCCGCTCGACCATCGCGGTCAACGCGACAATCCCGGCCGCCGCGATTATCCCCGCCTGGCGCATCCCGCCACCCAGCATCTTGCGGACGCGTCGCGCCCGTTCGACGAACGGGCGTGGCCCGCACAGCATCGTGCCCACCGGACAGGCGAGCCCCTTGGAGAGACAGAACGAAACCGTGTCGGCGTGCGCGGCGATACGGTTTGCGCTGGTCTCTAGCGCGAGCGCGGCGTTGAAGATGCGCGCGCCGTCGAGATGAACGCCAAGGCCGTGGCAATGCGCCAGTTCGGCGACCGCGTCCATGTGCGCGAGCCCGACCGCCTCGCCGCCGCAGCGGTTGTGCGTGTTTTCCATCGCGACCAGCGCGTGCGGCGCGAAATGCGGATCGGGCGGCATCTCGAGTTCGGTCTTCAACTCGTCGAGCGCGAATTCGCCGTCGTCGGTGTTGCGGATGGGCGTCAGCACCACGCCGCCCAGCGCGGCGGCGCCGCCCGCCTCGTATAGATAAGTGTGTGCGCGCGCGCCGAGCACCGCCTTGGTGCCGCGCGCGCAATGCACCAGCATCGCGATCAGGTTGCCCATCGTGCCGCTGGCGACCAGCAGCGCGGCCTCCTTGCCCATCGTGGCTGCCGCCATCGCCTCGAGCCGATTGACGCTGGGGTCCTCGCCGTAAACGTCGTCGCCCAGTTCGGCGCGCGCGATCGCCTCGCGCATCTCGGGCGTCGGCAGGGTGACCGTGTCGCTGCGCAGATCGATCACGTAAGCGGCCGCCTACTCGGGGAAGATCGCCTTGACCACTTCGTCGATCGCGCGCTTGCTGTCGGCCTCGTCGGTGAGCGACCAGGTCACGGCGACGGTCGCGGCGCGGCGCGGCGCGATTCCCTGGCGGATAAGCTCGCCGGCGTAGATCAGGAGCCGGGTCGAGACGCCTTCTTCGAGGCCCGAGGCCTTGAGGTTGCGCACCTTCTCGCCCAGCACCGCGAGCTGCATCGCCATGTCGCGGTCGACACCCGCCTCGTGCTCGATGATCTCGACTTCCTTGTCGGCCGGCGGATAGTTGAACTCGATAGTGACGAAGCGCTGGCGCGTGGAGTGCTTGAGATTTTTCTGGATGCTCTGGTAGCCGGGATTGTACGAGATCACCAGCAGGAAGCCGACGTGCGCCTCCAGCGTCTCGCCGCGCTTTTCGACCGGCAGGATGCGGCGATGGTCGGAGAGCGGATGGATCAGCACGGTGGTGTCCTTGCGCGCTTCGACGATCTCGTCGAGGTAGCAGAGCGCGCCGCGCCGCACCGCCTGGGTCAGCGGCCCGTCGATCCACACCGTCTCGTCGGCCTGGATAAGGTAGCGGCCGACCAGGTCGCTGCCGGTCAGATCCTCGTGGCAGGCGACGGTGATGAGTTCGGTGGGACCATCGGGAAGACCCGCGAGGCGATGGGCCATGTGCTCGACGAAGCGGGTCTTGCCGCAGCCGGTGGGTCCCTTGAGCAATACCGGCAGACGCGCTTTGTAAGCGGCCTCGAAAATTTCGACCTCGTCACCGATCGGGAGGTAATAGGGGGCGTTATGCGGGTCGAGATGGCGGACTTCGGGCCCTTCGGCCTGCATCCTGGTATCGAACTTTTTCAACTCAATCGACATTGCTCACCCTTGTGTGAGGCGCTGCGGGCGTGCCGCGGATTCTAAGAGAGCACGGCCATTATATTCAAGCGACGCCTCTGCGGGGCATTATAGTAGACCCGCCGCGATGATCCTTCACCTCGTAGCCTTTCGCCTCCAGCTCCTCGCGTAGCTCATCGGCGCGCTCGAAGTCCTTGGCCGCTCTGGCCGCATCGCGCTCGCTCTGCAACGCGGTTACTTCCGATGGAAACTTTCCGCGTGCTGTCTCGCGTTTGGCTTCAAGGTCTAGCCCGAGTACGGCGTCGAATCTCTTGAGTGTATTCCAGATTCTGCGGTCGTTGCGGCGATACGCGTCTCCCACTAATTCGAGCGCGACGGCGAGCGCCTGCGGAGTGTTGAGGTCGTTGTTGAGCGCATCGACAAAGCGTTCGTCGAACTCCTGCGCCCAGGGCGAATCGGCCGCGGCGTTCGCGTCCTCATCGGAGAGATTGCGGGCGAACTCGGCGAAGTAATCCAGGTTGCGCTCGGCGGCGCGCACCGCGTCGAGCGAGAACGCAAGCTCTGACCGATACTTCGCACCCAGGCAGAGCAGCCGAAACGCGAGCGGATTGATTCCCGCCGCCACCAGGTCGTCGAGCACCGGGAAGCGTCCCGCGCTCTTGCTGATTTTCGCCCCTTCCATCCCGACCAGGAAAGCGTTGTGCACGAAGTAGCGCACGAAGGGTTTGCCGGTCGCGCCTTCGGATTGCGCGATCTCGTTCTCGTGATGCACCGGGATATGGTCGAGACCGCCCGTATGAATATCGATCGTCTCGCCCAGGTAGCGCATCGACATCGCCGAGCACTCGATATGCCATCCCGGATAGCCGCGCCCCCACGGACTTTCCCATTGCATAAGATGCTGCGGCTGATTGAGCACCCAGAGCGCGAAGTCGTGCGGGCTTTTCTTGTCGGGCGAATGTTCCAGCCGCTGGCCGGTGTGCTGCTCGTCGAGGCTCTGGCGCGAAAGCCGGCCGGTGCGGCTTTGCCCACGCCACTTTTCGACGTCGAAGTACACGCCCGAGCGCGTGATGTAGCCGTAGCCGTGCTCCACGATACGCTCGATGAGTGCGATCATGTCGGCGACGTGGTCGGTCGCGCGGCAGAGCAGCGGCGGCGCGGGCAGCCGGATATTGAGTTTGCCGCAGTCGCGCGTGAACTGCGCGATATAGAAATCCGCGACCTCGCGCGGCGTCTTGCCCTCGGCGCGTGCGGTCTTTTCGATCTTGTCCTCGCCGGCGTCGGCGTCGGAGGTCATGTGGCCAACGTCGGTGATGTTCATCACGTGGCGGACGTCGTAGCCATTGAGCTCGAGCGCGCGGCGCAGCGTATCGACGAACACGTACGCGCGCATGTTGCCCAGATGCTGCGGCAGGTAGACCGTCGGCCCGCACGAGTAGTAGGTCACAGCGGGCGGATTGAGCGGCTCGAATTCCTCGATCTGGCGGCTCAGCGTGTTGTAGATCGAAAATGGCTTCACGTGGATTGCGCCTGCCGCGCGTCATCGGCGCTGCACACCTCCGGCGCCGCGCTCAACGCAGGCGCGCCGTCGCGGCCGCGACCGCCGCGTCGGTGTTGCGGTAGCGTCTGCCGGCGATGGCTTTGTATTGGCGGTCGGCGATCCATGCGTATCCCGGAAGATACCACAAGTAGGCGAACAAGCTGCGCAGGCCGGCCTGGCGGCGCAGAATTTCATTGACCGCGCGCGCCCCGCGATACACCCGGCCGCGGTCGTCGATCACGTGCAGCTCGTAGAGCAGGTCGTCGAGCCTGAGCTCTGGAAACTGCGCCCGCGCCGCAGGCTCGTTGGCGTCCAGCAGTTCGAGCGACTCGGTATTGTCGTAGAGCACGATTCCTGCAGCGACGTTGCGGCACATCTCGCAGCCGCCGTCGTAGAGCACCGCGAGCTTGCCGGCCGTGGCCTGGGCCGCGATCCGTTGTGGCTCTCCGAACAGGCGTCCCATCGAGTGCGCGGCTTGCCTAACGCCGCGAGAGCCGCGGATTGGCCGCCATCCGCCGCAGCCGGTTGCGCTCGTGACTGATGCGCCATTCGTAACCGTCGACCAGCGACTGCCATCCGGCTTCCGCCGTGTTGGCCGACTTGGCGAGCGTGGTCCAGGCGCTCTGGCCGTCGGAAAATTTCTTGATCGACATCACCTCGGCTTCGGTCGATTCACCGCTCGCGTGCATGTAGGTCTCGATCACGCGGACCGGCTCGAGAAACGGGAAATACTTCAGGAGGGCCTTACGCAACGCGAGGTCGAGCGCATGGACCACGCCGACGCCGCGCGCCGCTTCGGTTTCCTCGACCCCGGCGATCCGGAGCACGACGGTCGCGTCGATCGTCATCCTGCCTTCGTTCAAGTCGTCGATCACGCGGCGGCGCACGACCACGAACGGAGGCTCGTAGTCGCCGGAGCGGCGCAGTTCGTCAAGCTCGCGCGAGGCCTGCGGCGTTTCGGCCTCGTAAAATATGGATTTCGATTCGTCCACCATTCCGATTTCAATTCACCCACTTCGATTCTGCTCGACTATCCCAGCTTCAATTATCTTTCGCGTCCGCCGGCCTTTCAAGGCAAACGGCCCCGCGCGATCGTCTTTGACGGTGCAGGAATTTAACGCGCGGGTGGCTGTAATTCTTGACAACCGCTTGCAATCATTGATCGATGTTCCGGCTGTCACCACTGCTGGCCGCGATCATGGCCTTGGTTTCGCTTTGCGGCCCGGCCGTCGCCGATCCGGCGGCGCAGATAACCATCCCGCTCACGATCGATTATTCCACGCTCGGCGCGGCGCTCAAGCGGCAGATCTACGACGCCCCCGGCGGCCGCGCAATCCTGTGGAAGGGCAACAACTGCGAGTTCCTGTACGCCGAGAACCCACGCTTCACCCAAAACGGCCCAACGACGGTGGTGCTCGAAACCGACGGCGAGCTTGGCCTGGGCGTGCCGCTCGGCGACCAATGCGTCAATCCAATCTCATGGCAAGGCATTATCGCGTTCGGCGCGACGCCCTACCTGACGCCGAACCTGACGCTGATGTTCCGGGTAAGCGACATCAATCTCTACGACCGCCAGCACCAGAAGTCTCTCATCGTCGGCCGCGGCTTCGACCTGATCAAGGGCAACTTCATCCCGCGCATCGAGACTTTCAAGTTCGACTTGCGCCCGCCGATCGAGGAGTTCCGCGCGCTCGCCGAAGAGGCCGCGCCGCCCGACCAGGCCGAGCGTTTCAAACAGGCGCTCGCGACCGTCCACGGCGTCGGGCCGGCCGTCGCGGCGCCCGAGGGTATAAAAGTGACGCTGGGACTGACCGCACCGACGCTGCCCGCGGCCGCGCCAGCCGCCCCCTCGGGCCCGCTGACACCGGCCGAGCTGGCAGCGTGGAATCAAAAGCTCGACGAGTGGGATGCGTTTATCGTGTTCGCGATAAAGCAGGTCGGCACCGCAGTACCCGACAAGCAGTTTCGCGCAGACCTGCTAAATGTGCTGCTCGACGGACGCTATCGCCTGGCCCAGGCGATCGATCAGCCGCCCGCGCCCGGCGGCCCGGACCCGGTGCGCGTGCTGTTTCTCGATCAATGGCGGCAATTGCGCGACTTGGTGCGCAAGGCGGCGGCGCGCGGGCAACTGGGCGACCGCGCGCTCGAGTTCCTGTCGTTCTTATCCGCCGGCGACGCGCTGATGGCGTTCGATGAAGCCGCCCCGGCGCTCGGCGCGCGCATCTCCGCCTCCGACCTGCGCCGCCTCGCGCGCATCATGGCTCCGCAATCGACCGCCGATCCGCTCCAGTTCAACTACCGCGAAGATCCGGAGCTGCAACACATTTTCGGTTTCACGCCGCCACCCCTGACGCCGGACTCCGTCGAGCCGTCCGATTCGGACGAGCCCGAGCCCACTGCGGCCGCGACCGCCGGCAGTCCGCAGACAAGTGGCGCAACGCCGCAAACTATGGCAACGCCGCCGCCCAGCATGCCGGGCGCGCCATCCGCACCCGCTCGCGTTGCGCCTCCTATGTCGGTTGTGCCAGCCACGCCATCTATATCGGCCACCCCGGCTGGACCGTCGGCGTCCTCGCCGGCCGCGCCTCCTGCACGCTCATCCGAGCCGCCTGCAACTGCGAATGCACTGCGGATGAGCATCAGCACGGCGCTTCACCTGTTGGATCCGGCGGACGTCTTCGCCGACGCGCCGCCGCAGCCTGCGGACTTAAAGCAGCTCGGAATGAGGCTGCGGCGCTCGGTAGTTAACGAAACCAACGTGAACAGCTACACGCACGACCTCGGCGCGCTGCTCGACGCGGCGGCCGCAAGTGAAATCGCCAGCGAACGCCCCGACCCTGCGCTGCGGCCGACCTATCGCGTGATTGTCAAGGCGGCGGCGTGGCAGGAGAGCTGCTGGCGCCAGTTCGTGATCGCGCGCGGCCGCATACGCTTCCTCGAATCATCGAGTCACGACGTCGGCCTGATGCAGGTCAACCGCTACGTCTGGCGCGGCTTTTACGACGTGAGGCACCTCGAATGGGACATCGCATACAACGCGGGTGCCGGCAGCCAGATTCTCGCGCGCCTGATGATCCGCGCGGCCGGCAAGGCCGAGCACGCGGACGATCCGGACGCGTTCGCGCGCTCTTCATATGCGGCATACAATGGCGGCCCCGGCGAATTGAACCGATGGCGCCGCGCGGACGAGCGGCATGACAAACGGCTGATCGATGAGGCGTTCTGGCAGAAGTATCGCACGCTCAAAGAGGGCCAGTCGCTGAACATCCTGAAGTGCGAGGCCGAGTGGAGCCAAGCCCCGGGGCATTAGCAGCTCGCCAGCCTCACATCGCGAGGCCGCCGTCGACCTGGATCACCGCGCCCGTGATGTATGACGCCGCGTCCGAAAGCAAAAACGCCACCATCGGCGCCACGTCCTCGACCGTGCCGAAGCGTCCGAGCGGAATCATCTCGAGCGCCTTGGCGCGATGCTGCTCGGAGAGCACGGCCGTCATGTCGGTCTCGATAAACCCGAGCGCGATCGCATTGGACCGCACGCCCAGCGGCCCCAGCTCCTTGGCCATCGCCTTGGTCATCCCGATCAGCCCGGCCTTGGAGGCCGAGTAGTTCACCTGCCCGGCCATCCCGACCAGCCCGGAGATCGACGTGATGTTGATGATCGCGCCACGCTTGGCCTTCATCATGATGAACGCGCTGGCGCGCGCGACGTTGAACGCGCCGGTGAGATTGGTCTGGATGACCGCGGACCAGTCCTCCTCGCTCATCATCACCAGCAGCTTGTCGCGCGTCAGCCCGGCGTTATTGACCACCCCGTCGAGCCGGCCGAATTCGGCCTTGGCCGCGTTGACCATCGCGCGCACGGCCTTTAGGTCGGCGACGTCATTCTGGAACGCGATCGCCTTGACCCCGAGCGCGGCGATTTCGGCTTTCAGCTCCTCGGCCTGCTGTTCGCTCTTGAGATAATTGAAAGCGACGTTGGCGCCGCGGCGAGCGGCCTCGAGCGCGATTGCGCGGCCGATCCCGCGCGTCGCGCCGGTGATGACTATTCCTTTGCCCTCGAGATCTTTCACTTTTTCACTTTTCACTCTTTCACAAAAAAAGACCGCCCGCACAAGGTGCGGGCGGTCGAAATTGATCGAATTGAAATCGAGCCGCGCTCAGGCGCTGAACGACGATCCACAACCGCAGGTGCGGCTGGCGCGCGGATTGTCGAAACGGAATCCCCCGGCATGCAGACCCTCGACGTAATCGAGAGTGGTGCCGGCGATGTAGGGCAGCGAAATTTCATCGACGAGAATCTTCGCGCCGTCGATTTCCTGCGCCGTGTCGCCTTCCTTTTGTACATCGAAGCTCAGCGAATACTGAAACCCCGAGCATCCGCCGCCGACCACCGAGATTCGGAGCCCTTGCTCGGCGCCGAGGCCTTCCTTCGCATGCATCTGCTTGACCATCTCAAGCGCCTTGGGCGTCAGATTGATGCCGGGCACTCTCACGGCCGCACTATCACGAGCGGGCTCGTGCCGATGCTCGTGCCCGTGTTCATGCCCATGTTCATGTCGGACTTCTTCAGACATCCTGCAATCCTCCGGGCTGTTCTCCTGATGAGGCGCGCCGGTAGCGCGCTAAACAACTGGTCAATTCTAACCCAGCGACGCCTAACGGAGCAAATCCCCTGCTATCGGATGACCGCGCTGGGTAGTGTCCTAATTCTTTGAGGGTCGAAGTGTCCGGATTTGGGCAAATCCGGACAGCACCCCGCGCTGGAAGGCGGCTGCGCGGCGGGCGCAACTGGGCGATAATGCCTGACGGCCCAGGTGGACGACGGCGTCCGGCGGGACTTTGATGGCTCGACTCGAAGAAATTTTGACGGCGGTGGCGCACGAGCAGGGCTTCGTGCTGGTCGGCTTCGCACCGCTTCACCGCCTGGATCGTCGCCAGGAGTTTTTCAATCGATGGCTCGCCGAGGAGCGCGCAGGCGAGATGGGATGGCTCGGGCGCGATCCCGAGCGGCGGCTTGACCCGCGGCGGATCGATTCCCGCCTGCGCTCGGTCGTCAGCCTCGGCTATCCCTACGCCGCACCCGCAATCCCTGACCTCGATTGGCGCGCCGCGATGCGCGGTCGGATCGCGGCCTACGCGATGGGGCCGGACTATCACGACACGGTGCTCGCGCGCGCTCGCGCGGTGGCAGCGCGGCTTAAAAGCGAGCGTCCCGACGCCGTCACGCGCGCGTACGTCGACACGGGCGCGGTGTTCGAGCGCGAATGGGCGACCGAGGCGCGCATCGGATGGTTCGGCAGGAACACCAACCTGCTCAACCGCCATCACGGCTCGTATTTCTTTCTCGCCGAAATTTTCACCGACGCCGAATTCACGCCGAACGGCGAGCCCTACCGCGAGCATTGCGGCACCTGCCGTCAGTGCCTCGACCTCTGCCCGACCGGCGCGCTGGCCGAAGGCTACGTTATCGAGCCGCGCGTGTGCATCTCCTACCTGACGATCGAGCATCGCGGACCGATTCCCGTCGCGCTGAGACCGAAACTCGGCAACTGGATTTTCGGATGCGACGTCTGTCAGGAGGTATGCCCGTGGAACGTAAGCGCGGGCACGGCATCTGACGATACGCTGATGCCGTTTCTGCCGGGGTTGATGGCGCTCGACGACGACGGCTTCCGCCGCCGCTTCGGCAAGAGCGCGGTCGCACGCACAAAGCGGCGCGGATTGCTGCGCAACGCCGCCGTGGTGCTGGGCAACAGCGGAAACCGCGACGCGGTGGCAGTACTGGCACGGTCACTCGTAGAGGAGATCGAGCCGCTGGTGCGCTCGCACGTGGCCTGGGCGCTGGGGCAACTCGGTGGCGCAAGCGCGCGCGCGGCGCTCGAGCGCCGGCGCAAGGCCGAGAACGACCCGGAAGTACAGGCGGAGATCGAAGTGGCGCTGGCGGCGCTGCCCTAGGCTCATCCGCGCTCCAGTGGCCCGGCGGCTCGCAGAATAAGCCGCAGCGCCCGCACTGGATGAAACGGAGGCGAGGCGTTATATAACAAAGATGAATCCTGCGCGGACCGAATTTGCCCGCATCGCCACACGCGAGCCGATCCCGCTCGCCCACGGCGCCCTGCTAATCGCCAAGGAGGAGTATCCCGACCTCAACGTCGCACACTACCTCGAGCATCTGGCGGCGCTGGGGCGCGCCGCTCAAAGCGCGCTGCGCGAGGCCGAGAACACGGTCGAGCGCGTGCAGACGCTCTCCGACTTCCTGTTCGTGCGAACCGGCTTTACGGGCAATCGCGACAACTATGGCGACCCGCGCAACTCCTTTCTCAACGATGTGCTGGAGCGCCGCCTCGGCATCCCGATCACGCTCTCCGTGATTTACCTCGAAGTCGGACGGCGCGCCGGGCTCAACCTCTTCGGCGTCTCTTTCCCTTCGCACTTCCTGGTCAAGGCGGTCGACGAGCGCGGCGAGCTGATTATCGACCCGTTCAACGGCGGCACGATCCTCGACCTCGACGACATCCGCACCCGCCTCAAACAGATCTACGGCCAGCCAGTCGAGGTCCAGCCGGCGATGCTGAAGGCGGTGAGCGGGCGGCACATCCTCGCGCGCATGCTGCGCAATTTGAAAAACATCTATGCCAGCGGCGCCGACTGGCCGCGCTCGCTCGCCGCACTGGACCGCATCCTGATCCTTGAGCCGCGCGCGCCCGACGATATGCTCGAGCGCGCCGCGCTCTACGAGCGGCTGGAATGTTTCGGCGCCGCGCTCGAGGACTTCCAAAGCTTTCTCACGCAGTACGCCAACCATCCCGCGGCCGACGCGGCGCGCGAGGCCGTGGTGCGGCTCGCCCGCCAGGTCGCGCGGATCAACTGATCGAGTTTGGTGCCGATGTCGAACGAGGCCGCCCCAGAGGATTTTTTTGCCGCGAGCGAAGCCGCGGTCGCCGATACCAGTCTGCGCCGCAAGCTCGAGAACGCGACCGGGCGCCATCTCGAACACGTCGCCGCGACCCGCGCCGAGTTCCCCGCCTACGAGGCCGAGCGCGACGCTTCGCGGCGGATAAAGGAAGACTCGATCGCGCGGCTCGACGACCTGCTGGTCCAGCTCAAGGAGCGCCTGGAGGCCAACGGATGCAGCGTGTTTGTCGCCGCCGACGCAGCCGAGGCACGCAAGTATATCGTCGACCTCGCCCGTGAGCGCGGCGCGCGCCGCGTGGTCAAGGGCAAGTCGATGGCGACCGAGGAAATCGCGCTCAACCCGGCGCTGGTGGAAGCCGGATGCGAGGTGGTCGAGACCGATCTCGGCGAGTACATCGTGCAACTGCGCGGCGAGCGCCCCTCGCATATCATCACGCCCGCGATCCATCTCTCCAAGGAAGACATCGGCCTGCTGTTCAACGAGAAGCTGCACGTCCCCTACACCTCCGAGCCCACGGCGCTCACCGCGGTTGCCCGCGAGCGCCTGCGCGAAGTGTTTCTGGCCGCCGACATGGGAGTGACCGGCGCCAACTTCGCGATCGCCGAAACCGGCACGCTGGTGCTGGTCGAGAACGAAGGCAACGGGCGGATGTCGAGCATGCTGCCCGAGGTTTTCGTCGCCGTGATGGGAATCGAGAAGGTCATCCCGTCGATGGCCGACTTGAGCCATTTTCTCGAGGTGCTGGCGCGCACGGCGACCGGGCAGAAGCTCACGACCTACACGAATTTCATCAGCGGACCGCGGCGCGCGGGCGAGGCCGACGGTCCGCGCGAAGTGCACGTGGTGATGCTCGACAACGGACGCAGCACGATGCTCGCGGACCCGGTGCTACGCGAGGCGCTCTACTGCCTGCGCTGCGGAGCGTGCCTCAACGTCTGCCCGATATACCGGCGCGTCGGCGGCCACGCCTACGGCTCGACTTATCCGGGGCCGATCGGCTCGATCGTGAGCCCGAGCCTGTTCGGCGGCGCCACCGCCACTTTGCCGTTCGCCTCGACGCTGTGCGGCGCGTGCCGCGAAATCTGTCCGGTGAAGATCGACATCCCGCGCATCCTGTTGCACCTGCGCTGGAAGGAAACCGCCGCCAAGAGCGACGGCACGCTGCCGACGCCCAAATGGCCGCGCGCCGCGCGGCGCGCGCGCGAGGGAGTCGAAATGTTTTCCCGGATGGCGAACCATCCGATGATCGTCCGCGTGATGGGCCGCATGGCCGCGCTCGCGATGTGGCCGTTTGCGCGCCACGGTTACGTGCGATGGATGCCGCCGCCGTTCGGCAACTGGACGCGCGTGCGCGACTTTCCAGTGCCGCGTTTCCGCCGCCGGCGCAAGGCCCGCAGCCGGGCGCAGAGCAAAGCCGCAAACAACGGGGCGCAAGCGTAAAGTGGCCGAATTCCAC
This sequence comes from uncultured delta proteobacterium, assembly GCA_963724765.1. Classification (GTDB taxonomy): domain Bacteria; phylum Desulfobacterota; class Binatia; order Binatales; family Binataceae; genus JAKAVN01. Next base: position 436,717 of record CAVRVY010000003.1, read on the forward strand.
AAGCTCATCGCCAACGTGCGCGACGCGCTGGAACACCCAGCCGCCGAGGCGCACAACGGCGCCGCCGCGTCGGCAGCGACCGTGCCGACGACCAAAGCGGCGCGCCGGGTGGAACTCGCCTCGCAGTTCGCGCGCGAATTGGAAGCGGTGGGCGGCCACTTTCTCGGCACGGTCATCCCCAAAGAGACGGTCGCGCGAGTTCTCGGAATTGCCGCGGCGCTCGACGCGCATACGGTGGCCGTCGGCGCGGGCATCCTGACCGACCCCACGCCGATCGTCGACGCACTCGAGCTCGCCGGCATCAAAGTCTTCCGCACCGCGGCCGTCGCCGACGACGCGGCGCGTGCCGAATTGCGCGTGAGGCTCGCGCGATGCGATTTCGCGGTGGTCGAGGCCGACTACGCGATCGCCGCGACCGGCACGCTCGCGATGCTCGCGACGCCCGAGCGCCCCGGTTCGCTCACGCTGCTGCCGCCGGTCAACGTGATTCTGATCAGCGCCGAGCGAATCCTGCCCGACCTGGCCGCGACGCTGGCCGCGATCGGACCCGCGGCTATCGCGAGCCATCGCCTGGCCCTGGTCACCGGCCCCAGCCGCACCGCCGACATCGAAAAGCGCATCGTGCTCGGCGTCCACGGCCCGCGTGAGATTCACGTCGCAGCGGTATGGTACGGCGATGACTGAAGTACGGCTCTTCGGCACCTGCCTCGCGGAGGAATTTTACCCTTCCGCAGTCGACGCGGCGGCCCAGGTGTTGCGTGGGCTGAAGCTGAAGGTGCGCCCGCTACGCCGCGCGTTCTGCTGCGGGCAGGCCGCGTTCAACGAGGGGATGCGCGAGCAGGCGACCGAACTCGCGCGCCGTTTCCTTGGCGCATGCGAGCCCGGCACGCCGCTCGTCGTCCCGTCGGGGTCATGCGCCGCGATGGTCAAAATATTTTACGCTGACCTCTTGGCTGGCGATCCGAAACTCGCCGCTAAGGCCGCGGCGCTCAGGCCGTGGGTGTACGAATTTTCACAGTTCCTGGTCGGCGTGATGAAGGTGCGCTACCTGGGAGCGCGCTTCGAGCACGCCGTCGCCTACCATCCGGGATGCCATCTGCTGCGCGAGATGGGCGTGCGCGATGAGCCGCGCCTGCTGCTGAGCGCGGTTAGCGGAATCCGCTTGTGCGAGCTGCGCAACGTGCAGGAGTGCTGCGGCTTCGGCGGGATGTTCTCGGTCAAGTTTCCGCACATCTCGGGCGGGATGCTCGCCGACAAGGTTGCGAGCGTGCGCGAGAGCGGCGCCGATACGGTGGTGGCGAATGACTGCGGATGCCTGATGCAAATCGGCGGCGGGCTCAGCCGCGCCGGAGTCGAGATCGAGACACGCCATCTGGCCGAAGTGCTGGCGTCAAGGTGAAGTGCTGGCGTCAAGGTGAAGTTCTGGCGTCAAGGTAAAGACCTGGCGTTGAGTTAGTGTCCTGGCCTCCGCCGGACACGGCCGCTCGCGAGCGGCCCCTACAACAGAAACGACCAGTTCCTTTGATCCCTCGCCCGCATTGTGTGCGGGAGAGGGCACAGAAGAAGAATCGCGCACCGGCATACGCGGACGCCAGGAAAACCTTCTGTCTTGTAGGGGCCGTTCGCGAACGGCCCTTGTTCATTTCCAGCGAGGTCACACGCGCAGGCACACGGCCGGACGCGAGCGCGCGGCGGCCGAGCCTGCGGCGCAGCGCCGCGCTTTAGATGCGATTCCAGTTCTGCTGCGCGAGCACGTAGGCGATTTTCTGCAAGCGCTCGTCCAACTGGCGCACCTGGTCGGCAATTCCCGCGCCCTCGTGAGCCGTGCCGCCGCCGTTGCTCGAGCGCGCCTCCAGATCCTCCTCGAGCTTGGCGATTTTGCTGCTCAGATGCGCAAGCTGCTCGGTCATCCGGGTGAGCTGTGCCAGTTCCTGAGCAAAGCTCTCGACCCGCTGCTCGAGCGCCGCGACCCGGCCCTCAACCGATTTGACCGAGGCCCGTTTGGCCCGCGGTTTCTTGGGCGCCGCGCCGTCTTGCGCAGCGCTGGCTTCGGGAGCGTCGTAAGTCTCGGCAGTCCCGCCGCCGTCGCCGTTACCGTTTTGGCCCTCGCCTTCGCTAACGATCCCTTCACTAACGATCATCGACTCGTGCAGTTCCTTAGTCTCTGCCATCTTACTACTACCCCTTTCTCAATCCTTCCTGCGTTTCATCGCCAACCAGCCGCGGACTAATTACCGCTGGCTATTGTTGCAACACATACCTTCCGGGCGCGGGCTCGAGCGGCGGAAACCGCAGGCTGCCAAGGCTGGCCGGGGCCTCGTGCTTGTCGCCGGAACGCCTGTCGAGCCATCCGAGCCAGTGGTCCCACCATGAGCCCTTCTGCTCGGTAGCTTCCTTCATCCACGCGTCAGGATCGTCGCCCAGTCTGGAATTGACGTAGTACTTGGCCTTGAAGTTGGTCGGCGGGCATACCAGGGTCTGGACGTGGCCGCTGGAGTTGAGCACGAACTCGGTCCGTCCGCCGAACAAACGCGCCCCGTTGTAAACCGCACGCCAGGCGCAGATATGATCCGTCATGCCGCCGACCACGAACATGTCGTAGCCGACCTTGCGCAGATCGATCGGTGTGCCGAGAATCTCGACCGCGCCGGCGCGCGTCAGGCCGTTGCGCAGCAGCAATTCCAGGAAACCGGCGTGCAGTCGGGCCGGCAGGTTGGTCGAGTCGGCATTCCAGTACAGGATGTCGAACGGCGCCGGATCCTGACCCATCAGGTAGTTGTTCACCCAGTAGTTCCAGACCAGGTCGTTAGGCCGCAGCCACGCGAACAGGCGCTCCATCTCCGCGCCGTTGAGCACGCCCTGGCGCCGCGAGCGCTCGATCGCCGCCGCCACGCCCTCTTCGGTAGTGAACATTCCGGTCATCGACGGCGCGCTCGAATCCAGCATCGTGACGACCAGCGTCGCGGCGTTGACGCGGCGGTCACCGAGAGCCGCCAGGTAGCCGAGCATCAGGGTTGAAGTGATTCCGCCGGAGCATACGCCGAGCAGATTGGCCGTGGCGCTGCCGGTTATCTCGCACACCGCCTCCAACGCTTCCTTGATCGCGCTCACGTATTCGTCGAGGCCCCAAGCGCGATGCTCGGGCTTGGGATTGCGCCAGCTCACGGTGAAAAACGGCACTCCATGGGCGACCGCGTACTCGGTCAGGCTGCGCTTGGGCGCCAGGTCCATGATGTAGAACTTGTTGATTTGCGGCGGTACCAGCAGCACGGGCCGTTCATACACCTGCCTGGTTGCGGGCGTGTATTGCAGCAGTTCCAGCATCTCCGAGCGAAACACCACCGATCCGGGTGTGACGGCAAGGTTATGTCCGACGACGAACGGACGTTTGTCGACCGTCCGCGGCATCCCATGGTTATTCCAAAGGTCGTCAAGGAAGTTGCGCAGCCCGTGCATCAGGCTGGTCCCGCCGGTCTCAAACGCGCGCTTGAGCGCCGCCGGATTGCTGAGCAGCAGGTTGGTCGGCGCCAGCGCTTCCGTCAGCAGCCGAACCGCAAAGCGCTGCTGCTCGGATTCCTTCCACTCGCCGTCTGCGCTCTCGGGCACCATCGACTGCAGCGTCGAACGCCAGACAAGGTAAGTCTGCATTATGCGGCGGAAGAAAGGATTGTCGGACCAGGTAGGGTCGGCGAAACGCTTGTCGCCATCCTCCGGGGTGACCTCGGAAACGCCGGCGGCGATTTTGATCAACTCAACCGCCATTTTGCTCAGTTGGCCGCCGAGGCCCTCCGGATGCTTGAGGGTCTCGTTGACGAAATTGGTCAGTTGCTCGAGGACCTGGTCTGAATCCAGGCCGACAAAGGGATTCGCGCCTAAAATAGCATCGGCCGCCTTGACCGCCTGCTCGGGCGCTTCGGCAAACTCTGTGGATTGCTTCGTGATGGCCCTCACCTCGTCGCCCTCCCTCGACGCGATGCAACAGCCCAATTACAGCCGTAGCAAAGGAGCGCTAGCCTAGCAACTCCAAGCCACGTTCAAACAGGCGTGGACCCGACAGGGCTATATCCTCCCAAGTCGGGTCCGGGCGTTTGCCGCGTCGATGTAACATCAGATTAAAAGCGGTTATAACCCCGAACCGGTAACCCGCGAACGCCCGGAACCATCGCACCTGGTTGATATCGACAGTTGAAGTCGCGTTCGAGGCATAAAGCCTGGCTACCTCGTCAGGAGAAAGCACGTGCGGCGGCAGCAGGCTAAGGGTTTCCCAGCTCTCAGGGTCTGAGAACAAGCAAAGCCATCCGAGATCGATCAACGTCGCGCCTATTTGCGACAATTCCCAATCGATGACCGCGTTGAGGCGCCCAGCGTCGAACAAACAGTTGGACCATTGGAAGTCGCCGTGCACGCATCCAACATGCACGCGCTCGGGCGGCGGCAGACTCTGGCGCAGGCGCGCGCGCAAGAGCGGTCCGCGACCGACGACCTTGGGGTCCAGCGTCGGCCGGTCGAGCAGGTTATCGAGGCGCTTCATTTCATCGGCCAGCGAAAGCGGCTCGCCCCAGGCCTCGCGGCGCGGCTCCCATGGCACCGCGTGCAGCGCGGCGAGCGCCTTGACCCCCTGCGTGACCATCGCGTGCGTCTCGGCAGCAGTATAGGTGCGTTCGCCCAGGGCGAGTTTGTCGCCGTTAAGAAAGCCGACCACGAAGAACGGCCGCCCAAACCATCGCGGGTCGCTGTCATACCATTTGACCGGCGGCACCGGCACGGCGGTCCCCGCAAGCGAAGCCATGATTCGCGCCTGGCGAACGACGTCGGTCGGCCCCGCTATCGGGACGCCCTCGGGCGCGAGGCGGATCACCAGCCGCTCGGTCCGTGGCGTCGCGCCGGCGCGATAAGTCAGCTCGAAGCTGTAGCTCAATCCCGCATGGCCGGGCAGCGCTGCGGGCTCGCCCACGCCGGCCTCGGGGTCGCCGGTCTTCTCACGCACCAGGAGCGTGAGCTGGCGCGCGATCTGCGCGATCTGATCAATCTGCGAATCCATAATTGTGCTGATACTGACGCGGCCTCGCGGCCGATCCGCGGGAGATGGAACCGCGGACCGGCCGCAAACGGGGTTGTTCAGCCGCGCATCTTGAGCTTTTCGGAGGCGGGATGCAGGCTCGCGCTTGCGCTCGGGCGGGCTGCGACGCGCTTGAACCACGCCTGGAGGTTTTTAGCCGAAGCGGGGATCGGCTGGCCCACGCCGGTAGAGAAATCCGTGCAGCAATAGAGAATGATGTCGGCGATGGTGAAACGGTCGGGCACGATCCAGTCACGCCCCGAGATCAGACCGTCGAGCCATTCCATCCGCTTCTGTGCGAGCGACTTGAGCGAGGGAGCCGCTTCGGGAAAAACCGGCATGCGGCTTTTGAACAGATCGAGGCCCTCCGCATAGCGGAACCCGTTGTAGATGTTCTCGGTGATGTTGAGCTCGACGCGGCGCTGCCACTGATGCGTCTCGGCGCGTTCCTCGGCCGTCGCTCCGATAAGCGCGGGCTTGGGATTTTTCTCTTCGAGGTAATCGAAGATGGCTACCGTCTCGCCGATGGTCTTGCCGTTGTCGAGTTCGAGCGCTGGCAGTTGTCCGCCCGGATTGCGGTCGGTATAGGGAGGCCGGCGGTTTTCGGATGCCATGAGATCGACGTCTTGCGTCGGGATGGTGATGCCCTTTTCGGCGAGGAACATCCTGAGCGCGCGCGGGTTGGGACCGAAGGAGTTGTAAATTTTCATGCTGGTTGTCTCCTTGAGAATGAAATTTGCCAAATCAAAGTCGACAGCCGGCGAGCGGCGCGCCAAGACGCGCCGCTCACGGGCCAAACCGCCTATATCCAGAGCGCCTGCGGTCAGGCGTCCCCCGAGCGCCCCTACCCTAGACCATCCCGAGTTTCGAGTACACCGCCGCGAGCGGGGGTGCGGCGGTGCGGGCGGTTGCGCGGACGGGCGCGGCTGTGATTTTTTCTTGTGTGCCGCAGTGCACAGCACGAAACGCGCTGCCCGGGCGAAGCCGGGCACAACTAACGTAGATGCGATTTTGTCCGCAATGTGGGACGCCGGTAATGCCCGGCGCGAAGTTCTGCGTCGGCTGCGGGACCTCTGTGACGGCGCCCGCCGCGAACGCGGCGGGCGCCGTCACCGGCCCGGCTGGCGGCGTCGGCGTCGGCGCGATGCGGACGCCGGCGGCGCCCGCATCCAGCGCCGCGCCCGTGGGGTCGCACTTCACACCGGCGTTTGCCGCGGTTTTCGCCGCCATCTTCGCGATTGGGCTTGCCGCCGCCGCCTTCATCCTGCGCCAGCAGCCGCAACGCGAGCGCCAAGCCGCCGGCGCTGCCGCACAGACCGGCGCCTCCGGCAATCTGCCCCCGGGCCATCCGGAAGTGATCAAGATCCCCGACAAGGCGCGCAAATTCATCGACGAGCTTCAGGCCAAGGCCGCCGCCGCGCCCCATGACCTCGCCGCTTGGGACCGCTTCGGCGACGCCGCCGAGCGCGCCGCGATGTTCGATCCGTCGTACTACCCGAAAGCCGCGGACGCTTACGCTCACGTGCTGAAGCTCGACCCCAACGACCTTCCGGCGCTGCGCGGCGTCGGCAATATCGACTACGACCGCCGCCACTACGACGAGGCGATCGCCGCCTACGAGCATTACTTGAGCCGCAAGCCTGACGACTCCCGCGTGCGGACCGATTTGGGCACGATGTACCTCTCCAGCGGGAATCCCGACGTGGCGATCGTCCAGTATAAAAAGGTGGTCGCCGCGCATCCTGATTTCTTCGAGGCCTATTTCAACCTCGGCGTCGCCTATGCCGAGCAGGGGGACAAACCCGTCGCCCGCGGCTACTTCCTCAAAGCGCGCTCGCTCGCGCCGGACGACAAGGCCCGGGGCGAGATCGATCAGATGCTCGCGACTATCGGCACCCAGGGAGCGGAGGGCGAGTCCGCCGCCGCCTCCGTCGGCAACGCCACGACTTTCCAGGGCGCGTTCGAACAGATGGCGCGCGGGCTGCCGATCGCGGGGCCGAAGGTCCACGGTGTGCAGTGGACCGGTGACAGCCACGCGCGACTGCTGATGGACAATTTTCCGATGGACCAGATGCCGCCGTTCGCGACGTCGCGCTTTCTCGGCGATTTGAAATCCGGAACCAGCGACGCGATGAAGTCCTATCACGTGCAGGGGCCGGTCACGGTTGAAATCGCCGACGCCGCGAGTAATCGCGTGATGCAGTCCGTGACGGTTGCCGCGGCCGATACCTTGGCTGCCGGCGCTCCGGCGGCGGCCGCCGCCACTTCAGCCGCATCCGGATCTTCCGGGACTTTCCAGGATGCGGTGGCCGACATGATGCGTAATCTGCCGGTGGCGGGGACGAAGGTCGCCGCGGTGCAGTGGCCCTCGACGATGCGGGCCAAGGTGATGATGGACAATTTTCCGATGGACGCGATGCCGCCGTTTGCGCGCGACAAGTTCATCGCGGACGTCAAGTCCGGCCTTGAGAGCGCCAAGAGCGCGCATAAGGTCGCCGGCACGGTGACGGTCGATATCGCCGACGCCCAGAGCGGCCGCGTGATGGAATCCGTCAGTCAATAGCAGCTTTCGGGCAGTAGCGGCTTTCGGGCAATGCCAGCCTGTGGGATTGCAATGGCGGTCGAAACCGAGAACCTGGAAACCGATCTCAATCTGGCTGAGCGGTTTCAGCGGCTCCACGTGCGCAAGCTGCGTAAGCCGCCAACCAAATTTGGAGGTCAACCCATGAGCGGCTTCAAGGAATTTCTGCTGCGCGGCAACGTCATCGACATGGCGGTGGGAATCGTGGTCGGCGCCGCCTTCGGCACGGTCGTGTCCGCGTTCGTGAAAGATCTGCTAACGCCTTTCATCGCCGCGGTCGTGCGCAAGCCGGACTTTTCCAATATCGCGTTCACGCTCAACAGCAGCAGATTCATGATCGGCGACTTCATCAACCAACTAATCTCATTTCTCATCGTGGCGGCGGCAGTCTATTTCGCGGTCGTGATGCCGGTGAACAAGCTGATTTCCCGCTTGCAGCCGCCGCCCGCGCCGACCACCAAGACCTGCCCTGAATGCCTGAGCGAGATTCCGATCGGCGCCAAGCGCTGCGCTCATTGCACCTCGACGCTCGCGGCCTAAACCGGCGCCGGCCCGCGATGCTTCACCATTAATCGACGGCCCATGGCGGATCTCCCGATTCCGCCACGCGGCGCAGATCCTCGAGCCATCCCTGATGGCCCCGCGCGAGCATCCGGCGCAGGTACCATCGCGCGAGCATCGGCACCCATCCGCGCTGCGCCTCCTCGGTGATTACGCGGCATCCCGTACCACCGGGCTCCAGCAGCCATCCATGGTAGGCGTAGAGTCCGGTCGCGCGCGCGTCCCATCCGAGTTCGCGATACGGCTCGAACATCCGCACGGTGCTGCGCACGCGCGTGCTGAAGGTGCGCCATTCGAACCTGCGGTCTGCGGCCAAATCCAGCCCATGCTGCCCATCGACGTAGTGAAAGCTCGCGCAGTTGCCGTACCACTGCGGCCAGCGCTCGGCCCCGATTAGCCATCGCCAGACCCGCTGCGGCGCCGCCGCAATTACAATTTCATTGTGCGCGTACACGGGAACGCTTCCCGGCTCCATCCCGCTCGGCCATTTCATCGCATTTCGGCTCCTTCCCGGTCATACGGGGCACAAGACTCCCACAAGGGGCTAGCTGCCTGCCTCCCCCATAGAATCATTATCGTCAAAATGTGACAATTGCCGCTTAGACGTATTCACTATCGGCTAATGACGCGATTACCGTCATGACCGGAGTGGAGGGGAGGAATCAAAACAATGAACGGCTCAGCGGATGTCGTGCTTCTGGGATGGATGGCGGTTGTGGTCCTGCTCGGATTGATTGTGCTGTTCGGTTCATGGTTCACCGTCGAGCAGCAGGAAGTCGCAATCATCCAGCGCCTTGGGAAATTCCGGCGCATCGCGCGCGCCGGGCTCAATTTCAAAATTCCCCTGATCGACCAGGTCGTCGACAACGTCAACCTGCGCGTGCAGCAGCTGACAGTCAAGGTCGAAACCAAAACCCGCGACAACGTTTTCGTCCACGTGACAGTGGCCGTGCAGTTCTCGGTCTTTCCCGACAAGGTCTACCAGGCGTTTTATAGCCTCACCGACGCGACGCCGCAGATCACGGCCTTCGTCTTCGATGTGGTGCGCGCTCACGTTCCAAGCCTCGACCTCGACGACGTCTTCCTCAAGAAGGATGAGGTCGCACAGGCGGTCAAGGGCTCGCTGGGCGCACAGATGTCCGAGTACGGCTACGACATCCTGACCGCTCTGGTCACCGACATCGATCCCGACGAACGGGTCAAGGCGGCGATGAACGAAATCAACGCCAACCAGCGGCTGCTCGAGGCCGCCAAGGCCAAGGGCGAGGCCGAGAAAGTGCTCAAGGTAAAGCAGGCCGAGGCCGAAGCCGAGAGCAAGGCGTTGCAGGGCAACGGAATCGCACGCGAGCGCACCGAGATTGCGCGCGGCCTGCACGATTCGGCCACGATGTTCCAACAGGGATTGCCGGGCGCCACCGTGCAGGAAGCGATGGTGGTGCTGCTGCTGACGCAGTACTTCGACATGCTCAAGGAAGTCGGCGGGCGCTCCAACACGATCATGCTGCCGCACTCGCCCGGCGGGCTCAGCGACATCGCCGGCCAGATCCGCAGCGCGATAATCGCGGCGCGCGAGGTCCCGGTCGATCACGACGACGGCCCGGCCACGCCTGCCGACGGCACGACGATGCTCGGCGGCGCGCCGTCACGCAACAGCGTTTAGCCAGCGGCTGCGCTCAATCGCGAAACTGGACGGTTATCCGGGCACGATTTCGTGCAGTGAATCGATGATGTCCTGCGCCGCGTAACCCCACAACCCATAGTGATATGCCGCGGTCACGCCGGCCGCCAGCATCGCGAGCATAATCAGCGCAAGCGGCGTACCCGCGTACCACGGCGCGGGGGTTGGATTCTCCTGCTGGCCCGGCGGATGCGTGACTATGACCGAGACGTCGTCATGGAGTTCCCGGTAATAGTCGCGCACCTCGGCGATCAGATGGTTGCGCACCTCGACCGCATTCGGGAGACCTTCGCCGGTGAAGCGCATGATCTCTTCGAACTGGGCCAGCGCCCGTTCGGCGTGATCGGCAACAATCGAGAGGTACGCCAGCGGCACCTTCGCCAGCTTGCCCTTTCCGAGCCCGCGGAAGAGCCCCAGGGTTCTTTCAAAGTAGGGGAGACCGCTGCGAAAGCTGAGGTTACGCGGCTGCAAATCCTCGCGCGCCAAAACGGCAGGTTTAAGCCGTTCGAGTTTCTTGAGGCTCGCTTTCAGACGAGCTCTGTCGCTGCGTTCGGAACCGGCCATCGACAAATACCCCCGGCCCCCCGCAGCGCATTATGCTACGCGGTGTGTGTGGATGTATAGGCCTTTCTAAATAATTCTACCATCGTGCCTAGCTCATCAGCACCATTTTCGATGCTCAGTGCTTTCATTGTCAATCTAATAAGGTTTGATGAACGATAAGCGCATTATAGCGAGGCAAACCGCCGGTTCTCGTGCGGCCATGGCGGCGAGTCCCGGACCGCGTCGAGCACCTGCTCGGGCTGCGCCACCACCTTCCACATCGCCCGATGCCGTTCGTCCATGAAGCGGCGCTCGATCGAGCGTTCGAGCAGTTCGATCAGCGGGCGGTAGAAGTCCTCCGTGTTGACGATCACGATCGCGCCGCCGAAGAGCCCCAGCCGCTTCCAGGTTATCGCCTCGAACAGTTCCTCGAACGTGCCGCATCCGCCGGGTAGCGCGACGACCGCGCCGACCGAGTCGATCATCAACCGTTTGCGCTCGTGCATGTCGTTGACCACCAGTAACTCGGTGAGCCCGCGATGCGCCCATTCAAGATCGTGCATGAAAGACGGAATGACGCCGATTACGCGCCCGCCTGCGGCCAGCGCCGCGTCCGCCAGATGACCCATCGAGCCCACGCTACCGCCGCCATAAACGGTCGTGTGGCCGGCGCGCGCAAGCTCGCGCCCCAGCCGTGCGGCGGCCTGATGATAAATCGGATCACATTGACGGCTCGACGCGCAGTATACGCATACCCGCATGTTCACCATGGTTGGGATCGTAGCCGACTCGTCGCGCCTCGCACAGCCGGACCGGCGCGCCGATGTCACGCGATATGCACAGCCCGGAGTGAAAAAGCAAAAACATAAGAGGCCTTTTTGGCGTATCTCGCTCGAGCCTCGAGCCACCGCGATGCGCTAGTGGACGCAGGAACTGGGCAGGGTGGCCAATGCCACGGAAGACCTGAAGGACGACAACGGCGGTTGCGGCTCGAACTTCAGCGTCCACCGGGATTCAGCCACCACATCTTCGGCATCGGTTGCAGCCGTATCTTCGGCGTTGACCCGCCACTCTTCTGTATTCTCCAGAGCAGTTTAGTGGTGCTTCAAGCCAGTTCCTCTTGTCCAATACGCGAAAAAAATTCCAAGCGGTTCTCTCCTCTGCTCCGTGGATGTCTTAAAGCGTCTTTTCCTAGATAACTTCTGCCATAACGCTCTTATTGGCTTGGTCTGTGAGACCATGATAAACCGTGCGCGAGGTCGGCTTGCATGGCGCAGCAGCAAAAACCACCCGGAATGCCGCAAAGAAAGTGGCGTGAAATCCTGTGGACCCAGGGGATGTTTGACCACGAAGAGGCGGTGCGTGAAATCAACAAGCACTGGAAAGAACCGCGCGTGTGTTCGGTATGCCATCAGAACAACTGGGCGGTCAGCCCGGAGATCGTGCGCCTGTGGACCACGCGAATGAAGAATGCTTACCCGTGCGTCAACATGGTGTGCCAGAGTTGCGGTCACACGATGCTGTTCAATGCCACGGTTTTAAATCTGCTGCCTGAGGGCAAAAGCTGAGCGAGTATACTGGGCGCGTATGGAACGGACACGCATCAATGGAGTTGAACTTGCTTACGCGATACACGGAAACGGCGCGCCGCTGGTCATGATTCATGGCGCGCAAGGCGATCAGAGCATGTTCGCCGATCTTGCCTCCGCATGCGCCGCCGAATTTCGCGTGCTCACCTTCGATCAGCGCGGCTCAGGGCTGAGTGAGAAACCGGATATCGACTACAGCATCGCGATGCTCGCGGACGACACCGCCGCTTTGATCGACCACGTGGGCTTTGCCCCGGCGCATATCATCGGGGTCTCGATGGGCGGAATGATCGCTCAGGAGTTGGCGCTGCGTCATCCAGGAAAGGTTCGCACATTGGTTCTGGGATGCACCACGCCCGGCGGGCCACACGAGATTCGCGCTGAAGGGAACGCGCTCGGCGCCGCGTATTCGCTCCAGCCGATGTCGGCCGAGGAGCGCGGCACGGCGCTGGCGCAAGCGGTATACAGCAAGGGCCATCTGGCGCGGCATCCGGAGATCATCGCAGCGATGATCGAAGCGCGCCGTCGCCGGCCAATCGATCCGGTTGCGCTGGGCCATCGGATGAAAGCGCTATCTGAGCATGACACCTACGATCGGCTGCCAAATATCAGTTGTCCGACGCTGGTAATTACCGGCAAAGACGACGCGCTGATCTCATGGGAAAACTCGCGCGTCCTTGCGGAGCGCATCCCGGGGGCCAGGCTCGAGATCCTCGATCCCGCCGGACATTGCTTCTGGCTGGAGCGCCCGGAGGAATCGCGCGCCACGATCATGCGCTTTCTGCATAGTGTGTGATCTTTAGCTCCTTCCCTCTCAGTTTTTAGGAGAGCCGAGCTACTGAATAGTACGCTTCCAATATGTACTAGCTATTTTTAACTCCCTCCCCCTCAGTTTGGGAGAGGGCGCGGGGTGGGGGTCGAGCGAGGAAGCGCCGGATGTCCTTTATTCCGGCGCTTCCTCGTCCGGTTTTTTCGCAATGCGCGTGCGGATGATGTCGAAAGAGACTGATTAGGGGCGGCGATAAGAGGGAGTTAAGAATAGCTAGTAGTCCGCGGCAGGCTAGCCGCGTATATCGACTCCGGCAAAAACTCGGGGGGCCGGGCGTTAGCCCGGCCCCCCGCCGCTCCACATCCTCAACCCCGCCCCACACTTCTCAAGCGAGGCTGCTCCCCGCCGCTCACATCCGCGCCCTCCGCGCACCGCCCGCTCGATTCAAAAACCGACTCCTTCAAAGGAGTCTCAGCGCTCCCCGCCGCCGCCGCTTATCCCCCACCAATTCATCCCGCCCGACTCGCTCCACCTTCGAACTTCGCCAATCGCCTTTTCAGCCTCCCCCTCACCTCTTACCGATCTGCCCTCGACTCCCGCGCAACCCCCTCACCCTGAGCTTTTTCACCAACACTCGCGACGCTGCTCCGATGTCGCAGCTTGCTTCACCTGATAACCCTCGCGTCACCGGTCTCGCCCACGTGCATCACGAACATCCGCTGGTTGCACCGCAATTAAGGCACTTGTAACAGGTGCCATTGCGCACCATCAGGCATCCGCAATCCGGACACGGCGGCGCGTCGGCCTGATTGATGAACGCCTGACGCGAGCGCGCGCTGGCGCTGCCGACACCTGCCATCGTCTGTTCGACCGGAACTGACTGAACTGATTGAGCCTGTGCCGCCGTCTCCGCGACCGCAGCAGCCGCGGATACCCCTGACGGCGCCGCATCGGCGTGCGCCTCGGGCGCGATCACGCCGACCTCGCGCCGCGCCTCTTCGTCGAGGAATTTGGACGCGAGCCATCGAAACAGGTAATCGACAATCGACTTGGCATAAGGAATCTGCGGATTCTTGGTGAAGCCCGACGGCTCGAAGCGCATGTGCGAGAACTTGTCGACCAGAAACCGCAGCGGCACGCCGTATTGCAACGCGTAGCTGATCGCGGTCGCAAACGAATCCATCAGGCCCGAGATGGTCGAGCCCTGCTTGGACATCATCACGAAGATCTCGCCCGGCAGGCCGTCTTCGTACATGCCGACCGTGATGTAGCCCTCGTGGCCGGCGATATCGAACTTGTGCGTGATCGACTTGCGCTCGTCGGGCATTTTTTTGCGATGCAGCCCGCGATCCGAGCCGGCCGCCGCCACGGCCGCCATCGCGGCCGCCGCCGCGGGCGCCGATGCGCCTTCGGCGTTGCCCTTGGAGGTGTTGAGCGGTTGGGTGCGCTTGGAGCCGTCGCGGTAGATCGCGACCGCCTTCAGCCCCAGCTTCCACGCCGTCATGTAAGCCTCGGCGACGTCTTCGACTTCGGCTTCGGCCGGCATGTTGATGGTCTTGGAGATCGCGCCCGAGATGAACGGCTGCACCGCGCCCATCATGCGCAGATGGCCCTGGTAATGAATCGTGCGTGCGCCCGCGCGCGGCTTGAAGGCGCAATCGAACACCGCCAGATGCGCGTCGGCCAGGTGCGGCGCGCCCTCGATCGTTTCGTGCTCGTCGAGGTACTCGACGATCTCCTGGACCTCGCGCGAGTCATAGCCGAGCCTTTTGAGCGCGCGCGGCACGGTGCCGTTGACGATCTTGAGCATCCCGCCGCCGACCAGCTTCTTGTACTTGACCAGCGCGATATCGGGCTCGATGCCGGTGGTGTCGCAATCCATCATGAAGGCGATGGTGCCGGTGGGCGCGATCACGGTCGCCTGCGAGTTGCGGTAGCCCGCGCTCTCGCCGAGCTTGAGCGCCTCGTCCCAGGCCTCGCGCGAGGCGCGGAGCAGCCCCAGCGGTACGTGCGCGGAGTCGAGGTCGTAGGCCTTCTCGCGATGGCCCGCGATGACCTTGAGCATCGGCTCGCGGTTGATCGCGTAGCCGCTGTAGGGGCCCATCGCTTGCGCGACGCGCGCCGATTGCAGGTAGGCCTCGCCCGTCATCAGGGCGGTTATCGCGCCGGCGTAGCTGCGCCCCTGGTCGGAGTCGTACGGCAGCCCGAGCGCCATCAGCAGCGCGCCCAGGTTGGCGTAGCCCAGGCCCAGTTCGCGGAAGTCGCGCGCGTTGCGGCCGATCTCCTCGGTCGGGTACGACGAGTTGTCGACCAGGATGTCCTGAGCCGTGATCATCACGTCGACCGCGTGGCGAAACGCGCGCACGTCGAACTCGCCGCGCTCGTCGAGGAACTTGAGCACGTTGATCGACGCGAGGTTGCAGGCCGAGTTATCCAGATGCATGTACTCGCTGCACGGATTGGAGGCGTTGATGCGCCCCGAGTTGGGGCAGGTGTGCCAGTTGTTGATCGTGGTGTCGAACTGCATCCCGGGATCGCCGCAGGCGTGCGCCGCCTCCGCGATCATCCGCATCAGGTCGCGCGCCTTGTACGTCCCGTCGGGCTTGTGGTCCCTGACGAAGTGAGTGGTCCACTCGCCGTCCTCGGCCACCGCGCGCATGAACTCGTCGGGCACCCGCACCGAGTTGTTGGCGTTCTGGAAGAACACCGAGCCGTAGGCCGGGCCGTCGAGCGAGGAATCGTAGCCGGCGTCGATCAATGCCCACGCCTTGCGCTCTTCTTCCTGCTTGCACTTGATGAAAAGTTCGATGTCGGGATGGTCGGCATTGAGCACCACCATCTTGGCCGCGCGCCGGGTCTTGCCGCCCGACTTGATCACGCCCGCCGAGGCGTCGGCCGCCTTCATGAAGCTGAGCGGGCCCGAGGCGGTGCCGCCGGCCGAGAGCTTCTCGCGGCACGAGCGCACGGCCGAGAGATTGACGCCCGCGCCGGAGCCGCCTTTGAAGATGATTCCCTCGTTGCGGTACCAGTTCAGGATCGAGTCCATGTTGTCGTCGACCTTCAGGATGAAGCAGGCCGAGCATTGCGGCTTGGGCTCGATACCGACGTTGAAGTAGACCGGGCTGTTGAAGGCCGCGCGCTGGGTCACCAGCAAGGCGGTCAGCTCGGCCTTGAAGGTGTCGCGCACGGCGTCGTCGGCGAAGTAGCCCTGGCGCTCGCCCCATCCGGCGATGGTGTCGACCACGCGGCCGATAAGCTGGCGGACGCTGGACTCGCGCCGGGGGCTGCCGAGCGGCCCGCGAAAATACTTGGACACGACCACGTTGGTCGCGGTCTGCGACCAGGCGCGCGGAACCTCGACGTCGCGCTGTTCAAAGACCACCCGGCCGTCCTCCCCCACGATGACGGCCGAGCGCAGTTCCCATTCGATCTCGCTAAACGGGTCGACACCGGGGCGGCTGAAAAAACGCTCGAGCGCGAGGCCGGTCCGCGATGCCGTCTGGGCGCGTTCAGTTGCTTTTGGTGGTTTTTTATCGAGTCCAGGCATCGTCATCTCGCCAGCCGCCATCGTCCACTCCTCCTCGTCAACCGCCCCGCTACCGCTCATCAATGGTAAGTTCGGAAGTTACTCCAGTG
This sequence comes from uncultured delta proteobacterium, assembly GCA_963724765.1. Classification (GTDB taxonomy): domain Bacteria; phylum Desulfobacterota; class Binatia; order Binatales; family Binataceae; genus JAKAVN01. The sequence goes on from CAVRVY010000003.1 coordinate 453,133, forward strand.
GGCGGCAGAGTCAAGAGCCCAACCCCAATGGGTAGTATATTACAACCTGTGGACAACCCATAGGAGGGGTTGTGGATAATATCTGGCCAATTTTCGCCAATATAAGTGCAGCTAATTTAAATACGTAAAAGAATGAATCCTGGTTACGCCGCCGCGGCTGTGGAAACATGATCATTTTGAGTCCCGTGCTCGTGCGACAAATCACCGTCCAACCATTGCACGGAGCCGGCGGAGGATTATCGTAAGCCCGATGGCTGTACGGCGGCGCAGGGCTCCCGAGCCGATCGCGAGTACGCTCGGCTCGATCATCGACCGGCTCGATTCCGAGGGTCATTTTGCGATCGTGCGGCTGGTCCAGGCGTGGCCCGAAATCGTGGGCGAAACGATCGCGCGGCGCACCGAGGTGGTCGAATTGAAATTCCACACCGCCGTCGTAAAGGTCTCGGGCGCGATGTGGATACAGGAACTCAATCTGCTTAAGCCCGAGATTCTCGCGCGGCTCGCCGCGCGCGTGGGCGACGATGCGGTGCGCGACCTGCGCTTCGTGCAGGGACGATTGAGCCGCCGCCCCGCCCGCCCGCGGCTGCGTACGGTAGCGCGCGCGCCGCGGCGCGCGATCGAGTTGCCGGAGCTCAAGGACCCCGAACTGCGCCGCGCCTTCGAGAGCCTGATCGAGGCCTGGGGACGTGCTCCGCGCTAGCATCGAGCCGAGCAGATTCGTAAGATACACAGGTCCTTAGCAGGTTTTGGTTTTGGGGGGCGGCCCGGTGGTTGTGCGGGGGCGCAACCGCACCGCAGTCGCAGCGAACTAACGCACCTGACCCGAGGGAGGGGACGAGGCATGAAACGGATCGCTTCAATGTTGATCGGCGCGCTTTTCGTAGGAGCCGGCTTCGGTCTCACGATGGCGCAGGAAGGAGCCGCACCCGCACCCGCGGCTCCCGCAGCGGCGGCGCCCGCCGCGCCAGCACCGGCGGCGCCAGAAGCTGCTACCAGCGCGCCGGCGCCAGCCGCTGCTGGCGATCATGCGAACGAAGTCAAAGCTTTCCACCGTATGATCAAGATGCATCATCGGCTGTGGCGGCGGCTGAAACAGAACCCCACGCTCGTCAAGGATGACACGTTCGTGGCGAAATATAGCGATCTGCAGCTCTACTTCAGCAAGTACCAGGGCTCGAGGGATCGCTTCCTGGCCGATCCGGGCGCCTACTTGAAAATGTCTGAGAAGAAGGCCATGCATCGGGAAGAGACCCGGGGGACCGGCAACGAGTAGAAGGCTCTGGCGCGAGTGGGGCGGCGCATGAGGCTCGCTCCACTATTGCGTTTGCAACGGGGCCTTACGGGAAGCGAGTCGTCGCTCCGCGTTTAGTAATTCGGCGACTCGTCCCGCGATGCCCCTGGCGCAGACTTTACCGCATCCGATGCGTTTGCCGGCGCCCGCGAGCGGTGTAATAAAATAGTTAAAGTTTGCGGCTTTGACTTGTCGTGGTTGCGGGCCGGCTCCAATCAGACGGCCCGCGCTGAGGGAGAACGCTCCGCGCTCAGCGCTTTGCGCCGGCCGGACGTTTCTGGGCATACATCGAGCGTCAGGAGGTTATGAACATGAGACGAGCCTTATCCGTAGCCGTCGCGATGCTGTTGGCGGGCGGTCTTTCGGCGCCGGCATTCGCGCAGGCGCCTGCGCAGGTCACTATCGGTCACGAGATGACCAACGAGGACCTCAACACGGCCGAGTTGGCGGCTTTCGATCAGGTCGCCACCTCCAACCTCAAGATGTCGCGCCAGCTTGCGGCCAACCCTCGTCTGGCCAACAACAACAAGTTTCTCAATCGATGGTCCGACCTGAATAATTTCTTCACCAAGTACCCCGGCTCCAAGGAACGCTTCCTGGAGGATCCGGGCAACTACCTCGCCCAGGTACACATGCATCACTTGGTGCGCGCGGAGCACAAGAAAAAGTCCGCTGCCGCGCCGGAGACCAAATCAGAAGCGCCGGCAACCGCGGCGCCTGCGCCGGGCGCGGAGGCTCCGGCGGCACCTGCGGCGCCGGAACCCGCGGCTCCGCCAGCCGCGCCGCCATCCAATCCGTAGCGCGTAGTCCGTGGGCGCGTAGTCTATGGGCGCGTAGTCCGTGGACGCGCGACCCGTGACGGGCGGGCGGCTTACATTTTTCGCGGCAACGAGAACTCCGGGAAAATCCCGCTCAGCTTGCGGCGCGCGCGATCGAAGGAGAAGTGATTGAAGGGCTTGACGATATAGTCGAGAGCGCCTTCGCCGACAAAGGTCGCGCGGACCTTTTCGTAGGGGATGGAGCTGGCGATAATGATCGCGGTGCAGGGCGCTTCTTTTTTGATCGTGTCAAACAGCTCGCGGCTGCCTATCCCTTGTGCCTCGGGCATCATCAGATCGAGAATGACCAGGTTTGGCGTGCGCTCGCGAAACAGGGTCAGGGCCCCGAGCGCATTTTCGGCCTCATCGATCGTTCTGATGCCATAAATCGCCAGATGATATCGAACGGCCTTGCGAACTACCGGTGAATCGTCAACGACCAGCGCGCGAACGGACATCAAGCTCTCCTCCCTTCAGTTCCATGAGCATCTTCGCATGAGCATCTTCGATGAATCCCGCCGACTAATCCGCGGACTAGTTCGGGGACTAATCTGACGACTAGCCTGAAGACTGGCCTGAACATCGGCTCGAACATTGATCCGCCGGGCCCGCCGTTCATCAGATCGTCGCCGCCGCGCCCGCCCGCTCAAGCCGCTCGGGCAAGCCTGCGGCCTCATCGATAAGCTTCCTGGTGCGGAAGATCGTCTCTTCAATTTGCGGTCCCTGAGCGCTCATCTGCACACCCTCGCATAGCGCCCCGAAGCCGGCCGCGCCGAGCGTGAGCGAGGAACCCTTGAGTGCATGCGCCAACTTACGAATCGCTTCGATATCGCGAGTGGCGACCGCCGACTGAAGCGCCACGACCCCTGCTGACAGTTCCGCGCGATATACTTCAACCATTTCCAGAAACAAGTCATCGGCCGGCCCGCTCGAAAGAGAACGCAGTTCCCTGATCGTCGATAAATCGAAAGCGTCCGCCTCACGGCAATCGTGCTGAGGGCGATCGTGAGGTTCGGCCGCCGGCGGCGGCGCGGCCGCCGCCATCGCGGCGACAGGTTTGCCCGCGGATTCGCCGAACGCCCATCGATCCAGCATCGTGGCGAGCGGCAGTAACTTGACCGGCTTGGCGAGAAAGTCGTCCATGCCGGACGCCAGACAGCGCGCGCGCATGCTCGCCATCGCATGGGCGGTCATCGCGATTATGGTCGCGCGATGGCCGGATTTTTCTCGCCCTCTGATTTCGGCGGTGGCCGTATAACCGTCCATACCCGGCATTTCGCAGTCCATCAGAATGATGTCGTGGTGCCTGAGCGCAACGGCCGCGAGTGCGCCATAGCCGTCGTTGGCGACCTCCGCCGTATAGCCGAGCCTTTCCAACTGGGTCCTGGCGAGCGAGGAATTAACTAAATTGTCGTCGACCACCAGTACGCTGACGGCTTTGCGCGCGGCCGAGTTGTCTTCCCCGACCGTCGCGGACTTACCTTGCGCAACCGCTTGATTGGGGGCCGGCTGATTACCCTGCAAGAGCGCCATCAGGCAGTTGAGCAAGTGCGACAATCTGATCGGCTTGGAGATGGTGGCGTCCGCGCCGCCCGCACCAGGAGCCATCGCACCCGGGGCCAACGGACCAATTGCGAGTACCTTGATCCCGGCCAGCGCAGGGTCGCGCTTGATTGCATCGATCAGGGTCGGGCCGCCGACCTCGGCCAGTGTCGCGTCAACCAATGCCAGATGAAACGGCTCCCCTCTCGCCGTGGCCGCGCGCAGTTCCTTCAGTGCGCTGGCCGCAGTGTTCATCGACATATTGGAAATGCCCCACAGGGTAAGGTACTCGGATAGCGTCCGGCGATTGGTCGCGCTGGGCGTGACAACGATCGCACGCATCCCGGCAAAGCTGTCCTCTCCCAGTATCAGTTTGGTTGTGCCGGCCTGCGCGCTGTCGCGTTCCAGGCGTGCGGTGAAATGGAAGGTCGATCCCTTGGCCGATTCGCTCTCGAACCCAATCTCCCCGCCCATCTGTTTGACCAGGCTGGCGGCGATCACCAGGCCCAGGCCGGTGCCGCCGTATTTGCGCGCGGTCGAACTATCGGCCTGCACAAACGGCTGGAACAGCCGCCCCTGGACTTCGCGCGGAATCCCGATTCCGCTATCGCGCACCTCAAAGGAGAACAGCAGATCGTTATCGATCTCCTGCAGCTTCGCCACCGAAAGCGACACTTCGCCGTGGTGGGTGAATTTGACCGCATTGGAGAGCAGGTTGTTGAGAATCTGCCGCAGGCGGTTCGGATCGCCGCGCAGGTTTCCGGTTATCCCAGGGGCCACGAAAAGCGCTAGCTCGATCCCCTTGTGGGCGGCGGTCGCGACGAAGTCGTGGATGGTCTCCTCCACCAGATGGTCAAGCGAGAAACTGACCTCTTCGAGCACGACCTTCCCCGCGGCAAGCTTCGAGAAGTCGAGGATGTCTTTGACGATGGTGAGTAGGAGCTCGCCGCTGGAACGGATCTGGTCCGCCTGCTGGTGCTGCACGGGCGAAAGATCGGATAGCAGCAGAAGTTCCGTCAGTCCGATGATCGCGTTGAGCGGGGTGCGCACCTCGTGGCTCATGCTGGTGAGAAATTCGGACCTCACGCGAACCGCCTCGAGCGCGAGATCGCGCGCCGCCTGCATCTCGGCCTGAGCGAGCTTGCCCTGGGTATTGTCGTGATAGGCGACCGCGAAGCCCGTCACCCGGCCCTCGGTGGGGCGAATGCCGCCCGCTGTCACCACAACCTCGATTACCGCGCCATCCTTGCGCATCCGCCTGGCCTCGGCGGTCTGCGTAGCGCGGCGATTTTGGCCCTTGGCCCCAAGGTCAATCAGCCGCGGTTCGCCCGCCGGCACCAGCAAGCCAGCCGACCTGCCAACGATCTCGGCGGCGGTGTAGCCGAAGAGCCGCTCCGCACCCGGATTCCAGCTAGTGACGATGCCGTCATTAGTGATGGTCATCATGCCCTCGGGAACCGACTGAAAAATCGAACTGACCAGACTGGTTTGTTCGAGCAGAGCGGCGGTCCGCTCGGCCACCCGTTGCTCCAAAGTCGCGTTGAGCCTTTGCAGGTTCTCGCGACTGGACGCCAGATCCTCGGCGTTTTTGCTCGCGCGTACGGAAAGCCTGGTTGCGTGAAACCCGATAATCAACAACCAAAAGATCACCGCGCCACCGGTCACCGTCGCGGTCACGCTTCGCCTGTAGGCCATGCGCGCTACCTCGCTCCGCTGCGCCATGACCCGGTCTTCCTCAGCCGTCATCTCGTGCAGTCCCCGCGCCACATGCTCGAACCCGCTACGGAGCTCAGCCCCTTCGGGCTCTGCCGTGACTTGCGCGAGGCTACGAGTCAGGGCCAACTGCCTAATCTGCCGGCCTTCAATAACCAGCCGGTCGATTGTCCGGTCGACTTCGTCGACCAACCGCTGCTCCGCCGGATTGTCGCTGGTGAGCGTCCGCAGCGCGGCGGCCTGCTGTTGCAACCCGGAAAGATCGCGCAGGAGGCCGTCCAGCCGCTTTGAATCTCCACTGCGGTAGTAGTCCTGCGTGGCAGTGGCGCCGGAGAAAGTATCCGCTCTGGTCACTTCCAGCACGTCGAGCACGTTCTGCGTATGGGTTATCCAATCGCTTCGCTCGGCAAGAGCGTCCAGATCGCCGAACGCGGTCCATATAACGACCACGGCCGCGACCAGCGCCGCGGCGAAGCCGAACCAGATTAGTCTGGTGCTATCGCCGAGGGGGGGCAGCCATCCCGTAACGGCGGAGCGTATCTTTGCTGTGCTTCGCGGCTCGGCCATTTGGCTTCTTATCCGAGCAAGCCATGTGCCACGCGATCGTTGGATTTGGGTTTCGCCAATATGGGCTTACAGAAACCAATTCGCGGAGAAATATTCCCGCCGCAGTCGAGCGCGGTCGCTTGGTGTCCCGCGTTCGATACAGACGCCTCGCCAATTTCTCGCCGCAGTGGCTCAATCAAGAAAAAGCCGTTGGCTCAAGTCAAATGAAAATGTGTGGCTCTCTCTCAACACGACGTGGGTTTATGGCCTCCGCGCTCGTTCTTCATCCCATAAAAGAAGCCGAAACCGCGCCGGCCTGCGGTCGTATTCCCAAATTAGCTGGAGTAACCTCTGGCGAGGCGCTCGATGCTTAAAGTCGGCAACATGCCGCAAGACAAACGCGCGCTCCACGCGCTCAACCGGCTGGCCTTTGGGCCGGCGCCAGGTGACCTCGAGCGCGTCAATCAGATCGGCGTCGACCGCTACATCCGCGAACAACTCAGTCCCGAATCGATCCCCGTTGCGCCTGACCTCACGCAACGCGTCGAGGCTCTCAGGACGCTGCACATGACGCCGGTCGAGCTGTTCGTGACTTTCCAGCTTCCCGTGCAACAAGCCAAGGGTGACACGGACGCGCAAAAAAGCGGCGCGCCGGCGCTCGCAGGTGATTCTCCAGGAGGCGGTCGAGGGGCGGTTGATGCGCGCGATCTATGGACCACGCCAGTTGCAGGAGGTGATGACCGCCTTCTGGTTCAACCATTTCAACGTCTTCGCCGGCAAGGGCCTGTGCCACCTGTGGATCGGCGCGTACGAGCAGGAGGCGATCCGGCCGCACACGATGGGCCGCTTTCGCACGCTGCTCGGCGCCACCGCCAAGCATCCCGCGATGCTCTTCTATCTCGACAACTGGCAGAACAGCGCGCCCAACAGCACGGCCAAGCGCGGCAAATTCGAGGGCATTAACGAGAACTACGCGCGCGAGGTGATGGAACTGCACACGCTCGGAGTCAACGGCGGCTACACGCAGGCTGACGTAACCGCGCTCGCGCATATCCTTACCGGATGGGGCCTGCAAAAGCGCGGGCAGGCCGGGATGGGGATGGGCGCCCCGGCAATGGGCAATCCGGGGATGAACCCGCTGGGAATGAGACGGATGGGTGGATGGAGGCCCCCGTGGCGGCCGGGCCGAGCGCCGTTGCCCGGCGCCGAGGGCGACCAGTACGGCTTTTATTTCGACCCGAGCCGCCACGACTTCAGCGACCAGGTCTTTCTTGGCCGCACCTATGGCGGCGGCGCGGGAATCGCCGCGGGCGAGCAGGCGTTCGACGTCCTGGCGCGCGCGCCGGCCACCGCGCGGCACCTGAGCTATCAGCTCGCGCAATACTTTGTGGCGGATAATCCTCCACAGGCGTTAGTGGCGCGGATGGCCGAGCGCTTCGAGCAGAGCCAGGGCGACATCCGCGCGACGCTGGAGACGCTCTTCTTCAGCCCCGAGTTCTGGGACGAGCGCTACTTCGGGGCCAAGTTCAAAACTCCATACGACTACGTCATCTCGGCCGTGCGCGTGACCGGCGCGCCGGAGATCACCAACTACCGCCCGCTGTTCGGCACGATGACCCTGCTCGGGATGGCGCCGTATGGGCACGAGACGCCCGATGGCTATGCGAACACGCGCGAGGCGTGGCTCAATCCCGACGCGATGATGACGCGGCTCAGTTTCGCCACCGCGCTCGGCCAGGGCCATCTGCCGCTGCTCGCACCGCCGTTCGAGGCGGGTGGCCGCGGCGGTCCGGGGTTTCGCGTGAAGTTCAAAAATGGCGGCGGCCCCGGCGCGAAGATGTACGAGTTGAGCCCGCCCGACAACAGCGCTCAGCGCAACAAGGGTGTTCAGATGGACCCGCCGGAGCCGGCGCAACTGGTCGCGTCGCTCGGCGGCAATTTCTCGGCCAACACGCGCGAGGCGATCGAAGCCGCGCCGGTGCAGTTGCGCTCCGCGCTCGTCCTCGGAAGCCCGGAGTTCATGGCGCGCTAGCGAGCGGCGGAGTTAGGAAAAATGGGGCGCAAACGCGAAGACCACCGATGCTGTGATCCGCGACCTTGTGACCCGCAATGCGGTGAGGAGGGCATGCGGCGCGAGCGCGGCGTGACGCTTGACCGGCGCGCGTTCCTGCGACGCGCCGCGATACTCGGCGGAGCGGGCGTCGTGATGCTCAGTCCGACCGCGTGGGCCGCGCGCGCGCTCGGCGGCGATTCAAGCCGCAAGCGGCTGGTGGTGGTGTTCATGCGCGGCGCAGTCGACGGGCTTAACGTGGTGGTCCCATACGGCGAGCCGAATTACTACGACTCGCGCCCGACGCTCGCGATCGCGCGCACGGGCGGCGATGGCGCGATGGTCGACCTCGACGGGTTCTTCGGGCTCCATCCCGCGCTGGCCACAATCGAGCCGCAATGGCGCGACGGCACGCTCGCCTTCGTTCACGCCTGCGGGTCGCCCGACCCCACGCGCTCACACTTCGACGCCCAGGATTACATGGAAAGCGGCACGCCGGGCGTGAAAAGCACCAGCGACGGATGGATGAACCGAGTGCTCGCGGTGATGCCCGGCCACGCCTCGCCGACCGAGGCGTTGAGCCTGGGCGCCAACGTCCCGCGCATCCTGTCGGGCCGGATGCCGGTCGCCAATATCGCGCTGGGGCGCGGGGCGGCGCGCCCGCTACCGCTGGACCGGCCGGTCGTCGAGACCGCCTTTGACCGGATGTACCGCGGCAGCGACGCGCTCAGCCACGCCTATCAGGAAGGGCGCACGGCGCGGGCCCAGTTGATGACCGAGCTCGAACAGGACATGACCGAGGCCGACAACGGCGCGCCATCGCCCAAAGGATTCTCCGACGACACCGGCCGCCTCGCCCATCTGATCGCGCGCGACCCGAGCATCCGGCTCGCCTTTCTCGCGCTCGGCGGATGGGACACGCACGTCAATCAGGGCTCGTCCAAGGGCCAGCTTGCGAACCATCTGCAACCGCTCGGCGCGGGGCTCGCGAGTTTCGCCACCGCCCTTGGGCCGCACTACCAGGACACGGTCATCCTGGTCATCTCGGAGTTCGGACGCACCGTGCGCCAGAACGGCAACGGCGGCACCGACCATGGCCATGGCAACGTGATGTGGGTGATGGGCGGTCCGGTGCGCGGGCGCAAGGTGTACGGCGCATGGCCGGGGCTCTCGACCCAGCAGCTTTACCAGGAGCGCGACTTGGCGGTGACGACGGATTTCCGCGAGCCGATCGCGACCGTGCTGCGGGGCCACATGGGACTTGGCGACACACAGATCGACCGCGTCTTTCCGAACCGCCCGCGCTCCACCGGCCACACCGCGAGTTTGATCGCGGTATGATCGAGATCTGACCCGCGCTGAATGTTCGTGAACCGCCCTCTTCTCAGGACAAACCCAAAAATACCCGCCGCGTCATCGTGAGGCGCTGGCGCTGGCCGGGCGATACGAGACCAGTTCCTGGCTCTTGAAATCTGGATCGGTGGTTTCGCATTTGGCCAGCGCGTTCACCTCCGGCGCGTACCAGCAGGTCATCTGCATGTTGGAGAGCCCGGTCCGGTACACGATTTTGAGCTTGAGCGCGTTCAACGTTCCGGCCGGCACCGTCACCTGCTCCCAACCGATCGCCTGGCCGTGCGTGTTGCCCCAGATCCGGCCTTGTTCGGTCTTTAACAGCCAGTCCTTCGACCATTTCTTGCCGGCCCACAGCGGAAACTTGAACGTACCGAGGTCGGGATCGAACGAGCCGATCAGCGTGCCGACGTGCCCGGAGATGAGGTTGCCGTCGAGCGTGTAAGTGTTCTGATGGCCGAACCAGTTGACGACCATCCGGTTGCCCGCGATTCTCACCACCTCGATCTTACCGTCGGTATCGTTGAGCCGGGAGACCCAGGTATCGCCGACTTCAAGTTTAGGCGCCGGGATTTCGCGATGCTCCGGGTTGGGCCGGTCGACGACGACCACCTCCTTGTGGCGGCAGAACGTACACGGCCCCGTCACTTCGACCGCCTCGGCCGTCACGATGAAATCGCTGCCGTCGGCGCTTGCACCCGTGGCGACATGAGTGATCGCGTCGACCCGATCCTGGTACTGGCCAATCGCCAGGCTGCGCAATTTCTCGTTGATGTGTTCGGTCTCGATCGCGGCGCCTGAGAACGGCTCGCTGTACTTTATCTCGCCGAGCGTCTGATGAGGCTCGGACAGATCTCCGGTCATCACCATGACCTGCGAGCGGTTAAGAGTCACCGTCTCTTGATGAATCATCTCCTGGCGGTTGCGCTCTTGCTGGGCGCATCCCTGCGCCGCCGCCATCGCGAGCATTGCCGTCGCGAGCATCAGCAGGGCTCGCCGCGCCTTTGAACTCCCGCTTCGCACGCGTAACAGCGTACCACGCCAATGCCCGCCGGGAGCAAGGCGCGCTCGCGCAACCTATGAAACAAGCCGGTGGCGAGGGCTACAACAATTCGATCGGTGAGAATTCATCCGATGATGCTGACCAAGAGGCTCGTCGATTTGGACAATATTGAGCGGTTTGAGCATGTCGGGATTGTTAACAGGAGCGGCATGAGGCTGACGATCGTTGTGCAGTAGCCGGGTGTAACCGCGAGACCGGCATCTTCGTACTGATGATCGGCTGATGAACCGGATCGATAGTCTCCTGCCCAAGGCGGGGCCGGGGTCGTCCCCCCCACCCGGCCCCGCCTCCCTCTCACTGCGCAAGAGGGCCGCGCCATTCGCTAACCTATTTGACTTTTCGTGAAACGGATTCCGCGTTGGGAGGAATTTCGCTTAACCAAAGAGGCGAACAAAGGAATTTCCACGCCCCCTCCGGTAGCGGAAAAAAGTCGGGAGTCCGGCTCGGGCGAGATTCCCGGCCATCTCTGGACGGGCAGAGTGAGCGCTACCTAATCGACTCTTACAACCTTGGACTCTTACAATCGGAGTCCTACAACCTGGAGTCTTAGAGGCGCGTTCCTGGCGAGGCGGGCTGGGCGGCGAGCGCGTCGCCGGATATTACTGGTCGCCTCCGAGCTTCTGCATTTGCTGGTCGACCTCGCGCATCTTGGTGAGCCGCTGGTCGGTCGGTATCAAGCGCGAGTCGCGCTGAGCCGTCTGCTGCTCGCTGTGCACGGTGGGCAGTTCGCCGTCGATCTTTTCCAGCGACTCCTGTGCCAGCTTGCGCACCATCGGGTTCTTGTCGTTGGTGACGGTCCGGACCAGGGTGTCGGTTGCGTGCGGGTCGCCGATCTCGCCCAGCGCGAAGACCGCGGTGCCGCGGGCCGCGTCATTCGGAGCTTCCTTGAGGTAGCCGACGATCGGCAACGTGCCGCGCGAATCGCCGATCCGTCCGAGCGCGGCCACGATATGGAGCTTCACCACCTGCTGCGTCTCGCGCAGGAACAACTGCTGCGTCATCAGGGGCACCGCTATCGTCGCTTGCTGGGCGCCCAGGATGTCGATCGCGCGAATCTTGACCCGGATATCGGGATCGGTCAGCCCCTCGATCAGTATTTCCTGGGCCTTCGGTTCGGTAACGTCGCGCAGCTTGTCGAGCGCCTCGGCGCGCACGCGCGGATCGGCGTCGGCCATCCCCTTCTTGGCGTCCTGCTCGAGCTGGTCGGGGGATTTTTCCTCCTGCCCCTTCTGGCCGCCTCCCTGCATCATCCGGCCCATCATATTGCCGGCGCCACCCGGAGAGCTTAAGCCGCCGAATTGCGCGAGCGCGGTCACCGGCGGCATCGCCAGCGCCAACAGCAGGCCCCCAGAGAAAATCAGGCTAGCTTTTGACAATTTCCATGTCCTCGACGGTTGCGGCAAAATCATCGATGAAAATGGCTTCCATTGCAAGCGTAGGATTACGGCCGCTTAGAGCGATCGTCGCCGCGATCGTCATAAGCGTCTGTGCGGCGGTCATCACGGGGGTGAGCGGAGCGGCGCCAGGCGGGTCGTTACGCGAGGCCGGCTCGGCCGCCGGGCATTCGGACTCGGCCGACCCTGCGGTGGTATCCGTACGCCGACTCCCCGACGGCATCAGGGTTCCCAGGTATTCGCCCGGCCCGATGCCGTTCCATCCGGGCCAGGAACTCTTCTACCAGGCCTCGTGGATTGGAATCCCGGCCGCAGGCGGCAAGGTCGTTTTGCATCCTCGCGAAGGTGCCAGCGCACTGCTGAGCGCGGAGATCTGGATCAGCACCAATCGCCTGACCGACAAATTGTACCGGATGCGCGATTACCTCTGCGAAGATTTCACCACCTCGCTCAAGCCGACCGAGATGAACATCCGTCAGAACGAGGGCCGCCGCCACGACACCTTCAACGTTACCTTCGATCATCGCGACCACGTGGTCACGCTGGTCAAGCATGGTCCGCGTGGCGCGCAGACCCGCAAGTTCCTCTCCTACAATCCTTCCGGGCCGGTGTCGGGCGCGATGATGGCGCTGTCGCAGCCGCTTGAGGCGGGTGATTCGCTGAGCTTCGACGCCTTCAGCGGCACCACGCGCTACATCTTCGAGCTAAAGGTGATTCGGCGCGAGCGTATCGGCACGCCGCTCGGCGAATTCGACGCTTTCAGGATCGTGCCCTCGGTCACTTACTTAAGCGACGGGAAGATCAACGACGAGGTGCATGACACAACGCTATGGGTGTCGGCCGACGCGCGCCGCCTGCCGTTGCGGGTCGAGTCGGCGGTCTTCATCGGGAGCGTCAGGATCGACCTAGTCAAGGTGATCGACCCCGCCAGTGCCACGCAACAACAGGCCAAGCGATGAGCGCGATAGTTTGGGAACACGCGGGCGCTTTGCTAATGCATAGGAATCCCGAGGCAAGGGCCAGTGAAAAAGTGAAAAGTTGAAAAATGGCTAAGAAACTCGAATTTTTCTACGATTGCTCCAGCCCCTGGACGTACCTGGCTTTCAGCCGGATCGAAGACGTCGCGCGCCGCCACGGCGCCGACCTGATATGGCGGCCCATCCTGGTCGGCGGCGTCTTCAACGCCGTCAATCCCTCGGTGTACGAGGGCCGCGAGCATCCGGTCAAGCCGAAGGTGCGCTACTACGACAAGGACCTGCAGGACTGGGCGCGCCTTTACGGGCTCAAGATCGGCCATCCCACGGTCTTCCCGGTGAACTCGGTGAAGGCGATGCGCGGGGCGTTCGTCGCGATCGAGCACCACAAAGTTTCGCCATACTCGCGCGCGGTCTTCGCGGCGTATTGGGGCGAGGACCGCGACGTGAGCCGCGACGAGGTCCTGCGCGACATCGTGCGCGCGGCCGATCTCGACCCCGACGAGTTTTTCAAAAAGATCGGCGCGCCCGAATACAAGGACAAGCTGCGCGTCAACACCGAGGAGTTGATCGCGCGCGGCGGCTTCGGGTCGCCCACGATGTTCGTCGATGGCGAGATGTTCTTCGGCAACGACCGCCTGGTGCTGGTCGAGGATCGGCTCTCGCATTAGCGCGTGCGGCTGGTGGTCGGACGGACATAACGCGCCGTTCGTTTGTGATACCGATGCCCGTTACGAGCATCGCTGACTTCGCCTCCCTGCCCGAGCGTGTGCGAGCGTTCATCGCGCTTAGGCTCGACGCCGCGGTCGACGACGCGATTGCCGCGCTGATCGAGCGTTTGCGCGCGCCCCAAAACGATACCCCACGAGACGATCTCCGACACGAAGGCATCCGATGGATCCGGCGCGCGAACTTCCATCTGACGCTGTTGTTCCTCGGCCCCTCGGTGCCGCGCGAGCGTCTCGCGCCGATCGCTGACGCGCTCGCCACGATCGCAGAGACGACCGCCCCTTTTGAAATCGCGGCGCGCGGCGTGGGTGTCTTTCCGACCCCGGCGCGCCCGCGCGTCATCTCGGTTGGCCTCGATTCGGTTGGATTCGAGGGCGGCGGCTTGGCCGACTTGGCGGCGCGCGTGACGGAGGCGGCCGCGCGATGCGGCTTCGCGCCGGAACGGCGCGCCTATTCGCCTCATCTGACGATCGGCCGCGTGCGCTCGCTCCCCGCTCCGGTGTGGCTTCGGCAGAGGCTCGGCGAGGCGGCGGATTCGCGCTTCGGAGTCTCGCGGATCGAACGCGTGATACTTTATCGAAGCGAACTTGGGCGAAGCGAACTTGGGCGGAGCGAGCTTGGGCGGAGCGAGCTTGGGCCTCAATCGTCGACGTACCACGAGCTGGCCGCCTTCCCGCTCGGCGCCCGCGAGGGCGGGTGAATCGAGCGCCTCGGGGGTACGGGGTTAGATTTAGCGGACGGTATGTTGACGCGTGTGCGGCGCGGCTAGCGCTATCCGCCGCTTTTTGTGGCAAGATTCGCTTTTACATAGGAGTCGAAAACCCGCCGGGCGGGAAAATCATGGCGCAGGATATCAAGAGCAAGGCGCTCGATTTGGCCCTTAGCCAGATCGAAAAGCAATTCGGCAAGGGCTCGATCATGAAGCTCGGCGAGCAGGCGATCGAAGCCGACCTCTCGGTGGTTTCGACCGGCTCGCTGGGTCTCGACCTGGCGCTCGGCGTTGGCGGATTGCCGCGCGGGCGCGTGGTCGAAATCTACGGGCCGGAGTCCTCGGGCAAGACCACGCTCGCCCTTGAGTGTATCGCGGAAGCGCAAAAGCGCGGCGGCGTCTGCGCTTTCATCGACGCCGAGCACGCGCTCGACGCCGCTTACGCGCGCAAGCTCGGCGTGGTGGTCGAGGACCTGCTCATCTCGCAGCCCGACAACGGCGAGCAGGCGCTGGAGATCGTCGAGACCCTGGTGCAGTCAGGCGCAATCGACGTGCTGGTGATCGACTCGGTGGCGGCACTGGTGCCGCGGGCCGAAATTGAAGGCGAGATGGGCGAGCCGCAGATGGGCCTGCAGGCGCGGCTGATGTCGCAAGCGCTGCGCAAGCTGACCTCGATCATCTCGCGCTCGCGCACCATCGTGATTTTCATCAACCAGATCCGGATGAAGATCGGCGTGATGTTCGGTAACCCGGAGACCACCACGGGCGGCAACGCGCTCAAGTTTTACAGTTCGATCCGCATCGACATCCGCCGTATCGGAACCATCAAGACCGCCACCGAGGTCATCGGCTCGCGCACCAAGGTCAAGGTGGTCAAGAACAAGGTCGCGCCGCCGTTTCGCGAAGCCGAGTTCGACATCCTCTACGGCTCGGGCATCTCCAAGGAGGGCGAGTTGGTCGACCTCGCGGTCGAGCACGGGGTAATCGAGAAGCTCGGCGCATGGTACTCCTACAACACCGAACGGATCGGCCAGGGACGCGAGAACGCGCGCGATCTCTTGAAGGCTAATCCGACGCTGGCCGACGAGATCGAAGCCAAGGTGCGCGCCAAGCTCGCGGTCAAAGGCGGCCTGCCGCCGGCGCCGCCCTCGCCGGAGGATGATCACGAGGATGCCGGGCCGCCCGCCGCCGCGCCGGCGCCGAGCGCCCCGCGCCGCCGGGGATGAATTCCCTCCCCACCTTTCCAATGCTCCACCCCCCGGAGGGGCAGAGGGTCAGGGTGAGGGGGTTAAAGATTCAGCGCGAGAAGCGCACAGAAAAGGCATCCGGCGCTTCCTCGTTCGACCCCCAGCCCATCCTACCCCAAGACACTTACCCCAAGACACTTGCCCCAAGACACTTGCCCCAAGACACTTGGAGGAGGTGTTAAACAGGACCAGAAGCGGAGGTGCCGTTGATTTCATAGCCGCGGCTCTGTACGCTACTAGCGAATGCCCGCAGAGGCCGACCAGGGCGCCGCCTCCGATCGCGCCCACTTTCTCAACCCCCAATATTTGGAAAGGCCGTTTTGCCATCAACAGGCGACGGTCGAAGTGTAAGCTTTGTCCTTTACCGATTTCTCTCTTTTCCCTGAACTCCAACGTTCAATCCGCGACTGTGGCTATCACGATCCGACGCCCGTCCAGAGCGAAACCATCCCCGTGGCGCTCGAAGGCCGCGACCTGGTGGTCAGCGCCGAGACCGGCAGCGGCAAAACCGCCGCGTTCCTGATTCCGCTCATCGACCGGCTCCATCGTAAGCGCGCCAAAGGGCCGAGCGCCCTGGTGATCGCGCCGACGCGCGAGCTGGCGGCCCAGTGCGGCCAGGAATTCACCCGTCTCGCGCGCCATTGCGGCCTCCGTGCGGCGGTTATCGTCGGGGGCGAGTCGATGCGCCGTCAGATCGACGACCTGCACGCCGGTGCCCAGGTGCTCATCGCATGCCCCGGCCGGCTCATCGACCTGATGGAACAGGGCAAGGTGAGCCTGCAGCATATCCAGGTCGTGGTCATTGACGAGGCCGACCGCCTGCTCGACATGGGTTTCCTGCCGCAACTGCGGCGGGTGATGCGCACGCTGCCCAAGGAACGGCAGACGATGATGTTCTCGGCCACGATGGGCTCCGGGCCGGAAGCGATCGCGCGCGATTTCCTGCATCGCCCCGAGCGCATCATGATCGGCCGTAAGGCCGCTCCGCCGCCGTCGATCAGCCAGACCATCTACCCCGTGCAATGGGGCGACAAGGAAGCGATGCTGCTCGAGATCCTCGGCAAGCCCGAGGTGCAGAGCGCGATCGTCTTTACCCGCACCCGCGTGCGCGCCGAGCATATCGGCAGGATGCTCAAGCGCCACGGCCTGCGCACCGCCGTGATTCACGGCGACCGCTCGCAGGCCGAGCGCAACACGGCGCTGAGGACGTTCAAGGCGGGAACTTGCCGCGTGATGGTCGCGACCGACGTGGCCGCGCGCGGGCTGGACATCCCCGGCGTCTCGCACGTGGTCAATTATGATCTGCCGGAGGACGCCGAGAGCTACATCCATCGTATCGGGCGCACGGCGCGGATGGGCCGCGAGGGCGAGGCGATAAGCCTGGTGACGCCGCAGGAGCGCGTGTCGCTGGGCCAGATCGAACGGGCGCTTGGCGAAGAGATCAAGCGCGAGCAAGTCGCGGGCTTCGAGGCGCCCGAAGTGAAAGCGCCCAAGCCGGTGACGCTGTTCAGGTCGGGCGCGGGACGCGCGCGCGGCCGCTCACGCTCGCGCTGGTAGCCGACGCGCGCGATTCAGAATCTTCCGCTTCAGAATTTCCAATGACCCCTCACCCCACCCTCTCCCGCGAATAATCGCGGGCGAGGGCATAAAAAGAATCAAATCAAAATTGCAAAAATCGATAGACGGGCGCTGGGCGTCGGCATCCGCATTGGCGCGCTAACCCCACAGCTCGCGGGTCGCGAGCCGCGCGCCGTCGGCCATCGCGCGGAACTTGGCCCACGCGATCGACGGCACCACCCGCGAGAATCCCGCAAAGGTCGCGAAGCCGCAGTCGGTGCCCGCGATCACGTTGTCGCGCCCGACCACGTTGGCCAGATTGCAGATGCGCATCGCGACCACCTCGGGATGCTCGATAAAGTTGCTGGTCGAATCGATCACGCCCGGGATCAGAATCTTGCCGGCGGGCAACTTTGCCTCGCGAAACACCTTGAACTCGTGCTCGTGGCGCGGATTGGACGCCTCGTACGAAATCGCCATCGGACGCGCCTTGAGCACGATGTCGATGATGTCGCCGAGCGCGATGTCGTGATGGTGCGGCCCCTCGTAGTTGCCCCAGCATAGATGCAGGCGGATGCGCTCGGGCGCAACGTCACGCAGCGCGTGGTTGAGCGCCTCGACGTGCAACTCGGCGACCTTGCGAAACTCGGCCGTGCTGGAATGCGCGAACTGGATATGCCGGCTCATCGCGAGATCGGGGCAATCGACCTGCAGCAGGAAGCCGGCGCGATGGATGGCGTCGTACTCGACCTTCATCGCGTCGGCGAGCGCGGCAATATAGGCCTCGTGCGTGGGATAGTACGTATTGCCGAGGAACTGCGCGATCACGCCCGGCGACGCGGCGCTTAAAAATCCCTCGGCCACGCTGGCGCCGGCGAGCGCGGCCTTGAAATTGTCGAGGTCGCGCTCGAGCTCGTCGCGGTTGCGGTAGGCGATCGGTGCATTGCACGATGGCCGTTTCATCGGCGGCGCCTTGCGCCCCAAAAACGCGCGCTGGGTGAATTCGGGAAAATCGGCCATGTCGGCGGCACTGAGCGAGGCGCGCTTGGTGGTCTCGTCGCCGAAGCCGCTCAGGCGGTCCTTGACGTAGGTCGAGTAGCCGATTTTGCCCATCTCGCCGTCGTTGACGATATCGACCCCGACCTCGACCTGCTTGCGTACGATTTCGGCCACCGCCGAGCGCACGCGCGCCTCCAAAGCGCCGCGGTCGGCGAGTTCGCCGGACTCCCTGGCGAAGAGCATCGCGGCGAGGTCGTCGGGCCGTGGCAGGCTGCCGGTATGGGTGGTCAGAATCCGTTCGGTGCTGCGCTTCATCGTTCGCTATGCCCCAATCGTCTCTCTTTATGATCGCTATTCAGGAATTCTTTATGATCGCTATTCAGGAATTCTTTGTGATCGCTATTCAGGAATGGAGCACTAGCAAAGTCGCGCCCGGCGCAACAGGGAGACGCGGGCTCTCGCCCGGCCGTGCGACAACCCCTCCGGCGTTTCGTGGTTCGCTTTATTCTCCGGTGGCGCTGGGTTATGACTTGCATCTGGGGATCATCGAGAAAGACCCCCCCTCATGAGGACCTAATGGATTTCACGCTGTCGCCCAAGGTCGTGCAGTTGCAAAAGCGCGTCTCCGACTTCATGAACCAGCACGTCTATCCGATCGAGAAGCGCGTCGAGGACGAGATGAGCGTCCCCGGCAAGGAGCACACCGAACCCGAAATTCTCAAGGAGGTCCGCAACAAGGCCAAGGCCGAGGGACTGTGGAACCTCTTCATGCCCGACGAGCACTACGGCAAAGGGCTGAAGGTGGCCGAGTACGCGCCGCTCAGCGAACTGATGGGCCGCAGCTTTATCGGCTCACGCGCGTTCAACTGCATGGCGCCCGACACCGGTAACATGGAAATCCTCGCCGACTTCGGCAACGCGGAGCAAAAGAAGCGCTGGCTCGAGCCCTGCCTGGAGGGCACGATGCGCACCTGCTACTCGATGACCGAGCCGGAGACCGCGGGCTCCGACCCGACCCAGCTTGCGACGCGCGCGGTGCGCGACGGCGACTACTACGTCATCAACGGCCACAAGTGGTTCACCTCGGGCGCGGTCGGCGCGTCGTTCGCGATCGCGATGGTGGTGACCGACCCCAAGACCGAGCCGCATCGCCGCGCCAGCCAGATAATCGTCCCCACCGACACACCGGGATTCCAACTGGTGCGAGCGGTGTCGGTGATGGGCCATGCGGGCGGCGGCGGCCATTGCGAGATCGTCTACAAGGATTGCCGCGTGCCGGTGACCAACCTGCTCGGCGAGGAGGGCAGCGGCTTCGCGATCGCGCAGGCGCGCCTGGGTCCCGGCCGCATCCATCACTGCATGCGCATGGTCGGCGTGGCCGAGCGGGCGCTTGAGCTGATGTGCAAGCGGGCGGCGACGCGCTTTACCCACGGCAGCCTGCTCGGGGACAAGGCCAATATCCAGCAATGGATAGCGGATTCGCGGATCGAGATCGACGCCACGCGCCTGATGGTGATGCATGCGGCGTGGAAGATCGACACCGCCGGCAAACGCGAGGCGCGCCAGGAGATCGCGGAAATCAAGGTGCAGGCCGCCAACATGGTGATGAATGTGCTTGACCGCGCGATCCAGCTTCACGGCGCACTGGGGATGACCGACGACACGCCAATCGCCCGATTCTGGCGTGAGCAGCGCGCGATGCGGATCGTCGATGGCCCCGACGAAGTCCATCGGATGCAAATTTCGCGGCGCGAAGTGCGCCGCTGGCAGCAATAACTACGGCAGCGCAGACTGGCGCGAAGACGACCAGGAACGGATATGGCGGAGCAACAGGCGCAAACCTCGGCGCAAAACTCGGGACAGACCTCTGCAACGGACGACCTCGGCGCCGAGTATGGCGAGGTGCGCGAGGAGGAGCGGCTCGACTGGCCCAGGCTTCAGGCCTACCTGCGCGAGCACGAGGTGCCCGGCGCCGGCTCCGCGATGGAGGTCAAGCAGTTTCGCGGCGGCAGTTCCAATCTGACCTATCTGCTGCGCTTCGCCGACGGCCATCAGTGGGTCGTGCGGCGGCCGCCGTTCGGACCCCTGCCGCCGTCGGCCCATGACATGTCGCGCGAGTACCGGGTGCTGTCGCGGCTATGGCAGGGATTTTCCGCGGCGCCGCGCGCGATCGTGCTGTGCGAGGATGTTTCGATCATCGGCGCAACGTTCTTCGTGATGGAGCGGCGGGAGGGCGCGGTGATCAAGAATCGCCATCCGTTGCCGCCCGAGATCGACGCCAAGCCCGAGACCTTCCGCCGTATCTCCGAGAGCCTGATCGATACGCTCGCCGACCTCCACGCGGCCGACTACGAAAAGATCGGCCTCGGCGGCCTTGGCCGCCCCGAGGGCTTTTTGCAGCGCCAGATCACCGGATGGATGGGTCGGTGGGAGAAGGCCAGGACGCGCGAAGTGCCGCTGATGGAAAAGCTCGGCACGTGGTTTTTGGAGCACATGCCGGCGGCGCAGAAGCCCACCCTGCTGCACAACGATTTTTACCTGCACAACGTGATGCTGGCGGCGGGCGACTCGGGCAAGGTGGTCGGCGTGTTCGACTGGGAGATGTCGACGCTCGGCGATCCAATGATCGATCTGGGGCTGACGACCGGCTACTGGCGCCAGCCCGATGACCCGCCCGAACTAATCGCGCTCTCGCAGGGCTATGCGCATACCACGGCGCCCGGCTTCCTCAGCCGCGACGAGTTGATCGAGCGTTACGCCAGGCGCAGCGGACGCGACGTGAGCATGGTCGACTACTACCGGGCGTGGGCCAACTGGAAAACCGCCACGGTGGTCGAGCAGATTTACGTCCGTTATGTGCGCGGCCAGACCAATGACCCGCGCTTTGCCAACATGGGCGAGTGGGCGCCGGTGCTGGCGCGGCAGGCCGCGCGAGTCGTTGCCAAATTCGGCTTTAGGGAGTAAACCGCAATTGGCACGCGGCGATCCGCGTGCGCAACCTTGGCAGGGGCTGCTAAAAGCTCTCGCAGAGCCAACGCTCTACATATGAAGACCGGCGGCGGCCGCGCGGGATGCCTGGTCTGCGTCGCGGGGGTGTTAATTTGGCCGGTCTTTGGATTAGACTATCTGGACTAAGCTGTCTGGGTTAAGTCACGAGAGTCTAAGTTACGGGCGGGAATTTGAGTTACGGGTCAGATTACGAAGTCTAGTGGATGGGCGGGAGCCCCTCCGGGAGGATTTGCGGACTTGCACGCGATCAACTACGAAGCTCCAAAAACATTGAAGGACGCGGTCGCACTGCTCGCCCAACACGGCGAGAAAGGGCGCCCGCTGTGCGGCGGCACCGATCTCATCATCCAGTTGCGCGCCGGAGTGCGCCGCCCCGACCATATCGTCGACATAAAAAAGATTCCCGAGCTGGGGCATCTCAGCTACAACGCCAAGCAGGGGTTGCGGCTGGGCGCGGCGGTGCCGGCGATCGAGGTCTGCGAAAACAAGGACCTCCAGCGGCACTATCCCGGCCTGGTCGAGGCCGCGCATCTCATCGGATCGAACCAGATCCAGACTCGCGCCTCGGTCGGCGGCAACCTGTGCAACGGCTCGCCGGCGGCCGACACCACTCCGGCGCTGATTGCGCTGGGCGCGCGGGCGCGCGTGGTCGGGCCCAAGGGCGAACGCGAGATCAAGGTCGAGGAGTTCTGCACCGCGCCCGGACGTACCGTGCTCACGCCGGGGGAGCTGCTGGTCGAGATCCTGATCGACGCACCCAAGCCGCATAGCGCGGACGCCTACCTGCGTTTCATCCCGCGCAACGAGATGGACATCGCGGTGGTCGGCGTGGGCTCCTGGCTGCATCTGGACGGCGACAAGGTGAGCGCGGCACGGATAAGCCTCGGCGCGGTAGCGGCGACGCCGTTGTTCGCGGCCAAGGCGTCCGAGTCGCTGGTGGGCAAGAAGCTCGACGACGCGGCAATCGATCGCGCGGCCAAGCTCGCAATCGAGCTGAGCTCGCCGATCGACGACATGCGCGGCACGGCCGAGTTCCGCCGCCACCTGGTCGGCGTGCTGACCAGGCGCACGCTGCACATCGCGGCCGAGCGCGCTCGCAAGGCGTAAGGGCCCGCGCGGCGGGCAACGAATCATCGGCGGCGGCATCGAAGTAACCGATACTCAAACCTGAACGGACAACCGGCAAAGATATAGACGATGGATCATAAAACAGTAGTAGAAGCGACGATTAACGGTGAACAGATGGAATTCCTGTGTGAGCCGCGCCAGAGCCTGCTCGAGGTCCTGCGCGACGTGCTGGGGATGACCGGTAGCAAGGAAGGATGCCTGACCGGCGACTGCGGCGCTTGCAGCGTGATCATCGACGGCCGCGCCGTCTGCTCGTGCCTGATGCTGGGCGTCGAGGCCGAAGGCCACAAGATCGAGACCGTCGAAGGGCTCGCCAGCAGCTCCAAACTGCATCCGTTGCAGCAGAAGTTCCTCGAGAACGCGAGCCTCCAGTGCGGGATCTGCACGCCGGGCTTTCTGATGTCCGCCAAGGCGCTGCTCGATCACAACCCGCATCCGACCGAGGCCGAGATTCGCTACGCCTTAGCGGGCAATCTTTGCCGATGCACCGGCTACGACAAGATTGTCCACGCAGTGCTCGAAGCCTCCAAGGCGGGCGCTTCCAAGGCGGCCTGAGGCTCGCGGCGGCACGATTGCAAACGGCGGCCGGCACAGAAACAGTTCTGGATAAAGGGAGATAGCTGAACATGGCAGCGACGACAGAAGGAACCCATCAATTCCGGGTTATCGGAACGCGCCCGATCCGTCACGACGGCGTCGAGAAGGTGACTGGGGCGGCCAGGTACGGAGCCGACTATGCGTTTCCGGGGATGCTTTTTGGCAGGGTGCTCCGCAGTCCGCACGCCCACGCGATTATCAAATCGATAAAGACCGACAAGGCGCTCAAGCTGCCCGGGGTAAAGGCGATTGTGACGGCGGCCGACCTCCCTGAGCTGCCCGACCGCATCGAGCAGGGCGGCGAGCTTCCGATTAACCTGCACCATCTGTCGTGCAACATCCTCGCGCGCGGCAAAGTGCTGTATGACGGCCATGCGATCGCCGCCGTCGCCGCGACCAGTCCACATATCGCCGAGGAAGCGTTGCGCCTCATCGAGGTCGACTACGAGGTGCTGCCCCCGGCGATGACGGTCGAGGACGCGATGGCGCCGGGCGCGCCGATCCTGCTGCCGGCGCTCCGCAACAAGGAAGACGGACCCGACAAGCAGACCAACGTCGCGGCCCACGTGCAGTTCAAGCGCGGTGACGTCAAGGACGGCTTCAGCAAGGCCGACTTCGTGATCGAGCACAGCTTCAAGACCGCGATGGTGCATCAGGGGTATATCGAACCGCACAACGCGGTCGGAATCTACAACTCCGACGGCCACGCCACCATCTACTGCTCGACCCAGGGCAGCTTCCTGGTGCGCTCGCTGAGCGCCGCGGTGCTCGGAATTCCCGAGGGCAAAATCCGCGTGGTGCCGGCCGAGATCGGCGGCGGCTTCGGCGGCAAAACCACGATTTACCTGGAGCCGCTCTCGGTGCTGCTCTCGCAGAAGACCGGCCATCCGGTGAAGCTGACGATGAACCGCGCCGAGGTCTTGCGCGCGAGCGGCCCGACCTCGGGCGGAACGATCCGCTGCAAGATGGGCGCGACCAAAGACGGCAAGCTCGTGGCGGCCGAGATCTGGATGGCGTACGAGGCGGGCGGTTTCCCGGGCTCGCCGGTGCCGATGGGCGCGATGTGTATCGTGGCGCCCTACGACATTCCCAACATCCTCATCGACGCCTACGACGTGGTCGTCAACCGGCCCAAGACCGCGGCCTACCGCGCTCCGGGCGCGACCAACGCCGCGTTTGCCTCCGAGACCATCATCGATGAGCTCGCCGAAAAGTGCGGCATCGACCAGTGCGACTTCCGTATCCTCAACGGCGCTCACGAAGGCACGCCGCAGACCGCCGGGCCTCCGTTCAAGCGCATCGGGATGATCGAGACGGTCGAGGCGATCAAGAACAGCCCGCACTACAAGTCCAAACTCGAGGGCAAGAACCGCGGCCGCGGCGTCGCCACCGGCTTCTGGTTCAACATCGGCTTCCAGTCCTCGGCGATGGTCAATATCCATAACGACGGCACTGCCAGCGTGGTCACCGGCTCGGTCGATATCGGCGGATCGCGCGCCTCGATGGCGATAATCACAGCGGAGGTGCTCGGCCTGGATGTCAATGAGGTCCGCCCGCTGATCGCCGACACCGATTCGATCGGTTATACCGACGTGACCGGCGGCAGCCGCACCACCGTCGCCACCGGGCTTGCAGTCTACGAGGCGGCGCAAGACGCCGTGCGCCAGCTCAAAGAGCGCGCGGCTAAGCTTTGGGAAAAGAAGCCCGAGGAGGTCGAATTCAACAACGGCTTGCTGAGCGCAAAGGGCAACGGCATCAAGCCGATGTCAATCAAGGACATCGTTCCTCGGCTCGGCCGTACCGGCGGCCCGATCACCGGACGCGCCACGGTCAACGCACGCGCCGTCGGTCCGGCCTTCGCCACGACCTGCGTCGATGTCGAAGTCGACCCTGAAACCGGCAAGGTCACGATTCTGCGCGCCACTTGCGCTCAAGACGCCGGCAAGGCGGTCCATCCGAGCTACGTCGAGGGCCAGATGCAGGGCGGCACCGTGCAGGGCCTCGGCTGGGCGCTCAACGAGGAGTACTTCTACGACGCCAAGGGCCTGCTGCGTAACTCGGGATTGCTGGACTACCGGATGCCGACTTGCCTCGACCTGCCGATGATCGAAACCTGCATCGTCGAGGTTCCCGCACCCGGCCATCCGATCGGCTCGCGCGGCGTGGGCGAGGTCTCGATCGTGCCACCGCCGGCCGCGGTCGCCAACGCTATCGCGCACGCCGTGGGCGTACGAATGACCGAGCTGCCGATGTCGCCGGGACGCGTGCTCAAGGCGATCCTGCACAAAGAAGGCGCAGCGGTGGCGTCAGCCGCGGCCGACTGAGTATTCGTCAGAAAAGGGCCGGGCCCGTCCTGGGGCCCGGCCCTTTCAATTTGTGCCTGCCGCGATTTCATGCCTACCGTGATGTAATGACTGTGAACTTATGCCGACCGTCATAGTCCCCGCGCTGTTGCGCCCGCTGACCAACGGACAGGAACGCGTCGCCGTACGTGGCGCCACCGTACGCCAGGTCGTCGAAGATCTCGCGCGCCAGTTCCCCGGCATCGAGAAGCATCTCATCGAGGACGGCGATCTGAAATCGGGCATCGCCGTTTCGGTCGACGGCGAGATGGGGGTCGGAGGCCTGCTCGACCCGGTTAAAGAAACCAGCGAAGTCTACTTTCTGCCTGCGATCGGCGGCGGCCTCCAATAGCCGCGGTCCGCTCGAGCATGGCCGAAACTCCTGCCTCTCGCGCTACGCCGGCCGACGCTGAACGATCGTATCCCGCAATCCCGACCAGCGCCGTAGTCGCAACGGTGCTGGGGAACGCGCTCGAGTTTTACGACTTCACCACCTACGCCTTCTTCGCGGTGATGATCGGGCGCGCGTTCTTTCCGTCGCACGATCCATTCATCAGCCTGCTGCTTTCGGTTGCCGCGTTCGGGGTCGGCTTTGTCACCCGTCCGCTGGGAGGCGTCCTGATCGGCGCATACGCCGACCGCGCCGGGCGCAAGCCGGCGATGATGCTGAGTATCGGATTGATGGCGGTGGGGATGGTGCTGCTGGCGGCGACGCCGCCCTACGCGACGATCGGGCTCGCGGCGCCTTTTCTGGTGGTCTTCGCGCGCCTGATCCAGGGCTTCGCGCTCGGCGGCGAAGTCGGACCTTCCACCTCGTATCTGCTGGAAGCCGCGCCGGCGGGAAAGCGCGGGCAGTACGGGGCCTGGCAGATTGCGGGCCAGGGAGCGGCCTCTGCCCTCGCGGGATCGCTTGGAGTGACACTGTCCCTTCTGCTCGACGCCGACGCCATGCAGTCCTGGGGCTGGCGCATCCCGTTCATCGTCGGCGTCGCCATCGTGCCCGTGGGAATCATCATGCGCGGCCAATTGCAGGAGACCGTGGACCTCGGAGCGCGGACCACCCATCCGAGCGCGGGCCACGTGCTCTCCGCCCTGCTCAAGCGTCACACGCGTCCGCTGATGCTGGCCCTGATGCTGATAACGAGCGGCACGATCGCGACCTATATCGGCGTCTACATGACGACTTACGCGCTCAGCACGCTTCACATGGCGACCGGCGCGTCGATGAGTGCCACGGTGGTGGTGGGTTTGTGCCTGCTGGTATTCGGGCTGGCTGGCGGATGGATCTCTGACCGGATCGGACGCAAACCGGTCTATCTAGCCTCCAAGCTGGCGCTGACCGCGGTGGCCTATCCAGCCTTCGCGGTAATTAACCGTCATCACACCCTCGCCGCGCTCCTCCTGATGGCCGGGCTGATGTCCGCACTGAACGCGCTTGGCGGCGTCGTGCTGGTGGTGATTCCGGAGTGCTTCCCGAAATCCGTGCGCAGCGCGGGCCTGTCGATTGTCTATGCGGTCGCGGTCACCGTCTTCGGCGGCACCACGCAAGTCGTCGTGACCTGGCTGATTCATGCCACGGGCAATCCGCTCTCGCCCGCCTGGTATCTGATAGCAAGCAGCACGATCGGCGTCGTGGCAATCCTGATGATCGCGGAAACCAGGGACGTCGCGCTGGCGGACTGATCGTTCGTCACTTGGCTCATTGGCCGATGCGCGGGGGCTCTGATACGCTCCGCCAGACATCTTTTGCGTCAAGGAGGGCCGGAATTCATGCCGCGGATGATGAACGACGCCGCCTTCAGGGCCTACGCGATCGCCTGCTCAATCCTGGTCTTCAATATGTTCGCGGCCGCGATCCTCACCGCGGCCGCGCGTACCCGGGTCAAGCAATTTCTCAATCCGGAAGATGCCCGAGTGTTGGGCGGCGCCGGCGTCAAGGAGGAGCATCCCGGCGTGCAACGGATGCTCCGGCTGCACCGCAACAACCTCGAGAACATCCTGCCCTTCTTCACTGTGGCGCTGATCTTCGTCCTGATGGGAGCCTCGGCTTTCGGGGCGCAGATGTATTTCTACACTTTCACCGGCGCGCGGATCGTCTACACGATCACTTACGCCGCGAAACTGCAGCCGTGGAGGACTGCGGCCTTCGCGCTCGGAGCACTCTGCATGGTCGGGATGCTGGTGCAGATTCTGATCGCCGCGCTCTGACGCGTTGATACGGCGGGCGCCAGGAGGGCGGTTCACGCCTCCCCCAAAACAATTGGTGGAGGGAATTGGAGATCGAGGCCGGCGCGGCCGCTCGTGACGGGGCGCGGCCGGTCGTGATAACCTTGCCCTACACGAGGTTGATCATGGCGGATTCCAGCAACGGCTCTTCCAACGGTTCTTTGCAGAAAAAAGACTTCCGGGTCATCGGCACCCGGCCTATCCGGCACGACGGGATCGAAAAGGTCACCGGGCGCGCCAAGTACGGCGCCGATTATTCATTCCCGGGGATGCTCTATGGTAAGGTCCTGCGCAGCCCCCATGCCCACGCCCGACTGGTCGCGATTCGCACCGAGAAGGCCGCGGCGCTGCCCGGAGTGAAAGCGATAATCACCGGCGCCGACCTTCCCGAAATTCCCGGCACCACCGCGATGATGGGCGAACTCGTAGTCAATACGCATTATCTCTCGCTCAACGTGATGGCGCGCGGCAAGGTACTGTACGACGGCCACGCAGTCGCCGCGGTCGCCGCCACCAGTCCGCATATCGCCGAGGAGGCGCTGCGCCTGATCGAGGTCGACTACGAACCGCTGCCCCCGGTGATGACCGCCGAGGCCGCGATGAAGCCGGATGCGGCGATCCTGTTACCCGAGATTCGCCAGAAATTTATCGCCGGTCGCACCGATCCCGGATCGCCCGAGGGCCCCGACCAACCGACCAATGTCGCCGCGCATATCCAATTCCAGCGCGGCGACCTCGAAGCCGGCTTCCGCGCGGCCGACTATGTCGTCGAGCGCGAGTTCAAAACCGCCACCGTGCATCAGGGCTATATCGAGCCGCATAACGCCGTCGCGCTCTACAGTTCCGACGGCCACGCGACCATCTACTGCTCGACCCAGGGCACCTTCAACGTGCGCACGCTCACCGCCACCGTGCTCAAGATGTCCGAAGGCGAGATCAAGGTGGTACCAGCGGAGATCGGCGGCGGATTCGGCGGCAAGACCACGATCTATCTCGAGCCGCTGGCCGTGCTGCTCGCGCAAAAAAGCGGGCGGCCGGTCAAGATGACGATGAACCGCGCCGAGGTGCTGCGCGCCAGCGGCCCGACTTCGGGCACCTGGATCAAGGGCAAGATGGGTGCGACGCGCGACGGCAAAATCACCGCCGCGCAGTTCTGGATGGCCTACGAGGCGGGCGCTTTTCCCGGCTCGCCGTTCGCGCCGGGCGCGATGTGCTGCACCGCCCCGTACGACATTCCCAACCTGCTCCTTGACTCGTACGACGTGGTGGTCAACCGGCCCAAGGTCGCGGCCTATCGCGCACCGGGATCGCCCAGCTCGGCCTTTGCCTGCGAATCGCTGGTCGACGAACTGGCGCTGCGCTGCGGAATCGATCCGCTCGAGATCCGTATCTTAAATGGCGCCCACGAGGGCACTCCGCAACCCGCCGGGCCGCCGTACAAACGTATCGGTTTCATCGAAACTTGCGAGGCGATGAAAAACAGCGAGTACTACCGCTCGCGCCTGGAGGGCCCCAATCGCGGGCGCGGCGTCGCCGCCGGCTTCTGGTTCAACGGCGGACTGCAATCGGCGGCGGCGGTCAACCTGCACAACGACGGCACGCTGAGCGTGGTCACCGGCTCGGTCGATATTGGCGGCTCGCGCGCCGCGATGGCGATGATCGCGGCCGAGGTGCTCGGCGTCGAGGCCGAAGACGTGCGCCCGATCGTCGCCGACACCGACTCGATCGGCCATACCGACGTGACCGGCGGCAGCCGTATTACGCTCGCCACCGGGATGGCGGTCTACGAGGCGGCCGAGGACGTGGTGCGCCAGCTCAAGGAACGCGCCGCCAAGCTGTGGGACAAGAAGCCCGAAGAAGTCGAGTTCAATCACGGGCGCTTGAGCGCGATCGGCAACGGCGTCAAGCCGATGACGATCAAGGAGATCGTCCCAAAGCTCGGCCGTACCGGCGGACCGATAACCGGCCGCGCCACCCTCAACGCCGGCGCGGTGGGCGCGGTCGGCAACGCCTTCGCGGTCACCTGCGTCGACGTCGAAGTCGATCCGGATACCGGCAAGGTGAAAATTCTGCGCTGCGCCGTCGCCCAGGACGTCGGCCGCGCGATCCATCCGGCCTACGTCGAGGGGCAGTTGCAGGGCGCCACGGCCCAGGGAATCGGATGGGCGCTCAACGAGGAATACGTCTACGACGAACGCGGCATCATGCGTAACACGGGGCTACTGGATTACCGGATGCCGACCTGCCTGGATCTGCCGATGATCGAGACGATTATCGTCGAAGTCCCCAACCCCAGCCATCCGCTCGGCGTGCGCGGCGTGGGCGAAGTCTCGATCGTGTCGCCGATGGCTGCGGTCGCAAACGCTCTCTACCGCGCGGTCGGAGTACGGATGACCGAGTTGCCAATGTCGCCGCCGAAACTGCTCAAGGCGATGCTGCAGCATCAGCGGGCCGGCGAGGAATTACATACCGCGGCCGCCGACTAATAGGGAATCGCGCCCCAATTTCGCTTCAGAGAGATCGTTAGCGCCTGCCACGATGGCTGGCATCACCGATACTCGTGCGCTGAGACTGTCAAAAGCGACGCTAGTCAGTTTAGGCTGGTTTTGCAGCAATAGGGCGTGATCTGAAGTTTTTGCGCTTCATTCCATCATAGAACCTATTGCAACTAATTATAACTGGCGTACAATGAGGTCGCTGGCCGGGGTTTGCCCCCCCTTTTCCCGGTTGGCTTGGGGCCGGACGGCGCAAGCCGTTCGGCCTCGACTACCTCTTTGGCATGCCGCCCTCGCGATGTCTACGACGCGGGCGCTCAGGTTGCGCCGTCAGCGATAATTCGGAATTCCAAACTTCGCCGTACCAGGATTTCACGCGAGTGAACTGTGTAATTGACCGCGGGAATTGACTCGCGGGCAATTGACTACGTGGTCGCTGACCGCGATGCTTAGCTTCTCCATCGCGCAACCTGAACGATCGAACTCAATGTCACGCAAGCAAGATGAACGTCACGCCCGAATTCGTTAGCGAGGGCCTGCGGCGCGCGCGCTACATCACCAACGAGCGCGTGCAGACCGCGGTCTTTCTCGCGCTGGCGCTCGATAAGCCGCTGCTCATCGAAGGCCCTGCGGGTTCGGGCAAGACCGAAGTGGCGAAGGTGTTGGCGGAGATGCTCGGCGCCGAGCTTATCCGGCTGCAATGCTACGAAGGACTCGACGAGGCCCGCGCGCTCTATGAATGGAACTATCAGAAACAGCTTCTGCGTCTGCAGGCCGATGAGCATCAGGGACTGCGCTGGGAAGACGTCTCCGAGCATCTGTTCTCGCGCGAGTACCTGCTCGAGCGCCCGCTGTTGCGTGCGATCTCTTCGCCGCGCAAAGTCGTCCTTCTGATCGACGAGATCGACAAGGCCGACGACGAGTTCGAGGCCTTCCTGCTCGAACTGCTTTCCGACTTCCAGGTCACGGTTCCTGAACTCGGCACGCTTCGCGCCCGCGAACATCCGGTCGTCGTGCTGACGTCCAACCGCGCGCGCGAACTCTCGGAAGCGCTGCGGCGGCGCTGCCTGCATCTGTTCATCGACTTCCCCGGCCTCGAACAGGAGCGGCGTATTATCGAACTCAAACTTCCGGAACTCGACGCGCAACTTGCCGCCGACGCCGCGCGCTTCGTCAATGCGCTGCGCAAGCTCGGGCTCAAGAAGCCGCCGTCGATCGCCGAGACGCTCGACTGGGCGCGCGCCTTGCTGCGCCTGGGCGTAACGCAACTCGACGCGTCCGCGATCCGTTCCGCGCTCGGCATGTTGCTCAAACACGAGGACGACCGCGCCAAAGTCGAAGCCAAAGCGGGCGCGCTCGCCGCGCGCCCGCGATGAGCACGCTCAGCGCCGAGTTGCTGCGCTTCGTCGGCGAACTGCGCCTGGCCGAAGTGCCGGTGTCAGTGGCCGAGACGCTGGACGCGATGCGCGCGGTCGCGGCGGCCGGGCTCGCCGACCGCGCGCGCGTGCGCGAGGCGCTGGCGGCGGCGCTGATCAAGGACGAGGCCGACCGCGAGTCGTTCGACGAGGTATTCGCCCGCTTCTTCGGCCCGGGCACCGGGACGGCCCGCTTCGCGGGCCGTCCCGGTGCCCATCAGCGCCTCGCCGCGGCCGCCGGCGGTGGCCGCGGCGAAGCGGGAGCGTCGGCCCCGACGCGCGCCGAGCGCGCGCGGACCGACGCTCCGCCCCATGGCGGCGCGCCTGCGAGCGCGCCGCCGCAGCAGGCGAGGCCTGAGCCGGAGGAGGCGCGCGCGAAAGCGCCCGCCTCCTCCGGCAACGATGCTCCGCCGCGCCATCGCGCGGCGGAGTCCACTGTGGAGGGGGGCGGCGTCCCTAAGGACGCCGCCCCCCTCCACGC
The DNA here is from genome assembly GCA_963724765.1 of uncultured delta proteobacterium. Lineage (GTDB taxonomy): Bacteria > Desulfobacterota > Binatia > Binatales > Binataceae > JAKAVN01. Next base: position 484,808 of record CAVRVY010000003.1, read on the forward strand.
GCGCGCGATCCAGACCGACGCTGGCGGCGAAGCCGACGAGCCTGGAGGGGACGCACGCCATCAGGCTACGCTTCGCGACGCCCGCTGCGCACCATTCGCGCTATACACCGAGCTCGACTATGAAGCCGCGCGCGATGCCCTGGCGCCGCTCGCACGCCGCTTTCGCCTGCGGCTGGGCCGTCGGCTTCACGCCGCGCCACGCGGCCGGGTCGATTTCCGGCGCACCATCCGCGCCTCCTTACAGCGCGGCGGAGCGTTGGCCGACCTGCACTTTCGCGCGCGGCGCCCGCGCCATGCCGACCTTCTCATCCTGGCCGACGTTTCAGGCTCCGTACGCTACTGCTCGGCACTGATGCTAGAGCTGGTGGCGGGCGTCCTCGGACATTTCCGGCGCGTTCGCAGCTTCGTCTTCGTCGACCGTCTCGCCGAGGCTGAATTCTCCGGCGGCCACGTCGTTACCGAGCCGACGCTGGATCTCTACGCGCGATCGGATTTCGGCCGGGTGCTAAGCGAACTGTGGGAGCGGCGCTCGGAACTGCTCTCACGGACAACCCTGATGGTGATACTGGGGGATGGGCGTAACAATCGACGGCCGGCGCGAGCCGACCTGCTTCGCGATTTGCGACGGCTGTGCCGGGCCGCCGTATGGCTGATTCCGGAGTCGGCCGAACGATGGGGCACTGGCGACAGCGCCATCCATCAGTACGCGCGCGAGGTTGACGCCCTCCATCGATGTGCCAACCTGAGCGAGCTTGAGCGTTCGCTCGAACGTTCGATCAGAACGGTTTTTTGACCTCAGAGGCTAAATTTGTGCCTTTTAACCGCTTAGTGGTTGACATGCGCGCTTAAGGGCGTAAAAATGCGCGTGCGGATGGGCTCTGACCTCTCAAAGACATCTTTTCATGAGTAAATTAACAATCTTACGTCTGCTTTTAGCATCCGTCGTCGCGCTTACGCTGTCTATTGCAAATCGTGCGATGGCGCAGGCGACGCCCGCCGGCTCGGTGACCTCGCTCACCGGCGACGTGCATGTCGAGCGCGGCGGAACCACTGTGCCGGCCACGCAGGGCATGGCGGTTGATGTGGGCGACCGGGTCGTCACCGGCGCCAACAGCCGCGCCAGTATAACGCTGACTGACAACAGCCGACTGGAGCTGGACGAATCGAGCTCTCTGGTTATCGACCAGCAGATGGTCGGAGCCCACACGCGCAACACCAAGCTGAGCCTGTTCACGGGATTGGTGCGTTCATTCGTATCGTACACGTCGTCGCCGACCCCGAATTTCGAGGTGCATACGCCCAACGCGGTTGCCTCGGCGCGCGGCACCGAATACGACACGTCCACTAGCACCCAGGCGCCCGGCACCATGAGCGAGGAAGATCGCAAGAAGTACAAGGATTGCCGCCGGTTCACCCAGGTGTCTGTGTATGAAGGCACAGTCGAGGTACTCAATACGACCAACCCTGGCGGCGGATCGGTGCAGGTACCTTCGGGTCACAGGACGTGGGTGGTATGCGGTCTGGCGCCCTTCCCGCCGAGCGAGATCGCCGCGGCCGGTGCGGCTGCTGGGGCGGCTGCCGGTGCGGGCGCGACTACCGCCAGTCTGGGTGGGCTGTTCATCGGCGGCGCTATCGTAGCCGGCGGTACGGTGGGCGGACTGGCCGCCGGCGGGGCATTCGGTGGTGGCAACGGTCACGGGCACAAGAAGAGCAAGAGCCCGGACCAATAGCCTGAGCCCCGTCGCTCCATACATCGTCCGAATCTACGCGCACGCGACTCTCCACACGCACAACCCGTCATACGCACAACTGAGCGCGCACGCGGACCTGGTACGCGTGCACCTAGACTGTTGGGCAACGGTCATGCACGGTTGGTCGTGGATGGCGCAACGCGCTAAGCTCTGAGTCGTTCGCCCGCGATGGCCACGACGACAAGTGTCAGAACGCGCCGCCACCGGCACGCATGGCGCCCGCTGCTCATCGGGATCATCGTTCTGATCGCGATCTTCATCTTCAACGGGCTCCATCCCGCCGTCTTCGAGTTGGCCGATCTGAAGGCCTCCGACCTCAGGATGTACGTGACGCGGCGGCCGCCGCTGACCGGTGCGGTAGTGATCGCGGCGATCGACGAGAAGAGCGTCGCCGAGCTGGGCCATTGGCCCTGGCCGCGCAGTGTCGAGGCGCGGCTGACCGACGCGCTGCGCTACTACAAGGCCGCGGTAGTCGGTTACGACGTCCTATTCAGCGAACGCGACGAGGACGATGTCCAAGCCGAGCAGATAGCCGCGCGCCTGAAGCGTTTGGGGATTGGCGACGCCGCGGTCGAGCAGACCCTGGGTACTGGCAATGACCTCGCCTTCGCCAACGCCGTAAAGCAGGAGGGTTCGACTTTCCTCGGTTACGCCTTTGAAAGCCACTTCGATCTCAAGGACGCCCAACATGTCCTCTCCGTCCCGGTTCCGACCGGCTTCAAGACTGAACCGATCGCGCCGCCGCCGCTCGCTTACAATTTGGTACGCGAGTTGCCGGGCGCGGCGCCGGTTTTGATTGCGGCGCGCGCCTACCTGCCGCCGGTCGCGGTGCTCAACAGTGCGGCGCGCGGAATCGGCTACGTCGATATCGAAGCCGATTCCGACGGCGTGTTGCGCTCGGAGATCGCGGTTATTCGTTTCGGCAAGCGCTACTGCGTGCCGCTCTACCTGGCGCTAACCGCGGCTTATCTGAAGAACGCGCCGTTGGGATTGGTGGCTGGCTCCGAGGGCGTGCGCCAGATAACGCTCGGCGATGAAGAGATTCCAGTGGACGAGATCGGACGAATGCTGATCGATTTCCGCGGGCCGCCCGGCACGTTTCCCGCCTACTCGATCTCCGACCTCATCGCCCATCGCGTGCCGCCCGCCGCCGTGGCAGGGAAAATCGTGCTGGTCGGGATGACCGCGCATGCGCTCGGCGACCGCAAGGTCACACCGACCGGCGGCGACTTTCCGGGCGTCGAGATTCACGCCAATGCGATCGACAATGTGCTGCGCGGCGACTTCGTCAGGCGTTCGCGCGTGGAAGGTACCGCCGAAGAGGAGGCGGAGGCGCTGGTGCTGGTGCTCGCGATCAGCCTGGCCGCGGCCTATCTCTCACCGCTATGGTCGGCGGGCGCCGCACTGTGGGTGATCTTCGGCTTTTCGGCCTATGCACAGTATCGCCTGGTGGACGACGGCGTGCTGATCTACGTGGTTCTGCCCCTGGCCTCCGCGCTTCTCACCTACATGGTGCTGGCCACTTATCGTTACATGACCGAGGGCAGCGAGAAACGCTACATGCGCTCGGCCCTCGAGCACTATCTCAACCCGGACGTGGTTGAGTCAGTGGTCGACGATCCGGGTGGGTTGAGGCTTAGTGGAGAACGCCGGCATCTCGCGATCCTGTTTTCCGATATCGTCAACTTCACCTCACGCGCCGAGCGTTTCGAAGCCGAGCGGCTCGTGTCCCTGCTCAACGCCTACATGAACGAGATGTGCAAGATCATCCTCGATTCGAAGGGCACGCTGGACAAGCTGATGGGTGACGGGATCATGGCGTTTTGGGGTGCGCCGAAGGAAATCGAGAATCCCGCGGGCGCTGCGATTGACTGCGCACTCAAGATGCTCGAAAAACTCGAGAGGCTGCGCCAGGACGACGAACGCTTCGCGGACGTCAGGATCGGCATCGGGATTGCCACCGGCGACGCGATTGTAGGCAACCTCGGCAGCGAGCATCGCTTCGACTATTCGGCCGTCGGCGACACGGTCAATCTGGCCTCGCGCCTGGAAGGGCTGACGCGCCATTTCCAGGTCCGTCTGCTGGTCAACCGCCAGACCCTGGCCGAAGCCGCCGGCAACTACTGCGCGCGCGAGGTCGGGCTGGTCAAAGTCAAGGGCAAGGAGCAACTGGTGCCGATCGTCGACGTCGCCGGGCGCGCCGGCAACGGCATCGACCCCACCTTTTACGAACGCTTCAACCGCGCGCTCGAGCACATCCGCAACGGCGAGGCGACCGCCGCGAACATGATGCTCCAAGCGCTCAGCCGCGAAGCGCCCGACGACGCGCTGGTCAATCTCTATCTCGAAAAGATCGTCGAGGCGACCGACGGCCAGCCGACCGAGATGGTCTTCGAGTTCGAAACCAAGTAGCCCCGCGCGCGGCGGCCGCCGCAAACTCAGAGCACGACGAAGTCCTGCGTGATGATGAACGGGAACGGATGCGTGGTGTCGATGAAGTTGGGCTCGTCGGCGCGCACCGCGCGGTACTCCGGCGTGGTCGCCGATTCGCGCATCGCGGCGGTCGAATCGAACCAGACCTCGGCCACGCCGTCGTACGGGGGCTGGCGGCCGTCGCGATAGGCGGCCGGCCGCACGTGACACTGCACGTAGCGCCGAACCATCGGGATCTTCGCCCCGAGCGGACCGTGCACGCCGCTCCAGTGGTGCTGGAACGCCTCGACCGACATCCCGGGCTTGCGCGTGACGAACTCGACTAGGTGCACCATCGACGGATCGGGCGGCCCGTCCTTCTGCACCCGTTCGTCGGTGATGACGAAATCGATCTTCGCGAGGTCGATAAAATTCGGCTCGTCGGCGCGCACGGCCTTGTACTGCGCGGTCTGCACGCCCTCGCGCATCGCCGCGGTCGAATCGAACCACACTTCGGCCACGCCGTCGTAGGCGGGCTCGCCGTTGCGGTAGCCCGACGGAATCGTATGGCACTGAACGTAGCGCCGCAGCCCCGGCAGCTTGATGACTATCGCGGCGTGTTGCGTGCGCCAGTATTTTCCGAAGTCGTCGACGCTCATCCCGGGCTTGCGCTTGATGAACGTAATCGTTTTGACCATGGGTGATGCCTCCGTGGGGGCTGCCGGCGTGCTGCGCACCTAACGGCTTGAGCGCCTCGCCTAGATATCGAATATCTCGCGCATCTTTGCCAGCAGCCAGCTCGAGCGGCCGCGCACACCGCCGTCGGCCTGATGCCCGGCGTCGAGCAACTCGCGCCGCTGGCTCAGGCGCGCGGCGATGATCTCGCTCATCTGTGCGGCGGCATCGGGATGGCTCTTGAACAGCTCGGTGAAGCCGCTGCGGCTCATCTCGAGGACCTCGACGTCGGTGCGCGCCCGGATGGTGGCGTTGCGTGACTCGCCCGTCATCAGCGCCATCTCGCCGAAGAAGGCCGGGCGGGTCAGCTCATTGAGATGGACCGCGTTGCCGTCAGCGCCACTGGCGGTCACGTCGACCACGCCGCGACGGATGATGTAGAAGGCATCGCCGGTCTCGCCCTCGCGCACCAGCGCCTCGCCGGCGCCGAACTGGCGCACGCGGACCGCGCCGGCCAGGATTCCCATTTCGTCGTCGCTGAGCTCGCGCAGAAAATCGACTCCGCGCAGTTCGGAGGCGACCTCGCGCAGCGCCTCGGATGCTTCCATCAGGCGTTCCTGGCTGAGCACCAGCGTACGCACGGGGAAGGGAATCTCGATCCCATGGCGGCGCAGCGCGTACCACAGCCCCGACACCACACGGGCGTGGATCTGTTCGCTGCGTCCGTAGTCGGCGAGCCAGTACTTGACGCGGTAGCGGATCGCACTTTCGCCGAATTCCCAGGGCAAAATCTCGGGCTCCGGATGGCGCAGCACGTCGGGCACGTCGCGCAGGACGTCCAGGATGACCTCGCGCACCCGGTTGGGCGGCTCGCCGTAGCCGAGCCCGATCGAGACCTCCTCGGCCACCGCGTGGGTGCCGTAGTCGAACAGCAGATCCTTGGCCAACTGCGCGTTAGGGATATCGAGCCATTCGTTGGCGCGCGTCACGATCGTCGTCGCACGCCATCCCACGCCATTAACGCGCCCGACCTTGTCGGCCACGCGCACCCAGTCGCCAGGTTCGAAGGGCCGTGAGATTTGCAGCGTCAGTCCGCTGAAGATGTTACCCAGCGTTTCCTGCAGCGCGAAGCCGATCACGACGCCAAGCACGGCTGGAACCGCGAGCAGCGCGGTTACGTCGATCCTGAAAAACGTGCGCAACACGACCATCACCACCAGCGACCACAAGGTCAGCGTGAGCAGATCCCTGAAGATGGTTGAGAAGTGCTCGCGTCCGCGATGGGTCGCGGCGTCGGCCAGTTCCAGCCCGATCCGGATTACGCCCCACAGGAACAGGACTACCGCGGCAGTATCGACCAGGTAGGCAAACCGGGCCCGGCCGAGCAGCGGAGTCGCGACGTCGACCACCAGTCCGACCCCAGCCATCGCGACCGGCCACGCCCGCAAGTTGCCCCGACGATGGCGCAACGCCAGCGCGTAGAGCAGCGCGGCGATCGCCACCGTTGATTCGAGAACCGTGCGCGTATCGACAGCCAGGCCGTCGATCCCGAGCAGGGACTGGAGCTGGGTCACGTGCGGCATCGGCTAGAGCCCGATTATCTCCGCCATCTCGCCGAGCAGTTGTTGCGCGTCGAAATATTCGCACGCGATCTCGCGCGCCGCTCGCGCATGGCGTGGATAGTCGGTGCTGACCGCGCGCAGCGCCTCGGCCGCCGCGGCTTCGTCGGCAAACCCGACCAGTCCGGCGGCGGCCGGGATGAACTTTTCAAACCCGGTGAATTGAGTTACCGCCGGCCGCCCGGCGGCGAGGTAGCAGGCCGTGCGGTCGCTGAACCATCCCGAACGCGTGCTGACGTAGAGATCCTTGGCGACCGTGAACTCGCCGCGCGAAGCGCTGATGTAGCTGCGGTAGGTGTCGATATCGAGCGACATCGGAACCGCCGGCCGGAAGCTGAAGCCGCCCGCCAGCGCTTGTTCGTAATCGGAGCCCGAGTTCAGATCGGTTGCGAGTTCGATAGCCTCTCCAGCGCGCCGCGGAACGTCCAGCATTTTGCCAAAGTTGACGTGCTTCGACCAGTGGTAGGTTCGCCCGCCAAGCTCGACGTCATTGCCCTTGTTGCGCCAGGTGCCGACAGTCGTAAACGCCGCTGGCATCGGTGAGGCGCTCTGCTCGGGCCACTCCTGGAGCAGCACCGGCGGCCGCGTCGGATGCCAGTGCAGGCCCGCCGTTGGCAGCAGGCAGTCGTCCTCGCCGATATTGGCGGCGTAGGTGAAATGCACGCGATGCGCATCGAGCATCCGCCTCGCGCTGTCGTCGCCCTGCGCATAGCGTACCTGGTAAACTCCGGGGTCGGTTTCGAGATAGACCAGGCATCGCGCGCGCCGATGCTCTTCGCGCGGATGGGTCGCGCCGCACAGATTGATCACCGCGTCGGCCTCCGCCAGCAGCCGCAGGCTCCGCTCGCGCCCCATCCCGACGTACTCGCCGCTGGTCACGTCGAGGAACGACCAGCGATCGCTAAAACCGAAACGCTCCAGCACCTGTCCGAGCAGCTTGAGATTGCGGCCGGCGTCGGGCGACACCGCGTCCGTAATCGGATCGTAAACCCACGCGCCGTGATCTTCGAGGTAGTAGACGTCGAGCCCCAGTTCCCGCAGCCCCACCAAGTGATGGATGAGCTGCCACATCACGCCCGCGAATGGGTAGCGCGCGGCCAAATGCAGCACTACGACTTTGCCCTGGTACTTTTTTTTCATCGGGCGGGAGCGGAAATCCGCATCCCGATGCTCACAGCCTGCGCACGGGGGCGCCGCGATGCAAGCGCGCGCGCCATCTCAGCGCGAACCTGCGATTTGCGCGATTTGGAGGAGATCGGCGCGCAAGCCCTGCAGCGCCGCCCGGCGCTGACTTAAGTTCGCCGCGTCCTGGTCGGAAAGCTCACCCAGGTAGCATCCGCGATCCGGCAAAACGAGCACCGCGCGGTAGGGGAACCCCTTGCGCATCCGCGGCCACACGCGATCGGCGACAAGGCCCTCCAGGGCGGCCTCGCTCACGCGCTCGTGGATTCGGCCGTGCTCGTTGTAGACGAGCGCGGTGGCCGCACGCAGACGCGCGCCGCGGCGCGACGGCTCAACGCTGGCCATCCGGCGAATCACTTCGTCGGCGAGCGCGCGGTCGAGGTCTCCATGCGCGGCGGCGTCGCCGCCGGCAAGCCATCGATGCGACCGCACGCCGGGCTCGCCGCCAAGCGCGTCGACCACCAGCCCGCCGTCGTCGGCGATGGTCGGCAGATTGGCGCGCGCGAAATAGAAGCGCGCCTTGAGCAGCGCGTTCTCGATGAAGGTGGCGCCGGTTTCTTCCGGAGCATGGCCGTCAACGCCGGCCTCGCGCAGTGAAATCGGCGCGAGATCGTAGTCACGCAGGAGTAGCCGATACTCGTCGAGCTTGGCGGGATTGGTGGTGGCAACCAGCAGTGGTTTCATCGCGCCGCTGACTGATTCCTGACCTCGCAAGTCATTTCGCTTTAACCTCGTAAGTTATCTTGAGCGCCGCGCGCTCGCGATGCTCCTCGAGCGCGAGTTCGATCAAACGATCGATGAGCTGCGCAAGCGGCAGACCCGAAGCCTCCCATAGTTTCGGATACATGCTGATCGCGGTAAAGCCGGGGATGGTGTTGACTTCGTTGATATAGATTTCGCTGAGCGCGGGGCGGGCCAGGAAATCGACCCGCGCCATCCCGCGCAGCCCCAGCGCGCGAAACGCAGCGCAGGCAAGCTCGCGCAGGTGCTCGCTCTGGGCCGCGGTCAGCGCGGCGGGAATCTTGACCTCGGCGCCGTCGGGATCGACGTACTTCGATTCGTAGCTGTAGAACTCGTGGCGTCCCTTGATGACGATTTCGCCGGCGATCGACGCCTTCGGCCGTTCATTGCCGAGCACCGCGCATTCCAGCTCGCGTCCTACGCAGGCGGCCTCGATCAGCACCTTGCGGTCGTACGCAAAGGCGTCCTCGAGCGCCGCTGCGAGCGCGCTCTCGCTCTTGACCTTGCTAATGCCGACCGACGAGCCGAGCGCATTGGGCTTGACGAACAGCGGGTACTCCAGCGAGCGCGCGAGGTCGGCCACACGCCCGGGCTGCTCGCGCCATTGCCAGCGCTCGACCGCCGCGTAGCGCACGACCGGCAATCCGGCTTCGCGCAGCAGGCGTTTCTGGACGTCCTTATCCATCCCGACCGCGGAGCCGAGCACGCCCGCGCCAACGTAGGGAAGGCCCGCCAGCTCCAGCAGTCCCTGCACGGTGCCGTCCTCGCCATAGCTGCCATGCAGCACGGGAAAGACCACGTCGAGCGGACCGGGGAGTCCTTTTGCCGCACCTCGCCCTGCGCCTCGCGCCACGGCCGTTCCGGCGCCCTGGCCGTTGCCCGGCGCCTCGACCAGCGAGTTTCCGGCGGGATGCGGCAGCAGGCTGACCTCGACACCGCCGCCGGCGAGCGCCTCCAGGCGCGGCCCCGCCTCAGCCAGCATGCGCAACGCGTCGGCGCGCAAATACCAGCGGCCGTCGCGGCCGATCCCGATCGGCACCACTTCGTAACGCGCCGGATCCATCGCCGACATCACGGTCAACGCCGAGCGCAGCGAAATTTCGTGCTCGCTCGAGCGTCCACCGAACAGCACGCCGACCCGGATTTTCTTTGGCTCAGCCATTTTTTTGAACCGTCCCACCCGCGCGGCCGCATCGAAGCGCCACGCTCGCGGCTCTCGATGCGGCCGCGCTCAAAAACGAATGCCTCCGTGTGTGATCGATGGCGTCGGCTGGCCCAATGCAAGCCCTTCGCGGACTCTACGCAAGCTCTACGGACGATAGTTGGGCGCTTCCTTGGTCACGAAGACGTCGTGTACGTGGCTCTCGCGCTGGCCCGCGTCAGTGACCCGGATGAAGCGCGCGCGCCGGCGCAATTCGGCGAGATTGGCCGAACCGATATAGCCCATCCCGGACTGCAGCCCGCCGACCAACTGTTCGATATTGGAGGCCAGCGGCCCGCGATGCGGCACGCGGCCCTCGATTCCCTCGGGCACCAGCTTGCTCTCCTCGACGTCGCTCTGGCCGTAACGATCGCGCACCCGCTCGCTCATCGCGTCCAGCGATCCCATCCCGCGATAGAGCTTGTAGGTCCGGCCCTGGTAGAGAATCGTTTCGCCGGGGCTCTCTTCGGTGCCCGCGAAGAGCGAGCCGATCATCACGGCCGCCGCGCCGGCCGCCAGCGCCTTCACGATGTCGCCCGAGAAGCGGATTCCGCCGTCGGCCACCAGTGGGATGCCGCGTGGCTCGGCGACCGAGATGCAATCCATAATCGCGGTTATCTGCGGCACGCCGACGCCCGAGATCACGCGCGTGGTGCAAATCGATCCGGGGCCCATCCCGACCCGCAGCGCGTCGGCGCCCGCGTCGATCAGGGCCTTGGCGCCCTCGGCGGTGGCGACGTTGCCGGCCACCACGTCGATCTCGGGATGGGCGAGCTTGGTCGCACGCAGCGCGTCGATCACGTTGCGCGAATGGCCGTGCGCGGTGTCGATGCACAATACGTCGGCGCCGGCGCGCACCAGCGCGGCCGCGCGTTCTTCACGCTCGGGCCCCACGCCAATCGCGGCGCCGACTCGCAGCCGGCCCATCTTGTCCTTGCTCGAATGCGGATGGCGCGTCGCCTTGTCCATGTCCTTGACCGTGATGAGGCCGCACAGGCGATGACGTTCGTCGACCAGCGGAAGCTTTTCGATGCGATGGGCCTGAAGGATTTCCTTGGCGTGCTCGAGACTGATGCCGGGATGGGCGGTGATGACGTTAGTGGTCATCACTTCGCGCACCAGCTTCTCCATGCGCTTCTCGAAGCGCAGATCGCGGTTGGTGAGGATACCGACCAGGCGGCCGTCGGCCACGACCGGCAGGCCCGAGATGCCGTGGCGTTCCATGGTCGCGAACGCATCGGCGATCTTCTGTTCGGGATGGACCGTGACCGGATCGGCGATCATGCCGCTCTCATACTTCTTCACCGCGGCGACCTCGGCGGCCTGGCCTTCGATGGAGAGGTTGCGATGAATGAAGCCGAGACCGCCCATCTGTGCGATCGCAATCGCGGTGCGCGATTCGGTCACCGTGTCCATCGGGCTCGAGACCAGCGGAATACGCAGATGGATGTTGGGAGTCAGCATCGTCGCGACGTCGCAGCTCGAGGGCAGCAGGTCGGAAGCCTGCGGCAGCAGCAGCACGTCGTCGAAGGTGAGTCCCTCGCGAAGCTCCGAATGGGGCATTTGGGAGTCTCCTTATGAAAAAAAGCCCGCGGGTATCCGCGGGCCTTCAACCATGTTTCTGGATGCTGCTATTTCGTGCAGCGCCATATCGCAATCTAACAAAATGGACCCGCCCGATCAATTCGACCAATTCGTCGACCGACTCGCATGCGCCGGCCATAATCCTCGTCGGGACGCAAGGTTGTGGCGCGCTCGGGCATATGTTGGCCAAGCCGGTTCGCTGAGCAGTCAATCAGTCGAGCAAGCACTCACCGTTCGTCGTTCGGTTCCTTCCACTCTTGCGGATAGAGCAGCAGCAGATCGCCGCCGAGGTTGCGCACCAAAAAGCGCTGGACCTCCGCCACCGCGCGCTCCAGTGCGCGGCCGCCGATAAGCCAATGGCCGCGGCCACGCACCACGCGAATTGTCGCACCGGCGCGCGCGGCGAAAGCGTTCATCTGATCGAGCGGCGCAAACGGATCGGAATCACCCGCCACGATCAGCCGCGGTACGGCGCGCCCCGTCTCGGCAAGCTTGGTCCGGCCGAACTTGATGCCGTAGAAATTGGTTGCGCCGCGCACGACTTCGAGCGCCGCGCATGCGTCGTCGGCCACCAGAGCCTTCGTTAGCGCTTCGCGCTGGAACGGCTCGGCGTCGGCCAGCAGCTGAAAGAGCACGGCGCCGCGCGGCGGCTTGAGTGCGCGGCCAAACAATCGCGCCGGCCAGTTCGCCGCGCCCGTCACCAGCGGCGATCGACACCCGGGAAGCATCGGCGCCAGCGCGACCGCCGCCCTGACCTGCGGAAGCTCAGCCGCGTTGAGCGCTAGCAATCCGCCCAACCCATGACCGACGACGATTACGTCGCGCCCGAGCGCCGCTAAACCCTCGGCCAGTAGCGCGGCGAGACCGTCGAAGCCGGCCGCGCTCGGAACCGAACTCTTGCCAGTGCTCTTGCCCGCGCTTTTGCTCGCGCTCGAATTCGATGGGGGTGCGTCGATCCGCGCTGCTTGCGCCGCCGCGCGGAGATCGGGCGCATAGACCTCCCATCCGATACTCGCGAAATATCCGCGCGCGACCGCGAGATGGCGCGCGGTGGTGAAAAGCTCCGGCAGCAGGACCAGCGGCCAGGCGAACTTCAGCGGTTCGGGCCGCTCGCATTCGGCCGGGATTCGGCCAAGCCGCGTCTCCATCGCAACTACGTTGCGCCACGCGCATCGCGCGCCGCAAGCGATGCGCCGCGTCGTGGGTTCGCGTGAATTAGACCGCGCGACGATTCGGCGTGCGACACTCCACGATGCGCCGGGCGATGGGTCACGACGCGGATGCGGAGCTTCGCACGACGCGGATGCGGAGCTTCGAAAGACAGCGCGTTGATTAAGCGTCGCGCTCGCGAGCGAGCGCAGATGGCGCAGAGAAAAAGAGGGCCCCTTTTCAGGGGCCCTCTCGCGGTACGGGGTTATTACACCCCGGCTTATCGCAGCAGCATGCCCGGCATCTTGGCCAGCCCCCGGTTTCCCGGAGGGAAACTTACGTCGTTACTTCTTCTTTTTCTTGCCGGCTTTCTTTTTCATATTCGTCTTTAACTTAGATTTGGATTTTGTAGCGGAACTTCTTTTCTTCTTCACTGGCATAGACACCTCCTTAACAGTTGCTGCTGCCGGACAAGCTCCGAAACCTTTAAAGCCATCTGGCTGAGCCGTGATAGCCTCGCCTTCAGGCTGGATTATAGAAACCTGTTATTCAAAAATCAAGCAGAACGCGAGTAGTTTATAAAGAAATTTTAAAATCGGAAGAATCCTTGCCCCGCCTCATCTTTACCGGATTAAAATGGCGTTCAGTCATAAGCCCGCTTGAAGTTCGACGCAAGCCTTTTTACCATGCTGCTTGTGAGCCGGTTAAGCCTGTACCTGTGCCGCGAGTGGCTGACCCTGGTCCTGGTCGCCGCCTGCGCCTTGCTCGCGGTGGACTCTGTCGTCGGGCCGCTGGGCGTGCGGGACCTGGTGGTGCTGCGCGAGCGGCGCGCACAACTCGAAGGCGTGCACAAGGAATTACTCAAGTCCAACGCGGCGTTGAAGCTCAAGCTCGGCCGGCTGGGCAACGACGACCGCTATCTCGAACGCCGCATCCGCGAGCAACTCGGCTACGTGCGCCCAGACGAACTGGTCTATCGCTTTTCCACCGAGGCTTCTTCCGAAGGTTCTTCTGACGCTTCATCACGAGCTTCATCCCAGGCTTCATCGGACGATCATTAGGCCGAACGATCAGCGTTAAGAATTCTTTCGCCCGCCGACACTTTTGCATCCCGCCACGCGATCGCGCGTTTCGGATGAGGCAGGCGCGCAAGCACGGCGCGCTTGCTTGACTGCGAGGCCATCATGCGATTTCCTTCATCGCGCGCGCTCAAGACAGATCCCGATGCCAACTTCGCATTCATCCAAGCCGGCGACGGCCGCCGCGGCGCCCGGCGGCGCGTCGCGCCTAATCCTGTTCGCGACCGTCTTCTTCGACCTGCTCGGCTTCGGCATCGTGATTCCATTTCTGCCGATGTACGCCGCGCGCATGGGTGTCGGCGCGGTTGGGATCGGGCTGGTGCTCTCGGCCTACTCGATAATGCAGTTCATCTTCGCGCCGCTGCTCGGGCGGCTCTCGGATCGGATCGGCCGGCGTCCGATCATCATGCTGGGATTGTTCGGCTCCTCGCTGAGCTACCTGATCTATGGATTCACGACTTCATTCGCGGGCCTGCTGATCTCGCGCGCGGTTCACGGCGCGTGCGCGGCGACGATTTCGACCGCACAGGCCTACGTCGCTGACACTACCGAAGAATCAAAACGCGCGCACGCGATGGGGATGATCGGCGCGGCATTCGGATTGGGCTTCGTGCTGGGGCCGGCAGTCGGTGGCCTGCTCGGCGCGATCAGCCTGCGCACGCCGGTGCTGTTCGCGGCGGCGTTGACCTTCGTCAATCTGATCTTCGCTGCGGTCTGGCTGCCCGAATCGCGCGATCCGCACAAGACCGCGCGCGGCACGAGCGCCGGGCCGGGCGCGCGCGCAGAGGCGCACGAAGGATCGCGCGCAGGATCGCGATGGTCGTTCGAGCTGCCACGCCTGCTCGGGCGCCATCGCGCGCTAGCGCCCTTGTTCGTAGTGGCCTTCCTCATCACCTTCGCGATCGCCGGGTTGGAGGCGACCTTCGCACTGACCGTGCCCGCGGTTTACGGCTACGCGGCGGCCGGAGTCGGCGGACTGTTGGCCTTCGCCGGCTTGGTGCAGGCGATCGCGCAGGGCTACCTGATCGGCAAACTGGCGCCGCGCACGGGCGAGGCTGCGCTGGCGGTGGCCGGTGCGGCGGCCCTTGCGATAGGTCTGGCGCCGTTGGGAAGCTGGTCCTCGCACGCCGCGCTTTACGGGATGCTGATCCTGATCGCGTCGGGTTACGGATTCGGCACCACTGCGGTCGCCACCCTGATTTCGCGGCGCACAGGGCGCGAGTTACAGGGCGAAGCGCTGGGGATCAACCAGTCAGTACTCTCGCTGGCGCGCGTGATCGGCCCAATTGCGGGCGGGATGGCCTACCAGGCGATGGGGCCGGCGGCGCCGTATCTGGGCGGCGCGGCAGTGGCGATGGTGGCGATGGTGGTGGCGGCGCGTATGATCCATAGTCGAGCGGCCTGAGGAAGGAGCGGCGCGATGGTCAATTGGGCGGCCCTCATCGGATGGGGAATCGTTTTTCATCTGTTCGGCGTGATCATTTGGATCGGCAGCTTGCTGGTGATCGCGTCGATGCTCTCGTTGGCTACCGAGGAGGTGGGCGCGGCACGCGAACGGCTCATCTTGGTTTCACGACGACTGTTCCAGATCGGATGCAATCTCGGAGCGCTGGCCACGGTCTTTTTCGGGATCATCCTGATCTTGCTCGATCCGGCCGTTCTCATGGTGGGCTGGTTGCATGCGAAGCTGGTCCTGGTGCTCGTGCTGCTCTACCTCCACTACCGGCTCTACCGCCGCATCCTGAATCTCGAGAACGACCCTTCGGGCGCCTCCGCCCGCGAATTCAAGATGATTCACGGATTGGTCAGCGTGCTGCTGCTCGCGATTCTCGCGCTCGCCGTGCTCAAGCCGTTCTAGTGCGGTGGTCTCAAGATACCCTGCGACCCCAGCCCGCGGGAACCGCGCGAGATTCTTTATTTCGTTCAGGATGACAGGACTGTAGCGGCGGAAGTTTTATTAGCGGCGGAACTGCACGACGCGATTGCCGGCGACTTCCTGCATGCCCGGAACGTGCATCGGAACTCTTCTGCCAATCCTGGGCACGATCGGAAAGGGATTGCGGAATTGCAGGGTTTGGCCGTCGAAAGTTTCGAAACTGACCGCGGTCGCGACATTGACCGTCATCTCGAGCGCCACCCCTTCCAACACCATCGCTTGCGTCCAGGCCCGACTGCCGTCCACGCCTCTGACATAGTGCCATTCGATCGGAGGGCCTACGCGAGTGAAAGTCTTATACAAAGCGCTAGTGTCGCGCGGCTTGAGCAGCGCGTAAGCCACGATGGCCTGGGCGCGTCGGAGGCCGGCCAGGATATATCCAGCATGGCGCACCAGCCGTGCCGCACCAGGCGCGAGCGCCCACAGTTCACCGCATTCGTATACGCTTTCGGGCGGTAGATGGGTCAGGTCTGGACGCGGATAGCTCTGCGGGAACATCGCCAGATTGTGGAACACAAATCCCGCGAGCATCTCGTCCGGATCGGGTCCTGCCTCATTATAAAGGGCGCAGACCTGACCGTAGTTAAGATGAATTTCTCCAACGAGTGATTGCGGCGCCTCGCAAAAACCCAGCCCTCTTCCGGCTCTTGCACGGGTCATTCGATCGGCGAATTCACGCCGTTCGGATTGCGTTGTTAGGATCCGCAATTGCAATGCATCACCTTGGGTTCATCCTGCGGCCAATATCTCTATCTTTGTGACTTATCTTTTAGCCTAATGTTGCATGTTTGCAAAGAGCTTGATGCAGAACTGCCTGCTTTCAATCACCTAGAAACCCAATTTATCGCGAATTCACTCGATTTTCTTTGGGCACATTAATTGCGCGTAGAGCCAATCTGAGGGGTTCAGGAGCCCTATAATGCGCCAACTCATTTCGGCAAGCTCTGAAGACCCCAATTCGGAGAGCTTCAGCTTTGATCTGAAGCCTACTTTGCCCGACGACGCCTGGGCGGTGCTGCTCACGCGCGTCGGCATCATTATCATCCTCGTCACGCAACCTCTGTTCATAGTCTCAGAACTCAGACTTGGCAACGCGCAAGAAGTCAATCCCTGGCTGCTCGCCGGTTTTCATCTCTTCAATTTTGCCGCCGCGTCCGCCGGGCTCGGCATAAGTTGGACGCGCGCGTTTCGCGAGCACTGGCGCTCGGCGGCTTTCTCGCTGTGCGCGATGCTTATCGTCAGCTCGACCGTGATGAGCATGGCGGCGGGCGGGCGTCACGAGGCGTTATTCGTCTCGTTGCTGCTCATCATGCTGGGCTCCGCGATGCTGGTGCCGTGGGAAGCACCGTGGCAGTTGGGGCTCGGCTTGCTCAGCGTATCCGCGCTGCTGGCCAACACGATGCTGGCCAGCCACGCGAACCTTAACGTCTTCTATCATTGGTTGGGCGTCATCACCGCGGCGTGCCTCTCGCAGTGCGCGACGAGCTTCGGTGTGCGTTACCGCGAGCGCACGCAGCAGTACAAGGCGCTGCGCGAACGCGACCTGCAACTCGGCGAAAGCGAGGAAAAATTCCGCCGCGTGTTCGAAACCAGCTCCGACGCGATCATCATCACCCGAACCAGGGACGGCCACGTCATCGACCTCAACCGCGAGTTCGTCGACCGCACCGGTTACACCCGCGAGGAAGTGCTCGGCCGCAGACCCTCGGACCTTGACCTGTGGGACGACCGCGAGCAGGCTAGGCTGCTGTCCGAAGCGATCAAGGCGACCGGCTTCGCGCGCAATGTCGAGGGCCGCTTCCGGATGCGCAACGGCGAGCCGGTCACGGCGCTGATTTCCTCGGTCAGGGCGATGATCAACGGTGAGGAGTGCGTGATAAGCGCCGTGCGCGACGTGACCGAGCTGCGCAAGGTCCACGAGGCATTGGTCGCCGCGCGCGAGGTTGCGCTGGCGGCTTCGGAAGCCAAGTCGCAATTCCTCTCCTGCATGTCGCACGAGATCCGCACTCCGCTCAACGTCATCCTCGGCTCGGCCGATCTGCTCACCGACACCCAACTCGGCCCCGAGCAGCGCCATTACGTCGATCGCGTGATCAACAACGGCTCCAACCTGCTCGAGCTTCTCAACAGCATCCTCGACCTCACCCGAGTCGAAAGCGGACAGCTCAGCCTCGAGCAGTCGCCCTTCAACGTCGCCGAGCTGACCGAGCGCGTCGCCGACACGCTCGCTCTGCGTACGCGCGAGACCCAGGTCGAACTGGTGACCCGCTTCGCCCCCGATCTGCCGGTCACCCTGCTCGGCGATCCGCTGCGGCTCAACCAGGTGCTGACCAACCTCGTCGGCAACGCGCTCAAGTTCACCGAGCACGGCGAGGTCGTTGTCACCATCGAGCGCGACACGCAGAGCCGCGATCCCGGCGCGCTGCGCTTTTCGGTAAGCGACACCGGCATCGGCATCGAGCCCGAAAAGCTCACCTCGATTTTTTCGCCCTTCGCCCAGGCCGACTCCTCGACCACGCGCAAATACGGCGGCAGCGGGCTGGGACTCGCGATCGTCGAGCGCCTGGTGCAGTTAATGGGCGGCCGAGTATGGGTTCAAAGCGAAGTCGGCAAGGGCAGCACCTTTCACTTCACCGCCCGCTTTGGCGTGGCGCAGGGCGCAGGGGCGGCGCCGGCGCGGATCGACCTGGGCGGCGTGCGGGTGCTGATCATGGACCGCAACGCCACCTGCCGCGCTACCGCGCGCGAGATTTTCGAAACCCATGGCGCCACCGTGATCGAGGCCGCCTCAACGGACGAGGCCACGGCGGCGGTCGAGCAGGCTACCCGCGCCGCCGAGCCGTTCGAACTCGTGTTCGCCGATTGCTCGCGCCCTGAGGCCGGCGGTTTCGAGCTCGCCCGGCGCATCGGCGCAAGCGCGGGCGCCACGGCCGGGCTCACGGTGGCAACCGTCAGTTCGTACGATCTGTCGAAAGCCTTCGTCGGACTGCGTGAAGCCGGCCTCGAACACTACGTGGTCAAGCCGCTCAAGCGTGCCGACCTGCTGGCCGCGGCGGCGGACTTCGCAAAGCGCGCTCCGGCCGCAAAACCGTTGACCGGCGCAGCCGCCGGCGCGTTCGATCAGTCCGCGGCAACGCTGCCAGATAATCTCACGGCATCGACCGTGCAGGTGGCTCTGCCGATCGGCGCTGGTGAGCCTGCGGCGGCGCCCTGCCGAATTCTGCTGGCCGATGATTCAATCGACAACCGCCTGTTGATTCGCGCCTATCTCGGCAGGACCGGTTATGGACTCGACGAAGCCGAGAACGGCCAGGTCGCGGTCGACAAACTCCTAAGCGGCCGCTACGACCTCGTCCTGATGGACATCCAGATGCCGGTGATGGACGGTTTCACGGCCGTGCGGCGCATCCGGCAATGGGAGCACGAGCATGGCGCGCGCCGCACCCCAATCATCGCACTGACGGCGTCCACCTTCGACGAAACCGTACGCAAGGCGGTCGAGGCCGGATGCGACTCGCATCTGGGCAAGCCGCTCAAGCGCGCCACCCTGCTGCGCGTCATTCGCGAGACCGCGCTCGGCGACCGACACGCCTCCGCCGCGGCCTGAGCTTCGGGCCGTCCGGGGCGCTCAGGCGGCCGAGCCGTTGTAGGCGCGGTCGGCGGCGGCAAGCGATTTGCCGCGCGCGATCTCGAAGCCCATCGACTCCAGGATCGTCTCGAGCGCGCTCAGGATCAGCATCACGTTCTCGCGCTTGCACGACTCACCCATCAGGCCGATGCGCCACACCTTGCCCTTGAGCGGCCCCAACCCGGCGCCGATCTCGATGTTGAACTTTTCCAGCAGTTGCGCACGCACCCTGGCCTCGTCGATCCCGGACGGCACCGCGACCGTGGTGAGCTGCGGCAGCCGGAAGCCCGGCTGCGCCGCGAGCCCCAGCCCCATCCCCTCGATTCCCGCCTGCAGCGCGGCTGCGTTGCCGCGATGGCGCCGAAAGCGCGCCTCGGACCCCTCCTCGACCATGATCCTGAGCGCCTCGTACAAGGCGTAGTTCATCGTGATCGGCGCGGTGTGATGATAGACGCGGTCGGGTCCCCAGTACTTCTCGATCAGCGAGAGGTCGAAGTACCACGAGGTGCACGGCGTCTTGCGCTTGCGTACGACTTCCATCGCCCGCGCGCTGAAGGTCACCGGTGACAGTCCCGGCGGTGCGCCGATACCTTTTTGCGTGCAACTGTAGCAGGCGTCGATCTGCCACGCGTCGATCTCCAGCGGCACGCATCCGAGCGACGTCACTCCGTCGGCCGTCATCAGCGCGCCGTGCGCATGCGCCATCTTCGAGATCTCCTCGATCGGCTGATGGATCCCGGTCGAGGTTTCGGCGTGCACGATTGCGACCAGCTTGGGCGACTTGGCCGCCTTGAGCGCCTGCTCGATCCGCTCGGGCTCGACGATTCTGCCCCACTCGGCGTCGACCCGATGGATCCGCGCGCCGAGCCGCGTCGCGACTTCGACCATCCGCGCGCCGAACACGCCGGCCGTGCCGATCACCACCTCGTCGCCCGCCTCGACCAGGTTCGCCATCACGGTTTGCATCCCGGCCGAGCCCGTGCCGGAGACCGGGAAAGTGATCTCGTTGGCGGTGCTGAAAACTATCCTCAGCATCTTTTTGATGTCGTCCATCACCTTGACGAAGTCGGGATCGAGATGGCCGACCATCGGCGACAGCATCGCCTTCATTACCCGCGGATGAATGTTCGAGGGGCCCGGTCCAAGGAGCACGCGGGCGGACGGTTGCAACTCCGGAAACGAGGAACTTGGCAAAGGCGGTCTCCCTTTTAAGCGCCGGTTAGGTTGAGCGGCGCTCGGGAGCGCGGCCCGTCGCCGGCGGCGATTTTGCGCTGCGACCATTATTGACCGGACGGGCGCGCATGGCAAAAGCGCGCGCCGCGCGCGGCGGCCGCAGCGCGCCGCGCGTATCGGATCCGATTCAGCGCGATCATGCTACAGTAGCTGGCCGTGGAAAGCCTCGCCGCCGCCTCGCAACTCGCCGCGGAGCTGGCCGAAATCGTCGGCGCCGACGGAGTCGTCTCGCATCTGAGCGAACTCGCCGTCTACGAGTGCGACGGATGGACGATCGGCAAAAGCGCGCCCGACCTGCTGGTGCTGCCGCGAACCACCGCGCACGTAAGCGGCGTTCTGGCCGCGCTCGCGCGGCGCGCAGTGCCCTTCGTCCCGCGCGGCGCGGGCACCGGGTTGTCCGGCGGGTGCCTGCCGCTCAACGCGCCGGTGATGATATGCACGTCGCGCATGAACCATATCGTTGCCTGCGACCTCGCCAATCGGCGTATCGAGGTTGAAAGCGGCGTGGTCAATATCAACGTGACCAACGCGGTCAAGACGGCCGGCTACTTTTACGCGCCCGACCCTTCCTCGCAGGCCGCCTGCACCATCGGCGGCAACATCGCCGAGAACTCGGGCGGCCCGCATACGCTCAAGTACGGCGTCACCACCAACCACGTGCTGGGAGTCGAACTGGTGCTCGCGGGCGGCGAAGTCGTCGAGCTGGGCGGCGCGGCCGACGAGCGCCTGGGCTACGACCTGCTCGGCGCCGTGGTAGGCGCAGAGGGCACCGCGGGAATCGTGACGCGCGCGACGCTGAGGTTGCTCCGCGAACCGCAGGCGCATCGCACGATGCTCGGAATTTTCGCCGACGTCGAACGCGCAACCGCGGCGGTCAGCGCGATTATCGCCGCCGGAATAATTCCGGGCGCGATCGAAATGATGGACACGCTCATCATTCGCGCGGTCGAGGCGGCCTTCAAAGTCGGCTTTCCCGCCGACGCCGGCGCCGTGCTGATCGTCGAGATCGACGGGCTGGAGGTGGGGCTCAGCGAGCGCGCCGAGCGCATCGCGCGCATCGCCACCGAGGCCGGCGCGGTCGAGGTGAAACTGGCACGCGACGAGGCCGAGCGTGCGCTCCTATGGAAGGCGCGCAAGCGCGCTTTCGGCGCGGTCGGCCGGCTCGCGCCAAACTATGCCACCCAGGACGGCGTGGTGCCGCGCACGCGGCTGCCCGACATTCTGCGCGTGATCACGATGCTCAGCCGCCACTACCAGCTCGCGATCGGCAACGTCTTCCATGCCGGCGACGGCAACATCCATCCGATCGTACTCTACGACGAGCGCGATCCCGACCAGGTGCGGCGTGCGATCGAAGTCGGCCGCGAAATTCTGAAGGCCTGCGTGGAGATGGGCGGCAGCCTGACCGGCGAGCACGGCATCGGGGTCGAGAAGCAGAATGAGATGCCGCTGCTGTTCGCGCCCGAGGATCTCATCGTGATGAGCGAGCTGCGCCGCGTGTTCGATCCTGCCGGACACGCCAACCCCAACAAGATCATTCCGCAACCCGGCGGCTGCGTCGAAGTTGCCGCGCCGCGCCGCCAGGCCCCGCTGTAGCCGATGAGCGACACCCAGGCCGACAAGGTCGAAAATGCGATCCACCGGCTGCTGGGCGCCGAGCGCGTGCGCGCGCCGCGCGGGCGCGAAATCCTGGCCGCGCGGATAATCGCCGAACCGCGCGACAGCGATGAGATCGCCGCGATCGTCCGCCAATGCGAAACCCACCGGATCACGCTCGCGCCGCTCGGCGCCGCGCGCACGCTCGGCGAAATCCGCCGCGCGCCCGCGATGCTCGGCGTCTCGCTCGCCCGCATGGACCGTATCGTTGCCTACGAGCCGGACGACATGACCGTGATCGCTGAGGCCGGGATGACGCTTGGCGCGCTCAACCAGCGCCTGGGAGAGCACGGACAGCGCCTGCCGCTCGACCCGCGCAGCCCCGATGCAACAACGCTCGGCGCGTTGATTGGGGCGTCGCAGGCCGGCCCGCTCAGGCTTTCCGAGGGCACGCCGCGCGACCTGCTGATCGGCGTGCGCTTCGTCGGTCACGCGGGACGCGCGGTGCACGGCGGCGGCAGGGTAGTCAAAAACGTCGCCGGCTATGATTTGATGAAAGTGATGACCGGATCGTTCGGGACGCTCGGAATAATCACGGAGGCTGCTTTCAAGCTGCGGCCGATTCCCGAGGGCTACACGACGGGTATCGCGCCGTTTGCGCGCGCGGCCGACGCTTTCGGCGCGGCGATGAAGCTTCATGACACGCTGCCGCTGGTTCACGTCGAGGTGCTGAGCCCCGCGTTTGCCGCGCGCTTCGGCCATCCGGGCGCTTTTCTGCTGATGGCCGCGATCGCCGGCAATGCCTCCGAGTTGGAGTATCAGCGTGGCCATTTCGGCGGGCTTGACGGCGTCGCGTTCAGCGAAGGTGCGCGCGCCGTCGAGACCTATGAGCAACTGCGCGATCTCGAATTTGCGCCCGCTGCGATCGCCGCCCAGCTCGCCACCGCGCCAGCCGAGCTCGGCCGATGCGTCGAGGGCCTGGGCGCCGAATTTCGTGCGCACGCGGGATGCGGCGTCGCGCAGATTTTCATCGGCGGCGAGTTTGACTACCCCGCGCAGGCGCGGGAGACGCTTAACCGATGGCGCGGCGCGGCGCACGCCGCGCATGGCCATCTGCGGCTGCTCGCGGCCGCGCCGGCGCTCCGATCGGAACTGGATTTTTTCGACGAACCGCCGGCCAGCGCGCTCAAGCTGATGCGCCGGCTCAAGACCGCGTTCGACCCGGCCGGAATTTTCAATCCCGGATGTTTCGTTGGGGGAATTTGATGGCGGACGCACAGACACCGGAACCGGTTGCGGCCGCGCGGCGCGGCCCGGTGCGCGACGTGGTCGAATACGATCTTCTGTTCGACTGCGTGCACTGCGGGCTTTGTCTGGAGTCCTGCCCGACCTACCTGCTGACCCGGGCCGAGATGGATTCGCCGCGCGGGCGAATCTACATGATGAAGTCGCTCGCCGAGGGGCGGATGACGCTCGATGACGAAGCCGTGCGCCATATCGACTTGTGCCTGGGATGTCGCGGATGCGAGACCGCGTGTCCCTCGGGCGTTCATTATGGGCGGCTCCTGGAGCGGACGCGCGACTACATCGATCGCAACCATCGGCGCGGATTTATCGACCGGCTGCGGCACGCGGCGGTCCGCTTCATCTTTCCGTATCCGCAGCGCCTCCGCGTGATGCTCTGGCCGCTGCGCGCCGCCGAGCGGCTCAAAATGCGCGGCCTGGTGCGCCGCCTCATGCCACGCGCGTTGCGCGAGTGGATCGACCTGGTGCCGGAAGAAAACCAGGCATCACCGGTCTATCCCGAGCCAACGTCGCCGAATTCCGCAGGCCCGGTCGCGGTAGTGCATCATGGATGCGTCGCCGAGGTGCTGACGCCCTCGGAGAATCGCAATACGGAGCGCGCGCTCGCGGCGGCCGGCTATCGCGTCGTGCAGCTCGCACCCACGGTCTGCTGCGGCGCGCTCGATCTGCACGACGGCAACCTGCCGCGCGGACTCGACTTCGCGCGCCGCAACGTGCGGGCGCTCAAACAATCGGGCGCCGAGGCGATCGTTTCGGCGGCCTCGGGATGCGCCGCGGCGATCGCGTCGTATGGCGAGTTATTGAAGGATGACCCGGAACTGGCCAGCGACGCGCGCGAGGTCTCGGAACGCGCAACCGACCTTAGCACCTTGATGCTCGCGCGCGGCGGCAAATCGGCGGGGCGGCTCGAATGTGCCGTTACGTATCATGATTCTTGTCATCTCGTGCACGGGATGGGTGTGCGCGAGGGGCCGCGCAAACTCCTCAGTTCGATCGCGGGCGTGCGCCTGGTCGAGATGGCGGAGTCCGATCTCTGCTGCGGGTCGGCCGGAAGCTACAACCTGCTCGAGTCCGCGATGGCGAATCAACTGGCGCGGCGCAAGGCCGACAATATCGAGGCGACCGGCGCCGACTACGTCGTGCTGGGCAATCCGGGCTGCGAATTCCAGATCGCGGCGGAGCTACGCCGGCGCGGTTCACGCATCCGGGTTATGCACCTGGCAGATTTTCTCGCCCTGGCCGCGAGCTCCCGCGCGTAAGCCGCACCGCTGCGTCACAACCGCGGCGCGAACCGCGGCCTCGCCGATGCTTGCGGCCTTACCAATACTGCCGACGAACTGCTGTTTGAAAAAGGCGTGAAGGGCGAGCCGTGCGTACAGCTCGCGCTGCGGGTGTTGTTACTGCTGCTACGACGGATCGAGATCGATAATCTGGCCGGGCTGCGGTCCGGGAACCATATCGGCGAGGTCGGCATCCTTATCCTTGGCCACTCCGGGCGGAGTCTGCCGTTCGGTGACGCGTTTGACCCGGCGCTGTTCCTTATCCTGTTGCTTCTGCCGACGAAGCTGTTCTCTGCGGCGTTTTTCCAACTGGTCGCCTCTCGGGGCCGACGGAGCCGACGCCCTGAGGCGGTCGACACCATCAGGCTCCAATTATCTGCGTGCGCTAAAAACGACGGGGGCGGGGCTCGGCCCGCCCCCGTTTCGATTCGACTGCTGTTACCAGCGATCGCGGCCGCGATTTCCACCGCCGCCGCCACCGCCCCGGTTGCCGCCGCCGCCACCGCCGAAGCTCGACTCACGAGGCTTGGCCTCGTTGACCTTGATGTTGCGGCCCTTCAGCTCAGTCTCGTTGAACTGCTGAATTGCCTTGGCCGCATCTTCCGCATTAGCCATCTCGACAAAACCGAAACCCTTTGACTGGCCCGAAAACTTGTCGGTGATGATCGCGACGCTCTGCACCTGTCCTACCTGAGAAAACAGCTGCTGCAGGTCGTCGTTGGACACTGCGTAGGCCAGATTGCCTACGTACAATTTGCTGGGCATCATTGCCCTCCGTTGGTATTTGTCGGGAAGCTCTCGAACAGAGAACCCGGGCTCATTCCCGGGCGTTTGATAGGGAACACTCCGACCGTTACGTGAACTAGCCTATGCCTTTTCGTGGGGCAATGGAAGGGGTCTATATTAGTTCGGTACAGATAATTATTTGCGTTTTACAGCGGAAGCACCGCAACCTTACGGGTCCCGCGTGACTACGATTCCGCTGCCACGCATCATCGGCGAGCCGTCGAGCGCGCATACCGCCGCCGCATCCGGCACTTGCCGGCGCTCGGCACGGTCGGTCACCTGGAACACCGCCTCGGCAATATGCCCCATTCCGTGCAACCGTCCCTCGCTCAGGCTGCCGCCGAAGGTATTCACCGGCATTTCGCCCTCCAGCGCGATACGGCCGTCCTGGATGAACGCGTAGGCTTCGCCTCGCTTGCAGAAGCCGGCCGCCTCCAGCCAGTAGAGCGCGGAGGGGGCGAAGCCGTCGTACAACTGCGCGGCGTCCATGTCAGCGGGGCCGAGTCCCGCCGCCGACCACAGCCTGTTTGCGAGCGACTGCCCATTGGCGACGTAATCGTCGAGCGTATAGAAGAGCAGGCTTCGCCGGCTGGCGGTATTCTGGCCGTGGCCGGCGATGTAAGCCGGCGGACGGCGCAGGTCGCGCGCGCGTTCGGCGCGGGTCATCACCAGCGCGACGCAGCCCTCGACCGGCACGTCGCAATCGAACAGGCAAAACGGCTCGGCGATTGGCCGCGCGGCCATGTAATCCTCGCGGGTCATCGGCTTGGTGTAAAAGAATGCGCGCGGATTGAGGTTGGCGTTGCGCCGCGAGTTGACCGCGAGCGTACTCAGATGCTCGCGAGTGGCACCGTACTGATGCATGTAGCGCCGCCACGCCATCGCATGCGACTGGATCACGCTGATGCATCCAAAGGGCGCGAGGAACTGCGCGTCGCCGGCGGCGCGCGCGCCGCTGAACGCTCCGTAGCTGCGCGGCTGATGCAGCGCACGCCAGATCAACACGTAGTCGCAAGCGCCGGCCAGCAGCGCGTGCACGCCTTCGATTACCGGGGCCGCGATCATCCCGGTCTCGATCTGCGCGTACCATCGCACCTCGGGCGCGAGCGCCAGATGGTTGATAATCCAGGCGACGCTCACGATATCGACACCGTCGCGGGTGCCGGCGCCGAGAAACGGCGCTTCGGGATAGGTCGCAAGTCCGTCGATTTGTTGCGGGCTCAATCCGGCGTCGGCGATCGCTTCGCGGCAAGCGTCAAGCGCGAGCAATCCGAGCGGGCGTTTCGATTGACGCACCAGTTCCGAGTAGCCGATTCCGACGATCGCGGTCTTGCCCTTGCCCTGCCACATCGTCACGCCCCCCCTGCGCTCAGACCGGCCTGAACTGGTCTGAACTGGGCGAGCGTCAGGCCGGGGCCGCGCTCCTCGAACCAGACTTCGACGCGGCCGCCGATTCGGATTTTGCCAAGCTCCGCGTGCGGCAGATTGGAAACCATAAAGAGCATCGGCTGTTCCTGGAGTTCGACCACGATATTGACGTACGGGACCTCGCCCTCGAAACCGGCGACGCTCGGCTGATGCATCACGGTGAAGGTGTAGATGGTGCCGCGGCCGGAAACCGGCGTGAACTCCAGGCGCTGCGAGGAGCAGCGGTCGCAACTCGGGCGCGGCGGATGGTTGTAGTAACCGCACTCGGCACATCGCTGCACCACGAGCCGGCGCTCTTTCGCCGCGTCCCACAACGGCTGCGAGAGTTCGTCGGCAACGGGAACCGGTTTTTCGTTAGTGATCGCCACGCATCGTGTATAGCAGTTTGAGGACGCGAGTGTCAGCGCGCGAATGTCAGTGGACTGTCGGCGGTAGACTTGCCCCATCGGCCTCGCATGCGCTCGGCGTGCACTTTTGCGGCTGCCCGCCGGTCCCAGCGGCAAAGCCTACGGCCTCGACATGACCGACGAGATGCTCGCGCTGGCGCGCGAGAACCAGCGCAAGGCGGGCGCGCAAAACGTCGAGTTCCTCAAGGGCGAGATCGAAAACATCCCGCTGCCCGACAATTCGGTCGACGTGATCATCTCGAACTGCGTTTGATCAACCTTTCGGGCGACAAGATCGGGGACTGGCGGAGGCGTTTCGCGTGCTGCGCCCCGGCGGGCGCTTCGCGGTCTCGGACGTGGTAGTGCGCGGCGAGGTCCCGGCTGCCATCCGCCGCAGCGTCGAGTTGTGGATCGGATGCGTCGCCGGAGCGCTGGAGGAATCCGAGTATCGGGCGAAATTGAGCGGCGCCGGGTTCGAGCAGGTCGAGGTCGAGCCGACCCGCATCTACCGCGCAGAGGACACGATCGAGCTTTTCGCCCAGGCAAATCTCGACGTCGAAAAAGTCGCGCCGATGGTCGAGGGAAAATTCATGAGCGCCTTCGTCCGCGCGCGCAAGCCTTACGCCAGATAGCCGGCGTGCTGCAGATATTCGGCGAGCAGCACGGCGCCGCGTCCGGCGCCCATCGCCGCGTTGTGCGTGACCAGCACGTACTTCACGCCGTTGGGCAGGACTTCATCGGCGCGAATCCGTCCGACTGAGGTCGTCATCCCGCGCTCGGCATCGCGGTCCAGCCGCGGCTGCGGGCGCATCGGGTCGCGATGCACGGTTATCATGTGCCGCGGCGAGTTGGGTAACCCGAGCGCTGTAAACTCGCGCCCGAAAGTTTCGAACGCCTCGCTTACCGCGTCGAGACCGGCCGCCATCTTGAACGACACCGCGACCGTCTCCGTGTGGCCGTTTAGCACCGCGGCGCGCGTGCAGGTCGCGCTCACGCGAAGCGGCAGTTCCGCGATACCGCCCTCAGCCATGCGGCCGAGGATCTTGCGCGTCTCGATCATCACCCGCTCCTCTTCGCGCGGGATGAACGGGATGACGTTCTCCACGATGTCGAGTGCGGGCAGGTCGCGCCCGGCGCCCGAGATACCCTGCATCGTCGTCACCATCGTGGCCTCGACGCCGAAGCGCGCATCGAGCGCCTTCAGCGTGATCGCAAGGCCGGTCGCAGTGCAGTTGGGCAGCGTCGCGATATAGCCTTTCCATCCGCGCCGGCGGCGCTGCTCGTTCACGATCGCGAGATGGTCGAGGTTGACGCCCGGGATTACCAGCGGCACGTCGGGCTCCATCCGATGCGGCCGGGCGGTGCTGATGGTGGGAACCTTGGCGGCGTAAATCGGCTCGAGCTCGCGCGCGGCCTCGGATTCGACGGCGGCAAAAACCACGCCGATCCCGCTAAGGGCGAGCGACTTCGCGTCCTGCACTTCGAGGCCGAGCGCGTCGGCCGGCGGCTCGCATCCGCCGACGTACCATCGCCGCACGCCGCTTTGCGCGTCGGTTATCGCCTCGGCAAAGCTCTTTCCGGCAGAGCGCTCGGAGGCGGCCAACGCGGCGATTTCGAAATACGGATGGCCATCGAGTGCGGCCAGCACCTGCTGGCCGGCAATTCCGGTGGCGCCAACGATTGCGGCTTTGATCTTCATCTTAAGAGTCGAGTGCCTGAAAGTTTGGAGCTACAGATTATAGATGCCGGCCGAAGCGATCCATACGGCACGCGCGAATCGGGGAGAGGAAGGGCAGAATGGATCTTTCAGACTCGTTCGACCAGCCAGTCGCGGACCGTTTCGAGCAGTTCGTCGGCCGCCTCGGTAAAGCGATGGCCGACGCCGGGAAAAAGCTTGAGCGTCCGGGGCTCCTGCGCGCGTTCGTAAAGCCGCTCGGAGCATTCGTGCGGCAAAATCGTGTCAGCGGTGCCGTGCAGCAAGAGCAGCGGGCGCGGCGCGAGTTCGGCGACCGTGTGCGCGCCGAATAGCTGGCTCGAGACCGCGATCACCGTCGCCACCATCGGCGCGAGCGTGCCCGCGTTGATCGCGACCGCGCCGCCGAAGGAATGGCCGATGAGCGCGGCGCGTTCGTACTGCAGCGCCTTGAGAAACGTCAGCCCCGCCATCGTGTCGAGCATGCATTCGCCGAACTCGTTGGGCATCCGGTAGTTCAGCCGCATCACGGTGATTCCGACCGGCGGCAACTCCACTCCCAGCCGCGCGTAGAGCATCCCGGGGCCGTCGAAACCACCGATCGCACCGCTGATGCAGAGCACCGCGCGGCCGGGCGCTTCAGCAGCGTGCACGATGAGCGAGATCTCGCCGCGCGTGGTTCTCAGCTTCAGGCTGCGCGCGCCGACGATTTCGTCGCCCGGCTCGACGCCGATAATATGCAGGCTGAGTTCGTCGTCGCTCATCGCGCCTCAGCGCGCCCCGCTTCAAGCTCACACATACAATGTCGCGAGGCGACGCAGCTCGGCCTGGTAATTCTCCGGCCGCAGCGCCGCCTCCAGCATCATGATGACGAAGCGATGCGCTCCAGCCCCGGCATACTGAGCCAGGCCGGCCTGCACGTCGGCGCGCTCGCCGCGCATCTCGCGCCGCATGATCGTGATGTCCATCCGATCGAAGTCGCTGCCGGCGGCGGCGCACTCAGCGCGCAGCTTGATGAGCTCATCCTTGAGCTGCGCTGGCGTAAGAAAAATCGGGCACCATCCGTCGCCCCATCGCGCGACCCAGCGGAGCGCGTTTTTGTCCTTGCTGCCGATTATAACCGGGGGGCCGCCTTTGCGCGCGGGTTTCGGATAGCATCGCACCGGCGGGAACTTGATGTAGCGGCCGTCGAACGAGGCCTCGTCCCTGGTCCACAGCTCGCGCATCGCGGCCACGTACTCGCGCGTCTGGGTCCATCGATGAGCAAAGTCCACGCCCAGGATTTCCGACTCCTCGCGCAGCCATCCCGCGCCGATGCCGAGGATCACGCGCCCGCCCGAGAAGCGGTCGAGCGTCGCCAGTTCATTGGCGGTCAGCAGCGGGTTGCGCTCGGGCACCAGCAGGACGCCGGTCGCCACCATCAGGCGCGTGGTGACGGCCGCCGCCATCGCCATCGCCACGAACGGATCGCACATGTGGTAGTAGATTTCCGGGATGCCGCCCTCGCCGGGACGCGTCTCGGGCAGTTGTGTTACGGTATGAACCGGCATCACCGAGTGATCCGGTATCCACAGCGACTCGAAGCCGAGCGCCTCGGCGGCGCGGGCCAAGTCGGCCGGATTGGCGCTGCGCTCATTGGGCGCGACCAGAAGTCCGATCTTCATTATTACTCGACGGCCGTGGCTAAGTGCGGCGCCCTAACCTCCGGCCCCTTGCCTAAAGGAGAAACCGTCGCATAACCCACGCGCTCGGGAGACTCCGCTGGGCATCTACGACTTCTTCGGTGCGGTCACCTCCGTGAAAGCGCGGATCGCTTCGACCGCGCTCGGCACGCCGCTGTACTGCGAAAGTTGAAAGATCATTTCCTTAAGTTCGGTATGCGTGATGCCGAGGTTGAGCGCGCCGCGCATGTGAACCCTCAGCTCCGCGCCGCGCCCCAGCGCGATCAACGCCGCCATCGTGATCATCGAGCGTGTCTTGATCGGCAATCCCGGGCGGGCCCAGATGCCGCCGAACAGTTCGTCGTTGAGGAACTTGCCGAAGTCGGGATCGAAACCGCTTAGGAAGTCATTGCCCGCCTTGGCGCCCTTCTCGCCCCACAACTGGGTGCGTATCGCCATCCCTTTTTCATGCTTGTCGTCGGCCATTTCCATTTCTCCTTGGAATAGTAACTGAGAATAGCTACTGATGTGAACCAGTAACCGGTGCGAAACTGTATAATGCGCGCGGCCCGGTGCAGCGGTCTTATGACGAGCTGCGAACTTTAACTCCGGCGCGCTCTTCCTGGATCATGAACGTCGCCGACGAATCTTTCTCGCCCCAGCCCTTGTTCAGCGCCTCCAGGAAATCCTGCTCGGCAAGCGCCGCCATCGGCATCGGCACCTTGAGCTCGCGCGCAAGCTCGGTGGCGAGACCCAGGTCCTTATGCCCCAGCCTTAAGGCGAAAGTCGCGCGGTCGAAACCACCGCGAAAGACCATCTTGCCCACCGCCGCGTTGAGCACCATGCCCTGTCCATAAGCGCCGCCCTGCACCGCGCGCAGCAACGCTTCAGGCGACACGCCCGCCTTGACGCCCATCGTAAAGGCCTCGGCGATTAGTTGAGTCGAGCACATCGCAATCATGTTGTGGACCAGTTTCGCGACCGAGCCGGCGCCGATGTCGCCGATGTAAGTCACCTTGTCGCCAATCGCGTCGAGCACTGGCTTGACCTCGTTGTAGTCGGCCTCACTCCCGCCGACCATCACGGCCAGCGTCGCCTTGCGCGCCCCGACGATGCCGCCACTGACGGGCGCGTCGAGCATCCGGATGCCCCGGGCCTTCAGGCGCGCGTGGACCTGGCGCACCACCGTGGGCGAGTTGGTTGAGAGGTCGATATAAAGGCTGCCGGGCGCCATCGCGCCGATCAGTCCGCCCTCTCCCAGCACCACCGCCTCGACCTCCCTGGGCCCGGGCAGCGAAGTGAAGACGACCTCGGCTTCCTTTGCGGCGGCGGCCGAGCTTTCAGCCCATTTGGCGCCGGCGGCCAGATGCGGTTCGGCGACCTGGCGGCGGACGTCGTTGACCGTCACCTGGTGGCCCGCCTTCATCAGGTTGAGCGCCATCGAACCGCCCATGTTGCCGAGTCCGATAAATCCGATTCGCATAACTACCTCACGTGCCGGAAAAAATTGCGGCGTGCGAGCCGCAGAAAGCTCCGGTAGTAAGCACTCTTAAAGCATCGCTGGCCAAATCCCGCAAGGCAAAGCGATCGCAGGAGCGCCAGTCGCCAAACTGACCGACAACTAAGCGGCAAACTGGCCGACAACTGAACGACAACTGACCGATAGGTCCGGCGGTTGACTTTGCGCCGACGCTTGGATAACCGTAATGAGCCTGATGGCCTTATCCAGAGCGGCGGAGGGACTGGCCCGATGATGCCGCAGCAACCGGCCCACCAAGGGTGCTGGTGCTAACTCCAACGAAGCCCGAAATAGGCTTCGGTAGATAAGGCGAGAGTACTCGTACCCTCGTCCTTATCCGGGAGGAGGGTTTTTTGTTTTATTCCCCTCGCAGCGCCACCGGATGAAATGTCCCGGTTGAAACAACTGGGCCCGGGCGTGAGAACGAGTTGGGAAAACAGGCGATTCTAGTAGTCGGGATGGGAGGCCTGGGTGTGCCGGCCGCGTGCGCGCTCGCGCGCGGCGGAGCCGGGCGGATCGGCATCGTCGATCCCGACCCGGTCGAACTTTCCAATCTCGCGCGCCAGGTAATTTACGGCGCGGCGAGCCTCGGACGGCTCAAGGTCGAGGCGGCTGCGGTGCGGCTTATTGAAGATCATCCGGATCTCGTCATCGAGACTTACCCGGTCGCACTCGACGCCATCAACGCCGCCGAATTGATCGCACGCTACGATTTCGTGATCGACGCGACCGACGATCCCGCGGCCAAGTTTCTAATCAACGACACCTGCCTCGCGATGGGTCGGCCGTTCGTTTACGCCGGCGTGCTGGGGATGACCGGCCAGGCGATGACGGTAGTGCCGGGGCGCACGGCGTGTCTGCGATGCCTGTTCGAGCAGCCGCCGGAGCCGGGCGAGATCGCGACCTGCCGTGAGGCGGGAATAATCGGACCGGTCGCGGCGGTGATTGGCGAGATCGAGGCGGCCGAGGCGTTGCGCTGGCTTGGCGGCGGCGTGCCGGAGCTGGCGGGAAAAATCCTGACCTATGACGGGACCGCGAGCGGGCGCATCCGCACGCTTGAAGTGAGCGCGCGCGCCGGATGCGTGTGCGGCGCAGCCCGGCGTGCAGA
Organism: uncultured delta proteobacterium; assembly: GCA_963724765.1. Classification (GTDB taxonomy): domain Bacteria; phylum Desulfobacterota; class Binatia; order Binatales; family Binataceae; genus JAKAVN01. The sequence goes on from CAVRVY010000003.1 coordinate 517,760, forward strand.
GAACGCGGCGGCGTGGGCGCCGGCGCGCAACCAGTAAGAGGATCTATGCGATGAGCTACGTCACCAACCTCAAGTGCCGCGAGTGCGGCCAGGAATATCCGATCAAGCCGCTGCACGTATGCGAGGATTGCTTCGGCCCGCTCGAGGTTACTTACGATTACGCGAAGATTCGCGAGGCGATCTCGCGCGCGACGATCGCGGCACGCCCGCACAATCTCTGGCGCTATCGCGAGCTGCTGCCGGTCGACGGCGAACCCGAGGCGGGGCCGTTTTCGGGCTTCACGCCGCTGTTGCAGGCGCGTCGGCTTGGCGCCGAGCTGGGGCTCAAGAAGCTCTACATCAAGGACGACACGGTCAACCATCCTACGCTCTCATACAAGGACCGCGTGGTGTCGGTGGCGATCACCAAGGCGCGCGACTTCGGCTTCACCACGGTCTCGTGCGCCTCGACCGGCAATCTGGCGACCGCGGTCGCGGCGCATGCGGCGCGCGCGGGGCTTAAGTCGGTGATCTTCATGCCCGAGGGGGTCGAGTCGGGCAAAATCGTCGGCTCGTCGATTTACGGCGCGCGGGTGATCACGATTCGCGGCAACTACGACGACGTCAACCGGCTGTGCAGCGAGATCGCCGACAAGTACGGATGGGCCTTCGTCAATATCAACCTGCGTCCCTACTACACCGAGGGCGCCAAGACCTTCGGCTTCGAGGTCGCCGAGCAACTCGGCTGGAAACTGCCCAACCACATCGTGCTGCCGACCGCGGGCGGCACGATTTTGCCCAAGGTGGCCAAGGCCTTCAAGGAACTCAAGGAAGTCGGGCTGATTCATGGCGGCGAATTCAAGATTCATTGCGCGCAGGCGGCCGGGTCGGCGCCGGTCGTGCACGCGCTGCACAAGAACACCGACCTGATCACGCCGGTCAAGCCCGACACCATCGCCAAGTCAATCGCGATCGGCAACCCGGCCGACGGCTTCTACGTGTTGCGCGCGGTGCGCGAGTCGGGCGGATGGGGCGAGATGGCGAGCGACCCCGAGATCATCGACGCGATCAAGCTGCTCGCGCGCACCGAGGGCATCTTCGCCGAGCCGGCCGGCGGCACCACGCTGGCCGTGACGCTGAAACTCATCGCCGCGGGGCGCATCAAGGCCGATGAGAGCGTGGTAGTCTCGATTACCGGCAACGGTTACAAGACCCTGGAGGCGGTCGCCCGCAGTATCGAGCAGCCGCTGGTGATCGAAGCCCGGCTGAAGGACTTCGACGCAATCTACGAGAGTCTCGGCGACGGCAAACGCTCGCTCAAGGGCGCGGCCTGACCGCGCGGCGCCGCGCTTGTAAAGCCATGTGGCGAGGCATATTCATCAAACGCTAGTCTCTGGGCTAGTCTGAGAGGTGGAACTTTCGATCATGCCAGTCAAGGTACGAGTACCGACCCCATTACGCAGGTTCACCGGGGGCATCGACGAGGTTGCGGCCGCGGGCGAATCGGTCCGCGCGGTTATCGAGGACCTCGAAAAGCGCCATCCGGGGATGCGCGAGCGGCTGCTCGACGACAAGGGCGAGCTGCGCCGCTTCGTCAATATTTATTTGAACGGCGACGACATCCGTTTCCTCAACCAGCTAAACTCACAGGTCAAGGATGGCGACGATATTTCAATCGTCCCAGCGATCGCCGGCGGCGAGTAACGAAGAATTCGTGCCGGCGGCGCGGGCGCACAGCGTGCTCGAGCTGATCGGCAACACGCCGCTGCTCGAAATCACGCGCGTGACCGAGGGGCTGCTGCGCCCCGGCGTGCGGATTTTCGCCAAGCTCGAGGGCTTCAACCCCGGCGGCTCGGTTAAGGACCGCGCCGCGCGCCACATGATCGAGTTCGGGCTCAAGCGCGGTGAGTTGCGGCCGGGCAAGGTGATCATCGACTCGACTTCGGGCAACACCGGGATCGCGCTGGCGATGGTCGGCGCGGCAATTGGCTATCCGGTGGAAATCGTGATGGCCTCCAATGTCAGCCGCGAACGCAAGAAGATAATCGAGGCCTTTGGCGCCAAGCCGATCTACTCCGATCCGCTGGAGGGCTCCGACGGCGCGATCACGATGGCGCGCAAGATCATCGCCGACAACCCCGAGCACTATTTCAAACCCGACCAGTACAACAACGAGGCCAACGCGCTCGCCCATTTCGATACCACGGGGCCCGAAATCTGGCATCAGACGCGCGGCCGCGTCACTCATTTCGTGGCCGGAATCGGCACTGGCGGCACCGTGATGGGCACCGGGCGCTACCTCAAGTCGCAAAATCCGACGGTCAAGGTGATCGCGGTGGAGCCGGACGACGCGATGCATGGGCTGGAGGGGCTCAAGCACATGGCCTCGTCGATCGTGCCGGGCATCTTTCACGCCGAAGAACTCGACGACCGCCTCGCGGTCAGCACCGAGGACGCCTACGAGATGGTTTACGCGCTGGGGCAGATCGAGGGTGTGCTGGTGGGACAATCGTGCGGAGCGGCGCTGGTGGCCGCGTTGCGGGTCGCGTGTGGGTTGCGCGAGGGATGCGTGGTGACCGTGTTTCCGGATTTCGGTGACAAGTACCTGTCCACCAATCTGTGGATCGGATGGGAACAGTGGCGCAAGGAGCGCCTGCTAAAGCTCGTCAGCAAATGGAACGCCTCCGCGAGCGCTACTACCTGACCTACCCCAAGTCGCTCATCCGCGAGCCGCTGCTGTACCACCTGGTCAAGAAGTTCGACCTGGTGTTCAACATTCGCGGCGCGAGCGTCTCGGAAGAGATGGGCCTGGTCGCGGTCGAGTTCGAGGGATCGAGCGAACAGATCGAGCGCGCACTCGCGTGGCTGCGCCAAAGCGGCGTCACGGTAGAGCCGATCGAAAAGAACGTAATCGAGTAGTTGCGCGCTCAGGGCCCCGTGGCCATCTTACTTCGCGAAGCTCTTCGGCCCGGCGCGTATTCGCGGCGCTCGCCTGTATATGCCACTGACCGATAAGCAGATCGAACGCTACAGCCGCCAGATAATCGTCCCCGGCGTCGGCGGACTCGCACAGGACCGGCTGCTCGCGTCTCGCCTTGCGATCGTGGCCGCGCCTGCGGACGCAGCCGGCGCGCTTGCCTACCTGGCCGGCGCGGGAGTCGGGCGAATCGCGGTGCATCCGGTCGGCGACCGCGCGCGGTACCGCGCGCTGCTTGAGCGGATGGGCGACCTCAACCCTGATGTAAGCATCCGAATGGCGAACGACGACTCATCCGAGGCATCCGACCTGATGCTGGCGCTGATCGGCGACCCACACGTGGCCGAAGCAGCGGCGCACGTCTGGCGTGCGCCGCGCGTCGATGCGCAAGACGCGCACGCGCATCGTTATGGCGCCGCTATCGTCGCGAGGCTCGATACGCCGGGACGAATCGCACTTCTGCCGGAGCCACCGCCCTGTCTGCTATGCGCCGACGCGGATTTGCTGAGTCTGCCACGCGCGCGCGCTGCGAATACCGGCGCGATCGCGATGGTCGCGGTGACCGAGGCGTTCAAGCTGCTGGCCGGCTATGCCGGCCAGCAGCCGACCGCCCGGCTTATCGAGTTCGATGGCTATGTCAGTCGGGCGCGCGCGCTTGGGCGGCGCGTAAGCGGCGGCGGCGATAAAACGCGCTGCGCTTGCGAGGCGGCGTCTTGAGCGCCGCGCCGCGGCGCGATGCCACTGAAGCCGGCGCGACGCGCGGTCTCGGCGCGTCGCGCCGGCGCGTCGTCGCGGGACACGCGCTCTGGATGTTCGACTTCGACAACACGCTCGCGCCACTCGAGCCGGCCGTCGATTGGGCCGCGAGCCGGCGCGAGTTGCAAGCCTGGCTCGCCGCACAGGGCGTGGCCGAGGCGCTGTTCGAGGAATTTCCGGGCGGCAACCTGGTGCTGTACGAGGCGCTGCGCGCGCGTCTTTGCGAGGGCGGCGACGCCGCCCGCGCCGTGCTGGCGCGCGGCGAGTTGGCCGCCGCTAAAAGCGGCGGCCAACTCGCCGGCGACCCCGGCAGCCCCGGGAGGGGCGGCGGCCGCACGGCTGCCGCCCCTCCCGGGGCGATCCTCGGCGGCGCCTCGGCCATCATCGAGCGCCACGAACTCGCCGGCGTCGGCGCGGTCGCGCCCGCGCCCGGCGCGATCGAGCTGCTCCGCACGCTCCGCGCCGCGGGCGCCGCAGTCGCAGTCGTCACGTCGAATTCGTCGCGCACGGTCGCGGCGTGGCTGCGGGCATGGCAGGCGAAGGAACTGGTGGACCTTGTAGTCGGCCGCGATAGCGGCCTTGCGCTGAAGCCGTCACCCGCGATGGTCGAGCGCGCGCTTGCCGCTTGCGCCGCTCGGCCCGGCGATGCCGCCTTTGCCGGCGACAGTGAGGCCGACCTCAACGCCGCCAGGGCCGCCGCGGTGCGCTTTTATGGCGTCAATGCCAAGCCCGAGGGGCGTGACCGGCTGACCGCGCTTGGCGCATCGCCGGTCTTCTCTTCGCCGTCCGCGATGGCGATCTATCTCGATCTGCCGATCATCGAGCGTGCATCGACTGATTAGAGCAAGTGGCTGTTGCACTGGACAAGGAATTTACATAACTTAAGTGACTTGATTAGTAATCTATCTTGAAGGAGTGTCATTCGGCACGATGAGTGACGGCTTTACTTTGTGGTTCACCGGCCTGTCCGGGGCGGGCAAGTCGACGTTGGCGGAGATGGCCGCCGAGGAATTGCGCCGGCGCGGATACCGGGTCGAGGTTCTTGACGGCGACGAGGTGCGCACCAACCTCTCCAAGGGACTCGGGTTTTCCAAGGAGGACCGCGACACCAACATCCGGCGCATCGGGTACGTCTGCAGGCTGCTCGCGCGCAACGGAGTGATCGCGATCGCGGCGGCGATCTCGCCCTACCGCAAAATCCGCGACGAGGTACGCAGCCTGCACGAGCGCTTCTTCGAGGCCTACGTCGAGTGCCCGCTCGACACGCTGGTCGAGCGCGACGTCAAGGGCCTGTACAAGAAGGCGCTGGCGGGCGAACTCAAGGGCTTCACCGGCGTCTCCGATCCCTACGAGCCTCCGCTGAAGCATGAGTTGACGATCACCACCACCCGCGAAACACCGCAGGAGAGCCTCGCCCGGCTGCTCGGCAGCCTCGAGGCGTGCGGCTATATCAGCCGCGAGGGAGCGAAACGATGAGCGTCGGCGCAAGCGATTCGATAACTGCACACGGCGGCGGTGCGCTGGTCGACCTTAACGCTCCCGCAGCGGAGCGCCGCGCAATTGCGCGCCACGCTGAAGGGCTCAAGACGGTTCGGCTGAGTGCGCGCGACCTGGCCGACCTGGAGATGCTGGCCTCGGGCGCCTTCTCGCCGCTTACAGGTTTCATGGGCGAGGCGGATTACGCGCGCTCGCGCGACGCGATGCGTCTGGCGTCGGGCGTGCCCTGGTCGATTCCGATCACGCTTGGAGTGGCTGAGGCCGAGGCGCGCGCGCTAAGGCCGGGCGAGGAGATAACGCTTGCCGATAATGATGGCGGCCGGCTGGCGATTATGAAACTCGCCGAGGTTTACAGCGTCGATCGCGCGCGCGAGGCCGAGGCGATTTTCGGCACCGCCGACCCCGCCCATCCGGGAGCGGCCAACGTGCTCGCGACGCCGCCGTGGTGCCTGGGCGGAAGCGTGGTGCTGTTCAGTGAGATTCCCGGCCGGACCTTTGTGGAGTACCGGCTCGAGCCGCGTCAGACGCGCGCCGCGTTCGCCGAGCGCGGATGGCGCAAAATCGTCGCTTTTCAGACCCGCAACCCGACCCATCGCGCGCACGAATACATCCAAAAGGCGGCGCTGGAGATTTGTGACGGGCTGCTGCTTCATCCGTTGGTCGGCGAGACCAAGGGCGACGACGTCCCGGCTGCGGTGCGGATGGAGACCTATAAGGTGCTTCTGGAACTGTACTATCCGCGCGAGCGCGCGATGCTGTCGGTGATGCCGGCACACATGCGCTACGGCGGACCGCGTGAGGCCATCCTGCACGCAATCATAAGGCGCAACTACGGCTGCACCCATTTCATCGTCGGCCGCGATCACGCCGGTGTAGGCAATTACTACGGCACGTATGATGCGCAAAAGATTTTCGAGCGTTTCAGCCCGGCCGAAATCGGCATCACGCCGCTGACCTTCGAGAATACTTTCTACTGCAAGCGATGCGGCGGGATGGCGTCGTTCAAGACCTGCCCGCACGAGGACGCCGACCGGCTACTGCTATCGGGGACCAAGGTGCGCGAGATGCTGCGCCGCGGCGAGGCGCCGCCGCCCGAGTATACCCGTCCCGAGATAGCGGCCATCCTGGCGCGCGCGATGCGCGTGGGCTGAAAGCCAATCGCGAGCGGCCCTCCGTTACTGGCGCGAGCGCGCCTGCAAGTGCTGCGCGGAGCGCCGTTCGCCGGCGCGCCTTAGTTGTCGTCGCCGGAGGACGGCGCGGCCGGCGTAGTGCCCTGGTCTCCATTGTCGCCGGACTGCTGTTGGGAGGACGTATCGTCGTCATCGGCGGGCGGCTGCTGCATGTCAGCCGGTGGCTGCTGGGCCGAATCGGGGTCGTCCGGCGGCTGGCCGTTATTCTGCGTCTGTCCGCTTTGATCGTCGCTGTCATCATCGGCGTTGGGCGCCGCCGGCGCATCCGCGGAACCCGGCACAGCGACGGTACCGTCGTCTTGCGCAAGCATCGCCGGCTGCGGCGCCCCGCCACGCAGCGTGAGGCTGCATGGGCCAGGCGTTACGCATATTGCGACCACCGCACTCATTGCCCAGCTCATCGCTAGCGACTTCATCTGTTTCCGCTTGTGATTTCCTGTAAGGACGCACCGGCGTCCTGGTTCATGGCGGCGGCTCGAGCGCGGTCCGCCGCGGTCCAAAAATTCTATTGCAACGGCGGTTCCTCGCTCTCCGGCGACTCCATCACGGGCGATCCGTGATGCGACACCATCCACCATCGGCCCTGGGCGCGTTCGAAGACATTGGTCGCCAGTACTCGCGAGCGGGCCACGCCGTCGTAGCCGCGCTGGAGGAGATTTTCCTCGACCACGACCACCGCTAGATCGCCGCTGGTCATGACCTGCAGATCGCCGAGCTCGAACTTCATCTCGAAGACGTTTTCGAAGATCCGTTCCCAGCTATTCATGATCGGGCCCCATCCGATGAGCCGCGCCCATCCGGGATGGATGCAGACGATGCGCGGGTCGCGCAGCCACACCTCGCCCATTGCGTCGGTGTCGAGGCTTTCAAAGGCTCGGTAAAATGCGCGATTCGCTTCGAGGATCGATTCCCGATCGGACATAGACCGCCCCTGAGCGACGGCTGCGGAGCTTCCTGCAGTGTAGTGAGTTGGCTGCGGATGCGCCAGAGAGTGTTGCCTGGCGGGACTGGCCGGCCGGCTTACTCGGCGCTGGGGCGCCGCGGCAGGCCCTGCGAACGCTTCCTATCCGCTGAAGGAAGCGGCGGGCGCGAGGCGGTCCAGATACGGGTTCTGGAACGACCTCCAGGCCTGCAGACGGAGCTTCTCGCGCTGCGTCAGTACCGCATAGGCGGGATCGGAACTGAGATTGTGATGCTCGTAGGGGTCGGTTGTCAGGTCGTAAAGTTCCGCGCGATCCAGATTGAAGTCGTAGATGTATTTCATGTTCCCGTCGATCAGCCCCAATATGTAATTCCCATTGCCCGAGAACATGTAGACCCGCCGATCACGCGACTGAGTAAAAAGATTCGCACCCTGCCATTGCGCTGGCTCGCGCATGCCCAGCAGGCTCAGCAGGGTGGGCGCAATATCGATCTGACGGCCAGCGCCTTTCATCTCGCGCTCATGCGGGAATAGGCGCGGGTTGATGATGAGCAGCGGCACCTGCAGCTCTTCGTTGTAGACGGTGAAACCGTGTACGGTCTGACTGTGTTCGTCGAACGCCTCGCCATGATCGCCGGTTACCACCAACAAGGTATTGTCGGCGAGCCCCATTGTTTGCAGCCGCGCGGCCAATTCTCCGATCAGGGTGTCCATCGATCGCACCGCGTTCAGATAGCGGCCGAGATTGGGATCGCTCACTCCATAGTCCCGATCGTCAGCCGCGACGTAGGGGTGATGCGTATCCATGGTCCATAGAGAAAGCAAGAAGGGCTTCGACTTGTGCGCATTGATCCAGTCGATCGCGGCCGGCAGCAATGGCGTGTCCTGCGGCAGGCTCGAGTCGCGATGCTCTGCGGCGACCGTCGCGAAACCATGACTGAGCAGGAACTCGGCGCGGCGATCTTCTCCGATCGAGCCCGAATCGAGAAATCCCGTGGCATAGCCGCGCTGCGCCAGTAACGCCGGCAGTCCGGCTGCCGCGAGCTCCGGCCGCCAGCGCGGGACGGGAAACCATGCCAGCCGTGGATACAGCGAACAGAACAGCGCCGTCATCGCCGCGGAGGTATTGCCCTGCGCCGCGTATACGTGGTCGAAGAACGCGCTATGCGCCGCGAGCCGCTCGAGCTGGGGAGTATCGTGGTAAGGCGCACCGTAAAGGCCAAGGTCGCGCGTACCAACGGACTCCATCACGACCATCACCACGTTGAGCGCGCGCGACGGCCGGCGAGCCGGGCGTAACATCACCGGCGTCAGCGTGGGCGGGGCCGCGGGCCGCTCTCCAGCGGGCAGGAAGTCATCGAGGAACGCAGGCGGAATCGATACCGGGAGCTTGGGAAGGCGCTCGAACAGCGGAGACACAAATGCCCATTCCGCATTGAGGGCCGCCGGCGGATAGGAAAGATAACGCACGGCCCACGCGTGAGCGCCGACCACGTATACGCAGATCAGCGCAAGCGCCAGGGACGAATAGAATCTCTCCCGCGCGCGGCGCAGGAAATCGGGCGCCAGCCGCGAGAGACTCTCGGTGACCAGCACCAGCATCAAAATCCCGATCACCACCCACAGGTACGGTCCGCAGCCTCCGAGAGCGTCAGGGATCGATCTTTCGATCATGCGTAAGTTGTCGGAAAGAACGAATAGCTTGTAGGTCGCGTCGGTATGAATGTAGGAAAAGACCACTGTGTCGACGGAAGTATAAAGTACAAGCAACAGGACAAAGTACCAGACGGCGCGGGTGATGCTTCCGCGCAGGTACCGATTGCGCGCGAGGGCGAGTAAACCGTACGAGACCCATCCCAGGACGGTCAGCGCCATAACGTCCTGGTACGCGAGCAGCGGAAGATAGGGCCACAGGTCGGAGCGCCAGACGCAGTAGACGATCTCGATCCGCTGCCTTGCCATCACGGCGGCCAGTCCGAGGAGCGCCGCGAACAGGAACTCGGAGTCGGTTACGCGGCGCGGCGTGAGAGAGAATTGATCTGCCGAAAGACGGGGACCAGTAAACGGCATTCGAGTGGATGATTCCATCTTGAAACCGAGCTTACCGTTGATTTTAGTGTCTTACAATTCAATTTCTACTATGAGATGACAAATAGAGTTATAAGATTGTCAAAGCATAAATAGAGATAGCGCTGCGGAAATTTGTTCAACACTGCTACGTTTGGGATTAATGAGCGGAATTAGCAGCAGGACTTTCGAAGCGGGCCAGGTAACGATTCTGGAATGACACCCAGGCCTCCAGGCGAAGGTGCGCCCGCTGCATCAGCGCCGCGTACGTACTGTCGGAGGCGAGGTTCCTGGTTTCGCCGGGATCGGTCACCACGTTGTAGAGTTGCGCGCGACCGCGTTGAAAATCGTAAATGTATTTGAAATCGCCCTCGACCAATCCGAATGTAAAATTCCCGGTGCCTGCGAAAAGGTAGGCGCGCGCGGGCGGCTTAGCGCCGAGCAGGTCAGCGCCCTGCCAAGTGCCGGGAGCGTTGAAGCCCAGCAGCGCCAACAGAGTCGGCGCGATGTCTATCTGGCGGACGATACGCTTGACCGTCACTTCGTGCGGGAAGAGCGTCGGATTCACGATCAGCAACGGCACCTGCACTTCCTCGTTGTAGACGGTTCCGCCGTGGATCAGTTGGCCGTGCTCGCCGAACGCCTCGCCGTGATCGCCGGTAATCACCAGCAGCGTGCGGTCCGCCAGCCCCATGCTCTGCAATGCCGCGGCGAGTTCTCCAACGATGGCGTCGGTTGCGTGCACCGCGTTGAGATAGCGATTTTGGTACGCGTCGCGGACGCCGTAGTCGCGATGCTCGGCCGCCAGGTACGGATGATGCGTATCCTGCGTCCAGATCGCTAAAAAGAATGGCCGCGAAGGATCGGCCTCAATCCAGCTCAGTGCCTGCGCCTTCAGATCAGCGTCGGCGGGCGCGTCATAGTCGCGCGCTTTGTCGATCACCTGACCGAATCCGCGGCTGCGCACGAATTCGCCCTGGCGATCGAATACGAGCTGGCCCGAATGCATGAATGCGGTACGGTAGCCCTTGCTCGACAAAACCGCCGGCAGCCCCGGAATCGCCAGCGCCGGCGCGAGCTGGGTCAAACTCGGCCAGTCGTGATCCGGATAGACCGAGGCGAAGAGCGCTCCCAGGGCGGCCGAGGTCTCGGCCTCCGCCACGTAAGCCCGGTTGAAAACGAGCGCGTGGCGGGCTAACTCGACCAGGTTGGGCGTATCGTCAAACGGTGCTCCGTAGAGCCCAAGCCGACGCGCACCGACAGATTCCATCACCACCATCAGAACGTTAAGCGGTCCGTGCGACGCCGTCGCCTCGAACCCCGCGCCCACCAGCGGCCCCGCCCCGGACGCGGGACGCATCCCCGGGGGCTGAAAATCCGCGAGATAACCGGCAGGGATGGCGTCAGTCACTACCGGCGTGTGGAGTTCGAACGCCGACGACATCAGGGTCCACTGCGGATTGAAGGACGCCAGTGAAAAGGGCACGTGACGAACGGCCCAGCTATGCGCGCCGACGAGAAAGATCGCGGTGAGCAGGAGGCCGGCGGCGGAGTGGAAGCCGTGGCGCAATCGTCGCACGGCGCCGGGCGCGAAACGCTCAAGACCCATCGCGATCAGCACGGTGTACACGGGGGCCATCGCCACCGCCGCTATCAGGGCGGGTGTCGCGACCGCGTCAATCGACGATTGGATGCCGCGCAGGTTATCGGCGGCCGCGATCAGGCCAAAGGTCAGCGGCCTTCGGATGACGAGATAGATGATGGTGCTCAGATAGGTATATAGCGCGAGCACCAGACAGATGGTCCATCCGGCGATCGCGACCAACCGCCGCGCCCGCGACCGTTTGGCGATAGCGAAGAGTCCGTAAAAGAGCCAGGCGATGGCCGCCAGCAGGAAAAGATCCTGGCAGGTCGCGAGCGGCAGCAGCGCGATCAATCGCCACGAGAGAAGCGTATGAAGACTTCTGAGCGGGGTGACTATCGTCACGATCGCGAGCGCGATGAAGCCGGCGAACAGGCATTCGGCGCTGTCGCCCCGCGGTCGCGCGGGCGCATCAGCCAGCATCGGCGGCTCCCAGTGTGTTGAACCGGAAACCGATGGCGATGCGAAAGTGACGAGGAAGTTCAGCCTTCAATGCGATACTCACGAGCGGCAGGCGAATTCTATCGTCCCCCCCTTGGAGTAGCAGCCTAGTGGTTTCTACTGGTGATTCCAATGCGTACGACACGATTTGACGGCCGGCTTTCACGGGTCATCCGCGACGCACGAAAGCGCGACGACCGGACGCCGCCGACCGCTCAGGTGTGGGTGGCAACGGTCGACCGCGTCGGCGCGGGCGCGCAGGCGCGAGGCGCCGCACGAAGCGCATGTGCGCTAGCGGCGGCGCGGCATCACCGGCAGGCTTAAATATGAAGCGAAGCTGCGCTCGTGCATCACGCTCTGCAGCGCGGGGCGCATTTCGGCGTCGGTGAATAGCTCGTGCCCGGTGTTGGGATTGCGGTCGAAGCGCGGAAAATTCGACGAACTGATTTCCAGCCGAACGCGATGGCCGGCCTTGAACACGTTGGCGGTCGCCCATAGATCGATCTTGAACTCGTAGATCTTGCCCGCGACCATCAGCTTGGGTTCGCTCTGCGACTCGCGCACGCGCGCGCGAATAATTCCGTCGGTCAGATTGCGCGCGAAGCCGCACGGCCCGGCGTCGACCAGCTTGGCGGTGAAATCGGTGTCGGGCGCGGAGGACGACGCGTACAGCGTCATCGTCACCGGCCCGATGACTTCGAGGTCCTCGCTAAGCGGCTCGCTCGAGTAGACCAGCACGTCGGCGCGATGCTCAACCAGGCTCTGGTCGAGCGCCCCACCCATCTGCGCGTTGGCGTAGCAGCAAAGCCCGCCGCCCGCGGTCGGCACCGGGTTGAGCGGATTGTAGATGAACGAATCCGGCGGCTCGTCGCCCGGCGCTTCGGTGGCGAGCGCGCCGTCGCCGTAGGCGCTGTTGGCTTTGCCGCGGCTGTGCAGGTAGTACCGGCGCATCTCGGCGCCCGGCGGAGGCCATTCCTTCTCGTCGCGCCATTCGTTGACGCCCATCACGAACAGCCGTACCGGCGCGTCCTTGTCGACGCCGTTGTCGACGCCCTTCAGCCAATGGTCGAACCATCGCAGTTGCGTGCCGTCGTAGTCGATCGCCACCGGGCCGGAGCGAAATCCGTAATCGACCTGGCCCACCAGGCTCGAGAACGGGACCGCGTGATGCCACGGGCCGGCTAGCAGGCGCTGCCCGGCGCGAGCGGGCGCCGAGGCGCCGCGCGCGCGCATCCCGAGATAGTTGCGCAGCGTCCCGCCCATGAAGATGTCGTGCCATCCGCCGACGTTGAGCGCCGGCACGTCTATCCTGTCGTACTGCTCCTCGATACAGATCGCGCGCCAGTAGTCGTCGTAGTAAGGATGCGCGAGCCAATCGTAGAAGTACGGCGCGCCGATGCGGAAAAGTGGAAACTCGCTGAGCGGCGCGAACTCCATCCGCTCGCGCATCACGTCGATACTGCCCAGCAGCGCGTTCAACTCCTCGGCGGCCTTGGGATTGCCCGCGCGCTCGCGGATCAGGCGGCTCAGTCCGAGCGTGATCATCAGCCAGCTCACGCTGAAGAACAGCTCAAACGCGCCGCCCTGGTAAACCCATCCGTCGTGGTAGTCGCTCGCCGTGATCGACGGCACCATCGCCTTGAGGCTCGGCGGACGCTGCGTCGCGGCGAGCCATTGCGTCGCGCCCATGTATGACGCGCCGAAAGTGCCGACCTTGCCATCGGCCCATGGCTGACGTGCGATGAATTCGATCGTGTCGTAGCCGTCGCGCGCCTCGTCGACGAAGCATCGAAAGGTCCCCTGCGAGGCGAACAGCCCGCGGCAGTCCTGGACCACGACGTTGTAGCCCGCGCGCGCCGCGCGGACCACGTCGAGCGTGTTGAGTGTGATCGGCGGGAAGGACTTGTCGTACGGCGTGCGGTTGAGCAGCACCGGCAGCTTCTCGGATCCCTCGGGCCGGTAGAGGTCGGCCTTCAGCACGCATCCGTCACGCATCGGGATGTCGATGTCTTTATCGATGATGATTCTGGACATCAGATGGGCTCCCTTGTCCGCACGTGGGATCTTGGTCCCGCTGCGGCGCCGGTGCCGGCCGTTTGCGCTCGCGCGCGGCGCCGTTTAAGGTCGCTTGTAGTCCGACGACCCCGGGTCTTCAAGCAAAACCTGCCGCGCGGGCCTCGCGCGGGACATTCGTGAGCCGGACGCATGAGCCGGACGAAGATATAAGACGGGCAAAGAGGTTGCGATGGCGACGGAACGACAGCGTGAAATCAAGCGGCGGCGCAAGCGGCGCGAGAAGCGACTCAAGGCACTGACTCGCGAGGCGCGCAAGCATAAGAAAAAGCGTTAATACCAGAGAATCCGCTGGCAAGTGAACCGCCCGCAGCCCTCCGAAACACAGCTTGCACTATTTGAGCACCGGCTTTATAATAGAATAGTTAACGAGCCTGATTTGTCATTAATTAAATCAGTGCGCGGGCAGCGTGAATACCAGAAATAGATGAATTACTTGTGCGATGGCGCTACGCTCAGCCCGCTCGCAGGCCCTCGAGACACAGGCTTGCTTTTGACCGGGCAGCGACGCGCGACGCACATTAAAATCCGAAAGCGAGGTAGCGGCTATGGCTTTACATCTAGGAAGCGTGGTTCCTGATTTCACCCAGGAATCAACCGAAGGACCGATTCATTTCCATGACTGGATCGGTAATCACTGGGCGGTCCTCTTCTCGCATCCCAAGGACTTCACGCCCGTGTGCACGACCGAGCTCGGCATGGTCGCCAAGCTCAAGGGCGAGTTCGACAAGCGCAACACCAAGGTGATCGCGCTCAGCGTCGACGATGTCAACTCGCACAGGGGCTGGATCGGGGATATCGAGGAAACCCAGCACACCAAGATGAACTTCCCCATCCTGGGCGACGCCGACCGTAAGGTCTCCAAGCTATACGATATGATCCATCCCGAGGCCAACAACACGCTGACGGTGCGATCGGTTTTCATCATCGACCCGAACAAAAAGCTGCGGCTCTCGATCACCTATCCGGCCAGCACCGGGCGCAACTTTCAGGAAATTCTGCGCGTAATCGATTCGCTCCAACTCACCGACCATCACTCGGTGGCGACGCCGGTCGATTGGAAGCAAGGCGAGGACTGCGTGATCGTTCCCTCGCTCACTGACCCCAAGGTGCTCAAGGAGAAATTTCCCAAGGGCTACCGCGAACTGAAGCCGTATCTACGGATGACTGCGCAGCCACCGCACAAATAAGCTTCGAGTCGCGGGCATAAGTTGCGCGACGCGCTCGATGCGGCCTCAAAGGACCCATCATTGTCTCGCAATCTGGCGCTTGATCTCGCAACGCCGCGCTTGCCTCGGCGGTGAGCGCGGCGTTACATTTAAATTAGATTGAACGTCCATCAATTCTGACTGCACTCGATCGCGCTCGATCCAATTTTCGAACGCGCAGCGCGGCCCGATGGAGTACAAGGGCATAGAGGGTTCCCCTCAACCGCCAGTGATCGCCGCTGCCAGACCGCATCCGCTGGGCCCCGGCCGGTTGATCGTGATGTCCAATCGCGCGCCGATTCGGGTTGTGCAGGAGGCGGGCCAACAGCGAATCGAGCCCACCGTAGGCGGCGTCGGCAGCACCTTTCTACGCCTGCTGGAGCATCAGGGCGGCCTGTGGATCGCATGGTCGGGCACACAGGCGAAGACCCCCGGACGGCTCATGATGCCGCCCGAGAGCGACCCGCCACGCTTCGAAATCGTGTTCTGCCCGCTGAACGAACGCGACGTCTCGCATTACTACTATGGGATGTGCAATCGGGGATTGTGGCCGTTGATGCATTTCATGACGGCGAGCTGTCACTTTAACACGCTGCACTGGCGCTACTACGAAGCGGTCAACCGCAATTTCGCCGAAATCGCCGCCAAGGAGGCCAGCGACGACGACGTGGTATGGGTGCAGGATTTCCATCTTGCGCTGGTCCCGCGCCTGTTGCGCGAGCAGCGCCCACGCATCCCGATCGGGCTTTTCTGGCACGTCCCGTTTCCGCCCGAGCAGATTTTTCGCGTCTTTCCGTGGCGCTCGGAACTGCTCGAGGGGATGCTCGGCGCTGACCTGGTCGGCTTCCATACGCGATCCTACGTCATCCAGTTTCTCAACTGTTGCGAGCGCATTCTGGGTCTGCGTGTCGACCGCTCACGCGATGAGGTCGCAACCCATCGCGGGCCGGTGCGAGTCGGTGTCTTCCCGCTCGGCATCCCGGCCGACTATTTCGCCGGGCTCGCCGCGAGCCCGCGCGTCCAGGATCGCTCCGAGCGCATCCGCCGCGCGCTGCGCACGCCGTACGTCGTGCTCGGCGTCGACCGGCTCGACTACACCAAGGGCATCCTGGAGCGCCTGCTCGGCTTCGAGCGTTTCCTCGAAGCCAACCCGGCCTACCATCGGCGCGTCACGCTGGTGTTGATCGCGGTGCCCTCGCGCACCAAGGTCGCCGACTACATGGCGCTCAAGCGCGAGCTGGACGAGCTGGTCGGCCGCATCATCGGCCACTTCTCTTCCGAGGGCTGGGTCCCGATTCGCTATCTCTATACGCAATTCGGCGCCGAGGACTTGGTCGCCTACTACCAGGCCGCCGATATCGCGCTGCTGACCCCGCTGCGCGATGGGATGAACCTGGTCGCCAAGGAATACATCGCCGCGCATCTCTCCGATAACGGCGCGCTCATCCTGAGTGAGTTTGCCGGCGCGGCCGAGGAACTCACGCAGGCGCTGCTGGTCAATCCTTACGACATCGACGCGATCGCCGCGCGTATCAAGCAGGCACTCGAGATGAGTCCGGCCGAGCGCGCGGCCCGGATGCACGCGATGCGCACGCAGGTGCATCGCAACAACCTCGAGCACTGGTCGGGGCTCTTCCTCAATGCGCTGCTGCCGGAGCGGAACTTTGCCGCAGAGGCCTCGGCCGGCTCCTGAGGCGCCGCCGCTTCTGCCGGCCGCGATGCTCGAGCAACTCGCCGCCCGCAGCCCACTCCTGCTCTGTCTCGATTACGACGGCACCATCTCTGAACTGGTCAGCCGGCCTGCGATGGCGCGTCCGGTTGAGGGCGTAGTGGCGGCGCTCAAAGCGCTCGCGGCACTCGGCGAGCGTATCGCCGTCGCGATCGTCAGCGGCCGCCCGATCGCCGAATTGCGCCGGATGACTGGGCTTGGGCATGCGGTGATGTACGCCGGCGTACACGGACTCGAAATCGCCGGGCGCTCGCGTGCGGCCGGCGGGGATGAAATCCGCGTACCTGATGACGTGGCCCGATGCGTCCCGGAGCTGGATCGCGTGCGCGCATGGCTCACGCACAATGTCGCGCCCGAGGCCGGTTTCGAGGTCGAAGACAAGCGACTGTCGCTCGCCCTGCACTATCGCAACGCCGAACCCGCCGCGGCTGCCGCACTGCGCGCTCGCTTCGAGGAGTTCGTGCGAACGGGCGCGCCGCATCTGCGCGCCGCGCACAACAAGATGGTGGTCGAGGCGCTGCCCGCCGCGGCCTCCAAGGGCGAAGCGCTTCGCGCGCTCGGTCGCGAAGCCGGCGCCGCATTTGTGCCGGTTTATTTTGGCGACGACCGCACCGACGAGGACGCCTTCGCCGAAGTGCTTTCGCGCGGAGTCGGAGTGCTGGTGGGCGACGCGCGTCCTTCGCTCGCGCGCTGGCGGGTCGATAATCCCGCCGCCGTCGCACGCGTCTTGACCGCGCTCGCGAAGTCGCTCGCGTAGATTTTTTGACCGCGCGTGTGACTGCGCTCGCGCAGTAAAATTGCTGATCTCAATTCTTCCATAAGTGTCTTGGAGCATCAGGTCAGAAGCGCGCGACCATTGGCTCCTCAGTAATCCGCACTCCGCGGCGCTTGCCTCTATCCGGCAGCGCTGCAAGAGTAGCGGGCACCGTTTATCAGAGGATCATTCAGCCGATGCCCAAGACGAAACTGTTTCCGGTAACCGTGGTCGGTTCGTGGACGCGCCAACCGTGGCTGGTCGCGGCGTTGCGTCAACGCCAGGCGGGCGAAATCACCGGCGCCGAATTTGACCTGGTAGCCGACGACGCCGTGCTCGCCGCGATCAAGTACCAGGAGGACGCCGGTGTCGATATCGTCGCCGACGGCGAGATGCGCCGCGACAATTTCTATTCCTTCGTGGTCGACAAGCTCAACGGGATGCGCCTGATGAAGCTCTCGCAGTTGCTCGATTACGTGAAGGACCGCGCCGGTTTCGAGGAAATCCTGCGCGCGCTCGACGTCCCGGCGTTCGCGATCAAGAGCCCCATCGCGGTCGAGAAAATCAGCGAACGCGAGGGTCTGTGCGTCGACGAGGCCAAATTCCTCAAACAACATACCAAGCACGCGACCAAGATTCCGATCCCCGGCCCCTACCTGCTCACCCGCTCGAGCTGGTTCGAAGGGCTCTCCGACAAGGCCTATCCGACGCGCGAAGATCTCGCGCGCGACGTGGTAAAAATTCTGCGCCGCGAAATCATGCGGCTCAAGGAGCTGGGCATCGACTTCATCCAGCTCGACGAACCCTCGCTCTCGCAGGTGGTCTACGGCGACGAGGCCGAGCAGACCTTCATGTGCGCGGCGCTCGGCTCGCGCACCGATCCGACTCACGAGCTGGAATTCGCCGTGCGCCTGATGAACGAGACCGTCGAAGGAATCGACGGGGTGCATTTCGGCGTGCACGTCTGCCGCGGCAACTGGAGCCGCAAGGAGAACGTGCTGCTTGCGGGCAACTACGGTCCGCTGCTGCCGTGGCTGATGCGCATGAATGTTCATCAGCTGGTGCTCGAGATGGCCACGCCGCGGGCCGGCGAGATCGAGGTGTTCAAAGAATATCGCAACGAGAAGGAGCTGGGCCTGGGGGTCAGCAACCCGCGCACCGATGAGATCGAGTCGCCCGCGGAAATAGTGAAGCGGGTCAAGGAAGTGCTGCGCTACTTCGACCCCGACAAAATCTATCTCAATCCCGACTGCGGCTTCGGAACCTTCGCCGAGCGCTGCGTCAACAGCTCGCCGGTCGCGTTCCACAAGCTGCAGGCGATCGCGGAAGCGGCCGAGATGCTGCGCAAGGAATGCGGCTGAACAATCGGCCCCGGCAAATCGAATCCGGCCGCGAACCCAACGAGAAAATTACCGCAGGAGCTGATAAATATGGCAGACGAAAAGATGCTCAATGGCCTGCGTCCCGACAAAATCGTCGCGATCACCGATTCCATGCGCGACGATCCCGAAGTGCTCAAGGGCGTCACCGGGCCGTGGAAGTCGCGCGTGGTATGGCAGGGCGGCTTCCGCGCCAAGGCCTACATGCGCAAGCACGTGGTCGAGATGGACGAGCCCGAGGGCCTCGACGCCACCGACGCCGCCGCCAGCGCGCACGAGCAGTTGCTCTCCGCGATGGGCAGTTGTCTAACGGTCGGCTTCGTACTTAACGCGACCAAACGCGGCGTGCGGATCCACGACCTCGAGGTCGCGCTGGAGGGCAACTTCGAGAACATCCTGAAGTGGGCCGGCCACAGCACCACCGGCAATCCCGGCTATCCCTCGATCAAGGCCAAGCTGTTCGTGCGCGCCGACGCCGACGAAAAGACGCTCAAGGAACTGTGGCGGCTCGCCGTCGAAGGCTCGCCCGTCACCCAGACCATCGCGCGCCCGACCGAAATCATCACCGAGTTCGAGAAGGTCTGAAGCGGGCGAAAATCCGGCCGATCGTAAAATCGATGATACGGTTAGCGGGTGCGCAAGCGGTCGCCGAGCGAATTGGGAAAGCCGATTTCGTAATCGTCGACCCGCGCCGCCCGATGAAGTATCTCTCGGGCCATCTAAGCGGCGCGATCAATCTGCCCGTCTATCGCGCGTTCGGCGACAACGGCAGCCTGCTGGAGGCGGCGGCGCTTGCCGACTGGCTCGGGGCAGGCGGAGTCGGCGAGGGCGTCACTCCCGTGCTCTACGATTCGCCGCAGGGTCAGAACGCCGCGATGCTGGCCTGGATCATGGAGTATCTGGGCGCGCCGGAGATTTTCCTGCTCGACGTTTTCTTCGAGCGCTGGAAGCGCGAGGAGCGCGAGGTCGCGTATCGCCCGGTCGAACCGGCAAAACGGCGCTTCATCCCGCGCCTGAACCAGCGGCTGCGCGCGACCCTCGACGAAGTGCGCGCCGACACCGCCGATCGCCTGGTCGATTTCCGCTCGCACGAAGAGTTCATCGGCGAGCGCGACCTCGACGGCCATCCCGGCCATATTCCGAACGCGGTCAATCTCGTTTGGCGCGATCTGAACGGGACCGAGGATCGGCTGCTCGCTCCGCGCGAACAGCTCGAGCGCCAAATCGCGGCGGCCGGTATCGCGCACGGGCAGAAGGTCGTGGCCTATTGCCGCAGCGGGCCACGCGCCGCGCTCGGCTACCTGGCGCTCACGCAAGTGGGCTACAATGCGCGGCTGTTCGACGGCTCGTTCGCCGAATGGGCCCGCGCCGGGATGCCGGTCGAGAAGTAGTTCGGCCGTTTCATCGATGTGCGGCTAGAACAGATGGATTATCCATAGCCCAGCCAGCAGCGAAACGACGCCGATCAGGCCGTTGCGCACAAGCCGTCCAAATTTCTCCTGTTCTTCTTCCGCGTGAGAGATTCTGTAGCCACAGCGCGAGCAGCGGTCGCGGTCAATTCGTCCTACTTTGCACCTTGGACAGAGAATCCTCATAGGCTGCCTCCGACGAAAGTCCTGTCGAAGTCTCGAGCCAGGCTCTGACCGGGCTCGGAAAATCCTGCTCTATGTCTGGTCCACTGACGCATCGCCTGAGAATTGATAACGATCAGTCGAACGGGGTTAAGCGTACAGGACTGCTGCGTTTGCGAGAATGAAATTGCGAATTCGTCAACTCGTTGCAAGAATTAACAAACACCAACGGCCGCTAGCCAAGGCATCGCTACGCAGAAAACTACTTGCATTCAGATCGCAAAGTATTCAATCACGTATTAAAAATGACTCAGGTGTGCGCCTTCTAGCGCTTATCATCATCAAAGCGGAGCCAGGATAGATTTCCGGCAGATGAAATTTTGATCCGGGTAATCATCTCCATAGCGGATTGGGCCGCAAGGTCGGCGCTCGTGGATCTCACTTTCCGGATGCGTTGACAAAGCAGCCATTCCACCGGAAGATCATCCTGATGGCCAGAATTACCGTAGAAGATTGTCTGGAAAAGATTCCCAACCGCTTCGAACTCGTGCTGGGAGCCGCCAAGCGTGCCAAGCAACTACTCAAGGGTGCCCGCCCGCTGGTGGAAACTGACAACAAGGAAGTCGTCACGGCGCTTCGCGAGATCGCCGCGGGCAAGGTTTCGATCGAAAGGCCCGAAGAGGCCTGATAGACGTCTGCATAGACCTCTGATAGAGGTCCTGACCGCCCCCTGATTCCTTGACCCGCCCAGGCGCTGTCGGACCGCGGGAACCGCGGGGCCTCAGCAGGCGATGGCGTCGCAGGCGCGGAAGTTCTGACCGTTCCGCGGAGCATCAGGTGGCGCGCAAACCATCCCGTCGCAAATCCACGGCCGATCACAAGGCCGATCCGATTCGAGTCGCCGCCCGTGCGACGCGCCGGCGCCGCACGGCTGCGGCGGCCGACGATGAAACGGCCCCGGTAGTCGAGGCCGAAATCGTCGAACCTAAAATCGTGAATCCCAAAATTGTCGACGATAATAGCCCGGGCGAAGCGGCGCCGCTGGCCGAGCTCGGTGAGATTGGCGAACTGCCCGAGGGATTCGCACGGGCCGGCGGTGGCGAGGCCGCCGTCGAGATCAGCGCCGAGGGTGGGCCCGAAGCGGCGCAGGACGCCGCTGAAGAGAGCGGCGGCGCGCTGGTCGCATTCGATCCGCTGGGCCGCTACCTTACCGAGATTCGGCGCTTTCCGCTGCTCAACCGCGAAGAAGAAATCGAAATCGCCAAGCGCTACGCGAAGCATCACGACCCGGCCGACGCCTATCGGCTGGTCACCGCCAATTTGCGCCTGGTGGTCAAAATCGCCAGCGAGTTCGCCCACGCCTCGCGCAACCTGCTCGACCTTATCCAGGAGGGCAACGTCGGCCTGATGGAGGCCGTGCGCAATTTCGACCCTTACCGCGGCATCCGCTTCCCGTCGTACGCGGTGTGGTGGGTGCGCGCCTACATCTACCGCTTCCTGATCAATAACTGGCGGCTGGTAAAGATCGGCACCACGCAGGCCCAGCGCAAACTCTTCTTCAACCTGCGCAAGGAGACCGAACGGCTGGAGGCCGAAGGCTTCACCGCGCAGCCGCTCCTGCTCGCCCAGCGCATGGGGGTCAAGGAAAGCGAAGTGCGCGAGATGCAGGAGCGAATGGCGCATAGCGAGGTCTCGCTCAACCAGCCGGTGCGCGAGGACGAGGCTGTCGAGTTGCTCGACGTGATTCCCGACAGCTCCGACACGCCCGAAGAGGCCGCCGCGCATGACGAATGGCGCACCTTCGCGCACGAAAAGATCGATCAGTTCGCGAGCACGCTCAAAGACAAGGAACTCGAGATCTTCCGGAGCCGGCTGCTCTCCGAAGATCCGCCTACCCTGCAGGAGGTCGGCGCCAGGTTCGGGATTAGCCGCGAGCGCGTACGCCAAATCGAGGCGCGGCTGAAAAAACGGCTCAAGCTCTTTCTCAAGTCACAGGCTTCCGATATCGAGCAGGCGGGGCCGTAGTCAGGGGCCGTAGTCGCGCGCCCGGGCCAGACACCCCCCGTTGCTCCATCGCAACGCGGACGCGATAATGGCGTTGGGAAAGGGGGAGTGGGCGGCGCAGGCGGCCAGGCTTTATGCGAGAGCGAACGTGCGCCCTGGTGGTGGTGGGCAATGAAGTCCTGTCAGGAAAGACACAGGACTCCAATTCGTATTTCGCTGCCCGCCAGTTGCGCGCCGTCGGCGTCGCGCTGCAACGGATCACGGTCATCCCCGACGAAATTCCGCTCATCGCTGAAGAGGTCAATTATTGCGCACGGCGCTACGACGTCGTGCTGACCTCCGGCGGCGTCGGCCCGACCCACGACGACGTCACGATGGACGGCGTCGCCGCGGCCTTCGGCCGCAGGCTCGCGATGCATCCGGAGCTCGAGCGCCTTATCCGCACGCACTTCGCCGATCGCCTTACGGCCGCCGCGCTCAAGATGGCGGCTGTGCCCGAAGGCGCCGTGCTTAATTCGGCGGGCGACCTGCGCTTTCCGACTATCCAGCTCGAGAACGTCTACATCCTGCCGGGCATCCCGCAAATCTTCGAGGCCAAGCTGAGCGCGCTGCTAGGCCGCTTCGCGACCTATCCTTATTACATGCGTACGATCTATACTTCGGCCGGCGAGGGCGCGATTGCGGAACATCTTAACCAATGTCTTGCGCGCTACCCCGATCTTCTGCTGGGCTCTTATCCACGGGTCGGGGATCCGGATTACCGGGTGAAGCTGACGCTCGAATCCAAGGACCGCGATTATCTGGAGCGAGCCTTTGCGCATTTGATCAGTCTTTTGCCGGGTGAGGTGGTGGTGAGGACCGAATAGTTTTTCATTCAGTCTATGTGGGGGAGGAGGAGGAAAGGGTTATGAAGAAAGTTACGTGTCTGTTGGTGATGTTGGCGGCGGCGGCAATAGCGCTGCCCGCGATGGCCCAGAGCCCGAATAACATCGGACAGAACCCCAATAACGCCGTCGTCGGCTCGCAGCCCGGCCAGGCGCAGGTGCCGCAGCCGTCCGATGGCAATGTCAACTGGAAGGGCGTGGGAATCGGCGCCGGCACCGTGGCCGGCAATATTCTGTACGTGCCCGCCAAGCTGGCCTACGGAATTCTCGGCGGAATTACCGGCGGAGCAAGCTACCTGCTGACCGGCGGCAATACGCAAACCGCCAATACCATCTGGCGCAGCTCGCTCGGCGGTGACTACGTGCTCACGCCCGACATGGTAGCCGGACAGAAGCCGGTTCATTTCAGCGGGCCGACCATGACGACGCCACCGCCCGCGCCATCCACGTCGACGGCGGCGTCGGCAGGGAGCTCGGCGATGAACTGGACGCCGACGCAGTCTGCATCGTCAGCCGGGACGAGTTCGGTCAGCAGCGCGCCCATCGCCGGGAGTTCGACGACGGGCTCCGCGATGGCTCAGCCGGCGGATCATGGCACGGGGCCGGTTAGCTCGGGCAGAGCCACGAACGGCGGGGTCGCCGCGCCGCCGCTGCCGGGCACCAGTATCGAATAGACTGGCAGAGTCCTGCGGTTGACCTGAGGCGAATTCCGGCGCTCTCGCGATGCGGGAGGGACGCCGGGATTCGCGAAGTTGCTCCCGGCTTGAATTAATTTAGGCGACTAAGAACAGAAATAGCCCAAATGAAGCAGGCACGTTTTCTCTGGAAATCGACCTGAACCACCTGCCGCAACGCAAGAGGTTTCTTGCGTGACGAACTAAAGGTGGAACTCGACGAGCGCGACTACGCCAAAGCGCCGCTCGGCGCGGGAGAGCTGAAGGCTCTTTTCGCCGGACGCGACCCGCGCGACTTCCTCAACCCGAAGAGTCCGGTTTTCAAGGCGATGGGGCTCAAGGACAGGAAATTGACAGCGGCCGAGGCGCTGGCGCTGATGGCGAAAGAACCGAACCTGATCAAACGTCCGCTGATCGTCGCGGGCGGCGAAATCGTCGCCGGCTTCGACCGGGAGCGCTTGCGCGCGCTGCTATCGTAGGATTTTTCGCTCGCGGAATTTTGCGCGGAATTTTGTTTGACGGGACTCGCGGCGCGCGGACCGCGCCCCACTGTTTGGGCAGTGGGCCGCTACGCGCGTTCAGCTCGCTCGGCTTTATCGGCGCGCTCGGGCTTCTCGGGCTTTTCGGACTTGTCGGCTCTTTCAGACTTGTCGGCTCTTTCTAACTTGTCGGCGCGCTCGGCGCGAGCCTCACTGCGGCTGTTATTGCCTTCGCCCTTCTCGGCGCGCGTCCCCGGTGAATGAATCTTCGCCGTGGTCAGAACCTCGACGAATTTCCGCACCGCCGGCGAAAGCTCCCGTCCGCGCTTGTAGATAATGGCGAGCGGTCGGGTAAAGGTGCCCTCGGCAAATTCGAGCATCTTGAGCGAGCCCCGGGTAGTCTCGTGCTCGACCGTGGACAGCGGCACAATCGCCACGCCCTGTCCGATTTCGACCGCGCGCTTGATGGTCTCGATGTTGTCGAACTCCATCGTGTACTGGGGCTTAACGCCGTATTCGCGCAAAATGCGGTCGGAAGCCTTGCGGGTGGCGATATCGCGTTCGTAGCCGACGAATTTCTGCCCAACCAGGTCGCTCACGCTGACCTTGTTATGCTTGGCCAAAGGGTCGTCGGGCGGGACCACCAGCACCAGTTCGTCATGCCGAAAGGCGATCGTAACGATCTGGCTGCGCTTGGCCGGGTAGGCGACCACGCCGAGATCGATTTTACCCTCGACTAGGTCCTCATAAATCTTGTTGGAGCGCAGGTACTCCAGATGCACGTTTACTTGTGGGTAAGTGCGCAGGAACTCGGTCAGGTATGGCGGTAACTCGTGCAATCCGACGCTATAGACCGTGCCGACCCGGATCGAACCCGCCACCACCGAACCGATTTCGCGCAGCCGGTTTTCCAACTCCATAAATCGGCGCACGATTTCCTTGCTCGAGTTATAGAGTATCTGCCCGGCCGGAGTCGGTTTGACACCCGCGCGCGCCCGTTCTAACAATCGACACTCGTACTTCTCCTCCAGGCTGCGCACTTGCTGGCTGACCGCCGACTGGGTGACGAAGTTTTGCGAGGCGGCATAAGAAACGCTGCCGCTCTCGATGATGTCGCAGAAGACCTTAAGTGTCTCGATATGCATACGAATTAGGTTCTTATATAAGGTTAATTGATACCTGGAGCGGAGGCAATATGGCCGCCGGCTGCCGCAATTGACCCTCCAGTTACTGCCCCGGCATTTCTTCTCAGGAGTCACAAGATGGCGGATTCATTAAAAGATTTGGATTTTTTTGACCTTGACGAGATGCTCGGCCATGAGGAACGGATGGTCCGCGATATGGTACGCCAGTTCGTCCAGCGCGAGGTCCTCCCGACTATTGAGCGCAACTTTGCCAGCGAAACTTTCCCCAAGGAGCTGGTGCCGCAGATGGCCGAGCTTGGATTTTTCGGCGCTAATCTCAAGGGTTACGGATGCGCCGGCATGAACAACATCGCCTACGGCCTGATCATGCAGGAACTCGAGGCCGGCGACTCGGGCTTGCGCTCGTTCGCTTCTGTGCAAAGCGCGCTCGCGATGTACTCGATTTACGCGTGGGGCTCGGAGGCGCAAAAACGCCGCTACCTGCCCGAGATGGCCAAGGGCAAGCTTATCGGATGCTTCGGACTGACCGAGCCCGACCATGGCTCGGACCCCGGCGGGATGGAGACGCGGGCGCGGCGCGACGGCGACGGATGGGTGCTCAACGGGACCAAGCGCTGGATCACCAACGGCTCGATCGCCGACGTGGCGGTGGTCTACGCCAAGGTTCCCGAGGGCATCACCGGCTTCCTAGTCGAACGCGGCAAGCCCGGCTTCACCACTAGCGACATCCATGGCAAGTTCTCGATGCGCTCGTCGATAACTTCAGAACTGGTATTTGAGGATGTCCGGCTTGATGATTCCGCGCGACTACCCGAGGCGCGCGGCCTGCGCGCGCCGCTCTCCTGCCTGACGCAAGCGCGTTACGGAATTTCATGGGGCGCGATCGGCGCCGCGCGTAGCTGTTATCATTGCGCGCTGGACTATACCAAGTCGCGCAAGCAGTTCGCGCGTCCGCTCGCCGGCTATCAATTGGTCCAGAACAAGCTGGTGACGATGCTCACCGAGATCACCAAGGCGCAACTGATATGCCTGCGTCTGGGGCAGCTCAAGGACGCGGACAGGATGCGGCCCGAACAGGTATCGTTTGCCAAGCGCAACAACGTCGGGATGGCCCTGGATGTCGCGCGGATGGCCCGCGACATGCTGGGCGCCAATGGAATCGTGAACGAGTACCCGGTCATCCGCCACATGCTGAACCTGGAAACGGTCAACACCTACGAAGGCGCCTTCGACGTGCAGACGCTGGTGCTGGGCCGCGACATCACCGGGCTTAGCGCTTTCGACTGAGCGGTCGGCGCAAATCGGCTTGAGGAATTGGCGGTGACGGTATCGGGAATTTGAAGTATCCTGAACCGGCTGATAGTTACCCGCAGGAGGTGACGGTATGCCTTCGTTCGTTCCGATCAACGGACTGCATCATTTCGCCTATCGATGCCGCGACGCGGAGGAGACTCGCCACTTTTACGAGGACATCCTGGGCCTGCCACTGGTCCACGTCATCCGCCAGGACCGGGTGCCGAGCACGCGGGAGTATTGCCCGCACGCGCATATCTTCTTTCGCATGACCGACGGCTCCTGCGTCGCATTCTTCGATCTCGGCGACAACCAAATCGCCGCAGCTTCGCCCAACACACCCGAATGGGTGAACCATCTCGCGCTGCGCGTAGGTTCGCTCGCCGAACTGGACGCCGCGCGCACGCGGCTTGAGGCCGCCGGTATCGACGTGCTCGGCCCGACCGACCATCACTTCATCAAGTCGATCTATTTCTTCGACCCCAACGGGATTCGGCTGGAGCTGACCACCCCGGTCATCGCCGCCACTGACCCGACGCTTGCGAGGTACGAGCGCGACGCCCACGACGAACTGGCGGCGTGGGAGCGCGAGAAGAGTCAGCGCCATTGCGCCGAGGTCCGCTAGCGCCGCGAGCGAGGACGGCCGTCTGCACGGCCCTGGCGGGACGCGATCGTCAAATCGAGCGGGCTCGTTCGACCGCCGGCGCGAGGCGGCGCACCGCTTCGAGTGCTTTTCCGTCGGCGGACTCCGCGATCATTTTCTGCGAGAGAAAGATGAGCCGGCTCGCGCCGGCCTCGCGGTAGCGCTTCACCTCGTCGGGCGACGGGCCATACTCGCCGGGGTCGACCAGCGGCGATATCTGGATCGAGCCGGGGTCGCGGCCGCGCTCGGCCGTGAGCCTGCGGAGTTCGACGACATTGGCTTTCAACTCCTCGGCGCTCGCGACCAGCGGCATCCATCCGTCATACGTGCGCGCCACCCGCTCCAAGCCCTTGGGGCCATGCGCTCCGAGCAGCACGGGTGGACCCGCCTTCTGAATCGGCTTGGGCTCCGAACGGAGCGCCGGAAACTTGATGATCTCGCCCTGGTAGGAAGCCTCGCGCTGGGTCCACAGGATACGCATCGCCTCGACCGTTTCGCGCGTGCGTTTCCATCGCTGGCCGAAGTTCGCACCCATCGCCTCGGTTTCCTCGCGCAGCCATCCGGCGCCGACGCCCATCAGAAACCGGCCGCCGGAAAAGAGATCGAGGCTCGCCGCGACCTTCGCCGTCATCAGCGTCTCGCGTTCCGGCAGCAGGCAAACTCCCGTGCCGAGCTTGATCTTTTTGGTCACGGCCGCGGCGATAGTGAGCGCGATGAACGGATCGGCCCATCGCGCATAATGGTCGGGAAGCTTGTGGTCAGGTGTGAAAGGAAACGGGGTCTTCATGCCGACCGGGATCACTGGATGCTCCGCCATCCAGAGCGATTCGTAACCCAATTGCTCGACGGTACGAGCGATCTCGGCGAGGTCGCCACATTGCGCCGTCGCCGCCATCAAAAAGCCGATGTCCATTCTTTATATTCCTTGTCGTATATGGCTGGCTGAAATCCGTTCGAAGTCAGACTTGGATATACCTCAGCTTGCCGGCCTTTGCACGCGAGCGACGCGGGGTCTGCCCCGGCCCACGTCCGGCGTGCTAAATAGCGTGACGGAGGACAGGCGCGATGGAACTCAAGGGCAAAAACGCGATCGTCACCGGGGCGGCGCGAGGAATTGGGCGCGGTATCGCGCTCAAGCTCGCCGCGGCCGGCGCCAACGTGGCGCTGGTCGACCTTGGTAGTCCCAAGGACCCGGCGCTGACCTACAACCTCGCTGCGCATGGCGAACTCGCGAGCGCGGTCGACGAGATAAAGTCGCACGGCGTCAAGGCCGCGGCGATCCTGGCCGACGTGACGCGTCTAGCCGACTGCGAGCGGATGGCCGCCGAGACCGTGAAGGCGCTGGGCTCGCTCGACATCCTGGTCAACAACGCCGGCATCGTCGCGGTCGGACCGGTGGCCGAGTTTTCCGAGCAGGCGTGGGACCGCGTGATGGCGGTCAACGCCAAGGGACCTTTTTTGTGCTCCAAGGCCGCGATTCCACACCTCTTGCGCAACAAGGAAGGCGCGATCGTCAATATCGCGTCGATCGCCGGAAAGACTTCGCGCGGCGGCCTCTCAGCGTATTGCGCGAGCAAGTTCGCGGTGATGGCGCTCACGCAGGCGCTCGCCGAAGAACTCGGCCCGGCCAACATCAGGGTCAACGCGGTATGTCCGGGACTGCTGCGCACCGCGATGTGGACCGACGTGCTGAATCAGTACCTGAGCAAAGCGTGGGGCGGTGGCAACGCCGAGTCGATGTTCGACAATGCCGTCGGCAGCATGTGCTACCTGCGCCGCGAACAGACGCCCGCGGATATCGGCGAGGCGGTGGTTTACCTGGCGCGGGCCGACAACGTAACCGGCACTTCGCTGGTGGTGGCGGGCGGCGCGGAAATTCATTAGAAGTGCTTTATAGGGGAACTGCGCATCGCAAGCGGCGCCATGCGACGGTTCGCGCGTAAATCCGGCGCCGCCCAGGAGGTCCAGATGCATAAGCCGACTGATTTTTCTCATGCCGCGTTCAGGATCGCCGACGTCGACAAGAGCCGCGAATTCTACGAGAAGGTGCTCGGCCTCAAGCCGATCCCGCGCCCCGACTTCAGTTTCAAGGGGATGTGGTACGGAATCGGCAGCGGACAGATCCATCTGATCGTCAGCAAGAAGCACGACGGCCCCGACCCGACCGGTCCGCATATCGCGATCGAGGTCGACGATCTCGACGCGACCAAGGCCTCGCTGAAGGAAATGGGCGTGCCGTTCCTCGACGGTGACGCGATGCGCGCAACGCTCAAGGAAGAAGACCGGCGCCGCCTCGGCCGTCAGATCTGGGTGCTCGACCCGGATGGCAACACGGTCGAGTTGCGTAAAAGCGACATGTAGGCCGCACGCTCGCGGCTTTCCGGACCCTCCTGCAACCGCGCGGAAAGTGCATGGAAAAGTTTCCCTGCCCTTACCTGCGGGGCGAGGTGGGAGTTGAGCGAAGGCCGCGAGCACCACATCGCGGAGCGCCATCCTTGCGAAATGATCTGTTTGAGCTGCCGGTGACGGCAGATCTCCGCCTGGTCGCCAACGAGTAGCATTCCCGGGGTATTTCGATGCCCAACATCAAGTCGATTTTTCACATCAACGTCAACGTCACTGATTTCGAGCGCTCGCTGAAATTTTACGAGATGCTCGGTTTCCACGTGGTGCGCGACTTCGGTGACTTTGGCGACGCGCACTTGGCGCGCGGGCTCGGCGCGCAGGAATGCCGCGGACGCGCGGTGCTGATGATTCTCGGCGACGATTTGCATACGACGCGCCTGGACCTTATCGAATGGAAGGTTCCCCCGACCGAGGGCCGCCCCTACCCGCATCTGTTCAATGCCGGCTTCTGCCGTATCGCGCTGCGCACCAAAACGCTGCGCACCGACTACGAGGAGCTCAAGAACCGCGGCGTGAAGTTTCTCTCCGAGCCGCAAATGTTCCATGCGTTGGACAGCGAGGCAGGCTTCGTCTGCATGACCGACCCGGACGGAACGGTCGTCGAACTAATCCAGACCTGAGATGCGGTCCTGAGATGAGAATGAGATTGCAGGCCTCAAACCTCTGACGCTGCCCGCCAGAGGTTCCGGTCTCACACTCCCGCGAGCTTGCGCGCGTAGGCCGCCACGCTCTTGAAATCGTACTCGCGGTAGGCCTGGAGCTTTTCCGCCTCGAAGCCGCCCTCGGCGTGCACCGCCAAAACCTCCTGGTAGCCGCCGAAATCCGACGCCGTCAGATCGCCGATCAGATTGAGCAGCCGCAGGCGCTTCTCGGCGTCGAAGCCCTTGGCGCCGCCCATGTACTTCAGCACGTACGCGCGCGTCGCCTCGCTGGTCAAATCCTCGGCCGCCGGCGCCGTGACCAGCAGTCCGCCCGCGAGGTCCTGCACGATTTGCACCGCCTGATGGTAGTTGTGCGCGAAATGGTACTTGGCGATGTTGGTGAGCAGCGTGTTGGGCACCGCGAGCCCGTCCTCGATGGTGCAAGAGTTGGCCGCATGTTCGATGAGCCCGCGCACGGTCGCGTGATAGGCGGCCAGATGGGTTAGCTTGTCGCGCACGTGGGCCGCGCGCAGCACGCCGTTGGCCTCGGCGATCGCGTAGCCCGCCCCCGCCATCAATTCGAGCAGCGGCAGCTTGTATGAGACCGCGGTGAAGCGATGGTAGCGCACGAAGGTCAGCGCCAGCAGTCCTGCAAAATCGATCTCGCCGCACAGGAAGACGCGCTCCCTGGGCACGAAGACGTTGTCGAACACGGTCAACGTCTCCATCATCTTGTGCCCCGCGCTCAGCGGATGCTCGAACTGATTCTTGGGGCTCGAGCCGTGCGGGCTCGCGATAAGCTTGAGGCCGGGCGTGTTGATCGGCAGCGCGAAGGCGACCGCATAGGCCTTGTCCTCGGCCTTCATCGCGCGCGTCGGCAGTACGATGACCTCGTTGGTGTTGGTCGAAACGGAGGTATGGACCTTGGCGCCGCTTACCACGATACCGTCGGGACGCTCCTCGACCACGCGCACGTAATAGTCGGGATGATCCTGCGCGGTGGGTCCGAGCGAGCGGTCGCCCTTGACGTCGGTCTGCGCCACCGCGACCGCGAGGTCGTTGTCGCGACAGTAGCGATGGTACTTGGCGACGCGCTCGCGGTACTCGGGCTTTCCCGCAGCCGCCATCCGCTCGCCCAGGATGTGGAGCGCGTAGAGCGCGTCGGTGCCGATCTCCTTGATCAGCACGACCAGCGTCGCGCCTTCGCGGGTCGAGGCCGCTATAAGCTCACTGCGCTTGAGCAGGTCATCGGAGTTGCGCGGCAGATGGAAGTAGCGGCTGTACTCGCCGCCGCCGTCGCGCATCACGGCGAGGGGACGGTACTTGGGATCTTCGGCCATCCGGTAGTCGATACAGGCGTGCTCGACCGCGATTCCGATCACGGGATCTTTGGTAACGTCGGCGACTTTTTCGCCGCGCAAATAAACCGCGCGCCCGTCGCGCAGCGATTCCTTGTACTGCTCCGGTGTTCTCAGTCCCATCGTGATTCACCCTGTTCCCTGCTGATTTCGCGCCGCCGCCGCGCGCCTCGCGGCACTCGACTTGGACAACTCCGACAGGCCAATATAGGAGCCTGCGGCGGCCACGTCCAACAGACGCGAGCAACGATCGACGGACGCAGGTAGCGTTCAGAAGAAGCAAGACCGTCCGCGCCGGCGCGCACCGGCCATCGGCCAGCGCCATACAACCAGTTTTGCTACATGGGGGGTCAGGCGATGGCGTCTGCCAAGATGTTCGAGAAGATGTTCGATCTGAGCGGCAAGGTGTCCATAGTCACCGGAGGCAACCGCGGGATCGGGCGCGGACTCGCGCTGGGGCTGGCGGAGGCCGGGGCCGCGGTCGCAATCCTCGCCCGCGACGAGCAAAAGAGCCAGGACACGCTCAATGAACTGCTGGCGCTCGGCGTCCCCGCAATGGCGCTGCGCGTCGACCTCAAGCAGCGCCGCGAGCTCAAGCCCGCCTTCGACGAGGTCGAACGCAAGCTCGGACCAGTCGATATCATGGTCAACAACGCCGCCTACGCGACGCTCACCAGCGTGGTCGATACCTCCGAGGAGGACTGGGACGGCGTGCTGGCGGTCAACCTCAACGCCGCGTTCCTGTTCTGCAAGTACGCCGCGCAATCGATGATCAAGCGCACCAAGGGCGGCAAGATAATCAACGTCACCAGCCTCGCCTCCGCCTTCGGCAGCGGAGTCTTTCCGTCCTACGCGGTCACCAAGGGCGGGCTCGCACAGCTCACCCGCTCGCTCGCGATCGAGCTTGCACCGCACAATATCCAGGTCAACGCGCTGGCGCCCGGATGGGTCTCGACCGACATGACCGAATGGCTCCGCAGCGGCCCCGAGTACGAGTGGCTACTCAAGGAAATGATTCAGCGCACGCCGCGCGGGCGTTTCGCCGAAGCCGAAGAGCTAAAGGGCGCGATGATCTTTCTGGCCTCTGCGGCCTCCGACAACATGACCGGCGCCGATTTTCTGATCGACGGCGGGTTCTCGATTCGCTGACGCGGGCCCGCGCGCCAACGCGCGAGCGGCCTGGGGAGATGCGGTTATGACGGCGCCTGAGATGTTCAACCTTGACGGCCGGGTCGCGATCGTCACCGGCGGCAACGGCGGAATCGGCCGCGGGATCGCCTTGGGGCTGGCGGCGGCCGGCGCGGCTGTCGCGGTGCTCGCGCGCAATGAGGAAAAGAACGAAGCGGTGCTCGGCGAGTTGCGCGCGCTAAGCTCCGCGTCGATCGCGCTCAGGCTCGACGTGACCGACCGCGCCGCGCTCGCGCCCGCGATGGCGGAGGCCGAGCGCAAGCTCGGCCCGGTCGATATCCTGGTCAACAACGCGGGTATCGCGCTTCCCGGCGGCGTGCTCAAGGTTGATGCCGCGACCTGGGACCGCGTGATCGAAACCAACCTGAACTCGGGCTTCCTGCTCTCGCAGATCGCGGCGCGCTCGATGGCGACGCGCAAGCACGGCAAAATCATCAACATCGGCAGCGAGTATTCGCACTTCGGCAATCCGATCGCGCCGTCGTATGCGGCCTCCAAGGGCGGGCTCATCCAACTGACCAAATCGATGGCGGTCGAGCTGGCGGCGCATAACATCCAGGTCAACGCGATCGTGCCGGGATGGATCGAAAGCGAGATGACCGCGCCGATCAAAGGACGCTCGTTTTACGACGACATCATCAGGCGTACGCCGGCCGGCCGTTTCGGCACGCCCGAGGAGTGCGCGGGCGCGGCAGTGTTTCTCGCCTCGCACGCCTCCGACTTCGTAACCGGCGCGACCATCGTCGTCGACGGCGGCTACGCGATTCGCTGACCCATGACGACGATCTATCGCGCGGAGGTGATCGGTTCGATGCTGCGGCCGGGATGGCTCAAGCAGGCGCGGACCGACTTCGCCGCCGACCGCATCTCGACCGCCCAGTTCAAGCGGGTCGAGGACCGCGCAGTCGACGAGGCGATCGCGCTCCAGGAGCGCTGTGGCGTCGACATCGTGAGCGACGGCGAAATGCGCCGCTCGGGCTTCGTCGCGCCGCTCACCGATTACGTCGAAGGCTTCGAGGCGGTCGCGTTCGACACGCGGCGATGGCAGGGCGGCGGCGGGATAGGCGGCGAAACCAATCTCGCGGTGCCGCTCACTGTGACTGGCAAGCTCCGCCGGCGGCGCTCGCTGGCGGCCGAGGAATTCATCTACGCGCGCGCCCGCGCGAAACTCCCGCTCAAGGCGACGCTGCCGAGCCCACTGATGCTCGCGATGCGCTGGTCGCCGGAACATTCGGCGGCGGCCTATCCCGAGCCGTTCACGCTTTTCGCCGACGCCGTCGATATTTTGCGCGCCGAGGTCGCCGAGTTGGCGAGCCTCGGGTGCGAATATATTCAGGTCGACGCGCCGGAACTGGCCACGCTGGTCGATCCGTCGACGCGCGAGCGCGTTTTCGAGGCGCATGGCATTTCGACCACGCGGATGCTCGGCGAGGGCGTCGAGATGCTCAACGCGCTCGCGGACGCGTCCGGCGTCACCTTCGGATTGCATCTGTGCCGTGGCAACAACGCCGGTCATTGGCTGAGTACGGGCGGCTATGAAGCGATCTCGAAGGAGGTCTTCGCGCACGCCACGCGCTACGACATTTTCCTGCTCGAATACGACAGCCCGCGCGCGGGTTCATTCGAGCCGCTCGCCGACGTTGCGCGCGACAAGCGCGTGGTGCTGGGGCTGGTGTCGACCAAGAGCGACGTGCTCGAGACGCCGGCGGCGCTGATCGCGCGAATCGACGAAGCCGCGGGCTATTTTCCACGCGAGCAGATGGCGCTCTCGACGCAGTGCGGCTTCGCCTCGGTGCTCGCGGGCAATCCGATCGCCGAAGCGACGCAGGAGAAAAAGCTGCGGTTGGTGGCCGAGGCCGCGCATCTGGTTTGGAGCTGACCCCCCCTCGCGGCGGTTTTGATACGGCGCATCTGACTTAACCTCCTCCCCCGTGTTTTTGGGGAGGGAATTAAAAGTCGATTCGCACGTAAAAACGGCGGGCGGGCGGCCTTTAACAGCAGGCACGTAACCGCGTATCATCCCGCATCATGTCGAGATCGTGGGCGACATCATGAAGCGCATGGGCTGTATCGCGCAGCGCGCTGTCACCAGCCGCGATCGCAAAGCTTCGCGCGCCGCCGACCCCGCCACCGGCGGGCGAGTCGAGCTTCCGTCGCTCAAGCCGCTGCGCGTGCTGGTCGCCGGCGAAGTAATCCTCGACCGCTACATCATGGGCGACGTCGCGCGCATCTCGCCCGAAGCGCCGATTCCGATCCTGCAAGTCAAGCGGATCGAGGAGCGGCCGGGCAATGCGGGTTTCGTGATGGCAAACCTGCGCGCGCTGGGAGCGCGAGTGAGCGCGCTCAGCGTGGTCGGCGCCGATCGCAACGGTGCTTTGCTGCGCGAGATGTTCAGCGACCTCGGGATCGAGACGCGCTCAGTGCTGGTCGACCCCGATCGCCCGACGATCGTCAAGGAGCGGATGCTGGGGTCGGTGCAATCGGCCAACCGTGCCACCCAGCAGCTTCTGCGCGTCGACCAGGAAGCTCCGCATCCGCTCAGCCCGGCCAAAGAGCGCGCGCTCACGCGCCATCTCGAGCGCGAGCTGGCGCGGGTCGACGGCGTGCTCATCTCGGACATCAACAAGGGCCTGCTGACGCCGGGGCTCCTGCGCCGGCTTATCGACGGCGCGCGCCGCCGCAAGGTCCCGGTCATCGTCGATCCGCGCCTGAGCGAGGATTTCTCAATCTATAGCGGCGCGACCGCGCTCACACCCAATCGTTACGAGACCGAGTTCGCCACTGGCACCCGCCTGGTCGACCGCGACGCGTGGATGCGCGCGGCGGATGAGCTGATGCGCCGGCTGAAACTCGACGCCTGCCTGGTGACTCTCGACCGCGACGGCATGTATCTTAGCGAGCGCCGCGGCCCGCATACTTATATCGCGACCACGCCGCGCGCGGTCTACGACGTGACCGGCGCGGGCGACGTGGTGCTGGCGGTGTTCGGCCTGTTTACGATCGCGGGGCTGAGTTTTGCCTCGGCGGCGCGGCTGGCGAATCTCGCCGCGGGGATCGAGGTCAGCCGGCTCGGCACCGAGATAATCTCGCGCGAGGACCTCGCGCGCGCTCTCAACCCCGGACCCGAGAGCGCGCAGCGCAAGATCGTCGCGGTCGAGGAACTGCGCCCGGCGCTCGAGCGCCATCGTAACGCGGGCCGGCGAGTGGTCTTCACCAACGGATGCTTCGACCTGCTGCACGCCGGACATATCGAGATGCTCTCGTTCGCGCGCGCGCAGGGCGATGCGCTGGTGGTGGGAGTCAACAGTGACCGCAGCGTGCGCCTCATCAAGGGCGATAGCCGCCCGATCTATCCGGCCGTCGAGCGGGCGCTGATTCTGGCCGCGCTCGAGGTGGTCGATTACGTAGTGGTGTTCGACGAGACGCGCGCCGAGCGTATCGTCCGCGCCGTCCACCCCGACGTGCTGGTTAAGGGCGAAGACTGGCGCGACAAAACCGTCGATGGGCAGATCTTCGTGGAATCCTACGGCGGACGCGTCGCGCTTGCGCCGTTGTTGCCCGGTTACGGTACGACCCTGACCGTCGAGCGCCTGCGCGCCACCCCGGCTCGCGGCGCCGCCGCCGAGTCAGCGCTTAAGGGCGCGAAAGCCAAACCGCGCGGCAAGAAAGCTCATCGCGCGCTCAAGCTCCGGTAGCCGCATCCACCACGCAATCCCCAGATAGACCGCGCCGTAAGTGGGCAGCACCGCGAGCGCCATCAGCCGCGGTCCGGCATGCCCCATGCCAAGCTTCACCGCCCATCCGGCCGCGCTCGCGACCAGCGCGATCGCCCACAGCCGCGCCACGAGCCCGCGTCCCAGCCCCGTGTGACCGATTCTCGAATTGAGTTTCCATCGCAACAGCGCGAATTCGACCCACGCGGCAATTCCGGCCGAGGCGGTCAGACCCGCCACGCCCCAGCGCTGGGCGATTCCGATCGCGGGCGGCAGCGGAATCGCGCACAGGTATCCGAATCCCAGCGTCAGGGTGAAGCGGACGAGCGCGAACTTAAGCGGCGTGCGCGTATCCTCAAGCGCGTAGAAGGCCGAGTTGTACAGCCGGCCCATCGTCGCCGCCAGCATCCCCACCGCCGACCCGGCCAGCACCGCCCATACGTACACCGCGTCGCGATGGGTGAAGCTGCCGGACTGAAAGATCAGCGCCGAGACCACGTCGCCGAGAAACAGAAACGCCGCCGCCGAGGGCACGACCAGAAAAGCGATCTGCCGCAGGCCCGCGTCCAGGCGCAGCCGCAAAAGCTGCGATACTTCCTCGAAGGTGCCGGCCGCGCGCGACATGCTCGGCAATTCGGCCGCCGCGACCGACATCCCGAACAGGCTTATCGGCAGCAGGTACAGGATGCTCGCGTAGCTGAGCGCCGAGACCGCGCCGGTGGGTAGCAGGCTCGCGAGCAGGTTGTCGACGTAGCCGGAAATCTGGCTCGCGCCGCGCCCGGCGACGACCGGGGTGAGATTGCGAAAGACCGTGCTCAGAGCCGTGCGCGTGCGTGCAAAATCGATCCGTAGGCGGCCGACCAGCGCCAGGGTTTGCGGCGCCTGCACCGCTATCTGCAGGAACGCGCCAACGACCGCGCTCCACGCGAGGTCGATCGCCAACGCATCCTGCGAACGGCGGGGCCCGTAGTAGATAAGCGCGGCGATGATCGCGAGATTCCATGCGACCGGCGCGGTATAGGAAGCGAAGAAGCGATGATGGCTGTTGAGCACGCCGAGACACCAGGCCGATAACACCAGCAGTCCCGCGCCGGGGAACAGGATGCGCACCAGCGTGACCGTGAGCTCGCGCTTGGCGCCGGTGAATCCCGGAGCGATCACTGCGATCAGCCACGGCGTGGCCCACACTCCCAGCGCGACCAGGATCGCAACCCCGAGCGCGAGCAGCGTGCCCACGCCCCACGCCAGAGTCTCGGCCGTCTCTGCGTCGCCCTCGCTTAAGAGCTTGCTGTAGACCGGGATGAAGGAGGCCGAGAGCACGCCCTCGCCGAAGAGGTTTTGCAGGATATTGGGAATGCGGATGCCGGCCTTGAAGGCGTCGGCGGCGTCGGAGTTGCCGAGATAGTGCGCGAAGACGCTTTCGCGGACGAGGCCGGCGATACGGCTCAGCAGGATACCGGCCGCGACCAGCCATGCGAGGTTGGGGCCCAGGCGCGCGGCGAGAAGCCGGCCGGCGGCGGAATCCGCGGGCGCGGCGGCATGCGGTCCTGGCGCCGCTGGCTGATTGTGCGAGCCGGTTACGATGTTGAAGCGCACTCCTTTGGGGCGTCGCGCTAGAGTATAGCGGCGCGCCGCGACGGCTTGTAGGCGGTACCTCCACAATCGAGCGCACCGGGCGACGCCGCATCGACGCCACCGCGCGCGCGCTCGCTTGTGCCGACCGGCGGGCGTGTCTAAGCTCCTGAATTCGGCGCGGCCAACAGCGCGCAAGGGAGGGCAAGCCCACGTTCGCGGTCAGCAATACGGCATCACCGGACCGTTTCGATATCGAGCAATGGATCAACCTCGAGGCGATCCAGTTGCTCGTCCATCACGCGAGCGCCGTGATCGCCGCGATCGTTATCTTCGCGCTGGTCGCGCGGCTCGCAATCTGGCTGCTGCCGCACGGCTTGGTCCGCAAGGTCGTGGTGGTCATCGACGACGTCGTTTTGATCGGGCTGCTGCTGTATTTCGGCTACGAGATGCTTGTCTACCTCTGGAACCGGCGGCCGCCGCTGCAGCGCAACTCCGCGATCGGAGCCGCTCTCGCCACCGTCGAGGCTTACCTGCCGCCCCCGATCGCGAAGCCTTTGGGCGAGGTCGCATACGCGCTCGTGCGGCTTATCGCCGTCCCGTGGTAACCGGCGCCTCGCGGGCATAAGCTTTAAGCAAGGCCGGGGCGGCCCGCGATGCTCACCGGGAACGACAATAGCCACGGGGCGAAGGCCTTTTCGCTCTACCTGCACATCCCATACTGTCAATCCAAATGCCCGTATTGTGATTTCAACTCGCATGCCGTGGCGAGCTGGCCTGAGGACGATTATGTTCGCGCGCTCGTAGCAGAGATCGAGCGCCGCGCCGGCGAAGATCCGTGGGCGCGACGGCGGCTCAAGACGATCTTCTTTGGCGGCGGCACGCCGTCGCTGTTTCGGCCCGAGTCGATCGCTGCAGTCCTGGCCGCAGCCG
Source organism: uncultured delta proteobacterium (assembly GCA_963724765.1). Taxonomy (GTDB): domain Bacteria; phylum Desulfobacterota; class Binatia; order Binatales; family Binataceae; genus JAKAVN01. The sequence goes on from CAVRVY010000003.1 coordinate 556,878, forward strand.
AGCGCAACTTCGGCCTCGAGCGCGGCGCCGAGGTCACGCTGGAGGCTAATCCTGGGACGATCGACGCGGCCAAGCTTGGCGGGATGCGCGCGGCCGGGATCAATCGAATCAGCTTCGGCGCGCAATCGTTCAACGATGAGCGGCTTAAGTTTCTCGGCCGTATCCACGGCGCGGCGGAGACTCGCGAGGCTGCCCGTCTCGCGCATCGCGCGGGCTTCGAGCGCCTCAACCTCGACCTCATCTTCGCGGTCCCCGGGCAGAGCGTCGATGAAACGCTCAACGACATCGCGGAGGCCGCCGCGCTCGGTCCCGATCATATCTCGGCCTACAACTTGACCTTCGAGGAAGGCACCGCGTTCTTCACCGAGATGAAGCGCGGACGAATCCGGCCGATCGACTCCGACCGGCAGGCCGAGTTCTACGCTGCGGTGCGCGAGGAACTGCCGCGGCGCGGCTATAAGATGTACGAGATTTCCAATTACGCGCCGCCCGGCCACGAGGCCCGGCATAATCTGAGTTATTGGCGGCTGGAGAGTTACCTGGGCCTCGGCGCTGGAGCGCATAGCTTCGCGCGCGAGGACAGTGGCGGCGGCGGCCGGCGATGGTGGAACGAGCGCATGCCCGCTCGCTACGTCGAGCAGGCGCTTAAGGGCGGCCTTGCGGAGGCGGGCGGCGAGACGGTTGACGCCACAAGCGCGCGGGGCGAGTTCGTGTTTTTGAATTTGCGGCTGCGCGACGGATTTGCGCTCGCCGATTTCGAGACGCGCTTCGGCGAGAGCTTTGACTGCGTGTTTGGCGCGCGCGCCGCGCGGCTCTTCGAGGGCGATCTACTGGTTCGCGACGACGGCCGGATTTATCTGAGCGAGCGCGGCCTGGAACTCGCCGATTCGGTCTTCGCTGAGTTCATCTAGCGGATTTCGATCCTCAGATTCGCCATCGCTTACCTGCTCCGTCGGCGCGGTTCAGAACTATCAGTGGATTCGTGAGCGCACGGGGCTTGCTCCATCGGTGCGGGTGCGCTACCTGAGTTCCCACACCTACCCGTATTAATTTCGCCGTCGTGCCCGAGGCCAAGCTTGGCGCCGAATAACGATATCGAGGATCAGTTCTCAAGCGCGGTAAAATCCGCGCTCGACTCGCCAGTACGGGTCGCCCCGCCTTCCGAGGCGGTCGCCTTACCGGCGCAGGCGGACCGCCCGAGGAGGCGCATCCGCGCATGGGGCCGCGCTCTGCTAGGTCTGGCCTTAGCTGCGATAGCGGCAGTCGTCGTTGTTACGGTCCTGCACGTACGACGCGGTAGCGTGGCGCCGCCCCCAGCCGCCGAGATAGCTGCCGCGGCAGCGGAACCGACGCCGGCTGCAACAACGGCCGCAACACCAGCGGCGACCCCGGCGGTCAGCGCCTCGACGGCTCCCACGACGACCGGCTCATCAGCGGCCATCCCCTCCGGCGCATCTTCTGCCACGGCGGCCAGCGTATCGCCCGCCGCCGAAGAATCAACGGCTGCCATGCCTGCGGTGACGGTCCAGGGATCCGGTACACCGGCTTCAACGTTGAGTATTAACAACGAACTGCAACAACCCCTCACCACGCCCTCCGCTCCGCCGCGCCACGCGCAAGTCTCACGCACGCGCGGGACCGCGAGTGGGTCAAGGAGGTCTTCCACATCAGCTCAAACGCGCCATCGGGCAACAGCGGAAGCGCTCGCTTCTGCCCGCGGCTTACAATCCGGCTTGCCAAACCGATCTGCAAAAGCGCAAACCGCGCGGGCAAGCGGGAGCTCTCCGATTGGCGATGCCGAAAAGCAGGCGTCAGCCCGCAAGCCGTCGCCCGCAAGCCCGGTCTCTGAATCGCGGATTCCTGCGATCGCTGCCGTCGCTCCAGCGACTCGAACGACCGCTGAAAGCGCGAACGCGCCCGCTGCTTCAACCTTACCGGCGCGATCCGTGCTGGTTTCATCGCCGGACCACTCGGTGTACTGGGCGCTCGAAGACTCCGGGACGATTTTCCGCTCGACTGACCAAATGAGCTGGCAGCAACAAGGTAGCGGCGTGCGATTCGATTTGTTGGCCGGCCAGGCGCCATCAAACACGGTCTGCTGGGCGGTCGGACGTCACGGCACGATCTTGCTCACGACCGACGGCAAGCGATGGCAGCGAATAAAATCGCCGACCAATGCCGACATCGTTGGCGTGTCGGCCCTCAGCGCCGATGTCGCTGACATCGTTGTTGCTGACGGTTCACACCTTAGCACTATCGACCGGGGCAGCTATTGGATGCCGACCATCTGAGCGAGCCCGGCCTTGGAACTCGCCGACTCGATGTTCTCCGAACTCAATCCAGCGAGCGGCCAACCCATGCCGAGCGAAAGTCGTAGTCAGCCGAGGCGGGCGGCGACGATTTCGGCCACGCGCGCGGGCGTGGTGAGGCGGATGAAAACTCCCAGCCGCGGTCCACGCTCCTGGCCCAGAAGAACGCGATAGAGCAGCGGAAAAATCTTTCCCGGCTTGTCGTAGTGCTGGCGGCCGAGTTCGTAAATTGCCTTTTCGATCTCCTCGGCTTCCGCCTCGGCGTTTTGCGCAAGCCAGGCGCTGAGCGCGCGCAACTGCTCTCGCTCGCCGTCGCTGGGCGAATAGTGATATTTGGCCGGCTCGATGAAGTCGCGGTAGAAATTGAGCGCACATTCCATCAGGTCGCGCGTCATCTTCATCGTGTCCGCGTCGCCCTCGATCGCGGGATCGTAGTGCACCAGGTAGCGCCAGATAAGCTCGCGCTCGCCGCTGCCCAGCGCTCCAACCAGGTTCATCACGAGGCCAAAGCTGAGCGTCGAGTTGAAACGCCGGGCGCTTTGGCTTTGCAGTACGAACTCCAACGGCGAGTTGCGCCGCGCACGCTCGTCCGCGGCGCTCCATTTACGCAGCTCTTCGAGATATTCGTCGGTGTACTGCGGAATCGATTCCAGGAAAAGTTTGCGCGCCCGCCGCGGATTCAGAATCAGGAAATACCTGAGCACTTCGATCGGCGCGTAACGCCGCCACTGCTCGACGCCAACCCCGCGGCCGATCGACTTCGATACCTTGTGCCCCTCCTCGTCGAGATACATCTCGAACGCGAAGCCGAGCGGCGGCCGGCCGCCGAGCAGGCGCAAAATCTGGCCCGAGAGCCGCGCCGAATCGATCAGGTCCTTGCCATAAAGCTCGTAATCGACCTGCAGCACGTACCATCTGAGCGCCCAGTCGACTTTCCACTGCACCTTGGCCCTGCCGCCGAGCACGCTCTGCTCGCCCTTGAAGCCGCAGCCCTCGGCGCCGCCGAAACTGCGCTCACAGGAAAACTCGACGGTGGCGCGCTCGGAATGGTACGCCGTCACCAGGGTCGAGTTGATCTGCCCGCACGCGGGACAGAGCGGCATCACGGGCGACCATCCGGCGCGGTTCTCTTCGCGCAGCGTCGGCGTGACGATACGAATTATCTCGGCGTGTTTGGCGAGGATCAGTTTGAGCGCGTCGTCGAAACGGCCGCTTGAGTACATCTCGCTCGAGCGCATCAGCTCGTAGCTGACCTCGACCGGCTCGAGGAATTTTTCGAGCAGTCCGATCATGTGCGCGCCGAAGCTTGGATGGCATCCGCCAAAGGGGTCGGGAATCCGCGAGACTGGCTGACCAAGAAAGGCCGCAGTCGCCTCGCGGTTGGGGATGCTTTCGGGAACCTTGCGCAGCCCGTCCATGTCGTCGATGAAAACGATGAGCCGGCTGAGACGGCGGTAAGCGGCGGCGCCGGGGTCGGCTTCGCCGAGGGTTTCACCCAGAACCTGGCCAAGGATCTTGAAGGCATGCTGGACGTAGGCGGGGCGCAGCACTTCGCCCATCGTGCCCAGGTGCGGCAGACCCGAGGGACCGAAGCCGCTTTCGAAGATTACCTCGCGATCGGTCGGGTAATTGCCGACCCGCTCGGCGAGCCGCCGGGCCTCTTCATAGGGCCAGAGGTCGAGTTCCGTTCGCTCGGCGGGCGCCATCAGCGATCGTTCCTTACGGCGTTTATATTCCTTATGACTATCATATCTTGCCCTTGAGCACGCGCGCCAACGCCTCGTGCAGCCAGGGATCGATCTGGAGGTCGCGGTTCTTTTCCGAGGCGAGACGCAACTTCACGCCGCAATTGGCACATATAAAGGCGTCTTGGCTAAATCCTGCACGGTCCTCCACGGCCAAATGCAGGAACCATTCGTTTATCGGACGCCGGCAGATTTCGCAACTTTGTTCGCTCATCGTATGGCAGACACGGGGGCGCTCGATGGTTATACCATTGATAGGGTCAGGGAGGGCGTGTTAGAGGTTTTTTCTCCAGACCAGTCGGCTGCCGTGGTGGAACCTTCGGGTTACATACTACCCTAAACCTCCTAAGGATTCGGGGCCTCCGGAGCGGCGGGCGGCTTCGGCGTGGGCCAGGGCTGGAACGGCCGAGCTGCTTTAGGCTCATTGGCGAATTTTTCCTGCTTCATGGACGATCATCTGACAAAGCACAAAATCAAGGAACTGCGGGCGTTGGTATCAGAGGGCGACCGGGTCGCTATCCTGTTGCAGGACGATCCCGATCCCGACGCGATGTCGAGCGCGATTGCGCTGCGCACGCTCCTGGGCCGCAACAAGCTCACCACGCCGATCTTCAGCTTCACTCCGGTCACCCGGCCGGAGAACAAGACCATGATGCATCTGCTGGAGATTGAGATCGCGCCGGCCGACACCGAGGAACTCGCCGCGTTTGACCGGGTGGCGATGGTCGACGTGCAGCCGCCCTACTTCAACGGCCGCCTGCGCCGCGCCGACATCGTAATCGACCATCATCAGGGCTACGCGCCGAACAACGCCGCCTTCCAGGACGTACGCCCCGGCTATGGCGCCACCGCCACCATCATGACCGAGTACCTGGTCGCTGCCGACGAGCGGATCAGCGAGCGCCTGGCCACCGCGCTGCTCTACGGCATCCGCAGCGACACGCTGATGCTCAAGCGGCGGGTGACCGACAACAACATCCAAGCCTTCACCCAACTCTACCCGCACGCCAACTACAGCCTGTTGCGCCAGATCGACCGGCCCGAACTGCCCACGCGCTTCGCTCGCGTGCTGGCGCGGGTGATGCGCCGCTTCGAGGTCCACGACGGCGTCGCGCTGTTGCATCTCGGCCGCGTCGAGCGCGACGACCTGATCGTGCAGATGGCGGACTTCTGCCTGCAGTTCGAAGGCGTGGAATGGGTGGTGGTATCGGGCAAACTCGACAACAACCTGGTGATCGCGGTACGCAATCACGGGATCGGGCGGCGCAATGCGGGCGAGGTCGTGCGTAAGCTGTTCGGCGAGATGGGCAGCGCCGGCGGCCATCGCAACATGTCCAAGGCGGTGATCGCGCTGAAGGATTGGCGCGCGAAAGAGCATACGCTGCGCGACAGCGCAATCGAAGCCCGCCTGCGCGAACTGTTCGAGGCGCAAATCAGCGGCGACAACGGCGCCGACGACTGATCCGCATACGTCTGGCGAAACCTGCACATGCCTTTAACTGCGCGAGGCCGGTTTACGGCCCGCGCGCCAGCGTCTATCGTGGAGTTGATGAGCGTGCTGGAGGGGACAGTGGAGGTTGTCAACCGTCTGGGCCTCCATCTGCGCGCTGCAACCAAACTGGCCGAAACCGCGCGCAGCTTTCAGTCCAAGCTGACTATCGTGGGGAAGGACGGCCAGGCCGACGCGCGCAGCGTGATCAACCTGATGATGCTCGGCGCGGCGATCGGCGCGCGGCTCAAAGTGCGCGCCGAGGGCCCGGACGCGCGCGCCGCGCTCGACGCGATCCAGCGCCTGTTTCAGGATCGCTTTGGCGAAGACTGAACATTGCGGCGAAAACGGAACGTTCCGACTAAGTCGGACGGAAGTTGACTGACCGGTTTCGGGGCAACCCGGGGAGATTAGCGCCAAGAATTGATCGGCTGAACTGCTGACCGCCGAGCACGTGACGGTCAGCGGGCCAGTGCCTTGATCGCACGTCAGCGGTTGGCTATACCAGTGCATCGTTCTTAGTTCCGGATGGAATACCTGCATTTATCGAGCGTTGTGCGGCGAGCGCTCGCTCTGCAACCAAATCAAACATTACGTTGCCGCTGGGCCGGGTGAGCCTGCTGAGCACCGAGGCGGCCGTTTGCAAAGACCGGCAGCCCCAAGGAGACATCGCTAAATGCCGCTCAAGGACTTTCTCTTCACCTCGGAATCAGTTTCCGAAGGCCATCCCGATAAGATGTGCGACCAGATCTCGGACGCCGTGCTCGACGCGCTTATCGCCGAGGATCCCAACTCGCGCGTGGCGCTGGAGTCGCTGGTCAAGACCGGGCTGATCGTGCTGGCCGGCGAGATCACCAGCCGTGCGCATCCGGACTTCGTGCGGATCGCGCGCGATACCGCGCTCGAAATCGGCTACAACCACATCGACACCGGCTTCGACGGCAACAACTGCGCCGTGCTGACCGCGATCGAGCCACAATCGGTGGATATCTCGCAGGGCGTCACCGAGGGCGAAGGCCTGCACAAGGAGCAGGGCGCCGGCGACCAGGGCTTGATGTTCGGGTTCGCCTGCGACGAGACGCCGGAGGAAATGCCGCTGCCGATCGCGCTCGCGCATCGGCTGATGGAGAACCTCTCCAAGCTCCGCCACCAGGGCAAGGCGGATTTCCTGCTGCCCGACGGCAAAAGCCAGGTCACCGTACGTTACGTGGGCGGGCGCCCGGTCGAGATCAGTACGGTGGTGGTCTCGGCCCAGCATCGCCGCGATGTCGGCCATGCGACCGTGCGCGAGGCGGTGATCGAGGAGTTGATCAAGCCGACCATCCCCAAGCAGTTCCTGACCAAGGACACGGTAATCCACGTCAACCCGACCGGCAGCTTCGTGATCGGCGGTCCGCATGGCGACTGCGGGCTGACCGGGCGCAAGATCATCGTCGACACCTACGGCGGCTACGGCCGCCACGGCGGCGGCGCGTTCTCCGGCAAGGACCCGAGCAAGGTCGATCGCTCGGCCTGCTACATGGCGCGCTACGTGGCCAAGAACGTGGTCGCAGCCGGGCTCGCAACCAAGTGCGAAATCCAGGTGGCGTACGCGATCGGTGTGGCCGAGCCGGTTTCGATCCTGATTGACACTTTCGACACGGGTGCGGTGCCGGACCAGAAGCTGTCCTCGGCGCTGCGCGAGCTGTTCGATTTTCGGCCCGCCGGGATCATCAAGACCCTCGGTTTGAAGCGGCCGATCTACAAGGCCACCGCCGCGTACGGCCATTTCGGCCGCGTGCCGCACAATGGGCTCTTTCCGTGGGAGCAGACCGACATGGTCGACGCATTGCGTAGCGCATTTGGGCGCGACAGCGGCCGTTAAGTTAATCAGAACAACGTCGTATTGAAGCCTGGGGCGCGCGGCGCACTCGCGTACGCACGCCCTTTGAAATTCGGAGAAGATCAGATGGAGGCGAAAGCCAACAAGCGTAAAGCCACGTCCCTCGCGTCACGCAACGGGCGCGCCCTGCCCCATGACGTGCGCGACCTCGGACTGGCCGAGGCCGGACGGCGCAGGATTGAGTGGGCCGACGAACAGATGCCAGTGCTGCGGATCATCCGCGAACGCTTCGCCAAGGAGAAGCCGCTGCGCGGCCAACGCCTGAGCGCCTGTCTGCATATAACCACCGAGACCGCCAATCTGCTGCGCACACTCAAGGCCGGCGGCGCCGAAGTGCTGTGCTGCGCCTCCAATCCGCTCTCGACCCAGGACGACGTCGCGGCTGCGCTGGTCAAGGAATACGGCATCCCCAGCTACGCCGTGCACGCCGAGGATCGCGACACCTATTACAGCCATCTGCGCGCCGTACTCGAGGCCCATCCGACCATCACAATGGACGACGGCGCCGACCTGGTGAGCCTGCTCCACACCGAGTTTCAGGACCAGGCCTCCGAAGTACGGGCCTCGATGGAAGAGACCACGACCGGCGTTATCCGCCTGCGCGCGATGGAGCAGGACCGCGCACTGCGCATCCCGGTCGTCGCCGTCAACGACGCCCAGACCAAGTACCTGTTCGACAACCGCTACGGCACGGGCCAATCGACGCTCGACGCGATCATCCGTGCGACCGGCGTGCTGGTGGCGGGCTCGGTGTTCGTGGTGTGCGGCTATGGATGGTGCGGGCGCGGCGTGGCGTCGCGCGCGCGTGGCCTCGGCGCCAACGTGATCGTGACCGAGGTCAACCCCATCCGGGCGCTGGAGGCGGCGCTCGACGGCTACCAGGTGATGCGGATGGCGGAGGCGGCGCGGGTCGGCGACATCTTCGTCACCGTCACCGGCGACAAGGACATCATCGGCGCCAACCATATGACCGCGATGAAGGATGGTGCAATCATCTGCAACTCGGGTCACTTCGATGTCGAGATCGATCTGCCCGCGCTGCGCAAGCTGGCGCGCCGCGTCGATCGCCAGGCCGAGCGTGAAGTCGAGACCTTCCATCTGCGCAACGGGCGCAAGCTTTACCTGCTCGGCCAGGGGCGGCTGGTGAATCTCGCCTGTGCCGGAGGCCATCCCGCGCAAGTGATGGACATGAGCTTCGCCACCCAGGCGATGGCCGCGGCGTGGGCCGCGGGGGCGCAACTCGAGGTCAAGGTGCATAACGTGCCTTTGAAGATCGAGGACGAAGTCGCGGGCATGAAACTGGCCGCGATGGGAATCAAGATCGACCGGCTTTCAGCCGAGCAGAAGCACTACCTGGCAAGCTGGCAAAGCGGGACCTAAGCAACAATTCGAGCGGACACCCTCAGCGCGGCCGCGCGCGGGCCGCGGGAGGGCCGCGTCTAACTGCTGCCCGGCAGCCAGCCGCGGCGGCGCGCCAGTTCGCCGCCGGCGAAACATATCACGATCAGCGCAAGCGCGAGGAAAAAGCGCGGCGAGGTCGGATGCCATAGCGCGTCGCCCAGGAACGCGAACAGGATAGTCCCCGGGATCATCCCGATCATGCTCGCCCAGAAATAGTCGCGGAAAGTTATTGGCGAGGCGCCGGCCAGCAGGTTGAGCGCGTTGTAGGGAATGAGCGGCACCAGCCGCAGATAGAAAATGATCTGGAAACCGTGGCGTCCGATGTGCGCCAGAAGCTTTTCGAATCGTCCCCCGACCACGCTCTGTACGAACGACCGGCCCAGAAAACGGCCCGCGGCAAACGCAATCAGCGCTCCCGCATCCGCTCCCAGCAGCGAGTAGACCGAACCCCACAGCGTCCCGAACGCCAGCCCGCCCGCGATCGTCATCACCGCGCCCGGCACCAGGAACGACGGACCTACCGCGTAGAGCAGCATGTAAACGACCGGCCCCCAGATGCCCCAGCTCAGCACCTCCACCTTGACCAGGCTCGGATTCTCGAACCATTCGGTATGCGCCCACAAAAGCCACAGCGAGCCTCCAACCAGGATCAGCACGATCAGGATCTTGACGATCCCCAGCGCAGTGAGCAGACGGGGCTGATCCTCGGGAGTTGGTATTGGACTGATAGCTGCCATCGCCGAGCCGCGCGGGCGGCCGATTAATGATACGGGCCGCTATGGCACACAGACAAGGCCGTCGGCCGTGAGAGTTTCGTTTTCGTGGTCCCGATGCGCGGTCGCGCTACAGTCGGCCTAAGTGGGCGTCGGCCGCTGCCGGAGGAGCTGAATTTATTCTTATGATCTCCTAAGGAAAGCTAGGAGGCGCGGGAGAAAGGCCGGAGCGACTCAGCGCGCGATGTCGTTGTGGCGCACCTGGACGGCGACGCCCTCCAGGCCCAGGCGGTGCGCGAGTTCGGTCGCCAGCGTCGGCGATCGATGCCGTCCGCCGGTGCATCCCAGGCCGATCGTCAGGTAGCTTTTTCCTTCGCGCCGGTAGAGCGGCACCAGGAAGCCGAGCAGCCGCACGAACTCGTCGACGAAGCGTCGCGCCTCCGGCTGGTTCATCACGTACGTCCGCACTCGCTCGTCCATCCCGTCCAGCGGCCTCAGTTCCGGCACGAAAAACGGGTTGGGCAAAAAACGCACGTCCAGCACCAGGTCCATCCCGACCGGGATCCCATACTTGTAGCCGAACGAGACCAGCGCGATCGTCATCGCTGACCCGCTTGCAGCGCCCAATACCGCCGTCGTGATGACCTCGCGCAGCTCGTGCACGGTGAGCGCGCTGGTATCGATCACGCGGTTGGCCCGCTCGCGCATCTCGGCCAGCGCCAGGCGTTCGCTGCGGATGCCGTCGGTCACCGAGGCGCCGCGCTCGGCCATCGGATGCGGCCGGCGGCTCTCGGAGTAGCGCCGCACCAGGACCTCGTCGGAGGCGTCGAGAAAAAGCACTTCGGGACGAAAGCCCGCGCGCTCGAGCTCGTTGAAGACACGCGGCCACTGCGGAAAGAACAGCCGCTCGCGCGCGTCGATACCGAGCGCGACGCCGGCGAGCTCCGGGTCGCGCCGGGTCGCCAGCCGCATCACCGACTCGGCCAGCGCGACCGGCATATTGTCAACGCAGTAAAAGCCCAGGTCCTCGAGCACCCGCATCGCGGACAGCCGCCCCGAGCCCGAGACCCCGGTGACGATGATGAGGCGCGGATTCCGATCGGAACTGACGGACGTGGTGGAATTGCCGAAAGTGGCGGATATGGCTGACGCGGAGGTTGCGTCTGCCTTGCGCGCCCGCCGCCGCAGAGCCATCGCAGTCCAAGGCGCCGGCAGCACCTCGACTCAGTGCCGGGCGTCTTCCTCCTTGATGAGGCGAAAAATCTCGGCCGCGTCGGGCGCGTTGCTGAGCCGTTCGCGAAACGCCGGGTCCTTCATCAGGCGCGATACCCGCGCGAGCGCCTTGAGATGCAGGCTCGCCGAATCCTCGGGCGCGACCAGCAGAAAGAACAGATGCGTGGGGCCGCCGTCGAGCGAGTCAAAATCGACGCCACGTCGATGGCGTCCGAAGACCCCGATGATGTTGGTGACGCGGGCAAGCTTGCCGTGAGGGATGGCGATGCCGTCGCCGATCGCGGTCGAGCCCAGCCGCTCACGCTCGGCGAGCACCGCGGACAGCGCCGCGGGATCAACCTCGCGGTGTTTGCTGGCGAGGTACTCGGCCAGCTCATGCAGCACTTCGGGTTTGGTGTTGCCCTTGAGCTCAGGCAATACCATTTCAGGATTCAGGATATCGGTAATTTTCATTGCCTACTTAGCGCACCCGATTATTGCATTGAGCGGAGGGTCCGGCGAGCCGGTATGGCCGCGAAGAATCGCCAGCGCGCGCGGCTCTGATAAGCGGGCGCACCTACGAGTGGGAATCGCTCTCCGCTTCCTCAGCCGCGCTCAGGACCTCGCCCGCCGATGGGGCACGCCATTTCTTTGCCTCGATCTTCTCCACATGTTTCTTGAGTTGCCGCTGGACCTTGTCCGCGAGCAGGTCGATGACCGAGTAGAGGTCCTTGGTCTCCTGCTGCGCCGCGACCACGGCCAGACGGCCTGACTTGACCGTAACTTCGCCGCACTGGCGGTATTTATCAACTGAGAGGATCAAATGCACCGTGCACGGGCGCATCAAAGCTTTGGCCACGTGGCCGAGCTTGCGTTCCCCGTACTGGCGGATCGCCTCGGTCGGCTCGACGTGACGGAAGGTCACGGTGACCAGCGCGACCGGCCGCGCCTTGAGCTGCACGCGGCGGCGAAGTTTGCGTTCGGCCACCCGGTTGCGCTTGCCCGCCGGTTCTTTCATCGCCATCTAACCACCCCTTTTGGCCATCCCTTTTTCGCGCGCGCTCTTTGCAGTTGCGACAAGGAGGTCAGTTGACCTTCTTGCGGCGCGCCGAAGGCAGGATGCCGAGCGCCTGGCGGTACTTGGCCACCGTGCGGCGCGCGATATTGATCTGGTCCCGGCGCAGAACTTCGGCGATGGCCTGATCCGACATCGGATCGTGATGTTGCTCGATCGCCACCATCGCGCGGATTTTTTCCTTGACCGTTTCGGCGCTGACGTCCTCGCCGCTTACAGCTTTGACGCCCGAGGTGAAGAAGAACTTCATCTCGAAGATGCCCTGCTGCGTGTGGGCGTACTTGTTGGCGGTGGCGCGGCTGATGGTCGACTCGTGCATCCCGATGTCCTCGGCCACGTCCTTGAGCACCAGCGGCCGCAAATGGGTGATGCCGTGGTCGAAGAACGCGCGCTGGAACTTCACGATCGAGCTCGCGACCTTGAAGATCGTTTGCTGGCGCTGGTAGATCGACTTGACCAACCATCGCGCCGAGCGCAGCCGCTCCTGCAAATATTCCTTGGTGTCATCGGCGACCGCGCTGTCGCTCAGCACACGCTGGTAATAGCCAGCCAGCCGCAGCCGCGGCACCGCACCATCGTTGAGCAGCACCACGTAGTCCTCGCCCATCTTGTGGATGAAGACGTCGGGCACGATGTAGGCCGGCTCCTGGCCGCCGTAGTCGCGGCCCGGCTTGGGTTCGAGCAGCGAAATCACCTTGGCCGCCTGCCCCACCATCTCCATCGATACCCCGAGAGCGCGCGCGATCTCGGCGTAGCGATGCTTCTCGAGCAGGTCGAGATGGTTGAGCACGATACGCGCCGCCAGCGACTCTTCCATCCCGATATTGCTGAGCTGCTGGTAGAGGCACTCGCGGAGATCGCGCGCCGCCACTCCCGGCGGATCGAATCGTTGCACACGCTTGAGCACCCGCTCGACGCTGGCCGCATCAGTCTCGAGTTGGGCTGCCAGATCTTCGACCGGCGTCTCCAGGTAGCCGTCGTCGTTCAGGTTGTAGATGATGGTCGCGCCGATGATCTGATCGTTGTGCTCCAGCGACGACATCCTGAGCTGCCACATCAGATGCTCTTCGAGCGAAGTGCGCCGGGTGAGCGTGTTCTCCAGGGTCTGGCGGCGTTCGTCGTCCTGCTCAGATTCCTGGTTGTCCTGCCAGTTGTTGGAGTAATTCTCGAGATATTCGCGCCAGTCGAGCTTGTCGAGGCGGCCGTCCTCCTTGATCTCCGTCGTGGCGTCGCGCGCCTCGCTCGTCATCCCCTCGACCGTCGGCTGCTCGTCGCCATTGCCATTCCATTCCGACTCGGCCGCGGCCGCGCCCAACTCGGGCTCGGGCGGCAACAGGTCGGGCTCGGAGCCCGGCGTGGGATCGGGCGCCGCAGCCATCCCATCGTCGGCCGCGGTCGCGGTGGGGCTGCGCTCCTCGACCATCTCCAGCAGTGGATTGGATTCCAGTTCGGTCTGGACGACCGCTTCCAGCTCGGGCAGGGACAGTTGCAGGATCTTGATCGCCTGCTGCAACTGCGGCGTCATCACGAGCTGCTGGCGCAGCCGCAGGTCTTGTCCTAATTTGAGTTCAGGCGCCATATTGAGCGTCGCTGACTAAGGCGACTTAGCGACGGTAGTCTTATTATCGCGGGTTTTCTGCTCCGCAGGGAAGAACACCGCGCGTGCTCCCTCAACCTCGCTTTTGCCGGTGTCAAGGTGCACCGTTATCTTGCTGCCGGTGACCTGGTCTTCGCCGTCGTGCACCACGGGACTGCCGGTCAGTATTACGATATGTTTGGCTTGGTCGAGCACGGCGTGGTCGCCTGTAGCCCATCGCGTGCCCTGACTCATCCGCACGTTGGCGTTGGCGACCATCTCTTTGACCTCGTGGAAGTCCTTGCCATAGGTCACCGTCAGCGTATCGCTGGTCAGGAGCGCGTCGGCCTGAGCCGCATGGACGTGGCCGCGAAAGGTCACAACGTTGCCCTTGTAATCGAGATCGAGCGCGTCCGATCTGATATCGATCGGGCCTTTGTTGCCTGAGAACTGGAGCGAGGAGAACGGGGCGTCCTGGCCTTGGCTGTCCTGGTCACCCTTCGAGCCGGCGCTGGCATCCTTGGAATCCGTCTTAGCCGATGCCGTCTGCGTGGCGCTTTTGGAATGCGTGCGATGCCCCCCCCTAACCTTGGCGTGCGCGGTGGGCGTGGAAAGAGCCGCCGGAGCGCCGGCGCTTTCTTCCGCGGCCGGCGCGGCGGAACTCGCAGCGCCGCCGCTGCTGCCCGCGGCCGGCGCCACGCTCGAGGGCGATGCCGGCGCTGACGCCGCGGCTGTGTTATCCGCCGCCGCCGGCGCGCCGCCTGAGGCGGCGTCGCCCGGCGTCTTGCGGATGCTCGCGCCCGGCGAAGCCGCGCCAGATGCCGCTACGGCGGGAGCCGCGGTCGTCGCGGCATCCGGCGCGGGGGATGCGCTCTGCGCGAGCGCGCCAGCCGGCGCGCTCGCGCAGAGCGCCAGCGCTATCGCGGATGCGCCAAGCACCCTGGCCAACCCGCTGAACGGGTTGATCAGCGATGCGCTGCGGTGGCGTCGGCGCCACGCGAGGCGATGCCCGCGGGCCACGCTGTTACGATTTGCCTGATTTGAGATCACTGCTTTTCTTTGGAACCACCACGGTGTTGGTCTGACTCAGCAGGGTGAAGTTGCGCTCGTTGGGATGGCCGGTCAGGCCCACGCCGGTAACCCTCAGCCCCTGGCCTTGGACCTCGACCTCACCGGGAGCGTTCACCATGTCCTTGTCGGGAGCAAAGGTGGCTTCTCCGGTTTTCAGCACGAAGTCGCCATAGTTAATTTTGAGCCCGCCGCTTAAGTGGGCCTGGTTGATGTGATTGCCGGTCACTGAAATCTCCGCACGCGGCGCGATGACCTCGACATTCTTGCCGTCTTTCGAGACCATCGATAATTCCGCGTCAGTCAGCAACAGAGAAGTCTTGTCGTGCGAGTAACTCGCATCGCGCGCGCTCAGACGCCATTGACTCAGCCCGCCGCTCATCTGCGTCCACTTGAGATTGTGCGCGTGCAGCAGCGCGCTGGGCACCAGGCCTGCCATCTGCTGCACGGTCGTTGCTGGGGAGCGATGACGCACGACATAAATCGCAACCGCGAGCACCACGGCAAGCGCCGCGGCGCCGAACAGTCCCATCGCCTTGGCCACCCGCTTCGGACTCATCACATCGCTCCACCAATGAGGCTATCAGCGGGGGTTTGGGGTGTAAATCAATCCTTACCGGCGCGGGCGCGAGCGCTCGCGCCGCGCCCTGAAACGGGCCATCAACCAAGTCAGCGCCAGGGCCCACAGCAGGCTGTTCGGCACCGACAGCGCCAGGAAATAATCGTCCGTTCGCGATCCCGCCAGATGAACCAGCGGCATCCCGAGCACCCCGAACAACAGATACCAGGCCGCGTCGCGCGAAGAGTTGGCCCACGCCATCGCCTGCGCGATCCAATGCGCGACGAAAAAACCGACGAACACCGTCGCGGTCGCCAGGTTGTCCGCCAGCGCCAACCAGGCGGAGCGGGGACTGTCCTTGATTGGCCGCGCCTTGATGCGCCGCAATTTGGTTAGTCGCGGCTCGCCGCCTCGCGCGCCGTGGCGTCGATTCGGATGACGTCGGCGAGCAGGGCAGGCAGCAGATCGAGCGGATATGAATTGGGACCGTCGCTCAGCGCGTGGTCGGGGTCCTCATGCACTTCCATGAACAGCGCGTCGATTCCCACCGCCGCCGCCGCGCGCGCCAGCGGCGCCACGAACTCGCGTTGGCCGCCCGAGCGTTCGCCGCCCGCGCCCGGCAACTGTGCCGAGTGCGTCGCGTCGAACACCACCGGGTAGCCGAAGGCGCGCATGATCACCAGCGCACGGAAATCGCTCACCAGGTTGTTGTAACCGAACGAGAAGCCGCGCTCGGTGACGATCAGCCGATGGCTGCCGAAGCTCTCGGCCTTGGCCACCACCGCGCGCATGTCCCATGGGGCGAGGAATTGCCCCTTCTTGAGGTTGACCGCCGCGCTGGTCTTCGCCGCCGCCGCTATCAGGTCGGTCTGGCGCGAGAGCAGCGCCGGAATCTGCAGCACGTCGGCCACCTCGGCCACCGGCGCCGCCTGGGCGGGCTCATGGATGTCGGTCAGCACCGGAAGTCCGGTTTCGCGCTTGACCCGCTCGAGCACGCGCAATCCCTCCTGCAGGCCGGGCCCGCGAAACGAGGCCTGGCTGGTGCGATTGGCTTTATCGAACGACGATTTGAAGACGATCGGAACTCCGCTGGTGCGCGAAATCGCCGCCAGCCGCTCGGCGTGGCGCAGGCAGACCTCGGGAGTTTCGATCACGCACGGCCCCGCGATCAGCACGATCCGCGGTCCGCCGAAAACCACTGTTCCCGCTGCTACCTGCCGCTTGCTCACGATACCGCTTTGAGCGGACGCACCTTGGCCGAGCGCTCGGGCGCGGTCTCGGCGCGCCGCACGACCGCCGCGCGGAGGAGTCCGCGGAACAGCGGATGGCAATCCCACGGACGCGAGCGCAATTCGGGATGGAACTGGCAGCCGAGGAACCATGGATGGCCCGTCAGTTCCATGATCTCCACCAGTTGATCGTCGGGCGAGGTGCCGGTGGCCTTGAAGCCGGCCTCCTCCAGCGCTTTGCGATAGGCGTTGTTGACTTCGTAGCGATGGCGATGGCGCTCGGCGATGCGGCTGCGGCGGTAGAGGGACAGCGCGAGCGAGCCCGAGCGGATGACGCACGGATACGATCCCAGGCGCATCGTGGCGCCCTTGCGATCGACCCCCTTCTGGTTCTCCATGATGTCGATCACGGGATCGGGCGTGTCTTCCTGGACTTCGCTCGAGTTGGCCTTCTTGAGCCCGACCAGGTCGCGCGCGATCTCGATCACCATCATCTGCAAGCCCAGACAGATCCCGAGGATCGGCACCTGGTTCTCGCGCGCGTAGCGCACCGCGCGAATCTTGCCCTCGATTCCGCGCTCGCCGAAGCCGCCAGGAATGATAATCGCGTCGGCCGCCCCAAGGTGCGCAGCGGGATTGCCTTTTTCCAACTCTTCCGCGTCGACGTAGTCGATTACGACCCGCGCCTCGTTGGCGATCGCGCCGTGGGCGATCGCCTCGTGCAGGCTCTTGTAGGAATCGACCAGGTTGACGTACTTGCCGACCACCGCGACGTTGACAGTGGCCTTGGGATTCTGAACGGTCTTGACGATCCGCCGCCATTTGGCGAGGTTGGGCGCGCCGGTCCAGATGTTGAGCTTCTCGACCACGCGCTGGTCGAACCCTTCCTCGTGAAAGCGCAGCGGCACTTCGTAGATCGATTCAACGTCGCGCGCCGAGATGACGCAGTTTTCCTCGACGTTGCAGAAGTGCGCGATCTTGGCCTTGACCTTCTTGTCCAGCGGCCGGTCGCTGCGGCAGAGCAGGATGTCGGGTTGGATGCCGAGGCCGGTCAGCTCCTTGACGCTGTGCTGGGTCGGCTTGGTCTTCAGTTCGCCGGCGGCCGGGATGAATGGCACCAGGGTCAGATGGACGTAGAGCACGTTGTCGCGCCCGTAGTCCCAGCGGAACTCGCGGATCGCTTCGAAGAACGGCAGGCTCTCGATATCGCCGACGGTACCGCCGACCTCGACGATCACGAGATCGAAACCCTCGGCGGCCTCGCGGATGCGTTTTTTTATTTCGTCGGTGATGTGCGGGATGACCTGGACGGTCGCGCCGAGGTAATCGCCGCGGCGCTCTTTCTGGATCACGGTGTCGTAAATCTGGCCGGTGGTGCAGTTATTGCGCCTGCTCATCCGGGTTTCGAGGAAACGTTCGTAGTGGCCGAGATCGAGATCGGTTTCGGCGCCGTCGTCGGTCACGAAGACCTCGCCGTGCTGCAGCGGGCTCATCGTGCCAGGGTCGACGTTGATGTACGGGTCCATCTTGAGCAGCGTCACGCGCAGCCCGCGCGCTTCGAGCAGCGCGCCGAGCGAAGCCGCCGCCAGGCCCTTGCCCAACGAAGAAACCACGCCGCCGCTGACGAAAATGAACTTGGTCTTGTTGTCGCGATCCACTCTTGGGCCCTCCCCGGCTTCAGCCGCCAAGCCGCCGTGCGTGCTCGCGCGCTCGCGTGAGGTCCTCGGCTGTATCTACCTCAAGCGAGGGCGCCACGGAAGCGACCACCCGAATACGAAAGCCGCGCTCCAGCGCGCGCAGTTGTTCCAGCTTTTCCAGTGCCTCGAGCACGCCCGGCTCAAGCCGCGCAAAGCGCAGCAGGAAATCGCGGCGATAGGCGTACACGCCGATATGGCGGCGCGCCGCGGCGGGCGGCGCGGCACCCTCGCGCGGCCACGGAATCGGCGCGCGCGAAAAATACAACGCGTCGCCACGCCCGTCGCATACCACTTTCACCACGTTGGGATTGTGCCATTCGTGGGCATCCACGATTGGCGTCGCCAGCGTCGCCATCGCGATATCGGCGTCGGCGCTCATCGGTGCGGCCAGCGCGTCGAGGTCGGCCGGATCGATGAACGGAAGGTCGCCCTGCACATTGACATAAATCGCGGCCGGCACTTTGGCGGCGACTTCGGCAATCCGATCGGTACCGCTTGGATGCGTCGGCGAAGTCATCATCGCCTCGCCGCCCGCCGCGGCAACCGCGCGCACGATCCGCTGGTCGTCGGTGGCGACCAGCACGCGGCCGAGCGCACGCGCCCGGGCGGTCTGCCGCCACACCCGCACCACCATCGGCACGCCCTCGATTTCGACTAGCGCCTTGCCCGGCAGTCGGGTCGAGGAAAAGCGCGCCGGGATGACGCCGACTATATCAGCGGCCATCGAGGGGACTCCGAACGGGCTGTGTAGGAACCGAAAGACTCTGAGCGCAACCGCACAATAATTAGTAGCTGGCGGCGCCCCATGATGTCAATTTCGCGCCCGGATTTTGCTCCACAGCGCGGCGCGCGTGGCGCAGACAATGCGAGGTTTTCTTCGTTCTGTGGCCCTTCAGCTTGGCCTCTTTGGTCATCGTACGCGACGAAGCGTCGCTTCGGTTCAGGATGACGTAACGCCGTGGATTAGCGCGGAGGACCGCGAAATTCTTCGACTCCGACAGCCTTCGCTCAAGATGACCGAAAAAGGGCGCCTGTTAAAGCGGCATCGGCGGCGCGACGCGACGGAATTGCCGGCGTTCCTTCAGGCCGCGCGCGCAAAGAGCGCGTGCGCGCGGGTCAGCTTGCCTTGCGGTTGCGCGTGCGGCGCATCCGGAGCTTGCGCCTGCGCGACTGGATCGGGTCTGTGCGGCGCTTGCGCGCGAGTTTACGGTTGCGCCGGTTGCGTTGGCGGGAGGCTGGGTTCATGGATTCACCTTTGGGGGTATCGTCGTCTGATTGGTTGGCGCTATTGCATTCATCGGCGCCGCGATCGCGGCCGCCGGCGCCGCAACCTGGGTTGTGGGTGCGGCGACACGGATCGTCGCGCCCCGCTCGTTGGCAGCCTGAGCAATCGGCGCGCTCGACCCGTCGACCACAGCCGGCTGCTGGCCAACCGCAGACGCCTGCTCGCCAACCGGGTACGGGCACACCGCGTTGAACGTGGTTACTACCTCGCTGCGATCGCGCACGATCACCTGTCCAACGGTCTGCTCCGACACGAGCGGTCCGTAGAGCGATGCGGGTACCGCGAAATCCATCTTGAGCTCGCCCGCGTCCTTCTTCGGCACGATCACCGTGACCGTGCGCTGCGCCACCGGCTGCATCACTTCATTCGCGCCGACCCGCACCTGCATCGGCAAAAGTTGGCCCTGCTTGACCACATCGACCTTCTCGAAGTTGTCGAAGCCCCAGTCGAGCAGTTTGGCGGCCTGCACGAAACGTTGTGCATTGGAGGGCGCGCCCAGCACTACTGCGATGAGGCGCATGTTGCCGCGCTCGGCCGTGGCGGTCAGGTTGAACCCGGCCTTCAGCGTGAAGCCGGTCTTAAGCCCGTCGGCGCCCTCGAAGTGGCCAATCAGACGGTTGGTGTTGTGCAGTGTCGCAGCCCCGTTGTCAAAGGGCGCGGTCGCCATCGAAGACCACTGCAAAAGGTCGGTTTGATGGATGAGCGCGCGGGCGAGCGTCGCCAGGTCGTACGCCGTGGTGACGTCGGCGTCGTGCAGCGGCGTGGGCGGCAAGCCCTCGACCGTGCCGTAAACCGTGTGACTCATCCCGAGACTCTTCGCGCGCGCGTTCATCATCTCGACGCAGCGTGCGGTCGAGCCGCAAATCTCTTCGGCCACGGCCACCGCGGCGTCGTTGGCCGAACGGATAAGCGCGGCCTTCATCAACTCGCCGAGCGGGATCACTTCGCCGGCACGCAAGCCGAGGCGTGAGCCGCCGGTGAAGGCGGCGTTAGCGCTGATCGTTGCAGCGGAATTGAGATGAAAGCGGCCGGCCTTGATCTGGTCCTCGGCGACCATCAGCAGCATCATCTTGGCCATCGAGGCCGGCGGCCATTCGATACCACCATTGTAATCGTAAATGATCCTGCCCGTGTCAGCGTCCTCGAGCAGCAGGGCGTGATAGGGTACGGTGCCGGTGCGTATCTCGCGGTGGTGGCGTGACACCGCGTGCTTGTGATGGGGCTTGTAGGTCGCTCGCGCAGGCGCGGCGGTCATCAGTATGGTGGTCGCGGCAGCCGACAACACAATCGCCGCCACGGAGATCATTTGCGTCCGCCGAAGCCAGGTTGACACCGCCGTTCTCACCCTCGTCATCCTGACTCTGCCGACTCCGCCAACTCTGCCTGCCACCTTGTCCATCCCGCCCCTCGTGTCTGTTGCCCGTGTATCGTCCCACCACGGCGTCAGCGCCCACGCGCGAAGTCAACCACGCGGTCCGAGGCGCGCTTTGCGCCGGCGTGTTCCGCGCGTTCGAGGATCGTCAGGTTCACGCGCGCCGGCGTGTAGGCTGGGTTCGCGCTGAGCAGGTCCGACCATTCCTGACGCGCCAGCGCGTAGCGCCCCTCCTCCGCATAGATGAGGCCGAGCGTGTTGCGCGCGTCGACCTCCTGGGGATCGAGCCTGAGCGAAAACAACATCTCCTGCTCAGCATCGCCGAGCATCCCGCGCCGTTCATAGGTCAATCCCAGGTTGAAATGAGTCTCGGGCTGATAGGGCCCCAGCAAACTTGCCAGCCGCAAGACCTCGGTCGCGCCCTCGAGTTGACCGTCTTCGAGGTAGGCCAGTCCCAGGTTGAGAAAGACCTGCCAATCGTTCAACCCCAGGTCGACCGCGCGGCGGTATTCGAACAGTTCGTGTTGATGCTGCCCGGTGACGCCGTAAGCGAAGCCGAGATGATAGTGGGCAAGAGCATTGTCGGGGTGTTCCCGGATAACGGCGAGATGGCGGCGGATCGCCGCAGGGTAGTCTTCCATTCCGAGATAGTAATCGGCCAACGGGTCGCAAACCTGCGGGTCCGAAGCGAGGTTGCTTGAAGCACGCGCAATAATCGGCCGCAGCATTGCCGAGCAAATCAGCAACACGACAAGGAGCCGAAACGCGCGGTAACTACTCAAAATCATAAGCCCGTTAGCCCAAAGCCACACGGGCTTTGCAAAACCTTAGCAGGAAAATGAAATCAATAAAAAGCGCGCGACGCCAAATGGCGTCGCGCGCTTGAAGAAATGCCGTTTTGGGAGCACCACAGCCTCACGCGGCCATGGTCAACCCGCTCAAAACTGAATCGTCAGCCCTGGAAACGGATCAGCCGCTATTAGTTGCTGCCGCCAGCCGGAGGAACCGCCGGAGCCGCAGGAGCGCCCGTCGCGCCCGAGCCAGTCGCGCCCGTCGCTCCGGTGCCGCTCGTCGCGCCTGTAGCGCCGGTTTCACCCGACGTTGTGGACTTCTTCTTGTGGTGATGCCACTTGTGATGCTTCTTGGCCGCAGGCGACGCTTCAGCCGCCGGAGCCTCGGGCGCTGGCGCCGAGGCCGCCGGTGCGCCACCAGCCGAACCTGCATCTTGCGCCTGCACGGCCGGAACCATCAGGGCACCGGCGAAGAGCGCCGCACTCAAAATCGTCAGAGTCCGCTTCATACCAATTTCTCCTTTATCCTTTGGCGGCTCCTGCTTTGCAGGCCGCATGTCCGATACCATTGCCATTGCCGTGCCATCTAAAAAACCGAGCCAAACCGCCCGACTGAGGAGTTTTGCACGATTTTGCCTGACGCAGTTCGTCTAGCCGTCATACGTTTTGCGTTGCTGGTTCGCCATATTTTCATCGCAAACCCGTGCTGCCTAACGCTCTACTCGCACCGCCTCACCCTTGCGTCGCGCCCGGCGCAATCGCCCATGGAGCAAAAATAGCTCCCGGAAGGCGCGCGCGATAACCTTGAAGCTGGCACCCGATTGCTCGCCAGCCACCCGTGGCAGGTGGCGCACCTCAACTTCGCAAATCTTCGCTCCCCGTCCAGCCAGCTGCGCCATCAGTTCGGCCGAGATCATCGCGCCCTTGGCCTGCAGGTCGACGCCCTCCAGCATCTCGCGCCGGAACAATTTCAGCCCACAATCGATATCGCTTATGCGGATACCTAACAAGAGCCTCATCAGCATCGTCCATGCCTTGCCGTTGACCCGCCGCATCAACGGGTCAGCGCGATGCGTCCGGTGCCCGACCACTACGTCGTACTCGGGAACCTTCGCCGCCAGACGGGCGATATCCGAAACCTCGAACTGGCCGTCGCCGTCGCACAGCACGATCCACGGCTGAGTGCAGGCGCGGATGCCCGAGATTACCGCCGCGCCATAGCCGCGATTGACCGCATGATGGACCACCTTGAGGCGAGGATGGGTGGCGGCGAGACGGTCGGCGATTTCGCCGGTACGGTCGCAGCTGCCGTCGTCCACCACGACGATTTCGTGCTGCTGCGTGATCCTGGGAAGTTCGGCCTCGAGCGCCGTGGCCACCCGTTCGATGTTGCCTTCCTCGTTATGACAGGGCAGGAAAACGCTGACACCGGACAGGTGAAGCGGCTCAGTCACCAAGCGCGCGGTAGCCGCCGCGGAAAAAGACCAGCGGTTTGCGGTCGACGGTCGCCGCCTCCTGAATTTCGCCGAGATAGATGGTGTGGTCGCCGCCGGCATAGGTCGCAGCGAGCTTGCACTCGAGATATCCCAGGGTGCCGTCCAGAATGGCCGCTCCATTGGCGCCCGCCCGATAGGCCACGCCCTCGAACTTGGGACCGCCGCTGACCGCGAAACGGCGCGACAGAGCTTCCTGGTCGTCGGCCAGTATATTCACCGTGAAAACCTTGCTTTCCTCGAAAAAGGGATAGCTCTCGGCCTTTTTGTCGACGGAGACGAGCAACAGCGGCGGCTCCAGCGAGACCGAGGTAAAGGCGTTCGCGGTCAGGCCATAGTGCTTGCCGTCGCTGGAGACGGTCGTGATCACAGTCACGCCGGTGGCAAAATGTCCCATCACCCGGCGCAGTTCATTTCTATCAATAGGCATTGGGGGTACTCCGCGTTGGCGGATGCTAGCAGAGCGGTTTGCCGACGGTCAATTTAGGCCTCGGCAGACAAACCGGGCCGGCTGCACTGCGATCGCGTGCTCCGTCGGCACGCGCCCCAGTTACCATCCCGTGCGGTCGCGCGGCAGGACTTCGCGTCCGCCCAGATATACGTAGTCGAGGTCGAGCGAAGTCAGCGGCCGTTCGTTGCTGCTTACGCGGACGCCGAGCGGTTGGGCCACGAATATTGTATGGTCGCCGGCGACGACGCTGTTGACCACTCGCGCCTCGATCGAAACCATCGCCAGCTTCAGCCACGGCACGCCGAGAGCAGGCGACAGTTCATACTCGACGTCGGTAAGGTTGTCGGGCCGGCGAGCCCGCGACGAGTAGAAATAGTCCTCCAGCACCTTGCCGCGCGCCCCAACCACGTTGAAGCCGAGCACGCGGGTGCGGGCCAATGCGGCGCACGAGAAATGATTGTTATCGACCGCCGCCGTGAACAGCGGCGGCTCGCCCGAAACCTGGGTCACCCAGGACGAGGACATCCCGTGATGATGGCCGCCATCGACCACGGTCAGCACGTAGATGCCGGTGGTAAGCGAGGCAAAGGCGCGTGCGAGATCGATATCCATCGAAGCACCAGTTATTATCGCAAGTAATTATCGGAAAAAGTATTATTGCAAGTAATCCAGCAAGTAATCCAGCAGGACCGGCCGTGTCAAAGACCATTGGCACAATTGACCCGGCGGCCAAGCTCTTCCAGAATAATCACGGGCGGCGGGGCAAGATGCGGGAAAAGATGCGATGAAGCGTGAGTTGCGGCTGGCTTTTGGGCGAGCGATTTTTGCCGGCGCGATCGCGATTCTATGCGCGGCGAACCTATCGGCGCTGGATAATCCGGCGGCCGCGGCTCCGGTAGCCGCGACGTCCGCAACTGCCACTCCCGCCGCAGCCGCAGCTATTGCGACGACGGAGGCGACGCCGGCGGCAGCCGCCGTCGCGACCCCAGTCGCGCCGGCTGCAGCCGCTCAACCCGCCGTATCGTCCGCCCCCAAGCCAGGCCAGTGGGTAGTGCTGCCGCCGGCCCAACCGGCGGCATCCGCGAGCCCGAGCCTCGCCGCGAATCCGGCCGCCACACCTGCCGCAGCCATCGCAACGCCGGTAGCGGTTGCGACGTCCACGGCGCCAGCAGCCGCTGTGGCACGCGCAACGCCGATACCAGCCGCCACGCCCGCCGCAGCGGGCGCAACGCCGGTAGCCCTCGCCACGCCCGCGGCGCGAGCGACCGCGGCGGTGGCCGCCGCGCCTACGGCGGCGCCCACCGCTGCGAGCCCGGCCGCGCCAGCTCTGTCGGCCAGTGGCGCGGCGATAAGCGCGGCCGCCCCGCCTGTGAACGCGACGCCAGCGGTTGCCGCCGGTACGGCGGCGACCGCTGGCGTCGCGCAGGGCGTGGCTCCGCCGCAGCCGAGCCTGGCGGCGCTCACGCCGCCCAGCCCGGCTGCGGCCGGTGCGGCTACGGCACCCGCAGGAAAACCCACGCCGGCCGCCGGCGCGGTCGCGAAAGATCGGCCGACCGCGGGCATGATCGCGCTGCGCGACACCAACGATCCGTCAATTTTGCGCAATCCGTATAGCTGGTCGGTGATGGTGTACAAGTCGCGGCACCGGCTCGTCGTCTATTATCGAGGACATCTCTACAAAGAGTATCACGCTGTATTCGGGCGCAACCTCGACCCCGGGACCAAGCTGTGGTCAGGCGATCGCCGCACACCCGAGGGCGCCTACACCATCATTGCCAAACGGCTTAACTCACGCTGGCGCTACTTTCTGAAGCTCGATTACCCCAACACCGTCGATCGCGCCCGCTACGAGCAACTTGTCTCGCGGGGCGAAGTGCCGCGCATGCGTGGCCACGCGATTTCCGAGGGCGACGGAATCGGAATCCATGGCACCGACGAGCCGATCCTCAACACTGGCAACGTCAACTGGACCACCGGATGCATTTCGGTCGACAACGGCGCGATCGACGAGCTCGCAGTGCTTCTGCCGGTCGGCACGCTCGTGGTAATCAAGCACTGAGACCGCGACGCGCGCCATGGCCGATATGCCAGGCGCCAGACTCAATCTGGAAACCGTGCGAGGGAGTGATGCGATGGGCCCGAATATTCCATTGATCGGTGAGTTCAACTTTACGCGCCTGGAGAAGGTGACCTTCGGGCCCGGCAAGGCCGCGGACCTCGGACGCGAGCTCGAGCGCCGACGGCTGAAGCGCGCATTGATCGTGACCGGCAAAACCTTGGGGGGCTCCAAGCTGCTCGATGAGGTGACCGGGGCGGCAGGCGCGCGGCTGGCGGGCGTGTTCAAGGGTGCAAGCCAGCACGTGCCCTCGCATACGGTTGCCGCGCTGGTCGAGGAGTACAAGCGCAGCGGCGCGGATTGCATGGTGAGCTTTGGCGGCGGAAGTCCGATCGACACGGTCAAGGTCGCCGCCAAGCGCATTTTGGAGGGCGAGCGTCCTGGCGCCGCAGCCGCGCATACCATCGAGTTCGAGGCGGCCGAGGTGGTGGGCGGACCCGACCTCATCCACATCGCGATGCCGACGACGCTCTCGGCCGGCGAGTTCACGCCGATCGGTGGCGTCACCGACGAGTCGAGCCACGTCAAGGGCGGCGTGGTCGATCCGCGCCTCGTGCCGCGCACGATCATTCTCGACCCGGAGCTGACGGTCGAGACGCCGGCCTGGCTCTGGACGGCGACCGGGATGCGCGCGATGGATCATGCGGTCGAGGTCATCTATTCGTCGCGCCATCAGTTGATCGCCGACACGCTGGCGGCGCGCGCGATTTCGCTGCTGGTCAAGCATCTGCCGGCCTCGCTCAAGACCACCGGCGCCGAGTCGATCGCGCATCGCGGACAATGTCAGCTCGCGGCGTGGTTCTCGATCTTCGGCATCATGAGCACGCGGGTCGGCATCTCGCACGCGCTGGGCCATCAGATTGGCCCGATGTGGGACGTGCCGCACGGGGTCACCTCGTGCATCACGCTGCCGCATGTGATGCGGTTCATGGCGGACGTCGCGCCGGAGCGCTTTGGGCCGATCGCCGAGGGACTGGGGGTGCGTTTCGACGAGCGTGACGCGCGGGCGGCCGCGATGGAATGCGCGGATCGGATGGCGAAGTTTATCGCGCAGTTCGAGGTTCCGCATCGGCTGCGCGATACCGGCGTGCCGCGGGAGGAGATCGGAACGATCGCGGCTACGGTGCTCGAGGAAGTCGAGCATTCGAGCACGGTCGGCCGCCCGGTGACGCGTGAGAACCTGATCAAGTTGCTGGAGGCGGCTTACTAGACAGTGGGCAACCGCACCCGGGGAGATCGCCATGAGTGTCGAGTTAGTCCATATCCGGAGTCTGCCTGTTTCTAATCCCCACCGGCGGCAGCAGAGCGGGCGGACTCCGTGAGGCGCCGTGCGCGGCGATGCAAATACATATAGACCGGCACGCCGCTTGCCACGATCAGCAGCCCGCCCCAGGTGTAGCGCGGTTTGACCACCAGCAGATCGGCCATCAGCGCGACCGCGGCCACGATATAAGCGGCCGGCAGCCATGGATAGCCCCACGCGCGGTAGGGGCGCGGCGCGTCGGGACGCCGCACGCGCATCACGAATACCGCGCCGACCGTGATGACATAGAAAATGAGCTGCGCGAAGATCACGTAATCGAGCAGCTCCGAGTAGGTGCCCGAGAGCGTCAGCACCGCGGCCCATACTGATTGCATCACCAGCGCCGCCGCCGGGACGCGGGCGCGGTTGAGCCGGCCGGCGGCGGCGAAGAACACGCCGTCATGCGCCATCGCGTAGAGCACGCGCGCGCCGGTCAGGATGAGTCCGTTGGCGCATCCGAAACCCGAAATCATCACCAGTACGGCGGTGATGACGCCGCCGGCGCCGCCCCACACGATCTGCATCGCCGCGGCCGCGACGCGATCATGCGGCGCGCCCGCTATACCGAGGGCGAAGACCTGCCGCCTGAGCGCACCGGCGCTGGGGCCGGGCCCCACTGCGGAGTTTGCGAGCACGGGTAGCTGGCAGAGGTAAGCGACGTTGGCCAGGACGTAGAGCAGGATCACCACGCCGGTGCCGAGGGCAAGCGCACGCGGCAAATCGCGTTTGGGGTTGCGAATCTCGGCCGCAGTAAAGGTGACGGTCGCCCAGGCGTCGGCGGCGAACAGCGACCCGACCATCGCGGCGCCGAACGCGGCCAGGAAGCCCGTCGACCACTGTCCGGCGCCGAAAAACCCGTTGACGAAGTTTAATTCGACCGCGTTATGGTTGGGTGCAACGATACATCCGAGCAGGATTATCATCCCCAGCGAGAGCACCTTGGCGCTGGTGAAAAAATTCTGCACCACGCGGCCCATGTCGAGCCCGCGCAGGTTGACGAAAGTGAGGACGACGATAACCGCGATCGCGCCGGCGCGCTCGGCGTCGAGCCCAACGCCCTGCCGTCCGAACCACATGGGGCCGCCCAGCGCCGGCCACAGCACCGCGCCGAAGCGCGCGAAGGCAACCGCGACCGCCGCGATAGTGCCGGTCTGGATCACCAGCAACAGGGTCCATCCGAACAGGAACGCAGGCATCCGGCCGTAGGCCTCACGCAGGTAGACGTACTGGCCGCCTGCCTGCGGCATCATCGCGGCCAACTCTCCGTAAGCCAGCGCGCCGGCGATCGTCATCAGGCCAGCGGCGATCCATACCGCCAGCAGCGCGGCCGGCGAATCCACGTGGCGCGCGATATCGGCCGAGACGATGAAGATGGCCGAGCCGATCATCGAACCGGCCACGATCGTGATCGAGTCGAACAGCGAGAGATCCGCTTTCAGTCCGATGGATCCCGCCGCCTCCGCCGCCGCCTCGGCCATGGCTGTACCTCCCGCTTGTAGGACGGACGCGGATGGGCCGTCGTGCCTCCGCCTCCCGCCACCATATAGTTGCTTTCGCCTGCTCGTTGATTTAATCCGAAAATCGGACTTAGCTCACCATCAGAGCGGCGTTGGAGAAAAATCCCACGACGGGGAGACTCATACGATGGCAGTAAAAAAGCGAGTATCGCAGGCACGCAAAGGGGTCGCGTCCAGACCGGCCAAATCTGCCAAGTCGGTCAAATCAGGCAAGTCGGTAAAATCCGGCAAGTCGCCCGCGCCGGGCCGGATAGCCCAGCTTGAGGCGACGGTGGGCAAGCTGCGGGCCAGCCTGGTAGCCGAAGCGCAGCGGCGCAAGCTCGACCAGCGCCTCCTGGCCGAGGCCAAGCGGGCTCGCGACGCGGTGGCCAAACAGATTTCGGCGTTGCGCGCGCAGGGGCTCAAGCTCGGGGAACAGATTAAGCGCGCGGCGCACGAAAATCGCATGCTCGAGCAGGCGCGCCAGACGGCATCGAGCAAGGTCGAAGAATTGCGCGCCGAACTGCACGACAAGAGCGAAGAGGTGCGCCGCACCTCGGCCGAGCTGGCGAAGCTGGCGCGCGAATCGGCCACGCGCGCGCGCGCGATTGTGCACAGCCGCGGCCTCGGCCTGGAGCCGCATCACGACCCCGACGTGGAAGGGGTGCATGATGACGATCCGTTCGCGGACGATCCGTTCTCCGGCGAAAAACCGCCGATCTAGCCGGCTGGAGCGGCCGGCGGCCGATTTTACGCCCGGCGGCGCGATCCGTTGCCGGTGGAGCAATCTGTCGTCCCTGGGGACCGCTTAGCCCATGTCGGCCGCGTTGCGCTGGCGACCGCCGCGGGTTCAATTGCCTGTCGGGCTCGAAAAAGATTTCCGAGACCATTTCGCGAGATCATCTCGCGAGATCATTTGGTCGCAGGACCGCTTAGCACCACCGCCTTACCCACCGGTGCGGCCGTGCGTCGCCGCGCTTCGGCGCAGAAGCTTGCCCGTCGTTGCGCGCCGGTCTCAAGGCCCCGGCGCGCAACGAGGGCAAAAAACGAGCAGTAGAAAGCCCGGTCTTTGGATAGCTTACGGAGCAGCAGCGGGCGATGCCGCGGGGCTCGCTTCCATCGCGCCGCCGCTGGGAGCTGCTTCGCCGCCGGCTGCAGGACTGGCCTCGGCGGAGGCGGCTGGAGCGGAACTCTCGGGTGCAGGCTCTTCGCTCTTCTGACACGCCATCGCAGCGAAGAACATCGGGATCAACGCCAGAACCAGATACTTGCGCATGGTTACCTCCTTGATCTCAGGACCCCCAAGCTCACGTTACTTCGGTAACGCCGCATAGTTCAAGCTCGGCCGCGGTCACGGCGGGCAGTTTGTGGATGAAACTACGTGCGATTTTTGCGCGCTAGCAACGCAGTATGTATTATTGCGGCCGAAGTAGCACAGGAGGACGTGGTTGTGGCAGAGCGTCGTCGCTTTAGCATCTCCATGGTCGGATCTGCGGGGACGGAGCAGGTGGTCGAACACGACATGGATATGAAACGGGCCAGATCGCAGGAATCCGCAGTCACCTCGCGGCTGGTCGAACTGATGCGCTGGCTGGTGCCCAATGGGCGTCCGACCGGCTCACCGATGCGTTCGGTGGCACGCGAAATCGAAGAATTGTGGCCGTCGCGCGATCGCTAGATCGTAACCGCGGGGTCTTGCGCGCGTAAATCATTCGCGGAAAAGGACCACTCGCATGGACGATATCGTCCGCATCTCCAGCAGCGCGCCTTGGGAACCAATCTTTGGCTACTCGCGCGCCGTGAGGGCGGGCGACTGGATCGCGGTGTCCGGCAGCACCGGCCTCGACGAGAACGGGCAACTGGTCGGCCGTGGACAGGTCTACGTGCAGGCGCGCCAGACGATTAGCAATATCGCGGCGGCGCTGGCGCGGCTGGGCATCGGCCTGGAGCGCGTGGTGCGCACGCGGATCTACGTCACCGAACTCGACCGCTTGGACGACATCGCGCGCGCGC
This sequence comes from uncultured delta proteobacterium, assembly GCA_963724765.1. Lineage (GTDB taxonomy): Bacteria > Desulfobacterota > Binatia > Binatales > Binataceae > JAKAVN01. Next base: position 587,153 of record CAVRVY010000003.1, read on the forward strand.
ATCAAGAAATGTTCGGCGCGGCGCCGCCCGCCTCGACCTTGGTCCAGGTCGCCGGGCTAGTGCATCCCGACATGCTGATCGAAATTGAAGCCGACGCGTACGCCGGTCCCACGGCGACCACCGCGACGCGGCCTACGGCGGCGGTCCGCGCAGTACCCGCATCGAAAGGCCGTGCGCCGCGCAAGGGCGCGAGCGCGCCCGCCGCGCGCCCACGGCGAAAATCGGCGCGCCGGCGCTAGTCTGCCGACAGTCACGCTCGCACGACAGGACGCGCGAGATTCAACCGCCGCGTCCGATCAATCGCTTAGCGGCTCAATATCACGTGATGATGCGGCGCGTTGCCCAGTGCTGAGGCGAAGGCGCCGGCGGCGCTGGTGATGTAGGGCTGCGGGAAAAGCCCGATCACGACCGTGCCGGCCGCGGCGATTACCAGCGCCGCGACCAGCGCGGGCCGCGTGCGCAATGCCACCGGCTCCACGCCGCCCTCGCGCGCATATATCGCGATCAGCACCGATAGGTAGTAATAGGCCGAGATGACGCTGTTGAGGACGGCGATAATCGTCAGCCAGAGCAGATGAGCGTCGAGCGCGGCGGAGAAGATGTAGAACTTGCCAAAGAACCCCGCCAGCGGCGGCACTCCGGTCAGCGACAGCATGAACAGCGTCATCGCCGCGGCGAGCATCGGATGGCGCCTCGCGAGGCCTTGGTAGTCCGCGATATTGGCGTGGGCGGCGCCGCGGCGCTCGAGCGCAACCACCACGGCGAAGGCGCCCAGGTTGGTGAAGGCGTAGCCGAGCAGGTAGTAGAGGATTGCGCCGCCGGCGCGCGGCGAGGCGACCGCGGTCATCCCGACCAGGATGTAGCCGGCGTGCGCGATTGCCGAGTAGGCAAGCATCCGCTTGATATTGGTCTGCACCAGCGCCGCCAGGTTGCCGGCCGTCATGGTCAGCACGGCGATCACCCACAGCACCATCGTCCACTGCGGCCCGAGCGGCCACAGGTGGACCATGAAGATGCGCATGAAGCCAGCGAACGCCGCGACCTTGACTCCCACCGCCATGAAAGCCGTTACCGGCGTGGGCGCGCCCTCGTAGGCGTCAGGCGTCCACATATGGAAGGGCACGGCGGCGACCTTGAAGCCGAAGCCGATCAGCAGCAGGCCGACGCCGGCGAGCAGCAGCGCGTTGTCGGTGGCCGGACGCGAGAGCGCGGCTTCGATCGGCTCGAGCTTGATCGATCCGGTAGCGCCGTAGATGAGCGCGATACCGTAGAGCAGGAAGCCGGTGGAAAAAGCGCCGAGCAGGAAGTACTTGAGCGCGGCCTCATTAGAGCGTGGATCGCGGCGCAGAAAACCGGCCAGCGCATAGACCGCGATCGACATCGTCTCAAGGCCGAGGAAGATCACGATCAGATCGTCGGCGGCCGCCATCAGCATCATGCCGAGCGCGGCGAACATCACCAGCGCATAGTACTCTGCGCCGGCCAATCCCTGGTCGGCGGCATACTCGACCGACATCAAGGCGGTCATCGCGGCGGCGAACAGCACCAGCAATTCGAAATAGGCGGTGTAGCTGCTCACCGAGAGCGTGCCCGAGAAGGCCACCGAGGGACGCCCGCCGAAGAGCAGCAGCGACAGAAAGGCGGCGAAGACGAAGAGCGCGATCGACAGGATGCCCAGTCCGCCGCTATCTTCGTCGTCGATCTGCACGCCGACCAGCAGCACGCCCATCGCGCCCGCCGCCACCACGATAAGCGGCAGGATGGGCACCCAGGCGAAGTTGATAACGCTCCAGTTGAACTGCGTCATTTGGCGGCCACGGATTTGCGGTCGAGCAGCGCGGCGAGCGAGCGCGCGTAGTGCTGCTGGTGGTCGATACGCGCCTGAGCGGCGTGGACGCGGCCGAGCAGCGCGCCCACCGACGGCTCCATCCGGGCGAGCAACGGCCGCGGATAGAGCCCCATCAAGAGCATCAGCGCGATCAGCGGCGCCATCACGGCAATCTCGCGCCCGCTCAAGTCAGCGATAGTTTCATTGACGGCCCTGGTGATCGGACCGAACATCACGCGCTCGTAAGCGTAGAGCATGTAGAGCGCGCCGAGGATGAGGCCGACGACGGCGATTTCGGCGGCCAGCGACTTGCTGAGATAGGTGCCGAGCAGGATCAGGAACTCGCCGACGAAGCCATTGAGCCCGGGCAATCCGATCGACGAGAGCATCACCACCATGAAGACGGCGGCGTAAATCGGGACGCTCTTCCAGAGCCCGCCGAACTCGGCGATTTCGCGCGTGTGACGGCGCAGATAGATCATCCCGATCAGCAAAAACAAACCGCCGGTTGAAATCCCGTGGTTCAGCATCTGGTAAATCGCGCCCTCCATCCCCTGCGGATCGAGCGCGAAGATGCCGAGCATCACGAAACCCAGGTGGCTGACCGAGGAGTAGGCGACGAGGCGCTTTATGTCCGGCTGGACCATCGCGACCAGCGCGCCATAGATGATTCCGACCACCGCGAGCGCCAGGAACAGCGGCGCCGCCTCGATCGCGATCTCCGGAAAGAGCGGGATCGCGAAACGCAGGAAGCCGTAGGTCCCCATCTTCAGCATCACCCCGGCCAGGATGACCGAACCCGCGGTCGGGGCCTCGGTATGAGCGTCGGGCAGCCAGGTATGCAGCGGCCACATCGGAACCTTGATCGCAAAGGCGAGCGCGAAGGCGGCGAACAGCCAGGTGGCTTCGCGATGGCTCAGCGGCACGCCGTAGAGGGCGGGCAGATCGAAAGTTAGATGGCCGAGATGAGCGCGCGCGGCGTTCACCAGGTAAAGAATCGCGACCAGCATCAGGATCGAGCCAAGCATCGTGTACAGGATGAACTTGAAGGCGGCGTAGTATTTGCGCCCGTGCCCCCAGATTCCGATCAGGAAGTACATCGGGATCAGCATCAGTTCCCAGAACACGTAGAACAGAAACAGATCGACCGCGAGCAGCGTGCCCAGCAGCCCCATCTCCAACACCAGCATGAAGAAGCAGAACTCGCGTGGCCGCGTCTCGATATCGCCGCCGCCCGAATAGAGCAGCGAGAGCGAGAACAACACCGTGGTCAGCAACACCAGGAACAGGCTGATTCCGTCCATCCCGAGGTGATACGAGATGCCGAACTGCGGAATCCACCCGTATTGCTCGACGAACTGGTAGTTCGCCTGCGCCGGATCGAAGGCCGCGAAGAGGTAGATCGAGATGGCGAGCGGGATCAGCGAGAAGATGAAGCCGGCGCGCCAGGCCGCGCGCTCCTCGGGCTGCGCCAGCACGAACAGCGCCCCCAACAGCGGCGTGAAGACAACGGCAGTCAGCCAGGAGCCGCCCATCAGCGCACCATCACCAGGTAAACGTAGTAGGCGACGATCCCGACCGCGCCCACCAGGTAGACGAACGCGTAAACCTGGACGTTACCGGTCTCCGAGCGCCGCGTGACATCGCCAGCCTCCTCGACCCCGAGCCCGGTGCCATTGACGATACCGTCGATCAGGTCGTGGTCGACACCGCAATTCAGCACGTTTTCCGATCCCCAGAACAGAAAGCGCCCGAAGACCAGGTTGTAAAGTTCGTCGACGTAGTATTTGCGCACCAGCAGGTGATACAGCGCGCTGGCGCCCGTGGCGATCCGTCCGGGCAACTCGGGTTCCCGGATGTAAAGGAGGTACGCGAGCAGGAAACCGATGAGCGTGGCGATCAGCGCGGCCGCACTGATCGCGCCGGTGGCGAGGCCGTGCTCGGCTGCCGCACGAAACGGACCAAACACGGGCTCAAGCAAGCGCGTGAACGCGCCGCCCCACAGCCATCCGTCGGGCAACTGGACCCATCCGCCGATCACCGAAAGCACGCCCAACACGACCAGCGGCACGGTCATCACCGGCGGCGATTCATGCACGTGCTTGTCGGGCGCGACCCGCGAGCTTCCATGGAAGGTCAGGAACAGCAGGCGAAACATGTAAAACGCGGTGAGACCCGCGGTAACGATGCCAAGGAGCCACAACCCGCCGTATCCGGCGGCAATCGTGCGCTCCAGGATGAGATCTTTTGAGAAGTAGCCTGAAAACCCGGGCACCGCGCTTATCGCGAGCGTCGCCGCGAGCATCGTGGCATAGGTTATCGGCATCCGCCGCCACAGCGCGCCCATCCGGTTCATGTCCTGCTCGCCGTCGAGCGCATGGATGATCGACCCGGCACACAGAAACAACAGGCTCTTGAAGAACGCGTGCGTCATCACGTGAAAGATGCCGGCCGCGAACGCGCCCACGCCTACGCCCATGAACATGTAGCCGAGCTGGCTGATGGTCGAGTAGGCGAGCACGCGCTTGATATCGGTCTGGACCACGGCGACGGTCGCGGCGAAGAACGCGGTCACCGCGCCGATGACCGCGACCACGTACATCGCGTCGGGCGTGAGCGTGTAAAGGAAATGCAGCCGCGCGATCATGTAAACGCCCGCGGTCACCATGGTCGCGGCATGGATTAGCGCGCTTACCGGGGTTGGGCCGACCATCGCATCGGGCAGCCATACGTAGAGCGGAATCTGCGCCGACTTGCCGGTCGCGCCGAGCAGCAGCAACAGCCCCACCATCGTCGCCACCGGCGCGAGCATCGCGCGATGGGCCTGCAGCTCGGCGAAATTCAACGTCCACACGCCGTGCGCGGCGAGCGCGGAGAGGATCGTCAGGATGCCCAGGATGAAGCCAGCGTCGCCGACCCGGTTGACCACGAAGGCCTTGCGCCCGTTGTAAGCGAACTGCGCGTTGTCGTACCAGAACGCGATCAGCAGATACGAGCACAGGCCCACGCCCTCCCAACCGACGAACATCAGCAGCAGGTTGTCGGCCAACACCAGCACCAGCATCGAGAGCGCGAACAGGTTCATGTAAGCGAAGTAGCGCGCGTAGTCCTCGTCATGAGCCATGTAGCCGACGGAGTAGAGGTGGATCACCGCGCCGACGCCGCTGACGATAAGCGTCATCACGGCCGAGAGCGCGTCGAAGCGGAGCGCGATTTCGGTATGGAACTGCCCCGCGATTATCCACGGCCATAGCGTCACTTCGAGCGCCGCGCCCGCCGGCATCGCCAGCAGCCGCGCGAAACCCCATAGCGCGATCGCAAAGACGAGGACAATTACTCCGGGGCCAGCCAGGTTGACCGCGCCGCGGCCGGCGCGGCTTCCGAAAAAGACATTGAAGACAAAGCCCAGCGCCGGGAACAGCAGAATCAGCGCGAGCGCGGGAAATTGTTCCGTCATGAATTTACCGCCGCTCCGTTCACCAGCGCATCAGGTTGAGTTCGTCCGCGTTGACGGTCTCGCGGTTGCGGAAAACCGAGATGATGATCGCAAGCCCGACCGCGGCCTCGGCCGCCGCCACCGTCATCACGAAAAACACGATCACCTGCCCATCCATCGAGCCCAGCCGCCGCCCCAGCGCTACGAAAGCCAGGTTGACCGCGTTGAGCATGATCTCGATCGACATGAAGATCACGATAATGTTGCGCCGCAGGAGTACGCCGGCCACCCCGATCACGAACAGCACGGCGCTCAGCCCCACGAAGTAGCTCATCGGAACCATCGTCAGGCGCCCTCCGACCCGGCCGGCGCACCAGCGGTGGCGGCGACGGCCTGCGCTCTCACGGCTTGCGTTCCGGCGGCCTGCGTTCCGGCAGCCGGCGGCAACGGTACGCGGCGGGCGAGCGCTATCGCGCCGACGATCGCGGCCAACAGCAGGACCGAGGTTATCTCGAAGGCGACCAGGTAGTCGGAAAAGAGCGTGGTGGCGAGCGTCTCGATCGATCCATAGCCGGCCGGCGCGACCGCCTGGGCGCCGCCCGCGCTGGGCGCATGCCACAGGAGCACGAACAACTCGGCCACCAGCGCCGCGCACAGCAGCCCCGCGATCGCCTTGAGCGCGAGATATCCCGGCGCGCTACGCAGTTCGGTCTGCAGGTTGAGCAGCCAGATTACGAACAGGAACAAAACCATGATCGCGCCGGCGTAAACGATTGCCTGCAAAAAGCCAACCGTCACCGCGTCGAGCCCGATGAAAATCACCGCGATCGTCAGCAGCGTCACCACCAGCGCGAGCAGGCAGTGCACCGGGTTGCGCTGCATTACCGTGCCGAGCGCCGAAATAACCGACAGCGCGGCGAGAAAGATGAACACTCCAAGCGTCATCTCAGTGCGCCCCCGAGGCCAACACCACGACGATCGCGGTGACGACAACATTGGCCAGCCCGAGCGGCACCAGCCCCTTCCATCCCAGCCGCATCAACTGGTCGTAGCGAAAGCGCGGCAGCGTCCAGCGAATAAGAATCTGAAGCCAGCAGAACGCGATGGTCTTGATCATGAAAGCGACCACGCCGAGGATCGCGACCAGCAGTTGCGGCACCCACAGATGCGCGCCGCCGGGAAAATGAAAGCCGTCGCGGTAAAGCCACGGCACCTGCCATCCGCCGAAAAAGAATACCGTGATCAGCACCGCGACCAGCACGATTTCGGCAAAGTCGGTCATCATGAAGACCGCCTGCTTGCCGCCCGAGTACTCGGTGAAGTAGCCCGCCACCAGCTCGGATTCGCCCTCGGGCAAATCGAACGGCACGCGCTTGGATTCCGCCATCCCGGCCGTCAGCAGCATCAGGAAGGCCACCGGCTGCAAGCAGATTCCCCAGCGCGGCAGAAAGCCGAACCACACCCCGCCCTGCGCATGACACATCGTCTGCAAATCGAGCGTCCCGTAGGTCATTACGACCGAGATGATCGCGAGGCCCAGGCCGATCTCGTAGGAAATCATCTGCGCGCTCGCGCGGATACCGCCGAGCAGCGCCCAGCGGTTGTTGGAGGCCCATCCGCCCAGCGCAACCCCGTAAACGCCGATTCCAATGGTCGCCAGGATGTAGAGCGCGGCCGCGTTGATATTGGCCGCCTGGAGCGTGATGGTGCGCGAGCCGATTTGCACCACGTCACCGAACGGCACCACCGCGAAGGTGATTATCACCGGGAACAATGCGAGGAACGGCGCCAGGGCGTGGAGAAATTTGTCCGCGCCTTCGGGCACGAAGTCTTCCTTGGTGAAAAGCTTCAGCGGATCGGCGAGCAGCGTATTGACCAGGCCCAGGTTGGGCAGGCCCATCCGCTTGCCGAGCCCGGTTAACGAGGCGCGGTTGGCGCCGATCCGGTCCTGGATGAGCGCGCTGCCCTTGCGCTCGACCCACAGCAGGACGCCCGCCAGGTTCAGCACCATCACCACGACGACGATCGCCTTGATGGCTTCGATTAGGAGGTCAATCAGCACGATGGGCGAGCTCGTCGATAAGTCGGGCGGTGGAGTTTTCGGTCCCTCGGATAACGTCCGAGCAGCGCGCGGGGTATTCGTCAAGCGCGGCGGGAGAAAAGCGGACTTCAGAGCTGGTCGCGGCCGACTGCACTATAACCTGACCTTCAACCGGAAAATTTTCCGAGTTCAGAAAGCTAATGGCCAATCCGAGAAATCCTAAAATAGGTAACTCAAATCGCCCGCCTGCGCCAGAGCATCGGGGCGGCGTGACGAGGCATGCGCAAACTTGCGGCAATCGGAGGACTGGGCTATGGTCCGCCCGTCGGCCCCAGGAACGCCGAAATTTAATTGTTGCGACACCACTTCGTCATATGGATCGCGGCTGCGTGTGCCCCAATGGGCGTCGGCGGCGACGGAGCGCGCACGCGATGAGAGTTATCGCGGGCGAGGCCCATGGACGGCGGCTCCGCGCGCCGCGTGGATTAGTGACGCGCCCGGCGACCGCGCGCGTGCGCGCGTCGATTTTCTCGCGCCTGGCCGCGCGCACGGAGCTTGTCGGGGCCCGGGTGCTCGATCTCTTCGCGGGCAGCGGCTCGCTGGGGCTGGAGGCGCTCTCGCGCGGCGCCTCGGGGGCGGTTTTCGTCGATTCCTCGCGCGCGGCGGCGACCGCGATCCGCGACAACCTGCGCGTGCTCGGCCTGGAAGGGCGCGCGGAGGTGATAGTCGCCGGCGTGGAGCGCGCAATCGCGGCTCTGGGGGCGCGCGGCGCGCGCTTCGACCTGGTGTTCGTTGACGCGCCGTATCGCGACGATACCAGCGCCGCGGTGCTCCGGGCGCTGGCGGAGGGCGGATTGCTTGGCGTGAACGCCTACGTGGTCGTGCGGCAGGCCGGCCGCGCGCCGGAGATCTCGCCGGCGGGACTCGAAGCGATCAATTGTGCAACCCTGGGCGATCATCGGATCGCCCTTTACCGCGCGCCGGCGGCGCGCTAGTTCAAGCAGCGGCGTGGCATGGTGAACAAAGTCAAGGATTCGGTACCCAGGTGCGCGATCTACCCGGGGACGTTTGACCCGATCCACAATGGGCACATCGACGTCATCCGCCGCAGCGTCGCGATCTTCGACGAAGTGATCGTCGCGGTGGCCTACAATCCGCACAAGGACCCCGCGCTGTTCTCGCCCGACGAGCGGGTCGAGATGATCCGCGAGACCATCCGCGACCTTGAGCCGCGGGCCCGGGTCGATAAGTTCAGCGGGCTCTCGGTCGACTACGCTCAGCGCATCGGCGCGCACATCATCATCCGCAGCCTGCGCGCGGTGACCGACTTCGACTACGAACTGCAGATGGCGCACATGAACAACCAGATGTGGGCGAAGGTCGAGACCGTGTTCCTGTTCGCCAATCCCAAGCTGTTCTTCTCAGCCTCGCGGCTGATCAAGGAAGTCGCCAGCTACGGCAAGAGGCTGCCCGAGCTGGTGCCCGAGCTGGTGATGAACCGGCTGCGCGCCAAGCTCAAAATCGACTGAGCACCTTTCGTCTGCTAGGCTTGGGTGCCTCGCGCGCCGCCCGGACGGCGCGCCAATTTTGTTGGCCAGGAACACTTAGGACCAGGAGATGCTGAAGCTCAACCGCAGAGTAGCCGCGATCAAGTCGTCGGCCACGTTGGCGGCCGATGCGCGCGCGACCGAACTGAGGGCCGCCGGCGTCGACGTCATCCCGCTAGCCGCCGGCGAGCCTGACTTCGACACCCCCGAGCGCATCAAGGAAGCCGCGCGCCGCGCGCTCGCGGCCGGCAAGACCAAGTACACGCCAGTGGCCGGCACGCGCGAGCTCAAGGACGCGATTTGCCTCAAGCTCAAGCGCGACAACCACCTCGACTACGAGCCGGCCGAGATAATGGCCTCGGCCGGGAGCAAGCCCGCCGAGTACAACCTCATCGCGAGCCTCTTCGACGAGGGCGACGAGGTGATCGTGCCGACGCCGGCGTGGGTCAGCTTCGTCGCGATGATCCAGCTAAGCGGCGCCGAGCCGAAACTGGTCGCCTGCCCGGAGAGCGACGGCTTTCTGCTCGGCCCGGAGCGGCTGCGCAGCGCGATTGGCCCGCGCACGCGCGGCATCATGCTCAACTCGCCCTCCAATCCGACCGGCGCGGTCTATAACGCGGCGCAACTCGCGGCGCTCGCGCGCGTGCTGGTAGAGTTCCCACAGGTATGGGTGATGTCGGACGACGCGTACGAGCATATCGCCTACGTCGGACGCGTGCCGCACATCTTCGAGATCGAGCCGCGGCTTAAGCAGCACGGGATCGTGTTCAACACGCTCTCGAAGGCGTATGCGATGACCGGATGGCGCATCGGATTCGCCGCCGGGCCGCGCGAGGCGATCGGAGCGGCGACGCGTCTGCAAAGCCAGAACAGCGGCAATCCCAATTCGATCGCGCAGGCCGCGGCGGTCGAGGCGCTGACCGGCCCGCAGGACGAAATCGCCGCGATGGCGGCCGAGTTCCGCGCGCGCCGCGACCTGGTGGTCGAGCGGGTGCGCCGGATTCCCGGCTTCAGCCTGCCCAATGTGCCCGAGGGCGCGTTCTACGCATTCGTCAACGTGTCGGCGATGCTCAAGCGCGAGTACAAGGGACAGCCTATCGGCGACGGCGACCGCCTGGCCTCGATCATCCTCGACGACGCGCAGGTCGCGATCGTCGGCGGCAACGATTTCGACGCGCCCAACCACGTGCGGCTCTCCTACGCGACCTCGCGCGAGAAGCTCACGCAGGCCTTCGACCGTATCGAGCGCCTGGCGCGCGAAATCATGCGCTAGAGAAAGAAGCGCCGTTGCGCTAGCGGCGCCAGGGCGCGGGCAGCTCGCCGGTGCGGATGAAACGCAGGTAGTCGGCGAGAATTTCGGCGTGGTCAAAGGCGAGCGGCGCGGGCGGCGCGTCGGGCGCGAACAACCCGATTCCCTTGGCGTCGTCGGCGGCCCGCGGCTGACCGTGCGCCCGGCCGACGTAAACCGCGGTGACGGTCTGACCGCGCGGATCGCGGTCGGGGCGCGAATACACGCCGAGCAGCGCGCGCAGTTCGACTTCGAGCGTGGTTTCCTCGCGCAGTTCGCGTACGGCGGCGTCCTCAACCTTCTCGCCGACGTCGACGAAGCCGCCGGGAAACGCCCATCCGAAGGGAAAGTTGCGCCGCTCGATCAGCACGATATCGGTTCCGATTTCGGCGATCACGTCGGCCGCGATAGGGGGGCATACTGGCTTGGGCATGCTTGAAGGTTAACACTGCGCGCGCCGCGCCGCATCGGCCGCTGCAGGCGCGCCGGCAACAGGAACGTTTGACACAGGAACGTTTGACAATGGACGGCGTGGACCACAAAGTTCTGGACTGACATGCAAGTAGCACGGCTTTACGATTTTGGTGATATCCGCGTCGAGCACGACCCACGCCCTGAGCCCGGCCCCGACGAAATCCTGGTTCGTGCCCGTGCCTGCGGTATCTGCTCGGGCGACATCATGCCCTGGTACATTCGGCGCAAGGCGCCGCTGGTGCTGGGGCACGAGCCTGTCGGCGTGGTCGAGGAAGTTGGTGCGGCGGTGCGCGGGTTTCGCCGCGGCGAGCGCGTCTTCGTTCATCATCACGCGCCGTGCTTCGAGTGCGCGTCGTGCCGGCGCGGCGAATACGTGCAGTGCGCGACCTGGCGCGCGACCAAAATCGTGCCGGGCGGGATGGCCGAGTATTTCGTGGTGGGCGCGCACAACCAAAGCGACACGCTCCGCTTGCCCGACGCGCTCGCCGACGCCGACGGCGTGCTAATCGAGCCCGCGGCGTGCGTGGTCAAGTCGCTCCGCCGCTCGGGCCTCAAGCGTGACGAAAGCATCCTGATAATCGGACTCGGGATCATGGGCATGATGCACGTGGTGCTGGCGCGCCATCTCGGAGCGGGACGCATAATCGGCGCCGACCTGTTCGAGACGCGCGCGCGGCGCGCCGTCGCGCTGGGCGCCGACACGGGGCTGGTGGTCTCGGGCGACAACCTGGTGGAGCAGGTGCGCGAAGCGACCGGCGGCGCGATGGCCGACGTGGTGATCGTCGGTCCCGGAAACGCCAGGGCGATCGCGCAGGGTATCGCGGCGGCCGGCAAGGGCGCCACCGTGGTGCAGTTCACCGCCACGCCGCCCGAGGACGAGATGACACTTAGGCCGCACGATCTCTATTTCAACGAGACGCGGCTGGTGCCGAGCTACTCCTGCGGGCCCGACGACACGCGGGAGGCGATGGCGCTGGTGGAACGCTCCGTGTTGCGCGCCGCCGACCTGGTGACCCATCGTTTTCCACTAGAGCGCGTGAACGAAGCCTACGCAACGGCGCAGAAGCCCGAATCGCTCAAGGTGATCGTAACCTTCGAAGGGTAGCCGCACGCCAGCATGATCGCCGGACAATCGGCGCCAAGCGCAATCGCGCCAACCGAAGGACCGCACGAATAGCCACTAGCTACTCGGCCCGTAGCGCGCACACAAGGAAAAGGGCGGTCGTTAAGCCGCCCTTTTCCTGTGCAGGCGTTGAAAACTACGGAGTCGCGGGCGCTGGAGCCGCAGGTGCCGGAGCGGGCGCGGCCGCACCGCCGTCGGCCGGAGCAGGCGCCGGAGCCGCGTGCATCACATGGTGATGAACGTGATGCATGACGTGATGATGCATCACGTGATGGCCACCTTCGGTCTTCATGGAGATCGCTTCAGCGCGATCTGCAGCGGCCTTCGCGTCAGCCGCGGCCTGCTCGGTGCGGGTGGCGGCAGCCTGCGCGGCCGCGGCCGACTGCTGCGCCGAGCTGGCGGCAGCTTCAGCACCCTGCGCCGAGGAGGCAGCCTGCGTGGCCGCCGCCTGGGCTTTTTGCGCGGCGTCCTGACCGGCGCATCCAGCAAATAGAGCGAGCGCCAGAGCAGCCCCGGCAAATGCGATCATCTTCGAAGTTTTTAAGCCTTCCATCCTTGATTCCTTCCCTCCTTACAAGTCGGCGACGGGCCGCGATGTGGACCGTCTCACCAGTTAGTCACATCCCCAACGGAACTGCTATGCCGGGTTGGTTACGAGCATAACAAATTTTACACAAGTTGAAAGCTGACGCAGTCAGCATTTCTTATATTACGACCTACCCCAACTCAAGGTTAGCTTGTAACCAAACTCAAGATCGGGCTGTGCCGCCGGTTGCGCGCCAATTACAGTACCGAGCTCTCTAATGCACGAATTAGAAGTCTTCGTCGCCGCCCATGCCGCCCATGCCGCCCATGCCTCCCATACCCGGCATGCCACCCATGCCCGGCATCCCGCCCATGCCGCCCATACCACCCATGCCACCCATTCCGCCGCCCGGTGGCATCGCGGGTCCTGGCGCGGGCTTGCGCGGCGCCTCGGCAATCGCTGCTTCGGTGGTGAGCATCATCGCGGCCCCACTGACCGCATTCTCCAGCGCCGAGCGCACGACCTTGGCCGGGTCGATCACGCCGGCCTTGACGAGGTCTTCGAAGTTCCCGGTGGCCGCATTGAAACCGAAGTCGCCCTTGCCCTCGATCACTTTGTTGTAAACCACCGCGGACTCTTCGCCGGCGTTGCGCGCGATCTGGCGCAGCGGCTCGCCCATCGCACGCGCGACGATATCGGCGCCGGCCTTGCGCTCGGGTGGCAGCTTCATCGCCTCAACCTCTTTGACCGCCCGCGCCAGCGCCACACCGCCGCCGGCCACCACACCTTCCTCGACCGCAGCCCGCAGTGCGTGGACCGCATCGTCGACGCGCGCCTTGCGCTCCTTGAGTTCGACCTCGGTGGCCGCGCCGACCTTGATGACGCCGACTCCGCCCACCAGTTTGGCCAGGCGTTCTTCAAGCTTCTCGCGATCGTAGTCGGAAGTGGTCTGGGCGATCTGGGCGCGGATCTGGCTCAAGCGGGCCTGGATTTCGGCTTTCTTGCCGGCCCCGCCAACCAGCGTGGTATTGTCCTTGTCGATAATCGCGCGGCGGCACTTGCCGAGCACGCCCAGCTGCACGGTTTCCAGCTTGAGCCCCATCTCCTCCGCGATCACCTGACCGCCGGTCAGGATCGCCATGTCGGTCATTATCTCCTTGCGCCGATCACCGAAGCCGGGCGCCTTGACCGCCGCCACGCGCAGCGTGCCGCGCAGCTTGTTGACCACCAGCGTGGCGAGCGCCTCGGACTCGACATCCTCGGAAATGATCAACAGCGGACGGCCCGACTGCACCACGCGTTCGAGCAGCGGCAGCAGATCGCGCATGTTGGAAATCTTCTTTTCGTGGAACAGGATCAGCGGTTCTTCGAGCTCGACCGTCATGCGCTCGGGGTTGGTTACGAAGTAGGGCGAGAGATAGCCGCGATCGAAACGCATGCCCTCGACCAGGTCGAGCGTGGTCTCCAGGCCGCTCGCCTCTTCGACCGTGATCACACCTTCAATTCCGACCTTGTCCATCGCGTCGGCGATAATCTTGCCCATCGCCTTGTCCCCGTTGGCCGCCACGGTGGCGACCTGCACCATCCGCTCATGCTCCTTGACCGGCCGGGCCATCGCCTTGATAACCGCGGACGCCTTGGCGACCGCGGCCTCCATGCCGCGCTTGAGATCCATCGGCGCCATCCCGGCGGCGAGCAGCAGCAGGCCCTCGCGCAGCACGGCGCGGGCGAGCACAGTGGCAGTGGTGGTGCCGTCGCCGGCGACGTCGGAGGTTTTCTGGGCGACCTCGCGAATCAGCTTGGCGCCCATGTTCTCGAACTTGTCCTCGAGGTCGATCTCCTTGACCACGGTGACGCCGTCCTTGGTGATGATCGGCGCGCCGAAGCTTCGCTGGATCATGACGTGGCGGCCCTTGGGACCGAGCGTGACACGCGCGGCCTCGGCGACCAGCGACGCGCCCTTGACGATCCCGACGCGGGCTTGCTCATGCAGGTGGATGGTTTTGGCTGACATCGAAAAAATCTCCGTAAAAGAATCTTTGAACTGTGCGCGCACCGATACGTCGAGGCCTAATCGGCGCGACCCGCTCGAACATAAGCATGCTGGCGCGCATTACCAGTAGTATCACGCTTTGTGCCCGATAACCGAGCGTGCAAGGATAGCTAGCGTGATCACAACTCCGTTGAACAAGACGCCGGCGCTCCCGCAGATGACGCCAGCGCCGTCAGACCAGGCGCCGGCCTCGCCAGACAAGACGGCACGGCGCGCCACCCCTGTGCTCGCGGCGCTGCTTGGCGTGGCGGCGCTCGCCGCGTCAATCCCACCAATGGCGACTGCCGGCTCGGGGACTCCGCCCGGCGCCTTAGCTTCGCTTCGCGCGCAACCGCCGCGCGAGCTATCTGCCCCGCCGCGAGCCGCCATGGCCGCCCCGATGCTCGCCCAGGACGACGATGATGACAGCGGCGGCGATGCCACCGCGGACAAGGGCGCCTCACCTGAACAGATCGAAAAGTACGTCGCGGTCTACCGCGCGATGCAGGGCAATCACAGCATGACCGTCGAACAAGCCGCCGCGGCTCAGGGACTGACCGTGGGAGCCTTTCGCGACCTCGAGCGGCGTATCGAGAGCGACGACCTCTCGCGCGATGACGCCCGCCGCGCGCTCGCCGCGCCAACCCACAGCGCCACGCCGACGGCGCGGCGCTGAGTCACGCGTTCGCCGATCGCTATCGAGAGTTTCAAAAAATGGCGGAAGAGGATCGAGTCTCCTCTTCCGCCAGGCACTGATCGTTACTTCGTAACGGAGGACGCGAATTCCGCTTCGAGGCGAGCCACAGCGTCGTTTGCGCGCTTGACTGAGTCCTCTGCGCCAGCAGCCGCTTCCTGGGCGCTTTTGGCCGACTGGGCCGCCTGGTTGGCCGAGTTCTGCGCATTGGTCGTCGCCGTGGAAGCCGACTGCGCGCTGGCCTCAGCCTGCGAAGTCGCCTGATCGATCTGAGTCTGGTAACTGCATCCGATGGCGAACAGACCACCGAGCGCAAGGATTCCGAGCGCACTCACCAACTTCTTCATCCGAACCCACCTCCTGGTAAACCGGTAAAATCGGTCTTCTATATGTGAAAGCAATCTAACAGCATCGCACGTCGGCGCGAAGCGTTTACAGCCGCGAAATTGTGCTCATCGTTACAAATCAATCTGTTCAAGGCAAGCCAACTGGACGCCCCGCCGCTCGTTTCCCCGCTCGTGCAGGGCTCCGGTTGACTTCCAAAACTGGCGATGAGTATCGTCAACTCAAATTCCTGGTCGAATTCCACGCAACCATTAATCACCGGCTCCGCTCACGATCGTGTCGACAGGCAACATCAACGAACGACAAAGCCAACCTGAGACGGCAAAAGCGGCAATCGAGGCCAAGGCTGTCGCCAGTCCGGCGCCGCACGCCGACGTCGGGGCCGCCGCGCACCCTCCGGCTCCCGGCGGCACTCCCGATCGCGGACCGGCCATGATGACCGCGATTCCGGGCGGCGGCGAAAACGCTCTGCCCGGGCCGCTCGAAGAGAAACGCTTCGCCGGCGAGATGGAGGGCGACTTCGAGGGCGTGCTCAGGATGGTCGAGCCGGGCGGTCCCGCCGGCCAGCGTCGGAGCCATCGCAGCATCTGGGGATCGCTGGTCAGACTGATGCGGATGGACCGGCTGCGCGGTCCTGCGACCCGCGCCGACCGGCACGTCGCCTTCGACGGCTACAGCAATCCGATGCACGACGAGAAAATCGAGCGCGACCGCCGCTACGGCACGGTCTACACGGTCGTCGAGCACGCCAACGCTTATCTGGTGGGCATCGAGATGCCGCGGCGAATTCCGGCGTCCTCGCTCAAGGAGTTGTGGAAACTTCCGGACGAGATGCCCGATTACGACTATACCGTCACGCTACACGAACAGGTGCTGGCCGTGCGGGCGGGCGTGCGCGGCGACGCGATGCGGCGATTGTCGTACATCTCGGCATCGTTTCCTGCTGACTTCCTCACCCGGATCGAATTCGACCGACCGGTCACATCATTCAAGCATCGCCTGCGCAACAAGGTGCTCGAAATAGTGGTCTTCAAGGCCGCCGGACCCGAAACCATCAGCCGGGTCGCCTAGGACGAGCGCACACGCCGCTTCGACGGGAGGTCAGGCGAGCGTACGCTAAAGAGGCGGCCGATGACGACGAATGTAAGAGAGGCCACCGCCGGCGATCTGCCACGCATCCTGGAGATCGAACGGCTGGCATTTCCACAGCCGTGGAGCCTCGACTCGTTCAAACGCGAACTGATGCTGCCCTTCTCCCGCATCATGGTGGCGGCCCAGCCGCCTTCAGCGCAAGCGGCTCACACGGCGCAGGCCGAGACCCGCAGCGAGCCTGCGGGCTTCCTGTGCCGATGGCTGGTCGCTGACGAATGCCACATCCTCAATGTGGCGGTGCATCCTGAGGCGCGGCGCAGCGGTATCGCGATGGCGTTGATGGCGGAGGTCATCAGCGAAGCAAAAGCAAAACACATCCGTCTCGTGACGCTCGAGGTGCGCCGCTCGAATGTCGCCGCAAGAAGCCTCTACCGCAAGCTGACTTTTGAAGAACGACGTTTGAGAACGAATTACTATGGGCCCGGCGAAGACGCGATCGTGATGGAGCTCCATCTCGGCGGCGGCCATCGTCTGCATCAATAGTCCGCAAATAGTCCGCCCAAAGCGGAGACTTATCCGCAACTTAGCTGCGGATTTAGCGGGGTTACAAAACTCTACTAATTGTGCCATAATATGGGCGTTGAGCCAGCGCTGATCGGACAGGAGTGAACCTCCGTCACTAACTGGACCGAAATCCATAACGCCACGCGGCTCGTGAAAGAACATAGATGATGAATCTGCCGTTCAAGAAGGGTGAGAAGGTGGTTTACCCGGCCCACGGGGTTGCGGTCATCGAGGACATTCAGAGCCGTGTCATTTCCGGGACCGAGCGCCGATTCTACATGCTCAAGATTCTCGGCACGGAGAAGATGACCATCATGATCCCGACCGAGAACGTAACCCAGGTCGGGCTGCGGCGGGTGATCGGCAAGGACGTGGTCGATAAGATTTACAAGATTTTGCGCACGCGCAAGGTCGACGCCGACACTCAGACCTGGAACCGGCGCTATCGCGAGTATACCGAAAAGATCAAGACCGGGTCGCCGCTCGAGATTGCCAAGGTCCTGCGCGACCTGCTGGTGCTCAAAGGCGACAAGGAGTTGTCGTTCGGTGAACGCAAGATGCTCGATACTGCGCGCAGCTTGCTGGTGAAGGAGCTTTCCATCGCTAAGGCTCATCCGGAAGAAAAGATCATGGAAGAGCTCAAGATCATGTTCGCCAATTAGCGAACGCGCCGAAGCGAAAGACAAACTCGAAGAGGGATCGGAAGCAATTCCGATCCCTTTTTTTGTTCCGTCGGTCGGTGGCTCTCGCCGTGAGCACCTGGCCGCGCGCTTTGCCCTCTCACGCGCCGCTCGCTACGCTCGATAGCGCCGCGGCCACTTGGATTCGCTAATCGGCCGCGGCCTCGACGCGATGCGATGCTCCGTCATAATCGTCGCCGCCGGAAGCGGGCTGCGGCTTAAGATGGACGTGCCGAAGGCCTTCGTGCCGCTCGGCGGACGGCCGTTGCTTCACTACTCGCTACGCGCCATCGCGGCACTCGACGCGATCGGCGAGGCGGTGGTGACGGTGCCGGCCGGGATGGAGCGCCACGCGCGCGCCGAGGTCAAGCGCGCCGCAGTGGAAATTCCGGTCAAGCTGGTCGCGGGCGGCGCCGAGCGTCAGGACTCGGTGAGAATCGCACTTGAGCTCACCAGCGCGGAGAGCGAAGTCGTCGTGGTGCACGACGCGGCGCGCCCGTTCGCGACGCCCGCGCTGTTCGCCGCCTGCATCGACGCGACACGGCGGGCCGACGGCGCGATCGCCGCGATCGCTGTCGCCGACACGCTCAAGCGTATCGATGGCCGCACGATCACGGCGACGGTTGCGCGCCAGGGGCTATGGCAAGCGCAAACGCCGCAGGCGTTCAGGCGCGCGGCGCTGGTCGAGGCGCACGATCGCGCGATGCGCGAGCGATGCACCGCGACCGACGACGCCGAACTGGTCGAGCGATGCGGCGGGCGGGTCGAGGTAGTCGAAAGCTCGGCCACCAATCTCAAGATCACCACGCCGGCCGACCTCGAAATCGCCGCGGCGCTCGCCGCGCGAATCTTTGCCGGCTAGAAAAGTCCTGGTCCGCTAGAAAAAATCGGAAGTGGCCGCTATCGAGAGGCGCGCACCTCTTTATTCCAGCACGGGCCCTTCGGGAACGGCTCTCTTCTCAACGCGCGCCGGGAGAATCGGCGGAATTCGTAAGAGCCGCGGCGGCCACGCCTTCGTTGAGCGAGCCCGAGCGGAAGCCCTTCAAATCGACGGTCACGAAGCGAAATCCTAGCTTGCGCAGCTCACGCTCGACGCGCTCGCGCGTCGGCGGTTCGAGCAGCCGCGCGATCTCCTGCTGTTCGACTTCCAGCCGCGCGACCTCGCCATGATGGCGTACGCGCGCCACTCGAAAGCCCATCGCATGCAACAGCCGCTCGCCGCGCTCGACTTGCTCGAGCCCCTCAAGCGTGATTCGCGTCCCGTAGGGAAAACGCGACGAGAGGCAAGGCGAGGCCGGCCGATCCCACGTCGGCAGCCCCAGCGCGCGCGACAGTTCGCGAATTTCGGCCTTGGTCAATTCGGCCTCGACCAGCGGATGGCGGACGCGCTTTTCGCCGGCGGCCTTAATCCCGGGACGATAGTCATGCAAATCGTCCAGGTTGAGCCCGTCGACGATCTCTTCGATTCCGAGTTCCGCCGCCTTGGCCTCGCAAACCGTGAACAGGTTGTGCTTGCACAGGTAGCATCGGTTGAGCGGGTTTTCCGCGTAGCCGGGGACCTCGAGTTCGTTGGAGTCAATGACCAGGTGGCGCGCGCCGATCATCCGGGCCATCTCCAGCGCCGAGCGCCGGTCATCGTCGGGCATCGTGGGCGAGGTTGTGGTGAGCGCGAGCATCCGCGCGCCAAGGATGTCGTGAGCGACGCGCAGGACGAAGGTCGAATCGACCCCGCCCGAAAATGCGACTATCAGTGAGCGCATCGGCGCGAAAATCCCGCGCAGGTGCTCGAGCTTGAACGAAAGCTCCTCGCTGATCGCGTTGCTCATATACCTTCGGCCTGGAAAAGATCGGTCGTCAGGTAGCGCTCCCCGGTGTCGCAGAAGACCGTCGCGACGACCTTGCCGCGGCCCAGTCGTTTGGCCACCTGAAGCGACGCGCAGCAGGCTGCGCCCGAGGAAATTCCGACCAGCAATCCCTCTTCGCGGGCGAGACGGCGCGTGTGAAGCGTCGCCTCCTCGTCGCTGACCGCGATGACTTCGTCATATACCGTGGTGTCGAGATTTTCCGGCACGAAGCCGGCGCCGATCCCCTGGATTTTGTGAAAACCGGCCTCGCCACCTTCCAGCACCGGAGAATTTTTCGGTTCGACCGCCACGATCAGCGCGCGGCTGCCGAAATGCTCGCGCAGGTAACGGCCGACGCCGGTGATCGTGCCGCCGGTACCGACGCCCGCCACGAACGCGTCGATACGCTCGAGCTGGCCGACCAGTTCGGGCCCGGTGGTCGTATAATGGATGTGGGGATTGGCGTGGTTCCTGAACTGCTGGGGCATGAAGAAGCCCGGGTTGTCGCGCACCAGCTCCTGCGCCTTGGCAATCGCGCCATGCATCCCGCGCGTGTCCGGTGTGAGCACCAGGCGCGCGCCGTAGGCCGCCAACAGCGAGCGCCGCTCCTCGCTCATCGTGTCGGGCATCGTCAGGATAAGCTGGTAACCCTTGACGGCAGCGACCAGCGCCAGGCCGATTCCCGTGTTACCCGAAGTCGGCTCGACGATAGTTGCGCCGGGCTTGAGCCGTCCCTCGCGCTCCGCCGCCTCGACCATCGCGACGCAGATCCGGTCTTTGACGCTGCCGCCGGGGTTGAAGCTCTCAAGTTTGGCCCATATTTCGGCGTCGTCCTTGCCCGGCAGGCGATTGAGCCGCACCACAGGGGTGTGACCGACGAGTTCGAGCGGCGAGCGCGCCACGCTGTTCGGCATGCCGCGATTTTAGCCGTATTCGCTCCCGTTTTGCGACTGCTATGTGATGTTTGGGCGCGGCGGAAGCCCGCGAGCGAGCAATGGCACGGGCAATAGGCCGGTCGCCTCGGACAATAGACCGGTGGCGTTTGGATGATAGAGTGCGCCGATGATATCGCCGGGGCCGGAGCGGATCGCGCGTGCGGAGCGCGTGCTGGTGATTTTTCCCGGCGCACTGGGCGATCTTATCTGTCTTGTGCCCGCACTCCGCGCGCTCACCCGGCGTCACAATGGCGCCGCGCTCGAACTGATGGCGCGCGAAGAACTGGCGCGCTTCGCCGTCGCGCGGGTCGGAATCGCACACGGCCATTCACGAGCTCACTCAATTGACCGGCGCGAGGTCGCCGCGCTCTTCGCCGAAAATCCCGACCTCACCGAATCGGCGCGACTGTTTCGCCCCTTCACCCGCATCTACTCGTTCTTCGCCGCCGACGACGAGCGCTTTCGCCGCGCACTCGAAGCGGCCGCCGCGCCCGCCGCCGTCAGCTTCCACGCCTTTCGTCCCGCGAGCACGGGCCACGTCGCCTCCGGTTACCTAGAAGAGATAGGCGAGCGCACCGCGCCGCTCGACGCACATGTCGACGTGCTTGCGGACGATATCGCCGAGGCGAAGCAAGCTCTCGCCCGTCTCGGCCTCGTCGATAGGCGCGTCGTGCTGGTCTTCCCCGGCAGCGGAAGCCCGCATAAGAACTGGCCCGCGGAAAGCTTCGCTGCCCTGGCCAGCGCGCTCCCGCAGCCGATGCGAGCGCTGGTCGTGCTAGGCCCGGCGGAAGGTGCGATCGAGGCGGTCCTGATACCACTCCTGGCCGCACGCGGGATTGCGTGGCTTCGCGATCAACCGCTCAGCACTCTCTCCGGGTTGGCGCGCCTCGCAGCCGACTTCGTCGGCAATGATTCGGGCGTGTCGCATCTCGCGGCCGCCGCCGGCGCGCCTGGAGTCGCGATTTTCGGGCCGACGGATCCTGACCGATGGCGTCCGCTCGGACGGGTCAGAATTCTGCGGGCTCAGAAGCTCGCCGACCTGACGATCGCCGAGGTGGCGTCGGCGCTGAACGAAATGATCGATGGGCCGTGAAGAAAGCGTTGGCGCTCGAATTTTGCCCACTGCCAGCTCGTCGCGCCAGGGCACAGGACCAGCGTACAGGACCAGAGTACAGGAAATGACGGATGCTACCCGGGCTATAAATGGTTACATTCGACCTTGAGCAATGGGCGCGTTGACTGCAAAAATTGCCCGGCGTAGCCTCTAACAGGTCGAGCATTTTCGGCCCATGACATGCTGAAATGCCTTTGATTTTCTGGAGTTTTTTACCTCCCGCAAGGAATCTATGCGCAGCGCCATCAAGACCACCATACTGCTCGGCGCCCTGACCGGGCTCCTGATACTTATAGGAGGCGTGTTCGGCGGACGAAGCGGCGCCGAAATCGCCTTCGTCATCGCGCTGGCGATGAATTTCTTCAGCTACTGGTTCTCGGACAAGATGGTGCTGAAGGCTTACAACGCGCAGGAGCTCGACGCCGCCGCCGCGCCTGAGCTTTACTCGATCGTCCAGGAGCTGGCGCAGGAGGCGCATATCCCGGTGCCCCGGATGTATCTCATCGACACCGACACGCCTAACGCCTTCGCCACCGGCCGCAATCCCCATCACGCCGCCGTCGCCGTGACGCGCGGGATTCTGCGAATTTGCAGCCGCGACGAGCTCAAGGGCGTGCTCGGACACGAGCTTTCCCACGTGATCAATCGCGACATCCTGACCAGCTCGATTGCGGCGACGCTGGCCGGCGCGATCATGATCCTGGCTTCGATGGCGCGATGGGGCGCGATTTTCGGCGGCTTCGGCGGCGACGACGACCGGCGCGGCGGCATGGTCGAGCTGCTGCTGATGGCGTTTCTGGCGCCGCTTGCGGCGACGATGATCCAGCTCGCGGTGTCGCGCACGCGCGAGTACCAGGCCGACGCCAGCGGTGCTCGTCTCACTCATCATCCGCTCTTCCTCGCCGGCGCGCTGCGCAAGCTGGAGGCCGCCAACGAGCGCATGCCGATGGACGCCGGGCCTGCCACGGCCCATCTGTTTATCGTCAATCCGCTGAACGCAAAGGGCCTGATGAGCAAGCTCTTTTCAACCCATCCGCCGCTCGAGGAGCGCGTCCGGCGCCTTGAGCACATGGCGAGCACAGAGGTGGTCTAGTCAGATGGCATCCGAGGACGAGAGCTCCAAGGGCTTCAAAATTCAGGACCGGCGGCGGTTTTCGGCCGAGGGCGATCTGAAGCCCGAGTTCAGCGGCGCCGAAGAGCCGGTGGCGGCGAAGCCCGAAACGCCGCGTGCCGGCGGCCCACCTCACGGCGCCGGGGCACACCCGTCGGCCCAACAACAACCATCAGCGCCCGTCCAGCAGCAAGCGGCGGCCTCTCAGCCGCAGCAGGCGGCGGCGGCGAAGGGCTACGCCGCCGCGCGATCGGCGGTCGCCGCCGAGGGGAATCCGTCTGAAGCCGGCGAGGAGACGGGCGAGATTAGCTTCGGCGCCTTCCTGATGAGCCTCTCGACCGAAGCCCTGGTGCATCTGGGCGAGATGGCCGACCCCTCCAGCGGTCAGGAACAGCGCGACCTCGCGATGGCGCAGCAGCTCATCGATATCCTCGGGATGTTGCGGGACAAAACGCGGGGCAACCTCGATCATGACGAGCAAGCCTTGCTCGACGCGATTCTCTTTGACCTCAGAATGAAATACGTTGAGATCGCTCGCCGGAACGGCTGATTCGCCTGGGTCCGGGTCAGCGCGCGAATGCCTTCGAAGTTCGGGAACGTCGCTATCCTTTGTTTCGCGGCGCTGATGCTGCTGTGGTGCGGCCCGGCGGCGCCGCGCGCCTTCGGCGATCAATTCTGGCACGAGCTTACGTCGTCGCACGCGGCCAAGGCCGAGACGTTGCCTGATTTCGTCGCGCTGGCCGATAAACTGGGGCCCTCCGTGGTCAATATCTCCACCGAGCAGGCCGGGCCGGCCGCCTCCGAGGGCGAGGGCGGCAGCGAAGGCGGAGGGGGTGAAGGCGGCGGCAGCGAAGGGGGCGGCAACGAGCCGTTCAACGAGTTCGGTGAGCCGTTTGGCGAGCCGCACGGCCGCAGCCTCGGCTCCGGCTTCATCATCAATGCCGCCGGCTACATCCTGACCAACGATCACGTGATCGAAAACGGCCGCGAGATCATCGTCACCACGATGGACGGTAATCAGTACAAGGCTTCGGTGACCGGGCGCGACGCCAAGACCGACATCGCGCTGCTGAAAATAAATGTGAGGCACGATTTGCCGGTGGCGCCACTCGGCGACTCCGACGAGGTGAAAGTAGGTCAGTGGGTGATGACCATCGGTGACCCGTTCGGCTTCGATCATACCGTCACCGCCGGCATCGTCAGCGCCAAGGGCCGCTTCATCCCTGGCAACTACGACGAGTTCATCCAGACCGACGCCGCGATCAACCCGGGCAACTCGGGTGGTCCGCTGATCAACGTCCGCGGCGAGGTGGTGGGCGTGAACTCGGCGATTTTCACCCGCACCGGCTCCAACACCGGCATCGGTTTCGCCATCCCCGTCAACCTGGTCAAGGAAGAGCTGCCGCAACTGCGCGAGCACGGCAAGGTGGTGCGCGGATGGCTCGGAATCTACGTGCAGCGGGTGACACCGGCGATCGCCGACTCGATGGGGCTGGAGGAGCCGCGCGGCGCGCTGGTCGCCGAGGTGCTGAACGAGGGGCCGGCTAAGAGCGCCGGGGTCAAGCGGGGCGACGTGATCGCGGCCTACAACGGCACGCCGATCGAGGACTCACGCGAATTGCCGCTGATGGTCGCGCGCACGCCGCTCGGCCATAGCGCCACGCTCAGAATCGTACGCGACAGAAAGTACCTGGAAATTCCGGTCACGATTACCGCCTCGCGCGAGACCCACGTCGCCGCGGCCGCCAGGCAGCTAATTAAAGGCTCCTCGCCGTTCGGCCTCACCGTCAAGGACCTCGACTCCGGGCTCGCGCATGAAATGGGGCTGGGCCAGAGCAAGGGCGTAGTGGTGTATTCGGTGCAGCCCGGCAGCTCGGCCGACGCGGCCGGTATGCGCTCGCGCGACATCATCGTGGAGGTCAACCGCCAGGGTGTCGGCAACGTTGACGCCTACGAGCGCGCGATCAAGTCGGGCGGTGGCAAGGCGGTGCTGCTCCTGATCAAGCGTCACAACAACACCGTCTTCGTGCCGCTCGAACCGGAGGGCTAGACGATGCGCGGCTGCGAGTATGCGCCGGGCGGAGACGCACGGACGGCTGAGCGCCTTTGGCCGCGATGAAACTCGCGCTCAAAATAATCCTGCTCAGCGTGTGCGCGATCCTGCTGTTCGCCCTGCCTCCGGCGATCTACGAGTTCCTGAGCTACTACCACGCGCTGGAGAATGAAGTCGTAACGCGCTTCTCCGGCAAACGTTGGGATATTCCCTCGCGCATCTACTCGGATTCCTGCTTCGTCTATCCGGGGCAGAGCCTCGATGACCTGGGCTTCTTCCAGCGCCTGGCGCGCCTGAACTACCATCGCGTCGCCCCGGGCCAGATTGCTTCGCGCGGCGAGTACTCGCTCGATGAAAGGAAGCATCGGCTGGCCGTTTTCCTGCACAGCTTCGCCTATCCTTATTCCGAGTTCCCGGGCGAGGCGGTCGAAATGACCCTGGGGCCGCATAACACGGTGCTCGCGATGCGCGATCCGCTCGGCGGCAAGGCGCTCTTCTCCGCGGAGCTCGAGCCGGAGCTGATCAGCGGCATTTTCCAGGGTAGCTGGCAGCAACGGCGCCTGGTGCCGCTCGCGCAGATTCCGCCCGCCTTCATCGACGCGATTCTCGCCGCCGAGGACCATCGCTTCTACGAGCATCACGGCATCGACCTGATCCGTATCGTCAAGGCCGCCTGGATCGACTTCACCGCGCATCGCGTCCGTCAGGGCGGCTCGACTCTGACCCAGCAGTTGATGAAGAACTTCTTTCTGACCAGCAAGCGTGACTGGCGGCGCAAGGCCAAAGAGGCGCTGATGGCGTATATCGCCGAGCGCCAGTATTCCAAGGACCAGATCCTGGAAAACTACATCAACGACATCTACCTCGGGCAGCGTGGTCAGGAGGGAATCTACGGGGTGTGGGAGGCCTCTGAGTTTTACTTCTCCAAAGAGCCACGCGATCTGACGATCGGTGAGATGGCGACGATCGCGGGGATGATAAGCTCGCCCAACCGTCTCAACCCGCTGCATCATCCACAACTCGCCGAGCAGCGGCGCAATGAAGTGCTGGGCCTGATGCTCGCCGACGGCTATATCAGCAAGGCCGCCTATGACAGCGCCGCCACCGAACCGCTACATCCACGCGAGGTCTTCGTCGAAAACAACGACGCACCCTACTTCGTCGACTACGTCAAGCGCGAGCTGGCCGAGCGCTATCCGCCCAACGTGCTGACCGGCGAGGGCTTGAGAGTTTTCACCTCGCTCGACGTGCATGCGCAGAAGCTCGCCGAGAAGGCGGTGCGCGACAACCTCGACTACCTCGAGCGGCGCTACCCCTCGCTGCGGCGCAAGGAAAAGAAGGATCAGCTCGAAGAGGCGCTGATCGCGGTCGAGCCGCAAAGCGGCAAAATTCGCGTGATGGTGGGCGGGCGCGACTACCGCGAAAGCCAGTTCGACCGTATCACCCAGGCCGAGCGCCAGCCGGGCTCGGCCTTCAAGCCCATCACCTACCTGGCCGCGCTGCAGGAAACGCTCGAGGGCGGCCCCGAACATTTTCTGCCGACCTCTTATATTGAAGACACGCCGTTCACGTGGACCTACGGCGACATGAGCTGGAGCCCCAAGAACTACAAGGACCGCTACTTCGGCCGGGTCACCCTGGAGTTCGCGCTGGAGGAGTCGCTCAACTCGGCGACCTCCCGCCTGGCCAACCAGATCGGATTGGACCGGGTGCGTGCGATGGCCGAAAAAATGGGCTTTGGCGACCTGCCCGCCTACCCCTCGATCGTGCTGGGCGGAATCGAGGTCACGCCGATGCAGATCGCGCAGGCCTATTCGATCATGGCCGACTATGGGCTCGACGTGCAGTCCTACGCGGTCACGGCGGTGGTCGATCAGAGCGGCAAGGTGATCGAGGGCCACGAACTGCAGGCGAGCCAGGTGCTCTCGCCGCAACTCGCCTACATGATCGACTTCATGCTCGAACAGGTCATCAACCATGGCACCGGCGAGGGCGCGCGCAAGCGCGGCTTCAGCCGCCCCGCGGCGGGCAAAACCGGCACCACCAACGACTCCAAGGACGCCTGGTTCACCGGCTTCACGCCCAACCTGCTCGCGGTCGTGTGGACTGGCTTCGATCAGAGGGAAGTGCTGGGACTCACCGGCGCCGAGGCCTCGCTGCCGGCCTGGACCGATTTCATGAAGGCCGCAACGGCTTCGCGTCCGCCGCTGGACTTCGCCCCGCCGCCCGGTATCTTGGTGGAGAAGGTTGACCCGCTGACCGGCTACCTGGCGGGGCCGAATTGTCCGGTGGTATTGGAGGGAGCGTTCCCGGCGGACCTCGCGCCGACGCAAATCTGCCCGTTTCATGCCCGGGGCGGCACCACCACCGCCGCCGTCAATTCCGCAACGCCTGGCGCGCCGTCAACAGGGGCCAACTGGGAACGCTTGCCGAGCGACCCTAACGACTGATGAGAATTGATCCAGAACTCGCGCGGCTGGCCGTATCGAGGCGCGCCGCGCCAATCGCGCTGACGTGCCTGCTGGCGCTGGCGGGCTTCGCGTGCCCTGTGGAGGCTGCCGGCACGGCCGCCTCCCCAGGGCACGCGGTCGTGGCGACCGCGTCGCTTACGAGCGCGCCACGCTACGGTGGCGCCGGAACCTTCGGCTCCGGCGCCACCGTAGCGCTCGAAGAGCAGAGCCTGCCGCCGGAGGACCTGCCGTCTCCGACGGCATCTCCGGCGGCCTCCCCGGCGCCATCGTTCGCACAGCCTTCGGGCTCGCAGAGCCCGAGCGGCGCGCAGGGTGACGGTAGTGGAAACGGCGCGCAAGCGCCGGCGCCACCCGCAACGACGTCTGCGCCGGCGGCGCAAGCGTCGCCGGCGAGCGACGACGAGGGCGCCCGTGAATGGACGCGTATGCCGGCCACGGCCGGCAGTTCGTCCGGCTCGTCCGGCGTTCCTGATGCGGGCGGCGCGGGCGCGGCGACGGGAACTCCCGATGCGGCAGGCGCGGCGACGGGCGCGCCCGATGCGGCGGCGGGCGCGCCCGTCGCCGACGAGCCAGCACCCGAGGCCACGCCCACCGACGCGCCGCCGCCATACGACGTCGGTTCCGTACAACCAACCGCGCCGGTGAGCGACCAGCCGCTCACCGGGCTCATCGCCGGCACCAAGGATCAGCCGGCGCTCAACGCCTCGTTGCGTTTCGCCGAGGATGGGCGCAAGGCGCTCGAAGCTTCCAAGCCCGACGACGCGATCCGCGATCTCGGCCGCGCGATTTCGATCGATCCGACCGATCCCTACGCCTACTTCTATCTCGGCCGCGCCTACATGCTAAAAAAAGACTATCCTCAAGCGCTCGCGTTTTTTGGCCGCTCCGAGGTCGGAGTACGCACGGTGCCCGCATGGCTTGGCGAGGTCAAAAGCTTCGAGGGCGCGTGTCTTGAGGAGCAAGGCAAATTTCCCCAGGCGGCCGCGGCCTACAGGCAGGCGCTCGACGTCGCGCCGGGTAACCTGATGGCGCGCACCGGATACGGCCGGCTGAGCGAGAGCCTCTCCGATGCGAATGCCGGCAGCGCGGAGCCGCCGCCACCACCGCTCGACGGTGCCGCACTTCCAGCGCCCCAAGTCGACTTGGCCGCGCCCGCCCCGGCCGAAGCGGCGCCGCCCCCGGCCCAATCAGATCAGACCGATCAGTCTGATACGGGTGCTGATTCGGGAGCCGATACGGGTGACGACTCAGGCACTGATTCGACCGGCTCTGCCGCCAGCCGGAGCAACGGCGCGGGTGCGCAAGGCAACCAGTGAAGCAGTGAAGCAATGCTGATTCTGGGAATCGAGTCCTCGTGCGACGACGCGGCCGCGGCGGTTATCGAGACAGCGCGCCCCGGCGTCGCTGCCATCCGCTCAAGCGTCATCGCCAATCAGGACGAGATCCATCGCCGCTACGGCGGCGTCGTTCCGGAACTGGCCTCGCGCAATCACGTCGTCACCATCCTGCCCGTGATCGAGCAGGCGCTGGAGGCGGCTGGATGCGCGCTCGGCGACATCGGCGCAATAGCGGTGACCCGCGGTCCGGGACTGGTCGGCTCGCTGCTGGTCGGCCTGATGTGCGCCAAAGGGCTCGCGCAGAGCCTCGGCATCGCGTTTGTCGGGGTGAACCACATTGAAGGACACCTGCTCGCGCCGATGCTGGAGCATCGCCTTGCGATGCCGTTTCTCGCGCTGGTCGTATCGGGCGGGCATACCGAGCTCTTTGTGGTCGAAGACTTCGGCCGCTATCGCCGATTAGGCCGCACGCGCGACGACGCCGCCGGCGAGGCGTTCGACAAGGTGGCGAAGCTGATGGGCCTCGGCTATCCGGGCGGCCGGATAATCGACGAGCTTGCGCGGCAGGGGAACCGCAAGCGCGTGCGCTTTCCGCGCGCCCACGTACGCGGCGCGCCGCTCGACTTCAGTTTCAGCGGAGTGAAGACCGCCGTCGCAACGCTGTTGCGCACCGAGGCCGGCGCCGCGGCCTCGCGCGAAGATCTCGCGGCGAGCTTCCAGGAGGCGGTGGTCGACATGCTGGTTGTGCCGGCGCTGCACGCAGCGCGCGAGACCGGCATCGAGGTGATCGCGCTCACCGGCGGCGTCGCCGCCAACTCGCGCTTGCGCGAGCGCCTCACCGAGGCGGCGGCGGCGCAAGGCCGCGAGGTCATCGCGCCGTCGCTCAAGTTCTGCACCGACAATGCAGCGATGATCGCGATGGCCGGAAGTTATCGGCTGTTGCGCGGCGAGCGCGACTCGCTAGGTATCGACGCCGAAGCCGCCCTCATCCTGTAGGCGCGGCCAGACGATGGGGACGCCGCGAGTGATACACCCTGGACGCTCCGGAGCCGCGAGCCGCACGTCGCCGTTCGCGGTCGCCGCCGAGCTCGAGGCCGCCGGCGTGCGGCCGCGCAAATCGCGCGGCCAGAATTTCCTGGTGCAGCCGGCCATCGCCGACCGGATCGTCGCCGCGGCCACAATCGCGCCCGGCGACGAAGTGGTCGAGATCGGCCCCGGCCTGGGCATCCTGAGCGACAAGATTCTGCGCGCCGGAGTGCGCCGGCTATGGCTGCTCGAACTCGACGCGCGGCTCGCGGAGCGGCTCGAGCACGCGTTTGCCGGACATCCCGCCGTGCGCGTGATCTGCCGCGACTTTCTCGAAGTCGAGCTTGCGGAACTGGTCGAGCGGCCGCCGGTCAAGGTGATCGGCAATCTGCCGTTCAACGCGGCTGCGGCGATCCTGCGCCGGCTCGACGAGATGCGCGCAGCGATCGGGTCGATGGTCCTGATGTTCCAGCGCGAGGTCGCCGAGCGTATTCGCGCGCGTGCGGGCGAGCGCGCGTACTCGGCGCTGAGTGTTTTTACCGCGCTCTATTGGGAGACGAGCGACCATTTCCGCGTCGCCGCCGGCAACTTCCGTCCCGCGCCGCGCGTCGATGCGGAAGTTATCGTCTTCACGCCGCACGCGCGGGCGCCGTTTGCGCCCGCCGACGAGGCTGCGCTGCTCGGCGCAATTCGCGCCGCGTTTTCGGCCCCGCGCAAGACCATCCGCAACGCGCTCACCCGCGCGCTCGACGCCGCGCCTGAAGCCATAGCCGACGCACTTGCGCGCGCCGCCATCGATCACGCCGCGCGGCCCGCCACGCTCTCGCTCGCCGACTTCGTGCGCCTGGCCGACGCGCTCAAACGCGCAGGCGCGATCGCGACTGCGGCGGCGGCGACGGAGCCCCGCGATGCCTGAGCTGCCCGAGGTCGAATCGCTCCGGCGAATCCTTGCGCGAACGGCGGTCGGCCGCACCATCGAGCGCGCGCGCGTCGCGGAGCCGCGTCTGCGGCGTAATGTGGCGAACGATTTTGCGGCCGGCGTCGAAGGCCGGCGCATCGAGCGCCTGGGCCGCCGCGCCAAGTATCTCATCATCGAGCTTAGCGACGGCGCCGCGATGATCGTGCATCTGGGGATGAGCGGCAGTCTGACTCATCGCGGCAAGGATTTCGACGACGCCGAATTCGCCGCGCGCCACGACCACGTCGAATTCGCGCTCGACGACCGCACCCGCCTGGTCTACAACGACCCGCGCCGCTTCGGACTGATCCGGCTGGTCGCACGCGGGGAACTCGCCGCGGCGCCCGAGCTGGCCGGGCTCGGTCCCGAGCCGCTCAGCGCCGCCTTCAATGGGGAGTACCTGGCGCGGACGGCCCGCGGCCGGCGCGCCGCGATCAAGAACCTCATCATGGATCAGCGGATCGTCGCCGGAATCGGCAATATCTATGCCTCCGAAATCCTGTTCCGCGCGCGAGTGCGGCCGACGCGCCGCGCCGCGAAGGTCACGCGCAAGGAGATCGAACGCATCGTCGCCGAGACCGCGCCTGTTCTGCGCGCGGCGATCGGCAGCCGCGGCACCACTTTTCGCAGCTATCGCGACTCGGAGGGACAGCCGGGACGATTCGCTGAGCGCCTGATGGTCTATGGGCGCGAGGGCGAGCCGTGCCGCGTGTGCAAAAGCGCGATTCGCAACGTGACGGTCGGCCAACGCGCGAGCTTTTTCTGCCCGCACTGCCAGCGCTGAGCCGCAACCCGTTACTCGGCGTCGGCCTGTCCCGAGCGCAGGTGAAACGCGATCGCGTCTTCGAGGCGGTCGTTACCCCAGAACAGTTCCTTGCCGGCCATCATCGTCGGAGCGCCGAAGATACCGTGCACCACGGCCCATTGATTCTGCTCGCGCAGGCGCTGCTTGTTCTCCGGCGCCTCGGCGCGCTGGAGCACTTCGCGCGGCGGCTGACCGACCGTGGCTAGGATCTCCGCGATGGTTGCGGTCTGCGAAATCTCGCGGTCCTCGGCAAAGTTGGCGCGAAAGACTGCGCGCACGAAGTGCGGACACCATGGTTCCTCGGCTGCCATACAGGCGATGCGCGCCGCCAGCAGGCCGCTTCGCGGGAACTTGCTCGGGCGGCGAAACGGAATTTCGTATTTCTCGCACAGCCGCTCCATGTCGCGCCACATGTAACGGCCCTTCAGCGGATAGAGGTTGAACGGCGAGTCGCCCCATCCCTGCGACGCGAAGATCGGGCCGAGCAGAAACGGACGCCATCGCAGGCGCACGCCAGCGGCCGCCGCGACCTCGTCGATCCGCGAAGCCGCCAGATATGAGTAGGTACTCGCGAACTCGAACCAGAATTCCAGCGCTTCCTGTTCCATGCTATTCTTGCCCGCGCAGTCTGGCCGAACGATAGCGAATCGGTGCTGCGATGGAAACGCTCGCAGCACGGGCGTGATTGGCGGCGGTAGCTGGCGAGACACCGTCGCGGACCATAGAATGGTCCGTGTGATGACGGATATCCGGATTCGTACGAGCGAGCGCGTGCAGCTGGTCGATATCACCGGCGACGTTACACGCGCAGTTGAACAAAGCGGCGTCAGTATCGGGCTCTGCAATCTCTTCATTACGCATACCACCGCCGCCGTAATCGTGTCGGAAAACTGGGATCCCGACGTTACCTCCGACCTGCTGCGCCATCTCGAGCGCCTGGTACCGCTCAAGGGCGACTTCCGCCACGCCGAGGGCAATTCGCAGGCGCACATTCTTTCGGTGATGCTGAGTACGTCGATCAATATTCCGGTGCGCGAAAACAAGCTCGCGCTCGGCCGATGGCAGGGCGTGATGCTGGCTGAGTTCGACGGCCCGCGCGAACGCACGGTGATAGTGAGCCTCGCCCGGCTCGCCGGATAGCGGACGGACGCGAGCGGGAAAACAGGCCGAGGGGGACGATGGAGCAGGTTCCTGCGATTGTCAGCGATGTGGCTGCGTTGGCGCTGGGAGCGTGCGTCGGCAGTTTTGCGGTGACGGTCGCTTACCGATTGCCGCGCGACATCTCGATCGCGACCCCGCGATCGTTCTGCGAAAGCTGCGAGCGCCCGATCCCGTGGTGGGCCAATATTCCGATCTTCGCCTACCTGGCCTCGCGCGGGCGTTGCCTGATGTGCGGGGCGCCGATTCGTGCGCGCCATCTAGGCGGCGAACTCGCGCTCGCGCTGGCCGCGCTTTATCTGTATGCGAATTTTCCACTGGGCGACGCGATCGCGCGTTTCATCTTCATCACCGCGCTGCTCGTCTCCTCGCTGGTCGACTACGACTGGCGGCTCATCCCCAACCTGATCACGTTTCCCGGCGTCCCGGTGGGTTTTGTGCTGGCCGCGCTGTTTATGCCCGAGGTCGGATGGAAGAGCTCGCTCATCGGGATAGCCGTCGGCGCGGGAGTCCTGTTGGTGACCGGCTACCTTTACCAGCTCGCGCGCGGACAGGAGGGCATCGGCCTGGGCGACGTGTTCCTGCTCGCGATGGTGGGCGCGTTCATCGGATGGCAGGGCGTGCTGTTCACGCTGTTTTTTGGCGCGCTGCTCGGATCGTTTGGCGGGCTCGCGATCGGACTGTTCGGAACTCCCAGACAGGCGCCCGACCTACCGCCGAGCGCGCGTGAAGCGGCCACTGATCCAGCTCCTGCCCCGTCCGGCGCTGTGGCGGCGCAAGCTGGTACGGGATCGGCAGTCTCGCAAACCGAAGCGGCAGCGGCGATCTCAATCGATCCGCAAGCGCCCGATAGCGCGGCGGCGGAAAACGAGGAGCACGCGCTGCTCGCGACCGCGGTGCCATTCGGACCTTTCCTGTCGCTGGCGGCGGGCTTTTACACGTTCTTTCAACCGCAGCTCGTAAGCTGGTATCTATCGCGCTGATGGCGGCCGGCATCTTCATCACACTCGAGGGGGTCGAGGGCTCGGGCAAGACCACTCAGGCGGCGATTCTGGCCGACGAATTGCGCCGGCGCGGGCGGCGCGTGACGCTCACCCACGAGCCCGGCGGCACGCGCGCGGGCGAGGCGATTCGCGCGATCTTCCTCGATCCGGCGGTCTCATTGGGAGTCGCCTCAGAGCTCTTGCTGGTGCTGGCCGACCGCGCGCAACATGTGCGCGAGAAGCTGCGCCCAGCCCTGGAAGCCGGTGAGATCGTTATCTCCGACCGCTATTCCGACTCGACCACCGCCTACCAGGGTCACGGCCGCGGCTTCGACCTCAAGCTGGTTGACGAGCTCAACCGGCTCGCCAGCGACGGTATCCGGCCCGCGCTCACGATCGTGCTCGATTGTCCGGTCGAGATTGGACTGGTGCGCACGCGCGCGCGCGCCCGCGGCGACGTGCGCGGCTACGACCGCTTCGAGGGCGAGCAGGTGGATTTCCATCGCCGGGTGCGCGAGGGCTTCATGACCATCGCGCGCGCCGAGCCCGACCGGGTCACGGTCATCGACTCGACGCGCGAGCTCGCCGCCGTCAGCACCGACATCCTGATCGCGGTCGAGCGGCTGGTGGGCCACTGATGCCGCTTGACGGGGTGCGCGGTAACCGCGAAACCATCGAGCGGCTCAACGCGGAACTTCTCTTTCGTCCCTCCCACGCCTACCTGCTGGCCGGTCCGCGCGGGATAGGTAAGGCGTTGGTCGCGCGCGGCTTCGCCCACGCGCTCTTGTGCGAGCGCACGCCGGGGCCCAGTTTCTGTTGCCGGGTGGAGAATTGCCCGGTGCGCGAGGCCGGAAAATCGACGCCGCGCGGACGCGGCACCGATCGCGCGGGCGGCGCGGCGCGATGCGAGTGTTGCGCGTCGTGCGTGCAGGTCGCCGCGGGCGTGCATCCGGACTTCACCGCTATCGCGCGCGCCGAAGGCCGCAGCGAGGTGCTGATCGAGCAGGTGCGCGATCTTATCGCGCGGCTGGGTACGCGGCCGAGCCGCGGCGCGCGGCGCGTCGCGATCATCGACGACGCCGAGACGCTCGGCATCCCGGCCCAAAACGCACTCCTCAAGACGCTCGAGGAACCGCCCGGTCATGCGATCGTCTTCATGGTCGCCGAAAGCGAGCGCGCGCTGCTCGACACGGTGCGATCGCGCCTGCGGCTGGTGCGCTTCGCTCCGCTGGAGCTGGGCGACATCGAGGCGATCGTCGGCGCACGCTCCGGGGTGGACGCCGAGCGTGCCGCGGCGCTCGCGCGTCTCGCGCGCGGCAGCGCCGGGCGCGCGCTCAAGCTGGCGGGCGGCGCCGAGCCGCCGATCCGCGAGCTGCTGAACGCGCTTGGCGGCGCGCGGCGGCTGGACTTCGCCCAGGCCCAGGCATTGGCGCAGGAATTCTTCGCCAGCCGCGAGCAGGCGGCCGAGAACTTCGAGTTGATCGCGCGGGTGCTTGAGGAAATACTGTGTCTCAAGCTGATGCGAACGCAGGCGGCGGCCGCGCCCGAGGTCGCCGAGACGATGACGAAGCTGGCCGAAAGTTTCGCGCTCGAGGCGGTGCTCGTGAGCCTCAAAGGCGCGGTTGAGGCGAGCGCCGCGATTGACGCGAT
The DNA here is from genome assembly GCA_963724765.1 of uncultured delta proteobacterium. Taxonomy (GTDB): domain Bacteria; phylum Desulfobacterota; class Binatia; order Binatales; family Binataceae; genus JAKAVN01. The sequence continues at coordinate 622,268 of CAVRVY010000003.1, forward strand.
GGCGAATCCGCGCATGCAGGCCGAACAGTGGTGGATGACGGTGCGCGACGCACTGGGGAGCCAATAGTGGGGGGCAAATAGTGTCGAACCATATCGACCCGTTCGAAGGCGCTCCGCAACTGCCCCGGATTGTCGCGGTCAGCTTTCTTGCGGTCGGCCATCTCTACAACTTTCTCGCCGGCGGCCTCACGCTCAGGCGCGGCGACCGCGTGGTGGTCGAGGGCGAGACCGGCGTGCGCATCGGGACCGTCGAGGTCGAGCCGCACGAGCCCGCACGCACGCTCGACCTTCGCGCGCTCCACCCGGTGCTGCGGCTGGCCGAGGCGGGCGACGTCGACAGCGAGACGGGAAATATCGACCGCGAGGCGGCGGCGCGGCGGCTGTGCCTGCATCGCATCCGCGAGCGCAACTTGACGATGAAGCTTATCAGCGTCGATTACATGCTCGACGGGCGCAAGGCGGTCTTCTATTTCACCGCCGAGAACCGAATCGATTTCCGCGACCTCGTGCGCGACCTCGCCAACACGCTGCGTGTGCGGGTCGAAATGAAACAGATCGGCGCGCGCGACGAGACCAAGGTGACCGGCGCGGTGGGGCCGTGCGGGCGCGAGTTGTGCTGCTCGTCGTGGCTGCGCGACTTCGAGGCGATCACGGTCAAGATGGCGCGCGAGCAGGGCCTGGCGCTCAATCCGTCGCGGCTGGCCGGGATGTGCGGGCGGCTGAAGTGCTGCCTGCGCTACGAGTATTCGACTTACCTCGAACTGCGGCGCGGCCTGCCCCACGTCGGCAAGCGCGTGCAATCGGTCAAGGGCGACGGCAAGGTGTTGCGCCAGAACATCCTCAAGCAGACTGTGCTGATCCAGCGCGACGAGGACGGCGGCGTGGTCGAGGCCGCGCTGCAGGATCTGGTGGACCCGCGCCCGCAGGCTTGAGCCGCCCCGGCCCCGCCAAGTAGCATCGAAACGCCGCTTTTCCGCGCGTGCCGCAAGACGCGCGTGGACCGGCGCAGAAAACTACTCGCGCTGAAACTACTGCTCAGGAAACCGCATCCCCAGATGGCCGAGCGCATCCACATCACGACCGCGATTTTCTACTGCAACGGCACGCCGCACGTCGGCAGTGCTTACGAGGCGCTCGCCGCCGACGTCTTCGCGCGCTACCAGCGGCGCAAGCTGGGACGCGAAAACGTGAGCTTCCTGAGCGGCACCGACGAGCACGGCGACAAAATTCGGCGCGCCGCGCTCGCCCAGGGGCTCAAGCCGCAAGCCTACACCGACAAGATGAGCGCGCTGTTCGACGAGGCCTTCCGCGGCCTCGGCGTCAGCTACGACTACTGGGTGCGCACCACCGACGAGGTGCACCAGAAGTGGGTGCAGGAGATGCTGCGGCGCACGCACGCGCGCGGCGACATCTACTTTCGCAACTACGAGGGGTTGTATTGCGTCGATTGCGAGCGTTTCTATACCGAAAAGGAACTGCTGCCCGGCAACGTCTGTCCCACGCACAACCGCCCGGTGGAGCTCATCAGCGAGGGCAACTACTTCCTGCGTATCGAGAAATACCGCGAGCAGGTGCTGGAGCATATCCGCCGCAATCCCGATTTCATCCGGCCCGAGCGCTACCGCAAGGAGGCGCTCAACATGCTGTCCGAGCCGCTGACCGATCTCTGCATCTCGCGGCCCAAGGCGCGGCTGGATTGGGGAATCGAACTGCCTTTCGATTCCAACTACGTCACCTACGTCTGGTATGACGCATTCTGGGCGTATGTCAGTCATCCGGCGACCAACGATCCCGATTTCGTCGAGCAGGTGTGGCCCCACACAGAGCATTTCATCGGCAAGGATATTCTGAAGACCCACGCGGTGTATTGGCCGCCGATCCTGCTCGCCGCGGGGCTGCCGCTGTTCAAGCATCTCAATGTCCACGGATGGCTCAATTTCGGCGGCGCGAGGATGTCCAAAAGCTCGGGCAACGTGCGCGATCCGGTCTCCTACGAGCAGGCTTTCGGCGCCGACGTGCTGCGCTACTTCCTGATGCGCGAGGTGGTCTACGGACTGGACGGCGATTTTTCCGAGGAGCGGCTGGTCGAACGCTACAACGCGGAGTTGGCCAACGACCTCGGCAATCTGAGCAGCCGGGTGCTCGCGATGGCGGGGCGGTATTTCAAGGGCGAGGTAACTGCGACGCCGGGCGCGGGCGGCGAGGAAATCGATCGCACACTCAGCGAGGAGTTTCGTGCGGCGCCCGCGCGCGCGGGCGCGATGGAGGACGAACTCGCGTTCAATCGCGGACTCGACGCGGTATGGCAGGTGCTGGATGCGGCCAACAAGTATATCGCCGCGACCGCGCCGTTTACGCTCGCCAAAGACCCGGACAAGCTGCCGCGCGTCGCACAGATACTAGCCAACCTGCTCGAGGGGTTGCGCGTGATCGCAGCCACGCTGGAGCCTTTCATGCCGCGGCAGGCGGCGAAGCTACTCGACCTGCTCGGCGTCGACGAGCCGGCAGCGTACGCGCCATTCGGCGCGGGACTCAAGCCCGGCGATCGCGTCAAGGCGCCGGTCGCGCTCTTCCCGCGAATCGATAAGACCGAACGCACGTAGCTTTCGACGCTGGTCTCAGAATCCGAAAACGGGATCGACACCGTGCCGGCAGGTCAGCCCACCTGCGCGCTGGATTACTGAAATCTGTGTCTTAGCTGCTCGATTGGTTCATCGACCACGAGGCTCAGGTCGCTGTCGAAGCAGACCTTCGTTTCCAATCGCTTTGATCCGTCATGCGCGAGCGACTCCACGCCCTCGAAGTACGCGATACGGTCGCTGTTTATCCAGACTGACTGCCCACCTTTATTAAGCCTCACAAACGCCATCTGCCGCTTCCGCCTTCTGTTCCTGGATTGGCCACCTCACGCAGGTGGCTCTTCACCCTTAAAGATTGGCCGCGCACAATCAACACCTGCCAGTGTGTCGGTGTCCTGCGACGACCTTTACACAGCCCAAGCAGTCATTTTGGCCTCAGCGTGAATTTATTCTAAGGATGACCGAAGAAAAGAGCCTTATCGAAGAAGCGGACTCTCCTCGCTACGATGACCGGCTTCTTTTACGTGAACAATTGGCGCATTACAGCTTCGCGGCCGCGTCAACCCACTTGCGCGCCGCTTCCTCGATACCCTTGGCGGCCTCTTCGGGCGTGCGCGGGGCTCGCATGTTGACGATCACGACCTCGTCGACGCCGGCATCGCGGTAGCGCGCAAGATCGTCGGGCGTGATCGGCTTGGTGTAGGGCGAAACCGCGAGCTCAACATCGGAACGCTTGCGGCCATTGGACTTGAGCAGCGACTCGATATGGCGAATTTTGTCCGCCGCCTCGCCGGGGTCGAGATTGAAACCGCACCATCCATTGCCATACTCGGCGACGCGGCGCAGCGCCGGGCCGCTCTCGCCGCCGAAGTAGACCGGCAGATTGGCGCCGCGCACCGGCTTGGGAAAGCTGCGGACGTTTTCGAAATTCACGAACTCGCCCTTATAAGAGCTGAGCGAGTCGCCCCACAACCGGCGCATCGCTTCGATATACTCGCGGGTGCGATGCGCGCGCCGCTCCCACGGGATTCCCAGCGCGCGGAACTCCTCCTCAAGCCACCCCACGCCAACGCCAAGCAGGAAGCGGCCTTCGCTCAGCGCATCGAGCGTCGCGACCACCTTGGCCAGCACCAGCGGATTGTGCTCGGGGACCAGGCAGATACCGGTGGCAAGGCGAATCTTCTCCGTTACCGACGCCATCGTGCACAGGGTCAGGAATGGATCGGCGATCGGCGCGTCGGCCGGCGCGGGCAAGGTGCCGTCGTCGCGGTAGGGATAGCGCGAGGCGTATGAATCGAGCAGCACCACGTGCTCGGGCGCCCACAGCGTCGAAAAGCCGGCCCGCTCGGCGCTCTGCGCGAACGCCTTCATCACCGCCATTCCACCCACCCGTCCCGAGACGACCGCGAAAAGTCCGACCTTCATGATGCGATACTCCTTGCGCGCGCCCGTAGCGGCTTGTTCATTCAAAGCCTCACTTGAAATAATCCTCCAGATAAAAGCAAGCTCAGCAAGAAACAGTTGCCAGCCGCGCGCCCAAAGCCGTCCTCAGCCGAGTGTCGACGCGACTATTTTTGATTATCCTTTGTTTCGCTCTGCAAAAGCTGCGAACTCCAGGCGCGCCATCTGTTCCTTGGTCCAATGCAGGTGCTCATCTTCCTCAGGTTCGACTTCTGAAACAGCAGGTTTGAGCACATCTCGGAGTCGCGAATCGTCGCTCTGGCGAGCAATCTTGCCGAGCATCTCCCAATCGGCATGGTCTTTGGTTTCCGCCAGAACTATGTTTTCGATGGCATTGAGTTCCGCGGCTTTAGACGGAAGGCCGTCCGGACTGGACATCGTACTCAACAGACCGTTCGCCTTTTGTTGCGCTACTTTGGCGCCAGGGCTTAGATAGTCGGGATCCAAGCCGAGCTGATCCATCACCCGAACTAAAATGCTCTCGTGCTTGCGCGTCTGTTCCCGGAAGACCTCGAACTTTTGCGAGACCTGTGAATCGGCTACGATTCTTAGCGCCTCGTCGTACAGCTTCAGTCCGCCTCGTTCCACCGCGAGGAACTCACTGAGTTTGTCGCCCAGGACTTCCATCGAGATCGTCGCGCTGCTCGCGTAGTCTTCTGCCTTCTCAATAATGTTAGCCATTGATCAGCTCCATATCTGCGTTAAAGATCTGGGTTAAATTGAAAGTTTGACGGTCAAGCGGCAGGTTTGAGAATAACCTTGGTCCAACCTTCGTCGCGGCTATCGAAATGCCGATATGCCTGGGCGGCTTCGCTCAGCGAAAGTTGGTGAGACACGATGAAGGAGGGCTTGGCTTTTCCCGCCGCAATGAGATCGCGCAACGCGCGATTGTACGCTTTTACATTAGCCTGTCCGGTGCCAACGGTTTGTCCTTTCTTCCAAAGGAGCCCCCATTCGAAAGCGATGCGGCCGTGTTTGCTCAGTTCGTCCGCGGCGCCAGGATCCTGCGGCACAAACACGCCGACGACTCCGATTTTTCCGGTCGGCCGTACGGATCGGATAACTTTGTTCATCGTCGCATTCGAATCTTCATGACCTTGCGGATCGTGCGCCTGGTAGCCGACGCATTCACAACCTTTGTCTGCTCCCTGGCCTTTGGTCATCGATAGAACTCGCTCCACCGCATCCTCCCGCGAGTCGTCGATTGCGAACGCGCCGATGCTTTCGGCGAGACGCAGACGATCGGGGTGCCTATCGACCACCATGACCATGCTCGCTCCCCTGAGCGTTGCGGAGTAGGCAGCCAGAAGGCCGACTGGGCCCGCGCCATACACAACCACGGATTCCCCCGGCCGAATGTCCGCCAACTCAGTAGCGTGGTAGCCAGTAGGAAAAATATCCGAGAGCATTACGTAGTCCGCTTCTTTTTCTTCAGCATCGGGAGGGAGTCGCAGACAATTGAAGTCAGCGTAGGGTACGCGGAGGTATTCGGCCTGACCTCCCTGGTAAGGACCCATGCCGGCGTAACCATACGCGGCGCCCGCGGCTCCCGGATTGGTGGTCAGGCAGAATCCGGTGAAGCCACGTTCGCAGTTTCTGCAAAATCCGCAACTTATATTGAACGGAAGACACACCCGGTCACCAACCTTTATCCGATCCACCGCCTCGCCGACTTCGATGACTCGTCCAAGGTTTTCGTGACCTAACACTTTTCCCTTTTCGACATCTGTGCGGCCTTCATACATATGCAAATCAGAGCCGCAGATGTTCGTGCTGGTAATCTTCACCAACGCATCAGTCGGCCTTTCAAGCCGCGCGTCGGAAACTTCTTTTACCTCGACTTTTCGAGGACCGTCGTACACAACAGCCTTCATGATCGGGTACCTCTACGATCCATTTGGTAAAGGAGAGCGAGCGTTCAGCCGGGCTGATACGCTCGCTTACGGTTAGCGATTCTTGTGACTTTGGCGGCTCGCTTCCGCGTGCTGCTCTGATGAACCACCTCGCGTTTTGTCGTCGCTCTCGCGATCTTTCGCACCGGCGTTCCCGGAATCGCTACGGTCGCGTTCATCCGATTGGCCGGCATTTTTATGGCTTTGCCGGCCCGCTTCTGCATGCTGTTCGGAAGTGCCGCCTCGCGTGCTCTCGGCATGCGAACCACCCTGTTTGGAACCGCGATCATTTTCCTGGTCCGCCGCCGACTGTCCGCCGTGAGAGTGCTCTCCACCTTTGCGGCCAATCTCGGACATGTGTCCGCGGTCGGAGCTTACCGCCTCACCGCCTTTTCGTCCTGCTTCACGTGCATCGTCGGGGCTAAATTCGTGCGCTGTTCCTTGCTCGTGCGCGGCGCGCCCGCCTTGACGAGCGATCTCTCGTTGCTTGTCGTCATCCATAGATCCAAATCCACGATTGGAGGTGTCCTTTTCGGCCATCGTCCCAGTCTCCTTGAAATTAGAGTTTTTGTTCGGGATGGAACGATTTGTGAAGTTGGTGTTCTCACAAAGCGTTCATCTGAAATAGCCTTCAAGTCCTGTGCCTACCGTCCAACGACGGCTCGCGGCCAAGCCGGCTTCACATTTCAGGAAAGAATGGGTTTGAAATTGAGCTGGCTGAAAAAGCTGCTCGGGAGTTTCTTACTCTCCGGGAGTTTTCTACCAAATGGCGCCGTGATTTTTTGACCCGTGGAAAATCTTCTCGCCATGCACATCGACCGTCGAATTGCTTGAAATTGCCTCGATTGCCGCTGACCAGCCGCCGCGGCGGGCGCGCGGCGCTCAGACGTGGTTGCGCAGCATCAGCTCGCGGGGATGCGGCTCGAGATAGGTTTGGCCCTTTAGATAGGCGATATCGAAGCGCCGCACCCAATGACGAATCAAGGTCAACGGCACCACCAGCGGCACCGTTGCGCGCCGATATTCCTCGATCACTTCGCCAAGCTCGCGGCGCGAATCGACGTCGCAACGATCGCGCAGATAGCCGGCGATATGCTGCATCACGTTGACGTGGCGCGCCGGCGTAGCCAGCTTCTTCAGCGCCGTCATGAACTCCGCCGAGTAGCGCTCGCGCAGCTCGGCGCGCTCGATGCGCTTGGACTGCGCCACCAGTCGTCCCAGTTCGGCATAAGCGCGCGGCGAGTGCGCCATCAGGGTCAGCTTGTGCGCGGTGTGAAAAGCCACCAGCGCGCCGACGGTCCATCGGATGTTGCGGGTCGCGAACAGCGCGCGCATCCGATGGTACGCGAAGACCCGCTCGATGAAATTCTCGCGCAGATTCGGATCGTTCAGCCGCCCCTCCTCCTCGACCGGCAGATTGGGCAGGCGGCGTATCAGCGCCTCGGCGAACAGACCGCGCCCGTCGCGCACCGGCATCCCCGAGCGCCCATAGATACGTACCCGTTCCATCCCGCAGCTCGGCGAATCCTTCTTCAGCACGTAGCCCGAAAGATCTTCGCGCTCCAAGGCGGCGGCGCGGCGCTCTGCATAGGCGCTCATGATTTCGGTCAGGTCGGCGCCGCTCTTGTTGGCGACCATCCGCACCGCGCCGTCGTCGCCGCGGACGAGCCTTAGACTCTCGCGCGGGATGCCGAGGCCGATATCGACCTCGGGGCAGACGGCGACGAATTCGACAAAATCGCCGAGCGTGCCGGTCAGGAAATCGTTGCGCTTATGGCCGCCGTCGAAGCGCACCTCCTGCCCCAGCAGACAGGAGGAGACGCCGATGCGGATTGCGTCCGAACCGCGGACATCCATAGCTCAATGGTAGCGCGAAAGGGCGCGGGTGATATTACGCCAGCGCGTGCGGATAGCCCGGCGTCAGCCGCGGCATCGCGAGGCCCACGTTGGCGAGCCGCCGCTCGAGCATCGAGAGATACAGCTCCGTCAATTCGCCATTGTCGCGCGCCTTGAGCCCGAAACGTATGCAATCGTAGCCAAAGCCGCTGCCAGGCGGACCGAAAAAGTTGGCTGCCGCCGGCAGCCATTGCTTAAGCGCCGCCGCCACCGCCTCGGGACCGAAGCGATCGACCGCGCTTACGAGTTCGCCCAGCGCGAACATCTCGTGCTCAGCCTCTTCGTCGAGGATGCGCTCGGCGGCGCGCGCATGCGGCGCGTAGCTGGAATCCCTGTAGTTGATGCCGATCATCAGGAGCCCGGTCATATCGAGGCTGAGCGAAGCCATCAGCAGGTCAAGCTCGCCGGCCACGCTTTTGGCAAAACGCAGCGGCGCCTCGAACGACGGCGCCTTGAGCGCCGGGATCATCGCGCGATCGGCTTCCTCCTGTGTGATGCCGATGTCGCGCAGCGCCCGGTAAACGAGTGCTGCGTGGTGGCGTTCCTCGGCCAGATTTTTTTCGATAACCCGGCGAAGCGATTCATTGGTCAGCGTCTCCAGCGCGCGCTGATAGCCGAGCGCGGTCAGCTTCTCCGCAAGCGCGTGCGCGGCGAGCAGCCGGATGAGGCTCTTGGTGTAGTGCGGATCGACGCGGCGGAGCCTTACGTCTTCGGCCTCGATCGTGCGCGCGGGAAATTGACGCCCGGGCGGCATCGTGGTCGTCTCCGTGTTCCTGGCGTGCGCCGCCGCTATGCGGCTCGCGCTCCTTCGCGCGACGGCAGACTCACGGTGGCACTGCCGATGGTGGTCTTCTCGCCCTTGGCATTTTCCAGCCAGATTTCGCAATCGACCAGGTGATCGCTTCCGGCGGTGTATTTCTTGAGGACCGTGCCCCTGCACACGACCTTGGAGCCCGGCTGATCCATGCCGCGGTATTGCACCGCGAGCTTGCGCAGCCATCCCTTGGGGCCGGCGAAATCGGTCATCAGCTGGCCCAGAAAGCCGTTTTTGAGCGCGCCATGCAGGATTACACCGGGCAGATTGTTGTTGAGCGCAAAGTCCTTGTCGTAGTGGATCTGGTAAAAGTCGCCCGAGGCGCCGGCATACTTGACCAACTGTTGGGTGGTGGGATTTTTCTCCAACGCGGGCACTTCGGATCCGGTTTCGACGTCTTCCCAGTAGGTCTGTTTCGCCATCGTGGATTCCTCTTTCGACAGTTCTCGCGCGCGGCTCAGTACCGGATCACGGTCGAACGCTGCAAGGCGCAGGGCCGATTGTACTGGTTGGTGTAGCTGGTCTCGACCGTTATGAAGACCATCGCGCCGAGCCGGCCCGTACTCTCGCGGATGTCGGCGATCTTCGAGACTACGCTGATTCGGTCACCGGGACGGATCGGCTCGAAATACTCCCACTCCGAGCCGCCGTCGAGGACGCGAAACTCACCCATGCCGATCTTGACTTCCGGAATCGCGGCGCCGAGCGAGCGGCAGAAGGTTGGCGGCGCAATCATCCCGCCAAAGCGGGTGTTGCGCGCGGCGGCTTCGTCGTTGAAGAGCGGGTTGGGATCGCCGATCGCCTCGGCGAAACGGCGAATCGCGCCGCGCTCGACTTCGACCACGCGCGCCTCGCTCTGCATCCCAATCTGCTTGCGCACCTCGTCGGTCACATACTTGTTCGCCATCGCAAAAGTCCTTGTCGAAATGGTCCCCGGGTTAGAGGCTGTGATATCGCGGTACGCGAGCGCCGCCTTGTTACTCAGTTCACCCCCCGGTCTGTCAATAATCACCGACGATCCGGGAGTGATCCCAGCTCGCCCAGCGCTCCGGATGAAACCGCATCACGACGCGCTTTTGCACCTGGCGCACCGCGGCCGGATTGTTCGGGTCCGCGCCGGTCAGGCGCAGCACCTCGGCAAGCGCCGCCGGGCCCTCGATCAGCTCGACTCGTCCGCGGACCATCACTCCGGCGAGTTCCTTGTAAGTGGCGCCGCTCTCGACCAGCACGGTGGCGCGCGGGTCGCGCCTTAAGTTCACGATCTTCTGCGCGCGGGCGTAACTGGTCATCATGATCGCGCCGTCCTTGACCGTATACCACATGGCCACGACGTGCGGATAACCGTCATGGCCGTTGGTCGCCAAAGCGCAACTGTGACGCGCGGTGAGGTAGGCGAGCGCCTGCTCGGGTGTCATCTTGATCGAATTGCGCTGGTTCATCGGATCTCCCTGCGGCAGGCGGGCGTTTGGCGCGTCCGCGCCCGGTGTTGTCTAATATGGGGCAGACCAGCGTGCAAGGCGAGTATCCCGTGACCGCAATAGACGGAGGATGTCCCGATGGCGAAACTCGAGAAGGCGGAAATAGAGCGGCGGCTAAGCGCACTGCCCGGATGGGAATTCAAGGACAATGCGATAAGCAAGCTCTACCGCTTCAAGGAATTTATGGACGGAATCAGGCTCCTCAACCGGGTGGCCGAGATGGCCGAGGCAGCCGACCATCATCCGGACGTGAAGATAAATTACACTCGTATCACCTTCACCTGCTCCACCCATGACCAGGGCGGTGTAACCGAGAAGGATTTCAAGCTGGCCTCCCAGATCGAGGATGCGTTCAAGGCCTACGCGAACTAATTGTTCTCCGCGGAACAGTTATCCCGTGGGAGGTTTTCGCAGGGCGCTAACCTTTGCGCGGAACGTAGTAGTGCGAACCCGTGCTGGTGCGGTCGATTTCGCGCAGCAGGTCTTCGAGATCGCCCGGGTCGGCGACGAAGTCTATCTCCGAGCTGTCGACCACCAGCAGCGGCGTCTCGTCGTAATAGAAAAAGAAGTCGCGGTACGCGGCCGAGACCCGCTCGAGGTACTCCAGGCTGATATGCCGCTCGAAGGTGCGGTTGCGCTTGCGCAGCCGCTCGGCGAGAACCTCGACCCGCGCTCGGAGGTAAACCACCAGGTCGGGCCTGGCGAGCTGTCCGTCGAGCAGGCGGTAGACGCCCTCGTACAGCACCAGTTCGTCGGGGTCGAGGTTGAGCCGGGCGAAGATGCGGTCCTTGGCGAGCAGGTAGTCGGTGACGGTCGCCTGGGCAAAGAGATCCTGCTGGGCGAGCTGGCGCTGCTGGTTATAGCGGGTCAGCAGGAAGTAGAGCTGAACCGGGAAAGCGTACTTTTCCGGGTCCTGGTAGAAGCGCGAGATGAATGGGTTGCTGTCGGTATCTTCGAGCACGATGCGCGCGCCGATTCTCAGCCCCAACGCCTGCGCGAGACTGGTCTTACCGACGCCTATCGGCCCTTCAATCGCGATATAGCCGCCGCCCCGCCTCATCCGGCCGTCGTGCTGCCAACCGCCTCCTCATCGCGCGGCCGCCAGGGCGCGACCCGCAATCCGCCGTCGGGCTCACCAATCCGGTTTCTCCCATCTGGCGCGCTAATCGGCCGGCATCGGGAGCGGGAAATGCACCCGCTCCTTGGCCACACTCAGCAACTTCACTGAGGCTCCGTTATTCGCAAACGCGCCGATTATCTGCTCGACCAGCCATTCGGGCGACGACGCGCTGGCCGTGACACCGAGCGCGTACACGCCCTCGAGCATGTCGGCGCGCACGTCGGCCAGTGAGTCGACCAGGAAAGCGCGCGCGCCACGCATGCGAGCGACCTCGACCAGGCGGTTGGCGTTGGAGCTCTGCTTGGAGCCGACTACCAGGATAGCGTCGCTCTGCTCGACCAGTTCCTTGACCGCGTTCTGGCGATTCTGGGTCGCGTAGCAGATGTCGTCGGTCTTGGGCGCGACCATTGCCGGGAAACGCCGCTTGAGCGTTTCCATGATTTCGCGCGTGTCGTCCACGCTGAGCGTGGTCTGGGTCACGGCCGCCACCCGCTCCGGGTCGGGGACCTCGGCCACCTCGGCTTCCTGCACGCTGCCGACTAGCAGCACGCGGCCGGGTGCGACGCCGAGCGTGCCCTTGACCTCCTCGTGGCCGGCGTGGCCGACGAGAATCACGCTGCGGTTCTCGCGCGCATAGCGCTCGACCTCGAGATGCACCTTGGTGACCAGCGGGCAGGTGGCGTCGATCACGCGGAGCCCGCGGTCGCGCGCGCGATCCCATTCGCTGGGCGCCACGCCATGCGCGCTGAAGATCACGCGCTGGCCTTCGGGCACTTCGCCGAGGTCTTCGACGAAAATCGCGCCCTCCTCCACCAGGGCCTCGAGCACGAAGCGGTTGTGCACGATCTGATGGCGGACGTAGAGCGGACGGCCGTAGGTGCGCAACGCGCCGCGCACGGCCTCGACCGCACGGTCGACGCCGGCGCAAAAGCCGCGCGGCTCGGCCAGGATTATTTTTTCGACGTGATGTTCACTCAGAGACATCAGGGCTCCTGATTAACGCATGCTGGCTGATTCGGTCAACACACCGCTTGGCGAGCATCGCGCTTCCGGTATCAATGTACATCATTACCGAGCTCCCGGCCGACTTGCCGACTCGCTCTCAATGGGCGTGGCCGGGGACCGGCGGATGCGAGGTCTGGCACCCGATCCACACCTCGCCGCCCTCGAAGTATTCCTTCTTCCAGATCGGCACGACTTCCTTCAGCCGGTCGATCGCAAAGCGGCAGGCCTCGAATGCCTCTCCTCGATGCGCCGCGGAGACCGCGATCGCAACCGAGGTCTCGCCGATATCGACCAGGCCGACGCGATGGCTTATCGCGATACGCACGATTTGCCATCGCTCGCCCGCTTCGCGCGCAAGCCGGTGCATCTCGCCGAGCGCCATCGTCTCGTAAGCCTCGTACTCCAGGCGGATCACATTGCGGCCGGCGTTGTCGGCGCGCGTCGTCCCGGCGAAGGTGACGATCGCGCCGGCGTGCGGGTCGGCCACGGCGCGCTCCAGCAGCGCAACATCGATCGGGGTGCGGCCGATCGCAATTGGGCCGATCCATTTCGGATCGCGCGATGGCTCGGCTCCGCCGCTTACGGGCGGGATGAACGCGACCTCGTCGCCGGGGCGCGGACGATAATCGTCCTGCACATATTCCTGATTGACGGCGAAGCCGACGGAGTCGCGATGGCCCTTGAGCGCGGGAAATTCCTCCGCCAGGCGCCGCCACATCTGCGCGACGGTCGCGCCTTCGGGGAATTCGCGGCTTAGCTCGGAGGCGCCTGCGCGCTCACGCAGCGTCGCGAAAAGTTTTATCGTTATCCGATTCATTGGTGGTTCATTTGCGGTTCGTTGGCGGCGTCACAGCTTGAGCAGATGCGCCATGTGGCCAAGTTCGGGGATGAGCAGTTTCTCCATCGCCAGCCGGCAGGCGTCGGGCGAGCCCGGCAGCGCGGCCACGATTTTGCCGGCCGCAATTCCCGCCAGCGCCCGGCTTAAAAAGGCTGCCGATCCGATCTGCTGATAGGAAAGATAGCGGAACAATTCGCCGAAGCCCTCCAGCTCCTTGTCGAGCAGCACGCGCACGGCCTCGATGGTCGAGTCGCGCGCCGCGATTCCGGTGCCGCCATTGACGACGATCGCGTCGAGGTTTTGCAGGTGGTCGAGCACGGTCTTGCGGATGCGCGCGGGATCGTCGGGCAGGACCTCGTAGTGCTCCACGCGATGGCCGGCGGCGGTCAGGAGGTCGCGGATGAGACGGCCGCTCTCGTCGGTTTCGGCGCTGCGCGAATCGCTCGCGGTCAGCACACCCACCTTTAGACTCTTATGGCCGTGGCGATGATGCTCTTGTACGGACACGGGAAAATTATATCACCACCGCATGTCAGCACGAGCCATTAGATACGACCCGTCAGCGACGAGCCATTAGCGCAGCCGCAGGTTGAACGCCTGCGGCCCCTTGTCGCCGGGGCGGACGTCGAACTGCACCTGGTCGCCCTCGCGCAGGTCCTCGAAGTAGACCTTGGGCGACAGCCGCGAGCGATGGAAGAAAACTTCATCGGTGCCGTCATCGGGCGTGATGAAGCCGAAGCCTTTGTCCTTGATCACTTTTTTGATCGTGCCGAACACAGCGTCCTCCCGCGAGGCGGGCCAATGCCCCCCTCTGGAGTTGAGCTTAGGCGAGCCGCGCCGTATGTAAAGAGGGTCTCGGGGGGGGGGAGGGCGGAGGTCGCATCTTGCTCAAGGCGATTGGACTGGCGGAAATTGAGCGCATCTTCGCGATAACCGACGCGCTCGGAATTTCGCGCGAGGCGCTGGTGATCCCGCTGCGCACCGAGCATCCGGGCCGTGTGCGCAAGCTCGGCGCCGGCAAACTCGAAATCGTGGTCGATCGCGACGCCGACTTCGCGCAATGGCTCAGTCGTCTTGAGCCGGAGATTCGGGCGGTCTGGCCGGTATCGCCGCCGGACTGAGTTCGATAAGGAGCGCGCCGTGATCGACCATCTGCCCGGCCACTACGCAAATCTTCGCCACGATCGCCGGGCTCTCGGCGTATAGGGTCGTCTCCATCTTCATCGCTTCGAGCACGATCAGAGGATCACCCGGCTCGACCGGCTGGCCCTCGGCGACCAGCACCTTGAGCACTTTGCCTGGCATCGGCGCGTCGATCTCCGGCGCGGCGAGTCCGCCTGCGCGATGTGCCGTGCGCCCTTCGACGATTACGAACTCGGCCGCGAACGGACCTGCGGCCACCACTATCGAGGAGCGCCGCCGCGCACCCGCGACCCGGACGCGCCGCCCGCCCAACTCCACTATCGCGCTGCCGTCGGGCATCGGCGCGGCCGTCGCTGCGACCTCGCGCCCATCTATACTAATGCGAATCGCACGCGGAGCGCCCGCACCCGCATTGTCCTGCTCGTCTTGCTTGTCTCGGTTGTTTTGCGCGAGCAGTTCGATCTCGAACTCGCGCGCGTCGCCCTGGCGCTTGAGCTTCATCGTTCGCCCCGCCTCCACGGCTCGAAGCCCGAGAGCTCCACCCACGGCGAGTGTCCGCCTCGGGCCGTGCGCGCATCGCCGGTGACCGACGATGATAAGCCCGGTGACACTGATCGTGCCGAACCGAGCGCCCCGCCGGCAACCATTGCGACCGCGGCCAGCAGGCTCTCGAGCGGCTCGTCAGTCGGACTCCATCGCGCAAAGAACTCTTCCACGAATCGCGTCGAGAGCCGCGCGTCGCGAAACGCCTCGCTTGCGATGACGTCGCGCAGGAACGCCGCCGTATTGGTGACGCCGAGCAGTGAGAATTCGCCCAGCGCCGCCACCATCCGGCCGCGCGCCTGCTCGCGGTCGGCGCCCCAACAGATAAGCTTGCCGAGCAGGCCATCGTAAAATGCGGTGACCCGAGCGCCGGTCATGAGATGCGTGTCGATACGCACGCCAGGGCCCGCCGGAAGATTCAGGTAGAGCGCCTCGCCGGTGGCCGGCCGGAAGTTATGCTCGGCATCCTCCGCATAGATGCGGCACTCGATCGCCACGCCGCGCGGCGCCGCCGGATCGCGGACGCGTTCACCCATCGCGACCCGAAGCTGCTCGGCGACCAGGTCGCATCCAAAGCGCATCTCGGTCACCGGATGCTCGACCTGCAGACGCGTGTTGGCCTCGAGGAAATAGAACTCGCCGCCGTCGACCAGGAACTCCATCGTGCCCGCGTTGCGATAGCCGGCCACTCGCGCAACCTTCAACGCCGCCTCGACCATCCGGGCACGCAAACCGTTGTCGAGCCCGGGAGCGGGCGACTCCTCGATTATTTTCTGATGACGCCGCTGAATCGAGCAGTCGCGCTCGCCGAGCGCAACCACGCCGCCGTGCTGGTCGGCGAGCACCTGTACTTCGATGTGTCGCGGATGCGCCAGGTACTTCTCCAGGAACACGCGCCCGTCGCCGAAGGCAGCCTTAGCCTCGCGCGCCGCCGCCGCAAGCGCCTCGGCCAGGTCGGCCTGCGCCTCGACCAAGCGCATTCCGCGGCCACCGCCGCCCGCCGCCGCCTTGACCATCAGCGGAAACCCGATGCGAGCGGCGAACTGCTCGGCCGCGCGATCGTCTAACGTTTCGAGCCCCGGCACCACTGGAACGCCCGCATCCACGGCCAGGCGCCGCGCCGCGACCTTGTCGCCCAGGGCCGCCATCACGTCCGCTGGCGGCCCGACGAAAATCATCCCGGCCTCGCCGACCGCGCGAGCAAACTCGGGCCGCTCGGAAAGAAATCCATAGCCGGGATGAATCGCGTCGGCGCCGGTGGCTCGCGCGGCCTCTATGATAGAGGCGATGTTGAGGTAGCTCTGGCTCGCCTCAGACGGACCGATCAGGCGCGCCTGGTCGGCCGCGGCAACGTGCGCGGAGTCGGCGTCGGCCTCCGAGTAGACCGCGACGGTGGTGAGTCCGAACAGGCGCGCGCTGCGAATGATCCGGAGCGCTATTTCGCCACGATTGGCGACCAGCAGCTTGCTTATAGAGGCGCGTTTCATTGCCCGCGAGCGTAGCACATGAGAGCGCGACGCCGCGCTTCAGGGAGCGGTGCCTGGGCAGACGTGAGACCGCGTCCCGGACCTGGGCGGCGGCGGCGCGGAGAAAAATTTTCGAAGAAAATTTCATCGCGGACCGTCAAATGGATTGATCGTCAGGAAGATTTAACTATCTTGGAAGGTCCGACGCGCGTGGGGCCGTCCGCCTGGCCATCGCGTCGAAGGAGAAAATCCTGAATGAGGGAGCGCTAGTGCACGAAATGGAAGCAACCGATATTCGTACTGTATATGACTTTCCCGTCGCCGGCCATCTCTGCAGTGATGGAGTGGTGCACTACGTCAAGTTGACGCGCCGTTCCGGCAATCCCAAACCTCAGGGCGTCTGCTCACAATGCCAGACGACTTTTCAGTACGAAAAGCCGCAACGCTCGCGCGTGCGGCACTACGGTAGCGAAGGCGCCAGTCATTTCTAGGCCACAAACGGTCTAGGCCACAAAGGGCCTCCTCGATTCATTCTCACAATGCCGCGTGCGGGCCGCGCGCGCGGCCACTAGCGAGCCATCGGAGCGGATGTCGCCGCGGCGGATGATTGCGCAGGCGTCGCGGAGTCATGCGGCGCTACAAGCGCCGGCGGCTCGGGCCGCTCGAAGACCGGCGGCGTTTTGACCGCCGGCCTCATGCTCACCAGCAGGACCTCGGGGCCACGGTAGTACCGCGACAACATCCCGCCGACGAAAGCGTAGTCCCGCAGAGGGTCAAACCACATCCGGATAGTCGGGACGAACGGCTTCAGGAATATGTTGAACCATCCGAACACCGGACGCGCGTCGGCCTTGGCCAACTCGCCGTCGTGCGGACGAAAACTCCATGGCGCCCGTGCGAGATCGGCGTGCAAGGTCAGGATGCGCGGGCCGAGGGCGCAATCGAAGACATGGATGTCGAGGTCGGTGGCGCCGCGGCGTAACTGATCCGCTACCGGCACCAGCACGCCTGCACCGGCGTAAGTGTCGGGAGGAAATTGCAGGTCATCGGTCTCGATCGTGCTCTTGCCGTTATCATATTTTGCGCAACTGCCTTTTCCGGTGACCGCGTCGGCGCTCGCGGTTATTAGCGGGGCGCCGTGCGAATCGAAAAAGTCATGTTCATAAGTAAGCATCCGCGGAAGTTCGCCATCGGTGGCCTTGAGCGTGTCGTGCTCGATATCGCGCTGCCCATCGATAAAGTCGCTGCGTCCTTCGATCGTCACGACGTGGTCATGCTGCGTGACGGCGTAGTGCGCGCGCCCCAGGAGACTGGTGCCAGTGGAGTCGTAGATGTACAGGTCACTGTTTTGCGTAATCGTCCTGTCACTGGAATAGGCGGCCGCGGCGGCAAGGTCCGTCCCTGCGCCAGAGCCCGATAGCAGCATCACGGCGACTATCGCCGGGGCAACTAATCCTCTCTTCTTCAGCACGTCATCTCCAATTCGCCGCCTCTACATCTACGATCCGCGCTACGATTGGTTGCTCCTGATCTCTCTATAACATCCGTCAGCTTTCGCCGAAGCAAGCAGGTTCAGTCCGGGGCCGACGCCAGCCCGACAATGTCCGCACTCCTGCTGGTCGGTGACGATCGTCGAGGCCAGGACAGGCGGTGTAAGCCGCCAAGCGTTTAGCACGCGGGCTGCCAGGCGAATCAGACCGCACCGGGCGCGGGTTTGCAGGTCAGAGTTACGCGCTCTTATTGGGCGTGAACAACTTGGAGAAGGCCTCGATCGAGGCCGGCGGATGCTGCAAGGTCTGCAAGATCTCGCTCACATGCGCCTGCGATTTCGTCCCGACCAGCGCCACGTTGATCCCGGGCGCCGATCGCACGAATTGCAACGCGCGCTGCGCGTCCGTGGTCAGCCCCTCGAAGGCCTGCGCCATGATCGGCGGCAATCCGCGCGCGAGCCGCCCCTGCAACAGCGAAGCGCTGGCGCATACTGCGATGCCGAAGCCGACCGCGGCGCGCAGCGCCGTGCCGCGGTGGTCGGGAAGCTGCTGGTTGGCGAGCGTCAGCGCCTCGGGCATCGCCAGGTTAAACGGGAGCTGGATCGCGCGGAAGTGATGCTGACGGCCGGCGATCTCGAACGCGATCTTCACCAGCTCTTCCATCTGGAGGTACTGTGGCTCCTCGGGGCCCAGACGAAAACCGCTCCAGGTCGCGGTGCCATAGAAGCCGATCTTGCCGTCGGCGACCTGCTGCTCCAGGAACTCGAACGCGCGACGCATCCGCTCGAGAAACTCGGGACGTTCGATGCTGGCGAGCTGGGTTTCGGGGTTGTGAATGTAATAGATGTCGATGGTGTCGAGGCCCAGGTTGGTGCGGCTCATCTCGAGCATCGCGCCGAGGTAGCGCGGCGTCATGCAATGCGAGCCTTCGACCAGCTCGCCCGGTCCGACCAGTCCGCTGCTGACGAACTTCTCCTCGAACCACGCCCGCGGATTGGGCGGCATCGTGCCGTCGAACGTGACGTAACCGCCCTTGGTCGCCACCAGCACTTCTTCGCGGCGCAGTTCGCCGCCGGCGACCAGTTCGCCCAGCACCTTGCCGATCGTGCGTTCGCCGCGCTGGAAGCGGTAGTTCACGGCGGTGTCGATCAGGTTGATTCCGCCGAGCAGCGCGCTCCGGATGGATTGCGCGTAGGCCTGGTCGGTCTCCTCGTCCGGCTCGCCCAGGTAAGTGCCGATCCCGACCGAGGAAACGCTCAGCCCGCCAAGCATCGAGCGGAAATTTCCCGGCAGCTCTGCGTGGCGGCGGGCGTAGGCAAGCGTGCCCTCGGCCGTGGCGCGGTTCTTCAGCATGGCGGATCTCCTTGGCGCGCCGCGGGCTCAGGCCTTGGGCGAACTGATTTCGAGCGGGCTGATATTCGGTTCAAACAGCAGCTGGATAACGTTCCCGTCCGGGTCGCGAATGTAAAATGACGCCGAACCGTCGCGATGGTGGCGCAACGGATGAACTATATCCAATCGCTCGGTCTCGGCCCATCGCCATCCCGCTTCCAGTTCGGCGACGCTCGCCACGATGAAGCCGAGATGGTCGAGCGCACCGGCGCTGGAATCCCCCGGCGCGCCGCGATGGAGCGCCAGATTGTCGCATCCCGAACTCAGGTAGGCGTTGTCCGGATCGGGTTGCCATACCAGGCGCATCCCGAACACCCGCGCATAAAACTCGGCCGCGCGAGCGACGTCGTTCACCCGCAGCGCGAGATGGCGCATGCCGCGATTGGTAATCACTTCAGTTCCTTGCGATAGCCGAGCACGGCCCACAGCGGATCGGTCTCGCCGGAGCTGCGATCGATCGTCTCTATCTTCTCGAAGGCCGCGCTGCGGGTAAAGTAGTAGCCCACCAGGTCCACCCGCTGCTGCTCGCTCGCGTTCGCCCAGATCGCCACCGCCTTGGTCGGAAACATCCGGTTGGAAAACGTCACGATGAACGGTGCGCCGGGTTTCAGCACGCGCCCGACCTCGGCGAAGACCTCCAGCGGATGGATGAGATACTGGACCGAAACGGTCAGCACTGCGCCGTCGAATGATGCGTCGTCAAACGGCAGTTGCGCGATGCGATTGAGGTTGTGCGTCACGATTTCCGTGAGCGCGGGATTGTCCTCCATTTCGGGCCGGTTCAGGCCGAGCCCGACCATGCGCGCCGGCTTCAACTCGAGCGGCAGATGCGATCGCCAGCTACTCATGAGGTCGAGGATCGCGCCGCCGCGCGGGAGACGGCTTAAGTAAATCTCGCCGGCGCTCCTGACGGCGGCGTCATCGATATGCACGACGAAGCGCGGCGTGAGATAGAACAACTCGTCGTCGGAGTCATCGAGACGGCGGAAAAACTCAGGCTGAAGACGGGTCGGCATCGCAAAATTATCCCGTATCGGCCGAATTTAGCGCAATGGTACGATTTATCAGCGAAAACAACAACTTATGATCAATTGGTGGCAAGAAAGAACAATCGCGTTGACAGAAACGGACCCTGGCGCCTAGAGTAAAACGTTTTTCCAAATCGGCTCGATCCGTTGCTCTATCACGGCGGCGTTCGAGGAGAGTTCGCCATGGTCAGGCGCAACAAAACCAACTACGTCATCCAGTCAGTTGCCCACGCTCTGGACGTGCTCGAACAGTTCTTTGGCGAGGTCGATGAACTCGGCGTCACTGAACTTTCCAAGCGCCTGAAGCTGCACAAGAACAACGTCTTCCGTCTGCTCGCCACCCTGGAGGCGCGCGCCTATATCGAGCAGAACCGGGCGACCGAGAACTACCGCCTGGGAATCAAGTGTCTGCACCTGGGACGCCGCTATATCGACCACATGGGACTGGTGCGGCAAGCGCGCCCGATTCTCTCCGACGTCGCGCATCGCTGCCGCGAGAGCACTTTCGTCGCGATCATGCGCCGCGAGGGCGTGGTGCCGCTGGAATCGGCCGAGCCGGGCGACCGCATGGTGCGGATTACGTCGCCGCTCGGCCAGGCGCTGCCGCTGCATTGCACGGCGGTCGGCAAGGTCCATCTCGCCTTCGACCTCGAGCAGCAGTTGCGCGCCGATCTGCCCGAGCAGCTCCCGCGTTTCACCGACCGCACAATCGTGGACCGCGCGATGCTTTTCGAGCAGCTCGATTCGGTGGCGCGCGACGGCTTCGGAATGGAAACGTGCGAGTTCTTCGAGGACGTGTCGTCGGTTGCGGTGCCGATTCGCGACTATACGCGCAGCGTCGTCGGATCACTCGCGGTTGCCGGGCCGGCCTACCGCATCGGAATCGAGCGCATCAACACGGAGATTGCGCCGCTAATCATGGAAGCCGGCCGCGAACTTTCGCATCGCCTCGGCTACAACGAGTAACGCTACCTCGACCCTGTTTGACCTGCCCCGTGGGCCATTGTTAGTTTCGTTGCCGCCCCAGCGATTCCGTGCGAGCGCTGGCGGCGCCTGTCAGCCACCATCTTGGAATGTTCGGCTGAATACACTCGGAGTGAAACTGCCGTGAAAATTCTGGCTTCCGTAAAACGCGTCCCGGACCCCGCCACGACCATCCGTATCCTTGCTGACGGCTCCGGAATCGCCACCGACAACGTGAAATGGGTGATTAACCCCTTCGACGAAATCGCTATCGAGGAAGCACTGCGGATCAAGGAAAAGCAGGGAGGCGGCGATGTCGCGCTGATATCGATCGGCCAGCAGAGCTGGCAGGAGCAGTTGCGCACCGGCCTTGCAATGGGCGCCGACCGGGCGATCCTGGTGCGCACCGACCAGCCGCTCGACAGCCTCGCGATCGCCCGCGTGATGGCGAAAATCGTTAGCGACGAAAAGCCCGACCTTGTGATCATCGGCAAGCAGGCGATCGACGACGACGCCAATCAGGTCGGCCAGATGCTGGCCGAGATGCTCGGATGGCCGCAGGCGACCTTTGCCTCCAAGGTCGAAATCGCCGGGACCAAATGCACCGTGGTGCGCGAGGTCGATGGCGGCCTGGAAACTGTCGCCTTCGACCTGCCGGCCGTTATCACTACCGACCTGCGACTCAATGAACCGCGCTACGCCTCGCTGCCGGGGATCATGAAGGCGCGCAAAAAAGAACTGAAGGAAATCCCGGTCGACAGCCTCGGGATCGACCTCGCCCCCAAGCTCAAGATAAAGACGCTCGCCGCGCCGCCCAAGCGGCAGGCCGGGCGCAAGGTCGGCTCGGTCGAAGAGCTGGTCGGTGTACTGCACAGCGAGGCCAAGGTGATTTGACGCGCGCGACGAGCGCGGCGCATACAGGCTGCATCATATCCGCGTCCGCCGGATTGACGGGCGCGCCGGAGTGAATTCGAGATGGCTGACGTACTGGTCTTTGCCGAACACATGGCGGGACATTTCCCCAAGACGACGCTGGTCGCGGTCAACGCCGGAATCGAGCTGGCGAAAAAACGCGGCGGCGGCAAATGCATCGCGGTAATCGCCGGTGAGAACCTCGACGCCCCGGCCGCCGAGCTGGCGAAATATGGGATGAGCAAGGTCGTCGTGCTCGACGACCCCAAGCTCGCGCACTACCTGGCCGACCTTTACGCGCAGGCGCTGACCGCGCTCGCCAAAAGTCTCGGCGCCGAATACGTGCTCGCGACCGCCACCGCCATGGGCAAGGACCTGATGCCGCGGGTGGCGGCGCGGCTCAACGCCCCGATGGCTTCCGAGATCGTCTCGATCGGCGACGACGGCACGCTGGTGCGCCCGCTCTACGCCGGCAATGCGCTGGCGACGGTCGAGATGGACGGTCCAATGAAGGTCGTCAGCGTCCGCGCGACCGCGTTCGATTCGGCCAAGTCTGGCGATTCCGCCGCTCCGGTCGAAAAGGCCAAGCCCGAGCTCGATCCAGCGGGGCTCAAGATGCAGTTCGTCAGCTTCAACGAGACCAAGAGCGACCGGCCGCAGCTCACCGAGGCGCGAATCGTGGTCTCGGGCGGGCGTGGCCTCAAATCGGGCGAGAACTTCAAGACCGTGCTCGAGCCGCTGGTCGACGAGATGGGGGCCGCGATGGGCGCGAGCCGCGCGGCGGTCGACGCCGGTTTCGTGCCCAACGATCTGCAGGTCGGGCAGACCGGCAAGGTGGTCGCGCCCGAGCTATACGTCGCGGTCGGAATCTCCGGCGCGATTCAGCATCTGGCCGGGATGAAGGACTCCAAGACTATCGTCGCGATCAACAAAGACGAGGAGGCGCCGATCTTCAACGTCGCCGACTACGGTTTGGTGGCGGACCTGTTCAAGGCGGTGCCGGAGATGGTCGAGGCGCTGAAGAAGGTCAAGCACTCGTAGCCCGTCGCGCGGGCGCCACGAAGCCGTGGGATCGCCTCCCGCCATTTAAAAATGGCCTCTTAAGCCTCGTATGAAGCCCCAAGCCAACGCGACCACTAGCCATGCAAGTAGCAAGGCGCGTACGATCGTCCATCATTTGCGAGGGCGGCTCATTGTCCTCCTTTTTCCTCCGGCCAAAGGCGCAGCCAGCTATTCGCAAATCCAGGGGAGTGATACCTTCAGACAGTGGCTGACTTACCTATCATTCTGACGCTGGGAGAAAGCGGCTATATCGTAGCCGAATGCCCCATGATTCTGGGTTGCCTCAGTAAGGATCGGACTCGCGACAAAGCGCTGGAGAATATCCGCGAGGCCATCGAACTCTGCCTGGAGAATCGCGCCGACGAGGAATTGGAGCTGCCCGCCGAGCCTTCACTCTAGCTCTACAGCTCAAACTCAGCCAGCAGGGGTCGCCATTTGTCGCACCACGGCGATGCCGCCTCGAACGCCGCCGATGCGCTCAGGCAACCGACGAACTGCGTCTCAACCTTCCGCTTTCTTGAATTGTTCAAACCACTTCCATAGATCAGGAAAATCTAGGTCTTTCGGTATCGGATTATTTTCGATGAATTTTGCCTCCATATATTGGTTCCAATATGCCTCCCCCGATCGACGAGGATGATTCGCTATCCAGGAATCGTAAAAGTCCTTCTGTATCTCGTAGTGATGGGTATGTATGAATTTGTCCCAGTTCTCCCGCGCCTCATCTTCGTCTTGGGTCGGCGCCATGATGACAGCGGTCTGCTCCATTTCCCTCTTGTTCTTGTCGCCCCATGCTTCCTGCATGGCTTCAATCGCCTCTTGATCTGTCTTCGGCCCGCTGTATCCGAAAATAGTTATCATAAAGGCGTTGGCTAATCCCCATTTCAATTGCTTCCATTCGTTGGCGATCAATAGATCGGTGCTATAGTTCTTTTTCTTGATCGGGTATAGGAGAGGGACCTTTGTAAACTGGTCACCACAGTGTCTGCATCCAGCGTCTAACGATCCTACCACCCTATCTTTCGGACAATAGCCAACTCGTGTATTGCCATGGAGGAAGGCTAATCTTGGCATATTCAATCCAGCGCGACCGTTTCGCAAGTAAGCTTGCAGAAGCAATGGATCCCAGTTGAAGGTCGCGATCAGGTCTTGCTGCCGCAGAGACAGGACGAGATGATCATAGATCGTCGGGCGGTCGGGAAGCTCGAGTTTATCCAGGTATTCCTCAATTGCATTTTGGATTCGCGCAACCTTATCGATTTCATTGTTCTCCCAAAGGTCGCTGAAAATGTCTTCAAAATTGGCTTCCGCGCTTATCCTCAGGTCCTGAAGTAGCGGCCTCAGTTCGACGACATCTACGAAATCCTTCATCAATGGAAGAATTCGCCCCGCCTTATCTCCATTTGGTACTTACCTGACTTGCTTCTTCCTCAACGGAGATTTCGAAATCTGAACTCATGGCGTTGATCAGTTCCCAGAATGAATCCCCAATGAGGGGGGCACTACACCAGCAAGCCCGGCGCGTCGTCATGGACCGGCCCGCTGACGCTGCGTAACACGCAACAGTTATTGCGGGTCCAACACGCTCCCGCCGCTCGGCTCACTTAGCCGCCTGCTCGGGTGATGCCGGCTCACGGCGCGATCAGCCGTAAAGAGCACTCCCTACAGGTCCCAGCTCGGAAGCTCTCGGCTGATTGTTAGCTTCGTCTTGCTCATCGCGGCTACCGAGCCGCGAGACGGCGCTCCAGCAGGGCGCGAGCCCCGGAGGTTCCTCCAGCAGGCGGTCTATCAGGTCGTCCTTCTCGTCAAGGAGAAAAGCTGAAAAGACGGCTTGCCGGTAACGTTATCACCGCTGACTCATCACGGCATAACCCGGCCGTATAGCTCAGCTTGGCGTTGGCCTCAGTTAGTGGGCGACTTTCATAACTGGGAACCTCGACCAAAGATATCACTGTTTGGTCGCTGACGCGGTAGGCGCTGAAGAAGGTCAAGCACTCGTAGCTTTAGGCCCTCACAATCCCATCTCAGCCAGCAGCGGGGGCCATTTATCGCGCCATGGCGATGCGGCCTCGAACGCCGCCGAGGCCCGCAACACCATCGGGTCGTCCAGATGGCGTCCGACGATTTGCAGACCCACTGGCAAGCCGTCCGCCGTCCATCCCGCCGGCACCGTTGCCGCCGGCTGCCCGGTCAGATTCATCGGATAAGTGAACGCGAGGAACTCCGCCGGACGCACGTAGCGCCCGGCGATTTTCTCCGGCCCCTGCATGTGAATCGCAAACGGCGGGACCGCGAGCGTCGGCGTCAGCAGGATTTCGTAGTGCGACATGAACTGCGCCATCTTGCGCACCATCGACTTACGCATCATGTTGGCGTTGGTGAAGTCTTCCGCCGTCCACGGCATCATCAGCGCGTCCACCAGATGACCCGACATCGGGAAGTTGCGCGCCATCTCGCGCATCCCCTTGAGGTCGCTTTCGGCCATCATGAGCGCGAAGAACGCGGCGGATGGATCTTGCCAGTCCGGATTCGCCTCCTCGACAATACATCCAAGGTCGCGCTCGAAAACATTTATCGCCTGGCCGACGATTCGCCGCACCTCGGGATCGACCGCCGCGTAACCCCAATCGGCGCTGTAGGCGACGCGTAGTCCGCGCAGATCGCCGCGCAGACATTCCGTCCAGTCGAAATCCGCTTTCGGCAGGCTGTGACGATCGCGCATGTCGGGGCCCGCCGCGACCGACATCAGCATCGCCGCGTCGGCGACGGTGCGCGTTAGCGGCCCGATATGCTCGAGCGATTCCCATCCCGAAACGCCGGGGTAGCGTTCGTCTCGCGCTCCCGGGTAGAGCGGAATCCGGCCCATCGACGCCTTCAGTCCATACAGTCCGCAAAACGATGCCGGAATCCGCACCGAGCCGCCGCCGTCGCTGCCGGTCGCGATCGGACCGACGCCCGTCGCCACCGCGGCACCCGCACCGGCACTCGAGCCGCCCGGCGTTAGAGCGGTGTTCCACGGATTACGCGTGGTTTCGAAGACCGGGTTATGGCCGGTCGGGCTGTAGCCAAACTCCGGAACGTTGGTCTTGCCGATCATGACTGAGCCCGCCGCGCGGATTCGCTCGACCACGACGTCGTCCTCGTCGGGAATAAAGTCTTTGTAGGCGAGCGAGCCGGACGTGGTGCGCACGCCCTTGGTCAGAATCAGGTCCTTGTGGCTGACCGGCACACCGGCGAGTGGGCCTACTGGCCGTCCGGCCATGATATCGGCCTCGATACGTTTGGCTTCGGCGCGCGCAAGTTCGGGAGTCGGCGTGCAAAAGGCATGCAGGCGCGGCTCCAGCCGTTCCATGCGGGCGAGCACCGCCTCTATCACCTCGACCGGCGACAGGCGCCTGGCCCTGATATGCGCCGCCAGCGTGACGGCATCCATGCGACAGATTTCGTTGTGCGTGGACATAGCGGGCGCGATCCTAGGCGTTGCGCTCGCAAATGGTCAAACTGTGCGTGATGGCGCGGCGGATTGAATTCGGCGCGCCGGGGATGATTTAAAGTTCTAACGGATGCGCCGGCGCGCCGATCAGTTGCGATGTCCGGCGCCCGTAACCGGAGCCTCACATGAACCTGCAAGTCACCCGCGAAATTCTCTGGAACATCCCCGTCGCGTTCAGAATCTTTCTTTATGGGATGCTTCTCCCGTTGGCCGCCGCCTTCGTTTACGAAGGGATGCGATGGTACCGGATCGTCAGCCTCGGCCAACCGGTGGACCGCCTCGATCAACCAGGCCGACTCTTCTGGCTCTTGGTGCACACCGCCGGGCAGGACAAAATGATCCGCGAGACCTGGGGCTGGATGCATTACGCCTTCTACGTCGGCTTCCTAGGCCTGTTCATCGGCACGACGATCATTTTCTTCAACGACGGGATCGCCGAGGCGGGCCGGATTTTTCGGTTTTCCCTATTACCTGGGGCATGATGGAGGTTCTATGATGACGGGGATTCTCTTCAGTCTTTGCATTTTGGCTGCCGTGGGCGTTTTTTTCTACCAGCTCTGGCGCCGCTTTCAGCTACTGCGGAGCGCTGTCGCCGTGTCCCGCTTCGATCGCATTCCCGAACGCGTTCGCGCCGTGCTTGTCTACGCCTTTGGCCAGAGGAAATTCGTGCGCAGGAATCCGGGAGCCGAGCGGTCCGCCGGGTGGATGCACTTTTTCATCTTTTGGGGGTTTCTCATCCTCGGGATCCAGATCCTCACGATGTTCGGTCGTGCCTACTCCGACTCGTTCGTCGTTCCTGGCTTTAGCCTGCATCTCCTGGGCGGCCCCTATTTGTTGCTCCGCGACTTCATGGAGGTGGCCGTCCTGATTGCGGTTGGGGTGGCGTTGGTGCGATGGGGGATCACGCACGCGCCTCGGCTTTACGGCTATCTTCCGCCCGAGAGTCGCCTGCGCGATGAATCCCACTGGGAGGCCTATTTGATCCTGCTTTTCATCGCGATGATCATGCTGACAGGCCTGGTGTACGATGGTGGGCGAATCGTTTCTCACCCGAACAACATGCGGATCGTTCGGGCGGCGGGATGGGAGCCTATCTCAACCTTGGTGGGTGTCAGCCTGGCGAAAGTTCTGGGCACGAGCTTCGCCTTCCACGCGAGTAACGTAGCCTGGTGGGTGCACAACCTCGTCATTCTCGTCTTTTTGAACTTACTGCCGCCCTCGAAACACTTCCACATTATCACTGCAATCCCGAACATCTTTTTCTCGAAACTCGAGCCCAAGGGGCAGCTCTCGAAGCAGGACCTCGAAAATGATTCCCGCTTCGGCACCTCGCACATCGATCATTTCACGTGGAAGCAGGTGCTCGACATGTTCAGTTGCACAGAATGTGGCCGCTGCTCCTCGAATTGCCCCGCCACGTTAACCAAGAAGCCCTTGGCCCCACGTCAATTGCTACTCGATCTGCGGGACTACCTCTACCGGCATCAGGACGAGATCATTGAAAAGAGGAGCCGCCCAGGCAAAGGAGATGGCACGGAACCCTTAGAGGTCGGAGAAAACATTGTCGGTCCCGTCATCCACGACGACACACTGTGGGCTTGTACCACCTGCCGAGCCTGTGAGGAGGCCTGTCCCCCGATGATCGAGTACGTCGACAAGATCGTCGACATGCGCCGTCATCTGGTGCAAGAGGAGACCCGTTTCCCCAAGGAGCTTACCCGCACCTTCAAGAACATGGAGACGCAATCCAATCCGTGGGGGCTCGATTCCGAGCTGCGGTTCGAGTGGGCCGAACGGATGAACGTCCCGACCCTCGCTGACAAGCCCGATGCCGAGTTCCTCTACTACGTCGGCTGCGCCGGCTCCTACGACGATCGCAACAAGAAGACGACGCAGGCCTTCGTCCGCGTTTTGCAGAAAGCAGGCGTAGACTTTGCCTGCCTCGCGCGCGAGGAACTTTGCAACGGCGAAACGGCCCGTCGGCTCGGAAACGAGTACCTCTACCAGTCGATGGCCCAAATGCTGATCGAATCCCTCAACAAATACAAAGTTCGTAAGATCATCGTGAACTGTCCCCACTGTTTCAACACGATCAAGAACGAGTTTCCCCAATTCGGTGGTTCGTACGAGGTCATTCATGCCTCCGACCTCGTGCAGCAATTGATCGCTTCGGGGCGTCTCAAGATCTCTGCGGAATTCCCGAAGCGGACCGTATACCACGACTCTTGTTACTACGGGCGTTACAACGACGTATTTGACGAGCCACGGATGGTGCTCAGCCGCGCGGGGGCCCAAGTTCACGAGATGGAACGCCACCATAAATTCGGCATGTGCTGCGGTGCTGGCGGAGGGCGGATGTGGTTAGAGGAAGAGCCGGATAAACGGGTGAATCTGCTCCGCACCGAGCAGGCGCTTCAGACTGACCCTGAGGTCATCGCGGTCTCCTGCCCTTACTGTATGACGATGCTCGGCGATGGCATCAAGGCCAAACAGCTAGAAGAGAAGGTCCAGACTCTCGACGTGATGGAAATCGTCGACGAGGTCACCCGGAGCCGTGATGCAGAGTCCTGAAGAGACCTTCTTCGTGCAAGAACCGCAACGTTCTGTGCTGCGGTGCGGGCGGCGGATGCTTCTGGAAGGAAGAGCGCGAGGGCTCGCGCATCAACCACATGCGCTTCGATCAACTGAACGAGGCCAATCCCGAGACGCTGGCAGTAGGATGCCCGTTCTGCATGACGCGGATGGAAGATGCGATAAAGGCGCGCTCGATGGAGGAAAAGATGCGCGTGCGCGACATCTCCGAGCTGATCGCGGACTCAACCGGCGCGGTCGAGAGCAAAGGGTAATTGTTAGGTCGTTAAGGTGAGCAGAGGAGAAACGCTCGAGGTCCGAGGCGACCTCCTACGATGGGCTCGTGAAACAGCCGGTTTCACGATCCCTGGAGCCGCAAAGAAGGCTCGTCTCAGCGCTGACAGGCTCGCCGAATGGGAGTCTGAGTATGGTCTGCCAACGCCTGGACAACTGGAGCATCTGGCCGATCTATACAAGCGCCCGACCGCTACGTTCTTCCTAGAGAGCCCGCCTACTGAACCGTCACTGCCTCCTGATTTTCGCACCCTTCCATCGGACGAGGGCATGGAATTCACCCCAGTCACGTTGTTCGCCATCCGACGTGCTAGGCGTCTCCAGACTGTATTCCTACAGGTCTCCGAGCTTGTGGTCGGACCGCGCCAAGAGACGCTAGAGATAGCACTCTCCGAAGGGGCCGGTCCGTCCGCGCAAAAAGCGCGCGACCGCCTGGCTATTCCCGTAGATCAACAGTTCTCGTGGAAAGATCCGCGCGTCGCGCTGAAGACTTGGAGAGCCGCGGTAGAAAGTACGGGTGTGCTCGTTTTTCAGTTCAGCTTTCCGCTCAGCGAGGCCCGCGGATTCTCACTGCCCGGCCGCGTATCCACGATTGTCCTAAACTCCAAAGGCGCACCAGCAGCGCGTAGCTTCACGTTGTTTCACGAGTGGGCTCATTTGCTTTTGCGAGAGCCCGGAATCTGCATTCCAGACGAGCGCCACGCCGCTACCCCTGGGGCAAATAAAGTGGAGTCTTTTTGCAATGCGTTTGCCGGCAATCTTCTGGTTCCACAAGCGATCCTCGAGGAGCGTTTCGCTTCTGGGCGCCAACTAGAGACAGCAGAATTTGTCAGCCAGCTTGCCGAGGAATTTGCAGTAAGTAAATTTGTCATTCTTCGAAGACTTCTTGATGTTAGGTTTCTCACGAACAGCGACTACCAACAGTTTTCTGGACAACTCAGTAAAGGCACCAGGTCCGACAATACAAAGAAGCGAAGCGGCGGGCCAAGCCCAGCAGTCAGGGTCGTCTCGGAACTTGGGCCGACGTTCACTTCGAGAGTGCTTGATGCGTACAACGCAGGAATGATTGACCCATCGCAAGTCTGTGATTACCTGTCCGTTAGGATTAAGCATGTGTCGAAGATCAACACTCTGCTTCCCCACGAGCAGCAACTGGGCTGAAGCAGCGTGTATGTCATCGACACAAGCTCTTTGATTGACCTCGGCCTGCACTATCCGCGCGATACCTTTCCGTCAGTATGGAATGAAACAGAAGTTTTGATAAAGCGAGGAACCCTCCTATCTCCTCGCGAGGTCTTGCGAGAGTTGGAAAGGGGCGACGATCAATTGGTTCGCTGGGCTAAGCGTCAGAAGGGATTCTTTGTGCCGGTAAATCGGCCGCAAACAGTCAGGATAAGAGAGATTCAGCAGAGATTCCCGCAAATCACCGACAACATGGCACTCGGACCATGCGCGGATCCATGGCTCGTGGCACTGGCTACCGTTCTGTCCGGGCCTCACTCCGCTTGGTTCGTAGTCACTCAGGAGCGCATGGCCGGCCCCGGCTCACACAAGGTTCCGAACGTTTGCGCGGCTTTTGGAATAACGAGCTTAAATCTTCTCGATTTTTTCAGAGCCGAAGGGTTTAAGTTTTAAGCGCGTTATGGTCCCTAGCCGCCCCAGCCGTACCATCGCACCTGCCAGGTGAAGAACACGACGAATATGACCGACACCACGATCAGAATCTTGGTCAACTGATCAAGCTTGCGCGGCGCGCCGAGCGCGATCAGCGTTAGCAGAAAGGGATAAACCTCCACGTAGTAGCGCGTGCCGAGTTGCGCGAAGCCGTTGGCGTACCACAGCATGCTGGGCCCCGCGCATAGCGCCGCCGCCAGCGCCACCAGTATTGTCGTGGGCCGCAGGAAACTCGGACGCAGCGCCAGTATGAAGGCCGGGCTCGTGAGTATCAGCGCCTGGCCCAGGAACTCCGGATGGACGTACGGAAACTTTTCGCTGTAGCCGGGCGCCATGAAAAGCAGCGTGTAGAGATTGAACGGAAAATGGCTCAGCGCCAGTGGGCCGCCGGGACGCGCGAACCGGTATTTGTCCTGGCTATACCAGAGCCACATACCGATATCGTACGGCTCGCCGAAGCGTGCCTCGTTGAACGCCACGAACACCATCAGCGCCGCGCCCATCCACGGCAGCATCGACAGCAACTCGCGCGCGCTTCTCCCGCGCACCCATAGCAGCGCCGCGTAAAACGGCCACGCGAAAACCATGTCGTAGCGCGCCAGCGCGGCCATCGCGGCCAGCAGGCCCACCATCCACGGACGCGCCTCACCGAAGACCTCGGCGAGCGCGCCCAGCGTGAACGGTATCGAGGCCAGCACGACGAAGTCCCACGAGCTGCCGAGCGTCGTCTCGTACCAGAACGTCGTGCCGACGCCGAAGAATAACGTCAGCCATACGCGCGCCGCGACGCCGAGGCCAATCTTGCCCAGTAGCCGCCACAGCAAACCGAGTGAAATCGCCCCGACGACCACCGACACCGCGGTCTGGTTCGCCGCCAGTCCCCAGATAGCCACTGCGGGAAGGGTGAGTAGCGCCGCAAGCGGCGGATGCAGCAGGTAGCTCTTGCCGTGCCACACTACGTGCTCCATGTAGCTTGGAGCATCGACCCAGGTGTGCCCATGCAGGAACGCATACGCCTGCCGGACGGGCTCCGTATATGGCGTGGGCGGCGAGATAGTCGCGGCGTAAAAGGCAAGGAACAGAACTCCGACGGCGACGGCGCACCATCCGTCGGAAGCGAGATCACGCTCGAGCCAGGGCCATCGCGCCGACGGGGCGTGCCTCGGAACAATAAGTAGGTCGGCGGCTATTCCGCCGAGCGCAAGCGCGAGCGCCGCAACAATCAGCGCGTTGGGCAAGTCGTGCTTGAACCATCGGACGATCAGGATGTCGGCCAGCGCGATCAGCGCAGCCGCGATGAAAAACCATCGCGCTGCATCCCGCGTGCCCGCACTTTCTGCGGCGGCCGTGGTTTGCGATTCTTCGACAGCGCTGAGCGAGAGAGCGTCCATGCGATGCGCGTCAGTCCGGCTGGCCAATCAGGCGTGCCAGCGACAGCGCCGTTCTCGCGGAGCCGCGTGCGCCTTGGTTCATTTCCGCAGATCGGCGAGGAATTCCAGAATCGCGCGATTGACCTCTTCGGGCTTCTCCTGCTGCGTCCAATGGCCCGAGCCCTCTATCAAAACGGTCTTGCGCAGGTTCGGCACCCACATCTGCATCCCGTTCGCCATCTCCGGGCGCAGCACGATATCCAGTTCCGCCGTGATCATCAGCGCGGGCTGGCTCACCTGCATGGGCAAGCCGGCGCTTTCTTCCCAGTTGCGATCGATGTTGCGGTACCAGTTGAGCGGCTTGCGAAACCCGCTCTTCTCGAAGGCCTGCACGAAAACCTCGAAGTCCTCATCGCTGAGAAAGCCGCCATGCGGGAGATCTGGCAGATGGTCGAGCAGGCCACCGCCGGCCGGTCCCAGCACGCCCGAGGGCATTTTACGCAATTCGGCGAAATCGGCGCCCTTGAACAATTCGCCGCCCTGGTAAAGTGAGCGCAGGCTGCGGCCCACGTCGCGGCCGAGCTCCTCCTCGGCCACGCCCGGCTCCTGGAAATAGACGACGTAGTTGAAATTGCCAGCCGCGATCGCGCGAATGAAATCCATCGGTTTCATCGGCGTGCGCGGAAAGAACGGGGTGTTGAGCGCGATCACGCGCTCGATTCGTGCGGGCGCCATCAGCGCTGCGTTCCACGCCACGAAGCCGCCCCAGTCATGGCCGACGACCGCGCATTTTTCGATCCCCATCGCGTCGAGCATCCCGATCAGGTCGGCGACGATCTCGCGCTGGGTGTAAGCCTCGATCGGTTCGGGACCGCCGGTGTCGCCGTAGCCACGCTGGTCGGGAGCGATCGCCCGCAAGCCGGCGCTCTTAAGCGCGCGCATCTGATGGCGCCACGAGTACCACAGTTCCGGAAAACCGTGGCACATCACGACCGGGTAACCCTCGCCGGCCTCGGCGACGTGCATCCTGATTCCGTTGGTGTTGACGAAGCGATGGCTGAACTCGCTCATTGGCTCGCTCCTCGGAATTACCTCGGCGGTTTCCAACGTTAGCATGCGGACCGCGCACTGGCATCGCCAGCCTTTGACTTAACCGCGCGGTGTGATGGACGATAGTTCGCCTCACCCGCAGCGCGAGGTAATCCAGGACCAGCGAGGAAAAGCCGATGGCCTTTACGGTGCAGCCTGACAGCTTCCGCTTCGAGAGCGAGTTTCGTAGCGGCGTCGCGGACAAACGCGTCCTGATAACCGGTGCGGGCAAGGACGGCGGTCTCGGCCAGGCCTTCGCTATGGCGGCGGGCCTCAACGGAGCCGCCAGCGTGGGCGTGCATTTCCATAGCAGCTACTCCGACGGCTTCGACCTGGTCAGTGCGCTGCGTGACCTGGGCGTAAACGCGTTTCCAGTGCAGGCCGACGTCACCAACCTTGGTGACCTGTGGGCGACGCGCAGCTACGTGATCGAACAGATGGGCGGCAAGCCGCCGAACCTGCTGATTTGCAATTCGGGATTGACCGAGAAGGGATACGCATTCGGCCGCGCACTGAAGGAAATCCCCGACGAACCGCTCGCGATGCGCCGGGCGCGGGTGCGCCAGCACTTCATTGATAGCCTCCATGAATCGCGCCTGGTGCTGAATACGAAGATCGACGGCTTCCTCGCGATGACTCACCTGTGGGCGGGCGAGGCGGTCTATCATAAGGAATTTCTGCAGCTCATCTACGTATCCTCGCGGCAGGCTATCGATCCCGGAGCGACAGTGCCGGGCTACGTGATCAGCAACTGGGGCGTGCTTCAACTGCCCAAGGTGCTCGCGGTCAACCTCGGCCAGAACGCGAAGTTCGTCGGCTCGGCGTGTATCCTGCTGCCATTCATCCGCACCAGCATGACTGACCAGTACGCGGAGAACCCCAAGGTATTCGGGCGATGGCAGCCGCGGATGCTGGAACCCAACGAGGCGGCCAAGGCGTTCTTGCATTTGCTGGCGCGCCCGCAGGCTGAGCTTGATAAGGGCCTGTTCGAACTGATGGTCGATGGCACCCCGGATGCGATCGACGTGACCTGGAAGCGGGTCGAACTCGAGGTGCGCGAAGAGCCGATGGAATGGAGCAGGAGCGGCTCGTTGCAATTCCATGGTCATCGCCAGTCGGCGAAGAAGTAGATCCTGTTCTCCGCTCCTTGTCCCAGCAAAGGTCGCCGCGAAGCATCGCGGGCGGCGGGAGAGGTTACTCTGCGTGCGCGGCACCGAGCGTCGCCGCGCACGCCGCCGCGGCTGGCCAGCGCGCTTCGCCGGCTGCAGCGACGATGCCACAGCGCGCGAAACAAGCCCAAGCGGCAGGGCGGGCGGCCAGATGGCCGCCCGGCCCCCTGCCCGCTTAAGCAGATAAGGCATACGCGGGAGGCGGCGCCCGCCGGGGCGCCGCCTCCCGCGCGCATCGAAAGCGCACACGGCGGCACGCGCACCTTGGGGTGCGCGTGCCGCCGTGTGGCGAACAACTTCGGCGCGGCTACTCGGGAGTTTTCGCGCCCGGCGGCGGCGCACCGGCGCTCGCGCCTGCTCCGGCGGGAGGCGGCGCGCCCGGGCCGCCGCCTACGCTGCGGCGCTCGTAACCGGCGGGAGCAGTGAACGTGTCGGCAGGCAAATCGCGCGTGGCAATTTTCGTTACCACGGTTTTGGTGGTTTGCGGCCCCTGCTTGGCGATCATTTCCTTCAGTTTGGCGGCCTGGTCGGGTGTCAGCCCAGGCATCGAAAACCCGGAGTTCACGGTGCGCGTGGAATCCATCGTCAGCGGAATCCCGCTGGGCATCTTGCCCGCCATCGCTCGCGCGCTCTTAAGCTTCATACCCATTGCCTGGGTGAATCCAGTGAACTCCGCGGCGCCCGGCGCGCTGGTCGAGAAGCATCCGGTGGTCGAGACCGCGGCCATCGCGGTCTTGCCCGCGCCGCTATACTCCTCGCAGCCGTAGTCCAGCACCTTGGCGGACTTGCCGGTCTTCTGGAAATTGAGGTCGAGCTGTTGGGCAGGACTGCTCGACATCCCATGCGGCGGAAAGGGCATCTCGGCATACGCCTTCTGGTTCGGATCGATCAGCATCATGGTGCCCTTGTCGAGATCGATCACGAACACGTTGCGGTCGCTGACCATCTTTTCCTTATGCCCTTGCACCATCAGTTCACGAGTATGAGTCGCAGCGGGCGTCGCGCCTTGGGTGGTGGTCACCTGCTCGTCGATCACGACCCCGGCGCGCGCGATACCGCTTAAACCCGCCGCCGTCAGCAGGCAGGCAAACATTGCAACTATCTGTTTCATAGCGACTGTTCCTCTGGCGCGCTGCTGATTTCCAAAACGCGGCGCGACCCGCCCGTCTCGCGGTCGGCGCGCTCGACGACCAGCCGATGAAGGGTCAGGCTCGAAAGGCCGAAAAATACCCACACCATCTCTTTGAATCTGCGCAACAATCCGACCGCAAAGCCAACGTCCGCCGGATAGCCGAGCATCGCCATCACCAGCGCCTTACCACCCTCCTGGCTGACCAGCTTGGCCGGAATCATGAAGGTGGCGCGTTCGATCAGCTGGCCGAACACCTCGA
This sequence comes from uncultured delta proteobacterium, assembly GCA_963724765.1. Lineage (GTDB taxonomy): Bacteria > Desulfobacterota > Binatia > Binatales > Binataceae > JAKAVN01. The sequence continues at coordinate 658,401 of CAVRVY010000003.1, forward strand.
CCAGCACTGCGATCTGCCAGGTGACGGGCTCGTGCAGGAGCAGCAGCAGGATATAGATCTCAAGCGGGCCAAGGCTCCACGCGACCAGGTAGCACAGGCACGAGGCGACGAGACGCCAGCGATGGCGCGCGTAGAAATCCAGCAGCAGCGTGTCGGCCTCGGCAGCGGCGTCGCGCATCTCGTCGTTGGCGATACGGGAGAGATCGAGATGCGCCGCCGCGCGCCACAGATGCGAGAACGGCCGCTTGATCTGGACGTAGAAGAAGCCCGCGGCCAACGCGATCGCCAGCCCGAGTCCGCCGAGCGCCGGCCACAGCAAATGGTGAAACCTGGCCTCGAACGGCAGCACGGTCAGCATCCCGCCGGTGATGAATCCCACCTGGCCCAGCATCTCCGCCAGCGCCGCGACCACCACCGTCACCAATCCGGCTGCCATGGGCAGCTTGTACCGCACCATCATCGCCATCACGAACTGGCCGCCGAGCTGCGCCGACGGGGTCACGTAGTCGACCGCTTCGCCGGCGATCCGCGCCGCGAACAATTCGGCGAAACCGAGCCGGCGCGGGCAGTTTTCGATCGTCACTCGCCATCCCAGCGTATTGGCCAGGCGCGCTACCGCCTCCAGCGAGACCGTTAGCACCAGGCCCCATCCTGCCACGCGCACGTAGTGCAGGACGTCGGTCCATCCGAAGCGATGCAGGAACCAGGCGTAAAAGCCTAGCGCGAGCAGTACGATTAAAGTTTCAATGCGTCGCATCAATGCAGGACTTGCCCGTGATCCAGACAGAACTCTACCGCTGACCGGCCGGGGCCACGCGGCGCCGATGCATTCTTTCAACGCCACCCGCCAGAGGCAAGCCACCTCGCAAGCCGCGAAGGCCGTCCCGGCGCTCAGACCTTGAACCTCACGTGGATGATATCGCCGTCGCGAATCACGTATTCCCTGCCCTCGAGCCGGAGCTTGCCCGCTTCGCGCACCTTGGCGTCCGAGCGCAGCGCGGCGAAATCTTCATAGCTCACGATCTCGGCGCGGATGAAGCCGCGGGCGATGTCGCTGTGGATACGGGCCGCCGCTTCGAGCGCGGAGGCGCCACGCGCGAGCGGCCAGGCGTGCGCCTCGGGCTCGCCCGCGGTGTAGAAAGTGATAAGGCCAAGCGCGCCATAGAGCGCAGTGACGAGACGATCGCGGGCCGGCGCGCTGAGCCCCGACGCGCTCAGCAGTTCGCGTTGGCCCTCGGCGTCGAGCTCCCACAATTCGGCCTCGAACGCCGCGGCGAGCCCGAACAATTCCATTCCATGCGCCGCGGCGGCCTCGACCGAGCTTCGGGCGGGCGCGGCGCCCGCGCGCTCGACGTCACAGTTGACCACCACTAGCGCGGGCTTGCGCGAGAGCAGCCCGAAGCTCGCAAACACGGTGAGCTCCTGCGCGGTCATTTCGAGCGAGCGCAACGGCTTGCCCTCCTCCAGCCACTCGACGCAGCGCTTTAGCGTGGCGCGCTCGAACTCGGAGGCCGGGTTGCGCTCCTTGGTCAGGCGCTCCAGGCGCCGCTCGCCCTGGTCGAGGTCGGCAAACACCAACTCGGCCTCGATCGCGGCGAGCGCGGCGGGCAACGTGGCCTGATTGCCGGGAAATTCTGGTATCACGATCAGCAGCGCGTCGAGGTCGCGGATGAGCGGGAGCAGGCTCGGGTCGAGCGCGGCGCCCTCTTTCTGCTCCTTGGGGTTGGGCGCGAAATCGAGCACGGTGAGCTCGACCTCGACCCGCTTTTTGGAGCCGTAGGTGCGCTCGAGAAAATCCAGCCGCTCGTCGGCGACCTTGATCTGGCCGGGGCGCGCGCGGTTACGTCCCTCGCTCTGCCCGGCGAGCGGGGCCAGCCCGGTGAGCGCGTGGAAAACGGTCGATTTGCCCACGCCGCGTGCGCCAATAATTCCAGTCTTCAAAAAAGAGCACTCCTGATCCTCCAAAGACTTACATATACGCACGCGCGGCGAAAGCGAGTTTTACCCGCCATCCGGGCGGACAATCCGCGGCAGGGAGCGGTCGCGCCCGTTGACAAAACTCCGAAATGATTTTGGAAGACTGCGAAAGAACAACGATTTCAGGGAAGTCGAGCGCCAGCACGGAGCAAGCCGGAAGAATTTCGCGAACCCACCACTACTTGAACGACCTGCGCGGTCGCGCGAATTCGGGCCGCCGCTTCGTCACGCGGTCTGGGCGCAAGCGGGGCACGTCCACCACCTGAGAATCGCGGCCGAGGCCGAGACAAAGTGCGACTCGACGAGTGAACCCTGGGAAGTCTTTAACCAGGGCGGGCGGTGGGTTAGTCTCGTAGCCGTCTTTCCGGCTGCATGGCGCCACCCTAGCTCAGTTGGTAGAGCAGCTGATTCGTAATCAGCAGGTCGTCGGTTCGAATCCGACGGGTGGCTCCAAAAAATCCAGCAAACATAAGGCTTTGAAGATTCATTTTAGTGGCCATTCCGTCGATCTGTTGCGGATTGTCCGAAAAATGTCCGAGTTTGTCAAGTTCCATTCGAAGAGGTTGCGTCGCGCGCTTGCGTTTAACGCGTGCTCTATTGGATCGTTTGCATGGACGTGCGATCGTTGCAGGTCGATAACGATATGGAGTTCCCGGGCGTCACCTGCGCGCTGGCTGTTGCGGCATTCGGGCGCCAGCATTCAGGCGCTAAATTTCTTGGCAAACTGTCGCCCTTTTCATTCTATAACTCCGAGACTGTCATCAACGAATTACGTCATCCGATTAATGATCTTCCTACCGTGAGTAGAGCCTGTGTAACCCGCCCGAACTAATCGCGTTCAACGGAAATCCAGTGTGAGCGTTTCGTTGACTCTGACGGGCGCGAAATGGCCCTTGGCGCTCTCGTATTTGAGCCCGAATATGTGCGCGAAAAACTTTGCCGACGCCTCCTTGTCGTGCGCCGGTACGACCGTGTGGTTCAACGCAATGGTGATGACTCACCTCCATCGACGAGTTGAAAGTCATTCCTCTGCTTCAGCAGGTGATCGTCACTAAGCCGCAAGTTCCCGTCGTGGGTGTGGCTACGGAACATAAGATCGGTTGATCTTCGTCAGACACAAGCTATCCGTCTCCGATTTGGCGGCGGCATGATCTCCGCCGATCGCGGGGCGCGGGATAGACCCGCGTCGGACCCACCTTCATCTCGACGTCGGGCGGCATCTTCCAGAGTACCTGCCTTCGAACAGCGCGATCAAACCGCAGGACATGAGTTGGAGCGGAGCCGGGAATGCCTGGCGATCTAGGTGGACGCATCACTGACCGACGCGTCGGTAACCAGAGTCTGGACGGCGATGCTTGCGTTTCGCCGCGTCGCCAACACCGAACGTTGCGTTCGCCAACAACAGGAATCGGCACCGAATTCCTCGCGCACAGAGAGAAAATCGAAGTGACGCGGCATAGTTCGACATGTGGAGGTCAACCCAGCCGTCTCGCGCGGATAGAACGGGCGGGCGATCTTGGCGCGCGGATACGTTGACAACGCCTATCCACGCTCGACACTGGCTAATGATGGACCATTGTAGTGATAGTCTTGGCGACACGCCTGCATCAGCGCGCGCATATCTTGCCGGAGTTCCTCGAGCGTCGGCCGCCCAACAAACCACCAACCCTCATAGATCGCGTGGATCGTCAGGTCAGGAGCCAGGGAAAAGGTATAGGGAAGGGCGACCAGGCCGTATCTGAAATCCGGTGGGGTCACTTCCACGATATCGAGTTGCCGGATGGCCCGACGCTCGTGGTCACTGAGAAACGTATACGTCGCAGCCAGTCCGGCGCGGAAGGCCGCGCTCACTTCTGGCGGGTCGGTGCTGACGACGGCCAGCTTACAGTAGTTGACCTGCAAGTCCTCTTGTAATTCGACGAAGCGCCGCAACTGCAGCGCGCATTTCGGTCACCAATAGCCACGGTAGAAGCTCAGGATCAGCGGAAAGCCACTCGCCAGTTCAGACAGCGTGATCAGTTGCTGCCGATGATCGGGTACCGTCAAGTCCGGGAATCGTTTGCCCACAGCGAGATCGGAATGCATAGGCATCTCCTTTCATGTCATAGCAACCGTCAATGGCGGCTGAGCGGTTTTCCTAATGTGACCGAAACAACGCCACCAGAAAATAGCGCCGAGCGTCAAACCAGGTACGACGCAGAACGAGATTGGCCCGGTATCCTAAGTCACGGACTTCGTTCGGAGAATACTTATACGAACTTTCCGTATGAATCGTTTCATCTTTGCGAAACGATATGGCTTGCTCGATCTTGGCGATGGGCACGTGCTGAGGCAGCCGGCTGCGGAGGTGCATCTCAATACGGCCCCTCTCAGCGTTGTAGAGGGCCACGTGCTCAAAGGTTTGCGGGTCAAACCGCCCGCCAAGTTCATAATTAATACGGTGGAGTACATTCTTGTTGAACGCAGCCGTGACGCCTTGGGCGTCGTCATAGGCCGGGACGAGGATCGCGGGCGATTTTTTCAGGTCGATACCCAGCAGAAAGACGTCCTCAGGTCCCAGAATGGCCGCCATACGCCGGAGGAACTCGACACTTTCTTCAGGCGTGAAGTTCCCCAGACTGGACCCGAAAAAGGCCACGGCTTTCTTCTCCAGTTGAAACGCCTGAATGACCTCCGATTCTCCCGCGAAATCGGTATGCATGGCACGAATCTCAATATGGGTAAATTCCTGCAGGAGTCGGTTGGCCGTGTCCAAGAGGATTTCTCGAGAAATGTCTACCGGACAATAGCGAAACGGTTGCTCCGCCCGTTCATACGCCGTGAGGAGGTAACGGGTCTTTCTGGCATACCCGGAGCCGAACTCCACCAGCGCCAGGTGACCAATCTCGGCATGTATCTCGGCGGCATAGGTGCTGAGAATCTCCAATTCTGCCCGGTAGAGATAGTACTCGGGTAAGGCGCAAATCTGCTCGTAGAGTTGAGAGCCGCGCTCGTCATAAAAATACTTCGGCGGCAGCCATTTTTGTGGGGCGGTTAGGCCAAACGCCACGTCCCGCGCAAAGGCGTGCCGGTGCACCGCTACATCCATGTCATGAAACTGAAATCGCTTGTTGGGAATGGCCTCGGTCTCCATGGCTATCCCTTACCACGATCTCAAACCCATCGTCGTGGTTGACTCGCTTGGACAAATCGTAGGCGCGCTGGCCCACTTTGGGGCGTAGAGCTTACTCTCGGATCGTTCTGGCGAGCCGGATCCCCATGAACTGCCATCGGACATCGGCAGGGAAAAAGTTCCGATAAGTGGGCCGGATATGCGAAATCGAGGTCGCACACGACCCGCCGCGCAACACAAACTGGTTGGCCATAAATTTGCCGTTATACTCCCCCAACGCGCCTGGGGATGCGGTGTACCCGGGATAGGGGGAATAGTGACTTTGGGTCCACTCCCAAACGTCTCCAAAAATTTGGACCAGCGGGACAGCGCTGTCGATCTGACTGATGGGGACGGGATGGAAAGCTTGCTGCTCAACGAAATTACCCCTAATCAGCAGAGGCATCGCCGCAACTTCCCATTCGGCCTCGGTGGGCAAGCGCGCATCGGCCCAACGTGCGTAGGCGTCCGCTTCGTAATAACTGACATGACACACGGGTTCGGCTTCCCGCACGGATCGCATCCCGGCAAGGGTCATCATCCACCAGGTGCCATCGCGTTGTTCCCAATACAGCGGAGCCTGCCACCCTTCGCGCCGGACCGTATCCCAACCCATGGACAGCCATAGCTCCGGCCGTTCATACCCCCCATCGGCCATGAAGGCCAAGTACTCCCCGTTGGTGACCAGCCGCGACGCCAACTCGAACCGCTCGACAAAGCTCCGATGTCGAGGGAACTCATTATCGAAGGCGAAACTCTGACCCTCGTGGCCAATCCAGTAGACGCCTTCGAGAAAGCTCACCCATCGGAGTGGGCCCACCGTCGGTACACTTGTGGGGATGTCGGCGGTTACATACGTAGGTCGCAGTGGGTTGCAGGCGAAGTTGTATTTCACGTCGGTCAAGAGAAGTTCTTGATGCTGTTGTTCATGGTGCAAGCCGAGCTCGACGACCGGAGACCAGCGCTCGAGCGTCTCGCCATGTAAACCTTCCAAAAAGGCGGTCATATGCTGGTCGACATGGGCTCGATAGCGATAGACCTCCTCAACGGCTGGACGTGAGAGTAGCCCCCGTTTGGGGCGGCAATGCCGCTCACCAGCCGCCACGTAATAGGAATTGAAGAGATACGCATAGGAGGGATGCGGCGATCTATAGCCCGGAGAAGCCAGGGCCAGAATAAAGGTTTCGAAAAACCAACTCGTGTGTGCCAGATGCCACTTAGGGGGGCTCACATCCGGCATGCCCTGAATGACGTAATCTTCCGTCATCAAAGGCTGGCAGAGTCGGTCGGTAAACTGTCGCACCTGATGGTAACGCCTGACAAGGGCCTCGTGGTGGGCAGTCTCAGCGAGACCATAGAGGACAGTTGCGCGATGAATATTGTGATTGATGGGCACATTGCTCTCCTCTTCCACTTGTCTTCACCTCGACACCCAGATAGCCGCCTCCTCAGCCTCGCGATTCTCGCACGAGATCCACCAACTCGCCAAAGCTTTCGATGACGTGGTCCGGTGCGCACTGCAACAGCGCTTCCCGCGTGCCAAAGCCGTAGGTGACGGCACAGGTCTTGGTGCCGGCTGCCTTCCCTGCCAGGACATCGGCAGGGGTATCGCCGACCATCAGCGCGTGTGGCGGCGCACAGTGCAACACGGCGAGGGCCGCAAGTATGGTGTCGGGGGCGGGCTTGAGGCGCAGACCAGGGCTACCACCTTGAATGTGCTGGAAGAAGGGAATCAGGGCCAGCCGCCGCAAGACGATCTCCGCTTGCCCTGACTCTTTGGTGGTGACGACGCCGAGCGTAAAGGTGGACAAGGCCTGTAAGGTGAGGATAACCCCAGGGTAGGGTCGGGTCAGGCAGGCGTCCTGCCGGGTATATGTGCGGCGGTATGCGGTCAGGAAGGCGCTGAGCAGCGGGGGTGACAACATACCCCCGAGCTCGCTGAGCATCTTGGCGAGTGGCTTGCCGATGTGCTGGGCAATCGCGGTGGCGCTGGGCGGAATCCCACCAACCACAGTCCGCCAGGCGTTCTGAAACGCCACAGCGATGTCGCGCCGGGAATCGACCAGCGTGCCATCGAGGTCACACAAGATGGTGGTGATTGTCATGATCTTTCCTCGCGCCCAAGCCTCCTCTTTCATGCCCCTATCAAGCCATTACCTCAGGCCATCGCATCTCCCGCTGCAGGCTGCGGTAACACCCAAGGCACGACATACGTAGGTAGCTACAAACTCAGCAGAGTCGAGCAATACCAACAATGGCTGCGCACGTCGGTGGAACATATCTATTCGTTACCATCGCGGCTGATTGGCGAACGGGTTACCGTACGCGATCGGGCGTATAATCCGCTCGCTGGTGCGCAGCCGGCAAGAATAATTGTCGCTGATCGGCAAAAAACAATTCATCGCTGTACATTCTAAAATCGGTGCCCATGCGCAACGCCATATTCTATCTCACGTACAATGGGCTCTATAACTTCACCAATGGCATCGGCACGCAAACCCAGCTCCTGATCAGCGGCCTCGAAGTACTGCGGGAGATGCTGGTCAGACGGTATGGCCCCATCGACGTGCATGTGGTCTGCCCCTCGCCCGATGTGCATACCTGGGGCTATGATCACGCCTTCTTTCTGCGGCAGCAAGAACGTCTGGCGCCACTCGGTGGGCAGGTGCACCTCATTCCGTACAAGCGGGAACCCACCCAAGATCTCTGGGAAATCCCTTCCTGGAGGGCCCTCTGTCAGAACGTCGCACCGCTGTTGCATACCCAAGCGGCGGCCTATGAGCGGTCGTTGATCATTTGTGTGGACCAGCCTTGGTTGCAGACGCCTTATGCGCTTGGAATGGCCCAAAGCCTTCCGCGTCAGGTCGATACGCTCTTGGTGCTCTATAGCACCGCGTTTATCCGGGACTGGGAGACGCCTGATGCGGCAGAGGTTGCCTGGGAACAAGAAGGGCTTGAGGCGTCACAGCCCGGTTCGCGGGTAGCGCTTGCCGACATTTGCCCGTCGTTTACCTCGCACCTCAAGACGCACTTCCGGCTGTCGGCGGGAAAGTTCGCGCCTTACACTTCGAGCATCCTCGTGGACGACCCCGACTTTGTCTTGCAGGACGAGACGGTCGTGCGCACAACGCTGCAGGCCTATGGCATCCCCCTCGATGCGGACCTGGTGTTGGCATTTGGCAGGGCTGCACCCATCAAAGGATTTGAGCGGCTCATTCCCGCCCTTGCGCCGCTGCGTGACCGGGTGCATTTCGTTCTCATCTCGGTACCCTACATCAATGACGACTCGCAACAACGGGTGTATGACCAACTGCTGCAACAACACGCCATACGGGCAACCCACATCAAGGTGTTTACGCGTGATTTACCCCGTTCCCTATGCCAATGGGCTCGGACGAAAATAGTGATGGTCCCGTCCAGACACGAGACCTTCTCCAATATCCCGCTCGAAGTCGCGTTGTGGGCGCGCGAAAAGGGGCCCGTCATTGTGGCCTCGACAGCCGGTGGGTTCGCTGATCAAATCCAGCCAGGTATCACGGGATTTCTTGTCGATATCTTGTCTTGTCAGCACGTCACCCAGACGCTGCACCAAGTGCTCGATCTCTCCCCACAGGCCCAGGCCATCATTCGGCATCGGGCGCATCAACGGATTGTCCAGACATATGACTTCATACACAATTTTCCGGCGACCCTCCGTTGGTTTTGGCAGAGGGGGCCTCGGAGACCGGGCCAGCACGTGCGCTGAAGCTGACAGGGAGCACGAGTCAATACGGTGGAGGATGTTGCGAGGGTTTCGCCATAAGCGTGCCGACTGCCGTGAGCTTCTCAGGGGAACTGAGCCGGCCGGCCGTCAGGCTCCAGGATGGCGTTCAGGCGCTGGCAGGAGGCGATGACTTCATCGGCATAACCGGGAAACCAGGCATGCATCCACATGGGACGCTCGAAAAACGCTTGGGGCGGCTGCTCCGGGTGTCGAATGCCAACGCGCATCACCAACCCGCTGGCGTTGATGAAACTCACATCGTCCAGCAAGCGGCCGGGCGCCATAAATCCGATCGCAATGGAGCATAACCCCGCGATACCCACCAGCGATGCCGCGACACCTCGCAGGCAAAAGGCCTGAGTGTGGGCCCGTACCTCTGCAGGCAGCGCCAGTAAAACCGTGCGCATCGTCAAGCCGGAAAAGACCGTATCATCAACCACCGCCAGGGAGGATACCGTTTCAAGAGGCGGTAGCTGTTGCGCTAAGGGGATCCCGGTAGTCGTGACGACGTTATAGCTACCGTGGCCATCTTCTTCACGGGTGATGTCCACGCGTGAGATCTTGGGGAACCAGCCTGTGTGCGCGTGTAGTTGTTGCGCGACACGTTCACCGGCTCGACCGATGCCGATCGCCAGCGCAAAGGGGGCATACTTGTCGTCCGCCAGTAATGGCGCCATTTGAGACTCAAGAGTGAGCAGTACAACCCGCCTTGGGTCCCGGCACACAAGCGCGAAGAAGTCCCGCGTGAGATGCCAGGCCGGCGTTTCCTGCCCGTGGTGCCGAGAGACATAATCGCTGAGATCGTCGTGAATATATAATACCTTCGGGGTCGGCGCGGCGTAGGGCTCTGCACCCTTCATGGTCCTCATCTTCCTTCGCGACGGCAGATGGCGCCGCCCCATGGCTACTCGGAATACACCCGAGAGGTGTTACTATAGTGCATGCCATCGCATGGCGGAGTGGTTCGCCTGTGCCCGAAGATGGATCAATCTCCAGCGGCATCGCAATCCGCAGTTGCAGCACCCCACTAGAGTGTATCGTTTAAAAAGTACAGGGCCTATCATGCCAAGCAGCGACACGCCCCTTTCCCGAACTGTAAAGGGGTACAATTCATGAAAAAGATCACCGTAATAATACCAAGCTATAACAATCGCCAATGGTATGAGCGTAACCTCTCTTCTGTCGCTCACTCTCGACGGTGTTCGCGCCGGACGTCATGGTCGATCGGCCGCGTGGGTGCTTAGTTCGATCATCTCTGGCCGAATTGCAAATGGAGAAGGACTCGTTGGGGGATGCGGCAGTCCGATGCGAACCGCTCTCTCCGGGTTCGTCAACCGGTTGACACTATGGGGCGGTTGACACGCGGTGGTTGACAGCTACACGAAGTTGACAATGCAGGGAACGTACATCATATCAAACGTTGTTTTATACAAGACTGCGGGCCCAAGGACAAGCGTCCACTCGGAGGTTCTGCCGGGATCACGATTGGGTCGAGGTTGGGAAAGCGTACGGCTCGCGGCCTCGAGCGGTTGTAACCCATCGCGAAGCTGTCGTGTGGCAACATCCTGTCGCCTCATATGCGACCGACGATCAATCGATACTGAAGGAGCCTTTCTCTATTGCGCGGCAATCGGGACTGGTTGCGTTTATAGTTCTCGCGTGGCCACCTCGACTTCTAATCCATAGCCTTAAAGTTGCAAGAGTGATAAACCGCGAATGGTTCCGCAGAGAGGTGCGCCGTGCATTGCTTCAGCTGTGGCTCTGGGAATGCAGAGACTGCGAAATTCTGCGATGAGTGCTCAGCACTGCTCTCTCTGCTGTGTCCTGCCTGCGGTAGAGCGAATCGGACGAACGCGAAATTCTGCAGCGGGTGCGCCACTTCGCTCGGAGCCGCCGCGCCGCGTCCAGCGGAGAGGTCGCACCCTCCATCTTTATCAATCACGACCGCCGCGGATCCCAATTCTTGCAGCGCCGAGGGTGAGCGGCGTCACTTATCCGTGCTGTTCTGTGACTTGGTAGGTTCGACCGGAATAGCAGCCAACCTTGATCCTGAAGACTGGCGCGAAACCCTAACCAGCTATTACCGCACCGCAACAGAAGCAATCGTGCGGTTCGGCGGATATGTCGCCCAATTTCTCGGAGACGGCCTATTGGTCTTCTTTGGTTACCCCGAGGCGCATGAGGACGATCCGCAGAGAGCGGTGCTTGCAGGGCTTGCGATCCTTAATGGGATGCGTGCGCTGAACAGCCGCATTGCGAACGACCGGTTACCTAAGCTCGCGGCGCGGATCGGGATACACAGCGGATCTGTGGTCGCAGGCGAGAGCAACGGCAAGGGAGCTAATGTGTTCGGCGACGTTCCCAACCTCGCTTCTCGGGTGCAGACCGCGGCAGCCCCCGACACGGTCCTGATAACCGCGGCTGTACATCACCTCGTGTCCGGACTTTTTGTGGTCGAAGATCGAGGTGAGCAACAGCTCAAGGGCGTCGAGCAACCGATTCGGTTGTTCCGCGTTATCCAGCCTAGCAGAGCGCGGGGCCGACTCGCTGCCGCGGCTGTTCAAAGACTAACATCTTTTGTCGGCCGCGAGGACGAATTGCGTTTCCTCCTGAACCGCTGGGATCAGGTGCGAGAGGGAGAGGGTCAGGTAGTGCTGGTACTAGGCGAAGCGGGAATTGGAAAGTCCCGCCTCGTCGAGCGTTTTCGTGAACAGATCGCGGATGATCCACATACCTGGGTTGAATCCGCGGCCGCCTTGTTACACCAGAACACACCCTTCTACACAGTGGAGGACATGCTGCAGCAGGGATTGCGCTGGCGCGGTGAGCAGAGCGCGGACGAGCGCATTGCCGGACTCGAAGCATCCCTCAAGCTGGCGGGCGTCAAGCTCAGCGAAGCGGTTCCGCTAATAGCGCCACTTATGAAACTGACGATTCCTGAAAGATACCTGCCGTCGCAAATGCCACCGGATCAACAGCGTAAGCGGCTTTTGGCGATAATCGGCGCGTGGGCATTCGGAACAGCACGAATCCAGCCACTCGTAATCGTGATTGAGGACCTGCATTGGGCCGATCCGTCAACCCTAGACAGAGCTGATGAACCATGGAGCCAAAGTTCAAAGCCGCTGCCAGACTGTACGGGTGGGACAGTTAAGCAAGGCAAACCTGAAAACATCAGGGCGACGCTCCCCCACATCTATGGCTGGTTTAGGGAGGGCTTTGACACTGCTGATTTAAGAGAAGCCAAAGCGCTGCTCGAGGAAAATCTGCCAGCGGCGGAGGAACTGAAGATTTCGCGACCAGAGACTTGAATACAGGTGCTGTCGAGCCACACATTCGTGCCCCCCCCCGAACATCACCGGAACTGAAGGGCCGATCGCGAGATTCTCTTCTTACGGAGCCGAACGGTCGTAGAATGAAACGACTAAACAATCATGGTTCATAAGGTGCACACGTAGGGAGGACAATCATTGAAGGACACGGCAAGAAGAGAGAAAGAAAAAAACTCGCAGGCAGATGAGGAAACCCGCACAAGAGGAGGCAATCTGAGTACCTTCCCGGATACAAAGGCTGGCTTGGAAGGTTTTTTCCTCGCAGCCTGTGACGTATTTAACAAAAATTCGGATGATACAATCGATGGTGCTTTAGATGAAAATGTGACCGTCTTCTCCATCTCGCAGCATACAGATTATAATGGCATAAGCGCTGTTGAGCGCTACTTTAAGGATCAATTTTTGGACAGCCCACAATTTAACCCGCTCGCATATAATGTCGACATCAGTAGCGACAACCTTTCCGGCAGTATCGTTGGCACGGCGAAGTGGCTAGATGAAAACGGGAAAGATTCGCTTCACTTTGTTTTTAAATGTATCTGGAATTCAAACAAAAACCGATGGCTGTTTCTGAACTTATATGCTTGGTGAGACGAGCCCCCTCTCAATCTGGTGCAGAATGCAGAACCCTGATGATGTGCAATCTAACGAGCGAGTTGACGGCTTTTTGCCCGAGATTGCTTTAAGTATTTTGCATAACCTGAGGCCGCCTCGGCTGTGCGTCGCGTCGAGCGTGCGACAGAGCCTGAGCGCGGCCAGTACTATACGTAATCGTGTTAGATGTTCCGATGGGGAGAGAGGATAACTTCGTAAAGATCAACAGTGAGCCATATCAGTCCAATTTCCTAACTCGTATGAGTCAGGAGTCTCTTCTCGATCCTGAATTGGTCAACTATTACGAAAATAAAACCGCCTCGATAATTCAGCGATACGGTCCGGGGCCGCGCGTGCACTATCATACCGGCTTGGTGGATGAGCTACCGTCGGCCGGCCTATCGACTCCGGATCTGAGGCAATGGCTGGTGAATGCACAGGAACGGCTACTCTACCACGCTGCTAACGTCTGGGACGCGGGGTCTACTCTTTGTGGAGATATACTTGATGTGGGCTGTGGCCTTGGCGGTGGTGCCATTTTCTGGGCGCAGGAGTTTGGTGCGCTGGTCACGGCTGTCACCTGCATTCCTTCGCATGTGGATCTGGTAAAACGGTTTGCCGCGCAGGCCGGAGTCCAGTCTCAGGTACAGCCGCTCCTTTGTGAGGCTCTCGCAGTTCCGGGAAAAAGCCGTTTTGACGCCGCCGTGGCAGTCGACAGTTCCTGCCACCTCGCACGCAGGGAATGGTTCAGGCGTCTCGCTTCGGTGTTGCGCCCCGGAGGGCGCGTCTTTATCCTCGATTGTTTTCTTGGCCGGCCTGAATTTGAAGAGCCATTCAATACTTACTGGCATACTCGAATAGGTACCACTGCGGAGTATCTCGGTTCAGCGCGCAACGAAGGTTTTCGACTATTTTCGGTACATGACCTCTCCCGGCGCGTTAAGCACTTCTGGACCGCGACACTGGCACTGATGGAGGCAGAGACCCGGGAGAAGAATCGCGGTCCGGCCGAAACAGCGCGCTGTGACTCATCCATGCAGGCGCATAGGCTAGTCGCGATGTGATGAGACCTTGGCCACGTCAAGTGTATTGAAACGGCTTTGTGCGGCATCTACTCAGGAGCCCGCGACGAAGACTTCCAGCAGGCGATCAAGGCAGGTATGATCATCGTCCACGTTAATACCGAAATGTGTCTTCATGGGGCCGCCGCCTTGAGAATGCGCTGCAAACGCATCCGAAAGATCCCGCCCTATGAAATATTGCCGGCGGCGTCCAGCCAATGAGTGAGGTAGTGGAAAGGCGATTGCGTCTGTTCAACTTCTTCTAGCGACATGGATCCAAAAGGCAAAGTGGCGCTAGTCACCGGTGGGGCCCGCATCGGACAGGTTGTCGCTCACAGCCTCGCGGCGCGCGGGTGTGATCTGGCGCTGATCTACCGCGGCTCGCGCGAGGCGGCGGAAGCTTCGGCCAAAGCCGCGATCAACGCAGGGGTGCGGGCGATCACCATCCGGGCCGACGCGACCGATGAGGATCAGATCGCAGCGGCGGTCAAGGAAACACATCGCGCGCTAGGACGCATCGATATCCTGCTTAACATGGCATCGATCTATCTGAGCACGCCGGACCCCAAGGAGGCGGATTGGTCGAATACGATCGATGCCAACGCCCGCAGCGTCTTTCTTTTCTCGACCGCTGCAGCGCCGATTATGAAGCAAAGCGGTGGAGCGCGAATTATTAACTTCGCGGACTGGCTGCCCGTAAGCGGCCGCCCCCGCTACAGAGGCCTTGTGCCTTACTATTCGTCCAAAGCCGCCGTTGTCGGCCTGACCGAAAGTCTCGCGCTGGAACTGGCTCCAGAAATTCTGGTCAATGCGATCGCGCCCGGGCCGATTCTTGAGCCTCCGGGTCTGACTCCCGAGGAGAACATGGAGGTGATCGAAGCCACACCGCTTCGGCGATGGGGCGGTGCTGCGGAAATCGCCAAAACGATACTCTTCCTAGTCGACAGCGATTTCATCACCGGTGAATGTATCCGCGTCGATGGCGGCCGGCATCTCTTTTGACTGTACATCTGCTCGAGCGTGTTAGCCCGCAATGTAGCTCTGCGGTCACGCACAGGAATATATGTTAAGGCCGATGACGCCGTGATAAGGACGTTGCACATGTCCAAACGAGAATCCTGGCTCAAGGTCAAGTACTCGAAGTAGGGAAGGAGGCCCACAATGTCAGGATCTGCCACACCTGTTATTGCTCAAATCGTCGAGACCATGCGGGTTAAGATCATTACTTCCGAGACCAACGTAGGCGAGCTGCGCCGCGAGAAGCTCGGGTTCAGACTTCCGAAGGAATGAAATCAGGGCTGCGATGGCCAAGGTGTAAAACACTTCTGCTGAGGGATAGGAGTGCATAATGTGGGTGAAGGTCGCACCGCGCTCAAGAGCAGGGCGACTTCGAGAACCCCAAGTTTACGCCGCCCGAAGGTGCGCGGCCTACCCAGGGAATGGTGGGCGGTCCGATGGGGTACGGCGGGCGGAACATCCATTTCGGCATTCGCGAGCACGCCATGGCCGGAATCGCCACAGGTCTGGCCCTGCACGGCGGCGTCCTGCCCTTTGCCGCGACCTTCTTTGCGTTTTCCGACTACATGCGGCCGAGCATCCGGCTGGCGGCTTTGAGTAAGGCCCACGTGATCTATGTGTGGACCCACGACAGCATCGCATTGGGCGAGGACGGACCCACCTATCAGCCGGTGGAACAACTGGCAAGCCTGCGCGCGATTCCCGATCTGATGCTGCTGCGCCCGGCCGAGGCCAACGAGACTGTGGAAGCGTGGAAGATTGCGGTGGCGCATACTGAGGGGCCGGTGGGGCTGGTGCTTACGCGCCAGAAGTTGCCCATTTTGGACCGCAGCACGCCGGCCCCCGCTGCGGGAACGGCAAAAGGAGCTTACGTCCTTGCCGACTGCGCCGCAGGTCCGCCCAAGCTTATCCTCATCGCTACCGGTTCCGAAGTGTCGGTCGCGCTCGAGGCGCACAACCAACTGACTCGTGAGGGAGTTGCAAGCCGGGTAGTCTCGATGCCGTGCTGGGATTTGTTTCAGGCGCAGCCGCAATCCTACAAAGACACGGTTCTTCCGCCCGGCGTCAAAGCGCGAGTCAGTGTTGAGGCAGGCTCCACGCTAGGATGGGAGCGCTACGTGGGCCTCGAAGGCGCAATCATCGGGCTGAACCGCTTCGGTGCTTCAGCGCCGGGTGAAATCGTGATGCGTGAGCTGGGCTTTACTTCAGAGCACATTGTCAAAGTTGCCAAGTCTATCCTGGCCGGCTACCGCCCTGGGTAAGGCATCGGTAAAGCTCGTTAACCCCCCACTCAAACACGAAAATGTCTTTTATCAGGCTAGAAACGGCGTCTTAATGGACGAACTTAGCAGGGATGACGGCAACCAGGCGTGCAGGCGCTTCGGCCAAAGGGTCACGATGAAAGTACGCCGCAGGTCCAAATATTAAGATGTGGCTTTGGCTCGATATTCTGGTTGCCCCGGAAAAAGTTGGACGGATCGTATTTCGCCTTGACCGCAGCGAGTCGATCATAGTTCCGCCCATAGGCTTCTCGTACCCGCGATAATTCACCTCGATCGAGTGAGTTGACGTAAACCTCGCCCGAAGAAAGGGCCATGTCGCCGCAAAGAAATCGGTAACCCAAGTGCGGTTCGCTTCAGTCGTCGCCGGATCCTCCCAGAAGCCGATGATTTCAAAGTGGAACGGGCTCTGGCGCAGCCCGAAAGCCGTTGCGTCGGGTGGAACGCGCGCAATCGCTCCGTGACAATGCTCAATGATTGCCACAGAAAGAGGCGATGGCGCGCGGGCGAACTGTTCCACAATCGCAGAGAGCGCGCCGTCTGAGAGTTCGGGCAGGAAATGCGAATTAACATAAATGTAGGTCTGTTTGGCCAGCCGAAATACCCTTTACAGAGTGTGACGATGACCTTCGGGGACGATATTGTATCCTATCCCTTGACGGGTATATCCTTACACGGTCCGGACTTTACGGATTGAATCACACCTATACCATGCCGGTGTGTTTACGGTCGAGTGTGTAGTTGATGATGGAGCAGGCGTTCACGCAACGACAGCGATCCAGAATTGAATATATTGAAGCTCGATCACCCCTCGATGCGTGAGGCGCGTCGTGAGGGGCTGGGAACATCCGCCAGATACCGATTCAGCTCGGAGAATAGAAACTCAAGTCGTCGCATCGACTGGAGTTCCGCGATCATCGTGCGGCGCGGCTCGAGCGGCCACGATTCCAATCGGGCGAACCCTCCCTCCTCCAAGTGTGAACTGAACTCGTTGAGCGGTTCCGCCAACTCACCGGCTGAGTGTTTCTGCGCGATCGCACGAGCAGCGGAAGCGCTGAACCATTCAGCGCCGCTAAAGAAATCCAGCCACGAGATAAGCTGCCCACGAATCGCGTTGAAGACCCGCTCACGCGCAAACTCCGTCACAGGGTCGAGTTCCGGCATTTGAGTAAGAACCCGCGCTGTCGCGATCGAGGACAGCCGGTTCGCAATCCGGCGAAGAGTCCCGGCCGCTTCGACGATCCCGTTATGGTAGACGGCGCAGGTGCGTCCTTCCATCCGCGCGTCATCGGCGATCTCGAGGAACTCGGTTAGCACGCGCATCGTTTCCGAGTGCGTCTTCAGGATTTGATCCTCGCTGCTCGAAGCTGAGCCGCTCGGCGCTAGCGCGAGCATATTGGCAATGACTCTTCGCAGTCTGGGCACCAGGGAATCACCGGCGTATTCCGGCCACAGGGTAAAGAAGACCGTCGCCACGACAAAATCACCAAGCAGAACGCCCCAAATGCGCCAAAGAGGCTCGTAGATATTGACAGATGGGCTCAACCCAACGAACACCAAGGAAAAAATGATTCCCATTTGCTTGCCCGCGTACGACATCCGCGTATTGCCGAGCGAAGAGTATGCAAACGGATAGAAGACCGCGAAGGCCGCAAGCATATAGGTTGGGAGCGTTTCGAAGTTAGGCGAAACTATGATGATAGCGAGAAGGGAAACCGCTCCTCCAATTATAGCTCCGGTGATCCGGAGGTACATCTTGTGCAGGGTTGCGCCATAGGTGGGAGTGGCGGTTGTTATTACGGTCACCAGGATAATGAATAAGTCCGGACGCTGGCTAATGAGGCCGATTATGTAGCCGACCACGGTGCACAAGCCGACTTTCAAGCAATAGCGCACAAGCGCGGGATCTGCAGGATCGCTCAATCGAGGGACACCACTGTTCCGAGGGACAGCACGGTTCGACGGATCCGTGGTCGGTGGCCCCGGAGGTTCATCCAGCGGGCGCTCGATGTGCCTGGTCAGCACAGCCAGCGAATCGATGAATTCCGCGAAATTTTCGATTTCCGCCGAACTGGTTTTGCCGATGTATGCTGGTCTGATCTGAATGACGCGCGCGGCCAGATTGTCCATCGCCAAGCGCACATGCGTCCGCGTAGCGGGAGCCTGCTCGTCCGCGCCTACAACAATGCGCGCCGGTAGTTTGTGAGAGATCTCGTCAAGCGCGGCAGCGATCGCATTTACCGCTCTTTGAATTTCGCCCAGGACCATCGTGCGAATATCTCGAGGTAGGTTCTCGCGCGCCGTAGTGATTAGGCGATCCACTTCGAGACTGATGCGAGCCGCGCGCGTGATCGCAGCAAGCAGGATCTCCCGGCGATGCTCGGACGCGCCCTCGGCCAACGCTTGATTAAGAAGCGCCATATGTGCGGGCAGGTCGGAAGTCGGTGCTGGCAATGGCGGTCGAGGTACGCTTTCGCCAGCGAGAAAAAAGTTCGAAGCCCCGAGAAGCTGCGAACGGGCACGCGCGACGCTCGCTCCGAGAGACTCCATCAAGATCGGTTCGCCCGGGTCCGGCCATAACCAGTTGTCGAACAGAACGATCACGCCGAAGGCAATCGCGCTACCGTCGAACGAGGCCGCTGCGTTCCAATCGATTTCCTGAGGTCCAAACACGACGCCGTAGAATGTAATGAGGCATATTATCTGTATAACGAGCAGGCCCGCGCCGAGCTTGCGCGTCGTTCCCACGTAGGTTGAAAGTGAAATCCATACGAAGACAAACGGCAGCATCAACCACGGCGTCTCCGCGAATGCGCGCGCCATCACCACCGACGTGATTAGAGCGAGCATCACCGCGATTTGCCATGCCAGCGCCTTGCGAATGGACATCATCGGTCCTGCGCCCGCTAGGAGCCACACAATTACCGCGCCCAGCTGAGTGTTGACGTGACAGCTCGCGTCTAGTCCAATTGCGATTGTCACAATCGTGGAGATGCGCAAGGCGGTGCGGATCTTCCGGACGCTAGGAGCAAGTTCGCGTGCGACTAGCGCTCCGAGTCGATCCAACCAGGCAAGTGGCGGTTGGATGCCGAACTGTTGCTCTATGAATCCTGCCACGCGCTTCGCTTAGCAATCGCCTCGATTTTTACAACCGCGGTCGCACGCAGCCGAGACAGAAAGAAACGCGTAGTTGATTACATATTCCGTGACCCAGAGATTTCCTCAGCAACTGATGCGGCGGACGATGAATCCACCGGGACCGCCTAGGTGATGTCCTCTCAGGCTCTTTAGCAGGGTGCGGAAAAATGCCGAGTAGTCATGAGTTGCTCTGTTTCTACGACTCGATATCTTCTGGGTCGAGAGGCGCGTGAGGGCCGAGTGCGTCCGCGGCTCGCAGCTTCGCGACTCCTGTTCAGGTAGTGACCACGGTCAGGGTGCGCATCCGCACCAGGTTGTAGGCTGCGGCGGCGAAGGTGAACATCCAACCGACCCGAGCAACTCCGCGATGACGAGTCTTGCGCAACAAAGCAACGGTCTTGAGCCAACCGAAGGCTTCTTCGACCCGCTTGCGCCGCCACTGGCTCAGCGCGTAGCCGGGGTGGCGGCTGGTACGCCGGTCGATCGCGGTCGCCGGCTTTTGCGCCACGTGCGGCGTGACTCGGTGGTCGCGCAGCTCGCGCACAAGCTCTTTGGCGTCGTAACCCTTGTCGGCACCGAGCGTCACCCGTCCAAAGCCCGGGAGCTTTTCCACCATCGCCAGCGCGGCCTCGCGTTCGGCGCGGCCAGTCGCCTGGGTCAGCCGCGTGTTCACCACCAGACCGTTGCGATTCTCCATCAGCACATGCCCCAGATAGCAGAGCCTGGCCTCGCGGCCGCTGGCCTTCCTATACAGTCGCGCCTGCGGGTCGGTAGTCGATTGGTGGGTTGCGTTGGAGCGCCGCTCACCGTGGAAGTCGACGCTCGGATTGCCGGGATCATCCGGCGGAGTCTGCTTGTGGTCCTTGGGCTTGAAGCTCTTGTGTCCGGCCCAGGCCTCGATCAGGGTTCCATCGACCGTGAAGTGCTCAGCCGAGAGCAGATCCTGAGCTTGCGCCTGCGCCACCACTTGTTGAAAAAAGCCTTGCGCCACTTCGCCCGCGAGCAGCCGCTCCCGGTTCTTGGTGAACACCGTGACATCCCACACCGCATCGTCCATGCTGAGTCCCACGAACCAGCGGAACAGCAGGTTATAATCAAGCTGCTCCATCAGCATGCGCTCGCTGCGCACCGTGTAGAGCACTTGCAGCAAAAGCGCGCGCAACAGCTTCTCCGGCGGGATCGACGGCCGCCCGCTCTTGGCGTAGAGCGCATCGAAACGCGGCCCCAACTCCTTAAGCGCCGCATCGACCATCACTCGAATCGCGCGCAGCGGATGATCCGTGGGCACACGGCGTTCTGCCGAAATGTAGCTGAACATCCCGCTCTGCTCGTGGTCCGTCCCGCGCATCACCACATCCTCCTCCGACGACGGTTACCCATTCCTCTACATGCCATCAAAAAGAAATGCGATCCTTTTTCCGCATCCTGTTAGATTTTCCTTGCCTTGTATTCGTTCACCCGATTGCGGATATTCGCAGACCGCGTTCTCTTGATGGATGTCACGTTCCGCGTCCAGATCACCGGCCGCAGAAGCCGACCCATGCTGCTCCAGAGCTGTTCGGATCTGTTGCTCTCTCATAGCCATTGGGATCCACTTCGACTCTTCCTAGAAGGAAGCAAGAATTGTGCGACCGGTGAACAAGGAAAAGTGATCGCGAGTCGGGCGGCGCGCTCGTGTTCAAACTTTGACTTCCCGTAATCTGCCCGTGTCCACGTCGAAAATGAAGCCGCGCACGGGGATGTCTTTGGCAATCCAGGGATGCGACCTGACTTTCTTGATCTGCTCCCGAGTATTTTGCTCGGGGTCCTTATAGGAGAAGAAGCGCATTGGAGCCGGCGAAGCATCTCCGGTCGAAGCGCTCAGCTTAGCGTTCAGCTCGTCATCTGTGAATGTCGTGAACCCGCAGCCGGTGTGGTTGAGAAGCAGTATCTCTGTGGTTCCGAGTACACGGTTGGAAACAACAAGTTCCCCAAGAACATCTTCTGTTACCGCGGGTCCGCCGGTTCGGATAACGTCTATATCGGCCTGCGGCAGACCCAAGATTCCAGGGAGGTCTGAGAGCCGTGGATCCATGCAGGTTACAACCGCGATTTTGGGGGCCGGACGCTTCCCCAGCGTTGGATCATAACTTTTTGCATAGTTGCGGTTTGCTTCTAGCGCCTTATCGATAATGCTCATCGTCTTCCTCCTGACGAGCGAACGGTGCGGCCAAGCCCATTTTTTATTAGTGTCGCTCTTCCGCTCGCGACGGTCAAATGCTGCTAATCGGGATCGGTTACGGCGGACGTCACTGTAACCTTCGGCATCGCCCGTCATCAGAAGAGGCGCAAATTCTCCTGACCACTCGGCTCGGTATGTAAGGGACGCCGCAGAACCAAAGGGTCACGGATCCCGCGCGCGAAGACTTTCCCGTGTCGATCATCAGGCTCCCGGCCTGAACCAACGATTGTGGAGCGTGCTGAGCTCGTTGGCTGGCAACGATTCGTCATTCCTCGGAGAGCTTTGTTACAATCGACTCAGAATGCGATTCCCAAGGAGGTAATGGTTTTATGAGTGACACCGACGGCCTTCGCTATATAAAGATACCGCTCAACAATGGCTCCGATGAGATTCCGGCACTCGGCTTTGGCACGCTGATTCCTGATCCGATCGCAACAAAAGAGGCAGTTAGGATCTCTCTGGAGGTGGGCTTTCGTCAATTCGATTGCGCTGAGCGGTACCGAAATGAAGAACAGGTGGGCGAAGCAATGCGGGCGGTGTTCAAGGAGGGCGAGGTCAAACGGAAGGACGTTTTTGTAGGTACGAAGCTCTGGAACAACAATCATCGTCCTGAACGCGTTAGACCCGCCTTCGAGGCAAGTCTGAGAAGACTGCAACTGGACTATGTCGATCTATATAGCATCCATACTCCATTTGCTTTCAAAGCCGGGGATGAGCAAGACCCGAGAGACAAGAACGGTAATGTGATTTATGACGATGCGGCGACTCTGACGAATACCTGGAAGGCTTTGGAGAGCCTGGTGGACGAAGGTCGGTGCAAGGTGATCGGATTGTCGAACATCAGTTTGGGACAGCTGAAGAAGGTGTTCGATATCGCTCGCGTAAAGCCAGCTGTTGTTCAGGTCGAATCCCATCCATATCTCCCTGAATGGGATTTGCTCGACTATTGCAAGAGGAATGGCATCGTGATGCAGGCCTTCGCTGCTTTGGGTCATGGTGTTGAACCCAAGTTGATCGACGATCCTGTGATCACCGTCATTGCGAAGCGCGTCAACAAAACCCCTGCTCAAGTCCTACTGGCCTGGGCGCTGCACCGCGGCACGGCTCCTCTCACCACAGCTACAAGCATCCGCCACATCGAGGAAAATTTTGATATCTCGGCTATTCCCGATGACGCCATCGAGGAGATCACTCAAGGGATCAATACGCGAGTCAGACTCAATTCGGTTGTTGACACGGGCATCCCGGGGTTCATTCCCAGGGGAAGATGAACGTCCCAGCCGGAATTTCCCGCTGAGCTGAGCATGCCGCGATTTGGCGTTACAACATTCCCGACCGACTATGGTCTTTCGGTCGTAGACTTAGCCACAGCTGTCGAAGAGCGCGGTCTCGACTCGATATTTTTCAATGAACACAGAAGGGTTTGTGAAAATCACGGAATGAAGGGGTTTACCGCGACTTCCGTCTGATCCCCGGCGAGTGCATCCAGGCGGCATACGTGTTCGGGTTGATGTGCGGACACCTTCCGCGCCTCTACACATACTCTAGCTGTTGGATTTCAACCCGAAGAGGTTCTTTGTCTTGATCGCCTCGGCCACAACGGCAGGGACCATCGCTTCCCAGGTTGGGTCTCGTCGCTGGATCCGTTCTAGAACTTCCGGCGTGTGAATCGACAGCAGAAATTCGTCGTAAACGTGAATGGGCACGAGGCGCCCGATCTCCAGCAGCAAGTCACGCAAGTGATTCCACGGTGGTGGAATCGGTGCTTGCAGCACCGTATGGATCTCGTTAGTAGCGGGATCGCGAGTCGGATAGACGTACATCTTCACCGAACGTTTGAATAGGCGTCCCGCGGATTCAAGCACGCCACCTGGCAGGTCCGTGAAATACCGCTCGTCCGCCACTTGTCGAAGCGCAGGCAACCCAACCGCGAACCCGATGAGGCCGTCAGTGTAGCCGGCCAGGTACTCGGCCAATTGGTAGTAGGGCTCGAACCGCGAGATGAGAACGTCGAAACCAAGGGCGCCGAGGATTTCCGCCCAGGCGAGAAAATCCTCGCGACCGAGGCCTTGGCTCGCGCTCAGGCTCCGCAGCGTCATCTCGGCCAGCACTACGGGCTTTTGTCCTTCAACGCCTGGCTCCTGCAAAAACTGATCGAGCGCCCTGGCGAGGAGGTCGAGCGTGAGCTTCGTCGCGGGCCTGAAGCTGCCTCGCTCGACGAGGATTGGTTTCTTGTAAAGGACCTCCGACGGCTGCACGACCCCACCGTCCGCTGTGAACATTGCGGCGTCGGTCAGTCCGCGCTCCACCAGTCGGCTAAGCAAGCGATTGTTCACACTCGCGAAGGTTGGTCCGGTGAGCTTGATCATGTCGATGTCGATCCGTTCGCTAGACAGTTCGTCCACCAGTGAATCGAGCAAGTCCGCAATACTCGCGCGTCGCAAGAACGCGCCATGAATCAGGTTGACGCCGAGCACACCGAGCGCGTCCTGTTGGTATTCGGTGGTTGAGTCCAAGCGGTGGGCATGAATGATGATGCTGGACGGTTCCTCGCGAGGACGGGACTGAAATCGGACTCCGAGCCAGCCGCGTCCTTTGCCGGATTCCCCGTAGCGGCTGGTGGCCACAGTGTTGGCGAAGGCGAAGAACCTCTTCGTATCGCCACGGGAAGGACCGAGGCGTTCGAGCAATGGGCGAACTCCAGTCTCAGCATTGCCTCCAGGCGTTCCCGGCTCACATAATGCTTTGCTGGACCATAAAGGTAATCACTGACCGACATGTCATAAGCCGAGAGCGTCTTCGCCACGGTTCCGGCGGCGCCGCCGGCCAGGAAGAACCATCGTGCGACCTCCTGGCCGCCGCCAATCTCGGCGAATGTTCCATACGTCGTGGCGTCGAGATTTACCGCCAACGCCTTTTGACGCGTGGTCTAGTCGCTCTTATCCATGATCGGGCGCCTCCGCGCGGGCATGTCGCGCTACTTTACCGGCTGAGTTGAACGAGAACTGGCTACTCCCCACCAATGTGTGCCCCCTTCTCCGCTACCGAACGACGCATGAGCAGGATAAAAAATACCAACATCAAACCGACCGCAGCCGAAAAGGAGAAGACGTCAAAATAGGCCAGTGACGAGGCCTGCTGAGCTCGCGACTCGTCGAGAACGCCCAACGCCATTTGATGTGACAATACGGCATCGCCGTTGTGCTGCAGAAAATATGCCTGGCCCCGTGCCAAGAGAGAATTGACCGGAGGGTTCAGGGGATCGAGGCTTTCATTCAGCCGCAGGGTATGAAACTGCTCGCGCCGTTGTTGAATGATTTGGGCGACAGAGGTCCCCACACTGCCACCCTCGTTGCGCAGCAAAGCTAGCAATCCGACGGCAGCGCCGCGGATTTCCTTCGGGAGATAGATAAACGCGGCCACGTTAAGTGGGGCGAATAGCATCGAGAGTCCCGCGATCACCACCACTCTCGGCCAGACCACCTGCCAAGGACTGATCTCCAGGTTGAGGAGAGCCATCCAGTAGCTTCCCAGCGCCATTGTGAGTAATCCGCCCGCCATCAGGTATCGGGCATCGACTCCGCGCGATAGCAGGGCGCCGACGACAACGAGCATGATGATCGCGAAGATTCCTGATGGCGATAGAACCAACCCCGAGGTTGTGGCGTCGTAGCCAAAAAGGGACTGCAGCAAGGCGGGAAGCGAAATGGTGTTGGCGTAGAGCACCGCATAGGCGCAGAAGATAATGACGCAGCAGGTGCCAAAGTTTCGGTCGGCCGTCGACCGGAGCGCGACTAGTGGATTGCGCAGCTGCAATTCGCGATAGATCAAGCCGCCCAAGCCGAGCAAGAACAGGATCAACAGCCCCTGCACGCGATAGAACGGATCGCCGAGCCAGTCCCACTCCTGCCCCTTGCTGAGCATGACC
Source organism: uncultured delta proteobacterium (assembly GCA_963724765.1). Classification (GTDB taxonomy): domain Bacteria; phylum Desulfobacterota; class Binatia; order Binatales; family Binataceae; genus JAKAVN01. The sequence continues at coordinate 683,863 of CAVRVY010000003.1, forward strand.
TCCCAGCAAACCATGGTCACAGTTAGCAGACAGAGGCCGAGCACATCGAAGGGTTCGCGTCGATTTTGATTCTTGGCCCGTTCAACTTTTAAATATTCCGGATCTTCGACCACAGCGCGGCACATCAAATAGGCCAACAGGCCGACGGGCACGTTCAGATAGAAGATCCAGCGCCAGCCGTAGTTGTCGGTGATATAGCCGCCGAGCGTTGGCCCGACAACCGGCGCGAGGAGTGCCGCCATCCCAAAGATTGTCATCGCCTGGCCTTGTTTCTCTTGCGGGAACGCATCCAGGAGCACGGCTTGGCTCGAGGGTTGGAGACCACCCCCGGCCACACCCTGAAGCGCTCGAGATGCGATTATAAAACCAAGGCTTCCGGCCATTCCGCACAAAGCGGACGCCAAGGTAAAGATGGCTATCGAGAGCAGGAAATAGTTTCGCCTGCCGAGCCGCAGCGCGAGCCATCCGGAGATCGGCAAAACGATCGCATTGGATGCGAGGTAAGTGGTGATGACCCACTCGCTGTCAACATTGGCAGCCGACAAACCGCCCGCAATGTAACGCAAGGAAACATTCGCGATCGTGGTATCCAGAACCTCCATGAAGGTCGGGATTACCACAGCAAACGCTATCAGCCAGGGATTGACCGATCGCCTCGCGAGCGGAACTTGGAGCGCTGCAGCACTCATTGAGGGCCGGGCGCAGAAACGGGACCAGTCGCGGATACTGAGGCTTGAAGCATCTTGCCAGCGTTCGGACCGGTAGGCGTCTCGTGGATGTACACGTACGGAGTGACCGATAGCCCTATGAACAGTGGAGCTACGTCAGGATCGTAGTTGGTCAACTCGATTCGCACCGGCAGCCGCTGCACAACCTTGACGAAGTTTCCGGTCGCATTCTCGGCCGGCAAAAGCGCCAGCGTAGATCCGGTACCCATCGTGAATCCGGAAACGCGACCCTGAAAATGCCGGTGACTGCCGTACATGTCGACGTCGAGCTCCACCGGTTGACCGATGCGCAGATTCGCCAGTTGCGTCTCCTTGAAGTTAGCGTCGACCCAAATATCGGTGAGAGATCGCAACGCCATCAGCCCCTGCCCGGCGATAACCTGATCGCCTGGGTTGACGCTGCGACGCGTCACGACACCGTCAATGTCGGCCACGACATCGCAATAGGAAAGGTTCAGCTCGGCTTGATGGAGATTGGCTTGAGCCTCATTCAACTTGGCCTCAGCCTGTTTGACGTCGGGTGCATTCTTGGAAATCTCAGCGAAGATCGCATCGATATTGCCGAACGAGTCGCGCCTGTAGAACTCTGCGAGCATCTCGTCGGGAGACTCCTTGAATGAATGAAAAGACCCGAGCTCGGCCGCGGTCTGCATGAGTCGCGTCTGGGCAGCCTTGACCGCCGAATAAGTTTGGTCGAGATTCGCGGGGATGCCGCTCAGCTCATCGCCGTTCTTAGGTGTGGGTCGCAGCCCAAGTTCAGCACGAACCTGGGCGACATCATATTGAGCCTTCTGCTGCTGTGCCTGTGCTACCGAAAAGGCTTCCTGGAAGGCATCGAACTCAGCTTTTGATATAACCTGCTGCTGGTACAGCTGCTGTTCCCGCCCGTAGTCGGCCCGGGCCTTGATGAGCGTAGCATTCGCGGCTTGAAAAGCGTCTGCTTTGGAGTGCAGGTCGGCGACCTGGTTGTTGAGGTTGTGCATCGCATTTGCCAGCTCGAACCGTTGGCTGCGGGCGAGACTCTCAAGGCCCCGAACTTTCGTTTGTGCTGTGACAATGCCGGCCTTCGCAACCGACAGCGCAGCTTGCGCGATTTCGACTTTGACCTGGTACGGTTCCTTGTCAAGCTGCACAAGCAGGGTGCCCTTGCGCACCCGATTGTTGTCGTCCACCAGGACACGCACGACCTGACCAGGCACCCGCGGCGCCACAAACGTCACGTGTCCGTTAACGTAGGCGTCGTCTGTTGATTCTGTTCTGAACGCAGTGATGCCCCAGGGAATGGCCTCGTATAGCGCCAAAAGGACCAGCGCTCCGCCGACGATCCACATCCACCAGGGCTTCTTTTCGGCCGGCTTCACCGTCGATGGATTGGCGATTGGCGGTTCGACCTCCAGCGTCTGCCCAGAAGGCGTTATCTGGTGTGGTTCATCCGCCCGCTCCGCTGACTTTGGATCAGCCATTGGCACGGCACTCCTTAAGTCACAACCACAATCCGCATGCAGGATGTTGTCCTTCGCATGCCGCGATCACTGCAACAGCCGTTCGCAGATTGTGGCATGCGCATACGGGGCGAATCGCATGAAGAATGCGCGGCTGCACGACCCGGCGCGCTCGAGAAGCAAGTCGAGATGAGCGTGATCGCTGGGCCAGAAATCTCCAAATAGGACCTTGCGAGATCGCATGGCTTTTATCCATCACTTCGATCCGCAGCGTCGAACCGGAATCCAAAGCAAATGGGGCTAATAAGGACTAAGATTATGGCTGGTCTAGTTTGTGAAGGAACACCACGTTTTCCCCGATAGGCTCGCGGCCGCCATAGCCAGTTGGGCTCGGGCGATTTCGAGATACCCGCTAGTCGTTAGCCGCGGCGATCGTCGCGAAGTCTACCGCCACCACATGACTTGCGGCAAGTCAATGCATACGCCCGCAGTTTCTCTATCGGCAGCGCCTGCTGCTGCCGAAGACAACTCGCGCAGCGTCAACCCGCTACGCTGCCAGTGCGCCAACATCCAACCGCATCTGGCCTGTCCACACTGATGTCGTCCCCCATGGATTCGTACCTCTGAACCCATTCTGTGCTATCAGCTGCTCGCCGGAGGATGGAGTTGGTCACGGTTATCATTTATGTGGCCGGAAAATTTGCCGATGTGTAGCTCAAAGGTTCCAAGGCATGAGAGCCTGCTGATTTTTAATCAGTAGGTTGTCAGTTCGATTCTGACCATCGGCTTCAGAAAAATCGTGTAAATTAGCGGCTTTTTCAGAGGCGTCGCGGGACGGATCGACGTCCAATTCGGGATTGGTGCCAAATTGGTGCCAAGTCGATCCGGTTGGCACTTCGGAGGCGTCGAGGCGATCCACGAATCCCGCGTCGGCTTGCGGGAGCCAGCGCGCATACCACTGAAGCGTCGTCGAGGGCTTCGCGTGGCCAAGCTGGGCCGCGACGTAGGTGATGGGCGCGCCCTTCGCCAAAAGGAGCGTCGCGAAGGTATGGCGTAGATCATAGAGGCGGTGTCCACTGACGCCGGCCTGCTTCATCGCGCGGGCGAACTGCTTGCGGACGCGCGAGTCGTCCAGGGGCTTGGCGTCGCGGTTGATGAACACCCACTCGGGCACGTCGCCCCATCCGCGGCGCAGGGTTTCGGCCTCGCGTAGCTTGTAGAGCGCCGTCAGGCTGTGGGCGAGATCGCGGGACATATCGACTGTGCGAATGGAGTCGGTTTTCGTCGTACCCAATTGGCCGGCGGAGATAGCGCGCTCGACGAGGATCTTGCGCTGGGTGAAGTCGAGGTCGCTCCACTTGAGCGCGAGGGCTTCGCCGGGCCGCATGCCGGTACGGGCGAGGAGCAGGAAGATCGCGTCTGAGGAGCCGCTGAGGATCCGCGTCAGTTCCGCCTCGCTGAAGGGACGCACGGCTTTCGCGCGCTCGCTGGCGGACATCGCGCCGTTGCCCTTGTGGCCGCGCCGCCGTGAGGGTAGCGCGGCAGGGCTCGTCTTGAGGAGGCCGTCATCGACCGCATCGGCGAGCATGACGGACAACGTGGCGCGGATGAGGCGGACGGTGCTTTTCGACAGCCCGGATTCGTGCTTTGCGGCGAGCAGGCCCTTGACGTGGACGCGATGGAGATCGCGCAGCTTCGAGGACCGGAGCGCCGGGGCGATGTGCGTCGAGTAGAGATAGCGGTAGCTTTCGATGGTCCTGGGCTTGATGCTGCCGGCGGCTTCGAGATGGGCGAACCAGCGCTCGGCGTAGACGGCGAGGGTGAGGTCGGGATCGACAACGGCGGGAGAGTTGTCGCGGGAGTCCACATTGCGGTCGGCGAGGAGGTCGTCGGCCGCCTCGCGGGTCTTCGCGTGCAGGCGATGGCGCACACCCGCAGCGTCGCGGTAGTCGGCAGTCCACCCCTTGCGCAGCTTCCGCTTCCAAACTTTTGCCACGGCTGAATCCTCCCTCCCTCGCTCACTGTTCCACCGCAGCGCTAGCTCGGTAGCGCTGGGACCTACAGCAGATCGCGCACCGCAACGCCGAGCGCTTCGGCAAGCCGCCTCAACACGTCGAGCGAAGGATTCAGCCTTACGCCCGATTCAAGCTGCGCGAGATAGGGTTGCGTGATGCGTGCCTTGGCCGCCAGCTCGACTTGCGTCAAACCTTTACGCTCCCTCAATCGCTTGATCTTCCCGTCCATCTCCGGTTGTGCGGCGTTGATCACATTTGGAATATAGCGCAAGGCTATACGATTGTCAATAGCCTTGCGCTATTTTAAATTGTGGCTCGACTCACCGCGAGGCGGTTTCGTGCTGGGCGATCCACTCGGCGAGGGCCGATTCCGTGACGCGGCGGTACTTGCCTACCTTGACGGCGCGCAACGAGCCCGAGCGGATCAGCTCATAGACGTAGGACAAGGCGAATCCGGTGCGCTGGGCGATATCGTGCGCTGCGAGGAGGCGCGGCGGTGAGGTCGGCGCGGGCGCGGCGGGAGTAGTAGCGGCTCGCCCGGTGATCGCGATTTGGATCGCGGACTGGATAACGGCACAGCGCCCGGCCAGCACCGCGAGCGCATCGGGCGACAACTGCGACAACGCCTCGGTGGGCGACGCCGCGGCTGCGATCGCGTCGAGCGATAGCGTCGGCGAGTCGCGGGTGAGCGGCGCGTCGAGCGGAGCGCCGTTGTGATGTGGCGAGACTTGCACCTAGAAGAACTGTATCGCGACTTGTTGGCTGACAAACGGGGTGCAAAAAACGTGTCGCGATCCGGGAATCACGACAGCATCCGGCGCAAGTCGCTTCAGCGCCGGTGAAATTTTAGCGGGATCAGGGCGCCGAATTTTTCATGCGTCGGCGAGCCCAGCGGGTTTATTCGGCAGTTTCCGTAGTTTCGGGTATCTCGACGGGCGATTCGGGCGTCTCGACGGGCTCGGCGTCGATCACTTCCTCGTCGTCTGTCGCGATCCCGTCGATATTGATCGCCGTCGCGTCGCCCTCGGTGCTCGCCGTGCCGTCCGCCTCGCCGTTCGTCTCGCCCCTCGCCGTGGATGGCCCGAATGCGGCTGAGAACCGCACGATCTCACCGCGCACCTCGCTGAGCGTGCCGTTGAGCGCCAGCGCGCGATCCGGTGAGGGTGAGCCGAAAAGCCAGTCGCGCAACTCGCACGCCGCTTTGAGGCGCACCGATTCCTGCTTGCCGTTGCGCATGAGGGCGATGAGGCGCTCGGCGATCTCCTTGCCGTCCGAAGTTTCGGTCATCGCGTGCGCCAGGGCGGCTTTCGACGAGGGACGGCCGCCGGGATTGGGCGATGGGCCGCCCGGCTTCCAGCGGTGGGCCAGGATGTTTTCGACGTTGGGCACTGCGCAGCTTGCCTCGCTGTTTACTCGGTGATCTCAACGGCGATCATAACATTGTTTTGCGGGCGCAAAAACCCATATAATCAACGCATGATGCGGATCGCGCAATTCGTCAAAGACACGATCACCGGTAGGCGGTTCCGCATGACTACTACCCGCAACGGAGTACCAAAGGACATGCACAATTCAGCCTTCAACGAGGCCGCCCGCGAACTCGAAGATCTCGTCAAGTCGCGCCGCTCCCAGGTCGGCACGATGGCCGACGCGAAAGACTACATGGAGTCGGACATCGACGATTTTGGTCGCACGCCGCAAGGCGTGCGAAGGCGCGACATGCGCGAGTCCAGCCGCGACTGGCGCGGAATTCAAGCGCTCGATGACGACGAACTATTCGCTTTGGGCGACGAGCTTGCCGAGGAGTCGCGCGCGATGTTGGTCAGTGGTAGACCCGCCAAGATTCGCTTTCCCGGCGCGAAGGGCGACAGCACGATTGAGCCATTCGATCGCGAGCGCTACGTTGCCGATGCGGATGACGATCTCGATAGCGACTTTCCCGAGGGCCGCAGTGCGGTGCGTCAGCGCTATCAACGGCTGCGCGGCACGCTGGGCGGTGATTCGATGAGCTGGAGGTCGCAGGCGTCGCGGCGTGGCGTCGGCGAAGATTCGTATGCGAATAGTAAGTCCCTGGGTGGCCGCACCATCGGCCCGCTCGCATTGCTCAAGAGTTTCGGCGCGATCAAGTCGAAGCTCTCGCGTGCGATGATGGACGAGTGCCTTGATCCCAACATCTTACTGAACTATGACGCGGCGGGCACGGAACCGCGCCTCGGCGTAGATCTGAGCGCTGCGATGAGAGCGTTGGCACAAGTGCCGCCCGCCGTGCGACAGGCTTATAACATCCCGACCATCGCCGAGAACCGCTTTGAGGAGATGGGCGCCATCAGACGCGGCCTCGCGTAAATCGTTCATAGTGGAGGCGGCGCGATCGTTTTGCGTCACGATCGCAAGCTTCCCGGCCGGAGCCAGACGGAGATTTGTAGTGATTTCACCGTTTGAGCTTCGGCCTTTTTTTTGTGCTGCGTTAATAGCCAGTAGCGTCGAGTCGCTAGTAGCTAGTAGCCGAGAAACGCCGAATGAACATCATCCGTAAAATGGACGAGATGCGGCGCCGCGAGAAGGCCGAAGCTAAGCGCAAAGTGCGTGAGATGCGGCGCAAGCTGAGGGCCGATGCGACACAGGCCGAAGCCGCGGCTACAGGGCTTTCGGAGCTAGCCGCCCTTCTCACTCCACGCTGACGCGCATCCTGCCTTGTGCGGGGGCGCCCCTGACCGTCCTGTGGCTTTTCTCGTGTACCCGGATATCCACGTCACAACCCAGCAGGGTCAGAAGGCCCGTGAGCCGGTCCAGTGAGAATTTCTCCAGGTGGCCGCGCACAATCGCCGATACTTTGGGCTGGTCGATCCCGAGGATCTTCGCGGCCTGAGTTTGGGTCAGCCCGCGCCTGCCGATGATCTGTGCAAGCTCGATCGCGAGGTTCGCTTTTACGTCTAGTTCATCCGCGCCGGCGAGGCCGAGATCGCGGAAGACGTTGCCGCTGCCCACTTCATAATCAACAGATCTCATAATACCTGACCCCTGCCCTAGACTCTTTGATTGTGGATTTCCCGCGCGCGCTTTAACCGCTCCTCGATCAGCGTGAGGTCGTGGCGCGGCGTGGCGTTCCCGTGCCTCGACTTCTTCTGGAAAGCGTGAAGTACGTAAACCGCCTCGGCAAATTTCACCGTATAGACCGCCCGATAGGTGTCGCCGTCGAAGTCCTCGACGATCTCTATGACGCTCGCTCCATGAAAGCCTTTCAGCGGCTTTGCGTCCTCGTGCTTTCCGCCGAACTGGGCGACCTTCAGCGCGAAGCCGATGTGCCTCTGGGCGGTTTCGGGGAAGCGCATGAGATCGTCCTTGCTGCTGCGAACCCATGTGATCGGCTTCGGCGGTTTGCCCTGCATCAGCCCCTCACCTCTCTCACCCTTTCGCCGTCACCGCCCTGCACGAAAGAGAATTTATGCCCCTTTTGGCATTATGTCAATAGAGGTATATAGGAGGCGCATCGAGCGCGGTGCTTTGGCAATGGGCTACGCTTCAGGCACAAAAGTGCCTTCCGCTTCGCCCATTGCACTAGGGGTGACCCTAGGCGTTAGCGGGCAGTCGGCTATGCGGCATGGATCATCGGGTCGCATCGCGAGCACGATCGAGCACTTCGCGCAGCGCGGCGCATCGCGCATCGCGGCGGCGAGTTGTTGCAGTTCGCGGGCATGGGCGAGGCGCGCGTCGCGGTATCGCGCCCAGGGCGTCGCCGTGGGTGATGCGTTGTTGTTGCTCATGCGGCGATGAACCTCTCGCATCGTTAAGCGCAGGCTGCGATTTTATTTAGGCGAATAGTGCTTTTTGTCCGGGCGCGACGGCGACGGCAGCGCGGGTGTGGGCGACGGCAGGCTCGCGGGCGGCAAGCTATAGCCGGTACTGCCCGCGATCAACGCGGCGAGGGTGTTGATCGCCGTCACGATCTCGATGCCCACGCTCTGCAAAGTGCTGTCGCGTGCCTCATCGCCGCCCGCCGCAGTCGCGGTCGCGGGTGCGCCGCCCATTTCCGCACGCAACATCGGCGGGAGATTGAAGCCCGAGAGATCGGCGTTGGCGACTCGCGCGGCATCACCTGCGGGAATAGCGGCCATCTCGGATGTGGGTCCGGTGACGGAGGAGGGCGAGATCTCGCCCGCGAACCGGTTGAGCAGGTTCGCTACGTTGCGGTCGGTGCTGGGAGCGATCGCGAGACGGCGGACCATCGCGGCTTCGGTTCGCTCGATGCCGCTGAAAGTAGAGAGCGCGGATGCACCAGTAGCACTGCGGGCCATCGCGTGCTCGGCGAGGGCCTTGGTGGCGTCCGGGATGTTCCCAGGGCCGTTCGCTTCGAGCTGCGACTTGAGCTTGAGATAAGCGGAAACGTCACCGCTCTCGGCGGCGGTGAGCAGCGAGCCCGTAAGCAGCTTGTCCGATGCGTCGCCGACCGGCCAGCCATACTGCTTTTCCAGGCTCTCTAACCCGTATAGTCCTTGCGACTGTGCTTGCTGGATCTCCGGGGCGACGGTGCTCTGTAAATACATTTTCGCGTTAGGGCCGGTGAGGCCCTGGGTCAAAATGCGGTCGGCCATTGCGGCCTTGTCGAGCCCGCTCATGCGCTTGAAGCGTCGATCGGTGTTGATCGATTGGAGCAATCGCGCCGCGCCAAGTGTCGTGTAGGCCGAGCCGACGCTTTGGACACCGAGTAAATCGGCGGGCTGGTTGGCGGCGGTGATTCCGGCGACGCCGGTGGCGATCGCGCCCGCGCCTTTGAACGCAGCGATGCCGCTGGCGCCGAGCAGCGCGGCCATGCTGGTGACGGTTTCGGCCGCTTTGCGTTCGTCCGCGGTGCCTAACTGCGATTGTGTTCTTAAGTAGTCGAGCGTGGCGCGCCCGACTTCGCCTTGCAGACCTTTTTGGCCGCCGCGCTCGACGCCTTTCGCGACGATATCGATCATGCGCTCGGGATCGATGCCCAGCTTCCCAGCGGCACCACCGATGGCAGAGATGTCCTGATTCGATAGGCCGATGTCTGTGCCCAGCCGGGTGGCGCGGTACGCCTGCGCTTCGCTTACGTTCGACGCGCCGGCTACCTCGCGCATGCCGCCGGTGACATCGAGCGCGGATTCGCGTCCATCCCAAGCGCGCTGAATCGCGAGCCGCGGGTGAAGCTGGAAAGTGGCCCACCACTTTCACCAAATTCGCGGGCGTATCGGTAGGCGCCGGTTTCGCGACCAGCTTCTTCTTGGGAGTAGCGGCGCGCGTCGAAGATTGCCAACGGCGAGGAAATGAGTCCTTCGGCGATGTCCGGGTGTTTAGCGATCTGATATGCGCCGTAAGCGCCGGCGGCGAGTGCACCGGCGGCGAGTACCGGGCTGAGCATCGATCCGCTCGCAGCTTCAGCACCTGCACCTGCGGCACCTCCGGCGAGGTCAGTTGCGGCACCTCCGCGGCACCTGCACCTTCTGCGGCGCCTCCACTGGCGAAGCGTCCGGCGCTGAAGGCGTTGACACCGCCCACGGCGCTGCGGAACGCGCCCGCGGGATTTCCGGCGAACGTCTGCGACGCGATACCGATGAGTGAGCGCCCGGCTATGGCGAGACGCTGCGCGATATCGATACCGCGTGCGGAGCTGCCGGCATCGCGGCGGCAGCTTCACTCTTGGCGCCAGTCTCTAGGCGGCCCACCGCGGAGGTTGCGGCGAACGCGCCGGTTAGGTTGCGCGCCTGTTGCTGGAGGAGTTGATCGACGCGGCCCTTTAGGGCGCTGCGCTCGGACGTGCCGGGCAGCGTGGCTTTGAGCGCGGTGCGGAGTTGCTTGATCTCTTGAGTGAGCGCGCGCTGCGATGAGACTAATTCGCGTTGAGCGTTCATTTCGGAGCGTGCGCCGGTCCCGGTGCCGCGAACGCGGCGGGCGCGGCGGTGCGCGTGCCGCCGAGCTTGTCGCTGACGAAACTCGACGAGGGCGAGGAAGCGGTGAGGCGCTCGCGCTGCGCGCCGCCAGCGCTCGGGCTGATTTTGACTCGGATCGATTCGTCGGCCATCGGGTTTACTCCTTGTCGATTATCTCACAAGCCGCTGGTGGCGACCGTAAATCATCCTCGTCTAACACGAGAATGAAATCAGTCAAACCTTCCGCGTCGATTCAGATCGTCGCCCAGCAAGGCGCTGTCGTCGATGTGGTCCTGGCGATGGCGACGGTGATTGCGCGCGAGCTGGTGCGCGCGGTGATCGAGGCCGCACGAGGGGCAGCGCGATGAGATGAGGGGCGCATGTCCGCAGCGCCGACAGCGGTGCAGCGGGTTATTGGTTTTAAGCACCAACGTTTTGGCTGTCGGGCCACTGTGGAACTGCGCCGAGTCAGTCCACTGCGTCCATATTTATCCGTGCCCGGCGACCGCGGCGAACGCGGCGGCGAGGACGATGACGATGATCCCGAACTAGAACTAGATCGATTACTCATTGCGATGATGATCCTCAGATATAAGTATACTTAGATTTACGGGTGTATTCGCAGGTTTATTCAGTGATGCTTCGCATCACTGTAATAGAGGCCGCTCGGAGTTTTGCGCGTTTTCGGGGCTCGCTCGGAGTTTCGCGAGTTTTGAGGGGCGCATGGAGTTTTGCGGGCGCGTGCTTCGGCGTGCGCCCGGCGCCAGCACCCGACCGCCCAGGTTTGCGCCAAGTCGATCAGCGTGGCCAACGGGGTGGCGGCGCGCTGGCCACCACGAATCTCCAGGGAGAAAATTTCCCATTCGTGCACACCGGCTTCGGCGGCGCGCCATGCGGCGCGGGCGTCGCGGAGGCCGATCAGCAAGTCGGCGATGTCGCGGTAATGGTCATCGTCAAAAATGAATTCAAATTTGGCCATAACGTTTAACCTCCGCCGCTCTGAGTAGGCGGTGCTCACTGCGCTTCACCGGTCTTGGAGTCGATATTCACGATCTCACCTTCGGGCGTGATCATGTCGCCCGCGATCGCGACGTTGCGCTCGACGCCGCGCCGCCTCAAAGATGCGAAGTAGGCACTAGCCACGCGCGTCGCGTTTTCGCCTACGAGTAAGGCGGCTAGGTGGCGGCAATCATCATCGTCGATTACGAACGCCAGCGTCACGTCGTTCTGCTTGGCGACGATGCGCGTGTAACCGGTCATGCCGCTGCGCTCGACGCGGATCGAGTGGATGTTGGTGGGGAACTTTACGATGCCATCCTCGATGTGCTTTGCCTTGACTGCATGGGGGTAAGGTTCGATGGCGTCTTTCAGTGGCATAAAAAATCTCCTCGGCGTGTGGAACCACGCACGCGATACGTGGAAACAATTGGCGCAGTTGCAATCGACCGTTCAGCGCGTCGCCGAACTCGAAGGGCGAGTGACCGAGCTGGAGACCCGTCTGAGGCGTTGCCCCGGCGTAGGCTGCCCAGCCTGCGGCGCGCTTGAGTGGCGCGCAGTGCGCGAAGAGTAGGGCGGGTTCTTGTACCTGGAATGACGAACGTCGGCGAGAGAGTCCGTCACATGAAATGCCGCGAATGCACCTACGAGGGTGAACTGCCCGTGCGCTAGAAACAACCGTGCGCCCCGCGCACGCGCTCCTTATTAGTCGGGGTTGATCGTCCGCCAGCATTTGACCCACTCCAACCCTCTCTCTCCCAACTACTTCATACACACGATTCTGGCGGTCCTTCTCTCCCAATAGCCGCCAGAATTGATCGCGACTATCTCCTTGTGTGCGTATGGGCGCCGGAATCGCGATTCTGGCGGTCCTTGTAGCGCAACAAACGTCAAAATCGAGTGATTGATGGCGTCGAATAGGCCGCCAGAATCGCCCTCTCGCCAAGTCCTTCTCGTACAGGCGTTGTTGATGCGTCGTTTCCTGCGGCTTAACGGCCCCAATAGCCGCCAGAATCGGCATTGTCAGGCGCCTTCTCCGCGTTGGGTTTTCCGCATGTGAAATGCTGGCGGAGGATTCTGAGATATATATAGAAGCGGCGGTTTCGCGCGTCATTTCGCAGCCCATCAGGGTGCGACACCGGCCCCGTCGCCGCTGGCGTCGGGCAGCGGCAACAGGACGATAGGATCGCCCTTTCGGCCGCTTCCCGCTTGCAGCCAATGAACCCCCAGGTTCTTGTCGAGGAGGTCGCGCGCCATGTCGCGCGGGATACCGGCGTTGACCAGAGCCAACTCGGCCTCTTCGCGCTTGCGGGCGGGCGACGATGCTGGCGTCATTGGCGATGATTCGCTTAAGTTCGCAGATCGCGACGGCGATAGCTTCCTGATTCGCCTCGACCGCCTCACCGCGGATGCGCGTCAGATCGGCTTCGATCTCGCCGGTTACGTCGCGACAGGACCACGGCGCTTCATCAGGGAGCTTTATCTCGACGCACCACGGATCGGGCTCAGGGCCTGCGTTCTTCGCCACTTTGATGGGATGAAGGCTAGGCGGTAGGTAGTACGCTTGCCGCGGCGCTTGGCGTTGCTCGCCCACTCTCGATCGTTCGCATCGGGCAGCGCGTCCCACCAGGATTCATACTTTGAATCGAGCCGCAAGTCGGTGGCGTCTCGCATTTCATAGACCCCGTCGAGGCGATCGACGATGACCCCGGAGCCCCGGATCGCCTCGCCGTCGCGACGGGTATTGAACAGCACGAGAATCCCGGGCCCCTTGCGTCCGAGATCCAACAGCGAGGCCAGGGCGGGCGCCATGTCCTCGGCCTGCCTCTCGTCGCTGCTCTCCGTCGAACTTCCGAAGGCGTCGAGGAAGACCGCCGCGTAGTTCTTGAATGGGAAATCCGCCCAGGCGCGTTGATCGGTGAGCGGCGGTGCTTTGTCGCGAGTCAGGATGTTGAGCCAGGGTGCGTCTGCCCCGGCCCATTGGCGCAACCGGCGCCGCGTCTCGGTGGGCGGGTTGTCGCGGTCCACTAGCATCACATGCTGCTGCGTCACCACTTCACCACGAAAAATTGCGCCCGTGGCGAGTTGAACAGCCAGGTGATGAATAAGGTGGCTTTTCCCCAGGCCGCGGGGCGACGCGATGCCGATGACGGCGTGGGGCGCGAGCAGGTTGCGCGCCATCCACTCGGGCTCGTTGTCGATCTGCTGTAGGAATAGCGGCGCTGAGATGACTTCGGCCCAACTCATTCGGTCACCTCGCGCTTAGGCGCGCCGGCCAGCGAATCGGCTACGGCGGGACTTTCGAGGATCATCGCCGCGAATTTTCTGAGGCGTCTCGCAAGATCGGCAGGATCGCGCGTCTCGAACTCGAAGCTCGCACCGATGAGGCTAGGGTCCGGGTGAAAGTGGATCGCGAAAAAGTGCTCGCCGGGCTTGGGCCTCAAGCATGCGACTAGGAAACGGTGCTTCGTCGGCCGGTCGCTCATCGCTCTGCTCCGGCGCGCACTTCCATCACCCAGTCCGAGGTCAAACGCGTAAATTCCTCGACGCTATAAATCGCGTTCGTGCGTGTATCGACGATGCACTCCGGGTGCCTCACGTAGACGAAGCATGTATTCATTCGATGCAAGAGGGATTCGAGAGTGGGTAAGCCAGGTAGGGCATCTCTGTATAGATCGCTAAAGTCAGGACGCGCGATTTCTCGGGGCGCTAGTGATAGTCGTGACATCAGAACGCCCTGATGCGCGCCGGGCGCTGCTGACGCACGCAAGTGTCGCATTCACACTCGCGCCACATGCCCCGGCGTGCATGCTCGGCGTCCGCCGCGAATTGAGGATTGCGATGGCAGTAGTCGAGGACCGCTTTCGCGACTTCCAGCGATGGCCGCAACTCGTAGGACTGAAACGGCTTGTGATAGGGGTGGCCGCAGTGCGCGATCCGCGGGCCGAAGAGGCTACCGCCGTGATGGTGAATTTTTCGGCAGTAGGGACAGCGCAGGATCAACTCGTGATCAGACCACGCGATGACCGGCGTCCGAAAGGGTTTAGGCCACGCGATCACGATCGGAAGTCGTTCATCGTCCGCGTCGCTGGAATCGAGATTGGCAGCGTCGGGCCGGCCGTTCGGTGCGGTCGCCTCAGCCTCAGCGGGGGGTATTTGTCCGTTTCGTGCTTGTGTTAGAGTCTGCATTACATCTCCGTGGTGGTGATGGCGATTGCCTCGATTTCGTTGGAGCGGGTCGAGGCTTTCGCGTTTCAAAGCTAGGCCGCGTGCTGCGGCTCTTGTTGGGGATCGATCGTGTGCGCGAGCTGGAACCTCTCCAGCGCAGCGCGACGGTAGACAACCCGCTTCCCAAGCTTCACGTAACTCGGACCGCGGCCTTCCATACGCCAGACCGCCAACGTGCCGGGGCGCAGACCCAGGAAAACCGCAGCTTGTTTCGTATCTAGGATCTCTCCCATCTGATGCTCCTTCTCGATGTTGCTGATCGCGCGTGTACTGCCCATTTCACTACCTCTCATGCTACATTGTAGTTGGTAGACAATGATGACTAACCATCCCGAATCGACCCGGACTACCAGCTTGAAGGAATTAAAAAACGACGAAGCTGGTAGTTCTCCGAGCCGGCAGCCGGGCCGAAGGACGCCACGCCCCGCGATAGTTTCATGGCCGACAGTCTGCTGCGCGCTGGAACGCTACGATCCGGATGCGTTTGAACGGCTGGCTTCGGCGACGGGCGCATCTTTGTCGCCGCTCAATCGGATCGTCTACGTTACCCTTCACTGGCCCGACGGGTTCGGCGGCCCCTTTAGCCAGTCGCTTATCCGCAAGCTCGCCCGCGAGAGAAACGAACGCCTAACCGGCGACGCGCTTACTACGCTTACGGGAGCACAGCGCCGCAACCGGCTGGCAGCGCTCAAGGCTTTCATCGAAGCCGCAAACTGGATCGGGCGCGATGGGCTACCGTCGTTTGAGGGCGATTATCTTAAAGTCAAAAGTGAACTGAGCGAGCGGCGAATCCGCTGGCCCGCTTCCGGTGCCGAGGAGTCTGAACGCATGCACTTTTACGAGAGCTTCGCGCGAAGCGCCGGATTCGCGGATATGCTCAAAGCTTCCAAGGCGCGGGCGGAAAAGCCCGACGCCGAACCGCTGCGTCCGGCCCTGGCGCATTTCATCGAAAGCGACAGGCCCGACGCCTGGCGGCTCTATAGCTTACTGCGCAGGATTGGCCTGACTATCCACACAGCCGCTCACGAACATCGCGTCGCACAAGACGAGGACGACGAAGCGCCGTGCGGGTGGCCGGGAGACACGTGGATCGAGCGAGCTTATGCGACACTGCGAATGATCCTTGAGGACTTGGACGATGGTGGCCTCCAGCGCATGCGAGTGTGCCGGAATCCACGTTGCCGTCGCTACTTTTATGCGCTAAAGAAGCACCAGCTGTCATGCTCTACTAAATGCACCAACCGCCGTAATCACAAGAGATCGTCATAGCGAGCGGCGCGCTGCGCGATGGGAAAAACCCCAGAACGCCAGGCCGGTGACAGCGGCCGAGGGGATAAGAATGGTGCTGCGCAGGAGATGGAATGCACTTGTTGCGGCGGTTCTCCTCTTCGAGATAATAGCGACTGCCGTCAGTGCTGAGGCCGCGTGTTGGGCTTCAAATCCGACAGGTGAGAGAACCTGCCGTAACTTCTACAGTGAGCACGGCCCCACCGCTGTTAGGTTATGCGAGGACCAGCCGGACGACTGCCTAAAGCTCGGCTACACCTTAGCTGCGCGGCCGACACGCCACACAACGGCACACGCGCACCATAGGCGCGTTCTTGACAGCGACAAGCCTGCAAAGGTGGCACCTGAGCCCGGCGTGGAAGCCAGTTCTCGGGCCACCGCAGAACCACAAGAGACGCCTTCAGGTTTCGGGTTCTTTCTCTTCCTCGGGGTCGCCACCATCGTCGCGCTTCCGATCAGTGTCTTCGTTTGGTGGGGGAATAGGTCAAGGGAGATCGCAGTTAACCTGATCAGCCATAACGCTGCCAAGCTGGCAGTGGCGCGCAACGAGGAACTGTATGGCCTCTGGTCCGACACGATCCCTGACGAGGACGAACTTGAGAAGCGGCGTGACGCTTATCCCGGGCAAGAGCCGAGCCTGAGCCGTTCGTTCCAGATCGACTTTACTGAGCTGGCTGAACTCCCAGAGAGCATCAAGCTCAACATGGATTACTCCAGGCCGGCGGTTGACGGACCAACTGGGCAGGAGAGCTGGAGCGAGCGGAAGATGGGCTTCCTGCTCTACGAATTGTCGCCGTCGTTACCCGGTCCAAAATGGCTCTCTCTCAAAATTGATGGTTTGTCAGGAGTGATCGACCGCGAGGCCGACGCCTACCTCGCCCGCAAACATTCCGAATTCCATCCAGTCGTGTTTCTGAATGCGATCCATGCCGCGACGAGCTTTCAACTGGCCTGCGAGATGAGCAGGTGGTTCATCCGACGGCACGCGCGCAACCTCGCCATCCGCCGTTCACAGCTCATCAGTAAAGACATTTATGGTGTCGTCGATAGTACAAAGTGGCAACGCGAAAAAGCGTACTTCTTCTCCAAAGTCAATGCTGCCCGACTTAGGCTTCGTGGATAAGCCAAACGATGAGCCGAGCTGGGAATCCAAGGTTGCGCTGGAGGAAGCCTGGGCGGACGACAACATGCCGATCGATTCGTGGGTTGACCTTGAGTACAAGGATTCCGATCGGTTGTCGAATCTGCTTAATGAAGTTTTGCGACAGACGAGCGATAAGCAAGTGCATTACGGTTGGAGCGATTTATTCCCGTTTCAGTGTCGCCGCCTACTGATTACGGAGATGGTGTTGCCTCGGTTAAGCGATCTCGTATCGGATTGGATTGAAGCGGCAGTTGCTGCTTTGGCCCTACCTGTTGACGGCGAAGAACCCTCGATTGAAGGGGCTTCCGGGTCTGAGTATGAAGAGCACTGCGCCGAGATCCTACGCACTGCCGGATGGGAAACGAGAAGTACGCCCAAGTCCGGCGATCAGGGAGTGGACATAATCGCTGAACGCGACGGCATCCGCATCGCGATCCAATGCAAGAACTACAAGCAGCCCGTGGGCAACAAGGCCGTGCAGGAGGTCTTGGCGGGCAAAGTCCTACGAGCACACGGATCTGGCCGTTGTAGTCAGCCCTGCGCCTTACACTCCGGCAGCGAGAGAGCTGGCATCAGCAACCGGCGTGCTGCTGCTGCACCACCAGGAATTATCCGGTCTCGCCACACGCATCCAGAACGACCCGCCAGCAACAACGGAAAGTAGGGATTCGGACGTGCGGCGCGGCAGGATAGTGCGGATCAGTCAGTTCAAAAAGAATCGATCCTAACTGATCAGTAAAGCGCCGGAAGGAGAAAGTGTCGATGGATTCAGCCGTAATCGTACTCGTTATCGCGATTGTCGTCTTTCTCATATTCCGCGAAGTGTGGTGCTGGTATTGGAAAATGAACGAAGCGATCAAATTGCTCCAAAGCATCGATGAGTCTTTGAAGCAACTTCCGGCCGTCGCACGAAACAGGTGAAGCGCGGCTTGAGGGATGTTCTGCAAAATCTGGCGCTGAATACCGTGTCACTGGCTCGACATGAACGAGTGAGTGATGGCCAAGAGAGGCAAAACCAAAATGACGGCCCGGTTGATTGCGACCATTCAGACGAAGGGGATCCCAGCGTTCGCGGTTCTTTTTGCGTTGGCTCTACTGTCTGGGTGCGAGAGCCGTCACGCTCAGCCGGCGCCGGCTTCCCTGCCATCGACCGAAGCTCCACACGCGAAGGTTTCGCACGAACCCGTTGCGGCGGTGGCGCCCAAACCGGAAACGCCGATGCCCGGAGTCTGAAGTGCAGTTCTGCCAGGCGGTTGCCGCCGCAAGTAGGGCTTTCGCGGCAGCGTCATCCGAATCCAACGGCTTCAAGGCGGAGGCCATGAGAGAGGCGGCCATGCGCGAGTTCGTAGGAGATACAACGCCGCTAAGAAGCAGGGCTTACAACTGGATCGGCAAGGTCGACGTTTTGAATTTTGCTAAGTCGGAGTTTTTTGGAGACGACGCGGCGCAGCTTACGGTGCGCATTCCTTGTCCAACCGAAGCCGCTGTTGAAGTGGGTTCGCCGCCACCCGTCGAAGAAGGCGAAGGCAGCCTCGCGTCCGTGATCAGATCGGTCCAACCTCGCCTGTATGCCAAGCTCGCCGACTTCGACCCCGGCGATCTCGTGTACTTTGCTGGGACGTTTAACGGGATCACCGAAATAGCAGACTATTCAAACATGGACCTAGAGAGTCTGCCGCGCATGATCGACACCGGCGTGTTCTGGCTCGACTTCACAGACATGTCCAAGTCTCCGCTTCCCACGAAGCGGCGCATCGGGCGTAAAGAAACGCGGACGCGGCGCACCGAATAGAGGAAATGTAAACTAACGGGACCGCCGTCGGGACAATTCGGATGTTCTGCAAAAAATGTGGGGTTGAGAATCGACAGGCAGCGAAGTTCTGCGATCACTGCGGCGCGCCGATGGGCTCCGCGCACATCTTGCAATACGCCGCGTGGGCGACGTTCGCTATTCCGCATCGTTGACAGTACATGGTAATCGACCTCCTTCATTGTTGGTATAGAGTTCGGGCGCGCGTCGTAATCGTGCGGCTCAGTTTCCCGCCTCATCCGCGATTCGTATGAGCACCGCGCAAGCCTCGCCCTCGGGCATCGAGTTAGGATCTTGCGTCGCCCTTAGTTGCAAGCCCAAGTCCTCGCCGTCAACGCGAAACTCGAAGGTAAGCGGCCCGCGCTGATGAGCGCGTGAGGGATTGACGAGATCGGCCTCGATAAAGATTGGCGCAGCGGGATCGATTTCCTCTCCGACGGTGGTCGCTAGCAGCACATCGGAGCGGGAGCGGCGTATGGATGCGGCACCGGCATCGACGTAGCCCAGCACCTCGGGCGAGATGATGAACGTCAGCCTTGTGCCCGCGGGAACGCCGATGAAGCCATGCCAGTCTACGGCGACCAGCTTGTCATCTCTGTTCATCGCGTCGAGCCGTCGTCGCGCCAGTGGGCCTCGACGAAACCCTTGAGCCTTGCGAGCGTCGCCGGCTTGAGGGATTGCGTCCGCTCGATGACCTCCAGGGCGTCAAGCAACCACTCCTCTGAGACGCTCGCGCGCAGCGACTTCTTGTCGTAGCAGCTAGAGCACAAGCAGCGCGGCGCCGCGCGGAACGCCATTGCCTTAGTGGCGAGCTTGCCGCATTCACACTTAGTAGCATCCATAAAAACTCCCATCGTGTACCGAGCGCGCCGGGCGCGCGTTATCGTTTCGTTGCAGTCGGTTCCGTCGCGAGCATACCCGCCGCGCGCTCTATTAAGTTCTGTATAATATAGTGACAAATGCTCTGGTCGGTGCTAATATGTGGCGCATGGGTAATCCAGCGGGTGTGCGGCGGGATTTCGCTGCGTTGGAAGAGCGGCGGATGGAGGCGGCGCGATTACTGCGACAAGGGCTTAGCCAGTCCGAGGTCGCGCGAGAGTTGGGCGTACACCGCCAGTCGGTTAGCCGCTGGGCGCGGGAACTTGGAGCATCGGGAGTGCGCGGCCTGCGCAAGGCCGGACGCACCGGGCGTCCAGCGAAGCTCATCCCGGCCCAGTTGCGCGACCTCGAGCGCGCACTCAAGCGCGGACCCGAGGCGTTCGGATTTGCCAGCGGACTGTGGACCGCGAGTCGGGTGCGCGATCTCATCGAGTACCGGACCGGGGTGCGATACCACGAGGACCACGTCTGGCGCATCCTGCGCAAGCTTAACTGGACCTGCCAGCGTCCCACTGGAAAAGCGCTCGAGCGCGACGAGCAGGCAATCCGGCAGTGGAAGAAGTACCGCTGGCCGCAGATTAAAAAAAAGCGCTCTGCGAGCGGCGCACCATCGTGTTCATCGACGAAAGCGGACTGAGCGAACGGCCGCATCGGGTGCGGACCTGGGCGCCGCGCGGGCAGACTCCGGTGCTGCAGTATCACTTCAACTGGAAGGTGCTGTCGGCCACAGCCGGCATCACCTGGTGGAACTTTTACTTCCGGCTCTATCCCACAACCATCCGCGCCCCTCAGGTGGTGGACTTCCTCGGCCACCTGTTGCGTCATCTGCCGGGGAAGCTGTTGGTGGTGTGGGACGGACTGCCGGCGCATCGGGCGCGCTTGGTAACCGAATTTATCCGCGCGCAGCGTGGCCGGCTGGCGCTCGAGTGGCTGCCGGGTTACGCGCCGGAACTCAACCCGGTGGAGTACATCTGGGGTTACTGGAAACACCACGAACTGCCCAACTTCTGTCCCCGCGATTTCACCCAGCTCAGCCATCAGGCCCGCCGCGCGCTGCGCCGCATGCGTCGGCGCCCACGCTTGGTGAGATCCTTCTGGCATCAAGCAAAACTGTCACTATAAAATGCAGGACTTAATAGGCCGCCGATGGGACCATCGTCATGCGAGACTAGTTCGGGCACTTTTCAAGGACCTCGCGATGGATCCGCACGCGCTCCTCGTAAACCTGAAACTCCGCGCGCTTGCGCATCCAGCGCTTGCGCGCCCACGGATATCGGCGCTCCACAAGCGCCGCGCTTATCATTAGGTCACCGGCCAGCGCTCTGCGCACTTGCCGCCACGTCGTAAAAGCGGCCTCGATGGCGATATTGTCGATGGTGTCCGGTAAATCCCTGTGTGGATTGATCCAGTGGGATGGCGGCGCTAGGTCCGGGGCGCCGAGCGGCGCACCCAGCGCTTTGAGGCGGGTGAGGACCGCGAGGAAGCGGCTTCCATGGCCCCCACCAGTTCCGATGTGGCACATCTCGTGTAGCAGCGTCGCTAATACCAACTCGGACGATAGGCCACGCCGGAGGTAAATCGCGCGCGGGGTGCATAGCCCGCTTTGCGGGGCCACTTTCCAGTCTGCCCGCCGCACGCGCCGCTTTCTCAGATTGCCGCTGAAATACTTTTGGTTCAGTTCATCAAATAGACGATCGAGATTTACTATGGTGCCCATTGCGACCACTACCTCATCAGCACGCGGGCGCGTCGGTCGCGTCGCCGTGCGCGTTGAGTTGTTGGATCAGATCTCTCAACAGCAACAACGCCCGCGCCACGGTGATCGCGCCCAGCTCGACTATTAGCTTGTCCACCTCAGCCGGGGCCGTGACGCCGATTGCGATCCGGCGCGCCGCAACCTGTTCCTGCCCAGATACGGTTTCGCCCTCGTGGAATGGCTGTAGCGCCGCGCTCACGTCGGCGATTCCGCGATCGGCGAACAGATTCCGCGCCTCGTCGATATTCTCGTTGAATGAGCGGATCGCGTAGGGGAGCACCGCGCGCAGCAACCCTTCGGCGCTTGTGCACCAGCACGTCTCAGTCTCGGTGCGCGTGTCGATTTCCATGCTTCACTCCCTCCGTCTCGATATTCCCTCCGTCTCGATTAGTCGCGACCGAACCTACCGCCCCTTTTTTCGACCGGGGGTCCCATCCCGCTCAGATCCGAGTTCGGGCAAAATTCAGCGTGCGCGTAGACAATAAGCGTGCCGCTAATTAGAGCCCGTGTAACACCCTCCTCGACGACGCCCTCCATCGCGACACCCTCCGCCTCGGCAATGCCATCCACGATGCACAGGGCGGCTCAGGAACGACGCTGGCTCGCGTGGCCGGTTCGGTTAGCGTGCGAGCCGGCAAGCCACGCGCTGACGCCTACACCGAATGCAACGGTACGCTGATCCTGTTTGCCATCGTCCAGTCTTCGAGAAATCGAGTGCACATCGCGACACGGCCCAACCCGGCGCCCAAATCCAGGCCACACATCTCGTGGTCCGCGCGCCCGATCACGTACCCAGCCTGCGCGAGTAGGATCAACTCCTCGATGCCGGCGGAGCGCATCCGGTCTACAGCGGCCATCGTGGCATCGTCGAGCTGGCCGTTTACCGGCGTGTGATATGCACATACCTGCATCAGCCTAACGGCGGTCATAGCGGGCAACGCGACGAAGCATTGCAGGACTATGGCGTCGAGCGGCTCGGGCAATTCGCCGATACGGAATCGCGACCAATAGCCTTCGAGCGTCGCGTCATCGAGCGGCGCGTCGCCGTGGCCGCCGTCGCTGAGCGCGCGCACCAGCTTGAATGCCTCGGACTTGTTACTCGTTCGCATCGTCGTTACTCCCCTAGAGCCCGGTTAAAAGCGGGCGAAATTGCCCGATAATTCCATTGTTGCGATCACGTTTTTGTGGCACCGCGTTGGCACCGTCGCCTGTAAGCCGTTGAAATAATTAGCTTTTCCGTCGAGAGGCTGACTAATAGTCAGCGGGTAGATCCCTATCGACACGCCAGAAATCGACGCGGAATCGGCGCCACATCGGTGCCAAGCCGGTGCCAAAACCAGCCGAACGCAGCCGCACCACGATCCCGCCATCGAGTTGATAGCCATCGGCTTCACGCGGATTTCTTTGACGGTGTTGCGGGATGGATCGGCGTGTTACGATCCGACGGGCTATTTTTAATCAGCAGGTAAAATTCAAAAAGGTCAAATAAATCAAGCTGTTATGCGATTAAAGCGAAAAGAGCCTGACCTCGCTGTTCGTAATCAGCAGGTCGTCGGTTCGAATCCGACGGGTGGCTCCAAAGAAATCAAGCAAAACCAACGCCTTTGCTGATGTCATCACGGCAGTTCGACTCGCTTAATGGAAGCGCCACAAGCGGCCCTCAAGGGCCATGAAGTCTACCAGTTACTTGCGCTGGTAGACGCGCTGCGCGATGGGAGCGCGAGAGAGCGCGAACTCGCGAAACGTGAGCTTTCCGCGCGGTTCAAGAATTGAGCCTGTAATCGAATTGGATTTACATCTCGCGAGGTTTGTAGATTTTGCTATTTTCTCATTGTGATGCAGGATATTCAGCCTTTCTTAAACCGGACCAGATTCCAAGCTCGAGATTGAATTCCTTCCAAGTGGCTGTCAGCACTTCTCCACGGCGCTCCCGTTAATAGTATCAACCGAATTGCATTCGCTGCAGCTTGACTTGGGTGCTGGTCGAGTGCGTCGCAAAGGCGATCAATTTCCGCCGTCGAGAGCCAGCGAGGGCACGTCCTCGGCCGAGCCCATGAGCAAGGTCGTCGAAGTCGGCAGCGCGGTCAAAAAATTTAAAGCCGGGTAAATGCCTGAGCCTGAGGCGTGAGAAATCTTCGCGCTCATGTTGTTCGATTGGAATCGTGACTCGGGCCTGCGTAAAATTGCATTTGGAGCTAATTCGTGGCGGCGAACAGCAGACTTTTCCGCTATCAAGCCAAGCGCGATTTCAGCAAAACCGCCGAGCCCAGCGGCGACAATCGTGTCGCGCCATCGGAGGTCCGCCGCTTCATAATCCAAAAACATGCCGCCACGCGGCTTCACTACGATTTCCGCCTCGAACTTGACGGCGTATTAAAATCGTGGGCCGTCACCAAGGGTCCGTCGATCGATCCGCATGTTAAACGCCTCGCCGTCGAGGTCGAAGATCACCCGCTCGACTACGGCGACTTCGAAGGGACTATTCCGAAGGGTCAATATGGCGGTGGCTCGGTCCAGCTATGGGATCGCGGCTACTGGATGCCGGAAGGTAGCGATCCTGCGGCCGCGATCAAAAATGGCGAGTTGAAGTTCGTGGTCGAAGGCGAACGGTTGCACGGCGGATGGGTTCTGGTGCGAATCAAAAACCGCCGCCCCGGCGACAAGAAGAATAACTGGTTGCTCATCAAGCATCGCGATGAATTCGCGCGCGACAACGACGGGGGCGCTCTGCTGGCCCAAGATCGCTCGGTCGCGTCGGGCCGCACGATGGCTGATATCGCCGAGGGCAAGGGCCGTGGCCCTAAGCCCTTCATCCTCGCCACCAAGCATCAGGCGCCGCCCGACGCGAACTGGAACTCGAACAGCGGCAGCGCCGCGGATCTGCGGGCATTCGGTGCGACCAGCGCGAAGCCCGCGGCGCATGCTAAGGCGATATCGAGCAAACGCAAGCGTCGCGGCCCCGACCCGATGCCCGAATTTGTCGCGCCCGAACTATGCAAGCTGATCGATCGGCCGCCCTCGGGAACGGGATGGGTTCACGAGGTCAAGTTCGACGGCTATCGCATTCAGGCGCGGGTCGAGGACGGCCAGCCAGTGCTGCGCACGCGCAAAGGCCTCGACTGGACGGCCAAGTTCGGCGCGATTGCGCGTGCGACGGCGAGCCTGCCCGACGGAATCTACGACGGTGAGGTGGTTGCGCTCGATAAGAAAGGGGCACCCGACTTTGGGGCTTTGCAGGCGGCGCTTGCGGCGGCCAAGACCGAAAACCTCGTCTATTTTGTTTTCGATTTGCTGTTCGCCGAAGGCGAGGATTTTCAAAAGGTTCCGCTGCGCGCGCGCAAAGCCGCCTTGAAGCGCATCATCGAAAAGCTCGACGACGATTCGCTGATCCGCTACGTCGAACATTTCGATGCTTCCGGAGAATCAGTGCTTGACACCGCCAGCAAGATGTCGCTCGAAGGTATCGTCTCGAAGCAACTCGACGATATCTATCGTCCAGGCCAGCGCGACTGGACCAAGACCAAGTGCCGCGCTAGCCAGGAAGTCGTGCTCGGCGGGTGGACCAGCGAAGGCAGCCGCTTCCGCTCGCTGCTCGCGGGAGTCTATCGCGATAAACATCTTGTCTATATTGGACGCATCGGCACGGGCTTCGGGGAAGACGTCGTCAAGCGAATCCTCCCACGGCTTAAGGAACTGACGGTTGACCAGAATCCGTTCGAGGATCAAAGGGCGCCGCGCAAACAAATCGGCGTCCATTGGCTGAAGCCCGAGCTGGTCGCTCAAATCGAGTTCGCGGGATGGACCGGCGATGGCATGGTGCGGGCAGGCGCGTTCAAAGGACTGCGCGAAGACAAACCTGCGCTCGAAATAGTCGCCGAACTCCCGGCGACCGCGCAGCGGGCTGAAGTCGCTGAACCGGCGCCCACAAAAACCAGTTCCAACACGTTCGCATCGCCCAAGTTGAAGGCCGGTGGCACTGCGAGCGTGATGGGTATTCAGATTTCTAATCCCGACAAAGCGATGTGGCCCGATGCTGGTGACGGCAAACCTGTCACCAAGTTCGATCTGGCTCATTATTACGAAGCTGTCGGCGATTGGATGATCGAGCACATCAAGGGACGCCCATGCTCGATCGTGCGCGCGCCTGATGGGATCGGCGGCGAACATTTTTTTCAACGCCACGGCATGCAAGGAATGTCGAAGTTGCTCAAGCTCGTGAAGGTCTCGGGCGATCATCAACCTTACCTGCAAATCGACACCGTCGAGGGACTGATCGCTGTCGCCCAGGTTGCCGCGCTGGAGCTGCATCCGTGGAACTGCGAGCCTGATGCGCCTGAAGTACCGGGACGATTGATCTTCGATTTCGATCCGGCGTCTGACGTAGATTTCAGCGCCGTCATCAAGGGTGCGCGCGAACTCCGGGACCGCCTCGAGACGCTCGGCTTGATTAGCTTCTGCAAAACGACTGGCGGCAAGGGCTTGCACGTAGTGACTCCTCTCTCTCAGCCAAACAAGGAAAAGCTGGACTGGTCGGCAGCGAAAGCTTTCGCCCATGAAGTGGTGATACAGATGGCCGCCGACAGCCCGGCCCGTTATCTGACCACGATGGCCAAGAAAGATCGTAGCGGAAAAATCTTTCTCGACTATCTGCGCAACGATCGCACGTCCACCGCGGTCGCGGTGCTGTCGCCACGTGCGCGAGCAGGCGCGACGGTCTCGATGCCGCTTGATTGGACGCAAGTCAGGGCGGGTCTGGATCCACGGCGCTTTACAGTCCGCACCACCCCCGCGCTACTCTCAAAGAGTAAGGCATGGAAGAACTACGATGATTCCGAGCGCTCACTCGAGAACGCGATCGAGCGGCTGACAAAATCCACGGCCGTTTGAATCTGGCGCAGCCTGCGCGAGGCCGTTCTCCTCTGCAACTTCTAAAAGCCCCTTCCTTTCCGAGGCTTAGCGCGAAGATTTGATCGTAAGGGAAGGCTTGAACGTAGGAATGGTCTGCACTGCCTTTCTGAATCTGAAAACCATGTACCAGCTCGCCCCGATCGATCATCTTATTTTCGGAAACACAATAGATCCTTTCTTGTATTCTACTGTTGTCCTTCGCATGAAGCAGATTGAAGTGTACAGCCTTCGACACTGTGGCTGGAAATAACTCGACTGGAATCGACACCAGCCCAAAAGATATGCTGCTACGAGATATTGCTCGCGAGGGCATTCTGACAGGCCTCCGCGTTTGATCCGGACAACGATGCTTTCAGGGAGTCTGGGCCGCGGACTGAGTGCTCATGCATCTCACCCCAGAGGCGCCGCGCTATCTCTGTCCGCAGAATTAAGCGGGCTCGCGGCGAGTTACGTCACGCGACAAATCAAAGGCGATTCGCCGTACCACGCGGGCTGGTTCGCCACCGGTCAACGCTGCGAACAACAAGAGCGAACGGCCGGTAACTTCGTAAGTGTCCCCTGTCTTTAGAGTTGAGGTTTCGCCCCGCTCCGGATCGTTCGTATCAATAAACGTCAGCCATTGGTTGCCGCCAACAAATTCAGGCAAAGTGAATTCTACTACATCGTGATACGCATTGACGACGACCAGCAGGGTAACGTCGGAAGCCCGCCGCTTGATACCGCTGGTTTGGGCTCTTCCGTCAATGAGCATACCGAAACAACGCATATTGCCGTCTTCCCAGCCGCCTTTCTGCATCTCACTTCCCGCTGCATTGATCCAGGTTACGTCCTTTACCTCCAGCTCCGGGTTATGCTCGGCGGTGAGGAAGCGGCCGCGCCGCAGAATGGGCAGAGAATGGCGCAGACGGATCAGACTTCGGGTGAACGCAATCAGCGAGCGTCCCTGCTTCCCTATGCTCTCCCAATCCACCCAGCTGATTTCGTTGTCCTGACAATAAGCATTATTGTTGCCCTTTTGAGTTCGGCCGAACTCATCCCCGGCGAGAAGCATCGGCGTCCCTTGCGACAACAACAGCGTCGCGAGGAAGTTGCGCTTCTGTCGCTCGCGTAGCTTGTTAATCGCCGGATCGTCGGTGGGACCCTCGGCGCCGCAGTTCCATGCAAGGTTATTCGAGGTTCCGTCCTGATTGTTCTCGCCGTTGGCTTCGTTATGCTTGTCGTTGTAGGAAACCAGGTCATTTAGCGTAAACCCGTCGTGAGCAGTAACAAAATTAACGCTCGCCCACGGTCTGCGCCCCCTTTTGTTAAACAGATCGCCTGAGGCCGCAAGGCGCGAGGCCATCTCAGCCGCTTTTCCTTCGTCGCCCTTCCAAAAGCTTCTGACGGTGTCGCGATACCGATCGTTCCATTCGGCCCATCCCGGTGGGAAAGACCCCACCTGGTACCCTCCAGGTCCGCAATCCCATGGCTCCGCGATTAGTTTCACCTGACTCAGCACCGGATCCTGGCGACAGCTATCCAGGAATCCACCGCCCTCATCGAAGCCACTGACTTCGCGACCAAGAATGGTTCCCAGATCGAACCGAAAGCCATCGACGTGCATTTCGGTTATCCAGTAGCGCAAGCTATCGGTGGCCATTTGCAATATGCGCGGATGGCTCATGTTGATGGTATTGCCAGTGCCAGTGTCGTTGATGTAGTAGCGCGGTTTATCTGGCAGCAAACGATAGTAAGAGGCATTGTCTATGCCCCTAAAGGAAAGAGTAGGTCCGCGTTCATTTCCTTCGGCGGTGTGGTTATAAACTACGTCGAGGATGACCTCCACACCCGCATCATGGAAATGAGCAACCATTTGCTTGAATTCCGTGATCGCTCCGGTCGCGAAATAACGCGGGTCCGCCGCAGAGAACCCGATCGTGTTGTATCCCCAGTAATTCGTTAGCCCTTTATCTAGCAACGAGCTGTCGTTGACAAAGGAGTGGATAGGCAACAATTCG
Organism: uncultured delta proteobacterium; assembly: GCA_963724765.1. Classification (GTDB taxonomy): domain Bacteria; phylum Desulfobacterota; class Binatia; order Binatales; family Binataceae; genus JAKAVN01. The sequence goes on from CAVRVY010000003.1 coordinate 711,944, forward strand.
ACTGCGGTTACGCCAAGGCTTCTGATGTAATCGACGATATCTGGATGTGCCAGGCCTGCGAAGCTGCCGCGAAGGCTTTGCGGCACCCTTGAATTTTGCCTGGTAAAACCTCTGACGTGCAGCTCGTAAATAATTGTCCGATCCCAGGGTATTGAAGGCCGGCGGTCACGAGCCCAGGTGAAAGCGGGATCGACCACAACGCACTTCGGCATAAGGGGAGCGCTATCGCGATCGTCGAAAGTTAGATCGTGATCCGCCGCGCCCAACGTATAGCCAAACAGCTCAGGACCCCACTTGAGTTGTCCAGTGTGGGCCATCGCGTACGGATCCAACACTAGCTTGTTAGGGTTAAATCGATGGCCCGCTTCGGGTTCATAGGGCCCATGGACGCGATAGGCATATACCGTCCCCGGTCCCGCGTCTGGCAGATAACCATGCCACACCTCATCGGTGTATTCGGGCAGCTCAACCCGCTGAAGTTCGTGGGTTCCGGTCGAATCGAAGAGACACAATTCAACTTTCGTGGCGCTCGCTGAAAACAGGCTGAAGTTAACCCCCAACCCGTCCCAAGCTGCGCCTCGTCGAGTCGAGTCGCCCTCCCAAATACGAATGGAGCGTGCGTCAATTGCCATCGTGGTAATTCTCCCTGCTCCGTTCGGAGAAACGGCAAGAAGCGCGCCTAGAAATATGGCAGGACGAATAGAGAAAATGCGCCTGTTAGCACATCGAACTGGCAAGCCGGTGCGGAGCGCTTTTGTGAAATTTCGACAAGGATGCGCTACAAACCGTCAGAGGCGAATTATTCAGTCAGGATCGCAACAATCGTACAGCGCCGCATGCACCATACCCCGCACCCCGCAGCCACAGCCGCCCTACATCTACAGCTTTCTTTCCACCCTCGCTTTTTGGCACTTTTGCCCATGGCGGCCTCCTCCTCTTGCCCAGCCCGATCTTTTAATCGGCGAGGAGCGCCGCCCCACAAATCTCCAGCGCTCTTCAGAACATCGCCGGTGCGCCGCCAAATGCAGTTGTTGTTGAACCCACCTTGTGGAGCATCAATGCGCTTAATTTCAAGGCCGCGAGACTATCACGGCGTCCGGAGCAGATAGATCAAATCTGACGAGGACTACATCAACAATGCCGTCGGATCACAGCAAGGAGCCGTCTCATCGTTGGAATAGCCAACCTCTTGCTGTGCAGGTCTCCTGATCATGCTGTTCGGGTGGCACGTCAGTCTACAACCGCCTGGTGACAAGCAACACGATGAGTACAATGAGGATGATTCCGCCGATCCCGATTCCGCCATAGGGTCCATAGGCGTAATAGCCGCCGCCGCCACCAAACAGCAAGAGTAGGATCAGAATCAGTAGCAAAGGGGACATGAATCATACCTCCTGGAGACACTAGGACAGTTGCAATCGAGGCTAATTCTGAGTTTGACCAAGGCTGATCTCGCCATCATTCCCAGATTGCCATGTTCTTATGCATTTTTGGCGCATCACTCCTGCTGAAGATCGTCGTCGTGGACTCGAGGACTTCTCCGACTGCGGACGGTTCACACATGAAGCGCGTGATGAGAGCCAACGGCGCGCTGGAAGTGCGGAACAGCGGATTGTTGCCTTTTCGCGGAATGCGCGGGTAAGTCGGCCGTTGTGAATAGTCCCCCGTCCGTGCTCGGTAGCGAAACGTTCATCGCGTTTTCAAGCATATCCACGCGGACGATCAATTGGCGGCCTTGACGAATGACCAGCTGCTCGCGCTCCATTTGAGCCAGGTGCTCGGTGACCCTGGGCCGCGAGGCGCCGACCAGGTCGGCAATGTCCTGGTGGCTGAACGAGACCCGCAAAAGGGCGCCGCGCGACTCGCTGATTCCGAAGTCGGAAGCCAGTTCGAGCAGGGTAATCCCGATGCGTTCGTGGAGCCCGAGGTTGAGAAAGCTCGAACTGCGCAGCAGCAGCCGGTAGCACTGCTGCAAATCGTTCTGATGAAAGGTCTTGAACATCGACTGCGAGCGATGCGCGGCGATACCTTCGAAGTTGCTCCAGCTCAGACTGCCGATGCGGCAATCATTGTAAGCTTCGCAGCGAAAATCGAAGCGCCTGAGTTGCAACGACGGAAACTCCGGGATCGGACCCGGCGGCAGCAGGGCGATGGTCACCCGCTCGCCGCGGGCATTCTGACAAGTGACGCGCGCGATGCCTTGCAACAGGATATGCGCGTCGGAGGTAAGCGCGGCCTCACGGAAAATTATTTGCGGCCGTTTGAAGTTGGTCAGCGCCAGCGCTCCCGCCAGCACCCCCAGCTCCGCGACCGAGAGCCATGAAAGAGCCTTGAGCCGGGTCAGTTTGTCGAGGTCACTGTCTGGGGGATTTCGGGTTCCATTCAACTTTGCACCTTAAAGAGCATGTCACGACCCTATGCCCCTGCGCGGTGATCAAGCAAACGGAATGTTATCTATGGAACATAAGCCGTGTCTTATAAAGGACTATCTCGGCGGCCTGCAAAAGGCCAAACCGCCACGGAGTGCCGCGCCGGCACGGTCACCCGCACGCCCTGCCGATCGGGAACGCCGAAGTTCTCGCTCAGCTCCAGCAGAATCAGTCCTCTTGTTGCTCGGACGCACAGCGGGCGGCAAGTCAGTTCAGCTGTCGCGAGGTGAGCCAAAACAGATTCTCAAGCTCCGCGATTTTCGGATTCCTGATAATCGTATACTGCGCGTAGCATCAATCTACGCGTAGTATCAACTTCACAGAATGCTGCGCAAGGCAACGATCCGGTTCGACGCACTTGGTGCTTCATGTAACCAAGTCGCGCCAACAGCAAGCCTCTTCTTCGCCTTTCTCGTGCTAACGTTAAACTAGTTAATCGGACGACAAGACACTGAGGGCAGCGCTCGGCTTACCGTGGCTTGAAACGAGCGTTAAACCCGGCAACACAATATAAGTCAGTCTTCACGCTGACGTGACACTACCAGAAGTCGAGGTGCATACAATGCGGTATGGAATAGCATATTTGTTGGGGGTCCCTTTGTCGGTTCTCGTTCTTTGGTATGTGCTAAGTCATTTACTCTGAGGGCGACATACAGTCTCGGCGCCGTTGGATGAATCTCGCAGCCATACCGGTGGCGATACAACCTGGAATCAGATCGAAGTCAAGAGATAGCAGTCAGGAAACGCATGTGGCTAAGGCAGTATTCGGAATAGCGAAAGATGAATCGCAGGCCGTCACCATTGCCGACGATCTAAAAGCCGCGGGATTTTCGCGCGACGACGTCTCGGTTCTGTACCCCGACACGAGCGGAACGCGAGATTTCGCGCATGCGCAGCACACCAAGGCTCCCGAGGGAGTGGCCACGGGAGCTGGCACCGGGGCGGTGCTTGGAGGGGCTTTTGGGTGGCTGGTCGGCATCGGCGTGCTGGCAATCCCAGGCGTCGGACCCCTTATCGCAGCGGGCCCGATCCTGGCAGCACTCGCGGGCGCAGCTGCCGGCGGCGCGGCCGGGGGAATCACCGGAGGCTTGATCGGGATGGGAATGCCGGAATACGAAGCGAGGCAGTACGAAGGGAAGATTAAGGACGGCAACATCCTGATGTCGGTGCACACTGAGGATGGAACACGCCGCGCCCGTGCGAAGGAGATCTTTCAGAACGGCGGCGCGGAAGACATCTCGTATACCAACGAGGCTTCAGTGTAGCAGCCTCACCAAGAAACGCTGGGCTAAATGAGTCTGCCTAAGGTGACATCTATCGGATCATCAGATTCGAACTCAAGGACATCTAAGAACACGCCGTCGAAGCAGGCATCGTCGCTGGTGAAGAGCGATTGCAGCAGAGCCGAGGGCGACGCTCACGGGGGCTCGCAGCAGATAACCGGCCCCGCGCCCGGTTCATCGCAATTGGACAACGTAGACGAAGCGCTACAGCGAAACACCACCGCTGATGATCCTGACAGCGCCGATGGGCTGGCTTTCGTTTGGACCGCGTTACCGATCGTGACGATAGTGTTCGCGACGGCGGTTCTATATCGCGGACGCGACGTACTTCTGCCGCTGACGATGGCCCTCATACTGGCAGTCATCTTTGGCCCGCTCGCAAATATTTTAGAACGATTTGTAAACCGGATTCTAAGCGCGGCCTTCGTGGTTCTTTTGGTGATCGTAACTATTGGGGCATTAGGGTATTTTCTCGCGGTTGAGCTTACCACCGTAGTAGACCACGTCGCAGGCTATTCCGATAATATTGGAAACAAACTGGCTGCTCTCGAAAAAGTTTCGCCGGTATGGCTTCAACATTTCAAGTATGCGGTTTCCGACGTCCAACGCCGGGTTGAGACAAATAATCATGCGCCCGTGTCATCGAGAACAGTTCAGGCGTTACCTTCTACAAGCATGAGTGACGATTTAAGCCTGGTCTCTCCGGTGCTGAGTGGCGTCGTTGAAGCCTTGCTCATTACGGTACTTCTGTTCTTTTTGCTTTACAGTAAACGGGACTTGCGCGACCGCTTTGTACGCTTGGCAGCCCGAGCCCGAATTACTGTGGCGCCGCAAGCGATGGAAACCGCAGCGCACACCGTCGGACGCTACCTATTGCTCTTCTCGTTAACAAATCTGGGATTCGGCGTGGCATGCGGTTTGGTAACCTGGCTTCTGGGGCTACAGAATGCGGTTTTGTGGGGCCTACTCGCCTTCTTACTGAGATTCATACCGTACGTAGGCGCGATGACGGCGGCGATTTTGCCGGCATTGGTGGCCTTTGCCGTGTTTCCGGGGTGGTCCAAATCTTTGGAGATACTCGGTTTCTTCACATTCTTTGATCAGATCGCAACTCACGTCGTCGAGCCCTTCATAGTCGGACCGGGCATAGGTGTATCGCCGGTGGCTCTGCTGGTTTCCGCGATGTACTGGTCGTGGCTGTGGGGATTGCCGGGCCTGCTGCTTGCGACGCCGCTGACCGCATGCCTCAAGGTCGCGGGCGACTATATTCCCGCGCTTGGTTTCCTCTCAGTGTTATTGGGCGCTGATCGAGAGCTCGATGACTCTCATGACTTCTATCGAATGCTTCTTGAACTGGACTCCATGGGCGCGCGCGACTTGGCTATTCGCTTTTGCGATGAAAATGGTTTGGAGCGGACGTTCGACGACATTTTCATTCCGGTTTTGTCGCTGGCGGGTGAAGAACGAGCGGAAAACCACATAAGTCAGGACAATCTACAATTTATTCTTAAGATTATTCGAGAGCTGATAAAAGATCTGGGTAATCGCTTTATCAGACCTCGAACACGGGGAAGACTCCGGGTATTAGGCCTATGCGCCCCTGGCGAGGTCCATGACTTGGGCTTGTTGATGCTCCTTGAGCTCCTTCGCCATGCCGGAGCAGCGGCCAAGTTAGCGGACGAAGGCAAATCGCCGGATGAATTGCGGGGTCTCATCAAGGATTTCGCGCCTGAGCTGGTCTGCGTCTCTTGTACAGTGACCGATTGTATGCCGGCTGCGCTGGAATTGATCGCCGCTATCAAACAGGATTCACCCGCGTTGACAATAATCGGCGGCGGCAGGGCGGCTCTGTGGGATGCGACTAAGTTCGTCGCTGCCGGGTGCTCCGAGGTTTGCGGGAGTAGGGAAGAAGCGCGCCGCTCCATACGACGTTTCGCGCTAAACAGAGCAAGATCTCACGTGGCTGGTTCACGCGCGATGGCCCGAGCATAAGCAATGAACACGGCGCCGGCTGAGTGGCTTACTTCTTTATTGGCTCGATCGAAGCGTCGGCATTGTAGTCTGGCCACCACCGCCACTCGAGCGTGTTCAGTAACCGACCGGGAACCGCGCCCACCAGGCTATCAGCTATGGCCTCAATGAGCGCCCTGGACCACGATCACGCAACGGTCGCCATCCGGAACTTCTTCGAGCGGCAATCCGATTTCGTCGGCGAATCTCTTTCCCACGATCAGCAGCCGTCCGGGACTCTGGCGGAATAATTGCTGGCGGCTGCGCTGGGTGAGTACGTCGGTGTGAAAAAGCCGCCCCAGGCGCGCCCGCGCGTCGCGAATCATATCGACCAGGGCGGCATCGGGCTGAGTGGCACTATCGCCAGCGCGTCGTGGGATAGCAGCAGCGCGCGCAACCTGGATCGATTGTTGCGCGCGATGCGGGCGCCAAGATGGAGCGCCGCGCGGCCGTCCGGCCCCGCATCGATCGCCGCGAACACGCGCTCGAATGGACGATCGGCCCCCTGGATAAAGGCGCCGACGTTGATGGGCAAATTCTTCGCCTTGACGAACACTTCGCGCACGATCCCGCCGAGCGTGTCGCTGCCGGATGCCGCACGGTGGTAGCCCAGGAAAATCCACGCGACCTCGGCCGTGCGGGCGGCGGTGATGATATCGAGAGCCGGAGCGCTGGAGCGCATCGTCTGCGCGTCGATCGTCACGCCGCGCGGGCGGGCGTACTCGATCGCCGCCGTCAAGGCGGGCGGCGGGGGAAGCGGTGCCTGCGCCTGTACGCTGGGCGCTTCGGCGACTGATGCGCCGGCGCGCGGCGCTACCAGCGCAAGCACGCGAGGAGGCGGTTCGTCAGGATCGCTTGCCGCGAGCGCAATCGCCATGAGCGGCGCGACCCCATCGGGATTCGCGACCGCCACCAGGACTCCGCGCTTATGCGTGGTCGTCATCACCTGAAGGACTCCATCCAGACTGACCGCCCCTTCTCATCTGGTCAAACGCCGCCCACAGCAACACTGACGCTCCGTCACCAAAGCATATCCGACGGCGCAGCGCGCCTGTGAGCCCGCGATGCCGTCATCATGCCTGTCTCTCGCCAACCGCTTGTGACAGGCTGGAATTAGCGGAAGCCCACCGCGATGGCAGGATGCCGGAACGTCCGAAGGCGAGGGCAATGGATGGGGATGCGGGGCTGTAGATGAATCGCGCGCGACGGCTTCTGGCGAGTGCTTGTGCGGCCGTGCTCGTATGCGGGCTCGGCGCCGCGCGGGCGCGCGCGGATGAACGGCCGCTCGCACGCGTTGTACTGATGCCCGAGCTGATCCCCGACGTTGTGCGGCAGCTGGCCCCGATAACCGTCGAGCTTGCGGCCGGCCGCATCAGCCCGCGCGCTTCCAAGATCGAGATCGGTGGCCTGGTCTATTGCGGCGGCGATGGGCAACGCGGCGCGTGGGCGCTCGGTGTCGCCTATCCTAACTCTGCGGCGGCGAGTTCGAACGTGCTCTCGACCGCCGATTGCCAGGCTCCGCTGTCTAATGTCGCTCAACGGCTTGCGCATTCGCCCGGCGCCCCCGATTGGGTCGAGGTTATCAAGGCGCATGTCACCTGGACACCGTGGGCGTTGCGCTTCGCGATCGCCGACGCGGCCGGTGCGGGTAGGAACGGGCGTCCAGCGCCCTCGCTCAAAGAGCTCGGACAGTTCAAAAGCTTCCCGACCTCGAACCTTCACATCCTGCCGCCGCCGGGCCAGGAGAACCGGTTCGACGTCGCGGTTGGATTTTCGGAATCATCGATCGTGGTGGCCGTCTTCCGCGCTGGCCGCACCAGCAATCCCGAGCCGTATCTGAAGGGCGATCCCCTGCTCGATGCCGAGATTGCCGACGCCCCCGCACGCGCCAACGCCGTGGCCGATGCGCAATACGGATTCATTAACGCACTGCTCAGGCTATACGCGTCCTCATTCGATATTCCGCTTCAGCTCCAGGGCATGACACAGACGCTGGTGGCCAAAAACCTCAGCGCCTCGGGCGGCGACAACACGATGACGGTGGCGGGACAGATAGAACTCGGAAACGTCAGCTACAACGCCGCAGTCCATTGCGAAGGCGCCGATCTCGCAATCCGCCAGGTGACGCTCACCGCGCCGGCGGCCAACTGCGATACCAACGATGTCGTCGGGCGGCTCCAATGCGAGGGGCAACAGGCGGCCAGCGGCGCGCTGGCCGCGGCCCTGACCAATGCCTACCAGGGTCAGAGGTTTCATTACTCGACGGGCGATCACCCGTTGCGTTTCACGCTCGGGGAGGCGGAGTTCGCGGCAAAGTTCGACGCGCTGAGATCGAGCTCACGAGGTTCAACTGTGAGCGAAGATGGAAACGTGACGATCGAGAGAATCGATCGCGCGCCAGTTTCGACGCGTTAGCGAAAACAATTTTGCTCTGCGCCGTTTCCTGCGGCGGCGCGGAGCCTGCCGCGATTTCTCGCTCGCCTCGATGCAGCAACTGGCCGATTCACGCGGTATGCCATCTCGCCAATCATCACCGCCTGGCACGTTGATGGCGCGCTCGCTCATACAATCGAGTGCGTCCGCCAGCCAGCTGACGGGCCAAAATCTCCTCGATGCCATTCATAGTTCGCTATCGAGCCGCCCGTGTTGGTTCGGCCAACCCGCCGCGGCGGCGTTCGAGACCCGCTGTCCGACTTCACGGCGAACGATTGGAATCAACTCGCGGCCATAGTCGATCGCGTCCTGGAGCGGATCGAATCCGCGAATCAGAAAAGTGGTCACGCCAAGGTCGTAGTAAGCGAGCAACGACTCCGCGACCTGCTCCGGCGTGCCCACCAGCGCAGTGGTACTGCCACGCGCGCCGGTGGCGGCGGCCACGGCGGTCCATAGGCGTTGGTCCAGCACCTCGCCCCGCGCCGCCGCAGCGAGCAGGCGCTGCGAGCCTACATTCTGCGGCGCTCCCTTCGCCGGACCGAGCATCCCGTTGCCGCGGATCGCGCCGATCGTTTCGCGGATGCGCTCGGCGCGCCGCCACGCCGCGGCCTCGGTCGGCGCCAGGATCGGACGTGTCGAGAGGCTGAATTTTACGCTGCGCTGATAGCGCGCAGCGGAAGCCCGCACTTTCGCGATCGTCTCGGCAGCCTGGTCCAGCGGCTCGCCCCACAACGCGTAAACGTCGGCATAGCGGCCGGCGACTTCGATCGCTTCGTCCGAGGAGCCGCCGAAGTAGATTGGCAGATGCGGCTGCAGGGGTTTTACCTCGGAATATGCCGCGCGGAACTGATAGAAGGGACCGTCGTGATCGACGGGCGCCGCGCCCGCCCAGATGCGCTTGAGAATCCCGACGTACTCGCTCGTGCGCGCGTAGCGCGCGCGATGGCCCAGGAAGTCGCCGTCCCTCTGCTGCTCGGCGTCGTCGCCGCCGGTAATGATATGCACGGCGAGACGGCCGCCACTGAAGTGGTCGAGGGTAGCGAGCTTGCGCGCGGCCAGGGTTGGAGCGACGAAGCCCGGCCGATGCGCCAGCATCAGTCCTATACGCTCGGTAGCCCATGCTGCGTACGAAGCGACGATAAATCCGTCGGGACCGTTGCCGAAATAACCGATCAGGATTCGGTCGAAGCCGGAACATTCATGCGCCTGCGCAAAACGCCGGACGTAATCGACGTCGATCGCAGGATTCTGCGGCGGGTGAATTTCGGAATACTCGCGGGTCGCTATCATGCCGATGAATTCGACGTCCATTGCGTCTTCTCCTAGTTACTGATTGCCGCGAACGCCGCGCGGCCCGCGTTGAGCAGGATGCTGTCGTTCTGCGGAGTATGCACGCGGCTGCAGAGCACGTCCCGGTAATGCCGCTCCAGCGGATTTTGCCGGCTCAGCCCCGGATTCCCGACCAGCGCGATCGCGCGTTCGACTACGCTGATCGCATTGGTCGTAACCGTAAGCTTGATAAGTCCGCTTTCGTGAACATCCGGCGGTTTGCCCCAGTCGGTCCGCTCGGCGGCGGTCCGGATCAAGACCTGGTTGGTGAGCAGTTTGCCGTCGATCTCGCCGATCGCCTCCTGAAAACGCGGCAGCGTCGAAAGCGGCGCACCAAGATTGGACGGAGTTCGCTCGGTGAGATAGCGGGCGAGCCAGTCGCGCGCGGCCCGCGCGATTCCGTCATACAGCGCCGCGATCGGCAGCGTGAACCATGCCGTCTCGGCCGCGTCCGAAGCCGCCCACTGCGACGGAAGACGAAGGTCAACCGCATGATCGGCCGGCACCAGGACCGCGCTCAAGATTACTTCATGGCTCGCGCTCGCGCGCATCCCGAGATGATCCCAGCTCTCGACCACCTGAATACCCGCGGCGTCGGCAGGTAGCAGCCAGATTCCCACGCGGGGCGTTTTCTCGTCGGTGCGCCCCCAAACGGCAAGCCAGCTCAGCAAAGGGATGCCGGTGGAATAGAGCTTGTGGCCGGAAATCAGCCAACCCCCGGATTGGAGCGTGGCGGTGGTTGCCGGCAAGCCTCCGCGCGCGGGAGTGCCGAGTTCGGGCTCAACGCGCAGATGGTTTATGAACGCCCCATGCTCGACCGCGTCGCGTGAGAGGCGTTCGATCAGATGACGCGGCCAGCGCGGATTTAGCGCGAGCAGCGCGTGCGCGACGTATTGCATGGTAAGGACGAGGGCGGTGGAAGCGTCGCCGCGCGCTATCGCGCCGACCACGGCGCAGGTTTCAAACAGTCCGGCGCCGCACCCACCATACTCCCGCGGGACCGTCAACGCTGCGAGCCCGGACGCGCACAGCCTGTCGAAGTTCTCGAAGGGGAAAGAGGCCTCGCGATCGTGCAGCGCCGCGTGCCGAGCAAATTCGCGTCCGAGCGCTTCGGCAATTTCATCCGGGCTGGTCTTCTTGCAGACCATCAAGCTCTCTCCTTAGGACGCCGCACGCGAGCGCCCAATAGCAGGCCGCGCGCGTCGATGCGCCGGGTTCAGGGTCGCAGCAGGCACCGCTGGCCACCCGGGAACCGGGCGCCCCGGCCGCACGGCCGCGACGCCCTTGTCCGAGTCGGCGATCTCTAACGATGGGTATCCTCAACGATGAGTATCCTCGAGCGAAGTCGGCGCCATGATCGATTTCAGGTAGCTCGGAGAGGGAATCGGATAGCCCCTGCCCCAGTTCAGAATTATCGTGCCGCGGGAATTCTGCACGTCGATTACGATCGGCCCTGGATTGGTGGTCGCCTTCACGCCCACGTTCCATTCGGCGAACGGACCGCCGGCGTAGTCTTCCGACCAGCGCTTGGGCCACTGCCATACCTTCCACAGATGGCCTTTGCGATCGAAAGCCATCGTCCACCACGTGTCCCAGTTCTCCCCGTCCCAGAAGTTGATCACGGCGCTGTATGGATTGCGCGGATCCTTGGGCGTGCGCAGAACCACCGCGTACTTGCGTAGCGACCATACGTCGTCGACCAGCAATCCGGTCGGGCCGTACAGATGCGTATCGGGCTGGCGCATGTCGTGGATCGCAAGCACCGTCTTCCATCCCAGGAATTTCCAGTTCCAGTTAACCACCCGATCGGCGAAGCCATAGAAGTCCGCGATCGTATGGTCGGTTCCGAGCAATGAGTCGGATTTGATTTCCGCGGTGACCCGCCGCACGCGCCGTATCGCGGGCAGGTAGGCCCAGGAATCGTCGGCGCGAAATGGATCGTTGTAGCGCCACACGATAAACGCGGTGCCGCGAATATCGAATGGGGTATAGAAGCCGGTGAACTCCTTGAACTCGAAATCCTTCGCGTCCTGGACTCCGGGCAGCAATCCGCCGGTGCTTGCGTATGGCGCGAGATGCGAAAGGTAAAAGCGCCAGTACACGCAGCCCATCGTCCGTTGAATCGTGCCGCCGCCGCCGTATTGCGCGGTCACGTCGGTCGGCAGCGTAGAAGTGTGCGGTATGGTCCACAACCCGAGCGGCGCCGGCAGTGTTATCTTCTCACCGTCATGGTTGCCCGGCAGCCGCACGATCGAGAGCAGCCAGTTGAGCGCGCCGTGTCCGGCGTTCTGCCATCGATATTCGAAGTTCCACGCCGCCTTGATTCCCGAGTCCGGTTTGTCGGCGCTCAGGGTGTCGTCGGCGAACGGCTGGCCGCACTTGTAGTTGGCGATCGAACCGTCTTTTTTCAGCACCACCTGGTTCTGATACTTCTCGGTGCAATCCATGAAGTCCTGGCGCGGCAAATGACTGCGGGTTGCGACGATCCTGACCCGGGCCTCGGGAAAATTGAGCTGTTCGAGATAGCCGGGAACCATGAACGGCCGCAGCCGCTCGAGGTCCTTCGACGTGAGTACGTCGCCCGGTTTGAAATCGGGAATCGCGTTCTCATATTTATGCAGCCAATCGACGACCGTATTTACCGTGTACTGCGATATGTCCGGAGTCGTGGCGTCGCCCGCGGCGAAGCTGCACGGTGCATGGAGCAACGCCGCAGCGCTGAACAGGCAGCAGAAAATTAGATGGAGCGCCGGCTTAGACTTTGCTCGGCGAACGGGCGATAAGTCGAATTGCCGCTCACGATGCTGCGTTGGGACTATAGCGGAAGCCGGTGATGCCATTTTCGATGTTCCCTCCCTGACTGATGACCATTTGCGAAAGCGAAAAAGTGAATGAGTGGAAAAAGTGAAAACTGAAAAAAAGAAACTCGTGCGGCGGACTCTTCAGCCGCGCGGTTTCTCCAAGCAGGCGCTTTTACAGGTAGGTTCGTCTATATTTCGGTAAATCGATTGATTTACACGAATAATAGGTAAAAAAAAGGCGAATATAGATTCAGGGGAATCAAGAATCATGCAATTCAGGTCCCATATTGATGGCGAGTCGGCGAGCAGCTGATTATTTTTGAACATATTGCATTTAATCGATTGATTTACTCGATTAATGTCGAAACCTATCGACGCAATCCTCCGATGTCAAGTCCATGTGAGATGTTCTGCTTTCGCGATGCGCCCGGGGCGTGCCCGAACTAGATCGAAAAGCTCAGCGATTCGCGGCCGGTCGCCGCGGTTTGCGAGCGCCTCAGTACGTCTTCGAGCGTGGTGGAATCGAGGATGGCGGCGATTGCGTCACGCACTTCCTTCATCAAAATTCTGACTCCGCAGGTGCGCTCGTCGACGCATTCCTCGCATTTCTGGTAAGCGGTCCGGCTGGCGCATGGCAGCGGCGCCAGCGGCCCCTCCAGAATTCTCAGTACCTGGCCGATCGAGATATTTCCCGGCGGCTTGCTGAGCAGGTAGCCGCCGCCCTTGCCTTTGCGGCTATGGAGCACGCCGCGATTTTTCAGCTCGAGGAGAATCAGTTCCAGAAATCTGCGCGGGATCTTCTCACGCGCCGCGATATCCGAAATCAGCACCGGCCCATGGCCGTGCTCCTGAGCGAGAACCATCAGCGCCTTGAGCGCGTATTTGGACTTCTGCGAAAGCATCGCTCAAAATGACCTAAGCAATTAACCCCAAGCAAATACTAAAGTCGATAAACCCGAGCGTCTGACCGACTTCTATTTTGCACCTTCTTTGTGACTTCGACAAATCACCATTCGACCCCACCAGCGCGCGCGCCCCAAACGTACCTTTGCCCGGACCTATTCATATGAGTAGGCTTGCTTTTTATGGATAAGACGGCCATCCAGACCTACGTCGAGCGGCTGTGGGATCAATCGATCCTGCCCGAATTGACCGAATACATTCGCATCCCCAACAAGTCGCCGGCTTTCGATCCTGAATGGCGCGCGCATGGGCACATGGACCAGGTGGTCGCACGCTTCACCGAGTGGGCAAAGCGCCAACCGATCAAGGGCCTGGCTCTGGAAGTGATGCAGCTGGAGGGCCGCACGCCGCTTCTGTTCATCGATATTCCGGGGGCCTCGCCCGAGTGCGTGCTGCTTTATGGGCACATGGACAAGCAGCCGGAGATGACCGGATGGAGCCCAGGTCTGGGAGCGTGGCAGCCGGTGCTAAGGGACGAACGCCTTTACGGACGTGGCGCGGCGGACGACGGCTATGCGATGTTCGCGTGCCTGGCGGCGATCGGCGCGCTCCAGGCCCAGTCGATCCCGCACGCGCGCTGCGTGATTCTGATCGAGGCCTGCGAGGAAAGCGGCAGCTTCGACCTGCCGTTCTACATCGATCATCTGGGCGAACGTATCGGCAAACCGAGCCTCGTGATTGCGCTGGACTCCGGCTGCGCCAACTACGAACAGTTGTGGTGTACGACCTCGCTGCGGGGGCTCGCGGGCGGGACGCTCAAGGTCGAGGTGCTCACCGAGGGGGTTCATTCGGGTGACGCCGGCGGCGTCGTTCCCGACAGCTTCCGCATCGTGCGCCAGTTGCTGAGCCGCCTGGAGGACGAAGCGACGGGCCAAGTGCTGCCGGAGGAGTTTCACGTACAGATTCCCGAGGCCCGCCGACAGCAGGCCGTGGCGGCCGGCGCCGCGCTGGGCGAGAGTCTCTACACCAAGTTTCCGTTGACGCCGGGCACGCAACCGCTGAGCACGAATCCAACCGAGTTGATTCTGAATCGCACCTGGCGCCCGGCGCTCTCGATTATCGGCGCCGACGGTCTGCCGCCGCCGGCGAGCGCGGGCAACGTGATGCGTCCGATGACCGCGGTAAAACTCTCGCTGCGGCTGCCGCCAACCTGCGACGGGCAGGCGGCGACGCGCAAGCTGCGAAGCCTGATGGATCAGAACCCGCCCGGCGGCGCGCGCGTGAGCTTCGAGGGCAACTGGGCGGCCAGCGGCTGGGATGCGCCGGCGCTGGCGCCGTGGCTCGAGCAATCGCTGGAGGAGGCGTCGCAAGCCTATTTTGGCAAGCCGGCCGCGTACATGGGCGAAGGCGGAACCATCCCGTTCACCAACATGCTGGGCGAGCGTTTTCCCGAGGCGCAATTTCTGGTCACCGGGGTGTTGGGCCCGCACGCGAACGCGCACGGCCCCAACGAGTTTCTCCATGTACCCACCGGCAAGCGGGTCACCTGCTGCGTGGCCAAGGTGATCGCGGATCATTTTCGTCGTCGCTAAGCTCGCCGACGACCTACGCATTACGGCCATTGTCCGACGACGGGGCGATGACGCGGCCGCGGGAACCGTGAGACGCCGGCACATGTCGGCGCTACGGTTTGCCGCGCTTCCTGCGAGACGGTATATGAATCGTGCGACTGCGTGCGATCGCGTGCTATTGAAACTCCGCTCCGCTCCAAAATAAAAATGCTCGTGCAGGAGAATGAACATGGCCGGGGCTATTAACAGATCCTCCGAAAGCGCGGCATCTGGCGCGGCCGCCGACGCTGGCCCGAAGATTTCGGGTGGCAACCTGGTTGCCAAGGCGCTCAAGAACGAAGGCGTCGAAGCCATCTTCACGCTGTGCGGTGGCCATATCATCGACATCTACGACGGCTGCCTGAACGAGGGCATCAAGATTATCGACGTGCGCCACGAGCAGGTCGCGGCTCATGCCGCCGACGGCTACTGGCGCATCACCGGCAAGACGGGATGCGCGGTGGTCACGGCGGGCCCGGGCACGACCGACGCGATGACTGGCGTCGCCAACGCGTTCCGCGCCGAGAGCGCGATGCTGTTAATCGGCGGCCAGGGTCCGCTCGCGCAACATCGGATGGGCTCGCTGCAGGACTTACCGCACGTCGACATGATGCAGCCGATTACCAAGTTCGCGGCGACGGTGCCCACCACCGAACGAATCGCCGACATGGTTAGCATGGCGTTTCGCGAATGCTACAACGGCGCGCCCGGACCGTCATTCCTGGAGATACCGCGCGACGTGCTCGATGCGCGCGTCGATCTCGCCAGGACGCGCATCCCGGCCGCCAATCACTATCGTGCGTCGACCAAAAGCGCCGGCGATCCGCGCGATGTCGAGCGTCTCGCCGACATCCTGGTGAAATCGGCGCGCCCCTGCGTGCTGCTCGGCACCCAGGTCTGGAGCTGCCGGGCGGGCGCCGCGGCGATCGATTTCTGCCGGCGGCTCAATATTCCGGCTTACATGAATGGCGCGGCGCGCGGGACTTTCGCGCCCGGCGACCCGCATCACTTTCATCAGACCCGTGGCTACGCCTTCGAGAAAGCCGACACTATCGTGATCATCGGCACGCCGTTCGACTTCCGGATGGGCTACGGGCGCAGGCTGCGCGCCGACGCGACGGTGGTGCAGATCGATCTCGACTACCGCACCGTCGGCAAGAACCGCGACATCTCGCTGGGCATCGTCGGCGACGCCGGCGCGATCCTGTCCGCCGCGACCGAGGCTGCGAGCGGACGCGTCGACAATGGCGCGCGGCGGCGCGACGGATGGCTCAGCGAGTTGCGCGAGCAGGAGAACAAAAGCGCCGAGGCGATGCGCCCGCGGCTACTCTCCGACGCGAGCCCGATTCATCCGCTGCGCCTGGCGCACGAGATAAACCAGTTCCTGACCGAAAACTCGATCTTCATCGGCGACGGCGGCGACGTGGTCACTTTCTCGGGCGGTGTGATCCAGCCCAAGGCTCCCGGTCATTGGATGGATCCCGGACCGCTCGGCACGCTGGGCGTCGGCACGCCGTTCGCGCTGGCGGCGAAGCTTGCGCGGCCGGAAAAGGAAGTCGTCTGCCTGTTCGGCGACGGCGCGTTCGGACTGACCGGATGGGACTTTGAGACCTGCGTACGTTACGGACTGCCCTTCATCGGAGTGGTCGGCAACAACTCGCACATGAACCAGATTCGTTACGGGCAGACGTCGAAGTACGGCAAGACGCGCGGCGAGGTCGCAAATTACCTCGGCGACGTGCACTTCGAGCAGTTCGCCAAGATGCTCGGCGGCTATGGCGAAGAGGTCCGCGAGGCTAAGGATATCGGGCCGGCGCTCCGGCGCGCGCGTGAGTCCGGAAAATGCGCGCTCATTAATGTGTGGATCGATCCCGATGTTTACGCGCCGGGGACGATGAACCAGACAATGTATAAGTAATGAGGAAGCCAGCAAGTAGTGAGGAATTAGATGGACAAGGCGCTCTCGGGTGTGCGGATCCTGGATATGACCCACGTGCAGTCGGGCCCGAGCTGCACGCAGTTGCTGGCGTGGCTCGGCGCGGACGTGATCAAGTTGGAATTGCCCGGCCGCGGCGACATCACGCGCGGGCAGCTTCGCGACGTGCCGGACGTCGACAGCCTGTACTTCACGATGCTCAATTGCAACAAGCGCAGTATCACACTGAATATCAAGTCGGCGAAGGGCAAGCATATCCTGGACGAACTGATTAAACGCGCCGACATACTGGCCGAAAACTTCGGCCCCGGCGCGCTCGATCGCGAGGGCTTCACTTGGGAGCGTATTCGCGAGCTCAACCCGCGCCTCATCTTCGCCTCGATCAAGGGTTTCGGCCCCGGCCCATTTGAGGATTGCAAAGCCTACGAGACCATCGCGCAGGCGATGGGCGGTTCGATGAGCACTACTGGATTTGAGGACGGACCGCCGACCAGCACCGGCGCGCAAATCGGCGACACCGGCACCGGAATGCATTTGGCGGCGGCGATTCTCGCCGCGCTCTACCAACGCACCCGCACCGGACGGGGCCAGCGCGTCGAGGTCGCGATGCAGGACTCGGTACTCAACCTGTGCCGGGTAAAGCTTCGCGACCAGCAACGGATCAAGCATGGGCCGCTGACGGAGTATCCCAACCGCACCTTCGGCGACGAAGTGCCGCGCTCGGGCAATGCGTCGGGCGGCGGCCAACCGGGCGCCGCGCTGCGCTGCGCACCGGGCGGCCCGAATGACTATTGTTACGTGATCATTCAGCCGCAGATCTGGACCGCGCTCGCACGCATCGCCGGCCGCCCTGAACTTGCCGACGACTCGGCCTACGCCACGCCCGAGGCCCGCATCAAGCACCTCGACGAAGTCTTCGGCGCGATCGAGCAGTGGACGATGCGCCATACGAAGCACGATGTCATGCGCACGCTGATGGAGGCCGACGTTCCGTGCGGGCCAATCCTTTCGATGAAGGACTTGATCGAGGACCCGGCGCTCGCCAGGCGCGGGATAGTCGCCGACGTCGAGCATCCGCAGCGCGGCACCTTCAAGACCGTCGGCTGCCCGCTGGCATTGTCCGATAGTCCGGTCGAGATAACCTCGTCACCGCTGCTCGGGGAGCATACCGCCGGCATATTGCGCGAAGTGCTAGGATGCGATGACGCGGAGTTGGAACAGCTACGCGCCGAAGGCGTTATCTGATCACGCAACTCACGCCGGCCAACGCGCGCCTCACCTGACCCGATCCGGCGTGGCCGATGGCGGCGCGCCGGCCGCGTCGAGGCCCAAGTGCTGGCGTGTGAGTTCGGCCAGCGCGCGAGCCGCCGGATCGGAACTCCTTTCGAGGCGCTCGACCGTGCCGATTCGGTCCTCCACGGGCCGATTCTGTCCCATTTTGAACTTGCCCTCGATTCGATCGATCTCGATCGCGAAGCCGACGATCGCTTTGAGCATCGATGCCTTGAAGTCCGCGGGCAACGTGCCCGGCCACGGCTGCGGCATTCCCGCTTCGTAGATGCGGACTAATCTGTCGACCAGCGCAGCGAGCTGTTCCGCATCATGGATCGCACGGGGAATCCCGTAGACGTGCACGGTCGCGTAGTTCCAGGTCGGAACTGCGGGCGAGGTTGCGTACCAGCTCGGCGAGACATAGGCGTGCGGCCCGTCGAATATCACCAGGCATTGCCGATTGGCGTTGAAGGAGCGCCATTGCGGATTGGCGCGTGCGACGTGGCCGAGCAGCGTTCCGTGCCGGCCGCCGCTCCGATCGAGAATCAGCGGAAGGCGCGTCGCGATTGGCTGCTCGCCGGCAACCGTGACAAGTGTTCCAAAGCTGTAGGTCTCGATGAACTCGTGGAGCGTCGAGAAGTCCGTGACCTCGAACAATTTGGGTATATACATCCGCGGGTCTCCCGGCCGATGGCCTCGGCACAAGTAGACTCGCGAAAGCTCCGGCATTCAATGGCGCCAGCCATGCGCCTGCCGCGGGCCATCGAAACAGGCCCAACCGCGCGCGCCGGCTGCTGACTCAGGAATTCGCCGCGCCGTGACCGTTGCGCATCGAATAGCAGCGCGGCAGTATCGCCCAGAATATGCTTCCCTTGCCGGGCTCGCTGGTGACCCCGACGCTGCCGCCCTGGGCTTCGACGATGCGCCGGGTTAGCGCCAGGCCGAGACCGGTGCCCTGATGCCGCCTGCTGGAAGATGAATCGAGCTGGTGGAATTCGATGAAGAGCTTCTTCAAATTCTCGGCGCGGATACCTTCGCCGTTGTCTTCGACCTCGAGACGAAACCAGTCATTGCCGTCGGAGCGCATCCGAATCGTCACGCGCGTACCATTACCGCTGAACTTAATCGCATTCGATACGTAGTTGTACAAAACCTGCCGCAGCTTGGCGGAATCGAGTACCACCTGGCCCAGCTCCGGCGCGACTTCGGCGTCGACCCTGATGTTCTTCTGTGCGGCCACGGCGCGCAGAACCCCGCGGACCTCCTCGACCAGCGGCCCCGGCTCCACAGACTCGGGCGTGAATTCCATATTCCCCGATTCGACCTTCGCGAGGTCGAGCACATTATTGATGAGGCTCAACAGGTGGCGCGCGCTCGAGAGAATGTCGCCCAGGCTCTGTTTGTATTCGGCGGTAGCCGGATCGATCCCTCCCGAGTAAAGCAATTGGCTAAAGCCGATGATGCCGTTGAGCGGCGTGCGCAACTCGTGCGACATGTTCGCCACGAAGGCGGACTTGAGCCTTGACCCTTCCAGGGCCTCGTCGCGCGTCCGCGCCAGCTCGACCTGCGCATCCTCAAGTTTCCGATTTGCATTTTCGAGCCGTGCCTGAGTTGGGACGCCGACCGCCCTGGCCACCAACGGAATCAGCGTAACGGCGCAGGCGAGCGCGGCAATCACAGTCACGGCCTTGGCCACGCCGGCCACCCAGTGGGTCGGGTACCAAACCGTCAGCAAGTCGAGTACTTGAGTAGTGCCGCAGGCGAGAACGAGGATTACGAACATCCAGAAGATCGAACGAAACGGGATGTCACGCCGCTTGCTGATGAAGTCGATCAACAACAGCGCAATTGAGTAATAGGCCAGCGCGACTATCGAATCCGATATTACGTACACCAGCTTGCACGCCTAACTCTGAAGATTCCTAGAATGAAGAGTCGCCAGATTAACAGGCTTCGCTCGCCCGAGGAGTTCGATCGCACCGCAGACTATGAACGCTTCACATCCTGAGACAGCGAGAGTTCACTTCTATCGCTTGACGGCCATTCAAGCGAGCGAAGATCGGTCGCCTGCGGTACCAGAAGGGAGCATGCGGGAGACTGACGTGATTGGCTTGCCGCAAGCGCAACAATCGCTACGATGCACCGCGACGCCTCGATCTCGCAGGCTGCCTCAAAACAGCGCCGCTCCCGATTTGAGGTCGGAAACCTTGACCTCGACCTTGGAGGCGTCCTCGTGATGGGGCAGGCTGACCGGCACACACGAGGCTTCGCCCTTCGTCATGTGATCGATTGGATAGCGGTTGCCGCAGAGCCGGCAGATCAGCATGCCGTGCGCGATGTCGTAGCCCTGGTGGAACTTGTAACACTGACGGCAGGCGTCGAAGACCGCGCTAACCTTGCCGTCGTTGCCGCGCGCGAGGAGAAAGCGCAACCGCTCGCCGGCCCGGTCGCGATAACAGAACAGATGCGCCTCACCGCTCTCCAGTTGCGCCATCGAGACCCTCAGCGTCTCGGCGCCCCGCAGCTCGGTGCAGCGTGGATGCAATACTGGGATCGCGGCCACGATCGCGACCGCCGCGAGAAGCGTTCCGACGGCGAGTTTTTTTGACCCAATCCTTCGCATCGCCTACCCTCCGAGGGTTAATCGCCGCGAGGATAAATGCAAGCCGAGATTAACCCTGCCCGGCGCGTTTGGGGTCCGGACCCCGGTTCGCACTATACTGCGTTTCGAGACGCGCGCGCCGAAGCGGCGAACTGGCCACTGGACAGGCTCGCGTTAATGCAACGAACCCCGCAAGGAGGAAACGTCACCGATGCGCCTGGTCACATTCGAGGATGAAACCAAACGCCATCGCCTCGGCGCCGTCGCCAACGGTCTGGTGGTCGATCTCAACGCAGCCTATCGCGCGCTGCTGGAGGAGCGTGGCGAGCGCCGCGCGGGTGAACTGGCTATCGAGGCCGTGCCGCCCGAGATGTTAGCCTTCCTTGAGGCCGGCGAGCGCGCGATGAACGCGGCCAAGGATGCGCTTGAGCTGGTCGCACGCCTGGGCGCCGACGGCGCGCGCGAGCGCGGGCTGGCACGCCGCGCCGAGTCGGTCCGCGTGCGAGCGCCGGTGCCACGCCCTACCAAGTTCATTCTGGTGGGACTCAACTACCGCGATCACGCCGAAGAGGCCGGGTTTAAAATCCCCGAGGTGCCGACCTTCTTCTCCAAGTATTCCAACTGCGTGATCGGACCGGGCGACGCGATCAAAATTCCCAAGGTCTCCGCGATGATTGACTACGAGGGCGAGTACGCCTTCGTCATCGGGCGCGCCGGCCGCGACATCCCGCCCGATCGCGCGATGGAGTACGTGGCCGGCTATACCATCGTGAATGATGTGAGCTGCCGCGATTACCAGATGAAGACCGGTCAATGGATGATCGGCAAGACCTTCGACACCTTCGCCCCGATGGGGCCGTACCTGGTGACGCGGGACGAAATCGCCGATCCGCATAACCTCGAGATTTCGCTCTATCTCAACGGCCAGCGCATGCAACACTCCAACACCAGCAACCTGATCTTCAAGACCGGCTACCTGATCGCGTTTCTCTCCCAGGTCTTCACGTTCGAGCCCGGCGACGTGGTCTCGACCGGCACGCCGGCCGGCGTCGGCTATGCGCGCAAGCCGCCGGTCTTCATGAAGCCGGGCGACCGGGTGCGGATCGAGATCGAAGGGCTGGGCGCGCTGGAGAATCCGATCGAGGCCGCTTAGCGGCGGTGCGCTCGGCGATCTCGCCAGGGAAACAAATCTGATGGATTGAACACCGCGATCGAAACCGGCTGGCGCGCCGTCAGGTCCGCCACGGCGCGCGCTCACAGGGGGGAACGTGGCCACGATACGAGTCTCGATCATCAACGAGAGCACATCGATCGCAGCGGCCGAAGTACAAGCGGCGGCCGCGGCCTTGCAGCGTCAGGTGAGCGAACATTTCGCGCCCTCATGGGGCGTCGATGCAGCGCTGAGTCTCGTTGCGCCGGGACCCAAGCCGCTTCCCGGCAGTTGGTGGCTGGTCATCCTGGACGATTCCGACCAGGCCGGCGCGCTCGGCTATCATGACCTCACCGACGAGGCAATGCCGCTCGGTAAGGTCTTCGTCAAAACCGCGCAGGCCGCCGGAGTCAAATGGACCATCACCGCGAGCCACGAACTGCTCGAGTTGCTGGCGGACCCGGCGATCAACCTCACCGTGTGCGCGACCGAGAACAACAGTCTCGTTCTCTATGCGTATGAAATCTGCGACCCCTGCCAGGCCGACGAGTTCGGTTACGCGATCGACGGCGTGGCCGTGTCCGATTTCCTGTTCCCGTCGTGGTTCGAGACCTTCCATCGCAGCGGCGCGGTCCCGCTCGACTACTGCGGGCGTATCAGCGAGCCGTTCGCGCTCCTGCCCGGCGGCTACGCCAACGTGCTCGACACCGGCAATCCCGCGGGTGCGTGGACGGAGAAGACGGGTCCCGCGGCGATGATCGCGGGAGCGCGTTTTGCCCAACAACCGTCGGTGCCAGGCTCGCGGCGCGAGCGGCGCCGGCGCGGCGCGGCGGTCTGGATGCCGAGCCGGCTGACGAAGGCGCCCGCATCGCCGGCCATGGCGGCGGCCGCAGCAGCACCTGCGATGGCGGCGGCGCCGGCGTGGCCACCGCCGCTCAAGATGCCGCGGCTGCTGCGGATCGCCGATGCGGCGGGCAGATCGCTGTTACATCTGGAAGCTCCAAACGCCGCGACCAAATCCGTACCGGACGAAATCAGCCGGGTGTTGGATAAACTACAGGTCGCCAACGCGGCAGGGATCGCTCCACCGCGTGCCCAGTCGGTGATCACCGCGCTCAAAGCGGCGCGCGATCAGACCGCGGTGAGCAAACCCACCGACCAGCTCAAGGGCTCGCAGCCGCACGAACTGCAGTTATCGTTGCTGGCGGCGGCCATGAGTTCCGAAGCAATGATGACTTCCGGAGCGCCGCCGATACGGCCGCTAAGCGCTCTGGACACGACCGATTTTTACCAGTACGGAAATTTCGATCCGGGATGGCTCGCGACATTCTTCCATCTGCTGGACTCACGGCCTGCGCCGTTCCCGACCCACACCGCGCGCAACATCAGTCCCATCGTGCGGATCGAAAACGGCGTCACGATTGCGCTCACTGGCGACTGGGGCACCGGCGACGCTTCCTCGCGCAGCATCGCGCAACGCATCGCCGACCTGAAGCCCGACCATACGATCCACCTCGGCGACATCTACTATGCCGGCGCCGAAAACGAAGTGCGCAGCAAGTTCCTTGCGTTGTGGCCCACCGGCATCAGCGCGAGCGCGCCGTCGTTCGCGCTCAATGGCAATCACGAGATGTACTCGGGCGGACTCGGCTACTTCCAGATCGCCCTGACCGACCCCAGGTTCAAGGCGCAGCAGGGGCTGAGCTACTTTTCGCTACAGAACGACCATTGGACAATAATCGCGGTCGATACCGCCTACTACGCGCGCAACTTCTACCTCAACGGCTACATCGATACCGACGTTCAGCTCGCGTGGATGGCGACGCTCACGCGCGCCGCGCGTCAGGCCGGCCGGCGCGTCATCCTGCTCACCCATCACGCCGGCGTCGACGTCGAACCGGCGGGCGCCGCAGTAACCGTGACCGTCGCGGATATATGGCACCAAGTACTGCACGCGATGGACGGCGGCCCCGACTACTGGTACTGGGGCCACGTCCACGCGGGCTATGCGCTGGCGCCGTTTCCGGTTGCGGGCGGGCGCAGCCTGATGGCGCGATGCGTCGGGCACTGCGGCGTGCCGTGGTTGCCGTTCAATGCGGAGAGCGGGCTTGGAGGCAATGGCTTCACGCTCGAGTGGGCAGAGAACCGCAAGGCCAACAACGTCGACGAACCGGCGCGCGCGCTCAACGGTTTCCTGGTGCTGCGCCTCAACGGCAATCAGATCGCCGAGGAGTTCCGCGACGAAAACGGCAACCTGCGATGGCGTCGCTAGCCCGGAGTTGTAAATCGGCTTACAGAGATTAAGCACCGGCCGTATGCCGTCATCCTGAACGAGATGAAAAAGCCGCGCGCCGGATGATAGGTTAGAGCCTGCGTGCAGCCGCTGCTGGAAGTCAAAGATCTGCGAACCTCGTTCTTCACCGATGCGGGCGAGGTGCGCGCCGTCGACCGTGTAAGCTTCGCGGTTGAGCCGGGCAAGCTGATGGGCCTGGTGGGAGAGTCTGGGTCGGGCAAGACGGCGAGCGTGCTCTCGGTGATGCGGCTGTTGCCCGAGCGCGCGCGCGTGATGGGCGGCGCGGTGCTGTTCGAGGGACGCGACCTGCTGAAGCTGAGCGAGCCCGAGATGCGCGCGGTGCGGGGCGCGAAGATCGCGATGATTTTTCAGGAGCCGATGACTTCGCTCAACCCGGTTTTCACGATCGGCAGCCAGATCGGCGAAGCCGTGCGGCTGCATCAGCATACTGCGCGGCGCGCAACGCTCGAACGCACGATCGAGGCGCTGCGCCTGGTCGGAATCGCCGATCCCGAACGCCGCGTTAACGACTATCCGCATCAACTCTCGGGCGGGATGCGCCAGCGGGTGATGATCGCGATGGCGCTCGCGTGCGAGCCGAAATTGCTGATTGCCGACGAGCCGACCACCGCTCTCGACGTCACGATCCAGGCGCAGATCCTCGACCTGATTCGCGAGCTTCAGATGCGCCTTAAGCTGGCGGTAATTCTCGTCACGCACGACCTCGGAGTGGTCGCCCAATACGCCGACGACGTGACCATCCTATACGCCGCGCGGGTGATGGAGCAGGCGCCTACGGCGGAGCTGTTTCGCAATCCGCTTAACCCCTACACGCGCGGCCTGCTCGAATCGATTCCCGGTGCCGGCGGCCATCGTCATCATCGCCTGCGCGCGATCGCGGGCAGCATCCCCAACGCGCTCCATCCGCCGTCCGGATGCCGGTTTCATCCGCGCTGCCCGATGGCGATCGACGAGTGCGCGCGCGTCGATCCGCCGCTTGTGCCCAAGGCCTCGCAACACCTGGTCGCCTGCATCCGTGTCTAATCCGACACCCGCTGAAGACCGCGTCATCGCCGCCGCGCCCGCGGCGCACGGCGCGCTGGTGAGAACCGAGGGCCTCAGCAAGGAATTTCCCGCCGGCTCGCTCGACCTGCTCGGCCGCAAGCGGTTGGTCGTGCATGCGGTAGACGGCGTCGACCTTGCGATAATGCCCGGCGAGACCCTGGGACTGGTGGGCGAATCGGGCTCGGGCAAGTCGACCTTAGGACGGCTGGTGCTGAAGCTGCTCGAACCGACGGCCGGGCGCGTGTTCTTTGAAGGTCGCGACCTGACGGATTTTTCGCGCCGTGAGCTGCGCGCGCTGCGCCGCCAGATGCAACTCGTCTTCCAGGACCCCTACGCGTCGCTCAACCCGCGCATGCGGGTGCGCTCGATAGTCGGTGAAGGAATCGAGATTCACAAGCTCGCGCGCGGCCGCGAGAAGGAGGAGCGGATCGTCAGCCTGCTCGAGATGGTGGGGATGGGCGCCGACGCGCTCGAGCGCTATCCGCACGAGTTTTCCGGCGGCCAGCGCCAGCGGATCGGAATCGCCCGCGCGCTCGCCGTGAACCCGCGCTTCCTGGTGCTCGACGAGCCGGTCTCCGCGCTCGACGTCTCGATCCAGGCGCAGATCATCAACCTGCTGCAGGACCTGCAGGAGCGGCTCCATCTCACCTACCTCTTCATCGCGCACGACCTCCGCGTGGTCGAGCACATCAGCCAGCGCACCGCGATCATGTACCTGGGCAAAATCGTGGAGCTGGCCGATCGCGACGAAATATACGCCAATCCGCGCCATCCCTACACGCGCGCGTTACTCTCGGCGATCCCGTCGCTGCACGGCGCCGCCGTCGGCGAGCGGATCAAGCTGCCGGGCGAGATGCCGAGCCCGCTCCACCCGCCGTCTGGCTGTAGCTTCCATCCGCGATGCCCTTATGCGAAAGATATCTGCCGGACCGCTGAGCCGCGGCTCGAGACAGGCCGGGGCGGGCATGCGGTCGCCTGCCACGTTTTTCCCGCGCCGTAGGTGCGGATTCGTGTCGGCTGATGGCCAAGTTGAGTACCTCGGATTACACTCGCGCCGGCGCCGACATGCCGGACTTCGCCGCCGCGCAGCCGACGACCGCGATACCCCCGATGCCCGGTTCGTCCTGGGTCGAGGAACGTACGCGGGTCGCGGTCGCACGCAACATCAACGTCTCGGGACGGCTCGTATTCCAGGAGGCGGTGCGAATCGAGGGTAATTTTCGCGGCGAGGTCACCTCCAGCGAGATGGTGGTGATTTCCGACCACGGCTCCATCGAGGGCCGCGTACGCACCCCGCGCCTGCTGGTGCTGGGCGAACTGCGCGGCGATATCACCGACACGCGCCTGGTCGTGCTCGGTCCGCGAGCGCGGGTTTTCGGACGAATCGAGACCGACAGCCTGCGCGTGTGCGAAGGCGCGCAGCTGGAGGGCGATGTGCGAGTGCCGTGCGCCGGCGCGGCATCGCGCTGAACTGCGGCAACGGCCACGCATCTGTGAAAAAGGCGCCGCAGCGATCCGCTCCGGCGCGGTTCATTCTATATCGGAACGGTGAAGCTCATATCGGGACGGTAGAGCTAGTATCGGCGCTGCGGACTGTCGTGGGCTTCAGGCCGAGGCGACGCGGGCGGCCTTGCCGGAAAGGTCGCGCAGGTAGTACAGCCGCGCGCGGCGCACGCGGCCATGGCTCAGCACTTGGATCTTTTCGAGCCGCGGCGAATGCAGCGGAAAGATGCGCTCGACGCCGATTCCGTAGGAGACCTTGCGCACAGTGAAGGTCGCGCGATTGCCCCCGCGGTTCATCTTGATGACGATACCCTCGAAGGACTGGATGCGCTCTTTTTCGCCCTCGACCACTTTGACCTGCAGGCGCAGCGTGTCGCCGACGCGGAAGACGGGAAGGTCCTTGCGCAGTTCGCGATCTTCGAGTTTCTGGATGGTTGAATTCATGGGAGATCGGTTTCCTTGAAGTTGAGCAGCCAAGCTTACCGTAACGGCCGCCGTGACTCAATGTCAGGGACAGCGCCGCTTTTGCATCGCGGCGCATATGGGAACCCGAGCCAAGAACGCTACAATTAGCCTCCGGTCGAATCTTTGGAGTTCGTTTTGACCTGATATTTGACTGGCCGTCCCCGATTACGCTCCGCCTGGTAACCGCTCCTGATTAGTATGGTCGCTGACGTCTCGGCGATGGCCGCCTTCACCTCCGTGCAGTTACCAGGGCGGAACCCGACACGTTTTTGCCGAAGGCAGGACATTGCTGGGATACGCAAAGTCACATCGCTCACCCTCCGCTGGATTTTCCGGCGCGATGCCGCGGTCGCCGCGCCAGCGTATTCCGGTTCTGTTGGCCTCGATCGTCTCGATCGCGATTACCGCACCGGGACAGGCGCGCGCGATGAACGCCTGCGCCAATCCGATCACCGCCTGTCCGTGTGCGATCCGGTCGGCGGGAGACTACACCATCTCCGGCCCCGGCCTGGTCGCGGATCCCCCCGGTGATTGCATCCACGTCAACGTGCCCGGCGTTACGCTTGACCTGGCGAACACGATCATCTCTTCGTCCCCATCCAGCGCTTCCGACGTCGGTGTACACGTGCTGGCGAATGCGGTAGGCGCGGTCGTGACAGGAACGTTGAATGCGCCGGCGACGGTTACGGGGTTTACCACCGGAATCGAAATCGACGCGCCGAGCGTGACGCTGGAGAACCTGGTCGCGCAAAGCAACGCCGTCGGGATCCAGATTAACGGCGGATCGGCCTACGGCAGCGCGCTCGCCGTGCATGACAGTTCGCGCACCGGCATCCTGGTAAACGGTCCTGCCCCGGGCCCTTACCTCAACGGCGTCAGCGTGGATAGCACGCTGGGCTTTGCGGGTATCGAACTCAATGGTGTACGCGGGGCGTTTCTCACTAATCTGACGGTTACCGGCAGCGCGACCTACGGTGTGTGGCTGCTGGCATCATCGCGCAACGTGATCGCCAATTTCAGTGTCTCGCGCAACACCGAGGCCGGAATATACCTTGGATGTTTTCGCAGCAGCGGACTGTTGGGCAAGCTCTGCACGACGGTACCGCCGACGCCGCCGAGCAACGGCAATATTCTGGCTTCGGTGGGCGATCCCAGCAGCGCCAACGGGCCGAGCCAGCCCGAGCAGGCTTATGGAGTGGCGATCGCGGACGGCAACGTGGGCAACCGCATCGTCGGCATCGCAGGCTCGGGTAATGGCAACGGCAGCTTTGGGGCCGACGCGATCGACGGCAACCCCGGTTGCGGGACCAATCTATGGACCGGAAACGAGTTCACGATTTCAAACCCGTCCACCTGCATCCATTAGAACCGACAACCGCCCTCAGACACCGTCGGCTTCTATGCCGCTACATCGTCCAGCGCGCACCTGAGGATTTAAGACAGGAGGCTGCGCTGCCGAGCCGTGTTTGATTCGCGCGCGACTAGTTGGCGGACTTGGTCGACGACTTCTCGGTGGTCGTGCTGCTGCCTGTTCCAGGCACGTCGTTCGCGGTGGTCGTGGTCGTGGACTTCTCGGATTTTTCAGACATCGCCGGGTTGGCGGGTGCGGTCTCACCTTGAGCTCCGGTGGCCCCGGTCGCTCCGCTGGCTCCTGTAGCACCAGTCGGCCCCTGGACGGTTTCCTTGCATCCGATAGCGGCGGTGCCCATCAGCAGTGCAAGAGCCCCGATAGCGGCGTAGCTGGCGACAGTTGTTAGAATATTTTTCATAGCTATACGGTATCAGGATTGGTCAGCCACAATGCCTTGCGGATCGGCCGTTCTTGGTTATTCAGATAACCAAATGGCCGCGCAGCATTTGCAACGCTGCGCTTATTTTCGAGACCTGACGCTAGCCGGGATTCGAGGTTGACAGCCGGGCCGTCTCGCGGATCCGGCGGCGGCGGTTTAGCAGCAGCCCGCTTACCAGCACCGTCGTTCCGATCATCGAGACCAGCACGCCGAGCGGCGCGCCCACCGTAGCCGGCGCGCTGGCCGAGCTTATCACCAGGTCGGTCCCGAACGTCAGCAGGATCGCGCCAATCACTATCATCAGGTCGGCTGCCAGGCTCATCGTTCGTTTCGCTCCCGCGATTTCTTCCGCGCTTTACTCACGCCGCGCAGGCGGTCGAGAATGATGCTCGCGGCCGCGCGCACCGAAAGATGATTGTAATCTCCCGCGCCGCGAATCGCCTCCAGCGCGAGGTCGGCGCGCGCGCGCGCTGCCGGCGCGAGCCCGAAGCCGGTGCCGAGCAGGATCAGGACCGGCGCGGCATCTTCAGCCGCCATCCGCTCGCGCATCGCGGCGAAGCTTACGCCCTTCGCTTCGCGGGCCGAGGTGTGAACGATCGCTGGCCGCCGGCCCGCAGCACGTTCGGCCGCGGCCATCGCCGCGTCAAGGTCGGTCACGACTTCGATCAGATCGAGTGCTTCGACCCGGCGCGAGTCGAAGCTGCGGCCGTGGCCGATATGCCAGTGGTCGATCACGCTGCGCGCGAACTCGCGCTGCTCGGGAACCGGATGAACCACGTAGAGCGCGCGCACCCCGTAGGTGCGCGAGGAGCGGGCGATATCGTGGAGGTCGAGCGAGGTGATGGCCGAGGTGATGATGCGGCCGTTGCGGTCGAGCACGGGATGATGGAGAAGAGCGAGAAAAATTTCAGCCAAGGTGTGCGCCAGATGAGTCAGGGACGGCGCCGCTTGAGCAGGTCGGGGCGCCGGCGCGCGGTGCGCTTGAGCGCTTCGGCCTTGCGCCACTCGTGGATTTTCTTATGGTCGCCGCTCAGCAGCACCTCGGGCACGCGTATCCCGCGAAACTCCTCGGGGCGCGTATAGTGCGGATACTCGAGCAGGCCGTCGGCAAACGATTCCTCATTGAGCGATTCGGGATTGCCGAGCACGCCCGGCACCAGCCGCGCGACCGCCTCGATCAGCACCATCGCGGGCAACTCGCCGCCACTGAGGACGAAATCGCCGATCGAGATCTCCTGATCGACCGCGCTGCGCACGCGCTCGTCGATGCCCTCGTAGCGGCCCGTGACCAGCAGCAGCCCCGGCCGCCGCCCGCTTAGTTCGCGTACCATCGACTGGTCGAGCGGTTCGCCCTGCGGCGTCAGCAGCACGCGCCACAATCCCGGATGCGAAGTAATGGCGCTTTCGATCGCGGCGAACAGCGGCTCCGGCCGCAGCACCATCCCGCTGCCGCCGCCGTACGGCGTGTCGTCGACCTGGCGGTAATTGCCGAGCCCATGCTCGCGCAGTGCGTGCGCCTCGATCCTGACCAAGCCCGCCTTGAGCGCGCGCCCGACCATCCCCGGCCAGTTGGCGGGGACGAACAGTTCGGGGAAAAGCGTGATTACGTGAAATTCCATCGTTGGCGAATCCGGCGACGAGCCTAGTCCAGCAGGCCCGGCACCGCTTCGATCGTAACCCGCCGCGCCCCGAGGTCCATCGTCTTGACCACGTCGCTGATGACCGGCACCAGCACCTCGCGCTCGCCGTCGCGCACCACCCATACGTCGTGCGCGCCGGTGGACATGATGTCCTCGATAATGCCAAGACGCCGCCCGTCAGTCAGCATCACTTCCGCGCCGGCGAGTTGGAAGTAATAAAATTCGCCTTCCCCAAGTGGGGGCAGGTCGGCCGCTGCGACCATCACGGCGCCTCCGCGGAGCGCCTCGGCCGCGTCGGCGTCGCCGATACCCTCTAGCATGACCCTCTGATTGCCGGCGCTGACCGCGCTCGCGCCCAGGACTTTGAATTCGCGTCGGCCGGCTGCGGTCTCGACGAACAGACGCTGTAGCGCGGAAAGCGTGGTCGAGCCGGGGTCGTCGGTGCGCACGCGGAGCGCGCCATGGAGCCCATGGCTGCCGGCGACGTAGCCGATACGCAAGAGGCCGTCGGCAGTTTGCCCGATGAGCGAACGCCGCGCCGCACCCGCCACCGCCGTCGTCGGACGCCTGTCGTTCAGCGGGCGCGCGCGGCGATTGGCCATTCGATCGTAACTTGGGGGCTACGTGGGCGGCTACTTATCTTCGATGATTTCGAGGACAACCTTACGATTGGTCCGCGAGGCGACCGCGTTAAGAATCGTGCGGATCGATTTGGCGGTGCGCCCCTGCTTGCCGATCACCCGGCCCAGATCCTCTTTCGCCACCCGCAGCTCAAGCACCGAGGCAGTATCGCCCTGGGTCTCCTTTACTTCGACCGCGTCAGGATTGTTGACCAACTGCTGCGCCAGGAACTGTACGAGCTCCTTCATGGCTGGCTCCTAGACCGGGTGTGGTTAGGTAGTGGTGGTTACCTGCAACATGAGTTTCCTTACCGTCGCGGAGGGCAAAGCGCCAGAGCCGATCCATCGCTCGGCCTGGTCCTTTTGCAACTGGACCTTCGGCGGATCGAAGGACGGGTCATAGGTCCCGATCTGTGCAACACAACGGCCGTCACGCGGCGAGCGGCTATCGGCAACCACGATACGATAGAAGGGTCTTTTGCGGCTGCCATGACGGCGCAAACGGATCACAAGTCCCATAAACGATAACTCTCCCTGGCGCTATTCTAGCTCCCAAGACCCAGGCCGCGCATCATGCCCCGGCCTGAGCCACTGGTGAACTTTTTCATCATTTTGCGGGTCTGCTCGAACTGTTTCACGAAGCGGTTGACCTCCTGGACCGAGGTTCCGCTGCCGGACGCGATGCGCGCGCGGCGCCGTCCGTTCAGCACCAGGTGGTTATTGCGCTCCTGCACGGTCATCGAGTCGATGATCGCCTGGATCCGCACCAGCTCGCGCTTGGCCTCTTCGGAGTCGGCCTGGCCAGCGATCTTTTTGAGTCCCGGAATCATCCCCAACAGATCGCCCAGCGATCCCATCTTGCGCAGCGTCCGCAACTGCTCGGCGAAGTCGGTAATCGTGAATTCGTTTTTTTTGAACTTACGCTCGAGTTCCTTGGCCTTGGTCTGGTCGTAGCTCTGCTGCGCCTTTTCGATCAGGGTGAGCACGTCGCCCATCCCCAGGATACGCGAGGCCAGGCGGTCGGGATGGAAAATCTCGAGCGCCGCGAGCTTCTCGCCGGTCCCGGCGAACAGGATCGGCGCGCCGGTGACCGCGCGCACGGAGAGCGCCGCGCCGCCGCGCGCGTCACTGTCGAGCTTGGTCAGGACCAGGCCCGAAATCTTTAGCCGATCATGAAAGCCCTGCGCCACGTTGACCGCGTCCTGACCGGTCATCGCGTCAGCCACCAGCAGGATATGATGGGGCAGCACGGCGGCGCGCAGGCGTCCCAGCTCGTCCATCAATTCCTCGTCGATCTGCAACCGTCCAGCGGTGTCGAAGATGATCGCGTCGTAGCCGGCGGTCTCGGCGCGCGCCAGCGCGCGGCTGCCGATCTCGATCGGGTCCTCGGTCTCGCGCGTCTCCAGCACCGGCACGCCGACTTGCGCGCCGAGCACGCGCAACTGTTCCATCGCGGCCGGCCGCCGCACGTCGGTCGAGACCAGCAGCGGATGCCGCTTGCGTTCCTCTTTGAGAAACCGCGCCAGTTTTGCCGCCGAAGTGGTTTTGCCCGAGCCCTGCAGCCCAACCAGCATGATCTTGACGGGCGGCTTGACCTTGAGGTCCAGCTCGCGCGCGCTGCCGCCCATCATTTCGCGCAGCTCGATCGCAACGAAGCGGATGAAGTGCTGCTCGGGCGTCAGAGAAGCGAGTACCTCCTGGCCAAGCGCTTTGCGCTTGACGTGCTCGATAAAGTCGCGGACGACCCGGATATTGACGTCGGCCTCGAGCAGCGCGAGCCGGACCTCGCGCAGCGCTTCTTCGATATTGCGCTCGCTGACCCGGCCCTGCCCCTTGAGTCTTTTGAAGACGCCTTCGAGGCGATCGCTTAGCGTGTCAAACATGGAGGAGGATGATGAGGTCCCGTCGGCGGAATTGATTTTGTGGTGATTACGCGGCCCAACAAAGAAACTTAAGCCACCGTCCGAGTCAAGTCAACAAAAGCGCCAAAAACGCACCTTCGCGTGGCCTTCGATGCGGACGGAGGCGGGAACGGCGCACAGGGACGGCAATCGACCTCGCCGCCTCTGCGCCGTTAGCGCGATCTGGCTGGCGAGCGGCTCAGTTCGCCTGCTCCCAGTTGCTCCCGCCGTCGAAGGTGCTGTAGGTGACGCCGCCTGCGGTGAAGATGGTGGCGACGTCCTTGCTCGCGGCGGTAACTCCGATCACGTCGGAGGCCGTCGGCGAGTTGAGCCGCTCCCAATGCATCCCGTCCGTGGTCAGCAGGATGACGCCCTTGCGGCCGACCGCCCAACATACCGTGTTCGATGGCGCCATGCCGGCCAGCAGATCGGCTTGGACGCCGGTGGATTGCTGAGCCCAGCTCTTGCGATCATTGGTGCGATAAATCACCCCGGAATTCTGCAGCGACCAGTACACCGAGTGATCCGGCGACGAGACTAGGCTCGCGCGCGGCGCAACCGGTATGCCAGGAGCGATCGCCACCACGGCCGGCGCGCTGGCGGCCGGCCGGTCCGCCATCGCGATCTCGTTGCCGGCGCGAGCTGCGCCGGCCGCCGGTCGAGGCGGCGCGGCTGCCGTCCGCATCTGGACCGCAGCCGCTGATTCCTTCGCCTGCGCCTCGCGCCGCGCCTGCTCCACTCGCCGCTTCAGGTCGGCGTCGCGTTTTGCCTGTTCCGCTTTTCGCGCCAAATCCGCTCTATGGGCCAGAGCCGCTCTGCGGGCCAAGTCTGCTTTACGCGCGACCTCCGCCTCGCGTTTTTCTTCCGCGATTTGGTCTCGAGCGATTTGTTCCTGTGCGAGATCGCCTTGCGACGTTTTCGCTGGCGCTGGGGCCACGATGTCCTTCTGGAACTGTTCCAGGTGCGTCGGCGGGGCAACCGCGGCAAGTTCCTGTTGCTTCTGGTTGACGCGGTCGGGTGCCGCGGCCGTAGCGGCCCGCGCGGCGGTTTCCGTAGCGGGGGGCGCAGCCTTTCTGGCTGCGATCTGGCCGGCGGCCGTGCTCTGCGCGGCGACTGCGCCCGCGCCGATAGCCGCGCCGGCGATCGGCGCTGCAGTGATCGCCGCCGCGGTGTCTTTCGATCCGGCCGCTGCCGCGCCGGAGGATGTTGGAGGCGTTGCCCGAGATGTTGCGGGAGCCGTTGCAATTGATGGCATTGCAGCCGCCGCCGAAGCCGCCGCGGCGGGCGTGGTAATCGATGGTGCGGCGGCGGCTGGCGCCGCGGCAACCGGCGGCACAGCCGACGTTGAAGGCGCGGCGCTGGCGGCTGGCCCGGGCGTTGCGGCTAACGCGCCTAAGGCGGCGGCCGCCTGATCGGCAGTTGCCGCGGTAGCTTCATTCTGCTCGCTGTTCGCCGGCGCTACCGGCGGCTGCGTGGGAAGGGCGGCCTCCGCGGGCCCACGGGCTTGCGCATTGGCGGGCGCGTTAGAAGATCCGCCAGCCGTGCCTGCGGCTGTCCCGCCGACAGTGCCGCCGACTTTTGCTTCGGCAGACGTCTCGCCAGGTGCGGTTGGCGGAGCAGCGGCGGCCGGAGCGGTGCTGCCCGACTTGCGCTCGGCGGGCGCGAGGGGGGCCGACGACCTGTTGCCCGAAATGTTGGCCGGCTTGTTTTCCGGCTGGTTATCGTTGAGCGCCAAATCGGGCTGGTCCGAAGCGGCGCTGGAAGAGGGATGCGATTCGTGACGATGATGCCGCGGCGCAACCTTCACCGCGGCGACCTGTTCGCTCTCTTCCCACCCCACCCTGCCCTGGTACACGTGCACGCCGGCGGCGACGACGACCGCGAGCATCGCGATGGCCGCCGCGGAGACCCCGGCGATGCGCCACGCGGGGCGGATCTCGAACCAGCGTTCGCGGATGCCAGTTGACTCAGCCGCCGCCCTGCGCGCCGCGGCGGCGGCGAAACCTCCCGCCTCGGAGGCGGTGTCAACCGTCGGCGCCGCGCGCAGCAGCGCCGCCAGTGTGCCCTGGCATCGCGCGCACCCGGAGAAGTGGGTCTCCAGGCGCGCGCGCTCGACCCGGCTGAGTGCGTATTCGTAGTAGGACGCGATCACGTCGGAGGAGGGACACTCGGCGCCCTCGGAAGTGTCCGACTCCTCGTCGCCGGGATTGCGGGAAGCGCCAAGCGCGAGCTTGACCGCGGCCGCGAAACGGTCCTCAAAATCATCGAGCGCCAAGCCAGAACTCCCTATGACCGGAAAATCCTGAGAATTGAACTCTCTGTGATTGGAACGGACCAACCGCCAAATCGTGCAACGTGCGCGGCCTCACTTCGACTCCGAAAACGCGCGCCCCAGATCGAACGGCCATTGCTCGGATGCATAATCATAGCACAGCCGGATTTGTTCTTCGCTCAAATGTTGTTCGCGCCGCAGCCAGCGTTCGACCCGTTGCTTGAGATCGCTGCGAGTTTGCTGCAGCCTGCGCGATACGCTGGAAGGATGCTCGTGCAGGAGCCGGGCGATCTCTCTTAGCGTGAGGTTTTCCAGGTAGTAGTAGCCCAGGCGCAACCGGTCGCGCGCCTCGAGCGCGCCGAGCGCCTCGCTAAGCGCCGTGCCAAGCGCGTTCACGTAGCGAAAGCGATCGGGGTCGGACGGATCTACCTCCGTCGCAGGTTCGTTCGGACTGCTCTCCAGCCGCTTAATCTGCGCCGCCTTGCGTGTCAAGTCAACGAAGCGCCGCGCGAGCATCGCGTGCAGCCAGGTCCCGAGCGAACTGCGCCCGCCGTAGTAGCCGAGCAGCGAGCGGCGCTCTTGCGAGCGCGGTTCGATCCCATACAGGTCCGCCCACAGCGAATCCGCCAGGTCCCGCGCGTCGGCTTCGTCGTGGGTCAAGGCGTGCGCCGCGTTGTACATCACGGGCCGGTACTTTTCGATGAAGCCCTCCCAGGCGCGCTCGGCGCCATGCGCGCAGGCGTGCGCGAGCACGAGGTCGTCGGCACGCAGCGTATCGAGGTATTCGTCGATCGCGGCCGGCTTGGCTTCAGTGTTCCACGACAACACGCTCCGATGCAGCGCCATCCCGAGGTCGGCCGGGGAGAGGCCGAAGCCGTCGGCGTTGCCGCGCCGATGCAGGCGCATGATCGCCTGCGCGTGCAAGACCAGGAATTCGGCTAACGGGTCGGTCGGCATCGTGGGCCGCCGCGGCACGCTCCATCGGCGCCTCGCGGGGGTCTAAGCAGGTATACCGAAAAGAGCCGCGATAGCGAAAAGCCGATTTCTGGGACAACGAAAAGCTGGATTGGAAAACGGCGCGGGGACGCCGCTTACGGGGCGGGGCGGTCGAGCGAGCGGTACTGGATCGCCTCGCTCACGTGTCGAGCTTCGATCGGGCCGCCGCCGTCGAGGTCGGCGCAGGTCCGCGCGACCTTCAGGATGCGCGTATAGGCGCGCGCGCTCAGCCCCAGCCGATTGATCGCGAGCTCGAGCAGCCGCTCGCCCGCGGCCTCGACCTGGCAATGGCTATGCAATTCGCGCGCACCCATCTGCGCGTTGCAGAAGACCCGCGACCCGGCGTAGCGCTGGAGCTGGACCCCGCGCGCACGGTTGACCCGCTCGCGAATCGACTCCGAGGCCTCGCCCGACGTGCGCGCGGTAAGCTCGCGGTACTTGACCGCCGGAACTTCGACGTGGATGTCGATGCGATCCAGCAGCGGCCCCGAGATACGCGAGCGGTAGCGCTGGATCATCAGCGGCACGCAGGTGCATTCGTGTTGGCTGTCGGTGTAAAAACCGCACGGACACGGATTCATCGCCGCCACCAGCATCACGCTGGCCGGGAAGCTCATCGTACCCATTACACGCGCGATGGTGATGCGGTTGTCCTCCAGCGGCTGCCGCAGAACCTCGATCACGTTCTTGCGGAACTCGGGCAGCTCGTCCAGGAAAAGCACCCCGTTGTGCGCGAGGGAGACCTCGCCGGGGCGCGGCACCGTGCCGCCGCCGATCAGCCCGGCATCTGAGATCGTATGATGCGGCGCGCGGAAGGGCCGCGTCGCGATCAGCGCCCGCCCGTCCATTACGCCCGCCACGCTATGCACCTTGGAGGTCTCGATTGCCTCTTCGAAGGTCATTGCCGGCAAGATTGTCGGCAGCCGCTTGGCCAGCATCGTCTTGCCCGAACCCGGCGGCCCGACCATCAGGACGTTATGTCCGCCCGCGGCGGCGACCTCGAGCGCGCGCTTGGCCTGCTCCTGGCCACGCACTTCGCTGAAGTCGACCTCGTAATGGCTCGCGGCGGTGAACAAATCGCCGACGTTGGAGGAGTATGGCTCGATCTCGCGCAGCCCCTCGAGGAAGTCGACTGTGTCGCGCAGGGTTTCGACGCCAAGCACTGCCGTGCCGTTGCTCGCGACCGAGGCTTCGGCGGCGTTTTCGCGCGGCAGAATGATGCCGGCGTAATGTTTCGAGCGCGCAAGCAGCGCGCTCGGCAGCGCGCCGCGGATTCCTTTGATCCGGCCGTCGAGCGCAAGCTCGCCCTGGATCAGGTAGTTGCGCACCCGGTCGGCGCTGAGCGCGCCGGTGTTGGCGGCCAGGATGGCGAGCGCAATCGGCAGGTCGAAGGATGAGCCTTCCTTGCGCGTGTCGGCCGGCGCCAGGTTGATGGTTATCTTGCGGTTGGGAAACTCGTAGCCGGAATTTTTGATCGCTGCCTTGACCCGCTCCTGGGCCTCGCGCACCGCGCCCTCGGCGAGGCCGACGGTCCTGAGCTGCGGCACTCCGCCCGAGATGTCAACCTCGACTTCGACCGGGAAGGCATCCACCCCCGCAAGCGCACTTGAAAGAACGCTGGCTGACAATCGCTACTCCACACCCCGATGCTCCACTGTCTTCCACAGTGGTTAACGACGATGCCTAAGTACATTCCGATGAGTGCGTGCGCGCAATAGCGCTTTCTACCGCTGCGCCTGCAGAACGGTGAATTTGCACTGATTCACTGGTTCGTCGGCGCAACTTCGCGTGCGACGCGCGAGCCCGCCGCGGAATCAGCCCCAGACCGCGCCCTCGGCGATCAGTTCCGCGCGCTCGACGCGCCCAAGCCCCAATAGCTCGCCCAGGATGTAGTCGTTGTCCTCGCCGACTTCGGGCGCCACCGTGCGAATTGATCCGGGAGTCGCCGAAAGGCGCATCGGCACACCCGTCACCCGGGTAAAGCTGTTATCGGGAAGTTTGACCGGAGCGAAGAAGCCGCGCTCGGCCAGGTGCGGATCGGTTGCGAGCTCGGCGCCGTTGAGCACGACGCCGGCGGCGACGCCCGCGCCTTGCAGCAGCGCCATCGCGGCCTCGGCCTCAATAGTTGCGGCCCATCGCGCGACATGCGCGTCGAGTTCCTCCCGATTGCGCATCCGGAGGTAGAGCGTGCGGAATTTGGGCTCCGTTGCCCATGCTGGATTACCAATCGCGCCCGCGAAGCGTTCCCATTCGGCCTGCGAGTGCACCGCAATCACGATCCAGCGGTCGTCGTCGTCGCCGCGCGGACGGCATCGGTAGACGCCGTGCGGAGCGGCGGGCGTCTCCTGCGAACGCCATCCGGGCGGCTCCTGCGTGCGGCCGTTGACCGAGATGTCGAGCAGCGCCGGCCCGGCCAGGCTCGCCAGCGCCTCGAACTGCGACAGGTCGACGAACTGGCCGCGTCCGGTCCGCTTGCGATGCCACAGCGCAATCAGCGCCGCCAGCGCGCCGGTATAGCCACCTGCCATGTCGGCGTAGGAGTAGCCGAAGCCTGCGGGCCCGCCGTGCGAATCGGCCATCATGCGCGTGAATCCCGCCAGCCCATGGAGCGTCGGCCCATAGCTAACGTAGTTGCAGCGCGGCCCGGTATGTCCCAGCCCCGACATGCTGATGCTTATGATGTCCGGTTTAATTTTCGCCAGGCTCGCGTAGTCCATCCCCCACATCCGCATCACGCGCGCCGAGAAGTTGTCCATCACCAGGTCGCTTATCGCGGCGAGACGGCGCGCCAGCTCGACGCCGCGCGGCTTGGTCATATTGATCGCGGCCGAGCGTTTGTTGCGATGCAGTTCCCCCTGCAGGCCGGTACGCCGCGGGCCCAGCACGCTCATCGCGTTTTCGTCGCCGCGCTCGATCTTGATCACCTCGGCGCCCTGGTCGGCGAGAATCCGCGTCGCCACCGGTCCGGCGACGACCCAGGTGAAGTCGAGGATGCGCACGCCCTTCAGCGCCATCCGCGCCGTCGCGATCTGGGTCATAGTCAGATCACTCCCTCGGCAGCCAACGCGGCGAGTTCGTCCGCGCCGAGACCGAGCTCACCGCCGAGGATTTCATCGGTATGCTCGCCGACCAGCGGCGGCCGTCGCGTCACTCGCCACGGCGAACCGGTGAAGAGGTAGGGCGCGCCGGGATAGCGGAAGGTGCGGCCTAGCTCGGGATGCTCGACCTCGTGAAAATAGCCGCGAGCGGCCAATTGCTCGTCGTCGAAAAGATCTTCTGGGTTGCGTATGGAGGCATAGGGAAGGCGCAGCAGTTGCGCGCGCTCCAATAGGTCGTCGCGCGAGTAGTCCTTGACCCACTCGTCAAGAACGTCGAACAGATGCTCGGCGTCCTGACGCCGCTTGGCCACATCCTCCCATTCGGGAGCGGTCAAATCCTGCGCCTTGCCGTCGCCATTGACCCATTCGACCAGCGAGGTCCAATCGCCCAGCGTGCAATGCAGCACGTGCCCGTCATGGCATCGTCCGATCCGAAAGAAGCGGCTCCAGTGCAGCGTGCCGTGGCGCCGTTCGATTTCACCCGTGCCGAAGAAGCTGGCCATGAGGTGCTCGACCGCGGAGGCCGTCGCCTCTTGCATGCTGAGGTCTATCCATTGCCCTTGCCATTTGCCTTCTCCTTGACCTTCGCCGGAGGAGTCGCGGGCCAAAAGCGCGCACATCGTAGCGATCGCCGCGTAGTATGACGCCGAGTGGTACGCCTGCAAGCCGAAAGGCCGGACCGGCGCACGGTCGGGAAAGCCGTTGACGTAGAGCATCCCGGAAAGGGCCGTCAGCACGCTGTCGTCAGCTTCATAGCCGCTATACGGCCCGCTCTGTCCGAACGGCGCGATCGAGCACAGGACCAGCGCCGGGTTAAGCGCGTGCAAAACGTCCCATCCAAAACCCATCCGCGCCATCTCGCCTGGCTTGAAACTTTCAATTACGACGTCCGCGCCTTCCGCGAGACGGCGCAATATGGCCGCGCCCTTGGGATGGCCAAGGTCGAGTGTCAGTGAGCGTTTGTTGAGGTTATAAAACCAAAAGAACAGGCTGCGGTCGCAATGGGGGAGGTCGTCGACGAACGGTCCGACATGCCGCGCCGAGTCGCCGCCGGGGGGTTCAATCTTGATCACGTCGGCGCCCATGTCGGCCAGCAATCGGGCGCACAGATGCCCCTTGAGGTCGGTCAGATCGAGGACGCGCAGGCCGGCCAGCGCGCGGCGCTCGGTCATCGGTCCACCTTGGCCGGGGCTTTTCTAAGTGCCATGGTTCTCAAAAAGAGCGTCGGTGGGAGCTGTATAGGGGATGATAGGGGAGCGGGAATTCGTTTTCAAATCGCAAATCCGGCGATATGGCATAGTGAAGCTTGGAAGCGCGGCAATAGGCAGCAACCTGCCAACGCGGCTTCTATCCAAAGCCAGTGCAATGAAACGTTTCAAGGCTGCAAATACCAACAATTTCTGTATCGACCCCGTTGTGCACGATATATAAGATGGCCTCTCGCGCCGAATCAGCACAAATACGGCTGAGCGCGCCAAAGTCGCGTCATCGGGGGGGAACAATGGCCGACAATTCGGGCTTCAGAGTCGACAGACTCGGCAGCGTCGACGCCAGAATTGGGGGTAATGGCGTCGGTCGCATTTTCACGATCCTGGATTATCCATGGATCGCGATCTGGATGAGCCCGCGCGAGACGATCAAAAAGATCGTCGATCGCGACCCGACC
This sequence comes from uncultured delta proteobacterium, assembly GCA_963724765.1. Classification (GTDB taxonomy): domain Bacteria; phylum Desulfobacterota; class Binatia; order Binatales; family Binataceae; genus JAKAVN01. Next base: position 753,011 of record CAVRVY010000003.1, read on the forward strand.
TACCAGGTGATCATGCTCGGAGCGCTGTCGGGCGCACTGTTGATGCTCAATTCGATGCTGGGTGCGGTGCTCGGCTTCGCCCCGACCCCGCTGCCCGCAGCCTTGGTTCCGTACTTGCCGATCCTGACTTTCGCGAGTCCGTTCCTCGGCGCGTTGTTTGGGCTTCTGGGACTGTACAGCACCGCGTTCATGATGCACTGGGCCGGCCGTGCGCTTGGCGGCGTCGGTAACGCGCTCACGGTGCGAGCGGCGGTTGCCTGGTCCGAGGTGCCGCAGATCTGCCTCTCCGTCGTGATGCTGTTGATCCTTCTGGGCACCGGAGTCTGGCAGGCGCTGGTCCCCTCGATGCCAGACCCCAATGCCGCAGCCGCAGCCGCGGCCGCCGCCGCAAATCCGTTCACGCTAACGCGCGGAGTCGAGGCGATCATTTCGATCTGGTCGTTCATCCTGTTGTTGCACTGCGTTGGCGAGGTGCATCGTTTTTCGGCCTGGCGTGCGCTGGGCGCGTTCCTGCTGCCGGGAGTGATTTTTGCCGCGATTGCGATCGTCATCATTAAAATTGCCATGGCCTAAGTGATGACCCAGCCGCCCCGGTCGCTCCGGATCCTCATTTGATCCCGCGCCGACGTTGGCGCCAGGAAAGCGGTTGAATCCTGCGCCGCAGGGACCTCCACCTATGCGAATGGCACGGATAAAATTGGTCAGCGCGGCATTGACCGCCATTGCTCGTCGCGATCGCCGGCGCGGCGCGGACGGCTATCAAAACCGAAATCAGGCGATGAAGGATTTTTTCCGCGAAATTTTCAAACAGGCGCGCGATCAGCGCCCTGGACGCGCCCGCCAGCGACCCCGCGCCCACACTCGCGGACGTCCACGTGTTACGTTAAGCTCGGTGCGCGGCCCTCGACGCGGCGCGCAACCAAGAGACGAGTGTGACGATATCCGGAGGGGCCGGCGCGCATCCTTTCGACGCCGGCCATTTTGCCTGTGGCCGAGACCGAGCACAAAACGACTGATTACAAGACCACCCTGAAACTTCCCAGGACGGACTTCCCGATGAAGGCGAATCTGCCCAAGCGGGAGCCCGAGATGCTCAAGCATTGGGAGGAAATCCGGCTTTACGAAACGTTGCTCGCCGGACGCAAGGACGCGACCGCCTGGGTACTGCACGACGGGCCGCCCTATGCCAACGGGCGCGTGCACATGGGCACCGCGCTCAACAAGGTGTTGAAGGACTTCGTCGTGCGCTCGCGCGCGATGATGGGGTTCCGCACGCCGTTCGTGCCCGGATGGGATTGCCACGGAATGCCGATCGAGTTCAAGGTCTCGCGCGATCTCGGGGAGAAGGCGCGGGCGATGCCCAAGCTCGAGCTTCGGCGTCTGTGCCGCATCGAGGCCGAGAAATGGATCGACCTCCAGCGCAAGGATTTCATGCGCCTGGGATGTATCGGCGACTGGTTCCACCCTTACATCACGATGGACCCCGCGTACGATGCGGCGGAGATCGGCGTGCTGCGCAACCTGGTCGAGCGCGGCTACGTCTATCGCGGCCTGCGCCCGGTGCACTGGTGCTTCGCCGATCGTACGGCGCTGGCCGAGGCCGAGGTCGAGTATCGCGAGCACGTCTCGCCCTCGATTTACGTCGCGTTCGCTTTCAACGCGAACCTGCCCGACGCGGCCGCCCTCGCCGCCGGCGCCTCCGATCGTGCGGAACTCGCCGCCGCGCACAAGGCCAGCAGGCTCTTTGCCGTCATCTGGACCACCACGCCGTGGACACTGCCCGCGAACCTGGGAATCAGCCTCAACCCGACGTTCGACTACGTCGCGCTCAAGGCGGGCGAGCGCTACTACCTCGTTGCCGCGCGGCTGGCCGAGGCGGTCGCGAAGGAATGTTCACTCACGGTCGAAAAAAGTATCGCGCTCGATCGCGAGGCGCTGAAATCGCTCGACGGACAGGATATTTTCCGCCATCCGTTTGTCGCCCGCGACGTAAAGCTGATGTACGCCGATCACGTTACGACCGACGCCGGAACCGGCCTCGTGCATACCGCGCCGGGACACGGCTACGAGGATTTCGTGGTCGGCTCGCAATACGGGCTCAAGCCGTTCACGCCGGTCGATACGGCCGGCAAGTTCACGGCCGACGGCGGCGAATGGGCGGGGCAAAATGTTTTCCAGGCCAACGATTCGATCGTTGAAAAATTGCGCACCACCGGCGCGCTGCTCCATACGCTTAAGTTCACGCACAGCTATCCGCATTGCTGGCGCTGCAAGAATCCGCTGATTTTCCTCGCTGCCGAGCAATGGTTCATGCGGATCGACCATGACGGGCTGCGCCGGCGGGTGGTCGAGGAAATCGACGCCGTGCAATGGATCCCGCTATGGTCGCGCGATCGCATCCGCAACATGACCGAAACGCGGCCCGACTGGTGTCTCTCGCGCCAGCGCGCGTGGGGCGTGCCGATTCCGGCGCTCAAGTGCGGCGCCTGCGGCCACGTCGGTTTGTACGACGAAGTGATGGCCGCGGCGGAGCGAATTTTTGAAAATGAAGGCTCGGATGCGTGGTTCAATCGCCCGGCCGGCGACTTCATCGCGCCCGATCTCAAGTGTGAGAAGTGCCAGGGCGCGTCGTTCGAGAAGGAAGAGGACGTGCTCGACGTGTGGTTCGATTCGGGTTCCTCGCAGGCCGCGGTACTCGGCAAGCGGCCCGAGCTTAGCTGGCCGGCCGACGCCTATCTTGAAGCGGTCGAGCAGGCGCGCGGATGGTTCGGCTCGTCGCTTGCGTGCGCGGTCGCCGAGCGCGGCCACGCCCCGTTTCGCACCGTGATAAGCCACGGCCTCACCGTCGACGAGCAGGGGCGCAAAATGTCGAAGTCGCTCGGCAATTCCGAAGACGCGGCCGACGCGGTGAACCGGATCGGCGCCGACGTGCTGCGCCTGGTATATGCCTCGCTCGACTACACCACAGAAATCGCGCTCGGCGACACGGTCTACACGGCGGTCTCGGAGGCCTACCGCAAGATTCGCAACACCTGCCGCTATATCCTGGGCAATCTTGCTGACTTCGATCCGGCGCGCGACGCTTCGCCGTTAAGCCGGATGACCGAGTTCGACCGTTATATCCTGGCCCGCCTCGAGCGCCTGAAAGCCGACGTGCGCCGCGCGTTTGACGAGTACGATTTCCAGGGCGCCTACCACGCGATCATCAACTTTGTCGTGGTCGATCTGAGCTCGCTCTACATCGACGTCGCGCGCGACCGGCTGTATTGCGCGGCCGCCGCCTCGTCCGAACGCCGCTCGGTGCAGACCGCGCTTTACCACGTGATTGATACTCTGGTGCGGATCCTTGCGACGCTGATTCCGTTCACCGCCGACGAGATTTACTCGCACATGCCGGGTGAGCGCGCGGCGAGCGTGCATCTCCTGACGCTCGCTCCGCCCAATCCCGACTGGCGCGACGCGGAACTGGAGGCGGAGTGGGAGCGCCTGCTCAAGGTGCGCGCCGAGGTACTGAAGTTGCTCGAGATGATGCGCCAGGCGGGGACGATCGGTGCGCCGCTCGAAGCCGCGGTGGAAATCCGCCCTGTCAGCACGGATGGCATTCTGCCCGAGACGCTTGCGCTAGCCGAAACGCTCGCGCGTCATCGGGATTCGCTCAAGGAACTGTTCATCGTTTCGCACGTCGTCACGCGGGACTTAAGTTCCGAAGACGCAGAAGAGTCGCTCCCTCGCCGTAGTGGCCCCGAGAGCATTATCGACGGGCTTTACGAACTTTCTTCGATCGACCCACCGCTAGTTGTCAGGGGGCGGCGCGCGCCGGGGCGCAAGTGCCAGCGCTGCTGGATGTACTTCGATGACGATTCCGGATCCGACCTGGACCCTCGATGCCGCGCGGTAGTGCAGGTGTTGAACGCGTGACGCCGGTTGCGCCCCAAGCGCCGGCACCAATTGCAGGCGGTGTGAGCGTGGCAATCGACTGGCGCCGGTTCGGCACGATGCTCGGTTTCGTCGCGCTGCCGGTCTTCGTGCTCGACCAGTTGGTCAAGCTCTATATTGTTCGGCATCTAACGCTATTCACGCAAATCGACCTGGTGCCGCATTGGCTCGCGATAACTTACACGTTGAATTCGGGCGCTGCCTTCAGCCTCTTCGCGACCCTGGAGCCGGCGGTGCGCGAGCTGATGCTCGACGGGCTCGCCGCCGCCGCGGTGGTGGTTCTCGGCGTGCTGCTCGCGCGCGGCGCGCGGCCGCCGGCGGTGTCGGCCGCCTTTGCGCTGATCATGGGAGGCGCGGCAGGCAATCTGTTTGACCGGATCGTGCGCGGCCGCGTCGTCGACTTCATCTACGTCCACTACTACGCGTGGAGTTATCCGGTCTTTAATATCGCCGATAGCGCAATCACGATTGGGGTGGCGATAATCCTTATCCACTCCGCGTTCTCGCGCGACGCCGAAGCCTGACCCGCGCGAATCGGGGCGAGCGAGCGGCCGGCGTATCGCCGCGTTTGACCGAAGCGCAACCCTGGCGGTAGCTTTGCGATGCGCCGTCCGGCCGTCGCGCCGGCGGGGGCGGGAGGCGATCGATGAAGACGATCAACACCGTTACCGGAACAACCACCGCCGACAAGCTCGGCACCACGCTGATGCACGAGCATCTGATGGTCGGATGGGGCGGATGGGAACTGGACTGCACGGCGCCGCGCTTCGAGCGCAAGGTGGCGCTCAAGTTTGCGACCGACCGGCTCAAGGAATTGCGCGACCTCGGCCTGGGCACCTTCCTCGATCCGTGCCCGATGGACATCGGACGCGACGTAAACTTCATGGCCGAGACGGCCAGCGCCGCTGGGGTTCAACTGATCTGCGCGACCGGCCTCTATAAGGAAGATCTCGGGAACACCGCCTACTTCAAGCAACGCCCGGTCGGTGAGATAGCCGACGTCTACGTGGCCGAGCTCACCGAGGGAATCGCCGGCACCGGGGTGAAGGCCGGAGTCATCAAGTGCGCGACCTCCAAGGACAAGATTACCGATTACGAAGAGAAGTGCTTGCGCGCCGCCGCCCGCGCGCACCTCAAGACCGGCGCGCCAATCACGACCCATACCGACGAGGGCACGATGGGCCGCGAGCAACTCGACATCTTTGCCTCCGAAGGCGTCGACTTAAAGCACGTGATCGTCGGCCATAGCTGCGGCGCGTCGGACCTTCGTTACCACACCGACATGCTCGACCGCGGATGCTACCTGGGCTTCGATCGTTTTGGGCTGGATTTTCTGCATCCCGACCGCCTGCGGCTGGCCGCGCTGATTGGGCTCCTGGGGGTCGGCTTCGAGAAGCAGATCGTGCTGTCGCACGATTCGGTCGCGTGCTGGCTCGGGCGCGGCCTGGACCTGACGCCCGAAATCGAAAAGGGAATCCGTAATTGGCAGCCGACTCACATCTTCAAGAACATCCTGCCCGCGCTGCGCCAAGCAGGCATCAGCGAGGAAAAAATCCAGACGCTGATGGTCGAGAACCCGCGCAGCTACTTCGAGCAGTAACTCAAAGGTCGCACGTATCGAGGCGGCCGGCGCTTTGACCGGCCCGTTCATTTTCGGGCGGAGTTTCGGAACCGCCCAGGTGCGCTACTTGTCGAGCACGTGAGCGCCCGCTTCCATCTGCGATCGCCAACGGTCGATCGCCTCGACGTTGAAGCGCCAGTCGCTGCCAACCCGAAAAGCCGGCAACTCGTTGCGCTTGAGCAGACGATAGACGGTCGATGGATGTACTCGCAGGTAGGCCGAGACGTCCTGTACCGTCATCACGCGCTGCACGACCGCGTCGAAATCCGAGGCTGTCATTCGATTGATCTCACGATTATTCATCTCCACCTCCTAGTCAGGACTTTGGGCGCCCGAGCCGGCGACTTTGATGAAAGCGGTCGGGTATGAAGGGCGAATGCCCTAAAGAAACGCTCCTCCTGCGCAATCCGCCGCTCCTTCCTTTAGCTGACGCGCGCCATTCTAGGCATTGTTCGCTTCATGTAAACATTTCAATCAAACATAAATATCAACAATAGCCCAAACCTTGTGCATAACTCCGCACGTCAGATGCAGCGCGTGCGGCTAATGCTGACGGCGATAGCCAGCTTGACTTGACCCGTCTCGCTCTGGTCGGATGACACGCTCGCCGCCCGGAGGATGGGTCGGGGTTTTAGTATGCTATCGATGGGTCAGAGGACTGCCGATTTCTTAATCCACTGGCGGTGGCAAGTCCTCGTTGCATACCTGGCGGTGACCGCCTTTTTTTCCGTCGGCGTCGTGCGCATCGCGCGCAGTTTTCAGGCTCAAACCTCGGTGGCCGACCTGATCCCGGCGCACAACCGCGTCACCGACGTTTTCAAGCGCTACCAGAGCTTCAGCAAGCCGGCCACGGTCGAAATCCTGCTCAAGGTCAAGCAAGGCACTATCTACACACCGCAGACGCTGGCCAGAATCTGGCGAATCACGCGCGCGCTCGACCTGGTGCCGGGTATCGACCACGTGACCCTGACCTCGATCGCCAGCGAGAAGGTTCGCGTTATCCGGCCGACGCCGCCCGGCCTCAGCTCCGAGCCCGTGATGACCAACAAGATCCCGGCCACACAAGCCGACGCGACGGCCGTGCAGGAGCGCGCCCGCCACGCGGCCGGCGTCACCGGGATTCTGGTCTCGCCCGACGAGAAGGCGACGCTGATCGACGCCGCCTTCTTTGAGCATGGGCTCGACTACAGCGAGGTCTTCGAGCGCGTGCACAAAATGCTCGCAGCCGAGAGTGACCCCAATATCGAGTTCTACACCGCCGGCCGCGTCATGCTGATCGGATGGGTCTATCGTTACGGCCATCAGGCGCTGTGGATTTTCCTGCTCTCGCTCGCGCTCATCATCGCGGCCCACGTCGATTACATGCGTAGCCTCGCCGGCGCGCTCACACCGATCATCGCTGCCGCAGTATCGACAGTCTGGGGGCTCGGCGCGGGCGGATGGCTGGGGCTGAACCTCGAACCGCTCACCGTGGTGGTGCCGGTGCTGCTGATGGCGCGCGCGCTCAGCCACTCGCTGCAGATCACGCGCCGCTACTACGAAATCCTCTACGAGACGCACGAACGCGTGGCCGGTGCGGCGGGCGCGCTGGCCTCGATGTTCGCGCCGGCCTTCCTCGGGATCATGTGCGACGTCGCCGGACTCTACATGATTTGTCTCGCGCCGATCCCGATAATCCAGAAACTCGGCGTGCTCTGCGGCACCTGGTCGCTGCTGATCATTCCTTCGGCGGTGCTGCTCACGCCGGTGCTGCTGGCGATCCTGCCGCCGCCCAAGGACGTAAGCGTCTTCATCACGCACGAGGTTCCCTCGCTCAGCACGCGGCTGATCGAGCCGGTGCAGCGGATGCTGGCCGGCCTGCTGACGCCGAGCAGGCGAATCGTCACGACCGTGATTGCGATCCCGGTGGCGGCGCTGCTCGCGTTTCTCGCGATTAGCCGTCCGGTCGGCAACGTCGCGATTGGCAGCCCGCTCCTGTGGCCCGACAACGAGTTCAACGTCGCCGAGCGCGAGATCAACGCCAACCTCGCCGGCACCGCGACGCTCAACGTGGTATGGGAGGGCAAGATCCCGCGCGCGCTCTACCGTCCCGAGGTGTACGACTCGATGCTCCGCTTCCAGAAGGCGATCGAGCGCAACCACGGCGCCGTCGCCACGCTCTCGCTTGCCGACTACATCCCCTACACGGGCCTGATCCTGCGCGGCGGCAATCCCAAGTGGCTGCCGATCGACCTCACCGGTCATGACGTCGGCGCGTACCTGTTCTGGACCCGCACCGGGCATTCGCTGGAGAACTTCAGCAACATAATCCAGCCCAACGGCACCAACGGCGACGTCATACTCTGGTACAAGGACCTGCGCGCGAGCACCGTGGACGAGGCGATGGCGCAGGCCGAGCGCGCGATCGCCGCGGTGCAGCCCAAGCCGTCGGCGGTCTACCGCATCCGGCTCGCCACCGGCTCGGTCGCGCTACAATATGCGCTCGACCACGTCGTGCGCGCGGCCGATCTGAAAATCCTGATCTACTTGCTCGCGACCATCTTCGTGATGTGCGTGCTGACGTACCATTCGGGCGTGGCGGCGGCGATGCTGCTGGTGCCGCTGTTGCTCGCGCAGTTCGCCACCGACTCGGTGATGTATCTGCGCGGAGTCGGGCTCGACGTGAACACGCTGCCGGTGGTGGCGGTCGGACTCGGCGTCGGTATCGACTATGGGATTTACCTGCTAAGCCGCATCTGCGAGGAATTCCAGGGCGCGGCTGACGGCGATGTGCAAGCCGCGGTGACGCGCGCGGTCTTCACCACCGGCGAGGCGACCTTCTTCGTCGCCTTCACGATGGTGCTGGGCGTACTGCCCTGGTATTTCCTGTCCGAGTTGCGCTTCCTGGCCGAGATGGGCCTGATGCTGGCGCTGGTGATGGCGTTCAACGGGCTGCTCGCGATGAGCGTGCTGCCGCTGGAGACGGTGCTCATCCGACCCAAATTCCTGGGACGCGTCAAACTGATGGAACGCAAGGGGGTGACAACCGAAACGCGCTCTTTGGGGTCATCCTGAGCGAAGAATTGTCAGCCCAGGTGGGCGAGAATCTCGGCGAAACTCAGCTTGCGGACCAGCGCGTGGCCCAGCCGATCGAGCAGCACGAACTCGACCTCGTCGCCCGCGCGTTTTTTATCCAGCCGCATCGCGCGCACGAACTCCTCGCCGCGCCATCCGGCCGGCATCGCGGTCGGCAAGCCCGCCCGCGCGATCAGCCGCTCCAGCCGTTCGGCCTCAGTGGCGCCGAGACCCGCGAACACTTGCGAGAGTCTTCCCGCCGCGACCATTCCGATCGCCACCGCCTCGCCGTGCAGGAAATTGCCGTAGCCTGACGACGCCTCGAGCGCATGGCCGGCCGTATGGCCGTAGTTGAGCATCTTGCGCAGGCCGCCCTCGCGCGTATCGCTCGCCACCACTGTCGCCTTGTGATGCAGCGATCGCGCGACGACTTTCTCGAGCACCGCGGGGGCGCGGTGCATAATCGCGTCGAGGCCGTGCTCCAGCTCCTCGACCATCGGCGCATCCATGATCGCACCGTACTTGATGACCTCGGCGAGCCCCTCGCGAAACTCGCGATCGGGCAGGCTCTGGAGCGTCGCGACGTCGGCCACGATTAGCCGCGGCTGGTAAAACGCGCCGATCAGATTCTTCGCCCGCGGATGGTTGACCGCGGTCTTGCCGCCCAGCGCCGAATCGACCTGCGCGAGCATCGTGGTAGGAATTTGCACCAGCGCAACGCCGCGCATGTAGGTCGCGGCGGCGAAGCCGGCCAAGTCGCCGACCACGCCGCCGCCCAGCGCAAACACGGCGCCGCTCCGATCGAGTTCCGCCTCCACGATCGCGTCGTATACGCGCTCCAGCGTGGCGAATGATTTGCTCTGCTCGCCTGGCGCGACCTCCAGGGTCCGTAGCGCGAAGCCCGCCGCCTTGAGCGAGTCGGCCGTGCGTTCGCCATACAGGCGCGCGACGTTGGAATCGGTGACGATAAGCGCCCGTCCGACGGTCATGCCCGCCTCGCGCGCGAGCCGTCCCGTCTGGTCGAGCGCACCGGCGCCGACGTACACCGGATGCGCGTCGGGGCCGAGTTCTACGCGGAAGGTGCGCATCGATGGGCGCTCCTGCCGTGCCGGCCAAAGATATCCAGCACGCGCTCCGCCGACTCGGCGACCGAAAGGTCGGAGGTGTCCACAGTAAAATCGGCGCGCGCATAGGCGGCGCGCCGCTCTTCCATCAGTTCGATGATTCGCGCTTCCAGCGGCTTGCCGCCTTCCAGCAGCTTGGGCCGCTTATGCGGAGAACGCCGCACGCGCGCCGCGATTACCTCGGGCCGCGCGCTGAGACAAATGATCACGCCCGCGCGCTTGAGCGAGAGATAGTTGCGCTCGTCGACCAGCGCGCCGCCGCCCGTCGAGATCACCGCCGGCCGCGGCTCGCCACATTGCGGGCAGAGCGCGGGATCGTCCGCCAGAGCGGCTATCACCTCGCGCTCCAGCGCGCGGAACTGCGCTTCGCCGTGCTCGGCGAAGATCGCCGGGATTGGCTTGCCCGCGCGCGCCACCAGTTCGGCGTCGCTATCGACCAGGCGCCATCCCAACCGCGCCGCGACCGCGCGGCCGACCGCGCTCTTACCGGTCGCCATGAAGCCCGTAAGGATCAACCTGGGAGCCATCGCGCTGCTGGGCCCCGGCGGCGTCAAAAATTGCGCACCTGCTCGAGGTAGCCTTCGTAGTTGCGCGCGATCTCGGCCCGCGAATCGCCGCCGAACTTTTCCACGAACGCGTTGGCCAGTTCGAGCGCGACCACCGCCTCGGCGATAACCGCGGCGGCCGGAATTGCGCACACGTCGGAGCGCTCCGTGTTGCCGACCGATTCGACCTTGGTGCGGATGTCGGCCGAGCGCAGCGGACGCATCAGGGTCGACAGCGGTTTGAAGGCCACGCGCACGCGCAACGGCTCGCCGGTGGTCATCCCGCCCTCGGTGCCGCCGGAATTGTTGGAGTGGCGGATGAAGCGGCGCGCCGCCGCGTCGTAGGCGATTTCGTCATGGAGCGCCGAGCCGCGCGTCGCCGCGGCGCGAAAGCCCAGCCCCAGTTCGACGCCCTTGACCGCCTGCAAGCTCAGCAGCACGTGCGCGAGGCGGCCGTCGAGCTTGCGGTCCCACTGCACGTGGCTGCCCAGCCCGACGGGCAATCCGGTGGCGACCACCTCGACTATGCCGCCGAGCGTGTCGCCGGTTTTTTTGCATTCATCGATCTCGGCGATTATCGCGCGCTCCGCTTCGGGATCCGCCACGCGCACCTGCGACGCCTCGGTGATGCGTTTTAAGTCCTCGATGCTCAGGTCGGCGGGTGTCTGCGCTTCGGTCGATCCGATGCTCGCGACGTAACCGAGCGTGGTGATGCCGAAGGGCTCGAGTATCAGTTTGGCGAGCGAGCCGGCCGCGACCCGCATCGTGGTCTCGCGGGCCGAGGCGCGCTCGAGCACGTCGCGGATGTCGTCGAGGTTATATTTGAGCACGCCTGCGAGATCGGCATGTCCGGGGCGCGGCCGCGTGACCGGTTCAGCCTCGCCGCGGTCGGCCGGATCGACCGACATCCGCTTGAGCCAGTTCTTGAAATCGCGATTCTCGACGATCAGCGTGATCGGGCTACCCATCGAGCGCCCGAAGCGGATGCCCGAGACCACGCGCACCTCGTCGCGCTCGATCGCCATCCGTCCGCCCCGCCCGTAGCCTTTCTGGCGGCGCGCGAGGTCGTAGTTGATTTTCGCCAGGTCGATATCGAAGCCGGCCGGGTAGCCTTCCACCACCGCGACCAGTTCGGGGCCGTGCGATTCACCGGCTGTCAGGAAACGCAGCATCTTGGGACCGTCCGTCGGCGAAGGCGGCGGCCAGGGCCGCGTCCCGCGCCAGTCGATTCAACCAGTCGATTCAACCAGAGTCGGCGCGGCGGGGAAAGCCGGTCCGCGAGGCGGATTTCTTCGGTTTGGAGTGTGTACGGCGCAGTCGCTGGGCGATGGCGTATCGGGACGGGACTGTGCTAGCGCTGACGCAGAGCGAAAACCTTGTCGGGCGTACGCATAACGCGTCAAAGGAGCCAGATCATGACCCCGCTAGTCCTGAGTTCCGGAATCGACGAAGTACGCAAACATTCGGCATGGTTCCTCGCGATCGGAATCGCACTCGTTATCCTTGGCATGATCGCGATCGGGTACGCGGTCGAGATGACCATTGTCTCTGTTTTGTTTCTCGGCTGGCTGTTGATTATCGCCGGCCTGTTCGAGGTGATTCACGGCTTCAAGCGCCGGCCGTGGGGCGGCTTTTTCATCAATTTGCTGGGCGGGGTGCTGTACGCGGTGGCCGGCCTGGTGATGGTCACACGTCCGGCGCTGGCGGCCGTCAGTTTGACGCTCGTGATTGCTATCGTATTGATCGTTGCCGGCCTGTTCCGTCTCTTTATCGCTTTCTCGACGCCGCTGCATCATCGCGGATGGCTCATCCTAAATGGCGCGATTTCGATCATCCTGGGCGTCATGATCTGGGACTCGTGGCCGGTATCCGGGCTCTGGGTGATCGGAATGTTCATCGGTATCGATATGATCTTCGACGGCTGGACTGAAATCATGCTCGCATTGAGCGCGCGCAGCCTGCCGGCCAGCCCGGTTCCGGCATAGATCGGCGTCCCGCCCGTAAAGCAGCAGACGCGCTCTTACAATGACGGTAACGGTACGGTCAGCGCGTCATATACCGTGATTCTCGGCCCATAGGCGGCCTGAAATACGCCGATGCCATTGGCGGGCCGGATCAGGTTGGTCCGGTCGAAAATGTTGATCAGCACGATGCGGTTCGTGAACGTGCCGAGTCCCGGTATCACGAAATTCCGGGCGGCGCTCAGGTTGAACTGCCATACCTTCGGAAGCTGGTTCTCGTTTGCGAAGCCTCCACGCAGTCCGCTGCTGAACAGGCCGTCGATGGTGAACTGGTAGCTCTTCCATCTATATGCGGCGCCGCCCGACGCGCCGACCAGCGGCGTGTGATCGAGCACTATGAAATGACGGTCGATCTGCGCGACCTCATCAGCAGGGAAGTTGTACTGTCCGCTGGCAACGCCGATGTCCTCTTCGCGGGCCACGAAGACGTTCGCGCGCACGGCCAGGTTCTCGAGGTTGTAGGTCAGCGAGTTCTCCGTGCCGCCGCCGTAACCTCGAACGTAATTGAAGGGCGCGTCGATCGGCACGAAACCGAACTGTCCCTCGTCAAGATAGTGCCGATCGATGCGGAAGTAATTGTCCTGGGCGAAGGCCAGACGCGGTGTGAACTGATGCGTGAATCCGGCGTCCCAGGTGTAGTCGGTTTCGGTATCCGGTGAAGTGTTGCCGCTCGGGCTGGTACCATCGGCGCCCGTCGTGCCGGCGAACAGTTTGAAGATGCCCGATGAAACGTTCTGAAAGTTGGGTATCTGGAAATTTCTCGCGAAGCCGGCGTGTACGGTGGTATTTTTCTGCGCCTTGTATATGAAATTGAGCGCGGGGCTGAACTGACTATTGATGGTGAATCCGGTTACGCGGTCCCAGCGCGATCCGATATTCAAGCTCAGCCTGTCGGTGATTTGCCAGGTATCCTGAAGATATACGCCATAGACCAGGTTGATCCTGTTCATGTTCGCGGATACGGATATCGGAGTAGTCTCCGGCTGTCCCATCAAGATCGGAAAGACCTGCGAGCGCTGATCCGATTCGACGCCGTACTCGCCGAAATAAAATCCGCCGCGCAGCGCATGCTGAGCGCCCAGCCGATAAGTCAGGTCGCCCGCAAACGTGTTGGAGAAGTCGCTGGTGAACACGTTTGACGCGATTCCCTGGTAAATGAGGTCGCTAATCGGATCGGGATTAAACGTCTGCCTGTTGTAGTGCGCGGTATACGCGACCTGGTAGTCGGCGTTAGATCCGATGATGCCGTTAAGCGCGAACACTCCATAGTAGTCCTGCTGGTCGAGGCCCGAATCGATCGCGCTTGACGGATGGAGGGCCGGATTGACGTGGTCGAGCTGAAACTCAGGCGTTTGATTGGGCTGGTTTGGAAATTGATTGCTCGCCACCGTCATACCCGAGATCAGGCTCAATTTGGTGGCCGGATTCAACTCGTACGTCAGATAGGCGAATCCCTGTCCCTGCTGTGCCGCATCGTGAAGCGGATCGGGCGCCGCCACCGCGGAACTGAATCCCAGATTGGATTGAAAATAAAGACCGGTAAGGTAATAATTGAAATTGCCGTCGCATCCGCCAAGCTCGAAACTAGGCTGCACGGTGTCGCGCTGCCCGCCGGAGATTGTGAACTCGTTGTGCCCGCCGTCGCATCCGTTCTTGGTGTGAATGTCGATCACGCCGGAGGTCCGGTAGCCATACTGCGCGGGCAGGACCCCATCCATCAGGCTCACGCTTTTGACGAAGTATGAGTTGAGCAATTGCGTGAAGGTCGGATCGCTATTGATGTCGAGCGGCAGCAGAATCCCGTTCATCTGGTATTGGATGCCCATGTGCTCGCCGCGGATGTGAATCTCCTGGTTCTGATCCAGCGCCACGCCGGGCATTTGGAGCATCACCTGGTTAAGCGGCGTCGCCTCGCCTTCGGGGAGATTCGCGATATCGCGCGCGCTCAGCGTGTACTTGTTGGTTCCGCTCGCGGACAGCCCGTTCTGCGCGCTGATCCTGGTGGCGCTTACGGGAACGGTCAGCGCCTCTTGCGCTTCCAGTACCAGGTCCAGATGCTTACCGGAGATCTTGGGCAGGATGATGATCATCGTTCCCGGTTTGAAGCCTTTCTTCCGACTCACGAGCGCATAAGTTCCGGCTTTGCCCTGGGGTAGCCGAAACAGACCTCGATCGTCAGTGATTGCCTGCGCGATCGTGTGTCCGCCGACGGATTGCAGCGTCACAGTGGCATGCGCTATCGGCCGGCCAAGCGCGTCCTTAACCGTGCCCGCGATATATCGTGCGACGGACTGCTTTTGACTGGCCCGGGCCGCGCCGCCAAGTATCATCAGAGAAAGTATCAGTCTCAGCGCTGGGAGAAGCAGTGCGCAGGTCTTTGCGCGCGCCATTTCATAATGATTTCGCAAGTGCCCGGCGGTTGAGACAACTGTGGGTCGCGAAAAGGTGTTTCTCAAGGTAAAGCCTCTCCGAGCCCGCCGTTTGGCGAGCGAGTGCCGCACCAATCCGCCAGGAGGGCAAACCTTACCCTTCTGCAAGAGGGCGTTACTTACCCTCTGTACAGGGCCTCATTTGCCCCGAGCGCGAATCGGTGAAACTTCGAACGAGCGATTTTTACAGGCGCTATACGAGAGCGGGGGGAGGCCGCGCGGCTTGCGGCAAATCTTTCAAGCCGCAATTGATGAACGGAGTGACCGTGAAGGCTGATTTTTCGGGAAAATCACAAATTGCCGCAAGCGCGACGTGTTCGAATGGGCTGTCGAAGTGCCAGTGACCTAATCGGTTCGGATCCCCGTTGACGGCCGCTGGCTGATGCCCATGTACGTCGTAAGCGTGGGCCCCGTGCTCATGATAGGAATCGAGGGGCTCTTTGCGATGATGGTGGTGATGGTTGTCGCCGTGATCATGCTCCGGCGCGATGCGTCCATCGTGATGGTGATGGACGTGCGGGTGATTTCCTCCACGGTGGCGATGGTAAATCGCGCTCATGATCGCAAACGCAAATTACTCCTCCGAGCGGCAACCACAAAACGCGACCGCTCGGTTCGGTGGCAGCGCTTACAGGCACTGGCTGCGCTGGTTGAAGATACGTAGCCCGCGCACATCGCCGATTTACCTGATTGCTGCACGGCAGTGGTGCGCGCCGCCGCGCGAGAGCGGTTGCCGGCGCCCCTGCGCCATGTAAATTGCCAGTGGCAATCGCGATGCAGGCGAAGGTGATCCTTATCGGCGCGGCGCGGGGCGTGGGTCAACTGATCTACGCCATTCCGCAGGCGCTCGAGGGCCGCGTCGAGCGCGGCCATCGGGTGATCGTGCCGCTGCGTTCGCGCCGCCTGACCGGCATCGTAATCGAAGTCGGAGAGCGGCTGGAGGCCGGCGCTGGCGCGCTCAAGCCGATCCTCGAGCTTCCCGAGTCGCGCCCACTCTACGACCGCGCCCATCTCGGGCTCATCGAGTTCATGGCGTCGTACTATATGGCGCCGCTGGGCGACGCGATGCAGAGCGTGGTTCCGGCTGCCGCGCGGATCGAGTCGCGCAAGGTCCTTCGGCTCGCCGCATCTCCCGACCCCTTGCGCGAGGCGGCGCTGACGCCGATGGAGCGCGCGATTATCGAAGCGCTCGGCCGCCGCGCGATGACGGCGCGCGAACTCGCCCGGCTGGGCGAGCGGCGCGAAGTCACCTCCGCACTCGCCCTTCTCGCCGCCGAACGAATCGTGGAGACGGGAGAAGCCACCCGCGGCCGCCATCGAAGCGCGAGCGCCGTGCGCCTTGCACCCGGGGCTCGCGCGGCCACGAAACTTCGCGGCGCCCGGCAGCGTGAGATCATGCGCCTGCTCGGTGAGGCCGCGCCCGAAGCGCTC
This sequence comes from uncultured delta proteobacterium, assembly GCA_963724765.1. Classification (GTDB taxonomy): domain Bacteria; phylum Desulfobacterota; class Binatia; order Binatales; family Binataceae; genus JAKAVN01. The sequence goes on from CAVRVY010000003.1 coordinate 769,172, forward strand.
GCGCTCGAAGAATTGGAAGAACAGATTCCCGGCGCGCGAGTCGCGGTGCGCGCCCTCGCGGAGCGCGGAATCGTGGAGGTCGAGTCAGCGCCGCGGACCGGTGCGATGCGGTATCCGGGCAGCGCGGACTTATCCGCTACAGAAGTGTCCGCTACAGAAGTGTCCGGTTGCGAAGTGTCCGGCAGCGCGCAAGCGTCCGCTGCGTCCGGCGTCGGCGATTTCGATTTGATGCCCGAGCAGGCGGCCGCAATCGAGACCGTCATGCCTGCCGTCATCGATGCGCGCGAGGGCACCTTTCTCTTGTGGGGCGTCACCGCCAGCGGCAAGACCGAGGTCTATCTGAAGCTCGCGGCGGCGGCTCTGGAAGCCGGCCGGCAGGTGCTGTTGCTGGTGCCCGAGATAGCGCTCGCGGATCAGATCGTCAGATCGTTTCGCGCCCGCTTCGGCCCGCTGGTGGCCGTGGCGCACAGCGCGCAGAACGTGGCCGAGCGATGGGCGAGCTGGATGGCCGCTCTGGGGGGGCAGGCGCGAATCATGATCGGTCCGCGCTCGGCGATCTTCGCTCCGCTAAGCGGCCTGGGACTGATCGTAGTCGACGAGGAGCACGACCCCGCCTACAAACAGGAAGAAGGAATTCGCTACAACGCGCGCGACCTCGCCGTGGTGCTGGGGCGACTCGCGCAATGCCCGGTGGTGCTGGGCTCGGCGACGCCGTCGTCCGAGTCGTTCTACAACACAAGGCGCGGGCGCTACCGGCTGCTGCGGATGGCGCGGCGGGTGATGGAGCGGCCGATGGCGGCGGTCGAGATAGTCGACCTGCGCGCGGAATTCAAAAAAGATCCGGCGCGTGAAAAGAACGGCGCGGCAGCCGGCGCCGCGAAAAAGCTCGACCAGCCGCGTGCGGTGCCGCTCTCGGCGCCGCTGCTCGATGCGCTGCGCGCCAATCTCGCCGCGGGTGGGCAAAGCGTGGTGTTTCTCAACCGCCGGGGCTTCCATAACTTTCTGCAATGCCATCTCTGCGGCATCGTGATCTCCTGTGCTAATTGCAGCGTCAGCATGACGTTCCACATGCGTGACCGTTCGCTGCGATGCCATTGGTGTGGCGCGCATGCGCCGGCGCCCGAAGCGTGTCCCGAGTGCAACGGCTTCGGCCTGGTGGGCCAGGGCTTTGGCACCGAGCGGCTAACGGAGGCGCTGGCCGCGATGCTGCCGCAGGCGCGGATCGAGCGGATGGACAGCGACACCAGCGGGCGGCGCGGGATGCGCCTGGAGCTGGTCGAGCGCCTGCGCCGCGGCGAGATCGACGTGATGGTCGGCACGCAGATGATCACCAAGGGGTTTGACTTGCCGGGCGTGACGCTGGTCGGCGTGGTGCTGGCCGACCTCGGGCTCAACCTGCCCGACTTCCGCGCCGCGGAACGAACCTTTCAACTGCTGACTCAAGTTGCGGGGCGCGCGGGCCGCGGCGAGCGGATGGGGCGCGTGCTGATCCAGACCTACGCGCCGCATCACTACAGTATTCGTGCCGCGCGCGACCAGGACTACGACCGCTTCATCCGGCGCGAGCTGCGATTGCGCCAGGAACTGGGATGGCCGCCGTACTCGCGGATGGCGCTGGTGCGAATCGAGGGGGCCGACGCCGCCGCGGTGGCCGCGATGGCGGAGCGGGCGGCCAAGGCGCTTCGGGGCCAGGTCGGGGCCGCAAAGGTTGACGCGATGCGCGTGCTCGGGCCTGCACCGGCGCCGATCGAGCGGCTGCGCGGGCGCTATCGATGGCAGGTCGTAGTGAGATCGACCGAGGCGGCGGCGATGCGCGCGGCGCTCGCGTCGATGCAGGCGCAGCTTGGCGGGCGCGACGCGCGCGGCGGGGTCTTCGTCGGTATCGACCTTGACCCGGTCAACATGCTGTGAGGCTTCGCGATGCTCTGAGCCTGCGCGAGCGCGGGCGGCGGCTGGTGAAAACCGACGCACGTTTGATAGGGTACAAGGTTGCTACCCAAGTTCTGAGGAGAACCCCATGATTGACCATGCCAGTATCGAGAGCCTGACCGCCGCCGTGCAGCGCTATTTCGACCTCATGTACGATGGAGACACTTCGCGCTGGGACCGCGTTTTTCGTACGACCGCCCAACTGCATGGGCTTCGCGAAGGCAAGATGGCGATGTTCACCTCCCAGGGATATAAGGAGCTGACGGCCAGCCGGCCGTCGCCGAAATCTCTGAGTGCTCCTCGCGAAGAAGAGATCCTGCTGATGGACTTCGCGTCACCGACCCAGGCGCTCGTTAAGGTGCGCGTCCGGATCAACAAGACCGTATACGTGGATCATCTCACCTATCACCGGGTTGATGGTGAATGGCTGATCAGCTCGAAGGGCTTCCACGTCGAGCGCAACGATTAGCCGATCCGCTCGCCGACTGAAGCAAGGTTTTTTAGGCACGGACGGCCTACGCAGGCGGCAAGCGCGGAGTTTGTGCGCCGCCCGCCCGCACACAGCCGCCCGATGCTTGCGCCAGCGCGCGCCGCTTAGAGCTTCTCGATCCGCACCGCCGTGCCGTAGGCTGCGATCTCGCTCATGATGTTGCCGATCTCGTTGCAATCAAAGCGCATCGCGACCACGGCGTTGCCGCCCTTCTCCATCGCGGCCAGGCGCAGCCGGCCGATCGCCTGTTCGCGGCTGTCGGAGAGCAATTGCGTATAGCCGGCGACCTCGCCGCCAAAAATCGTGCGCAGTCCTGCGCCCATGTTGGAGAAAGCGTTGCGCGCCCGGCAGATCAGGCCGAAAACTTCGCCATATACGGCCACGATCTTGTAGCCTGGGACGTCGTTCATGGTAGAGACTAAAACAGTGTCGTTGTCCATAAACAGACCATAACCATGGTAAGCGCGGCTGACAACGTCAAAACGCAAATCTAATTCAACTCAAAGGCCGCGGCGAAAAATTGCCAGGCAAAATTGCTAGACAGAATTGTTAAAACAAAATTGTTAAACAAAGTTGTTAAAATAGACCCGCGATGGCCGGAACGACACAGGTGACGATTCCAGAGCCGCACGCTTCGTTCGAGACGGTCATGGACGACGGCGCGATCATCCGGGTGCGCCGCCATGGGGCCGCCGGCGCTCCGCGCCTGGTGTTGACCCATGGCAACGGCCTCGCGATCGACGGCTACTTTTCGTTCTGGAGGCGGGTGCTCGATCGTTACGACGTAATCGTTTACGACTTCCGCAATCACGGCCAGAACCCGGTGCATCATCCCGCTGGCCACAACTGGAAAAGATTCATCCATGACGACGAGCGCATCTGGCACGCGATCCGCGAGCATTGGGGCGCCAAACCGACGGCCGGCGTCTTTCATTCGCTCTCCGCAGTCGCCGCGGTGATGCATACCTTGGAGATGGGCCGGCGCTGGGATCCGCTGGTCCTGTTCGATCCGCCCATTCATCCGCGCGACGGCCATCCGCTGCAGGCCGTCCAGAAATCCCACGAGAGCGAGATCACCCAACGCGCCCGCCGCCGCACCGAGCGCTACAAGGACCCGGTTGACCTGGCGCAGCTTTTCGCCCACGTGCCACAGTTCAAGCTGTGGCGCCCGGAGGCGTACGAGTTGATGGCGCGCGCGACGCTGCGGCCCGACGAGGCCTCGAATGATTGGGTGCTGGCCTGCCCGCGCGAGCTTGAGGCGCACGTCTTCGAGAGCAATCGCGACGCGACGATATGGCCCCGGATGAAAAACCTGCCGGTGCCGTGCAAATTGATTTGTGGCGACTTCGCAAGCGAGCACAAGCAGCCGCCGGCGCTCATCGGACGCGCGATCGCCGAGGAGACCGCGGTCGAATACGAAGCGATTGCGCATACCACGCACTTTCTTCAAATCGAGCGTCCCGACGAATGTATCCGCTCGATGGAACTGTTCCTGCGCAAGCACGGGTTCATCGAATAGCGCGCCGGACGCGGCGCTTTGCGCGCTTTCGGCGCTTCGGAGGCTCTGATAAATTTTCTCCATTGTTTCACCGATAGATTTTGCCCTGAAAACAACCGCTGAAGACAACTAACGATGGCGCTCCTCAACATCCGCAGATTTCCCGACCCGGCGCTAAAAGATCCGGCAAAGCCGGTCGCCAACATCGACGGCGGCCTGACCAACTTCATCGAGAGCATGGTGCAGACGATGTACGCGGCGCCGGGCGTGGGGCTGGCGGCGCCCCAGGTCGGCGATTCGCGCCGCGTGATAGTGCTCGACACCGACCATCAGAACCCGGGCAAGAAACTGCTGCGGCTCATCAACCCAAAGATCGTCGAGGCCGAGGGTTCGGTGATTTGGGAAGAGGGATGCCTTTCGGTGATCGACTACACCGCCGACGTCAAACGCGCCGCGCGCGTGCTGGTGCGCGCGTGGACACTCGAGGAGAAGGAGATCGAGATCGAGGCGGACGACCTCCTCGCAGTCGCGCTGCAGCATGAGATCGACCATCTCGACGGCAAGCTCTTCATCGATCGCATCAGCCGTATCAAGCGCGAACTGTACCGGCGTAAACTCGCCAAGCTGATAAAGGAGGGCAAGGCCGATGGCCAGCGGCCCTCCAGCGTCCGGATCTGAAATCGCCATCCCCACGAAACCATTGAGAATCGTCTTCATGGGTACGCCGGCGCTGGCGGCTCATATTCTGGAGCGCCTGGCCGACGCTTGCAGCGATGCCACCCGGTCTGACTTCCAGAGCCCGGGCTTCGAGATCGTGGGCGTGGTTACGCGTCCCGATCAGCCCCGCGGGCGCGGGCTCAGGCTCGAGCCGAGCGAGGTCGGAGCGGTGGCGGAACGCCGCGGGTTGCCGGTGCTCAAGCCGGCGAAGATTCGCACGGCGGAATTTCTCGCCGAGCTGCTCGCGTTGAATCCCGACTTGCTGGTGGTCGCGGCCTATGGCCGAATCCTGCCCGACCCGGTGCTCGCGGCGGCGCAAATCATGCCGATCAACGTCCACGCCTCGCTCCTACCCCGCCATCGCGGCGCCTCGCCGGTCGAAGGGGCGATTCTTGCCGGCGACAGCGAAAGCGGCGTCACGATCATGCGCATAGTCAGCCGAATGGATGCGGGTCCAGTCCTGCTCGCGCGCGCGATTCCGATCGCGCCGGGCGAGACCCAGGGAACGCTCAAGGAGAAGCTCGCGGAGCTGGGCGCGGCGGCGCTGCTCGAAGCGCTGGAGAAGCTCCGAGGGGGACAACTCGTCGAGACGCCGCAGGACGAGAGTCTCGCAACGTACACCTCGCCCGTGAGCAAGGCTCATGCGGTTATCGATTGGAGCGCCGATGCGGTGCGGATCGAACGGATGGTGCGCGCGTACGATCCATGGCCGGTCGCGCGCACGCGGCTGCGTGGCGATGAGCTCCTGATATGGCGCGCCGCGCCCGACGGTTCCGCGTCGGCAGATGCGCCAGTCTCGCGGGGTGCGACGCCCGACGAGCCGGCTGCCGCCGGCTCATCGGGCGTCGCGCCCGGCACAATCGTCCGGATGAAGCCCGAAGTCGCGGTGCAATGCGGGCGCGGACGACTCGTGCTCGCCGAGGTGCAGGCGGCGGGACGCAAGCGGATGGGCGCGGCGGAGTTTCTGCGCGGGCGGCGCGTCATCCCAGGCGAGCGCCTGGGATGACGCGCCGCCCGCCTATCGCCCCGCGCAGCGGCGGCGCCGATGCGCCGGGTGCGCCCACGCGCTGCCACGCTCGCGTTCCGGGGCCGGGCGCGCCCAGAGCGCCCGAGCGCGACGGGGCGGGCCTGGTGGCCCGCCGCGCCGCGCTCGAAATTCTGGTCCGTGTGGAGAGCCACGCGGCCTTCGCCGACGTGATGCTCGGCCATCGCCTCGCCGCTTTCGCCCCGCCCGACCGCCGCCTGCTGACGCGGCTGGTGCTCGGCACACTCGCCTGGCGCGGCAGATTGGATTACGAACTGGCGCAACTGTGCACGCAGCCGCTCGAAAAGCTCGAGCTTGCGGTGCTGAGTGCGCTCAGACTCGGGCTTTTTCAGATGCGCCATCTGAGCCGTATACCCCCGCATGCCGCGGTCGACACTGCCGTGTCGCTCGCGCGCGAGGCGGCGGGCCGCGGCGCCGGCGGCCTGGTCAACGCGGTGCTGCGGCGCGCCGCTGGCGGAGCGGCCGCGATGCCCGATCGGGCGGCGGATGAGGTTGGGTATCTCGCGGTTGCGTACTCGCATCCGCGATGGCTGGTGGCGTGTTTTATCGAATGGTTCGGTATGGCCCGGGCCGAGGCGCTGATGGCAGCCGACAACGAGGCCGCGCCGAACGTGATGCGGCTCAACCTGGCGCGCGGCACGCGCGAAGAGATCGTCGCTCGAATGGCAGCCGACGGAATGGGGATAAGTGCACGCGGTCACCTGCCTGAGACCGCAGTGCTCGAGGGCGCAGCCGACTTCGACTCCAATTCGTACCGCGCCGGACTGTTCCATCCGCAATCCGAGGCTTCGCAAATGGTTTCCCGGATGCTCGCGCCTTCGGCAGGCGCCACGGTGATCGATTGCGCTGCCGCCCCGGGCGGCAAGGCGACCCATCTTGCGGAATTGGCCGATGCGCGCGGACGGGTGGTGGCGCTCGACCTGAATCTGCACGGGCTCAAGGCGGCGCGCGACCTCGCGCGGCGCCTGGGGCATCGCAATATCGTGTTCGCAAACGCGGACATCGCCGTGGCGTCGCCGCTGTGCAACGAGTCCGCTGGCTTCGTGTTGCTCGACGCGCCGTGTACCGGGACCGGCACGCTGCGGGAGCATCCGGAGATACGATGGCGCCTGGTGGCGAACGACTTTCGCCGGATGGCGGAGGTCCAGCGCGCGATGCTCGAGAATGCGGCGGCGTTGGTCCGGCCGGGTGGTGTGATCGTGTACGCCGTATGCAGCCTGGCGCCGCAGGAAGGACATGGCGTGGTACGCGGCTTTCTCGCGGAGCATCCGGAGTTCGCGCTCGAACCGCCGCCGGCGGCGGCGCAACTGGCACCCTGGCTTCAAAGCGACGGGACAATGGCGACCAGTCCCGAGCGCGGCGGCCTCGACGGCTTTTTCGCCGCCCGCATGCGCCGGCGATGAGCGCGCCTTTTGCCGCGCGGTGGCCGAGGCGGTAGTCTTTGCCCATGGGACTCGAGCTCAAGATTGCGCCGTCGATCCTGTCGGCTGACTTCGCGCGCCTGGGCGAGGAGATTCGTCGGGTCGAGGAGGCTGGCGCCGACCTGATTCATTTCGACGTGATGGACGGCCATTTCGTTCCGAACCTGTCGATCGGCGTGCCGGTGCTGAAATCGCTGCGCAAGATAACCCGGCTGCCGCTCGACGCGCATCTGATGATCTCGGAGCCTGCGCGCTATCTGAAAGCCTTCGTCGAGGCCGGCGCCAATTCGATCTCAGTGCATGCGGAGGTCTGCGACGATTTGCCGGGAATCGCCGCGCGGATCCACGAGCTCGGCGCGCGCGCCTCGGTTGCGATCAATCCGGAGACGCCGGTTGAGCGCGTGCTCGCCCCAGCCGAGCATCTCGACATGATCCTGGTGATGAGCGTGCATCCGGGGTTCGGCGGACAGGGCTTTATCGCCGAGAGCCTGGAGAAGTTGCGCGCGGTGCGGCGCGAGATCGAGCGGCGCGGGCTCAAGGTCGACGTCGAGGTCGACGGCGGGATCAAAATCGACAATATCGGCGCGGTGGCCGAGGCTGGAGCCAACGTATTTGTGTCCGGGTCTGGAATTTTCGGTCATGAAAACTACCTGAGGATAATCGCGGAGATGCGCGAACAGGTGGCGAGCGCCCGAATGAACTGCCGGGAGTAATTTGCCGGTCGCGATGGCTCGAGGCGACGGTCTGCCGAATCGATGGCTCGTCAAAATGCCAGCTCGTCAGAATGCCGGCGCGCCAAATGCCGGCTCGCAATGCCGCGCGCGGCGATGCTATAAATAGGGCCCGGTTCGGAACCCTTGGCTTTACGGGGTGTAGCTCAGCCTGGCTAGAGCGCTGCGTTCGGGACGCAGAAGTCGCTGGTTCAAATCCAGTCACCCCGACCATTTCTCTCTCGCGCGGAAAGGCCGCACTTGCTGAGCATCGCGCTTCTCTTCATCGCCGCATACCTGTTCGGATCGATCCCGGTGGGCGTGCTGGTCGGCCGCGCTTTCGGCTTCGATCCGCGCGGCGTCGGTTCGGGCAATATTGGGATGACCAACGTGACGCGGGCGGGCGGCAAAGGCGCCGGCGCGATAACTTTCGTGGGCGACCTGCTCAAGGGGATGATCCCGGTGCTGGTGGCGCGGATGGCGGGTCTGCCGGCCGCGGTCGTCGCGATCGTGGGCCTCGGCGCCTTTATCGGCGCGATCTGCTCGGTATTCCTGCGGTTCCATGGCGGCAAGGGGGTTTCGGCGTCGCTCGGAATCTGGCTCGGGATCTCGCCGCTGGCGGCGCTGATCGCGCTGGGAGTGTTCATTGTCGTATTCGCGCTTGCCAGAATTGTGTCGCTGGCGTCGATTTGCGCTGCGATCATTCTGCCGCCGGCCGCTGCGATGCTGGGGCTGCCGCGGCCCTACGTCGGCCTGGCGATCGTGATGACGGCGCTGGTGCTGCTACGCCATCATGAGAATATTGCGCGCTTGATCGGCGGCGAGGAGCGGCCGATGGGCCGCAAGGACGCTGGCGGAGGCGCCGCCGGAGTTTAGGCTGGCGCCCAGGCAGCCTCAAAATAGACAGCACAATAGACACGCGGCTGCCGCTTAAGGCAGCAGTTTCAGCGCCGCCCATTGTACCCGCGGGCACCTTCCCGTTGCTTCACTTGATGATTACCGCCAAGTCTCGGCAGCAGGTGAGGCGCGAAGATTGCTCATGGAGTCTCCGATGCCGACCGGGAACCTGCCACGTCGCGCCGAGCCGGGGGCTTGCACGAGCCGGCGCTTATCTGGAACAGATAAGCTTGGCCGAAAGGGGGAGGGAGGATCCATCCGGCTACGCGCCGGGAGGAGTCATATGAAGAAGGTCGAGGCAATCATCAAGCCGTTCAAGCTCGATGAGGTCAAAGAGGCGCTCTCGAGCATCGGGGTGCAGGGACTCACGGTCAGCGAAGTGAAGGGCTTCGGCCGCCAGAAGGGCCATACTGAACTCTACCGCGGCGCTGAGTACGTGGTCGATTTTTTGCCCAAGGTGAAGCTGGAGATAATCGTCTCGGACGAACTGACGGCGCAGGTGGTCGAGACTATCGAGCGCGCCGCGCGCACCGGGCGCATCGGCGACGGGAAAATCTTCGTCATGCCGATGGAAGAAGTGGTGCGGATTCGGACCGGCGAGCGCGGCTCGGCGGCGCTGTAGCTTGCTCATCCCTGGGAGGCGGCGCGCGCGCTGCGCCGCGCCGCCTCCCAGGGATGCCAGGCGCATCCGCGTAGCGGCGACAGCAGGGAGCGGCGGCGCGCTCCCGCGCCGCCGCTCCCTGCCGCCGTATCGAAGCGCACGGCGATGAAGCCGCCGCGCTGGCGTGGCGGCTCCATCGCACGGCGCAGGCTACAAAGCGGGGCGGGCGGGACGGCGCGCACGCGCCGTCCCGCCCGCCCCGTGCGCATCCTCAGTTGACGTTCTGTTTGGGGACGAAGCCCGTAACGCCCTTGAACGGCCCGTCAGTCACTTCGATCACGCTGCCTTCGTCGTTGCTGGTTACGATCCGCACCGGCGTCTGGTCATCAACCTCTTTGGCTGCCAGGTTCGCGCCGATTCCGCCCAGCATGCCCATCGCACCGCCCTGGGATTTCATTTTCGCCACCTTGTCGTAAGTCGCCTGGTCGGGAAAGACCTTGACCGTATGCTCGCCCGCGCTGGCGACTACGCGATGGCTGCATCCGGCGACCACAATTGCGATCGCTATCGCCGCGAGCATCAGGCAGGATCGCATGCCAGCGTGAGATTTTGATCTGAGGTTTCGCATAGGATGTCACCCTCCGGTGCGCGCAGCCGCCGCCGCGCTTCAAGATATGTTCGACAATATTACAGGTGCCGGATTACAGCGACCAGATTGCGGGATTGGCGATACTAGAGGCTTTCAGAGCGGTGAAGCTACGCTGCGGCGCCTACGGACGGCACGGGCAAATTTGCCGGAGGCCATCACTGCATGGTACTTTTTTAAGCTCGCGCGACGTTTACCATAGCGTGGGAGTAATGCGCCGGCGGAGTGTGTCGGTGGATTGCGCCGGATCATTGGCGATGTGGGGCGATGTGGTCGCGGGATTGGCCGCCGCACGCAGGAGGGTTTCGTTTGTCCGTACAAAAAGCCGAGGAAGCATCGCCCGCGAGCACCAAGCGCGCGGTCACGATGGAGAAGCTGGTCAATCTCTGCAAGCGTCGCGGAATCGTCTTTCCCGCAAGCGAGATTTACGGCGGTCTCGGCTCCACCTGGGACTACGGCCCGCTTGGCATCGAGCTCAAGCGCAACGTCAAGGAGGCGTGGTGGCGCGCGATGGTGACGACGCGCAGCGACGTCGTCGGCCTCGACAGCGCCATCCTGCAGCATCCGCGCACCTGGGAGGCCTCGGGCCATCTGCAGAACTTCACCGACCCGCTGGTCGACTGCAAAAGCTGCAAGCAGCGCTTCCGCGCCGACCACGTCGAGGGCAACCGATGCCCCGAGTGCGGCGGCGAGCTTACCGAGGCGCGCAGCTTCAACCTGATGTTCAAGACCTTCATGGGTCCGGTGGAGGACAGCGCGAACGTGGTCTACCTGCGTCCCGAGACCGCGCAGGGCATCTTCCTGAACTTCGCCAACATCATCGACACGCAGCGGGTCAAGCTGCCGTTCGGAGTGGCGCAAAGCGGCAAGTCGTTCCGCAACGAGATCACGCCCGGCAACTTCATCTTTCGCACCCGCGAGTTTGAGCAGATGGAAATGGAGTTTTTCGTCAAGCCCGATCCGGCCGAGGAGGCGCGATGGTTTGATTACTGGGTCGAGGAGCGTTTCAACTGGTACGTGAATTACGGTGTGCGGCGCGAGCATCTGAAGCTGCGCCCGCATGAGAAGGACGAACTCTCGCATTACTCACGCGGCACCACCGACGTCGAATATCTTTATCCGTTCGGTTGGGGCGAGTTGGAAGGTATCGCCAAGCGCGGCAGCTTTGATCTTGACCAGCACGCGCAGTATAGCGGCAAGGACCTGACCTACTTTGACGAGGAAGCCAAGGCGCGCTACCGCCCGTGGGTGATCGAGCCGGCCGCGGGCGTGGATCGCGCGATGCTCGCGTTCATGCTCGACGCTTACGACGAGGACGTGGTCGAGAACGAAGAGCGGATCGTGCTCCGTCTCGATCCGCGCCTCGCGCCGGTCAAGGCCGCGGTCTATCCACTGCTGCGCAAAGCCGGGCAGCCCGAAAAGGCGCAAGAGGTGTTGCGGATGCTCAAGCGGAATTTCACGGCCGCCTACGACCAGGCCGGTTCGATCGGACGGCGCTATCGCCGCCAGGACGAAGTGGGTACGCCTTTCGGTATCACGATCGATCATCAGACCATGGAAGACGACACCGTAACGCTGCGCGACCGCGACTCGACCGAGCAGGTGCGATTCAAAATCGCGGCGCTGCCCGCGGAGTTGACCGAGCGTATCGGCTGGCATCGCTAGGCCCGCCGCGTCCGCGACGGCTGGCGAGTTGCTGTGCGGTGCGATTTTTTGTTTTGAAGATCCCCGCGCGTGCGGGGAGGGGAGAATAATTTCCGACGATGGCGCGTGTTCATCCTGAAATCTATTTCTTCGGCGCGGGCGTGGCCGAGGGCCGCGCCGCGATGCGGGAGCTTCTGGGCGGCAAGGGCGCAGGCCTGCACGAGATGGCCTCGCTCAAGCTGCCGGTACCGCCCGGCTTCACCATCACGACGCGCGTGTGCACCTACTTCTACACGCACGGCGGCAAGTACCCGGCCGGCCTCAAGGAAGGGGTCGCCAAGAGCGTCGCGCGAATCGAGAAGGCGATGGGCCGGCGGTTCGGCGATGCGACGAGCCCGCTCCTGGTCTCGGTGCGCTCCGGCGCGCGCGTCTCGATGCCCGGGATGATGGACACGGTGCTCAACCTGGGGCTCACTGACGAAACCGTCAAGGGACTCGAGTCGGCGAGTCAGAACGCGCGCTTCGCGTGGGACTCCTACCGGCGCTTCTGCCAGATGTACGGCGACGTCGTGCTGAAGCTGAAACCCGAGAACAAGAATGATCCCGATCCTTTCGAAGAGCTGATCGATCGGAAGAAGGCGCTGCGCGGCGTTATCCAGGACGTCGATCTTACCGCTGACGATCTGAAGGAACTGGTCGGCGAATTCCGCGCACTCATCCGCGCCCGCACCGGGCAGGACGTGCCGCAGGATCCGTGGCAGCAGTTGTGGGCGGCGATCGGTGCGGTGTTCGAGTCGTGGAACAACGATCGTGCCATGACCTACCGCAAGATGAACAACATCCCGGGCGACTGGGGTACCGCGGTCACCGTGCAATCGATGGTCTTCGGCAACCTCGGCGCCGATTGCGCAACCGGCGTCGCCTTTACCCGCGATCCCTCCACCGGCGCAAAGGGCATCTACGGTGAGTTTCTGCCCAACGCGCAGGGCGAAGACGTGGTCGCGGGTATTCGCACGCCGCGTCAAATAAGCCTTGCCGCCGGTCGCGAGTGGGCCAAGCGCGGCGGCATCAGCGAAGATGAGCGCCGCGACAAGCACGCGACGCTGGAGGAGAGTTTTCCCGCGGCCTACCGCGATCTGCTGAAAGTCGCGGCGCGGCTGGAGCGCCATTTCCGCGACATGCAGGACCTCGAGTTCACCATCGAGCGCGGCAAGCTCTTCATGCTCCAGACCCGCAACGGCAAACGCACCGCCGAGGCCGCGGTCCGCGCGGCGGTCGAGATGACGCAGGAGAAGCTGATCGATCGCGGCATAGCGCTGCTGCGCGTTGAACCGGTGCAACTCGAACAACTGCTCCATCCGCGGCTCGATCCGCGCGCTCCCAAAAAGGTGTTGGCGCGCGGACTGCCCGCGTCGCCGGGCGCCGTGGCGGGCGAAGCCGTGTTCAGCGCCGACGAGGCTGTCGCGGTGACCAAGGCCGGGCGCAAGGTGATCCTGGTGCGCATCGAGACTTCGCCCGAGGACATCCACGGGATGCAGGTGGCGGAGGGAATCCTGACCGCACGCGGCGGGATGACCAGCCATGCCGCGGTGGTGGCGCGCGGGATGGGCAAGTGTTGCGTGGCGGGATGCTCGGAGATCGAAATCAACTACGCGGCCGGCACGCTCAGCGCCGCCGGCAAGGTGATTCATCGCGGCGAATACCTGACGCTCGACGGCACCGCCGGCGAGGTCATCGAGGGACGCGTGCCGACCGTCGAGCCGGTGATGTCGCCGTTCTTCAAGAAATTTCTTGGATGGGCCGACGCCGAGCGGCGTCTTGGCGTGCGCGCCAATGCCGACACCCCGCACGACGCCAGGACTGCGCGCGAGTTCGGCGCCGAGGGGATCGGGCTCTGCCGCACGGAGCATATGTTCTTCGCGCCGGAGCGAATCGAAGCGGTGCGCGAAATGATCCTGGCCGAGAACGGCGAGCAACGCGCGCGCGCCTTGGCCAAGATTGTGCCGATGCAGCGCGACGATTTCGTCGGCATCCTGCGCGAGATGAAGGGGCTGCCGGTGACGATCCGCCTGCTCGATCCGCCACTGCACGAGTTCCTGCCCAAGGAGGACTCGGAGATTCGCGACCTTGCCGCCAAGATCGGCGTCACTCCGGATCATCTCAAACAGGTGCGCGACAGCCTGTTCGAGTTCAACCCGATGCTGGGGCATCGCGGCTCGCGCCTGGGCATCAGCTACCCCGAGATCTACAAGGCGCAGGTCCGCGCGATCCTCGAGGCCGCCACCCAGTTGCATGCCGAGGGCGTGCGCGTGATTCCCGAAATCATGCTGCCGCTCATCGGCGAGCGCCGCGAATACGAGGTGCTGGCATCCGAAATTCGCGAGGTCGCCAAGGAACTGCGCACGCGCGTCAAGTATTCGATCGGCACGATGATCGAGGTGCCGCGCGCCTGCATCGAGGCCGGCGAGATCGGCGCGGTCGCCGAGTTCTTTTCGTTCGGAACCAACGACCTCACCCAGATGACTTACGGGCTCTCGCGCGACGACTCGGGCAAATTTCTTGGCGACTATATCGAGCGTGGCATCTACAAGACCGACCCGTTTGCGCAACTCGATCCCGACGGCGTCGGCGGCCTGATGCGAATCGCAATCGAGCGCGGGCGCAAGGCCAACCCCAAACTCAAGCTCGGCATCTGCGGCGAGCACGGCGGCGATCCCGAGAGCGTCAAGCTCTGCCATCGCCTGGGACTCGACTACGTTTCCTGCTCGCCGTTTCGGATTCCGGTCGCACGGCTGGCCGCCGCACAGGCCGCGATCGAGGAGCGTCGCACCAAGCGCGCCTTCAAGGACGTATAGCGCAAGCGCGCATACTGGCCGGCGCGCCGCGGATACTCGGCGGGCGATCTCTGCGCGGCCGACCGCCCTCGTTAGCCGAGGTAGTCTTCGACGCGAATCGCGGTGACGGGAACCTGGCGGACCCGGTTGTCGCGCAGAATCTTCAGCTTGACGATCTCCCCCGCGTGATGGTTGTTGATCGTCTCATATAACGTGCGCCGGTCGTGGATCTCATGCTCGTCGGCGGACAGCACCACGTCGCCCTGCTTGAGCCCGGCCTTCTCGCCCGGGCTTCCCGGCATCACACCCGCAATCACCACGTGCTCGCGCAGCGTGTAAGACAGCACCCCCAGCCACAGCCGCGACGGCACGCTGACGCGCCGGCCGTGGCGCACCAACTCATCGCGGCTCAGGATGAAGCATTCGCCGGGGATGGCCAGGATAGCGCGGCTCAGGTCAGCGAAATTAAGATACGAAATGCCGATGACCTGCCCGCGCGAGTTGCAAATCGGTCCGCCGTTGAGTCCGATGTTGAGCGCCGAGGCGGTCACGCAGATGCATCGTTCGAGCACGAACTCCCACGCCGCGTCGAACGGGCCGAGGTACGTGATATGCCCAACATCGGCGCATCGCTTCTCGCCTCCGAGGCTCGACACCATGAATACTTCCTGGCCGGGCGAACAGGTCAGCGACGAGATCGCCTGCAGGAAAGGCAGCCCGCGGCCGTCAACCTTTAGCAGCGCGATGTTGGTCGTAAAGTCCTGCGCCACGATCGCCGCCGGCATCTCCTGGCCGCTGCAGAGCGTGACCGATACGCTCTGCGCACCCATCAGCATGTAATTGACTGTGATGATGAGTCCGTCCGCACTGACCAGCGTGCCGGTTCCGTTGCGGTCGGTGCCAAGCCCGATGCTGGCCGAGGGATGTGAGGCCGGTACCACCGAATGAATACCGACGGTCGCGTGCGCGACCTTCTCAAGCAGAGACAACGTGGCGTTCAAAACTTCGCTCCGTAAAAACTCGCGGGCGGACTGTCGACCGCCGCGCGAACCTGCGCCTTGACAGATTTGAGCATAGTGGCGCGCCGTTTCAAGCTCCGTGAAACATGGCGGATCAACATATTCAACATATTGTGGACGGCCGTGTCCGCGGGCCGCGGGAGGCTCGCTTGATTTTTGTCAGTTTGACTTTTATCCCCTACCGGGCCTAGGCACAATTCTGTAGCGTCTGGCGGGTCACTGAGGGTTTTGAAGCGATGGAAGCGTTGAAGGTGGTATCGGCCGACTCAAACATGACAGAACCGGGCGCATTGTGGGCGGAGCGGCTGGGTAAAAAATATCGCGACCGCGCGCCCGAGAATTTCGCCGGCGTGCCGGCCGAGATAACCAACCGGATCGTGTTCGAGAACGCCAACCGCCTGTACGATAGGACTTGAAGTAGAAAGACGGCGGCGATTACTACGCCGGGGCGATGAAAGCTGGCACAATGGGCGTCGAGCGAAGCGCAATCGAGCGATTTCTCTACCACGAGGCGCGCCTGATGGATAACCATCGGTACGACGACTGGCATGCGCTGTGGGCCGATGACGGCCAAGTAATCTATTGGGTGCCGTGCAATGGCGACGACCTGGATCCCAGGGTCAACGTCTCGATCATTTACGACACCCGCACGCAGTTGCGTAACCGGATTACGCGTCTGCGCGAAACGCTTTGGCTGAACGAGCAGGCGCCGCGGCTCAGCCGCGTAATCTCGAACGTCGAAATCGAGGACGAGACGCCTGCCGAAGTGACGGCCAGCTCCAACTTCATCCTGGCCCAACTGCATCGGCACAATCAGTACCTGTGGGCGGGAACCTCGATTCACAAGCTGGTCCCGGCCGGCGACAGCTTCAGGATTCGCTCGAAGAAGGTCGTGCTGATCAACAACGATGAACCGATGCCCAACCTGGTGTTTCTGATTTAGTCGTCGTGCGCCAGTGGCGACACGATGAATGAATGAGTTGTCAGGCGAGGGCCGGGCAAGGACTACGATGCCTTCCACGCAAGCCGACTATAACCATCTGGTTCAGGACGATCGCGTAAACGGACGAGTCTACTACGATCCGGCCGTCTTCGAAGAGGAGCTGGAGAAAATCTGGTATCGGGACTGGATATACGTGGCTCATGAGAGTGAGATTCCCGAGCCGGGCGACTATGTAACGCGCCGGATCGGGTTGCAACCGGTCATCGTCTCGCGCGACGAAGACCGCGCGGTCCACCTGTTGCTCAACCGCTGCATGCATCGCGGCAACACTGTATGCCAGAGCGAGCGCGGCAACGCGCACGCCTTCCGCTGCGCCTACCACGGATGGACCTACAACAATCGCGGCGCGCTGGTAGGAGTGCCATACGCGGCCGGCTATGACGGTTCCTTCTCTCGTGAGGAATTCCCGCTGGCGCGGGTGGCGCGGATGGCGTCTTATCGTGGACTCATCTTCGGCAGCATGATCGCGTCGGGGCCGAGCCTTAAGGAGCGGCTGGGCAACGCTGCGAGGCTAATTGACCAGTTCGTCGATCTGTCGCCCGAAGGCGAGGTTGTGCTGCGTTCGGGAGTGCTCAAACATTCGTTCAAGGGCAACTGGAAGATGGCGCTTGAGAACGCGGTCGACGGCTACCATCCAAACATCCTGCATCACGCGGCGATGATGCTGATCACCAAGGGGCGCAAGGTCGACATGGAGTCGGTTTTCGGCGAGCACACCGACGCGCTCGCGCGCGACCTGGGCAACGGCAGCGCCCAACTCGACCTGACTGCGGTGAACCGTGACCGCGGCGGGCGGGTGGTACCGCACGGATGGAGTCCCGCGGCGTGGCAACAATACCAGGGCGCGATGCAACTGCGCTACGGAGCGGATCGCGCGCGCGAAATAATGGAAATCGGCGGCCCGCACTTCTGTATATTCCCGAATATTATTTTCATACTTAACCAGTTCCGCATCATCCAGCCGGTGAGCGTCAATGAGACAGTCGTCTATTACTATCCGACGATGCTCAAAGGAGCGCCCGAGGAGATGAATCAACGCCGTCTCGCCGAGACTTACCTGATTCACGGGCCGGCGGGACGCGTTGCCCCCGATGATTTCGAGGCCTACGAGCGCAACCAGGAGGGCTTCCGCGCGCAGACCAACGAATGGCTGGTGCTGCGCCGCGGACTCCATCGCGAACAGCGCGAGCCCGCCGGCACCATTGCCGGCCATGAAACCGACGAAACCACGCAGCGCGGAATCTGGCGCCACTACCGCGAGGTGATGCGCCCGTAGCCCGGCGTCAGCGCGGCTCGCGATGCAGAATGCCCGTGCGCTCGAGCTCTTCAACCCGCTCGCGCGAATAGCCGAGGTAGCCAGTAAGAATCTCCTCGTTGTGCTGCCCAAGCATCGGTGCGCCATCACCGGCCGGCTCGGGAAAGCTCGAGAAGTGCAGCGGAAACCCGGGCAGGTCAAAGCTGCCCAGGATCGGATCGTGGACGGTGGCGACCGTGCCACGTTGGCG
This sequence comes from uncultured delta proteobacterium, assembly GCA_963724765.1. Lineage (GTDB taxonomy): Bacteria > Desulfobacterota > Binatia > Binatales > Binataceae > JAKAVN01. Next base: position 787,131 of record CAVRVY010000003.1, read on the forward strand.
AAGGTGCGGAAGCTTGAGCGCCTCGTCGGGCGAGAGCACGGGCGCCGCCGGCACGCGATGCTCGGCCAGGCGATCCATCGCGGCTTGGTCGCTCGGCATCGCGGCGAGCCATCCCTCGATGATGCGAATCAGCTCGGGGAGGTTCTCGAGCCGCCGCGAATTGGTCCTGAAGCGATCGTCGCTCGCTAGCTCGGACCGCCCCATTGCGTCGCACAACTGCGCGAACTGGTGGTCGATACCGGCGATGATGATGATATAGCGCTCGTGCCCTTTGAACATCCCGCACGGCGCGGCGTAGGAGATATGATGGCCGCTGCGCTCCGGCTTAATCGCGCCGCCGCTTAGACTGTACATCTGGATCGCCGTGTGATGGCAGTGGAAGTAGGCGTCGAGCAACGCGATGTCGAGAAACTGGCCCTCGCCGGTGCGCTCGCGATGCAGCAGCGCCGCCACCACTGCCAGCGCCGCGTGCACGCCTGTGCTCACGTCGCCGAGCGCTGCGGCCGGAAAGTAGGGCGGGCCGTCCACTTCACCGATCATGTAGGTAATTCCCGAGTACGCCTGCGCGATGAAGTCGTAGCCCGGCAGATGCGCGAGCGGACCCTGCTGACCGAAGGTCGAGACCGAGCACATCACGATACGCGAGTTGAGCGCGCGCGCGGCCTCGTAATCCAGGCCCATCCGCGCGATCACGCCGGGCGCGAAATTCTCCACCACCACGTCGACCTTGGCCACGAGTTCCTTAAGAATCGCGAGGCCGGCCGGATTCTTGACGTCGAGGCAGAGACTGCGCTTGCCCAGGTTTTGCTGGACGAAGTAGCCGCTGCGATGATCGCGGACAAGAGGCAGCGTGCGTGTGCGGTCGCCGTCGGGCGCAATCTCCACCTTGATAACCTCGGCGCCCATTTGCGCCATCATCCTGGTGACGGTGGGCCCGGCGATGAACTGGGTGAAGTCGAGGACTTTGTAGCCGTCGAGTACGTGGGTCGGTCGGTTTGAACTCATGCATTAGTCCGGGTGCGGAGTCGGGCACTCTACGCCTTCGCGCGCTGCGCCCACGGAAGCTTTCAGCTAGCACTAAGACAAGCGCGTTTGGGTTGTCAAGTTTGATCGCTTTAGGCAGTCTCGGCATCCAGTCTCGGTATTGTTTGATGAGACGCAGTAAAAGGAGAGAGCGTCATGGCGGAAAGTTTCCTGCTCGAGAAAGACGGCCGGGTCGCGACACTGATATTCAACCGGCCCGAGAAGCGCAATCCGCTCAACGAAGAGGTTGTGCTGGAGTTCGAAGGGCTGCTGCACAAGGTGCGCGACGACTGCGACATCCGCGTGCTGGTCGTCACCGGCAGCGGCAACACTTTCTCGGCCGGCGCTGACCTTTCGACGCTCAAGGAAGTGACGGATCCCGAGGAGCGCCAACGTCTGTTTGCGCCACTGTCCAAGCGGCGCTCGCGCCTTATCGGGCGCGCGCTCGGCGTGCTCGCCAACCTCGAGGTGCTGACTATCGCCGCGATCAACGGCTACGCGATCGGCGGCGGATGGGGTATCGCGCTCGGCTGCGACATCCGAATCGCAGTCGCTGGCGCGCAGTTCTGGTTCCCCGAAGTCGATCTCGGCGTGCCGCTAAGTCCCGAGGCGACCTCGCTGCTTGCGGCGCAGAGCGGCCCCGCGATCACCAAGGAGGTCATCATCACCTGCCGCCGCTATATCGCCGAGGAACTGTTGCCTATGGGGCTGGTGAACCGGGTGGTGAAGAAGGAGGAGCTTTACCCGACGGTGCGCGAGATGGCGCGCGCGATTGCGGCGAAGAATCCGGTCGCCGTGATGGGCGCCAAGGCGACGGTCAACGCGGTGAGCAGCGGCGGCCGCGCGCTCAGGCTGGATCTGTTGCTCGACCGCGGCTGATCGCGCTTCAGTACAGCGGCCGGTTGCCGATGATCTTGTCCGCTTCCAGCCGCGCGATCTCGGCGTTGCTCAGTCCGAGGATTTTCGACAGGACGTAGTGATTGTCCGCGCCGAGCATCGGGCCGACCTTTCTAATCGGCGGATGCTCACCGTCGATTTGCGCCGGAAAAGAGGGGTACGGATGGCGCCCAGCGATGGGATGGTCCACGTACTGAAAAAAATCAGCCGCCTTAAGGCCGGGATCCTCGAGCAGGTCCGATGGCGCGAGCACCGGCGCCGCGGGGATGCCGCGCGATTGCAGGTCGCGCGCGAGTTCGTGGCGGTCCAAGCGCGCGGTCCACTGGGCGACGAGTTCGTTAAGCGCGACGCGGTTTTGCCGGCGCGATAGCGGCGTGGCGAAGCGCGCGTCCGAGGCCCATCGCGGATTGTCCATCGCCGCGAGCAGCGCGCGCCACTGCGGCTCGGTCGCGACGCTTAGCGCCACCCACGCATCGTCGCCGCGCGCGGGAAACGCGCCGTGCGGCGCGATCGCCGAATCGTCGCAGGTCGCGCGCGCGCGCGGGCGTCCGGTGAACTCGAACTCGACCAGCGCATCCGCGATGTACTGCATGCTGGCCTCGAGCTGCGCGACGTCGAGATGCTGGCCCTCGCCCGTGGCACGCGCATGATGCACGGCGGCGAGCGTGCAGAACGCCGCGAGGTAGCCGGCGAACGGATCTGAAACGCCCACGCCATGAATTAGCGCGCCCTCGCCCGTGTATCCGCTGAGCCCCGAGATTCCCGAGAGCGCCTCGCCGATGGCGGCGAACGAAACGTAGTCGCGCCACGGTCCCTCCTGGCCGAAGCCTGACACGGAGGTCATCACGATCGCCGGATTGACCTCGCGCAGGGTCTCGTAGGAAAGCCCGAGCTGCGGCATCACGCGCGGCGAGTAGTTTTGCACCACCGCGTCGCTGCGCTTTACCAGTTCCTTGAACAGCCGCACGCCCTCGGGCCGCGCGAGATCGAGCGTCAGGTCCAGCTTGTTGCGGTTGGTCGCGTTGAAGGGCGGCGACAGCTCATAGACTTCCGCCGGATCACCCGAGACCGCGACGATACGAAATTGATCGGGCCGCTGGATCGATTCGACCTTGATCACCTCTGCGCCGAGGTCGGCCATGATCGCGGTCGGCAGCGGCCCCGCCCAATAGGCGGTGAAGTCGACGATGCGGATTCCCTCGAGCGGCAGCGACTCGGCGTTCATATCACACCTATTTCGGCGAGCGTCGCGAGTTCCGCGGCCGAAAATTTTAGCTCGCCGGTCAGAATCTCCACCGTATGCTCGCCGAGCAGCGGCGCGCGGCGGGGCGGCGGCCATTGGCCGCCGAATTTGGCGGGCCCGCCGGGAAAACGGCGGCGCCCGGCTACCGGATGATCGATCTCCTCGAAAAAGCCGCGTGTCTTCACCTGCTCCATCGCGGCAATCTCGTCAATCCGGTTGACCTTGCCCATCGGGACGTGACTTTCCTGGCACCGCCTGAAAATCTCTTCGCGGCTGTGCGCGGCGGTCCAGCGGCTGATCTCGGCGCCGAACTCATCGATGCGCGACTCGCGATCCTTGCGGGTCTTGAAGCGCGGGTCGTCGACACCCGCCACTTCCATCAGCTTTTCGATCTGGGCGTCGGTGGCGGCGGCCGCGGTGACGTCGCCGTCGGCCGCTTTGAACGTGCGGTAGGCGGCCCAGGCGGGAAAACGATCGCCCGCGCGTTTGATCTCGATGCCGGTGTAGGAGAGGAAAGTCTCGTTGAAGCGCGTGGTGAAGAGCAGCGCCTCCTGCGCGGCGACGTCGATACGCCGGCCGCGGCCGCTCGCTCGCGCGCCGCGAACCGCCGCCAGCGCGGTGATCGCGCCGATCACGCCCGGCACGAACGCCGTCATCGTGCGGCTATTGCTCACCAGCGGCGTGCGCCGCGGCTCGCCAAGTTGCGCCATCCATCCGCCGAGCGCCGCGAGCTGAAGCTCGGTCGCGAGCCATTTCTCGTATGGGCCGCCGGCAGTGAAGTGGCGAAACGCGAGGCGTGTCAGCCGCGGATTGGCGCGGTCAATCGACGCGTCGTCTGATGTGTCGTCCCGCGCGCCGTCAGCGGAAAGGCCGCGATCATCGATCAGCACGTCGGCGCCTTCGAGTAATCGCCCCAGGATCGCTGCGCCGTCGGGGCTCTTCGCGTCGAGCGTAAGGCTGCGCTTGCCGGAGGCGGTAAACATGAAGAGCCCGCCGCGCTCTACTCCCGCGCGATCGTCGAGGAACGGCGGCTCCCATCGCACCGCGCTGCCAGTTCGCGGCCGCTCGACCAGCACCACGTCGGCGCCGAGCCGCGCGAAGAGCCGGCCGCAGAAGGCGGCCGAACATCCATCGCTAAACTCGACGACACGGATATCTCGTAGCACGTCGGTCATCGTGTGGGCGTTCTCCCTGAGTGTGCGTCCGCGGTGCGAAGGCCCATCGCGCCCAGCGGGTTTAGCAGTTGCCGCAGCGTAGCACCATACTGAGCCGCGCCTCGTGGGGCTTGCCTTCGCGATAAAGCCGGTCCGCGGCAAGACGTGGCGTCACGAGCCATCTATCGCGCCACTTTTAATGATGAAGTTATACGTCACGGGCTGGTCTTGCGCGCGTTGGAATGCTAAAGCTTACGCCGCTAACTCATCGCATGGTTGATCGTCTTTAGACAGGGGCAGCTAATTCGATAAGTCGCGACGCAATCGGCAAAGGGAGCTTACTCCGAAATATATCTGACGGCACTTGATCAACCTGCATATGTTCAAAAACCAGTCAACCGGTCTCAAGTCACCAGCCAGTTCGATTTGATCTCGATTACTGCGTCGTGCGACTTCATGGATGTGATCTACTTGATGAACGTCATCAGCGGCCGAATAAGTGCATCAATGCAAACGTTGTTTGAGGTGGAGAACATGTATCGGAAGCGGATAGATGCGATTGCCAACCGCACTTCGGGTATGCCTGTCGGCAGGGTATGGGCGATGCGGGAATGCCGCTGGATCGTCGCGTTGCTTGCGATCGTCATCGGAGCAGGGCTGTTTTCGAGCCGCGCCGTTGCGCAGAGCACATGCCCTGCCGGCTTCGCGCAATTCACTTGTCCGGACACGCCCACCGACGTTTCCATCAAGGAGCCAACATGTCTCGAGGCCGACTGCGCGCTTCGTGAAATCAGCATCCAAGCGGGCGGCGAGCTCAGGGTGCCGGATGAAATGCAAAAGGCCGACGCCAAGAAAATAAGCATTTCGGCCACCAGAATAATCATCAGGGCTGGAGGCGTTTTTCAGGCCGGGCCCATGACGAACAACCGGCTTACGCTCACCTTCATCGGGCCGCGTCCCGATCCAGTCATAGTCGATCCCGACAAACCGGATGATCCGTGTCCCAGCCCGCACTTCGATAAAGGGATCGAGGTCTGCGGCGGTGGCACCCTCAACCTGCTTGGTACCAAGGGCGTGCCGGCCTTGGGTGGCACGAGCTGGACGTACTTGAGCGCGCCAGCCGGCGACCCGACGAAGTACGGTGCGACCAATATGCAACAGGGGCAGGTGCCTGGGCCGACCAAGATTGCGGCGCCGGTGACGGAGCCGGATGCGCAAACCATCCAGGTTGCTACTAACGTCAGCGCGGACTGGCAGTCCGGAGACTGGATCGTTATCGGCACCACCAGCTTCAGCCCATTTGAGACGGAATTCGTCCAGATCAAAAACATCGTCGGGACGACGATTACCTTGAATCAGCCTTTGAAGTATTACCACTTCGGCAGTTTGCCGCCCGATACCGGCACCTCCACCACTTGTAAAAATAGTGCCGGGAAAGCGCTTCCGGCGGCCTTCTGCGACGGCGCTGACAAGAACTATGGCGTCGACGAGCGCGCCGAGGTCGGACTCATCAGCCGCAACATCTTGCTGACTTCCGACGCCGGACCCGTCGGGCGCATCCACTGGGGCGGTGAAATAAAAGTTAGGGCCGGGTTCACCCAGGTCCAGATCCAGGGAGTGCAGCTCGAAAAGTTCGGTAAGGCCAAGCGCGGAAGCTATCCGATCCACTTTCACTTGGATGGCGATCTTTCGCTAACTCCCGACACCGCGAAGCTGGTGGACGCCAACAGCATCGATCACAGCTATAACAAGTGCATAACGGTTCATTCGACTAAGCAACTGGCCTTCACCAACAATGTCTGCGCGCGAATTGTGGGACACATTTTCTACGAAGAAATAGGTGACGAAGTAAACATCACGTTCAATAACAATCTCGGACTCGGCGCGATGAGCAACAACTTCGACATCGCCGAAACAAACAGTGCAAATCCGCGGAAGGATCTGATCAAAAATTACTGGTGGACCGGTGATTACCTGGCCAACGGCAGTACTACGGATATCGATTACGACGGGTTCGCTATCCCGAACGAGGACGCCCACGACAACCCGGTGCATGGCAGTTGCGCGAAGCTAATAGCGGATGGAAACATCGACGACGGACTGCCCGGCCCGGCGCCCGCGGAATGTCCGGCGGGCACGATTTATACCGAGCCGGCAGCCGGGTTCTGGATTGTCAACCCGTCAACGATTCTGACCAACAATTCGATCGGCGGATGCCAGGGAGTCGGAGTTGGGTACTGGTACGTTACCTCGCCGGCGACAACGGTTCAGTTTCTCCAGCTCGGCAACTTCCAGAATAATCGCGCGCACGCCTGCTTCGACGGGTTGTACGGCGAAAACCAATTCACTGTGCATTCCGCTCAGAACTTGAATCCGCATGTCGGAGGAACGGCGGGCGGGCAGCCGGTGATCGCGACATTTAACGGACTGACGGCGACGCGCAATCGCGACCGCGGCGTGTGGGTCAGGCCCCTATGGAACGTCGTCACCAACAGCAGCTTTGCAACCAACCGCGACAGCGTCACCCTGCTGACCGCCGGCGGTGTCGACGGCACTGCGCCGGGCGCGTGGGATTTGCTGGAAAACTCGGTGGTCGTCGGAATCAGCGCTAACAATGTCGATCGCTGGGGGCCCTGTCCTCTGCCCGACCAGGTCGGCCCTGGAACAGGCACCGGCGGCGCCAAGGGAACGAACCGTCCACACGGGTTTCAGGTGACGAACACTGGCTGCATCGATCGCACAACCGCCGCGCATGACCAGATTGCGAAAGGCTACCCGTCGCCGACGTTCAATATGGCGGGATACATGATCTACGACGGACCGGTCCGCATCTTCAACGACCGCTTTGTGAACTTCAAGGTCGACCCTACATCGTTGATGGACGCTACCGACGTGTCATGGCTGAATGAATTCAGCGCGGATAACAAATATGTGGGCGACAAAGCTTTCGTATACGAGGGTGACGCGGCGCTTGGATGGTTCCAGGCCAACCCGAACCCCTATCCGAATGCCACGATCAGTAACCAGTTGCTTTTCTACAACGTCGATCTGCGTCATCAAATCTATACCGAGGAGGTTCATGTCGGAACGACGTTCAAGGATAGTGACAAGAACACGGCGATCATGGACGAGGACGGGACGCTGACCGGTCTCGAGGTTGCCGACAGCACCGGCAAGCAGTGCGGCACAACCGGCGCGACCTGCGCGCAGGTTTTTCCCATGTCGCTCAACAACCTGGAGATAAACGCCTCCAGGCTGATGAGCGTCAATAATCAGAGTTCGGTGGACGAATGCCTGTCGCAAGGCGCGCAGGATACGCTGTTCGAGGACCGGCCGACCTCACTCCTCACGCCGGAGGCGATAGGTTCGCTGGAGTTCTCGGCATTGTATCCGGTCACACCTGTTCCCCCGGATGACTGTACCGGCAACTCTCCTAATCCTTTCTGCAACGACCCGAGTGGCCTGCCGGGCACTCACAACCAGACTCTTAAGTTTACCAAGGACTCGACCGACTATCTCAATTCGGAAGGTGTCGGCACGCACGAATCGATGAGCCTGGACGGCCGCGGCGGCCAGGGCCTTTGGGAACCCAAGGTTACCAACGGATATGGGTACACGGTCGTCGCCAGTCAGGGTATTCCAAACGTAGTCGATGTAGGTGTCACCGACGTGGTGAACGCGAACATCGTCGATGTGACGGACCCGACCATAACCAACCCATTCTATGTTCGGATGGGAATTTGTTACACGAGCAAGGACGGTTCAAAACACCCACAGAATGCAGCAGCTTTTAAAATAACCCGCGGATTCAAGGGTTATGGTGGTAGCGGTGTCCCCACTAACATCGACCCGAATCTTAATCAATACTACAATAAGCTGGCCAATGAATATAACGGCGAATTCTGCAGCGACCTGGACGATCACAATCGGCAGAACCTCAAGCTCCCTAAGGGCTGTCCCGCGAATGGCGTGGCAGTGCCTATCCCATTAGGGAGCGGCTCTTGTGGAAAGCTCGCTACGACCACTATAAACGGGACTACATACTGCATATATCCAAAGGGTTCCGCGCCCTTGAGTTCCGTAAATTCGGTGGCCGATTTGAATCCGGGCGGGGTTCCGGATCCCACGAAATACTACTATGACAAAACGACCGGGATGCTGTTCTTTTACGTAGTGCAGGACCTGCCGAACGCAATAGGCCCCTCGCCTCTCGGATCGTGCGGTCCGAATACGCCGAACCCGTCCGAATGTCCGCAAGCGCCGGAAAGCTATTACGCATGTCCGGCGCCCGGATGCGAAGTGGCGATCGTAAGACTCGACGATAGTACCTACCAACCGGGACCGTCGGATTGTAGAGGCCCCGGCGGCGAAGATATCTATACCTATAACGACGGCGTATACGCGCAGAATCCGCCGCCTGACCAGAACCAACTGGCTCTGTCCGCCAGCGGCACTCCTGTGATCGTCAAGGGGGTGACGCAGGGCACGACGTTCCCCCATGCGGTGCCGTCACCGACTCCGAATTGCCCGGTGGCGACGCCCACGCCGTCGTCGTAGCCGCGATACATCGCGGGCCAGCCGCGGGGCGCAAGGACGGATAAGTCCGCCTTTGCGCCCCCGCTTTTTCTCACGTCCCTTGACAGCCGGCTCTGGGCGCCGCTACGGTCGGCCACGAGTTTGCTATCGGCTGAAGCGGCGCCAATGCGGCGCGGGAGCCCGACGGCGCCATGGAACGGTCAGCCTTAAAGCCGCGTTACTTTCCCTGGTACGACTACTCCCGTTATACGTTTTCGCTGGGGCTCAGAGTCGGCGAGCGCACCCTGCTGTCCGGACATTCCGCCTCCGAGTACGACACGAGCGCGCGGGAGATGGTCGTTCGGGGCGGGATGCGCGAGCAGGCGCTCACCGCATGGGCGAAAATCGCCGCCATCCTCGAAGCGGGCAAGCGAAGCCTGTCCGACGTCGTTCGAGTCGCCGAGTACGTCACGCCGGACGGGATCGAGCGCTACGCCGAGGCCGCGGCGGTACGCGGCGAGTTGTTCGGCGGCAGCCGCCCGGCGCTCAACACCGTGGTGGTGAACCGCCTGCTGCGCCCGCAGGCGCTAATCGAAATCGAAGTCGAAGCGGAGCCGGCCGAAGCGCCGCCGCAGGCGGAGCCGGGATGGCCGCCTGCGTGGGCGCCGGCGCGCGTCGCCGACGGGTTCGTCTATCTCTCTTCGATGCTGCCGCTCGACGACACGGGCGCGGTGATAGCGCCAAGCGATCCGGTCGCACAGACGCGCGCGATCTTCGAGCGCGCGGCGCGCGTACTGCGTGCGCTCGGCCTGGGGATGGATCACGTGGTCAGGACCGTCGATTACCTGGTGCCGACGGCGCTGCCGGAATACAAGCACACGGGCGGCGTGCGCCGCGAGTTTCTCGGGCCGGTGTTTCCCGCCGCGACCGGAATCATAATGAAGCGCGTGGCGCATCACGACGCGATGATCCAAGTTGATTTCGTCGCCTCGCGTCATCAACCGGCGGCGGTGAACCCAGGTTGGGCGCGCTATGCCCAATTGACCTACAGTCCGGCGGTGCGCGCCGGCGAGATGCTCTTTATCGCCGGACAGGCGGCGCTCGATCCGGAGACCGCCATGTCGATGCATCCGGGTGACGTCGCCGCTCAGGCGGAGTACGTGTACGAAAACATCCTGCGCGTGGTCGCGGCCGCGGGCGGTGGGCCCGAGCATCTCGTGAAGACAGTTGAGTACATCCCGCCGGCCGCGCTAGAGCATTATCGCGAGGTGGCCGGCGTGCGCTCGCGAATCCTGCGCGCGCCCTTTCCGGTCTCCGTCGGATGCGTGTGCGAGAGACTGCTGCGTCCGGAGTTTCTGATTGAAGTCGACTCGCTCGCGATAATTCCACAGACCCGAGCGTAAGCCCAACGGAGTAACGATCCATCGGCGCGCTGCTGACAGAGGAGCTAAGGGGATGGATCGGCCGCGAGGTCAGCTACACCGCGCCCGAGGAAATCGGGCGCGCATCGATCCGCTACTTCGCCCTGGCGATCGGCGACGACAATCCGCTCTATGCCGACGAGGCGTATGCGCGGGCCGCCGGCCATCCCTCCATAATCGCGCCGCCGACCTTCGTTTGTGAGACCTGCCAATACGCGCATCGGCCACCCGACCCCGACGGCTACATCGGCCATACCTGGGAGCTGCCGATCAAGAACTGCCGTATGATCCGCGGCGGCCACGACTACGAATTCTTTCGTCCTGTGCTGCCGGAGGATCGCATCAACGTCACCTGGCGGCTCGAAGACATCTCGGAGCGCCGGTCGTCGCGCGGCGAACCGATGCTGGTGGTGATCTCGGCCGCCACTTACAGAAACCAGCGTGGCGAAATGCTCGCGCGCAATCGCGAGACCCTCATCTTTCAGCCGCTGGAGACCTCGCGATGAGCGCGCAAGGGCCGGCCGTGAGTGCGTTGGCCGTCGGTGCGTCTATCCCGCCGCTGGAGCGCACGCTGACCCAGGTACGGCTGGCCGCTTACGGCGGCGCCACCTGGGACTGGCATCGTCTCCACTATGAGCCAGAGTACGCCGCCGCGCGCGACATCGCGGGACCGATCGTGGACGGGCAGATGTTCGGCGCGCTTTTGGCCGAGACGCTAATCGATTGGCTCGGGCCGCGGGCGTTCATTCGGCGGATGAGCTTTCGCTTGCGCACGATGGTTTTTGCGGGAGAGACGGTGCGCTGCGAGGGTGAGGTGATGTCGATCGTAGCAGAGCAGAATTGCGTAGCGGATCAGGATCGCGTAGCGGATCAGGATTACGACATGGTGCGGGTAACGCTGCGCGTGCGCGTGGGCGAGCGGATCGCGGTCGAGCCGGCGAGCGCCGAGATAGCCGTGCCGAGGTAAGCGAAGATTGCCCGGCTGGAGGACGCCGTGCGCGGACTATTCAAGGTTGCGCGTCGAGGTTGCGCGGCAATGCGCCGCAGTGGACATCAGCTTACGACTTCGGCTCGGGAGGCGGGGGAAAGCACGGCAGCTGATGAATCAGCGCATAACGGAAGGTGCGCTCGTTCCAGATGAAGGTCCCCGTTGAGGAGCCGAAACCGATGGCGAGGGCGTTAAGCTGATCCTGTTCGGTCACGTCGCGCGCCTCGGCCGCCGCGTAGGCGACGTAAGTGATCGAGTTGGCGGTGAGCTCGCTCTTAAGCGGAGGCTGAAAATGCATCCTGGTGAAGTTGCTCGCCAGTTTCCATCCGCCGTCCTTCGCATCCTGGTTTGGCATTGCGGCCCATTGAGGGTCGAGGTCGGTGCCCACGAGACTCAACTCGCGATAACGGGTGATGCCGGTCGCATCGGTCCTGAGCTCGACCAACATCGGGATCTCTTCAGACAACTCGTCGCAGACGTCGCTGTCCTGCGGAGGCATGTTCTTGTCCTGATGCGATTGATGCGCGGCTGCCATGCCGCCTGCGGCCAAATTGGCCACACCTCCACCGATCGCCTCGGCCGCCGATATGGCCACCGGCGCCAGTTGCATCGCGGCCATCCAGCATCCGCTGGCGACGACCACGAGCGCGAGCGCTCCGCATGCCAGCGCGGCTCGTTTCAACGTTAAGTGAAGCGACACGCGATTGATGTGAAGCCTGTCTCTCGATCGCGCCGCAGCCCCCTTGCCGGCGCGAGACTTAAGCTCCCCCCTCCGTCGGCACTGTAGCATTAAGTGAGGCACAAGTCGGGAGGGTCATCGGGGGGTGTTTTCGCGCGAGCCACGGATGGTCGGTTGGGGGCGGCAGGCGCCTGCGCTCGTTAATATCACCCCAAAAAGGTTGGTGCTAGTAACGTGACTCGGATTCCACGTCCCCCGTTCAAAATTCAGCGGCGCCGGCCAGAATGAAGCCGGCGCCGCCGTCAGGCGCAGTAGCGGCGAAGCCGCTACATTTTCATTCCCTTCATCGAACCGAAGAAGAGATAGAAATTCGACGGAACGTCTTCGAGCGCGCCGCCGTCTTTCTGAGCTTTTCTGAGCTTTACCACGCTGGTGATCCCGCTTTGGCCGTCGGCCGTCGGAAAATCAGCGGGATCGGTGACCAGCACGGTGATGACTTGCCACCACTGCGGCGCTTTCTGGAAGAGATCCTGCCAGATCACGTGGCTATGATTCGGCGTCGGCACGAAAATGTTCTGCTTAGGCGTGGCCGGAACTTTTCCCAGCGCAACGAGGGCCGGGAATAGATCAAGCGTGGAAGCGTGCATCGTGCAGGTACCCGGCGGCGAGCCCGGATCCGGACACTGGACGGGCACAGACGGAGTCTGCTTGAAACCCTCGGGCACGATACCAAAGAGGCTAATTAAGGTGTCGCCGAGCGCCTTGCCGCAGAGCAGGCCCGGCCGCGCGTTGGCTGGACACGCGATGGCGTCGGTGTCGGTGGTATCGGTTCCAAAGAACGGCACCAGGACCCAAAGCTTATCGGTAGTTTGAACTGAGGCGCCGGTCGGATCGTGTTTCGGCTCTGTACCGACCTGGCATATCGGGGTTTGGAATTCCGCCGGATCCGACTCGGCAAGTATCCCGTTGAAATTCAGGTCATCGGTTGGCTCGTCGACGCAATCGAAGTTCTCGGTGTAGGTGAACACGAGCGGCGTGTTGGCGCCAAAAGCGGCAGTCTGGTTCGGCGCGAGGGTTTTCGTGGGCGTATCCTGCGGCGTTTCCTGCGCGAGTCCGGTCCCTGCAATAAGGGCGAAGGCAAGGCCGACTCCTGACATCAACCGAAGCATCGACGTTTTCATGAGGCTCCTCCAGTAAGGTTGCAAATGCCCAAGGACAAAAATGAACAGACGCTTGGAGATACGGACGGCCTCACGCATCGGATTTGACAAAACAGCGCTTCACCGCTTGGCGAGAAAAAAGCACGGTCGTGAGGATCGGGTCAGCTCTAATCGATCAGTTTTGAGCGATCAGCACGGGAGAAGCTCCGGCCGCCGGCGCGCCGAAGCAGTAGCGCGACGCCAGGTCGAACCATCCCAGACCCGGGAGACGCGCGATCATGGAATCATGCTCGGCGAGACGGCGCGGCCCCTGCTCGTCGCCGAACAGGTAGCCGCAGATACGCCGCGCGTCGGCGTCGCCGCGCACCGGGCTTCCGACCGGAGTCCAGAAATTGCGCACGATGAGCGAGGTCAGGTTCCGGGCGGCGCGTGGCCGCAGGCGCAGGCGCGCCTGGTTGAAGTAGAACGAGAAATGGCGGCGCTCGTCCTTGATGATACGCGAGAGCATGGCCGTGAGCAGCGGATGCCTGGTTCTGTCGATCAGCGCATGGTAGCCGGTCAGCGTTGAGAGTTCGTTGATCGCGCCCCAGGTCATGTGGACCGCGGGAAAGTGGCGGGTCATGCGGGAGAGCAGGCGGGCGAATTTTTGCGCCAGGTAGTCAGCCGGCCTGGCGCGCCGCAATGCGGCGAAACGGCGATCGTCGATCGCTATGCCCTGGTTTTCGAGCAGGCGTTTGAGCACCTGCGAGTGGAAAAATTCCTCGTACGCCCAACACGACAGGAAGGCGGTGATCGACGGGTCCTGAGCGACCGCGGTGGAAAGCATTTCGCGCAGGTAGATGATGGTGTGCGACTCGATGTCCATCATGTAGCCGACGCAAAAGAGCGCGTCGTCATCCAGGCGCGGACCCGGATCGGACCAGTCGAAAGTTTCCGGGCGCGTGCCCCCGGCGGTTCGCAGATATTTTTCGAGATCGAAACTATGGCGGTAGTGCCCGCCGGTATCCGGATGATGAGTTGCGTTCACATCTTCAGATACGAGCGGCGCGGCCCCGCGGATTTGGCCGCACTAGGCGGGTCCAGGCGCGCCCTTGAGGTACATCGCGCCGGTCGGCTTGCTCACGCCGCCCGCTGGTTCCAGCGTCACCGCGCTCAGCAACACGTGCTCGCCCGCGGGCGGCAGCGCGACTGGTGCGATCACCGGACGGCCGTTTTCGGCCTGGAACAGTCCGGCCGCGACCGGCCCGTGCTCCCTGGTGATCCACCATAATTCGTAGGTCTTGCCCGGCGGTGTGGCGGGCAGGCCGGCGGCCTGGAACACGGCGGCCTTGTTGGTGGCGCTGACCGCGACGATCGCGCCGGCTCCGGGAGCGGGCGCCAGCGGTTCGAGGCGGGTTAGCCGCAGGTCAGGCGCACTCAGCACTTTCTCGAATCGGATGCGTTCGCCGAGAACTCGTTGGAGCGTGCCGACCACGCCGCGTGCCCTGGTGAGTTCGGCGCGCAGGCCGCTGACCCGGGAATTCATCGCCGCAATCTGTTGCTGGTTTTCCTCGTTGGCGCGGCGGAGCTGATCGCTTACCTGACCGGCGTAAATCGCAGCCCCGACAATTCCGGCGGCCATCACGGCGGTTGCGGCGCGCCATACGCCCACGCGCCCCCGAGCGGGACGGCGCGCGCTGTCGGTCTCTTTCGCGGCGGGCCGGGCCGGCTCGGCCGCGCCCCGATGCAGCCGCGCATCGAGGCGCTGCCAGATGCGCTCTTCCACGCCTTCCCGGGCGCCTTCTTCCGAGCCTTCCTGGCCGAGAGTAAGCGCGAGCGACGCCGCGATCTCGCGCAACTCGCGCAGTTGGGGTTCGCACTCCTCGCAGCCGGCGCCCAGATGCTCCTGGAGCGCGCGCGCCTCGTCACGTTCCAGCCGGTCGAGCGCGGCGAGCGGGAGCAGGTCTTTGATTGCCTGATGGTCCATACTACTCGTGGCTACTCGTGCCGCGCTGAAAGCGCGTCGCGCAGTTTCATCATTGCACTGCGCATCCTGGTCTTCACCGTCCCCAGGGGAATTCCCAGCTTTTCGGCCACCTCCGATTGCGACAAGTCGGAAAAATAAGCCAGTTGCAGTGCCGCGCGCTCGTTGAAATCGAGTCCGGCGAGCGCGGTGCGAACGATGCGCGCGCGCTGGGCCTGATGGATATCCAGGGCGGGATCGGGGGCCGGCTCCGACGCGGGCTGCTCCCCGGGCGGCGGTTTGCGCGCGCGGTTGGCTCTTAAGCGATCGATGGCGCGGCTGCGCGCGAGCGTGACCAGCCAGACCGATACCGAGCCGCGCGCCCCATCAAATGTTTTGGCGTCGCGCCAGGCCTGCCATAGAACATCGGCGACCACCTCTTCGGCATCGGACTCATTGCTCAGAAAACGTCGGGCAAGGGCGGCCAACATCCTGCCATAGCGCGCGTTCAGACTACGCAGTGCCTCCGAATCGCCCGCCGCCATCGCGGCGACAAGGTCGCGATCCGCAGGCATAGCCTGTCTTGCGTCGGCCACTTCACCCTCTGGAGATACGCGGCAAACAGCTAGCTAGATTGCGTGCTAAACTTAATGAGCTTGGCCCATCGTATCAACAAGCGGCGTTTTTAACCGGGAGATCGGGTCCTTGCGCTTTTTTGTTCGATCACAATGATGAAACTGACCGCTTCGTCGGCGGACTGGAGCGTCGCTGACAAAGGAACTTTTCAAAATACTTGCCAACATTTGCTAATCCTTGCGCTGCGGGACGGATTTGTCTTAAGGCTTTCCTGCACGCAGGGAAGATATACGATGACTGATAAGACAACGAAACCGGCCGGGCCGCTCACTGGAATCCGTGTTCTCGACGCCGCCACCTTTCTTGCCGGCCCATTCTGCGCGACCACGATGGCGGAATTCGGCGCCGAAGTGATCAAGATCGAGCATCCGACTCTCGGCGATCCGCTACGCAAACTCGGTACGCCTGTCGAGGGCGGCGAAACACTGTGGTGGCTAAACGACGCGCGCAACAAAAAAGCGATCACGCTCGATTTCGCGAAAGCTGAGGGCGCCGAACTTTTCAAAAAGCTGGTCAAGCGGGCCGACGTGGTGATCGAGAATTTTAGACCCGGAACCATGGAGAAGTGGGGCCTCGGTTACGAGCAATTGCGGGCCGTTAATCCGGCCATCGTAATGGTACGAGTGACCGCCTTCGGACAGGACGGCCCATACAAGGACCGGCCCGGTTTTGCACGCATTGCGCACGCCTTCAGCGGCCTCGCCCATCTGGTGGGCGAACGGGGCGGTAAGCCGCTGGTGCCTGGGTCGATGGGTCTTGCCGATTATCTGTCGGGCGTCTATGCACTGGTGGGAACGCTGCTCGCGCTGCGTTATCGCGATCGCACGGGCGAAGGACAGTTCGTCGACGTGGCCCTGTACGAGACGATTTTCCGGTTTTTCGACGAGATGGTCCCCGTCTACGCGCGCTTCGGTGAGGTGCGCGAAGCGATGGGGGCTGAGTCACCGACCATCGTGCCGCACAGCCATTATCGGTGTGCCGACGGATCATGGGCCGCGATCGCGTGCTCAAGCGACAAGATGTTTGAGCGGCTGGCGGTTGCGATGGCGCGGCCGGAGCTGGTGCGCGATCCTGAATCATCGACGATGCAAGCGAGAGTTAAAAACCGGGAGAAAATCGACGCAATCGTGTCCGAATGGACCGGCCGTCACAGCCGCGACGAACTCGTGAAAATTTGCCTCGCGGGCGAGATTCCCTGCGGACCGGTCAACAATATCGCGGACATATTTGCGGACCCGCATTTCCAGGCCCGCAACAACCTGCGCCAAATCGAGGACCCCGACGCCGGCGAAGTCGTGGTGCCCGGCGTGGTGCCGCGCCTCTCGCTTACACCGGGAAGAATTGAACATCTGGGACCGCATAAGGGCGCCGACACCGAGCGGGTGCTGAGCGAATGGCTCGGACTGAACGGGGAACAGATCGCCGAACTGCGGGCGCGGGAGGTAATCTAGGCAAGCGATGTCCCAGACCGCCAGGCAAATGGCTCTGATCGGGTTTCTGCAGGCGCAGAACTGTTCCAACTACCCCGCCTCCTGGCGCCATCCTGCGACTGCGCCCGATTTTCTTACTCCCGAGTATTACCAGCGAATCGCGCGCACGCTGGAGGCCGGCAAGTTCGACCTCGCATTTTTCGACGATCGTTTGGCCATGCCTGACCGCTACGGCGACCATTACGCGGAGGCGGTGCGCAATGGGATCCGGGTGGTCAAAATGGATTTGATCCCGATCCTGATGGCGATGGGGCTGGCGACCAGCAGGCTCGGTCTGGGCGCCACCTACTCAACCACCTACTTCGAGCCTTTTCACGTCGCCCGGGTCTTCGCCACGCTCGACGTGATGCTGGGCGGCCGGGTTGCGTGGAACGTGGTCACCTCGCTCAATGATTCCGAAGCCGCCAACTTCGGCAAAGACGCGGTACTGCCGCATGACCTGCGATATGACCGGGCCGACGAATTCATGCAGGTCGTCCTCGGTCATTGGGATACATGGGAAGACGACGCGATTGTGATGGATCGTGAGCGGGGCATTTTCGCCGACGCCTCCAAGATCCATCCCCTGCATCATAAGGGAGAATACTTCAGTTCGCGGGGACCGTTCACAGTCCCGCGCTCGCCGCAGGGTCATCCGGTTCTGATTCAGGCCGGCCAGAGCGGACGAGGACTCGATTTTGCCGCGCGATGGGGCGAACTGGTGTTTGTTATCTACCAGAATCTCGACATCGCGAAATCGGCGACTGCGAAATTCAAGGAGCGGGTGGCGGCGGTAGGCCGCAATCCCGAACAGGTGAAAGTCGCTCCCGCCGTTTACGCCGTGGTTGGCGAGACTCACACGATGGCCGAGGAAAAGATGGCGTTCATCGAGCAGTTGGCGAAGCCGATCGATTCTCTGGCACTGCTCTCAGAAGTGTTGAATTTCGACTTCGCCCGCAAGGGAATGGATGAACCGTTCAACGCCGACGAACTTGCCTCGATAAGCGGTTTACAGATGTTCCGCGACCGGGTGATTCAGCTAAGCGGCAAGCCCAATCCGACGGTTCGCGATTTCGTCCGCTACAGCAATCGAGGCACTATCAGGGAATTCGGAGTTTTCTCCGGCACGCCCGCTGAGGTCGCTGATCAGATGGAAGAGTGGTTCACCTCCGGCGCGTGTGACGGTTTCGTCCTGTCTGCGACCCATATGCCCGGCGCTTACGAGGATTTCGTGCGCCTGGTGGTCCCCGAACTTCGGCGCCGAGGTATGGTGCGCAAGGAGTATGAGGGGACAACACTACGCGAAAACCTGCATCTGCCGCTGCCGGCGCGCGGGGCCTGGCGCAAAACAGGATTGAATTAAACGGGACGCAAAATCGCCCGTCGGTCGGGATCTCCCGCGCTCCTCCGTAGACCATACTCCGTGCTGGAGCGGCTGCCTCGAAGCTGGGCTTCCTCCTCACGCGCCGCATATGGATTCTTGATTACGTGGCGGCCAACATGTCTTATAACCCGGTGCCGCATGACGGACATGATAATCGCCCTTTGCGCTCGCGCCCGCTTCTGCTGACGGTCGTCGCAGGGCTGGCGCTGTGCCTGGCCGGGGCCTGTGCGTTCGTGGCGAAAACCGTCAGCACCGGCGGAGAGCGTCCGATTAATCACCCGGTCGTCACCACGGCAAAGGCTCCGCCTGCCGAGGGCTCGCGGGTGATCGTCTTCTGTCTGGACGGCGCCGGCTACCCGCAGTTGATGGAAGCGATTCGATCGGGCAAGGCCCCGCATATCGCGGCGCTGCTTGGCAAGGAACAGGGCAACGGAGTGTTCGAGCACGGATATTCCGCGCCAGGCGTGCTGAGCGTGCTGCCGTCGAGCACGGTTGCCGATTGGTCCGCGACCTTCACCGGCAAGCCGCCAGCGCAAAACGGCGTGCCAGGCGACGAATGGTTCGACCGCGAGCACCTGCGCTTCTATGCCCCGGTGCCCATCACCGTCACCGATACGGCCGATTTTTCGGCGATGCTCGACAATGACCTGGTCGGCAAGCAGCTCAAAGTTCCGACGCTGTATGAGCAGCTCAAACGCCGCTCCTACGTCTCGATGCTGATGGTCTACCGGGGGTCGACGCTTTTCACCACGGTGCCGCCCACGACCTTCGCCGGCATTGTTGGCGGCCTGGTCGAAGGCAAGCTCAGCGGAGAGACCTCGCTCGAGGCCATCAGTAAGTCGCTCGACCTGGCCTCGACCATCAAGCTCATCCAGGCCATCAACGAGCACGGGCTGCCGCGGCTGCAGGTGGTTTACTTTCCCGGGATCGATCTGTTTACGCACGCCTCGCCCGATCCGCTGCACGCGCAGGTCGGCTATCTCGAGAACAATATCGACCGCGCCGTGGGCCAGGTGCTCGACGTGTACCGCAAGCTGGGCGCGCTATCGAACACGTACGTGATTTTCATTGCGGACCACGGTCACACGCCGACCATGAATGACAATAAGCATCGGCTTGGTCCGGATGACAAAGGATCGCCGTTTGCGATTCTCAAGGCGGCCGGGTTTCGCGTCCGGAAGGCGACGCTCAACGTGAGCAAGCGCGAAGAGGACTTCCAGGCCGTGATCGCCTCGCAGGGCTTCATGGCCTACGTCTATCTCGCCGACCGTTCGACCTGTCGGGCGAGCGGGCAGGCTTGCGACTGGAGCCGGCCGCCGCGTTTTCACCAGGACGTGATGAGAGCGGTCCGCGCGCTGTACAAGGAGAATCAGAGCGGGCGGCCGATTCCGCAGGGGAAGGGAACTGTCGATCTCATCTTTGCCCGCCGGCCGTCCGGGCAAGACGAGGAGGGGGGGCCATTCAAAGTGTTCGACGGCAGAGAGCTTGTTTCGATACATCGCTACCTGGAGAGAAATCCTCGACCGGACCTGGCCGACCTCGAGGAACGCATGAAATGGCTCGGCGACGGCCCCTATGGCGGCCGGGCGGGAGATATAGTGATACTTCCCAAGGCCAGCTCAACTATCCCGATCCAGGACAGGTACTATTTCGCGGTGACGACGCATTACTCATGGCATGGCAGCCCGGATATGTCGGATAGCAATGTTCCGCTCATTCTGGCTCTCGACGGCGGCTCAGGCACGGTCATGCAGGATATAGTCGAGAACTCGCGCCACGGGCGTACGCCCTCCCAGATGGATCTCACGCCGCTGGTGCTCACCCTGATTGGCCGCTGAGCGTGCGTGCAGTCACTTCTAAGTAAATTGCCGGGTAGCAACGTTTTTCGCTGATGATCGCGATGAATCATTCAAAGACTGCGGTATGGCGCGGACAGCCTCAGCCGCTCGGAGCGAGCTGGGACGGCGAGGGAGTGAATTTTGCACTCTTCTCCGAGCGTGCGGACCGCGTCGAACTTTGTTTGTTCGACTCAAGGACCCGGCGCGAGACCGAACGAATCCCGATGCGCTGGCAGACCAACCAGGTTTGGCACTGCTATCTGCCCGAGGCGCGGCCGGGATTGCTCTACGGCTACCGCGTGCACGGACCTTACGATCCGAAACAGGGGCTGCGTTTCAACCCACACAAGCTGCTGCTCGATCCTTACGCCAAGCATGTCGATGGCGATATCAAGTGGAGCGACGCGCTGTTCGGCTACCGCGTCGGCGGCGCGCGCGAAGATCTCACGATGGACCGGCGCGACGATGCGCCCGGGATGCCCAAGTGCCGCGTGGTCGATACCGCCTTCACTTGGGGCGACGACCGGCCCCCGCGAGCTCCCTGGCATGACACGATCATCTACGAGCTGCACGTAAAGGGCTTCACCCAACTGCATCCGCAGATCCCGCCCCCTCTGCGCGGAACCTACGCCGGGCTCGCGACAGACCCCGTGATCGAACATCTCAAGCGCCTCGGCATCACCGCGGTCGAGCTGATGCCGGTGCATGCCTTCGTCGACGAGCGCAACCTGGTCGAAAGGAAACTCAAAAACTACTGGGGCTACAACTCGATCGGCTTCTTCGCGCCCGACATGCGCTACTCGGCCACCGGCTACATCAATGAATTCAAATCGATGGTGAAGCGGCTGCACTCGGCCGGGATCGAGGTCATCCTCGACGTCGTCTACAACCACAGCGCCGAAGGAAACCATCTCGGCCCCACGCTGAGCTTCCGCGGAATCGACAACACCGCCTACTACCGCCTGATACCCGGCGAGCCGCGCCTGTACATGGATTTCACCGGCTGCGGTAACACGCTGAACATGATGCATCCGCGGGTGCTGCAACTGCTGATGGACAGCCTGCGTTACTGGGTCGTCGAAATGCACGTGGACGGCTTTCGCTTCGACCTTGCCGCGGCGCTCGCGCGCGAACTCTACGAAGTCAACCGCCTGAGCGCCTTCTTCGACGTGGTACATCAGGATCCCGTGCTCTCGCAGGTCAAACTCATCGCCGAGCCGTGGGATATCGGCGAGGGCGGCTACCAGGTCGGAAATTTCCCGGTCCTGTGGACTGAATGGAACGGCAGGTATCGCGACGCAGTGCGATCATACTGGAAGGGCGAGGGCGGCCTCATCGGAGAGCTCGCTTACCGGCTCACCGGCTCGAGCGATCTGTACGAGCTGAGCGGCCGGCGTCCCTACGCCAGCATCAATTTCATCACCTGCCACGACGGCTTCACGCTCGAGGACCTGGTCAGTTATAATGGCAAGCACAACAACGCCAACCTCGAGCAAAACCGCGACGGAACCGACGACAACCGCAGTTGGAACTGCGGAACCGAAGGACCGGTGAGCGATCCGGGGGTTTTGACGTTGCGGGCCCGGCAGAAGCGCAATTTCCTCGCGACTCTGCTCCTGTCGCAAGGCGTGCCGATGCTCCTGGCGGGCGACGAAACCGGCCGCACTCAGCGCGGCAACAACAATGCTTACTGCCAGGACAACGAAATCAGCTGGATGCCCTGGAATCCCGACACCGAAGATCGCGAATTGCTGTCCTTTGTCAGCGAGCTAATCAAGTTCAGGAAGTCCCATTCCTGTTTCCGCCGGCGCAGCTTTTTTCAGGGGCCGCGCGTGAAGGGTACCGGCGTGAAAGATATCGTGTGGTTGACTCCCGATGGCCGTGAGATGACCGACGAGGAATGGCGTCAGTCGGAGGCGCGATGCCTCGGCGTTTACCTGCAGGGCGACGCGACCAACGAAGACGATGACCAGGGACGGCCGGTCGTCGATGACGACTTCATTCTACTGCTCAATAGCCATCACGAACCGATTCCGTTTCTGCTGCCCGGTCTTGGGGACCGCGAGGCCTGGCGAGTGGTCCTCGATACCGCTCGCGTCGATGGCGAGGCTTTTCTTCAAGGCGCAGAGCAGTTCCCGCTTAAGGCGAGGTCGCTTGCGCTGCTGACGAGAGTGAAGATTAGCGCGGCCGCCGGCAAGATCGCCCTGGGCGTCAAGCTTGTGGCCTCGACACCGGACCCGGTGGCGCGTTAAACCCAGCCGCATCCCCCGCGCGGCGTTTCGCTGTCATTCGTTATTGAAGAAGCCTAGACGCTCATGCGCCGCTTCGCGCGCGTGCGCCCACGCGACTTATGACAGCGGCATCCACACACGCTGTTGGCGCATCGCCCATGCCCGCCCGTGGCACATTCGATCACGTTGGTGGCGCTATTCAGCAAGACTTGCACTTCCGAGGCCAACGGTTCCTCGGGAAGGCTCGCCATCGGCTTCGTGGACTTGACGGAAAAGAGAGTGCCTGCAACCTTGGCCGATTCTCTCGCCATCTGCGAGTTGGATAGCCACGACAAAGTGCCGGGCTGACCTAATCGCAGGACGCTGATGCTCTTGGGTGATTTCTTTTTATTCAACGTCATGGCAGCTCAAGGGTTACTGACACCTAAATACCGATCGCCTGAAAATCAGTTTAACAAGGTGCCGACTCCTAAAGGAAGGGAAGCACCATCGCGTTGTGCCGAAAAAGTTCTTCGGGCGACCGATAATCGGCGAAAAGGTCTCGGTGTCAGCCGGAGAGGTTGACAAATTAAAACAGACCTTGCGAAGCAAAGCCTGCAATACTGTGCAACTTGGTGTAATTTCTTGTCGATCGGAAAATCTGCGATCTGTTGATAATTGAACATCGCGCCTGTCCGGCCACGGCCGATCCGCCGTCGGGCATTATGCACCTTGGCAGAGTGTTGTGACGTCGTTCGTCTTGGGCCCAAGTCCGCGGTGAACCCTGCCCCCTTGCTGGGGGCGAGGGTAACAATAGGTTTGCCGCATACGGTTGCGCAGGATCTATGGCGTGCAGAGTCCCGTCGGCGAACTGGCGATGCCCGTATTTCTGTACCAGGTATCATTCGTTCCCAAAGTTCCACTTCCTGTCGAACTGTCGCGGCAGTCGAATCCCGCGTTCTTACGCATCACGTTTTCCACCAGAAAGTTGCCCGAATTGCCTGCGTCGACGCCGATGCCGTCCGCCCCGTTACGCCAGCTCATGTTGCCCACGATGATCGAATTGACGAGGGTGGTTGCCTGGGCGACGATGCCTGACTCTTCCATCTGACTGACATTATTGTAGCTGATGCTGACATGCTGGCTGGTCCCAGACCCGAAAACAGTCGTGGCCGCTATCCCGATGGTCCCGCCCGTTGCGAGCGTATTGCCGCTGATCAACAAGCCATCGTTGCCGGGACCGATGGCCACCGCGGCGCCGCCACTACCGGGAAAGAGCGCGGCTGAACCAAGGAAGTTCTGGCCCTGGTTGTGACTGAACTCGGCGTTCGTTGTCCCCGTAAAAATGACGAATCCCCCATCCCTGCCTGACGTGTTTCCGCTAATACTCACATTTGAGCAGTTGTTGATTCCAATCGCGACCGTGGGATCTCCCCTGAAATTGTTATCTGCGATGGTCACGTTCTGCGCGCCAGACGTGAAGATGCCGTCGCCTGAGCCGACCGAATTGTTTCTGAAGAGGTTGCGTCTGATGACCACGTTGGTCACGGGCGCTGAACCTTCGAAATTCATGGAAAGAGCCTGACTGTTGTTCTGCAGAATATTATTTAAGATCAGCGCACCCGTGGCGGGATTAAGGCCCCCCTTGAGGTCGATGCCCGAGCCGTCAGCGGGCGAGCTAAAGCCCTGGATGGTGAAACCATCAATCACTACGTTGGCGGCCTCCACGATAAATCCTGCCAGCGCGCCCGCCCCGGTCGCATTGACGACCGATTCATAAATCGAGTTCAAGCGTCCGATCCGCGCATCCATCCCGGCGCGCGCGCCGAAGAAGATCAGGTTGGGAGTGGTCACCGTCACCGTCTCGCTGTAAATTCCACGGCCCACCAGGATGATGTCGCCGCTGGCGGCGGCATTTACCGCATTCTGTATAGTGGAATACGTCTGCTGGCAGCTTGCGTCGGTGCTGTTCACGCAGCGAATCGTGGCGGCGGCCAGGGCTTTTGTTGCGTTAAGAAAACTGAGGCCGACGACGATGGCGGCCAGAATCCATGATGCGCGAATCAGATAGCGTTTCATCTGTACTCCTCAAATCCGGTTAGAGCGGCAACATAGCCGCGACGGCCGCGAATCGCATCTAGAGGGTGGGGTGTGAAGTCACTAAGTAGCATGCGCTATTAGTCATTTACAAGTCGTGACTGAGATTCATCGGAGATAGCTACTCAATAGTATGTTTAATCAAGATATGAATGACGAAGCCCGTCTTCTGTCCGCAAGCGATGTCACATTGACGCTTGGAAATGCCTCCTGTCTCAGGCGCAGACACGGATAGGCTCGGCGCAAGGGATCGAAAAGCCGCAATGGATCGGGATCGGCCACTCCTACGCGCGCGATCGGAGATTGTCTTTACCGGCTGCCTGATAGCTATGCGAAGTGAATTGTCGGAGCCGGAACTTGTTTGAGGCTACCCGCTATATCGAATAGCCCAGCCGCGCGGCGGCTGGCCGAACTCGCTTCGGACTCTCGTTGAGCAGCGCTGCGTTTCGGTCGGCGGACCGATCAGACAGGCATCTGGAAGACGACGCTTGCGGGGAAGACTGGCGTTAGAGCTTGGGAGTTGCGCGAGCCGGCGCCGGTGGCATGCGACGGAAAAAAGCGGCGCGCCGACCAGCGATTCGATCGCCGGGCGGCGCGCCGTGCTGCCGTTGGATTTCTTTCGCTGTGGCGCCGGAGCTCAGCGGTGGAACTGCTCGAGCTTGCTGATGTCAAAGATCTTGCCCACCTGCTCGAGATTTGCCGCCGGATACCCGGTCCCGAAATCAGCAAAAAGCGTGGCGCGCTGGTTTATGTAATCGGTGGCGGTGATGCCCTGTATCTGGGTCGACTCCACGCCATGATTGATCTCGGCCCATTCCTTGTAGTCCTCGGTCCAGCGCCCGGCATACACGATGGTCTTCCACAGCTTGTGCTGCCGATTGAACATCGCCGCCATCCAGGGATGCCAGTTCTCGGAATCCCAGAACATGACGACGCTGCTGTAAGGATGATCGGCCTTTTTGGAGATGCGCTCGACCACCGCCATGCTGCGGATTGACCAGACGTCATCGGGAAGGTTGCCGTTGGGTCCGTAATAGCTTCCGTAGTCGTTCTTGCCGTCCATCACGACCAGCATGTCCTTCCATCCGAGAAACTTGAACTTCCATTTCGCGATGCGGTCGGAGAAGGTGTAGAAGTCCTCGTTGGTCTGATCGCTTCCGCCGAGCGAATCCTCCTTGACTTCGACCGAGACGCGCCGCACGCGCCGCGACTGCGGATCGTAGGCCCAGGCGTCGTCGGCGCGATGCGGATCGTTATAGCGGTAAGTGATGAAGACCTGGCCGCGCACGTCGAAGGGCGAGAAGAAGCCGGAGAACTCCTTGTAGTATACGTCCTTGGCCTCAGGCAGCGGCAGCAGTCCGCCCTCGGCGGCGCGCGGCGCGAGATGGCTGAAGTAGACCCGCTCGTAAAGAATATTCGCCGTTTTGACAAATGTGCCACCGCCGCCGAAGAACTTCGGCGCGCCGCTCGGCAGCTTGCTCTTATACTCCACCCCGCTGATCCAACCCGCCGGCGGCGCTTCGACCGTCGCGGGCACCTGTCCCTGATGGTTGCCGCCGAAGCGGTCGTAGAGGAACAGGACGCTCATGATGATCGGGCCGTAGTTCCACCATCGAGCCTCGAAATTCCAGGCCGCCTTGTAGCCCGATAGCGGATCGGCGGCGCTCAGCGAGGCATCCGCGAAGGGCTGTCCGCAGAAGTAATTGGTCATCGAGCCGTCGGAATCGATCCTGACCTGCGCCTGGTACTTCTCCGTGCAATCCATATAATCCCTACGCGGCGTGTGGCTGCGCGTCGGGATGATCTCCATGCGCATCTCGGGAAATCTGTACTGCTCGACGTACCCCGGCATCATGAATGGACGGATCCGCTCTAAGTCCTTGGCCGTCAGCACATCGCCTGGCTTGAAGTCAGGCTTCGCACTGCCATATTTCGCAAGCCATTGGTCGATGTCGGCGCGGGTCGTGTTGCGAGGATCCTGCGCGAGCGCCAGCGCCGCGCATGCCACTACCAGCGCCAGCGCCATGCTCAAGATGCTGCCCGCGCGCATCAGGCGCGCCCGCGCGACACAAATTCCCACCATCATAGAAGAGTCACTGGTCACGAGATGTCTCCCTCACGAATTTCCAGCGGCCCGAGTCGCCCGCGCAGACCACAAGGTGCCCGCTGTAGTTTCAAAAACCAATCAGCCGTGTAACAGCTCCGTTATGTTGATGTCTCAAGGCTTGGCCTCTGCCCCGAGCGTCAGCAGTGAGCATAGGAAACCGCAGAGCCTGTTCGCAAACGGATTAAGTTGGGCAGAATTCCTCAGGAGATCGCTGGGCGCCCTACGCCGACCTTCGCTGCGCGGTAGCGGAGGACTCACATTGGCCGTTAATACTGATGATGAATAAATAGATAGTAGCGGCAGACCTTTTGACTTGGATTCACGAACCGGTAGTGGCCGAGAACCTCGAAAAACATGGAGTCGCCGGCGTCCAGACTGTAGACGACATCATTTACCTCGACGTTCAGTCGGCCTTCAATGACGACGACGTACTTGTCTGTCCGTGCCCTGAGATAGGGAGCCCCATCGAGGGCCCGGCCTTTGGGAAGCAGATGTTCGACAAGCTCGACGCCCTTGTCCAGATGGGTCGGTGACAGCAAATGACGTTCAGCTCCAGTCTCCTGATCGCGAAACTTCAGGCGCTGTTGTTTACGAATCACCGACACTATCGCGGGCTGGGATTCGTTGCTCATCAGTTGAGAAACCGTAACGCCGAGCCCGCTTGCGATGCCAACGAGTACGGATAGAGTAGGACTTTTTGCGCCAAGTTCGACCGAAGACAGCATCGCCCGGCTGACATTCGATAGTGCGGCGAGTTGCTCCAGTGTTATACCCGCCTTGACACGAAGACGCCGGACGGTTTCTCCGAACTTCCGTCTCAGCTCGTCCTTCTCACGCCCTTGCTGGTCAACTCGTGCAGGTATTGATTCCCGAATTGCTTCAGCCCGACGTTTTGGTCGAAACGGCGCGATTCGTGATCTATCAGACCGAGGGGTAGATTTGTCAGGCATCTTACGCA
This sequence comes from uncultured delta proteobacterium, assembly GCA_963724765.1. Lineage (GTDB taxonomy): Bacteria > Desulfobacterota > Binatia > Binatales > Binataceae > JAKAVN01. The sequence goes on from CAVRVY010000003.1 coordinate 814,852, forward strand.
CCCGTATCGATACCTTTGCTGCTTAGTGGCCTTCGCAGTCCGGCCTGTTCCAACAGAGGCATGACCTTCTCGTTCCAGTAAGGAAGTTCAGCATTGTAGTCGACCAGCGAGATCAAGGTTCCGTCTACCCCCGTGCGGGACAACGCGAGGAGCCTGCTCGTCACCTGGTCAGCAGTTCCAACCAATGGATAGCCGCCCCATCCCGCAATGAAGTTCTCACGGAACTTGTCGAGATACTCCTTCGTGCAGGATCCGCTCTGAATCCCGAAAAGGTCGCAAACGTTATTCGCCGCCTCCCAGTCACCTTTTTCATGGACATAGTAATTGTAGTACTCTCGCGCCTCTCTCTCGGTGTCTCGCACGACAGCGTAGCAGGTAGTGAAAGTGCCGATCTCACGCTTGTGCTCGTCCCAAGCGAGCTTCTTTATCGCCTTCACCCAAGCTCTGCCGCTCTCCACGTCCTCTACAATCGCGAAGTTGATATCGCAGTAGCGGGCGGCGAATTCGCGGCCTTTGGGAGAGGTGCCGGCGCCGATCAGCAACGGTCGCGGATTTTGATACGGCTTCGGTTGGGAAAACCCCCGGTCGACCGTCAGGAATTTGCCCTTGTAGTCGAACCATTCCTCGGTCCAAAGCTTCAATACGATCTCGACCCACTCGCTCGCGTATTCGTAACGCGTGTCATGTTCCATCTGCTTGACGCCAAACATCTCCATTTCCGGCGTGAACCAGCCACAGACCATGTTGATACCGAATCGGCCCTTGGCGATGTGATCGATCGTAGTCGCCATCTTTGCCGCCACGATCGGATGTATCGTCGGAACGTGTGACGTGGCGAATAGAACGATCCTCTTTGTAACGGCGGCAAGCGCCGCCGCCCAGGTGTAGGTCTCCATGTTGCGGCCATTGAAATTGCTCGGCCCGCCAAAGCCACGCCAGCGCGCAATCGGCACTATACATTCGAACCCGGTGGCTTCGAGTAGGCCGGCAATCTCCACGTTCTTCTCGAAGGTCGGCTCGAAGCTGGTCTCGGCCAGCGTCATAGCGCAGGCATTGGAGCAATTTGGGCCAAAGATGCCAAGTTTTAGTGTGTTGTCGTTGAACATCGGATTTCCGGCTTCGCGATAGGCGTCCAAATTACCCATATTGTTCCCTTCCAGGCTTGTCCGCAGATCTCAGTCCGCGTTTTGGGGCATAATGAGCAGCCTTGATCAGTGTCAGCGCATAACAAAAGGATTAGGCACGTCCGCATTACCGTTTATGAAGACACTCTTCGCCTGCAAATACTCCTTAATTGCCTCGATCCCGTTTTCTCGGCCTATCCCCGAGGATTTGAATCCGCCGAAGGGCGCAAGATAGCTCACAACTCGATAGGCATTAACCCAGACGGTGCCGGCCTGCAGACGCCTTGGCATTTTCACGGCACGCTCGATACTGCTGGTCCAGAGCGCGGCGGCAAGGCCGTAGGGCGTATCGTTCGCTATCTCAACCGCCTCATCGTCGGTGTCGAAGGGAATCACCACGAGGACCGGCCCAAAGACCTCTTCCCGAGCGATTCGCATATCGTTCCTCACATTGGTGAAGATGGTAGGCTCGACGAACCAGCCGTCTCCACAATTCGCACCCTGACCGCGTCGGCCGCCAATTACGCACTTTGCACCTTCCTGCTTAGCGATATCGATATACTTCATGACCCGCTCTAACTGCGGCCGAGTTGAAAGCGGACCCATATTCGTGTCCGCGTTGTCCGGATCTCCAAGGCGGACGCGCGACATGAAGGCGACCAGTTTGTCCACGAACTCGTCATGGATGGACGAATGTATAATCAGGCGCGAGCCGGCCATGCAGGTCTGACCGCTTGCAGCGAACACTCCCGATACGACACCTTTGAGTGCCGCTTCCTGATTGGCGTCGGCGAAGACGATGTTCGGTGACTTGCCGCCGAGTTCAAGCGAAACGCGTTTGAAGGCTCCCCCTGCGGCCTCCCCGACTGCACGTCCGCCGGCTTCCCCGCCAGTAAAAGCGACTCGCCTGACGAGCGGATGCGTTGTCAGCACTTTCCCGACCTCTGCACCGTAGCCAGTAACCATGTTCACGACTCCAGGTGGAAACCCAACTTCCTCAAAAAGACGAGCGAAGGCGATCAACGCAGTGGACGCGAACTCCGAAGGCTTGATGACGACCGTGTTACCGGCTGCCAGTGCCGGTGCAACTTTCATTGTTGCGATCAGAAGCGGTGAGTTCCAGGGAACGATGCAGGTCACCACGCCTAGCGGTTCGTAGCTAACGTAGTGAAACATGCCAGGCTTATCGATCGGTGTGATCGAGCCCTCGATCTTGTCGGCAAGGCCGCCGTAGTACTGATACCACCGTGGCATATAGCGCTGATTTCCGAGCATCTCGGCCCTCAGCTTGCCCGTGTCGCGGACCTCGAGCTCGGCGAGTTTTTCCGCGTTCGCCGCCATAAGGTCGGCGAGTTTGTACAGCAGCAGGCCACGGTCGGCCGGGCTCATCTGACTCCAGGGACCTTTGGTGTACGCGTGATGCGCGGCCAATATGGCGGCTTCCGCGTCTGCCGGTCCCCCGCGCGGTATTTCGGCCCAGGCTTTGCCGGTGAAGGGATTCTCTGATTCTATCCATTCGTTCGACGAGGCCGGTAGCCAGGCATCCCCGATGCGCATCCGAAATCGTTCCATTTTCGTTTCTCCCCTAAGGTTTCGCGCGTCCAGGGCAAAGCGGTCCTCGATCGACCAACGCAAAGCGGTCCTCGATCGAAACGACCGGTAGTTCGCAGTGCGGCGCCACGCTTCGTCCCGCGCCGCTCCTTTTTTGATGCGGCCGACCGTACCACGGAAGAGGACATTCCGCTATAGAAGATTTCTGAACGTGATGCGGCCGCTCGCGTCTCGATTGCCCAAATATTTGATCGTATTGTTGAGCACTTGAGACGGAGGGCTTATGCGCTGGGCACGGTTCGAACGGGATGGTCAGTCAAGCTACGGTCTTGTCGACGAAAACGGCATCCAGCCGGTCTTGGGCACACCGTTCGATCGCTGGGAGCGCAACGGCGCGCCGGTGTCGCTGTCGGCGGTGAAACTGCTGGTGCCGCTAATACCACGCACTTTCTATGCATGTGGACTGAACTATGCGGAGCATATCCGCGCGGTTGCCGAGAAGATCGGCCAAAATCCGAACCTGCCAACGCAGCCGGACGTGGGATATCGCGCCAATAACGCGTTAATTGCTCAAGGCGAAACGATCGTAATTCCGCATGATGCCACGGACAAGGTCCAGTACGAAGGCGAACTCGTGGTAGTGATTGGCAAGAGGGCGAAAAACCTGAGTGAGGAGGACGCGCTTTCCTGCGTGTTGGGTTACACGATCGGCAATGACGTGAGCGAGCGAAACTGGCAGAAGAGCGACCGGACTCTGTGGCGGGCAAAGAATTCTGACACCTTCAAGCCAATGGGGCCCTGGATCGAGACTGAGGTAAAGCTGGCGGACCTGGTTACCATGATCCGGCTGAACGGGCGTGAGATGATTCGATTCCCGACCAACCACATGATCTTCAGCATCGAACGCTATATCGCTACGATGAGCCGCTACTTAACGCTGTATCCTGGCGACGTGATCTGGATGGGGACCGAGGGCGAGACCGCCAACATGAAACAGGGCGACACCGTGGAGGTCGAAATCACCGGCATCGGCACGCTCTGCAATCCGGTAATCCGCGAGCGTGTATGAAAAACGCTCCGCGGGCCCTTTTGGAATTCTCCAAGCGTCCGAATGCCCAAGACCGATCATCGTCGCCTCAGCTGCAGGGGGCGCTCTTTTACCGCTTCGAAATCTCGCTGTCGAGCACCAGCACGCCCGCCGAGCGCAAGCTCATCGCGTCGGCCTGACTGCGCCATTTTCTCGTGGATCGATTTTGAGGTGCCTATTCATCTCGGCTTCACCGAGGTCCCATTGACCGTCCCACGCGATCTGTAAACGGAGCAGTTCGCTATCGGCTTCGACCGATATTGCTCGAACCGTAAATCCAGAGCATCGTGGCTCCGGTGTGTTGGAGAGGAAAATTATTGGGGATGATCATCGGCGTGAGATAAAGAGAGCCTTCTTCGTTCACGTAAAATAAATCCGCATGGTCGTCTGGCCCTATCGTTCGCGAAGGCTTCAGGTCAACCTCTTGATTCCGCCATTTCAATGGCCGCGTAACCGAATATACCGCTTGCGGTAGCCGGTCAGGCCCCGGCGATTCTACCAGCGTCATCTCGACTCGAACTTCGTGCCCACCGGACTGTCTGCGTTTGCAAGTCACCCCTGCGCGCTCGGAAGCGCGAGCCTCGCGCACACCGCGCGCCATGAGCGCACCCAATGCCCAGATCGATGCAGTCTGTCGACCACGCTCCCGAGTTTGTTTCCCCCCTCAAGCATCCTTTAGCGTGTCGAAATTATGGTGCGAACGGCGCCAAGACGGTGCATCGCGGCGCCTGCCCCACCGTCGGCTGCACGGTGCTGAAGAACCTCACGTTAGTGCTACAGGCGCGCCGATCGCAGCCACCTACTACGTATTCATACGGCTCTAAGCCGGTCCCGGGCGTTAAGCTACCGTTTGGGGAATCCGCGCCATCGGAATAAGCCAACCCATAGCCCTGCGCATCGACGATCAGATCGCGCGGATTGATCTGAGACAGAGCGGTCGCGTCCAACCCAACCGAAAACGCCTCTACGGCAAAGCCCTGGCACGCGACGGGCGCAAGCAGGCTTTCGGCGGCGGCGGGGCTACCGATGCCCTGGCGCGGAATCGCCTCAGTATCCTGCATCACAGCGTAGATGGAAATTTGCGCGCCGATAGGTGCTTTGATCGGGAGCACGACGCAGGGCTCGAATCCGACGCCGCTGATATACCGGTTCGCGCCCCTAGGTGCGCCGATCGCGACGATGAACGACAGGTCACCGTTTTGCCCCTCGCAATCACCAGCCTGGCTGACCGAGATCATGATCGCAGCGTTGGTGCGTGAGGTTTGGGCTGCGAGCGTCGCGGGCGCTATCGCGAGGCTGCTCGCGATGAATCCGTAAAGGCACCACCGAATTCCCGAGAACCAGAATCGTTTCATCGAACCCTCCTTCTTGTTAGGTCTCCTTTCATTTTTTAGCTAGCGCGAAGGTAACGGATCGGCAGGACGATGCACGCCGTTGCAGAAGATCGCGCACCATACCTCTCATCCCGCAGTGTGATGACTTAAAGCGCGCGGCGCCCAACTCAATTATGTTTGTCTATTTCAAATGAGTTAGGTCAAACGCTAACTTCGAACGCTGGGCTTTAGAGCGCAGCGCGCAGCAGAGCGCGCCGCGCGCCATAAGCGAGCCCAACGCCCTCAGATCGAGCGTGACTCGTGCGCTGGCGAGGCGCGCCCACAGTGCTTATTCAAGCACCGTTTAACCAATTCAGCGTGCTAGTTATGCGCTAATTTTCGCAGAATTCGCTGCGCGCGCTCATCGCTGCACGCGAGCGAAATGCTTTATCTTTCAAGCGCTTAGGTGGGTGGGCCGTTGGAGACTCGAACTCCAGACCCGCTGATTAAGAGTAGCAACCCCCAGCATTCCAGCCTGCCCGACCAGCACGTCACTCGACCGAAAGCGCGGCAGTCCGGATGAGCCGTCTGCACGATGGGTGACGTCATTATGCGGGTTTTCAGGATGCTATGGCACCGGTTGGGCGCCAATTTGCACCCGCCGCTATCGATACCGAGGCTCGAGTTCACCCTGAGCGTTCCGATCATTTGGCGAACTTCACCGCCATGTTCTTAACATCGCACCTACTCGACGCGGGCGTCCTGACTTTGCTACAAAGCGGACACCATGACGGCGGGGTGGTTGCGAATGCACGGATCAAAGCAGGCCGTCTTCGCCAATCTAGAAACGCAAATATCGAGGATTCGACCGAGGCTTTCCGAAAAGCGTCGGCCTTTTATCATCGAATTCGCGGGTACGCCTAAGTCCGGAAAGACGACGACCATCAGCGCAGTACACCAATTTCTCAAGAGAAACGGCGTGATTGTTCGCACCTCGCAGGAGCGCGCTTCGGTCGCACCATTGATAGATAAGGGCACAGCTTTCTTCAACACGTGGGTTACATGCGCTACTCTCAACGGAATAATTGAGGCGCTGGAGGACGAAAAGCTGGATGTTCTCATTCTGGACAGAGGGCTTTTTGACGGCTTAGTCTGGATCGACTGGCAAGAAAAAACGCACCGAGTGTCTGAAGCGGAAGCGAAGGAATTTCGGAGCTTTGTACTGACACCTAGGTGGCGCGGCCTCGTCGATTTAGTGTTCCTCATGCACTGCGATGCCAAAACCTCTCTCAAGAGAGAACATGAAAAACAGATTACCCGCCGGCATGGAGCCATAATGAATGTCGCCACTCTTGCTCAGATACGCCGGCACTATTTGAAGGCAGCCAGACGTTATGCAGGATATTTCAAATCCTTCAAGGTCATCAAAAACAGCCCAGGCCCCGAGATGAAAACGATCACATATATCGCCAAGCTTGTGCTGAATTCGCTGGGTCGATTCGCGGACGAAGAGGTGCTTTGCCTGCCGAGGAAGTCCGTGGAAGGTCAGATCAAGCTTTCCGAGAAGAAAGTGGTGACGCCTAGTTGGAAAGCAGTTACGCGACTTGTCAATCGACGTGTAACATACGTGGCGAGATCGACCGCTGAGGTATCGGACCAGCTTCTGCAGGTCGTTCCAGTCTGCATCATACGAAACGGCAGCCGATTTCTCACCAACGTGCGGCACGAACCAGGCGAATCGTTACATGAAGCATTTGGTAATTGGGCTGGTGGCCATGTGAGGAAGCAAGATTTGGATGACGCGGGATCGAAATGGGAAAGCGTGTTGGCGGGGCTACGAAGGGAACTACATGAAGAGCTCTCGTTGGAGGATTTGCCTCGGCTGGTGCCAATTGGAATCGTTCACAGTTCGGAAGACGAACGTGCCGCCCGCCACATAGGGATTGTTTTCGAAGTGACCTTTTCTGATCCTGCCAACATTGCCGCGTTCGACAACAAGACAATCCGTGAGCGACCGAACCGCTACGTGAAAACCAGTTGGATGGAAAGGAAAGAGCTTTCTCGCAACCTTGATTCTCAAAGAGATTGGTCAAGGGCGATAAGCTCCTTCTTGGTTGAAGCGTAGTGTCGGTAGATGAACTTGTGGCGATCTACCCGCTGATTGCATATCAGCCGCCCCCGAAATTCTCAAACAACGGCGCGCGCTTTTTGTGGCCGGTGCCAAGCTGGTGCCAAAGAATCGGAGCCCTGGGTTATTCCTATGCGCATAGGATTCCAGGGCGACCTCCGACAGTCCCGGCTTCTAGACGCTTGGCCGGCGCGTTCTGATCACCTGCTCGATGCCGCGCTCGGAGAAGCCGCCGCTCTTAATCGCGGCCGTATCTCCGGTTGCGCCAAATTGGCGCCGCACTATCCCGTGAGGCCGCTGAGCTCTTAGTATGCAGATACTCGTCGATGCCGCGCTCGGAAAACCGCAGGCAGCGCGATTTCAGTCTGTGTGTGAACGGATAGAAGTCCGCGTTGCGATAGAGCGTGTCGCGTGCGATCCCCAGCAGTGCCGCCGCCTCGTCCGCATGCAGCATCCGGTCCGGTCCGCTTGGCATGCTGGCCAGCGCCCCGGGCTCCCCGGACAGCATGATGCGTCGCGCCTTCAGCGCGCCTCGAGCCATCTCCAACATTGCGATCAGTTGCCGTGTCGCATCGGCGGAAAGAGCGTTCACGCGCAGCGGATCCCGCGCGATGTCATCCAGGGTGATATTCTCGTTCTGGTTCATTCTCGCTTCACCTCACTATTCGAGTCTCCTGCCGTGTTGCCTGCCGTGCAGCGCTTTACAGCCGCATCGGCATGATGACCGCTTGGGGCGAGTCCGCCGCTCCTGCCGTGGTGATCACGCAAGGGCTCGTCGGGTCCGCCAGCCGAAACACAAGCTCGTCGCCCAGCGTCGCGATCGCGCCCAGCAGATAGCTCGCGTTGAAGCCTGCCGCCATCTCGGCATCGCGCACGTCGCCTTTGGCCGCGATGCCTTCGCTCGCCTCGCCGCGCTCCGGGTCGGACGCGGAAACGGTCAGCCGACCGGATGCGAAGGCCAGCCGGACGCCGTGATAGCGGGCGTTGCTGAACGGCATGACCGCACCTATCGCAAGCCGCAGAGTATCGCGCCACACGGTCAGCGCAGCGTCTTGCGCGGACGCCTTGGGAATCACGCCTCGATAGTCGGGAAACTCGCCTTCGACCGTGCGCCCCTTGTAGAGCGCGCCCGCCACGTTGAACGCGATGACCGGACGCTCCGCGAGCCCGTCGTTGCTTCGCTCCGCGCCCGTGTCGGGCATCCGGAGCGCCATGCGAACGTCGCCAGCCGGGCGCGCGCCCAGGGCCGTGCGCAGCGCGGCCAGCAGCTTCCGCGGAATGATGAACGGCGCAAACCGCTCCGTCGCCAATGGGCGCTCGGTCAGCGCGAGCCTATGCCCGTCGGTTGCGACCATGCGGACGCGCTGATTGCCCGCGCGCTCAAACAACACGCCGCTCAGGTTGTAGCGCGCCTCATCTGGCGAGACGGCATAAAGCGTGGCGTCGATCATTTCCGCGAGCATCGCGGCCGGAAGTATCACCCGCAGCCGTGGGGCGCCCGTGGGAAAGTCGGCCGGAAAACTCGCCGGGTCGAGTCCGACCAGCCGCGCGCTCGTACCGTTGACCGCAACGCGCACGTCCGCCGAAGCGCTCGCGCCGTCCGGGCCGTCGGATACTTTCGGTGGGTCGGACGCTTCGAGCGTCACGGTTTGCGCCGCTCCGCGCCCGCTCGCGGATGATGGCTGGCTGCGCTTGAGTACCGCGAGCAAGGTCCGCGCATCGACCGTGGCGACGCCAGCCGCGTGCGTCTGACATGGGATGCGGGTTGCGTAGGCCATCTCAAGGTCCGTCGCGCGGAGCATCAGGCATCCGTTGGCTTCGAGCGCAACGTGGGCCAGGATCGGCACGGTTGCGCGCCGCTCGCAGGTCGAGGAATGGATCGCCGCGCGCCCTCTAGTAGCACCAGACTATACGCCCGACGCGGCTCACGGCAGTTAGCGGACAGCGCCGGTTCGAGCGCTCGCTCCGCTCGCCGGCGCCAATGGAATTGTGGAGGGGAGGGGGGATGCTGGGGATGGGAAATTCTACTAGGACGCGCTGCCAAGTCCTACCTATTCAGGGCCGCCCGCGCGGCCGCCGACACATCTATCGCTTGTGCTCGCCGCGGTTGAAACTGACTCTGCCTGAGCGCGTTTGGTCGCCTATCTGATGCCGAGCTGCGCGCGCGCTGGGAGCCAGGCCGATGACGCAGCTCGCGAGGCCAATCGCGCTCAAGGTCGTTCCGAGCGCGATCCCCGATGAGCTCAAGGATGACCAATGGGTCAACTGGCGCTCTGAGCTACGCCCCAACGGCAAGGGCGAGCAACGCCATACGAAGCCGCCACTGAAACCAAGCGGCGAGTACGCCAAAAGCACGGACGCGACGACCTGGTCGCCGTTCTCGGAAGTCATGGCGGCCTATGCGCGCGGCGACTTCGACGGTATCGGCCGAGTATTTTGTAGTGACGATCCCTATGTGGTGGTCGATCTAGACCATTGCAGAAATCCGGCTAACGGCACCGTGGATCGGTGCGCTATCGAGCTGATCCGGCTATTGCGTTCGTACACGGAGGTGTCGCCCAGCGGCGCCGGCGTTCGCATCGTCGTGCGTGCGAAACTGCCGGCGGACTCGCGCAATCGCACAGGCAACATCGAGATCTACGACAACGCGCGCTATGCAACATTTACTGGCTATCGGCTGCCGGGCGCAGTGGTTACTGTGGAGCCGCGCCAAGACGAGGTCGAGGAATTCCAGCGTCGCGTATTCCCGGCTGAGCCCAAAGCGGAAGTTCACAACACAACGGACGTAATGGCGCTTCCCCGAGTCTCGATGATCAGGCGCTGCTCGAGCGCGCACGCCAGTCGCGCAGTGGAGAGAAGTTCACTCAACTCTTCGATCGAGGCGATTGCAATGGCTATTCGTCGCAAAGCGAAGCGGATCTTGCGCTGTGCGGGATGCTGGCTTTTTGGTTTGGTGGCGATACCGCCGCAATAGATAGGGTCTTCAGAAGTTCCGCATTGTTCCGCGACAAGTGGAATCGATCTGATTATAGGGAATCGACCATTACCGCGGCCCTCAGCGGCCGAAGAGAGTTCTACGATCCGAATCGACGGCCGCCGGATGAGAATGACGCAAAAGCAGCGTCAGCCGATCCAGATAGTCAAGGACAGCAATCCGATAGCCAGTCGCAGCAATCATCGGCGGATAGTCAATCACAGAACGGCGCTGGCCTGGGCCTCGTCTCGGCTGCTATCGTCAAGATTAAGCCCGTCCGGTGGACGTGGCCCCACTACTTTCCTGCCGGCAAGCTCTGCGACATCGAGGGCAACCCCGGCGATGGCAAAAGCATCCTGCTCGCGGATATTGCCGCGCGCGTGACTATCGGAGCACCGTGGCCCGATGGCGCGCTTGGCGGCGAACCGGGCAACGTTCTCCTGTTCTCTGCCGAAGATGATTCCTCGGACACGATAGTTCCTCGTCTCGTGGCCGCCGGCGCGGATCTCTCTCGCGTTCACATAATTGGCGCCTCGTCGCCGGCATTCCCCGAAGACTGCGATCAGCTCGAACAGGCTATCCGCAAACACAGCGCGAAGATGGTGATGTTCGATCCGATCGATCCCTTTCTCGATCCGCGGATCGATGGAAATAAAAACGCCGATGTGCGCCGAGCGCTGTCCCAATTGCGCGGCGTCGCTGAAGCGACCGCATGTCCGGCTTTACTGATTCGCCATCTTAGCAAAGACGGGAAAGTTACTAACGCGATTTACCGGGGACTAGGCTCGATTGCATATACCGCGGCCGCGCGGGCGACGTTTTTAGTCGGCCGCAAGCCCGATGACCCTGACGTGCGCGTGCTCTGCGGCATCAAGTGTAACCTGTCGAGACTGCCAGCAGCGCTGAGTTTCAAGATCGTCGAGGTCACCATAGTCGGCGAGGGTGAGAAGAACGCTGAGCCGATCAAGACTCAGCGGATCGAGTGGCTCGGGCCGGTGGAAGTGAGTTCGCGCGAATTGTTGACGGAGCCCGAGCCTACGCGGCGCGGACCCAAACCTGCGAAGCGTGAAGCGGCCGAAGCTTTGATCAGGGAGTTCCTGGCGGATGGCCTCGAGCACTCCAGCGATGAACTGGAGGCAATGGCGACGGCCGCCGGGATCTCCCACGGGGTGCTTTGGCAGACGCGCAAGGAGATTGGCGTGCGGTCACGGAAACGGGGATTCGCGGCCGATTGGCTGATTTGGTTGCCGAGTGAGCAGGAGGTGCCGTGATCGAATATGCGTTGTCGATGGTGCGGACAACCGGCCGGCATCGTGCCGATGTGCAGCGCGAAGTGTTTTCTATGGACGACGCGTTGCGGATGGTTCGATCCAAAGCGGCTATGGGAAAAGCAAACCGACAAGGAAAACGAGGAAATGGCTAACGGCAAAGATTATCCCAACTCGGGGATACTGTTTAAGAACGACCGCAGGCGCAACGATCGCGATCCAGAGTACGCAGGTAGCGGTGACATAACCTGTCCACGGTGCAATGCGCGGTTTCAGTTTTGGCTCAACGCATGGGTGAAGGCCGCAAGGACGGGCGCAAAGTTTTTCTCCGTCTCATTCAAGCCGAAAAACTCGCGGTCGCAGGCGGCGGCTACGGCAGTCGATAACGATGACATCCCGTGGTGAACCGATGAAGAACAATGACGCACGAAGGTCCGAACCGGCCGCCACGGTGAAGCGGCCAGCCAGCACGGCACAGACCCCGGCGACGCTAAGCAGGACACAGTACGCGCGCCAGGAGATCGCGCGCGCGCGGCCCGACCTGGAGGAATTCAATTGGGACGACTTCGCAATGGGGCGGCTCGCGGACATGCTTCAGCCCGGCGACATCATCGACTTCATCGGAGTTGCCGGGGTGCGGTTTGGACCGCCGAGTCAGCCCGGGCTCTACGGCTGTAGTCGATGGCCGGCGCCGCCCGAGCGACCGCCCGAGCCATCGGTTGACGAGCGAATCCGAGCGCACTTGCACGGGCGGAAATTCGCATGAGCAAAGACTTCCGCGTCTACGTCTATCCGAATGGCCACCACTGCTGGATGACGCAAGAGGTCAGCACGGGGTTTGCCTCGACCGGCGAATCGCGCGCCGAGGCGCTCATCCTGTTCAAGAACGTTTGGAACGATCGGGCGCCGTTCACTCTGGTCGACGGCGCACCTCCGCGACCGAAGCGAGAGGATGCGCCACAGGAGCCGGGCCCGGCTCTGGATGAAGGCGTGAAGCTGCCGGGCTATGCGGTCTACAGGCGCCTCGCCAAGCGCTTTCACAGCGACGCTCACCCCGGCGCGAGCTTTACGGCCGACCAAGTGATGGGCGCGATCAACGAATTGTGGACCGCAATGAGGGGCGCGAAGTGAGCAAGGCACGCAAACCGCGGACGCTGATGCAACGCGCGAAGGCCACGAAAGAGCCCGATAAAGCGATATGGACGCTGTTCGAGGCCGCCCGCGACGAGCTGCGCAAAATGGCGCGCGAGGGCGTCGTCGATGCGGATGCGGCGGACAAGTACCATCCGGTGCGCACGCTGATCAGGATCGAGCACGATACAACCGTGCCGGCGACCATCCGGCTTTTGGCCGCGAAGGAAATCCTTTCGTACGTCGAGGCGCCCAAATCGGCCACGCTGAAGTTGGAGGCCAACGACCCGGGCGACCAGTCCATCACGATCATCGTCGCGCCCTACGCCGCGGCCGGCGGCGCACGCCGCATCGAGGCCGCGCCCGCCGCCATCGAGGCGCCGCGTGAGGTTGACCCGCCAGTCGAGGCCGAAGTCGTGGAGCCGGTCGAAGACCCCAAGCGCATCGTCGCTTTCACGCCGCACGGAAATCCGGTGAGCGCCGAACGTCTCGCGCAGTTGAAAGACATGCAGACCGACCTGAGTAGATCACGCTGGCGCCGACGCCGGAAGTGCGCGAGCCGGGATTTCAGCCCTATGAGATGCGCAACGGCAGGCCGGTAAAAACGAGCTGGCAGGAACGCGAGGAGCGGCTTGCCGAAGGCGCCGAAGCGCGACGTGCGTCGCAGGCCAAGGTCATCATCGAGGAGTAGACGCGATGCAAGGACGCGATATCTGCCCGCAGTGTGACGCAACGCCTTTGGTCCGCGCCGCGCAGCGACGCGATCAGTGCCATGAGTTGGTCGTGTTCGACAATGAGCCGTTTTTGGAAGGTGAGCCGGGCATGGTCGCGGTGCGCGTGGCGGTGCCTGTCACCCGGCGTGTCGGGTGGGTGTGGCATCCCACAATGAGGGAATGGGTTCCAATCGTGCGCACGTTGGCGGCAAAGAAAGGGAACTGAGTAACGTACCGCATACTGCGGGAATAACCAGTGACGGAGAAATGAGTAATGAGCAATACCGACGGTCAGCATAGACCTTCAACAATCGGACCGCAACATAACTCAGGCCAGCGGCAAGTACCCAAAGACCCGCGATCGAGCGGTCACGACCTGGGCAGAAGCATTGTCCCGCCGAGCAGACGTGACGGAGACATCGACACGACTTCAGGCGCCGCGGGCGACGACGACTGTCCGTAGGTTCAACCGTGGATATCAAAATCGCAGGCAAGGTCTTCAATTGGGAGCGCGAGCTATCGACGCCCGCCGCGAGGCGCAAGACGCTCGCCGACCCGGCCAACGAGCAGTTGATTCGACAAATTCAAGCTGATCCGAAGCGGTTTGGGCTTGAGGCTGCCGACGTGGAAGGGATCGTGCGCTAGTCGACCGGGGAATACGACGGCGCGACCGCCCAAGAGCTGCGCGAGAATTTCGCGTCAGAGGAAAACATGAACGACAAACAAATGACCGAGCTGCAAAACCTTTACGCCAGCAGCGAATACAGACGCGCCTCGAATATCATGCGCACGGACCGCGCGAAGCTGAACGACCCCGCAAATCGTGCCGAGCGCCTGGCGTGGAACCGCGCGCAGGAGCTCGAGGCGGCCATGAAGGCGGAGCAGCCTGCCCGCCAAGATCGCGACTATGCGGGCAACCCGAAATCACCGGGCGGCGTGATGAAGCCGACCGATCGCTACGTCCCGACCACGATCAGCGAGCTGGCGAAGCTGCCGCCCGTCGAGCAGGCCAACAAAGCCCGGGAACTGCGCGCCAGCATCCGCGACAACAAGGCGCATCCGTACTGGAACGAGCACCACGAAGGCCACAAGCAGGCGGTCGAGGAAATGGCGCTGCTCTACAAGGCCGAGCAGCTAACGGACGGTACGCCGACGCTCGGCGAGGAATAATCAGTCAAGGAGAGAATGAGCAAATGGATACTCGCAACCGACAAGATGATCAGCCTTCCAGCCGTGGCCCGGACCGCCAGCAAGGCAGCCCAAGCGGCGCGCACCATCCGAGTGATCTTCGGCGCAGAGAGCATCAGGCGCAGCCCGACGACGTGCATCATCATGCCGCGCCGGAGAGCCGCGAAGACCTGGCCCGACGCGTTGATCGCGAGCATCAGGAACGTCTCGCCCACCATCACGGCGGACACGCCGATGAGCATGCGAAGTCCGGTGGCGACGATGGCCGACCGTTCGCCGGCAAGCGCTGACACCGGAGCGCGCGACACGTCGGCGCCGCGGAAGCTGAATCGCGAGGACCTGATTACCCTGGCGCCTTCGATTCGTCGATCTTCGCGATCAGACGGTCGAGCACCGCGTGCGGATCGAAGCCCGGGCGCAACAGCATCACGCTCGGATGGCGCATGCGACGTGACCGCTGCGATTCCTTGTGCAGCTTTCGGAGTACGCGCTCTTCGCGCGGCTCAATGACAATCGCTATATCGAACATCGCCCCTCCCCCTGCTCCCGGACAGGCGACGAATATAGCTTAGCAGCTTTAGTCTGCGGGAGACTGTAGACAAGACATGTCCACAGCTTATCCGCCGATCACCACACAAACGCCCCCGTGACCCGTACGGTCAGCGCGGCCTCTTAGCTGGGCGCTTCGGTAGCGAGGCAAGCTGCGCGCGCACTAGCCTGCTAACGAAATAGGAAAGACTCCGATCTTCCTTTGTGGCTGCGGCCTCAAGCGCGCGCCACTCCGCGTCCGTAAGAACCAGCCTAACCGTCCGTCGAGTATCAGCCGCCATCTCCACACCCTCACTATAGCCTACTTGACACTATGTGTCACTATATGTCACTGTGTGCCCCGCACCGCCTCCATCAAGAGGCTGACTGACACATTGTGGGATTCGTAACCGCGCTGATGCAACATCGGCGCCCGCGCATCCGGTGCGCGTTGTCCACAGGGAGGACTAAAAAATGATGGACCGCGAAAACGAAACGCCCGAGACGGCAGAGGAGCCCCGAGAGCCCGGAGTGATTGAATCGGCCCTGGGCGCCGAGATTGAGGCAGGGCTTGCCCGGCTGGGTGTCACACGCGAGGAACTGAAGGCCGAAGAGAAAATCTATCCCGACGCGGACGATGACGACGCCTACGGCCCCTTCCCGCTGTCTGTGGCCTTCCGTGCCCGTGCCATCGAGATTCTGGAGGCTCTGATAATAGACGGCATGGACACTTGCATTGAACAGAACGACATATGGATCGCCGAACTCTGACACGTGTTGCCGGGAACCGCTGGCAAGCCGTCGCCGGCCCTCGTGCAGCAACTCAAGAAAGCCAAGGAGAAAGCCGACAAAGAGTTGGAAGCCGTCTGCGCGGAGGCTTTCGAGGAGGGGAGACGTTGCCGTCTGGCCTTGGAGGACGGCGGCCATGAATAGCAAACCCGACACTGCAACCGGGGTGGTGCTCGCGTTCTTCGATGCCGAGCTCGCGGCAGGTTGCACGCGGCTCAACATCCGGTCGCGCAAGGACCTGCTCATCGAGGCCGAATGCTACCCCTCGACCGAGGACGAGCCCGGCGCCTATGAGTTCACGCCCTGGCCGTGCTTCGCGCGGGCGCGCGCGGTCGAGCTATTGGTCTATCTCGCCTTTTTCTTAAAGAATGGCGTGCGCGAAGACCTTGAAGCGGTCGATATGTGCATCGCGGAATTGCGCAAGGTCCTGAAGACCGCAGCTACCGAACTACCGGGGCTGCTCACGCTGAGGCTGAAGCGGGCTGCCTGACCCGGCAGTCGAGACTCGAGACCGCGGGGCGGCCCGGTTCGTCGGAGGCTGGGCCCCCCAGGGGGAACCATGACCAAAACAGAGATGCCCAGCCTCGACGAGATTGCAGCGGATCCGGCGCGCGCGGCCGGCTTGAGCCAGCCGATCCGCCTCCAGTTGATAGCTCGTTGCGCGACAATCGTGCTCGCCCTCGCCAAGACCCAAGACCGCGAACGGGCTAACGATAACGACGTCGCCAGCGACCGCCTTCTCACGGCCGAAGAATTGGCGACGCTGATGCAGGTCAAAGTGAGCTGGGTTCACGCCGATGGGCACAAGCTGCCCTTCGCGGTGCGGCTGCTCGGTCAGCGAAAGGTCAAGCGCTACTCGTACGCTGGTTTTGAGAAGTACATCCGCGCGAGGCAGGGGCGATGATCGAATCGCGCGGGACCGCTCGGGGCAACCTGGGCGTCCCTTTCTCTATCCGCGATGGCGCGAGATGATGATGGACGAAAGCTTAGGTCAGTCGAGATAGGGAGGTAGTCGAATGGCACTAGATGATAAGGCGCGCGATATTAGAGATTATTATGCGAACCTTCGACCAAGTAGAATCCGACCTGGGGCGCGCCCGCGAGCGTGGCGAGATGGACGAAAAGGAATATGCCCTTTCGCTCGCGACGCTTATAAAAGAGCGCATGGAAAAGTTGTGCGATGAAGTTCCCGGATTTCGGGAAGAGCTCGACTGCCTGCTTGCGATGAAACGTAACTAGCAGCCGAATCACAGGTTTAGGGCGTGGCCGCGGAGATCCAGATCATCACCTGCGGGTATTCGGCACAATGCTCCGTCCGCGGCTGCCGCGCTCGAGCTACTATGCTCGCCAGGTACACCGATACCCAGGGCAGGCCACTGCGGCAACGCGAACTGTGCGAGCGACACGCGGACTGGCTCAGGGACAACCGGCCGAACATCCATGACCTAAGGAACGATCCCGATGCCTGAGAAAACGATCAAACGCCGGCTTTAGGATTGTGACGCCGCGCTCGACATCGTCCGCCAGCGACGAACCGTCCCGAGAAAAAGCTAGGTGTGAATCCGCATACTTGCGGGTCTCCTAACCAATTCGTTTGCTCCTTATTTCAGAAGGGTATTAGCTCAATTTAGGCGCCGGCATTTTGTAGTTACCTCCCACGCAGAGCTGCTGCAACTCGTCTTGAAGCGTCTAGGGGAGTCGCGGCGCAAGGGTGCGTGTCCTCAAAACCCGAAAACAATGCCAGCGCATCTGCGAAGGCAGGAGGTTTCGATTATGGGATCGGGTAAAGCGATAGGAGAGTTTTCCTTCAAGGCCATCACGGCCACCTACAGCCCTGGGCCAGCGGGAAGCGTTCTCGACCAAGTGAATTGGGAAGGGACAGCGAAGGGGTTCGGAACAGTCTTCGGCACGGCTACCTACGTCGGTGGTTCCAAAAACGGGACTTTCAGTGCGTGTTGGGTCGCATACCTTGACAACGGCGAGCAACTTTCGGGTATCGGTTCTGGCACCTACGAGAGTAGCGGCAAACACCACTGGCGCACGCGGCACGTGATTCACATCTCCGACGGCACCAGTATTGTCAACGAAGGTGAGATCGACCTGGCCACTCGGTCGTGGACAGGGAAAAATTTCGAGAATAGCTGAACGCAGGAGTTTCGCCGCCGCGTCCGATACGAGAACGAGGACCTTACGTTGAGTGCGGCGAGCCGGAATCGGGCCGCCGCGCTTTTCGTTCGCGGATAAGCAAGCAGACATAATATTTCAAGGGCCATCTAACTGGGTTGCGGCTTAGACGGTGGCCCGGAGGAGGTTGACATAGTGCGGCGGTCTTAGTCCGTCATGGCGATTTAGAAAATATCGCGCCGCTGCATTCTCGGGTGTCAGATGAGACACGCGGGAGAACCCGAGCTTCAGCAGATGGTCTGAAATCTCGTTGGGTGTAAAATACGTTAGCCACGGCTCACCTAGTTCGCCAACCACTTGAACAACCTTTGTTAGGAAGACAGCTTCTTCTAGTGTCCACGAATCCGGAGGAAGGATGAACTCCATAACGATTTCGCTCCGTCTCGGCATCGATGGAAGGAATCGTAAGGTGGAATCAATCGCTTCCTTGGTCAGATACTGCGTAACCCCGAGCCACGAAAAGAACGTCGGCGCTCGATGGTCCAGCGAGGACGCGGCGAGGCCCTCCGCCAGCGATCTGCGCTCGAAGTCAATTGGCAAGAACTCCACGTTTGCTGGGACCGTGATTCCGCGTTTGACCAAATATTCGCGCTTGATCTTCTGACTCTCGGGGTGGTCGATCTCAAAGATGCGAAGCCTTGCCGCCCAGCTCGGCTGGCGGTAGGCGAATGTATCCATTCCAGCGCCGAGCAGCACATACTGCCCGATACCATTGGCGACAGCCTCTTCGAGCGAGTCCTCTGTGTAACGGCTCCGCAGTACGAAGATGGAACGAAACCAGGGTGGAGGTCGGGAGTCCGGTGCCGCAGCTAGGATCTCCTCGGAGCTAGAGCCTTCAACCAGACCCACGGCGAGAGGATCGTCGAGAATTTTTGGGTCCGCATCCAAGACCTGATGCATTGCCCTCATGATCGAGGTGCGGATCATTGTGCTGCTGGCCTTTCGCCGCGCCATTTGGTGAGTCCCTTCCATACCGCCCATGGGGCCACTATCGCACAGCCAGAACGCCTGCGCACGGTAGAGCTTGCACGCAAACGCCCCTAGGAGCCGTCCCCGCTTCGTGATGCTGCCCCTTGCCCGACACCCTCACGACGCCTCAGAATTAGCGACAAAATTATTGGCGCGTGTTCCTGATGCCGATGGTCGCGGAATAGGGAGCGCCATTTCAAAATCGTGAAAAGTTCCCCGGTGACCACCAGCCACGCGCGATTGCGCATCGCGATTTTGGGGGGTGTAGCCGCCGACCTGGGAAAAGGATTGTTAGATCGATGCGCCGACTTCAGGATGGTCACCATCCGACGACGGTCACCATGGCGCCGGCGGGATGGTCAGCGGCCGGCGCTGATCCGGTGCACGTCGAGGGTCAGCGAGCTGCGCGCTCAAGATACGGCAATTGATTTCTAGTCAGCGGGTCTCAGCCGGAAAAGCCCAGCGCTCGCGGGCTTTCGCGTCGAGACAGCCGCGGTTAGGTAGCGGGTAGGTAGCAGGTCGCGGCGTTCCGGGCGGCCAGAGCATCGACGCGAGGTCGCGGCACGCCCGGCTACACGTCGAGATCCGCTGGCCCTGGCCGAACGCCCTCGAGCGCGCCCGCATCACCGTCCGACCGCAGACCGCACACACGATGGGAATGCGCGGCGGGTTGATGCGCCACGGCCGGCCGCGCCAGAAGGAGACCATACGCCGATGATACCGCCGCGCCCGAGGCCGTCCAACCGGTCTCCCGAAGAGTCAATCGCATCGAGCTAGACTGACTCTTCGACTGAGCGTCTTGAAACAAGCACAGGCTGAGAGAGTCGTGGTTCTCCTGGCCCAAGAGTCAGAGTTCCTTGGAGTTCCCCCAAACAACACTGACTCTTCGTATATTCTTCTTATTTTATAAGGATAATATGGAAGAGTCCGTGCTCTTTGACTCTTGGGAAATAACACTGACTCTTGGGCGAAGAGTCAGAGTTAAGGGTCGGGGCACGGGGGGCGCGCCAGCGGCTCACTCGGCTGCTACCTATCTGCTACCTAGAAATCTGGTTGAGCCGACCCCCCCTCCTCGTCTAACTATCAAAACTTATTCTCTCCGTGGGGGTTTGGTGGTGGGCCGTTGGAGACTCGAACTCCAGACCCGCTGATTAAGAGTCAGCTGCTCTACCAACTGAGCTAACGGCCCGCCGGGGAGTACGTTCTTAGCAGGATTTGGTGGGGTGAGTGAAGGGACTTGAACCCTCGACCGCCGGGGCCACAACCCGATGCTCTGCCAACTGAGCTACACTCACCACCGTCTACGTTGTTTACCGGCCCGTCTGCTCCGCTGCAGTCGAAGTTCCAGGCACGCTTGGCGCGCCAGAAGGGATTCGAACCCCTGACCCACGGCTTAGAAGGCCGTTGCTCTTTCCACCTGAGCTACTGGCGCGAGTCGGGGCGAGCCGATTTGAACGGCCGACCCCCTGCTCCCAAGGCAGGTGCGCTACCAGGCTGCGCCACGCCCCGAACCATATCGAATAACATACGCCCGTCGCCCCCTCAACCGCGCGTGCGCCACGACGGCGCTGGGACTCGTGCGCGAGAAGTTATCCTGCGCTCCGCGGATTCGTCGGGCGATCAAAATTCGCACGAGCCCACCGCACCAGCATCATGATCTCGCCCCGACGCGCAGAGGCTGCCAGCATTGAATCCGACGCGTGCCGCGGCGAGCATTAGAATTGCGCCGGCGTCGAACGCCGCGGAATCTCGCACACTCGCATTGACGATGCGCACGTAATCCGCCGCGCCCGCGGCCCATGCGCTGCCGGTCGGGCGTTCGGGGGATGCCTTGGGACATCCGCCGCGAACAGCATCCGCAGGAGTACGCGGGGCGCGCGCGTCGGCGCGTGCGCCGCGGTCCAGGGGCGCTACTCGGGGCGCTACTCGCGCTCCATGAATCCTTCAAGGTTACGCGAACGTCCGGTCTGTCGCAGCTTGCGCAGCGCCTTGGCTTCGATTTGTCGAATCCGCTCGCGAGTCACCGCGAACTGCTTGCCGACTTCTTCCAGCGTGTAGTCGGTCTTCTGCCCGATGCCGAAGCGCATGCGCAGGATCTGCTCCTCGCGCGGCGTCAGTGTCGCCAGCACCTTGCGCGTCTGTTCGCCCAGGTTGCCCTGGATCGCGGCCTCCACCGGCGAGGGCGCCAGCTCGTCCTCGACGAAATCGCCGAGCGAACTTTCCTCCTCGTCGCCGATCGGGGTCTCCAGCGAGATTGGCTCCTTGACGATCTTGAGCACCTTCTGGACCTTGTCCAGCGGCATCTCCATCTGCTCGGCGATCTCTTCGGGGCTCGGTTCGCGGCCCAGCCGCTGCACCAGCAAGCGCGTCACCCGGAGCAGCTTGTTGATCGTTTCGACCATGTGCACCGGGATGCGGATGGTGCGGCCCTGGTCGGCAATCGCACGCGACATCGACTGCCGGATCCACCACGTGGCGTATGTCGAGAACTTGTAGCCGCGCTGGTACTCGAACTTGTCGACCGCGCGCATCAGTCCGATGTTGCCTTCCTGGATGAGGTCGAGGAACCCCAAGCCCCGGTTGGTGTAGCGCTTGGCCAGGCTCACGACCAGGCGCAGGTTGGCCTCGGTCAATTCCTTCTTGGCGCGCCGGCTCTTGTGCTGGCCGGCGGCGATGATTTCGATCGAACGGCCGAACTCCTCGCCGCTCGCCTTGACCCGCCGCTCGACTGCCTTCATGGTGCGCTGCGCCTCGCGGATGCGGGCGGCGATATCGAGCAAATTCTCGCGGGTGCCGTTAACCTTGAGCACGTGGCGGCGGTCTTCGGCTTCAGCCGCCTCCTTGATTAGCTGGTTCTTGGAACGGCCGGTCGCATCCTCGTAGTGCTGAACGATCTGATAGCCCTGGCGGAACTGCTCGAGCTGATGGCGCATCTCGGAGATGACGGCCTCGCGCACGTGCCGCGATAGTCCCATCGTGGTGAAGGCGGCTTTGACCCGCTCGCGCATCCGCACGTAGTTGCGTTCCAGCTTGGGCTTGCGCCGCGGCCCGGGCCGCTCACGTAACTCCTCTTCCAGCTCTTCGAGCTTGCTGCGCAAGTCCTTCAATTTCTTCGTGGAGTCGTGCAGCTTCTTGAGCAGCTTCTCGTTGGCTTCGGGGCCGCGCTCTTCGTCCGGATCGGCGGGCTCTTCGCTTTCCTCGAAGATGTCGCGCAGGTCGGCTTCGCCGGCCTCGATCCGGTCGCCCAGGTCGATAAGAAAATCCAGCGTGACCGGCGACTTGAGGACCTCTTCTTCGACCTCCTGTTCGCCGGCCTCGATCCGCTTGGCGATCTCGACCTCCTGCTCGCGCGAGAGCAGTTGGAAGTTGCCCATCTCCTTGAGGTAGAGCCGTACCGGGTCGGACGAATCGCCCGCGGCGTCGGCCGTCTCTTCCTCGGCCTCTTTCTCGGGTTCCGCGTCAATCTCGCCCTCGGCGCCCTCGGTGGGGACTTCCTCGAGGACCTTGATATCCATGTCCTCGAAGCTCTCGAGCGCGGCGCGGAGGTCGGTGGGCGAGGCCACGTCCTGGGGCAGGAAGTCGTTGACCTGGTCGAAAGTCAGGTAGCCCTGCTCGCGGCCGAGGTCGACCAGACCCTGGAGATCCTTCCCTTCGTACTTTTGCTTCATGCTATTAGGCGTCCGTCCTGGCTGTCCGCGGCGGGTCGATCGATGCGCGGTCCTGTGGCACGCAGATATAGGCCCGGCAGGTACCCGCCGCGCACCACTTCAGAAAGATAAAACTGAACAAGAGAGGCCGATTCTGGCAAAGCACCCCATTATATGGGTCGTTAGCGGACCAGTCAAAGCCGAAATCCTTTTTGCGTATTCCGCCCCTCTCGGGCTACCCCTCCCATCACCGCACCACTCCAATTTAGCAACTATTTTGCCCTCGCGCATCCGCCAGCCCGGCGCGTCGTTGCCTGTGCTCAGAGGTTCCTTCAAAGTTTCATACGCTGGCGGGCCGCGCGCCGTTGCGCAGCCCGGCTCCATCCCGGCCATACGGCCCGAGGTAGCATCCCTTGCCAACTCATATTGCCATCCTGCTCATCAGCTTCGCCGTCATCCTGGCCGGCTCGGAGATGTTCACTAATGGTGTGGAGTGGGCCGGGCACCATTTGAGCCTTTCCGAGGCAGCCGTCGGCAGCCTGCTGGCCGCGGTCGGCACGGCGTTACCCGAGACGCTGATTCCCGCGGTCGCGTTGATAATGAGTCGCGGCGTGCCAGGTGCGCATAGCGAGGTCGGGGTGGGCGCGATAATCGGCGCACCGCTGATGCTTTCGACTATCGCGCTGTTCGTGATGGGGGTGGCGGCGCTGGGCTTCCGCAACCGGCGCGGGCGTATCGCGTTGCGCGTGCCTCGCACCGACGCCCGGCGCGACCTCGCTTTTTTCCTGCCGGTGTTTCTCGCGACGCTACTGCTCGGGATGGTCGGTTTGCCGCCGATCGCGCGTTACGCGCTCGGAGCGATACTGCTGGCCGTGTATGTGAGCTATGCGGTGGTGATCCTGAAACTCAAGCGAGACGCCGGGACCGCCGTCGAACATGGGCTGCACCTGGAGTGGCTGCTGCGGGGAAATCCTTCCGACCCGCGCGGCTGGCCTACCGTCGTGCAGGTCCTGCTCGGGGTTATCGCGATCCTGCTTGGCGCGTACGTGTTCGTCGATCAGATCGTTTTTGTTTCGCAGCACGCCAATCTGAGCCCGGGCGTGCTCTCGCTTATCCTGAGCCCGCTCGCGACCGAACTGCCCGAGAAATACAACGCCGTCGTCTGGATTCGCCAGAGCAAGGACAACCTGGCGTTGGCCAATATTACGGGGGCGATGGTTTTTCAAAGCTGCATACCGGTGACTTTGGGCGTGGCTTTCACGCCGTGGCATCTTAGCTCTCCCGAACTGCTGGGCGGCGCGATCGCGATCTTTTCGGCCGCGCTGCTCTATGTGAACTTGCGCGACGGCGAGCTGGGCACGCCCACCCTGATAGTGGGCGGGGCCGCCTACGCGGTCTTCATCGCGGGCCTGGGATGGCTCGGCGCTCTCTAGAAACGCGGCGCTATGGTTGTGATTCGCACCGCACGCGCGCCACAATTCCTGCTCAGAACCCGCGATGAGCCGTTATCAGGAGATATGCCGGCAGTTTTACGACAACTGGCTGCTCTTCGGTAACCCGGCCGAACCCGGAATCGTGGCGGTCGAGGTCGTCGCCCCGGGCGAGGTCGAAATATATCGCCGCAGCGGCGCCACGCTAACGCGCGAGCGCCGTCCACTTAAACTCTTTGCGCTGCTGGCGGAGCCCGGGATGCTCAACGGGCTGGGCGCGCCGTACAAGGTCGAGCCGCTCAAGGGCAACTTCCGTCTGCGATGGCTCGCGACCTTCGATCGCCTCGACGCGCTGGACGCCGCGCGGCGCCATCTGCGCATGCTCACCGGCAAATCGCCCGGCGTTTCCGACGCCCCCTACCTGGTCCTCACCGACCCGGTCGAGCAGTACCTCATCCTGAGCGGCACCACGTTTTTCATCGGAATGGAGTTCGGCGATCTCAGCCGGATGCAGCTCGATATCGAGACCTACATCAGCCCCGGCTTCGAGTTCCCGACCGCGGCGCGCGAGGGCGACCGCGTGATCGCGATCGCGCTCAGCGATTCGTCCGGCTACGAGCGCGTGTTGC
The DNA here is from genome assembly GCA_963724765.1 of uncultured delta proteobacterium. GTDB lineage: Bacteria > Desulfobacterota > Binatia > Binatales > Binataceae > JAKAVN01. Next base: position 839,505 of record CAVRVY010000003.1, read on the forward strand.
GCGGCGACGAGATGGACGAACGCACGATGCTCGAGGAGCTGGTGCGGATCGTCGCCGAGCGCGACCCCGACGTGATCGAGGGCCATAACTTGTTCCGCTTCGACCTCGAGTATCTGGAGGCGCGCGCCCGGCGCCATCGCGTGAAGCTCGCGCTCGGCCGCGACCGCAGCGAGATGAGCGCGCGGGCCTCGCGCCTGCAAATCGCCGAGCGCTCGATCGCGTACCGCCGCTACGATATTCGCGGCCGCAGCATCATCGACACCTGGATCCTCGCCCAGCACTACGATATCGCGAGCCGCGAGCTCGAGGGTTTCGGGCTGAAGGAACTGGCGCAGCATTTTCACGTGGCTGCCGCCGACCGCGTCTATATCGACGCCGCGCGCGTGAGCGACTATTTCGACCATCGGCCCGAGGAGCTTTTCGCCTACGCGATGTGCGACGTGCGCGAGACCGCCGCGCTGGCCGAGATGCTTGCGCCCAGCTATTTCGTGCAGGCGCAGATTTTTCCGTACTCCTACCAGAACGTGGTGCTGCGCGGGAACGCGACCCGGATCGACGCGCTGCTGATGCGCGCCTACCTGGCCGCGCGCCATTCGATTCCCGCTCCGCAGGAGCCGAGCGAAGTGATGGGCGGCTATACTGAGGTCCGCCGATGCGGCGTCGCGCGCCGCGTGCTGCATTGCGACGTGACCTCGCTGTACCCGTCGCTGATGCTGCATTACGGGCACGCGCCGGCGGGCGATCGGCTCGGCGTGTTCCTTAAAACGCTGGGCGACTTGCGCAGCTTCCGCATCCAGGCCAAGGCGGCCGTGCGCGAACTCGACGGCACGGCGCGGCGCAACCTCGAGGCGCTCCAGCAGACGTTCAAGATTCTCATCAACTCGTTCTACGGCTACCTCGGCTTCTCGCTCGGCCACTTCAACGACTTCGCCCAGGCCAACGCCGTGACGCGCCGCGGGCGCGAGCTTATCCAGGCCGCCGTCGCCGCGCTGGAGGACTGTGGCGCACAGGTGATCGAGGTCGACACCGACGGCATCTACTTCGTCGCGCCGCCCGGCGTCGACGACGAGCCTGCTGCGCAGAACCTGGTCGAGCGGATCGGCGCCGCGATGCCCGAGGGCGTGCGGCTTGAGATCGACGGGCGCTATCCCGCGATGTTCTCCTACAAGATGAAGAACTACGTGCTGCTCGAGGAACCGGGCGAGATGACGATTCGCGGCTCGGGGCTGCGCTCGCGCGGCCTGGAGCGGTTTCAACGCCGCTTCATGGAGGAGCTGTTCCGCCTGATGCTGGAGCAACGCGCCGACGAAATCCCCGCGCTCTACGAGGACTGGCGCGAACGGCTGGCGCGCCACGCCTTCGGCATCGGCGAGTTGATGAAGACCGAGACGCTGCAGGACTCGCCCGAAACCTATCGCGACAAAATCGGCGGCAGGCGGCGCAACATCTCGGCCGCCTACGAACTGGCGCTCAAGGCCGGACGCCCGTACTTAAGCGGCGATCAGATTTCCTACTACGTCGCGGGCCGCGGGCTCAAAGTGAAGGTGAGCGCCGCGGCGCGCCTGGCGGTCGAGTACGACCGGGCCAATCCCGACGAAAACGTCGAGTACTACCAGGCCAAGCTCGCCGAGCTCTACGCCAAGTTCAAACCCTACGCAGAGCGGCGCGGCCTGTTCAGCCCCGCCGAAGTCGACGGCACCGACGAGGCACCGGAACAGCAGTCGCTGTTCGAGGATGCTGCCGTCGAAAAGGCGGGCAAATAATCCACGGATTGAGCGTGTCAGCGATGAAACAGAAAATCGTTGGCTTCCATCAGGACGAGCACACCGACTGGGTGGCCGAGCTTCAGTGCGGACACACGCAACACGTGCGCCATCGTCCGCCCTGGCAGCAGCGTCCGTGGGTGACCACGGCCGAGGGCAGGCAGAGCCGGCTGGGCATCGAGCTCGAGTGCAAAAAATGCGACGAGGGCGAACCGGCGTAGCGGCTTCGGCTCGTGGCTTATGTGGTGAAGCTCGCCTTCGTTAAATAAAGTTCTTCGATTCATAACAGGACTCATGGACGCGAGTAGGGCTCGCCCAGTGCGCTCGGCGCGTCGGCCTGGCCACCGAAACCCGCCAGCACCACCAGCGTCAGCGCATACGGCAGCGCCAGGAACACCTGGTACGGCATGGAGGTACCGAGCGCCTGCAAGCCGAACTGCAGCGCCATAGCCGCGCCGAACAGCACCGCGGCCGCCGCGCATCCCCACGCCTTCCAGCGCCCCAGGATCACCACCGCCAGCGCGACGAAGCCGCGGCCGGCCGACTGCCCTCGACGAAAGTGCCCGCGTAGGCAAGCGTCAAAAACGCGCCGCCCAGTCCCGTAAGCACACCCGCGAAGAGCAGCGCCTCCCATCGCAGCCGATACACGCCGAGCCCGAGTGCGTCGGCCGCCTCGGGCCGCTCGCCCGCCGCGCGCAGCCGCAATCCGTAGCGCGTGCGCGAGATCACCAGCGACAGCAGCGGCACCATCGCGAACGTCATGTACACCAGCACGTTCTGATCAAAGAACGCGCGGCCGACGATCGGGATACGCGCGAGCGGTCCCAGCGCCACCGCACCGAACTGCCGCACCACGAATGCGCTGCCGGTGACGCCGAACATATGGCGGTAGAAGACGCCGGTCAGCCCGAGCGCGAGGATATCGAGCGCGGTGCCGGCCACCACCTGGTTCACCGCAAGGTTGACGACCAACAGCGCCAGCAGCGCGTTGAGCGCGACGGCCGCGGCGACTCCCGCCAGCAATCCGAGCGCAAGGTTGCCGCTGAAGTAGGCCGCCGCCAGCGCGAAGAACGCCCCGGCCAGCATCGAGCCCTCGATACCGATATTGATCACGCCGCTTTGCTCGACCAGCAACTCGCCGAGCGCCGCGAGCAGGATCGGCGTCGCCATCGCGACCGTCGAGGCCAAAAACGCCTCAAGCATCGCGGCCGCTCCCGGCTATCGCGCCGGCTCCAGGAGCCGTCGCGCGCGCCGCGCCGCCGCCGCGCCATAGCGCGCCGCTCAATCCCGCCCATGCCCGGGTGTCGAAGGCGAGCAGTATCAGGATCACCATCCCCTGGATCACCTGCACCAGCTCCGGCGATACGCCCTGGCTGCGTTGCATCGCCTGCGAGCCGTTGTCGAGCGCCCGAATAGCAGCGCGGTCAGCATCACGCCGAGCGGGTTGAGCCGCGCGACCAGCGCCACCGCGATCGCCTCGTAACCCCATCCGGGCGAGAAACTCTCGTACAGCCGATGCGTGATCGCCGAGACCTGGACCGCGCCGCCCAGGCCGGCCAGCGCCCCGCTAAACGCCATCGTCGCTATCCCCAGCCGCGCGACTGGAATACCGAAGAAAGCCGCGACGCGCCGGTTGCGGCCCATCGCGCGCAACTCGAAGCCGCCGCGGCTATGGAAGAGCCAGAGCCACGACCCGAGCGCCAGCGCCACCGCGAGAATCATCCCGGCGTTGAGCCGGCTCGGCGGCGCGAACGTCCATAGCTCGGCGGCGCGTGCGATGGGCGCGCTCTTGGGATATGAGCGCGAGGGCTCGATTAGCGGACCGTGCACAGCGTAGCTCAGGAGCTGCACGGCGACGAAGTTGAGCATGATGGTACTGATGACTTCGCTCACCGCGCGCCGCTCGTGAAGCCATCCGCAAATTCCGCTCCATAGTGCGCCGCCCGCCGCACCGGCCAGGAGCACCAGCGCCACGGCCAGCGGCCGGGGCCATCCGTGAAGCGCAATTCCCAGCGCGCCCGCGGCGAGCGCGCCCACCAGCAACTGGCCCTCGGCGCCGATATTCCACAGCGCCCCGCGAAAGGCGATCGACACCGCCAGCCCGGTGAAGACGAGCGGCGTGGTCTTGACCAGCGTGTCAGTGGCGGCGAGCCAGTTGCCGAACGCGCCCTCCCAGAGCGCGGCGAAGACGTCGAACGGCGAAGCGCCGAGTGCGAACAGGATAAGCGAGATGATCGCGGCCGAGAGCGCGAGCGCCGCGACAGGCTTGCCGAGCCGGGCGAGCATCAGGGCGCGACGTTAGCCGGATCGCGCGGTTTCACCAACCCCGGGGCAGATGTCGCGTTGAATCTTTCGCAGCGGCCGTTCGTGAACGGCTCTATGCGCGGGCGAGGGCTCAGAAGAGAGACGCAGACGAATCGAATGTGGGGCTCATCCAAGTGCGATGCTTGCGATGAGCCGCGGCGCATCATCCGCCGGGCTTCTTCGTGCTTTCCGATAGGCGCTTGCCGCTCTTGCGCGCGAGTCTCGCGCGTTCCAGATATTCGCCCAACCGCCCTTCATAGCCCCGTTCGGAAGGTTCGTAGTAGCGCCGCTCGCCCAATTCGTCGGGCAGGTACTGCTGCTCGTTGAGAGCGCCCTCGGAGTCGTGCGGATAACGGTAGCCCTCGCCATAGCCAAGCTTGCGCATCAAACCCGTCGGCGCGTTGCGCAGATGGAGCGGCACCGGCAGCGCGCCGCGCTCGACGGCGTCCGCGCGCGCGTTCAGCATCCCGCGATACGACGCATTGGATTTGGGCGCGCAGGCGAGGTAAGTGACGCCCTGGGCAAGCGGAATCGCACCCTCCGGCATCCCGACGAAATCGACCGCGTCCTTCACCGCGAGCGCGAGTTGGAGCGCACGCGGGTCGGCGTTGCCGACGTCCTCGGCCGCGAAAATCACCATCCGCCGCGCGACGAACAGCGGATCCTCGCCAGCCTCCAGCATCCGCGTCATCCAGTACAGCGCCGCGTCCGGGTCGCTGCCGCGCATGCTCTTGATGAAGGCCGAGATGACGTTGTAGTGCTCCTCGCCGGCGCGGTCGTAGAGCAGCATTTTCTGCTGCGCCGCCTCGCGCACGTGCTCGGGCGCGATCGCCGTGCGGCCCGCCGCGCGCGCCAGCGTCGCCGCGACCTCCAGCGTGTTGAGCGCGCGCCGCGCGTCGCCCGCGCCAAAGCGCACCAGCTCGGCGAGCGCCTCGTCCTCGAAGGTGAGCCCGCTTGCGCCCAACCCGCGCTCGGTGTCGCCGAGCGCGCGGCGCAAAATCGCCGCGATATCCTCGTCGCCGAGCGCGCGCAGCACCAGCACGCGAGTGCGCGAGAGCAGCGGCGCGATTACTTCGAAGGAGGGATTCTCGGTGGTCGCGCCGATGAGCGTGATGAGTCCGCTTTCGACGTGGGGCAGGATCGCGTCCTGCTGCGCGCGGTTCCATCGATGAATCTCGTCGATGAAAACCACCGTGCGCCGGCCGCCGGCTTCCAGTTCTCGGCCCGCCTCCTCGACCGCCTCGCGCAACTCGGCGATTCCCGCCGACACGGCCGCGATCGTGCGAAAGCCCGCGCCGGACTGGCGCGCGAGCAAAAGCGCGATCGTGGTCTTGCCGCTGCCCGGCGGCCCCCACAGGATGATCGACGGCAGCGCGCCCGCCGCGAGCATCCGCCCGAGCATCTTGTCGGGGCCAAGCAGGTGCTCCTGGCCGACGACCTCGTCGAGGCTCCGCGGGCGCATCCGGTCCGCCAACGGCTGGGCAGCCGGCGTCCTGGCGGGAAAGAGACCTGGCTCTGGAGGGGTTTTGCTGCGCCGCCCGGCCATAGCCGACCGTAGCACAGCGGCGTTGCCGGCCGCATCCGGCGCGCTATTCGCCGGGCCAAGCATGCGACCGACCTGTTTGCCAGCGGGTCACGCGTATTCTAGTTTTGAAGGACGGGCCGGACGCGGGCGCCGGCACCATTTAATGATCGTCGGAATCGATATCGGCGGATCGACCACTGACGCGGTAACGGTCGACAATGGCGACTACCACGTCGTCACGATCGAGGCGAATGATCCGGTGGCGGCGGCGGCGGGCGCGCTCGGCAAACTGGTCGAAGAATATGGACTCAAACTTGACCAGGTGGCCTGCGTGGCGGCCACCGGAGCGGGCTCGCGTGCGCTCTCGGCGACGCTGCTCGGCCGGCCGGTGGTCAAGGTGAGCGAGTTCACGGCGATCGGAATCGGCGGCACGTCGCTGTGCGGCAAAGCTGACGCGTTGGTGGTGTCGCTCGGCACAGGGACCGCGATGGTCTCAGTGCACGGCGACAAGATCGAGCACTTTGGCGGCACCGGTCTCGGCGGCGGCACGTTGCGCGGACTTTCCAAGCACATGCTCGGCGTGTCGACGTTGCAAACGCTGGAGGCGTTGGCGGAGCGGGGCGACTTGAGCCGTATCGACCTCACCGTGCGCGACATCGCGGGCGGCCCGCTGGGCGACTTGCAGCCTGGCGCCACCGCGGCCAACTTCGGCAAGATCGGCGCCGATGCGACCAACGAGGACAAGGCGCTCGCGATCATGAATATGATCGTCGAAGTGGTAAGTGTGCTGAGCTTCGCGACCGCGCGCGCCTGCGACCAGCGCGATATCGTGCTGACCGGCAAGCTGACTCGGATCTTCCGTTTCATGCAGCGCCAAAAGCGGATGGACGCGATGTTCGCGCGCTTCACGATTCCCGAGCACGCTGACTACGCAACCGCGATTGGCGCGGCCCGCGCCGCCGGCGGCCCCAACCGCTGAGCGCTACGGCGCGCCGCGTTTTCGTGCCCCCGTGACCGCTCTTCCCGCAACAGGAGTATCGATGGGCTCGGAACTGCTCAGCGGATTCAGGATGCTCGACCTCGCCGACGAAAAAGGCGCGCTCTGCGGCAAAATTTTCGCCGACATGGGTGCCGACGTGATCAAGGTCGAGCCGCCGCAGGGATGCCCGACGCGGCGCGTCCCGCCGTTCGTCGACGACCTGCCGGACGCCGAGCGCAGCCTGTTTTTCATCGCCTACCAGGCTGGCAAGCGCTCAGTGACGCTGAACCTCGACTCGCCCGACGGCCGCCCGCTGCTCGAAGACCTCGTGCGTAAATCCGACTTCCTGCTGGAGTCGTTCCCGGTCGGCTATATGGAATCGATCGGCCTGGGCTATGAGCGGCTCGCCGAGCTCAATCCGCGAATAATTCATACTTCGATCACGCCGTTTGGCGACACGGGTCCGGGCAGGAACTATAAGGCCGCCGACATCGTCGCGTGGGCCTCGGGCGGCCCGATGTTCCTGATGGGCGATGAGGGCAGGCCGCCGCTGGAGATGAGCCTGCCGCAGGCCGGACTGCACGCCGGCGCCGAGGCCGCGGTCGCCTCGCTGCTCGCGCACTACCCGCGCGAGATTGAGGGTAAAGGCCAGCGCGTCGTGATCGACATGCAAGCCTGCGTTTTGTGGACGCTGATGAATGAGCAGGCGATGCCGATCCTGCACGGCGACTACATCAGGCGCAGCGGCGTCTACTACACGGCGATCGGTACGCGGCGCAAACTTATCTACTCCTGCAAGGACGGCTACATCTCTACCGTGCTGGCCGGCGGCTCCGGCGTCGGCGCGCTCTCGATGAAAGGGATGGTCGAATGGATGACCCCCGGCGGGTTCGCCGCGGACTGGATGATCGCGAAGGACTGGGCAATCTGGGTGCCGGGAATCCTGATGAAGGCGAGCGCGCAGGACTACGCGGAGATTGCCGACCTCGAAGATCGAGTGCAGCGCTTTTTCAACACGATGACCAAGCGCGAGATTTACGCCGAGGCGCTCAAGCGGCGCATCCTGCTGGCTCCCGTAGCGACCGCCGCCGATATCGCGGATGACGACCAGTTAAAGGCGCGCAACTACTTCGTGCGCGTGGAGCACGACACGCTCGGCCGCACGCTGACGCTGCCCGGCGCGTTCGCCAAGTTCAGCGTGACGCCGGTCGGCCCGGGACGCCGCGCGCCGCGCCTGGGCGAGCACAACGGCGAGGTCTGGGGCGAGCTTCTGGGAATCGACGGCGCACGCCTGGGCCGCCTGCGCGCAATCGGCGCGATCTGAGCCATTGCGATGAGTGGAGTAGCTACGATGAGACGTTACGCGCTGGAGGGAGTGCACGTACTCGACTTCTCCTGGGTGGGAGTTGGGCCGATTACGACCAAGTACCTGGCCGACAATGGCGCCGACGTAATCCGGGTCGAGTCGCTGGCGCGGCCCGACATCCTGCGCCTCGCGCCGCCCTGGAAGGATGCCCAGCCCGGCATCGACACGAGCCAGTTCTTCGCCAGCTTCAACACTTCGAAACGAAGTATCACGCTGGATTTCAGCAAGCCCAGGGCGCGCGAGCTGGTGCTGAAGCTGCTGCCGTGGGCCGACATCGTGGCCGAGAGCTTCACGCCCAAGGCGCTGCGCAAGTGGGACCTCGACTACGAGCATCTGCGCACGCTCAAGCCCGACCTCATCATGCTTTCCACCTGCATGCAGGGTCAGACCGGCCCCAACGCGCTCTACCCTGGGTTCGGTCAATTGATGGCGGCGCTTAGCGGCTACTACCACATCTCCGGATACTCGTCCGGCGAGCCGCCGTGTCCGCCGTACGGTGCGTATACCGATTTCATCGCGCCGCGATTTGCGGCCTGTGCGCTGCTGGCCGCGCTCGACTATCGCCGGCGTACAGGGCGTGGACAATATATCGATATGTCGCAATACGAGGCCGCGCTCCACAACCTAGCACCGGCGCTAATCGACTACTTCTCGAGCGGCCGCGTGGCGGAGCCTACTGGCAACCGCTCCGAGCGCTACGCGCCCCACGGCGCATATCGATGCGCCGACGTCGACGGCCAGGAGCGATGGCTGGCGCTGGCGGTCGCCAGCGAACAAGAGTGGCAGGCGATGCTCGGCGCGCTAGGCGACCCCCCCGCCGATTCGCGCTTCTCCACGATGGCGGCGCGGATGGAGAATCGCGCGGCGCTCGACGAGTTCGTCGGCGCGCTGGTGCGCGAGCGCGACGCTGACGCGCTGACCGCGGCGCTGCAGGCTGCCGGGGTCTCGGCTTACCCGGTGCAGAACTGCGTCGATATCCATCGCGACGACAATCTCGAGGCCTTCGGCTTCTGGCATTGGCTCGATCACAAGGTGATGGGCCCGTCGCCATACGAGGGGCTGGCGTATCGGATGAGCCGCACGCCGGGCGAGTTGCGCACACCGGCGCCGGCGCTCGGCCAGCACAACGACGAGGTGTTCGGGGAGATGCTGGGGCTCGACGCGGCCGAGATCGCGCGGCTCAAAGAGGAGCGGGTGATCTTTTGAACGCCCGCGACGGTCAGCGCCGGAGCGCGCCGGCGCATCGCAAGGGAGCCTGATTTGCGCTTCGAGCTGATGATCGCGATGCGCTATCTGCGCGCGCGCCGCAGGGACGCGTTCATCTCAATCACCACGATGTTCACGGCGGTGGGGGTTACGATCGGCGTGGCCGCGCTGGTCGTGATGCTGGCCGTGATGAGCGGATTCGAGACCAATCTGCGCCAGCGGATGCTCAGCCTGAGCCCGCAGGTGCAGGTGCAAAGCTTCGGCGGCTCAATCTCCGATTACGCAACCCTGCAGAGCCGTATCGACCATACGGCCGGCGTCGCCGGGTCGGACCCGTTTATCGTGGGCCAGGGTCTCGTCAGCTCGGCGCACGGGATTTCGGGCGTGATGGTGCGCGGCATTGAGCCGCACAACCCGGTCGTCATATCGCAACTTCAGCACTACGTCGACGCTGCGTCATTGCGGATGCTCGAGAGCGGCGCCTCGACGAACGCCGGCGGCGCCGGCAGCGGGGGAGCCCATCCGGTCGCCGGCCTGCTGCTCGGCGCGACGCTGGCCGACAAGCTGAAGGTCAAGCCTGGCGATCCGGTGCGAATCGTGGCGCCGATAATCGCAGGCGCCAATTCCCAGCTCAGCACGCGCAGCGCCGATTTCCGGGTCGCGGCGATTTTCAATTCGGGCGTGCAGTTCATCGATAGCGACGTGATCTTCATGGGACTCGCCGGGGCGCAGGACTTCTTCGGACGCGCGGGCAAGGCCGACGGAATCGAGGTGAAGCTGCATGACCTCGACCAGACGATGGCGGTCACCGACGCACTGCGCAGCATGCTCGGCCACACCTTTCGGGTAAGCAACTGGATGGAGTACGACCAGGCGGCGTCGGCCGGGTTCGCGATGCTCAAGAAGCTCTATGCGATGGTGCTGCTGCTGCTGATCGGGGTCGCGGCATTCAACCTGATCGCGACGCTAATCATGGTCGTGATGGAAAAGCGCAAGGACATCGCGGTGCTGCTGGCGATGGGCGCGACGCCGGCCGAGGTGCGATGGATTTTCCAGCTCAAGGGGATAATCGTCGGCGCCGCGGGGACCGCCCTGGGGCTGGCTATCGGGGCGCTTACCTGCTTTGCGCTCGCTCGCTACCAGTTCATCCATATCCCGAGCAAAATTTACGGCATTTCGACTCTGCCGATCGACGCCGAGCCGGTCAGTTTCGTGTTGGTGGCGATAGCCTCGATGGTGCTGTGCTACCTGGCGACGATTTATCCGGCCAGGCAAGCCTCGCGCGAGACGCCGGTCGAGGTCTTTCGCTCATAGACTGATTTTCGGGCCAAGTTTTCGGCTGGGGTTTTTTCGGGCGAAGCTTTTCCGGCGAGATCTTTCACTCATGGAATGAATGGCTTCGCCACCCCGCTCGGGAAGTGAGCGCGCTCGGACCTCGGCGCCAGTGACAGGCGAGCGGTCGCTCGGCTTCTTCCGCCGCAGTTTCTTCCTGCGGTTATGGGCGGACTATAGCCGGCGACTCTATTGGTTGGAGCGATCGGTACCGTTACCGTTGGAGGGCTTGGCCACCAGCTTGGGCTTACGAATCACGAGCGTTTCGTGACCGCGAACCCTGATCGTGCGGGCGGACTCGGACTGCGAACCGGAACCTGCACCGTCGGGTTCACTTTGCCTCGGTCGTGTCGCGGTTCGCCGCCGCCGCCAGTTACTGAGCTCTTGGGAGAGTTTGGTAGCCAGCGAGTCGTTGTTCTGGTCAGCGTCCATGGCGGACTCGTTCTCCTTATCGATATCGTTTGGTGTATCCTGCGAACTCATTGAGGTATTCCTTCTTTCCTCCCCTACCGGGTTAATTCCCAGCGATAGAAATGCTTTAAGACAGGACTAAAATGAACGAGGCTGTGGGTCCGTCTGATGAGACGGGACGCTGCGCGGCCTCTTCACCTGTTTCTATTGTCCATTGAGCGGCCAGAGGCAGCGACGATTGTCGCACGCTCCAGCCTTACGCGGTTCTTCGAGATATTGTCGAGCTAATAGCGGGTTCTATCTTTGGCCCCCCGGTCCTCCCCCGGACCGCGGATGGCGGGTCGGCTTCGGTTTAGCCGAACAGGCTCTGCAACCGAAGCGCCAGCCCCATGTCTCCTGCAATCTTCAGCTTTCCAGTCATGAACGCCATTTGGCCATTGAGCTTGCCATTGACCATATCCAAGTAATCCTTGGAGGTCATGGAAATGGTAATGTTGGGTGAAGCTGCCTTTCCTTCCTTTACTTCGCACTGCTCGTTAGCGACTACCGCATACCACTGGCCGCCGCCGTCACCGGAGAGGTCGAACTGGTAGGTCGCACTAAGTCCCTTCGCGGCGTCCTTTTTGAACCGCGACGCCATGTTGTCGAAGACCTCTTTGCACGAAGACGCGGACTCAGCCATTTGTAAACGGGGCCTCCTGCAGGGGCGCAGTGGGAAAGGTTCCTAAGGCCAGTGTAAGCGTCAGCCGAAAAGAATGTCAATAGCGACGCTGCCTCGAACCACCGGTTAAATTTGAAGGCACGCGTGGTTTAAACCCTCTGAATCAAGGCCTCTTTCACGGCGCGCGCCCGTTTTCAAATCCCCGCGTTCAGCCTGAATCCCCGCGTTCAGCCTGAAGATCGCCTATCTGCCCTAGAAACCGAATACCCTGCCGACCGCGACCCGGATCAGGTTGGTGCGCACCGTAACGGGAGCTGCGCCCTCGGCGATAGTGACGGCGCGGTCGCGGTCGAGCTTGTTGGCGACCTCCCCGTCGAGGTACGCGTCGTGCCCGATCACCCTTACCGTCACGCCGGTCAGCCCCGCACCGACCAGGGCCTGCGAGATCTGTTGCTGACGAGCGGCCCACACCGACGTGTCGGTGGTCGTCTGATCGATAACGCCGGTGACCCCGCTCACGCTGCGCGCAGTTCGCACGGCCACGCGCTTGTCGTCGTCGTCGAAGACCTTGCCATAAAGCGTCACCACGCCGCCGTTGGTATAGGCATTGACGCGGTTAAGCTTGCGATTGGAACGCAGCGCCGACTGAACCTGCTCCAGCAGCGATGGCCTCGGCGGCCGCGCCGAGGCAACGCGCTTGTGCCGTCTGGGAGTGGGGGGCGTCGCGACAACCGGCGCCGTCGCTTCCATCGGGGGCGGCGCGACGGTCGGCACGGCGGCCGGGGCGAAGGCGTACTCCGGAGAAGAGGTCGCACCCAGGGCGGCGACCTTGGTCGCGAGGCCCGAATCGATAGCGCTGGCCTGGGCGGCGTCGCGCGCGAAGATCACCGGATAGTCCGCACTGACCTCGCCACCGTTGATGGGCGCAAATGTCCATCCCATCATCACCTTGACCGCCGCCGCGTCGAGTTCGGGGTTGGGCGCGGTAGAGGTCCGCACCACGGCGCCGGTTACCGCGCCACTGGGCGCCACCGTCAACCGCACCATCATCCCGTCGTCGATTGGCGATCCGCCCGCGAGCACGCCGCGGTAGGCATCGAGCAGGCCGCTCTTACCGAGATCGAAAACTTTGTGCGCCGCGTCAACACTACGCTCCGGCGCCGCCGCCGACTCGCCGATCGTCTGTACCGGCACGCTATGCGCCAGGTCGACCGTCGGGCCGCTCGCCACGGCGGCCGGGCTCGCCGTGGCGGCCGGGGACGCCTCGACCGTTTTCGGCGGCGATATCGCAGGCCTCGAGCTCAGATGGATTGCGAGCGCAGCGCCTCCGGCTAATGCGACAATCGCCGCCACCGAGTAACCGATTACGCTCGCCAGGGGCCGGCGCTGTTCATCGTCGGCCTCGTCAACAGGCGGAGTGGGCGGCGTGAACTGGGTCGCGGTCAGTCGGTCCTGGACGGGAACATAGGTCTCGGGACGCTGGCGCGGCGTCCCCGGGGCCGCACCGCCAAGCGCCGCGCCGCGAGCGGACGCCGGTCCGCCTGCGGGCGGCGCGCCGCCGCTAACCGGCAGCCGCGCGCCGCAGAAATTGCACATCAGCTCGTCCGGCTCGGCCTTGCCGCCGCACACGGGACATTCGATCTGTTGTTCGCGCGCGTCAGCCATCTTTGCCGTGCCGGCGGCCGCCGCGGAGGGGGTAAGCGCGGTGCCGTCGGTCTCGCAAAACGACTCGTCGTCGGGATAACTCCTGGCGCATCGTGGACAAGTCTTCATGGCTTAAGGATGGCCTCCTGGACGCATCGCCGAACCCGGTATCCTCTCAATTCGCCCGTTATTCCCGGCGTATCGATGATATCCGCAGGGTCGTACGCTACGCTACATGGCTTAGTTACACCCAGCTTGCGCGGCGCGCGCTGGCATCGCGTTTCCCGCACTAGTGCCGCGCCATCACCTGGCTGTGGAACTGTTCCATCGCGGCGATTGCGCGCTCGGCCTGGCGCGCTCCGGGGATTATCAGCCTCGAGACGCCGGCCTGGGCGAACGCGTTGACCAGCTCGACGGTCAAGGGCTCGCCCAGGCGCGGGCTGAGCGTGATTTCCAACGGCGTCGAGCGATTCTGAGCGCGTTCATGGCCGCGCAGCCGAGCGATCAAATCCCGTGTCTCGTGAATGTCCTCGGCGATCCCGTACCATCCATCCGCCAGTTGTGCGGCCCGGCGCAGCGAGGGCTCGGCATGGCCGCCGAAGATGATCGGTGGACGCGGCTGCTGGATCGGCTTGGGCATGAATCTCACGCCCTCGAGGTGGACCGTGCGGCCCGCGAACGTCGGCTCCTTGCGCGTCCACAGTTCGTCCATCAGGGCGAGGTACTCGCGAGTGCGCCGCGCGCGGTCGGCAAACGACATCCCCACCGCCTCGAATTCCTCCTCCAGCCATCCGATACCCACGCCGAAGATGAAGCGGCCGCCCGAAAGCACGTCGAGGCTGGCGACCGCCTTGGCCGTAGCGACTGCATTGCGCAGCGGCACCACGAAGATGCCGGTCGCCAGCCGGATGTGGCTGGTGACGGCAGCGACGTAAGCGAGCGCCAGGAAAGGATCGTGCAGCGGCGTATCGGGCGGCGCGGGCATCCGGCCGTCCGCGGCGTACGGATAGCGCGACCGGTAGTTGACCGGCAAAACGAGATGCTCAGGAATCCAAAGCGACTCGAACCCCAGTTTCTCGGCCCTGCGCGCGACGCGGGCGAGGTCGGGGCCTGCGATCTGATAAAGGAACGTCGCGAACTTCACCCCTTCACCTCGCGCATCTTGCACAACCCTCGCCCACGCGGCCTGGTTCCACACGCGACCGGAACACAGCGGCGGGCGCGCCCGTCACGACCACACTCAGCGCCGCGCGGGAGTTAGACCGAGCCGCTTTCGAGACGAAACCCTATTTTGACGTGAACCTGGAACTCGGGCTCGCCCTTGGCGTTGACCGACCCGCGGATTTCGCGGACTTCGAACCAGTCGATGTTGCGCAGCGTCTGGCTGGCCTTTTTGAGCGCGTTGCGCACGCCCTGGTGGATGCTCTGGTCGGAGACGCCGACCACGTCGACTATCTTGTAGGTTTTGTCGGGCATGGGATTTTCTCCTGGCGTTTGCACGCCTCGCTTAAACTCGCTGCCACTGGACTCTTATGCCAAGATCCTCACCCCCGGCCACGCATCGCGGTGACCCTGCCGGCTTACGGCCGTGCAGTTGGAAACGATACCGCGAACACCGCCGCATCGTCCACCGCTCTCACGTCGAGCAGGAAGGCGTCGTCCGCGATGCGCCCGATGACCGGCGGGCGGGCCGCGCGGAACATCGCGGCAATCGCTTCGGGCGCAAGCTCCGGATGAGTCACGCGGACGGCACGGGAGGGAATCTGTTCGGTCGGCTGCGCACCCGATCCGATTTGCGAAAATGACGGCACGACCTCGAGGGCGAAATCGCCGCCAAGACGCTCGGCCAGGATCTCGCGAGCGCGCTCGGCGAGTTGCTCAAGCTCGCCCGTCGTGCGGCCTAGGTAGCGCAGCGTCGGCAACGTCGCGGCCAGGTCGCCTGCGCGAAGATAAAGCCGCAACGTCGCTTCCAGAGCGGCCAGCGTCAGCTTGTCGCAGCGGAGCGCGCGCCTGAGCGCATTCGCGCGCAGCTTCTTCACCAGCTCGCGCCGCCCCACCGCCACTCCCGCTTGCGGCCCGCCCAGCAACTTGTCGCCCGAAAACGTCACCAGGCCGGCGCCCGCCGCTATGCGTTCGGCGACCATCGGCTCGCGCGGAAGATCGAGCCGTCCGAGATCGATCAACGCACCCGAGCCCAGATCCTCGACCACGTCGATTCCATGGCGCCGTCCGATTTCCACCAGCTCGGCCAGCCCGACCTCGGCGGTGAAGCCGACCACGCGGTAATTGGATGGATGGACTTTGAGCAGGAGCGCAGTGTCGGGACCGATGGCGCGTTCGTAGTCGGCGGGATGAGTGCGATTGGTGGTGCCGACTTCGCGCAAGCGCGCGCCGCTGTGTTCCATCAGATCGGGCAGCCTGAACGAGCCGCCGATTTCGATTAGCTCGCCGCGCGAGACCACGACCTCGCGCCCGGCGGCGAGCGAGTTGAGCGCGAGCAATATGGCGGCGGCATTGTTGTTGACCACCGTCGCCGCTTCGGCGCCGGTCAGCGCGCACAACTCCTCTTCAACCAGCGCGTCGCGCTCACCGCGGCCGCCGCTCTCGAAGTCGTACTCCAGGTTGACCGCCGATCGCGCCGCCGCCGCCATCGCTTCGATCGCCGGCTCGGCCAGCAGCGCGCGGCCGAGATTGGTGTGGAGCACAACGCCGGTCGCGTTGATCAGGGGACGCAAGGATGGCTCGTCGGCTTCGATAGCGGCGCGCGTGCGCCGGAGGACCTCCTCGACCATCGCCTGGCGCGTGGGCGAGGCAAACGCGGCAGGCAACCCCGGCTTGGATAAAACCGCAAGCCGCAGTTCCGCCTGTGCCCGCCGCACCATCAGCTTGACGTACTCGCGCCCAAGTCCGTCAATTCCAGCGACACCCTCGCACGCGCGCAGGCATTCGTCGACCGGCGGCATCGCGCGCAACAACTCGGCCCGCGCGACTGCCGCGCGACCCTTCTTCGTTTGGCCGGAACTCATTTGAAGCTCGCCTCGTCCAAAAACGAACGCCTCATTATCCGCGTCGCGCACGGCCCTGGCCGGGCGTTCAGACCGCGCGATCGCGGGCAGCTTGCGCGGCGGCGATAACGGAAAGCCTCGCTACCAGGATGATGCCGCAGATAAGCGTCGCCACGGCCGACACCGCAACCGCGATCTGCGGGCTCACGCGCTGGCCGATATAGCCGACCTCCAGACTGCCAATCGGCGCAAGCCCGATGAACGATAGCGTGTACATGCTCATCACCCGCCCACGCAACTCGTCCGAGACGAATAGCTGGAGCATCGTATTGCTGGTCGCCATGTAATTGATCAGTCCCGCGCCGATCAGCATTTGTGACAGCAGCGACAGCCACATCAAGGACGTAAAGCCGAACACGAAAATTCCGGCCGCGGAGCCGAACAGGCCGAAAATGAGGTTTTGGCGAAGCCCGCGCGGCGTCTTGCTCGAGGCCAGCACGAAGGCGCCGATCAACGCGCCCACACCCTGGGCGGCGAGCAGAAAGCCGTAGGCACGGGGGCCGCCGTGCAACACATCGCGGGCGAAGACCGGAATCAGCACCGAGTACTGCATCCCGAAGCCCGCGTTGAGCGCGATCAGCAGCAGCAGATAGAAGCTCGCGCGATGATGCCAGATGTAATCGAAGCCCTCGCGCAGGCGCGTGAACATCGCCGACCCGATGCGCGGCAACTCGCGCGCCTCCAGCTCCATCTCGAGCAGGCTCCAAATGACCGCGATATAACTAAGCCCGTTAAGGAAAAAGCATCCCGCAATGCCGATTACGCTGATCAGAACGCCAGCGACGGCGGGCCCGACCACGCGCGCGCCGTTGAAGATCATCGAGTTGAGCGCGATCGCGTTGGGCAAATCCTCGCGCCCGACCATCTCGACCACGAAGCTCTGACGCGCCGGCATGTCGAAGGCCGTTACCAGGCCATTGATCGCGGCCAGTATGATCACGTGCTCGACTCGCACCACGCCGGCCCAGGTGAGCGCCGCCAGGATGAACGCGCTCAACATCAGCAGCACCTGGGTGATGACGATCAGCCGGCGCCGATCGGCGTGATCGACAATCACGCCGGCGAACAGCGTCACCAGCAGCACCGGCAGGTAGCCGGCGAAGCTGACCACGCCGAGCATCATGGCCGAGTTGGTAAGCTTGAGCACCAGCCATCCCTGCGCCACCGACTGCATCCAGGTGCCGATGAGCGAGACGAACTGGCCGCCGAAAAACAGCCGGAAATTGCGATGGCGCAGCGCGCGAAAGGCGCCCACCGGCCCGGCCGAAGATTCGACCAGAGGTTCGGATTGTACGGGCGCTGCGGCGGTCGGGTTACCCCCGCAAGGGGTGTCGGCGGAAGTCTCGATGGGAGCGCTCATTGAGGAATAGGGCCAGTTTGGCAAAGTCGGAGGCGGCTGGCGAGCGCGGCCTCAAAAAGCGGTCAAAGCGGCGCTCACGCGGGGATTCACGCGCAGGTGAGCGGTGGTGTAAGATTATAATCCCATGTTCGGAGAATTAATTCCGCGCGAGAAGAGCAAGGCCCCGTTTATCTCTATCGAGGAAGCGCTCGAGGAGATCCGACGCGGCCGCATGATCATCCTGATGGATGACGAGCAGCGCGAAAACGAAGGCGACCTCTGCATGGCCGCCGAGCTCGCCACCACTGAAGCCATCAACTTCATGGCCACGCATGGACGCGGTCTGATCTGTCTGCCGATGGCGCCCGAGCGGATCGAACAACTCGGACTCAGCATGATGGTCGGTGACAACCAGGCCCCGCTCGGCACCGCTTTTACCGTGCCGATCACCGCGCGGCGCGCCAGCGGCTCGGGTATCTCGGCCCGCGATCGTGCGACCACGATTCTGCAGGCCGTGCGTGAGGACGCCACTGGCGCCGAGTTCGTCAGTCCCGGCTACGTCTATCCGCTGCGCGCGCGTGAGGGCGGCGTGCTGGTGCGTACCGGCCAGACCGAGGGCGGAGTCGACCTGGCGCGGCTGGCCGGGCTCAAACCCGCCGGGGTCATCTGCGAGATCCTCAAGGAAGACGGCACGATGGCGCGACGCGACGACCTGGTGGACTTCGCCCGCATCCACGGGCTCAAGATCGTCACCGTCGCCGACATTATCGAGTATCGCTTGCGCAACGAAACGATGGTGCAGCGGATCGCCGAGGCCCGCCTGCCCACCCATTGCGGCGAGTTTCGCGCCTTCGTCTATCGCAACCGGGTCGACTCGACCGAGCATCTGGTGCTGGTGATGGGTACGATCGATCCCGACCGTCCAGTGCGCGTGCGAGCACATCGCGAGTATCTGCCCGGCGACGTCTTCGGTTACGCGCCGCGCAATACCCGCAGCCTCCTGCTGGCCGCGATGGAGCGTATCGCAGCGATCGGCGAGGGCGTTATCCTTTACCTCAAGCGCGAGTCCGACACGATCGCCAGCGACATGGACAACCGCCGCGCCGCGGCGGCCGCGCGCCGCAACTGGTATCTTCGCGCCAGCACCCATCTGAGCCCGCCCGAGGCCGACTTCCGCGACTACGGAATAGGTGCGCAGATCCTGCGCGACGTCGGTGTACGTAAAATGATTCTGCTATCCGACCAGGCGCCTCGGCTGGCCAATCTGCCAGGGTACGGATTGGAGATTATCGGCAGCGAGCCGCTTTCCGATGGCGAAGGGGTGCCGGGAAGTTGAGCCCAGGCTGAGAGTCGGATGAATCCGAGCCGGACGCATTCAAGCGCGCGGAACCGCGCCTGAAATTACGGGATTATTCCAGGTGATGAGTAGATATCGCCCCCTGTGGCGCTTTTTTGGAGATCGGGGGTCTAACCGTAGCTCCGCTGGGGCAGTCGTGCGCTCGTCCGGCGCATTGGCGATCGCGATTTTCGCGGTCGCGATTGCCGCGCGCCTTGCCTGGCCGCAGGCCGCGAACGCACAGGATTCACAGGACCTGCCGAAACCGTCGGAAGTCGTCAAAATCGACTCGCTCAAGCTGGGCGGCGCGCTCAAGCCAGGCGCTACCAGCCAGCTCGAGGTCGAAGCCGAGATCCTTCCCGGATGGCATATCAACTCGAACCATCCGAACTCGGCCGATTTCATCCGAACCACGCTCTCGGTAACTCCGCCCGCAGCGGTAAAAGCTGGCGCCGTTACCTATCCGCCGGCCGACGAGATCGCGCCCGCCTTTTCCGGCGGCGAGAAACTTTCGGTTTTCACCGGCACGATGAAATTCACGGTCCCGTTGAGCGCGGCGGCGGGCTTCAAGTCCGACTCGGGCGCCGAAGTCGGGGTTACGCTGGAATACCAGCCGTGCAACGACAACATCTGCATGCCGCCGGCCAAGGTCAGCGCCAGCGCCTCGCTGGGCTCGATGCAACCGGCTTCCGCGACCTCGTCGCCTCACGCCGCGCTTGAACGCGCTCGGCTGCTGGCCGTGGCCTTCGGCGACAACGGCGGCGACTCGTCCGGCGATTCGTCGGACGTTTCATCGGACAATTCGCCCGACAATTCGTCGAACGACGGCGGCCCGCAAGCGCCCGAATCGGAGCTGGCCAATATCTTTCTGGCCCATGGGATGCTGATCGGTCTGCTCGCGGTGTTGCTCGGCGGGCTCGCGCTGAATCTGACGCCGTGCGTTTATCCATTGATCGGCGTGACGATCGCGTACTTCGGCAACCAGGGCGGCGGTCCGCGCAAAATCGCCGTGCTCGCCGTCATTTACGTATTGGGGATCGCGCTTACGTTTTCGCTGGCCGGCGTCGCCGTGGCGCTTTCCGGAGGACTGTTTGGCGCGGCATTGCAAAATCCGCTGGTGCTGATCGCGATCGCCGCGATGCTGCTGGTGCTGGCGGCCTCCAGCTTCGGGATGTTTTCGCTCAAGCCGCCGCAATGGCTGATGCGCCGGGCGGGAGTGGCACGGCCGGGCTACCTCGGATCGCTCGTGATGGGCCTCGGGATGGGCGTGGTGGCGGCTCCATGCATCGGGCCGATCGTGCTCGGACTGTTGCTGATGGTCGAGCGCAGCGAGAGCCCCGTCTTCGGCTTCGCGCTCTTCTTTACCCTGGCGATCGGACTCGGACTGCCCTATATCGCGCTGGCCCTGGCGGCCGGGCACATCAAGACTCTGCCGCGCTCGGGCGAGTGGCTCGCGTGGGTCGAGCAACTCTTCGGCTTCGTGCTGGTCGGGCTGGCGCTGTACTTCCTGGACCCGGTGACGCGCGGCTGGACGACGCGGGTCATTCCGTACTACGCGGTCGCGGCCGGCATCTTCCTGGGTTTCGTGACTCCCGCGGGGCGCCGATGGCGTCCGTTCCTAGTCTTCCGCAGTGTACTGGGAGCGCTTTCGCTGGGCGCGCTCGTCTGGATGCTGATGTTCTCCGCGGCCAAGCCTGCGGCGCAATTGGCCTTTACTCCGTACGACGTCGCGATCCTCAATCAGGCTCGCGCAGCCAAAAAACCGGTGGTGATCGATTTCAGCGCCGCCTGGTGCGTTCCGTGCCGCGAGATGATCCGCACGACGTTTCGCGACCCGGCGGTTATCGAGGCCGCCTCGCACTTCGTCCGTCTCCAGGCCGACATCACTGATCGCGACAACCGCAACACGCAACTCGCCCTGCAGTATGCGATTAGAGGCGTGCCAACGACGGTCTTCATCGACAAGCACGGCCGGATATTGAAGCGTGAGGTCGGCTATCTGAACTCTCGCCGCTTCCTGAGCGATTTGCGTCAAATCGACGAGATGGACGGCCTGCCCGAGGTCCGCGCGACACCGCCGAGCATTCACGTCAAGCTCGCAGCCTCACTTTAAACCGGGGACTTGCCGGCAGGTCGGCCTTGGGGCGCGACATTCGCCCGACGGTTGGCGGCTCTGACTTTTTCGCGTAGTCCGGTTAGACAGCCTCGCGCAGAAGCATTCTTGGGCCATGACCGTCGTTTTCGAGGGCCAGAATGCTCTCCGGCTATCGTACGAACGCCATTCTATTCAGGCATGATGACATTTTCTTAGCGCGCTCGCCATTCGGCTTTCTCGGAGTCTATAATTCTACTGATAAAATCTGATCTTTCGGATTTCTAAGGTCTTTGTCAAACCGATGTTTGATTACGATGTCGCAACACGCGAATAGAAGCTGCCATTTTCTTTACTTGACGGCCGTTTCGGACTAGACTGAATGCGTTAGAAAGACGTAACGGCATTTGATGAAAATTCCGTTGAACGGACTCGCGAATCGCTGTCGTGCGAGCGCGTCCGGCCGATGGAATGCGGTCATCGCGGGGGTGGTCTGAACTTTTCTCTATGGCAAACAAGCAATCGCAAGACAGTTACAGCGCTCAGTCGATCAGGGTCCTCGAGGGTCTCGAGGCGGTGCGCAAGCGCCCCGGAATGTATATCGGCGACACCGCCGAGCGCGGACTGCATCACCTGGTCAACGAGATCGTCGACAACTCGGTCGACGAGGCGCTGGCTGGCTACTGTGACGAGATCAACCTCGTCATCCTGAGCGACAATCAGATCTCGGTCGAAGACAACGGCCGCGGCATTCCCGTCGATATGCATCCCACCGAGAAACGCTCGGCGCTCGAGGTCGTGCACACGGTGCTGCACGCGGGCGGCAAGTTCGATCGCGGCGTGTACAAGGTCTCGGGCGGCCTGCATGGCGTCGGCGCCTCGGTGGTCAACGCGCTCAGCGAGGAATTCGAGGTCGAAGTCCGGCGCGACGGCAAACTCTACTACCAGCGCTACGAGCGCGGCGCGCCCAAGACCAGGGTCGAAGAGCGCGGCGCAACCAAGCTGAGCGGCACCAAGACCACATTCTCTCCCGATCCCAAGATTTTTCCCGAGATCAAATTCAAGTACGAAACTATCGCGCGTTACCTGCGCGACATGGCCTACCTCAACGCCGGGCTGAAAATTCGCATCAAGGACGAGCGCAGCGGCAAAGCCGAGGAATTTCATTACGAGGGCGGAATCGCGGAGTTCGTCGAATCGCTGACGGCCGGCAACGATCAGCTCAACGACGTAATCTTTTTCAAGGGCGTGCGTGAGGGTGTCGATATCGAAGTGGCGCTGCAATGGACCAACGCCTTTCATGAAGTGATGTTCACCTACGCCAATAACATCCACACCGTCGAGGGGGGCACTCATCTGTCTGGACTCAGGTCCGCGCTCACCCGCACCATCAATTTTTACGCGCAGAAGAACAACCTGTTCAAAAATAAAGAGATGCGGCTGGAGGGCGAAGACGCCCGCGAGGGCCTGGTCTCGATAATCAGCGTCAAGCTGCCCGAGCCGCAGTTCGAGGGCCAGACCAAGACCAAGCTCGGCAACTCCGAAGTCGAGGGAATGGTCGCGGCGCTGGTTAACGAGAAGCTCGGCCAATACCTCGAGGAAAATCCGTCCGACGCGCGCAAGATCATCAATCGCGCGATCGAGGCCGCCACCGCCCGCGAGGCGGCGCGCAAGGCGAAGGACCTGGTGCGGCGCAAGGGTGCGCTCGATTCGGGCTCGCTGCCCGGCAAGCTCGCCGATTGCCAGGAGCGCGATCCCGCGCGCAGCGAACTGTTCATCGTGGAGGGCGATTCGGCCGGCGGCTCGGCCAAGCAGGGCCGCGACCGCCGCATCCAGGCGATCCTGCCGCTGCGCGGCAAAATCCTCAACGTCGAGCGCGTACGAATCGACAAGATGCTCTCCTCGCAAGAGCTGCGCACGCTGATAACCGCGCTCGGGATGGGTGTGGCCGACGAAAAAGACGTAACCAAGCTGCGCTACCATACCGTCGTCATCATGACCGACGCCGACGTCGACGGCTCGCATATCCGCACGCTGCTGCTCACTCTGTTTTTCCGCCAGTTCATCGAGATCATCGAAGGCGGCTACCTCTATATCGCGCAGCCGCCGCTGTTCCGCGCCAAGAAGGGCAAGCAGGAGCGCTACCTCAAGGACGAAATCGCGCTCGAGGACTATCTGACCGACCTCGGCGCCGAGGCGCTGACCTTCCAGGCCGGCAAGGGCAAGGAGCTGCGCGAACTGCATGGCGCGCCGCTCAAGACCATGGTGCGCAGGGCGCTTCAGCGCGAGCGGATGTACGAGGGGCTCGCGCGGCGCTCCAAGGAACGCCCGATCGTCGAAGTGCTGGCTCAGCTTATCGCCGAAAAGCGCGCCAGCGACGAGAGCTTTCGCTCCGACAAGGCGCTTAAGGAAATGGCCGAGGCGGTCGTCAAGGAACTCAAGGGCAGCCTGGTCTATCGAATCGAGCCGGAGAGCGACGACGGCGCCTTCCGCGCCATCTTTACCCACGCGCACAATGGCGCAACCGCCCCGACGGTGGTCGATCTGACGCTCCTGCGCGCGGGCGAGCTGCGCGAAATCCGCCGTCTCGACGCCGACCTCGAAGCGCTCAAGGCGCCCTACAAGCTCAAGAGCGGCGACGAAGAGCGCACGGTGGAAACGCTCAAGGCGGTCGCCGAGGCGGTGCTGGAAGCGGGGCACAAGGGAGTCGAGGTCCAGCGCTACAAAGGGCTGGGCGAGATGAATCCCGAGCAGTTGTGGGAAACCACGATGAACCCCGAGACGCGCACGATGCTGCGCGTGCAGATCGGCTCGCAAGAAGATGCCGAGGAGATGTTCCAGAAGCTGATGGGCGACCAGGTCGAGCCGCGCCGCCAGTTTATCGAGGAAAACGCGCTCAACGTCCGCAACCTCGACATCTGACGCATCGTCCGCAAGAGTTCCGCGCCGCGCGAGAGGCGCCGTGTTACGAAATATCCGTGCAAGAGGCCCGCGATTAAATGGCTGAGACCCCCAACGGCAACGAACCGCATCGCAACGAACCCGCCCGGCTGAATATCGAAGACGACATGCGGCAGTCCTACCTGGACTACGCGATGTCGGTGAATATCGGGCGCGCCCTGCCCGATCTGCGCGACGGGCTCAAGCCCGTCCATCGCAGGATTCTCTACGCGATGTTCCGCGAGGGGCTGCTCAGCACGCGGCGCTACTCCAAGTGCGCCGGCGTCGTGGGCGAGGTGCTCAAGCGCTACCATCCGCACGGCGACATGGCGGTGTACGACGCGCTGGTGCGGATGGCGCAGTCGTTCAGCATGCGCTACCCGCTGATCGACGGCCAGGGCAACTTCGGCTCGATCGACGGCGACCCGCCGGCGGCCTACCGCTACACCGAATGCCGGCTCACCCGGATGGCCGAGCGGATGCTCGCCGACATCGAAAAGGAGACCGTCGACTTCGTCGACAACTTCGACGGCTCGCAGCAGGAGCCCGAAGTCCTGCCGGCCCAGCTTCCGAACCTGCTGATCAACGGCGCCGACGGGATCGCGGTCGGGATGGCGACCAACATCCCGCCGCATAACCTGACCGAGGTTTGCGACGCGCTGCTGAAGCTGATTGAAAATCCCGCGATTACGCTCGAGCAGGTGCTCGACATCATCCCGGGCCCCGATTTTCCGACCGGCGGGCTGCTGCTCGGGCGCCATGCGATTCGCCAGGCTTACCTCGCCAAGCGCGGATCGCTGACGATCCGGGCGCTCGCGGTGATTGAAACCGACAAGCGCACCGGGCGCGGCTCGATCATCGTGCGCCAGATTCCCTACCAGGTGAACAAGACCCGGCTCATCGAACGCATCGCCGAGCTGGTCAACGAAAAACGCATCGACGGCATCAGCGACCTGCGCGACGAATCCGATCGCGACGGGATGCGCATCGTGATCGAGCTCAAGCGCGACGCCGAGCCGAAAATCGTGCTCAACCAGCTCTACAAGCTGAGCCAGATGCAGCAGAGCTACGGGCTAATCATGCTCTCGATCCACGAGGGGCGCCCGCGCGAGCTCAACCTGCTCGAGATGCTCCACGCCTTCCTGCTCTACCGGCGCCAGGTGCTGACCCGGCGCGCGCAGTACGAAAAGCGCCAGGCCGAGGCGCGCCTGCACATCCTCGACGGCCTGCTCATCGCGCTCAAGAACCTCGACGCGGTGATCAAGCTGATTCGCGCGTCGAAGGATGCCGAGACGGCGCGTACCGGTTTGATGAGCCAGTTCTCGCTCACCCAACTCCAGGCCCAGGCGATCCTCGACCTCACGTTGCGCCGGCTGACCTCGCTGGAGCGCGACAAGATCCTCGCCGAGCACAAGGAAACCCAGGATACGATCGCGCGGCTCACCCGGCTGCTCAACGACGAACGCGAGATGAGCGCGCTCATCGCCTCGGAAATCGAAGACATCAAAAAGGAATTCGGCGACGTGCGGCGCACCCAGATCGTAGAGGCCGAGGGTGACTTCTCGGTCGAAGACCTGATCGTCGACGAAGACGTGCTCGTCACCGTCACCCACGGCGGCTATATCAAGCGAACGCCGCTCTCGCTCTACCGCACCCAGCGCCGCGGCGGGCGCGGCAAGATTGGCGCGACCACCAGCGAGACCGATTTCGTCGAACACCTGGTGCCGGTCGGCACTCACGACCGCCTGATGTTCTTCACCAGCAAGGGCAAAGTCTACGAGCTCAAAGCCTACGAGGTGCCCGAGGGCGGACGCGCCGCCAAGGGGCGCTCGATCGCCAACCTGTTGAACCTCGCCGCCGACGAACGGATGGAAGCATTCATCCCGGCGCCCAAGGACACCACCGGCAAGTATCTCTTTTTTACTACCCGCCGCGGGATGGTCAAAAAGACCGCGCTCGACGAATACTCCAACGTCCGCTCCAACGGCCTCATCGCGATCAATCTTGAAGAGGGCGACGAACTGGTCGGCGTGCGCATCACCGACGGCAACCAGCAGATCGTGCTCTCGACGCGCGAGGGCCAGGCGATTCGCTTCAAGGAAGAAGAAGTTCGCCCGATGGGCCGCGCAACCTTCGGCGTGACCGGGATGGAACTCGAATCCTACAGCGTCAAGGAAGGCAAGAACGTCACGCTGGTCAAGGACGAAATCGTTTCGATCGCGACCTCGCGCGAGGACGAAACCCTGCTGACGGTCTCCGAGCTGGGTTTTGGCAAGCGCACCGGCGCTGCCGAATACCGGCTGACCCATCGCGGCGGCAAGGGCGTGATCACGATGAACGTCACCGACAAAACCGGCAAGGTGATAAGCGTGCGCCAGGTCGGCTCGGACGACCAGGTGGTGCTGATAACCGACGGCGGCAAGGTGATCCGGCTCGACGTAAGCACCGTGCGCATCACCGGGCGCAATGCGCAGGGCGTGCGGCTGGTGAAGCTGGATCCGGGCGAGCATGTGCGCGCAGTCGCCGGATTGGCGGAGCCCGAAGACGACGAGAACGGCCCGTCCAACGGCGCGAACGGCGCAACGTCGGACGACGAATCGGAGGAGTAAGAACGCCCGTCAGTGCGGTGGACATCCGGCGCGGCGAGGGCGTAAAGATCGCGTCATGCCGCTCGATTCATCGCTGGTTGGAACCTCTTCGGAGCTGATATCGGCCGACGTCGACGTGGCCTGGACGATGGCGTACGCGGCAGGGCTCGGCGACGCGCTGCCCTGTTACCTCGACACCACGCTTGAGTGCGGCATCGTCGCCCATCCGATGTTCCCGGTGGCAATCGAGTGGCGCGCGATGATCCAGATAATCCAGGTGCTGAGCGAGGCCGGCTTTCCGCGCGCCGAAATGCTCCGCCGCGTGCATGCGACCGACGACGTGATCGTGCATCGCCCGATCCGCCCGCCCGAGCGGCTGTTCACGCGCGCCACGCTCGCCGGAATCGAACGGCGCAAGGCCGGTGCTTACCAGCTCACCCGCTTCGACACTGTCGACGAAAAAGGCGCGCCGGTCTGCACCACCTGGTACGGCAATCTCTACCGCGGCGTCGAGGTCGCGGGCCCCGACAGTCCGCCACCGGATGCGCCCGCGATGCTTGCACCCTCGACCGCAGCGTCAGCGGCGCACGCGAGCTTCGCGATCCCGATTTCGCCGCTGGCCGCACATATCTACGGCGCCTGTGCGCGGCTGGGCAACCCGGTCAATATCCATACCGACATCGCGACCGCGAAGAAGGCCGGACTGCCGGGAACGATCCTGCACGGCACCGCCACGCTCGCGATGGCGGCCTCGAGGGTGATCGCGGCCGAGGCCGCTGGCGACCCGACGCGCGTCGGACGCATCCACGCGCGCTTCGGCGCGATGGTGCTGATGCCGTCGGAGATCGAGGTGCGGATTTCCGCGCGCGAGGCGGACGCCGAGGGCAAGACAGTCTTTTTCGAGGTGCTTGGCCCCGACGGAGGGAGAGCAATTCGCGACGGCTTCGTCGTGCTGCGCGATTGACGGCACGTGGCGGGCTCGAGCGCAAAGCTCTGCGCCACGATGGACATTCGCCGCCCAAGCTCTGTAGAAATATCCTATGCCACTGGAATCATCTTTGGTTGGAACTAAAATCGGACCCGCTACGACCGAGATCGATGCGCGATGGGCGATGGCCTACGCGGCGGCGCTCGAGGATTACCTGCCCTGCTATCTCGATACGCGGCGCGCCGACGGTATCGTCACTCATCCGGTCTTCCCGGTCTGTATCGAATGGCCGGCGGCGATCGCTTTGCACGACAAGATGCGCGAATCTCAACTCGCCCCGAGCGAGGCGGCGCGCGGCGTCCATGCGACCTACGACGTAACCCTGCATCGCCCGATCCGGCCGCCCGAGCGGCTGACGACAACCCTAACGCTGGCCGCGGTAGAGCGGCTCAAGCCCGGCGCTTACGAGTTGATGCGCTTCGACACTGTTGACGCGCAAAACCGGCCGGTCTGCACGACCTGGTACGGGACGATTTACCGCGGCGTAGAAGTTGCCGGCCCCGACCGTCCCGCGGCTGACGCGCCAGCGCTGGTGACGGCTCCCAGAGCCGGCGACACGGCGCGCGCGGAAATTCCGCTGGCGATCCCGACAGGCGCCGCGCACGTCTATACCGAATGCGCGCGTATCTGGAACCCGGTGCATACCGATAGCGCGGTCGCCGCCGCCGCCGGCCTGCCCGCGATCATCCTGCACGGCACGGCCACGATGGCGATGGCGGTGTCGAAGATTGTCGCCGCCGAGGCCGGCTATAATCCCGAGCGCGTACGGCGCATCCACGGGCGCTTCGCCGCGATGGTGCTGATGCCGTCGATGGTCACGGTCCGAATCAATTCACGCACGCCTTCAGGCGGCGGCGAAGCGGTCTCTTTCGACGTGCTCAACGCCGACGGCGCCCGCGCGATTCGTGACGGGATGGTCCTGCTCGGGGAGTAGCCGTGGAGCTCAAAGTCACCGGATCTTTTCCAGCAGCGTTCGTAAGAAAATAACGGAACAATCGCGGGAGTTACTCGCATGAAGGTCAAGGCGGCTGTCGCACACAAGGCCGGCGCCCCGCTCGAGATCGAAACCGTCGATCTCGACGGACCCAGGCAGGGCGAGGTACTGGTCGAGATAAAGGCCACCGGGGTATGCCATACAGACGCCTATACGCTCTCGGGCAAGGACCCCGAGGGACTCTTCCCCGCGATCCTCGGCCATGAGGGCGCGGGCATCGTGGTCGAGGCCGGCGCGGGCGTCACTGCGGTGCGCCCCGGTGATCACGTAATCCCGCTTTACATCCCGGAGTGCCGCCAGTGCCCGGCCTGCCTCTCCGGCAAGACCAACCTGTGCACCGCGATCCGCGAAACCCAGGGGCGGGGCGTGATGCCCGACGGCAAGAGCCGCTTCTCAACCGGCGGCGGGATGATCCATCACTACATGGGCACTTCGACGTTCGCCAACTTCACCGTGGTGCCGGAAATCGCGCTGGCCAAGGTGCGCGAAGACGCGCCCTTCGACCGCATCTGTTACATCGGATGCGGCGTCACGACCGGCGTGGGGGCGGTGATCAACACCGCGAAGGTCCAGGTTGGCGATACGGTGGTGGTTTTCGGCCTCGGCGGAATCGGGCTCAACGTGGTGCAGGGCGCGCGAATCGCCGGGGCGCGCATGATCGCGGGAGTGGACCTCAACCCGGCGCGCCGCGCGATCGCGGAGAAGTTCGGCCTTACTCATTTCGTCAACCCGGCCGAGGTGCGCGGCGACCTCGTGCCCTATCTGGTGGATCTGACGGGCGGCGGCGCCGACTTCGCGTTCGAGTGCATCGGCAACGTCAAGCTGATGCGCCAGGCGCTGGAGTGCTGCCATCGCGGATGGGGCACCTGCGTGATAATCGGCGTCGCCGGCGCGGGCGAGGAGATTTCAACCCGTCCGTTTCAGCTCGTCACTGGCCGCACCTGGAAGGGCACCGCTTTCGGCGGCGCCAGGGGACGGCGCGACGTGCCGAAGATCGTCGACTGGTACATGGATGGCAAAATAAATATCGACGATCTCATCACGCACACCATGCCGCTCAACCGCATCAACGAGGCTTTCGACCTGATGCGTCGCGGCGAGTCGATTCGCACAGTAGTGACATTCTGAACGTAAGGGATTCGCCGCGCTCCGCGCGTATCCCATCCGCGTCGTGGCCGTGGCAATGCCCTCCCGAAAACCCGTCGGAATCCCCGCATGGACTTGCGGGCGGGGCCGGGTATAGTTTTTTTGAGGGCGCAAATGCGCGCCTGGGGGGGAAAGCGATAATGGCGTGGCTTCGTGCGATCTCTGAGCGGAGGGCCGAGGGGCCGCGTGGTGATTTCTGCGCCGAGGCGATGCGGCGAAACCCGCGCTTAGGCGTGATGCCCAACGTGATCAAGGTCAGTCCGCGTCGTGCAATCGGCGGATTCATCGCCGTGGCGCCGCTGATCGTCTGCGCGCTTACGCTGGGCGGGTGCTGGCCATTCAATCGCACGCCGCCGCAACAGGAATATTTCAACGCGCTCAAGATGGGCAACGCGCCGCAAGCGAGCCAGCTCTGGCTCCAGATGACCCCCGACCAACGCGCCAAGTTCGAGCGCGGCGAGGACATCCGGCCCAGCGTATCGCCCAAGGACGTGCAGAAGGCGATCGATGAGCACTACGCCGAGCAGGACGACGACAGCTCCGCGCCCAAACAGGTCGAGTTGTCGCCGGGTACCGGCGCGGGCCTGCAGGACCTGCACTCCTATCTCAATGCCAACAGCGCCAGCGGCGCGCCGCAACCCGCGCCGCCCGAGCAATAGCAATACTGTCGCGCGGGCCGTCTCGCCTCGCGCAACTGAGGACACAGACCCACGATGGAGTTCGCCTTCAACCCAGACCAGGAGATGCTTCGCCGCACGCTCGCCGACTTCGCCGCCCGCGAGCTCGCCCCAGCCTACGCCGGCCGCGACAAGGATGAGGACCTGCCGCGCTCGATCGTGCTCAAGCTCGGCGAGCTCGGATTGCTCGCGCCGATGGTCGAGCAGCGCCACGGCGGCCAGGAGCTGGATTACGTCTCGCTCGGCATCGCGCACGAAGAGATCGGCCGCGCGGACTTCAACGCGGCCTACGTGCTGCTGCTCTCGGGACTGGTCGGCGCGATCGTCAACGCTCGCGGCGACGATCGCCAGCGCGCCGAGTACCTTGCGCCGATCTGCCGCGGCGACGCGGTCGCGCGCTCGCAGTCACTGAACCCGGTGGCGGCTCGGACGCCGCGCACATCCGCCTGCAGGCGCGACGCGACGGCGACAGTTACCTGCTGAGCGGCGAGAAAACTTCGATCTCGCTCGGCTCATGGGCCGACACGGCGCTGGTGATGGCGCGCACGGGTACGCTCGAGCAGGGCGCGCATGGCGTGAGCGCTTTCTACGTCGATCTGCGAACGCCGGGTGTCAGCCGCGCGCGCTTTCGCGACCTTGGCACGCGCGCGATCGGTCGCGGCCAGCTCTTCTTCGACGAGGTGCGCGTGCCTGCCGCCGCGCGCATCGGCTCGGAGGGCGCCGGCTTCGTGCAGGTGATGCAGGGCTTCGACTTCAGCCGCTCGCTCATCGGCCTGATGTGCATCGGGGCGGCCCAGCAAAGCGTCGACGAAACCGTCAAGTACGTAACCGAGCGCCAGGCCTTCGGCTCCGCGCTGGCGCGCTTTGAGGGCGTGTCGTTTCCGCTGGCCGAGGCCGCGGTCAAGCTGCGCGCCGCACGCTTGCTCTGTTACGAAGCCCTATGGTTGCGTGACCAGGGCAAGCCGCACGGATGGCTGGCGGCGGGATGTAAGTGGTGGGCGCCCGAACTGGCGGTCCAGGTCATCCATCAATGCCTGCTCCTGCACGGCCATCTCGGCTTCAGCCTCGACCTGCCCCATCAGCAGCGCCTGCGCGACGTTATCGGGCTCGAGATCGGCGACGGCACTGCGCAGATCATGAAGACGATGGTGGCGCGCGAGGTTATCGGCAAGGCCGCCCGTCCCTACTAGGCGCGCCGCGCAAGAAAGCGCAGCCGCATGTAATCGGCGGTCCAGCGCCCGGCTTCATCGCACAGCACCGGCCTCAGCATCGCGATAGCCTCATCGCGTGCGCCCGTGCGCTCGATGGCTGGCAGCCGAGTGAGGAACGGCGCGGCGAACGTGTCGAGCCATCCGGCCATATCGGTCGGCAGCGGCGTCGGCCGCGGGATCAACTCTATGTACTCGACGGTGAAGCCGCCGCGCTCCAGGCGCGCACGATAGTCGTTGACGGTGGGGAAATACCAGGGGCTCGCCGACTTGCCGTCGACGCCGTGGCGCTCGAGCACCGCGATCAACGCGACCGTAATCGCCGCGACGCATCCATGACCGCCCATTTCGCCGGCGAAACGGCCGCCCGGCTTGAGCGCGCGCGCCACTGCCGCGATCACTGCGTCAGGATCGTCCTTCATCCAGTGTAGCGCCGCATTGGAAAAGGCCGCGTCGAACTCACTCCTGAAATCGAGCCTCGCGCCGTCGGCCACGCGCGCGTCGAGCCCGCGTTTTTGCGCTGCCGCGACCATGTCGGCCGAGGCGTCGACGCCCACCACCGAGGCGCCCGCGGCGACAATTTTTTCCGTCAGCACGCCGTCACCGCATCCGAGATCGAGGATATGCTCGCCGGCTTGTGGCTTGAGCAGATCGAGTACGGGCTGCCCGAGCGCCGGAACGAAATGAGCATGCTGCGCGTAGCGCTCGGCCTTCCAGCTTTGGGCGGACGGCGAAGGTTTGGCGGATTGTGAATTTCCCATCGCTTGAACATATACTGGGACAGGGACGAAGTGGACACACCCGAAATCATGGGAGCGCCGGACAAGCCGCGGCCGGGAGTGTCGCCCGTATGGCGAGGACTGACCTGGCTGGGCCTGGCGATCGCGCTGGTGCTCGCGCTTTTGGCGAGCAAGTACTCGGCGGCCTTGCGCTACGAGCGGATCACCGACTCCGCGGCGCGCGCGGCGCTGAGCGATCGCATCACCAGCCTCGAACATGACGTCGTCGACGCACACAACCAGGTCGCCTCACTGCGCCAGCAACTGGAAGCGAACGGCGAGACCGTCAGCGCGGCGCTTGCGCCCGACTCGCGAATCATCCATCTTGCGCCGCTTGGCGCCGTGCCTAACGCAAGCGCCGTGGTCACCGAAAGCCCGATCAAGAACAAGGCCGTATTGCTCGTCAGCGGACTCCCGCTCGCACCGTCGGGCCAAGTCTACGAGCTATGGTGGATCGGACCGCACGACGAAGCGATTAAAGCCGCGGCCTTCGATCTCGACCCGCAGGGCGCGGCGATCGCCAATGTAACCACGCCGCCCGCGGACGCGCACGTGGTCGCCGGCGAAGTCACGCTCCAGCCCTCGCAAGGCGACGACAAGCCGGGCGGCACGATCTACTTCAGGGGCGCGACCGAAGAACGCTGACGGCGTATCAATCGGGAGTCGATGCTCAGGGGAATTGATCACGTCGTGATCGTCGTGGCCGATTTGGATCGCGCGATTGCCGGCTTTGACACGCTGGGCTTTACGGTGGTCCGCGGCGGCCGCCATCTGGGGCTCGGCACCCACAACGCACTGATCGCTTTCGCCGACGGCGCTTATTTCGAACTCATCGCCTTCCTCGTTCCGTCTTCGACGCATCGATGGTTTGCCGCTGCGAGCAAGGGCGGCGGACTGACTGACTTTTACATGCAGACCGGCGACCTCGATGCCGACGCCGCCGCATTCAAGCGGGCCGGCGCCGTTATCAGCGAACCGTTCCCGATGGAACGCGAGCGCCCCGACGGCTATACGCTGAAATGGATGCTTGCAGTGGCGCAGCCGCCCTCGGCCGGCGCGGTACCGTTCCTCATCCGCGACACCACGCCGCGCGACGAGCGAGTTCCGCGCGCTCGCGCCCATCGTAGCGGAGCAGCCGGCATCCGCACGCTCACTGTCGCGGTCGAAAACGCCGCGGCGGCGCGCGCGTTCTACGAACGCGTGCTCGGCGCTCGCGGCGAGGAGTTCCGGCGTGACGATCTCGGCGCTGCGGGCGTCCGCTTCGCTGTCGGGTCGGATGAATCGCAACATGAGCTGCAATTCATCGCGCCGGTCTCGGAAACCGGGGTGGTCGCCGGATGGCTTCGCGCGCGCGGGCCGTCGCCCTGCGAAGTCACCCTGCGCGGTCCCGCCACCGTGCCTTCATTACTCAACGCCGCGTGCGCACAGAACGCGCGCATTCTGCTTTAGGACGCGGCCGATGAATTCGCAGTCCATACCGCGCCTGCTGATTTCCGCGACCGGCAGCGGCGCGGGCAAGACCACCGCGACGATCGCGCTGATGGGCGCGCTGCGCGCGCGCGGGATGCGCGTCGCCTCCTTCAAATGCGGCCCCGACTATCTCGACCCGACCTACCATCGCCGCGCCGCGGGCGGATCCTCGCACAATCTCGACGGCTGGATGATGGATCGCGCTTCGGTGCTTGCGACCTTTGTGCGCGCCGCTGCGGACGCCGACATCGCGGTGATCGAAGGGATGATGGGACTGTTCGACGGCGCCGCGCCGACCAGCGATGAAGGCTCGTCGGCGGAGATCGCGAAGTGGCTCGCGGCTCCCGTGCTGCTGGTGGTCGACGCGTCGGGGATGGCGCGAACGGTGGCGGCGGTCGCACACGGATTCAGCCATTTCGACCCGCGACTCAAGCTCGCCGGCCTCATCTGCAACCGTGTCGGCAGTCGCGGCCATCTCGATTTGTTGCGCACCGCGTCGGCGGAAGTGCCGGTGCTGGGCGGCTTTCCAAGCGAAGCGCGTGTTGCCTTTCCCGAGCGCCATCTTGGGCTGCTCAGCGCTGATGACAAAAATGTCGCGCAGTCGATGTTCGAGGCGTGGGCAGACATGGCGGCGCAATGGCTCGACCTCGACGAGATCGTCGCGATCGCGCGGAGCGCTCCGATGCTGAGCGGACTCGACGCCGCGGAGCTTTGGCCGCGAAGCGGTGCATCGGCTCCGCGATGCCGTATCGGTGTGGCTTGCGACGATGCCTTCCATTTTTACTACGAAGATAACCTGCGCCGACTCGAAGCGGCGGGCGCCGAACTGGTGCGCTTTGCGCCGACGCGCGAGGCGCGGCTGCCCGACGCCGACGGACTTTATTTCGGCGGCGGCTATCCGGAAGCGCTCGCCGCCGAGCTTTCCGAAAATCGCGCGATGATCGACGCGGTGCGCGGCTTCGCGCAAGCCGGCGGCCCGATTTACGCCGAGTGCGGCGGCCTGATGTATCTCAGCGAGGGTATCCGCACGCTGGAGGGGCGCTCGTGGCCGATGGTTGGGCTCGTTGCGGGAGAAGCTGTGATGTCCGAGCGCCTGCAGGCGCTCGGCTACGTCGAGGTCGAGACGCGCGGCGAGTCGATTCTCGGGCCGGCCGGGATGCGGATGCGGGGCCATCAGTTCCGCTACTCGACGCTAACGCCAATTCCTGAGCGAATGGAGCGCGTGTACGCGGTGCGTCCGCGATGGGGCGCGCCGTTTGTGGAGGGTTATCGCTCAGGCAGCGTGCTCGCCTCCTACGTGCATATCCATTGGGCGTCCAATCCGCAGGCCGCCGAAGGATTCGTAAACTCATGCGCGGCCTGGCGCGAGCGACGCCGCCAGTGACGTATCCATCGCTCCCGATGCGTTTCCCGTTATGAACTCGTCGCGGACTGCTCCGGCACGCACATTGATGGTGCAGGGCACCGCGTCGTCGGTCGGCAAAAGCCTGATCGTCGCCGCGCTCTGCCGAATCTTTCATCGCGAGGGGCTGAGCGTCGCGCCGTTCAAGGCGCAGAACATGGCGCTCAACTCATTCGTCACGCCCGACGGCGGCGAGATCGGACGCGCCCAGGCGGTGCAGGCCGAGGCAGCCGGTCTTGATCCGACGGTCGAGATGAATCCGATTCTGCTGAAGCCCGAGGGCGGGATGCGCTCGCAGGTGGTCGTGCTCGGCAAGCCGCGTGACCGGATGACCTGGTCCGAATATCAACAGCTCAAGCCCGAGTTCGTCCGGATAATCGCGGACTCGCTGTCGAGGCTGCGCGCGCGGCACGATCTGATCATAATCGAGGGCGCTGGCTCGCCCGCCGAGGTCAACCTCGCCGCGCAGGATATCGTGAACATGCACGTCGCGGCCGAGGCGGACGCGCCGGTGCTGCTGGTCGGCGATATCGACCGCGGCGGCGTGTTCGCGCATCTCACCGGCACGATGGAATTGCTGGCGCCGTCCGATCGCGCGCGCGTCGCCGGTTTTCTGATCAACAAATTTCGCGGCGACCCCGCGCTTCTGGCGTCTGGGCTGGAATTCCTGCGCGCGCGCTTCAAGATTCCCGTGCTCGGCGTGATTCCGTACGTCGAGCGCCTGCGTATCGCCGACGAAGACTCGGTGGCGCTTGAGGATCGCCGCAAGCGGCGTGCGCCGATATCCGGTCAGCCCAGCCAGATCGATATCGCGGTCGTAAGGCTGCCGCGCATCTCAAACTATGACGACTTTCTCGCCCTCGAGCACGAAGACGACGTGACCGTGCGGTTCGTAGAGGAAGCCGGCGAACTGGCCGGCGCCGACCTCGCGATAATCCCGGGATCGAAAAGCACCGTCGCCGATCTCGGATGGCTTAACGAAAGCGGGTTCGCGCGCGCGATCGTCGCGCGCGCACACGAGGGCGGTCTAATTGCGGGAATTTGCGGCGGATGCCAGATGCTCGGCGAGCGAATCGAGGATCCGTATCGGGTCGAGTCGGACGAGGGCTCGGCGCGCGGCCTCGGCCTGCTGCCGATAATCACGCGGTTCGGAAAAACCAAACTCACCGCACAAGTGAGCGCGCGGGTCGAGACTCCGTCGATTTTGAGCGGCGCGACGGTCGTCGCAGACGAAATCTCCGCCTACGAGATCCACATGGGAAACGTCGAGCGCGTCGCTGGAACCGCCCCGCCGTTTCGGATCGTCGAACGCAACGGAGCGCCGGCCGATACGCTCGACGGCGCGATCAACCGCGACGGCACGGTCGCCGGCACGATGCTTCACGGAATTTTCGAAAACGACGCGCTGCGCGCCGCCTTTCTCGACACGCTGCGCCAGCGCAAGGGACTCGCCGCGAGCGGCGAAACGCGGCCGGTCGCCTCGCGCGAGGCGGAATACGATCGCCTGGCCGCGGCAGTCGCGGGCAGCGTCGATCTGCCGATGCTGCGAAAGATAGCCAGGCTCGGCTGATCCGGCGATTGCGCCCCCCTCAAGACATCCGCAGCGCGAAATCCTAGAATTGCCTTCATGGGTGACGACCGTTCAAAACATCCGGACGCGCTCGAGCATAAACCGGAGGCGCTCGAGCACGAGGCGCCAAACACGCTCGAAGGCTGGAGCGTGCTGCATCAAGTGTTCCGGCTACGGCGCGAAGCGCTCGGCGCGCTCGACGCGGCGCGGCGCGAACCAATCCTGCGGGAGGCGGCCGGAGCGATCTCCGCGATGGAACGGCGCGATGATGGCGAGAGTGCGCTCTTTTCGATCCTGGGCCACAAGGGCGATCTGCTCGCGGTGCATTTCCGCCGGAGCTTCGGCGAACTCGAGCGCGCCCAGGCCGAGGTCGCGGCGCTGGAACTTAGCGCGTTCCTCGAGCAGACCGGATCATACGTCTCGATGGTCGAGATCGGATTGTACGAAGCGACGGTCGCGCTGAACGCTCGGCTTGCGGGCGAAGGGCTGCGTCCACATTCGCCCGAGTGGAAACGGGCGGTGGAGGAAGAGCTTGCCGCGCAGCGCGACAAAATGGGCGCACGCCTGTGGCCCAAAATTCCCGCGCGTCGCTACCTTTGCTTTTACCCGATGAACAAGCGGCGCGCCGGCGCCGACAACTGGTATCAGCTTCCGATCGGCGAGCGCCGCCGCCTGATGCATGAACACGGGATGATCGGCCGGCGCTACGCAGGGCAGGTCACGCAGATAATCTCCGGCTCGGTCGGCTTCGATGATTGGGAGTGGGGCGTCGACCTCTTCGCCGACGATCCGCTGGTCTTCAAGAAGCTGGTCTACGAGATGCGCTTCGACGAATCGAGCGCGCGCTATGCCGAGTTCGGCCCGTTCATCGTTGCGATCCGGCTCGGCACCGACGATCTGCAAGGGCGCATCTTTGGCCGCATCAGCGGCTGAGCGCCGCCATTTCATATTTCACTGTTTCACCTTTCACTGTTTCACGACTGTCTCACATGTGCGTCTGCCCGGTGTTATATGCATCGCGGGCGACAGGATCGGATCGCGCGCAACACTCGAGGGAGGGCCACCAGATGACACCGACGGAGTTTGCGCAGCGGCTGAACCGCCTGTACGCCGGCACCATGATGCAGGACATGGAGATGCTCCATGCGGGCGAGGGGCGCGCGCGCGGGCGGGTCGAGTTCAAGCCTCATCTGCGCCAACTCACCGGGTTGTTTCATGCTGGAGTGATTATGGGACTCGCCGACACGACGGCGACGGCGGCCGCGATGTGGGAGATTAACTCCGATCTAGCGCCCGATGGCGATTTCCGACCGGAGCTTTTTCCGCTCTCGATCCAGGTCTCGGCCAACCTCATCCGCAACACCGGCCGCGGCGCTCTGACCGCCGATGCCGAACTGGTCCATCGCGGGAAAAGCACGATTGTCGCGGACGTTCGCGTAACCGACGATCAATCGCGGCTGATCGCCAAGGCGACCGTCACGCTGCTGGTGCCGAGATCGCCCGCGCGCTGAGGCGCGGCCAAGCTAGTACGAAAATTTGTCAGTTGCGAAACTTGTCGGTCAGGCGCCGCAGGATACCTGCTTGTCCGCCGCCGCTTTGCTCCTTGGACGGATCGGCGGCGGGCGTTTTGGCAGCGGACGTCTTGTCAGGAGATGTTTTGGCGGCGGGCTTGAGCGCGGCGAAAAGATCCTCGACTTCGCCGTCGACGGGAAAGCGGCCGGCCTGGGCCTTGGAAAAGATCACCTGACCGTCGACGAGCACGTCGAACTGCCCGGTTTTGCCGACCTTGATTTCGGCATTCTCGCCGAAACGCTCATGGATCGACGCGGCCAGACTGGCCGCGCGAGGCTTGTAGCCTCAAGCGGAGCAATAGAGAATTTCGGTCGCCATTCGGATCTCCGTGTCAGTCGGTCATCTTGGCAGAAGCTTGCACTCGCGATCACTTGCTCTCGGGCAGGTCGACGAACACCGCCGCCGCCACCACCGAGGTCCACAACCCGTCGCGATCGCCGATCGCCGACTGCGTGGCATTGCGCGTGGTTACGATCTTGTCCGAGACGCGCCAGACGTCCTTGCGCTCGTCGTAGCTGGCGTTGGGATCGAAATCGACGCCCAGGATCGTCGCTAACATCGTCGCGGCCAGGTCTTCGGCGTAGTCGCCCGTCTTCTGATCGGTCTCGCCGAAGCTGTGATGCTCGGAGAGATAGCCGTACTGGCTCGGGTTGGCCGGAATCGCCACGCCGACCGACGCGGCGATGAGGCGATGCGGCTCGTCGGTGGCGTTGTCACTCACCACGGCGAAAACGATCTGGCCTGGAGTGAGGCGCTTGAGCCCCTCTTGCGGCGTGATCAGTTTGCAGTAGGGCGGAAAGATCGATTGAACGCGAACGAGGTTGTATTCGGCGATGCTGGCCGAGCGCAGGGCCAGCTCAAAGGAGTTGAGTTTCTCGCGGTGCTTGCCAACCCCCTTGGTCAGAAACACCCCCTTTGGAAAAGGCCCCATCAACACTCTCCCTGTTGAGCCCCTTCCCGGCGCGCCGGTATGGGATCACTCAACAAGCGTAGCAGCAAGCGGGCGAGCGATACACAAGGGGGAGGCGGAGGCCGGCCGCTAGACCACGTTGACCGGCTGGTATTCGCCAAACACGCGGCGCATCGCGTCCGAAATTTCACCGAGCGTCGCCCAGTTGCGCACCGCGTCGATGATCGCCGGCATCAGGTTGCCGCCGTCGCGCGCCGCCGCCTCGACGCGATCCAGCACGGCGCTCGCGGCCGCTGCGTTGCGCTCGGCGCGCAGGCGGCCCAGCCGCTCGCATTGCTTGTGCTCGATCTCGGGATTGACGCGCAGGAGATCGGTCGGCGGCTGTTCGCCGCGTTGTGAACTGGTTGAGTCCGACGATGATCCGCTGTTTGGATTCGATTTCGCGCTGGTAGAGGTAGGCGGCCGACTGGATTTCGCGCTGCATGTAACCCCGCTCGATCGCCGCCACCGCGCCGCCGAGGTCGTCGATCTTGCCCAGGTACTCAAGCGTCTTCTTTTCGAGTTCGCGCGTGAGACTCTCGACGTAGTACGAGCCGCCGAGCGGATCGACGGTATCGGCAACGTCGGATTCGTTGGCGATGATCTGCTGGGTGCGCAGCGCCAGCAACGCCGACTGCTCGGTGGGTAGCGCCAGCGCCTCGTCGCGTGAGTTGGTATGGAGCGATTGCGCGCCGCCCAGCACCGCGGCCAGCGCCTGCAGCGTCACGCGTACCACGTTGTTGTCGACCTGTTGCGCGGTGAGCGTCGAGCCCGCGGTCTGCGCATGGAACCGCAGCATCATCGAGCGCTCGTCGGCGGCGCCGAAGCGCTCTTTCATGATTCGCGCCCACAGCCGGCGCGCGGCGCGGAATTTGGCGATCTCCTCGAAGAAATTGTTGTGCACGTTGAAGAAGAACGAAAGACGGCTCGCGAAAGCGTCGACCTTGAGGTCGGCCTTGAGCGCCGCCTCGACGTAGGCGATGCCGTCGGCCAGCGTAAACGCCAGCTCCTGGGCCGCGGTCGAGCCGGCTTCGCGAATGTGGTAGCCGGAGATCGAGATCGTGTTCCAGTTGGGAACTTCTCTGGTCGCGAACGCGAAGATGTCGGTGATGATTCGCATCGAGCCGCGCGGCGGATAGATGTAGGTCCCGCGCGCGACGTACTCCTTGAGCACGTCGTTCTGGATCGTGCCGTTGAGCTGGTCCCAGCTCACGCCGCGCCGCTCGGCCGCCACCAGGTAAAGCGCGAGCAGGATCGACGCGGTCGCGTTGATCGTCATCGAGGTCGAAATTTTGTCGAGCGGAAGCTGATCGAGCAGCGTCTCCATGTCGTGGAGCGCGCAGATCGAAACGCCCACGCGGCCGACCTCGCCGCGGGCCAGCAGATGGTCGGCATCACGGCCCATCTGGGTCGGCAAATCGAAGGCGACCGACAGCCCGGTCTGCCCGTGCTCGAACAGGTAGCGGTAGCGGCGGTTGGACTCCTCGGCGTTGCCGAAGCCCGCGTACTGGCGCATCGTCCACAGCCGCCCGCGATACATCGTCGGCTGCACGCCGCGGGTGAACGGATACTCGCCCGCGAAGCCGAGATCGCGCAGATAGTCGAAGCCGTTTAAGTCAGTGGGATCGTACTCGCGCTCGGCCTCGATGCCGGAGCTGGTGGTGAAATGCTCGCGGCGCTCGCCGCCGCGCTTGAGCGCCGAAGCGACCTTGCGCTGCTCCCAGTTCTTGCGCTGGTCCCCGATACCGCCGTCGGACATGACTGTGGCCTCCGGTCCCGGCTACTCGATGATCGCCAGGACCTCACCCTTCTCGACCGTCTGCCCCGCCGTCACCCGCACCTCGACCACCCGGCCGGCCTTGGGCGTTCTGATTTCGTTCTCCATCTTCATCGCTTCGACGGTCAGCACGCCGTGCTCCGCCTCGATCTCGTCGCCCTGCTTCACCAGCACGCTGACAACCCGTCCTGGCATCATCGCCTTGAGCTCGACGCGGCCGCTTAGCTGGCGGCCGGCGCTCGCGCGCATCGCGCGCCGTTTCTCGTCGATCAGGTTAACGCGCCATGCGCCGGCGCGCGAAGTGACGATCAGCTCTTCACCCTCGGGCGTGACGTCGAAATCAAACGAACGATTCCCGATCAGCACCGAAAACGAACCGGGGCCGACGCGCCGGAGATCCAACTCGAAGCGTTGCTCGCCAAGCCGCACGGCGCAGGCGTTCGCGTCGAGTTCCTCGAAATCGAATTCGTGCTCAGTGTCCTGCAACGTGGCCAGGTAGCGCATCGTCCGCCTCTAACGCCTCAGCACGTCGAGCCGGCCGAGCGTCTTCCACGCCGAGCCGTCACGCGCCGCGCCGCGTCCTGCGCCGGCAGCCTCGGGTGCGCGACCGTTGCCAAGATTCTGCGCGGCGGCTGCGACCGCAAGCATCGCGGCGGTGAATTCCTTGTCCTCATCGCGCTTGCCGGGTTTGCCGTCCGCCGCGCCAAGCGATCTCGGGTGGTACTCCTGCTCGATGAAGTTAGTATCGTAATCGCCGCTGAGGAATACCGGATGCTTCATCAGCCAGCGATGGAAATCGAGGTTGGTGGTAAGCCCGCCGGTGATCACGAACTCGCCGAGCGCGCGGCGCATCCGTGCGATCGCCTCGGCGCGGTCGCGTCCCCATACCGCGAGTTTCGAGATCATCGGATCGTAAAAGACCGGGACTTCAGCGCCCGCGTATACGCCGGCGTCGTTGCGTACGCCGGGCCCGCTTGGCCATCGCAGCGTGTCGATCCGGCCCGGCGCGGGCACGAACCCAGCCGCGGGATCTTCGGCATAGATGCGGCATTCGACCGCCCATCCGCGCTGGTTCAAATCCTGCTGGCTAAAGGGCAGCGGCACGCCGGCCGCGACTTCGATTTGCGCCTTGACCAGGTCCACCCCGGTAACCATCTCGGTTATCGCGTGCTCGACCTGGATGCGCGTGTTCATCTCGAGGAAATAGAAATTGCGATCGGCGTCGGCGAGGAACTCGATCGTGCCCGCGCCGCAGTAGCCGACCGCCTGCGCCGCCTTGATCGCGACCTCGCCCATCGCGCGGCGCATCGCGGGCGTGATGAAGGGCGAAGGCGACTCCTCGACCACCTTCTGATGACGACGCTGAATGGAGCATTCGCGCTCGAACACATGAACGGTTTTGCCCTTCTGGTCGGCGAAGACCTGGAACTCGATGTGACGCGGGCGGCTGAGATACTTCTCGACGTAGAGCCGCGCGTCGCCGAAAGACGATTTCGCCTCACCTCCAACCGCGCGGATCGCGGAGGCCAGTTCGGATTCCTTCTCGACGAAGCGCAGGCCCTTGCCGCCGCCGCCGGCCGCCGCCTTGAGCATGATCGGATAACCGATTTTCGCCGCGGACGCGCGCACCTCGGCCTCTCCCGCGAGCGTTCCCGGCGAGCCCGGCACCACCGGCACCCCCGCCGCCGCCATCGCCTTGCGCGCCTCGACCTTGTCGCCCATCGCTTTGATCGCCTCGGGCGACGGGCCGATAAAGACGAGGCCGGCCTCCGCGACGACGCGCGCGAAGCCGGCATTCTCGGAGAAGAAGCCATAGCCGGGATGAACCGCCTCGGCGCCGGTCTTTTTGGCGGCGTCGAGAATCCGTTCGGTCTTGAGGTAGCTCTCGGAGGCTGGCGAAGGTCCGACGGCGACCGCGTAGTCAGCCTCGCGCACGTGCAGCGCGGCGCGGTCGGCCTCTGAATAGATCGCGACCGACTCAACGCCCAGGTCGCGGCAGGCGCGGATCACACGCACAGCTATCTCGCCGCGATTCGCTATCAGGATGCGCTTGAACATCGTCTACGCTATTAACCGACGCGCCCGCAGATCGGCGAGCGGACGGCGCTAATAAAGTTTATCGCGTTCGCCGCCGCGCAGGCGAGAGCGGATGCGGGCGGTGCCGGGGCCGCCGCTTCGACGCATCGCACCCTGTTCACAGCGGGATATTGCCGTGTTTGCGCGGCGGATTGCGATCGCGCTTGTTCTCGAGCGCCCTGAGCGCCGCGATCAGCCGCGGGCGCGTGTCGCGCGGCATCAGCACTTCGTCGATGTAACCCAGCTCGGCGGCCTTGAACGGGTTGGCGAAAGTTTTGCGGTACTCTTCGACCAGCCGCGCCTTCTCGGCCACGGGATCCTTGGCCTGCTCGATCTGGTTGCGGAACACGATATTGACCGCGCCGTCGGGACCCATCACCGCGATCTCGGCGGTCGGATAGGCAAAGTTGAAATCGCCGCGGATGTGCTTGGAGGACATCACGTCGTACGCGCCGCCGTAGGCCTTGCGCGTGATCACCGTGACCTTGGGCACCGTGGCCTCGCAGTAGGCGTAGAGCAGCTTGGCGCCGTGACGAATGATCCCGCCGAACTCCTGGGTGGTGCCGGGCAGGAAGCCCGGGACGTCGACGAAGGTCACCAGCGGAATATTAAACGCGTCGCAAAAGCGGACGAAGCGCGCGGCCTTGACCGAAGCGTCGATGTCGAGGCATCCGGCGAGGTAGGCGGGCTGATTGGCGACCACACCCACCGAAGCGCCGCCGAGGCGCGCGAAACCGATCACGATGTTTTGCGCGAAATCCTTTTGCAGCTCCATGAGCTGACCGCCGTCGACCACGCGATGGATTATGTCGCGGATATCGTAAGGCTTGTTCGCGTTCTCGGGGACGATCGAATCGAGCGCCTCGTCGCGTCGATCACCCGGGTCGGGGGTGGCCGCGAACGGCGCATCCTCGGCGTTGTTAAGCGGCATGTAGGCGAGCAGATCGCGGACCGCGAGCAGCGCTCCCTGGTCGTCAGCCGCTTCCAGATGGCAAACGCCCGAGCGCATCGAATGCGTGTCGGCGCCGCCCAAGTCCTGCATCGAGACTTCCTCGTGCGTGGTCGCCTTGATGACGTCGGGGCCGGTGATGAACATGTACGAGGTGTCACGCACCATCACGACGAAGTCGGTCATCGCGGGCGAATACACCGCGCCGCCGGCGCAGGGGCCCATGATGCAGGAAATCTGCGGCACGACGCCCGAGGCCATCACGTTGCGCAAGAAGATGTCGGCATAGCCGGCCAGCGACACCACGCCCTCCTGGATGCGCGCGCCGCCCGAATCGTTAAGCCCGATCACCGGGCATCCGGTCTTCAT
This sequence comes from uncultured delta proteobacterium, assembly GCA_963724765.1. Lineage (GTDB taxonomy): Bacteria > Desulfobacterota > Binatia > Binatales > Binataceae > JAKAVN01. The sequence goes on from CAVRVY010000003.1 coordinate 883,982, forward strand.
CGCCAGGTCCATCACCTTGCAGACCTTCTCGGCGAACGCGCCCGAGAGGCTACCGCCGAAAACCGTGAAGTCCTGTGAGAAGACGCAGACCTGGCGCCCCTCGACAGTGCCGTAACCGGTGACCACGCCGTCGCCCGGGATGCGCCGCTGGTCCATCCCGAAATCATCGCAGCGATGGGTCTTGAACTTGTCGAGTTCGACGAAGGAGCCGCGGTCGAGCAAGAATTCGACGCGCTCGCGCGCGGTCAGGCGTCCCGACTCGCGCTGGCGGCGCTGCCGATCCTCGCCGCCGCCCAGCTCCGCTTGGCGCGAAAGCTCGCGCATCCGTTCGAGATTTTCCTTAACGCTCATCACCAAATCCCGGCCAAATTCCGCGCGAACCAACACTATCAATCTCGCGCAAGCGAGCATGATATGGTGCGCTGGCCGCGGCGCGCAAGCGGATTTGGCGCGTCTTCAGCGGCGGCCCGCGGTCGTGCGGGGACGCAAGCGGCGTCTTTGCGGCCTCGCGCGCGCGTATCATAATGAGGCGACTTTCAGCGGGAAAAGGGCGGGCGCAGCAGTGATTGACGACACGATGGCGGAGCGGATGGTGGCGTGCGGATGGATCGCGGCGGGCGCCGCGAGCGTGTTCATGGTCGCCCTCGGATTCATGGTTGGAGGCGGCCCGATAATGTGGGTGTATCTCGGCGGCGCCGCCATTCTGTTTGCGCTCGCCTACGGGATTTACCGGCGGAGCCGCGTCTGCGCGGTGCTTGTGTTGGTCAACCATTTTTTGGGAGTCGCAGGCCTCTTTGCTCGCGTGCGCGAGGTACCGCCAATCGAGATAGCGGTTACCCTCGTGCTCGGCGTGCTCTACGTGCTTGGTGTGATCGGCACGTTCGTGCATCATGCGCGCCGACGCCCCGCGGCGGCGTAGCCCGCGGCGCTTATTGGCTGGTGTGCGGCTCGAACCCGACGAAGCTCAGCTTGTCGCCCGCGCGCACGCCGTGGCGCGCGCAGAATCCGCCGTTGACCTCGAGTACGTAGAGCGCCGACGCGTCGGGGCCGACCGGGCGCTCCGAGTAAGGCGTGGCGTTGGCCACGATACCCACCACGACGCCTGACGGGTCGGCGAAAATCATATCCAGTGGGATCTCCGTATGCTTCATCCAGAATTTCAGCGGTTCGGCGGCGGGAAAAATGAACAGCATACCGGCATTCTCGTCCAGGTGCTCGCGGTACATCAGGCCGAATGTGCGCTGTCCCGGCGTGACCGCCAACTCGACGCGTACCGCGGCGCGCTCGGCTCCGTCGGACGCGCTGATTACCACCTTTGGAGTCTCAACGGCTCCCAGAGCGGACGCGGCCAGCGCGAACAGGATGAGGCAACACGCCAGCGCCGCGCGGCGTGTGGCTCGCCTTAAGCGTTCAAGCATCGCTGTTTGCCATGAGATCCGGACTTCGTTTCGAAGCGCACCGCCTAGCTGACCTCGAGCGGCAGCGAGGCGAGTCCGCGCAGGAAGAACGACCCCTTGTACGCAAGCGGCGCCTCGGGCGCGGCGGGCCGGATTCGCTTGTAACGTGCGAGCAGCGAGCCGATCGCGATCGCACCTTCCATCCGGGCGAGCGGCGCACCGATACAGAAGTGGATCCCCTCGCCGAAGGCCAGATGGTCGTTCGGCGTGCGCGCGATATCGAACGTCTCGGGCTCGCTGAATTGCGCCGGGTCGCGATTGGCCGCCGCCAGCAGCACGAAGATGAGCGAGCCGGCAGCCACCGTCGCGCCGGCAATTTCGGTGTCGTGGCGGATGTACCGCATCGTCGCCTGCACTGGACCGTCGTAACGCAGCATCTCTTCTATCGCCGACGGTATCAGCTCGGGTGAGCCGCCCAGCCGCTCGAGTTGCCCGGGATTGCGCGTCAGCGCGAGCATCCCGTTGCCGATGAGATTGGTGGTGGTCTCGTTGCCGGCGAGCAGCAGGAGGACGACGAAGGCAACCAGTTCAGCTTCGCTTAGCACCTCGTCGGAGCCCTCGCGCGCGGCGACCAGCACGCTTACAAGGTCGTCGCCCGGATTGCGCCGGCGCTTTTCGATCTCGGCGATAAAGTATTCGCGCAGCGCCGTGAACGCGTCGCGCACGTTTTGCGGCAGCGGCATCCCGGGCGGCGTGTTGTCCGATTCGATAACGGTGTCGGACCACTGCTTGAACATCGAGTAGTGCTCGTGCGGCACGCCCAGCATGTGCGAGATGACCATCACGGGCAGCGGATTGGCGAGATCCGCCATCACGTCGATTCCGCCTTTGCCGGCGGCGCGGTCGAGCAGCAGGTCGGTGAACTCGCGAATTTTGGGCTCGAGCTCACGGATGCGCCGCGGCGTGAAGGCGCGGCTCACCAGCCGGCGGAGCCTGGTGTGAACCGGCGGATCGGAGAACACCACGCGCGGCGCGTCGCCGAAGACGCTGATGCGCTCTTCGAGGAACCGCGAGCGCGGCGGCACGCTGGAGAAATGTTCATGGTCGCGCAGCACGGCGGCGCAATCGGCATAGCGCGCCACCAGCGCCATCGGCAGGAAAACGTTGAGCAGCCGCGGCGGCCCCGTCATCAGGGGCTTGTAATACGGGTAAGGGTTGGCGCGAAACGCTTCGTCCCACGGGTTGAAATAGATCTGCTCGGCTTCGGTCATGCGGCGTCACGGCCTCCGCGCCCGCGACGGGCGCATCGGCCATTGTAGCGTGGCGGCGGGCGCCGAAAACAGCGGCGTTCTTGAACGATTCTCAGCGGCCGGCGAAGCGCGGCTGACGCTTTTCCATGAATGCGCGCACGCCCTCGCGGTAGTCCTCGCTATCGAAGCAGCGCGAGACCATCTCGGCGATCGTCTTGAGGTCGCGCTCGGCGCCATCCTTGAGCCCCTCGCGGATCGTGGCCTTCGCCGTCGCCATCGTAAGCGGTGCGTTGGACGCCATCCGGGTCGCATACCGGCGGACGTGATCCTCCAGTTCCGAGGGCTCGACCAGCTTGTTCAGCAGGCCCATCGCATTGGCTTCCTCGGCGTCGAATATGCGCGCCGACATCAGGATGTCGCGCGCGTTGGCGGGGCCGCATACGCTCACCAGCGACATCACGCCGTCCAGCGGGTAGGCCAATCCCAGACGTGCCGCAGGAACTCCCAGGCGCGTCCCGCGCGCCCCGATGCGGATGTCGCAGGCGAGCGCGACCTGCAAGCCGCCGCCGATACAGATGCCCGCGATCATCGCGATGACCGGCTTGGGACAGTTGGTGATCGCGCTGGTCGCGTTGCCCGGCGCCTCGCGGTAGATGCGCGCCTGCTCGGCGTTGGCGCGCAGGCTCGGAAACTCCGAAATGTCGGCGCCGGAGATGAAGGCCTCGGGCGTGGCGCCGCGCATGATGATCACGCGCACGTCGGGGTCGTCGTTGAGCTCGGCGACGCCCTTGACGATGAGCTGCCAGGTGCGCAGGTTGAGCGCGTTGCGCACCTGCGGACGGTTAAGTATGAGCCATCCGAGCGGCGCCTCATGGCGCACCAGCAGCGGCTCGGGCTCGCCGGAAGCGGTCTTTAGCTGCTCGCTCATCGTGATGCGTGCCTTGTTTTTCGTGCTTCAGACATATTGTTGCGCGAACTTTCTCAATAGTTCAGCTACTCCGTTGTAGCCCAGCTTGCGCGCCGAGGTAAACCGCACGCCGCGATACGCTCGATCCCACGCACGAGCGCGGCTTGTCCGCTGCGCGCGACAGGATTAAGTACAATGGTCATGGATATCGGCAAATATGGCGTTTGGTTCTTCTATGACGGGATGACTGCGGCGCAGAGCGCGGAGTTCGCGCGCACGGTCGAAAAGCACGGCTATGGAGCGCTCTGGATTCCCGAGGCAGTCGGGCGCGAGCCGTTCGCACATGCGGCCTACCTCGCGGCGCGCACGGAGCGGCTCGCCTTCGCCACCGGCATCGCGAACATCTATGCGCGCGACCCGCTGACGATGGCGGCGGCGGCCAAGACCGTCGCCGAGCTCTCGGGCGGCCGCTTCCTGCTCGGGATTGGCGTCAGCCACAAGCCGCTGGTGGCCAACCTGCGCGGCCATAGCTACGACAAACCCTACAGCTACATGCGCGAGTACCTGCCCAAGATGAAAAGCGCGCTCTACCGCGCGCCCGAGCCCAAGGAGCGGGTGCCGGTGGTGCTCGCCGCGTTGCATCCCAAAATGCTCGCACTGTGCGCGGCGGAGGCCGACGGCACGCATACCTACTTTGTGCCGCCCGAGCATACCGCGATGGCGCGCGCCGCGATCGGCCCCAAGCCGCTGATCTGCGTTGAGCAGGCGGTGGTTCTCGATACCGACGCGGCCAAGGCGCGAGCGACCGCGCGCGAGTACATGAAGACCTACGTGCCGCGCCTGCCCAATTACACCAACGCACTGAAGGCGCTGGGCTGGGCCGACAAGGAATTCGAGAACGGATGCAGTGACCGGCTGGTCGACACCATCGTGGCCTGGGGCACCGAGACCCAGATTCGCGACCGCGTCGAGGCGCAACTGAAGGCCGGCGCCAATCACGTGTGCATCCAACCGCTCAATACCGCGAATCCCCTGATGCCCGACGAGCGAGCGTTGCAGGCGCTGGCCCCGAAATAGGCGCGATGCGCGCGCGCGGGGTCAGGCTTGCCGGCGCGGCCGCGGTGATCGCGCTCGCGGCGTTGATGGCGAGCGGATGCGGGCCGTCGGCCGAAGAAAGCGCGGAGCGGGCAGAGGCGGCCGCCGCGCAGGCCCAGGCCGCCTCGGCCCGCGCGCAGGCCAAGGCTGCGCTCGCGAAGGAGGAGGCGGCCGACGCGCAGCGCCGCGCGGACCATGCCGCCCAGCTCTTCGAGGCCGCGACGGCCGAGTTCAACGATGCGGCCAACCGGCTCGACAGGTACCGGCGCGAGCAACAGGAGCAGGACCATGATCGGTAAGTCAGTTCGGTAAGTCAGTAAGGATTCCGTGAGTAAGTTGGAATGATGATCAGGAACTGATGCCCGTCGCGCTCGACAGGCAGCGGCTTGCCCGGCTCGTGACGCTCTGAGATAAGCGGAAAGGGTCGGAAAAAGATAAGGGTGCAAAAATGAAGCTCTACAATATGAATCTCTCGAATTTTGCCACCAAGTCGCGGATTGCGATCTACGACAAGGGGCTTGATATCGAGATTGCCGCAATTCCTGGCAACAACCTCAAGTCGCCCGAATACCTCAAGATTAATCCGCTCGGCAAAACCCCGGCGCTCGACGCCGACGGGATGGTCGTCGCTGAATCCGAGATCATCAACGAATACCTCGAAGACAAGTTTCCCAGCCCGCCGCTGCTGCCAAAAACCCCCGAGGGACGCGCGCGGGTGCGGATGTTTACCCGCTTTCACGACCTCTACCTGGAGCCCCCGCTGCGCGCGCTGTTCGGCCAACTCAATCCCAAAAGCCGTGACGAGAAAATCGTCAACGAACGGCTGACCGAGTTCAACCAACGCCTGGACCAGCTCGAAGCGATGCTCCCGCCCAGCGGATTCGCGGCCGGAGCGGAGTTCACGCTGGCCGACTGCGCAATCGCGCCAACGATGTTCTTCGCGACCAACATGCTGGCGGGCTTTGGCGCCAAACCGGCGCTGGAGGGGCGTCCCAAGCTGGAGGCGTGGTGGACGCACGTGCAGACACGGCCGTCGGTGACGAAGGCGCTGGCTGAGATGGGCGAGGCACTGGCGGCCATGATGAAGCGTTAGCGTTTCGCCAACCCTCGCCGCGCGCCTCCGATGACGCCGCTTGGGCCGCCGCTGACCGCATCGTTAGCTGACTTGCGCGATTTCATTGAGCGCTGTCCCGCGCGCTAGCGTGAAGCCGGTTTGCTCGCCACGCGCAAGCGCCCGCATAAAGGAAAATCAGTGTTGAAGCTGTCGGTCATCGACCAGTCGCCAGTGTCCGCCGGCTCGAGTCCGGCCGACGCGCTGCGCAACTCGATCGAACTTGCTCGCCTGGCCGACCGGCTGGGCTACGAGCGCTATTGGATCGCCGAGCATCACGCCATCACGGCCCTGGCCAGTCCTGCGCCCGAAATACTGATGACGCGGATCGCCGCCGAAACCTCCGGCATCCGGGTCGGCTCGGGTGGCGTGATGCTGCCGCACTACAGCCCGCTCAAGGTCGCGGAAACTTTCCGCATGCTCCACGCCTTGTATCCGGGCCGCATCGACCTCGGCGTCGGACGCGCGCCCGGAGGCACTCCGCTCGATACTTTCGCGCTCCAGCGCTATCGCGGCCAGCAATTGTCGAGCGACGATTTTCCGCAACAACTGCTGGAGCTGTTGGCCTTCCTGAACCGCGACTTCCCGGCCAAGCATCCGTTCGGCCGCCTCACCGTCTCTCCCGACATGCCGGGCTGTCCCGAGATCTGGCTGCTCGGTTCCAGCATGTGGAGCGCCGCGGCGGCGGCGCAATTCGGATTGCGCTACGCCTTCGCCCATTTCATCGATTCCAATCCAACCCGCGCCGCGCTGGAGCATTATTTCTCGCACTTCACCGCGTCCAAAGAATTGTCGGCGCCGTACGCGATGGTCGCGCCGGGCGTGCTTTGCGCCGACACGGAAGCTGAAGCCGAGCGCCTGCTCACCAGCGCGCGGCTTTTCCGCCGCCGTATCCGGCAGGGCGACGTGCGCCCGATTCCGACCCCCGAAGACGCGATCGCGGAGCTGGGCCCATCGCCGGAAACGCCACCCAACGAGCTTGGCGATTGGCCGCGCTACTTCGCCGGTACGCCCGAGCGGGTTCGCGACCAGCTAATCGATATGGCGAGCGTGCTCCACGTCGACGAGCTGATGATAGTCACGATCGTGCACGACCATCGCGCACGCATGCGCTCCTACGAGCTCCTCGCCAAAGCCTTCAATCTCACTCCACGTTCCACATAGAGGCAGACGCGCGTATTCGCCAGGCGGTTATGCCGGGATGAGAAAACTCGTTTCCAGCAGAGAGGAATTGATACATGGACTCAGCGGGCAAGGTCGCAATCGTCACCGGCGCGGGCACCGGAATAGGCAAGCAGGCCGCGCTGGCCCTGCTGCACGATGGTTACTCGGTGGTGCTGGCGGGGCGCCGCCGGGAGCCGTTGGAGGCGACCGCGCTGGAAGGACAATCCTCCGGCGCGCGAGCGCTGGTGGTACCCGCTGACGTAGGCGATCCCGCCTCCGTAAAATCGCTGTTCGCCAGGACCAAAGAGACTTTCGGCCGGCTCGACCTGCTATTCAACAATGCGGGCGTCGGCGCACCCGGCATTCCGCTAGAAGACCTCACTTATGAGCAATGGAAGTCGGTAGTGGATATCAATTTGACCGGCGCGTTCCTCTGTACGCAGGAAGCGTTCCGAATCATGAAGAGCCAGGATCCCCGCGGCGGACGTATCATCAACAACGGCTCGATCTCCGCCCACGCGCCGCGGCCAAACTCCGCTCCATACACGGCCACCAAACACGCGATGACCGGACTGACCAAGGCGACCTCGCTCGACGGCCGCAAGTACGATATCGCCTGCGGCCAGATCGATATCGGCAACGCCGCCACCGAGATGACCGCGCGGATGAAACGCGGCGTCCCGCAGGCCAACGGCGCGCTCGAAATCGAGCCGACGTTCGATGCTCAGCAGGTCGCGCGCGGTGTGGTCTACATGGCCAGTCTGCCACTGGAAGCCAACGTGCTCTTCATGACGGTGATGGCGACCAAGATGCCGCTGGTCGGCCGCGGTTAGAATGGGACGGGCGGGCCTGAGACGAGACTGACAAGATGAGCCTACCTCGCTCTCCAGGCTCAGCGCGTCGCGGCTCTTTTTGAGAGCGCGTTCCGGATAGCCCAATTCCCATAAAAGGCAGGCGGCCAAACAGCGGGACGCAACCCCGGCGTCGAAACCATAGACGAAAGCCTGAGAGCGATGTTGCCGCGCATCATAGAGGGCGATGGCTCGCTCACAATGCTCACTCCTGGCCGTGCTATGAAGCGCCTCGCTCGCTCGTAAGCGAGCCGACTCTGGTTGCGATGCGAACCAGACCCGGATTTTTCATTTCTTCGAGAGCCTCATTAGGCAGTATTGAAGACCTCCGTCCGCTAAAGCCTGCTGCATCAGCGCATGCGCCCGTATGGACGAATGGCATCGCACCCCTCCGTCCGGCGCCGGGCTCTTCTCACGTATCTCCGCTTCAATCAGCTCTTTCGTCGTGGCCCAGAAGTGCTTCGTCCGTTGAGAGATATCGTGAACCGAATCTACTTGGAAATCTGCTTGCTCCGCGAAGTCAAAATACTCCGGTATCGTGCCTATTCGTGTGTGCCAGTAACTGTTGAACGCAGTCTCGTATTCCGGACGACCAAGAAAGCAGTCGGCAATCAACACATGACCTTTGGCTCGTAACAGTGAAGCGAGTCGCACGAACCATTTCCTACGCTCGAGGTGGCACGAGCTATCTATTGCCACAGCAGCATCGAAGCGGTCTTCACCCGGTACCGCGAGCGCGTCACAAAGAAGTGGCCGTATTCGCGAAGCAACCCCGGCCTGTGCCGCGAAACGCACTACCCAATCCACATGGGATGCAACACAGGTGTTCGCAGTTACACGTGCGCCGAACTGTTCTGCCCAAAAAATTGCGCCCCCGCCAAATCCACAGCCAACATCCAGCACTTCACCCGTGAGAGTCGGCGATGCATCCCAAGCATCTACTGCACAGTAGAGCAGACGCTCCTGTGCAGCGACAAGTCTTCGTCTCAAGTCGAGACGTGACAATTCGGGTGGGGGAGCATCATCCATCAGACCAGTGTGGTAGTGCACGCGCGGCCCCGGACCGTAGCGCTCGAGGATCGACTTGGTCTTAGAATGATAGTAACTTGTGACGTCTTGAAGGCTTGGAGTATAAGTCTCCATATAACGCTGCATCAAGGCTGAGATCTTAGGTCGAAGCCAATCTCAGCATGCCTTAGTGTTGGGCAATAACTGGAGAGCGCAAGATCTTTTAACCAACACTATTCAGAAGCCGCTTTTTTAAAGAATGCTGAAGCCCCGCATTGACTATAGACTATCTGATCCCCACAAGAAGAGCAGTTTCCAACTTCCTGATGCTTTCGTAAACAAGAAGAAATACCTGATCGTGTCTGAGCCGTTGTCGTCCGACCAGTTGGCAAGGCCACAAACTGATCCGAGGTTCTCATCGATAGTTTCGGCCTGTGGCAGAGGATTAAATATAGGATTATCCTTGACCTCTTGCCGAAGAAAATCCATGACATTACTTATTCCTAAGACCAACTCTTTAGAGTCTGGATGACTAACCCTTTTGAGAACGACATAATGATCAAGCAAAGATTCGACGTTGTCCCAGTCACGCTCGTTGAAGTAAAGTCGTGCCAAATCAAAAGTTTGCTTCAGAGTGGTGCTGCCCTCCAAATGCATTTGCCATTTAGAATCCATTGTTCCCTCCTTGAGCTTCTCTTAGAAAGGTTTTCCAAACCGCTCAACGGAACTCAAGTGATGACGACTCCATCAACATCTTACTTTCCATCAGATCCGGCGTATGAAACCCTTCTGTAAAAGACCGGTAGATCTCAGCCATTTTTCGCTGAGCTTCAGCACCCCTGCCCTGCTTTTCATGGAATCGGCAAAGGCTAAGTGCAGCCCGCAACTCCAGGGACTTGGCGTTTTGGCGAGATGCAATACTAATGGCCTGATTAAAAAGAGCTTCGGCCTGTTCCTGTCTCTCGGACCTTGCGGGTTGATCCTCGGATAAGCCGATGATTAGTTCTGCTTTGAGTCGACACATCTCGGATTCCCACCAACGCTCTTGAGTTCGGGCTACGATTTTTTGAGCCTCGGCTAACGCGACCAATCCCTGTTCAGCTTGGCCTGCTCTTCCGTGGGCCTCCGACGCGAGCGCAAGAAAATAGGGGACCATAACCTCGGCACCTGTGGCGCGGAAAGCGAACAAGCCTTTTCGAACTTGCTCAATACCGTCGTCGAGGATTCCTCGTTGAGTCAGCGCCCAACCCCGCATCACCAATCCCCAAGATCGCCAGTACTCAAACTCGTTCTCCGTCGATATTTTGATCGCGGCTTCGGCATGTTCTTGGGTTGCTGGGGCGTCTCGGCACAGCTGAAGGACCATTGCTCCAAAGCTCAAGGCTGCCGCCAAGCTGTAGGGGTGAGATAGCTTTCGCGCGAGCGCGACAGCCTGCGCGCTCTTATCGAGCGCCTGATCCGGGTAGCCTTGTATCCATAAAGTCCAAGCGGCTTGTGAAAGACACACTACTTTCGGGTCCTGGCCGAAGGCCAGCGAACCACACTGCGAAGAGTCGTGGTTTGCGATCACATAGTCGAGATGCTCCATGGCCGGAACAAACTCCGCGAGAGCTGTCAATGTAACTCCAAGTGCATGATGCGCCTCCACTAGGAAAAAAGGGTCCTGAGCTGATTTAGCCAGGCTAAGGCACTCGTCAGCCAGCTCGCGAGCGGTTCCGTGTTCCGCCCTCGCGGTATAAAAGACCCACAATCCCCACAACACGGGAAAAAGCTGAGGCGCCTGTCCCAACTGCTGACAAAGCTCGCGCGCTCGACCATAAGCTCTACCAACTTCAGGAGAGGCAAACCCCTTAATAGCTATTACGGGTGTACCTAGCACTAATTGAAGTGCGAGTTCTTGCTGTAGCCGTTCCGGCCTTTCAGGAAGAGCCTTGATTAGCTCCAGGCCCTTGGCGAGATGACTTACCGCCTCAGCATTTGCGGATCTTTGAATAGCTTTTTCACCAGCTAGTTTCCAGTAAGGTATCGCATCTTCGGCGAGATCGGCTTCGGTGTAATGATGAGCGAGAAGCTGAGGCTGGCCTTCTACCAGCGCCGAGTAGTGCGTCCTTAGTTCGACGGCAATCCGCCGGTGATAGGTTCGCCGTTTGCTCCGCAATAGGGATTCATAGGCAGCTTCTTGGATCAGCGTATGTCTGAATCTGTAGCTCGCTTCTGGGGGAATCCCCTGTTCGAGCAGCAGTTCGGCATTCGCTAGTCTGCTTAGCGCTGAATCGAGCTGTTGCTCCTCGACTTCAGCGATCGCACTGAGCAGTTCCCAAGAGAACTCATGCCCTATTACGGAGGCTATCTGCGCGATTTCTCTCGCTTCTCCCAGGCGATCCAATCGTGCCATCAATGAGTCACGTAACGTTGCCGGAATCTCGTGCAATGCCGGGCTCGCGTCGCCCCCCTCGACCATAGTTCGGATCAATTCTTCGACGAACAGCGGCACCCCGCCGCTGCGTTCGATGACAGCTTCGATCGTGTCAGCCGGCAGCGAAGTGTTTGCTGTCATCAAAGTCGCCATGTCGCGCGCATTACGTGCGTTCAGACGATTCAGGGTCAGTTGGGCATGATGTGCTCGCATGGGCCAAGGCGGACGAAATTCCGGGCGAGCGGTGCAGATCAGAAGCAGTGGGGCCATCGCGTTCTGCTCAACTAACAGCTGGACAGCTTCCAGCGTAGAGGGGTCGGCCCAATGGAGGTCCTCGACTTCGATCACCAACGGTTGAATTCGTGCGGTCCCGATCGCCCAACTCGCGATTGTTGCCAGCAATCGCTTGCGCTGTTGTTCTGGTGGCTTTTGCGGCGGGGTGTATGTCGATGGAACCGCAATGTTCATGAGCGGCGCAATCAGCGGAACTGCCTCGTCGAGCTTGACGCCCGCTAATTTGAGCGATGCCTCGAGACCGGAGATTCGTTCTTCGGCCGTTTGCTGGCCTCGCCATCGAAACGCCTGCTGCAGCATATCCTCGATCGTATAGAAGGGAGTGTTCTGATGTAGCGATACTGCAGCAGATTCAACCCAAGTATGTCGGGTATTTGCAATCAGCTCGCGGAAGCGCTGAACCAGGCGTGACTTTCCGATTCCCGCTTCGCCTACGATCAGTACAGTTTGTCCTTCTCCTTCACGGGCCTGCTCCCAGCGATTCATTAGGAGACGCAATTCGTCTTCGCGCCCGATAAATGGTGTTAGACCGTGTTCCGCTGCGGCCGCGAGTCGGCCCCGCACTCCACTTGGCTGGACAACTCGGTACAAATGCAACGGATGATCGATGCCCTTTAGTAGCTTTGCTCCCTGATCTTCGACAACGAACAGACCAGAGATAAGACGGTGGACAGTTGCAGTTATAAGGACCGTATTTGGTGCGGCGGCATTCTGCACTCGCGATGCCGTATTGGGCACCTCGCCAAATACGTTCGCCCCCTTGCTGTTGGTATCGTCTACGACAACGGAACCAGTGTCTATTCCGATCCGTGCCGCGAGTCTGGGATAGGACTTGTTCGCAAGCTGTCCATTCAGAGCAGAGACGGCATCCAGGATCGCGAGCCCGGCAAGCACCGCACGTTGCGCATCCTCGTCATGCGCCTGCGGATATCCGAAAAAGGCCAGTAAGCCGTCGCCGAGATATTGCGCGACGTATCCTCCGAACCTCGCTACTGATTCCGTCACGCTTCGGTGATAAAAGGTCAGGACTTCGCGCCAGTCCTCTGGGTCGAGCTTCGCCGCAATCTCGGTCGAGCCGACCAGGTCGCAGAACAGGACCGACAAATGACGCCGCTCGCCCTTGGTCCTCTGTGGGTAAGGGCTTAAAGGAAGTTCCGGCCCGCCTGCGGGCCGCGGTTGGGCATCGAGCTGAACCCCGCATTCCTCACAGTATTTGGCAGTGGTCCGATTGGCAGCCCTGCAGGCGGTGCATAGCAATAAAAGAGAAGTCGCGCATTCTACGCAGAACTTCGCATTTTCACGGTTCTCGGAACCACAAGCTGAACAACGCAAAGTAGATGCCCTCTCTGCAACTCAGCCGCTGTGTACCATCTTTGCAGGTTAACGGCTATCGCGAGATGAAGGAGTCTTGCAGATGGACCTAGCAAAATCGCGGGCGGATAGTCTTGCCGTATTCCCCCGATTTAGCGCGGCCGGAGCCGCTCTCCGGGTCCGTGCGCAATCGAAAATCGCGCCCACACGCGCGCTTTTCGAACGATTATCCGGTAAGTACCAAAACTGACGGACTGGGTGGTGGATGAGGCAGTCTTGGGCGAACCCTTCTCTGGCTATTTTGGCAATTTTGGCAGAGGAAAACGGCTTCTCGGTGCATACGCAGAACAATGTTTGATAACTTTCGGCGCGCAGATGGGCGCGGTAAGAACGAAGACTGACCGATGCTTCCCGACGACGCCCCAGCTTCTTGCGAAACTAGCCCGCATTGCGCGCGACCCAGGCGACGAAGTCGCCCTCGGTTAGGATGCCGACCAAGCGGCCGTCCTTGATTACCGGAAGACAACCGATTTTGCGTTCCATCAGCACACGCGCAGCTTCCGCAAGTGGAGTGTCTGGAGTGGTCGTAAGCACGTCGGTGGCCATCACGTCCTTCACGAACAGTGTGTCCAGCAGTTTGCGTCGGGCGTGCTGCCCATACCCAAGCGCCTGAGCCAGCGCTCCGCGAAAGAGATCGCGCTGGCTCACGATTCCGACTACTTCTTTGCCATCATCGTCCAAAACCGGGAGATGCCGGATCCGTCCGAGATTCATCACGTCGTCGGCGAGCGTCAGTTTCTCGTTGCGCTGCAGCGTGGTCACATCCGGTGTCATCACATCTTTGACTCGTGTCACTTCTTTCGCCCTCGGCTCCGTGCAGTAGCAGATAATTTCGATTGCGATGTAAGCTTATCGCGCTTGAGAACGAGATTCGCACTGCCCCGATCATGTTCCGGTCCGCGTCGTGCTCGGAGCGGATGCGTCATTCGCTCCTTCTACCTCTACCGCAGTGAGTCCGCCTTGGTGATTTAGAGATTCCGGTTTAGCGCGGCCTTGACCTGAACCCACTATAGGTCATATACGCGCCTAGAATAAGAGCAATAGCGAAGTACCAGTAGAAAAGCTGTTCGAACTGAATCGCCCTGAAGAGCCCGACGACAGTGATTGGAGACAGAAGCAGGAGGAGCAGACCGCACGGATCAGCATCGACCACCTTACGAACTCGGCCTCCGCGTGTCGCCGCGCACGATCCGGAAATATTTGCCAAAGTTGCTGGCGGCACCACAATCATCCTTGGGGCCCGGCCTGCCCGATCCGCCCCTGATTTTCTGCATTTGCAACGCCAGAGGCATCGCTTCGACCGATCAAGCCGATTGTGGCGCAGTCCGTCCTCAACGGATTTCACCACGAATATAGCCTCCTGGCCCGCGCTGCATGAGTGTCGTAGAGTTTTTGCGGACGACAGTTGAGCTCCAAGTTCTGACCAGCGCCAGCGCAATACGCGATTTCAACACTTTGGCGGTCCATCGCGGATCAAACCACGAACTATTTCGAGAGGGCATTGCGAGAGGCCGAACGTCTCTACCCACCAAGTTGCCCCCGCTGTGGCGTACGCGGTCACGATTTCGTGGCTTCTTTGCGAGCCTGCGATGCTCCCTAGTTGAACGACGTCGAAGGGCGACTCAGTCGTTCTTAATCGCTTTATGTAGTTGGACAGCTCAGCAAGCTGACTGGGAGTAATCGAATGAGCAAAATCACCCGCCACGGGAACGACTCCATCGAAACGAGCGGCTCGCTGCAAGGGAAGTTTTCTTGGCCACGTTCCAGCTACCCAAATTGGAATTCGAGGAGACTGGAAGGTTCTCGGCATGAATTGCGCCCCATTCACACGGTAGTACTGGCCAACGAATGAAAACGTCTCTCCGGTCCATAAGCCGGTAAGTACGGCAAGGCCCTCGTCCAACATCTGCGCTCGGACCCTGTCCTCAAGCGGACCGCCGAAGGTGGTGATTTCTCCGAAAACATCGCTTCCAGAGCCGACCCCTAAAATGAATCGTCCCTGCGACAAGTGGTCGAGCGTAACGGTCTCCCGTGCGAGCTTCCATGGATTGCGGCGGAACAGCGGTGTAACAAGTGTTCCGAAACGGATTCGTGTCGTAGTCAACGCGATCGCCGCTAGGACTATCCAAGGATCGGCGGTTGGCGCTGCCTGCTCAAATTGTAAATGGTCCCAAACGAAGCAACCGTCCCAGCCAGCGTTTTCGGCTTCCCGCGCGAGTTCCGCGAGAAGACGCGGATCGCTATATTGACCGGATAACGGAAAATCGATCGCGAACTGCATTTCGCCCAGATTCCGTCTAACCTATCGTCAGACATCTCCCATAGCGTTTCGCTCGATCCAAACGCAGCTATGTCCAATTACACATTCAAGCTATACCGCCAGAGCAAGATTATCATAAACGAAGTACCTCACTGCTCTTGGCGATATTTAACTCACAGTCTATTTGCATTATTTTTCAGATCGCAGGCGCTATGTTTTGGTTAACCTTGAAGAAATTGTCGGGATCGAAGGTACCCTTGATCTTCGATAGCCGATGATATTTATCTCCATAGGCGGCGCGCACTCGATCCTCGCCCTCATTTTCCAGGTCATTCACATATACCGCACCGGTTGATAGAGGTTCGATCGCGCTAAAGAATCTCTCGACCCACGTCCACGAGCTCTCACGCTCGTTGGCTTTTCGCCAATAGGAATGGATCCAGAATTCAAATCCGGTGCGTCGAAAACCAAATGCATTGTCGTGAGGCTTAGCGCACCACGGTCCATGCCAGTACATCATAGTGATACCGCTCGCTTCGTGGGGCGCATTCGAAGCATGATCTGTGATGACATCGATAATACTTTCGGTAATCCTTTTGAAGTGACCCGCACGCCGATGACTAGAGTACTCGCCCTCTGGCACGTCGTAGCCGCCTCTCTGCTCATCGAGATAGGCTTTCTGTTTTATCGTATCCTCAAATGGTCGCAAGTAAGTGCGAAGGGGGTGTAGCAATCGTTCCCCTTTTTCCTTTTTGCCCATCCACACGACTTTGACGTCCAGCATCCGCTCGCCGGGGTGCGGCAGCACAGCTGCAATCAGGAATAACTCGGATGGAATTGTTGGTGCGAAGGCGTTGAGAAAACGCAGGACCTTTTTGGCCTGCCGAATCGGATATCTAAGGCTGCCTGACAAAACAGTTTTGATGGGATGTAGCTGGAATTCGAGCAAAGTAGCGATACCGATATTCGCTCCTGCGCCACGCATCGCCCAGAACAAATCGGGATTCGTCTTTGCTGTGGCCGTTAAGACCTTCCCATCCGAGGTCACCACTTCGAGACCGACGATGCTATCGCATGCATAGCCGAACTTCGGCGTGAGGGAACTTTCACCTCCGCCTAGGGAATACCCTGCCACGCCAACGGTCGGACATGAGCCGAGTGGTATTGCCATTTCGAACGACTGCGTAAGACAATCCAGCTCGCCCGCGAGGATCCCCGGCTCAATAACAATTGTCCCGTAAGCGGGATCGATCCGCACGCGCTTCATAGGCGATAGATCGATGACCATTCCATCATCGCATACACCGTGCCCCGCGAAACTGTGGCCACCTGATCGAACCGCGGTGAGCAGAGTTTTTTCACGAGCAAATTCAACAGCTAGTTGGACGTCTTTCCGGTTAGCACATCTCACAATGATCGCAGGCCGTTTGTTGACCGCGCGATTCTTGACCTGGCGTAGGTGGACGTACTTCCTGTCGCGCGGCAGGACTAGCTCGCCGGTTAGGGACTTCGCAAAGCTAGTGATGGCGGAAATGGTCATCGAACACCTACTGGCATCGCGCTTCGAGTTTCGGGAAGTCTGCTCATCGACAAGAGACGCTCATTGCTGAAGAGTTAGCGGCAGGATATCTCCTTCAGCGGTCTGTGCAGTTTTCCTACCCTCTCTCCTCATCTGCTTCTGAATGTCCGATTTTGTCGCGCACCTTCACAATCGCGTCACGCCGGACGAGTTCCTAACAGCCAAACTAATCGACGCTAACGAGCGACGAGCCTCATTGCGCGCTCGCGTTTCCTCACTTAACATCAATCCATCGAGCTAAGCGAGGCGTTCGATGCGAGCTTTGAAAAGAGACGCAAATTTACCGCAGCACGCTCCCGTCTGCGTGCTCGGAGAATCATACTGACCGGAGCTGAAAGCGTGGCTGAGGACGACGCTAGTTTCGGAGCCGTGCTGTGGGACGCGCCCTGACGTAGAGCCCGACAGCCAGGTACAAAATTTCCTGCGCAGACCAATTTCCAAGACTCGTTCTTGAAGAATTCCGGGAGTTTTCGCGCGATGGAATGACGGCAACAGGCTGAATCTGCGGATTTTCGGTTGTGGGAACTGTCTTCGCCGTCTTGTAGTTCTCGGCTTCTCTCATTCGCAAGAGCGCATAGCTGAACGGCTCATTTGGGATTGTGACGGCACTCTGGTAAGGATGCGCCCATACTAGAATCGCAAGAATCGTTACTCCCAGCATGATAGAAAGAAAACGCGCACATCGCCGCCTGCTGGCGTGCGCCCCTAAAACTCAGCCAATTTTGAGGTAGAGTCCGTCGACTGAAAAGAGACGGGCGATGAAAGGAAGCCGGTTCAGCGAGGAGCAAATCATCGGGGTGTTGCGTGAGCACGAGGCAGGGGCGAAGACCGAAGAGGTATGCCGGCGCCACGGGATCTCAAGCGCGACACTTTACAAGTGGAAATCGAAGTACGGTGGGCTTGAGGTATCGGAGGCACGCCGCCTCAAGGCTCTGGAGGACGAAAACCGGTGCTTAAAGCGGCTGCTGGCCGAATCGATGCTGGACAATGCGGCGCTCAAGGACCTACTCGGAAAAAACGTCTGAAGCCTGCGGCGCAAAGACTGGCGGTGAACAAAGTGACGGAGCGCCACGGGCTGGAGTCAGCGACACGCCTGCCGACTGGCAGGGATGGATCGTTCGACCCGACGCTACCAAGGCAAGCGACCGGACGACTCGGCGCTTCGACAGCGGCTGCGAGAGCTCGCCGCGGAGCGCCGCCGATTCGGGTATCGGCGCTTAGGCTGGATGCTGCTCGCGAAGGTCATGTGATGAACCACAAGCGCCTCTACCGGCTGTACCGCGAAGAGCGGCTCATGGTGCGCAGGCGCGGCCGGCGCAAACGAGCGTTGGGAACCCGGGCACCGATACTGTTGCCGCACGCGATCAACCAACGCTGGTCGCTCAACTTCGTGTCCGACACGCTGCGTGATAGGCGACGCTTCCGCATCCTGGGTGGTGGACGACTTCAGCCGCGAGTGCCTGGCAACCGTGGTCGATACGTCGCTAGGAGGAGTGCGGGTGGTGCGCGCGAGCTGGAACGGCTGGCGACCGAGCGCGCGGTGCCCCAAGAGATGATTAGCGATAACGGAACCGAACTCACCACGTGTTGCTCAGTCTCACCGAGGCAGCCAGATCATCGAAGCGTGGCGCTACGACTACAATCACCTCCGCCCGCACGGCAGCCTCGGAGCCTTGACCCCAAACGAGTTCGCGGTGCTTAAAGGACAGGAAACACAACCGCCCCAGGAGGGCGAAATTAACCGCGGTCTCTACTTATGAACGGCGGGAAGTTGGGGTGCACGCCACAGCGACTCTAAATCAAACTTAGCAACGCCAGTTTAGTTGCATGACTTGAGGTGGTAATTCCTGCCGACACCTATCGCCCGAATTACTTTCAAGAGGTTTAGGGTTTCGCCTACTACAAAAAAGCCCAGTTCCAAAGGATTATCGCACCGCAGGGTCTAAGTTTTGTATCGTAACAGGCGCAATCACTAGATGCGCGACGCGCGTTGTAGCGAAAGCGTTCCGCGACTTCTTCAGCCGCGGACTATTTTCATCATTAGGAGTTCCTACGCTTCCTACGCTGGTCTCCTGTCATGGGTCTGTCATCTTCTTCGGGCTTGCCTCCTGTCTTAGCGATTTCGACTTCGTCCTGAGCGATTTCTTGCGCCGGCTGATTGGTCTTGATGGCAACCCGGACCACTCGTCCAGCTTTTTCTTCACGATCATTCGCTTTCGCGCGGCCGGGAGCTTTCACTCTATTAGTCATGTACTAGTACTCCTTCTGCTCGCTAGATTTGCAATCCAGTTCTTAGCGTTGAACCGCTTCGGTACGTAAACAGATTCTATCGCGAGCCGAAGCAGCTGTATTTACAGACGTCCGCTGAGGAGCATAACGATCAGAACGATTAGGATGATTCCGCCAATCCCAATTCCTCCATAGGGTCCATACGCATAATAACCACCCCCTCCGCCAAAGAGAAGAAGCAAGATTAGAATCAGTACCAAAGGTGACATAACAGTCTCCCTATAAAGCTCGACAAATTGGAGAAACGTTCTGCATCAAACGCACCGTCTCGGCCTTATACTCTTCCGAGAACCTCCACCGTCTGCCGCCTCGCCCTTGCTCCATTGCTCACTTCTATCGCCCCTACTTTCGCGCTTTCGGAATGTCCTTCAAACCGGGGGGCATGGCCCTCTACCCGTTCATCCTCTTAACCGCACCGGAATTCAGCTATGGCGATAGTCTATTTCCTTGTCGCGCAGTATACCGTAGAGCAACCCGAATGCCGGGACGAGACTGCTATGATCGAGACTCACGCTTGTTTCAGTTGTTCGTGCACGCGAGGCAAGACGCGCTTCCCATAGAATTCGATCACCCGCCTTTGATCGGACTGGCCGGAATGGACGTTTACGATAGTCGCACCGGCGTTGAATAGGTCGACCAGCGCTTTTACATGAACATCAGGATCAGTGCTTACTGGCCATTTGCTGTAAATCTGTTGCAGCGGAAGCTCGGAGGCCGCTCGCTTTTCAATCTCTTGCTGGTCGCGAATGTTAAAGTAACTTCTGAAGGCTTTAGGTAAGAATCGCCATAGTTTGGCCGAAGTCTCCGCATCCTTCTCGTCGCCCACCACCACAAACTGCTCTACCAGCACCGGCATTTGCCGAGAGTCTTTGCCTGCAGCTTTCGCGCCGTTCTCGAAGTCCGCCTTGTGCTGCTTCCAAGTATCCGGATCGGTGATAAGTCCGTCGCCATACTGCCCGGAACGACGCATCGCTTTCGGCCCTACATTCGCCGCCATCAGGAGAGGAATTTGTTCTGCAGGCGGATCGTATAATTTCGCATTGACGTCGTAATACTTGCCGCGGTGAATCACCTGCTCTCCGGTCCACATCCGGCGTATGACTTCTGATGCTTCAACCAGCCGCTCTGAGCGTTCGGGCCATTTTGGCCACGATCCTGTCGCTGCTTGCTCATTCAATGCCTCACCCGAGCCGATACCCAGAAATATTCGTCCCGGATAAAGCAAACTCAATGAGGCAAAAGCTTCAGCAACAACGGCAGGATTGTAGCGGAGGGTCGGGCAAGTCACCGTCGGTCCAATCCAGACGCGGCGGGTACGTTGGCCGAGCGCGCTCATAGTAACCCAGGCTTGTCCCGCGTGGCGCTCGTTAGATTGCCAGGGTTGAAGATGATCGCTGGTAGCTAGGAGATCGAACCCAGCCTGCTCAGCGGCCACTCCTAACTCTACAAGGTCAGTAACGGGAAATTGCTCGTGAGCTAGCATGAAGCCCACCATACTTTTATTTATGGCACAAGTGGTGCCTCGGGGTCCGGATGAGAGGGACGAACCAGTAGACATATTTGAAGCAAATGCCGGCGTTGTGGACGCGAGCGCTGAGGTACCGGCGATTAGGCCGGCAGCTTTCAGCAGAGTGCGTCGAGTTGGGTCGCCTAAACTCCTTTCAGTTTTGGACAATTTCATTTGATCGCCTTTATACGCGCTGCTTACAGATATTTTCTCTGAAGCCCGATTTAAGGTGCGGGAATTTGCACGAGCTCCTTCGCCTGTGGGGGACTGATCGGTATGAATCGTGGCGAGGGGACGAGGTGGATCGTTGTCACTGTCGGGTCCAGTGTTCACGTTGAGTGTCACGAGCTGCGCGAGCCTGACCTGGGGTCCACGACCTTGACGTTAAACTCCAGCGCCACGTTGGGGGGCACCAGAATGTGCTTAGCGACGAGAATCTTGCCGCCGGGCTACCATCCAAGGCGCGATCTTAGCGGCGATAATTACAGTCGCTCCAGGAGGCTATTTTTGGCAGGCGGCGCGGCGGCAGCCATAATGACGTTCGTAAAGCCAATTTTGTGCCATGGCTACAGCTTTTGATGACCAGGGTTGAACGTTCTTAAATGCTCCAAGGCATGAAAAAATGCTTGTCCAAGCCCTCTGGTTATCACGCGACATGGAGGGTCTTACAATGACCTCTGTAATCATTCCATCGGCCGTACCTGTCGAACAATCGATATGTAGCAGCAAATGATGTACGTCTCTTTAACGACGAGAGCCTGAGGTTGCCACTACAAAGGCAACTCTGTTTCCGGGCTCGCACTAAAGACTGCTAAAGCAGACAGGTCTGCACGGTGTGAGGCGATTGTTGAAGGCCGCCAGCCCCTGGATTTGACCGTCATAGCCCTCACCCGACGGATCGATCTTCCGCTACTCTGGAGCGCGCAGGAACAGGCGCTCGGTCTCCGCTAGTCACGCCCGTTAGGATCGAGATCTACGTCCGCTCTGAAGCGATTTTCTGAAGCAACGCGGCGAGAGCCTCCGGCGCCGTGACATGAGGCGAATGGCTGGCGTCGATCTCGTAGTAGCGCCAGCCAGGCTCGTGCCTGGCGCGTTCGGCAAATTGGCGGAAAGGGTCTCCGGGCGCGACGCGTGTGCAATAGACGAAGCTGCGCGGCAGGACCAGCTCACCGTTGCGCAGCCGCAGCGGCGTCTCGGCGCACTTGACCGATTGTGGCAGACGACGAGGCAGAATCCATTTCAGATCCGCCTCGGAGGTGTCCGGCGGGCCACCTCTATCTGAACCTTTCTCTGTGTACCACTTTGCGACCTGCCTGCTATCGTGAGCAACCGGTTTAGCCGCGCCGTACAACGGATCATGCAAGGTCACCGGGATTTCGCGGCCCGTGAGCCTCGCATCGCCACGCTGAACACCGCCCGCGTAAACTCCTCGATGAACATTGTTTCTCCACCGTGCGCTCGATTACCGCCGCGACGTGCGGCATACGCTTTGCGAATAAAGCGTCCCCGCGGAAGTCATCCCGCTAACCGGGTTAGTTATCAGCCTGTTCTGCGTCTGGACCACCGGCTATGGTCGGTGCGCGGCCCATGAGGAAGCGGCGCGCCCTCTGATGATCAATGCTTTGGCGCATCGACTCTTTGGAGCGCGCTCCCGGTTCTGAAGCCCGCTATTCGGCGCAAAATCGAGCGGATACCTGGCAACGCCGCAGCACACCAACCGATCGCGGCGCAATTTACGCTATTAAATGGAATTTCCTTCGAATAACAGGAACCGCTTTCAACTTCATTCGATAGCTAGCCTAGGCGATCACGTTCGCACCTTCCAGCGCGGTTCAAGCTTTGATAAGCTGCCGCGGCACGATATCAAGAAGAGACGACGTCGAGGTCACATAGCGTTCTGAAGGATTGGGTCAATTGTCATAAGTACCGCCTGAAGTGACCGCAGATGTTCTCCGCGCACTACCTGCGCGGCTTTCTTCCCCCAAAATACGATATCTCGTCTATCTCCCTCCGACATGCTGGTGTACCGCGGGTCAAAAGAATGGATGTCTTTCGCTATATGTGCCGCTATCCCCGCGTTCATGCCTATTGTTGCCGCTTGATCAGCTAGTTTCGTGCCACACCACATGATCTGAAAGTACGCAGACCATTGGCGACCGGTAATACCCTCCGCAACCTCACGGAACAATGCCGCCGTCCAGTGTTTGGTACGCAGTTCAACGTGTTGCGGGCCAACGGCTTCGATCAAGTCTTTGACAACTACCGATATTGTCTCTCTCGGAAGATCCGCTCTCAAGAGAGCATGAAAGAACAGGTTCTGAAGAATGAGCTGCGTACAGGGTCCAAGCCGATTGGGATCGGGAAGATATGTGCATTCGCTATCGCTGAGGTCATCGCACAGGTTGCCAGCACAGAAATTGAAATAACTAGCCACCGACCGTGCCAATATCGTCTCGGGCGGGAGCCCAGCATCTGCGCCCATTTCATAAAGAACCTCAAGTGGTCCCGGTCTTCCTGCTTCGAGAGCAGCGAGAAGGTCCGCTTGGCTAACCTCGGGCAGAGACTGTCGAGCCAATATGCGCAGCGCCTCTTGAAAGACCGCTCCTCCACTCATAGCCTGTCACCTGCTCAAAAGGCTTAGATCGCCATTTAACCCTCCATAACAATATTATGAGGGTGACCTGCATTAATGGAATTGATCGCCTTTATAGAGAGCTGCTCAGTTTGCTGCAAAGCTGCCACGTTAGCCGCATGTCCAGCTGCGATGGTCAGCGTTCCCGGTACATTTCCTTTCACACTGCCTCCGCTTAGTACGTGATATACAGCGTCAAACAAAAGTCTCACCGTGGGGTTGACAGCCCTGTCACCCACAGGTCCTTGTAAAAGACCCGAAGCAAGTAGCTGTTGCAGATACGCGATACTATCTGCCGAAACTTTGACATCGACCACATTAAACATGACTATTCCTCCCTTGGTTCCCTAGTATTCAAGGCATTTTGCTAGGCCTACTATAGGCTGAAGTTCACGCTCGTTGACTGGTTGTACTCGTTTTGTGGTACCACTGCTATCTCATCGGATAGTCTTCATAGAGTTATCTTAGTGACGATTCTCAACATCGAGATTTGCAGCTATCCTCGTCGAGCCTACTAGATCACGGAACAGGACAGATAAATCACCCTCGGTAGTCTGAGAGTCGAGCGCGGCTGAGCTGTTTGGCTCTGGAGAAGCATGCCGCCTGTTTGCTCGGCTTAGCGGTGCCGCACCGAGCGGAACGACGCAGTCGTCGCAGGACGTGGCGGTCATCCGAATCGCTGCCGCGCAGCCAGGACACCGCACTAGGAGGGAACCTGAGCACTTAGCACAAAACTTCGCCGTCTCGTGATTCTCAGAACCAAAACCCGCGCAACGCACCGTATACATGCGTCCGTCTAATCAGCCGTTGTGTACCATGTTTACGACCTAACGGCTATCGCGAGGGATAGAAGTGACGCCGCAGCCGCAGACAACTCTTAGCCGGAGCTGACCAGCGATCTCCTGCGTGGCCCGCCAATCGAGCCCCCCTGTTTTCAGCGCCATAGGCGAGCCCCGTTCTCTATAGCCCTCTACCCCCCCCCCACTGTTCCTCTCCAAAGTTCCCAAGAATTCCCCCGCGCTAGGCGTGTGGATCTCGGGTAGATCCTGCATGCGTGGAATCCGATCGACGGGCAAGGAATGCGACGTTCGAGCGAATCTCCATGGACCTAGCAAAATCGCGGGCGGATAACTTTCGCTTTATTCCAGCGGAATGGCGCCGTAAGAGGCGTTCTCCGGGTCCCCTCCCGATCGCAAATCGCGCGCACACGAGCGGATTTCGATCGATTCTCTGACATGTCCGAAATCCTGGAGACTGGAGTGTGGAGCAGAAGGGATTTGAACCCTCGACCCCCACGTTGCGAACGTGGTGCTCTCCCAGCTGAGCTACTGCCCCACCGCAGAAGGGAATTCTACGCCGAAATCACTGTTTTCAAATAGGCCCGCAACCTATCAGCGAGATCCGGCCGTTTCAAGCCGAAGCCAATCTGCGCGGTGATCAGACCCAGACGGTCGCCCAGGTCATAGCGCGTACCGGTGAACTCATAGCCGTACATCGGACGGTGCCGGCAGAGCGCGAGCAGGCCGTCGGTGAGTTGGATCTCACCACCGGCGCCGGGCTTGCCCTCGGCGAGCAGGCTGAAAATCTCTGGCGTGAGGACGTAGCGGCCGACGATCGCAAAATCGCTCGGCGCCTTCGACGGCTCCGGCTTCTCCACCATCCCGGTCAACCGATGCAACCGCTCGCCGGCGGACGAAGCTTCGACAATCCCGTATTTCGAGATGTCCTGTGGCGCAACGCGCATCAGCGCGACCACTGGCGCCTCGCGCGCCTCGGCGATGTCGAGCAGTTGGCGCAGGCAGGGCGGCTCGGAGTCAAAAATATCGTCGGGCAAAAGCACCGCGAATGGCTCGGCGCCTATCGCCTCGCGCGCCTGCAGGACAGCGTGGCCGAGGCCCATCGGCCGAATCTGCTCGGCGCGCGTAATAAGCGCCATC
This sequence comes from uncultured delta proteobacterium, assembly GCA_963724765.1. GTDB lineage: Bacteria > Desulfobacterota > Binatia > Binatales > Binataceae > JAKAVN01. The sequence goes on from CAVRVY010000003.1 coordinate 909,050, forward strand.
GTGGCGATCGAACGGACCGTGTCGAGAAGATCGCGCTTGCCGCGCTCTTCGAGGTGACGCTCCAAATCGGGGACCGGCCCGAAATGGTCGAGCACCAGCGAGCGCCCGGGCGCGACCACGATGACGATTTCCTCGATCCCGGAAGCAATCGCCTCTTCGACCACGACCTGGATCGCAGGGCGGTCAACGACCGGCAAAATTTCCTTGGGGACAACGCGGGTGGCAGGCAACATGCGCGTGCCAAGCCCGGCCGCCACCACCACGGCCTTGCGAACTTTCATAGGATGCCTCGGGAGTCGGAATGCCTGCGGGAATGCCTGGGGATGTGCAGGGGTGGTCTGTCAGTGGGCTTGCGACGAGGCCGGATTTAGCGGGCGGAACCTTGACGCTCGCGCGCTTCCTGTGCCGACTTACAGGTGATGCAGAGCGTGGTCACCGGGCGCGCCTTGAGCCGTTCAATCCCGATTTGCCCTCCGCATTCGTCGCATTGGCCATAGACGCCGCCGTCGATTCGGGCAAAGGCCTCGTCAATCTTGCTCAAAAGCTTGCGCTCGCGGTCGCGCATACGCAGCAAAAAGGCCCGGTCGGACTCCAGCGACGCGCGATCCGAGGGATCTGCGCAGGCTTCCTGAGCTTTGGTGTTAAGGGTGCCGAGCGCGCGCTCGGCTTCCTCCAGAATCTCGCTTCTGCGGTCCTCGAGCAGGCGGCGGAAGAAATTCAGATCCCTTTGCCTCATAATAACGGGGCGCGAGAAAGACCTTCAGATTCTACTTACGCCCTACTGTCATGTAAACAGGGCGCGGCATAAACTCGAATTCGGCCCTCCGCTCTTTTATATCTATATCTGGATATATGAAATCAGCTTTTCTCGACGCGTTTTCCGGGCTGAGCGGTGACATGATCGTGGGCGCGATGCTGGACGCGGGCGCAGGCTTCGATGAGTTGCGGGCGGCGCTCGCGTCGTTACCGCTCGACGGCTATCGCCTGGCCGCGCGGCGTAAGCTCGTAAGCGGCATTTCGGCCCTGAAATTTGACGTGGAAGTCAGCGCGACGCAGCCCGAGCGCCACCTCAAGGACATACGCGAGATCGTCCGACACGCCTCGACGCTCTCCAGTATCGTCAAGGATCGCGCGATGGCGATTTTCGGCGTGCTGGCCGAGGCCGAAGCGAAAATCCATCATACGACTCCCGAGGAAGTTCATTTCCACGAGGTCGGCGCGGTCGACTCGATTATCGACATCGTGGCCGCGGCCTGGGGCTTCGAGCGGCTCGAACTGGGTGAAATGATAGTCTCGCCGCTGCCGGCGGGTAGCGGTTTCGTCCGATCGCAACACGGCATCATCCCGGTTCCCGCGCCCGCGACGGCGGAACTGCTGGCCGGTTTTCCGATGCGCATGGGCGATGGCTCGTCCGAGATGGTTACGCCGACCGGCGCCGCAATTCTGCGCGCGCTCGCCACACCGGCGCCGCCCGCGATGGGCTTTCGCGTCGAGCGCGTCGGCTATGGCGCGGGCACCAGGGATTTCGCCGATCGGCCCAACGTGCTGCGCCTGATGGTCGGCGAACGCACGCAAACCTACGAAACTGACGAACTCGTCGAGATCGCGGCTAACATCGACGACCTCAATCCGCAAATCTACGACCACGTGGTCGAGCGGCTGTTCGAGACCGGCGCGCGTGACGTAACACTGACGCCTACCATCATGAAAAAAGGCCGCCCCGCGGTGACCATCTCCGTGCTCGCCGAGCCGTCGGCGCGGGAGCAGATCGCCGCGGTGCTCTTCGCCGAAACTTCGACTATCGGACTGCGATATCATCCGGTCGCCCGCCTCAAGCTAGCGCGTGAAATCAGGGAGATAGACACGCGGTGGGGCCGCGTGCGAGTGAAGCTCTCGCGCGGTGGCGATACGGTGACCGTGTCGCCAGAGTACGAAGACTGCAAGCGTATCGCGCACGAACATCAGGTCGCGCTCCGGCTGGTTCTCGAACAGGCGCTGGCCGCCGCGCGCCGGCAGATATCCGGAGATGACTGAGGACCGGCTGCGCATCAACGAGATCTTTTTCAGCATCCAGGGCGAATCGACCTGGGCGGGGCGTCCTTGCGCCTTCGTGCGGCTCACCGGATGCGATTTGCGCTGCTCGTGGTGCGACACCGAGTACGCATTTCATGAGGGGCGCTCGATGGCGGTCGAGGAGGTCGCCGCGCAGCTCCAGGGCTACGGATGCGATCTGGTCGAGGTGACCGGCGGCGAGCCGCTCTTGCAGGCTGCCGTTCATCCGCTCATCGCGCGCCTGCTGGAGGCCGGCATCACGGTGCTGGTGGAAACTTCGGGCGCCAGCGACGTGAGTCGGCTGGATGCGCGTGCGATCAAAGTGATGGATGTGAAATGCCCGGGCAGTGGGGAAGCGGCGCGCAATTTGTGGAGCAACCTCGAGCATCTGACGCCGCGTGACGAAGTGAAGTTCGTGATTGCCGATCGCGCCGACTACGAATGGGCGCGCGACGTGGCCCGGCGCAACAACCTCGCGGCGCGCGTCAACGCGGTGCTGATGAGCTGCGCGTTCGGGCGGTTGGAGCCGGCGCTGCTGGCCGGATGGATCCTGGCCGATCGTTTGCCGGTACGGATGCAACTCCAGATGCACAAGCATATCTGGGCGCCCGACGCGCGCGGCGTTTGAACCAAGGCCGTGGCGATTCCAACGCCGAGGCCGCGTTTTCGAGAATCCGCCAAATCCGGAAAGTCCGGATCGGACTGATGCTCTCCGCCGCGCTTTTCGCCTCTGGTGTTTTCATTTTTCCACCCAATGTCCGGCTGCGCCGCAAGTCTGCACGACCTCGACGAGCCACGCGGATAACGCCCCCTTCCTGAGCACGCTCGAGGCGTCGAGCGCGGAGAGCTACGCCGTCACGAAGGCTCCGCGCACGCGGTCGATCAAGCCCGTGGAATCGTCCGGCGGCCTGTCGCCACGCCAGGCCACATGCTGATCGGGGCGCGAGAGGACCAGCTTGCGCGGATAGAGCGAGGCAGCCTCGTCAGCCTCTACGTCGAGCACTACCATCGGTACGCCACGCTGCGCCGCTGCCGCTACGAGGCCGCCTGCCTCGACGGCAGGATCGAAACGGAGCAACGTGAAGTCGGGACCCAACGCGTCGTACAGCGATCTCCCGTCGCGCAACCATAGATGTGGCGTGCGGCATCCGGGGACCGTGGACTGGCTGAAGTCATATATCGTGTATCCGGGCGGCTGCTCGCCGTCATAGGCGATTATCGGAGAGGCGTCGTAAAAATAGCCGAAGTTGAGCCCGCCGCAGCAGAACTGGCCGAGGTTGATTTCGTAGGCTTGGCGGCCGATGCGCTCCCGGGCTGTATCGCCCAGCGCACCGGGCGCTTCGATCTCCTCGGGGATCGCGCCGCGCTGCGAGGCTAGCGCCAGTGCGGTGTCCATCGCGTAGCGCGAGACCTGCTCGGTGATGGGCTGGCGCTCGAGCGGGGAGGCGTCGAGCAGCGCCGCCGCGCCCCATCCTCTGATTACGCCGGCCAGCATCCACGACAGGTTCATCGCATCGGCAATCCCGGCATTCATGCCGTAACCGGCGTTCGGCACCCAGATATGGGCCGAGTCGCCGCACAAAAAAACGCGCCGGTCGCGGAAGCGATCGGCGATCATGCGCCGGCCGATCCACTCTTCGCGGCCGAGAATCTCGATCCAGAACGAATCCTCCACACCCAGGATCTGGCGCAGACAGCGCTCGCCGTCGACGTCCGCGAAGCGCTCGGCCGGGCGAAGATAGTTGTGCACGAGCCAGCGCTCGCGACCGTCGATCGCGAACATGTTGCCGCAGCGGCGCGGATTGAGCGAAGTGTTCCCCCATGCCGGCCGCGACATCATCCCCAGCAGTCCCGGCGCGCGAATATAGAACGACTGGGTCGGCATCACTACCGCGTCGCCACTTAAGGTGGCGCCGATCGCGCGGCGGACTTCGGAATGAGCGCCGTCACAGCCGACCAGGTACCGGGCGAAGATCTCCCGTACTTCGCCGGTGGCGAAATCCTCGGCGGTTGCCACCACCCCGGTTTCGTTCTGCTCGAGGCCGACGACTCGCGTACGGCTCAGGATGCGCAATCCAGGCATCGCAGCGGCGTGCGAGAACAGTATGGGCTCGAGGTAAATCTGGTTGATACGATGCGGCGGTTCGGGAGTCGGCCACCAGGTGTCAGGCCCGCCACTGGCCGTGTAGCGCTCTGCGCGGCATGGAATTGGGGTACGCGCGAGCTCGATCCCGGTCGCCGCCGTGCGGAAGGCGACGTCGTTTGGATAGTCGGCCGGCAGACCAGCGTCGCGCACCGCGCTGACGACGCCGAGCCGGCGGAAGATCTCCATAGTGCGCGCGGCAACGTGGTTGCATCTCACGCTGGGTGGTTCACCGGCCGCGCGTGTTTCGGCGATCGTTACTTCGACGCCCCTGCGGGCGAGGTCCATCGCCAATGTCAGCCCGACGGGCCCAGCGCCGACAATCAGCACCTGAGCATTGATGACCGTCGACATTACCTACCCATACGCCATCGCACCTGTTGCTCGCGAGGGAGGCCGTGCATCGTTGGTAAGAAAACTTTGATCCGGGAACGGCTTGCGGCTAGGCTCTAGACGCGATGCCTGGACCGCTGCTTAGCGAAGTCTTGCCCGACCTGGTTGAGGAGATGGCATTCCTGCTCCGCGAGCGCGGCGCGGAGCCGCTTTGCGATCAGTTGCGTGCGCTGCAGATCGAATCGATATGCGACTGCGGCGACGACAATTGCGCGAGCTTCGCCACCGCGTCCGAGGTCAAGGTCGCTAGCACCGTCGAGTTGCAGGCGATGGAAGGGTTCCTGATCGTCGATCTGAACGCCAGCGGCCAAATCTGCTTCATCGAGGTGCTCCATCGTCCCGACGTGAAATACCTGCTCGAAGAACATTACGCGACCGAGTAACAAGACGCGGCAAGTAAGGCGGTGCTCGAGTGGTAAAGAGAATTTTTCTGGCAGGGGCGACAGGTGCTGTCGGGCGGCGGATGCTGCCACTATTGCGCGAGGCCGGTTACGCAGTGGCCGGCACCACGCGCGTCGCGTCCAAAGCTGAAGAGTTGCGCGCGGCCGGAATCATACCGGTCGTAGTTGACGTCTTCGACGCGGCCGCGCTCAGCGCCGCGATGCTTGCGGCGCGGCCCGACGTGGTCGTCCATCAGCTCACCGACCTGCCGCATGGCCTCAAGGCGGAACTGATGGCCGAGGGACTGATGCGCAACGCGCGCGTGCGTATCGAGGGCACGCGCAATCTGGTCGAGGCGGCGATGCGCGCGGGCGCGCGCCGATTCATCGCCCAGAGTATCGCGTTCGTCTATGCGCCCGGGCGCGAGCCGCACGACGAAAGCGATCCGCTCATCTCGCCGGCCGAAGAGCCGTGGCGCTCTACGATGGAAGGGGTCATGACGCTGGAGCGGCTGACGACCTCAGGCACGGGATTCGACGGCCTGGTCCTGCGCTATGGCATGTTCTACGGCCCCGGCACCGGGTTCGAGCTTGCGCCAGGCAAGCCGGCGGTGCATGTCGACGCGGCGGCGCAGGCGGCGATGCTCGCGATAGTGAGCGGGGCGCCGGGAATCTACAACGTCGCCGAGGACGACGGCGGGGTATCGGCCGCCAAAGCGCACCGCGAGCTGGGATGGGATCAGAACTTCAGGCTGAAAAATCCCACTCTCCGCTGATTCGCGCGAAACAATCTGGGCGCCTGCGCTTGTGCCGATGCGCGGGGGACATTGAGATCAGCCCATCGCGCTCGCAGGTTCGGCGCTGCGCAGGGCGCTGACGAAATCGATCACCTCGGAAGTCACGCGCTCCTTTTCGCTGTCGACCGTGATCACGTGGAAGCTCTCCTCCAGGATAACGGCGCGCTTTTGCGCGCTGCCTAGGCGTCTCAGCACGAACTCGACGTTGCGGCGCATCGGACAGGTATGGTCGCGCCGGCTATGAATGACGAGCGCGGGCTGGACGACGCGGCTAAGGCGCGGGCGCACCGCTGCCGACAACTTCAGCAGCTCGAGCACGGCGCTGAGCGGCATCAGATTCGCCGATGGATGTGCGCCGCGGGCGGCGGCGTCATGGATGTCCGAGCCTTTGCCGCGCAAGTAGATGCGGTCGGCAAGCGGGCCGAGCACGCGTAGCGTCTTGAGCGGCCCGCGCACCCATAGCGGCAGAAAGAACGCCGGCGACAGCATCACCACTCCGGCCACCGCCTCGCCCTGATCGGCGGCCAGGCGCGCCGCCAGCAGCGCTCCCATTGAGAGCCCTATTACGGCCACCGGATCGCCATAGCGATGCAGCCGCTCGAAGCCCTCGACCACACTTTCGTACCATTGCGCGTGGGTTGTGGCGCCCAGTTCCTCGGATGCGCCCGCGTGACCTGCCAGGCGCACGCCGCATACGCGCACACCAGAGGCGGCCAACCGCTCGCCCAGGTAGCGCATCTCGAACGGCGTGCCGCTCAGTCCGTGGATCAGCAGCGCGCTCACTCCAGCGCCGGGAAAGAAGAACTCGTTGGTGTCTATGACTGGCTTAGCTGGGTGGGGATCGTCGTCTGACGAACTCATTCGTTACTCCGCCTTTAAGGCTGCCCCTGTTTGCATTTTGGGTATCGAGCCTGGCGCCGGCCAATACTACATCGAGGTGTCGGACCCTTGCTCCCCGGCAACCTCGGGACGCACAAAGATCTGGCCGCGCGCACGCAGATCCTGAACAAAGTTCTCCCAGGCCTGGGCCTGGCGCTGTTTGAGTACCCGATCTTTGAACGCGGCCTTCGCCGCCTTCCATTGATCGTCAGTGGGCGGCGTGCGGCCGGTGACCTCGAAGACATAGGCGTTGCCGTCGAGGCTGAGCGGGTGGTTGATGACCGCCGGTGTACGGGGTAGCAAGGATGCCGCCTGCACCGCCTCGTGGAACTCGCCGATGCCGGGGATCGAGCTATCGGCGCGCGAGAAATCGCCCGTGGTATGTACCGCGAGCTTGGCCGCGGCGGCCGCCGCGGCGAACCCGGCGGAATCCTTGACCTGCTTGAGGAAACCGGTGGCCTGCACCAGCGCCTTGGCCTCGGCCATCTGGCGCACCAGTGCGCCGCGAACTTTAGCCTCGACATCGGTAAGCTTGGGCAGATAACTCGGCTTGCGCTCGACCAGCTTCACGATGTACTGCGCGTCGTGGCCGTTGATGACACGCACGTCGTTGGGGTTGAGTTTGAAAGCCTCCTGCACCAGGGTTGGGTCGGTAACCTCGGGCGTGCGCTCGCCGGCGGCCAGCAGCGGAGTCTTCACGAGGTCGAGGCCGCGCTTATCCGCCAGTCGCTGGAGTTGTTTGCCGTCTAACGCCTCGCCGAGATCCTGGTCGATCGCCTGATGGGCCTGCTCGATGCCGGCACGATGGCGCAGCGCCTCGATGATCCGCGGGCGCGCCTCCTGCAACGTATCGACATGGGCGAGCTTATGATCCTCGACCTGGATGACGTGGTAGCCGAACTGGGTCTGGACCACCGTCATCTCGCCGGCCTTCATCCGGAAGGCCGCATCGGCAAACGGCTTCACCATCTCGGCCTGCCCGAAATAGCCAAGCTCACCTCCACTGTTTTTCGTCCCGGGGTCATCGGAGAACTGCTTGGCGAGTTTGGCGAAGTCACCCCCGGCCTTGATCTGTTTCAAGAGATCGTCGGCCTTGGCCTTGGCGGCGGCCTTTTGCGCGGGCGTGGCGTCAGGCGCCACCGCGATCAGAATGTGACGGGCGCGAACTTGTTCAGGATGGGTTAGGGCGGAGTCGCGCTGGCGATTGTAGTAATTCTGGATCTCCTTGTCGGAGGGATTGACCTTGACCGCGAGCCTGTCGGGGTCGTAGCGGATGAAGTCGAGCGAGATGCGTTCGGGCTCGCGGAATTGTTCGCGATGGCTCTGGAAGAAGTCCGCGATTTGCTTATCAGTGGGGCTGATAGTCGATTCAAAGCTTTTGTAGGATATTTCGACGTAAGTCATCGCGAGCTTCAGGTTGAGCAAGTCGTAGATCTGGCGTAGTTCCGCATCGCTGATCTCGACCGTCTGGGTGACCATCCGCTGCATCAGTTGCTGGAGCATCTCGAGCCGCACTTCGGACTCGAAGTCTGCCGGCCGCATATTCTGGCTGCGCAGGGCCGTCTGATAGATAGCCACGTCGAAATGGCCGTCGACCTGGAAGGCGGTTTGCGCCTCGATCATCTGCTCCAAGGCGGCATCGCTTATCCTAAGTCCCAAACGATTGGCTTCATCGAGCACAAGTTGTTGATCGATGAGCTGCTCGAGGGCCTGCTCGCGGACGTTGTAACGCGCCATCGCCGCGGCGGCCTCGGGTCCATAGACCTGTTCCAGTCGCTGGCGTAACTGTTCGGTTTGCTGGTCAACGTCCTTGGCCAGGATTTGATGGCCGTTGACCGTGGCCATCGGCTTTATTCGGGTAAACATGCCGGTGCTGACACCCCAAAAGGCGAACACCCCAATGAGCACGATGACAACCGCACGGGTCAGCCACGAGTACGCGTGCTTGCGCATCAGTTCGAGCATGGTGCGTTCATCATATTTTGCGGCTTTTGATCGCGCAAATCGCGCTAGCGCCTTGCCTCGGACGATAGGCGTCTGTTAGCTTCTTCATGGGTTTCGGGCACGTCTAAAAATTCTTTATACCGCGCGAAGCCCCGGACCTTGTTTAGCCTGTCTTGGGGGGCGAGGCGGAAGAGCGGGCAGGGGGGCGATCCGGTGGTACTCAATTCAATATTCGGCTGGTTTTCCAACGACCTCGCGATCGATCTCGGCACGGCGAATACCCTCATCTACGTCAAGGGTGAAGGGATCGTGTGCAACGAGCCTTCGGTGGTCGCTGTGCAGAAGGACTCGCGCGGCGCGCGGCGAGTGCTGGCGATCGGCGCCGAGGCCAAGAAGATGCTCGGGCGGACCCCGGGCTCGATCGTGGCGATTCGGCCGCTGAAGGACGGCGTGATCGCCGACTTCGAGATCACCGAGAACATGCTGCGCCACTTCATCCAGAAAACCCACAACCGGCGGTTCCTGGCGCGTCCGCGAATCGTCATCTGCGTGCCCTTCGGCATCACTGCGGTCGAGAAGCGGGCGGTGCGCGAGTCGGCTGAAGCGGCCGGCGCGCACGAGGTCTATCTGATCGAAGAGCCGATGGCGGCGGCAATCGGCGCGGGGCTGCCAATTACCGAGCCCTCGGGCAACATGATCGTCGATATCGGCGGCGGCACCACCGAGGTCGCGGTGATTTCGTTGGCGGGCGTAGTTTTTTCGCGCTCGGTGCGGGTGGCCGGCGACAAGATGGACGAGGCGATCATCCAGCACATCAAGCGCAAGTACAATTTGCTGATCGGCGAACGCACCGCCGAGCTGATCAAGATAACCATCGGATCGGCCTATCCCGGCAACGAGATTCAGACCATGGAGATCAAGGGACGCGACCTGGTGGCCGGCGTGCCCAAAATCATCGAAATAACCGACGAGGAGATTCGCGAGGCGCTGATGGAACCGGTCCATCAGGTGGTCGAGTCGGTCCGTATCGCGCTGGAGCGCACGCCGCCCGAGCTCGCCTCCGATATCGTGGACAAGGGAATCGTGCTGGCAGGCGGAGGCGCGCTGTTGCGCAACCTCGACGTCCTGCTGCGTGAGGAGACCGGGCTGCCTGTGACCCTGGCCGACGATCCGCTGACCGCGGTCGTGATGGGCGCGGGCAAGGCCTTGGACGAGCTATCATTGCTGCGCGACGTGACCGTCGATTAAATCATCCTGCCGATGACGCCCTGAGGCATCGCCGAAGCACAAAGCGGTGAAAAACTACTTTCTGTGGCGTAATCGCGTTCCAATCACGGGCGCGGTTCTGCTGCTCATTTCCGCTCATTTTCTGTGGAGTGGAGTGCGCCCCGACCAGCGGGTCGCCAGGCCGCGCGGCCTGGTGATGGAGGGGTTGGCCCCGGTGCAGATTGCGGTCGCCCGCCTGGCCGACGGCGGGGCCGGCATCATTAACGACTACTTCGACCTGGTCGGCGTGCAGCGGGAGAACACGCGGCTGCGGGCCGAGCTCGCGCGCGAGGAAACCCAACGCGCACGGCTGGCCGAGCTGGAGGCCGAGAACCTCCATCTGAGCGACATGCTCGAGCTCAAGCAAGCGCTGGCGCTGAAATCGGCGGCGGCCAACGTGATCGGCGCCGACGCCTCGGGCCTCGCCCGCACACTGGTGTTGGAGGGCGGCTCCGATCAGAGTTTCGAGGCCGGGATGGCAGTGCTGTCGACCGAGGGTGTGGTCGGCAAGCTCATCGCGGTGGGTCCGAGTTCTTCGCGCGTGCTGCTGATCAACGACCATAACTCGGCGCTCGACGCCTTCGACCAGCGCTCGCGTGTGCGCGGCATCGTGGCCGGCGTGGTCGACGACGGTCTGGTGTTGAAATACGTCGACCGCTCGGAGGATGTGAAGAGCGGGGATACAGTAGTTACCTCGGGCCTGGACGGGATTTTCCCGCGCGGGCTGCTGGTGGGCGAAGTCACGTCGGTGGTGCGCGAGGGGCCCGGGTTGTTCCTGACCGTCAATGTCGCGCCGGCGGCCGACTTTCGCCGCCTCGAACAGGTGCTGGTCGTGACCCAGCGGATTCCCCAACCGCCACCGGCGGAGCCGAAGGGCTAAGAGGTTCGTGCGCTTGGTCGCGTTGTTCGCCGTTTTAACCCTGATTGCCCTGGCGATTCAGACCACGGCCTCGCGCTGGCTGCCACTGGGTGCGCTGGTTCCCGACCTGGTGCTGGTGCTGGCGGTCGATCTTGGATTGCGGCATCGGCGCGCGCTTGCGCCTATAATGGCGTTCGCGATGGGCTACGCGATGGACTCTTTTTCCGGCTCGCAGCTCGGGGTCAACACCTTTGCCGTGACCCTGACTTACCTGCTCGCATATGAAGTCGGGGCTCATACCTCCGCCACCGGGCTGGAGGCCGGCGCTGTGCTGGCTTTCGTTGCGGTATTGATCCAGAGCCTGGGTGGCTTTCTCCTGAGCACGCAGTTTCGCGCCCCCGACCAGCTCTGGTCGCTGTTGCCGGCCGCGCTGTTGCAGGCGACGGTGACCGCGGTCATCGCGCCGCCGATATTCGGATTGACCGCGGCCCTCAGGCGAATGTTGGGGCTGAGCCAGGAACGCCGCACGCGCGGCTGGGTCTCGCGAGGAGCCTGAACGTGGCGCGCTGGCGTTATTACAACAGCAGCAAACAGTCGCGCGCGATTCCCCGCATCGAGCCGCGCCTCGCCATTCTTTCCGTACTGATCGCCATGGTATTGGCCGTGGTCACGGTGCGCCTCTACTACCTGCAGATCATCCGGCACAAGGAATTCGTCGAACTCGCCGACCGCAACCGCATCCGCATTCATCGCCAGCCGGCGCTGCGCGGCCTGGTCTTCGACGTTCATCATCGCCCGCTGGTCGACACCCGGCCGTCATTCGACGCGGTGATGGTGCCCGAGGACGTGCGCAACATTAAACAGACGGTCGTACGCCTGGAGGACCTTCTCGGCCAGGACAACGTCGCCGCCAAGCTGAGCGAGGCCGAGGATGAGGGACGGCCGCCGTTTGACCCGGTCACGGTCGAGGAACACCTGGGCTGGCAACAGGTGGTCTCGCTGGAGACCCATCAGCTCCAGCTACCGGGCGTCAGTCTCGAGGTGATGCCGCAGCGCCATTACATCTACGGATCGCTGGCGGCGCATCTGCTCGGCTACGTGGGCGAGGTCGCCGAGGGCGATCTGCGCCACGCCAATGACTATCGGATGGGCGACGAGATCGGAAAATTCGGGCTGGAGCGCGTGTTCGAGAGCCAATTGCGCGGCCAGGCCGGAGGCCAGGAGATCGAGGTCGATTCGGTCGGCCGCAGGCTCAAGCTGCTCCGCGAGATTCCCGAGATTCCTGGCCAGAGCGTGGTGCTCAGCCTCGACCTCGACCTCCAGCAGGCGGCCGAAAAGGCGATGGGTAACTGGTCCGGCGCGCTGGTCGCGATCGATCCCAATACCGGCTACATCCTCGCGATGGTCTCGCATCCGACCTTCGACCCCAACATCTTCGCCAACGGCATCACCTCGGTGCAGTGGCACGGGCTGACCACCGACCCCGCGCATCCGCTGGCCAACCGCGCCATCGCAGGCACCTATCCGCCGGGCTCGACCTTCAAGCTGATCGACGCGATCGCCGGGCTGGAAGACCGCACGCTCACTCCTGAAACCACCTACTTCTGCCCCGGCGGGCTGTACTACGGCAATCGCGAATATCATTGCTGGCGCAAGCAGGGCCACGGCACGCTCTCGGTGCATCGCGCGATCGTCGGCTCGTGCGACGTCTTCTTCTACCAGGTCGGCATCCATCTCGGCATCGATCGCCTGTCGCAGTGGGCGCACATGCTCGGCCTGGGCGAGAAGAGCGGGATCGATCTCGAGAACGAACGGCCGGGCGTGATGCCCTCGTCGCTCTGGAAGGAGAAGCGCTTCCATCAGCGATGGTACCCGGCGGAGACGCTGTCGGTCGCGATCGGACAGGGCTACGTCGCGGCGACCCCGCTGCAGATGGCGATGGTCGCGGCCGAGATCGCCAACGGTGGCACCCGCTACAAGCCGCAGTTCGTCAAAGAGGAAGAAGCGCTCGACGGCTCCGTGGTCAAGCGATTTCCGCCGATCGTCGAACGCCGCATCCCGTTCGACCCGGTCGTGCTCGACGTCGTGCGCAGCGCCATGTGCGACGTGGTCAACGGCGCGGGCGGCACCGGCCATGCGGCCCACCTCGACAACATCACCGTGTGCGGCAAGACCGGCACTTCGCAGGTGGTGAAGGAAGCCGGCAACGCGCGCATCCCGGAGGACAAGGAACCGCTGAAATACCGCGACCACGGATGGTTCGTGGCGTACGCGCCGAGCGACCATCCGCAAATCGCCATCGCCGCCGTGACCGAGCACGGCGGGCACGGCGGAAGTTCGGCCGGGCCGGTCGTGCACGACGTGCTGCAGAAGTTCTTCGAGCTCTATCCGCCGCCAGGCAGCAAGCCGGCCGTGCTGGGAACCGGTGCGCCGCAGGCGGCCCCGCCGAGCCCGGCTCCCGTAAGCCCGCCCGAGGGCTCGGTCGCCGAGCGCGGCGACTGAGCGGCATCGCGATGGCGCTGGACCGGCGGCTCGTTTATCACTTCGACTGGACCCTGTTCATGATGACGCTTGGGCTGGCGGGCGTCGGCCTGTTGAGCGTGCTGAGCGCGTCGTGGGGCGGTCCCAAGCATGTGCTTGACCCTCTGGTGGTGCGTCAGTTGGTCTGGATCGGGGTGGGCACGGCGCTGATGGCGGCGGCGGCGTTTTTTGATTACCGCGCGCTCGCGACCTACGCCTACCCGCTCTATGCGATGACGGTCGGGCTGCTGGCCGCGGTGATGGTGGCAGGGCACGTGACCGGCGGCTCGCGCCGCTGGCTCAATCTCGGTGTGCTCCGGCTGGAGCCGTCGGAACTGGCCAAGCTCGCGCTGGTGCTGGTGATGGTGCGTTACCTGCGCGAGGAACCACCGCGCGGCGGATGGAGCTTTCGTCAGATGATCATCCCGGCGGTGCTGCTGGGCGTGCCGATGGCGTTGGTGCTAAAGCAGCCCGACCTCGGCACCGGGATCATCCTGGCCATGGTGACCGCGACGCTGGTGTTCGCCGGCGGACTCAACGGACGCGTGCTGCTGATCGCGATGTTGGCGGCGGCGCTGGCCGCTCCCGCCGGTTGGCATTACCTCAAGCCCTACCAGAAGCAGCGTCTGGTGAGTTTCATCAATCCGGAATCCGACCCGCTCGGCGCCGGCTACCATGTCATCCAGTCCGAAATCGCGATTGGCGCGGGCGGCGCGTGGGGCAAGGGTTTTCTTAAGGGCACCCAGGCGCGGCTGAATTTTCTTCCCGAGCAGACCACCGACTTCATCTTTTCGGTTTTTGCCGAGGAGTTCGGCTTCGCGGGATCGATCCTGCTGATGGCGCTGTATGCGGGAGTGATCGCGCGCGGGCTCTGGATCGCGCGCCACGCTCGCGACCGCTTCGGCCAACTGCTCGCGGTGGGACTTACCGCAATCGTGTTCTGGCAGGTCGCAATCAACATCGGGATGGCGAGCGGGGTGCTACCGGTGGTAGGAATCCCGCTGCCGCTGGTGAGCTATGGAGGTTCGTCGCTGATCGCGATGATGGCGGCGATGGGCGTGATGATCAGCATCAACACCCGCCGCTACCTCTTCTAAGATGAAGGCGCTGGGACTGATGGCGCGCGTGGTCGTGGCAGTGCTGCTCGCGGTGGCACTCACGGCGGCGACGACCAAGGGATGCAACCTGGTCTCCGCGCCTAACTCGTCGCGCGTGCTGCTCGGGCTGGTGATCCTCGCGGTCTCATGGGCGATCGCGATCGCCTACATCACCTGGCTCTATATCGTGATCGCAAGTTGGGCCAATCGGATGAAATGGGAGAGGCTTAAATGAAGCTGAGGCGCGCGACCCTTTTTGTCCTGTGCGCCGCCGCTCTGGCCGCGGCGGGATGCACCAAGGTCGAACCGGGCTACGCCGGCATTCGGGTCAATCTCTACGGCAGCCAGCGCGGCGTCAGCAGCCTGCCGCTGGTGACCGGCCGCGTCTGGTACAACCCGCTGACCGAGGAAATCTACCAGTTCCCGACTTACATGCAGAACGTGGTGTGGACCCGCACCGCCAGCGAAGGGCGCCCATTTGACGAGAGCTTCACCGCCAACTCGCGCGAGGGCGTGCCGTTCAACTTCGACGTCGGCGTAAGCTACCAGATCGAAGCCGACAAGGTGCCGTCGATCTTTCTCAAGTTCCGCGAGGACGCCCACACTCTTACCACCGTCTACATCCGTAACCAGGTGCGCGACGCCTTCAGCATCGAGGCAAGCAAGATGGCGATCATGGACATCGTCGGTCCCGGCAAGCCGCATCTGCTCAACGCCGTGCAGCACGATCTCGAAGCCAAGCTCGGCCCCGACGGCATCCACTTCGACAACGTATCGATCATCGGCAAGACCCGCCTGCCCGAACAAGTCGAATCGTCGATCAACTCCGTGATTGAGGCCACTCAGCGCGCGCAGGAGGCGCAGAACAAGGTCGCCCAGAGCAGGGCCGAAGCCGAACAGCGCGTCGCCGAGGCCAACGGTATCGCCCAGTCGGTGCTGATCAAGGCCAAGGCGCAGGCCGATGCGAATCGCATCCTGAACGAATCGCTGACCCCGATGCTCATCCAGTACGAGGGCCTGCAGCGATGGAACGGGACACTGCCGCTGATGACCGGCGGCGCAATTCCGATGGTTCAGTTGCCGGCCTTCAATACGACCAAGGAGCCGTCAGGATCACAATGAGCGCGCTCTCGGAGCACAGAGCCGCCGGGCTTCTCTTGCAAATGGTGGAGTAGTATTCGGGCGTTATTGCTTCGTCCGGCAAACTATCGAGCAAATACCTCAATGGCGGCTCCCCCTGAGACGAATGCGGCGGCTCCCAAGCGCGAGCTGGCTGCGATCATGTTCAGTGACATCGCGGGCTACACCGCGATGATGGGGCGCGACGAGCAGGAGGGGCTGGAAGCGCGCAACAGCCATCGCGAACTGCTGCGCACCATCTTGCCGAGGTTCAATGGACGCCTGTTGGGTGACTTGGGCGACGGCGCGCTTTCGAGTTTCCACAGCGCGGTCGATGCGGTCAATTGCGCGCTTGCGTTCCAAGCCGCAAGTGGAAACAACCCTCAGTTCAAAATTCGTGTCGGAATACACGTCGGCGATGTGTTGTTCTCGGACAACACCGTACTTGGGGATGGCGTAAATGTCGCGTCGCGAATTGTTGCGCTGGCTGATCCCGGCAGAATCTGCATCTCGGAAAGAGTTTACGAGGAGATCCGCAATCAGCGTGGAATGGCCGTCAAGAGCTTGGGCCAGAAGCAGCTCAAGAATGTAAGCCGGCCGATCGGCGTGTACGTTCTCGCGGAGAGTCCGGATTCCTCCGCTGCCGCAGAGTATTCAGCCCGGACGGGCGGCACGAAAAACCGCGTCGCGCTGGCGGGCGTCGGAGCGATTGGCATTGCGGTGCTCGCCTATGTCGCGGTGACTCGGCATGCTCCCGCGCCGAACCCCGTAATTACCAATAGTCCTCACGTCATCCGATCGATTGCCGTGCTTCCGCTCGATAATTACTCGGGCGATCCGAAGCAGGAATATTTCGCCGACGGGATGACCGATGAATTGACGACCGACCTTGCTACCATCAGCCAGCTTCGCGTGATCTCGCGCGGCTCAGTAATGCAGTTCAAGGGGGAGCATCGGCCGCCGACTCCGCAGATCGCCAGGATGCTCAACGTCGATGCGGTCGTGGAAGGTTCGGTGCTTCGAGTCGGCGACAAAGTGCGGATCACCGCCCAACTAATCGACGCGCCGGCGGACAAGCATCTGTGGGCCAAGAGTTTCGAGGGCGGCTCGCGCGATGTGCTCGCGCTCCAGGACGAATTGGCATCGGCGATCGCAAAAGAGATCAACGTTCAACTGACACCCAACGAGCAGGCGCGGCTGACTAGCGCCCCCAGCGTGAATCCCGCGGCGCACGACGCTTACTTGAAGGGCCGCTACTTCATTAACCGCCCGAGTGACGAAAATCTCAAGAAGGCGATCGCGCAATTCCAAGAGGCGGTCAAATTGGATCCGAACTTTGCGCCCGCGTACTCAGGACTGTCTGATGCCTATCTATGGGCCGGCTTCAACGAAGGAGTCTTTACCGCCGCGGAAGCGATGCCCAAGGCCAAGGCGACGGCAGAGAAAGCTGTCCAACTGGACGATAATTCGGCCGAGTCTCACACCTCGCTCGCCGTATTCAAACTTTTCTACGAATTTGATTGGGCAGGCTGCGAGACCGAATTTCACCGCGCCTTCGCACTCAATCCAAACTATGCGTTCGCTCATGATCAGTTCGGTGTAGGGCTTGCCCTCCAGGGCCGGCTCGACGAATCGTTGGCCGAAGGCAAGCGCGCGATCGAACTAGACCCCCTGTCTCCCGAAATCACGCTTGACGCCGCCTCTGCGCTTGCCTGGCAAGGCAATTACGAAGCGGCCAAACAGCAGGCTCGCAAGGCCGGCGACCTGGATCCGACATTCTTCGCTCCTGATTTTATGGCCGGGTGGGTCGACATCGAAGCAGGAAAAATCAGCGACGCCATCCCGGAACTGCAGAAGGCCAACGCGATGGATTCTCCAGCGGAGGTTGCTGCGTGGCTCGGATACGCCTATGGGGCGTCGGGCGATCGCACCCACGCGATGGCGGAGATCGAAGAGCTGAACAAGAGGTCATTGCATGGGTACGTTCAGCCGTTTCACCTGGCGATCATTTATCTGGGTTTGGGTGATCGCGCGCGCGCGTTGGATGGCCTGGAAAAAGCCTACGCAGCCCATTCGCAATCGATGGGCTGGCTTAAGATGGACAGGATTTTCGATCCGCTGCGCGCGCAGCCGCGCTTCATCGCGTTGATGAAGAAGCTGAACTTCCAAAAGTGACCGGGGACTTGATCTGCTGGTCCGGGCGCGCTCGATCGGCCGCATGGCGGCGAGCGCCGGTTCGCCGCCTCACGCGCGAGGCTGATATACTTTTGCGCCGGCGCGCGCGGCGCGCCCAATCCATACCGGGTGCATCAACGATGGCTACCAAGGGCAGCAAATTCGACCAGCCCAATCCGTTTACGGACCTCGTCGACCGCGAAATCTACGAGGTCCATCGCCGCTTCGTCGAGGTGATGGAGGCCGACCGTCTTGCCACCATCAGCGCCGGGACTAAGGAGCAATACCTGCGCATCATGCAGTCGCTCGCCGAGAAACTCGCCGTGCCGAGCAAGCCGCTCTCGGAAATCGTCGGCGAGGTCATGTCGGAGGCGGCGCCGTTGCTGTTCGCGGCGATGCAGCGCTAAAGCCCGTGCGCGACAGCGCACACCAGCCTCGGCGATTTCCTCAGCGAATTTGACTCGGCCTACGCGCCCAAATCGTAGGCGTTCTCTTCATGCTCGCTCAAGTCGAGCCCGATGCGTTCGGCTTCATCGCTCGCCCGCAATCCCACAAGCGCGTCAGTCACTCCGAGCAGGATGAGACTGCCGACAAAGGCGAACGAGATGCTGGTCGCGACCGCGACCACCTGGATCAGGAACTGCAGCGGGTTGCCGAAGAACAGCCCATCGGCGCCGGCCGCGTTGACCGCGACGCTGGCGAAAAGCCCGGTCGCAAGCGCGCCCCAGATGCCGCCCACCGCATGTACGCCAACCACGTCGAGCGCGTCGTCGTAGCCGAAGCGTGCCTTCATCCGCACCGCGAAAAAGCACAACACGCCCGCGCACAAACCGATCACCATCGCCGAGATCGGCCCGACGTAGCCCGAAGCCGGCGTTATCGCGACCAGCCCGGCGACCACGCCGCTGGCGACGCCGAGCGTGGTCGGCTTGCCGAGCACGATCCATTCTGCGAACACCCATCCCAGCGCAGCCCCGGCCGCGCCGATATGCGTCGCGACGAAGGCCGAGGTCGCAAGCCCGTTGGCGGCGAGCGCGCTGCCGGCGTTAAAGCCGAACCATCCGAACCACAACAGCCCCGCGCCGGTCAGCGTCAGCGTCAGGTTGTGCGGCGGCATCGGCTCGCGCAAAAAGCCGCGCCGCGGCCCGATGACCAGCACGGCGGCGAGCGCCGAGGTCCCCGAGGAAATATGCACCACCGTGCCGCCCGCGAAATCCAGCGCGCCCAGCCGATGCAGCCATCCATCGACGCCCCATACCCAGTGCGCTAGCGGATCGTAGATCAACGTCATCCAGAGCAGGCTGAAAACCAGAAAGCCCTTGAACGAGATGCGCTCGGCAAAGGCGCCCGTGATCAGCGCCGGCGTGATCACGGCGAACATGCACTGGAAAATCATGTAGGTTTGATGCGGAACGGTGGCCGCGTAAGCGGGATAGGGCTGCGTGGCGCTGACACCGTGAAGTCCGATCCAGTGCAGGCCGCCGATAAGCGCGTTGCCGGGCGAAAAGGCCAGGCTGTAGCCAAACAGAATCCACTGGATCGAGACCAGCGCGGCCAGGATGAAGCTCTGCATCAGCATCGCGAGCACGTTCTTGCGCCGCACCATCCCACCGTAGAAAAGCGCCAGCCCGGGAGCGGTCATCAGCAACACCAGCGCCGACGAGGTCAGCAGCCATGCGGTATCGCCGCTATTGATGACCGACGGCGTGTCGGCAGCGTGTGCGGAGACGGCAAAGAGCAGGGCTGTGCCGGCGGTTCCCAGGCAAACAATCGGCCTTGTGCGCAGCATCGCGGATTCTCCTTCAGTACGACGGTGAGCGTGCAAAATGAAATGTCCGGACGCGGCTTTGCGACGCGTCCGGGTAACGCTATTGGGCGAAGTTTGTGACAGAAGTTGGCGCGGCGGACAAGCGCAATGCGCGGTCAAAAAATTGTTCGCGGCCGCGCGCGCGAACCGGCGAGCCCGGCCGCCTCAGCCCTTGGGAAGTTGCAGGATGCGCTCGCCGATCATGTTTTTCTGCACCGGCGAGGTCCCACCCGCGATCGTCATGCTCTCGCTGTAGAGGATGCGCCGCAGCCAGTCGCCGTCGGGCGCAAACGGCGAGCGCCGCTCGAGCAGCGCGAACTCACCCAACAGCCGCACCGAGAACTTGACCATCCGCTGCGTCAGCTCGGTCGAGACCAGCTTGCCGATCGAGCTTTCGGGGCCGGGCAGTTGTCCCTTGAGCCGGCGCGTCAGCGAGCGCAGGCCGTTGTACTTCTTGGCCGCGACTTCGATCGCGAACTGCGCAAGCTGCTGGCGAATCTCGTCGTCTTCGGCCGCGGAGCGCCCGTCGATAATGGCGCCGCGCGCGATTTCCACCAGTTGCGCGAGCGTCTGCTCGGTACCGCCGATCGTCTCGCCGATCCCGAAGCGCTCGTGCATCAGCGTCGACACCAGCACCTGCCATCCCTGGTTTAGCGGCCCGAGCAGGTTGGCCTTGGGCACGCGCACGTCTTCGAAAAAGATTTCGTTGAACTCGGACTCGCCGGTTATCTGCTTGAGCGGGCGCACGATGACGCCGGGGCTTTTCATATCGACCAGCAGGCAGCTCAGTCCCTTGTGCCGGGGAACCTCGGGGTCGGTGCGCACGAAGAGCTGGCAGAAGTGCGAGCGATGGGCGAGCGTGGTCCAGACTTTCTGGCCGTTGACGATGAAGTTGTCGCCGTCGAGCACGGCGCGGGTCTGCAGCGCGGCGAGGTCCGAGCCGGCGGCCGGCTCCGACATCCCTTCGGACCAGATTTCCTCCGCGCTCAGGATTTTCTGTAGGTAGCGTTGCTTCTGCTCCTCGGTGCCCCACTGCATCAGCGCCGGGCCGGTCATGATCACGCCCAGGACGTTGCATCCCATCGGCAGGTTGAGCCGTCCGAGTTCCTGCTGAAAGATGACCTGCTCGACGAAGGTGGCACCGCGCCCGCCGAACTGTTTGGGCCAGGTGAGCCCGGCCCATCCGCCATCGTAAAGCTTTTTGTGCCAGAGCCTCAGGCGCTCCCACAGAAAGTTTTCGTCGGCGCGCTCTTTTTCCTCGGGCTTAAGCGGCCGCGGCTGATTGGCCTCGAGCCATGCGCGCACTTCCATCCGATAGGCTTCCTGCTCGGGCGTGTAAGTGAAATCCATCGCTCGGATACTCCGTCAGCGTCGGTGATCGTGAGCGATGCTATCGAACCGGCGTTCGCTGGGGTAGTGCGAAGAAGTTTCCGCAAGAAAAGCTGGTTATGCAGTCACTGGATCGGTGAAAAGCCCTGCGTTGCGAACCCGGCGTCACGCAACACCTCGTCCAGCGTGCTGCGCTCATAACAACTGATCAGAAACGACGCGAGCGCATCGACCAGGTTGTGCTCGGCCTCGTCACGGGTGTGGCCTTGCGAGTGGACGTCTAGCAGCGGGCACGACGAGATGAACCATTTGCCCTTCTTCCGAATCCGGGCAGGGACTTTGAATTCCATCGCGATCCGCATGTGTGATCTTCTACTAGTCCGGCATGGCCGCAGACAAGATACTAGCAGTTAGCAAGCCTGGCGTCGCCCGACGGACGATGGCCCGAAACCTCGACGTATGGAGTAGCGTCGCGAATGTTGGCGGAAAATAAATTCTCCTACCGCTGCAACCGATGCGGCTTGTGCTGACGCGACAAGGTGATCACGCTCTCGCCCTATGATGTAATCCGGATCGCGCGGGCCGCCAAAATCAGCACCGGTGCGGCGGTTGCGCGCTATACCATGCGGCGGGGATCGCTCCTGCGCTTTTTATCCGACGGGCGATGCGTCGCGCTTGCGGGACCGCGCTGCACGATCCATCCGGGACGCCCGCTCGCTTGCCGGCTCTATCCGCTCGGCCTTGAACGCGCCCCCGGCACTGACGGCGCCGGCTACGTCGAGCGCTTTGTGAAATTGGACCCTGCCGTCGGTTCGCTCGGCGTCTATGGAGTAGCCGGCACGGTCGCGGAATTTCTCGACGGCCAGGGCGCCGCTCCGTATCTCAACGCCGTCGCGTTCTACTATCCGCTGGCCGCAAAATTTCGCGCGCGCGTCGCCGCGATCGTCGATTTCGAGCGCGTCGAGCCGCGCGAGTTCTGGCGTCGCGCCGCGCGCGAGGCGCTGGCCGAGACCAACTACGATCCCAATCGGCTTATCGACGCGCTGTTCGACCCCGACGGCCTCGGATGTGGCCGTGCAAGCCCCGAGGCGACCGCCGTCGCGCATGTCGCGGCGATCGGTAAGATGACGGCGCGGGAGCGCGACGGTGCGCTGGTGGCGGCGGCGGCGGTGATGCTCGCGGTCAGTCTCGGCTACGCGCCGGGCGAAGTCGCCGGGCCGCGCGCTAGCCCTTGATGCGCGAATCGATCTGGATCCCCGCGCCCTTGGCGAAACCGAGCAGGATTTCGCGGTCGCTCTCGAGCCCGCCGCCCTGAACATTCTGCGCGTCGTCGAATTCGCCGCGCAGGTGCCCGTTTTTAATATCGATGAGCGTGACTTTCAGCGTGATCGCAGTGGTCCCGCTGTTGCCCGAAGAGGTGTCGGGCTGATACGCGGTTAGCTCGCACTTGATCAGCAGCGGTTCGGATTCGGGCGGCGCGCTCGCGACGATATTGTAGCCACGGTTTTTCAGCTCCGTGGAGATCCCCTCACCGATTATTTGCGCGGCCTCGACGCCGGCTGGCTGCCCGCTCCGGTTCACCACCGGCGGCAGCTCGAAAGCCGCGTAAGAGGAAAGCGGGATGTCTGGCACTTCGGGCGGCGGCTTTTTATTGGCCGCGGCACACGCCGCCAATATCAACGGTGCAAGCATCGCGGGCACGAGTATCGCTGCCAGCACTTTCGCGCGACGCCGTCGGACGATTTCGATCGCCGGCTTCAATTCCGCGCGGCGCGCTTCATTCCACATCGCTCCCCTCGCCCGGCTCCGGCGTTCCGGTTTCTGGCGGTGTCTGCGCACCGCCCTTGCCGCTGGGGGCGCCAACCGGCTGCCTGGCAGCCGCGGCGGGAGAAGCGGCCGCCGTCGGGGTGGGCGGATGGTCGGCGCCAAGGTCATGGATGATCTGTTTGGCGTGGATGCCGGGGTCGACCGACGGGTAGACCTTCAGGATGTGTCCGTCCTCGCCGATTACGTAAGTCACGCGGCGGTCGAGACCGAGAATCGGCACGCCGTTATCGGCGCCGTAGGCGCGCGCGATGCTGCGGTCGGGGTCGAGCAGTAGCGAAAACGGCAGGCGGTACTTTTTAATGAATGCCTTGTGCGATTCGGCGGAATCGATACTGCACCCGAGCACCGTGATACCGGCGGCCTGGAAGCGCGCGTAGCCGTCGCGAAACGCGCACGCCTCCCTGGTGCATCCGGGCGTGTTGTCCTTGGGATAGAAGTAGAGCACCAGCTTGTGGCCACGGAAGTCGGAGAGCCTGACTGGCGTGACCTGATCGCCGTTGACCAGCTGGCTATGGAAATCGGGCGCCGGCGCTCCCACGGAGAGCATCGCCGCGCGCGCGATTCGCGGGCGCAAAGCGATCGCTCCCAATCCTGTGATCGCGAGCACGATCGCCACCATCATGATGAGCCGCATTGGCGCATTCCCCCTGCGTGGCTTGTGGATGCCGGCCCGGTGCGAGATGCGCGCAGCGTCGCCGGGCTAGACGTAGTGCAGCCACTCGCGATAGCGCGCGTCGCGGCCATGCAGCGCGTTGCGGAAAACTTCTTGCACTTTGATCGTCACCGGCCCCGGCACGCCCGCTCCGATCATGCGATCGTCAAGCTCGCGCACCGGCGTGACCTCGGCCGCGGTGCCGGTCATGAAGGCCTCGTCGGCGATATAGACCGCGTCGCGCGGGAAGGTCTGCTCGACCACCTCGATCGACGCGTCGTGCAGGATTTTCATCACCGCGGCGCGGGTGATCCCGGGCAGTACCGAGTTGAGCGGCGGCGTCTTGACCACGCCGTCGCGCACGATGAAGAAGTTCTCGCCGCTGCCCTCGGCCACGTAGCCGTGGACATCGAGCAGGAGCGCCTCGTCGTAGCCGTTACGGCGCGCCTCGTAGCCGGCGAGGATCGAATTGACATAGTGGCCCGAGGCCTTGGCCAGCGACATCAGGGAGTTGTGATGGAACCGCACGAAGGACGAAGTCTTGAGCCGCACGCCTTTTTTGGCCCCGTCCTCGCCGAGATAGGCGCCCCACGGCCATCCTGCGATCGCGACGCGCACCTTGTTGCCGCGCGCCGAGAGCCCCATCTCGCCCTCGCCGTAAAACGCGATCGGCCGCAGGTAACATTCCTCCAGCCGATTGACCCGCACCACGTCGCAGCACGCTTTTAGCAGCTCTTCCTGGCTGAACGGGATTTGCATCTCGACGATATGGGCGGAGTCGAACAGGCGGCGGATATGCTCGGGGCCGCGGAAGATCGCCGAGCGGCCGTTATCGGATTTGTAGCAGCGCATCCCCTCGAACACGGCCAGGCCGTAGTGCAGGCTGTGGCTGAGAACGTGGATGTTGGCCTCGTCGTAGGGAATCAGCGCGCCGTCGATCCAGATTTTGTCCGTGCGTAAGCCGTTCGCTGCCAAAACCGACCTCTTTATGTGGCTGCTTTATTTAATTGATAGACCTGTCCGTTCTCGCCGCGCTCGAAACCAAGCGCGAGCGTTCAGGGTAGTCGAAACGGGGCGACCCGGACAAGCGGCGGCGGGTCTAGGGTCGGTCCGAGCAGCGCTAGCCGCGTGGACGCTGCGCCGGGTCCACGCCGGCCGCCAAAGCGGCGGCCGCTTCCTCGGACGGCCGCGGCGCGACCGCCGAGCCTGCCGGCTCGGCGTGGCGCGCCTCGGCCGCCGCTTCGCCTTCGCCGTGCGCGCGCGCCTCGCCGTTGTGCGAGGCGTCGAACGCATGCGCCGCGGCCCGGCCGCGGCGTCGATGGCGCGAGCGGCCGCCGCGCCGGCCACGCCGGCGCCGCCGGCCGCCGCCGCCGGAGGGACCGCCGGGGCGCGCCTCGCGCGGCTCGGCGCTGCGAGACGCGTCGCTCCGGCCTTCGAGCCACGCCTCGGGATTGTTCAGGAAGCTCGCGAGCTCCTCGGGATCGCCGCCGCAGGCCGGCGCGACGATTTCGAACACGGCGCGCGCCTCATCGAAGTAGGGGCGATGGATGAGCCGACGCGTGCGGCGCGACGGCGTAATCAGATGCGGCAGCGCCTCGAGCACGAGGCGCATCCGTTCCGTGTCGCCGCGAGCGAAGCCGCGCGATTTCAGTTCCGCCAGCAAGTCCAACGGCTGGCCGCCGGGCATCCCACGCATGCAGAGGTCCGCGAACATGCAAGCCAGCACGAGCGAGTGCTCGGGCTCCATCCCGGCCGAGATCCGGCGACCCATCGCGGCCAGGTTGCGCCCGGTCGCGCTCTCGTGCGCCGGAGCTTGGCCGGCGCGGATGAAATCCGCGAGCGGCGCCAGCAACAAATCGAACAGCGCCAGATCGTGCATCAGCTCAAAGGCGCGCGCGGCGGCGGCGATTCCCAGTGCGCGATAAATCTCCTCGACCACGCGCGGCACCGAGGCGTTCAGCAGGTCCTCGCGATGACGCTCGATCGCGGCGCGCGTGGCGGGCTCGATCTCGAAACCCAGTTTGGCCGCGAAACGCACCGCGCGCAGCATCCGCACCGGGTCCTCGCGCATCCGTACCTCGGGATCGCCGATGGTGCGGATGAGCCGCGCCTCGAGGTCGGCGACTCCGCCGGTGTAGTCGATCACGTGAAACGTGCGCGGGTTGTAAAACAGCGAGTTGATCGTGAAGTCGCGCCGAAACGCGTCTTCCTCGGGCGTGCCGAAGGTGTTGTCGTGGCGAATCAGCGGATCTTCGGACTCGGCCACGTCCTCGGCGCGGCGGCGGAAGGTGGCGACCTCGATATTGTGTTGGCCGAAAAAGACATGGACCAAGCGGAAACGCCGCCCGATAAGCCGCGAGTTGCGGAAGAGATCGCGCACTTCCTGGGGATGCGCTGAGGTCGCGACGTCGAAATCCTTTGGCCGCCGCCCGATCATCAGGTCGCGCACGCCGCCGCCCACCAGGTAGGCGTCGTGGCCCGCGTCGCTCAGCCGGTACAGCACCTTGAGCACGCGCGGATCGATGTCGCGGCGGGAGACCGGATGCTCGGAGCGCTCCAGGATGCGAGGCTCGGTGTGAGCCTCCAAATGGCCGTGGCCGGAATCAATCATCAGAGTCCGGCGCCCAATCTAGCACGCGTGCCACCACCCTTTCATCGGGGGGGGGGCCGGCTATCGCTACCACCTGCGCGATGCCATAGGATTTCGACACCATGAGCAAGCCCGTAACGCGCAGCGCGATCCAGGTTATCAGCCACGGTCCATCCTGCCTCGACGGCGTGATGGCGGCGGCTGCGGTCGCGCGCTTTTACGAGGGGCAGCGCGTAATCACGCGGCTGGTCGCCAACAACGATAGCGACCGCGTGCTCCAGGACCTCGAACTTCGCACCGGCGGCGAGGACGACGAGGTCTGGATCACCGACCTTTCATGGAACTTGACCGCGACCGGCGAGCATCTGACCGATCTCGCGAAAAGAGGCGCACGCATCTACTGGATCGACCACCATCGCACCGCCGTCGGGCGCGCCGACGCGCCCGAGTTCAAGGTGCCGTTCGCCGGCCGCGTGCTTTCGGAGCAATACTCGGCCGCGCGGCTGACTTTCAACTACCTGCGCAAGCGCGCCG
Source organism: uncultured delta proteobacterium (assembly GCA_963724765.1). Taxonomy (GTDB): domain Bacteria; phylum Desulfobacterota; class Binatia; order Binatales; family Binataceae; genus JAKAVN01. The sequence continues at coordinate 935,413 of CAVRVY010000003.1, forward strand.
CCACGCTCCCGGCGGCCCGCGCCCGCGCCTTCGAGGAGTTCGCCACCTTCGCCGCGATCGCCGACGATCACGACCGCTGGGTCCATCGCATCCCCGAGTCCAACAACTGGGCGCTCGCCGTGCAGACGCTCGGCGGGATCGAATCGTACCGCGACATTTTACGCCTGCGCGAACCGAAGCTGTCGCGGCGGATGCGCACGGCGCTGGAGACCGGACGCGAGGCGATGGCGAAGTCGCTGGAACTGGCGCGCTCGACGATGGTCGACCGGATGCTCGGTAACGGGATCAAGGTGCGCAGCGCGTGCTGCTTCGGCTACAGCAGCGAGGTCGCGGCCGCGCTCTACGAGGGTCAGACGCGCACGGTGATCGCGCTGTTCGACCTGCGCAGCCAGGGCGTCAGCCTGCGCCGCAGCGCCGACTCGGAAATCGATCTCTCGGAGCTGGCGCGGGTCTTCGGGGGCGGCGGCCATGCGGCGGCGGCCGGTTTCGCGACCTCGGATCTAAAGCGCGCGCCGGCCGAGCGTCTCGCCGAACTGCTGGGCGACCGTCTCGCGACCGCCGTGTGATTCCAATGCCCGTTCTGTGATCCTGAGCGTCAGCGAAGGATCTCCGCGAAGCGACGGACCTTTTTCCTCGGCATGAATCGACGCCACGCACCGTTGTATGGACGGTCGGGACAACCTCATAGCTCTTGCGACAGGAAGCGGCGGGCGCGATAATTCGTCTCCCGGTGGACGCATAGCTCAGCCCGGTTAGAGCGCTTGCCTCACATGCAAGAGGTCCCTGGTTCGAGTCCAGGTGCGTCCACCAAAATTCCCGCCTGAATCAAGCCTTTCGTCACAAATAGATGACTCGCCGAGTCGTCCATTGTGCCAGTTCTGTGTCAGACACGAGGGGTGTGCGCCATGAAGAACGAGCCAGCCGCTCGCGTCAAGCGACCGGTCGACGCCGCGTCGACACCGGCGACGATGAGCAAGACACAATACGCCCGCGCGGAGATCGCGCGCGCGCGGCCCGACCTGGAGGAGTTCGGTTGGGACGACGTCGCGATGGAGCGGATCGCGGACATGCTTCAGCCCGGCGACATCATCGACTTCATCGGCGTTGCCATGGTCCGCTTTGGACCGCCGAGTCGGCCCGGGCTTTTTGGCTGCGACCGATGGCCGGCGCCGCCGGAGCAGCCGCCAATCCCGACGCTCGATGAACGCGTAACGCCTCACATCAGAGCGCGCAAGTACGCCTGATGGAAGCGGCAGCGAGAGTCTTTGTCTACCCCAACGGACCGGCGAGCTGGATGGCGCATCACCTGGCCAGCGGCATCGGCGCAATGGGCGCGACTCGAGAAGCGGCGACTGCGGCGTTTCGGCTCATCTGGACCGCACGCACCGAGGTGCGATTCGTCGACGGACCGCCGCCGCGTCCGAGACGTGATGGCTTCGCTGATGCCGATCAAAGTAAATCCGCGGTTCCGGCGCCGGAGCTCGAGCCCGAATGGTCGCGCGTCTTTAATGCCCAGATGATGCGATTCCATCCCGACCGCAATCCAGACGCTACTTTTTCGGGCTCGGAGGTCACCGCTGCGCTGATTGAACTGCGCGATGCGATGAGGGGCGATGGTTAAGAAGCGCAAAAAGAAACCGGCGCCGCGAAATACCCACACGCCACCCGATCAGTACGACTTCATTCAACACTGCGCGAAGCTGCTCAAGGCTCGTGTCGCTGCGGGTGTCTATCGCGATCGGCCGGGGCTTGAAGCGGCGATCATAGATTTCGATCCCGCTATCGCCCTGATCGAGATAGCGGCGGACCCTGCCAGCACGCCCGACATGCGCGCCGCAGTGAGCGCCAAGCTCATGCCGTTCTGGCACAAGGAACAGTCGTTGCTTGTGAAGGAACACGGCGACGGACCCGCTGACCACAATGTCGTGGTAATTGTCCAGCCTTGGGCGAGCGGTCCACGCCGCATCGAGGCCGCCCCAGCCGCCATCGAGCCGCCGCTCGAGGTGAGGACCGGCGAGGATACGCCAGTCGAGGCCGAAGTCGTCGAGCCGGTTGAAGACCCCAAGCGCATCGTAGGTTTTACGCCGCAAGGCGTCCCGTGAGCGCCGAACGTCTCGCGCAGTTGAGAGACATGGGGACCGACCTGACTCGGTTCACGCTGGCGCCGACGCCGGAGGTGCGCGCGCCGGGATTCCAGCCCTACGAGATGAGCAACGGCAGGCCGGTAAAAACGAGTTGGAAGGAACGCGAGGAGCGGCTTGCTGAAGGCGCCGAAGTGCGACGTGCGGCGCAAGCCAAGGTCATCATCGAGGAGTGACGATTGCGAACAAAGTAGTGCGGCGCGAATCGCACGAATAGCCAGTAACTAATGGAGAATACGCAGTGGGAAACGAGGACGGACAACACAGGTCATCGACAACCGGGCCGCAGCCCAATAACGGTCAGCGCCAGCGGCAACATGATCCAAATTCGTCAGGGCCGCGATTGGGCCGGAGCATCGTGCCGCCGAGCCGGCCTGGCGCGGATATCGACACCGAATCGGGCGCCGCGGGGCGCGAGCGCGAGCGCGGGCTGCGCGACGCGATGCGCAACCGGCCCGGCAAGTAGAGCGCCCCAATGGAAGTCACAATCGCCGGCAGGACCTTCAACCTGGAGCGGCTGTTGACGCCCGCCGGGCGCCGCGCGGCGCTAGCCGATCCCGAAATGCGCAACTCATTCGCGAGATACAACGCGACCCGAAGCAATTCGGATTCGGCGCCGATGACGTGCGCGGTATCGTGGAATGGAGCACGGGCGAATTTGACGGCGCGACCGCCCAAGAGCTGCGCGAGAATTTCGCGTCAGAGGAAACCATGAACGACAAACAAATGACCGAGCTGCAAAACCTTTACGCCAGCAGCGAATACAGACGCGCCTCGAATATGCGCACGGACCGCGCGAAGCTGAACGACCCCGCAAATCGTGCCGCGCGCCTGGCGTGGAACCGCGCGCAGGAGCTCGAGGCGGCCATGAAGGCGGAGCAGCCTGCCCGCCAAGATCGCGACTATGCGGGCAACCCGAAATCACCGGGCGGCGTGATGAAGCCGACCGATCGTTACATCCCGACCACGATCAGCGACCTGGCGAAGCTGCCGCCGGTCGAGCAGGCCAACAAAGCCCGAGAACTGCGCGCCAGCATCCGCGACAACAAGGCGCATCCGTACTGGAACGAGCACCACGAAGGCCACAAGCAGGCGGTCGAAGAAATGGCCGTGCTGTACAAGGCCGAGCAGCTAACGGATGGCACGCCGACGCTCGGCGAGGAATAGTCAGAAAAGGAGACTTAGTAATGGCAAGCAACAAACTCAGAATTGGACAGCATAGGGATTCGAGCGGCAGCGCCCCTAACTCCTTCAGAAATCAATTAGAAGCACTGCGGCCGACGTGGGGCAGCCCAGCGGCGGCGAGTTGAACAATGGCGCGGCGCCTGGCCCGAAGGCCGATTCGATGGTCAATCGGACGCGTCACGACCCGAGCCGTGAGGCCGGTGAGGCGCGCGGAACGCGCAGGAAGTAGAAGCAAGTGAAATCGGACAGCCATCGAGAAAAGAGCGCATTGACCCATCCCGTCAGTGAGCATCCTGACCGTCAGCCGCCAATATCAGTCACGGCAGCGGCGAACCGTTCCATCACACGCATCCGAGTGACTTGCGCCGATTTAATCGCGAGGCCGAGCCAGTCGAGATGCATCATCATCTACCCGAGAAATCGGGCGATGAGATTATGAGCGTCGCTCATCGCGAGCACGCAGCGCAACGCGCACCACGCGCGGCAGCGATGAAAGACACTAAGTCGCAAACCAGAAGCACCGGATCGCGTCAGCACCGGAAACCCTACGATCTCGTCGAGCGTGTCGCGCGCGCAGCAAAGCTCTGGTGGATCGATCACGAGCCAACGGTCAATGGATCGTCGGCGTCACAGTCTGAATCACGCGCAGAGCCAGGTCGATAGCTTCCTGATGCTTTGGCCTTGCAAACTCGGGATTGTCTTTCACTCGTTCCAACCCATCGGTAATGCGCTGCTTGATGCGGGCAGGGCGTTGACGTTCGAGCCGTCACCGGGATAAAAGTCGCGTGTTTAGAAACTCAAATGATAATCTCGTGGAAGACGCCAACCTCCGGTCGTCAATTGAGCATTGCGGCCTGGATACTGATTGCGCTCTATTTGCTCGGGTTTGCAATCTCGGCAGCGGTTCGCTCCCAAAGCGACTTCATCATTTACAGAAACGCCGGCATCCAGGCTGCTCATGGCGGCCAGATCTATGATTTTCAGGATCCGAGCCCATTCCAATACGCACCCATTTACGCCGTGGCTTTTATTTCATTGGGCCTCCCTCCCCTGCGCCTGGCGCAACTACTGTGGTTTCTGGTCAGCATGGTCATGGCCCTGCCCGCCATGGTCCTGGGCACGCGCCGCCTGCTATTTGGCCGCGGGTTCGAGCTGCGCTGGCAACTGATCGTTATCCCGGTCCTTCTATGTACAAGATTTCTCCATCCCAACTTCGATCATGGCCAGATCAACCTACTCCTCGTGGCGATGGTAGTATGGGGGCTCACGCTGGCGAATGAATCACGCTCGGTGGCGGCGGGAGCTCTTTTGGCGGCGTCGGTGCTGGCGAAGCCGTTCGGGTTGCCCGTGATTCTGTACCTGTTCGGACGGCGCCGCGTCCTTTTCATCATTTCCTTACTGTTTTTCGCTGTGGCCCTGCTCTGGCTGCCGTGCGTGATTGTGGGCGTCGGTTACACACTTCATCAAACCGACGAGTATATAAGGAGCCTGACCACCCGGGTTCCTCACCTCTCGCACGATCTGTACAACAAGTATAACCAGTCGGCTGCCGCGATCGCCGTGCGGCTGTTCGCGGCCACGAAGCAGCGCGGCGGCCTGTTGAGTCAAAGTGCGGCCGCGAGCATCGGATTCGCCTTCCAATGCGCGCTCACATTTGTGGTTGTTGTCTGGATCGTACTGCGATGGAGCCGCACGACCGAGCAGAATACCCGGCTGTCCTTGGCGGCGCTGTTTTGCACCGCCGCGGCATTCTCACCGGTCTCGTGGCTCGAATACTACATGATGCTCGAGGTGCCATATATGGCGCTCGCGTTTATCGCCTGTTCCAAAGAGGCGACGGATCGCAGCCATGCGAGGGCGGCGCAATTCGTGCTGGCGGGCGCGCTGGTTTTGAACCTGGGCACCCGATTGTTCGAACCGGCCTTGTATTACGGCGCCGTATACTTCGGCTCGCTGGCGGTGCTCGTGACGATCCTGGCTCTGACCGGGTTCAAGGAGCCGCCGCCGCTCGAAGCCGCTTTGTGACGTGAGCCGACTCGGCGGGCCCGGCTCAAGTGCCTGGACGTTCTACGCAATTGCTTAGCGCCTCTCGACTCTTGTTGGGTGGGCGCCCTCTGGAAAGGGCCGGGTGTGCCGGGCGAGCGAACAAACGAGTTTCTAGCGTGGGCGCAACACATCGATGAATCGATGGACGTGCTGCGCGAGTTCGTGGATAAAGCCGCGCCGCCACCGAAGAGGAAACGCAGCGCTGCGCGGAAGCTGAAGCGGGCCGCCTGACCATCCCCACCGGGCCGCTCGGGGCAACCTCCATATCCTTGGAGGGCCTTGCACCTGGGCGGCCCTTTTCTATTTCACGATAGCGCGAGATGATTATTCAGCGGTGCCGAACAATGGAGGGAGGAATCAAACGTGGCAGAGAACAACACCGCGCTCGACGACATCTACTGCGACCTCGACGAAGTGCACGGCGAAGCCCTTTACGAGGGTACCAATAGCCTCAGAGAAATCGTCGTCCACGCGCTGTCGCGACTGCCGACCGAAGTCTACGAAGACCTGATGCACGGCGAGCGCCCAGTCCATTTCTTCGGGCTCGGCGCCCACCAGTGGGGCGTAGCCCTTCGCTGGCATGTACCTTACCGCCGTGCGATAAGCCAAGCACACACGAGATGGAGGTCATCGTGCTCAGCGGTCAGTTGTGCACCATGCCACCCGAAGAGGCCGTGTTCACCGTCGCTCACGAACTGGCTCACGTCTATCTCGGGCATACAGGGATTCATGCGTTGCCCCTCGGCGATAAGCCCCCGCAAGAAACCGAAGAGCGGGCCGACGACCTTGCAGCTCAGTGGCTCGGATTTAGGCCGGCGAATTTGGCACGGAAACGGCCCTAGGAGCTTTCAGCCGGCATCAACCCCTGCCTCGACAGTCCAGAGGGGCGTCAGAATTAGCAGGGAAATCGTGTCGGCCATTCCTGAGCGCGATGACCGTCGCGCGTGCTTTGGTTTTCAGATCGCCTCTGCTAGATGGCAGGCATGAAGCCCCACCACGCCGCTGCGCTTGCCTTGGTCGGCTGGTATCTGATGCAGCCGCCGCTGCCGCACCTCAATGGTCATCCTACCACCCCGCGCATCGCCGCCGGGCCCTTCTCAGGCTGGACAATAGCTGAGACCTTCCCTACCCAGAAGAAATGCGAGACCCACCGAAGCAATCCGTGGGACCGGTGCGTCGCCAGCAATGATCCGCGCCTCAAGGCAAAACAGGACACGCCACCTTTCAAACTAGGACACTCGCCCTCAGATTAGGACAGCGCCGGGCCGCTCGGGACAATCTCCATATCCTTGGAGGGCCTTGCACCTGGGCGGCCCTTTCCCTATCCGCAACGGCGCGAGATGATGTCACGAGATGAAAACCAAGCTGATGATCGAAGAGGTTGGATCGTGATCTACTGCACAAAGTGCGGCGCCCCTGGGCCTGCGGACGTGAACTATTGTCGTAAATGCGGCGCCCACCGTACCCATCATCGGTTGCGCAAGGCGGTCGTTGTCGCCGTTGCGATTGTGGCCGGGTTCGGAATTCTCGGGGCGATAATCAGCGAGAAGAAGAACTCGCCGTTCGACAACCCAAAAGTGGCGGCGACTACGCCTGTTGAAAGTGCCGATATGTCGGCAGATCCAACGGGGATAGATCCGTACGTAACTCCAGAAATGGAGGCGGGAGAGCATTACCGCGCAAACATAGTGGCCATCCTAAAGCCTAGTCAAGAAAGCATGGGCGCCTTTGCCGAGCTGATGGAGTCTCCACAGATAGACGATCCTGGCTGGGCACTTCAGCTAGAAAAGACGATTATGCCTTGGCGTGAGACGTATCGTGCTGCGATCACCATGAATCCGCCTGCGGACTGGCGGAATGTGCACACTTGCCTACTAACTAGCCTGTCCGAACTGAATCAAGCGGCTAACGACAGTCGCACGGGGCATCAGCTCTCGCGATCTTGCCGTTCTCTCGCTGGCGAACACTGAATTAGAAGAGAGCAGCCGTCTAATGGCGCAATGCTCGACACAAATCGATAGGGAGATTCAAGAGCCCCGCAAGTGAGCAGCCGCCCCGCCATGCTCGATTACATCGCGCTCCTCGCCGCCTGGGTTTTGTGGGTGACGTTCCTGTTGAGCGGCCAACCCTACACACCGTCGAGCCCGTTCCGAAACTACCGCAGCCCGATCCACGACGCGCGACCAGTGCGAGCACCAGCACCAGCGCAGTTTGACCGCGGTTAATACGCGCTGATAAATCCCGGACATACCCTACGGAGAAATCACGATGGCCGATACGCAAATTGGACAATGGCTAAGGGCCAAATCGGAGCTGAAAACCGCAGAGGCCCTCCTGCGAAACATTTTGCTCGACACCCAGCGCTTGGCAAAATCGTTGGAGCAGTGGCGGTCAATCCAGCCGGACGGCCCCGGAGTGCGGTATCCTGGAACCAAGGACTCCTTTGAGCCGGATACCTGGCCAGACTGGCGAGCCGTTAATGCCGCCCTGAGGGCCTGCCACGAGGCTCAGCAGAAATTCAGCCAAGCGGACGATGCGCTCACGCCTCAAGACCGGAAGCTTCTAGAGCCTGACTGAGTCGTGTAAGCGCGCACCGAATAATTTGCCCGCCACAGCCGATATGAGGCGTCGCAATTCTGGACGCTGCCAACCCTGCCCGACGCTCTCACGACCCGTCAGGATTAGCGAGAAAATTACTGGCGCACGTTCCCGCTCTCGATGCCCGAGGACAGAGCCTGTTTCAAATCTCGTAAAAGTTCCCTGCTGAGAGGGACCCACGCGCGATCGCGCTCGCAAATTTTGGGGGTGTACCCCCGCCGACCTGGCAAAAGGATTGTTAGATCGATGCGCCGATTTCAGGATGGTCACCATCCGACGACGGTCACCATGGCGCCGGCGGGGATGGTCAGCGTGATGAGGTCGACGAGCTGCGCGTGGGCGTAAGTGACACAACTCTGACACAGCGGACACGAAGCGGTTGCGGGAGAAGCGTTTTACGCGGACCGTTTGTTTTGACTGCGGGTGTTCACGGCCGTAGCACCTAGGTAGCGGGCGGCTGCAATATCCGCTGAATTGTCGCGCATGGCATCGAACAGCAGTGCGTCCGCTGACCTGACCTGATGTCAGAGCGCATTCGCGTGAACATCACGTTGCAGACCGCACACTGAAGCTCGACGCGATGACCTGGCGCCCATGCGACGCGCCACGGCCGGCCATGCCATCGAAGGATTGCCACCTCGTGAGGATACGCGAGCGCGCCGGCCTGTCCAACCGGTCGAACACGGAAGTTAGTGACGCTTGGTGACACATATTCCTTCTTCAGAGGTTAGCGTGCGCGCGCCTGACTAGACCCTTAAAAATGGGAGAAGCGTCACCACCTGTCACAAGCGAGGGCGCGCTTTCAGAAAGTCGGCGACTTTGTTGCAACTTTTGCCGTGACCCTTTGTTTGGGTCACCTGGGCTGGAGTCCAGCACCGCGAATTTTTCGTCGGTGATGATACCGGTCGTGATTGGCGCGGTAGCGGCGGGCGCGGAGAGCCTTGGTGTGCAATGGGCAAGCGCCGGGGGCGTTGCCGCTGGGGAGTAGGCGCCTAGCATAAAAGTAGGAACCGCAGATTTCGCAGCGGCCGATTCGGCAGATCTCGGCGCCTTCGAGCGACGCCAGGTCCGGCATGAGGCCGCCGCCGCGGCGAACAACAATCCGGCCGGCCTTGTCATGGTCGAGCGCGATCGAGACGCGGATATATGCGATCGTCGGTGTCGCGGTCGCGCCAGGCGTGTTGAGCTTCATCGCCGCATCGAGCACACGGCGCAGCATCACGACATCGGCCTTGGCGTTCGCCGCCCTGCTCGCCTCAAGCGCGCGCTTCACGACGGTCCACCCGCCGAATTTCTCGTGATCTGGGCCATGCTCTTCCATGTGGTGCCTGACGAGCTCGCCCAGGTCGCGGTCGGTCTGGTCGAAGTTTGGGAACTCGGTGACGTTCGCGAAGGCGAACACTGCCTGTAATTTCGCGTTACGCCTGGCCGGTGAATCTGCTGCGCTTGGCGTTACTACTTTCGGTGCGTCACGCTTGACCAGCGCCGGCTGAAGGGTTGGCGTGACGGTGCATAACGCTTGGCGTATCCGTTTGGCGGTTCGAAGTTTGGAAGTACCTCGCGCTTTTTGCCTCGTCATATCTGTGCTCCGTAATGGGTTAGATGTAATGTCTTACACAGTGGCCGACCAAAGGCAACCGTGACGACGAGGGCATTAGCGATGCGTGAACACGGAAACGAAACAGGCGCGGCCTTTCTCGGGCCGCAGGAGTTTGGCTCGCGGCTCGAACCGCCGCTTTCGGCCGCACAAGTCCGGAAGCTATGCGACCACGGCCGGGTTAAGGCGTTCAAGACTCCGGGTTGCAACCGGATCATCCCGGCCGCCGAGCTGCAACGATTCGCGGCCGAACGTAGCAAGCGGCGGTAAAAAACAGGAACGCCGCGGGGCAAACCGCGGCGCGAAGAAGGGCAAGCGAAAGCACTACTGACAATGCCCAGTGTACGCACAGACCAGCCTGAAAAACCAGTAGCCCTGAAAGTCGCGCCCGAGCATATTCCGCTGGGACTCCAGATCGCGGACTGCTGGGTGCCCTGGCGGTATGAGCTGGTGCAGAACGGCAGAGGCGAGTCGAAGTGGACCAAGCCGCCCCGGCAAGCGAGCGGCGAGTACGCCGACGCCACGGACCGCACGACCTGGACCTCCTTTGCCCTTGCCGTCGTGGCTTATCGTTCCGGCCGCTTCGATGGCATCGGCCGCGTGTTCTCCGCTGACCATCCGTACACCGCCATCGACCTTGACCATTGCCGCAATCCTGTCACCGGCGCCATCGAGCAGTGGGCCGTCGACTTGATCACACTACTGCGCAGCTATGCCGAGACCTCGCCAAGCGGCACAGGTATTCGGATCGTGGTGCGCGCCAAGCTACCGCCGGGTTCGCGCAATCGCAAAGGCAACATCGAGATTTACGATGACCGGCGATATTGCACGCTTACCGGGCATCTACTCGATGGCGCTGTGGCCACGGTCGAGCCAAGGCAGGCTGAGGTCGAGCAATTCCTTGTGAAGGTCTTCGGCGACGCGGCCAAAAAGACTGTTCACAGTAATGGCAACGGCAATGGGCGCGGCGCTACAGCCGCCCCGAGCATCGATGATGCCGCACTGCTCGAGAAGGCGCGTGCGGCGCGCAATGGCGACCGCTTCGCGGCACTCTACGATCGTGGCGATTACAGTGGCTATTCGTCGCAGAGCGAGGCCGACCTTGCGCTGTGCGGAATGCTCGGATTCTGGTTCGCTGGAGATGCCGCAAGTATCGACCGCCTATTCAGACATTCAGCACTCATGCGCGACAAATGGAATCGCGCTGACTATCGCGAGGATACCCTAGCGAAGGCTGTCAGTGGCCGCACTGAGTATTACGATCCGCTGCACGGCGTCCGCAATGGCGCTTCGCCGGAGACACATGAAGCCGACGAACAGCCGACCGCCGAGGCACGGGAATCGTCGTCGGCTTCACTGGCCGGCAACGAGTTAACGGAAGAGCCCGACCCAGCGGGGCCTTATGGTGACATTGCGCTATCGCATCGCCTGGTTAGGCAACATGGCGCCGATCTGCGACACGCTCCCGACGGGTGGTATCGCTATGATGCTCGGCGTGGGCTTTGGGAACACGACCAGAAGCTGAAGGTGTTCAGCTTGGCTAAGTCGATGCTGGCCGCCGTCTCGCACGAAATCTACGCCGACGTAGTCAAGTACGGCAAGTTTCCCGACAAGGAAACGGCCGAGGCGGCCGCGCGTCGAGCGACCAATGGCGTCAGCAGCGCTAGAACCGTAGCCGCAATTGTCACGCTCGCGCAGTCGCATCCAGCAGTGGCTATTACTGTTGACCAATTCGACCGTGATAACTGGCTACTAAATACGTCCGGCGGTGTGGTAGTCGATCTACGTGATGGTACTACGCGTCCGGCGCGAATGCGACGATTATTTCACAAAGACTACAGTGGTCGCTCCGCGAGAGATGCCCACACCAGTGTTCGATACCTTCATGCGCGAGATCATGGGCGCGCATATCTCACCCGAGGCTTGCGCGTGCGCTGCCTGCCTCAAGAGTTCGGGAGAGCTCGACGCCGAGCGCCAAGCCGACCACGATGCCGAAGTTCAGGCGCTAGTTGACTACCTACTCCGTGTGTATGGCTATTGCTGGACTGGCGATATCCGCGAGCATGCGTTGTTTTTCCAATTGGGCGAAGGCGGTAACGGCAAGGGCGTGCTCAATGACCTGATCGAACTCGATATAATGGGCCGGCCGCCAACCGGCTATGCGTGTACGATTCCGATTGAGGCCTTGCTGTTAGCCAGAGGAGAAAGACATCCGACCGAGCTAATGGACCTTTTCCGTACCCGTCTGGCACTGGCTCGCGAGTCCGACGAGGGCACAGTGTGGAACGAGGGCCGGGTTAAATCGCTGACCGGCGACGCAGTAGTCAAGGCTCGCCGGATGCGCGAGAATTTTATCGAATTTTCGCGCACTCATAAGTTGATACCCTTCGGTAACGCACGCCCCCTCCTACGCGGCGCCGATCAGGCGGCATGGAAGCGCCGCCTGCAACTGACTAATTTTCCACAGAGATGGGACGATGAGGCCGACACGGGGAGGGGTATCCGAAAGGCGGACAAGAAACTCGACATAAAGCTTCGCGCGGAAGCTCCCGGAGTCCTGCACGCACTCATCAAGGCTTGCCACGAGTATCAGGACATTGGCCTGGCGCCGCCGCAGACGGTCAAAGCCGCGTCCGAAGGTTATCTCAAGGAACAGAACACCGTCGCCCGTTGGGCCGATGACCGTCTTGATCGAGAGCCGAGTGCAAGCTCGACCGTCGCCGAGCTGTGGCGCGACTTCATCACGTGGGCCGAAGCCGACAAGGAGTACACAGGCCACCGCCGCGACTTTAATCGCCGACTGGAACGCCTCGATATCAAGATAACGCGGACCGGTTCGCAGCGCGGTGTCTGCCCAGGGGTCGCCCTGAAAGTGAGACCCGGCGCACAAAACGAGGCGCCGCTATGAACGATACCTACACGATGTTCGTCTGTGTGCGGCGTGAAACGGCAAAGGCGCTGCTGGTCGAACGGCTGGACAGCGGCGGGTTTGAGGAACATTGGGTGCCGCGATCACAGATTCGCAACTCTGAGGTTTGCTCCCGCGGAGATAGCGGTCATATCGAGGTCACGCGCTGGTGGGCAGAGAAGGCCGGGATACTCGACGACGAGGGTGGCAGCGAGCGTAGCACAGCGCCGCCAACGGTCGAGCTGACCCATGCGACACGCATCTATCGCCAGCTCGCACAGCGGCACCATCCGGATCGCATAGGCGGAGATGGCACGACGATGAAGGCGATCAACGTGCTGTGGGATGCGGTCAAGTCCGACATCGAGAAGGCGGCAAGCAGCCGATGATTTCCTTTGACATCGCTGCTATCCCGCGCGAGCAGATTCCGGCGTTGATTACCGCCTTGGCCGCGCGACTGCCAGAGCCCGTGCCTACCGCGGCGCCGTCCGCTGGTGACAAGTTGCTCACGGTAGAAGAGGCGGCCGCAAAGCTGGGCGTGACAAATGAATGGCTCTATCGTCGCGGCAAGCGATTAGGTCTCGCAGTCAAGTTGGGCGATGGCACCCTTCAGTTTTCCAGCAGCGCGCTCGACGCCTACATCAAAAACCAGACCATCCCGGCAGCGCCCGTTCGGCGCCGACGGGCGGCTTGACACAGCTGATATGTTGATATCATGATAGCGGCATGGGAACAAAGAAACGCAAGGAGGCAACACTCATGCTGAGGCCAACACTCGTTAGGCTGCCCCCGGATCTGTTGAGACGGGCCAAGAAGATCGCGATCGACCGCGACACTAGCCTTCAGGCGCTAGTCACCGAAGCGCTCGAAGCCTACCTGAAGGTGCGCTCATGAGCCGCGAAATGCGCGGCAGGGAACGGTCTACAGCGCGGGCAAATCTGATGGATGGAGCGCGTCTCGGAGTACGTAGCAGCTTGCGCAGCCGAGCCCGTCAGGAGCAACGTCATTCCGCTAGTCAGGAAGGCCGGATGATGTATCAGGATTGTGCCAGTCCTGTGCTAGAACTCACGCGCACGCACGGCATACCAGACCAGACGCCGGGTGGAAAAATCCACGGAATACTTGGCGTCGTTGCACGTCAATGGCCGTGCGTGATGGGCGTAATCCGCCTCACATGCAAGAGGTCCCAGGTTCAAGTGCTGGTGCGTCCACCAAATCAACCCCAAGCGTCTCGTGCAATCGAGTCGGAGCAATCCTGCGACTGCGGCCGTGCCGCGGTGTGTTTATTGCGGATGTTTCGACTTGTCGTGCAAACCCCGGGCTGTGTTGATCTCGTCGGCGTTGGCCATGTCGAGTCCGAGCGCCTGGATCGAAAGCTCGAAACGCTCCTGCATCGTGGCATCGTCCCGGGTGAAGTTGCGCACGAGGCAGCAGTACTCGAGCGACATCCCGTTGGGATCCTTGAAGTAGATCGACTTCGCCCATCCGTGGTCGACCACGTCGGTCACCTGCACGCCCTTGTCGATCAGTTCCCGGCGCTTGTCTTCAAGTCCCGCGATGGACCCGGCCTCGAAGGCGAAATGGTAAAAAGCCGCCGGCGTGCCGAGCCCGCGATTGATGCCCGCGTCGTACTCGACCGGAACTCCAGGAATCCCGCGCGGCTCCATGAAGGCCAGCAACTGATCGCGGCCGGTGTCAAAGAAAATGTGTCGGATGGCGCCGCCTTCCTTGATCTTGATCGTATCGGCGACCACTACCTTGAAGCCCAGCACCTTCTCGTAAAACTCCCGCGTCTTGTCGAGGTCGAGGGTGGAGAGCCCGACGTGGGAAAATCCCTTGTTGGTCATCGCGTTGGACATCGTATTAGCCATGGGCCGTGTCCTCCTCGTTTACGGGCGGGGCGAGCTGTTAGGCGAAGTCAGCGTCGACTGCCAGCCGACACTTAATCTTTAACACCCCCGCCGCCAGCCAACAAGCGCCACGCCGGCCCGGCCTGACGAATCGGTTCAGCGCGCCGAGGAAAGCGGCGCGGCGATTTTTTCCAGGCTGGTCCGCTCCGCGGCGATTCCGAGCGTGGCCTCGGCCATCCCTGCCGCGAGCATCAGGACGGCGGCGACGAGGTAGCCCCAGAATAACTCCGTGCGCGACTGCGAATCGATCAGCCGGCCGAAAAACCATGGCGCGACCACGCCGCCGACGGCGGTGCCGGCGGAATAAAAGACCGCGATCGCCAGCGCGCGCATCTCGAGCGGAAAAATTTCGCTGACGGTCAGGTAGGCCGAACTCGCCGCGGGCGAGGCGAAGAAGAACATCACCGACCACAGGATCGCCTGGGTGGTTGCAGTCAAGACGCCGCGCATAAACAGCCATCCGTTCAGAATCAACAGCAGGCCTGCGATAGTGAAGGTCGCGGTAATCATCTGGCGGCGGCCAAGCGTGTCGAAAAAATGGCCCAGCGCCACCGGGCCGAGAAAATTCCCCAGCGCGAACGGAAGCAGGTAAAGGCCAGTGGTATGAACGGACACCCCATAGTAGCGGGTAAGCACGAGCGCGTAGGTGAACAGGATCGCGTTGTACACGAAGGCCTGCGCGATCATCAGCGAAAACCCGAGCGCCGAGCGCGCGCGGTACTGCGTGACCATCGGTTTCAGGACCGCCTTCAGGCCATAGTGATGCCGCACGTGCAACCGCAGCGCGTCCTCGCGCGGCGGATCCTCCAGCCGCACCCCGGTCTCGCGCGCCACCGTCTGCTCCAAAGCGGCCAGGGTTTTTTCAGCCGCTTCGCGCTGCCCATGCGTGACCAGCCATCGCGGGCTCTCCGGGATGAACCGGCGCAGGTAGAGGATGACTAGCCCAATAACCGCGCCGGCGCCGAAGCCGAGCCGCCATCCGAGGTTGACCGGCAGGATCCTCGGATTGAGCAGGATTACCGTCGACGCCGCGCCGGCGGCGGCGCCCAGCCAGAAGCTGCCATTGATCATCAGGTCGACGCGGCCGCGAAATCGAGCCGGGATCAGTTCATCGATGGCGGAGTTGACCGCCGAGTACTCGCCGCCGATACCAGCGCCGGTGATGAATCTGAACAGCGCGAAGCTCCAGAGGTTCCAGGAAAACGCGGTGAGCCCCACGCCGAGCAAGTAGATGCCCAGGCTGATGAAGAAGAACTTGCGGCGGCCGTAGCGATCGGTCAGATGGCCGAAGACCAGCGAGCCGAGCACCGCGCCGACCAGGTAGGCCGAGCCTATCGCGCCGACCTGCGCGGCGCTGAAATGCAGCACGTCCGGCCGCTGCAGGACGGCGCTGATCGCGCCCATCAGCGTCACCTCGAGGCCGTCGAGCACCCAGGTGATGCCAAGCCCGATCACCAGCAGCCAGTGAAATTCGCTCCACGGCAGACGGTCGAGCCGCGCCGGGATCAGCGTCTCGAAGGTCTCCTGAATGTCGGTCGGCGTTGTCAGGCGTCGTCGTGAGCGGCGTCGCGCGCGAAGCGAATGGTGAAGGTCGAGCCCTTACTCTTTTCGCTCGTGACCGCGATCTCCGCGCCGTTGAGTTCGAGATATTTCCTGACCAGCGAGAGTCCCAGGCCGACGCCCTCGAACCCGCGCGTGAGACTAGGGTTCTCCTGTGAGAAGGCCTCGAAGATATGCGGCAGGTAATTAGTGTCGATTCCGACGCCGGTGTCGCGCACCTCAAGGCACAACGCCGCGCGTGCATCGCGGCTAAGGCGCACCGTGACTTTTCCCCGCTCGGTGAACTTGATCGCATTCTGCAGCAGGTTGGTCAGCGCGTTTGAGAGACAGCCCTCGTCGAAGCTCACGACCGCCTGTGGCTCGTCGATCTGGGCGCTGAGCGCGAGGCCCTTTTTGGCCGCCAGGATCCTGAACTCTCCCAACAACCGTCCTACGAATTCAGCGAGCTTGATTGGCTTCCGATCGAGCCGATACGCACCCGATTCGATCTTGGAGAATTCTAGGATCGAAGCAACGGTGTCGAGCAGACGTTTGCTGGCGCGGCGCACCGGTTCGGCGTAGTCGCTCGCGCGCGAGTCGCCCAGCTCCGCCAGGCGCTCGGTCATCAGGTCAGCGTAGCCCAGGATGATGTTGAGCGGGGTATGGATTTCGTGGGTCACGTTGGCCACGAAGGCCGACTTCAGCCGTGAAGCCTCCAGCGCCGCGTCACGCGCCTGGGTCAGTTCCTGCTCGCGCCGCTTGTCTGCGGTGGTATCGCGGGAAATTATCGAGAAGCCAAGCAGCTGGCCAGTCGCATCGCGCGGCGCAGTAATCACAACGTGAGCGAAGAAACGTGTACCGTCCTTGCGCAGACGCCATCCCTCGCTCTCGACGCGGCCGTGGACACGCGCGCTTTCGATTAGCTCCTCGGGTCTCCCTGCGGCCCGTTCCTCGGGCGGAAAGAAACACGAGACATGCCGTCCCACGATCTCGCCGGCGACGTAGCCCATCAGTTGCTCGCCGCCGCGGTTCCAGCTCGCCACGCGTCCGTTCGTGTCCGCCATCCAGATGGCATAGTCCCTGGCTTCCTCGACCAGGAGCCGGAAGCGCTCTTCGCTTTCACGCAGCTTCTCGGCGGTCCGCTGTGCGTCGTCGTACAAATGGCGCAGATGGCCCTCGCGCAGCCGGGCGTAAATCAGCCCCGTCGATTCGATCGCCTGGCTCCACAGCCGGTTAAACGGCAGCACCGCCGCGACTTGTCCTTCGTCGCCTCCCAATACGCGCCCGATCTCCTGCCCGAGCAGGCCACGCACCGTGCGCGCCGAAGAGAACAGCGCTTCGATGGTCGCGCGCTGACGCTCCGGCTCGTCGAGCTGACCGCGGATCACACTCTCGATGAAAGTCTCGTAGCGCGCGAGCGCGCCCTCGGGGTTGCATTCGGACAATTGCTCGAAAAAGTTGCCCAGGAATGGAACGGTCATCCCGCGCAACGTCTGACGCATCCCCGGAAGCTTGTCGGCCGGCGCGGCGAGCTCTATCGCTTCGGCCCAACGCTCGGCTATCCGCTCGAGGTTCGGAAGCAGGCGGCGCGCGACTTCCGCCATCAGATCGCGTTCGCGGTTGCTGAAGGATGGATGCTCTAGGTCGTCCAAAGGATCAGGACCGCGCAAGTGATTGTCTATCAATTAGGACTTCTGGGCAGGTTAGGAGTTCTGGGCAGGTTAGGACTTCTGGGCAGGGCGATCAACGTGAGTAATATTAAACTAATAAAAATAACCTGAAAATAGTCTCCCTAAGCAATTTAGACGGGTTATTGACGACATTTGGCTATCCGAGCCTGCGTCCCACGGATTGAGCCTGGGTGTTCGAGATTGACGGCTGCCGCTTATATTTGCGATTGAGCTTCGTAATCCTGAAGGCGGGTTGAGTTCAGCAAGAGGTGAATCCATGCCGGTTTTCGAGCGCGCAGGCATTTCGCTGTATTACGAGGAATACGGGTCGGGCTATCCGCTGCTGTTGTTCGCGCCAGGCGGGATGCGTTCCAGCATCGATTTCTGGCGGCGCAGTCCTTTCGATCCGACCGTCGAGCTGGCGCAGGATTTCCGCGTAATCGCGATGGACCAGCGCAACGCCGGCCACTCGCGCGCGCCGATTAGCGCGGCCGACGGATGGGAGACTTACGCCGCCGACCATCTCGCCCTGCTCGACCATCTCGGTGCCCGTCGCGCGCACCTGTTGGGCGGTTGCATCGGGTCGTCGTACTGCCTGGGGTTGATCAAACTCGCGCCCGAGCGGGTGAGCGCCGCGGTACTGCAAAACCCGATCGGGCTCAGCCCCGAAAACCGCGTGGCCTTCAACGAGATGTTCGACGGTTGGGCGAGCGAACTCAGGAAGACCCGTCCCGAGTTGAGCGACGCGGCGCTCGAAGCGTTTCGCGCGCGGATGTACGACGGCGATTTCGTCTTCTCGGTGTCGCGGGAGTTCGTACGCGCGTGCGGCACGCCGATGCTGGTGCTGGCGGGCGACGATCTCTATCATCCGGCGCCGGTAGCGGAAGAGATCGCGCGCCTTGCGCCCAACGCCGAGCTGATCATGAAATGGAAGACGCCGGACACGACGCCCGCGGCGGTCGCGCGCGTGCGCGCTTTCCTGAGGGCGCATCAGTAGCGCCCCAGTAGCGTCGCGTGCCGCGGCGAAGTCGCCGCCGAGCGCCCGCCTAGCGGAGACAGGCGCGCGCCAGATCTTCCAACTCGCGCTCGTACTTGTCCGGCGCCAGCGTGGGCGCGGCGACCAGCACACGATGCGCTCCGGCCTCCTGGTATTCCTTGATCGCGCGGGCCACTTCGGGCGGCTTCTCCAGCATCAGGAAAGTGATTTCAATCTTGCTGAAGTCGCGCCCGGCTTGTACGCACATCGTTCGCAGGTTCCCAAGCTCGGTGGACAATTGCGCGGGCTTCAGCCCTAGCGGCATCCATCCGTCGCCGATCGCGACCGTATTCTTGAGCGCGCGCTCGCAGCCCACGCCCATCCCGCCGGCGCCGATAATGATCGGAGGATTAGGCTTCTGCACCGGCTTGGGAAAAAACCTGACCTTGGGAAAGCTGACGAACTTGCCCTCGAAGCTCGGCTCGGGCTTGGTCCACAGCTCTTTCATCGCGGCGATGTACTCGCGGGTCATCGGCCAGCGCCGCTTGAAGTCCACGCCCATGATCTCCGACTCGTCGGCGAGCCATCCCGCGCCGATCCCGAACATAAAGCGCCCGCCCGAGAAGTGATCGAGCGTCGAGATCTCCTTGGCCATCACGATCGGGTCGCGCTCCGGCACCAGGCAGATGCCGGTGGCGAGCTTCAAGTGCGTGGTCGTCCCGGCCGCGAGCGCCAGCGCGATAAACGGGTCGGGCATGTGCGCGTAGACCTCCGGGATGCTGCCGTCACCCATCGGGTAGCGCGTCCGGTGATGCACCGGGATTATCGGATGCTCGGGGATGAAGATCGAGTCGAAGCCGAGCGCCTCGGCCTTGCGAGCGATATTCGCGGGGTTGGCGGTGTTCTCGGTCACGAATGCCTGCAAGCCTATCTTCATATGCGGCTCCTTGTCGCGTGAAGGTCGGATCGCGAGTTATCGCGCAAAGCGCCGCGAATGCCAAGAGCTGGCGAATCTGGTAAGCCCTGGCGGTCCCGGCGCGGCGGGCGCGCGTCACCTATGAGCGCGCGCTATCTAGTCGATTGCGAGGCTGGCGAAGGAGACCAGGGAATCGGTTTGCGGTTCGAGCGCGATGTCATAGTGCAACAGGCGCGCGCGCCGGCCGCTTAGTAGTTCGAGCTGCGTGTACATCGGAGCCAGCCCGCAAATCTTACGCTGGTCGCCTTCGCGCGCGATGTCGGCGAAGAAACCGCCCGGATCGCCGGCCTTGATAGTTTCGATGAGCGCCAAATCCTCGCACCGCACGCGAGCGGTAAGATCGTCGTCGAGGCCGAAGGAGTCGCCGAATTTGCGGCCGACGTGGGCGAAATCGACACCGGCCAAGATCAGTACGCGGCGACGCTCGGCGGCGAGCTCCTCGCGCAGCGCCTCGAGCAAGCGCGCCACGCGCGGATTGCTCGCCGGACTCTCGCCCTCGCGCACCATCTGATGAAACGAGCTGACCAGGATCGGCGCCACCTGGTAGCCCTGCACACCCAGCGCCCAGGCCAGAAAGAGCGCCTGGAACTCGATCGAATGTTCATTGCGATGGAGCATCTCGTCGGCGAAGAGGTCGCCGCCGCGCGAGCCGGCGTAGCGCGCCGCAAGCCGTTCGACGAAGCCGCGATCGGTCGACACCGCGCCGAGCGGGGTCAGGTAATCTTTGCGCGTCGCGCTGAACAGCTCCGGCCCGGCGCCGTAATGCGAGGTGCCGAGGATGACGATCAGCTCGGGACGCTGGTGCCGGCGCAGCTCGTTATATGCCCACGCGTAGGCCGCGGCGCCGCGGCGCGGGTCGATGTGCGGCGCGATGAGTCCGGCGAGAGTTCCGGCTGCCGTTGACGGTGCCGGCGCCGCCAGCGCGGCTCGTCCGGGCGCGTTGGGGCGCTCGAAGAACGACTCTATCTCGGCGCGCAGCCGTGACGGCTCGGTCTCGTAGCAGAGTCCCGCCAGCGCCGCCGCGCGGGCCGGACTTTGGCCGAACTCCTCGCGCACGCTACGCACCCGCTCGGCAAAGGATGGCGAATCGAGAAAATAGGCGCGGTCCAGTGCGGTGACCAGCTCGCGGATTTTCTCGGACGGGATGACCTCGCCGAAGCGATGACTGAACGCGGCCTGCAAATCGAGCGTCGAGTTGGTCCCGTCGAACAGGGTCACCAGGAAATAGGCGCCCATCCCGAGCATGATCGGCTCAGGTGCGAATCCCGACGGATCGCGCAGACAGATCAGCGTCTGTTCCTGCTGTTCCATCGGAAAGGCTTCGACCGCGCGAATTATCGGCTTGTCCATCTATGTGCGCTCCCGATATGCGCCCCCGCGATTAGCTCACGAGCTTCTTTTTTTACCACGGCGAACGGCGCGGCTTTTATCAGATATTATAATGATCGGCGCATGTGCGGATGGAAAGGCCAGCGCTGCAGGCGGGATTGAACGATGGCCCGTAGCAACAACCGTGACAACAGCCTTAAAGGCAAGCCGGGCGCGCGCACACGGCGCGACGTAAAGCGCGGCCAGGTGCGCTACCGCGTATGCCAGACGGCGGTGCTCGCGGCCGGCGAGTCGATAAAATTCATGCTGCCGGTGCGCGGCGCGGACGAGGAATGCTTCGTGGTCAATTTCCACGGCCATTACCACGCCTACGTCAACCGCTGCCGCCACGTGCCGATGGCAATGGACTGGATTGACAACCAGTTCTTCGCCGAGCAGGGGCGTTACCTGATGTGCCAGACGCACAACGCCTACTTCGAGCCGGCGAGCGGCGAATGTATCGCCGGCCCAGCCAGCGCCTGCGGTAAGTTTCTTTACCGCGTACCGCTCGAGATCGACGACGGCGTCATCTACGCGCGCCCGCCCGAGCAGGAGTTCGACGATTAGACGCCGCGATGGAGATTCGCGTGCAGCGCACGCGAGGCAAAAAGCGGCCCGGTATCTTTTGCCGCAAGGTCTGACGGTTGCACTGGATTAAGCGTTTTTGATAAGAGCAAGCGAAACTGCCGCTTGAACAGTAGAGGATAACGGACATGAAATCCTGGAAGTTAGCGATGCTGGGCATGGCAGGCGCTTGCGTCACGAGTATCTATTCGGCCCCCGCCTTCGCGCAAGCGGGTATGACTGCCCCGCCACCGGCAGTGCATAAGTTCCGCCGAGAAGATGTATTTGCCACTATGAACAAGGTCTCGCAGGACGTGTGGCGCGCGAAGTACTCCGGCGCCAGCGCGCAGCACATGCAGGAACTCTTTCTCGACGGCCAGCGCGCCTACTTCAAAGGCGACTATGACTCCGCGATGGGCGATTTTATGGCCGCCGAGAAAATCTACAAGAAGTATCCGAACACGGTAACGCCGGATTAGTCCACCGGCGCGCCCTCATCGCGCCCCGCAACCGGGTTCTTGAGCGCGACGCGCGTCCTGCTGCATCGAAACAGCGCGACGCACGTGGTTTTTTTGGGATAGCGAATCGGGAAGAGGAACGCGCGCGGCGCTCACTCGTATTCGTCGCCGAAATGCGCGCGCACGATGCGCGCCTTCAGGTATTCCAGCGTGCCCAGGTCCTCGACGATGTCGCCGCCGGTGTCGTAGAAGAACAACTCGCCGTTCTTGGTGCGCCCAACCGCAATAATCCATTCGAGTTCATCGCGATCCTCGAGCAGATAGTTGATGGTTTGAGCGACGCCGCGGCCCGGGATGATGGTAATTTTCGGGCGCGGCGGCTTTTCCTTTTCCTGCTTGGGCATCTTTTGCTGACCCTCTGCCGGGCGGGAAAATAGCCGGGTCGACAACCCAGATTAGGAACGGGTCGCCGCCGAAGTCAATACCGCATGCGCTACGACTTCCGCATGATGCGTGTTGGGAAAAAAATCGAACGCGCGCAACGCCGCGATTCGGTAGCCGCCGCCGCATAGCGCGCGCAGGTCGCGCGCCAGCGTCGCCACGTCGCACGAGACATAGATCACCCGCGCCGCACGCATGCGCAACAGCGGCTCGATGAGCTCGCGCGCGCCGCTGCGCGGCGGATCCATGATCACGACGTCGGGCCGGTAATGCGCGCGCAAGAGAAACCGCGCCAGCTCTGCCGCCTCCATCGCGGTGAACTCCGCCCGCTTTAGCCCCAGCCGCGCCGCGTTGCGCGCCGCCGCCGTCACCGCCAGCGCTTCGGCGTCGACTCCCATAACTTCCGCACCGCGCCGCGCCGCGGGCAAGCTGAAATTGCCCGCGCCGCAGAACAGGTCGAGCACGCGCGCCTCCGCGTTCGCCCCCGCCATCTCCATTACGGTGGCGACCAGCTTCAGGTTCTGCGCGCGATTGACCTGGCTGAAAAGGTCGGCATCGACTTCGAGTTCGAGCCCGGGCTCCAACGCGACCGCGATCGAAACCTCGCCAATAACCTCGCGCGCGCCCCCCGCGCGCAGCACTGCGCCGGCAAGCCGCGCGTCGCCCTCGACCAGCCGGCGCGCGCGCCCGAGCACGGCGGCGCCGGGCGCCCGCGCCAGGTGCGCAACCAGCACTTCGCGGCCGCGATCGGCGACGACCTCGATCTCCTCGCACTCGACTTCGGCCGCGAACTCACGCGGCATCCGGATTTCCGCGGCCGCCACCGAGCAGTGCTCGATTTCGACCAGCCGGCGGCTGTCCGCTTCATAAAATCCCAGCCGCCCGCCGCGGCCGGTCTTGAACCTGATCCGCGCACGGTAGCCGAATTCGGCCGGCGCCGGCTCGATCAGGTTTGCAGCATCCAATTCCAGGCCCAGCGCGCGATTGAGCGTCGCCGCGATGACCTCCGCTTTGAACCGCACCTGCTCGGAGTAGGCGATTTGCTGCCAGTCGCATCCGCCGCAGCGTGGCAGGTACGGACACGGCGGCGTGCGGCGCGCGGCCCCCGCCTTGAGCACTCCCTGGGCGCGCGCAACAAGATAGCCGGCGCGCTCGTGGACGACCGTG
This sequence comes from uncultured delta proteobacterium, assembly GCA_963724765.1. Lineage (GTDB taxonomy): Bacteria > Desulfobacterota > Binatia > Binatales > Binataceae > JAKAVN01. The sequence continues at coordinate 958,957 of CAVRVY010000003.1, forward strand.
ACCTCGAGCAAATCGCCGGGCGCCGCGTTGGGCACCATCACGGCCTTGCCGTCGAGCCGTCCGACCCCGAACGGCCCGAATGTCATCGCGGTAATCTCGACCTGTGCCATCGATACGGAGAACGCACGCGGGTGCGCCTTCAAGCTTATCGGATAAGCCGGGACATTGCCGGATTGGAAGATATCCGCAGCCGGTGCGCTGGAGTAGCCGCGCACGCGCGGCGCAACTTATAATCCCTGGACGGGGGACCGTCCCGGCCCCTGCAATCTGAATTTTCCGGGTGACAGCGTTGGCCAGCGAAGCACAACCGCATACGACCGTCTCGAATGACACGCGCGAATACGCGCGACGGCTCGAAATTTTCGCCACCCGCCTGTTCGGCGGGCTCGCGCCCGAGCTCGCGGCGCGCGTGTCCGCTGAGCGGCGCGCGCACCTCAGCGCCGAGGCGCTGAAGTTTTTCTCGTTGCGCGCCGAGCCGATTAAGATCCGCGTCGTAATCGCAGCGCCAGGCGAAGGGGGCGGCTCCTTCGCCGAAACGGTGATGCAGGACTGCCCGTTCATCATCGACAGCATGCTCGAGTACTTTCACCACCTCGGCATCGGCGCCGGTCTGCTACTGCATCCGGTGCTCCTCGCTGAACGCGACGCCGCCGGCCGTCTGATCTCGCTCGAACGCGTCAGGGCTACCGAACAACCCGAATCTTTCGTCCATCTCGAACTGCGCCTGAACGGAGGCACGCATGACCCCGAGCGTATCGCCGAAGGGCTCAAGGACGTGCTCGCGCAGGTGCGATCGGCAACCGGCGATTTCGCAGCGATGAGCGCGCGAGCGCTGGAGATTTGCGAGGAGACTGCGGCGCAGCGCGAGCTGGTCGAGGTGCGCGATCTGTTGCGATGGCTGGTCGGCGGCGGTTTTGTCTTTCTTGGCTATCGGCGCTATCGGGTCGGCGAAGCCGGCGGCCATCGCACGCTCGAGGCTGATTTGGACTCGGAACTCGGCCTGCTACGCGACTTCAGCCGCTCGCGTTACGCGCAGCCGGTGGATCTCAAGGCCCTTGAACCCGCCCATCAGAAAATCCTGTTCGAAGGCGCGGCGCTAATCATGGGTAAGACCCATACCATGTCGCAGGTTCATCGCCGCGGCCTGCTGGACGACGTAACCATCCGGCGCACCGGCCCCGACGGGAGCGTGGCGGCCTTCGACCGCTTCGTCGGCCTGTTCACTTCCAAGGCCTACTCCGAGGAGGCGCAGCATATCCCGGTGTTGCGCGCCAAGCTGCGCGAAGTGCTCGAGGCCGAACAGGCCACGCCCGGCTCGCACAATTACAAGGAGCTGGTGACGGCGTTCAACAGCTTTCCCAAGGAGGAGCTGTTCCGCGCCCCGGTCGGCGAGCTGCGCGAGCAGCTCCATATCATCCTGGATCACAAGGACGAGGCCATAGTGCGCGTGAGTGCGCACTACGATCCGATGCGCAACAACGTTGTCACGCTGGTGGTCCTGCCGCGTGAGAGTTTCTCGGCCGAGGTGCGCAAGCAGATCCAGGTGGCGCTCGGCCGTATCCTCGACGGCGAGCTGGTTTACTACTACCTCGCGATGGGCGAGGGCTACCGGGCGCGGATGCACTTCTGCTTCGATGCCGCGCCGCCCTCGGCCGCGCAGTTGCGCGCGATGGAGACCGAGGTCTCGCAGCTCGCCCGCACGTGGGAGGATCGGCTGCTCGAGGAACTGATCGAGCGCTTCGGCGAGCGCCGCGGGCAGGCGCTGGCGCAGCGCTGGCTGGGCTCTTTCAGTCTGCATTACAAGGCTAGCACCGCGGTCGCCCGGGCGGCGAGCGACATCGAGCGAATCGAAAGCCTGCTCGAAGGCGGCCAGAGCTTCAACGTCGAGTTGGCGGGCCAGGGCGGCGGCGCGGCGGCAGCGGCCAGCGAGCTGCGGATGTTCGAAGTCGGCGAGCCGCTACGGCTCTCCGACCTGATGCCGATGCTATCGAACTTCGGCATCACCGTTATCTCGGAAGAGGCCGACGAGCTGCGTATCGACTCCGCCGGCGCTGACGTGCGCGCTTTCGTTCAATCGTTTCGCGTGCAGGACGCCCACGGCGCGGCGCTGGAGGGCATGAGCGGCGCGGCGATGGTCGCCGAGGCGCTGACCGCGGTACGCGACGGGCGCAACGAGGACGGCCCGCTCAACGCGCTGGTGCTAGAGGTTGGCCTCGGCTGGCGCGAAATCGCGCTGTTGCGCGCTTACGTAGCGGCGGCCTTCCAGATGCGGCTTGCGCCGGCGCTCCCGGCGTTGCGCCGCGTGCTGCTGGTCAATCCGAAACTCGCGCGGATGCTGGTCGAGATATTCCGGCTGCGGATGGATCCGGCGGGGCCCGGAAGCGGCGACGCGCGCTACGCCGCGTTGCGCGCGTCCTATCTGGAGGCGCTCGGCGCGGTCGACAACATCGCCGACGACCGCCTGGCGCGGGCGCTATTGGGGATGGTCGAGGCGACGGTGCGGACCAATTATTTTCGCGCGCCGGCCGCGCCTTACATAACGCTCAAGTTCGAGGGTGCGCGCATCCCCAATCTGCCCGACACGCCACCGCTCTATGAATTCCACGTCGACAGCCCGACGATGCAGGGATGCCATCTGCGCGCCGGGCGTATCGCGCGCGGCGGCATCCGCTACAGCGATCGTCCGGAGGACTTCCGCACCGAAATTCTCGACCTGATGAAGACCCAGACGGTCAAGAACGCGATCATCGTGCCGACCGGCGCCAAGGGCGGCTTCATCGTCAAGCCGCGTCTGGGCAGCACGACCACGCACGACGACGTCATCGACGCCTACAAAACGCTCATCCGCGCGATGCTCGAATTGACCGACAACGTGGCCGGCAGAGAGACCGTGCATCCCACCGGCGTCAGGGTGCTCGACCAGGACGGCCCCTACCTGGTGGTAGCGGCAGACAAGGGCACGGCGGCGTTTTCCGATCTGGCCAACGCGATCGCGGCCGAGCACAACTTCTGGCTGGGCGACGCTTTCGCCTCGGGCGGGCGCTACGGCTACGACCATAAGGCGCTCGGCATCACCGCGCGCGGCGCATGGGAGTCGGTCCGCTGGCACCTGCGCGAGATGGGAATCGATCTGGCGCGCAGCGCGCCGATCACGATTACCGGAATCGGCGACATGTCGGGCGACGTGTTCGGCAACGGGTTGCTGCAGTCGGACAACCTCAAGCTGATCGCCGCCTTCGACCATCGCCACATCTTCATCGATCCCGACCCAGATCCGAAAAAGAGCTTCGCCGAGCGCAAGCGGCTGTTCGAGCTGCCCTCCTCGCAATGGTCCGACTACAATCCGGCGCTGATCAGTCCCGGCGGCGGCGTCTTTCGCCGCGGCGCCAAGACCATCGCGCTCAGCCCGCAAGCCCGCCGCGCGCTCTCCTGCACGGCCGAGGTGCTCGACAGCGACAGCCTCATCCAGGCCATCCTGCGCGCCGATGTGACCCTGCTCTACAACGGCGGCGTCGGCACTTACGTGCGCGGCAGCGACGAACGTGACGCCGAAGTCGGCGACCATGCCAACAACGCCTGCCGCATCGCGGCCAATGAGCTGCGCGTCAAGGCCGTGGCCGAAGGCGGCAACCTGGGCTTCACCCAGCGCGCGCGTATCGAGTACGCGATGGCGGGTGGAAGGATCAATAGCGACGCGATCGACAACTCGGCCGGCGTCGACACCTCGGACCACGAGGTCAATCTGAAGATCCTGCTGCAGCCGGCGCTGACGGGCGGGCGAATCGATTTCGATCGGCGCAACCGCGCGCTCGCGGCCGCCGCCGGCGAGGTCGCCGCGCTCGTGCTGCGCGACAACCGCGACCAGGTGGTGCTGCTGAGCCTCGAGCAGTCGCGCAGCCGCACCGAAGCCAGTGTCTTCCGCGACCACTTAAGCGCGATCGAGCAGCGCGGCGCGCTCCACCGCTACGAAGCCGCGCTGCCCAGCCACGAGGAGCTGCGCGATCGCCGCGGCCGCTTCGCCGGCCTCACCCGCCCCGAACTCTCCGTGCTCAGCGCCTACACCAAGATCGACCTCTTCCGGCAGCTCGAGACCTGCGCCTTACCCGACGATTCCTACCTGATCGAGCGCTTCCTGGTCACCTACTTCCCGGCTTCGATCGCGCACGAGTTCGCCGCCGAGATTCCGCGTCACGGGCTGCGGCGCGAGCTCATCGTCACCCGGCTGGTCAACGAACTGGTCGACCAGATGGGCGCGAGCTTCGTCTTCCGCCTCACGCGCAGCCACGGCGCGCGCACCGAGGACACGGTCCATGCGTGGATCTTCGCCGAAGGCGTGCTTGACCTGGTCGATCAGGCCGAAGGATTGCGCGCCGGCGCCAGCGGCCAGGGCGCGCAGGCGGAGCTGGCCGCGCTGCTGGCGTTGGAAAGCGCCGCGCTGCGCGCCTGCGGATGGGCGATCGCCGGGTTGGATGCGAAGGTCTCTCTCGGCGCTGCGATCGCGCGCTACAAGCCCGGCTTCCAGAGCTTGTGCGCGGAATTCGAAACCATGCTGGCCGACGACGAGCGCGAGCGCTTCGAGCGCAGCTATCGCGACTTGCGCTCGACCGTCTACACCGAGCAGGTCGCCCATCAGCTCGCCCGTTTGGGCTTCGCCGATCATCTGCTCAACATTCTAAGCCTGAGCTTCGCCCACGGCGCCGCGCCGGCCGAGTGCGCTCGCGCCTACTTCGCGCTAAGCGGGATAATCGAGTTCGCCACGCTGGAGAAGGCGCTCGAGGCTATCGGCACCGACGATCGATGGGAGCGGCGGGCCGCCGAGGACCTCGGCGCCGATCTGCGCAACGCGCGCCTGGCGCTGGGCCGCGCGGTGCTGGTCAACCGCGAGGCCGTGCCCGCCGAAGCCGTGCGCGCTTTGCGCACCGGGCGCGAGCGGCTGTTCGATTCGATGGCCGAGGTGATGAACGACCTGCGCACGCTGCCCGCGGTCGGACTGCCGGTGCTGGAGGTTGCGATTCGCGCGCTGGCGCGCCTGGCCGCCGCCGTCTCGAGCGCCGGCCCGGCTTAAGCGCTCACCGAAGGCAGCGGCGCCGTCGGGGGCAGCGCCGCCGCTCCCGCCATCGCGGTATGCTCGGCGGCGACCGCGCTCATGTCCTGGTATAGACGCAAGCCCGCGGCGAGCAGGAATGCGAGGGTCGTATAGAGCACAGCCACCGCAAGCAGATCGACCGTGAAAATTGAAACCCACAGCGCGCCCGTTATCAGCCCCACCGATCCGGCCAGCAGGCTGACCGCGAAAAACGTCCCGCCAGCCCACGAGTTGAAGCCCGACCAGAAGGCCAGAAAGACCACGATCCGCAGCGCGACGCGAAAGAAACTGCCGCGCATCAGGTCGCGACTGTACAGCAGCGCCGACCAGCCCCGGCGTCCGTCGAAAATCAGCGCGTATTGCGAAAAATACAGCCACACGTAGGCTAGAACGCCCGGCACCACCAGCAAGACCGCTCCCACCGCGATCGCCAGCACCTGGAGCACGCTCACCCATACGAAGGGCCCCAGCAGATGCGCCGCCTCGCGGTAGACCTCGATACCCTCATCGATCGGACGCGCCATCCGCTGTCCCGCCTGCATCCGCCTGAGCGCACACAGGACGACCAGGTTGACGCCGACCAGCGTGATGAAGCCGTCGAGCAGATGCAGGATTGTGGTCATCCATGGAGGGAACGGCGGCTTGGGCGCGGCGCGCGTGACCGGCGCGTACGGCATCTGCACCGGTTGCACGAACGCGACGCTGGTCACGCCGGGCTCGAAGGTCCGCACCAGAGAATATTGTAGATTGAGCGCGTCGGGCAGCAGGCACAGCGCGGAGGCCAGCACCAGCGGCGCCAGCACCACGGCGACGATAATCCAGTTGCCGCGCAGGTCGTTGACCGCGTTGGCGAGATAAATGAAGCTCGAACGGAGCCGCGCTTGCGCCATCGCGCCCATGAGGTTGGCATCCCCCGTGAGCCAAGACAAGTAACGGCCGCCACGTAACTTCGCGCAGGTAACTTCGCGGCGCATATGCGTGCGGCAGCCGCAGGCGCTCAAAATCCCGCGCGCCGATGCTATAGTGAGCAGATGACGGGCGACTTGGCCCGTCCGCCATTTCAACCGCTGGATAATTGCCATGGCTCAGGACGATCGCGCCGCCCTTATCGCTCAGGAGCACCTGATGATCCGCAGGCTGCGTTTTCTGGTCGATCTCACCTTCGCGACCATCGCCCAGGATGACTCGATCACCCTCGACGAGGCCTGGGAGCACGTCCGCGCACTCAAAGGTGCAGCGGTCGCGATGTTCCCCGGCAAAGAGACGACTTTCGACCTCGTATACCTGCCGCGCTTCTCGCGCCTGCTCCAGGAGCGCTTCAACGCGAACTGAGGCGCCACGGCCCCCACGATGAAGCGGTTGCGCGGCTTGATCGCGCGGGCCGACGGCTCGACCCTTCCGGGCGTCGTCAGCTTCGGCGAGTCGATCGCGTCGGTCGAGGCCGGCGGGGGCGCCGATGCGACCGATTACATCGTGCCTGGCTTCATCGATCTCCAGGTGAACGGCCGCGGCGCTATCGACGTGATGAACGCCACGGCCGGCGCGTTGCGCGATCTTTCCGCGGAGCTTGCGCGCGAGGGCACGACGGCGTGGCTTCCAACCGCTATCACTTCGCCGCTCACGCGAATCGAGGCGGTCGCCGCCACGATCGCAGAGGCGGTCGCGGAGGCAGCCGGCGCTCAAGGTGTAACCGGTGGAATCCTGGGGATGCATCTTGAGGGACCGTTCATCTCGGCGGCGCGGCTCGGCGCCCATCCGGCGCACAACCTCGCGCCTCGCGGCGAGGCGTTCGAGCGCGTCGCGGCGCTGCCCGCGTTGCGCATGATAACGCTCGCGCCCGAACTCGAGGGCGCGCTCGAGGCGGTGGCCACGCTGACCGCCCGCGGACTTGCGGTGTCGCTGGGCCATACCGACGCCTCGATGGAGCAGGCGCAGGCGGCGATTGCCGCGGGCGCGCGGATGTTCACCCATACGTTCAACGCGATGCCGCCGCTCAATCATCGGCATCCCGGTGCGGTGGCGGCGGCGATGTTGTCTTCGCGCGCCTGGGCCGCGGTGATTGCCGACCGCGTCCACGTGCATCCCGCGATGCTGCGTCTGCTCTATCTTGCGCGTGGCGCGGGCGGAATCTGCCTTACCACCGACCGCGTAGCGACCAGCGCCATGGCCGGCGCTTCTCCGCTGGCGGCCGCCGCCGTCGCGGGCGGCGCGGCGCGGATGTCCGATGGACGCTTGGCGGGCAGCGTCATCTCGATGCTCGACGCAGTGCGCATCATGGTCAAAGAGGCCGGCGCGAGCGTCGGCGAGGCGGCGCTGATGGCGGCCACCAATCCCGCTCGCGTGCTGGGTCTCGGCGAGCGCGGCAGAATCGAGGCCGGTGCGATTGCCGATTTGCTCGTGCTCGGCCCCGGGCTAGAGTTGAAGGCGGTGTTCATCGGCGGCCGCGAGCTTGCCTGACGGCGTTGCGGATCACCTCGTCGAAATTCTTTTTCGGAAATCGATTCGCACCAGGAATTGCGAGCGAGACTATCGATGCCACTTAACAGAGAATTCATCGGCCGCGAGTATCCGGCCACCAGCGCGACGGTCACGCTCGAAGCGCTGCAGAAATATGCGCGCGCCTACAACAACGACAACCCGCGCTACTTCGAGCCGTCCGCGCAGGGCGGAATCGTCGCGCCGCCGATGTTCGGCGTGGCGGTCACCTGGATGTCCGTAGTCGGCGCGGTCAGCGACCCGGAGTTGGGCGCGGACCTCCTGCGCCTGCTGCACGCCGAACAGGACATGGAATTCCTGATTCCGCTTCGCCCCGGCGACGAGATAACCACCGTCGCCAAGGTCGCCTCGATCGAGGCACGGCTGGGCGGCGAGGCGATGACGCTCGAACTTGACTCGCGCAGCCGCGCAGGGGCGCCGGTGCTGCGTACGCTTTTTGGGATTTTTATCCGCGCGGCGCGCCGCGATCGGGGTGCCGCGGGACGCACCGAGCGGCCGGTGTCTCCCTCGGGCGATCCGATGCTTACCGTCGAGCAAACCATCGATGGCGACCAGACCTTCCGCTATGCCGAGGCCTCGGGCGACCTCAATCCGATCCACGTCGATGAAAACGTGGCGAAGATGGCAGGCTTGCCGGGCATCGTCGTGCACGGCCTGTGCACGATGGCGTTCGCCTCCAAGGTCATGATCGACGGCCTGTGCGCCGGCGATCCCGCGCGCCTCAAGCGACTACGCGTGCAGTTCAGCCGCCCGGTTTTTCCCGGGCAATCCATCACGACCAGGGTCTGGGCGATCACGACCAAGGCATGGGCCGACGGCGAGCGCGCGGGCCGCAGCGCATACGCGTTTGAAACCTACAATCCCGAAGGGATGGCGGTGATCCGGGGCGGAATCGCCGAGGTCGCGCCCTAACGCGCACCGTTCGCGATGCCCCAACGCCTGAGCGTCGGTCTTTCGCTATCGCTGAGCGGCGCTTACGCCGCGATGGGCCGTCAGGCCGAAGCCGCGATCAAACTATTCGTCGACGACCTCAACGCGGCGGGCGGTGTGAACCTCGGCGGCCGCGCACACGAACTCGTGCTTCGATGCCACGACGATCGGAGCGACGCGCGACGCTGCGCCGAAATTTTTTCCGCGCTTTGCGGATCCGAACGCGTCGACCTGTTGCTCGGCCCGTACTCGAGCCGTCTCGCGCGCGCGGCGGCGCCGATCGCCGAAGCGGCCGGGATGATGATGCTCAATCACGGCGGTGCCGACGACGGCCTGTACACCAAGGGGATGCGGCTGATGGTCGGTGTGCTGAGCCCGGCGAGCGATTATCTCGTCGCGTTCGCCCGGCTGTTGGTCGAGCTCAAGTTCTGGCGCAAACGCCTCGCCATCGTCACCGCGGCCACGCCTTTTGCCAGCGACGTTGGCGCCGGCCTCGAGCGGGCCTGCCATGAGCGGCGTGCGCGCCGGCGCGGCGTGCGCGTGCGGGTCAAGTATCGGGGCGATTTCGCTCGCGCAGAGGCGCTCGCGCGATTGCTGCCCGCGCTCAAGCGCAACCGAGTCAACGCTCTTGCCGCCGCGGGCGGCTTCGCACAGGACGTTGCCCTGATGCGCGCGGTGGTCGCCTCCAATCTCAACATCCCGGTGCTCGGCTGCGTCGCCGCCGGCGTCCATGGCTTCGCCGAAGAGTTGGGCGAGGACGCCGAGGGCATCGTCGGCCCCAGCCAATGGGAAGAGCAGGCGCAGATAGCCCCGGAACTCGGGCCACCGCCGGGCGAGTTCGCGCGCCGGATGCGCGCTGCCGGCTATCGCGAATGCGACTATCCCGCGGCGCAGGCTTACGCGGCCGGGCTTATCGGATGCGCCGCGATACGCGCATGCGATTCGCTCGACCAGCGCCGCCTGCGCGACGCGATCGGTGAGATGCGCACCAGCACGCTCTACGGCGACTTTGCCATCGATCGCGTAACAGGCCGCCAGATCGCGCATCAGATGTTACTCGTGCAGTGGCACATGGGCTGCAAGGCGATTATCGAACCGCAATCGCACGCCGAAACCGGTGCGATCGAATTTCCCTCCGGATGGCGTCTCATCGTCGCCTCGATGCGGGGCCTCAAATTAACTCTCGGCGGCGGCACGCGCGACGATAATGAAGCGCATCATGATGAGCATGATGAGGAAGACGAATAATCATGTGCACAAGCGTCGCGTGAGTATTGAACAAACCGTGCGATGACCTGCCTTTCAGCCTTGTGAAATGAGAGTTATAACGCGACGGTCCGGACAGTCGCGGCCATAGTCCTTCAATAGTCCTTCGGAAGTATCACACCAGAGACGGCACCACCGGTCTTGCGCGAGATCCGGCGCCCTCAGATCGTCCGCGAGTCCTCGGGCGGCGGAACGCCTGCTTTCGCCGCCGACTCCAGCGCGGCGGCGCGGAAAATCCCGTGCGCCATCGTCGAGGTCGATTCGACGGCACGCGCCGTGTAGATGCGCATCCGGGCCTCGTGCGCCGCGCGATTATCGGGCGCTGCGGCAACCGCCCAGTCGATAAGATGCGCCGCGAGCGCGAGGTCGCCCTCCGCCATCTTCTGTAGCGCGCGGCCTACCAGCACGTCGGCGCCACCCGCCATCGCGGCTATCTCGGCAGCTTGCGCGTGATGCGGGGCGGGCTTCAGATGCGACGCGATACCGTCGTACCATCCGCCGTCGAGCCGCCACACGTTGCGCACGATGAACTCCGGCTCGTCGTAGACCGGTTGCAGGTATGGCTTCTCGGCGAGCGCCACCGGCGGCTTCACGCTATGCACGATGTCGTCGAGTGACGCGCCCTCGTTCATCATTTTCAATGTCTGGTCGTAGAGGCTTTGCAGATATTCCGCCGTGTCGTTGAGCACCTGGCGCACGCGGATCGACCCGAACACGGGAATCCCGTGGCCCGGCAGCAGCACCTCCGCCCCGGTCTTGGCCATCGCACGCAAGGCCTCGGCCCATTCGCGCGCGTAGCGCTGCGCCTTTTGCGGATTGCCGGCGTTGGGCGCGGCCCAGATCACGAAATCGCCGGTCAGCAGCACCTTGCGGCTGGGAATGAAGACCCAGCAATGATCGTCGGTCTCGCCGCGCGCGTGATGACATTCGAAGCGCCAGGTCCCAGCCACCACGTTGAATTGATGGTCGAAGTAGGTGTCGGGATAGACAAATTCTTCGGGCCATTGTGCCGGCATGCCGAACTGTCGCGAATTGACGATGCTGTTGTAGCCCGCGGTACGCTTGTAACGATCGAACCGCGCGGCGGTCGCGCGATGGCCCACGACGCGCGGGCGCGCACGACGATGCTGCTGCGCCTCGGCGGCGAACGCCGTCATCCCCCCGGCGTGGTCGACGTGGCCGTGGGTGTAGATCGCGGTGTTGACGCGCTCCTGCGACCATCGGCGGACCATCGCAACCGTCTCGGCCTGGTTGTAATGCCCGCCGGTGTCGACCAGCACGAGGCCGTCCTCGGTTTTGATCGCGGTCAAGTTCGCGAACCATCGCCAGAACATCACGCCTGCGGCGACCTCCTCCGACTCGCCGGTCGGGATCAACGGATGGCGCTCGTGAATCGAAAGCTCGCCGCTTAAAAGTTTCTCTGACTCTTCCTTAAATCCCATCTTCATACGCTCCGCGCGGATTATCGGCTCGCCGCGCCGCGCGCCGCAACTGTTGACACGCCGCGGCAGCCGCGATTCACGCGGGTACGTCACTTAAGCGGGTACGTCGCTTAAAATGATGAGTTGCGGATCGCGCGAATAAAAAGTAAGATTTTTCAGGGTTTTTCCTGCCGCGCGGCGGCATCACGGACAGACAATATTGTTCACAGGTATCATCGAGGACCTCGGCACCGTTGAGGGGATCAAGCGCACCGTCAAGGGCGCGGTGGTGAGCCTCGGCACTGCGCTGCCGCTTACGCGTATCTCGATCGGCGACTCGATCGCGGTCAACGGCGCATGTCTCACCGTGGTCAGAAAACGAGGCGGCAACCGTCGCGGCACTATAGCGGGCATCATCTCAATGGACGTCTCGGCCGAGACGCTGCGGCGCACGACCCTGGGCGGGCTGGCCATGGGCGATCGGGTCAACCTCGAGCGCTGCCTCACGCTGGACAAACTGCTCGGCGGACATCTGGTTTCGGGCCACGTCGACGGCGTCGGCAAGATCGTCGCGATCACGCCCGAGGGCGACTCGAAGCTCTACACGTTTGAAGTTCCGCCGGCGCAGGTACGTTACCTGGTCGAGAAGGGCTCGGTCGCGATCGACGGCGTGAGCTTGACCGTGTTTGCGATTACCGGCCGGCGCTTCAGCGTCGCGCTGATTCCTCATACGCTCAAGCTGACCACGCTGGGGCGCAAGGGGCCCGGCGCGGCGGTAAATGTCGAGAGCGACATGCTGGTCAAGTACGTCGAGCGAATTCTCGCGGGGCGGACCAACGGCGCCACGCGCCGGGCCGCCGGTACGGCGATTGTCGATAGCGCGATCGTGAACAAGACCGCCGGCGCAGCACTCCGCGCCCGTGGCCGGGGAGTATTGTCATGAGCCTGATGCAGATACCGCGCAAGATCGAGTACGCGCTGAGGGCCATGATCCATCTCGCCGACCATCCCGAAGGCGTGGCGCGCGGCACCGAGATCGCGCGCGACGAGCAGATTCCCAAGTACTATCTGGAGAAGGTGATCCGCGACCTGATGCATCGCGGGCTGGTGCGCGCGCGGCGCGGTCCGGGCGGCGGCTATCAGCTCGCGCGCCCTGCCGATGAGGTCACGTTCAAGGACGTGATCGAGGCGGTCGAGGGGCCGATCACACTCAATGTATGCGTCGACGGCTCGAGCTCGTGCGCTTTGCAGCCGACCTGCCGAATGTTCCGCGTGTGGGAGGAGGGACAGCGCGTGTTGCTCGAGATTTTCTCGCAAACCACGCTCAAAGAGATCGCCGCTTCGCGTCCCGCACCGATGCGCCTGGCAAGGGTCCCGCTCGCTGCCGCCGACAAGGAAGCCGCGGCCGCCAAGGCCTGACGGCAGCGGCCACGGCCCTCGGCACCTCGCACCGCCATCGGCGATACCACCATCTAATTGACCGCCGGGAAAGAATTGATGAACGAACCTCCCGACGAGTCGGCCGCGGGCGGCGTCGGCGCCGCGCTGTTCGACGAGAAGTCCTTCTACCTCGAAGAGTTTTACGGCAAGAGCCTGCTGTTCGCGCTGATTCCGCCCGGCGGCGAGCGCCTGGGCGAACTCGACTCGCTGGTGCGCACCCTGCGCGAGCTGCGGCGCAACCAGGCGCGATGCATCGTGATCGTCTCGGCCGACGCGCTCGCCCGGATCATGCGCCGGCTCGGCCGGCTCGCGCCAAGGGCCGAGCCCCCGGTCTTCAATCCCGGTGCCGGCCTGCGCTCGCGTCCCTACCCGCCCGACTCGGCGGTGGCGCGAATCTGGCGCGCGCTCAGCGCGGGATCGATCGTCGTGGCAGTGGCCGATACCAACAAGCCGTCCGATTTCACCGTCTTCGCCCAGGAGCTGGCGAGCCGCTTGCGCGTCTTCAAGCTGATTCTGCTCGACCGCCAGGGCGGCCTGACCGGCAGCGGCGGTGAGCGGATGTCGTTCGTCGAGGTTGGCCGGATCGCAAGTGCGGTGCGCAAGGAGCGTACCGCGCGAAGACGCACTGAGTTGCGGGCCGTCGCCCGCGCCCTTCGCGACGGGGTCGGATCGGTAAACCTGGTCGCGCCGCGTGAGGTTTACGACGAGCTGTTCAGTTTCATCGGCACCGGTACGCTTTTCACCGAGCGCCAGTACGGCTTCGTGCGGCCGATTTCGATCGACGACTTCGAGGAAGTCGAGGCGCTCATCCTGCGCGGCCAACGCGAGGGCCATCTGCTGGCGCGCTCGCGCGAGGAAATCGCGCAATTGCTGCCGTCATGCTTCGGCTACCGTGTCGGTGACGAGCATCTGGCCGGCGTCTGCTCGCTGCTCACCGAGCGGTACCATCGTGAGCGCGCCGGCGAAATAACCGCGCTCTACACGCTGACGCGCTTTGCCGGCGAGGGCGTCGCGGTCGAGCTGGTCAAACAGATCCTGAACGAGGCGCGCGAGCGCCCGCTGCGCTACGTCTTCGCCTGCACTGCGGAGGAGCGGGCGGCGAAATTTTTCGTCCGCCTCGGATTTCGCCGGGTCGGTCCGCGCGACATCCCGCCGGCCAAATGGCGCGGCTACGATCGGGCGCGGATGTCGCGGCTGGAGATTTTCCGCTTCGACCTTGGCTGAATCGCCGCTGCACCATGAATTCTCCCCCTCTCACCAGCGGTGCGAGCGTATCCGCGACGCCGAGCGGCACGGCGCTTACGCGATGGCGCCTGGCCGCGATTGCGGTCGTGCTCGCCACCGCCGTGCTGATGCTCCATCGTCTCGGCGCGGCCGAGGTTTGCGGCGCCAACGAGGCTATCGAGGGAGTCTTCGTCCAGCAGATGGTCGAGCACGGCGTGCTGCTCTTTCCGCTGGAGAACGGCAGCGCGCCGATGTACAAGCCGCCGCTGTTTCATTGGACCGCGGCCGCGCTCGACCGCGTCGGCCGCGTGAGCAGGGTGACCGCGTTCAACCTGCGGCTGCCGTCGGCGCTTTACGCGATTGCGGGCGTGGCGCTCACGATCGCATTCGCATGGGTGCCGCTCGGCGAGGGCGGCGCGCTACTCGCGGGAATGATTCTGGCCGCCTCGTACCAGTACGTGAGCGAAGGACGGGTCGGCCGGGTCGATATGACGCTCGCTTTTTTCGAGACGCTCGCGATGATGAGTTGTTTGTGGATGCTGCCTGCGGCGTCCGCTGTTCCTGCTGCTTGCACTGAAAGAGCGACGGCTCGCGAGGTGTCGTTACGCTATCTGTTCGCGCTCGCGCTCGGCCTCGGCGTGCTGGCCAAGGGGCCGGTGGCGATAATTCTGCCGCTGGGCGCGATCGGACTGTTCCTGCTTCGCGAGCGGCGGCTCGGCGAATTGCGCGACATTTTCACGCCGGGGAGCCTGTTCGTCGCGATCGTGGTGAGCCTCGGATGGTACGTCGCGTGCGCGATGGGCCGGCGCTACGGATTCCTCGGACGCCAGCTCGAAAGCGAAAACTTCGGCCGCTTCTTCGGCGCGCTGGGTTTCATGGCGCCGTGGTACTACTTGAAACCGATCCTGTTGAACTCGGTGCCGCTCAGCCTGATGGTCCCGTTCGCCGCCGCAGCGGCGCTCCGCCATCCGTCCGACACGACGCGGGCCGCTTCGAGCGTCGAGACGCGCCAGCAACGCGCGCGCTTCGACGCCCGGATGCTGGCGACGTTCTGGCTGCTGACGGTCATCTTCTTCACCGTCGCTGCCTACAAGCGGCGCGCCTACCTGCTGCCGCTATGGCCGTCCTCGGCGTTCCTGCTGGCCTGGGGTGCGAACGAGCTTGCGCAGCGCAACCGATGGGGTCGTGTCGCGCGGAGCGCACTGGCTGCGCTCTGCGCCGGGCTGATGGCGTTCAATATTGTCTATCTGCCCCGCCGCGAGGCTGCCGGATGCGTCGGCGGGTCGTTTCAGGCCGCGGCGTCGCAGATCGATCGCGCAGTCGGAAGCGACGAGCCGCTCTATCTCTATGGCTTCGGTGACGATCCGGCGCCGCTGCTCTTTTACCTCGATCGCAACGCCCCCCAGGTCGAGGGCAAACTTGGCGACGCGCCGCCGGGATACGTGGTTGTGCCCGAGAGCGTGTGGCGTGAGCACGAGAGCGAGGCGCTCGATTTAAAGCCGGTGCTGAATGTCGAGGCCGGCGGCGACAAGCTGTTGCTACTGCGCCGGGGCGGCGCGATCGGGATGACGGAGAACGGCCTTCTTTGAGATAGGATCGATTCACTTTCGGTAAGCGGGGAGCGACGTCATGGATAAGATGCATTTCACCCGGATGGACCAGGGCAGCGACGAGGATTTCCAAATCCTCAAGCGGGTCCATGAGACAACCCTCGCCAATCTGCCGGATCGCCTGATCGCGATGGTGAACGACCTCTCGACCGATTCGGCCTATAACCTCAACCGCCGCGGTCACAGCCTGCAAGCCGCCACGCGCGCGATGCGTGACGGTGCCGATGAGGAGTTGATTGTCGTTGCCTTGTTGCATGATATCGGTGAATCGCTCGGCCCGATGAATCATGGCGAGATCGCGGCTTCAATCCTCCGTCCCTTCATTTCCTCCGACCACTACAATCTGCTCAAGTATCACGGCCTCTTTCAGACCTATTTCTACGCCCGCCACCTCGGGCTCGATCCCAATGCGCGCGACCAGTTCAAGCACGAGCCGTGGTATCAGCTCACCGTGGATTTCTGCGCGAAGTATGACGAGATTTCCTTCGATCCGGCCTATCGCAACGAGCCGATCAGCACGTTCGCCCCGATGGTGCATCGGGTGCTGAACAAGCCGTGGCTTCCGCCGGGAAAAGCGGACTGAGCTAAAACACCGGAATGATGTCGGCGGCCGTGATGTTGCCGACGTCGACGCCCTCGATATCGAGTTCCGGTATCGCTGGAAACTTGATCCCCCAATCGCCCACCACCTTGCGGACTTTGGCGATCGCCATCCGCCAGTTCTCCGCCTGGTCGTCGTAGCTCAACACGCCGAGCCCGGCCTGCCGCGCGTACTGCATCAGCGCGCGATGGTTGGGCAGAAAGTACGGCGGCAGTTCCCAAAACATGTTGGGCGGCTCCCACAGGATCATCGAGAGAAACACGAAGCCCGCGCGCAACTGCTTGGTAATGAGGTTCTTGTAGTCCTCGGTCAGTCCCGGCCAATCGTCCTCGAGCATCTTGAGACAAATCGCCAGGTGGCGGCTCTCGTCCTGGCCGACCCGGGTGAAGACGCCCTTGAACACCGGCAGCGTGGTGCGCCGCGACATCCCGTAGAACAGCGTCGAGGCCGCGACCTCGCCGAGCAGGAACGAAGTGAACAGCACCGAGAGCGGATACTTGTCGATCGAGTTTGAATAGCCGCGCCAGTAACGCGAGCCGTTATACGACAGCCACTGGAAATTGTTGAGCGCCGCGCGCTCGACCTCGGTGCGCGCCTCGAAGCGCAGCGGACCGCCCGGCACCAGCCGCTGAATCGCGCGCTGGCAGCACTCCTCGTGATTCATCTCGTCGTGGGTGACGCTGAAGAAACATTTGCGGATCGGATCTTCGGTGTGCAGCTCGTAGGAATGGATCATCGCCTTGGCGAAGACCGCCGGCCCCGAACCGTCGAAGACCGAGAGCACCGCGTACCAGTACATGATGCCCATGCGCTCTTCGGGCGTGAATTGCGCCGGGTCGAGTTGATCCCACGGCAGGTCCGAGGGGTTCCACGCCGAGCGCTTGGCCTTCTCGTACAACGCCGCCAGCGGCTCGGTCTTGACCGGCCACTCCAGCGGAAAGATGTTGGGCTGCTCGATCTCGGGCGCCGGCTGAAGGCCGTCCTTGGGAATCATCAATGGTGGAATGACAAGATTCGATTTGCTCGAGCCGTTGCCCGGCTGTGCGGCCGCTGCTTTGGCCATGGCCTGCGGACCTCCTGGGAAGCAAATCGACCGGACGGTCGATTTAATTAAACATCGCGCAACTTCCCGCTTATGTCAAGAAGCGGCGCGGGCGCACGCACGCCTTACCCCTGAGCGTCGCGCACGATGCCCTCGAAGACCAGCCGCGACACGGCTTCGGCGATCTGCTCGGGCTTGAGCCTGCCCTCGCGCCGATACCACTGCGTGATCGAATTGCCCATTCCGAAGATGAGCCGGGTCAGCAGACCGGCGTCGAGGCCCACATGAATTTGCCCGGCCGCGGCTGCCTGCCTCGCCAGGACCGCGACCTCGCGATCGAAGCGCCGCCGCCGCGCCATCGCCTGCCGCTCGGTCGGCGTATTACCCTTGACCCGCTGGAGCAACTCGACCTCCTGCACGAACTCGAGCGTGATGATCACGCTGCGGTATACGATATGCCGCAGACGCTCCAGCGGCGTGCCGCTTCTTGCGCCCGGTTCATCGAGCACGCCGAGCAGCCATTTGAACCCGCGCTCCAGCGCGCGCGCCAGCAATTCCTCCTTGCCCGAGACGTGATAGTAGAGGCTCGACTTGGTAACGCCGGTTTCGCGCGCGACGTCTTCCATCGAGGCCGCTTCGTAGCCGTGGCGATTGAAGACGCGCACGGCGGCGTCGGTGACGGTTTCGATATCGTAGGGTGCGCGATGCTGCTTGGAGGGGCGGCCGATTTTTCGCGCGCCGCCTGGCGCTCGATGAGCGCCGGCGGTTTTCGATCCCGCGGACGGTCGCGCCGGTCTTTTCATAACATCGTCATAACGTCGTCATAACATTTGTCACGAGATCGTCATCGAGCGATCGTCGCCGGGAACACGGCGCTCGCTCAGGAGAGCGTGGAATGACCGCGCGCGGCTGCGCCGAGTGTCGCCGCCAGCGCGTTCAGGTCGTCGACGCCGTAGAATTCAATCTCGATACGGCCGGGCTTGCGGCCGCGCGCGCGCATGATCCGGACCTTGCGCTTGAGTCCGCGTTGCATCGCGTCGGCGAGCGCCGCCAGATTGGGATCTGTGTTAGAACCGCCCGCCGCCGCGCCGCGTATCGCACCGCCGCGCGCGCGCCGCGCCGCCCCGGCTAACTCCTCCGCGCCGCGCGCCGAAATCCGGCCCTCGACGATTCGCCGCGCGGCAAGGGTCTGCGCCTCGGCAGAGGCCATCGCGAGCAATGGGCGCGCCTGACCGGCGCTGAGCTCGCTCCGCTCGATCATCTCGAGCACCGCCGGCGCCAGATCGAGCAGCCGGATCGCGTTGCTCACGTACGGGCGGCTCTTGCCAATTCGCGCTGCCACCTGATCGTGGCTCATGGCGAAACTACGGGCCAGCCGCTCGAAGCCGTGCGCTTCGTCGACCGGGTTCAAGTCCTCGCGCATTAGGTTTTCGACCAGCGACATCTCGAGCGCCGCGTGATCGTCGAGCTCACGTATAACGATCGGCACCACGCTGAGGCCCGCGATACGCGCCGCACGCCATCGGCGCTCGCCGGCCACCAGCTCGTAGCGGACGGCTGCGCCATCGGCCGCCGGGGCCGGCCGCACTACCAACGGTTCGATGATTCCCTGGCTACGAATCGCTTGCGCCAGCTCCTGGAGCCGCGCGGAATCGAAATGGCGGCGCGGCTGGAGCGGGCTCGGCATGATCTGATCAAGCTCGACGCTCAGGACCCCGGGGCCGTCCATGCTTGCTCGCGCCGGCGACGAATCAACCGCCAGCGCGCCGTCGGTGCTCTCGATAAGCGCGTCGAGTCCGCGTCCCAACCCCCTGCGTATCATCCGCTCCTCCTCTCGCGCTCTGCGGAGCGCGCGAAGATGCTCCGCAGATTCCATATTGTGCGCCGCGGCGCTCCCCCGTTCGTAACCTCTTCCGGTGCGCCCTCGCCTGCGCTTTCAACCGTGGGACGCGCGACCGCCTGCGGCGAGCCGACCCGTTCCAGCAATTCGAGCGCGAGCAGGCGGTAGGCCTCGGCGCCAACCGACTTCGGATCGTGCTCGATGACCGCCAAGCCATGGCTGGGGCTCTCAGAGATCCGCACGTTGCGCGGGATTACGGTTTGGAAGATGCGCTCGGGAAAATGCTTGTTGACCTCGAGCGAGATCTCGTGGCTAAGCCGATTACGCGGGTCGAACATCGTGAGCACTACGCCCATCAGTTCAAGCTCGGGATTGAGCGCCGTCTTGACCCGGCGAATCGTGGCAAGCAGCGAACTCAAGCCCTCCAGCGCGTAGTACTCGCACTGCATCGGCACCAGCACGGAATCGGCAGCGACCAAGGCGTTAAGTGTGAGCAGGCCGAGCGACGGTGGTGTATCGATTAGAATGAAGTTATATTTATGCGATTCTTCTTGCAGCTCAGACTTTAATCGACGCTCGCGACCTTCCATCGTCGCAAGTTCGATTTCCGCCCCGACAAGGTCCGTGCTCGAAGGCGCGAGATAAAGCGACGGGCGCGACTCGCGGACGACTTGAGCGATCGGAGTGCGGCTCACGAGAGAATCGTAGATTGTGGCGGACTTAATCGGCTCGGGCGTCAATCCCGAGCTTGCGTTTCCCTGCGGGTCGAGATCGATGAGGAGTACGCGCCGCCCCGATTGCGCCAGCGCGACGGCGAGATTGACGGCGGTAGTCGTCTTGCCGACACCACCCTTCTGATTGGCGATCGCTACGATGCGCCCCACAGCCAGCCCAACCACCTTGAGACGTAGGCACAAATTACGTTCGTTGCACCCCGCTCCAACTCGATGATTGCACCGTGACGATCATAATGCAAAAGCAGATCGTGGTAGCTGGTTAATCATCGATTTAGTGGCGTTTCAGAGATTGGTTGACGCAAGCGGAGGTTTGCGCCTGAGCACGGCTGTGCGAGTTGCGACACGCTCGTCATGCGGCAATCGATACGTCCACGCCACCGGCTCGGCAAACTGCTTAGCGTGCGCTCGGGAATCATCGAGGGACTCCACGCGCACCTGACCTGAATTCGCATCCAGCACTTGGTCAGCGCTCGCATAAAGGAGAAGGATACCGCCAGGACGCAGAGCGGCGGCTGCTATTTCGTAAAGCTCTATCGAAGTTCCGAAGGCGCGCGCCGTCACGAGATGGTAAGAGCCGCCGGCGATGCTTCCCGCGCTCGCGCGGCGCTGCTCGATTGCGACATTCATGAGGTCCATCTCATGCGCCGCGACTTCCAGGTAGCTCGCCCTCTTGCGTCGAGCTTCGACCAGTGTGAATCGCGCCGCGAAGGCGGCCGCGAGCACGAGTCCGGGGAAGCCGGCACCGGAACCGAGGTCAAGCACTGTGCCGCCTTCAGCAAGCGCCGCTTCGAGCGCCTCGCGATTTGCGCCCCCGGCGCATGCGATCGGCGCGAGACTGTCTATTATGTGGAAGGCAATCTCGGCCGGATCGGACGCGTCGGCGGTCAAATTGGTATGCGTACCCCACAGGGCCAGAGTTGCGGCCATCTTTTCGATCCGTTCGAGGAAGCCTTCGCGCGGATGCAGCGTCGTTTCGCTGATCCATTGCGCGACCCGCTCGCGCACATCGTTGGCGATCTTTTCGGGATTCAATGGTCAAGGCCGCACGCGGCGCGCCTGTTTGGTCTTTTGTTTCACGTGAAACACGCTAAAGCTCGAAGGCTGACGAAGCTTTGGCCGTTTCACGTGAAACGTCGAAGTAGATCAGAAATCTCCGGAGTCACGAGCCGCATCCGAGGCGCGGTCCCGGCGACTCTTCATATGGAACGCGATGAGCGAAATCGCCGCCGGTGTAATCCCGGGCATCCGCGCCGCCTGGCCGAGCGACCGCGGCCGCACGCTGAGCAACCGCTCGCGAACCTCGGTGGAAAGGCCGCTCACAGCAGAATAATCAACCCATTGCGGGATGACCGCGTCTTCCAGGCGCTTGAAGCGGTCGACCATCTCGGCTTGCCGCCTGACGTAGCCTTCGTATTTGACGTCGATCTCGAGTTGTGCCGCTTCGTCAGTGTCGAGGCCCTGCGTCAGACCCGCCATCGCGAGCACCGCGGCATACGAGACTTCCGGCCGCTTCAGCAGCTCGAAAGCGCGCGCCGGATGCGCGATTGGCGTCGATCCGCAAGCAACCAGCATCGCGTTGACCGCCTCGCTTGCCGCAACGAGCGCATCCGCAAGCCGCGCGACCTCGCGCTTCACTCGCTCGTCCTTGGTTCGCAAGCGCTCGCCGGCCGCCGCGCTGAGCAAGCCGAGGCGTTCTCCGATTGGCGTGAGCCGCCGGTCGGCGTTGTCTTCGCGCAGCAGCAGCCGGTACTCGGCGCGCGAGGTGAATATGCGATACGGCTCGCCGCCAATTCCGCGCGTCACCAGGTCGTCGATCATCACGCCTATATAGGCCTCGTCGCGCCTCAGGATCAGCGGCGATTCGCCCCGGACCTTCAGCGCGGCATTGATTCCTGCCATCAGACCCTGCGCGCCGGCCTCCTCGTAGCCGGTGGTGCCGTTGATCTGGCCGGCGAAGAAAAGCCCCTCGACCAACTTGGTCTCAAGCGACGGCTGCAACTGGGTGGGATCGGAAAAGTCGTACTCGATCGCGTAGCCGGGACGCATAATTTCCGCGCGCTCCAACCCCCTTATCGACCGCACCATCGCAAGCTGCACGTCCAGCGGCAGGCTGGTCGAGAGCCCGTTGGGATAAACCTCCATCGTGTCGCGCCCCTCGGGTTCGAGAAAAATCTGATGGCGCTCCTTGTCGCGAAAGCGCATCACCTTGTCCTCGACCGACGGGCAGTAGCGCGGACCGCGGCTCTGAATCACCCCGGAGTACATCGGCGAGCGGTCGATTCCGCCGCGGATAATCTCGTGCGTCAGCCTGTTGGTGTAGGTGAGATGGCACGCAATCTGATTCTGTTCGATCCGCGCGGTGCGAAACGAGAAGGGCGGTGGTGGATCATCACCCGGCTGGAGCTCGAGTTCGGAGTAGTCGATACTGCGGCTGTCCAGGCGCGGGCAGGTGCCGGTCTTCAAGCGTCCAACGCGAAAGCCGAGTTGCGCCAGATGCTCGCTCAAGCCCATCGCGGCGAAGTCGCCCGCGCGCCCCGCCGAGTAATTCTTGAGCCCGATATGGACCAGGCCCTTAAGGAACGTGCCGGTGGTCAAAATCACGCATTCGGCCTCGAAAATCTCGCCGATTTGCGGTTCAACCCCGCGCACGCGCCCGCCCTCGACCAGCAAACGCTCGACGCTGGCCTGGCGAATCGTCAGGTTCGGCGTGGTCTCGAGCACGCGCTTCATCCGCGCGCGGTAGGCGGCTTTGTCGGCCTGGGCGCGTCGCGCGCGCACGGCCGGTCCTTTGCGCGTGTTGAGGAAGCGGAACTGGATCCCGGTCTCGTCGATCGCGAGCGCCATCTCGCCGCCCAGCGCATCGATCTCGCGCACCAGATGGCCCTTGCCGATCCCGCCAATCGCCGGATTGCACGACATCTGGCCGATATGGTCGAGGTTGAGCGTCAGCATCAGGGTCGGAACCCCCATCCGGGCCGCGGCCAGGGAGGCCTCGATTCCGGCATGGCCGGCGCCAACGACGATTACACCGAAATTCATAGAGGACCGGATTATGGCGCGCATGACGCGCTGGGCCAAGCGCTCCAGGATCGACCTTGTCTCTTTGAAGACCAGTCTTTGTTTACCTGGAGGATCGGCCTCGGTCTACTCATTGTAGTAAAACACTACTTTCCGATACAGAACTCGCGGAACACCGCGTCGAGCACGTCCTCGGTGCCGACCTCGCCGGTAAGCGCGCCCAGGGCCTCGGCGGCGGCCGCAGCGTCGACCGCGACGATTTCGGGCGGCATCCCGGAAAGCGCGCTCGCGCGAGCGCTCCCGATCGCTTCCAGAGCCTTCGCGAGCGCCTCACGATGGCGCTCGCGGGAAATCGCGACGCCGTCGTCCGGGCCGCCGGCGGCCAGGGCCTCGACCGCGCGCGCAAGCTCGTCTCGAAGCGCCGGCGTACCGTCGGCGTTGAGCGCCGAGAACCGCAGCACCGGCATTCCCAGGCCCCGCTCCAAAAGATCGGCGGGCGCGAGCGCGGTAGGATTCAGGTCGGCCTTGTTGAGCAGGGCGACGCCGGCGCGCCCCGCGCAAAGCGCGAGCACCCGCGCGTCGTCGTCCTCAAACGGGCGCGAGGAGTCGAAGACCGCGATCAGCAGGTCGGCTTCCGCGACGCTACGCATCGTGCGCCCGATCCCGATGCGCTCGACCTCGTCGCCCGCCTCGCGAACCCCCGCGGTATCTTGAAGCACCAGCGGCCAGGGGCCCAGCGCCACCGATTCCTCGATAAGGTCGCGCGTGGTGCCAGGCGTCGCGGTCACGATAGCCCGGTCGGCCCCGAGCAACAGGTTAAGCAAGCTGGACTTGCCGGCGTTGGGCTTTCCCACGATGGCGGCGCGGGCGCCGTCGCGCGCCAAGCGCCCGCGCCTGAAGCTGTCATGCAACAGCGCGACGTCGTCGGCCAGACGGGCGAGGTCCGCGGCGATTTCCTTGCGTCCAGGCAGGTTTAGCCCCTCATCGGCAAAGTCGATCTCGGCCTCCAGGTGAGCCCGGATGGCGATCACGCCGATGCGCAACTGTCCCACCCGTTGCGCCAATGCACCGCTAAGTTGCGCTAAAACCTGCTGAAGTGCGCTTTCGCTACGTACGTCTATCAGATCCGCAACCGCCTCAGCCTCGGTCAAATCGATGCGGCCGTTCAGGAAGGCGCGGCGGCTGAACTCGCCCGGCTCGGCCATCCTGGCCCCGGCGGCCATCGCCAACCCCAGCACCCTGCGGACGATATATGGCCCGCCGTGACAGTGGAATTCTACGACATCTTCGCCCGTGAGGCTCGCCGGACCGGGCATCAAGACGCACATCGCGCGGTCGATGACGGCATCGGTCTGTGGGTCGCGAATCTCGCCGAGGGCAAGACGTCGCGGGCGCAGCGCCGCCGGGCTGTGTGGATGCCATAACAGCGTGGCGATCTGCGTCGCATGACCGCCCGAAAGTCGCACGATCGCAACGGCGCCTTTGCCTGGAGGCGTGGCCGGCGCGACGATAGTATCCTCGGCGTACATCGGAACTTGCGCGGACTGCCGCCCATGGGGGCGCGGAAGGTCCTTCGCGCCGGTATTGTCCAGCCCCAGCGCGCGAGATGGAAGCGACGGCCTGACTTTAGCCTCATCTCGATTTTGGTATATCTCATGGACATGCTCATCGCAGCTCATGCGATGCGTGAGAAGGTCGCGCTGGTGAAGCGTAACCAGTCCGAGTTTCGCCGGGTCGTGGGCCTCAGACTCGAAAACTAGGCGGACACTAGTACCTGAGCCCTGACGCTTCAGGTAGGCGAGTCTTCCCCCCCCCGATAGGCTTGCCCGCGCGGCGTCCGTATGGTTCCATGGCTTGTTCAGCGTGAGGCCCGCGCCTCTTCGTGGAACAAGTGGAAAAATCAAAACATGGTGGGCTCGGCACGAGCCGACATTTGGCCGCTTTTGGCCGCAGGCGATGAAAAGGACTTATCAACCGCACAACCGCCGCCGTTTACGGACGCACGGATTCATGGCGCGCATGGCCACGCCGGGCGGAAGAAACATTCTCAGACGCCGCCGCGCCAAGGGGCGCGTGCGCCTGACCATAACCATTCCTCCCAAGCAGCCCGGCTAGACCGGCGGCGGCCCGCCGTCTTGAGCGCCAGTTCTGCGGGATTCGGCGCGGCCGATCGGCTGCGCAAATCCGGAGAATTCCTTCAGCTCCAGCGGCGCGGCGCACGACATCAGAGCGGACATTTCGTGCTCTACGGACTCGGCGGCGCCTCGGACGAGCGCTCGCGGCTGGGAATCACGGTTTCGCGCCGGGTGGGCAACGCGGTGGTTCGCAACCTGCTCAAGCGCCGCGTGCGCGAGTGCTACAGGCTTAGACTGCGGGCGATGTTGCCGGCGGGAGTGGCGATGGTGGTAATCGCGCGCAAGGGCGCCGGGGAACTGAAGTGGATGGCGATCGACGCCGAACTCCTCGACAGTGTCGCCAATCTCCGGCGCAAGCTCGATAGCCATATCAAACCCCGATCCGGGACAGAGCGCGGCCGTGATTGAGGCCGTGAAGAGGCGGCTTCGCGCCGTGGCAATCGCGACCGCTCTGGGCGCCGTCGCAGCCTATCGCTGGTTGATCTCGCCGCTGCTGGTGGCGACGGCGGGCCCCGCCTGCCGCTTCGATCCGACCTGCTCCGAATACGCGCATCAGGCCCTGGCCACCCATGGCCTCGGCCGTGGTCTTCACCTTATCCTGCGCCGTCTTTTGCGATGCCGTCCGATGGGCGGATGGGGTTACGACCCCGTGCCAGCAGCGCATCCGGCACAAGGCCCACAGCATCCCTGAAGGAGCAATTTGGACAGCACACGCCAAATCATCGTCTTCGTCCTGCTGATCATCGCGGCCATCTTCTACACCGATTTCATCCGCTGGGTTCGTCCGCCGAAGGCACCGATGGGGCAACAGACTGCGCAACCGGCTGGCGGCGCCTCGCCTGCGTCCCCGGGCAAGCAGGCCGCGGCGGGAGCGGGCGGGAGTTCGCCGATGTCGACTCCCATGTCGTCCGCGATGTCATCCCCGATGTCGTCCCCCATCTCGTCACCCGTGTCCTCTCCGATTTCGTCCGCTGGATCGACGGCGCAGGCGACCGGCGGCGTGCCGGAACCCGAGTCGCTGATCCCGACGACGATGAGCGCGAGCCCGCCGCGCGCGGTCGAAGTCGACACGGACCTCTATGAGGCCACTTTTACGGCCAAAGGCGCGCGACTCCTGAGCTTCCGGCTCAAGCGCTATCGCCAGACCGTGCGCAAGGACAGCCCGCTCTACGATGTAGTCGTGCAGGGCGAGCGCCTGCCAATGGGCCTGATTGTCAACCGCGGCGACAAAATATTCGGCGACTCCGGGATCGACTACATCACGGACGCGCCGGCGCAAGTCGAAGCCGGCCCTGGCGCCGACACCACGGTCACTTTCACCGCCGATACCAAGGAAGGACTCAAGCTGAGCAAGCGCTTCACTTTCCGCAATGGAAGCTACCTCTATGATATCGACGCGGAGGTAGGCGGGGCGACGCCGGACGTCAAGGCCATCGGATTCACCATGAGCCAGCCGCTGACCGAACGCGCGCCGGAGCAGGGTTATCGCGATTACCCGGCGGTCCAGGCCGACGTCGGCGGCAAGGTCCTCAACGAGTACCAAAAGCAACTCGAGAAGGGACTTGCGCCGGCCGAGGGCGACATCGCCTTCGCCGGCATGGGCGACCGCTATTTTCTCTCGGCCTTCATTCCCAAGGCGCCCACGAAGGGCGAGGTGCGGATGGAGTACAGCGAGGGCGAAGCGCGGGCGGAAATGCTATTTCCGGGGACCCTCAAGGCCGCGACGGCAGTTTACATGGGACCCAAGCAGCTCAATCTGCTGGAGGCGGCGAGCCCGAACCTGAGCAAGGCGATCAACTTCGGCTGGTTCGGCGTGCTCGCGATCGTTTTCCTGCGTGCGCTCCAGATACTCCATACGATCGCCCCCAACTACGGCTGGGACATAATATTGCTGACGCTGGCGGTGCGGCTCGCGACTCTGCCGGCATCGATCAAGGCCCAGCGCTCGGCCTTGCGGATGCAGCGCCTGGCGCCGCAGGTGGAGAAAATCCGCGCGAAATTCAAGGATGATTCGACTCAGCTCAATCGAGAGATGATGGAGCTGTACAAGCGCAACCACGTCAATCCGCTAGGCGGATGCATCCCGACCGCGATTCAGTTCCCAATTCTCTATGGACTTTACGAGGCGCTGCTCAATTCGATCGAGTTGCGCCATGCCCCGTTCGTCGGCTGGATCAGAGACCTATCCGCGCCCGACTGCCTGCCAATCGCGTGGATGCCCAAGGTGCCCGGTATCGACTGTCACGGCCTTCCGATCCTGGTCCTGCTGATGGGCGTCAGCACATTCCTGCAGCAATGGATGATGCCGAAGGCCGGCGACCCCAACCAGCAGAAGATGATGATGTGGATGCCCATCTTCTTCACCGTGCTGTTCATAGCTCTACCGGCTGGGTTGTCGCTCTATTACTTTGCTTCCAATCTACTGGGTATAATTCAACAGTTCTTCCTGAACCGGGAATTCAAACAATACACCCCAGTTGCCGCAGCATGAGCGAACCTAACGAAGCGATCGAGGTAGCCGCCCCCAGCGTCGACGAAGCGATCAAGCAAGCGCTTGACCAGCTGGGGGCCTCCGAAGACGACGTCATTATCCAGGTGCTGAGCACACCGCGCTCCGGCGTGCTCGGACTGGGCGCTCGGCAGGCCCGCGTGCGGGTGGAACGCCGCGCACCTGAGGGGGCGCGAAGCGGTGTGATGTCACCGCCGCCCGCACCGCCGCCTCGCCCGCGCCCGCCGACAGAACCCACGGCGGCAAGCGCGGCCGGCACAGGTGCGCCGGGCGGCGGATCGCGTCCGGCACCGCAAAGATCGGCTGGCGAACAGTCTTCAAGCGGCCGGCCTTCGGCCGAGTCCTATGAGCGGCCCGCGCCGCCGCGATCATCTCCGGCAACGCCGCCGCCGCGGCGACGCGATCAGGAACGCGACCAGCCGCCGCCAGCGCGGTCGTCAGGTGGTAACGCGGAGCGGCGGGTCGAGGCTTCGACGCGGCATGAAGAGAGCGCGGGCGGGGACGACGAGGGCGACGCGGGGCGCAAGACGGTAGGACTCGACGACCAGGTCCGTGAAGCCACTGCGATCCTGTCACAGATCCTGCAGCTGATGGGCGAGCGGGGCGAAATCACCACCACCGAGGAGGACTCGGAAGGAATCGAACTGGCGATCAAGGGCGATGGCTCGGGACTTCTCATCGGACGTCACGGTCAGACCCTGGATTCCCTGGAGTACCTCGTCAACCGCATCCTGGCGCGGCAGGTCAAAGACGCCGTACCAATCACGATCGATACCGAATCCTACCGCGAGCGCCGGCGCCGACAGCTTCATCGCATGGCGCTGTCGATGGCCGAGCAGACCAAGCGCGAGCACGTATCTGTCACGCTCGATCCGATGCCGCCGCGCGACCGGCGAATCGTGCATCTCGCGCTCAAGGATGACCCGCTGATCACGACTCGCTCGACCGGCGATGGCTTTTTGCGCGTGGTCGAGATAATCCCGGTCGGCGAGCGCCGCGAAAGCGGTGGCACCCGCGGCCGACCCCGTGGCGGCGGCGGCGCTAGCGGCGGCGGCGGTAGCAGTGGGGGCGGCAGTGGTCGTGGGCGCGAGCGCGAACGTGAACCGGAGCCTCAGCGCGAGCGCGATCAGCCGATCGGCCAGCAGGGCGGCTTCAAGCACGGCCAGAAACGGATGTTCTAGTCCATAACCTGCGGCAGCCTAAGCTTCGACCCTTTCCCGATGCGGGAAGGGAGTAAACTTGATGCGGCAGCAGATGGCGGCGCGTGGCAAACGCGCGGGCGCGGGTCTAAAGATCAACGTGACGACGGCACCGGACGCGTGATGATCGCGTGTCCGGTGCCGCTGTCGATTCGGGCGCTAGCTGGCCGGCGTTAGTGAGACGCGCGCCGCCTAGGCGTTGGGATCGAGTCCCCACTTGCGTTTGTTTTCGGCGATCTGGTCGGAGGTCGGATGTTCCGTCTGGGTGAAGGTCTTCACTTTG
Source organism: uncultured delta proteobacterium (assembly GCA_963724765.1). Lineage (GTDB taxonomy): Bacteria > Desulfobacterota > Binatia > Binatales > Binataceae > JAKAVN01. The sequence goes on from CAVRVY010000003.1 coordinate 987,794, forward strand.
AACTGGTCGGCCAGCTCCAACGTGGCGTGGTTGAGCGCGATGTCGTCCTTGAAGACCTCGGGGGTCGCCGGCTCCTCGAAAATCGCCTGCCATGGGCATTCGGGCTCGCACGCGCCGCAGTCGATACATTCGTCGGGGTTGATGTAGAGCATGTTGGGGAAGCGCTGTTTGTCCTCGCCCACATACTCGTAAATGCAATCGACCGGACACACGCTGACACATCCGGTGTCAACGCAGTCTATGCACAATCGGGTTATGGTCCAGGGCATGTTCCGTCATCCTCTCCTGTCGGGCAGCAGCGCCTTCAAATTATAACGGCCGCAGGGCCGCGCTGAGAAGCCGCCGCACCCATGGCCTTGGCTTTCGTTCAGGCGCAACTTCTATAGCATAGATTGACCCGCCGCAAGAAAGAAACGGCACCTGCCTGCGACGGCGCCGCGCCAGCGGGTGCGAGCGCCGGAGGCGGCGTTTGTGCAAGGAGGAACGCGATGGAGATCAACGGGGTCGCGCATGTGATGCTCACGGTCAGCGACTACGAGGCCTGCCTGCCGTTTTACGAGAAGCTGCTGCCGTTTTTGGGCTTGACGTTCGTGGTCCGCAAGACCGGCTCCCAATTCTATTGTATCGGCGGCCGCACCGGGATAGGCATCCACAAGGCGCCGGAGAAATATCGCAGCGAGCGTTTTGTCCAAGGGCGCGCCGGATTGCATCACGTCTGCCTGCGCGCGAGCGAGCGCAAAGACGTCGACGCGGTCTACCAGTTCCTGCTCGGCATCGGCGCCACGATCATCCATCCGCCCGACGAGGGCACGTGGGCCGCGGGCTATTACTCGGTGCTGTTCGAGGACCCCGACGGCATCCGGCTCGAAGTCAATCATATCCCCGGCAAGGGCTTGCTCGCCGAGTAGCCGCGCTAGCGCGCGCGCAAACTTCGCGACGGCCTGGGTAGCGCCGTCCCCTTCTAACCCTCTCTTTGTCCAAGGAGAGGGTTAGGGAGAGGTCCCGCGATCGGATTCACGACCCGCTCGGAGTGCCCGCGGCCGAGCGCAAATAAGACAGACCTCTCCCGCGCCCGGCTATACGAAGCTCTCTTCATAAAAACGAGCGGACGGACGCGCGGCCCCCCTGGCTGCGCGTCCGTCGCAGCGGCGGACGGGTGCGTCCGAGGCTTCGCGCGTCTACCACGCTGGCCAGCACTCGATGCCAGGAGCCGCCACCGTTTAACAAGCAGATCATACGGTCTTCGCAATCGAATGCATATTCGCCGGTTATGTAGCTAGCGCCAAATAGGTTGGCCGACAAATTTTAGGAGAAACGGAACATACGATGTACACCAGACATAAGTTTTTCAGGCAAGTGGTCTCGACCGCTACAGCCGCGGCGTTCGTTCTCCTGCAATTGGGAACGATGACGGCCGCCACTACTGCAAGTGCGGGCGGCTTTCCAACCTCCACGCCGATAAAACATCTCGTGGTTATCTTCCAGGAGAACGTGTCCTTTGACCACTATTTTGGCACCTACCCTAATGCGCTGAATCCGCGCAAAGAGCCTGCCTTTCATGCGCTGGCAAGTACCCCGGTCGTCAATGGGCTGAGCGGTATCCTGTTGACCCAAAACCCCAACCTCAATCCGGCCAACAACGAGTCGGGTGATCATAGTGTTGCGTCCAATCCGTTTCGGCTGGATCGGTCCCAGGCATTTACCGCCGATCAGGATCACGATTACACTCCCGAACAGATGGCCTTCGATCATGGTCTGATGGATCTGTTTCCGCTATCCGTCGGAACTCCTGGAACGCCGCCCGAGCCTCCTCCTTCGCAAGTCACCACGACGGCTCTGACGATGGGCTATTACGACGGCAACACCGTCACGGCGTTGTGGAACTATGCACAGCATTTCGCGATGAGTGACAACTCCTACGGCACGACCTTCGGTCCATCGACGCCCGGAGCGATCAACCTCGCTGCGGGTCAGACCAATGGAGTGATCACAGATCTTAACCCAGGCGGCGCAACGATCTCTGATGGCAACGGTGGCCTTACGGATATTGGCGACGCCGATCCGGTGGGCGACGTGTGCTCGACCACCAGCGGCGAAACGCTGAAGTTCGGAGGCACCAATATCGGCGATCTTCTCACCGCTCAAGGGATCACCTGGGGGTTTTTCCAAGGTGGCTTCGACCTTACGATAACCAACGAGAATGGGACGACGGGATGCAGCCGCAGCACCACTTCGATAGTCACGAACACCAAAAAAGCCGATTACATCCCGCACCACGAGCCATTCCAGTACTACGCGTCGACGGCCAACCCGACGCATGCGCGGCCCAGCTCGGTCATGGCAATCGGGACCAATAGCGACACGGCGGCCAATCATCAGTACGACATTCATGACTTCTTCGACGCGGTCAACGCGGGCAACTTTCCCGCGGTGAGTTTTCTCAAGGCTCCGGGTTTTCAGGACGCTCATGCCGGCTACTCCGACCCGCTGGATGAGCAGAGTTTCATTGTCGAGGTGATCAACTTTCTCCAGACGCAGCCGCAATGGAAAAACACGGCGGTCGTGATTTCCTATGACGACTCGGACGGATGGTACGATCACCAGATGCCCCCGATCATTAACACCTCCAGCACTGCTGCCGACGCCCTTACCGGCACCAATGCTTGCGGCAGCGGCGTGACCGCGTTGCCCGGCATCAATCCGGCGACCACGCATGCGCAGGGCCGATGCGGCCATGGTCCGCGGCTTCCGCTGCTGGTCATCTCACCCTGGGCGAAGGTAAACTTCGTCGATAATTCGATCACGAATCAGACCTCGATAATCCGATTCGTGGAGGATAACTGGCTGAGCGGACAACGTATTGGTCAAGGATCTTTCGACGCTGTGTCAAATTCGATCACCAATATGTTCGACTTCACGAAGATGCATCCCGACAATGCTCTTTTCCTCGATCAGGACACTGGCGAAGTAGTCCCTTAACAGTATAGAGCCAAGCGGCGCTGGAGAGTCAGAACGGCGGGGTGCGGCTAATGCCGCACCCCGCCGCCGCCTTGAATACCCGACGACGCTGCGCTCCTTTTCTTCGCGTTTGATCCGCGTGTATACCCGGTCTGCGCCTGCAAGGAGCGCGCGCATAAATTCGCCATCCAGGAACACGAATGCCGATCACCCGACGGGAGTTTCTTAAGCAGGGCAGCCTGATTGGCGCGGCGCTGATGCAGACTCGCAGCCGGGCGCGCAAAGCTGTGTCGGTTCGACCCGCGCTCGATCCAAATACGTTGGCGCACTTTGTCGATCCATTGCCAATCCCTGCAATCGCCCGCAGCCGCGGCTTTCGGTCCACTCCGGCGGACCCGCAGGTTAAACTTCCCTACTACAGGATTGAGATGCGGCAATTCGCAGCCAAGCTGCATCGCGATCTGAAGCCGACGCAACAATGGGGCTACGACTCAGCCGTTCCCGGCCCGACGTTCGAGACCCACAGCGGCCAAGGATTGATCGTGGAGTGGGTCAACCTGCTTCCCGACAGGCACTTTCTGCCGATCGATCACAACCTCCATGGCGCGGAGGCCGACAAGCCGGAGGTCCGCGCCGTCGTTCATCTTCACGGCGCCTGCGCGCCGCCCGAGAGCGATGGCTATCCCGAGCACTGGTTCGTCCCGGGCAAGTCGATGCTTTGCCACTACCCGAACCGGCAGGACGCCGCGACGCTCTGGTATCACGACCATGCGATGGGAATTAACCGGCTCAACATCTTTGCCGGATTGATGGGCGTCTTCGTCATTCGCGACGAGGTCGAGGCGGCGCTGAATTTGCCCAGTGGCAAGTATGACATTCCGATGGTGATCTACGATCGGATGTTCGATCTCGAGGGGCAGCTCTACTATCCGGTCTCGGGAACTCCGGGAGCGCCGTGGATTACCGAGTTCTTCGGCGAAACGATGCTGGTCAACGGCAGAGTCTTCCCTTACCTCGAAGTGGAACCCCGCAAGTATCGCTTCCGTGTACTCAACGGCGCCAATGGGCGATTCTTCCATTTGTCGCTCTCCAACGGGCAGCCGTTCCATCAGATAGGTACCGACGCCGGGCTGTTGCCTTCGCCGGTCGAGCTTAAAAGCCTGCTTCTCGCACCGGCCGAGCGCGCGGATATCGTCGTCGATTTCTCCGCGTATGGCGGTCAGCCGATTACGGTCAAGAGCGATGCTTTCGATATAATGCAGTTTCGCGTTTCGCACGCCGGCCCCAAGGACACGAGCGCACTTCCTGACTGTCTGCGTCCCGTGCCGCCGATACCGCAAGCCGAGGCCGTCAAAACCCGCTCGCTCACCTTGATGGAACAGGACGATCTCGTCGGTAACGCGATGGTGATGCTGCTCAACGGTACTCACTGGAGCATGCCGGTTACCGAGAACCCGGTGATCGATACGGTCGAAATCTGGAATCTCATCAATCTGACCGATGACGCTCATCCGATTCATCTGCACCTGGTGCGCTTCCAGATACTGGATCGACGGCGCCTGGACACCTTCGCCTATCAAAACCTGAAACAACTAAAGTTCAGGGGGCCGGCGATTGCTCCGGAGCCCAACGAAGCCGGATGGAAGGATACCGTGCGGGCCAATCCGGGGATGGTCACGCGAATAATCGTTCGCTTTGCGGGCTACACCGGCCGTTACGTATGGCATTGTCATCTGCTCGAGCATGAGGACAACGAGATGATGCGGCCGTACGAAGTGCTTGCCCGAACCTCTGCTGAAAATTCCCTCCCAACCGAAGTCGAAAAGGCAGGATAGGCGGCAGGAAAGGGCCCATGGGGCCGTTGTTGCAAATCCGCTTGTGAGCCTACAAACTTTCGCCAGCGTTCGAGACTGCGGCCGATGCCGCGGACGCCGAGTCAAAATCCATCAGGCAAATCTATCAGATAAAATTTATCAGGAGGGTTCTCCGAGGAAGGTTCCCGCCATGGCAGACAAGCAAACATTCCGCACTGAAACCGACAGCATGGGCTCAATCGAGGTTTCCGCCGAGCACTACTGGGGCGCGCAAACCGAGCGCTCGCTGCATCACTTCAACATTGGATCCGACCGGATGGCGCGTTCGATGATCCGCGCCTTCGGCCTGCTCAAGAAGGCCACCGCCCAGGTCAACCAGGATTTGGGCAAGCTCGCCGCCGACAAGGCCCGGCTGATCGTGCAGGCGGCCGAGGAGGTTGCCTCGGGCAAGCTCGACGCCGAGTTTCCATTGCGCGTCTGGCAGACTGGCAGCGGCACCCAGACCAACATGAACGCCAACGAGGTCATCTCGAACCGCGCGATCGAACTGGCCGGCGGCAAGATGGGCAGCAAAAAGCCGATCCATCCCAACGACGACGTCAATATGTCGCAGTCTTCCAACGACACGTTTCCGACCGCGATGCATATCGCGGCGGCCGAGGAGATCGTCAACCTGCTGATGCCCGCGATGCAAAAGTTGCGCGACGCGCTCCACGCCAAGGCCGAGGAGTTCGCCGATATCGTCAAAATCGGCCGCACTCACCTGATGGACGCGGTGCCGCTGACGCTCGGCCAGGAATTCTCGGGCTACGTCGCCCAGCTCGACGCCGACTTAAGGCGTATCGACGCGGTGCTGCCCGACATCTACGAACTCGCGATCGGCGGCACCGCAGTCGGCACCGGCCTGAACACCCATCCCGAGTTCGCCGATCGCACGGCGGCGAAGATCGCCGCGCTTACCGGGCTGCCGTTCGTCACGGCGCCCAACAAGTTCGCGGCGCTGGCCGCGCACGACGCGCTGGTGATGGCCAGCGGCGCGCTGCGCACGCTCGCGTGCTCGCTGGTGAAAATCGCCAACGACATCCGCTGGATGGGCTCGGGGCCGCGCTGCGGACTGGGCGAATTGCGGCTGCCGGAGAACGAGCCGGGCTCGTCGATCATGCCGGGCAAGGTCAATCCGACCCAGTCCGAGGCGATGACGATGGTCTGTCTGCAGGTGATGGGCAACGACACCGCGATCGCGGCGGCCGGCACCCAGGGCAATTTCGAGCTCAACGTCTTCAAGCCGCTCATCATCCATAACCTGCTGCACTCGATAACCCTGCTCGCCAACTCCTGCGTCTCGTTCACCGAGTTCTGCGTGCTCGGCATCGAGCCCGACCGCGAACGTATCGCAAGTTACGTTGCCAACTCGCTGATGCTGGTCACCGCGCTCAGCCCGCATATCGGCTATGACAAAGCCGCCAAGGTCGCCAAGAAGGCGCATGAGGAGAACACCACGCTGCGCCAGGCCGCCGTCGAGCTTGGATACCTCAAGCCCGAGGAGTTCGACCGCTACGTGCAGCCGAACAAGATGCTGGCGCCGGAGGCCTGAGCGCCAAGGAATGCCAGCAACCGCAAATTCGCAATCGCATCGGAGGAATCATTGATGGAAAAGCTGCCGTCCGCCTACAAGCAGGTCGGACCCAACCGCTATCGCGAAGCCTATGGGCTCTTTTACGAGGACTTCACGCCCGGCGACGTTTTCGAGCATCGCCCCGGCCGCACGCTGACCGAGACCGACAATATCTATATGACGCTGCTGGCGATGAACACGCATCCGCTGCACTTCGACTCCGCCTACGCGAACGCGACGCAGTGGAAGCGGCCACTGATGAACTCGCTGGTCACCATTTCGGTGGTCACCGGGATGAGCGTGCACAGCACCAGCCAGAACGCGGTCGCCAACCTCGGATGGGACAAGGTGCGGCTGGTCAATCCGGTCTTCGCCGGCGACACGCTCTACGCCGAGACCGCGGTGGTTTCCAAGCGCGAGTCCGGAAGCCGCCCCAGCCAAGGGCTGGTCACCGTGCATACGATCGGGATGAAAACCGACGGACAGACCGGACAGTCGGGAATCGTGGTGATCGAATTCGATCGCACCTTTCTGGTCTACAAGCGCGAGCATTCACCGCTCGGCAACGCCAACTACTGAGCGCAGCCTCATCAGTGAGAAGATTGTGATCGCGAAAAACATGCGCGCGCGCGGCCCGCTCGTTGCGCTCGCCCTGGCGGCGATTCTGATCGCAATCGCCGCGGCCTCCGCCGTGGCGGCTCAGAATCCATTCGCCGCGTTCCCAGCGGGGCTCGATCCCAATTCGATGCTGTTGCCGCCGCCCACCGAGGGCGGCCCGGTCAAAACGACCGTCGCGCTTCACGTGCTCAACCTCTCGAGCATCAACGAGGTCACCGAGCGTTTTCAGTTGACCGGTTATCTGCTGGCGCAATGGCGTGATTCGCGCCTCACTTATCAGCCGGCTGGTCCCAACGACAAGTACAGGACCCTCGCGACCGATTCGGTATGGCGGCCGCGACTTGTGATAATCAACGTGGTCGAACCGCGCCAGGTTTACGAAACCTCGATGCGGGTCGAGCCGGACGGGACCGTGTCCTACGTCGAGCGCTTCGATGCCCTCGTGACCTCCACTTTCCACCTCAAGTCCTTCCCCTTCGACGCGCAGAAGCTCGAAATCATCGTCCATCCGTTCACCGACCAGCAACAGTTCGTATCCTTCGTCCCCAGCTTGTTGCCGGTATGGACCGCGACCGAGTTCAACACCTACTCCTCGCTGGAGTCGTGGCATTTCGAATCGCTCACCTACGAGCTTGGCACGGCAGGGAGTCAATTCGGCGAACATGCGGTCGCCGAAGCCAGGTTCGAGATCGCGGTCCAGCGCCGCTACGGCTTTTACCTGTGGAAAGTGTTTTTGCCACTGCTGCTGATGGTGGTCGTCTCATGGTCGGTCTTCTGGTTCGATCCGCCCGAGGTCTCGAGCCAGGTAACCATAGCGGTGACGACCATCCTCACGATCATCGCGTTTGCGCTGGCGATCTCGTTGACCCTGCCGCGGGTGCCATATCTGACTTTCGCCGACGCCTTTTTTCTGACCTGCTACATCTTTGCCTTCGTGACGATGGTCGAGCTGACCGCAGTGCATATCGCCTATCGCAGCGACCGGCGCAAGGCGGCGGCCAGGATCCGCCAAACCGCGCGCTGGCTGGTACCGGCCGCCTTCATCGCGATCAATTCGATCCTGATCCTTCATTTTTTGACGTAATCCTTCCTGGCACTCGCCGGGTACTCGCCTGCATTATTCGCGGGAGGAGTGATGCGCGAGTCCTCTTCGACCTCTCTATGAAGCTGATGCGTCTTGGCCGGTCGCGGGCGACGACGTAATTTCGTCTATAGTCTGTACTATTGGGCTATATCGGCTGTTACAGTCATTTCGAAAGATCTATGGCGAAGATATTCTGTTCCAGCCATTTGAATAGATTATACAGTGTTGCTTAACGTCATCGTTAACGTATTATGTCCTTCCGTTTCGAGACGACGATTCGGCACGGCTGCCAAGGGGGAAAATACGGTGAGAACGATGATGCGGCAATACTGGGCGTTTCGGCCGGGGATTGTGTGCATGGTCGCGATTTTGGCCCTGCCAGGCTTCTCGGCCGCACAGACGCATAGCATTACTTTCGTGAATCGATGCCTTCAGCAAGTCTGGCTCGCGGAATTGGCACCATCAGGCGCCGAGGTTGATCCGACGAATTGGGCACTTGCGCCAACGTGCTCGCCTGGCACTGGAGCGCCGAAAATCTGCGCACGGGCATGCGACGCAAATACTTACACGTGCAAGTGCACTAGCGACGCTGATTGCAGGTTTGGAGCGTCTGCCAGCACTCAGACAGCGACGTGTGATGCCGGTCACTGCGTCAATTCGACTGAATTGCCTATCCCGGAGGGTTGGTCGGGCAGGTTTTGGCCGCGTACCAAATGCTCGGGCGCATCGAGCGACTTCACTTGCAAAACCGGTCAATGCGGCGATCCCGGGAATCTCGACTGCACCACGGTGAATAAGTCGGCGAATCGCGCAACTTTGTTCGAGATAACCACTGGCGGAACCAATGGGCTTGATAACTACGACGTGAGCCTCGTCAGCGGGTACAACCTTCCAATTAAGGTGATGCCAATCCTGCCAAGCGATGCGCCAAAATGGCAGAAGGACACTTCTTTTGCCGACCAGGCGCTGATTACTCAGACCATTAATACGAATAGCTTTCTCTTTAATAACATAGGCTCGGCCGGAACGAGCGGGAATACCAAACCTAAATTTCCCGCTAGGCGGTTTGCCACGGTCGCCGACGGTCCTTCTTTAATCTGGAACAATAATGGGCCGTCATGCGAAACCGCGGGGTGCACCTCCGATCTTCGTGCCACCTGTCCCAAGACACTGCGGGTCAAGTCAGGTGCAGCGACGATTGCCTGCGATAGTCCGGCGGACGTATGCCCTGATGGCGGTTCAGCAAGCTGTAGTACGAATGCAATGTACTACGCATGCACCAATTACTTGGGTACACAGGACCTGTTCGGCAACAGCCTGACTCTTCAGTCTCCCAACGGCGATTCACCGGTCTGCTTTTCCCCAAAAGATTGTCAGCCCGGCACGACTTGCCTGCTGAATCCTACGTTCGTGAAGGCGCTCAATCCTCCTCTGCCAACCGGCGCCGGTGTTTGTACGCCGGTGATACAAAACGGCGGCTGCACACCGGGCAACGAGGGTAGCCCATGCGCCGCATTTCCATTTGTCGATTACACGTGCAACACGATTCAGCTTTCCCCAACCTCCCAAACCGCCGTGTGCCTGCCGCCAACCACTTCCGGCGCAGGCGACGTGGTCTGGAACGCGAACGTCTGGAGCGCAACTGCGACGAGCTGCACCGCGGGCGGCGGCCAGTGCACGGGTGCTCAGCAGCAGTGCCTCGATAGCAATATCGTCGGCAACGGACAGAAGGAGTGCTCGGCCTCGAGCGCAAGCTGCTTTTGTTACAATCCTAATCAATGTTCGGCAAGCCGCGGAACAAACGACGGATGCTCGCAGCCAGACACGTGCTTGAATAGCGATGGCGTTGCTGATGGTAAGTCCGACAACGGCACCACTGTCGACTGCAGCTCGACGACCTGCTATTGCGCGCCGCAGGCAATTTATCCAGGTACGTGCGGCCCCACGAACGCAGGGTGGCTCACGGCGGCGAGCTATCCCGGGGTAGGCACAGCCGGAGTGGGTTTCGAGAAATTTTTTAAATTCGCCTGCCCGACTGCATATGCCTACCAGTTCGACGACGCGTCGAGCGATTGGACCTGCAACAATACGGCTGACGATCTCGTGAACTACAAGGTTATATTCTGTCCCGCATTGTAAGCTCCTTGCGGGGAACGATCATCAAATGGCTCCGCGCCCTCTCCCGCAAATAAATGCGGGAGAGGGCATAAGACCGGTGTTCTGGGCCCAGCGGTCATAATGGAAATGCGGGCTCAAACCCCAAACGAGGCATCTCGACGGCATGGAGCGATCCTTTCCTTATCGCCCCTATTGCCCTTATTGCCGGCGGCCGCTTTTGAATTTTAACTACCTGTACTCGGGTCAATGCGGCCAGGTCGGCTTCGAACCGCTGAATTGAGCGGTCGTTGGTATAACCACTTTCACATCCTGAACACGCCGAAACCCGTCGCCGGCGGGATGCCCGCGTTGAGCGAGGCCGCGATCCCGAGCGCCAGCATCGCGCGCGTCTCCAGCGGATCGATTACGCCGTCGTCCCAAAGGCGCGCGCTCGAGAAATAGCAACTCGATTCGTACTCGTACTTCGCCAGCGTCGGGCGCACGAACTCGGCCTGCTCCGCGGCCGTCATCGTCTGGCCCTGCGCCTTCAACTGTTCGAGTTTGACCGTTAGCAGCGTGTTGGCCGCCTGCTCCCCGCCCATCACCGAAATACGCGCGTTGGGCCACATGAAGAGCATCCGCGGCGAGTATGCCCGCCCGCACATCCCGTAGTTGCCCGCTCCGTTGGACGCGCCGATTATCACGGTGAACTTCGGCACCTGCGCGTTGGCCACCGCGTTGACCATCTTGGCCCCGTCCTTGGCGATTCCGCCTTGCTCGTAGCGCTTGCCGACCATGAAGCCGGTGATGTTCTGCAGGAAGAGCAGCGGGATGCGGCGCGCGCAGCAGAGCGCGATGAAGTGCGTCGCCTTGAGCGCCGATTCGCTGAACAGTACGCCATTGTTGGCGATAATTCCGACCGGGTAGCCGTAGACGCGCGCGAAGCCGGTCACCAGCGTGGCCCCGTAGCGCGGCTTGAACTCGTGCATCCGGCTGCCGTCGACCAGGCGCGCGATTAGTTCGCGCACCTCGTAGGGGCGCCGCGTGTCGCCCGAGACCACGCCGTAGATCTCGCGCGGGTCGTAATAAGGATCCTCAGGCTCCGCCTGCTGCAGCGCGTATTCGAGGCCGGTGCGAGGGCCGAGGCTCTCGAAAATCGAGCGCGCGATCGCGAGGGCATGCTCGTCGTCGTCGGCCAGATGATCGCTCACGCCGCTCAGCCGCGTATGGACGTCGCCGCCGCCCAGTTCTTCGGCGGTGACTTCCTCGCCGGTGGCTGCGCGCACCAGCGGCGGCCCAGCGAGGAAAATCGTGCCCTCCTCGCGCACGATGATATTCTCGTCGCACATCGCCGGCACGTAGGCGCCGCCCGCCGTGCACGACCCCATCACCGCCGCGACCTGCGGGATTCCCGCGGCCGACATCCGCGCCATGTTGTAGAAGATGCGCCCGAAGTGCTCGCGGTCGGGGAAGACCTCCGATTGCAGCGGCAGGAACGCGCCGCCCGAGTCGACCAGGTACACGCACGGGAGATGGTTCTGCAGCGCGATCTCCTGCGCGCGCAGATGCTTCTTGACCGTCATCGGATAGTAGGTGCCGCCCTTGACGGTCGCGTCGTTGGCCACCACCACGACCTCGCGGCCCTGCAGGCGCCCCACGCCCGTGACAATCCCGGCGCCCGGCGCCTCGTCGTCGTACATTCCCCACGCCGCCAGCGGCGAGAGTTCCATGAACGCGCTCTGCGGATCGAGCAGCTTCCTTATCCGGTCGCGCACCAGCAGCTTGCCGCGCTCCAGGTGGCGGCGGCGCGATTGCTCGGGGCCGCCCTGGCGCACGCGCTCGACCGCCTCGCGCAATTGTTTGACCGCCGCCTCCATCAGCGCGAAATTCTGCCGGTACTCCGGACTTGAGGTGTTGATGCGGCTCTCGATTCGTTCCATCGGCGTCCTCTCAGTTCGATCCTCTCGCGGCCCGGGCCTGATGCCTGCTGGGTCTACTTGGGCTAGATATTAGCTTGACCAAACGGGGGACCGCGAAGCGGTTCGAGGGGTGTTAGACAGCGCCGATGCGTGACCGCGACCTGCGAGTGCTCGAGTTCCACAAGGTGATCGGATTGGTGGCCGCGCTAGCGACTTCCGAGCCCGGCCGCCGCGCCGTGGAAATGCTGAGGCCCTCGGGCGACCCCGCCGCGGTCGCCGTGCGGCTTCGCGTGACGGCCGAGATGGTGTCGCTGCGCGCGCACGCCGGCGCTCTTCCGCTGCAGGAGTTCGCCGACCAGCGCGAAATCCTGCTCGCCGCCGCGCGCGAGGGCGCCGTGCTCGACGGCGTCTCGCTGCTCAAGGTGCGCGACTTCGTGCTCGCGGCGCGCCACGTCGCGGCCTTCATGCGCTCGCGCGTGGAGCCCTATCCGCATCTCGCGGCGGCGGCGCAGAACCTGGCCGCGCCCAAGGAGTTGGCCGACGCGCTGCTCGGCGCGCTGGCCGAGGACGGCGGCCTGCTCGACGAGGCGAGTCCACAACTTTTGCGCCTGCGCAATCGGCTCCGCGCCGAGCGGGTCGAGCTCGAGGCGCGTCTGGCGCGCTCGCTCAACGCGTCGGGGATGGAGCCGTTCGTCTCCGATCACCTGGTCACCGTACGCAATCATCGCTTCGTCCTGCCGCTCAAGCTTAACTACGCCGAGCGGCTGGAGGGAATCGTGCAGGACCGCTCGGTCTCGGGCGAGACGCTGTTCGTCGAACCGATGTGGGCGGTCGAGCTCGACAACCGCCTGATGATGCTCGAGCGCGAGGTCGAGGCCGAGGAGCGGCGCATCCTGGCGCATCTGACCGCGATGATCCGCGGTTACGGCGCCGAACTGCGGCTGACGTTCGAGGCGATGGTCGCGCTCGACGCGCTTAATGCGCGCGCGATTTTCGCCGAGCGCCTGCGCTGCGTCGAACCGGTGCTCGGCGAATTCGAAGCGAGCGGCCTCGAACTCGTCGAGGCGCGCCATCCGCTGCTGATTGCCGGCGGGCGCGACGTCGTCCCGATCGATGTTCGGATCGCCGCCGGCCTACACGGCATCGTGATCTCCGGCCCCAACACGGGCGGCAAAACCGTCGCGCTCAAGACCATCGGGCTGCTCGCCCTGATGGCGCAAACCGGCCTGCTCATCCCGGCGCGCGAGGGCAGCCGCATCATCGTCTTTCGCTCCATCTTCGCCGATATCGGCGACGAACAATCGATCGAGGCGAGTCTCTCCAGCTTCGCCGCGCATATCGCCAACCTGAGCGCGATGGCCGCCGCGCTCCAGGAGCCGGCGCTAGTCATTCTTGACGAGCCCGGCGAAGGCACCGACCCGGTCGAGGGCGCCGCGCTCGCGATTGGCTTGATGACTTACCTGGGGCGGCGGCGATGCCTGGTCGCGATTGCGACTCACTCCGCCGCGATCAAGCTTCATGCTTACTCGCGCGCGGGCTTCGAGGCCTCCGCCGTCGATTTCGACGCCGAGAACCTCCAGCCGCTCTATCGCCTCAAGCCCCACACGATTGGCCAGAGCTACGGCCTCGCCGTGGCCGAGCGCCTGGGCCTGCCGGTTGAAATTGTGAGCGCCGCGCGCGAGGCGATGCCGGCCGGTGCGGCCGAAGTGGAGCGCGTGCTTAGTCTGCTCGAGGCCGAGCGCGAGGAGGTTCGCGTCGAAGCCGAACGCCTGCGTACCGAGCAGCAGCGCGCCGTCGAACTCGTGGCCGAGGCGCAGGAAGCGGCGCGCCGCGGGCGCGCGCGTATCGAGACCGAGCGCGAACGCGTCGTGGCCGAGGGCAAATCGCTAATCGCGGAACTGCGGCGCGAAAGCGCGACGCTCGCCGACGAAGTAAGGGCGGGGCGCAAGGCGCAGCGGGAGCTTGGCTCGATGCTCGGGCGGGCGGCGGAGCGGGTCGGGCAGATGGCGCCGAGCGCCGCCGAAGGCGCTGGCGAAGGCGGCGCGGCGCGTGAACCGCTCAAGGTTGGCGACCGCGTCGAGTTCGGCGATATCCAGGGCGAGCTTATCGCGTTGGACTCGGGACGCGCCGTCGTGAGCCGCGGCGGACTGCGCATCGAGGTCGCACCGGAAAGACTGCGCCGCGCGCAGAGCCGAAGTGCGGAGCGCGGCGCGCCCAAGGTCACGGTCAGCGCCGGGCCGGGTCCCGACGGCGGAGACAGCGAGCTTAATCTGATCGGGATGCGCACCGCAGACGCGCTCCGGCGGCTGGAGGAGTTCCTCGACCAAGCCTACCTGACCAACCGCGCCGAGGTGCGAATCGTGCATGGGATCGGCTCGGGCGCGCTCAAGAAGGCAGTCCACGAATATCTGAGCGACTCGCCCTACTGCGCGGGCTTCCATCAGGCCGACCCGCATCGCGGCGGCGCCGGCGCCACAGTGGTCCAGCTCAATCTGTAACCCGGCTGTTACTCGGCCGCGCATCTCTTACCCTCTAAAAACGCGCCGATTGGTTCCCGGCTTTCTGCCGTCCTCCACAAACGTCGTGTACTCGATTGGCGAAAGCGTGCGGGCTCGCAAAAACTTAAAAAAAGGAGTACAGCTCTGTACTAGATCTTTATGGCAGAACAACACTTTGGGATCGGTAAAGCCGCCCACCTCAGCAAACTAGGGCGAGCAATGGTCGATTACCTCTGCCGCTCCAACGTCCTCGTGCCCTCCAAGGGCCCGCACCCGGGCCGGGGTAAGGGTCGCCAGTACAGTTTCGGTGACGTGGTGATGTTACGGGCGCTGAGCCACCTGCTGAAATCCGGCATATCTGTCGCTAAACTGAAGAAAGCGCTCGGAACACTGCGAGCCAGACATCACGAGATTACCCTGGAGAAAGCCCCGAAGTATCTCGTTACCGACGGAACTCGGGTTTATTTCGATGACGGCGGGAACGCGGTCGAAGAGCTTTCGGCAAACGGCCAGATGGTGTTTGCGTTTATCATAAAGTTGAGTCAGGTTCGCGATGATGTGACGAAAGCTCTAAGCAGGTCCGAGACTACCGCGCACCGCAATCAGGCTGCGAACATACGCTCAGGTCGACGCCGCTCTCTCAACAAGGGCGCGAACTAGTCTCCATCGCAGAAGTACCGACAATGGGGAGCACGTTATGGTCTCGCAACAAGCGCTCGAAAAGGTCATGCAACTCTCGAACGCCACTTCCGGTCCTGACGGTCCGCGTGCAATCACCGTCCAAGAGCAGCTTCTCGCTCTGCAATGGGCTCAGCTCAAACATGATGAGCTCTATCACAAGGAGATCACTCTTCTTCCCGTCGCCGATCGGATGAAGCATTTTGCCCTGCACATGGCGAAGTACCTTGGTTATTTCGCCGAGGCCATCGATGCCGACAGCGACCGCTTTGAGCGGACGTTGGTCGACGCCTTCATCATTACGCTGGCGTCCGCGAACACGCTTAACTTCGATCTCGGCAAAGCCCTCGGCTGGCAAGAAAATACAGCGCCAGTAAATTTCAAAGCGTTTGGCATTGAACTGGCGACACAGTGCTTCCCTCGAGGTGAGGATAAGACCTGGTTTCTAAAACAATTTGCTCGCCACTGCGGTCGGCTGGCCAAGGCTTGCGAATCGCTCGATCATGTCGAAAGCCACCCCTTTCGAGAGGCGATGCTCGCAAGCGTTCTAGATATGTTCAAACTCCTTGTCGCAGAAGGCACGGTTCATCAGATTGATCTTGTCAACAGAGCGAGGGAGCGCCTCCGTAGCGTGGAAACGAAGAACATCTTTTACAGCTACTATAAGTAGCATCGGTAGACCGGATGGCTTTCTGGAGCGGCGAGACTCTTCTCGACAAATTGCCGGGGCTGATTACTCCGTTCAACCCAGACAATATTGATTGCGCCTCATATACTCTGACGATCGGCCGCGAAATATACGTATCTCCGACCGAAGAAACGCCCGATCCGAAATCCACGACAAAGAAGCTACTTGGGTCAGGTGAAGCTTTCTGCATTCCACCCGGGCAATTTGCATTTCTAGTGACCGAGGAGATCGTCACAATTCCGCGCAATGCGATCGGACTGATTTCAATGAGGGCTAAGATCAAGTTCAAAGGCTTGGTCAACGTCTCAGGTTTCCACGTTGATCCCGGGTATAGAGGGCAGCTAACGTATTCCGTTTTTAATGCTGGACCTGCGACGGTCCATTTGGAACAGGGCGAGTCATGCTTTCTGATCTGGTATGCCTACCTCGACCGTGAATCTGACAAGGTTAAGAATGATCCCATTCAGAGAGGCTTAAATCCGGACCGCATCAACAGCATTTCGGGTGAACTTCATTCTCTAGAGGCATTAGCGAAGAGCATTAAGTCTGCTGAGCTGTCATTTACCGACCGTCTGCATAGTCTCGATCAGACTCTCGCCGAGCGGCAACATCGTCTCGAGCAGTCAGTTGGCGAACGTATGCATGCTGTCGAAAGCACTCAATCCTACTACAATGCGGTAACGTACATTGGAATTGCGATAGTAGCGGTGATCGTTGGTGCCTCTTTGGATAATTTCTTCCGTTCGCCATCTCCACCAGTGCAACTGGTGGTTCCGTCTACAGGCGCTGTCGCCGTGGTTCCATCCCCCAGTGTTCTCGCCTTGCCGTCCGCACACCCCCAACTTACGCAAGCTCCGCATTCTACCCCGTCAAACAGCAAGTGACCCGAGACGCTCTTCTCGAGAAGTATGCAGTGGTGACTCCGACCTATACGCCTGTGTTCGATAACTATTGGCAGTTCGCGGTTGAGCGCCAAGAGATGTTCTATCGTCGCCTCAACCATCCGATCGGGCCGTGGACCGACGACACCATTCTTCGCTCCTATCGGTTCACAAACGCGTATCGCGCCTCAGATCGCGTTAGCCAATATCTCATCCGAGAGGTCCAGTATCGGTCAGATCGGCTGCAATCGCCGCCGGAGCTGTTTTTTCGGACGTTGCTGTTCAAGATTTTTAACCGAATCGAGACTTGGGATGAAATCGAACGTGAGGTGGGTCCGGTTCTTTGGGAAAGAATCGACCTTAACGTCATAGCGCGTGCGCTCGGATCGATGATGCAGCGCGGCATACCCGTCTACTCTGGAGCTTACATAATGCCCGCGCCACCGTTCGGCCGAAGCAGAAAGCACGAGAATCATCTCGCCCTTCTCGCGCGCATGATGGACGACAGGCTACCTGATCATCTGGAACGGGCCACCTCACTCAGACAAGTCTACGAAGCCCTGCTTGCGTACCCCGGAATTGGCTCCTTTCTCGCGTTCCAATACACGATCGATCTCAACTATTCGCTCCTCCTCAATTTCAGCGAGGGCGATTTCGTCGTCGCCGGACCCGGCGCGCTTGACGGTATCGCCAAGTGCTTCGAGAGCATTGGGAAAGCTGCTCCCGAAGATATCATCTCCTGGACCGCGGAGCGTCAGGACGCCGAATTCGCGCGACTCGGCCTGAGGTTTCAGGACTTATTCGGGCGTCCGCTCCAGCCCATCGACTGTCAGAACATTTATTGCGAAATCGCCAAGTACGCTCGTGTGTCGCATCCAGAGCTTGCCGGAGTCTCCGGCAGACGGCGTATCAAGCAAAAATTCCATCCAAATCCTCGCCCGATCCCGCCGCTCATGTACCCGCCAAAATGGGGCCTCGCAGTTTCCGCGGAAATTGACAGGCGCGGGTCTGACCTGCGGGCCGGTTTCTGACGCCGAACTAGTGGAACAGTTTATTCAGCGCACCGCCTAGCGGGTTGCTGCTCGAGGACCCGTTCTTGGAATTGCCGCCGAGGAATTTGTTGAGTAAGCTGCCCGCCTTCTTCTGCATCAGATGCCCGGCGGCGCGCTGAGCCAGGAACTGGATGTCCGGCTGCACCGAGGGCTTGGGCAACTGTCCGCTAATTCGCACCGGGATATCGATCTGCTTTTGATCGTTGGCCAGGTAAACCACGTTCTTTTTCTGGGACATCAGCTCGCCGCTCAGCTCCTTCGACAGCAGAAGATGCGCGTTCATGTCGATGTTCTTGTCCAGGTCGAACCATCCGTCGGCCAGCGCACTGTAATCGGGCGTCGACGCCTTGATGTCGTGCGAGGTGATTTTGGGCCCCTGGATCACACACGTCAGGCTTAACTCGGTCAGATTGGTGTCGGGCGAATTGAACAGCGTGGGATGACGCGCGACGATCGACGGCGTAATCAGCGTATTGATGCCCGGCAGGCCCTGCACTTTGCGCATCGCCTGCGCGGCGATGTTGACGCCGATGAGCTTGCCGTTGGCGACCGCCATCTGGCCGTTGCCGCTAAGCGTCGGCTTGATCTTGTCAAAGGTGGCGCCGCGGCCTTCCACGCGCACCTGCCCCGTCAACTGCCCGCGTACCGTGTCGGCGGCCTTGGATTTCTGCGATACCAGCGCCTGTTGCAGGTCGATCCCGTGGAGATTCAGCCCCACATTGAAGACCGGCTCGGCGCCGAGCGTGGCCCGCGCGTTGCCGTCGAGCGTACCGCTGAAAGCTGCCACCTTGAGCGAGCTGATAGTCACGGCCTGCCCGCCATAAGTCGCGTCGACGGCGAGGTTGCGATACGCAATGTTTTGCGCAGTGCCGGAGGGCGACGTCACTCTCGCGGTCACCGTCGGCGCGGAAGTGCTGCCCCGGACCGTGCCTTTGACCGCCAGTTGGTCGAGGTGGTCGGCCGCCGTCCCGGGCTTGGGATTGGCGGTCAGCTCGGCCGGCTTCACCACGTCGGCGCCGAAATCATAGCTCGCGACTATCGGCTGAATCGATTGCGCGTTGACCGTCAGCCTGGCGTGGCCCGATCCGAGGTTGAACGCCAACGGACCCGCCACGGCGCTCTTGCCCGCCATCTTGATGTCGCCGCTGAGTCCGCCCACGATCGCGCGCTTGCCCGGCGGCGTGACGGTCACCGAGGCCAGGGTCACGACGCCGTTTACCTCGGGCCGCTTTTGCACCAATTTGACCAGGGCATGAATCTCGGCCTTGCCCGAGGCATTGTACTTGCTGAGCGCGACCAGCATCTTGCCCATCGAGGCGAGGTCGAACCGATTGCTGTCCACCCGCGCACTGAGGTTCTGGCCGAGCTGAATCTGTCCAGCCTTGAGATTGAGGTCGCCGAGCACGAGCGTCGCGCTCTGGATTTCGACCTGCGGCCCCGCTCGGCTGTCTTTTCGCGTTCCGACGGCCGCGAGCTTGAGCGGCACGCCCTCCGCCTTATCGAGCACGCCGGTGTATATGACCTGGTTGCCGGTCAGGTCGGTCGTGAGGTTAAACGCTATCGTTTGGATAGTGCCGTCAACCTTGGCGCTGGCCGTGACGGGATTGGTCAGCTTGAGTTCCGGCGGCAGCGCCTTGGCAATTTGCGGCACCGCCTTGAGCTGGGCCATCGTGAACGGTCCAAGGTCTAGGCTGAACGCGAGCGGTATGGCGCTCATATCGATCGCGCCGTTGGTGATTAAAGGCCCGACCTTGCCGGTTAGCGAAAGATTTTTAGTCGTGCCCAGCGCCGCCAAGCTCAGCTTGATGTCGACCGGCGTACTGACGCCAAGATTCTCGACGTCCAGGTTGACCGCGCTCACCGTGACCGGCGCCGCGCCCGCGTCCTGATAAACGATCGTGGCATCCTCGACGGTCAGGCTCGAGATCGACACTTCGCCGAGCGCTCCCGCGCCCGCCGACGGTTGTCCCGGGGGCTGCGCCTCAGTAAGCGGAGCTGCCTTAAGCGGCCGCGTGCCGGTGGCCGCCGGCGGCGTGGCCGGCGTGGGGGCCACGGGCTCGCCAGTGGAGGATTTCTTCCCGAGGCTGCCGACGTTCAATTGGCCGCGCTGGTTGCGGATGATGTGCACGACGGGCTGCTTGAGCGATACCTGATCGATCTCGACGCGGCGGCTCAGCAACGGCATCAACGCGACCCGCGCATAGACATCCGCGGCCTCCACGAACGGCGTCTGGGAGAAATTCGGGTCATCCGCGATCGTGACACCGCGGAGATCAGCGATCACGCCCCATCCGAGGCTTGCGTGGATGTCCTGAACGTCGACCTTGCGGCCGACCGCGTCGCTGGCCTTGGTCAGGATGAGGCCCCGCTGCTTCTGGATGATTCCGTTGAGGTTGAGCACGGCGTAGAACCCTACCGCGATCACGACCACCACGACGATGCCGACCACGATGATGACTGTCCGGATGAGCTTGCGCATCACGAGATCCTTTCCCGCCCCGAGGAGAGTGTATTCTCCACCGAAGCGGGCGCTATGCCAACGCTGCGGCGGCTGTATGGCTCGGCCTTCTGTCGCGCGCGCGATTTTTTCAGGCCGGCCAGGGAGGCGGCATACCAGTGAAGCGGCATACGTCGTCGCGAGCGGCGCCATGATGCGTATCCTCGCAACAAACGGTAGGCTTTATTCTCAAATGGCCAAGAGGCGAAAGACCCATCCGCCGCGCAAGGCCCCCGCACCCAGGCCGAAGGCCGAGAAGCCAGCCTTCAGCTCGCCGTTCAAGGACTTAAAGAAGCTGCTGGTCGAGCGGCCGCATCCCAAGACCCCCGACAAACCGTCGGGCAAGGCCCCGGCCAAAACCCCAGACAAAATCCCGGCGGCTGCCGTGGCCACGCCGATAGCGGAGTCAGAAGCGGCACTCGACGATGCCACGATGTTCCGCCAGGCCGTCGACGGGGTGCGCCGGCTGGGCGACCAGCGTCCTATGCGCATCGTCCCCAAGCATGAGGTGACGCTGGAAATCGTTAGCGAAGATGCCGAGGTTCTTGCACAGCTATCGGACCTGGTTTCCGGAGTGGGAGCCTTCGAGCTGACCGAGACCGAGGAATATACCGAGGGGACGCGCCTCGGTCTCGACCCGCGGCTGGTGACGCGCCTTCGCCGGTGTGAATTCGCGGTGCAGGCGCATATCGACCTTCATGGGATGATCCAGGCCGACGCCAAGGCGGCACTCGAGGGATTTATCTTAAACTCGGTGCGCAAGGGACTGCGCGCGGTGCTGGTGGTGCACGGCCGCGGCCTGCGCTCGCCGGGCGGGATGCCGGTGCTCAAGCATGCCGCGTCTCAGTGGCTCTCGCACGGGCACATGGGCGGATACGTGCTGGCGTTTGCGACCGCGCGGCCGGCTGACGGCGGTGCGGGTGCGATGTACGTGCTGCTCAGGCGGGATCGGCGTCGGGCCAAATTCGACGTTCTGCAAGGCGCCAAGCGCCGCGACTGAGTGGAAGGGCCGCTCCCGAGCAGCCGCCCCTACATCGGAGGGGCGGATTCTGCAGGGGCCGTTCGAGATCGGCCACTTCAATTACAAAAAGAAAACGGGGCCGGTCTAACCAGCCCCGTCTCCGAGTGTTCACTTTTACTGCAAAAGGCGAATTACTGGGTCAAATCTTGCCCTGCAGGATGAACGAGATGACCAGCGAGTACAGGGTCAACGACTCGACGAACGCGAGTCCGATAATCATCGGGACGAAGAGCTGGTTGGTGCTGTTGGGGTTACGCCCGATCGATTCCATCGCCGAGGCTGCCAGCTTGCCCTGGCCCACCCCGCATCCGAGCGCCGCGATACCGATACCGAGTCCGGCCCCGAGTCCGATAAGGCCCGCGCGCAAGCCATCGCCGCTGCCGCTGCTCCCAGCCGCCTGCGCCATCGCGAGCAGCGGACTCGCGAGCACCATCGCCGCCGCCATCGCGAGCCATGTTCCTAACCGTCGAATCATTACGTCTCCTCCTTGGTTTGCTCGCGGCCATCAGCCAGGTCCATGGCTCTTTTTTCTCCCCTCTATCCTCTTCCACCCCGCGAACCGGACCGAGCCTGGTCGCGAATTTTATTGAAATCTTTCGGCGAGCTTTCAGCTTCGCCGGGCCGCACTCTATGAGTAATGCGAATGGCTCGCCATCCGGACGTACGAGATCGCCAGGATCACGAAGACCAGGGCCTGAACGATACAGACGATCGAGCCCAGTGCGTAGAAGGCCAGCGGAATGACCAGCTTGGTGAGTCCCGTGAACAGCCCCAGCACCTTGTGGTCGGCGAACATGTTGGCGAAAAGACGGATGCCCAGCGAAAACGGGCGGAACAGATTGTCTGCCACCTCGATCACCACGAAGAACCACGCCAGCCACCACAGCGGGCCCAGGAAGCTGCGCAGGTAATACAGCCCCTGATGCCTGAAGCCCTGGTAGAGGTAAAAAACAAAGCAGATGATGGCGAGCGCGAAGGTGAGGTCGGTGTCGTTGGTTGGCGGCTCCATCCCCGGAATGAGGCCGAGGAAATTCGCCGTGAGAATAAACATGAACAGCGTGCCGAAGAAGGGAACGTAATGGCGCGCGCTGTGACCCTCGAGCACGCCGGCGACGAAGCCGTCGAGCCACTCCGTCATAACTTCGCCAACCGAACGCAGCGTGATTCCACTCTCGGGGACGGTTGGGTCGGCCGACTCAAACAACGCCCGCCGCGCCAGAAGCCCGAAAACGATCAGGATTCCCATCGCGATCCAAGTGCCGACCACAACCGGCGGGAGATGTACGCTGCGCGCGATGAGATCGACGAAATTGACCGGGTTCAAGCTATCGCCTCCGCGTCGCGCCGAGACCGCTATGCGGTCCGCGAAACGCGCCAAGTTTCAACAAAGATCGCGCCCGGCCAGGTCAGGACGCCGAGCAGAAAGCCCGGAACGTTGATGTTGGTGCGGCTTAGGAGCCAGGCAACGACCGTAACAATAAACAGCAATTTCAATGGCGCCGCAACAATCCCGAGCCGGTTGGCGCCACCGCTTTGTGTAGCCACCGCGATTATCCATCGGCCAACGAAGGTCAGCAGGAAAAGATTCGCGATCATCACCGCGCCGCCGACCGCGCATCCGAGCGCCGCCGCGGGCGAAGCCACCACGAGGAGCATCAAGCTGAGCGTCGCGGTCATCACGGCCGTCACGCTCTGAATCCCGGCGATCGTCGGAACTGTCCACGTCATGCGATTAAAAATTCTTACGGCGATCAAAGACTTTTACGAAACGACCGCGTTTCGGCTATCAGGCGATAAAATCCGAGAAACACGCCGCCCAGCAGCCCGACCAGGGTCCAGATGGAGCCGGTATGAAAATGGGCGTCGATGTAATAGCCGGCGATCGAGCCGCCGATGATCGGCGAGAAAAGCTCGGCTCCGATAGCGGCATAGCGCCACAGGTTCGGCTTTCCCTCCGATGATTCCTCCAAAGGCGGTTGCTCTGACATTCAGGACCTGCGGGACTTCAGGGCTCTAAAACTTACGCGACCTCGGCCAGCGACTCACTCGCCGCGGCGACAGTCCGGTCGATATCGGCCTCGCTATGGGCCAGCGACACGAACATTGCCTCGAATTGTGCGGGCGGCAGATAGATTCCGCGCTCGATCATCGCGTGAAAAAACCGCGCGAACAACGCCGTGTCCGCGTGGCGCGCCTCTTCGGCCTCGCGCACGATCTCGACTCCCAAAAATGCCGTCACCAGTGAGCCTACACGATTTATGCAACCCTTGCGGCCCGAGCGGTCGAGCGCCTCGGCCATCCCGCCGCCCAACCGCGCCGAAACCGCCTCCAATCGCTCGTAAGTGCCGGGCCGCGCAAGGATTTCCAGCGTCTTAAGCCCTGCGCGCACCACCATCGGGTTACCCGATAGTGTCCCCGCCTGATAAACCGGACCAACCGGCGCGAGCAGGTCCATCAAATCGGCCCGCCCCGCGACCGCGCCAATCGGCATCCCGCCGCCGATCACCTTGCCTAACATAATCAGGTCGGGCTCGGCGCCATACATCTCGTGCGCGGTACCGTAGCGCAGGCGAAAGCCAGTTATCACTTCGTCGCAGATAAGCAGCGCGCCATGACGATGCGCCAGATCGCCCAAATCCTTCAGAAAGCCGGGCGCGGGTGCCACCACGCCCATGTTGGCCGCGACCGGCTCGACGATAACCGCAGCGATCTCGCGGGGTTCCGCGAGAAAATAGCGCTCCACCGCCTCCAGCGAGTTGTAGCGTGCGACCCGGGTCAGCGCGGCCAGCGCCTCCGGTACGCCGGCGCTGTCGGGCACGCCCAGGGTCATCACGCCCGAACCGGCGCGCACCAGCAGGGCGTCGCTGTGACCATGATAACAGCCGTCGAACTTGATGATGCGGGAGCGGCCGGTGGCCGCGCGCGCGAGGCGAATTGCGGTCATCCCGGCCTCGGTGCCGGAGCTAACCAGGCGCACTTTGCGCGCCATCGGGATGGCAGCGCAGATACGTTCGGCGATCGCGATTTCCAGCTCGGTTGGAGCCCCGTAGCCGAAGCCGTGCGCGCCCTGTTCGGAGAGCGCAGCGACGACCTCGGGATGGGCGTGGCCAAGGATCGCGGGACCGTAGGATCCGACGTAGTCGATGAAGCGGTTGCCGTCGGCGTCGGTCACGGTCGCGCCTTCGCCGTGCGCGATGAAGAGCGTAGTGCCGCCGACCGCTTTCCATGCGCGCACGGGAGAGTTGACCGCGCCGGGGATGACGGCGGCGGCGCGGGCGAGCAGCGCTGCGGAAATTTTCTTTTCGATCATGCTTGAGCTTTGCTCGCTAACATTTGCCGACCTGCCAGTCAAACATGCGTAACCGTCTCGTGTAGCAAGAAATTGCGCTTACACAACGGCTCCCAGAGCCAACGTGCGCGATCCGTGAAAATCACCGCGCAGCGACGCGATCGCAGGGTCAATTCCATTTTCACGATTCCTGAAAAAAATCGCGCGCTTGTGAACATGTGATCAATTTTACTTGAGCCATCTGTGCAAAGGGTCTATCACGTTCTCTTCGCCGACACACTTCACACGCGGACGCGCATATCGCGCGCAAGCCGCCGTGGCGAGTGGCGTCAGGATCAAAGTGGCCGCAAGGCGCTCGATCTGCTCACTGGATTTTTTTGAACTTGAGTCCATTAAAGAGGACCGCGATGGCCCAGGTTGATAGACCATCGTGCGGTGCGCCGCATTACTGTCTGGCGACGAGGGGAAAGTAGCTTATCCACAGGTGTGGATAAGCTTGTGCGTAATTCAGTCGGCGGCCTGCTCGATTCGGTGGGAGGACCGCGTGTCCCGGGTGATGGCTCATTGACTTCCGGGGGAGGGGAAACATGGAAGGTTTGTGGCAGAGAACTGCGGACCGGATACGAGATTCGCTGGGCCAGGTAGGATTCGAGACCTGGATTGGACCGCTAAACTTCCTGGGTATGCAGGGGCGCATCGCCACTATCGAAGCTCCCAACCGTTTTTTTCGCGACTGGGTAAGCGATCGCTATCTCGAACTGCTCCGCCAATCGCTCTCGGCGGAGGTCGGGCAGTCGGTCGACGTCAAGCTTACGCTGGGACTGGCCGGCAACAGCACGCTGCATGAGGCGGTGCGGCGCACGCTACCGCCGGCTGCCCCGACGGCCGAGGCGCCCACGCGCGACCGCCATCCGCAACTCAATGAGCGCCACACCTTTAACGAATTCGTGGTCGGCTCGGCCAACCAGTTCGCCCATGCGGCGGCGCTGGCGGTCGCCAACCAGCCGGGCGTGAAATACAACCCGCTCTTCATCTATGGCGGGGTGGGCCTGGGCAAGACCCACCTGGTGACCGCGATTGGCCATCAGTTGTGGAACAGCGGCAAACGCAACGTGCTGTTCATGCCGGCCGAGCTTTTCATGAACGAGCTGATAACCTCGCTTCGGCGCGACCGGATGGGCGAGTTCAAGGAGAAGTTCCGCCGCGTCGACGCGCTCATCCTCGACGACGTGCAATTCCTGGCCGGACGCGAGCGGACGCAGGAGGAGTTTTTTCATACCTTCAACTCGCTGCACTCCGACAAGCATCAGATCGTGCTGACCTCGGACAAGGTGCCGCGCGAGATTCCGGGACTCGAGGAGCGACTGCGCAACCGTTTCGAGTCGGGGCTTATCGCCGATGTCGCGCCGCCCGACCTCGAGACGCGGGTCGCAATCGTGCAAAAGAAGGCGGCGCACGACAGCATGAGTTTACCCTCCGACGTGGCGCTCTATATCGCGCAGAACGTCTCCTCCAACGTGCGCGAACTCGAGGGATGTCTCACGCGGCTGGCGGCGCTGGCCTCGATGGACCGTGCCCCGGTGACGGTGGAGTTCACCCGCCAGGCGCTCCACGACCTCATCCGCGTGCAGGACCATCGCCCCGGCATCGATGGCATTCAGAAGACGGTCGCCGACTTCTTCCATATCCGGCTGGTCGACCTGAAGTCGAAAAAACGCACCCAACACATCGCGTTTTGCCGCCAGGTGGCGATGTACCTGTGCCGCAAGCTCACCGACAACTCGTTTCCGGTCATCGGCGAGCATTTCGGACGCGATCACTCCACCGTGATCCACGCTTACAACCTGATCGCGCGCCGGGTGGGCAACGATTCGGCCTTCCGCATGTCGATCGAAAAAATCGAGCGCGAACTCAAGATCGATCAGCGGACCGCGTGACGGCCTCTAACAACTCTGTGGAAAAGTCCTCTACAATAACCACAGTATCGACAGGAAGGGGGACGCAACGGCGGCGAGTGCGATTGCGGACTGGAGGCGATGCACCGTTTGCCCACTGGCAATCGTGCTACGATTACGAAGGGTTGCGCCGCCCATCAACAAATTCACAGGGCCTACTGCTATCTTAAAGATCTTTTAGATCTAATTAGATCTTAAGATCAGTAGAGCGCAGCGACGAGAGGATAAATGGAACTGGTAATCGAGCGCGCGGTGCTGCAGAGCAGCCTGTCGCTGGTTCAGGGAATCGTGGAGCGGCGCAACACGGTGCCAATCCTCGGGCACGTGCTGCTCGAGCCCAACGGCGCCAGCTTGCGTCTGGCCGCCACCGACCTCGAAGTCGGTATCCGCACCGAAATTCCCTGCCGCGTCGACAAGAAAGGCAGCGTCACGCTCAACGCGCGCAAACTATTCGAAATCGTACGCGAGGCCGAGGGTGCAGAGGTGGCATTCAAGTCGCTCGACAACGATTGGGTCGAGCTCAAGTGCGGGCGGGCGAAATTCAAAATGATGGGGCTCGATCCGCGGAGTTTCCCGGCGATGCCCAGCCAGGCGCAGGCGAAACCGCAGGGCGACGCCGCCCGCAGGGCGGTCAAAGGTGACCTCACGATCGCCACGCGCGTGCTGGCGACGATGATCGACAAGACCATCTTCGCCGTCAGCCCCGACGAAGCGCGCTACAACCTGGGCGGGGTGTTGGTCGAGGCGGCTTCCAAGGGCGTCGCCCGGATGGTCGCTACGGACGGGCATCGGCTCTCGATGATCGAACGCGAGGCCGAGGGTTTCGAGATGCAGGGCAACGCGATCATCCCGCGCAAGGGCCTGGCCGAACTGCGCAAGCTGCTCGATCAGGAGGGCGAGGAGCAGGTGCAGTTGATGCTCGACGGGCAGCTCGCGTGGCTCAAGCGCGGCGCAACAGAGGTTTCGATGCGCCTGGTCGAAGGCGAATTTCCCGACTACCGGGGCGTAATCCCCAAGCAATCGAAGTACGCCGTCGCCGTCGGGCGCGACGCGCTGCTCAACGCGATCAAGCGGGCGGCGATTTTCTCCAACGAGCGCTATCACGGCGTCAAGCTGGGACTCGCAAGCGGCGCGCTGACCGTCTCTTCGACCAGCCCCGAGATGGGTGAGGCGAGCGAGACCATCGACGTCGATTTCAACGGCGACGAGTTCTCGATCGGCTTCAACGCCGCCTATCTAATCCAGGCGCTGGGCGTGATGCCGGCGGAGAGCGATGCCAGCCTGGGGCTCAGCGACGAAGTCAGTCCCGGCGTGATCAGTTCGTCGACGGACTCGCAGTTCACCTACGTGGTGATGCCGATGCGGCTGTAGGCTGGCACCGGGTCAGTGCCGGCCCTCGACCGCGTTGGCCGGCGGTACGGCGGCCGGTGACACGGCGACCAGGACTTCCTTGTTGAGCACGTGCTGGCGCGCCTCGAAGGGAAAAGCTTCCTCGCTGGCGACGACCTTGCTCGAGCCGTCAAGCTGATCTGCAAGGCCAACGCGGTCGCGCCGCCGCACGATCACCCATCGCAGCTTCCTCTCTAGCGCGTCGTGCTTCAACTTGCCCGCATCGTCGTAGTACGGGAGCGGATCCGGCAGGTCGAGGTAGTAGAGCGGACCGACCGTCTTATATAGCACCACGCCGGTAGTCGCCTGGCCCATCTGGCGGCGGATGTCTTCGGCGAAGCGCTTCTCGCCGCGCCACTTGTCAGCGGCGGGCATCGCGAAGATGAAAAGGTAAGCCAGGAAAAGCGTTCCGGCGACCGCAGTGGACGCCGCGACCTGCCGCGTGTCGAAGCGCTTGAGTGTGTAGAGCACCGCGAGCAGCGAGACCGCCCAGCAAATCGCATAAATAACGCGGTCCGGCGCCGGCGGCAGCGTCGCCATCGGTCCTTTAAAGATCCATTGCGGTGGAATCATCACGATCGCGCCGCCGGCAACCGCAATCGCGATCACCGCGTAACCAAGGCCGAGCAGCCGGCGTCCCAGCGGCGAGAGCGCCTGGACCGGCGTGGCGAGCGTCCGCGCAACCAGCAGCGCTCCGGCCGGCAGAATCGGCAACAGGTAGTAGCTACGGCGCGATCCGGAGAGCGTGAAAAAGATGAACGTCGCCCAAAAATAGATCAGCGCGAAGCGATGGCCGCGCTCAGCAGCGCTGGTTTGGCCGGCAGGCGGTTTGCGATGGGCCTCGGCAAGCGCGGCGGGCAGGAAGGCCGACCACGGCATCATCAGGGCAAAAATGACGTAGCAATAAAGATAGATTG
This sequence comes from uncultured delta proteobacterium, assembly GCA_963724765.1. Taxonomy (GTDB): domain Bacteria; phylum Desulfobacterota; class Binatia; order Binatales; family Binataceae; genus JAKAVN01. The sequence continues at coordinate 1,016,764 of CAVRVY010000003.1, forward strand.
GGCCGCGATGGTCGAACGGATGGAAAAACCGCACCACGTTTTCGCGATACACCATCTCCAGACCCTTCTCGGAACCGGTGCGCGCGGCCGAGATCGCAAACGGCACGTAATAGACCGCCGCGCCGAGCGGAATCGCAACCAACGATTTCCAGTTGAAGAGCCATCGGTTGCGCTCGATGAGCCATCCGATTCGCCCAACGACTGAGCCGCGCGAAAGCCGCCGTCCCAGTTCGGCCCATCCGTCCGCCAGGCACGAGTATAACCCGAGCACCATCAACGGCAGCACGTAACCTAGCAGTCCCTTGGTGAGCGACGTCGCCGCCATCACCAGCCACAGTCCGACCACCCACCATCCGTCCTGCCGTTGCTCATTGCGCAGGAAAAGCGCGAACGCCGCCAACTCTCCCGTGACGGTTTCGACGTCGGCCGAGGCATGACGTGAAAAAAAGACGAAGCTAAGGCTGGTGGCCAGGATGAGTCCCGAAAGCAATGCGCTGCGAGCGTCATAAAGGCGCCGCCCAACCAGCATCACCAGCCATACGCCGAGCAGTCCGGCGATCGCGCAGGGCAGACGCGCCGAGGTCTCGTCGAGTCCTCCGGTCAACCTGGTCGCCGCGAGTACCAGCCAGTATGAACCAAGCGGCTTGTCGAAGTAGACCCGGCCGTTGATCGTCGGCCAGAAGTAGCGCGCCGTAAGACGCATCTCCCGCGCGATTTCGGCCCAGCGGAATTCCGATGACCAAAGCGCGCGCGCCCCCAGTCGGGCAAAGAACATCACCGCCGCCAGCACCAGCACGGCAGTAGCGGCGGCGCGCCATGAGACGGCGTAACCGAAGATCTCGATTGAGGCTTCGCGGGTCGCGTCGCCAGCCTGTGGCGATTTGCCGGCGGCGGAGGATGGCTCGGCGTCGATGCGCTCGTCGGCACGGCGCGGGTCGGCGGTACTTTCCATTTCGCGATCAGGTTCGCAGCCCGCTCCGCGGGGTTCAAGTACCCGCGCGAGCCGATGCGCGCTCAAGCGCTTTCGGAATCGCGCTTGCGCGCGCCGCGATCGTCCTCGGAATTCTCCCCGGATAGAAACGCTGCTCCGGCGCGTGCTACCGTTAAAAACCTCCGGCCTCCGCCGGCAAGCTCCCGGGAGAGATGATCGCTATGAGCGACGAGCACGGCCAAGAGGCCTCCGGGCGCAAGCCCAACCGCCTAATCAACGAGCAGAGTCCCTACCTGCGCCAGCACGCGCACAATCCGGTGGATTGGTACGCGTGGGGTGACGAGGCCCTAGCGCGGGCACGTGCGGAGAACAAGCCGGTCCTGCTCTCCATCGGCTATTCGGCATGCCATTGGTGCCACGTGATGGAGCGCGAGTCGTTCGAGAACGAACAGATCGCTCAGTTGATGAACGAAAACTTTGTTTCAATCAAAGTCGATCGCGAGGAGCGTCCCGACCTCGACCAGATTTACATGGATGCCGTCCAGCTCCTGACCGGGCGTGGGGGTTGGCCGCTCACGGTCTTCCTGACGCCCGACGGCGAGCCATTTTACGGCGGCACCTACTTTCCGCCCGAGGATCGCCAGGGGATGCCCGGCTTTCCGCGTGTGCTGACCGCGATCGCCGACGCGTATCAGACGAAGCCCGCCGATATCCGTCAGAACGTCGAGCGCCTCGGCAAGGGGCTAGCGGGACTCGCGGAGTTCAATCCTGATGGCGGCGAGCTCAGGCCCGATATGGCGGAGACCGGAGCGCGCGCGCTGGCCGAGCATTACGACCGGATCAACGGCGGCTTGGGACACGCGCCCAAGTTTCCCAACAGTTTCGTGTTTTCGCTATTTTTGCGGATGCATCAGGCGACCGGCGACCTCGAATTCGGCCACATAGTGCGCGAGACGCTGACCAAAATGGCCAAGGGCGGCATCTACGACCAGCTCGGCGGCGGATTCCATCGCTACAGCGTGGACGATCGATGGCTGGTGCCGCACTTCGAAAAGATGCTCTACGACAACGCGTTGCTGGCGCGGCTTTACCTCGACGCCGGCCGTGCGCTCGGCGAGCCCGAGTTCCTGACGGTGGCTCGCGAGATTCTCGATTACGTGCTGCGCGAGATGACCAGCCCCGAGGGCGGTTTCTACTCGACCCAGGACGCGGACAGCGAGGGCGAAGAGGGCAAGTTCTTCGTCTGGACGCCCGCTGAGTCGCGGGCGGTGCTCGGTGAGGAGCTGAGCGCGGTTGCCGAGCGTTACTTCGATATCACCGCCGAGGGCAATTTTGAGGGCGCCAACATCCTGCATCGCACGATCAGCATCGATGAGGCGGCCCGGCTGTTCAAAAAAACCCCGCAGGAGATGGAACGCGCGATCGGCGAGATTCGCCGCCGTCTGTTCGAGGCGCGCGAGCGGCGGATCAAACCGGCGCGCGACGAAAAAATCCTCGCCGCGTGGAACGGGATGATGATCGGCGCGCTGGCCGAAGGCTTCCGCGCGCTCGGCGACGAGCGCTACCTGAGGGCGGCGGCGCGCGGCGCGGAGTTCGTGATGACGCGCCTGTGGGACGGCCACGCGCTCAGGCGCTCGTACAAGGACGGCGTCGCGCGTTTCAACGGCTACCTGGAGGACTACGCGCTGTTCGCGGACAGTCTAATCGATCTTTACGAAGCCTCGCTCGACGGCCGCTATCTCGACCTGGCGCGGACGATGGCCGACGCGATCCTCGAGCGCTTCCTCGATACCGAAAAGGGCGGGTTCTTCTTTACCTCGGCCAACCATGAGCGGTTGATTACGCGCTCGAAGGCGGTCTTCGACGGCTCGACCCCCTCGGGCAACAGCGCGGCGGTGATGGCGCTGCTGAGGCTTCACGGCTACACCGGCGAAGAGCGCTACTTCGTCGAAGCGCGGCGCACGCTCAGCCTGCTTCGCAGCTTCGTCGAGCAGCAGCCGTTCGCGTTCTCGCACATGCTCGAGGCGATCGACCTCTATCAGCGCGGTGCCGCAGAGATCGTGGTCGTGGGCGAGCGCGGCGCGGCCGGCCTGGAGGAATGGATCGAGCGGCTAGGCCTGCTCTACCTGCCCAACCGCGCGCTGTTCCTTGCTGACCCGCACGCTTCGGCCAGCGGCTTCGTGCCGGAGGCGGTGCGAGGCAAATCGCAGGTCGACGGCAAGTTGACCGCCTACGTGTGCCGCGAGCGTACCTGCACCGCGCCGATTACGTCGTTCGACGCGCTCAGGGGGGAGTTGGGAGGTTGAGGGCCGGTGTCGGCTGAGTAGGCTGGATGGCGATTCACGACGCAGCGCGACGCGCTGCTACGGCTGTATCTTCGGGGCCGCCGTTCGAGCCAATGGCGCTCAACCGGCCGGCTGTCGCCGCGCGCTCCGCGCTCAAAGTTGCGGTGTTGAACGCCGCCGGCGGCGCGGACCTCCACGCGATCCTCGCCTGTCTCGCGCGTCCGCCGCTGGCCGATGCGGGTACCCTGATGCTGTGCGAGGCGAGCTGGCGAATGCCGCGCCATCGGCTGGTCGAATTCGCGCCTGATCTCGCCGCGGCGCTCAAGATGAGTTTCGCATTCCTGCCATCGTTCGGACGTGTCGGAGGAGGCGGCGAGGTCCGTGCCATCGGCAATGCGATCCTGTGTGCGCAACCGCTCGACGGCTTTCGTGCGGTTGCGCTGTCCAGGCCGCCGTTTCGGTTTCACCCGAACCCGCTGGTCGGCGCGCATCAGGGATTACTCGCGAGCATCAACGTCGGCGGCCGCCGCGTGACGATGGGAGTCGCGCATCTGGAGCGGCGATGGGATCCCGAGGGGCGCGGGCGGCAGATGGAAGATTTCCTGAGCGCGATTGGCAACGAGACGCCGGTCATTATCGGCGGCGACCTCAACACGACCACGATGGACATGGACCGGCGCTGGTCGCTGTTACGAGCGGTCGCGGCGATAGCCTTGCGTCCGAGGCGCTTTCGCGAGCCGCAGCCGTACGAGCCGCTTTTCGAGCGGATTAGCGCGCACCGATTTTCGATTGAAGGGGCAAATGTTCCGGCCGTGCCAACGTTCACCTTCAGCCGCCTGGTGCCGCCGCTCTGGCGGCCGAAGCTCGATTGGATCGCGGCGCGTGGAATCGAGCCGATGCAAGGATCGGCCATGGTCGTGCCCGCGCGCACTTCAATCGTGGGACGCAGAGTCTCCGACCACGACTTCGTCCTATGTAAATTCCGTCTGTGATGGGCGGCGGGTTCGTCTCCTCGCGGTCATCGGGTAAAATTACCTGGGTTCGATGAAATTGTCTGAGGAGTAAGTCTGATGAGTGATTCCCGCACCGCGCCGGGCAGTTCAGCCGATCATTGGCGCGACCACGGTGTCCAGGTGATCCCTGCCGACCAGCTTGACCCGGACACGGCACAGACGCCGGGGATGTCACGGGCGGCGGCGATCAACTACGCCCGCGCCGGAGCACAAAAGATCTGGGCTGGCACGGTGAAAATCCAGGCCAACGCGAAGACCGGCGCCCATCATCATGGAGAACTCGAAAGCGTCATCTACGTTGTCGCGGGCCACGCGCGGATGCGCTGGGGCGAACATCTCGAATACGTCGCTGAAGCCGGACCGGGTGATTTTATTTTCATCCCGCCGTTCGTGCCGCATCAGGAAATCAACGCTTCGCCTGACGCGCCGTTGTCCTGCGTGGTGGTGCGCAGCGGCCGGGAGGCAGTGGTGATCAATCTCGATATCGAGCCGGCCGAGCGCCCCGAGGCGGTGTTCTGGGTCGATCCAATTCACCGCCATCCACAGGGCTGAAAAAGCACCGCTTAGCCGCGCTTGCGGATCCGCTCGGCCTCGGCCAGCAGCGTCGGATAGCCGAACGGCGGTTGAACGCCGCTCAAGTCGAGATTGCCGAGACGGCGCGAATTCGTAATCATCGCGCCCGCCGCGTTGGCTACCGCGGCCGCGGCCTCGTCCGTCAGCTCGTAGCCGTATAACTCGCGCGCCATCGCCTTGGCCGTCTGTGCCGTCAGTTTTGCCATCGCCCTCCCTCCCGTGATTCATTCATCGTTGTAACTAAATCTTCGGCAGCGGCAGTGGGCCGCGCGCGAGTTCGTAAGCGTCGGCCACCTGCAACACCGTGATTTCGTCGAACGGCTTGCCGACGATCTGCATCGAGAGCGGCAGCCCGTCGTTCGAGAGCCCGGTTGGAATCGAAACCGCCGGCTGCCCGGTAGCGTTGAATGGTCCGGTGAAGCGCACCATGTTGGCGATCATGTCGTAAGACCGGTCGTCGATTCTTGGCGCGGCGGTCGCCTGCGACGGCGCGAGCAGGACGGCATGGTCCTGCAGCGCAGCGAGCGCCTCGGCCAGCATCAGGTTGCGCTCGCGCTGCGCGCGGACGTAGTTGACCGCCGTAATCGTCATCGAGGTTTCGATGAGCGAGCGGACGTCCGAGCCGTAGTCGCCGGGCCGCTCGCGTATCCACTGTTCATGAAATTCCAGGGCCTCGGCCATCAGCACCACCATCGTGACCAGCGAGCCCTCGATGAACGATGGGATCGAAACCTCCTCGACCGTCGCGCCCAGCGATCCGAGTTGCTTGAGCGCCGCGCTGAATGCCCGCGATACCGGCTCCGACACGCCGGTGTTGAGCTCACGGATTACGCCGACGCGCATCCCCTTGAGGTCGCCGCCCAGCCGGCTGGTGTAATCGGGCACCGGCTCGCGGCTGGAGGTCGCGTCGTTAGGGTCGTAGCCGGCGATGACGTTGAGCATCAGCGCGGCGTCGCGCGCGGTGCGAGTGATCGGTCCGGTGTGGTCGAGCGAGTCCGACAGCGGCATCACGCCGTAGCGGCTGACGCGGCTCCAGGTCTGTTTGAGCCCGACGCATCCGCAGCACGCCGCCGGAATCCGAATCGAGCCGCCGGTGTCGGTCCCGATCGTCGCTGCCGCGGTGCGCGCGACGATCGCGGCGCCGGAGCCGCCGCTTGAGCCACCGGGGATGAGCTCGAGATCGTAGGGATTGTGGCAGGTGCCCCAATGAGGATTATTGCTGGACGCGCCGTAAGCAAACTCGTGCAGGTTGAGCTTGCCGAGCAGCACTGCGCCCGCCTCGCTAAGCCGCGTCCATACGGTCGAGTCGTGGTCGGGAACGAAGTCGCCCAGGATTTTCGATCCGCCAGTGGTCAGGATGCCCTTGGTATAGCAGAGGTCCTTGAGCCCGATTGGCACGCCGTGAAACGGCCCGCGCCATCGCCCGGCGGTGATTTCCGTCTCGGCCTTGCGCGCCATCGCGCGCGCCACGTCGGCGGTCACCGTGATGTAGGAGTTGACGCGTTCGTCGACCGCCTCGATGCGATCGAGATAGGCCTGGGTCAGTTCGACCGGAGAGATTTCCCTGGCGCGCAGTTTCTGCGACAGCGCGGCCACGTCGAAATCGAGCAATGGGCTGGGATTGGCCATCGGTCACCTCGCCGTGTGGATTGATCTTTCGCGGATGGGCGGGCGCGGCAGCGGGCCACCCGCCGTCCACGCGCGATACCCTAGCGCAATTTCTCGCGAAGGGGTGAGCGGCGCGCAGGCTCCCGGGCGATAGGCTACTTCAGGATGCCGCGGCGGCGGAGATCGGCGATCCGGTCGCGGTCGTAGCCGAGGTGGCGCGCGAGAATTTCCTCGCTATGCTCGCCCAGAAGCGGCGCGGCGTGTTCGACCTTACCGGGCATCGCGGAAAACTTCGCCAGCGTGCCGGTCTGTACGACAGATCCCCATTGCGAATGATGCAGCTCGGCGAGCAGCTCATTGGCATTGACCTGCGGATCGTCGAAGAGGTCGGCCGCGCGATGCGTGCTGAGCGCCGGGACGCCGGCCGCGGTCAACAACGCTAACGCCTGCGCACGGTCGACGGCTGCGAATGCCGCGGCGATCGCCTGCGCGAGCACGCCGTCCTCTTGCTCGCGCGCGGCCGCCGCATACGGCGAATCGGCTGCGAGCTTGCACACGCGGCGCATCGCTTCCCACTGCGCCGGTTCCGCGACATGAACAAACAGCCACTCTCCATCGCGGCACTGGTAGGCGCGGCAGAGTGCCGAACGGCCACGGGATTCCGGCCGACCATTTTCCATATCGGGCCGGCCGTCGTAGAAGATGAATTCGCCCGCCTGGAAAGCCATCGCGGACTGCAACAGCGAAGTTTCACAGGGCTGGCCGCGGCCGAGACGCTCGCGCGCGCGCAGCGCCAGCACGCATCCGAACGCCGACAGCATCGCGGCCCCGTAATCGCAGATCGCGCAAGTGAGATAGAGCGGCGGCTGATGGTGCCCGCCCTCGGCCGCCATCAGGCCCGAACGCGCCTGCAACAGCGGGTCGAAGCCGGGCTGGTTGTGTTCCGGGCCCCGATTGCCGAAGCCGTTGACCGACATGTAGATGAGGCGCGGATTGATCGCCGAGAGCGACTGGTAGTCCAGCTCAAAGCGGCGCATCCTGCCCGGCCGCAGATTCTCGACCACGATGTCGGCGCGGCGCACCAGGCCGTGGATTATCTCGCGCCCCTCGGGCGTGGCGAGGTCGAGCGAAAGCGCGCGCTTGCCCTGGTTCCATCCGAGAAAGCCGAAACCGAAGTGGCGGAACGCGTCGCCCTCGAGGCTTTCGATCTTGATCACGTCGGCGCCCATCTGACCGAGGATCATCGGGCCGTATGAGCCGGCGATGTAGCTGCAGAAGTCGAGCACCAGCAGGCCGTCGAGCGGCCCGCGGTCGAATCTGCCGTCGCGCGGGGAGCCGTTGTGTGAGCGCGACGGCGGCGCGGCGAGCCATCCCTCGACGGTGCGATCATCTTTTGCCGCCGGCGCCGGCCCGGCGATTTCGCCCGGCGTGAGCTCGAGTCCCACCGCGATGCCGCCCTGGATCGTCGCGCCGAGCGTGGGATCGTCGATCGCGCGACGCATCCCGAGCGCGTCCACCTGCGGATGGTTGATGAATTCGCTGCGCGAGAGCACCGGCGCGCATGGAATGTCGTTCTCGCGCAGGATGCGGAGCCATTCTTCACGCGGGCGGGTCGAAATTATCTCCTGCAGCAGATCCTTGAGAGCTTGGCGATGCTGCGTAGGCACGCCCCACGGCGCGCCCTCGAAGCGGGGGTCGGAAACCAGTTCGGGCCGATCGATCGCCAGCGCCAGCTTGTTCCAGAACGTCACGTTGCCGCAGGCCACGAACAGATACTGGTCGTCGGCGGCGCGAAACAGCCGGTAGCAGGGAATCGGGCCGAGCGGGTCGAGCGGCCCTTCATACATGCGGGTCATGTTCTCGTGGCGCATGATGCCGCCGGTCTGGAGCGAAAATGCGCCGGCCAGTAGCGAAACCTCGACAACTTGTCCGCGCCGGTTTCCGCTGCCGCCATCGTCGCGCGCACACAACGCCGCGACCGCCGCGGTCGCGCCGAGCACGCCGGCCGAATAGCTAGCGGCGGGAAAATGCAGCGCCACCGGATTTCCGCTGAGCGCCCACTGGCTGCCGTAGATGCCGCCGAGTGCGGAGGCTAACTCATCGCTGGCGTCGAAGTCGGCGAGCGGGCCGCGATTTCCGAGTGGGGGAACGTGCAGCACGACCAGGTGTGGATTGATGCGGCTGAGCGCTGCGCAATCGAGTTCAAGCTCGCGCATCCGCGCCTCAGTCCATCCGAACACCGCCACGTCGGCCCATCGAAGAAGGCGCTCGACCCGAGCGCGCTCGGCCTGGACGTCGAAAGACAGCGCGCGCTTGCTCCGATTCAGCGCGTGAAAGTGCGCCGTGCCGCGTCCGCGAGCGCCCCCTGGCGGTTCCACCAGGATGGCGCGCGCACCCTGCTCGGCAAGCAGCATCGCGGCATAGGCGGCGCCGTGGTTGGAGCTGAATTCGACCAGGTTGATGCCTTCGAGAGCCTTATTCATCAAAGCTGCTCCGCGTTAACTTGGCTTCGCGCGAACTGCGGGCAGTCGAAATTCTCACGAGGCGGGCGGCGCGTGCAAGCGCTCGAAAACAGCAGTTCCGTCATTGCGAGTGGCCGCACGCGGATGAATTCAACCCCGCATAACGGTGGCGTAACCGGCGCTTAACCTTTGCACTTTAAAACACCCCGCGTGGGCAGTATCCCTACGCGGGACCGCTGTCACTACGCTCAAAAAACTAGGCAAGGATGGTCGCGCTCGACTTGGGGCAGCGACAACGCAGGGGGTCAAATGAAGCTAGGAGGAGTTGGTCGATTCGGGTTGGGACTGGTCGCTGGCGCAGCGCTGGCTATAGCCACGGGATGCGCCTCGACGGCCGGATGGGGTCCGACGCCGCCGGTGACGGCTACGTCGCCATCGGCGGGGCACGGGGCACCCCGATTCGCAGAGACGTCGGGACTAGGGGCTTTCACCTGGCGAGAGACCGAAGTGCCGCCATGGGTCCGCGTGCAGGACTGCGCGATCGTAGCGATCTCTTCGCCCGATCGCTGGGCCTGCCCTGACGGGAAGGTCTACACCAGCTCTGATCTAGCCCGGGCGCGGACCCGCGAGTATGAACTTCCGCCGCTACCGCCGCCAGCGCCCATTGTCCTGACCGCATATCCGGAGCAGCCATCCGCGCCGGTGGAAAAGATGGTTCTGCGCGGCGTGCACTTCGATTTTAACAAGGCGGACATCCGTGCCCAGGACGCGGCCGTTCTGGACGAGGCCGCGGAAACCCTGAAGGCACACCCGGACGTGGCGGTCGCCGCAAATGGGTACTGCGACTCTATCGGCGGGGTTAGATACAACCTGAGGCTTTCTCAACGCCGGGCCGACGCAGTTGTGAGGTACCTGGCCGACCACGGCATCGCGGAAAGCCGACTGAGCCCGCACGGCTTCGGCAAGACGGACTTCGTTGCCAGTAACAGTACCGAGGAAGGACGCGCCCAGAACCGCAGGGTCGAACTGGTGCCGAACCAGGGCGGCGGGCGGGTGTTCATCATGGGAGTTCCACAGTAAGCCGGCAAAGTCCGTTCCGGTCATCGCAGGGGGTCAAATGAAGAGAGGACGAATTGGTCGATTCTGTTTGGCAGTGATCGCCGGCGCGACGCTGGGATTGGCCACCGGATGCGCATCGATAAACCTATCGAGGGCCGGATGGGGTCCGGCGCCGCCGAACACTGGCGCTCCGGTCGCGGCGCAGCAAGGCGCACCCCGGTTCACCGAGACTACCACGATGCACCTGACCGACAAGGAGCAGGCGGCGAAGCCGCCGTCGTGGATACGGGTGCAGGACTGCGCGATCGTGGCGATCTCGACGCCGAGCCGCTACGCCTGCCCCGACGGCAAGGTCTACACCGGCACCGAGCTCTACCAGGCTCGGTCCGGCAGTTAGGCGGGATCAGTGAGATCGCCTGACAGCGCAAGCACATTGGGCCGCCGCAAGGGTGGCGGTAAGGCAGGTCGCCTCACGGCGACGGGGGTCAGTCGGTACAACGGCCGAACAGCCGAGGAGAGAGGGTCAATGAAACGTAAAAGGTTACATACTCTAGCGCTCGCGATCATAGTCGTCGGCGCCGTCGCCGCGGTGGGGCCGCAGCGCGCTGCCGCGCAGGTTCCGGGCAGCGGCGGAGTGAAGCTATGGGTCGACCAGCGGACCGGCCAGGTCTTCGTGCGGCCTGGCGCCGGGCGCGTTCCACTGTCGCTGACGACCGCGGATGAAAACACGATCGAGCAGCAGGTCGAGCAGAAGGTCCAGGCCAGGACCGACGCGCAGATAAAGGCGCAGGTCCAGCAGAGCGCCGCACAACTACAGGAGCAGAACCAGGTACTGGCAACTCAGGTCGAACAGATGGAGCCGGCCTGGAAGAGCTACATGGATGATTTCCATGACAAGTTCCGGCTGGGTGCGGTTTTCTACGGCGACTACCGTTTCTATACCAACACCGGGTTCCAGCCGCAGGAGTTGACCCAGTTGACCAACCTGGGTCCAGGCAACAACAATTACAACTCGTTCGACATTACCCGCACCTATCTCAATTTCTTCTTCTTTCCGACCAAGGATTGGACGCTCCGCATAACGCCGAACATGTACAAGACTATCGGCTCGTCCAACAACAAGGTCGGCCAGACCACAGGGTTCGGCAGCAATCTGGACGGCGACCTCGGCGTGCGTATCAAGTACGCCTCGCTGGCGTACAGCGGGCTGTGGGACCAGGTTCCGATGCTCAAGGGTGGGACGGTTTCAATCGGCGAAATCCCCAACCCGCTGGTCGATTGGGAAGAGCAACTCTACGGATTCCGCTTTGTCAACCTGACACCGTGGAACTGGCTGAGCCTCTCTTCGACACAGGTCGGCGTGTCGATGCAAGGACCGGTCAAGTTCAACGATAAGATGTACTTCGACTACGACATCGGCGCCTACGACAACTCGAGCTTTCACGCCTTCGAGCAGACCGACACCAAGCAATTCATGGTGCGCGGGAGCTTTTACCCGTTCGGCACGAACTGGCGCTACGACGGACTGGGTATAACCGGTTTCTATAACTATGGCTACGGCAACACGGCGCCCGATACGGCGAATCTGCCGACGGCGCTTAAGGGTGGCGACGCGCACATCCAGAGGATCGCGGCGCTAGTGCATTACACCGCCTACAATTGGGGCTTGGCGGGCGAGTACGATGCAGGCCGCAACGCGTTCCAGGCTTCCAACCTGTGGTCCGGCAGCGGTCCGGCCGACGCGTTTGGCTTCCCGACCGGCAAGGCGATCACCTCGGGTACCTTCGCTGGCAACACCTGCGGCAACAACACTACGGTCATTGTGAAGGGCAAACCAACAATCATCCAGCCTTGCTATCCGATATTTAACACCTTCGGACCGCAGGCGGATGCGCAAACGGCGATCCTCAACAATGGCCAGGCGGATCAGCAGGGTTTCGACTTCTTCGGGCATTTCCATATTCCGGAAACCCCACTCACCGCGTTCGGCATGTTCCAGTGGTTGTTGCCTAACACGAATTTCTCGAACGATCCTCTGGACTTTTACCGCTGGGTCTTCGGTATAAGCTACCAGTACAACGAGTATCTGCGCTTCGCAATCGACAACCAGAACATCTCCTACTACCACAGCCAGCAGTCGATTCCGATCTCGGTGCTGAAACCCTTCGGCTATGCGCCGGGCGGCACTTTCAACGGCCAGACGCTGCCCAAGACCGGCAGCATCCCGGACATGGTGCAGCGCGATACGCACTCCATATTCGCCAACGTGGAGTTCAGCTACTGAGATAGTTCTCGTTCCCCGGCCACGGCGGCGGCGTGGATGAGTCCTCCCCGGCTCATCTGCGGCCGCCGCCGCATTTCTTCGGACAACCAGATGCTGTATGTAAGGGTTCAAAGGGCGAATACAAAATAGTCTGCGGCAAAAAATAGAGGAAAAGCAATTGAACGGACGGGTTCGCAGTTTGGCGGCGTATAGTTTTAAACCATCGATCCTGTTGTTGGGCGGAGCGATTGTTCTCGCTGTCGCCGCCCAGGTGTGTATCGCGGCGCTGCGCTTAACCGGAGCCGGCGCCACGTTTCCCTATCCGATGTATTCGAAGTGGTTCGACCAGTATCACAAACTGCATCCGGACATTGAGGTCAACTACCAGTCGATCGGATCGGGCGGCGGAATCAGGCAGGTGACTGACGGAACCGTCGACTTTGGCGCCACGGACGGCCCGATGAGCGACGAACAAATCAAGGCATTCAAGGATAAGCATCAGTTCGGCATCCTGCATTTTCCGACCGTGATCGGCGCCGTCGTTCCGTCCTATGACCTGCCGGGTGTCAAAGGGCCGCTCAACTTCACTCCCGAAATGCTCGCCGGAATTTTCCTGGGCAAGATCACGAAATGGAACGATCCGGCGCTGGTCAAGATCAACCCCGGCGCGGGCCTTCCCGATAGCGGCATCGTGGTGGCGCATCGCGCCGATGGCAGCGGGACGACCTACGTGTGGACTGACTATCTGAGCAAAGTCAGCGATGAATGGGCCAAGAACGTCGGCAAAGGCACGGCGGTCAAATGGCCGGCCGGATTGGGCGGCAAGGGCAATGAGGGAGTCGCCGCGATCATCAAGAATACGCCGAACTCGATCGGCTACGTCGAACTGATCTATGCGCTGAGGAGCGACATGCCTTACGGCGAGGTGCAGAACAAGGCGGGCAAGTTCATCAAGGGCTCGCTTGCGACGGCCAGCGCCGCCGCGGCCGGGGTCAAGATGCCGGATGACTTCAGGGTGTCGATCACCAACTCCGCCGCATCCGACGCCTATCCCATCACCAGCTTCACCTGGTTGCTGATCCCCCAAAAGATTTCCGATCCGGCCAAGAAAACGGCTATAACGAATCTGCTGAAATGGATTCTTACAACCGGCCAGGGGATGACCTCAAAGCTGTCCTACGCGCCGCTGCCGAAGGTGGTGGTGGACAAGGAACTGAGGGCCATATCGCTCATTCAATAAGCAAGGGGTCGCGGCCGCATCTTTCAGGCGTGCCACGGCCGTCGCGTCGCGTGGCAGCGGCCTTCGCGCTGGCGGTGGCCGCACTGCTCGCCGGATGCTTCATGCAGGAGACGCCGCAGCAGCGCGCCGAGCGGATCGAGCCGATGCTGGCGGCGGCCGGCTTCCACGTGCTGCCCGCCGATACGCCCGCGCGGCTCGCCGAGACCCAGCGGCTGACGCCGCTCAAGGTCCGCTACTACATCGACAACGGCAAGCCGCGCTACTGGTTCAACGATCCGGTTAACTGCCACTGCGTTTACGTCGGCGGCGAAAAGAACTACCAGCAGTATGAGCAGATAAGGTTGAGCCAGCAGGCCGCCCGGCAGGAAAAGGAGGCGGCGGAGATGAACGAAGAGGCGGCGCAGCAAGAGCAGATGAACATGATGCTGTGGCCGGGCCCGTTCGTGATGTACTGACCTCGCCCGCTAACCTGGCCTCGGGCGCGCGCTCAACGTGGGTCGCGGCCAAGTAATCGACGGCGCCATATACCTGCGGCAGCAAGTCGTCGGCGAAGCGGAGTCGGCGCTGCAGTCTCTGAGGATGAACGATTGCGGCAGAATTGCTCAAGCGAGCGGTTAGCGCGATACGGTATCGGTCAACGCCTGCCTCCGGGGCTGAGGCTCCATGGTTGCGTGCACCTTCATGCCGTTGCGCAAATCACCGCTGAAGGAAGCGACGACCAAATCGTTCATAGCCAGTCCCGAGGTGATTTCGATGTAGTCAGGACTGGTAATGCCGGTTCGGACTTGGGTCTCGGCCAATTGCCCGTTTTTAACCACGAAGACGGAGGCTTTCGAACCTTCCTGGTTAACCGCGGCGATAGGCAGCCGCATCGCATCGGGATGCGCAAGGAGAACGAGCTTTACTTGCGCGTACATCCGCGGATAGAGCACCCCAGTGGGGTTGGCAATATCGATCTCGGTGAGCATGGTGCGAGTGCTAAGGTCAAGCGCCGTTGCATAGCGGCTCACTGAAGCGGTAACGGAAACGCCAGGCAAGTCGTCGAAGGTCAGAGTGGCGGGGGTGCCACGCCGGATGTAACGGCACCATCTTCCCGAGACGTAAACGTAAACCCGTAATTTGTCCATTTTAGCGAGGGTCAAAATGGGCCCTCCGCCAATTCGATGGCCGCCAGCGCCTTCGGTGGCACCCGGCGAGATTAGGGCCGAACTCTCGCTTACGCCAATGTCGCCGCCGCCTGCACGAACAAGGGCGCCGGGGTCGACAAAGCGCCCGGTGACGATTCCGTCGAAGGGCGCGACGATACGGGTATAGCCAACCATCGTTTGGAGGGTATGAACCGAGGCCTGAGCCTGGCGGTACTTGGCGTTGGCGACGTCAACATCCTGTTGAGCGATCAGCCGCGCATCGGAGCTTTGCACGCGGCGCAACCTTTGGTAGGTAATCTGGTCAATCGCCATCCTGGCCTGCGCCTGTTCCAGGTCGGAATGAAGTTCAGGCACTTCAATTGTGGCGAGGACTTGGCCGGCTTTGACCCGATCACCCTTATCGACGGAAATCGAGGCTAAGTATCCTGTGACTTTGGAGTGTAAAGCAGCTTCGTAGAAGCCGACCAGGTCGCCCGGAAGCTCGATACTCAGCGACATTGGGCCGCGCTCGGGATGGATGACGCCGACCGTTCGTTCGGCTGGAGGCTTGGCGATTTCTGGTTGCTTACCGCATCCGAGGAGGGCAAGGCCAGCGCAGAGCAAGACGAGCCCGGTCAATCCGCGGATGCCAAAAGTGCGGCCTCCGCTTTTACAGGAATGGAAAAAAGGCTCCTGAACTTGCTGGACGATCATTGCGAGTTTCCATCCTTCGGCGACGCTGCTGGCGTTTGCTTAAGCGAGTAGAAGAGTTCCCACAAGCTCGGCACCAGAAAGAGCGTCATCACAAGCGAGACCGTAAGGCCGCCGATTACCGAGCGCGCCAGCGGCGCGGAAGCTGCCGAGCCGGGCTCGAGCGCCATGGCCAGGGGCGCGAGGCCGGCGACTGTGGCCAGCGAGGTCATGAGGATGGGCCGCATGCGGATTCGCGCCGCCTCGACCGCGGCGTCGCGCAGCGGATGGCCAGCGAGGCGGCGCTCATTGGCGAAATCGATGAGCAGGATGGCGTTGGAGACGACGATCCCGATCATCACGATGACGCCCATCATCGATTCGACATTGATCGTGGTGTGGGTGGCCCAGAGCATCCAAGCCACGCCAATCAGGCCCATCGGCACCGAAAAAAGAAAAATCAAAGGATCGAGCCACGAGCTGCTCTGCGCCACGCCAACCAGATAGACAACGACGACGGCGAGCAAGAACCCGCCCTCCATGCTTTTGAAGGTCCTCTGCATGTTGACCACCGAGCCGCGAAAATAAACTCTGACGTTGCGCGGCGGCTGCAAATTCTTGAGAGCCCGCTTCACGGCGTCCAGCGTACCGCCCAGGTCGCTGGTGCGAGGCGAGATCAGCACGTCCACGACGCGCTGGATGTTGTAGTGATCGGCTTCGGAAGGATAACGCGTTGGCCGCACGGTGGCGACGTCGCCGAGCAGAATGGATTGCTCATGACCCATGGCCGCGTCGCCCGGGGAACGGGCACTGGTGTAATTGTAGTCGTGATAGTTCGAACCAAGCCGAGTGCCGACTGGAATATCCAGGAGGGTGTGGAGCGAATTAATATGTTCCTCGAAGTACTGGGCACTCAGATAGTAATCGTCCCCGTTGCGCGGGTCGATCCAGATGGACGGCTTGATCATGTTATTGCTATTAAGCGCGGTGATCAAATTGGTGATCACGGAGCGTTCCGTTATGCCCAGGCGCGCGGCTTTGGTGCGGTCCACGTTGATGTTCAAGGTGGGATAGCCGGCCACCTGCTTGATCATCAGCTGGCCCACTTCAGGCACCGAATTCAGCCGGGCTTCGACTTCGCGCGCAGTGGCGAACAGGGGCCCATAGTCCTCGCTCATGGGAGCGCTAAGCTGCACATTGATTGGCGCGCGCTCCCCGAAGTCGAGCACGGCGTCGACGATGCTGCCGGAGCTGAAGAACGTTTTTACGTTCGGCATTTCGCGGGCGATGGCTGAGCGTACCGCCTGCCGATAGTATGCGGTCGGCCGCTTGTGTCCGCTACGCAGGGCCACCATTATCTGGCCGGTGTCTTCGCCGGAATTCGGCGTATAGAGCGCCGAGATGTTGGGGACGACGCCCAGATTCGCGACGACATTTTCCAGATCAGACGGAGGCACTACACGATGAATGAGGGCGTTGATTTGCTGCGCCGTCATCGAGGTGAGTTCGAGCCGGGTGCCGACCGGCGTAACGATACTGATGGTGAACTTGCCGGAGTCGGTTTCCGGGAACATTCTAGTTCCAAGCCGTGGGAAGATGAACATCGAAGCAACGAATACTACGAGCGCCCCGCCGATTAGCAGGAACTTATGATTCATGGTCTGGTCGAGCAATGCGGCAAAACGCCTGGAAAACCGTTGGTAGCCCCGGTCGAAGGCCGCCAGGGGCCCGCGCCGATTATCAACGCCGGTTTTTTCGCGTTCCTCAGCCTGCCGGGCCTCTTCAGGATTAAGCAAGCGCGCGCAATAGATCGGAATAATCGACATCGAAACAATGTACGAGGCAACCATTGAAAAGAAGACCGCCAGCGCCAGGGCGCTGAAAAGCCTTTTGCTTACACCGAAGAGAAAAATCACCGGCAGGAAGACGACAATAGTGCTGATGGTCGATGCGAGGACCGCATAGGTCACTTCTCCAGCACCGTCGGCGGCCGCTTGTTCGGGTTTCTTGCCCATCGCGAGATGGCGGTTGATGTTTTCCAGCACGACGGTGGAGTCATCAACCAGGCGGCCGATCGCGAGTGTGAACCCGCCGAGGGTCATGAGATTGATGGTTTGATCGCTTAGCGAGAGGCCCACCACGCCCGCCAGAATCGACAGCGGTATCGACAGGAAAATAGCGAAGGTGGATCGGAAGCTTCCGAGGAAGATGAGAATCATCAGCGAGGCGAGCAATGCGCCTGACACCGCCTCGTGTTCGAGCGCATGGACGGCGTCCAGGATGGTTCCGGCCTGGCTGAAGAGGGTTCCCACCTTCATATTGGGCGGCAAGCCAGTGACTTTTTGAACCGCATGCTTGACGCCGTCGATGACAGCCAAGGTGTTGGCGCCGGTTTGCTTGAAGATGGGAATATAGACGGAGGGTTTGCCGTCGATCAGCACCTGGTTGTACTGGATCGCGGAGGCCTTCTGTGCGTGGCCAATATCGCCAAAGTAGGTCGGTGCCTGGCTTGGACCGATCTTGATCGGGACGTGATTGAGCGCCTCGGCGGTGGGAATCTGAGCGTTAGAATAGATGTACCAGTCGTATGGACCGATTTTGGCATCGCCCGACGGAAGGATTTGATTGGTCGCGTTGATGGCGTTTACGGCATCATCCAGTGTGATGCCCTGGGCCTGAAGCTTCTGACGGTCAACATAGGCCATGATCTGGCGAATTTTGCCGCCGAACGGATAGGGCACCGAGGCACCTTCGACGGTGGCCATGAAATTGCGGACATTGTAGCGGCCTTCGTTCTGCAACTCGGTTTCGCTGTAAGGACCCGAGACCGTAACGAGGATTACTGGAATCGAGGACGAGGCGTTGTACTCCAAGACCAGCGGCGGCAAGGTACCCGGCGGCATCAACCCCAGGTCGCCCATGGCGAGCGTTGCCAGATTGGCGGCGCCGACACCGATATCGACGTCGGAATGGAAGTACACGGTGATCGCACTGACGCCCGGAATGGAACGCGACTCGATGTGTTCAATGCCGTTGCCGAGAGTGAAAAAGCGCTCGTAACGGCTGGTAATATCCTGCTCCATCGCGAGCGGCGCGAATCCAGGATAAAAGGTCGCCACAACCGCGGCTTTGATATAGAGGCGGGGAAAGACGTCAACCGGCATCTGCGCGAACGCCATCACACCGAGGATCGTGATCAACAGTGCCGCGACGATAATTATATGTGGCTGGCGTAACGAAAACTGCGGCATCTTTTCAAGTACTCCCGGCCAGAGGTTAGTTCGAATCCAAAGCGCCGTTCAACGATCGAAGGACGTGGATTTCCGCTTGCGGCAGAGCCGAAGAAGCCAGATAGCCGAGAGTCGAGACAACGACGAGTAAGCCACGCGCCAGCTGGATGGTCGAAAGCTCGCGGGGCGGGATGACCTGGCGCACCGCGTTCTCCACCTGTTACGCCGCCGCGCGAAGCAGCCGCATAAGGGTGCGGTCTGGCTGTAGGGATCTCTGTCGTCGGCGCGGCTGGGAGCGATTCGGAGACCGCAGCATTCGCATTCGCGGCGGCGCGGCCGTCCCGCGCGGCAAAGGGCTCGGCGCGGTCGGCGCGAAAGGCATTGCCTGCCATCGGAGCCGATTCTATCATCGCTCGTCCGTTCGGCAACCCGCCCGGTTGACCCTCCGATAACCCGCGGCGCTGCGGGGCGCCGACGGGTTTCGATACGCGCGTATTCGCCAATCCTCGGGCGCGTCGCGGCGCGCGGTGGCACAATGGTGTGGTAGGATCGTCAGGCCGTGGCCGACAAAGTGATCGTCCTGCGCCCTGCGCGCAAGGAAGTTGATGAGCGCAGCTTCCGCATCAAGTACGCCGAACTGCTCAATCCCTCGCAGCTCGCCGCCGTGACCCATCGCGAAGGCCCCATCCTGGTTATCGCCGGCGCCGGCTCGGGCAAGACGCGCACGCTGATTTACCGGGTCGCACGGCTGATCGAAAGCGGTGTCCCGCCAGGCGCTATCCTGCTGCTGACCTTCACCCGGCGCGCGTCGCAGGAGATGTTGCGGCGAGTCGAGCACCTGGTCGGCGATCGCACGCGCGCGGTGGCCGGCGGCACCTTTCACTCCTTCGCCAACCTGACGCTGCGCCAGTTCGGCTCCGCAATCGGGCTCAAACCCAATTTCACCATTCTCGACCGCTCGGACATGGAGGACGTTGTCAACCTGCTGCGGACGCGGATGGGCTTGGGCTCGCGCGATCGCCGCTTTCCCAAAAAGGGCGCCATCACCGAAGCGATCAGCATGGCGCGCAACAAGCGGCGCGAGTTGGGTGAAGAGATCGAACTCGACTTTCCGCATCTCGCCGAGCATCGCGATGACCTCGTGCGGTTGGCCGCCGCTTACGACGCCTACAAGCGAGAGCGCGGATTGCTCGACTACGACGACCTGCTCTACCGCTTGGCCGAGCTGCTCGAGCAGCACGACAACGTCCGCCGGCGCCTCGGCGAGACTTACCGCTACATCATGATCGACGAGTACCAGGACACCAACCTGATCCAGGCCGAGCTGGTGCGGCTGCTCGCCGCGACCCATCGCAACGTGATGGCGGTGGGCGACGACGCGCAATCGATCTATTCGTTTCGCGGCGCCAACTTCCGCAACATCATGGACTTTCCGGAAATCTTCCCCGGCGCGCGCGTCGTCAAGCTGGAACAGAACTACCGCTCGCTGCAGGGCATCCTCGACGTCGCCAACGAGGTCATCTCGCGCGCCGCCGACAAATACACCAAGGTGCTGGCCGCCGAGCGCCGCGGCGAGTTCCGCCCGCTGCTGATTCGCGCGCAGGACGAGCACATGCAATCGCGCTTTGTCGCCGAGCGCATCCTGGAGTTGCGCGAGCAGGGCGTGGAGCTGGGCGAAATCGCGGTGCTGTTCCGCTCCGGCTTCCACTCCTTCGACCTCGAACTCGAACTGCAGCGCCGCGACATCCCGTTCATCAAGCGCGGCGGCTTCAAGTTCATCGAGACCGCCCATATAAAAGACGTGCTCGCGCATCTGCGCGTGATCGTCAATCCCACCGACGCGGTGTCATGGCTGCGCGCGCTGATGCTGGTGCCCGGAGTCGGCCATCGCCGCGCCGAGCGCCTGATCGAGGAAATCGTCGCCGCGCCCCAGCCCGAGCAGGCGCTGATGCGCGCCGCCGAGTCGATCGGCGGTGCTACGCGCTCAAGCGGCGGCGCGGGCGCCGGTGGAACAGCCGCGGCTGCGGAGCGGCTCGCCGCCCTGCTGGCGGAGTTGCGGCGCGACACCGAAGCGCGACCCGCCGACCAGATTGCGCGGACGCTCGAGTACTACCTGCCGCTGATGCGCGAGAGCTACCCGGACGACTATCCCAAGCGCGAGCGCGACCTCGAACACTTCCAGACCATCACCGAGCGCTACCGCAGTCTCGAATCGATGCTGGCTGACGTGGCGCTCGAACCGCCCAACGATTCGCTGGGCGACGTGCTCGCGGTCGAGCCCGAGGAGGGCTACCTGACGCTCAGCACCATCCACTCGGCCAAGGGGTTGGAGTGGCGCGTGGTGTTTTTGATCTGGGCCGCCGACGGGCGCTTCCCCGGCCCGCAGAGCGTCGGCGCGGAGGAATTGGAAGAGGAGCGCCGCCTGATGTACGTCGCCAGCACACGCGCGCGCGACGAATTGTACATCTCGTATCCGATTCACATGTTCGACCGCGCGATGGGTTACACGCTCGGCCGCGTGTCGCGGTTTCTGGAAGATGTTTCGGGCGAGGTCCTGCCTACCGCCTCGCTCCAGGAGTCCGACGAAGAGCCGGGTTGAGGGCAGGATTTCCAGCAGCCGCCGCCTACTATGCAGCTCAGTTCGCGCGAGCAGTCTTCGGCTTATCCGGGTTGACGAGAGGATACTGGAGCTGCGCGATAACGTCGTTCAAAGAGTTCTTTGCGTCGCCCGCAAGCTCCAGTTGCGCGAATCTGTTCAGCGCCGACTCGTGAACCACCATCGAATGCGCAACCTCGCGCTCGCTATCCGGAGCGGCGCTCTCAACCGCGCGAAACTTTTCGAGATACCAATTGGTGATCCCCGCAATTTCCTCCATATGCTGAAGCCAGGACTTTGACGCATAGCCCTTGGCGAACTCCGCAACCCGCTCGCTCACATCCACCTGCACAATGCTCAGGCCAAGCTGCGTCAGGAATGGCCGCAATCTGGCTTTGGTTTCTGTTTCAAGCTGAAGAAGCGTCCCCCACTTGTATCGGCGCTCCGCGTTCTCTTCGAGGCCGACATAACTGGCGAAAACCGCTTCTCCCAATACCTCACCCTGGTACAGGAATTCGTTCACCGCACTGAGATATTCGGTTCGGTTCATTTTTGTCCTGCCCCCATCGATTCGGCAGTAGGATAAACCGTCTCTATTCAAGGTTCAATCGAGTAACTAATTGCTCCGCGCGGCGCGGCTGCCGATCAGTCGCCGAAAAGATGGCGGCGATCGGCCGCGTCGAACGGTTTATCGGGCCCGCAAAATCCCTGGTCGGGCATTTGCGCGGTTCCCTGTGCGACCCGTGGCAGCGCCCGCGCGCGGCGCGCGTCAGCTTCCGGTTCTGGCGACCCGCATAGAGCCAGCGCTTACTTGACGTACAGGAAAATCCCCTCGTAGATGAGCGCCGGCTTCTCCTGTCCTACCACCTCGACCTGAGTCTCCGTCGTGACCTGCGTTCCCTGCGGCTTGGGTTCGACCGCGACCACCCGCGAGCGAGCATGGACCTTGGCGCCAGCCGGGACGGGCGAGATGAAGCGCAGCTTGTTCGCGCCGTAGTTGACTACGTTGCGGAAGCTCGTGACGTTCCACTCGCGCGGGATTTCGAAGGCGGGTATGAGGCTGAGCGTGAGAAAGCCGTGCGCGACCGGCGTCTTGAATGGGCTCTCGCGCTTGGCGCGTTCGATATCGACATGGATCCATTGATGGTCGCCGGTCACGTCGGCGAACTGGTTGATCTTGTCCTGCGTCACGTCGATCGGTTTGCTCCAGGCGCTGAATTCCTGGCTGACCTTCGAGCGAAGTTTGTCGATGTCGTCAAAGCGGATGTTCTCCATGGCCTTCCTCCCGTAGCGATACGCGATTGTCCTGGTTTTGTGCGCGTGAGCAAAGCAGCGCGAAAGTTTGAAAGAATAGTTGCACGCGCGTCCTCAAGCCCCCTGGGCGCCTGCTGCGGCTTTGGCAGATGCGCGAGCGGACGCGCCCCGATCCAGCGATACCGCCGGCTTGCGCGCGCGCGCAAGCCGCGTCTTGAGCGCAGCCTGTGCGCCCGGTCCGGGAATCATCTTTGCGTCGAGCCATCCGATCGAACGGCCGTCGCGGCTGGTAACGCGGACTTCGATCGGCTGGGCGCTGGCGCGGTCGACCACGATCACCGGAACCCGGTCGGGTCCGACTACCCACTGGTCGCCCCATTCCCTAAGCGCCATCAAGACCGGAAACAGCGCGCGCCCCTTTTCGGTCATTCGGTATTCGACGCGCCGCGCGTCGTCGGGAACGACGGAGCGCTCCAGAATTCCGCGCGCGACCAGCTTTTTAAGGCGCGCGGCGAGAATATTGCGGGCGATCCCAAGGTTGCCCTGGAACCGGTCGAAACGCCGCGTGCCCATCAAGGCCTCGCGCACGATCAGGAAGGTCCACCACTCGCCGATCTGCTCGAGCGCGCGGGCGATCGAGCAATTCATGTGGGCGAAGGTCTTGCGCCGCATCAGGTAAGCGTAACACGCTTACGTTTCATGATGCAACTTATTTTGACCCTCCCGGTAGAGGCGGTTCTAGAGACATTTAGAACCGCCTGTAGACCCCCACCTCAATCCTCCCCCACGACAATTGGGGGAGGAAGTTAAGTGTGAGTCAAGACTGTGATCGACCGGGGGCGTGCGGGCCGCCGCGATGAAACCGCGCTTACGCGGCCGCCTGCGCGAGGCGTGCGTAGTGGGCCGCGATCTCGCGTCCGATGATCTCCACCTGCTGCGCCCAGGCTTGCGGCTCGGCCACCGGCC
Organism: uncultured delta proteobacterium; assembly: GCA_963724765.1. Lineage (GTDB taxonomy): Bacteria > Desulfobacterota > Binatia > Binatales > Binataceae > JAKAVN01. The sequence continues at coordinate 1,040,061 of CAVRVY010000003.1, forward strand.
ATAGGACGAACTTGTCCAGGCCCAATGCGATATACTCGTCGACCCGCTTGATGACGTCCTCGGGTGAGCCGAATACAGTGCGGCTGAAAAACTCTTCGCCGCCGCGGTCGAACGAGCGCACCACCGGCTCCAGTTCGGCCCTGGCGCGCTCGCGCGAGGGGCCCAGGCGGCAGAGCAGAATCAGGCCCGACTCGATACGCGCGTTGGCCCGCCCGTATTCGGCTGCGTAGCCGCGGATGGCAACCATGTTGCGCGCGAATTCCTCCGGCGTAAGGAAGGAGGCGAAATAACCGTCGGCCATCCGCGCCGTGCGCCGCAGCGCCGCCTCCGACTTGCCGCCGACCCAGATGTCGATCGTGCCCGAGTCGTTGTTGGTGCGCCGCGCCGGATGCGGCTCGAGCGTTACGTTGTCGAAATTGAAGAAGCGGCCGTGATGGCTCACGTTGGATTGGGTCCACACCTTGCGCAGCACGTCGACGCCCTCGTCCAGGCGCCGCCCGCGCGTCTCCAGCGCAATCCCGGTCGCCGCGTAATCGGCCAGGTTCGCCCCGGTGCCGACCGCCATCACCATCCGCCCGTGCGAGTAGTAGTCGAGCGTCGCGAACGACTTGGCCACCGTCAGCGGATGGCGCAGGTTGAGCAGCAGCACGCTGGGGCCCAGCTTGATGCGCGAGGTGCGCGAGGCGAGCACCGCTAGGGTTGCGACCACGTCGAGTTCGGGCGAGGGTGACAGCAGATGGTCCGAGAGCCAGAAGGAGTCGAGTCCCCAGTCCTCGGCCTTCTCGGCCACGTGCACGATGGTTTCTGGCGTCGGCATCCCGAGCCGCCAAAGGCCGAATCCGACCCCGATCTTGACCTGCTTCATAACCATCTCTCCTTAACTATGACCCCTCTCGTTTAGCCGGATAGTACCATAGCGGATGCCCGCCGGATCGGGTAATCTGTCGCCGGTGAGCGAGCTTGGAGTAACCGTATTGGGCGCGGGCGATGCCTTCGCAAGCGGAGGCCAGCTTCAGGCCGGCTACGTTATCGAAGCCGACGGAGCGCATATTCTGATGGAAGCCGGGCCGACGTTGCTCCCGGCGCTCAAGCGCGCCAGGATCAATCCCGCCGATCTCGACTTCATTCTTATCAGCCATCTGCATGGCGACCATTTCGCCGGGTTGCCCTTCCTGATGCTGCAGTACATGTGGGAGAGCCCGCGCAAGCGCATACTGACCATCGCTGGCCCGCGGCATCTCGAGCAGCGCACCCGTGCACTCTTTCATAACATGTATCCTGGTATGAATACGCACCCACTGATGCGCAAGCTGAGGTTCGTCGAGCTCGAGGCCGGACGGACCGTGCGCGTGGGCCCGGCGCGCGTCGCCACCATCCGCACGCCGCATACCAAGCCCGACGTATCGCTCGCGCTGCGGGTGACCATCGGCGGCAGATCGTTGGCGTTCTCGGGCGACAGCGGATGGACCGACGAACTGGTGAAAATTAGCGCGGGTGCGGATTTGTTCCTGTGCGAGTGCACTTACTTCGAGAGCAACCATCTCGAGTTCCATCTCAACTACCCGACCATCGAACGCAACCGCGGCCGCTTCACGGCCAAGCGCATGATCCTGACGCATCTGGGCCGCGAAGTGCTCGAGCGCCATGGCGATGTCGGGATGGAGATGGCGAAAGACCTGATGAAAATCACCGCCTGATGGGCCGATGAAAATCACCACCGACGGCCTTTGAGCCGCGCCCGCGGGCTGGCTATGCTCGTGGGTGGGCGGTTGTCCACCCGCGCGCCGGTTTTCGACCCGGCGTGCCGCGGCGGCCCGCGCAAACAAGTAAGAAAAGAACAAAGGAGCCTCCCGATGGGTATCGCGGACGGCAAGCGCGCGCTGGTAGTCGGCGTCGCCAACGACAAAAGTCTCGCCTGGGCGATCGCGCAGGAACTCAAAGCGCAGGGCGCGGAGATCGCGCTCACTTACCAGGGCGAGGTGCTGGAGAAGCGCGTACGCCCGCTCGCCGAATCGATCGGCGCGCTGGTGGTCGGCGAGCTCGATGTCACCAACGACATTCAGATCGGGCTCACGATGGCGGAGCTGCGCGAGCTCTGGGGCGGACTCGACATGCTGGTCCACGCGGTCGCCTTTGCCGATCGCGAAGATCTGCGCGACCGCTTTCTGACCGTGAGCCGCGGCAACTTCGCCAAGGCGCTGGAGATAAGCGCATACTCGCTGGTGGCGCTGGCGCGCGCGGCCGAACCGTTGATGGAAGCGCGCGGCGGCGGCTCGGTACTGACACTTAGCTACCTTGGCGCGGTGCGCGCGGTGCCCAACTACAACGTGATGGGGGTGGCCAAGGCGGCTCTGGAAGCCTGCGTACGCTATCTCGCGGTCGATCTCGGGCCGAAAAACATCCGCGTCAACGCGCTCAGCGCCGCGCCCGCGCGCACGCTCTCGTCCTCGGCCATCCGCGACTTTTTCACCATGGCGCATGAAGTCGAGGAACGCTCGCCGATGCGCCGCGGGATGAAGACCGAGGAGGTCGGCAAGATGGCCGCCGTTATGCTGAGCGATCTTTCCAGCGGCGTCACTGGCCAGACCGTCTACGTCGACGTCGGCTACAGTATCGTGGGCCTGTAAACGCCGCCGCAAGCGCGTCGGCGCGAACATAAATTTTTAGAAGGAGTAGTAGGGCGATGGCGATTATTGCAGTGCCCCAGCTCACGGACAATTACGCCTACCTGGTGATCAACGGCGCGAGCAAACAGTGCGGCGTGGTCGACTGCTCCGAGGCGGACAAGGTGCTGGCCGAGGTAGGCCGGCGCGGGCTCAAGCTGGTGGCCGTGCTGCCGACGCATTGGCATGCCGACCACGTCGGCGGCAACCAGGCCCTGGTGCGCGCAGTCCCCGGAGTGCGGGTTTATGGCGCGCGCGGCGAGGAGGGGCGGATTCCGGCGATGACCGACGAGGTCGATAACGGCGACGAAGTCGCGGTGGGACCGATTCGCGGGCGCGTGATTGGAATCCCCGCCCACACCAGCGGCCATATCGCCTACTATTTCCCCGCGCTCAAGGCGGTGTTCACCGGCGACACGTTGTTCATCGCCGGATGCGGCCGGGTGTTCGAGGGCAAGGCCGACACGATGGTGGCCTCGCTCGGCAGGCTCGCCGCGCTGCCCGACGACACGCAGGTCTACTGCGGCCACGAGTATACGGAGAAGAATTTGCAATTCGCGCTGACGCTCGAGCCCAACAACGCGGCGCTCAAATCTAAGTACGAGTGGACGCGCAAGACGCGGGCCGAGGGCAAGTTTACGATTCCCTCGACTATCGGCGACGAGAAGCGCTTCAACCCGTTCCTGCGCACCGATAGCGCGGAGTTGCGCGCAAGCCTCAGGAAGATCGACCCGTCAGTGGGCGACGAGCCGGTCGCTATTTTCGCCAAGACCCGTGAATTGAAAGATCGGTTCTGACGCGCGCGGAAATCTCAAAGTCCGATCCTACTCTCAGTAATAATGTGCGCCAGCAAGACGGCTGGCTCGCTGCCCGGCCGGCGTCCCTTGCGGAGTCGCCGAAGAGCGCACCGGCGATGGGAACGGCTCAGCTCGATGCGCACGGCGGCGGCGTGGCGCATGACTGGGCCCCAGATACTCGTGCTACGCAGTCAAAGCGATAAATAAGCGAAAGCGAACTGCGCTCGCGATTGCTATGTGCAGAGAAAAAGAGCGCGATATGGATGTAATAAGGATAATAAAACCATTGACATTTTTCGATCTTGGATTTAACCTCCAAGTCATCAGCGTTTAAACGGTTGCGCCTTTAACCGAGGAGAATGTGCTTATGGGATCTGCCCAGGTACTTTTCATTCGTGCTAGGGAGGCGGTGGCTCGTCGCCTTGGCGGACAGACCATGGTCGAGTACGCCATGATCATCGCTTGCATCGGTGTCGTCGCTTGGGGCGCCTACAACCTAATGGGGCATGACATCGGTTCGCTGGCGAGCGGAATCGATTCGGATTTGACCAGCGCATAACGTACGCGGGTCAGCCGCTCACGCATGCGCTTGCGTCGCATGCACAACTTGTTTGGCTGACGGGCTCGGCGACCGCGCGAACCGCTGCCGGACAGAGTCAAAAACCCGCCCGATGGGGCGGGTTTTTGCTTTGGCGAAGCGGCTAAAATGAAACGATTTTACGTCGAAATCCGCTTAATTATGGCTGCTTCTATTAAAAAGTTCGTGACCGAATAATACTAGCTCCCAGTGCACGAGCGCGCCTTGTCCTTGATGCTGTACCGCCGATCGAAGGGTCCTAAGGGTTGGCGGCCGGCGCGTGCCCGAGCTGGTCAGCGTCAAGGCCTTGGAAGTGTGGCAGCACCTCTTCCGCCATCAGGCGCATCGACTTGAACCACGGCTCGGGATCGTCAGCGTAATCGAAGGTGAAGTGCAGTAGCGTGCCGAAGCCGCCGAGCTCCTTGTACATCTGCGAGAGCTTGTCGCGCACCGTGCGCGGCGATCCGACCAGCCATCCGTGGTCGGCCAGGTACTCGGGTGTGACCGCGTCGTCGCGCACCGAGGGGTCATGCTTGAGATACTTGGTGAACTGAAAATCCGCCATGAGCGGCAGCAGGTACTCGCGCATCATGCGGCCCATCATGCTGCCGACGCAGTTGCGATGGGCCTCCTCATCGGTGTCGGCGACGAAAATCTCGCGCACGATTCGCCAGTCATGCCGGCTCGGCCGCCGTCCGCCGCGCCGCGCGCCTTCGAGCACCGCATCCCAATGCGTGGCGACGTAGCCCGGACTCATGTTGAGGCTGAGCGGCATGAAACCATGCTCGCCGGCGAGCTTGAGCGTTTCCGAGCCGGGGTTGAGGCCGGCGATTCCGATCGGCGGATGCGGCTGCTGCAGCGGCCGCAAATGATGGCCCAGCGTGCGGAACATCGGCCCCGGCACGTTCACGCTCCAGAACTTGCCCTTGTACTCGACGCCGTCGCTGTCGCGCTCCCATACCTTGAGCATGATCTCGAGCGCCTCGCGCGTCATGTCGCGGTTGACGCCCTTCATGCCGTCGACGCAGAACAACTGCCAGTCGCTCGGCAGGCCGCCGGCGCCGATGCCGAGCATGTAGCGGCCTTCAGCGAGATGGTCCATGTAGGCGACGCGGCAGGCGAGCTCGGCCGGATGATGGTACGGCAGAAGGTGGGCGCCGGGCGCGAGCTTGATCTGGCGCGTCTGGTTGAGCGCCTGCGCGATTAGCAGGTCGGGCGCGGGATTGGGCTCCCATCGCGAGGTGAAGTGCTCGCCGATCCACGCCTCGCTATAACCCAGGCGGTCGGCTTCGCGCAGCACGGCGAGGTCCCATTGTTGTCCGGCCAGCAGGCCGCGCTCCGGCGGATGCGACGGCATCAAAAAAAGTCCCAGTTGCATACCATCTCCTGTATCGGCGCCCGGCTTGGCGCGCACCCGCCCTACTTCAGTCCCGAGAATTCCGCCGGTGTCATGATCTTGTTGCTCTGGCTGACCACCAGCGCGCGCAGCTTGGGCACGATCGCCGCGCGGCGCGGATCGCGTCCCCAGGCGGACCACTTCTGCTGGCGCTCGTTCAGATCGTTGAAGGCCCACAGATGAACCAGCTCGTTGAGCGGTCCGATGTCCGTCGACCAGTAGCCGAGTGGCTTGAGTCCGTGCTCGGCCAGGATCGGCAAGAGCTCCTCCTTGGTGATCTGGATGTACTGCGGCGCACCGCCCAGCACCAACGTGTAAGTCCGAAGTTCGTAGATCATCGCGCACCTCTTCCCTTCTTATATCAGCCCTTGTCCTTATGTCAGCCTTTGCCGCCGGCGCCTTTGGCCCCGGGCCATGACATCGCCGCCGCCAGGCCTTCGAGCGCGAGCCCATGGCCGAGGTCGTCGAGCATCAGGCGCTTGAGCTGCTGGGTTATGGCGACGCGCGCGTAGCGCACCGTTAGCGGCGGCTTGGCGACGACTAGCTGCGCCAGTTCCCAGGCGCGCGCGACCAGGCGCTCGCGAGGCACGACCTCGCTCACCACGCCCAATTCCAGCGCCTCGCGCGCCGAGAGCTTTTGTCCTGTTAGCAAAAAGTAGCGGCCGCGATTGGGTCCCAGCACCAGCGGCCATACCACGTGCACGCCGTCGCCCGGCACGATGCCGTTGGGAAAGTGCGGCGCGTCCTGAAACGCCGCGTTCTCCGAGGCGATCACGATGTCGCACAGCACGGCCAGCTCGGCATGGATCAGCGCCGGGCCGTTAACCGCCGCGATAATCGGCACCTCGATGTTGAGATGGTTCATCAGGAGGTACTTGCCGTCGTTATAGATGTGATCCCAGGTCGTGGTGCGGACGCCCGCGTGCGGCGGCGGTGCGGGCTCGCCGCTGGGGGTCTTGCCCACCGGAGCGCCGCGGCCGCCGCCATGGTCGACCTCGGCGCAAAACGCGTCGCCGGTGCCGGTGATGATGACGCAGCGGTTTCCGTGGTCGCGCGCGACGTCGTAAAATGCGTACGACAGCTCCTCGTGCGGCGGCCCGCCCCACCTTAGCGGGCCGTCCTCGCTGTGCAGCGTCATCTGAACAATGCCGTCGCGGCGTTCCATCGTGACGTGCTTGTACTTGTTCTGGTACTCCTCGAACTTGCTCATCCCGGTGCCTCTCCTGTTGCTCGCTCGTCGTGCGGACGCGAATCGATGGGCCGCATCCTACTAAACTGCGAGCCGCACGGTTAGCGGCGCGGCCTTGCCAGCGGCGCGGGTTGGAAGCAGAGTAGGAACGCCTTAGAGCCACGCATCTCAGGTAAGAGGGCCATGAACACCGGACGGCGCGAGCGCATCATCGACGAGCAACAGGCCGCGGCCTGGATCGAAGACGGGATGACCGTTGCGATCGGCGAGCCCGCGCCGATGGCGCTGGTGCGCCGGATCATCCGGCGCGGCGTGCGCAATCTGACCGTCGTGGCCAGCGGTTTCGCGCTCGATATGCTGATCGCGACCGGATGCGTGCGCAAGACCGTGAGCTACTACTCCGGCGGCGGTCCGGGCATTCCCGTATTGCCGTCGTTTCGGCGCGCGGCCGAGCGCGGCGAAATCGAAGTCTGGGAATGCGAAGAGGGCATCCTGTGCGCCGGGCTGCAGGCCGCGGCGCAGATGCTGCCGTTCATGCCGTGGCGCGGCGGCCTCGGCACCTCGCTGCCGCAGATAAATCCCGACCTCAAACTGTTCCGCGATCCGATTGGCGGCGAAGAATTGATTGCCGTGCCGCCGATCAAGCCGGACCTGACGCTGCTGCACGCGGCGGCCGCCGACGCCTATGGCAACGTGCGTCATCTCGGGGGCCCCGGATGGCTCGACCTGTTCCAATACCGCGCCGCCGACCGCACCATCGTGCAGGTCGAGCAGGTGATCGCCAACGAGGAAATCCGCGCTGACCCGTGGGCGACGACCATCGCCGCCGCCGACGCGATCGTGCGCGCGCCCTTCGGCGCGCATCCGTTTTATAGCCGCGGCTTTTACATCACCGACGGCCCGCATCTGCACGCCTACCTGCGGGCCGCCGAAAAAGGCGCCGGCGGCGACCGCGCCGCGCTCGAAGACTACCTGGACCGTCACTGCCACAAGCCTGAGGGCCTCGCGGACTATCTCGAAACGATCGGCATGAAGCGGCTGCTCGAGTTGCACGAATACTGATCGCGAATTTCGGTCCCGAACTCCGATTCAAGGAGCCGCACGCGCGTGGCGGAAGAAAAAAAATACTCGGGCAGGCTGATGGCATTGCTCGCATTCCTGCCCTGGCTGGTCTACATCTTCGCCTCCGGCGGCAACCACTGGGGCGTGGCGACGGCCGGCGGCACGGTCATGTGCCTGGTCTATCTCGCGGTGCGGCGTCGGCAGGACTCGATCAAGCTGATGGACTGGACGACGCTGGCCTATTTCGTCACCGCATCGATCCTGATGATCGGCCTGCACTCGACGGCCCTTCCGGCCTACCAGATGATGGTCATCTGGTCGTTCTATGCAATCGCCGGATGGGCATCGGTCGTTCTGGGAAGGCCGTTCACCGCCGCCTATGCGCGCGAGGAACAACCGCCCGAAGTCTGGGACCTCCCGATCTTTCATCGGCTCAACTGGATTATGACGCTTTTTTGGTGTGGTCTGTTCAGCGTCAACGTCGGCTTCGGCGTGATCGCCGCGATGGTCGGCGGTAACCTGGGCAGGCTGGTGGCGGGATTCTTGATCCCGACTGGATTGCTGATCTACGGCTTCGTTTTCACCATGCGCTTCCCGATGCGCTACGTGGCGCGCGTCAATGCCAGTGGCGCGCCCGGCGAAAGCGCCGATAGCACATCGACCGCATAACGCGTGCGCCGGATCGAACGGAGCATCAGGCAGCATCACGGATCAGTCGCGAGGACAGCATGGCGAGCGAATATGGCGTGCACGACGAATACGGCGTTCAGGAATTGATGGCGGTGTTCCTCGCGCGCGACCTCAACGACGGCGAGCTTTTGCGCGTCGGCGTCGCGATGCCGGTGGCCGAGGCGGCGGTGCGCCTGGCCCATCTGACTCACGGCCCCAACATGGAACTGGTTTTTCTCGGCGGGCGGATGAACGTCGCCGACCTCGAAACCATTCCGATGCCCGCGTTCGGATGGGACCGGCGGGTGGTGCGCTGGACCGAGTCGTATAGTGACACCGGCCATCGTTTCGACCGGCTCAAGGACTGGAGCAACCACGTCTTCTTCATCGGCGGCGTCCAGGTCGACCGCTTCGGCAACACCAATCTTATCGGTATCGGCTCCGATTACCGTCATCTCAAGTTCCGCGGACCCGGCTCGGTCGGCACGCCGACGCTCAGCACCCATGTCGGCCGCTACTACATCGTGCTCAACAGCCACAGCCCGCGCCTGCTGGTCGAGCGCTGCGACTATATCAGCGCCTACGGATGGGGCAGCGGCGGCGCCGATGCGCGCCGCAAGCTGGGACTTCCGGGCGGCGGCCCAAAGTACGTCGTGACGCCGCTATGCGTGATGGACTTCGAGGAGGAGACGCGGCGGATGCGCTTGCGCTCGCTCCATCCGGGCGTCAGCGCCGCGGCGGTGCGTGAGAGCACCGGATTCGAGTTGGTGATTCCGCCGTCGGTGCCGACGACGGAGCCGCCGACCGCCGAGGAGTTGCGCGTTTTGCGCTCGCGCGTCGACACGGCCGGCCGCCTGCGCCGTTAGGCTTCGACTAATTCCCTCCACCAATTGTTTTGGGGGAGGTTTCGGGTGGGGATCTATAGACGTTCTGAATGTCTCTGAGAACCGCCTCTTCCGCATTAGCATCTCGCGCTTCGGCGCTCTCACGACGGAGAACACTCGCCTCAACCTACTCCGGCAAGCCTCCAACGCGCGAAAAGACTGCGTGCCAGTTCGCACGGAACCACGGAGTACCATCGCGCCGGCCGAATACCTGTCCGCGTACCAGCATCGCGCCGCCGCCCTGGATGTCGCAGTCCAGGATGGTTTCTTCGTCGACCGCGAACGTTTGGCTGCCGAAGTGGCGATGGACGTAAAATTCTTCGAAGTGCAACAGTGCGCGCATCCGCGCCGCGTCGCGGCCATCAGTCGAAACAAGATCCATCCGCCCAATGGGATTGATGATTTTCGTGTTGCGCTCCATGCCGACCTGGCTGAATGTCAGCTCGAACGGCCCGCTCCCGACGCGCTGGTAACAGATGCGATAAGTCTTCGCTGTCCAGGGACCGACATTGGGCGCGCCAGGCATCCGCTGGATTGAATCGAGGTAGCTGATTTCTCCCTGCCAGCATCCGCGGAATATGGCCGGCAGAATCGGCTTAGCGTTCAGCATCGATGCCGGCGGTGGCGGTAGTGGCGAAGGCGAAGGGGCTTGCGGTGGCGGCAACTGTGGCTCGGGAGTCGGCGGCGACGGCGTGGGGGTAATCGCGGACGGGATTTCCTCGAGCTGCTGGGAGGGCGGCAACGGCGGCCGTGCGGTCGGCGCCGGGCGCGGGCGGAAACTCGGTTGCGACTGCGGCACTGGCGGCGGCACTTCCAGCGACTGCTGCGCCTGCGACGCTCGCGGCGCCAACATCAACACTACCGTCGCGAGCACTACCAGCCCGGCCCCCCGCCCCATCGCCTTTGCCGCCTGCAACAAGACTTTCCCGATCTCAATTATCAATGGTACAGCGTTGGTTGGGTAGAGGCTCGCCCGGAGCCGCTCGAATGTCACGCGGACTGGCGCTCTTTGGCGGCCGGCCGCGATCGCAATGAGGATCGACACAGATGAAACTCAAAGGAAAAGTGGCTCTGATAACCGGGGCCGGATCGGGAATGGGCAAGGCGACCGCGCTCCTGTTCGCGAGCGAGGGCGCAAAAGTCGCGGCGGCCGATATCAGCGAGGACGCGGTCGAAAGCGTCGCGCGCGAAATCCGTAAAGCCGGCGGCGAAGCGATCGCAATCGGCGCCGACGTGGCAAAATCCGAGGACGTGCAGCGGATGGCCGCGGCGACGGTCGAGCGCCTGGGGCCGCCCAACGTGCTCTATAACAACGCCGGCATCGAGGGCGAAACGAACTTCCTCGCCGAGACCAGTGAGGCCGCCTTCGACAAGGTCATCGCGATCAATCTGCGCGGCGTGTTTCTCGGAATGAAGTACGTGCTGCCGCACATGGTGAAGCTCGGCGCCGGCTCGGTCATCAATCAGGCCTCGATCGCCGGGATGGTCGCGATCCGCGGCAGCGCGGCCTACTGCGCCTCGAAGGCCGGAGTGATCGCGCTCACACGCGTGGCGGCCTTCGAGTACGGCCGCTACAACATCCGCGTAAATTGCATCTGCCCGGGCGCGATCGAAACGCCGATGGCCGAGCGGATCAGGCAGGGCGAGCCGCCGCGGCCAAGTTCGGTCAAGCGGATTTCCGTATTCAATCGGATGGGGCTGCCCGAAGAGATCGCGAAGGTCGCGCTGTTCCTCGCGAGCGACGACGCGTCATTCGCAACCGGCGCGCCGTTCGTGATCGATGCGGGCTGGACGGTGAGCTGAACCGCCCGGGCGCGATACGGCGTCGCTCAGCCAGCTCAGCTCAACATTGTCCCGAGCGCAGCACCTGCCCCGGCATCGCGCCGCTCGCGCGACCGTGCTCGTAGAGCACCCGCCCGTTGACGACCGTGTACTCGATCCCCTCGGCGGGCATCACCAGGCGTCGTCCGCCGCCCGGCAGATCGTGCTGCATGCGCGCTCGCTTGGCCGAACCGACGGTATTGTAGTCGAAGATCGCGATGTCGGCGGCGAGGCCGGGGCGCAGACGGCCGCGCCGTTGGATGCCGAAAAAGTCGGCCGGCTGCGACGTGATACGCTTGACCGCGTGCTCGAGCGTCAGCGCCTGGCGCTCGCGCACCCACTTGCCGAGCAGGTAGGTGCAGTAACCGGCGTCGCACAGCATGTCGACGTGCGCGCCGCCGTCGGACAGCCCGAGCATCGTGCGCGGGTCGCCAATCAGCCGCCCGATTCCCTCCTCGTGGTACTGCGCCATCGTGTACTGGATGTTGAGGTCGTCCTCCAGCGCGAGGTCGAGGAACGTATCGAGCGGGTCGCGGCCGCGCTCGGCGGCGATCTCCGCGACGTTTTTGCGCTCAAGCCCTTTGAGCGCGGGGCTCGCGGCCTCGAGCACTTCGACGCGATGCCATTTGCCGTTGAACAGATGCGGCCGTGTCAGCTCCTTGCGGAAGGAATCGCGAAATGCCGGGTCGGCGTAAATCCGCTTTTGCGCCTCGGGCGGCTGGTTGAAGACGGGGTTCCACGTCTCCATGTCGGCGAAGCTGAAGGGGTTGCGCAGATCGATCTGCACCACGAACGGCTTGCACAGCACCTGCGGCACGCCGCCGCGCCTGATCAGCGGCTCCAGGCGCTTGAGCGTCTCTTGCGCGTACTCGGGCCTGTCCGGCCGCGACGCCATCGCAAGCCAGGTCACCGGGCGCGCGCTCTCCGCGAGCAGAAAGTCGAGTAGTTGATATTCGTCGTCGAGCACCTGGCCCGCGCGGCGCGTGAGCGCGATTTCGATCGCGCCCTTGCCGAGTTCCTTGAGCACGTTGGAACACGCCTTGAGCTCGTCGCGGCTGGCCAGGCGGCAGGCGAGCGGTTGGCCGCGAAAGCCGATGTGCTGCGCCAGCGTGGTGGTGGAAAAGCCCATCGCGCCCGCCGCCATCGCCTCGTGCAGCAGCGCCGCGATGCGCTGGGTCTCGTTGGGCGACGCCGCGCGCTCCATCGATTCCTCGCCCATCACGAAATGGCGAAACGGTGTGAGCGGAGCGAGAAAGCCGACGTTGATTCCGACGCCGCGGCGCTCGGCCGCGTCCATGAACTCGGGAAAACTCACCCAGTCCCAGGTGATGCCCTTGCTCAGCGCGTCGAACGGAATCGCCTCGACGTTGACCAGATCCCATGCCGCGATCTCGTGAACCTCAGGCTTGCACGGCGCGATCCCAACTCCGCAGTTGCCCATCACGACCGAGGTCACGCCGTGCCACGAGGTGCAGGTGAGCAGCGGGTCCCAGCAAATCTGCGCGTCGTAGTGGGTATGCGGATCGACGAAGCCCGGCGCGACGATTAGTTCACCGGCGTCGATGGTGCGCTGCGCGCCGCCGCTGACCTTGCCGATTTCCGCGATCGTTCCATCCTTGATCGCGACATCCGCGCGCACTCGCGGAGCGCCGGTGCCGTCGACCACGGTGCCGTTTTTGATTACGAGGTCGTATGCCATTGGGGGAAGTCCCTCCCTCGCGCGAAGTGAAGGCCTCTCTTCTTGTATCCAGCGCGCCCACTTGCGGGCAAGCCGCGGCGCCCGGAATTAGTGGGTTGGTTTGTCCCTTGGGTGAACGGCCGCTACCGTGGTATTCGATGGAGCGTCGCCCGCACGCGACGTAAATCCAGCACTTGCCAGCGGAGGCCACGATGTCGACGACCTTTGGCGCGATGATGTTTCCGACCGACTACGCGATCCAGCCGATCGAGCTGGCGCGCGCAGTCGAGGACCGCGGGCTCGATTCGCTCTACTTCCCCGAGCATACACATATTCCGACCAGCCGGCGCAGCCCGTGGCCCGGCGGCGGCGATCTTCCCCAGGAATACTGGCATACGCATGACCCTTTCGTGGCTCTGGGAGCGGCCGCCGCGGCGACCAAACGCATCAGGCTTGGCACGGGAGTGTGCCTGGTGATCGAACGCGATCCGATCGTGTTGGCCAAGGAATGCGCCTCGCTCGACTTGATTTCGGGCGGGCGCCTGGTGTTGGGAATCGGCGGCGGATGGAACGCCGAGGAGATGGAGGATCACGGCACGGATTTCCGCAAGAGATGGGCGCTGCTGCGCGAGCGGATTTTGGCGATGCGCGCCATCTGGACCAAGGATCCGGCCGAGTTCCACGGCGAGTTCGTCAACTTCGCGCCGATGCTGGCGTTTCCCAAGCCCGTGCAAAAGGGCGGTCCGCCGGTGCTGCTGGGCTCGGAGGCCAAGCGATGCTTCGAGCGGGTGGTCGACTACTGCGACGGATGGATGCCGATTTACCGGCGCAACCATACGCTGGCCGACGGAGTGAAACAGTTGCGCGAGGCGGCGAGCCGTGCCGGCCGGCGCTTCGAGTCGCTGACGCTTTCGATCTTTGGCGTGCCGCCGCGCGAGGACGAGGCGAAGAAGCTTATCGAGATCGGGTTCCATGAACTTATTTTTGCGTTGCCGCCGGCCCCGGCCGACAAGGTGCTGCCGATGCTCGATAGCTACGCGGCAATCAAAAGCAAGCTCGCCGCATAATCGTCGATCCCGTTCGGCGCGATCACTCGGCGCGTAACGGAGGTTGCTTGCGATGGGACGCCTCGATGGAAAAGTCGCTCTGATCGTGGGCGGAGGCGCCGACGGGCCGCCCAACGCGGGCGAGACGCTTTCGATCGGCAATGGGCGCGCAACTGCGATCCTGTGCGCTCGTGAGGGCGCCGCGGTGATGGTCGCCGACCGCTCCGTGACGCTGGCCGGCGAGACCGCCGAGGCGATTCGCGCCGAGGGCGGCCGCGCCGACTCGGTCGCCGCCGATGTCACGCGTGAGGACGACTGCCGCCACGCCTGCGAGGCCGCGGTGCGCGCCTGCGGCAAGCTCAACCTGCTGGTCAACAACGTCGGGATCGCAATCGGCGGCCGCCTGCTCGAGACCACTATCGAGCAGTTCGACACGATGTCCAACGTCAACGTGCGCGGCCAGTTCCTGATGATGAAGTATGCGGTGCCCGAGATGGCCAAGGCCGGAGGCGGCGCGATCGTCAACGTTTCCTCGCTGGCCGCGATTCGCACCGGCTCGGGCCTGCCCTACGAGACCACCAAGGCGGCGCTGCTCGGGCTCACCCGCTCGGTCGCGGTCACACACGCGCGCGACAAGATCCGCGTCAACACGATCCTGCCGGGGTTGATCAACTCCTCGATGGTGCGCCGGCTGGTCGGCGACCGCGAAGAGCGCGTCGCGCCGCGCATCCCGATGCGCCGCCAGGGCACGCCGTGGGAGATCGGCAAGGCGATCGTTTTCCTGCTCTCCGACGACGCGTCGTATATCACCGGCACCGAGCTAATCGTCGACGGCGGCCTGAGCGCTCGCTAAGCCGTCGCTCTCGGTAAAGCGCGTGTTTGAACCCCGCCGCGGGGAGCAATAGATTTGGAATCTGGCGCCGCCAGGCTTTAAAGGGACCGCGGAGGCAGGCCGTCCGATGAAACTGTTCACTTTTGCGACCAGTCCATACGCGCGCAAGGCCCGAATGGTGCTGGAGTACAAGGGGATCGAGTGCGAGATGGTCGAGCGATGCTACTCGCTCGATCGCAAGCCGGACTTGCGCGACGCGAGCGAGCGCGCCGAGGTCCCGGTGCTGGTGCTCGACGACGGCCGCGCTATCGCGGACTCCACCATCATTTGTGAGTATCTCGAAGACGCCCATCCGAGGCCGCCGGTGTTTCCCGCCGATCCCTTTGAGCGCGCGCGGATGCGCGCGATAGATGATCTGTGCGACCGTACTTTCGACGCGACCGTCTTTGGCTATTTCCTCGGCGTCGTGCGGTCGGCGGCGCCCGAGTCCAAGGCGATGCAAGACGCCGGGCGCGCCGAGTTCAAGGCGCTGCTTGCGCGGCTGGAGAGCGAACTGGGAGGCCGCGATTATTTCTGCGGCGCCGCGCTCTCGCTCGCCGACTTCGCCGCCATCTGCCACCTGCCGGTCGCCCGTGTGATGCACCTTCCGATGAATGAATTTCCCCGCCTGGCGGCTTGGGAGAAACGGATGCGCGCGATTCCGTTGGTCGCCGCCGACCTCGAGAGCGCGCGCAAGGCGATGGCCGAGGGCAATATCGCCGACGAGTTCGAGGGCCCCGACGGCCGCGTCCATTGGCGCGACAGTCGGTTGGAATGGCCCATCCGGCACGGCTTTGTCGATTTCATTGCGCGCGAATTCCATGCAGGTAAGATGATGTTTCCGCCCGACGCGTCGTAAGAACGCGCCGCGCCCGGACGCAAGCTCAGGCAAGTCCACGAGGAGCGTATCGATGCCCGTCGCCTACATCCCCCGCACGCGCGAGCTTTACAACGCCTACACGCCCTATCGATGGGTCGTGAATGAAGAGCCGCCGCCGTGGACGCCGCTAAAAAAACCGCTTGCGCAGTGCAAGGTCGCGCTGATGAGCTCGGGCGGCGTGCTCTACCGCGACCAGCCGCGGTTCCATCGCGAGGACGCGAGCTACCGGCTCATCCCCAAGAACGCGCGGCGCGACGAACTCAGCGTCTGGCATTTCGGCTATCCCACCAGGGACGCCGAGAAGGATCCCAACTGCGTTTTTCCGCTTGAGCGGATGCGCGAGTTCGAAGCCGACGGCCGTATCGGAGAGCTGTGCGATCCGGCGTTCACTTTCATGGGCGGAGTATATTCGGCGCGCAAGGTGCGCGAGGAACTGGCGCCGAAAATCGTCGAAGAACTTCGCAGCCGCAACGTGGAGGCGTTTTACCTGGTGCCTGCCTGACCCGTGTGCCATCAGTCCGTTGGACTGATCGCCCGCGAAGTCGAAGCCGCCGGCATCCCGACACTGTGCATGACCTCGGCATATGACATAACGCAAGCCGTCAATCCGCCGCGCGCGGTATTCCTCAACTACCCGCTCGGCCATCAGACGGGCAAACCGAATGATCCGGAAAACCAGCGCGCGATCGTGGGCGACGCGCTCGGCGCGTTCGAAACGATAAGCAAGCCCGGCACGATCGTCGAGCTGCCCTACGTGTGGGATGCGAACGATCGCCGATGGGAGGAGACTGATTACACGCCCGGATTCCTGCCCCCGCGGCCTAAAAAGGCCGACGCCGATCTGGCCGAGCAGGAGCGCCGCCGCCGCTACACGACGGCCAATTCGGGGTAAACCGTAGCGCCGGCCGCCGCACTGGTTCGCCGCGGCCGGTAATCTGACCAGGGAGAATTGACGATGGCTGAAGAACGCAAAGGCGCGGTCACGATGCGCGGAAATCCGATGACGCTGGTGGGGCCGGAACTCAAGCCCGGACAGAAGGCGCCCGCCTTCACCGCCGTGGGCAAAGGGCTCGCGCCGGTGACGCTCGACCAGTTCAAGGGCAAGGTCAAAATCATCGCCGCGATCCCGTCGATCGATACGCCCGTGTGCGACGCTGAGACCCGTCGCTTCAACGAGGAAGCCGCCAAGCTGCCCGGCGACGTGCAGATATTGACCATCTCGATGGACCTGCCGTTCGCGCAGGCGCGCTGGTGCGGCGCGGCCGGCGTCGACAAGGTCACCACGATCAGCGACTGGCGCGCGGCCGAGTTCGGCCAGAAATACGGCGCGCTCATCAAGGAGCTGCATCTGCTCGCACGCGCGGTTTTCGTGCTCGACAAGAACGACAACGTCGTGTACGCCGAATACGTCAAGGAAGTGGCCAACCAGCCCAACTTCGAGGCCGCGCTCGACGCGGCGCGCAAGGCGGCGGCCTAGGCGTCGGCCGGCGCGGCGGCTTGTGCGACCGTCGATCCGGACGGCGGCCGGCCGCCGCGCACTCGGCGCGCGAGATGCCGCCGCGCCATGGCGATGGCGGATCGGCGGGCGCACGCTATGGATCGTTCCGGACCAGGCGTGCCGCGTGCTGAGTTGGGCGCCGCTCGGCGGTGGCGTGCGCATCGCCCGCCTGCTCGCAAATCACCAGGTTGAGCTCGACGATCGCGAGGCTATGCTAGCGCCGCGCGGCTACCTCGCCCGCGTCGTTCGCGCCGCGGGCCACGACCCGCGGCGCGCCGTCGCGCTGATGACCGGTGCGGAAGTGACGCGCGCCGGTTATGCGCTCGCGGCTCGCGACGGCATGAGCGCCGGCGCATGGTGTACCACCGGATTTTCCAACGCGCTGCGCGCCGGAGATCGCGCGACTGTTCTTTCAACCCATGCCGGCACGATCAATCTCATCGTGGTGCTCAATCGCCCGCTCGCGAGCGCAGCGATGGTCGAGGCGGTGGAGATAGCCACTGAGGCGCGCGCTCTCGCTGTGCTCGAGGCCGGGATCAAAAGCGTTCGCTCTGGCGCGCCGGCGACCGGCACCGGCACCGACTGTATCGCGATCGCCGCGCCGGTGCGCGCGACCGCGCGGGGTGTGCGCCCGGAAAGCTATTGCGGCAAGCATACGCTGCTCGGAGAACTAATCGGCCGCGCGGTGCTCGAAAGCTGCGCGCGGGCTATCCGCCGGATGCGCTGAGCCGCGCGCAGAAATGCAAAGCGGACTCTATCTTTCGACGTCGGCGATCGCGGTGGCGCTCGCGCTCGATTTTGCGCTAGGCGATCCGCCGTGGATGCCGCATCCGGTGCGGTTTATCGGCCGTGCCGTGACGTGGGGCGAAGCGCGTCTGCGCACCGGACAACCGCGCCCCGATCTGTGGCGCGGCGTGTTGCTCACCTTCGGAATAGTGATCGCTACGGCGATCGCGGTGTTGGTCGCGGTCGCGATTGCGTCGACCGTCGCCAACTGGCTCGGCCTTGCGGCGGCGGTATTGATTGCGTGGACGACGCTCGCGCTGAACAGCCTTGACCGCGCCGCCGGTGAAGTCGAACAGGCGCTCGGATGCGGGCGCGACGATCTCGCGCGCGCGGCGATGCCAGCGCTGGTCGGACGCGACCCCGCCACGCTCGATCGCGACGCGATGGTGCGCGCCACGGTCGAGTCGGTCGCCGAGAACTGTTCTGACGGTGTGCTCGCGCCGCTCTGCTTTCTTTTCCTTGGCGGGCCGGTCCTTGCGGTCGCCTACAAGGCGATCAACACGCTCGACTCGATGATTGGCTACCGCGACGCGCGCTATCTCTACTTCGGACGCGCGGCGGCGCGGCTCGACGATGCCGCCAACTTCGTTCCCGCGCGAGTTACCGCGCTTTGCCTCGCCGCCGCGTCCGCGTTGACGCTTGGACGAGGCGGTGCTGCGCTCCGCGTCTGCCGCGCCGATGCGCGCAAGCATGCGAGCCCCAATGCTGGCTTTCCGGAAGCCACGATGGCAGGCGCGCTCGGAATCGAATTGGGTGGCGATGGAGTGTACGCGGGAGAGGTCGAGCATCGCGCGCGCCTGGGACGCGCGGAGCGCGCGCCGAAGGTGGCGGATATTGCGGCGGCGCGCCGCTTGATGCGTATCGCGACGGCGATCGGGTTTGGTCTGCTCGCGCTCCTACGCTATGTCCTCTCCGGCTACTGACATACGATGAACCCCGCGCGAAGCACCACGCAGATTAATTCTTGGCGATGAAGCTCGAATGATGAAGAGCGGGAAAGACCAAGCTCGCGGAACAATGAAATCGAGGAAATGAAACTCGAGATTGACCGGACTCACGGCGGCGCCGCGCCGTCCGGCGTGCTGGATTTCAGCGCCAGCCTCAACCCGCTGGGTCCGCCGCCCCCGGCGCTCGCCGCATACCATGACGCGGCCGGGCTTATCGCGCGCTATCCGTCGCCCTATCCCAACGATCTCGCCGCGCGCCTCGCGCGGCGCCATCGCGTCGCGCCCGACAACGTCGTGGTCGGCAACGGCTCGACCCAGCTAATTCATCTGCTCGCCCGCACGCTGGGTCCGCGCCTCCCGTCCGTCGCGATCCCGACCTTCAGCGAAATCGCCAACGCGATGATCGTCGCGGGCGCGGCGCCCAGCGCGATGCCGGCGCGCCGCGAGCGCGGCTTCGCCGTCGAAATCGAGCAAATTGAGCGCGCACTCGAGCGGGGCGCCGATGCGATCTTCATTGGCCGGCCCAATAGTCCGACCGGTGCGATGCTGAGTATCGGTGACGCGAGCGAAATCGCCGCACGATGCTCCAGCCGGGGATGCTGGTGCGTTTTCGACGAGGCCTTTATCGACTTCGCGGGCGAAGAGCATTCCGCGATCCGCCTGGCTGCCGACAATTCGCACGTTATCGTGCTGCGCTCGCTGACCAAGATGTTCGCGATCGCCGGGCTGCGCCTGGGCTACCTGGTCGCCGGTCGCGACGTGGCGCGCCGCCTGCGCGAAGCGATCGAGCCCTGGTCGGTCAACGTCGTGGCCGAGCGCGTCGGCGATGCTTGCCTGGACGTGGCCGAAGAGTTTTCCGCGCAAAGCCGCGCCTTGGTAGCGACCGAGCGCTCGCAACTCTTTTGTGCGCTTAACTCGATCGAGGGCATCCGCGCCTTTGTGTCGTCCGCGAACTTCCTGATGCTGGAGGTGGTCGCGGATGGGCGCGCCGTCGGCTTCGCGCAACATATGCTCTCGCGCGGTATCGCGGTGCGCGATTTGCGCGACCTGCCGGGATGCGGCCTCGGGATGTATCGTGTGGCGGTGCGCCTGCGCGCGGAGAATGAGCAATTGATCGCGGCGGCTCGGGCATACTTCGATTAGTCAATCGAACAATTAGTCAATCGACGAATAGATGGTGCCGTATAGATGGGTGTGCTGGAAGAAACGCTCGAAGCGATAGCATTGCCTGACGAGGCGGTAGCCGCAGTAGCGGGCCGCCGTCTCGATTCATTGACCAAGCCGCGCGGCAGCCTTGGCTACCTCGAGGAAATTGTGCGCCGCTACGCCGCGATCCGGCGCGATCCGGAGGCGCGGATGGGCGGCGGCGCACTGTGCGTGTTCGTCGCCGACCACGGCGTCGCCGAGGAAGGCGTGAGCGCCTATCCACAGGCGGTGACCGCCGAAATGCTGCGCAATATAGCGGGCGGCGCGGCGGCGATAGGGGTGCTCGCGCGGCGCCTCGGTTATCGGTTGTGGATCACAGACGTCGGCGTGCTGGCCGATACCAGCGCCGACGCGTTGTCCGCGGTACTCTATCGGCGTATCGGTGCGGGCACGCGCAACTTGGCGCGCGAGGCCGCGATGTCCGTCGCACAGACGCGCGCCGCGCTGGAGGTTGGCGTTCAAGTCGCGCGTGGCGCGGTCGCGTCCGGCGCCACGCTTGTTGGAATCGGCGAGATGGGAATCGCCAACAGCACTTCGGCGGCGGCGTTGCTCGCGGCGTTCACGCGGCTTCGGCCGGCACGCCTGGCCGGGCGCGGCGCCGGTATCGATGACGCCGGTATGCGGCGCAAGGTCGCGGTTATCGAACGCGCGCTCAAGCTCCATCGCGCGGTGCTTGAAGATCCGCTCGCCACGCTCGCGGCACTCGGCGGCTTCGAGATCGCCGCGATGGCCGGCGCGTGTCTGGGCGGCGCGGCGCTGAATGTGCCGGTGGTGGTTGACGGCTTTATCGCAACGGCGGCTGCGGTGGCCGCCGAGCGGCTGAGCCCCGGCCTGTTCGCCCATCTGTTTTTTGGCCATCGCTCCTCCGAGGGCGGCCACGCGCTCGCGCTCGAGAAACTCGACGTACGGCCGATCGTTGACCTTGGGATGCGCTTGGGCGAGGGCACCGGCGCGGCGCTGGCGATGAGCGTGATCGAAACCGCGCTGGCGTTGTTCCACGAGATGGCGACGTTCGAGAGCGCCGGGGTCTCGGAAAAGATCGGATGAGCGAGGATGGTCAGGGCGCGGCGGATCGCGCGAGCGGCACGCAGGCGCCGGAGGGCATCGCGCGCGGCGGAAAGCTCACCGAAATCCGTCTTGCCGCGGGCTTCCTGACCATCCTTCCCGTACTTCCGCGCGCCGCCGTGGCGCCCGAGACGCTCGCGGCGTCGTTCGGATGGTTTCCGCTCGTCGGGTTTGCGCTTGGCGGGGTGCTCGCGGCCGGGAATCTACTGCTGACGCCGCTCTTAGGCGATGCGCTCGCCGCGGTTCTGCTGGTGCTCACGCTCACCGTGTTGACCGGCGCGGTCCACGTCGATGCGCTCGCTGATACCGCCGACGCGCTGAGCGCGGGAGCGGATTGCCGCCGCGCGCTGGAGATTATGCGCGACAGCCGGATCGGCAGTTTCGGCACGGCCTCGATTTTTTTCTTTTTCGCGCTCGAGATCGTGGCGCTGGCGACGATGGGTGAAGTGCAGCGCACGGCGGCGCTGTGGCTTGCGCCCGGCCTGGCGCGCTGGGCGATGGTGGCCGTCGGATGGCGTATCGATTACCTGCGCGCCGAGGGCGCGGGGACGCTGCTGGTGGGACCCGGCGGCGATCGCAATCTCGCGCTCGCCAGCGCGATCGTCGTGCTCGCGGCACTGCCGATCCTCTCGTGGCGCGTGCTGTTGGCTTATGTCGTAGCCGCGGTGCTTGCGGCCGTGCTGCGCGCGGCGTACCGGCGATGGCTCGGCGGCGTGACGGGAGATCTTCTCGGGGCGGCGGGCGAACTGGTGGAACTCGCGGTGCTGTTGGTGATGGCGGTTATTTGACGCGCAGCGGATAGCCCGCGACCATCAGCACCACGCGGTCGGCGGTTTGCGCCAGCGCCTGGTTGGTCCATCCGAGGAGATCGCGGAAGCGCCGCGCCATCGCGTTCTCCGGCACGATTCCGGCCCCCACTTCGTCCGTCACCACGATGCTGGCGCAGGGCGCGTCAGCCATCGCGCGAGCGAGGCCGCGACCCTCGGTCAGAATCTCTTGATCGCTGCGACGGGCCATCAGCAGGTTCGAGATCCAAAGCGTCAGGCAATCGACGACTACGATATCGGCGCGGCGCGCGAGCTTTGTGAGCGCAGCGCCGATGACGATCGGTTCTTCGATCGTCACGAAATCGGCGGAGCGATTGGCGCGATGATGCGTGATGCGCTCGCGCATCTCGTCGTCTAGCGCTTCGGCCGTGGCGATGAAAAAATGCCGCGCGCCTGGCGCCTGCTGCGCCAGCGCGAGCGCGTGCGCGCTTTTGCCGCTGCGCGCGCCTCCGGTTATCAGCGTTACGGTGCCCATCCGCGTTCCTGTCCGCGCTCCCGACGATCTGCGCTCGAGATTGCCGCGTTGCGATCGCGCTCTTCGACCCGCCGCGCAATCGTGATGATTGACTTGCCTGCCGCAAAAATCATATCAGTCTTCTGCGCCCGGTGTACGGGAAGCCGGTTAGAGTCCGGCGCTGCCCCGCAACTGTACGGGGGGACAACGGCCCATCTGAGCCACCGCTAACGAGCGGGAAGGCGGGCCCGCGGATGATCCCCAAGCCAGGAGACCGGCCGGGTGACTATTAAGCCGTCTGCCTTCCGTGGGGAAGGAGGCTTAGGCCACTCGTCACTCCCTTCTCCGGGAGCCTGCCCGAGCGCCTGAGTCAGCCCATCCCGCGTGGCTGACGCATAGCTCGAGGGAGGCTATGAAAAGATCGGTCGTCGGCGTTCTAGTCCTGACATTTTTTGTTTTTTTCGGATTGCCGATTGGTTCGCGCAGTGCGCGGGCTCAAATCGCGCCCGCGCCTGCCGCGCCGCCGTCGGCGGCGCGAGCGTCGGGCTCGAACGGCGCGGCACACAGCACCGCCGCGCCGCGAGTCGCGCAGGCCAAATCCAACGCGCAAGCCAAATCCAGTAAGGCCGCAACTTCCGCCAAGCCGCATCGCAAGCTGCCAAAGATGGTGTTCGTGGTGACGGCGACGCGGATGGAGCAGGCGCTCGATACGGTCGGCACCACCGTCAGCGTCGTCGGTTCGCAGCAGATTCAGGAACAGCAAATTCATGCCGCTGGCGACGTTCTGCGCCAGGTGCCCGGCGTCGAAATCACCCAGAGCGGATCGGCAGGCACCGAGACTGACGTTTCGATTCGCGGCTCGACCGCGGCCGAGACGCTGATTCTCATGGACGGCGTCGATGTCAACAGTGGCGCGACCGGCGGCTTCGACATCGCTGACGTGACCAACGACAATCTCGACCGTATCGAGGTAGTGCGCGGCGCGGGCGGCGCGCTTTACGGCTCGTCGGCGATCGGCGGCGTAGTCAACCTCATCACGCGCGAGGGCAGCGGCCCGCTCAAGCTCAACTATGACGGCGAGGGGGGCAACCGCGCGACCCAGCGCCAGGCGGTGACTTTCGATGGCGCGGATGGACGGCTGGCCTACTCGGGAGCGTTGTCGTACTACTCGACCACCGCGTTTCGTCCGCGCAACGCGAGCTTCGACGATCTCTCGGGCGTGCTGCGTTTGGATTACCACCTCACCCCCGACACGAAATTCACCGGCTTTGCGCGTTACATCCGCTCCAACGTGAGCCTGGTCAACTTTTCCAATTTTATTACGCCGGTCGATCCCAACGCCCACCAGCGCAACGAGTTCATGCTTTACAACGGCGTGGTCACGCATCAATTCAGCGATCGGCTGGATGGACGGATGAGCGTCTACTTCCTGCGCAACGATCTCCGCGTCAACGACACGCCGTTCCCCGCCAATCTCACCTTCGAACGCGACCGCATTCCGGACGAAACCCGCGGCACCAACATGGAGTTGCACTATCGATGGGGCGAGGGCTTTCGGTCGCTGGCCGGCTTCGATTTCAAGGACCGCTGGGTGCGCTCGGCAGAACTCTACGACACCCTCGAGCCGCCCACGCAGTCGTTCACCGCATACCACGCCCGGCGCCAGGAGTATGCCGGCTACCTCGAGCAGGAGGGACGTCTGTTCAATGGCCTGATGCTGGTGACCGGTGGAGTGCGGGTGGACGGCAATAGCGATTTCGGAATCGAAGTAAGCCCGTCGTGGACGGTCGCGATACCGCTTGAGCGATGGGGCGTGACGCTGCGCGGCAGTTACAGCGAGGGGTTTCGCGCGCCCAGCTTCAACGAGCTGTATTTTCCCGACTTCGGCAATCCGAAGCTGAATCCTGAGATCTCCAGCGAATACGACGGCGGTATCACCAAGACCTTGGGCGAGTCGGCGTCGTTTACCGCGACCTACTTTTCACGCCGCGTGCACAACCTGATCGTGGCCGAGCCATGCACGACGTATCCCGGATGCGTCGAGGCGGCGAACGCGGGCCGCGTCGACACCCAGGGCGTCGAGCTGGTGCCGACCGTCCAATTGATGCGTGGACTCACGTTCAGCGGCAACCTGACCGTTATTGACGAGACCCACGTTTCGTCGTCGCCGGAAATCCGGCCGCTGCGCGTGCCCAAGTACTCGGCCTTCGCGCTGCTGACATACGCACGCAAGGCGCTATGGACCTCGAACGACGCAGTGTCGGCCAACCTCGCCTACTACTTCGTCGGCGATCGCGACGACCTCAACCCGGTCACTTCCATGATTCAGAACCATGCCGCCTACAACCGCTTCGACCTGACGATGGCCTACGACGCGGGGATTCGCTACGGGCGGATTCGCGGCGAAGAGCTCTACGTGCGGGTGCAGAACGTGCTCGACCGCCATTACGCCGAGGTGTTCGGCTTTCCCTCGCCGCCGGTCAACTTCGTCGCGGGAGTGAAAGTGGATTTCTAGAAACGCTCGCGCGCTCACCCGTCGCGCGACATTTCGATGCGAAAGCATTCATCGAAGGTCGCGCGGATGCGGGTGCGGCGGGCTTCGAGCTCGGCCAGCAGCCGCGCCGCGCCGTCGGTATCGCGGTAGCCCATCCGGCGCGCCAGCGGGCCCAGGCTTTCCGGCGCGATCGAGAGCGCCCACGCGGCCTGGTCGGTCTCGATGCGCAGCCGGTTCTCCAGGCGCGAGAGGAAACGGTAGTCGGCTTCCAATTGCGCGGCCGCGTGATGTTCGAGCAGCCCGCACCGGCCGATCCCGCGGACCAGCGCGACGGTGGCTCGGCTGGTCAACTCCGGATGCGCGTGGCCGTAGCGCAGCGCCATCATCTGGGTCAGGAATTCGACGTCGACCAGGCCGCCGCGGCCCTGCTTGATGTTGAGACTGCCGCGTCCGTCAGCGCCAAGCTCGCGCTCAAGGCGCAGGCGCATCGCCGCGATCTCGCCAACCTCCGCGCGGCTCAATCCGCGGCCGAAGACGAATTCGCGCCGCGCCGCTTCGACCTCCGCACCCAACTCGGGTTCGCCCGCGATGACGCGCGCGCGCACCAGCGCTTGGCGCTCCCAGACCGCCGAGGAGTTGGTGCGATGGTAGTCGCGAAAGCCGTCGAGCGAGGCCACCAGCGGTCCGGCGTTGCCCGAGGGACGCAGCCGGAGGTCGATCTTGTAGGCGTAGCCCTCGCGCGTGCGCGCTTCGAGCACGGCGATGAACTTCTGCACAATCCTGGAGGCGGCCACGCGGCTGCTCTCGGCCACTTCGCCGCGGTCGTGGTAGACAAAAATAAGATCGAGGTCCGAATTGTAGGACATCTCGGCCGCGCCCAGCCGGCCCATCGCAACCGCCGCCAGCTCCAGCGCCGGCGGCAGCGGGATGCGCGCCGCTATTTCGGCCCGCGCCAGTTCGAGCGCGCGCCGCAGCACCACTTCGGCGAGCAGGCCAAGCTCGGCCTGCACCGCGTCGGCGTCGAGGTCGCCCGCGAGATCCGCGATCGCGATACGCAGGAACTCCTGGTGGCGGAAAGCGCGGATCGCGTCGAGACGGCTTTCGAGGTCGGGGCTTGCCACGAGCAGCCCGCGCAGCTCCTCGTCGAGTTCATCCAGCGAACGCCGCGGCCGCGCCAGGTCGGAGCGCACCAGCGTATCGATCATGTCGGGATGGCGAATGAAAATCGTCGAGAGGTAGGCGCTGGAGGCGAATAGGCTCAGCACCACGCGGCGGGTTGCGGGGTGCTGTTCGAGCAGCTCGAGGAAGGAGCTGCGTGCGCCGATCGCCGCGATGAACGACGCGAGGTTCATCAGCGCAAGGTCGGGATCGGCGAGCTCGCGAATCTCGTCGAGCAGCAGCGGGCCGAGGCGCTCGAGCAGCTCGCGCCGGCGCGGCGCGCCCGCCGCGATCGCATGTTCGGGGCCGCGCGCCAGCAGCAGCAGATGTCCCGCGCTCTCCTCGGGCCGCGCGAAGCCCAGCGCTTGCAGTATTGGCGCCGACTGATGCGGATCGAGCGCACCGCGCCACGCGCGCTCGGCGGCTTCGGAAGCTGCGCGGCCGCCTCGATCCTCGGCAGCACCCAGCATCTCGCGGAACTGCGCGGCGACCATGGCACGATGATTCTGAAGTTCGGCCGCGAAACGGGCCACGGCCGCGGCATCCTTCCCGCGGCCCATCCGCGCCGCCAGCGCACGGCGGCCCGCGTCGTCGGCGGGCAGCACGTGGGTCTGGAGCGCGGCCACAATCTGCAGCTTGTGTTCGACATCGCGCAAAAAGAGATAGGCGGCCGCCAGTTCGCGGGCGCGGTCGGCGTTGAGATAGCCGAGCGCACCGAGACGCTCGAGCGCCGCCAGCGTCCGGGCGCTGCGCAGGCGCGGATCGCGACCGCCATAGACCAGGATGAGCGCCTGCACGATGAATTCCAGCTCGCGAATTCCGCCGTAGCCGAGCTTGATGTTGCGGTCGACCAGATCGGGCGCGCGCAGCTCACGCTCGATCTGAAGCTTCATCGCGCGCAACTGGCGCAGCGTATCGAAGTCGAGGTAGCGGCGATAAACGAAGTGGCTGAGCTCGCCGAGCAGCCGCCGTCCGACCTCGAGCACGCCGGCCACCGGGCGCGCGCGCAGCAGCGCGGCCCGCTCCCAGGTTTCGCCGAAGCTCTGGTAGAAGCTGAGCGCGCCCCCAAACGGAGTGACCAGTGGCGCGTTTCTGCCGCCCGGACGCAGCCGCATGTCCACGCGAAAGCATTTCGCCGACAATAGCTCGGTCAGCGTCTCGCCCAGCCGTGCCACCGCCTCCGCCTCGGCGTCCGGGCCGTCGTAGACGTAGATCAGATCGATGTCGGAACTGAGGTTGAGTTCCTGCGCACCCAACTTGCCCATCCCGAGCACGCAAAAGCCTTCGGCCGCGGGCGCTTTGCGGCCCACGATGAGCCGTGCGCAATCGAGCGCCGCCGAGATGCACTCATCGGCGAGCCGTGACATCGCACGCATCGTAGCGGCCACATCGAGCCGCCCGACCAGATCGGCGATCGCGATTTGCAGAAACAGCCGCAGCTTGAATTCACCGAGCCGTCGCGCGGCTTCCTGCCGGTCCGCGGTGGGGCCGGCGGCAAAGCGGATGGCGCTGTCGATCGATTCGGCGCTCGCGCCGCGCGCCGCGCGAAAGAACTCAAGCCAACGCGGACCCATCGCGCCGAGTCCTTGCGCGACCACCTCGGAGCCGCCCACGCATAGCACGAGGTCGCCCGCGAGGGCTTCATCGGCGAGCGCCGTTCTCAGCTCTGCCGGCGACTCCTCGACGAGCTTGAGCAGGGTCGCGAGCGCCAGGCGCTCGTCGGCGGCGCGATGGGCCACGGCCGCCGTGGCGGCGGCCGCCAGGCGCGGATCGCCGAGCAGGCGCGCAAGCTGCGCCGCCAGATCGCGAAGCTCGGGCGCGAGCACAACCGCTTCGGGCATCGTCAGCTACAATAGCAGAGCCTCGCGCCGGCGCGCGCCCGGCGCAGAGTGCTCTATCCCAGGTCCCTAAGCCGCGATTGAGGCGATGGCAGCGCGACTCGAGGCGATGCTAGACTTCGGCAGAATCCGCCGGGAGGTTCGATTCCATGATCGTCCTGTACACGACCGAGCGCGATTATCCGTGGGGTACGCTGCGCTCCACACACGCGAGCAAGACCAAAGTGGTGCTCGAGGAAAAGCGCCTCCGCTACCGGATCGAAAATCTGCGCCCCGGCGACCTCTGGAAGAAACCACCTGAGATGCTGGCACGCCATCCGCTCGGCAAGGTCCCTTATATCGAAGACGAGGGCGTGACGATCTATGACTCGACCGTGATCGATGAATATCTCGACGACCGTTACGGGCCGCCGCGTTTGCTGCCCGATGAGCCGCTGGCGCGCGCGTGGGTACGGGAACTCGAACAGTTCGCCGACGAGGCGTTGCTGGCCGCCGACCTGCCGCCCATCTGGATGGCCTATTGGAGCGAGCCCGACAAGCGCGACGTCGAGCGCATGGAGAAGGGACGCGAGGGGCTGCGACGGCGCGATCTTCCGTTTATCGAAAGGGTACTCGGCGCCGCGCCTGCCGGCGGATGTCTGTGCGGCGGCTTTTCGATGGCCGACGTTCCGATGATGGTGCTCGCGATGGTGCTCGAAGTCGACCGGTTGGCGCTGGACGAATTTCCGCGCGTCGAACGCTACCTCAGGGAATTGCGCTTGCGGCCGAGCTATCGCGCGATAAGTCCGCGCACCAGGGTCGCCGAAGCGAGCGAGTTGCGCTGAAGGCAAGCGCGTAGCGCCCGTTAACGGCGTCGGCGCGCGCGCGTCAGGACTCGTTGCGGCGACGCGTAGCGGCCGCTGCGCTGCGGCGATGCGAGTCGGAAACCTGCTTTACGTGAGCGCGATGATGGCGAGAGCGGAAGTGATGAATGATGCGCCGCAGAATCGGCGATGACGCCACCGGCGGCGGCGCCTCTTCGCTCTCGATTCCAGGAAAGTACTTATCCTCGTAACGGTGAACCTGGTCGGCGGCCAGGAACTCGGCGTAATAGTTCTTGACGGCGAAGCCGAAGTGCGGGCCGTTATAGTCCTGCACGATTTTCATGAAGTCGCTGGCGTATTCAGAGGCCGCGCGCTCCATTCCGGCCGTCCCATAATTGTAGGCAGTAATCGCGAGCGGCCAGCTCCCCAGCGCCTGGTAGTTAGATTGTAAAAGCTCCGCGGCCGCCTGCGTCGAACGCACCGGGTCGAGCCGGTCGTCACGGTAGCGCGTGATTTGCAGGAACTCGCGGCCGGTGGCGCGGGTGAATTGCCAGATACCCAACGCGCCGGCGCTCGAGCGCACGCGCGCTGAGAAGCCGGACTCGACTGACGCCAGCGCCACCAGCTCCGGCGGCAACCCGGCCCGCGCGAACACCTGCTCCATCCTGGGCCGGTAGTAACGGCTGCGCAGGAGCGCGTCATGAAATTGCTCGCTCAGGCCCTGCTGCACGCGTAAATTTTCCGCCGCGCGAGCGTAAGCCGATGCAGGCTGTCCCTTGAACATCGCGGCGACCCGCTGTTCCTCCCATCCAATCGGTTGCTGCCCCGTGGCGAGGCGGTTGAGGATGTCCCCGTACTTGGCTTTCAGGTAGGCGTTGGCCCACTCGATCTCTTCGCCGCTCGGAGCGCCGTCGCCCGACACATGAAATTTCTGGTAGATCAGCGAAACATTGTCGCGGTCGTGAACAATAAAGTCGCGATCCCCCCAGAAAGTGAAGGCTTTGACCCAGAAATCGATGTTGGGTTCGAGTGCGGCAGGCCGAGGGAAAGGTGACGGCTTGACGCTCGTCTTGAGAATCGAAACCTCGCTAGCGGCCTGCGCAATTGCGCGCGGCAAAACGATCAACAAGATCGCGATTACAGCAGCGATGGCCGCCCGGGTGATTTGCCCAATTGCTGGCTTTGTTCTCGGCATCTCCGCCCTCTGCCGCTATCGTCACTCACCAGGCACGCGCGCGGCTGTCCCCCCGCTCGGCGCCGATATCAACGTATACCAATTATGCCTAGGAGCTTTGGTAGTCAACAAAATGCTTTGACGTATCAATCCAAACCTTCTGACGTTGCCACGCTACGCCTATCTTAGGGGAAGAGAATTGAGGAATTCCCGAAACGTGGCGGCGCGAGTGTCAGCTTGAGTTGGGTTTGCACGCGCAGCTAAGCTCGCGATCGAAGCATCCACGTGGACGAAATCAAAATAGTTCCGCTGCGGCATCCGATAGCCGCGTCCATCAGGGTCCCCGGTTCCAAGAGCATCACCAACCGCGCGCTGTTGCTGGCCGCGATGGCCGACGGGCGTTCAAATATTTCCGGTGCGGGCCTCAATGACGACACGCGCCGGATGGCGGCCGCGCTCGGCACGCTCGGTTTCGACCTCACCGTTGACGAGGCCGGGGCGCGAATTACCGTGGACGGTCGCGGCGGCGTCGTCCCGGCGCACGGCGGAGATCTGGACGCCGGTGGTGCGGGGACCGCGATGCGCTTTCTGCTCGGCTTTCTGACGTTGGGACGCGGGCATTTCCGGCTCGACGGCAATCAGCGAATGCGCGAGCGTCCGATCGGTCCGCTGCTCGATGCGCTGGCGGCGCTCGGCGCCCCGGTGCGAGCCGAACGGGAAAATGGATGTCCGCCGGTGATAATCGAAGTTGGCGAGGGCGGCGTGCGCGGCGGCGCGGCGCGAATCGACGCCGCGCTTTCCTCCCAATTCGTCTCGGCGCTGCTGATGCCGGCACCGCTGTGGCCGCGAGGGCTCAAACTCATGGTCACCGGCGAGGCCGCGCAGCCATTCATCACGATGACCCTGCGGCTGATGGAGCGATGGGGCGCGAGTGGAACGATGCGCAGCGGCGAAATCGTCGTACCGGGCGGTCAACGCTACACGGCGCAACCAAACTTCGAGGTCGAGCCCGACGCCTCGAGCGCGAGCTACTTCGCCGCGGCGGCCGCGCTGGTTGGCGGCAGCGTCATGCTAGTGGGACTCAGCGCCGACTCGGTGCAGGGCGATATCGCGTTCATGAAGCTGCTGGAGCGGATGGGCGCGCACGTCGAGTGGCGCGAGGATGGGGTGAAGGTAAGCGGCCGCGGGACTCTCAGCGGCGCCGATGTCGCGATGGGCGGAATGCCGGATTTGGTACCGACGCTCGCTGCGATCGCCCCGTTTTGTTCGTCGCCCACGCGGATTCGCGGCGTCTCCTTCATCCGCCATCACGAGAGCGACCGCCTGCGGGCGCTCGCCACCGAACTTCACCGGCTTGGCGCGTCGGTCCATGAATGCGAGGACGGGATGCTGATCGAGCCGTCGCAGATTGGCGCGGCGGCGGTCGATACCTACGACGACCATCGGATCGCGATGGCGTTTGCGGTGGCGGGGTTGAAGACCGCCGGCATCAGCATCAGGAATCCCGGATGCGTCTCCAAGACCTACCCGAATTTTTTCCGCGACCTCGCTCGGCTATCGAGCCCGCAAGCGTAGCGCGTCACCGTTCTCCGGCTGAAAAATCAATGAGGAGTTGTTCACGCGTTCACGAACGACCCTACAAATTCTGGCCCCTCTCCTTGTCCAGAAGAGCTTTGCCTAACTTGCGACGATCCCTTCCGACCCCTCTCCTTGTCCAAGGAGGGGGTTGGGGAGAGGTCCAATGATCGCTTTACGCGATCCGCGCGAAGTGCGCTAGTGCGACGGCGCGCGGCGGGATTCGGCGACGTCGTGGCGCGCCCGCAGCACCATCACCGATTGCTTCTCGTCATCGTAATTTGAATCGAACACGCTCATCTGC
Organism: uncultured delta proteobacterium; assembly: GCA_963724765.1. Classification (GTDB taxonomy): domain Bacteria; phylum Desulfobacterota; class Binatia; order Binatales; family Binataceae; genus JAKAVN01. The sequence goes on from CAVRVY010000003.1 coordinate 1,071,723, forward strand.
GACAGCCGTTCCTCGGCGGTGCGCAATTCGGTCTCGTCGATGGGCGCGACCTTCTCGGGCGGCTCCGCGGTTTGCGCGAGCGCCGTCATCACGCCGTCCTTGACCTCGACCAGTCCACCCGTGACCAGGTACTCCAGCGTCTGCCCCTCAGCGGTCCGGATCGTCAGCAGGCCCGGCACCAGCGAGGTGATGTAGTTGGTGTGGTCGGCGAGCACGCCGAACTCGCCGAGCGGATTGACCGCGTTTACCTGTTCGGCCTGACCGTCGAACAGCACGCCGGTCGGCGTCACAAGCTTGAATGCGAACGTCGTCGCCATCGCGATTCGCTACCCGTCCCGATTCCCTGGCATGCCGCTTGGGCGCCGGCGCGCTCAGCGCGCCTCGCCGCGCGCCAGGCGCTCGCCCTTGGCGCGTGCGTCGTCGATAGTGCCGACCAGGTAGAAGGCCTGCTCGGGCAGGTCGTCGCATTTGCCGTCGAGGATTTCGGCGAAGCCGCGCACGGTCTCTTTGCGCGTCACGTAGGCCCCGGGGATGCTGGTGAACGGTTCCGCGACATGCATCGCCTGCGAGAGAAAGCGCTCGACGCGGCGCGCGCGTGCCACCACCAGCTTGTCGTCGGCGGAAAGCTCGTCCATCCCGAGGATCGCGATGATGTCCTGGAGGTCCTTGTAGCGCTGGAGAATCTGCTGCACCCGGCGTGCGACGTCGTAATGTTCCTGGCCGACGACCTGGGGGTCGAGGATGCGCGAGGTCGAGGCCAACGGATCGACCGCGGGAAAAATTCCCTTTTCGAAGATTTTACGCTCGAGCGCGGTGGTCGCGTCGAGATGGGTGAACGTCGTCGCCGGCGCCGGGTCGGTGTAGTCGTCGGCGGGGACGAAAATTGCCTGCACCGAGGTGATCGCGCCCTTCTTGGTCGTGGTGATGCGCTCTTCCAATTCGCCCAGGTCGGTGCCGAGCGTGGGCTGGTAGCCGACCGCGCTGGGCATGCGGCCGAGCAGCGCGGAGACTTCCGAGTTGGCCTGCACGAAACGGAAGATGTTGTCGACGAAGAACAGCACGTCGCGCCCCTCTTCGTCGCGGAAGTACTCGGCCACGGTGACGCCGGTCAGCGCCACGCGGGCGCGCGCGCCGGGCGGTTCATTCATCTGGCCGTAGACCAGCGCGGTCTTCTCGAGCACGCCGGATTCCTGCAACTCACGGTAGAGGTCGTTGCCCTCGCGCGAGCGCTCGCCTACGCCGGCGAAGACCGAGACGCCGCCGTGCTGTTTGGCGACGTTGTTGATGAGCTCCATGATGGTGACGGTTTTGCCGACGCCGGCGCCGCCGAACAGCCCGATCTTTCCGCCGCGTGAGTAGGGGCAGATGAGATCGATGACCTTGATGCCGGTTTCGAGAATCTCGGCCTCGGTCGCCTGGTCGGCAAAGCTGGGCGGGTCGCGATGGATTGGCATCTGATGCGGCGCGTTGAGCGCGGGGCGTTCATCGACCGGCTCGCCGATGACGTTGATCAGGCGGCCAAGGGTTTCGGGACCGACCGGCACCGTGATCGGGTTGCCGGTGTCGCTGACCTGCATCCCGCGCACCAGTCCCTCGGTCGCGTCCATCGCGATGCATCGCACGGTGTTTTCGCCCAGGTGCTGCGCGACCTCGAGCACGAGGTTGCCCTCGCGATCACCGAGTGCGGGGTTGGAGACGCGCAGCGCGTTGAAGATCGACGGCAGCGAGCCGTTGCGAAATTCGACGTCGACGACGTTGCCTAGAACCTGGCTGATGCGGCCTGTTGATGTTTCACTCATAGCTTGCGATTTTTCCTGGGGAATTCGTGCATCACGGCGCGCGCCGGTCAGGCTCTCAGGGCCTCTGCGCCGCCGACTATATCCATCAGTTCCGTGGTGATCGAGGCCTGGCGCGCGCGGTTCATCTCCAGCGTCAGCCGCTCGATCATGTCGGCGGCATTGTTGGTCGCGCTGTCCATCGCGGTCATCCGCGCGCCCTGCTCGCTGGCCTCGGCCTCGAGCAGCGCGTGAAAAATCGAATCCTCGAGGTAGCCGCGCAACACCACCGGCACCAGCTCGGCCCGGCTGGGCTCGACCAGGTAGTCAACCGGCGCGGCGATTTCGTCCACGCCCTCCTCGGGTTTCAGCTCGCTCACCGGCAACAGCCGCTCGTAGGTCGGCCGCTGCGAGAGCGCCGAGTGGAACTCACTATAGATGAGCCCGGTCTCGCTGACGCCGCCTGCGCGATAATCGGACAACATCCGCGAGGCAAGGTCCTGCGCCAGTCCGAACGTGGCCAGGCGCGGATTGTTGATGCTCTGATGAGCGATCTCGTGCCCGGCGCGGCGCAGATGGTCGAGCGCCTTGCGTCCGACGGCGTAAAACTTGACCTTCATTCCGTCGCGCTCGGCGCGCCGCGCTTCGTCCTCCGCCGCGCGCATGATGTTGGCGTTGTAACCGCCGCACAGACCCCGATCCGAGCCGATCACCACGACCAGCGCCTCGCGTTTGGCGTCTTCGGCCGGGCCGAGCGCGGCCTGCTCGGTCGCGAACAGCGAATCGGCCACGCGCACCAGCGCCTGATGATATGGGCTGGCGTTCTGCAACGCTTCCTGCGCGCGGCGCAGACGAGCCGCGGCGACCAGCTTCATTGCACGCGTGATCTGCTGGGTCGATCTGACCGACGAAATCCGCCGGCGGATTGCCTTGAGCGACGCCATCCTTGCTTACTGCGCGTGGCGGCTAGGCCGGGACCGCTCCGTTGTCCTGCGCCGGCCCGTCCTGTGAAGCCGCGAAAGTCTGCTGGTACTGGTCGATCGCGGCGCGCAGGCGCTTGCGCAGATCGTCGGACAGTTCGCGCTTGGTCTTTATTTCGTCGAGGATGTCCTTCTGGCGCGAGTCGAAAAACGCATACAGCCCGAGTTCGAAGGCCTTGATCTGCGTGACCTCGAGTTTGTCGAAGTAGCCCTCGGTAGCGGCGAAGATGATCAGCACTTCCTTCTCGATCGGGAGCGGCTCGTACTGGTTCTGCTTGAGCATCTCGGTCAGCCGCTCACCGCGATGGAGCAGGCGCTGGCTGGCCTGATCGAGGTCCGAGCCGAACTGCGCAAAGGCCGCCATCTCGCGGTACTGCGCGAGGTCGAGCTTGAGCGTCCCGCCGACCTGCTTCATCGCCTTGACTGCCGCCGAGAAGCCCACGCGCGAGACCGACAAGCCCACGTTCACGGCCGGCCGGATGCCCGAGTAGAAGAGGTCGCTGTCGAGCACGATCTGGCCGTCGGTGATCGAGATGACATTGGTCGGAACGTAGGCCGAGACGTCGCCGGCCTGGGTCTCGATGATCGGGAGCGCGGTCAGCGAACCGGCGCCGTCGGCGTCGCCCATCTTGGCCGCGCGCTCGAGCAGGCGCGAATGCAGGTAGAAGACGTCGCCCGGATAGGCCTCGCGGCCCGGCGGGCGGCGCAGCAACAGCGAGAGCTGCCGATAGGCCTGCGAGTGTTTGGAAAGATCATCGTAAATCAGCAGCGCGTGGCGGCCCGAGTCGCGGAAGTACTCGCCCATCGTGCAGCCGCTGTACGGCGCGATGAATTGGAGCGGGGCCGCCTCCGAAGCGGTCGCCGCGACCACCGTGGTGTATTCCATCGCGCCATAGCGGTTGAGCTTGTCGGCCACCTGGGCGACGGTCGAGCGTTTTTGCCCGATCGCGACGTAGAAGCACTGCACGTTCTGCCCGCGCTGGTTGATGATCGCGTCGAGCGCGATCGCGGTCTTGCCGGTCTGGCGGTCGCCGATGATCAGCTCGCGCTGGCCGCGCCCGATCTGCAGCATCGAGTCGATCGCCTTGATCCCGGTCTGCAGCGGTTCCTTGACGGGCTGGCGGCGGATGATGCCGGGGGCCTTGATTTCGATCCGCCGCTGCTCGGCGGCTTTGATCGGTCCCTTGCCGTCAATCGGCTGGCCCAGTGCATTGACCACTCGCCCGAGCAGCCCTTCGCCGACCGGGACCTCGGCGATACGGCTGGTGCGCTTGACCTCGTCGCCCTCGCCAATCGCTTGCGGATCGCCGAACAGCGCCGCGCCGACGTTGTCCTCCTCGAGGTTAAGCACTATGCCGAATATCCCGTGCGGGAATTCCAGCAACTCGCCCAATGCCGCGTTTTGCAGGCCGTAGATGCGGGCAATACCGTCGCCGCATGAAAGCACGCGGCCGGTCTCGCTCACGGTGATCGAGCCCTCGAAGCCCTTGATCTCGTTGCGGAGAATATCGCTGATTTCGGATGGTCTGATTTCTGCCATGGCAGTTGGTTTTTTGGGCCGCCTCAGCCCACCAGCCGGCGCTCGGCTTCGCTAAGCCGCGTGGCCAGGCTGCCGTCGTAGATTTTTCCCTCCAGCTCGGCTACGACGCCGCCGAGCAACGCTTGGTCTACCTTCACGGTCGCGATCACGGTCTTGCGCACCATCGCTTCGAGCCCGCGCACCACGGCCTCGGTGTCCTCCGACTTCGGCTCGCGCGCGAAAGTCAGCGTGGCGCGCGCCCGGCCGAGCAGCACGTCGAGCTGGTCCTGATAGGACTGGGAGACCGCGATCAGGTCGGCGATCCGCCCATGGCGCGCCACCACCACCGCCAGCGAGCGCAGCGGATAGCTCAAATCCAGCCGCTCGGCGATCTTCGCCATCGCTTCGATCCGCGCCTCATGCGAGACCTCGGGCGAGGCCAGGCGCAAGGCGATTTCAGGCGCATCCGCGATCCGCGCCAGACGCTCGAGCTCGGTGCCCCAGGTCTCCAACTGGCCGTGATCTTCGGACAGCCCGAGCAGGGCACGCGCGTAACGCTTGGCTACTCGCGTACCTTTCACCGATGCGCCTCTTGCGCGAGCTTTTCCTCGAAGCCGCGGAGCAGGCGCGCCTGGTCATCGTCGTTGAAGCTCTTGACCATCAGGTCGCGTGCGAGGCGCCCGGTAGTTTCGGCGAGCATCGCGCGGACGTGGCGCTGCGCGGACTCGGTTATCGCGGCACCGGTGAGCTCGGTGTCGCGGACGATGCGTAGCGCGGTTTCGCGCGCGATCTCGCGGATCCGATTGGCCATGTAGGCCGTTTCGGCGTCGAGGTCAGCGCGGAGCTGTTGCTTTTCGGCCTCGAGTTTCGACATCCGCTCGGCCGCGCGATTGGCCAGGTCCTGCGCTTGCTTATAAACCCCCTCGGCGCGGGCTAAGGTGTCCCTGATACTGCTCGCGCGGTCGGCAAAAAATTTGCGCGCCGCGGGACCCGCGTAGTGCACGAGAAGCCATACGAAGATGGCGAAGTTGATGACGTAGAAAAGCAGTGAGAGCCACGAGCCGGTTTCGGCCGCCTCGCCGCCGCCGCCCTCGGCGCACCATCCCGCGGTGGGCAGGAGCAAGACGGCGCAGGTCAATACTGTAGCGCCTATAGCGCCGCACTTTTTCGCGATGACGCTCCGCTTGGCGATCAAGCTGCGCTTTATGCTGATCACGCTATGTTGCATCGGTTAGTTGTTCGATGTCCCTTGTGCGCCTTGCGCGTCGCCGTCAACCGGACGGCCCAGAACACGCCCCGCGAGCTCCACGGCGAGAACCCGGCTGAGCCGCTCGAGTTCGCGCTCGCCTGCGCGCAGTTCATCTTCAATTCCGGCTCTGACACGCTCCAGGGCGCTGTGAGCCTCGGTCTTGGCCTCCTCGATCAATCGTGCGGCGTCCGCCTCGGCCTTGCGTCGCTCGGCCTCACGCATGGCCAGCGCCTCGCGCCGCAACTCCACCAGTTGACGGTCGCGCTCCTGGCCAGCAGCTTTCTCCTCTTTGAGCAGTTGCTCCGCGCGCGCGCTCAGGTCCTTGAGCTTGTTCTCGCGGTCGCTGAGCAACTTGAGGAAAGGGCCGAAAAAAAGTCGATCGAATATAAACCAGAAAACAAGGAATGACACAATCAGGGTGGAGAAAATTCCCCAGTCGGGCGGAATGTGCATTTTACGGCGTCTCCCGTGCGGGATGGATACGGTTTTGACCGGCGCGCAAGACCGCTGTAGGCGGGCTACCGAGCGCCGGAGGCTGGCTGTCGGGCCGGACGGACCGGACGTACCAGAGTTGTGGGCTGTCAGGCCTGCTTCTGACCTCCGGCCTGCGCCACCATGCGCTCCTCCTTGGGAAACACGGTGACCTTTCGATCCTCGCGCGCAGCCTCGGGCTGCATCGCACAATGGCCCTCGAAAACGGCGCCTTCGTGCACCACCAGCACGGGCGCGGTCAGGTTGCCTACGACCTTGGCCGAGGGGCGAATTTCGATCCGCTGACCGGCGGTGATATCGCCGCTGACCTTGCCCGCCACGATGATCGAGGCCGCCTTGATTTGCGCCGTCACTACGGCGCTCTCGCCAATCATGACGCTATCCTTGGCGATGATTTCGCCGTCAACCTGGCCGTCGATCCGTGCGGGCCCCTCGAAACTGAGCTTGCCGCTCACTTTCGAGCCTTGATCCAGATAGGCGCGCGCCTCCAACGGAGCCGCCGCATTCTGGCGTGGCGGGGCTATCCGGCCCTCGGGCGCGGGCGATGGCGGCGGTATCGGCACGGCCTGCGGCTGCGGCCTCACGGCCGGGTCGGGTCGAACGTTCTTTTCCGGTTCCTTATTGAAAAGCGCCATTTCACCACTCCCTCGAGGGCCCAGCCCAAGGCCGCACGGTCCACAGTTTAGGCTTCGCTCATAGCCAATACAAATGACGGAGTCAATCCGTTCCGCCGGCTGCGATTCCCGGCAACTCAACAATGGCTGATATCGGCTAGCGCTGGCAACCCGTCTATCTCTATCTGGGTTGTCTATCCGGACTGGCCCAGGCCTCCGGAGGGCGGATCCCACGAGGATCCTTTTGCAGCATCCTTTTGGCGGCAGCCCTTTGAGGAACGCAAATTCTTGGGGCTTGCGGCGCTTATCGTAAGGATTGCCCCGATGCTATGCTGGCAGCGGTAATCTGACGTTTAATTCGACATCGCTCCAACCAATGAGGAAGCCATGGCAGCAATTCCGCAGCAGTATCTCGATCTCCTATCACCCAGCAAAAAAGCCTTCGCACATCTCGCGACCCTGATGAAGGACGGCTCGCCCCAGGTGACGCCGGTGTGGTTGGACTTTACCGACGGGATGATCCGCGTGAACACGGCACGCGGCCGCGTGAAGGACCGCAACCTGAAAGTTGGCTCGCGCGTCGCACTCTCGATCGCGGATCCCGACAACCCGTACCGTTACGTGCAGATTCGCGGCAAGGTCGTGAAGGAAACCGAGCAGGGCGCCGACGCCCATATCGATTCGCTGGCCAAGAAGTACATGGGCGTTGACTCCTATCCCTACCGCAATGCCGCCGAGAAGCGCGTGATCTACTATATCGAGCCAGTCTCGGGACAGGGCATGAATTAACAGATTGGGTCGATTCGATCTGGTCGATTCGATTTGGTCAATGATAGGCCGGGATCGGCGGTAACCGCGCCGCCGATCCGCGGTGCTCGCGCGCGGCCGGCGGGCAGCGGTGGCTCGATTGGGCGCGCCCGGCGCCGCGCTCAGTGCACCGTGCGCTTGTCTTCCTGCTGAATCGTGCTGCCGCAGGTCGATCCGCAGTGCGGACAGACGTACTCGTACTTGTCGCCCTCGGGCAGGATCAGCAATAGGCGCTTGCGCACCGCGACCGCGCGCTTGCACTTGGGACAAGCGAGCAGCGATGCTTCCATCCGCTCGAAGGCCGGCCTGCGTTGGTCTCTGGTTCCCGGCATCGCTAACCAGAATAGCGAGGCTGCACGCGGCGCGGCAACCGTTGCGCGCGATAACCGGCGGCGTCGGCCCGAGCCATTTCGCGCCGTCACTTCGCGTCGTGAAAAATGATCCCGAGGGTTAGGCGGCGGCCGTGACGCACCCGGCTCACCCCGTGGCGCATCGTCACCCGATAGTGCCCGCGGCTGCCGGCGATCGGCCGCTCGCTGGTCGCGAACAGGATCGCCTCGCCCTGCTGCAGTGCGACGGCTTCGCCGCGGCTCTGCGCGCGCGGCCGGTTCTCGACCAGCAGAAATTCGCCGCCGCTGAAATCGATCCCGTCGCGGCTGAGCAGGCAGGTGAGCTGGATGGGAAAGGCGACTTCGCCATAGAGGTCCTGGTGCAGACAGTTGTAACCGCCCGCCTCGTAACGGAGCAGCAGCGGCGTCGGCTTGGTCTGGCCGGCGCGCCGGCAAATCTCCAGGAAGCGCTCTAGTTGCGCCGGATAGGTCTCGTCAAGTCCCATCGCGCGACGCCATCGGTTGGCGATCGGTGCGAGATGCGGATAAATCGCCGCGCGCATCGCGGCAACCAGCGGCGGCAGCGGCGGCGCGAAATACTGGTACTCGCCCACGCCGAAGCGCACCCGTTCCATCACGACCCGCGAACGAAAGCGCTCGCGCTCGTCGTACATCGCCGAAAGCTCGGAGCACTGCGGGGGCGCGAGCAGGGCGGGAATCGTCGCGTAACCGCGCTCGTCGAGCGATCGCGCGATCGCGGTCCACTCCAGCGCCGCCAGCCGCCGCTCGAATTCGGCCGTCAGCGCCGGGGGCGCCGCGCCGGTCATTTTCGATGGGAGTTTTGTTCTCACGAAGTCCGCGTCTACTGCTGCCCGTCCGACCATAATATAAGCTTCAACCCCGTGCCCGCGCCGGCGTGAATCCGATTCGTCGGGTTATGACCCGGGTCCTGACAAGATCAATACAGCCCTGATATCCTAAGTGGCCGCGCCGAAGAGTGAGAGAGTTATAGGGTGGACGAATCCGCACAGCACGACGCTTCGCCGCCGCGCGTCTTTATCGAGACCTACGGCTGCCAGATGAACGTCGCCGATTCCGAGTTGGTCGGCGGGGTGCTGCGCCGCGCCGGCTACGCCGCCGCCGCCCGTCCCGAAGACGCCGACGTCATCCTGCTCAACACCTGCGCGATTCGCGAGCATGCCGAGGAGCGCGTGCTGCGACGCCTGAGCGAGCTTGCGCGGTTCAAGCGTGCCCGCCCGGAACTGCGGCTGGGATTGCTGGGATGCATGGCGCAACACAATCGCGCCGCGCTGGTCGAGAAAGCGCCGTGGCTCGACCTGGTCGCCGGGCCTGACAGCTACCGCCGCCTGCCGGAACTGCTCGGCCGCTCCCGGCTCGACCCGGCGCGGAAGGCGGCCAAAATCGACGTGCGCCTGGACCGCGCCGAGACTTACGCCGAAATCGCACCCGCGCACGGGGCCGGCGTGCGCGCGTTCGTCACCGCGATGCGCGGATGCGATCGGTTCTGCGCATTTTGCGTGGTGCCGTATGTGCGCGGACGCGAGCGCAGCGTGCCGCCCGAGGCGATCCTGGCCGACATCCGCGGCCTCGCCGCGCGCGGCGCGCGGGAAATCGTGCTGCTGGGACAGACGGTCAACGCCTACCGCCACGGCGACACCGACTTTGGCCGCCTGCTGCACCTGGTCGCGGAGGTCGACGGAGTCGAGCGCATACGCTTCACCTCGCCCCATCCGTCGGACATGAGCAACTCGGTTATCGAGGCGATGGCGACCGAGCCGAAAATACAGCCGTCGCTTCATCTGCCGGTACAGTCAGGATCGGACCGGATACTGGCCGCGATGGAACGCGGATACACCGTGGACGAGTACCTTGGCCTGGTCGAGCGGATGCGCGCGGCGATACCGGCGATCGCGCTCTCGACCGACATCATCGTCGGCTTCCATGGCGAGGAAGAGGCGGATTTTCGCGCCACGCTCGAGTTAATGGCGGCGCTGCGCTACGACTCGGCCTTCAGCTTCAAGTATTCGTTGCGCGAGAACACGCGCGCGTTCAAGCTCGGCGACACGGTCAGCGAAGAGGAGAAGGGTCGGCGGCTGGCCGAGGTGATCGCGCTACAGGAACGCGTATCGGCGGAGCGCAACCGCGCGCTCGCCGGACAGCGTTTCGCGGTGCTGGTCGAGGGCCGTGCGCGCCGTGGCGGCGGGATGCTGGCCGGGAAGACGCCGCAATTCAAGACCGCGGTGTTTCCCGCCGCCGATTCGATAAGCCCCGGCGATATCGTGACGGTGCGCGTGGACTCCGCAACCGCGCATACGTTGCACTGCGCGCTGGTTTAGCCCCGCCTTCCAGGCCAGCGCTGACTCAGGGGCTGAACGAAATGATGAGTTGGTCAAGCGGGAGGGCCCTGGTCACCGCCTGCCACCGATCAGCAATAGCGATAGAACTCCCAAAAGGAAGCTGATGTTGCGAGCCGGCGCTGAAATCATGCGCTACCCGAGCATTCTCAAATGAGCGATCTTCCCTGGGCGCCGTCCACCGGCAGGCACGCGCCCGTGATCCAGCTTGCCCGCGGCGATGCGAGGCATACCACCGCGTAGGCAACCTCCTCCGGACGGCCGAGCCGGCCGGCCGGGAATTCGTGGCTAAGGAAGTCCTTCTCGAACGCTGGATTGGCCTTGAAAGCCTTCTCCCAGGTGCCGCCGGGGTAAAGGATCGATCCCGGCGCGACCGTGTTGACCCGGATTCCCTTGGGCGCCAATTCGCGCGAGAGCATCTTGGTGAACGAGATCATCGCCGCCTTGGAAGCGTTGTAGGTCAGCGGGCCGCCCGCTTCGCGGCCATAAATCGAACTGATGTTGATGATCGCGCTGCTGCCCCGCTGCTCCATCAGCGGCGCGCACAGTCGCGCAAGCCGCACCGCCGAGAAAAAGTTAAGCTCGAAGGCCGCCTGCCACGCCGCCTCGTCGAGGTCCTTAAGCGCACCCATCCGCGCGCCGCCCGCGTTGTTGATTAGCACGTCGACCCCGCCCGTCCGCCTGGCCACGCCCTCGACCCATCGCTGGGCCGCCGCCGGATCGGCCACGTCGACCGCCTCGGCATCGACCTCGTATCCCTTGGCGCGCAACTCGGCTGCCGTCTTCTCCAGCGCTTCGGCCCCGCGCGCACAGAGGCTCAGCCGCGCACCCTCGGCGCCTAACGCCTCGGCCATCGCCCGCCCCAATCCCCGGCTGGCGCCGGTTATCATCACGACCTTGTTTCCGAGACCCAAATCCATCGCTTATCCTCCTTTTGCGCTTATGATCCCGGGCGTCCCTTGCCGAGCGTCCATTGATGCCAGGCGTGCCTGGTGTCGTCCCGCCCGGACGCCCCGGCGTTGGCGCGGCCATGCGCGTTTCCCTACGTTTGGGGGTATCATCTAGCAAAGCGGCCGGTGCTTTACACATGCTGGCCGATGGGCGACACGGGATGCTCCCAATCGGGCCGAAATCGTGGGTTGACAGGCCCAAGGGGCGGACCTAAGCTCCAAGGTCTTGATTTGAAAGGCAACTGGAGGTCTATGGAAATCAGGGTTGAAGGCTCTCTTGACCAGGCGATGCGGGTGCTCAAGCGCAAGCTCGCCAAGGAGGGAGTGTTCAAGGAAATGAAGAAGCGGGCTTTTTACGAGAAGCCCAGTGTCCGCCGCAAGCGCAAGCGCTCCGAAGCTCAACGCCGCCGCCGCAAAGAACAGCGCCGCCGTCGCGCCTCCGCTCTCTAAGCGCTCAACCGACCAGCGTTATCCCGCGTGCCGTCGGCTTCACAAAGTCTGACGCCGCGCGCTGCTGCGTCGCCACTGATGCAGACCGCCGATAATCGCTTCGGCCGAAGACTCAGGCCGATAGGCCCTGCAGAGCGCTCAGCGTTTTTTTCACGCGGAGTATTTAGTGATTCCATAGAATTTGTCGAATTTTACGTTCTCACTCAATTTGGGGGCGGCGGCGTGCTTTGATCGAGATCATCGGCTGCCTTAAACTCCCGGCTTGCCTGCGCATCTTGACCAGTCCTTAAGAGAGCTATGCCCAAGTAGTGGTGGGCGGTCGCGAAGTTGGGGTTGAGCCGGATGGCTTCCCTGCACTCGGCGATTGCGGCAAAGTACTGACCTTTATGGATAAGGATGTTGCACAAGGTAGAGTGGGCCATGGCGGAGTAGGGGACGAGACTGATGGTGTCCCTGTATTCGGCGATTGCAGCACCGTACTGGCCCTTCCCGGCAAGAGCGGTACCAAGATCAGAATGGGCCATGGCGGCCACGGCTGGGTCGGGTTTGAGGCCGAGGGCCTCTCTGCACTCGGTGATCGCGGCATCGTACTGACCCTTCTTGTAAAGGGCACCGCCCAACTTATAGTGGGCAAGAGCCCAGTTGGGTTTGAGCCGGATGGCCTGTTGGTATTCGACGATTCTGGCATCGTGCTGGCCCTCGTGGTCAAGGGAAGTACCTAAGTTAAAATGCGCCTCGGCTAGGTGCGGGTCGAGCCGGATGGCCTCTCTGCACTCGGCGATCGCGGCCTCGTACTGACCCTTCTCGTCGAGGGCAGCGCAAAGAGCGGAGTGGGCCACGGCGAGCTCAGGTTTGAGCCGGAGTGCCTCCTTGGACTCGGTGATCGATGCATCGTACTGGTCCATTTTCCCGAAGGTATTAGCCAGGTTAAGGTGGGCCTCGACTAGATTGGGTTTGAGCCGGATGGCCTTCTGGTCTTCGGCGATTGCGGCATCGTAATTGCCTTTTTGCGTAAGAGCGATACCTAGATTAAGGTGGGCGACGGCCAGATCGGAGTTAAGCCGGAGGGCCTCCTTGAACTCAACAATTCCTTGGTTTGCGTTTCCAGACAAAAGAAGATAGTTGCCGCGTAGGAAATGCATCGCCGACCGACTCGAAGCGGACTCTGGCAGCTTGGGCGACTTAAGAAGGTCACCAAGGACCTGCGCTGCTTTGTCATAGGACTGGCGCTGGGCCAGGACAAGAGCCAACATAGTTTCCGCGAATAGGGTAACCTCATCGGGAAGTATCAGCTGATCAAGATTGGCAAGTTGATCGTTCTGGAATTTTCCAAGACTAAGTTCAGACGCGGGGCTTACCACTGTCAGCCAAGGTTCTTGAGTGTGTTCCACAACGAAGGGCCTCAAAACAAAAGAAGCTCGAAGCCAATGGCCAATTTTGAGCGCTTCAGCTTGCTGAGCATCATCATCCGGGGGCAGCGGCCGCTCGATCAGGCGTACCTTCACGAGTCTTCGCAACTGCTCGCTGTTGCTGCTTTTGATCTCAAGACGTAAAGCATTTTCGTAGGCGGTTTGTTGTTCGCGATTTTCTTGGTCGGGTACTTCGGCCACCAGTATTCCGATTTCGCCCCGGGCGAAGGCATACGGCAGACCCACGTATCTATAAGTTAGCCATGCGAGCGGCGCTAGAGTTATGACGCTCACTAAGTACGCTGCAAAATAAACTCCTACCCAGCGGCGGAGGGATCCAGACCAGCCAGGAGTCCATAAGTAGTTCGCGTACCGCCATGCCACTATTGCTGAAATTCCGAGCACGAGGATCAGAAACAAATATGGATATTCAAAAAAGAGGCCGCCAAACGTAGCCATCAACTCGATTAGATCTTTCAAGACCAATTGGTCACCTTTTTAAAGCAATAACTGCCGTCCCTGCGAACGGCGGTCGGGGGCTGCCGCTACGCACAGGTCCAGCATAGCCAGTCCTCCGATCATGTGCCGTCCAACAGGCCGCGACGGTCCAGGTCGCCAAACTGAGCCACAGACCCGGCCTGTTGCCACAAAGCTTGCCAAGGCGAACCGCCATGTCTGCGGTACTGACGGACTCGCCGGCCAGCACGTGATGTAGGGTCTGGCGGCTCACCCCAAGCAGCGTCGCGATCTCCCCGATCGTCCGTCGCGTGCGAAGTTCCGGCATGACGGTGTGCGCAAAGATCACCCCCGGATGAGTCGGGGGCCGCGTGATCTTACTGCGATCAACGATATACTCCTCGCTCATGATTAACTGGTCTCCCTAGGCGGAAAATCGATCACAAGCCCTTACGACGATCCCGTGTGGAGATTGCACTCTGCCACGATCGTATGAGCTAACTGCCTGATCCTCTCCTGAGCCTTGGTGGCGGGGCGCCATAAGTGCTTGGAGGTGTAGGTGCCTCCGGTCTCGCCAGCCTCGTAAATGTGATCGCGAGGCCCGGAGCTCGGGCCGCAAACCGTCGCGCTGCGGTTCCTGTGGACAACCGTGATCAGCGTCCCAATAGATTTCTTGAACGACGCCAAGACCGACTATAGTATCAGTCGCGTTCGCAAGGAGGCTGCAGCGAATAGCCGAGGCTAAGGTGGACAAGGGCACCCCCCTGCCACTGTCCAATAAGTGCCGTGAGCAAACGCTGCCCGGAACGCGATTGGGGAACACAGAGCCTCGAAGACCTGGTCGAAAGCGGCCGGGTCTTTTTTTACTCATCATCTGTTCCGCAGGGAACCGATTCGTACGTTTGTTCCTGTCTTAGATTTACCTTAACGGCTCAAAGCACTACAAAGTAAGCGAGCGCGTGTTTCGAGGCACTGGTCAGGGGGGGGCTTTCGCGACCAAAGGCTCAGGAAGGCTGGAGCCATTTGGGGCCAGCCTTCCTTTTTCGATCGCGCCCAGGTCGCGCGACGGTCAGGAACCGCATCGCCCTGCAGCCGCTGCCCACGCCGCGCGCCGCGGCCGTCGGGCACCATTCGGAGCGACTTCGTGCGAACGGGCGCCCCAAGCGGGCTCTGGCGCGATTTCACTGCCCACCAGAGTGCCCACTCCCAGATCCCCACGGGCCGATCTGTCGTAACCTCGGCCCGAAAAACCCTTTGATTTTGCTAGCTAAGTGACGCTAGGTAACCTGTCACGACATGGTTTCCAAGTGAAGATGACCTGGCCGCGCGCCACGTAACAATCGAGTTCGTAGTGGGCGAGGCCGAGCGCCGCGCGGCCCATCCTGAAACCTCCGATCACGTGCCGCAGCATTGCGGGCAGGCCCTGCGGCTCCTCGGCGTTGTCGGCAGTCTCTGCATACGGATTGGCGTTGAGTTTGGCGCTCAGCTCCACCGCGACGCATCCGTCATCCCGATGATGCCCGAGCGCATCGGCGCCCGTCTCCAGCGCCGCGCATCCCAGGCACAGCACTACCTGGTCGCCCGATTCCCCGGCCCAATCAAGGTCGTCGCCCAGGCCTGCGAGCGTCGTCGCGCATTCGTCCCATCGCTCGTGGGCGCGTTCGGTCGAATAGCGGCGGATGGCCCGTGCGATATGGCTCAGCGCGTCCTCGCCCGCGTCCGGCCCCAGCGTGAAGACGCCGTCCTCATCGATACACAGTCCACCGGCAGCCTGTGCGCCGAATTTTTCGGCGAGGAATTCGCCCAGGTTAATCGGCAAAGCGCATTTGAGATTTAGCGGTGGCGAGTCGGAGAGCAGATGGCGGGTCGAGTTACGAAGTTTGGCGGGGCGGGCGCGGCGATTGAGGAGCCGCTCGCGGCCCGGTGGATCGATGAAGGCTGGCCGCAGGAAGCCGCAAGGAACGCCTTCGATGAATCGTGAGATGTGTGCCTCTCTACGTCCCAAGGGTCCGATCCGCAAGGTACCAACCTCCTATGACTGTAGCGCCGCAAGCCCTGGCTTCAACGGCGGCCAACACGCGTACGGAGGCCGGGCGCAGCGCAGCCGCGGCCGTTCTTCGAGCCACCACAGCGTCGCGCACAAGGTCGCGGCTAATGCTGTGGATAATCTTGTTGATAATGTCGTGTAAAGTGAGATCGAAAATGTGACCAATGATTTCGCGGATCGAGCGCCGTGCCGACCGGTCATCCCGTGGGCCCGTAGCCGATGGCTCCGGGCCGGCAATGGCGCGCGGCCTCCGGGATTACTCCCGGATGGAACCGCGGGGTCCGATAGTGGAAAAGCGACGACTTCGTCTCGCGTCATGCGACGAGGCCCTTTTCATCATCACCACCAGCCCGCTCGATCCCAACCGCCTCCGCCCGTCCACTTCCCTCACCCTTGCCGAGCGGCGACTCGTGGTACCCTATCGCGACCCTGGCCAACCGGCGCCTCGCGTGCGCTTTGTTCGTCAGGGCCGTGCGTTACTACAGGCTGTACGGCGACATCATCGTCAAATTTGCGCCGGACAGGAAACTGTTTAGCGCGCGAACGTGCGATGGGCAACGAGGTAGTGAAAAATCGATCTGTGATCCCAACCTTGACATTGAGCAACGCGCGTGAGCCGTCTCACCGCGGCCGGCCAAGGCTGTGGGCCACGTATATGAGGGCAGCTAATGGATATCCGGTCCCGCGCGCGCAACCTCCGTTCGCCGCAGCCGCGGCATCGAAGGTCCAGCGCCTTAAGCGGGGACGGCGTTTGTCACCTATGCGGCGCTGACTGCGACACTCTATAATGCGAGCGCCGCGTCGTGTGTCGTGGCAGCCCTGATGTCGCGTGAATTAACAGAACGAATCCATCGCGGCTCGCGCGCTGACCGACCGGCTCTTACGCGCCTGAATTTTTTTCGTGGCGGTCGAGCCTGAAGGGGGTTCGAGAAGCGCTCGGGGTCATGGCTCCAGCCGTTCCATCATCCGCGGAAACGGAATCGTCTCGCGGATATGATGCAGCCCGCAGAGCCACGCCACCACCCGCTCGATTCCCATTCCGAACCCGGCGTGGGGCACCGAGCCGTAGCGCCTCAGATCGAGGTACCAGTTGAGCGGCTCGATGGGCAGGCCGTGCTCGACGATGCGGGCGCGGAGCGTTCCGTAGTCGTCCTCGCGCTGGCCGCCGCCGATAATCTCGCCGTAGCCCTCGGGCGCCAGCATGTCGACGCAGAGCGCCACCTCGGGACGCTCGGGGTCGCGCTTCATGTAGAACGCCTTACACTCGGCCGGGTAGCGATGAACCATCACGGGGCGGTCGAACTCGGCGGAGAGCGCCGTTTCCTCGTCGCCGCCAAGGTCGTCGCCCCATTTGACGGCCAACCCCTTGGCCTTGAGCCGCTCGATTGCCTCGTCGTACGAAATTCGCGGGTAGGGCGTCGCCGCCGCGCGCCTGAGCGGCTCGAGGTCGCGCTCGAGCGTGGCCAGGTCCGCCGCACGCCGCTCGAGCACGCGACCCACGATGTAGCTGACGAAGTCCTCGGCAAGCTGCATGTCCTCGACCAGGGTGTAGAAAGCGACCTCCGGCTCGACCATCCAGAACTCGGTCAGATGGCGCCGCGTCTTGGACTTCTCGGCGCGGAAGGTGGGGCCGAAGCAGTAGACCTTGCCCAATGCGAGCGCTCCGGCCTCGGCGTAGAGCTGGCCGCTTTGCGTGAGATAGGCCTTGCGCTCGCCGAAGTAATCGATTTCGAAAAGATTGGTGGTGCCCTCGCACGAGGTCGGGGTCAGGATCGGCGCGTCGAACAATACAAAGCCGCGCTCATGAAAGAACTGGCGCGCGGCGGAGGCGACCTCGTCGCGTACCCGCAGGATCGCGTGCTGGCGCGCCGAGCGCACCCACAGATGGCGCAGGTCGAGCAGGAAGGCGACTCCGTGCTCCTTGGGTGTGATCGGATAGTCGGTTGCGGATGCGTAAACTTTGAAACGCTTGACCGTCAGCTCGAAGCCGCCCGGCGCGCGCTTGTCTTCGCGCACCACGCCGGTCACCTCGAGCGAGGTCTCCTGCCCGAGATGGTCGGCAGCGGCGAACGAGTCGGCGCCGACTTCATTGAGCAAGGCGACGCATTGGCAAACTCCGGTGCCGTCGCGCAGCAGCAGGAAGTGGATCTTGCCGCTCGAGCGGCGGTTGTAAAGCCATCCCTTGAGCGTCACTTCGTCGCCCACGTGATGGCCCAGTTCGTCGATATAGACCCACGCCATGGAGCTATTTAAGCAGATTGACGCACATTGGCGAGCGCCGGCGATCGGGGCCTGCAGCTCGTTTGCGCAACGCGGTCCTCACGGCAGTTTTATGCGCGCGCGGCCTTGATGCCGTCGCTCGGGGAACGTTGTTGGGGTGCCTTGTCGCTGATAGGGTTTGACGCGGTATGAACGGGCTCGACTATCTGATTCTGGCGGCGATTGGACTAGGCGCGATCTTTGGGGCAGCGCGCGGAATTCTCCGAATCGCTTCGTCGCTGATCGCGCTGGTCGCGGCGGTGTACCTGGCCGCGCTCTACTACCAGGCGGCCGGCGCGTACCTTGCGCGCGCGTTCTCGATGCGGCCTGCGACCGGCGCGACGCTAGGCTACATCATCGTCTTCATTGCCGTGATGGTCATCGTGGCGTGGGGCGGCGCGAAACTCGCCGAGCTTGTTCGCGCCTTGCACATGAGTTGGGTTGACCGGCTCGGGGGCGCGGTGGTTGGCGCGGCGCTCGGCGCGTTGTTGGCGGGTTTAATCGTGGTGGTCGCGACCGTTACGATGCCGGCCGACACGCCTTTGGTCCGGCAATCGCAGCTTGCGCCGCGGGTGCTGGACTACAGCCATAACCTGGCGGCCTTCGTCCCCGCGCAGGTGCGCGACGCGTATTACTATCGCGAGGCCCAGCTCATCACGTACTGGAATCAGCATAAAGCGCCGCCCGAGCCCGCATCGGGGCCCGCGGCGACGCCATAGCAAATCGGATTGCGGTAAATCGGATCTGGATGGTTGGCGCGGTTACGCGAGCGCGCTGTCGACCGCTTTCACCAGATGGCTCTTCGGCACTGCGCCGACGATCTGTTCCTTGACCTGACCGCTCCTGATGATCAGAAGATTGGGAATTCCGCGGACCCCGTAACGCGCCGGCGTTTCCGGATTGTCGTCGACGTTTATCTTCACCACCTTGAGCCGGCCGGCATACTCGCCCGCCAACTCCTCGATGAGTGGAGCGATGGCGCGGCAGGGCGCGCACCACGGTGCCCAAAAATCGATCAGCACCGCCTTGTCGGACTTCAGGACTTCCTGGTCGAAGTTCGCGTCGGTGACATGGTTCACTAACTCACTGGCCATCGCAACTTTGCTCCTTACCGTTACGTTACACCTTAAAGCTCGCTACAGTTTAAGGCTAAGGACCCCCAGCCGGGCAGTCAAGGCGCAATCTCTGTTGCGGTCGTGGCGCTTTACGGGCGCGCGCAAGCTCGCAGTTGACACCTTGCAATCGCGCGGCGTTGAATCGTGCCATAATGGCACGCTCGAGAGGAACGGCTGAGAGTTGCCGCATGCGCGCGATGGCTGCCGTGGTTGCCATCGTGGTCCTGATAGCCGCAGGCGCGGTGATCGTGCGTGCCGCGATCGAGCGGGTCGGCGCGCCGGCGCCCGACTTCACCTGCGAGCCATGTCTTAACCACGCGCCGTTCAAGCTGAGCGACCTTCGCGGCAAGGTCGTGCTGGTCGACTTCTGGGAGTATACCTGCATCAATTGCATTCGTACGTTTCCCTTCCTGCGGCGCTGGGACACGCTCTACCGTCCGCTGGGACTGGTGATCGTCGGTGTGCACACGCCCGAGTTCGAGTTCGCCAAGAATCCCGAGCGGGTCGCCGACGCCACCAGGCGCTTCGGCTTCGATTTTCCGGTAGCGATCGATAGCGATTACAAAATCTGGTACGCCTTTCACAACGAAGGTTGGCCGGCCGATTACCTTATCGACAAGGACGGCAACGTCGCTTATACGCACATGGGCGAGGGCGAGTACGGCGACTTCGAGCAGAAGATTCAGGGGCTGCTCAAGCAGGCCAATCCGACGCTCAACTTCAACCAGCCCAGGTATAAGATTCCGGACGACGAGAACGTCGAGCTCGGCGGCGGTGTCTGTATGCGCGCCACGCCGGAGACTTACCTGGGCTTCGCCCGCAGCATCAACATCGCGAACCCCGGCGGAGAGAACCGCACCCGTCAGAGCGTCTATGCGGCGCCGGCCGAAATCCCGCTTGACGATTTTGCGCTCAATGGAAGGTGGCTCGCGGCGGCCGAGTACGTTCGTCACGCCGAGGGCGCCAGGCCGCCTGGGGATTCGGTCGCGCTGCACTATCGCGCCAAGTCGGTCTACCTGGTGGCTGGGTCGGATGACTCGAAACTCCGGCGGCTCTACTTAACGCAGGACGGCAGGCCGTTAGCCAAGGCAGCGTGGGGAGTCGACGTGCGCGCCGGCAGCGACGGCCGGACCTACGTCGGGCTTGCCGGCAAACGGATGTATTATCTCGTGAACAACAGCGAGTTCGGCGGCCATCTGCTGCAGCTCTACGCGGCGGAGCCGAGCCTCTCACTCTATTCGTTCACTTTCGGCAATAACTGCGAGAACAAGTTCGCCCATCGTTGAAGGCGGCGGACGTTCCGCCTCGATTGCGACAGCCCCGCGATTCCAGTCGGCGCAGGTTCTGAGTTTTCCTGTCCCAATTTTGAGTTCGGAACGGCTCTTTGGTGGATTATGACGTATTTTCATACATTTAGGAGTCTATAGACACTAATTTGCCGCTGGTGCAGTATACTCATCACAAAGGCGATGGCATCCCGAGCAGTTGGAGAAGAACTGGTCTATCCCTCGCTGGCTGCGGCCCTTCTGACCGCGGCATTCGTGCTGTTGCTCAGCGGCACCGTTGGAAATTTCCTGATGGAGCGAGATGCGGTGGAGCGCTTCGTCCGCGACTGGCTGCCGATCCTGCCGCCGTTCCTGCAGGCGCTTCCTCCCTGGGCGCGCGAGGCGCCATTTATCTTTGGCGGTATCGCACTGCTTGCGATCGTGACGGTGCGGCTGCTCGCGGGCGTCCTGCCGGCGGTGGCGCTCTATCTGCTGTCTGTGGCCGTTGCCTGTGCAGTGATGCTTCTGGTGCCGCCGACGCGTCTGCCGGCGGACGCCGAGGACTGGGTATTTTTCAGCTATGTGGTCCTGGCGGCCTTTGTAGGTGGAGCACCGAAACCTTACGAAGATCAAATTTAGGCAAGAGCGGATTCAATTGAGATCCCGATCTGTTCGCGCCGCCGCGTCGTGCGTCAGCTTGACAGCGATGGCGGCCTCGTGGTCTACCAGCGGAATCGAGCCCGGCAGCCTCCAGTAGCAACATTGACCGGCGCCAGCGTATTCCCGGAGAAGCCAACCGGCTTAGGGAATCGACGCCTGCGGCAGACCGGATAAGAGGAGAGATGAGATGAAAGCCGCCATATTTCATGGACCCCATCAGCCACTCAGCATCGAGGAAATCCAGATCGATGAGCCACGCGAACGCGAGGTGCTGGTGCGCACGGTTGCAACCGGCGTGTGCCATAGCGACCTCCACTTCGTCGAGGGCCTGTGGCCTCATCCCGCGCCCGCCGTGCTTGGCCACGAGGCCGCCGGTATCGTCGAGCGGGTCGGCTCGGAAGTCACATATCTGAAGGCGGGCGATCACGTGATCTCGTGTCCGTCGGTCTTCTGCGGCTACTGCAAGCAGTGCATCTCGGGTCATCCGTACAGCTGCACCAACCGTCCCGCGGTCAGGCGCGCCAAGGGCGACAAGCCGCGGTTGTCCAAGGGCGGCGCGATGATTCGCCAGTTCAGCGACCTCTCGACCTACGCCGAGAAAATGCTGCTGCACGAGAACGCGCTGGTGAAGATTCGCGACGACATGCCGCTCGATCGCGCCGCGCTCATCGGATGCGGCGTGACCACCGGCGTCGGCGCCGCACTCAACACGGCCAAGGTCGAGCCGGGCTCGACGGTGGCGGTCTTTGGCGCGGGCGGGATCGGACTTTCCGCGATCCAGGGTGCGCGGATCGCCGGCGCGGCGATGATCATCGCGGTGGACATGTTCGAGCACAAGCTCGCGACCGCCAAGCGGTTCGGCGCGACTCATACGGTTGACGCGTCATCGACCGATCCGGTCGAGGCGATCCAAAAACTGACCGACGGCGGAGTCGATTACTCGTTCGAGGCGATCGGGCTGAAAAAAGCCGCCGAGCAGTGTTTCGAGGCCTTGGCGCCCCGCGGCACCGCGACCGTAATTGGCATGATCCCGGTGGGGCAGAAGGTCGAAATCGACGGTCCCAAGCTGCTCACCGAACGCCGGATCCAGGGCTCGCTGATGGGCTCGAACCGCTTTCGCATCGACATGCCGCGATACATCGATTTCTACCTGCAGGGCCGGCTCAACCTCGACGACATGATCTCGCGCCGCGGCAAGCTCGAGGACGTGAACGAGGCGTTCCGAGCAATGAAGGCCGGCGAGGTATCGCGCACGGTTTTGATGTTCGAGTGATTCTCCGCAGACTCCGCTCGGAAGAAGAAGGGTCGTTCGCGAATGGCCCCTTGCTGATCGAGCGCTTCGAGGCTGAACGCTACTCGCTGAGCGACGCCTCGCCGGTCGAGGTTTTGCGGGAATTGATCGAAGCGCGTGGGATGAAACTTGCCGGCCTCGCCGCGTTAATCGGCTCCAAGGGCGTGGCGTTGGAGATTCTGAGCGGCAAGCGTGGCCTCAGTAAGTCCAATATCAAACGCCTCGCCGAATACTTCCGCGTTTCGCCCGTTTCTGTAAGACCCAACGCATTTTTGCTCGCGTCCTCAACACCGTGTACCTTTCGTCCTGGGCAAACCAATCCAGTAGGGGGACGCAGATGGAATACTTGCTGTACATGTCGACTACCGAACAGATCATCACCGTTACGGTGGTTTTTTCCGGACTAAGTGTTCTGGGGCTCTACATCGTGCGGATCCTGGTGCCGCTCGAGACGTTGAAGAAGAATCATGAGGTGGCGGGTTTCACGTTTGGAGTGTTGGGCGCCTTCTATGGTTTGCTGCTGGCGTTCGTGATCGTGGCGGCCTGGGAACGCTTCGATCGGGCCAGCGCGAACGTTCAGGAGGAAGGGGTCGCACTGATCTCTTTGTACCGGCTATCCAAGGGCTTCTCCGCGCCTGCCGCCAGCGACATGCAGCATACGATCCGTGCGTATACCCATCGGTTGATCGACGTCGAGTGGCCGGCGATGGCGAACTCGAATTTCGCCGGCATCGATGACTCACTTGGTACGTTGCCTCTGTGGCAAATTGTCGCGACTTACAAGTCCGACGATCCGCGCCAAACGCTGCTGGTCGATAAGAGTTTTGACCAGCTTTCAAAGCTCACCGAAGAGACCAGCCTGCGGTATCTATATTCGAGAGAGAACCTGCCGTCGGTGGTGTGGCTGGTGATTTACGCCGGACTGCTGATCACGATCGGGTTCAGCTACTTCTTCGGGCTGGAGACCTTCTTTTCGCAGGCGCTTATGTGCGGGGTTTTCTCCACCCTTCTGGGCTTGACCATTCTTGCGATACTCGAGCTCGCGCATCCCTACCAGGGAACTGTCGTAGTGTCTTCGCAACCGCTCGAATATGCGCTCTCGCGCATGGACGACATGGACAAGGTTGCGGGTGCCGGCCTCCATCAGGATCCGCCCAGCCCGCAGTTAAGTCCTCTAACAGCCCGCTGAATGACCCGTAACGCGCGCCACGTCAGACCAGGCGCATCTCTTTCATCAGCGCGTGCAGCTTCTCGGCCGGGCCGGGCGACATCGGCGTAAGCGGCATCCGCATCTCGGCCGTACACTTGCCCATGAAGGCGAGCGCTTGTTTGACCGGGATCGGATTGGTCTCGACAAAGATCGCGCGCACCAGCGGCAGCAGCTTGTAATGCAACTCGCGCGCGCGTGCGTAATCGCCCGCCAGTGCCGCCGCCGCCAACTCATGCGTCTCGCGCGGCATGATGTTGCTGACGGTTGCGATCACGCCCTTGCCTCCGAGCGCCATCAGCGGCAGCGTGAGTGAGTCGTCGCCCGACAGGATGGTCAGCCGGTCGCCGCACAGCCGGCGGATGTCGGAGATCTGATCCATCGAGCCCGAGGCTTCTTTGATGCCGACGATATTGCGGATCTCGCACAGGCGGGCGAAAGTTTCGGGCGCGATGTTGGAGGCGGTGCGTCCGGGGATGTTGTAGACGATGAGCGGCAGATCGACCGCGCCCGCAACCATCTTGTAGTGCCTGAAGATGCCGTCCTGGGTGGGCTTGTTGTAATACGGCGAGATCATCAATGCGCCATCGGCGCCGGCCTCGCGCGCGGAGGCGGTCAGACGGATTGCCTCCGCGGTCGAGTTGGAGCCGGTGCCGGCCACCACCGGCACGCGCTTGCGCGTCTGATGGATGACGATCCTGATCACCTGCTCGTGCTCGGAGTGCGTGAGCGTAGCCGACTCGCCGGTTGAGCCGCACGGCACCAGGCCGTCGACGCCGCCCTGGATCTGAAACTCGACCATCTCGCGCAGCGCCTGCTCGTCGACCTCGCCGTCGCGAAAAGGGGTTACTAAAGCCGTCAGTGCTCCATTGAACATTGGTTCGCCTCCAGGCTCACCCGCCAACCGGCACGAGTTCGCCGTCGCCTACTTCGACCTCGCCGCTGAACACTTCGACCGCTTCGCCGGTCATCATCACGTGGTTGGCGCTTTCGCCGCGCTCGCGCCATTCGATATCCAGCTTGCCGCCGCGCAACTCCAGCGTCGCGCGCCGCTCGGCCCGCCCGGTCAGCACGGCCGCGACCAGCGAGGCGCAGGCGCCCGTGCCGCAGGCGAGCGTCTCACCCGAGCCGCGCTCCCACACCCGCATCCGCAGCCGATCGCGCGAAAGCGGCAGGATGAACTCGGTGTTGACGCGGCGAGGGAAGAACGGATGATGCTCGAACTGGCGTCCGACGCGGGCGAACTCGGGGTCTTCCAGCGCGAAGACCGCCTCGTCGTCGACGAACACCACGCAATGCGGATTGCCCATCGAGACCGCGGTAATCCGCCAGGTGCGGCCGCCGGCTTCCAGCAGATGGTCGACGACGCGGCCGTCCGCGGCGACCGGGATTTCGCGCCCTTCGAGGATCGGCTCGCCCATGTCGACGGTCGCCTCGATGACGCGTCCGCCGTCGAGCTTCAATTCCACGGTCTTGAGCCCGCAGTCGGTCTCGACGACTATCGTATTTTGCGGATCGCGCTGGTTGCGCGGCCGCGCGGCGCGCTCGTAGTGCAGCCGCGCGACGCAGCGGATTCCGTTGCCGCACATCTCGCCGCGGCTGCCGTCGGCGTTGTACATCTCCATCCGCACGTCGGCGCTTTTGGACGGCGCGAGCATGATCAGCCCGTCGCCGCCGATACCGAAGCGGCGGTCGGAGAGCCGCCGCGACATCGCGGCGGGATCGGCGGGACGCAGGCGGTCGGCGATGACGTAGATATAGTCGTTGCCGCAGCCGTGCATCTTGATGAAGCCGAGCTTCGCCATCAGGCGGGCCCTCCGGGCGGCAGGTTGACGATCTTTTCGCCGCGCACGAGGTCCTCGAAGCTCTCGCGCTCGCGCACCACGTGGGCCTCTGCGCCGTCGACCAGTATCTCCGGCGCGCGGGGGCGGCTGTTGTAGTTCGACGCCATCACGAAGCCGTAGGCGCCCGCGCTCATCACGGCCAGCAGGTCGCCGTCGCGCGGCTTGGGCATCTCGCGCTCGCGCGCGAAGAAATCCCCGCTCTCGCATACCGGTCCGACCACGTCGGCGGTTACGACCGAGCCGCCGGTGCGCCGATCGACCGGCAGTATCTGGTGGTAGGCCTCGTAAAGTATTGGCCGGATGAGATCGTTCATCGCGCCGTCGACCACGATGAAGCGCTTAACGTCGGTCTCTTTCACATAAAGCACGCGCGTCACCAGCGCGCCGGCATTGCCGACCAGCACGCGGCCCGGCTCGATAATCAGTTTCAGTCCGAGTCCGCGCAGCGGGCCGAGCAGCGCGGCCGCGTACTCCGAGGGCGGTGGCGGCTCTTCCTGGTACGGGATGCCCAGGCCGCCGCCGAGATCGAGGTAGCGCAGCGCCACGCCGCTCTCGCGGAGCGCCTTGACGATTATCGCGACCTTGTTGGCCGCCTCGGTGAACGGCGAAGTGTCGGTTATCTGAGATCCGATATGGGTGCTGAGCCCGACCAGCTCGAGGTCCGGGAGCGAGCGCGCCTCGGCATAGTACTCGTGCACCTGGGCGAGCGGTATCCCGAACTTGCTGTCGCGATGGCCGGTCGAGATATGCGGATGGGTGCCAGGGTCGAGGTCGGGGTTGACCCGCAGGCTGACCGGGGCGCGCCGATGCATCCGGGCGGCGACGCTCGCCACGCGATGCAATTCGGGGCCGGACTCGACGTTGATCATCAGGATGCCCGCTTCGATCGCGGCCTTCAACTCTTCGTCGGTCTTGCCCACGCCGGAAAAAACGATCTTGCCAGGCTCGGCGCCAGCCTTAAGGCACCGCATCAGCTCGCCTACCGACACGATGTCGAAGCCCGAGCCCATCGCGGCGAACAGCTTGAGCACGCTGAGATTCGACAGCGCCTTCATCGCGTAGCAGATCAGATGGTCGGTGCCGGCGAAGGCCTCGTCCATGACGCGGTAGTGGCGGCGCAGCGTGCGCGTGCTGTAGACGTAAAATGGGGTGCCGAAACGCGCAGCGAGGTCCGAAACCGCAACCTCCTCAGCGAACAGCCGATTGTCCTTGTAAGCGAAGTAGTTCATGTGTGAGGCTCGCCCGCGGGGCGCATTGCGCGCGCGGCCGAGTAGCCATCGTTTTTATCACAGGCGCGCCGAATCGATAAACCGGTGCGCGCCCATCTCATTTACCGATTGGTCCCATGATTGGTCCTGACGAGGCCCCGATGCCTCCTTTCGCGGCGCGGCTTAGGGCGTCGGCGCCGGCGTCGGCATGTCCGAAAGCGGGGCGGCCATCGGCAACTTGAAGTTCTCAGGCGTGAGCGGCGGCGGGGGCGGCGTGCGAGTCTGCTGGACGACGTTGGAGGGGTCGCTCTGGTAGCCGTCGGAGGTTTCAGCGATCATCGAATAGCGATAGTTATGGCCCATCTGGGCGGTGGTGTCGATGTAGGCGAAGCGGCGCACCTTCTGAAAGCGCTCCTGGTCGGTTACCGGCAGCTCGGCGATATCGGTAGGAGACGCGTCGCCCTCCGAGCGCAGCAGGCGGAAGCCCGCCAGGTCTTTCAACGACGCGCCGCCGCTGTATTTCAGCGGCCGACTCCAGGTCAGCCGGATACCTTTGGGGTCCGACACGGCCGTGAGATCATTGACCCGATCCGGATGAGTCAGCTCGGGCGCAACCGGACGGCTCTTCGCGCCGCATCCGGGCGCCATCGCAATCGCCATTACCGCCGCCGCCAAAATCCACCACCGCTTCATCGACTTTCGAGCCTCCTCAAGTAACGCCGCATCGTCTCCGCCGCAGGTCCGCCAGGCAGATTTCGCGCGCGCACCGAGCCTTCGGCGCTCAAGCCGCGCAGGGCGTCGCGGCCGAAGGCGCCGCTATGGCGCCGCAGGTCGGCGAGCGTGAAGTCTTCGAGCGAGCGCCCGGCGGCGGACGCCTCGCGCACCAGCGCGCCGACGATCTCGTGTGCGCGCCGAAAGGCGACGCCGTGGCGCACCAAGTACTCGGCAAGGTCGGTCGCCAGCGCGAAGCCGCCGGCCGCCGCCCGCATCGCCGCCGCGTCGAACCGAAGCCGCGGCCACAGCATCGCGAGCAGCCGCAGCGCCGGCTTCAATGTATCGAGCGCGTCGAAGGTGCGCTCCTTGTCTTCCTGGAGGTCGGAATTATACGCGAGCGGCAGCCCCTTGAGCACCGTGAGCATCGCCACCAGATCGCCGATCATCCGCCCGCTTTTGGCGCGAATCAGCTCGAGCAGGTCGGGATTCTTCTTGTGCGGCATCATCGAGCTGCCGGTGGAAAATTCGTCGGGCAGTGCGACGAAGCCGAACTCGGCGCTGCTCCACAGGATGATCTCCTCGGCCATCCGCGACAGATGCACGGCCGAGAGCGCGGCGGCGGCGAGAAAGTCGACTACGAAGTCGCGGTCCGAAACCGCGTCGAGGCTGTTCTCGCTGATCCGCTTGAAGCCCAGCTCGCGCGCGACCGCATAGCGATCGATCGGCAGCGTCGTGCCCGCCAACGCCCCCGCTCCCAGCGGCATCACTGCCGTGCGCTCCAGCGCCTGGGCGAAGCGCTCGCGGTCGCGCGAGAGCATCTCGATATAGGCGGCCAGGTGATGGGCCAGCGTGATCGGTTGTGCGCGCTGGAGATGCGTGTAGCCGGGCATCACGGTGTCGAGATGGCGATGGGCGAGCGCGACCAGGGTGCGGCGCAGTTCGCCGACGAGCGCGCTCACCTCGGCCAGCTCGTCGCGCAGGTAGAGCCGCAGGTCGAGCGCGACCTGGTCGTTGCGCGAGCGCGCGGTGTGCAGTTTGCGCCCGGGCGCGCCGATGCGCTCGGTCAGGCGGCGCTCGATCGCCAGATGGATGTCCTCGTCGGCAAGCTCGAATCGGAAACGGCCGGCTGCGATCTCGCGCTCGACCGCGCGCAGGCCGGCGACGATTTTCGCGCCCTCGGCACGCCGCAGCAGGCCCGTCCGCGCAAGCATCCGCGCATGCGCGATCGAGCCGCGGATATCATGGCGATAGAGTCGGCGGTCGAACGGCAGCGAGGCGGTGAAGGCTTCCACCTCGGGCAGACGCGCGCGCGCAAAGCGGCCGCGAATCAGGCCGCCGGAGCTGGAAGCGTCGGGGCGTGCGCGCGCCGCCTTCGTGGCGGCGACGGAGGATGCCTTAACGGCGGCGGTGCTTCGGCGGCGGGTTTTTCTCACTGGGGGGGACTCGAAGGATTCTCGAAGGAGACTCGAAATTGCCGAAAAGATCGGAGCTGCACAAGAGCGGCGCCGCGCGTCAGCGCGGGGCGGCGATGCGGCAGAAGCATCCGCGCGCCGCGCAACTGGTCACGCCGTTGGGATGCGTGATGTGAACGTCCATCTTGTGATTGCACTTGGGGCATTTCTGCCCTGGACGCGGCACCAGCCGCGGCGTCGGACGCGAGGGCCTGAACTGGATCACTTTGCCCATGGCGGCGCGCTCGGCTAACGGCTGCCCTCTGGTTTTTTGGGACGGCCCAGGCGCGCGAGCGCGCGCAGGCGCATCGAATTGAGCCGGATGAAACCGTCGGCGTCGGCCTGCTGGTAGCCGCCGGCCTCGTCGAAGCTCGCAAGCGCCGTGTCGTAGAGCGAGTTGGGCGACTTGCGTCCGGCGATCGACACGCCGCCTTTGAAAAGCTTCAGTCGCGCGACGCCGGTCACGCTCTGCTGCGCGCGGTCGACCAGCGCCTGCATCGCGTCGCGCTCGGGCGCGAACCACTGGCCGTTGTACACCATCTCGGCGTAGCGCGGGACGAGCGAATCACGCAGATGCATCGTTTCGCGGTCGAGCGCGAGTTGTTCGACCGCGCGATGCGCGTGCAGCAGCATCGTCGCGCCCGGGCTCTCGTACACGCCGCGCGATTTAATCCCGACGTAACGGTTTTCGACCAGGTCGACGCGGCCGACGCCATGCTTCCCGGCGAT
Source organism: uncultured delta proteobacterium (assembly GCA_963724765.1). Lineage (GTDB taxonomy): Bacteria > Desulfobacterota > Binatia > Binatales > Binataceae > JAKAVN01. The sequence continues at coordinate 1,100,918 of CAVRVY010000003.1, forward strand.
CGTGTTAGCGTGCTCGATCAGCGCGGCCGGAGAAAACCGCTTGCCGTTTATCGCCACCGCGTCGCCGCCCGCGTATTCGACCTCGACGTATTCGGGCGCGTCGGGCGCGCTCTGCGGCGAAACGGTGAGCCGGAACATGTCGTCGTAGGGCTCGCGCCATGGGTCTTCGAGGATGCCGCCCTCGTAACTGACGTGGACCAGGTTGCGGTCCATCGAGTAGGGCTTCTCGGCGGTGACCGGTACGGGGATTTTTTTCTCGGCGGCGTAGGCGAGCATGTCAGCGCGTCCACGAAACGGCCATTGCGGATGGCGCCACGGCGCGACCACTTTAAGCTCGGGCGCCAGGCGCGCGAAGGTGAACTCGAAGCGCACCTGGTCGTTGCCCTTGCCGGTGGCTCCGTGGCCGACCGCGTCGGCGCCTTCGGCGTGCGCGATTTCGACCTGGCGTTTGGCGATCACCGGGCGCGCGATGGAAGTGCCGAGCAGGTAGTAGCTTTCGTAGACGGCGTTGGCGCGCATCATCGGAAAGACAAAGTCGCGCGCGAACTCTTCGCGCAGGTCTTCGAGATAGAGCTTGCTCGCGCCGGTCGCCAGCGCCTTTTGCTCGAGCCCGGCGGTTTCCTCGGCCTGGCCGACATCGGCGCAGTACGCCACTACTTCGCAGCCGTAAAAATCGCGCACCCAGCGCAGGATGACCGAAGTGTCGAGCCCGCCCGAATACGCGAGCACCAGTTTTTTTATCTCAGTGGTCGCCACGCCGCCATCTTAAGGCATTCGCGCTCGCGCCTTAAGTGGGGCCGGGCGCGGCGGCGGCGCCGATTATCGCCGGTCGCAGCAGCCACACCATCACGGCTTTTTGCGCGTGGAGGCGGTTTTCGGCCTGGTCGAGCACCAGTGAACGCGGACCGTCGAGCACCTCGTCGGTGATTTCCTCGCCGCGATGGGCCGGCAGACAGTGCATCACGACCGCCCCGCGGCGCGCGTGGCCGAGCAGTTCGCGGTTGACCTGGAAGGCCCTGAAGTCACGCCGGCGCTGCGCCGCCTCCTTCTCGTGCCCCATCGAGGTCCAGGTGTCGGTATATAGGACGTCGGCGCCGCGCACTGCCTCGACCGGATCGTGCGTAAGGATGCCAAACTTGCCGTTGCGCATCCGCTCGACGAACTCGCGCTGCGGTTCGTATCCGGCGGGGCATCCCAGGCGCAACTCGAAGCGCGCGAGCGCGGCCGCTTCGATCCAGCTCTGGGCCAGGTTGAAACCGTCGCCGATGTAGGCGACGCGCAGCTTGCTCAGATCGCCGAAGCGCTCGCGCAAGGTAAGCAGGTCGGCCAGCAACTGGCAGGGATGCAACAGGTCGGTGAGCCCGTTGATCACCGGCACGGTGGCTTCCAGAGCCAGCTCGACGCAAATTTCGTGGGCGAAAGTGCGAATCATTATGAGGTCGACCCAGCGCGACAGATTGCGCGCCACGTCCTTGACCGACTCGCGCTCGCCGATCCCGATGTCCTGCGGGGCGAGATAAATGGCGTGGCCGCCGAGCTGCGCCATCCCGGTCTCGAAGGTTATCCGCGTGCGCAGCGACGGCTTCTGGAAGATCATCGCGAGCGTGCGGCCGCGCAGATACGGATGTTCCAGTCCCGCGCGGAGTTCGTCCTTCAGGCGCGCAGCCAGCGCCAGCAGCCGCGCCAGCTCGTCGGCGCTGAGCGAGCCCAGGTCGAGGAGGTCGCGTTTGGCGCGCGGCCGGATTGGTTTGCGCGCCGCGCTCGTGGGATGCGCGGGCCGGCGGCGCTGTGCCCTGCCCGCCGTCATCGCGTAGCGGCTGGTTTGGCGGCTGATGCGGCCGCCGGCGCGGCGGAGAGCGCGCGCTCGATTATCTTGAGCCCGGCGTCGGCTTCGTCGCGCGTCAGCGTGAGCGGCGGCAGCAGCCGCAGCACGTTCTCAGCCGTGGCGTTGACCAGCAGGCGTTCGCGCAGGCAGGCGTCGGCGGCGCTCTTGGCCTCGCCGTGCAGCACGATACCGATCATCATGCCCAGTCCGCGCACCTCGGCCACCCGCGCGCAGCCCTTGGCGAACGTGCGCAGCCGCTCGATCAGGTAGCCGCCGACGCTGGTCGCGTTCTCCATCGCGCCGTCCTGCTCGAGCGCGTCGAGCACGCCCAGCGCCGCGGCGCAGGAAACCGGGTTGCCGCCGAAGGTCGAGCCGTGACTGCCCGGCGTGAGGCTCTGGGCAATTTCGCTTTTGGCGATCATCGCGCCGATCGGCAGTCCGCCCCCGAGCGCCTTGGCAAGCGTCATGATGTCCGGCTTGACCCCGGCGTGCTGCCAGGCGAAGAGCTTGCCCGTGCGCCCCATCCCGGTCTGCACCTCGTCGAAGATGAGCAGGATTTTGCGCCGGTCACAGAGATCGCGCACGCGCTTGAGATAGTCGACGCGCGGCGTGACCACGCCGCCTTCGCCCTGGATCGGCTCGAGCATAATCGCGATCGTTTCGTCGTGGACCGCCTTGTCCAACGCTTCGACGTCGTCGTAGGGGACCATGCGGAAGCCCGGCACCAGCGGCTGGAAGCCGATGTGATATTTCTCCTGGCCGGTCGCGCTCAGCGTGCCGAAGGTGCGGCCATGGAACGAGCCGAGCGTGGAAACGACCTCGAAGCGGCCGGCGCCGCGGTCGTGGCCCCAGCGCCGCGCCAGCTTGAGCGCGGCCTCGTTGGCTTCGGCGCCCGAGTTGCAGAAGAACACTCGTCCGTCGCCGAAATGGCCGCACAGCCGAGCGGCCAGCCGCGCCATCGGCTCGGTATGAAAGACATTGGAGACGTGCGTCAGCTTCTCAGCCTGTTCCTTGATCGCGCGTACGACGCGAGGATTGCCGTGCCCCAGCGAAGTCACGGCGAGGCCGCAAAAGAAATCCAGGTAGCGGTTGCCGTCGGCGTCATAGAGATAGGCGCCGGTGCCGCGCACGAACGCCAGTGGCACGCAGCCGTAAGTGTTGATGAGATTTTGATGGGCGAGGTCGACGATTTCAGCGTTGTTCATCCTGGATTCCCCTGAATTCCCGGCAACCTGGCCGCGCCGCGCCTGGAGCGGCCGCGACTTCGATAGCCGGGTCATCTAAGCTGTATGCCACAGGACGGCGCGGAATGCTCGCCGCTGGGGCGTCCTAGCTGCTTGCCACGACCTCGGTGCCCACGCCCGCTTCGGTGAAAATCTCGAGCAGGATTGCGTGGCGCGTACGTCCGTCGACCACGTGAGTCTTGCCGACGCCGCCCTTGAGCGCCGCGATACAGCACTCCACCTTCGGAATCATCCCGTTGCTGATCGCGCCCGCCGCGATCAGTTTCTGTGCCTCGGCCACGGTCAGCGTCGGGATGAGCTTGCCGTCCTTGCCCTTCACGCCCTCAACGTCGGTCAGCAAAATGAGCTTTTCGGCGCCCAGCGCGGCGGCGAGGTCGCCTGCGGCGACGTCGGCGTTGACGTTGTAGGTCAGGCCGTCGCGGCCGTGGCCGACCGGCGCGATGACCGGGATGAAGCCGGCGGTCTCGAGCGTGCGCAGCACCTGCGGATTTACCTCGGCGACTTCGCCCACCAGTCCGATATCGACCTTGGAAGGCACGCCGGCTTCGTCGTTGAGCGTCATTTCGAGCTTGCGCGCGATGATCAGGTCCGCGTCCTTGCCCGAGAGCCCCACCGCGCGGCAGCCGTGGCGCGAAAGGAGCGCGACGATGTCCTTGTTGAGCCGCTGCAGCACCATCTCGACCGCTTCCATCGTCGGCGCGTCGGTCACCCGCATCCCGCGCACGAAACTTGACTTCAGCCCCAGCCGCTCGATGAGCTGGTTGATTTGCGGACCGCCGCCGTGCACCACCACCGGATTCATCCCGACCGCCTTCAGCAACACCACGTCTTCGGCGAAGCTCTCTCGCAGATCGGCCGCTTCCATCGCGTGGCCGCCGTATTTTATTACGAAGGTCTTGCCGCGAAAGCGCTGGATGTAGGGCAGCGCCTCGACCAATACTGACGCGATGGTGTTCGGATCCTGCACCGTCTCTCTCTCCGCCGCCGGGACAGCCGGCGCACGCGGCCGCCCTCCTGGGCGCCGCATCGTCACGCGGCCTGCGCCTTCGCCGGGCCGTATCCTAACAGGGCTAACAGGGTCGCTACAAAATGTAGCGCGACAGGTCCTCGTTCTTGACAATCGGATCGAGCCGCCGATGAACGTAGTCGCTGTCGACCGTGACCATGCGTTCGGTCAGCTCGGGCGCGCTGAACGACAGCTCTTCGAGCAGGCGTTCGAGCACCGTATGGAGCCGGCGCGCGCCGATATTTTCCGAGCGCGCGTTGACCTCGGCCGCGATCTCGGCCAGCGCCGCTACCGCGTCGCCGGTGAACGTAAGATGCACGTTCTCGGTTTCCATCAACGCAACGTATTGGCGGGTCAGCGCGTTCTCGGGCTCGGTCAGGATCCGGATGAAGTCTTCGCGGGTGAGCGCGCGCAGCTCGACGCGGATCGGAAAACGGCCCTGGAACTCGGGAATCAGGTCAGAGGGCTTGGAGGTATGAAAGGCGCCCGAGGCGACGAACAGGATGTGGTCGGTGCGCACCGCGCCGTACTTGGTGTTGACGGTCGAGCCCTCGACGATCGGCAGCAGGTCGCGCTGCACGCCCTCGCGCGAGACGTCGGGGCCGTGGGCAGCCTCGCGGCCGGCGATCTTGTCGATCTCGTCGATGAAGACGATCCCCGACTGCTCGGCACGGTTGATCGCTTCGTGGGCGACCTTCTCCATGTCGACCAGCCGCGCGGCTTCCTCCTGCGTGAGCAGCTCGAGCGCCTGCGGCACCTTGACCTTCTGCCGCTTGGACTTCTTGGGCATGAACTGGCCTAGCAGCTCGCGCATGTTCGCGCCCATCTCTTCCATCCCCTGCGGCGCGAGCACTTCGACCATCGGGGTCGACTGCGCGCTGATTTCGACTTCGACCTCGCGATCGTCCAGATGGCCCTGGCGCAGCAGCTTGCGCAGCTTCTCGCGCGTGTCGGCGTGCGAATCGCCCTCGGCGGCGGCGTCGGGCGCGAGGCCGACCGCGCGGCGGACCTTGGTGGGCGGAGGATAGAGGATGTCGAGCAGGCGCTCCTCGGCGGCGTCGCGGGCCTGGATCGCGACTCGCGCGCGTTCCTCCTCGCGCACCATTTTGACCGCGATTTCGGCCAGGTCGCGGATCATCGACTCGACGTCGCGACCGACGTAGCCGACCTCGGTGTAGCGCGAGGCCTCGACCTTGACGAACGGGGCCTGGGCCAGGCGCGCCAGGCGGCGCGCGATCTCGGTCTTGCCGACGCCGGTGGGCCCGATCATCAGGATATTCTTGGGTGCGATTTCGTCGCGCAGCTCGGGCGCGACGTTTTGCCGCCGCCAGCGATTGCGCAGCGCGATAGCCACGGCGCGCTTGGCGTCGTGCTGTCCCACGATATAGCGGTCGAGCTCCGAGACGATTTCACGCGGGGTCATCACGTACGAACTTGCCATTGCTCCTTCAACAAGGACGCCGCCTTCTCCACGCGCCCCTGTCGCGACGGGCGTGCGCCGGCGGCGCCGGCTCTCTACAATTCTTCAATTATAAACCGATCGTTGGTGTATACGCAGATCTCCGCGGCCACCTGCATCGCGCTCTCCGCGATCTGGCGCGCGCTCATCGCCGGGGCATGACGCACCAGCGCCCGCGCCGCCGCCAGCGCGTAGTTGCCGCCCGACCCGATCGCCAGGATTCCGTCGTCCGGCTCGATCACGTCGCCCAGCCCCGAAATCAAAAGCGAACTTTCGCGGTCGGCCACGATCAGCATCGCTTCCAGCCGCCGCAGCACACGGTCGGTGCGCCAATCCTTGGCCATTTCGACGGCAGCCCGGCGCAGGTTGCCGTTGAACTCCTGCAGCTTGTGCTCGAATTTCTCGAACAGCGTCAGCGCGTCGGCGGTCGAGCCGGCGAAGCCCGACAGCACTTTGTCGTCGTGCAGCCGGCGCACCTTGCGCGCTCCGTGCTTCATGATCGTCTGGCCGACGCTGACCTGGCCGTCGCCCGCGACCACCACGTGGCCGGCGTTGCGCACGCACAGGATCGTCGTCCCGCGGATGACGGTGTCGGACTCAGGCACGCGGATGGGCACGGCGATAGACCTCTTTGAGACGGTTGACGCTAACGTGAGTGTAGCGCTGCGTGGTGGCGAGGCTCGCATGGCCGAGCATCTCCTGAATCGAGCGCAGGTCGGCGCCGGCGTTGAGCATGTGCGTCGCGAAGCAGTGGCGCAGCCCATGCGGCGTGATCGACGTTGCCAGTCCCGCCTGCACGATACGCCGGGCCAGGATGTTTTCGACCGCGCGCGTCGTCAGCCGTCCGCCGCGCAGGTTGGTGATCACCGGGCCGTCGAGTTCCCAGGCTTTCGGCATCGCGCGCCGCCACGTTTTAAGCGCGTCGAGCGCCGGTTCGCCAATCGGCACCATGCGATCCTTGTTGCCCTTGCCCGAGCGCACCAGCACCATCCCGACCTCGTCGTCGACGTCGCGCCAGTCAAGGCCGACCAGCTCGCTCACGCGCAGGCCCGAGGAGTAGAGCGTTTCGAGAATCGCGCGGTCGCGCAAAGCGGCCGGGGAGGGGTCTTCGCTCTCGGCCTCAATCAGCCGGCGCACGTCGTCCTCGGGCAGGATCGCGGGCAGGCGGCGCTGGATGCGCGGCGAGCGCAACGCGCGCGCCGGGCTCGCCGAATTCGCCATCGTTTCGCGCCAGCGGAAAAAAGCCTTGATCGCGAACAGGCGGCGCTGGACGGTGGCGCGGCTGAGCATTTTCATCGCTTCGGAAAGATAGCCGCGGATATGATCGGTGGTAATCGCCTCGGGGTCGACTTCCTCGCCTGCTGAGGCGAGCGCGGCCCCGCGTTCGAGCAGGAAACGGCGAAAATCGCACAAGTCCCGGCGATAGTTCGATACCGTATTGTCGGCCGCGCGCGAGGCTTTGCCCAACGCCGCCGCGAATGCCTCTATTTCCGCCTGCATCGACTCGGGTCTAATCCAAACGCTATGCTATCAAGCAGGCGCAACGCGCAAAAGGTATACGCAAAAGCATACGTGAGCATGCGGGCGCCGCGCGCCAACGGGAGCGCAGGTCCTTACTAATGAACTGCTGGCGATGAACTGCTGGAAGTGCGGCCATCGGGTCGAGATGATCGAGCGCGTCGGGTTCCACGCGCATTGTCCGCAATGCTATCGGCCGCTGCACGTATGCCGCAATTGCTCGCTTTACGATCCGGCCTGTAACAATCAGTGCCGCGAGACGATGGCGGAGCGAGTGGTGGACAAGGATCGTTCGAATTTCTGCGAGTACTTCGCGCCCAACACTGACACTGCCGTGACGCCGTCTCAGCCCGAGCAGCCTCGGCCGTCTTCGGAACGCGACGCGCGGGCGCGACTCGACGCGCTGTTCAAGAAGAAAAAACCATGACGACGGCGCCGGGAGCGATCGTCCTGGCCGCCGGACTTGGCACCCGGATGCGTTCGGCGCGCGCCAAGGTGCTGCGCGAGCTTGGCGGTGAGCCGATGATCGCGCGCGTGATGCGCTCGCTCATCCCGCTTGCGCCCGCGCCGCTGGTCGTGGTCGTTGGCCATCAGGGCGACGAGGTTGCGGCGGCCGCGCGCGCCGCCGTGCCGAACGTGAGCGTCGAGGCCGCGCGTCAGCCCGCGCAGCACGGCACGGGCGACGCGGCGCGATGCGGCCTGGAGGCTTTCACGCCGGGCTTTGATGGCGACGTGCTGATCCTTTATGGCGACATGCCGATGGTCCGGCCGGCGACGCTGCTGGCGTTCATCGCCGAGCATCGCCGCGTGGGCGCAGATGTATCGTTCATCAGCGCGATGCTGGACGACGCTGGCGCATATGGCCGCGTAGTTCGCGACCGCCCCGGCGCGGTGACGGCGATCGTGGAGGCGCGCGACGCGTCGCCCGCCGAGCTTGCGATCCGCGAGATTAACACCGGCGTCTATCTCGCTCGCGCGGCCGTGTTGCGCGCAGCGCTCGCAGAGTTGCGCCCTAACAATGCGCAGGGCGAGTACTACCTTACCGACCTGGTGGCGATCGCGCGGCGCGGCGGCCTTACCGTGCAGGCCTGGTGCGCGCCCGAGGCGGCCGAGTTCGCCGGAATAAATTCACTCAAGGAGCTGGCAGATATGGAAGCCGAGATCAGGGCGGTGGTTAACCGCAAGTTGCTGGAGGCGGGGGTGACGATCGTCGATCCGGCGACCGCGTATATCGGCGAGCAGGTCGAAATCGGGCGCGACTCGGTAATCGGCCCCAACGTGCAGATTCTCGGCCGCAGCAAAGTCGGCGAGGGCGTGCGAATCGAGGGCACGGCGTATCTGCGCGAGGTCGAAATCGGCGACGGATGCCATCTGAAGCTTGGCGTGCGCGCCGAGGAATGCCGCATCGGGCCGCATTGCGAAATCGGCCCTTTCGCCAATTTGCGCACTGGCACCGAGCTCGAAGGCCATAACCGCATCGGCAATTTCGTCGAGACCAAGAAGGCGCGGCTCGGAGAGGGCACCAAGGCGAGCCATCTGAGCTACCTGGGCGACACCGTGATCGGCCGCGAGACCAACATCGGATGCGGCGTGATCACGGTCAACTACGACGGCTACGACAAGCATCTCACGCGGATCGGCAGCCGCTGCATGATCGGATGCGACACGCAGTTGGTTGCGCCGGTCAAGGTCGGCGACGACGTCTACGTCGCCTCGGGCACCACGATTTTGCGCGAGGTCCCCGACGGCGCGCTTTGCGTTTCGCATCATCCGCAGAAGATCAAGCACGGATGGACGGCCGAGTGGCGCCGCCGCCACGGCGATCGCGCCGAGGCGAAGGGCTCGGATTAGCGCTGGCGTCGCGCTGCCCGGACCGGCAAACTTAAAGGCTGGGAAAGGTTGAACCTGCATGTGCGGAATAATCGGATACGTGGGCCCCTCCGAGGCGGTGCCCATACTGCTCGGCGCGCTTGCGCGGCTGGAGTATCGCGGCTACGACTCGGCTGGTGTGGCGACGATCAACGGCGCCGGGATGGAAATCCGCCGCGCGGTCGGCAAGCTGGAGAACCTGCGCCGCGCGCTCGAGGGCGCGCCGCTTAAGGGATCGATCGGAATCGGGCATACGCGATGGGCGACGCATGGCCGCCCCTCGGAGGGCAACGCCCATCCGCACAAGGCCGGTCCGGTCGCGGTAATTCACAATGGCATCGTCGAGAACTACGTCGAACTGCGCGCCGCGCTGACCGGGCGCGGTCATAAGCTGAGCTCCGAGACCGACACCGAACTCATCTCGCATCTCATCGAGGAGCGGGTGCGCGCCGGCCTGGGGCTGACCGAGGCGGTGCGCCAAACGGTGCTCGAATTGCGCGGATCGTTCTCGATCGTCGTGCTCTCCGAAACCGAGCCCGACAAGTTGGTCGCCGCCAAGACCGCGACGCCGCTGGTGCTCGGGCTGGGCGAGAACGAGAACTTCGTCGCCTCTGACATCCCGGCGATCCTCGGCCATACCCGCCGCACCATCGTGCTCGAGGACGGCGAGCTGGCCGAGCTCACCGCGCATGGCGTGCGCCTGATGACTTTCGACGGCGCGCCGATCGAACGCGCTCCGCGGCTCATCGAATGGGACTCGGTGGCCGCGACCAAGGGCGGCTTCCAGCATTACCTGCGCAAGGAGATCGCCGAGCAGCCGCAGGCCTGGATCGACACGTTGAGCGGGCGCGCGGCGGCCGGCTCCAACGCGGTACGCTTCGAGGGTGAGCTGTTGCCGGCGGCCGGGCCGCAGGCGATCGGGCGAATCGTGATGGTCAGCGCGGGCGCCTCATGGATCGCCTCGCTCATCGGTAAATTCATGATCGAAGAGCTGTGCGGCGTGCCGGCCGAAGTCGATTACTCGGCCGAGTTCCGCTATCGCCAGCCGCCGATCGACGCGCGCACCATGATGATCGCGGTGTCGCAGTCGGGCGAGACCGCCGACACCCTGGCCGCGTTGGAAGAAGGGCGCCGGCGCGGATGCCATCTGCTCGCCATCACCAACACCGTCGATTCCTCGATCGCGCGCAAGGCCGACGCGCAGCTCTACACTCGCTGCGGCCCCGAAATAAGCGTCACCACAACCAAGTGCTTCCTGACCCAGATCGAGGCGTTCTACCTGTTCGCGATCCATCTCGCCGCGCGCCTGGGCAGGCTCAGCGAGCGCGAAGTCAACGCGATGCTTGCGCCGGCCCTCGCGATCCCGGCGCAAATCAAGGAAGTGCTGGAGAAGCGCGAGCGCCAGATCGAGCGCGTGGCGCGCAAGTACGGCAAGGCCCGCGATTTCTTATATCTCGGCCGCGGCATCAACTACCCGGTCGCGCTGGAGGGCGCGCTCAAGCTCAAGGAGATTTCCTACATCCATGCGGAGGGCTACTCGGCGGGCGAGATGAAGCATGGGCCGATCGCGCTCATCGACGACGAGATGCCGGTGGTGGTGATCATCCCGTTCGACAACGTGTATGAAAAGACGCTGTCGAACCTGCGCGAGGTCGAATCGCGCAACGGCCGCATCATCGCCGTGACCGACCATCCCACGCCCGAGCTTGAAGAGGTCGCGTGGGAGATAATCGAGGTTCCGACGACGCATCGGATGCTGATGCCGGTGCTGACGACGGTGCCGTTGCAGTTGCTCGCCTACCATATTGCGGTCTATCGCGGCACCGACGTCGACCAGCCGCGCAATCTGGCCAAGTCGGTGACGGTCGAATAGCCGCGCGCGGCGCGGGCTTGGTTCTCAGAGGGCAAAGATCGATCGCCGACGAAAGAAGTTTTACTCGTCGAAACTCGAAATTTACCAAAGCTAGTGCTTGGAGATCGGATACTGCGCGGCGGCACCGTCGATCGCGAGCGAATTTTCGTCCTGAATAAATGCCGCTACGCCGAGATGGTCAAGCTTCCATGACGGATCGAGCTCGACGCTGAGTTCGTTCTCCAGCGCGGAACCGGCCGTCGGATTCAGTTCGAACGCGGGCACTATCTTTCTCACCGTGTAGTCGTACCTGACCCGGTGGCCGCTGTTTTCGCCGCCGTCGATCTTGGCCATCAGTCCGTTCTCGTAGATTGCAACCACCACGATCAGCGACTTGTCTCCCGCCGTGCGCAAGATGTGCGCGCTGACGCTGAGGTTGAGCTTGTGCGAGCCCGCGGCCGGCGGCGTCGCGCGCACTGTGACCACGCCCGGCGGCGGCGTCGCACGGGCGGCCGCGATCGCGCGCGTGATACCGTTGGGGTCAGAGCCGACGCATTGCCATCTGCCGTTGATCACGATTTGCGGCGTATACGAACCGCTCAGTTGCATCGCGCGAATGTACTCGACCTGGCGCATGGTCCATTGGCTCGACGAAAACGGGTCCGACCATCCCAGGCTATCCCAATAATCGACGTGGTAGGCGAGCGGTATCACGCCGGTGGTTAACGCGCCGATTCTGCTCAGCAGTTCGTCGGCGGGCGGGCAGCTTGAACATCCTTCGGACGTGAACAGCTCCAGCACCACCGGACGGTCCTCGGATGCCGCACTGCTTTGCGCGAATGCCACGCGCTGCCCCAGGAAAGGGGTTCCGGCCGCCGCCGCGAGCGTGATGGCGCCAATCACGGCGATCAAGCTCAACTGCGCGGATGCGGATTCACTCCTCATACGGCCTCGCCAATAACAAACCTCCGAACCGCTCCGCAGGTTCCGGGCTACCGGTCCGGAGTTGAACTGAAGTCGGCGCGAAGCTTAGCGAAACCGCCTCAGGTCGCGTCTGTGTAGACGTTGGTGAAGTCGGGATTTATCTCGCGTCCGTGATAGAAAATCGCCGCCCCGAGGTGCTCTTCGGTCCAGGTGATGGTCGGCATGTCGCGCGACACGAAGTAGCCCAGTCCGGCGAAAGTCTCGTTGCGATTGCCAGAGGGATCGAAGAAGTAGATCGTCGCGCCGCGCGTGATGCCGTGGCGGGTCGGCCCGATGTCGATCTTGACCCGATGCTTGGACATCACGTCGGCCGCGCGCAGGACATCGTTCCAGTTATCCACGTAGAAGGCGAAGTGATGAAAGCCCGGACGCGGGCCGCCAACGAACGCAATGTCGTGCGGCTTGCTGGTGCAGGAGAGGAACGCGGCGGCCTGGATGCTGTTGCCCGGACCAACCATCACCTGCTCGGTCAGTTGGAAGTTGAGCACTTCGGTGAAGAAGCGGCAGGTCTCGGCGACCTTGTTGACGCCCTTGGATGGTTCGATCTCGGCGACCAGCAGGCAATGGTCCAGATGCATCGCGCCCGCGCCCTTTATATCATCCGGCCACGGGTCCGGATTAGTCACACCGACGCTCTTGCCCACCGCCTCTTTCTCCGCGAACAGGACCATTCGATGGCTGCTCGGGAGCGTGAAGCGGATCGCGCGGCCCACGAATGGGATCGCGCCGCGCTTGAGTTGCTCGACCTCGATACCTCGTTTGGTGATCGCGTCGCCGAGCGTGTCCAGTTCGGAGTCGCGCTCGACCTTGTACGCGATATAGTTGGCGCCGGGATGGTCGGAGGGCGTGAGGATTACACTGTAGCGATCCCATTCGTCCCAGGCTTTGTAGTAAGTCGTCCCGCCGCTCTCGCGATGGGTTTCGATGAGCCCGATCACGTTGGAGTAATGATCGCGGGCCTTTTCGATGTCCGTTACTCGAACCGAGACGTGTCCGATACGCATCACCGCCACGATAGCGTCCTCCAGGGACCGAGATGCCACGATGCTAACACCGTCGCCGCCCCGCTGTCACCCGTCGCGCCGCGCCTCGTTCGCCCCTTTTCGCCGCGCGGTGGCATCCGATATATGGTCGTCTACGGAATCATAGTGGCGCGCGGCGGCCCGCCGAGCCGATCGGCGTGATGGTTGTGAGGAGGTGCCTAGGGCGATGTCGGATATTCCTCCGCTTGCCGGAATCACGGTCGTCGATCTAACCCGCTACCTGGCCGGGCCGTTTTGCACGCAGATTCTCGGTGACTATGGAGCCGAGGTCATCAAAGTCGAGCCGGTCAAGGGCGCGCGCGCCGAGATGGGCGGTTATACCGGCAAGGACAGCTATTTCTTCATGAGTACCAACCGCTCCAAGAAAAGCGTGCAAATCGACCTCAGGCAGGCGGCCGGGCGAGACGTGATGCTGCGTCTGGCCGACCAAGCCGACGTGATGATCGACAATTTTCGTCCCGGCGTGATGGAGGCGATGGGCCTTGGCTACGAAACGCTCGCCGCGCGCAACCCACGTATCGTCGGATGCTCGATCTCCGGCTTCGGCGCGAGCGGCCCGCTGCGCGATACGCCCGGATTCGACCAAATCGCGCAGGGCTTCTCCGGGTTGATGAGCGTGACGGGGACCGAGGAGAGCGGCCCGATGCGGGTCGGGATTGCGATCTGCGATCTGCTGGGCGGGATTTTCGCCGCGCAGGGAATCCTGCTCGCGCTCCAGGCGCGCCATCGCAGCGGCCGCGGCCAGCGCGTCGAGACCTCGCTGCTGGAGGCGATCGTCAGCGTGCTCAGCTGGTCGGCGGGAATCTACTTCGACACCGGACGCCCGCCCGGACCCGCCGGCAACCATCATCCGCTCGCGGCGCCGCACGGTGTTCACGCGGCTTCCGACCGGCCCTTCAATATCGCCTGCGGCAACGAGACGATGTGGCACGCGCTGGCCGAAGCGATCGGACGGCCCGAACTCAAGGACGACTCGCGCTTTTCCTCGCTGGGCCATCGGATAAAGCATCGCGCGGCGCTGACCGAGGAGATCAATCTCGCGCTCGCCTCCAATACTGCGGAATACTGGATCGACCTGCTCAACCGCGCGGGCATCCCCTCCGGTCCGATCATGACTATCGAGGAGATGTTCAATCATCCGCAGATAGCGGCGCGCGAGATGCTGCTGCGCCTGCCCCATCCGGTGCGTGGCGAGATCATGACGACCGGGCTTGGGGTGAAACTCTCCGAAACGCCGGGTCATATCACGCGGCCGCCGCTGGTCGGTGAGCATACCGACGAGGTCCTGACGGCACGCGGCTTCACCCTCGAAGAATTGACCCGTCTGCGTGAGGCTCGGGCAATTGGCTAGGGCGCCGGTGCCGGAATCATCGCCGGCGCGTGCGGGGTCGCTGTTCGGCGAGGCACTATGGGCCCCGCTGAGAGGCCGCAGCGCGCTGTGGCTCTGCTGCCTGTTCGGCGCAGAGACGTTGGCGTATGCGCTGATCCGGCTGCCGACCGATCTAGGCTTCGACGCCAATGCGTTCGGCGATCGGGGCGACTTCCTTTCGATCTCGTACCTGGTCGCACACGGCAGCCGCCCGGCGATCGATTTCGGCTACCATTGGGGCCTCGTGCCGATCATGCTGGCGCAGGCGTGGTTTGCGCTTTTCGGCGCAACTCCGCAGGCGAACGAGGCGATCATGGTCGTCTGTGCGCTGCTGGTTGCTGTCGGTATCGCGCGGATGGCCGCCGCGATGCGCCTGGGCACGCTCGGTATAGTCCTGCTCGTAGTCGCGCTGCCGTTTGCGTTTCCGACTTTCACACTCACCTACGCTTTGGAAGCCGCGCTACTATCCAATGCGCTGGCGGAGCAGGCTGCACAAAGGCGTTCGACCGCGCTCGCGCTGACCACGGCGTCGTGCTTCGTGAACCCCAGCATGGCGTACTTCTATGGCTTCGTGCTGTTGCTCGGGCTGCTGTGGGAGAGCCGGCGGCCCGATAGTGCCGGCGGCTCGTCGACTGACTGGCCAAACATACTGCGCACGGTCACACCGGCCGCGATTACCGGCGCCGTGCTGACACTCATCCTGTCCGCAGCCTATGGGCCGCTCGCGCTGGTAAAGACCATCCTGCCGCTGGCCGGGATGGCGGCGCATCGTAACCAGGCGTCGGGTTTCTTTCACGGCGTCGGGCGCGATTTCTGGTATCAGCCCCGGATGGGGCTGCCCTATTATCTCTTCACCGTAGTCGGCTTCTGGATTGCCGCGACTTTATGGCTGATCGTTGCGGGACTGCGCGCGGGACGGAGATTGCTATCGGCGCCTGGCACGCGCGACATCTTCGGCGCTGCCGATAGGTTCGTCCTGACCTGCGCCGTACTCCATGTCACGTTCGTCACCGTTTTTTTCGGATCGGCAGTGAGCTGGCGTTACTACTGCTACATCCTGGTGATGGGTGTCGCGGCGACCAGTATCCGGGACTTACTCTCGGCGCGAATCGCAGGGCTGCTTACGGCCATGGCTTTACTGGGCAATGTTTCCCATTTCGCACAAATCGCAGTTCGGTGGCGCACGACGGCGCCGAGTCCGGTGACGGCGGGGATGTGGGCGTCATCCGAAGAAGTGCATGAATGGGAGCAGGTGCAGCGCGCGACGGGCGGCCATCGCGCGCTGCTGCTGACCGCGATGGGATGCGGTCCCGTGTTGTCGACCCGTTTCGAGCAGCCGTTCGCCAATCATTTCACTCCTGGAGAGCTGATGCCGGATCAGCTTGCGCGGCTGATGCGGCAGATAGATGGCGCGCAGCGGATCGTCGTGGTGATTAGCTCCGGCTTCGGCAACATGCTGGTATGGTGGCCCGATATCCAGGGCGCGCTCGACGGCCACGAGCTGCTGTGGAAGGGCAAGTCGTTCGCGGTATACGGGGCGCGCAGCCCGCGCTAAAAGCCGAGGCGCTCAAAATCAAGGCACCTGCTCAGAACTCGGGACATGATCGCTCGCGGTAGCATCAAAAAATCCCGACGATCTTAGAACGCGCGCTCGCCTCAGAGCTTGCGCCTCGGGTCTCGCGCGTTTTGCGAATAGCGACTGAAATCAGTTGCTTAGAAGGTGTTTTCGGCAGTCTTTGAATGCCACTGTCGCATTTCACGAAGAAATCGGCGGCTCCGAAAGCGGGTATCGCCAGCAATTCGCGTATGTATTTTCAGAGGCACAAGAATTGCTCCAGCTTAGAAGCGGCGCTGAGGTCTCCCCCGAGAACACCGGCGCTTGTCCCCCAAAGGCCGGGCTATCGCCGTAGGTCCCCCAACGTGCGGTCATTAACGGTAGCCCGGCCTCTTCCTCCTTCTCCATCGACTGGCACTTTTCAACTTGCGGCGCTGTTCAAATTCGCCCGTAGTGGCTCGCGTTCATTCAGTAAAGCCGCGGCGTCACGAAAATCCCATCGATGAAATGTTTGGTGGCGGTCGCCGCCTTGAAAGGCTTCTTCATCAGCGTGTCCGCGAGCTCGCGCGCCGCCTTTGCCAGATGCCGCGTCTTGACCACCCGGGTGACCATCCCCATCTCGAACAATTCGCGCGCGGTGTAATGACGGCAGAGGATGGCGGCTTGCTTGGCGCGCCAGGGGCCCATCCGCATCGCCATCACGATCGCCGGGCCGCCCGTAAATGGCGCACTCAGATCGACCTCCGGCACCCAGAACTCGGCATCCTCCGCCGCGACCGTGAAATCGAAGGCGAGCGCGAGCGCCCATCCTCCGCCGACCGCGTAGCCGTTGACGGCCGCGATCGTCATGCAGTCCAGGCGGGTTATCTGATCGAAGGCGCGGCCGATCATCCGCGCCAGTCCGGCGTTGCGCTCGGTGAAGATGCGCCGGCGCTCGTTGGGGTCCTTCACGTCGCTGGCGCCGGAGACGTCGGCGCCGGCCGAAAACGCGGCGCCGGTGCCGGTAACGATCAGCACGCGGGTTTCGCGGTCGTCGCGGACGTCACGGATCAAGCGCTCGAATTCGGCCATCACCTCTCGGTTCATGCAGTTGCGCCGCTCGGGCCGGTTGAAGGTTATGGTGGTTAGCGGTCCGTCCTTCGCGAACAGGAAATTCGCGGGCGTGTTTGCGTTAATCGAATCGCTCATCTGACTAGTATTTGGGAGTTTATTCGTACGACGATTTCTTCCAGATACCCCGCAGATGCATCAGGGCAATCTGCCTTTCGATTACCTCTTTGCGATATTCCTGATGCTTCATCGGCGCGCGATCGAGATAAAGATTTTTAGGATAGATCGGCTCCTTGTATAATATCTGGTAAAGCTCGGTGCGCAGGTCCTTCATCCAGTTGTCCCACTGTGCGTTGCCCCGATGGTAGCGCAGCGCCTCGATATCGATTACCCCGGCCATGTAGGTCGACGTTCCGCCGTACTCCTGTTTGCCAACGATTTGCCCGCGATGATTGATGACGAAGGAACGCCCGCCGAAAGTGTCTATCGGCAGATCGCTATCTGGATATAGGTAATACGAGCCGAGGTTCGGCGCGACTATATACATATTGTTGTCGAGTGCGCGCGCCCGGCTCTGAATTTCGAATAGCTCGTTGCCAGTGGCCGGATGAGGATACGATCCGCGATACACGACCTCCGCGCCGTTCATCGCCAGCGCGCGGGCATTTTCGGGGTATGAGCCCTCGTTCGCCATCATGATGCCGAGCCGGCCGATGTCCGTCTCCACCACCGGCCAGAATGCCTCCAGCGTCAGCCCGTACTTCTCCACCCACCAGTCGAAAATGTCGTGCGGACAGACCGAATGCTCGACCGGAAACAGGGGCGAGACCTTGTAATGGCGCAGGATGATCTCGCCCTGGGGATCGAGGATGAAGCCGACGTTAAAAAAGCGATCCTTCCAGTCGGGATGGTGCGCCTTGGCCTGGGCCATGATGAAAGCGTTGTACTGGCGGGCGAGCGCGCCGAGCGCTTCGGTCTCGCGGCCCGGGAGATCGATCGCGCACTCGCGCGCGTACTGCGAGTGGTCGAGGTCGAGCACCTCGTCGTTGAAGGCCTGCAACGCGCCCTCGGGCAACGCGATCAGGCGCACGGGCAGGTCGAGGCTGGAGAGCCAGGCCGCGGCCTTGCACATGTGGGCCAGGTGCTCGAGGTTTAACTGGATATCTTCGCGCTTGCGTATTCCGCGCACCGTCGGGATCAACCCGACGGCGGTGTAAGGCTTAATCATGTCGCGCTCCTTTGTTCAGGCCTGGCATCGGCGATGCGGGCCGCCGAAGCCGCCGACAGCATTCGCGCGCGCCGATCTCACGAAGGCTGATGAGCGACCTTGGGAAGTTCCGCCAGCGCCATCTTTATCGCTTCGTCGGGATACGGGCTGTCTTCGAGTTGGCCGCTCAGATAGCGGTCGTAGGCCGCCATGTCAAAGTGGCCGTGCCCGGAAAGGGTGAAGAAGATGGTCTTGCGTTCGCCGGTCCGCTTGCAGGCCAGGGCCTCGTCGATCGCCACGCGGATCGCGTGGTTGGTTTCCGGGGCCGGGATGATTCCCTCGGCGCGCGCGAAGATGAGCCCGGCCTCGAACGTCGCACGCTGCGGCACCGCGATCGCCTCGACCAGCCCCTCGTGGTGAAGCTGCGAAACCAGCGGCGAGTCGCCGTGGTAGCGCAGTCCGCCGGCGTGGATTCGCGGTGGCACGAAACTGCGCCCCAGCGTGTACATCAGCATCAGTGGCGTGAGGCCCGCGGAGTCGCCGGAGTCGTAGGCGTAATGACCGCGGGTCAGCGTGGGGCATGACTCGGGCTCGACCGCGACCAAACGTACCTGGCGTCCGGCGGCCTTGTCGGCGAAGAACGGGAACGCGGTGCCGCCGAAATTGGATCCTCCGCCGCAGCAGGCGATTACCACGTCCGGATATTCCCCGGCCTTGGCGAACTGTTTTTGCGCCTCCAGCCCGATCACCGTCTGATGCAGCAGCACATGATTGAGTACCGACCCCAGTGCGTAGTTGGTATCCTGACGCCCGGCCGCCTCTTCGACCGCTTCGGAGATTGCGATACCGAGTGAGCCGGGAGAGTCGGCGTCGCGCGCCAGCACGGTGCGGCCCGAGTTAGTGTTCATGCTCGGACTCGCAATCACCTCTGCGCCCCAGGTTTCCATCATCGAGCGACGAAAGGGTTTCTGCTCGTAGCTCACCCGCACCATGTAGACGCGGACCTCGATACCGAACATCTGCCCGGCCATCGCCAGCGCGGAACCCCACTGACCGGCGCCGGTCTCGGTGGCGAGGCGATGAACGCCGGCCACGTGATTGTAGTAGGCTTGCGCGACGGAAGTGTTGGGTTTGTGCGAGCCGGCAGGGCTGACGCCCTCGTACTTGTAGTAGATGTGCGCGGGGGTGCCGAGCGCCTGCTCCAGGCGCAGCGCCCGGTACATCGGCGACGGACGCCATTGGCGGTAGATCTCCCGCACCGGCTCGGGCACGGGAATCCAGCGCTCGCGCGAGACTTCCTGCTCGATGATCGCGTCCGGAAAAATCGCCGCCAGCGCCTCGGGGCCGATCGGCTTTCCGTCCGGACCAAGCGGCGGCGCTGGTGGGTTCGGCATGTCTGCCGCCACGTTGTACCAGTTCTCCGCAATGTCAGACTCGTCGAGAAGAATTTTCACCTGCTGCATGGAGCACCCGCGAATACTGAATACCTATATGCGAATACCTGTATGAATGATCGCAAATACGTATAACGATAAAGATCCTGCGATAAAGATTGTGAAAGCTTCCGATCGTTCGCGCCTGACCGCCAAAGCGCGCCTACGTTAGAGCCGGGGTATGTTATAGACCTCCGCCGCGTTGGAAGCCATCGCGGCCTGCTAGGCGTACGCTCGCGCGCCTACTTGTGTTCCGCAGGCGCCAGCGCAAAGCGATGCCATTCCGCCAGATGCGACAGCGAGCGCATGTTCGGCATCCGGTCGAGGTAGACTTCGCCATTTAAGTGATCGGTCTCGTGCTGGATGACGCGGGCGTGAAAGTCGCTCGCGATGAAATCCAGCGCTTCGCCGCGCCGTCCCAGTCCCGTCACGCGCAACTGCTTGAAACGCGGCACCAGCCCGCGCATTTCCGGGATGCTCAGGCATCCCTCCCAGTCCTCGATCGGCGCGCGTTCGATAATCGTCACTTCGGGATTGACCAGGAACGTCAGCGGCACCGACGGCATTTCCGGGTAGCGCGGATGATGCTCGACCTCGAGCACGGCGACGCGCAGCGGCAGATGCACCTGCGGCGCGGCGAGTCCCACCCCGACGTACTCGCGCATCGTGTCGACCATGTCGTCGAGCAGGCGCTGGAACTCGGGCGTGTTGATGCGTTCCGGTACGATCGGCTGGGCCATCGTCCGCAGCACCGGGTAACCAAGTCGGGCGACCTTTAGAATCATCGCTGCTACCCCCTTCGCGTCACTTCAAAGAGGCGCGATTATCGCCCAAAGCCGCCCGCCGAGCCACCCAAAGGCGGAAATAGAGATCGCGGTGCTGGCCAGGGCGTTGAGCGCGAGCGATTCCTCGACCGTGCGCACGATGGTCAGACTCGCGGGGTCGAGCAGGAGTGCGTTCAGCGGAAATTGGCTCGCGCCACAATTTTGCCGTTCTGACCGTTTTCCGGCCTTCGTTCAGCAGCCATCAGGCGTCAAGTCCACAGCGACCGATACACAAGACGGCCGTGCGCGACGGTGTTCCTCCAACGGGACGCCCGTCTCTGCGAAGACACACGGGCCGTACAAGGCCGGAACAGAGCGCTCCCATTCGTCGCTTCCATGGGCAGGCATCGTCGCCGCGTCGCGGATTGTGGCGCGCCGCCAAGGGCATCGCTCTTGCTTTTGTCGTGTCAGTGGGAGCGCGAGCAGTGGCTCGCTCCGACGCCGATCGTCGCGCTCACAGCCTCAGCGCTGGAAGAAGACGTAAGGGCTAGCTTCGCCGCCGGTTGCGACGCGCATGTCAGCAAGCCGGTCAAAGAGTCTCCTGCTCGAGGCCATCCGCAAGGCCGTCGGAACCGTTCCGGACGGCGTAAGCGAGGCAGCCCTACCGGCGTCTCCGTGGATACTCGAAGCCGCTCCGATGCCGTCCCACTGAAGATAAGTTCTCGCGCTCGTGGACGCAGGATTTTGGCCAAAATGCGCAGAATCAAGACTTTCGGCCAATATTCGCGAATTTCACCATAGGCCACCTTCATTTAGTTTAGTTGACCTTTAATAGGCTATAACGTATGCTGTCGAGGGGTTGCAATGTCGACCGATGACAAACGCGCTGCGGATTGGGTCCGAAGGTCCGCCCGATGGGAAATCGGTCGAGAGCGGGAGATCGCCGGTCTCGGATCATGGGGGCCGCAAATTCATAAAGGCCGTGCCGCACCCTTTTTGAATGGCACGAATCTGGCCCCGATACTGCCCCGAATAGGTTCTCACGTCTCAAGCGTTGCATCGGCGGCAGCTACGAGGTTGGTCCCGTGAGGGCCGAAGACGCACTGCGAAAGATCGGGCTGCTCCGCAGAGTGAAAACCGAAAATGGCGCCTTGGCGGCCGAGGCGGAAAGCGCGGCTCGTCTGGTTAAAGCGCTCATGGAACGCTACGCGATCAAGGCCGAGGATATCCCTGCCGTTTCCCAGACGCCGGCATTCCGGATGACCTGGATATACTGGCAGGAATTGCTCCGCGAGTTCGGCTTGCAATTGCGCCGTTTCGGCCACCGGGGCAACGCCACGTTCGGTGAGGATAAGATCATCTACATCAATCTCAGGACCGCCCAGTGGTGGATCGAGCAGCGGTCCAGCGGTAGCTGGCAGATCAGAATCCGCGACTGGGGTGTCGAATCGCTCCGAAAATACTTTGACGAGCACGCAAGGGGATACTCGCTCTTCAAGCGCTGATAGCTGGAGATGCTGCGCAAGCGGATGTCCGCTTTCGCCGCAGTTTTCCCGCGACCAAGGCCTTCCCGCGAAGGCGCGCGCCCATCCTTTATAACTCTCCTGTAATCTCGTGTAACTTTCGCGATCCGGTAGGGTACTGACAGGAGCAGGGTCGCCTCCTGAGCTGTAGGGCCGAGGAGGAACGCATCGCCCCTTGTTACGGTTGTCGGATCAAGCATGATTCAGAGGATGACCGCCCTATGCCGCAGGACTACAAACAAGATCACAAACAGGATCACGAAACAGGCCATGCGAAAGTTCCCGGCCGGGGCATTTGTAGCCGGAGAAAGATACTCGCCGTGCTCGCCGCGGTTCCCTTTGCGATCGCGTGGGAGCTTGCGGGCAACGGCCGCTGGTCGGAGGCCGGCGATGACGCCACGGAATCTTCGCGCGCGGCCGACAAGGTTGCGATCATGGAGTTTTCCGATGACGGCCAGAGCAAAGGGCTGGTCATGGTCAGCAAAGTAGTGAAGCCGGACGATCAATGGCGGAAACTCCTGACGCCTGAGCAATACGACGTAACCCGCCAAAAGGGCACAGAGACTCCGTACACCAACAAGTATGCGGAGAATCATGAGAAGGGACTGTACCGATGCATCTGCTGCGCCACGGCGCTGTTCAGTTCGGATACCAAGTTCGACTCGGGCACCGGATGGCCGAGCTTCTACCAGCCAATAGCAAAGCAGAACGTGCGCACGGAAGCCGACCGCTCGTTTTTCATGAATCGCACCGAGGTGCTGTGCGCGCGATGCGACGCGCATCTGGGTCACGTCTTTGGCGACGGCCCAGCGCCGACCGGCCTGCGTTACTGCATGAATTCCGCGGCGCTCGATTTTGTCCCCGCCGCGCCGGCGAAGAAACCGGACTAGCTTCTACATTACGAATTAGACATTCCGGCCATCGAGAACCGCGGCTCGGTTCTACGCCCATCGCATAAGTTGGATCCCTTCTTCCTCTCAGGCAAGCACGCGGCGGCATATCTCCGCGGAGATGGCTTCGCGGTAACCAACGGCGCCAAGGCATCGAACCGGCGTAAGACGTTCCAGTGAACGCGCATTGGTTAGCGAGGCTGGAGAGCGCGCGCCGTCTGCGTCGTTGAGAATGTAGCCCTTGATAGGCATACCGCGGCGCGCCGCATAATCCAGCGAGAGCAAGGTGCTGTTGATGCAGCCCAGGCGGTTCGCCACTACGAGAATCAATTCGAGCCCCAGGTCCAACGCGAGGTCGGCGTAATTTTCGCGCCAGGTCA
The DNA here is from genome assembly GCA_963724765.1 of uncultured delta proteobacterium. Classification (GTDB taxonomy): domain Bacteria; phylum Desulfobacterota; class Binatia; order Binatales; family Binataceae; genus JAKAVN01. The sequence continues at coordinate 1,123,889 of CAVRVY010000003.1, forward strand.
GCGGCACTGCGATCCCGCCGGCGCCCTCAACCAGCATGACGTCGCTGTCGGCCGCCAGCCGCTCGAATGCGCTGCGGATACGGCCAAGGTCGGGAGGTTCGAGACCGTCAGTCTCCGCCGCAGCGGCAGGCGCCAGCGGCGAGGGGTAACGATGCGGGCAGATGAACTCGAGCGGAGCGTTGGATGCCGCCGCCCTGCTGAGAGCGACCGCGTCGAGCGCCGTCATCTCTCCGTCGCGCAGTTCGCAACCCGTTTCCGCCGGTTTCATTACGCCGACGCGGATGCCCCTTTGCCTGAATGCCGCAGCCAATCCGCACGCGACCGTGGTCTTGCCCACCCCCGTATCCGTTCCGCTGACGAAAAACCGCAATTTCGGCGCCATCGAGGTCGCGTCCCACTACCAGCCGCCGGTGACTTCGTTGATGCCGAGGAGCGCCGCGTCCAGAAGGAGGTCGATTTCCGCTTCAGTAATCGACAGCGGCGGCATGAAAACTATCACATCGCCCAGCGGCCTCATCAGCACGCCGGCCTTCCGCGCTGCGCGCGCGACATGGGCGCCGATCAAACGCTCGTATGGGTACGGCAATCCGCGCGAGCGATCATCGACCAGTTCGACCCCCGCCATCAGCCCCCACTGCCGGATGTCCGCAACATGCGGATGAGCCTTGAAACGCTCGGCCAAACCGGCACCGAGGCGGTTTATCAGCGGCTGAATTCGCTCCAGCACCCGTTCGTCACGAAATACCTGGAGGTTGGCGACCGCCACAGCCGCCGCGAGCGGGTTTCCCGTATAGGTGTGGCCATAATAGAAAGCGCGAAACTCCTGCGGCTCGCCGAGAAAGGCCTCGAAGATTTTCTCGCTGGAGAGCGTCGCGGCGAGCGGCAAATAGCCGCCGGTGATGCCCTTTCCTAGGCAAAGCAGGTCGGAGCTGAGTCCCACGTGTTCGGTGGCAAACAGTTTGCCGGTGCGGCCGAAGCCGGTCGCCACCTCGTCGAAGATCACCAATGCTCCGGCCGCTCGCGCCATCTCGGAAATCCCGCGAAGGAAGCGAACGGAATGCGCCCACATGCCGGCGGCGCCTTGCATCAGCGGTTCGATCACGAGTGCGGCCAGTTTCTCGCTATGTCGTTCGATTAGCTCTTGCGCGACCCGGAGCGCGGTGTTGTCGGCCTCGTCGGGAGACATGCGCTGGTAGAATCTGTGCACATGGGGTGGATCGACCTTTAGCGCTGGAAAGAGCAGCGAATGAATATGGCGATGAAAGTGCTCGCTGTAGCCGAGGCTGACCGAACCCAGGGTGTCGCCATGATACGATTCCGTCAGAGTCAAAAATCGTTTGCGCTGGGGTTGCCCCGTCAGTTGCCAATATTGGACCGCCATCCGGGCCGCGACCTCGACCGCCTCGGCCCCGGAATCGGAATAGAACACCCGGCTGAGGCCCGGCGGCGCGATTGAGGCGAGGTCACGCGCGAGCTCTATCGCCGGACAGTTGGCAAGACCGAGCATCGTGGAATGCGCGATCCGATCGGCCTGATCGCGCAGCGCCCGATCGAGTTGCGGCTTGCGATGCCCGTGGACGTTGCACCAGAGCGACGCCACACCATCCAGGTAGCGCCTGCCTTCAACGTCAATGAGATAATTGCCGTCGCCCTGCTCGATGATGATCGGCTCATCGTTGAGCCACGTGCGCATCTGCGTGAATGGATGCCACAAATGCTGATGGTCGGCGTGCCGGAGTTCCTCGTACCTGGCGTTCTTCATCGGGGCCTAAGTCTATATGAGCCGCAGTTCGCGGCCAGACTGGATTATCGCGCCGGCGGCCTGGTCCAAATCGCCCCGGGAGTGATCGGCGATTGGCGTGATTCGCAGGCGCGCCGTCCCCACTGGCACGGTGGGTGGCCGAATCGCTACCACATACACGCCGCGCTCGAACAGCCGCCGGGCCATCTCCACCGCGGCCTGCGCCTCGCCGATTATGAGCGGAAGAATCGGCGATTCCGTGCGCCCGAATCTGAAACCCGCCGCCGCGAGCCGCTCGCGTAGATACAACGCGTTTTCCCGCAACCGCTGAATTCTTTCGGGCTCGGCGCGCATCACCTCGATCGCGGCGTCGGCGGCGGCTGCGACCGCCGGCGGAAGTCCGGTCGTATAGATGAAGCTTCGCGAGCGATTGATAAGGAAGTCGATCAAGGCTGTTGAGCCCGCGATATAGGCGCCGTACGCTCCCAAGGCTTTGCTCAAAGTTCCGACGTGTACATCGATCGCTTTCTCCAAACCGAATTCAGCCGCCAGACCGGCGCCGCCGTGGCCGACGAGACCTACCGCATGGGGCTTCGTCGATCATAAGTGCGGCCTCGAATTCGCGCGCCAACGCGACGATCTCCCGCAACGGCGCAAAATCGCCGTCCATGCTGAAAATCGAGTCGGTGACTATCAGGCGCCGATGGGCGGAGGGCGCCTGCGCGAGCAGAGATCGAAGGTGCTCAGTATCGCAATGGCGATACACCCGCAGGTCGGCCTTGCTCAGCCGGCAGCCATCGATGAGGCTCGCGTGGTTGAGCTCGTCACTGAATATAACGTCGCCCAGGCCTGCGAGAGCGGTCAACGCGCCCAGATTGGCAAGATAGCCGGAACCGAAAACCAGCGCCGCTTCGACGCCCTTGAGCCGGGCCAGATTCCTTTCAAGCCGGTGTATGGGCTCAAGACTTCCGGCGACCAGGCGCGAGGCGCCTGCCCCCACACCGTAACGCTCCGTGGCCGCGATCGCGGCCCGCTTCACTTTCGGATGCGACGCCAGGCCGAGATAGTTGTTGGACGACAGCATAATGACGCTGCGCCCGCCATGATCGACCCGCGGCCCGTGTTCACTACCGATTACGCGGAGACTTCTGAGCAGACCATCCCGCTCCAGGTTGGCAAGGGATGCGCGAAGTTCATTTTCGAGAATGCTCATCAGCGCTCGATATCATGCAGCATGGGAGCCGGTGAATTAGTCTCGGTGACGGTCTCGCCGATCCCGATGATTCCGTCCGAGCATCCCGAACGGCCCGCCGCGCGCACGGTTTCGATCGTACTTTATTTCTGGTGATCCCAGCGGGAGTCGAACCCGCGTTCCCGACGTGAGAGGCCGGTGTCCTAACCACTAGACGATGGGACCAGCCGGTGAGCGTTTCCCTTTACAAGGAAGAGTTGGCTGAGGAGGGAGGACTCGAACCTCCAATCCCCTGATCCAGAGTCAGGTGCCTTGCCAATTCGGCTACTCCTCAGCGCGAGCCATCATTTATAACCGACCCAGGGACACGCGTCCATGCGCAACGCCAAGGGAATATCGGCGCACGGGCCGTCCGTTCAGTGCGCGGCGGAGAGCCGCAGTGTCTCGGCGTGATGGTTGACCAGCTCATCGCAGCGCTGGAGCATCGCCGGGTCCTGACAATATTGCTCGATCATGTAGCTCAGCTCGCCGAGATCGTGGACCAGCAGGCGCATGCAGCGCTCGTACTCGTCATGCTGCTGCAGCGCCTTGAGCAGATTGCCGACCTTATCCTCGAGTTCCGTCTCTTCGACCTCGAGCGCCAGCCCCAGCGCGCGCTCGATCCCGAGACCCGCATCGGCCTCGCGCGCGCCGCGCTCCAGCAGCGCGTTGAGCCGCGCCACGGTCGCGTCTTCGAGCGTCACTGGGCTAGGCCGGTCCAGCACCCCCTCGAAGTCGAGCACCGTGGCCACAAGGTCGAGCGCGCCGACGTGGCGCGCCTCGTCGCGCGCCATCCCGAACCAGAACTCATGCAGGCGCGGATTACCGGAGAAGGTTTTCGCGAAGCGCGCATAGAGCGCCATGCTCCGCCTTTCCAGCCCGATCGTGGCCTGGAGGACTTCGCGCGTCGTCGGCATCGTGAGGCCGATGATAGCCTGCGGGGCGGCACCGGGCCAAGGCCGGCGCCGCCCGCGGGAACTCTAGCGCGCGAGCTCAGTCGCGCGGGTTTCGCGGATGACCGTCACGCGGATTTGTCCGGGATAGGTCATGTCAGTTTCGATCTTCTTGGCGACGTCGCGCGCCAGCATCGTCGCGTCATCGTCGGAGACCTGGCCTGGCTCGACAATGATCCGCATCTCGCGCCCGGCCTGCACCGCGAAGCATTTCTCGACGCCTTTGAACGATTTGGCGATGGTCTCGAGGTCTTCCAGCCGCTTGACGTAGCTCTCGAGCACCTCGCGCCGTGCGCCCGGCCGCGCTCCGCTAAGGGCGTCGGCCGCGTCGACCAGCGGCGCCAGGATGGTCTCGGCCTTGACCTCTTCGTGATGGGCCGCGATCGCGTTGACGATCTTCGCCGATTCGCCGTACTTGCGCGCGAGCTCAGCGCCGATCAGCGCATGCGAGCCCTCGACCTCATGCGTCAGGGCCTTGCCGATATCGTGCAGGAGCGCGGCCCGGCGCGCCTGCTTTTCGTTAAGCCCCAGCTCGGCCGCCATTGCGCCGCATAAAAACGCCGCCTCCAGCGAATGCATCAGGACGTTTTGCGCGTAGCTGTAGCGGTACTTCAGCATCCCCAGCAGCTTGACCAGCTCTGGATGGATCCCGTGGACGCCGACCTCGATGATGGCGCGCTGGCCGGCCTCGCGGATCGATTCCTCGACTTCCTGCTCGGCCTTGCGCACGACCTCTTCGATACGGCCCGGATGGATGCGGCCGTCGGAGATCAGCCGCTCGAGCGAGACCCGCGCGATCTCTCGCCGGATCGGGTTGTGACACGAGATCACCACCGCCTCGGGCGTGTCGTCGATGATGATATCGACGCCGGTGGCGGCTTCGATGGCGCGGATGTTGCGCCCTTCACGCCCGATGATGCGGCCCTTCATCTCGTCGTTGGGCAGCGCCAGCACCGAGACGGTGCGCTCGGTAACGAATTCGCCGGCCAGCCGCTCGATTGCGATCGACACGATGCGCTTGGCGCGCCGGTCCGATTCCTCGCGCGCCTCCTCCTCGATCACGCGGATTTGGCGGGCGGCGTCATGGCGCGCCTGCCCGGTCATCTCTTCGACCACCTGGCGGCGCGCCTCCTCGCGGGTCAGATCGGCGACCGTCTCGAGCTTGGCGCGTGCCGCCTCGATCAGTTCCAGGCGCTCGGCCTCGCGGTCGGCCAGGCTTTTCTCTTTGGTGCGGAGGTTCTGGTCGCGCCGGTTAAGGTCGCCCTCGCGCCGCTCGAACGCCTCCAGGCGCTTGTCCATACTCTCTTCGCGCGCGGCCAGTTTGCTTTCCAGGGCGGTCAGCTCGCGATGCTGCTCGCGCACTTCGCGTTCGGCTTGCGCTCGCACCTCCACCAACAGGTCTTTGGCCTTTAGTTCCGCCTCCTTAATGATCAGTTCGCTTTTGGTTTTTGCATCTTCGACAATCGCCTGCGCTTCGCGTTGCGCGGCCTCGGCCTCGGCCTCGGCGCCGGGATGCCGCCGTCCGGCAAGGTAGACCGCGAAAATCATCATCGCGCCACCGATTATCAGGAACAGGACGCCCGTCAGCACGCCCATTTTGGTTAACCTCCTTGGTCCGCCGTTTGCGCGGCCGCGTGTCGCGCTCCGCTGGCCGAGTAAACGGCGGACTCGGTCACGATAAAATCCAGCCGCCGGTCATGAGCCTGCTCCGGCAGACGGTCAATCAACTGAAACGAATAGCCCAGCCCGACGGTCACCGCCTCGGCAGAAAGCGCGGCCAACAAGCGGTCGTAATAACCGCCACCGCGGCCCAAACGGGCGGCGGCGGGTGTAAATCCAATTCCGGGGACGCATACCAGCGCGGCGCCGAGCTCGGTCTCGAGAGCTTCGGTCTCGAGCGCCCCGGTGGCGGGCGGTTCCAGGATTCCAAAAGCGCCAGGCCGCAGGTCGCTGAGGTCGGACACGGCGCCGAGCCTGATTCGCCGGCGATCGCGATCGACAATCGGAAAATAGACCTGCCGCTGCGCACGTAGCGCGTCGGCCGCTATGAGGGCGGTTTCGACCTCGCGGCCGAGCGGTGCGTAAAGGACGATCCTGGTCGCTGCGAGATATGACGATGTGGCGAGCAGACGCTGCTGCACGCGAGCCGATAACGCGCCCGCGCGTGTGACCGATAGGCTGGAGCGCGCCTCATAGAGGACGGAGCGCAGGTATTGTTTTTCGTCCGCCACTGCCTTTAGCGGCGGCGGGACCGGGCTAAGTCGGCGGTTGCGCTGTGCGATCGATCGCCCTCGGCCATTGATGTTGTCGTGGCCGTGCGGGCGTTGCTGGCTCCATAAGGTTACGCGGTCCAAGGCCGCGCCATGTGTTACTGAGAACCGGCACCGGTCCTATATCTTGCGAGCGCCGCATCGCGCTTAACAGAAATCCTCCAGAGATCCTGTGAGATCCTGCATCCCCCACCGTCATTACCCGAACCCGCCGACCCGAAGCCTCCAGGAAAAACCGTGCTGACGCGGCGCCTACGAATCCATCGCCACCGACAGCCGCCGATTCAATGCTTCAATCTGGTCGATCAACGCTTGATGGTCTCGCTTCAGACGTTCGAGTTCGTCGGCAAAATTTAGCGCCGCCAAAATTGCCACGCTTACGGAATTTACCGCGCGGCTGTTGGCGCGAATGTAGTTTATCTTTTCATCCACCGTCGCCGCCAGAGCCTTTGCCCATTCGTCGCCACTGTCGCTCATGACGGTCAGGCTTTGGCCCATGATTTCGACGTTGACGCCTTTCATCATCCACTCAGTTTTCACTCAGCGGCGGCCGGGGTCAGCCAGGCTTCAGCCCAAATCCAGCCCGTCGAAGCGGGCGAGGATTTTTTCGATCCGCGTTTTTATCTCGTTGCGCTCGTTCTCGTGCTGCTGGCGCTCGGAGTTGGCCCGGGCCTGAATTTCATTAAAACGCTGTTCGCCTTCGGCCAGCCGTTTCACCAGTTGCTCATTTTCGCGTTGCAATTGCTGAATTCGGGTGACCGATGCTTGGATTCTATCGTCAAGTTGCTTGAGAGCCTCAAGAGTCATGGCCGATTCGGTTTCCACCTTCACTTTAATTTTGGATTAATTAACCTGTCAAGCTGCATAAGAACCGCTGGAGGCTTCAGGACGCGAGTCGTCCTCCGCAAATAGAGCCTCCACGAATTCGCGCGGGTCGAAGGCACGCAAATCCTCGACATCTTCACCCACGCCGACGAAGCGCACGGGCAGTTTTAGTTGCTCGGCTATGGCGATCACCACACCGCCTTTGGCAGTGCCGTCGAGCTTCGCCAGAACCACGCCCGTGAGCGGCACCGCTTCCCCGAAGATTTTCGCCTGGCTTAGTGCGTTCTGCCCCGTCGTGGCGTCGAGCACCAGCCAGCATTCGTGCGGCGCGCCCGGAAGCTCGCGGCCGGCCACGCGGGCGATCTTTTTGAGCTCTTCCATCAGATTGACCTTGGTCTGCAGACGCCCCGCCGTATCGATCAACACCGTCGATACGTTACGCGCCACCGCCGCCTTGACCGCGTCGAACGCCACCGCCGCCGGATCAGAGCCCTGGTTCTGTTTGATGATGTCGGCGCCGACCCGCTGGCACCATACTTCAAGCTGTTCGATCGCGGCCGCACGAAAGGTGTCCGCTGCCGCGACGATCACCGTGCCACGCTCGGCCTTCATCCGCGCCGCCAGCTTGGCCACGGTCGTGGTTTTGCCCGCTCCGTTCACACCGGCCAGCATCACCACCAGCGGCCCCTCGGCCGGGATGTTCATCGGGCGCTCGCTCGCCACGAGCATCCGCGCGATCTCGTCCTTGAGCGCCTCGCGGATGGCGTCCGGGCGGGTGCCGTCCTTGACCCGGCCGCGCACGGCCTCGACCAGCTTGAGGCTGGCCTGGACGCCTACGTCGGCGGCAATCAGCGCCTCCTCGAGACCCTCGCAGATGTCGTCGAGCTTGGCGCTGCCGGTTATCGCGGCGCGAATGCGGGCGAGCAGATTCTCGCGCGTGCGGCGTAGCCCCAGGCCGATTCGTACGGGCGCTTTCGGCGGGGCCGCCGCGGATGGCGGAGCCGCGACCGGTTCGGCAGGCGGGGCTTCGGCAGCCGGCTCTGCAGGTGCAGGTTCTTCCGCCGGTTCGGCGGGCGTAGGTTCGACGGCCTGCTCAGCGGGCCTCGCTTCAGGAGGTAGAGGCGGCGCGACCGAAGGCGCATGGGCCTCCGTCGGTTCAGCTGCGATCTCTTCGGGCGGGACCACTGCGGGCGGGGGCGCGTACAGCGCCTGCTCGACCGCGTGCTCAAGCTCGTGAACCCTGCGGCGTTTGCGCGCGCTGAATTCGATCAGAATCGCGAGGACGAACAGTAAGACCTGGCTAGCCGCCACCACCAGGACGAGACGATCGACGAACGACAGTCTGGCGAGCATTTCGGCCGGAGTTAGACGCTCGAGGGACGAAAGCCAGGTGAAAATCGCGGCCATGGCTGACGAAAGCCACGCGAGAATCGTCGCCATGACTAACGAAAGCCAGGCGAGAACCGCGGCTACGGCGGCCGACAGCCGGGCGCTAATTTCGCTTACGTAGTGGGGCACGCGGGCGCGATCCTTGGGAAAAAAATTTCGAAGCTATGTCCGGCCGAACCGCCACGCGTATCTGTCGCCGGCCCGGCGCCGAACGCCTCACACAATAACAATCCCCGCACGAGATCGGAACCAAAACGCGCGAGTCCTTGCCGCAAGCTTGCCGTCGACTCGCGCGGCTCTTTCTGAGCCCTCGCCCACACCTATGTGGGAGAGGGTGTGGGTGAGGGTCCGATCCGCGGCGCGCTAAATTCCGCTGTGCCGCGCCGCGTTCTGAATGCTACGCGGCGCGCGGAATCGCCAGCGAGATCAGGCGCGAGACTCCCGGCCGCTCCATCGTGACGCCATGGATCTGGTCGGCGCGCTGCATCGTGCGCTGGTTGTGCGTGATCACGATGAACTGCGAGCGGCCCTTGAGTTCGCCGACCAGGCTGGTGAAGGCGGCGAGGCTGAACTCGTCGAGCGGCGCGTCGACCTCGTCCATCACGCAGAACGGGCTCGGGTTGAGCAGGAAGAGCGAAAAGATCAGCGCCATTGCGCACAGCGCCTTCTCACCGCCCGAGAGCAGGCCTATTTCCTTGACCTTCTTGCCCGGCGGCTGGACCAGGATATTGACGCCAGCCTCCAGCACGTCGTCGGCGGGCAGCAATTCGAGCCGGCCCTTGCCGCCGCGCAGCAATTTGGGGAAAAGCTCGGCGAAGTTGCGCGCCGCGCCCTCGAAGGTCTCGCTGAAGCGCCGGCGCGCCTCGCGGTTGAGCTTCTGGATCGTATGCGTGAGGTCCTTGACCGCCGCTTCGAGATCGGTCCGCTCGGCAGTGAGCACGCCGGAGCGTTCCTCCAGTTCCTTGACCTCGCTTTCGGCGGCGAGGTTGACCTCGCCCAGGCGCTCAGCCTTGGCGCGCAGCTCGGCCAGACGCGCCTCGTCGGCCACGGCGTCGCGCTCGACGAGCGCGATTTTCAGTTCGTCCTCGACCGCTGCGAACTCGGTCTGAAATTTTTCGGCAAAGTTGCGCCCGAGCTCGCCGGCGAGCGTGCGCGCGCGTTCGCATCCAAGCGCGCACTCCATCGCATCGCGCTCGAGCGCCTCGGCCGTGGTCCGCGTCTCGGCGAGCTCCGTCCGCAGCGCCTGCAGCGCCGCGGCCGCGGCCTCGCACGCCTGCCGCATCTGTTCGGTTGCGGCGTCCAGTTCCGCCTCGCGCGTCCGTGAGGTCTCCGCCTGCGCAGCCAACTGATCGAGTTCGCGCACCAGCTCGACACGTTCGTCGCCAAGCCGGGCGAGCGAGGCGCGGTCTTTGCCGATCTGCGCCTCGAGTTCATCGGCCAAGCGGCGCAGATGTCCGAGTTCCTGCTCGATCGCGCCCAGGCGTGCGCGTCGCGCCTCGACCCTGGAGGCTGCCTCGAGCATCGCGGCCGCGGATTCCTCGGCGCGCGCTTTGCGCTCGCTCATCTCGGTGCGGATCGCGGACAGGCGCTCACGGCTCGCCGCTTCGCCGTGGGCGAGTTCTTCGAGCCGAGCGTTGGACTCTGCAATCAGACGGGCGATTTCCTGCAGACGCACGCGGGCTTGGTCGTGCTGGCCGCGAGTGGCGGCCGCTTCGCTCTCGATACGTTCGAAGGCGCTATGCCGCTCGCTCATTGTGCGCTCGGCGCGTGAGACATTGTCCCGCGCCTCGTTGAGTTCGCGATGCGCAGTCTCGAGCACAGCGCGCGCCGCCTCGAAAGCCGCGCGCAGCGATGCGGTTTCGGACTCGGCCTGCTCGACGCGCGCCGCCGCCTCTTCCAATGTCGGCGCATCGGGCGCCGCCGCCTCAGCCTCCTCGCCGTCGCCCGATGTGGCGCTGCTGCCGCCGGCGATCATTTTCCCCGGCGCCACCAGGTCGCCCTCGCGAGTGACGAAGAGCGTGCCGTGGCCGTTCAGGTTCGACGCCGCGAGCGCGGAGCGCAGATCGTCGGCGACGACCACGTGACCGAGCATCGCTTCGGCGACCTGGCGAAAGCGTGGCTCGACTTCGATCATATCGAGCAGGCGTCCGGCGATTCCGGGTGCTTCGATAGCGGGATGGGAATCGGCCGGGCCGGGCTCGGGGATAAAGCTTAAACGGCCGGCGCGGGACTCTTTGAGAATTTCGATCGCGCGCAGCGCCAGATGGGGCGAATCGACAATCACCGCCTCGGCTTCCTCGCCGAGCGCTGCGCCCAGCGCCGTACGCATTGCCGCCGGCGCACGCAACACCTCGGCCAGCATCGCGGGCGCCTGGGCCGGTCGGTCGCCATTGAGCGAATCGAGAACGATGCGCAGACGCTCGGCAGCGCCGCCATCGGCGCGCAGCGCCGCGCGCTCTGCGCGCGCGCGGGCGGCGCTCAGCGATTCGCGCAGCAGCGCCAGACGGGCTGCGCCCGCGTCGAGCGCGATGCGGGCCTCCCGCTCGCGCTCGGCCGCTTCTTTGCCGCGGCCGTCCAGGGCCGCGCGCTCGGTGCGGCGGGCGGCGAGTTCGCCGTCCGCCACGTCCAGCGCGGCGCGCGCAGCGCCAAGCGCCTCGTCGAGCACCGGGAGGCGCTCGGCGGCGGCGTGCAGGCGCTCTTCGAGTTCGGCGCGCTCGCCGCCGAGCGCGCCGAGGCGGCCGCGTATCGCGGCTCCCTCGCGCATCAGCTCGGCGACCTCGTCGCGCGTGTCTTCGCCGCGCCGCTCGGCCTCGCCGAGCGCCGCGGCGGCCTCGTCATGGCGCTCGCGCAATGCGCCGAGGGTGGCCTCGCCGCCGTCGTCCTCGCTGCGCGCGCGCGCAAGGCGCGCGCCGGCCTCGGCGCGCGCCGCGCGCGCGGCGGTGGCCTTGGCCTCGAGTTCTTCGAGCCGCGCCGCCAGCTCAGGCGCGGCCGCGTCGGCCGCGCTTAAGCGGCGCTCCAGGAACTCGCGCGTATGGCCGCGCTGGGCGGCGGCCGCGCGCAAGTTGTCGAGCTCGCGGCCGAGCGCGGTCAGGCTATCGCGCTCGGCTGCGAGCCGGGCGGCGGCCGCGTCGGTCCGCGATTGAAGTTCCGCCAGCGCTTCGCGAGTGGCCTCTCGCTGGGTATCGAGCTCCTCGGAGCGGGCGCGATGATCTTCGAGCCGCGCGCGCTCTTCGAGCAGCCGGTGCGCAGCGCTCAGCCGTTCCAGCTCGGCCAGTTCGACGCGGATCGCCTTATAGGCCTCGGCCTTTTTGGCCTGACGGCGGGCGAAAGCCAACTGGCGTTCGATTTCAGCCAGCACGTCGTCGACGCGGGCGAGGTTCTCGCGCACGCGGTCGAGTTTGCGCTCGCTCGTCTCGCGTCGTCCCTTGAAAAGCGAAAGCCCAGCTGCCTCTTCGATCATCCCACGCAGCTCGGTGGGCTTGGACTGGATGATCTCCTCGATACGGCCCTGCTCGATCAGGGCGTAGCCGCGGCTATGGATTTGCGCGGCCATGAAGAACTCGGTGATGTCCTTCAGCCGGCAGGGAATCTTATTGATCAGATATTCGGATTCGCCGGAGCGGTAGACGCGGCGTGTGACGCATACTTCGCTCAATCCCGCGTACGGCTCCGGCAGCGCGCAGTTGTCGTCGGCCTCGAGCAGCAGCGAGACCTCGGCCATCCCGGCCGCCGGATTGGAATCGTTACCGGCGTATATGAAGTCTTCGGCGCTCTTGCCGCGCAGCCGCGTCGGCGCCTGCTCGCCAAGGACCCAGCGGATGGCGTCGACCACGTTGGATTTGCCGCATCCGTTAGGGCCGACGACCGCTGTGATCCCGGGCGCGAAGCCGACGCTCGTCGGCTCCAGGAATGATTTGAAGCCTACTAAATCAAGGCTTTTGAGCCGCATACCATCATCGCCTCCACCTCACCACCACATCCGCACCAGAGCTTAGCCCAAAGCCAAGGACCATGAAACCGCCGACGGCGTACCGTATCCCCTACGCGCAGAGCGGGCTGTGGATATCGTGCGAGACTGGGCGCAGTGCGATTCAGAAGCTGCTAATGATGAAAATTACTTCTTACTCTTGCAGCTCAGTGTTCCAGTAGGCGCTGTCGACCGCGGTCAGGTACGGCATCCACTCGCGATAACGCTTAAGGCTGAACATCTCGGCGCTGAATGGCGTCCAGTGCGGGCGCATCGGCTTGCGCACGAGCGCCATCCGGGCCTCATCGGGCGTGCGGCCGCCCTTGCGCCGGTTGCAGTTATGGCAGGAGCAGACGATGTTCTCCCAGGTCGAGAGGCCTCCGCGCGAGCGCGGCATGATGTGGTCGAGGTTGAGCTCGGTGCGCGCGAAGCGCCGTCCGCAGTATTGGCAGGTGTTGTTGTCGCGGGCGAAGATATTGAAACGCGAAAAGCGCACGTGGCGGCGCGGCACCCGCTCGTAGGCCGTCAGCAACAGCACCCGCGGAACGCGGACTAAGCCGCCCACCACGCCCAGGCGCTCGTGATGGGTCTCGATCGCGAGGTCACGCCAGCTTGCGAAATCGAAGGTGTGGTATTGCTCGTCGACCGCTCGCGCCACCCCTTGGTAGAGGAGCGCAAAGGCGCGTTTCACCGAAGTTACGTGAACGGGCAGGTAGGAGCGGTTGAGGATGAGGACCTTGCTGTTGAGCAGGGCCATCCCCGACGGACGCAGCATCAGACTGTCGACCGCGGCAGACACTACAAAACGAGTATCGGCACCTGTGAACCAAGTCAAGGCGAGGGGGATCGGTGCAAAACACGTTTATGCCCCGTGCCAGTGCGCCTTGCGTGCTTCGCGGCCTCTCCGTATGATTCGTTTGAAGTTCTATGGCGTACTCAATGGGTGGAGGGGTCAGCGACGAAATCGCAGCCGCGCCTGCATTTAGACTGCCGGAAAGCGCAGCCGCCGTTCGCCGGCGCCGCGCGCTGCGCGCCCCGCAACGCCGCTCCGTGTGACCAGCCCTCCCGTCCGTCGCCACGGGTCTCTCGTGAAACGTGAAATAGTCATTAATGCGAGCGCCCTCGAAGTGCGCGTCGCGCTGCTCGAAGACGGCGCCCTGACCGAGCTCTATCTCGAACGCCAGCAACATCGCGGTCTCGCCGGGAACATCTATAAGGGCAAGGTCACGCGCGTGCTGCCGGGGATGCAGGCGGCGTTTGTTGATATCGGCCTGGAGAAGGCGGGCTTCCTGCACGTCTCAGACTTTCACGACGACGTACAGGCGGTCGGTTCGATCGCCGAGGTGATCGGCGAGGACGACGTCGAGACCTATCCGGTTGACAGCGACGGCGGCGATGAAGCGACGTCGCCGCAAGATCTGGAAAACCTGCAAGACTTGCAGGACCTGCAGCAACTGGCGGAGCTGGAAGGATCGGAGGAGCCGCCCGAACAGCACGACGAGCGAGCGGACGAGCGACAAAGTGCGCGACAAAATCTGCGGCAAGGCGCGCGGCAAGTCTCGCAACAGGTCTCGTTACAAATCTCGCAACAAGACGTACAAATCGATTCGCACGATCTGGCCGACGAGTCGGCGGCGCCGCCCGAGGGCGAGGCCGCCGCGGCGACGCCCACCGCCGCGGGTGAAGCGCCAGCGCCGGGGGGCCCCAAACGCCGACGCAGCCGGCGCCGGCGCCGGCGCGGCGGCAAGGCGCACAAAAGGCCGCGCGTGCACGAGCAGCGCAGCCGTCTCCCGATCGAGCAGCAACTGCATCGCAACCAGGAGATCATCGTCCAGATAGCCAAGGAGCCGATGGGCACCAAGGGCGCGCGGCTGACCTCGTCGATCTCACTGCCCGGACGCCATCTGGTCTACATGCCGACCAGCGGCCACGTCGGGGTCTCGCGGCGAATCGGCAGCGCGGAAGAACGCGCGCGCCTGCGCGCGGCGGTCAAGGAACTCGGCCGCGTGCAGGGCGGGTTCATCGTACGCACGGCGTGCGAGGGCGTGAGCAAGCGCGAAATCCAGCGTGACGCGAACTTCCTGACCCGGCTGTGGGCGTCGATCGTGGCCAAGAGCGAGACCAGCCCGCCGGCGTCGATCCTCTATAGCGACCTCGACGTGGCGCTGCGCACCGTGCGCGATCTGTTTTCCAGCGAGATCGACAAACTGTGGTGCGACGATCCCGAGACCTTCGAGCGCATCGTGCAATTCGTGCAGCACTACATGCCGCGGTTGCGCGCGCGGCTTACGATGTACCAGGGCGCCGAGCCGATCTTCGACCATTTCAAAATCGAGCCGCAGATCGAGCGCGCGCTCGACCGCAAGGTCTGGCTCAAGTCCGGCGGCTACCTGGTTTTCGACCAGGCCGAAGCGCTCACCGCGATCGACGTCAACACCGGCCGCTTCGTCGGCAAGACCAACCAGGACGAGACCGTGCTGCGGACTAACCTCGAAGCGGTCGAAGAAGTGGTCAAGCAGCTGCGCCTGCGCAATATCGGCGGGATTATCATCGTCGACTTCATCGATATGTCGCGCGAGGCCGATCGCAAGAAAGTCAGCGACGCGCTACGCGAGGCGCAGCGGCGCGACAAGGCGCGCACCTCGGCGCTCAAGATCTCCGAGCTCGGGCTGGTCCAGATGACCCGCAAGCGCACCCGCGAGAGCCTCGAGGAGCTGCTCACCGACCCCTGTCCGCACTGCGAGGGCCGGCGCGTGGTCAAATCCGTACCGACGCTCGCCGCCGAGATCTTGCGCGGAGTCCATCGCGAGGCCCGCCGCCGTGGCGGCGACGACATGCTGCTGGTCAAAATCCATCCCGCCGTCGCGCGCTATCTTTACGACCACGGCGCACGCGACCTCGAGGAGCTCGAGCGCCGGGTGGGGATAAAAATCGTGCTCCGCGCGATGGAAGGTCTCGAGCCGGGCAGCTTCGAGCTGAGCCTGGTGCCCGCCGCCGCCTGAAGCGTAAGACGCCGCGCAAGCCGCGTCCGCAATCCGCGACTGATTTCAGTGAGTTCCGCAGGAAGTCCGCAAAAAGTTTGAGCGAGAATCTACGGCGCGACCGTCGCGGCTGCCACCAACGCGGCGGCGCTTTGAATCTGTCCGAAATGAATCTTGCCGAGGTCGAATTCCTCCAGCGCCTTGATCATGCTGTTCAGCGCCGTGCGGCATGTCGGCAGGTTCTTGCGCGCGCGGCTTAACGGATTGCATCGCGCCGCGATGTAGTTCTTCAGGTAGGGATGCATCAGGCCGCGCTTTTTGCCGCGCGCGACCAGCGCGGTCAGGACTTCGTCGGCGCGCGCGACCAGCGCGGCGCGTTCCTCGCGCTCCTCAACAGCTTCGCGCAGCGACTTGGCCAAGAAACCGTCGACGCGGCTCAACAGCGGCGCATAGACGGCGCCCGAAAAGCGCGGCGTCTTGTCGTACAGGATGCCGAGCGTGATGAAGTGGGCCCGCTCGAACTCGAAAGCGAAGTCCTTCTCGATTGCGCGCGGCGCCGTCTCCAGCCGCGAGCGGTACATCCGGATGACCTCCAGCGCCTTGTCCTTGAGGTTGTGGGCTTTCTCGGTGTTGAGCGCGAGAATCTGGTAGGCGACCTCGGGCTCTGGAATTACGATCGCCGGGATCGTCTTCGCGCCGAGCTTGGTGGCGGCGGCCCGGCGATGGTTGCCGTTGGGGGTCCAGTAGCCTCCGTCGGCGCGCACTACGACCACCGGCTCGGTGAAACGGCGGAGCTTCTTCATCACTTCGCCCAGGCGCTTGAGATGGGCCGGGCTGAGATCGCGCTGGAACGGCGTCCCCTTGAGCATCGCGGCCGGCACCAGCGCGAAGATCTGCCAATGCGCGCCCAGCGGCTCCTGGTAGGCGGCCAGCGCCGCGCCGCCGTCGGACTCGATCGCCGCGGCGAGTTCGTCGATCGCGGAGGGCCGCTTCGCGCCGCGCGGGAAAGTGGCTATCTCAGGATAGTCAATCATAGCTAGTGATTAGCTGCTGGTAAGTGACTAATCGTCCAATTCTCAGTTGCGGCGCGCGTGAAGCTTCATCGCACGCCCAAGCCGCGCACCGCCGGTATCACCTGCGACGCGAAGCGTTCCATCGTCGCCATCACGTCGCGATGCGGTATCAGACCGCCCGCGTTGAACCAGCATACGAGCTGGTCAATCCCGCTGTGCTGGTAAACCTCGTTGATGCGCGCGATGCATTCGTCGGGCGGTCCGTAAACCGCCATCGTCCCGTCAACTGTCTCGTAGGTCATCGCCGCCGCCCGCTCGCGCACCTGTTCGAGATAGGCGTAGGAGCCCTCGTACTGGCCGCGGCCGCCAATCGCCGCCTGTTCGCCGATAGTGCGGAAGTAGTGCAGCAGGCTCTGCTCGGCCTCGGCCCGCGCGGCGGCACGGCTGGTGTGAGGACATACGAAAAAAAGCGCGGCGACGTCGCCCGGATGCTCGGGGCGCGCGCCGGTCTTGAGCGCCGCGCGGTAGGCGCGGATATGTTCATAGAAGCCGGGCACCGGGTTGATGGGCGAGGCGACCAGCACGTCGTAGCCCTTGCGGCCGGCGAACTCGGCGGTCTCAGGGCTGTTGGCGGCGATTCGTATTGGCGGATGCGGCTTCTGGAGCGGCCGCGGCTCGACCGCGACATCGGTGACCTCGTAAAAGCGCCCCTGGTAGGTGACACGCTCCCCGGTCCATGCGCGTACGACTATCTCCAGCGCCTCCTCGAAGCGCTCGCGGCTCTCGTCGCGCGCCATTCCAAAGCCCTGGAAGTGCACCGCGATCGTGCCGCGGCCCACGCCATACTCCAGGCGGCCGCCAGTCAACAGGTCGGCGGTGGCGGCTTCCTCGGCGGCGCGCAGCGGATGATGGAACGGCAGCAGCGTCACTGCGGTGCCGAGCCGGATACGCCGGGTGCGCTGCGCGACCGCTACCGCGACCATCAGCGGCGAGGGCATGATCGAAAAGTTTTTGAAGAAGTGCAGCTCGGCGAGCCACGCGACGTCGAAGCCGAGCTGGTCGGCAAGCACGATCTGCTCGATGGTCTCCTGGTAGCGGGCAGGTTCGGATTGCTCTGCAGTACAGGGCAGTTGGTAGAAAAGGCCGAACTTCACGATCGCACCCCCTCGCGGCGCCGGGTCGCGGTGCTCGCGACGCCATGCGCGGACCCGTCTGCGCGGCGCGCCGGCGCACCTGCGCGGCTCAGAGCTTCATTGCACACCACCTGGCCCCCGGCAACCCTCATCGCCGCGCGCTGTGCATTGGCGGGCCGGCTGCTATGCTGGCCAGGGATGGAGAAAGTCAACCTCAACGATGTCTTGCGGCTGGCGCGGATGAGCGAGGATGAGCTGAGCGCGTTGGTTGCCCAACTGGAGTACTACCCCTCCGATGCGCTGGCGCGCTCGCCGTTACCGCGCGATCTGATGCTGCTCGACATCGCGATCAACCTGCGCGCTATCTCACTCAAGGGCGGTCCGATGAGCGCCGAGCCTCAATGGCTGGAACTGGCCAACCGGCCCGAGCTGAGCGAAACCGCCAACCTGGTCAATGAGATTTCAGACTCCAGTATTGCGCTCGGTCTGCGCGTGCGCCGTTGACAATCGCGCGGGACGCGCGACCGCACGCGGTTGCTCGATGGTCAGTTAGTCAACTGATCAATTAATCAATCGGCGAATTAAGCAACTTGCCGGTAGCTCACGATCTCGAGCAAATTGCCGTCGGGATCGAGGAAGTACAGGCAATCGTGGTCGCCCCAGTCGATCGGCTGCGCGCTTTCGACGCCGGCCTCGGTGAGGCGTTGCTTGGCGGCGGCGAAATCGGTGCGGCTCACGCGAAAGGCATGATGGCCTTTGCCGAGCGGATGTGAAATCCGCGCCTGGCGCTCCGCCGGCGACATCGGCGGACGCGCGACACCGAACAGTGCGAGGTTCTGCGCTCCGCACTCCAGCAGCACCTGGTCGCCGAGATGCGCGACGACGCTGAGCCCGAGGACTTCGGTGTAGAAGCGCTCGGCGCGCGCGAGGTCGCTGACCTCGATTCCGAAATGGTCAAGCCGCTCGAGTTTCATCGTTTTCACCAATACTCAATGCTGATGACTGCCGCTCCGATGTCACGGCACCACTTTATTATATTCCCATCTTAACCCCTCGCTTAGGACAAGGAGAGGTAATCCGTCGCGCTAACCGAGGTCGCGCAATAACACGCCGGTCAGGTATTCGCCCTCGGGATGGCCGAGCAGCACCGGATGGTCGGGACCGGGGCCGAGGCGCGCGAGCAGGCGCATCCGGCGCCCCGAGCGGCCCTCGGCGATGCGCACTGCGCGGACGAAATCCTCGCCGCGAAAGTGTGCTGAGCAACTGAAGGTCATCAGGAAGCCGCCCGGGCTGAGCGCGCCGAGCGCGAGCGCGTTGAGTTCGACATAGAGATGCTCGGCGCGCCGCGCGTCGGCGCGGCTGCGTGCAAATGGCGGTGGGTCGAGCACGATCAAATCGAAAAGCTCGTCGCGCTTACCGAGCAATTCGCCGGCCTCGCCATGCACGAAACGGACGGCGCCGGGCGGATAGCCGTTGAGCTCCAGGTTGTGCCGCGCCCATTGGAGCGCCTGCGCGGAAGTGTCGACAGCGACGACTCTTTTCGCGCCGCCCCTGAGCGCGTTCAGCGTGAAGCCGCCGGTGTAGCAACACAGATCGAGGACGCGCGCGCAGGCCGCCAGCCGACCGAAACGCGCCCGATTCTCGCGCTGATCGAGGAACGCTCCGGTCTTCTGGCCGTGCTCGAGGTCGACGGTCATTTTTATGCCGTTCTCGCTCACCACGTTTTCACTCACGATGATTTCGCCGGCGGCTTCGCCTGCCATCACGCCCACGCGATCTTCGAGCCCCTCCTGCCGGCGCACGGCGCCCTGGCTGCGCTCGAAAATCGCACGCGGCGATATCATCAGGTTCAGATGTTCAACGATTTCCGCGCGCATCCGCTCGGCGCCCGCGGTCAGCAATTGCATCACCACGACTTCGCCGTAGCGGTCCACGACCACGCCCGAGAGGCCGTCGCCGTCGCCATTGAGTATCCGGTAGCAATCCGTGTCGGCACCGACGACGCACTCGCGCAGCTTGAGCGCGTGCTCGATGCGCCAGCGGACGATTTCGGCGGGGCCAGGCTCGCCGCCCAGCGCGAGCATCCGCACCGCGATCGTGGTCGCGGGATTGTAGTAGCCGTGTCCAATCGTCGCGCCGGCCGCGTCGAGGATCCACACGCGCGCGCCGGGCTCGATTGCACCGGGCTCGACGCGATCGATCGCCTGCGAGAAGACCCAGGGATTGCCGCCGCGCACCGGTCCCTCGCGGCCCTTTTTGAGGAAGACTCGCGCCGGCGCCGCCGCCGCGCCGTTCGGTCGAGAGGTTTTCAACGTTTCAACTTTCTGATTGTTCGGCTGCTCAATTGTCCGCGGACGGCCATCGCGGTTCGCCGGTGCGCTTGAAGGTGCCGCTGCGGCCGCCGGATTTACCGACCAGCCGGATCGCTTCGATCGTCATCGCGCGATCGATCGCCTTGGCCATGTCATAGATAGTGAGCGCCGCGGCGCTCAGCGCGACCAGCGCTTCCATCTCGACACCAGTGCGCGCGGCGGTCGCCGCACGGGCCTGAATATGGAGTGTGGCGCGGGCCGGGTCGGGACGGAATTCGATCTCGACAACCTCCAGCGGAATCTGATGGCAGAGCGGAATCAACTCGTGAGTGCGCTTGGCCGCCATGATTCCGGCCAGTCGCGCGGTTGCCAGCGCCTCGCCCTTCTTGAGCCGTCCGCCGACGATCGCGTCCAGCGTCGCCCGGTCCATTTTTACTGCGCCACGGGCCACCGCCTCTCGCCGCGTCACCGGTTTTTCGCCGACATCGACCATTCGCACGCGGCCGCGGCGGTCGAGATGAGTGAGTGCGCCACGTGTGGCGGGGCCGGGAAGTTTGCTGGAGAGTCCGGAGGTCGGCTTCTTGCGTGTCATCGTAGGCGGCAGCTAAGAGCTTATGTTGACGCGATGCGCCGATACAACAAAGCGCTAGAATAGACGGTAGAATATGATGACGGACCGCGCGTCTTGTGTCGCGCGATTCCAGGCAAAGGCAATCGATAACAAAACAGATGGCAGACGAAACCTATCGCCTCGTGATTCTCGGCTCCGGTCCCGCGGGCCTGACGGCCGCGCTCTACGCGGCGCGCGCCAATCTGGCCCCGCTGCTGATCGAGGGCGCCCAGCCCGGCGGCCAGCTCACCATCACTACCGAGGTCGAGAACTACCCCGGCTTCGTGCACGGAATACAGGGCCCCGAGATGATGGACGTGTTCCGGCGCCAGGCCGAGCGCTTCGGCACGAAATTCGTGTTTGGCGAAGTGTCCGCGGTCGATCTACGCAAACGGCCGTTTGAGTTGCGCTCGGGCGTCAGCACGATCGGCGCTGAAGCCCTCATCGTCGCGACTGGTGCGTCGGCCAAGCTGCTCGGGATTGATTCGGAAAAGCGCTTGATGGGCTATGGGGTTAGCGCGTGCGCGACCTGCGACGGCGCGTTCTTCAAGAACAAGGAGGCGGTGGTGGTGGGTGGCGGCGACACCGCGATGGAAGAGGCGACGTTTCTCACGCGGTTTTGCTCCAAGGTGACGATCGTGCATCGGCGCAGCGCCCTTCGCGCCTCCAAGATCATGCAGGACCGCGCGGCCGCCAATCCGAAGATCGCTTTCATCTGGAACAGCGTGATCGACGAAATCTTCGGCGAGCAAAAAACCGGAGTCAGCGGCGTGCGGCTCAAGGACCTCAAGACGGGCGGAAGCAGGGATTTTCAAACCGACGCCGTGTTCGTCGCGATCGGCCATCAGCCCAACACCCGTTTGTTCGAAGGCCAACTCGAGATGGATGAGGTCGGCTACCTCAAGGTCCGCAATGGATCGACCTACACCAATATTGACGGCGTGTTCGCGGCCGGCGACGTCGCCGACAAGGTCTATCGCCAGGCGGTGACCGCGGCGGGCACCGGATGCATGGCGGCGATTGACGCGGAGCGCTGGCTCGAAGCGCACGAGACGATCTGAATTCTGCGTAACAAGGACACGGCCGGTGGGTCGGCGGCGTGGAACCGCCTCGGATGAGCCCGGGACGCAGGTTCCTGGTCGCAATCGCCGGCATCGTGGTGCTCACCGCCGGCGGCACCGCCGGCTATATGGCGATCGAGCACATGAAGATGCTCGACGCGCTCTACATGACCGTCATCACCATCTCCACCGTCGGCTACGAAGAGGTGAAGCCGCTCGACGAGAGCGGACGAGTCTTCACGATGGGGCTGATCGTAATCGGCGTCGGCACCGCGTTCTACTTATTCGCCGCCGTCACCCAGTTCGTGGTCGAGGGCCAGTTGCGCGAGATGGTCGGGAGGGTTGCGATGAAGCGCAAGATCGAACAAATCGAGGGACACATCGTGATTTGCGGCTTCGGCAGGATGGGCCGGGTGGTGGCCGACGAGGTAGTGCGCAGTGGCGGCGAGGTGGTGGTGATCGAGCGCGACCCGGCGCGCGAAGCCGAGTTAGCCGCTCGGAACTTGCTCTACGTGATCGGATCGGCGCTCGAGGATCGCATGCTGGAGGAAGCGGGCCTGCCCCGGGCGCGCGCGATCGTGGTGGCCACTGCCTCCGACGCCGACAACGTCTATATCACGCTCTCGGCGCGCGCGATGAACCCGAATATCCCCATTCACGCGCGCGGCGAATCGGAGGCTGGCTTGCAGCACCTGCGGATGGCGGGGGCGAACCAGACGATCTCGGCCTACCAGTGGGGCGGGATACGGCTGGCGGCCAGCATCATGCGCCCGTCGGTGGTCGACTTCCTGGAGTTGTCGTTTCCGGGGCGCGGCGCCGAGATCGATCTCGAGGAGATTCGCGTGGCCGAGGGCAGTGCGCTCGTCGGCCAGCCGATCGCCGCCGTCGAGCAGAGTTCGACGCGGCTGCGAATAGTCGCGCTCAAGCGCGGCAGCGCTCCGAGCTCGCTGATTCCCGATCCTGCAACCCGTATCGAGGCAGGTGATTTCCTGGTCGCGATCGGCGACCGCGACACCTTGCGCGGCCTGGGCTAGCGTCCAGCGCGTCAGCGCCGTCGCCCGGCCCCGCGCGCCGGCATTTCCTTTGAATCGCGGCCGCCATCCTGCCAAGATTTGCGCGCATGGAAGGGGGAGAAGGAACGCAGCCTGAGCCGCGCAAGCCGACCGGCGAGCTGAAGGCGCCCACCGGCGATCTTGGCTCCGCCCCCGCGCGTGCAACGCCGCGGCGCTGGCGCCGAATCGATATCCGGGTCTCCGAGTTGATCGTCTTCCTGGTGGCGGTGGTCGGCGCGGTTGCGCTGGGACTGGGCATCACCGAATACTTCGGCGAGCATCCGTACACTTTTGCCTACCTGATCGCGTACGCCGGGTTTCGTTTCGCCGACGTCATGGTGCGTGAGGATTTCGAGCCGCCACCCGACGCCGCGTTGCTTTCGGGATCGATCCTGCGCCAGTTGCCGGTGCTGTTGCTGTTCGCGGCGGCGCCGTTCGAGCGGACCTACATTTACGGCGGTGAAGTGGCGCGATGGGTGCAGGCGCTGGGTTTGCTGATGGAGCTGCTGGGCTTGTGGCTGGCGCTCGGCGCGCGCATCCAGCTGGGTTTTTTCAGCTCGACGCCGGAATCCGGCGGTCCGCGTGCGCTCGTGCGCAATGGGCTCTATGGCAGCATCCGCCATCCGATCTGGCTCGGCGAGTTCCTGGTGGTCTTTGCATGGGCGCTCGAGTTCGGCGCGCCGGTAAGCGCGGCGCTGACGGTGATCTTCGGGATCGTGATGGGCCGGATGCGCGCGGCGACGGAAGAGGCCGAGATGCTGGCGCAGTTCGGCGACCCCTACGCGCGCTATCTGCAGGAGACCGAGTGCTTCATCCCCGGCATCTGGTAGACGAGTTGGAATTTCTGTCCTGATTCGCTTCCGCAATGCCGTTGGCGATCGCAACAGCAACAACTGACGCCATCTCTGAACCCTCGCCCACATATGATGTGGGCGAGGGTTCAGAAAAAGGCCCGCGCGTAAAGAATTGTTGGTGGCTAGTGCGCCCCCCTCCGGCTCCCCGCGAGGTTGCACCGCGAGGCTGCCAAAACCCTAGCGCAGCATCACTGACGCGGCGGCGAGCGTGTGCTCGACCGCGGCGACGAAATCGTCGGTCGGCGCGACGCGATAGCTGTCGCCGAGCAGGAAGATCGCCTCGTGCGCGTCATCCAGCGCCAGGTGCAAATATGTGATCGCGCGCCCGGTATGGCGCCCGAGCACCGCCTTCAGTTCCTCCAGCGCGCCATTGGCCAGGCGCTCGCGCGGCGCCGAAATATGCACCTCGCGAACCGCGTCGACCAGCGCCGTGCCCAGCGGCCGCATCTCGTCAAGGATCACCTGCGCGCGCTCGTCGTCGACGTCCAGCTTGCCGCGCGCGACTACCGGCTCGTCGCCCATGATCAGCGCTTCGTGTTTTTGATAGGTCTCCGGCCACGCGATCACTTCGACCGCGCCCTCGCGGTCCTCCAGCGAGAACGTCGCATAGCGCTTGCCGGCCTTGTTGTTCTTGAGCTTGGCCGCCTGCACCACTCCGGCGATACGCACCTGGCTGCCGTCGGGGAGCAAAGTAAGATCCGCGGTTGAGACGGCGCCGAGCCGGCGCAGCTCGCGATCGTATTTGTCGAGCGGATGGGCGGTGATGTAGAAGCCGAGCGCTTCCTTCTCGTTGCGCAGCATCTCTTTCTGATCCCACTCGGCGACTGGATCGCGCGGCGGCGGCAGCGCCTGCGGGCGCGCGGCGGCGCCGAACAGTCCGTGCTGGCCCTTGGCCGCATCGCTCTCGGCCTTCTGCGCGACCCTGAGCGCGTCCTCGACGATCGCGACGAGCGGCGCGCGCGAGGGCGAGATCGAATCGAATGCACCGCACTTGATCAGCGCCTCGAGCACGCGCCGGTTGACCAGCTGGCTGCCGACGCGCAGGCAGAAATCGAGCAGGTCCTTGAACGGGCCGCCGCTTTGGCGGACCGCGATCATCGCCTCGGCGCTCTTGGCGCCCACGCCACGGATCGCGCCCAGGCCGAAGCGGATCGCGTCGCCCGCGACCGTGAACTTCACGCCGGAGTGGTTGACGTCGGGCGGCAGCAGCGCGATGCGCATCTCGCGCAGCGCCGCGATATTCTTGTAGGCTTTGTCGACGTCGTCCATGTCGAGCGACATCAGCGCCGCCATGAACTCGCGCGGGAAGTGCGCCTTCAGGTACGCGGTGGTGTACGTGGTCAGCGCGTAGGCGGCGGCGTGCGAGCGGTTGAAGCCGTAGGAGGCGAAGGTCTCGATCTTCTCGAAGATCGATTTGGCCAGCGCTTTATCGAGGCCGTTTTTCTTCGCGCCGTCGAGAAAGCGCGCGCGCTCGCGCTCCATCTGCGCCTTGTTTTTCTTGCCCATCGCGGCGCGCAGGATGTCGGCTTCCTCGAGCGTATAGCCGGCCAGCGCCTGCGCCGCGCGCATCACCTGCTCTTGGTAGATGATCACGCCGTAGGTGTCGCGCAGTACCGGCTCCAGCAATTGATGGTCGTATTCGACCGGCTCCTTGCCGTGCTTGCGCTTGATGAACGGATCGACCATCCCCGAGTCCAGCGTGCCGGGGCGAAAGAGCGAGATAGCCGCGATCACGTCCTCGAAATTCGAGGGCTTGAGCTCGGTCAAGAAGCGGCGCATCCCGGATCCTTCCATCTGAAACACGCCGACCGTGTCGCCGCGCGCTAGCAGGCGGTAGCTCTCGGGATCGTCGAGCGGGAGGCGGTTCAAGTCCGGCGGCTCCTTGCCGCCGGCGCGCACCAGGTTCAGCGTCTCGACGATGAGGGTCAGGTTCTTGAGCGCGAGGAAGTCGAACTTGATGAGTCCGATCTCCTCCACTCCCTTCATCGAGTACTGCGTAATCGCCATCGCGCCGTCGGTGCGTTCCTTGTCGGCGTAGAGCGGAACGACCTCGGCCAGCGGAACGTCGGAGATGACCACGCCGGCCGCGTGGCGCGACGCGTGGCGCAGAAGTCCCTCGAGCTTGAAGGCGTACTCGAACAGATCAGGATGGCTCTCGCGCTCGGCCTTAAGCCGCGGCTCCATCTCGAGCGCGGCGCTTAGCGGAAAGTCGCGGCCCTGCTTGGGCGCGGGATAGAGCTTGACGATGCGATCGGTCTCAGCGAAAGAGAGCCCGAGCACGCGGCCAACGTCGCGGATCGCCTGTTTGCCCTTGATGGTGCCGAAGGTGATGATCTGCGCGACGCGGTCGGCGCCGTATTTCGCACGCACGTAGCTAAGCACCTCGTCGCGCCGCTCCCAGCAAAAGTCGACGTCGATATCGGGCATCGACTTGCGTCCCGGATTGAGCCAGCGCTCGAACAGCAGCTTGTGCTCGATCGGATCGACTTCGGTTATCCTGAGCGCGTAGGAGACCAGGCTGCCGACCACCGAGCCCCGGCCCGGGCCGACCGGGATGCCCTGGCTGCGCGCGTAATCGATAAAATCGGCGACGATCAGCATGTAGCCCGAAAAGCCCATCTCGCGGATGACCGGCAACTCGCGGTCGAGCCGCTCGTAATAGGGCGCCTCGTCGAACTCACCGCGGCGCGCGTGCAGTTCCGCAAGCCGCGCGCCGAGCCCCGCCTTCACGCGCGTTTCCAGCACCTGGTCGAGGTCGTCGGGCGGAGCGTCCTGGTAAATCGGGAAATGGAACTTGCCGAACTCGAACTCGAAGTCGACCCGCCGCGCGATCTCCATCGTGTTGCGGAACTCCTCGGACTCCGCGCCGAACGCCTTGGCCATCTCCTCGGGCGTCTTGACGTAAAGCTCGTCGGTATCGAAGCGCCATCGCGACTCGTCCGCGAGCGTCTTGCCGGTCTGGATGCAGAGCAGGACTTCATGGGCGCGCGCGTCGCCGCGATGCAGGTAGTGGCAATCGTTGGTGGCGACCAGCGGCAGGCCGGCAGTGCGGCCGATCTCGCGCAGCGCGTCGTTGAGCGGCGCGTGCAGGCGGTTGTCCTGCAGTTCAAGGTAGAAGCGGTCCTTGAAAATGCGCGCGTAACTCTCGGCCGCCTCGCGCGCTTTGTCGATACGCCCCGCGCGGAGCCATCGCGCGACCTCACCCGACAGACATCCCGAGAGCGCGATGATGCCCTCGTTGAGCTCGGTTAGAATTTCCTTGTCGATGCGCGGCTTGTAGTAGAGCCCCTCCTGGTAGGCGGCGCTCAGCAGGCGGCAGAGGTTGCGATAGCCGGTGCGCGAGGCGGCGAGCAGGATGAGATGGAAGTTGCCGCCGCCGTCGAAGTCGTCGCCCTTGGGCGCCTGCGAGCGATCGGTGCGCTTGCCGGGCGCGACGTAGGCCTCGCATCCGATGATCGGTTTGATCCCGTGCTGGGTGGCTTTGCTGAAGAACTCGACCGCGCCGAACATGTTGCCATGGTCGGTGATAGCCATCGCGGTCATGCCGCAGGCGTGTGCGTGCTCGAGCAGCGGTTCGATCTTGTTGGCGCCGTCGAGCAGGCTGTACTGAGTATGGACGTGAAGATGGGCGAAGCTCATCAGGGACGTAACCTCTTGCTCGGCAGCAACCACCGCCGCCGCCGGGAGGCCGCCGCTTTAGCAGCGGCCTCCCGGCGGCTGGCCCGCGCGCGGCACGGGTTCCGGCCGTGCATCACGGCCGGAATCGTGCCGCGCTTCCCCCCGGAGTGCCGCTACGCGCAGCAAGCGCGTAGCGGCAAAGCCAGCGGCGCGATCGCGCCGCTGGCGCAGCGCGCGTCAGCCCTTCTTGCCACCGCCCTTGTCGGCGGCGGCGTCTTTGGCGCCACCCTTGGCGCTCTCCTTGGCAGCGCCCTTGGCGCCCGCCTCGGCGGCGGCCGCCGGCGCAGCCGCGCCTTCGCCACCTTCGGCGCCTTCGACCGGCACGGCCTCGGCCGCAGCGGCGACCGGCGCCTCGGCGACGGTCGGCGGCAGCACGGTCACTACGGGATAGTCGGTATCGAAGATGGGCTTGATGTTGCCGGGGAAGGTCATCGCCGAGACGTGGATCACGTCATGAATGTCGAGCGCGGTCACGTCGACCTCCACCACGTCAGGAATCTCCAGCGGAAGGCATTCGACCTCGACCTCGCGCACCAGCGGCCCCAGGATTCCGCCCTCGGCCACGCCGTGCGCCTTGCCGATGAAGCGCAGCGGCACGGAGACGCGCAGCGGCTGTGTGAGATCGACCTCGTAAAAGTCGGCGTGGACGAAGTTGCCGCTGACCGGCGCGCGCTGGATCTCCTTGACGATGACGTGGCGGTCGTTGAGCTCGGGCGAACTCGACTTAAGCCGCATCAGGCGCTGGCGGGCGCTGGCCGAGACGCGCGAGCGCAACTCGGCGCCGCTTATCGCGATCGCGGTTGGCTTGGTCTTGGGTCCATAGAGCACTGCCGGGATATGCCCTTCGCGGCGCAGTCCACGGCGGCGGCTCTTGGGCCGCGTCTCTCTGATTTCGGCGGCCAGTTCGACAGTCTCCATCACGTCCTCGCTTGAAAGTATTCGGCGTAAAAATATTCGGCGTAAATCATTGCGGGCAAATTAGTTCGGCGTAAATCGAATCGGAATCGGCTGCACCAGCCCTCTCAAGTGAAAAGCGAGCTCACCGACTCTTCATTATGTATGCGCCGGATCGCTTCCGCTATAAGGCTCGCGACCGACAGCACCTTGAGCGAACCGAGTTCCGCCTGTGCCTTGGCGCGCAGCGGGATGGTGTTGGTGGTGATCATTTCCTTGATGCAGGACTTGTTCAGGCGCTCGCAGGCCGGATCGGAGAGGATCGGATGGGTCGCGCAGGCCAGAACTTCGGTCGCCCCGGCGTTCATTACCACTCTGGCCGCCTCGGTAATCGTGCCGGCGGTGTCGATCATGTCGTCGACCAGCAGCGCCGAGGAGTCACGCACTTCGCCGACCAGTTGCATCTCGGCCACCTCGCTCGCGCGCGGGCGGCGTTTGTCGATGATCGCGAGGTTGGCGTTGAGCCGCCGCGCAAACGCGCGCGCGCGCTCGACGCCGCCGGCATCGGGCGAGACCACCGAGACGCGGCGTCCCTCCAGGCGTTTGCGCAGGTACTGGATCAGCACCGGCATCGCATACAGGTTGTCAACCGGGATATTGAAGAAGCCCTGGATCTGGCCGGCATGGAGGTCGACCGTGAGCACGCGCAAGGCGCCGGCGGCGGTGATGACGTCGGCGACCAGCTTGGCGCTGATCGGCACGCGTGGCGCCACCTTGCGGTCCTGGCGCGCGTAACCGAAGTAGGGAATCACGGCCGTGATACGCTTGGCCGAGGCGCGTCTCAGCGCGTCCATCAGCAACAGCAGCTCCATCAGGTTGTCGTTGGGCGGCGTGCAGATAGACTGGAGCACAAAGCAATCGCCGCCGCGCACGTTCTCGCGGACTTCGACCACCACCTCGCCATCCGGGAAGCGACCGACCTCCGCCTCGCCCAGGCGCACGCCGAGATGCTCGCACACCTCGCGCGCCAACGCCGGGTTGGAGTTGCCGGTGAAAATCTCCAGTTCGTCTTTCGCCCGCTCAGGCATCTCGGCCCCTCCGGCCAAGCCAAAATCGTAATTCTTCGCGCATTATTTCTCCCTGTCCGCGCCCGGCATTGCCGCACTCCGCGAGCGGCCACGAGTGATGGCTGGGCGGGAAGGATTCGAACCTTCGAATGCCAGGTCCAAAGCCTGGTGCCTTACCAGCTTGGCGACCGCCCAGCACGAGCCACGTCCCGATCATCCCGACCGTGCCGATCATAATGAAGGGCCATCGAGCATAGCACACGCCCACGGTATAGGCCGTTCGCACGGAGGCTCGGCGCGCCGCACGACCGCCCGCCGCCGCCCGGTCATCGGCCCGGTCATTGGATGGATCTGAGACGCGAAACTGTCGTTGCCAACGGATCGGCCCAAACTTTATTGCCGCAGCGCGCGGCGCGCTGCGGCTTTGTGACAGGGATGTTAATGGATGGTGTTTTTAGGTGTCAATCGCGGCTTTCGACGAAGTTCCACAAGTCGGCTCCGGTATGACCTCTTTTGGCGCGGGAGAATCGGTCCGGGCTCTCAGGCGTGCGGCTAGGAAAGCGAATTTACGACGTAATATTGCGCCCGTGGAAGACTCTGGCGGAGCTTGGCGGCGGCTAGAGCAGCCGCCTCAGCATTGCCAAAGATTCCGAAGACCGCGCCGCCGCTGCCCGACATCGACGCCCCCCTTGCTCCGGCCGCAAGCAGCGCGGAGCGGAGTTCCTCGATTTCCGGATACCGCGCCATCGCCACCGCCGCCAGGTCGTTTTGCAGCATCGCCTGCGCGATCTGACCTGAGGCGATCGCGCGCAGATGCTCCGCAGGCGCGGCGCCGCTCCATTGTTCCGGCAAAAGCGCGCGGAAGACCTCGGCGGTCGAGACCTCGACCGGCGGCACCGCGATTACCATCCACAGAGCAGTTTGCCCGATTCGCGAGCGTTCGTTCGCCATTACAGCTTCAAGTGGTGCAATACGCTCGCCCACCCCACCGACGTGCGCGGCCCGCAGTCTCAGGAAAAACGGGACGTCGGCGCCGAGCGTGAGCGCAACTCGCGCAAGCCGCGACAGGTCATCGACACGGCACAGCGCCGCCATCATGCGGAGCACCGCGCCGGCGTCGCTCGAGCCGCCGCCGAGACCAGCGCCCGCGGGGATTCGTTTGCGCAAATCGATCGCGACCTGGCTAGGGCGATGAATCTCGGCGCCGAACTCACGCAGAAATGCGTCGGCGGCGCGCCACGCCAGATTTTTTTCGCCCGTCGGGAGGTCATCGCGATCGCAGCCCAGAGCGATCACCGTATCGGCGGCGCTTTGAGGTTCTACGCGGATTTCCACCCGGACCTGGTCGCATAGCGAGACCGGGACGAAGACCGAATCGACTTCGTGGTAGCCGTCGGCGCGCCGTCCGACGACGCGCAGGAAGAGGTTTATCTTGGCCGGCGCCGGCTCGGCGAGCAGCTTGACCATCTGTGCGTTCCTGGAACCATTGGGAGACGAGACTACGCGGCGAGGCGAAAGACGGTGCGTGTCCGCGCCGCTGGCTAGTGCGCGTGCGGAGGCGCGTTGCCGCCCAGGGTTGTCCGGATCCTTCGATGGACGTGGCGGTTGTCGCGCTGGATTATCACGATGAAGCCGATCAGCGTCAGGACCACGCCGGCCAGCACCAGCGCCTGCCCGGTGAGAAACGTCGCGTGATAGAAGTCCATCCGCGCGGTCGCGTAGGAGACCTGGCGCTGCGCATTGGTGAACGGCGCCAGCACCGCGCGGTCGGTGTGCGGGTCGAGTTCGTCGAAGCTGCGGTAGGCCTCGTCGGCCGCAACATCCGTATTGCCGACGACGATGCGGCTGTATTCCTGGGTGCGGGCGCGACCGATTTCCCAGTTGACGGCGCCGAGCACGATTAGCGCGAGGCCGGCCACGATTCTCCAATCGGTGTAGACGTCAGGCAGTTTCATCAGTGTTTGGCTGAACAATATGCGCCTGCCAGTGACAAGACAACCAGACAGACAACAACACGAGCAGACTGCTCCACAGCACCGCGCGCGCTCCAACTGCCTTTGAATTGCGCCCGCGACGCTCCAGCAGTTATCATCAATAGACCAGAGAGGATGGCCTGCGATTCCGGTGGATAACACACGTCTTAACTCACTGCTAGAGCGCTTTGCGGCTCGCGATCGCCTGGCCCTGGCCCGGCTGATCACGCTGGTCGAGAATCGCGCAGCCGTGGTCAGCACTGTGATGGAGCGCGTCTATCCGCACGCTGGCCACGCCTACATTATCGGGGTGACCGGCGCGCCGGGGGCGGGCAAATCGACGCTGGTCAATCGGCTCATCGCCAGGTATCGCGCCCAGCGCAAGCAGGTCGGCGTGCTCGCGATCGATCCCTCGAGCCCATTCTCCGGTGGCGCGGTGCTCGGCGACCGCGTGCGCATGACCGACCATTATCGCGACACCGGCGTTTATATCCGCAGCCTCTCTAGCCGCGGCAGCCACGGCGGACTGAGCCGCGCCGCGCGCGAGGTCGTAAAGCTGCTCGACGCCTTCGGCTTCGACATCATCATCATCGAGACCGTCGGCGTCGGCCAGACCCAGCTCGCCGTGATGGACCTTGCCGATACCACCGTGGTGGTGACGGTGCCCGAGGGCGGCGACGGGGTGCAGGTGATGAAGGCCGGGCTGAATGAAATCGCCGACCTTTTCGTGGTCAACAAGGCCGACCGCGAGGGCGCCGATCGGATCAAGGCGGAACTCGAACTGAGCGTGCATCTAAGCCGTCAGGACGCCGGATGGCTGCCGCCGGTGGTGCTGACGCAAGCGGCGGCCGACCAGGGCGTCGACGCACTGGTGGCGGCGATCGCGCGCCACGCCGAATATGTCGCGGCCCATCGCAGTCCCGAGCGCGAGCGCGAGCGGCGGACGCGTGAGTTCGTTGAAGTACTGACCGCCGAGATGGAAGAGCGTACCGCGCGCGCGGTTCGCAGCGGCGGCGGCGATGGAGTCGCTGGCGTCGTAGGCGAAGTTCGCGCTGGAAGTCTCAATCCATACACCGCCGCGCGCCGCGTGATCGAAGACCGCAAGGCGCTGAGTCAACTGCTCGCGCAAGGAGCGGCCGGCGCGGCCGGACGCGATTAGCCGCAAGCGGCATTGCAGGCAGCTTTATTTATAATGACGACGCGCAGTAAATCACCTCAAGTTCCCGCAACCGGCCGCCTGTTCGCCATCGGCGACATCCATGGATGCCCCGACGAGCTGGAGGTGATGCTCAACGCAATCAAGCCCGTGCACGGCGACACGGTGGTGTTCGTCGGCGACTACGTCGATCGCGGACCGTCGGCGCACGGCGTGATCGAACTGCTGCTCGATCGCGAGCGCCAGGGCGGCGCCGAGTTCGTCTTCTTAAAGGGCAACCACGAGGACATGATGTGCGCGTATCTCGGCTTGCCCGGAAACTACGGCGAGTCGTTCCTGTTCAATGGCGGGGCCGCCACGCTCGAGAGCTATGGCGTGACCGAGCACAATCTGTCCGAGGCGCGCGGCCATATCCCCGACCCGCATCTCGATTTCGTCAAACGCCTGGCCACCAGCTATCTGCGTCCGCCCTACCTGTTCGTCCACGCCGGCGTGGTGCCGGCGCTCGAGCTCGAGGAGCAACGCGTCGAGGACATGCTCTGGATTCGCCAGGAATTTATTTTCAGTCCCCATCGGCTGAGCTCGACCGTGGTCTTCGGACACACCCCGATGCGGGCCGTGATGGTCGATTTGCCGTACAAGCTGGGCATCGACACCGGACTGGTTTACGGCGGCAAGCTGACCTGCATCGAGCTTACCGAGGGTGTGGTCTACCAGGTCAACCGCCGCAGCCGTCAGGCAAAAACCAGCGCCATCGCGCTGAGCTGAAGCTCTTTTGAGATCGAGTTGAGGCTCTTTTAAGCCTGCGCCGCTCCGGCTAGTGTTGACGGTTCGGTGGCGACGTAGCTCAGTTGGTTAGAGCATGCGGCTCATATCCGCAGTGTCGTAGGTTCGACTCCTACCGTCGCCACCACATCGAAGGATTCTGTGCCATCAAAGACGCAATCGGTAATCGATCCATCCAAGGCGCGCGCCGGCCATCCCTTCCACATGTTCGACGCGATTGCCGCGCAACCCGCGGCGATCGCCGAGGTCGTGGCGCGCGACCGCGAGGGTGTCGTGGCGCTGGCGCGCGCGCTCAAGCAGACGCCGTCGCTCACGCTGGCCGGGATGGGCACGTCGCTCAATGGTGCGATATACGGCGAGTACTGGCTGCGCACGATCGGCCGCATGGCTTCGGCCCGGGCGGTAAGCTCATTTGACGTGGTGAACTACGGACCCAAGCCGGCCGCGGGCGGTGCGCTGCTC
This sequence comes from uncultured delta proteobacterium, assembly GCA_963724765.1. GTDB lineage: Bacteria > Desulfobacterota > Binatia > Binatales > Binataceae > JAKAVN01. Next base: position 1,157,297 of record CAVRVY010000003.1, read on the forward strand.
GTGCTGTCGCATCGCGGATGGAAACAGTGCTCGGCGCGCGCGGTGGCTGAGGCCAAGACCGCCGGCGTCGTAACCGCTGCGATATGTGGCCAGGGGCCCAGCGAGGGCGCGCGCCAGGCGGACCATCTGCTGCTCACGACCGATCAGGAACAGTCGGCAGCGCATACCAAGAGTCTGACGACGGCGATGGCGCTGCTGTTCGATCTCGCGCTCGAACTGCGCGCGCAAGCCGACACCGGCGACCTCGAAACCCAGCGGATGCGGGCCGAGTTCGAGGCAATTCCAGAGCTGATGCGCCGGCGCCTTGACGACGATTCGCTCGAGCGCGACGCGGCCGAGCAATTGCGCAACTACCGCCGTATCCTGGTAATCGGCGGCGGCCCCAACTATCCCACCGCGCGTGAGATCGGGCTGAAGCTCAAAGAGAGCAGCTTCACCTATGCCGAGGGGATGCAGGTCGAGGAATTTCTGCACGGCCCGTTGAGCTCGGCCGACCGCGACACCCTCGTCATCATCGCGAGCGGCGGCGGTGCGGCCGGCGCTCGCGCCGAGCAGGCGGCCAACGCGCTCGGTGAGATAGGCGCGGAGCGCCTGGGCATCTATACCCGCGCGGGTTCGGCGCTGGCCGAGGCGGTCGAGGTTGGAATCCGGGTCGAGGGCGAGGACGAGGCGCTTAGCCCGTTCGCGTTGCTGCTCTCGCTGCAGCTTTTCACCTACTGGCTGGCGGTGAAGCGGGGATGCAATCCCGACCTGGCGCATCGCGACGATGTGCGCTACGTCAAAGCCGCCAGTCACTTTGAGATGTAGCGTCGTTTTTCACTGACCGCGCACGGCGAAGAAACTCGCCGCCAACGCGCGCGCGAATCTGAAAATATCAATGCTCGCGCGGTGAAAATGGATCGCGAGGCCGAAGCATCGCTTCGGCCTCGCGATCATCAAACTTTTGGAAACCCGCGCCTAGCGCGCGCCGAGCACGGCATCCTTGAGCGCCTTGGCAGGCGTGAAACGCAGGCGGGTGCGCGCCGGAATCTTGATCGCTTCGCCAGTGGCCGGGTTACGTCCCATCCGGGCCTTGGTCTTGCGCTTGCGGAAGATCCCCAGTCCCGCAAGCCGCAGCGAGCCTTCCTTCTTCAGTTCGCGCACCACGAGGCCGGTCAATTCCTCGAGCGCGACCTTGGCGTCTTTCTTGGAAATCTTAACTTTGTCGGCGAGATGCGCCGCGACCTGCGACTGCGTCATCATCATCCTCCTTGTGCGAGTGCGAGTTTCGCAGACAGAGGGTGAACCAGCGCCACGTCATTTGCAAGCTGCGAGGTGAGCAAAACCCACGTTTTTCTTAAGAACCGTGACGGTTTTTCAACAGCCCCGGCTTTGAGCCGTTGGGGCAGAGCCACTTTTTCGTCACGCGATCGGCAACGCGCGGTCCAGCGCGCAATTCGCGCACGATTTGCGCGCAAATTATGCGCAATTTATGCGCAATCTATGATCGTCAGGCTAGTAACGTACCTCTACCAGGTACAGTCCGGCGGCCGGCGCGGGAGCCGGCGCGAGCGCGCGGTCGCGGCTGGCGAGCAGAGCGGCGATGGTATCGGCGGGCGGCCTGCCTGCGGATTTGCCGCGACCCACCTCGACCATCGCGGCCACCATCGTACGCACCATGTGGCGCAAAAACGCGCTCGCCTCGACCCGGTAAATGAAATGGCGCTCGTCTCCATCAGGCTCGTTTTCGCGCCGCCAGCAGCTTTGCTCGACGCGCCGCACGGTGGTCTTTTCGGCCGATCCCAGCGAGCGGAAAGCGGCGAAGTCGTGCTCGCCGACGAACGTCACCGCCGCCGCGTTGATCGCGGCGAGATCCAGCGGCTCGCGCACCAGCCACGCCGAGTTGCGCTCGAACGCCGAGCGCAGCAGCCGGTTGAGCACGCGGTATTCGTAGATTCGAAGCCGCGCGTCGCGGCGCGGATCGAAGTTGTCGCCGGCCTCCGACGCCTCGAGCACGACGATGTCGTCCGGCAGTATCGCGTTGAGCGCGCGCGCGAGTTCGGCGGGATCGAATGGCCGTGGCAGCCGCGCCGCAGCGACCTGTCCGCGCGCATGCACGCCGGCGTCGGTACGTCCCGCGCCGCGCACGCGTATCGGCGCGCCGAAGATTCGCGCCAGCGCCTCTTCCAGCCGCGCCTGGATCGAATCCTGGCCGCTTTGCATCTGCCAGCCCGAGTAGTTGGTGCCGTCGTACTCGAGCTTGAGCCGGACCTGCATGTTTTTTGGGCGTATCTATGCGGCGCCCGGGGCTGCAACGGCGGAGAACTTTTCCGCCACCCACACGGCGTCGAGCGCGGCCAGTCGCGCGCTATCGAAGGCGCACCATACGGACGCACCGGCAGGCTGCGCGCCGAGCATCACCAGAATCGCCTCATGGCCGACCGCGTCGATGACGCCGGCGCTGCCCTCCTCTTCGCCGGCGACCATCAGCAGGCCGGGCGCGGCGCGCAGGCGCGCAGCCAGATTGGCCGGGTCGGCAGGGTCGGGAATCAGCACCGTCATCGCTGAGCCATGGAGCACGGCGACATGGACGACTTCGATCAGGAGCCGCGGCGTCGCGCCAAGCAACGCGGCGGTCTGCTCGGCCAGCGCTGCGGCAAGTCCCGATGCTGGATCCGCGGGGTAGGCGTTGAAGGCGCGCTGAGTCTCACCTTCCTCCAGACTGTGAGTGCCGCTCAGCAGCTCTCGCGCCTCGCGGACGACCTCTTCTACGCCGTGGCGTCCCGCGCTGCTCGCGCCGAGCATCACAGTTGCGCACACGACTCCAGTTTGTGCGCCGGCTGCGCTGATAATCGTCGCCAGCGCATGGGCGGCGGGATGAGCGATCGCGATAACCTTGTTGCTCGCGGCGAACTCAGCGATCCGCTCCGGCGGCGTGAAGCCGGGCGCGACCACGGGTATCGACGGGATTTCTGAGGGGGCGCGCAGGACGGCGCTCAAATCGACCAGCAGCGGACCCGGGCGCGCGCGAACGATATCGGCTGCCCAGCTCGGCGCGACCGCGAGGAATGCGAGGTCGAAACGGGAAAGTTCAGCCGGTTCGTGGAACTCGGCGACTATCAGCGCCTCACCCAGCGCCTCGACAGTCTGGGTGGCGCCGCGCTCGGTCGCGAACAGCACCAGCTCGGCGCAGGGTAGAGCGCGCGCGTCGATAAGTTCGACTATCTGCTCGCCGACCGCGCCGGTGGCGCCGACCACGGCGATCCTGAGCTCGCGGCCTGGCGCCGCGGCCATCTCAGGTTTCCGCGCCTTCGAGTTTTTCCCGCACCAGGCGGCCCATCGCTTTGCATCCGACCACCTTGGTGCCCGGACCCGCGCCGAGGTCGCGCGTGCGGTAGCCCTCGCGCAACACGCCCTCTACCGCCTGCCCGATTATCTCGGCCTCGGCGCGCAGCCCGAGCGAGTGCTCGAGCAGCATCGCGGCGGACAGGATGGCGGCGAGTGGATTGGCCTCGTCGCGGCCGGCGATATCGGGGGCGCTGCCGTGAATCGGCTCGAACAGCCCGACCCGGCATCCGGCGCTGTTGAGCTCGTCGCCGAGCGAGGCCGACGGCAGCAGCCCCATCGAGCCCGCCAGTACTGAGGCCTCGTCGGTCAGGATGTCGCCGAACATGTTCTCGGTGACGATCACGTCGAAGTCGCGCGGGCGGCGGATGAGATGCATCGCCATCGAGTCGACGAGCTGGTTGTCGAAGGCGACGTCCTTATATTCGGTGGCCAGCTCGCCGGCGATCTCGCGCCACAGCCGCGAGGTGGCGAGGATGTTGGCCTTGTCGACCGAGGTCAGGTGTTTGCGGCGCTCGCGCGCAAGCTCGAATCCGTAGCGCAGCACGCGGACGATCTCCTCCTCGGAGTAGACGCAGGTATCGATCGCGCCGCGCAGGTCGCCGTTGTTGCGCCGCTCGGAGGGCTTGCCGTAGTAGATACCGCCGGTGAGCTCGCGGATGACCACGAGGTCAACGCCGTTGATGATCTCCTGGCGCAGCGGCGACGTGGCCGTCAGTTCCTTGACCGCCTTGACCGGCCGCACGTTGGCGAACAGCCCCAGCTCCTTGCGCAACGCAAGCAGCGCCTGCTCGGGACGCTTGTCGGCCTTGGGATTGTCCCACTTGGGACCGCCCACCGCGCCAAACAGGATCGCATCGCTGTTCTTCGCCTGCTTGAGTACGTCGTCGGGCAGCGGCGTGCCAAACTGATCGATCGCATGGCCGCCGGCGGTGCCCTCCTTGAACTCGAGATCGAGCGCGGCATTGCGCGCCACGACCTTGAGCACCTGCAGTGCCTCGCCGACGACTTCGGGACCAATCCCGTCACCCTTGAGAACCAGAATCTTGTAGGTCATCTAACTTGCGGAGTCCCAGCAGCGGAAGTGGAGAGACCGATAGGTTTCGGGCAGATTCGCTTCAAACGTCGCGCGGTCGTGGCAGAGTAAAACAAATTCAAATCGTGCGGCGGCGCGATCTTCCCCTGTTCGACACCTTGCGCGGGCGGCGCGTCAAGCGCCCTTCACCCGACGCCAATAGCACTTAGCCCAACGCGACTGCCGCGGCAAGTCCCGCGGCAGTCGCCACGACAAAGCTCCATTACGACCTCCAAAGGATTCGGTCCCTCGCAAAGCGCCTGGCCCGCCCTATGCCCCCTCGGCCGGACGGAGCACCGCCGCCTTTACGCGGCCCTGCAGGCGGTTGAGCGCGTTGACCAGCGCGAGCGCGCTCGCCATCACGATATCGCTATGCGCGCCCTGTCCCGCGACGGTCATGCCATCGGAGGAGACCAGGCAGCTCACTTCGCCCAGCGCGTCGGTGCCGCCCGTGATGGCTTTGACCGAATAGCGCTCGAGCGCCGGCTGAACGCCGGCTAGCTTGTAGATGGCTTTGTAGCACGCGTCGACCATCCCGTCGCCCGAGGCCTCTGCGATGCGCTCCTCGCCGCCCCCGATGCGCATCGTGACTTCGGCATGCGGCGTGGTTTTAGCCGATGAAGTCACGCGCACGTCGAGCAGTTCGAAGTGGTCGGCGGTGCGGCGCGTCTCCTCGTTGATCAGGGCCAGGATGTCGTCGTCGTAAACGATCTTCTTCTTGTCGCACAACACCTTGAAAGCGGCGAAAGCCTTGTTGACGTCGATCGAGGCGCCGTCAACGCCCAACTCCTCAAGCCGATTGACGAAGGCGTGGCGCCCCGAATGCTTGCCCAGCACCAGCTTGTTGGAGGGAATTCCGATGTCCTCGGGCTTCATGATCTCATAGGTCAGCTTGTACTTGAGCACGCCGTCCTGATGGATGCCGGCTTCGTGGGCGAAGGCGTTGTCACCCACGATGGGCTTGTTGGGCGGAACGGGTTGGCCGATGATCTGCGAGAGCAGGCGCGAGGCCGGGTAGATCTGGCGCGTGTCGATCCCGGTGCGCACGGACATCAGGTCCTGGCGCGTGCGCAGCGCCATCACGACTTCTTCCATCGAGGTATTGCCGGCGCGCTCGCCGATGCCGTTGATCGTGCATTCGACCTGGCGTACGCCGTTCTTGATCGCGGCCAGCGAATTGGCGACCGCAAGGCCGAGATCGTTATGGCAATGCGCGCTCCAGATCACGCGGTCGGCGCCCTCGACGTTGCGCCGCATGTAGGCGAACATCTCGCCGAACTCCTCGGGAATCGCGTGGCCGGTGGTGTCGGGCAGGTTGATGATGCGGGCGCCGGCCCGGATCACTTCGGCGCAAATCTTGGCCATGTAGTCCCAGTCCGAGCGCGAGGCGTCCTCGCACGAGAACTCGATATAGTCCAGATGCTGCTTGGCGCGCGCGACCGCCCAGGTCGAGGCGCTCAGCACGTCCTCGCGTGTCATGTTGAGCTTGTACTTGAGGTGGATGTCGGAGGTCGCGATGAAGATGTGGATGCCGGGGTTGCGGGCCTTGTCGACCGCGCGCAGCGCCGCGTCGACGTCTTCCTCGCGGGTGCGCGAGAGACTGACCACAGTCGGCCGGGTGACGGCTTCGGCGATTCGATGGACCGACTCGAAGTCGCCGGGCGAGGAAGCAGCGAAGCCGCCCTCGATGATATCGACGCCCAGGCGCTCGAGTTGGCGCGCGATCGCGAGCTTCTCCTCGACGTTCATGGTGCAGCCCGGCGACTGCTCGCCGTCGCGCAGCGTGGTGTCGAAGATGCGGACGTAGTTGGGGTCGGGCAGGATGTCCCGGATGTCGGTTATAGTCTTGGCCATCGGCGTCTCTCTCTCCTCCGTGCTCCCCGTGACGGATGGGCCGCCAGACCGCGCGGCGGGCAAAAAAGAAAACGCCCCGGGCGGCCTTTTGGCCCTCCGCCCGGGGCGTTTTGGTTCAGGTTTAAAGTCGCTTTACTTAAGCCTGCACCACGACGCTCCCGGCGAGGGCCCTAATAAGGCCCAGGCTAAGCAGCAGTCCCAGCAGCAGGTTCAGGCAGGGCGACATCACGTCTATTGTAGGCGGGGCTCTAAAGCACAGTCAAGCGGCATCAGGTCGCACTCACCCGCACTCAGTGGACCTGCGGGGGTGGCTGATGCTCCGATAAATCGCCGGTGGTGCGGGCGTTGGTGGCTGAACGAGCTTTGCGCGAATTAGCGGCGGGCGCGGCGTGACTGTTGGCTTCCGAGCCCAGAACCGGGGAGAGCGCCTGTGAGCGCTCGCCAGTCAGGAGCAGATACGGCCCCGAGGCGACGTAGGCGGTCGCCAGCATGAAGAACGTGAACTGCGGCATCGCGAACAGAAACGCCAGCGCGATCAGCATCACGGCCACCAGTTCGACCGGCGCGCGCTGATGCAGGTTGATCGTCTTGAAGCTGGGGTAGGGCACGCGCGAGATCATCAGGCTCGCGAGCGCCACCGTCAGCGGCGCCATCACGGTGGCCAACGCGTGCGGCGATTCGAACTCGAAGTAGCTGTAGGCGAGCACGCACCCAGCGATCATCGCGGCCGCACCGGGCACTGGCAGGCCCACGAAACGGCGCTTGTCGGTGCTGGCGGTCTGCACATTAAAGCGCGCAAGCCGTAGCGCCGCGCAAATCACGAACATGCCGGCGATCACCACGCCCCACGCGCCGAGTAACCTCAGCGACCAGCAGTAGGCGATCCCAGCCGGCGCCACGCCGAAGGCGACTACGTCGGAGAGGCTGTCGAACTCGACTCCGAACTGGCTCGAAGTACGCGAGAGACGGGCCACGCGGCCGTCGAGCCCGTCGCATACGAACGCGATCAGGATCATCACGGCGGCAAGCTCGAAATGCGAATTGATCGCCGAGACCAGGCCAAAAAAGCCCGAGAGCAGGCCGAGCGACGTGATGGTGGCGGGTGCGAGGAATACTCCGCGGCGCAGCGGCGCAACCACTCGTCTCTGCTGTTCCATCAGGCGGCCCGAGATAAGCCGCATCCGCGCCTGAGCGCTGGGGCTAGGTTTTTTGGTCCGGTTCATTGGAGCAACTCTCCAATTATACTCTCTCCGGCGCGCACCCGCTGCCCGATCTTAACCACTATGCGGTAGTCGGGCGGAACGAAATGGTCGACCCGGCTGCCGAACATTATAAGGCCAATTCGCTCGCCACAGCGCACCGTGTCATGAGGATGAAGATGGCAGACGATGCGCCGCGCCAGGTATCCCGCTATCTGTACCATCGCGTGCTGACGGCCGCGCGCGTCGCTCATCACAATCAGGTTGCGCTCGTTGTGCTCGCTCGCGTAATCGCGAAAAGCCGCATGGAAGGAGCCGGGCGTATGGCGGACGCTCGTGATTTCCCCGCCAACCGGGGCGCGGTTGACGTGCACGTTGAGCGGCGACATGAAGACCGACACGCGATGGTAGCGCTCGCCGGCGGCGCCGTCGGGCAGCGGCATCTCCGCCACGTCGCTCACGGTGCCGTCGGCGCCCGAGAGCACCAGGCGTTCGGAGGAGGAGGCTGGTGCACGCTCAGGGTCACGGAAGAAAGCGGCAATCGCAAGGCCGCATAGGATTGCGATCAGCCCTATCCCATGCCAGCCAAGCGCGAGCACAATCGCTCCCAAGGCCAGCACCGCGGCCGCCATCGTGACGCCCTCAGCCGCGATTCCGATAACGCCGCCCACGCGCCGGGCTAAATCACCGGCCCGCATTGCCATAGCTATCCGTTAACTCCGGCTGCGTTCAATTCTTGGCTTTGTCGACCAGGCGGTCGCTGGCCAGCCACGGCATGAACGAGCGCAGCTTGCGCCCGACGTCTTCGAGCTGATGCTTTTCCGCTTCCTTGCGTAGCTCGCGGAAGTGCGGCAGTCCGGCGCGGTACTCGGCGATCCATTCGTTGGCGAATTTGCCCGACTGGATATCGGCAAGCAAATCTTTCATCGCCTGACGCGAGGCCGGTCCGACCACGCGCTTGCCGCGCGTCATGTCGCCGTACTCGGCGGTGTTGCTGATCGAGTAACGCATGTTGGCGATTCCGCCCTCGTAGATGAGGTCGACGATGAGCTTGACCTCGTGGACGCACTCGAAATAGGCCATCTCGGGCGCGTAGCCGGCTGCGACCAGGGTCTCGAAGCCGTTGCGAATCAGCTCGGTCAGTCCGCCGCACAGCACCGACTGTTCGCCGAACAGGTCGGTCTCGGTCTCTTCGCGAAAGCTGGTTTCGATAATCGCAGCGCGTCCGCCGCCGATCGCCGAACCATACGCGAGCCCGATCTGCTTGGTGTCGCCCGAGGGATCCTGTTCAACCGCGAGCAGGCAGGGAACGCCGCGTCCCTTGACGTATTCGGATCGCACGAGGTGGCCGGGGCCTTTGGGCGCGATCATGAAAACGTTGACGCTGGGGGCGGGCTTGATGAACTTGAAATGGATGTTGAAGCCGTGGCCGAAAGCCAGGTACTTGCCCGGCGTGAGCTGGGGAGCGACCTCGGCCTCGTAAATTTCGGAGCCCATCTCGTCCGGCACCAGCATCATTACGATGTCGGCGCGGCGCGCGGCCTCGGCGGTCTCGAAGACCGGCAGGCCCTGCTTGGCCGCCTTCTCCCACGAGGGACTGTCCTTGCGCAGACCCACGCATACGTCCATCCCGCTGTCGCGCAGGTTGAGCGCATGGGCATGGCCCTGGCTGCCGAAGCCTAGGATGGCGATCTTGTGAGTGCGCAGCCGGCTTAGGTCGGCATCGCGATCGTAGTGGACCTGCATGGCGGGATTCTCCTGAATAAATTCGTCGGGATAAATTAGCTGGACAAGCTCGTCGGGATACCGCTGCTAGCCGGCCTCGCGCGTGCCGGCGGTGCGATGGTTGTTCTCATGCTGCACCGCGCGGACCATCGCGATCTTCCCCGAGCGTACGATCTCCTTGATGCCGAGCGGGCGCACCAGCTCGATGAACGCCTTGATCTTGTCGGCGTCGCCGGTCACCTCCACGGTGACCGCGCGCGGCCCGATATCGACCACGTGAGCGCGAAAGGCGGCGACGATCGAGTCGAGCTCGGCCCGCGTGCGCTCGTCCACCGCGACCTTCACCATCACCATCTCGCGGTCGATGGTACTGGTGTCCTTGAAGTCGGTGACCTTGATCACGCAGACCAGCTTGTTGAGCTGCTTGTTAATCTGTTCGAGGGTCTGGTCGTCGCCGGTCGCGACCAGCACGATGCGCGAGACCGAGGGCTCCAACGGATCCTCGTTGACGGTCAAGGACTCGATATTGAAGCCGCGGCTGGAGAACAGGCCCGCCACACGCGCGAGCACGCCGAACTCGTTTTCGACCAGAACGGATATGGTATGGCTTGGCATCAGTTGGGGTTACGGCCCGGGCGCCTGGCGCGCGCCGCGAGCCTAGCGCGCGTCATGCTGATGGCGATGAAGGAGCGCCATGATGCGATCCTTCGAGGCCAGTTTCAGCTTCTGAATTCTCTTTTTTTCGATTTCCTCTTCGGCGGTCAGGTAGTGCTTGAGACGGAACGACTCGAGCTGGCGTTTGAGCTCCGCGTGCTCCTCATAGAGCGTCTTCAGTTCTTCGTCATTGGTCACGTACTGATGAATGAGTTCTTCTTCCTTCGGCTCCATTTACCCTCACTCCCGAGGTTAGAGGACCAATCTTGAAAATCGCCTCCGCCGACCTCACATACAGCGGTTCCAGGACGAATGCGTTATCGGCCTCCCCCGCTACCACCCGAGCGGCGCCGAGCGCCGCCACGACTCGACCTCGCAGACCGAGCGCGCTTACTTCCAGGCACGTCGCCCGGCCTCCTGCGCGCACGGCCAAATAACAGGCCTCTTTGGCCTTTGCATCGCCGACCAACAAAACGTCGGTACCAAGATGTGGAGCCAGGTTTTCGAGCGCGACCACGAGGTCATCTGATAACTTTTCTAGCCCATCGCCACTTGCCCGGTAAAGGGCAGCATAGACCTCGCTCTTGCGAGCGTCTAGCACCGGGCAGATGAGCCCGGCGGGCATAGCGGAAACTTCAGCCAGCGCCGTCAGGGCGAGCGTGTCGAGGCTCGGTATCCCCAAAAGTGCGCATCCGGTCGCGAGCTTCACACCCTTGGCGTAGCTCAATCCCACCCGCAGGCCGGTAAATGATCCCGGGCCGATTCCCACTGCGATAGCCCTGAGCTCCCGGGTCGAAAGTCCCGCCTGCGCGAGCAGTCCGGCGACCGCCGCGGGCAGCTCGGCGCCATGGGAAGCGACCGAGTGCGAGGCTTCGGCCAGCACTCGCCCACCGGCCACCACGGCGAGATCGGCTCGCGGCCCTCCGGTGTCGATTCCCAGCACTGGTCCGGCTGCAGCGCCGGCCGCCAGTGCGGCTTCAACTGTGCATAATGTGCGAGATGTCATTAACAATGACGAAAGTCATCAGCGCCACCAGCAACAGCAGCCCGATTTGCATCGCAAATTCGCGATGCCGCAGTTGCAATGGCCTGCCGCGCAAGCCTTCGATCAGAAAAAAGAACAGGTGACCGCCGTCGAGCAACGGCACCGGCAGCAGGTTGATGATGCCCAGCTCCAGGCTCAGCATCACCGTGAACCCGGCCACGTCGGCGAAGCCCTGCTTAGCCTCTTTGCCTGCCATCTTGGCGATCATGATGGGTCCGCCCAGAGCCTGACGCGCCGGCGTCGTGCCGTTGATGATCAGTGCGATTCCCATCACCAGCCGGCCGGTAAGCTCGACGGTCGACACCATGCTTTCGCGGATTGCGCCCAACGGTCCGTAGCGGCGCACGCCCTCGTCGCCGCGTGGCAGGACCCCGATAATCCAGACCGGGGCCTTGTTGCCGTAACCGGTATCTTCCTTTTCACGCCGGGGTGTCACGAGCAGCGACATCTGGCTCAACGGGGCGCTGTGCGCGGGGCGCGCGAAATCGATTTTGATCGGCGCGCCGTCGTCCGACTTGATTGCGTCGGAGAGGTCGGCCCAGTTCTCGACTTTCTTTCCGTTGACCGCGAGAATCTGGTCGCCCTTGCGCAGGCCCGCCGCGTAGGCCGGCATACCCTGTTTGATTTCGCCCAGTATCGGCTTCACGTAGGGCACGCCATACATGAAAACAATCGCCATCAGCACGGGCGCGAACAGGATGTTCGCCAGCGGCCCGGCCAGCACAATTTTGATCCGGGTACCGAGGCTCTGAGTCGGGAAGGCCTGTGCGCGATAGCGATTCAGGAGCACCGGCGGGCGGCTCTCGACCAGCGCTTTGATGGCCTGGTCGACCGAGCCACGGCGTTCGACCTCGGCCAGCAGCAACGCTTCGTCGGGCCGCAGCGCGCGGCCAAGTATCGCTTCGGCACTGTCGGCCGGCGGTGCGAGCCGATGCGCGAGGCTGAGCAGCATCTGTGCCCGCTCGGTGCCCAGTGAAGCGGCGGTACCGTGATGGCGCGCCGCTTCGAGCAGGTCGAGCTGCACTTCCTTCACGTAGCCCTCGAGCGTATCGGCCGTGGGTTCTTCGGCGACTTCATCGCCGAGCATTCGCACGTAGCCTCCCAGCGGCGTCGCGCCGAACGCATACTCGGTCTCGCCGCGGCGAACGCCGAAGAGCTTCGGTGGGTAGCCGACCGAGTAGCGAATCACACGCACACCCGAGCGCTTGGCCACCAGGAAATGGCCGGTCTCGTGCACGATGATCAGGACGGCGAAGATTATGACGGCTGAGATGATTGAGGTGATCATAGTTTCCGATTGTTAAATAAGAAGTCAGGCTGATGCGTCATATTCATCGGCTCCAATAATAAGCCAAAACCGTGGCGAAAACCATGCTGCACGTGCGATCGAGCAGGCCGCCATGGCCGGGGAAAATCCAGCCCGAATCCTTCACCCCGGCGCTGCGCTTGAGCGCTGAGCTGGCCAAGTCGCCCAGTTGCGCCAATATTCCGATTGCCAGCGAAAGCGCTACGGTCCGGCCTACGTTCCATCCTGACACCAGCGGTTGGTGCAGCAGCGATCCGGCCACCACGCATAGCGCGAGCCCGCCGATTGCCCCTTCCACGGTCTTTTTTGGGCTCACCCGCGGGGCCAGTTTCGTGCGGCCCAACCATGAACCGGTGAAGTACGCCCCAGTGTCGCTGGCGATTACGAGGAGCAGGATAAAAATTATCACCGCGATGCCGTTCGTCCGGTTGCGCAGGAGCGAAAAATAGGGAAACAGCGCCCCCACGTAGAATGCCCCAAGGACGGTCAGGCCCAGTCCGGGCGACGGAGCCGCCGGGCTCGACGTGTTCCAACTCACCCGCACGATCAGCATCAGCATGGCCAGAATTGCGCCGAGCGGGATGAACCATAGATGCTTGGGCGCCCACGCCAGCAGTATCGCCGACCCACCGCCCGCCACAACTAATGCGCCGATCGCGCCAGCCGTATGCGCCCGGGTCATCGCGGCCACTTCGTAGAGCCCCCACGCGGTCAAAACGCCCACGAACGCCGCAAACCACAGCGCGGGTGCGAACAGCACCACCGCCAGCAGCGCGGGTAGCGCGACCAGCGCGGTCCAGACCCTAGTTCGCAGCACGCAGTCGGTGGTTGGCGGAGCCGGCGTCGACCGCGCCGAAGCGGCGCTCGCGAAGCTGATAGGCCGCCAGCGCATGGAGAAATTCGCGCTCGCGGAAGTCGGGCCATAGCGTGTTGGTGAAATAGAGCTCCGTGTAGGCGAGCTGGTACAGGAAAAAATTCGAGATCCGAAGTTCGCCCGAGGTCCGGATGAGCAAGTCGGGGTCGGGCAGGTCAGCGCTGGCGAGCCGGCTCGCGACCACCTGCTCGTCGACCTCGTCGGGGCGCAGGCGCCCCCCGGCAACTTCCTCGGCGATCCGGCGGGCGGCTGCAGTCACGTCTTGTCGGCCGCCATAGGAGAGCGCCAGCGCCACCGTCATCGATCGGTTCCCGGCGGTCGCGGCGATCATCGAGTCGAGCGCGCGCCTGACCGGCGGCGGCAGACGTTCGAGCTCGCCCAGTGCCACCACCTTGATGTCGCGTTTCATCAGGCGCTTGGTCTCGGTGCTGAGGTAGCGATGGAACAGCTCCATCAGGAAGCGCACCTCGGTGCCCGGCCGTTGCCAGTTCTCGTTGGAGAAGACGAACAGGGTGAGGTAGGGGATGCCAACCTCGCGTGCGGCCTCGACCACGGCGCGCACCGAGTCCTTGCCGCGCCGATGGCCTTCCGGACGCGAAAGCCCGTGCTGGCGCGCCCATCGCCCATTGCCGTCCATCACGATCGCGACATGGCGCGGCAACCGCTCCGCCTCGAGCGAAAGACCGGGAAATTCGTTCAGTGGGAGTATAGAAGCCACGAACTGGGTAAGCCGCCGCGGGATCTCACTTGCGCGGGATGCCTTGCGGGCGATTCAGACCTCCATTATCTCGGCTTCCTTGGCCGCCAGCACCTTGTCGATCTTCTCGATGTGCTCGGTGGTATGCTGCTGGACTTTGGCCTCGGCCGTGCGCAGCGTGTCGTCATCGAGCTTTTTGTCCTTGTGCATTTTTTTGAGCTTGTCGTTAGCGTCACGGCGATGGTTGCGTACGGAGACCCGGAACTCCTCAGCGGTCTTGTGCACGTGGCGCACCAGTTCCTTGCGCCGCTGCTCGGTTAGCTCGGGGATCGGCACGCGGATGAGCTTGCCGTCGTTGATTGGAGTCAGGCCGAGGTCGGAGGTCTGGATAGCCTTTTCGATCTCGTGCAGTGAGCCCTTGTCATAAGGCGTGACCACCAGCAGGCGCGGCTCGGGAGCGGCCAGCCCGGCGAGCTGGCGCAGCGGCGTGCGTGCGCCATAATAATTGACGTGCAGGCCCTCGAGCAGCGCGGTCGAGGCGCGTCCGGTGCGTACGCGGCCGAGCTCATGGCGAAAGGCGCCGAGCGCCTCCTCCATCTCCATGCGCGCCATCTCGATCAGTTCTTCCGGCTTTTCCTCAGCGGCCACTTTCCACCCAGGTGCCGATCGGTTCGCCCATCACGGCCCTTCTTATATTACCCGTCTGGCGCAGATTGAAAACGATGATCGGCAGGTCGTTGTCCTTGCACATCGAGATCGCGGTCGAGTCCATCACCTTGAGGTTGCGTTCGAGCACCTCGAGGTAGGTCAGGCGGTCAAAGCGTTTGGCTCCGGCTTCACGCAGCGGATCGCGGTCGTAAACGCCGTCGACATGATGGCTCGCCTTGAGGATGACTTCAGCGCCGATTTCCAACGCGCGCAGGCTCGCTGCGGTGTCAGTGGTGAAGTAGGGATTGCCGGTGCCGGCGGCAAAGATCACCACCCGTCCCTTTTCGAGGTGGCGCACCGCGCGCCGACGGATGTACGGCTCGCACACGGCCTGCATCGCGATTGCCGAGAGCACCCTGGTGGTCACGCCGGCCCGCTCCAGGGCGTCCTGAAAGGCGAGGGCGTTGATCACGGTGCCCAGCATGCCCATCTGGTCCGCGCTCGAGCGGTCCATCCCACGCGCTTCGTATTCGCTGCCGCGCAGGATGTTGCCCGCCCCGATAACCATCGCGAGTTGCACGCCGAGGGCGGCTATATCTTTGATTTCGCGGGCGAATGCGGCCAGCGTATCGAGATCGATGCCGGCTCCTTGGGCGGGCGCCAGCGCCTGCCCGGAGAGCTTGAGCATCACGCGGTGGAAGCGGGGCTTGTGCGCCGCGCCGCCTGCCGCCTCGCTCATCGCTCTCGCCTCCCCCCGTGCGCAGGTGATTACGCGCTGGCGGCCGTGTTGCCGTCGCGCGATTCGCCGAGCTGGAAGCGGACGAAGCGGCGGATTTCGATCTTCTCGCCCAGCTTGGCTACGTATTCGCCCAGCAGGTCGGTGATAGTGCGGTTGGGATCGCGCACCCAGGCCTGCTCGTTGAGACAGATGTCACGGTAGAATTTTTCCAGCTTGCCGTCGACGATTTTCTTGACCACCGCTTCAGGCTTGTCCGCCGACTGCGTGGCGTAGATCTGGCGCTCCTGCTCGATGACCTCGGCGGGCACGTCCTCGCGGCTGACGCAGCGCGGATTGGCCGCCGCTATCTGCATCGCGATCTCCTTGACCAGGGTCTGAAACTCGGGCGTCTTGGCCACGAAGTCGCTTTCGCAATTAACCTCTACCAGCACGCCGAGCTTGCCGCCGGCATGAATGTAGGACCCGATCGACCCTTCCGAGGCGAGCTTGCCCGCGCGCTTGGCGGCCTGTGCGATACCGCGCTCGCGGAGCCACACGATGGCCTTGTCCAGGTCACCGCTGGCCTCCGCCAGCGCCTTCTTGCAGTCCATAACGCCGGCGCCGGTTTTTTCGCGCAGTTCCCTGACGATGTTTGCGTTGATGTCCATTCTTGGATTTTTTGTCTGTAGGTTCTCGTTCTTGCCCGCTCGGGTGAAACTTTGCCGGCCGGTTTATAAACGCGCCGGCGTGCCGCAACAAATCTTCCTAGACGCTCTGGCTTGGCGGCTCCGGAGCGCGCCCTTCGTCGGCATTGGCGCTTAAGTCCTGCTCGCCCTTTTGCCGTTCCTCGGCGATTCGTTTGCCCTCCAGCACCGCGTCGGCCATCGCCGCGCTGAACAGCTTGATCGCGCGAATCGCGTCGTCGTTGCCCGGGATGCGGTAGGCGATAAGGTCGGGGTCGCAGTTGGTGTCGACCACGGCCACCACCGGGATGCCGAGCCGTTTGGCCTCGGCTACCGCGATGTCTTCTTTCTTGGTGTCGATCACCCACAGCGCGTCGGGCAGCTTGCGCATGTTCTTGATCCCGGCCAGCGTGCCCATCAGCTTGTCGTGCTCGTGGGCATTCTCGCTCATCTCTTTCTTGGTGAGCGCCTGGATCATCTCGGGGTCGGCCATTATCTCTTCGAGTTTCTTGAGCCGTTCGATCGATTGCCGGATGGTCTGGAAGTTGGTCAGCATCCCGCCCAGCCAGCGGTTGTGCACGTAGTACATCCCGCAGCGATCGGCCTCTTCGCGCACGATGTCCTGGGCCTGCTTCTTGGTGCCGACGAAGAGCATCGTGCCGCCCTGGGCGGCGAGGTCGCGGACGAAGTCGTAAGCCTCGCGAAACATCCGCACGGTCTGCTGGAGGTCGATGATATAGATGCCGTTGCGGGCGCCAAAGATGTAAGGCTTCATCTTCGGATTCCAGCGGCTGGTCTGGTGGCCGAAGTGAACTCCGGCTTCCAGAAGCTGTTTCATGCTGATTTCGGTCATAAGTCCTCTTAAGCGTCCGCTCAGCCCTCCGGCCAGCGGACGACACTATTAATTATCAAGCCGCGCGGGCAGTTCCTAGGGCGCGCATCCCCTAGCCGTTCATCGATTCGAGGAACTCTTCGTTGGTTTTAGAGCCCTGCATCTTATCCAGCAGAAACTCCATCGCCTCGACCGCGTTGAGCTGGGAGAGCAGTTTGCGCAGGATCCATACCCGGTTAAGCGTGCTGCGTGGCAGCAGCAGCTCCTCTTTGCGGGTCGAGGAGCGCTGGATATCGATGGTCGGGAAGATGCGCTTTTCCAACAGGCGCCGGTCAAGGCCAATTTGCTGATTGCCGGTGCCTTTGAACTCCTCGAAGATGACCTCGTCCATCCGGCTGCCGGTGTCGACCAAGGCGGTGGCAATGATGGTAAGCGAGCCGCCGTCCTCGGTGTTGCGCGCCGCGCCGAAGAATTTCTTGGGCTTGTGCAGCGCGTTGGAGTCGACGCCGCCCGAGAGAATTTTACCCGAAGGCGGCACCACCGTATTGTAGGCGCGCGCCAGCCGCGTGATCGAGTCGAGCAGGATCACCACGTCGCGCCCATGCTCGACCAGCCGGCGCGCCTTCTCGATCACCATCTCGGCCACTTGCACGTGGCGCGTCGCGGGCTCGTCGAAGGTTGAGCTTACGACCTCGCCCTGCACCGAACGCAGCATGTCGGTGACTTCCTCGGGGCGCTCGTCGACCAGCAGGACGATCAGGACGATTTCCGGATGGTTATGCGCGATCGCTTTGGCGATCGCCTGCAGCATCATGGTCTTGCCGGTGAACGGCGCCGCGACGATAAGGCCGCGCTGGCCTTTGCCGATCGGCGCGATCAAATCGATGATGCGGGTGGTGTAGTCCTCGTGGTCGTACTCGAGCTTGATCCGCTCCTGCGGATAGAGCGGCGTAAGGTTGTCAAACAGGATCTTGTCGCGGGCCTTCTCGGGCTCCTCGAAATTGATCGATTCGACCTTCAGCAGCGCGAAGTAACGCTCTCCTTCCTTGGGCGGGCGAATCAGCCCGGAAACGATGTCGCCGGTGCGCAGGTTGAACTTACGGATCTGGCTGGGCGAGATGTAGATGTCGTCGGGTCCCGGCAGATAATTGTAGTCGGGCGCGCGCAGGAAGCCGAAGCCGTCGGGCAGAATCTCCAGCACGCCTTCGCCGAGGATCGAGCCGTTGCGCGAGGCCTGCGCCTGCAGGATGGAGAAAATCATCTCCTGCTTGCGCATGTTCGTCGCGCCATCGATGTTGTACTCGCGCGCGATCTGCGCCAGCTCGGTTATCTTGGCAGCCTTGAGCACCTTGAGGTTGAGTGCGCCGCCATCGCTGACGATTCCGCCCACGTGGCGCTCGGAGGCGTTCAGGGCCTGCGAACTGCTGGCGCGGTAGCGATCGCCGCTGCCGCCCTCAGGCGCAATCGCGCCACCGCTTTCGCCGCCACGGGCCTCGTCGTGCTCGGCCGCGCCGTTGGTTTCGCCGGCTCCCGGCGCCGCCGCCGGTTGCATGTGACGGGTGTGCGAGAGGTTGGGGCCGTTGCGAATCTCGTCGCCCTGGCCCTGAGCCTCGCCCCTAACCCCCCTGCCCTTGCCCATATGCCTTGTCCGCAAAATTCTTGACTCCAATCCGGCTGAGAAGTGACAGAATTGATGCTGGCGATCCCTTAATGCAGCCCCGCCCGTGAGAGACCGTCGCGCGTATTACGACCCCGAACGAAACCTTGAACCGGTTCTTCCCAGGCCGATCAAATGGATTGAGGCACTTGGTCGCGGTGGGGAGGCGACGCCCAATCTTCGGCGGGTCACTTGGCGGCTGCGGACGATCCGGAGTCTGGCCTGCCTCGGCTCGATACGCAGGCTCTTAGGTGGAAACTATCTGAGCCTCTTTGGGCTGTCAACGGGCCTCCTTCTCATCCGCTCTCCGAGCGGCCGCGAGACAGATTCGACAAACTCGGCAAGTTCGATCTCGGTAAGTTCGATCCAGCGCTCGAGCTCCGTCTGCCCCGTTGCCACCCCCCGCGCCATGAGGAAGCCGGCAAAGTCGTCCGCGGGCGGCGCGATGAACTCGAGCGCCGCGGCGGTGCGCGGATGGCTCAACCGCAGCGCCATCGCGTGCAGCGCCTGGCGGTCGAACCCGGATGCCGCCTCGGAAAATGCCGCATCCTTGGATTTTTTGAGCGGCCGGCCGCCATAGAGCGGATCGCCGAGGCAGGGATGCCCGATCGAAGCCAGGTGTACGCGAATCTGATGCGTGCGGCCGGTCAGCGGCCGCACGCCGACGAGCGTCGCGCCGCGGCCCGCCGCCGGCATCCGCGCGAGCACGCAGACCTCGCTGAAGGCCTCGCGGCCGTGGCGCGAATTCACCGACATCCGCTTGCGCTCGATCGGATGGCGGCCGACCGGGCGCGCGATCGAAAAGCGCTCGCGTCCAATCAGCCCGCGTACCACCGCCAGATAGACTTTGCTCACCGTGCGCTCCTTGAACTGGCGCGCCAACTCCATCCGGGCAAACGGTGTTCGCGCGACCACCATCACGCCCGACGTGTCCTTATCGAGCCGATGAACGATTCCCGGGCGCACCACGCCGCCCGGCTCAGCCATCGCCGCCATCTCGGGAAAGCGCGCGAGCAACGCGTCCACCAGTGTGCCGCCGGGATGCCCGGGCGCGGGATGGACCGTCATCCCGGCTGGCTTGTTGACGACGATGATCTCGTCGTCGGCGTAGAGCACTTCGATTGCAGGCGCGTTCGCAGCCGCGTCTTCCGACGCTTTTGCCGCCGCGTTTATATGTCCATGCGACGCTGCCGCCCTCGGCATGGCGGCGGAAGTTTGGATTTCCGGACTTTGAATTTCGACCTTGTCGCCGGGGCGAACGGCGTCGGCGGCGCGCGCCGGAACGCCGTTGAGCCGCACCAGGCCGGCCCTGATCATGCGCGCGGCCTGCGAGCGGGAAAATTCCGCGCCGAGCTCGGCGGCTACGAACACGTCGAGCCGCATCCGCCCGGGCGCCGAATCGACCGTCAGCGAGCGCGCAGTCACAACACGACTATATCAGCCGCGGCGACAAGGCCGTTACGCGCGTACAGTCTACAGCCGATAGGGCGCCGGATGGGTTTTCTCGTAGGCCGCGATCTCTTTGTCGTGCGTGAGCGTCAGCGCCACGTCGTCGAGCCCCTCGATAAAACATTTCTTGGGGAACGGATCGATATCGAAGTGTGCCGACCATCCGAACTTGTCCGAGACCGTCTGCGCGGGCAGGTCGACGCTCAGTTCGTAGCCGTCATGCCGCTTGATCGCCGCGAAAACGGCATCGACCTCTTCGGGCTTGAGAATTATTGGCAGGAAGCCGTTCTTGAGCGAATTATTGCGGAAAATGTCGGCGAAGGAGGATGCGATCGCGGCCTTGAAGCCGAAGTCAGTTAGTGCCCACACCGCGTGCTCGCGCGAGCTGCCGCATCCGAAGTTGGCCCGCGCCACCAGGATTGACGCGCCCTTGAAGCGCGGCTCGTCGAGCACGTAACCCTTGTCAGGCTGATTGCGCCAATCGAAGAAGAGCCCCTTACCCAGGCCGCTACGCACCACGGCCTTTAAGAACTGCTTGGGAATCACCTGGTCAGTATCGACGTTGGACCTATCCATCGGAGCGACCAGGCCGGTGAAATTCTTGAACGGTTGCATCGCGCGCTTACCCCCAGAGCAAAACTATCGGCAGACTAAAGCTTACCAGTGGAGAAAAACAACCGGCGTCGGCGCGCACGAATGCACCATTCACCGGAGCCGATTGAATAGCACAAAATCGGCAGCCGGCTAAATCAGTGCATACAGAACGGCGCGAGCAGTCCACGCGCCTTGGCGCGCAACACTTCCCACATCGCGCGCCACGCGGGTATCCGCGTGACGCACGTTTACCGTTACCTATGTGCCCCGGACCCTCGAGGGCCCCGCGCCGGCGATCAGTCGGCCGCAGGTTTTCCGTTGTGCCCGTTGTGGCCGTTGACCGCGCTTGCACCGTTGGCGTTAAACGCGCGCGACAGCTCGATGAAACGCCGTTGCAGCGCCTTGGCCGGCTCAAACGCCTTGATCAAATGTTGCAACTGATCCTGAAACGCGGTCGCCGGCTCCATCGCGGACGCCAATTGCACGAGCTGCTCGTGAAAGGCCGCAGCCACGCGCTCGAGCTGGCTTTGAAACGCCCGCATCGGTTCGAAGCGGTTGGCCAGGTTCTCGAGATGGCTGTGGAATCCCTTTATCGGCTCGAAGGCCGCGGCCACATCCGCCAATTCCTCCTGGAATGTTCTGATCGGCTCGAAGACGTCGGCCAACTGCGCCAACTGGCCCATCGGCTCCAGCACCTTGGCCAGCCGGGCGAGCGTGTCCTCGGCCGATTTCATCGGGTCGAACACCTTGGCTACTGCCTGATCGGGTTGAAGAGAAATGAATGATTCGTCCAACTCTCTGCCTCCTCCTATTTGCAGTGCAAACGCCCACCGTCCAGCGAATCTTGAACCCAACAGGCGCACCCGGTTCGGCATGCGGCGCATCGAATTCCGGGAAGCCTGAAGCTCACTTTCCAATCAAGACGTCACGTTCCAATCAGAGCGTTGACGCCGGTCAAAACGCTGACGCCGGCATCTGCGGCGGGCGCTGAGTTTCGAGCGTCGTCCGGTCTGAATAGCAAAAGCTGATGTAAGCAATTTCAAGTGCGTGTCGATTAGAAAAGCATATTAAAGATGCGACCCTCAACTAACGCACTTGAATCGTCCGAGCAAGGATTTGCTGCTTCACGTATCCACTGCGAGGGTCCGTGCCGCTGTGCGTAACGTTGCGCGCCGTCGTGCTTGTGAGACCCGCGCGCCGGGTCTAGACTTCGCTTCGTGGCGCCGACGCATCGATTTTCTGAATCGCCGCACCTCGTCCCCGCTCCAGACGTCGAAGGTGGTAAGGCCATGAGCGGCACTCAGCCGCTCAACGGCAATCCCGAGGCAACTTCCGAGGCAAGTCCCCCCGAAACTCCCGAGACCAGTACGGACGCGACCATCGGTCGCTTCCGCGACGCGGTCGAGAGCATCAAAGAGGCATCGCCGCCGGCCGAAAGGCCGGCCGTTTCCACCGATCGCTCCGCAGCGCCGTACAAGCGCGTGATGGCTGAGCAATTCGTGCTGGTCGACGCACACGGCGCGCCTCGCGCCACGCTCTCGCTCGACGACGGCAGCCCTGCGCTGGCGCTCAGCGACGCGAACGGCCGTGCTCGCGCGGCGATTCGCCTGGGCGCGGACGGGGCGCCGTCGGTGGTGCTCTATGACGCGAGCGGCAGGCGGCGCCTTGAGGTCGCGCTCAAATCCGACGGCGCAACCGGCCTTGGATTGTACAACGAGACGGGCGAGGGGCGCGCGGAACTGGTGGTCTCGGGCAGCGGCGCGCCATCGCTTTCGCTTTACGGCTCCAACGGCAAACGGCTGGCCAAACTGCCTGCCAGCCGCGAGCGTTAGTTCCTTACTGATTTCTTACGTTTGCGCCGCCTGCGAATCGCCAATCTGGCGCTCTAATGCGCTGGCCACTCGCGCACGTCGACGAAGTGTCCGCTCACCGCCGCCGCAGCAGCCATCGCGGGACTAACCAGATGCGTGCGTCCGCCCTTGCCCTGGCGTCCCTCGAAGTTACGATTCGAGGTGCTCGCGCAGCGTTCGCCGGGCTTCAGGATGTCCGGGTTCATCCCCAGGCACATGCTGCATCCCGATTCGCGCCACTCGAAGCCCGCGTCCAGGAAAACGCGATCGAGCCCGAGCTTTTCGGCTTCGGCTTTGACCTGCTGCGATCCCGGCACCACCATCGCGTGCACGCTTTTGGCGACCTTGCGTCCGCGCACTATGTCGGCCGCTGCGCGCAGGTCGCCGATACGTGAGTTGGTGCACGAGCCGATAAAGACGCGGTCGACGCGGATGTCCTGGATCGCCGTGCCCGGCTGCAAGCCCATGTATTCTAGAGCGCGTTCGACCGCCTGGCGCTCCGCCGGGCTCTTGAGGTTAGCAGGGTCGGGCACCTTGCCGGTGATCTCGACCACCATCCCGGGATTTGTTCCCCAGGTAACTTGCGGTGCGAACGCCGCCGCGTCGAACGTGATGCTCTTGTCGAAACGCGCGTCGTCATCGGTGCGAAACTTGAGCCAGCGCTCGGCCGCCCGATCGAAGTCCGCGCCCGCCGCGACGAAGCGCCGCCCGCGCAGATACTCGACGGTCTTGGCGTCCGC
Organism: uncultured delta proteobacterium; assembly: GCA_963724765.1. GTDB lineage: Bacteria > Desulfobacterota > Binatia > Binatales > Binataceae > JAKAVN01. The sequence goes on from CAVRVY010000003.1 coordinate 1,180,221, forward strand.
CGCGATCATCCCGGCGCGCGCGCCCGCCTCGATCGACATGTTGCTCACCGTCATCCGCTCTTCCACCGAGAGCGCCTCGATCGCCTCGCCGCGATACTCGATGACATGTCCGGTGCCACCGTCGGTGGTGATGCGTCCGATGATGCCGAGGATCAAATCCTTCGCCGTCACGCCGGGCTTCAGGCGCCCGTCGACGCGAATCTCCAACGTCTTCGGCTTGGCCTGCCAGAGGCACTGTGTGGCGAGCACGTGCTCGACCTCGCTGGTGCCGACGCCGAACGCCAGCGAGCCGAACGCGCCGTGGGTGGCGGTATGGCTGTCGCCGCACACGATGGTCATCCCGGGTTGTGTGAGGCCCAACTCGGGTCCGATGACGTGCACGATGCCCTGTTCGGGCGCGCCGAGGTCGAACAGGCGCACACCGAACTCGCGGCAGTTGCGGCGCATCATTTCGATCTGCGCCGCCGAATCGGGATCGGCGATGGGCTTGGTGCGGTCGGTGGTCGGAACGTTGTGATCCTGAGTGCCGAAGGTGCGGTCGAGCGCGCGCACCTTACGTCCGCTGTTGCGCAGCGCCTCGAAGGCCTGCGGCGACGTTACCTCGTGCACCAGGTGCAGATCGATGTAGAGCAGTGCGGGTTCGCCGGTTTGCTCGCGGACCACGTGGCTCTGCCAGATTTTTTCGAAAAGCGTTTCAGCAGCCATGACGGAAACTAGCCTCTTATCCAGAGAAAAGCTGGAACCTAGCATTATGCCGCCGCGGCCCGCGCCGTCAAATATGCGCGGCTTCGTCGAATGCGCCCCCGGCGCCTGATGCGTCATCGCCGCCACCGTGGCAAGATAGCCTCGGGGCATGATGAGTGGCGCCGTCACGCGCGGCGCCGGATCGGAAATCAAAGGGGGGAACGATGCGATCGAGTTACGACGCGGTCGTTATCGGCAGCGGCTTCGGCGGCGCGGTCGCGGGATGCCGTCTGGCGCAAGCCGGACTCAAGGTTGCGATTCTGGAGCGCGGGCGGCGCTACGGGCGCAACGAATTCCCGCGCGATTGGAACGATCCAACCAATGGATGGCAGTGGGCGGTCGGCCAGGGCCTGTTCGACGTCCGGCCCTTCGGCGAGATGACGATTGTGCAGGGGGCCGGATGGGGCGGCGGCTCGCTCATCTACGCCAACGTTCACCTGCGCGCGCCCGCCGATCTTTTCCAGAGCGGATGGCCGGCTGGCTACAGCCGCGCCGCGCTTGATCCCTACTACGACCTTGTCGCCTACATGCTCGACATCGCACCCATCACGGCCTCCAGCCATCTCGGCGTCCCGCCCAAGGCCGCGTGGATGAAACAGGTGGCCGGCCGCCTGGGGTGCGAGGCCCGGTTCTGTTACCCGAATATCGCGGTCGATTTTTCCGCACCCGGCGTGGCGCATCGCAACAAGTTCGGCGTCGAGCAGAGCGGATGCACCTACTGCGGCGAGTGCGACATCGGATGCAACGTGCTGGCCAAGAACACGCTCGATCTCAACTACCTGGCGATTGCCGAGCAGCGCGGCGCCGACGTCGCACCGCTCAGCGAAGTCGTTCGTATCGAGCGCGACGGCGCAGGCTACAAGGTCAGGTTCAAAAATCACGCGGCGGGCGGCGCCGAGAGCGCGATTGACGCGCGCGCGGTCTTCCTGTGCGCGGGCGCAGTCAACTCGACCGAGCTTTTGCTCCGATGCCGCGACGAGTTCGGTACGCTGCCCGCGTTGAGCGCGCGCCTGGGCCAGGGCTATTCGGGCAACGGCGATTTTCTCGCGTTCGCCTTCGACACCGCGACGCCCTTCGTGCCTTCCAACGGCCCCACGATAACCACCGGCATCGTCTACGATCGCGGGGCCGGCGCCGACCGCATGTGGTTCATCTTCGAGGAGGGCGGCTACCCAAAAGAGATCGTCGGCCTGCTCCAGGTGCTCAACCCAAAGAGTGGATGGCTCAAGGACGCGATCAGCCTTTCCAGCGAGATATTGACCGCAGAGATTAGCGCCGCTGCTCGGGGCCGTCTCGGTCTCGCCGCTCCGTCGCATGACGACACGGCCGTGTTTCTCGCGATGGGCCGCGACCGCGCCAACGGCGTGCTCGCGCTCGAGCCGCTCACCCGCACGCTCAAGGTGAGCTGGGACGTCGCCTCGAACGCGGCGCTCTATGCCGCCGAACAGCAATTCAGCACCGACGTGGCCAACGCGATGGGTGGTGCGGTCGCGTTCAACCCGCTATGGCAGCGGCTCAATCATCCGGTCTCGGTGCACAACCTCGGCGGCTGCGTGATGGCGGACGACGAAGCAAAAGGCGTCAGCGACGCGGGCGGCGAGGTTTTCGGCTACCCCGGACTCTACGTGCTCGACGGCGGCGCTCTGCCCGCGGCGACCGGCGTCAACCCCTCGCATACGATCGCCGCGGTGGCCGAGCGCGACGTCGAGGCCGCGATTCGCAAGCTCACCGGCAATGCCGCCTGGCGTGCACCCGAGGCCGCGATTGCGCGGCCGGTTAAAGACCCGCTAACCGGGATTTGATTCCCGCAGCAGGAGGAAGTTATGGCGCCGCAAACCGCCGCCGTGGGACTGAGCTTCACCGAAACCATGAAGGGCTTTGTGCAAAAGGACGCCGCGCCCGCCTCTCAAGAAGACATCGCCGCCTACATCGCGGCCGAGCGCGCCGGCCAGCAGGCCAACACCTACATGGAGTTCACGCTGACGATCGCGATGCCGAACCTCGACCAGTTCCTGGCCGACCCCGCGCATCCGGGAATCGCCAACGGCACCGTGCGCGTCGACGGCTTCACCGGCCCCGCCGGCGTGCCGACCAGCGATGGCCTTTTCAACCTTTTCGTCGATAGCAGCCGCCTGTACGAGCGCCGGATGCTTTACGCGCTGCCGTTTGTTGGCGCGGACGGCCAGCCCTACCTGCTCGACGGCTTCAAGCAAGTGCGCGACGACGGCAGCTTCGACGTCTGGAGCGCGACTTCGACGCTGTACACGGTGATCCGCGCCGGTCACGACCACACTGGTCCGGTGATGGCGTGCGGCATCCTGCACATCCTGGTCGCCGACTTCGTGCAACAGCTCGGGACCTTTACGGTCTCGGGCACCGATGATCCCGCGCGCAAGGCGGCGGCGCTCGCGCAGTTTGGGCGGATGTTCATGGGCACGCTGTGGGACGTGTTCGTGCGGCCGCGGCTCTCGCTGTGATGCCGATGACGCGCGCGCGAACCAATCGGCTGCGCAATGACGCATGGAGGTGAAGCGCGATGGGTCTACCGGCAGTTGAAAATTATACCACCACGACGCCCGACGGCGTGGAGCTACGGCTCGCGCGCTACCGCGGCGGCATCAAGGGTCCGGTGATCATCGTGCATGGCGCGGGCGTGTGGAGCGGGATGTTCCTGCTGCCGACGGTCGACGAGCATTTCATCCAGTACCTGATGAACAACGGCTACGACGCCTGGCTGCTGGATTGGCGCGCGAGCCTCCAGTTGCCGCTTCGCCAGTTCACGCTGGACCAGGCGGCGGAGAACGATTTTCCCGCCGCGATCGCCTTCATCCGCGAGCGCACGCGCGCGGATTCGGTGCAGGCGGTGGTGCATTGCGCGGGCGCGAGCGCGTTCTTCATGGCGCTGGCGGCAGGGTATCTTCCGGACGTGCGCTGCGTCTCGTGCTCGCAAATAGCGCTGCACTACGCGGCGCCGCCGGCCACCGAGATAAAGTGCATGCTCAACCTGGGCGACGTGTTCGCGGACCTTGGCGTGGACTATCTCTCCGCCATCGAGGATCCGCGCCATCCGCTATTCCAGAAGATGTTCGGTGCGGTGGTCGACCTCACCAATCACGAATGCAACAGCACCGTATGCCATCGCATCACCTTCATGTACGGCCATCTCTACCGCCATCAGCGGCTCAACACCGCAACTCACGATCGGCTGAGCGAGCAATTCGGCGCGTGCAACATGACCGCCTTTCGCCATCTCGCGCAGATCGTCAAGCGCGGCACGGCGGCGAAGTTCGACTACGGCGCCACGGAGAACCTGCGCCGCTACGGCGTCGCCGAGCCGCCGAGTTACGTGCGCCCCGAGCACCTGCGCATCCCGATCACGTTCGTCTCCGGTGAGCTCAATCAGTGCTACCTGCCGGTATCCACCGAGCGGACTTTCCAGTGGCTGCAAAGCGTCAACGACCCCAAGCTCTATCGCCGCCACGTCACACCGGGCTACGGCCATATCGACAACTTCATGGGCGTGACGGCCAATCGCGATTGCTACGCGCTGTTCCTGGAGCAGCTCGAGGCTTGTCCCGCGTAGCGCCACTCATTTGATACGGCGCGTGGGCGCGGCGCGCTCCGCATGGGCGAGCCCGCGCGTGACCGCCTCTTCGCCGAAGCGCTCGGCAACCTTGTCGAGCGCGCGGTTGAGCCGGTCGCGGCGCGCGTCGTGCGCAGGGGCCGCGCCGAACAGTGCCAGTTGCGCTGCCGCGGCCTCGGCGTCGCGCACCAGGTTATGCACCTGCACGCCGGCCAGACGCACCGGCTCGCGTTCGCGCACGCGCCCGAGCAGCGCCCGCGCGACGCGCGATAGTTCAGCGCCGTCGTCGGTCGGGGCCTCGAGCGACTGGCTGCGCGTTATGATCGGATAGCGGCCCTGCCCAAGCGGCCGCGCGAGTTTGAGCTTGAGCGTCACCGTGCGCGCGCGCACGCGATCGGCGCGCAGGCGCCGCCCGAGCGCGTCGGAATGCGCGATCAACACGCGCGCGAGCTCCAGCGAGTCGAGCGCGAGATCATGCTCGAACGTGCTCTCTTCGCCGTAGGACTTGCGCTCGTAGTCGCCGACGACGGGGCGCGGGTCGCGCCCCAGCGCGAGTTCGTGCAGATGCGGCCCCATCGCGCCGAACATCGCGTGCAGGTGCGCGACGTCGGCGCGCGCGAGGTCGCCGACCGTCGCGATTCCCACCTGATGCATCTGCGCGAGCGTCACTCGCCCGACGCCCCATAGCCGTTCGACCGGCAGCGGCGTGAGAAAATCCACCAGCCCGTCCGGCTCGATCATCCGCAGGCCATCGGGCTTGGAGAGGTCGCTTAAAATTTTCGCCGCCATCTTGGTCGGTGCGATTCCGACCGACACCACGAGGCCGGTCGCCTCGCGCACGCGACGCTTGAGCGCGCGCCCGGCCTCGATCGGCGAGGCGAACAGGCGATGCGTTCCGGTGAGATCGAGAAAGGCTTCATCGAGCGAGAGCGGCTCGACTATTGGGCTGAACTCGTCGAAGGCCGCGCGCACCGCGCGTGAGACTTCCACGTAACGCGCCATCCGCCCCGGCACGAAGATGCCCTCGGGACAAAGCTGATGCGCTTCGTGCGCGGGCATCGCCGAGCGCACGCCGAAGCGGCGCGCCTCGTAGGAGGCCGAGGTCACCACGCCCCGGCGGCTGCGTCCGCCGACGATCACCGGCAGGCCGCGCAGCGCAGGATTGTCGAGTTGCTCGACCGAGGCGTAAAAGGCGTCCATGTCCGCGTGCGCGACGACGCGCGGCCACGCAGTTGCGCCGTCGGGAGTCATCACGATGCTCCGGGCGTCGCTGCGGGCGTCGCCGCGCGCGCCGCTCCCAGCTCGGCCCGAAGTTCGGAAAAGACCACCTCGGCCGCGCGCTCGCCGCCGAGCACGCAGTCGGGAATTCCTACGCCGCGGAGCGCCGCGCCGGCAAGCTCGAGCGCCGGCAGCGCGGCCGCCGCGCGCTCGATTTCGGCCACGCGGCCATGATGTCCCACCGCGTACTGCGGCATCGAATCGGGCCATCGGTTGACCTGCGACCATAGCGGTGCGGCCGCTGCGCCGAGCAGCCCACGGAACTCCTCGCGCACGACTTCGATCATCGCGGCGTCGTCGAGCGCCATCAATTCGCGCTGCATCGCGCCACCGACGAACGCCCGCACCAGGATCGTTCCGGCTGGCGCACGGCCGGCGAACTTCAGGTTGGTGAAGCTGCCGGCGATAATCTTGCGCTGCTCGATCGCAGGCACCACGAAGCCGAAACTTCGCGGCGCGCGCGGAAAGTCGTCTTCGCGATACGCGAGATTGACCACCGCCGCCGACGCATAGCCGATTGTCCCGAGCGCGCGCGCAAGTGACGGCGAATGCGGATCGAACAGCGGCGCCGCGCGAAAAGCCGGCAACGCGCAAATCACCGCGTCGGCTTCCAGAGCGGAGCCGTCAGCCATCACGACGCGCCATCGTGGCTTGCGATCCGCGGCGTCGCCGCCGACACGCTCGAGCGCCACCACCTCCGCGTTGCGGCGCACGGTCTCGCCGAGCTTTTGCGCTAGCGCGTCGACCATCGTGCCGATTCCGCCGCAGAGGCTCGCGAACAGGCTCCATCGCGCGCCGCTGGTGCCGCCTGATGTGCCGGACTTGTCGGGCTTACCGGATTTGCCGTCTTGCATGCGCGCTGCGGCCCGTAGTCCGCGAATCACGCTGCCATAGCGCGCCTCCATATCGGCAAAGCGCGGCAGCGCGGCGTGCAGGCTGAGCCGCTCGGGGTCGGCGGTGTAAATTCCGCCGGCGAGCGGTTGTGCGATGCGGTCGAGCATCTCGCGGCCGAACCGGCGGGTCACGAACGACGCCAGGCTTTCGTCACGAGGACCGCGGCGGCGCGGAATCAGCGGTTCGATCATCACGCGGAGCTTGCCGAGCGGAGAAAGCAACGGACTGCGCAGCATCGGCAGCATCCGCGTGGGTGCGAGCAGCGAGAAGCCCTCGGGAATTTCGACCAGCGTTCCATTACGCACGACATAGGTCCGGCGGAACTCCGCGCGAGTGCCGATTAGCTCGCCTTCGAGGCCGAGACGGCGCACAAGATCTAGCGCCCAGGGCTTTTCGGTGAGGAACGAATCGGCGCCCGCCTCGGCGATGAATCCCTGCTCGCGAATCGTGCAGAGCGCTCCACCAAGGCGCGGGCCGCGCTCCAGCAGCGTCACTACGAGTGGAGTCTCATGCTTCGCCGACAGCTCCAGGAGCCGGAATGCGGCACTGAGCCCGCTGATTCCGCCGCCCAGAATTGCGATTTGCGGTGCGCCGCTATCAGCCATCGCGCCTGCTCGCGGCCATCTCCGGGTCAGGCGAGCAATCGCTCGCGCAATCCCTCCCGGATGAGCGTCGCGATCATCTCGATGAACCGCGGATGCTCGCCGACGGTCGCCGCACGCACCATCGTCACGTCCGCCTCGCGTGCCACGCGCGCCGCCTCGACGTCGAGGTCGTAGAGCACCTCGACGTGGTCGCAGATAAAGCCGATTGGCGTTACCACTGCCGGCTGTCCGTTGAGGCCGCGCAGCACGTCGCAGACATCGGGCTCCAGCCACGGATCGCGCGGACTGCCGCTGCGGCTCTGGAAAGCGAGCGTCCATTCGCGCCGTTTAAGGCGCTCACTAACGAGCCGCGCCGATTCGCGCAATTGCTCGACGTAGGGGCTCGCCGCCGCCATCGCGGCCGGGATGCTATGCGCGGTGAAGATGAGTTGCGCGCGATCGCGCGCGGCAGGCTCAAGACGCGCGAGCGCGTCGGCGACGCGACCCGCCGCGGCCTCGATGAACAGCGGATGCGCGTGCCATTCGCCGAGGTAGTCGACCGCGGGCGCGGCGTGACCAAGACGTTCGCGCGCCTCATCGACGTTGCGCAGGTAACGGTCCCAACTCGCCTCGCATCGATGGGCCGCGAGCACGAAGGCCAACGCGCGGCGCACCCCGCGTCGCCCAAGCTCGCCGAGCGCGTCCTCGAGCCAGGGCGGCGTATTGCGCATCCCGAGCACTACTGGGATGTTCACGCCTTCACGCGCAAGGCGCTCGCGCAGCGCGGCGGCCTGACGCTCCGTGATCTCGTTGAATGGCGAGCGCCCGCCGATCGCTTCGTAATGATGAACGACCTCCTCGTAGCGCTCGCGCGGAATCGGCCGCCCGGCGGTCACGCGGTCGAGGAACGGACGAATCTCCGCGGCGCTGCGTGGGCCTCCGAACCCGATCAGGATGACCGCGCCGTATTTTACGTCCGCGCTCATCTCATTCGATTTCCGTCGGCGCGCGTCGCCCGCGTTTTCATCTCCACGCTCATTTTTGGCTCATCTCGTGCACCGCATCGACCAGCGCGCGCACGTGGTCGACCGGTGTCTCGGGCAGGATGCCGTGGCCGAGGTTGAATATGTGGCCGGGGCGGCCGATGGCCTGATCGAGAATCGCGCGGACGCGCCGGCGAATTTCGGGGATTCCGGCGAAGAGTGCGACCGGATCGAGGTTTCCCTGCACGCCGACGCCGTAACCGAGGCGCGACCACGCCTTGCCAAGGTCGACGCGCCAGTCAAGTCCGATAACGTCGCCGCCCGCCTCGCGCATCAGTTCCAGCAGATTGCCAGTCGCGGTGCCGAAATGAATCATCGGCACGCGTGGGCTCAGCGCCGAGATCACGGCGGCGCTGTGCGGCAGGACGAAGCTGCGATAGTCGTCCGGCCCGAGGATACCGACCCAACTGTCGAAGAGCTGCACAAGGTCGGCGCCGGCCGCGATTTGCATGTTGAGATAATCCGCGGTCGCGCGCGCCAGCGTTTCCATCAGGCGATGCCACGTCGCGGGCTCGGTGTACATCATGGTCTTGGTCGCCTGGTACTGGCGCGAGCCGCCGCCTTCGATGAGATATGACGCGAGCGTAAAGGGCGCGCCGGCGAATCCGATGAGCGGAGTGCGACCGCCAAGCGCGCGGCGCGTCAACTTAATCGCGTCACCGACGAAGCCAAGCGCGCCGGCAGCGTCAATTGACGTAATGCGTTCGAGGTCGGCCGCCGCGCGTACCGGCCGCTCGATAATCGGACCGCCCTCCTTCTCGTAATGTAACCCGACTTCCATCGGGATGAGCGGCAGCAGAATGTCGGCGAAGATGATCGCAGCGTCGACGCCCAGGCGCTCGACCGCGGTGACCGTGACCTCGGCGGCGATTTCGGGCCGCGTGCACATCTCGAGAAAATCGTGCTGTGCGCGCACGCGGCGATACTCGGGCATGTAGCGCCCCGCCTGGCGCATCAGCCACACCGGCGTATAGGGGGCGGGCTTAAGCCGGCACGCGAGCATCATCGGATGGTCGCGAAACGGGCTGGTGCCGCGAGCGTCGGATTCAGCTTGACGGATCATTACTTAGCGGTGATGCACGCTCGGCGAATCGCCACCCGTTATTTTGCAAGCATTATTTTGCACGCGATTATCTCGCACGCGATATCTTGGCGCGTCGCGCTCGGCCAAGTCCACGGGGGGCCCTGGGCCTCTCTCACATGGAGAATCGCGCTGGCCCTGCGCTCCGTTTTACGCCTCCCCGCGAGCTGTGTTAGCAGTGGCGTCAGAGGTATGGCGCTTCGATGAACCAGCCATTGGTCGCGATCAGCAAGGAAAATGGAGTCGCAACGGTCACGCTCAACCGTCCCGAAAAGCTCAACGCGCTCAACCGCGAGATGCGCAGGCTCTTCTGCAGCGCGATGCAGGAGCTCGGCGCCGACCCCGCCGTCGCCGTGGTCATAATTACCGGCGCAGGGCGCGCATTTTCGGCCGGGCTCGACCTCAATGAGCTGGGCGCCGAGGGCCTCCGCGAGGCCGGTGGCGTGACCTTCATCTCGGTGGTCGAGCGGATGGAAGCGCCGGTCATCGCGGCGGTCAACGGCTTCGCGGTCACCGGCGGCTTCGAACTGGCGCTCGCCTGCGACATCATTATCGCGGCCGAGACCGCGCAGTTCGCCGACACGCACGCGCGGGTGGGCGTGATGCCGGGCGGCGGCATGTCGGCGCGGCTGCCGCGCGCCGTCGGCGTGCGCAAGGCCAAGGAACTTTCGCTGACCGGGAATTATTTGAATGCCCGGGATGCGGAACGGCTGGGGCTGGTCAACCGCGTGGTGCAGGCGGATCAACTGATGGCAGCGGCGGGCGAGCTGGCGCGCCAGATAGTGGGCGCCGACCAGCGCGTGGTGCGCCAGATGAAAAGGCTGATCAACCTGGCGACCGAGGCGCCGCTCGGCGACGGACTGCGCATCGAGCAGGACTTCTTCAACGCCTTCAACCAGAGCGGCAAGTTCAAGGCCGTGGACAAGCGTCGAGCGGCCGTGGTCGAGCGCGGACGCTCGCAGGCGCGCAGCTGAGAGACACGCAGAGGAGATACGATGCACCGGCGGCTTTCAATTCTGGCGGTTATTTTCCCGGTCCTGATGGCGTTCGCAGCCTCGGGAGCTATCGCGGCGGGTGAGAGCGACGCGGCGGCCGAAGCCGGCGCGCCCTCGCAGGGCGAGATTCCCGCGGCGCAGATTCCCAAGGCGATCACGGACGCCATCAACTCGCCCGACCGTCCGGCGGCTGACAAGCAACTGGACGCGGGGCGCCATCCCGATCAGATACTGGCGTTCTTCGGAATCGCGCCCGGGATGCACGTCGCGGATTTGTGGGCGGGCGGCGGTTATACGACCGAGTTGCTGGCGCGGACGGTGGGGCCGAGCGGCAAGGTCTACTCGCAAAACGGCCCGTTCCCGCCGGCGTTCAAGAAAGGCGAGGAGGCATGGAAGGCGCGCCTCAAAGAGCCCGGGATGAGCAACGTGGTCGAGCTGGAAAAGTCCTTCGACCATCCTGACGACATTCTGCCGGTTCCGCCCGAGTCGCTCGACGCGGTAATCATCGACATGAACTACCACGACATGGTCGGGCGCGGGTACGACCGCACCAGGGTCAACGCAGTCGTCTTCAAGGCGCTCAAGCCGGGCGGCGTTTACGGCGTGATCGACAACAGCGCCGCGCCCGGCTCGGGCGCGCGCGACGCCAAGACCCTGCATCGTATCGACGAGGCCTTCGAGATCAAGGAGATAAAGCAGGCCGGCTTCAAGCTGGCGGCGGTTTCCAGCGTGCTGCGCAATCCCAAGGACGATCGCACCTGGTTCGTCATGAAGCATCGCGGCGAACAGGACCGCTTCGTGCTGAAATTCGTCAAGCCGACGGGCGCCGGCGGCATAGGCGCGGGACTGTCGCACTGATCGCCGGGGGAGACTTATCCAGCGCAACGCGATATATGAAAGGTGAGGTCACATTATGAGAACTGGCTACATGCTGCTGTTCCAGAATGCCCATGAGGGGATGTCGGACTCCGAGATGGTGCGCCACGAAATGCGGATCGCGGAACTGGCCGAGCCCTTGGGCTTCGACACCATCTGGAGCGCCGAGCATCACTTCGACGCCTACTCGATGCTGCCCGACAACTTCCAGGTGCTCACCTACCTGGCCGGACGCACCAGCAAAATCCATCTTGGCACCGCCGCGGTGATCCTGCCGTGGAACAATCCCCTGCGGGTGGCCGAGAAGGTGGCCATGCTCGACGCGCTATCCGACGGACGGTTCATCCTGGGGCTGGGCCGCGGTCTGGCGCGGATGGAGTACCGGACCTTCGGCATCGACATGAATGAGTCGCGCGACCGCTTCAACGAAGCGGCTAAAATGATCCTGGAGGCGTTGCGCACGGGCTACATGGAAGGCAACGGGCCTTACTACAAACAGGCGCGCGCCGAGATCAGGCCGCGTCCCGAGCGCTCCTTCAAGGACCGCCTGTATGGCGTCGCGATGTCGCCGGATACCGCGCCGGTGGTTGGCGAGCTGGGCGGCCGGATGATGTTTTTCATCCAGTTCTCGCTCGATCAGCATCTGCCCGGCGTGGAACTCTACCGCGAGAGCTTCCGCAAGCATCAGCACCGGGCTGCGCCGCCGCCGCTCGCGATCGACTTCACCTTCTGCGATCGCGACGCCGGCCGCGCCGAAGAGATGACGCTGCGCTACGCCGCGGGCTACTACCTCTCGGTGATCAAGCACTACGAGTTCAACGACGACTATCACGCCAAGCTCAAGGGCTACGAGAATTACGCCAACGCAGCTCAGGTCCTGCGCGAGACGGGTCTGGATAAGGCGGCAGAGACTTACGCCAGCCAGCAGGCGTTCGGCACGCCGCAGCAGATCCTGGACAAGCTCGAGCAGCGCCGGAGCAAGCTCGGCGATTTCGAATGGAACATTTGCACCAGCTTTTCCGGGATGCCCTTCAAGGATGTCGAATCGAGCACGCGGCTGATTGCCATGGAGGTCCTGCCCGAGGTCAAAACCTGGGGCGAAGATAGCTTCGAGCCGCTTCGCGCGTCGGCGTAACGCGAGATCACACAAGCGAGATCACGCGAGATCGAGAATCGCGAAAGCCCGCGACAGCCCAAGCTGTCCGGGCTTTCGCTTTTTCAGTTTTCCGCCTCTTCGCTCACGATGACCGAAGAGGCGAAAACGCTAGTACCTCATCGCGACCGTCAGCCACTGGTCGCCGCCCGCTTAATCGAACGCCGCGGCCTTAAAGGACGGCGGAGAAAACACCGGCTTGACGTTGTTCGAGAACGCGTAGCCCTCCTTGGGTAGCCCGAGCCAGCTGCGGTCGAACTTGCCGTTGCTGTTCTCGTCGTGAAAGACCACCAATGCGTATTTGCCCGGCGCGATTCCGCCAAAGTCGCATACCGCGGTCTTGTCGTTGATTGGCACGTTGTTTTGCCCGACGGCCTTGCTCGAGTCGGAGGGAAAAGCATCGGGCGAATTGAACAGCGTGCAAATCACTTGGCCGGTCGAATTGCGCAGGCTAACCACGCGCACATGCAAGGCCGCGGCGGCGGCGGGCGTGGCTTGCGCGATCAGCGCGGTCGCGGGGGGCACGGCCACCGTAACAAGTAGCATCAGGATGCTGGCCAAGGTTCTGACCAAGGTGTCAGGCGGCGGCGAGGATCTCTTTGGCGCGTTTCAGATCCTCGGCGATCTGCGCGGCCAGCGCCTGGCCCGATTCGAACTTGCGCTCGCTGCGAATCCGCTCGACGATCTCAAGCCGCACTTTCGCGCCGTAAATGTCGCGGTCGAAATCGAAGATATGCGCCTCGATCGTGCGGGCCGGCTCCGCGAATGTCGGACGCATCCCGATATTGGTTATCGAGGCGAACGCGCCGTCGGGCAGCACCATGCGGGTCGCGTAAACGCCGTCGGGCGGCAGACATTCGGTTAAGGAGTCGAGATTGGCGGTGGGAAAGCCAATCGCGCGCCCGCGCTCGCGTCCGTGGACGACCGTGCCGCTCAGAAAATGGTCGCGGCCGAGCAGCCGCGCGACCGCGCGCATCTCGCCCGCCGCGATCAGTTCGCGCATCCGCGTCGAGCTGACCACCGCGCCATCGACCGTCACCGGCCCTACCACGATGGTCTCGAAACCCATCCGCCGCCCCAGTTCGGCCATCACCTCGGCGTTGCCGGCGCGCGCGTGACCGAAACTCACGCTATGGCCCACCACCACGCCGCGTGCGCCGATTCTGTCGAGCAGGTAGGTGCGCACGAATTCGGCGGGCGTGAGCTGGCTGAGCGCAGTGGTGAAGGCGATCACGATAACGCCGTCGATTCCGGAGGCGCGCAGCAGCTCGAGTTTGTCCTCGGGCGCCAGGATGAGCCGCGGCGCACGCGCGGGTGCGAGCACCTTGGCCGGCAGCGGATCGAAAGTCAGGGCGAAGGCGGTGCCGGAGGCCGCACGCGCGCGATCGATGGCGGCCTTCAAGATCGCGCGATGGCCGAGGTGGACGCCGTCGAAGTTGCCGAGCGCCACCACCGGGTGAGGATGCTGCGGAAGCTTGTCTATATCGCGAATTATTTCCATCACTCAACGCGCGTCGCGTATTTGCGGGCCGCGGCAAGGCGCGCCGTCATCCTTCGGAAACGGATGAATGTGCGCCGCGCTGACGCGATCAGCTCGCGGCTAGTTGCTCGCCATGCTTTTCATCATCGCGTCGGCGGCTGACGCCTCGGGTGTCCCCGGATGATCGCGGACCAGCTTCTGCAGCGTGAGACGGGCATCGAGCGAATCGTTGGTGCGCAAAAACGCCTGCGCCTCGCGCAATTGCGAGCTGGCGGCGAAGCGGCCCCTGGGATAGCGCATCGCAAGGTCATTGAACTGCAGGATCGACTGGTTGTAGTTCGACGGATCGCGCGCGCCCAGCTCGAACAGCGCGTTGGCTGAGAAATACTCAGCCGGCTCGGCCAGCGGCGACTTGGGGTGGGCCCGCTGGAAGGCCTGGAACTTGGCGATCGCGTTGGGATACTTGCCGGCCTTCATATCGATCAGGCCGTCGCGATAGACGCGCGAGCCCGGCTCCGTACTGTTGCCCGCGGCCGCGAGTTCCTGGTCGAGCGCCGACTGCCATCCGCTCACCGCCGGCGCCGGCGCTGCCGCGGCTGGCGCTTCGCCCTCATTTTCACCCTCAGCCGGAGCTTCGCCCTCAGCCGGCGCCTCGCCTTCACTCGGAGGGATCGAGGCGCTCTGCGCCGCACCGGGAGCGACACCTGGCGCCGCACCCGGCGCACCGGGGACGCCTGGCATGCCGGGAGCGCCGGGGGCGCCGGGCGCGCCGGGGACCGGTGGCGTTCCGGCGGCGGTCGCGTTGACTTGCGACTCGAGCTTGGCGATGCGGGCCTTGAGCACCACGGTCTGCTTGGAGTCGCTGTCCGCGCCATTATGCTGCAGTTCGGTGATGCGGTCATTGAGCTGCGCAATCTGCTCGTGCATCGCGCTCATCTGCTGCTGATCGTTGGCGATCATCTCGCGCATCGACTGCTCGTTCTGCGAGACCTGATCCACGTCCGAGCGCGCCGCGCATCCCGCGATGCCGAGCGTCATCGCGAGCAGCCCCAGGAGGCCCCATCCACGCATGCGGCTATCGAGCATACGCGCCGGCACCCGCGCTATTGCTGCACCACGAAGTGGTCGCGACGGTTTTGTGCCCAACATTCGTCAGTGTCCTCGTTACAAACCGGCAGTTCCTTGCCGTAGCTGATGGTTGACATCCGGTCGGCGGTGATGCCCAGGGTCTCGAGATAATCCTTGGCCGCCTGGGCACGCTTGGCGCCGAGCGCGATATTGTACTCCTCGGAGCCGCGATCATCGCAATGGCCCTCGATTTGCACGTGCGTGGCTGAATTTTTGCTCATCCAGTCGGCATTGGATTTCAGAATCTCGCCGTCCTGAGCGCGAACCGAATAGTCATTGTAGTCGAAATGGATATCGCCGAGCGGTCCCTGGCCATTCGCGCCCAGCGTACCCTTTTGAAACTGATTGAGCGTGCTGGAGCCATTGGCGCCCAGCCCGTTCTCGCCAATCCCTCCCGGACCCGTATTACCCTGACCCGCGCCGGCGCCGCTTTGCTTCGAGGAACATCCCGCGACCATCGCCAGCATCATCGCCGCCGCGGCCATCGCGGTAAGTCGCCCGAGACGCCGTCCATTATTCATCGAGCCACCACGACCACGTGGGAGAAGTGTCATTGCCCTCATCCTCCATCAAGGCAGAAATAACTTTGCCGGTTTGCGATTGTGTATTGACCTGCATCAGGTAGAGCCGTTCGTGACCGCCGCGGGTCGAGCTGAAAATCAGGTAGCGCCCGTCGGGTGACCAGCACGGCGATTGGTTCGAGCCCTCGTCCTGGGTCAGTTGCACGGGCTGGCCGCCGGCGACCGGGATAATGAAGATGTTAAACCCGCCCGAGCGGCTCTGGTAGGCAAGCCATTTGCCGTTGGGCGAGAACGACGGCGAGGTGTTGTAGTCGCCGTGGAAAGTGACGCGGTGCGCCGCGCCGCCGCCGAGGCTCATCACGTAGATCTGCGGGGTGCCCGAACGGTCCGAGGTAAAAGCGAGCTGTTGGCCGTCGGCCGAGAATGCCGGGTTGACGTTGATCGCGAGTCCCTGGGTGAGCTGGCGGATTTCCTCTCCGCTGCGCTCGAGCAGGAAAAGATTGGTATGGCCGCCGCTCTCGACCGCCGCGACGATCCGGCTGCCGTCGGGCGAAAGCGCGCCGCCGATCACATTGCCGTGCGCGCTGCTGATTCTGAGTTCGGTACGCCCAGCGACGTCGAACAGGTAAAGCGCGGGTTCGCCGGTCTTGTAGGAAAGATAGAGCACGCTCGCCGCGCTGTGGGCGAATTTCGGGAACAGGTTGATGGTCGGATTGTCGGTGACGCGGAAAAGGCCGCCGCCGTCAGGCGAGGCGAGGTAGATTTCCTTGAAACGGCCGCCGCGCATCGAGACGAACGCGATCCGCGTGTCGAACGGTCCCTGGATGCCGGTCACCGCCTTGAGCACCGAGTCGGCGAAGCGCCGCGCCATCTGCTCCACGTCGGCCGGTCCGCCGGAAAAGCGCGTGCCGAACATCCGGCGTTGCTGCGCGACGTCGAACATCAGTGCTTCGACCGAGACCTGACCGCCGCTCACCGTGACTGCGCCCTTGACCAGGAATTCGGCGTTGAGCGAACTCCAGTCCGCGAAATTGAACTTGCCCAGGTCGTAGCCCGAATTCTGCGGGTCTTCGATATACGACTTGGGCGAGATGATGGAAAAGAAGCCGCTCAGTTCGAGGTCATGGCGCAGGATTCGGACGAAGTCATGCGAGGCCGTGCCCTGGTCGTCGCCACCGAGGTTCTTGAATTCCGAGACGGCGATCGGCGCGGCGGTCGAACCGGGGCCGCTGATCGTCATGTGGATTGGCTGCGCCTGCGCGACGCCGGCGCCAGCGAGCGCCGCCAGCGCAAAGGCCGCCACAGTGAAGATAAACCGCCTGATCATTTTATTCCGTCAAGGCCTCCGGGTCTGCCGCGCGCGTCGCGCGCGCCCGCCCGTGCGCCGCCTCTCCATCCCCCCTACGATTTCAACTAGCCTTCAACTCGCCCAGCTTGAACTCCGCGTCGACACCCTCGCCGAACTCGGGGCGATATTTTTCCGGCGGCGGCGGAAACGGCGCGGCGCGCCGGATTGCGCGAATCACCGAATCGTCGAACGCCGGATCCCGGGAACTCTGCGTCAGCTTGACGCCGGTCAGACTGCCGTCAGGGCCGATCGCGAAAGTCACGCTGGTGGTCAGATCTCCGCTCCCGCCCACGTAATTCCACGCCTTCTTTATCCGATCCTGTACCGTCTGATAGTAGAGCAGAAATTGCGGGTCCTGTTGAATCCCCATGCTGCCCTTTCCGGCACCCACGCCGTAGCCCCCGCCTTCATGAGGCACGTTGGCGACCACCGGTCCGCCTCCCGAAGGCCCGCTGGAACGTGCCTTTTCCGCCGCGGCTCTCTCGGCCAGATGCTCCTTGAGCAGGCTTGCGCGCAAAGCGGCGAGCTGCTCCTTGACGCTGGGCGTCGCCTCGGCGCGCGCGATCACGACTTCATGGTTCGGGTTGGGCCGGGGATGTGCGCTGCGCCTGGGCGCGGGAGTCGGCGTCGGCAGCGGCCGGCGATGGCGCGGCGCGGGGGTCGGCTTATGTGTCGGCCGGGGCCGCGGAGTCGGCTTCGGCGTCGGCGCGCGAGTCGGTTTCGGCGTGGGCTCCGGTGTGGGCTCGACGGTGGGCTCGGGCGTCGGCTCTGGAGTGGGCACCGGAGTCGGCTCCGGAGTGGGCGTCGGCGTCGGGGTATAGCCCGTATTGAGCGCGATTACGGTCTTGTCGTTGTCGGGCGAAAGCGGCGGCGGTGGCGTTTTGTGCTGCTCAACGGCCGGCTTGGGCGGCTCGCTGCGATGCTCGGGATGCGGCTGCTCCTGAGTCAGACGCGGCAGATGCGTGCCGAGGTCACCGGCCGGGATGTTGTCGACGATCTTCACGGTGTAGCCGGGCGGCGTCGTGTCGGGCCGATGAAAGTAGGCCGGCAGGATGACCAGGACCAGGGCGAAGAACATCGCATGGCCCACCGCCGACAGGATGATCGCCCCGGCGTAGCCCAGACGCGAGGAGCGGTCGCGGCCGTCAAGGTTTGGCGCTGCCACCGAGCGAACCGCCCGCCGCCGGCTCCGCGCCCGCCTGCGGCATCTCGGTCACCATACCGACGGTTTCGATTCCCGCCGCTTTGATTGCGGCCATCGTCTTGATCACCACGCCGTAGGGCACTTCCTCGTCGGCGCGCACGAAGACCTCGCGGTCGGGCCGCGCGACGGCGATTGCCTGGAGCTTTTCAGTCAACTGGTCGAGGCCGAGCTTGGTGTCATTGAGGTAAACTTCCTGGTTGCGGGTGATCGAGACCACGAACTGCTCTTCCTTGCCGGGCAGGGCCGAGGCCTTGACCCGCGGCACGCTGACCTCAACGCCCTGCTGAATCATCGGCGCGGTGACCATGAAGATGACCAGCAGCACCAGCATCACGTCGACCAGCGGCGTGACGTTGATTTGCGAGGCGAACTGCCCGCGCTGTCCCGGTTCGAAAGCCATCCGCTGTGCGCTTTGGGGCCGGCGTCCTTACGACAGGAAATGACGCTCGGCGATATTGAGAAATTCGGAGGTGAAATTTTCCATTTCGATCGCGAGCTCGCGCACCCGGGCGGTGAAGTAGTTGTAAAGCATCTGCGCCGGAATCGCGGCGACCAGGCCTATGGCGGTGGTGATGAGCGCCTCGGCAATGCCGGGGGCGACCGCCTGGATGTTCGAGGAATGAGCCGCCGAGAGTCCGATGAAGGCCGTCATGATTCCCCATACCGTGCCGAAAAGCCCGATGAACGGGCAGGTCGAGCCGGTGGTGGCGAGGAACGTGATGCCCTTCTCCAGTTTGGTGGTTTCGACGTTGGCCTGCCGGCGCATCGCGCGTGTCACGTTCTCGACCCCGCCCAAGTCGGTCGAAAAACCGCTCTCGGCGCCCACCGCCTGACGCTTGGCGCGCGTGAGCTGGAGCAATTCCTGGTAGCCGGCGCGGAAAACCTGGGCGACGGGGCTGCGGATCAGGCTGACGCTGCCGCTATGAATCGCGGCGAGGTTTTTGGACTCCCAGAACAGCGCGATGAAGCGGTCGGACTCGCGCCGGGCATGTGAAATCTGGTTGAGCTTGTAGATGATGATGCCCCAGCTCACGACCGAGAAGAGGACCAACGTCCACAGCACCACCTGCACCACCGGGCCTGTTCCCAGCAGCAGGTCAGCCACCCCCATCGTGCCGGGGCCGCCTAACTCATGGGGCATACCGCATCAGCTCCACCCGCTTATTAGAACGTAACCAGACGGATTTCGTTGCAATCAATTTACGTGGTGGCTCGGGCGGGAGCAAATCGCTTTCGCTCGCGCGATGCTTTGGCCGGGCCCTTTGAGCCACGTGAAGTCGTGCGCGCAGATGCGCGGGCGATTCGGAGTGCGTGAAGGCATTATGCCGCCGCCCCATGCGTCGTTTCATGCCACTGTGCATGGATCGCGAATCGTTGACACGCTACCCGCTGGTGGAAATTGTGATAGCCTTATTTCGAAATTAAACTCGCCTGCTGGGGTGCCAGCGGTTTCATCAAGAGGGCTCATCTCGGGGGAGACTTAATCCTAGGGAGGATTGCGCTGTGGCGATCAGGATCGGGATCAACGGGTTCGGTCGAATCGGGCGGATGGCTTTTCGCGCGATGCTGGGCAAGAAAGAGGTCGAAGTCGTCGCGGTCAACGACATCACCGACGCCAAGACGCTTGCCCATCTGCTCAAGCATGACTCGGTGCACGGCTCGCTCAAGCATCAGGTCAAGGCCGAGGGCAATCAGATCATGCTCGACGGCCACGCGTTGCGCGTGGTCGCGGAGCGCGATCCGGCCAAGCTGCCGTGGAAAGAACTCAAGGTCGACGTCGTAATCGAATCCACCGGACTGTTCACCGCGCGCGACAAGGCAGCGCTGCATCTGAGCGCCGGCGCTCGCAAGGTCGTGATCAGCGCGCCGGCCGACGGGGTCGACGTGACCCTGTGCATGGGCGTCAACCAGGAAGCCTACGACCCGGGCAAGCATCACGTCATTTCCAACGCCTCGTGCACGACCAACTGCCTCGCGCCAGTGGCCAAGGTGCTGCACGAGAACTTCGGTATCGTGCACGGCTTGATGACCACGATCCACTCGTACACCTCCGACCAGATGCTTCAGGACGGGCCGCATAAGGATTTGCGCCGGGCCCGGGCGGCGGCGCTCTCGATGGTGCCGACGTCGACTGGCGCAGCCAAGGCGATCGGACTGGTGCTGCCGATGCTCAACGGCAAGCTCGACGGCATCGCCATTCGCGTGCCGACGCCCAACGTCTCGGTGGTCGACCTCACGGCCACGGTCGAGCGCGACGCGGACGAGAACTCCGTCAATGCCGCGATGAAGAAGGCGGCTGAGGGCGAATTGCGCGGCATCCTGGCCTACAGCGAGGAGCCGCTGGTCTCGGTCGATTTCAACGGCAATCCCCATTCGTCGATCTTCGACGCGCCGCTCACCAAGGTGCTGGGCAAGCGCCTGGTAAAGATTTTTTCGTGGTACGACAACGAATGGGGTTACTCGAACCGGCTGGCCGACGTGACCGCCTTCGTCGCAAGCAAGATCTGAACGGACGCAGCGCCGCGATGTCCGTGCTCGAGGTCACGCAGCTTGAACTTGACGGTCGCAAGGCGCTGGTGCGATGCGACTTTAACGTGCCGCTGCACGAGGGCCGCATCGCCGACCCCGCGCGCATCGACGCGAGCCTCGACACCATCCGCTACATCCTCGAGCACGGCGGCGCGGTGGTGCTCTGCTCGCACCTCGGACGTCCCAAGGAGCGCACGCCCGAGCTCAGCCTGAAGCCGGTCGCGGAGCACCTGAGCGCGGCGCTCGGCCGCAAGGTCGCGCTCGCGCCCGACAGCATCGGCGAAGTCACGCTGGGACTGGTCGCGGCGCTTAAGCCGGGCGGTGCGCTGCTGCTCGAGAACCTGCGCTTCCATCCTGAGGAAGAGGCCAACGATCGCGATTTTTCCCACGAGCTGGCGCGCGGCAAAGACCTCTACGTCAATGACGCCTTCGGCTCGGCGCATCGCGCCCACGCCTCGACCGTCGGGGTGACGCGCTTTCTTACCGAACGCGCCGCGGGCTTTCTGATGATGCGCGAACTCAAGGCGCTGAGCGCGCTGACCCACGACCCGGCGCGGCCGTACATCGCGATTCTGGGCGGCGCCAAGGTCTCCGACAAAATCCGAGTCATCCGCAATCTGATGACCAAGGTCGACGCGATTTTGATCGGCGGTGCGATGGCTTACACGTTCCTGCGCGCGCGCGGGATCGAAGTCGGCCGCTCGCGGGTCGAGGACGACAAGCTTCAGCTCGCGGGCGAACTAATGGCCGAAGCCGCACGCCGCGGCGTGGCCCTGATGCTGCCGGTCGACCACGTGGTCGCGGCATCGCCCGAGGCCGGCACGGCCGAGACGGTGGAGACGATCCCGTATGACCGTATGGGCCTCGATATCGGGCCGCGCACGGCCGAACAGTACATCGCGAAATTTCAGGGCGCGAAGACCGTGGTATGGAACGGGCCGCTGGGCTATTTTGAGCTGGAGGCATTTGCCCGGGGGACGCTCAAGGTCGGCGAGGCGCTGGCCAACCTGGCGGGCGTCTTCAGCGTGATCGGCGGCGGAGATACCGCCGCGGCGCTCGCCAACCAGCCGTGGTCCGCCCGCTTCAGCCACATCTCGACCGGCGGCGGCGCGACGCTGGAGTACCTCGAGGGCATCGAGTTGCCGGGCGTCAAGGCGCTCGAAAGCCGGGGCTAAGCCAAACGGCTGCGCAGCGTTGAAGTCGTAATCGGGGAAATCATTTTAACTGGCGGAGAGGGCGCGATGCGCAGGAAGATGCTCGCCGGAAACTGGAAGATGAACCTCACGCCGATCGAGGCGCGCCAGCTCATCCGCGCGCTTAGGGCCGCGATCGACCCCGACGCCGCGGCGCTCGCGCGCGATCGCGACGTTCTGATCGCGCCGGCCGCGGTAGCGCTTTCGGCGGCTGCGCAGGAAATCGCCGGATCGAATATCGCGCTGGCCGCGCAAAACATGCATTACGAGGACAAGGGCGCGTTCACCGGCGAGGTGTCGGCGCCGATGCTCAAGGCGCTGGGTGTCACCCACGTCATCCTGGGCCACTCCGAGCGCCGCCACGTCTTCGGCGAGAACGACGAACTGATAAATCGCAAGGTCCGCGCCGCGGTCAAGCATCGCCTGGTGCCGATCCTGTGCGTCGGAGAAACCCAGCAGGAGCACGACGGCGGCCATACCACCACCGTCATACTGCGCCAGACGCAAAACGGGCTGGCCGGACTGGACGGGCGCGACGTAGCCCGCGCGATCGTCGCCTACGAACCAGTATGGGCCATCGGCACCGGCCGCACCGCGACCCCGGCGCAGGCCTCGCTCGCGCACGGCGTGATTCGCGAGGCGATCGGTGATGGCTTCGGTCCGGAGTGCGCCGCGGCGGTACGAATCCTCTATGGCGGCAGCGTCACGCCCGAAAACGTTGACGGACTCATCGCCAGTCACGATATTGACGGGGCTTTGGTCGGCGGGGCAAGCTTAAAGGCTGACTCGTTCGCCCGGATCGTACGTGCGCGGGCGGGCTGAGACTTACGAGGCTGTAATACCCCGGTTATAAGCAGGTTATAAGGTTGATGGTTACGATCGTTGTCGCGATTCATGTCGTGATCTGCCTCGCGCTGGTCATTGTGATCCTGCTCCAGCAGGGCAAGGGCGCGGAGATCGGCGCGGTGTTCGGCGGCTCGAGCCAGACCGTGTTCGGCGCGACTGGTGCCGGCAACGTGTTGACCAAGACCACGTGGGCGATGGCCGCGATATTTTTCGCGACTTCGATTTTTCTCGCCTATGCCTCGACGCGGCGTTTCACGGGCAGTATCTTCGGGTCTGGCGGCGGGGTGAGCCACAGGGTGGTCGTTCCGGCTAAGCCGGGCGTGCCGTCGGCGCCTGCAGCGCCGGTCGGACCGGCGGGAAGCGCTCCCGCAGGACAGGCCCACGAGGGACAGGCTCACGAGGCTCCGGGAGCCCCAGTACCCATGTCCGCACCGGCGGCCCCGGCCGCACCTGCGAACCAGTCCAGGCCAATTGCGCCGAAGCCCAGGCCATAGGCGATATGAAGATGCGGCGGACTAATTCGTGATCTTTTGTGACTTACAGAGCCGCGCGTGATCGCGGCCATGAATAGTGAGCCGCGCGTTGAGCGCGACCAAAAGGGTGACCGAAGCCGCGCTCAGATCGCGGCCAATGAGTGCGCGGGTGGTGGAATGGCAGACACGCGAGTTTGAGGGGCTCGTGGTAGAAATACCGTGCGGGTTCAAGTCCCGCTCCGCGCACCACTAAATCAGCCGATCAGCGACGCCGCCGGGTCTGGCTCACAGGCGTTGCTCGGCATCTGGTCCCATGTGCGCCCTCCGAGAAGACGACCTCCGGATTTTGGCGTGCGTCCTCCCCACTGCTTAAAGAAAAATGGCACCCCGGCGGCCACACATTGGTTTCTTATGCGTGATACCCATTGCGGCTCCATGGGGCGAGCGTGCGGTCCGCTCTCTCCGCCAACGATAACCCAGTGAATCCCTTGTAGAGCCAACTTCGGAATTGGTCCGAGCAGCGGCTCTATAGATAGAAATCTGACAGCTGCCGGCACCGTTCGAAGGTACTTTATTCTATCTACATACTCTGCATCTTCGACGGAGACGCCCTGCCATACGTTACGTGGCCATTCCAGCCGAGGAGCCAGTTCGGCGAGACGCGTTGCCCGCTTGGTAAGCACCTGGAAGGTATGCCAGTGAGCCCGCGCCATCACCGAGAACACTTGACGGATAAAGTCTTCCGGTATCGTCTCGTGAAACAGGTCGCTCATACTGTTCACGAAAATGCGCCGGGGCTGTTTCCACTTAAGTGGCAGAATGAGTTGATCGGGATGCAGGACTAGTTCAAACCCGTTGCGGTATCGGGGGTTGCCCATCGCCTTGAGGCGAGCGGCCAATCTTTCTGCGTAGCAATGTTTGCATCCGGGGCTAAGTTTGGTGCAGCCCGTTACCGGATTCCAAGTGGCATCGGTCCACTCTATAGCCGATTTATCCCCCATGGCGCTTCCCCTAATCCCTATCCTTCGAATGGGCGAGTATTCAAGCGCTACACTTTCAACGGCGGCTATGGCGCAACATCGTGGTGTCGGCATTTCCTCCGTTTGGCGTCGTGCGGGCCGCGCGCCGGGGCGGCGGCGCGGTTAGCGGACGCCGAGCGAGAGCTGCGTGCCCGGCGCAATCGCGGGCGCGCCGGCGCGGGCCGGCGCGCGCCGATCGCGATGATCAACCATGAAGCCGTACTTCGCGCGCATCCGATCGAAAATTGCGCCGAGCCGCTCGTCATAGCCGCGGGGCGCATAGACCGCGCGAGCATAAAACTCGTCGATACGTCCCGCCACCTCGGGGAAGTGCTCCTTGATGAACGGGATGAAGCGGCGGGCCGCCGAGGGCTTGAGGAAAAGCGAGCGCCACCATACCGCGCGGGCACCGGCGCGCCGCGCCGCGCGCACTACGCTCTCGATCGCCGCCGGCGCGTCGGTCAGCCCGGGAATCACCGGCATCATCAGCAGGTTACAGCGGATACCCGCGCGGCTTAGCTCGGCGAGCGCGCGCAGGCGCAATTCCGGGCGCGGCGCCCGCGGCTCGAGCGTGCGCTGGAGGGGCGGTTGAGCGTCATCAGCGAGAAGTTGACGCTTATCTTCGAGCGCGAGTGGATCGCGCTTAGCAGGTCGAGGTCGCGCACGACCAGCGCCGACTTGGTGGTGATCGAAAGGTCGAGCCCGCCCAGTTGCGCGAACACCTCGAGCATCGAGCGCGTAAGCCCGTACTTGCGCTCGGCCGGCTGGTAGGGGTCGGTTGCCGTGCCGATAGCGATCGGGTCCGAGCCGAGCGGCGTGCGCGACAGCGTATGCGAGAGTACCTGCGCGGCCATCCTTTTCACGAAGATGCGCCGTTCGAAATCCATCGGATCGCGCAATTCCAGGAACTCATGCGTATAACGGGCGTAGCAATAGACGCATCCGAACTCGCATCCGCGATACGGGTTGATCGTCCATCGAAACGGCATCCGCGGGTTCTCGCAGCGGTTGAGTATGGTGCGGGCGGGCATCTCGATGAACTCGACGTCGCGCAGCGGCCCGAGCGGAACGGCGGTATCGTTAATGGATTCGTCGAACAGAGCGATGGATGCGAGCTTCATCGCATCAGTTTCGTCTTTGTTCCGCTATTCGTCAAGGGCAATTATGTTGCAGTTGACACGGAAGGACGATAAAATGGCGAATGACGTGACAGGTCGGCTTTAGGAATTTGCTCTAATCAGATGATCTCGAAATGGCTTCAAGAACCAGGCGGTCGTTGCGAATCCACCCGATCCAAAGAAATATGCACCTAAAACTTTCCAAGACATAGCAGGCAGGCGCCCGTTTGCCTTAAAAACGACCATAACTGTTAATATGATTGCCCAAACTAGTAGAAGGGTCACAAATCCAGTTAGCACAAAATACATCACCGTCATAAAGGTAGCTGCGCGCTCAGCCCTTATGACGGTGATTTCCCCGATCCGCTCCTGTTGACCGGAAGTAAGCGGAAGTTTAACCGCCACTTAGGCGGCCTTTTTAAAATACTTCCGCGCTTCGTCTATTTTGTTTAAATCAAAAATCGGAGCCAGCGCATTAATGTTGTCATGCTCCGTTAACTCCTTCCACACCGGAGATTTCGCCCAAATTTTTTCTGGCACGGATGCAACTAGATTGCGGTCTAGTTGTTCATGAATAAGCCATTCGTACGTTCGTGTGGCGTCCTGGATCAACTCGCCCAAGCCTTTTACAACTCCGGTGATCGCTGCCAACTGCTCCATTGCGGCCAGTGTTTCCGCCGATAGTTCAAGCGTTATCATTGCCATTTTTGGGAATCTCCTTACGCTACCAGGCATGCTTTGTGCCACTCATTGGATCGATCTTCGTATCGAATGGCGGCGGTTTCGGATTGGGCCATTGCTCTGGCCATTTTTCCGGACGTGGCCTTCTTCTGGGGTCTATCACCACGACGGGCATGCAATCTCACACGTAAAATCTAAGCTTGTGCAGGGATGGGTTCAACTGAAGGGCCGCGTATTATAGCGGGACCAAAGACGCGTAACAAGTGCGAACAAAATGCCGTCAATTGTTGATTGGCGTGACTGGACTGGGACCATGTTACTTGACGGGTATTCCCCGTTAACGTTATTGTGGAAGTCCCATGGAAAAAGACATTCGCCCGTTGCTGGAATCTCTTCGACGAGAACTAGCGGCACATCAGCGAGCCCTTGAAGAAGGGCAGGCTGTTGTCGAGCGGGAACAAAAATATTGCGAGCATTTGAGGGGTCTCATCGAGTTGGAGACCATACAGACCGCGCCGCCAAGAACCCACCATCAAAACAACGGCGCATCTAACAATCCTAATCCTGCAGCTTCGCCAGCATCAGTCCTTGTCGTTAAGAGACAGCCCGGATATGCAGCAGTAAGCGTTACACAAGCCGCTCGCCAAATCCTTGGCACCACGGACAAGCTGCATGCCGACGAATTAGTTAGGCGAATCTTCGTGATTGATTCACCTAAGAAATTTCAGCGTGCAAAGAATGGATTGGTTAGCGAACTGGTGAGGGGAACAAAGGCAGGACACTTTGTGAGAACAGGTCCGAATGAATTTGCCCTGCCGAATTCCCATTAAAAGAATTGCGCCGGTCGTGTTGGCAGCACGAACCGGCGCGGTCGGGAAATAACGCCTCTCGGTCCTCCGACCGAGCACCCGCTTAAGAACGGGGCCGAGAGGCTGGCACGCACCGCCTAGAGGTGTGGAAGGAGAACAGCGCGTATGCGTCACGATACGTCATAGAGATCGGCCCCCGCAAGGGGGGCCTACTTTTTCCGCAATTTCTTAGCTTCTTGCTTAGTTTTTCTCTTCGGCTTCGATTTGGTCGGCGCTGTTATCAACGCCTTCATAAAGTGGTCGAAATCGAGACCGCCGCTCGTCATTTCGAGTGACTTGGGCATGCGCCCATATTACTCGCCTCGCTTCGGTTTCTTCAACAGTCTGCTACACGCGTGAAATAAGCGCCTGAAAAATGTCAGGGTCTTCACGATGGTTGTGCCGGAACGCGAATTCGTTCACGTACAGCGGCAGATATTCTTTGCCGACCTGATGGAACGTTCCGACGATCCCGCGCTTCAGTAGCGACCAAAACCCTTCAATCGTGTTCGTGTGAACGTTTCCGCGCACGTATTCATGCTTCGCGTGTGTCACGGTTTCGTGTGGCAATCCCGCCTTTGTCAGATGCCGGTAGGCCGGATTCTCATCCGTTGCGATGAGCGACACCTTGTCCGACACGGCCTCGCGCACAAAGTTGTCCAGCGTCCGAAAGCCCGCTTCCTCGATCACTTGGCAAACGGCATTGCCTTT
This sequence comes from uncultured delta proteobacterium, assembly GCA_963724765.1. Taxonomy (GTDB): domain Bacteria; phylum Desulfobacterota; class Binatia; order Binatales; family Binataceae; genus JAKAVN01. Next base: position 1,207,551 of record CAVRVY010000003.1, read on the forward strand.
GCGCGAGATCGCACCGATTACCATCGTCTTTTTGCTTGTGTACGGGCCTTGGCCATGGCTCCGTTTGTTCCAGTGTCGATTCTTGTCCTTGCCGCCAACCCAGGTCTCGTCAGCTTCAACCTCGCCCATCAGCTTACTAAACTCCGTGTTCTTCATTGCCGCGCGGATGCGATGGCACATGAACCAAGCAGTCCGATAGTCGCCGCTGCCGATCTGCCGATGAATCTGTAACGCGCTGATACCTTTCTTGCTCTGGCACATCAAGTAGCCGACTTGAAACCAAACGCGCAGCGGATATTTTGTGTTCTCGAAAACCGTGCCGGTTGTGACGGAGAATCGATAGCCGTCCTTCGCGCATTTCCGACATTGCCAGTGCCACGGACGTTTCTTGACCTCTGCGACCTTGGGATTGCCGCACCTTGGGCACTGGACGCCCGCAGGCCAGCGCGAATCGCGGACAAAGGCTTTGCAGTCATCTTCGGTCGCAAATCGCGCCTGAAGCTGCGCAAAGGTCATGCTCGGTTGCGTGGTGAGCGGCTTGCCTGCTTTGACTTTCGCGTCCATGCAGACAAATTACCATTTGCTCGACTCCGTGTCAACTCAGACATAATTGCCTCGTCAAGTGTGTTTGCACTGAGGCCGAAAGGACCGTCACACAAATCAGCATGCGATCCAATTTACCTGCGAATAGCAGCATCTTTCCTACGGTGAAGGCATATCGAAATCCATTACCCGCAGGCGATCGCGGGATCGAATTTACCACTGCTGTAATGCCCACTCCTGGTAAGGGAAGTCCAAGGGAAGCCCGATGGTACCCCCAAACGCCCGGTGTTAGGGTGATTGTACGGAGTGGCATTGATTTTGTGATTTCAGCAACGGTGACGAAGAACACGCAGGTGCGATGTCACCCGATGCTCTTTCGTGGCAAAGAGCGGACAATCCAGAATTGTAATTATCGTTTACGCTCGTTCAAAGGCGCCGGCTATTTCTACGGCAAGGTGACCAGGTCGTAGGCCGGGGGCAATCGCTCGCCGACCACTGTGGCAGTCTCGGCCATCTCGCGCGTGCGAATCACCGAGCCGTCGGTCGTGACGGCGAAGAAATCGCCTTCGCTCTGGGGGTCGGCCCTAAAGCGCATTACCATCCCGCGCTCGGGCAGCGTGTCGTCGCCGAGCGCCTCGAAGCTCTGGCCCGCGTCGAGGCTGCGGAACATCACCGCGTCGGCGCCCGCCAGCCCCGCCGACCAGAACGGTGGCGGACCGGCTGCCGCGGCGGTAAAGACCCGACTCGGCTCTCCCGCCGCGACAAACAGAGGCACCGTGTAGCTGCGGCACAGCCCGCGCTTGATCTTGCTCCACGAGCTGCCGCGGTTATCGGAGACGTAAAAGCCGGCGCCGGTGGTCGCGTAGAGGCGTTTGTGATTTTGCGGATCGACCGCGATGCAGTGGACGTCTTCGTAGAGCCCGCTGTTGAGCAACTCGAAGCTCTCGCCGTGGTCGCGCGAGCAGGCGACGCCGCCCTCCTCGACGCCCACGTAAAAGGTCGCGGAGTCATGCGGGTCGAATACGATCGAGCGGACGTGCGGGATGTGCGGCGGCGGCGGAAAACTCCAGCGGTCGCGTCCCGGCAGTTTGAGGAACCCCACACACTCGCGAAACGTACGGCCGTGATCGAGGCTGTGCAACAGTCGCGCGTGCGAGGTGCCGATAAAGACCTCGCCGGGCGCCTGCGGCGGCGCCGCGATTGCCCATACGTCCTCGTTGCGCGCGATGCCGGGCGTGATATCGGCCCAGGTGCGGCCGCTGTCGGTCGAGCGCGCCAGCGTCACTCGGCCCCTCGCGCTGCCCATGTGGGCGTGGTCGACCGAGCCGGCGTAAATCGTTCCCGGGTCGCGGCAGTCCTGCGCCATGCACCACACCGACGGCGGATCTGCGAGCACCATCAGCGGCTTGCCCTTGCGCTCGGCGTCGAGGACAACGATCCCCTTCGACGTACCTACGCAGAGTTTCATCCTCGCCCCCTCCCCCCTTGTGAGCCTCGATCTTCCGCAAGAGCGCGAGCGCTCCCTCCGCACTTCGGCGGAGCCCCTCCATTGAATCAACCGCGCGCGGTTGCGCTCTCCAATCCTATGGCGCGGCCGTTACGAAAGCATCAGCGGTTAACCTGGCTTTTGCCGCCGTTTGTCCATCTTCTGCTTTAGTTACGTGAGAAGTATCGAAGTGTGCAGGCGGCCGCCCGCAGAGAGTTCGTGCGGCGCGACCTTTTTGGGGCTCGAATCGAAACGCACCCGCCGCACCAGCATCGTGGCGCCCGTGAGCGCCACCCGCATCCCGGCCGTGTCAATCGACACGACGGTGCCAGCCGGGCTCCGGCTTTGCCGGTTCTCCAGGATTGGTTCGTATAGCCGCAGCCGCTCACCATTGGCCTGCGCATATGCGCCCGGCTGCGGATCGCATCCGCGCACCAGGTTGAAGACTTCGCGCGCGCTGCGCGCGAAATCGACTTTGGCGTGCTCGTCGCGGCATGGCGGCTCGTAGGTCGCGAGGCCCTCGTCCTGCGCGATCGCTGGCGCGGCTCCCGCCTTGATGATTTCGATCGCCTCGACCATGGTCTCGATGCCCAGCGGGAAGAGCCGGTTGAAGTAGAGCGAGCCGACAGTGTCCTCGTCGCGGATGGGCTCGCTGCGTTGCAGCAGGATCGGTCCGGTGTCGATGCCCTTGTCGGGCCAGAACCAGGTCACGCCGGCGCTCGCGTCGCCCATGATTAGGGTCCAGTTGATTGCGCTGGCCCCGCGATGGCGCGGCAGGAGCGAGGGATGAAAGCAAATCGATTTGTGCCGCGGCGCATAGAGGATGCGCTCGGGCACGATCAGCGTCACGAATGCCATCACCAGCAACTCCGCTTCCAGCGCGCGGAACTGATCGAAGGCGGCGTCACTCTTGAAGGTCGCCGGCTGGCTGAGCGGCACGCCCAGCCCGAGTGCCTTGGCCTTTAGCGGGTCGGGGCGGCCGCCGGGCGGGTCGGGCGGCGCGAACACGCGGACGATCTCCTCCCCGCGCGAGTGGAGTACCTCCAGGGCGCGCTCGGCAAACGCCGCCTGTCCGATGAGAGCGATGCGCACCGTCTCTAAACCTCCGCCGCGATGTTCATTAGGGACTCACCCTACCAAACCACACGCTACCAAATCGAACGTTACCAAATCGATCATGGGCTGGCACGCGCCGGGACCATCGCGCGCCGCGCTTTCGTCCACAGCGTCTGTGGGTTGGCGTGCACGGACGCTCCCGTTGTATAGATGGGGCCAAACCACACGGCGGGAGGAACCGCGATGCGTAAGGACATCGAGATCAACGCGGAAGGCACGATTTTGCGCGGCTGGTTCTACACGCCCGACCGGCCAAGCGGCAAGGCGCCGGCGATCGTGATGGCGCATGGCTTCTCGGCGGTCAAGGAGATGTACCTCGACCGCTTCGCCGAGCACTTTTGCGCGGCTGGATTGGCGGTGGTGGTATTCGACAACCGCAACTTCGGCGCCAGCGACGGGCAGCCGCGCCAGGAAATCGATCCGTGGGCGCAGGTGCGCGATTATCGCCACGCGATCACGTGGACGCGGATGCAGCGCGAGGTCGACGCCGAGCGCATCGGCGTATGGGGCTCGAGTTACTCCGGCGGCCATGCGCTGGTCGTCGGCGCGATCGATCGGCGGGTCAAGTGTGTGGTCTCGCAGGTGCCGCTGATCAGCGGCTACCGTAACATCCAGCGCCTGGTGCGGCCCGACTTTCTCGGACCGCTGCGCGCCCAAATCGACGCTGACCGCGAAGCGCGCTTCCGCGGCGAAGCGCCCGCGATGGTCCCGGTGGTAGCTCCCGATCCGCAGGCGCCCTCGGCGCTGCCGACGCCCGACTCCTATCAGTGGTTCACCGAGACCGGGCGCGAGCGCGCGAAATCCTGGCGCAACGAGGTCACGTTGCGCACGCTCGAGATGCTGATGGAGTACGAGCCCGGCAGCTACATCGCCAGGATAAGTCCTACGCCGCTGATGCTGATCGTCGCCGTAAACGACACTTTGGCGGTCGCCGACCTGGCGATAGCGGCCTTCAACGACGCGCTGGAGCCCAAGAAGATCGTGTTACTCGAGGGCGGCCACTTCGACGCCTACGTCAGCGATTTCGAGCGGGCGGCGAATCCGGCTCGCGACTGGTTCGTGACGCACCTGATGCGTTGAACGCGCGGAAAGGAGCGGCACAAGATGGTTGCTTACCGTACGCCGCGAACGGTTTCGCATGCCTCGTCGAGGGAATCACAAAACTTGACTGCCACATACGAGAGTGTGAATCAGAAACCCGCCTAGTCCAAAAAGCGCAAGCGCGAGGGTGATGGCGACCGCGATCTTTCCGCACTTTTTACCACGCTCAATGTCGCGTTTCCCCTCGCACCACAAGTCATAGTGACTTGCTACGGCGAAAGGGTAGCCCATCGACAAAATCAGCGAGAACAAGAACGCCGCCGCAGGCCAAACAGCAGCACGCGTAAATAATGGAAAAACGAACACGGCCATGCTCGCCACCATGGCTGCCATGTTCATACGATCGGCCCAAGGTAGCCAGTTGATGTCCTTCGACTCCTCGGCCACATGAATTTCGCGTCCGATCCGCCACGTGAAGGCGCCGATCTGTAACGCCAGAAACGCGGCGGCGGCTACCCAAATCTCGGACACTCGAAGCATCTTTTTCCGTCCCCGATCTCCCCGGCTCTTTAATCTCCCTTGAGGCGCGGATCGTCGGAGGCGATGCACTGGGCGAGCATCATTGGGGTATCATAGTTATCAGGGCGGCGGGGCCTTTGCGCAAGTCCTCTCGCATTTCGGCAGAGCCTCTCTGTGCATCCTCTGCCGCCATTGGCGCCTTGAACGCTTCACAATTGCGTGCACTATCGAAGCTTCGCACCAGGGTCCAGTTTCTCAACGGTGCGTTGCGCAATATGCGTGCACTGCCCTGCCCATCGACTGGCATCGGCGGCGCCATCAGGTACCAGCCGACCAATGCGAGCGCTGCGGCGTGGCGTAATTTCATTGAATACCCTCCGGGAACCACGGTAAGCCCCGCCGCTGGTCCTCGGCGCGCATTTCCGCTGGTGTCAGCATTGTCGCCCGTTCTTCAATGTTGCGGAATTGGAAGCGGCGGCTGTGAGCGCGTTGCCAGCCGCAGACGTACGGCTTTTTCGCAGGCGGCGGGGACTCCGGCTCCGGGCCGAACAGCCATTTCAACAGCGCGACAATTGTCATCATGGCGTTCTTATTTTTGTTCAGACGGCACCGGACTCGTCCAAAGCTGCGGGTTCGTCCGGTACGGGATTGCAGGCCGAGCATAAGAAAGGGTCTGGGTGCTCTGCACAATGATGATGTCCGGGTATGACTTCCGCGTTACAGCCCTCCCCGGTACAGAGGAGATCGCGGTCGACCAGCCCGCGTATTCTATCGCCTTCATGAAAGCCCTCCCAGTATCCATACCAGCGGCCATACAAGCAGCCGAGTACGAAGCCTAGGACCAATAAGATCAATGGCGACCACATCGGAGCCGGTCCTTCAATTTGAGATTGCTATCGTCCTCGCCTTGGCCGACGGCGCGGCGTACCGACTGAGCGTCCCTTTTCCACTTTTGGTGACCTCGGCAACAAACCCCTCGCACGAGCGTTCTCAATCATCTTTTGGGTCGGGGGCTTCGGGTCAACGGTCCAAATCTAGACCGCATTGAGGACATTGTCTGTCATCGGGATCGAACTCGTGACCGCACCGCTTACACTCAATGCGATTCATGGCTTCGGGGGCGGATCGTCCGTAGCGGCGATGTGCACGTTGACGTTATCTGGTGCAAAGCGCTGGCAGTCCGGGGCTCCCGCCTCGACGCATTTCCGGTAGTCGGCAAGCAGGGCGGCCTTCTCGCTATCTGCGTTTCCGTGTTCGTAGAGTGCGTAAGCACCGCTGGCCTTTACCGCCAGACAACCGGATGTTGTGAGTAGCACGCAGGCCAGCAGTAGCCCAACAGACGCTACCATTAAACGCTTCATGACATATTCCCCCTCGCGTTGACGCGCAGAACCGCTTTATCTTGACCCGCTCGACGATACTGGGCAAGCCTCCCTCCTTTTCTGGGGGGTTAGCCCGGAGCCCCGAGCCGGGGAGACCGTCCCATTTCTGGCGTTTTCTGGCATTCCCGATCGGATACCGCAGGAAAAACGAGGATGTGGGAGCCGCCGAAGGCTGAAAAAGCCGCTATTTTCCTAGCGGTTCCATTAAAAAGACCCGCGCCGCAGGAAGTAGTCCTTCCACGCCGGGTACTTGTGGGCCATCGCCTGCGGATCGAGCCGGCGCATCGCCTCGATCGCGTTGAGAAACGCGATCGCATTGGCCGACGGTATCCGTCGCGCCGCGACCGGCGCGGTCGCGGCGAACACCGGAGGCGGCGGCGGTGGCGGCGAGGGCGCCGCGCCCGGCCGCGGCGCGGCAAGCGTCAATGCCTCCGCTGCGCTGTGAAGCGGCGTGCGCGCCGCGACGTCGGCGGAATACTCCGTCCCCGGCGTGTACTTGTCGGCGAGCATCCGCAGAATCGAAGTATGGTCGAGCGGCTGGCTGAAGCATGATCCGGCGTCAACGAAAGGCGAAACGATAATCGCCGGCACGCGCACGCCGGTGGTGGTGAACAGCGTGTAGCTCTCGCCGTGGTTTTGAGGAGTTACGAGCGACAGTGGCTCGACGTGATCGAAAAGGCCGCCGTGCTCGTCATAAGTGATGATCAGCGCCGACTTGCTCCAGAGTTGCGGATTGCCGGTGACGGCGGCGTACACGCGGCGCATCAGGTCCTGGCCGCGGGTTATCGGAGTGACCGGATGGTCGTCGTCGGCCTTGTCGGGCTCGGCGCCGTCGGTAAATTGCGGCTCGATGAAAATCACCTTGGGCAGCGTGTCGGCGGAGCGGCAGTCGGTGTCGAGCGCGACCAGGCCGCGGAAAAGATTGTCCCAAACGTCGGCGACGATACGTCGTTGGATCTTCGGCATCAGCGCGAAGAACGGAAAGCCTTCCGAATAAACCCGCCAGCTCACGCCGTGCGCGTCGAGCCAGTCGTAGACCACATTCTGGTCGTCGAATAACTGGCTGGTCGTGTGATCGCGCATCGTATAGCCGCTCGCCGCCATCAGGCGGTTGGGCTGCGTGCTGGCCGGCAGACAGGCGAACCAGTGATCGCAGACGCAGAACTGGCGGGCGAGGAAATCCATCATCGGCACCTGCGCTGCGGCATAGTACTGGCCGGCCGGATACGGATCGGCGGGGCTGACCGTGGCGTAGTCGGCGACGAACCCGGTCATCATCTTATCGGCCGGGTTGAATCGCATCTGGCTGCGGATGTCTTCGCGCTCGTGCAGCGGATCGACCGGCATGGCCGGGTCGGTGCGCGGGACCGGCGCGTAGGGCGTCGCGTTGAGCAGGTTCGCGTAGCCCGCCGCCGCAGCGTTCGCGATGCCCATGATTTTCGGATTGGCCGCGTCGAGATAGCCGAGCATGTGATCGAACGAGCGGTTCTCCATCATCAGGATGAAGATGTGTTCGATCTGATCGAGTGCCGATGCCATCGCGGTACTTCTCCCTTTTGCGATCGAAGCCGCCTCCAGCATCTCCCCGAGCGGATTGACAGCGGCGGCTGCGGCCAGTTTAGTGGGCGCTGCGATGAAGTCCACCTTGTTCGCGGGCGCACGCCGTCCCGCGCCGCTGGCGACGCTCCTTTTACTCGGGTGCGCGCTCGCCCTGTCCCTGGGGCTCGTGATCGCGCCGTCCCATCTGGCGCGCGCGGATCCGCCGCGCCGTCCCGCCCGGATTTTCGTATTGATGGTATGGGACGGGCTGCGCCCCGATTTCGTGACCGCCGAGCGGACGCCCAGTTTATTCGCGATGGAGAATGAGGGGGTGCGCTTCGCGCGCCATCATTCGGTCTTTCCGACGATCACGATGGTCAACGCGGCGAGCCTCGCAACCGGCGCGTCTCCCGGCAGCACGACGATCCTCGGCGACGAGGTGTCCCTGGTGCCGCGGCTGAGCGCGCACAAACTCACGGTTGCGCCAAACGATTCATGGGCGAATCGGCCGGTCAATCTCGAGAACTCGGTCACGCTCGCCGCGCTCAACGGGCCGAAGTTTTTCAACGGCGCACTGCTCGGCTCCGAAGCACTGGGACAGCAGGTCCGCCGCGCGGGCGGCTATCTCGCGATTATCGGCAAGAAGGGTCCGACCTTCACCTTCGACGATAGCGTGACCGGCGACCCGGCGATGGGCGCGCCGATCGCCGCGAGCAACTTCATCTTCGTCAGCGACGATCTCGTCGCGCCGGCCTCGCTCAAGAGTGAACTCGCATCGGCGCCGTCCAGGCCGGCGCGCGAGAACGTCATATATGGGACGCGCGACACTTACTTCGCACAAATCGTGATCGGACGCGCACTGCCGCAGGCCAAGACGGCGGCGCTCGGCGGCCGTCCCGCGCTGGTGGTTTTCTGGCAGCACAATCCCGACGTGACGCAGCATCATCGTGGCCTCGGCACGAAGGCCAATCTCGACGCGCTGAAGGTAAGCGACGCGAACCTCGCGAGCATCCGCGATGCGATCGCAAAGCTTGGGATCGCGGACCGCACCGACCTGATGGTGGTTTCCGACCATGGCTTCGCGACGATTCGCGCGCTGGTTCCGCTTGCGCAACTGCTGGTTGCGAAGGGGATTAAGAAATCGGTCATCAGCGACGACGTGATGGTGATGGCCAACGGCGGCACCGATCTGATCCATCTCTCGCGCGCGGCATTTCCGACGATCAGTGCGCAGCGTGCGGTCCTGCAGAAAATAACCGACTTCGTCGAAGCGCAGCCGTGGTCAGGGCCGCTCTTCACGCGCAGCATCAGCGAGGAGCGAGCGCTCGAGGGCGGGCCGGCGAAATCGGGCGCGACGAGTAGGTCGCGCGGTGAGCAGGGCTCCGGCCGGACTTCCGGCGGGACTTCCGGCAGGACTTCCGGTTGGATCGAAGGAACGTTCAGCCTCGACAGCCTCGGGATGATTAGCCGCAACAATTATTTCGACGCGCCAGACCTGGTGGTTTCGTTCCGCGAATTGCCCGATGCGGATAATCGCGGGCTTATGGGTCCCAGCGCGCCGGCCTACGTCATCGACGAGCATGGCGAGCGCAATAGCGGCGCGGGTAATCATTCCGACGCGCTGGCCGCGCCGGTCAACGGCGTGATGTACGCCGATACGGGCGGCTGGGGCGGATTTACCACCGGGCTGGGGATGCATGCGGCGGCGGGCGCCCGCGAGTTGCACAACTTCTGCGCGGCGGCCGGCCCGGACTTTCGCCATCACTTTGTCGACCAGTTTCCGAGCGGCAGTCTCGACGTGCGACCGACGATTGCGCGTGTGATGGATCTTCCGTCCGCAGACGAAACCAGCGTTGCCGGCCGCGTGCTCGATGAAGCGCTCGCTGGCCATCAATTCAATGGCAGGTCGAGTGATTCCCGGCTCGCCGTCAGCCGCACGTTGTCCAAGACAGAGGCGACGACGACTCTCGATTTTTCGGTGTTGAGCGTGGGGCCGCGCCGATGGTCTTATCTCGACGGTGCCGAGTACAAACAGACGCCGCTTACGAAATCGAAGTGAGGCGCGCCGGGTCGGCAGCTTGCGCGACTAAATCCTCGTCGAGCCTGGTGAGCACGCGCCCGCGGGTTTCGGGAATCAGCCAAATCAGCATCGCGCCCACCGCCGAGAACGCTGCGCCGATCGATAGCGCCGCGCCGAAGCCGATCGAGCGGCTCAGCACCGCGATCGCCATCGGGGTGAAGAACTGCAGGCCGCGCGTCACGTTGAGCAGCAGGCCGAGCGCGGAGTTGCGCACCTTGGTCGGCAGCAGCTCCGAGACGATCGGCCCGGTGCCCGACCAGATGCCGGTGCCGAATCCCGCAAATACCATCGCACCCGCGATCAGCCCCGGCACGCCGGCCGCCCAGGGCCACAGGATGGTCGGCGGCAGCAGCCCGATTGCCATCATCGCGGCGAAAGCCGAGTACACCGGGCGCCGTCCGAAGCGGTCGGCGAGCAGGCCGAAGCTCGCATAACCGGCGACCGCGCCGATCTGCATGCCCATCATGAGATGGCTCGCCGCGCGGTCGCTCAGGTTGCGCGTCAGCTTCAGATAACCGGGCATCCAACTGTAGGTGAACCAGTAGGCCTCTGAGTTCACCCAGATCACCAGGAACAACAGCAGCATGATACCGGCGTAAGGCCTGAGCGCGCGGAATTCCTCGCGCGTCAGCCATTCGCTGCCGCCGCCCATCCGGCGCCGCCAGACATCGCTCTCCGGAAGCCATCGCCAGACCGCGATCGCCACCAGCAACGCCGGCAGTGACGAGAGCGCGAAGGTCGCGCGCCATCCGATCGCGGGCGTGACGTAGCCCGCCAGGAACGCGGCGATAAACACGCCGAGCGGCGCTCCCACCTGCACGTAGGCGGCATAGCGCGCGCGCCGGTCAGGCGGCACGGTCTCGGCCACCAGGCTCTGGCCCGCGGCCCACTCGCCACCGATTCCGATCCCGGTGAGCGAGCGAAAGATCAGCAGATGCGTCAGGTTGAGGCTGGCCGCGCAGAGCAGCGTGCCGAAGCCATAGATGAGGACGGTCGCGATGATCGTCGGACGCCGCCCGAAGCGATCGCCGATGAAGCCGAACAGCAGCCCGCCCAGCGCTGTCATCAGGAGCGACAGGCCCAGCGCAAAAGACGCTTCCAGCCTGCCCAAATGCAGGTCATGCGCCATCGGCACCATCAGGAACGAGTAAAGGATCAGGTCGTAGAAATCGAAAATCCAGGCGAAGAAACAAAGCGCGACGATGCGATAGTGCGGCCATCCCATCGGCTGCTCGCTCAGCAGCAGCGCCGGGCCGGAGGCCGCAGCGGCGCGAGCGTCGGGGCCGGTTCCGCTCATCGCAACGCCTGGCGCGCCGTACCGGGCAGCGCTCTCGCGCATTCGGTATGCCTTTGCATCGCTGTCAGTCTCTACTGGTCCCGCTGCTGCTGGCCCCGCTGCTACTGGTCCCGGTTGCCACGTTGTGGTTGGCTATCATCGGGGTTTGGCTCGCCGGTTTTCAAGAGACCGCGCTGGCTCCGAGGGCGCGAGCCGCGCCGCAAGATGAGGAGGCACGGAATGATCAAACGGACGCTGCGATGGCTGATGCGGACGATCGTGATCGTGATCGTAGTGGTTGTCATCAGCCACGTGGTCAATTGGTGGTCGCATCGGGTTGCGCCAGGCTCGGTGATCGAGCTTGCGCTGAAGGGCCAGGTAATCGAACGCGGCACGGACGGCTTGCGCGGATTGGTCGACGACAGCCAGACCCCGCTCAATATCGCGCGCCGCGCGCTGCACGAGGCGGCCGCCGATCCGCGGATCGTGGGACTCGCGATCCGTATCACCGACCCGGAGATGGAATTCGCGCAGGCCCAGGAACTGAGCGCCCTCATCCACGACTTCACGGCCCATCACAAATGGACCACCGCGTATCTCGAAAGTGCGGGCGACTTCGATTCGGGCAACCTGCCATACCTGGTGGCGGGCGCGGCCGGCGAGGTCTCGATGATGCCCGAGGGCGAGATCAATCTGATGGGCGTGCGGATGCAGGAGCTGTTCGCGCGCGGACTGTTCGACAAGATGGGGATCAAGCCCAACTTCGCCGCGATCGGCAAATACAAAAGCGCCGCCAATATCTTCACTGAGAAGGACTTTACCCCCGGGCAGCGCGAAGAGGACGAAGCGCTGGCGGGCGGCCTGTTCGACCAGCTCGTCGCCACCGCCGCCAGCGAGCGCCATCTCGAGCCCGCGCAACTGCGCGCGCTCATCGACCAGGCGCCGCTCAGCGCCAAGGCCGGGCTCAAGGCCCATCTGATAGATCGAATCGAGTACGGCGACCAGTTCACCGACCGCGTCAAGGACTACGGCGGTCACGACCATACGGTCATCAAGTATTCCGACTACAAACACGTCTCTTTGCTGCCGCACTTCGGCCCGCATGACCGCCTCGCCGTGATCTACGCCGACGGCGCGATTCAGCGCGGGCAGGGCGGCTTCGATCCGGTGCTCTCGCCCGGCGGCAACGGGTTGGGCTCGGACGAAATGGTCGAGGCGCTGGATCAGGCGCGCGATGACGATTCGGTGCGCGCCGTGGTCCTGCGCATCAACTCGCCCGGCGGTTCGGTCATCGCCTCGGAACTCATCCGGCGCTCGGCCGAACTGCTGGCCAAGAAGAAGCCGCTGGTGGTCAGCATGTCGGGCTACGCGGCGTCGGGCGGCTACTGGATCGCGATGCCGGCGGGGAAGATTTTCGCCGAGCCCGCGACCATCACAGGATCGATTGGCGTGCTCGGCGGCAAGTTCAATATTGCGCCGCTGATGAGCTCGATCGGCGTCAACAGCGCCGCCATCTCGCATGGCGCCAACGCCGCGATGTTCGACGCGTTCGGCGATTTCACGCCCGCCCAGCAGCAGCAGTTCCGGGATCAGATCCTGGGCGATACCTACCAGCATTTCGTGAACCTGGTGGCGCATGGGCGTGGATTGACGCCCGCGCGAGTCGACCAGATTGCCCAGGGCCGCGTATGGACCGGCGCGGAAGCGATCAAGCTTAAGCTGGTCGACGGGATGGGCGGGCTCGACGAGGCGATCAAGGCCGCCAGGGTGCTGGCCAAGGTGCCGGACGACACGAAGCTCGGGTTACTCGAGTTGCCGGCGCCGCCGAGCCTGTTGTCGAGCCTGATGAAGGGCAAGCTGGGCGCCGACGGCGCGCTCGGAATCGGCGTTCCGGCGCAACTGCGCGCTCTGCTCTGGTTATTCGACGCGGCCGCCGGCGCGCGCGGCGGATGGCTTCGGGCGGTGCTATGTCCGGTGATGCCGGTGGTCTGAGACGCCGTGGCGGGCGTTGGCCGAAGCGGTTCCATTTTGTACCCGGCGGCGCAATATAATTGTGCGACTCACGCGCATGCTTCGTTTGACTCATGCGCCGAGCGTGCGCAGCAAAGATTCACGCATCTGGAGAAACCGCTATGGACGCGCAGCTTGAAGGATTTCTCAACACGTTGGGCGAGGCCGAGCGCGCTGGCGGCCGTGTCCTGCACGAACTGACCACCGAGGCCCGCTCGCTGGAGCTTCGCGAGATGCTCAAGAAAGTCGGTCACGACGAGGGCTACTACGCCGGCGAGCTTTCCGCCCACGTGCGCCGCCTCGGCGGCGTCGCCTCCAACAAGACCGGCGATTTCGTCGAGAAGGTGCGCGCGGTGAGCGACTTTCGCGGCAAGCTCGAACTGCTCAATCGCGGCCAGCGCTGGGTGATCCGCAAAATCGAGGAGAACCTCGCCACCGTTGCGGACCCCGAGCTGCGCGCCTTCCTCTCGGTGATGGCCAAAGGCCATTACGTCAATATCGGCGCCCTCGAAGACGCGCTGAAAGAAGGCTTGCTCTGAGCCTTGCCGTCGCACGCGCCGGCCAGAAGCGCGCGCGCAAAATTTTTTCGCTGATAGCGTTCGCTATTCTCGCGGCAGCGCGCTCCGGCTCGGCCGCCGATACGCTCGGGCCGGGCAGCCATCGCATCGATATCCAGTACGGCGGGCTTGGCCGAAGCTATATCGTTCACGTGCCGCCACAGGCCTCCAGCGCAAACGCTTTGCCCGTGATCCTGAACTTTCACGGCGCCGGCAGTAACGCTGAGCAACAGGAACGGTACTCCGCAATGGACGCGACGGCCGACCGCGACGGCTTCGTCGCCGTCTATCCCAACGGAACGGGGCGTGGAACGCGGGCGCTCACCTGGAACGCCGGGGGATGCTGCGCGTACGCCGCGCGCGAAAAGATCGATGACGTCGGCTTCACCCGGACGCTGCTCGATGACCTTGCAACGCGCATCCGTATCGATCGCTCGCGTGTCTACGCGACCGGCATCTCGAACGGCGGCATGATGGCGTATCGGCTCGGCGTCGAGGCCGCGGATCGCATCGCCGCGATCGCGCCGGTGGAAGGCGCTTTGACGGTCGAGACTTCAGGGCCTGCGCGTCCGATGCCCCTGATGCTCTTCAACAGTGTCGATGATCGTTACGTCCCTTACGAAGGGCGCTTCGGACGGCTCGGACACGTCGCTCACGTGACGCAGTATCCCGGCGTCGATGAAGAGATCGCGCGCTGGCGCAAATTTGACGGATGCCGGGCACAGGCGCGGGTCGGACCCGCGCTGAAGGGCGCTCCCGGCTCCGCAGACGCGGACAATTCCGCGACCCGCTACGAATGGGGGCCGTGCGCCGGCGGCAGCAAGATCGTGCTGTGGAAACTCGCCGGTTCGGGTCACGTGTGGCCGGGCGCGACGCGCAGCGTGTTCTGGCTCGGGCGCGGCACGCAGATGATCGACGCCAACGATCAGATGTGGCAGTTCTTCCGCAATTTTTCCCTGCCATCGAACAAGGGCGCGTAGGAGAGCGGGCGGCCCGTCGGGTCAGCCCTGATGCGGTTCGATCACCATGTTGCCCGCGGCCACCTTGGCTTCGTCGGCCGCGTCACTGCGCATCAGTACGCCCTCGGCGTAGAGCGCGGCGAGTTCGTTGTCGGGAAGCGAGAGCATCTCGCGCAGCACCGCGTCATTGTTCTCGCCCACGCGCGAGGCTTTGACGTCGGTGCGGTCAGGCCAATCGGAGAACTTGACCGGCATCCCGGGCACATCGAACTCGCCGAGCGATCTGTCGCTTACGCGCCGGACGGTCTTGCGGCCGCGCAGATGCGGATGCTCCATCGCCTCCTCCAGCTTGAGTACCGGGGCGCAGGGCACGCGCTCGCGGTCGAGCACGGCGATGGCGGAGTCGCGGTCGGGAAAGGTCGCGAGCCATTCTTCGATAAGCTCGCGCAGCGCGGCGTTGTTTTTGACCCTGCGCCCGTTGGTCGAGAAACGTTCGTCCTGCAGCAGGTCCGGCTTGCCCATCGCGCGCAACAGGCGCGGCATCTCGTGCTGCTGGGCGATCAGCATGATGTGGCCGCCGTTGGCCTTGTACACGCCGCACGGGCTGCCCGCCGGATGCATCGAGCCGGTGCGCTTGGGATGGTAACGGCCGGGACGCAACGAGAGCACCGGGACGAACAGCTCGTGCATGTGGAAATAGGTGTCCATCAGCGAAGCGTCGAGGTACTGGCCCTTGCCGGTGCGCTCGCGTGAGAGCAGCGCGAAGCCAACCGCCATCGCGGCCGCCACGCCAGTGGAGATGTCGCCAATCGCCATCGCCGGTACGATCGGCGCGCGGTCGGGCTCACCGAGCTGGTCGGTGACCCCGGCCAGCGCCGAGCCGATGTAGTCATAGCCGGGACGGCGGCTGAGCGGCCCGCTCTGCCCCGCGGCCGAGATCGAGCACATCACTAGGCGCGGATTGATCTTTGCAAGCGCCTCGTAGCCGAAGCCCATGTCGGCGATTACGCCGGGCGCGAAATTCTCCACCACTACGTCGATCTTCGGGATCATCGCGAGCAACAGTTCTCTGCCGCGCGGCTTGCGCAGATCGACCGCCAGGCTACGTTTGCAGTGGTTGTGCTGGAAGTAGTAGCTGCTCATGCCGTCCTTGACGATCCCGAGCGCGCGCACGTGGTCGCCCTCCAGCGAGCGCTCGACCTTGATCACGTCGGCACCGAGTTCGCCCAGGATGCGCGTGCAGGTCGGGCCCGCCACGTAGTGGGTGAAGTCGAGCACATGGAAACCCTCGAGCATCTGCGGCTGCTGCTGTGCCATGTCCGATCCTTATCCAGTTTTGGTCTAATTCCTGGTCTGCTTGGGCCGATACGAAAACTCCCGCGCCAATTCTCCGCAATTCTTCGCCGTGCGGCCCTCTGCGCGATCTCGCGCCATCATACAAAGCCTCGCGCCGCCATGTCCAAGGAATGTTCCATGTCCAGGGATGAGGATGTGCGAGGCATCAGGGCGGCCCAAGAGCGGCGCGCGACGCCGATGGCACGGCCGTTCAGCGTCCGGCGCGGGCGCGGCATTCGGGGCAGAGCCCGTAAAGTTCCATCTTGTGATGGCTCAGCGTGACGCCGAGTTTGCGCGCGACCATCTGCTGGAGTTGCTCGATCGCTTCGTTCTCGAATTCGATGATGCGGCCGCAGCGCTCGCAGATGAAATGGTCGTGGTGATGCTCGCCGGCGACTTCATAGCGCGCCTGGCCCTCATCGAAATGGCGCTCGTAGAGCAGGTCGCATTCCTTGAGCAGGCGCAGCGTGCGGTAGATAGTGGCGTAACCGACGTGCGGACTGACTTTCTTGACTTCGGCGTAGAGCTCCTCTGCGCTGATATGGCGGCCGAGGGCGAAGAAGACGCGCGCGATGTCGTCGCGCTGGCCGGTCGATTTGAGCCCGCGCTCTTTGAGGCGCGTATGGAATTCCGCCATCCGCTGCTCGATCTCGCCGGGCTCCAGATCGCTTACGGCCGTGCGGGGGATGCCTTCCTCCAGGCGTGGCATGGGAGAGCGATTGGGGGCTCAGCCGTGCTCGGCCTGCCCAGCCCGTCCGGTCACGTCGGTCAGCTCGGCTGGCTCGGCCAATTTGGCCAGTTTGGATTGCCCCGTCCGATCGGTTTGATCAGTCTGTCCGCTCTGGTTTTGCAACAGGCGGCGGGCGGCGGGCGATAGATAGAGTGTTTCCAGGTCGCGGGTGCGCAAGGCCTCAAGCAACACCTCGAGTTGCTCGGCCGGTGGCTGAGCCGAGTCGATGATGACCAGGTCTTTTTCGCGCAGCCGGCAGGCGCCGCCGCGCGCGCGATAGCCGACCTCGCGCAGCAGCCGCTCGCGCCTGACCTGTAATCCGACGCGCTCCGCCGCCTGCGCCAGCTCCTCGACCAGGGATGCGATTCGCGCGCCACCTCTTAACTCACCCATCTAAAAACCCCCTTGTGACACCGCTATACGCATGATATCGCGGGACTGTAAGATGAAGGCTGGGCCAATGATCAAGCGCATTGTCGTCGGCATCGACACCTCCGAGCATTCCCGCGTGGCCCAAGCCTACGCCTTCGCGCTGGCGCGCCGCCTGGGCGCCACCCTCATCGGATTGCACGTCGTCGACATCGTTTCGATCGAGGGCTCGTTCTTCCATGATATCTCAGGCTCGCTCGGACTAGAACCCTATCTCGACTTCTCTTCCCGGATGCGCGAGGTGCTGACCGCGCGCGGACGGGCGGTGGTGGACGAATTCTGCGCGGCGGCGGAGCGCGAGCAGATCGCGGCCGAGCCGCTGATCGACATGGGCGTGGTGGCCAATCAGATTTGCGAGCGGGCCAAGGCCGCCGACCTGGTGATGATCGGCCATCGCGGGGTCCACGAGCGCTTCTCGACGGGGCTGCTGGGCTCGACCGCCGAGAGCGTGGCGCGCAAGAGCCCGCGGCCGCTCATCGTCTCGCCCAAGCGCCTGCGCGAGATCAAAAGGCTGACCCTCGCCTACGACGGCAGCGACCGGGCGTCCAAGGCGATGCACGCGGCGGCGGAGTTCGCCACTGAACTCGGCGCGCCGCTGACGGTGATAACCGTCGCGCGCGAGCCAAAGATGGGCGAGCGGGTGATGGGCGAAGCGCGCCACTACCTCGAGCCCTATCGCGTCGAGACCTCGTTCAAGCTGCTGAGCGGCCACGCGCACGAGGAGATCGTGCGCTTCCTGCGCGAGAGCGAGACCGATCTGCTGTTCATCGGCGCATACGGCCACAGCCGGATAATCGAGATGGTGCTGGGCTCGACCACGGAGTACGTGCTGCGCAATGCGCCTTGTCCGGTATTTCTGTCGCGCTAAGCCGTAGCGCGGCTCCTGTGGAGAATTGTTCCCCGGTTGACAGTTTTTACGCGTGGAGCTAGCGTCAAAAGCTGTTTTCAAGCGTTATTGCTGATTGCGGGCTCGAATTACTCGCTTCGTTTGCAACTGCACGATTCTTGCATTTTCGGAGCGCTATAAGCTGACGCGCCTGATGCCCGTTTTCGGAGGCGTCGGGCAATTTGGATCAAGGCTTGCCGTCATCCACGAACGGCAAGGAAGGGGAAGTGCGGAAGGTGCGAAAAAAACTCGGAACCTACCTGGTCTGCGTGGCGATCGTGAGCTTGGCCGCTGGTTGCTCGTCGATGTCGCCTGAGCGTGAAAAAGGCTGTCTGATTGGCGCAGGGCTCGGCGCTCTCGCGGGCGGTGGCATCGCCGCGGGTGCGATTGCCGACGGCCACGGACATTCGAGATCCTACGAGATTGGCGTTCCAGCCGGCGCCGTTGCCGGTGCGCTCGTGGGCGGGATCATAGGATGCATGGCGGTCAAGGAAGCACCGCCACCGCCGCCGCCCCCTCCGCCGCCGCCACCGCCTCCTCCGCCGCCGGAGAAGATCATCCTGCGTGGCGTCCACTTTGACTTTGACAAGTCAAACATCCGCCCGCAGGATGCGGCCGTGCTCGACGAGGCCGCGGAAACCCTGAAGTCGCACCAGAACGTGTCGGTCAACGTCAATGGCTATTGCGACGCGATCGGCTCGGTCAGGTACAACCTAAGGCTCTCCGAGCGCCGGTCCAACGCGGTCGTGAGATACCTCGCCGACCACGGTGTGGCGGAAGGGCGCCTGAGCCCGCACGGCTATGGGAAGACGGACTTCGTTGCCACCAACAAGACCGCCGAAGGACGGGCCCAGAACCGCCGGGTCGAACTGGTGCCGAACCAGTAACGAATATCAGTCTGCTGGCGACGCGCGGATTCAGAATCCGCGCGTCGCCAGAACTTCGCTGGCGGGCGTGCGGTTGCCCGTGCAACTGATCATCCGCGGGGCGCGCAGGCGCTCTATCGAGTAGCCCAGCTTGCGATACAGCCGCACAATCAGCATCCTTATCGATTCGATCGGCTGAATTGTCGGCGGCGACCCAGCCGCAACCAGCCTCCCGTCCCAGTTTCGACGACTAGCCAGGACCTTCATCGAGTATTGACGGTTCAGTTTCTACACTTTCGCATCCGGGCAAGATGGTTGTGGCCACACGATCAGTGAGACCCTGGCTTCGACGGGCCCGAAGGACTTCACTGTAGAGAGCCATTAGTTCTGCCGCGCCCGTCGTCCTCTCGATTTGGGTCAATGGCCATCCGGTGCATCCGTAAGAGATTTTGTGAATCAACGATCCGGTGAATGGTGGCGCGAGCGCAAAATCGAACGCCACGGGGGTCACGTGGCTGCCGGGCGCAAGCCTGAATGCTTCAGGGCACACGACCGATACAATCGCACCTAGAACGGATTCGCCTGTCCAATCGGGACGTCTCACATTGGTGATCAGTTCTGTCCCACCGCCCGGCGGCCACAAATGGGAATTGACATAGACATCTCTCGCTACTCCCGGGCCGCGATTGTGCAGCCCGAGCACCGCGGTAAACTGCAGGATCGGCTCTTGGTCCGCCTGCGAAACTGGCGCTATTCTAGGTTTCTGGACGAACCAGTTGTGAAACAGCGACGGTTGCGGTTGTTTTCCGAACATCCCAGCAAGAACTCCGTGCAGCGTCGGGGTAAAGTTCGAGCCCGCCCGCACGTAGTACTGAAGCGGTTGAACGCACTGGTGAGGTGCCAAGTAACTCTTCGCTATATATGTGACAACGAATCCGTTGTTAGGTTCAGACGATTCGACAGCCGCGTGGCGGACGTCGGGATGTGGCGGGATTGTGCAGCCGGACACGGCACCTTCCAAACTACTTACAAAACGCTTGGGATTTACGATATGAACCTTAGCTGCGGCTACGTCGCCCACTTCAGAGCGCTCCCTGCAGTCCACACCCCAAACGATTACGCCGCCTTCGGAGTTCCCAAAACCGGAGATCGCTTTCCCTAGGTTCTTCCGATCGGTGTCATGCAATCTGCGCCCTATGCCATTGTCTGTAGAGCGCTTGAAATCTAAAAAAAGTTCCTCGCTTTGGCGATCCTCGATGAGAGCGTCGATCGCCGCTTCACCCTGTGTGGAGAGCCGCTCGAAGAGATCTTCTGCGCGTCCCATGTGCTATCCCAATTGTTACTTTGTTACACGTGCCATCGCAGAACTCGCTGAATGCGGTAGCCCACGTCCTCTGAGTGGCTAAAGATGCCCCTTGTTCGCTCGACCTACGAACTCTTCGAGCGTCACCACGCGGACCCTGTCTGCGAATGTCAAATGCTTGTTGAGCCCGCCGCCTGTGTAAAAACTGCGAAGCTTCCAGCCACCACCACCGAGCACAACATACGCTGCGGAATATCTCTCTCCGCTAGACATGATGGCCTCGGCAAGACAGATTACCTCGAAAGGGACCTTTTGTTCCGCTGTGCCAGAAGTCTGTTGCCATTTTAGTGAAATCAGATAGCTCCGACCGGATGGGTCGCCAGCGACAACGTCGACCAGATGCCTCCCGCCACCTAGCCGCAGTCCGACATGCACTTGGGTCTCGTACGAGTAATGGCCCTGTTCGAGAGCGGGGAGCACCATTCTTTCCAGAACTCCGCCCGTTCGGGTGTCGCGCGGAGCCATGACTCTAAAGCCCTTTGGTCGCCAAAACTTCCAGAGCGCGCGTCCTGTCGCCCGTGCAACTTATCATGCGAGGTGCCTTGAAGGTGGTTCTCACCGAAAAGCCGAGTCTTTTGTAAAGCGCCATTATTCGATCTGTCGCCTGATTTGAGAGTACGACCGGGCCGCGATGGCGAGCGAGATACTCCGCTAGGCGCACCTGCTCTTCCCAGCCAAATTGCTGCTTCGAATACTGCGTGAACTCGACGTCGTAGGGCGGGTCGGCATAGATGAAGTCGCGCGCTTCGAGATTCAGCGCCTCGAAGTCACCCGCCGAGAAATTCCATTCCCTGAACGTCGCACGATAGGCCGAGAAGTCCGCTACATAGTTGATTCGCCGGTAGCGGCCGAATGGGACGTTGAATTCGCCCTTGCGGTTGAAGCGGCAGAGCCCGTTATAGCCAGTGCGATTGAGATAGTAAAAGAGGCTTGCGGCTTCGGGGGCGTTCTCGTTTCCCTGCGTGATCAGTCTGTTGAAGCGTTCGCGATGGGCGTAGAAGAGCTCAGAATCGTTGCGCATCTCCAGCTCTATTTTCAGGCCGCGCTTCAGCCACCGGTAAAAATTGATGACGTGCTCATTCACGTCATTGAGGAGGGCACGTGCCGGCATTAGTCCCAGCGCGACCGCCAGGCCGCCGCATAAGGGTTCAACCAGTCGCCGATGTTGATGAGGAATCCATAGTTGCCTCAGGTGCGGCACGAGCCAGCGCTTT
Organism: uncultured delta proteobacterium; assembly: GCA_963724765.1. Classification (GTDB taxonomy): domain Bacteria; phylum Desulfobacterota; class Binatia; order Binatales; family Binataceae; genus JAKAVN01. The sequence continues at coordinate 1,228,882 of CAVRVY010000003.1, forward strand.
CCACCCGCCCACTTCAGAGGGGGTCTGATTGTGGGAACCGCTATTAGATCCAGCGCCGCCGCCATCCCGCTATCCTATAGGTTGTGATGCTCAGCATGCACAACAAACGCAATGCATCTTTGTCCACACTGTTCGTGCCTGGCGCGGCGCTCACGCCTGCGGCTCCGCGGCGCGGCGCTCGATGAAGCGTGCGAGCAGCATCCGCATCGACTCGATCGGCTGAATCCCGGTGAGCGGAAAGTCGCCCAGGATGAAACTCGGATAGCCGAGCGCGGAAAAGCGGTCCGCCTCGGCCTTGTTCGCGGCGATCCGCGCGGCCATCCGGCCCGCTCGACCCGGTCGCGAAAGTGCGCGGGTTCCAGACCGGCGCGCGCGGCGATCGCGCTCAGCACGTCGAGGTTGCCGATCTCCGCGCGCTGCTCGAAGGCCGCGCGAAAGACCGCGTCATGATACGCCGCGAACGCTCCCGCCTCGCGCGCGAGTTCCGAGCCCTGGAGCGCCTTGTCCGAGTCGAGCCATCGCGCGGGCGGCTCGACCGCGATGCCGGTCTCGGCGACGACGTTGCGGATCCTGCCCAACTCGAGCGGACCGAGCGGCAGCCCGGGGCGGGTGCGATAGTTGCGCAGTGCAATCGGCACGCCTTTCCATAGCGCGGTGAAGCCGAGCTCGCGTTCGAGCTGGCCGACGATGCGCCAGGCGACGTAACAGAGCGTCGAGGAATAATCGAAATAAATCGGGATGACGATCCGCGGCATCGTTTCTCGGTTCAAATATTGGCCTCTTACACGCGTGCGAGCAATTCCCCGGCGCCGACGCTTGCCTCCCGCTGGCCTTGGCCGCAATGCTGGAGCATGGCGGTACAAAGGCGCGAAGTGTTGAAGCTCGGCGTGGTCGACCTCGGCGTAGAGCAAGCGGAACTGCCCAACGGTGTGACGGTTGACCTGGCCGTCATACGCCATCCGGGCGCCAGCGCGATCGTGGCCCTCGACGAGCATCGCCGCGTGACGCTGCTTCGTCAGTGGCGTCATGCGATGGGCGGCTGGATGTGGGAGATTCCGGCAGGATGCCGCCGCGCGGGCGAGAGCGCTCAAGCGTGCGCCGAGCGCGAGCTGAGCGAGGAGGCCGGCCTGGGAGCACGCCGCTGGGACCATCTCGGCGCAATCGTCACGATCCCCAGCTTCTGCGATGAGCGCATCGAACTCTACCTCGCGCGCGAGTTGGATGCCGTGCCGGGCGAGCTCGACCACGACGAAGTGATCAGTGCGAAGCCCGTTGCCTTGGATGAGGCGCTGGCGATGATCGTCCGCGGTGAGATGGTCGATGCGAAGTCAATCGTGGCGCTACTACGCGCGCGTGATTTTCTGGACGGAGCGCAATGAAACCGTGCGTCTGAATCTTCGACAGCGGCCGACCAAACACGGCCTGCGGAGACCGAAGCCTGATTTGACGAACTTTCGCGAACTTTCGCGACAGCCCAGGGGCTCAGGGTACCTGACCCCATGGGCCGCATGCCCCGACGCCCATTTATGGACGTACGCCACTGCTGACCGCGAATTACGCGGTCGCCTGCTAATCAGGCAGTTGCGCCTATTCGACGACCACTTCGTCCGGAAACAAGAAGGTGGTCGCGCCATCGTCAAATTGCACCAACAGCATACGGCGCCCAAGGTTGTCTACCGAGCGCAAAATGCGAGGTTTTTCGCTAAATCTGCTCAGGCCCTCATGGTCTCGTACCGGCTTGAGCAAACGACAATGCCGCCCAACCACCGCCTCGAAATTTGTACTTTCCATAATCATTACTTTCCTTCCACCGCCAGGCCAAACTCCCCGCCCGGTCGTACTGGATCCTGCCCCGCTACGCTACAATAGCAATGATCGCGCCTATTGATTAGACGCTTTTCCGCTGACTTTGATTCTCGTCTCCAACTTAATGAAAAGCCAAAAAATCCGGGCCTTTCACAGAATCCCTGGCTCCCCGCTATTAGCGGCCACTGACGGCGCCATTAAGCGCTCTTGATTTGCGGCTGGAATCGCGTCAGGTAGAGGTGGACTGAATTGGGATGGACTGGTCTTGGGATGAGGAATTCCGCACCGCAGCACCGCCTAACCACCAATAGCTCCGTTTATCGTTAACGGACGCCCAATCTTCAGGATACCCGCTATATATATCATGTCAACGCTATATCCGCTGATTATGGGCCTCGAGGTCATGGTTTCCACTGAGCACTACCTCTCGGCCGCAGCCGGGGCCCGCCTTTTCGACCGCGGGGGCAACGCTATCGACGCCGCCGTCGCCGCAGCCTTGGTCGAGGGGGTCGTCAACCCCCACATGCACACGATCGGTGGTGAGGCGCCGATGCTCCTGCGGCTAGGGCCAACTCAGCGGGTGGTTTCGATTAACGGCAATACGATGGCGCCCGCACGCGCCACGATCGCTCATTACCGGGCGCTGGGGCTTGAGCTCGTTCCGGGCGAAGGGTTGCTTGCGGCGGGAGTGCCCGCGGCCTTTGGCGCATTCGCTTGCGCGCTGGAGAACTTCGGCACCAAATCGCTGGCCGCGGTCGCCGGCCCCGCGCTCGCGCTGTGCGAAGACGGCTTCCCGATGCATCCGGGGCTCTGCGGCGATGACGAATCGGTCGACATTCCGGGCCTCGGGCTCAGCTCGATTCGCCCCAACGCCGAGCTATATCGCACACGATGGCCGTCGACTGCGCATATCTACATGTCGGGCGGCGACCTGCCGCGCTCGGGTGACCTCATCAGGAATCCCGCACTGGCGCATTTTTTCCGCCGCTTGCTGGACGCCGAAGCTGGCGCCGCGCGCAACGGCGGGCGCGAGGCCGGACTACGTGCGGCGGTCGAGCGCTTCTACCGCGGCGATATCGCGCACGAGATTGTCGCCCACTCAGAAGCTCATGGTGGCCTGCTGGCGCTCGAGGATCTCGCCACGTTCACGACCCGAATCGAAGAGCCGGCCAGCCGCACCTACCGCGGAGCAACAGTCTTCAAGTGCGGACCGTGGTCGCAGGGGCCGGTCTTCCTGCAACAACTCGCGCTGCTCGAGGGCTTCGACCTCGGCGCGATGGGGCACAACTCGGCGGCCTACCTGCACACGCTGGTCGAAGCGGCCAAGCTCGCTTTCGCCGACCGCGAGGCCTACTACGCCGACCCCGAGTTCGTCGACGTTCCGCTCAAGGAGCTGTTCTCCGAGCGCTACGCGGCGCTACGCCGGGCGCTTATCGATCCGGCTCGCGCCTCGCTAGAGCTGCGGCCGGGCGATCCGCGTGCGATGCGCGCCGAGGCGGGCGCGGCGATACAGGCGCGTTCGTGGGGTGGAGGCACCACGCATGTCGACGCGGCCGATCGCCAAGGCAATCTGATCGCAATCACGCCCAGCGGAGCGTGGCTCCGCAGCTCGCCGGTCGCCGACGCTCTGGGCTTTCCGCTCGGCACGCGAGTGCAGACTTTTTACCTCGACGAGCGCCATCCCAATGCGCTCGCTCCGCGCAAGCGCCCGCGCACGACGCTGACGCCGTCGCTGGCGGCGACGCGCGACGGCAGATGGATTGCCTTTGGCACCCAGGGCGGCGATCAGCAGGACCAGTGGACGCTGCAGTTTTTTCTCAACCTGGCCGAGTTTGGGATGAACTTGCAGCAGGCGATCGAGGCCCCGCGCTATTCGTGCATGCATGCACCGTCGTCGTTCTATCCGCACGACGCTTACCCCGGGTTAGTGCGCCTGGAGAGCCGTATCGACGAGCGTGTGCACGCCGACCTTGCCGCGCGCGGCCACAAGGTCGAGACGCGCCCGCCATGGTGCGACGGTAACGTGCTCGCGGTGGCGCTTGACGCCGCGCGCGGGCAGCTTACGGCGGGCGCCGATCCGCGCGGACAGATTGCTGGCCTGATGCCGGCGCAGGCGATTGGCTGGTAATTAAACAGCTGGGCGGTGACATGGAGGACGCGTGTGATGACGCGCGCAACGATCATTGTCAGTTCGGCGGCCGCGGCTATGGCGGTGTTCCTGGCGACAGCGGCCCTCAAGGCAAGGGCGCAGGGCGAGCTGTTCAATCCGGCGCGAATCGCCGCCGCCGTCACCAACGATCCGGCAAAAATTATCGACCTGACCTATAGCTTCGACGCCTCGACCATCTATTGGCCCACCGAAGGCGGGTTTGAGCACAAGTTTGAACTGTTCGGAATGCAACCGGGCGGCTATTTCTACTCCTCGGCCAGGTTCGCGGCGGCTGAGCACGGCGGCACACATATGGACGCGCCGTTAAATTTCAATCGTAACGGGATGTCGGTGGACCAGGTACCGATGAGCTACTTCGTGGGGCCGGCGGTGATAATCGATTTCTCCGCACGCTCGCTCAACTACCCCGACGCCACGATGAGCCTCGAAGACATCCACGCGTACGAAAGAACTCATGGCGAGATTCCCTCGGGCGCAATCGTGGTGGGGCGCTCGGGATGGGGCCGCTTTTGGCCCGACAAGAAGCACTACCTCGGCAGCGACCAGCCGGGTGATGTCGCGCATCTGCATTTTCCCGGCTTTTCCCCCGAAGCCGTAAAATTTTTACTGACCGATCGGAACGTGATGGCGCTGGTGATCGATACCGCCAGCCTCGACCCCGGCAACTCCAAGGACTTTCCCGTTCATCGAATGTGGCTCGGCGCCAATCGGGTAGGATTTGAAAACCTTGCCAATGCGGATAAGCTGCCGTTCAGCGGCGCGACGATCTTTTGCATTCCGATGAAGATCGATAAGGGAACGGGAGCGCCTGCACGCATTTTCGCGGTGCTCCCATAGGGGATTCACTCGCGGATTCCCGCTATTCAAGAACGAAGTCTTATGAGCGTAGCCATCGTGGCTGCGGGGGCATCAGTGCCGCGAAGTGTACCCCAAGGTGCTGCAAAAGCGGTTGCATTACCACGACTTAGCTGGCACGCAGAAGCAAAAGACTTGAAAAAAAGGTAAAATTAAATTGTTCGCCGTCGGCATGAAAGCTGCTCATCATATAGTGGGCAAAAGCGGGTGGCAGCAGATTGGGCACTGAAGCAGTACCGACGGGATAAGGTACGAAACCGGGAAGGTTACTTTACGTAGACAGGAGGGGGCGAGCGATGCGCAAACGCGTGGTCTCGACAATCTTAGTGGCGATGGCAGCAGTAGTTTTAGTGGCGGGATGCTCCGGGGAGCCGTTGTCGACCCGCGAAAAGGGCACGCTGATAGGTGGCGGAGTGGGCGCCGCGACCGGCGCGATTATCGGCGCCGCGGTGGGTGCACCCGGCGCGGGCGCAGCTATCGGCGGTGCGATTGGCGGCTTGGGCGGCTTTGCGATAGGCAACTCGATGCAGAACAACGAAAACGCACAGGCACAGACCCAGAGCCAGATACAGCAACAGCAGCAACAGCTCGAGCAGCAGCGTCAACAGATCCAGCAACTCAAGCAGCAGCAGGAGACAGAGTAGTCGTTCGGAGCAGTGGTTCGACAGAGGGGAAATCCATGAAGTATTCGACAAAGAAGTATTCGCGAAATCCAAAAAAAGGCTTGTTGGCGACGGTGGCGTTCGTGTTGGTGGCGGCCTTTGCCCTTGCCGGATGCAGCGGTCAGCCGCTATCGACGCGTGAGGAAGGAACGCTCGGCGGCGGCGTGCTGGGCGCAGGTGCAGGAGCGATAATCGGCGCCGCCGTCGGCCATCCGGGCGCCGGCGCTGCGATTGGCGGCGCGCTTGGCGCGGGCACCGGCTACGTCGTCAGCAACTCGATGCAGAACAACCAGGACGCGCAGGCGCAGACCCAGGGCCAGATCCAGCAGCAGCAGCAGGAACTCGAACAACAGCGCCAGCAGATCGAACAGCTCAAGCAACAGCAGCAGACCGAGTGAGCGAGGACCAGCCAGAGGTGGCCCGTGGAGGGGATGAGACAAGGTGCTTATATGAAGAACTTGAATAAAGCTAATTCTCGCGGGGCGATGGTTGTGATGGCGGTGCTGTCGCTGGTCGTGACCTTTGCGCTGGCAGGATGCGGCCCGCAGGGGATGTCCACGACTACGGAAGGAACGCTGGGCGGTGGCGTGCTGGGCGGCGGTGCCGGCGCCCTGATCGGTGCGGCAGTGGGGCATCCGATCGCCGGTGCCGCGATCGGCGGCGCGCTTGGCGCGGGCGGCGGCTACGTGGTGGGCAACTCGATGCAGAACCAGCAGACCGCAACTCAGCAGCAGGAAGGACAGATTCAGGCCCAGCAGCAACAGCTCGAAAGTCAGCGCCTCCAGATCCAGCAGCTTCAGCAGCAACAGCAGACCGAATAGCGTGACAGTAAAGCGGACGTAAATACGAGACTGAATGAACGACGTGCGGCGCGGGCCCGGGCGGGCTCCGCGCCGCATGCGTTTTTGGTTTCGCTCAGCCTGGCGCGCTAGGCCGGATGGCAGAGCTTGCAAGCACGCAGTCCCGCACTGCGCGCGCGTCCCGAATTGGCAAAGATGAGCGATTTCGCGGGGTCGGCGCGCATCGCCGCATGGCATTGCGGACGGCAGAAGATGTGCGTCACCAAATGTCCCATCACGCTGCCCACCGGCAATCGATGATCGCGAGCTACGCTGAAGCCCTCGGCGCGCAACAACTTGATCTTGCGCGACACGCCGCCGCCGTAGTTGCCGATCGTGCCGTCGGAGCGGATCACGCGATGGCATGGGACGTAGAGCGGCACCGGATTGGTGGCCATCGTATTGCCAATCGCGCGTTGGCCCGACGGCGCGCCGACCGCTGCTGCAAGTGCCTGGTAGGTGATGACCGAGCCGGGCGGTACCGCACGGCGAAGCCGCATCAGCGCGCGCCGCTGGAAATCTGTCCGCACCAGGCTGAGGTCAACCGGACGGTCGAGCGCATGCATGTCGCCGCGTAGGTAGCGCTCGATCTCGCGCCCGATACGCGCGGCGACGCGCGCGTCCTCGACCAGGTCGAAGCTCTCCTTCAACGCCGCCAGCGCGTCGGGTGCGTCGGGCACGTCGAGGAACTGCACTGCGAGCAGGCCGCGCGCGCTCTCGGCGACCAGCAGGCGGCCGACCGGCGAGTCAATCACACCGACGCGTGCGAGCGGCCTGCGCGCACGGCCAAGCGTCCGTGCCAGCTTTGAACGCACCGCACGCAGCGCCGCGTCGACCGCGGCGTCGTCGGGCGCGCTGTCCATCCCGAGCGGCCCGTCATCGTCGAGCATCTCGCGCATCAGTATTTCGTTCTTGAGCGTCTCATTCACGATGTTCACCGTCCTGGATGTCGCCGCCTTGCGCATTACCGGATCGCCTTGAGCTTTTTCAGCGCCTGGTAGACGCTGGCCCGCGCGCTGTCCGCCGAGCACTCCAGCGCCGCGCCGATTTCCTCGTATTCGAGTCCCGCGAACTTGCGCATCACCAGGGCCTGGCCCTGTTTGTGGGGCAGTGCCGCGATTGCGCGCCGGAGATGGATCGCGCCCTCGTGTCCGCCGCGGTCGGCGGACGCGGACGTAGGGTTATGATCGCCATCGGTGGGATCGTCGCCGTTGCTTATCACGCGCGCCCGCCGCATATTGTCGCGCGCGCGGTTGCGGCAGAGATTGGTCGCGATTCGGTATAGCCACGGCCGCAGACCCTGCTCCGAGTCGAGTTGCGGATAGGCGCGGTATGCGCGCAGCCAGGTCTCCTGAAAGAGATCGAGCGCGTCGTTCTGATCGCGGGTCATGCGCAGCAGAAAGCGCATGATCTCGCGCTCGTGGCGGCCGAGCGCTTCCTCGAACGGAGGCGGCAACGTGAGTTTTTTTGCCGTGGCTTCCATGGCGTAGGTTATAACCCCGCTCGAGGTCTGGCGTGAATCGGCGATCATGGTGCCCCGGCAGTTCGGCCGTTCCTCTACCCTGTCGGGCGCGGAGCGATTAGAGTTGACGGCGACCGCTGTAGATTCACGTCGCCGCCTGCTCTAACGGGGAAAACGATGGGAGCCGTCGGACTGATTGCGCTGTGGGCCGCACTATTCCTGGCCGGCCATTTCATCCTGTCCTCGGATGCCGTGCGCGGAGCGATCGTCGGGGCGGTCGGCGAGCAGCCTTTTCGCGGCATCTATTCGCTGGTCGCGCTGGGGACCTTCATCCCGCTGGTCTTTGTGTTCGCCCATCACAAGCATGCGGGCGCGATGCTGTGGAACCTGCGCGGGGTCGCGCCGCTACGATGGCTGGTGTGGCTGATGATGCTGGTCGCGCTGATAATGTGGGTCGCGTCGCTGATAACCCCCAATCCGGTGGCGCTCGGCGCGCCGGATAATCTCACGCCGCGCGGCATCCTCAAGCTCACGCGCCATCCGGGCTTCGTCGCGTTCGCGATCTTCGGCTTCGCGCACATGCTGATGAATGGATGGATCGGCGACCTGGTGTTTTTCGGCACGTTTCCCGTGCTGGGCATCTTCGGCGGCCTGCATCAGGACCGTCGCAAACTGCGCGCGATAGGCGAGCGCTACCGCCGTTTTGTCGAGCAGACCTCGTTCATGCCCGGGGCGGCGCTGCTCAATGGGCGCCAGCGATGCCATCCGGCCGAGGACGTGCCGTGGCTCGCGATCGCAATCGGCGTGGTGCTGACGGTCGTGCTAATCGCGATTCATCCATGGGCCTTCGGCGGCCATCCGCTGGGTTAGAGCCGCATTCCTTTGCCTGCGATTCTTGTCATGCCTTCGCCCGCGGTTTGTACGCGAGAGAGGGCGGGCGTGGAGCAACTAACGCGCGGGCAATCTGAACAGGCGCGCGGCGTTGTCGCAAATCCGCGCGGCGAGCGCCGATGCATTAGCGCCGCGCAGCGCGGCCATCACCTCGAAGGTGCGGCGGACGTAGGCGGGCTCGTTGGGTTTGCCGCGATAGGGCTCGGGCGCGAGATAGGGCGCGTCGGTTTCGATCAGCAGGCGGTCCTCCGGCACGACCATCGCGGCCACCCGCAACGCGTCGGCCTTCTTGAACGTGAGAATGCCGGAGAACGAGACATAAAAGCCGAGTTCGACGAACTCGCGCGCCGCGCCGGCGTCGCCGGTGAAGCAATGGATCATCCCGCCGGCCGGGGGGAGACCCGTTTCGCGAACGATCTCGCAAAGCCGCCGCTCGGCGTCGCGGCAATGAATCATCACCGGACGATCGAGCGCGCGGGCAAGTTCCAGATGCCTCCTGAGCGAGCGCTCCTGCGCGTCGGCTGGCGAGTGCAGGTAGTGAAAATCCAGTCCGGTCTCGCCGATCGCGACCACTTTCGGCGAGCGCGCGAGCGCGGCGAGCGCCGCGACGCGTGGCTCGTCGCAATCGGAGGCGTTGTGCGGATGAACTCCGACGGCGGCGAAGACCTGCGGATGCCGCTCGGCGATCTCGACCGTCAGGCGGTCGGTCTCGATCGTGTCGATCGCGCCGACCGCGACGATCGTGCCCACCGCGGCATCGGATGCGCGCGCAAGCGCGCCGTCGAGGTCAGGATAGAGCCGCGGGTCGGCCAGATGACAATGCGCGTCGAGGATCGTGTCCATATCAGTTTTCGACGAGCACTCGATCAATTTTCGACCAGGACTTGGTGGCCGTTGGCGGCTAGCGCCTCGCGGATGCGCTCGATATGGCCGTGGCCGCGCGTCTCGAGTTCCAGCGTGACGCGCGCGCCGCCGATCCGGACGTCGCGCCGCGTGCGGTCGTGTTGGATCGCATGCACGTTGGCGCCCTGCTCGGCGATCACGGCGAGCAATCGCCCCAGCTCTCCCGGCCGGTCCCGCATCTCCACGGTCAGCCGCATCAGCCGCCCCGCCTTGGCGAGTCCGTGCCCGATGATCCGGTCGAGCAGGTTGACGTCGATATTGCCGCCGCTCACCACAATCACCACGCGTCGCCCGGCGATCGCGCCGCCCAGCTTCAGCGCGCCGGCCAGCGCCGCCGCGCCCGCGCCCTCGGCCAGCAACTTCATCCGCTCGAGCATCAGCAGCACCGCCTCGCCGATCTCGAAGTCGTCGACCGTCACTACGCGGTCGAGGCGGTCGCGCACGATCTCGAACGCCAACCGCCCGACGCGTCCGGTGGCAAGGCCGTCGGCGATAGTGTCGACTGCGGTTGGCACGGTGGAGGGCACGCCCTGACCGAGGCTGAGGCTGAGTTGCGCCGAGCCCGCAGCCTCGACGCCGATCAGTTTCGCTCGCGGGGCATGCGCGGCAAGCGCGCAAGCGATTCCCGCGATCAAGCCACCGCCGCCCACCGGCACCAGCACGAAGTCGGGCGCGAGTTCAGCGGCGATTTCCAGGCCGACCGTACCCTGCCCGGCGATCACGAACGGATCGTCGTAGGCGTCGACGAACAGTGCGGCGGTGCGCGCGCAGATTTCCTCGGCGGCGCGACGGGCTTCGAGGTAGTCGATACCGGCAAGCTCGACCGTCTGGCCGTAGCTGCGCGTCGCATCGATTTTGGCGATCGCGGCCGTCGTCGGCATCACGATCGTCGCGCGCACGCCCGCGCGCGAGGCGGCACAGGCAAGCGCCTGGCCATGATTGCCGGCCGACGCGGCGACTACGCCGCGCGCGGCCTCGGTGGGCGAAAGCGCCGCGACTCGGTTGTACGCCCCGCGAATCTTGAACGAGCCGGTCTTCTGCAGGTTCTCGGGCTTGAGGTAGACCTCCGCGGCGAGCATCTGTGAAAGCGTCGCGCTATGGATGAGCGGGGTCGGCTTGACGATTCCCGCCAGCCGCTCGCGCGCAAGCTCGAGGTCTTCGATTGTGACGCTTTCGGAAATCGTCGCGCTCATTTCTTCCACCCGCACCGCGCGCGCGGCTACTCAATGCTGATGCGGATGCGGAGTGAAGCGGCGCTCGCGCGAGGCGCCGAAGGAATTCCCCTCGAACTCGACCTGGACGCATTCGCCGCTTCGCCAATCCAGATCGAGCAGAAGGTAGCGGACCGCGCGCTGCTTGACCGCGTTGACCAGCGAGGCGACCTGGGCCGGATCGGCCGGGTCGATCGCGCCGGTCTCGGCGGCGTCGAGATGGCTTGCGGCGACGAACTCGCGCGCGCGCTGTTCGCTCGAAAATCCCAGCACGCCGGCCCAATGCGTGCCCTCTTCCTGGTAAACGATCAGCGCGCCCGAGGAGTCGAGCAGCAGATGCAATTCCTTTGCGGCAAGCGCGTTCAAGCCGCCTCGATCCTGAGCCGGCCGGCGCGCAGCGCCTCGGCGCGCTCGTGCACCAGCGCGGGGTAGGTGTAGTAGTGATCGCCGCTTAAGCGCAGGAAGGACGCGACGTCGACGTCGTCGAGGCGCATCTCTCCGATCCGCGCCTCGGCTGCGTCGCGGCTGGGGGCTTTCAGGACGGTGTCGTAAATCGTGCGCGCCTGCTCGGAGAGAAAGTCCTCGCGCGGCGGCAGCGCCGCGGGCGGAAGTTTGCCGGCGTGGAAATTGTCGAGGATATAGCGCAGTGCCTTGAGTTCGTGGCGCAACACGTCGATTTGCTTCAGAGTCTTGTCGGGCATCACTCAGAAGCTTATCGCCGCCGCGCGGGTCAGTTCAACGCGGCCCTTAAGGGCGCGGGGCGATGCTTGCGGGCGGTCAGGAGCGCGGCTAGCTGCGGGTCAGGCGATGGACCATGCCGAGATGGCGCAGCGCCTCGCGCTTGCGGCCCATCGATTCGTACAGCTCGGCCAGGTTGCGATGCGCCGCGAGCGAGAGCGGATCGCATTCCGTCGCACGCACGAAGCTCCCGAGCGCATTTTGCGGGTCCTCGCGGCGGCGATAGATCAGGCCCAGGCGCACATGGACCTCGGCGTTGGTGGGAACGATCGCCGCGGCGCCGAGCAGTGCGCGCAACGAACCGGCGAGGTCGCCCTCGCGCTCCAGCAGTCCGGCGAGATCGATATGCGCTTCGAAATTGCCCGGCTCGCGTCCCAGCAGTTCGCTGTACAGCGTCAGTGCGCGCAGCGGGTCGCTTTCGGCCAGCCGGCGCGCTTCCTCGAAGCGTTCGCGCACGCGGGCCGGGCCGAAACGCTCCTCGACCTTGCCTGGCGCCGGCGGCGCGTCAAAGTTGAGCAGGATCTGACCGCTCATCGCCTCGACCATCACGTTGCCGTCGCGCACCACGATCTGGCCCTCGTAATTGGCGAGCCTGAGCGAGGTGACCGGCCGTGCCGGTCCGAACATCCCGCGTACCCGCTCCAAGCATCGGCGCACCGGGTCCAGATGACGGTGCGTCGGAAGCAGTTCCTTGGCCAGGCGCATCACCAGCAGATCGTCGAAGCCGAAACGCATCTGGCGTCCGCCCTTCAAAGGCCGCACCAGCGAGCGTTTGACCCAGTAGCGAATCCGATCGGGCGAGATTGCGAGAATACGCGCCGCCGCGCGGGTCGAAAAAGTGTGCGCGCGCCTTACCGCCGCATCGTCCAACGTCCCCACCACGGCCCGAGTATAAAAACTAGTCCGTGGCGTCTCAACGCCGTCCATGGCGATCTTTTAACAGCGCCCTGTTGAGAGGCTGTCAGCAGAACTTGCCGCTCAGCGATAGGGCGGCCGCCATTCGCATGCGGCTCGCGCCACGATAAGCGGGCTATTCGCCGATTTCCTTGAGCGTGCGCACCATCCGGACCGCCGCCTCGACTGCGTTGCGCGCGTTGTCGATTCGGTCGAGCGCCTGTTCGCGGGTCATCCCCGGCCCGGTCATCCCGAGCGCGACCGGCTTGTCGAACTGCAGCGCCAGGTCGGCGGCGGCGCGCGCGGCGGCGTGCGCGACCACCTCGTCGTGCCCGGTGTCGCCCTTAATCACGGTGCCGATTACCACCACCGCGTCGACGTCCTTGCGCCGCACCAGTTTTTTGATCGCCGGGCCCATGTCGAACACGCCCGGGACGTGGACCACGTGGCTCACCTCGACCCCGAGGAAGGCGGCGTGGCGCCGGGCCCGCTCCTCCATCGCGGAGGTCACGTCAAAGTTGAACTCCGACACTACCATCGCGATTTTCACATGCCGCTCCTCTCTTCCAGGTGGATCGCCTCGCGAATTTCGACTCCGCCCGCGCGCAAGTAGCGCTTGAGGTCGGGAATCGTACACTCGCCGTAATGGACGATCGAGGCGACGATCGCGGCGTCGGCGCCGCCCGCGGTAAACGCGTCGAGCAGATGGCGCGGCTCGCCGGCGCCGCCCGAGGCGATCACCGGGATTCCCACCCCGTCCGCGATCATCCGGGTTATTTCGAGATCGTAGCCGGCCTTGGTGCCGTCGGCGTCGATCGAGTTGATACACAATTCGCCGGCGCCCAGACGCTCGCCCTCGCGCGACCATTCTAACGCGTCGCGCCCGGTCGGCGTGCGTCCACCGTCGATTATGACCTCGTGGCCCGAGGGCAGCCCCGCCCGTCCCGTGCGCTTGACTTGCATCGAGAGCACGACGCACTGACTGCCAAAGGCGCGCGCGCCGGCCGCAATCAGGCTCGGATCGCGCACCGCGCCCGAGTCGATCGAGACTTTCTCTGCCCCCGCCAGCAGCACCGTGCGCATATCCTCGAGCGTGCGCAAGCCGCCGCCGACGCTGAACGGGATGAAAATTTCACGCGCCACCGCGCGCACCACTTCGATCATGATCTCGCGCTGCTCGTTGGAGGCCGTGATGTCATAGAAGACCAGCTCGTCGGCGCCCTGCTCGTAGTAGTAACGCGCCATCGCGACCGGGTCGCCGACGTCGGCGTTGTCCAGGAACTGGACGCCCTTGGTGACCTTGCCCGCCCGCACGTCGAGGCAGGGGATGATGCGTTTGGCGATCACGGCGTCAGCTCTTGAGGCGGCAGAAGTTGTCGAGCAGGCGGAGCCCCGCGGCGCCGCTTTTTTCGAGATGGAACTGGGTGGCGACGACATTGTCGCGCGCGATCGCGGCACAAAACGGCACGCCGTGGTCGCTGGTCGCAATCACCAGCGCCGGGTCGTCGGGAATCGGATAGTAGGAGTTGACGAAATAGAAGTGAGTATTGTCGGGAACGCCGCGAAACACTGGATGGGGCCGCGTCTGGCGCACGCGATTCCATCCGATCTGCGGAACTTTCAGCGGGCGGCCGTCGACCGCCGCCGGAAAGCGGACCACGCGCCCTGCGATAATTCCGAGGCAGCGGGCGTCGTCCTCCTCGCTTCGATCGAGCAGCACCTGGATCCCGATGCAGATGCCGAGGAATGGCTTGCCTGCGCGGACGACGTCGTTGCGCAGAACCTCGTCGAGTTCCAGCGTGCGCAGGTTCTCCATCGTGGCACCTGCGGCGCCGACGCCGGGCAGGATCACGCGGTCGGCGGCGCGCACGCGCTCGGGGCGGTCGGTAACCTCGCAGGGATAGCCGAGATGCTCGAGCGCTCGCGCGACGCTGGTGAGATTTCCCGCCTTGTAATCGACTATTGCAATCATCAGGGTTCTTGCGGGGTTCTTGCGCCAACCGCGCTGCGCAACCCGGGTAAGCATCTTAGCTTGAGCGCCCGGCCCGCGCGACATCGCTTTCCGGCCGATTCGTCGGCTGTCTGCGAGGCTTCCAAAGGCATCGCGATGCGACTTATCGGCCGCGCCTAGCCGCGGCGGAGAGCGCGGCCCGGGCGAGCGTCCGTATGCCGGCCGTTTGCGACCACGGCGACGCCGTTGACGAAGACGTGCGCGATGCCAACCGGGTAGCGCTTGGGCTCGTTGAAAGTCCCCGCGTCGATTACCGTCTCCGGATCGAAGATCACCAGGTCGGCATATGCTCCGGCGCGCAGCACGCCGCGATCCGCGAGGCTGAACTTTTGCGCCGGCATCCCGGTCATTCGATATATCGCGTCTTCCATCGTGAGCAATCCAATTTCCCGCGCGTAATGGCCGAGCACTCGCGCAAAGGTCCCGTAAAGCCGCGGATGAGGCTTCCCGCCCAGCGGAATTCCATCCGATCCGATCATGGTCGTCGGATGGCGCATCACGGTCTGCACGTCGCCCTCGTCCATCAGGTCGAGGATGGCGATCGCGCGATGCTGTTCGTCGGTATCGACCTTGCGCGCCGCGTCCTCGGGCGAAAGACCCAGTTGCGCGGCGAGTTCCGCGATCGTTTTGCCCTCGTACTCCGGATGAAGCGGCGCGGAGGCAATCATCACGCTCGCGGGCTCGATCCGCGCGATCCCGCCGCGGTCGCCCTGCGGGTTGAAGGCGTTGTTGTGCAGCACCGCGGCCAGCATCGTGCTGCCCGAGGTGTACGGATACTGATCCGCGGTCACGTCGAGGCCCTCGGCGCGCGCTTCTTCGATTAGTTTGATCGATTCGCGCACGCGGCCCCAGTTTCTTTTTCCCGCGGCCTTGTGATGCGAGATCTGGACGCGCACCCCGGACTCGCGGCCGATGCGGATAGCCTCGCGCACGGCGTCGAGCAGGCCCGAGGCTTCGTTGCGCATGTGGGTCGCATAAACTCCGCCGGCGGCGGCCACGTCACGCGCCAGTTCGATTACCTCTTCTGTTGCGCAATGGCGGCCCGGCTCATAGATGAGCCCGGTGGAGAGGCCGATCGCGCCGGCTTCGAGCCCTTCGCGTACCAACTCGCGCATCGCGCGCTGCTCGTCTGGGGTCGGCGCGCGGCGCGCCATCCCCATTACGGCGGCGCGGATGGTGTTGTGCCCGACCAGCATCGCGACGTTGAGGCTCGGCGGCGCATGGTCAACCGCTTCGAGGTAGCCGCGATAGCCCTCCCATCCAGGCAGCGCCGCGTCGCCGAAGAAAGTGCCAAAATGTTCGCGCACCGCTTGGTAGGGCGCCGCACCCATCCCGCAGTTGCCGATCACTTCCGTGGTGACGCCCTGCATCAGCTTGAAGTCCATCGCGGGCGTGGTCAGCACGGCGAAGTCGTCATGGCTATGGACGTCGATGAAGCCGGGTGCGAGCGCGAGCCCCTGCGCATCGATTTCGAGCGCCGCATCGCCCTCAATTTCGCCGAGTGCCGCGATTCGATCGCCGCGCACCGCGAGACTGCCGACGTAAGGTGCCGCGCCAGTGCCGTCGAAGATGCGCGCACCGCGAATGACGATGTCCCAGCGATCGCCGCTCATATCAGAAGTTAGCCGCGGGCGAAGCGCGCCGGCGAAACCGCCGCTTCGGTCACGCCTTGCCCGGCGAGGTCCGAGGGAACGCCGCGCCCGAGCGCAAGGCTCGCGGTCAGCCGCCCCATCGACGGCGAAGTCTCGATTCCATAGCCGCCCTGGCCGGCCAGCCAGAAGAATCCCTCCACGCGCGGGTCGTAGCCGACGACCGGGCATCCGTCGGCGACGAACGAACGCAGGCCCGCCCATTTGCGGATGATGTGCGCGACCGGAATGCGCGCGGCACGCTGAATCCGATCGACGGCAAGCGCGACGTCGAAGTCGTCAGGCTGCACGTCGCACGGATCCATCGGTGTTTGATCGGCCGGCGAGCCGAGGAACTTGCCAGCGTCGGGCTTGAAATAGAATTTCTCGCCGACGTCGATCACCGAGGGCCATCTCGCGATGTCGGCGCCGGGCGGCGGATCGAAAATGAACGCGGTGCGCCGCTTCGGCACGAGGCCGATCGGGGCCGCCCCGGCCATCGCCCCCACCACGTCGCACCAGGCCCCCGCCGCGTTGACCACGACCGGCGCGCCGAAGTCGCCGGCCGCGGTCCGCGAGATCCATCCGACCTTGCCGCCGCTGCCGCCATTGCCGCTATTGCCACCGTTGTGCTCCAGGCTCAGGAGCTCGGCGCTGGTTACCAGCTTGCCGCCGCGCGCGCGCATCCCGCGGATGAATCCCCAGTGGATCGCGTGCACGTCCATGTCCATCGCCTCGGGGTCAAGCACCGCGCCGGCAAGGTAGTCCTGCTTCAGCAGCGGCACGAGCGTGCACGCCTCTTTCGGATCAAGGTGGCGGACGCCGGCGATGTGGCGCGACGATTGAGCGAAATTCTGTTCGAGCAATGCGGACTGGTCGGCGCGCCCGATGAGGAGCATCCCGCGCGCCGTCAGCAACGGATGCTCGGTGAAACCGGCGGGCGGGTCGAGGAAGAAGTTTTTTGCGCCCCGGCTGAGAGCACGAATCACCGAGGGCCCATGGGTCTGGACGAAGAGCGCAGCGGAGCGGCCGGTCGTATGGTAGCCGGGCTGACTTTCGCGTTCGAGCACCAGCACCCGGCCATGCGCGGCCAGTTCATAGCCAGCCGATGCGCCCGCGATACCGCCGCCTACGACTATGAAATCGTAACTGTCCATCAGGGGTTTAATTGCAGGGTTTAATTGCAGAGTTTTATTTGCAGGGTCTTGCTTGCGGGTTTTACTTTTGCGTTCCCTTATGGCTCACGCTCTATCGCCCGTTCTCTTATCGCGCCGCTGGCATGCGAGATCAAGGTGGTTGCGAAGCGGGGAAGGTTCCAGCTAACCATTCGTGCGGCGACTCAAAACCAGAAAGGAAGTGGTGCGATGGCGAGGACGGCGCTTGCATTCTCGGTGATGCCCGATAGTCCGATCGAAAAGATCGTCGAGTGGACCAAAGACGCGGAGCAGATGGGCTATGCCGCCGCTTTCATGACCGAGGCCAACAACGATTCGATCGCCTGCTCGCTGGCGCTCGGGATGCAGACGCGGCGTATCGGACTCGGCACCGCAATAACCAACATCTACCTGCGCCATCCGGCGCTGCTGGCCAACGAGGCCGCGACCGTGCATCAGTTGACCGGCGGACGCTTCATCCTGGGCCTCGGCACCGGGCACGGCGAGGGCAACTCGCGCCTGGGGATCGAGATGGGGCAGCCGATGGTGAAGATGCGCGAGACGGTGGCCACGTTGCGCAAGATGCTCGACGGCGGGGGGACCGGGCCCAAAATAAATGGCAAGCTGCCGCTCTACCTGGCGGGCGTGTCGCGCCCGATGGTGCGGATGGCGGGCGAGATCGCCGACGGGGTGATTTTCAATTTTTTTCCGCCCGCCCGCGTGCGCGAAGCGCTGGGCGAGATCGCCGACGGCGCACGCGCCGCCGGGCGCAACCCGGCCGAGGCCGAGCCGGCGCTGTTCGCGACCGCGTTCATCGCGAACGACCTCGAGGCGGCGCGCCGTCCGGCGCGCACGCTGCTCTCGCGCTACGGGGCGCTGCGTTTTTACGGCAACATGATGGCGAGGGCGGGGTTCGAGCGCGAGATCGCGGGGATTCGCGCGGCGCGCGGCGACGCCGCGCTGGCGCTCGCCGCGGTGAGCGATGCGATGATCGACGCGACGCTGCTGGTCGGGTCCGAGGAGCGGGTGCGCGAGCGGCTGGCCGAGCTATGCGCGCCGGGGATCGGCACGGCGATCGTATTCGTCAACCCGGTCAACGAACCGCGCGAGGCCGCGGTCCGCCGGCTGATGCGCGCGCTGCGCCCCGTAAGGGCGCAGCGCGCGCATCAGTCCGGCGCAGCGCGCGCCGTCCCGGCGCGGCGTGTAACGCCGCGCCGGGACGAACGCGCTACGACGGCGACGAGGCGCCGGTGTCGCCGGCGCCCGGCTTCAGCATCGCGAAGAACCCCCGGATGCGCTTGTAGTTCACACCGAAGTCGCCGGTGCCGTCGCGCGAGCGCGAGCGCATCTCGACCAGGCTGCTGTTGGCGTCGGGGCCCGGACGCACCTGGATCAGGAAATCGTCTTTAAAGCGGAAAAGGTAGGAAATTTCGACTCCTTCGACAGTGCGTGTCGCCGGATCGACGTAAACGATAAGCCATCCCGGCATCGTGTTGGCCGCGGCCTTCACCTTGGCGAAAGCGTCTTCGGGCTTTTCGGCGAGCCGCAGCGGGTCGAGCTTGGGATATTCCTTGCTTTGGACCGGCTCGAACTTGGCACGGTTGTATTTCATCGAGTCGGCTGACAGGTCCGGCGGTTGGACGAACGCAGGCGGATTTTCGTAGTCGGTCGTGATGTCGTTGATCTCCGGATACGGCATCGACATCCAGCGCCACATCGTGAACCCGACCGGGACGGCGACCAGCAGGCCGAGCACGATGCCGGCGACGGCCTTCGGCCGCCCGACGCGGCGTTCGGGTGCCGAGGTGCGCAGCAGGCCTATCAGGCCGAACAGCAGCGCCAAAATCGCGATTGCGAAGCTCAGCAGGAACATCATGAAGCCGGTCAGCGACGGGATTACGCCGAGGTGGGCTCCCACCACGCCGACCACTACCAGCAGCACGGCGAGTATCGCGTCCAAGATGGAAAGCCAGGCCGGGATCATCGTCGTTTCTCCTCAGTTGGCCGCAAGTGCGATAAATTGCACCAGCTTATTGATCCGTTACAGCAGTTACTGCGTAAATACAAAACGCGCGCGCATCGCGCCGCTGAAATTGCCCGTCACGTCTCGCTCGGATAGGCTGTAGTCGGAGAGCGCACGGGCCTCTTCTACCAAGCGTGAGAAGCACTTTGGATCGAATCGAGCTTTTGCGCGACCGACTGGGCGCGCGGATCGTCATTATCGACGGCGCGGCGGGGACGTCCATCCAGAACATGCATCTGAGCGCGGCCGACTTTGGCGGGCCGCAGCTCGAAGGATGCAACGAGAACCTGGTCCGCACGCGTCCCGACAAGATCCGCGAGCTGCACGACAGTTTCCTCGACGCCGGCGCCGATATCATCGAGACCAACACCTTCGGCGCCACTTCAGTCGTGCTTGCCGAGTACGGGTTGGCTGAGTACGCGCGCGAAATGAATCGCCTCGGAGGCTCGATCGCGCGCGCTGCCGCCGACGCAGCCAGCACGCCCAAGCGGCCGCGCTTCGTAGCGGGCTCGATGGGGCCGACGACCAAAGCCATCTCGGTAACCGGCGGAATCACCTTCGACCAGCTTGCCGACGCCTACCAGGAGCAGGCCGAGGGCCTCATCGAGGGCGGCGTCGACCTGCTGCTGCTGGAGACCGTGCAGGACACGCTCAACTGCAAGGCCGGCCTGATCGGAATCGAGCGCGCGATCGTGAAGACCGGTATCGAGGCCGCGATCGCGGTCTCGGGCACGATCGAAACGATGGGCACGCTGCTCGCGGGGCAGGATGTCGAGGCCTTTTACACCTCGCTCGCCAATCGCGGGCTCATCTGGATGGGTCTCAACTGCGCGACCGGCCCCGACTTCATGACCGACCATCTGCGCACGCTCTCGGAGATCTGCCGCTTCGACGTCGCTTGCGTGCCCAACGCCGGCCTGCCCGACGAGGAGGGCCACTACAACGAGTCGGCCGAGTCGCTCGCGCGCAAGCTCGAGCGCTTCGTCGACGCCGGATGGGTCAACCTGATTGGCGGATGCTGCGGGACCACGCCCGAGCACATCCGGATGCTGGCGCGGATGGCCGAGGGCAAGCGGCCGCGCAAGCCGTCGAGCTTGCGCCGTTCGGTGGTATCGGGAATCGAACCGCTGGTAATCGATGAGAACACACGCCCGGTGATCGTCGGCGAGCGCACCAACGTGCTGGGCAGCCGCAAGTTCAAGCGGCTGGTCGCCGGGGGCAAGCTGGAAGAGGCGGCCGAGATTGGCCGCCTGCAGGTGCGCCGCGGCGCCCACGTGCTCGACGTTTGTCTGCAGGATCCCGACCGCAACGAGATCGCCGACCTGACGGGCTTTCTTGAAATCGAGGTCAAGAAAGTCAAAGTTCCGCTGATGATCGATTCGACCGATGCGGTCGCGATCGAAGAGGCGCTCAAGCGCGCGCCGGGCAAGTCGATCATCAACTCGGTCAACCTGGAGGACGGCGAGGAACGCTTTCAGCGCGTGGTGCCGCTCGCGCGCTGCTACGGCGCGGCGCTGGTGGTCGGTTGTATCGACGAGGACAAGCAGCAGGCGCAGGCGGTTACGCGCGCGCGCAAGCTCGCGATCGCCGAGCGCTCGTTCAAAATTCTGACCGAACGCTTCGGCGTCGAGCCCGAGGACATCATCTTCGACCCGCTGGTCTTTCCGGTCGGCACCGGCGACCGCAACTACATCGGCTCCGCCGTCGAGACCATCGAGGGCATCGCGCTCATCAAGGCCGCGCTGCCGCGCTGCAAGACGGTGCTCGGCATCTCCAACGTCTCCTTCGGCCTGCCCGAGGCGGGTCGCGAGGTGCTGAACTCGGTGATGCTCTATCACTGCGTGCAGGCCGGGCTGGACCTCGCGATCGTCAACTCCGAAAAGCTCGAGCGCTACCATTCGGTGCCCGAAGAGGAGCGCCGATTGGCCGAGGACCTGATCTGGTGGCGCGGCGACGATCCGATCGCAGCCTTCGCCGGCTACTTCCGCGAGCGCAGGGCCAAACCCAATGTCGAGCAGCGGCGCTCGCTGCCGCTGGATGAGCGGCTCGGACTCTACATCCTGGAGGGCTCCAAGGAAGGGCTCGTTGAGGACCTCGACGAGGCGCTCGGCGACCGTTCGGCGCTGGAGATCATCAACGGCCCGTTGATGAAGGGGATGGACGAAGTAGGGCGGTTGTTCAACTCCAACCAGATGATCGTGGCCGAAGTGCTGCAATCGGCCGAGGCGATGAAGGCCGCGGTCGCCCATCTCGAGCCGCACATGGAGAAGGCCGACAGCGCAAGCCGCGGCACGATCGTACTGGCGACCGTCAAGGGCGACGTCCACGACATCGGCAAGAACCTGGTCGACATCATCCTGAGCAATAATGGCTACCGGGTCGTCAACCTCGGCATCAAGGTGCCGCCCGAGGAATTGATCAAGGCTTACAACGAGCATCGGCCCGACGCCATCGGGCTCTCCGGGCTGCTGGTGAAATCGGCGCAGATGATGGTGGCGACGGCGCAGGACTTGAAGAGCGCGGGTATCGGGTGCCCAATTCTGGTCGGCGGCGCTGCGCTCTCGGCGCGCTTTACCCGGATGAAGATCGCGCCCGAGTACGACGGACTGGTCGCCTACGCCAATGACGCGATGGAAGGGCTGGATCTTGCCCATCAGTTGATGGACGAGGAGCGGCGCGCCGCACTGCGCAAAACGCTGGACACCGAGACGCAGAGGCTGCTCGCGAGCGCAGCCAAGCCCGCGGCACCCGCGCCGCTTGCCGGCCGGCGCACATCCACCGTGCGTCAGGACGTCGAGATTCCGCTGCCGCCGGATTTGAAGCCGCACGTCGTGCGCGGCTACGACCTTGCCGAGGTCTTCCGTTACATCAACCCGGTGATGCTGTATACGCGACACCTGGGGTTGCGCAACTACGAGACGGCGCTCGCCAGCGGCGACGCGCGGGCGAAGGAATTGAGCGCGGCGGTTGCGGAAGTCGAAGAGGTGATGCTGCGGCGCGACGATATCGCGGCCAACGCGGTTTATCGATTTTTTCCCGCGCGCTCCGACGGCGACCGCACCGTGATGATCTATTCGTCCGACGGCAAGACGGTACTCGAGAGCTTGACCTTCGGCCGCCAGAGCGACGAGCCCGGATTGTGCCTTGCCGATTACATCGCACCGCGATCATCGGGAAAGACCGATTACCTGTGCATGTTCGTGACCACGATCGGTGCGGGCGTGCGCGCGCTGGCCGATGAATGGAAAGACCGCGGCGAGTACCTGCGCTCGCATATCCTGCAAATCCTCGCGCTGGAAGGGGCCGAAGCTTTCGCCGAGCTGCTGCATCAGAAGATCCGCCAGATGTGGGGGTTCGGAGATCCGCCGACGATCGCGATGAAGGATCTGCACCAGGCGCACTATCACGGCAAGCGGTTCTCATTCGGATACCCGGCCTGTCCGCGTCTTGAGGATCAGGAGAAGTTGTTCCGCCTGCTCGAAGTCGAGAAACATTCGATCGGCCTGAAGCTGACCGATGGTTTCATGATGGATCCCGAAAGCGCGGTGAGCGCGATGGTTTTTCATCATCCGGAGGCGCGTTACTTCAGCCTCTCGGTCGCCGACATCGAGGCGCTCGAGCGCGAGTTGAGTGTCGCGCCGCCCTCGCCGTTCGCGATCGCGTCCCGATAATCCTGCTTTTCCTTAGGCTATTGGGGAGCGCCCGTCAGGCGCGACGGCGGCGAATTTCGCACGCACGTGGGAATGCGATCGTGAAGATCGAGCCCTCACCCTTGCGGCTGGCGGCGGAAATTTGCGCGCCGCCGAGTTCCACGCACTTGCGCGCGAAGGCCAATCCCAGTCCCGCGCCCTCGAAGCGCCGGCTATGGCTGGCCTGCTCCTGCGAGAAAGGCTCGAACAGCCGCGGCAGATAGTTGTCGTCGATGCCGATGCCGGTATCGCGGACTTCGAGTTTCAAGGTGCCGGTGCTGTCGCGATCGAGCCCGAGAACGATCTCGCCGCGGTCGGTGAATTTGATTGCGTTCTGGACCAGGTTGCTCAGCGCGCTTTGCAGGCAGTATTCGTCGAAGCGCACGGTGGCGTCGGACTCCATGATTTCGAGCCGCAGCTTGAGCCCCTTCTCGTTGGCCAGCACGCTGAGGTCGTTGGCCTGGTCCTCGATGAACGGGGCGAGCGCGATCGCCGAGGGGTTGAGCGTCAGCGCTCCGGCTTCCATGCGCGAGTAGTCGAGAATCTGCTGGATGGTTTTCAGCAGGCGGCGCCCGGCGCGCCCGAGCGCCTCGAGGTAGGCGTCCTGGGTATGGTCGCCGATATCGGCCAGGTGCTCACCGACGAGGTCGGTGTATCCCAGGATTACATTGAGCGGCGTGCGAATCTCGTGGCTGGTGTTGGCGAGGAAGGTGGATTTAAGGCGCATGGATTCGAGCGCGGAGTCGCGCGCGCTGGCCAGTTCGATATCGGCCGCGCGGCGCTCGCTGATGTCGCGCAGGACTGTCACCACGCGCGGCCCGACGCCCAGATCGACCATCACCGAGGATAGCAGCGTCGGCACGCTCCTGTCATCGCGAGCGCGCAGGTCAGCCTCGAAGTTGCTCACCGCCCCGCGCTCGAGCACCTCGCGTCCGAAGCGGCGATAGTCTTCCTGATTCACGAAGAGCGCGAGATCCCGCGGGTCTTTACCCAGCGCCTGGTCACGGCCGTGACCATAGATGCGGCTAAAGGCGCTGTTAACGTCGACGATTCGGCCGTCGTCCGGGGTCGCAATCACGATCGCGTCGCGGCTGCTATCGAAGATGCCGCGAAAGCGCCGCTCGCTCTCGCGCAGTTCATCCAGCATCCGCTCGCGCGCCGTTACGTCGCGCGAATTGGCCACGATGCGTGGCGCGCCCTTGCCGTCGACGGTGAGGCGGAACTTGCGCTCCAGTACCCGCCAGGTGCCGTCCTTGTGGCGCAGCCGGATGTGGACGATGCGTTCTTCTGAGCCGCCCTCGGCTATCCGGCGAAGCTCGGCCGCAAGCATCTCACGATCATTCGGTTCGCAGAACTCAAGCACGCTTTTGCCAACGAGTTCTTCGGCCTTGTAGCCGGCGATTTTTTCGATCGAAGGACTCTCGAAGCGGATCGTGCCGTCGAAATCGAAGACCGTGATCAGATCCGAGGAATCCTCGATGAGTGAGCGAAAGTAGCGCTCGCTGGCGCGCACCTCGCGCTCGCTCTGGCTCTGTCCGATCGCCAGCCCCAGGATGTTGGCGATCGATTGCAGGAAATTCACCTCGTCATGGTTGTACTGGCGCGGCTGCCTATCGTGAGCCGCGAGCACGCCGAAGGGCCGGTCGCGGCCGTGAATCACCGCCGTCACGCCGCTACGCACCGAAGAGCGTTCGGCGACGGCACTGCTCAGGCGCCGCTCGCTGCTGAAGTCGGTCACGATCACGGGAGCGTTGACTAGCAGTGTATAGCCCGCTTGCGAGCGCGAGCCCCCCTCTGCGACGATGGTGCGCACCACGCCCGCTTCCCATCCGGCGCCGGCCGTGCAAAGCAGGGTCTCGCGATCCGGCTGCAACTCCGCCACGGTGGCGTAGTCAATCCGCAACGTCTGACGTACCAGCCGAGTAGCTTCGTCGAACAGTTGTGGCAGATCGCTACCAATCAGCGCGCGCTGGCTGAGCGAGGCTATGACCGACTGCTGAAGGGCGTAGTCGTCGCGCGCATTGCTGATTTCTTTTAATTCGTCGTCGACCATCGCCGCCTACACCGCGCGCAATGATCAATGGCAAAGAGAGCAATCAGGACCGACGACGTGAGCCGCGTGGTCATCGCACGTTTTGTTGTTCCCTACGTTACTCTCTAATGGTTACTAAGCCAAGCGCTATCTGTCCTGGCTTTGCCCTTCAGCAGGGACACGTATCACTCCGCGCCACCGAGTCCTGTTAGTGCGGCGAAGACGTCGCCTTTCGCCTCCGGCTTGACGGTCGCGCGAGCCGGATGATAATAATTATCATCTGGCAGGCAGGGCAAAATCGCTTCGCTGGAGGGCCGCCGGCAATCCGGGCGGCCGGAGGGCGGGCGCTCGAGCCGCCGTGCAAGCTTGTTGCGGCGCCGCGCCGCCGAGGTTGCGCTGCCGGTCATTAACCACAAATACGCTCAGGGAGAGGGCAACGATGAAGAGTCTGAAGGGAACCAAGACACACGCCAACCTTAAGGATGCTTTTGCCGGCGAAAGCCAGGCCAACCGGCGCTACCTGTACTTCGCCAAGATCGCCGACGTTGAGGGCCAGCCCGAGATCGCGGGGCTTTTCCGCGACACCGCCGAGGGCGAGACCGGACACGCGCACGGCCATCTCGATTATCTCAAACAGGTTGGCGACCCGGCCACCGACCAGCCGATCGGCGACAGCATGCTCAATCTGAAGTCGGCCGTCCACGGCGAGACCTACGAGTACACGAACATGTACCCAGGGATGGCGAAGGTTGCCCGCGAAGAGGGCTTCGAGGAGATCGCCGACTGGTTCGAGACCCTGGCCAAGGCCGAGAAGTCGCACGCCGGGCGCTTTCAGAAAGCCAGCACGACGCTGTAGCGGCGGGCTGCATCATGGGCGCCGTGCGCGCGCGGGTGCGCCGGCGCCCTTCGCGTCAATCAGGAACCCGGCCTGCCTGACACCATTAGGCGCCTGGTGGGCCGGCGTTCGTACTCGCATTGCCATCGCCGTCTGACGGTAATGTCTGGCCGTAGCCTCGATGGGCCGCCCGAGATTGGCCTAATGAGAGCCGCTTAAATGGACCGCATCCAGTCGCGACCTACCGACGCTCTTTCGTACAACCCAAACGAGCCCAAGTACTGGGAGCGCGCGGCGCTCGACAAGGAACTCGAGCGCGTCTTCGACATCTGCGCGGGCTGCCGGCTGTGCTTCAACCTGTGCCCCTCGTTCCCGGAACTGTTCGGGGCGCTCGACAGCAGTGACGGCGACGTGCGCAGCCTGAGCGCGGCGCAAAACCAGCGCGTGATCGATCTGTGTTACGGCTGCAAGCTGTGCGAGGTGCGATGCCCGTACACACCGCATGACGGTCACGAGTTCCAGCTCGACTTCCCGCGCCTGATGCTGCGGGCGCGCGCGGTCGAGGCCCGCGAGCGTGGCCTCGGCATGCGCGAGAAGATGCTCGGCAATCCGGACCGTCTGGGTAAGCTCGGCAGCGCGGTTCCGAAGCTCGCCAACTGGGCCTGCCGCAGCCCCTTTCAGCGCGTCATGATGGAAAAGATGCTCGGCATTTCGCGCGCCAAGCAACTGCCCGAGTTCGCCGGCGAAACCTTCGAGGCGTGGCTCGCGCGCACGGGAATTCCGGCTGCGCCCGCCGAGCCGGCGGCCAAGGTCGCGATCTTCCATACCTGCTTCGTCAACTACTACAACCCGGCGCCCGGACGCGCGCTGGTTTCAGTGCTCGCGCGTAATCGATGCGCGATCGCGTCGCCGGCGCAGAACTGCTGCGGAATGCCGGCGCTGGACGGCGGCGACGTCGCCTTTGCGCAAAAGCTCGCGCGCGCCAATCTGGCCTCGATGCTGCCGCTGGTACGCCAGGGCTACCGCGTCGCCGCCATCAATCCAACCTGCTCGCTGATGATGCGCAAGGAATACCCCGACCTGCTCGACACCGTCGAGGCTCGCGAGCTGGCCGCCGCCGTTGCCGACCCGCACGAGTTGCTCTATGCGCTCCGGCGCGAGGGCAAATTCGACCGCGAATTTCGCACCACTCCGGGCAAGGTCGCGTATCACGTCCCGTGCCATCTCAAGGCCCAGAACGTCGGGTTGCGTTCGCGCGATCTCATCCGATCGATCCCGGGCGCGGAGGTCGTGACGGTGGACGCTTGCACGGCGCACGACGGCACCTGGGCGATGAAAAAAGAGTTCTTCGAGCTGTCGATGAAGTGGGGCGCAAAGGCGTTCGCGGGAATGAAGGACGCCGAGGCGCAGGTGTTGGCCACCGACTGTCCGCTGGCCGCGATCCAGATCGAGCAGGCCATCGGCGTGCGTCCGCTCAACCCGGTCGAAATTCTGGCGCGCGCTTACGAGGCCGACGGCTTCGCCGCTCCCGTGCCGTCGCCGGAGCCGCCCGGCGCCGAGGAGTGAAAGCCGTGAAACCTATAACTCCAACTGAAGTGCTGCCGCTGACGACCTACGATCGCGTGCGCGCGTTGCTGCGCCCGCTGTGTATCGCCGAGAAGGCGCGCCGTCGCCTCGCCGTTGGCCCGCATCTCACACTGATGTTCGAGAACCGCCAGACCGTCTGGTATCAAATCCAGGAAATCCTACGCACCGAGCGTATTTTCGAGGACGCCGCGATCAACGCCGAGGTCGAGACCTACAACGAACTTCTCCCGCGCCCGGGCGAACTCTTCGCCACCCTGCTCGTGGAGTATGCAGACCCGGCCGAGCGCGATGTCGAACTTGCCCGCCTGGTAGGCCTAGAGCGCCATCTGTGGATGGTTCTTGATGGGCGGCGCGTCGGCGCGCGCTTCGATGAACGCCAGATGTCGCCCGACCAGATAAGCGCGGTCCAGTTCATCGCTTTTCCGCTGGGCGTGGACGCCGGCAGTTTTGGAGAACTGGCGGCCGCCGGCAAGGTCGCGGTCGAAGTCGACCACCCGCATCTCTCCCTGCGCACTCCCATCGAAGGCCTGCTCGCGGCGGCGCTGACCGATGATCTCCGTCCCGATTAGGGCTCGGGTTGCTTCTCGCCCAGCAGCCGATCAAATCCAGTAGATTTGCAATCCAGTCAGGTTTGTCCCTAAGAAGGCGCCGTCTGGTGAAGGACCACGCTGCTGGTTGCTCAATTGCGTCAAATAATAGCTTAGGCTACACTGGAACGTCTTATGGATGTCTAAACCGTGTATCCGTGGGTCGAAGGCTACACGGGCTCTTGCTACACAGCGCGCAGTTATGCGGAGTATAAAGGCCCTGAGGAAAATGTCCTTATTCCGCAGAGTTGTCGTTCTTTTACCTGAACCGAGCATCGTTGGCGGTTGAATTAATCTTGATGACCGCTATCACCGAGAAGCTTGCCATCTCCGCCGCAACGGCCTTCGGTCTGGTCGTCGCATTAACTCCTACGGCCAAAGCGCTCGCCCTGCGCTTGAGCATTGTCGCACCGCCTAGCGAGGAGTCGGGCCATCCAGAACCGACGCCAGTGCTCGGCGGCGTTGCGATTGTGGTCGCCGTAATCGCGGCGCTCGGCCTGGTGGGCGAGTTGCCATCATGGACGCTGGCCGGGATGCTGGCGTTGCTGGCGGTCGGCGTGCTGGACGACGCGGTCGCGTTGACGCCGATGCACAAGTTGCTCGCGCAGATCGCGGTGGTCGCGTTTTTCCTGTGGGCTGCGCCAGCCGCGCCCGAGGTCACGCGCTGGCCGCTGCTCAACCTGGGGTTGGCGGGCTTCTGGATGATCGCCGTGATCAACGCCTTCAACCTGGTTGATGGGCTCGACGGACTGGCGGCCGGGGTTGGAATTGCCGCGATGGGGGCGGTTGGCGTCGTCGCGTGGTGGTCGCGTGACGTGGCGCTGGCATGTGCGGCGTTGGCGACCGGGGCGGCGCTGGGCGGCTTTTTGCTGTTCAACTTTTATCCGGCCTCGATTTTCATGGGCGACAGCGGCGCGCTGCCGATGGGCTTCCTGCTGGGGGCGTTGACGCTGCAAGGGGCCGCGTTGCAGCGGAATTCGCACCTTTCGAGTGCGGTCTTCCCGGTGTTGGTGATGCTGGTGCCGCTGCTCGACACCGCCATCGTGACGGTGTCGCGGCTGGCCACGGGAAATCCGATTTCGCGCCGCGGCCTGGACCATTCGCACCATCGCCTGCTGATGCTGGGGCTGACCGTACCGCGCGCGGTGGCTGTTAGCTGGACTCTGGCGGCAACCGGCGCGCTGCTGGCGGCGGGTGCGAGCCTGCTGTCGCATGTTTATTTGCTCAGCGCGTTGCCCTTCATGATCGGGGGAATCGGCGTGATCGGGCTGTTCATGGTCGATCTGACTTTCGAGGACCGCGCCCCGGGCATGGCCTACGGCTATTTGCAGGGCCTTGCGCGCTACATCCTGAGCCTCTGTTACAAGCGCCGGCTGGCGGAGGCGGTGCTCGACTTTGCGCTGATTCCGGCGGCCTACTTTGGCGCTTGCCTTCTGCGCCGCGATTTCAAACTCACCGACCCGCTGATCCTCTCGATGATGGGGAGCACGCCGGTATTTTTCGCTGCTACCTACGCAGCCTTCGCGCTGACCGGTGTCTATCGCGGCATCTGGCGTTATGCCGGCATCGCCGACATAATTCGCTTCGCCAACGGCTCGCTGCTGGCCGGCGTCCTGGTCGCGATCGCCTCACTGTTCATACGGCTTGAAGTCTCAGGATCGGTCGCCGTCCTGTACGTGGTACTGCTGTTCAACTTGCTGGTGTTCACGCGAATGTCGTTTCAAGTCCAGCGCCGCGCGCTCGCGCTGTTTGCGCTGCCAACCGAGCGCGTGCTGGTCGTGGGAGCGGGACGGATGGGCGAGGCAGCGGTGCGCTACATCTTCTCGGGCAACGACCGACGGGTGCGGCTCATCGGGTTCGTCGACGACGACGTGTTCAAGGAGGGCAAGCTGGTCCACGGCCATCAGGTGCTAGGATCGCTCGATGATCTGCAGCGGATCCACACCGCGACCGGGTTCCACCGGATTCTTATCGCCGCCGACGCCATCAGCGAAGACCGCCTCGCGATGGTCAAGGCCTTCTCCGACGCCCATCATCTGCCACTGCAGCGCTTCTCGATAGAAGTCAACGAATTCGTACCCGCCATCGCCAACGAAAATGGCAATGGCAAAGACGAAGGCAGAAACGAAGGCAAAAACGCGCTCGCGCAAGCTCCGTCGCCGGCTGCGGTACGACCGTCGGTCGCCTGAGGAGCACTGGCTGGCGCTGGACGCATCCGGGCAGGCCGGTTGGAAGGCCTGCAAGTATAGAGATGCTAGTGTGTTTTGTCATCTTCTGGCATTGTAGTTGTGGCGAAGGTGCTGAGCATGGCGTCTAGGCGTTTGAGGGAGCGTCAAGACGGGCGGCTGAAGAGGGAGATGCGAAGAGGTCTATGAGTCGCGCACGGAAGCCAGTCAAGATTGTGCCCAAAGGATGGGGGCGCGAAGTATGGATCGTCAATGGCGAGCTCTACTGCGGCAAGATCCTCGAAATTAACAAGGGCAAGCGCTGCTCCCTGCATTTTCACAAAATCAAGAACGAATCGTTTTACCTGCGCGCGGGCCGGCTTAAGGTCCGGGTCAAGGAATCACCCGATTCCGAGGTTATCGAGGAGTTCGAACTCGCTGCCGGCGAGTGCATGGACATTCCGCTGGGGCTGGTGCACCAGATGGAAGCGCTGGAGGACGCCGAACTGTACGAGTTCTCCACCCAGCACTTCGACAGCGACTCGCATCGTCTCGTCCCCGGCGATTAAACGGGCGGGACACGGAATAATATGGCCAAGGTTGCATTGATAACCGGGGTTACCGGGCAGGACGGCTCGTACCTCGCGGAATTTCTCATCAAACAGGGTTACGAGGTGCACGGCGTGGTGCGACGGACCTCGAGCTTCGCCACCGGGCGCATCGACCACATGCGCAAGGGCTTCGGTCCGGGTCCCTCGCCGCTGCAACTGCACTACGGTGACCTGGGCGATGGCACCGGAATGCGCGCGATTATCGAGCAGGTGCGCCCCGACGAGGTATACAATCTCGCCGCGCAGTCGCACGTGCGCATCTCCTTCGATCAGCCCGAATACACCGCGGACGTGGTCGGCCTGGGCGCGCTGCGCCTGTTGGAAGCGCTACGCGATCACAACAAGCGCCACGGCCGCGCAGCGCGCTACTACCAGGCGGGGTCGTCAGAGATGTTCGGGCGGGTCGCCGAAGTACCGCAGCGCGAGACCACGCCGTTCCATCCGCGCAGCCCCTACGCCTGCGCCAAGGTCTATGCCCACTGGCAAACGATCAATTACCGCGAGGCCTACGGGCTGTTCGCCGCCAACGGCATCCTGTTCAACCACGAATCGCCGCGCCGCGGCGAGAACTTCGTCACCCGCAAAATCACCCGCAGCGCCACCCGCATCAAGCTCGGCATGCAGGAAAAGCTTGCGTTGGGCAACCTCGACGCGCGCCGCGACTGGGGCTTTGCCGGCGACTACGTCGAAGCAATGTGGATGATGTTGCAGCAGGAGAAGCCGGACGACTATGTGATCGCCACCGGCGAAACCCATTCGGTGCAGGATTTTCTCGAGCGCGTGTTCGAGTTGCTCAAGCTCGATTGGCACAAGTACGTCCAGTCCGATCCGCGCTACCTGCGGCCGGCCGAGGTCGACCTCCTACAGGGCGATAGCTCCAAGGCGCGGCGCCTCCTGGGATGGCAACCGCGGGTCACTTTCGAACAGCTGGTCGAGATGATGGTCGAGGCCGACCTCGAGTTGGCTGAGAGCGAGAAGCGCAGCCGCGGGCGCTGACGCGCGGCACCAGCAGACCTTCCGGATCTTCCCGGTCCTCCGCGAAGCGACCGATCCGGTCCCGCGTTCCGCCATTCCCGCTCCCTTGGGATTTGAGTTGCGCCAGCGTCCCTGGGCTTTTCTTTTCCAATCAGCGAGAATGCCGCGATTGCAAATCGATTGGCCTTGCCCTCGAAGGCCATTTCGCGAAAGATGAATCGAAACGTGACAGACATTTGAGCGGGACCTTCGATATGGATCAGCGGCGACGCAGATTTTCGGCTTTCATGGTGCGCGGCGGTATCGCGCGCCATTCGCTCAACGACGAGAGCGCGGCCTTTCCCGAGAGCTTCGCGCTCACCCGGCTGCATGACGCCGTGCAGTGGGCGCGCAAGTATTCCTTTTTCAGCTATCCGTTCGTCACCGCCTGCTGCGGGATGGAATATTTTTCGGTTGCCGGCCCGCGCTACGATATCGATCGCTTCGGCGCCGCGCTGCCGCGCTTCACTCCGCGCCAGGCTGACCTGCTGTTCGTGGTCGGCACCATCACCCAGCGCCAGGCGCCCATCCTGCGCCGCGTGTGGGAGCAGATGGCGGAGCCGAAATGGGTGGTGTCGTTCGGCGCTTGCACCAGCTCAGGCGGTCCCTATGACAACTACGCGGTGCTCCAGGGCATCGACCGCATCATCCCAGTCGACATTTATATTCCCGGATGCCCGCCGCGTCCCGAGGCTGTGCTCGACGGACTGATCAAGCTGCAGTACCGCGTCCAGAACGAACGTCAGCCACAATTGTGGGAAAGGCTCCATGGCAGCGGACGCAAGCTCGACTAACGCACCGAAGGTCAATGCTCCTAGCGCTCCCAAGACCGTGAAGCTCACGGTCGACGGGCGTGGGATCGAGGCGCCCGAAGGCACTGCGCTTTTGCAAGCGATGCTCGACGCGGGCCTCGACCTTCCGCACTACTGCTACCATCCCAAGCTCAGCATCGACGGCAGTTGCCGCCTTTGCCAGGTGAAGATCGAAGGGATGCCGAAGCTGCAGATCTCGTGCAATACGCAAGTGCGCGACGGGATGGTCGTGCATACTGCTGACCCGGACGTCGCAATGGCGCGCCGCGGCGTACTCGAGATGCTTCTGCTCAACCATCCCCTGGACTGTCCGATCTGCGACAAGGCCGGAGAGTGCTGGCTGCAGAACTACGCGATGCGTTTTGGCAGCCGCCATGCGCGCACGCTCGAGCCGCGGCGCAAGCATCAGAAGCGCGTGGACATCGGCGAGCGCATGCTGCTCGACCAGGAACGATGCATCCTGTGCCGGCGCTGCGTGCGCTTTTGCCGTGAAATCAGCAAGACCGGCGAGCTCGTGATTTTCAACCTGGGCGATCGCTCGGTGCTCGATGTCTACGACCGCCGCCTCGACAATGACTACTCCATCTGCACCGCCGACATCTGCCCGGTCGGCGCGCTCGAAAGCAAGGACTTCCATCATCGGATCCGCGTGTGGTTTCTCCAGGAGACCGCGAGCGTTTGCCCCGGATGTTCCAACGGTTGCAACATCATGATCTCGGAGTATCGCAATAGCATCTGGCGGCTGATTCCGCGCCGTAACGACGCGGTCAACGACACCTGGATGTGCGACCAAGGGCGTTTGGACTACAAGTTCGTCGACGCTCCCGAGCGCCTGCGCGCGCCGATGGTCGCACAGAGCGGCGTCCTTACTCAGACGACATGGCAGGAGGCGCTCGCGCGCGCCACCGCGGCGATCGCCGCGCTCAAGGCGCGCCACGGCGACGGTGCGATGGGCGCGGTCGTCTCGCCTCATCTTACCAACGAGGAAAATTTCTGCTTCGGCGAGTTGATGCGCGCGGCC
This sequence comes from uncultured delta proteobacterium, assembly GCA_963724765.1. Taxonomy (GTDB): domain Bacteria; phylum Desulfobacterota; class Binatia; order Binatales; family Binataceae; genus JAKAVN01. The sequence goes on from CAVRVY010000003.1 coordinate 1,262,482, forward strand.
GGCGCGGGCAAGGCCGCGATGGCGGTGCGACGCGGCGCCGCCGACGACTTTCTGATCAAGGCCGAGAAGGCGCCAAACGCGCGTGGCGTGCGCGAGCTAGGATTGGTGAGCGGCGACGACGACGGGCTCGGCGAGCTGCTGCGCGCCGCGGAGGCGGGCGAGCTCAAGGGACTCTATCTTTGCGGTCATGATCCGACCGATCTGTTCGACCTGCTCGACGCGCTTGTGCCCGGGCGTCTGGAAGCAATTCTGGGGCGGCTCGAACTGCTGATCGTACAGACGCTGAGGCTCGACCAACGTCTGGGCGCCGCGACCGTCGTGTTTCCCACCACGACCTTCGCCGAGAAGGATGGCTCGTTCATCAATCACGCCGGGCGCGTGCAGCGCATCTTCAAGGCGATCGAAACGGCGCCGGGCTGGCTCAGCGACGGCGAGGTCTTTACGCGCCTGCTCAACGCGATCGATGGCGGTGAGCGCCGTTTTGACCCCGAGGCGATGTGGGAGCCGCTGGGACGCGCGCATCCGCGCTTCGCCGGGATTTCGCTGGAGGCCCTCGGGGCCAGTGGCGCGATGCTCGACGGGGTGGACGCGCAAGGCGCGGACCGCCGTTGAATCGCTTGCCGTTGAGCGATCAATTGAAGCACTCTGTGGTTGCGAACCGTCATCGCCCGCCGGCACAAAGCCGCAGGGGAGCAAAAAATTATGGCGACCGCAGCGGTTTTGGAACCGGGTGGCCTCAAGGGCTACCTCGCGACTCATCGCACGCTGGAAACCTATCCGGTCGGCGCGCATCGCTGGGCGATGCTGATGCTCACCGTGCTCGCCACGATCGTTTCCTTTTACGAATTCCAGTTCGCGCCGCTGCTGCCGCTGTGGATTCCGACGCTGCACTTCAGCCTGGAAAACTTCACCCTGTTTCTGCTGTTCGCGGTGCTGCTCTCCGGCGGGTCGGCGATGATTGGCGGGCCGCTTGCCGATCGCCATGGCCGCATCATCGTCATCGACGTGTGTCTCGCGATCATCATCGTATTGACCTTTGCCAATCTGCTGATGACCGGGTTCTGGTCGTTCGTGGTCATCCGCGGCGCGATGAATCTCACGGCGGGGCTGATGTGGGGCGCGCTCGGCGGACTCACCCGCGATATGTCGCCGCGCGTTAGCCGCGGCGCAGCCTTCGGTTTGCTCACGGTCGGAGCGGTCGGCTGCATTTTCCTGTGGAACTTCATCAGCGGCGAGACCCTGCCCATTTTCGGCACCTGGCAATCGCAGATCTGGATAATGGGGTTGCTGTCGATCCTGATGTACATCCCGGTGCTGCTGTGGCTTAAAGATCTTCATCCGACCCTGCGCCTGACCATCGTCGAGAGCGAAACCACGGTGGCCGCCGCTCCCGCCGAGCACATGCGCGCGGCAGCGATGGAAGTTCCGGCGAGCAGCGGCGCGGCCTTCAAGGAGTTGCTCAGCCGCTGGGAGGTGTGGGTCCTGGTGATCGGATGCGTGGGCTTCCTGACTCTGCCGATCACCAGCCAGACATTTTTCCCGGTGATGTTCAACCGGGCGTTCCATTACACTCCGGCCGAGGCGGCCAAGATGGCGTCGTACTTCTGGCTGCTCAACCTGTTCATGCTGGTGCCGGCCGGATTGCTCTCGGACAAGCTGCGGGTGCGTAAGCCCCTGGTGTTGATCGGCATCGTCGCCGCTTTGGCAGTGCTGATCTGGTGGATCGGAACGTTTTCCAATCCATTGCCGCCGTTCCGGCTGGGCGCGGTGATGTTCCTGCTCGGTGGGCTGGTTGCTTTTGCCTTCATCCCATGGTGCGCGCAATATTCGGAACTGCTCGAGGACATCTCGCCCGCGCTGCAGGCGAGCGGATGGTCGTTTTTCCAGTTAATCTATCGCGGCTGGATAGCGATCTCGGGTCCGCTGGTCGCTTATGTTTCGATCCATTACGGATGGGCCGCATGGATGTGGGTGGCCGTCGCGGGCATGGTGATGCTTATTCCCGCGATGCTCGCGGTGCGCGGCGGATGGGTGCCGGCCAAGGCTGGGCCGGGCGTGGGCGAGCATCCGGCGACCACGGCGCGGCCGTCGCCGGCCTAGGCTGATACTGCAAGATTTGATTTCGGTCAAGATTGATCCGGCGAAGCTGATCCTGCAAAGTTGGTCGTGCAAAGTTGGTCCCGCGAAGTTGGGCCTGCGAAGTTGGGTCCTGCGAAGCTCATAGTGCGGAATTCGTAGTGGAAGATTGGTACTGCGGACAGGTGAAGCGACCCAGATGGCGGTTGGAGTAGTAAAGGTCGCCCGGCCGGCGCCAAGCCTGGTCGGGCCGCACTCGTTGCGGGCTGTGCTGGTGGGTCTGTGGGTCGCCAGCGCTCATCTGCTGCGCAATCTCTTTGGTTTCATGCGCGGACGGCAGGATTTCACCGTTTATTTTCCAGAGCAACGCTTCGTACAACCGCCGGCGATGCGCGGGATGCCGGTGCTGGTGCAGATGGAAAGCGGCAAGGAAAAATGCGTCGCGTGCGGGCTATGCGAATGGGCCTGTCCCACCACCTGCATCACGATCTTTCCCGCCGAGACCGCCGACGAGGTCGAGCGCTATCCCGAGATTTTCGACATCGACATGTCGCGATGCATGTTTTGCGGGCTGTGCGAGGAGGCCTGCCCCGAAGAGGCGATCGTGATGAGCCGCGAAGTCGAAATCGCGAGCTACTCGCGCCGCGGCTCGCTCTGGCACAAGGCCGATTTGCTGGTGCCGCAGGATCGCCTCAAGACTCGAATCGATTTTCTGCGCGGCCACTACGAATAGGGCGAGAATAGTCCGATGAGCGCCACCGAGGAACCAAAAACGCCGCCACCGCCGCCAGAGCCTTCCGCGCTCCTGCAAAAGGTGATCGCGCGGCTCGGCCCGCTGGTCGCCGAGCATCAGAGCTTTCGTGGCGACGACTGCATCCATGTGGCGCGCGAGAATATTGTCGAAGTGGCGCGCGCGCTGCGCGACTCGTCCGAGCTTGGCTTCGATCTGCTGCTCGACGTGACCTGCGTCGATTACTTCGGCCAGCCCGACGGATTCCACAACGCGCCCGAGACCTGGGATCGCAATCATAACCTGGTGCGCAAGCGCGCCGAGTGGCGCCATCGCGTGAATTTGCCCGCGCGCGGCGACGCGCCACGCTTCGCCGTGGTCTATCATCTGGTTTCCACCCGCCTGTTCCATCGCCTGCGCGTGAAGTGCCGGGTGCCCGAGGACGACCCGGCGATCGCAAGCCTCAGCGCGTTATGGTCGGGCGCAAACTGGCTCGAACGCGAAACGTTCGACCTCTATGGCATCCGCTTCGACGGCCATCCGGACCTCCGCCGCATCTACCTCTACGACGAATTCGTCGGCCATCCGCTGCGTAAGGACTACGCCAAGCACGACGAACAACCGATTCAGCCCTATGCCGGACCGGGAGCCAACGAACCGCGCCGTCCCCGCTAACGCGCCGCTCGTCGATACGGCGCGCGATCTGCAAACGCCTTTGATGCGGATGCAGATGGGCCCGTCGCATCCGGCGACCCACGGCACGGTCAAGATGGTGCTCGACCTCGACGGCGAGCGGGTGGTCAAGGCCGACATCCAGGTCGGCTATCTCCATCGCGGCTTCGAGAAGGAGTGCGAGACCGGCTACTACTACCAAAACATCCCGTACACCGACCGCCTGAACTACAGCTCGCCGATGCTCAACAACGTCGGCTACTGTCTGGCGGTCGAGAAGCTGATGGACTTGAGCACGCCGCCGCGCTGCGATTTCATCCGCGTGATCGCGGGCGAAATCTCGCGCATGAGCGACCACTACCTGTGCCTGGGTGCGATGGCGCTTGAGCTGGCGGCGATGACGCCGTTTCTTTACCTGCTCGAGGCGCGCGAGTTGATGTGCGACTTGCTCGACGCGCTCTGCGGCGCGCGCGTCACCACCAACTACATCCGTATCGGCGGCGTCTCGGCCGATCTGCCCGAGGGTTTCGATCGCTTCGCCGTCGATCGGCTGGACCGCTCGCTCGTCTTGCTCAGCGACGCCGACAAGCTGCTTACGCAAAATCCGGTTTTTCGCGATCGCGTCGAAGGCACCGGCCATCTGGCGCCCGCAGCGCTGATCGCGCACGGAGTGACCGGTCCGCTCCTGCGCGCCGGCGGCGTGGCCTACGACGTGCGCCGCGTGCAGCCATATCTGGTGTACGGAGAGTTGGATTTCGACGTTCCGGTTGGCGAGCATAGCGACAACTTCGATCGCTACCTGGTGCGCCTGGAGGAATTGCGCCAGAGCCGCCGCATGATCGCGCAATGCTTCGAGAAAATTCCCGCCGGCCCCGTCAACTCCGACGACCTCCGCGTGCGCTGGCCGCGCAAGGGCAAGGTGTTCGGCCGGATGGAAGAATTGATCGACCAGTTCAAGCTGGTCACCGAGGGCGGCCTCGTCCCGCCGGGCGAGGTCTACCACGCGGTCGAGGGCGCCAACGGCGAACTCGGTTTCTATATCGTGAGTGACGGCACCGGCAAGCCCTACAAATGCCGATGCCGCGCGCCGAGCTTTTCCAACATGTCGGCGCTGGAGAAGATGATCACCGGCGGGATGCTGGCTGACGTGGTGCCGACGTTCGACTTGATCAACATGATCGGCGGCGAGTGCGACCGCTAGGGCGCTCGGCTGCCGCGACAACGGCTTGAGTATGAAACACGATGGGCCTGTCGGCTGAAACGCAAGAAAAGATCCGCGCCGAGCAGGCGCGCTTTCCCAATCCGCGCGGCGCGCTGCTGGCGGCAATCTATCTCGCCCGCGACGACCTGGGCGCGCTCGGTCCCGAGGCTTTCGCCGAGCTGGCGCCGCTCTTCGGGATGCGCCCCAACGAGGTCGCCGAGGTCGCATCGTTCTATTCGCTTTTCAACCTGCCCCGCGCGCAGGTGGTGATCCAGGTCTGCACCAATTTGCCGTGCTGCCTGCGTGGCGCGCGCGGCGTGGTGCGCGAGCTCGAGCGCCGGCTCGGTATCAAGTCGGGCACCGCGACGCCCGACGGCCGTTTCGCGATCGCGGAAGTCGAATGCCTGGGCTCGTGCGCGACCGCGCCGGTTATACAGGTGAACCGTAATCCGTACCTGGAAAACGTAACCTCGGAGTTCGTCGCGAGCCTGCTTGAAGCGCCCGAGGCGGCGCGTGCGGCGCGTCGCCCCGCGCCGATCATCTCGCGCGTTCCCGACGGGGTCGACGGCTACCTGCTGCCGCGCGGCGATGAGAAGTGGCTCACGCTCGAGGAATACCGCGGGCACGGTGGTTTCGCGGCGGTGCCCAAGGCGGGCGCGATGGCGCCCAAGGACCTCGCCGCGCTGGTGAAGGACGCCAACCTGCGCGGGCGCGGCGGCGCGGGCTTCGTCACCGGCCTTAAGTGGACGTTCATGCCGCCGCGCGACGCGCGCCCGCGCTACCTCGCGGTCAACGCCGACGAGAGCGAGCCCGGCACCTTCAAGGACCGTCAGATCATGTCGCGCAATCCGTTCCTGCCGCTGGAGGGGATCATGATTGCCGCGATGGCGATGGAGTCCACGGCAGCCTTCATCTACATCCGTGGCGAATACGTCGACGAATTTGCGGCGATGAGCGCGGCGATTCGCTCGCTCTACGAGGCCAAGATCCTCGGGGAGAATGCGCTCGGCCTCAAGCGCCGCTTCGACATCACCATCCAGCAGGGCGCCGGCGCGTATATCTGCGGCGAAGAAAGCGGGATGCTGGAATCAATGGAAGGGCGCAAGGGTCAGCCGCGCAAGCGCCCGCCCTTTCCAGCGCAGGCGGGACTGTGGAGCCAGCCAACCACGGTCGACAACGTCGAGACGCTCTCGCACGTGCCGACGATCGTGACGCGCGGCGCGCAATGGTTCCTGGACGAAGGGGTCAAGAATGCCGCCGGCCACACGCTGTTCGGGGTAAGCGGCCACGTCAACAATCCCGGGATTTTCGAGCTTCGGCTCGGCGTGAAGCTGCGCGACCTCATCTATAAGTACGCCGGTGGCGTTATCGGCGGGCGGCCGATCAAGGCGGTGATCCCGGGCGGCGTTTCGATGCCGGTGTTGCGCGGCGATCAGATCGACGTCGCGATGGATCACGAGTCGCTGCGCGCCGCCGGCACGCTTATCGGCACGGGCGGCGTGATCGTGATGGACGATCGCACCTGTATGGTGCGCACGGCGCTGGTGGTGGCGCGTTTTTTCGAGCACGAATCGTGCGGCCAGTGCACGCAGTGCCGCGAGGGCACCGGATGGACCTACAAGACGCTGCGCCGGATCGAAAGCGGCGCGGGCGAGCCGCAGGACCTCCAGACCCTGGCCGACACCTTCGATTTCATGGACGGCAAATGCATCTGCGCGCTCGCCGATGGCGCGTCGTGGGCCGCGCGCGCGTTTCTCAAGCAGTTCCGCGCCGACTTCGAGGCTCACATCGCGGAGCATCGATGCCCCTTCCCGGAGAGCTTCGAGGTATGAACGATCACCGGCCGGCCCGCAACGCGATCGTCGCCATTCTCGGGACGCCCGACCGTACCGAGGGCAGCCTCGACGATCCGCGCGAGCGCGAAGAAGACGGCGTGCGCTTCAACGAGAAATGGATCTACGCGCATCTGCGCCGCGACCCCGCAGGCGCCGCGATGCGCGCGGTCTACTGGATGCGCTACGACTTTCGCGGTACCGCTGTGCGCAATAGCGATGCCGAACCGTGGCGGTCCGACGCGACGCTGGTCGAGGCTGCGGCGAAACGCGACGGCCGTCTTCCGCCGCTCGATCCGTCGCGCAACCCGCCGCTAGCGCCGAGCACCGAGTATCGTCCGGTCTCTAATTTTACGGGCGTGTCCGACCTCGGCGGCGAAACCCAGGAAAAGAAATCCTGACCCAAACCCGCCGCGCGCAAGTCTCGGTCAGATGCCGAAGGCTTCGTGCAGTACGGCGGCCGCCTCCATAATCGACTGGCGGCCCTGGTCCAGAATCATCGCCATCCCGGTGAATCCATGCGTCACGCCCTCATAGCGCGTGCATTTGACCGCGACGCCCGAACGCTTGAGACGCGCCGCGTATTCCTCGGCTTCATCGCGCAGCGGATCGCACTCGGCGGTGACAATCAGCCCCGGCGGCAAGCCGCTCAAGTCCTTGGCCACGCTGGGGCAGCAGTAGGGATTCGCGCGATCGCGCTCAGAGGACAGATAGTGGTTCCAGAACCACTCCATGTCGGCTCGCGAGAGGAAGTAGTAGGCGCCGGTGGGGTAGTCGCGATGCGACGGCGTATCCATCGCGGGGTCGATTGGCGGGTACCATAATATCTGGCAGGCGAGCCGCGGGCCGCGCCGGTCGCGCGCCATCATCGCAACCACGGTCGCCAGCGTGCCGCCGGCGCTGGCGCCGGCAACCGCAAGGCGCGAGGAGTCAGCGCCGATCGCCGGGGCCTTGTTCGCGGTCCATACGGTTGCCGCGTAGCAATCATCGGGGCTCGCGGGAAACCGATGCTCCGGCGCGAGCCGGTAGTCGACCGACACCACCACGCATCGCGCGGCATTGGTCAGCAGCCGGCATATAACGTCGTGCGTGTTGAGATCGCCGGCCACCCATCCGCCGCCATGAAAGAAAACCACCGCGGGCAGCGGCGCGTCCGCCGCCGGGCGGTAGATGCGAACGGGAATCTCGCCGGCGGGACCGGAGATACGCCGATCCTCGACGTGCGCAACGGGCTCTCGCGCGCCCTTCGCCGAGCCGCCGCGGATGGCCTCGCGCACTTTCTCCACGCTCAGCTCGTGAAACGCAGCGCCGCCAGCGGCCGCCGCCTTGTCGAGTATCGCCTTCATTTGCGGGTCCAGTGGCATGCGCGACTTCCCCTCCCCGATGCGGGCGTCCAAGCCGCGCGCGGCGAGCGCGCGGCGCGAAAGCAGTGTGGGGCCGTTGGGCGGCGCGCGTAGCACCGCGCAACGGACCCCACTGCTGCCACTGCTGGCGCGGCGCTACTTCTTAAGCGCGGCCTTGAGCGCAGCGCCCATGTCCGCGATTGACTTGCGCGCCTCGTCCAGCACCGCCGCCATCAGCACGAAGCCGTGCGTCACGCCCTCGTAGCGGACGCACTCGGTCTTGACGCCGGCCTCCTGCAAGCGTGCCGCGTAGGTTTCACCCTCGTCGCGCAGCGGGTCGAGGCCCGCCGTCACCACCAGAGCCGGCGGCAATCCGCGCAGGCTGCCGGCCTCGGCCGGGCACGCGTACGGGTTGGTCTTGTCCTTGTCGCCGTTGAGGTAGTGGCCCCAGAACCAGACCATGTCCTTCTTGGAGAGGATGTAGCCGTCGTCCTGGAACTGCTGTTGCGAGGGCGTGTCGAGACCCGCGTCGGTCGCGGGATAAATCAGGAGCTGGAAGGCTATTTTCGGACCGCCGCGATCGCGCGCCATCAGCGCGACCACCGCGGCGAGATTTCCGCCCGCGCTGTCGCCGCCGACCGCCACACGCGCCGGGTCGCCGCCGATCGACGCGGCATTCTTCGCAACCCAGTCGGTCGCGGCATAACAGTCTTCCGGACCGGCGGGAAATTTGTGCTCCGGCGCGAGCCGGTAATCGACCGAGACCGTCACGCATCCCGAGGCGTTGCAGAGCGAACGGCAGAACGTGTCCCACGATTCGATCGTGCCGACCGTCCATCCGCCGCCGTGAAAGTAGACCAGGATGGGGAATGGTGCGCTGCCCTGGGGCGTATAGATTTGCACCGGGATTTGTCCGCCCGGCCCGGGGATGTTGCGTTTCTCGGACTTGGCCACTTTTTCGGGCGCGCTGTTGAAGGGTTCCAGCAGCGCCGCGATTCCCTGACGCGCCTCAGCCGGCGTCATCGAATGAAACGGCTTGGCGCCGGAGGCGGCGGCCTGGTCCAGAATCGCTTTCATTTGGGGATGTAGCTGCATAAGACCAGCTCCTTAATGTGAAGTCCCGCGCGTTTGGGAACTAGCGCGAACGCGAGGATAGCGCAACTCGTGCGCACGGCCCAAGCGACGCGCTCGCGGTTGCTGCGGCCGCGTCGCTAGCGCCGCCAGGCGAGCAGCCGCGTAAGCAGGCGCTTGCGCGACGCGGTCAGCCGCGTGCGATTGTAGGAGTCGGCGATCTTTTTGATCGCCTCGGCCTGCGTCGGATAGGGGTGAATTACGCTCGCGATTCGTCCGAGTCCGATTCCGGCGGCGATAGCGAGCGTCAACTCCGAAATGATCTCGCCGGCGTGGGCCGCGACGATCGTTGCGCCAACGATTTGGTCGCCGCCTTCGCGCACATGGATTTTGACCACGCCCGCGGCCTCGCCGTCGAGCACCGCGCGATCCACCGCGCTCATCTGCTGCACGAACGTCCGTATCGCGACGCCGCGCGCGGCGGCCTCGGTTTCGCCGAGCCCGACATGGGCGATTTCCGGGTCGGTATAGATGCACCAGGGAATCGTGAGGCGGCTTGCGCGGTCGCGTCCGAAGAACAGCGCGTTGCGAATCACGATACGGGCATACGCGTCGCTCAGATGCGTGAACTGGAGCGCCGAGCATACGTCGCCTGCCGCGAAGACGTGCGGGTTGCTGGTTTGCAGATAATCGTCGACCCGCACGCCGCTTTTGCGATCGTACTCCACGCCGGCGGCCTCCAGGCCGATTTCCTCCACGTTGGGCGCGCGCCCCGCGGTCACCAAAATTTCGTCGAATTCGATCTCACGATACGCGCCGCGATGTTCCAGGCGCACGATTCGGCCCGCCGCGCCCGGTCCGACGCTTGCGACCCTGCATCCGGTGAGCAGCTCGACGCCGTCGCCCATGATTGCGCGTTCGACGATCGCCGCCGCGTCGCGATCTTCGCGCGGCAGGATCTGCGCCAACGCCTCCAGCAGCCACACTTCCGAGCCGAAGCGCCGGAACGCCTGCGCCAGCTCGCATCCGATCGGCCCCGCGCCAATTACCGCGAGCCGCCGCGGCAACCCGGTCAGCGAGAAGACCGTCTCGTTGGTGAGGAACCCCGTCTCGGCGAGCCCTGGAATCGGCGGCGCGGCCGGACGCGCGCCGGTTGCGATCAACGCGCGGCTGAAGTTCAGCCGCTGGCCATCCACTTCGACCGCGTCGCGTCCCACGAAGCGCCCTTCGCCGAGAAAAACGTCGACGCCGAGGCCCTTGAAGCGCGCGGCCGAATCGTTCGCGCTCAATTCCGCGCGCAGCCGGCGCATCCGTTCCATCACTGCGCCGAATTCCACCTCCGCTGGCGCCTTCGACGCGATGCCATAGATCGCCGCACGATTGATCGCGGCGCACACACGCGATGCGCGAATCAGCGCCTTCGACGGGACGCATCCGAAGTTCAGACAATCGCCGCCCATCAAGCGGCGCTCGACCAGCGCGACCCGCGCGCCCAGCCCCGCCGCGCCTGCCGCGGCCACCAGCCCTGCCGTGCCGGCGCCGATCACCACCAGGTTGTAGCGCGCCGCCGGTCGGGGATTGATCCAGCCCTCGGGATGGACGTTGGCGAGAAGCTGCGCGTCGTACTCGTCCGGTGCCGCGAGGCGCGATGCGTCCGCCATCGCGGCTCACTCCGAGCGTTTGAAACTATACTCGTGGATGGGCTTGCAGACGACGACTTCGTATTCGGTATAGAAGAGTTCGCGGCCGCGGGCCTGCGCCTTGCGATGCTCCGGATGCTCTCGCCACTGAGCCAGCGCCTCAACCGAAGCCCATTCGGTGACGCCGATAAACTCACCGTCGGGGTGTTTGTACTCGCGAAACGAAATGAATCCTGGCATCGCGGTCGCGATTTCCATCATGCGCGCGCCAGTGGTGGTGTATTCTTCCCACTGCGCCGGGCTGACCTGTTTCCTGCGGAAGCGAAAGATGCTGATGACGCGATCGGGGTTCTTTTGTTCCGCCATCGCTATTTTCTCCTCATCATGGAGATCGCTGGTTTGGTTACTCGCGCGCATCGAGGCCCATTCGGCGCGCGATGATCACCTTCATGATTTCATTGGTGCCGGCATAGATCGATTGCACTGCCGCGTCGGCGTAGTCGGTCGCCACCGGAAACTCCATCATGAAGCCGTAGCCGCCGTGCAGTTGCAGGCACTGGCTCGACACGCGCTTGAGCAGTTCGGTTACCCACCATTTCGCCATGCTGACCTCGGTTACGAGTTCGTCGCCGCGCACGTGCGCTGCGAGCACGCGGTCGACGAAGGCCTGGCCGACCTCGACCTCGGTCATCATCTCGGCGAGCTTGAACTGGGTGTTCTGAAACGAGGCGATGGGCTGGCCGAAGGCCTTGCGATTGCGGGTGTACTCGATGGTGTCCTCGAGGCAACGCCGCGCGCTGGTAATCGCGCCGACCGCGGTGACCAGCCGCTCCTGCTGGAGCTTGTCCATCAGCATCTTGAACCCCGCGCCCTCGCGGCCGAGCAGGTTGCTCACCGGTACGCGGCAATCCTCGAAGAACAGCTCGCTGGTGTCCTGGCCACGAAAGCCGAGCTTATCGAGCTTGCGGCCGCGCACGAAACCGGGCGCGTCAGCTTCGACCAGGATGAGGCTGACGCCGCGATGCGGCGGGTCGGCCTTGGGATCGGTCTTGACCACCACGACAAAGAGATCGGCAATCTGGCCGTTGGAAATGAAGATCTTGGAGCCGTTGATGACATAGCTGTCGCCGTCGCGACGCGCGGTGGTCTGGACCGCGGCGAGGTCGGAGCCGGTGCCCGGCTCGGTCATCGCGATTCCCAGGATTACGTCGCCGCTGATCGCGCCCGGAACCCAGCGCCGCTTCTGCTCCTCGCTGCCGAAGCTCACCAGGTAGGGCAGGCAGATGTCCGAGTGCAGCCCCATCATCAGACCGTGCGCGCGCACGCGCGCCAGCTCTTCGATCACGATCGCGTCGTAGATGAAGTCGACGCCGGCGCCGCCGTACTCGGCCGGCGCATTGGGTGCGAGAAATCCGGCGGCGCCCAGCTTGCGCCAACTTTCGCGGTCGCTCATCCCAGCGCGGTTCCATCCGTCGATCTTCGGCACCAGTTCGGTCTCGACGAAGCGGCGCACTTGCGCCCGGAACATCTCGTGCTCTTCGGTGAAAATGTCGCGTCGCATAGAGGATTGGCCTCGGGGCAAATCCTTACACGGACGCGCCAGTGTTCCAACCGGAGCGCCACCACGGTCCGGCAACCCGAAAGGCGCTAAATGAGGGTTTGTGCGCGAGGAAGCCGGCGCGCTACATAGGATCAAACAGATCAAACGGCTGCCGGCATATCGGAGGATACAGATGCTCAAACTTTACGGCACATCCAAGTCGCGTTCGGCCCGCTCTTTGTGGGCGCTTGAGGAGTTGGGACTCAAGTACGAGCACGTTCCGGTCGAAACGACCAAGACCAAGACGCCCGAGCACTTGAGACTCAATCCCAACGGACACGTCCCGGTGCTCGAAGACGACGGGAAGATCTTCTGGGAATCGATGGCGATTAACTTGTACCTCGCGGCCAAGTACGGCAAGGCGCCGCTGTGGCCGGAGTCGCACGAGGACCGCGGCCACGCGGCCCAGTGGAGTTTCTGGGGAATGACCGAGGCCGAGCCGCATCTGATAGCCATCCTGCGCCACCGGATGCTGCTGCCGCCCGATCAGCGTAACGAGCAGGCGGCGGTGGCGGCAGTCGCGGCGATGCAAGGGCCGCTGACGGTGCTCGACGGAGCGCTTAAGGGGCGCGACTATCTGCTCGGCAAGGACTTTACGATCGCAGACCTCAACCTGTCGTCGATAATGAGCTTCGCGATGCTCGCCAAGATTGATATGACGGCGACGCCGGCCGCGCAGACGTGGATGCAGAAATGCCTCGGACGCGAGGCGTTCAAGAAAGCTCGCAGTCTGCCATAGGAATCGCAGTTTCCGCGGCGCCCGGCCGCCGGCGCTGACGCTTCAGCAACCGCGCCGTGCGATGCTGGAGGATTGAACAAGGGAGCTTGGTTATGGAACGCGCTCATCTATTGGATCTCACTCAACGCTTCGTCGATGCGTTCAACCGCAATGATCTGGACGGCGTGATGGCGTTTTTCGCCGAGGACGGGGTTTACGACGAGTTCAACGGCCAGCGCAACGTGGGCAAGGCGGCGATCCGTGCCGCCCTCGAGCCGCAATTCACCGGCGCCTTCGGTGAGATGAAGTTTCTCGACGAGGATATGTTTGTCGACCCCGACGCGGGTAAGGTGATGGCTAGTTGGCGCTGCACGCTGAGCATCAAGGGCGAGCCGACCTCGTGGCGCGGGCTCGACCTGATGCACTTCAAGAACGACAAGCTGGTGCAGAAGCTCACTTACGCCAAGGCCAAGGTCCCGCTGTTCCAGAGCTGAATCGTGACGCGCACGTAGCGCGGGGCGCATTGGCGGTTCGCTTCTCAGCGTCTCTTCGCCGCTCACTCGGGCATGCGCTTATATAACCGGTGCTTTAATAACGCCAAAGAATCGAGTCCGTTAATAATGATGGCAGCCGTTTCCCCACTCGCACCGATGCCAATGCCAGTAGCCGGTTTCGTGAGCAGGAACATAGATAAGGACGATAGGAAGAACGATGCTACAAGCACCAACAGGAGACTCGAGATCTTTGCCATAATCCTCACTCTCCGAAATTATTTTCCTAGCTGGATAGCTAATTTCGTGCCACTGGCGTCTTTTTGTGATCCTTCATGTGCGAAGCATCTGAACAGGATGATCGGCTGCTCCTGGAGTGAGAAAGGACTGCTTCAAGCCTCTCGGGACGATCGTGCGCCACGCCAAGGCTTACCCTGAGTCCTGTAATTCTTTCCGCCGGCCAGGTGGCACCGCGTCCGCGAGCCTTTGACAGCCGCGAGCGATCCAGCTTGAGTACCAGTTGTCTTGAGCAGCAGTTAAGTCGCAGGAGGCGTTCGTCATGGGAGTTTTGTCCGGCTATAAAATCGTCGAATTCGCGGGTATCGGCCCCGCACCGATGTGCGCGATGCTGCTCTCGGACATGGGAGCCGAGGTCCTGCGTTTGGACCGCGCCGAGGATGCGAACCTCGGAATCAGCACCGAGTCGAAGTACAATCTGCTTGGCCGCGGCCGCCGCTCGGTGGCGATCGATCTCAAGCGCCGCGAGGGCACCGAACTCGCGCTCAAGCTGATCGAACGGGCCGACGCGTTACTCGAGGGATTCCGGCCCGGCGTGATGGAGCGTCTGGGACTCGGTCCCGACGTGTGCCAGGCGCGCAATCCGAAGCTGGTCTATGGGCGGATGACAGGCTGGGGACAGGACGGACCGCTAGCGCTCGCCGCCGGCCACGACATCAACTACATCGCGCTCACCGGCGCGCTGCATTCGATCGGACGGCGTGGCGAGGCGCCGGTGCCGCCGCTCAACCTGGTCGGCGATTTCGGCGGCGGCGGGGTGTATCTCGCGCTCGGAGTGGTGGCGGGATTGCTCGAAGCGCAGAAATCGGGCAAGGGCCAGGTGATCGACGTCGCGATGATCGACGGTGCGTCGTCGTTGATGGCCGGAATTTATGGCTTGCGCGGCGCTGGCGTGTGGAACGACAACCGCGGCGAGAACATCCTCGATACCGGCGCGCACTACTACAACGTCTACGAGACCAGCGACGGCAAGTACGTCTCGATCGGTTCGATCGAGGGCAAGTTCTACGCCGAACTGCTGCGGCTCACCGGACTGGAGGGCGAGAAGCTGCCGCGCCAGAATGATCGCACGCAATGGCCCGCGTTCCAGGAACGGCTCGCGGCGGTGTTCAAGACCAAGACCCGCGACCAGTGGTGCGCGATCATGGAGGGCAGTGAAGTTTGCTTCGCGCCCGTGCTGACCATGATTGAGGCGCCGCAGCATTCGCACAACCGTCATCGCGGGACCTTCGTCGAGGTCGACGGGGTGGTGCAGCCGGCGCCGGCGCCGCGCTTCAGCCGCACGCCGAGCAAGATCCAGCGCCCGCCGGCACGCCCGGGCGAGCATACCGAAGAAGGGTTGCGAGAGTGGGGTTTCAGCGTCTCCGAGCTGGAGCAATTGCGCTCAAGCGGTGCGATCGGCGTCCGCAGCGCGGAGGCCAAGGCGGCGGCGGGACGTTAGCGGCGGTCGCCCGATGCGGCGCCGTCGCAAGTAAGCTTGCCGGCCGTCCGGGGCGCTACCTTCATCGGGTTCGAAGCAACGCGGGCAAGTCGTAGCCGGCGAGGTCGCCGATCCGTTCGATGGTGATGTCGGGCGTCGGATAGCTCGCTACGTCGTCGGCGTGCGCATAGTGCCCCTGGCGCGGGAAGACCGTGGTCACGCGCTCGCCCAAGGCTTTTTTCACCGCCGCCAGGATTCGAACCTTGTCGTCGACCAGCACGTAGTGCGTCGCCGGGTAGCGGCGCTCGACGTCCTCGAGCTCCTGCTCCTTGTGGATGTAAATCAGCGCGCGCCCGTCGACCGCCTCGAACAGTCCCGAACGCCTGACCTTGCGCGGCTGGAACACCACGTCGCCGTCGGACAGGATGACGGTCGGTCCAAAGGCGGCGAGATGCTCGATCACGTCGAGCGAGCCGGGATAGAGCCGGTTGGCGAACGGATAGTCGATCAGGTACGAGGAGACCTCGAACAGATGGGTATCGTGGGGATGCTCGACGCGATAGCGCTGCAGGGCGCCCAGGTAGTCGGCGTATCCGAGTTCCTTTCGCAACTCTTCGAAGATCGCCCAATAGCGCTCCTGCGGATCGGCGCCGACCTCGCGCGTCAGATGGCGCCTCAAGTCATCTGACACGCGGTCGTTGTCGAGCAGCGTGTTGTCGACGTCGAGCAGGAACACTACCGGGCTTGGGGACTTCGATGGCGGTGGCATAACTCGACTCCTCGCTTGGGGGGGGGGCGGAATCGCGCCCGCTAATAAGATCGCAGGCGGCGGCGGCATCAACAAGCGTCCCGGCCCGTCCGCGGACGCTTCTCGCGCGCGCAAATTTGCGCTATCTGGCGTCATGGCCGTGGCCCGCAGGCGAGCGGCCCGCTCCAGCAGCAATTGAGAGCGTGCAACGGAGGTTCCGGATGAAACGCGAGACATCCGAGACGGAAAGTGAGCGCCGATCCGCCCGGCCGTTCACCGGCAAGCAATTCCTGGAAAGCATCCGCGATTCGCGCGAGGTCTGGATTTATGGCGAGCGCGTCAAGGACGTGACCACGCATCCGGCGTTTCGCAACTCGGCGCGGATGCTGGCGCGGATGTACGACGCCCTGCATGATCCGCAAAAGAGCCCGGTGCTCACCGCGCCCACCGATACCGGCAACGGTGGTTTCACGCACAAGTTCTACAAGGTCCCGCGCACTGCGGAGGACCTGGTGGGCGCGCGCGACGCGATCGCCGAGTGGGCGAGAATCTCATACGGCTGGCTCGGACGGTCGCCCGACTACAAGGCAAGCCTCACCGGTACGCTGGGAGCCAACGCGGAATTTTATGCGCCCTACCAGCAGAACGCGCTCCGCTGGTATCGCGAGGCGCAGGAAAAATGCCTGTTCCTCAACCACGCTTTGGTTAATCCGCCGACCGACCGCAGCAAATCGCCCGACGAAGTGACCGACGTCTTCGCGCACGTCGAGAACGAAACCGACGCCGGCGTGATCGTCAGCGGCGCCAAGGTCGTGGCGACCGGCTCGGCGCTCACCCATTACAATTTCATCGGCTTCTACGGCCCGACACCGCTCGGCAAGCCGGAGCTCGCGATTTTCGCGATGATTCCGATGGACACGCGCGGAGTCAAGCTCATCTGCCGTCCGTCGTACGAATTGATGGCGGCGACGATAGGCAGTCCGTTCGACTACCCGCTCTCCTCGCGCCTGGACGAGAACGACGCCGTCCTCATCCTCGACAAGGCGCTGGTGCCGTGGGAGAACCTCTTCGTTTACCGCGACGTCGAAAAGGCCAACACCTTCTTTCCCCGCTCGGGCTTCATTCCCCGCTTCACGCTGCATGGATGCACCCGGCTTGCGGTGAAGCTCGATTTTCTGGCCGGCCTGATTCTCAAGGCGATCGACGCGATCGGCTCAAAAGAGCTGCGCTCGGCCCAGGTGCAGGCGGGCGAGGTACTGGCATGGCGCAACGTGTTCTGGGGGCTGACTGACGCGATGGCCAGGACGCCCGACCCGTGGGTGAACGGCACGGTCCTGCCCAAGGCCGAGTATGGGATGGCGTATCGCTTTCTTGCGACCACCGCCTATCCGCGGATCAAGGAAATCGCCGAGCAGACCATCTCGAGCGGTCTCATCTATCTCAACTCTCACGCCGCCGATTTCAAGAATCCGGAATTGCGCCCGTATCTCGACAAATATCTGCGCGGCTCGAACGGTTACGACGCGCTCGAGCGGGTCAAGCTGCTCAAGGTCTTGTGGGACGCGATCGGAACCGAGTTCGGCGGACGCCACGAACTTTACGAGCGCAACTACGCCGGCAACTACGAGAACATCAGGCTCGAGAATCTGCCGATGGCGCTCGCCACCGGCCGTGCGGAGGAGCTGACCCGCTTCGTCGATCAATGCATGGCCGAGTACGATCTGGACGGATGGAAAGTGCCGGACCTGATCAATCCCACTGACGTGAACGTGATCATGAAGAAGCCGAAGCATGGATGAAGCCGGCAGGTCGTGGCGGCAGCGCGGCGATGAAATATCACGACGGAGAAATCGCTGTACAGACGAAGGCCGGGGTGCGCCATCAGGCCGAGAAGCTGGCCGCGCTAATCGGCGGCTCGCTCTCACCTGACCGGCAAGGGTTTGTCGCCGCTCAGCGCTTCGCCGTGCTGGGAACAGCGGATTGGCGCGGCCGCGTATGGGCCTCGGTCGTTACGGGAGAAGCGGGATTCCTGCAGGCGCTCGACGAGCAGACGATTCGGATCGCGGCCGTTCCGGCCGCCGGCGATCCGCTGCTTGAAAATCTCGCGCGACCGGCACACGCCGCGTTGATTATTCCCGATCTCGCCGCGCGGCGCAGGCTCCGGCTGAATGGGCGCGGTCAAATTACGGACGGCGCAATCGAGATTCGCGCGGAGAGGTCTACGGCAACTGCTCGCACTACATTCAGGCTCGCGCGCCGATCGGCGAGCACGAATGGCGGCCGGGCGCCGATGCGGCTGCCGCGCGAGCAACCGAGCTTTCAGCAGAACATCAACGGCTGATCGCGCGCGCCGACACGTTTTTCATCGCGACCGACCATCCTGAATCCGGCGCCGACATATCGCATCGCGGCGGCAATCCCGGTTTCGTGCGGATCGCCGACAGCCGCCGCCTCGCGATTCCCGATTACTCGGGCAACAACATGTTCAACACGCTCGGCAATATCGTCGCCAACTCGCGCGTCGGGATGCTTTTTATCGGCTTCGAGAGCGGACGAACGCTCCAGCTCACTGGACGCGCGACGATCGATTGGGACTCCGCGCGCGCGGCGACGCTGGCCGGTGCCGAACGGATCCTTGATTTCGAACTCGACGAGGCAATCGACAATCCGCATGGATTCCCACTGCGCTACGAGTTCCACGGGTATTCGCACTTCAATCCGTTGTAGCGCGATGCCGCTCGGCGGGGCCGACTAAGAAAAGCGGCGGGACGAGCGTCCCGCCGCTGCCAATTCCATTCCAGGCCGCGCTGCGTCTACGGCTCGAAGCGAAACGCTCCGCCGCGGCGCACTATATGGCCCGAGGTCGGGCCGGAGAAATGCGTGCCGATAACGTGCACCGGCTGGTCGCAATAGCGCTCGACGAATTTCCTGCGCGTGTCGGAGGCCATCGCCGGGTCGGTGTCGAATTCGCAGACCCACTCCGGATGGGCGACCTGGATCGGATGGTGGATCATGTCGCCGGTTATCACTGCGTTCTCGCCGCGCGAGGAGATTCGCACGCTGGTATGGCCGGGAGTATGGCCCGGGGTGGGCTCGAGCCAGACTTCGCCGGTCAGTTTGCGCGCCGGCTCGACCAGCTCGGCGAGTCCCGCCTCGATCACCGGACGCACCGAGTCCTCGATCGGCTTCTGGAAGTCGGGGCTGCCGTCGTATTTCGACCAGTGATCCCATTCGCGCGAGCACATCATGTACTTCGCCTTGGGAAAGGTCGGCACCCAGCGCCCGTTGACCAGCATCGTGTTCCATCCGACGTGATCGAGATGGAGGTGCGTGCAGATGACGGTGTCCACCGATTCGCGCGAGACCCCCGCCTTCTCCATGTCGGCCAGGAAGGGCGTGTGCAGGTTGTTGAAATCCGCAAAGCCCGGACGCGGCTTGTCGTTGCCGACGCAGGTGTCGACCAAGATGCGGCGGCCCTCGGACTCCACGAGCAGGGCATGAATGCTGAGGAGAATTTTGCCGCTCTCGTCGATAAAGGGGTTAAGCCATTCGCGTTCATGCTGAAGCGCATCGACCGTCGCATTGGCCGTGATCATCGTGCCGGGCCAGTGCGGCTCCTGTTCGCGAAGCAGCGTGACTTTGACGTCGCCAATTTGCCAATGCATAGGGGTAACCTCCACGGTTGTTAGGGCGCTACCTTAACCCGAGCGGCACGACGGCGGCAATCGAAATGCGCCAGCCTCCCGCGTCGCCCGAAGCTGGACCAAAGTCCGATTGTCTCGGTTACGTCTCACAGGCATCATTTGCGGGATCTGATTGCGCGAAGGCGCCGAGGTTGTGCCTTAATAGCCGATTCCGAAGGATTCCGCAGTGATAGAGAGCCGCAGAGCATCAGGGCTGCGTGTCGGCGCGCGAGTTGTCGCGCTCGTGTTCGTGTTCGTCGCGCTTGGCTTGTCGCGAGCAACGGCGCAGCCAGCACCCGCACCGCTCAGCGCGGATGAAGCTACGGCGATCGGGACCGACGCATATATCTTCGGCTATCCGCTCGTCACGATGGAGTACTCGCGGCGCGTTCTGACCAACGTCGCAGAGCCTGCCGCGACCAAAGCGCCGATGGGCGATCTCGCGAGGGTGCGGTCTTACCCGAACGCCTCTTTCCGCGATGTCACAGCTCCTAATGCCGGGAATAATATACTTGACTAATCCCGTGTGCTAGGCTGAACGGGACGTGACAGGCTGGCCGACAAACCGCGTTCGTGTCCACTCATTTACGTATTACATGGTGATCTAAGTGATCTTTAATGATCTTTTAGAATGTCTTAAGTAGTTGACTCAAGCGTGGCAAGCCGTTACGCTAAGAGCGGTGGCAGGGTGGGCAAGGTCTTAATCGGGCGCGCAGGGAGGATGAGTGGGGCCGCATTTCACAATCCAATAAGAGAATAAGAAAAAAGCCCCTGTCATTTTGCCGATGGCAGGGGCTTGGGTGCCTGACTGGCAGGCCGGATCCGATTCAGAATTTAGCTTACCACCATAAAGGCAACCCTGCAACGGGCTCGTGTGGTCAGGCCGCGAGCCAACGGGAAAGGTGTGCCTTATGGCCTACGATACATCATAAAAAGACCGACGCCCCCGAAAGGGGGCGGATTGCTCACAGGCAACTCGCAAAATTTAACAGCATCAAATAGGAAGCAAAAACAAATGCCTAAACCAGGCGAAGTTAATCAAGTGTCCGGAATTTACCGTTCTGACTGCTGCGGAGTGGAGCGGGCTGTTCCGGAGTATCATAAATTTCCACCCTGCGATAAACGCGGATTTTCCTGTAAGGGTGCGAATGCGACGTGGACTCTTGTCCGTCGCACTCAGACGAAATGAATCGATGAATAGAGTCTGAGCTATAACCGAACAGAAGCCCCCGTATCCAGTGAGCGTGTGTGCCATGGATTGCGGGGGCTTCACCAAAAAGATGAAGCAGGCCAGCAATGGCCCACTCGTACCGGTAAAACCCGAATCGCCACCAATCGCCATCGCGCAGAACGAATCCATAGACTTCCGATTCTCCCGCGATATCGATGCAACGATTCAAATCGTCTGAAAGACTTTCAATTTTTTCGGCGCTTAAAACGCGCCCGCCAATTTCGATGATAGGTTTGCCACCGCGCGCAACCCATTCAATTGCGGTAACGGCGTGGCCAGTCTCATACTCTGTCAGGATCAGAAGGTCATGTAACGCCACGTTTCTTTCTCTTGGATTTCGTCAGCTGTTCCGCAAGTTCATGTTTGGGTACAGCAACCAACGCGCGCATGGCTTTCGCGAACCGCTGAAATGCTGATTCTGGTGGTTGTTCGTCAGGCCGTGCTTCGTGCGTGACGTGCGTGACGGCTGAATCCTTCATAACTTCAGTCTATCACGTTTTGGTCGCGTCAGTCTGCCTCTACTCTGCCGGAGTCGATGAGGGCTCAAACGCTGGCGCGCCGCCGCCGATAAGCTCTTTGTACGTCAAGCGCCGTCCTGTCACGTTGCCGAGCGCCTGAACAAAGCGCGCCGCATCCGTGCCCTTGCGCTCGTTGAATCGGAACGCCTGCTCATCGAGATAGCGGAACAGATGGAACGGCTCGACGCTGATGTAGGTTCCTTTGAGGCCGCGTTTTAGGCAGGACCAAAAGTTTTCGATTCGATTCGTGTGAACGTTGCCCTTAACGTAGGCTTCCGTGTGATTGATAACCTGATGAACATACTCACGGTCTAGGCCGTTGTACGCGACCCATTCATCGGTGAACACTTCCGAACCGGCTTCAACGTGCTGGCGGATTTCATCCTGTAGCGTCCGGCGCTGAGTATTCGGAACATGCTTGATGCGGACTTTGCCGCTGTTGCGGTCGAGGATGCCCATCACAATCGCTTTACCGGCCCCGCCCGTGCCCCCGATTTTTCTTGCGCGATCTGCCTTGTGCATGAATCGGGCGAGGCCACCGATAAAAGTTTCGTCGGCTTCCACCTGACCGCTGACTTTCTCAAATGTTCCGGTCTGCATTGCCTTGCGAATCCGATGAAGCATAAACCATGCGGTCTTTTGTGTCACGTCGAGATCGCGTGCAACTTCATAGCTGCTAATCCCGTTCTTGCAATTGACCAACAGCCAGACAGCCGGAAGCCACTTGTCGAGACCGATGGGCGAATCCTCAAAGATGGTTCCAACCTTAACGGAGAACTGACGCTTCGGATGCTTTGAACTGCATTGCCAGCGGCTTTGATTGGCAAGGAAGCCAACCTTATCACTTCCGCATGTCGGACACTTGATGCCGTCCGGCCAGCGGATAGTCGCCATAAACTCGCGGCAGTTATCGGCGTTCTTAAAGAACCGAACCGCGTCGATCAACGTTCTCGGTATTCCTGCGTCCATGTCAGAATCATAGCGAACGAGCGAGGATTAGTCAAGTATATTATTCCCCTAATGCCGACACTCTCTACACCTTCGCGTGGCTCGATCTCAGCAAGGAGCCATACGTGCTCAGCATTCCGGATGCGCATGGACGTTATTACCTGTTTCCGATGCTCGACGCGTGGACGACCGTGTTCCAGGTCCCCGGCAAGCGCACGACAGGCACTGGTCCGCAGACCTATGCGATCACCGGTCCCGGATGGTCGGGCACGCTTCCCGCTGGCGTGACCGAGTACAAGTCGCCGACCAACCTCGTCTGGATTCTTGGACGCATCTACTGCACCGGCACGCCGAAAGATTATAAGGCAGTGCATGCGTTGCAGGACAAAATCACGCTCGTCCCGCTCAGCTCGTACGGCAAGCCGTACACGCCGGCGGCTGGAACGGTCGATCCGAACATCGACGTGAAAACTGCGGTGCGAGCCCAGGTGAATGCGCTCGACATCGCGGCGTACTTCAACCTGATGGCGCAGTTGATGAAAGATAACCCGCCCACCGCGGAGGATGCGCCGATGATGGCGCGGATGGCGAAGATCGGAATCGTGCCGGGGAAGGCGTTCGATATGACAAAGCTCTCACCCGATGCGCAACAGGCGCTAAAGGCTGTTCCCAAGGCCGCCGTCGCCAGGGTTATGGGCTACTTCAAGGACGCTGGTAAGCGCGAAAATAGCTGGACGTTCCTTACCAAGACAGGAATCTATGGAACCGACTATCTCAATCGCGCTTTTGTCACCGCGATTGGTCTTGGCGCGAACCGTCCGCAGGACGCGGTCTATCCAACCTCTGAGATGGATGCCGGGGGAAAACCCTACTCGGGCGCCAACAAGTACGTCACGCGTTTCGACAAGGGAAAGTTGCCTCCCGCGGAGGGCTTCTGGTCGATGACGATGTACGACGCGAATTATTTCTTCGTGAATAATCCGCTCAATCGCTATACCATCAGCGCGCGCAACAAGCTGAAGCAAAATGCCGACGGGTCTATCGACCTGTACATGCAGCACGAAAATCCCGGCAAGGACAAGGAATCCAACTGGCTGCCCGCTCCCGCAGGCAAGTTCGTTCTGATGCTGCGGATGTACTGGCCCAAGGAGACTCCGCCCTCGCTGCTGGACGGGACGTGGACGATACCGGGGGTGAAGCAGGCGTCGTAGTCAGCTCGGCGGGTTTCGAACAAGCTGGGAGGAAGGTCTCAACGGCCGCCGGCGCTACGCGGCGGCACCGCCGCTCACCAGGAGTAGCCTCCACGGTTGTTAGGGCGCTACCTTAACCCGAGCGGCACGACGGCGGCAATCGAAATGCGCCAGCCTCCGCACCGGACCGGGAAGCGCCCTACCAGGATCTCAGAGCCTGCTGATCGCGTCGAAGCGGTCTCAATAGGCCGCTCTAAGAGCGGACGGTCCTGGTCAGCTCCGCCGAAAACGTAGTAGGTCAGAACTACTCTACAAATGCCGGGGGAAATATGTGGTCCGACAAACTGCTTGGCGCGATCTTAGAGCAGCGTTATTCGAATACATGGCCGGAAAAGTTCAAAGCAGGCTTCGAGGCTCTTTTCGGTAGCGACGGTGGCCGTTATCCAGATAGCGCGAAACGCCAAGTGACGCTGCGCGCGCCCGCGCCTTCGGAAGATAGCGAGGGAATCATACCATTTGCCGCGCTCATTCATCCGAGCAATCCCAGTTCGGGACCCTACGGTGGAACCTCGCTTGCTGTTTTCCCGGGCGATGACACGCCTTGTCTGATCTCGCTTGTGGTCGGGACCAACGGACTTGCGCCGGACGAAGGGATTTTGGGGCGCCCCGGACACGCGCGCAAGGCAGAGGCAATTTGTGCATGGCTGAACAGCGGGAGACGAAAACGCGTCGCGTGGTCGAAGCACGATCCGACTCGCTTGGATCAACGTATTCCGGCCGAGGTGGCCGAGGAGTTTGGGAAATACTCGGGGGCGATAGGAAAGTACGGTCACGTTCTCTATGCCATCTACGCACCAGAGGCCGACAAGAGCCAGACGTTGGAAGCGCTAACCGCATTTCTGGACTTCATGTTTGATGAGCGGGGCGTTCATCCGCTCTCGCGCTTTGAAGCAGATGCCCGTGAGATTCGGACGCGCTGGTTTCACCACCTGATGCCTCACGTTTCAAACGACCAAGTCGCTGAACTTCTGAACGAACGGCATTACGTGATTTTGCAGGGTCCCCCTGGAACGGGTAAGACCCACATGGCACGCGAGTTGATCACGACGGATTACCAAAACCGCGGCAGGACCATTCAATTTCACGCGAACACGACTTACGAGAACTTCGTCGGCGGGTTGGCCCCAATAACCTCGTCCGACAGTCTCGGATTTCAATTTGCCCCGCAGAAGGGTTTCCTGACCCTAGCCGCTGAACAAGCGCGCGCTTCGAGCGGAAAGTATCTGCTGCATGTCGATGAGATAAATCGAGCTGATTTGTCGAAGGTCCTCGGCGAGGCAATCTATTTGCTTGAGCCCGACGCGTTGGACGGGCGCGTCATCAACTTGCCTTACAAATTCGAACCACCGACCGGAGATCGCCTCTCGCTGCCAGACAACTTGCACATACTTGGCACTATGAATACTTCGGATCGCAGTCTCGCGATCGTGGACATCGCGATTCGGCGACGGTTTGCGTTCGCAAAGCTCTGGCCGCAGATATCGGTGGTTGAGCGCGAGGGCTGCGACCTCATGAAGCAGGCGTTTCAAGCACTGCTCACCATTTTTGTCGACCACGCCACCGAAGACGCGATGGACCTGGTCCCAGGTCATTCGTATTTCTTGGAGTCGAACGAACCAAAGGCGCGAAGGCGACTAAAGACCACGCTGAAACCACTGCTGGAGGACTATCTCACACAGGGGTACGTCTCATCGTTCGCGGAAGCCGTGCGCGCGTACCTGCAATGGATCGATTCGCTGTGAGCGCCGTCGCCAAGAAGGGGCGCCGTTGGCGGCGCCGCGAAGCCTATTCGCCGGCGGAGCCAACAACGCAGGTGGAGCAGCGATGCCTGGAGGCGAACGACTCTACGGTGACCCGGCTTCCAGCGCGGTTTCTCCTCCGTGGTCAACCGTCTCGCGACCCCTCGTCGCAGATCGCGCGGCTCGCCGATCAGCTGGTAGACCTGAATCAGGATGCGCTCCGCCAACTCGATCTAATCGTGGAACCGCACTATCGGAACTCGACCATTGAACTGGACATTCACGCCGGGACGCGCATCGGAGCGATTCCGCTGATTTCTCCAACTAGCGGACGTCACGATTATGGATTGGTGGTTCGCCCTCGCTTCGACTGGCCCGGTATCGGCCCGATCCTCGGAGCAACAGGCTGGCGAGTGATTCCCGCGCCGCTGTCGATGCCGTTGTTACCGCGCTCCGAGCGCCGCGTGCCCCCGTGGGTGCTATCGACGATTGTGGTGTTTCGTCTGAAGAGACTCCTCGATCAATTGGATCGGCGCTTCGAGATCACTAAAGAGGAGCGCTCATCCCCGCGGGGCACAATTGACTGGGGCCGGTATCTTCATCACCAAATCAGCCGCGCCCGGTTCCTCAAGGTCCCGTGCAGTTTTCCGGCACTGCAGAAGGATCGAGATTTGCGCGCCGCAATTCGTTTCGCTCTGGAGAAGCAATTGCGCTCGCTTGAGTCGCAGCGGCTCGCGGGCTTTTTTGTCCGCGAGCTAATCGAAATGTGTCGAGGTCTGATCGATCAAGTTCGAGACGTCAGTGCACGTGAACCGCTGCCGACGACTTTTCAAGTCTGGCAACGAGGCACTCTGCGCACCGATGTATTTCATCGCGGCGTCGAGGCGATTGAATGGACCGCTGAAGAACGAGGGCTTGCGGGGACGAGCGACCTCCAAGGGTTACCTTGGGCGATGTCCATGGAGCAATTCTTCGAGGCTTGGGTGGAGACACTCATGTCGCATGTTGCCCGTCGAATCGGTGGTATAGTACGAAGCGGTCGTGAGCGTCAGACGGTGGTACCGCTCAATTGGGATCCTCCTTACCTGGGCTCTCAGAAGTCTCTGGTTCCGGATGTTGTGATCGAACGCGACGACGTCACGGTAATCGTCGACGCGAAATATAAAGAACACTGGGAGGAAATGCAGAGGCGGCGGTGGACCGATCTAGAAGAAGAGCTGCGCGAACGTCACCGTGCAGATCTTCTGCAGGTGCTCGCCTATTCGACAGTTGCGCAGAAGCCTAAAGTTCTGGTGTGTCTGGCTTATCCGTGTAGCGAAGAGCGCTGGCTATCGCTTCAGACTCGCAATCTCCTGCTCCATAGAGCGTCGCTGCCTCTGACACAGAGACGCGTTGACTTGGTTCTGGTCGCTTTTCCACTTTCGACGCGGCTCATAAGCCAAGCTGTTACGTTGATGGCGGAAGAGATCCGTCGTGTGACAGCCTAGGGACTGCATTTATTTGTTCGGCGGGCTACGCATACCGTGATTGATGTTAGCCGCACTATCGCGTCGTCACCGCTCCAGATATGTCATTTGCTGCGATCGACACCTTTGAGTGCGGCTTTGATACCGTCAGGGCCGATCTTCTCTATAACGGCCTCGATATGGTTAATCCACTCGGCGTCCTGGCCAGGTTCATCTTCTGGCCCGTACTTGCCCTGCCTCAAGGCCAGAGACTTCGTTTCCAGCGCGTAGTAGATCTCGGACCAATCTTCTCGTGTCAGACTGATCATGCGGCCTTCCATTCTCCTGTCTTATCGGACTGAGTCATCGTCCGATTCGCAGCGCGCACAGTAGGCAGATAGAGCACTCACCTGCTTGCACGTCGGCGGAATCCTAACAGACTGGGTAACTTACGTATATTCTTCCGCCGGTTAGAGCCCCACCCCGCGCCGGGTGAGGTCGGTGCCAGCGCCGCGGCGCTCTCGTTCACCAGGAATCGACGTGCGGGCGCTTTTTGCCCGTCCGCGGCGAGGGCGGGGGCGCCGAGCGCAGCCCCGTCAAAATCCAGCGGCGCGATTCGACTGGATCGATCACGTCGTCGAGCTCGAAATGCGAGGCGCTGTTGAGCGCCTTGCCCTGCTGGTACATCCGCGCCACCATCTCTTCGAACAGCTTCTTGCGCGCGGCCGGGTCGTTGACCGCCTCCAGCTCCTTGCGATAGCCGAGCTTGGCCGCGCCCTCTAATCCCATCCCGCCGAACTCGCCGGTCGGCCATGAGACCGTGAACATCGGGATCTTGAAGCTCCCCCCGGCCATCGCTTGCGCGCCGAGGCCGTAGCCCTTGCGCAGGACGATGGTGAAGAACGGCACACTGATGTTGGCGCCCACGATGAACATCCGGGCGGCATGGCGCACCAGTGCGGTCTTCTCGATCTCCGGCCCCACCATGATGCCGGGTGTGTCGCACAGGAAGAGCAGTGGCAGGTCGAACGCGTCGCACAGTTGCATGAAGCGAGCGGCCTTGTCGGCGCCGTCGCTGTCGATCGCGCCCGCCAGATGCGTCGGGTTGTTGGCGATCACGCCGAGCGGGCGCCCCTCGATCCTGATAAGCGCCGTCACCATCCCCAAGCCGAAGTGGCGGCGCAATTCGAGCACCGAGCCGGTGTCGGCGAGCGTCTCGATCACCGCGCGGACGTCGTAGATGCGCAGGCGATTCTCCGGGATGATTCCGCGCAGCAGGCGCTGGTCGGCACATTCCCATCGGCCGACCGGGCCCTGGAAATACGAGAGATATTTTTTCGCGACGCGTACCGCTTCGGCCTCGTCGGCGACCGGAAGGTCGACCACGCCGTTGGCTACCTGCACGCTCATCGGCCCGATGTCCTCGGGGCGGAAGATGCCCAGGCCGCCGCCCTCGACCATCGCCGGACCGCCCATGCCGATGTTCGAGTTGGCGGTGGCGATGACCACGTCGCAGCATCCGAGCAGCGCCGCGTTGCCCGCGAAGCATCGGCCCGAGTTGATCCCGACCATCGGCACCAAGCCGCTCAGCTTGCCCCAGTAATGGAACGCCGGAACGTCGAGACCGGAGAGCCACAGCCCGTCGGTGTCGCCGGGGCGTCCGCCGCCGCCCTCGGTGAAGAACACCACGGGCAGGCGCAGCTGCGCGGCGATCTCGAACATGCGGTCCTTCTTACGATGGTTCTGCTGGCCCTGGGTGCCGGCGAGCACGGTGTAGTCGTAGGACATCGCGATGCACTGGGCGCGCGAGTCGTCGAACAGATCGCCGTTGACCCGGCCGATTCCGGCGACCAGTCCGTCGGCCGGCGTGTTTTTCATCAGGTCGTCAAGCGCGCGCCGCCGCCGCTGCGCCGCAAGCACCAGCGCGCCGTACTCGACGAAGGTTCCCGGGTCGCAAAGGTCCTCGACGTTCTCGCGCGCGGTGCGCTGATGGGTTTTGCGCCGGCGCGCGACGGCCTCGGGCCGCGCGGCGTCGAGTCCGCTCGCGTGGCGCTCATACACCTCCGCGAGGTCGGGGCGGATGCGGTCGAGGTCGACCTTTTCGGCCTCGGCGGCCTCGACCGTTTCGACTTCGGCCTCTTCGATGAAAGCGAGCGGATGGCCCTCGAAGATCGCGTCGCGCTCGGCGACCGCGATTTGCCGCACGATGCCGCTCGTATGCGCGCGGATGACGTGCTCCATCTTCATCGCTTCCATCACGAATAGCTGCTGGCCCTCGCGCACCAGTTCGCCCTCGCGCACGTCGATCGAGACGATCGTTCCCTGCATCGGCGCGGCGACCGCGACCGTGTTTTCCGGGCCGGTGATTTCGTGATGCGCAGCAGTATCGGTCTCGGTCGTCGCCGGCGTCGACGCCGGGGTCGAATTGACCGCGCTCTTGCCGTGGCTCAGCACCGCCAGCGGATCGATCGAATCGATTTTGGCCCCGGCTAATTGCCTCGTGCCGGGCGTGCGCTTGTTCTCGGCACGACGCGACGGCTTGGCCGCGCCGCCCGCCTCGGCGAAAAAGAGCTGGCGATGAGTGGAATTCGCGCCGGCGACCAACTCGGCGATATGCTCTTCGACGAAACGGGTGTAGAGCCGGTTCGCGGCGAAATCGGGATGCTGCAGCAGGCTCTGCAGAAATCCGATGTTGGTGGCGACGCCCTCGATCCGGAACTCGCTGAGCGCGCGATAGGCCCGCGTCACGGCCGCAGCGAAGTCCGCCGACGGCGAGTACGCGATGAGTTTGGCCAGCAACGAATCGAAGTTCGGATTGGTCGTGTAGCCGGCATAGGCGAACGAATCCACGCGCACGCCGGGCCCCGACGGCGCCTCGAATGCGGTCAGAGTCCCGCCCGAGGGCTTGGCAGTGCCTTCCGCGCCCATCGACTCCATGTTGATGCGCATCTGGATCGCGAAGCCGCGCGGCTTGGGGATATCGGCCTGGCGCACGCCAAGCTCGGTGAGCGTGCTTGCGCCCGCCAACTGCAATTGCAGTTTGACCAGGTCGATGCCGGTCACTTCCTCGGTCACAGTGTGCTCGACCTGAAGGCGGGGGTTGGCCTCGATGAAGGCGAACTCGGCGTCGTCGTGCCGCGCATCGGCGTCGAGCAGGAACTCGAACGTGCCGAGGCTGTCGTAGCGGACCGCTTCGGCCATCTGCACGGCCGCCGCAGTGAGGCGGATGCGCAGGCGCTCGGGCAGGCCGGGGCTGGGCGCGATCTCGACGAGCTTCTGATTGCGCCGCTGGATGGTGCATTCGCGCTCCCAAAGTTGGCAGACGCTGCCGGAGCCATCGCCAGCGATTTGCACCTCCAGATGGCGCGCACGCGGCATCAGCCGTTCGACGTAAACGTCGGCGTTGCCGAAGGCCGTCCGCGCTTCGGACTGGCATCGCCGGTACGCCTCGTCCAGTTCGTCGACACGATACACCGCGCGCATCCCGCGGCCGCCGCCGCCGGCGACCGCCTTGACCATCATCGCGCCGCCCTCGCCCAGCGACGCCAGAAATTCCCTGGCCTCGCTAAGACTGGTCGCACTCGCGGTGCCGAGCAGCAATGGCACTCCGACGCGCTCCGCCAACGCCCTGGCGCGCACCTTGTCGCCGAACAACTCCAGCACCTCCGGCCGCGGGCCAACGAACTTGATCCCTTCCTCGGCCGCGCGGCGGGCGAAGCCGGCGTTTTCGCTGAGGAAGCCGTAGCCGGGATGGATAGCGTCGCATCCGGCCCCTTTCGCGATCGCCACGATTTGTTCGACGTCGAGATAGGCGGCGGCGCCGGCGCCGGCGAGCGCACGGGCCTCGTCGGCCTTGCGGGTATGGAGTGAGCGGGCGTCGTCCTCGGAAAAGACGGCCACCGTGCGGATACCAAGCTCGGCGGCGGCGCGCATGATGCGGATGGCGATCTCGCCTCGGTTGGCGATCAGAAGACTGCGGGAAAGCATGAGATCCGATGCGACTCCTCTTGCGCGCAATCTCTCGGTTAAATCATCGAATCCTCGCGTGATCCAGCACGCAAAACGAGCGGCCAACCGGGAAAACGCCCGAGAGCCGATCCTTCGTCCGATGTGGTAGCCTGCTCCGCGGGAGGAAAGTCCAATGGATGCGCGATCACCCCTTCAATATCTCGGCGGCAGCCTGCAGCAGGTCGCGTTTGTGGTCAAGGACCTGACAGCGGGGATGGAGTTTTTCAAGCGCACGATGGGAGTTCCGCGTTTCTATGTGATCGAGGACTTCGGCCTGCACGCTCGCGACAAGACCTTCCGCGGCCGCCCGGCGGAGCAAAATTTCAAGCTCGCGCTCGCCTATTCCGGCGACACTCAAATCGAGCTCATTCAGCACCTCTCCGGCGACACCTGCTACAAGGAACATCTGGAACGCAGGGGCGAGGGCCTCCACCATCTCGGATTTTTCCTTTACGACCCCCAGGCATATCAGCGCGCGCTGGACTCGCTCAACACCGCCGGCTATTCGCCTCTGATGAGCGGGCGGTTCGGCACCACACGCTACACCTATTTCGATACCGAGGCGGCGATCGGTTCGATAATGGAGATCGTCTACCTCGATTCGGGCGGCAGGGATTTCATGGCAAAAATAAAAAGCGGTGATTTCTAGCGCCTATCCGAAGGCGAGGAGCGAGGTAGTATCTCAATAGGACACCATCTGGAGCGCAAAAGCATGGACTTCGCTTCCTGAGCCGTGTACCCTGAGAATCACCGGTCAGAACGCCTTTCAGTTAACCTTCTTCGCCCGTGTGGTTTCTTGTTCGCGCGCTCTCCGGCCAACTGCCAAGGGAGAGCAGCGCCATGTTCACTGTACGCGAATTGTCCACTATGGCGATTTCCGCCGCACCTTCCGGGCCAATTAGTTGAATAGCACAGGGGCCCTCCAGGGTCCGGTGGACCGGCCGTGGGAGTGGCCGTGGTGGCGCGCGCGCAACGAAGACTCGCTCGTGCTGCCGTGGTTCGTCTTGATTCACGTCACCGCGCTGGCCGGCTTGATCCTGTTTCCACTGCCCGGCTGGCGAGTTCTCTTGGGTTCGTTTTGCCTGGTATGGCTGGGCGGGATGGCCACCACGGTCTGCTATCATCGCGCGCTCGCGCATCGCGCCCTGCGGCTCAATCCGTGGCTGACATCGATATTGATTTTCTTCGCGGTATTTAATGGCTCCGGGACACCATTGAGCTGGGCGGCCGGCCATCGGCGCCATCACGCTTTCGCCGATACCGAGAACGATATTTCGAGCCCCGTTAACGGCTTCTGGTGGGCGCACATGCGATGGCTGTGGCAGTGCGGCGAGCCGTCGGTCGGGCGCTTCTGTCCCGAGCTTGACCGCCCAATGTACCGATTCTGGTGGTACGTGCAGGGACCGATCCTGGCGGTGTCATATTTCTCTGGTTTGTATTTCGGCGCCTGCGCCTTTTTCTGGATGGGAGCGATTCGGCTGGTTTTCGCGCTCCACGCGCAATGTTTCGTCAACAGCGTCTGCCATACTGAACCCGGCATTTCGCCTGGTGAAGATTCCAGCCGCAACGTTACTTGGCTTGCGCTGATGCAGTTTTGCCAAGGCGAGAACTGGCATCGCAACCATCACGCGCGGCCAGGTATCGCGCGGCTGGGATGGAGCTGGCGGCAGCCCGACGTAGGCTACCTGGCGATTTGCCTGCTGGAGAAGATCGGCCTCGCAACCGACGTCCGGCACATACGCCAGGATAGTACCCGGGATAATCCGCAAAGTATTCCGCAACATAGTCCGCAAAGTAGTCCGATAGCCGAATCCGCCTGACGCGATTTTTGTCAAGCCGCCTGCGAATACTTCACTATGCCGGCCACGCGCGTAATCGAAGCGGCACAGGCGCTAGCGCAAGGGACGGTCACCAGCGCATGGTTGGTTGAGGAGGGCCGGGGGGACCGATGAGCACGGCGGGTCTCCAGGTCTTCGGATCTTCCATCGTCTTCGCCGGCGGAGCGCCGCCAAGCGACATCCAGCGCGAACGATAAAATGCGGTAGCCGCCAGTTCGACTCGCAGATGTCTATCGACCGGCGGCCCTGACACGCCGAGAGCTTCCCATGGAAGCGTGACCTGGGCGGTGACCCGTGGCCGATCGCTGATCTGATACACCGCGGTCGCCGATGGGACGGCGGTGCAAGTGTCATGATCCATGCGGCAGACTTCGATTTGCATCGTCACGCCGCTCTTTCTTCGAAACACTTTCGGCGGGATGACAAAAAAAGCAAAGCGCCGCGCTCCCGCCCCCGCATCCACGCCGAAGTCGATCCGAAACGCTTCGCTGCGCGGAAATCCACCGTCATACGCAAGCAGATGCGCATCGTAGTGATCCATGCTGATGGTGGCGACGTGCAGCCCCTGCCGGCTCCACGCCAGAAACAGATCTCCGAAAACAACTTCCGGCGAAGGCGCGGAAAGGCCCCTCACTAGCGCCTGATCCTTCGGCCAGCGCGCCAGCGAGATGGAGCCGGTATCGAGGTCAGCCTGGGGAATCTGAATCCGGGCATCTTCCTTTGCTGGCGTCGGTGGAGCCGCGCTTTGGTGGATGCCGACAAGGCTGCGGTTTGCCGCGGTCAAGGCGGCAACCAGTTCTTCATATGGCCGCCCGCTGGTGTCGACCAGGCCGAAGTCGTAGTTCTCGTGGTCTCCCGTGCGGCCGCCCTTGGGCTCATCGTAGTACTGGAACCAGTGAAGTCCGATGACCCCGGGCTCGAGCGCGAAGTTCCGCGCCGCATTGGCCGCGCCACGGGCGCGGTCCGCCTGCGTCGGCACGGTCATCAGGTAGCCATTGTTCAGATTCCCGGAACGGTTTTCCTGGGCGGCGAAATACCATTCGGAAACCAGCACGGGCTTGTTACCGGTCAACTGGCGCAGGCCCTCGAAATAGTAATGCGCAATCCATCCGTCCGGGCTGTCCACGTTGTAGTTAGTGGCGACAGCGTCGACGAAAGGTGTCATTGCCCGAACGGCATCCGGGTCGTAGTAGCTGGGAAGACGGTCGCCGAAAATGAGCGCCGTGGGATCCGCCGCGCGCAGTGCGCGATGGACGAGTTCGTAGTAACGGCGCGTCACGGCGGCGGTCCACTCTCGAACCATCTTGATCCCGTTTCCTCCCGGACGCAGCTGGGCGTGTGCGTCTGCGCTTTGGAGGAGTTCCTGAAAAGAGGAAACCCCGGCTGACACGGCAAAGTCGTCGGTGAACCGATGCCAATCGCCGCCGTAATGACGGCGGATGAGATCAACCAGGACTTGCTTCGTGTGGTTCGTTCCGCTCCGTTTGAGATAGTAACTGAACAGCGCACCGTTCCACCATCCGACTTCGTTGTCGGAGAAATATCCTATACGGTAGGCATTCGCCTTGTAGGGAATGACCGCCTCTTTGGTCTGGGTCATCATCCGTTCTTCGACAGCCGGATCAAAAGGATCGGCCCAAAGAAACCGCGCTCTCCAACCGAGATCGAGGTCGGGAACGCTGGGGAGCGGCAGGTTCGGGGAGCTGAAGGAACTGGCGGTATTGAATCCCCAGGCACTGATTTGCGCGGCCGTGCGGCGCGCCCACGCATCCGGGGCCTGGTATGGCGGGAGCCAGGCGTTTTTCTCACGGCTCCAGCTTAGCGGCGGAGTTAACTTGTCGGTAAGGCTGTTGACGCCGATGGAAAAAAATCGCTCGCCGCACGGATTCAGCAGCCAGGATACGCCATCGTGTGACTGAAGTTTCCATTGGCTCACGGAAGCTGAGCGCGGGGCGCAAGCCGCGCCGGCCAAGCGCGGCAGTATCGACAGAAAAACCATGACGGCGATCGCTATCGGGCGGCTGCGTCGAGAGCGTATCGTCGCCGCGCGATCGGCGAGAGGACTTGCATTAGACATATCGCAATTCCAGAAAAGCGCGGGCTGAACCGCGGGTGCTATGACTGGCTCGGGTACGGGTAGCCGTTCGCCAGTGCTTTATCCAGCTCGAAATCTTGTCTGTAGATATCCCTGAAGAACCGCACTTCGCCGTCCGGCTCGACCACGACCGTAGTATAGATGATGAGTACCGGAATGGGCTTGTTGAGATTTACCTGCAACGTCTGATCGCCATTCATCGCGGCGTTTATTCTGTCCAAGGTCCATTCCGGCATGTCGCGTAGAACCCACGCTGCCAACCCGGCGGGGTTCTGCACGCGGATGCATCCGTGGCTGAAGTCGCGTCGTGCCTTCAGGAACAGCTCGGGCGCCGGTGTACTATGCAGGTATACGTTGTAGTGGTTCGGAAAGATGAACTTGACCAGCCCCAGCGCGTTCTTGGCTCCGGGTTTCTGCCGGATAGTCAGTGAGCCGGAGCGAAGCTTGCTGAGTACATCGTCGCTCACGGTGCCATCGGTCACAACCGTGCCGCTTGTGGTCGTTACTTCAAATCCATGATCCGCGAGATAATCGCGATCGCGCCGGATTTTAGGAACCAGCTCGGCGAACTGGATCGACATCGGGACTTGCCAATATGGGCGGAAAATGAGGTAGCGCATGTAATCCGCGAACACGGGCGTCTGGTGTCCATAGGCCTTTCCGATGATCACTCGCATCGACAAAAACGGCGCGGGCTGCCGGCGCATCGTGCGCAGCCTGAACTCGGGGAGATTGACGAGGATCGGCGGCTGCGGAAAGCCGGGCGGGATCCATCGATAGCGCTCCAGCGCGTACTGAAGTTGTGCGACCCGCTGACCGAGCGGCACATTGAGCTGCGCGAGCGTCTCCTTGCCGAGCACGCCGTCGGGCTGCAGGCCGTGGCGCTTCTGAAAGTGCTTCACGCCGTCGACCATGGCGCCCCGATAGACAGTCGCGTCGGCGGGCGCGATGGGGTCGGCGGGCGCGATGGGGTCGGCAGGCCCAGCAGGGTTGGACGGAAGATCGCCAAGCTCCCGCAAACGCGCGGTCAGCGGCGCGATTCCTGAATAGGTATCGCCGGGATGCACGGATTTGGCCGGCAACGGTAACTGCGCGCCGTCCCCCTGACCGGCCAGCTTCACGTACGCCGCAAGCGCGGTCTCCGCCCGCCCATAGCCTTCGTAGTCCGGTTCGACGTGCGCGACCAGGGCCGCAACGTTCGGGGCCTGGATCACCTGGTCGCGCAGGAACTCGGCCAGATCGTATTTGTTGAATCCCACGTCGATGCTGAAACTGGAATGCTGCGGGTTGACCCTACCGTCACGCAGGGCGGAGAGATAGCGCGCCGCGCAAACGGTAAGCGCCAGATCGAAGTGCACCAGGTCGGTGTCGGCCGGATGCGGCTTCGCCGGAGCGAGTGCGGCCAGGCGGCTGTCCCATCGCGAGGCATCGTAGTCGTCCGGGTTGAGGCCCTTTAGCGAAGCCTGTTTGATGAGCTGGATCATCGCCTGCGCCTGCGCGGTCGGCTGACCGTCGCGACTCCACGCCAGCGTGTTTCCGCCCGAGGCGTAGAATTTTGCCACGTCGGACTGCGTGTCGCTGAAGTTCGGCCAGCGCAGGTCGGGCAGTTGTCCCGCGGCGATCAGCGCGCCCAGTTCGCCCTTCGCTTGGGGCGCCAGGCCTGTCGAGGCCTGGGGTGCAGGACCTGCCGAGGGCGGGCGCGCAGGAGTTGCCGACGCTTGCGGCGCAGCAGTTGCCGAGGCCTGCGCGGCAGCGGTAGGTGATCCGTCAGCGGCCAGGGCGGCGCTCGAGGCGAGGCCACCGAAAAGTGCGAAGAGGAGCGGCGTCAGCAGGAGGAGCGACAGACGAATCGGTTCGCGGGTGGTCTTGTGATTACACGTCTCCGCCATTAGCTACTAAGAATATCCTTTATGTACGTATTCTTGACGATAAGCAGTTGAATATGCTGATTGACTGACCGCAGACTTGCAAAACACTAGCGCCATACACGACGCGCCAGCTCGGCAACCAGGCGCAGCTTGTCGCGCTCGATCGCCTCGGATATCGGATTGCCTTCCCATACCGTTCCGAAGCCGCACTGGGTCGACAATCCGAGCCGCTCGCGTGGAAAGTAACGGCTCGCTTCTTCGATCCGCCGCACAATTGCCTCGGCCGGCTCAAGCTCGGCGCGCTTGGTCGAGATGAGCCCAAGCACGACGCCCTTGTCGGGCGGGATGTCGCGCAGCGGCTCGAACGCTCCCGAACGCCAGTCGTCGTACTCCAGGAGCCATAGCGAGAAATTGCGGGCGCGCCTGAAGGCCTGCCTGGCGATTGCCTCGTAGCCGCCCTCGCCGACGTAGTAACCCTTGTTGTTGCCGCGGCATAGATGGAGGCCGAAGCTGACGCCGGGCACGTCGGCCACGGAGTTTAAAATGTCGATACCATCGGTCAGCAGGCGCTCGGGATCCATCCCGCGCTCGGCGAAGTCCTGGCGCCGGCGCTCCGGGTCGCACAGCATTCCGAGTTCGGGCGCGTCGATCTGGATGTATTGGCATCCGAGCGTCGCCAGTTCCTGCGCCTCCTGGCGCACGATCCCGGCCGCGTCAGCAAACAGAGCGAATGGATCCGGATAAGCGTCGCGCGAGTATTCAGGCGACCATCGCAGCGTCATCATCAGCGGGCTCGGTAGCGTGACTTTCAGCGGCTTGCTGGCGCGTCCGCGCGCGTAGGTGAATTCCTCGTTGGTGAGCGAGCGCTTGCGTCGAATCTTCTCGACCACTGCGTATTGGACCTGGATCTCAGTCTCCTCGGCCGCCGCGCCCTGTGCGTGCGGCCGCCGCCAGATGCGTTTGAAGGCCGGAATTTCCTTTACCCCGGAGATGACGTCGGTCAGCGGCGCGATGAAGTGAGTGCGCCGCATCTCGCCGTCCGTTACCACGTCGACCCCGGCGTCTTCCTGCAGCGCGATAGCCTCATCCACCGCGCGATCCTCGACGCGTTTGAATTCCGGCGTCGAGAGCGTGCCCGCCTGCCACTGCTTGCGAGCCTCTTTGAGGAAGGCGGGCCGCAGGAGCGATCCGATCACTTCAGCACGATAGAGAATAGACACGACGCTCCCCCTTTAGCAGGACGGCTGCGACGCCGGCGCCCGCTTGCAGCCGAAATCTACAAGCCAACGATTGTGAGCGGCGGCAGTCCCGAATGCTAGCCCTTGGGCAGGCCGAGCACTCGCTCACCGATGATGTTGTGCTGAATCTCGTTGGTGCCGGCCGCGATAGTGCCGCGCCGCGCCGCGAGCATCCGATGCGACCATTTGCCATGGTCGATTGCTCCGGCGGCCTGGTATTCGAATTGGCTGTAGACGCCGAGCAGTTCCATCGCGAACTTCTGGATGCGCAGGTTCAGGTCCGTGGTACCCAGTTTCATGATCGAGCCTTCCGGGCCGGGCGGCAATCCTTTGAGCTGGCGGGTGAGCTGGCGATAGCTGGTGTATTTGAGCGCCTCCGCCTCGCAGGCGAAGCGGGCGATTCGCTGCCGCACGTAGTTGTCGTGCCAGGCGCGATGGCCGTTGCGCTGGACCTTCTTGGCCAGCTCGCCGAGTTGTCTCACTTCGACCATCATATCGGTACGGCCGCCATGGATCGTTCGCTCGAACATCATATTGGTCATCGCGACCATCCATCCCTGGTTCTTCTGGCCCACCAGGTTCGCCTTCGGCACCATGACGTCTTCGAAAAAGACCTGGTTAAAGCCGCTCTCGCCGGTCATCTGCACGAGCGGGCGCACCGTCACGCCCGGGCTTTTCATGTCGACCAGCAGGTAGCTCAGACCCTTGTGCTTGGGCAGCGTGGGGTCGGTGCGGCACAGCAGGGTGGTGAGGTCGGCGTGATGGGCGTTGGAGGTCCAGACCTTGGAGCCGTTGACGATGAAGTGATCGCCCTCGTCGATCGCGCGCGTCTGGACCGCCGCCAGATCGGAGCCGTGATTGGGCTCCGACAATCCCTGGCACCAGATTTCCTCGGCGGAGGGAATCCGGGGGATGTAGCGCTGTTTCTGTTCCGGCGTTCCCCATTGCATCAAGGTCGGGCCGACGCGCGCGATTCCCTGGAAGTTGATGGTGGGCGGCGCCTTGGCGCGGTCGAGTTCCTGCGAATAGATGATCTGCTGCAACAGGCTCGCGCCGCGCCCGCCGTATTCGCTGGGCCAGTGCATACACATCCAGCCGCCGTCGTAGAGCTTGCGATGCCATCGGCGGCGGCGCTCGAACTCTTCCTTGGTGTCGGGATCGTGCAGTTCGCCCTCGTCGTGCCAGTCGCGCGGGAGATTTTTCTCCAGCCAGGATCTGAAGTCGCGCCGGAACGCTTCGTCCTCTTCGCTGAATTTGAAATCCATTGATGCGCCCTTCGCCGCTATCGTTACGGCGGCCACTGTAGCACAGGGCGGCGCCGTGCGTAACGCGGCGCCCGCCGGCGCTTGTCCAATCGCTTCGCGGTTGGCTAGTGTCAGAGCCCGAAAATAGATCATCCGGCATGAGGGTTCATCCCGATGGAACAGGAATTGGCAGGCAAGGTCGTGATCATCACCGGCGCCGGGCGGATGCGCAGCATCGGCCGTCCGATCGCCAAACGGCTGGCGCAGGCGGGCGCCGCGATTGTAATCACCGGCACCGGACGTCCGCCCGAGCGCTATCCCGATGACGAGAAGGCGGCCGGATGGCGCGACATCGAGAGCGTCGCGGACGAGATCCGGCAGGCCGGCGGCCGCTGTCTGGCGCTGGTCTCCGACGTCGCCGATCCGCGCGCCGTTGAAGCGCTGGTCGATCGCACCATCGCCGAGTTCGGCCGTATCGACATCCTCATCAACAACGCCAGTGCCGCGCGCGGCCCTGACCGCGTAGAGGCCGTCGAGCTTTCGTACGAAATCTGGAAGAAAGTGATGGTGACTAACGTCGATGGGACCTTTCTGTTGTCGTGCGCGGCCGCGCGCAAAATGATCGCGCAGGGCCAGGGCGGTAGCATCGTCAACATCTCGTCGATCGCCAGCAAAATCGCCCAGGCCAAGGCCGCGGCGTACTCCGCCTCCAAGGCCGCGGTCAACGCCCTTAGCCGCTCGATGGCGCTCGACCTCGCGCCCAGCGGCATCCGCGTCAACGCGATCTGCCCCGGCATCATCGACACGTTCCGCCTCGACGACCTTGGCCGCGGCGAAAGCTGGGAGAAGTTCGTCAAGAGTTTTATTCCGCTGGGCTACGCGGGCGACGGCAGTGAGTGCGCCGAGCTGGTCCTCTTCCTGGTCACCGATCGCGGCAAGTGGATAACCGGCCAGGCGATCAACATCGACGGCGGCACGGTGTGGGGAAACTGATGAGCTCCGATATTGTCCTCTACGATTCCAGGGACACGATAGCGACGATCACGCTCAATCGTCCGGACAAGCTCAACGCGCTCTCCAACGCGCTGGTCGCCGAGTTGCGCGACGCACTTATCCATTTTCAGGCGAGCGAGGATCGCGTCGCCGTCCTGACCGGCGCGGGCCAGCGCGCGTTCAGCGCCGGCGCCGACCTTCGCGATCCGCCTCGGGACCCGGAGCTATGGGAATGCATGCCGGGCGTCGGGGTGCCGCTTACCAAACCGACTATCGCGGCAGTGGCGGGACATTGTATCGGCGGCGGCTGCTGCCTGGTCGAGTTTTGCACGCTGGCGGTGGCTGCCGACAATGCGGACTTTTCCTATCCCGAGGCGCAACTGGGATTCTGCGGCGGTCTCATCGCCGGCCTGGCGGTGCGAATTCCGTATAAAGTGGCGATGGAGCTTATGCTGACCGGCATGCACATGAAGGCCGAGCGCGCCTACGAGGTCGGGATGGTCAACGCCGTCGTCCCATTGCAGCGGCGGATGGAGGCCGCATACGAGTACGCCCGCAAGCTGGCCGAAAGCGCGCCTCTGGTGCTGGGCCTGCTCGAAACTTTCACCCGCGACACGCTGCTGCCGCGCGGCCCCTCTGAGCTGTCGGCGCTCGCGCGCCGTCATCTGCTGCGTGTGGCGCGATCCGAGGACGCGAAGGAAGGCGGGCGGTCTTTCAGCGAAAAGCGCAAGCCGCGCTTCAAGGGCCGCTAGTCAAAACCGGCACGTTGCACCAAGACGATCGGTATGTCTATCGTTTGTCTTGTGTTTGGCTTGCAGGACTCCTGAACCCCCGTCAATCCACCTCCAAAGTCCTTTGAGAATGTACGAAGTGATGCAGGAGCGATCCGATGAGAGTCGTTGTGGATCACAATCTTTGCGAAGGGAACGGCCGCTGTGCGGAAGTTGCGCCCCAGATGTTCGAACTTCGCGACGACGACCGCAGCTATGTACTGATTCAGAGTCCACCCCAGAATCTGCGCGCGAAGATCCAGCTCGCGGCGACGCTCTGTCCGCGCCAGGCCATCCGCCTGGTCGAGGACTAGCCAAGGCCATGGCCACGCTCACACTCGAAACACTCGATATCATCAATCCCGACCTTTACGTCCAGCGCGGCTATCCGCACGAGGAATGGGCGCTGCTCAGAAAGGAGGCGCCGGTCTTCCGCTATGAGCGGCCGGGTGTCGAGCCGTTCTGGGCCATCACCAAGCACGCTGACATCGTGAACGTCTCGCGCCAGCCCGATCTGTTCAGAAGCAGCCAGTTCCTTTTCATCACCCAGGACGAGCCGGGCTCGCCCCTTCCTGACGAGGCGGTGCTGCGCCAGCTACTCAACATGAACCCGCCCGAGCACGGCGAATTTCGCCGGGTGGTGAATCAGCGCTTCACGCCGC
This sequence comes from uncultured delta proteobacterium, assembly GCA_963724765.1. Lineage (GTDB taxonomy): Bacteria > Desulfobacterota > Binatia > Binatales > Binataceae > JAKAVN01. The sequence continues at coordinate 1,303,851 of CAVRVY010000003.1, forward strand.
GCTCGGTGCGGCAGTTGAAAGACCAGATCGAACACATTACGAGCGACGTGCTCGACGACCTGATGGGGCGCGAGCAATGCGACTTCGTGACCGAGGTCTCGGCCAAGCTTCCACTGGCGGTGATCGCCGAGATGTTCGGCATTCCGCGCGCCGACTGGGCGATGATGTTCCGGCTGAGCAATGCGATGATCGGTCCGGCGGACCCGGAATACGGCGGCAGCGCAACGATCAAGGAGAACCTCGAACGCGCGCGGATGGAATTCTTCCAGTACTTCAACCAGCTCTGCGAAGACCGGCGCAAGCACCCGCGCGACGACCTCGCGAGCGCGCTTGCCAACGGCACGGTCTATGGTGGGCCGCTCCCGCCGTTCGAGCTCCTGTCATACTTCGCGTTGCTCATCATCGCCGGCAACGAAACCACGCGCAACGCCACCACCGGCGGCCTGCATTCCCTCATCAGCCATCCGGATCAATGGGAGCGCCTAAGGCACGATCCGTCGCTGGCGCCTAAGGCGGCTGAGGAAATTGTTCGATGGACGTCGCCGGTGATCCAGTTCACGCGCATTGCCACCGCCGACACCGTGCTTGGGGGCCAGCAGCTCCGCGAGGGCGACATTGTGGCGCTTTTCTATCCCTCGGCCGCCCGCGACGAGGACGTCTTCGAGCAGCCCTCCGCGTTCGACATCGGACGCTATCCGAATCCGCACATCTCCTTCGGCATCGGCGAGCATTTCTGCCTCGGGGCGAATCTCGCGCGGCTCGAATTGCAGGTGATGTTTCGTCAACTGGCGGAGCGGATGGAATTCGTGGAGCTGGCCGGGCCCACGCAGCGGATGCGTTCGAGTTTCGTCGGCGGGATTAAGCACATGCCGATTCGCTACCGGATCCGCGCGCGCGCGTGATTCGCACGGCGCGCCCCCGCCGCGGGATGAAATTTTGGGCCCCTCCCCCGAAACTGCGGGGAATGATTTGTAATGGGGCTGCGCTCAGGAGCGCGCCGCGGGCAACGACGCGAGGCTTTGCGAGAGCAACTCCAGCGCGGCGGCTGCGAAGGCGCGCATGTTGGCGACGCGGTCGCTGCTGCCGGTCTCGACCGTGACCGCGCGATCGACGGGCCCCGCGATGGCGATACAACTGTGTCCCGCTGGGTTGCCATAGCTATTGCCTGTAGGGCCGGCAGCGCCGACCTCGGCCAGGCTCCAGCTGCTCGAAAAGCGCTTGAGCGTCCCACGCGCGAGCACCTGCGCGAGCGCTTCGGTCACTCCACGGATGCCCTTGAAGGCCGAGTCCGGGATGTCGAGCAGCGTGCGGCGCGATTCGCGGGTATAGACGATCGCGCCGCCGAGGAAGTAGACGGACGCGCCCGGCACCGCGAGCAGCGCGGCCGCGATGAGGCCGCCGGCCGAGGACTCGGCGATGGCGATCGTTTCATGGCGATCCTTGAGAAGGGCGCCCAGCTTCCCGGCAATCGGCAGCAGGTCCTGCATTGAGGGTTCACTCCTTAGCGCTCAACGATATTGCCGCAGCATAATGGGTGGATGCGGCAAAAGGCCAATCGAAAGCGCGCGCCGCTATTTTATTATTTCATCTCGATCTCGATGAAGCTGAATTCGAACGGGTTCTGATTTATCACGTCGTGCGCGACGCCCGCGTCGCGAGCGTAGGGAGCGCCGGTGACCAGCTCGGCGTCGCTCGGCGCGCCGTCGGGGGCGACGATGCGCAGCTTCCCGGTGGTCAGCGGCACCACCACGTAATCGTGCGCGTGAACATGAGGCCCCGTCGACTCGCCCGGAGCAAAGGTCCATCGCGTTACGATCACGCGGTGATTTTCGATCAGCCGTTCTGATTTCGCCCGAACCTCGTTCATGACGGACTCCATTGCATCCGATGGCTTGACAGCTCTGGAGCCTATCTTGTAGCGGCTTTCGGACGGAATCAAAGCCCGGCAAAATGATAGCCAGCCCATGGTGGAGAGGATGACACGAGTCTTGGAAATCATGGCGCAAACACGATAAAGGAGACCACGCGCCGCACCCTGTCGGGAGCGGCCAGAGCGTTGCATGCAAGGTCAACGAACTTCCGCAGCGTCCTGAAGTATATGGCCGTGAAATATTTGGCGCTGATTCTCGCGATCGCGGCGCTCAGCCTGTTCGCAGGTTGGGCGGCGACCAGCGCGGGCAGCGACGACGCGCACACCCAGGCCAAGGTTCACCCCCCAGCCGCGGGCAAGAGCGCGGCCTACGTTCAGGGCGCCAGCCGCGACTACGCCACGGCGGCAGCCAGCTACGACGGGCTCGAGCGCTATTCGACCTGGGAAAATTCGGACGGTAAATCGGCGACTTACGAGCCCGAAGGGCCTTTTACCGCCGAGAACCCATTCTTCGAGCCGATGGGAACCAACGGACGCTCGTGTGTCACCTGTCACAATCCGAGTGCCGGATGGACGATCACGCCGGTGCAGATTCGCGCGCGCTTCGAGGCCAGCCACGGCACCGATCCGCTGTTCCGGCCAATCGACGGCGCCACCTGTCCCGATGCCGACGTATCGACCCCGGCGGCGATGAAGAAGACGTACAGCCTGCTGCTCAACAAGGGGCTCATCCGAATCGGTATCCCGATACCGCCGAGTGCCGAGTTCTCGGTGGTCAAGGTGGACGACCCATACCACTGCACCAGGCTGAGCAGTCCGCGCAGCGGGGTGCTTTCGGTCTACCGCCGCCCGCTACAGGCGACCAATCTGCGTTTCGAGGACTCGCTCATGTGGGACGGGCGCATGGGCGACCTCGAGCATCAGGCCAATGACGCCGTGCGCAATCACGAACAGGCTATCGATGGGCCGATGCCTGACCAGCTTGCACGGATGATCGAATTCGAGACCGGTACTTACGACGCACAGACCTGGGTGCCCAAGGCGGGCTCGCTGCAGGACGGCGGCGTGGGCGGCGGGCCGGTCGCACTCTCGCGCGAACCGTTCTTTATCGGGATTAACGATCCCTTTGGCAACAATCCCACCGGCGAGCAGACCTCGCTGCACGTGTTCAACCTCTACGACCTGTGGCGCGGCGATTCCAATCCCGCGCGGGCGCGGATTGCGCGCGGTCAGGCGATCTTCAACGCGACCCCGATGATTATCGGGGGAGTCCCCGGCCTCGACGACGCCGAGGACCATCCGACTCACGAGGGCTTCTGCACCACCTGCCACGACACGCCGAACGTAGGTAACCGCTCGATCAACATACTGATGAATATCGGTACGGCGGATGTCACGCGCCGCACGCCCGACATGCCGCTGTTCACGCTGCGATGCGACGCCGGCGCGCTCAAGGGTCAGACGTTCCAGGTGATCGACCCGGGTCAGGCGCTGATTACCGGCAAGTGCACCGATATCGGACGGTTCAAAACCTCCAGCCTGCGCGGGCTTGCCTCGCGACCGCCGTACTTTCATGACGGGCAATCGGCCACGCTGATGGACGTGGTGAACTTCTACAACGACCGCTTTCAGGTCGGGCTCACGACCGAAGAGAAGGAAGACCTGGTCGCGTTCCTCAAGACGCTGTAGCGCTTGCGCGCTTCGCTGTATCGTGCACGCGGTTTCCCAACTCTAGTCCTTGAGCATCGCGACGCACTTGATCTCGACCATCAAACCCGGCATCGCCAGCGCCGTGACGCCGACTCCGGTCCAGGCCGGATACTCACCGGTGTAGTAACGATCCTTGACGGTGATGAAAAGCTGAAGGTCGCGCATGTCGGTATGGTAGGTGACCATCTCGACCACGTCGTCAAACGTGGCGCCAGCAGCGGTCAGCACCTTTTTCAGATTTTCGAAGGCCTGGACGAATTGCGCCTCTTTGCCCTCGACCACGTTGAGGTTTGCGTCGCGTCCCACCTGTCCGGCGATGAAGAGCAGGTTGCCCGCTTTTACACCGGGATTGTAATGGAAGCGCTGCTTGATCACTTCCATCTCTTTGGGGACGACGTTTGTGCGCCTGGTCATGGTTGGTCTCCTCGGCTAGCTCGTATCAACACCGTCACTCGGAGGGCCACTTGAATTTCACTTGTCATATTCCTCATACATCTGAAGCACCGCTTCCGTCTCGGCATCGGCCGGATAGAAGACTTCAACATGCAATTCCTGTAGCGTGACGTCGTGCGGCGTCGCGACGGTTGTGACCGTGCTGAACATCCGCGCGATCTTGCCGTTCAGCTTCAGTTCCATAGGCAGGATCAATTCGTGCGGCGCCTCGAGTTCGGGTTCGCGCCAGCGGGCTGGAACGCCCGGGTAACTCAATATTTCCGCGATCAGCTCTTTCAGCCTATCGTCGCGAGCCCACGCCAGCCGCCGATAGGCCTCATTTAGCAATGATCTGGCGATCGCCTCCCAATTCACGATGATCTTGCGCACGCCGTTGGGGTCGAAAAGCAGGCGCAGCACGTTCAACCGTGGCGGCGTCGATACGCCGAGCGGTAGCAGGCCCGCCGGCGCTTTGCCCAAAGTGACGGTCAGGAATCGGACAAAAGCGCCGTTGGCCATCACCACGTTCCAGTGACGATCGTGAGCGATTGCGCTGCGCGGCTCGTTGGACCTGAGAATTACTTCGACCGCGGCGCGCACCTGGGTCATTCGCGGATCGTCCAAACTGGTCTCGCCGTAAACCGGCGCGTAGCCTGCCGCCAGCAGCAGAAAGTTTCGTTCTCGCAGAGGCACATCGAGCACGTTCGATAGTGTCAGGAGCATCTCCCTGCTTGGCTCCGCTCTGCCGGTTTCGAGAAAGCTGATGTGACGGGCGGAAACCTGCGCTTCCAACGCCAACTCGAGCTGGCTCAAATGACGCGATTCGCGCCAACGGCGCAGGAGCGGTCCGACCCCGCCTGGTTCTACGGCCATTCCATTGCGCTGAACATCCATAGCAAGTAGCCCTAGCAACGGGCGGTCAGCAGCGTCGATTACCTCGGAGGTAATCGCCTGAGCACGGTTATCGCACCATACGCGGCCGTAAGGCGAGCGATTGTGCGGGCGCAGCGATCTGACGGACCGGCGCTCCGCCCGGTCATCGCCCGAAGGCGCGCGAAAGCAGAGCGTCGGTCCGTCCCTGTTTCGGCGAGCCGTCTAACTGCTCTTCACGTAGCCCATCGCCTCGATAATCTGGGCGCCGCGGACTCGCATCAGATTCACGCCGCGCACGGAATTGTTCTCGCCCGCGCCCCAGAAATAGCGCCATCTAATTATCGCGCGGTCGCCGGCCACCAACACCTCCTCCGGTTCGAAGTGCGTTCCGGACTCTCCCGCGAGCCGTTGCCATACGTCTAGACACGCCTGGCGTCCGACGTGGCGAGAACCGTTGGGCGCGGGCCGCGTGCTTTCGATTATGCAGTCCTCCGCAACCAGTTCCGTGAGAGCATCCGGGTCATGACGCTGAAAAGCCTGGTTGAAGCGCCGCATCACCTCGGACGTATGACTGACGGTTTGAGCATTTTCTCCATTCATCTCGTTCATTAAGATCGCTCCGTTGTTGGACAGGCGGCCGCGTGAAGGCGGCCGCCTGTTCGCGTTCGCGTTTCGCCGCTCCCGATCGTAGAAACCTCACTCCTTCGGCAGGGCAGAGAAGTGCGCACTTACGATCTTCCAGTCCCTGCCTTTCTTGACGTAAACCCAGGTCGAGCGGCCGCACTGCACTCGCGCGAGACCTCCGCCCTTGGGGACCGTGGTGAGACGGTCGTAAGCATTGACCACCACCGTGGTATCGCTGACCGCCCGATATGAGGACTGATGGAACGTGAAGGTGGTTGACTCCGCGCCGGCTACGGCGCTCTGCAGATACTCGAGAAACCGGCCCTTACCCTCGAACAGGTATGCGACATGATCGAAGACCTCCACGTCGTCGTCGAGGGCATTCACGAAAGGCGCGAAATCTCCCTTGGCGGCCGCGGCAAGAACCTGTTCATTTACCTGCTGGGCTTCTTCTTTCGGCGACATTTGAATCATCTCCTTGTGTGCGAAGCTTTTGGCTGCGTCGCTGTTTTTTTTGACGACGCGGCGGCGGTGTTCGCATCACGAGTCGAATGTCGCCATTTCGTTCGCGCCGGACAATTACTTCGGAGGTAATCAGGAATGTCGGACACGGGGCGAGGAGTTAACTGTCAGGCGCCGACCCGTGAATTCAGGCGGTCGTATCGCCCGAGGGTGCAAATTTACCGTCGATGAAGTAGTCTCTGGCGCAAACTCAAGGAGAAAAGCTATGAGCGTGATTGTTTTGGTCCAGGGCATTCCGCGTCCCGATCGCAAGGACGCGCTGGCGCAATACCAGCAGGCCGCTCGCGCGGTGATCGCCAAACATGGTGGCCAAGTGGTCGCGCGCGGCAGTGGCCTTGGCAGCTTTCATGGCGCGGGCAACTACCAGGTCGGAATCGTGCTTCGGTTCGCGGACAAGGCCGCGGCTGACGACTGGTACAACGATCCCGACTATCGCAAAGTGCTGCCGCTGCGCGACGAAGCGTACGCGGCGCTGGAGATCAATATCTTTCAGGAATGAAGCAATCGTATTCCGGGAATGAAGTAGCGCCGCTCTAAATAGCGGCGGGCGGGCCTGGCCCGCCCTCGCGGAGCGTCACGGACTTACATTTTTTTCCAGTCGTCCGATTGTTCGAAAGCCTCCGCGGCTCGATAGATGGTCGGTTCGTCGAAGTGCCTGCCGATCAGCATCAGTCCGGCCGGAAGCCCGTCGATCATGCCGCACGGGATTGACATCGCCGGATGATGGGTCAGGTCGAACGGCGCGGTATTCCCGATCATCTCCAGCGCCCGCGTGACGTATTCCTCCCGGCTGGCGTTCGGCTTGGGTAACGGCGTGGCCTTCATCGGAGTGGTCGGCATGAGCAGCAGATCGTACTTCGCCAGGACCTCGTCATAGGCCGCGCGGAGCCGGCGCACGATATTGATCGCCTTGCCGTAGTAACGCGATCCGTAATTCTCCCGCACATAGGTGCCCCACATCAGGAACAGCTTGGTCGTTTCTGAAAGCTCATTGGCGCGTTGGCGCCATCCGCGATGGAAGTCCATCAGCGAGGTCGAATAGAGATCGTCGCGGCTCACTCCGAAACCGTCGCCGTACATCATGGTTTGGGTGAGGCCTTCGATGCCGATAGGCGTCCAGATCGCGGCGCCCGCAAGATGCATCGGAATTGAAACTTCCTCGACGCTCGCGCCCACTGCGGCCAGGCGCTTTGCGCCCGCGCGTACTTTCTCATCGACGACGCGTTCGGAATTGGGATGGCCGAAGCCTTCCTTGACGATTGCGATCTTGAGGCCCTTCGCGCCGCGCCCCAGCGCCTGCGAGTAGGGATGCACCTGCGGCGCCCTGATTCGAGAATCGTAGCCGTCGTCGCCCGCGATGACCTCCAGCAGCAGGGCGTTATCGGCGACATTGCCCGTCATCGGCCCGGTATGGTCGACGAAAATCTCGATCGGCATGATTCCGGTGTAAGGGACCAGTCCCCACGTCGGTTTCATCCCGTATATGCCGCAGAACGACGACGGCATGCGGATGGAGCCGCCCTGGTCGCCGCCGATCGCCATATCGACTTCGCCGGCCGCTACCAGTGCGGCGCTGCCCGAAGAAGAGCCGCCCGCCGAGTACCCCATCTTGCGCGGATTGTGCACGGCACCGGTGGCGTTGGTATGGCTTCCGCCGGAGAGGCAGAAAGACTCGCAATGGGCTTTGCCTACGATCTCTGCGCCCGCTTCCAGGATGCGCGTGACGATAGTGGCGTCGAAGTCGGGTACATAGCCCTCCATGGTCGCCGCGCCATTCATCATCGGCACGCCCGCGAGCATGATATTGTCCTTGAGGACGACCGTCCTGCCCTTCAGCTTTCCCTCGGGCGCGCCTTTTATGGACGACTTGTAGTACCAGGCATTGTATTTGTTCTCCTCGGGGCCGGGCCGATAGCCCGGCGTGCGCGGATACTTGACCCGCGGCACTTCGTCGGGCATCGCGCCGACGGTGTTGTACGCCTCCACGTAGGTCGTGAACAGCGCGCGAAACGAATCCACGCTGGCGTCATCCAGCGATAGTCCGCACCGTTGCGCCACCAAGCGCAGTTGTTCCCGGGTCGGCATCTGAACGGACATGCGATTTACCCCCTCTCTGGTTGAACCGCTCCACCGATGGCTGAACCGCTGATGGTTTGAACCGCTTCGCTGGTGCGGTCAGCTAGAAAAACTTGATCACGCTGCGCGACACCTCACCCTTTTGCAGCAGGTCGTAGGCCTCGTTGACGCCTTCGAGCGGGAAGGTGCGCGAGACCAGTTCGTCGATTTTGATCTTTTTGTCCATGTAGAGGTCGATCAAAAGCGGCATGTCGATTCGCGGCCGGGCCGATCCGTAGAACGAACCGATCAGCCGCTTTTCCGTCATCGTGAAGACGTTGGGGTTGAGCGAAATGCGCGCGGTCTCGGGCGACACTCCAACGATGGTGCAGGTGCCGCCGCGTCCGGTCATCCGAAACGCCAGTTCGATCGTTTTGGCCGTGCTGATTACTTCGAAGGCGTAGTCAACGCCGCGCCCCTGGGTCAGCGTCATCACTGCCTTGTAGGCGTCGTCCTGCGACGGATTGACCACGTGCGTTGCGCCGAATACTTTTGCCAACTCGAGCTTGTTCGGCAGCAGGTCGATCGCGATGATGTCGTGCGCGCCGGCCAGCGCCGCGCCCTGGATCACGTTGAGTCCCACGCCGCCGCAGCCGATTACCGCGACGCTCGCGCCCGGCCGCACCTTGGCCGTGTTAATCGCCGCGCCAATCCCGGTCATCGTACCGCAGCCGACGAAGCATGCGCGATCGAGCGGGACGTCGTCGCGAATTTTGATCGCGCAACTATCCGGCACCACCGCCTCCTCGGCGAAGGTCGAGGCATAGGCGAAATGAAAAACCTCGGTGCCGTTTTTGCTCAGGCGAGTGGTGCCGTCCAGCAGCGTGCCGAGCCCCTTGGGCCGCGTTTCGCACAGGTTCACCTGTCCCTGCGTGCAGTAACGGCAGTGGCCGCACACGGGTGAAAAAGTCAGCACCACGTGGTCGCCCTCTTTTACCGAGGCGACGCCCGCACCGGTTTCGATCACGATTCCCGCCCCCTCATGGCCCAGCACCAGCGGCAGCGGCATCCGCATGTCGCCAGTCATGACGTGGAGGTCGCTATGGCAGGCGCCGTTGGCGGCGACCTTTACCCGCACCTCGCCGGCCTTTGGGGGAGCGAGCTTGAGGTCTTCGATGACCAGGGGCTTGTGCGGTTCATATAACACGGCGGCTTTCATGGGCGCTTTCCTCCAGGTTTGATGATTTCTCAGGGTGGACGTGCGTAACTTAGAAGGCAGGCCGCGCAGGTGTCAAACCAGCGGCTCCGCCGTCAGCCCCGCGCGCTTCGGCAGCCCGCGAGAAAGCTGAGCGCGTTGCCGAAGCGAAGGGCGGAACCGACGATGGGCCATTGCAGAGTTGCAACACGGTCGGCGTTGGGCGAGCAGCCCGGCGGCTAAAATTCTCGGATAATTGGTCGGTTTCCCGGCGGGGCGCTACTGGCACATTAAGTGCTGACTCATTTATACGCTTGCTTTATCGATGGCCATCCATCGTCCAGTCCAATGAACTACAACGCATTAACCTCCGATCTTCCCCCGGCGACGCAAATGTTCTCCGACATTGGCATCGCCGGGGGCTCCCGCCTGAGTTCTTTGGGCCGTAACGTACGATGAACCAGTCAGCCACCGCTTTGCGGCTCGCCATAAGGCAGCCGCTTTTTCAACTCCACGCCCAGCGGAAGTGCCGGGCCTGCGGACATCAGGTGGGCGAGCACGTCGGCTTCCCTGACGCCGCGCTCGCCAAGCAGCTAACCCGGATCCACGGCGGCTGCCTCGATTGCGAAACCTGCGGCGACGAATAGCCCCCCTCTCTGTTCAACGCGGGCACCGGTCCCGGTCCAGCCCTCGAGAATTTATTGTCCGGACATTTCGATCGCCTAATGCGCCCGGTTACGTCGCTCGGTTACTGCGCAAGATAGGCGCCGTCGATAGGCATCGGCACGCCGCTGACGAACGACGACGCGTCGGTGGATAGCCACAGCACCGCCTCGGCTATTTCTTCGGCCTTCCCGAGCCGGTTGATCGGATGAGTCTGGATGACGGCCTTTTCATCGAAGCTCCCGCGATCCATAACTCGCGCGACCATCGGCGTGCGGATGAATCCCGGGCAGACGGCGTTCACCCGGATTCCCTGACTCGAAAACTCCAGCGCCGCAGTCTTGGTCAAGCCGGCGACTCCATGCTTGGCCGCGGTGTAGGCCGACGTGTTGGCGATTCCAACCAGGCCGCAAATCGATGAAGTATTGACGATCGTGCCGCCACCGCCCTTGAGCATCTCGGGAATTTCATACTTCATGCAGTAAAAGACGCCGCTTAAGTTGATCGCGATCACGCGCTGCCAATTCTCGAGCGAACACTCGGGTGTGGACGAGAACTCTCCCTCGATTCCGGCGTTGTTGAACGCGCAATCGAGCCTGCCGTAGTGCTCGACCGTCTTTTTCACCAGCGCCTCGACTTCCTTGTGATTCGCGACATCGGCGGCGTGAAAGATCGCATCGCCGCCAGCCTCCTTGACCGCTCGCAAGGTGCGCTCGCCACCTTCGACGTTGTAGTCGGCGATGACCACCCGGGAGCCTTCGCTTGCGAAGAGCAGCGCGGTTGCGCGTCCAATACCCGAACCACCCCCGGTGATCAGAGCTACTTTACCTTTTACGCGATCGCCCATGACGATCCTCCTTTGCGAACCGCCTGGCGGTCGCGCGTTGTGACTCCTAACTGCATAGCAAAAGCTCCTGATATTTCCACAATGGCGCACAGGGGTGAGGAGTCGAACTTTCGCGATTCCCGATGGCTTGGCCGGCCTGCGAGCGCGATGCTGGACTGACCGGTTTGATTTGAACTTGAACGATAACTGACGAGTCAGTTATCATTAACGATGGCACGAGTGTCGGCAGCCAAACACGACGAGTTCGCACAGGCGCGCCGCGATACCATCCTGAACGCCGCCCTGCGGGTTTTCGCGCAAGAAGGTTTCGCCGAAGCGAAAATGGATCAGGTCGCGGCGGCGGCCGACCTGTCGAAAGCTGCACTGTACCTGTACTTTCCGTCCAAGGACTCCCTGCTGCAGAACCTCCTCAAGCAATATGCGTTGCTGCCCGAATTGCCGGGAATGGTGGCCTCGCTTAGAGACACGCCGCCGGGACTCGGGATTCCCAGATTGATTGCTGAAGCCTGGCGCCGGCTGCGGGAGCGCAAGGAACTGGCGCGCGTAATCGTACGCGAAATTCAGAGCCATCCCGAACGCGCGAAGCTGTTCTCGGAGCAGGTAGGCCTGCCGGCCTACCGATCGGTCGCAGGTTATCTCGACCACTGGATGAAACGCGGAGAATTGAGACGCCAGGACGCGTTTGCGGCGGCGCAGTGCCTGTTGGGAATGCTGTGGTTCTTTCTCCTGACCCAGGAACTGATGGGGGGCAAGGAACTCCATCCATTGTCGGACGAAACGGTCGTTACTACGGTGGCGCGGATGTTTCTCGACGGTGCCGGAAACAATAAGAAGCGCTCTCGGTCAAGCGTGACAGCCGGCGGCGGCCGGCATCAAGGAGCGTAGGCTCGCAGCCATACGCAAAGAACCGTTTGGCGATCACAGGAAGTCGGATGAAGCGCATCGCGTTGCGTCGCTTTCGATGGGCGGCGGCCGTCGTGATAGTGGCGGCCCTTCTTCCAGGCTGCAAACCGGTGACCGCAAAGCCGCAGCCGCCGCCGCCGACCGTCACGGTAAGCCAGCCGCTCCAGCGGGAGGTGGTCCGTTGGGATGAATACAGCGGATATCTCTCATCCCCCAAAACGGTCATCGTTAACGCGCGGGTCAGCGGACTGATCGAAGAGGCGCCTTTCCAGGAGGGGTCGATTGTCCACGCGGGCGACCTGCTGTTCAAAATTGACCCGCGCCCATTCCAGGCTGATCTCGACAACAAGCAAGCCGCGGTGGCGCAGGCCAAGGCGACGGCGGAAAAAGCCAAGGCTGACTTCAACCGGTCCGTCCAGCTCCTCAAGGCTCAGGTGATAGCGCGGGCGGATTACGACAGCACCAAGGCATCCTTCGGGGAAGCGGACGCATCACTGAAAGCGGCGCGAGGCGGCCCTGGAGACCTCCCGCCTCAATCTGGAGTGGACCGAAGTGAGGGCTCCGATCACCGGTCGGATCAGCCGGATGAATGTGACGGTAGGGAACCTGGTCAACGGCGGCTCCGGACAGGCCACGGCCCTGACCACGATCGTCTCGATCGATCCGATTTACTGCTACCTTAACGTCCCCGAAAGTGTGGCGCTGCGCTACCAGGAGCTGGCCCTTCAGCAAAAGCAGTCCAACGTCGCCGGAGCGAAGGTGCCCGCTTTCCTGCAACTGGAAAATGAGACGACTTTCCGCCAACAGGGCGTGATCGACTTTGTCGACAACCAGGTGGACGTGAACACCGGAACGGTGCAGATCCGCGCGGTCTTCGCCAACCCGACAACGTTGCTAACGCCCGGAGTCTTCGCTCGCGTGCGCATCCCGTCCAGTGGCCGCTACCAGGCGCTGCTGATTCCGGATGAGGCGGTGAACGCCGACCAGAACGAGCGATATCTCCTGATCGTTGGAGCCGGCAACGTGACGCAGCGACAGACGGTCAAGCTGGGCGCGCTATTCGGCAGCCTGCGATCGATCACCGACGGCCTCAAAGCGGGGGAGTGGGTGATCGTCAGCGGAATGCAGTCGGCGCCGCCTGGCGCCAAGGTCAACCCGCGCCAGGCGCCGATTTCCGCTCAATCATTGGACGAACTGGAAAGCATGACGGCCGAGCTTCCGGTCAGCCAGACGCTGCCTGACGTGCGGACTGCGGCGGAGCGCCATTCGCAGCCGTCGGCGGAGGCAGGCCCGTGAGCATAGCCCATTTCTTTATAGACCGCCCGGTCTTTGCGATCGTAATTTCGATCGTCGCGCTCATCGCCGGGTCGATCGCGGCGTTCACGCTCCCGATCACCCAATATCCGGAGATCGCACCGCCCACCGTCACCGTCAGCGCCACCTACCCGGGCGCGAACGCAGAAACCGTCGCCAAGACCGTCGCTACGCCGATCGAAGAACAGGTCAACGGCGTCGAGAACATGCTCTATATGTCGAGCCAGTCCACCAACACCGGAAATCTGAATCTGACGGTGACGTTCAAGGTGGGCACGAATCTCGACATGGCCGAGGTGCAGGTACAGAACCGGGTGGCCGTAGCCCTGCCGCAGCTCCCGCCGGAGGTGCAACTGCAGGGAGTCACCGTGAAGAAGGCGTCGCCGAACATCACGCTGGCAATTGCGTTCTACTCGCCCGACGGATCGCACAACGCGCTGTTTATCAGCAACTACGTGACGCTCGAAGTCAAGGATGAGATTGCCCGGCTGCCGGGCGTGGGAGACCTCACGGTCTTCGGAGCGCGCGACTATGCGATGCGGCTGTGGCTCGATCCCGACCAGCTGGCGGTGCGAAACATGACCGCGGGCGACGTGGTCAACGCGGTCGAAGAGCAAAACGTGCAGGTGGCGGCGGGGATCATCGGCGGCCCGCCGCTCCCCGAACAGAGCGGCGCTTTCCAATACACCGTAAGTGCGCAGGGCCGGCTCACCGACCCGGCCCAGTTCGGCGACATCGTCGTCAAGGTGGGCAGCGACGGCCGCATCACCCGGCTGAAAGACGTGAGCCGCGTTGAACTGGGCGCCGCCGACTATAGCACCACCAATTACTACGACGGGCATCCTGCCGTCGCATTGGCCGTCTTCCAGTTGCCGGGCACCAACGCGATCAGCACTGCCAATGTGATCTATGCCAAGATGGAGCAGCTCAAAAAGCGCTTCCCTCCCGGCCTGGATTACGCCATCGCCCACGACACCACGCCGTTCGTCCGCGAAAGCATCAAGGATCTGGTCAAAACGCTGCTGATCGCCGTCGGTCTGGTGGCGCTGGTGGTGCTCGTGTTCCTGCAGAGCTGGCGGGCTTCGCTGATCCCGATCCTGGCGATTCCGGTCTCGCTGGTCGGCACCTTCGCGGTGATGTGGCTGGTTGGATTCTCGTTGAACATGCTGTCGCTGTTCGGGCTGGTGTTGGCCATCGGCATCGTCGTGGACGACGCGATCGTCGTGGTCGAGAACGTACAGCGTTGGATTGAGGAAGGCCTCAGCCCGCGCGACGCGGCGTTCCGTGCGATGGACGAGGTTACGCCGGCCGTCATCGCCATTGCGTTCGGCCTTTCCGCCGTTTTCATCCCGGTCGCCTTCATTCCAGGTATCACTGGCCGGTTCTACCAGCAGTTTGCGCTGACGATCGCGTTCTCGACCCTCCTCTCCGCTTTCAACTCGCTGACTCTCAGTCCGGCGCTTTCGGCGCTGCTGCTCAGGCCCCACGGCGCCAAACAAGACTGGCTCACGAGGGTGTTCGACTTCACGCTCGGATGGTTTTTTCGGCTGTTCAATGAAGGCTTCGATCTGACTAATCGATGGTACATCAAATCGCTCCACTATGTGCTCCGCTACGCCGTCATCACGCTGATTGTCTACGCCGGGCTGGTTTATCTGGCCTACGGGGTGTTCAAGGTCGTCCCCACCGGGTTCATTCCGACCCAGGACCAGGGATATCTGCTGGTGAATGTGCAGATGCCTGACGCCTCGTCGATCGATCGGACCGACGCGACGATAAGACAACTCGCGGACGTGGGGATGAAGACCAGGGGGATTTCGGACGTGTTCGGGGTTTCCGGGTTCTCCATTCTGACCCGCTCCAACTCATCTGCGGCTGGGCTGATATTCCTGCACTTCACGCCGTTCAGTCAGCGCGCGGGCAAGGCCGACATGACCGCCGACGCCATCGCGAACCGCCTCAGGAAAGCATACAGCAAGGTGGAAGGAGGCCAGGCGATGGTGCTGCTTCCGCCGCCGGTCAATGGGATTGGCAACGCCGGTGGGTTCACGATGCAGGTTGAAGATCGTTCGGGCACCGCGTCGCCCCAGGAGCTCGAGCAGGCGACTCAACACCTGATCGAGGCCGCGCGTAGCCGCCCTGAGTTGAGCATGCTCTTCTCCACCTTCCACGCCAGCGTCCCGCAGATATACATCAACGTGGATCGCGTCAAAGCTAAGCAGGAGAACGTGTCGGTCACGGACATTTTCCAGGCGCTGCAGGTGTATCTGGGCGGACTCTATATCAACGATTTCAATTATCTCGGTCGCACGTGGCACGTGATGGCGCAGTCCGACGCCCCGTTTCGCGCCACCGTGGCACAGGTCTCCCGCCTAAAGACGCGCAACGCCGCGGGCCAGATGGTACCGCTGGGCGCAGTATCCGAACTGAAGGACATCGTCGGTCCGGACCGGATCCAGAGATACGATCTGTACAGCTCTGCCGACATTATCGGTGCCGCCGCAGCCGGCTACAGCAGTGGACAGGCCCTGGCCGCGATGGAGGAAGTTGCCGATGAGGAGCTTCCCAAGCAGTACAGCTACGAGTGGACGGATCTGGCTTTCCAGGAGAAGGCCGCCAGCGGTCTGGCGTTCCTCGTATTTCCGCTGTGCGTGCTGTTCGTATGGCTCACGCACTCGGCGGAATACGAAAGCTTCGCGCTCTCGACGGCGATCATCCTGATCGTCCCGATGTGCCTGCTGTGCGGCATCGCTGCCATCTGGGTCCGGCACATGGACAACAACATCTTTACTCAGATCGGTTTCGTTGTGCTGGCGGGTATGAGCGTGAAAAACGCCGTGCTGATCGTCGAGTTCGCCAAGCAGGAGCAGGAACACCAACCCGGCATGAAAGCGGCGGATGCCGCCGTTGAAGCCGCCCGTCTGCGCCTGCGGCCGATCCTCATGACCAGTTTCGCGTTCATCTTCGGCGTGATCCCGCTGATCATGGCAACCGGCGCAGGCGCCGAAATGAGACAGGCCCTGGGCACGGTTGTGTTCTTCGGCATGATCGGTGTGACATTTTTCGGCGTGTTCCTTACCCCTGTCTTCTATACCGTGATTCGGCACGCCACCGGGCGCCGTCTCGTGCCGGCGGAGAGGTCGGCCATAAGCCCTTCCACGCCCGCGGCTGATGGAGAAAGACCTCCTGTTGGGCGGGCCGCGCATGGGTAGGACATTGCCTCTCAGGCGGCCGGGGGGATCGGTTTGAAGTAGATAATTGTGCCGGTGAGGCCGCCGTGGGGTTTCAGCGCGTAGCCAGGGATGACGCCAACGCGATGATAGCCGAGGCGCTCGTAGAACGCCGCGGCGCCCTCTTCGACGGCGGTGTCGAGCACGAGGAGCGTGCGGCCGCGTTGGACGGCGATGCGCTCGGCTTCCAGCATCAGGCTTCGCGCGACGCCGCGGCCGCGGCGGCTGACACGGGTCATCAGTTTGGTGATCTCGGCGCGATGCGGCTGGTTGGGCGGCATGGCCAGTTCCAGCGTAACCGTGCCGATCAGGGTTACCAGGCCGGTCAGATCGTCGCCTTCCCACGCGCCCAGCACCACGCGCCCGCCAACCGCGGCCCGCGCAAGTGAACCCTTCCAGAAGTCCGCCGCGACCTCGCGCGCCAGTGGATGCATGAAGCTGACCGAGCCGCCATTCGCGACGACTTCGATCAGAAGGTCGGACAAAGCTGCGATAACTTCAGCATCGTCAGTCAGCGCGGCAATGCGCACGGTTGAGGTCACGGTCCAGCTCCTGCCGATCGCGAGGATAGGTCAGGCGTTCGCTGACTCGCTGGCGAACCTAGCGTCCGGCAACGTACCGGTCAACTCGCCTTTGCGTCGCGCTGTCGGCTCTCCGCATAAGCGACAAGATTTGTTAAGGCGGCATCTGTCCGGGATGCTTTATGTATTCTTTGAGCAAGAATCGCAGCGCAGGCGGCGCCGACTCGAACTCTGAGGCAAACAGCCGACAGAACTGTCCCTGGTACACTGTCTTCACCTGTCCCGATACGCATCCGAAGACCGACAAATCGCCCCATGACCCGTAGCGTTCGGTTGTCTTCGAGGGTGCTCTGCCAGTTGCACCCGTTGGGCTGTGGTAAAAATGGCGCGGGTCGGTCCTGCTCCACCGTATCGCGAGCCGACGCAGCTTTCCTTTTGACGCACTTCTTAGCCGCGCACCTCTCTCAACCGAAACCGAAGAGGTGCGCCCAATTCTGACGCGGAGCGTGAGCGTGCGGGCGTGCCGACCAATGAGTTTAGGTCGGCGCGCCTGCTTGCAAGCAGCGAGGCAACCAATGAAGCCGCGCGGAGCGGGCTATCCTGCCACAGCGGAGCGCGGCTCTCTTACTTCACTTGATTATTAAAGAAACATCTGCACGCCGATAATGGTCTCACAAGTGCCCACAGCCGGCTCACGCGGCGGCGGATCGGCCCCGTGTCGTAGAACACAAGATAGAGCTACTGCGCCTCAAGCAGTTTTTACTCGGCCCGCGAGAAGAGATTCCAGTTTCCATGCAGAATTTAGCGGTCTAGAAAGTTAGGTAGACAGCTTTCCAGTATTCTAAGGTCGCCGTCCAACCGCCACTTTAGTGTTAGAGCTACGGCGCAATCGAGATAGGCCTGGGTATAGTTCGGCTTAAGTTGAAGGGCTTTTTTATATTTATCAATAGACCCATCGATATCTTGCTTACCGAGGAGCAGCGCGTCACCCCAGGCGTCATAGAACTCTGGACCACCTTTACTCGCAGAAAGGTCCGCGATTTTCTCCCCTTCTTGAAAAGTAGCGAGCGCGCTATCTATCTCCGCTTCCATAAAAAGTGCTTTTCCCAAGTCAGCATACGACACCGCGCTTTTCGGTGCCAATTTGATGGCCGTTCTATACGCTTGTTCGGCCCGTATCGGATCATTCTCGCCGTAGAGCAGCGCCTTTCCCAAGTCGTCGTAGGCTAACGCGTTGTCTGGAGCGACTGCGATTGCCTTTTGAAATTTACTTACAGCTTCTTCGTACTTGTGCTCCTCGGCCAGCGCTACACCCCAATCTAGGTAAGCAGTAGAAAAATTAGGGTTGATTTCTATAGCTTGCTGAAATTGCTCGATTGCATAGTTCAGGGCAGCCTTCGCGCCGGTTTGATGCGCCCATTTGAGAAGCGCGACACCCAAATTATAGTAAGTAGTGGCGTTCTTCGGGTCGTATTTCACTGACAGTCGGAACTGCTCAAACGCTTCATTGAATTTGCCCAATTGTACGAGCGCATTACCCTAATTATTATAAGCTAGTGCGGACTTATGATCGAGGTCAATACATTTTCTAAACTGTTCAATAGCTCCTTTAATATTACCTTGATTCAGCAACACGCGACCCAGGTTGTTGTGCGGGTCTGCGAGCGTTGGGTCTTCTTTTATCGATGTTTCGAATAGCTGAATTGCTTTTGCCGGATCTTTCTCGACTGCGTTAGCGTAAAGCCCCAGAATAAAAGGATTTTGATACCTAAGAATTTCCTGAGCCACAACGTTGATAGCAGCTTGCGGAGAAGTTGTCGGTATCTCATCTTTTGTCGATCTGCGATCCGAATCGGAATGGCTGAACCTGGTTGTGATAGCCAGGTGTTGAGACGATTCATGACTTCCGGCCGTTTTAGAAACCGCGTTGGGCATCAGGACGATTTCTCCGCTGACCCGAAGAGGCTCAAGTCGAAGAAAATCTTGGAGTATCTCTACAACGGTCTTAAAGGACAGACCCGTAGCGGGCACTTCGACATCGAGCATTGATTGGCTGTCGGGAACGGAAAAGTTATCTTTTCGCGCGGTCCGGGCGTGGTTCTCGATGTTGATTACCTGATCAACTATCTGGTTATCGATAGCTTCGGGAGTATAGCCGGCGTCTTCAAAAGCTTTAGGTACCGAGAACAATCCCAATCGAACTACACGGGGGCGGAAGGTTTCGCTAACAAGTTTGTATAGGATCGCCACGCTCAGGATGAAAATGGCAAGTTTAGAAATACGGCGCATCACACTTCCGGCGTCGATTCCTCGTGTTCGACACCATTTATACAAGTCGAAGAACCTCGATGGCGTAGCGCGAACCTTGGCCCAGAGCAGACGCCAACTGCCGGGAGTTGCCCCGGTCGCCCTGCAGACCTTGTTGGTGAGAGTTATTTCTTTTCTCCAGCCGGCGGTTTGCGCAAAATCTCGATTATCTCGGTTTCTCTGAGAAAACGCCCGCGCTCGTCACGGGATGCCGTGCGCGCGCGTTCGCGCCCAGCGCGCACTTGATGTGGGTTGCGCGCTAAAGCATGGCCGCATCGCGCACACAAGTCTGCTCGTTCGAAGCTGTATCGCTGCTGGATTCTCGGCTGGTCTCACTTCTGGGCTGGACGCGTGACGCTTTGAGCTTACTAGCCGCTTGAGTAACTGCTTGGGCCACCGCATGGTGAGCGCTATTTTACCGTCTGGAAATGCGCGCTACAAAAAGCCGCGCCCCGGTTCGTCCACAAGTCGGGCGGTTGCCCTCTGTGGCGCCGGGGCGCAAACTCGCTGAATGGTGCTGGGCGGCTGGACCGACAAGATTTACAGCCGCTACGCTATCGGGGCGGAGAGCGAGCTTGCCTCTGCCGGGGGCCTCGCCTGAGCGACTACCTGAAACGCTCCGGTTGGCACACTGGTGGCACCGAGGCAGAAAATTTAATCAAAGCAAAGGGAATTCTGGTGGAAGAGGGAAGGAGTCGAACCTTCCGGCAAGCGTATTGCCCGCCAGGCCGGTTTTGAAGACCGGTGGGGCCACCGGGCCCCTTCCTCCTCCGTTCGTGCAACGGCGCCGCCTAAGCGGCCCGCATCATAGCAGGCGATCTCTCCCAGCGGTATGTTCGCGACATGGAGGGCCGGGATCTCATTGAGGTCATGGTCGAGCAAGCGGTCCGGCGGAGCGCAGCACGGTCAAGCCTGGGAAAAAGCTGTGCGATGGTGGCAGAGAGTTGCGGAGGTCTCGTGTGAGTTTCCGCGTGAGCGCGTGAAGCCTTTATGCGATCATTGCAGTGATCAGCCGCGCAATTCATTCACTCCGAACGTTTAAAGCGAGGTCGGATGTCACACGTTTCCAATAGTCTACCGGCGGAGTTCCGCCGAGGTCTTTATGAGGCAGTTTTTCGTCGGCGCGACATACGCGAGTTCCGTCCCGATCCAATCCCGGACGAAGTCCTCGCACGTGTGTTAGTAGCAGCTCATCACGCAGGTAGCGTAGGGTTCACACAACCTTGGAATTTCCTGATTGTGCGGGATTTCAAACGTCGTCGTGCGATAAAGCGGCTCTTTGAGGAAGAACGCGCAAGTAACGCGAATCAGTTCGATGGCGTTCGCCGCGACAAATTCCTCTCGCTTAAGCTTGAGGGTATTTTGGAAGCTCCGCTCAATTTGATCGTAACCTGCGAGCGTGGACGCTTCGGTCCAGGAGTCCTCGGCAAGACCGCGATCGAGGACGTCGAGATTTATTCGACCTGTCTCGCTGTGGAAAATCTATGGCTCTCCGCGCGCGCTGAAGGTTTGGGCGTAGGATGGGTCAGCATATTGCGCAACGACGAGATCCGAACGATCTTTCGAATACCCGAGTCAATCCTGCCTATAGCCTACCTTTGCATCGGCTATGTCGATGCGTTTCCGCCTCGTCCAATGCTTGAGCGCTTGGGTTGGGCCGAACGGTTGTCACCACGAGAGCTGCTTCGTTTCGATTCATGGGACAACGGACCGTGTGAGACTGAGAATCTTTCGCGACTAGTCGAAGACCCGACAATCTGGCGTGATATCTTTCCGGCCGACAGAAGCTCCCAGACGGATGGGCCGGAACCGACCAAGGTGACTCCTTGATGTTCACGCGACCTGTCGAAGCCGTCAGCAGAAACAGTCGGGAATTGGCGCGATTGCCAGAAAATCAGTAGATGTTTTCAGGCAGCAATCCGAGTATCAATACAGACATCAATTGTGATGAGCGCAAAGGATCCACGAAATTGACCACTGAAGAATTTCGCGCTGAGTGGTCTGCGCATCTCGATTCCGCGGCGCGGGACGAAATTCGCGAAACCCGCTTCGTGTACGTTCCCGCCAACCGCCCTCCATGGACCGCCACCGGAATCGAACTCGCTCCCGGCGAACAAGTGAGTATTTTCTCCGCAGGGCGCGCGTGGCTCGCCGCGAACAGCGCCGTCTGGCAAGGTTCGCATTTCGCGCTCTGGTTCCGAATCGGTGGAAAAGCGCCTATTTTCCGCGCCTCGCGAGGCTCGCGCACTTTCGTGGTTCAACAGGCGGGCGAGTTGGAGATGGCCAATATTTTTCCAACCATGTGGGCTGACGAATCCGGCGCGGCCGCGGCGACGGCCGAACTGTTTAAGCGGGCCGCCGGCGGCTTCGACGTGCTCGTGATTCGGTGGCGCAAGGACGCGGAAGCGGGACTTGAGCAACTCGCCCGCGGGAGCGCCCACAGCGCTCGAATTGCGGCTGGCGAGCTCGCGTCGGTGCGCCAGCCGCCGCAACCGCCCGCGGGCTGGAAATATCTATGGATGGTCGGTGAATCCGAGGTTTTCAGCGAGATCGAACAGGGCGTCATTCGATGCGACGTCGCTGACGAGGCGGCAATTCTTCAAAAGCCCATATCGGCGCTGTTCGATTCCGACACGCAGGTTAGCTGGTCGTGGAAGATCGACTCGCTCCCGACCACAGGTGACGAAAGTTCTCTTTCCAACCACGACTATCTGAGCATCGCCGTCGAATTCGATAACGGCCGGGACCTCACCTATTTCTGGAGCGCCGCGCTGGCGCCGGAAACCAGTTTTCATTGTCCGGTCTCGATGTGGCGCGGGCGCGAGACGCACCTGGCTGTCCGCACCGGCAACTCCGATCTCGGACGCTGGATAAACGAGAAGCGCAATCTCTGGAACGACTACGCTAAAGCGATCGGCGGCCCATCGCCCGCACGTATCGTTGCCGTCTGGCTCATCGCGGTCAGCAACTTCCGCCACGGACACGGGCGATGTGAGTATCGCGAGATTGAATTGATAGACGGCAGCGGTACCCGAATACCCGTGACCGCGCGACGTTAGACGCAGCGATCCTGGAGGTATCCGCTCTCCGGAATTTGAGGACCGGTGCCGCGTCGCCCGGCTTCATATCGTCCGCATATCGCCCGCTACTTCGCGCCGTGCCACTTCGCCATGTGATTTACGTGCGTGTCGAGGTAAAAATCGTCGCCGAAGAAGCGGTCGTAGAATTCCATCTCGCAATGCTGCGCTTGCGCATAGGCGCGCATGTAAAAGCTCGGCACCGTCGCGGGGAAACGTCCGAAGTTGTCGTAGATGTACTGTGCAACCTCGCCCATCAGCTCGATGAACTCGGGGCTGTAGCGTTCAACGCGCGCCTTGACGCGAGGGCTCTCGCGGTACGGCCCGGGCCGCTCGGGGTCGAACGCGCCATTGGGTCCAAACTTGAGGTCGACAAATTTCTTCACCGCCGCGCGCATGTCGGCGCAATACGGAGGACACAGCCCCTCGAAGTGTTGATCGATTCCAACCGGATTCGGCACTGCCCAGCGCGCGTCGGCGGCGAAGCGGAAGCCGAGTCCGGGAATTCCTTTGGCGGCGAACGCGCCCATCAGGCTTGGCGGATTGATCCCCGTATACATCCATCCGCCGAGCCCCATCGCCTGCATCGCGAGCACGATGTTGTGGCACATCAGGGCCAGCTCCATCGCGCCCGTCGCCAAGCAGTACTGGTCGAACTCGAAAATCGAAAACCGCTTGGCGCCGTCGATCAGGCCCGTCCGCATGAAGCGATCGAGGTCACCGCACACCCGGCCGTTTTGCGGATCGACCGGCGTAAATCCCATCCCGAGGTACACCGCCATCAGGTCCATCATCTGCTGCGTCAGATCGATCACCGGAACGAAGAGCGTAGTGCCCGGCTTGTTCGCATTCCATAGATTATGGGCGCTCGTGTGCGGTGGCTGGGCCGGGACGGTGACGCGTCCGGGCGCGAGCTTGACGCAGTGCTGCTTGACGGAATCGAAAAGCGCGGCCAAATCAGCCGGTCGATTGCCGCCGAGGATGTCTTGCGGGTCGAGGTCGCGCAGTTGCGTCAGGTAGGTGCCGTCGTCGTCGGTGAAGATCAGCTCGGAGGCGTAGATCGCCGCGCCGCTCGGATAAGTCCGGCCGAGCAGCCGCATCGGGTAATTGCATCCAGTGTCCGGGTCGCCGGCCGAAGTATGTTCCATCCCGGTGTTCCATCCGTTTATCCCCGCGCCGCACATCACCAGCAGCATCCGTTCCGTATCGTTGAGCGCGACCGGCTCGTGCTGCGATTCATAGGCGAGCGGGCCGTCGGGAATTTTCATCCCCAGGCCGAAGCGGCGCGCGCGCCGGCCGAACATCGCACCGAGCAGCGGAAACGAGGAAAGCTCACGCACCAACGCTTCGGGAGTGGGAGCGGATTTTTTTTCCGCCATGATGGTTCGTCCTCTTTTATTGTTCCCGTCTGTATTGATCCGGCGCGGGTCTTTTCGGACCGCCTATCGTAGCAAAGATCGGTCGTCGCGCAGGAGCTTATGTGGGAGGGTTTTGATCGTGGGAGGCGCGTTGCTTGGCCGGTCCGTGCGCCATCGAAATGTTATAGGCGCTGTTGATGAGCGAGATGTGGGAGAAGGCCTGCGGAAAATTGCCGAGTTGGCGTTTGAGTTTCGGGTCATACTCCTCGGATAGCAGGCCGACATCGTTGCGCAGTTCGAGCAGCCGGCAGAATATCTCATGCGCCTGCTCATGGCGGCCCATCGCTTCCAGGCAATCGGCCAGCCAGAACGTGCAGGGCAGGAAAACGCCCTCGCCCGGAGGTAGGCCGTCGACCGCGCCGTCGGGCAGGTAGCGCAGCACCAGTCCATCGCTCATCAGCTCGCGCTGAATAGCTTCGACGGTGCTGACTACGCGCTGATCGTTCGCCGGCAGGAAACCCACCAGCGGCATCATCAGCAGCGATGCGTCGAGCGCGTCGGAGCCGTAGTACTGAACGAATGCTCCGCGCGAGGCGTTGAAGCCCTGGCGGCAAACGTCGTCGTGGATGCGCGTGCGCAAGGCGCGCCACTTTTCCAGCGGCCCCTTAACTCCCGTACGCTCGACCGCCTTGACCGCGCGATCCACCGCCACCCACGCCATCATGCGCGAATGCACGAAGGGGCGGCGCGGGCCGCGCACCTCCCAGATGCCTTCGTCGGGTCTTTCCCAGGCCGTCTCCAAAAAGTCGAGCAGCACGCGCTGCACCCGCCAGGCATCGTCGTCGGCGCGCAGGCCATAGCGGCTCGCGACGTGCAGCGTGTCTATGATCTCGCCGTAAACGTCGAGCTGGAACTGCTCATGGGCGGCGTTGCCGATCCGCACCGGATGACTTTCCTCGTAGCCCGGCAGCCACGACACCTCGAACTCGGTGAGGCGGCGTTCGCCGGCGAGCCCGTACATGATCTGCAACTCCTGCGGATGGCCCGCGACGGCGCGCAGCAGCCATCGCCGCCACGCTTGCGCCTCCTCGGTATAGCCGGCGATGAGCAGGGCATAGAGTGTGAAGGTCGCGTCGCGCAGCCAGCAGTAGCGATAATCCCAGTTGCGCACGCCGCCGATCTTCTCCGGCAGCGAGGTCGTGACGGCGGCGACGATCGCGCCGGTGGGGCTGTAGGTCAGCGCCTTGAGCGTGATGAGCGAGCGCATCACGGCCTCGCGCCAGGGTCCGCTGAAAGTGCATTGCGCCGACCATTGTTGCCACCAGGCCTCGGTGTCGCGCAGCATTTCGGCCGGGTCCCGGCCGCGCGGCTCGCCCAGGTGTGAAGGGTAGCGTGTCATCACAAAGGCGACGTTCTGTCCCTCGGCAACTTCGAATTCGCCCACGGTGCGAAAGTCTTCGCCGCGGAGATCGATCGGCGAGCGTAGTTGCACCGCGTCCGGGCCGGCGATCGCGCGCAAGCCGTACTGGCGCCGCCTCACCCATGGAACGGTGCGGCCGTACTCGAAACGCAGGATCGCCTCGGTGCGCATCGGCACCCGGCCCGCGCGCCCTTCGACCACGCGCACCAGGTCGGCTCTGCCGAATCGTTCGGCGATCGGCATGAAATCGATCACCGCGGCCGTGCCGCCGGCGCATCGGAACTCCGTTTCGAGGATCAGCGTATCGCCGCGGTAGCGGCGGCTCGTCTGATACGGCTGATCGCGCGGGGCGATCAGCCAGCGCCCATTGTCGGGAGTGCCCAGCAGGGCCGCGAAGCAGGCTGCGGAGTCAAACCGCGGCATGCACAGCCAGTCGATCGAGCCGTCAAGCCCGACCAGCGCGGCCGTGTGCATATTGCCGATAAGCGCGTAATCCTCGATTCGTAGTGCCACCCGGTTAACCTCGATTCAAATTTACTCCACGTAGCGCTCGGTCGCCCGCGGCGTTCGCCACGACTTCGCGGTAAACCTCGAGCGTGCGCCGGGCCATCAGCTCATCGCTGAACTCCTCGCGCACTCGCTGGCGCGCCGCCGCGCCCATCGCGGCGCACCGCGCCGGATCATCGAGCAGCGCGCTCAGCGCCGCCGCCAGAGCCGCCGGGTCGCTCGGCGGCACAGTCAACCCCGTCAATCCATCCAGCGAGACGTGGGGCACGGCAGAGTCGAGCCGCGTGTTGACCACCGGCTTCCCGCACGCCATCGCCTCGAGCTGTACGATACCGAAGGCCTCGCTACGCTCGACCGAGGGCAGCGTGAAGACGTCGCAGGCGTGATAGCACGCCTTCAAATCGGCGTCGTTGACGCGGCCCAGCAGCGCGATCCGATCGGCGATGCCGAGCCGTGCGGCCTCGGCCGACAGCGCGCCGCCCAGCGGTCCGTCGCCGGCGATCAGGGCGGTCGCCCGCACGTCCGCCATCGCGCGCACCAGGTGTTCGAAGCCCTTATAGTAGATGAGGCGGCCGACGCCGAGCACGATGCGTGTGCCGTAGCGGCGGCGCAACTCGGCGACGCGCGCGGCATCGGGATGCTCGAAGGCGGCGGCGCGGATGCCGAACGGAATTACGTGGCACAGCTTGCGCCGTGCGCTGAGCACCGCGGAGGTTTCGACATAGGCGGTCGAACCGACGATGATCGCGGCGCATTGCCGCAGCAACAGTGAGAGTAGCGGCGCGAAGGCCGCGGCCGCGCGCCGCTGGCGTACCACGTCGCTATGCCAGGTGACAACTATCGGCGCGTCGAGCCGGCTCATGAGGCAGGCCAGCGCGGCCATCGGGTTTGGAAAATGCAGATGGACCACGTCGGGGCGCGCCCGGCGCATCGCGAGAGCCATCAGCGGCACGATCGGAGTGCCGTGAAGCATCAGCGCGGTGGCGAGCCGCGTGACTTCAACGCCGCCCTGCATCGAGCGCTCGCTGCGCCATCGATCGCTCGCCACCAGGACTTCGATCTTTATCGATTTGCTCAGCTCTTCGCAGAGGGTCTGGAGATGCGACTCCATGCCGCCGGGGTAGGGCGGGTAAAACTTGCCCACGTGTAGGACCTTGAGTGGCGCAGTCCCCGTCATCTTGAGACCGCGATCTCGCGGTAGAGCGTCGCACAACGGTCGGCGTATGCGCTCCACGAGAAGTGCGAAGCCTGGCGGATCGCCTCGGCGCGCCGCTCGGCCCATCGTTCGGGATTCCCGGCCCGCTCGCGCAGCATCGCGCAGAGCGCGATGCTCCATGTCGGCACGTCGGCCATCGCGCAGTAGACGGCGGCTTCGGCGCCGACTTCGCGCAGCACGGGGATGTCGCTGGCGAGCACCGGCGTAGCGCAGGCCATCGCCTCGATCAGCGGAAGTCCGAAGCCTTCAGCCTCCGACGGCATCAGCACCAGCGCCGCGCGGCGATAGAGCGCGGCCAGCACAGCGGGCTCCAGAAACGGCATCGTGACGATCGAATCCTCCAGGTCCAGCGCCTGCGCAAGACTTTGTTGATCGGCAGTGAGCGCGCCGCCCGCCTTGACCAGGCGCAGGTTTGGAAATTGTGCGCGCGCGGCTGCAACGACGCGCAACAGCACGTCGATTCGCTTGCGCGCGATGGTGCTGCCGACGTGAAGAATCTCGGCTACGCCGGGGCTGTCGGGGCCGAGCAGACGCGCGGCCGCGGCGTCGGCGGCCTCATCGGGGCGTGGCGAACAGGCCGGATGCACGCCGTTGGGAATTACCACGAGGCGGCCGGGCGAAACCAGCGCGGCGGCGGCGAGCGCGTCGCGCGTGGCGAAGCTGTCACAGCATACGCGCACCGCCTTGCGCATACCGGCGAGCGTCCGCCGCGCCATCATGCGAAACGGCAGCGAACGGCGCTCGGCGCCGGAAGCGAGCAGGCAACAGAACGCGTCCAGGTCATGGCAGGTCACGACGGTGCGCGAACCCTCAAGCTCGTGCACGACATGCGCGTAGCTGTGGTCCACGATGTGGAAGAGGTCGAAGCCGCCGCGCAAGCGCCGCAACGCGCGCGGGTAATCGAAAAAACGGTTGAGCGCGCGGTCCGCCTTGAAACCTATCGAGTTGAGGCGAGCGGGGTTGAAGCGCGTGTGCGCGCCGCGTCCGACGGTGGCCCGGCTTAGGCGGCGCACGAAAGCCGGCTGGATGCGCGTGACCTCGAGCGCGGCCGAATGGCGCGCCTTGAGTTCCGCGCAGAGCATCTCACCGACCAGGTCCATACTGGGCCAGCCCTCTTCGGAGTAATCGCAGACCACGGCTAGGCGCAGACGCTGCATAGTGGTTCAGGCGGCGAGCATCTCGTTGAAGAATTCAAGATGGCGGCGTGCGACCACCGGCCATGAGTAAATCGACCGCGCGCGATCGCGGCCGCGAGCCGCGAGTTCGGCGCGGCGCGCCGGGCTCTCGAGCAGATCGACCAGCGCGCGGCGCCATCCCGTCTCGTCGCGCTCACCGACGATCACACCGGCGTCGCCGACGACGTAGGGAATTTCGCCGCTGTCGCTGGCGAGCACCGGCACGCCGCAGGCGAAAGCCTCGATCAGCATGCGTCCGAACTGCTCGCGCCATCGCGCCGTGGTCTGACTGGGCGCGAGCAGCAGGTCCATCGCATTTAGGTATTCGGGCACGCGGTCATGGGGAACGCCGCCGGCAATCCGCACCCGGTCGCCATGTCGGGACGCCCACGCCTTGAGCGACGCTTCGAGCGGCCCGCCGCCGACGAAGAGCGCGCGCCACGGTGACGAGGTTTCGTCGAGCACGCGCATCATCACCTCCAGCCCCTTGGCTTCGATGAAGCGTCCGAGAAATCCGACCACTGGCGGCCCTTCATCGTTCCATCCGAGCCGCGCGCGCGTGGCACGGCCGCTCTCCGCATCAGGACGAAACAGTTCCACGTCCACCCCGAGCGGCATGACGCGATGCGGACGGCAGCTCCAGCAGCGCTCGAGCTGCGTTTGGGCAACTGTCTCGCCGCTCGCAAGCCATCCGGCCGAGCGCTCCGCGCACATCCGCTCGATCGAGGAGAAAGGCGGTACATAACTCTTCGCGATATTCTGAAAGGTATAGAAAACCAGCTTCGATACGGCCGGGGAGAACAGGGCGACCTGGCCGCCGGCGATTGCATAGGGTTCCTCCCAGCAATGCACGAGGTCCCAGCGCTCGCGCATCACGGTGCGCAAACCGCGACCGTAAAAGAAGAGTTGCGCGATGCGGCTTAGATGGACGTCGACGGCGGCCACGCGGCAGAGCTCGCCCGGCTGCGGCTCGAGCGGGATGGGACGCAAGTCGCCGTGAAAAAAACGCGGTGCGACCGCGGTGACTTGCCATTGCTCGCCGCCCGCGCGCGCTATCTCATGGGCGAGGCGGCGATTGAGCGCGACGCAGTACGAATGCGCGATCGTAAGCAGGCGGCGTGGATGCTGGGGCGCCATGATGGGGATCGCGCGCTTAAGAAGTCGGCGCCAATGCGGCCGCGTCCGCGTTAACGCCGATGACTGCTGCAAAGATCGCGAGCAGAGCATCGACGTGTGCGTCGAGATTGAACCGGTTGGACAATTCCCGCGCGCCGTTGCTCAGCCGCGCGAGTTCGGCCGGATCGCGCACGCATTCGATAATCGCCCGCGCCAGCCCTGCAGCGCTCGGCGGGTCGCCCGACGCAAGATGGCCGTTAATCCCGTCGCTCAGCCACTCCGGAATTCCACCCACGGCAAACGCAGCGGCCGGGAGGCCGCAAAGTCCCGCTTCCGGACCCACCAAGCCAAATGGCTCCGGCCATGTGCTCGGCATGACCAGCAGATCGGAGTCGCGCATGAGCTGGTCGAGGCTGACGGAATTCAACCAGCCGCTAAATTCGAGATTGAGGTTGGTATTCGCTGCCTGTACCCGCCGCGATTTCCGCTCCCATTGCATGCGCGCGGGGCCGTCGCCGACGAAGGTTGCTTTGAGTGGCCGTCCGAGCGAAGCCGCGGCCAGCGCCAGGGCGTCGAGCATGATCGGCCCGCCCTTAAGCCGGGTCATCCGGCCAACGAAGAGCAGCCGAAGCTCACGATTTTTCGCCGGCGTCGCCTGTGCAGTCTCCGTGTCGAGGGGTCGTGGAAACCGCGCAGGAGCGAGCGGCAGCCGCAGTGCGTGCACGCGCTGCGGTGGGAGGCCTTGGCGCACGAATTCGGCGCGCATGTGAGCGGAGGCGGTCAGGATCGCGGCGTAGCGATCCAGCAGAGCAAGGCGGGCGCTCTGTTTCTGATAGTCGTCCCACATTCGCAGCGGATTCAGGCCGCCGCATCGATGGGGATAGTACTGGATGAAGCATCGCCATCCGAAACGCCGCGCGCACGGCCGCGGCCGCGGCGCGGAGAACATCTTGTTGCCGCTGATGCAGGTGCCGTAATAGGCGTGAGCGAACAGCACCGCCGGCGCGCATTCGACAATTCGCGCCGCGGCCGCAAGGTCATTCATGCTGTTCACGTAGATGACGTTGGGGCGCCAACTTTCAAGTGCGGCGAGCGCCCGCGGTATTCCGATTTCGGACGCGCACCAGACTGGCGCACTCGCGGGCACGCGGATTCGCTGCAGGCTGGGTGCAGAGTGCAGCTCCGAGAAAAAAGCGATCTGATGGCCGGCGGCGGCGAGCACAGGAATCACCGTGTCGAGATAGGCTTCGGCGCCGCCGACGCGTGTGTGATGCGAGTTCACTACCGCGATTCTCATGGACGCTCCGCGCGGCCCATAGAACCTACCACCATCGGTGTACGCGGCGCAGCGTCCGCAGCATCCCGGCGCCAAGCGCGCCTGGCATGCTCGATACTGGCGACCGCGCTCCGCACAAACGCGGGCCGGTTATATGTCGCGATCACCACGCTGACCAACGGAGCGCTGGCGGCGGACATCAGCAATCCTCGCGCAGGGCCGCGATAGTATGCGCGATGTCCAAGCGCGCCGCGTAAAGCGCACCGGCCGCGGCTCCCAGCCGCGCCCGTTCCCCAGCATCGTGCATCAGGTGCGAGAGCGCTGCGCCCATAGCCGCGACGTCGCCGGTGTCCACCAGAGCCACCGCGCCGCTTTGCCTCCACAACGGCTCGGTGAAAAGACCGAAGGTGGTTATCACGGCGCGGCCATGAGCGAGCGCCGCCATCAGGCTGGTGCGGCGCGTGCTGACGCCATCGGCGTAGGGCTGCAGCATCAGGTCGCAGGCGGCGAGATAACGCGAGACGTCAGCGGGCGCGAGCGGACCCGTGGCGTATACGCGCGTCTGCAGTTCGGGAGCATGGGCCAGCAGATGGCCTCGCAAAGCGGGGCTGTCGCGGCCCACCAGCAAAAAAACCGCGTCGGGGCGTTCACGCAGCAGCGGCGGCACGACGGCCGCGAGTTGCTCCGCGATCCAGGTTTCGCGCGCCGTGCCGAAATGGCCAAGGATCACTCCGCCTTCGACCATCAGCGTTTTGCGGACGGCGCGTAGTCCCGCCGGGTCATCGACAACCGGCACGTTGCTGGGCACCGGCAGCCACGAAATCGCAGCTTCCGCCGGCGCGAGCGCGCGCAACCGCGGCTCCCATGCCGCGGCGCCAACAAAGCATCGGCGGGCCGCGTGCGTGAGCGCGAAGGCCATCGCGTGGTTGACCGCGCCGATGGCGTTGTGGCGCATCGACTGTCGCCATCCGAGCGCCACCGCAACCTCGTGAAACATGATCGTGATGCCGGCGCGGCGGCGCGCGAAGAGCCACAGGCAAAACGGCAGGTTCATCCCCCGCATGCCAAATCCCTGCGGAACGAACTGCACCAGTATTTTTCCTGTGCCGACGGCGTCGAGTTCGCGGCCGAGCGCAGCGAGCATGCGCGGTCCGAAACGGCCGGGCAGGCGATGGACCTCGACGCCGGCTTCCGCCGGCTGGGCCCCCATCACTGCGGGCGCCCAAACGTGAACGCGGTCGCCATGCGCGGCAAGTCCGAGCGCCACCAGCCGCGTGTAATCCGCGACGCCACCCTGCTGAGGCGGATACTCGCAGGTGATGATGTGCCAAACTGCCATGGGATCAACTGATCGCCACGCCGAACTCATTCGCAAAGCAGGCGAACGACGCCGCGCTCGGTCAGCGGGTCTCGTTGACCGGTAAGCGGTATAGGGCGAAGTCTCAGTTCCGCCAACAACGCATCGACGTCCGCGCGCGGCGTCGCCGCGCTGTCCCAGAGGTCGGGATGCATTTCCACGATCAGGTCAAGAGTGCCGCGTCGTTTGGCTATGAGGCGTCGCGCGCCTTTGAGCGCGGCGACCTCGAAGCCCTCGATGTCAATCAATATGCAGTCGGGCATCAGGCCAGGACGCGCGTCGCAGAAATCATCCAATGAGATCATTGGGACAGTGATGGCGCGGAAGGCGTCCGCGAGGCTGCGGTCGGGAGATCCCAGCCGGCTGACCCCGTCCAGACCCTGCCGCTCTTGCGCGGGCAGGTAAAGCGTGGCCTGGCCTGATTTGTCCGCTACCGCTGCCGCAATGATCTCGATACGGCCGGAGAGATCGTTGACCGTTACCTGGCGCTCGAGCACGGCGTGCGGCCCGGGGTTAGGTTCGAAGGCCAGCACACGTCCGCAAGGGCGCGTCCAATATGCGAACTGAAGTACATAGTAACCGACGTTGGCTCCCACGTCGAAACAGATCTGGCCGGGCTTGACCATTGCGCGCAAGTACGCGGCGACCGCGGGTTCGTAATCCAAGTTGGCCGGATAGTGCTGCCGGCAGCGCGGATCGCGCCGGAGCTCGATTCCATTTATGGTGCAAGGGATACCGTGTCCGCCGCCGGACCAGCTCAGAAATGTTTCGTAGGCCGGACGCAGTTGGCGCACCAGCAATGATTCGCGGCCGAACATCCCCGACACTTTGCTGGCTATTTTCTCAAGCATGCGTCACCTCCGACGCGCAGCGCCTCCCATCAATGTGGCTTTTCTCACCGTCAGGGGTCGTCAATCGCTTAGCAGCGTGGGATTTGTCCCGCATAGATTGCGAGGCAGCGGCGGACAACCTCAGGCCAGGTAAAGCGCTCGAGCACGCGGCGGCGTGCCGCGGCGCCCATCGCGGCCGCCGCCTCCGGATGTTCATACAGCCAGCGCATCCGCTCCGCCAGCGCGCGTGAGTCGTTGGGCGGCACAACGAAGCCGCTGACCCCGTCCTCGACCACCTCAGGCATGCTCGCGACGGCGGTGCAGATCGCCGGCAAGCCGCACGCCATCCCTTCGAGCAGAGTTTGCCCGAGCAGTTCCGGCGCCGCGGTTTCGTCGCCGTAGACCGTGCGGTAGACGCTCGGCAAGACCACGCATAGTGCTCCCCGGTAATGCTCGAGCAATGCGGCATCATCGCAGTCCTGATCGAACTCGACGCATTTACCAGCCGAAAGGGTTTGCAGGGCCGCGAAGTAACCCGGATCGTGGGCTTGCCCGACCACCTTCAGGCGCATTCCGTCCGGCAGCGCCTCGATGAGATAGTTGACGCCCTTGTGCGGCAGCAACCGCCCCACAAACAGCACCGCGCCGTTGTGCCGCGCCGCCGGCGCCGGCGAAAATTTCTCGCTGTCGACTCCACCCATGATTACGTGCGCCCACGGTTTGCCGCGATGGCCCGCGAGGGTGCGACTGTATTCGCTGATATGCAAGTGACCGTTGAACCAGGCATCGGTCGAGAGATAGGCGGAGATATCCCAGCCGCCACCGCCGAGGTCGCTGACGAAGACGCGCCGGCGGCTCAGGCGGCCGAAGACAGCGGCCAGACTGCTGGCCAGGATATGCTGCTGATGGCAGTGAATCACGTCGGCCGCTCGCAATTCGGAGAACATCGACCACTTGAGCGGGTTGAAGCGCTGACCGCGCACGTACCAGGGATGGCCGAGGATGCGGATTTTGAGCGGCCCCATCGTCTCGTTCCGTGCGCGCTCGCCGAAGCTCAGCAACGTGGTCGGGACGGCTTGCGCCATGTGGCGCGCCAACTCGAGCGCGTAACGCTCAGCGCCTCCGGCAACACCGTCCGCACCGAACATCGCGGGCACTAGATGGACGACGCTCGGCGACGCACGGCGGTCGAGCGGCAGGCTCTCTGGATGAAGTGACCCCGACATCGTTGAGTCTATTTGAGCACCTCGAGTTCGAAGCTCAAGAACCAGGCCGGGAACATCCACGCCCAACGCCGTTCGTAGGCTTGAGGGTAGCGGTTGGCGATGCGCCAAATCAGCTTATTGACGAGCGTGGGGTAAAAAATAATTTCTGTCTGGCGGCGCCTAAACCGTTTCTCACTGTAAAAATCGAAGTCATGTTCTCCGGTGAAGTAGTCAAAGCTGAAATAGCTCAGGTGATGCAAATGAGTAGGATCAGTAAAAGAGTTCGATGACGAAAAATGCGGTGTCGTGATGCGTACGACGGCGCCGTTCACGCACACACGATGAATCTCCTCCATGGTGGCCACGATGTCTTTGAGGTGCTCGAGGCTGTCGCCCAGCAGTACCGTTTCGAACTGACTATCCGGCAGCGGCCATGGAATCGAATTCAGATCGTGAACGACGTCGGCGCCGGTGGAGGCGCGGAGATCGAGGTTGAGCGCATCGGGCAGGCGCTTAAGTCCGCAGCCGAGGTTGAGCACCTTGAGATCGGCCGATTGCGCTGACTTCGAGCCGCTCGGATGAAGTTGCTTCATTCGCCAGTGATCCCTGTTGACTAGGCAGGCTGTCGCGCCGCCGTACCCTCGCCGGACAGCTCGCGGCGATCGAGCGCGGTGCAATAGCTCGCGTAGGTCAGCCGCGCCATCCGCTCTATGGTAAAGACCGCGGCTCGCTCGCGTGCCGCCGCGCCAAGCTGTGCCCGCCGCTCGGGCGCATCCAACAGCGCGGAGATGGTTGCGGCAAGCGCATCGGGGTCGGCAGTTTCAACCAGGGCGCCGGCCTCTCCCACTATCTCGGCCATCGCGGAAGCATTGCGTACCACCACGCATCCGCCCGCCGCCATCGCCTCGAGCACTGGCAACCCGAAACCTTCGTACAGCGAGGGAAAGACAAACGCGGTGGTATGGCCATAGAGCCACGCCAGATCCGTATCATCGAGCGGCCCAAGAAGATGAACCGCGTCGCGCAGCCCGAGATCGTCGACGCTCCGATCGAATTGTTGCTCACGCGCGGTGTCGACCGCGGCGCGCCCGAAAAGCAGAAGCCGCAGGTTTGGGTGCCGCTGGCGTAGGATGGCGACCGCCTTGAGCAACGCCGCCAGGTTCTTGCGCGGTTCCAGGTTGTATGGCGAGAGCAAAGTTTTGCCCGAGCGCAGTTCGCCGAAGCGCGCCCGGCGGTCGCGATTTTCGCCATGCAGGATTGCGGACCTGACAAACGGACTCCCTAGAGGAACCACGTCGATCCTGGAGCGTTGGAGCCCCCACAGACGGCACAGGTCGTCAGCGGTGGTGGCCGAGATCGAAATTACGCGTCGCGCGCGATGCCTGACGGCCCAGCGATCCATCCGATAGGGCCGTGTGCTGACAGCCTGAGCGTATTCTGGAAAGAGTTCGAACATCAGGTCGTAAAGCGTAACCACCAACGGACACGAGATGAGCACCGGGACCGGGCTGTGCAACACGTGAAGCAGGTCCACTCTTTCGCGCATCGCGGTCCACGTAAGGCCGAGTTGAGTTCGATAATAGGAGCCACGCCCATCGTGTCGCACGACCTGCCGATACCTCCAGGCGGGGCTCTCGAATACACCGCGCAGATCGTCGACTGGAGCGGGACGGGAGCCGAGCAGCACAAAGTTCGCGTCCGGCCGCATTCCGGCCAATCCGCGCACCAGGTCGATCGCATACCTGTACTGGCCGCCAAACGGACTCAAGTGGTCGAGACCGGAGAAGTCGATGGCGATGCGGGTCTGGCCCATCGTCATGCTTTGTCAGCAAAGCTCCACTTCGCCTGCCAGAAGATCGAGCCGTCGCCGGGACGCGGTAGCATCCCCGTGCCCAGGAGGTCGGCTGGCACCACCTCGAGCGAGATGGCGTCGCGGATAATGTCGAGGTCGCGCGACGGATCGCCGAAGTCGCCGAAGTACAGGTCGAGCAGATAAGTTCCCGGCATCAGCGGCAGCCGCTCGAACGCGCAGGTCACCGTTCCGGTTGGCATTGGCTGATGGTCCACGCCCTCGTTCGTCCACCTGTTGCTGACGCCAAACAGTGGAATTCCCTCGGCGGTCTTCAAGGTGATTCCCAGGATGGGCCGGATGGGATGCGGCGCGCTGAAGTCGACCGTCGCCTGGAATGGCGCGCCCATCCGCACGACACCGGTCGGCCCATTGCCCTCAGAGAGCAAGCGCACCGCCGTCGCCATCGGTATCGAATCTCCGCGGCGGCCCTGATGTTCGACTAGCGAGCGGACGCCGCTGTGGCTGCTCACCTCGGCGGCCATGTAGCGCATCACGATCTGCGCGGGTTCGCCCTTGGCTTCGAGACGACCGGAGGTAATCAGCACACAGGAATTGCACAGCGACTCGACCGAGGCCATGTTGTGGCTGACGAAGATTATCGTGCGCCCGGCGCGTGCGACGTCGCCCATCTTGCCCAGGCACTTTTTCTGGAAAGCGGCGTCGCCCACCGCCAGCACTTCGTCGACCAGCAGGATCTCGGGTTCGAGATGGGCGGCGACAGAGAAGCCCAGGCGCACGTGCATGCCGCTGGAGTAGTGCTTGACGGGAGTGTCGACGAACTTCTCGACTTCGGCGAAGGTCACGATCTCGTCGAACTTGCGCTGGATCTCGGCGCGCCGCATGCCGAGGATCGCGCCGCTCAGATAGATATTCTCGCGTCCGGTCAGCTCGAAATGAAAGCCGGTGCCGACTTCGAGCAGACTGCCGATGCGCCCGTAAATCTCGGCCCGCCCGGAGGTCGGTTCAGTGATGCGCGAGAGCAGCTTGAGCAGGGTCGACTTGCCGGCGCCGTTGCGTCCGATAAGGCCGAGCACCTCGCCCGGCATCACATCGAAGTTTACGTCGCGCAGCGCCCAAACGTGGCGCTCGCCGTCGTGCTCACCGCCGTCGTGCGCCCGGCCGCCGAGCATCGCGCGCGCAATCCGCGCCGGCGCGGTGACCGAACGCACGATGCTCTCGCGCAGTGTGCGATAGGGCTCGACCCGCCCGATACGGTAGCGCTTGGAGAGGTTGCGAACGCGGATTATCGGCTGCATCGCATCGGTCTCGGCCAAAGTCACCCGGCCAACGTCAGATGACGTCGGCGAAACTGCGCTCCATGTGCCGAAACGACCATACGGCGTAGGCCGCGCTCGCGAGCGTCAGGGCCGCGGCGACGGCGAGCGCGGGCCAGTCAAACGGCTTGTTCAAGACCGCTGAGCGAAAGGCGCCGATAATCCCGGTCAGCGGATTGAGCACCAGGACCCAGCGCCAGTCGGCCGGCACGAAGCTGGACGGGTAAATCACCGGGGTCGCGAACATCCAGAGCTGGAGCATGAACGGCATAACGTATTTGATGTCGCGGTACTTGACGTTCATTCCTGCCATCCACATCCCGACCGATCCGGCGAAGATCGCGAGCAGCGCGACGAGCGCCGGGAACAGCGCAATCCACGCGCCGGGCGCGATCCCGTACCAGGCCATCATCGCGAACAGGATCACCGCGGCGATGGCGAAGTCGACCAGCGCGGCGCCCACGGCCGCGCCCGGGATTGCCATGCGCGGAAAATACACCTTGGTTATGAGCTGCGCGTTGCCGATCAGGCTGGCGCCGCTCTGGCTCACCGCACTCTGAAAAAACTGCCAAGGCACCAGCCCGGCGAAAGCGAAGATCGGATAGGGCAGGCCGTCGGAGGGCACATGGGCGAGCCTGCCGAACAGCACCGTGAAAACCACCATCATCAGCAGCGGTTGAAGCACCGCCCACAGCGCGCCGAGCGCAGTCTGCTTGTAGCGCAACTTGACGTCGCGCCAGGTCAGGAAGTAGAGCAGCTCGCGATGCGTCCACAGTTCGCTGAGCGCGTCCCACAGCGAGCCACGCCCAGCCTCGATGACAAAATGCGGTACGCGGGCCACCGGCTCGGCGGCAGGCGGTTCGTAAGCGGAGGCCTCGGTCTTGTGCGGTAGTGCTTCCAAGGATGCTCTCTAAAGTAGCCCGCTGCGCAGCCGATTGATCACACGCCGATCATGGCCGCCGCCCAGCGTATCGTACATGCCCTGTGGGCGCTCAGTGATTGGCCGTCTCGGACACTGCGTAGAGCAGGCCCACTTCGGACTCCAATGGCCGCGTGATGCAGTGGAAGCCAGCGTTGGCGAGTACGCGTTCGCAGCGTGCGAGCGCGTGATCGCCAAGGTAGTCGTGGTATTCGATAACCTCGTCGAGCGAGACTGCCGAGGCGGTGAATTCACCTGTCGCGTTGTGAGTACGGTCTTTATAAGCCGTGGTCTTCTTCAATTGGACTATGGTGCTGATCAGCGTGCGCAGTGCACCGTATTTGGCGAGTCCCCATTGCGCAATAGTCATATCGATGTGCTCCGTCCGGCTGCAAAACCGGAGCGGCGGCTGTCGCCGGCAGTGCTCAGTTGGTTACGCTGGCGCTCGATAGTGGCCACCATCTGCTCGGCCATCCTGCGCCAGGTGTGATCGCGCAACGCTGCCGAGAACGGACGAATTTTTTCACGCCACGCCTCCGCCGTATTGCGCCATCGAGCAAGCCGCGCAGCGAGGTCCGCGACATCTTCGGCGTCGGGGATGATCAGGTCGGCGAGTTCGGCGGGATACTGTTCGGCGATCCCCGAGGCGCGGCTGACCAGCGCCGGCAGCCCGCAGCACAGCGCCTCCTGCACCGGACGGCCGTAGCCCTCGTAACGCGAGGGCAGCACCAGCGCATCGCATCCCCACAACACCCGTGCGATGAACGTATCGTCGCGGTCGAAGCCGAGAAAACGTATGCGCGAGGCTATTCCGGCGCTTGCCGCGCGCGCCTTCCAGGCCGTTAACTCGCCGCCCATTGCCGCCACCACCAGGTCCGCATCCCAGGCCGGTGCCGCGCAGAGCGTAGCCCAGGCGCGAAAGAGTATGTCGAAGCCCTTGCGAGTGTCGCCGAGCGCGCCGACGAAAGCGACCAGCGGCCGCCCCTGCGCCGCCTCGGCGACGCCGCTGCCGATGCGAGCGCGGGCCGCGGTGCGTTCATCGGCGGTGGGCGGACGAAAGAGCGTAGAGTCGATGCCAAGATAGACGGCGTGGGCGCGTTCAGCCGGGAAGCCCAGCCGTTCGACGATGTCGTGCTTCACGCTTTCGGTGGTGGTGATCGCCAGCTTCGCGCGCGGTACGACCCTGCGTTCGGCAGCGAGGTCGACGCGGCGCTGCGCGCGATTCTTCAGCCGCCGTGCCCATCCCGCCGTGACCTGCGGGGTGAAGACCGCTTGCACGTGATGGACCCAGTTGATGTCGTTCCAATCGCAACAGGCGCCATTGACGATCACCCGGCCGTCGGCCGCTGCGAGCGCGCGCGCACAGCGCCGGCCGACCCGGTTCATCAGCGGCTGCGAGAGAAAATATGAGCCGCCCGGTTTGGGCACGCGATGGAAAATCACTCCGGGATGGCGCGCGAGGTCGTCAGCCACACGATAGCCAGCCAGGTGCGTTTCGAAGCCTTCGCCAGCGAGATAGCGCGCGAGTTCGTAATTGGGCTGGTTCATGCCGCCAGCCTTGACGAAGTCGCCGCTAACAATCAGATAGGGCGGCTTCATGAGAGTGCCGCCTCCGCCGGCCTCGGCACCGGCACCGGCAGGCGCAAGGTGTGATAGGCCGTGTTGAAAAGCATCGCGTTGAGGATCCAGAAATCCAGCCCGCCGCCGCCGATGAAGATACAACTGTCGAATGTCGCCGCCAGCACGCCGACGTCGTAGGCGAAAATCACCGCTGCCAGCGTGGCAAGCTCGACGGAGCGCTCGTTGAGCGCGATTTTATACGCGATCCGGAAGGCGAGCACGATAGCGAGCGTATAGAGCAAGAGCAACGCGATGCCGCCGTCGAAGAGCCATGCGGTCCATTGAATTTCTGCCCATAGACCCGGATTTTTGGTGTTACCTTGGTCGCCGAAGTAGTAGAACATCATGCCCCAGCGGCCCGGGCCGGCGCCCAGCGGGTACTCAGGC
Source organism: uncultured delta proteobacterium (assembly GCA_963724765.1). Classification (GTDB taxonomy): domain Bacteria; phylum Desulfobacterota; class Binatia; order Binatales; family Binataceae; genus JAKAVN01. The sequence continues at coordinate 1,343,506 of CAVRVY010000003.1, forward strand.
AGGACCTCGTCGATGGTGTAAAGCAGGAACTGGCCGCGGTTTTTCTGATAAACCTCGCCAGGATTCTCGGCGGTCAGGCTGTTAACGCGGTCGGTGATGGCGGTGCCGCCCACGCCCACCGCCCAGACGAATCCGCCGACCGCCGCAAGCGCCATCAGGCCGGTCAAGTACGCAAGACGCCTGTTGCCAATCCTCCTGCCAAGCAGCGGATTCGAGACCCGGGCGGCACGCCAACTCATCAGGGTGACGAAGACCAGCATGCAGACCATTTCCATCACGAGCATCACGCGCACTTGCGAGAGGTAGATGGCCGCCATGCCCACAAGCATCGCGCCCGCCGACGCGATCTGTATCCATCGGCGCCGGTCGAGCAGGAAGAAGGAAGCCGCAAAAAGCACTGCGAAGAAGCCCGCCGCCGCAGCGCCGCCAGGCGTGTCGGTCAGGCCCATCGGGCGATAGACCGACACTCCATAGGCATTCTGGAAATGCTGCATCGCCATGTAGCCGGCCCCTTGGCCCTGTATCACGGTCGAGACGACGAACTGGAAGCGTGCGGGAAAATAAACCTGCAATATTCCGAAGACACTGCTGATGACTTGAAACGTCCATAGGATCATGATCACCCGGCGCATCTCGGCGAGATCGATCCGGATTCGCGAAATCCAGAACAGCGGCCCTAGCACGGCCAGGTATAGCCCGAACTCCGCCATCGCCGAGGTCGCGCTGTTGACGCCCGGGTTCAGCATCGAGAGGCCGAGGATCACCATCACGAAAACCGCTGCCCGGGCGGCGGGATGCTGCTTGCCGTGGCCCGGCAACACAAACAGCAGCCCCAGGCTGACGCCGAAGACGGCGGTGCGAAAGACGACCCGGAAGGGCGCCAGCGTGGACGAGAGTAAGGCCAGCTGGCAAATGATCTCGAGAGCCACGAAGTACTCGAGCAGCCGGCTCGGCTTGGGTTGGCGGATCTGAGTTCCGGCGATCTGCTGCAGATGCGGTGGCGGTGTGGTCGCTGTCGCCATGTATCAGCGCGCCGGAGATCCGCCGGCCAGTCCAGCCGAGCCGGAACTGACTTCCCAACGGTTTGGCGCGCGCAGCGCGACAGGACGGCGGCTGATGCGGCAGAGAATATTGAGAGTCACGACACTCAAGCTCTTGGCGATTGCTCCGCAGGTGGATGATAGTCAGTGCGATCGGTTGCGCGGGTGGTCCAAGCGGATTAGCGACAGTCTAGCCTGCGGTGGTCGCTGGTCCAACCCAGATCGCGCATTGCCCAGGTAGCTATTTGGTGCAGCGGCAGGTCCGGCGCGATGCTACGACCGCCAAAGCGTAGTGCCGCGCCGCGCGTAGCCGGTGCGCAAAGACCCTCGCTCCGTTGTGCAGAAACACCGTGCCGTAGCCGGCGCTCAATTTCCTTCGCGCGAGTCATCCCGATGTCCGGAACCCTGCTCCATGGATCTATTCGGTGGCTGTGCGAATTGCGGATAGGGCCCCGCGAATTCGGCCCATCGTCCCGCGACGATGAAGATCGCCTCGCGCAGTCCGTCCCTGCGCACGACCGGGACTGCGGGTATCGCAAGCAGTGCGACCGCTAGCCGCCATCCGGCCTTGACCCGCTCTGCCAGCCCAAAGTGGCGTAACTCATAGCGCGAGTGGAAAGTCGCTGTGCTTCGGATAGTCTGTACGATGTGTCGTGAAAAGTAAGCGGTTCCAAGTCGGTGCCGCTCTATCAAGTGCTTCAGTTTGAGTTGTGGTACGTAAACCCGCCGATAGCCTGCTCTCCCGATAAGCAAACCGATTTCAATGTCTTCAGCAGTTACCCTGGCGTGGGGCTGCGGCCCGGGCAGCAACGCATCGGGACCGTTCGCGATTATGGCGGTGAGAAACGCATCGCGGCGCACCCACATCCCCGCTCCGAGAGTAGGAGCGAACGCCGTGGTGCCGTAGTCGATTAGCGATTCTCCCAGGTATCCGTAGTTCCCCGAATAGCCGTTCAAAGCGAACAGCGCGGAGCGGCGTGCGATGCTCGGCGGCGGTTCGCTTTCCCACTGCGGAGTAATGTTGGAAATCAAAAGTCCGATGCCCTGATCGTTCAGCGCGGATACGCCGGTGCGTATGTAGTCTGATGCCGGCAGGTTGTCATCGTCGAGGAAGCAGACCAGCGGCGCACGCGCAGCCAGCACGCCGGCAACGCGCGCAAAGCTCAGGCCCTGGCGCAATTCGCCGACGACTCGGCACTCGATCCCGCGGGCGCGCAGTGCCGCCACCGAAGCATCATTGGACGCCACAGTGGCGGTGTCATCCGTTGAGTTATTGTCGATCACGACAACCTCAAACGAACCGTCGGCTGCATCCTGAGCCCGTAGCTGCCGCAGGATCATGGGCAGACGGCGCGCGCCGTTATAGGTAGGGATCACGACGGTGACTTGCGGGAGCATCGCCCGGATACTTCTAACGAGGTCTCTGGAAGTAAGTCATTGCGCCTTGGGCTCGATCGGAACGCTTCATGATAAAGGTTCTTCGCCGGTCTTCTCCCGAGTATCGCGCACATGGCCCGGGCGCAACTTGGTGAGAGCGCGCGCGAGCGCTGCCATTTGCGCCCGCGGTTCGCACAGCGCCGTGGCGCGCGCGGGGCCGGCCCCGCCCAGGCGCGCGCGCAATTCGCGATCCTCAATCAGGCGGCGCAGTGCGCCGGCCAGCGCGGCCGGATCGTTGGGCGCGACCAGTATCCCGCACGAGCCGTCGACAATCTCGAGCGCCCCGCCAATCGAGGTGGTTACCACTGGCAGCCCCGCGTAGAGCGCTTCGATAAAGGTGATGCCGAAGGGCTCGGGTCCGGTGTTGGGCTGACAATGGATGTCAGCGGCGGCCAGCAGACGCGCGACGTCGCCGCGTTGCCCGAGGAAGTTCACGCGCGGGCCGATTCCAAGCGCGGCCGCCTGGGCGCGCAAGGTTGCAATATAGCGCGTCTCGTGCGGGCGCTGCGCTCCGCCCACTATCCAGCAGGTCCATTCGGACAGGCCGAGCACGCCGGCCAGGCGCGCGAGCGCATCGAGATGTAGCCGGTGGCCCTTCCACTCCTCCATCCGGCTCACCTGGATCACCACCACCGCTTCCGGAGCGGCGCCAAGTTCGGCGCGCACGGCCGCGCGATCCGCCTGCGAGACACCGGATGCGGGTGCGACGGGATAGTAGACGACCTCGCACGGCACTAGCGGCAGTTGCGGTACCTGCGGTACGTGCGGCATTTGCGGATAGATGAGTGGCAGCGACGCCGCGGTGAAGCGGCTGTCGCAAATCGCGCCGTCGGGCACCGCCCGGGAGGCCCAGCGCTCGAGCCAATGGCGTCCGGCGGCCACGTCGTGCAGCCAGAAAATCGACGCCGCGTCCGACGCGCGAACGACCGGGCCGAAGATCGCCTGAGTCCACGGCGAATGACAGACGACCGTGTCGAAGCCGCGCCGCTCGATGAGCCCGCGCAGCTCCCGCCGCGCCCGCAGGATACTCAACGGCCATCGAACGCGGACTTCGCCCAGCCGATGCTCCGTTGCGCCGGCCGCGCGCAGTTCGTCCTCCAGCCGTCCTCCGAAACACAGCGCGAACTCGCATTCGAGCTCGGGGCTGAGCGCGCGATATCGCGCAAGCGTCACCAGCACTGTCTCGAGACCGCCGTAAAGATTGCCCGCACTCACGTGCAGCACGCGCATCACGCCGCCTCCGCACAGAGCAGGCGATAGATTGGCATCAGCTCGGCCGCGAGCCGCGCGCGCGCGAAGCGCCGGCGCGCCGAGTGCGCGGCCTTGGCTCCGAGCGCCGCGCGCAGCGCCGGGTCGCGCACCAGCTCGCCCATCCGCTCGGCCAGCGCCGGCACGCAGCCCGGCTCATGCACCAGCGCGTCCTCACCGGGCGTGACTATTTCGACGGCGCCGCCGCCGCGGCTTACTACCACGGCGCGCCCGCACGCCATCGCCTCCGCGATCACCAGCCCGAACGGCTCGGGCTGCGTGCTGGCATGGACGACGACGTCCAGCGCGCGCATCGCCGCCGCGGCCTCGTCGACGAAGCCCGTGAAGCCGACGCGGCCGGCGAGCCCCAGGCGCCGCGCCAGAGCGCGCAGCTCTTCGAGGTCGTACTGGCTGCCCTCGGTCTCGTAAAGTGCGCCGCCGATCACATAACCGCGCACCGGTGGATCGCCGGAGAGCATTTTGAGCGCGCGCAGGAAGATTTCGTGACCCTTCCATCGCGCCATCGTAGCGACCAAGCCGATCCTGACCACCGGATGGCTCGGCGGCGCAAGTCCAGCCAGCCGGTCGAGGTCGAGGACGGGACCCTCGGGCGAGAAGCGTTCGAGGTCCACGGCGTTGTAGATGGGAAAGACCCTGAGCTGCGCGCCGCAGGCGGCGCGCACGTCTTCAGCCACGCTCAGCGAGTTGGCGACCGCCGCCGCGCAGCGGTCGGCATGCGCCCGCATCAGGCGCGCCATCAGCGGCCGCGAGCTGATGTAGTCGTGGATGTGCCAGAGCAGCGGCACACCGCCGGGCGCGGCCCACGCGCCAAGCACATGCATCTTGAAGCCATTGGTATGGATCAGATCGGGAGCGGCGGCGGCCAGCGCGCGCCGCAGCCGGGTAGTATACAGCGCCACCGAAGGCGTGCTCAGCGACGCCCGCCCGAGCGTGCCGAGCAGGCGGGATTTGCCGCCGTCACCGGCGCCGGCGTCGCCCAGCCGGGCGAGCGCGCGCGGATAAGTCAGCGCACGGACTTCAACGCCAAGCGTGCGGGCCAGGTCAAGGAAGGCGCCGTCGGCGCCGGCGATAAGCTCAAGCTCGACGCGTGGCTCGGCTGACCGCAGGCTCGCCATGAAATCGAGCAGGCTGCGCTCGGCGCCACCCATCTGGCCGGAGGCGTTGAGATATACGATTTTCAAGCGGTGTGAACTAATCGTCAGTGTTCGGGGACGGCACGGGGGCGGGCTCCGGTGCGGCCAGGTCATGGGTCTGCGCCGCTTGCGCCGCCTCCGCCTTGGCCATCCGGTGCTTGAAATCCGCGTAATAGCTGCTCATGGTGCGATTGTTGGGATCAAACGTGACCGCCTGCGCGTATGCCTTCTCGGCCTCATAGTAATTGAACGCGCCTTCCTGCGCGCGACCGAGATCGAACCATACGCGGGCCGACGGGTCGGCGTCAGCGGCCTGCTGCAAGGTAAGCGCGGCGCGGTCGTAATGCGACTGGTTGAGGTAGAACTCACCCAACGCCAGGAGCACTTCGCTACCCTGCGGACGCTCGGCCGCCGCGTCCTTCAAGGCACTCTCCTGCGCGTCCGCGTCGTGAGCCTCCTTTGCCGCCTCTGCCAGGGCAAGGTCGAGGTCGTAGGGATCGTTGCCGGCCTTGGCCGCTTCGTCCATCGCGGTCCTGGCCGATTGCATGTCGCGGTCGGGCCCGTAAACGTGCTTGACCAGCGCCAGGTAGGGAGCCGGATCGCCCGGCGCCTGTTCCATCGCGGCGCGGAAGAAGCCCTCCGCGGTCAACATGTAGCCCGCTGCCGCATAGGCCTTACCTGCATCGATGAGGAAGCGCATTCGCTCGTTGGGGTCTTTGGTCCGGGCCGCCGCGCTGGCATAAAGTGCGGCCTCTTTGAGCGGGAGGTTGAGGCTCGAGTAGAACTGGCCGATTCCGTAGAAGGCGCCCGGAAAGCCAGCTGCCACCGCCTGCTTGAATCCTTTCTCGACCGCCGCGCGGGTGACGGGCGCAAGCCATCGCACCAACTCCGGGCTCAGATAGAAGTGCGTGCTCGCAGTGGGCGAGTCGAAAACCGAGCGCGTGACCTGGGCCAACGCCTGCGGCAGTTGGCCGTGGCGCGCGAGCATGCTGGCGTAGCTGTCGCGCTTTTCGGGATCAGTCGGGTCGAGCCATACCGCCGTGCTCAGTTCGCGCATCTGCGCCTGCTGGCTCATCGCGCCCCCGCCCAGGGTGGCCATGATGTAGTGGCCGTCGGAATCGGCAGGATGAGCGATCACGCGCCTGCCTGCGGCGCGCAGCGTGGCCGCCGGCGGCATGAAGTTTCGATAGGAGACGTCTTTCTGGCCGAGCGCGATGAAGATGAGCGCCAGCGCGCCCGTCGCCACGAACGCCAGCAACGCCCTGGGCGCCGGCCGCCATCCGCGCGCGTCGCTATCGGCCGAGGCGGGGGTGGCGAGCCTGAATCCCAGGCCGAGCAGCACGGCCAACAACGTGGCGTTGGCTGGTACGTGGAGGTTGAAGTCGATTAATTCGTGGAGCGTGGTTGCGATTACGGCCGCCACCACTGCGGCCAACAGCGGCCACTCGCGCGGATCGCCCGCGCGCATCGCCGCGCCGATTCGGCGCAGGAGACGCCAGAAGACCCAGCCCAGCGCGAACAGGGCGATAAGCCCGCTCTCGGCAGCGAATTGCACGTAATCGTTGTGCGCGTCGCGATAGTAGAAGAACTGCGACCATGGCGGAGATACGTAGCGCGTGAACAATTCACCCCACGCGCCCATACCAACGCCGAAGAGCGGGAAATCACGGACCATCGCGAGCGTGCGCCGATACAGCATCCCGCGCTCCGACAGGCTGAGTCCGGTCGAGACGGTTTCCGCCAGGCGGACGTCGGTCAGGCTGCGTCCTTGTGGACCAATCAGCATTAGCGCGAAAACAAACAGTCCGAAGGCCGCCAGGGCGACCCAGCCGAGCGTGCGCGTATCGGAATGGCGTGCAAAGGCGTCGCGCCGCTGTTCGGGCTGGGCGAAGAACATCGCGACCAGCGCTCCCACGCTGATTGCGACCGAGATCCAGCCGCCGCGCGAGAGGCTCAGCACGATCGCGCACAGGACCAGGAACGCGATCGCCATCGAGGCCATACGCACCGGGCTCGTCCAGGCGCGCGGTACAAAATCGATGCGCAGCAGGGCAGCAACCAGCGCCAGCGGCAGGATCATCGCGAGATAGTTGGCGAAGTGGTCGGGATTGACGAACGGCCCGGTCGCGCGCAGCGCGAAGGCCAGGTGCGGCCCTTCCCAGTCCAGGGGCACGAAGAACCACAGGATCTTGCCGTTCCACGACGCCCAGTTCATCAGCCCCAGAAACGCCACCACGAAACCCATCGCCAGGAGCAGGCCGAAGATCGTGCGGCAGAAGCGTTCCTCGGCACGCGGATCGCCCTCAGCGCCGAAGGGGTAGAGCGCGACCAAAAGGAACAGCGCCGTGTAGCTGAGCGCCTTCAACATCCCCGTGCGCGAGACCTCGGGCTCGAAGCTGAGCGCGCGCCAGTGGCGGCTGTCAGGCATCGCGGCGGATGCGGTCCCGGTCTGCTTGACCGGCGCCTGCGCTTTGGCGGTGGTCGGCGCGAAGGGCACCTTGGCTCCCGCGCGCACCTGTTCCGCGGTGGGCAGGATTATCGGTCCGGACGGGAGCAAAGGCTGCGCGTCGAACTTGACATCGTGATAGGACGGCTGCGTGGGCCATCCGGGCAACGCGCGCGCGTAAATCTCGTAGGCCGCGGGCGAAAGGGTGGCAAGCAGCGCCGGCGGCATCGGCACCATTTCCAATCCCATCAGCGCCAGCACCAGCACGATCGGAAGCGCGACCGCGCGGGCCGCCAGCCCCCCGCCATCGCGCATCAGGCGGCCGCCGCCAACCCATGCCCGCGCCATCCACGCCGCCACCAGTGCGAAGACGATCCCCTCCATCAGCGTGTAAGCCCACGGATGGACCGAGCCGAAGCACATCGGGGTGAGGACGACCAGCAGGCCGATTCCTGCGACGATTATTTGGTCGAGGCGGCGCAAAGTTTTGGTGCCCCCGTCATGGGGCGCTCGGTGCCTGGGCCGTCAGGCTGGAACGATACGACGGCGCGGAAGGCAGCCGCTCACGTCAGGGAGCCTCTTGCTCTTGATGCAGCGCGGCATTTTCATCCTCGGGAGTGTAGTAACCCTGGTGATAATAGTAATGGTACTCGGACTGATGGATTCTCACCCGGTTGAGCACCGTGCCGAAGATCTTGGCGCGCGCGTACTCCAGCCGTGCCCGCGCCGCTTTGACCTGCTGTTTGGGCGTGCGCGAGGCGTTCGTCACCAGCATCACGCCGTCGACAATGGTTGAGAGCAACAGCGCGTCGCTCACCGGTATCACCGGCGGCGAGTCGATCACGATGTAGTCGTAGATCTGCTGCAGCTGAGTCACCACCTGATGCATCTTTGGCGAGCCTACCAGCTCCGTTGCGTTGGGCGGCACCGATCCGGAGCCCAGGAAGAAGAGATTGGGAACCGTGGTCGGGCGGATGAGGTCGTGCAGGTCGCGCACGCCGGTCAATACCTCGGTCAGCCCGAGATTATTATCGACGTCGAGCACGCGATGGCAGCGCGGACGACGCATGTCGGCGTCGATCAGCAGCACGCTCGCGCCCAATTGCGCCAGCATTGCGGCGGTGTTGACCGCGGTTACGGTCTTGCCCTCGCCCGGCATCGCGCTGGTGACCAGCGTGACCTTGGGCGGAGCGCCCGCACGCGAGAGCAACAGCGCCGTGCGCAGGTTGCGATACGCCTCGCCTAGGGCCGAGTAGCTGCCATGCTCGGTCACCAGTTCCTGGATTGCCGATGCCGTCCGGCCACCCGCCCCGTTGGCGCCGTTGCCGTTGCTTCCATTGGTGAGAGCCTTGGGCGTGTCGCCGTTGGCCGCCAGCATCGCGAGCGCGGCCTTGGCCGGCGCATAACCCTTGGGCCCGTATGGCGAGGAGTTGAGGCGGCTGAACTCGGGGATGATCCCGATGTTTGGCAGGCGCAGGTAACGCTCGGCCTCCTCGGGGTCCTTCAGCGTATTGTCGAGGTAGTCAAGCAGGAAGGCGAGACCCACCGCGCCCAGCAGGCCCAGAATCCCGCTCACCATCAGGTCGCGCATTTTCTGGGGAGAGGTGGGGATGCGCGGGGCGGTCGCCTTGTCGACGATCGAGACGTTGGAGGTCTGGGCCTCGGCCTCGACGCCCACGTCCTTCATGCGCTTGAGCACGGCGTTGTAGAGCTGGCGATAGGTGTCGACGTCGCGCTGCAGGATCGCGTACTGCACGGCGGCGTCGTTGAGGCTCATCGTCACGGTGCGCTGGCGTTGCATCTCAGCGTCGAGTTCGTGCTCCTTCTCGAGCGCCTGTTGATAGGATATTTCAACGCCCTTGATGGAATTCTGGACTTCCTCATTAAGCCGCCCCTTGAGCAGGTTTTCTTTGGCGCGCAACTGCGCCAGCGGCGGATACGCGGCGGTGAATTGCTGGGAGAGACTCGCGTCCTGGGCGGCGAGCTGGTTGAGTTCAGCCTGCATGCTCTGCACCAGCTTGTCGTCCATCACCACGGGCAGCGAATCGTACATGTGCTTGTGGATCAGCTCGACCTGTGATTCCAGCCCGATGCGTTCGACCTGCGCCCGGGTCAGGTCCTTGCTCAGGTCCGTGAGCCGATCGATCACCACCGCGTCTTTGCCGTCGAGCGACATCAGGCCGGGGATGATACCCTTGGCGCGGCGATAGTCGTTGAGCGCCACTTCGGATTTCTCGAGCTGCTCCTTGAGCTCGACCAGCTTGCGGCTGAGGAACTTTTCCGCGTCGCGGCTGGCCTGGCTGTGCATCTCGACCCCGCGATCGATAAAGGCTTCGGCGTGGGCGTTGGCGACGCGTGCGGCGAGCAACGGGTCGGGAGAGCTGTAGTCGATCTCGACCAGGCTGGTGCTGGGAATCGACCTGATACTGAGGCCGCCAAGATAGGCGTCTATCTCATCGGCAGAGACGCCGAGCAGTCCCGAGCGCGGCGCGCTGGAGCCCGGTGACGGAGGGGTCAACAGGTCGTGCACCCGCTGACGCAGGCTGCCCACCACCGCGCTGAACAATCCGGGACGCCCGCTCCCGGTGAAGGCCGGGTTGCGGTTCAGTCCGAGGTTGCGGACGACCGATGCCGCCAGCGTTCTGCTCTTGAGGATCTCGCTCTGGGTCTTGAAATAGTCCGAGCCGTCGTAGGACGCTTCGATCTCGATCAGCGCCTCGGCCGGGTCGATCCCGGTGGGCGCCTTGGGCAGAATCATCACCGTGGTCTGCGCGGTGTAGATCGGCGTCGTCATCAGCAGGTGAAGCAGCGTGACGAAGACCGTGCCTGCCACCACTGCCCCGATCAGGCGCAGGTGCTTGCGCAGCAAACGCCAGTAGACCCAGAGATCGATCTTTGTGACGTCGTCCTCGAAGAACGAGGGCGCGAACTCGGCCTCCATCGCGGACTCCTGGGCCGGTCTGCGCTGAATGAAATATGGCGAAGGTTCTCTCACGCTTCTTTTCCACCTAAGGTGTCGGTATCGAGGGCCCGCCAATGGCCATCTTGCTCAGCATTTGATAAAAAACATAAGGGCCAACTTTGACGTTGGAGTAGGGCACGTCGATGACGTCGTTGCCACGCACCGGAAGGTCCGCTTCCTGCCCGTGCTTGATCTTATCCAGGTCGATTCTGAGCACCAGTTTGGAGCCGTCGCGGCGGGTCCGGATCAGATGCACCTCGGAGCTGTTGGCCGCAAACATTGGGCCGCCCGCCGCACCGATCGCTCCCAGCACCGTCAGTCCCGAACCAACCTGGAAGTGTCCCGGGTTTTGGACCCATCCGATCACCATAACGTCGCCGCCGCCAGGTACCACGATTACGTCACCGGGACGGACCGGCATATTGAGATAGGTGCCACCGCCGGTGAGCGCCGTGCTCTTGAGCCCGATGACCAGCGGATGCGAATTCTGCCGCAGTAGCGCACCTAACTCGCCGCGTTTGAAGGCCGCCTCGCGCGCCGCCGAGGCGTCGGACGGGGGCACGCCATTGTGCAGCGCCGCTGCCGGGTCGGCTCCGTTGGCCGAGACCTCGGCGACGCGTCCGATCGCCTGTTGTTTGTTCTGCTCGGCTGGCATCAGGATAATTTCGTCGGCCGCGGTCGCGGTCAAGCCCCCTGCACGGGTCATCATATCGAGTACAGTTTCATTGGGGCCGGTGAGAGTGACCAGGCCGGGACTGTTGACCATCCCGATAACTGCCACCTGGCGGCTGCGATATTCCTTTACGAACACGTCAACCTCGGGGTTGTACATGTACTTCTTGAGCCGCTCGTTGATTTCGGCGCGCAACTGCTTCTCGGTCAGTCCCCCGGCCTGCAGCGTGCCGAGCATCGGCAGCGACATGGAGCCGTCAGCTTCCACTCGCACGGTCCGCTCGCGTAGCTCATCGATAGGCGGCACCGAAACCTCGACGATATCGCCCGGACCGATCGGGTAATCGGCCACGGTTTCGCCCTGAGTGCGGCTGCGATAGAGCGCGTCGAGCCGCGTGGTGTCCTGGGGAGTGTCGCCCCGCGAAGCCGCGGGTTGTGCGGAAACGGCGGCGGACTGCGGGTCATGCGCCGCAGGCGGCGTGCTCGCGTTGGCCTGCGCTGGCGGCGCATCCGCGCTCGCGTCACCGAAGTTCGGCTTGTCTGAAGTTGCGGTGGTGGATGAAGCCGAGGCGCTCTCAGAAACAGAACTGCTCTGCGCACAAGCCATCAAGGCACACACACAGAGCAGCGTCAGCAGATATTTTAAGGCGTTCATGTTTTCAGCGGGCCGCGCCGGATGAGCTCCGGCGCAGCCGCTGGGTAATTTATTCGCTGGTCGACTTCGACGTTTTGTGATTCTCGTGATCTCCGCCGCTGCCGAACCCAACTCCGAGTCCGATCGCGGTTCCCCCCAACACTACGGCTCCTGCGCCAACCCAAGGCGCCGGATCCCACACTGCTGCTGCTGCGGCCGCTCCGCAAGTACTCCCCGGCTGCGCCGTGGCTACCGCGGGCGAGGTCGTCGAAACGCCCCAGTTGAGGCATATACCGTCGGGGCCGACATAGGAAGCAACGGTCTGGCCCTGAAACCCCGACGAACCCGGGTCAAGGGTAAAATTGTAATTGCCGGGTTGCAAGCCGGAAATATCGTACACGCCGCCGCTACCAAGGGCACTCTGGCCTACTATGTGACCGCTGGCGTCCTTTACCATGACCTGTATGCCGCTTACCGCTTGCCCTTGAGAACCTGCTACCGTGCCGCCCACCGATGCTGCCATGGCCGCCGCAGACAGACCACCAACAAACGCGAGCGCGAGTAACATCGAGCAGCTCTTTTTCATGATTCCCCCTCTAACCTATCTAACATGCGGATAAATTGTGCAGCGCACCGCTAGATAGCGGAATCGGCCGCTTACGATCGATCAAACGAACCTGTTCTTGATCCCCCGAACTTACGTTGCTTTCGACCGCCCCTTTTGCAGCTTACGAATATTAAGCGCGCTTGAACGGGCTGAATTTCGATCTGACCACGAGCCCGTCAACAAACGACTTCACAGAGCATACAGACGCGTTTTAAATGCGTCAATACTAACTAAAAGCTTTTTAAATCACTCAAATGTGAGGCTAAGGACTTGCTCCAATCATTTCCTCTACAAAAGCGTTGCTCTGCGCGAAATTCCAATTTTTCGCCGCGTCCTCATTATATAGGCAATCGCTTCGTTAGGGTCAAGCCTGCTCAGTTCAACATGATATCGCAACTCTAGAGCTTTTCTAAGTAAGTCTTCATACACGCCGCGACCTACGCTCGCCGTTCGCGACATAAGTCGGGCTCTGAGTCGCTCCCGAACTCAATTCGACGCGGTTACGCAGCCGACTGACCGCTTTGCTTTTAGAGGGAGGATTGCGTTTTAAATGCTGTCGCGAGGGCGGGAAGCATTATCGACCAGTCTGCAGCCAGTCCCAGAGTCGCGAACTCGAAAATCGGAGCCTCTGCATCGTTGTTAATCGCGACTATGACTTCAGCGCGCTTGATTCCCACGGTATGGTTAGGCGCGCCGCGCACGCCGATCGCAAAGTACAGCCGCGGATCGATCGACTTGCCGGTCAGCCCGACCTGCAACTGCCGCGGCATCCATCCCTGGTCCGTCACGCGCCGCGTGGCACACATCCCGGCGCCGAGCACCCGTGCGAAATCCTTGGCCGCCGCGACCCCCTCGGGTCCGCCCACGCCCATGCCGACGCCGACCATCACGTGCGCGCCGTCCATCGGCGCGATCGAAAGGTCGAGCAGCGAATGCATCGCGATCATCCGGCCGAGCGCCGGCGCGAGCCGCGGCCGCACCGTCTCGACCGCCGCCTCGCGTGCGCTATTGGGCGCGGCAAGTTCCAGCACCCCGGCCCGCACAGTAGCCATCTGCGGAAATGTCTTTGACAAAATTGGCGCCACGATGTTGCCACCGAAGGCCGGCTTGAGCGCGACCATCCGCCCTTCGCCGTCGAGCTCGATGCCGATCGCATCGCCGGTGAGCCCCAGGCCCAAGCGCGCCGCCAGCCGCGGGCCCCAGTCGCGCCCGCGCTCGCTCGCGTTGAGCAACACGCCCCACGGCGTCCGCTCGCGCACCAGGTGCGCCATCGCCTCGGCCGCAGCCTCAGGCGTGTACGACTCCAGTGCTGGATGGTCGAACACCACGACGTGGTCGGCACCATAGCCCGCGAGCAACTCCGCATGACGCGCGATCGCCGCGGGAAAACCCACCGCGACGAGCGCGCCGCCGAGCCGGGCCACCAGTTCATCGCCGTGCGAGAGCAGCTCCAGGCTGCCACGCGTAACTGCGCCCTCCAGATTGGTTTCGCATGCCACCCACAAATCACGCCCGCGCGCCGGCTTGCGTATCGTCGCGCTGACCGCACGGCGCGCCTTGTCCTCGCGCTTGAGCGCGCCCATCGCGTTTAGCAACGCGATCACCTCGCGCGCCGCGCTCTCGGGGTTGCCAGCGTCGATCATACGGCACTTGGGATGCCTGCTCTGGACCGCGCGCACTTCCCGTACCCAGGTCGGCGAGCCCGCCGCGCCGAATTGCGCCGGGTCGGAGTCGAGCGCGGACGCGCGCACCGTTTCAATCGGACGCCCGCTTGCCTGCTCGGCGGCTTCGGGCTTGACCCTGATGGGCTGCGCGACGCGCTCGGCGCAGGTCAACACCGCAGGCATCGCGCACTCGACTTCGTCGTAACCCTCGTCGCTTTCGCGCTCGGCGGCGACAGTGCCTTCCTTTAGCTGGACCTTGCGCACGCCGGTTATCTGAGCGACGCCGAGCAGTTCGGCTATCTCCGGACCGACCTGCCCGGTCTCGGCGTCGAGCGAGAACTTGCCGAGCATGATGAGGTCGAATTTTTCAGGCTTGAGCCATTTGGCGAGCGTGCGCGCGGTGGCCAGCGTGTCGGAGCCGGCGAACGCGCGATCTTCGAGATGGACCGCGCGGTCCATGCCCATCGCCAGCGCGTCGGTCAGCGCTGCGCGCGCCTGCGGCGGCCCCATCGTGACCGCCGTGGCGTGTGCGCCGTGGCTCTGCTTGAATTCCATCGCGAGCGAGATCGCCCGCAGATCGAACGCACTTATCACGTTGGTGCCGTCGCGCCGGATGGTCTTGGTGACCGGGTCGAAGTTGGCATCCTCGACCAGCGGAATCTGCTTGATACAGACGGCGATCCTGAGCACGGTGTTGGATACTCCCTGCTATTGCGCAATCGGAGGCGGTTGGCGATTAGCGTCCGAGCGTAACCGAGCCGGGCGCGCCGATGCAAGGCAAGCTGTGCCGGGGGCGCACGCGCCGCTTACGGTGGCGCCCACGATCGGGTAATTTCGCAGGGTGCAAGACCTCGCTCAAAACTTCGCCCAAAACTTCGCGGAAGACTTGATCGAAGACTTCGCCCCGCGTGTCACCCGATTACTTGCGTGGCCGCTTGCCGTGCTGCTCGCAGTCGTGCTCTCGACTGGCGTCGCCGCTGCCGCGCCGCCGCCGATGCGCATCGTGTCGCTCGCGCCTGGGGTCACCGAAACACTTTTCGCGCTGGGCGAGGGCGGCGCGGTGGTCGGTGTCTCGCAATATTGCGACTATCCGCCGGCCGCGACACGTTTACCCAAGGTCGGCACCTTTCTCACGCCCAACGTCGAGGCGATCGCGGCGCTGCGTCCCGATCTGATCATCGGGCCGCGACTCTCCTCGAGCCGGCGCGAGGTCCGCACGCTTGCGGCGATGGGCTATCCAACCATGACCGTGGACGACAACACGCTCGTCGGCATCGAGCAGAGCATCGCGCTCATCGGTGCGCGCACTGGAGAGCAAGCGGCGGCGCGCCGCCTGCTCGGCGCAATCCGGGCTCATATTGAGGCGGTCCACGTGCGTCTTGAACGGAGCAGGCCGCGTACAGTCGTGATGCTGGTGGGGCATCAGCCGATGGTCGCGGTCGGTCGCGGCACTTTTCTCGACGACCTGCTTAGTCTGGCTGGCGGCGACAACATCGCCGACCTCTCGGCGCAGAATTGGCCGCGGCTCAGCATCGAGTACATCATCGCGATGCGGCCCGAAGTGATCCTCGACGGTGCGATGGGCACCGACGCGAACACGCCGCCTGCTTTCTGGACGCGCTTCCCGACTATCCCGGCCGTCCGCGACCATCGCGTTTTCGGCTATGCGCAGGATCCGGTGCTTCATCCGGGGCCGCGCGTGTGGCAGTCGCTGGAGATTCTGGCCCGGCTGATTCATCCGGAGGCTTTCGCGCCATCCGATACGCAGGGCGCCATGCGATCCACGCAGGGCACTACGCGATGAAAGCTCCGGCCGGAATTCCCGCGCAGCCCGTCGCCGCAAGCGGCTGTGACGCGGAGCCATCGTTGGCCATCCTCGAGGATTTCTCCGGCGCGCACCTGACGCGCTCGCGGATGGCGCTGACGCTCGGCGCGCTTTCGCTCCTGGTGTTGCTGAGCGCGATCGTCGCGGCCGCCTTCGGCAGCGTCCATATCAGCCTGGTGCGCGCGCTCGCCGAGCCGCACAGTCCCGACCATGCGATCTTCTTCAGCGCGCGCCTGCCGCGCGTGCTGATGGGCGCGGCGGTCGGCGCGGCGCTCGCGGCGGTCGGCGCGGCGCTGCAGGCACTGGTGCGCAATCCGCTCGCCGAGGGCGGCATCCTGGGTATCTCGGGCGGCGGCGCGTTCGGCGCGATCATCGCGCTGGTGTTTGTCGCCGGCCGCGCGAGCGCGGTGGCGACGGTGCCGCTATGCGCCTTTGGCGCGGCGCTGCTCTCCACCGTCGTGGTCTACCGCCTCGCGGTGGTCGACGGGCGACTCGAGCCGTTCACGCTGCTGCTGGTCGGCGTGATCTTCAACTCGATCTGGGGCGCCGCGATCATGCTGGTCAACAGCGTAGTCAACTACTACTACGTCCACGACATCGTGTTCTGGCTGATGGGCAGCCTGGAGGCGCCGACTTACGGCGAGGTCGCGATGGTAAGCGTGCTGGGTGTCGCGGGGTTGGCGGTGCTGATGGCGCATGCGCGCGACCTCAACCTGTTGAGCCTCGGTGACGAGACCGCGGGCGAACTTGGCGTGGATGTCGATCCGATGCGCCGGCGCATCTTCGTCGCAACCTCGGTGATGATCGCGGCGGCGGTGTCGGTCAGCGGCATCATCTCGTTCGTCGGACTGATCGTGCCGCACGTGTTGCGGCTGGCCTTCGGCGCCGACCATCGTCTGCTGTTACCGGCGTCGTTTCTGGGCGGCGCGGCGTTCCTGGTGCTCGCCGACCTGCTCGCGCGAGTCGCAATCTCGCCCACTGAATTGCCGGTCGGAGCAATAACCGCGCTCTGCGGCGGTCCGTTTTTCATTTATATGCTGCGCCGCGAGGGACGCGGTCCGCTCGCTCTATAAGCCGCGCCTTTGCCGACGATTGTGCCCGATGGTACCCCCATTGTACCGATGACCAGCGTTCAAGATTCACCCCGAACCGCGCCGCACACCCCGGCCGCCGCCGCACCCGGCGCGCCGGCGCTTCGCGCCTCGCACCTGGTCGGCGGCTATGGCGAACGCGCCGTGCTGCATGGAGTGTCGCTGGAGGTCGAGCCGGGCGAGATGCTGGCGATCGTCGGACCCAACGGCGCCGGCAAATCGACGCTGCTGCGGTTGTTGGGCGGCTCACTCGATCCGTGGCAGGGCACGGTCGAGTTGCTCGGTGCGCCGCTTGCCTCCTTCGAGCGGCGCGCGTTGGCGCGCCGCCTCGCCTTCGTTGGGCAGGAGAATTCGGTCGCCTTCTCGTTCACCGTGCTCGAGGTCGTCTTGATGGGCCGCGCGCCGCATTTCGGATCGTTTCACTTCGAAAGCCGTGGCGACCTGATGCTCGCGCGCGAGGCTCTTCAGCGTTTCGATCTGCTGCCGCTCGCCACCCGCCCAATCCAGGAACTATCCGGCGGCGAGCGCAAGCGGGTGTTCCTCGCGCGCGCGCTCGCGCAGGAGCCGCGCGTGGCGCTGCTCGACGAGCCCACCGCCCATTTGGATTTGCGTCACGTGGCGGAGATCTTCGCGCGCTTCGGCGAACTGCGGGCGGAGCGCGGCCTGGCCGTGGTCGCGACGCTGCACGACCTCAACGCGGCTGCGCTCTATGCCGATCGCGTGTTGCTGCTGAAGGACGGCATAGCGATGGGCTGGGGCGCGCCGCATGAAGTCTTGACCGCAGACAAACTGCGCGAGGTCTACGAGACCGAGGTCTACGTCGGACGCAACCCGGCCACCGGCGCGATCGCCGTGCTGCCCGGCGCGAGCGCCGCGCCGCCGCGCCGATGAGTAGGCCAACCTCATCTCTTCTCTTAGGTCAATGGAAACAATGAGACGTTGTTGTGCAGCGATTCTTCTTGTCGGCTGGTGCCTGATCGCTCCGCCGATGTACGAAAACTACAACTCCAAGCACAAGCTTCTCTCGACGCGCGCCTACGTCAATGCGCCGCTCCCGGCGTGGACCAACTTCGGCACTTATCCGACTCGCGAAAAGTGCGAAGCGCAGAGACACAACAATTTTGATGACGCGGTCAAGGCGGGTCCGGGCACGGACGCGCGAAGCAAGGCGCTATGGGAAAGCTCGCGCAACGCGATGTGCGTGTCGGCGGCCGATCCGCGCCTCAAGTAGTGAGCGTCGTTATGTAAATGACGCTCCTACTTCGATCGCGAGGGCAGACGCACGACACCCTTCGCGCGCACTGACAATTCACCGTCCTGGTTGGTCGCGGTCTGCGCGATCTCAGCGTAGTGCGCGGCGTCTTCGGAGAAAACGCGCGTCACCTCGCCGTTGATGTAGAGCGTATCGCCAACCGGATTGTGGCGGCGTATCTCGACTGACAGATGGCGCAGAAACCCGGCGTCGCCCATCCAGTTGGTCAACTGATGCGACATCCAGGAGCATCGTTCCGGCCCGTAGTCGTATGCCGCCGGCGTTCCGACCAGCGTTGCGAGGTCGTCCTCCCAGTGCACGCGTTCGGGGACGTCGGGGATGCCGAACTTGTTGGGGATGCCCACGCCGGGATGCTTGCGCAGTTGTTTCCACGCGAGCTTGTTGGCGCGGATGTAGAGCCCGCCCCATCCCTGTGCGAACGCGATAAAGCCGGTGACCGTCATCGGCCCCTTCGCCATCGTCTGGAGTTTGTCGGCCGCCTTCACGTCTTCGATATAACGCGGATTGGCGCCGCGGATTTCCTCGGCTTCGTAGAGCGCGAAAATTTTCGTCAGATCGTCGCGCGAGTAATGGACCGGTTCCTTCTTTTTGACCTCGTCGTACTTGGTGCCGCGCTCGCGCGCGGTGTCGCGCTCGGTGCGAAAGCACCAGCTATCGCCCTCCGCGACCATCTCGCCGCGTTGATTGTAAAACTCGCAGCGATAGATCTGCTGGATCGCGCGGCCGGCGAAACGGGTCTGATGCTCGACCAGTTCCTTGAGCCACGCCTTGGTCGTGAACTGGTCACCGAGCAGCATCGGGCGATGCCATACGGTGTCGATGCCGGCGAACATCGCATGCACGCCCGGCAGGCCGCCCACGTAGCCGCTGAACGAGCGGTTGAGCGCGAAAATAAACGAGGGCGGCGCTGCGGCGCGTCCGTGCGCCTTCGCCGCGTAGTCCGGCTCGCACCACAGCGGATTGTCGTCGCCGATGCCGTGGGCCCAGTGGCGGATGTTGTCGCGCGACGCTTCGTAGCACCACGGCTCGAGCGAATCCTCGATTGGCACGCCGAGGAGTTTGCGCAGGTCGGCGAGGCTCTTGTCGGTGATCAGCGAAAATCGCTGCTGGGGTTCCGCCATGAATGAATCACTCCTCTTATCGTTATCGCTCTGACATCTTCGCTGATCTTCGTGCGATTGCTCAAACGTCTCTCACGCCGGCTCGCAAACTGCGACGCCGTTTAACTCGGGCGGCCACTTTGCCCCGATGGCAGAGCCCGCTAAGCTGATCGAGGATATCCGCGCGTTTTTCCGTCTGCTGCGCTAGACGCGCGCGTTTGCCAATTGACCAGTCCAAATCCGCCGCCCCGTCATCGTCCGCCCCGACAGCCACGTCGTGCCACGGCGCATCCGAAGCAACGGCGCGGGCACAAACCGCTCGGCGACGGCCGTCCGCTTCATCTGATCTTCGACGCCGACGACACCCTGTGGGACTCCAACATCCATTTCCTCGAAGCCGAAGCGCGCTTCGTCGCCGAACTGGTTGCGGCGCAGGCGGGCGCAACTGAGGCGGTGCGCGCGGCGATTCGCCGGCGCGAACTGGAAATCATCAAGAGCCATGGCTACGGGCGCGAGCCGTTCGTGGTGCTGATGCGGATGGTCGCGGCAGAACTTGCGCCTCGAGGTGCGCGCGAGACCCTCGGCGCCGCGATCGAACGGATTGCTGCGCATTTCCTCGAGCGCGAATGCGAGTTGCTGCCCGACGTCGAGCCGACGCTCGTCGAACTTGCCGCGCGCCATCACCTGACACTGTTTACCAAGGGCCAGCCGCGCGAGCAGTTGCGCAAGCTTGAGCGCTCAGGGTTGCGGCGCCACTTCAGCCACGTCGAGGTGCCGGCCGAGAAGGACGAAGCCGCGTACCGACGGCTGGTCGAGGCGGCGGCGCTCGACCGCACCCGCGCTTTTATGATCGGAAACAGTCCCCGCTCGGATATCAACCCGGCGCTGCGCGCGGGCCTGCGCGCGATCTTCATCCCGCATCCCCATACCTGGGAGCTGGAGCACGAAGAGGTCGACCTGACCGACGAACGTGTCACCGTGATCGCCAACTTTCGCATCCTGCGCGAAATATTCTAGAATGACCGTTCTGATGGCGAAGGCTGATTCTACCGCGAGCGTATTTGAAACCCAGGCTGCCAGAGAGCGGCCGCGGCGTGTGCGCCGCGCCAAGCCTCCGATTGCGCTCCGCCCGCTCCATCGCATCTGGCGCCGCACGCTCGATGAAATCGACGTCACGCGTATTCGGCTCCCGGTGCGCGGTCTGCCCGCGGCGCTGGAGGGCATGGTCGCCTGCCAGTTGAGCGATCTGCACGTCGATCGCGACGAGGACCTCGAGCGCCTGGTGCTGGCGGTCGCCGCGGTCAACGCGCAGCAGCCCGACCTGGTGTTCCTGACCGGCGACTACTTCACCGGGCCGGAGACGATGCGCCGTTATCTTGCGGGATTTCGCGAGGCGGTAAGCGCGCTCAAGTCACGCTTGGGTGTTTTCGCGGTCGCCGGCAATCACGACCATTGGTCTTCGGTCGAGCGGATCACCGGGGCGCTCGAGCAGGCCGGCGCGCGCATGCTCGCCAACGAAAGCCATCGCCTGCACGTCCGCGGCGAGTCGCTGGCGGTGGTCGGAATCGACGACCTGTGGTCGCGGCGCGCCGAACCCTCACGCGCCTTTGCGCAGGTGCGCCCGGACGAATGCACGATCGTGCTCGCGCACAACCCGGACACCGCGCTCTACGCGCGCCATCTCAAGCCGGGCGTCATGCTCTCGGGGCATACGCACGGCGGCGTGGTGCGGTTGCCGTTCTACGGCTCGCCGCTCAAGCTGCTCCGGATTGGCAAACAATTTTACGCGGGGCTGAATCGCTATCGCGAATTCTACATCTACACCAATCGCGGTCTGGGCACGTATTGGCTGAGAATCAGGATTAACTGCCGTCCTGAGGTTTCGCGCTTTCACCTGACGCCGCTCGGCGACGCGGCTCACGGCGTTCCCGATACGCCGGTCCAATCCTCCGGCGCAACTGACGCGCATGCCGCCGCGCCGGCGCGGCCGCGGCGCCGCCGGGTCCGCCGCCGGCGCGCGTAGCCTTCACTCGTCGCCGCGGACGCGCGGTCAGGCCAGCGAGTCTCCAAGTGAACATCAACCTGAGCATCTGAACCGCGAGTATTTGACGAGCATTTAGATGGACCGCATCACTGTCGCGATCGCGGGCGGTTCGGGCTTTATCGGCCGGGCGATCGTGCGGCGGCTGGGCGACACGGCCCGGGTGCGGGTGCTGACGCGCAATCCCGACGCAGTGCGCGCGCGCCTGGCCGGAACCGGAGCCGAGTTCGTCCGCGCCGACGTGACCGACGCGGCCTCGCTGGAGGCGGCGATGGCCGGGGCGCAGGTCGCGATCAACGCGGCGCAGTTCGACGGCTATCCGATCGAGAATCCCCGCCGCGGCCTGACCTTCGAGCGTGTCGACTACGGTGGCACGGTCGCGATGATCGCGGCGGCGCGCAAGACCGGCGTCGGGCGCATCATCTATATAAGCGGCGCGGCGGCCGACGAGCAGAGCCGCCAGCCGGGCTTTCGCGCCAAGGGCCGCGCCGAGCGCGCGATCCGCGAATCCGGTCTCGAATTCACCATCTTCCGCCCCGCGCTGGTCTACGGCGCCGACGACCGCGTGACCAACCTGCTGGCGCGCGCGATCAGGTACGCGCCGATTTTCGCGATTCCCGGCACCGGCAAGCAAGTGGTGCAGCCGGTCGCGGTCGACGACCTTGCCGCGTGCGTCGCGATGGCGGTTTCGGGGCGCGGGCGCAATGCCACCTTTGCGATTGGCGGGCCGGAGCCGATGAACTTCGATGAATTGGTCCAACTGATGATGGAGTTAAGCGGCCATCGCCGGCCCATCGTGCATGTGCCGCAGGCGTTGATGCGTGTGGCTGGGATGCTGGGTGAGATGCTGCCGCGGCCGGTCTTCTCGCGCGACGCGGTCGATTTCCTGGTCGCCGACAATCCGTGCGACAACGGCCCGCTGATGGCGGAGTTCGGAATTCGCCTGACTTCCGCGCGTGCCGGGATGTCTTACCTCAAACCGAAGTCGTGACTATTGCTGCCATCAGAGCTGTGCCCCAATCTACGCGGCGCGGCGCCAGCCGGCGCCCTCGTGGCCGAATTGAAACAGCTCCGGATGGAGTATCTCGGCGAGGATTTCCAGTGACTCCGCAATCCGCGGACCTGGCCGGTTGAAATACTGGCTGCCCTCGGCGACGAACACGCGGCCCTCACGCACCGCGCACATCGAGGCCCATCCGGGACGCTTCGCCAGCGCAGGCAGTTCCTCCATCGTGTGCCGCATGTTGAAGCCGCACGGCGCGACCAGCACGACATCGGGGTCGGCGGCGAGCAGCGCGTCAAATTCGAGCCGTCCCGAGTGCTCGCCGGCGCGGCCGAAGAGGTTGCGGCCCCCCGCCATCTCGACCATCTCTGGCATCCAGTTGCCCGCCGACATCAGCGGGTCGAGCCATTCGATGCAGGCGAGCGTGGGGCGCGTGGCGGCCCGGCGCGCGCGCGCCGCGACCGCATCCATCCGGGCCATCAGCCGCCCGACCAACTCAGCGCCGCGCACGGGTTCGCCCAGGGCGCGGGCGACGCGTTCGATGTCGGCGAAGATGTCCGCGAGTCCGTAGGGCGCGAGCGAGACGATTTGCGGGCGCGCGCCGAGCCAGTTTCCGACCGCGTCTTCGACGTCGCGCTCGCTGACCGCGCATACCTCACACTGCGACTGGGTGACGATAACATCAGGGGCCAGCTCGCGGAGCTTTTGCGCGTCGACGCGGTAGACCGAGAGGGCCTCGCCGACGATGCGGCGCACCTCGCGGTCGACCTCGGCGCTGGGGCGGTCTGGATTGAACTTGGGCTCGGTAAGTGCGGGCAGCCGCGTGACCGCGGCCGGATAGTCGCACTCGTGCGAGCGGCCGATCAGCTGGGACTCGAAGCCCAGCGCGCAGACGATTTCGGTCGCGCTGGGAAGAAGGCTGACGATTCGATGCACGCGGGGCTCCTTACCTCTGGGCGATAGCGTCAGATTACTGCCCGCGGTGCCGCCTGTCATCACGGCGCGAGGCATTCCCGCGCCATTGGCGTGATCGGCGGATGCGCGCTATAGAACGGGCAAAGGATCGAAAAGCGGCGTGTCCGCGAAGGGAGGATCGAACAATGCTCCACGTACACTATTTCATCACGCGCAAGGCCTCGATGAACGATGCGGAGTTCCATCGGTACTGGCGCGAGACCCACGGGCCGATCGCGGCCAAAATTCCGCAACTCCATCGCTATGTGCAAAGCCATCGCATCACCGCCTTTGGCTCCAACTCGCCCTACGACGGCGAGGCCGAGGTGCTGATCGACGGACTCGACGCGATGGCTGCGCTCCGGCAGAGCCCCGAATATATCGGGGGCGCGCTGGCCGACGAGCGCAACTTCATCGATCTGACGCGCGTCGAGTGGATGGTGACGCGCGACCACCTGGTGCTCGACGGGCCGACCGGCGGCAAGCTGGTCAAAGGCGTGTGGCAACTCGTGATCAAGCCCGGGATGGCGCTCGAGGACTTCCGCAAGTACTGGCTCGAAGTGCACGGACCGATGGCGCTCAAGCTGCCGGGGTTGCGCCGCTACGTGCAGTCGCATCTGATCGACGAGGCCTATCTCTACGCCACACCGCGTTTCGATGGCGTCGCGCAGCTATGGTTCGACAGCGTCGAGGCGTTCGCCGCAGCCTTTGCGTCGCCGGCCGGGAATGATCTGTTGGCCGACGGCCGCGTGTTTATCGACGCGCCCCGGATGACATTCTTCATGGCGCAGGAGCATATCCAGATCGCGTCACGCTGAGTCCGGCGGTCGTATCAAGCTGAATTTCCGGAGGTACTTAAGATGTCAGGGTTACTGGAAGGCAAAGTCGCATTGATAACCGGCGCCGCGAGCGGGATCGGCCGCGCCACCGCGATCGCGGCTGCGCGCGAGGGCGCGAAAGTGCTGGTGGTCGACGCGGTCGCGGCCGGTGAAGATACGGTCAAGACCATAAAGCAGGCGGGCGGCGAGGCCGCCTTCCACAAGTGCGACGTGACAAGCGCCGCCGAGGTCGAAGCGACGGTCGCAGCCGCGGTCAAAATCTTCGGCCGCCTGGACTGCGCGCACAACAACGCCGGCATCATCGGCAAGACGCTGCGCACCGCTGACGACACCGAGGAAAACTTCGACCGCATCATCGCCGTCGACCTCAAGGGCGTGTGGCTGTGCATGAAGTACGAGATCCTGCAGATGCTCGAGCAGGGCGCGCGCGGCGCGATCGTCAACACCGCTTCGGCCGCCGGGCTGGTCGGATCGCATGGGCAGCCGGCCTATACCGCGGCGAAACATGGCGTGGTCGGACTGACCAAGGTGGCGGCGCTCGAGTACGCGCGCCACGACATCCGCGTCAATGCCGTCTGCCCCGGAGTGATCGACACCGCGATGGTGGCCGAGATGGTGACGGGCCATCCGCGCCTGCGCGACCGTCTGATCTCGGTCGAGCCGATCAGAAGGATGGGCAAGCCGGAGGAAATCGGCGAGGCGGTGGTATGGCTGATGTCGGACCACGCGTCGTTCGTGACCGGCGCGTCACTGCCGGTCGACGGCGCCATGACTGCGCAATAGTATGACCGTGCAATAGCCACGACTACGCAGTATTCATGACTGAGTAACCAGGGAGTGCATGATGAACCGGCTGAAGGGCAAGAATACGATTATCACAGGGGCGGCGGGCGGCCAGGGACGAGTCGCCTGCCGGATGTTCGCCGAAGAGGGCGCGCGGATTGTAGCCAGCGACGTAAGTCCGGGCGTCGCGCAGGAAATCGAAGCGCTCGCGCCCGGCGCGATCACCTACGTCGCGGTCGACGTGACCAAGGCGGACGGAATCCGGACGATTATCGACGGCGCGCTGAAAGCGTTCGGCGGGCGAATCGACGTGCTCTACAACAACCACGGTGTGATCCTGGGTAAGCCGTTTCTCGAAACCACGCCCGAGGAATGGGACCGGGTGCATGACGTCGATCTGAAGTCAGTCTACTTCCTGAGCCAGCGGGCAGTGCCGGCGATGCGCGGGGGCTCTTCGATCATCAATATCTCATCGGTCGGCGGGCTGGTTGCGATGCAGAACATGTCGGCCTACTCGGCGGCCAAGGGCGGAGTGGCGATGCTAACCAAGGGCATGGCGCTTGACCTGAGCCCGCGCGGAATCCGGGTCAATGCGATCGCACCGGGTGCGATCGACACGCCGATGCCGCACAACTTCATCAAGGACCTGCCCGACAGGGAGGGGATCTGGGCCGCGATCGAAGAGCGTCACATGATGAAGCGGTTTGGGCAGCCGCACGAGGTTGTCGCGCTGGCGGTGTTCCTGGCCAGCGACGAATCGAGTTTCATGACCGGCAGCGTGGTGACGCTCGACGGCGGCTGGAGCGCGTTCTAGTTCGCGGCGGTGACGCGCTCAGCCCGGGAGCGAAAAGCCGTAGACTCGCGCGCAATTCTCGCGCACGATCTTTCGCCGGTCGGCTTCCGGAAGCGAGGCGAAATCGCGCGCGAGCACTTCCATTGTGTGTGGCCAGGTCGCGGCCTGATGCGGATAGTCGGTCGACCACATGAAATTATCCGCGCCCAGGTAGCTGTAGATCTTGAGTCCCAGCGGATCATCGATAAAGGTCGCGAACACCTGGCGGCGGAAATACTCACTGGGCTTGAGCGATAGTACAGTTCCGTAGCCCTGCTTGAAGCGGCGGTAATACTTGTCGGCGCGCTCGAGCAGATGCGGAACCCACGCAATGTCGTTTTCCGCCGATACGATCTTCAGTTCCGGAAAGCGCTCGAACACCCCGCCGAAGATCATCGAGCAGATCGAATGCTGGGCCTCCTGCGTGCGGATGACCATCCGCGCGTAAAGCTCCCCAATATCCGATTCGTCCTGCTGCGCGGCCTTGGTCCTGCCGGTCAGGGTGTGTAGCGAGAGCGGCATCTTCAGTTCCTGCGCGGTGGCCCAGAACGGATCGTAGGCGTGATGCGTGTAGGAGCGATCCTCGGGCGGCGCGGCCCAGATGAGTGCGCCCTTGAGCCCCATTTTCGCGCAGCGTTCGAGTTCGCGGCGCGCACGGTCGACATCGAACAGCGAAATCATCGCGAGGCCGGCGAACCTGCCCGGCGCGTAGCTGCAGAACTCCGCGAGCCAGTCGTTATAGACGCGGAAACAGTCTTCCTGGAATTCGACGTCTTCGATCCAGAACAGAACAAAGCCCATCGTGGTGTAGAGCACCGCCGCTTCCACCCCGTCCAGCTCCATGTCTTTCAAGCGCTCCGCCGGATCCCATCCGCCCGCCGGCGCGCTGTCGAGTCCGGCCTCGAGGAATTTTTTGTCGAAGGTCTTGCCCGCGGCGAAGGCGCCCGAGACGCGCAGCGGCGGCAATTGCTCGCAGGTGAAGAACAAGCCCTTGCGCCCGTCCGGGTCCTTTACGATTCGCGGCGCGCGGTCGCGAAAGCGCTTGTCGAGCCCCTTGGTCCAAAGGTCCGGCGGCTCGAGCATGTGCGCGTCGGCGTCGATTATCTTGAGCGTTTCCATCGGCAATTGTTCGCTTTGAGCCTTCGCGATTGAGGTTTTGCAGTATTCGCGGAGACGCGCGCGCTAGAGTTCCAGTTCGATCACGCGGCGATCGCGCTTTTTGAGATCGAGGAATTCGATATACGGGCGCGCGCTGGGCGCCTTTTCAGTGCCCACTTCCGTCTCGAGGTCGGTGGTGCCTTCACCGGGATTTTTGCGCGTGACATTGATGAACTGGCATTCCGCGCCGAGCGCGACCACGTTGTGCCAGGTACCCTTGTCGATGAATGCGGCCTGGCCCGGCTCGATGATGAAAGCCGCCAGCCGCTCGTAAGCCACCTCAAATCGCTCGTGCCCCTGCTCGCGGTTGCGCGGCGGGGGCGCCACAATCAAGGCCATCGATCCGCGCACTGGAATGAAGGTCTGATTGTATGAAAAGTGCACCGCCATCTGCGACAACCGGCGCGGATTCACCGGCCGCTTGAGCGTCAACAGTTCGATCGCCACCCGTCCCTCGCCGGGGGCGACCTCGGGATAGACCGGCTCCTTGTTTTCGAGCATCCGGCCGAAGGGCCGGAACGCCTCGGCCGTGATCGGCTCTACCTTTACCTTGATCGTTTCTTCCATCGGGGTTCTGCCCTCCGCGACCGGTGCGCCGCGCGGCATCGCAGGCAAATCATTGGCCGGCGTGTCGTTCAGATGTCTAGCAACTCCAAATTGGTTTGACAACGAACGCTGCGCTGGCGCATACGTCGGAACTAATGACCTCGAGCAATCCGATCGCCGGCAGCCCCAACCGCCTCAAGCTCGGAGTTTTCGGACTCAACGTGAGCAGCGGCTGCGCGATGACCAGCGCGGCCGACACGCTCGAAATCGAGTGGGAGGAGTCGGTCAGGATCGCCCGCGCCGCCGAGGCCGCGGGAATCGAGGCGCTGGTGCCGGTGGCGCGATGGCGCGGGTTTGGCGGAGCGACCAACTTCAACCATCGCAGCTTCGAAACGCTGACGTGGGCCGCGGGCCTGGCCGCGGCGACCGAGCGCATCGGAATCTTCGCCACCGTGCACGTGCCAACCGTGCATCCGGTGCGCGCGGCCAAGGAAATCGCGACTATCGATCACATTTCGCGTGGCCGTTTCGCGCTCAACATCGTGGCTGGATGGAACGAACCCGAGATTCGGATGTTCGGCGTGTCGCAACGCGAGCACGATCAGCGCTACGCCTTCGCCGAAGAATTCACGACCCTGCTCAAGCGCTTGTGGACCGAGAACGAATTCGACTTCTCGGGGAATTTCTTTACCGTGCCAGGCGCCTACTCCGAGCCCAAGCCCGTACAGCGGCCGTGGCCGCTGATCATGAGCGCGGGCAACAGCCCGGCCGGCCGTGATTTCGCCGCGCGCCACGCCGATCTGAATTTTGCCCTGGGCCCCGACCTGCCGACGCTTGCCGCGACCTGCGCCGACATCAAGCGGCTCGCCCGCGAACGTTACGGACGCGCGATCAGCGTATTCACGATGGGTTACGTGGTCTGCCGCGAAACCGAGCGCGAAGCGCTCCGCTATCGCGACTACTATGTCAAGGAAAAAGGCGACTTCGACGCCGCGCACAATCTGCTCGAGACCCTGATTCCCAACTCGCAAAGCGCGCTCGGCGATCAGTACAAGGCGATGATCGAGAACTTTATCGCCGGCTACTCCGCCATGCCGCTGGTCGGAACGCCCGAGCAGGTGGTCGAGGGCATGAGCGAGATGGCGCGCGCAGGATTTGACGGCCTCACGCTAAGCTGGGTCGACTACGACGAGGGTATCGCGCAGTACCGCGACCAGCTTCGCCCGTTGCTCATCCAGGCCGGCTTGCGCGTCGAGTAGAATTTTTCGCGCGCGCTCAGATCGATCAGCAGTGATGCCGAATCGCTCAGATCCTCGACCATTATGGCGATCGTGCGGTCGAGCTCCAGTGCCGTGGCGGCGATTATCGGCGCGATGAGCAGGAACAGGAAAACTGCCGCAAACTTTGCCCGCAGGCTCATCTATATTGATGTGCCGCTAGGTGAACATCGCCGCGAGGCCCTTGGGCCGCACCAGCTTGCCCGCCGGTTTCAACTCCGTGGCCAGGCGTTCGAGCCGCTCTTTGAAGGCCCTGAGTTCCTCCACCTGGTGGCGCTCGAACTCGGCACGATCGAGCTTCGTCTCGCCCCGCTCGAAAGCTTCGCGGGCGAGCTTGCGCGGTCCCCAGAAGTCTTCGAACACCTTGCGCATCCCCTTGGCGATGGTGGTGTTAGGGACCCATGAGCCCTGGCACGACGGACAGTGGAAGACCACGCCAGCGTGGAAGTTGCGATAGGGCACGATGAATGGCTTGTCGCAATCCTTGCAGATGATCGGCACGTCCCATCCGAGCGGATCGAATTCGTCGACCGGCTGCGGCTTGGGCGGTGGCGGCGGCTGGGACGCCGCCGCTTTGGCGGCGGCAGGCTGCGGAGCGCCAGCAGCGGCGGCGGCGGGTTTCACCGCCGCCGCTGCTGGCGCGGGGGAAGCGGGCCCACCGCCGGCGCTGGGCCCGCTGATGCCCGCTGCGGCGGGCGCGCCATGCGCGTCCGCCGCAGCGGATGTGTCGGCGGCGGGCGCGGCGGGCTCGCCAACCGGCGCACCTTGCGACGCGTCGTTCTTGTCCTGTGGGCCGTTGTTGTCCCGGAGATCTTCGGGCGTCATCGATGCGTTAGCGCGCGCGTGGGCGCGCCTTCCTTCCTGTCAATTTATCAATGGGCTGGCAACCCATCAATTGCGCCAGCACCTTGCGGCAGCGATTGGCTACGCAATTGCGCGCCGCGGACTGCGCGGGGTTTCAGCTTTTAATCGCGCGCCGCTTTTGACTATGCTGGGTGGGATGCTGAACCTCAGGTGCCGCGAGTGAAATTCGATCTCTTCTACCAGTTGCCATCGGCGGATTCGCAAAACCCGGCCGCGCGTTACCGCGAGCTGGTGGCCGAAGCGGTCGAGGCCGACCGGCTCGGCTTCGACACGTTGTGGCTGGCCGAGGTGCATTTCACGCCGCGCTTTTCGCTGATGCCTACGCCGCTGCTCCAGCTCGCCGCGATCGCCGAGCTCACGACGCGGCTGCGCCTGGGAATCGCGGTCAATCTGCTCCCGCTGCATCATCCGGTGCGCCTGGCCGAGGAGATCGCGACGCTCGACGTGCTTTCGGGCGGGCGAGTCAACTTCGGCGCCGGGCGCGGCGCGTTTCCCAGCAATTACCACGGCTACGGCGTCGACCTGGCGACCAGCCGCGAGCGCTTCCAGGAGATGCTCACGTTCATCAAGCGCGCGTGGACCGAGGATCGCCTCGACTTTCGCGGGCGATTCTATGAGGTCGAGGGCGTCGAGGTGATTCCCAAGCCTGTGCAGCGGCCGCATCCGCCGTTTCGCCTCGCCGCCAATAGTCCCGACACCTTCAGCTTCGCCGGCGCCAACGCCTATCCGATTTTCGCTGGTGGACCGGTGAATCCGATTAACGTGCTGCCGGAGCGGCTCGCGGTATATCGCGGCGCGCTGGAGACGGCGGGCAAGAAACTTCCCGAGGACTGGCTGGCGGCGATGTTCCTGACCTTCGTGGGCAAGGACCAGGCCGCGGTGCGCGCGACAATCGGACCGAGCCTCGAAAACTACTTCCATACCATCACGGAAACTATACGGCCCGAGAGCCTCGCGCAGCCCGACGACTTCCAGCGCGTGGTGGAACGGATGCGCACGCTCAAGTACGAGAACGTGGATTCGCTGATGGGTGTGTTCGGCGAGCCGCAACGCTGTATCGATCGGATAGCCGCGCTCAGGGAAGAATTCGGGTTCACACGGATGGTCTGTTGGTTCGAGATCGGCGGCCTGACCGGCCATCGCAATCTGATCGACGCGATGCGCATGTTCGCCGAACGCGTGATGCCCCACTTCGGTTGAAAACAATTTGCTAGAGCAACCGCGAGGTTGGCTCAACCGTGGTCGGCCGCGCCGCCGCGTGCGCGCTCGGCGTGCGCGCTGCCGCCATTGCCGCCGTTGCCCAGCGAGCGCAGGATGTCGGTCTTGGTGATGATCCCCTCCAACTCTCCATCGCGGGATTCCGTGGCTGAGGTCACCAGCAGAATATGCGGCGCGTTCTCGCGCGCGAGCAAACGCAAGGCTTCGTCGAGTTCGGTGTCCGGTGTGATCCGGCTCACCTGGGAATCGGCGATATCGGCCACTCGCGTCTGTTCCCAGCGCTCCACCGGCACCTTGCTCAGCGCCCACACCGGCATCGTGCCGACGGTGCGCGCACCGTCGTAGACCGGGAAAATCGCATAGCGATGATGCGCCGCGACGCTGTCGGCAAAGGCGCGCAGTGTCGAGGAAGCCTGCACTCCCACCACGTGGCGCTGCATCACGTCGCCGACCTTCATTCCGCCGAGTTCTCTGATGCGCGCCGCCTGGTGAAGGCGTTGATCGCCCGAGGCCGAGGCCTCGCCGGAGACCGCGTAAGCGATCGCCGCACCGATGAGCGTCGGAATGATGTAGGAATGGCTGCCGCTGGTCTCGGCGACGAAGACCACCGCCGCCAGCGGAGTCTTGTAGCCGGCCGCGATGAACGACGCCATCCCGACCGCTGCGAACAGGTCACCGCGCGGGGAATGTGCCACCAACTGAGCGAATGCCTTGCCGATTGCGCCTCCGCTCAGAAACAGCGGCACGAACATCGCGCTCACTCCGCCGCAGCCGAGCGAGAACAGTGTCGCCAGGAGCTTCACTATCGCGAACGTCACCAGCTCGCCCGAGGCGCGCGGATGGTTGAGGATCATGTCGACCGCTTCGTAATTGGGACCCAGCGGGATGAGCTTGCCGGGATAGAGCGTGACGTAGGCGAGGCCGCAAATTCCCGTGAGCAGGCCGCCGATCAGCAGCTTGACCGTGTGCGGAGTGCGCAGGTTGACGAAAAAGTTGCGCGTGCGGCGGAAGCCATTGGTGAAGTTCATCGAGATGAACCCGCAGATCACTCCCAGCAGGGCCGACCATAGCAGGTCGGTATCTGAAAACGGCGCGGCACCGCCGAAGGCGAACAACGGCGCTGTGCCCATGAAGGCGACCAGCACCGCGTAGGAAACCACCGAGGCGATGAGTGAGGGCAACAGCGCCTCGTGCGCGAGATCGTCCTTGTACGGCATCTCGAGCGCGAAGATGAGTCCGGTCAGCGGCGCGCGAAACACCGCCGCCATCCCGGCCGCTGCGCCGCTGATCAGCATGATGCGCCGGTCGCGCGGCTCGAGCTTCAGCCCAAAGCGCTTGAGCTTCGTCCACAGCCACGAGCCGATCGCGCCGCCGCCGTAGATGCTCGGCCCCTCCAGCGCTGCGCTGCCGCCGAAACCCACCGTGGTGACCGCGGCGAGCAGCTTGTACCAGAACGGATGTATGTCGATGTCGCCGTCGTGCTCGTGGTACGACTGGATGATCTCCTCGCTGGAATGGCTATCCGGGTCACGCGTCAAAAATTGCATGATGAGCCCGGTGAGCAGGAAGCCGAAGAGCGTCACCGGAATGATCGCGCCGTGATGGTTGAGCAGGAACGGAAGTATCACGGGCCAGATGCCGCTTAGGATGAGCAGCGCGATGCCCGTGATTACGAGACCCGACGCCACTCCGATGAACGGTGCGACCAGCAGCCATTTCTGGATGTCGCGCGAGTAGGTCGCGGACAAATCCTCACTGACCAGCGCCGAACACTTGCGGATCAGCGGGTTGTCGAACCATCGCGAATTCCTTATCGACGCCAAAAATCCCACCCCGAAAACCTCCTCGCTTGATGGCCATCGCGCCCGCGCCTCGCGCTTGAGAGCCTGGCCACGGCTGTGCCGAAGTGCAACAGCTGTTGCGATAACGACCCTGCGGACGTCTCATTCGCGACCCGGAGTTCCACTTCCGGATTCGGATCCAAAGCGAGCGTCCGACGATGTTTGTCCTTGATAGCTAGCCAAAAGGAACTTATAGCTAACTTTCTCAATGATTTCGCCAGCGCCCCCCGCTCATGCCGAATGGAACGGCGCCTCGTGAAAATGAACGTAGATACGTCAAGCGCAGGACTATAGTCACGCGCGCGGTGGCACGGCAATTGTATTAA
This sequence comes from uncultured delta proteobacterium, assembly GCA_963724765.1. Classification (GTDB taxonomy): domain Bacteria; phylum Desulfobacterota; class Binatia; order Binatales; family Binataceae; genus JAKAVN01. The sequence continues at coordinate 1,376,341 of CAVRVY010000003.1, forward strand.
GAGCGTGTAACGCGGAGCGTGCCCGCGCGTTGCGGCCCTGAGTCGCGTTACTTCTGCCGCGATTAATGTATAGTGCTGGATGCGAGGCCGTATGGATACCAATGAACAAGCGCCGCCGGAGTTTGGCGTTCGGGTTTTTCTGGTCGAGGACAACCCCGAACACTCCTTCATCGCGGTAACTGTAATTCGCCAGGTGCTTGGCGATGCGAGCGAAGTTATCGTGGCCGAAAACGCCGACGAAGCGGTCGAACTGATCCAACAGTTCACCGATACCGATCGGCCCGACCTGATGCTGGTCGATCTGCGTCTGCCCGACAATGGTGGCTTCGCCGTGCTGTCGGCGGCGCGCGCGCACGACCCATGCTCGCACGTGCCGATGTTCGTGATCACCAGCTCACTTTACGATCTCGACATCGCGCAGAGTTACGAGCTGGGCGCTTCGGCAGTGCTGTGCAAGCCGCTCTCACGCGCGATCCTCAAGGAGGAACTCGCGCGCATCGGCGTGATTCCCGGCAAGCCGTCGGGCTCGGCGCCAGCGTCGTCCTGAAACCTCCTCCAGTTCCTCGCCAGCGACGCCGGCCGGCGTGCGGATGACGCCCCGCCGCGTTTGGCCCCGGCGCTGCATCTTTACAATTCCGGCCAGCTCTGATTCCACCGCCGCGCCCGCCAACCGGCCGGCTTCGCGATACCAACGTCCTTACGCGTACTTGATTGAAAGGCGCGGGTTGAAAGAGCGTGGCGTTGACAATTACTGCCATCCGTTGTAGTTAACCATCAGGTTATTTAACCGTATGGTTCACCATCAGCCAGAGTCCTACCGCTTGAGCGCGACCTTCGCCGCCCTCTCTGACCCCACCCGGCGCGCGATCTTGGCGCGCCTTGCCTCAGGCAAGACCTCGGTGACCGAATTGGCCGAGCCGTTCGAGATGAGCCTTCCCGCCATTTCCAAGCATCTCAAGGTGCTCGAGCGCGCCGGTCTCGTCGCGCGCGGCCGCGAGGCGCAGTGGCGGCCCTGCCGGCTCGAGGCGGGTCCGCTCAAGGGCGCCGCAGATTTTCTGGAGCGCTATCGCCGTTTCTGGGAACAGAGCTTCGATCGGTTGGACGACTATCTGCGCGAGCTGCAAACACCGAAGTTGCAAATGAAGGAGAAGAAAAAAAATGGCCGCAAGAAATAGCGCCGCCGCGCAGTCGGCGGAGCGGGAACTCGTGATCGAGCGCATCTTCGATGCGCCGCGCAGTCTCGTCTTCAAGGCCTGGACCGAGTCCGACCGCCTGGTGCGCTGGTGGGGTCCGCAAGGCTTCACGATGCCTTCATGCAAGATGGATGTACGCCCGGGCGGTGAATTTCGCTTCTGCATGCGCTCGCCCGAGGGCACCGACCATTGGTTGCAAGGTGTCTATAGGGACGTCGTGGAGCCGGAACGGCTCGCGTGCACTTGGGCGTGGTTCGACGCGGACGGTAAGCCCGGCCACGAAACGATCCTGACGGCAACCTTCGACGAAGCGGGGAGTAAGACCAAGGTCACCGTGCATCAGGCGGTCTTCGAGTCGGACACGGCGCGCGACGCGCATCAGAGCGGCTGGACCAGCGGTCTGCAGTGCCTCGCCGAATACCTGGCGACGGTCTGACGGAATTAACGCGGCGCGGGTAAGAAAGGACGCACCATGGAAAATCCGCAGGAATACTATCGGCACCATGGACCGATGACCTCGATGAACGCGAACGCGGCGGAGTTCAGCGCGCTCCCCACAGACCTCGCGGCGCTATGCGAAGTCATACAGGGGCTGTTGATTCATCGCGACATGGCGAATTTCGCTTACGGCGTGGCGCTTTCTGACGCGCGAAAAAATGACGCGCATATACGTCCGGTGGGGGACGTGCTCGCGCGGATTCGCGCGCTGGAGGATCGTCCTCTGACTGTCGCGCGCGAGCCGAGCAACCGGATGGCCGGCGTCTGTCGTCATTTTTCGCTGATGCTGTGTGCAATCCTTCGCGGGCAGGGCGTTGCGGCCCGTGCGCGATGCGGCTTTGGCGCGTACTTCACATCGGGCAAGTTCGAAGACCATTGGGTATGCGAGTACTGGAACGCCGGCCAGGCGCGCTGGACATTGGTGGACGCGCAACTGGATGCGGTCCAGCGAAAAATTTTTCATCCGGATTTCGATCCGCTCGATGTCCCGCGCGATCGCTTCATCATTGCCGGTGACGCATGGCAGCTATGCCGGGCCGGCCGCGCCTACGCAGATCGCTTCGGTCTATCCCAGGTGCCCGGGTTGAGCGGGATGTGGTTCATTGCCGGCAACGTGCTGCGCGACCTCGCGTCGCTAAATCGAATGGAATTGCTGCCCTGGGACGTTTGGGGATTGATGCAGATGAACGACGCGGGGATGCTCGAGGGCGAGAAGGGCGCGCTGCTCGATCGGGTCGCCGCCCTGACGCTCGCGGGAGACGGCGCGCTCCCCGAAGTTCGCGCGATCTACCAGGACGATCGCTTGCGCGTGCCACCGTTCGTTTACAACGCGCTGCGCAACGCCCCCGAAGCGATCGAGCCTCCGCCCTCGTAGCAGCTACCGAAGGATTGCACATGCGCATTTCTGATTTTTTAGTCAGCAACCAACCAGAAGAGCACGCTGTGAGTTGAATCCTTATCTCCTATTCAACGGCGTTTTGGCATGTTCGTAGATCAATTCGGCACTCCCTGGATGATCAACTGCGAGAAAGCCGCCTTACTCCTCGACCCGGATAGGAATTAACGTAACGCTACTGATGAAAAGACCATGAAGCCGAATCGAGCACGGTGGTAAGACGAAAGTTGCCGAATACGTGGCGAACGCTTGATGAATCAGAAGCTCGAAGGAGCGGTCAGAAAATCGCCACCGGATTTACCGGCGAGGCGGTGCCGCGCTCCAGGATGAGCGGCAACATCGTGAACATGAATTCGTAACGCGCGAGGCGTGCGCAGGCGGCGCCCAGCGCGTCGAGGTCGGCGTTGTCGATCAGATGCACGCCCATCGCCACTAGCATCCCGACGTGGATCGGGAAAATCAGCTCGTTACCGTAGCCGGTCGGGAGCACGTCGCTGACGCCGTCGCATCCCAACACCGCGATCCGTCGCTCGTGGAGCCACGGCAGGCAGCTCGGATCGAGACCCGCCATCCCCTCGCTGCGGCTATCCCACGCGCCGAGCTTTTTCTGCCGCGCCATCCGCCCGGTCCGCACCAGCAGCACGTCGCCTTCCTCGACGCGCACGCGATGCGCGCGTTCGGCGGCGTCGAGGTCCTCGGGAAAGACGCGCTCGCCAGGCTCCATCCACTCGACGTTCTTAAGGTGCGCGATGTCGAGCAATACACCGCGGCTCACGATGCCTTCGCGCGCCACGTCGATCCCGCACTTGCGCGTGCCCCAGCGTCCGACCTCGCTGGAGCTGAAGCCGTTGTACATCTTGCGCTCCCAGAACACGTGGCAGAGCGCGTCGAGATGGGTGAACGCCATCCCGTGCGGCGCGATCGCAAAGTAGTCCAGCGCGGCGGCCAGGCCGGGGCCCGAGTAGAGCATCACGTGCGTGACCGGCGTGGGATTGTCAGGTCCCGACGTGGTCGCTAGCGGCAAAGCCATCGAGACCGTCTCGCCGCTTTGCACCAGGCGGCCGGCGGCGGCGCGCTTTTGCGGCGTGATGAAGTTGAGCGCGCCGCGCTCATCGTCCTTGCCCCAGCGGCCCCAGTTGCTGAGCTTCTCGAACAGCCCTTTCACTTCGGCGGCGCTTAGCCTGGGTGTGGTGGTGCCCATCGGCCTCTCCCGTATCGTTTGGTTCGGTTGGCTTAAGCCAGTCCCATAGCACGCGATAGTCGATACCGCCTAGCCGACGCGCAAGGTGATATGATCCATGGCAACGGCGATAACGCCGCGGGCTCAAGCCCGCAGCGCGCAGGAGTCTCAGAGAATTGGGCAATCGCGATATCGAAGCGGCGCGGACCTATCACGCGATGACGAAACATTCGTACACCAGCGTGCGGACGGACGCGCATCACCTGGACTGGGACAACCGCCCGATGCCGTACAAGCTCTACCCCGAGGTGTCGGGCCTCGCACTGCCGCGCGACTTGAGTCTCGCGCGGCTTCCGGCGCTGGAGACGATCGCGGCCCGCGACGCGCCGGATGGCAGCGACGAACTTACGCTCGAGGCGCTCACGCGAATCCTGTTTTGCGCCGACGGGCTCACGCGGCGCACCAGGATCGGCGGCGAGGACTACCATTTTCGCGCCGCGCCGTCGGCAGGCGCGCTCTACCCGATCGAGATTTACGCCGCCGTGGCCGAGGCCGGCGAACTGGAGCAGGGGCTCTATCATTTTTCGCCCGCCGATTTGCGCCTGCGCGGGCTGCGCCGCGGCGACTGGCGCGGATTGATCGCGCGCGCGGCGGCGGGACGCCCCTCGTTGCGCCACGCGCGCGCGGTGCTCGTGCTGAGCGCAATTTTCTGGCGTAGCACATGGAAGTATCGCGCACGGGCCTACCGCTACTGCTTCTGGGACGCCGGCACGATGCTCGCCAATCTGCTCGCCGCCGCGGCGGCCGAGGGGCTTTCCACCGAACTGGTCACCGCTTTTGCCGATCCGGAGATCGAGGCGCTGCTCGGGATCGACGGCGAGCGCGAGGGCGCACTCTGCCTGGTCGCGTTGGGTAGTGGCGCCGCCGCGCCCGGCGCCGAGCCGGAATTGCGGCCGCTCGGCCTCGAGACGATTGCGCTCTCGCGCGAGGAGGTGAGCTACCCGGACCTGGTGCGGATGCATCGGGCGTCCCGGCTGCTCGGTCCCGACGAAGTGGCCGCCGTCGCCGACGCGCGCGTCGATTCGGCGCCGCCGCCGTCACCATCGGCGAACGCGGTGACGCCCCAAGTCCTTAATGCGAGCGCGGGACTGAGCCTGGGCGAGACGATTCTAAGACGCGGATCGACGCGAGTCTTCGCGCGCAAGCCGATCACGGCCGAGGAGCTGGCGACCATCATGGCCGCTTCGAGCCGCCATCCGCGAGCCGACTTCCCGCCGCTGAGCGATACCTACTTAATCGTTAACGCTGCCGACGGGATGGAGCCGGGGGCGTACTACTACCGGCGGCAAAGCGGCGAGTTCGACCTCCTCAAGGCCGGCAATTTCCGGCTTGAGGCTGGCTACCTCTGTCTGGAACAACCGCTGGGCGCCGACTGCTCGGCGCTGCTCTGCTACATGGCCGACCTCGAGCGCGTGCTCGGCGCGCTGGGCAATCGCGCCTACCGCGATGCCCATCTGGAGGCTGGATTGCATGGCGGCCGAGCCTACCTGGCAGCCTACGCGTTGGGACGCGGAGCAACCGGACTGACCTTTTACGACGACGACGCCACGAACTTCTTTGCGCCGCACGCCGTCGGCAAGAGCCCGCTCCTTATGGTAGCGATCGGCGTGCCGCGCACGTCCGACGACGAAAGCTAGGCCAGGTCGATTTTTGATTTTTTACGCCCCTTCCCTTTAGGGAAGGGGACGAAGGTTAGGTCGGCTCGCCTGGCGCCTCAGCCCCGTCTGCGCGACGCTCGCGCGCGCGCCGCCGGCGCGCGCGCGAGCGTCGCGGCCGTGACGGCGGCCGTTGCCTCGACCGCCGCCGTCATCATCTCCAGCGTCATGCTCGGGGCCTGGCGATGGCGCACCGCCTGGCGCGCGGCGTACGGCAGGTGGATGAACCCGGCGACGATCTCGGGCCGCGGGGCGAGCGTATGCAGTGTCGCGTACATCACCGAGTTGCACACGTACGCGCCGGCGCTCAGCGAGAGCGCCGCCGGGATTCCGCGGCGCTCGAGCGCGCGCAATATCGCGCGCAACGGAAGCCGCGCGAAAAGCGCGTCCGCGCCGCCGCGCACGACTGGCGTACCCGACAGGCCGCCGTCGCTCTCGCGGCCGGCGCGGCGCTCGACCAGGTTGATTGCGACCTTCTCCAGCGAAATCGTAGGACGCCCGCCCGCCTGTCCCAGACCGAGCACCGCGCGCGGACGAAATCGTCGGATCGCCGTCGCGATTGCGCGCACCGCGCGCGGCGTGCTGACCGGCAATTTCACCGCCTTGACGACGAGTCCGCCAATCTCGCGGCCGTCAAGCTGCGCGGCGACTTCCCATGACGGATTGCTGCGCTCGCCGCCGAACGGCTCGAAGGCGCTCAGCAGCAACACGCCGCGTGCGCGGCCGGCTTGAGCACGCTGCAGGTGCGAGCGCAGCGCGCGCTTCATTTGCGGCGCGGATGCTCGATCGGCAGGTCTTCGCGGTTGCCCCATTCGCCCCATGACCCGATGTAGTTGCGCACGCGATTGAAGCCCGCGAGCCTGAGCGCGTAATACGCATTGGCCGAGCGATAGCCGCCCTGGCAGTACGGAACGATCTCGGCCTCCGGACGCAGCCCCAGCCGCTCGAAGGCGGCGCGCAACTCGGAGGGCGGCTTGAACGCGCCGCTGGCGGCCACGTTGTTGACCCAGTCCAGATGCACCGCGCCGGGCAACGCACCCGTGCGCCGCGCCCGAACGCGCTCGCCGAAGTATTCCTCGTCGGTGCGAACGTCGATAATCCGCACGTCGGCGCGGCCGAGTCGCTCGACGAGGTATTCGTTGGAGGCGAAAATCTCCGCGCGCGGCGCCCCCGCAAACGCGCCTGGCATGACCGGCTCGACGGCGGTCGTCAGTTCCGCGCCCGCCAGTTTCAGCCCGCCGTCGAGGGTGCGTACGCGCCGATGGCCCATGTACTCGGCGAGCCACGCCGCACGCGCCGCGCGCATCCCGGAGTCGTTCTCGTAAAAGACCAGCGTCTCGTCGCCGGTGATGCCGAGCGCCGAGAAGATCCATTCGAGCTGCGCGCGAAACTCGTGCATCCCGCGCTCGCTGGTATCGCAGTGATGGAACGGAAACGGATCGAAATGGCGCGCATCTTTCAGATGGCCGGCGCGAAAGTCGGCCGCCGAGCGCGTATCGACCAGCACCACGCGTCCGTCGGTGCGATGCTCGCCGAGCCAGCGCGCGTCGACCAGGATGTCGTTTTGATCTTCCTGCTCTCCAGACATCATGTGCCTCTCATTATTATGTGGGCGGCGCTATTGGAGCGTTACGACGGTTCGCTCTCTTTGGCGGGCGCCGCGCTGCCGACCGCCTCGGCGATCGAACTAAGCCCGTCGCGCTCCAGCAATTCCAGCAGGCCCTGCTTGATTTGCCGCACCAGGTCCGGCCCCTCGTAAACCAGTCCCGTATACAACTCGACTAGTGTCGCGCCAGCGCAAATCAGATGGTAAGCGTCCTCGGCGCTGGCCACCCCGCCAACTCCGATTATCGGCATCCTGCCGCCGGTGCGGCGGCGAATCTCCGCGACCATCGTGACCGCCCGCTTCCTAAGCGGCGCTCCGCTCAGCCCGCCCTCGTGCACCGTCTGCACGCCGACCGCCTCGCGCGCGGTCGTGGTGTTGCACGCGACCAATCCGTCTACGCCGGCCGCGGAGACCGCCTCGCACACTGAAGCCAGCACCGGCGAGTTGAGATCGGGCCCCAGCTTCACCAGCACGGGCCTGCGCGGAGTGAGCTTGATGGCCTCGGCGAGAATCGGACGCATCAAGGGCGCAAGGCGCGCCGCCGACTGCCAGTCGCGCAGCCCGGGCGTATTCGGCGAACTGATGTTGATCACGATAAAGTCGGCCATCGCGCCCAGCCGTGCGACCAGCGTTGCGTAATCCGACGCCACGCGTTCCTGCGGCGTGTCCTTGTTGGGCCCCAGATTGAGCCCGAGCCGGATTTTCAATCTACGACGCCGCAGACGTTGAAGCCGGCGCGCCGCCCTTTCCATCCCTGCGCTCGGGAAGCCCAGCCGGTTCACCATCGCGCGATGTTCGGGCAGGCGCCACAGGCGCGGGCGCGGATTGCCGGGTTGCGCCAGCGGCGTTATCGTACCCAGCTCAGCGAAGCCGAAACCCACCGCCTGCCATCCGGCGACCGCGCGAATATCCTTATCCATTCCGGCCGCGAGTCCGATCGGGTTGGAAAACCGGATCCCCCACGGAGTCATGGCCAGCGCGGGCGGATCGGGCGCCGGCCTGCGCAGCATCGCGAGCGGCCGCATCATCGCGAGCGTCAACCGATGCGCGCGCTCGGGGTCGAGTTGGAAAAGCAGCGGCCGCACAATGCGGTGGTAGGAGGTTTCGACGGGCGGCGCCATGAGCGGGAATCTAGGAGTCTCGGGGCCGCCGCGCAATGGCCGACGCGGAGCTGTATCAGGCAGCGAACTGTCTGTTGATGGAGTTGATAACGGCGCGCGGCGGCGATTACGTTCATCTCGCCAGTGAAATATAGTAAGGAACGGGATGATGCAGCGATGACCGTGAACAACAGCCGCGCCGAAATGCAGGTCAAGCTTATCGACTATGCGAGCGATCCGCTGGAGAAGCTCTACGCGGCGTTTCGCACCTGCTACTCGTCGGATTCCCCGATCGAAGTCTGGGAAAAGATCCGGACCGAGAAGATCAGCCACGAACGCGTGCGCGAGTTCATCGCCGAGCGCCTCAAGACCGGCCATGCCTCGCCGCTGGAGCAGATCGTGTTCTGGTTCGCGATCGCCGGTGTGTCGCGCTCGCTCTCGCATCAGTTCGTCCGCCATCGCATCGGCATCAGCTTCGAGCAGCAGAGCCAGCGCTACGTCAAATTAAAGCAGGATCGGCTGGCCTTCGTGATGCCCGATTCGTGGCGCCGCGCCGGCATGGAGGAAGAGTTCGCCGGATTGCTCGAACGCACGTCGGAACTTTACGCTCGCGCGCTCAAGGCGGGGATTCCCGCCGAGGACGCGCGTTTCGTGCTGCCCAACGCGGCGCCGACCAATTTCCACGTGATGGTGAATTTCGCAGAGATGTTACACATCTGCGATCTGCGTCTGTGCGTGCGGGCGCAGTGGGAGATCCGGCGGATGGTGGCGATGATGCGGGCTGAGATAAAGCACGTGCTGCCCGAGATCGCCGTATTCCTGCAGCCCAAGTGTGGCGAGAACCGGATGGGCTATTGCGACGAGTCGCTCGAGGACTGGCAGAAATGTCCGCTGGGCCGCGTGCGCCCGCACAAGGCCGGTCTGTTCGAACTCTACGAACGCCACGGCGCCCGCAAGGCCGAAGCACTCGGCGAGGCCGAATTCCGCGCGGTCGAAGAGAAGGAACTTCTTTAGCCGAAGGTTTCGCGCTCGTGCGGCATGGTGCTGACGAATGCGCCTCGGTGGGATCGGCAATCGCCAAATATATTCGCAGATATATTTCGCGGATTATTCGATGGGCGGCGAATTCGATACGGCGACCGGCCGATTGCGCGCGTTGCGCGCCGCGATGCTCGGGTGCGTGCGATGCGCGGCGCTAGTCAAGTGCCGTTCGCAAGTGGTGCCGGGCCACGGCGCCGCGCCAGCGACGGTTGCGTTCGTCGGCTTGGCGCCGGGACGGCTGGGCGGCGACCGCACCGGAATTCCATTTAGCGGCGACCGTTCGGGAAACCTGCTGCGCCTGATGATCGCTCGCGCCGATCTCGGGCGCGTCTTCATCACCAACGTGGTCCGATGCAATCCGCGCGACGGGCGCGGGCGCAACCGCGATCCCAGCGCGCGCGAGATCGCCAACTGCCGCGACCACCTGGCGGCCGAGCTCGCCGCAGTCCGTCCGCGGGTCGTCGTCTGCCTGGGAGCCGTGGCCTGGCGCGAGATGGCCGGGAGCGAGGCGCCATTTCGGCCGCACTGCCGTGTCGCACGCAGCAACGGCGGCGTAATGCTATATCCGATGTATCATCCGGCTTACGTTGTGCGCGGCGCTTACCCGGTACAGGCGTATGTGCGGGATTTCTTGCGGCTTGCGCGTTTGCTTGGCACACTGGCGCCGCGCAGGCGCACCAATACGTCGTTATCGGAGCAGTGCCCTGCGCCAGTAAAACCGCATACCGACTTGGGAATGAGTTGAAGTCTTCACCACCCTCTGGATTGGACGCCGGGCGGCGCGGATGTCGCTCGAGGCTCCGGGCCGGATGGTTGAAGCAGTCAGTTTTCCGCGTCCAGCCCATGCGGCCTGGGCCGGGACGAGGTCGGCATCTATATGTAGTCCGGCGACGTGACGAGCGCGGCGCAGTTAGCCATTCGCGCCATCGATGCGTCCATCCCGCCGGGTCTCTCTAGCGGTCCCGTCCGCCGCCGCCACCACCGGGGCGCCGCTCGCGATCGTTTCCGCTGCGAGCCTGCGCCTCGTTGACGCGAATCGGGCGTCCCTTAATGTCTCTGCCGTTGAGCTTTTTGATCGCCGCCTCCGCGGCATCATCCGAGGCCATCTCGACAAAGCCGAAACCGCGTGACCGATTGGTCGCACGATCGATGATGACCTGGGAACTGTCTACCTTACCCGCCTCGGAAAACGCATCCTGCAGGTCCTGATCTGTGACAGTCCAAGCTAGATTCCCCACATACAGTCTACGGCCCATTCAGAATTCTCCTGCTCACCTTTGACGCCAGATGCTAAGCGCGTCGCACGATCCTTGCGCCTGTCTCCTCGCACAATGCCGACCGAAATCCTCCCGATAGACATTCCAAAAGCGAACTATCGTGACGCACGATACGTCCAAAATAGCGTAATTTTTATACCATCGAGTCATGTATAAGCATAGGGTTGCCAGAATATAGCAGTTACAAGCAGTGTGTTGCTTTAAGATGCTTTATCGTTGCGAAATCGAGCCTCCGCAAACCGCAGCCGAGGCTTTCTGACTCTCACAATTGCCATCTGAAGTTTAAAAGAGTCGTCGAAGCGTCCGGTCGAAATCCCACACTTTGTTCGACACGCCGGTATTCAACAAGCTCGAGCGCATAGGGGGTGCTAGAAACCCAAACCGGGACCAGACCTGGCAACTCAATGTCATTTGCAGGCACGCGATGCCGGCGCAAATAATCAAAAAGAGACATCGGTACGATCGTGAGTATGCGGCGATGCGGTAGTCGTGCGGCCACGATCAGAGCGGAGCCAATTTGGTCACCAGTGGCGAGCCGAAACTGATTTTCACCTGATTTTTCATCTTATATACGCGGCACAAGTAACCATCCAGCGCGAGTATTTCCTAATGCTCTGCACAAGTAACACCTGGCGCAAGCATTGGTGATAGCCATGAACTACTAAACTCTGTTAGTATCATCAGGTAAGTTCGGCAAAGTGCTTGTGGATCAGAGGTTCGTTGTGTAGCGTAATAGCGCTTTAATTTCTGCCGAAACTCATTTAGCCAAGGAGACTACTGGATGCCACGAACGAAAGGCTCCGCATCGACCGCGTCCGCAATCCGCCAGGTGCAGCGCCAGGCCGGCTCAGTGCTGGCCAAGTTGCGCAAGGATATTCACGCCAAGGAGATCGAACTCGCACGCCTCAAGCGTGACGAGGAAGCGCTGGGTCGGCTTGCCGGACGTGGCGGCGCGCGTGGCGGTGTCGCGCGTGGACCGCGGGAGACGGATGGCGCAGGTGGAGGCGGCGGCGGCGGGCGAATCAACTGGCGCAGCGTGCTTGCGCAGTTGCCCAAACAGTTCAAAGCCTCCAACGTTCGCCAAGTGCGTGGGCTCAAGGAAAAGCGCCCGTCAGAAATCTTTGCCGCGATCACGCGCTGGATCGATGCTGGATTGGCCAAGCGCAAGACTCGCGGGCTTTACGAAAAAGCCTAGCGCGCGCGCCGCATCGGCCAGTCCGCATCGCGCTCCGCCGCAGGGCAGGAGTTATTGCGGGGGAGCTATCCTGTAGCGCCCCGGTTGCGACACTGCCACCGCGAACGCAATGAAGTTACCCGGCACGCGGAAATATCTACTTTCACCGCGCCGCGGAGGCTCGTGCGAAAATCGGTGTGCAAATGCGTGCAAGCGTCCGGCGAACTATTCGTGCGCGACTGACTTCGGCTGATTCGACATGGCAGTAAGAACCATCGAGTGGCGCAATGATACGGTGCGCATGATCGACCAGCGCCTGCTGCCGGCGCGCGAAGTCATCCGCGTATACCGCGATTGGCGCGGCGTCGCGGAGGCGATCCGCACGATGGTGATTCGGGGCGCGCCCGCGATCGGTGTCGCGGCTGCGATGGGTGTGGCGCTGGGGATGCGCGGTCTCAACGGCGCGCGAGCCCGCGCGCGGTTCGCCCAGGTTGCCAAGGGCCTCTGCGCAACGCGGCCCACCGCGGTCAACCTGGCCTGGGCGGTAGAGCGGATGGGCCGGGTGGTCGAGCGCGGCCTCAAGCTCGACGCGCCGCATCTTTTCCGAAGCCTGCGCGACGAGGCGCTGGCCATATACGAGGAAGACCTCGCCGCCAATCGTGCGCTGGGCCGCTTCGGCGCGACGCTGCTCGCCGACCCTTCGACGGTGCTCACCCATTGCAATGCCGGAGCGCTGGCCACGGCAGGCTACGGCACCGCGCTGGGCGTGGTGCGCGCCGCGCGCGAGGCGGGCAAGAAGATCGCGGTCGTCGCCGACGAGACGCGGCCTTTCATGCAGGGCGCGCGCCTGACCGCATGGGAGTTGCACAAGGACCGCATCCCGGTGACGGTCATCGCCGACAACATGGCGGCGAGCGTGCTCCGCAGCGGAGGCGTGAGTTGTGTGGTGGTCGGCACCGATCGCACGGCGGCCAACGGCGACGTCGCCAACAAGATCGGCACTTATCCGCTGGCTGTGATGGCTAAGCGCCACGGCGTGCCATTTTACGTTGCGGCGCCACTGTCGTCGATCGATCTCAATTGTCCAAGCGGCGCCGAAATTCCGATCGAGCAACGATCGGCTAGCGAAATAACTCATCTCGGCGGCGAGCAGATCACACCCCGAGGCGTCAAAGTCTTCAATCCCGCCTTCGACGTAACGCCGGCCGAGTTGGTAACCGCGATCATCACCGAACGCGGAATTGCCTATCCGCCATATGTGAAGAGCCTGGCCGCGCTCAAACGCGAGACCTGATTCGAGCGTGGCGCGCGGCGGTAAGGCCACCCGGCAGGCGCAATCGACGACGCGGAGTTCCGAACCTCAACCAGTATTCTCGCTTCTTCATCATAAGCCGGAAATGTTACATGGTGAGCCGTCGCTTCATGGTCGTCTTGCCGATCAAACATAGGTACTCGGGGCTGGTGAACAAGGTGCAAGCTCTGAGATAAGCACCAAGTCAGGCAAGTCATCCTGGTCAGGCGCGCCAGCCGACCGCCTGCGCGAGTCCATCGCCCAGCAGGTTGAACCCCAACACCGAAGCCCCAATCGCAACGCCCGGCGCGGTAGTCAAATGCGGCGCAACGAGCAGGAATGCACGTCCGGTATCGAGCATGTTGCCCCAGCTCGGCGCGGGCGGCAGCGCTCCCAGCCCCAGGAACGAGAGTGCGGCCTCGGCGATGATGATTCCACCGACGCCGAAGGTCGCCTGCACTGCGACCGGGCCGGCCAGGCCGGGCAGCAGATGGCGGAACAGCAGACGGCTGGGCGACGCACCCAGCGCGCGGGCCGCCTCAACGTATTCGCGTTCGCGCAGCGATAGCACTTCGCCGCGAACCAGCCTCGCGTAGCCAGTCCATCCCATCGCAGTCAGCGCCACAACCAGGTCGATGAGACCGGGGCCAAGAATTGCGGCGAGCGCAATCGCGAGCAGAAAGCCGGGGAACGCCAGCACGATATCGACCAGGCGCATCACGATCGAATCGACGCGCCCGCCCGCCAGCGCCGCACCGCCGCCAATGATGCTGCCCGCGGCGAGCGAGAGCGCCACCACCGTGGTCGAGACCACCAGCGACAGCCGCGCTCCCCACAGCACGCGGGCCAGCATGTCGCGTCCGAGCGCGTCGCATCCGAGCCAATGGCCGCGGCCGGGCGGCGCAAGCACCTGCGTTAGATCGATCGCGAACGGGTCTGTGTGCACCAGGAGCGGGCCCAACGCGGCCGCCATCGCGATCACCGCGACGATCGCGCAGCCCGCGATCAGGGAGGGATTGCGCCGCGCCATTCTTCATTCCTCCGCAACGCGCATTCATCCGCGGCTTGCGTATGCGTCGCCATCCGCATTGCGAATGCCACTAAACGCGGATGAGGCGAATCCGCGGGTCCACCATGCTGTAGACCAGGTCGGTAGCCATATTGACCAGTACGTAACTCAGCGCGAAGGTGAGTACGCAACCTTCGACCAGCGGATAATCGCGCGCGTTTATCGCGGCCATTAGCAAGCGCCCCATCCCGGGCCACGAGAAGATCATCTCGGTAACGATCGCGCCGGTCAGCAGCGCGCCGGTCTCCAGTCCGAGCAGCGTGATCAGCGGTGTGAGCGCGTTGCGCAGTCCGTGGCGCATCAGCGCGGCGAACGCGCTCAGTCCCTTGCTGCGCGCGGTGCGGATATAGTCGGCCTCGCGCACCTGGACCAGACTCTGGCGCAGCATCCGCGCCAGGATCGCCGCCAGCGCCGTCCCCAGCGTCATCGCCGGCAGCACCAGGTGCGCCAGGCCGCCGCGTCCGGTCAACGGAAACCATCCGAGATCGAGTGAGAAGACGATCATCATAAGCGGGCCGAGATAGAGATGAGGTACGGAGATACCGAGGATCGCAAAGCCCATCGCGCCCATGTCGGCGGCGCCGCCGGGATTGGCGCCTGCGATGAGGCCGAGCGGTAAGGCGAGCACGATCGCGACCAGCAATCCGGCGCCCGCCAACTCCAGCGTCGCCGGGAACCGTTCGGCGATTAGCCGTACAACCGGTTCTTTCATCGAAATCGATTCGCCGAGGTCGCCATGCGCAAGACCCCATAGGAAACCGGCATACTGCGCGGCAATTGGACGGTCGAGCCCCAACTCATGGCGCAGCCCTTCGATATCCGCGGGCCCCGCGGTGTCGCCAAGCATCGCGACCACCGGATCGCCGGGCACCAGGTGGATGAGCGCGAAGGTCAGCGTCGCGACGCCCAGCGCGACCGGAACGAGCGCGATGAGGCGGCGGACGAAGTACCCAATCACCTGCGCGCGCTCCCTGTTTCCGGCGTCAGCGAGACGGTGGCGAGCGAGCGCAAGCTGCCGCTGGGAAAGGGCGTGAAACCCTTGACGCGGCGATTCATCACTACCACGTTGTCGATCCACCACAATGACACGTATGGCAGGTCGGTGGCGGCGATCTGCTGCACCTGCGCATAGATCTCGCGGCGCGCGCCGGGGTCGAGCGTCACCTCGGCCTGCTCCAGCAGACGGTCCATCGCGGGGTTCGAGTAGCCACCGCGGTTGGAGCCGTTGGGCGGAGTCATTTTGGAATCGAACACCATTGAGTACTGATGCGTCAGGTCGGTCGCGACCCAGTCGAGCGAGGTCAAATCGAAATTGCCTTTCTGGATATCGCTGTAAAATGTCGCGAACTCATTAGTCCTGATATCGAGTGTGATTCCGATCCGCCGCAGCATCGCCTGCATCGCTTCGCCAAGCCGCCGTCCCTCGGGCGTGGTCTTGTAGACGAACTTCAGGTCGCGCACCCCCGTCGGTCCGATTGGATAGCCGGCCTCGTCTAGCAGCTTGGAAGCCTTGAACGGATCATACGGATAGCGCTGCACGCTGCCGTTGTAAGCCCAATTCTCGGGCGCGAGCATCCCGCTCGCCACCCGTCCGGTGCCTTTGTATAGCGAGCCGATGATTGCCTCGCGGTTGATTGCATAGGCAATCGCCTGGCGCACGCGAAGGTCGCGCAAATGCGGATCGCGGAAGTTAAACTCCAAATAGTAATATTCGCTGCCCGGCGACTGATCGATTATCAGCTCGGGCCGCATCCCGAGATAGCCGAGCAGGTCGGGTTGAATATTGTTCTCGGCCAGGTCGCAGATGCCCTCGGCCAGTTCCAACGCGCGGACCGTCGGATCGGGCACCACCCTGAACACGATTCCGGGAACGTCGCCCGGCGCGTGCGTGCGGGCCGGGTTGCGCGTCAGCACTAGCGCCTCGTCGCGCGAGAAGCTCGCGATCTCGAAAGCGCCGCTGGCGGCCGGCCATCGCTGGGCGCCCTTGCCGGGCAAAGGCGTCCCCTCAGGCACCACGCCCATGGTCGCCATCTCCAGCGCCGGCGCGTACGGCCCCTTGGTTGTCATCACGATCGTGGTGTCGTTGGGCGCGGCGATCGCGGCGAGCTGCCGCAGGCCGATACGCTTGGGCGAGATGCTGGCGGGATCAAGAATCGAATCGTATGTATATTTGACGTCGCGAGCGGTGAGCGGCCGCCCGTCGCTGAAGCGCAGGCCGCGGCGCAGATGGAAAACCAGCGTGGTCGGCGATGGCCGCTCGAAACTTTCGGCCAGGTTGCCGAAAAATTGTCCATGCGCATCGAGCCTGACCAGCGCATCGAAGACCAGTTCGCCGGTGCGCGAGGAAATCGCGTCGGTCGCAAACCGCGGGTCGAGCGCAATGGGCGAGGTTTCAAGATCAACCTGGAGATAGCCCGATGGAACCGCCAGCGCCGCGCGATGGCGGCGGCCAACCGTCCAGACGAAGGCGGCCGCGACGAGCGCAATCACCACGGCCACACGGCCAAGAGCGAAGATCGCACCCGGCCAGGATGCCTGCCTGCTCGTCGTCTCGCTCATCGGGTGCGCCGTGATAATAGCACAAGCGCGGCGCGCGTCAGCCGGCGGCGATAGGAGAATGCGTCGCGGTAGAATATTCGGAGGATACGCATATGGATCAGGGATGGCGCTCCGCAATCGTGCTGCGCAAGGGCGACCTGACCGAAGCGCCGGTCGACGCGATCGTCAACGCGGCCAATAACGATCTGATCCTGGGCGGCGGCGTGGCCGGTGCGATCCGCGCCAAGGGCGGGCCGTCGATCCAGGCCGAATGCGACAAGCTCGGACCGATCCCGATCGGCGAGGCGGCGTTAACCGGGGCCGGCAAGCTGCCGGCGCGCTACGTTATCCACGCGGCCTCGATGCGGCTTGGCGGGCGCACGAGCGAGGCGGCGCTGCGCGACGCGACGCGCAATTCGCTGAAGCGCGCGGCCGAACACGGGCTCCAGTCGGTCGCCTTCCCGG
This sequence comes from uncultured delta proteobacterium, assembly GCA_963724765.1. GTDB lineage: Bacteria > Desulfobacterota > Binatia > Binatales > Binataceae > JAKAVN01. Next base: position 1,393,383 of record CAVRVY010000003.1, read on the forward strand.
CGATCGGCACCGGGATTGCCGGTTTTCCGATCGAGCGATGCGCCATGGTGATGCTGGAGGAGATTCGCGACCATCTGCGTGGGACGACGGCGCTTGAACGGGTCGAGTTGGTGTTGTTCGACGAGCGTGGGCTCGGCGCCTTCCAGGACGCGCTCGCAAAGATGGCCGACTAGGGCATTTTCGCCTAGTGCGCGGCGGCGGAGCCGCCCGCGCTGTGGCCTCTGCGCAGGAACAGAAAGCCCGGGATCATCAGTGCCATCACCACCGCGAGGATCCGGTAGATGTCGTTGAAGGAGAGGATCGCGGCCTGCGCCTGTATCGCGTTGTAGATAATGCCGAACGACTGATGCTGTCCGCCTATCATTTGCGGCAGGTAGTGGAAGGACGGCGCGCCCGGCATGCGCGGCGCGCGCTCACTGAGCTTCCACGCGTCGAAGACCGAGAGATGCTCGGCCAGGCGCGACTGATGAATCTGTTCGTGGTCGACCAGCATCGTGGTCATGTAGGCGATTCCGATCGCGGCGCCCGTGTTGCGCATCATGTTGTAGAGGCTCGCGGCGTAGCCGATTTTCTCGCGTGCCACGACCGACAGCGAGCTCGCCGAGAGCGTTGGAAAGATCATTCCCATGCCGAGACCCATCACCACGCTCGGGATGACGACGACCCACAGGCTGACCTGGAGATTCCAGCCGGACATTGTCCACAGACCGACCGTCATCAGGATGAAGCCCACGCCGACCAGCGAGCGCGTGTCGAAGCCCCGGCGCGCAATCTGCCCGACCACCACCATCGACAGCATCGTCGCAAGCCCGCGCGGGGCCAGCACCAGCCCGGCCTTCCAGGCCGTGTAGCCCATGAACTCCTGCAGGAATATCGGCATCAGCAGGCCGGTGCCGTAGAGCACCGAACTCATCGCGACAATCAATAGCAGCCCGACGCTGAAGACCTTTATCTTGAGAATCCGCAGATCGAGAATCGGGTCGGCGATGCGCAGCTCGTTGATCGCGAGAATGATCAGGGCAGCTGCGCTCAGCAGGCTGGTCCATACCACCCAGGACGAGGCGAACCAGTCGGCGCGCTGGCCGCGGTCGAGCACGATTTGCATCGCGCCCAGCCCCACCACCAGGCAGGCGATGCCCACGTAGTCGACCCTGGCGCCGCGCGCCCGATGCTGACGCAGGAAGGCGGGATCCTGTACGAACGCCGAGACCATCAGGAAGGCGACGATTCCGATCGGCACGTTGATATAGAAATTCCAGCGCCAGTTCCAGTTGTCGGTGATCCAGCCGCCCAGCGTCGGTCCCATGATCGGCGCGACCATCAGGCCCACGCCCCACGTCGCCATCGCGAGCTGCTGCTCGGCCGGCGGAAATGTCTCCATCAGGATGGCCTGCGACGACGGCACCATCGCGGCCCCCGCCGCACCCTGGATCAGTCTGAAGACCACCATCTGGTCGAGCGATGCGGCCGCGCCGCATAGCGCCGAGGCGACCACGAAAACCGATACCGACATTAGGAAGTAGCGTTTGCGGCCAAAGCGCGACGAGATCCATCCGGTCATCGGGATCATGATGCCGTTGGCGACCAGGTAGCTGGTCAGCACCCACGCGATCTCGTCGACGCTGGCCGAAAAGCTGCCTTGCATGTGCGGCAGCGAGACGTTGACGATCGAGGTATCGAGCACCTCGAGTGTGGTGCCTAGCATCACGGCCAGCGCGACCAGCCATTTGTACGAGGGTGTAGCCGGCTCGGCGTGCGCCGAGCCAATCGGTACTGCGGCTTCCATCCGACGGCGTTATTCAGCGTGCGCGGTCATGACCTGGGCCTGACTCTCGGTCTGCGACGGCGCGCGTTTGAGCCAGAGAAACGCCGGCACCATCAAGAGCATCAACACGGCTAGGATCCTGTAGAGGTCATCGAACGACAGAATTGCGGCTTGCGACATCACCATTCCGTACACTATGCCGAGGCCCTGCTTCTGGCCGGTCACCAATTGTCCCATGAAATGAAACGGCGGACTGCCCGGCATCAGCGAGCCTCGCTGGCTCAGGCGCCACGCATCGAACACCGATAGATGTTCGACCAATCTCGATTGATGCACCTGCTCGTAGCTTACCAGCATGTTGGTAAGATACGAGATCCCCATCGCGGCCCCGGTATTGCGCATCAGGTTGAACAGGCTCGCCGCATCGCCCATCCGCTCGCGCCGCAATCCTGAAAACCCCACCGCCGCGAGCACCGGGAACAGCATCCCCAGGCCGCTGCCCAGCACGATGCTGTCGAGCGCGACGACGTGCGCGCTTACGTCGAGGCTCCATTGGCTCATCAACCAGAGCCCAATCGCGGCGAGCAGGAAGCCCAGTCCGATCATCGGGCGCGTATCGACTCGCAGCCGCGCCACTTGCCCCACTGCGAACATCGAGAACATCGCGGACATCGCCCGCGGCACCATCAGCAGCCCCGCCCGCCACGCCGTGTAACCCATCAGCTCCTGCAGAAAGATCGGCATGAGCAGGCCCGTGCCCCACAGCGTCGCGCTCATCACCACCATCAATAGAACCGTCAGCGAGAAGACCCGGTCCTTTAGGATCCGCAGGTCGATGATCGGCTGAGGAAACAGCAGTTCATTGACCACCAGCGTGAGCAGCGCGAGCGCCGCGCACGCGGTCGCCACGACCACCCAGGTCGAGGCGAACCAGTCGGCGCGCTGGCCGCGATCGAGCACGATTTGCGTGAGTCCCAGGCCGACCACCAGGCACGCGATGCCGACGTAGTCGACACGCCCGCCCCTCGATCGGCGCTGGCTCAGGTAGGCCGGATCGTGCACGAACGCGTAGACCATCAGCAGGGCGACGATCCCGATCGGGACGTTGATGTAGAAATTCCAGCGCCAGTTCCAGTTGTCGGTGATCCAGCCGCCCAGCGTTGGCCCGAGGATCGGCGCTATCATCAGGCCGATACCCCACGTCGCCATCGCCATCTGCTGCTCTTCGGGCGCAAAGGTCTCCATCAGGATGGCCTGCGAGGACGGAATCATGGCCGCGCCCGCCGCGCCCTGGGCAAGCCGGAACAGCACCATCTGCCCCAGCGAGCGCGCCGCGCCGCACGCCGCAGAGGTGGCCACGAAGGCCGCCACTGAGGTCAGGAAATAGCGCTTGCGGCCGAAGCGCGAGGAAATCCATCCGGTCATCGGAATCATGATCCCGTTGGCGACCAGGTAGCTGGTGACCACCCAGGCGATTTCGTCGACGCTGGCCGAGAAGCTGCCCTGCATGTGTGGCAGTGAGACGTTGACGATCGAAGTGTCGAGCACCTCGAGCACGGTGCCCAACATCACCGCGATTGCGACCAGCCACTTGTGTCCTGCGGCCGGGCGTTCGTCGGCGACCGGAATCGGGGTTGCGCTTGCCATGCAAGACTACCCGGCCGCGAGCCACTTCCAGGCGGCTGCGCCACGCGCAAGTGAGATCACGACGGTGCCTGTCTCCCCCATCGACGGCCCTGTTCTCCCCCAAGGGCCACAACTATGCCCCAGCGGTCACGACTTGAAAAGGCGCCGGCGCTCATCGCGCTTTTCCACAACTTCGCCCACGGCACAACGCATAGCTGTGAAGCGATGGAGCTACGCGATGCTGACAATCGCACGTGCGCGGCATACGCTCTGATTATGCGTCTGGCCGCGATCGACGTCGGTTCGAATTCGGTCCACATGGTGATCGCGGACGTGCGGCGTGACGGACACTTCGAGGTCATCGACCGCGTCAAGGAGATGGTGCGACTGGGACGCAATATGTTCACCAGCGGCAAGCTGGCGCGCGAGCCGATGGAACTGGCGGTGCGCGCGCTCAAGAATTTCGCGCGCCTGGCCAAGGTGCGCCGGGTCGATCGGATTCGCGCGGTCGCGACCAGCGCCGTGCGCGAGGCGCAAAATCGCGAAGTCTTCATCTCGCGCATCCGGCGCGAGACCGGTCTCAAAGTCGAAGTCATCTCAGGCGCCGAAGAGGCGCAGTTCATTTTCAGCGCCGCGCGTCACGCGCTCGGCCTCGAGGGCGGGCCCTACCTGCTGATCGACGTCGGCGGCGGGAGCGTCGAGCTGGTGCTGGTGCGCGACGGCGAGGCGCTATGGATGGAGAGTCTGCCGCTGGGCGTCGCGCGGCTGACCGAACGGTTCCTCACTTCCGACCCGCCCGACCCGGCCGACGTGCGCAGGCTCGAAGACCATCTGCATCGCAAGCTCGATACGCTGCTGCGCAAGACGCGGCGCGCCGAAGTGGTGCAGGCGATTGGCACCTCCGGAACCATAAATGCGCTGGTCGCGATGGCGCGGGTGGCGCGCGACGGCGAGCAGGATCGGCTCCACGGCCTGAGTATCCCCGCCACCGACGTCACCTGGCTGCGCAACCGCCTGCTCAAGCTCTCCGCCGATGAGCGCGCCGAACTCCCGGGCGCGGACCCCAAGCGCGCTGACCTGATGCCGGCGGCCGTAGTGCTGGCGGACTTCGTGCTGGAGCACGCGGGCGCGCGGGAACTGGTCGCCTGCACCTGGGCGCTGCGCGAGGGAATCCTGCTGAGCATGGTCAACGCGGGCGCGCGGGACCGCGGTTCGATCGAGGCGCGCCGACGCTCGGTAAGTGCGCTGGCGCGGCGTTTCGGCGCGCTCAACGGACATGGGCCGCAGGTGGCGCGCCTGGCGCTCAAGATTTTCGACGCGGCCGCGCCGGCGCTCAAAGCCGGCCCGCAGGCGCGCGAACTTCTGGAACACGCCGCGCTGCTGCACGATATCGGCCGCGTCATCGACCACGATCGCCATAACCGTCACACCTACTACCTGGTCAAGAACGCCGAGCTGTTGGGCTTCGAGCCGCTCGAGATCGAGATCATCGCGCAGGCCGCGCGCGGCCATCGCAAGCCCTCGGCACGGCTCGACTCGCCGGAGTTTCGCGAGCTGAGCCCTGCAAAACGCCATTTGGTCCGCTCCATAGCGGCGGTTCTGCGGTTGGCCGATGCGCTGGACCGAAGTCACTTCAGTGTGGTTAAAGATATACACATCAGACGTTCACCAGACCGATTCACCATCGCAGTCGATGCTGCCGGTGGGCAGGCAGACCTTGAGCTATGGACTTGCGAGAGAAGATCGGACCTGCTGTCGAGGCTGCTGAGCCGTCAGATAACGGTCAAGCGCCGGGCTCCGCGGGCAACGGTCAGGCGCCGGGCACAGCGGCCGACGGGCCGGCCGCGGCGGGCGGCGGCGCGGGGCGGACGGTAAAGGGGCATCGGCGCACCCTGCTTAGCTCGCCCCATCCGTACCCGGGCCGGCTGATCGCGGTCGAGGGGATCGACGGTTCGGGCAAGTCGACTCAGGTGAAACTGCTGGAGCGCTGGCTGCGCGCGCGCGGCTACCCGGTGCATTTCACCGAATGGAACTCCTCGCGCCTGGTGCGCAACTCGATGCGTCGCGGCAAGCGGCGCAACCTGCTCACGCCGAGCACCTTCAGCCTGCTGCACGCGGTCGACTTTGCCGACCGCTTCATCTATCAGATCCTGCCGCCCCTGCGTGCCGGGATGATCGTGCTGGCCGACCGTTACGTTTACACCGCGTTTGCGCGCGACGTGGCCCGCGGCGTGCATCCTGACTGGGTACGCGGAGTCTATCGCTTCGCGCCGCGCCCCGACCTCACGTTCTTTTTCCGCGTGCCCATCGACGTCTCGCTCGAGCGGCTGCTGGCCGGGCGGGCCAAGCTGAAGTACTACGAGGCCGGGATGGACCTCGGGTTATCGACCGACCTGGTCGAAAGTTTCCGCCTCTTCCAGGGCCGCGTGCTGGAGATCTATGATCAGCTTGCCGAGGAGTTCGATCTCCGTGTCATCGACGCCAGCCATGACATCGCCGGCCAGCAGAAAGTCGTGCGCCGGATGACTGGCGAAATCCTGCGTGAGTATGACCATCAGCGCGCCCGCAACCACCATGGCAACTCGACCATCGCACGCTAAGCGCTGGCACGGCCACGGCCTGCCCTATCTCGACGAGAAGCCGCTGCCCGGTCATCTACTCGTGATCGAGGGCACCGACGGGGTGGGACGTTCGACCCAGGTCGAGCTTCTGCGCGGATGGCTCGAGTTGGAAGGCTACGCGGTCAGCAACACCGGATGGACCCGCTCGCCGCTGCTCTCGGCAACTATCGCCGAGGCCAAGGCCGGCCATCAGCTCACGCCGATAACTTTCAGCCTGCTGTACGCCGCGGATTTCGCCGACCGGCTCGAACACGAGATCCTGCCCGCACTGCAGGCCGGCTTCGTCGTGATCGCCGACCGCTACATGTACACCGCCTTTGCGCGCAACGCGGTGATGGGCGCCGACCCGGAATGGACTCACGAAGTGTTCGGGATGGCGCTGGTGCCGGACCTCGTGTTGTACCTGGAGATCGACGTCGACAGGCTGGTGCCGCGCGTGGTTCGCGGCAAAGGGATGGACTACTGGGAGTCCGGTATGCATCTGGCGCTCTCCAGCGATATCTTTGACTCGTTTCAGAATTATCAGCGGCGCATCATCGACGAATACAATCGTCTCGCGCATGATTTCGGCTTCATCACCATCGACGCCCGCGAGTCGATCAGCAAGATTCAGAGCGAAGTGCGCGCACACGTCTCGGATTACCTGCGGCGCTCGCAGAGCGGCCTGCATCCGCAGGTGGAACCAAAGGTACAGTGATGACCGCCGTCAGCCGTTCACCGCGTGCGCATCCTGCCGCGCCATCGGCGGCCGATCACGCGGTCAAGGTGGCGTCGGCAGCGATAACCGCTCAGCTACGTGCGATCACCGCCGAGCACGACAAGGCCTTAGCTGGTGACGTCGAAGCGATCCATCGGCTGCGCGTGGCGACGCGGCGCTTGCGCGCCGCTTTGCGGATGCTGCGGGAGGTCGCGCCGGACGACGAGACAGAGAGCGCCGCGGACGAACTGGGATGGCTGTGCGGCGCGATTGGCGCGGTGCGCGATTTCGACGTGCTCGCGCAGCTGCTCCAGGAGCGCGCGAAGCGCCTGGAAGCCGATTTTATTCGCGCGCTCGCGCCGCTCTCCGAGACGATCCGCTGCCAGCGCGCGATCGAGCAGGAGCGCCTGGTCACGGCGCTCGACTCCGAGCGCTGCCGCGGTCTCGTCCAGCGCCTGAGCGCAATCGCGCCCGAGCCAGCGGCCGACAGCATCACGCTCGGCGCGGTGGCGGCGCGGCTGGTACGTCCGCAACTGCGCGCGATGCTGCGCGCGGGTGCGGGACTCGACGAGGCCTCACCGCCCGAAGCCCTGCATCGCCTGCGCGTGCGCGTCAAAAAGCTGCGTTACGTTCTCGAGCCGATGCGCGCCGTCGGCGGCAAGCCGGCGCGCAGGATACTGCGGCGTCTCGAACGCATACAGGAGCGCGTCGGCATGTACCATGACGCGGTGACCGCGGTCGCATGGCTGCGCGGATGGGCCGACGAATCGCACCACGCGCCGGCCGCGGCCCTGATGGCGGTTGGCGCGCTGATTCATTCGCTCGAACGCCGCATCCGCCGCCTGCGCGCGCGCAGTCTCAAGGCCTGGCGCCACGCGGAGATAGACGAACTCGCCCGCACCGTGCTCCAGGAACTCAACGATGCGGCCGCCCAGGCGAGACGCGCAGCCAAGCCGCCGCTCGCCTTGGTCCCGATGGTAAGTGCATCGTGAGGCTCTACATTTTGCGTCACGGAGTGGCCGAGAACGAAGCGCCCCCGGGTGGCGACGACGGTGCGCGCCGGCTGACTGCTCGCGGCCGTGAGAAAGTGCGCGAGGCGGCGGCTGGGATGCGCGCATTGGGACTTAAGTTCGACGCTATCCTCACGAGTCCCCTGCCGCGCGCCGCTGAAACCGCGGAACTGGTCGCCACCGTCTACTCTGACGGGCCGGCGCCCGAGGTCTTCGCCCCGCTATCCACGGGTGTGGCGCCCGCCGATTCGGTTGCGGCGCTTAAGCCTTACGAACGGTACGACCACCTGATGATCGTCGGTCACGAACCGGGGCTGAGCGGAATAGTCTCGTTGTTGCTGACCGGCTCGGCTAACAGCGTGAGCTTCGACCTGAAGAAGTCGGGGATGATCGCGCTCGATTTGCACGACGGAGTGGAGCGCGGCGAGGCGCAGTTGCTCTGGATCCTGACGCCGCGCCAGTTGCGCCGGCTGCGCAAGTGACGGCGCGCGCGTTTCGCCGCACTAACTACCTATTCAGTTGCCTTTCTGACCATTACTTGATGTAGAACGCTTCGGGAGCCGGGCGGTAAACGCGCGCCAGCCAGATTGGGCGCCGAAGTCCGCCGGGACCCGGCGCCGCCCGCGTCATCTCGAGCCATCGGCGATATACCTCGTGCGACTTGCGCGTGTCGACGAAGATGTCGCCGTAGCGATCCTGAGGTCCCGCCGTGGCGACCGTGACTTTCTGATGCCAGCAGTGCTGGCCACTTATCGGGTCGGGCTGCACAGGGAAGATCAGGTTCTGATGCACGCCGGCGTCCTGCCACCAGATGCGGCCCGAGTCCGGGTCGGCGCTCTTAAACGGCCGCACGCCATGCACCTGGCGCATCATCCACGTGCCCTCCTCCTTATGGCTCAGCTCGACCAGTCCGCTCGACCATCGCTCTCCGCCTTCATCCTCCTTGAGCCGCCAGCGGCCGAGATGATGCGAGCAGGCGATCACGCCCGGCCGAATCGATTCGGTCACCCAGACCTTGTCGATGAAATAGCCAATCTCGGTCGCGACCCTCAGCAGGCCGCCGGTGTCGACGCCGAAGCGCCGCGCGTCCTGCGGATTCAGCCACAGCGGATTGCGATTGGATATTTCGTATAGCCACTTGGCATTGCCGGAGCGCGTATGTACCAGCGTCGGGAGACGAAAAGTCGGCAGCAGCAGCATCTCGCCGCGCTCCCGATCGATATTGCTCCAGTGGACCTGGCTCCTTATGTAGGTGGGAACCGAGTACTCGGGCCATTTCCAGTCTTTCAGCGTCTTCGAATAGAACTCCAGCTTGCGCGACGGCGTGGGAAAGCCGGCGCAGGCGCGGCCGTCGATCTCGACTCCGACCGCAGCCCCGCCGCGCGTGATGACCTTGCTCGCCGGGTCGACCGCCGCGCCTTTCAGATCGTCCGCCGAGAGCGGTTTTTCGTGAACCCGGTAGGAGCCCTCTTCGATCAGGAAGGCGCCGTACTTGCGCATGTAGGCAAGCGGCGCGAGCCCTTCCTTGGCCGCCGCCGCGGGCAGGCCGGGCACGCTGTTCTCGAAGATCCAGCGATAGAAATCCTCGACCGTCAGCTTTTCGCCCGCGCGATACGGCGACTCGAAGTACTTGCGGATACCGAGCGCGCCGTCGGGATCGATTCTCCATGACAGCTCGATCCAGAACTCGTCCTCCTCCCAGACCTCGCCCAGGCCGGCCTCGCGATGGGCCTCGTAGGTGAAGTTGAAACGCTTGCCCGCGCGCTCCAGCGCGACCCGCGCGACCGGCTGCCGAAAGCCAATCCATCGCGCGGCGTGAGTCTCCTGGCTCAGCAGGTCATGGCGCTCCGGCCCATGGCCCATCGGCAGCACATAGTCGGCGAATTGCGCGGTCTCGCTCCAGATCGGCGTAAGACAGGCGTGCTGTTCGATTTTGCTCTCGTCGGTGAGCGCCTCGATCCAGCTCATCCCGTCGGGATTGGTCCAGACGGGATTGTAGACGCGAGTGAAGTACGTGCTTACCTTGCCGCGGCCCTCTTTCAGAAAATGCGGGAGTAGAAAACTCATCTCGAAAAACGCGAGCGGGAACTCGCGCGGCCACATCAGCTCGTTCCACATTCGTGACGGCGGCGGCATCATCGGCGGCGCCGGCACGAACTTGTTGGCGGAGTTGGGCGCGGTGCCGCCGGGTGCATCGACCGCGCCCATCAGGACCACCAGCAGCTCGAGCGCGCGCGCCACCTGCCATCCGCCCAGGTTGCCCGCCGCCGCGTTACGCCAGACGTGGGTCGCGAGCGCCGCTCCGGCGCGTCCAATCTCGCGCGCGACCTCGACGATTACCTTGGCCGGCGCGCCCGACTCGCGCTCGGCGAACTCGGGTGTGTATTGGGCATAGACCTCGCCGAGGACATCCAGGAACGTGTCGAAGGTCTGCGGGCGTTCCGGATGCTCTTCGCGCAGAAACTCCTCCCAGTTGACCCATCGGCGCACGAACTCGCGGTCGTACAGCCGCTCGCGCAGGATCACCTGGCACATGGCCAGCAGCACCGCCGCCTCGCTGCCCGGCCACGTCGACAGCCACCAGTCGGCCTTGGTCGCGGTGTTCGAAAGCCGCGTATCGATCACGCAGACCCGGGCTCCGCGCTCCTTGGCCTCGATAATCCGCTGCGCGTGCGGATTGAAATAGTGGCCAGCCTCGAGGTGCGAGCTGAGCAGGAGAATGAAGCGGGCGTTGGCGTGGTCGGGCGACGGCCGATCGGCGCCGTGCCAGAACGCGTAGCCGGTGCGCGCGCCCGCCGAGCACACGTTCGTATGGCTGTTGTGCCCGTCGATTCCCCAGGCGTGCAGGATGCGCTGATTGTAAATCAGTTCATGGCCGGGGCGGCCGACGTGGTAGAGAATCTCGTTGCGGCGGCCATCGACCAGCGCACAGCGGATTCGCCCGGCGAGATCATCGAGCGCGTCGTCCCACGTCACGCGCTCCCACTTGCCTTCGCCGCGCCGCCCCGCACGCCGCATCGGGTAGAGGATGCGCTCGGGATCGGTGACCTGGTTGATCGTCGCGGGGCCCTTGGCGCAGTTGCGGCCGCGGCTTCCCGGATGCACCGGGTTGCCTTCGAACTTGCGGATTGTGAAGTCGCGCTTGTTGACGTATCCGAGCAGGCCACATCCGGCTTCGCAGTTGAAGCAGACGGTTGGCACCAGCGTGTAGTGCTGCTCGACCTTGCGTGGCCACGCGGCCGGGTCGTACTCGACCCAGTCGTCCCATCGTTCGGCCGGGGGAAACGCACTCAGCCCGCCGGCCGGCGCCTCGAGTTCCATCGCCGCCGGATTGAGCGGTCTCAATTCCTCTTTTGCCGCAGCCATCGTCGGATACTAACTGAGCGGCACGGCCTGGCCGGCCTCTATCCACAGGTTCTCGAAGACCCATAGTCCAAAAAGGCTGAGAATCGCGGCAACCGCCATCAGCGCTGGAACGCGCGCCGCTATTCCCAGTCCAAGCAGAACCAGCGGCAGAATTGTCCCGAACGCTACGACCACAAGCCAGAAGCGGCGGCTGAGTTCGCCGCGCGAGATAAGATCGGCGGCGCGCCGGAAGTCCTCGCTCATCGCGGGCAGTGCCAATTCCATCAGTATCATCACCAGGCCGATCGTCAACGCCACGAACAGAATGGCTGCAGGAAAATAGATCGCGAAGGGTGCGGAACCGAGTGGCACGGCGACGATGATCAACAGTGCCGCGCCGCCAATAAGTGCTTGCACCAGCAGATGCCAGATGAAAACCGGGCTCTGCCACAGATCGCGCGCTTTGGCCTGCGCAAACAAAAACGCGGAGTAGCACGCGGAACCGATCCCAAAAACCGCAGTCGCGACAATGAGCGCGGCGGGAACCGAGCCGGCAAACCAGCCGCAGGCGAGCCACGCCGTCGCCAGCGCGCCGTAAATCATCAGGATATACGTGCCCCACACCAGCCATGAGCGAAAGTTGGGCCTGGTGATCAAATAGTAGAAACGCCACGGCTGCTTGAGGTCGGCGATCAGCAGCACAACCGTGACGCCGAGGAAGAGTAGCGCAAGGATTGGGCTCACGATGTAGACCAGGGTCGCGTCACCGCCGCTCGGAGTCCCGAGCAGCAGCCCCGCGATCATCAGCACTCCCGCCGCGATCGACTTGGTCCAAAGATATGCGGCCGGAATCGCACCCCACGGCGCTGCGTGCGGGACGTCGTATACGATACGCGCCGAGCCGGGCGCCACGTCGTCTGCGCCATCGCCGGTAGCGGGACGGCCGTCACCGAGCGGATTGTGGTCGGCCCACATCGAGGTATGCTCGGACCGCATCATCGAGGGTTGCAGCAGGTCACCCTCGATACCGACATAAAACAGCTTGGGCTGCGTTCCCTTGTGCGGCTTGCGAGTTGCGACCTTCTGAGTTGCAACGATGTGGCTGACGCGGCTTTGCGGATCGTCGAGGTCGCCGGTCATGATCGCCTGCGTCGGACATACGACGACGCAGGCCGGCTCGAGATTGGCCTCGACGCGATGCGCGCAGAAGTTGCACTTGGCGGCGGTGCTGGTGGCTGGGTCGATGTATAGCGCGTCGTAGGGGCAGGCCTGCATGCAGGATTTGCATCCGATACAGCGGCTGTTGTCGAAATCAACGATGCCGTTGTCGCGCTTGAACAGCGCGCTGGTCGGACAAATCTCGATGCATGGCGCCTGATCGCAATGGTTGCAGCGCATCACGCCGAAATGTCGGCTGACGTCGGGAAAGGAACCCTTCTCGATGTATTTGACCCAGGTGCGGAAGACGCCGACCGGGACCTTGTGCTCATCCTTGCAAGCGACCGTGCACGCATGGCATCCGATGCATCGGTCCTGGTCGATCACGAAGCCGTAACGCACGCGCGAGTCCCCCCGCACCCTTCAACGCAAGGTGTTGCACAAAATCGAGAATGAGACCAACTGAGAGATTTCCGTCCCGGGCGAACCCAGGCGCGAACAGCCGCGGCTCCGTCCTACTACAGGAGCGGTGAAGCGGTCAAAGACGTGTGGCCGGCGTACACGCGTTCACGGCTCCCAGAACGGCACTTCCGTGATAAGGGTCAGGCCGCGGTTGGTATGCGAGCGCGCGCTCACGGTGCCGCCGTTGGTCTCGGTCAGGGCGCGCGCAATATACAGCTTCCATCCCGAAGAGCCCATTCCCTGGCGATCCTGGATCGGTCGCTCGAAGAGATGCGAGAACTGCTCCTGGCTGAGTTGCGGGCCGGTATCCTGAACCTCGATTATCACTTTGCCGCCGCTTAAGTAGGTACGCAGCACCACTTCGCCGCTTTCGGTCCGCTGAATACCGTTGCTGAGCAGGTTGGCCGCGATGCGCTCGAGGTGCAATGGATCGAGGCTGCCGCGCGGCATCCCGCCCAGCTCGGTGCGCATCCGCAACCCCTTAAGCCGCGCCTCGCGCCCGTAAACGTCCGCGACTTCCTGCACGATGACGTTGGGATCGATGATCCGCGGATGCGGCTGGAGGTTGTCCTCTTCGAGCAGGTACATATCGAGCACGTTCTTGACCAGCAGGTCCATCGCGCGCGAGGTCGAGCCGACGCGGGCGAGCAAATGAGTGGTCTCTTTTTCGCTGAGCTCGTCCTCCTCGAGCAGCGTGACCAGCCCGACCAGCGTGGCCAGCGGGTTGCGGATGTCATGGGTCATCGTGCCGACCTGACGCTCGCGGAACTTGGCCGCCGACGCCAACTGCTCCATCTGCGCGCGCAGCTTGCCCAGGTAACGGTCGAGAAACACCGCCGTGAACCACGACAATATCAGCGCGGCGATGAAGCCCAGCCATCGGTAGACCGTGTACTGGTCGTGCGAGGGCACGGCCAGCTCGGCCGCCCCGAACATCGCCAGGCATCCCAGGTTGAGCATCCCTTGCCAGCGCGGTCCCCACATCACGAAGGCCGCGGTGGCGAACGGACACAGAATGATTGCTATAAAGGCCAGCTCAGGATTGTGGCCGAGCGAGGCGATTTTGATGAACAACGCAATGACGGCGACGCAGGTAGTCAGCGTCCAGGCCTTCCAGTAGCGGCGGAAACCGCTAAGCCAGGTCAGCCCGAAGAACGCCGTGACGATCGCGAACGCTGCGTACTGGTATGGGCTTATCCCATGCTGACCGACCCGCAGCATCTCTATGGCGCCATAGGCGGCCAGGAAAAAGATCGCGATCGGCCCCGCGACCTTCAGCGTACTGATGGCCTCGGCGTCGTGATCGATCTCGAGCAGAACGCGGCGGTCAGCCGCTACCGGGCGCCGCGGACCCAGTACGATCCCCGGCTGCTCCGCGCCGGCTTCGTCTGCCGCAATGACCTGCGCTGTTGCCATAACCCCCCCCAGGGGATGCTCAGGCTTTAGATTTGCCGATGGCGCGACCAGCTTCAAGCGCCTCGGCCATCATTTGCAAGCCAAAATCCACTTCCGCAGCCCCCATATTCAGAGGTGGCGCCAGCCTTACCACGCGCTCGGCATTTAGCGTCCAGTTGATAATCACGCCGCGTGCCAGCGCCTCGCGCACAAAACTCTGGGCCGCCCCCGAACTCCCGAACTCTATTCCTATAAGTGCTCCAATAGCACGCACCGCTGCAACCTCCGCCGAGGCGACCCGTCGTAGCCCCTGCGCCAGTTCTTCGCCAAGCGCGCTCGCCCGCTCCCACAGCCGCTCATCGACGATGACCTCCAGTGCCGCGAGCCCCGCCGCACACGACATCGGATGACCGCCGAAGGTCGTGATGTGGCCGAGCGGCGGATCGCGGGCGAGTTCTCCGATCAGCCGATCGGAACCGCAAAACGCGCCCAACGGCAAACCGCCGCCCAACGCCTTGGCCATCACCACCAGGTCGGGCACCACCCCGAAGTGCTCCATCGCGAACAGCCGCCCGGTGCGGCCCATCCCGCTCAAAACCTCGTCGTAGATCAGTATCGCTCCCGCCAGGTCGCATCGCTCGCGCAGCGCCTGCATGAAGCCAACTGAGGGGATGCGTACGCCGCCCTCGGCCTGCACCGGCTCGATTATCACCGCGGCGACCGTCGAATCGATCGCTTCCAGCGCGGCGGTGTCGCCGTACGGCAGATGGCTTACCGGGCCCGGCAGCGGTTCGAACGGTGCGCGAAACACCGGATTTCCCATCAGCGCCAGCGCTGCCATCGTGTCCCCATGATACGCGCCGTCGAACGCCACGAAGCGCGCGCGGCGGGTATGCTTGCGCGCCGTCTTGAGCGCGCCCTCGATCGCCTCGGCGCCGCTATTGGTGAAATAGACGCATTCCAGCGGGGCGGGCAACAAACCCGCCAAGCGCTGGGCAAGCCGCACCTGCGCTTCGATAACGTATTCCCCGTATACCATTACGTGCAGATGGCGGCGGGCCTGGGTGGCAATCGCGTCGAGCACAGCAGGATGGCCATGGCCGAGGGCGGAAACCCCGATCCCGGCGATCAAGTCCAGATAACGGCGTCCGTCGGCCGTGTACAGCCACGAACCCTCGGCACGGATGACCTCAAGACCGATCGGAGCTGGCGAGGTCTGCGCGACATGGCGCAAAAAGCCTTCTCGCAACGCACTCATCGCGTCGCCTTTCGCAGCAGTTCGAGCATTGCGCCGCCCCCATGCGGCCAGTCAAGCGGCGGCGATTGCATCCGCCCCGGCTCGCACACGTATGACGCGCCGAGCCGCTGCAATTCCAACCGCAGCCGCGCGTGAAACTCGGGCGGCGCCGCCAACGCGAAGGCTTCCAGCCGGCCGGCCGCCGCATCCAGTCGTCCTCCTAATTCGTCAGCGCGCTCAAGCGCGCTGACGAACACAGTGCGATAGCCCGGCGACGCGCAAAACGTTGCGGCGCCGTCATAAATGACGGTCCCAGCCATGTCCTCGCTCTCCCATAACGCGACGTCATGATCACCTTCGTGGCAATCGTGATCGGGGCCTGTCCGCTGCGCGAGCGCGCGCCATCGCGCGCGCTCGCGCAGCGCCCGGATCGCCGCGGCCGCGCCCAGCGGGAGGCGCGCCGGCGCCGGCAGCCGGCGCGCCAGGCGCTCCAGCGCGCGGGCGAGGCGCGCGGCGAAGCCGCGCGCCTCGCCCGCGCCGCCCACCACGAACACGTGATGCGGCGAGAGACATCCGCGCTGCTCGAACAGCGTGACGTCGCGGGCGAGTCGGTCCGCCGCCGCGTCGGCGGCGGACGGACTCACCCCGGACAGTACCACCAGCGCGCCGCTTAGCCGGCTGCCGAAGCCGGCCAGCGGCGGCGCCTGGCGGGGGGCCGCGGCGGTGAGCGCAGCGATGGAGGCGTCGTCGCCGTAGGCAACGACGCCTCCATCGCTGCAGGCCCACAATTCGCGCATCGCGGCATCGTCGGCGCGGCCGAAATTCACCACTGCCACGCGTGCGGCCACCGCCGCGTCAACCTCTGCCAGTGTGCGCATGAAATTGGCGAAAAACAGCGGTTCGCCGCTCGCGCTCTTGATCAGCAGCCCGGCACCAGCCAGCAACGCTGCGCAAACTTCATGGATTCCGGCACCCGGCACGTTGCCGGGCATCAGGAAGCCGAACGAGCGATTGGCGACGGGGAGCTTGGCCGCGAGCGACTTCAGTGACGCGGCTGTAACGGGTTCGAGGAGCGCATCGAGTGATTCGTCGAGCAACGCCGGCGTCATCCCAAGGGCGGACGCGAGTCCCGTGACGGTCTGGCGGCGCGCGGCTGACTGGCGCCTGCGCCAACGTTCGGCGGTATGGCTAAGCGCAGTCGCGACCCGCTCCGGAGAGCATCGCTCGGCCCCTCGCACGCGCGCCGCGGCCTGCGCTATCGCGGCGGTCGTCGAAACCGACGGCGCCGAATCGGCGGCGCGCTGTCTGCTGACAGGCAAGTCCTCCACAGCCGTCCCCGGTATTGTGGCGCGATTCATTTGTGCCGCACTGCCGCCGCTCCTGTCAGCTCTGCTTCGCGGCAAACTGTTCCATTCCGAGTGCGCAGCCGCGCGCCTGGCCGTCTTCCGCACGGCCGAGCACCCTGACGGCGCCGTCCTGTACGATCGCCAGGTCTCCAGTCAGAATCGCCGATACCGAGCCGACGTTGGCCAAATCGAAGAAACGCAGCAAGCCGGGATGGCCGTCCGGGACGCGCTTGAGGCTCGCAGGGTCGACCGCCGCAACGCCGAGCCACGCCGGCCCCAGCTTGCGGCGCTCGTCGGCACGCTCCTCAGATGGTTCGACGCGGCGCGAGTTGCGAGAATTGCGAGAATTGCGAGAATTGAACGATGTCGTATCGTATAACTGCGAACACATCTCGGTCATCCCGTATTCGTTGATCACCATCGTCGGTTCGAGCCCGAGAAGAGCCTGCGCATGCTCGACGACCTGGCCCGGGCGCAGCGGGACGCGCTGGCCCTTGGCGCCGCCGGTATCCATTAGACGAGAGCCGGCCGCGAGGGATAGCTGCAGACGCTGCGCACGCAATTCGTCGAATAGCGCTCCAAACGCCGCCGTTGTTCCCATAACGCAGACCGGGTCGCCGCGGCGCTGGGCCGAGCGCAGAAACTCCAACGCCGGCGCGATTTCCACCCCTTTGCGGTCGGCCACACAAAGCGCGTCGCCGGCGCCGAACTCCTCGATCATCCAGCTTATCATCTGTCCGAGCGACGACTCGGGCATCCGGTCAACGGTCGGATGAAAGCTGAGCATCCGCATCCTGGCTCCGTCGGGAAATAGCATCCTTGCCAGATGGCCCAGCGCCGAGGCGCGGTAGATGTCGAGACGGGGGACTAGATGGCGTCCGCGTTCGTCTCGCCCAGCGGTCGTGCCGCTGGTCATGAAGACGCGCCCCTGCCCGGGCTGCGAGGGCGTAACCGAGTCAGCCAGCTCAGCGTACTTAAACGCGGCGGTGCTAAGCGCAGGGACTTGGTCGAGCGAGCGTACCTCGCCCCGATTTACGCCACGGGATAGACAGTACCGGCGGTAGGGCGAAACGGTATCGAACTGATGGCGAAAAACGTCGAGCGCAAGGGACTCGAAGCGCGCCTGCTCGGGTGCGCGGATAAACGCGAGAACCTCATCATAAATCGCCATAGGGGGTTGTCGCGCCGCGGGCCTGTAGACCGAACAGTGCACGAACCAATTGCAAATGATGGCATCTGGATGCGTCGCTATTCAATCCCACCCTACGATCTGCTAGTAGAAGGCGTGGTGGTGTGGACGTGGTGGGGTGCTTCAGCCAGTATTACGGGACTTAAATGAAAAAATTCATTGCGGGTGTGGTAGTAGGCTTCTTGCTGAGTTGCGTGGGAGTGTTCGCCGCGCCCAGTTTCGATCACAACGGTTCGTATTGGAACCAGCTTAACGCGTCAGCCAAGAGCGGCTACGTCAACGGCTACAGCGACGCGATGCAGGTCAGTGTCGGCAAGCTCAATGTCCTGACGACCGCCGCCGATCTCTTCCATTGGAAAGGCGCCGACAGGATTATCCATCAGTTGTCGCACGAGTTGGCGATGTCGGAGTTGAAGCCGGCGGACGCGGTAAAGCGCCTCGACACGCTATACGCCAATCGCAAATATTCCGAGCTCGACCTCGGCACAGCTCTGCAGGTGCTGGCGATTGACACCACCGATCAGGGTGCCGCAGGCGTGACCGAGAAGAAGTAGGTTCCCGGGCTTCGAGTCCTGGCGGCTGCTTGTCCTGCGCCGCCTTTTACTTTCTCTATTCTATGGTTAGGCGCCGGCCGCTGATGCGGCTGTCGCAGTTTTGCGCCCATGCCGCTGGCTCCGCGCCCGATCCGGCCGCGGCGGGGGGCTTACCACCAGACCACGATGCGATCAGGCGGCGTTGACAATTTCATCTTTCCAGACTTAGGTTCCCTCAATCGATTCGCAACCTGCGTAGGTTGGAGGAGACACGCCATTCGCGCGTGCGAGCAACGTGACCTGATCGAGGCGCGTCAGGGGAGGCTTGGTGAATAGACCGCTGGAGGTAAAATTCTACTTCGCTTACACCAGCCCCGTTTCCTACCTCGCCAAGGACCCGGCCTACGCGCTCGAGCGCTCGCACGACGTGCGCCTACGCCACATCCCCTACGGCGTCGATATACGGCGTGTCTATGGCGACGTGCCCACGCGCGGCGAGCGCGACCGGCGAAAGCTGCGCTATCTCTACCATGACGCGCGGCGGATGGCGCGTGAGCGCGGCGTGGTGATCTATCCGCCGAAGCAGATTTTCAGCGCGCGGCGCGCGTTCTACGGCGGCTTCTGCGCCGAGGACCAGGGCCTGTTCCGTCCCTACTCGGACCGCGTCTACCAGCGCTTTTGGAAGAACGAACTCGAAGTCGAAAACCCCGACGCCCTGGCTGCGATCCTTGAGGAAGTCGGCGCTGACACGGCGACTTTCCGCCACTGGATCGAAGACGAGGAGAGCGAGGCTAAGCCGCGGCTCAAGCGAGGCTTCGCCGAGGCGGCGGCGGACCACGTCTTCGGCGTGCCGACGTTCGTGGCCGACGGCGAGATTTTCTGGGGCTACGACCGGATGCCGTGGCTGATCAAGAAATTGGATGCTCTCGGCCTGCGCCGCTGAAAGGTTTTTTGTTTTTTTTTTTTTTTTTTTTTTTTTTTTTTTTTGTTTGTTTGTGTTATGGGCTTTGGCGTGGGGGTGACTGTGTTGCCAGTTACTCATGTCTAATATTTTACACACTACGACTGTTCTTATCGTCGTTAGCGTGTTGTCGTAAAGATAGAGCGCGAAGGTCTTGATACTAAAGGCATGCTTTTTGCGTAGAAGTTCTCGCGCTGGCAGCGGAATGAAGTGTGACTCGCCGAGCTTGTGATTTATGTTTCGAAAAACCGTATCACCGACGCGAATTACAAGAACGCGGTCGCTTTGACCCGTCACGCTAAACGCGACATTACCGATCTTTTTGCGATTGGACACACGACGTCTCATGGCTGGTTGGCAGAGTTGAACGGCTGCTTCGATTCTGTCGTTTCGGGGGTATCCCTCGACTCGGCCTTCATGGCCAGGCATACGATATGGTTATCCGGTGGGCGGGCTCTGGGTCCGACCGTCGCTGCCCAGTCAGCCGGTAACGCAGTACTACCACTGTGTGAAGAGCTGCAAGTTAGTTACGATAAGCTTCGCACCGTGGAACTGGCTCACAGTCTCGGTGTTCCAGCGCCGATCACGTGGCTGGTTAGTCAACCAGGTCAGTCCGCGGAGATACCGATCCGCTTACCGTGTGTGGTGAAGCCAGCGCGGGAAGCTACGGGACTCAAGCTGGTGAGTTATTGCCGAAGCTCAGAGGAGTTGTCGAACGCCGTAGCTCATCAGCTGCATTGCTTGCAAGAAAAAGCGGCGGTTTTGGTCCAGGAGTTCATAGAGGGTAAGGGCTTCGGTTTATTTGCTCTGATGGATCACGGCGTGCCTCTTCGCGTCTTTATGCATCAGCGCATCCGCGAGTACCGCCTCCGGCGGAGCCAGCACGGCCGCTCGCGCATATTATTCCGAGCGGCTCAAAGAGCTGGGACTTAGGCTTCGACATCTGAGCTACAATGGCACGGCGTCGCCATGGTCGAATTCAAATACAGCGATGCGATAGAGGATTTCGTGTTGATGGAGATTAACGGCAAGTTTTGGGGTTCATTGGAGCTGGCGCTTTCGGCGGGAATAAATTTCGGCGCTGATTTGATTCGTCTATACCGTGGCGAGAAGCTTTCCTACAGTGAGGAGTACGATCGCGATCACGAGTTTTACTGGCCGCTAGATGAGGACCTATTGACCCTGTGGAAAACGCGCTCCCTAGGCAGGATAACCGATTACTGGAGGCCTAACGCCCACACTAACTTATCCCAGAGCTTGCGCGCTGACGCAGTTAAGGTTCTTCGTTTGGCCAAAAAACTGATTGCAGATCCGCTGCGGCCGCCACCAATGTGGGCGCCGAAACAGACCGCTCTTAACCTTGCGGCGCAACGCTCAGCCTCGGCTGATTAAATCGGAAGGCAGCCATCGATGGATCAGGCACTAGTGTCCGCCGGCAAGGTCAATATTACTCCGCGCTCCGCGATGATGCTCGGCGGCTATGAGAACCGTAAAACGCCGTCCAGATCGGTCGCGGATGAACTTGAAGCAAACGTCCTTCGAATAGAAGGGAAGCTTGGGCGAGTGGTGATAGTCACTACCGACCTGCTCTATCCCGGGCAAACACTGCGCAACCAGCTTCTGCAGAACCTGGATCTTAACGAAGACGAGCTCTTCTTAAGTGCCTCGCACACGCACTATGCCCCCATGACGGCGCCGGCCATGCCACTCCTCGGCGTCGTAAATGACGACTATGTTCGAGATTTGTCAAATCGGATTTCGACGCTAATCAGATCTCTGGAACGGCCCAAGCGGTCCTACCGTTGCACGTACCATGAGGGCCTTTTGAATCATTCGATGAATCGCCGTCTGGCCCGTTTGCGGCTGACAGGGTCCGGTTGGTACCGGTGATCGGTATGGGTCCCAATGAAAGGGGAGAGAGGGACGAAACTGTCTGACTTCTTAGATTCGCAGATGAAAATGGCGTATCTGTCGCGGTTCTCTGGAACTACGCTTGTCATGCCTCGGATCTCTTCGATCGTCAGCAGATATAGGCCGCATACCCGGGTAAGGTTCGCCAGCGCCTGCGAGAAACCTTCGGGAATGTGCCGGTACTGTTTTTTCAAGGCTTCTCCGGGGATGTAAGGCCTCCCTTCGTTGGGTTATCACCAGGCTTTAGAAGTTTAGCCGCGGAGAGCATTGCGAGGACCCCAGTTTAAGAAGGCTCCTACAAAACAAATGTGGGAGACCTGGTCTGACAGTCTGGCAAGTTCGATAGCCGAATCTTGCGCTACATCTTCTGGTACTCTGGAAATGCGATCACCCAAAGTGAAGCGGGTTGAGGTGCGGGAAAGTGAGTTCGCGGTTGGTGGGAGTGGAACCAAGTCTCTTTTCTGGCACGTGATAGATTGTGGTGGCTTTCAAATCGTGGGCATTAACGCGGAACCTGCTGTTGGGTACCGGCGCTTAATCCAGGATAAGTTCGATCGCACGCCATTCCTGACGGTTGGATGTCTCGATCAGACTCACTGCTACTTGCCACCGATGCCATGATCGCAGAAGGCGGATATGAGGTAGAAGGCTTCCGCCGCTTATTCGGTTTTGATGGACGATTCGGGATGAAATGCAGACTTCGATTATTAAAAGGTTGAGCGAGGCGCTGCACTAGAGGTAGCGCCTCGGATCCTGCACTCGGTGGTGAACAAATGAATAAGTGCCTGGCAATAACTCCGGCTCGCGACGAGGAGCGCTTTCTGCCAGGGTTGATCGAATCTATGGCCGCGCAGACGTGCCGGCCACAGAGCTGGATCGTGATTGACGACGGCTCCGCCGATCAAACCGCCGCGCTGCTCGGCCAGGCCGCGCTTGAACATCCATGGATCGAGGTTCACCACCTTCCCCGCAACCGCGCACGTGCCTTCGGCGGCGAGTCAGTGATCATGCATTTTCTGAAGCCGGAGCGGATCCGGGGCTACGACTACATCCTGCGCCTTGATGCCGACCTTACGTTTGGACCAACCATGATCGAATCGCTTCTGACGGAGTTCAGCAAAGATCAGGATCTGGGGGTTGGTGGCGCGGTGCTATATGAACCTCACAATGGCGCATGGCACGAGGTCAAGGTGCCGCGCTTCCATACTCGGGGTGCCGTGAAAATGTATTCCACCCGATGTTTTGAGGCGATTGGCGGCCTGCATCCAGGCGTCGGCTGGGACACGATCGACGAAGCACATGCGATGCTGCTGGGCTTCACAGCCAAAAACTTTCCTAGCATCGTTGCGAATCATCATCGTCCACAAGGGCTGGCGGGAGGGCTTCTGCGTAGCAGGTTTAGCACCGGTCATACTGCGTATCTAGTCGGATATTCGCCGGTGTTTATGATGATGCGATCGCTTGTGCGGTTATTTGACAAGCCGATATTTGTTGGTAGTCTCATGATGCTCAGCGGGTACCTGAGTGGATACCTGCGCCGCGTCCCAAAGAGTTCTTCCCCGGAGCTGATCAGATTTATCCGACGTCAGCAGCTCCGCCGACTCCTGATGATGGAATCGGTCTGGCGCTGAACGGAGGACCGCTACTTTGAGCGGCGGAAAGCGACCGACCACATGGCGGCGCTCTCACCGACGATCTCGAATCTCATGTTCTTAGATCAAACAGTCGCTCATGCTCGTCAAATGAGGCCGGCGCAGGATACAAGAAATTCTCGCGAAGCCAGCGGCCTGTATCGACCAGATCGCACCTGCGTCTCAGGCGGCGAGTCAATGACCGTGGTGAATTGCTAGCTAGTCAAAACAGCGATTTTTTTAGCGGAAGGAGCCGGTCGACCATAGAAACCTCGAATAAGTGAAAGACCTATTGCGAATCTGTCAGCTATTGAGAGTAACCATCAGCTATCGAGAGTAACGCACACGAGAGGATCGAGTGGGCCTGAAGAACTTAGCCAATTATCATAAGATGCGGCTGTTGTGTCCGCTTTCCGTGAGCACTGTCACGTGTCGCTCATGTGCATCAGTCGTCCCCCAGCCTGTCTTAGTAGACGCAGGGCCAGGGCGGGGTCCCGACGCTTCCATGATTTAATCAACTGCGAAAGTCCAAACTCCCAGTGCGACGTCATGCGCGGCGGCGCCCAGCGCATAGAGCCGTTAAGTATTGAGGTACGTAAAGAACCAAGATTTTCTACTTCCAGGAGCGCACTGCCAATACTGCAAGCGAAGTGCGCGTCGGACCCCGCAAAACCGCGCTTGCCAAGAAATTTCGCTAATTCGTCAGCGCGTTGGTTTCGTGACGGTTTGGTGCGGCAATTTAGTACTTCGACCAAGTCACATTCGGCCGCGATTTTCTCTGGAGCGCGATGCCCTACGTAGGGATGAGGCAAGAGCAGGAGGGCATTGGATGCTCGTGCTTCCTTCACGAAATCCGGGAATTTCCGGGCCTTAAGCTCGTGCTCAATGAATGCGGCTATTACATCACCTTCGTCTGTGAGGTACTCGGCGGCGATCGGCACTTGCAAAGACGGCAGACAGCGGGCCGCGGCAGCCCTTAGTTCGCGCGCGCCAGCAGTCGTATCGTGGTCGGTAAGAATTATAAAATCGAGCGTCTCTGCCGCGGCAACTCGAAGGTAAGTTGCGATACTTACGAGCGAGTCGTGGGAGTATCGCGAATGGCAGTGGATGACGCCCCGAAGATATCTTTTGCCCATGCTGGCCTTTCGGCATCTACCGAGCGTTGCAGCCGTAGACGATGCCGGTCTTGTAGTCTAAGTTTTCTCCGTCATTTTTTTGCAGTCGCCTGACCAGTCACCACCATACAGAAAAAGTATCGAAGGCCATAGGGCTAAGCAGTAAGCGTGCCGATAAGACCCCTCCTGGTCCTTAAACGGGAATGCCCGTTGCACTGTTGGAATTGAGTAGCTGCTTCATTAGTGGGCTCTTATGCAGGAGATCCATGATTCCATATCTCGCGGCCGCCATCATCATTCTGGATTAGCCACACGGTACATCGCCGTGCGATACCGCGAATAGCAAGTACCTCGCCGGAGCATTCTTCGTCAGTAGCGGAATGCAATTCTACTTCTACATCGGGAAAATCCCGATCCTTCTCTTGGGTACGAACGCAGTTCAGTCGCCGGAGCTCAGTGGCGTGCGCTCCGCGATCCACTTTTTGCTCTGTCTCGTCTGCTTGTATTTCGGGTTCTTCAGCCGCAAGCGCCCAGCGGCTTGAAAAGGGCCGTTCACGAACAGCCTCCACGGCACGAGGATGCCGGCGGCATCTTTGCGATACTGCTCCCGCTCTGATCGGGCCGCGGCGCTCGCAAAATTCAAACGCCGGGTCTCCAGCGCTTTCTTGCAGGACTTCTTTTGTAGGGGCCGTTCGTGAACGCCTTCTATCAATCGCCGGCGGATGGCTATTCCGATCGCTCTCGAAGCGATTCGGCGGTCTGCGTCAGGAACCCTTTGAGGTCCGTCGTTCGCAGCCCGTCGATCGCGACACGGCTAACCCAAGTCAGCGCGCGCGCGTCGGCGGTGACGAACGTATCCGCCGCCGCCGCGCCGCTTACCGCATGCATGACCTCGTTCGCTTCCTCGGCGCGCGAGGCTCGTCCCTCCAGGCTCAGCGCGCAAGCGAGCGAGAGCGCCGCGCCCACCCACATCCTGACGCTCTTCAACGCGAGCAGCGCTTCGGCGCCGCGACCCTTGCATTGCGCGCCGACGCCGGCGCGTTCGGCGAACGCCGCCGCCGCATCCGGCGCGTTGCGCTCGAAATATTGTTCAAAAGCTACAATGTTGGGTGGCGGCGTGAAACGCGTACCGCATTCGGCGAGAAATTCGCCGAGCCCCGCAACGAATGCTTCCCGCTCACGTCGCACCTCGTCGAGCGCCTGCGTGAAGTCCTCGTTCAGTTCCTCGCCATCGCTCTCGAGCAGCTCGGAAATTCCGGTGGTCACCGCATTCTGCATCGCGCCGTGCAGAAACGGACGCGCGGGTTCCGCGCCCGCGGCAAATGCACGGAGGTCATCGCCGAGCAACTGGCCGCACGGTTTGAGCAGAACTCGCCAGTTGCTGATCGAGAGCAGCAGGCGGAGTTGCGCAGCCATCGCCTGCGGAGAGGCCGCGCGGGCAAGCACGATCTCTTCGAGATTGTGCATGCCCAGTGGAATCGAAATCGTGCGGCTGTAAATCGCTTTGCGCAGAGCGCCGATGTCGGCCGCAGTGCAATCGATCTTGCGGTAGAGATGGCCGAACGCGGTGCTGGCGAGATAGGCGACCATCGCGACGCGCCTTTGCCGCCGCCTACAACTCGGGGCTGGCTTGCAGAAAACTTTCGCCCATCAACCAAGCGTCGACCGCGCGGGCGCATTCGCGCCCTTCCCAAATCGCCCACACCACCAGCGACTGTCCGCGCCGCGTGTCGCCCGCCGCGAACACTCCCGGCACGCTCGACATATAGTTCTCGCACAGCACGTTGCTGCGCGGGTCGAGCTTCAGCCCCAGTTGCGAGATGATCCCGTCGGGCTCCGGCCCCAGGAAGCCCAGCGCCAGCAGCACCAGCTCGCACTCGATGATGAAGTTGCTGCCCGGCACTTCCTCCATCACCATGCGGCCATTGTTCTGCTTCCACTCAAGCTTGATTCCTTCGAGCGCCTTGAGCGCGCCGTTCTCGCCGATGAAGCGCTTGGTGTTGATGCTCCAGTCGCGTACCACGCCTTCCTCATGTGAGGTCGAAGTGCGCAGGATCATCGGCCAGTCCGGCCACGGCATCGCCACCGTCCTCCGCTCGGGCGGCATCGGCAGCAACTCGTACTGGTAGACCACGCTCGCGCCCTGGCGGTTGGAGGTACCGAGGCAATCCGATCCGGTGTCGCCACCGCCCAGGATCACAACCTTCTTGTCCTTGGCGCTGATCGAGACCGCCGGATCGATCGTGTCGCCGGCGTTGCGGCGGTTCTGCTGCGGCAGAAACTCCATCGCGAAGTGCACGCCCTTGAGTTCCCGGCCCGGGATCGGAAGATCGCGTGGCTTGGTCGCGCCCATCGTCAGCACGATTGCGTCGTACTGCGAGCGCATCTCCTCGCCATGGATATCGAATCCAACGCGGCAACTGGTGACGACGTTGACGCCCTCGGCCTGCATCTGCTCGACTCGCCGGTTGACGAAGCGCTTCTCCAGCTTGAAATCCGGAATCCCGTACATCAGCAGCCCGCCGACGCGGTCAGAGCGCTCGTAGAGCGTCACGTCATGGCCGGCCCGCGCGAGTTGCTGCGCACACGCGAGACCCGACGGCCCCGATCCGACCACCGCGACTCGTTTGCCGGTTTTGCGCGTGGGCGGCAGCGGCGTGACCCATCCTTCGGCCCACGCATGGTCGATTATGTTCTTCTCGATCAGCTTGATCGTGACCGGGTCGTTATTGATGTTGAGGACGCACGCCTCTTCGCACGGCGCGGGGCATACGCGGCCGGTGAATTCGGGAAAATTGTTGGTCGAATGCAGGCGGTCGATCGCTTCCTGCCAGCGTCCGCGGTAAATCAGATCGTTCCAGTCCGGGATGATGTTGCCGAGCGGGCAGCCCTTGTGGCAGAACGGGATGCCGCAATCCATGCATCGCGCCCCCTGCGCGCGCAACTTGTCCTCGGGCATCTTGAGATCGTACTCGCGCCAGTCCTGCAGCCGCTCCGCGACCGGGCGCCGCGCCGGCGTCTCGCGCTTGATCTCCATGAATCCCGTTATTTTGCCCATCGTCTCACCAGCACATCTGGCTCCTTCAAAAGATCCTTCGCCAACTGCCCGTTTACACCGCGGCCAGACGCGCCATGTCGTTGTTCGTCCCGAGATGTTGGCGCTCGAGCACCGCGCGATACTCTGTCGGCAGCACCTTGACGAATTTCGCGGCGTAGCTGTCCCAGTCGGCGAGGATGCGCTCGGCGAGCTTGCTCCCGGTGTACTGATGATGCCGCACGATCAGCGCATGGACGCGCTTCGTCTCTTCGGCGCTGCCAAGCGGCCCCAGCTCGACCATCCCGATGTTGCAGCGCGTGCTGAAAGTGCCGTCGTCGTCGAGCACGTAGGCGATCCCGCCGCTCATCCCCGCGGCGAAGTTGCGCCCGGTGCGGCCCAGCACGATCACCGTGCCGCGCGTCATGTACTCGCATCCGTGGTCGCCGACGCCCTCGACGACCGTCGTCGCGCCGCTATTGCGGACCGCGAAACGCTCGCCGGCCACGCCCGAGAAAAACGCTTCGCCGCCGGTCGCGCCGTATAACGCGACGTTGCCGATGATGATGTTCTGCTCAGCCTTGAACGTCGCCTCGCGCGGCGGCCGCACGGTCATGAAGCCGCCCGAGAGCCCCTTGCCGCAGTAGTCGTTGGCCTCGCCCTCCAGGTAGAGCGCCACGCCCGAGGCCAGCCACGCGCCGAAGCTCTGTCCGGCCGACCCCCTGAGGTTGATCCGGATGGTATACGGCGGCAGTCCGTCCTCGCCGAAGCGGCGCGAGACCTCCGAGGATAGAATCGTGCCGACGGTGCGGTTGACGTTGCGGATCGGCAGATTGATCTCGACGGGTCTGCGATGCTCCAGCGCGTCGGCGCAAAGCTCCAGGAGCTGTTGATCGAGCGCGTGCTCGATGCCGTGGTCCTGCTTCTCGACGCAATGCAGCGGCTCGTCGGGGCCGACCGGCGGGCGATGCAGGATGCGGCTCAGATCGATGTTGCGCGCCTTCCAGTGCTGAATCGCTTCGTTGCCGTCGAGGCACTCGACGTGCCCGACCATCTCGGCCACGCTGCGAAAGCCCAACTGCGCCATGTACTCGCGCATCTCCTCCGCAATGAACATCATCAGATTGACCACATGCTCGGGCTTGCCCTCGAACTTCTTGCGCAGCTCGGGATCCTGCGTCGCGACTCCGACCGGGCAGGTGTTGAGATGGCACACGCGCATCATGATGCATCCCGAGGCCACCAGCGCCGCGCTGGCAAAGCCATACTCCTCGGCTCCGAGCAGCGCCGCGATCGTCACGTCGCGCCCGGTCTTGAGCTGACCGTCAGTCTCGACGTGGATCCGGCCGCGCAGCCCGTTCATCACCAGGATTTGCTGAGTCTCGGCGAGCCCGAGCTCCCACGGCACGCCGGCGTGTTTGATCGAGGTCAGCGGCGAGGCGCCGGTACCGCCGTCATGTCCGCTGATCAGAACCACGTCGGCCTTGGCCTTGGCCACGCCGGCCGCGACGGTGCCGACACCGACCTCGGCCACCAGCTTGACGCTGACGCGCGCGCGGCGGTTGGAATTCTTGAGATCGTGGATGAGCTGCGCGAGATCCTCGATCGAGTAGATGTCGTGATGGGGCGGCGGCGAGATCAGACCGACACCCGGAGTCGAGTAACGGATCTTCGCGATGAAGTCGTCGACCTTGTGGCCGGGAAGCTGGCCGCCCTCGCCAGGCTTGGCGCCCTGCGCCATCTTGATTTGCAGTTCGTCGGCATTGACCAGGTACCAACTGGTTACGCCGAAGCGCGCCGAGGCGACCTGCTTGATCGCGCTGCGCCGCCAATCACCGTTGGCGTCGCGCACGAACCGCGCCGGGTCCTCGCCGCCCTCGCCGGTGTTGGACTTGCCGCCGATACGGTTCATCGCGATCGCCAGGTTCTCGTGCGCCTCCTTGCCGATCGACCCGAACGACATCGCGCCGGTCTTGAAGCGTTTGACGATCTCTGAGGCCGGCTCGACCTCCTCGATCGGCACCGGCGGGCGATCGAACTTGAACTTCAAGAGGCTCCGCAGCGTGGCGAGGCTGCGGCTGTAGTCGTCGACCAGCCGCGTGTACTCCTTGAACATCTTGTAGTTGCCCGCGCGCACCGCGTGCTGAAGCTTCGCGATGGTGTTGGGGTTGTACATGTGATGCTCACCGCGCCGCCGCCATTGGTATTGCCCGCCGGCCTCGAGCTGATGGTCGAGGTTGGGCATGATCTCGAAAGCGCGCCGATGGCGATTGGCGGTCTCGCGCGCGATCGCCTCGAGCCCCACTCCGCCCACGCGCGACGCGGTCCAGGTGAAGTAGCGATCGATCACTTCCTGGTTAAGTCCGATGGCCTCGAAAATCTGTGCGCCACGGTAGCTCTGCACGGTCGAGATGCCCATCTTGGAGGCGACCTTGATCAGGCTCTTCACCACCGACTTGTTGAAGTGCTCGACCGCGCTCTCCTCGTCGACGTCCTTGAGGATGCCCTCGTCGATCATCCCGGCCATCGTGGCGTACGCGAGGTACGGATTGACCGCGCCCGCGCCATAGCCGACCAGCAGGCAGAAGTGCTGCGCCTCGCGCGGCTCGCCCGACTCGACCACCAGCCCCGCGCGCGTGCGGCTACCCTCGCGGATCAGATGATGATGCACGGCGCCGGTTGCGAGCAGGCTCGGAATCGGCGCGTGTTCGTGGTCCACGCCGCGATCGGAGAGCACGATTATCGTCGCGCCGTCGGCGATCGCCTCGGAGGCGCAGCGGCACAGGCGCTCGAGCGCGCCGCGCAGTCCGGCCTCGCCATCGGCGACGCGGTAGAGCGTCGAGAGCGTGACCGTGCGCAGGCCCGGCGTGTTGAGCCGTTTGATCTTTTCCAACTCGACGTTGTTAATCACCGGGCGCCAAAGTTTGAGCTGGCGGCAGTGCTCCGGCGTTTCCTCGAACAGGTTCTGCTCGGAGCCGATCGTGGTGATCGCGGAAGTCACCATCTCCTCGCGGATCGGGTCGATCGGCGGATTGGTCACCTGGGCGAAGAGCTGCTTGAAGTAGTTGAAGAGTAGCGGCGACTTGTCCGACAGCACCGCCAGCGGCGTGTCGGTGCCCATCGAGCCCACCGGCTCCTGCCCGTTGACCGCCATCGGCGCCAGGATCATCTTCAGCTCTTCGGTCGTGTAGCCGAAGGCCTGCTGTTGCTTGGGCAAGTCCTCGGCCTCGAAGCCGGAGATCGGCGGCGCGCTCGGCGGCGCGGGAAGCTGGTCGAGATCGGACAGGTTTTCGTCGAGCCACTGCCGGTACGGCTTGCGCCCCGCCATCGACGCTTTGATCTCCTCGTCCTCGACGATGCGGCCTTCGACCGTGTCGATGAAGAACATGCGGCCCGGCTGCAGGCGGCCCTTACGCTCGACCTGCTCGGGCGGGATGTCGAGCACGCCCGCTTCGGAAGCCATCACGACCATCCCGTCCTTGGTCACCAGGTAGCGCGAGGGGCGCAGCCCGTTGCGGTCGAGCACGGCGCCGATGCGCCGGCCGTCGGTGAACGCGATCGAGGCCGGGCCGTCCCATGGCTCCATCAGGCTGGAGTGGTATTCGTAGAATGCGCGCTTGCCCGCGCTCATCACCTCGTCGTTCTGCCACGCCTCCGGGATCATCATCATGACCGCATGCGGCAGCGAGCGCCCGGTGCGCACCAGCAGCTCCAGGCAATTGTCAAACATGGATGAGTCGCTGCCGGTCGGTTCGATGATCGGCAACAGCTTGTGCATGTCGTCGCCGAACAGCGGCGAGGCGAACTGGCCCTGCCGCGCGGCCATCCAGTTGATATTGCCGCGCAGCGTGTTGATCTCCCCGTTGTGGCACAGGAAGCGGTACGGATGCGCGCGGTCCCAGCTCGGGAAGGTGTTGGTAGAGAACCGCTGATGCACCATCGCGAGCGCGGTCTTGATTTCCGGGTCGCCGAGGTCAGGAAAGAATTGCGGAATCTGGTTCGAGATGAGCTGGCCTTTGTAAACGATCGTCGCGGCCGAGAGGCTGCAGAAGTAGAACAGCTCGCCGTCCTCAAGCCCAAGCGCGGCGCCCAGGCTGATGATGTGTTTGCGGATGACGTAGAACTTGCGCTCGAGCGCCTCGGCATTCGCAATTTCCGCGCCGCGTCCGATAAACACCTGGCGTATCGCCGGCAGGCCGCGCCGCGCGATGTCGCCGCAGGCGCTCTCCACCACCGGCACCGTGCGCCATCCGAGCAGCCGCTGTCCCTCCTCGCGCACGACGCGCTCCACCACCGCCTCGGCCGCCTTGCGCCGCTCGGGATTGAGCGGCAGGAAAACCTGTCCGACCCCGTACTCGCCCGGCGCCGGCAGTGCGAAGCCGAGCTTGCCCGCCTCGCGGACGAAAAATTCGTGCGGAATCTGCATCAGCACGCCGGCGCCATCGCCTGTCCGCGGGTCGCATCCGCAGGCTCCGCGATGGGTCAGGTTGTCGAGCACCTGGAGCCCCTTCTGCAGGATATCGTGCGAGCGCACGCCCTTGATGTTGACGACGAAGCCGACACCGCAGGCATCGTGCTCGTGTGCTGGATCATAGAGGCCCTGGCGCGGTGGGATGCTGCGCAGTTGATGCATTGCTATGTCCTTTTGGATTCTCCCAACCCGTGGCGATGGCGCCGCCCGTTTCCCGGCTCGCCCGGCTCTTCGGCGGCGACGGTTATTTGCGTGCGCTCCGTATGCGTCGACAGCACCACCATCGTCTCCGTCCGGGTCACGCCTTCAATGAGGCGGATGGTGCGGATGAGCTCCTCGAGCGTCGAGGTGTTGGCGGTCTTAACCTTGAGCAGCACGGTATGCTCGCCGGTGATGTGATGGCACTCGAGCACGTCGTCAATCAGCTCGATGGTCTCCTCGAACAGGCTGATAGTCTTGGGATGGGCGATGGAGACGCCAATAAAGGCGGATACGTCCTTCCCCAGCCGTCTGGCATCGACCGCCGCGTGATAGCCCGTGATGATGCCGCCGTCCTCGAGTTTCTTGACCCGCTCGATGACCGACGGCGCCGACAACCCCACCTGCTCGCCGAGCTTGACGTGTGCGATCCTTCCGTGTTCCTGCAAAATTGACAGGATCTGAAGGTCGATAGCGTCCAGCTCGGGAGCTTCCCCACCTGATTTCATAAGGAAAACCTCACTGCGACCTGCTGAACCTATCAGGTTGTCGAACTATGTCAAGGGTTTATTAGGTCAGGGCCATAACTCAATCGTGTTTCCGAAGGATTGAGTGGTGCGTTCCTTAAATACCATATCGGACCGGCTTCCGTGCCTTCTTTTATGCGCGCGCTACAGACGAATACCCCAAAAGGGACAGCTCGAATAGAACGACCACCTGTTCACGTCTAACTTATACGAAGGATGGTACGACTAATGCTTCTCATCAACAGACAGAACGTCCCACGTGACAAACTTGCGCGTTATGCTTTACGGATCTGTTAAATTTCGTGTAAAAAAGCCCCGACTATGAAACGGGACGACGAAACAAGCACCGCGCTCATCGGATTCTCAACCGGAACCGGAGAGAAGTAGCGTCCGACTGCTTCAATCACATATGGCCGAGTCATGCATCGATGTCGCTCAAAACCTGTCCTCTCTCCTTTGTGACCCGGTCTTTTATGGTACGGGCGTCCCCAAGGGCGATGGCAGTCCGGTTCTGTTAATCCCAGGATTCTTTACAGGAGACTGGTCGCTTTCGACCCTGGCGCGGTGGCTGTCGCGAATCGGCTACCGCCCCTATCTGTCAGGAATCGACTGGAATGTCGGATGCCCCGACGAAAAGTCGGACCGGTTGGGATGGCGTCTGGCGCATATCACCGATGAATGTGAGATGCGGGCGGTCGTGCTGGGCCACAGTCTTGGCGGTGTCCTTGCGCGTGCGCTCGCGGTGAAATATCCCGCGCGTGTGGGCCACGTGGTGACGCTGGGATCGCCGGCGCGAATCGCATGGAGTGCGGTACGCGCACGCTATCGGCCAGCGATACGCGGCTTCCAGGCGTTATGGCAGGCCTTCAACAATCGGCCGGCGCAATGCGGGACGGATCAGTGCTCGTGCCATTTCGGCGAAGCGGTAAACTCGCGATTTCCACGCACCCTGAAACTCAGTTCGATCTACACGCGCGCAGATGAAGTCGTCGATTGGCATGCCTGCGTCACCGCGGAAGGCGATAATCACGAGGTTTCGGGCGGCCACGTGAGCATGGCGGTCAACTGCGAGGTCTACCGGACGCTCGCCGTCATTCTCGCGACGGGAAAAAGCGACTCGCGTCCCGATGCCACTGCGGCTCCCGCCCAGGCCGCCCCCCCCTTAGCAATCGCTGCGCAAAGGTTGGGATAGGCGGGGCTGCATCGCCGCGTGCGCCGCGCACGAGCACGCCTTGCACGCGCCGTCATTTCATCTTCTGATGGAATGACTGGCTGGTCCGCGATGGCTGCGCGGCCGGTTACCGATTGGCGAGCCAGATAAGCGCGACAAAAATCGCCGCCAGCGAGCTGAAAAACAACCCAATCAAGATCCCGCGCCGCACGCGCCGGATGTGCAGGCTTAGCGGACGCAGCCGCTTTGCGCGTCCGGTAAGTTGCACGCGTTGCGGGTTGCTCAGGTCCTCGAGCATCTCGGCGGCGCTCTGGTAGCGGTTGCGCGGCGAGCGCTCGATCGCGCGCAGGATGATTTCCTCCAGATGCGGATCGAGGTCGGGCACGAAATGGCTGGGCGGTTGCGGATCCTCGTTGGCCTTCGCGCGCATCATCGCGTAGACGTTGGTTCCGGTAAACGGAAGGTTGCCGGTCACCATCTCGAACAGCATCGTGCCGAGCGCGTAGATGTCGGTGCGCGCGTCGCCGTGGCGGCCGCTGACCTGTTCGGGCGCCATGTAGTCGGGCGTGCCGATAGTGGTCGAAAGGCCCGACCAGGTAAGCCGGCGCGCCGATTCGTCGAGCGCGATTCCGAAGTCCATCAGCTTGA
Organism: uncultured delta proteobacterium; assembly: GCA_963724765.1. Classification (GTDB taxonomy): domain Bacteria; phylum Desulfobacterota; class Binatia; order Binatales; family Binataceae; genus JAKAVN01. Next base: position 1,427,434 of record CAVRVY010000003.1, read on the forward strand.
CCTTGCCGTCGGCAGTGATCAGCGCATTTTCCGGCTTGAGGTCACGATGGACGATGCCGTGGCCGTGCATGTAGACCATCGCGTCGCAGATCTGGCGGGCGAACTCCAGCGCGTGCTCGGCGCCAAGCGGCCGCTCCTCGCGCATGATCGCGCGCAGCGATACGCCGTCGACGTACTCCATCGCGATGTACATCCGGCTTCGATGGCGCGGCGCCAGCACCTTGACGATGTTGGGATGATCGAGGCGGTGGCCGACGTCCTCTTCGCGCCGGAAGCGGTTGTAGAAAACCACGTCGCTCTCGAACTGCAGATAGGGAACTTTGATCACGACCGTCGCCCCGCTTTGCCGATCGACGGCCTTGAAGATCGAGGCCATGCCGCTGCGCGCGATAAGTTCGGTGAGCTGGTACTGATCGAGCTTTTCGCCCGCGCTGACCTCGCGCATCATTGGCAGAGCCTGCCCCCGAAACCCATGCGCGCGGACGTTAACACTGCCGCAGCGGCGGCCGCAACGCGCGTCGGGACGCGCGCCGCGCCGTGCCATCCCGACTCAGTGCCGGCGTGCAAAAAGTCTCCCCAGCCACTCCCGCCATCCCGCGCCGAGACGGCTCTCGGCGAACGGCGACGCGCCGTTCATTATGAAGACCGCGGCGGTCAGGTTGTCGGCGCTGCCGTGCGCGTTGGCCGCTTCGATCAACGCTCTGCAGGCTGCGGCCGCGTCGCCGGAGCGCAGCAGATGCTCCAGTTTGCGCTCTTCGACCACGTTGTAGAGCCCGTCGCTGCAGAGCAGCAGACGGTCGCCCTTCACGAGCGGCATCGAGAACCGGCCGACTGATACGATCAGCTCGCGGCCCAACGAGCGGCTGAGCATCAGACGCTCAGGATGATCGCGTGCGTGCGCCGCGCTCATCAGGCCCATCCGCACATGCTCGGCAACCACCGTGTGGTCCTTGGTGATCTGTAAGATGCGCCCGCGGCGCGCCAGGTACAATCGGCAATCACCCACGTGTGCCACATTGAGCCGGCCGCCTTCGACCACTGCCGCGGTCAGCGTCGTGCCCATCCAGCGCAACGCGGGCACCGCGATAGCGCGATGATGAATCTCGATGTTGGCGCGCTGCACGGCGCGATGCAGTCGCTTGGCCGCGCCCCACGCAACCGGGCTTTTGCGGTACGCTTCGAGCGTAACGTCGACGGCCATCCGGCTGGCGACCTCGCCGCCCTCATAGCCGCCGATCCCGTCGGCGATCACCAATAGCGCCGCCTCCGGGCTCTCGATGAAGTAACCGCAGGCGTCCTCGTTGCCGGGCCGATCGGTGCCGGCGTCGGAAAGCACGGCGAGATCGAAACCTTGCTGCGCGGCATCCGAGACGGTCGATTGGGGCATGCGGCGTTCAGTCGGGCGGCGCGGGCCGCAGCGGTCCGCCGCTCAACGCAATCCGCCGGTGCGGATGGGCAGCGGGGTGCGCGCACACCCCAGACGCTTTTGGTGTCGCAAGGTCATCACGTGAAAATCAGGCCGCGCGAAATCAGGTCGCGATATCACGGCGTTCGCGCGCGATGCAATTCCCGCTCAGCGTTGAGCCAGTCGGCAAGGTCGTCGCCATGAGTTGCGCCGCGTGCAAGGAAAAGCTCGTAGGCCCGCAGCCGTATGGCCTCGATGTTGGTTTCGATATCACTATTCGACCCAGCCTTGGCTGCGCCGTTGCGCCCCGCCAGACCATTGGACTCCTGCTCCGTAGCCGCGGCCCCCTTGACCGCGTTTCTGGTCCGCCGCCGCACCGTCGCCCCGTTCCCCTTTCTAGCCGTAGCCATGTCCTGGAAAAACCTCCTTGAAAAAACCTGGAGAGCAACGTTCCTATTTATGGATACCGTGTGCCTGACGCCGGGCCAAGGGGGGCCTTTTAAAAAGTACCAGACGTTCGTTATCGCGTGGAGATCGGACGGCGTTGGTATGCGTCACTTATGCGCCGATGGGCCGGCGGGCCGCAGGGACGGCGGCCCGCCGGCCGGCGTACGGGGAGTTACCTCATCACCGGACTGTAAATCGCGATCAACCGCGAAAGACCGGAGAATAATGCTCACGGTTAGCCTTCATCGTCATTTCAGAAAATCAGGCCGGTCTCGATGAGGCCGCGAACCTGCGACGGATTCTGGCCCTGCTTGCCGAATACATCGCCGGACGTGTAGCTCTCCGCCTGCACGTATGAAACCTCACCTCGGAAGAAAAACTGCTTGTACTGGAAGGTCGGCGTCAGCGTCAGAGACCAGGCTTCGCTGCCGACTCCATACAATAGATTTGGAGCCCCATTGATAGTATTCCCATTCCCGGTGGATCCGATATATTCCGCGCGCCCAGCCACAAAGATCTTATCCGTGATAGCGTAACTTGCGAGGATTGCTCCACCTATGGTCTCAGTGGTTTTATACACTCCGATGTCCGGGTTATTTGGTATGACGGTCTCTTGAAAATAGGGCTCAATGATCCAGGGTGAAGAGTTGTATTCATAGATTATGTTGTAGATTTGACCGTTGTTGTTGAGAACCGGCGTTGCGAAATTCGAGGATTTCGCAAAACCGGCTTGACCACCGCCGACCAGGGTCAAAGTATTTGCTGGATTTATCGTCCACCCCAACGAGCCCGTAACCCATGTGTAGCTATGGGAATAGAAGCCGTTGTTCCAGCTCACCGAAGCGGCGAGCGGTCCATAAGTATAGTTGAGCTGCAAGCCGCGATTGACGGCGTTCTCCTGATTCCACAGTAGCCCGCGCTCGATATTCATGTTTTCGAAAGTGAAAGTGTACTCGGCCCCAATCAGCGTCGGGAGATTACCGGCTTCGATTGAAAAGCTGTCGGTAGGAACAATCTTCAGATAACCAACCGGCAGAGGCCCATACAGCGCGTTTACCGCGTTTCCCAAATCGACATACGGAGCGCCTAGCGCCGGAATGCTGTATCCGCCCACCTGTAGATAGTATTGAATCGGCCCATCAGCCTTCTGGATGATGGCTTCCGCATTGCTGAAATCCACCCGGTTGTCGAAGTCGCCAGGCACGGCGTGATTCTGAAATATGCCGATCCCGCTTACCACGCCGTTGACGTCGAAATCGAAGAGAGTCGCGATCGGAGCAGGCAACTCTGAAAGGAATGGCACATACTTCGGTAGATTGATTTCGTTGGGCGAAGCCATCTGTAGAGGCCCCACCATCGTTGGCGATGTCAGAGGCGGCACCGGAGTAGCCGCCGCCGCAGGAGCCGGAGTACTGGCAGCGGCCGGAGAGGCGCCAGGAGTTGCAGACGCAGGCCCGCTGGATCCATCGGCCCACGCGTTGTGTTCACAAGCAATCATGAGGGTCAGGAGCAGTACCCATACAAGGCTTCCAATGGCCGAACGTCCTGCGCGATGTTTCATATCTAACTTGTTCTCCATTCCGTTGCGTCTGCTGGATATTCAGGTTTGAGGATCAGGTCCTCCGCGGCTTACTCAATTTCCATGCCGTCTTAGCGCGATCGGCTGACCATCAGATTCGTTAACATTCCCGGTCGGCACGTGCGCAATCCGCGCCCACGATGCTGACCAGCGGAGCGGCATCTGCCGTCCCGCTGGTCAGCAATATGCAATGCGGCGCAATGCAGGATGGCTGATCGGGCCCAAGGCACGGCCGTGGGCAGCGGAAAAAGACCGCGCCGCACGGCCGCGCGCGAGTCGCGCGAGCGCCGAGCGGCGCGGAGATGGGGCGGGTGCCGGCTGCGCGTCGTGCGCCCGGCACCCGCCCGTTGTTTGCATCGCGTCTACGCTCTTGCCGCCTGCGATCCGGGAGTGATCATCTCGATCCGGTCCTCGGGATAGGCCTCCATGCCGAACTCGGGAACGTCGAGACCTTCGAGTTCGACCTCCTTGGAGACACGCATCGAGCTGGTCGAGTTGACCAGCGAGAACACCAGGTAGGTGAAACCGAAGATGTAGATTGCCATGAAGGTGGCTCCGCCAATCTGGGTGAAGAACTGCCGGTAGTCTCCGTAGAGCAGACCGGTCACACCCATCCCGGCCTTGCCGAGGTAAGTGGTGGCGCCGACGCCGTTCCATCCAGCGCCGTAAGTCCCGTCGGCGAAGATGCCGACGCAGACCGCACCGAGCCAGCCGCAGTATCCATGAACTGAGATGGCTCCGCAGGGATCGTCGACTTTGATCACGCGCTCATTGAAGAGCACGCCCAAGCAGACGACGATGCCGGCCAGAAAGCCAATCATTACTGCCGAGTTGGGCGACACGAACGCGCAGGGCGCGGTGATCGCGACCAGTCCGGCGAGCATCCCGTTACAGGCCATCGTGATGTCCGGTTTGCCGAACATGTAGTACCACAGGAACATCGCCGTCGCGGAACCTGCTACAGCGGCCAGGTTGGTGTTCACCGCGATAACCGAGATACGAAGATCGGACGCACCGAGCGTGGACCCCGGATTAAACCCCATCCATCCGAAGAGCAGGATGAAAGTGCCAATCACGACAAAGGCGAGATTGTGTGCCGGGAAAGCTCGCGGCTTGCCATCGGGGCCGTACTTGCCGAGCCGAGGGCCGAGGATCACAGCCAACGCCATGGCGCAGAAGCCGCCCACGCCGTGGACCACCGTCGAGCCCGCGAAGTCCACGTAACCGTGAGCCATCCCCATAGTGTTTCCCAGCTGTGACAGCCAACCGCCGCCCCACACCCAGCAGCCAAAACTCGGGTAGAGAATGGCGCCCATGAAGAGTTCGCAGAGGATGAAAGCCCAGAAGTTGATTCGCTCGCAGATGGCGCCGACGATGATATAGCCGGCCGTCTCCATGAACACGACCTCGAACAGCGTCAGACACAGGCTGCCGGCATCGTAGCCCGGACCGCTCAGGAAGAATCCCTTGCCGCCCAGGAAGCCCCATAGGCCACCCCCAAGCAGGAAGTGGTTCAGCGTGGGAGTACCTCCCAGGTTAGTCGGCGCAGCATTTATCGCCGCACCGCCGTATTGGAAGGCGAATCCGCACACATAGTAAGCGAGAAACGCGAAGACGTAGGCCGCGAAGTTCAGCATCATGAGATGCCCGGCGTTTTTCTTTCGCACCAGCCCGCACGTGAGCAGGGCAAACCCGGCCTGCATGAAGAGCACCAGGTACCCCGTGAGCAGGGTCCACGAGAAGTTGGTGGAAATCCGCAGATGTCCCACGTTATCGGCGAGCTTCATGGCCAGGGGTTCTTTGGAGGCCTGGGCCTGGAAATCGTCAAATGCCTTCTTGTTCTTGGCATAGTCCGGCGCGGTCTTGTCGGTCGGCTCGGTAAGGATGAATGAGCTTCCGCCCGCGTCGGAAGTGGAGGTCCTGTCACCGGTTGAAATTCCGGCGGGATCAGGTTGCGGCTCGTCGGCGAGCGCGACTAACACCGGCCCACAGAGCCATTGCGCGAAGAGTATCGCGAGGACTGCCTTAAGCAGCCACAGCTTCGGACGTCTTAGAGAAACGTTTGGCATCTTGAATATCCCCTCCTGGCATGATGGTGCAGCGGCGGCTTCACGCCGCTGATCAAAAACAAATGAAATCAGATCGCGCTTGGCCCCCGCTCCCCGGTCCGGATCCGCGTGACGTCGTCGAGCGAACTCACAAAAATCTTCCCGTCACCGATCTTTCCCGTCCTGGCGCTATCCGCGATTGCCTTGGAGATCGGCTCTACCAGGTCTTCGGCAACCACGACGGTGATTAGAATCTTGGGCAGAAAGTCGACCGTGTACTCGGTTCCGCGGTACATCTCCGTGTGACCCTTCTGACGTCCGAATCCTTTGACCTCGGAAACGGTGAGACCAGTGATTCCCAAGGTCATGAGCCGTTCTTTCACTTCGTCAAGCTTAGACGGTCTTATTATCGCTTCGATACGCTTCATTCGTCAGTCCTCTCCTTGTTCGCGGAAGAACCCTTGTCAAAATCACTTCGCGACCCATCCCGGCCCCCGACCGAGCGAGTCGGGGCTCAACGCAGAACTTTCCGTCTAGTACGCGGGCACCGAACGGCAAGAAAGGTGCCATGCAAAATGAAACCTTAGTGCTATATGCGATACGACTTTTTGCTCGCGCACTGTCGCTTGTGATGCCCACGTGGAAGGCATCCGCTCAGCGATTAGTCAGTCCGCGATCGCCGCTGGGAGGAAAAAACTTGCGTAAATTACGGGGAATTGACGCGCTGAAAGGGCCAGGGTGCATAGCAGCACCCCGGCCCTATCGAGAGATCGGAGGCTACTTTATCGCCACTGCGTTGGGTGGCGAGGCGATGCCGCCCTCCACGTTGAGTGGGCACGAGACCAGCATGAATTCGTACTGGCGGTCCTGATGGCAATCGGCGGCCAGCTCGTCGAGGACGAACTGCTCGCCCAGCGGCAAGCCCAACAGCGAGAGTGTGCGGTAGTGCAGGGCGCCTTCGTTGCGGAAGTCCCACGGCCATTGCTCGACCGCCGGGCAATCAGTGCCAATCGCGGCGACCCGGCTGTCCCACATCCACGCCACCATCTCGCGAGTATCCTCGATGCCGCAGGCTTTGAGGTTTTTCATCGGCGCCATCTCTGTCTTCTGTGCGGGCGTCGATTTGACGTAGGCCTGCATCCAGCCGGTGCGCAGCAGCAGCACGCTGCCGGGTTTTAGCGAGCCGCCCTGCGCCTTGAGCGCGTCCTTCAGATCTTGCAGCGAGTAGCGCTCGGGTTCGAGCGGGTTGACGGGCCGTCCCGCCTCGGCGCGGAACTTGAAGAGGTCGACCAGGTGGCCCTTGCCGACGAACTTGTCGGCCCAGCTATGGATGCTCAGGCGGCCGGCCTTCACGTCGTCGGAGGTTTTGCCGTTGTAGAAGGCCTGATGGCGCAAGTTGCCGACATGGCCGAGGCCGTCCCATTGAGCGCCCTCCTGGGTGTTGTAGTTGTCGAGCATGTCATCGAAGCCGAGCAGGCCGTAGGACTCGAAGCTCGACAGGATGTGCCTGGCGGGCTTGCGCTCGAACAGCGGCGGGTTGGCGTAGTTCACCCGCGTGTCGAGGCGGAAAATCCTGCCCTTCTTGACCATCCGGGACGCTTCGATGACGCCCTCCGGAGTCAGGAAGTTGAGGCATCCGAGATCGTCGTCGTCCCCGAACACGCCCCAGCACGAATCCGGCGGCGCGCCCTTCTTGACCGGCAGTTCGGAGAACTTGGGCAGCTTTGCGAAATCGACCTTGGCCATGACAAGTCACCTTCCTCGCGTGCGCGTGGCCTGCGCGGCCGCGCAGTTTATGCGGGCGTCGTCCGGTCCGTGCTCGGTCCGGACAATCTTCAAAGTGGCCCGCGGATGAACGATTCACGCTCCGATCGTTCGTCCAACAGGGAAGCTTCTGTCAAGCCTGGCCCGTGCCTCACCGGGACGATAAAGGCCGCAGCCTGACAATCTGGGCTGGGCTTGGACGGTCCGCACGGATGCCGACGCTTGCAGCGTACCGGCGTGCACTTGAGGCGCCGATTTGTGTAGCGCGAGCGGTCGGCTATCGTATTCGCCACCATGGGGAGAGCGAGACAAAGGGGTGGAGTGCGTGCGCTGGGAAGAGCAATTGGTACGGGCGTGGTCGCCGGATGGCTCGGCGTGCTCCTGCTCGTCGTCCTGAGCGCGTCCTGCGGTCATCAGTACTTTCTCACCGGGAACTCGTCGGCCACCCCGACCGCGACCGGGAGCGCAGGTCCGACCGCGACCCCAACGGCGGGGCTGGTCTTCGCGACTAACAATGGCGATGGCACGCTCAGTGAATTCAGCCGCAACCTCACAACTGGTGCGCTCACCTTGATCGGCACGACCGCGGCCGGTGCGGCGTCGGGACCCACCGGGCTCGCGCTGAGCCCCTCCAACGGGTTTCTCTACGTGGCCAACTCGGCCGACCATCTGGTGCGCGAGTTCAGCGTCGATACCTCCAGCGGTGCGATCGCCGGGATCGGCTCGGTCAGCGACGGCGCGAGCAGTTCACCGCAGCGCATCGCGATCGATGCAACGGGCAGTTTTCTGTACGTCACTGACGGTGTTGGCGGTACGATCTCGCAGTACACGATCGGCTCCAACGGCACGCTTACGGCCAACGGTTCGTTCACCGCCAGCGGAGTCGTCGTTCAGCCGCTGGGAATCGCGGCAGCGCCGGCCGGGGGTGCGATGTACGTCGCGGACTTCAGTTCGGGTCTGGTGATCTCGCTGGGCATTCTGTCCGGCGGGACGCTGGAGCTGATCAATAGTGTCGCGAGCCTGGGGACGAACGGTCCCGGACAACCGCGGGGAATCGTGGTCGATCCCACGGGCGATTTTGTCTACGTTACCGACAGCGCAGGCGGCGTGGTGTCGGTTTTTTCAGTGGGCACAAACGACGCTCTGACATTCTTGGCCAGCTACGCGACCGCGGCCCTCACTCGCAAGACGTTTGATCTTGCGCTCGCCAACAACGCGGCGGCGCTCTTCCTCTACGCGACCAACGGTACGATCAACACGGTCTCCGATTTCATCGCGAGTAGCGGAGTCTTGTCACTGCAGAGCGCGGCGGGTGGGCTCAGCGCGCCCGAGGGGATCGTCAGTGATCCCAGCGGAAGCTTTGTCTACGTGGCGAACAATGCCACCGGCCAGGTTCTGGGCTACACGGTGGGCGCGAACGGGGCGCTGAGCCTGATCGGCACGTTCGATACGGAAAACCCGGTCAATCCGGTAAGCTTCCCCGCCTACCTTGCGATTACGCAGTAGCGGGCGCGCCCGCCGTTCGCGGGACGCGACTTTTAACTGCGACGATACCTTTCGGCTCCCTCTCCTGGTCCAAGGAGAGGGGCGGGGAAAGGTCCGCTGATCGCTTTACGCGATCCGTTCGAAGTGGCTGCGGCACAGGGCAATTCAGGCTGACCTCTCCCGCCGCTCACGAGGCTCGCGGCGACCTCTCCCTGGTCAAGGAGAGGTAAGAGATGGCGCTAGGTAAACGGGAGCGCCTTGGCGGGCTGCGGAATCCCCTTCTGCCGCGCGCGTATCAGCAAATCGCGCAGTTTGGCCGGGTTGACCGGCTTCTTGAACAGCGCGCCTTCGAGTCCCTTGAGGCGGCTTCGCATGATGATGTGATCGGGGTCATAGTTGTACGCGGTCATCAGGACGACCGGCAGATGAGGCATCTCTTCCTTGACGCGCGTGTAGAACTCGTAACCGTCCATCTCGGGCATCACGACGTCGGAGATGACCGCGTCGACGCGCACGTTGCGCAGGATGCCGAAGGCGGTGCTCGGGCGGATTGCGGTGTAGACCTGGCAGCGTTCGGCGCGCAGCACGTCGGCGAGCGAACTCACGACCGACAGGTCGTCGTCGAGCACCAGCACTGCCATCCCGGCCAGCGGCCAGTCGCATCCGTTCTTGGACGCGTCGGGCACCGCCGAGCGTTCTTCGGCTTCGGCGCCGCGCGGCGCAAGGTCGGCCATCTTCTTGCCCGCCAGGTAGTCGCGGGTTTCGTAGATGCCCTTGCGAGTCATCTCGTCGAGCCGGCGCACGATACCCTGAACGCGCCGGATGCCGCTGCGGATCGAGTCGAGCCGCTCGTGCTCGACCACCAACTCGGCGTCGGAGAGGTGCGCTTCTACGCAGCGCGCCAGCAGGTCGAGGTTGTTGGTGATGGCTTCCAGCGGATTATAGATTTCATGCGCCAGGCTGACCGCGATTTCGCCGGCCGTCGCGAGCTGCTCGCGATGGCGCATCAGGCGGATATCGCGGGCGAAGCCGATCGAGCCGGCCTCGGTGCCGTCGTGCTCATAGATGATCGAGCCCGAGATGGCGACCGGGATGAGCTCGCCGTCCTTGCCGCGGAGCACGGTCTCGAAGTTGGAGATGCGCCCCGAATCCTCGCCGGCGGCGCGCATCGCCTTCATTACGCGGCGCGCTTCCTCGAGCGAGGGGTAGATGGTGGTGATTTTCTGGCCGACGATTTCCTCGGCGGAGAAGTGCAGGCTTTTGCGCGCTCCGTCGTTGTAGAAAATGATCGTGCCGTTACGGTCGACCGCGATGATAATGTCTGGGGAGCTTTCGACCAGGCTTTGGAGATAGTTATGGTCCAATGATGACAACATGATGGGTTGCCGCGGAAGTTATTAAAATCCCTCTACGCCAGGACGCGGCACGCCGGGCGAAGGGTTTGAAGTTTCATATTCAATCAGCGCGAAGCGACTTGTTCGCGGCGCGCGGCCGAACTCCGGCGGCGCGGCCGCCTTGTCCTATATCCAATATAACCTCGATTGGCGGCCCGTAGCGGATTTCGCGTGGCCTGACGGCCCCAAGGCTGGAAATCATCTTTGTCCCCTCCTGCATCTTCACCGCCGCCGCGGCCGAGACGCGCATCCCTCACAAGTACGAATTTTGCCAGCCTCTCGTAGCTGACGCGGGAAAAGTCGCACCCCTGCGGTGTCGTCCCCACCGCCGGTTTTGTGGACCCCGGATGCCACCCCGACCTGTTGGTTAGTCTATCCCGCGCGCAAGTGCAATGCATCTCCCCATAGGGAATAGACACCCAACAGGGGTAAACAAACCCTCAACAGGAGTTAATAAACGCCCAACACGTGTCAAAAATGGACACCAGGATAGATCAAGACGGGGCTAGCTATAGGGCAAGCCATGTCAAGGTCGTGCGTCGGGCGATGGAGCGACGAATGGCTGCGCCCGAAGCGGCGCTCTGTGCTCTTGGTCTTGTAGCGATGTGTGCGGTGTCCTCGCGCTCGGCAAGGGCGGCGGATACGTTGCGAATCGAAGGAGGGTCACAGGCGCCTGCCGCGAGGCCTCTAAAAATGTCCACGCTCGACAGACGAGGCGAGAAGCAGTCGCCCGCTTTTGAGGTTCAAAATGCTTCACTACCCCAAACTTGTATCCATGTCATGCCCACACCGTATAAACTCTGAAGGGTCCGTGTCAGGGTTTGGCACGGAGATTCAAGTGGCGGCGCCTGGGAAGCCTGCGGAACCTGTCGAGTCGCCGGACTTGCCGAAAGCGGCGGATTGGGCGAGGAATAAATCGGTTGGCGGGGGAGTCCTAAATTGAGTGGTGCTCGGCGGCTTAGGGCAGCGGTTCAGTTGCCATAGCATCGCGCTTACACCTACAATTCGTGCCGGAGAGCATCTTAAATGGCAGAACCTCTTAGCTTCGAAGCGCTCGCGAGCCGCGAGTACGTGCTTTCGAGCGCGGAAAATTTCGTTCTGTACGTCTTGCTCGAAGCAATTGCGCAGGGCGGAGGCGGCGCGGGCGGCGGCTCACGATTGCCATTGAACCTGGGCCTGGTAATCGACCGCTCGGGTTCGATGTACGACGAACGGCGCCTCGAATTCGTGATCGAGGCGGTCAAGTTTCTCGCCGAGAACGTGGCGCCCCAGGACAAGGTCGCGGTCGTCGCCTTCGCTGACCGCGCCAAGGTGATCGTCGGCTCGGACGAAATCCATGACAGAGGCGTCGTGCGGCGCGCGATCGAGGATATCGATTTGCTCGAGATCGGCGGCGGCACGCAGATGGCGTTGGGGATGCGTGCGGCGATCGACGAGGTCAAGAAAAATCTCGCGCCCAACCGGCTCAACCGCGTCCTGGTGCTCACGGACGGACAGACCTACGAGGAAACCGCCTGCATCGATCTGGCCAATCAGAACCGCGATCAGATGTCGTTCTCGGCGATGGGCGTGGGGGTCGAATTCAACGAGAAGCTGCTGATGCGGATCTCTCAAGACTCGCACGGCAAGTATCACTTCATCGGGAACCCGGCGGAAATTCCCGGCATCTTCGAGGACGAACTGGCGGGCCTACGCGCGGTCAGCGTGCGCAACGGACGAATCGAAGTCACGCTCGCGCAGGGCGTGCAGGTGCGCGAGGCCTTTCGCGCCAGTCCCGAAATCTACTCGCTCGGCGCGCCGCTGGTTGGCGAAGACCGCCATATCAGTTACGAGATCGGTGACCTGGAAGCCAACGTTCCCGGCTCTGTACTGATGACCCTGGTGCTGCCGCCACGCAAGCCCGGACCGGTGCGAATTCTGCAATCGAACCTGCGTTACGAGGTGCCCGGCGTCGGCGAACAGAGCCTGGGCCGCGACCTGACCGTCGAGTACACGCTCGACCGCACGCTCACCGGCAAGGTCAGTGGGCGCGTAATGAACCTGGTCGACCAGGTCTCGATCGCCAAGATGCAGTCGCGCGCCGAAGAGGAACTCAAGGCGGGCAACGTGGATCGCGCGACACGCCTGTTGAGCAATGCGATCCAGGGCACCCAGCGTCTGGGTAACGTCAAGGCGACGCAGGCGCTGGTGGGCTTGATGAATGAGGTCAAGAAAACCCAGACGCTGCAGACCAAGGCGGCCAAGACCACGCTCTTGCAGGCCCAGGCCGTGGTGCGCAAAACCCAGATGCTCGATCCGGACGCTCTGAAGGATTTTTCCAAGCCCGACCAGGGGTGACAGTCGAATTGAAATTAATCTGACCGTAGAGTCGGCCTGAGATGGCGATGCCGTGATGCCGGCCAGTGAGGTGCTGAGAAGATGATCAAGTGCAGCGAGTGCGGCTACGAAAATATCGATGGGCTTGACTATTGCGACGGCTGCGGCGCGAAGCTGAATGCCGCGGCCCCGGCGCCGGCAGGCGAAAGCGGCGGGGCTGCCGCCTCCGAATCGGCCGCCGCGGAACCAGCGCCGGCCGAGGCCGCGCCCGCCGAGGCCGCCTCCGAGGCTCCGGCGACACCGCCTCCATCCGAAGCGCCGACCGGCGAAATCAAGCCGCCGCCCGAAGCGAGCGCCACCGCAGCGGCTGCTGCGCCGGCCGCGGAAGCCCCGGGGGCTGCGGCGGAGGCTTCGACGGCACGCGCCAAGCTGCAAGTCGTGCGCGGCGGACGCAAGGGCCAGGAGTTCCCGCTCGAGGACGGCAACAACCTGGTCGGCCGATGGGATCCGGAGACCGGCGCGTTTCCCGAGGTCGATCTCGACCAGGACGATCCCGAGGCCAAGATCTCGCGCAAGCACGCGCTCATCCGCTTTGAGGGCGGCAAGATCACGGTCGAGGATATCGGCAGCCTCAACGGCACCTATGTTAATCGCCAGCCGCGCCTGATGCCTGGAAATCCGATCGAGCTGAAAACGGGTGACGAGATCATTATCGGCAAAACATTTCTCAAGTTGATCGTCGAGCCGGTTTCCTAGACCCGAGGTGCGTGAGATGCCACGCGGAGGCCCGGTCGGGGAGCCGGGCCTTTGCCGTCTCGGCGCCAGGTTGGATCGCTAAGTCATCATGAAACCCGGTGAGCAGCTTCCCGCCGGTCAAATGCTCGATGGCCGTTACCGTGTACACAAGGTACTCGGCCAGGGCGGGATGGGACGGGTCTATCTCGCCAACGACACCCGTCTGGCCAACCGGCCCGTCGCCGCCAAGGAAATGATCATCGGCGACGGGATCGCCGAGAAAAAAGCGATCGAAGACTTCGCGCGCGAGGCCCGCGTGCTCGCCTCGCTTTCGCATCCGGGCATCCCCAACGTCATCGACTACTTCGCCGAGAACAACCGCCATTACCTGGTGATGGAGTTCGTCGCCGGCGGCGATTTGCAGGGCATGCTCGACAAGCTCGGGCCCAAGGGCAAATTGCCCGAGACGCGGGTGCTGCGCTGGGCGCGCCAGATGCTCGACGTGCTCGGTTTTCTGCACAGCCAGACGCCGCCAATCATCTATCGCGACCTCAAGCCCGGCAACATCATGATCGACAAGGACGGCCGTGCGATGCTGATCGACTTCGGCATCGCGCGCTTCCTGCCGCCCGGCGGACGCGGCACGCAAATCGGCTCGGTCGGCTATGCTCCGCCCGAGCAGTACATGGGCAAGGTCGAGCCGCGCTCAGACCTCTATTCGCTCGCCGCCACGATGCATCATCTGCTGAGCGGCCGCGATCCGCAGCTCGAGCCGCCGTTTAGCTTCCCACTGCTGCGTGATCTGAGTCCCGAAGTATCGATAAAGACTGCCGAGGTCGTGATGCGCGCGCTCGACAAGGACGTCGAAAGGCGCCCGCCCTCGGCGCGCGACATGATGCACGCGCTGCCGGACCCTGGTCCCGAGCCCAAGGCCTCAGGCGCACTCGGTTCCAGCGCGGGCAGTAGCGCGCCGGTGGCCTCCATGCGGACCGTGGTGCTCGACCGTCCGCAATCAGGCGGCTCGCCCGGCGTGGCCGTGCAGCCCCCGGCAAGCGGGCGGCGTCTCGGCGCGCCGCCATCGTCGAGCAGCGCGTCCGTGAAACCGTCGCCGACCAATATGCCGACCGTGGTGCTAGGCCGTTCCGAACCTCGAGGACCCGCCGCTGCCGCACCTCCGTCTGCGTCACCACTGGCCGCGCCGCCGACGCTCGCGTCGAGCACGGCGGCAGGCGTCGCCAGGGTGAAATCGCTGGCGCGGTCGGCGCGGGCGATGGCGCAGCGGGCGGCGGCGAAGATAGAAGCACAACAATCGCTGTTCGCCAGGCCTGCTGACGTCTCTTCGACCGCCAAAACCCAGGACCTAAGCGGCAAGGCAAAGGAGGTGGCGCTGGCGACGCCCGTCGCCGCACCCTCCAGAAGCGAGTCGATCTCGAAGAGCGGGCCGGTCTCGAAGGTTCGGGCCAAAGAAGTCCCCTCGGGAACAAAAGCAGGCTCATCCAGGAACGCCGCGCCGAGCGGGTCCGCGTCTGTTTCTTCGAGCGCATCGTTGGGTGCATCGTCGGGGGCGTGGACTGCGAGCGGCAGGAAAGCCGGCCAAAACGGCAACTCGCCGGCGCCCTCGGATGCGCAAATCAATGCGGGCGCTTGGCTGGTTGCGAGCGGCAGCGCGCCGCGGTTCGGGCTGATGCAGAGCCGCACGATCGTCGGACGCGCGCTCGGCGGCGAGGAACCCGATATCGACCTCGGCACGCTCAAGGGCATCGCCGATCGCGTCTCGCGCCGCCATGCCGAGATCATCAAACACGGCGCGGACTACTTCATCCGCGACCTTGGCAGCCTCAACGGCACCTACATCACCGGCCGCGGACGCCTGGGCCGCGACCAACTCTACAAGCTCAAGGATCGGGACCAGGTGGTGTTCGGCAGCGCTAAACTGGAGTTTCGAAAGGGCTAAATGCCCAAGGGCCAAGTGTGATGATAACGTGCCCAGAGTGTGGCCAGGCGGCTCCCGACGACGCCAAGTTCTGTGACCGTTGCGGCCAGGGACTCGCGAAGTCTATCGCGCCCAAG
Organism: uncultured delta proteobacterium; assembly: GCA_963724765.1. Classification (GTDB taxonomy): domain Bacteria; phylum Desulfobacterota; class Binatia; order Binatales; family Binataceae; genus JAKAVN01. Next base: position 1,442,677 of record CAVRVY010000003.1, read on the forward strand.
GTCGAATATGCGATCGCGGCGCTGGAGCCTGGCGCTTTAGTGCGCGGCGAATTCCGCATCGTCGAGCTGATCGGCCGCTCGGCGCTGGAGAATCGCTATCGTGCCGAGCGGACGCGCAATGGCGCCGGTCCCGAGCGCCTGCAATTGCGTGAGCGGCTGGGGCCGACGCCCGCGGAGAGCGCGCACGAGGAAGCGCCGGCAGTCGCCTGCGACAACGAAACTTCGCCGCACGAAGATCCAACCGGACCACATGCCAAGACCGCGGAGTTGAAGCATCCCGCATCGCCACCGCCCGCTGACTCAACCGCCGCGGCGGGTGCTGGGGTCGGCGGCGCAAAGAGCGCAGCCGATACGGCCGCGCTGGCAGGCTCCAACGGTGCCAGCGCCGCCCCTCAGCCGGCCGCGGTCGCGCCCGGCGCAGAGGAGAGCGCCGCCGTCAACGACAACGAGGGCGCGAACAACGAGGGCGCGCAGGCGCCCGCCGCTGCGCGGGCTTCAGGTGCGACCGAACCGCTGACCCTCGATGAAACGTCGGCCGAACGCGAACCCGAGCCGGCGCCGCAGCCTGAGCCGCAGGCTGCGTTGTCGTCCGCTACGGAAGCCGCCGCGAGCGGAAGCGGGGCACGCCAGAGCGTGGAGCATGACGACTTGCGCGAAAATGTGCGCGACAATCAGGAAGATCTGGGCGATCTATTCGGACGCGTGCTTGCGCTTTCGCTCACCGTCAACCATCCGGCCTTCCAGCGCGCGGCCGACGGCTTCGCCGACGGCGGTCGGGTTTACCTGGTCTACCCCGACGAGCAGTTCGTCGCGCTGGCGCAGCGCCGCGGCGGGCTCAAGATGAGCGAGGGCGAGGCGGTCGGAATCGCGATCCAGGTCTGCCAGGGAGTTTCGTTCCTGAACCGTCGCGGCCTCAGGCTCAACGACATCTGCCCGCAGTCCGTCGCCTATGGCCCCGGCGGCCGGGTGAAGCTCCTCGGTCTGGACTACGTCAGCAACGACAACGAGCTTCAGAGCGAACCGATCTTCAACGACGGCTACACCGCGCCCGAAGTCTATCGCGGCAAGCGCGTCGACAAGCGGGCCGACGTGTTCTCGATCGGCGCGCTGCTTTACAGTTGCCTGACCGGTGAACGGCTGGAGTCCGAGAGCTGGCGGGAGGAGGCGGGCCTCGTGCGTTTCTATCCGCCGCACGTGGTCTCGCCCGAGCTGGAGCAAGTGGTACGCCGCGCGCTACTGTTCGATCCGCAGGGGCGATGGCCGACGGTGGATGCGCTCAAGGCTGAGCTGGTCAGACTGAATGCGGCGGTGCGGATTCGCGCCGCCGTGATGACCGACGTCGGGATGGTGCGCGAACATAACGAGGACGCGACGATGGCGGTCGAGTTCGTGCGCCAGAGCCTGGTCGGTCCGGCAGAGAGCTATCTTTACGTGGTGGCCGACGGGATGGGCGGGGCGGAGGCGGGCGAGGTCGCCAGCGCAATTGCCGTCGAAGCGATTCGCAACTATGTTGAAGACGGGCTGGGTCGCGCGGAGGCCCAAAATCCGAGTCAACTGTTGACGGCGGCGCTCGAGGAGGCCAACCGCAAGATCATCGAGTACCAGGCGGCGCATCCAGAGTCCCGTGGGATGGGGTCGACCGCGGTGAGCCTGCTTATCGTACCGCCGGAAGGAGCTGTGGCGTGGGTTGGCGACAGCAGAGTTTACCTGTCCGACGCTTCCGGGCTGCGCCAATTGACGCGTGATCATTCTCTGGTGCAGCGGCTTATTGAAATCGGCCAGATCACGCCCGAGGAGGCGCGCCATCACGAACACAAAAACGTGATCACGCGCTCGCTCGGCGCGCGCCAGAGCGGACCGGCCGGAGCCGAGGGGCTTGCGCTCAAGCTCAAACGCGGTGACCGCGTAATGCTGTGCAGCGACGGACTGACCGCTCACGTTGAAGACAAGACAATTAGCGAAGTGCTGCGCCGCCACGACGATCCGTACGCGGCGACGCGCGAGTTGGTAGTGGCTGCTAACGCGGGGGGTGGAACGGACAACGTCTCGGTGATTGTTGTGTTTGCTGATTGATGGCGAATACTGGCACATCCGGCGCTCTGCCTAACGAGCCGCTCACGTCCGGCACGGTTCTGCAAAACCGCTACGATATCGAACGCCTGCTGGGCGGCGGCGGGATGGGGATGGTCTACCTGGCGCATGACCAGCGCCTGGCCAACCGCCCGTGCGCGGTCAAGGAGATGGTCGACCACTTCATCGATCAGCAGCAGCGGATCGAGGCCAACGAGTACTTCGCCCGCGAGGCCGACACCCTGGCCCAGCTCAAGCACGCGGCCATCCCCGCGATCACCGACCGCTTCGACGATCAAAATCGCCACTACCTGGTGATGGAGTACGTCGAGGGCCGCAACCTCGAGGAGGAGATTGCGGCGCGCGGCGGCCCGCTGCCCGAAGGGCTCATAATCGACATCGCACGCCAGCTCTGCGACGTGCTCGCCTACCTGCACGGTTGCACGCCGCCCGTGATCTACCGCGACATGAAGCCGTCCAACGTGATGCTGACGCCGAAGGGGCGGGTGGTGCTGATCGACTTCGGCATCGCGCGCCTGTTCAAGAGCGCGCGCAAGGGCACCATGATCGGCACGCTCGGCTTCGCGCCACCCGAGCAATACCAGGGTGCGGTCGACCCGCGCAGCGACATCTATTCGCTCGGCGCGACGCTGCACTACGTCCTTACCGGGCGTGACCCCGAAAAATTTCCGCCCTTCAGCTTTCCCCCGGTGCGCGACCTGCGTCCGGAGGTCTCGACCAACCTGGCAGGCGCGATCGACCGCGCGCTCGCCTACCAGGCCGACGCGCGCCCCGCGAACATCCAGGACTTCCGCGACATGCTGCTCTACGGCAAGGGCCTCGGCGAGCTCGTTGGATCGCCGGCGGTCACCTCGCAAGGCGGTACCGCCGACCTCGTCCTGTCGCCCGACGTCGCCGAGGCGATCGCGCCGTCGCATCGCCGGCGCCGCCGCCGCAGGCATCGCGCCGTGGCCCTGGCAGCCTTCTTCGCAATCGTGGCCGGTGGCGCTTTCGGCGCGACCTACGTCTATAACAATCCGCAATTGCAGCAGCGGCTGGGGGTCAAATCCTTCGTCGACAGCTTGCCCTGGAAGGTCCAGGAGCGCCTGGACGCCGCCGAGACCCATCCGCTCGATTTCCAGCGCATGACGCTCCAGCTCTCGACCCGCTCGGGCACGCCGCTCAGTTCGCCGCGGGCGAGCTTCACCAATATCGAGTTGGCCAACAACCAGTACCTGCAGTGGAACACCTCGTTCGCCAATCGCCTCGCGGGGCTCAAGGGACAAGACGAGAAGGTCCAGGCGCGCTTCTTCAGTCCCTCGGGCCTGCAAATCGCTTCCAGCGACGCGAGCCGGTTTGTCGGACCAGGCGAGAACACGGCCGAGTTCAGCGGCGTCGCGCTGATGCCGGACCTGGGCGCGCTCCCGGCCGGCAATTATAAGGTCGGAATCTACGTAAATGACCAAGCGGTCGCCGAGCAGGCGTTTGCGGTTACCCAGGACCTCAACGCGCTGAAAGCCGCCGAGGCCGCCAACGAAGCCGAGAAGGCGCGCGAGGCGGCCGACAAGGCCAAGGCACATGACGAAGCAGAACGTCTCGCGATGCTCGAGGTGCGCCGGCGCAAGCCCCTCCAGCTGGCCGGCATCGAATTCGTCAACAGCACCAAATCGGGCACACCGCTGGCCGGGCCGGCGACGAGCTTCAGTGCGGCCAAGGTGCTGTTCGTCAACTGGCGCATAACCTTCGATAATCGACTGTTCAACCTCGACACCGGTCAATACCGGGTCGACGCCGCGTATATCGCGCCCGACGGCCATACCCTGGGCAGCGTCGACGACATCCGCATCGTGCCGCCCTCCGCGCGCAGTGCGACCTTCAGCGGCAGGGTCGGCAACTCGGCCGGCGGCGCATTTCTGCCCGGGCAGTACACGGTCAATTTCTATCTCAACGGGCAGTATGTCGCGCAGAAGAAGTTTCGCGTGCTGGCCGACAGTTCGCAGTCCTACCCGGCATCGCTCGGCGGTTCATCGGGCCTGCCCAGTGCTGGCACCGGCACGGGCACAATCGATGTTCCGACGCTCGCCACCGGACGTATCGACGGGCTGTCCGGCGTCACCAATATCCCGTTGGAGTTGCGGCTGCGCCCGCAGCCCAACGGCTTCCTGCACGGTGAGATGGTGATTCATCAGGCGGGCTACGGCGCCACGCCGATCCAGGGCTTTATCCGCGGCAACCATGTCGAATTCCAGGTGCCGTACGGCGCCAAAACGCTGTACTTCGACGGCCGGCGCAATGCCGACCAGCTCAATGGTACGTTTTCCGCCACGCCCACTGGTGAGCGTGGCACCTGGACGACCGTCACCAATTGAGCGTCGCGGGCAGGGTGGAACCGCGCTCGCGGGCCAATCGTTATCCGATCGCGATTATCCGATATACTTTCGCGGTCGTCGAATAACTCGGAATAACTCGGCAGCAACTACACCGGGCATCAATCAGCGCGGCGCGCTTGAACGTTCGAGCGCCACGCGCAATGCTCTGTGACGGACGCGCTATGGCGAGGAATGTCTCTCAGGAAAAGCTCCTCTTTTACGCAGCCGCGGGCGGCCTGGGTGGATTCGCGGCCTGGGGCGTGCAGGAGTCGATGGCCGGCATCCGGTACTATCTGCTGCGCGACGCGGTGCTGGGCGCAATCATCGGGCTGTTCATTTGCGCTTTTCTCGCCTCGATCGAGGCGCTCAGCGTAGGCCAATGGCGCCAGGCGATACGCGGGGTCAAGAGCGGCGCGATCTTCGGCGCGCTCGGCGGCGCCGCGGGCTTGATCGGTGGTGAGATCCTGTTCGACATCCTGCACGGGTTTGTCGGCCGCGTAGTCGGGTGGGCGATCCTCGGTGTGGCGGTGGGACTGGGTGTTGGATGGGCCTCCGGGTCAGCCGCGCGCAAGCGCAACGGCGCGCTCGGCGGACTTATCGGTGGTGCACTTGGCGGAGTCTGCTACCAGACCCTGACCACCACGTTTCCGCAGTTCTTCGGCCGCGCGATAGCGATAATCGTGCTCGGCATGCTGATCGGCTTTTTCATCGGGCTGGTGGGCGAGTTGCTCAAGCGCGGCTGGCTGATGGTAATCCGCAGCCAGAGCCGCAACGCGCGCGAGGGCCGCGAATATCCGCTGACCAAGCCGGTCACGATCATCGGGCGCGCCGAAGAGAGCGATATCGGACTGTTTGGCGACCAGGCCGTGATGGCCCATCACGCGATTATCCGGCGCGAGGGGCGCGACTTCGTAGTCAGTCCGGCCGGCGGTGGCCAGGTGCTGATCAATCGCCGCCCGGTGGCGGGCCGCCAGGCGCTGCGCAGCGGTGACCGCGTCGAGGTCGGCGGAACACTGTTCATTTTTCGCGAACGCGCCCAAGCCGCGCAGAGTTGAGGCGCAAAGTTGAGGAGCGTCGTGGGCTTACGCACTGCCGGTTGGCAACTGCTCGCCGCGGCGATGGCGGCGGCGCTCATGGCCGCGTGCGCGACCACCGTTCAGCAGGAAATCGCCGAGGAGCCGCCGACTGCGGTCGAGACGCTCTCCTACTTTCCCTTCCAGGTGAAGGGCTATCAGAACAGCTATCCGCGGAGCCGAATCCTGGTGCTGATGCCGGTCGATGCGCGCGATTTCAAAGATGTTGCGGGCCAGAGCCATGAGCCGCAAGACGGCAATCCCGCAACCGGCGTGATGCTCGGGCCGGACGGCGCCGTCGTTCAGCGGGTCTATAGCTCGCCGCTCGGCCCGATTCTGCAAGGCGCGATCGTACGCGCGGCCGATGAGGCCGGGATGCTCGCGACGGCCTCCAACGATACGTTGGAGGCCGCTCTCAAGGAGACCAACGAGGATTACGTCCTGGCGAGCAGGATTACCCGATGCTGGGTGAACAAGCATACCGGGACGGATGCCAACGCGCCGGCCAGCGCGGGGCCGGGCTGGTTCACCACTGCCGACGTCGCGCTGGACGTAATCATCTACAAGCCTCCGTTCAACGTGGCCTTCTGGCAAGGCGAAAGCGCCGCAACCTACAACGATCCGCCGGCCGATAATGGCAGCGGGATGGGCGACGACGTTCCGATTTACGACCGGCCGAGCCAGGTTCTGTCCGTGGCGCTGACGCGGGCGGTGGCGGGAATTTTCAAGCGCGAGGCGCTGCACGCGCTGGTGGTGCAGGACACGGTCCGCGCGCCCTGATTTTTTCGCGGTCGCGCGCTACTTCTTGCCGCCGGCGCGCCGGCGCGCGCCGCCGCCCGCGCGCGCTGCGCGGGCAGGCGCCTTGGCGCCGCCGGTGCCGGTCGCCTTGGCCGCCTCGGCCTCCGCACCGGCTGCGGCGGCGGACTCGGAGCCTGCCCCTTGGGCACTCGCCGCGCCGGCCGCGCCGCGCTTTTCGAGCGAGGCCTTCAGCGCCGCCATAAGGTCGATCACCTGGCCGCGGCGCGGCTCCTCGTGCGCCTCGGTCACCTGTTGGCCGGCGATCTTCTGCTGCGCCGCCTCCTCGACCTTCTCGCGGAAGGTGTCGTGATACTTCGAGAGGTCGATTTTCTTGCTGGTCAATTCGCCAATCAGCCGCTCGGCCAGGGCAAGTTCGCTCTCCCTGGCGGCCTCATTGGTCGCGCGATCGATGTCTTCGACCGGACGCACCTCGTCGGCGTAGTAGACCGTATGCATCATGAGCCCTTTTTCGTAGGGCCGCAGCACCACCACGTGCTCCTTGCCGCGGAGCGTGTAACGCCCCAGCGCGACGCGCCCCGTCTTGGTCATCGCGTCGGTGAGCAGGCGATAGGCTTTCGCGGACGCCTGTTCGCATCCGAGGTAGTACGAGGTCTCGAAATAAATCGGATCGATCTGCTCCAGCGGAACAAACTCGGTGATCTCGATCGAATGCTCGCCGCCATGCGCTTCCAGGGCCTTCAGTTCTTCGTCGGTGAAAGTGACGTAGCGATCCTTGGCGACTTCGTAGCCACGCACCAGCTCGCTGCGGTCGATGATCGTGCCCTCGACCGGGCAGAAGATTTTCTGCTGGATACGGCTTAGGTCCTTGGCGTGCAGCAGGTTAAAGCTCACCGACTTTGACCGCGTCGCCGGGAACAGGCGGACAGGGATCGAAACCAGGCCGAACGAGATGTTGCCGTTGCCGACGGGACGTGATGCCATTTGACGACCTCCCCGATACTTCTAGCTTAGCGACAGGATCGCGGCGGAGGCCATAGCGATCCGGAGCAAAAGCTCTCCGGCGAAGATTGGACGAAAACGATGCCGCTCGAAGAGTATCGGCGCAAACTCAGCGCCGACAGCACGTCCGAGCCATTCGGCGAGTCGCCGCGCCTGGGCAGTCGCGGCGGGGGCATGTTCGTCATACGGATCATCGAGTCCGCGCTGCCGAAAGTCGAATCGATGCTGCATGAAAAATAGCGCAGCACAAAATGACTAGTCAGTTATCGTTAATTGCACCTACCAAAACGGCAGATGCGCGCTACGTCACTAGAAGATTAAGACAAGGAAGCGAAGAACAGACATTCGGCGCTTCCTCGCTCGACCCCCACCTGCATCTTCCTCCAGGACACGGGGGAGGAGGCCAGAGTCAGAAGAGCTCGACCATTATTCGAGGAGAAACGCAGAAGCGCTCGACTAGTCAGTCGCCGTCGAAGCCATGAAGCTCGCGCACCACGTACAGCGGGCGGCCTTTGACCTCGTTATAGACCCGGCCCATGTACTCGCCCAGGATGCCGAGCGTGATGAGCTGGATTCCGCCGAGGAACAGCAGCACCACCATCAGCGAGGTGTAGCCCGGCACGTCGACGTCGTGGAGCACCTTCCTTACCGCGAGCACCACCGCGTAGAGAAACGCCAAAGCCGAAATCGTGAAGCCGAAGTAGCTCCAGACCTTGAGCGGGAATGAGCTGAACGAGGTAATCCCGTCCATCGCGAAGTTCCACAGCCGCCAGTAGTTCCACTTGGTGCCGCCGGCCTGGCGCTCCTCGCGTTCGTAGTAGATCGCGGTCTGCCTGAAGCCGACCCATGCGAACAGTCCTTTCATGAAGCGCGTGCGTTCCGGCAGCCGGACCATCACGTCCACCACGCGGCGGTCGAGCAGGCGGAAGTCGCCGGTGTCGCGCGGAATCGGCACGTCGGCGATGGCCTCGAAGACGCGGTAGAAAAAATGCGCCGTGGTGCGCTTGAGCCAGCTGTCGCCCGGCCTCAGTTTGCGGGTCGCGTAGACCACGTCGTAGCCCTCGCGCCACAGCGTCACCATCTGCTCGATAAGCTCGGGCGGGTCCTGCAGGTCGGCGTCGAGCGGCACCACCGCGCGTCCGCGCGCGTAATCCAGGCCGGCGCTGAGCGCGATATCCTTGCCGAAGCTGCGCGAGAGGCTGATGATTCTGATCGCGGGGTTGCGCGTGCGATGCTCTAATAGACCGGCCAGCGTGTCGTCGGTGCTGCCGTCGTTGACCACCACAATTTCGTAGCTGAGCCCCAGCCGTTCCATCACCTTGGCGAGGCGCTCGAAGAGGCGGTCGAGTACCGGCGCCTCGTTGAACATCGGCACGACTATGGAGAGTTCAGGCGCGACCTCCATTGCCGCCATCGGTACGGTGACGCGGCCCGCGCCCGAGGCGGGCTCCAGATGCGTCGGCTCGAGCGCCCCCTTCATCGCCATCCCGCGCGCATGCGGCGCTGCGTGCACTGGACGCTCATCTGGGCGCCGCGCCGTCCGCCCTGCGCACCGCGAACAGGTCGTAGTAAGTGGTTCCGACGCGTGGATAGCGCTTGATCAGATTCAGGCATGGCCTCCCCCCGGCTCCGCCCCATCGCCGCTCGTCGCGGTCATCGATCATGAGATAATCGGCCAGGCGATGCGCCGCAAGCCACCCGCAAAGGTCCTCGCCCGCGGCAGGTTCGGCTGGCAGCGGAATAAAGCCGGCGCCGGCGTAAAAGGCCACCCGCGTGTCGGGTCCCGCCACAGTCGAAGGCGCGCCGCCGCGCCGTGCGATTTCCTCGCCGGCGTAACGCATCCCACGCTGATCGTAGCCGAGCGGGAACAGCGTGCGCGGCAACAGCGCGAGCGCGACCACGGCCACGACCATCGGACCCGCGAGCATGCGTCCCAGCGGCGAGTGAGTCAGCGATAAGCGCGCGTCAAGCCATCCTGCCGCCTCGACCAGCCCGATCGCGACCCATCCGAGCGTAAATGGCACCAGGTGAAGCATCAGGCGCGGCCCGGTGTCGGTCAGCACGAAGCCCACGAAGTACATCACGACCAGCAGGGCAAGCATCGCCTCGGCCCAGCGCGCGGCAATCGCCTGGCCATTGGCCCACAGTCCGATAATCAGTCCTACGCAAAGCAGCGGGCCGAGCGCCTGGGCGAACGAATAGCACGAGCCGAAAAAGTCGCGCCCGACTTTTTTCAGATAGGCCGCCGGATCGAGCCTGAGCGCGGTCAGCCAGGAGGTCGACGGCCTATAGCCCATCTCGCGCCATTGCTCGAGTTGGCCCATCGTCGAGCCGGTCGCCTCCATCGTCACCACGCCGAGTTCGCGGCCGACCGTCCAGTGGCCCGTGTACGCGCGCATCCAGACCAGGTATGGCGCGGCGACCAGCAGGAATGTTGCGGTGAGGACGGCGGCGGCGCCGAGGCCCCATCGCAGAGTCCATCGCCGCCACACGAACGCGCCGCCGATCAGGATGACGACGGCCAAGGCGGGAACCCCGATTCCCTCGGTGCGATAGAGGTAGCCGAGTCCGCAAAGAACCGCGGCGGCAGCGACGCTCGCGATACGTTTGCGTTCCACACCGCGGACCAGGAACAACATCGCCGCGGTTACCAGCGCGATGTAACCGGCCTCGGTGCGCACCGAGGCCGCGAAGCCCGCGAGCATCGGATGGATCGCGCCGAGCGCGGCAGCTCCGGCCGCCACGCCGCGGCGGCCATAAACCTCGAGCATCAGGAAATAGAGCAGCACGACGCCGGCCGTGCCGAATGCCATGGACAACAGCTCGCCGGCGAGTTCCCAGTTCGGAATTGCCCGATAGGTTATCGAAATTAGCCAGGGGTACAGTGGCGAGAATACCCAGGCGAGCGCGTTTTGGGCGCGCCCCGCGTGAAACTCGCGCGCCATCGCGATATATGCGACGCCGTCAGCCGCGATGCAGTAGCTGGTGAGAAGCAGGTAGAGACGGATCAGCGCCGCCGCGGCTGCGAGCGCGCCGACTACGCGGCGCTCGGAGTAGCGCGACAGCCATCGCGTGAAGCGATCGGCGCCGACTAAGCCTTCGGGATACCTTTGCGCAAGCGAGGCGCCGCGAGTCACGAGCCCCATCACGTCCCCGTATCCTACGCGTTCGGGACGCAAGGGCGAACCGCCACGGCGATAGCGCACCGGCGCCGAGCCGCGCGCAGTCATTTTTTCTGGCCCGGTGCGTGACCCGCTTCGTGACCTGCGACTTGGGGCAGGCCCTATCCGGGCCCGCCCCAAGTGGCTAAGAAAGTGAGCTTGCGGACACTAGCGGCGCAATACCTTGGCGGCCTGAAGCCCTTTGGGCCCCTGGGCGACCTCGAATTGGACTTCCTCGCCTTGCTCCAGCGAGCGGAAGCCGTTGCCGTCGATGGAAGTGTAGTGGACGAATACCTCCTGTCCGTCTTCCATAGTAATGAAGCCGTAGCCTTTCTTGGAACTGAACCACTTGACTACACCGTTAGACATCTCCCCCGAGACCTCCTAGCCCGTAACCGTTCCTCCTCGTAACTGGCCCGCGAGGGCCTCCTGCCCATATGGGTCACCGGCGCGCATATACCATAACGGCGCGCCTCAAACCAAGCGGAATGATGTATTTTTGCCGCGACTTATCGAACAGGCTATCGGGCGCGAAAGAACTGCCTAGCCGCGCCAGAAACGCGGGCGGGCGTGGATATGACAATGGTCGGGAATCTGGCGCATCACTCCGTCTATAACGAATTTGTCGTCGCCATACTTGGCGCGCGCCACTGCCGAGAGCGCGTCGATCATGAGGGCGCGCTCGGCCTCAGTCGCGGTGGCGCGATGCTCTCCGAGCACCGCCATCGGCGTGTCGCACGAGTCGCAATCGAGAATAGTGAACGCCACGGGATGGACGAAGCGGGCGTAATGTTGGGTATACTCGCGCAGCTCGCAGAGTTCGCACTTGGCCATGAGTCAAGATTTAGCCGCTAGTGATTGGCGCAACAAGAGAGCTTTGCGTAACTGACAGCGTCCCTTCTAATGTCCTCTCCTTGTCCAAGGAGAAGGTTAGGGAGAGGTTCGATCGATTTCGCGACCCGCTCGAAATGGCTGTGGCGCAACGAAATTCGGACGGACCTCTCCCGCGCTCGCGCTGCTTGCGGCAGCCTCTCCCTGGACAAGGAGAGGCTAAGGAAAGAGCCCGCGCTGCCGCGAGCCTGTCGCTCGCAGCGTACGTCAAAGTGCGCAAATCCTAATGCGCAGCGGGAGCCGCCGCCGGACTCGCCATCGCTGCGGGGCTCGCCATCGCCGCCGGGCTGGCCATGCCTGCGGCCGCCTTGGCGGCCTTGCGGCAGCGATAGACGCTGCTTTTGGAGATCTTCATGTCCTTGGCGACCTCGGAGACCTTCTTGCCGCCCTGGAGTTCCGTCATCACCTGCGAGCAGTCAACCTTGCTGGCGGCGTAAGCGTTGGAGAGGCCGAACTGCAGGGCCAACGCGGCCGCGACGGCAAACGAGGCAACCAAAATCAGCTTTTTCTTCACGATGTTCCTCCGCGCGTTGAAGTGCCGTCTAAAAAAACCCACCGCAGTATCTCAAAAATGTCAAAGTTCTAAAAGGATAAAATCTAAAAAAGTTGGCCGCGGCTAGAACTCGATCATCACTTTGCTCTGGTTGGTAGGAAGCGCGAGCGCCGCAAAGGCCTTGGGCAGATCGTCGAGCCCCATCGTATGCGTGATCATTGGCGCGGTGGCGACGCGGCCGGCCGCGAGCGCCGCAATCGCCATCTCGACCTCGGTCCGCTCCATGCCGAGCGAAAAGCGCATGTCCAGCTCCTTGCTCATCGCCGTGATCGGCGCAAAGCCGTCGTCTTCGGTGCACACGCCGATTATCACCACGCGGCTTGCGCGCTGCGCGTATGCGATCGCTTCAGCCATCGCACCCGGGGCGCCGATACACTCGAAAATCACCTGCGGTCCCGCGCCGGTAAGTGACTCGACCTTGCCAGCCGGATTATGCATGCGCGGGTCGACCGCAGCGTCGGCGCCCATCTTGAGCGCAAGGCGGCGGCGAGACTCGCTGAGTTCGGAGACGACGATTGCGCGTGCGCCGGCGAAGCGCGCCCACAGCATCGTGGCGATCCCGATCGGTCCCGCGCCCATCACCACGGCGCTCTCGCCCGCCTGGAAGCCAGCGCGATGCAGCCCGTGTAGTCCGACCACCAGCGGCTCGACTGTGGCGGCCTCGCGAAAGCTCATCCCCGGCGGCATCTTGAACACGCTCCCCGGCCGGGTTTTCACCAGCTCCGCGTAGGCGCCCGGGACCTCGCCGAAGCCGACCAGCCTGACCTCGCGGCAGCGCTGCGCCTCGCCTAAACGGCAGGGCTCGCAACCGCCGCATCCGACATACGACATCGCCACGACTGGGTCGCCGCGCTCGAAACCCTCGACGCCGTCGCCGAGCGTCTCGACGACGCCTGAGAATTCGTGGCCCATGATGGTTCCCGGCGGCATGCGGAAATTGCGCCCCGCGGCGTGCAGATCGGAGCCGCAAATGCCGGCGGCTTTCACCCGCACCACGAGTTCGCCTGGACCGGCGATCGGATCGGGAACCTCTGCGATCTCCAGCGGCGCGCCGGGGACCAGGTACACGCAAGCCTTCATTTGCTGCGGGTGCTTGGGAACGACGGGACGCGCCGATCCTTGAGCGCCGCCACGCCCTCGTGCAGGTCGTCGCTGAAAAATCCCAGCATCTCCATCGCCAACAACGCGTCGAAGGCTGGCCCGAACATCCGGAGCCAGTTGTTGAGCGAGCGCTTGGTGAAGCGCAACGCCTGCTGCGGGCCGCGGGCGAGCTTTTGCGCGACCTCCATCGCCTTGTCCATCAACTGATCGGCCGGCACGCACAGACTGACCAGGCCGACGCGCTCGGCCTCCTTGCCGTCGATGAAATCGGCGGTGAGCAGGTAGTACTTGGCCTTGGCCATCCCGCACAGCAGCGGCCAGATGATCACCGCATGGTCGCCGGCGCCCACGCCGAGGCGGATATGGCCATCCGTGATGCGCATGTTCTCCGACGCGATCGAAATGTCCGCCATGAACGCCACCGCGAGGCCGGCGCCCACGGCGACGCCGTTGATCGCGGAGATGATCGGCTTGTCGAGATTGATCATGTTGTAGACGATGTCGCCGGCCTCGCGCCACGCCTGCCCGATGTTGGCCGCGCTGCCCGCCATCCGCTCGATCATCTCAAGGTCGCCGCCGGCCGAGAACGCGCGCCCCTTGCCGGTGATCACGACCACGCGGGTTTCGGCGTCCTCGTCGATATCTTTCCAGACCCGGCTCAACTCCCAGTGCAGGAGGTTGTTGGTGGCGTTGAGAACGTCGGGACGGTTGATCGTGATGAGCAGGATTCCGTCGTCGCGGTGCTCGAAGAGCAGATGCTGATATTCTTCGTATTTCATCGGAGCCTCCGAATCGATTGGCTGGTGTCTTCCTTAGCGCAGCGCGCGCGTTTCCTCAAAGCGCTGCGGCGCTTGAGGATAATCGAAACGGCGCAATCCGGCGAACCGCGCGCGCTCAGGCTATCACGAAGGGTTCAGAGTCATGCGGCGCGGAGAGGTTGTGGCCTGCACCGTCGGCAGGAATCGTTCCTTGAACGCCTCGGCGGAGAGCTTCGCGCGCGCGGCGAGCCGCGACAGCGCCGGCTCCTCGAAGTCCTGCGGCTCGAGCCGCGTCATATATGAGCGCGCGACCTCGTACGACTCGGTGCTCACGTCGACCAGGCGCACCCTGATCCGTCCGGTGGTCGGGTCGACGAGTTCGGCAAAATCGACCGGCGTCACGCGCCCGCCCGCGATCGCGATGAGCGCGCCCGAACCTCCGCTTAGCAGATAGCGCACTGCGCCATAGCCGAGCGTACGCGTATATTCGGCGTCGAACGGCAAGGGCTTCGCGCAGCGCAACTCGTAGCCGATGTCCTTGGTGACCACGGTGGCCCCGATCCCGAGTTGCTTGAGCGCCGCGCGCACGCGGTCGCGCAGCAGGTAGCCGAGCGGGATGTCCGCGATATGCACGTGGCCGTAAGCGTCGGCCTCGGAGCCCACCGCATTGGGCAGGGTGCCGGGGTCCATCCGCTCGGCGATACCTTCGGCGACTACCGCCACGCCGTCGTCATAGCCCTCGGCGAGGCGTTTGATTATCGCGCCCACGATAGTGTCGACGACCAGCGAAAGCTCAAAGCGCTCGCCGTGGAACTCCTCCAGGATGACCGCCAGCGTTGCGCCGGAGGACTTGCACATGCTGAGCGCGAGCGAACCGGATTTCCGGCCCATCGAGATTGCGAGGTACCATCTGCCGGTGGTGCGCGCGTCCACCATCAGCGATTCGACGATCGTGGTGCCGACGGCGCGCGCGGTCTCGAAACCAAAGGTCGGGGCATTCTCGGGCAGTGGCAGATCGTTGTCGATCGTTTTCGGTACCGTGACCACGCCGATTTTGCCGCGGGTGCGCTCGGCGATTCTGAAGGCGCCGTAGGTCGTGTCGTCGCCGCCGATACAGACCAGGTAGCGGATGCCGAGCGTCTCCAGCGCGCCGATCGCGCGCGTGAGGCTCGCTTCATCGCGCGCCGGGTTGGTGCGCGAGGTGCGCAGGATCGAACCCCCGGTGGAATGGACCTGGCTCACCTCGTCGAGCTTGAGTTCGACCACGTGCGAGGTGTCGCCCTCGACCAGCCATCGATAGCCGTCGCGCAGCCCCACTACGCGCAGGCCGCAGTTAATCGCCTCGATCGCGGCCGAAGAAATCACCCCGTTGATTCCGGGGGCGGGCCCCCCACCGACCAGAATCCCAAGAGTGGCCTGGCTATCACCGTCGCGCTGCATCGTTGAAAACCTTTGCCGGGCGCTCGTGATCGCCGGGCGGTACGGCGCGGGCGGCGCGATCAGCGCGCGGACGCGCCCGCATAAATATCCATGATGGTGCCGAGCAGCTTGATCGCTTCGGCGCGCGGGCGCTGAAACGAGTTGCGCCCGATGATCGAGCCGAAACCGCCGCCAGCCTTAATCGCGCGCACTTCGTCGAGCAGCTTTTCGTCGCTGACTTTCGGACCGCCCGAGAAGATCACGATACGGCGGCCGTCGAAACAGCTCTGCACGACGTTGGCGACGCGTGAGGCCTGCGTATCGAGCGGTACGCGGTTGGTCTCGTACGCCTTTTTGGCTTCGGGCTGCTCCAGATGCGCGGTCGGCAGCTTGACCTTAATGATGTTGGCGCCGAGCTGCGCCGCGATCTGCGCCGCGTAGGCGACCACGTCGATAGCGGTCTCGCCTTCCTTGCTGATGCCCGAGCCGCGCGGGTACGACCAGACCACCACCGCCAGGCCGTGCGCCTTGGCCTCCTCGGCGATCTCGCGCAACTGCTCGTACATCCGCACGCACGCGGAAGAGCCGGGATAGATAGTGAAGCCGACCGCGGCGCAGCCCAGGCGCAGCGCATCCTTCACGCTGCCGGTGACGGCAGGTTCGGGGTCAGGCGAGTCGTGCAGCAGGTCATGGTTGTTGAGTTTGAGGATGAGCGGGATTTCACCGGCGAATTCGGCCGCGCCCGCCTCCAGGAAACCGAGCGGGGCTGCGTAGGCGTTGCATCCGGCGTCGCAGGCGAGCGAGAAATGGTAGCGCGGATCGTAGGCCGGCGGATTGGGCGCGAAACTGCGCGCCGGACCGTGCTCGAAGCCCTGGTCCACGGGCAGGATAACGAAGGTCCCGGTGCCTGCCAGCCGTCCGTGATTGATCATACGCGCAAGGTTGCTCAGCACGCCCGCGTTCTCTGAGCGGTAGAAATCCAGAATTTCCCTGGCACGCTTGGTCATAACCGCCTCCAATTCACAATTCGATGTTCCGAGTACCGCGTCCCGTGTGCGTTAACATCATAGCATCTCCATCGCGCAACGAGCGGCTCCTGCCAGCGCCGCGGCCGGATTGAGCGAGACCCGCACCGGAATCCTTGCCAATACTTTATCGAGCCGGCCCTTGGCGATAAAGGCGCGCACGAATCCACCCGTATTGAGCGTCGCGAGAATCTTGGGCGCGATCCCGCCGCCGAGATAGACCCCCCCCAGCGCCATGAACTTCAACGCCAGGTTGGCCGCCTCTGCGCCGTAAATATCGACGAAGATTCTCAGCGCCTCGACGCATCGAGGGTCGCGGCTTTTGAGCGCGGATTCACTGATTACCGCCGCCGCATCGGTGGCGCCGGCAAACTCATCGGCTAGCCATTGCGGCTCGGGGTCCGGCGTGCGCGCCTTGAGAAAGTTGTAGATGTTGACCAGTCCCGGCCCCGACAGCACGCGCTCGAAACTTACGTGGTCGAATTCGCCGCTCAGATACTCGAGCAGTTCGATCTGTTCGCGGCCACGCGGCGCGAAGTCCGCGTGACCGCCCTCGGAGGCGACCGATCGCCAGCGCCCGTCCTCGAGCGGCACCAGCCCGGCCTCACCGAGACCGGTGCCCGCCGCGATTACCGCGATCGGCGCGCGCGAGGCCGGCGGATCGCCGGGCTGGAGCACCGCTATTTCGCTCTCCTGGAGTTGGAGCATTCCGTAGGCGGTCGCCTCGAGGTCGTTGATCAGCCGCGCGCCAGGCACGCCGAGCGCGCGCGCCAGCTCCCGCTCTTCCATCGTCCACGGTACGTTGGTCGCGTGACTGACGCCGCCGATGATCGGCCCCGGCACGCCGAAGCAGGCGGCGTCGATCGCCCATGCGCCGCTCAAAAAGTCGCTGGCGACCTCTTCGAGAGTTTTGAAATCGCGCGTCGTGTAATGTTTTTCGCGCAGCAGCGCCGGCGCTCCGCCCTCGACCCGGTAAAGGCCCAGCAGGGTCTTGGTGCCGCCGATATCTCCCGCCAAAACCGCCGCCTTGGTCCGCAACGCCATCGTTAGCCGCCTTCAGCCTTGAGCTGTTCCGCCAGCGCGACTTCCTCGGCACTGCCGATATAGACCGGCACGCGTTCGTGGATGCTGGAGGGGATGAAATCGAGCACGCGTCCGCGCCCGGTGGAGCCGGCGCCGCCGGCCTGCTCGGCCAGCATGGAGAGCGGCGCGACCTCGTACAGCAGGCGCAGCTTGCCCTTGCTCTTGCCGCCCGCGCTCACCTCGCCGGGGTAGAGAAAGATTCCGCCGGTCAACAGGCAGCGATGGAAATCGCCGACGAACGCGCCGCAGTAGCGCAGCGAGTAGCCGCCGCCCTTGTCCTTGGGTCCGGTCAGGCGTTCCAGCAGCGCGCGCGCCCCCGGATGCCATCGCGCGGCGTTGGCCTGGTTGACCGCGTAGGTTTTGCCGCGCGCCGGCATCCGGATCTTCTCGCGCCATAGCACGAACTCGCCGATTTCGCGCTCCAGCACGAATGCGTTGACGCCGTCGCCCGCCGTCCACACCAGCATCGTGGCCGGCCCATAGAGCGCGTAGCCCGCCGCGATCTGCTCGGTGCCGGCGCCGAGCGCGTCCGCGATATCGTCGCCGTGGCCGTGCTTGCGCCGGCGTACCGCAAAGATCGTCCCGAGCGAGCCGTTGACCCCGATGTTGGAGGAACCGTCGAGCGGATCGTAGAGCAAGGCATAGGAATCGTGCGGGTGTTGCACTTGGGTATGTCGCGGCTCTTCTATCTCTTCCGAAATCAGCGTGCATATCGGGTGGCCGCCCGCGAATGAATCGAGAAACACGTTGTTGGACCAGGTGTCGAGTTTTTCGACCTGCTCGCCCTGCACGTTGGTTGCTCCGCTTAAGCCCAGCTCGCCCCGCAGCGCGGCTACCGCAAGCTCATTGGAAATTCGCTTGACGGCGAGCGCCACGTGTTCCAGGGTCGCGCTCAATTTCGCTTCTATTCGCGGCCTGGTCATGCGCAGATAGCGGTCCAAACTGATCATCGATACGTCAGCCGACGGGTTAGCCATTTTTGCCTCCGGTTGGCGATGCGATAAATGTGCGTTGAACCTCGCAGCGCCTCCCCTGTGCGGTCAGCGGCGCCATCGTATTTGAACTTGTTTGGTCGTCGATCACCATCGCCGGCTGGAGTCCGCGCGTGTCAGCGCAGCGTATTCTCGAGGCTAACGCAATCCGCCAGATCTGCCTAGGGCAATATGCAGCCGTGGCGCATACGAATCCACATCGGTTTCAGGATTTGTTTCGCATCGTCACGAACTCCTCGGCCGCGGTGGGATGAATTCCGATGGTCGCGTCGAACTGCGCCTTGGTCGCGCTGCACTTGAGCGCGATCGCGAGGCCCTGGATGATCTCGCCGGCGGCGTCGCCCACCATGTGGCATCCGAGCACCCGATCGGTCTCGCGATCGACCACCAGTTTCATAAAACTGTGCTCGTCGCGGCCGCTGAGCGTATGCTTGAGCGGCCGAAAGGTCGACTTGTAGATGTCGATCGCGCGATAGCGCTCGCGCGCCTGGGCCTCGGTGAGACCCACGGTGCCGATAGTGGGCTGGCTGAAGACCGCGGTCGGCACGTTGTCGTAGTCGGGGGTCTTCGGATTGCCGCTAAACAAGGTTTCCGCGACGGCCTGTCCCTCGGCGATCGCGACCGGCGTTAGCTGCATCCGATCGGTGCAGTCGCCGACTGCGTAGATATTCGGCGCCGACGAGCAGGAGTAGGAATCCACGACGACCGCGCCCTCGTAGTCGAGCTTCACTCCCGCCCGTTCCAGCCCGAGGCCGCGCGTGTTGGGAGTTCTTCCGGTTGCAAACATGATCAGGTCGGCTTCCAGCGTGGCGCCATCGGTCAGCGTTGCGCAAACTCCGCGCGGGAGTTTTTCGATCCGTTCGACCTGGCGGTTGAAACGAAGATCGATTTCCCGCTTGCCCATTTCGGCCGCCAGCGTGCGGCGCAGGTCGTCGTCGAAGCCGCGCAGGAACAGGTCGCCGCGATGCACCAGCGAGACCTTTGCGCCCAGGCCGTGGAAAATTCCCGCGAATTCGACTCCGATATAACCGCCGCCTACCAGGATCGCGCGCGAGGGAAATTGCGGCAGAAAAAACGCCTCGTTCGAGGTGATCGCCAGTTCGCCGCCGGGAATCGTCGGCGTGGAGGGCCATCCTCCGGTCGCAACCAGGATGTAGCGTGCGGTGTAGCGATCGCCTCCGACCACCACCGTGTGCGCGTCGGCGATCGTCGCCCGTGCGCGCAGGATTCGCACTCCATTGTCGGTGAGGAGTTTCTCGTAAATGCCGTTGAGCCGCGCGATCTCGCGGTCCTTGTTGGCGATGAGCGTGCTCCAGTTGAAGCTGCGCTCGCCGACGCTCCAACCGAAACCGGCGGAATCGTTAAAATCTTCGCTGAATTCGGAAGCGTAAACGAAAATCTTCTTCGGGATACAGCCGACGTTGACGCAGGTGCCGCCAAGGTAGCGCTCCTCGGCCAGCGCCACCTTGGCGCCGAATTGCGCCGCCATCCGGCTCGCGCGCACGCCGCCCGAGCCGCCGCCGATCGTGAACAGGTCGTAATCGTACATGGAAGCGGGGCCTCTCCTTTACGCGAACAGCGAAGCGAGTCTGTTTCTTCGGTCATCCTGAGCGAAGCGAGTTTGCGAGCGGAGTCGGCGGCCTTCGCTCAGGATGACAAAGCAAAACTGACACTACACCAGCTCGATCGCGAAGCCGGTTTGCGCGACCACCCGGCCAATCACGGCGGCCTCGAGGTTGCCGCCGGCCTGCAACTCGGAGAGCAGCGGCAGCGCCTGGGGTTGGGGCAGCGCGATCAACAGGCCGCCCGAGGTCTGCGGGTCGAAAAAGATCTCCGCCATCTCGGACGCTACTTCGTCGGAAATTCTGACGCGAGCGCCGTAGAACTCGCGGTTGCGCCGTCCGCCGCCGGGAATCATCCCCTCACGGCAACAATCCAATGCGCCGGGGAGCAACGGCAGGTCGGATTCCTCGATTCGCAACGTGACCCCGCTGCCTTCGGCCAGCTTGCTCGCATGGCCGGCCAGGCCGAAGCCGGTGATATCGGTCGCCGCATGGACCTCGTGACGCAGCATCGCGCGCGCCGCCTCGGCGTTGAGCGTGGTCATCGAACGCACCGCCGCTTCGTAGTGCTCGGCAGCCAGGCGGTCGCGCTTGAACGCGGTCATCAGGACGCCGGTGCCGAGCGGCTTGGTGAGCAGCAGAGCGTCGCCGACGCGCGCGCCGACGTTGCGCACGATATGCCGCGGATCGATCACCCCGGTCACCGCCATCCCGTATTTCACTTCATCGTCGGCGACGCTGTGTCCGCCGACGATCACGACGCCGGCCTCGCGCGCTTTCTCGGCGCCGCCGCGCAAAATTTCGCCCAGCATCTCGCCCGGCAGTCCTGTCTGGGGCCAGCACACGATATTGAGCGCGGTCTTCGGCGTCCCGCCCATCGCGTAAATGTCGGAGAGCGAGTTGGCGGCCGAGATCTGGCCATAGGTGAACGGGTCGTCGACCACCGGGGTGAAAAAGTCGACCGTGTTGACGACGGCGATCTCGTCGGTCAGACGATACACTCCGGCGTCGTCGCCGGTAGTGATACCGACGAGCAGGTCGGGATGGCTTCCCGGGTCGAACCGGCTAAGCGCGGCTGCGAGGTCCTCCGGACCCAGCTTGCCGGCTCAACCCGCCGCCTTGCAGCGCGCGGTGAGCCGGATCAGCTCGCCACGCGTCGCATTATTGCTGCGCTGTTCAGGCATCGTCGGTTATTTTGGCGCAAGCCCGGCCGCCGCGCCATCATCATCATGGGTGTGCGCGCAGGCGGCGGGCGTCGCCGACCCGCGTGGTCACGCCCGAGTGGTCGAAATAGTCGAGCAGCGCGATCGCGAACTTGCGCGAGGCGCCGAGCAGGTCGCGAAAGGTCGCCGCGGTTATCTCGGGCGCGGTCTTCAGATGGTCGAGCAGGCGCTGGCGCGCAGCTTCCATCGCCTCGCGGCTGAAATAGAGATCGCTCGCGATTTTCACCACGCGGCCCTCGCGCTCGAGCGCGACGAGCAGCGTGCGCATCCGCGCGAGTTCCGAGGGCGGCAGCTTGAGCTCTTCGGCGAGTTGTTTGAGATCGGGCGGATGGAACTGCGCGCTCTTGAGCGCCTCGGCGAGCCGCTCCCCAAGCCGGCCCTCGTCGCCACCGAGTTTGACCCGATGCGACTTGAGCCGGAGCACGCTTTCCTCGCGCACGAGTTCGGATTCGCGCCCCAGCCGGTCCACCAGCGCACGAAACGCGCGCGCGCTCACTTCGTAAGGCAGCCGCTCGCGCAGCGCCTCCATCTCGAGCCCGGGTGAGAGCGGCTCCGCCTGATGATGCGCCGCGACTGCGGTCGCCGCGTAGCGCTTGAGCTCCTCCCATTTGCCCGCCGTCGTGTAGCCTTCCTCGTCGCCGAGCGAGAGCTTGACGAAGCGGCGATCTTTGAGCGCTTCGTCGATCTCGCGCGCAGGGGCGTTGAGCAGTTGGGCGACCCGCGCCGCGGTGACGGCGAAACTCTCCTGCAAATCGATCAGCGCTTCGATGGTCGCGGGTGCGAGCGCGCCCTCCAGCGCGCCGAGATGTTTCAGGTAAACCTCCAGTGGCCTGCGCACGCGCCGCCCGAGCGGGTTGAGCACGACGCCGCCGCCGAGCGTGCGCCGGCTGGTCTCGTCGCGGATGACGAAGCGGTCGCCGGCCAGCGCGACCATCGGCTCGTTCAGCACGAGCTGCACCAGCGCGCTCTTTTTGGGCGCGATTTCGCCCGGCGCTTCGAGCACGATCGCACGGCCGATAGTCTCGGCGGTGCCGATGAACAAGCGCACGCGCTCGTTATTCTTGAGCGGGCGCTTGGCGGCCGGCCGAATTTCCAGCCGCGCGTCAAATCGCATGGTCGTCAATTCGAGCCGATCGTCCGCAACCACGTCGCCGCGCTTGAGCTCCATCCGCTCGGCGCCGCTCAGGTTGAGCGCTACGCGCTGGCAGAGCCCCGCGCGCTCGACCGGCTCGGAATGAACCTGGATCGAACGCACCCGGACTTCGTCGCCCGCGGGCAGTACGCGCAGCTTCTGGCCGACGCGCACCTCGGCACCCATCGCGGTTCCGGTCACCACCGTGCCGTGACCCTTGATTATGAACGCGCGGTCGAGCGGCAGGCGGAACAGCCCGGTCGGCCGACGTGCCTCGAAGCCCTCGAGCTGACGCGCGATCGCCGCGCGCAATTCGTCCAGACCTGCGCCGGTTACCGAAGAGACCGCGACGATCGGCGCGCCCGCCAGACGCGTGCCGTCGGTCAGCAGTTCGATCTCGTCGCGAACTTCACCAAGGCGTGCGGCGTCGGCGAGGTCGGCCTTGGTGATGACGAAGATGCCGCTTTTGACCCCGAGCAGATGCAGGATGTCGAGATGCTCTTCGCTCTGCGGCATCACGCCGTCGTCGGCGGCGACCGTGAACAGCACGAGATCGATCCCGTGCGCGCCGGCCAACATGTTGCGGATGAAACGCTCGTGGCCGGGGACGTCGACTACGCCCGCGCGCTTGCCGCCGGGCAGGGTGAAATAGGCGAAGCCTAAGTCGATCGAAATCCCGCGTTCCTTTTCTTCCTTGAGGCGGTCTGTGTCCTGGCCGGTGAGCGCCTTGATAAGCGCGGTCTTGCCGTGATCGATATGGCCCGCGGTACCGATGATTGCGTGGGTGACGGCGTGATGAGTGACAGTGGCAGCCATGACACGAAGCAGAGCTTACTCCGTGCGGCGCCCTCGCAAAAAGAGCGGCGTTGGCGCACTGGTACGCTCCTATCGGCGATTACGGGAACTCTGACGGGTATGCGACAGCGTTGGGTTGGAAGCCCAACGGGCGGGCTCGGTAGGGGGGAGAGAGCCGAGCCCGCCCATTCATGTGGGCACAAGATGCTCTAAGACAAAGCATCTTTCGTGCCTATGCCGCCGCTCGACAAAACCTTTATAAAAGCCGGTTCTTGGTACGCTCTTTACCGGGGCAGATGCTTTTCTACGCGTAGGTATTACAAGGTTGAAAGATTTGCCCGCTTTCGCTTGTTCTGAATCGTTTGGAGCGTCGTCGCAGCACTTCCGTTCGCTCGGGAACGAAAATGCAGCGACGCGCCCCGGGCGCCCGCGAATGGCAGCGCCGCCTCGTCCCATTCCGACGGCGTGCGCGCCCCAAGTTACTTGCCCTTTATCTGGTTCAGATAGGTCGCGAGATCGAAATAGTCGCGCCAGGCTTTGATCTTGCCCGCGCTGATCTCGAACACGCCCGCCACCGGTACCACCACCGGACGGCCGTTGACGATGAACGAATCGACGCGCTCGTTGAACACCGTCGCGCCCGCCGACGCGGTGCTGAGGATTTTGAACTCGATCTTGGTGGTCCCGGGCATGAAGCCGTCGATAGTCTTGCGAATTTCGGCTTTGCCTTTGGCGGCTGCGAGCGGGATGTTGTGGTAGACCGCATCGTCGGTGAAGAACTCCATCACCTTGTCGATGTTGAGCGTCTCCCAGGTTTTGCAAAACCGGCTCACCAACTGTTCGTTCTCGGAAGCCATCGTGAGATTCTCCTTCTCAGGGCTTGTCCGCTTCCTCATCGAGGTAGAAGCGGTCATCGTCCTTATTATAGCCGAACAGCTCGGCGAAGCGGCCCCATCCGACGATCGTGGCGAACATCCGTTCCGGCCGCTCGTCCGGCAGGAGCATCGCGAGGTGTTCGAGCACTACTTCCTTGGAGAGCGAATGATCTTCCTGCCCGCGCAGGAGCCGCACGAAGTAGCTGAACAGCGAATGTTTCTGGAGCTGCTCGCGGATAATCCGTTTGCGCCCATTCATATCGCCGGCGAGAAACTCGCGCCCCAGCGGCTCCAACACCACGTCGCCGGCCGGAGTGGAGACCAGCCCCAGGATTTCCGCCGCCTTCATCACCTTGAGCAGATCGGAGAACTTGAAGTTGAGGTCGCGCGCGATCTTATAGCCGTCTTCGCGTCCGCCACGGTCCTCGAGCATCTCGAGCAGGCCGAAGACCCACGTGAGCTGGGCGTCGGGAACTGGATGAATCAGCGACGGAGCAGCCGAGGGCATCAGGCGCGCTCCTCGATCAGCGAGAAGACTTTGTCGGTCAGGTTGTTGAAGGATTCGCCCCGCCGATCGCGCGGACGCTGAAGTTCCACCTTGATGTCGCCGACCAGCCGCCCGGGCCCGGTCGAGAGCACCAGGATGCGGTCGGCGAGTTCGACCGCCTCCTCGATGATGTGAGTAACCATGATGATGGTCTTGACCGGGCTGTCGGCGGCCTGCCACAGGTCGAGCAATTCCTCGCGCAGTCCAATCGCGGTCAGTGCGTCGAGCGCCGAGAACGGTTCGTCCATCAGCAGCACCGCCGGTTCGACCGCGAGCGCCCGCGCGAGCCCCACACGCTGGCGCATCCCGCCCGAAAGTTCGCGCGGGTAGGCCTCCTCGAAACCGTCGAGCCCCACCTTATCGATGTAGTGTGTCGCAAGCCGCTCGCGCTCGGCAGGCGGGATGCGGCGCGCCTCCAGGCCCAGTTCGATGTTGGCC
The DNA here is from genome assembly GCA_963724765.1 of uncultured delta proteobacterium. Lineage (GTDB taxonomy): Bacteria > Desulfobacterota > Binatia > Binatales > Binataceae > JAKAVN01. Next base: position 1,467,502 of record CAVRVY010000003.1, read on the forward strand.
TTCACGCTGAGCCACGGCAGTAGGGCGAAGGACTGAAAGACCATCGCGCATTCGGGATTGATGCCGTCGACCTGCTGGCCGTTATAGAGCACCTGGCCCGAAGTCGCCGGCACGATACCGTTGATGATCCGCAGCAGGGTCGATTTGCCGCATCCCGACGGCCCGACGATCGCGACGAACTCGCCGAGCTCGACGCTGAACGACATCTCGTTGAGCACGCGCATGCTGCCCTTGGCATGTGGATAGCTCTTGGAGACCTGTTTGAGCTCGAGCAGGGCCATGGATCGGCTGGGTCGGAGTCAGACATCGTCGATGCTCAACAGGCTCAGTCGAACCTGTAGCGTTCGGTCGCCACGTTGTACAGCCGGCGCCATACCAGCCGGTTGAGGCTTACCACTACCACGACCATCGAGAGCAGGCTAAGCAGAATCATCAGGTTGTTGCCGGTCTCGTAGGTCGCGGCGTCGAGCAGCGCGCCCAGACCCAGGACCTTGTAGGTGTGCCCGCGGTAGACGAAGTATTCCGACAGAATCAGCGCGTTCCATCCGCCGCCCCATGCCGTGATGCTTCCGGTGACGATCGAGGGCACCAGCGCGGGCACGTCGAGCTTGCGCCACGTGACCCATCGGCTCAGGCGGTAGCTGCGCGCGAACTCCTTGAGCTCCTCGGGAATCTGGCTGGCCCCGGCCAGCAGGTTGAATAGCAGATACCACTGCATCCCGGTCAGGATCAGCAGGATCGACGCGAGATTCATCTCGCCGGTCACCTGGATCACTAGCACTACGATCACCGGGAACAGCGCGGTCGCCGGCATCGAGCCGACGATCTCGGCAATCGGCGAGAGCCATCGCTTGAAGCGCGGACTGTTGATCGCGGCCAGCGCGCACGGCAGCGTCCATCCGAGCGAAATCGCATAAGCGATGACCATCCGGATGGTCGAGGCCACCGTCGCCGCGGGAATCTGCCGGACCGCCGGCGGCCAGGGCGTGAGCAGGACCCGCAGCAGCGCGTCGAGTCCGCGAATGATCGCGTAGATGAAAAGCGCGGTGAAGGCGACCAACGCAGTGTAGCCGGCGACACGGGCGACGCGGGCCACACGCTCGCGCGCGCGCGGCCCGAGCGGCGGGATGGCGTCGAGCAGACCTTGCACGAGGACCGCCAGCGGACGCACGACGAAGCGCACCGCACGATAGATACTGGGCCCCAGCAGCCCTATCGCATGCAACATTCCCAGCGAACGTTCGGCCTCGGCGCCGGAGGTGAACTCGTAGCGGAACTTTTCCGCCCACACTGACAGCGGCTGCCATACCACCAGGTCCATCGCGACGATGATCAGGAGCAGCGCGAGCAGACCGAGCGCCATCTCGCCGTTGCGGCCGCGGTTGGCGGCCTCCATCAGGAAGCTGCCCAGGCCCGGCAGCCGATAGGTCGAAGGGCCGGCCGTGATGATTTCGCAGGCGATGAGGAAGTACCATCCCGCCACCCACGACAGGATCGAGTTGTACACCAGCTTGGGCACGCATGCGGGGAGCGAGAGTTTGCGAAAGCGCAGCCAGCCACTGGCCCCGAAGGCCTCCAGCGCCTCGCGCGAATCGTCGGGGAGGGTCCGGATGGATTCGAACACACCGAGCGCGAGGTTCCACGCCTGGCTGGTGAAGATCAGGAACACCGCCGCCATCTCGACCCCCAGCCGGCTGCCGTGCGCGAGCGCGACGAAAAAATACACCGCGGCGGGAAAGAATCCGACCACCGGAACCGATTGCGCGATGTCGATCGCCGGGATCATCACCCGCTCCCAAATCCGCCCGCGCGCCGCCATCATGCCGTAGGCGATCGAGAAGACCAGCGCGATCGCATACGCAACCAGCATCCGGTTGAACGAGCACAACGCGTAGTAGGGGAGATGGCGCGCCGAGACACTCAGTTTCGGCCCGTGCAGCACCGGCACGTAGTTGCGAAAGCCGAAGAACAACGCCAGCAGCGCCGCCACGATCAGAATCGAGGCCGCCCCACTGATCATCCTCCGCGAAGTGATCTCCTGCTCCATGACCGGCGCCAAGCTCTCCAGCATAACGCGCCGGCGCGCAGGCTCAAGCGCGGCGCGCATTAACGCGATGTTACGATGAGCGCGAGTTGATAATCTTGTCCCGGTGGTCAGCGCCCGCGTTGACAATCGGGTCAGGGCCAAATACCCGTTTTCACCAGATGGCAGTCAGCGGCAAGGAAACGGAAGAGTGGCGGCTCGGTATCGAGCCCGGCGGGCACGAGGCCCCCGAAGCTCCCGAAGAAACCGGCGCGTCGCGCAACTACTCGGCCGAGCGGCTGGAGCGGCCGCTTTGTGTCCTTACGGCCGAACACCTCGGATGGGCGAAGGTCGGACTGCTGGCGCTCGCGACCCGGCTCGTGATGCTCGGTGCGCGCCCGCTGGATTCCGCCGAGGCGAGCCATGCGCTCGGCGAACTGGCGTTGCTGCGCAACGGGCCGCAGGCCGGCGCGCATCTCTCGTGGATCCATCTGCTCGAGGCGGCGCTGTTCGCCGCGGTGGGCGCCGGTGACTTCTGCACGCGGCTGATCTTCGCTTTGAGCGGGCTGCTGCTGATCGCGGCAGGCTTTGCGATGCGCCGCCAGCTTGGCCGCGCCGGTGCGATGGCTTTCGCGGCGCTGCTCATGCTTTCGCCGAGCGTCGCCTATTATTCGCGCGCCGCCGATAGCGTGGTGCCTGCGCTGGCCTTCGCCGTGCTCGCGCTGGCGCTGTTCCTCCAACTGGTCGAGCAGCCGGGACGGATGGTCGCAGCCGGATTGGGCGCGGCGACAGGCCTGGGACTTGCCACTAGCGGGGCCGCGCTGATGACGGCGCTGTTTATGCTCGCGGCGCTCGCGATGGTGGGTCTGTTCGCGGCTCTGGTGGGCGCGCGGGTGCGGCTCCAGGTGCGAGTCTGGTGGACGCGGCGCAAGGGGCTGTTTTTGATCGCGACATTGGTCGCGGCGCTGGTCTGGCTGGGATGCGAGAGCGGCTTTTTCACCCGTTCGCCGCTTGGCGCGATCGCCGCCGCCTTCCGATCGAATCTGCCGGCTAACCTGTTGACCGCGCACCCGGCGGACCATCGCGGCTTCATGGCCGGACTCGATTTCTACCTGCCGATTCTCTCGCTGTATGAATTTCTCGTCGTGCTGCTCGCCGTGATCGGAGCGCTAAGTGTTTTGACGCTGCGCATCCGCTCGCGGCTGGCGACGGGCGCGTTGGTGTGGAGCGCCCTGGCGGTCGCCTTCTATCTGTGGACGCCCGCGCGCTCGCCCGCCTTCGTGCTCCAGATGATCGTCCCGATGGCGCTGCTGGGAGCGTTCGTGATCGAGTACCTGCATCACACCTTCGCCTGGAGTATCGTTCGTTATCCGCTCGCCGTGCTGGCGCTGCTGACACTCTGCGTGCAGGTGGCGAACAACTTCATCTGGTACGCGCCTGATGCCAGCCAGGCGCCGTGGGCGCGCACCGCGCTGCTGTATTGGACCGCGCCCGCGACCACCTTGCAGACGCCGGTCCAGTGCGCGCGCGTGACCAGCCAGGCGCCGCCACACGGGGCGAGCGTCTTTTTTGCCACCGACTCGCCAGTGCTGCGATGGTACCTGCGCACGTTGGCTCCAGCCGCCACGTCCGAAGGCGCGTCGGCGATCGTCGGCAACGTCGAGCCCGCGGGCCTGTCCGAGGCGCAAGGACTCACCACTTACGAATTCGAGCTTAACGACGCGTGGCATCCGGCGTGGTGGTCGCTTTCGCCACAAGCCGCGCTGCACTACCTGGCGAGCGCTCGCCCATGGACGCCGCTCGACTCGCATCGCGTGACGATCGCGGTGCGCCCCATTGTTACGGTCGCACCGACGGTGATCCTGGCTCCGGCTGCGCAGCCCCCGCCGGCGCCCGCATCGGGCGGGGGCGCGGGACAGTCCGAAAAGGAGACCGCTGTGCCGAATACTTCTGCGCCCGAGACGGCGGCGTCGCCTGCCCCGTCAGCGTTGGCGACACCGGCACTCGGTACCGGTCTTGACAACCGTCCTTCCACCGTTGTCACGGCCACTCCCGCTGCCACTACCGTCGCTACGCCTGCCGCGACGCCGGCCGCGATTCCTTCGGCGGTTCCTGCTCGCAAACCTGCCGCAGCAGCTTCCGGTGCGCCCGCAGGCAAACCTGACAGCTCAGCCGTCCCCGCTGATTGAGGCTGGTTCACGCCGGCGCGATGCGCGGGGTTGAAGCTTAGATTACGGAGCGACTGGTGGCCGTGCCGGCGGTTGATACGAGTCTGCCGCCCAGTGGAATTTGATCGCGGTTTGGTCAATGCTTCTGGCGTAACCCGTCGCGGCGGCGATGGGCGGGGCGAGCGATGAACAGCAACGTAGTGCCGATTTCGCGCGCAAGGAGTGTGGCCAGCCGCACGCCCGCGCGGATGCGTCTGAGGCCGGTGGCAGGCCGGAAGGCGGCCGTAATCCCTCGACCGGCTCTCGCGGTCGCCGCCATACCCAATACGCCGATCTGGCTTTCAATCCTCGCATTGATTGCGATGACGATGTGGCCGTCGGTGCTGGTCTGGATGGTTCAGTTCGCGTACCGCGTCGCGGCCAGGTAGTAACGTCCAATCCGGGCCGCGGACGCGATGCTCGCGCCAGCGCGCGACGGTTTGCTTGCGGTACGCCGCTCTGTAATAAAGACCGGGAATCGTTACGGCCCAGTGCGCTGCAAGATGTGCCCGGGGCGCGGTACCTTCACCAAAGGGAAATCCGGATGCAAGGTCTTCTCGAAACGATCAAACAATGGCATATCCACCCGGCCGTTGATCATTTCACGGTCGCGATTCTGCTCCTGGCGGTTCTCACCGACCTCTTCGCCAGCGTATTCTCGATGCGCCTGTGGCTGCGGTATTCGGCGCTGGCGTTGATAATTGTCGGCACGGCCGCTGCCTGGGGCTCCCAACTCACCGGCGGATGGGAGGCTGAGCGCGTATGGAAGGCGGTCCAGGCAGCCGGTGGACCGGCGTTCGCCACCCTCCATCGTCATGCTCAACTCGGTCACTGGTTGCCGTGGGTTTTCCTTGTCCTGGCCATATGGCGCCTCGGGATCCAGCTCTTCGGCTTTATGGCCGGCATGCGCGGACTCTATCTTCTCTTCGCCGTGCTCGCGGCGATTGCGATCTCATACCAGGGTTACCTTGGCGGCCAACTTGTTTACGACTACGGCATCGGCACCGCGTTGTTCAACGTCGGATCGCCCAACGCCGGCTTGTCGTCGCCCGGCCCGCAGCCTGAGGCCACCGGACCGGCCACGCCGATCCCGACGGTTTACGTGCCGACCGCGACCGTGACGCCGGAGGTTGCCACTCCTACTCCCGCCGTCAGCGCCAGTGCGACCGCGTCGGCGATGCCGAGTGCTGCCGCCGCGCCGGCGACTCCGTCTGCCGCGACGAGTCCTGCTGCGCCGCCGAGCGCTTCTCCGACCCCTGCGGCATCGACAAAAACGGACACGTATCGCACAGCCGCTGCCAGTCTCTGATCGCGCCGACACGCCGGGGAGAGGCAAAAATGGAACGACGCAAAGTCGCAGTGGTGAGCGCGCTCTTTCGTTACCCGGTCAAATCGATGCTGGGGGAGAAACCCGCCGAACTGGCGCTGACCACCAACGGCACGCTTGGCGATCGAGCCTGGGGTGTGCGCGAGGCCTCGGGGCGAATCGCGACGGCCAAGAAGTGGTCGGCGATGCTTGGCTTCCGCGCGAGCTATGATTCGCCGCCCCGCGTGGACGATCTTGCGCCGGTCACGGTCACTTTTCCCGACGGCAGCAGTATCCACGCCGGCGACCCCGACGCCTCGGCGCGGCTCTCGGCGGTGCTGGGCCGCCCGGTGCGCCTTGAGCGGGCGAAGGCCGACGAGCGCTCGCGCGGCGAGATCGATCCGCAAACCATTTTCGCCGACGTTCCGGTGGAACAGCTCCTGCCCAATTTCACCAGCCAGACGCTGCCCGACACGTTCGGCCTGATGCGCGGCGCATTCTTCGACTCGGCGCCGATTCACGTCCTCGCCAGCACCTCGCTCGAGCACTTGCAGCGGCTGTGCGGTGGTGACTCGATCCTCGACCCGCGCCGTTTTCGTCCCAACATTTTCGTCGACACCAGCGGCACCGGCGCCGACGGTTTTGTCGAGGACGAATGGCTCGAAGGCACGCTCGAGGTCGGCGAGACGGTGAAGATCATCGCGATGCAACCGGCGTTGCGCTGCGTGATGACCACGCACGCGCAGAGCGAACTGCCCCGCGACCTGTCGATCCTGCGCAACGCCGCGCGGCATCATAATGCCACGCTCGGCGTCTTCGCCGCGATCGGCGCCCCCGGCACGATACGCGTCGGCGACCCGGTCTATCTCTGCAGGTAGCTGCGTCATCCCTAAACGAAGCTTCCACTTAGGGTCATCCTGAGCGAAGCGAGTCTGCTTCGACTCCGGCAGCCTTCGCTCAGGATGACCGAAGAGGATCGTTTCTGTGCAGAGGCCGTTCGTGAACGGCCCTCTGACAAGGCGGCGCGCCGGGCGCGCGCTGTTCATGAAGCCGCCGAGCCGCACTTGCGGCGCGCGCTTCGGCGGCAGACGATTACTGCTGCGCTCGGCTCGTAGCGCCGGCGCCCCGACTCGATGCCTGCACGCCACTCAATCGTTTGCTCGCCGCGCGCCGCCGATCGTCTCGACGCGGCTTCGCGATGGCTAAGGGAGCTTGAACGCTGCGCCGAAGTAATGGTGCTGGCGGCGCGCCAGCCGGCCGCCGACGATCTCGTGCGCGCTGTGAGCGCGCGGCGCGCGCTCTTCGGCGTTCATCGGATGACCCCGACGCGCCTGCTCGGCGTGCTCTGCGCCGAGCGTCTTTTTCGCGATGGGCTGGTGCCGGCTGCGGGACTCGGCGCACAGGCGGTGGCCGCGCGCGCGATTTACAAACTCGCCGCCGCCGGCGCGCTGGGCTATTTCGCCCCGGTGGCCGACCGTCCAGGATTTCCGGGCGCGCTCGCCCGCACGCTGGGCGAGATCCGGCTGGCGGGAGTCGGCGCGGACGAGTTGGCGGCGCTCGACGAGATCGGCCTGCCGCTTGCCGCGATGCTCGGGCAGTTCGAGGCCGAGCTCCACGAAGCGCGCCTGGTCGACCGCGCGGCGATGCTCGCTTTGGCGGCTGCGATCGTTAGCTCCGATCCGCCGCCGCGCCACGCCACGATGCCTATCCTGATGCTCGACGTCGCGGTCGGCTCGACGCTCGAGCGTGAATTGTACGCGGCGCTCGCCGCCCGCGCGCCCGCGATACTCGCGACCGTGCCGCAGGGCGACACGACCACCCTTGCGATGCTGAGCGCGGCGTTCGGCGTCACGCCGTCGCCTGCGCCCTGCGCCGCCGCGAAGGCGAAATCGATCGCGCGGCTTCAGGATTATCTCTTCAGCGACGAAACACCCCCCGCGCACTCGCTCGACGATACGGTCGAAGTCCTCTCGGCGCCGGGTGAGATGCAGGAATGCGTCGAGATCGCGCGCCGAATTCTCAAGGAGGCGGATCGCGGCGTCCCCTTTGATCGCATAGCGGTCGCGCTGCATGCGCCGGGGCGTTACGTGCCCTATCTCGAAGAGGCGCTCGCCCGCGCCGCAATCCCGGCCTCTTTCGCGCGCGGCGCAACCAGGCCCGAACCCGGCGGTCGCGCTCTTCTGGCGCTGCTCGCTTGCGCGGCCGAGCATCTCTCGGCGCGCCGCTACGCCGAGTATCTTTCGCTCGCGCAGGTGCCCGACCCGGATCGCGACGGACCGCGCCGCTTCGTCGCACCGGACCTCGAACTCGCCGGCGCCGCGCCGTCCGCGGAGCCTGAGGCCGCCGCGCCCGCCGCGGCAGCAAGTGCCGACATCGCCGATCCGGTGCCGGTGGTTGAAGGCGCTCTGCGCGCGCCGTGGCGATGGGAGCGCCTGCTGGTCGACGCCTCGGTTATCGGCAATCGCGAGCGTTGGGAGCGGCGTCTTGGCGGGCTAGGCGCGGAGCTGGAACTCAGGCGCTCCGAGCTTAAGGACGATGACGTTCGCACAGCGGTTGCCGATCGGCAAATTCTCGACCTCAAACATCTGCGCGACGTCGCGATGCCGCAGATTTCCACGCTTGCCGCGCTGCCGCCGCGCGCGACGTGGGGCGTATGGCTGGGCCATCTGCGCGCGCTCACCGCGCTCGCCGTGCGCGACTCGGCGCCGGTGCTCGCCGCACTGGCCGAGCTCGAGCCGATGGCGCCGGTGGGGCCGGTCGGTCTTGACGAGATCCGCCAGGTGTTGGCCGAGCGGCTCGGACGGCTCGAAGCGCCGGCGCCGCGCCGCCGCTATGGCGCGGTGATGGTCGCGCCCACGCACGACCTTCGCGGCCTCGATTTCGACATCGTGATCGTTCCCGGCCTGACCGAACGCGTCTTTCCGAAAAAGCTCACCGAGGATCCGATTCTGCCCGACGCGGCGCGCATCCTCCTCGGTCACAATCTCGAGCTTCAGCAAAACCGCGTGGCCGCCGAGCGCCTCGCTTTGCGCCTGGCCGCGGGCGCCGCGCGCCATCGCGTGCTGTTTTCGTTCCCGCGCGTCGACCTCGATCAGGGACGGCCGCGCGTGCCGTCGTTCTATGCGCTGGAGGTGCTGCGTGCCGCCGAGGGACGCTTGCCCGGCTTTGACGAGCTCGACAAACGCGCCGCAGGCGCGCAGGCGGCGCGGCTGGGATGGCCTGCGCCACGCGACGCCGGCGATGCGATCGACGACGCCGAATTCGATCTCGCCGTGCTCAATCGCCTGGCGGGCCAGGACGATGAGGCGACGACCGGCGCGGCCCACTACCTGCTGGATGAAAACCAGCATCTCGCGCGAGCGCTGCGTGCGCGAGCGCGACGATGGCTCAAGCGATGGACGCCGGCGGACGGGCTGGTCGATCCCGGACCCGAGGTGCGCGCGGCCCTGAACAAGCATCGCCCCGACGCTCGTTCCTATTCGGCCACTGCGCTTCAGCACTTCGCGGCTTGCCCGTATCGCTTCCTGCTCTACGCGATCCATCGAATCCAGCCGCGCGAAGAGGCCGAGGCGATCGAGGTGATCGATCCGCTCACCCGCGGCGCGCTGCTGCACGAGGTCCAGTTCGAGCTGCTGACCCGCCTGCGCGCGGACGGCCGGCTGCCCGTCGTGCGCGAGGCGCTGGACGAGGCGCTCCGTGTGATGGACCAGACGCTGGAGGAGGTCGCCGAAAAATGGCATGACCGGCTCGCTCCGGCGATCGAGCGCGTGTGGAAGGACGCAATCGACGCGATTCGCGCCGACCTTCGCGAATGGCTCCGCCGCGCCGCCGAAGACCCGGTTCCCTGGACCCCCGAGCGTTTCGAACTCGCCTTCGGGCTCGAGGGACGCGATCAGGCCGACCCCGCAAGCCGTGCGGAGCCGGTGGCGCTGGAGGCCGGCCTCATCCTGCGCGGCTCGATCGATCTCGTCGAGCGCGGCCTGGGCGGGCGGCTGCGCGTTACCGATCATAAGAGCGGCAAGGCCGACGCGCCCAGGGACGTGATTATCGGCGGCGGCCGCGTGTTGCAGCCGGTGCTCTATGCGCTCGCCGCCGAGCGGCTGCTCGGCGAGCCGGTTGAATCGGGTCGGCTCTACTATTGCTCGTCGCGCGGCGGCTACGAGGAGCGCGTCGTGTCGCTCGATGACGCGGCGCGCGCCGCGGCCCGCGAATTCGCCGCCACCGTCACCGGCGCGATCGCGGACGGCTTCCTGCCCGCCGCACCGGCCGAAGGCGGCTGCCGATGGTGTGATTACCGGATGGTATGCGGGCCGTACGAAGAGATGCGCGTCGCGCAGAAGCCGCCCGCGCGCCTGGCCGCGCTCGAACGGCTGCGCAGGTTGCGATGAGCGAAGCGGGAAAGTTGCGATGAGCGAAGCGGTAAAGGCGAACAACGGTGCGCCCCGAGAGATCGCCGATCAACGCGTGCGCGAGCGCATCCGCAACGACCTCGACACCACGCTCATCGTCGAAGCCGCGGCCGGCACCGGCAAGACCACTGCGCTGGTCAACCGGATCGTCGCGGCGCTGGCGCTCGGACGCGCCGAGCTCGGCCGAATCGTCGCGGTGACCTTCACCGAGAAGGCCGCCGGTGAGCTCAAGCTTCGGCTGCGCGCCGAAATCGAGCGAGCGCGCAGCGACTCCGCGCGCGATCCCGATGAGCGCGCGCGGCTTTCGGGCGCGCTGGGCCAGCTCGAGGAGGCGCGTATCGGTACGATCCATTCCTTCTGCGCCGACCTTCTGCGCGAGCGCCCGGTCGAGGCGGGCGTCGATCCGATGTTCGAAGTCGCGGCCGAGGATGTGGCCGGGGAATTGTTCGACAACGCTTTCGATCGCTGGTTCGAGCAGGCGCTCGCCGCGCCCGCTGAGGGTCTGCGCCGCCTCCTGCGCCGGCGCGAGGGATTCGACCGCGAAGGTCCGCGCCCGATCATCCGCGCCGCGGCGTGGGAGCTTTTACAGTGGCGCGACTTCGATGCGCCGTGGCGCCATCAGGCGTTCGATCGCGATCCCGAAATCGACGCGCTGGTCGAGGAGATTCGCGCGCTCGGCGCGCTCACCGGGCACGTCGATGCGGATGACTGGCTCGGCAAGGCGCTCGACGAGATCGCCGGCCCGATCGACGAGGCGACGCGCCTGGAGACCGTGCGCGGGCGCGACTACGACGCGCTCGAGGCCGCGCTGCTCGCGCTGCTGCGCGGCTACGACGGACGCTGGCGATGGAAGGGATGGGGCGAGCATTTCGGAGCGCTCCCGCGCGCCGAGGTGATGGGGCGGCGCGACGCGCTGCGCGCGCGGCTCGCGCGCTTTCGCGACGCCGCCGGCGCCAACCTCGCGCCGCTTTTGCGCGAGGAGTTGTGGCCGATCGTCGGTTACTACGAGGAGGCCAAGAAGCGCGCCGGCGTGCTCGACTTCATCGACCTGCTGCTGGTCGCCCGCGATCTGGTGCGCGACCGCGCCGTCGTGCGCGCCGAATTGCAGCGGCGCATCAGCCACATCTTCGTCGACGAGTTCCAGGATACCGATCCGCTGCAGGCGGAAATCCTGCTGCTGCTCGCGGCCGCCGATCCGGCCGAGTCCGACTGGCATCGCACGCGCCCGCTGTCCGGCAAACTGTTCATCGTGGGCGATCCCAAGCAATCGATCTATCGCTTCCGCCGCGCCGACGTCGCGCTCTACCAAGACGTCAAGCGCCACTTGCTCCAGTGCGGCGCCGAGCTGGAGCATCTCACGGTCAGCTTTCGCGCGACGCCCGAACTGCAGCGCGCGGTCAACGCCGCCTTCGCGCCGCTGATGCCGTCGGAGTCCCCGACCCAGCCCGCTTACTCGCCGCTGATGCCGTTTCGCGCGGACTGCCCCACGCAGCCGTCGATCGTCGTGTTGCCGGTGCCCTCGCCCTACAGCGAGCGCGGTTACGTCACCAAGCGCCAGGTCGACGAATCGACGCCCGACGCGGCCGGCGCGCTGGTGCGATGGCTGGTCGAGGAGAGCGGATGGTCGGTGACCACGCGGGAGCGGCCCGAACTGCGGGTCGCGATCGAGCCGCGCCATATCTGCATGCTCTTTCGGCGCTTCAGCACTTATGGCCGCGACATCACGCGGCCCTACGTGCGCGCGCTGGAAGCGCGCCATATCGCGCACGTCCTGGTCAAGGGCGGGTCGTTCAACGAACGCGAAGAGGTCGAGGCGCTGCGCAACGCGCTGGGCGCGATCGAGCGGCCCGACGACGAGCTGGCGGTCTTTGCGACGCTGCGCGGACCGCTGTTCGCGCTCGACGACGGCGCGCTGCTGCGCTTTCGCGCGGCGGCCGGCTCGCTGCATCCTTTTCGCAAGCTGCCGGCCGATTTGCCCGCCGAGCTTCAGGAGATTGCGGCAGCGCTCGGCGTGCTGCGCGAGCTCAGCCGCGGACGCAACCGCCGGCCGATCGCCGAGACTATCGCGTGCCTGCTCGCCGCGGTGCGCGCCCATGCGGCGATCGCGATCTGGCCCACCGGCGAGCAGGCGCTCGCCAACGTGATGCGCCTGATGGATCTCGCGCGGCGTTACGAGGGGCGGCGCGCCGTGCGCTCGTTTCGCGGCTTCGTCGACGAGTTGGAGGCGCGCGCCGAGCGCGAGGAGAGCGGCGACGCGCCGGTGGTGGAGGAGGGCGCCGAGGGCGTGCGCATCATGACCGTGCATCGCGCCAAGGGCCTGGAGTTCCCGATCGTGCTGCTCGCCGATCTGACCTGCAATGAAACCGCCGGCGACGCCCATCGATGGGTCGACCCGGCAAGCGGGCTCTGCGCGTTGCGGCTCGCCGGACATGCGCCGCGCGAACTTCTGGACCACGCCGAGGAGGAGACGCGCCGCGACCGCGAAGAGGCGATGCGTCTGCTATATGTCGGCGCGACCCGCGCGCGCGATCTGCTGATCGTACCCGCGGTCGGCAGCGCGGCGCACGACGGATGGCTGGCGCGGCTCAACCCCGTGATCTATCCCGCGCCCAAGGATTGGCGCGCGCCGCTCGAGCCCGCGCCGCTCGGATGTCCAGTCTTCGGCGACGACAGCGTCGTCGTGCGTCCGCCCAAGGCTCCACCAAAGTCGCGCGCCGTCGCGCCGGGACTCCATCGCGCACAGGCCGGCGATCATCATGTCGTGTGGTGGGATCCCGCCAGGCTCAGGCTCGATGCACGCGAGACGATGGGCCTGCGGCAGCATCGGCTGTTGACGGCCGACAAGGATGAGCGCGCGGCGTCGCAAGGCGCGCACGAATACGAACAATGGAAGACCCGTCGCGGCGCCGTGCTGGCGGCCGGCGCGACGGAAACTTACAAGATCGTTACCGCGACCGAGCTTGCCGCGCGGATGGTCGAGCGCGGCGAACGTCCCGGATGGCTCGGCGAACCGGATCAGATCGGGATCGAACGCGTCGCCCGGGCGGCGGCGCGCCCGCATGGCGTCCGCTTCGGGACGCTGGTCCATGCGATCCTCTCGCGGGTCGCGCTGGATGCGGACGCGGCGGCGATTGCGGAGGCAGCGCGATTCTTTGCCCGGATGCTCGGCGCGGATGATGAGGAGGTCACGGCCGCGTGCGAGGCCGCGACGGGCGCATTGCGCGCTCCATTGATGAAGGCCGCGGCTGCAGCCGGCCTGGGGCTGCGGCGCGAATGCGCGCTGGTACTGAAACTCCAAGACGGCGCCACCGGCGACGGAACCACGCACGAAGGCGCTACGATCGAAGGCCTCACGGTCGAAGGTGTGGTGGACCTGGCCTTCCCCGAGCACGTCGCGGGCGCCGAGCGATGGGTCGTGGTCGACTTCAAGACCGACGCCGATATCGCAGGCCGGCTGGACGAATATCGCTTACAACTGCTGCTCTACCTGCACGCGATAAGCCAGAGCACGGGCGCTCCCGCACGCGGCGTCCTGATGTGTGTTTGAAGGTATGTTTTAACGGTCTCGGGTCTTCGCTACGATTGGCCGGTACAGATGAGCAATCAGCGCAATGATACTTTGCTGGTGATCGGCTACGGTTCGTTGCTGAGCGGCTATGGATTGCTGGCCGAACGGCGTGGTGGCGGCAGCAAGCTGGTTGCGCGCGACGCGTTCGCGGTCAGGCTTGCCAACGCGCGCCGCGGCTTCGCCAAGCCTTCCACTCACGGGCATTACCTTGCGATGGACCTCGAGCCGGTGCGGCGCGGCGAACCGATCATGGCGCGCGCGGGCCTCGATGGCGACGAAGGGATCGGCGCGGTGGGGCTGGTGTTCGACCGCGAATGGGCGTCGCTGATCGCACGGCGCGAGGAGTACGACTCGGCGAAGTTCCTCGAGCTCCTCGCGCTCGCTGATGCCGCGGGCGCAGGCCTGGGAGAGTTCCTGCTCGAGATCGCGCGGCGCACGGACTTCGACCTGCTCGCCTATCGCATCGAGTTGCGCGGGCTGCTCGATTACACCTCGCCAGGTTACATCTTTCATCCCGTGCCGCTGACAGACGGCCGCGTCGCGATCGCCGCGATCGGTTCGGGCTACGAGGGCAGCGGCGATCCGGCCGTGCGCTCCAGGCGCAACGAGTTGGGGATGGACCGGCTGCTCTCGATGCGCGAGACGATGGAGGTGCGGAGTTTCGAGCTCGATCGCGCGGGCCAGGCCGGCTATTTCGCCGAGTGCGTATTGGGTGGGATGCACGGCCTGGCGGTGGAAGATCTGATGACGGACCTCGATCTCGCGACCGACTGGGGGGGCGAACTGATCCGCCGTTTTATGCTGGCCGCGCCCGGCGAGCTCGAGCGCTTCATGCGGGCCTCCTCGCTCGACGCCGCGCGCTATCGCGCGCAGTTCACCGGCGTTGCTCACGAATGTCTCGCCCCTCTGAACGCGCCGGCGGAAAATCACAAGTCGGAGTAAGCGCGTGTCATCCGGATTTTCGATTTACGTTGCCAAGGAGAATCTGAAATTCTCGGCCGCGCATTTTATCGCCTATCCCGGCTTCCGCGAACCGCTGCACGGGCACAACTACCAGGTCGGCGTGCGCGTCGAAGGACGGTTGTCGCCGACCGGCTATGTGCTCGACTTCGGCCTGATCAAGCGGCTCACCAGGGAGATCGTCGACCGGCTCGACGAGCGCACGCTGGTGCCGGCCGAGAGCGACTGTCTACAGATCGAACATCTGGATAACGGGCAATTGAGGATTTGCTACGGCGCGGATGAATTCCGGCTGCCCGCGAGCGACGCCTGTATTTTGCCGATCGCGCATAGCTCGGCGGAGGAACTCGCGCGCTTCATCTGGAAGAAACTGTGCGAGGCGTTGCACGCCCAGCAGGCGCTCCAGGGGATAATGTCAATCGAAATCTCGGTGGCAGAAGGGCCTGGGCAGGCGGCGATTTACCGCGCCCTGGTGGACGGAGGGTAAAATTTTGGCGCTCGTCTGTGACGCGCTAAATGTTCCTGAGGACAGTATTGATACTCAGAACCGCGTCTCATATCTCAAGGCCGGGGTACTGTTAGCGTAGCGGTCATTCACTCTCGCTTGTTGGCTATCGTCCTGCGTGGCACAATCTGAGACTATTTCACTGTTTCACAAGGCCACAGAATGTCATTGGGGGACCGGCAAGTAGTGATCGCGCCCGAGACCAAGACTGATGCCAGTCCGCGGCCGCCCGCCGAACGCAGTCTCGTCGGCGAACACACCACGATAGTCAAGCTCCGGGCACTGGTCGATCGCGTTGCCGCCACCGATGCGACCGTGCTTATCACGGGCGAGAGCGGCACCGGCAAGGAGGTCGTCGCGAGGACGATTCATACCTTGTCGGCGCGGCGCACCCGCGCCTTCGTACCGGTCAACTGCGCGGCGATTCCACATGAGTTGCTGGAATCCGAGATGTTCGGCCACGAGCGCGGCGCTTTCACGGGCGCCGCGGGGCCGCGCCACGGGCTGTTCAGCACGGCCGACGGCGGGACGATCTTCCTCGACGAGATCGGCGAGATGCCGCTGCAACTTCAGGCCAAGCTGCTGCGCGTGTTGGAGGACGGGATCGTCAGGCCGGTGGGCTCGGACCGCGCGAGCAAGATCGACGCCCGCGTGGTCGCGGCGAGCAATTCCGACCTGGTCGCCGGCGTCAAGAAGGGCAGCTTCCGCGAGGATCTCTTCTACCGTTTGCAGGTGGTGCCGATCGCGATCGCGCCGCTGCGCGAGCGCCGCTCCGATATCCCGCTGCTGGTCGACTATTTTCTCTCGCGTCTGCACGCCCGTCTTACCGGCCGCCACTGGACGGTCTCGCAGGCGGCGATGGTCAGTCTGTGGTCGTATGACTGGCCGGGCAATGTGCGCGAGCTCGAGAACATGATCGAGCGGCTGGTGATTATGTGCGAGGGTGAGGTGATCGACGCCGAGCTGCTGCCGCCCGGCATGGTGGCCACCACGCGGGCTTCGGAAAATCATGTGCCCGCGACGCTGGCCGAGGGCGGGGTAAATCTCAACGCGATAGTGCGCGAGCTCGAGGGCCGCATGATCAACGAGGCCCTGCGCCAGACCGGCGGCAACAAGCAGGCGGCGGCGCGCCTGCTGGGGCTCAAGCGGACGACCTTTTCAGCCAAGCTGCGGCGCTGTGGCGTGATTGCGCCGGGGGGTGCGGGCTGGAACGACGAATCGTGAGGCGATGAACGCTTATGGTGGAGCAATCAGCCAGGCTGCCTCAGATCATGGTGGTCGACGATGATGCCGACACGGTATCGATCCTCGCGCGCCATCTGCAGCGCGAGGGCTTCGTCGCGATCGAGGCCGTCTCCGGCGCCGAGTGTATCAGGCTCGCGCGCGAAAACCCTGTTGACGTGATTCTGCTCGACCTGATGATGCCCGAGATGGACGGCTTCCAGGTCTGCCGCAAGCTCAAGGAAGACCCGTCGACCGCCGAAATTCCGGTCATCATGATCACCGCGCGCGACGACCTCGACGCGCGCGCCGAGGGGATGCGCCTGGGGGTGAGCGATTTTCTTGCCAAGCCGGTGTTCCGCCGCCAGCTCGCCACCCGCATCCGCGCCCAGCTCGACATGGCGGCGACCGCGCGCGCCAACGAAGCGGCGCTCCATCAGCTCCAGGGCAACTCCAAGAAGTAGCCGGGCAGAAGTAGCCGGACCGCGCAAACGCTACCGCGCGCGCGTCTGCGAGCGGCGGTCTTGCGCGGCGAGGGCGGCGCTGCTATCGAAATGCGCTACGGGGACCGATTATTCTAAGGTGTTGCGACGTTCGCACTGATTTGCGACCGTTCGCGAAACGGATTGGGAGGTAGAGCGAGATGGACGCACAGAGCGGCGGCAGCACGCCGCAAAATCAGGTGGTCGCGGCACTCGCTTACCTGTTGGGGCTGGTGACGGGAATTATTTTTCTTTACCTCGAGCCGTACGACAAGGACGAGTTCGTGCGTTTCCATGCGCGCCAGTCGATTGCGTTCTCGATCGCCTGGTTCGTGATCAACATCGTGCTGGGCGTGTTCATCGCGGTGCTGCCTTTCGGGCTGGGCCGGCTGCTCGCCGGAATTCAGGAACTGATCAACCTGGCAATGGCGATCATGTGGATCTTCCTGATGTACAAGGCCTATAGCGGCGAGCGCTATCGTATCCCGGAATTGGCCGATCTCGCCGACAGTTTCTCCAGGCGGCCGTAGGCGGGCAGGTCTCGCGCCCGTCCGATCGCGTCGCAGCTGGCGCGGCGCGCTGGTACATTCAGGCTACGCTTACGCTCAAATCCACGCGTGTCGCGGCGGCCTGACGTTGTTCAGGTAGTAGTTGCCGACGGCATGGTATTTCCAGCGCACCGGATCATGCAGCGTGTGGGTGCGGGCGTTGCGCCAGTGGCGGTCCAGATTGTGGACTCCCAGCGTCGAGCGCCTTCCCGCCAGCTCAAACAGCCGATTGGTCGCCAGGATCGCTATCTCGGTGGTCAGCGCCTTGGCCTCGGCCACTGCGATCGAAGCCGCGGCGACGCTATCCTCGTTGGGCCGCGCGATTGCGGCGTCGACGAAGCGCCCGGCGCGCTCGAGTATGGCCTCGGCGGCATGCAGGCGGATTTGCAGATCGCCGACCAGAGCTATGGCATGCACGTCCTCATAGCCGTGCTCCTGTCCACTGTCGATCCATGGACGCGTGTGATTGCGCACGAAGTGAATCGTATCGGCGATCGCGGCCTTTGCGATTCCGGCGTCGACGGCGGCCTGGATGATCTGGCATACCGGGCCGTTCGCGGTCGGCTGGTCGTAGGCGCGATGCGCCGGCACGACGTGACTTGCGGGCACCACGACGTTCTCCAGCAGCACGGTGCCGCTCGCGGTGGTGCGCTGGCCGAAACTTGACCAGTCATCGATGATCGTCAATCCTGGCGCGCCGCGCTCGACTATCGCCAGGAACAGCTTGCCGGTTTCGTCCACCGCCGCTACCGGCACCAGGTGCGCCAGCAGCGCGCCGCTGCAATAGAACTTGCGCCCGTTGAGCACAGAGCCGTCCGCGCCGTGGGCGATACGGGTCTGAAAATCGCCCGCGGTCTTGCTGCCGGATTCCGCAAACGCGTTGCCGAAACGGACGCCGCGCAACGCCTCGCCAAAGAACAAGCGCTTCTGCTCTTCGTCGGCGCTTAGCCGGATGATATCGAGCACAGCGAGATGATTTTGTGGAATCTGGCCGATCGACGGGTCGGCGGCCGAGATGATTTTGATCACCTCGGCGACCGTGACGTAAGAGACCTCGGCTCCGCCGTACGCCCTTGGCACGTTGATTCCCCAAAGGCCGCTTTGGGAAAACTCGTCCAGCTCCTTTAGCGGCAGGCGGCGCTCGCGATCGCGATCCGACGCCTCACTGGCGAAGCCTTCGGCCAGGCGATGCGCGATGCGGATAGCCTCGGCGTCGTCGCGGATGACATGAGCCGCAACCTCGGGCCGCGGCGGCGCAAACGTGCGCGCCTGCGCCTGGCCATTAGCTGAAGGATGGGACAACAACTGCGATGCGCTCACGATAACCTCCCGAGGGCTTGCCCGAGATTTTGCCCCAGATTTTGACTATCGCCGACAATCGGCGCCGGCGCGGCGGCATCGCTGCGATGACGATAGACGTTCGCCGGATGGCTTTCCGGCAGCCGCGCGCGTCCGGGCCCATAGAGCTTTTCGCGCAGCGTGCCGTCGCGATACTCGCGCTTGTAGACCCCGCGCCGCTGCAGTTCCGGCACCACCAGGTCGACGAAATCGGTAAAGCTCTCCGGCGTCACCGCATAGCAGAGGTTGAAGCCGTCGATGTCGGTCGCTTCGACCCAGGCCTCGAGTTCATCGGCTATCTGTTCGGGCGATCCGACGAGAATGGGGCCCATCCCGCCGATGCCGACGAATTCGGCGATCTCGCGCACGGTCCAGGTCCGGTTAGGATCGGCGAGCGTGAAGGCCTCGACCGCCGAGTTGATCGCGTCGTTTTTGAGGTAACGAATCGGATCGTCGAGCGAGTAGCGCGAGAAATCGATCCCGGTCCATCCCGAGACCAGTGTCAGCGCGCCGGCGTGGCTGATATGACTGCGGTAGTCGTCGAATTTGGCCTTCGCCTCGGCCTCGGTGCGTCCGACGATCACGGTCATCAGGGTGAAGATCAGGATTTCCGCCGGATTGCGGCCGTAGCGCGCAGCGCGCTGGCGAATGTCCGCGACGCGCGGCGCGACCACTTGCTTTGACGGCCCCAGCAGGAACACGCACTCGGCGTGCCGCGCGGCGAACTCGCATCCGCGATTCGAGGCGCCCGCCTGATACAGCACCGGAGTGCGTTGCGGCGAAGGCTCGCACAGATGAATCGCGTCGACGCGATAGTTCTCGCCCTCATGGTGAATCTTATGGACCTTCTCGGGCCGTGCGAAGATGCGGTTGTGGCGGTCGCGCACCACTGCGTCGTCCTCCCAACTTCCCTCCCACAGCTTGTAGACGACTTCCATGTATTCGTCGGCGATGTCGTAGCGGTGGTCGTGGGCGTTCTGCGCATCCATCCCGACCCCCTTCGCCGCGCTGTTGAGGTAGCCGGTCACGATGTTCCATCCAATCCGCCCGCGCGTCAGATGATCCAGCGTCGACATCCGGCGCGCGAAAGGATAGGGCGGTTCGAACGAGAGCGTGCAGGTCACGCCGAATCCGAGATGCCTGGTGACCTGCGCCATCGGCGGGATCACTAGCACGGGGTCGTTGAGCGGCACCTGGATGCCCTGGCTGAGCGCGGTGTCGACGTTGCCGCCATAAACGTCGTAAACCCCGAGCACGTCGGCGATGAACAGGCCGTCGAAGCGTCCGCGCTCCAGGATTTGCGCGAGCTCAGTCCAGTATTCCAGGCTGGTGTAGTCCACGGCCCGATCGCGTGGATGAGTCCACAGGCCGGCCGACTGATGCACGACGCAGTTCATGTCGAACGCGTTGAGACGAATTTCTTTGGTCACGGTACCGTTCCCTCGAAATCCCCAAGACTTGCGAATAAAAACATGACTTATCCGAGAATTTTAGTCAATTAATTAGATGAGTAAATAAGTCAGCTATTTCTAGATGACCGCCGTACATGCTAAAATTCCCTAGAGGATTCGAATGAAATTTGGCGTCGGGGTCGACTATTCGCTCAAGGCGTTGCTGATGCTGGCGGACCGCTATCCGAACCCGCAGCCGTTGCGCGTGGAGGAGATCGCGGCCGTGCAGGGGGTGCCGGAGAACTACCTGCGCCGCCTGCTGATCGAGCTCAAGCGCGGCGGCCTGGTGCTGAGCCAGAAGGGGCCGAGCGGAGGCTACATGCTGGCGCGTCCGCCCGCGCGGATCACGATGGCCGACGTGGTCGAGATAATCGAGGGAGATTACACGCCGGTGGAGTGCCTGGAGGACGGCGCGAATTCGTTCTGTCCGCGCGACAGCGGATGCCCGATGCGCGACGTGTGGCGCGAAGTGCGCGACAGCGTGGTGGGCATCCTGCGCAACGCGACCCTGCAATCGCTCGGCGACCGCCGCAAGTCAGCCGTGATGTACCAAATCTGATTTCAAGCCTTGCCGTATACGGGGACCACTGCACCCGAGGTCACGCGGCAATCTTCCGAGCAGAGATACGCGATCGTCCGCGCGATGTCGTCGGGCTTGACCCAGTTCTCGTGTTTCGCTTTGGGCATCGCCTTGCGATTCGCCTCGGTGTCGATAGTGCTCGGGGCGATCGCGTTGACCAGGATGTTGTCGCCGAGCACCTCTTCGGCGAGCGAGGCGGTGAAGGTCTTTATCGCGCCCTTGGCCACCGCGTAGGCCGTGTAGTCGCCGGCGCCGGTAAGCCCGCTGCGCGAGCTGACCGAGACGATACGCCCATACCCGTTGCGCTTCATCGCCGGCACCGCCGCGCGGCAGCATAGAAACGTCGGCTTTAGATGGAGGTCGAACATCGATTGCCATTCGGCGAGTGTGGTTTCGGCCACCGGCTTGCCGCCCCAGAATCCCCCGACCAGGTTGACCAGGATGTCGAGCTTGCCGAAACTGTGCAGCACTTCGTCGACCAGCTTCGTGATTTGTTCCTCGACGCCGACGTCGCACTTTCGCATCAGGATCTGCGAGGACGGGAAGCGATTGCCGAGACGCTGCTCCACCAATGGGACTTCGGCCTCGACGATGTAGGGCACGGCGACTTTCGCGCCTGCGATCAGAAAATATTCGACCGCGGCGCGGCCAAGCGCGCCCGATCCGCCGGTTATGATCGCAACGCGGCCTTCCAGCAGTTCCATCGATGAAACCTCCCCCGGGGTGGTTGATCGTTGATCGATTCGCCTCGGCCCGATGAGCCGGCTATACCGCGTCAATGCGGGGGCGGGGCGTGAGCCGCGTTAACGAGCGCAGAATCCAGCCGGCAACGCCCTCTCGCATATGGTCTCCGCGATACGAGTTGCCGGGCTCGATCGCGCCCGCGACGCCTGGCGCCGCGGGCGCGGAAGGCGCACGTTACTTCAGGTTGGCGTTGGCGAAGTCCCAGTTGACCAGGCTCCACCACGCCTCGACATACTTCGCACGCGCATTGCGATAGTCGATGTAGTAGGCGTGCTCCCACACGTCGCAGGTCAGGATCGGCCTGATATTGTGGGCCACCGGCGAGTCGGCGTCGTGGGTCGCGATGACGTCCAGCGCGCCGTCGGACTTCTCCACCAGCCAGGCCCATCCGCTGCCGAAATGAGTGGTCGCCGTTTCAGAGAACTTTTTCTTGAAAGCAGCGAAGTCGCCGAAGGCCTTCTTGATCCCGTCGGCCACTTTGCCGGCCGGCTCACCACCGCCTTTCGGCTTCATCGAGGTCCAATAGAAGCTATGGTTGAAATGCTGGGCCGCGTTGTTGAACAGGCCGCCGGGGCCGGCCTCCTTGATGATCTGTTCGAGCGGCGCGTTCTCGAACTTGCCGCCCTTGATCAGGTTATTGAGATTAGTGACGTAGGTAGCGTGATGTTTACCGTGATGAAACTCAAGGGTCTCGGCAGAGATATGAGGCGCCAGAGCGTCCATCGCGTAGGGCAGCTTGGGAAGTTCAAAAGCCATGATCGGGGTACCTTCCTTTTCGGAGAGTTAAACTTGCGGACCACCGGCAAAATACCGGAGCGTCTTCGCCGGGGCGGAATGAACAAAATCCGCACGCGCGTGCATAGGTGCAACAGTAATTAAATTAACCCGCCCGTCGCGCGGCTTGCAAGTTTGGCGGCCGAGCTGCCGGCGGCCACGGCTGTAAGTCGTGCCGCAGGGAACCTAGCTGGAAGTCGCGCCGCTAGAAGTCTCGACGATTGTTGAGCGCGCTCGAGAGCGTGGCGGCGTCGCTATACTCCAGGTCGCCGCCGGCCGGCAGGCCGCGGGCGAGCCGGGTGGTCTTGACCCCCAGCGGCTTCAACAGCCGCGCCAGGTAGAGCGCGGTCGCTTCGCCCTCGACGGTTGCATTGGTCGCGATTATGACCTCGCGCACCGCCGCTGGATCTTCAAGGCGCATCAGCAGTTCCTTCATCTTGAGGTCGTCGGGGCCGATACCGTCGAGCGGCGCGACCGCGCCATGCAGCACGTGATAGAGGCCGCCGAAACTGCGCGCCCGCTCGATCGCCATCAGGTCGGCTGGCCCCTCGACCACGCAAATCACGTCGTGCTCGCGCTCGGGGTCCTCGCAGATGCGGCAGCGCGGCGCGTCGGCGAGCGCGAAGCATTGCGCGCAAAGCCCCACCCGCTCCTTCATCTCGAGCAGCGCCTCGGCCAGCGCGATAACTTCGTCCCGAGGACGGTTTAACAAATTGAACGCCAGGCGCGAGGCGGTCTTTTCGCCCACGCCGGGCAGGCGGGAAAGCTCGCGCACCAGCCGCATCATCGCGGGCGGCAAGCCGTCGGCGCGTTTGAGATTGTTCTCGGCCATCGATTTCTATGTGCGCCGGCTCTATCCGCCAAATCCGCCGATGCGCGCGGCTGCGCCCGCGCTATCCGCGGCCGCCGAAGATGCCTGGGGGCAGTGTCATCCCGGCCATCGGCCCGAGCTTGCCCATCTCCTGAGCCACCAGCTCTTGCGCGCGACGCAGCCCATCGTTGACCGCGACCACGATCAAATCCTCCATCATCGCCTTGTCATCCGTCGCGGCGATTGACGGGTCGATTTCAATCTTGCGTATGCGCATCGAACCGTCGACTACCACGCGTACCATCCCGCCGCCGGACTGCGCCTCGACGGTCTTTTCGGCCGCCTCGACCTGTAGCTGCTTGAGCTTTTCTTGCAGAGCCTGGGCTTGGCGCAGCATCGCGGAAAAATCAAATTCGTCGGGCACGGCGTTACTCCTGTGAGGGGCGCCGCATCGTCGTCGGCGCTGGATCATTGCTCGCGGAAGCATCGAGCGCGGCCGCCGCCTCGGCCGGCGGCGCAGACGGGACGGCGATGGGCCGTTCGCGGACTTCAACCAGTCGGCCCTGGAGCTCTTCGAAAATGCGGCGCACGACGGGGTCCGCGTATAGCGCCTGGCGATCCGTGGTTAAGCTGCGCGCCGGCAGCGGTGGCAACGGAGAATCCGCCGCCACCGCTGCCGACGCGGGAGCTGGCCCGTCGCCCACGGCGGACGCATTGGCGGGTGCAGACACGGGCGGCGCTTCGGCGCCGCCCGTGTCTGCACCCGCCGCGCCGTTGACAGACACTTCGACCCGCAGCTTGCGTCCGTACAGCTCGCTCGCCAGCTCGCCAATCGAAGCCCGATTGTCGTTGAGATAGCGGATATAGATGTCGTTGCGCGGAATGACGCGGAGCAAATCACCGTCGAGCGCCAACGATGCGCCCTGCTCCATGAAACCGGCCAGCGCGGCGCGGCGCGCGCGGATATGCTCGCGCAGCTCGGGCAGGTCGAGCAAACCGGGTGAGCCGGAACCAGCGGGCGCCGTCGGGGCTGGTGCCGCTCCCGGCGGCGCAAGCCGCGATGGTGCGGACATCGCTGACGCAGGCGTCGACGCCTTCGCAGCCGGGGCGGTCGAGGGCGAGGTCAAGGCCGGCGCGCCGGCCGCACGCAGCGGCGCGGCGGCCTTGACCTCGCCCTCGACGCGCAGGCGTCGGGTGCCCGCCGACGGAGCGGGTTCCGGGTCGGGGAGGCGCGCCGGAGCGCGCAACCCCGACCCGGAGCCGCCGGAGGCGGCGCTGGGCGGGGCGGGCGGTGTACCGCCCGCCCCGCCCAGCGCGCGCAGCAGCTCGTCGGCGTCCATCACCGGCGCCATCGTTGCCATCCGCACCACGATCATCTCCAGCAGCAGATCGGGGTAGGGGGAGCGGATAATCTGCTCCTGCGCGTCGGCCATCAGCTTGAACAGGCGCATCAGATCGCGCGCGCTCGGACGTTCGGCGATACGCCGCAGTTCGGACGCTTCATGGTCGGGCAGGTCGGCGAGCGGATTGAGCTCATCGCCCGCCGGCAGCTTGGCGACCGCCAGGTTGCGCAGCGTTTCGAGCAGGTCGCGGCCGAGCGATTCCAGATTGGCGCCGCGGCGATGCTGTTCGCGGACGGCGCCGAGCGCCGCCGCCGCATCGTGATTGAGGATCGCCTCGGCCAGCTTGAACACCGCGCCGCGTCCGGCGACGCCGAGCGAGGCCGCGACCTCGCTCTCGGTTATCTTGCGGCCGAGCGCGGCGATTGCGGTTTCGAGCATCCGTTCGGCGTCGCGCATGCTGCCACCGGCCTCGCGCGCGAGCAGGCGGAGCGCCGCTTCTTCGACTTCGATCTCCTCGCGCGCCGCCAGTTCCTTCAGACGTGCCAGCGTGGTGTCGAGCGGGATGCGCCGGAAGTCGTAGCGCTGCAGGCGTGACAGGATCGTCTCGGGCATCTTCTGCGGTTCGGTCGTCGCCAGGATGAACTTGACGTGGGCGGGCGGCTCCTCGAGCGTTTTCAGCAGCGCGTTAAAGGCCTGGTCGGTAAGCTGATGAGCTTCGTCGATGATGTAGATTTTGAAGCGGTCGCGCGCGGGACGGTAGCTCAGGTTTTCGATAATCGCGCGGGCGTCATCGATCTTGCGGTAGGTGGCGCCGTCGATTTCGACCACGTCGAGCGCGCGCCCCTCGCGAATTTCGATACAGGCGGCGCATTCGCCGCACGGTTCGGGAGTCGGTCCTTTTTCGCAGTTGAGGCAGCGGGCCAGGATGCGCGCGGCGGTGGTTTTACCGACGCCGCGGATGCCGGTGAAGAGAAAGGCGTGCGCGATACGGCCGCTTTGCAGGGCCTGGCCGAGCGTGCGAGTGACGTGCTCCTGGCCGACCAGCTCGGCGAAGCGCTCGGGGCGCCATTTGCGCGCCAGCACCAGGTGCGATGACGGATCGGAAGCCATCAGCGATAACCGGTCATATAGCGATTACGCAGCGATTGCGGAAAAAGCGGCATGCTGCCCGTCGAGTGATAGCTAGGCTCCCCTGCGGCACAGGGTGGCGACCGGTGCCGTTGCTTCCTTCCGGACCTGGCGGGGTTCGCGATCTTCCCTTGCGCAGGACCCAGCTATCATCGGCGGGCAGCCCCCTTCGCGGCCAGCCGCTGAGTCTCTAATTAAATTCCCATCGAGGCAAGCATGCAACCGCTCCGCTGAGGGGCCGTCCACATCACGCGGCGACGGACTCAGTCGCCGCGCCGGCGCGATACGCCAGTGCGAGCTTCAGCCACACGCGTGCCGAGTCGGCCAGAATCACGATTACGACCGCGATAAAGATGACAGTCATCGCAGTGTCGGCGCGATCGTTCCATATCAGCCGCTCGAGTGTTGCAGCGCGTGCGGCGGTCGTTGCGGGGAGCGCCTGCTCGGCCGCGAGTTGCGCCGCGTGGGCAAGGAAGCCGACGTTGGGCGCCGCGCTGAAAATCTTTTCCACCCCGGCCGTCATCGTGACCGCGACCAGCCAGCAAAGCGGAGTGAGCGTGACCCAGGCGTAGCGCCCCTTGCCCTGCCGGACCATCGCGGAGGTCGCGACGCACAGCGCGATCGTCGCCAGCATCTGGTTGGCGATCCCAAAGAGCGGCCACAACGAATTGATCCCGCCGAGCGGATCGATCGTGCCGAAATACAGAAAATAGCCCCACGCCGCGACGATCAAAGCCGAGGTCACGACGATGTTGCGATACGACCCGGTGTCGCCCAGCGCCGGATGAAGCTGGCCGAGCAGGTCCTGGAACATGAACCGCGCGACCCGGGTGCCGGCGTCCAGCGTGCTCAGGATGAACAGCGCCTCGAACATGATCGCGAAGTGGTACCACAGCGCAATCACCGCGCTGCCGCCGAGCGAGTGCGCGAAAATATGCGCCATCCCGACCGCCAGCGAGGGCGCGCCGCCGGTGCGCGCGTAAAGCGTCTGCTCGCCGATCGAAGCGGCCAGCGCGCGCATCTCCTGGTCGGTGACGGCGAAGCCCCACGCGGAAATCTTCTCGCAGGCCGCCACACCCGTGCCGACCACCCCGGCCGGGGCGTTGACCGCGAAATAGATGCCGGGCTTGATGATAATCGCCGCGATCATCGCCATCACGGCGACGAACGACTCCATCAGCATGCAGCCATAACCGACCATCCGCGCGTCACCCTCGCGCTCGAGCATCTTGGGCGTGGTGCCCGACGCGATGAGCGAGTGGAAGCCCGAGATCGCGCCGCAGGCGACCGTGATGAAGGCAAACGGGAAGACCTTGCCGCCGAAGATCGGCCCGCTGCCGTCGGTAAATCGCGTCAGCGCCGGCATCAGGGTCGGCGGATGCATCGCGACGATCCCCACGGCCAGCGCGGCGATCGTGCCGACCTTGATGAAGGCCGAGAGATAGTCGCGCGGCGCGAGCAACAGCCAGATCGGCAGCACCGACGCCATGAAACCGTAACCGATGATCCAGGCGGCCAGATGCGGCGCGTCCATCGCGAAGTAATGGCCCCAGCTAAACGCCTCGACGTACCGCCCGCCGAGCACCGCCGCAAGGATTAGCGTGACGCCGAGCACCGACGCCTCGACGATCCGGCCCGGGCGCAGGTAAGTCATGTATATCCCGACCAGCATCGCGATTGGCACCGTCGCGGCGACGGTCGAAGTCGCCCACGTGCTCTGCTTCATCGCGTTGATCACGACCAGGCCGAGCACCGCGATCAGAATGACCATGATGAGCAGCACGCCGCCGAGCGCCACCAGCCCGCCGACCGGGCCGATCTCGTCGCGCGCCATCTTGCCCAGCGAGCGGCCGTCGCGCTTGAGCGAGTAGCCGAGGATCACGAAATCCTGCACGCATCCGCCCAGCACCGCGCCGATCACGATCCACAACGTCGAGGGCAGATAGCCGAATTGCGCGGCCAGCACCGGGCCGACCAGCGGGCCAGGGCCAGCGATGGCGGCGAAGTGATGGCCGAAGGTGATCCATCGCGGAGTTGGGACATAGTCGCGTCCGTTGTTGAGGCGGACGGCGGGCGTCGGATGCGAGTCGTCGAGTTCGAGCACGCGGCGCGCGATGAAGCCCGAATAAAAGCGGTAGCCGACGGCGTAGATACAGACCGCGGCGATCACGAACCATAGCGCGCTCGGACGATCCTCGCCGCGGGCGAGCGCGATGTAGGCGAGGCCGCCCGCGCCGAGCGCGGCCACCGCTATCCAGGACAGGATTCGTGCTGCCTTCAAGACTCTCCCCTTGCCACCCTCGCTGCGACGCTACCGCATGTCCCACAAGGCGGCCTGCACGATGCCGGCGCCCGCTCGGAAGTCAGGCGTGCGCAACTATTGGCTGATGCTTTAGGAGAGACGGGGCGCTCTTTGCAAGCGTGCAACGCCTGCCGGAGGTATCCGGCATGAAAAAGCTTGGCCAACGGGCCGGGGCTGCTAAGCGAGCGATGTCTGATTAGAAGAGGTCGGTAAATTCGTCGACAGTAAGACCCGAATCACGAATCAGCCTCCTCAGCGTTCCCGGTGCCAGTTCTTTATGATTGGGGACCGTCAATACGGCTCGTTCGCCGGACTTTTGCAGACTGACGTGACTGCCACTTTGCCGGTCTTTTATCCATCCGGCCTTCTCAAACGCCTTGACATCGTTAGCGCCGGAAGAGACCGGCAAGCGGTCATGCGGCCCGAGCCGCGCTTACCTCAACTTCAACTGATTCGGGAATCGGGATGCCGTTGACGGCGCGAGTTTCTGGGCTGAGTTCGATTGCCTCACGAATGTTGGCAATGGCTTCTTCTCGCGTGCGCCCCTGAGAAACACATCCGGGAAGACTCGGGCATTCCGCGATCACCCAGCCATCTTCCTCTTCCAAGGTGACGACGTATCTCATCGCTTCAGAATAGCACAACCCGATCTTGCTCGTCAGTTCACGATGAACCCGAAGCGAGCGCCTGGCTCGCTAAATCGATTCGGTCAGGACGGCTTGATCGGGTTGGCTTCGACCGGGGGCTTGGACTCGGCGGTCTTCTGCGCCTGCGGGCTCGGGACGTCAGGATCGTTCATCGCCTTTTTGAAGTCCTTGATCGCCTTGCCGAGCGCGCCACCGACGTCGCCGAGCTTACTCGGGCCGAAAATGATCAGGAT
This sequence comes from uncultured delta proteobacterium, assembly GCA_963724765.1. Taxonomy (GTDB): domain Bacteria; phylum Desulfobacterota; class Binatia; order Binatales; family Binataceae; genus JAKAVN01. The sequence continues at coordinate 1,496,082 of CAVRVY010000003.1, forward strand.
GATCACCAGCAGAACCAACAAATGGGAAGGTGCGAAAATATCCATGGTCATCTCCGCACGGCGGGATCTCGAAACCGTGCGCTTAAAAGTCTATCGCGTGCCGATGCCGATTGCTACCAGCGGTCTGGGCATCGCGCAAGCCCCAAAACGCTTATGGCAACACGCTACGACACATGGCTATGACAAGACGACTAGTGCCGGCCCACTGGCGCGCGGCGCGGAGCCGCCGAGTGCGCCGCTCCTTCGCCCACGCCCACGTTCTCCAGCCGGTAGCGCTGGACCTTGCGGTAGAGCGTCGAGAGGTGGATTCCCAGGGCCTCGGCGGCGCGGACCTTGTCGCCCTCGACGCGTGTCAGCACGCGCCGGATATGCTCGCGTTCGAGTTCCTCCAGCGTCATTCCCGAGCCTTCGCCCGAGCCGTCGCCCGAGGCCGGCGCCGTCACCGACTTGTCGGAGAGCTTGTCGGGCAGGTCGTGAGCGTGAAGGACGTCGGTCTCGGCCAGGATGGCGGCGCGCTCGACGCTGTTTTCGAGCTCGCGCACATTGCCGGGCCACGCATAACCGACCATCACGCGCATCGCGCCCTTGGAAAAACGCATCGTGGAGCGCCCGAGCTGCTTTTCGTACTTGCGCAGGAAATAGTTCGCGAGAAGCGGGATGTCATCGCGGCGCTCGCGCAGCGCGGGCAGCGCGATGGTAATGACGTTGATGCGGTAGAGCAGTTCCTCGCGGAAGCGGCCCTCCTTGACCTCGCGCTCGAGGTTGCGGTTGGTCGCGCAAATCACCCGCACGTCGAAGCTCACCGGGTCGTTGGATCCGAGCGGGTAACATTCGCGCTCCTGGAACGCGCGCAGCAGCTTGACCTGCAGCGCGAGCGGCATCTCGCCGATCTCGTCGAACAGCATCGTGCCCTTGTCAGCCGCTTTGAGCAGGCCAAGCTTGTCCTGCGAGGCGCCGGTAAACGCGCCGCGCTTGTAGCCGAAGAGCTCGCTCTCGAGCAGGTTCTCGGGCAGCGCACCGCAGTTGATCGGCAGGAAACGCGCGTGCGCGCGCTCGGAAGTGAAATGGATCGCGCGCGCGACCAGCTCCTTGCCGGTGCCCGACTCGCCGGTGATTAGCACGCTGGAGTCGGTGCGCGCGACCTTCTCCATGATGCGGAAGACCTGCTCGATGGCGTCGCTTTTGCCGATGATGTTCTCGAAGCGATATTTGTCGCGCAGCTCGCGGCGCAGGAAACGGTTTTCCTGGAACAGCGCCTTTTGCGCCAGCGCGTTGCGTACCACGGCCTTGAGGTGATCGTTGGCGAACGGCTTCGTGATGTAGTCGTAGGCGCCCTCGTGCAGCGCGTGCACTGCCGACTCCACGCTCGGGTAGGCGGTCACGATGATGCCCATCACTTCGGAATCGAGCGCGCGCACGCGGCTTAGAAGGTCAAGGCCGCTCCCACCGCCGCCGAGATTGACGTCGATTATCGCGAGGTCGATTTTCTCGCGCTCGAAGATTCCCAGCGCGACCTCGGCCGCGTGCGCCTCGAAGACCGTGTAGCCCTCGCTACGCAGGAGCTGCGCGATTATCGAGCGCATCAGATCCTCGTCCTCGACCACCAGCACGTGGTACGGACCGCGCTGCGGCGGGGGGGCCGTGCGCTCGTGGCCGGCGAGGGTCTCGGGTATTAGCGGCTCGGTTTCGTTCATGATGCTGGCGCGCGGGCCGCGGCCGCCTCGCATTCGTAGGTGGGAAGACAGATCGTCACCGCGGTGCCCTTGCCGATTTCGCTATCGATGCGGATGGTGCCGAGGTTGGCCAGGATGATGCGCTGGCAGAGCGAAAGCCCCAGACCCACTCCCGCACCGGCCGGCTTGGTGGTGAAAAACGGATCGAAGACGCGGCTTAGATGCTCGGGAGGAATTCCGATCCCATTGTCGACCACGCGCATCAGGACCTTCTTGACGTGGCCGCTGTTGTCGCGGCCGGCCTGGTTCTCGGTCACGATCCGGATGGTGCCGCCGCGATGCTGGCTCGCGTCGGCGGCGTTGAAGATCAAGTTGATCAGCACCTGCTGGATCTCGTTGCTGTCGGCGAATGCGAGCTTGAGGTCGCCGGCAAGCTGCGGCTCGAAGGTAATGCCCTGGAAGCGGCTATTGTAGGCCACCAGGCGCAGCGTCTCGCGCACCTGCTCGTTGAGGTCGAAACGGCCGCGCTGCGACGGCGAGGGTCGCGCGAAGTTGACCAGGTCCTTGAGCGTGGTCGAGATGCGCGTGATCTGCGCGAGGATCGTGTGTAGCGAGGTGCGCCGCGCGAGGTCGGTCTCCTCCGGCAGCAGCGACTGCACCAGCGAGGAGATTGAGCCGAGCGGGTTGTCGACCTCGTGCGCCACGCCGGTGGCGAAGGTGCCGGCCGCGGCCAATCGCTCGGTGCGCAGCAGCTCGTCGAGCATCTCGCGCCGCTGGGTCACGTCATGCAGGATCATGTGCACGAACTGCACCTTGCCGAACGAGATCAGCGCCGAGTTGACGTCGAAATAGCGTCCGGCCTCCGGCCAATCGCGGATCTGGTCGGAGCCGTCGCGCACCACCTTCTCCACGTGACGCAGGATGTGCGGCAGGTCCTCGGGCGGACCAAGCTCGGTCAACTTGCGGCCCACCAGCGGCTTGTCCTCGTGGTCCGGAACGATCCGGTACATCGCCTCGGCGGCGGCGTTGGCGCCCTGCACGATCCAGGTGTAGGGCTCGATTTCGTACATCGGGTCGGGCGCGTGGTCGATGGTGGTGCGATACTTTTCCTCGGAGACGCGCAGCGCATGCTCGCGCGACTCGATATAAAACTGCGAAACCATCAGGCGCCGCTCGTCGACCGCGGCCACCACCGCTTCGCGCACGCGCTCCATCCGCGGTCCTTTGAGCATGGCGCGTACCCGTTTGAGGATGAGTTGCTTGAGCGCGATGTGCAGGACGTTAAACTCCGACGGCCTCACCCGCGACAGCATCCCTTCTTGACAGTGCCGGCGCAGATAAACGTAGGTGTCGAGGTTGTCGCGGTCGCGCAGGTTCTCGGTGAAGCGGATGAGCGCGTTGGCGCAGTTCTCGTATATGTGCGGATACTTGCGCAGAGCACGTTCGTCCAACATCCCGCGAATTACGCCGGTCCATTCCTCGACGATCCGCTCGAAGTGGCGATCGATTATGTTGGCGGCAGCGCGGCGTGAGCGATGGCTTTCCGGTCCTCGGCGGTAGTCCGCTCCAAAGAGCGCCGAAAGCGCCTGCTCGATCGAATGGAGTTGGGCGCGGATCGAATCGAGATCCTCAGGCGTCGCCTGGAGCGCCTCGTCGGAGGGAGACCGGAGCCCCGTTGCGGCCGTCTGAGGCGGCCGCGCAGCCGCCTTGGCGGCCTGATGCGAAGGCGGCTTCTTATGAGCGACCGGGTTTTTATGCGGTACCGTCCCGTGCTTATGAGGGGGCGCCTCGCGCGGCGAGCGGCGGCTATTAGGATGCTGTTCCACTCTGATGCCGTTACTGATCGACTTATAACATCGCTAAAATCCGCCTTCTAGCAGCGCCGTGGGCGTTTTGCATAGCCGCGAAAACGCCAATCTGCGATCGGCCCGGTCGCAAAAGGGTTAGCCAACATCCCAATACGTTGACCTTTGACCTCCTCCCTCTCGTAAAAAACCAAGGCGATGCGAGGCTTTTTTGGTGGCACAGCTTTGGCTGTGTGGGGCCGTCGTGCTACCAGACCAATGCTTGCGGCCAGCTATCCTTGCGCAGGGGAAATTTTTCTCCCGCGCCGGTCAGAAATTCTTTCTCAAAGCGATGCGGCTCGCGGATGTCCGGCCGGCGCTGGATCTCAGCCAGCGGCTCGTGCTCAGGTATCGTCTCCAGGGTTTGCAGGAGACCCATACCACTGCCCTGGTGCTGAGCGAGGAGCAGGCGGAATCCGTCCTCGACCTCGCCACCTACACAGGCCTCCAGGCGCTGATCGAAGTCGCCGTCAAGCCCGAGGACCTGCTCGAACCTGCCCGCGCTCGCGAAACCGCCGCCCGTATCGCCCATACCGTCAATATCTGGCGTAACCATCCCTCGCTCATAGGATATATCATCGACTGCCCGATCGCTCCCGAGCAGTTGCGGATGCTCGGGGTCGAGCGTCTGCGGCGCGCGCTTGACCGGATTATTCGCGAGATTCATTCGCGCGACGGCCGCGCGTTGGCCGCACTGAAACATCGCCCATCCACGATTGCGCTCGCGACCGAAGCCGAGGATTTCCTCTACGCCGAAGTCGGCCGCTTCACGCCCGCGGAACTCGCACCGTTCGTGATCGCGCTGCACAATCTCGCAATGGCGCGGCCGGTGGTGATCGAATTTCCGCAGGCCATAGCGGGCCAGGGCCCCGAACAGGACGAACTGGTGGCGACGGCTTTCGGCGTCGGCACAGCCGGCGTGGTAGCGCCGCCGGTTTCCCGCGCGGCCGCCGCGGACTGGCTCGCGGTACGTCCGATGCGGCCAATGCGGGTTGAAGAGGCGAGCCCGTTCGTCTCGCTCAATGGAACCTGTCCGCCGCGGCCGTCGCGTATCCCTATGGTGTCGGTGGTAATCTGCGCCTACAACGCCGAGCGCACGATGCTGCCGTGTCTGGAGTCGCTCCGCCGGCTCAAGTACCCCAACTACGAAATCGTAATCGTCGACGACGGCTCGCGCGATCGCACCGCCGAAATCGCGATGGATTTTCCCGAGTTCCGGCTCATCCGCCAGCCCAACAAGGGTTTGAGCGTGGCGCGCAACGTCGGGCTGTATGCGGCGCGCGGCGAGATCATCGCCTACACCGACTCGGACTGCGTTGTCGACCCCGATTGGCTGACCCTGATGGTGCGCGCGATGCTGGACGGCGGCTTCGACGGCTGCGGCGGTCCCAACTATGCGCCGCACGAGGAAGGCCGGGTCGAGGGCTGCGTCGCCGCCGCGCCGGGCGCGCCTTGTCACGTGCTGGTCGCCGATGATCGCGCCGAGCATCTGGCCGGATGCAACATGGTCTTCACCAAGGCCGCGCTGGTGGCGGTGGGCGGCTTCGACGCGCAATTCACTTCGGCCGGCGACGACGTCGACATCTGCTGGCGCATGCTGGATGCAGGTTTCACGCTTGGCTACTGCCCGGCGGCCTTCGTATGGCACTTCCGCCGCAACACGGTGAAGGCCTACTACGGTCAGCAGCGCGGCTACGGCCGGGCCGAGGCGGCGCTCTATCTGAAATATCCCGAGCGCTTCAACGCGCTTGGGCAGATAAAATGGCGCGGTACGATACCGGGCCTCGCGGCGACCGTGCCTGGCGCGCTGCGCCGACGTATCGGATGGACGCGGGCGGCCGGCGCCCCGCAGACGGTGCGCGACGAGGTGCCGGGAATCCTGAGCTTCCTGCCGCAGACGCTGGAATGGAACCTGGTGTTCGCGGCCGCGACGGTCTTCACCTGGTGCGCGGGATTTACAGTGCTGCCGGCGCTGGCGATGCTCGCGCTGGGACCGGTATGGGCGCTGCATCACGCATGCCAGGCGCCGCTGGAGAAATGTCACGACTCGCTCGGTTCGCGGCTGTTCGTCGCGTTCCTTGCCTGGAGTGGACCGATGGTGCGAACGTGGACCCGATGGAAGATGCGGATGCGCACGGTTAGCCTCGGCAGCGAAGTCCAGCCGCGCCAGCGTCCCGCGCTGCGATGGCTTGGCCGCACCCTGCATCTTTCCTACTGGAACGAGGCGTGGACCACGCGCGAGAGCCTGCTCGAGCGGCTGGCGCGGCGCTTCTCGCGCGCCGGCCTCGCCGTGACGCATGATCCCGGATGGAACGACTTTGACCTTGAGGTTCGCCCCGACCCCTGGACGCGGCTGCATTTCAAGACCGCCGACGAGGAGCACGAAGGCGCGCGGCTGAAAAATCATGTCGCCGTGCGCGTCAGGCTCAGCCGGCTGACCCGGATTGGCCTCGCGATCGCGGCAGGCGTGACCCTGCTATGCGCGGCGATGGGCCTCTCGGTGATGGCCGCGGTGCTGGCCGCGCTCACCATGGCGAGCGCGATGTGTGCGGTGAGCCAGGCGGTCGAATCAGGGCGGTTCGCCTATCAAGCCGTCGAGCAGTGTGCGCAGGAACTCAACCTGATTCCGCTCGGCAAGCCGACCACGGCGGCGCGGCGCGCGGCGGCCGCGGCGCAGCCCAGTGCGGCGGCGGCCGAGCCAATCGCGTCGGCGGCCAAGTTGTTCGCCGACAACCGGACCGCGGCGGAGTAAGCGGAGAAAAAGACTCCCGTCCGGCGAGCGGCCATGCAGGTATCAGTGTGGCCGGACTTGTGGTGGAAGCGGGGAGTGTGGATAGCGGGGTGGGCGGTGCGATGCGCCGTCCGCCCCGCGGTTTTTATCTTCGGCCGTTCCCATCCACTACGGCTTCTTATATACCCCGAGAAGCGTTAGCGGAGCGCCGTGAGAGCATCCGGCGCCGGCGCGGCCGGAAGCTTTATGGCACATGACTTCTTCTCCGGGTTCATCGAACGCGCGCGGGCCGGTGACTCGCGATTAGGCCGCGCGCTCAAGTCGCGCACGGCCGGCGTGCTCGAGCGCTGCGCCGACGGCTTCCAGCGCGACAACGATCTGCTCTGGGCCTCGGCACTCACCTATACGACGGGGCTGTCGATCGTGCCGATCCTTGCCGTGGCGCTCTCGGCGCTCAACGGGCTGGGCGGCGCCCAGGTGATCCGCCCGCTGCTCGAGCGCTACCTTACCGCCAACTCGCCCGATATTACCGACCGCCTGATGTCCTTCGTCTCCAACGTCAACGCCAAGACCCTGGGCGCGGTCGGCGCGGCCGCGCTGCTCTTTACCGTGGTCCTCACCCTGAGCACGGTCGAGCAGGCGCTGAACAACATTTTCCGCGTCGTGTATGGGCGCACGATGGCGCGCAAGTTCGCCGACTACCTGAGCGTGACCTTCGCGGTGCCGGTGCTGCTGGCCGGCGCGCTCGGCGTGCGCCAAATCCTGCTGGAGCACCTGCCGAACGTCCCCGGCGCCGGATGGATCAGCTCGAGCCTCGCCATCTGGGCCGGCTTCTTTTTTCTTTACGTTTTTTTCCCCAACCGCCGGGTGCGCTTCGAAGCCGCCGCGGTAGGCTCGCTGGTGGCGTCGATCCTGCTCCAGATCGCGCAGTGGGCTTTCATCTATTTTCAGTATGGCGTTAACCGCTACGCCGCGATCTACGGCGCGCTCGCCTCAATCCCGGTGTTGCTCACCTGGATCTATATGACCTGGGTGATCGTGCTGCTCGGCGCCGAGATGACCGCGGCCTTCGAACTCCGTAACCAGCCGCTGGTCGCGGACCCGTGGGCGATGAGCGAGCGCGCCGTAGCGCTGGCCGTCGCGCTGCGGCTGGGCGAACGGATGGCGGGACGGCACGGCGTGGTCACGCCCGCCACGCTATCCTCGGAACTCGGAATCGACGAGGCCGTCCTGGTCGAGGTCTTGCGGCGCCTGGAGGGCGGCGGAATCGTGATCGAAACGGCGGGCGGCGATGGTGGCGAGCGCGGATTGTTCCTCGCCCGCGATTCCTCGATGATCGGCCTTGGGGAAGTGCTTGAATGTGTCAGGGGCCGCGGCCCGGCCGTGGTCTCCTCGGATGCGCGGGTGGCCACGATGGTCGAGCGGTTGCGTCAGGCCGAGCGCGATACGCTCGGTGGATTCACGGTGCGCGATTTGATCGAGCGCACGGCGAGCGCGGCCGCGCCGGCCCAGGCACCGGCGCGCGATGGCGAGCGCGCGGCCGAGCAGACCTGAACCGCACTGCCTCGTACCCTGGCTGGAATTCCTAATCCTCGAGCAGCTTGTGCAGCGATTCGAGCTCGCGCCGAACCTCTGACAGCGCGCGTCGTGCGCGGTCGTCGCCGGCGCCGCTCACGCCTGGCGCGCCCGCTGCGGTCGGCGTATCGGGACGGGGCGCCGCGGCGCCGGGCTTGGCGCTAAGCGCGTGTTCGAGTCCGACTTCGCGGATGTATTTTTTCGCGCCCTCGATGGTGAAGCGCTCCTGGTGAAGGAGGCGCTTGATTAGCCGCAGCGCCTGCAGATCCTGCGCGGCGTAAGAGCGATGCTTGGAGTGAGCGTGGCGCGGACGCAGGAACGGAAACTGGGTCTCCCAGAAACGCAGCACATAGGCTTCGACGCCGAGCAGCTTGGCCGCCTCACCGATCTTGAGCAGTTGCTCGCTGCCGCCGCCGGCCTCGGCCCCGCCGCCTTGCGAGCGTGGGTTCTTGCGCGGCGAGGGGCGCGCTGTGCGCGCGGCGGAAGTCATGCTGCGAAACTCATGCGGCGAAGGTTATGCGGCGGAGCTCATACGACGAAAGTTATGCGGCGCAAGTTATGCTGCAAGTTATGCCGATCGTTTGGCGCCGTTGGCTACCAGTCCCTTTAGCACCTGGCTGGGTTTAAAGGATAGCACGCGGCGCGAGTCGATGGTGATAGTGATTCCGGTTTGCGGATTGCGTCCCCGGCGGGCGCGTTTATGGTTGACCGTGAAGCTGCCGAAGCCGGAGATCTTGACCTTCTCGCCCCGCTGCAGACTGTCTTCGATTATTTTGAAGACCGCCTCTACGATCTCGCAGGCCTCCTTTTTGGATGAGCCTATGCGCTCGTAGATTAGATCCACGAGATCGGCCTTGGTCATATTCTGCGGAGTATCGTCCCCCAAACCGCTTCCCCGGAGCGGGATTTCTACTGCCGCAACTCTGCACCCAGCCGCTTCCGCACCCCTTCGATCAATTCCCCGTGGGTGCGGTTCACCTCCTCATCCGTGAGTGTGCGATCTTTCCCGCGGTAACGGCACGCCAGCGCCATGCTTTTTTTGCCCGGCGCTATCGATCCTCCCTCGTACACGTCGAACACTTCCACACTTTCAAGCAACGGCGACGCGCTTTCGCGGATCGCCGCGATTACCCGGGCCGCCGAAATGTCACGATCCACCACCAGAGCGAGGTCGCGCCGGATAGCAGGGTATCTCGGTGGAGCAGTGATCGCTTGGCGCGGCAGGAAACCATAAGCGATGAGATGTACCAAGTCAAGTTCAGTAAGCACGCAAGGGCTACTCAACTCGACTCTTATCGCTTCCGCTGGATGCAGTTCGCCGAGGTATCCAATCGGTTTTCCGTCGAGCAGCACCCGCGCCGCGCGCCCCGGATGCAGAAAGCGATACTCCGTTTCACCGGCTGCGTCGAACCCTACGAACTCGACTTGCGCCGCCACGCCCAGCGCGATGAACCATTGCTCGAGCACTCCCTTGAGCGTGAAGAAGCTCGCCGCCACCGCCGGCTGTCCCACCGCGCCCAGCGCGTAATCGCCATAGCTTATCGCGGCGAGCCGCTCATGCTCGACCGGCGCGCCGTCATGCATCGAGAAGACCTTGCCGATCTCGAAGGCGTGCAACGCGGCCGCCTCGCGATTGAGATTGAAGCGCAGTGCGCCGAGCAGTCCAGGCGCCAGGCTCAGGCGCAATTCGCTCAGTTCCGCCGACAGCGGATTGGTGACCCGCACCGGCTCACCGCGCATGCCCGGGTAGCGCTGATTATCGGCCGGCGCGATAAACGCGATCGTCCTGAGCTCGGTCAGGCCCGCACCGACCATCACTTCGCGTGCCGCGCCGATGAAGCTCCGATAATCGTTGGGCGCCGCGGGTGTAGCGGCGCGCTCAGGCACCGTGGCCGGAATTTCGGCCAGCCCCTTGAGCCGCGCGATCTCCTCGGCGAGGTCCGCGGCTTCGTTGAGATCGGGACGAAACGAAGGCGGCGTCACTATCAGGCGCTGCGCGCCGGCCGATTTGACCGCCGCGCCCAGCGCGCGCAGCCGTTCGCGGACGTCGGCGCCCGGAACCGTAACGCCCAGAATCGAATTCACCGCGCCCAGATCCAGCATCACCTGGCGCTCGGAGGCCGGCCGCGGCTCGGCATCAACCGCCGCCGCCGAGATCTTGCCGCTGGCGCTCTTGACTATCAGCTCGGCGACGCGCGCCAGCGCCCGTAGCTGGCCGCCGCGATCGATCGCGCGCTCGAAACGGTAGCTCGCCTCGCTGCGAAGCCCGAGCCGGCGCGCCGTGCGCGCGATCGTCATTGGCTCGAAATAGGCGCTCTCGAGCACCAGGCCGGTGGTGGCGGCGCTGACCTCCGAGTTCAGCCCGCCCATGATGCCGGCGATCGCCAGGGGCTTCTCCGGGTCCGCAATCAGCAGGTCGGCCGGCTCGAGCGTGCGCCGCACGTTATCGAGCGTGACGAACTCGCGGTCCAATGCGCCGCCCGGCGCCTGGTCGGCGCGCCGCACCACTATCCGGCGCGCGGCGATTTGCGCGCTATCGAAGGCGTGCAGCGGCTGTCCCAACTCCAGCATCACGTAATTGGTCGCGTCGACCACGTTGTTCAGCGCGCGCATCCCGCACGATTCCAGCCGCCGGCGCATCCAGAGCGGCGACGGGCCAATCTTGAGTCCGTCAATCGGGAGCCCCGCGTAGTGCGGGCACAGTTCAGGCGCGAGTATTTCAACACCGAGCGCGTTGCCGACGGACTCCGCTTGCCCGCCGCGCGGCTTGAGCATCGCGGACTTGACGGCGGGCTGCTTGAGTTTCAATCCGAACAGCGCTGCCACCTCGCGCGCGAGGCCCAGGATCGACAAACAATCGCCGCGGTTCGGCGTGATCGCGATATCAAGCACCGTGTCGTCGGAACGCAAATACGCGGCCAGCTCGACTCCGATCGGCGCGTCGTCCGGCAGCGCCACGATACCCGCGTGATCCTCGGAAAAACCAAGCTCGCGCTCCGAGCACAGCATCCCCTCCGAGCGCACGCCGCGGATAACTGCTGCCTGAAGAGGCGGCGCCTCCTGCAGGCTGTCGGGGCGATGGCCGCCACCGTGTCCGCTGCCGATCAGTCGCGCACCCAGCCGCGCGAGGGGCGCGATCATCCCGACCCGCACGTTGGGAGCGCCGCAGACCACGCTGAAGCGGCCGATTGCGCCGGCGTCGACGTCGCACAGGTTGAGGCGGTCGGCATTGGGATGGCGCTCGACCTTGAGCACGCGAGCCACGAAGACATCACTGAACCCGGGAGCGCTGCGCTCGACGTTCTCGACCTCCAGCCCGGCCAGCGTCAGGCGGCGGCACAACTCGTCGACATCGGCTCCGAGCGCGACGAACTCGGCGAGCCAACTAAGCGGCAGCTTCATGACGATGATCTCGTGGAATTGCTCGTGGAGGGAGTGTTCGCGGCAGAAGATCTCGCGACAAACGACGGGAACTGCCCAAGGAAGCGCAGATCGTTCTCGAAGAATAGCCGCATGTCGTCGACCCCGAGCTTGAGCAGCGCCTGCCGCTCCACGCCCATCCCGAACGCGAAACCCTGGTACTCTGCCGGATCGTAACCGACCTTGCGCAGCACGTTGGGATGGATCATCCCGGAGCCCAGAATTTCGGTCCATCCGCTCTGCTTGCACACGCGGCATCCCGCGCCTGCGCAGAGCAGGCAGCTAATATCGAGTTCGGCGCTGGGCTCGGTGAATGGAAAAAAGCTCGCACGGAAGCGCACCGCGGTTTGCGGCCCATAGAAGGCGCGCGCGAATTCACTTAGCACGCCCTTCAGATGCGCCATCGTGACCCGCCCGGCGCGGTCGACCATGAAACCCTCGATCTGGCCGAACATCGGAGAGGCACGCACGCTAAGCTCGTCGCGCCGGTAGCAGTTGCCGGGGCAGACCACCGCCAGCGGCGGCTTGCGGCGCTGCATCACGCGAATCTGGCCGTTGGAGGTATGCGTGCGCAGCAGCATCCCGCCGGGCAGGAAAAACGTGTCCTGCATCTCGCGCGCCGGATGGTCGGGCGGAAAGTTGAGCGCCTCGAAGTTGTGGAAATCGTCCTCGACGTCCTGGGTCGCGGCGACCTCGAAGCCCATCGAGGCGAAGATGTCGAGCATCTGCTCCATCACCAGGGTCAGCGGATGGAGCCGGCCGCGTGGGATGCGCGCGCCGGGAAGGGTCACGTCCAGGCGCGCCTCGCCGAGCGAGCGCTCCAAGGCGGCGGCGCGCAGCCGCTCCTGGAGCGCCTCGATACGGGTTTCGATCTCGCGCTTTATCTGGTTGACGAGCTGGCCGATGGCGGGACGTTCTTCGGCCGCGACCTCGCGCATGCGGCGCATCACGTCGGTCAGTTCGCCGCCGCGCCCGAGCACGCGCACGCGTACCGCTTCGATTTGCTCGGCGCTGGCGCCGTCGCCCAGCTCCGCCATCGCCGCGGCCCGAAGGGCCTCCAGCTGTTCTCTCATCCCGACCTCAAGAAGTCTGTATGCGCGTCATCGAGTCCGCGTGCGCGCACGCCGCAAGGGCGCGCCAAAACACAAAAGACATCAAATGAAAGACCATGTGGACGCGCGCGCCACATGGTCCTGTGAGCCGCGATGAGTCGCGCAGGGCGGCTCGCCCTAAGCGGCTGCGGCTTCGGCGGCTGCGTCGAGCGCTTTTTTGGCCGTGTCGGCCAATTCGGCGAAGAGCCGGTCGCGCTCCAGCGCGAGCACGGCGAGCTGCTTGCGGTCGATTTCGACGCCGGCCTTCTTGAGCCCGTCCATCATGCGGCTGTAACTCAGCCCATACTCGCGGGCCAGAGCGTTGATCCGTGTGATCCAGAGCGAGCGGAAGTCACGCTTCTTTTGCTTGCGATCGCGATAGGCGTAAGTCAGCCCCTTCTCCAGCGTGTTGCGGGCCTGGCGATAGAGCTTGCGGCCGCCGACGAAGCCGGAGGCGAGCTTGAGCTGTCGTTTATGGCGGCGGCGTGTTTTGGGGCCACCTTTGGCGCGAGGCATCGGCGATCAGTCCTTCCTTAATTTTGCCTTAATCTTGATTTAAGCGCTTTCGGGCTTTCGGCGCGTCGCTACAGGTATGGGACCAATTTGCGCGTATTGCGGGCGTCGGCGGCATTGAGGATGCCGGGATGACGCAGTTGCCGTTTGCGCGCGCGGCCCTTGGACGAGAGCAGATGGCGCAGGTAAGCCTTCTTATGTTTGACCTTGCCGGTCTTGCTCACGGAGAAGCGCTTGGCGGCGCTGCGATTGGTCTTCAGTTTGCCCATCGGTTACGGCCCTTGCTCCAGGTCACTTAGTGCGATCGCCAGTTGGGCGAATCATTGCGCTCAGCGCGGCGTCAGCAGGATCGACATGTTGCGCCCCTCCATCCGGGGCAGGCCGTCGGCCTGTGCGATGTCCTGCACTTGCGCGACGATCGAATCGAGCAACGTACGTCCCAGTTCGGGATGGGTTATCTCCCGGCCGCGAAACGAAATCGAGAGCTTAACACGCTGGCCTTCGCCGACAAAGCGCCGGATGTGCTTGATTTTGAACTCGACGTCGTGTTTTTCGGTCCGCGCGCCCATCTTGACTTCCTTGATCGCCGTGGCGGTCGAATGGCGCTTGGAGTCATGGGTCTTTTTCTTTTGCGCGTAACGGTATTTGTCGAAATCGGTGACGCGGCAAACCGGGGGCTGGGCGGTGGGTGCGACCTCGACCAAATCCAGGCCGCGGCTTTCAGCCACGCGGATCGCTTCGCGGGTGCTCAGGATTCCGACCTGGCGGCCGTCGACATCGATTACCCGGACTTCCGGGACGCGGATCTGGTTGTTCACCCTTATCGCCGGCTCGCGCGGGGGCGGGGTACGAAAATCTCTACGAATAAATCACCTCCGTCGGCTGAGATGCCGACTTGCCGCTGAATTGGCAGTTCCTCCCATCAATTAACGGCAATTCTGTTTGAATCGTTTCCCCCCGCCTCCGGCGCTACCGATTAACCCGGCAACGGTTCACTTTTTAGCAGCTCCACAAGTTTTTCAAGCGCCATGACCTCGCTCTTGGCCCCGCGCAAAAGCCGCAGCGACACGCTGCGCGCGGCCGCCTCGCGCTCGCCCACGACAATCATGTACGGCACCTTGGCCAGTTCGGCCTCGCGCACCTTGAAGCCGAGCTTCTCATTACGCAGGTCGGCGGCCGCGCGCAGGCCCTCGCGCTTAAGGATGCGGGCGATCTCGGCCGCATAGTCCTCGACCTTTTCACTCAGCGAAAGCACGCGCGCCTGTTCGGGCGCTAGCCAAAATGGGAGCACTCCGTCCGTATGCTCGAGCAGCACCCCGATAAAGCGCTCGAGCGAGCCCAGGATCGCGCGATGGATCATCACCGGGCGCTCCTCGGCGCTGGCCGCGTTGGTGAACGTCAGGCCAAAGTTTTCGGGCATGTTGTAGTCGAGCTGGATGGTCGCGAGCTGCCAGCGCCGCTTGAGCGCGTCGGGCACGTAGATTTCGATCTTGGGCCCGTAAAACGCGCCCTCGCCCGGGTTGATCTCGTACGCAAGGCCATTGCGGGTGAGCGCCTCGCACAAAATCGCCTCGCTGGTGCGCCACAGTTCCTCGGTACCGAGATGCTTGTCGGGCATCGTGGCGACCTTGGACTCCAGCCGCTCGAAGCCCAGCGCCTGGTAGACGTCGCGCACCATCTGCAAGTTGAGATCGATCTCGCCGGCGATCTGCGCCGAGGTGCAGAAGACGTGCGCGTCATCCTGCGCCATCGTGCGCACGCGCGTCAGCCCGTGCAGCGTGCCCGAGCGCTCGGCGCGATGCAGCCGGCCGAAGTCGGCGATGCGCAGCGGCAGGTCGCGGTACGAACGCTTCTCGGCGCGGTAGACGAACGTGTGTCCCGGACAGTTCATCGGCTTGAACGCGTAGCCTTTGCGCCATCCCTCGGCACTCGAATCGATCTGGTCCGTTTCGCCGCCCTCGCGATCGGTGGTCAGGAACATGTTCTCGCGAAAATTGTCCCAGTGGCCCGAGGTATGCCACAGCTCGTTCTTGTAGACCTGCGGCGTGATCACTTCCTCGAAGCCATAGCGGCGGTACAGACGGCGCACGTAGTCGACGAGCGCGTTGTAGATGATTGCGCCCTTGGGCAGGAAAAACGGCGAGCCGGGCGAGATCGGGTCGAACACGAACAGGCCCATCTCGCGACCGAGCTTGCGATGGTCGCGCGAGCGCGCCAGCTCGAGCAGCTTCAGATGCTCCTCCAGCGCCTCCTTGCTTGCGAACGAGGTCCCGTAAATCCGCGATAGCATCGCGTTATGCTCGTCGCCGCGCCAGTACGCACCAGCCACGCTGGTCAGTTTGAAAGCGCGGATATAGCCGGTCGCCGGGACGTGCGGCCCGCGGCACAGATCCATCCAATCGCCCTGGCGATAAATCGATACGCGGTCGTCGGGGATGCCGTCCAGGATTTCGACCTTGTAGTGCTCACCCATCGCGCCGAACCGCTCGATCGCCTCGGCCCGAGTGACCTCGACTCGCTCGACCTTGAGGTTGGCCTTCGCCAGCTCGCGCATCTTCGCTTCGATCTTCGGCAGGTCGTCGACCGTGAACGGCGTGGGCGGCGCGAAGTCATAGAAGAACCCGTCCTCGATAGTCGGGCCGATCGTCACTTGCGTGCCGGGGTAGAGGCTCTGCACCGCCTGGGCCATCAGATGGGCGGTTGAATGGCGCAGCACGTCGAGTCCTTCGGGACTGTCGGCCTTTACCGGCTCGATCGTGGCGTGATCCTCGATCGGGTGGCTTAGATCGACCAGCTTGCCGTTGAGGCGCGCGGCGACGACCTCGCGCCCGCGCGCGCCGTCGAGCACCTCGCTGACCGTGGTCCCGCGCGGCACGCTGCGGCGCTGCCCGTCGAGCGATACGGTGACTTGCGCGCTCATCTAATTGGGGGACTTCGCCGCGGAGAACTTCGCCGAGGCGAACGTGGCGGCAGCGAACGCCGGCATCAGCGGCGTGATGGCGGCGGCGGTCGGCCAGTGATGGGCGATCATGAACGGACGCATGAATTCATGAGACGGACGCGCGCGCGTAGCAGGCGGTCGGGGAAATTCATGACGCCAGTATAGCGAAAGACAGGCTGGTAGGCACGGGCGGGTTTGAACCGCCGACCCCTTCCGTGTCAGGGAAGTGCTCTACCACTGAGCTACGTGCCTTCTTTGCAAATCCGGGCGGCCTTAAGCGGCCGCAGCTCCGATCCGGTAACAAATATCAGCCTCGCGGGCAACCAAGGCTTCCGCGAGCGACCGCCGAGGGCCTATCTGCTAAGCTCTGCCGCCAATGGCGGCGTGATGGATCGCGAACGAATCGCACATATTTTCTTTTTCGGCTTCCTGGCCGTCATGGGCTACGAACTTTATCTCCTGTTCAGTCCTTTCCTGGTGCCGATCGCGTGGGCGATGCTGCTGGCCTTCATCGCTCATCCGGCGCTCCTGCAACTGCAGCGCTTCATCCGCCACCGCACTACCGCCGCGCTGCTAATTACCGCGATCCTGGCGCTTTTGATTGCGGTTCCCACCGCGTGGCTCTCGAGCGAACTTGCACTGGAGGCCACCAAGGTCTCGCTGGGCCAGTTCGTCCACCAGGGCGGATTCGCGCAGGCCGGCCGCCAGGCGCTCCGTTCCGACACGATCACTTCGATCGAGCTCTGGCTCGAACAACAGGGCTTGCGCATCGAAGACATACGCCACTGGATGGAGAAGTCCAGTACCTATCTGAGCGGCTACTTCACCGCCAACGTCACGACCCTGGCGCGCAACCTGGTCGCGTTCGTCATCGATGTCATCATCATGCTGTTCAGCTTCTTTTACCTGTTGCGCGACGGCGAGGACTATTTCGAATTCGTCCGCACGCTCACGCCGCTTCCCGATGAAGACAAGGCGATGGTCTTCGAGACCTTGAGCACGATGCTTTCCTCGACGATGCGTGGGTTGCTGTTGACCGCGCTGCTCGAAGGAACGCTGCTCTGCCTGGGCTACCTGGTCACTGGCGTGCCCGACGCGCTGCTGCTCGGCGCGGCCTCCGGCGCCGCGGGGCTGCTGCCGCTAGGCGGCACCGCCTTCATCTGGGTTCCGGCCGTAGTTTATCTATGGATCACGGCGGGATGGGGCTGGGCGGTGGCGCTGCTGGTATGGGGCGTGATCGTGGTCGGCGTAATCGACAACCTGCTCAAGCCGCTTACGATCGGACAGGGCAGCGGATTGCCCGCAGTCGCACTCTTCTTCGGTATCACTGGCGGACTGGAAGTCTACGGGCCGCTGGGCCTGTTCGCCGGCCCCGCTGTGATCGCAGTCTTCGCCGCACTCATCCGCGTCTACCGCCGCAGCTACGCCACGCGTCCCCCATCGTCATTTGTCTGAGAAGGTCGCCGTTCGTCTGAAACGCCGCCGCGCGCGCCCCCGTGGCCGCGCGCCGCGCGCGAAGCTAGATTAAACCGCATCGGACGGACCATGAGCGTCGAGAAGGAAAACAAGGCACTGGCGATAATCAAGCGCCTGCGCGAGGCTGGCTTCGTCGCCTACCTCGCCGGCGGATGCGTGCGCGACCGCGTGCTCGGCGTCGCGGCGAAGGACTACGACATCGCCACCGACGCGCGCCCCGAGGTCGTGCAGGAATTGTTCGACAACACGATCGCCGTCGGCGCGCGCTTCGGCGTGATCGTCGTGATCATCGACGGCGACACCTTCGAGGTCGCCACCTTCCGCGCCGACGCACCCTACGTCGACGGGCGCCGTCCCTCGGCGGTGCGCTTCGGCACGGTCGCGGAGGACGCGCGCCGGCGCGACTTCACCATCGGCGGGATGTATTTCGATCCATCAAGCGGGCGGATCATCGACCTGGTGGGCGGGATGCGCGATCTGCGCGTCGGCGTGATCCGCGCGATCGGCAACGCCGCCGAGCGCTTCGAGGAGGACCATCTGCGGGTGCTGCGCGCGATACGCTTTGCCACCCGGCTCAACTTCGAGATCGATGCCGCGACGTGGGCCGCGATGCGCCGGGCCGCGCCCAAGGTCGCCAATATCGCCGCCGAGCGCGTCGGCGAGGAAGTCGTGGCGATCATGACCGGCGGCCGCGCCGGGCGCGGGCTGGAGCTGATGCGCGAGAGCGGATTGCTCGAAGTCGTGATGCCCGAAGTGCTGCCGATGGTCGGATGCGGACAGCCGCAAAACTTTCATCCCGAGGGCGACGTCTACCGCCATACCTGGCTTGCGCTCTCGATGCTGGAGGCGGGATGCGCCGAGACGCTCGCGTTCGGCGTCCTGCTGCACGACGTCGCCAAGCCCCAGTGTCGCGCGGAGGCCGACGACAAGGTCACCTTCTACGGGCATACCGAACAGGGCGCCGCGCTGGCGGAAGAGATCCTGCGGCGGATGCGGCGCTCGCGCTTCGTGCAGGAGCGCGTCGCCTACCTGGTGCGCAATCATCTGCGTCTGGTGATGGCGCCACGGATGCGCCGGGCCACGCTCAAGCGGATGCTCGCCGAGGACGGCTTCGGCGAGTTGCTCGAGCTCTCGCGCCTGGACGCGCTTGCCTCCAGCTCCAACCTCGGCTTCTACCATTTCTGCGCGCGCGCGATCGGCGCGATGGGCCGCGAGGAGATTCGCCCGCCGCGCCTGCTCGGCGGCGACGACCTGATCGCGATGGGCTTCGCGCCCGGGCCGCATTTCAAATCGATCCTCAAGGACGTCGAGGACCAGCAACTCGACGGCGCGCTGGCCTCGCGCGACGAAGCCGTCGATTACGTGCGCGCGCGCTACGGTCCTCCGCCGCCCGCCTGAGCGCGTCGCGCCGATGCTCGCCGCCCGCCACATCACGCGCCGCTTTGGCCCGCTGCTCGCGCTCGACGGCGTCGACTTCGACGCCGGCCCGGGCGAGATCGTGGCGCTGCTCGGCGAAAACGGTGCCGGCAAGACCACGCTGATGAACATCCTGGCCGGCCGTCTCCGCCCCGACGCGGGTTCGATCGAGCTGTTCGGCCGGGCGCTGCGCCCGGGCTCGCCAGCCGCCGCGCTGGCGGCCGGCATCGCCGCGGTGCATCAGAGCCCGATGCTGTTCGAGCGGATGACGTGGGAGGAAAATCTCGCGCTTGGCGGTTTCGGCGCGGGCGCCGCCCGCTCCGGAGGCACTGAATTCACAATAGATATGGCGGAAGTTGCGGCGCGCGCAGACGCGATGGCGGCGCGACTGGGCTTCGCGCTGCCGGCGCCGGGAGTGCGGATGGAGCAGCGCTCGATGGCCGAGCGGGTGCGGATGGAAGTGCTGCGCGCGCTCAGCTTCGAGCCGCGCGTACTTATTCTCGACGAGCCCACCGGACTGCTCGCGCCGGGCGAGCTGGCTGCGTTCCTCGACGTGCTGCGGCGTCTGCGCGGTGAGGGCCGTATCGTAATACTGGTCACCCATAAGCTCGCCGAGGCGCTCGCCGTCGCCGACCGGATAACCGTACTCCGCCGCGGTCGCGTCGTGGCGCGCCGCGCCCGCGGCGAAGTCACCGAGGACGAGCTGGCGATCCTGATGATTGGCGAGCTCGCCCCGCCGTCCCAGGGCGCGCGCACGCGGGGTGCCGTCGGCGCGGTCGCGCTCGAAGTAAGGGATCTGGTCATCGAGCGGGGCGGATGGCGCGCGCTCGACGGCATCAATCTCGAGGTCGCCGCCGGCGAGATCGTCGGGATCGCGGGCGTCGACGGCAACGGCCAGAGCGAGTTGGTTGAAGCGATGGCCGGGGTGCGCCGTCCCTTAAGCGGACTGATTCGCGCAAGCGCGGCGGGCGCGAACTATCTCGACCGCGCTCGCGGCAGCGGCCGCGGCGGCGCGATCGCGGTGATTCCGGAGAACCGCGACCTCGATGGCCTGGTCCTCGAAATGCCGCTTTGGGAGAACCTGCTGCTCGCGCGGCCGTTGCTCGCGCGAGCGTGCGGGCGTTTCGGATGGCTCAGCGCGTCGCGCGCCTGCGTGCGATGCGCGGAGCTGCTCGAGCGCTTTCACATCCGCGCCGCCGGCCCGCAGGCGCTCGCGGCCGAACTTTCCGGCGGCAACCGCCAGCGGTTATGCGTGGCGCGCGCGCTGGAGAGCCGCCCGCGCGTGCTGGTCGCGCACAACGTCACCCGCGGGCTCGACCTTGCCGCCACCGCCGAGGTGCGCCGGATGCTGGCCGCGTTCGCCGCCGAAGGCGGAGCGGTGCTACTAATCTCGAGCGATCTCGACGAGTTGATCGCGCTATGCGGCCGGCTCTGCGTGATCAGCCGCGGACGCCTGCGCGCGGTGGGAGCCGATGAGCGCGATCCGGCGCGGCTGGGATTACTGATGGCGGGTGCGTGGTAGCCCGGCCAACGAGCGGTACAGCGTTTGATGGGCGAACGGCACGGCCGTTTCTGTGATAGCGCGGAGGCGAGCTATGTATTTTGCGTCGGGGGCGTTAAAGCGGAAATTCCGAATAAAAGGCCGGCGCGGATTCCCGGACTCCTGGACGAAGGGGCGTGGCGCAGGGCGCTTTGCATAGCCGGCTGCTGCCTGAGGCTCCTGACACTGATCGGCGTTGCCACGGTTTTTTCCCTCAAGAGCGAGACTCAAGCTCAGACCCAGCCGCCGGTTCAATCCGTACCAGCAGCTAGTCCATCCGCATCGGTAGCGCCCGCATCGGTGACGCCCGCACCTTCGGTGCCATCCGGCGTCACCCCGCTTGGCCTCGAGGACGCTCCTGGCGCCGCGAGCGTCGTCGATTCCTTAAGCGGTCTTCACAGCCGCCTTCAGGAGGCCGTCGGACTTCAGCTTCACGGGATGCTGGTGGGCACCTATGAATACAACTTCGACCGGCCCAGCACCGGCAACAACACCACGCGGGTTTACGATTTCTTCGGGAGCAACAGCCCCGAGCTTGCGCAAGGCGAGCTATATATCGAGCGCGCCGTGCCGAACCAGGTTGGCTTCGTGCTCGATCTGAACACCGCGAACGTGGCGCAGGTGCAGTACGGCCTCTCGACGGTCTATTGGAAGGTCCCGGGGAAGGCCGGCGCATGTCCGCAAAGTCCGTGCGGATGGCTCGATCCGACGCGCGCCTATCTCGATTACACGCTGCCGGTCGGAACTGGAGTTTTGCTAACCGCAGGCACGCAATTCCCCCTGATTGGCAACGAGGCGATACCGAGCTGGCAAAACTACAACCTGTTCCAGTCGATCGGTTACGTTTTCCACGCGAGCCCTTTCAACGTCACCGGTCTGCGGGCCCATTACACCTTCAACGACTACTTCGGCCTGACGCTCGGGCTCAATAACGGATGGAACTCGCTTGCCTCGAGCTATCCGCTGCAGACCTTCGAAGGGCAGCTAAGCCTGAACCCGGCCCGTGAACTCGCTTTCCTGGTAAACGGCATGTATGGGCCGCAGGGACCTACCGGCGGCAATCTGCCGTCGAAGGCCGGCGTGCTCGATCTAATCGCAACCTGGACGCCGCCGATCGACGGGTTGAGCATCACCCAGGAGGCGATCGTCGGTCATCAGGACACCAACGCTCTCGCGCCGACACCCATAATCGAGGGACCGGGAAATCCGTCGAATCCGATTCTCGATGAGTTCCCCAACGGCCGCACCGTCCATCCAAGCGACTGGTATGGTGAGGGCACATGGGTGGCGTATCAGGTCACCCCCCGCCTTCAGCTCGGCCTGCGCGGCGAAGTTCTGAAAGATGTCGACGGTTTCGATACCGGTCTGCCCCAGACGCTGTGGGACATAACGGCAGGATTCAATTTCAAGCTCGCTGAATGGCTGGTCGGCCGGTTCGAGTACCGTCACGACGAATCCAGCCAGAAACCATTTCCGAGCAGCAAGCCGTTGGTCTTCTTCCCATGCCCGGGGCTCGGCACGTGCGCGGCGAGCGCGTCGACCTATCACGGGATGGATACCATCCTCGCGACGCTGATGTTTATCTTCTGACGCCTACCGCTTCAGGTGCTCCAACTCCAGGGTGAAGCCGAGTGACTGGGCCGTCGCGCCCTCGCCCCGGCTCTCCTGATGCGTCGCCTTGACCGGACCGACGCCGGGCGCGAGCCAGTAATAGTCCTCGATGCTTACGTCCTCATCGGCCACCAGCCGCAGGCCGGCAGCCTTGCCCGGCGCGCGTGCGTTGCCTTTCATCGCTGAGGCTAGGCCGGTGCTCCGGATGCGAATGCATCCGCTGAAAGTCCCGGCCGGCACGGAAACGTTGTCGTTGACGCTCTCGATCTTCGTGGTCGCGTCGTACACGGTGCCATCAAAGGTGCGATCTATTTCGCGCCAGCTGGTGCCGGCGCTGATCGGCAGTTTGATCACGTAGGAATGATCGTTCAGCCGCGACTGGAGCCCTTCGCTTTCGTCGATCGCGACGTGGCGGATTCCCTGGCCGTCGTCGGCGTAAAACTCGGTGTAGGTTTTGTCGCCACCCGTGTTCTGCTGCGGGACCGTGGTAAAGCCGAAAACTTTGCGTGGCGCCTGATTGGCCGTGGTCAGTTCGCCGGTGGCCCCGGTCGAGCCGCTGAAACGAAAGGTCCAGGCCATCCCGGGCTTGAGCGGAAAGTATCGAGCGAGGTCCGTTGGCGCGCGAGTGCATCCACTCGCGGCCATTGCCGCGCATATCATTCCCGCCGATAGCGCGCCCACCGATAGCGCACCCAGCAACACCGCGCCTGCCAATCCTGCATCCGCCAATCCCGCGATCGCAAATCTTCTCTGCATATTGTCTCCCGGGTCTGAACAAGTTCTGACGCGCGCTGCGGCACGGGTCAATCGCTCGCGCGAGTCCCGCGCGTGTGGCAGGCGAGTCGCACCTTGACTGCCAGTGACTCGCAAGCCTAGCCTAAATTCGACCGGCACTTGGAGAGGCGGCGAGATTATGAATGGCGTTCACGACCTGGGCGGGATGCATGGTTTCGGGCCGGTAGTCCGCGAACAGAACGAGCCCGTCTTCCACTCCGACTGGGAAAAGCGCGTGTTCGGGATGACGCTGACCGCGATGGGGCGCCGCGTGTACAACGTCGATGAGTTCCGCCGCGCGATCGAGCGCATGCCGCCGGCGCGCTACCTTGGAGCTACTTATTACGAGAAATGGCTCTACGCACTGGAATCGCTGCTGGTCGAGAAAGGCGTCGCCACGCGCGAGGAAATCGCCGGCGGACATGCTGCGGCGCCCACGGCGGCCAAGGCGACCGGATTGCTCGACGGCGGCGGCGGAGTCGAGTCGTTCGATAGTTCCGCGGTCAAGCTGCGCTTCGATAAGAGCTTCAAACCCAGCTTCAAGGTTGGCGACCGCGTGGTCGCGCGCAATTTCAATCCCGAGCATCACACGCGCCTGCCGCGCTATGCGCGCGGCAAACGCGGCGTCATCCGTTACGACCAGGGCGTCTTCGTTTTTCCCGATACGCACGCCCACGGGCAGGGCGGCAAGCCGCAGCACGTTTATACCGTTGCCTTCGACGCGAAGGAGCTGTGGGGTGCCGATCACAACGAGCGCGCGCCGGTGTATCTCGATTGCTGGGAGGACTACCTCGATCGCGACCGCATGGCCGCCAAACCTGCCATCAAGTCCGCCACCAAGGCCGCCGGCAAGCCCTCCGGCAAATCTTCCGGCAAGTCTTCCGGCAAGACACGAACGGCAAAATTCGCTGCTAAAGCGCTCGCGTCCAAGCCCGCCGCCAAGCGTGCCGTCAAGTCGGAAGCAACATCACGCGCCGCCGCGGCGAAGCGACCTGCCAAGAAGGGACCTGCCAGGAAGGGACATAGACGATG
Organism: uncultured delta proteobacterium; assembly: GCA_963724765.1. Taxonomy (GTDB): domain Bacteria; phylum Desulfobacterota; class Binatia; order Binatales; family Binataceae; genus JAKAVN01. The sequence goes on from CAVRVY010000003.1 coordinate 1,519,719, forward strand.
AGCGAGGAACACGATCATCACGACGGACACGACCATCATAATGCTCCGTTGTCCGAGCCGGCTCAACGCGTAAAGGCGCTCGAACAGTTGCTGATCGAGAAGGGATTGGTCAATCCGGAGGCGCTCGACGAGCTGATTGACACTTATGAATGGCGCGTCGGTCCGCGCAATGGCGCTCGCGTGGTCGCGCGCGCATGGGTTGACCCTGCGTACCGTAAGCGTCTGCTTGACAACGCCGCCCGGGCGATCGAGGAACTCGGCTTTCCGCCGGGTCCGCAGGGCGAGCACATGATGGTGGTCGAAAATACGCCACGCGTACACAACCTCGTAGTCTGCACGCTCTGCTCGTGCTACCCGTGGTCGGTCCTGGGGTTGCCGCCGGTGTGGTACAAGAGCACGGCCTACCGGGCGAGCGCGGTCAACAATCCGCGCGGGCTGCTCAAAGAGTTCGGGGTCGACGTGGGAGAGAAGGAAGTCCGCGTGTGGGACTCGAGCTCCGAGATGCGCTATTTCGTGATTCCCGAGCGGCCTGCCGGCACCGAGAGCCTAAGCGAGGACGAGCTTGCCGATCTGGTCACGCGCGATTCCATGATCGGCACGGGTCTGCCGCAGCACGCCCGTGAGAGTCGCTCGGCCAGGTAGCCTGCACAGCGAAGGGGCATATCGAGTGTCCGTTAAAACCGCCGAAAATTTGATCGCGGCCGCCCGCGCGATAGCTCCCGAAGCCGTCTTCAGCGAGCCGTGGGAGGCGCATGCCTTCGCCGTCGCGGTGGCCCTCAGCGAAGCGGGACAGTTCCAGTGGGCAGAATTCCAGCAGAGCCTGATCGACGAGATCGGCGCGGCAGAGAAGACCGGCCGCACCATCAGCGGCGGCGCCGACTACTACCGTCACTGGCTTAGCGCGCTGACCCGGCTGCTCAACGCCAAGGGTATCGTCGGCGGCGCTGAGCTGGAGGCCCGTATCGCGGGCGTCGGCCCGCCGCCGCCTGCGCAAGACCCGCACGGGCGGCATAAGTAAGGAGGCGGCACGCGCCTTGGGCCGCGCGGCAGGCTATACGCGATGTATCGTTATCTGATCGGCGCGATTGTCGTGGCGGTGATTGCCGCGGCGATCGGATGGAAGTGGTATCAACAGGAGCAGGCTGAACATCAGCGCGAGCAGGCGCAAATCGGAGAGCTGTCGGGGCGTATCGGGCAACTGCAGGACCAGAACAACCAGCTCAACGCGGCGCTCGCCAAGGTGCAAACGGAGGAGCAGCGCCAGGTCACCGAGAACGACCTCCTGGCCAAGACCCTCGAGCAGGCAAAACTGACCGGCAAGATTCCCGATAAGCTTCCATATCCACCGAAGTGAACGCCGAGCGCGCGGTTCACGACGTTCATTCTTCGCGTACCTCGCGACATGCCGAGCCGCTCCTTTACACCCGTCCGCGCAGGCGGTAAATCAGCCTCCATCAAGCGCTTCGGCCGCGCCCGGCGTGATGAGGGCGGGCCAGATTCACGCGGCTTGAAAGGTGACGTTCGATGTTGAATGCGACGCGAGACAAGAAACTGGCGACCGCGATGGTCGGATCCTTCCCTAAGCCCGCCTGGTTCAGCGAGAGCCTCCATGGGAGGCCGTTCAAAATCGCGATGGGCGATTCGCTCTATCGCGAGCAATACGTTGACGCGGTCGCCTGTTACGTGAATGAGCAGGAACGCGCCGGACTCGACATCCTGACCGACGGCGACACCCGCTTTGACCTCGAGGTGGGCGGGCGTTCGTGGTTTTTCTACGTCATCGAGCGCCTCGGTGGAATCTCCGGCTCTCGCGACACCTCGCATTTCCTGGAGTACGCCGACATCAAGCCCGGCCACATCCTCTACGAGGTGCAGGAGGCATATCATCCGCCGGCCGTGACCGGAAAAATCACCCGCGGGCCGCTCCACTACAGCGCGATCTGGAAGACCGCGCAGAAGATGACCAGCAAGCCGGTGAAGTTCGGCGCGATCAGCGCGACCTGCCTGCCGATGATGCTGTGGAACGAGCACTACAAGAACGACCAGGAGCTGACGATGGACCTCGCGGCGGTGCTCAACGAGGAGCTGCGCGAACTGGCGGCCGCGGGATGCCCGGTGATCCAGGTTGAGGAGCCGCCCCATCACTTCGCCTGCTGCACGACTCCGCCGGCGACGGAGAAGGACCTCGACTTTTACACACGGGCCTTCAATCGCGAAGTCGAGGGCGTGAATACGGAAATCTGGGCGCACATCTGCTGGGGAAATCCGAATCAGCAGAGCTTCTACTGGGAGCGCCCGAGCTACGAGCGGTCGCTGCCGTACCTGATGGCGCTCAATGCCGACGTGGTGGGGCTGGAATGCGCGAGCAGCAATGGGCGCGACCTGCCGCTGCTCAAGCATCACAAGACCGCCAAGAAGATCGCGATCGGCGTGATCAATCATACCGCCACCACCGTCGAGCCTCCCGCGCTCGTCGCCAACCTGATCCGCAAGGCGCTCGAATACGTCCCGCCCGAGCGACTGATCATCGGTGCGGATTGCGGCTTCGGGCGTGAAGGGCTCTCGCGCCGGATCGCCTTCTACAAGTGCGTCTCGCTGGTGCTGGGGACGAATATCGTGCGCAAGGAATTGGGGCTACCCGAGGTCGAGGTTCGCGCCGCCGACCCGCGATTCGCATTCAGGGAGGCGTAAAGTCCGCCGGGCCGTTGGCGAAAAACTCGACTTGGTATCGCGCGCGAGAATGCTCAAACTCGGCCCAGGTGTTATAACGCGATTTGCATCCCAAGCCCCGTGAGAGGAACCATGAGCCCGGCTAGGCAAACGGTCGGCGGTCCGTTCTTTGACGATCTTCACGTTGGACTCGTCGCCGACAGCGCCCCGTCGCTGACCCTGACCGAAGGAGTCGCGGCCGCGCACGGTGCGATCGTGGGCGACCGGATGCGGCTTGCGCTCGATGCGGAGTTGAGCCGCCGCGTGCTCGGTTCCGCGCTCGCCCATCCGGCGCTGGTGTGGGACGTGGCGAACGGACAATCCACGTTATTTACCCAGCGCGTAATCGCGAATCTGTTTTATCGCGGCTTCATGTTTCGCCGCGCGCCGTCAATTGGTGACACTCTGTACACGACGACCGAAGTGGTGGGCCTGCGGCAGAACCGCCCGCGCCTGGGCCGCGCCGCGACCGGCCTCGCCGCCTTGCACGTGCGCACGATCGATCAGAAGGGCCGCGCCGTGCTCGACTACACACGCTGCGCGATGTTGCCGCTGCGCAGTCCCGAGGGCGAGACTGGACACAACGCCGACCTCGAAAAGGTCGGGGCGGAACTCGACCCGAGCGCATTGCCCGTGCCGATCGCGGGTTGGGACTTGAAGGCATTTCGCGACTCCGCTCGGGGCGTGCACTTCGCCGATCTTGCCGTGGGGACGATCTGGGAAGTTACGGGCGGCGACGTCGTATCGGCGGCGCCCGAACTGGCGCGGCTTACGTTGAATATCGCGATGGCGCATCACGACGCCGCCTCAAGCTCGGCGGGGCGGCTGGTCTATGGCGGCCATACGATCGGCTTGGCGGCGGCGCAGGCGACGCGCGCGCTGCCGAACCTGGTGACGATCGTCGCATGGCACGGATGCGATCATCTGGCGCCGGTCCGCGAGGGCGACACGTTGCGCAGCACGCTCGAACTCGAACGCGCCGAACCGCTTGCGGGCGGCGGCGGACTGGTGCATCTGCGCTCGCGCGTATGCGCCGACCGCGAGGGCGGTTCACAGGACGTGCTGGACTGGCGTTTCATAGGAGTAATGGCATGAGCGGAATCCTCTCAGGCCTGCGTGTGGTCGAAGGCTCCGCGTTCGTGGCAGCGCCGCTCGGCGGCATGACGCTCGCTCAACTCGGCGCCGATGTTATCCGCTTCGACCAGATTGGCGGCGGACTCGACTACCGTCGATGGCCGCTGGCGGCTGACGGCCAGAGCCTTTTCTGGGCCGGGATGAACAAGGGCAAGCGCTCGATCCAGATCGACGTGCGCACGCCCCAGGGGCGCGAGCTGGTGGCGGCGCTGGTCGCTGCGCCGGGCGAGCAGGGCGGCATCTTCCTGACCAATTTTCCTGCCCGCGGATGGCTCGAATACGACGCGCTGCGCAAGCGCCGCGCCGATTTGGTGATGGTCGCGCTCACCGGCAATCCCGACGGCACCAGCGAGGTCGATTACACGGTCAATCCCGCGACCGGCTTTCCGTGGGCGACCGGGCCGCGCAATCTCGCTGAGCCGCTCAACAGCATCCTGCCCGCCTGGGACATCGCGCTCGGCTCGCTTGCGACCGTCGGGCTGCTGGCCGCCGAGCGCCATCGCCGCCTGACCGGCGCCGGGCAACTGGTGAATCTTTCGCTCTCGGACGTGGCCTTTGCGATGGTCGGGAATCTCGGCCGTATCGCGGAGGCGCAACTCGGCGGTCGCGATCAGCAGAAGGACGGCAACTACCTGTATGGCGCCTTCGGCCACGACTTCGAGACGCGCGACGGACGGCGCGTGATGGTGGTCGCGCTCACCGCGCGCCAGTGGACCGCGCTGAAGGACGCAACCGGGATTGGCGAGGCGTGTTCCAGCGTCGAACATGCGACCGGCCACGACCTCGACACCGAGAGCGGGCGCTTCCAGGCCCGCGACCTGATCGCCGCGCTGCTGCGCCCGTGGTTCGCCTCGCGCGACCTTGCGGTGATCCGCGAGACCTTTGCCGGCACCAATGTTTCATGGGGTCCCTATCAGACCTTCCGCCAACTGGTTAAGGAGGACCCGCGTTGCTCGACGGCGAATCCGATATTTGCCGAGGTCGAACATCCGGGCGTCGGCACCTACCTGATGCCCGGTTCGCCGCTGGACTTTTCCGCCGGATCACGCGTGCCGGTGCGGCGTGCGCCGCTGCTCGGCGAGAACACCGATGAAGTGCTGGCCGACGTGCTGGGGATGAGTTCGCGCGACATCGCGGCGCTGCACGATAAAGGCGTGGTGGCGGGGCCGAAACTCAAACGCTGAGAGATCTGGTGTGGTGCCCGATTCACGAGTTTCGTAAAAGTTTGAGTCATCCTTTGACTCCGGCAGCCTTCGCTCAGGATGACCCGCAGTTTCACGCGGGCCTTGTGCAAAGCAACTAACCAAACTGGTGCGGGCGGCTCAAACGATGCCCGCCTTGCGCAGTCGCGCGATATCAGCGGGCGTGGCGCCGAGCATATCGCGCAGGATTTCGTCAGTGTCCGCACCGAGCATCGGCGGCGCCGAGCGGTAAGAGAGCGGCGTTGCCGAGTATTTGATCGGATTTGCGACGGAGGGCACCGAGCCGATCGCCGGATGGGGCAGGTCCAGCCTCAGACCACGCGCCTGGACCTGCGGATCGGCGAACACGTCCGCGATGGTGTTGATGGGCCCGCATGGAACTCCGACGCGCTCCAACGCGTCGAGCCAATCGCGCATCGTTCGCGTCACGAAAATCGACTGCATAATGGCGACCAGCTCGTCGCGATGGTTCACCCGCGACGCGTTGGTCGCAAAGCGCGCGTCGCTCGCGAGGTCGGGGCGCCCAATCACCTCGCACATCCGCGCGTACTGGTTCTCGTTGCCCACGGCCACGATGATATGACCGTCACTCGCGCCAAAAACCTGGTAGGGCACGATGTTGGGATGGGCGTTGCCGAGGCGCTGCGGTGCGGCGCCGGTGACCAGATAATTCATCGCCTGGTTGGCGAGCACCGCCACCTGCGTGTCGAGCAGCGCGAGGTCGATGTGCTGCCCCGCGCCGGTGCGGTCGCGATGAGCCAGCGCGCCGAGAATCGCGATCGTCGCGTACAGCCCGGTGAAAATGTCGGCCACCGCGACGCCGACTTTTACGGGACCACCGCCGGGACGCTGGTCGGGCTCGCCGGTGATGCTCATCAGGCCGCCGATGCCCTGGATCATGAAATCGTAACCGGGCTTATGGCGGTAGGGCCCGGTCTGGCCGAAGCCGGTGATCGAACAATAGACCACGCCGGGATTGAGCGACTGGAGTGAGGCATAGTCGAGGCCATATTTCGCGAGCCCATCGACCTTGAAATTTTCGATCACGACGTCGCTCTTCGCCGCGAGCGCCTGGACCAGTTTCTGGCCTTCGGGATGGATGAAATCGATCGTCACCGAGCGCTTGCCGCGGTTGGTCGAAAGAAAATACGCCGACTCGCCGCTCGGAGCGCCGTCGCTGGTGCGCGCATACGGCGGAGCGTAGCTGCGGGTGTCGTCGCCGGCGCCGGGCTTTTCCACCTTGATGACGCTGGCGCCAAGATCGGCCAGCGTCTGCGCCGCCCACGGCCCGGCGAGCACGCGCGAGAGTTCCAAAACCCGGACATGGCCCAATGGACCCGCCATCAGCTACTCCTCTGCCTGTTCAAATCGAGTGCATCGGGCTATGACGCCTTCGCCTTGGCCGCCAGCGATGTCTCCCTGATTTTGCTGAGCGTGGTGCGCGTCGAAATCGCCTCGGGATCGAGCCGCAACTCGATGAGCGCGGCGCGTCCGGACCTGCGCGCGCGCTCGAAGGCGGGCGCGAAATCGGCGGTGCGTTCGCAAGTCTCGCCGTGCAGTCCGTAGGCGCGAGCGAGCGCCGCGAAATCCGGATTGGTCAACGCGGTGCCACTCACCCGCCCCGGATACTCGCGCTCCTGATGCATGCGGATCGTGCCGTACATGCCGTTATTGACCACGAAAAAGATCGGCGCGGCGCCGTACTGGATCGCGGTCGCGATCTCCTGGCCGTTCATCAGGAAGCAGCCGTCGCCCGAGAATGACAGCACGCGTGCGCTCCGGATGCGCGAGCGCCGCGGCCACGCCGGCCGGAACGCCATAGCCCATCGAGCCGCTGGTCGGCCCCAGTTGCGTACCGAATTCGCGATAGCGCCAGAAGCGATGCACCCAGCCGGCAAAGTTGCCTCCGCCGTTGGCGACGATCGTATCGGGTGGCAACTGATCGCGCAGGCTCGAGACGATTTCCGCCAGTTGCAGCGCGCCTGGGTTGGATACCGGCAAGCTGTATTCGAGGTATTCGTTGTGCGCAGCTTCGGTCGGACGCTGCCCAGGCCGAGGAATCGACCGGCTTAAGCGCCTTGGCCGCGGCCGCGAATTGCACCATGCCGGCGACGATTGGCAACTCCGCCTGGTACACGCGGCCGAGTTCTTCCACTCCCATGTGGACGTGCACGAGCGTCTGTTTGGGACGTGGGACGTCGAACAGCGTATAGCCAGAGCTCGACTATCTCGCTCAGGCGCGAGCCGACGGCGATGACCAGGTCCGCCTCACGAACGCGCTCCGCCAGCTTCGGACTTGGTCCGATTGCCGAGATCGCCGGCGTAGCAGGGATGGAGATTGTCGATGCGGTCCTGGCGGCGAAACGTGCTGGCGGTTGCGAGCCGGTTAGCCTGCGCAAACGCGGTGATGTCGCCGACCGCTTGCGCCGTCCAGGTGCTGCCGCCAAGCAGCATGATCGGCCGCTGCGAAGCCGCCAGCATCTCGCGCAGCCGCGCCATCGCGGCCGCATCCGGACTGGCCTGCACTGCCCGGTAGGGCCCCGCGTCGACCACCACTGCAGGCTCGCGCAGCATGTCTTCGGGCAGCGCGATCACCACTGGTCCGGGCCGTCCAGAAGTCGCGAGCGTAAACGCGCGGGCCAGCAGTTCAGGGATGCGGCCCGGATCGTCGATCCGCACCACCCACTTGGCCATCTGGCCGTACATCCGCTCGAAATCGAGTTCCTGGAACGCTCCGCGCTCGAGGAAGGGGCGCGCAACCTGGCCGATGAAGAGAATCATCGGCGTCGAATCCTGGTAAGCGGTGTGCACGCCCACGCTCGCGTTGGTCGCGCCGGGGCCGCGCGTCACCAAGCAGATGCCCGGACGGCCGGTGAGTTTGCCGTAGGCGTCGGCCATGTAGGCCGCGCCGCCTTCCTGCCGGCATACGATCAGGCGGACTTGCTCGCGCGTGTCATAGAGCGCGTCGAGCACGGCAAGATAACTCTCGCCCGGCACACAGTAGGCGGTGTCGACGCCGTGGATGATGAGCTGATCGACCAGGATTTGCGCGCCGGTGCGCGGTCGTGTCATGCGCCTGTCCACGATAATCGATATCGGATTATTGCCAGGCTTGTTGCCAAGCTTATGGCCAAGCTTATGGTCAGTTTTGTTGTCAGCCATGGTCGTGACCTTTCCCGTGACGCTTTCATTGACCGCAGTATCGCGGTCCAGCGCGCCGGCCCGGTGCTCTCGGGAACTATACCTATCCCTTCTACTTGCCCGCCATGCTATCTTCAGATGGGTACGCTTTGAACAGAGTCGGCATGCGAGCTGAGCCCTCAGCGCTCCGCTCCTCACAGCTTTCCTTCGGCCGCGCCGCGGGCGACACTTTGGTGCTCGCGCTGGCCGGCGATTGGCATCTCAGGCGAGGGTTCACCTCGGGCGCGGCGCTGGAGCGCGAGCTCATGCGGCCTCCCGTAGCACGACGCGTCGCATTCGACGCCGCGGGATTGGGTGAGTGGGATAGCAGCCTTGTCGCTTTCGTCGCGGAGGTCCTGGAACTTTGTCACACGCGTGACCTGGCGGTCGATCCGGCGGGTCTTCCCAGCGGACTCAGGCGGCTGGTCGAACTGGCCGAAACCGTTCCCGAAACCAAGGACGCTCGCTTCGTTGCGGCTCGTAAGCCGCTGGTCGAACGGGTAGGCGCCGCGACCATCGCCTACGCCGAATCGATCGGCGGGTTCGTGGCGTTCCTCGGGGGGGTGACGATCGCGCTTGGCCGGTTCATGGTCGGCCGCGCGCGTTACCGGCGCGTTGATCTGATGGTCGCGATCCAGGATTGCGGCGCCAATGCTTTCGGGATTGTCACGCTCATCAGTTTCCTGGTCGGCACCATCCTCGCCTTCATGGGCGCCGTGCAGCTCGAGCAATTCGGCGCGTCAATCTTCGTCGCCGACCTGGTCGGCATCGGCATGGCGCGTGACATGGGCGCGATGATGACCGCGATCATCATGGCGGGCCGCACCGGCGCCGCGTTCGCGGCGCAGCTTGGCACGATGAAGGTGACGCAGGAGATCGACGCGCTCAGCACGATGGGCATTTCGCCGATGGAATTCCTGGTGTTGCCGCGGGTGCTCGCGCTCATCCTGATGATGCCGCTTTTGTGCTTCTACTCCGACCTGATGGGCGTGCTGGGCGGCGCGGCGGTTGGATCGGGGGTGTTGGGGCTCTCGTTTACGACATACTTCAGGGAGACTTTGCACGCGGTCACGCTGAGCGACATTCTCGGCGGGGTGTTCAAGAGTTCCGTGTACGGAGTGATCATCGCGATCTCGGGATGCCTGCGCGGCTTCCAGTGCGGCAACAGCTCATCCGCGGTTGGCGATGCGGCGACCTCGGCGGTGGTGACCGGGATCGTCTTTATCGTGGTCGCGTGCGGAGCCTTCGCGCTGGTCTTCAACATCATAGGAATCTGAATCGAGAAGTTTGAGCTGAGCGGTAATTTGACTGAGCGGTAATTTGAATTGATGAGCGAATCCACGGCAGCAGTAACGGGCGCGACTTTGCCGGCCGAACGGCCGGTGCGCATCACCGTGCGCGACCTGACGATGGCGTTTGGCAGCTTCGTCGTGATGCGGGACCTGAACTTCACGGTTCGCCGCGGCGACGTCTTTATCATCATGGGCGGCAGCGGATGCGGCAAGAGTACGCTGCTGCGCCACATGATCGGATTGCTCGAACCCGCGGCCGGCGAGATTTGCTACGGCGATTTCAACTTTACCAAGGCCGGCCCGCAGGAGCGCGAGCGGATGCTGCGCCGGTTCGGCGTGCTCTACCAGACGGGCGCGCTGTGGGGCTCGATGACGCTGGCGGAAAACGTCGGTCTGCCATTGGAGGAATTCACCGATCTGTCGGGGCGGGAGATCCGCCAGATCGCGGCGCTCAAGCTTGCGCTGGTCGGGCTCAAGGGCTTCGAGGATTTCTACCCGAACCAGATAAGCGGCGGGATGCAGAAGCGGGCCGGGCTCGCGCGCGCGATGGCGCTCGATCCGGAGATCCTGTTCTGCGACGAGCCGTCGTCGGGATTGGATCCGCTGAGCTCGCGCCTGCTCGACAACCTGATTCTCGACCTGCGCGACAATCTCGGCGCGACCGTGGTGGTGGTCTCGCACGAGCTGGCGAGCATCTTCGCGATTGGCGACAACAGCATCTTCATGGACGGGGAATCGCGAACCATGATTGCGAGCGGAGACCCCAAGGAGCTGCTGGCGCACTGCGCCGATCCGCGCGTGCATCGCTTCCTGACCCGCGACGAGGAACAACGCCGGACGGCGTAACGACGATGGGAAAAAAAATCAGCCCGACGCTGGTTGGAACCTTCGTGCTGGGCGCGCTCACCCTGGCGATCGCCGCCGTCATAATCCTCGGCTCCGGCCGCCTCTTCACGCACCAACATCTGTTCGTGCTGTACTTCGCCAGCGACGTGAACGGTCTCAAGGTGGGTGCGCCGGTGAAGTTCCGTGGCGTGGAGATCGGTTCGGTTACCGCCATCCTGTTGAGTGTTGGGACCCCTCGTCAAAACGAGAACGCCGAGAACGCGGCCGATCAGTTCCGAATTCCGGTCATCATCGACCTCGAGACCGAAAAGCTAATCAAGCGCGGCGTGACCGCGAACCTGGACCAGCCGGATAGGGTCGCACAGGCAGTCAAAAGAGGCCTGCGCGCGCAGCTCAACGTGGAAAGCCTGGTAACCGGGCTGCTTTACGTCGACCTCGACTTTCGCCCCGACATGCCGGCGACATACTATATGGGCGCCGATTCGCCTTACCCTGAGATTCCGACCGCTCCAACCAAGCTCGAGCAGGCGGCGACCACACTTTCGAAGATGATGACCCAGCTCGAGAAGATTAATTTCGACGAGCTGATCAGATCGCTGACCAACACCGCGATCGCAATAACCGCCCTGGCGAATTCGCCGAAGATCCAGACCGCGGTGAATTCGCTGAACCTCGCCGCGCGCAGCATGGGACAGGCCTCCGCCAGCGTGAATCGCCTGGCCGCCAGCCTCGATCGTGAGATCGGGCCAATGGGCGACGCCCTGCGCCTCACCACCGAACAAACCCGCGCCACGCTCAAGCAAACCCAGGAGACGCTGGCCGCCGTTCAAATGACGCTCGGGCCGAATGCGCCGCTCAACTATGAACTCGCGCAGACGCTGGAGCAGACCTCCTCGGCCGCGCGCTCGCTGCGCGAACTTTCCGACTACCTGCGGCGCAACCCCAGCTCGGTAGTGCGCGGGCGTTACACATCGGATCAGGGCAAGTGATGCGCCGGCCTCCGTCAGCGACCGTCGCGGCGGCTATCCTAGGGGCGTTGGCCGGCTTGTTGGTCGCTGGCGGATGCTTTTCGCCGCGGCCGGATTCGTCGAAGTTCTTCGTGCTCGCACCGGTCGGAGCGGCGGCGGCCAATTCGATGGCGCCTGCCGGACTGGCCGCTTCCTCCGGTTCGACGGTTGGGATTGGCCCGATCAAGCTGCCCGAATATCTCGACCGCGACGAGGTGGTGACGCGGGTGGGGCCGAACCGGCTCAAACTGTCCGACAAGGATCAGTGGGCCGAACCGCTCGACAACAATTTCAAGCAGGTTTTCGCGCAAGACCTGACGCAGTCGCTGGGTACTCATTCGATCACCTTTTACCCGTGGCCCGGAACCACCCGCGTTGCTTACCAGGTACGCATCGACGTCTATCGCTTCGAGACCGATCTCAGCGCTAATGCCCAACTCGTCGCGCACTGGCAGGTGCTCGACGGATCCGGCAAGCTGCTGTACGCCAGCGATTCCAACCTTAGCGAGCAGACCCAGCCGGGCGAGTCGGTCGCGGCCGCTCTGAGCCGGACCGTGGATGGCCTTGCGCGTCAGATCGCGTCCGCGATTCAGTCGCTACCAAACCCCAGACAAGCTGGGCAAGTGTAACCTGGGACACACGATTACGCGGCGCAGGTGACTTGCCTCCGAACTCGCGTTGATGGAGTATCATCATCTGAGTTCGGCTTCCTTCAGATTTTCAATAGATTTGCTTGCTAAAACGGTTTAATCTGCCCGCAAAACCCGAAAACGGGGTCACTTCGGACAGATAAAGCATTGGGTTGGGATATTTTGCACAACACGACGACCGCAGGAAGAAAGAACTTTCTGGTCGAGCTGATCAAGCCTTCGCACTACGACGACCAGGGCTACATAATTCAATGGTGGCGCGGCTTCATCCCGTCGAACTCACTTTCATGCCTGTACGGGCTCGCGCTCGACGTGAGTGAGCGGCGGGCGCTGGGCGGCGATGTCGAAATCGATATCGAGGTCCGCGACGAGACCAACGTCTTCATCCCGATAAAGAAGATTATCCAGCGCTTCGCGGAGAATGGGAACTGCGGACTCGTATGCCTGGTCGGAGTGCAGACCAACCAGTTCGCGCGCGCGGTCGATATCGCGCGTGAGTTGCGCGCGGCGGGAATCCAGGTCGCGATCGGCGGCTTTCATGTGAGCGGTTGCCTTGCGATGCTTCCCGAGTTGACACCCGAACTCAAGGAAGCGCAGGCGCTCGGCATTACGCTCTTCGCGGGCGAGGCCGAGGGGCGGCTGGAGGAGATTTTCCGCGCCGCCTACGAGCATCGTCTTGCGCCGCTATACAATTTCATGAAAGACATGCCGGACCTCGAGAATCGGCCCCTGCCGTTCCTGCCGGAGCGCTACGTTGCGCGCTATGCGGGAAAGCTTGGATGTTTCGACGCCGGGCGCGGCTGCCCTTATGCCTGCAGCTTCTGCAGCATCATCAATGTGCAGGGTCGCAAATCCCGCTACCGGACCGCCGATGACATCGAGCGCATGATTCGCGCCGGTTATGCGCAGGGAGTGCGCAGCTATTTCATTACCGACGACGATTTCGCCCGCAACAGGAACTGGGAAGCCATCCTCGATCGCATCATCGAGCTCAGGGAAAAAGACGGCTTCAAGATCAACATCATCATGCAGGTCGATACGGTCAGCTATAAAATTCCCAATTTCGTGAAGAAAGCGGCGGCCGCGGGTTGCCGCAAAGTTTTCATCGGGCTGGAGAATATCAATCCCGACAGCCTCAAGGGCGCTTCAAAAGGCCAGAACCACATCAGCGAATACCGCACCATGTTGCAGGCCTGGCGCAATGTCAGGGTGCTCACCTACGCAGGCTATATTCTCGGCTTCCCGGCCGACACGCCCGAGAGCATCGCGCGCGACATCGGCATCATCCAGCGCGAATTGCCGATCGACATCATGGAATTCTTCATGCTCACCCCGGGGCCCGGCTCCCAGGATCACCAGGAGTTGTACCTTAAAGGCGTCGCGATGTCCGCTGATACCAACCAATATGATTCCGAGCACGCGGTGACGGCGCATGCGCGGATGACGGCCGAGGAGTGGGAGGGTATCTACAAAAAAGCCTGGCATCTCTACTATTCGCCCCAGCACGTTGAAACCCTGCTCAGGCGCGCCGCGGCAACCAAGCTCAACACCGGCCGTGTCGCCTCGATGATCTTTTATTTCTACGCGAGCCACGCCTTCGAGGGCGTGCATCCACTGCAGTCCGGAGTGTTCCGGCGCAAACGCCGCTCGCAGCGCCGTCCGGGCCTTCCTCGTGAAAGCGCGATGATTTTTTATCCGCGGCGAATCGTCGAGATTTTCGGCACCTACATTCCGGCGCTATCGTACCTGGCCCGGCTGGAACTGCTGCGCTGGCGAATCCGGCGCGATCCCGAGGCGAAGAACTATAGCGACATCGCGATCTCGCCGGCCGCGCAGGATGACAATAACCTTTTTGAGTTGTATCGCCGTCCCGACGCAGGGCAAGCGCCCGGCAACGCCGCCCGAAATCCGCTACCGGAATCCGCTGCTCTCTGATAAGAGGCAACTGCAAGATATCCGGGACGGTCCCGGCTAAGGTTTCGGTGGAAGCCAAACGTTGCGACCGCTGACCGCACAACATTGGGGGTCGATACATCATGGCGACCGAGCAAGCGCACCCAACCGCCCGCGCGGCGTCGGGCAATGAGCATGACTCCGAGCCCGCGATGGGCAGCCGCATCCCCGCGCTCAACAGCAGAGCCCTGGTTGCCGGACGCGGAACTTATGTCGGTGACGTCACGCTTCCCGGCATGCTGCACATGGCGCTCGTGCGCAGCATGTACGCTCACGCGCTGGTCAAGTCGATCGATATAAGCGCCGCTCAGGCCCTGCCCGCAGTGGTCTGCGTGGTGACCGGCGATGAGATCCGCCGCAACACCAAGCCGATTCCTCAGCCCTACAACAAAGCGGGAATTGGAGTGCATGCCTACGACTGGTATGCGCTCGCCCACGACAAGGTGCGCTACGTGGGCGAGGCCGTGGCCGTGGTGGTAGCGGAGGACAAGTACACCGCGCGCAAGGCTGCGGAAATGGTCGAAGTCGAGTACGAGGAGTTGCCCGTGGTCGCCGACGCCGAGCGCGGGATGGCTCCTGGAGCGCCACTGGTCGAACCTTCGTGGGGTACCAACCTGGTGATGGAGCGGACCACCGAGACCGGCGATGTCGCGGGCGCCTTCGCCGCCGCCGACGGTGTGATCAAAGGATGCCTTTCGACGCAGCGCTACTCGGCCTCGCCGATGGAGCCACGCGGATACGCCGCCAGCTACGACACCTTCCGCGACCAGCTCACGGTGTGGGCCTCGACGCAGTGTCCGCATCCGTTGCGCACTTACATCGCGCACATCATCGGCATGGATGAAAACCGCGTGCGCGTGATACAGCCCAACGTGGGCGGCGCTTTCGGCTCCAAAATTCCCACTTACCAGGAAGAGCCGCTCACCGCTTATCTAGCGCGCAAGCTGGGGCGGCCGGTGAAATGGATCGAGGAGCGCAGCGAAAATCTGCTGACCGGCGGCCACGCTCGGGAGCAGAAGGTGCATTTCGAGGCCGCGTACAAGCGCGACGGCCAGGTCACCGGGCTCAAGGCCAAGATCGTCGCCGACGTCGGCGCGCCCTCCGCGCTCGCGGGATGGGAGATGAGTCTCGTCACCACTTTTTGCCTCCCTACCGTCTACAAGGTTCCCAACTGCCGCGTCGAGCTGTATCCAGTTGCGACCAACAAGTGTCCATGGAATGCGTACCGCGGCTTCGGCAAAGAGACCGCGTCATTCCTGATGGACCGGATCATGGACGGGGTCGCGCAAGCGACCGGAATCGATCGGGCGGCGGTGCGAATGCGCAATTACATCCAGCCGCACGAGTTTCCCTATCAACAGGTGAGCGGGGTGATTCTCGATAGCGGCAATTATCCGGGCGCTCTGAGCAAGCTGCTCGACCTCGTCGGCTACGCGGACTTTCCCAAACTGCAGGCCGAGGCGCGCCGCGAGGGCCGCCGCATCGGCCTGGGACTTGGCCAGGAACTGGTCGCCGAGGGCTGCTCGCTTCCGACCTCGCTGCTCGTCGCGGGCTACGACGGCGCCACCGTGCGAGTCAACCCCTCGGGCCAGGTGACGGTGCTGACGGGAGTAACTTCCCCTGGCAGCGGCAATGAAACCGCGATCGCGCAGGTGGCCGCGGACACGCTGGGCGTGGACGTAAACACGGTGCGCGTGATCCAGGGCGACACTGAGACTTGTCCCTGGGGGCTGGGCAACTACAGCTCACGCGCGGTCATCATGGGCGGCTCCGCCACTTTCGTGGCGGCTGGCGATATCAGACAAAAAATTCTCAAGGTTGCGGGCCATATGCTCGAAGTTCTGCCCGCCGACCTGGAATGCCGCGGCGGCAAAATTTTTCCCAAGGACACGCCCGCGCGTTACGTCGCCTTCAACGAGGTTGTCCACACCATCTACAACGACACCTTCGGGATTCACGCCAAGGAGATCGAACCGGGGCTCGAGGCGACGCGTTACTTCCGTCATCCCAACATCTACCAGGAGGGCGATCCCGAGGGCCGTTCTTCGGCTTATCCTTCGTGGCCCAATGCGGTGGTCGGCGCGATCGTCGAGGTCGATCCTGCCACCGGCGGCCTCAAACTCCTGCGCGTCTGTATGGTTCACGACAGCGGCGTCGTGGTTAACCCTATGCTGGCCGAGGGCAACGTCCACGGGGGCATCGCGCAAGGCATCGGCGGAGCGATTTACGAGCATCTGGTCTACGACGAGAACGGCCAGTTCAAGACCGGCACCTTCATGGATTACACGCTGCCCACTGCGGTCGAAGTTCCGCCGCTCGAACTCGCGCATCAGGAGACCCGCTCGCCGTTCACGCCGTTGGGGACCAAGGGAGTCGGGGAATCGGGTGTGGCAGGCATCCTGGGCGCTATCTGCGGCGCGGTCGAAAACGCCTTGCCGGAACTCGATCTCCGGCTGCTCGAGATGCCACTTGCCCCCGAGCGTCTGTGGCGCGCGATCCAGGCTGCGCCGAAGCGCGCAGCCAACGGCGGAGGCACCGTTCGATGATTACCCAGGAATTCGAGTTTCGCGCGCCGGACAAACTCGACGAGGCGCTAACCCTTCTGGCCGAGGGCGGCGACGACGTCAAGCTGCTCTCGGGCGGGATGAGCCTGATGCCGATGATGGCGCTCGGGCTGGTGCGGCCGCGCATCGTGCTCAGCCTCAACCGCATCGACGGCCGCGGCTACGTGCGAGAAGATCGCAACGCGCTGCGAATTGGCGCGGGCACGCGTCACTACGAGATCCTGCGCGATCCGCTTATTGCGCGGCACTGCGCGCTGCTGGCCGAGGCGGCCGCCTTTATCGGCGACACGCAGGTGCGCAATCGCGGCACCATTGGCGGCAGCATCGCCCATGCCGACCCGGCGGCGGACTATAGTCCCGTGCTGGTCGCTACCGGGGCGCGCGTGATCGTGCGGAGCCTGCGCGGCGAGCGCGAAATAGCCGCGGACAAGTTTTTTACCAACCTGATGGAAACGGCGCTTAAGCCCGACGAGATCGTAACGGAAGTCCTGGTCCCCAAGCTGGGGGCGGCGCGCGGCGCGTATACTCGGTTCCATCGCGTCGAGGGGAACTTCGCGATCGTCAATGCCGCGGCAATTCTGAGCGATGGACACGCGCGAGTCGCGCTGGGCGGCGTCGGATCCACGCCCGTCGCACTCGACGTAAGCGCGGAACTCTCGCACGGGGTCAACGCTGAGGCGCTCGAAGCCATTGGCCGGCGCGTGCGCGCCGCCTGCACCGACGCGCCCGCGGACCTCAATGCCAGCGCCGACTATCGCCGCCAGATGGCCGCGGTTTTCGCCGAGCGCGCATTCGCGATCGCGGCCGGACGCACGCCGTCGCAGCAGACGCCCGAGGTCGGGAGAAAAACCGCCCCGCCCGCATCAACGCCGCGCAAAACCGGCATGGTTGGCGGACCGCTTCGCACCGCAATTGCAGTTTCCGTAAACGGACAGCCGCGGCGCCTCGAGGCTGATAACCGGATGGTGCTGGCCGATCTGCTGCGCGACGTGATTGGGCTTACCGGCACGCACATCGGCTGCGGCACCGGAAGCTGTGGCGCATGCACGGTGATGCTCGACGGGCGCACGGTCAAGAGTTGCTCGGTGCTGGCCGC
The DNA here is from genome assembly GCA_963724765.1 of uncultured delta proteobacterium. GTDB lineage: Bacteria > Desulfobacterota > Binatia > Binatales > Binataceae > JAKAVN01. The sequence continues at coordinate 1,537,352 of CAVRVY010000003.1, forward strand.
GGACGTCGACGGATGCGCGGTCGAGACGATCGAATCGCTGGCCTCCGACATCCATCATCTGCATCCGCTCCAGGAATCCTTCGTGCGCAACCACGGCCAGCAGTGCGGCTACTGTACGCCCGGGATGGTGATGTCGGCGTTGCAGCTGCTGCGCGACAATCCCAATCCTGACGAGGCCGCCATCCGGCACGGGATTTCCGGCAACCTTTGCCGATGCACCGGCTATCAGTTCATCGTCAATGCGATTTCCGACGCGGCGCGCACTCTCGGCGCGGCCAAGTCGCAGCCGCCGACATAGCCTCGCACGGCGGCGGCGGCCCCGCTCAGCCGCGGCTGACCGCGGGGCTTGCCGGCTGATGGTTGTCGGCGCGCGCGCCGCCGATGAATACGTCCATCGGAACGAGCGGCGGGCGGCGGCGGCGCTTTAGGTCATCGAGTTCCGCCTGGACCTTGGCTTCGGCGTTGCGGCGACGAATTTCTTCGAGCTTTTGATCGATCTCGGAGGCGTGGATCTCGCGGTTTACACCGGACTGCGTCAGCATCTGCTGAATTGATTCGCGCACTTCCTGCAGCGCTCGCAAGTCCTCGTCGTAGGAAAGTTCCTCCAGTGCTCGCTCGACTCGCATCCTGGCCTGCGCGTTGCGCAGCCGCGCCAGCATCCTGACCTTCTCCGTCTTGAGCTTATCGATCTCGCTCTTGAAGCCGACGAGATTCTTCTTCGCGTCCTCCGCTTCGACGGTGAGCTGCGAAAGCTCCTCTTTCACCCGCGCGCAGTCGGCCTCAAGCTCGTGCTTGCGGCGGATCAGAATCAGCGCGCACTGGTCCTCGTTGAGGTCGGCCGCCTGCCCGGCCTGCTCCGCGACTTCAGCCAGCTCGGCGGATTTTTGCTTCAGCTCGCGCTCGAGCTTGTTGCGCATGTATATCGCACCGGCGGCCGCGTTCTTGAGCTGCTGATAGCGCCGGATACGGTCCGAGATCGCGGCTTCGTATACCGCTTCCGGATCGTGCGCTTCGCGCGACTTGAGCCAGCGGCTGAGTTTGCCACTGACCAGGTTTTTCAGTCTGGAAATGAACATCGCGAGTTCTCCTTTTCTGCGGCGAGCGCCACTCGTCTCGTCGCTCCGTTATTCGTCTTGCGGTTTCAGTCCGAGGTTGTCGACGCTGATGCCAAGTTCGCGCATCTTTTGCTGAAAATTCTGCCGGTATATCCCGGCCCGCTCAGCGGCGCGCGAAATATTGCCGCCCGTGGACCTGAGCGCATTGATGAAAAAATCGCGTTCCCACTGCCCGACGAATTTTTCCTTGGCCTCGCGGAACTTGACCTCGCCGCTCTCTCCTGGGGTTTCAGCCGTCACGGCCGCGGCAGGAATCCGCGCCGCGTCGTCATGGCTGGACGCGTCGGCGCCACCGCTTACGGAGCCGCCGAGCAGTTCCGCCGGCGTGATCTCGGTGCCCGAGGATAGAATCACTGCCTGTTCGATCGCGGCCTTGAGCGAGCGCACGTTGCCGCGCCACGGATTCTCCACGCACGCCCTCATCGTTTCGGGTGTCAGCGTCTTGTGCGGCGTGGCGAATTGCTTGCAGGCCTCGTCGAGAAAGTGCATCGCGAGCGATGCGATGTCCTCGCGCCGCTCGCGCAGCGGCGGGACGCGTACCTCGACCACTTTGATCCGGTAGTAGAGGTCCTCGCGGAAACGCCCATCAGCGGCCATCAGTTCAAGGTTCTGGTTGGTCGCCGCGATTATGCGCACGTCGGCCACGAGCGACTGGTTGCCGCCGATTCGTTCGAAACGCTTTTCCTGGATGACGCGCAGCAGCTTGGCCTGGGTCTCGAGGCTCATGTCGCCAATCTCATCGAGGAACAGGGTTCCACCGTCGGCCGCCTCGAACTTGCCCTCGCGGCGCGCGACCGCACCGGTGAAGGCGCCCTTTTCATGGCCGAACAGTTCGCTCTCGACCAACTCGCGCGAAAACGCGGCGCAGTTGACCGGAACGAACGGACCATTGGCGCGCGGGCTGCGGCCGTGTATCGCGCGCGCGACCAGTTCCTTGCCGGTCCCCGACTCTCCGCGGATGAGCACGGTTACGTCGGTCGGCGCGACTTTTTCGATAGTCTCGAACACGCGCATCATCGCGCGTGACTGCCCGATCATCCCGGCAAAGCGTCCGCTCTCGAGGTTCACCTGCTCGACCAGCCGGTTGTAGGCGCGGCGCAGCAGCTGTTTCTCCATCACGTTGCGGACTTTGATTCTCAGTTCGTCATTGTCGAATGGCTTGGGCAGATAGTCTTCCGCGCCGGCCTTCATTGCTTCGACCGCGATGCGCTGCGTTCCGTACGCCGTGATCATCAGCACCGCGCATGCGGGATCGAGATGGCGCACGCTGCGCATCAGGTCGAGCCCGCTCATCCCCTGCATGCTCAAGTCCGTGATAATCACATGGAACAGGCCGGCCTTGACCTTGGCGAGCGCCTCTTCGCCCGACTCCGCGGTTTCGACCTCGTAGCCCTCCTTGCCGAACAGTCCCTTGAGCGCGACCAGGATGCCGTGCTCGTCATCGACGATTAAGAGCCTCCCCTTCATCGGCGTTGCGCGGCCTCGGCATGCTGCTGGGCCGGATTGGCCGGCGTTTGCTTCGCATCGGCGGGCGAGGCGTGATTGAATCCGGCCACGCCCGGTTGGCCAGGTTGGTCGGCCTGGTCGGCTTGATCGGTCTGGTCTGGCTGGTCGGGCCGGTCGGGTCGGTCGGGTCGGTCTTGGGCGCGCGCAGCGTCGGCCAGCGGAATCGACAGCCTGAACTCGGTGCCGGTCCCGGCCTTGCTCTGGACCTCGATTCGGCCGCTATGGGCGTCCATCACTTTCTTCGCGATACCCATCCCGAGTCCGGTGCCGTTTTTCTTGGTGGTATAGAACGGATTGAAAATCTTCGGCAGCTTGTCTTCGGCGATACCGCATCCGTTGTCGCGGATCACCACGGTGGCCGTGCCCGGATGGAGGCTTACGATTCCGAATTCCAGGCGCCGCTCGCCCGCGTTCGATTCCATCGCATCGATCGCGTTGTCGATGACGTTGGTGAAGACCTGGCGCAGCTTGTCGGCGTCAGCGCGGACCGTCGGCCCCCCGATATAGTTGCGCGACACGCTGACCTGGTTGGCTTCGAGCTTGGCGCGCATCTCCGTGAGCGCGTGGTCGAGCACCGACGCCAGCCCCACGTTTTCGAAACGGTAGTCGGTTTCCTTGGCATACTTGAGCAGATGAGAGACGCTGCGTTCGACCCGCTCGAGTTCGTCGAGCGCCACTTTGGCGTACTCCACGTTCTCGTTTGAGATCGGATCCTCGCCCATCTGCTGCACCAGGCTTTTCGCCGCGGCGATGGGATTGCGGATTTCATGTGCGAAGCTGGCGGTAAGCTCATCCAGCGAGGCCTGCTTCTCGGTGCGCAGGGCCTCCTTCTCGCGCGTGACCTCGCGTTGTACCTCGCGTTGGACGGCGGGTTCGAACACGCGCTCGTGGATCCAGCGCCATCCGTATACGCCGCCGAAATGGCTGGCGAGCCCGATACCCCATCCGACCGCCGGGAAGATCCACCATTCGAACGAGGGGCTGACGACAAGATTCACAATCAGCATCGATCCGATGACGATCCCGTACCACATCAGGTGAACATAAAAGCCGGCCTCGCGCGCGGCGCGCCGGCGGGCGCGCTTGTAGGCCTTGACGTCCTCGTCGCTATCGGGCTGCGATTGGCGGTCCTGCTTGAACTCACCGCGTCGGTCGGGTCCAGGCGTCCCGCGCGATTGCGAAGCCGCGGCGCCGCCGGGAGCCGCCGTGCCGCCGCGAAGCCTCTCGGCCTCGCGCCGTAGCTTTGCTTCCGCCATTTCGAGCTTGCTCGCGACCTTGTGCCCGACGTCGGCGGCCTGATGCCGCACGTCGTGGGCCCAGCGCTCCCAATCCTGCCACTGGCGGGTCCACTTATCCCACTTGTCGTTTCCGGCTAGCCCGCTCTGGTGGGCGCGGCCGGCTTCGCTCTTGGCGTCTTCGCTGGACTGCATTCGTTCCCATCGGCGCGACCACTTGTCGCACTTATCCCCGCTATAGATTCGCCGGTACTTACGCCGTTGGAAGAGGGCGAAAATTATGATCAGTGCAATGAGGAAACCCATAACTTAAAGCGCGGCCGCGATGCGCGTTTTCCAAAGTTTATTCTTCATTGAGGCAGATGGGGAGCAAGCATGATGCCGTCGCGAACGTCCTGCAAAAGGCAGAGAAGCGGCAGTTTTTGGCCAGCCAGGTGTGCAGCCGGCGCGGCCGCCGCAGTCGTTGTACTGCATGGCGCGTACTGCATCGCGAGTTCCCACGGCGGCGGGCGGTTTATCCCGAGCGATGTATCCGACGATCCCGGTCGGGTATTCTTGATCGCAATCCCATATGGGCAATCCCATCTGTCGGCGGAGTTCACCGTTGTTTCGTGTAATCCAAATTGCCGCGCTTGCGTTCGTGGCTGCGATCTTCGTGGGAAGCAGCGTTTCGCGCGCCGAATCCGTTTATTCCCTCGCCACCACGCCGGGCAGGCTGCCGAAAACCGTCATACCGACGCACTACGTGATCGACCTCAAGCCCGACCTCACCACCCGCGCGGTTTCCGGTTCCGAGGTCGTCGATATCAAGGTTCTCGCGCCGACCGATCGCCTGGTCCTCAATGCGCTCGACATGGTCCTTCGGTCTGCGTCGCTCGAAGGCGAAGCGGGGCAGGTGGCGACGATTACGTTGCAACCCAAAGCCGAGACCGCGACGCTCGCCTTTCCCCATGCGCTCGCGCCTGGACCGCATAAGCTGCGCATTGCGTTCACCGGCCGCATCAACAGTTTCGGCCGCGGACTCTTCGCCGTCGACTATCCAACCGGGCATGGCCGCAAGCGGATGATCGCGACCGAACTTGAGCCCGCCGATGCGCGCCGGGTGTTTCCGTGCTGGGATGAGCCGGCTTTCAAAGCGAGCTTCGAGCCCACCGTGACCGTACCGCGAAACTTTCTTGCGCTCTCCAATATGCCGATTGCGCACGAGGAGCCGGTCGGCGGCGCATCGAAGCGCGTTTCGTTCGCGGCGACGCCACGGATGTCGAGTTATCTTTTCGTGCTCGTCGCAGGCGATCTCGAACGGCTGACTGGCGACGCGAACGGGGTCACGGTTGGCGTCGTCACGGTCGCGGGCAAGCGCGAGCAGGGGCGCTATGCGCTCGCCAGCGCGATCGACCTCTTGCGCTACTACAACGATTATTTCGGGATCAAATATCCGCTTCCCAAGCTTGACCTGATCGCGGTTCCCGGCGGCGTCGGCGGCGCGATGGAGAACTGGGGCGGCATCGTCTTCAACGAAAGCATCCTGCTCTTCGACCCGTCTGCGAGTCCCGACGCCCTGCGCCGAGGCATCTTTGTCGTGCTTGCACATGAGATGGCTCATCAGTGGTTCGGCGATCTGGTCACCATGGGATGGTGGAACGATCTGTGGTTGAACGAAGGCTTCGCCAGTTGGATGCAGAACAAGGCGGCCGAGCGGCTGCACCCGGATTGGCAGGTGTGGCTCAACAGCGGCGGCGCAAAACAGGCCGCCATGGATGTGGATGCGCGCCACACAGCGCATCCGATTCAGCAGGCGGTCGCCGATGAGAGCGAGGCGGAATCGGTCTTCGACAGCATCACGTACAGCAAGAGCCAGGCCTTCATACGCGAACTGGAAAATTACCTGGGCGCCGAACAATTCCTCGATGGCATCCGGCGCTACATGGCCGCCCACGCCTATAGCAATGCGACCACGGCCGACCTCTGGCTGGCGCTTAAGCGCGCCTCCGGCAAGCAGGTCGCGGCCATCGCGGCGCCCTACACCGAGCAGCCGGGCGTGCCGTTAATCGTAAGCAACGCAAGTTGCGTGAACGATCGGCAGCGGCTCATGATCCGCCAAGAGCGTTTCATCAAGGGCACCGCCGCCGCCGACGTTCGTGCGCAACTCTGGCAGGTGCCGATCGCCTTCGGTCCGCCGGGCGCCAAGGAGCCGAGCGGAGTCGTATTGCTGCAAGGAAAAACCATGGAGATCGCGGCGGGGCGATGCGGAGAGCCGATCAAGCTCAATTTCGGAGACGTGGGATATTATCGCGTGCAGTACGACTCCGCCACCGACGCCGCGCTGGCCAAGTCGATCGAAACGATGGCGCCGGCCGACCGCGTCAACCTGCTCGCCGACAACTGGGCGCTGGTCGAAGCCGGCCGCATCACGGCGGACAGGTATTTCAGGCTGGTCGACGCGGTTGTGGACGATCGCAACCGTGCCGTGTGGGAGCGGGTGACGGGCACGATCAGCCGCCTCGACGATCTCGAACGCGGCCTGCCCGGCAGGCCGGCGTTTCAAGCCTATGCGCGATCGCGCCTGCGCCCGGCCTTCGACCGGCTCGGATGGGATCGTGCGGCGGGCGAATCCCGAGGCGATACGGCAGACAATACGATCCTGCGTTCCAGGTTGATCGCAGAGTTAGGCGGCCTGGGCGACGGCGCGGTGATCGCCGAGGCGAAGCGGCGGTTCGCCGCGTTCGTGAAGGACCCGCGATCGCTCGACGTGAATTTGCGCGGCCCGGTCATCTTCATCGCCGGCCGCTATGCCGATGGCGCGACCTACGATGAGCTGCGAGCGCTCGGCCGCAAGGCTACCAGCACTGAGCTACGCGTGCGGTACTACATCGCGCTCGCCGCGGCGGTGAATCCCGAGCTGGCGAAGGAGACCCTCGCGCTCACGCTGACCGATGAGGTGCCGGTCGACCTTGCCAACGGCATGATTCTGACGGTGGCGTCGGGGGAACATCCGGAACTCGCGCTGGCTTTCACCAAGGCGAATTTCGAGGCGCTGGCCGCCAAGCGGGGCCCCACCTTCCGCGCGTTCTTCATGTCCTCGCTGATGACCAACTTTGCCGACGACACGCATGCCGTGGAACTGGCCAACTTCGCGCCGGTACACGAGACGGCCGGCGGACGGATAGCAGCCGCGCGCGCCCAGGAGGAGATCATCGAAGCGGCGGAGTTCCGCGCGCGACAGATCCCGGCTGTTGACGAGTGGGTGAAGGAGCATCCGGCGCCGTGAGCCAATGATTTCCTTGTCTCGGTAAGATTGCCTAGTCTCAGTAACTGATGGTTGTTTCAGCGGAATTCCCTTTCACTTCTGGCCGCGGCCGGATTTGATTCCGATAGTGCGTCCGGCTCTTTCCGGCCAGGGCAGCGTCTTGTGCGCCGCCGCGAGGAGACCGAGCCGGCGCATCGTCTCGTCAGGCCAGGGCGCAGCTCGCCGCGTCTCATGGTCGACGTTAATCATGAGCAGCTCGTTGGTGGCTACCAGCCAGCCCTCATCGGCATGGTACATGATATGAAAAAGATGCACGCGCTTGGCGTCGTGGTCGAGGATCTGCGAAGTGATTCGCAACGGCGCGCCGAGGCGGACTTCGCGCTCGTAGGTGATGTGGGCCTCGAGCACGAAGACCATGCCGAGGTTGTGCTCGAGGTAGAGAGGGCCCACTCCGAGCAGATCGCATAGGGTGTCGGTGGCCTGGTCGAAGGCGGTTATGTAAGCCGCGATATTCATGTGGCGGTTGACATCGATCCACTCGGGCCGCACGGTGGCGCGATGACAGTCCAGCGGCGCGCTTAGGTCAAGCTCAGGAAGAGGATACGGAAAGATCATTTAAGAACGCTCTGGCACTCTGCAGTTTAGATAATAGGTGATCCTGACCAATAGTCGCGACGACTTCTCCGGTAAAGAGATAACTTAGGAGGCCTCTCGCTGCGCGCATTAGCGTACCGCACGCGTCGCGGGGAAAATAACCATGGCTGAGCAGACGACTTACGGCCCGGTCGCGACGCATCTGCGGTTCGAAAACGAGCATGTGCGTGTGTGGGAAATGGATCTTGCCACCGGCCAGATCTGCGAACTGCATCGGCATCCGCTCGACTACATTTTGTACATACTCGAAGGCGGCAGGATCGCGGTGGAGTCGCCTGGGATGACCTCGAATCGCTTTCCCGGCCAAACCACGTATGAGCTGGAAGTCGGCGCGCGGACAATTTCATACGTCCCGGCGGGCGGCGCCGAAAGCGCTCGCAACGTCAGCGGCGCGGGCCGTTTTCGTGAAGCCTTGTTCGAGATTCGCCGGCCGCTCCCGCCCGGCATCGCCAACCCGAGCTTCGCCCTGACCGAAGCCGCCGCCGGCAGACCGCCGGAGCGGGGAGAGGTGATGCTGCTCGAGAACAGCCGCATCCGCGCGCTGGAAGTGACCCTCGCCCCCGGCGACAAAGCCGGGCCGCGAGCGCATCCGCGCGACACTGCCGTATTCGTGATCCAAGGGGGACGGGTGCGATGGCGCGAGGCGCGCGAAGGCACGGAGCGTTCTCAGGAAACCGAGCTCGCTTCGAGTACTGTGCTCTGGCAACCCGGCGGATGCGAGCGCGAGCTGACCAACGTGGGCGCGCGCCTGTACCGCGAGCTGCGCGTCGAGTTGCGCTGAGCCGCGTACATAAGTGTCTTTCGTTATTCTCTCCCCTGTGTTTTGGGGGAGCAGGTCAGAAAGTGCTCAACCAGTGATTCGCGAAGTTTCGTGTGCGTAAAGCAATCGGGGGGGGTCGAGAGGTCTAAGGCCTCGCCTTGCGGCGCTTAATTCTCTGTATTACAGCGTGACTACTGGTCTCCGTTTTTCGATCTCCACTTTTTTGGAGCGACACGACATGCATGACAAAGACAACGGGCACAACACGCGCAGTACAAATGACGGCGGTCTGCTCTCCGGACTTCGGGTGATCGACTGCGGAACCTACGTTGCCGGCCCAGCGGCCGCCACGATCATGTCCGACTTCGGCGCCGAGGTGATCAAAATCGAGCGCCCCGGTGGCGGCGACCTGTGGCGGCTTTTTTCGAAGCTCCCCGGCACGGCCAAGTCCGAACTCGATTGGTGCTGGGTCCTCACCAGCCGCAACAAGAAAAGTGTCGCGCTGGATCTGGGACGGCCCGAAGGACGCGAAGCGCTGCTTCGCCTGGTGGGCACGGCGGATGTCTTCCTCACCAACTACCAGAGAACGCTGCTCGAGAAATTCCACCTGACTTGGGAGGACCTTGCGCCTGTCAACGACCGGCTAGTCTACGCGCACCTGACCGGCTACGGTGACGCGGGCGACGACGCAGATGACCCGGCGTTCGACGCGCTGGCGTACTGGGCACGCTCGGGTCTGATGACGAGCGTGACGGGGATCGACGGTTCGCCCAGCGGACCTCGGCCGGGGATGGGCGATCATCCAACCTCGATGTCGCTGTTCGGGGCGATCATGCTGGGCCTTTACCGGCGCGAGCGCACCGGGCGCGGATCCAGGGTTAGTACATCTTTGCTGGCGAGCGGGGCGTGGGCCAACGCGTGCGACATTCAGGCCAAGCTCTTGAACGCGAAATTTCCCGAGCGCGGCGAGGGCAAGCATCCACCCAACCCGCTCACGGCTGTGTACCTCAGCCACGACGGCAAGATGTTTCTCCTCGTGCTAATCGATCCGGACAACGAGTTTCCGCGCCTGTGCCAAGCTTTCGGCCAGCCTGAACTCGGCACGGGCGAGTTGTTTGGAAGCAACGCCGACCGCGATCAAAACGCGGCGGCGCTGTATGCAATCCTGCAGTCGCAGTTCGAATCGCGCGACCTGGCGGAGTGGAAAACGATCTTCAAATGCAACGACATCAAATGGGCGCCGCTGCCCAGGCTCGACGACGTCGTGCAGGATCCCCAGATGCGCGCGGCCGAGGCGTTCGTGAAGATGGATTATCCCGGGGCCGGTGTGCTGGAGACGGTGAACAGCCCGCTTTTCGTCTCCGGCGTGGAAAAACGGAAGCCCACGGCGGCGGCGGAGGTCGGCGCGCACACGCGCGAGGTACTGCAGGAACTCGGGTATAGCGCGGAGGCAATCGAATCGATAGTGCGCGATGGCGCTCGGCGCTAGGGCAAAATCGTCGCGGTGACGCCATTACCGCCGCGGACGATAGTGGGATAAGCTGGAAGGTAGGTTTCTCGGCAACTGAGGAACGTAAAGGCTAAGCGAAAGCACAGCGATTCCTTCGCACAAGATCGCTAAAGGAGCGGAAAAGATAAGATGCATTTCATGTGGTTTACGGAACGGGCGTACCATTATGATCCTGAGGTCGACCCGGCCAAGTATCATGCGCTGGAGAATCAGATCGTTGGACTGCGCAGCTTCTTCAACACCCCCAACCGTTTTTTCGAGCGCGAGCACGGAGCGAAACTGCTCAACCAATACCTCGACGAGAAGATTTACACGGACTCCGAGCTGATGAGCTTCGACGGCGTGATGCTCAACGAGCATCATGGCACGCCGTTTTGCCTCGGTGCCGTGATGGATGTCGAAGCTTCCATCCTCGCCAAGACCACCAAGCGGCTGAAGATGGTCCTGCTCGGCAATCCCGTCGCCACCGTCGCCAATCCGCTGCGCCTGGCGGAAGAACTGGCGATGATCGATCTCATCTCGGGCGGACGCCTGGTCTCCGGATGGGTGCGCGGCGCCGGTTCCGAGCAGTTCGCCAACAACACCAACCCGGCGCTCAACCGCGAACTGTTCGAGGAAGGCGTCGATTTCATCGTCAAGGCGTGGACCACGCCGGGCCCATTTCGCTACGAGGGCAAGCACTACAACTTCCGCAACGTGAACCCCTGGGTGCTGCCGCTGCAACGGCCGCATCCGCCGTTCTGGATCCCGGGCCTGGTGAGTCCCGACACCGCCTTTTGGTGCGCCCGCAAGCGCTATCCGTACGTCGCCCTGGCCACGAGGCTGCAGCCGACGCTGGAGCTCTGGGACTTCTATGCGAAGGCGGCTGCGCAGGAGGGTTATCAGGCGGGGCCGGAGAATTTCGGCTACTTGCAGCCGGTGGTGGTGGCCGATACGCAGGAGCGAGCGGAGGAACTGGGCAAACGGATTCTTTTCGGCGGCGCCTTTGCGCACTTTGCTCGGCCGGAATGGATGTTCCCTCCGGGATACAATTCCAAGGCCGCAACCAAGCGTCTGGCCGAGTCGAATTTCGGCGCCAACGCCGCGGCCAAGTCGCTTTACGGCGAGGGCGGCAACAACGAGTCCGAAGAACAGATCGAAGCCGTCAAGAAACACATCTATGACGGCTATCCGGACGTCCTGAAGGACTACGTAATGATCGCCGGCACGCCTGACAACGTGATTCCCAAGCTCAATAAAGTGCTCGACGTCCTGCGCCCGGGCATCTTTTCGTTCTGGCTCGACGGACCGGTCCCGGCCAAGGACCGGATGCGATGCCTGGAATTGCTCAACCGCGACGTGATTCCGGCCATGCGCGACTACGGCAAGACGATCGGATTGGTCGATCCATTCCAGCGCGCTCCGGGTTCGCGCCCGTTGCGTCCGGGGGTTGCACCAGAGCCGGTGAGCAATGCCGACGCGCTCGCGTCGATGACGGCCTGAACCGGAATTCGCGCAAAACCCTGGGCCGGACTGCCATCCGGCTCGGCCCAGGGTCCAACCCGTTCGCCCTGCGCTAGCTGCGTAACATCGCCCTCGCGCCTCAAAAAACCCTCGTTCTCCGAGGACTCCGCCTGTTGACCGCGGATGAAAATCGGTCTACACGGGCATAAGTGAAAGTAAACTTTTCGGCGAGGTCTGCTTATGAGCTCTTCGGAAGAGGTGGCGGCCGGGCGTGCTCCTACTGACTGGCTCGTCGGCTGGAAAACTCTATTTGTCGCATGCGGCCTGCTAATGGCCTGCAACGTTTTCCTTTGGGTCTGGGATTACAACTACGCGTTTACGGCGGGACTTGATTCCTCGAGCCGCGCCTTCACGCTTCACTACCGCACGCTGTTCTGGGGTGAGCTGCTGAGCGTGGGGGCATTTGCCGGCCTGTGGTACGGATGGCTGATGCGGACCGGCCGCAGTCTCGTGGGCGAGGCGGTGGCGCCCGCCGAAGAGGTGCGGCGCGTTGTGGTGCTGTGGGGAATTATCGGAGTTACCAGCCTCTCGATCTACATCGAGGCGAGCTTCTGGCCCAACTGGGACGGCGCGTGGCATCAGACGATGGTGCGCGATACCGCGCTCACCCCGACCCACATTCCGATGTTCTACTTCTTCTTCCCGATGTCGGTGGTGCTGGCCCTGGGAGCGTACCTGTACGGGCGCTTTCGGATTCCCGCGGTCTACGGCGGCGAGAAGGGATTCCCGTGGTCTTTCTTTTTGTTGATCGCGGCCGCGGTTCTCGAATTCGTGGAGGTCGCCTTCAACGAATGGGGTCACAGTCTCTGGATGTCAGAGGAATTCTTCTCGGTGCCCTTCCATTGGCCTTTTGTCATTTATGGATGGCTGGCGGGTGGGATGTTCGCGGTGTGGGGCGAAACCATCCTCTATCTCTTCCAGATAGAAAAGAGGGCGCGAGCGGTGGAAGAACTCCCGACCCATACGGCTGCCGCCGGCTAAGCGGCGCAAACTGCTCTTCTCAAATCCTGGCGTCTCGCGCGAGGGAAGCATGGCGACAGCACCATCGTTAGCCGCAGCCGCGGCGGCCGAGAAGCAACGCAGGCTCGCGCTGCGCGACCTGCTCAACGCGAAATATCAATGGATCGATCGCACCTGGGACGCGGTCTTCTGGATCACGGCCATCTTCGTCGTTGCCGGGGCGGCGGACATCACGCGGCTGCTGTTCGCCGGCGATTGGGATTTCTGGACTGATTGGAAAGATCCGCAATGGTGGCCGGTGGTGACCGCCTTCGCCACCATCATCATTCCTTCCGCACTCCAATACATTCAGTGGGCCGCCTGGCGGTTCCCCACCGGCGCGACGTACACGTGCGTGTGCCTTTTCATGGCCTCGTGGATCGGGCGCTACTTCCAATGGCACGTGGCCGAAAGCTATCCAATGAACTTCATATGGCCGATATCGACGATTCCGGCGGCCATAATTCTTGACTGGCTATTGATGAGAACGAAAAGTTTCGTACTGACATCGCTTTTCGGCGGAGGGATTTGGGCCGTGATGGTGTGGAGCTTCAACTATATCCCGCTCGCGCCATTCCTTCAGCCGATGCAATTCATGCATCACATTCTCACGGTTGCCGACGTCCAGGGCATCGTTTACATCCGCACCCAGACGCCCGAATACATGCGGCATATTGAACGCGGCGCGCTGCGCAGCTTTCTCGGCGAGACCCAGTACGTGTCGCTGCTGTTTGGCGGCACGATGGCGATGGTCGGTTATTGGATCGGCCAGTTCATCGGGCGATACCTCGCCGTGTGGCCGATTGGCAGATACATCAAGACCGTCTGAGCGAGGCGCGGGCACAGCGATGCGAACCGTCTTTCGTTGCTTACGCGCCGTCGTGGTCGCGCTCCTGTGGACCAGCGTATTTGCCGCCAGCGCCTATGCGCATGGTGGAATCGCCGGGCCCGACGAGCTTGGCCCGCCGGTAATCACCTCGGCCGTGCTCGGCATCGGTGGCTACTGGTTGATGTTGCTGTGGCCGTCGCGCCGCCGTCCGGTGGTCAGCAAAAAAAACAAGCCGATGCGTAACGTGATGAAGTAGCGGACTTGCAGGCGGATTTTCCACGCCATACGGGGAGGCGGAATGCGAATGCGATTTCCGGCTGTTCTGTCAGCGGCTCTCTTCCTGCTCACAGCATCCTATGCGCCACGCGCTTTCGCGCACGGCGAAGCGGCGGACGAGCCGTTCCTCAAGGATCTCACCGTCGCCTTCTATGACGTGCACATCTCGCCTACCACGATCAAAGTAGGTGAGCCGGTCACGATCACTGGAGCGGTGAAAATTCTCGAGACCTGGCCATATACGCTCGATCCGCCGCAAACCGCGTACATCACGCCGGTCGTTCCGGGCCCGGTCTTCGCGCTCATCAACCGGGAGATTAATGGGACCGCGGCGCCGGGCTCGATCCTGGTCGACAAGGGCGGCACTTATCATTTCAAAATGGTGATCGAGGGGCGCGACCCCGGAAACTGGCACGTGCATCCGGGAATCGCTATACAGGGCACCGGGACTCTCATCGGCCCGGGCGAGTGGGTCACGGTTGAGCGGGGGGCCGCGCCCTTCAAAATGGACGTGACGCTGCTCACTGGCCAAACCGTCAATCTGGAGCATTACGGCGGCAGTTTCGTATGGTGGTGGTCATTCGCCGGGTTCCTGATCGGCATGATCTGGATGATCTATTGGACCGTTCCCAAACGTACCGTTACCCGTCTCGCGGTGACCACACAAATACCGGTCAACGACGACGCTCCCGACATCGGACTCATCACCCCGCGCGACCACATGTGGATGGACGTGCTCGCCGGTGCGACGATCGCGATGCTGGTCGTCGGCTGGATCTACATGGCAGTGAAGTTTCCCGTGCGGTTGCCGCAGCAGACGGTGCGCTTTGCGCCCGAGGTCATCGATTCCACCACTCATTCGGTCCAGGTGATGAAAGCCGATTCCACCTACGACGATCGGACCGATACGCTGTTGATAAACCTCGCGGTCAGGAATACCGGGACCGTTGCGTTAAGCCTGAAGCAATACATCATGGCGATGGCCACGTTCGTCAATGGCGACAAGAAAGAACAGGAAAAGGCCGGACCGGCGCACTACGTCGGGCGCATGCAGGTCGAGCCCGACGCTCCGATCGAGCCCGGACAGACCGCGAAGGTGCAATTGAAGATAAGTAGTCCGCTGTTCGATGAAGAGCGGCTCATCCCGCTGCACGACCCGCAGGAGCGTATCGCGGGGCTGCTGCGCTTTACCGGTCCGCAGGGTCACGAGGACCTGGTTACCCTGCATACCGATCTCGTGCCAACGGAGTTCCGCCCGCAGTATTTGCCTTAGTGCTGAACGAGGAGAGACGTGAAGATCAAGCGACGCGAGTTCCTGCACAAGAGCGCGCTGGTGGTCGCCGGCGTATCGGCAGCGGCCGCTGGTGTTACGGTCACCGGCTTTGCCGCCGAATGGACTTCGAAATTAAAGACCCTGAATGCACACGAGGCTGAAACGCTGCTCAAGATGGCGCGGCAGATCTTCCCGCACGACCGCCTCGGCGATAGCTACTATATAAAAGTAGTTGATGACCTCGATGCGGAGGCGGCAAGCAAGCCCGCCACCGCCAGAATGATAAGCGCAGGAGTAGCTAATCTGGATCATTTGGCGAAAGGCGAATTTGCCGCCCAACCCGCCAGCGATCAAATCGCCGCGCTCAAGAAAATTCAGCATACGCCGTTTTTCGAGAAGGTCCGCAGCACCGAGCTGGTTTCGCTGTACAATAACGAGGACGTTTGGAAGGTCTTCGGCTACCAGGGCGCCTCCTACCGTTTCGGCGGTTACCTGCATCACGGCTTCAACGACCTGAATTGGCTGCCGGAACCACCCGAAGCGGCAAGCCCGAAACCGGGCTGAACGGAGAGTTGCATCGTGGCTCGATTCGATTCGAATGACGATTCCGTCGTGGTAATCATCGGTTCGGGAGCGGGCGGAGGCACGCTGGCGAACGAGCTCTGTCACAAGGGCTTCAAGGTGGTGATGCTCGAGGCGGGGCAGCGTCAGTCGCCGCAGACCTTTCACAACGACGAGTGGTTCGCATTCAAGCAACTAGCCTGGCTCGATAAGCGCACCACCTCGGGGACCTGGCGGGTAGCGAAGGACTTCCCCAACCTGCCGGCCTGGACCTGCAAGACGGTTGGTGGAACGACCGTGCACTGGGCGGGCGCGTCGTTGCGCTTTCAGGAGCACGAATTCAAGACCAAGACCACCTATTCAAGTGTCAGCGGTGCGAACCTTCTCGACTGGCCGATAAGCCTCGCGGAATTGGCGCCTTACTACGCCAAGGCCGAGGATAAGATGGGCGTGACGCGGACTAATGATATTCCGGGACTCCCGGGGAATAACAATTTCAAGGTAATGTATAATGGTGCCACGCGTGTAGGGTATAAGACTGTGCACACCGGGCGCATGGCGATTAATAGCCGGCCCCGCGACCGCCGTTCGTCCTGCTGGCAACTCGGATTTTGTTTCCAGGGCTGCAAGTCGGGAGCGAAGTGGTCAACTCTCTACACCGAAATTCCGAAGGCCGAGTCCACTGGTAAGCTCGATTTGCGGCCCGGGTCCTACGCGCTCCAGATTCAGCATGACGCCAATGGCAAAGCGACCGGCGTGCTGTACGCCGATAAGGACGGCAAACATGTCGTGCAGAAGGCGCGCATCGTGTGCGTGGCCTGCAATTCGATCGAAAGCGCGCGGCTCCTGCTCAACTCGGCCTCGTCCACGTTCCCGCACGGGCTCGCCAATTCATCCGGCCAGGTCGGCAGAAACTACATGCGGCATACGACCGGCTCCGTCTACGCCATTTTCGACAAGCCGGTCCATATGTATCGTGGTACCGTGATGGCCGGAATCATCACCGACGAAGCCGAGTTGAATACCAAGCGCGGGTTTGCCGGCGGTTTCGAGATGGAGACCATCTCGCTCGGACTGCCGTTCGCGGCCGCGTTCCTGGATCCGGGAGCCTGGGGACGCGACTATTCGAGCATGCTTGAGCAGTATCCCAACATGGCTGGGTTGTGGATCGTGGGCGAGGACATGCCGCAGGCGACCAACGCCGTGACGCTCCATCCGACGGTAAAGGACCAGTGGGGTCTCCCGATTCCGAACGTGCACTACGACGATCATCCCAACGACGTCGCCATGCGCAACTACGGATACAAGCAGGGCGCTGCGGTGTACAATGCCGTTGGGGCGATCAAGACCATCGCGGTCCCGCCGTATCCTTCGACGCATAACCTGGGCACGTGCCGTATGAGCGAGCGCCCCGGCGACGGCGTCTGCAATAAGTGGGGCCAGACTCACGACGTGAAAAATCTGTTCATTTCCGACGGCAGCCAGTTCACGTCCAGTGGGGGCGAGAATCCCACGCTCACGATCGTCAGCCTGGCCATCAGGCAAGCCGATCGCATCGCCGCCGAGAGTGCGAAGCGGAACCTCTAGCGGAAGCTCCAGATGACGCGGCGCGTTTTCGGATTTCGCAGCGGCGCGTCGGCAGTTTGGATCGCCTCAGCGGCGATACTCATGCTGGCGCTTCCGTTCGCGGCGCGGGCTGAACTCGGCAAAGCCGCGGCGCGGGCGGTGGCGAGTCCTGCCGACGGCCTGCCAAAAGTAAGTCTTACAGACCAGAATGGCAGAGCGATCTCGCTTTCGTCATTGAAGGGCAAGCCGGCACTGGTCGCTTTTATCCACACCTCGTGCGAAGGGCCCTGCGAGCTGATCACTGCCGAGATGAAGTCGGTCGCGCGGAGCCTGGGGCCCAGCTTCAGGTCCGAAGTCACGATGGTCTCGATCACTACGGACCCCAAGGAGGACGGATCGCGCGAGCTGCTTGCCTATGCCAAGGCGCAAGGAGTGGACGCCGACGGATGGGTGTTCCTGACCGGCGCGCCCGCAAAGATTCGCCGGCTCCTGGCCCTTTACGGCGTCTCGGCTGAAGACGACGACTCGGCCCACGTCCTGGAGCTGTTTCTGCTCAGCGCCGACGGCGTTGGATTACGCCGTTACAATGGTCTCGCGACACGTCCGGAAACGATCGCCTCGGATATCAGGAAAACCGTCTCGCTTCATTAGTCGAATCTGCCCGATCGCGCTCACCGCGCGCCGCTACGGCTGAAACAAATCGCCGCCGCCGGCCGTTTCTATTCCAGCAGGGGCTGTGAAAAGGTACTTGATAGCCGCGCTCGGTTGAGGAACAGGGCGCGCGCATGGCCGGGAAGGGCAGGGACGGGACCGGAGGGGACCCGGCAGGGCGTCATGCTAAGGGACGGCAAGCGATACGGCGAGCGATTTGGTCTGACGGCGACGGCCGCGATCTGCGTTGCCATATTGCTCGCCGCAGTCTCGCCGGCAGCGCCGCAGCAGAACGGATTCGGCGCGCCTCCTTCGACAATCCATGATCAGGGCGGCTCGGTGCTCGAAGTGCCGGCGGCGCCGGCGAGCCAGGGCGGCAAGGAAGCCTCCACGATACCGCCGCTCACGCCGCAGCAGGGCCAGGAACTGGAACTTCCCGCGCGCGCGTTGCGCGCCCAGAGCGGCTACGAGCAGCTCACGGTGACGGTGACCGATCAGGGCGGCCGTTACGTCACCGGCCTGCAGAAGAGCGATTTCCGCATCTACGTCGACGGCATCCAGCAGCCGCTCGAGTTCCTGCGCCGCGACACCAACACGCCGGTGTCGATCGGAATCCTTGTTGACACCTCGGGCAGCATGGAACCGAAGATTCCACAGGCGCGCGCGGCGATTGCGGAGTTCATCCGCGAGCTCAACCCGAGCGACGATATCTTCCTGTATGCGTTCTCAGACCAGCAATTCCTGTTGCAGCCGTTTACGATCAATCATGAGCTGGTGATGCGCCGGCTCGGTCTGCTCCATGCCTTTGGTGACACGGCGATCTTCGACACCATCATAGATGGTCTGCACAGGATCAGTCGCGGGCGCTACGACAAAAAAGCGTTGCTGGTCGTGACCGACGGGATGGACAATGCGAGCCGGGCGACGCTGCCGGAGGTGGTTGGCCGCGCGCGCCGGATGGGCGTGCTGATCTACTCGATCGGAATCGGCGATCCGAACTCGAGCAAGATCGGTTTCGGCATCGGCTCGCTGCTGTTTGGCGGCAATCTCGACCACGTCGACGCCGAGATGTTGCGCGAGCTGTCGACCGAGAGCGGCGCGCGTACCTACCTGCTGCGCGAAGTTGGCGACGGTGAACTGCTGCGCCAGGATTGCGTCGCAATCAGCAACGAGTTGCGAGAACAATATACTGCGGGCTTCGTGGTCCCGGATCCCTCGATGCCGGGTTATCGCAGCCTGCGCGTGGACATCCCGGGAAGGCCCGAGCTTACGGTACGCACGCGCAAAGGCGTGACCGTTGGCCCGGGCGCGCCGCCAGCATACGCCGGTGCTGGCGTGCCAAATCCGTAGCCGCGTTTGCGCGTCATCCTGGTATAGGCCGGGCCATGCGAGCGAATAGATACTCACCCGGGGATGGTAGCCGGGTTGATTCCGCACCCCCCTCCAACCTGCTGACTACTGATAACTTGCCCGCGGCGACTAGCCAATCCTCCCGCTCTTTTCGGCGCCAATCCCGCACGCACTGGATACGGCTGGTACCGGATTGTCCGGTCGCGCCGAACAGGTGAATGGCGCACGGTAAGGCTAGAGCCGCCATCATGATCTTCCACGGACAGAGCGACACGGCAGACTCCGCCGGATGTTCCCGTGGACTTGAACCCGCGTCGGATAAGAAAGCGCATCGCGCCGCGGTTCGACGCCATAACGTCGGCCTCCAATCGATCGAGTCGCACGTGCCGCGCCAGCCCGATGAGGGATTCCAGCAGGAGCCTGCCAACTCCTCGACGCTGATAGGCATCAACGACGCTTAGCGCCACCTCGGCTACCGACCGGCACTCTTCCAATGCCACGTAGCGGCCGTCGCTTACAATGGTCTCTGAGTCGCCGCCGTTGATGGTCGTTACCACCAGCGCGACATGGCGCAGGAAGTCCGGCTCCGTAAAAAAGCGTAGCTCGTGAGACGAGAGTCCATTTTTGATACCGAAGAATCGATGGTAGCGAGAATCAGAACTCAGCCCGTCAAAGTGACGTGCAAGGCGTTGCTTGTCGTTGGGGCGGATTGCGCGAATCCGTACGGGAGTTCCGTCGTGTAAAGTCGCATTAGCAGAGTAGTCCGATAGCGCGTTGATTGCCCACATGCTTTGTCCTTTTCATCCCGATGCTCGGCTCTTCAAGCCGTTTGATGCTCGACTGTTCAAGCCGTCTGATGCCCGGCTCTTGAAGCCGCTCGTTTGCAGATTACGGATCGGCGCGAAGCCTTTGGCCATTCGCGAAACCGCTGTGCGCGTTTAGCGAGGAATGCCACGGGCGTCGCTAATCCAAGCAGCATCCGTGCCATCACCTCTCCAGAATTTCCTGGCCATCAATGTTTCCCCTAACAGAGCATCACGTGCTCATTCCCTGTGCCTGCGCCATTAGCTTGGACAGACAACCTCTGCCGATACTGCGGAAAGCGCAGAGCATAGGAGATAATTTCGAGAGAGATCGTTACGAACTTGTTATGAATCGGCTGCGATCGCCGATATCAAAAAGCGCTTGCATGGAGGGTCAGGCGTGCGGGACTGAGACATGGACAGTAAATTAAACGCCTAACCTGTTACTTGATCGCTCAGTCCCTCCAGGTCGTGACTCATCACCACAAGATCGCGCGCCCGGCCTTTACGATCCACCACCCAATCCTGTAACAGCGCTTCGACACTGAAACCTAACTTCTCGAACGCGGCACGAGCGCCAGCCTGATCGGGCGTCATCATCGCGGCCATCTTCTTAAGTCCGCGTGCTTGTCCCAGTCGAAAGATTTGCGCCGCAAGTTGTCTGCCGAGGCCCATGCCCCTGTATGGGACGCCGACCTGGACACGAATCTCGCCGACTCTGCGCGTCCAACGCGCCTGCTCAAGATGCAGGCTCGCGTAGCCAGCTAATTCGCCATCGACTTGCGCCAGCACGGTCATCGTCGCGCCCTTTTCGAGATTTGCGATCCACTCGTCAACGAGTGCCGGTTCGGTGATGTCGGTGCGCAAAAAGAGCAGATCATCGGGCGGTAGCGATCGTGCAAAGCCCAATATTTTTTGCTTGTCCGCCGCTTCCATCAGCCTGAGCGACACTCGCCGGCCGTCGGAAAGTTTCAACTCTCTGGCATAGCCAGAATCTTCGCCCGCTTCCTGTTTAGCCATGGATGTCTCCCTTGTGGCCTGCACCGCCATGAGCCATCGGATCGGAATCGGAAGAGCGATTACAAGGACAGGATATCAAACCGGTCGAGCCTTTGTAGAGCAATCTATGCGGTCGAGCGGCCGGATTCGCGTCGCAGTGGAAAGATATTCAATTGACGAAATCAGAGAATTGGCGCATCGTTGAGTGTCTAAGCTGCAACAAGATCCGGAGCGTCAAAATGGCTGAGGCAAGCAAACTTTCGCGCCGCCTGAGCACCCAGGACGCTTCATTTCTATACAACGAGACGCCCAACGGCCCACTGCACATCGGTCTCCTCCAAACCTTCGAAGGCGAGATCGAGTTCGATCGGCTGATAGAGTATTTCGAGCGCCGCATTCATCTTTTGCCGGGTTACCGGCAGCGCCTGATTTTCGCGCCGTTTAACCTCGCTCACGCGACCCTGGAGGATGATCCGGCGTTCGAGCTGCGCAATCACCTAAAGCGCCACACGCTCCACAGCGGCGCCGACGACGCTGAAATGGCCGAAATAGCGATGTGCGTCAACGAGCCTCCGTTGGAGCGGAGCCGCCCGCTATGGGAATTGCATCTGTTCCAGGGCCTCGAGGGCGGCCGTTCAGCGCTGCTGTGGAAAATCCATCACTGCATTGTCGACGGGGTCTCAGCGTTGCAATTGATTGCGACCGCGATGGATCTGAGACCTGACGCTCCGGCGCCGGCGCCTGAGCGTGAGCCGTGGGCGCCCGCGAGCCTGCCCGACAGCTCCAAGTCCCTGCTGGACGCGGCGGTAGCGCTGGTCGAGAACCGGCTCGATGAACTGCATGAGGCCGCAAGACTGCTGAGCTCGCCGGCCGATCTGGCCGAGCGGAGCGCTGCGATGGCCGGCGCGGCCGCGCAGATGTTCCAGATGATGTCGCGGCCGATCGTTGCGGCGCCATGGAACATGGGGCTCGTCAGCCGGGCCTGCTCGCTAGCGTGGCTTAGGGTCTCTTTCGGCGACCTTCGCGCAATCCGCAGCGCGCTTGGTGGCACGGTCAATGACGTGGTGCTGACTATCCTGAGCGAGGGCGCCGCGCGCTACCTGAAACACCACGAGGTCGCCACAGATGGGCTTGCGCTGCGCGTCGGATGTCCGGTCAACGTGCGGCGCGAGGGCGAGAACGGAGCGATGGGCAACCGGGTATCAATGATGTTTCCCGAATTGGCGGCGACGCCGATGGACCCAATCGAGCGCTACCGCTCAGTAGTGCGGGAGACCGAGCGAATCAAGGCTGCGCGCGAGCCGCAGGGGATGGACTTGCTAACGGCGACCGCTGACTCGGTCTCGCCCGGCTTGCAAGACTTCAACTCGAAGATGACAAATAGCGCGATCGAGGCCGCGACACGGCTCTCCGAGTTCACAGGCGGTCTGGCCCGAATGATCGCGGGGCCGCCGATGGGGATCAACTTCATCGCTACGAACGTGCCGGGGGCTCAGGTTCCGATGTACCTGGCGGGGCATCGGATGCTCGATTTCGTCGGCCTCGTTCCACTGGCGGGCACGCTCGGCTATGGCGTGGCGATAGTTAGCTACAATCAGAACCTGTTCTTTGGACTGATGGCGGAGCCGCAGATGATGCCCGACGTGGAATTCATGAAGTCGTGCATCGCAGACGCCTTTGAGGAACTCAAGGCCGCAGTGCAAAGAGTAATGTCCGCGCAAGAGCAATTGATAAAGGCGGCCGGACAAGTACTGAAACGCGATTCAGCGCTGGCGTGATCGCGTCACTGATTGGGCATAGACGCGAGGAGCACAAACCGCTCGGTTGCATAGGGGCCAGGCCTTCAAACCGATTTCCTGAAGAGCACCGAAAGCTCCGGCTCAACAAGTTTCCGGCGTCGCCGGCCCCGCAGGGCCGCAAGGTGTCAGGAGAAAGAGCATGGGACAGCCAGAAAACGATGGCGATATAGCTGCACTCTATCAAGCCCTGGGGGCCGAGGTGCAGGAGGTCCTGCGCAAGGCGTCAGCGGCGGGAGCCGATCGCGAAGAAGTGCGCGCCGCGGCCTGGAAGGCCTACGAAGCCTGGGTGCGCGCTGCGCATGCTTCAATCGAGAAGGTGGTGGCGACGCCGGCGGTTGGCGACGCGGCCGCGGGAGTGCTCAATCTCTTCTTGCGCGCGGCGCAAGTCGGCAACTCCGTGGTGGGCTCGCTGTTCGCGCCGCTGTGGCCGCTGGTCGGACTGACCCCGCTGACCGAGACGCAGGCGTTGTTCGATAGAATCGAGAGCCTGCGGCGCGAGGTGCGACAATTCACCGCGCCGGGCATGCCGAAACCGATCGCGCCCGTCGCTGCGCCTCGCGCGGCGGCGCCCCGGAGCCGGCGTGGACAAAATGGAAATGTTTCCCGTGACAAGAAGCCGGCTGCCATTAGCCAGTAGAACGCGACCAGCCGGCGCTGTCGCGCCGTGCAAAAGGCAAGCGCTATGTCACTGATGACCGAACTTCCGATGTACTGGTTGGATGGCGCGGTGCGAGCGCTCGACGGCAGGCGCCGGGGATTGAGCGACCATTATCCGCTGAGCGAAGATCCTCCGGGAATAACTCCGTACGAGGTTGTTTACGAAGGCGGGAAAGTCAGGCTGCGGCACTACGCGGCGCAAGGGAATTCGCATCGCACGCCGCTGGTCTTCGTCTATGCGCTGATCAAGAGACCCTTCATACTCGATCTGTTTCCGGGACGCAGCGTGATGGCGAACCTGACCCGACAAGGCTTCGACGTCTACATGGTTGAATGGATTCCGCCGGCGCGGGCTGACAGTTGGCGCGGATTCGACGCCTACGTGAACCATGACCTTGGCGATACGATGCGCGCGGTTCAAAACCTGACCGGCGTGGCGAAAGTTAATTTGCTGGGCTACTGCTTCGGCGGCCTGCTGACGCTGTTGTACGCGGCGTTGCATCCCGACGACATCAAGAACCTGATCACGCTCACGACGCCGTTCGACACCGCGGTCGAAGGCAATCCGCTGTTCAATCTCGAGAGCAGATTCAGCGGCCAGACAGTTGACCTGGTCACGTCGGTGTACGGGAATTGCCCGGCGTGGTTTATAAGAGGACTATTCACTGCGACCGCCGTCGTACATCACGCGATCGACAAGTACGTCGCGCTCTATCGGAACAAGGAGAAGGAGGACTACGCGGAGTTCTTCGACTTGTTCGAGCAATGGATGGCTGGCGACGTGCCGCTGGCCGGACGGATATTCCGCGAGGTGACGCGGGAAATCTTTCAGAAGAACCTGCTTAAGAAGGGTGAGTTCAACGTGGGCGGCGAGCACGTGGACCTGGGAAAGATCGTCTGCCCGCTGCTCAACGCGGTCGGCGAGTACGATGACGTGGTGTTTCCGGCCTCCAGTCTGCCGTTGATAGATTTCGTCGGCAGCGAGGACAAACGCAATCTGACGTTTCCCGCGGGACACATCGGGATGGTGGTGAGCGGCGCGGCGCACAAACAGTTCTGGCCACAAGTAGGCGCCTGGCTCGCCGAACGTGACTGAGAAGGCGCGCCGCCTGCGCCAGTCTACAGCAGGGCGCGGCGCATGTCTGAGAGTATTGCGCCCAGGTAGGTGACGAAGCGCGCGGCGAGCGCGCCGTCGATCACCCGATGATCGTAGGCGAGCGACAGCGGCAGCATCAGGCGCGGAACGAAAGCGCCGTCGCGCCATACCGGTTTACGGCTGAGCCGCGAGAGTCCGAGAATAGCCACTTCGGGCGCGTTGATAATCGGCGTGAACGCGGTGCCGCCGATTCCGCCAAGGCTCGACACGGTGAAGCATCCGCCCTGGATGTCGGCCATCTTGAGCTTTCCCTCGCGCGCCGCCTGCGCAAGCGCCGCGGTGTCGCGCGCGATTTGCAGCACGCCCTTTTTATCAACGTCGCGAATCACCGGCACCACCAGGCCCTCGGGCGTGTCAGCGGCAAAGCCGAAGTGGAAATACTTCTTCAGAATGAGGTTGTCGCCGTCGAGCGACGAGTTGAATTCTGGATACTCAGTCAGCGCGCGGACCAGCGCTTTAAGCACAAAGGCCAGCATCGTGATACGGACGCCGTCGTTTGTGTGCGCCTCGCCGAGTTCGTGGCGCAAGGCCTCGAGTTCGGTTACGTCGGCCTCGTCGAACTGGGTGACGTGCGGGATCATGACCCAGTTGCGCGCCAGGTTCCCCTTTGCAATGCGGCGGATGCGCGATAGCGGGAGCGTTTCGATCTCGCCGAATTTGGCGAAGTCGATCTTCGGCCACGAGACCAGCTCCAACGCGGCGCCCACGCCTGCGCCGGTTGCGCGGCCCGGGGCCGCGATCGCGGATTTCACGAACTTCTGCACGTCGCTTCTGAAGATTCGTCCGTTCAATCCGGTGCCCTGGACGGCATGCAGATCGACGCCGAGCTCACGCGCGAATTTGCGCACGGACGGGCTCGCGTGCGGTTTGTGATCGGACTCGGTCTCGGTCTCGCCGATTAGTTCGGTAGATTCGGGCCGGGCCGCCGTGGCCGCATCGGGTTTGCCGGGCGCAGCGGGAGCACTCTGGGAAGTCGCCGTCGGCGCCGCGGCGGCGGAGGCGGGCTTTGCCCGCTGGGGCGGTTCAGCCTTGGCCGGTGTGGGACTGGTGGCGGCCGGCGCCGCCGCCGGTGCTGGTTTGGCCTCGGCCGAGGGCTTGCCCGCTGCCGCAGGTTTGCCATCGGCCGCCGCCGCGGTCTCGATCACGACGATTGCCGAGCCCTCCGAAACCTTGTCGCCGACTTTGACCCGGATTTCCTTGACTACACCGGCCTCAGTCGACGGCACTTCCATCGAGGCCTTGTCGGATTCGATGGTAATCAGCGAATCGTCAACGCGGACCGGGTCGCCCGGTTTGACCATCACTTCGATGACTTCGACGTCGGAGAAATCGCCTATGTCGGGAATCTTGATATCGACCAGCGCGCCCATCGCATTACACCGTCGCGGGATTCGGCTTTTCCGGATCGATGTCGTACTTTTTGATCGCCGCATCGACCCTGGAAGCGGGAATCTGTTCTTCGTCGGCGAGCGAGCGGAGCGCCGCGACCGTGATGTAGTGCCGGTCGATCTCGAAGAAGCTGCGCAGGCGCGCGCGATAGTCACTGCGGCCGAAGCCGTCGGTGCCGAGCACGCGATATCGGCGCGGAACGTAGGGGCGAATCTGATCGGCGAAGGTGCGTATATAGTCAGTCGCCGCCACCACCGGCCCGGGGCGATCGGCGAGGCAAGTCTCGACGTAGCTGCGCCGCTGGGGTTCCATCGGATGCAGCATGTTCCAGCGCTCGACGTCGATTCCGTCGCGCCTGAGCTCGGTGAAGCTGGGCACGCTCCACACGTCGGCGGCGACGCCGAAATCGTTCCGAAGCAAATCAGCCGCGGCGATAGCTTCGCGCAGGATGGTTCCCGAGCCGAGCAACTGCACGCGCGGCCCTTTGCCGTTGGTGGCGCCGTTGGTCAACGGATACATGCCCTTGAGAATACCTTCCTGCGCGCCCTCGGGCATCGCGGGATGGACATAATTCTCATTCATCAGAGTGATGTAGTAAAAGACGTCCTGTTGCTCCGCCAGCATGCGTCGCAGCCCATCGTGAATGATCACCGCAACCTCGTAGGCGAAGGTCGGATCGTAGGCAACGCAATTGGGAATGACCGAGGCCAGGACGTGACTGTGGCCGTCGGCATGCTGGAGGCCTTCGCCGTTGAGCGTGGTGCGGCCGGAAGTTCCTCCCAGCAAAAAGCCGCGGCACCGCGAGTCGCCCGCCGCCCATGCAAGGTCGCCGACGCGTTGAAATCCGAACATCGAATAAAAGATGTAGAAAGGGATCATCGGCAGGTTGTGAGTGCTGTATGAAGTGGCCGCGGCGATCCACGACGACATCGCGCCCGCCTCGTTGATTCCCTCCTGCAGGATTTGGCCGTGCTGATACTCGCGGTAAAACATGAGCTGGCCCGAGTCCTCGGGTTTGTAGAGCTGACCGACCTGCGAGAAGATCCCGAGCTGGCGGAACATCCCTTCCATGCCGAAGGTGCGCGACTCGTCGGGGACGATTGGCACGACGCGGTTGCCGATATTCTTGTCGCGCAGCAGGGCCGAAAGGATCCGCACGAACGCCATCGTGGTCGAGACCTCGCGATCGCCGGTACTCTTGAGCTGCGAGTCGAAGGCCGATAGCGGCGGCACCTCGAGCGGCTGCGAGGTGCGCCGGCGCTGTGGGAGGCTGCCGCTCAACGCCTTGCGGCGCTCACGCAGATACTGAATTTCTACGCTGTCCTCGGCCGGCCGATACAACGGCACGTCGGCTATCTGGTCGTCCTGCACTGGAATCTTGAAGCGATCGCGAAAGGCCTTGAGCTCCTCCAGGCCCATCTTTTTTTGCTGATGGGTGATGTTCATGCCTTCGCCCGCGGCGCCCATTCCGTAACCCTTGATGGTTTTGGCGAGGATGACGGTGGGTTGATTGCGATGGCTGACGGCGGCGGCGTAGGCGGCGTAGACCTTGAGCGGGTCGTGGCCGCCGCGGCGGAGCTGCCAGACTTCGTCGTCGGTCATGCCGGAGACCATCTCTAGCAGTTCAGGATACTTGGCGAAGAACTCCTTGCGCACGTAAGCGCCATCGCGGGACTTGAAAGCCTGGTATTCGCCGTCGACGCATTCCTCCATGCGCTTGCGCAGCAATCCGAGCTTGTCGCGCGCGAGCAAGGCGTCCCAGTTGCTGCCCCAGATGACCTTGATCACGTTCCATCCGGCGCCGCGGAAGTCGGCCTCGAGTTCCTGGATGATTTTGCCGTTACCGCGCACGGGGCCGTCTAGCCGTTGCAGGTTGCAGTTGATGACAAAGATCAGGTTGTCGAGCTTTTCGCGCGCGGCGAGCGAGATTGCGCCAAGCGATTCTGGCTCGTCCATCTCGCCGTCGCCCATGAAAGCCCACACCTTACGGTCACCCATCTCGCCTAGGCTGCGCCCCTCAAGATACTTCATGAAGCGCGCCTGGTAGATCGCCATGATCGGCCCGAGGCCCATCGACACGGTCGGGAACTGCCAGAAATCCGGCATCAGCCATGGATGCGGATAGGACGGGAGTCCGTGGCCGTCGACTTCGCGCCGGAAGTTGAGCACCTGCTCCTCGGTCAGACGCCCCTCGACGAATGCGCGTGCGTAAATTCCCGGGGAAGAGTGGCCCTGAATATAGATAATGTCGCCGCCGTGGTTCTCTGACGGTGCGCGCCAGAAATGGCCGAAGCCGATATCGTACAGGGTCGCGGCGGACTGAAAGCTCGCGATATGACCGCCTCGCTCGGAGGAGTGCTGATTGGCGCGCACCACCATCGCGAGCGCGTTCCAGCGGATGATCGAGCTGATGCGCCGCTCGATCTCGCGGTCGCCAGGGTAGTGCGGCTGGCGATCGGCGGGAATCGTGTTGAGGTACGGCGTATTGGCGTTATAGGGCAGATAGGTGCCGCGCAGGCGCGCCGTGGTGATCAGTTGTTCGAGCAGAAAATGGGCGCGGTCGACACCCTCGGCATCAATCACCGCCTCCAGGGAATCGAGCCATTCGCGGGTTTCCTCCGGATCCATGTCCCGAATCGTTTCCATCAGACCGTCCCTGCTTTTTTCGCGATGGGTTTAACTTCGCTGCCGCCGCTTGGCGACACTTCGCCCATCAAGGTACATTTTGCGCCAACCGCGACGAAAGTGCATCAAGGGTCCGCATCTTTAGGACCGTTTGCCGGGGCACGAACGCGGGAGTGTGGGTTGCCGCTTCCGGAGATGCGGAGGCGACTGTCTGACTCAGAGATTGCATCGCGCTTACACGATTGTTTCGTGCCGTCGCCTTGAACACTTCGCCGTCAGGAAACCCGATCGATCGGCGGCGTCAGGTGGCCACCGGGGATGCGGTGCCATACTTCGCCAAGCGGGTCCCGTTCAAGGCCACAAAAAGACGATGACAAGATCCCGTGAGATGATGCGCGTGAAATCCGATTCAGCGGATCACTGAACGATTTTCATAAGCCCTTCGGGGCTCGCGTACTGGCTCGCGTCGAGGTACTGCGGCTGACAGTTGGTATTATAGCAGGAGGTTTGGGTCAGACTTATCGAAGCGTGCTTGTCCACAAAATTTATCGACCATCCGGCCTGCGGTCCGTTCGTACCCAACATGGAGCCGCCGCTGGGAATAGTCATTGGCGTCCAGAATTGGGTGATAAATTTGAAGAGTGCACCCTGGGGGTCGTAGAGCTCGATCGCCAGCGGCAAAAACGTCTGCTTGTCTATATACAGAACCCTGCGGCTATAGCAGTAACCCTGGCTGTAGGCCGGGAGCCGGGACATGTCAACCACGTAGACGTCTCTTAGCTCCCACTTGCCGAGGCTCGGCCTTGCCCACGGCAGAATTCCCTTGGCGGCCGGGTAATAGTAGTCACTCGGCAGTTGTGTCGACGCTCCGCACAGTTTGAGTGCGGCTGGTTCGGCATGGACCAGCGCGAGTATTCGCTTTTCCCCAAGATACTTTATCTCGAATCGTTGCGGCAGGCCCGGCGGTCCAAGCGCGGCATCTTCCCAGGTGAAATCGGAGTTCTGAAGCGGAGCGCACCGGGCCGCGTCCGAGGAGCGGATGGGCCTGCGGGCGCTCGGCAGGTAAGTGTAGATGTCGTCGAGCTTCGTGATGTCTTCGTAGGTAAGATCGAGCGAGGTGGTATATTTCCCCTGCTCAGGAGCGATCTGCTGGATGAATTTGGCGAAGTAGTAGTTGCCCTCCGTCGGGATAGTTGTGGGCATCGTCGGGTCGCTCAGATGAGTCAACTGGGAGAAAACGACATCCGCCTGTCCGCTGGCCGTAAAGTCGCCGTAAGAATCGTCCGAATAGTTACAAAAGATGGAACGCTGAAGACGGGGATTGTAGTGGTAGTACAGGTCATAAAAAATCGCATATGGCGCCAGCGCCGACTGGCTAAGCGGATTGGGAAAGGGTATGCCGGTCACGTATCCCTCCGGTATGTAACCAGCATCGGGAAGCTTCTTGAGGGTTACGCGGCTCGCGTTCTTTTCAGTATCGGCCAGGTAGGCTGGTGGAAGCGGCATAGATATAGTGGGCCCCACGTTCATCTGGACGTCGGCGGGCATTTTCCAGAAGTATTGGCCGTCGAAGAGCGCTTGCATGGCGGGCGGCATGAACTGCTTGTACTGCTGCCAGTTGGCGTAAGTGATTTCCGTACCCGGCTGTGGGAAGGCGGCGTTGGAGTGAGCCGCGTCGGCGGGATGTACCTCGCCGTGCAGCGTGAACAGCAGCGCAACGATAAATCCACCAATGGCCACTGCGTGCGAACGGATGCCTGGTCTCATGCTTTGACCCTCGGATCGGGCTGGATTGTTTGACTCGCACAGAGCGAGCGCAGCATACAACCGGCCTCGCGCCGGCGTCAAAGCGCTTGCCAAGGCGGCATTTGCAGGTGTTGAATTCGGCCCGGAGGCGCGGACGATCGCTGCCCGTAAGCGCCGCGCAGGCAGAATT
This sequence comes from uncultured delta proteobacterium, assembly GCA_963724765.1. Lineage (GTDB taxonomy): Bacteria > Desulfobacterota > Binatia > Binatales > Binataceae > JAKAVN01. The sequence goes on from CAVRVY010000003.1 coordinate 1,567,751, forward strand.
GATTGGGCCCTGCCCGATCAAGCGAAGTTCCGTGGAATATATGTGGTTACCGGAACAAAATGAGAATCGCGGCTAAGAGGGTTGCAGGGGCATCCGCCGCGCTGCTCGCCGCCGCGGTCGTTTTCGCGTGCGTCGGATGCGACACGGGACGCACGGGGAGGCAGACGTCGCCGACGGCGCATACCGCGCCCGCCATCGCTGCGGCTCCTGTCGGCTACGCTTATATAACCAACAACGGCGAAGGGACGGTGTCCGAGTTCAGCCGGCAAGCCGACGGTAATCTCAACTTTCTGCGGACCGCGAGAGCCGGGGCCGCGAACGGTCCCACCGGAATCGCCATCGATCCATCCAGCCGCTTTCTCTACGTGGCTAACGAGGGCGACGGGCGAATCCATCAATTCCGCATCGAGCGCCAAACGGGCGACCTCGCGATGATCGGCGAAGGTGCGGTGGACGACGGATCCGCGAACCGTCCGCAACAGATCGCGATAAGTCCGCGCGGTGACTTTCTCTACGTTACCAATACCGGCAAGAGCGGCGACGCCAAAGACGGGTCGATCGCGGAATACGCGATCGACAGCGCGAGCGGTGAGCTCAAGCCACTGGAGACATTTCGCGGCAGCGGTCTGCGGCAGCCACTGGGTATAGCGGTCACGCCCAACGGCAAATTCGTCTACGTTTCCGACAGTGCGGCCGGGACGCTAGTCGCATTCGCGGTCGAATCTTCTGGAAAGCTCAAGCTGGTGGCGAGCACACCGAGCCTTGGCGATAAGCCGGGACGGCCCGGGCTGGTCGCGATACATCCGTCAGGCAGCTTCGTTTACACCGTCGACCGTTCGCTGGGTAGCGTGGTCGTGGCCAAACCCGCCAAGGACGGCAGGCTCGATGTGACCAAGACCTATCATGTAGGCATTTCGAGCTCAGGACCGTTCAGTATCGCACTGGCCGCCATGGGTCCGAACGTGTTCGTTTATACCGCCAACCTCGTGAGCGACACGGTCTCCTCCCTTGCCGTGAAGTCGGGCGCGCTGGAGCTTGTGGGCGAGTGCCCGACGGGGCTGGGGTATCCGATGGGGATGGTGGCTGATCCAGGAGGACGTGAGCTGTACGTGGTCAACCGTGACGCCTCGACCGTGGCGCGGTTCGCAATCGGCGAGACCAACGGCGTTACGCTGATTCCGGCCGCATCGATCTTCACGGAAGCCTCGCCCAACGAGCGGAGCCATCCGCTCTACATTGCGACGACTCGTTGGGACGCTCCGGCCCCAGTGACGCAGACCCGGAGATAGCCGGCGAACTGACCCGCAATCTGCGGGTTTGATGAAGAATCCGCGGCCCTACCCGCGAGGGCCTTTCAGCTCGATCGGCGGATAGTAAGGCCGGTCCCCGAGAGCATCGACGGCGCGGAAGAATTCCGGGCCGGATGCGCTTCCGTCCTCTTCGAGCTGCATCGTCTGACGCAGATAATTCCAGCGCTCGGGGCACAGACGCCGGGTTTCCTGAAAGTAGCGCTTGGCAGCTTCAATATGTCCCTGATGATGGAGATACTGTCCGATTCGGAAATTGGCCGTGGCCAGCGGATCGACGTTCACGGGCGCATTGATCCGCCGGCGCAGCTCCTCGGCCGAGAGCGCGTATTCGCTCTGGTCACCCTTGGCGACCCAGTCGCGGATGGCGTCCACGTAGGCGTTCCGGACGGCTCTCGTCCGCTCGGTCGCGTCTTTTTTCATCTGGAAGGTCGAGCGATCCATCGAACGGAATCCATCACTGCTGCCGGCGGGCTCCGCGGGGCGCACAATATTTCCCCGCTCGTCGATCCACACGGCCATCGGGACGTTAGCCATGTTGTAGAGTTCGGCGACCACGTGGCGCTCGTCGATCAGATTCGGATAAGTGGGAGCCGCCGCGCGATCGCACAGCATCGCGTCCCATCCCATGATTTCCTGAAACAGCGGTTCGATCCGCACCGGTTCCGCCGGTTTGATGAAATCGCGCACCGCGGCAGTTCCACCGCTATCGAACGCCACCGACACGATCACGAAGTTGCGGTCTTTCAGTTCGTTGTAGATCGCCTGCCAGACTGGCAGGTCAAAGCGGCATCCTCACCAGCTTGCCCATGAAAGCAGAAGAACCTTGCGGCCCCTGTAGTCCGAAAGCGAATGAAGGTTGCCGTCGATATCGGGCAGGGTGAAGTCCGGCGCCTTGAGCGAACCAAGGGCGTTGCGCCGGGTAGCCGCCGACTCACCAAAAAACCAAAGCGCATGCGAGTCGTTGTGAACGACCGGCTGGCCGAGTTGGCGCGCCAGAGCGGCCAGGTTGACGAGGTCGCCGCCGCGCAAAAACTGGTCACGTCGCGCAGCCGGGATGGGTACGCAGCGTTCGTCGCGACACAGGCCCTGCGGTTTGAGCTCCCAGCCCGTGGCCGCCTGCAACTCGCCGATCGGCATCCAGAGATCGTCCCCCTGGGCCTGGCCGTTCTGGACGGTCGCGGCGCGGTCTTCATAGATTATAGTCACTGCCATCGGCGGTCCCTCCGGTGCGAGCAACGGAAATCTCTTGAGCGTCACGCTCACCTGATGCGTGACGCGGTGCATGCTGAACATCCACACTCCGGCACCATTTTCCAGCAATCGAAGTTCAAAATAAAGGAAATTCTCGATGACGGCACATTTGGTGGCGGTCGGTTTTCACGGCGATTCAAACCGTAACCGAGAGTCGTGCTTTAACGTCTTATAAGGAATAAATTGTCACGAGGAGCACGCCCGATCGTGCGAGGTGAAGCTCCAACTGATAAAAACGAAGGAAATGATGGATTCAAGCGCTCCGCAGGGGAGAGGCGAAGGATTTCTACCTCCCACCCAGGGGGACTGTCCAAGCGGTGCGTCTGCGCAGAGGGAACGTGACGGCGCCCTGCTGGTCGAAATCGCCCCGCGTATCTACCAGCGGCACAGGCCCAGGCGGAAGAGCAGTTGGTGAAAGACCCGGCCACGATGGGAGTACTGTTAGCGACTCCCGGCCAGCGCTGATCCCTTGAATTACCGCCTACGGAGCCTTCAGATTCTGGAAGCTTATCAATATACAACGCCCTAATCTCACGAGAGCACATTTGCAAGGCGCTGAAACACCAATTATGGACAACAAGCCGGCAGTCAAGACGCGGTCGCCCTCGTATTTCACTGCAGTCGAGACCGGTCATACACGGACCATCAACGGTATCCATCGCTGGTGGCTGTGGCTGGTAGCGCTCGGGGTAGTCGGCGTCGGGCTGTACGTTTGGACCGCGCGCAGTTCGAGCAAGGGCCCACCCATCGTGCCCTCCGTCCCGGTCTCGGCAATTCTGGCAAAACAGGGCGATTTGAATATCTACCTGAGTCAAATCGGGACTGTCACGCCATTTGCCACGGTAACCGTGGTAAGCCGGGTGTCCGGCCAGATTCTGAAGATCGATTTCAAAGAGGGGCAAATAGTTGAACCCGGTCAACTGTTGTTCGATATCGATTCGCGTCCGTACCAGGCGCAACTGGTCCAGTACGAGGGACAGTTGGCTCGCGACGCGGCCACGTTGGCCAACGCCAAGATTACCTTGGCGCGTTATCGCCTTTTGCTCCAGCAGGGAGTGATCGCCCGCCAGGATCTCGACAACCAGCAAGCGCTTTACGACCAGGCGCGCGGCTCGATCGAAAACGATAAAGGGTTGATTGACGCGGTCAAGGTTAACTTGGGGTACTGTCGAGTGGTCTCTCCAATCAAGGGCCGTATCGGTTTGCGGCAGGTCGATTTGGGCAACTACGTGCAAGCGTCGAATGCGCTCGTGGTAATCACCCAATTGCAGCCGATCTCGGTGATCTTCAGCGTCCCGGAAGACGACATTCAGGAAGTTACCAAGGACATGAGCGGCGGCCAGGTGGCGGTCCAGGCCTGGAATCGCGATTTTAGCAAGCAACTTGCGAGCGGGTTTCTTCTGACCCTGGATAACGAAATCGACCAGACGACCGGCACGCTTAAGCTGCGGGCACAGTTTGCCAATGACGACTTGGCCCTTTTTCCGAACGAATTCGTCAATGCCAGGTTGCTAGTCGAAACGCTGCACAACACGGTGCTGGTATCGACCGCTGCCGTCCAACGGACCCAGCAGAGCGACTACGTTTATGTGGTTCAGTCCGACAAGACCGTCGTGCGCCGTTCGGTCGTGGCAAGCGCGACCCAAGGCGATCTCACGGCGATCGGAAAAGGGCTACAAACTGGTGAGATCGTGGTGACCGACGGGCTGGATAAGCTGCAACCGGGCAGCAAAGTCGCCGTCCGGATGGAATCGGGCGCCGCGGCGGCATCGGCGGCAAATAGTCCGTCACAAAACCTGGCTGGCCAATGAGCCTATCGCGGCCATTCATCCTTCGACCGATAGCAACCTCGCTGCTGATGGCGGCCATCCTACTTGCAGGAGGGTTTGCGTACAAGCAGTTACCGGTCTCGGCGTTACCCGAAGTCGACTATCCCACCATTCAGGTCATGACGTTTTATCCCGGCGCCAGCCCCGACGTGATGGCGTCGTCGGTAACGGCACCCCTCGAACGACAGTTCGGCGAAGTGCCGGGTCTCAACCAGATGACCTCCAATAGTTCGTTTGGCAGCTCCGTCATCACCTTACAGTTCGATTTGAACCTTGACATCGACGTGGCCGAGCAGGAAGTGCAGGAGGCTATCAACGCAGCGGCCACCTACTTGCCTACCAATCTGCCGACTCCGCCAATTTACAGCAAAATTAACCCCGCCGATGCGCCGATTCTCACTCTTGGGCTGACGTCGACCGAGCTCCCCTTGGATCAGGTGGAGGATTTGGCCGACACTCGCCTGTCGGAGAGGATTTCTCAGGTTCCGGGCGTGGGATTGGTAACCATCAGTGGCGGACAGAAGCCCTCGGTGCGCATCCAGGTCAATCCGCTCCAGCTTGCCGCTTATGGCTTAACCCTGGAGGAACTCCGCAGCGCGGTTGCGGCCTCGAACGTCGACGAGGCCAAGGGCAACTTCGATGGCCTGAACCTGGACTATACCATCGAGGACAACGATCAATTACTCACGGCCCGGGCCTATCTGCCACAAATAATAGCCTATCATAACGGCGCCCCGGTGCGGTTGTCAGACGTCGCCAAGGTGGTTGCCGAGCCGGAAAACGTCAAGCAAGCGGCCTGGATGAACAACGAGCCCGCCGTGATTCTGAACGTGCAGCGCCAGCCGGGGGCGAATATCATCACGGTGGTGGATCAGATCAAGGGGCTGCTGCCCTCGCTCCAGAGCACGCTGCCCACGTCGGTCAAGGTTGCGGTGCTGACGGATCGCACGGTCACCATCCGGGCCTCGGTGCAAGACGTTGAGTTCGAGTTGATGCTGACCGTGGCCCTGGTCGTGATGGTGATATTCCTATTCCTGCGCAGCCTTGCGGCAACGGTTATTCCCAGTGTCGCGGTGCCGCTCTCATTGGTGGGCACTTTTGGGGTGATGTATCTGCTCGGCTACAGCCTGAACAATCTCACCCTGATGGGACTGACCATTTCCACCGGTTTCGTGGTTGACGACGCGATCGTGATGATCGAGAACATCGGCCGCTTTATCGAGGAAGGCGAGTCGCCGCTGCAGGGAGCGCTCAAAGGGGCCAAGCAGATTGGGTTCACGATATTGTCGCTGACGGTATCGTTAATCGCTGTGCTGATTCCGCTGCTTTTTATGGGAGATATCGTCGGCCGGCTGTTTCGGCAGTTCGCAATCACCCTCGCAGTGACTATCCTGGTGTCCGCCGTCGTATCACTCACCCTCACACCGATGATGTGCGCCAAGCTGCTGCACAACACGAAGGAGGAGGAGAAGAGCCGCTTTCACAAGGCCTCCGAGCGGGTGTTTGAGCGCAGTATCGATCTGTACGGCCGGACTCTGCAATGGGTGCTGCGGCATCAACCGGCGACGTTACTGGTGGCGATCGGAACGCTGGTGCTGACCGTGCTGCTGTACTGGTACGTGCCCAAGGGCTTTTTTCCGATCGAAGACACCGGGGTGGTCCAGGGGGTGTCGGAGGCGCCCCAGAACATCTCGTTCTCCGCGATGGCGCGCAGGCAGCAGGCATTGGTGAAAGTGATTCTCCAGGACCCGGCGGTGGAAAGCCTTTCCTCGTTCATCGGCATCGACGGGACGAACACCACGGTCAACAGCGGACGAATCCTGATCAATCTGAAGCCGCTCGCCGAGCGCAAGGCCGATGTCGAACAGATTATCGCCCGCCTGCAACCCAAGTTGGCGCAGGTCGGAGGAATTACTCTTTATTTACAGCCGGTCCAGGATCTCACGGTGGATGATCGGATCAGCCGAACTCAGTATCAATATACCCTCGAGGATCCGAGTTCCGAAGAACTGAGTTTTTGGACCAACAAGCTGCTCGAGAAGCTCAAGACCATCGCGGCGCTGCAAGACATCGCAACCGATCAGCAGAACCAAGGGCTCGGAGCCCATCTGGTGATCGATCGCGATACCGCGTCACGATTGGGGGTTACCACGTCCACGATAGACAATACGCTCTATGACGCTTTTGGCCAGCGCCAGATCTCGACCATGTTCACCCAGCTTAACCAGTATCATGTGGTGATGGAGGTGGACCCCAAGTTCCAGCGCAATCCAAAGGCTCTACAGAGCATCTATGTCAGCTCGGCAACTGGCGGTCAGGTACCGATCAGCGCCTTTACGCATTACGAGCCGAACACGACGCCGCTGATCGTCAATCATCAGGGCCAATTTCCCTGCGTTACCATCTCCTTCAACCTGGCCTCCGGCTACTCGCTGGGCGAAGCGGTCGATGCGATCAACCAGGCGCAACGGGAAATCGGAATGCCAATCAGCGTACAAGGGGCCTTCCAAGGTACCGCCGCTGCATTCGGCGCATCGCTGGCCAATGAACCGCTACTGATCCTGGCCGCCGTGATTACAGTCTACATCGTGCTGGGAGTGCTGTACGAAAGTTACATTCATCCGATCACGATTCTTTCGACCCTGCCCTCCGCGGGAGTGGGCGCGATCCTGGCGCTGATGATCTGCCGGATGGATCTCAATGTGGTTGCGCTCATTGGCATCATCCTGTTGATCGGCATCGTCAAAAAAAATGCCATCATGATGATTGACTTTGCCCTGGAGGCACAGCGTGAGGGTGGCAAGAGCGCCGACGACGCTATCTACCAGGCCTGCCTACTGCGGTTTCGGCCGATCATGATGACTACAATGGCGGCTTTGCTGGGGAGCCTGCCCTTAGCGCTGGGCTCCGGCACCGGCTCCGAGTTGCGCCGGCCTCTGGGAGTGGCGATCGTGGGTGGCTTGCTAGTCAGCCAATTGCTCACGCTTTACACCACTCCGGTGATCTTTCTTTATTTCGAGCGCCTCGCCCCGGGCTCGGGTAAGCAGCGCGATCTGGAGGACGCCGAGCTTGCAGCTATGAGCTCATGAGCCTATCCGAAACCTTCATCAGGAATTCTGTCGGCACCACACTGCTGACCATTGCCATCACCTTGGCGGGTGTTGTCGCTTTCCGTTCCTTGCCCGTGGCGCCTTTGCCGGCGGTGGACTTTCCCACGATCCAGGTCCAAGCGCAGCTACCGGGCGCCAGTCCGGAAACGATAGCGAGCTCGGTCGCGACACCGCTGGAGCGTCAATTCGGCCATATCGCATCGCTGACCGAGATGACTTCGACCAGCACTCTGGGCCAGACCGCAATCGTTCTGCAGTTCGACCTCAACCGCAATATCGACGCCGCCGGGCGTGACGTGCAAGCCGCGATCAACGCTGCCAACAGTAATCTGCCAGCCAATCTGCCCTCCAAGCCGACCTACAAGAAGGTGAATCCCGCCGATCCGCCGATCATGATTCTGGCGCTAACCTCTGACATTAAAAAGCCGGGCGAGATGTATGACGCTGCAGACTCGATTCTGCAGCAGAAGCTATCGCAGATCGAAGGGGTCGGCCAGGTGATCGTCGGAGGCGGAGCGTTGCCCGCAGTTCGCGTCGAGCTTAATCCCGTTCAGCTCAATAGTATGGGCATTAGCCTGGAACAGGTGCGCAGCGTGCTGGCGTCGGCCAACGCCAATCTTCCCAAGGGCGAGTTTGCTGACGACCATAACGCCTGGAGCATCAGCACCACCGACCAGCTTCTGAAAGCCAATCAGTACCAGCCGCTGATCGTCGGCTATCACAATGGCAATGTCGTACGGCTGTCGGACGTAGCCGATGTCAGAGATTCGGTCCAGGAAGTTCGTGCGTCGGGCTACTCCGATCTCAAACGCGCCATCCTGGTGTTGGTTTGGCGCCAACCCAGCGCCAATGTCATCGAAACCGTCGATCGAGTTTATGCGGCCCTGCCCGCGCTGCAGGCTTCCATCGCGGCCTCGATCAACCTGAAGGTGGTGCTCGATCGCAGCACCAGCATCAGGGAGTCGGTCAACAACGTCGAGGCCACCTTGTTGATCTCGGTGTGCCTGGTGGTGATGGTGGTCTTTTTATTCCTGCGCGACCTGACAACAACCGCAATTCCCGGGGTGGTCGTGCCCGTTTCCCTGATTGCCACCTTCGGCGTCATGTACCTGTTTGGGTTCAGCATCGACAACCTTTCGCTGATGGCGCTGACCATATCGACCGGCTTCGTGGTTGACGACGCGATCGTCGTAGTCGAAAACATCTCCCGCTACCTGGAGCAGGGTCATAGTCCCTTTAAAGCCGCGGTGCTCGGCCTTAGAGAGATTGGCTTTACCGTAATTTCGATCAGCCTGTCACTCATCGCGGTCTTTATTCCGATTCTGCTGATGGGCGGAATTGTTGGACGTCTGTTCCGTGAATTCGCGGTGACTCTGGCGGCGGCCGTCGCGGTCTCGATGGTGGTGTCGCTGACCACTACGCCGATGATGTGCGCCAAGCTGCTGCACCGCCAGCATGACCGTCAGCACGGCCGCGCTTACCAGCTTGGGGAGCGGGTATTCGACTGGGTACTCAAGCGCTACGAAGTGAGTTTGACCTGGGTCTTGTACCATTCCCGCCTGGTGGGGTTCATCGCGTTGATGACTGTCGCGATTAACATCTATCTCTTCTACGTCATTCCCAAGGGCTTTTTTCCCGAGCAGGATAACGGACGCCTGATAGGCTCGATCGTGGCGGACCAGGATACTTCCTATCAGGCGATGAACCGTCGCCTGCTGCGGTTGATCGCGGCGGTGCGCAGCGACCCGGCGGTCGCCAACGTGCTCGCTTTCACCGGAACCAGGGGCGCGACCAACACCGCCAGCATGTATATCGAGCTAAAGCCGCTTAGTGAGCGTAAGCTCAGCGCTCAACAGATAATCGGGCGAATCCGAAAGAAAGTCGCCAGCCACTCGGGACTTAGCCTTTATCTCCAGGCGCAACAGGATCTGCGGATCGGAGGGAGATCGTCTAACGCTGAGTACCAGTATAGTCTGGTGAGCGACGACCTTCACCTGCTGACCCTATGGGCGCCCAAGTTGCTGGAGCGGATGCGTGCGATCCCCGAGCTGAGCGACGTTAACAGCGACCAGCAGAATGCGGGGCTGTCGGCCAATGTGCAGCTCGATCGAGACACAGCTTCGCGCCTGGGCCTCTCCATGCAGACCATGGACGATACGTTGTACGACGCTTTCGGTGAGCGCGAAGTCTCGACTATGTATACCCCGTTGAATCAGTATTTTGTGGTGATGGAGGTCGCGCCCGCCTTTTGGCAGAATCCCCAAACCCTCCACGAGATACATCTCGGTGCCAATGCTTCCATGTCCGCTACGCCGCCTGCCACTGCGAGCACGGCTGCAGCAGCCCAAAGCCTGAGCAACTCGAACATCGCCGGCTCCGGCAGCGGCGCCAGCACCTTCTCCCAACCGGCTAACACGAACCTGGTCGGCGGCGTACTTAGCGCTTTGGGCTCCAGCGTAAATGGTTTGCCGAGCACGACTGCATCCAGCAGTGGAACTTCCATCGTGGCTGGGCTCGGAACCACCACAGCTCCGGCGGTCTCGAGCGCTCCCAGCTCCTCGCCGACGCCGGTCGCAGGAGTCCTGAGCACGAACGGCAGCACGACCGCTAACAGCACGACTTCGAGCAGCACTACTTCGAGCAGCACGACTTCGCCTGCGGCACCGTCAGGTATCGGAAGTTCCGCGCCGGGCGCCGGCGTTGGCGTCAGCTCCGCTGCGATCGTCGAGGGCGCCGCTACTGCGCCCAGTAATGGCGTCACCGTTATCGGCGCAACCGCCGCGGCGGGTGCCGCCACCGCTTCCACCGGCATGATTCCCCTGGGCAGCATTTCCCGTTTGAACGACTCGACCACCCCACTGGCGGTGAACCATCAGGGACAATTCCCCGCAGTTACCATGTCGTTCAATCTTGCGCCGCGGGTCTCTCTGGGACAGGCGGTCGACTTAATCAACCGCGCCGAGCAGGACATACATATGCCCTCGGAGATTCGCGGCGCCTTTGCGGGTACTGCTCAGACCTTTCAAGCGTCGCTTGCCAACGAGCCGATGTTGATCATGGCAGCCTTGCTTAGCGTTTATATCGTGCTCGGAATTTTGTACGAGAGTTATGTGCATCCGATTACGATTCTCTCGACGCTACCCTCGGCGGGCGTCGGCGCTTTGCTGGCGCTGGAAATCTGCGGCATCGATCTGAGCGTCATCGCGCTGGTCGGGATTATCCTGTTGATCGGCATCGTCAAGAAAAATGCGATCCTGATGATCGACTTTGCCCTCGAGGCCGAGCGCACCCAGGGCAAGTCGCCCGAGGACGCTATTTTTCAGGCCTGCATGTTGCGCTTTCGGCCGATCATGATGACCACGATGGCGGCGCTGCTCGGTGGTCTGCCGCTGGCGTTGGGAACGGGCTATGGTTCCGAATTGCGCCGTCCGCTCGGAATCGCGATCGTCGGCGGCCTCATCGTAAGCCAGATGCTCACGCTGTTCACGACCCCGGTGATCTACCTGTACATGGAACGGCTTCGCCTGTGGGGCGAGCGCCTGCGCGGCCGCCTCTCGCGCAAGCCCGCGGTTACGCCGGGCGTGGCCGGCGTTTAGTTTCGCCCGCGAACCGGCAGCGGCGTCGCGAGCCGGCGCGCGAGCTCCTGAGTTACGCCTCTAGTATCTGGCGATAATCTCGTTGCCGAACTCGCGAATCATTTCGCGCCCGTCGGTTCCGGTAAGACGCAGCGCGATGCCTGTCACGCCGGCCTCTTCGAGCTCTTTTAGCCGTTCGATCACGGCCGATGCCGGTCCGGTTACGGTGGTCGCCTCGAGCAGTTGCCGCGTGACGTACCGTTCCTCGCCTGGCTTGGTGAAGATTAGATGCCCCAGGTGAATCTCTTGATACCGTTTCTCCCAGGGCGTTTTCATCTTCATTATGTATTCGTCGAAGTAGCGCTTGGCCAACGGCTGAAACTCCGGAGGCGCAAAGGGACCGATCGGAGTGTTTTCCGGATGCCAGATCGTGTGCAGGCTGAGCGCGCCCCAGGAGCCCAGGCGCGCGAAGACCCGGGGTGACATGATGTCTTCGCCTTTGCGCAACACGCAGCCGGCCGTTACGATCACGGTAGGAATTCGTTCCAGCGCCCGCCCTACTCTTTTAGCGGCGTCGCGGATCTCTGAAAGCCCGCTCCGAATCATTCCAGGGTCCGCGCCCACCGTAATCCAGCCGTCGCCCACCTCGCCCACGACGCGGACGGCCTTGGGCAGATTGGCGCCAACGTAAATCGGAACCGGATCCTTGACGTTGATGAAACCCATCTCAGGATGAAGTAGGCGCACCGCCCGCTCGCGGTCGTCTTCCCGGTAGAGCGCTTCCTTCCCGGCCAGCAGCTTGCGCAACACCTTGACTTCCTCCGCCAGCACCTTAAGCGGTGTGGCCGGCATCCCCATGACGTTGCGCGCGCTGAAACCGCTTCCTATACCGGCGATTACGCGGCCCGGTGCGAGCTCGTTGATCGTTGCCAGCGCGGACGCGCTGACGGGCGCGGCCCGGTTGCCCGCGCATAGAACAAAGGTTCCCAGAACGGAGGTGCGCGAGTGCTCAGCCGCCAGCGCCATGGTGGCGAAGATGTCGCTGTAACACATGTGCGAATCGTCGAACCAGGCATGGCTGAAGCCATATTCCTCGGCCATTTCCACATCGTGCCAGGCGCGAATATATGTTGGATAACTGATTCCGAATTGCATTGGCGGCTGCCTCCTCGGAGTCGAATGTTCTACTGCGTTACAGTCGGCGGGCACACCCACAAGCGCCCTGGCACCCCATCCTTCGATAGCGTCATGCGTGAGCAAACGCAACGCCAATTTTGACAGGCCCGATAAAGGCTGCCTTCCCTGGCCATTGGAGGAATACTGTTGTCCGCGACTTCGCGAAGTGGTTAAGATTCAACAAGGTTGGCGCTCCTGCGGGGGAGCGCGGACTAAATCCGCCAGAGGTATCGCGGGAGAATCCCAGGAGAATCTAAATGAGTATCAGACATCTTGCCGCTTCCGCCGGCGCCGACGACATCGCCGCCGCGCTCGCCGAGGATGGGGCCGCGATTGTCGACGCTTTGGCGCCCGCGTCGCTCATGGACCGCGCCGCGCAGGAAATGCAGCCATACATCGCCGCAACAGCTATCGGCCGCGATGATTTCGCCGGCCGCCGCACGCGCAGGACGGGCGGATTGATAGCGCGCTCGGAAACCTGCCGGGAACTGGTGATGAATCCGCTCGTGCTGTCGACGGCCAAGAAGGTGCTGGGGCATGCCGCGACTTTCCAAATCCATCTGACCCAGGCCATTACGATCGAGCCGGAGGCCGCAGCCCAGCCAATTCACCGCGACCAATGGGTATTCGACTTTTTCAAGTTTCCGAAGGGCTTCGAGGTTCAACTCAACACGATTTGGGCGATGACTGACTTCACCGCACAAAACGGCGCCACTCGCGTCATTCCGAAGAGCCATCTGCTCGACGACGGTTTAAAGTTCGAAGAAAAAGACACCGAGCCGGCCGAGATGGCCAAGGGTTCAGCGCTCTTTTACACCGGAAGCGTCTATCATGGCGGTGGCGCCAACCGCTCCGATACGACTCGATCGGGAATCAATCTGACCTACAGCCTCGCATGGCTGCGGCAGGAAGAGAATCAATATCTGTCGGTGCCCTTAGCGGTTGCGCAGACTTTGCCGGTCGAATTGCTCCGGTTGATGGGATACTCGTATGGCGGCTATGCGCTCGGTTATGTGGACGACGTTCGCGACCCGCTGAAAGTAGTGAAACCCGACCTCGCAAGAACCCGCGCGACAAACCCTACGAATGCAGAGTCGCGTTTTCGCGATCAAGCCAAACAGTGGCGAGGCGAGGACAAAAACACCTGACTATTCGGAAATGCCGGTCTTTCCCCGCGGCGGCGGGATGATTTGGCCTGCTGACCCTCGGCGCCGCGGTCAGTTTTGCCAGCCGATTGCGTTGATTAGCGAGAGCTACACCTCATATTTTTTGCTTGTCTCGAGGACCTCGGACGCCCCGAGGAGGCCGGTGATCTCGGGAAGAAGCTCGAAGCCGGCGCCGCCGGAGATTGCGCCCGCGCGTGCAAGTTCGCGTATCGCGTCGCGAGTGCGCTGGTAAATAGCGAAAAGTGTGGCGATATGGATCATTACCTTGAAGCCGTACTGCGCGATCTCCGTCGGATGCAGCAATTGTCCGTTATACAGAAGCGGCAACCCGGAGAGCAGCCGCGCGCAGTTTCTTAAGTCCTCGAGCGTCTTGATGCCGTCGACGAAGATCAGATCGGCGCCCGCGGCGTGGTAGGCGCGCGCACGCCGCGTCACCTCATCCCAACCGAGCGGGGCAAACGCATCGGTGCGCGCGATAATCACCAAATTGGGATCGCGCCGGGCGTCGATCGCCGCGCGCAACTTGGCCACCATGTTCTCGAGCGGGATGACCTGCTTGCCATCGAGAAAGCCGCAGCGTTTCGGCCACACCTGATCTTCAATATGAAGCGCCGCCGCGCCGGCGTCTTCGTATTCGCGCACGGTGCGTTGGACATTAATCGCTTCGCCATAGCCCGTGTCGGCGTCGCAGATGAGCGGGATGTCCACCGATCGCGCAAGCGCTCTGACGTTGTCGACCATCTCGCCCATCGTAAGCAGGCCGAGATCGGGGAAGCCGCGCGCGGCCGCGGTTCCAAAGCCGGTCATATAGACCGCCTTGAATCCTTCGTGCTGGGCGAGTCTTGCCTGCAGGCAATCGTAAACGAATGGCGCAATCACCATTTCAGACCCGTTCAAGAACTTCCGCAGGCGCGATCGTGCATCAGGCATACCCACTCATCTCCTTGGACCCCAAGGGCCTGCATGGCAATGTCGATAGCTACTATTTGAAAACTGAGCTGAATTGTATTATTCGAATGTTCTTTGCAGCGGTCAGAAAATCTCAAAGTACTCGCGCTGCTCCCACGCCGTCACTTCCAGTTCGAAGCGCGCGACCTCGGCTTCCTTGATGAGCGAATAGTAATCGACGAACGTGCTGCCGAGTCCGGCGCGCAAACATGCGTCTTTGCGCAGCGCCGCGATCGCTTCGGTGAGTGAGTGGGGCAGCATCGGCGCCGCCGCTTCATACGGCGCGTCGGTCGGCGGTCCGGGATCGAGTTGACGCTCGATTCCATCGAGACCCGAAAAGATCTGCGACGCCATGTAGAGATACGGATTCGCGGCCGGCTCGCCCACGCGGTTCTCAAGCCGCGTCGCGGAATCTTCCGGCCCCCCAAGCGCGCGGACCAATACGTTGCGATGGTCGTGTCCCCAGACCGCGCGGTCGGGCGCGAGGGCATGCCTGCCGTAGCGCCGGTAGCCGTTAATAGTCGGTGTCGCAAGTGCGGCCGCGCCGGGCGCGTGCTCGAGCAGACCCGCAAGGTAGTGCTGTCCAACCGGCGACAACACGCCGCTGCCGGCCGGGACGAACGCGTTGGCACCCGTGCGTTTATCGCGCAGTGACTGATGCATGTGCCAGCCGCTGGAGAACACGTTCGGAATTCGAGGGCGGCACATGAAGCTCGCCAGATAGCCATGACGGCGGCAGACCTGCTTCATCGCGCTGCGCGCCAGCATCATCATGTCAGCCGGCTCAAGCCCCTGGCGCGGCTGGAACGTGAATTCGCACTGGCTCGGCCCGTATTCGACCTCGAGCGTGCGCAAGGGCAGCCCAAGCCCCACGATATTGCTGCGCAGAAGTTCGAGCACGGGATCGAGCTGGTCGTAACGTAGCTCCGTCAGATGCTGGTAGCCCTGCGTGAGAAGACTGACCTCGGGCGGTGGCCCCGGCTGGCCGGCATCGTCGAGCGCAAGCCGCGGGTTTTCGAGCTTGAAGATGTGAAATTCCACCTCGAGCCCAGCCACGAACTCGAAGCCGGCTTCGCCGAGCCGCTCCAGCGCTCGCCGGTACAGATAGCGAGTCGAGATCGGAACCGGCTGGCCGTTCGTGAAAAACAGATCGCACAAGAGCCATCCCGTGCCGGTGGCCCATGGCAGGATATGGAACGTGGCCGGGTCGGGAACAATTACGACGTCGGCGGCCGCCTCCATGTCGCGTCTGGTAAAGCCGGCGCCGCCGAGCGACAGAACGGCGGGCACGGTGCGATGCGCGGTATCCTTTGCCAGCAGGGTCATCGGGAAGGTACTTCCCTCGCGCATCATCCGCGGCAGTTCATCGGCGACCACCGCCTTGCCACGCAACACACCGTGCTGATCGGCGAAGGACAGCCGTACGACCTCGAGCTTGTGCGACTCGACGAGCTTCTCGACCTCATTCGCCGCTTTCGACCGTTCGTCGGTCCACAGACCATGGCGTTCGACAAAAGTCATCGCGCTCCGCATCTTGGCATGCGCCGATTTTGCTTCAGGTTTTCGCCCGGCCAGCGCATCATTCCGCGGGATGCATCGCCGCCCAGCTCGAGCCCTTTCGGCGTCTGGCGTCGAATTCCCGCCAATACGTTTCGAGCGCCCGGCCGTCGGCGATCCCGTCGAGCGTGATTGGACCACGGATGCGCTTCGCCGCGGCCTCATCAAGGACCATCAGCGGCCGCTTGCCAGCCGCAGCTCCCTGGATTGCGTCGATGAGGATCCGGCGATAGGCCGCGATAGCCTTGTCCGACGCGCCGAGATGCTCCCGGGTACGGTCCTGGATTGGCCCCTGCGACTCGACCGCCCATTGGTCGTGCACGTTGATGTCTTCGCCCATGCCGGTGTAGGTCTGGCGCCGCTGCTCCGCCGCGTTGAATCCATAATTGTTAGCGGCGTTGAGCCGCGGCTTGTAGTCCGGGAGCGTGTATAGTTCGAGCCGATGGCGACGCATCGTTTCCTTGTCGACCGGCGCGCCGAAGCTCGTGAAGATCGCGTACCAGTAGCAACTCACGTCATCGATCGGCACCTGCCACTGTGTAACTGTCATCTCGGGGCTCAGTGGGACGACGAACGCATTCGGAAATAGCAAATTCGTCACCCGAATGTGAGTTCGCAAATCGTCGATCGCGCGCAGAGTTATGATCCGAAAGCCGTAATCCGTGTATTCAGTCTCGATTTGCGGGCGCGGGTGCTCCCGCATGACTTTTGTCATCGGCAGCTCTGAGTCTGCCGACGTACTGCGAAACTGTATTCCATAATTTCCCGCCGGATTGTGGTCCTCGAAAAAACGGTGCAGGAATGAAGCATGGGCAGGATCGATGCCGACTTCGACCGTCTGGAGCCAGTTGCAAGCGACATGTCCTTTGAACGCGAAGGTGTAGGAATCGGGCGCGACAAAACAGTCAAAATGCGGGAAGGCGGGCGGTTCGCCGGGGCCCAGGTAGGCAAACAGGATGCCGCTGCGTTTGCGAACCGGGTAAGCGTTGTGGCGAATCTTGGTGTAAAGCTTGCTGCCTTCCGGTTCGGCCGGCGTCTCGAGACATTTTCCGCCAACGTCAAACAACCAGCCGTGAAACGCGCATCGCAGTCCGCCGTCTTCGAGCCGTCCGAAGGCCAGGTCCGCGCCACGATGCGGACAGGCGCGGTCAACGAGTCCGTAGCGGCCTTGCTCGTCACGAAACAGGACCATTTGCTGACCCAGCAGCTCAATCGCTTTGAGTGGCCGCTCCGCCGGCAGTTCCTCAACCAGCGCGGCAGGCTGCCAGTAGAGCCGCATCAACTTTCCGGCCGGCATCTCCGGCCCGGTTCGGGTGATCAGTTCGTTACGCTGTGCGATCATCATTTGAGATGTCCCGGCAAGCTTGCGCGATGCGCTGTTCCTCGTAGGCTAAGCTGATTGCCGTCGAGTTTATCAAGCCCGGTGCGATGGTTACAAACCAGCCTGCCGATAGCCGGGACGCCTCTTTAGAGCTTCGCGATCACGTCGCTAGCCAGCAGTTCCAGATGTTCCATTTCATCGAAGACCGGGTTCAATAATAGATGTTGCGCGCCGGCACGAACGAGTTCTCCCAGCCGGTCTATACATTCGGCGCGATTGCCCCAAATGGAGACGCGTGAAGCCATGTCCGCATTTTTGTAACGCATTCCAAACCATTCCCGCAGTCTGCGCTCCGCACGCGCCCGATCGGAGTCGACGGCGACGTAGACCCGCTTCGAGATTCGGAATTCGTTTGGATCGCGCTTCGCTTCAGCTAGAAAGCGCCGCAAGAGTTCGGCCTGCTTGACGAAGTCGGCCGAGGAAGACGATCCAGCCCCCATCCAGCCATCGCCAAGGCGCGCCGCGCGTTTCAGGGCCACAGCCTCACGAGCGCCAAACCACACCGGCGGATGAGGCTTCTGCGCGGGCTTCGGCTCCATCTCTACGTTCTCAAACCTCCAGAATTCACCGCTCATCGTCGCCCGCGGCTGCGTCCACAGCGCCTTCATGACCTGAAGTCCTTCAACAAAACGCTTTCCACGATGTTCGCTGGAAACGCCGAATACCGCTTCAGGCACATGTGGGCCACCGACCCCGACGCCGACGATGAGCCGTCCGTGACTCAGTTGATCCAGCGAGGCCAGACTTTTGGCTAATTGGATCGGATTGCGGACCACGGTTATCATCACCGATGTGCCCAAGTGAGGTTTCGTCGTGAGCGCGGCCGCGTATGTGAGTAGCGTGACCGGTTCAAGGATAGGAAAGTCGCCGATAATTTGCTCCTGGACCCACAAGCTTTCGTAGCCGAGCGCTTCCGCTCTTGGGAGAAACTGGCGGATGACGCGCGCATCGATCGGAGGGTCGGCGAAGCTTTGCGGGATTGCGATGCCGCAGGGAATATTGCCTGTTGCCATGTCACACCGATTTCCGTGTAAAGGTCCGTATAAAGGAAATATCGATTAGCCAGCAGTTTACAGCTCTGCGATGGTTCATCATACGGCATGATCGGCGAAATAGCCTGGTAGCAGTCTGGGGAGCAAGCCGAGCGGCAATTCCTCGACAGCGCCTGGCGCTAACCTCCCGAGCTGAAACGGTCCATAACCGGTTCGGATCAGGCGAGTCACCTGCAATCCCAATTGTTCGAGCAGCTTCTTGATTTCGCGGTTTTTGCCTTCGCGAAGCATCATGGTCAACCAGCAATTGCTGCCCTGGCGGCTGTTGAGTGTGGTCTTTGCCGGCCGATAGCGGCGACCATCGATGGTCAGGCCGTTGGCAAGCCTGGCAATCGACGCTTGATCGACGTTGCCGTGAGCCCGGATGCGGTAGACGCGGGCAAGCCCCTGCGCCGGATGTTCGAGATAGCGCGCCAGTCCGCCATCATTGGTCAGGAGCAAGAGTCCTTCGGTGTTGATGTCAAGGCGGCCGACCGAAATCAAACGGGGCAGTGTTTTGGGAAGGGCGGCGAAGACCGTCGGGCGTCCCTGAGGGTCGCGCGCCGTCGTCACGAGTCCCGCAGGTTTGTGATAGCGCCAGATTTTCGATCGCTCAAGGTTCGCGACTGCTTTACCGTCGACGGCCAGCACATCGTTGGTATCGACCAGCGTCGCCGGATGGGTCACGACAGCGCCGTTCAGCGCCACCCGGCGCGCTTCGATCAGCCGTTCGGACTCACGGCGAGAAGCAACGCCGGCACGGGCCATGAACTTGGCAATCCTTTCTTTCCCCACGGCCGTACCGTTACGGCGATCAGACGTAATCGGTAGGATCTCGCACGCCGGCCTTTTCAAAGCCCACCTGACGCTCCCTGCACTTGTTGCATTGACCGCAGTGTCTCAGACCGCGCGGAGCCATGCAGGTCAGAGTCGATTCGAGCGGCAGATGTTTGAATTGCTTTATAATCTCCCATTTGCGCAGATCTCGAAACGCCGCCTTCACCTTGATGGGATGATTCAGTCCGCTGCTTAGTGCGGACGCGAAGTCGCTGAAAAACTTCGGCGTAGCGTCGGGAAACGGATTTCCAGCGAGCGAGCCGATCGCGATTAGCGAAACCTCGTGCGTGCTGCACCAGACCGCCGCGAGACCGACTAGAAGGATGTTCCTTCCGGGGAGATAGACGGAACTGTCCGACTCCTCCGCTCCCGGCACCGAGTCGCCGGAAACACTCCAGTGGCCGCCGTACATCGTCTCGATCGGCGCGGATAGCGTGGTTACCGCCTTCACATGCGGATGCTTCAAAGCTCGCAGGAACCCGTCAAGCGCTTCACGTTCCATCTCTTCCCACGCCAATCCGCATCGCACGTAGATCGGATAGACCTCGGCATTTTTGGCCTCCTCCGCAAGCAGGACGGAACTATCCAGGCCGCCGCTCGACAAGATTGCGATTCTGTCCAAGCTGTTTCTCCCCACCGATGAGCCGATCTAATCTGAAATTCCGACGATCGAATGCAAAGTCGAGACACGCGAACCGCGCATGACGATTTTCGAGTGAGTCTCCTTTGAAGCTTCGTTATTCGAGACCGGAGCAGAGCCTTATGCCATGACGGTACACCTTCGAGTTCCCTGACGCCACTTGCGCCTCGATCTTCGACTTAGTGTCTGGCATAGTCGCATTTTTCCAGCTTCGGGGACGCAGGGCGAGGGTCTATCGCAATTCGAGGAACCACTATGGGCACGGAACAGAACGCCTGGTATGTAAACTTCTTTGGCGAAGACTATCTAAACATCTATCGCCATACGATGACTGCCGAGCGGACCGAAAACGAGGTCGCCTTCGCGGAGCGAAAACTCGAGCTCGATGCCGGCGCACGCGTGCTCGATCTATGCTGCGGCCCAGGGCGCCACAGCGTGCTCCTTGCAAAACGCGGCTATAAGGTAACCGGCCTTGATCTGAGCCAACCCTATCTCGATCTCGCACGCCGCGCCGCCACCGAGCACAAGGTCGCGATCGACACTATTTCGGCCGACATGCGTGAGATTCCGTTCAATGACTATTTCGACGCGGCCATCAACATGTATTCCTCCTTCGGTTACCTTGAG
Source organism: uncultured delta proteobacterium (assembly GCA_963724765.1). Taxonomy (GTDB): domain Bacteria; phylum Desulfobacterota; class Binatia; order Binatales; family Binataceae; genus JAKAVN01. The sequence continues at coordinate 1,588,189 of CAVRVY010000003.1, forward strand.
TCGGAAGCCGAAGATCTGCGGGTCCTCGAGTCGATCTCGCGATCGCTCAAGCGGGGAGGGCGGCTGCTGCTCGACATGTTGAACCGTGAATGGGCCGTCGCGAATTATATCCAGAACGACTGGCATTCCGAGGCCGACGGAACATTATATGTCGAGCATCGGGCGCTCGATCTGGCAACGAGCCGCATGCGTGTCCGATTTATCATCATAGGTGCAGACGGGAGCCGCCACGATTCGATAGGTCACGATATCCGGCTTTACACTCTGACCGAAATGACCCGTCTCCTTGGGCGTGTCGGTTTCGGCGGGATTGAAGTATTCGGAGGCTTCGAGGACGAGCGATATGGGATCGAAACGCGCCGCATGATACTCTGTGCCCGCAAAGATGTATAGCTAGTTCTGCTCGAAATGGGATTTGTAAGCACACGTAGTTCCCGGATCAAGGCATGGACTGCGATACTTGTCATGTGGGTCTCAAGCGGCCTGGGTGCCTGTACCTCTCCGCGTAAAGGCCCGGCGAACGCTGCCCCTTTTCGTGTCGCCCTGCTGACCCCAGGGCCGGTCAGCGATGCCGGCTGGAACGCCGCGGCATTCGACGGATTGCAGCTCATCAAGGAAAAACTGGGTGCGCAAACAGCGCTCGTGCAGACCAGGTCGCCCGCCGATTTCGACGATGGATTTCGTGACTTCGCCTCGCGCGGATTCAACCTGATTTTCGCGCATGGTTACGAGTATACGGATTCCGCGATTAGTGTAGCGCGGGAGTTTCCCAAGGTTTATTTTGTGGTCAGTTCGGGTAGCCAATCGTCACGAAATGTGGCCACGTTAACCTTCAAATTCGATCAAGCGGCGTACGCCGAAGGCGTGCTTGCTGGCGGCGTCACAAAGACCGGAATAGTGGGCGCGATAGGGGGAATTGAATTGCCCTCGATCCGGCTGACCTTTGAGGGTTTCAGGCGCGGCTTCCTGTCGGTGCGGCCAAAAGGTCGCCTGCTGGTCAGCTATATCGGTAAGTTCGATGACGTGGGCGCCGCAAAGGAGGCGGCTTTGGCGCAAATCAGCCAGGGTGCAGACGTGATCCTCCACGACGCTGACGCGGCGGGATTGGGGGTTTTTCAGGCCGCCGCACAGGCGCATATCCTGGCGTTCGGCGCGATTCGAAACCAAAACGACGTCGTGCCCGGCGTAGTCCTTGCCAGTGCCGTGACCTCTACCGCCGAGGCATTTCTCAAAATTGCGACAGAGGTCAAGAGTAATCAGTTCCATCCCGGGATGATCGAGTTCGGGATGGAGGACGGGATGGTGAAAGTGGTGCTGAATCCCAAGCTTGAATCACGCATCCCCGAACTGGCGATGAAGCGGTTTCTTGCCGCGGAGCGTCAATTCGACCATGGAGGACACTGACCGAGGAACCTGGATGGCTGTTCAAAAGGGAAGGTTACGCGCCCTTGGAGGCGTTGCTTGGCCGCTGCGCTATTGTAGACTGGGGTTGAAAGAGAGCTTACCCCAACTATGACGGTCACTGCTCAGGAAATCGCCCGCCGCATCAGTACTATCAGGCCGATTTTAGCGGAGAACGCGCAGGACTGCGTGCGGGACCGCGCCCTGACGCCTGCGAGTATGCGGGCGATGGTTGATGCAGGCTTGTTTCGCATTCCACAGCCTTCGCGAGTGGGCGGTTACGAACTGAGTTTGCGCATACTCGCCGACGCGGTCACCGCGGTCTCCGAGGTTTGCCCGACCAGCGGGTGGGTGCTCATGGTTATGTGCGCTCATCATTTTTGCCTTGGCACTTTCCCCGAGCAGGCGCAGGACGATGTCTTCGGCGGAGATGGCGACGGCCTGGTTGCAGGCACGCTCGCCTGGCAGGGAAAGGCCGCCAAGGTTGATGGCGGCTTTAGAGTTGATGGACGGTGGCAGTTCTGCAGCGGAGTAGATCGTTCCAACTGGGTGATGCTTGGATGCGCTGATGCGGCGACCGGCGGGCCGGGAGTGCATGTAGTGGTGCCGACCGAAGAGATTGTTGTTGATGATACGTGGCAAGTTCTGGGCCTTCAGGGGACCGGAAGCAAGGACGTGGTCGCCAAGGACATCTTTGTCCCCGCGGGCAGAACGGTTGACACCCGCGCCATGATGCGCGGCGATTCGCCCCATTCGCTCAAGCATGCGACGAACCTTTACCGCGTTTCGTCCGACTCGATGCTCTCGCTCTCGGTGGTGACCGCCATTCTGGGTTCAGCAAAGTACGCGATGGCGAAGTTTATCGAGCGGACCAAGGAGCGACGGGTCATCGTTACGGGCGCGCGCAAAGCTGAACACGGGCCGACTCAGATTCGGCTCGCCGAAGCGGCGGCTGAGATTCAGTGCGCAGATCTCATGGTTCATGACGCGCTTGATGTGCTGGGGCGAGTCGCTCAAATGGGAGAGGGCGCGACCGACATGACATACCGCGCGCAGGTCAAATGGCAGGCCGCCTACGCCGCAGAGTTGTGCCGCCGCGCGGCGTCACGACTTTTTGCGGGCTCCGGCGCGCACGCAATCTACAACTCGAGCCCACTTCAGATGGCGTTCAGAAACATTAACGTGGGCGCACAGCACGCGAGCATCGATTTTGACACGTCGGGCGAGCTTTATGGCCGTACACAGTTGGGATTGCTGAGCTCAACCCGGTAGGGATATCCCACGGCAGAGAGGTTGCTACAGTCTTGGCCGGCGGTTGTGCCAGGGCCGGGCAGCCACCTTGGACGGCGAAATAATCCGGACGCGATCATGCGATTATGTGCCCGTCCTTTACGACCGTTTGATGGCCGATCTCGATTGTCTGTTAGCGACCCAACCGAGCTTGTAGAGTTAGCCAGTATTCTGAGTACTCAATTCGCATAAGCTCGACTTGTCATAACGTCATTCAAGAGATCCAACATTTCCAAAAAGCCGCGACCTACGAATAAGGTCGAGCTCAAGTCGAGCATCCTTGAGGAGTGTGGCATCGATCCGCTCCCCGATCATAGTCAAACAGAATTGTTCCAGCGCTTTGGCAATGAGTATCCGCTCGTGCTCACCACCGGCGGGCGAGTGATCGAAGGATTTCATCAAAATTCGCCGCAGATGGCCTGGTTCCGCAAAAAGTATCCGGATCCTCAGGCCACCATTCATCCACACGCCGCCCGGGAGCTCCACGTCGCCGAAGGCGACTGGATTTTAATCGAGACGCCAGTGGGCTCCGTCAGGCAGATAGTGCGGCTGAGCGAACGGGTCCATCCGCGCGTGATCCATGCCGACCGCTGGTGGTACCCTGAGCGCGAGGGCGCGCTGCCGGAGCTGTTCGGCGTGCTGGAAACTAATATCAATGTCTGCACACGGGCCGAGCCCGGCGACTGCGATCCGATAATGGGCGCATGGCCGCTGCGCGCCTTGCCTTGCCTTGCCGGATAGTGCATGGGTGAAGGGCGGCAGGAGGAATCTTCAGATTTCGCCAAGGCCTTGGCCGACCCGGGAAATCATTTTGTGAGGCGGTGTACTCGGCCGGCGGTTGCAGCCATACCTTTGTCGGCAAGCGGGATGACCTCCTGCGGGTAGCGGACGGGGGCTCCAAATCGCCATCGCCGCCAACCCCGTTCGGTATTCTCCTCGCCCCAGTGCGGCACGGCTGCTCCCCGTAGGACAGTCCTGACATTCGTATTGTCTGGAAGGCTTGCTAACGTCAGGTCCCGCCTCATCGCGCTATGAAATCTCACAAAACGCAGCCGAGTCGAAACTCAAAGGAAATATAGATTGGACAAAGTTCCTAGCAAATATGACTATTTTAAGATGTAGGCCTACTTAAAAATGTGGTGTAGCGTGCAGATTATAGCATCCTTGTCATAAAGATAATTACAACGTTAAGTGCCGGTCCATCGTCCGGCACCAACGCAACGTCAAAGTGGGGGTCGGCAAAACGAAGGCAGTCAAGAAAAGGACCGGGAAAATCGTGACTGTCACATTGCAAAGATGGCCTTGCAATTTATTCACTTCAGCAAAAAAGAAACTGCACTACCGCTCGGCTGCAATACGCCGGCATCGCGTTCTCGACAGCGGAAAACCCGGTGTCTCCGTGCATTTAGAGCGAGGATTGGCGGCTTTGCAAGTCTGTTGATTGTCCACCGGCACGTGCCTTGCTGGGCTTTGCAAGACAACTTGAGTCAGGGCTATCGGGTCGAACCCCGGGTCGCTCTACCTTGATCGGCCGATCAGGCAGCGGCGAAGAAGCCCTGCTGCATAACTAGCCCATTGATTGCTTGGCAAGATGCTGAGTGGGGCATAAGAGGATGAATCCTGCAATCGCGAGAGCACCGCAGGAGGATCGCTGCTCGGATGTTCATTGCACCGACGATCCGAATAGAAACGAGAACGACGGGGTGGCTCTCAGGACCAATGCACCTGGTGGTGCAATAAATCTCTGGTTTCTCGTGGCGCGTGTCATAGGAAGGAATACAGCCTCCCCGCAGAAATCGTTATGAAAGCCAGCGCCAGAGTACTCATCGTCGAAGACAACGCCGATGCGCGGGAGGCTTGGTCCCTTCTGATTTCGTCCTGGGGTTACCGAGTCGACCAAGCAGAAGACGGCGAGCGTGCTTTGCAGTTGATTGAAAGCTGCAATCCGCAAATCCTTCTGCTCGATCTCAGATTGCCCAAGAAAGACGGCTTGGCGGTGCTCGGTGAGATTCGTGCGAACGGCTGGCAGCTTCCCACCATCGTGATCTCTGGCGAGGGCGAGATCGAAGACGCAGTACAATCAATAAAGCTCGGGGCCTACGACTATCTGCGCAAGCCAGTCGATCCGCATCACCTGGAGGTATTGCTCAACAATCTGCGCACGCATCTGACCGTCAGCAAGGAAAATCAGCTTTTACGCCGGCGGCTGATGGACGCCGGTGAGTTGGGACAACTGATCGGGCAATCGTTCGCGATGCGCCGCGTGATGGCCTCGGTTGAGCAAGTCGCGCCGAGCAGCGCATCGATTGTAATCGTCGGTGAAAGCGGTACCGGCAAGGAATTGGTGGCTCGCACCATCCATGACCTTTCGCCGCGGTCCAACGGTCCTTATATCGCCATTAATTGCGCCGCCATGCCCGAGACCCTGATGGAAAGCGAGTTGTTCGGTCATGAGCGCGGAGCTTTCACCGGCGCCGATCGCCGCCGCGAGGGCTGTTTCGAACTCGCGACCGGCGGAACGCTCCTGCTCGATGAAATCGGCGAGATGAAGCCGGAATTGCAGGCGAAGCTTTTGCGGGTTCTCGAAGAACGGAAGGTTCGCCGTCTGGGCGGCAGTAGCGAGATCCCGGTCGATGTGCGCGTACTGGCTGCGACGAATCGCAATCTTGAGGCCCATCTTCGCGAAGGTAAATTCCGCGAAGACCTCTACTACAGGCTCAATATTTTTACTATTCAGCTACCGACGCTACGCGATCGCCCTGAGGACGTCCCGACCTTGATCGAGCATTTCCTGCGACAGCTTGCCCCGCTGGCGGGTAAACCGGTCGTGGGTATGGTAGCCGAATGTATCGAGCTGCTCAGGTCTCAACGCTGGCCGGGGAATGTGCGGCAGTTGCGCAATGTGATCGAACGGGCGCTTATCGTAACACGGGGACCATTAATCACGACCGCAGACCTGCCGGAGGAAATCAAACCTACGCTGGCGGAACAGACTACACTTAATATACTGGAGAAGACGGTCAAATCTGAGTTGTCCGATGAGATCACACCCGGTTCTGATGTGCGCCCCGCATTGGAAGTGCATGTGGGAATGTCATTGAACGCGGTCAAACGCGAGCTTTTATTGCAGACGCTTAAATTTACCGGCGGCAATAAGGCAAAAGCAGCGGAAATTCTCGGCGTCTCCCTCAAGACTCTTTACAATCATCTCAACGACGATCTGGCTAGGCGCCCTATAGACGTTAAGTTCAAACAGACATAAGTGCAATCTATCTTGGCGCAGGCTCTTCCGGCCTGCATTCCGAACACATTGGCTCGCCGAAGCAGCCTGGAAGCTTAAAACTCTAACGAATTCAGCTTTGGTCGTCCCTCAGTGCGGTCAGCGCAGCTCTCGCACAAGTTTTGCCTTTTCACCTTTGCGATCTCGGGATTGGATGAATACGGCAACGGCTGAAGAACCAATTGTTCTGATTGAATAACGCTGATTCCTGATTCGAAATGAAGGGCGCCGATGGCATCAGAGTTGCGGGCGATTCGATTGGTTCTCATTTTATGCTCAGAGAGCGAGGAAAATGCCAGAGAAAGAAACTTTGAAGAAAGCGCGTCAGGATGCGGCGGAGGGCAAGTCCCCTTCTACTCAGGCTGGCGAGTTTGTGCGGGAAGAAATTAATCATGTCCGGGAAGGGAAGCATGGCGCTCGGTCGGCCAAGCAGGCGATTGCAATCGGATTGTCCAAAGCGCGCCGCGCCGGAGTAAAGCTGGCGCAGCCCAAGCGTTCAAGCACCAGCGCGAGCGCGCGAGAAAAGGCGAGAAACGATTCCACCAAAGCACGCCATCCAGGCAAACCGTCGGCCAAACGGTCGCAGGCGACGTTGGGAGCGCTCAAGAGAGAGCGGCGGACGTCGGCCTCGTCGGAAGCACTAGCTGAGCAGGCGCACTCGAGCGCTTCGCAGAGAACCAGAAAAGAGCGCAGTGCGGCTGGAAAAAAGGCCGCCAAGACGCGCTCGGAACGTTCCCGGTCTCGTCATTAGTGAGGCAGTGGTCCGATTGCGGTGCCGATGCTGAGTGCCGAGTGAGGCGAATGACGTACCGGGGAGAACTAAAAGCTCGCCACATATCGGGTGAAACGCGATTTTAGCAAGACCGTCGAGCCGAGCGGCGACTCCGAGCCCATTTCTTCGGATCGATTGCGTTACGTAATTCAAAAGCATGCGGCTTCCGGATTACACTATGATGTCCGGCTCGAAGTCGATGGAGTTTTGAGGTCGTGGGCTGTCAAGATCGATTGAAGGCAGTGGGTCTGATTAGCTTCTGCAAGACCACCGGCGGCAAGGGTTTGCATGTGGTGACGCCGCTTGCGTACGTCAAGAAAGAACGCTTGGAATGGCCGGTCGCTAAAGCTTTCGCGCGCGAACTATGTACGCAGATGGCTGCGGAGAGCCCAAATCGCTACCTGATCAACATGACGAAGAAGGCCCGCCCGGGCAAAATCTACCTCGACTATCTGCGTAACGATCGCATGGCGACGGCAGTGGCGCCTCTATCACCGCGTGCTCGCAACGGTGCGCCGGTGTCGATGCCATTGTTGTGGACGCAGATGCGATCGGGACTGGATCCGATGCGCTTCAGCATTCGGACGGTACCGAGTCTGATCGGCAGAAGCGTCGCCTGGCAAGACTACTGCGAGGCCGAACGCGCATTGGGGCCGGCGATCAAACGATTGAACAAGCTCAAGGCGGCGTGAACCTTGCCACGCGCTGCGAAAAAATCGAAGAGCAACGGAATAGCCGCGCTGCCCGTGCCGCTCGATACGCGTCCGATGGAAGCGCGGTTGGTAGGCGATCTGCCGCGGGAGCCGGGCTGGCAATTCGAGCCAAAATGGGACGGCTTTCGATGTTTGGCGTTCCGGGCCGGCGACGAGGTCGAGCTCAGGGCCAAGTCAGGAAAGACGCTGTCGCGTTACTTTCCCGAAGTTGTAGCGATGCTCGGCGCGATTGCGCCCGAGTCATTTATCGTCGACGGAGAACTGGCCATTCCGATTGATGAAAGCCTCTCGTTTGAGGCGTTGCAGGCGCGCTTGCATCCTGCCGAAAGTCGCGTGCGCAAACTGGCGTCCAAACGCCAGCCATCTTCATCCTGTTCGATTGTCTGATGACCGCCGATGAAGTGAGCCTGCTCGACGCGCCGCTGACGGATCGTCGTGCCGCGCTTGAGGATTTCTTCGATTCCGCGAGTCGTGAAGCCGCCTTGAAGCTGACTCCGTATACCCGCGAGTATCGCGAGGCGCAGCGATGGCTGGATCACGCTGGCGGTGCGCTCGATGGAATTGTTGCCAAACGTACGGACGGCGCCTACCATCCCGGCGAACGCGCGACCTCAAAGTTCAAGCGGATGCGCACGGCGGATTGCGTGGTCGGTGGCTTTCGATATGAGCAGGGTAGCCGCCTGGTGGGATCGTTGCTGCTCGGCCTGTATGACAAGGACGGTAAGCTGGATCACGTTGGCTTCACCTCATCCTTTGGCAGCACCGATCGAAAGGTCTTGACCAGGCGGCTTGAGGCGATGATTGGCAAACCTGGGTTCACCGGTAATGCGCCCGGCGGTCCGAGTCGATGGAGTAACGAACGCAGCGGAGAATGGCAACCCCTGCGGGCCGAACTGGTCGTCGAAGTCCGTTACGATCACATCACCGGGGATCGCTTTCGGCATGGCACCCGGCTCATCCGCTGGCGCCCCGACAAGGCGCCCGAACAGTGCACATTCGATCAGATCGAGCGCGAAGCCAGACCTGCGAGGCTGGTTGCGCAGACGCTCGATCGATCATTGGCATCAGGCCCTACGCGACGACGCTAACGCGAACGGTTTTCAGTTATTCGGTCTTTTAATGGACTAGCCGCGCGCCGCCCGCCGGCGTCTCGAGTTGACTGCGCGCAGCGAAGCTATGAGTGCTGGCTTCAGCGTAGTCGAGGGTCGCTCCTTGCTGCGTCGTCCACTGAGAAAGCGGATTAAAGCGCCGACACATAACGTGGCAGCGTGAAGACCGTTCCAGGCATCGATAATTAACAGCTCATAAGTGAGGCCAGATCCTAAAAACAATTGGCAGAGGGGGGCCATGCAACTCCTTAGCCTGGTGTGCGAATTTCAGCTTCGGCATTTATTTCAATTTGAAGGTCGTCGCCGTTGAAGGGAAGAAATGAAGTGGCGCATTTGTTGCTCCGTCATTCATCAATGATGTTTCGCGATTGAATACCAGCGATAAAAATCCAAAGTTTTGAAGAAAGCTCCTGATCAGCGTTGAAAACTCTCGATTTCACAACAACGAACCGCTTTCGGTATCCAGCCGGCCCCTTGCTCTTCGGGGTGTTGTTCGTATTGGGGGCCAAGCTTATTGCCAACAGGCGCCGAGCGCGCATCGTACCCTATGCCGGACCGGCCGGTGGTCGGGGCTCTGCAAAAGCGGTTGGAGAAGCATTGATGCGCGAACGCGTGCCCCTCAGCGGCGCGCGCCTCTTGCTGCACCAGAATAAACATAGGGGTTTCGCGTGTGTCAGTTGCGCATGGGCAAAACCAAAATCACGCCCGTTGGAGTTTTGCGAGAACGGAGCCAAGGCTACCATCTGGGAAATTGACGCTCACCGGGCGACGCCGGAGTTCTTTGCGAATCACACGGTCCAGGATCTGCTTACGTGGTCTGACCACCAATTGGAACGACAAGGGCGTCTTACTTATCCGCTTCGGTGGGACAAGGAGAGCGATAAGTACCTACCTGTCCCGTGGGAAGAGGCTTTTCGCGATATCGGGCAGCGACTCCAGGGTTGTAATCCTAAATCGGTGGTATTTTATACCTCCGGACGGGCCTCGCTTGAGACTTCTTACCTGTTTGGATTAATGGCTCGCCTTTACGGGAATAACAATCTTCCTGATTCCTCCAACATGTGTCATGAGAGCACGTCCGTAGCATTGCCCGAGAGTATTGGCGTGCCCGTCGGAACAGTTATCCTCGACGATTTCGACCAAACCGATTGCATTCTCTTCTTCGGCCAAAACGTGGGCAGTAACAGTCCGCGAATGATGCATCAGTTACAAAATGCCGTTCAACGCGGTGCTCAAATCATTACTTTCAATCCACTGCGCGAGCGCGGATTAGAACGATTTACCAATCCTCAATCGCCTGTCCAGATGCTGACCGGCTCCTCCACCACGATCAGCAGTCAGTATCACCAGTTGAAGGCGGGCGGTGATATCGCTGCAATCATGGGTATTTGTAAAGCCCTGATTGAGATGGATGACGCGAGCCGCCGCAATGGCCACGTATCGGTGCTCGATCATGAGTTTATAGAAAACCACGTCCACGGTTTTACAGATTTTGCCAATGACGCTCGAAATTATTCCTGGCAACATCTCGAGCGGGAGGCGGGAATAAGCCGCGCCGCTATTGAAGCTGCAGCAGCGAGTTATGCTCGCGCGAAAAGCGTCATCGCCGTTTATGGTATGGGGTTGACGCAACATCGGGCCGGAGTGGAAGCGGTTCAGATGCTCGTCAATCTTCTGCTCCTGCGCGGGAACATCGGAAGACCAGGAGCAGGCATTTGTCCCGTCCGCGGCCATTCGAACGTTCAGGGTCAGCGCACGGTCGGCATCACTGAAAAGCCGGAATTGGTTCCGCTCGACCGGCTTGCCGAGCAATATGGCTTCGAACCCCCACGCGATAAGGGGATGAATACCGTCGAAGCTTGCGAAGGAATAGTAGCGGGCCGCGTCAACGCCTTCGTCATGCTGGGTGGAAATTTCGTTAGAGCAATTCCTGAAAAGGAAATGATGGAAACGGCGTGGCGAAAACTGCGCCTTACCGTTGCGATCTCGACCAAGTTAAACCGCAGCCACCTAGTACATGGTGAAGTCTCTTATGTGCTGCCATGCCTTGGACGAACTGAGGTCGATCGTCAGGCGACCGGCCGGCAAGCTATCTCTACTGAAGACAGCACCGGGTTTTTTCACGCCTCTCGCGGATTCCAAAGACCGGCCAGCAAACACTTGCTGTCCGAGCCGCGAATCGTGGCGGAAATCGCGAAGGCGACCCTAACTCCCAATCCAAAAGTCGATTGGGATGGTTGGATCGCGGATTATGGCCAAATTCGTGAATCGATCGAAGCGACTTATCCCGAGAATTTCACGGCCTTTAACCGGCGGATGTGGCGGTCCGAGGGTTTTCAGCGGAAGATCGCCGCGCGTCAGCGCAAATGGAAGACGAGCACCGGCAAGGCGAACCTTATCAGTCCCAAAAGCTTGCGCGAGGATCCTGATACTCGCCAGGCAGACGATGTGCTTCGAATGATAACGCTGCGGAGCAACGACCAATTTAATACGACAATCTACGGATATGACGATCGGCTTCGAGGCATTCTTGGCACCCGTAGCATAATACTCATGCACTGCAATGATATCGCGCGGCTGGGTTTAGCCGAAAGCCAGATGGTCGTTATCCCCACAGTTGCCGACGACGGAATTAGGCGAGAACTGAAGGGCTTGCAGGTCGTGACATATAATATCCCGGAGGGCTGCGTCGGAACGTACTATCCCGAGGCTAATGTATTGATTCCGCTGTGGCATCATGCCGAGCGAAGTAAAGTCCCGGCGGCAAAGTCTGTACCGGTGAGGGTTCATGCGTTAGGTGACCAGACGGGTCTCTAACTTATCTGACCGATTATATCGCAGTGTTTGCAGAATGATTGTAGCACTTTGGCCTCCGTCCATCGGCCCGAGCGGTATTAGCGCAAAGCCTAATCCACAGACAGATCTTTTCAAAGGACGTCTCACCAAGGGTGCGCACGAACCTGAAGAATTGTCGCGGGCGCTCGCGCCTATCCTGGGACATTTGGACACTCAGATCGCAAAGCCACAAAAGGAGCAAACGAAATGCCAAAGCATGAAGGAGCGGAGCATCACAAGAAGGCTGCTGAACACCATGAGCATGCCGCCCGCCATCACAAAGAGGCGGCTCGCCATCACGAAGAGGGGTCGCATGAAAAGGGCGGTCATCATGCCCATATCGCCCATGGACATCATTTGAATGCTGTCCATCATGCGGAGGAGGCGGCTAAAACGCACGCAAACCAGCACAGCAGTAAGTGAAAATAAGAACCGGCGGGATTGTATAAAATCCCGCCGGTTAGTTCTCATAACAGAGGATCCAGGAATTAGTAAAGCAGCGTATCGAGCGTCAGAACAAAGGACAGCACATATGGATGACTATACACAGCGAGTGCGTTTACGCGCGTATTTGATCTGGGAACGCGAAGGTCGGCCGGAAGGGCTCGCAGATGATCACTGGCTCGAGGCTGAACGGGACGTCGCGCAGGAAGAAGACGCTGCTGGCCTGCGAGCGGGACGTGCCTATGACAAAGGTGTCAAAGAGTTCACACAATCCGGGCGGGTCGAACGAGCGGCTAAAGCGGCGCAGCAGGCGCTTGACGGCCCGGAAAAGGACGATCTCGAACAGGCACAGGAAACCGCGCGGCGGGCTGGCAGAGGCGATGATGCTGCCGGTCGGCGTTAGGCTCGGCGCGGCCGATCCGCAATTTGCTATTGATGTTCGGGAGAGTTTTCGTCCGCGAAAGCGTGAAGCAGTGATCAAGCATCGCGATCCGGATAACTTCCGGCACATAAGATTCAAAGTTGAGGAAGACGTGAAATGGTTAAACCTCTAGAGGGTAAGAAAATAGCGATTCTACTCACCGACGGCGTGGAGCAATCCGAATTGACCGAACCGCGGAGAGCGCTCGAGGAGGCGGGCCCAGATCGACCTGATTTCGCCTGCAGAGGGTACCATCCAGGCGATGAAGCACAGGGAAAAAGGGGACACCTTCAAGATAGATGTGCCGCTAAATGCGGCCGATCCCGGCGATTACGACGCGCTGTTGCTGCCGGGCGGTGTGGCGAATCCTGACGAACTGCGCACGAATTCTCAAGCGGTGAGCTTTGTCAGGGCGATCTTCGATAGTGGCAAGCCTGTGTCCGCGATCTGTCATGGACCCTGGATGCTGGTCGAGGCCGATGTGGTTCGTGGACGGATGATGACATCGTGGCCGTCACTAAAGACTGACATACAGAACGCGGGGGGGACGTGGACGGACCGCGAGGTCGTCCAGGATGGTCAATTGACTACCAGCCGCAAGCCCGAGGATATTCCTGCATTCATACGCGAGACGCTGGTTGCGTTCGCTGCGGCGCCGGAGAATTCGACTCTAAAACGGATCAACGCGTCGCTGCCGCGTTAGTCGGCAAGTATACGCAACGGTGCTCTGCGCCGAAGCAATTAGAAGGAGATAACGTGGCGGCTAAAGCGTCTGACAATCGTCGCAAAGCGGCGCGACTGATGGACCAAAGGGTGATGAGAGGGTCTGGCGGCGAGACTCATCAGATCGCCGAGAACGACGTCCCGCAGTTGACTACCCAACAGGGTATCCCCGTCGCAGATGATCAGAACTCCCTGAAAATAGGAGTCCGCGGCCCAGCAGCTCTGGAGGATTTTCATCTTCGTGAAAAGATTTTCCACTTCGATCACGAACGCATTCCGGAACGGGTCGTCCACGCTCGCGGGTTCGGAGCGCATGGCTATTTCGAAAACTACGAGTCGTTAGCTTCTATCACGCGGGCGAATCTATTTCAGCGCGCGGGCGAGAGAACGCCGGCCTTCGTGCGGTTCTCCACAGTAGCTGGAAACAAAGGATCTGCCGATCTTGCACGCGATGTCCGCGGTTTTGCGGTTAAGCTATATACCAAGGAAGGCAACTGGGATATCGTCGGGAATAACATCCCGGTCTTTTTTATCCAGGATGCGATCAAGTTCCCCGACTTGATCCACGCCGCCAAAGAAGAGCCTGACCGCGGATTTCCGCAGGCTCAGACCGCACATGACAATTTTTGGGATTTTATATCTCTCACTCCAGAAAGTATTCACATGGCTATGTGGATCATGTCTGACCGCGCGATACCTCGTTCGTTCCGCTTTATGGAGGGCTTTGGGGTACATACGTTCCGTCTGATTAATGCAAAAGGCAAATCCACGTTCGTAAAATTTCACTGGAAGCCTAAGCTCGGTTTGCAGTCGGTCGTGTGGAATGAGGCAATCAAGATCAATGGTGCGGATCCCGACTTCCATCGACGGGATTTATGGAGCGCCATCCAATCAGGCAACTGTCCCGAATGGGAGCTTGGGCTGCAACTATTTGATGAGAAATTCGCTGACAATTTTGCGTTTGACGTTCTGGATGCTACCAAGATTATTCCCGAAGAGCAGATACCCATAAGGAAAATCGGTAGGCTGGTTCTCGATCGCTGCGTGGACAATTTCTTTGCGGAGACCGAACAAGTAGCCTTCTGTACGCAGAATATAGTGCCCGGCGTGGATTTCAGTAACGACCCGCTACTCCAAGGCCGCAATTTTTCCTATCTCGACACCCAACTTAAGCGGTTGGGAGGTCCGAATTTCACTCGTCTGCCTGTGAATGCGCCGAAGTGCCCTTTTCACACGCTTCAGCAGGACGGTCATATGGCCCTGGTTAATCCCCAGACCCGCGTCAATTACGAGCCGAACTCCTGGGGTGGCGAGCTTGGCGGTCCTCGCGAATCAGAGCGCGGCTTTCAATCGTTTGCTGCAGAGGAAGAAGGTCCAAAACTGCGCAACCGTCCCGACAGGTTCGCGGACCATTACAGCCAGGCACGTCAGTTTTACATCAGCCAGACCGATATAGAACAGCAGCATGTGTCGGCTGCGTTTGCTTTTGAACTGAGCAAGGTTGAAACGCCCGCAATCAGAAGCCGAATGATTTCGCATCTACTCAACGTCGACAAAGGCCTTGCGGAGACAGTCGCGGCGGCGCTGGGCCTCCGTACAATGCCCAAGCCTGCGGAGGCTGCTCGGCTTCCCCGCACCGATCTCAAGGCTTTGCCGTCGCTTAGTATATTGCTCAACGGTCCTGACAGCTTCGAAGGTCGCAAGGTCGGCGCACTTGTCACCGATGGCGTCGATGCCGGCTTGATAAAAGCATTGCGAAGTCTGCTCGACGAGGAGGGAGCACAGCTAGAGATTGTGGCGCCGAGTGTCGGTGGCGTCGAGGCCAGTGATGGCGCGCGGGTCGAAGCCCATCAATCCATCGAGGGCGGCCCCTCGGTACTTTATGACGCGGTGGCACTGCTGGTCTCCGAGAAGGCCGTTAGTCATCTGATGGCAGACACGGCGACCCGCGATTTCGTTTCAGATGCCTTCGCTCACTCGAAGTTTATCGCTTATACGGTGGCTGCCGCGCCACTGCTCAAGGCGACTATTGGCGAGGATAATCCGGACGGAGGCTTTATTCAGATCAAAGCCATTGCTGATGCGGCGGTGTTCGTAAAGACCTGTCGGAAGCTTCGCTTCTGGGAGCGCAAAACCAGGGCAGAAGCGAGAGAACGACGAGCTTAGGTAGCAGCGCACGGGGTCTCGCGCACGCGCGCTGAGACTATATCCTAATATCCGGGCGGCATGCATTGTGCTGGCATATCTCAAACGGGAGCAAGGGTAAGTGTCAGAGAAGAAGGAACAATCACCTCATCCGAAGCAAGAGCAGAATCGCCAACCGGGCCTCGAATCTCAGATGCGGCGTCGGCCACAGGCGCAAGACAGTAGAAGGCGTGGATCAGGAAAGCTCGATGGCAAGGTCGCGCTCATCACTGGAGGGGACAGCGGCATCGGGCGCGCTGTGGCCGTGGCCTTCGCTCAGGAAGGCGCGGATGTAGCGGTCGTTTATTTCGATGAGCATGAGGACGCAGAAGAAACAAAACGAATGGTGGCCAGTGAAGACCGTCGCTGTGTGACCGTGGCAGGGGATGTGGGTGACGAGCAATTTTGTAAAGACGTAATCGAGAAGACGATCCGTGAGTTTGGGCGATTGGACATCTTGATCAACAACGCTGCTGAGCAGCATCCCCAAGATAAGATCGAAGACATTACTTCCGGTCAGCTCGAACGAACTTTCCGCACTAACATTTTCTCGTTCTTCTTTATGGCAAAGGCGGCGCTCGAACACATTCCTGAAGGAGGTTCGATCATCAATACCGCGTCGGTCACGGCATATCGGGGCAGCCCTGATCTAATCGACTACTCGGCTACCAAAGGCGCGATAGTCGCCTTCACCCGTTCACTCGCCAAAGCTCTGGCTCGACGAAACATTCGGGTTAATGCTGTTGCTCCTGGGCCGATATGGACCCCTCTTATTCCTTCGACGTTTCCACCCGAAAAGGTCGAACGCTTTGGGAAGGACACCGTCCTCGGACGGCCAGGCGAGCCTGCAGAAGTCGCTCCCAGTTACGTGTTTCTGGCCTCGGGCGATGGGTCCTATTTCACCGGACAGGTATTGCACCCTAATGGCGGAGAGGTCGTCAATGCATGAGCGATCCGCGGGGGCGCCCTCTCGTGACAGCCTCTTTGTAAGAGTTCAACGATCGAAAATATTAGGCAGATAATTCAAACATCAGGAGAAAAAACTATGAAGACCAGTACGATCGCGTGCTCCGCTGCACTACTGTTCGCGCTTGGTATCCCGGTTCTCGGGTCTGCGCAGTCTACGCAGTCCGCAAAACTGTCATCATTGCTCGACCAAGCCAATCAAATGAACAATGAAGAACAGGACATGGCAAAAGAGCTGAAAAGCAAAGCGGGTGACAATCAGGCTCTGATCACGATGGCCGACACCATCAGAGAGGACCACAAAGCCAATCAAAGCGCTCTCGAGGCGTTGGCCAGCCAGAAGAAAGTTACGTTAAGATCGTATGAAAAGAACAAAGCCGCTCAGGATCAGCTCGATAATCTGAAAGGTGCGCAGTTCAACGAGGCTTTCCTGAGCATGGATATTCGCGATCATGAGAAAACCCTTGCTTTATTTCGCCGGGCCAAAGACGAGTTTTCCGGAGATCGTGACGTGCGGGTCTATATTGGTCAGACGATTCCAGTATTGGAAGCCCATTTGAAGATGGCTCAGAATCTCCATCGCGACGATAAGACGCTCGGCAGCAGCGAGAACGCCGCTAATAACAAGAACTAGCGGATATCTTGCGCGCCGTCCGGATTGCGTGTGATCCGGGCGGCGCTTCTATTCGATCTGCCTTCCAGCGGATCGACGGCGACGCAGATCCCGGTTCGAAGGATTTCGTATCGTCGGGAGTCGGAGATAGACGTAGAAATTGCGCGGAGGGCCGAATGCGATCCGGCTGGGCAGCCGATTAATTGTGCTCGACGCGGCCGATCAATGCCGCAATGGCCGCTGTCAGTTCGCTGGCGTCAATCGGCTTGGACACGTGAACCTGGTATCCGGCAAGGAGCGCCCGGCGCCGGTCCTGGGGACGGGCGAGCGCGGTCAAAGCGATCGCCGGCAGTCTCTGGTATGAGTAGCCGCGCGCCCGTACCTCGCGAATCAGATCGTATCCGTCGCGTTCCGGCATTCCGATGTCGCTGACCAGCACCTGCGGGTCGAATTGTTCGAGCTTGGCCAGTGCGGCATCGACGTCGACGGCGGTCGTCACCACTGCGCCAGTCTCGCTCAGGATGCGTGACATCACGATGCAAGTATCGGCATCATCGTCAACGATGAGTACGCGCACACCTTCAAGCCGTGCGCCCTCGGCCATAGTCCCGCCATTGAGAATCTTGTCGACCACGTCGGGCGCGGGAGGTGAATCATCGAACGCCGGGGCAATCGGCAACAGGACGGTGAATTTGGCTCCTTTGCCCTGCCCCTCGCTCGACGCTTCGACTGTGCCACCGTGCATTTCGACCAGGTGTTTGACGATCGCGAGGCCGAGTCCGAGACCGCCCTCGACGCGATTGGCGTTGATGTCGCCCTGTCGGAATCGGTCGAAAAGGTAGGGCAGAAGCTCGGGCGAGATTCCCTGGCCGGTATCATTGACGCTTATCTCGACGCGAGAGTTGACGCGCTCCAGCCGCACGTCGATTCGGCCACCCTTGGGCGTGAACTTGCTCGCATTGTTTACCAAGTTCCAGATTACCTGCTGCAGCCGCGCCGAATCGCCGAAAATCATTCCGACGCGCTGATCGAGTCGAGTCTCCAGGACGAGTTCCTTCGCGGCGATCGCCGGCGACAAGCTCTCGAGCGCTGATTTGATAGTCGCGGCAAGGTCGAGCGGCTGCACGTCCAACCGCAGCTTGCCCGAAATTATGGCTGACACATCGAGCAAGTCGGAGATAAGCTGCGCCTGTGTCCTGGTACTTCGCTCGATCGCGGTCAATCCGCGCAGCACCTGTGCGCTGTCATCGACGTGCCCCAGCAGCAACTGGGTCCACAACAGAATAGAATTTAATGGTGTGCGCAGCTCGTGCGAGAGCGTGCCCAGAAATTCGTCCTTCAGGCGGCTGGCCCGTTCGGCTTCATTGCGCGCAGCCCGCTCGCTGGCGAGCAATTCATTTCGTTCGGTCTCGTGCTGCATCCGTTCGGTGATGTCGGTGACAACCGCCAGCCGCACGCCCGGAAAAGAATGAGCCGAGATATACCATTCCAGATGAACGAGCTTGTTGTCCGAATTGAACAATGGAAAAGTGCCCCGCCAGGTGTCCTTCCTTTCCAGCGCGCGCTCGATTTCCCGGGGATCGGCCGCAGCCTCCGGCGGCATGAAAGCAGACAGCGGCTGGCGCACGATCTGTTCGCGTGAGCGGTTAAGCAACTCACACATCGCCGGATTGACTTCCAGGTAAGTCAAGTGTTGATCGAGTAACAGTATCCCACTTACCGCATTGTCAAATACAGCTTTGAACTTGGCTTCGCTTTTACGCATTTCATCTTCGGCGCGGCGCGCCCGCAAAAATGCGTTGACCGTGGCGATCAGCACCGGAGGCTCGATGGGATGGGTGAGATAGCCGTCGCTGCCAGCATCGAGGCCCTGCGCTTTGTCGATTTCCTTGACGAAAGTGGCCGAGATATGAATTACCGGAAGTCGCGCCGTACGAGGATCAGTACGCAGCCGGCGGCAAACGTCGAAGCCGTGGATATCCGGGAGATTGACATCGAGTAACAGGATATCGGTGTTGAGGGCACGTTCGAGCGCTTGCTCGCCATTGATGCCTTCGGCTACGTCGAAATCAGCCGCCCGAAGAACGCGCGAAGTCGAATACAGCGTGGCCGGATTATCATCGACCACCAGGACCCGGGGAGGTGCTTCATCCGGCATGCTCTAATCCTGGGACCGGGTTGCCAACTGGATTTCCGCCGCGGTAGGCAATCTGTTCGGCTTGAAATGCACCGGAATGATGGTTGAAAAAGTCGACCCGCGGCCCACTTCGCTTTCCACGGCGACGCTTCCGCCCAGCAATTCCGCCAGGCGCTTGCTGAGTGCAAGTCCGAGCCCGGTGCCGCGAAATCTTTTCTGGATCGGGGAGTCGACTTGCACGAAATCCTGGAACAGCGCGCCCTGATGCTTTTTGGGGATGCCGATGCCGGTGTCCGCTACCGCGAACGTCACCCAATCGGGCGTGCGGTACTGCGCTGAGACGCGTACCTCGCCCTTTTGCGTGAACTTGAGCGCGTTGGAAATAAAGTTTCGCAGGATCTGCGATAGCTTCTTGTCATCGGTATAAATGCGCGGCACGTCGGTCGGTTCCTCGAAAACCAGCGTGACTGACTCGTTGGTGAGTATGGGTTTGAACATTCCTCTGAGCGCCGCAAAAAGGTCGACCATCTCGAACCATTGCGGTGAGATCGAAATCCGGCCCGCATCGATCTTGGCCAGGTCAAGGAGGTCATTGACCATATCGGTCAATTCTTTGGCCGAGCCTTGAATGAACCGCACCTGCTTTTCCTGCTCGTCGGTGAGCGACCCATCCATTCGATCGAGCAGAATGCGGCTGATGCTGCGAATCGAACCGAGCGGTGTCCGAAACTCATGACTCATGTAGGAAAGGAAGCGGCTTTTGAGTTCCGAAACGTCCCGTAATTGCGCGGCTCTGTCATCGAGTTCGGCATACAGCGCGACGACGCCGCTGTTGGTATCGGCAAGCTCGCGGCTCAGGTTGTCGATTTGCGCAAGACGTTCGCGCAGTTCGGCCTCCAACGCATCGCGCTGCTCGCGGATACGCTCCAACTCTTCGCGCACTGCCTCGGCCTCACGTATGATCATGATTAACTAACGCTTGAAGGCGCGCTACCAGGATTGTTGCGTCGTCACGTCCTCGCTTGGCGTCGCGATATAGTATTGCGGCGATCACCCCAGTATCGGCCTGCGCCAACCCGGGATAGTCGTTCCATTTCCAACGCGCGCTCAATCCGTCCGAGTGCATAATCAGCAGATCGCCATCTTGCCATTGATAGTCGAACTCTTGCAGCTTGCGCGCCTCGACACCGATAATGCCGTTATGGGACAGCAGCGGCCTGCTCTTGCCCGCCGAATTGATGATACTACCTACGATATTTCCTACACCCGCATAGCGAAGTTTGTACAGCCCAAGGTCCACTTGGGCCATCGCCATCGCCGCGCCTCGCGAGGAGCGCAGCGCGCTATGCGCCGCTTCGAGGTAACCGCGCGGCGAGTCGAACGACCCTTCGCTGAAAGCCTGCACGGCGTGGCCGGACGCGATCGCTGCCAGCGGGCCATGCCCCAATCCATCGATTACGACGGCCGACATCCGGCCGTCCTCTTGGCGGAATTGCCACGCATCGCCACATTCTTTCTCGCCGGGAGTCGGAACGCAGATCGCCGAGAATTGGGGTTG
Source organism: uncultured delta proteobacterium (assembly GCA_963724765.1). Classification (GTDB taxonomy): domain Bacteria; phylum Desulfobacterota; class Binatia; order Binatales; family Binataceae; genus JAKAVN01. The sequence goes on from CAVRVY010000003.1 coordinate 1,608,635, forward strand.
CGTGCGCGATTTTGCCTCTGGGGTCCGGACCCGCGATACCACCACAGTTCCGGCGGGCTGGGTCGAGTAAATCGCAAAGTCGGTGGACAAGCGCCGCACTGCCCCAAGACCGCAACCTCTGGTGCCGCCGCCTGAAACGCCATCGGCCATGGATCGCTGCAAGTTCGCGACGCCGGGGCCGCGGTCCAACGCGATTATTTCGATACCCGGTCCGGCCTCCGCGGGAAGTACGCGGATCAGTAGTTCTCCTCCTTGGGCGTGAAGAAGCAGGTTGGTCGCCAGTTCGGTGACGATCAGGGGAACGCGTCCGCGCTCGGCTTCCTTGATTCGGGCAAGTTCGGCCATATGCGAGGAAATCCGCCGTGCCTCGCCGATCGAGCTGCGGTCAGTAATCGCGATCGAATTGTGCTGATGAACTATCATCGCCATCCGCGTACTATTTCCAGCGCGTCACAGTCACTATTGTTCCGACCCCGGACTGAGAAGTGATTTTGAAATCGTTAACCAGCCGCTTGGCGCCGGGAAGGCCCATCCCCAAGCCAGTTCCGGTCGTCCATCCGTCTTTCATCGCCAGACTCAGATCCTCAATTCCATTACCCTGATCGCTTATCGTCAACCGCAATCCCTGCCTTTCATTTTCGGCCACGGTCTCCCATTCCAACGTGCCGCCACCGCCATAGACGACAGCGTTGCGCACCAACTCGCTCGCCGCGGTTACAATCTTGGTCTGATCGACGAGACTGAATCCGAGTTGAACGGCGGCTTTGCGGATTGCCTGGCGTGCCAACACGATGTCCTGTTCGGAGGCCAGCCGTAATGATTCATTCCTCGCCACTGGCGTCCTCGCCATCCTCATCTGAGGCTGCCAGCAAGGCCATCCCACGCTCGACGTTAAGGGCGGTTTTCACTCCCGGCAGGGTGAGTCCCAGCTCGACCAGCGTGATTGCGACGGCCGGTTGCATTCCGACGAGCACGGTCCTCGCATTGAGAATATGCGACATTGCCGAGATATTCCCGATCATCCTGCCAATGAAGGAGTCCACCATCTCCAGCGCCGAGATATCGATTAGCACACCGTGAGAGCCGGTTTTTTCGATCCGCGTAGTCAGGTCTTCCTGCAGCCGGAGAGCAATCCCATCATCCATTTCGATCTGGATTGTCACCAGCAAGAACCGGCCCATCCTAAGAATCGGAATTCGTTCCATGCCTCTAACTCGTCACCCCTTGATCCTAGAAAGCACGAAACCCGATCGCTTCAACGCCAATGCCAGCGCGTCCGCCAGGGTCGCCTTGGTGGTCACGCCTTGTAGATCGATCCCGAGATGCACGATCGTCTGCGCGATCTGCGGCCGGATACCGCTGATGATGCAATCCGCACCCATCATGCGAATCGCGGTAACGGTCTTCAGCAGATGTTGCGCGGTCAGCGTATCGACGGTTGGCACCCCAGTAATATCGATAATCGCGGTTTCAGATCCGGTTTCAACGATCCGCTGCAGGAGCGACTCCATCACAACCTGGGTGCGTGCGCTGTCGAGGGTTCCGATCATCGGTAGCGCCAGAATGCCTTCCCATAGCTTCACCACTGGCGTCGAAAGCTCGAGCAGTTCCTCCTGCTGGCGATTGATAATGGCCTCGCGCGCCTTCTGAAAACTTTTGACGGTATGCAGGCCGAGTTGGTCGAGCAACTCGGTGGCGTTCCAGGTCTCGTCGGCCAGCTCCTGCGAGTTTTTGCCGCACTCCTTACGCAGGTACTCGAATAGCGGCTTCTTGAACGAGAAAATAAAGGAAGCGGTTTCCTCTGAGCTGAAACCCTGCTGTGCGCGCGACCGCGAGATGCTGTCGAGGAAGTCGTACAACTGCACCCAAGGCGCGCTCTGAGGATTAGTGATTCCGTCGCTGGCTGAGGCGACCTCGAGCAGGGCGAGGAATTCGCGCGTCTGCGCGGAAAGCTCGGCCTCGGTAATTCTACGATCAATTTGCAAATCACCGGCTAATTCGTTCATCCAGCCAGCCTGTAGCTCTTCCGGGAATTTCTTCAAAATCGCGTGGGTAAGCGAAGCACCATTGGATGTCATGGACCTATCCTCAAGACGTTTTTTACCCTCCCGCAGGCGGGTAGAGACCTGGGAGCCAATGAAAATAGATCAGGCCCCCCGAGAGACTGTTCCACCATACCGCTGTTGGCAAGGAGGTCGCTGCACCTGTTTCACCGATTCGCAGATTTATTCCCTATGATCTTTCGAGCTTTGCACTAGCGCGATCGATCATCTGCTTTTTGTTTCTATGGCACAGGACGTGCAACTATCGAGCCGACAGCCGACTCGAGGACTTGGTACAGCGGTATTCGGGATCCCTTCGTATGGCGGCGGGTCCGATCACTCCTTTTTACACAACATGAGTTCGCCATGCTCCAGACATCCGTTATTTGCAATTTCAAGTCACGTTTTACCGGCAGAATAATTCTGCCCAGTGACCGCGCGTATGAATCCGCGCGGCGCGTTCATAACGGTGCGATCCTCCGTCATCCCGCACTGATGGCGGTGTGCGCCACGATCGACGAGGTTTGCGATGGTAAATATCCCCTTGACGGCAGTACCGCCTTCTGCTATATTTTGTTTCATGAGCAAAGCTTATCGAAACAACCCAGCACGTTGCGGCTCGTCGGATAGCGCTTATTCGTTGATGGAGTTTGAACGGGAATATCCGGACGACGCAGCCTGTCTCGAATCGCTCATGAAGCGGCTCTATCCGAACGGCATCTATTGTCCGACCTGTAAAGCGATCACGAAGCATCATCGCGAGGCGAAGAGGCCATCCTTCGCCTGTCAAAATTGTGGGCACCATGAGCATCCGATGCGCGGTACGATTTTTCAGGATTCCGCGACTTCGTTGAAACTTTGGTTCTATGCGATCTATCTCATGTCTTCGACGCGATGCGGTATCAGCGCCAAGCAGCTTGGGCGCGAAATTGGCGTCACCTACAAGACGGCGTGGCGCATGTTTCACCTGATCCGCAAAATGCTCGAAGTTAAAGACGGCGATCCACTCTCGGGAAAGGTTGAGGTAGACGAAAGTTTTTATGGCGGAAAGGAAAAGAACAAGCACGCAAACAAAAAATTCTCTGATCACTCTAAGGGCACCGTCGGTAAGCAGCCCGTATGGGGAGCGGTTGAACGCAATGGCCGCGTCGTTGCGCGCGTCGTTCCAGATACGAAGCAGGCCACGATTCTTCCGCACGTCCGCGAGCACGTCCTGCCCGCAGCGACTATTTTCAGCGATGAAGCTTATGCCTACGATCCGCTTACGGGGCTTGGCTACAGACACAAGCGTGTGCATCATGCGGCGAAGGTCTACGTTGAAGGCGACGCCCACGTAAACACACTGGAGGGCTTTTGGAGCCTGACTAAGAACGGCATCCGTGGCGTCTATCGGAATGTCAGCCATAAACATCTGCAAATGTATCTTGATGAGTACGCCTTCCGTTTTAATCGGCGCGGTCATCAAAGCCCGATGTTTCGTCATTTCATGCATCAGATCACGAAGAAGGCTTCCTTCGCCGCGTAGCCTTTGCTAGGTCGCTGACGAAATCGCCGCGCATCGGGATAGGAATGGTCTCGCCAGCGTGGGTAAGCTGTTCGCTTTCTACCATTGCCGAATCGGCTGTCGCGGCGGAAATGTCCTTCGGCTCTGCGGAACGTCGGCGACGATCCTCAGTCACATCTAGTCTCATCAGCAACTCCTTAATATTTTCTGCGGGAGTGAGTATAGCCATCCCAGCATTTTGTTCCGTTATTAGATCTTTGCTTTGCGGGCGGGCTTTACGCTTCACAGAGATCGGAATATCGAAATGGCCCGATACTAACCCTAGCAATGCCATTATGAATCCTCTTGCTACCATGCGAGAGTGTCCGCCCGGACCGGGGGCGCTGATATTGTAAGTAAAATGCCAAAATACTGGCGAGCCGCTGTGGCCGCCCCACGAATGACTTTCCGCCAAATAAGCACGAATTGGGACATTTCCTCGTGCCTTCGTACGCAACATGACAAGTTCATCCCCCGGCATCCGCGAGATATTCCCGAAGCGAGCGATTGGGAGATTGCGATTGCTACCCGCAGATTGAACGAATAACCCAGGAAAGAATAGATCGTCTCCCGCTTGTACGGGTATACCGTCGGGAAAGTTTGCTTTGAACACTGGCTCCAAGCGTGGGTTGCCACGTCCCGTAAGGCTCTGGACATTGAGTCGATAGCTACTGTCAATAAACTGATCAAGTGGAAGACCTTGAACTGAATGTCTCTCGGGATCGCTCGACAGCAAGATCGCTGCTACATCGGCGCGATCGTGCTTAAACCAATCATCTTTTCTGGTAGGAATGTCTTCAAACCCGACATTTGACTGAATCTGCGGGAGAGTATTCACCCTAATGTAGATGTCCTGTCCTAAAATTTCTTCGATGGAATGCAGGGCCGTGACGACATAGGTCCATCGCGCAGTCGGGTCTGTTTCGTCTGGGACCTCTACAAAGAAAGCGGTCCCGCCAGCTATAGCTCCCCCTCGGCTCCCGCGAGTCTTGGCACACAGAAATGCGACGCAGTCTAAAAAATGCGGATCGATTCTCAAGTTCCACCTCTCGCCAAGCGCCCGTCTGGGCAGCTTGTAAGGCGGAAGGATATCACGCGCGGTACTGCCGTCAAGGGGATACTTACCCTTTGCGATGCGGTCGAATTCGCGCGCGAAAACCAACTCCTGGTCGCCGTCCGGTGCGGGGGACACAGCCCGATTGGCCATTCAGTGTGCGACGGCGGAATTGTCATCGACCTGTCCGGCCTGAAGAATCTTGAAATAGTCAATGCGCCTGACGAACTCGCCGTGAGTTTCGGCATCAGGTCGGCGGACAGGCACCCCGCGGGATTTGGGTTTTTGGCTCCAGTCCGAGTGGAACACGCCTGCCGAGATTCGCGCGCAGTCCGCGTGGGTCGACGAAACGATGGAGGCGATGAAATCGGAGAAGCTAAGTGAGCATTAGTTGGTTATATCTGTTTGTGGGCATTCTCCTGGTAGTGCTCATTTTTTGGGACGCCTTCGAAGTGATGCTTCTGCCTTTGCCGATCAGACGAAATCTGCGGCTGGTAATGCTATTTGTTCGATTAACCTGGCGAACATGGACTGCCATCGGGCAACGGCTTGGACCGGGCGAGCGTCGTGAGAGATTGCTCGGCATCTATGGGCCTCTATCACTGGTACTGCTTATTTGCTTGTGGGTAGGCGGACTTATCCTGGGCTTCGGCCTTATACATCTGGCATTGCAACCCTATTCGTTTCTGCAAGCCTTATATTTCAGCGGTATCACATTCTTCACCGTAGGCTATGGGGACCTTGTACCCCGCTCGATGCCGATGAAAGCTGTTGCCGTCATTGAAGCTGGCTGTGGACTTGGGTTCCTGGCGTTGGTGATTGGCTATCTACCTGTTCTATATCAGCTGTTCGCGAGGCGCGAAGCGCACGTCATGTTGCTCGATGAACGCGCTGGATCGCCTCCCACGGCAACCACCCTGTTAAAGCGGCATGCGGATGGCCACAGCATGGATTCGCTGGACCAGCTATTGCGAGAATGGGAGGTGTGGGCTTCAGAATTGCTCGAGAGCCACATGTCATATCCAATGTTGGGCTTTTACCGCTCGCAGTATTCGAATCAATCATGGCTCGCCGCGATGGCGTCGATAACGGACGCCTGTTCATTAATAATGGTGGGAATCGACGGGGTCCGGACTTTTCAAGCGCGGATGACTTTTTCTGTGGCGCGTCTGGCGATTATCGAACTGTCCCGGGTTTTGCGAGTTGAAGAAAAGGCTACCGCTAAATCGCGCCTGACCTCAACCGAGTTTGCCCGGATGAAGAAGGCGTTGAAGGAATCTGCACTTGAGATAGTTGAGCCGGATGCCGAGGCGCAATTAGCTAAGTTCCGGGTGACTTACGAGCCTTTTCTCGTCGGCCTGGCTGAGTATCTGATCGTCGCACTTCCCAAGTGGATCAGTAAGTCGGAGCAAATCGACAACTGGGAGGAAGATGAGCGAGGCGCATCAGCTAAGAGATTAGTGGAGGCCGTTGCGCCAGAGCCCGGCTCATGAGTCGGAACCGTCTTTGAAGAGCTGACACTCCCTGATGAGTGCGCACTAAAGAGCACGGCGGATCATCCATGCAAGGCCCGAAATCGCGAGCCACGTCGCGGTCGCGGCACCAAGAACAACGGCGGGGTTGTAGTCGGCCAGTAGTTGCCAGACGACTATAGCAAATCCGATTAGGCCGATGCTGCCTAGAGCCGCGCCCGCCGCATCAAGTGCGGCGGCTTCCCGTCCGCGGATAGTTCCATGCTCGCCCGCGAGTCTCTTCTTTTCGCGTTCATGTTTTTCGACGAGCGTGACGGCGGCCGGAAATACGACTGGAAAGGCAAGAAACAAGCCGCCTGTCGCGGGGCCGTATTCGTGCGCGACAATGCCCGTTGCCGCCGTAATCAAACCGCCGAAAAGGAACCTTAGCAGGCCGTTGAGGAAGGGGTTTGATTAGTCAGTGTGATCGCCGTGGTAGTGATAGAAGCGCTGGATTCAGTGGTCGGGTTCGACGGTTTTCGCTGGCCGAGGCGAGCGCGGCGGTATGGTGGAGTCGTGCTTCATGCGGGGGCCGGGCCGAGTCTGGCGATTCGGAGCAGGTTGTAGGCGGCGGCCACCAGGTAGGCGTGGAGTTGGGTGCGGTCGAGGTCGCAATAGCGCGTTTTGCGCAGGCCGCCCACGGTCTTCATCCAGCCGAAGATCTCTTCGACCCGCTTGCGTACCCTTTGGCTCACCGCGTAGCCGGCATGACGGGCAGTGCGGCGGTCGAGTGCGGAGCCGCCGGCGCGACTCTCATTGCGCGCGAGGTGCGGGGTGACCTTGAGTGCGCGGCACGCGGCGACGAACTCGGCAGTGTCGTAGCCCTTGTCGGCACCCAGTGTAATCCGCCGGCTGCCCGGCAACGCGGTCTCCAGCATCGCACGGGCACTTTTGCGCTCGGCGTAGCCGTCGGCTGGTTCGACCGCGAACTCGATCAGAAGACCGTTGCGGTTCTCCATCAGCGCGTTGGCCGAGTAACACAACTTCGCTTCCTTGCCCGCGCCCTTCTTCGCCAGCTTCGCCTCGGGGTCGGTGGTCGACTGATGAGTCGCGTTGCGGCGGCGCTCGCCGTGGAAGTTAATCGTCGGGTTGCCGGGGTCGTCGGGCGGCTGGCTCGGTTCCCGCTCCTTGCGCTTGAAGCTCTTGAGCGACGCCCAGGCCTCGACCAGCGTGCCATCCACGGTGAAGTGCTCGTCCGAAAGCAACTGCATGGTCCGGGCCTGCGCGACCACGCGGGTAAAAAATTCGCGCGCCACGTCGTGCTCCAAAAGCCGCGCCCGGTTGCGCGAGAAGGTCGAATGGTCGAAGCTCGGCTCGGCCGCATCCATATCGAGGAACCAGCGGAACAACAGGTTGTAGTCGAGCTGCTCGCACAACATCCGTTCGCTGCGCACCGTATAGAGCGCCATCAGCAACGAGCCCTTCAGCAGTCGCTCGGGCGGGATCGACGGCCGTCCGATCGCGCTGTACATCTCATCGAACAGCGGCGAAAGCTGCGCCAGCGCCGCATCGGCGAGTTCCTTGACCCGCCGCAGCGGATGCTCCTTCGGCACCCGATCGCCAGGCTCCATGATCATCAATATCGCCCGCTGCCGCCGCTCTTCTCCCCGCATCTGCCGCTTCCTCCACCAATCCGATTGCTCACTCTGACGAATTATATCGAAGTGAAATTCAGGCGTTTATCAACGGCCTGCTAGGGAATATTCGCGCCAAGTTGCTCTCCGGAGCCCGGACGGATCTATATTGATTCGCATTTATCCCAACAAAAGAACCTTTAAGCCGATGGCCGTGGCCAGCCATATAATGATGAGTGATCCCGCGACGGCCAAGGCCGAACACTTGTAGTGCATCATCACAAGACAAACGCAGTAGGCATAAACGCAGAAGGCAATCGCGCCTCCAATCATCGAACGCGCCTCTGTTGCGGCATACATAGCGCCGTCTCGACGCAAGGTAAGAAGCAGAGTCGCAAGCGCTACCGAGGGAGCAGCACCGAAGAGACCTGCGAAGCTCTTAGGTTTTAGAAGGTCACCAAGAATAGCAAAGACGGAGACGATAGCACCGCCAACGATGAAACGAATAAGCGCTTCACTCATAATTCGAGCCCATATTTGACCTCAGCAAGACGTGGGCCATAGTCTTGTGTCGTCGGATTTTTAATTCGACCTCAGGGCCTTATCCTGCTCGTACAGGCCGTGCAGTGAGGATGGCAAGCCCATCGGCCTCGCTTGGCAGGCGTATCGGCCTCGATTTTGAAAACAAGTGCGGACGTGTCTGAGCGATTTTCTTGATTGCAATGCCATACGATCGCTGTAGCGTCACGTAACTCGCGAAGGCGTCGCAAAAACATTTAAATTGTCGCAGGCATACGTTTTGCTGCAACGAAAGTCTGCCGTCTGATCTGATAGGAAAGTGAATCTGTGTTGGGACATAAAAGCCCGAAGCGAATCCAATCATCCCGGCTTTGGGCGTTGGCTGATCCGCTGGTCCACGCGAGAACCGTTGGGTTGAAACTTCTAGCGCGACTACGCCCACGAATCTGTCCTGGCGATGATCTGTCCTGGCGACGATAGATCCAATCAGGCTCGGTCTGAGGCATCGGCGAAGACATCTGCGTAGCTGACCGATGAGCATTGAGTGCTAACGATGACGCTAAAACCGATGTCGCTGAATTTGTGACGACCGTTCTCCTGGCTTAACAGGCGGCGAATAATTTCTGCGCTCTGAAAAAGGGGCTGATGCACGTCTTTGCCATCTCCCTACATCTAAGCGCGGGGAGACGACATTGAATAATCATGACAATTTGTCACTTCTAAAGCACGAACGTTTACGTATCGCTCAGCTAGCTCCACTGTATGAGCCGGTGCCACCGAGGTTATATGGCGGCACTGAACGCATGGTTTCATACATAACCGAAGAACTGGTTCGCCGCGGCCACGAAGTGACTATGTTTGCGTCGGGCGACTCTCGTACGGGAGCTCGGTTGATCCCGTGCTGTAATCAAGCCTTGCGCCTGTCCGGCAAGCCGCAACTTGGCGCATCGCTTCAGTTGGCAATGCTGGCGAAGGCTTTTGACAAAGAGCGCGAGCCCTTTGACATTATCCATTCACATATTGACTACTGGACTTTCCCATTCTCTAGTATTACCGGCGCGCCGACAGTATCCACGATGCATGGGCGTATGGATATAGATGACCTGCACCCCATCTATCAGCGATTTCCCCGGGCAGCGTTGGTGTCCATCAGCAACTCGCAACGTCTTCCATTGCCGAATCTGAACTGGGTAGAGACTGTTTACCATGGGATACCGCGCGACCTGTTGAAATTCAACGCTAGACCTGGACAATACCTCGCATTCATCGGGCGCATCTCGCCGGAAAAACGGCCGGACCTGGCGATCGAAATCGCTCGTCGGTCCGGTGTACCACTGAAGATTGCGGCCAAGGTGGATGTCGTCGATCGTCAGTACTTCGAAGCCGTGATCAAACCGCTCATCCAGCCGCCGCATGTCGAATATATCGGCGAAATCAACGATGCTGAAAAGAGCGAATTTCTCGGTGGCGCGCGTGCACTGTTATTTCCGATAGACTGGCCGGAGCCGTTCGGCCTCGCGATGGTCGAGGCGCTCGCGTGTGGGACGCCGGTAATCGCGCGGCCGTGCGGGTCGGTTCCGGAAGTGATGAAACCGGGAGTCAGCGGCTTCGTCGCCGCAGATATCGCGGATATGGCCGCCGCGGTACACAAGATCGATGCGATTCCGCGGGAGCAATGTCGTCGCTATTTCGAAGAGCGATTTACTGTTGAGAAGATGGTAGACAAGTACGAACGGGTGTATGGACGGCTTATCGGCTCAAAGGAAATCAGGCCGCAGACATTTGTCGACCAGCCGGCCGCCGCTCGCTAGCAAAAGTGGCCGGGGCTGACGTCGCGGCGTTAAGCGATTGGGAAGGTGCTGATTAGTTGGGCTGACAAGCGACGGTCGTGCCGATTGTGGGTTCGAGCACTTACGAGTAACTAGATTGATCTCCTTTCTACTGACTGCCCTTGGCTGCGGGAGGTCGCATCGGTTGTACGATTCGCGCTTAGGCGCTCCGCCTTCGCGAGGCTTGTTGAGCGTCTTTCGACTGGCAACCTACGCAGTAAATTGCAGAAGGAATCGCCTTTAGCCTCTCAAACGGAATCTCTTCTCCGCAGTCAAGACAAATCCCATATTGGCCGTCATCCAGTCTGGTCAGAGCGTTATTTATCTGAGCGAGCTGCTGCTCGGCGCGTTCAATGATGCTCGCATGGGTGTCTGCGTCAACCAGAGACTTGGCGACGTCCATGACGTCTCCGGGCGACGATACTATTTCCAGATTCTGCTTGCGGCGGAGTGTTTTCACCCGTTCACAGAGGTCTTCGCGCCCCCGTGCAAGCGTATGTCTCAGCTTGGCAATACGCTGACGATTATGCTTCATAAGCCGGCTCTCTCAATATCGGTGGGGCATGGGCATGCAGGCCAGACGCAAATTCTTTCCGGAAACTCGGATATCTTGGCGAACGACGCAATGACCGTGCCCGATAAACACCCTTGGAATTTACAAGCCTGAGAACACCGAATGGCTTCGTAGTGATGAAGACTGAGTGGAGACTTCAGATTGCTTTGGAGTTGGGTGCGCCGGTCCAGATACTCGATTCAAGACTAAATTATTGACGCTTTGGCGTGAGAGTAGGAGGGGCCTCCACTCGGCACATGCGGGTCGCGAATTCATGAGAACGATGTATCCATGCGAAGGTCTGGTATCAAGGAGACCGTGCTTGACTTACACGCCTGCCGAAACAATTTGCTTGTAAATGTTTGCAAAAATATGAGCTGGACGTAGAATTTCCAAAGCCGGCCATGAAAAGCGCCGTAATTAACTACACTTTAAGGAATCAGGACGACGGCATGCGGAATGCTTGAATCTAACTAAGTCGGATCGGTGAGGAGCGCAACAAAAGGAGGAATGAATCAATGCCCCAGCCAAATGACAAATGCCCGTGCGGTTCGGGAAAGGCTTACAAGGATTGCTGCGGCAAATCCAAATAAGTCTCGCCCCAGTATCTAAAACATTATTTTGCAACTGAGAAGACGGGCTGAATAAATCGGCCTGTCTTTTCAGTTCTGGTGTTGTGAAGCTAAGTTCGAGCCGCATACAGGTCGAGGATGGATCGGCCCGGTGGGGACTATGCTGCTGCAGTCGCGCCAGACGCATGCGTCTCGGTGCCATGAATTTGAGGCGGGATTAGGGATTTGGGGGTTTATCCAACCTAGCTAGACGCTTCGGCCGATGGGCGTGGGAGGATCGTACATCGATCTGCCGTAAGCGGGCTCCTCTGAATTGAATCGGCTCGTAGCCCGTAACATCGCCGTAATCAGCAGCACGTAGGCCGACGTCTGTTCGTCTTGCGATCGTTACGTCTTGGCGATTAACCCTTAAATCAAACGCATCGATGAAAAGGAGGTTGAAAGTCCTGGCTTTTGAAACAATTCCTCAAGCAGCGGGCGTAATCGGCCTAAGTATCGGCAAACATCCCTGCCTCTTCTTATAACCAAGTGTTCGGCACGCCTGTTGCTGCCAACCTGAATGGTTTTACGAAGAATATTCAAACGCTTGCGCGGGTCAACTCAAACAAAATTGCAGCCCAGGGGTTTCGTGTCTCCGCTGAAAACTGCATACGGTTCATTTTGGTTTTGCTCGAGTTCTAAGCTTGAGAATGATGCCTGTCGCCAATACTTCTCTGGCCAGGGCGACCAGGCGTTCTCACGACCCGCAGCAGAGGAAAAAAATTAATGGCGCGTTCGCTTTCCTTTGATGACGATAGCGACGACAGTTTCGACCCTGGCCGAGCCACGCGGCCAATCTTAGCGATTATCGTCGCAACCGCTGTCTTTTATCTCGGGAGAGATATTTTGATGCCACTGGCGATGGCGTCAATGCTCGCGGTCATTTTTAGTCCCGTCGCTAATCGGCTAGAGCCGTTTGTCGGCCGCTTGGTAAGTGCCGCGTTGATCATCCTCGCGGCGGTCGTCGCTCTCGTAGCGGTCGGCTATTTCCTCACTGTTGAGCTTACTGAGATTGCAGTGGAAGTTTCCGGCTATTCCAACAATATAGCGGTTAAGCTGAGTGCGCTGGAGAAAAGCACGCCTCTATGGCTCCAGCGAGTCGAGCATAGCGTCGGCGACATTGAGCAGCAGCTGCAAGACACGAATCATAAGACAGCGAAGCACAAACCCACGATAGTACAAGCGCTTCCCAGCTCGCCGGCGCTTGCTGAAGTACTGAAACCGGCCATGCCCGTGCTCGAGGCAGTCGGCCAGGGTCTGCTTGTGATTGTGCTGCTTTTCTTTTTGCTCTACAGCCGGCAAGACCTGCGTGACCGTTTCGTCAGACTCGCTGCGCGCGCCAGGATACCTGTCGCCGCGCAGGCCATCGAGACTGCCGGAGACACCGTTGGCCGCTACCTATTCCTCTTTTCACTGACAAATCTAGCATTCGGGATCGCAACTGGCACCATTGTCTGGTTGCTTGGCCTGCCTAATCCGGAGTTCTGGGGCGGCCTCGGTTTCTTGCTCCGATTCATACCTTATGTCGGAGCCTTGACGTCGGCGATACTGCCGACGCTGGTGGCGTTCGCCGTTTTTCCCGGATGGAGTAAATCGATAGAGGTGCTGGGAACGTTTGTGCTTCTGGATCAGGCCGCCGCGCAATTCGTCGAACCCTTCCTTATTGGCCGCGGAATCGGAGTATCACCGGTAGCGTTGCTGTTTTCGGCCATGTATTGGACCTGGGTGTGGGGAATTCCAGGCCTGCTGCTTGCCACACCTTTAACTGCCTGTCTTAAGGTGGCAGGTGACTACGTCCCGGCCCTGGGATTTCTAGCGGTCCTGCTCGGCGTCGATCAGCGTTCAGAAGACTATCACGAATACTATCGCAGACTTCTGGAGCTTGATCAGAACGGTGCTCGCTCACTCGCGCTTCGCTACTGCGATGAGCACGGTCTTGAGCCTGTCTTCAACGACATTATTGTCCCCACATTAGTATTTATGGGTGAAGAACGCACGGAGGATCACATCAGCCAGGAGAATGAGCGATTTATCGTAGATACTACTCGTGAGATAATCGCCGAGGTAGGCAATCGGTTAAGCAAGCCGCGCATAGCTCCGAGGCTTCGCATCTTGGGTGTGTGCGCGCCTGGAGAAGGGCATACCCTTGGACTACTGATGTTATTGGAGCTTCTGCGGCAGGATGGAGCGGCAGCAAGCTTTGTTGGTGATAACAAATCTGCCGAGGAAGTGCGCGGCTTCGCCAGGCGCTTCACCCCGGACGTCGTGTGCCTGTCGTGTACGGTTACCGAGTCACTGCCAGCAGCCACGGAACTAACCCAGGAGTTGAAGAAGGATTCTCCGCAACTCATAATTGTTGCAGGCGGAGCCGCTGCTATGGCGGAGCCTTCCAAGTTACTGGTGGCTGGATGTTCACAAGTCTGTTGGAGCAAAAGTGAGGTGCGGCGTCTGATCAGGAGTTACGGACTGCAGCGCGCGCGAGTTCGAGTTGTCGGAACGACACGCTCTGTCGGTCCGCGGATGAGCAACAGCTGATCAAATCGAAATAATCGCATCACTGTCACGGACGCCTAGAATAAGTAGCGATGTAGATTCTGATGAGGCGTAAGAGCCAAGGCCGCGAGTCTCATTCAGGTCAGAGCGCGATACCTTTCAGCTATTCAATCGAGGAGCTCGCGGAAGCCGCAACGAGCTGCCGTAGCTGCGATATTTGGAGCCGCGCTACGCAGACCGTGTTCGGCAAGGGGAACGCGCAGGCCGAGGTGATGTTCGTCGGAGAACAACCGGGCAATCAGGAAGACCTTGCTGGTTATCCGTTCGTCGGGCCGGCCGGCAAGGTACTCGATAAGGCGCTTGTCGCTGCCGGAATCGCCCGTGACAAAGTATACATCACTAACGTGGTCAAGCATTTCAACTCGATTCAGCGCGGCAAGTGGAGAATTCACAAAAAGCCAAACGCCGAAGAGATAGCTGCCTGCCGTCCATGGCTGAATGCTGAAATCGCCATGATTCGTCCTAAGGTGGTGGTCTGTTTGGGCGCCAGCGCCGCGCAGGCGTTGATCAGTCGCGACTATCGGGTCACACAACACCGCGGACAACTTCAAAAATCGGGTTTTGGTCCAATGATAACCGCGACCGTGCATCCTTCTTCGATATTGAGGGCTACGGGCGATGAAGCCAGGCGACTCCAGATGCGGCAGTTTGTGACCGACCTGAAGACAATCGCGCGTGCCCTACCAGAGTCAGCATTAATAAAAGGGGCTCATAGCGATTCTCGGAGCAAGTCTTAGAAGTGAGGGCGGAGCCTGATAACCCGGTTCTCTCAAGACTTTCGATACTCTCGCCACTCTTTCTCCATGACTTTGGCCATTGCTTTGCCAGCCGAACGTAGCCAGTCAGGTTTTTGCCGATCCAGGTCTTTTAGTACGTTGCCTACCTGACGCTTAGCCCCGAGATGAACATTTGCCGCTTCGGAGCCCATCGCACGGAGGAGCGTGTATTCGTCGCGCTTCTTCGGTAGGCTAGCAATGTCAATCGGATTGGAATCCGGGGACAGTCGTCGCACTATCCACTTACCCTCGATTAGCTGAAATGGATCGTGAGCACGAACAGCGGAGGCGATAGCCCGCTCATAGTAGGAGTTGCGGTCGCCTGTTCGTCCGTCGATCCAATGGAGGGATGATGGAACCATTTCCTTGGCTTCGCGCGCGATGCAGCCTCCCTCCCAATGCGCGATAGCTACGAAGCGCAGTTGCCCGAGACTTCCCAATCCGGCTTTTCTTAAGACGACTTTGTAGTCCATTTGTCGATCAGGAAGTGTCTTTTCAAGTGCGCGCCTGACATCACGAGGCAGTGTGTTTCTCACCACCGGACACGTATTCAGCTTCTTCCAGAAATCCTTTGGCGGTTTGAATGCATCGAGACCGAGCTTTTCAAGAATCATCTCGTGCTCCGCCAACACAATCGGGCAACCCCCGCTCTTCAAGGATTCTTTATAGCCTTCTAAAATGATGCTACAAGCATCCTTCAGACCAATCGTGAGGGAGCCAGAGTCGCTTACTATTGTGACGCTAGCCGCCAGGCGTACCAGGTCGCTTGTGTACGGCAGGGGATAAGAGTCGTCGAAGTCGTCCACACCCCAGGCAAGGCGACCCTCCGAATCGCGCCAGGTCCCGAAACTGTTGACGTGCAAATCGCCGACGGCGATGACTGTGGGCGCTTTTGTCAGATCAGCGCAGACCTCTGGCCATAGTTGAGCCCAACGGTAAAACGTCCCACGAAAAAACAAGAACAGATCAGACCTCATCTGCTCGTGTTTGTCCTGCAATTCGGACTGGGTGACTGGCACGCAAGCCCGCATCCAGCTTTCATAGCTTCTGGTTGCTTGCCGGATATTCATCGTCGCTTCGACCTCAGATCGTGGTTGCATCGGCGGCGGCGCCCGAACGTGCCAGATGACCAAGAGTTGGGATGATGAACGCAGAGAAGGCGAGAATCAGAAGCGCGAGGGCTTCGAAGTATTGGGGCAAGTGCGGCAGTTTATCCGTCCATGACACTATTGCGGCTAGTCCAGGCGCTGGAGCGCAAGAGTTACTCGCGTTGTCTGTATCTTCATGGCAGATTGTGTCAGCCAAGCCATTCAGGATGAGTCGAGGTCGAGTCAAAGGTCTGGCTGGTTTTATAGAGTTCGAATCCGCCCGACGCGGCGATCTTTTCTGTCTTCGCGAGAAGCGCATCCCGCTGAGAGCCGCTCATCGGACGAAACGTGCGCGCGGCATCCAGCGCCTGTTCCAATATTCGCATCGAGTCGCAGCCCGTGATTACCACGCTGGTCGGCAGATTCATCGAATAGTGCAGGCATTCGACCGGGGTGAGCACACCGCTGCGCAGGAAGTTGCCGTCGCCCATCGTCTTCATACCCAATACGCCGATTTGGCGTCGGACCAATATGGGAAGAACGATGGATTCGAAGCTGTCGAAATGGGCGTCCATTACGTTAAGCGGCATCTGCACGGTGTCGAATGAGAAGCCGTGCTTGTCCGCGGTTTCCAGCATGTGAAGGTGAATTTGAGGACTTTTGTGGCGGTGAAACCTATAAATCGTAGCTTGCCGGACTGCTTCGCGTCGAGCATCGCTTCGATAGCGCCGCCGTTCGCGAAAATTCGATCCGGGTCGTTCATCCGGATCACCTCATGAAACTGCACCAGATCGATCCGATCAGTCTGCAGGCGCCGCAGCGAATCTTCAATCTGTCTGGTGGCTGAGGTTTTGTCGCGTCCGTCGATTTTGGTCATCACAAATGCTTTGTCGCGATAACCATCGCGCAAAGCTTTTCCGACGCGCATTTCGCTGATGCCGTCATTGTAGTCCCAGCTGTTGTCAAGGAAGTTGACTCCACTGTCCAGTGCGGTCCGCACGATCCGGATGCTCTCGGATTCCTCCACCAGCGCGCGGCCAAGGTGATGCCCGCCAATACCGACGATGGAAACCTGCTCGCCGGTGTGCCCCAAGCCGCGCCGTGGAATTTCACCGCTTGGCGGCCCCGCAGATTTGGATCCATCGGCGGCAAAAGCTCGCCGCGCCATCGCAAGTGCCAGCGCCGCCGTTGAGCCCGCAAGCTTCAGGAAATTTCGGCGTTCAATCATATGCGCCGTTTATGACGAGTGCTTCTTCCGTGCAGCGGCCGCTCCCTTCTTACCCAACGCGGTACGAACCCGCGATGGCAGGTGTGCAATCGTCCGCTTGTCCTTGGCTGCAGTCGCCGCCTGCTTGATATTCTCACGCGCCGCTGCGCGTTGCTTTGTCGTCGCCACGATCCATTCTCCAATTGCAGACAGATTCTATTCCATAGCCTCTTCTTCTTCCGAGGCTTCGGGTGCGCGCATGGCGGATTCCATTGCGAGCGTGGTGAGCGCGTGCTCATTCCAATTGAGATGGGTTTGTTCCTGCTTGCGTACTTCGCGGATCGCCTTGGAGGCCATCCGTTTCAGTTCCGGGTCGCTAATCCTGGTGGTTATCGAGGCGAGCATCTCCCAGTCCCAATGATCCTTGGTTTCAGCGAGGACCAGGTTCTCTATATTGTTCAAGTCCGTCAGCTCGGCAGGCACCTGCACAGAAAGCAGGCCGTTCGCCTTCTGGTCAGCGGCCTCCGCTCCGGGGCTTCGATAGTTCGCATCACCCGCCGCAGCCTCGAGCATCTCGGTGCAGAGTTCAACGTGGCGTTCGGTCTGGCGCATGAATTCTGCGAGCTTTTCTCTGAATTCGGCGTGTTCGAGCTCGTCCAGGGCCTTTTCGTAGAGTTTCACCCCACCCATTTCGACCACCAGCATTTCGGATAGAAAATCTTTCAACCATTCCGTTTCCAACGGCATTTGCTTCCCCCGCGATGTTCTCTTTGAAGACGCGCGCTGACGAGCGCCGTTGCGATGTGAGGTTGCCATTTGCTTCGCTCCATTAAGACGACTTGTTGCCAAAAGTATACGTTCGCCCGCTTACAGTGAAAGCAAACGGAAGCAATCGACGTGCCCGCAGGGAGTAAAGCTCATTCTCTCATCCTTGCTGCATCAGGACGAGCAACGGCAAGACCGGATTGTAATGTTGTCAAGTGTCACGTGAATCAGGAGAATATTTCTGCAACTGTGAAAACGTAGAGTCAGCCGTGGTCCAATCGTTATTGAAGTACGCGTACACCTCGCGTCGCTGTCTCAATAACGTCCTCATTTGATCAGCCCAGCGACAAAGTTCTGGCTTTGAATACGAGGATGCAAACATCTTGCGCGGTCCGTGAAAGCGAAAATATGTAAAGTCTGCCGTAGTTGCGATGTCGGGAACCGGATAGCGGGTTGAATGAGAAATTACCAATGCTGCACGATGGCGCCGAAGGAGCGCCAGCATCGCATTGCCGAAACATGAGTCACTCCGGAATTCCACTGCTAAGCGCTGCCGGCGGTCGCCTCTGCCTGCAAAATCCAGAAAATCATCCAGCGACTTGAGGTTGACGTCGCTCGCGCTAAAAGTTGAAGGGAACTGCAGCAGGATTGGCCCGAGCTTATGCTTTAGAATCGAAACTCGACCAATGAACGTATCCCAGGCCTCATGTGCATCCCTGATACGTTTGATATGTGTGAGGTAGCGCGACGCTTTTAAGGCGAACCGAAACTGGTCCGGCGTCTCGCGGTACCAGGCTTCGCAGGTCTGTTCCGTGGGCAACCGATAGAAGGAGTAATTGACCTCGACCGAATCAAATTGGCTCGCATAGTAGGGAAGCCATTTTTTCAGGGGCACCTCGCGAGGATAGAAGTCGCCTCGCCATTCGCGATAGGTCCAGCCCGATGTGCCTATATGCGCGCCAGTCATGCGGCGTGGCATGCGTCCGAGCGCATGCCTCGAGTCACGACATTTTTGTTAGAAGCGATTTCATATCTTCGGCGTGATCCTCTTCCACCTTGAGAATGTCTTCGATCATTTTGCGCGTGGTCGGATCGCCGTCACCGAGCCAGCGCACTATTTCTGAGTAGGATTCGATTGCAATACGCTCGGCAACGAGGTTTTCCTTGATCATCGATGCGAGGCTGTCGCCTTCGGCGTATTCGGAGTGGCTGCGGGTGAGAAAACCCTCGGGATTCAAATCCGGCGCCCCTCCGAGTTGCGTGATGCGCGCCGCCACCCAATCCGCGTGCTGTTGTTCCTCACCCGCGTGTTCCAGAAACTGATCCTTGGCCCCTTCCGAATTGATACCAGATGCCATGTAGTAATGCCGTTTGTAACGCAGGACGCATACCATCTCTGTGGCGAGAACGTCGTTCAGAACCTTGAGCACCGCGTTTCGGTCGGCGCCGTAACCCTCCGTTACAGCACCCTGCTCCATATGCTGACGCGCGCGGCTTCGGAGTTTTTTGAGATCGGTTACGAATTCGCTCATTTCAAGATCTCCTATTCACCTGGCTTATCCATACGGAATTTTCCGCATGAAAGCTTTGTGTATCACGCCCCAGGATAAACAACAGTGACATACGAGCGCAGCCGCCCGTACCTTTGCCGCACGCCACTCCCCGAGCCGTCGTCAAAACTCGAGCTCGATGCTGATCACAGAGAAGCTAAGCAACATGGCGGCCAATCTGCCGAGACCGCTTAAAATTTGCGGCAGATTTGTGCTTTCACAGGCAATCGAAGAGAAAAAACTTCGCTTCGCCGCGACTGGTTCGGCAGGAATAAGAGAAATGGCAGCAGAATTTCGACTGAACCGCCCGCTGCGGCAATCATGTTACCGGTGACTTTTCGTAGCGTCCCTCGCCACACACTTCGTGTTGGATTGTAGGTGGCATCGCGGACAATCAAAAAGTCAATTTCACCGGAAAAACCTACAACGCGGGAGAACATTTTCAAAAAGACGAGCTAAGACTGGATCGAACCGCGCTAAGACGCGGCGAGAACCGGCATGTCCTTTGCTCCGGTAAAGCGCGCGCTGCGTTCAAAGGACAATTTACACTATGATCCATCCATTCGATCGTATCCTCCTGGTCGCGGCGGCAATCACCCTGATGATGCCGTCGCCGACGCGGGCCGCAGGATGCGTTCGCTACGCGCCGGGCAGCGCGGTCGTCGAGCCCGAAGATCTTTACAGCCAGAACGGCGTATTGACCGTCGACCTCTCCTATCAGACGAGCACTGACGCCAACGGGAATCAGCTCTTCTGTTACGTGCTTCCCGACGGGAACCAGTCGCCAACGCTACACATAAATCCCGGTGATCGGCTGGTTCTGACGCTTACGAATGATACGCCTGAGCCGGCGCCATCAGACGCGATGAAAATGCAGATGCAGATGTCTTCCTCGCCCACTGATGCTTGCGGCGCTTCCACGATGGACACGTCGTCGACGAACGTGCACTTCCATGGCACGAATACGCCGCCGGTATGCCATCAGGACGAGGTCATCCACACGCTCATAAACTCCGGTCAGACGTTCACCTATGACGTGCAGTTTCCAGCCGACGAGCCCTCCGGTGAGTACTGGTATCATCCGCATGTCCATGGCTTGAGCGAGATGGCCGTACTCGGCGGCGCCACGGGCGTAATCATTGTAGAGGGTATAGAAAACCTTCAGCCCAAGGTTTCCGGTCTTCCACAGCGGATTCTGGTCGTGCGCGATAGCGTCATTCCAGGCGACCCTGATCCGCCCGCTCCCGCCAAGGACCTTTCGCTGAATTACGTTCCGATTCCGTATCCCGACTATCCGCCGGCGATCGTCACAATGAGTCCGGAGGGGCAGGAATTTTGGCGCGTCGCGAACACTTCGGCGGATACGGTGCTGGATCTCCAAGTCAAATACGACGGCAGGGCACAGCCGCTCGAGATCGTTGCGCTGGATGGTGTTCCGATTGGCTCCCAGGACGGTTCGCGCCGCGGCAAGCTCATCACGAGCACAGCTATCCTGGTGCCACCCGCCTCACGCGCTGAGTTTATCCTGAAGGGCCCCACTACCAAGGTGAAGCTCGCACAGTTCGTGACGCTCAACGTTGATACGGGCCCGCAGGGTGATAATGATCCGGCGCGGCCGTTGGCTACCATTCAGACCACCGAGGCTCCTGGCGCGCAGACAATCTCTGAGATGCCAGCGGTTTCTGGACCGCCAAGTCCTCAACGCTTCGAGGGCCTGGCGGAGGCTAAGCCTACTGCAACGCGGAAACTCTACTTCTCAGAAAATCAGACAAACTTTTTCATAACCGTCGACGGTCAGACCCCGGTCGCATTCAGTCCTGACCTTCCGCCGGCAATCACAACTACCCAGGGGGCGGTCGAAGACTGGACCATTGAGAACCGCAGCGGTGAGGTTCACGAATTTCATATCCATCAAGAGCACTTCCTGCTGCTGCAGCGTAATGGAAAAGCCGTCCCTTCAGGTCAGCGCCAGTTTTTCGATACGGTCAATATTCCCTACTGGAAAGGCAAAGGTCCCTACCCGAGCATAACGGTCAGGCTGGACTTCCGCGGACCGACGATCGGCGATTTCGTTTATCATTGCCACATCCTTGAGCACGAGGATGGCGGCATGATGGCGATCATCCGCGTGCTGCCGCAGGGCTCCAGCGCCGCGCTGAAGAAGCGCACTTTGGGGGCCGCTTACGCCGTTCAACCGACGACGCCTCAGGCGCCGACCAGGGCGACCGCGCCGGCGTGGCGCTCGAAAGTCCTGCTGTTGTCGCGGTCGGCAATTACGGAGATTGTACTTGGTCTTTAGATCTTCTCCTCGACTTAACTAGACGGAAAGCAGCTGAACTCTATCCAATGGCTATTCCGGCGATTGCAACCAATTAGGGAGTATAAATATGTTCGTGTTAACGCAAACAGGCGCGCGAGTACTTGCGGCGGCGACGCTGCTCTCCTCTATCGTTCTGGCCAGTCCTTTCGCCAAGGCCGCAGTCGCACCTGCGCCGGAGGTTCTAGCCCAGGCTTCTACATCGCCCGCAACTACGGAGACGGCCCCAGCGGGCGCGAAAGCTGATCCCGTCGAGATGCACATCAAAGAGTTGCACAACCGGCTTCACATCACGGCCGCTCAGCAGGCCCAATGGGATAGCCTCGTCCAGGTGATGCGAGACAACGCGAAAGCGATGACTGATTTGCAAAAGCAGAGAAGCAAAAATGCGAAGGAGATGACCGCTGTTGACGCGGTTAAATCCTACCAGGCGGTCATCGAAGCGCATGAGGCTGGAATGGCTAAATTCGTCCCGGCCTTTCAGGCGCTGTATGACAGCATGTCGGACGTCCAGAAGAAAACCGCGGACGCCATGTTCCGCACCAAAGTGCGTTCCGCAGCGGAGAAGGATAGCAAGTAATCAAGAGGTCGGACACGGCGATAGTGCGAACTTCCCGGTTTGCGGCAGTCGCTCCAGGAGATTGAGGGCGTTATGGAAAAGACCACACTAACCAAGATCAGTAAGATGATGATTGCGATCGGCTTCGGCGTTACAATTTTTGGTGCTGCGATGGGATCGGCTTTCGCCGGCGGCGGACATGACCGAGGCCACGCCGATAGGCATCACGAAGATCGCCATAGGGATCACGATAGAGGTCACGTTTACGTTGCTCCCGTGCCAAACTACTATTACGCGCCGCCGTCGAACTACTACTACGCGCCGGAGCCGGAATACTATCCACCTTCGCCGGCTTATAGCGCGCCGCCGCCATCGGAAGGCGTAAACCTGTTCTTCGGCATGCGCTAGAAAATGTTGGCTGAGTGGTTCACTCGGCTCTCACGTGTGCAGCCTTCGGGTCGTTCTTTTTGAGCATCATCGCGACCGGCACCATCACCAGGCAGATCACAGCAATCAGCCATGCCACGTCCATGTATGATTGCACGGTCGCCTGGGCGATGGTCGCGTCATATATGCGCAAAAGCGTCTGGCGCGCAGCCTGGGGCTGGCTCAGGCCGCGATGAAACAGTTGCGCGCCTAGCCCGTCCGTCAGCGTGCGAAAAGACTGCTGCGCGGGAGTCACGTGCGCGATGAGTTCGTCCTGATGAAACTGTGTGCGGCGCGCGACCATGGTTTCGACCAGCGAGATGCCTACGCTCCCGCCGACATTGCGCAGCAGATTGATGAACCCCGAAACTTCACCGCCTTTCTCCTCCGGAAAGCCGACGTAGGAAGCGGTGTTGATCGGGATGAAGAGCAGCGCGAGCCCGAGCGATTGCAACGCTCGATAGGTAGCCGCCGTGCGAAAATCAATCTGCAGGTCGAGGTTCATCGCTACGAAGTGAATCGCGTAAGCACTCGCGAGGCATCCGGCCACCGCCAGCCAACGCGCCTGTACTCGCGTGACCAGCTTTCCGACCGCCGGCATCAGCAGGATCATCACCGTTGCGCCAGGCGCGAGCGTCATCCCCGCGAGTTCGGCGTCGTAACCCATGAAGGCTTGCATGAACTGCGGAATAAACACGGTCATCGCGTAGACCTGAACCCCGTAGACGAAGATCATCGCGGCGGCGGCGGCAAAGCTGCGGTTCTTGAACAGCCGAAGATCGAGCACTGGACGGCGCCGCGTCAGCTCCCAGATCACGAAACCCACCAGGCTCACGACGAAGCTGACCGCCAGAAACGAGATGAGGTGCGAAACGAACCAGTCATCTTCCTGGCCTCTGTCCAGCACGACCTGAAGTGATCCGAGACACAGTGCAAGCAGCCCGATGCCGATATAGTCGATGCTAATTGACTTGCGCGCCTGCTTCGCCCGCTCGGCCAGGTAAGGGGGATCCTTGATGAGTCGCGAAACAAGCAGTAGCGAAACGATCCCGACCGGTATGTTCATGTAGAAGATCCAGCGCCACTGGTAGTTGTCGGTGATCCAGCCTCCGATTGTTGGCCCGATTGCCGGCGCCAGCACCACCACCATTCCATACAGCGCGAATGCCATCCCCAGTCGTTCCGCCGGGAAGGTGTCCTTCAGGATCGCTTGCGATACCGGCTGCAATCCTCCCCCACCGGCGCCTTGCAGCACTCGAAAGGCGATAAGCATCCCGAGCGACGGCGCGATACCGCAGAGAAACGAACTGATTGAAAAGATCACCACGGCCGCCAGGTAAAAGCGCTTGCGCCCGAACAGCGTGGACAACCATCCGCTGATCGGCAGGACGACCGCGTTGGCGACCAGGTACGAAGTCAGCACCCAGCTCGCATCGTCAACGCTGGCGGCCAGTCCGCCCGCAATGTAGGGCAAGGCGACGTTGGCGATGCTCGTGTCGAGCACTTCCATGAACGCGGCCAGCGAGACCGTCCCCGCGATAACCCATGGACTCACGTCGGGCTTCGGCGTTGCCGATGAGGCGTGCGGATCTGTGACTTTTGGCGCAGCGCTCATCGGCTTGTCGTCGCGATATCGACGGTCCGTCCGTCGCTGTTCATCCACACCGTCGGTTCCACCGACATGCCGGGACGAAGCCGATGGTCCGGGTCCTGGCCGGAATAGAGACGAATTCTCACCGGCAGTCGCTGCACGACCTTTACGTAGTTGCCGGTGGCGTTCTCTGGAGGTAGCAGACTGAAGAGTTCGCCGGACGCGCCGGGCATCCCCTCGACATAACCCTTGTAGTTATGTCCGGTCGCGTCCACGTGAACGGTCACGCGCTCGTTGCGATGCATCCGGCGAACCTGCGTTTCCCGAAAGTCGGCCGTGATCCAGATGTCGTTGAGCGGAACGATCGTAAGAAGCTGCTCGCCAGGTTGCACTCGCTGCCCGACCTGTACGGTCTTGTCGCCCACCACTCCGGAGGCGGATGCGACGATATGCGTGTAGCTCAAATTGAGCCTGGCCTGATCGAGCGAGGCTTGTGCCGCATCCACCGCGGCTTGTGCCTGGCCGATCAGTCTTGCCGCCGCGGCGACCGCTGCACGGTCCGAGTTGACTGCGGCCGCGGCGATCTTTCCCTCCTTGACGATTTCGTCGTCGGTCTCCTCGGCAATGACGCTCTCGTCAAGGAGTTCCCGGTAGCGCACCACGTCCCGTTGAGCCTTGACGTTGGTCGCAACCGCGGCGTTAAGATTCGCGAGGGTAAGTTCGTAGTCCTGCCGGGCCGCCAGCACGCTCTGTTGCGCCTCGACGAGGTTGGCGGCCGCGTTTTCGACTGCGATCTGATAGTCGCGCGGGTCGAGATCGACGAGCGCCTGCCCCTGGCTCACGTGATAGGTATTCTCCACGTAAACGTGGATGACGGTGTCGTTTATGCGAGTGCTTACGGGATCGAGATGGCCATCGATCTCGGCGTCGTCGGTCCACTCGTAAGATTGCAGGTAGTCCCAGAAACGCAGTCCGCCCGCGCAGAGCAGCGCGGCGGCGATCAGGGCCAGCGCAAGTCTCACAGGACGTCGCCGGAGAATATCGCCACGATCACCCGGCTTGCTGCTGTCGGAGCCGTCGCTTTCCTCATTCTCCGCGTCATTGCCAACGCCTGTCTCGTCTGATTGAGGGGTTCGTTGAAAGGCTTCTTGCCGCTCCCACTCCACTTCAGGCCGCAGTCGGCCAACCTCCTCATTAAGCCGCTGCGCCGCTGGCACCGAGCGCTCCTGCCCATGCACTCCGTTGAGATGCGACAGCCCTTTGCTCGAGAGCAGCTCCGCTGTGCCCCGCTCAAATCCGTTCCTTTCCACGTCGAACTCCATCAAAGAAGGCGTGAAAAAGGCCCTCCCGGCCCCGTGCAGTGCGGTTTCACGGATGCCCGAACGGACCTATGGAAATGCACAGAGAATGCGGACGGCCCGGCTTCGACATTCCCAGGGCCGGCGTCGGCAGGAAAGAAAATCGCTATTTAGCGGGCGATTCTTCTATATGAGCGCGGCCCCACCAGATGCTTCATGGTGAAGAACGTGACGCACCTGATTCCACAACGTGACGTACCTCGGCGTTCACGATCTTCGCGCACCGAAAGGCGCTCCACCGAGGCCGACGCTTCGCTAGGCGGCGGTGATGCGATCGAGGAGCGCCCGGACTATTTCGCTATGACGAGGCATTCCCATTTCACCGTAACTGCTTAGCGCTTCACCGAGCATCCCATTGGCTTTTTCATAGTCACCTGCGGCGGCTCGATTAGTTAGCATCATCGCGTGAAAGCGCCGGATCTCGGCCTGCTCGAGACGATTTGGAAAAGATTTGGCCTGCAGCAGGGATCGCCGAAAATGCTCTTCGGCGGCGTCATACTGACGCCCTGCCGCGGCGGCAACACCAGCGATGGTGTGCGCAAAGCGGGATAGCGGCCAAAGAGCGACATTTCCCGAATCGGTTAACTCGCGCGCCAGCGGATAGAGCTGCGCGGCCTGCGTCGCTTCGCCGAGCACGACCAGTCCTTCGATCACCGACGCTAGCATCAACCACGAACCTCTCGTATTCGGTTGGCCTGTAAGAGGAAGCAGCGAGCGCTCTTTATCGAGGACGGCGAACGCGCCGGCGCGATCGCATGCATAGGCCATCTGTCGAAACATTGCGCCGGTGCCGAATCCCTCGATAGAACTGCCACGTTCATGGCGGCTCGCGGTCACAGCATGCGCCAGAGCGCTTTCCCAGTTTCCCCTGAACAAATCGAGCAGACTGAGTTGCACCTCCAGGAGGGTTTTCCAGAAGACGTGCGCAGAGCGGATCAAGTCCGCCGCTTGCCGAAGGGTGCTCTCGAATTTGGCGAAGTCGGGGGTTCGACCGCATTCTGACCAGGCTCGCGTGAACATGCAGAGTGCAACGGAATAGGATTGGCCAATCTTCCTCGCCAGAGGGTCAAGCTGATCCGCGAATCTCGCCGCTTCCTCCGGGCGTCCAAGATAGAGCAGTATCTGATGCAGCATCCGCAGGTGAACTGCACGCTGCCATGGAGCGTCTTCCGAGCCATCCAACTGTTCGCTCCGAAACCCGTCAGCGGCCGCTTCGCGCGAACGGAAGAAGTGGAAATAGACTATGGACCGCGCGCTGAGCACTCTAGCTGTAAGCTTCGGATCGGCAAGCTGGGACGAGAGATCCAGCGCTTGTTGCAGTGCTTCCTGGGCCGGCTCATAGGATGCGCCGGCCGCGCGGGCCTGCCCGATAGCAGCGAGCAGACGCACCCGGTCGGCGCTCAGGTCTCCCTCGAGATAGGCGAGTCCGCGACCAGCTATTTGGCTTGCTTCCTCGAAGCGGCCCGCCAGAATGAGCGCATCGGTCAAATCGGTGAAGCCTTTGCCAACGAGTTCGCGATCTCCGAGACTGATGCTGATTTTGAGCGCTTCGCGCAGATTGGCGAAAAGAGCGTCCCATCGTTCGAGCCCGCCTTCAGCGATCGCTAGATCCCTCAACAGCGCGGCCCTTTCTCTGACGTCACGCGCGTCTTGATGCGACAAGGCGGACTGGAAAGTGCGGCGCGCTTCCTCGTATGCCGCAAGCTGGAGTTCGCGCTTGCCTACCACCGTCAGCCAACGGACCAGTTTATGAGGGTCAGCGAACGATTTTGCATGCACGAGATGGTCGACATTCTCGCCGGCGCGCTCGTCGACGGCGTGGGGATCGAACCGTTCGATTGCGTCGGCGACGCTTGCATGCAGTTGCTGTCGGCGCACAGATGAGATGCCGGCAAGGAGCGTCTGACGCACGATTTCATGCGCGAAGGTGAATGGTGTCTCCGGGCCCTCGGAGTTCGAGACTACTATTCCCATCTGCTGCGCCTTTTCGATCACAGTGAGAAGTTCATCAAGGTCGATGTGGCTGATCGGGCTTAGAAGTTGAAAGCTGAAGCTGCGTCCGATCACCGCGGCGGCCGCCAGCACCCTCCTTTCGTTCTCGTCGAGGCGCTCCAGACGGCGGCCGACTACCAGACGCACACTTTCCGGCACGTCGATTTCGTCAATTTGGATGCCGCTGCGGAACTCGCCGGTCGTATCGAAGACCTTCCCCTCCTCCACCAGATGCCGGTAGACCTCTTCGACGAAGAACGGATTTCCTTGGCTTTCCTCAAAGATCGCACTCACCAGATTTTCCGGGGCTTCGCGCCGGCTTAGCGCATTCAGCATCTGAGCTACGGCACCCCTTGGCAGGCCGCCGAGTTTCAGCGGCCGGATGCCGAGCCGAATCAACTCCTCCAAGGTTCTGGCCAGCGCCGGCTTGTTCCCGGAATAGCCGTCGCGAAAGGTTCCGATGATCACGACGGGGAGCTGGGTGACTCGACTGGCGAGATAGAACAGTAGAGCCAGCGTGGATTCGTCGGCCCAATGAAGGTCATCAAGGATATTCAATTGAGGCCGCTGTAGGGCGGCGCGAGCGAGTGTTTCGAAGACGCTCCGAAATAGGTAACGACGCTTGTGCGTCGAGGGCAGTTCCAAGGGTTCCGGAATGGGGAAAACTCGTCGCAGGCTTGGCACAAGCCGGGCCAGTTCAGCCGCATCGTCGCCAAGCTGCCGGCGGAAATCGTCCAGGTTTGTCGCCTGAGCCAGATTGCTTTCGATGATCTCGACAAAGGGGAGGTAGGGAAAGGGTTCATCTCTTTCGTAGCAGCGCCCGACGAAGCATTGGAAGCCCTTTTGCGCCGCGTAGTCAGCCATCTCCATCGCCAGACGGGTCTTGCCGAGGCCCGCTCCGCCCTCCAGCATCACCAGCGAACCGTCGCCGTTAAGTGCACGTTCTATAGCCGCGCGAATGGCCTCACGTTCGGCTTCCCGCCCGACGTAAGCAGTTCGTTCCGCCAGCGAAAATGGAGGAATTGCCAGCGCCACGGGTGACGCGTCGGCCTCGGAATGATCAACCCGCGACGGGGCCGGCTCAGTGCTGGAAGCTCGCTCTTCTGAGGACTCGATAGGCGCGGCAAACTCCCATGCAATAGGAAAATCCGGATCGGCGCTGTAGGTGCAGTAGGTCCCGGTTTTGATGCATCGCGATAGGATATCTCCCAGTGTCGCATCGTTCCGCGCGACCCTCTCCAGCACTGTCTTGATCGTCTTCGTTACGCTCTGGCGGGCTCGCTCTGAAGCCGACGCCGCGCGGCGATTGCGTCCGCTCAGCCCAACGGCGCGCGACAGCTCCCTCGTCAGCGCGTCGATTTCCGCCTCAGCTTGTTCGGCCCGCGCGACGTTTCCGACCTCCTTTGCTTCCTCCAATTCTTCATGCAGTTCGGAAAGCCGGCGCCGGTATGCGGCTTTGGCTTGATCGTCGAGCATTTCGCCCGCGTCGCCGAGACCACCGACATGGATCCCGGCCTTTTCGAGGTCCTCGCCCCCGCGAGGCAAACCTTGTGCAGATTGATTGTTTTCTCTTTTCTCGGCCTGGGCCGGAATTCTTCCAACCAGGTCGAGCACATGGAAGGACACGTCGGGATGGCGGAGCAGATGGGCTATGTAAGCGAGACCTTTGGCATCCTTGAGGCGGTACGATTTCTCCCGATATCCGACGGTCCAGTAGTCACCTTCTTTACGGAACACTCCCTTTTGGGAGGTGTGGACGTCCGGCTCGCCGCTTCCGGCCAAGCCCGGCCGAGAATTTCGCGCCTCATCCGACATTGGGATTCTTCGCGACGTTTGAATCGAATCTGACGGATCGGGTTCATTCCAAAAGTTACCATACACGTGACCCGGCGCACAGTTGCCCAGGACGGGAAAATGGTCCGGGTAGTTTTGGCCATGCGACGGGCAGATGGACGCTGTGCGCTCGCTTTTTTGCGCGCCACGCGGCGGCGTCTATCGAACGCTGCTTAGTTAACCGCCGCTTCGCGAGCACGACGCCGCATTTCGTCCATGACCGACGAGAAGTCCAACCCCTCACCGCGCTCGGCGCATTTCCGATTCACTGCATACGACGCAGTCGTGGCTGGCATCGGGACGTGCAGCTCATAAGCCTCGTCCAGTATCAGCTTGAAGTCCTTGCCCATCAGTCGGAGCGGAAACTGCGGCGAGAAGTCCTCGTGTTCCGCACGAAGCAGCTTGCCCTGATGAGCCGGCGCTACGACGGCGGTATGCGCGAGCACTTCGAGCATCCGCGAACGGTCGAGCCCCATCCGCTCGCCGAGGGCCGCCGCCTCGGCGATCGCCTGCATATTCACGCCGAGGATGGTGTTCACGACCAACTTCATCGCACTTCCCGCTCCATGATTGCCCATGTAAAAGTGCGCTCGCGCGAGCGCGCTGAAGATGGGCGTGCAGCGCTCGAAGACTTGCTGCTCTCCGCCTCCGAACAAAACCACTGTCCCTTCGTCCGCGGCGGGGGTGCTGCCGGAGATGGTGACGTCGAGGACCTCGACGCTGCGCTCGCGTGCGAGGTCAAACAGCGTTTTCGACGTCTCCGGCGACACGGTGCTCATTTCTATCACTACGGTTCCGGGTTGCGCCGCCGCCAGCACCCCTCGCGTGCCGGAATAGACTTCGAGGACCGCGGCGTCGTTAGACAGGCAGGAGATTATAACCTGGGAATTCGTGGCGAGCGTGCGCAGGCTGGCTGACGGCGTCGCTCCCGCCGTTTTCAACCCATCCATACGCGCGGCGGTACGGTCGAAAACGGTGAGATGGAATCCATGATCAACCAGCCGCCGCGCCATCCGTTGTCCCATCCCACCCAGTCCAATGAACCCAATCGTCGAATCTTCGATTTTCATAAGCATTTCTTCGCCGCTACCGCCTCATATTGCGCACTTTGTGCTGCAACCCGACGAACCGAGCGGCGCTCTCCTCGATCTGATTAGCGTGAAATCGCTCTTCACAAAGGCGGTCCCGCCAATTTCACGCATAGCGTGTGGCGCACGTGCGCATCGGATGGCTGCGGTCGGTGGCCAATATCTACCATGCGTTCGCGGTTCAAACCTTCGCTGACGAACTCGCTCATCTGGCGGGCCGCGATCCTCTTGACTACATGCTCGAGCTGATCGGACCGCCGCGGATCTTGAATCTGGATGGCGCCAATTATCCAAACTATGGCGCTTCGTACCAGGCCTACCCGATCGATACCGGGCGCCTGTGCCGGGTTTTGGAGTTGGCAGCCGAAAGGTCGGGATGGGCAAAGCGCAAGCCGGGAAATCGCTGTGGCTGGGGACTGGCCGTGCATCGCAGCTTCCTGACCTACGTCGCCGCGGGGTGGTGCAAGTAGAGGTCAGTGACAAGGGAGAGATACGGATCCCGCGCGTTGACATGGCGGTGGACGCCGGCCAGGTCGTTGATCGGCAGTTCGTGACCGCGCAATTCCAGGGCGCCGCAGTCTTCGGAACCAGTGTCGCGCGCAGCGGTGAAATTAACGCGACCGATGGCGTAGTCGATCAGTCCAACTTCTTCGACTACCCGGTAGCGCGGATTAACGAGGCGCCGCTCCAGACCAATATACATATCGTCGAAAGCGACGCGCCGCCTGGCGGCGTCGGCGAGCCCGGGGTACCTCCCTACGTCCCGGCGCTTTGCAATGCGATCTACTCGGCGACCGGAAAACGAGTCCGAGAACTGCCCCTGTCGAAGGTCGATCTGCGGCAAGTCCCGGCGCATTGAGGACCGGAACGCATTGAGCCGGGCGGTGTCAGTCGCGCCAAGCTGACTCCAGAATGACATTACTATGACAGCATTACGATTTGCGCGGATTCGACTTAACGGGCTGAACTGGCTCGCCGTCGCGTACCGCCTGGCCAACGCTCATCGCAACCAGATCGCCGTCGTGGACATCACCTGACACCACAACGTCAACGCCATTGTCGTGTCCTAGATGAACCTCTGCCAGATGGAGTCGATTTTCGCGGACGATCGGCAAATAAATCTTATCATCTTTAAACACGAGCGAATCGTCAGGTGCGATGAGACTGCCCGTAATTGGCGCGGTTGTCAGGCGCACGTTTCCGTACATCCCTGGCATCAGCTTGAGATCGCGATTCGGCAGATCGATCTCGACCAGCATCGTGCGCGACGCTTCGTCGAGCGCGTCTGGATGACGGGTCACCGTGCCGTCGAATTCCTGGCCGGGATACTCGTCGACAGACACCGATGCGTGGTCGCCATCGTGAATAAGAGGCGTGAGCGGCTGTGGAGCATAGGCATAGATTCGCAAGGGCTGCAGCGTCGCCATCGCCACGATCGGCGACGAGGTGGTGTTGGTCGGGTAACCTGGGCTGGCCGTGGCAGAGACAGGCGTCGTAGCCTGCGGAATCATTGCGCCCGGGTCGAAGTATCGGGCCGTGATGATTCCATCGATCGGCGCGCGCACCACCTCGTAGGCCTGCATCGCGAGGTTCTGCTGGTAGAACGCCTGCGCCTGGAGCATCGATGCGTGCCAGTTGTCAGCAGTCTGTTGAGGCACGACCTGTTCTTTCAGCAGGTACTTATAGCGGTCGTAGGTGATCGCCTGAAGTTTGTAATTCGCAAGCGCGTCGGCGACCTCCTTGTCGGTTTCGGGTGATTCGAGAATCGCGATCACCTGGCCCTTCTTCACGCGGTCGCCTTTGTCTACATAGATAGTCTTCAAGTAGCCGGGTATCTTCGCGTAAACGGGGGTCTCGACGTAGCCGCGAATCGTGATCGGAATTTCATACTCGCGCGCGCTCTTGCTCGAATGTATCGGTTCCACGAGCACGCGCGGGCCCCGATCGGCCTGCGCACTAATTTGCTCGGTCTGGCTCTGCAGTCGCATTTGAAACGCGAGCACTATTCCGGCCGAGGCGGCGCAGACGAGAAATACCGCAATCGCGCTTGCTACGATGAAACGCCAGCGGCTGCTTTTCTCTTCGTTCGGCGTCTCGGTATTCTCTGCTTCCATTTGGGTTCTCCTCGGCCTACGCGCCTGGCGCTGTGATGGCGTTGATCCTGTCGTCGCGCTGTTGCTTGGTGATGAGGGTGCGGCCGAAGATCGAGTAAACCGCCGGCACCACGAACAGGGTCATCAGCGTCGCCGCCAGCAGGCCGCCGATCACGGCGCGGCCAAGCGGCGCGTTTTGCGCGGAACCCGCGCCGAGTCCGAGAGCCATCGGCAGCATGCCCAATATCATCGCCAGCGCCGTCATGATGATCGGCCGCAGGCGAATGCGTCCCGCTTCAATCGCGCTCGCGACAGAGTTGTGTCCTTCCTCGCGCATCTCATTGGCGAAAGTGATGAGCAGATTTCCGTTGGCGACGCCGACGCCAACTGCCATGATCGTGCCCATCAGCGATTCGACATTGATCGTCGTGCCTGTCAGGACCAACATCCAGAGCACTCCCGCCAGCGCGCCCGGAATTGCCATCGTGATGATGAAAGGCTCGAGCCAGGACTGGAAGTTTGCTGCCATCAGCAGGTAAACGAGGATGATCGCGAGCACAATGCCGCCGCCGAGCGTCATGAACGAACTGCGCATCGCCTGGCTCTGACCGCGAATATTGATGAGGGTGCCTGCGGGCAGTTTTCCGAGCGAGTCGATCTCGCGCTGCACCGCATCGGTCGCGCTTCCGAGGTCGCGTCCCGACACCGCGCAGTCCAGATCGATCACGCGCTGCACGGAGTAGTGATCGACGACCGCCGGATCGACGTCGTGCCTGATCGAGGCGACGTTGGAGAGTAGCTGCGCGGAGCCGACCGGATTGTTCACTGCTCCTGGCGTGAGCGGCGTATTCGCGATCGCATCGACCGAATGCATCAAGTGATACGGCGCCTGGACGATCACGCTGTAGTTGACGCCGTTTATTGGATTGAGCCAGAAATTTGGCTGAAGCAGAGTGGCGCCATAAAGCTCGGCGAGCAGACTGGACGCGACCTGCCGTTCGGTTACTCCAACCTCGAGGGCCTTGGTCCGATCGACGTCAACCTTGAACGCCGGATAGTCGAGCGGCTCGGCGATTCTGAGATCGGCCAGGCCTGGAAGACGGCTCAGCTTGTCCTTGAGCTTCGCGGCGAAAGCATAGTCGGAGTTCAGATTGTAGCCGGAGATCTGCACATCAATCGCGGCCGGGAGACCGAAATTCAGCACCTGGCTGACGATATCGGCGGCCTGAAAGTAGCCTTCCACCTGGGGAAAGTTGAGCGGCAGCATTTGTCGAATCTGATTTTCATACATCGTGGTCGGGCGATGCTTTGGCTTGAGCTGGATCAAAACGTCAGCGTCCTGCGCCGCAACGCTGTCGGTTTGGTAGTAAGCAAGGTCGTATGAGGTTGGGACGCCAATGTTGTCGCTGATGCTTTCGAGCTCGTTGGGCGGGATTATTTTGCGGATAGAGCGTTCTACGCTCTCCACTATTTGTTCAGTGCGCTCGATTCGAGTGCCGCTCGGCGCGCGCACGTGCAGGCGCATCATGCCCGCGTCGACGCTCGGGAAGAAGTCTTCGCCCACGATTGACAGCAGCGGAAGCGAACCGACGATTACCAACGCGACCGCCACCAGGCCAATGGCACGATGCGTGACGAACGCCTCGAGAGCGGATGTGTACGCCGCCCGCAGGCGCTCGAAACGCGCCTCGAATCCGCGGAGAAAACGACCTATCAAAGTGTTGCGGCCGGGCTCCTCGTGCCGTTCCGGCAGCAGGTAGGAGGCCATCGTGGGCACCAGGGTCCGCGAAAGAAGATAGGACGTTAGCATCGCGTACACGACCGACAATGCCAGCGGCGTGAATAGAAAGCGCGCCACGCCGCTCAAGAGCACAACCGGAAAGAAGACGATGCAAATCGACAGGGTGCCGACCAGCGTGGGCGTGGCGATCTGATGCGCGCCGTCGAGAATTGCCACCAGCAGCGGCTTATGCATCACGTGATTGCGATGGATGTTTTCGACCTCGACGGTCGCATCATCGACCAGCATTCCGATCGCGAGCGCGATCCCGCCCAGCGTCATCGTATTGACCGTCTGGCCCGAGACCTTGAGACCAATAATCGCGGTCAGAATCGCAAGCGGGATTGAGGTTATGACGATTAGCATGCTGCGCGCCGACCCAACGAACACCATCACCATGAGGGCGACCAGGACGGCCGCGATTGCGGCCTCACGCACAACTTCGATCAGCGCTTCGCGAACGAACGCCGACTGATCGAAAGTGAGCGCAACTTTTACTCCCTTGGGAGCTGTAGCCCGGATGAACGGCAGCCTCGCCTTCACCGCATCGACGACCGCCAGCGTCGATGCGGCTGCGTGCCTGATGACCAACAGGTACGTCGCAGGCTTTCCATCGACTCTGACGACGTTGGTCTGAGGCTGATGGGTGTCGGTGACTGACGCAACGTCACCCAGCAGCACCGGTGCTCCGTTTACGATCTTGACCGGCAGCGAATTGAAGTCGGCAACCCTAGTCGGGCTCATGTTGATGTCGACGTTGTACTCAAAATGGCCCATACGTGCGGTGCCGGACGGAATGATTACGTTCGAGGTGGCGAGCGACGTGCCGAGGTCCTTGGCTGAGACGTTGTTGGCGTACAGCTCAGTCGGATCGATATTCACCATTACCGCCCGGGTCACTCCGCCCAGCGGAGCAGGGGACGAGAATCCTGGGATCGTGAAGAGCTGCAACCGCATGAAATTGAATGCGTAATCAAACAGCTGCGATACCGACTTTGTATCGCTGGAGACATTGAGTTGCGCGACCGGAACGTCGGCCGCGTTGTAGGAGATAATCTGCGGAGGTTCAGTGCCGCGCGCCATATTGGAAAGAATGGTTTCGGAGACCGCGTTGATCTGCGCGATCGCGCTCGCGATATCTGCGCCGGGCTGAAAATAAACTTTCAGCAGGCCCACGCCAAGCATCGATTCGGACTCGATGTGCTCGATACCGTTGACTGTCGTCGAATAGGCGCGCTCGCTGATGAAGACCATGCGGCGCTCCATGTCGAGGGCGGCCATCCCCGGATAGTTCCAGACCACCATCACCACCGGCACGTTGATGGCCGGGAAGATGTCGATGTTCATCAGGAAGAATGACAGCGTGCCCAGGACCAGCATCAGCAGCGCCATCACGGCAACTGAAATCGGACGGCGCAGTGCGAGGCGTACGAGCCACATCATGATCGAAATACCTTTCTACAGATCAAGCGTGAATAGTGACCTCACAATTTTCGTGCGATGGCTTATCACACCGATTAATTTTCCTCGGAATGCTTGGAATTATCTCAGCCGCGAAAGCTCGAGATAGAGTCGCGGCCGTTGCGGCGAAGGACCAAGCAGAACTAAGGAATGGGATGGGTGAGGAGAAACTTCATCCAGTCAGTCACAAAGCATCCTGGAAGCTCAATGTCGATCCTGCCGAGCACCCGGCTCATTAAAACCAGAATGCTGGGGGTGCTGGCTTCTCTGTCGCCGGTCCATCTGCGCTGCTTGGCGGAAAGATGGGCGCGTAATGACTCCAGCGGTATAGTCCCACGAACATTATCGCGTACAACGCAACAATCACGGCAAATGCTGCCGTCAATGTCACAGCGGTCATCCCACGTTCCTCAAGGTCATGGACGTTCTTATAGCGACGGACATTGGACATCGTTTTGGCCTGCAAGAGATAACCCTTGCCGCCATGTATCGATTTTCATTGTGACAACCCTCACACCCAATGGCGTGAAAGAGGTCGTCACGGTCCGTGCATCGATTTTTCACTGCGAAATAATCGCGAAAAACGGTTCGCGCCGCTATTTGCCTGAGCCGACGGGAAGTTGCCGCGAATTAGAAACCTTCCGAGATATATTATGGCTGTGGGGCAAGCTCCGATGGGGGGGTCGCCCCCAGAGGCGTTCCGGAGAACGCTCCCACGACATTACCCGCGCGCTCCCGATTGCAAGGGAATCGGGTCGTTACGATACCATATCTGAGCGCTCGAACAGGGGGGCAGGGCGGGCGGGCACTCCCGCGCACCCGGAGCCGTTTGCTGATCAGCTCTAGCGGCCACGCCCCGCAACTACACAACCTTTCCCCTACGCCGTAGCTGCCATGCATCACGCTCTGGCCAATCCCCCTACACCTGATCAGCTCTATCGCTTGGCTGACCTCGAACTCTATAAATAGTTCCCCGCTCCCCTTAGTAGGCCCAATAAGGTCCAGGACCGGCAGACGTCTGTTCGCCTTCGATCGCGACGAAAACCTTTCGCCCAAGAAAAAACGGCACACCCCAGTCGAAGGCACCTGAATTATGGCCACCAAGATCGCTAAAGGCGGCGTTGTCAGTCGAAAAGAGTTGTTCGGCATTGGCGATGCTGAATGCCACCGTTCCAGAAGTGCCATTCTGTCCCACGTTTTGGGCCGATAGGCTCACGGTCTTTGAAGGGCAATAGAAAGCGGCATCGCTGTCGCTGCACTGGGTGATGCCGGTGACGCTTGAGCTGAGGAAGAAGAGCCCATTGGAGCCGCTGTCGATAAAGCTCGATGGATAAGAAGTGCCAGCATACACGGTAGTGAAGTTGCCGAGATCGTCAGTAGTGTAAACCTGCGCGCCACCCAAACCGTTATTGGATTGCGTCCCAACTCCGAAAATCAGTGAGCCCGAGGCCGTTGATGCCCCTTCCGCACCAACCGTGGGAAGTTGGATCAGCACGCCGTTGTTGTCCGCGGGAAAACTGGGAACGGGATTCTGTACCTGGTCCTGCAGACTTTCTGTAGTTGCGACGCATCCGGCCGATGAGCACGAATAGTAAAAGTCAGGATTGGAGGCGCCGCTGCTTGCGCACGCGCTGCCGCAGTCCTGAACGAACATCCCTATTCCCAAAAGCCCATTTGCGCCGAGACTATTAATCGTATCCGCCGGCGGAAGACCGCTCTGCGTGCATCCAGCCGGGGGGCCGGGAAAGTTCGAGGCTCCAATCAGCTGCACCGGCACATTGCTCGCGCTCTCGCCCGCCATAGCGACGTTCGCGTTTGCAACCGGTCCCCAGATGAACGAATTGACGAACGGGGCGCATTCCGCAATTGAATTGCCGTTCGGGCTGATCTGGCCGGGAAGCGGAAGGGTCACGGCTGAGGCCAGAATGCGCAGTCCAACAGAGCCGGTGTCCACCAGAATGTCGTTGATCGTCTGGCAATCCGACGTGCCTGGAACGCATACGGTCACCGAAGTGAACAATCCGTTGGCATAATTTCCTTCAGGGCCTGGATTCACGCTTACCGGTTGAACATTGTTGGCGGCCGCGGCCGTCAACGAAGCACTCGGTGAGGAAGGGCTATCACCGCCACCGCAGGCACCCAAAAGTCCCGCGAGACAGAACAGCCCTATTAGCCACCATGGCCTCATTGAATTTCATCCGTGCTGACGCTCGGCGGCAGCAGGGCGGGAAGATAGGCGCGGCCTCGCAGGTCGCGCATGTGACCACTGGTCTCGACCACGAGGTTTTCGGTCTGGACGAGAAGATGGCCGCGCTGCGCGTGCGGCGCGGCGGCCGCAGTCTGGTACTCGGCAAAGTATGAACCCAAGAGCTGGGACAGATCAGGGGGACGCGGGCCGCGCCATGAGACCGCGAAAACTGTCCCATTTGGCGAGAGGTACTCCTTCACTGTCACACCGGTCGGGATCGAAATCTGTTCAACCGTGTAAGCGAGATTGGAGGGCGCGGGCGTTTGTTCGTGCAGGGCCTGTCCTCCTGTCGACAATTGCGTCTGATTGGACATCCGAAGCTGGCCGCCAAGGGCCTGCTGGTCGGCGGCTATTGACTGGGTCGACCCACCCAGCGTGGCCATCGCGATGCTCGGCGCTTGAAAAACGATCATTGCGCTTAGTGCCAAAACCGCCCTTACAAGGGGCACGCGGGACGATTCCAAAAAGTCAGCAACAACCGTGGCTAACGATGCGCTCATATAGTGTTCTTAGCTCGTCGCGACGACGGGATTCTTCTGCGTCTCAACAAATTCGCCGGAGTCAACCGCCATCTCATCGGTAAACTCACCCGCCTCTAATGCACGCATGCCAAAAAACGCGGCGCGGCCGAAAGCGAGTCGATTTCATGATCCACGCACGGCGCTCCGTAACGCATACCCGATCGCGAGGACTTGGCGCGCCCGGGTTGAGGAAAGCGAGTGTCCGGTCAATTCGCGGCCGGATTGCAATTTGTGGACAATCCGAAGCGAGAAACTTAATGTTAACCAGCTACTCGGGCACGTGCGGCTGCTCCTCAGCCGTGTAGCACACGAACGTCCTGGTTTGCGGAAGAGCCGCGTCACTCGCCGGGTAACAGGCAAAATGCGCGTTCAGATCGCTTTCATAAGAAGGCGCTTTTTGCTTGCCAGCAAATTTCCCTATAAAAGGTGCGACGTCCCGCTCAACAGTCACAGCGTTATTGGGCTGAGCCGAATTCTGCTGCTGACGTTTTGAGCCCCCGCCGCCCAAAAGCTGTCCCAGAGCTCCAAGTCCCTGAGCAACGGATTGACCAGAGCTCGCGATCAGGAAAACCACGATGCCAATCGTTGCGACTGCGCCGGCTCTCTTTAACCTGCTATTGTTTATTTTGCCTGCGATCTCGGTATCCTCCTCGCTTGTGTCACTAAGACGAAAATGACGGTCGACGGTTACATTCGACCAATAAAATCCATCGATAATACTGCTCTTTCGTGAAAAGCCATGCCCCTGCGCGTCGGCGAGCCGATCGATCTTGAGGCGCGGCTTGGACCTGACGATGATGCAAACGCTGCTACATGAAATATGTCACATCGCCCTGTCGTTCCCACGGCCGGAGATTTCAGGATAAGCTGGCGAGACTAGGGATTTAGGCGCACCGCTCGGAGGGAGTGACTCAACCTCAGCTCTTTTAGGAAAATGAGAACACGCGTCAACCCACCTCAGGAACGCTCTATTACCTTAACTGTCTTGATTGGCTCGTATATTCTAGTGATGCTCGTGGGGGTATGCATAGCTGTAGGCGGAATTGCAAGCCATCTTGACCTTTCTCTCTCGATCACGGGATTCAAAATTTCGACGAGCAATGTTGGCCTTGCCCTGGTGGCATTGGGAGGTTTTTTGGCTGGGACCGTCGCGCTTAAATTGCCCAAGGGAGTGCGGGTGTTTGCGCCGGGTAGCAAGCCCTCCCGGAAGGAAGAATTTGCGCGCAAAGCAGGACTGCCGCTCTTTGCCATTGGCCTCGTGGCACTTGCTCTAATTCTATTGCGACCCAAGTGAATGCATTAAATCCGACTGCGAGGTCGGTTAGAGTCCTTTCGGCTCCCCGCCGCGACGCAGGCGGGCTTTTACCCCTATTTAAGGATCCCGTCACAGGTATCTATTACTGTCCAAAATTTCCTGACGAACAAAATTGTGTGAGACTTGGGGCTAACCAAGCCGCGAAAATGGCTCTCGCCTATCGCAAGCTCTCCAACCAGCAGGTTGATGAGTTTTTGAAGGGGGTCTGGAACTCTACGAAGTCAGGCCGTGCAGTCGAAATCGAAAGGGAGCGTCTCACATATTGGCGGAGCCTTCCGCCTGCTGAATTTCAGGAAGCGTTGAAAAAGCTTTCGAACGCTGAAACGGCTACTGTGCTCCCCGCGTCCAGGCCCATAGCGATAGTTGATAGCGGCTTCATGATGGATCATCCCTTCTTGCAGAGTTGCGTGGATACTGACAACTCGATTGATTTCACGGGAGAGGGTCTCGAAGACCTTAATGGTCACGGCACGATGTGCGCCCTGAGGACCACAATGGGCGGAACATTGAAGTTGCGACTCTTGAACGTAAAGATTATTGGGGCCGACGGTTCGGGATCTGTCGGACAGTTTTTGAACGCTCTCGAATGGCTCACGAAGTATAAAAACACCCATCCCACCGAGGAACTCTACATCAGTCTGAGCGTCGGGGTTTACTCAAAAAGATGGGGATTCTTGCCGTGTCGCGGGGACTGTGCCCTCTGTTCCGCCGCGCTTCAGCTAGCAGACGCGGGAGCCATGCTTTTCGTAGCCGCCGGAAACATTTCGGGAAAAACAGCCTGCCCGGCGGTAACCGCTGTCGTCCGCAAACACCCTAACATGGTCGCGCTTGCCGCTGACTTCTATCCCGATAGTGGCATAGGTACTTACACTGCTCCGACGACCACTGCATTCACCACGCGGCCGATTGTTAATACTCGGAGTAACGAGGCTCTGAGAAAGTTGGTGGAACGCATCAATGCCGACCCGACACAGGTCGCGCTGCACTTGACCCTGTTGAAGTTACTGGAGACGAAGACATTTCCAGCTTCGGACGAAACTATCTATGGAGAACTCAAAGCATCCCATCCCAACATCGCGGAAATCCATTATTTCTTTGGCCGCTCGCTGCTTTCGGACGAGAAGATTCAAGCCGCGGAAAGGGAATTCCGTCAGGCGATTCGCCTGAAACCCGACCACCCTGACGCCCACCACTTCCTGGCGATCGCTCTTGCTAAGCAGCAACGGCTCGAAGAGAGCGAGGCGGAATTTCTGAAAGCGATTCGGCTTG
Source organism: uncultured delta proteobacterium (assembly GCA_963724765.1). Taxonomy (GTDB): domain Bacteria; phylum Desulfobacterota; class Binatia; order Binatales; family Binataceae; genus JAKAVN01. The sequence continues at coordinate 1,649,661 of CAVRVY010000003.1, forward strand.
ATTCTGAGAACGCGCAATTCCGCTACAGCCTTGGGGTTCTCTATTCCACGCAAGGAAGAATCGATGAGGAAGAAGGAGCCTACCGAGAAGCAATCCACCGTGACCCAAACTACGCCGAATCTCACTACAACCTGGGCGTACTCTTAGGCGATCGTCGTTTATATAGCGAGGCTGCAAAAGAATATCGGGAGGCGATTCGCTGCAATCCAAACCATGATTCCGCCCACTACAACCTCGGACGGATCCTCGCCCAACAAAAGAGTTACGAAGCCGCAGAGCGAGAGTTTCGCGCCTGCTTGGCCATTAAACCGGGAACTGCGGCACGTCATTGTGATCTGGGGGTGGTTTGCGAACAACAAGGAAAGGTCCAGGAGGCGGAGGAGCAATACCGTGAAGCAATCCACTGCGATCCTGATTTTCCCCAATCGCATCACAACCTGGGCGGACTTTTCCTGGATCGTCGCCAGTATCGCGAAGCCGCGCAGGAGTATAAGGAAGCGATCCGCTGCAAGCCCGACTACGCTTCCGCTCTTAAAAACCTGGAGCTGGCGCTCCGCCGACAAAGAGAAGATCCAGGCGGCTGACTTTCGAAGTTTCGGACTTTAAGGACCTTGTTCTCTCGGCTGACCGAGGTCGATAGGCCGACGGCATCCTGGCACGTGATCCTCCCCATGGCGCCGGCGCACGAAAACAGGTTGTGGGGGCCCTTGATACCGGTGTTGGCCCGAGCCACTGTGCCACGGAGAGGCGTCGCCGCCGCACGGCCTATATTTAGATTCCCGCCCGCTTGCGCCGCGACGGTCCCTCAGCCCGATCCGCTGCGGCTCGCGTATTTCGTCGGTTTGTCGTCAGGACCACCTGTAGGATAGGTCCAGCACCGGTTCCGTTGGTAGGTATTGAGGCCATCCGTTCCGAGGTTTTCAAGTGGACACGGTGTCCACTTGATCTGTCGCCACCGTGCGGACGCTTTTCAGCCTCATACAGCTTGCCGATGCTTGAAAAGTTCGGAGTCGTCCTGCTTGTTAACCGGCCCTCTGCTTGCGGGACCGTCGGCTCCGAGACCGGGAATTCCGCGATTTTCCTTGTGCGATCCTCGTCATCCCTCGGCAGACGACTGCCAGTACATGGCTCTCTCAGCCAGCGGTTTGTAATCTCGTTTTCAAGCCGATGAAAGCTTATTGCCGAGGCGAAGACGGCGTAACGATCGCCTGAAGACAGATCCGCGATGAAATCGCGCCCGCATTGCACGCAGTGCCGGTGTAGTACAACCTTACCGAAGTCGATACAGAGTCGCCGAGGTTGCGATTCGGTCCACCGGTGATCATTCCAATGCGCATCGTTGGCGTTCATATCGGCGCTCCCCTTCCAATTTGACGATGTAGCTTAGATAAGACTAATAAAGAGAATCGCGTCACTTTGCAAGAGCCTTAAGGTGGGTTATGCCGAAATTGTCGCGTAAAAGCTCTTAATCTGGTGGACGCTGCCTCGCGTTGCGGATTATTCACGTTCCCGCATCTCAACACGCAAGCCATCCTCTTCCTCATCTCGGCGGCTGAGGTCCAGGTGGCGAAGATCGAGCAGCGATGACGGAAGCTCTCCGTTCCCACTGCCATGAGTGGGCGCCGGCCGCGTCGCGCGTCTTGGTGAGTGACGCGCGATCCGAACCTCGCGCCCTTCAGATTAGGATCTCGAGCAGGGCGAACGCCGATGAGAGAGAGCCGATTTACCGCGGATCAGATCGCGTTCGCGCTGAAGGAGGCGCAGACGGGGATCCCGAAAGTGACGGTCCCACCACCGTTGAAGCTTGATTCACCTGATGATGTCTCAGCCACGATGCCGTCCTCGGGAGTCGACTGCGCCGCCTTTCCGACTTTCATCACTTGTGCCTTATAGTATCCTTCCAAGCCCACTAAGGAGGACCGAGCCTTTTGAGCTATCGAATCTCGATCCGGTCGGGCAATATTCAGTGCCTCACCGCAAGATACGTGCGATTGAATTGCGCAGGGGCAGCGAGAATTGCATCGATCTCTTGTCTGACCAACGGCTCTTCGGCGTAACAAAGATATGAGCGGTCATCATGTAAGTCTCGACCTTCCGTGGTACGAAACCCGGATCCTCAACTGCTCGTTCTGCGGCAAGATGGTCGCGGTGCAGTATTGGCGCGACGATTCGTTTCCCGCGGAGAAGTTTTGCGAGCCTGCGTGCGCCGACGTGAAGCGCCGCCTGTCATCCGAGTTGGCAAACTCGAATCACAACCCCCGCAAACGAAAGACCTGAGGAAGGCTAATCATGCTGCGCATCGGTATCGACACCGGAGGCACTTTCACCGATTTCGTCGCGTTCGAAGCGTCCAGCGGAAGTGTCTCTATCGTCAAGGTTCCCTCGACGCCCATGCAGCCGGCGGACGCGCCGATCGCCGCGATTCGCCAGTCCAGCGTCGCACGTGGTGACGTCGAACGCATCGTGATCGGGACGACACTCGCCACCAACGCGCGGCTGCAAAAGCGCGGCGCAACCGTGCTCTACATCGGCACCGGCGGCGTCGAGGACGTACCGATCATCGCCCGCACAGATCGCAAGGAAGCGTACAATCCTGCGTGGCCCAAGCCGGACTCGGGAGTAAAGCGCCGGCACATCTTTGGCATTGCCGAGCGTTTGGACCACAAGGGCGGCGTTCTTGTGCCATTGAAACAAAGCGAACTGCATCGCGTCGGCAAGTGGGTGGCAGGCTGGCTGAAAGCCGAGCCCGCGACCGACTGGGCGATTGCCGTGAACCTCCTGTTCTCCTACGTGAACCCGGTCCACGAGCGGGAGATCGGCGATTACCTGTCCAAGCGCTTTCCCGATCTGCCGATCTCCTTGTCGCATGAGGTTGCGCCGATCTGGCGCGAGTATGAGCGCGCCACGACGGTCATCACCGACGCGTTTGTCAAACGCACCATCACGCAGTTCAGCGGCCGCCTTGCGAGCGAGGTAAAAAAGCTCGGTATCAAGGCGCCGCTTTCTTTGATGAAGTCCAACGGCGGCAACGCTGCCGCCAAGTCTGCCAGCGTGGCTCCCGTGCAATTACTGCTCTCCGGGCTTGCCGGCGGAGTAATCGCGGGTCGGCGCTTCGCGCGTGATCATGCCGGCGGCAACGGCGTAACGCTCGACATGGGAGGCACCAGCGCCGATGTAGGGCTGATCGCCAACGGCGACTTCGGTTCCACCACCGAGTACGAACTGGAATGGGGCGTGCCGGTGAGCGCGCTTTTTATCGACTATACGACCATCGGTGCCGGCGGCGGTTCTATCGCTTATGTCGACAGTGGCGGCCTTTTGCGCGTCGGCCCAAAGAGCGCCGGCGCCGAGCCCGGGCCCGCCTGCTACGGAGGCGGCGGCACCGAGCCGACCGTTACCGACGCGAACGTCGTGCTGGGGCGTATCGATCCCGGTTTCTTCCTCGGCGGCAAGATGCCGCTAGACGCCGCGCTCGCCCGCCGCGCGATAGAAGGTCTGGCGACCACGCTGGGGCTTTCGGTCGAGGAGACCGCGATCGCGATCCTCAACTCGACCGCCGCCAATATGGCCAACGCGACGCGACTCCTGACCGTCGACCGTGGCCTCGACGCGCGTGATTTCGCGCTCATCAGTTTCGGCGGCGCCGGACCGCTGCACGCGGTCGATGTCGCGCAGCAGCTCGGCATAACGAAAGTCGTCGTGCCGCCGCATCCCGGTCTTTGCTCCGCGCTTGGCACGCTTCTGACCGATCTTCGGGCCGACCGCGCGCGAACCGTGATGCACCGCTCGGATCGGATGGACCTCAAGCGTCTTGCTGCGGAGCTCAAAGAGGTTGCGCGCGAAGCGCTCGCCGAACTCAAACGCGATGGGCTCAAGGGAGCGCCGGCACTGGCCGGTTATCTCAGCATGCGTTATCTCGGCCAGAACTTCGGCGAGCTGATCAAGTTGAGTTCGCTCGAGATGAACCAGGCCACCTTCGACCGCGCGATCGAAGACATGCATCGGCGCCATGAAGAACTGTATGGATACTCGATGCGCGATCGGGTGATCGAGATCACCGAGGTACGCGTGGTCGCGATTGGCGAAGAGACGGTTTCCGCGCAACTGCTCGCGCCGGCGGGCGGCAAGGCCGAGCGGCACGCGACGCGCGCTATCTGTTTCGCCGGCGCAGGCTACCTCGAGACACCCGTCTACAGGCGCATCGAACTGCCCGAGGGCACACGGCTCGATGGCCCCGCTCTTGTCGAAGAGATGGACTCAACCACGCTGCTCCATCCCGGCGACAGCGCCGAGGTGCGCGCCGACGGCTCGCTGGTGATCCAGGTGGCTGAGAAGACGAACGTAGCCGCGCATTCGCGAGACTCCGCTAAGATCCGGATCGTGCCCGAGCACGACCCGACGACGCTTACCGTAGTCAACAACGCGCTGCGCAACATCTGCGACGAGATGGGCAGCGCGATGGTTCGCACGGCTTATTCGCCGATTTTCAGCGAATCGCGGGATTTCTCGTGCCTGCTGTTCGATCGCAACGCGCGCATGATCGGTCAGGCCGAGATGAACCCGGCGATCATGTGCGCGGGCCTCCATACAGTGCCGCACTGTGTAGCCGAGATTGGCGCGGGGGACTTTGCACCCGGCGACGTCGTCGTCCACAATGACCCCTATCGCGGCCAATGCCATATGCCCGAACATTTGCTGCTCAAGCCGGTGTTTATCGACGGCAAGCTGATCGGCTACGCCGGCAACATCGCGCATATCGGTGAGATCGGCGGGATGGCCGTCGGTTCGTTCGCTGCTACTGCGACCGAGGTGTTTCAGGAAGGCTTGCGATTGCCGCCCATCAAGCTCATGGCGCGAGGCGAATATCGCAAGGACGTATGGCGCATCGTGATGGCCAACCATCGGACCCCCGATGCCACCTGGGGCGACTTTCACGCCATCATGGGCTCGCTGACGACCGCCGAGCGGCGGTTACAGGAGCTCGTCTCACGTTATGGGCTCGACGACTTCGAGCGGATTTGCCAGGCGCTGATCGATCATGCCGAAGCGTGGATGCGCAGCCAGATCAGAAAGATCCCCAACGGCGTCTATGAGTTCGAAGATTATTTCGAAGACGACGGCGTCGTTCGCAAGCGGTACTATTTTCGTTGCAAAGTGCATGTGATGGACGAGGAGATCGTCGTCGACCTCTCCGCGTCCGACAAGCAGGCGCTCGGGCCGATCAACGTGACTTACGTAGCGACCGCTGCCGCCTGCTGCACCGCGATCCTGCAGAGCATCGGCACCCACGATGTGCCGCTCAATAGCGGGGTCTTTCGCCCGATCAAGGTGATCGCGCCGCCGGGCTCCCTGGTCAATCCCAGCTTTCCGGCACCGTGTGTCGCCGGTAATACCGAGGGACAGCCGCGATTGATCGCCTGCATCCAGGGTGCGATGGCGAAGGCGATGCCGGATAGGGTCGGCGCCTCTGCTATCGGTACCGCGTGCAACCTGCTGATGGGCGGCACGCATCCGGACACGGGTGAGTTCTGGACCCACTATCAACTTGACGGCGGCGGATGGGGAGGCAGACTCGAGCGGGACGGCAACAGCGCCCAATGTATCCCGCACGGCAGCACCATACGGTCCACGCCGATCGAAGTTTTCGAGAGCCGCTTTCCGCTCCGCGTGGTCGAATATTCGCTGCGGTCCGACTCGGGCGGTCCCGGCACCCATCGGGGCGGCCTGGGCGTGCGGCGAGTGTTCGAGGTCACAGCGCCTTCGGTGACGTTGAGCGCGCTGCTCGATCGCGTCGAGGAAGGTCCGTGGGGCGTGCGCGGCGGCAAGCCAGGCGAGCCCGCGGGTATCTTCGTCAAACGCCGCGGCGAAAAGCGGTTTCGGACCTTCGTCGATGCGCTCGGGACGGTCAGTCCGACTAAATTCGTCAACATCAAACTGGAACGCGGCGATCAGATCCTGATGGATGCGCCGGGTGGCGGCGGCTATGGAGACCCGCGCGAGAGAAGCGACGCCGCGATCCGCGACGACCTGCTTGACCGTTTCGTAACGCCGGCGAAGCTCAAGAGCTATGGCCGCCGCCCAAACTTCGCGAAGACGGCGATCTGACTATTCGTCGCGAACGGATGAAACCGCCTCACTGGTCAACAGATCAATCGGCCGCGTTCTGCCAGCAAGTTGCCGCAAGATGGCCATTCTCCGATGATCCCAACAGGCTAATGAAGCCGTAGAGGCGGGCTATTTCGATGGTTCGAGTGGAGAATCTCCAGAGACAGGGACTCGTTGGCGGAAGACCCGGTCTGTAGCGAACCAAGCTCTGCCTGAAACTCCCTCTTATGTTGGGAAATGCAGGCGCGGACACGTGCGCGAGCGCGCCGTCGACACTACGGGCGGCGGAACGGTAATAAATCAACCTCGATCGAGCGTTGATAGAATCCGTATCGTCTTGCCCGGTGAGCGCGAACCCGCCCACTCCAAGCGTTTTCCCAAGCCGGGGTGTCGGTGTTTTGATGGCAGACCCGCCACTGATGCCGTGCGTGACGGAGCCCGGCGATTCCGACTTGCCAAAAAGTCTTGCGCATCCGTCCCGAGCAAGCCTGACGGATGTCCTGGAATCATCGATTCGCTCGGCTCGCTACAGACGCTCGTCAGGATGTTGCTAAAATCGCCTACAAGCTCTGTCAGAGCGGAACCGAGAGTTCGATTCCGTGCCCCAGCGGGAGTCACGAACGCCTGCTTCGTTTCGCGCAGATGCAAACTGATCACGATGGAGTGGTGGGCGTGGCACTGTAAGATCAAGCCGGATGCTCCTTATCTATGACGGCTGCCATGAATCTTGGCGCGGAGCAATTCCCGGAGAATCCTGTTCCTTCTCGAGCGCCAAGATGATTTCGTGCAGATCAGCCGCCACAGGTACCCTATAGTTGAGGGCGTCACGGAGTGTGGCGTGGTTCGTTCAATCATTTCACGGCGGTTCGGGTAATCGAGAGCATCATCCGAGAGAATCATGGCGGAGGTCTTCACCCAAAGTCAGCTTCAGGCCGTCGCGGATGCGTTGGGCGATACGTCTGAGGGGCTGACCGGGTCTGAAATCGAACATCTTCTGGCGACCTGCAAGATGGGCGACCCGTCGCCCGCTATGACGAAGCGGCATCGGCTTCACAACGCGTTCGTCGACAGCCAGAACAATCGTCAGGACCGTGTTGCCATTTTGGCGTTCATTCGCAAATCCATGAAGCCAGAGCTGTACGCGCGCGAGCCACAACGGTACGAACCGATGCGGGCGAATCTTAATCGTGCGCTTGCATTTGCCGGACTAGCGGTGGATCCAACCGGCGAGTTGGTCAGGGTTGAGAGGGCACAGACCCTAAGTGAGGCACAACGTCGTGCGGCCGAACTCCGAACAGACCTGGAGATACGAAACGTCCATCCCGACGTGCTTCGATTTTGTCGAGAAGAGTTGCTTGTCGACAATTATTTCCATGCTGTGTTGGAAGCGACGAAGAGCGTTGCGGACAAGCTGCGGGCTCGAACCGGCCTAACGGATGATGGAAGTATCCTAGTCGACCGAGCATTAGGGGGCGATTTGCCGCTTTTAGCAATCAATGCGTTCGAGGGCGAGAGCGAGAGAGCGGAACAGCGCGGATTCGCGAATATTGTCAAGGCGTCTTCGGCATGTTCCGTAACCCGCCAGCGCACGCACCTAAAATCGCTTGGGCGGTGAACAGAGAAGACGCGGAAGAAGCGTTCACCCTCCTGTCGATGATTCACAAGAGAATAGATGCGGCGCGTACGCCGGCGCGGGCGTGAGAGGTTCAGGCCGCTCGGTCTCTGGGAGCTTCGCGACGGCGCTGCGCTCTGTAACGAAATACGAGATGCCGGCTCCTGCCTGTATCAGGTTCGGATGACCGCAAAAAGCGCGCGTGGGGGGGGGGCGATGCGCCCGCTGTCCCTGCTGAAAATTCTATCCCAACAAGAATTGAAACAGGTGCGGAAGCCAAGGAGAGTCCAGCCCTGACGACCGACGCGCGCCGCAAGCTGTACCATAAGGAGCTGTCGCGCGATCCTGATTTCAACGCCATCAATGAGGATTCGCAGACGGTGCGGCACCGGCCACCGCGCAACCGATGGCAAGCAGTAGTTGGTGCCGTCAGGCTGCCAGGCGCTGGTAGCGATGGTGCAGCCCGCCGACTTGCGGGATGGCGATGATTCGGCCGCTCCGCGGCGGCTGGATGGGACGCGAGTGCGGACAATCCTTGTCTAATGCGAGATGCGTTTGGGCTCGGTGGTAATAGTCTACGTAAGATGAAAGGACGTTGCGCAAATGACGTTCGTTAAAGATGATGATCTGATCCAGGCACTCCCGCCGGATCGAGCCGATCACGCGCTCGACGTAAGCGTTCTGCCACGGTGAGCGTGGTGCCGTGACGACCTCAGTGATGCCCATCGCCGCGCCCCGCTTGCTGACGACCGAGCCATACGAGGCGTCACGGCCGCGCAGCAGAAAGCGAGGAGCTGTCTCCCACGGGAACGCTTCAGTTACTTGGTGCGCAATCCACGCTGCCGTGGGATGCTGCGTAACATCGAACCGCACAATCCTTCTGCGACCGTGAGTCAGGATGATCATGACGTAGAGCAATCGAAACGAGGTCGACACGGCGACCAACATGTCGATGGCAGCGATGCCGATTGCTTCGTTGTGCAGGAAGCTACGCCACGTCGGCCAAGGCGTTCCGACTCGCCGCACCAGGTAGTTTGCGACCGTGGCTTGGCTGACCTCAAGGCCGAGCTTCAAGAGCTCGCCGTGGATGCGGGGCGCACCCCAGAGTGGGTTAGCGCTGTTCATCTGCCGGATCAGATCACGAACTTCGCGATCTACTGACGGCCGTCCAGACCTTGAACGCCAGCGCCAATAGAGCCGGAAGCCTTGGCGGTGCCAGGACCACGGTAGCAGAGTCGGGCCAGATTTCATCACGCCAGTCGATGATAGGGCTGACATCTCCAACTCATCAGCGACGCCGCGAGCCCTCCACCAGGCCGCCCTTTGGGTTTCCGTGCACCCGGATTAGGTTTTGAGAAGCGACAACCGGCACCGATACTATCGCCTTCAATTTGATTGGCTCGTAAGCTTGGACATTGCGTCCCAAAAGAGCTTTTCGGACGCACTGCCAACTTCTAGGGTTTGGGATAGGCTCGTTGCAAGGCCAGGTTCAAAGCAAGGACATTCACCCGTGGCTCGCCAAAGATTCCGAGACTGCGGTTTGTAATGTACCTACCCAACAACATCTTGATATATGCCATGGGCACGCCGCGCGCACGCGCCACGCGTTCGACCTGCAGGGCCGCGTTGGCTGGGCTAATGTCCGGATCCAGGCCTGAGGCCGAAGCTGTGAGCAGGTCGGAGGGCAGGTGACGGCCCACGAGCGCAGGTTGCGAACGTTCGAGAGCATTGCGATCCCTGGCAATTCTCTCCATCAACGTTTTGCTGGTCGGACCCAGATTGGACCCGGCAGAACTCGCAGCGTTATAAGGGGCGGCCCCGGTTTTCGCCGGATAGCTTGCATCACTGCCCATTGTCGCTGATGGACGCCCGTGGAACCACGCAGGGTCGTTCCATTGCTGACCGATGAGTCGCGAACCAATAATGGTGCCCGATGGGCTTCTTTCAAGGCTTCCGTTTGCCTGATACGGAAAGAGCCATTGGCCTAGTCCGGTCACCGCCAACGGATAGATGAGACCGCACAGCAACCAGGTGATCAAAGAGGCGCGCAACGAGCTCATCATAATGTTCAACATCGCGATGATCCTTCAGAGCAGACTCGAAATGCACGAGTCGATTAGCTTGATCCCGATGAATGGGGCAATCAGCCCGCCCAGACCATAGACCAGCAGGTTGCGGCGAAACATATCCTCGGCACTTTTCGGTTGGAATCGAACCCCGCGGAGCGCCAGCGGAATGAGCGCTGGGATGATTAGGGCGTTGAAAATCAGGGCAGAGAGAACCGCGCTTTGCGACGTAGTCAGTTTCATGACGTTCAACGAGGCGAGCCCCGGTAATGCGACCATGAGCATGCCGGGGAGAATGGCGAAGTACTTGGCGAGGTCGTTGGCAATCGAAAACGTCGTCAGCGCCCCGCGCGTAATCAGCATCTTTTTGCCGATGTTGACAACGTCCAGGAGCTTGGTAGGGTCGGAATCCAAGTCGATCAGATTGGCGGCTTCCTTGGCGGCCGCAGTCCCGGAATGCATGGCCAAGCCGACATCCGCTTGAGCCAGCGCCGGCGCATCGTTGGTGCCATCGCCGGTCATCGCCACCAGTCGACCCTGCGACTGTTCGAGACGAATGATCCGAAGCTTTTCCTCCGGCCTGGCCTCCGCGACAAAATCATCGAGGCCGGCCTGTGCGGCGATAGCTCCGGCGGTGAGCGGGTTGTCGCCGGTAACCATGACGGTGCGAATGCCCATTTTGCGTAATTGCGCAGTGCGCTCGCGAATGTGAGGTTTCAAGACATCGGACAATTCGATCACGCCAAGGATGCTGCCATCGACGGCGACGGCCAGAGGCGTCGCTCCGTTCTTTGCCACGCTGGCCACGGCATCGTCGAGGTCGGCAGGTATGGCTGATCCGAAGGTCTCGCGAACGTGCCTGATGATGGCCCCCACTGCACCCTTGCGAATTTTTTGCCCATCGGGCAAATCCGTGCCGCTCATGCAGGTCGCTGCGGAAAAATCCAAACCGCGAGCACGCTCAACGAGAGGCTCGTCACCCGCGCCGCGCTCTCGGGCAAACGTGACGACCGTCCGTCCTTCTGGAGTTGTATCGAAATGCGAAGCCACAGACGCCGCGTGAGCCAATCGTTTCTCGGTGCATCCGGACAACGGAATGAGTCTCGTTGCCTGGCGGTTGCCCATGGTGATGGTTCCGGTCTTGTCCAGGATCAATGTCTGCACGTCGCCCGCCGCTTCGACCGCTTTTCCCGACATGGCAAGCACGTTGAACCGCACCATGCGATCGATGCCGGCAATGCCAATGGCGGATAGCAGTGCGCCGATGGTGGTGGGAATCAGGGCAACTGTCAGCGCAATGAGGTCGGCGACGTTGAGCTGCGCCTTCAGATAGGACGCCACCGGCGCCATCGCGGCGACCACGATGACAAAGATTAAGGTCAAGATGGAGAGCAAGACAGTCAAGGCGATCTCGTTGGGCGTCTTCTGTCGCTTCGCGCCTTCCACCAGGTGAATCATGCGGTCAAGGAAGCTCTTGCCCGGCTCGGCTTCAACTCGAACTACCAGCCAATCCGAGACGATGGTCGTTCCTGCCGTGACAAACGAAAAAATGTCGGTCCCTGCTTCCTTCAGGACGGGAGCCGCTTCGCCGGTGACCGCCGATTCATCGACGTATGCCATGCCGTCTACCACTTCGGCGTCGGAAGGGATGACATCGTTCTTTTCCACCCGTACAAGATCGCCCTTGCGCAATGCCGTTGCGGGAACCTCTACAATCTGACCTTCCGGTCCCGCCCGTTTGGCCCTCAGTTCCATCTTGGTCTGACGCAGAAACGCGGCCTGTGCTTTGCCTCGCCCCTCCGCGAGCGATTCCGCGAGGTTTGCGAACCATACCGTCAGAAACAAGATGATTGTCACCACCCCGTTGTATGTGGAGGTGGCGCTCGACGGGCCAAAGAGTGTGGGTTCCACAGTTAGAGCCGCGGTCACGAGCGTACCGAGCCAGACGACGAACATTACGGGATTACGGACCTGCTGCCTCGGACCGAGTTTTTTAAAAGAATCGATCAGCGCCTGCCCAATCAGTCGAGATTCGTAGGTGGCGCGATGCGGCGCCTCGTGAGAATAGAGCCCCGGCGAGGAACTCGATTGGATGTCAGCATTCGCGCCCATATCGATCATTTGTGCAAACGCGGCGATCGCTGATCCGTCATCAGAACAGCAGTAGATGCTTCATGGCGAAATACTCGGCGATCGGTCCCATCACCAGTGCGGGAAGGAAGGTCAGCGCTCCCACCACTAAAATGGTCCCCAGCCAGAACGCACCAAAAAGCAAGGTATCCGTGCGCAACGTACCGGCCGTGGCCGCCACCGTGGGCTTGGCTGCCACTGATCCGGCAACCGCCATCATAAAGATGATCGGTGGATAACGGCCGAGTAGTATGACGAAAGCGGTAGCCAGGTTGTACCAGGGCGTATTGGCATTCAGCCCGGCGAAAGCCGAGCCATTGTTGGCCGCGGAACTGCTGAATGCATAGAGCACCTCGGAGTAGCCATGCATTGCCGCATTGCCCATCGAGGCCAGACCATAGGGTGCAATCACGGACAGGCCTGTAGGCGCCAGGATGACCAACGGATGGATCAGCAGCGCCAGTGACACCAGGATGATTTCGGGCCTTTCTATCTTTTTTCCAAGGAACTCAGGTGTGCGCCCGACCATCAGACCCGCGACAAAAATCGCGACAATGCCGTATACCAGCGCGGCGAGGAATCCGACGCCTTTTCCCCCAAAGACGCACTGCAGCATCATTCCTATGAAGGTTCCCATGCCTCCCAAAGGTGTGAAGCTGTCATGCATCGCGTTGACGCTACCGGTCGTGAACAGCGTGGTTACGCTGGCGAACATCCCACTCTGGGCTACCCCGAACCGAACCTCCTTGCCCTCCATATTGCCGCCCGGCTGCGTAGACGTCGCCGCTAGTTCCACGCCGGCGTTGGCAAGCATTGGCGTTCCCGTTTGTTCCGGCATCACGGTAATCGGCAAAAACAAGATCACCATTGCGGCCATGACGGCATACAGCACCCAGCCCTGCCGACGGTTGCCGATCATCTCGCCGAAACAGAGCACGATCGAACTTGGCAGAACGATCATCAACAGAGTTAGTATCACGCAAGTTAGGGGCGTCGGATTCTCATATGGGTGTGCGGCATTGGCATTGAAGAACCCGCCTCCATTCGTGCCCAGGTGCTTGATCGTCTCGAGTGATGCGACCGGCCCCATAGCGATCGTCTGATCGCCTCCTTGCACGGTGTGGGCGATCACCATAGCGTTCAGCGTCTGCGGCGTGCCTTGCCAGATCATTACCAGTGCCAGCACGAAAGCCGCCGGCATCAGCACCCGCGTGGTGAAGCGAATGAGGTCACGATAGAAGTTGCCAAGGTTGTTGCCTCCGTGCTTGACGACGAAGGCGCGGATGAAGGCCATGGCAACCACGAAGCCGGTAGTGGCGGATGTGAACATCGGAAAGGTAATGGCCGCCATTTGGCTGAAGTTGGAGAGCGTGGTTTCGCCGCCGTAACCCTGCCAGTCGGTATTGGTGATAAAACTAATCGCCGTGTTGAACGCCAGGATGGGGTCCATGCCAGCGAAATGCATGGGGTTGAGGGGCAGATGATCCTGAAAGACCAGAATCAGGTAAATGATCGCGCCCATTATCGCATTCGTCATCAGCATGTGAACCGTGTACGATTTCCAGCTCATCGGCTGAGTGCAGGCGCGCCGGCCAATCAGTAAATAGAGAAGGCTGTCCAATGGATCCAAAATCGGATCCAGGAAGGTTCTCCGGTCGGTCACAACTCGCGCAAGATAACCGCCAACAGGAATGCTAACCAACCCCGCGATCAGTAATGTCAGCCCGATTTGCAGCCAAGCTTGGAATGGCATGAGCGATCCCACCAATCAGAACTTTTCGGGGTTGATCACAGCGTAGAACAGATAAATCACCAACCCGACGACAATCGCCATCAGAACGTACAAGGCCATGCTCAGTTCCTATGCAGCGTGAGTTTCATGGTCCCGATGGTCGGCGGACGCCATCTCGTCAACCGGGCGAATAACGTTCTCCGAAAAGCGAACGAGCAACCCGACCAGAGCAAAGGAGCCGAGCAATGCCAGAAAGATCAGCAAAGTTTCCAACACAAGTCTCCTTTCTCGGTGAGCTTTCCCGCTTGGATCAGGCGGCTCTCGCCGGATACCGAGCCAAAACCAAAGAGCGCCGTGCCGATTGCAATCCGCGAGCACGAATACGCGGTGTCGCGTCCTGCATTTTGCACAGTTCCCCCTGCGCCCCTACGCGACTGCGCTACGATTTCGGGGTTGCGTACACGACCTAATTGCCGACAGCATCGGCATGCACACTCCCATATTCCGGGACCATAATAAAAGTCACCGTGATGACCGGGCTCAAATCGGAACCGGCGAGCGCGAAGTGGTGAGATCGATCGGACACAGGATTCTCACGTTGACCTTCAAAGAATCGGCTACGGCCTGTCCGAGGCCTGCCAAAGACCGGGCAAGTCCGCGTTTTGAGACGGGCAGAAGCGGCATCTAGAACCAGAGCTGACAGGAGCGTTAGGTCCCCGCGGAATCGGATATGATGTTGTGGCGGCGGCGGCGAGCTTCGAGGCCGAACGTTCGATGCATCATATCTTTAGTCCCTCGGGAATGACCGATTGGCTCTCCAGCTGGGGTTATCTGGGCATTTTCATATGCGTCTTCGTAGGTAACCTCGGGATACCGATACCCGAGGAGTTAGTCCTTCTTGCCGCCGGATTCCTCGCCGGGCGCCATACTCTAGACTTGGGCACTCTGTACATTGTCGCAATTTTGAGTGCCGTGTCGGGAGACTGCTGCGGCTTTGTGATTGGACGCACCGGTGGACATCGTCTGTTCGAGTGGCTTTCCGAGAAATCGAAATTATTACGTAGGCGCTATGAGCGCTTGCATACGTTCTTTCAATGGCATGGTAACGAGACCGTCTTCTTCGCGCGGTTTATCACGGGCGCGCGCTTCATGGCGGGACCAATGGCTGGTGCAGCGGGGATGCGTTTCTGGAGTTTCCTCGGATGGGACCTGTTAGGCGCGTTCATCTGGTGCTCTATTATGATCACGATCGGCTATTTTGTCGGAAATCAATTGGAGCGGGTGGCACGCGTGGTGCACAGGGGCGGTCAGTGGATAGCCGTAGCAGGCCTCCTGGTTGTGACTGCGATGTGGTTATTTTGGCGCTATAGACGTCATCGGGGCGGTTCTGAAGCGTGAACTGTTAGAGCGGACGGTCACGGGGCACCTTCTCCTTGCAGGATTTGTGCGCTCCCCAGCTTCAGCACGTAGCATAAGCGGATGCGCAGTTCACCTGCGGACAAGGGCGCTTCAGGATCGCGTATATGGCTGGCCATCGAATCCAAAAAGTTGTGATGCAGCGTGTTCAAGGCCGTCAGAAAAATATGCCATAGAGTGTGGCTAGTTTTTACTTGTTGATCATAGTAATTGACCCGGAATGGTGCTGCTCGACGAACTCGGCGGCTGAAGTGAAACATCGATGCGCCACATGACACGCAATCCAGAAGACGCTCGCCGTCCCAAAGGGCGAGATGAACGCCGAGAACTTCATCGTTTCCAGGCGTAACCGCGTTCTTGATAGTAGCCAGTGTACCGCTCGCGTTGCTTTCAGCCCGAGCCGCATTCGCGCGCGGCAGGCGTTATTTAGTGACTGGGGTGATCGGGCGTTGTTACGGTCGGCATTATGCGTCCATGGCTTTTGTTTTCCCCGCATCTCGCCAAGATGGCGGAGTCGGGTGACGGTATGCTCGTCCACTGCCGGAGCGTGGCCACGGCTACGGTCACCAGCGATGCAAAAATTATGGTGCCGCGCGGCGTTGACCTGGACGTGGGCCGCGGCGAGGTGGATGTTGGTCGGGCTGTCGCGCAGCGGGAAGAGGACCCCCCTAGCTCTTTCATCGGGGGCATCCTGGACCGGGACGGCGGTGAGTGCCTGGTGCTCGGTGGCGACCTGCAGCATATGGACACGAGCCAGCGCGCGCGCTTTCGCGGCGTATCGATTGGATTCGATGGCCAAAGGGGCAGCCAGTGTCGCCGCATGACGCTTGCCTTCTTCACTCCGCACCATCTCGCGCAAGCCGTTCGATGAGCTCGACGGCGCGAAAAAGTACCCTCAGCAAATACGCGGGAGTTGCGCGCCGGCGAGAACGTCGAGGAGACGGTTGTTCCGAACGCAGTTCGCAGCAGCACACGCGGCGCGTCGCTTCGGGTGACGATGCCGATGCGGCAGGAGTTGCTGCCCAGCGGATGACGGCGCATCGCGGCGAGCACGTTGTCCGCAGCCGCGCTATCGACGATCGCAACCAGCCTGCCCTCGCATGCGACATATAAAGGATCGAGGCCGAGGATTTCGCACGCTGCGCGGACGCCGTCGCGCACTGGCACCGCCGTTTCCTCGATGAGTATTTCCACGCGGGAGCTTTTCGCCAGCTCGTTGATCACCGTCGCGACGCCGCCGCGCGTGGGATCGCGCATGCATCGAATCGCCCCGCCGCTTTCCAGCATCGAGGAACAAGCCCATTGAGCGGGGCACTGTCGCTGACGGTCGTGGTCTGGAATTCAAGCCCCTCGCGCGCCGACATCACGGCAATTCCATGATCTCGGATCGGGCCGCTCACTAAAACTGCGTCGCCAACCTGGATTCGCTCGGGGCCGAGCTCGATATTGCCTGCGACCACACCGATGCCGCGCTGGTCGTGATGAACAGTCCGTCGGCCTTGCCGTGCTCGACGACTTTCGTGTCCGCCGCGATTACCGCAACGCCCGCGCGGTCGGCCGCCGCGCGCATCGATTCGACGATCGCTTCGAGTTCCACGATGGGAAACCCCTCTTCGAGGATGAACGCGGCCGACAGGGCGATCGGCTGACTGCCCGCCACCGCCAGATCGTTGACCGTGCCGTTGACCGCGAGTGCGCCGATGTCGCCAGCCGGGAAGCGGAGCGGATTCACCACGAACGAATCTGTAGTGAACGCGATGCGACTCGCGCCGACCTTCATTTCGGCGCTGTCGTTGAGGCGATCCAGGAGCGGATTTGAAAGCGCAGGCAGAAAAACGGTGCTCACCAATTCCGCCGTCAGCCGCCCGCCGCTTCCATGCCCCAGCACGATGACCTCATCCTTCGAAGCCGGCGGTGGACAGCTAAACGAGTCCAGAGAGCCGTTACGATTTGAACCGCTCATTTTGCCTCCGTCGCCGCTACCGCAAGGCGACCGGCGCGAAAATACGCGGCGCATACGCCTTCCGCCGAAACCATCGGGGCACCGAGTGGGTGATCTGGCGTGCACGAGCTTCCAAAGGCCGGGCATTGTTGAGGTTTGAGCAAGCCGCGCAGCACCTCGCCGGCGCGACATTCTATCGGCTCATCAGCCGGCACCCGTGTCAGATCGAATCGCCGAATTGCATCGTAAGCAGCATAACGATCGCTCAGGCCCATCGCGCTTTTTGGCAGCGTGTCGAGTCCGCGCCATCGTCGATCGACGAAGGTGAAGACCTGCTCCATCAGATCGCGCGCGGCGACGTTGCCCTCTTTCCTCACTGAGCGCGCGTATTGATTTTCAACCTCGGCGCGGCCTTGTTCGAGCTGCGCCACACACATCGCCACGCCCTGCAGCAGGTCTACCGGCTCGAAGCCGGTGATGATTATCGGCAGTTTGAATTTCTCCACGAGCGACCGATACTCGTCGATACCCATGACTGTGCATACGTGGCCTGCCGCCAGAAATCCCTGCACGTGATTGTCGTCTGAAGAAACTATCGCCTCGATCGCCGGCGGAACGCGTACGTGCGCGGCGATAACGGAAAAGTTGGAGACCTTGAGGCGTGCCGCCTGATGCACCGCCATCGCAGTGGTCGGCGCCGTCGTTTCAAAGCCTACCGCAAAGAACACCACCTCGCGCGAAGGTTCGCGGCGCGCAAGGTCAAGCGCATCGAGCGGCGAATAAACCACGCGCACATCGGCGCCGGTGGCGCGTGCGTCGAAAAGATCGCAAGTCGAGCCGGGCACACGGAGCATGTCGCCAAACGAACATAGTGTGATCCCCGGGCGTTTGGACAGCTCGATTGCAAGGTCGATCATCTCGATTGGCGTCACGCATACGGGGCATCCGGGACCGTGAACCAGCGTCACTTCGAGCGGCAGCAGCTCATCGAGCCCGTAGCGGACGATCGTATGGGTCTGCCCGCCGCAAACCTCCATGATGGCCCAGGGCCGCGTGATCGTTCCACGAATCCGCTCAAGCAGCGTGCGCACGACGGCCGCATCGCGAAATTCGTCGAGGAATTTCATGACTCGTCTTCGTCCGCGAGTTGCGTCTGGATTTCGCGGGTCAGTTCCAGCGTTCGAGCCGCTTCTTCTTCATCCACTATGCTGATCGCAAAGCCCGCATGCACGATCGCGTAGTCGCCGACGATTGCCTCCGGCACATAGGCGAGACACACCTTGCGGGTGACGCCGCCGAAATCGATTTCCCCCATCCGGAGACTCTGCTCATTAACGATTCTGACTACCCTGCCGGGCACCCCAAGACACATTATGAACCTCCAGCGACTCAGAATTCAGCCGAGCGGCCGCGACAACCGCTTGCCCTAAAGCCAATCCGCCATCGTTAGCCGGCACCCGACGATGAACCAGGACGGTGAATCCTTCTCGCTCGATGCGCTGGATCGCCGCCGCTTGCAGCAGGCGGTTTTGAAAACATCCACCGCTGAGCGCCACGATGGCGATGCCGCTCTTCGCGCGCGCGTCCAAAGCCATTCGCGCCGCGACCTCGGCCATCGTGTCGTGAAAAGCCCGCGCAATCTTCGCCTTCGGCGTTCCGTTTTCCAAATCTCCAACAATCGCGCCAATGATGTCTCGGGTGTGGATAACCTCGTCGCGGATGGAGATCGGATAGATGTGATTTGCCGGAGGCGAACTGCGCGCCAGCGTTTCCAGTTCGATCGCAGCCTGCGCTTCGTAGGTGATTTTGTCCCGCACACCAAGCAGCGCCGCAACCGCATCGAACAGCCGGCCGCAACTGGAAGTCTGAACCGTGTTGATGCGGCGATCGACCATCGTCGCGAGAATGCGTGCGTGTTCTCCGCCGACTAGCCTTGATACTGGATCGTCACACTTTGATCCAAACAGTGCGATCAGAAACGCAGCCGCGATTCGCGCCGGATGACGAATCGCGGCATCGCCTCCGGCAAGCGGCAGATATTGCAGATGCAAAACCTGGCGGAAGCTGATGTAGTCGACAATCATCGCCTCGCCACCCCAGATTGCGCCATCAAGGCCATACCCGGTCCCATCAAAGACGACGCCGATCACGGGACCCCCATACCCGGTTTCAGCCATGCACGCGGCGATGTGCGCGTGATGGTGCTGCACGCTCATGGGTCGTACACCGAGGCGCGCTGCAACTTCGCGCCCGAACGATTGCGGATGCAGATCGTGAGCGGCGACGCGGGGCGTGACACCGCTCATAGTGATCCATCTCTCCAGCGAATCGCGAAAGTGATCCTGCGTTGCCATGCTCTCCAGCGTGCCGATGTACTGACTCATCAGGGTGTCGCTGTTCGCCAGGAGGCAGGAACTGTTTTTGATGTCGCCGCCCACACCGAGAATCGGAACCGGGGCTGTCACCGGCACGCTGAGCAAGCGTGGTGTGCTCCCGCGGCTCAGACGAGCAGGTTGCGGCCCATGCGGCCCGACGATCCAGACCCCGTCATCGCAGCGCTGATGAATCGGCCAGTTGTGGAACAGGAACGCGTCGACTTGATCCGCGGATACGCACGCGCTTCGTCTCCGTCTCGAGCAAGCGGCTCTCCCGGCAGATTGGCACTGGTCATAACGAGAGGGCGAGCGACATCGCGCATGATCAAATGGTGCAGCGGCGAGTAGGCGATCATTACTCCGACGTGGTCGTTACCCGGCGAGATCGCCGGTGCGAGTCGAGCGCTCGCGCGTCTGCGCAACAAAACGATTGCCCCCTGCAGCGACTGAAGAGCTCGGCTGATCTTCCGAGACATACGCGAGGCTTAGCGCCGACTCGATTGAATGGACCATCACGGCGAGGGGTTTGTGCACTCGCCGTTTGATAGGGCAACGTGCGACGCCTGTTCGCTGCTCGCGTCGCAGGCGAGATGGACGCCGCCGAGGCCCTGAACAGCAACAATGACGCGTGCACCGAAAATTGCCGCGGCGCGCGCGATGCAATCTTGACCCGTCCCCACGGTTTTCCACTCCGGCGCAGTCACTTCAAGCCACGCTTTGGGACCGCACTCGCGACACGCGATCGGCTCGGCTCTGAAGCGCCGATTGAGGGATCCAGATACTCGCGACCGCATTGGTCGCACAGCGGAAAGTCGCGCAACGTGGTGCTCTCGCAATCATAGGGCGGCGCATGAACCACGGTGAATCGCGGACCGCACGAAGTGCAGTTGGTAAACGGATAGCGATAGCGGCGATCGGCAGGATCAAGGATTTCGCGTACGCAGTCGGAACACGCGCCGAGGCCGGCGGAATGGTGGTCGCGGTGCGCCCGCGCTCACTCGGCATCGCGACAAAGTCGATATCGTTTCGGAGCGGGGAGCGCTCGGACTCAATGCGATCAATCGCGGTCAACGGTAAAACTCCGCCTGCAAGCGGCGGCGAAACTCGCGCAGATGAGCACGGTTGCCTTCGATTTCGATCTCGACGCCGGAAGGGGCGTTACGCACGAAACCTGCGAGTCGCAGTGATTTCGCCAGCCGCCAAACAAA
>CAVRVY010000004.1:0-1752473 GCA_963724765.1 uncultured delta proteobacterium
CGATGACGACTTCTTCGAACTGGGCGGCCATTCGCTGCTCGCCACCCGCCTGGTGGCGCGGATCTCCTCCGCGCTCGACGTCGAGGTGCCCCTCGGCACCCTCTTCGAGCACCCGATGCTCGGTGCCTTTTCCGAGGCGGTCGATGCCCTCGCTGCGACCGGTCGTGGTGGCCCCCGGCTGCCCCCGGCCCGTCATGCCGACCGAGACCGACACCGGATCGGGCTCGCCGCGCTCGCTGACGACTCCACCGATGTCCTGGCAGCCGCCCTCGGGCACGTCGCCGACGGGCCCGGCGACGTCGTCGTCTTCCCGGCCTCGTACGCCCAGGAACGCATGTGGGTCCTGGAACAGCTCGAGCCCGGCCGGGCCCTGTACAACGTCCCGGTCGCCCGACGTCTCGTCGGACCGGTCGACGTGGAAGCACTCGGCCACGCCGTCCGGGCCCTCGCCACCCGTCACGAGGCCCTGCGGACCGCGGCTGGCCGACCGGGACGGCTTCGTGGCACAGATCGTCCACCCCGAGGTCGAAGTGCCGTTCGCCGTCATCGACGTCTCCGACCAGGACGATCCGCGGGCGGCCGCCTTGGAGGCAGTGACCGCCGATGCCCTCCGGCCATTCGACCTGTCCACGGCCCCGCTCGCCCGTGCCGTGCTGGTCAAGGTCTCGTCGGCCGAGAGCAGCTCCTCGGATGGGGTGGCCGGGACCGACGAGTGGATGTTGTGCCTCACCGCCCACCATGCCGTCGTCGACGGCGTCTCGATCGACGTCCTGGTTCACGAGCTCCGGTCGGACTACGACATCCGCATCTCCGGGGGGGCGCCCGTCGAAGGCGACAGGACCTCGATCGACTACGGGGACTTCGCCCTCTGGCAGCGGAGCCCGGAGATGGCCGAACTGGAGAAGTCCGATCTGGACTACTGGCGCGACCACCTCCAAGGTGCGCCGTCGGCGGCTCCAGATCTCCCCTTCAACGCACGTCCGGCCCGCCCTGCACCGACTGGATCGCGGTGGCTGGGACTTCCACCTGTTCTGCACCCTGCGGCGGGGAGTCACCCTCAAGGCATACGCAGCCCGTGTCAACTCGGTGACGCTCTTCGCATGGCTGGATACCGGCCGGCTGGGGGCCATCCTCTGCCGTCGCGTCAGCGCCTGCCAGGACGGACGCGGTGAGATCGAGCCCGCAGTCCCACGGTTTACGCCTGTCCGAATTCCAGCCCGGCGGTGGCTATCTTCGTCAACACGCTGCCGCTGCGTGTCGGGTCTGGTGACTACCTGATGTTCGCACGACTTGTCCAACGCGTCCGCTCCACGTTGTTCTTCCAGGGCACGACGATTTATGGGTCCCCTTCGAGCGGATCGTTGACGACGTCGACGACCTGCGGGACCCGTCGCGTGATCCTGCGTTCCAGGCGCGCCGGCGACCCACCAGGCCGACCAGTCGATCACCGAGGCCTTCGGCGGAGCCGACGCCGTCCGAATCCCCATCGATTGGGGATGGTCGCGGTTCACCGACTTCAGCCTGGTCGTGATGGAGCACGATGACGGCATCGACCTCGGACTCGAGTTCAGTGGCGACCTACTGGAGGCGTCCACGGCGGAGCGGCTCTGCCACCATCTCGAGGGGATCCTCGCCTCCGGCGCCTCGGAGCCGGACACCCCGGTCTCGGAGCTCGGGTTCGGTGACGAGGAGATCGGGACGATCCTCGACGTGTGGAGCGGCCGCTCCCTGCC
Organism: uncultured delta proteobacterium; assembly: GCA_963724765.1. GTDB lineage: Bacteria > Desulfobacterota > Binatia > Binatales > Binataceae > JAKAVN01. The sequence continues at coordinate 1,734 of CAVRVY010000004.1, forward strand.
TCCCTACCCGTCCACCAGCTGTCTCCATGAGGTCTTCGCCGAGCGGGCCGCCCGGTCACCCGACGCCGTGGCCGTCGATTTCGGCGACACCCGGCTGACGTACGCGGATCTCGACTCCCGGGCGAACCAGTTGGCCCATGCGCTCCAGGCCCGCGGGGTCGGCCGTGACTCGATCGTGGCGATCCTCCTCGAACGGTCTCTCGAGCAGGTGGTCTCCATCTTCGGCGTGCTGAAGTCGGGGGGCGCCTATGTGCCCCTCGACGTCGCCTACCCCGACGAACGTCTGAATTCATGCTCCACGACGCCGGTGCGGCCATCGTGATCACTTCGCAGGATCTGGCCCATCGGGTCGCCGGAGCCGACAGGAGGTCCTCTGCCTGGACGCCGAGGCCGACCACCTCGACCTCCTCCCGACCGATGCACCCCCCACCGACGTCGGGCCCGACGACCTGGCCTACATCATCTACACCTCGGGGTCCACGGGCTACCCCAAAGGCGTGCTCGTCGGACACGCCAGTGCGGTGAACCTGGCGGCCGCCTGCGCGGAGGGTCTGAGCATCGACGCCACCTCGCGGATGTTCCAGTTCGCGACCATCGCATTCGACGCCTCGGTATGGGAGATCTTCTCCGGACTGCTGGCCGGTGGGACGCTCTGCCTCACCACCCGTGAGGTCGTCGCCTCCCCGGAGGACCTGATCGCCTTCATGGACGAGGCACGCGTCTCCATCACGCTCCTGCCCCGTCTCTGCTGACCGCGGCACCGTTGGCCGCTCTCCCCCACCTGCGCACCCTCATGGTCGGGGGTGAGTCCGTCTCACCCGAGGTGGTCCGCAAGTGGAGCCGGCCGGGCCGTGACGTCTTCGACGTCTACGGACCCACCGAGACGACGGCGTTCGCACCTGGCTGCGCATCGACGTGGACGCCGACCGGAACGAGTCGCTGCCGATCGGGCGCCCGTTCCGCGGGGTCGAGACCTATGTGCTCGACACCCATTCGAAGCCCACACCGGTCGGCTGTCCCGGCGAGCTCTACATCGGCGGGATCGGCGTGGCCAAGGGCTACCTGGGTCGGCCCGAGCTGACCGCCGAGCGGTTCGTCCCCAATCCGTTCTCCGCGTCTCCGGAGCCCGCTTGTACCGCACCGGCGACTGCGTCCGCTGGCTCCCGGACGGGACCCTCGAGTTCCGGGGTCGATTCGACGGTCAGATCAAGTTGCGCGGCTACCGTATCGAGCTCGGTGAGATCGAGCAGACCCTGGTCCGCCACGAGCGGATCCGCGAGGCGGTCGCCGTCGTCCGTGACGATGGCGACCGCCAGCTCGTCGCCTACGTGGTCTCCGCCGACGACGGCGACCTCACCTACGACGAGGTGCGCGACCACCTGCGCCGGACCCTGCCCGACTACATGGTTCCCTCCGCCGTCGTGACCCTCGACGCCATGCCGCTCGCTGCCAACCAGTTCAAGGTCGACCGGAAGTCCCTGCCCGCACCGCCCCGTCGGTCGGCCCCGTCGACCACCTATGAGCCGCCCGAAGGTCCCGTGGAGGAACTGGTGGCCTCCGTCTGGTGCGACGTCCTGGCCATCGGGCGCATCGGGGCGAACGACAACGTCTTCGAGCTCGGGGGGAACTCCCTCGACGCGGCACGGGTGGTCTCCAAGCTCCGCAGCCAGGCCCTCGACATCTCCTTGCGCAGCGTGTTCGACGGTCCCACTGTCCGCGCCATGGCACGCGAGATCCTGGAGAGCCTCGCCGCTGACGAACCGTCCGATCTGGAGCGAATCTCGCATCCGACGATCGGGAGCGTCCGTGATTCGGATGCGTGCTGGCCGTGGATGGCGACAGGGGCCATGAGCAATCTCGGCGACCGTCTGGACAAGCTCACTCCGGAGAAGCGCGCACTCCTGGAGCGCCAGCTCCTGCAACGCCGGGCCGCGGTCCTGGCGGACCCCGGCAGGGACGGCAAGCTCCGCCGGCGGGGCCCGGACGACCCGCTGCTGCTGTCGTACTCCCAGCAGCAGCTGTGGTTCCTCCAGGAGTGGAACAAGGAGGGCGCCGCCTACAACGCCAGCCTCAACCTCCGGCTCGAGGGAGATCTCGACGAGGATGCACTCCGTCGCTCGTTCCAACTGATCGTCGAGCGCCACGAGACCCTTCGGACCGTCATTGCCGACGACGGCGGATACCCGTCGCCCGGCTCATCGAACAGCCGGTCTTCGACTTCCACGAGGTCGATCTCCAGGGGGAAGGGGCACGGAGCGACGAGGAGCTGGCCGTTGCCGTCCGCAGTGTGGTCCTCCAACCGTTCGACCTCAGCAAGGACCTGATGCTCCGGGTCGGTCTCATCCGGATCGGACCCGAGGATCGGGTGATCTGCATGGTGCTCCACCACATCGCCTGCGACGGTGGTCACGGGGCATCCTCTTCGACGAACTGACGGCGCTGTACATCGGGTTCACCTCCGGACACCCCGCCGAGTTGGCGGAACTCCCGGTGCAGTACGGCGACTTCGTCATGTGGCAACAGGAATGGCTGAGCGGTGCCGTCCTCAAAGGCGAGATCGACTTCTGGAGCGAGGAGCTGTCCGGGACCGACTTCGTGCTGGACCTTCCGACTGACCACGTGCGCCCGAGCGTGCTCACCTTCATCGGCGGTCGCCTGGGATTCACCATCCCGGCTCCGGTGGCCGATCGCATGCGCAGCCTGGGAAGGGAGGAGCGGGCCACGATCTTCATGGTCGTCCACGCGGCCACCGGGATGCTGCTCAACGCCCTCACCGGTCAGGACGACTTCCTGGTGGGAAGCCCGGTGGGGAGCAGACGGTGGCCGGACACCGAGCCGCTGATCGGGTTCTTCGTCAACACGCTGCTGCTCCGGCTAAGGATGACCGGCGACCCCTCGTTCCGCGAACTCGTACGACGGTGCCGGGAGACGGCGGTGAGCTGCTACGCACACCAGGACATCCCCTTCGAGCGCATCGTGCAGGCACTGCGCCCCAAGCGCCACCCCGATCGCAATCCGCTGTTCCAAGTGAACCTCAGAATGCAGGGGCCCTCGCCTGCTCCACCCGAGCTGCCCGGACTGCGAGCCTCACGGGTGAGCGTCGGTCTCGGATCGTCCCGGTTCGACCTGGCCCTCGGGTTCGTCGATGCACCTGGCGAACTGGAAGGCTACGTCGAATACAACTCGGCACTGTTCGAGGGCTCCACCATCGAACGATGGATGACCGCCTTCATCGAGGTGCTCGCCGTGGCGTGCGAGAACCCCGATCGGCCACTGTCCGAGTTGGCGGCGGCACTACGGGAACAGGCCGGAGTCACCCTCCCCTAGCCGCCGCGACCGGCGGAGTCAGCCTGCCGTCACCCTGTCGATCGCACCCGAGAGCCGGGCTATGACGGTGGGATGGAACGTATTGTCGAGCACCGGAGTGACCTGCCATGCCGGGTCGTCTTCGAAGAGTTCGGCGAATTGCGCCATGTAGTACACGAGGGTGATGTCGGCATCCGGGCCTCGCAGATTCGTCAAATGATCTTTGAACTTCTCCGTGACTTCACGATTGAATGGATTGAAGATGAAGAAGATGGTTCCATCTTCGGGAATCAGATCGAACGCGTCGCCGCAGAGGATGTCGACGTTGGGGAACCGCTCCAATCGGCGGCGGGCGAACTCGGCCCACCGCTCGTCGATCTCGATCCCGACCATGTGGTTGCGAAGGCCCCGATGGAGCCAGTAGTTCAGGACCCTGCCCTTGCCGCACCCCACATCGACCAGGACATCGGACTCGTCGATGTGCACATTGTGCTCGAGGAATGCCTTGCCGACGTAGTAGTACTGGATACTCGACGTACCGCGGTAGCCCCGATCATTCCACCGGCTGTGATACGTCCCCCCGCAGCGCCCTCCATACTGCTCATCGATGAGAAAATCTCGAATGGTTTCGATTCCATACCGCGGCTTCGTGACTCGCAGACTCCAGCGCCATTTGAGGTGCTCGATATCAGTGATATGGGTCAGATCACGACGGATCCGGGCCCAGGTCCATTCCCGTTGAGGCGCCCGATCAGGATCCGAAGGCATTGTCCTACGATAGTCAGCCGCAGTTCAATTGGGCAAGATCTTGGCTATCAATTTCCGCCATTCACGCCCTAGGTCTTTCGGACTTCATCGAGCACGCTGAGCGGTTACCGAACAGGCCGCCTCCACTGCGAATCGAAGCCGTCACATCGGGTCAAATGTGGTCGCCAGGCACGGTTTCACCCGAACAACTGGCCGCCGCTGGCCTTCTGCGGACCCAACGGCACCAAGATTGACGAGTAATTCGACACGGTGTCCGCAGGTCGACCGATGACAGCGTGACGCTGCCTGTGGGAAGATATCGGAGGCGGAATCTCCACTCGACGTGAAGGAACTACGCGGAATGTCGGACCCGACTCGGGGGGCAAATGAGGGGGCTTCCCTCGAATTTGAGGGGGTCGACTGGTGGCATGCCTATCTCCGCGGCGCCCCGGAGCAGTTGGAGCTGCCCTTCGACCGGGGTCGGCCGACGGCGCTGGGCACAGACCGGCGCTCCATCTCGGTACCGATTGATTCACGAACCACCGGCGACGACCTCCTGTCGGCTGTCGTTGCGACCCTCTTCCGGCAGACCGGTGAAGAGGACATCGTGGTCGGCGTCGACTCGGTCGACGGCGTCCGCCCCGTGCGAGTGTCCATCGAGTCGACCACCACCGCCGACGTTCTGCGGAAGGCGGTCAGCGACGGGCTGGCCGAGGTGGCGGCACACGGGCCTCCCGAACTCGACGGGCTGGCTCGCGCCCTCGGTTCGAAGACGGACCCGAGCCATGCCCCCGTCGTCCAATTCGTCGTAGGCAGTGGTAGGCCAGGGCGGTCGGGGTTCCCGTCGACATCGCGGTGACGCTGTCATCGCACGACGGGGTACTCGCGGCTGGAGTGGGCGTACAATCCGGAACTCTTCACCGAGACGACCATCGGTCGGATGGCCGGGCGGCTGTCCCGGGTGGTCGCCCAGATTCTGGATGACGGGAGCACCACGGTCGCTGAGCTCGAGTTGCTCGACGACGCGGAGCGCGGGTACCTCCTGCATGACCTGAACAAGACGAGCAACGGGTACGTACCGTCGACGATTGTGGCCCGATTCCTCGAGCAGGTCCGGATCCGGCCGGATGCCCGAGCAGTCCAACGGGGTACGACGTCGTTGACCTATCGCCAACTCGACGAGCGGTCGACACACCTGGCGAGCTATCTGCGCGCGCTCGGCGTGCAAACGGGTGATCGGGTGGGTGTGTTCTGCGACCGTTCGACTGACCTTCTGGTCGCGTTGATCGGTGTCATGAGGTCGGGTGCGGCCTACGTGCCGGCCGACCCCGGCTATCCCGCCGATCGCATCGCCTACATGCTGGCGGACGCCCAGGTGGCTGCCGTGGTGACTGAGGACGGGCTGAAGGGCCGCCTACCCACACTCGAGGCACCGACCGTCCTCGTCGACGCCGACTGGGCCGAGATCGAAGCCTCGGTCCGGCACGACCTGCCGAGACGACACCCCAACCCGACGACCTCGCCTACGTCATCTACACCTCCGGGTCCACCGGGCGACCCAAGGGCGTCATGCTCGAACATGCCGGCGTAGTCAACCTGCTCGATGAGATGGCCGGTCACCCTGGACTCGCTCCCGGTGAGGTGATGGTGGGACTCACAACACCTGCGTTCGACCTCTCCGTGCCGGACCTCTTCCTGCCCCTCGTGACCGGCGCCACCCTGGTCCTCGCCCCAGCCGACGACGCCCGGGACCCGCGCGCCATCGCCCGGCTGCTGGACGAGGTCGGTGCCGACCTGGTCCAGGCGACGCCCGCCACCTGGCGCATGCTGTGCGAATCGGGATGGGTCGGCAGGCCCGGTCTGCGAACGGTCTGCGGGGGAGAGGGGTACGGCGCCGAGCTGGCCACCGCTCTACTCGAGCGGGTGGCCGAGGTATGGAACTTCTACGGGCCTACCGAGACAACCGTCTGGTCCGTCTCGACCCGGCTCGACCCGGACGTCACCGATCCACTCCCCATGGGTCGACCGATCGCCAACACGACCTGCTACATCCTCGATGAACAACGTCGTCCACAGCCCCTCGGGGTGCCCGGCGAGCTCTATATCGGGGGTGTCGGTCTGGCCCGCGGCTATCTCGGGCGGCCAGACCTTACCGACGAACGATTTGTCGCCGACCCGTTTACCGAGGTTGGGGACGGCCGGATGTACCGTACCGGTGACCTCGTCCGCCAGCGCGAGGACGGCACACTGGTGTTCATCGGTCGGACCGACCACCAGGTGAAGCTCCGGGGGTTCCGCATCGAGCTCGGAGAGATCGAGTCGGCCCTCGCGGCGCAGCCGGGCATCGCCCAGGCTGTGGTCACCATGCGCGAAGACCACCCCGGTGACCGGCGCCTCGTCGCCTATGTGGTGTGGACGTCAGCAGATGCATTCGACGAAGCCGCACTCTCCGCCGAACTCGGACGCCGCCTCCCGGCATACATGGTCCCGAGCGTTATCGTGGCTTTGAACGAATTCCCCCTGACTCCCAACGGAAAACTTGACCGCAAGGCTCTGCCCGTGCCCGGACATCGCGTGTCGAATGTGGCAGCCGTGGCGCCGCGCAATAGCCGGGAGGCGCAACTGCTCGCCCTGTGTCACGAGGTGCTCGGTACCGACGCCTTCGGGGTGACGGACAACTTCTTCGACGTGGGGTTCGAGTCGATCATGGCGGCCCGTCTGTTCACCCGGATCGAGCGTACGTTCGGCGTCGAGCTCCCCTTGGCCACCGTGTTTCAGGCACCTACCGTGGCCGGACTGGCCCAACTCCTTGGCGATACATCCGCCCTGGTGCGTGGAGCCGAGTGGTCGGCACTGGTGCCCATCGCCGGAAGTGGGACCGCCCCGGCGTTCTTCGCCGTCCACGGTGGGGCCGGCACGTCCCTGCTCTACCAGCCGCTCGCACGTCTGATGGGCGACCAGCGACCGTTCTACGGAATCCAGGCGGTGGGCCTCTACGGCAGGGAGTCCCCACAGACGTCGGTGGAGGACATGGCCTCCCGTTACATCGCCGAGATGAAGTCGGTCCAGTCATCGGGTCCCTATGCCCTCGGTGGTTACTGCTTCGGCGGTCTGGTCGCCTACGAGATGGCCACCCAGCTGCTCGCACATGGTGACGAGATCGCACTCGTTGCCATGTTCAACGCACCGTCGGCCACCTACAACCAGCGATTCAATCCCGTATTCGACAACGAGGGTGCGTTGACCGACGACCAGGGATCGATGAAGCAGCGGGTCGATCGCTCGCTGCGCGGGAGCATCGACCGACAGATCCGGGAGACCGCCGGGCTTCGTATGCCTCAGAGGATCTCCGCTGTCGCACGGGCATTCGGCGAGCGAGCTTCAGTACCGCTCGGCGCTGCGTACCACCGTAGCGAGGTCACCCTCGCCGTTCGCCTTCACCGACCGCTCCCCGATCACCTCCGCGAAGCCAATGTCTTTCAGCGAATCGCACGGGGAGCCCAGGACCGCTACGTGCCACCCCGCGTCGACGTGCCCATCGTCGTCTATCGGGCCGAGGGCCTCTACTACGAGCCGGCCCTCGGGTGGGACGAGTACTCACCAACAATCCTCGACTGTGTCGAAATAAGCGGCGAACAACCGGTTCCACGGCGTACAATGAGGGAGCCGTGGGTGTCGCAGATCTCCCAGCACCTGATTCCGCTTCTGGCTAGACGCATTCCGGACGGACCTACGGTCACCAACCCAGCCACGGGGCACGCCTCGTCTGACCCCACGACCCAGGAACCGGCGCGCTCGTCATGATCGACATCGACACCATCCCTGAGGACCCACCGACCGCCCTCCGATACCGCCGGAAGGTGGGCGTGATCTCCTCGTCTGTCGCCTTGTGGCGCAATCGCGAGATCGTTCGCAGCCTCACCGATCGGGACTTCCGGGCCCGCTACAAGCAGGCCGTGCTCGGGTTCGCGTGGGCGATCATCAACCCGCTGATCCTCGTGTTGGTCTTCACCTTCACGCTCGGCCGGATCACCGACGTCCATACCGAAGGGGTTCCGTACTCGATCTGGGCCTACACCGGACTGGTGGCCTGGACGTTCTTCGCCGGAGCGGCGACGTGGGCCTCCACCTGCCTCGTCAACAACCAGCCGCTCCTGAACAAGGTCAACTTCCCCCGCGAGTCGTTCCCCATATCCGCGGTCGGGCTCTCCGCGCTGGACACCTCGATCTCGTTCATCGGCTTGGTGGCCTTCTTCGTGTACTTCCGCTTCGTTCCCAAAGAGACGGTCTACTGGATCCCGGTCATCTTCCTCGTGCAACTCGCGTTCACCATCGGGATCTGCCTCATCCTCTCCATCGTGGTCGTGTATCTCCGAGACCTGCGCCAGATCACGCCGATCCTCATCCAGATGGGACTGTTCGCTACACCGGTGGCCTATCCCATCACCCAACACATCGCGCAGCCGTGGCGCACCGTCTACTGCACACTCAATCCCATGGCGCCTGTCATAGACAGCTACCGACGCGTCATCCTCTACGGTCAAGCTCCGCAGTGGCAGTATTTCCTCCCCGGCGCGGCGATGGCACTCTTCCTCCTGGTCGGTGGGCTTCGCCTCTTCAAGAGACTCGAAATCGGAATTGCCGACCTCATCTAAGGGACACATCCGTGTCGAACGCGTATGGAAGCGCTTCCGCGTGGACCGGAAACGTCCGGAACTCGCCGAGCAGTTCGCCCTGCTCATGGGCAGGATCAATCGATCCAATCCCTGGCGGTGGGTGCTGCGCGACATCGATTTCGAAATCCAACCGGGCGACGCCGTGGGCATCGTGGGCATCAACGGAGCCGGCAAGACCACCCTGCTCAAGATCCTGACCCAGGTGATGTACCCGACGTCGGGCAAGGTGGACCTGACAGGCAAGGTCGGGGCACTCATCGAGCTCCGGGGCGGGATGCATCCCGACCTCTCCGGTCGGGAGAACGCACTCCTCTACGGATCGCTTATGGGACTCGGTCGCAAAGAGGTCGTCCGACGGTTCGACGACATCGTAGACTTCGCCCAGCTGGCCGGGGCCATCGACCGACAGGTGAAGTTCTTCTCGAGTGGAATGCAGATGCGCCTGGGGTTTGCCATCGCCGCGTTCATGAACCCGGACGTCCTCCTGGTCGACGAAGTCCTGGCCGTCGGTGACGCGTGGTTCCAGCAGCGCTGCCTCGACCGGATCCGCGACGTGCTCCAGCAGGGCACGACGCTGGTCCTGGTCTCCCACGACCTCGCATCGGTGGAGTCGGTGTGCCGACGGGGGCTCTGGATCCGCAACGGCATGCTCAATGCCGACGGTCCCATCCGCGACGTACTCGCCGGCTACCGGAAGTCCGTCGAGGAATTCTCGTTCGAGAACCTCAGCCACGGCGGCATCGTGCGCATCGTCGAGGTGCAGCTCAACGAATCCGGCAACCCCATTTTGGAATCACACGGATTCCTCAACATCCAGCTCCTACTCCAGGCGTTCGAGCGTGAACGCGGACGGCTCTACATCGGGGTGAGCGAGGGCCCCGGCACACCCACCTTCCTCGTCTCCACCGAGATCATCCTCGATGAGGGCGATACGACGGTCCGGTGCCACATCGACAACATTCCCCTCCCACGCGGCCGTTACTTCGTCTGGATCTGCATGGAGGCAGTCGACGACCGCAAACTGATCCCGTGGCACCCGGCGGCCACCTTCGAGGTGTTCGGTTCGGACCTCGACTGGGCCCCCCTGGGCATCGTCCGGTTGTCGTCCGTTCACGTGAAGAGCGACTGGTCCCAAAAGGCCGGCTTCCCGATAGACACCACCGTGGTCAGCGACGACGAGTCAGGGCGCCCGGCGTCACCTGTCGAGTGACGGAATCGATAGTGGTGGGGACGCGCGGTGCTTCCGGCCCGTTGGCCCGCCCCGATGGTTCGACCGCGGCAGAAGCGTAGAGTGCACCACAGTCGGCGGCGAGCCGACCTGATGGACATCACAACTCCGGCTCGAGCGTGGCGCCCTACATGGTGCCGCCGACAACGGAACTGTGTCGGCACCCGCGCACATCCGATTCAGGTAGACCGGCTGACGAATCCGACGTCCACCTTCATGGCTAACGGAGCGGTCGTTCGCACGTCATCACCATCCCGTGCCACAGGTAGCGCGGTATCACTTCATCACCATCGAATGCCCGCACGTTGAAGCCCTGTTCGACAAGCAGCTGCGTGAGGGTCTTTCGTGAGAAGTGCTTGATGTGGCCACCGTCCCACAACGGTGTAAGGGCCCCGTCCATGCGATTGGTCACCGCCATCGCAACGTTCTTGACGTATCCCCAATACGGCGTGGTCACGATGAACGTTCCACCGGGCCGAAGGGCCTCACGAACTCGCGACACGAACTTACGGGGGTCGTACAGATGTTCAATCACCTCCACGGAGATGACCGCGTCGAAACAATCCACCGAGAAAGCACCTCGGAGGTCGTCATACAGCGACGCCAGCTGGAAGTTCCCGATTCCTCGACTTCGAGCGATATCAATGCCCGTGGGCGCCAGATCCAGACCGCAGACCCGGTAGCCAGCCTCGGCGATGTCGGCGGTGAAATTGCCATCGCCGCAGCCAGCGTCCAGAACTACGTCGACGGGAAGTGGTGCCTCTGCCAACCGCTTGAGAACCGTGTGCAGAAACAACGGTGGCCGGGTCCCCGTGAGCTGATCCACCCGTTGTGCGAGTCCAATCCCCATCATGGGGGAAGGAGGACCACACAACATGAAACGACGCCGGCACACGCCCGAGCAGATCATCCGCAAGCTGGCCGAGGGCGACAAGCTCCTCGGTGAGGGCAAGACCATCGAGGAGGTCTCTCGCCATCTCGAGATCACCGAGTCGACCTGGCATCGGTGGCGGAACCAGTACGGCGGCATGAAGGCCAACGACGCCAAGCACCTGAAGGAGCTGGAGAAGGAGAACCAGCGCCTGAAGAAGATCGTGGCCGACCAGGCACTCGACATCGACATGTTGAAGGAGCTGAACCGGGGAAACTTCTAGCCCCGGACCAAAGATGGTTTTGTACTTGGAGTTTGGCGTTTGGGAAGGATTTTCGATGAGGTATTGGTCGAAGCTTCTCAAGAATCCCAAATCAATACTCCACGGCTTCGATTCGTTCGAGGGACTGCCGGAGGAGTGGAATGAAAACCATCTTAAAGGGCGTTTTGCTCTCAATGGGAAGATTCCAGAGGTTTCTGACGATCGCATCAAATTTTTCAAAGGCTGGTTCCAGGATACGCTACCTCAATACGTGATCCCGCCGCATGAGGTCCTGGTCATAAATATTGATTGCGACCTCTATTCCTCGACTAAGTACGTATTAGACCATTTCAGAGATTCTATTCAGCCTGGTACTTGGCTTTACTTCGATGAATTCGGCAGTTGGGATCATGAATGTCGGGCTTTCCGCGAACTGGTAGAAGAGACAAAAATGAAGTTCGAAGCGGTGGCTGAAGCCCGGGCTATGTGGTCAGTGGCGTTTCGCCGGACTGAATAGACGCACGGGGCTTTTCACTACTGCTTTGGTGTGGACGACATCTTCAAGGAGTGGGCGTGGCCGCGGGAAAGCCCATCTTCTCCGCCGACTCCGGATAGAGCCACAAGGTCTGGCCCGACAGAGCACCGTCGAGGACGCGCACCTTGGTCGCGCCCTTTTCGCCCGGACCCGCCTCTGCGACCAGGGTGCCCGCAGGCACCATCGTCAGTTTATGGTGGTAAAAGAGCTGGCTCACTTCCATCGTGCCGAATGCGTCGAGCGTGCGCAGCGCGCCAACTCCTTCCGTATAGTCTTGCTGGCTGTCCGCGGCCACCGTTTCCTTCGCGACGCGCCACTGCTTGCCGGTGCTTGGCGCCGCGTCCGCTGGCAGGCTTTTCCTGGTAGCTGAGCCACTGAGCTTGCACGACATCATCAGCAGAGCGACGCAAACAGAAAAGATGGCGGCGGCTATTCTGTTCACAGGATCTTTTCGTAGCTCCTCTTCAGATGATCTTGTTGAGCGGAAACTCGATGATCCCGACCGCGCCGACTTCGAGCAGCTTGGGGAACAATTCGCGCACGGTGTGCTCGGCGATTACGGTCTCGACCGCCAGCCATTCCTTGCCCTTGAGATTGGGCGAGGGGTAGAGCGGCGAGACGGTGGGCGCGGTTATCGAGGGCAACAGCGCGATCACTTTCTCCAGGTTCTCGCGCGCGACGTTCATTTTGATTCCGACCCGGTTCTCGGCGTCGAGCGCGCCGCGCAGAAGCATCCCGATTTGCCGAATCTTGGCCTGCTTCCATCCGACCGCCCACGCCTCGGAGTTGGCGACCAGCACCGGCGTGGAGGTCAGGAGCTGCTCGACAATCCGCAGGCCATTGGCGCGCAGCGAGGAGCCGGTCTCGGTGACCTCGACCACCGCGTCAACCAGCCCCTCGGCGGCCTTGGCCTCGGTGGCGCCCCACGAAAATTCAACTTCAACTTTAACTTTGCGCTCGATGAAGACTCGCCGTGTGAACTCGACCATCTCGGTCGCTACCCGCTTGCCTTCGAGATCCTCCAGTCGCCGCACTGGCGAGGCATCCGGCACCGCAAGCACCCATCGCGTCGGCACCAGCGAGACCTTGGAATAGGTGAATCTTTCGACTTCCATCAACTCGACCGCGTTTTCGACAATCCAGTCGCTGCCGGTGATACCCGCGTCGAGCGAGCCGTCAGCGATGTAGCGCGGCATCTCCTGCGGGCGCAACAGGCGGCAACTGAGCGTCGGGTCGTCGACACTTGGCATATAGGAGCGCGCGCCGACCGACACGCGCCATCCCGACTTGCGCATCAATTCGATGGTCTGGGCTTCGAGGCTGCCCTTGGGTAGTCCGAATTTGAGTACGTTGTCAGCGGGCATAATCTCTAGCGTTACTTCCGTATCGTCGGGTTATTGACGGTTATTGGAACAGTAAGGGGCGACGCGCGCAATTCAAGGCACGGGCTTTGGCGGATGGCCATAGCCGGGGCCGTACTTCGCCGGATCGACCCGGCGCGTATCGACGGTCTGCCAGGCGCCGTCGCGCAGGACGCGGAAGAAGCATGACTCGAAGCCCTCGTGGCAGGCGGCGCGGTCGCCGTGCTGCTCGACCGAGAGCAGGATGGTGTCGTTGTCGCAGTCGATGCGGATTTCGTGGACGGTCTGGTAGTTGCCCGACTCTTCGCCCTTGCGCCACAGGCGGTTGCGCGAGCGCGAAAAGTAACAGGCGTGGCCAGTCTTGAGGGTTTCCTCGAAGGCCTCGCGATTCATGTACGCGACCATCAGGAGGCGTCCGCTTTGATAGTCCTGGGTGATGACCGGGACGACGCCGCCGCCCTTTTCGAAATCTATCTGGGCGGCCGCCTGTTGCGCGGCCGACTGCTGCGATGCTGGCTGGGTTTCCATCTGCGCGCGCCGGCTTCCGTGCGCCGGCAAACTCCTTTTGCTGAACATCGAAGTATCGATTAAACTTCGGGCGGTTTCAATGCTGCCGTGGCGTGGGCGCCATCCAAATTGCGGTTGGGCGTCGCAATTTGGGGTGGGTTTAGCGCGAGGCGATTCCAAAATCGGACCGGGCATGTATAAAGTCGCTTCGGGGACCATGAAGTATTCTCGATAGGTCTGTGAGTCGCCGGCATAGTCTAAGAGGCGAACGAGCAGCGGTGGATGGATTCACGCTCGCCCGCGGAGGGCGGCTAGCAGATGGGCGATAATCGAAAATGAAGTTGCCCCGGCCGCTAAGGGGCGTGCTGGCCGCAGTGCTGATGCTGCTCGTCGCGGCCACCGGCGGCTGCCGGCGTAGCGCCAAAACGGAGGTGCGGTCGAAGCCCGCGTTCGTCCCCTTCAATTTTCAAATCGAGGTCGGCGCGGACCATTACAATATCGAAGGGTTCATCGCACATTCGCCCGGCCCGGGACGCCTGCCCGCACTGCTCGTGCTGACGGCCGGCGAGGGCAACGCGCGCCGCTGTATCGAGCAGAGCCCCGGACTGGTCGCGATGGGCATGTTGGAGGCCTGCATCAGCATCCCCGGCTATGGCAAGTCCTCGGGTCCAAGCCGCTTCGTCGGGCCGCAAGCGGTCGAGGCGGCGCATCGCGCGGTCGACCTGATGGCGGCGCGGGCAGACGTCGACCCCGACCGTATCGCGGTCTGGGGACTGTCGGACGGAGCGGTGGCGGCGGGCCTGCTGATGGATAGCGACCCGCGGCTGCGCGCGGTGATTTTACAGTCGGGCTTTTACGACACGCTCAAGATGTGGCCCGAAGCGCCGCTGCGCGAGAAGGTGACCATCCTGCGCCAGGTATGGCCGAGCCATCGCGTACTCGCCGAACGCAGCGTGATTGCGCATCTTCCGCCCAGGCTCGATTGCAGCGTGCTCATCATGCACGGCGAACATGACAAGAAGATGCCCGTGCAGCAGGCCAAGCGCCTGGCCGAGGAGCTGCAGACGCGCGGGGCCAAGGTCGAGACGCGCTTTTTCGATGACGGTCACGACCTCGGCGGCAAGGTCGACGGGCCGCTCAAGGAATTCCTGCGCGAGAACCTGATCGCCGCCGCGCCGCGCACGCACGCGCCGTCCTGAGGCCGTCCGCAGCGCTGTAAACCTCAGCGCAGCGCCTTCACCGCCTCGACCACGGCGTCGGCGTGGCCGGCGACCTTGACCTTGGGGAAGACCTTGCGAATCACGCCCTCGCGATCGATGACGAAAGTGGTGCGCTCGATACCCATGAACTCACGCCCATAGAGCGACTTTTTCTTGTAGACTCCGTAAAGCCGAGTGACGCGGTTGTCGGCATCGCTCAGCAGCGGAAAATTCAGCGTGTGCTTGTCGGTGAACTTGCGATGGGACTCCGGCGAATCCGCGCTGACCCCGACGACCTGCGCGCCCGCCGCCTTGAGGCGAGCCGCGGTGTCGCGAAAGTCGCACGCCTCGATTGTGCATCCGGGCGTCATGTCCTTGGGATAGAAGTAGAGCACCAGATTGCCGCGGCCGAGCAGTTCCTTGAGCGAAACGGCTTTGCCGCTGCCATCGGGAAGCTCGAAGGGCGGGGCCTTGCGGCCTTCCATCTCGTGCACGGTACCCTTGACGATTGTCTTGGCGGCGCCAGTGATGCGGGCCTTGGTCATTTTGCTCCTCGATTGCTCCCACGATTCCATCAATTTCAGTGCGGGTAAAGTGCGCCGCGCTCCGTGGCGATAAAAAACTCCTGTGGCGCAACGGTTTTCCCCCGGATCGTAGTTGACGGCGCGCCAGTCAGCCTCTATGCTTGCGGCGGGTCTCCCAACAAAACACCTGTCGTCCTTCATGGCTGCATACACTGAGCTTCACAAATCGTTCCTCGAGCAACTCGGCGACGATTACAACCTCGGACGCATCCTCGGCGCCGTCGGCATCCCGCAAGGCTCGGTCAACAGCAACTACCTGATCGAGACCGCCAAGGGACGCTTCCTGCTGCGCGTTGACGAGGTCAAGACCGAGAGCGAGGTCAAGCGCGAGATCGACCTGCTGGCGTTTTTGCGCAAACATTCCTTTCCCTGTCCGCATCCATTGCAGGACCGGATGGGCCGTTACTGGCGCGAGTGCGAGGGTAAGTGCGCCTCGCTCTACCGCTACCACGAGGGGCGCATTGTGCCGCCCGAGCGCCTGCGCCCGACCCAGCTCGAAACCATCGGCCGCACGCTCGGCGAACTGCACGTCATCGGCAAGGGCTACAAGAAAGGCATCGACAACCGCTTCAGCTTCGAGCGCATCGCCGACCTTTACCTCAGCGTGCGCGGCCGGCTGCCCAACTATTTTCGCAAGATCAGCCGCACGCTGGAGGACGAGGTCGATTACCTGACGCGCTACCTTGAGGGCAAGCTGCCCAAGGGCGTGATCCACGGTGACCTGTTTGCCGACAATGTTCTGTTCCGCGGCGAGAAGCTGACTGCGGTGCTCGACTTCGACGCGGCCTGCCGCGGCAAGTTCATTTTCGACCTCGCAACCGCGGTCAACGCGCTATGCTTCGTCGACAGCCAGTACTCGCTCGACCGCTTCCGCTTTCTGCTGCACGGCTACGAGTCGGTGCGCACGCTGTCGCTGGCCGAATGGGACGCCTTTCCCAACGAGCTGCGCTTCTCTTCGCTGCGCTTCACCGTCACGCGCCTGCACGACTTCTTTCTCCATCCGCTGGACAACAACCGCCGGGTGCACAAGGACTTCCGCGAGTTCTTCGACCGCCTGCGTATCCTGCGCCGCGAGCGCGAAGGCGGGATGGAGGCGTTGTTGATGGCGATGGCGACCGGATACGACTACCGCAAGTACCAGAAGGTGAAGGCGAACGAGCGGCTGAAGGCCTAACGGCGCCCAAGCGCCGTTCGCGTTCCGCGATGAATCCGTATCCGCCTCGCGCCGCGGCGCCGGCGTCCAGCGCCGCATTTGCAAGAAACCCTTCAGGGAACTATCCAGAGAATTACCCAGGGCGCCATCGATGTCCGCGTTACTAAAGCGCCTCGACGCGCACAAGCCGGCGCTCTGGCTGGAGGTCGCTCCGCCGCGCGGAATCGCCGTCGAGTCGATGCTTACGCGGCTTGCCGCGGTGCGCGGCCACGTCGACGCAATCAATCTCGCCGACAACGCACTTGGGCGGGTGAAGCTCGCGCCGCTGGTGTTCGGCTCGATGATCAAGTCGCGGCTGGAATTGCCGGTCGTGATCAATTTTTCCTGCCGCGATCGCAACCGCTACGCACTGAAGGCCGATTTGCTCGGCGCGGGCGCGCTCGGCGTCGACGCAGTAGTGGCGCTGGCCGGTGACAAGCTTGGCGACGATCCCAACGGCGTGCGGCCCGTCCGCGACCTCGACACTTTCAGCCTGCTGGGCGCGATGAACGATCTGCGCCGCGGCGAGACCGGCGAGGGACGCCGCCTGCTCAAGACGCTTCCGCAGTTCACGATCGGTGCGGTCGCCAATCCCAATCGCAAAGCCATCGAGCGCGAATTCGAGTTGCTCGAGCGCAAGGCCGCCGCGGGCGCCGAATTCGTGATAACGCAGCCGGTCTTCGACCTTGCGGTGGCGCGAACCTTTATCGCTCGCGCGCGGCGTCATCAGCTCCGCGTCGTGCTCGGTATCCTGCCCGTCAAGCGCGAATCGATGGCCAGTTACCTGAAGGATCGCATTCCCGACCTTGCCGGGGCCCACGCACACTTCGACCGCTATGCCGGAATGGGCGAAGATGAGGCCCGGCGCATGTCGATCGACTCGAGTATCGCCCTGATGCGCGCGTTGGCGGACGAGGTCGCAGGCTTTAACATAATGAGCGGCGGCGGACCCTCGCTCGCGATCGAGCTTGCGCTCGAGTTCAGCCGCTCGCTGGAGGATTCCGGTGCGCGCTAGAAAAGTCAGACTGCAGGCCGCCTCGCGCCCGCCGCAACGGAAAGCCGAGGCCGCGGATGGGGAAAGTCCCGGCGGGGCTGCGGTCGAAGACGCGGTACGCCTGATCCTGCGCCACGTTGGCGAGGACCCCGAGCGCGAGGGACTCAGGCGCACGCCGACCCGGGTGCTGCGCGCGCTCGAATTTCTGACCCGCGGCTATAACGAGGATCCCAAGATCGCGATCAACGGCGCGGTCTTCTCCGAAGAAGAGTACCAGGAGATCATCCTGTGCAAGGACCTCGACTTCTACTCCATGTGCGAGCATCACCTGCTGCCCTTCTTCGGCAAGGCGCATCTGGCCTACCTGCCCAACCGCCGCATTATCGGACTCTCCAAGCTTGCTCGGCTGGTCGAAATTTACGCCCGCCGCTTGCAGGTACAGGAACGGCTGACCACGCAGATCGCGCACACCCTGATGGAGGAGATCGAGCCGCTGGGCGTGGCCGTGGTGCTCGAGGCCGAGCATCTGTGCATGCGGATGCGTGGAGTCGAAAAGCAGAATTCCTACGTTACGACCTCGGCCATGCTGGGAGTGTTCCGCACCCACTTCGAGACCCGGCAGGAGTTCATGAACCTGCTGCGCAACGGCAAGCAATAGGCCGCTCGCGGATCGAATAGTGAAACAACGAATCGATGAGTGAAGCCGTCTCAGCCGAGGTGCTCGACAAGCTGGGCGCGTTTGCGTTGCGCTACGTCAAATCCGGCCAGTGCGTGGGACTGGGTACCGGGCACGCCGCCGCGGCCTTTATCCGCGCGCTCGGCCAGCGCGGTATCAAGGTGCGCGGCGTTCCTACTTCCACGGCCAGCGCCGAACTTGCGCGTTCGCTCGGGATCGAGGTCGTCGCGCTTGACGGCAAGGGCCGGCTGGACGTCGATATCGACGGCGCCGACGAGGTCGATGCGCGTCTCAATCTGATCAAAGGCTACGGCGGCGCGATGGTGCGTGAGAAAATCGTCGCCTGCGCCTCGCGCAAGGTGGTGATCCTGGTTGGCGCGGAAAAACGCGTATCCCGTCTTGGTCAGCGCCGCCGGTTGCCGGTCGAGGTCGTGCCGTTCGCGGCGCACTACGCGATGCGCCGGATGCGCGAGTTGGGACTCAAGCCGACAGTGCGAATCGGCGCTGGCGGAGGCGAGTTTTTAAGCGACAACGGCAACCTGGTGATGGACTGTGGCGTCGGCGTGATCGCCGCGCCGGCCCGCCTCGAACGTGAGCTGCTTGCGATTCCCGGGGTGGTCGGCACCGGGCTCTTCATCGGTATCGCCAGCGTGGTGCTGGTCGCCAATGGCGACGGTTCGATCACCACGCTCGAGCGCCGCCGCTAGCAGACGGGCGAGTCGATGGATGACGTTTCTATACGCTCCGCCAACGCGTCAGTACGCCGCGACCTGACGCGCATCTACGCCGCCGCCGTTTCGGCGGTCGCACCGGCGCATTTGATCGGACGCGCGCTTGGCGGCGAGTTTGCGGGCGCGGAAAAGGTTCCGGCGCTGCTCGCGGATGCGGCGCGAATTTTCCTGCTCGCTGCCGGCAAGGCTTCGCTCGGGATGGCGACCGAGCTTGCGGCGCGCCTGGGGCCGAAGCTTCACGACGCGCTCGCGATAGTCCCGTCGCCGCCACAAGCCGGCGGTCCCGGGCCGCATGCTGCGGTATCTGATGTGTCGCGCGATACGATCAGGATTATCGCGGCAGCCCATCCGCTGCCCGACGCGTCCTCGCAGCGCGCCGCCGAGGCCGCGCTCGAAATCGCCAGCCGCGCGGGGCCCGGCGACTTGTTGTTGTTCGCGCTCAGCGGCGGCGCGTCCTCGATGATGGCCGCTCCGGCCGAGCCAGTCACGCTGGCGGACAAGATTGCGATCAATGCCGCGCTGCTTGGCTCGGGCGCGTCGATTCGCGAACTCAATATCGTGCGCCGCCATCTCTCGGCGATAAAGGGCGGTGGAGTGCTGCGGGCCTGCGGCGGCGCGCGCGTGCTGAGCCTCATCCTCTCCGACGTGACGCCCAACGATCTCGCGACGATCGGTTCGGGGCCCACTGCCGCCGACCCGACGACTTTCGCGGAGGCGGTGGGCGTGCTCAAACGCCGCGGCCTGTGGGGCCGCGCGCCGGAAGCGATCCGCGACCGGCTCGAGCGCGGCGCGGCCGGGGAGATTGCCGAGACTGTCAAGCCCGGCGACCCACTGCTCGAGCGCGCCGAGAACGTCGTGATCGGCGACAACCGGGTCGCAGTTGACGCCGCCGCGGGCGCCGCCGCCGCGGCGGGCTACACGGTCGACCGATGGCGCGAACTCTATGGCGAGGCCGACGACGTGGGACGCGCGCTCAGCGCCCATCTCTCGGCGATCGCCGCCGCGCGCGTTTGCGTGGTCGCGGGTGGCGAGCCGGTGGTCACGATACGCGGGCGAGGGCGGGGAGGGCGCGCGCAGCAGGCGGCGCTGGCGATGGCGCTCGAGTTGGAACGGCTCGGTCACGAGCGCCGCGTGATGGCGCTGTTCGCCGGTACCGACGGGATCGATGGTCCCACCGACGCGGCCGGCGCGTTCGTCTCGCCGCGCACCGCGGCGCGCGCGCGCGAGGCCGGTTTCGACGCTGGCGCGGTGCTGGCGCGCAACGACGCCTATCCGCTGTTCGCCGCGCTCGGCGATCTCCTGATGACGGGGCCGACGGGCACCAACGTCTCGGATATATTCATAGGATTGGTCAACTACTGATCCCGAGCCGTGCTGGTTGGGGATCACGCTCATTTCGGGATTGAAGAAGAGAAAAGAAGAGGCAGGATGGCGAGCAGAACGGCTAGTAGCACGGCTATGTCGAGGGCGAGGACGGCAGCAAAGGCGGGCGGCAACGGTGCGCATCACGGTAAGGTGAACAGCGATGGGCGGCGCGGCGCGCGCGGCAAGGCCGCGGGGGCGCCGCGAGTGACGCTCATCCCCGGCGACGGAGTGGGGCCGGAGGTTATCGGCGCCGCGGTCAAGGTGATCGAGGCCGCCGGGGTAAAGATCGATTGGGATCACCAATTGGGCGGCGCGATCGCCCTTCGAAGATTCGGCACTCCGGTGCCCGATCAGCTTATCGATTCGCTCAAGTCCACCGGGGTCGCGCTCAAGGGGCCGCTGGAGACGCGCGTGGGCGAGGGCTATCGCTCGATCAACGTCTACCTGCGCAAGCTCTTCGATCTTTACGCCAACGTGCGCCCGGTGCGATCGCAAGCCGGAGTGCATACGCCCTTTCGCGGCGTCGACCTGATCGTGATTCGCGAGAACACGGAAGACCTCTACGCCGGCATCGAGCATCAGGTTGCGCCGGGCGTGGTCGAGAGCGTCAAGATCATAACCGCGCGCGCCTCGACGCGGATCGCGCGCTTCGCCTTCGAGTACGCGCGCACCAACCATCGGCGCCTGGTGACCGCGATTCACAAGGCCAACATCATGAAGCTCTCGGACGGACTTTTCCTCAAATGCGCCCAGCGCGTGGCCCGCGACTATCACGACATCGTGTACCGGGAGCAAATCGTCGACGCCGCCTGCATGCGGCTGGTGACCGATCCGCAGGCCTTCGACGTGCTGCTGCTGGAAAACCTTTACGGCGACATCGTCTCCGACCTCTGCGCCGGCCTGGTCGGCGGATTGGGTTTCGTGCCCGGCGCCAACTACGGCAAGCATGGCGCGATTTTCGAGACCGTCCACGGCACCGCACCCGACATCGCCGGCAAGGGCATCGCCAACCCGGTGGCGGCCATAAAGACCGGGGCGTTGCTGCTCGATTATCTCGGCCACGGCCGCGCCGGCGATCGGATCCGCACGGCGGTGAACGCGGTGCTGCGCGCAGGCCGGGTGGTGACGCCGGATATCGGCGGCAAAGCGGGCACCACGGATATGACCGCGGCGGTGATTCGCGCGCTCAAATAGCGCCGCCCGCTCTTTTCCGGACGATCGCGCTTAGCTATGTATTTTCGTTATGCGCAAGCCGCCAGTATCCGACGAACTTGCCGAACGCGTTCCTCCAGGCTAGCACCTGGTCGACGACTTTCCCGTCCTGAGTTATGGGCCGACACCGCGTTTCAACCCGCAAAAGTGGGACTTCCGGGTCCTGGGCATGGTCGAGGAGCAGTTGCGGTTCTCGTACCAGGAATTCCGCGCATTGCCGCTTGGCCGTCAGCGCGCCGACTTTCATTGCGTCACCACCTGGTCGAAGCTCGACAACCTGTGGGAGGGCGTCAGGGTCGTCGATCTGATGACGCGCGTGCGGCTGAAGCCCGAAGCGCGCTACGTCATCGTGCACTGCGACGGCGACTACACGACCAATCTGCCGCTGGAGGAGTTCGCCGACGAGGACGTGATGCTGGCCTGGCGGCACGACGGACATGACCTCGAGCCCGACCACGGCTGGCCGCTGCGGCTGGTGGTGCCAAAGCTCTACGGATGGAAGAGCGCCAAATGGGTGCGCGCAATTGAATTCGCGTTCGAGGACCGGCGCGGCTTCTGGGAAGTGCGCGGCTATCATAACCACGCTGATCCGTGGACCCAGGAGCGCTACTCGTTCCAGGAAGATCCCGAAGATTAGGAAGCCTTGCGTAACTGGCGCGGCGCGATTTCGTACCTCGGCTTATTCCGGGAAAGGTCTCCGCGAGCGGCGCAGAGGTTACTCTGGATTCCGCTGCACAGGCACTTCAAGGTTGCGAAAATCGATCGCGAGACCTCTCCGTAACCCTCTCCTTGGACCAGGAGAGGTGACCAAAAGTGATTGCGTCACGCAAGCGAGAAATTTGTTGGGTCACCACACTAGACGATCAGGGGGAGACGATTAGAGAACCGCGGATAGCTCCTCTGAATCGCGACGAGCAAATCGCGCGTCTTTCCCGTGAGAGCTTCGACCTCGCGGTCATCGGTGGCGGCGTCAACGGCGCCGCGATCACGCGCGACGCCGCGATGCGCGGCCTTAGCGTCGCATTGATCGAGCGCGATGACTTCGCCGGCGCGACCTCCTCGCGCTCCTCCAAGCTGATTCACGGCGGACTGCGCTATCTGCCGCAGGGTGAACTCCGCCTGGTGCGCACGGCGCTCGCCGAGCGCGAGCGCCTGCGCCGGCTGACCGCGCCGCATCTGGTCAAACCGTTGCGCTTCCTCTTTCCGCTTTATCGCGGGCGCGGCCCGGGCCGGATCGCGCTTGGCGCGGGACTATGGCTTTACGACCTGTTCGCCCGCCCGCCGCGCGCCGAGCGTCATCGCCGCGTCAACCGCGCACAGGCGCTTGCTGCGGAGCCGATGCTCAATCCCGCGGCGCTGGTGGGCGGCGCCTTCTACTACGACGCCGGTGGTGATGACGCACGGCTCACGATCGAAAACGTGCTCGACGCGGCTTATCATGGCGGCGCGATCGCCAACTACGTCGAACTCGAGCGCTTCGCGCACGCCGAGGGCCGAATAGCGGCGGCCGAGGTGCGCGATCGCCTCGGCGGGAGGCGCCTGGAGTTGCGCGCGCGACTGTTCGTCAACGCCGCTGGACCATGGATCGATGACCTTCGCAGGCTCGACGATCCGGCCGCCTCGCCCTCGGTCCGCTTGACCAAGGGCGTGCATCTTATGATCGACCGTAAGCGTCTGCCCGTGCGCGAGGCGCTGGTGCTGGGCGACGCGCAGGGCCGAATCGTTTTCGTGATACCGCACGGCGAAGAGGTGCTGCTCGGCACCACCGACACGGACTTCGACGGCGACCGCGAGCGCGTCGCCCCCGAACCGGAAGACATCGAATACCTGCTCGGCGTGGTTGCGCAAAGCCTTCCCGGAGCGACGCTCACGGCCGACGATGTCACCGCGAGCTTTGCCGGCTTGCGCGCACTGGCGTCGGCGAGGGATGGACGCGCGCCGTCAGCGGTCTCACGCGAAGAGGTTATCGTCGAGAGCGGCTCCGGACTGCTGTCGATCGCCGGCGGCAAGCTGACCACGCATCGCGAGATCGCCGAGCGGATCGTGAATCGCGTCGCATCGATCCTGGGCCGCGGCGCGGGGCTCGCGCCGACCCGCGATACGCCGCTGCCCGGCGCGCGTGCGGTGGAAATCGAGGATTCCGGCGGCGCCGCACAAGCGCTCGCCGCGCTACCCGCGGATTTGCGCGAGGCGATGGCCGCACGCTATGGAACTCGCGCGATCGTACCGGCAAGCCTCCTCCGCCAATCGCCCGACCTGGCCCGGCCGCTTGCTCCAGGATGCCCGGTCGCGGCCGCCGAGGTAATCTACGCGATCCGCTATGAGATGGCGGCGTCGGTCGCCGATTTCATCCGGCGCCGTACAGCGCTCTCGTGGCGCCATCCGCGATGCGCCCGTGCGGCCGCCGAGGCGACGGCGCGCCTGATGGCGGCGGAGCTTGGATGGGACCGGGCGCGCGAGCAATCCGAGCGCGAGCAAGCTGAGATTGACGCGTCCAATCCTGCGCCGCCCGCGAGACCGGATGCCGGCGCGGCGCAGCCGTAATCCCGAGACGCAGGGGTGATCTTGATGACACGCGAGTCGCGCAAAAGTCTCCTCGAGCGCACCGCGCGGATTGCCGCGGCGCTCGCCCGGCTCTATCCCGAAGCTCGCATCAGCCTCGACTTCAAGACCCCGTGGCAATGCCTGGTCGCGACGATCCTCTCCGCGCAATGCACCGACAAGCGCGTCAACCAGGTCACGCCCCGCTTGTTCGCCGAGGTTCCCGACGTGCGCGCGATGGACACCGCGCCCGCCGGGCGGATCGAACACCTGATCCTCGACACCGGTTTCTTTCGGCAGAAGACACGCTCGCTCAAGGGTACGGCGCGCGCAATCGTACAGCGCTTCGGCGGCGAGGTGCCATCGCGGATGGAAGACCTGGTGACGCTGCCTGGCGTCGGCCGCAAAACCGCCAACGTTTTGCTCGGACACGTTTTCGGTCAGCCCGGCCTGGTGGTCGACACTCACGTGCGCCGTCTCACGCAGCGCCTGGGGCTTACGCACGAGATCGATCCCGACAGAATCGAGCTTGAATTACAGGCGCTGCTCAAACCCGCCGAGTGGACGCCGTTCTCGATGCGTCTAATACTGCATGGGCGAACTGTGTGCCAGGCGCGCAAGCCGCGATGCGAGGTCTGCGCGCTGGCCGCGGATTGCCCGCGTATCGGGGTCGCGGGAGCGCCGCGGGCGCGGGCCGGGACGAAGAAATCCGGGGATGACGTGGGGCGTAATCGTGTTTGACCTCACCTGTCGACATGTAATAATTGGCTCACACCCAAAAGCGTGATGTGCTGTGAGACTGCGTATCGACGAAATAACCGCCGAGGCCAGAGAGGTCTCTTTTCTCCAGTCCGAGGAGGAAGTTAACCGGCGGCTCGCCCAGGGCCCGGTGAATGAGTTCCGGGTGGGCGGCGCAATCGCGGTCGATTTGTCATATTACCGCGCCGGTATGGAGCTGTTTTTCGAAGGCCGGCTGAGCGCTCCGATGGTCGCTTCGTGCGCGCGCTGCGCGGAGGAGTTCAGCGCGCCCAACGCGCGTCCGTTTCGTTTCGTATTGGCGCCGCGCGCTGCGGGCGACGATGACGACGGGCGGCTGCGCACGGAGGACCTGGAATTTTCGCTTTATGATGGCGACCAGATCGACCTTGCCCCGCTGGTCGCCGAGCAACTCATCCTTGCGCTCCCGAGCCGCGCACTGTGCCGCGAGGACTGCCAGGGGCTGTGCCCGCGTTGCGGGACCAATCTCAATCTTCACCGGTGCGGTTGCGAACAGCAGGCAAGCGACCCGCGCCTGGCGGTTGTGCGATCGCTCAAAGTCGAACGCTCCTGAAACCGCGCGATTCATTTCAAAGCCCGCGCAAATGCCAAGCGGAAGAGAGTAAACATCTATGCAAGCACCCAAGCGTCGTACTTCCCATTCCAAGCGCAACAAGCGCCGTGCCCATGACGCGCTGCGCGCGGTCAATCCCATCGCCTGCTCGCAGTGCGGCGAACCTACGCTGCCGCATCGCGTGTGCCATCACTGCGGCGCCTACCGCGGACGGCAACTGGCGGAGACCGCTGAATAGGCGGCGCAGGAGCGGTGCGTGAGAATCGCGCTTGACGCGATGGGGGGTGACCTCGCCCCCAAGGCGACTGTTGAAGGCGCGGTGGCGGCCGCGCGCGACTTCGGCATCGAGATCGTACTGGTCGGTGATCTCGACCTGCTGACGCGGGAGCTCACCGATCACAAAATCGGCGGGCTCAAGATCACCATCGAACATGCGCCCGAGAGCGTCGCGATGGACGACTCGCCGATGGAGTCGGTGCTCAGCAAGCCGCACTCCTCGATTCATGTCGGGCTCGAGATGGTCAAATGCTCCGACGCGAGCGCGTTCGTCAGCGCCGGCAACTCAGGCGCCGTGATGGCGGCCGCGATGATGATCCTTGGCACTTTACCCGGAGTCGACCGCCCCGCGATCGCCTCGCTGGTGCCGGCCAGCGACGGCTTCGCCCTGCTCATCGACGCCGGCGCCAATACCGAGGTAAAGCCGCTCCATCTCGCGCAGTTTGCGGTGATGGGCAGCGTCTACGCCCATCGCGTGCGCGGCGTGCCCAACCCCCGCATCGGCATCCTGGCCAATGGTGAGGAAGAGTCCAAGGGCACCGATCTCACCCGCGCCGCGGCGGCGATGCTGGGCGCGATGCGCGAGTCGGTCGATTACATCGGCTACGTCGAAGGCCGCGACATCAACCGCGGCAAGGCCGACGTGGTAGTGACCGACGGCTTTACCGGCAATGTGGCGCTCAAGACGATGGAGGGCTTCGCCTCTTTCCTGCTCGGCAACCTGCGCGACGTCTTCAGCAGCGCCTCGGGCCGCATCGCCTACCTGCTCGTGCGCAAGCGTCTGGGCCGGATTCGCGAGCGCCTGGACCCGTCCGAATATGGCGGCGCGCCGCTTTTAGGGCTCGGTGGAGTCACGATTATCGCGCACGGCTCGTCCAATCCACGGGCCATCCGCAACGCTATCCGCGCCGCCGCCAACGAGGCGCTGATCGAGCGGGTCAATGCCGAGATCGTCGAGATCCTCGCGCGCCATGTCTCCGCGATGCCCGCCAAGTCCGCGGGCAAGGGCTTTCGCGCGTTGTTGGACCGGATGCGCGAGCGGCTGCATCGCCATCCCCGCGATGGCGCAGCGCCGCCGCCTCAATCCGCGGCTCCTTCAGCGACGCCTGCGGCGTTGCATCCCGCGAATTCAGAGCATCCGAACGCGCCCGTGGCGCAGCCCCCGGCGAACGCGAAAATCGCGGTACCCGAGCATGCTGCTCCCGAGCACATACCCATCGAGAAAGTCCTCTCGGCCAACGGTGTCGCGGGCGGCGCGTCGCATGCTGAAGGCGCGCACGACGAGCCGCACAGGGCGGGCGAGGAGGCGGCAGCCGAATTGTCACCTCAACCCGAGCCGGGGTCGCATAAGCCCGACCCGTCCTGATATTCACGATCGCGCAAAATCTCCGCTTCGAGGACAACATCACCCGGTATTCATATGAAGTTTGGCAGATGAGGATTGGCAGATGAGGGTTGCATTCCTGTTTCCCGGACAAGGGGCGCAGCGGGTCGGGATGGGGGCCGAATTGGCGCGCGAGTTTGCCGCCGCGCGCGAGGCCTTCAACGAGGCCGACGAGGCGCTGGGCTTCAAACTGTCGAAGCTGTGCTTCGAGGGGCCGGAGGAGGATTTGCGCCTGACGGCCAACACACAACCCGCGACGCTCGCCACCTCGATCGCTGCGTTGCGCGCGTTTGAGGCTGAATATGACATTAAGGCCGAGCTTGCCGCTGGCCACAGCCTGGGCGAGTACAGCGCACTGGTCGCGGCCGGAGCGCTGGAGTTTGCCGCGGCGCTCCGCGCGGTGCGCGAGCGCGGCCGCCAGATGCAGGAGGCCTGCCCGGCAGGGCAGGGTTCGATGGCGGCGCTGATCGGGCTCGATCTCGCGGCGGTGCGCGAAGTCTGCGAGCAGGTCTCGCGCGACGGCCAGATCGCGGTGCCCGCGAATCTCAATGCGCCGGGCCAGATCGTAATCGCCGGACATGCCGGAGCGGTCAAGCGCGCGATCGAAATCGCCAAGGAGCGTGGCGCCGGAGCGTCGGTAGAGTTGAAAGTGAGCGCCCCGTTCCATTCACCGCTGATGCAGCCGGCGCGAATCGGGATGGAGCCGGTGATCGCGGCGCTCAAGGTTAGCGCGCTCAGCTTCGGAGTGATCGCCAATGTAACCGGGGAAGTGAATCGCGATCCCGAGCGCGTCAAGCCGCTGCTGCTGGAACAAATCACGGCGCCGGTGCGCTGGGAGGAATCGATGGTGCGGCTCGCGGCCTCGGGTGCGACCAGTGCGCTCGAGTTTGGCGCGGGCCGCGTGCTGGCTGGCCTGATGCGGCGGATCAACAAGGGCTTCAAGGTGCGGTCGGTGGAGGATCCGGCCTCGTTGAGAGCGTCCGGCCAGGCGCTGGCCGAGGAGGCGGCGCAGGGCGCATAACGCGCGCGCCGCGGGAGAGCGAGTGCCGGCAGAGCTGACGGCTCGTCGCGGGGTCCGCGAAACGAGCGATGCAAACGTTTCCGACTTGTGTTTCGCAACTTGCCTAGTCGGAGCTAACTCCCTAAGCTGCGCTGTAACGTTTGCTGGCCCGGGGGATATGCCGCCCAGGCGCGTGCGAGCACGATCCGGCGCAGGCGGGACCGAATCAACCATAATCGAATCAATGCAACGAACGCGGCGCGCCACCCCCGGCGCAGGCCGGCAGGAGGAAATCAAACTACGATGGCTGGAGAAGTCGAAACCAAGGTTCGCGAAATCATCAGCGAGCAGCTCGGCGTGTCCGCTGACGAAGTGACCCCGGAAGCGTCATTTATCGAGGACCTGGGTGCTGATTCACTCGATATCGTCGAGTTGGTGATGGCGCTGGAGGAGGAGTACGGGATGGAGATCTCGGACGAGGACGCCGAGAAAATCCGCACCGTAAAGGACGTGGTCACCTATATCGAAGCGCACAAGGCCTGACCGGTCCGCAACGCACTTCCACTCTGCAAAGCTGCGAACAACGCCTCGATGCGGGCCGGCGGGCGCCCGCCGTGCATCCCAGGTGTAAAGCCCGGCGCGCATTCGCCAACCGTTCACGATCGCCCGCATCGAGGGTGCGCCGGCCACGGCTGGCGCGCTAGACTCACTGCATGAGGTGCCCGTTTTGCCGCCATCGCGGTAACCGCGTGGTCGACTCGAGGCTTAGCGGCGACGGCGCGACGATCCGGCGGCGCCGGATGTGCACGACCTGCAAACGGCGCTTCACCACCTACGAGCGGGTTGAAGAATCCGCACCGATGGTGGTCAAGAAAGACAACCGGCGCGAGCCGTTCGATCGCGCCAAAATCGTCTCCGGACTCAAGAAGGCCTGCGAGAAGCGCCCGGTCTCGATGGAGACCATCGAGCAGATCGCCGACCGGATCGAGGCCGCGGTTGCCGAGCAGGGGGGACGCGAAGTCTTAAGCTCCATCATCGGCGGCGCGATCATGAACGAACTGCATAGCGTTGACCAGGTCGCCTACGTGCGCTTCGCCTCGGTCTACCGCTCGTTCAAAGACATCGACGAGTTCATGCACGAGCTGGAGGACCTGATCCGCCTGCGCAAGGCAGCCGCCGCCGCGCCGACCGCTCCCGCGCGCGACAAAAAGGGCGAGCCCGCCTCGCGCAAGGGCGAGCCCGCTTCGTAAGCCGCCGTGCCAGCCGCTCCGGCCTCATCCGCCGATCTGCGTTTCATGCGAAGGGCGCTCGCGCTCGCGCGCCGGAGGCTCGGGCGAACCTCGCCCAACCCGGCCGTAGGATGCGTTATCGTGCGCGGCAACCGAATCGTCGGCCAGGGTGCGACCGCCGCCGGTGGCCGTCCGCACGCCGAGGCCGTGGCGCTCGCGCATGCGGGCGCAAGGGCGCGCGGCGCGACCGCCTACGTGTCGTTGGAGCCCTGCGCGCATCGAGGGCGCACAGCGTCGTGCGCGCGGACACTGGTTGCGGCGGGAGTGCGGCGGGTCGTCGTCGGATGCGTCGATCCGTATCCGCCGGTGCGCGGGCGCGGACTGGCGATTCTGCGTGCGGGGGGAGTCGAAGTAGTCTGCGGCGTACTCGAGGACGACTGCCGCCGCCTCAACCAGGGCTTCATCACCCGCGTGACGCGCGGGCGCCCGTTGGCGACGCTCAAGCTCGCGCTCTCGCTCGACGGACGAATCGCCGCCGCCTCAGGCGATTCGCGATGGATAAGTTCGCCGGCTTCGCGCGCGCTGGTCCATCGATGGCGCAGCGAGGCCGACGCGGTGATGGTCGGTGCGGGGACCGTATTGGCCGACGATCCGCGCCTGACCTGCCGGATGGCCGGTGGACGCGACCCTGCGCGAGTCGTAATCGACGGGCGTTTGCGATCTTCGCCGCGCGCGCGTGTTTTTGTAGAGCGCTCCACGGCCCCGGCCCTGCTGGTCACGACCGTTGCGAACCTGGCGCGGGCGCGGCGGCGGTATGGCGGCGCGCGCGTCGAGGTGATCGGATGCCCGGCGCGCGGCGCCGAACGAGGTGATCAGATCGACTTGCGCGCCTTGATGCGTGAGCTGGCGCGGCGCGGATGGTGCAACGTGCTGATCGAGGGCGGCGCGCATCTGGCTGGCGCGGCGCTCGGCGCCGGTATCATCGACCGCGTGGCCTTCTTCGTCGCGCCGATCGTGATCGGCGCCGGAACTCCCGCGGTCGAAGGGCTGGGCTTTGCGCGCGTGCGCGACGCGATTGCACTGGGCGATCTCAGCGTGCGGCGGTGCGGCGGCGACCTCCTGATGGAGGCCGAAATCGTGAGCCGGCGCCGCGCGCTGTTGCGGCGGGCCGAGCCGGGCGCGCTGGTCAGCCTACGGAGGCGGTGATAATATTTGAGTTCGGAACTGTGATGGTCACGTCGTCCAAATCGCTGGAGGAGATTTTCAGCCGCATTCGCGCCGCCCAGATGGTCCTGATGGTGATGGAGGAGGGCGAGGAGGCGGAGGGCGATCTCGTGATGGCCGGTGAGAAGGTGACGCCGGAGCACGTCAACTTCATGGCGCGCCATGCCCGCGGTGTGGTCTCGGTGGCGTTGCCCGAGCGGCGGATGCGCGAGATGGGAATCCCGCTGGTCGCCTCCTCCCGCAGCGAGCTTGCAGAGGAGCAGGCGGGCTCGCTGGTCGAGGCGCGCGAGGGCGTGACCACCGGAATTTCCGCGCACGACCGCGCTCGCACTATCCAGGTGCTCGCCTCCGACAAGAGCGGCCCGCAGGACATCGTGATGCCCGGCCACGTGCTGCCACTGATGGCCCTGAGCGGCGGCGTCATGATGCGCCTGGGACGCGCAGAGTGCGCGGTCGACCTGATGCGGGCGGCCGGGATGCGGCCGTGCGGCGCGCTATGCATGGTGCTGCGCGAGGACGGCGATGTCGCGCGCCTGTCCGAGTTGCGCGAGTTCGCCGAGACTCACGATCTGCCGATCCTGTTCGTCAAGGATCTGGTCTCTTATCGCCTCACCAACGAACTGCTGGTGCAGCGTGTCGCCGACCTCGATTTTCCGATCGATTCGGGCGAGCTTAAGGCGGTGGTCTTTCGCAGCACGGTCGACGGCCGCGAGCATCTGGCGCTGGTCAAGGGCAACGTCGGCGGCGGGCGACCGGCGCTGGTGCGGCTCCATTCGCAATGCCTGACCGGCGATGTGTTTGGCTCGCAACGCTGTGACTGCGGCGAGCAACTGGCCGAATCGATCAAGCGGATCATGGCCGCCGAGGCCGGCGTGATCATCTACCTGCATCAGGAAGGGCGCGGAATCGGGCTGGCGAACAAGATCAAGGCCTACGCGCTGCAGGACCAGGGCCTCGATACGGTCGAAGCCAATTTGCAGCTCGGCTTCAAGGAGGACCTGCGCGACTACGGAATCGGCGCTCAGATTCTGCGCGACCTCGGCGTCGGCGAGGCCAGGCTGCTGACCAACAATCCGCACAAGATCGAAAGCCTGCAAAGCTACGGCGTGCGCGTGAGCCGTGTGTCGCTCGAGGTCACGCCGCACCTGGGCAATATCGATTACTTGCGCACCAAGAAAGAGAAGCTTGGCCATCTCTTCTCCAAGCTCAAGGTCATAACGTAGCTTGCGCCGCTGCTCCCCGGGCGGAGCCTGCGCGACCGGCGCAAGTAGCGGACGACCGACGGGTTTTTCTGATGGGACTCAGACATCTGGGGCGAGAGCTCGCGCTCAAAGCCCTGTACCAGATAGATATCAGCGGCGGCAGCTCGCGCGAGGAGCTCGCTCTGTTGTTCGACGGCTTCAATGCTGACGATCGCGCGCGCAAGTTCGCAGTCGAACTGGTCGCGGGGGTCGAGCGCGAGCGAGCGACGCTCGACCAGCATCTGGCTGGCGCGCTGGAGCATTGGACGATTGGGCGACTCTCGCGGGTGGACCATAATATCCTGCGGATCGGGTTGTACGAGCTGCTATGGATGAACGAAATTCCGGCGCGCGTCACGATGGACGAGGCGATCGAGCTGGCCAAGGCCTACGGCGATCAGGAATCGGGACGCTTCGTCAACGGCGTGCTGGATGAGCTTGCGGGGCGGCTGGGATTCAAGCAAAAGGGTGAGGAACGTGGCGAGCGAGGCTTTGACAAAGCGCACTAGGATTTGTGCTTCTAGTGCGGCAAGTTTCAAATTCGTTGAATAAAATTCTCCGTCGATCATCGCTCTTTGGCCCGTTGCGCTTTGGCCTTTTGTGTCATCCTGAGCGAAGGCTGCCGGAGTCGAAGGATCTCGCGCGGTCTTCCGCGCGATAACCGTTGGTGGCGTGAGGCGGTCAACGGATGGCGGTCGAAACGGCGCTTTCCATTCTCCGTGCGGGCGAACGTGCGACGCTCGCATCGGCGATCGTAATCAGCGGCCCTCACGCGTTTTTGCGCGAATACGTCTTCGACACTGTGCGGCGGCGGATGCTGCGGCAGGGGATGAAGTACCGCGGCTTCCAGGTGGGCGGCGCAGAGGGCTTCGACGCCGCGCTCGCGGAGTTGCGCGAAGCCGACCTGTTCGCGCCGGTGCGGGTCGTCGGATGCCGCGTGCTGCGTTCGCATCGCGGCGGCGGAGAACAGAATGACGACGGCGGCGACGAAGGCGCAGCGTCCGGCAAATCGCGCTCGGGCGCGGGCGGCAGTGAAGCGGCGCTCGCCGAGGCGCTCGAGACGATGCGCGGTCCGGGAGCGCTGATCGTCGTTTATGAGCGCGATACGGCGCCGGCCAAAATCCGCCGCGCAGTAGAGCAGGGCGGGCTTGCGATAAACTGCCCGCGCGCCTACGACAACCAGCTCATGCAATTCGCCGAAGCCTTCGCCCGCGTCCAGGATTTGCGCCTCGGACCCGGCGTCGCCGAACTGCTGATTTCGCGCCACGCCGGCGACCTCTCCGCGATCGCCAACACGCTCGCCAAGGCCGCGATCCATCGCGAGCCCGGGGCTACGCTCAGCCCGGCCGACCTCGGCGAGCCGGCGGCGGCCAAAATTCCCGATCTGTTCGAGCTGGCCGAGGCGCTCTCGAACGGGCGTGCGGCGGCCGCGCTTGCGGTGCTGGGGCGCGCGATCGCCGCGGGGCGCGATCCGTTCGAATTGCTGGCGGTCGAGATCGCCCCGGTGATGCGGCGGATGATGCTGGCGGCGTCGATGGCGGCGCACAAGCAGAGCGCGCCGCAAATCGCCGCGGCGCTCGGGATGTCGCCGTCAAGCCCGCTCGCGATGCGCGCGATCGAGGGTGCGCGCCGCTTCGGGATGGTGCGGCTGACTGAGGCCTATCGGCGGGTCGTGCAACTCGACGCCGACTTCAAAAACGGACGAATCAAGGAGCGCGAAGAGGCGCTGGCCGGGATGCTGCTCGAGCTGATGTCGCCGCGGGTCTAAGCGATCAGGCTTTGGCGGCGGCGCCGTGCTTGCGATGCAACGCGCGGGAGAGCCGCGCGATCTTGCGCGACACGGTGTTGCGATGGAGCGCACCCTTGCCGGCGGCCTTGCAGAGCACGCGGGTCGCCTGGCGCAGCTCCTGCGTGGCGCTGGCGGCGTCGGTGCCCTCGATCGCCTTGACGGCCTGTTTGACTGCGCTGTGTACGCGGGTCTTTATCGCACGATTGCGGTCGCGCCGCTTGAGGCTCTGGCGATGGCGCTTCTCTGCTGACGGGTGAACTGGAATATGCGGCATAACCAGTCTTAGCTAACAGTGCCAGCGCGCCAGGTCAATACGCGGCGAATTTGGGTAGTGTCCTAATTTGAATTCTGGCGAGGCCGGGTAGGCTGTTCAGGAAGTGGGCGCAACTTATTTTCGCGCTCCTTCCGTTGTTCTGTCCGACCGTAAATAAGCGCGCCGATAAGCGAACCTACCGCGAGAATGATTGCAGCAAAGCCTTCAAGACTTCTCCCTTCTGCGAGTAAATAGACACCACCGCAGATCACAACGAGTGCGAGAATGAAGGCGAACCATTGACCTCGGCCTTGTGCTTTGCAGTTGCTCTCAACAACCGCCTTTTCAAGCCCCTGCCTGTGTGCCGACTGCCTTTCTGCCATAGCAACGACGCGCTCAGCGCAACCCAAGCGAACGCGTCGTTGTAACCTTTGAGAAGTTGAGGTGGTGGTAAAGGCCCAGAGAACTGGAAAGTTTGCTGAACTCTTAATTCGGTAGTTGATCGGCCGGATGCTTCCGCTGGCTCTGAACCCTCGTCGTCAATCTCCGGCTCTACCGAATCGTCGTCGTCATTTTCGGCCATGCGCTTGCTTTAAGGGGGTAGCAGTTGCCCTCTTTCTGTGAACAGAATAATCAGTCGCCTTACCGCATGACGGGCACACAGAGCGGCCGTCTATCCTTTTTTCCATATTTCCAGATTCATCTTGGTGGACCAAAAACCAAGAATCCCTAAGGGTTTGGCCAACGATGCGCCAATCGCTATAAAGCGCACGCATATCGGCCTCTTCGGTCGTCCGGCTCACGTTGTAGTCGTCAAATTTGCCCCACAGATCTAGGGCGCGGCCAACTCCCGACCAGAACGAGGGTCGCGCATAGAGGAAATCTGCACGGACATCTCTTTCTTCATCACCCATGTTTTATATTCTATAGGACAATACCCCTCGAATCAGCAAGCAAAAGAGCCCTCCTCTCTGGCCGCTTCCAACAGGGTTTCGATAGACCATAGCCGATCCGTGACGCCAGCGGCCATTGCCGGCGTACAGCACAGCGTCCGATGGACGCGGACGAAATTGTAATGGGCGAAGTGGAGACAGACCGCCGCTGCGTGATTCACCCGTTTCTTGCTGAAACCGTTGGTCAGCCGTGTAAATCGGCGCATCTGCATCCGCATGGTTAAATTCCGCTTAACATACGACGTTGAAATGTGCTCATCATCGGGATTGCCGATGATTGGATCGCGTTCGCACTTCATCAATATCGACGGAGAGTAGCGGCCACGGCCAGCATTCAACTCCGACGCAAAAACCTTATGAATCTGTGCATAATCGACGTTATTGCCGAACACTTCCATGATCGTCCCGTAATACGGCTGAAAAGCATCGCTAGTGATTTGCGGCCTGTTTACAATCCGTCCCTTCAAATCCGCGATGAATTCAGCGTTATCACTCATAGGGCGTCTTCCGACATGGAAGCTCGGCACTAGCTTGGTATCCGCATCAATGGCAACGAAAGTATAAACGTCACCAAATTCGTCCGTCTTATTGAGCATTCTGGCGGTTTTCTGCTTCATCCCGACACACGCCCAAATCTCATCAAGCTGGAGACGCTTGCAAGTAAGGCCGCGCATCACGTTGTCCATCAGCCGGTCGCAGCCGTCACCGACGCTCACCGCCAATCGCATAATGGTGTCTCTGTGAATGCCGGTCATCCTTTCGATGCTACGAATGGAGTTGCCTTCAACTAGTGCTGCAATGACTTGACACTGGCATTCACGATCCAGCTTGTTCATACAAGCAAATATACTTGAGCGCATATGCAATATCAAGCGGATATGCTTGACCACTACTAAGAGACAGTTGAGGAAAACTCCGAACCATGCTACAAGAATCAAAGGATCGGAATGCTCCGTGGTTGATGGTAGTTTCACGCCCGAGAGGAATTGAACCTCCATCTACCGGATTCGAATCCGGTGCTCTGGCCAATTGAGCTACGGGCGCAAACTCGATCCAGAACCGCTTTGGCGCTGGCACGCTGAGGCGGTTCGCTTTTTCTAGCTGCTATTCACAGTGCCTTCCTTACCGTTGGCTGCCAGAGTTCCCACTAAACTAGCGAACTTTACTCGGCCCTGGTCTGTCAAAGAATATGTCGTTACGTACCGTTTATTGACATATCCCGGCCTTCGGTTAATAAGACCTTCAAAATCCAGTTTCTTGCGCTCGCACCACTTTTTGAGGGTGCGCAAGACTGGCGGTAAACTCTTTGCTCCAATACCGAGCTCAAGGGCTAGCTGGTCGGTATTGAGGCCGGAAGTGGATTTCAACAGAGCGTTTAGGAACAGCTTGGTGGGTTCGGTCAGCTCGATAGCTTTGGGTGCTGTTGGCTTAGTCCGATCAACCGAGCGAGGTTTCTGTGTTGGCCGCCTAGATTGCAGCTTGCGCAATTCCTCGATGGTGTCGCACTCGACAACGCCGTTGGACAACATTCGAAAAGCCATACGGAAGAAATAGCACAGTTGATGCGGGTCCGCAATCTATCTACTGTGCGGTATCGCCCTTATCGGCTGTGTGTGAAGGGAGTCCTTGCTGTTGCGGACGTTTCCAGCGCGCAACGGCCGCTTTGCGCGCAATTTCCTTGCGCTTCTTGGCCGACAGCTTTTCAGCGCGAGCACGTCCGCCCTTCAACCCGCCGAGCCGTCCGAGCGCTACTGCGTTCGGATTTTTGGTTGGATCTTGTTCTTCGACAGGAAGATCACCTGAAATCGCGTCGATGAGGTTGGCCGCCATCTGGTTAACGTCCGGTTTGCCGGTTCTTGAGCGCTTAGGCATCCATCAATGATGCATGGATGCCGCAATTCTGGCAAATTCAAATTAGGACATTACCCGAATTTGGGTCCCGGCGGCACGCCACTAACGATTCGTTAAAGGTTCTACCTTTAACTTGTCTAGACCGCGGGATAAAACCTGATCATGAAAGCTCGCCACGCAACCGTGCTCGTCCTGGTCGGATGGTATCTACTAAGCCCGGCATCTCCATCTGGAAGCTCCGGTTATCTGAGTAGGCTTCAAGACCGAGTGTTCGGACCGGCCTCGATCCCCCCGATGTCGGAGTGGAATCAATTGGGCGCTTTTGACACAGCGGAAAGATGCGAGGCCGCGAAAATTCAAATCGGGAATTCCGGCGGAGAGAATATCGGTCAAGCCGTTTGTATTGCTTCGGACGATCCTCGCTTAAAAAGAAATTAGGGCACTCTTCTTTTAAACTTACGATAAATCCGCCTCACGGAAAAAAATCAGAACGAGGAAGCGCCACAGAGGACAGACATCCGCGCTTCCTCGCTCGCCCGTCACCCTTTCCCTCCGGCAAGACAATAGGTGGAGGGAGTCAGGGGCGCTTGACCGCTGATCTTCAGATCCCTTTTCTTGAAACAGATAGAGGTTTCAGGTCCGGGATGTGGGCGGAGCCGCGGACCGCGTACTCGCCTAAATTGGCGTGAAATATGATGGGAGTCAGCGGCTCTCGTCGTCCTCCAGGCGCCGCTTGGCCTCCTGCCAGAGACTCTCCACCTGCTGCGGCTCGAGCTTCGCAAGTTCGAGCTTGCGCGCGGCGGCGACTCGCTCGACCTCCCTGAAGCGCTCGATGAACTTGTCGCAGGCGCGTCTAAGCGTCGTTTCCGCATCATGACCGACGAAACGGGGCGCGTTGGCCAGCGCGAGCATCGCGTCGCCCATCTCCTCCGCCGCATGGTCGCGGTCGCCGCGCACAAGCGCCACGCGCGCCTCCGCGATCTCTTCGTCGACCTTATCGAGCACCGCGGCCGCCCCCGCCCAGTCCATCCCGGCGCCCCGCGCCCGCTCGCCGAGCTTTTGCGCTCGCGTCAGCGCCGGCAGCGCGCGCGCCACGCCGTCGAGCGCAGAGATCGCGCCCGCTGCCGCGCGCTCCTGTTGCTTGAGCTTGTCCCAGTTCTGGATGACTTCGGCCGAGCTTTCCGCCGCGACCCCTGCGTAGACGTGGGGATGGCGCCGCACGAGTTTCTCGCGTGCCCGCCGGAGCATCGCCGCGACGCTGAGGCCCCGTTGCTCTTCGGCAATATTCGCCGCGAACATCACCTGCACCAGCAGGTCGCCGAGTTCGTCGTCGATCTCGCGATCGCCGCCGTGCTCAATTGCGTCGGCGGCTTCGTAGGCTTCCTCAACCAAATGGCGCGAAGCGGTCGCGAGCGTCTGCTCGCGGTCCCATGGGCATCGCTGCCGCAGTTCGCGGACGACTTCGAGCAGCGCGAGAAATTCTTCCGCCGCCCCGCGCGTCGCTGCATCATCCATGACTTAGAATCAGCCCGGTCTACGCCGTGATCACTGGTTGGATGACTTTTTCCATCAGAAACGCCGACAAGTCCTTCAGCGCATCCACCGTGATCTCGTGCGCACAGTCATATTCGCGATAAGTCATTGGCATCTTGAAGGTGCGCAGGCGCTCGACTGACTGGCGCGCCTTGGTTATCTCGATCATGTTGTCGGCGCGCCCATGCTGCACCAGCGTGAGCATCTGCGCGAGCGCGTCGCGATTGCCGGCGTGCTCGGCCAGCTCCTCGGGAAACCAGGTCGAGAGCGCGACCAGCGCGGCGAAGCGCTCGGGATGGCGAACCGCGAGGTTGTAGGCCATCACGCCGCCCTGGCTGAAGCCCATCACGATGAGCTTGCGGCGGTCGATAGGGTAGCGCTCGAGCGCGGCGTCCACGAAGCGCATCAGGCGGTCGGCCGCCTGGCCCATCGCTCCCATGTCTGGCGGCGCGCCCATCCGTAACTGGTACCATCCGTAACCGTTGACCGCGCCGATCTCGAGTTCGAGCGGGCCTTGCGGACATAGCGTCAAGCATCGCCCACCCGCGATGTACGGCGCGAGACCCATCAGGTCGAGTGCGTTGGAACCCCATCCGTGCATCGCGAGAATCGCCGGATGCGGCCCGTCGCCGGCCGGCTCGAAGGCGGCGTGAACCAGGTCCATGCGCAAAGCCTCCTCGATTCGAGTTGGAGCCATCATAGACTGCCGCCGCCGCCGCCTGCCAGTTGCGCCCGTGAGGCTATTCAAGGTGCGCCGATTCTTGCAATGCTGTGCGTCGTCGCGACCGCTTGGCCGCGCGCCGGGAATATAAGGCGGGGGGAGGAAGAGACAGTGGTGAGGTGCGATTGTGTTCCGCGCGCAAGTGCCGAGGCGCCGCGACGGATCGCCTCGCGCATGCGGCGCATCGCGCCGTTGTGGATGTTCGCATCGCTGATGCTTTTGGCGCTCGCCGGCGTATGCGCAGCGGCGGGCGCGCCTACTGCGGCGCCGGCGCAGACCGGCAAGCTGCCCGGAATGATCTCCGGCCTGCTGCTGCTCGCGCTGCTTTGCTATTCGATTTACGTCTTGGCCGCTCCGCTACTGAAGGATCGCGACCGTTCGCTGATGTGGGCGCTCGCGATTCTGCTCGCAGTCGCGATCGTCAAACTCGCGCTGCTGCCGTGGTTTGACGGCTACAAAAACGACGTCTCCAGCTACGAATCGTGGGCGCTCGAGATGGCCTCCGGGGGCCCCGCGGGCATCTATCGCGCCGGCTACTTTCTCGACTATCCGCCCGGCTACCTCTACGCGCTGTGGCTTGCTGGAATTATCGCGCAAGCGACCGGCGCGGCGGGTGTCATGCTCAGGATGATCGTCGAAGCTCCGGCGCTGGTGGCCGACTTCGCGCTCGCTCTGCTGGTTTTTATTTTCGTCCGGCGCACCGCGCCGGCGCGGCGCACGGCGGCCTACGTCGCGATGCTGCTGGTGGCGCTGAATCCGGCGCTCGGCTTCGACACGATCGTGTGGGGCCAGAGCGACTCGGCCCTGACCGTTGTGATCATGCTGAGCGCGGCGCTGGCGCTCGACGGCGAGTTCGAACTGGCCTGGGGCGTGGCCGTGCTAAGCGTGCTGGTGAAGCCGCAGGCGCTGATGTACGTACCCGTGCTCGGATTGTGGACGTGGCTCAAACTGCCGTACGAGCAATGGTGGCGTTCGGCACTGGCCGCCGTGGTCGTGGCCGTGGTGGGAGTGCTGCCATTTCAGTTCGGCCATCCCTGGTACTGGATTATCGAGCTGTATCATTCGACCGCGGCGTATTATTCCGAGACTTCCGTTAACGCGTTCAACCTGATGGCGCTTATGGGCGGGCTACGCAGGCCGGACGCCGGCACCATCGCGGGCCTGTCGTATTTCAGTCTCGGAATGGGGCTGCTCGTGCCGCTCTACGCGTTTATCGGATGGCGGCTTTGGAATGAGCGCGCGCCGTGCGGCCTGATGTTCGCGATTTTCGCGGCGGTGTTTGGATTCTTCATGCTCGCGCCGCGGATGCACGAGCGCTACCTTTACGCGAGTCTGGTTTTCGCCGCGCCGCTCGCGGTGGAAGGCGCGGAAATGGCGACCGTGTTCGCGATCCTCACGGCCACCTGCCTGTTCAACCTCGCCTATGTGCTGCACATACTCGACACCACCGTATTTCTCGATTCGCGCGACACTCTCGCGATGTTGGCGTCGGCGATAAACGTCGTGGCTTTTGCGCTGGCGGTCGACTATGGCCTCGGCCTGGCCGATGGTGCAGGACCGCTCTGGCGGAAGCTTGTTCCGCATAGTAGCCGGCCGGACCGGCTGAGCGCGGACTTCACGGATGCCCACCCGCGCCGGGACGGGGCCTTAAAGGACGCGGCTTCAAAGGACGCCCCTTCAATCGAGCGCGCGCCCGAACCGCTGATCGCTATTCCATGGTTGCGCGCCGACACGATAGTGCTGGCGGCGCTGGTCGCCGCCGCCGCCGCGACCCGCCTTTGGCATCTCGGACATCCGGCGGAGATCGTCTTCGACGAGGTTCACTTCGTGGCGCAGGCCCGCCATTACATCCGCGCCGAGCCGTTCCTCGACCCGCATCCGCCACTGGCGAAGCTGGTGATCGCGGCCGGCATCCTGCTCTTCGGCGACCATCCGTGGAGCTGGCGGATCGGCAACGCGCTCATCGGAATTCTGCTGGTCGCGCTGACCTACATGCTGGGGCGGCGGCTGTTCGCCTCGCGCCTGGCGGGCGCGCTCGCGGCTTCGTTCATCATCTGCGACGGGATGTTCCTGGTGGACTCGCGCATCGCGGTGATCGATATCGTCTATCTGACATTCGCCGCGTGGTCGTACCTGCTGCTGTTCCGCTTCGCCGAGTCGAGTGGTCATCGCGACCGCCGCCGCGCCCTGGCCGCGATGGGCATTACGCTGGGACTGTGCCTGGGCTCGAAACTATATGTCCCAGGGGTGACATTCCTTTTGTGCACGGGCTTCGCAGCCTATTTCGTCATGGCCACTGTGCGCTCCCAGCGCGCCGCGCCGCTGGCCGCGCGCACCTGGCGGGCGGCGGGTGCGCTGTTGATAGTCGGATCGTTGAGCGCGGCGTTTTACATCGCGGTCTTCATGCCGCATTTCTTGCTTGGATGGTGGGCCGGGATCGCGGACCTCTTCCACTACTACGGCGACGTGATGTGGTACGAAGCCAGCGTCAAGAACGCGACCCATCCGTATGCCTCGCCGTGGTGGAGTTGGCCGCTGATGCTGCGGCCGATCGCGTACTGGCAAAACTTTCCGCCGCAGGGCAAAGTTGCGACGATCTGGGGCGGCGGAAATCCACTTCTGTGGTGGAGCGCGCTGACCGCAATCACGATCACCGCCGTG
Source organism: uncultured delta proteobacterium (assembly GCA_963724765.1). Taxonomy (GTDB): domain Bacteria; phylum Desulfobacterota; class Binatia; order Binatales; family Binataceae; genus JAKAVN01. The sequence goes on from CAVRVY010000004.1 coordinate 43,166, forward strand.
CGCGCGCTGGAACGGCCGAACCCGGCGCGCACGTTCCTGGTCGTTGGCTACCTTTCGTATCTCGTGATGTGGATGCCGGTCGGGCGCACGCTGTTCCTGTATCACTATATGCCGTCGGTCTACCTGGGCTATCTGGCGCTGGCGGCGATCGTCGCCGATGCGTGGCGGGGCGAGGCCGAGATGTGGGAATGCGCCGCGCTGCTGGTAACGATGGTACCGGCGTGCCTTTTGGGACTTGGCTTTTGGGCGGGGCTGCTGCCGAGTGCCGCGCTGGCGCTGTTGGCGATCTACCTGCTCGCTACAGAAATAGCTCCCGGCAGCCTTCCCGATTTCGAGCCTGCGCGATGGGCGCCGCGGCTGGTCGCGGTCCTGTTCGTGATCGCGGCGGTCAGCCTGTTCGTCTACTACTTTCCGATCTGGACAGGAATTTCGATCGATCGCGCGGGTTACTATAGGCGGATGTGGTTGCAAGGTCCGGGGCTGCGCAACTGGATATGAGTATGCGCGTGAAGGCCGCATTAGCTATCGTCGCCGGTATCGCGATCGAATTCGCAATCGCAATCGTTATCGCTATCGGGATGGTGCCGCTCGCGAGCACCTGTTGCCGCGCCGCCGCGAGCGCGCCGCTTTCAGGCAGCGCCCAAACGACGGGCGTCACTGCCGCGTCACCAACGGCCAGCGCCGGCGCCACGGGGGTTCCGGCCGGGCCCAATCTGCTTTCCAATGGCGACTTCGCGAAGGGCGCTGGTAAATCGCCCGACCACTGGCGCACCGGCGGATGGAACGAGTCGCCGGCGTTCACGACCTACGACTGGCTGCACACCGACGGCAGCGAGCCGGAGTTGGTCGTCAACAACCTTCAGGCCAACGACGCGCGATGGCTCCAGACGCTGACCCTCGGGCCGGGATGGTATTACGTCGGCGCCGAGGCGCGCACCGAGGAGGTCCCGCTCAACGCCGCCGGCGCGAGCGTGAGTCTCGACGAGGACAGTATCAATTCCCCGGATCTCCATGGCGCCGCCGACTGGCAGAGGCTTGGCTTGTATCTCAAGGTCGGCGCGCACGGCGCGGACGTCGACGTCGCGCTCAGGCTCGGCGGCTTCGGCAGCCTCAACACGGGCCGCGCATACTTCCGCAAGGCGCGCGTGGTGAAACTCGACGCGCTGCCCGCGAACGCGGCGCCCGTATTCGATCTCAGCGTCGTGCGGCGGAGCCTGGTGGCGCCGCCGGTGGGCAGACCGTGGACGCTGGTGGCCGTGTTCATGCTGCTGGCGATCGTGACGGTGGTCGGATGGATTATCTATGGCGCCGACGATCTCGCGCCGGCGCCGACCAAAACCGAGCCGCCGCGACCGATGACGAGGAGCGAGCGCCGCCGCCAGGATGCTGCCCGCCGCCGCCGCTGAAATTCCGTAACGCGGCTTTCCTCAGCCCTGCTGCGGCAGCAACGCCGCGCGCGTCACCTCGCGCCGCTCGCTCTTGTCCAGCGCTTCGGCCGCCCTCGAGAGCGGAAAGGTCGCGTCGCACAGCTCGCGGTACGGATAGCGGTCGATATGCATCGCGAGGAAGTCGAGCGACTTCTTGAGATAGTTCGGCGGATACATCACCACGCCGATTATCTCCAGCGACTTGAACGTCACCCGCCACGGCGCGATTGGCGCGGTCAGCGCGGGCGAGATGTTGCCGATTTCGATCACCCGGCCGCCGATCGAGGCAAGTTCGAGCGCGTCGACGAACGCCTCGGGCACACCGGCGACTTCGATTACGACGTCGGGCGCGCCGCCGATAAGCTCGCGAATCCACTTCTGGCGCGCGTCGGCCGTCGCATACTGGCGCAGATCGATCGTGGCGTCGGCGCCGAACTTTAGCGCCTCTTCGAGCCGATGCTCGACCCCGTCGATCGCGATTACGTGCGCCCCGCGCGCCTTCGCGAGCGCCATCGCATGCAACCCCAGTCCGCCCGCGCCCTGCACCACCAGGCTCTCGCCGTAACGCACGCGGGCCTTGTCCAGACCCCAGTAAACCTGCGACATCGCGCAGTTGGCCGACGCCGCGACCAGGTCGGGCACGTTGTCAGGGATGCGGTAGAAGTTCTGGTTGGCGCGTACGATGTAGTGCGTAGCGAAGGTCGAAGTGAAGTGCGGCGCTTCGCTGGGATGGCGCACGCCGAAGCCTTTGTTGGTGCACGCGGCCTGGTTGCCCACGACGCAATTCGAGCATCGGTTGCACACCGAGTAATACACCGGCGCGATGCGGTCGCCGGCCTTGACCGGCACTCCCGCCCAATCGGTCTTCACCCCGTCGCCCAACGCATCGATGCGCCCGGCCATCTCATGGCCCGGCGCGATGCCGTGGCGCCCACCGAACTCGCCGCGCCACATGTGGACCTCAGAGCCGCAGACGTTGCTCTGGGTAACCTCGGCGATAAGACCGCCGGGCGGTGGGGCCGGAACGTCGTATTCATGGAACTCGATCTTGTGCTCGCCGGGGATAAAGGCGATTTTTCCTTTCATCTCACTGACTCCTTGATGGGCTTGGTCCGCGCGCCAGTTGCGTAGCGCGAACCGCTTGATCGTGATGTTGGGTTTCGCTTTCCCAATGAGCAATGTCAAGGGTGACGATCGTCGCGCCACTAGCTCGCCGGCTTGACGTAGGTGGGGCGATGGAGTGTGGCGGCTTCCTCGGCGACTTGCTTGAGCAGACGTGCCTCGGCTTTGCCGCGCGAGACGCATTGGATGTCGCGCGGCGGATGGAGTGGAACATAGAGCGGCGCGCTGAAGGTCGCCTGCACGCTGACGGTACTTGCCTCGTGGCCCTTGGGCTTGACCTTGAAGTAGTAGACCACGGTCGCGGCGCGGTCGGGCACGGCGGCGTATTTGCTGCTGACGCCTTTGAGCTTGCCGCAGTCGGCGTCCTCGAGCGTGAATTGATTCGTCTCGGTCTCGACGATGCCTTGGTTGGGGTCGTCGGCATTGACGCGGAGCTTGTTGTCCCTGATTACATTGTGCACGGCGTCCCAGACCAGGTCGTAAGGCTGCCCGAGTGTGATCATGTCCTTGCTCGGGGCGGGAGGCTTCTGCGTCGGCGGATAGAAACATCCGCTCGCCATTGAGGCCATCCCGAGGGCCATCACGGCCCATCGTCGTACCAGCGTCATCGTTACGGTCGCGCACTCATTCCAAATTTATTCTGGCCAAATCGGTTCTGGCCAATTCTATTCCGGCCTTTCAGCGGGCGCCCCATTTCAGCCGACGGGACGGGTCCGGTGCAACGGTTTTGGCCCGCAGGCAAATTAATGGCTCCCCCGCGATGTGCCGATGTGGTAGGCTGACGGCGGGGCGGACGGCCACGATGGGCCGCGCCCGCGGGGCGTTACCAATGTCGGGTCATTCAAAATGGAGTTCGATTAAGCATAAGAAAGCGGCGCGCGACTCCAAGCGCGGCAAGCTTTTTACCAAACTTATCAAGGAAATCACTATAGCGGCGCGCCTGGGGGGCGGCGACATCAATTCGAACCCGCGCCTGCGCACCGCGGTCACCACTGCGCGCGCGCAATCGATGCCCAATGACAATATCGATCGCGCGATCAAAAAGGGCACCGGCGAGCTCGGCGGCGGGCAGCTCGATGAAGTGGTCTACGAGGGTTACGGGCCGGGCGGCGTCGCGATCATCGCCGACGTGCTGACCGACAACCGCAATCGCGTGGTCGCCGAGCTGCGCTTCATTCTCTCGCGCCACGGCGGCAACCTTGGCGAGTCGAATTGCGTGGGCTGGATGTTCAAGAAGCGTGGCGTGATTACGGTCGAGCGCAGCGCGATCGATGAAGACCGCCTGATGGAGCTTGCGCTGGAGGCCGGCGCCGACGATGTCGTCGCTGACAGCGAAACTTTCCAGGTGATGACCGCGCCCGAGGCGTTCGGCGCCGTGCGTGACGCGCTGGACGCGGCCAGGATTCCGATGGTCAGCGCCGAGGTGGTCAAGACTCCCGAGAATACGGTGCGGGTCTCCGGCCATACCGCCGAGCAGGTGCTGAAATTGATGGAGGAGCTCGAGGACCATGAAGAGGTCCAGAGCGTCGCCTCCAACTTCGACATCAGCGACGAGGAATTGGCGCAGTTCTCGGCGGCCTAGATTTTCCGCCTCGCGGGTAAGTGGCTCGTGCCAGCAGGTGGCTCGAGCGAAGAGCTGGTGGTGATGCGGGTGATAGGGCGGGTGATAGGAGTGGACCCGGGCAACGTGGTGACCGGGTTCGGCGTGATCGAGGGCAGCGTCGCCCATCCGGCCCATATTGCGGCAGGCACGATTCGTCCCGCGGCCGCATTGCGCGGCGGCGAGCGCCTCAAGACCATCCACGACCGCCTGCTCGACATTATCGACCAGTACGCGCCGGCCGCGATGAGCCTGGAGCGCAGCTTCGTCGCGGCCAACGTGCAAAGCGCGTTTCGCCTGGGCGAGGCGCGCGCGATGGCGATGCTGGCGGCGGCGGCGCGCGGCCTGGTGCTGTTCGAGTACACGCCCAACCAGGTCAAGCTGACAGTCGCCGGCCACGGCCACGCCGACAAGGCGCAGGTCAAGTTCATGGTGCGCCGCGCGCTCGGCGTGGGCGAGGAAATCGCGCTCGCCGACGACGCCTCCGACGCGCTCGCGATCGCGCTTTGCCATCTGCTCTGCGCGCGTGTTACGGCGGTGGTCGCCGCGAGCGTGCAGGACAAGCACAAGGCGGGCGCCAGATAGGAATCAAATAATCCGATGCGGATGGACGCGAAATGATTGCCAGCCTAAGCGGCAGGCTAAAGCAGCGTGACGCCGGGCGGGTGGTGATCGAAACCGGCGGCGTCGGCTACGAGGTCTTCATCCCGCTTGCGACCTACTATCGCCTGCCCTCGTTGGGTGCGCCGGTCGCGCTGGAGATTCGCCAGGTGGTGCGCGAGGAGGCGCTCACGTTGTATGGGTTTTTCACCGCGGCCGAGAAGCAGGCCTTCGACCTCCTGATGCTGGTGCAGCACGTCGGCCCCAAGCTCGCGCTCGCGATACTTTCGGTGCTGTCGCCTGATGAACTGGTGAACGCGATCGCCCGCGAAGACGTGGAACGGCTCGACGCCGTTCCGGGCGTGGGGGCAAAGGTTGCCGAGCGCGTGGTGCGCGAGTTGCGCGACAAGACCGCGGAGCTGAAGCTGGTCGCCGCCGAACGCGTCGAGGAACTTGACGGCGCGGTCGACGGCGCCGAGGCCGGAGCGTCGGAGCTCGATGACGCAGTTTCCGCGCTGGTCAACCTGGGCTACAAACCAATCCACGCGCGCCGGGCCGTCGACGCGGCGGCGGCGCGCGGCGGCGGCGCGAAGCGCGAGCTCGAAGTGATAATCCGCGAATCGCTCGCGGTGCTGGCTGGTGAGAGATAAACCAGACACGTTGGAGGCCGAGGCCGCCGAAGCGGCACGCCTGGCGGCGGCGGGCCAGAGCGAGGAGGATCGCGCGCTCGACCTCTCGTTGCGCCCGCGCGTACTCGGCGAGTTCGTCGGCCAGGAGCGCACGCGGAAAATTCTCGGCATGTCGATCGAGGCGGCGCGCCAGCGCGGCGAAGTGCTCGACCACGTGCTTTTCTCCGGACCGCCCGGACTGGGCAAGACCTCGCTCGCCCATATAATCGCGCGCGAGCGCGGCGTCAGCATGCGCTCGACCTCGGGACCGGCGATCGAGCGAGCCGGCGACCTGGCCGCGATCGTCAGCGGCCTGGATGAGGGCGACGTGCTGTTTATCGATGAGATTCATCGCCTCGCCCGCCCGGTCGAAGAGGTGCTGTACCCGGCGATGGAGGATTTTGAGCTCAACATCGTGGTCGGCAAGGGGATGGGCGCGCGCACGATGCCGCTGGCGGTAAAGCCGTTTACGCTGGTCGGCGCGACCACGCGCTCGGGCCTGTTGAGCGCGCCGCTGCGCGATCGCTTCGGCCAGCATTTTCACCTGGATTTCTACGAGCGCGACGAGCTGACCGAGATTGTCGCGCGCTCGGCGCGGCTGCTCGGCGTCAGGGTGAACGACGACGGCGCGCGCGAGATCGCGGGCCGTGCGCGCGGCACACCGCGCGTCGCCAACCGGTTGCTGCGCCGCGTGCGCGACTTCGCCCAGGTCAACGAGGCCGCCACGGTGACGCGCGAAGTCGCGGTCGGCGCGCTCGAGTTGCTGGAGATCGACGCCTGCGGCTTCGACCGGATGGACCGCGCGATCCTGGCCGCGATCATCGACAAGTTCGACGGCGGGCCCGTCGGAGTCGAGAGCCTGGCGGCGGCGGTGGGCGAGGAGGCCGACACTATCGGCGAAGTCTACGAGCCTTACCTGCTGCAGGAGGGATTTATTGCGCGCACCGCACGCGGCCGCGTCGCGACCGCACGCGCCTACAGCCACCTCGGCCGCACCCGCCGCGGCACGCTACTCTAGATCGCCGGTCAATGGCTTTTTCAGCCGGGAGTTTTTGCAGTCGCCGGCCGCTGTGGCGAAGCCTCGGCAATGCTTTCAGCGTTGAGCTGGAAGAAAAACAGCGAAGCGGGGTAGGCCACGAGGAAGCAGCGCGACCGGTCCATACAGCCGCAATCGCTTGCCGCCGCGGACTGTCCTGCTCGGCCGTTCGTCGGCTCGTCTATGCCGAGGGCGCGGACGAATTGTGGCGGCAGGCCGGGCAAGGACCCTTGATCCTGACCGCCTCGCCGGTGACCGAGATCGTCGATACCTCGGTGCCGCCGACCTTCGTGGTGACGAGAATGATCGCGTCGACCTGCTGGCCCCATCGCTCGATCGCCATCTCGCGCAGTTTCTCGTTGATGTGGTCGGTGTCGATGGTCTCGCCGCTGAGCGGATCGGTGTAGCTGAGTTCGCCAAGCTTCTCGTAGGGTTCGGTGAGGTCGCTGGTATAGATCATCAGCCTCAGACGATCCTGCTCAACGTTGATCTTGTGCTGGACTTCCTGCTGCTGGACGTAAGACTGGCACGCAGCCATCAGGAACGTCGCAATAAATATCGGCCAGAACTTCGGCAGGGCCGCACATTCGACAGGTCTTTTCATAGCGGCCAGCGTCTGCGCCTAGCGCGGCGGCTTTCCGTTACGGCTCTTGTCGCGGCGGCTGTCTATCGCTTTGTTGCCGAGGCGCAGGATCAATTGACGCACTAAGATTGCCAGCACCACGACCGCGACGATGCGGATCACCGTTGGTACGTTGAAGGTGATTCCGCCGAACTGCTGTGTTCCGTCCATCCGCGATAGCTCCCGATTTTGCCGCGTCCGAAATCAGCGCCGGCGTATCCAGACTAAGTAGCGCGAAAGTGCCGCTATCGAAAGCGCCGATGCCGCTGCGGGCAACCCCCTCGCCGCGCCACGCGCCGCCGGATGAATCGAAATGCGCGACCCCTGCGTCATCGTTAATGCTCAATCCGGGCGCGCCGCCATTTTAATCCAGCGGCAGTTCGGCTAATAAGAGCTTCAGCGGGTTTGTTCGAATGACGATGGCAAACAGAGGCCGCGCAGTGCTGGCCGCGATACTGGTCGCCACTGCGGCGTCGGGGTGGGGATGTGTCTCTCCGGCGGCGGTCAATCCCCCCATCGTGAGTACGACGCCGTTGGGAGTCGCTACGCGTCCGGCCAAGCCACCGGATTGCGCGATGCCGGTGCTGGACGTCATGCCGCTTGCCGATCATCAGCAGATAGCGCTGGTCGACGCGTGGGGTGACCTTGCCGCCAAGGACCAAGATCTGCTCACGTATATCAAACGCGAAGGTTGCCAGGTCGGCGCCGATGCCGTCGTGTTGACCTCTAAGCAGACGCAACACGAGGGCGACCTTGTGGGTGGGGCCGCGCCTGGCCGCTTTGGCAGCATCGGACCCGGCTCGGGGGAGACGCCCGAGGAAGGCGCGCACCTTGCCACTGATGTCGAGGGAGGCGGAAAGAAGCATCACGCCGTGGTGGGCGAAGCAGGCCATCCCGGTCACTTCATGGGCGGCATCGCAATCGTCTACATCAAGAACGGGAGCGTCCCGGGCAGTAACCAGTAAAACGAGGTGACCGCCCTAGAATAACAAATAAAGATTAATATAGACAAAAATATTGACGACTCCTCTCCCATCAGGTTAAGATCGAGCGAACATTGCAGCGTGTCGCTTGGCCCGGCAGGTTGTATGCCGGTCCGGTGCGGAGGAGGTCCAAAGATGGACAAGTCTGCCGCCATTCGGGTATTGCCCGGAAGCGTCGTCGTTTTTCGCGGACGCCGTCATCAGGTGATGAGCGCCAAGGCAGGTGCACAGAGCGAGGCGCCGTTCTTTCGTTTGCGCGACCTCGGCGACGGCGCGCTGACCGGACTCATCAGCCATAGGATGGTCGAAGCGGAAACGGATAAGACGACGCAGAACTGATCTGCGCGGACCGGTCGGCCGCGACGGCCGGTGTAAGGATGACAAATCCTTAGATTGTGCTGCCCGAAGTGCGGGAGCACGGCGGCCAGAGTCTGGTTTGTGCCGCCGATAGCGAATCGCCGTCCAGGTCAAAAAAAATCGTCGTCGCCACAGACGCTCTCCACGCCCAGAACCTCGCGCCATAGGCCGCATCTCCAGATCGTCCGCAGACAAAGACTTTTGTGCAGCGGACGCCGGCGCCAGAGGCTCGGCTGCCTGGACGCTTGCTCCGAGCGCTCGATCATCTCTTTGCTGGAGCCTTTGAAGCGCATGGAAATCCACTTTGCCGGCGACCGAGCGCGGCCATTTTCGCCCGATCCGTCCCCTGTTCTGGACTGTGCGGCTTCGCGCGAGGCATCATCTTGGCCTTAGCGCGTGAAGAGCGTTCTCGCGCGCAATCCATCGACAGCAAAACGGAGACAAGCGATGACTGCGGCTCAATACAGGGAGCGGGCAATCCGGTTCCTCGAAAATTTCAACCATCCCGACCCGCGAGTGTTCGAGGATCTGATCACTGATGATTTCAGGTTCGAGATGATAACCACGATGAAGGAGTTCGCGCCGGTGCGCGGCAAGGCGGCTTTCGCGCGGGCGGAAACCGAGCGCCTCAACGCGCTGTTTCCCGATGGGCTCAGGATGAAGCTCGGCACGATCATCTGCGAGGGCCCCCACGTCGCCGTCCAGGCCGAGTGCGACACGGTCGCGTCAAATGGACGGCGCTACGTGCAGCGCTACCATTTTTACCTGCGCTTCGAGGGTGAGCTGATCGCCGACGGGCTCGAGTACAACGACACCAACCTGGTCCGCGAAGTCTTTCTGACCTGATCCGCGGCTTCACGGAAACCCCGCCGCAGCAGCGGAATCGGGCACCGGCGGCCTCACGTATCGACAATCTGTGTCTCGGTCCGCTGAGACATCGTAGTGGGGCTTGACACGGTCGCATGCGAAACCCGCGCGGCTCGGCGGTCACATCGAAGCACATTTGCGACGCTCGACTGGCGTTTCTGTATCGAGGGCAGCGCGGATGGATCGAAGCGCAACCTCGTCACTTGCGCCTGACACTTCGCGATGGCTTCAGCCTTCGGAACCATCCCCGGCCCGATTGTTGCGGTAACACCCTTCAAGAGGGCTTAGCCGTGAACACTGAAATTGAAATCGATCTGGGGCTGGCGAGAGTCAGCGATAGCGCTCTGGCGATGCTTGAAGCGGCAAACGGGGTTGCCAGCCTGTCCCCGAGCCTGTTCAGCGGACTGTTGGACGCGCTGGCCGAGGAGCATCTGCGCCGATTTGGTGCTCAGGGAGGTGCGGCGGCCATGCTGAAAATGCCGACGAGGACGCTTGACGCCGACGAGCTATGGCATTCGCTGCGAATGCTGGGGAACTGGCTTGGCCATAGCGAGGAGGCGTCTCGTGGCGATCCTGACTTGGAAGCCGTAAGCGAGGTTATTGCACGCATGTGGCTGGGGATGCGCGGAGCGCTCAACCTGGTCACCGAAGGTTCGACCGACGGGACGTCTGGCGAGACTATCAACTAGGACCCGCAGGAGGGTTTGAGGAGCGCAGGAGTATACTCCTGCGCGTCGTACCCGCGTCCGAGCGCAAGCGCGAACTTCACCCGGCGATTTTTTGCGCGAAGACTATGCGTTGGTCAGCACGGAGTCGGCTCCGCTTGCCAACGATGACACACTATTGCCTAGGGCGAGATAGGTGCCATAAACGACTATCGCGATAGCTGAAACTATCATGATGTATTCAGTCATCGTTTGTGCGTTCTGATTTCTGACCAGAACCTCGCGCACGCGAACGAAAAGCTTCTGAGCAAATTCCATCGGTCCCCCCTCTGTACGTTCCAATAGATTTGCGTGAAAGGATGTTAGATGAATGTACGATACGATCCAAGACTCCTTGGTTTCGAGTAGAGAGCGGTCTGGCACACCTGTTGTCAGGATAGGGCTCGATACGCTGTTGCGCAGGCGCCTAGCCAGGGTCAGTCCGTGTTTATCGCCTCGGGGCGACTGGGGCGCGACCGGCCAGCAGTACGACGCAACCAGCAACTCGTGCGTGACCGGCACGACGCAGAACGCCGGCGAGATGACGGGGAGCCCTCACGTATGATCGCGCAAGGCCGGGCCGCTCCACGAGCGGTCCGGCCTTTTTTTGCGCGAATCGAAGAATTCCCCCGAGGGGGGCGGCCTTCCGCTCCCCCCGGTTCGATCTAGTTGGGTTGGATACAGGTGGCGTAGGTCGTCACGGATGCGGCCTGCGCTGCGTGATTAATGACCGTAACCGACCAGCCGCGTGGACTGCTGTTCTCGGCAGTGCCCGAAAAGACCGGACCGTCATTCAACACCTTGGCCGCCACGACGTAGCCGACCTGCGCATTCTTCGGCATCACCGTGTAGCCGCCGCCCACTGCGTAGGTTTCGTCACCGTCGCAGTCAGCCTGCACGGTTACAACGTGATTAATCTGAACGAGTTCGGTCGCAGTCTCAGTGACGATCGAGAAAGTAGGGTTGGTATCCGTCTGCCAACAATAATGTGGATTGCCTCTTTCGTCTGTACACGAATGTCCGTTCGCGCTGGCGACACCGACGGTTCCAATCAGCGCAACCGCCGCCATCAGCAATATTATCTTTGCGTTCATAATTCTTTACCTATCTCCTTGCGCCGTTACTCCTGGCTTCTCGTCCATCTCAAGCCAGCCAGTGGATTTTTGAAGAGACGCTGGACCGAGAAAAACGTGACTAAAATTGTATTAAGGAATAACTGGCACTGTTTAGGCTATAGATACTATCTAAACATGTCTAGAGTTAGATATGACATAATTTGAATATCAAGGCATTGTGTCGCAATTTGAAGCACGAGCGGATTCTTCCTGATGGAAATGTCCAGGCAGACGTCATGTGCTCGCGCTTGCGTCGGATTCCCCTGGCGACGTTCTCTTACGCGATAGGGGTCATGGTGAATGTGATTCAAAATGGCACGCGGCCGAAAGCTCTTAGCCGAATCGAAAGTTGAATTCGGGTTAGCGAAGGGTCTGGGTAGACCAGGATTCGGACTTGATCCGACCGACATCCGCTAAAACATCCAAGCTGGCTCTCTTTTTTGATCGACGTTGCGCATTCCGGCGTCCCGGCGGTGCTGGATCGGAACGCGATGGTGCGGCAAACCGGCTCCAACACTTTGTCAATCAGCGGACGAGATCGCTTGGGCGCGCCGGTCGGAGAGATGGCGCGCAGCGTGTTGTCACAGGATTTGGCGCAGCGCATGCCGAAGGGGACTGTCATTTTGCCGAACGCGCCCTCGTCACCATCGACGGCGCATCTGGTAGTCAATATTGCGAGATTCACAGAAGAGGAACAGGGGCGTGTGCAGCTCGCGGCAAGTTGGACGCTGATGCGAGGCCAGCCCGCACAGCCTGTTCTGAATCGTGACGTGAATCTGCAATGCAGTGCCGGTGGCAACGGGGCGCAAGCGCAAGCGGCTGCCATGAGTGAGCTGCTCTCGCAACTCGCCGGTCACATAGCCACCGACGTGACGGCGAACTCGACAGGTATCAGAAATCTCGATTAGGTATAAACGTCTGTCATTCTCTTCGACGAAGCGCCATCGAAGACAAGGCGAGCGTGCGCAGCGCGCTCGGGCGCTCACCTGACATCGCAGAAGCGCTCATGCTGGCGCTCGGCGGGCCTGAATGGGCCCTAGGCGCTGTAACCTAGATCGTGGAGGTGGGTCAACGGCCTCCAGTTAAAGGCACTGCTGGATGGAAACCCGCCGACGCGCCCGGCGTACTTTGGATACGTCCATGCCCGAGTTTCAAGGAAGCAGCGATGAGTGCTGACATGAGTCCCCGGCCCGCCGCGCTCGCCCTGGTCGTCTGGTATCTGATGCGGCCGCCGCTGCCGCACCTCAACGCTCATGCCATCCATACGGAGGCCGCCGCACCCCTATCGCGATGGATAGTAGTCAGAACCTTCCCTACGCAGAAGAAATGCGAGACCCACCGAGCCAACCCGTGGGACCGGTGCATCGCGACCGACGACCCGCGCCTCAAAAAATAAGGCGAACAGCTTCCCTGATTCGCCGCGCTGCCGGTTACGGTTGAGTCGGTTTTAGGCAGAAGAACTAAATACCAGCCGAGCAGGGTGAGGACGGTGACGCGAGGGAGTTTCAATCCCAGGGCTTATGGACTGCGCGAATCTCGCGCTCTTTCAAAATCCCGTTGGCGCGTTCCAAGTCTTCATTTTTGACCCCTGAAATTCGCTCGATGGGGGTATAAAGCGGGGGTAAACCGCGGAGCGAAGAATCATAGAAAGCCGCTAAGTACCTGATTTTATATGGTGGGCAGGGAGTGAATCGAACACTCGACACGAAGATTTCAGTCTTCAAAATACCTAATCACGCCAGTATCTCTAGGCGCGAAGCTGAAACGCTGCGAAACCCCTAAGCCCTACCGCCATCAGGGCCGGCAGCGGCGATATGCGATCGGCACCTATCCGCCGCTCAGCTTGGCCGATGCCCGCGAGGAAGCGCGCAACGCGCTGGCGCGGGTCCAGACCGGCACCGACGTGGCCGAGGTCAAGCAGACCAGCCGGCAGGGTGACACGTTTGGCGAGCTGGTCGAGCGCTACGGCCGAGCACGCCACGGTCAAGAACAAACCGGGGACGCTGCGCGAGAAACGGAAGCTGGCGAAGGCACTCGCACAGTGGGAGCACCGCAAGGCGTGCGACATCACACGCCGCGAAGTAATCGCCCTGGTCGATGGGATTGCGGCACGCGCAGCGCGCATCCGGGCTAACCGCATGGTCGCATTCCTAAGCTCGGTGTTCTCGTTCGCGGTCGCCAAGGAGATCGTGCCCGCCAATCCCGCATTCCGCATTCCAAAACCCGGACTTGAGAATCAGCGCGAGCGCGTGCTGACCGACGCCGAAATCAAGGCCGTGTGGGCGGCGCTAGACAACGAGCCGGCGAGCACCGCGGCGATCTTCAAACTGGCGCTGTTGACCGGCCAGCGGCGCGGCGAAGTTTGCGGGATGCAATGGGCCGAATTGGACTTTGATTCGGGCTGGTGGAGCATCCCAGCCGAGCGGACCAAGAATCGCCTGGCGCATCGCGTGCCGCTCGGCCCACAGGCTCATGCGATCCTGGCCACGCTGAAAGCCGAGGCGCAGAAGGCTTCGCGTCCTTCCGTGTTCGTCTTCCAGAGTGCGCGACACCTCGGGCAACCGCCGCTCAACATCCACAAGCCCCTAGCCCGACTGATGGCGAGCACGGGCGCCAGTTTCCGAGTCCACGATCTGAGGCGTACAGCCGCGACGGGCATGGCGCAGATTGGAATCCCGCGCATGGTCATCTCGCAGATCCTCAACCATCGCGAGGGTGGCGTGACGCAAATTTATGACCGCTACTCCTACGACCGCGAGAAGCGGATGGCGCTTGCCAAGTGGGATGAGCGCCTGCGTCAGATCGTAACCGGCGAAGCCTCAACCAAGGTAGTCGAGCTTGACCAGTACCGCGCTTGATCGAGGCCGTGATAGAAGACCGACCGCTTGAAAATTACGGCAACCCACGACTATCAGGCGCAAAATCCGGTACTGGCCTACTTTCGCGTCGAGCGGCCTAATTTGAAAGGCGAAGTGGCTAGTTTCGGAAGGGAAGGAAACGGCGAATCGTTGGGCCAGTTGGGTGGGGCCAGTCTCTCGAATTGCCGCGAGCCTCGAGCCGAGGGGGGGTCAACGCGAAGCCTGACTGCAACCTCTCAGAAAACACTACTTCCTGTCAAAACGGAATTGTCTCGCAGAGAACCAATGCGAACGAAGCGGCGTGGCGGAGCTTCACGAATCTTTGATTTTGTAGACCCTATCCAAAGCTTTCAAAAACAGGCGCGCCCAGAAGTCTCGCTCCTCGCGTGTCCGTGTGTGCGCTGTGAATAGGGTTTTAGGGGACGGGGCAGTGGCCTAATCTGCCGGGTCGGGTCGCCCAATTCAGCCATTACCCAAAATCCTACAATTAGTTTAGTAGCGCGATGCGTCAAGCTATGAACGACAAGGCGGCGATAACTCCATCGCAGGCCACGCCGGGACGGCCGGTGTGGGTGCCGTTGCCGAGTACTGGGGCGTGGGTCCGGGGATTGATCGACGGCCTGAAATGGGACGAGGGCACGTCTGGCTACGTTGCCTGTGTGCGCATTGCGGCTCTAGGCATTGGACGTTTGTATTTCAGTAAACGGGTGACCAACCGCCCCCCCAGACTGCCAAGCTGGCTCGAAAGCGCGACGGATGGGTAGCCGGTAACCGGGCGCCGTCGGAAACCCTTGTGGCACAAGGCTTTCCGCAGACAAAATATCTTTTCCTAATTCTATGGGATTTCTGTTCTTCCGGCCGCTTGTCCCGTTGAAAGTCCGAATTCATCCAAGCTGTTGCGTGAGAGGTTTCAAAGAGCGGATAGTGAGAGCTGTCACACGTTCCCGGCTCGTACGGCGAGCACAACGGCTCCGCCTTTCCAACGTGCGCGCCTTCACCGGGGCCCCACAGGCCCCCAAACACAAATGGCTCCCCAGGCGCGGCGTCAGGTCGAGGAGATGGCCCCGTCCTTCTGCTGGAATCCTTTCGGACGGCAAGCACAACACGACATCAAACTAAAATGACGTTTAGTCTCTGAATCGTGAACGGAGTACGTAACGTATGGCTGATTATTTACTCATCGAGTCGCGTGATCCTTTCGAAAGCAACGACACGGCCTACTTTTATGATCTCGCCGAGAGCCTCGTCCGGGAAGGCAACCGCGTTTCGCTGTTCCTGATTCAGAATGGCGTCCTGCCGACCCGCCGCAGCGAGCGCTCGGCGGCGCTGTCTCGCATAGCGAAGGCCGGCGTCGAATTGCTGGCTGATGATTTTTCCCTGCGTGAGCGTGGGATCCGCAACGAAAAACTGATAGCCGATGTGCGACCCGCGTCGCTGGATTTTGTGATCGATTGTATGGCCGCAGGCCGCAAAACTCTCTGGCACTGAACATCGAGGTTCCGCTATGGCTGCGTCGAAAACTCTAACTTTCGCACTGATGGATCCACCTTACGAGAACGCACGCTCGACCACCGCGTTGCGCCTGATAGATTGCGCGCTCCGGCGCGGGCACAACGTCAACGTCTTCGCTTACGAAGGCGGGGTCGGCCTCGCGTTCGCGAAACAAGCCCCTCATCCAAACGCAATGCACGGGAGGGACGTTGCCCAGGAGGACCATCCAAATCCGAAAGATTGGATCACTGCGCTACTCAAAGAGGCGGAGCAGCGTGGGACGAAACTCGACTGGGTGCAATGCGGCATGTGCGTTGACGAGCGCGGCGCGGGCGAAGCGGTCGCTGGGTTGCGCCGCGGAAGTCCGGCGGATCTTTGGAAGTTCGCGCAGGCCTCCGACAACACGCTTATCATTCCGAGCAAATAGGAGCCTTCTATGCCCCGCCGCGTGCTGAACATTATCGAGAGCGCTTATCGGGCCACGATCGAGGAGCAGGATGACACGATCGTTTGGCTAAGCTACATGCTGCGAGACGCGGGTGCGGAGCTCAGCGTTCTGCTCCGAGGCAACGCCGTCAACTACGCTGTCAGCGGACAGGACTGTTCCGGGCTTTCATTTGGGGAGCGACGACAAACGCAGCCGCCGCGCCTCGATCCGGATCTCGTAAAGCTGATGGAAAAGGGCGTACCAGTCCTCGCGGTCGCAGAAGATCTGACGGAGCGCGGCATCGACTCGCAGGATCTCGTGGGCGGAATCAAGACCATAGCCCGATCCGGTGTGGCTAAGTTATTCGATTCCTACGACCTGGTCTGGCACTGGTAAATCACCGCGCCCAACTGCGGCGTGCCGCCGATGCCCGCTGGCGGGCGCGGCTGACGCCGAACGTTAAACAAATCGCATAAAACGTTCAGGCGGCAGCCTTGGCTGCTACGTCCTTCCGCAGGCGCGTCCATTCGCGCGGCGTCAGCTCCAAGACCAGCCGCGCCGGATGCGTCGATACCCGCTCGATGACATCGCGCAGATACACGAACGGATTGATCTGTAGGTGCTTGCAGGTCTGCACCAGCGAACACAGGATGGCGGTGCGATGCGCCGCGGCTTCGCTGCCCGCAAACAGCCAGTTCTTGCGGCCCAACACGATCGGTCGTAGCGCCTGCTCCGCCCCGTTGTTGTCGATCTTGAGCCGTCCGTCTTCGGCGTAGCGCGTCAGGGCGACCCAGTTGCGCAGCGCGTAGCCGATGGCTGCACCGAGCGGGCTCTTCGGCAACGCCGCCGCCCGCTGCTCCTGTAGATACGCATGAAGTTTCTCCAGGATCGGCCGCGCCTGCTCCTGCCGCAACTGCTGTCGTGCGGGCGCATCGAGATGCCTGTCGCTGGCCGCCCGCTCGATCCGGTAGAGCTGCCCGATGATCGCCAACGCCTGCGCGCACGGCACCGCCGCCGTCGGCAGCGCCTCCTTGAAGTACCGGCGGGCGTGCGCCAGCATCCGACTTCGATGATCCCGGGATATTGCGCAAACACGTCGTCATAGGCGGGCGCCGCATCCACCTGGAGATACCCACGGTAACCGGCCAGCATCTTCAGCGGCCCGTCTCGATTACGTGACCAGGTGAAGTCGTAAACCACCTCGCCCAACTCACCCCGATACACCCACAGATGGCCGGTCCGAATCTCTGGCGCTCGACTCGGGTCCTGCACATCCAGGGTCGTGTCGTCGCATTGAATCCACGGTGACTGGCATACCTGCTCCCGGTGCATGGCGCGCACGATCGGTTCCAGTAAGTCTGCCACTGCCCCGTTCCACTCCGAGAGCGTGCGCCGGGTGATCTGCACTCCGTGGCGCTCGAAGATCTGCTCCAGCCGATACAACGGCAAATGGTCCGCGTACTTGGAGCTGACCACGTGCGCCAATAACCCCGGCCCCGGTCGTCCCTTCTCGATGGGACGCGCCGGCAGGGCGGCTTGCACCACGCCTTGTTGGCAGCGCCCGCAGGCGTATTTCGGTCGCACATACTCCCGGATTACAAACGAGGCCGGCACGTAGTCCAGCTCCTCGGTGATGTCGGCACCGATGCGCACCTTCGCGGTATCGCAGTTCGTGCAGTGCCGCGCACTGGCCGGGGGCACTACCTCAATGCGTTCGCGTGGCAGATCGGCTGGCAATCGACGCCGGCCGGGGTGGCGCCGACGGAGTGATGCAGGTTCGGCGGTCTCGTCCTGTCGTGACTCGTCCGTGGTTTCGGCTTGTACTGGCCCCGCTGCTGCGGGCTCCAAGGGCAGCACCCCTTGCTCGATTACCGGCACGCCCTTCTCGCTGCGCCGCCCGAACAGCCGATGTGTCAGCAACTGCACCCGCTGGCGCAGCGCCGCGTTCTCTTTGTTGAGCCGATCGATCTCGTTGCTGAGTTCATCGAGGACTGCCTGGGTCTCTGCGCCGCTTGCCGTCGCCACGTTCCACCACCACCCGAAGATGCTATTACCACAGTGTATGTGGAATAGCTATTCGCACTGAGTATCGTTACCCACCGATGGCTAAGCGAGTATAGCGTCGACGCTCGCGCACGACCTCGATCCCTTCCAGCAACAGGTACAGCTCCCGGGCGTTAATCTCATCGCGCTCCAGCGCCGCGAAGGTCCCAGCCTCGAGGCGCTTGTACAGCAGCCAGAACCCGTCCCGCTCCCACACCAGCATCTTCACCCGATTGCGTTGGCGGTTGAAGAATACAAACACGTGGCCTGACAACGGGTCCTGGCGCAGAACCTCCTGCACCTGTGCGCTCAGCCGATCGAACGACCGGCGTAGGTCGGTAGCGCCGCGGGCGACGAAGACCCGCACCGACGCTGGTAGCGTCAGCATGCCGTCTGCAGGGCCTGGAGCACCCGCTGCAGCGTGTCGGTATCGGCTCCCGCCGGCACCCGCACAACATGCCCGCTGTGCAGGACGATCTCCAAAACCGCTGGTGTCCTTCGGAACGCTCGCCGGTGGTGGCACTTCGGTGAACACTACCGCGTTCTCCACCGCTGCGCCGTTCCCATCCTCATCGCCGGCATACCGGAAGACCCGCCGCCACCAGCTCAGAGTGCTCAGTGGGATTCCGCGTTTCTCCCCAAACTCGCGCAGCGTCAACCCGCTACGCTGCCAGCCCGCCAACACCCGGCGCATCTGCCGTGCCCGCACTGATGTCGTCGACCCCAGGCTCCCCATCGACCCGTACCTCTGAATCCATTCTGCGCTATCGACCGCTCGCCGGGGGAGATGTAATTGGTCACCCAGTTACGTATTTCACTTTCCCTCTCCGGCAGCTCCGGGCACGCGATCCGAATTGTGACGGACGCGACAAGCCGGAAGCTAAGACGTGATCCTGCCAGACCGGGAGTGAAGGAAATCTGGCGAGGCAAGGTGTGCGCGCGGGCAGAGGATGGATTAAGGCAACATGGCCGTAGCGCAAGCCCTTTTACTCCTGGCGGGCGATTGCGCGCCGGGAGCGTGACATTTCGGGGTCTGAGTTACCTAGTTGCTACCTATTCCCGTCCGCCTGCCGCAAAGGGAGCAGCAATCAAGGGCTTTTAGGTAGTAGGTAGGAAGACAACGAATCAGCGATGCGCGTCTGGGGAGACGCACGATCCGCAGCAAGTATCCTTCCCCCGGTTTTCACACAGCAGGGAATAGGGGGTCCTGCCTCGTCTGGCTGGTGGTTGTCGATGGGATGTGTCATCGGCGGGATTTTAGAATTGTTTGTCGAACTGTGCCTCCATCGTCTCCAACGTCTCCGTCGTCGGTATCTCGGCAAAGATGGGCTTCGGTTCGATGGGGCCCCAGCCTAGAGATCCCTTGGGGCCGGGGGTCCCCCCGACCCGCCGAAAAGAATTCCCGCACCTGCGTCGTGTCTGCGGGACGAGACGCGCAAAATTTCCTATCGCGCGACGAAAACTCAATGGGGCCCCAGTATGGGGGACACCTAAATCCGGGCCCCGTGAGCATCAAGGGAGCATCTGCAATTGAGTCCAGATTCTAAAGTCGTGGCTCCTTCGGAGGGCGAGATTCCAAAACCGTGGCTCCTTCGGAGGTGAAGTTACGAATTGGCGAGTAGGTCCTGTCTGTAGGGCCGGCGCGAACTCGCCCTCCTAAAAGGTGCGGATTTCATCGTCACCATCGTCACTCGTTGTGATTTGCGCCTGGTTTTCGCGGATTTCATTGGGATTTTTCGGTGACGATGAACGCGCACCTCCATCGTCACTCCATCGTCACCTCCCCATTGGATCCCGCTCTTGCGGCCCGATTCCGGGAGGGTGGATCAGTTGAGGCTCGCGCCACCGATCGAAGTCGACTCCACAGATACAAAGTGAGGAATGGGATAGGGGGTCCCATGTCGGGGGTAGGAGCGATTTTGGGTGCTGCCCTAATTCGAGGATGAGCGTGTTCCTAGTTTGAAAGGTGGGATGACCTAATTTCCCTATTTCCGACCCCCAAGCTCGCGCGCAATCCGTTCGATAGCGTCGTCGCATACTTTGAGGCGCTCTTGCGGCGTCATCTCAGTCGGGAGAGCCCCGAGCTTGGCAATCGTCGATACCGCGCCCCTCAGAGCATCGACCAGTTGCCCGACATCACGCCTGGTGGACGCGCGTGAGGCAATCTCGTCGAGTTTCTCGGTAATTTTCTCGATGGTAGTCAAGTCTCACAGCGACGCGGCCCAGATTACTAGGCGCGCAAGGCCATAATAGAAACTCGCGCTGAACAGCAACATCCCGGTCCACACACCAACCTTCTGCAAAACCGCCGTCAATTTTGCGGTATCGGAGTACTCGCAAACAGTAAGATGAGCCAGTACCAGGTGGCCGGGTTCTCCAGACATCGCCTCTTGTCGGAGGTTCACTTCATATGCTGCCGGCTGCTGCCGGATTTCTTGCGTCCTGGCCAATTCCTGCATATTTACAAAGCCCTCGGATTAAAACACTGATCCCCACTTACCACCTACACCACCAACGCGTGACAGAGCAGGATTGATGCCCGGGAGTTTTTCTAGCGCGATTCGCAATATTATCTTTGGATTCCTTATGGTTCTCGCCCACTCTCCTCTACATTGAGTTGCGCTTCTGCAACGCTCACCCGTACGCGAGCAACGAAAGCGCCAAAGCGCGACGGCGGAATTGCCGGCGGGTGGCCCGGACGGCCAGGGCGGTCTACGAAACAGACCTTGCCACTCAGCCGCTTCGATTCAACTACCTTGTTTGATTCTTTCGGCAAGCCATTCGAGCGCGTCCCTGCGCATAGCCTGCGGATCGGTGAGGCCGTTGTCGGATAACTCCTCTAGGCCGATAACGTCAGGCTCGCTCCTTCGGTAATCGGCGAGCTATTGTCCTTTGCGGCGAGCGCGCACGTAGCCTTTGTGCCAGTCGCTCTAGATGTATTCTTCATCTTCGAGCATTCTTTCCGCCTCGATATCATTTAGTTGAGGCTTCATCCGCGTCTCTCCGCTTTTGGTTTCTCCGCGGCCGGATTCAACTCTGGCCCAGCGCCCACCGAAGGGCAGAAGCACTTCAGCCATCAACTGACAAGGGCGAGTGCGGCGTGATGGAACCTCGCGGCTGGAAAGCGTAGGGCCGCGAACCTGCGGGCGTCGAGGCGCATTGCTAGGCTGCGATCCCGTGGTCCACGATGAAGGCCGGTCTAGGAATCGAACCTAGCGGCAACTGCAGCTGCCCAACGGTTTTGCAGACCGCGGAGAACGCCAGTTCTCTGTACCGGCCCAGCCGACCAGGAGGAGTGCAGCGGCGTGGCGGGGCTTCACATTCTGCCATCTACCAGAGACGACCAGAAATTCGTCGGACGGCATCGGGGCCCCTAAGAGCGTTTGCGGGCGTCAGAGCCGCCAGAGAGCGTTGACGATCAAGATGGCGATGAGGATGAAGGGCGCGATGATAAAGCCGAATATGTTAGCTCCTTCTTTGTCCTTATCCTTAGAAAAGAGGCTAAAGAGGGCGCCTGTGATGATGGCCGTCGCGTACAGCGCGATGGCACTACTAACCAGCCATATCGCAGCGTGAACCATAATCCTTCCTTTGGCTAAGGTTATCTGGCGCGACTCACCCTCTCGATTGATGAGATATATTGCTTTTGGCCATTTTATAACATCAATATCTATATATGGCCAGTAATGACGCTATTTTAGACTTTTTGACTGTTCTACGCAAGTGAATACTCGCGCTACCGCCGAGTAGTTGCACTTTCTCAAGCGCCCTCAAACATCCGGTCGCGAGATCGACGGGAATGGGCCCCAATAATTTCCCGGCTAATCAGCGGGGAGATTCGGGCGCGCTGTCAGGGTCTGCAGCGTCTTGGCGGTCGAGGGGCCTAAAAGGCGTTAGGGCCGCCAAATTCGGTTGACATGGGCACGCAGGGCGCGTCGGGAGCGACGATCTAAAAGTGGAGTCTCTCCTAACTTTGGCGTGAATTTTCGGAGGAGGGCGATCTTGTCTTCATCCTGAAGGGGTGTCCCAATGCCGATCGCAAACATGCGCGGCGACGTGGCGAAGCTTCATGGAACAGCGATTCTACTCAGAGCGGTGCCGGCGATCGATCACCTTCAGCTAAAGTGATCGTTTCACTCAGAGTCTTTACGTGTCTGTGCTTTCGGCACGGGTTGCTTGGTCAACAGCCTTCCGCACTTCCTGCAATCGCCCGCCAGAGTTCCGGGCGCCAAAAACCCTTGGCCCATCCCAGCGGGATTCCTGTGCGATCTCTGCGGAATCCATGCACCGCCAGTGGCCGTCTCCCAAAGTCCAACGGCGCATGGTCCGATCGATTCCGGAACCCCAATTGTCTAGAACGATGCGGACCTTGTTTCCCTCGCTCGTTTGCAGTTCGACAATTCGTTTCATGGACTTTATCCCTCTATATCATTCAGTAGCAGCTAGAATTAATATATGTTTACTTTAACAAATAAATAAGCGTCTATACTAGCCTCAATGAAGGATAGGCCACGATTCTAGAGCGCGGAACCAATCATCAGGGCACCTTTACGCGCTGGTTAGAGCGGAATCGATGCCACTGGCGAGCGAACCGATGTTGTTGCCCAACTTACGGTAGGCGCTGTAGACCACGACCGCGATCGCCGCCATGATGAGCGCATACTCGGTCATCGTCTGGCCACGCAGCTTGCGAACCACGGACTCACGAGCACGGATGAACATCTTCGTCACTGAATCCATTTTTCTATCTCCTGGTTGTAAGTTGGCTCCTAGAACACCATCAAAGATACATACATTACTTTATTTTGTCTAGAATGTGTTTAGTTTTGCTTTGATATTTGAATTTAGGCAATATTCGCCTCCCGACGCGACGCTGTGCCATTTCTGCATGGTGGGAAAGAAAACGGGGCGAGCCCGGCCAAGGGTCCGCCCCGCGGTATCGAGTCTCGACTGCGAGGTCATGCCGCAGCCTTGCGCTCGTCGGCCGGCTCGATGGCCTGCAGAATTTCGTGCTGCACCTCGCCCAACTCGCTGATCCTCCGCCAACAATTGTTTAACTGTCTTCTCGGCGACCGTGCGGGCATGGCCGGCGTCCTCAAAGTCGAATAGACCGGCCTCGACTTCGGCTGAGAGCTTGTCGGCGCGTTCGGCTATTTGCTTTGGTATACACAAGAGCAAGGGCATAGTGCCCATGCTCCAGTCTTTGTGGAGTGCCGTTGCACGGCGCATGAGTGTCTGGTTGTTCGCGGCCCACGCGGTAACGGCCTCGGCCACCCCCTGGGCTATCTCCCGGCCGCGGCGGGCTCTGTAGGTCTTACTGGGCCTCCAGCTTCCGTTAGCGGCGCGCGTGAAGCGCCAGCCCCTCCGTTATTTAAGTCTTCCTAAAAGCCGAAAACCTTGAGCGGGTTCTCGGCTTCACGGCAATCGATTTACCAATCTTGGTCAGATAGCGTCGCGTCTCGAACGTCCGAACGCCACGTGCGTCAAGAAATATCTAGGACGGTGACTCTATGAATGAAGATTTCGTGGTCGCACTACTTACGATAACTTTTTTGCTCATTATTATTGCGGGAGAGTTGAGTGTCATCAGCTCTCGCGCAGCTGAATGCCTTAGCGTGCTGGAACAAATACGTAACAAAATCATCAGCGATTGATCCGATTCTCAGTTGAGGATCGCGGACTGTGGCTGCGTCGGCTCGACGATGACACCCTCAAGTGTCGCGATGGCGGCGCGGCGCGCGGGTTTCCGCGCACGCACTACCAACGGCGGTCGTACGCTTCAGAAAGTGACATCATTTGAACGTCAATGATTAGTAGACCCGCTTTCTCAGTCGGCGCGATGGTTGTAGTCGAATAGCCGGCCGTTTTGACCGCGCCCCAACGTTTCATACATGCTCATTCGTAGCTGGAATCTCACCAGTCGCGGGCCGGAGCCGCCATCTTCCGGGGGGCGCGCCCATCGCGTCCCGGCCCAAGAGCCGGACTCGTCGTGCTTCCGCGGCGATAGGTCGGAGGCAGTAACGCATCCCAACCGGCACCATCAGGGTTGGCGCCAAGGGAGTGTACTGCCCATGGACGACCGGCGTCCGCTCGATCCTCATTCCGCCCCCAGTCGAGATCTTCGTCAGGCTGAAGTCCTCGCGCTCCTGCGTGTATCGCGAGCGACTTTCTGACGATTAACCCAACGATTTCCTGAGTTGAGACCTACCCGCTTAACCCGGCGCGTCCCACTTTGGGATGCCCTTGTAATTGGCCGCTTTCTCGACAAACGACGACCTTCCGACGATACGGTACGCGTAAATGAACGCGCGTGATCGTCTCCTCGACTGGTTGCTGCTTAAAAACGGCAGCCAGTATATCACCATCTTCCGATATTGGCCCGAACTCGGCTCGGCCCTCATAGATATCTGGTCTGGTTGTTGGGATTGCCTACAATGAGGCTTCTCTTGGCCGACCTCGACGCCGCAACGATGGATATGCGAGATCTCGCCGCGGATGTGGATTTTTCTGATCCCAGTCAGGACGAACTATTTATCACAGCAGACGCCTCGCTCTACTTGCAGATTACGCATTTTTTGCCTGATTCGATTTCGATTCCTTTCGAAGTCCAGCGGGCACTGTTTCTACAAGCCGTGGTGGCCCATGACGCGGGCGTGGTGGACCTGCTTCTAGGCGAACCTGCCGCCGATCTCGCATCGCGCTTCCTTCCGCCAGCGTTCGTGCACTTGTTTCCTACGCTACCGAGATCGGTCAGGACGGCGACTATCTGCATAGCGACAGAGGAACTGGGGGAAGCGAGCCTTTTTCGAGGCTCAGCGGCGCGGATGCGAACACATCGGGCGCCACGCTGCGGACCTCCTAGCGCTCCAGGCTGTGCTACGTGAGCGCGTGCTGGTAGATATGGCGCGCGCGGTCGCAGATGCGGACGGCATCGAGATCGGCGACCTGCTGGGCGCGCAAACCTATGAGGCGGCGGCCGAACTAGCCGGAGACCGGGACCTCGTCGACCTGACGGTCTATCCCGGAGCTGGACGAACCTTCTGCGAGCAGGGGCACAGGTTTAAGATGCTGGCGCCCGACCAAGCGCGGACGCTTCGGACTTGGTGAGTTACAAATCTTTGTAGATCGACGAGAAGCCGAAAGCCCGACTGGGCGTTCGGCTTTGAATGGAAAGAAGCGGGGAAGCTTAGAGTTTGACCGGCGGGCGTATCTTCTTCTCCTCGATCCGGCGCACCCAGCGGTTGCCACCCTCCTCACAGCCGAATTCGCGCACCAGCTCTCTTAGCTTGTCGTCGTTGCGCGCCAGCTCGCACCCTCGCGACAACGAGGCGCAAAGGTTCCAAAGAAGATTCATGCACTCTCTGCGGGCTTCCGCGCTCTCCTCAAATTCCGGCAGTTCGGATCTTAAATCGTCCATGAGATCACATGCGGTATCGATCACCGTTTCAATACTGCCCGCCTCGACATTTTCCTGCTCCTGCAATTCGCCGATATTTCCCGACGCGCACTCGGGGCATCGGCACCATTCGGCGAAATTTTCGGGGAGTTCGGATCTGTATCCCTGCGCGAGCAACATAAGCTCAGCCCGCCGCGCCGCGTCGAAAAGTCGATCCGCCAGAAAATAGGCTTGGCAATCGTGACACCGCCACGTTGAGAGCGTCCGCTTCGGGGCGTTGTCCGACTTTCCTACGGTGGTTGGTTTCGTTTTTTTTGCCATTGCTGCTCGTTCCTCCTTTCCTTTAGCTCAGATTGGGGCCGCCGTGGCGACCTCGATAGACGAGCGCACCGAAGCTATCACGCCAACGGTCTGCATGTCCACAGGCAGACGGACGGCTTGTCAGAGCGCTAGAGAACCGGCTAGCTTGGGAGAACATTTACATTCTTTTGTAAATCGACGGGGGTGGGTAACGAATGGCGGAAAAAGACAACAATGCCCTTGTTCGGCGCGCGATGTCAGTGCTGGGCCGTCGAAGCGCAGCGAAGCTCACGGCGGAGGAACTGACCGAGCGAGGCCGGAAAGCCGCGCAGTCTCTCTGGGCAAACATCGCCCCCGAGGAGCGCAGTGTCGAAATGAAGCGTCGAGCCAAGGTCCGCGAACGCAACAAAGCCAAGGTGCGCAAGACGGACATGCCGTCATCGCGATAGATCGGGCTCGCCGCGTGGCTGGTCCTCGGTACCAGGAGGAGCGATGAGGAAGCTTCAACTCAAACTGATTCTTTTGTTCCGCTCCGTTCCCAATGACGACATCGCCCTGCGGGGGCTCTTGGATAGATTCCATCTCATCGAGCGATTCACACCCTATGTGGCCGGTGGCCTAGCCGGCGCCCGAGGGCCACTCCGGAGCGACGAGGCAAGGGAGTGGCTGGAGAAGCGACGAAACGAGGCGATCGCTGAACTGACTTTGGCGGTCGCGACAATCGCCATGCTGGCAGCGATAGTTGCCGCAGTGCGCATCTAGGACAGAATCTGAGCGATGACGGAACCGCGGGAGATAGAGCGTTGGCCCCGCGGCTACACCGCGCGATGCTCAGCGCCCGGATGTCGGAGACCGCTGAAGAGGAATGGGCAGTGAAAGGCGTCTTGAAGATCGGCTAATGGATGCGTTGAAAATCCCCGAAGCTATCGGGCCAAGGAAACGCCACTCGGGTGCGCGATAGGCGTGGCGGCGATTATCGTGGGCGTCACCGCATACTTCTTTTTGGCTATGCGGCTGGCCGAGCGGATATGGAGTCTCCTGTGACGTTTCGTGGACACGGCACAGGTTGTAGAAGGCAACACAACGCCACGTCGGCGCTTAAGGCTGAGGACATCGGGATACTCGCGATCCTCTGAGCAAAGGGAATACCCCGCGCCAGAGCCCGTTACGGGCGTTTACAGAGGCCGGAGCCAAAGCTCTGGTCTCTCGCTTTCTTGGCTGTTAGAAACAGACCGATGAAGCCCCGCCACGCCGCCGCGCTCGCCCTGGTCGGCTGGTATCTGATGATGCCGCCAATTCCGCCCAAGGGCAGCACTCCGATGGTCGGCGTTGACGCTCAGGCTCCGCTGTCCAAGTGGACCGTGTCCTCCGGGTTCGACACCGCTGCCGCCTGCCACGTGGCCCACGGTAAACTCCTCGATGACGCCGCGAAGCTAGGGAACCCAAAAGAGCTGGAGGTCATACGAATTCAGGTAGCGATGGCTGATTCCCAGTGCATCGCGACCGACGATCCGCGCCTCAAGGAAAAATAGCGCGTCGCAGACGGCCTGAATGTTCGGGCCAAGATTGGTTTCACGAGGGATACGTCGCGGGAATAGCGTTGGGCGATTTTGCGGGCGTGGTCTTCACAAGAGAACCAACCACAGCGAAGTGAGAAGCACGAAGACGACGCCGCAAAAGCGAACATTGAGCGATGTTCAGTCGTGAGCGTGGCCCGATCTATTACCTAGCTGTTACCTAACCGCCAAGCGCCGGTTTTCTAACTTTCAGGAAATCGTTTGTTCTCGCGCGGTTATTTGGTGGGCAGGGAGTGAATCGAACACTCGACACGAAGATTTTCAGTCTTCTGCTCTACCGACTGAGCTACCTGCCCACCGGGACTTGCAGGCGTCAGGCCTTCGCGGCGGTCTTAATTCGTATCTGTCCCGGGTTCCCCTTGCAACAGTCAGCAGGCTGCAAGGCTGTGCGCAGGACAGTAATGGGCGCGCCCGCGCTAGTGCTTGAGCGCCGCGACCCGTGCCTCGACGAAATCGATCACCTTGGCCTCCAGGTTGGCGCCGTCGAGCCGATCGATTTCCTGAATCCCCGTGGGCGATGTCACGTTGACTTCGGTCAGATAGTTGCCGATGATGTCGAGCCCCACGAAATAAAGTCCGTCGCGTTTGAGGCGTGGCCGCATCATCGCGCAGATCTCGCGGTCGCGCGCGGTAATCTCGGCCTTGACGCAATTCCCGCCGACGTGGATGTTGCCGCGATTCTCGTCGTCGCGCGGCACCCGCAGCGTGCATCCCAGTGGTTCGCCGTCGAGCACGATCAACCGCTTGTCGCCGTCGCGGATTTCGGCCAGGTAGCGTTGCGCCATGATCGGACGCGACTCGAAACGGGTGACAGCTTCGAGGATCGCGTTCAAGTTGCGGTCGTCCGCCGCGGCCAGGAACACACTTTCGCCGCCGTGTCCGTCGAGCGGTTTGACGATCATCTGTCCGCCCTGCTCGGCCATGAATTTTTTGAGTCGCGCGAGGTCCTGGCTCACCAGCGTAGGCGGTATCGCGTTGGGGAAATTCAGCGCGTAGAGCTTTTCGTTGGCCTCGCGCAGGCCCGCGGGCTCGTTAAGCACGAACGTGCGCCGGCGGTCGGCCAGGCTGAGCAGCATCGTGGCGAACAGGTAGGGCGCGTCGGCGGGCGGGTCCTTGCGCATGAAAATCGCGTCGAATGCTTCGAGCGGGTAGTCGGCGCCGTCGTCGACAAAGCGGTAATGCGCCGTCCCGCGCATCACCGTGCAGCGCCGCGCCCCGGCAAAGGCGTGACTGCCGATCGCGTAGAGGTCGTGCAGCGCGACAAAGTAGGCCTGATGCCCGCGGCCGATCGCCTCCAGCATGAAGGCGAAGGTGGTGTCCTTGTCGGGCAGCACCTTCTCCAACGGGTCCATCACGAAGGCGAATTTGTAAGCCACCGATCAGTCTTCTCCGCCAACTGCTCCATCAAGTTCGTCGAGCGCGCCGGCTGCGATGCTGAGCGCGGCGAGCGCCGCGGTCTCGCTGCGCAGTCGCCGCCCACCCAGTCCCGCGGGGAGGAAACCGGCCGCGCGCACTGTCGCCAGCTCCTCGTCCGTAAAATCGCCCTCCGGCCCGCAGAGCAGCAGCAGCGCGCGCTTGCGGGCCTCGCGCAAGATCGCGCTCAAAGCCGGCGCGCCCGCGCTCAGAACCACGCAAAGCCTGCCCTCGTTGAGCCGCCGGATCAAGTCTCCCAGCTTAAGCGGCGCGATGACCTCGGTTGGACGCGGCGCCAGGCTCTGCTTGGCCGCCGCGGTCGCGAGCCGGCGCCATCGCGCGAGCCGCTCGCCGCCGACCTCGCGCACGACCCCTCGCTCGCACAGCACCGGCCATAGTTCCGCCGCACCCAGTTCGGCGGCCTTCTCGACCAGGAAATCCATCCGCGGCCCCTTGATCACCGCCGCGGCCAGGACAAGGCCTGCGGTGGCTTGCGGGCGCGAGCGCTGCGCGGCGGCGATTTCGACCACCGCGTGCCGCGCCTGGAAACTGCGGATCGTGCCCGCGTACTCCGCGCCGCACTCGTCGAACAGCGCGACCTCGGCTCCGGGCGCGAGGCGCATCACGTCGCGCATATGATGAAGTTCCGCGCCGCCGACCAGCGCGACCGCACCCTCGATCGTCGCCGACGATATCGCAAACCTCATCGGCAACCTGGCCGCCCGCTTCATCGCGTCAGCACCAGCGTGCTCCATCCGCGATCGCGCCGCATGGAGAGGCATCGCAGGCGCGGCCCGTAACTGCTGAGCACCGCGGCCGCCTCGCGATTGAGGATTCCGCCCAGCACCAGGCGGCCGCGGCGCGCCAGCAGCCGCGTCAGCGCGCTCCCCATCGCGATCAAAGTTGAGCTAAGGATGTTGGCCGTGATCAGGTCGAAGCGCCGGCGCAGCCGCGCCAGCGGCGTGGTGGCGAAACGGATTTTACCGCCGGCGAGCGAATTGAGCGCCGCGTTCTCGCGCGCGTTCTCCAGCGCCAGCGCGTCGATATCGATCGCGCTCACCTCCGCGACGCCCATCAGGCGCATCGCAATCGCGAGCACACCCGAGCCCGTGCCGACGTCGAGCGCCTGCTCAAAGTGCCGCGTTGCGCAAAGCTTCTCGAGCGTCGCGAGTGCGCCATAGGTCGTAGGATGATGCCCGGTGCCAAAGGCCTGTCCGGGATTGATCACCAGCCTCAGGCGGCGCGTAGCAACATTGGAGTTCCATGGCGGAACGATCAGCAGGCGGCGTCCCACCGGCAGCGGCTCGAAACGATCCATCCATGCGGTCGCCCATCCAGGATCCGCGATGAGCTGGCGAGGCGGCGTCGAGCCGGGACGCGCGAGCATTCCGGCCGCCGCCATCGCACGCCGAATCGTCGCGAGCCCCGGGCGGCTTAGCCGCTCGAAATACGCCTTTAGTTCCAGCGTCGCGTGGCGATGCGCGCTGCGATGGTCGCCGCCGACCGCGCATCCCAGCGCTCCTTGCGCGACCAGCACCGCGGCCGCATCGTCGACCATCGCGGCCGGAATCGCGAAAGCGACTTGCACGTATTTGCGGGCGGCAAGTGTGGCGATATTGGTATTAGCGATACGGGTCATCGTACTTAGCCTCAAGCATAGGGGTCGTCGCGCGGCTTGACGAGTGGGGGAACTGCCGGTCAAGAGCACTGCCTGTGGAGAGGAGGCGCGGGCGGATTTGCCCGTCACGATGCGCCGCGGATAAACTCGTTTGCAATGAAGGCGGCTTGGCTGGGTCTGTGGTGGCGCATACGATGCTGACGATCGCGCATCGGGGAGCCAGCGCTTTTTATCCTGAAAACACCCTGCGCGCATTCATCGCCGCCGCCGACATCGGCGCCGATATGTGCGAGTTCGACGTGCGGATGACTCGCGATGGCGAAGTCGTGGTGATTCATGATGCTACCGTTAACCGCACTACAGACGGGCGCGGCCCGGTCGCCGCGATGAGCGCGGCGGCGATCAAACGTTTGGACGCCGGAGTGCGCTTCGGCGCGAAATTTCGCGGCGAGCGCATCCCAATGCTTGCGGAAGTCACCCAAGCGCTCGCCGGACGATGTGGCCGACCATGTGGGCGACGATGTGGGATGGACGTGGAACTCAAGACGCGCGGTCTCGAGACGCGCGTGTGCGAAATCATTCGCGGGTGCGGCGCGCTTGAAAGCGCAATAGTATCGAGCTTCGATTGGGATCAGCTCAAGATAGTGGCTGAGGCAGAGCCGGCGATGCGCCTGGCGCTGCTCGGCGAGAAAGCTCCGGCCGCGATGCTCGACGCCGCCTTTGCGATGCATGCCTTCGCGATCGCGCCGCGATTCGATATTGCGGACGCCGCGCTTTGCGCCGAGGCACATCGCCGCGGCCTTGCGGTTTACGTATGGACGGTCGACGACGTACCCGCGATACGCCGGCTCGCCGCCGCCGGCGTTGATGGAATCATGACCAACAACCCCAAGCGGCTTCGCGAGGTAGTGGCGGCCTGATGGCCCGTTTCTCCGACGACAAGCTCGAAGAGGTCCGCACCCGCGCGGACATCGTCGAGGTGATCGGCGCGCACGTGCGGCTCAAGCGCGCCGGACGCAACTTCGTCGGGCTTTGCCCGTTCCACAACGAAAAAACGCCGTCGTTTTCGGTCAACCCGGAGCGCGGATTTTTTCATTGTTTCGGCTGCGGCGCGGGCGGAACCGTGTTCAACTTCGTGATGCGGACCGAGGGACTGAACTTTCCCGAGGCGATCGAGTCGCTCGCGCGCCGCTATGGCGTGACGCTGCCCGAGCGCGGTGGCGAAGCTGGGCCCGGCGCGGGCGAGCGCGAGGCCGCCTTGCGCGCCAATCAGACCGCGGCCGATTTTTTCGTCCACGTCTTGTGGAAAACGCCCGACGGTGCCGCGGCCCGCGACTACCTGGCCGCGCGCGGGGTGGCGGCAGAGACCGCGCGCACGTTCGGGCTTGGATTCGCGCCCGAGCGGCCGGCCAACCTTGCGCGCGCGCTGGATAAGCGTGGATTGCTGGCGGCGGCGGTGCGTCTGGGCCTGGTCAAGCAGGACGGCGCGGGAACGCGCGACATGTTTCGCGGACGGTTGATGTTCCCGATTCGCGACGGGCAAGGCCGGGTGCTCGCATTCGGCGGCCGAGTGCTCGATCAGCGCCTACCGAAATACATCAACTCGCCTGAATCGCCGCTCTACTCCAAGTCGCGCAATGTCTACGGTTTGTATGAGGCGCGCGCGGCGATCGCCAGCGCCGACCGCGCGATCGTGGTCGAGGGTTACCTCGACGCGATCGCGGTGTGGCAGGCGGGCTTCAAGGAGACGGTCGCGAGCCTCGGCACGGCGCTGACGGTCGATCAACTCCGGCTGGTTGGACGCCATACGCGCAACGTGCTGGCCTGCTTCGACGGCGACGCGGCGGGGCGCAAGGCCTCGCTGCGAGCGCTCGAGATTTTTCTCGCGGCTGGGCTGCTGGGGCGGGGAATTTTCATCCCGCCCGGCTTCGATCCCGATACTTTCATCAAGGAACGCGGCGCGCAGGCGTTCGCGGAACTTATCGCGTCGGCGAATTTGCTAGTCGATTATTTCCTTGCCGAGCAAGCGGCGGCAGCGCGCGGATCGCTGGAAGCGCGCGCGCGCGCCGCCGCGACGGTGGCTGAGGTCCTGAAGGCCGTACACAACGCGTTCGAGTTCGACCTGCTGGCGCGCAAGGCCGCCGACGCGCTGGGCGTCGGCGAGGAGCTGCTGCGCGCCGAGGCGCACCGTCCGGCGCGCGGCGGCGCGGTTGGCGCCGAGGCGCGCGGAACGAAAGAAGCGCAGCGGCCGACCTCGTCGGCCGGCGCGGGCGACGGCGCGACGGCCGCCGAAGTCGGGCTGCTCGCCATAGCGCTGCTGCATCCGGAGTTGCGCGGCGAGATCGCCGCGCACGCCGCGCTGCTCGAGGACGCGGCCATCGCCGCGGTGCTCGGCGAAGTGTGCGCATCGCAGGAACCGGCCGCCGTGCTCGAAATGCGCGTCGCCGAGCGGCTCGGCGACGCGCAGCGCTCGCGGCTGAGCGCGCTCGCCGTCGGGCCGCTGATCGAAACGGCGGCGCAAGCGCGCGCGCTCGCGCGCGATTTCGCCGAGGCGCTCGCGCGCCGGCGTCAGCAGCGCGCGATGGAGACCACGCGCCGGGCCGCTGCGAGTGCGGGCAGCGATGATGAAGCGATGGCGGCCGCGCAGCAGATGATTGCACTTCGGCGGCGTGGAGGATGACGCGGAGGATGAGATCATGTGGAGAACGAGATGTGGATGATGAGATGTGGATGATGAGATGTGGATGACGAGGACGAGCGGCGCAGCGGCGCGCGTGAAAGCGTTGCATCGCGCTAGTCAAGTATAATGATGCCGGGGACTCTTTAATTTGTGACGCGAAACTTGGTACGATGGTGATTGCACGATGCGCTCGCGAGGGCCCATAGCTCAGTCCGGTTTAGAGCTGCCGGCTCATAACCGGCTGGTCCCAGGTTCAAATCCTGGTGGGCCCATATCATCAACAAGTGAGAAGATTTTTTGGCCGAAGCGAGCAATGCGCGCGATAGTCCTTGTGGGCGCGCATCACAGCGCATGAATCGGCCGACAGCAAACGGAGGCAGAATTGCGTGAAGAGATAGCCCGGTTAATGAGTTTGCAGACCATCGACCGGCAGTTGCACGAGCTCGGGCAATCATTGTCTTCGGTCGCGGAGCGCGTCGAGCAGCTCCGCGGCGAGATCGAAACCTCTCAGGCCGAACTAGACCGACTCACCGAGGAAGACCAGCAGGCGGCGACAGCGCGCCGCCTGCTCGAACGCGAACTCGCTGATGGTGAGGCGCAGATCCGCAACAAGCGGATGCGCTTGAACCTGGTGCGCAACGACAAGGAGTTGCAGGCGCTCGGCCACGAGGTCGAGTCGCTCAAGGAAAACAACCAGCGCCTGGAAAGCGAAGTGCTGGCCTCGATGCAGGCGGCCGAGCCGCGCACCCCGCGAATAAAGGAATTGACCGAACTCATCGCGGGTAAGCGCACGGAGCTCAAGGCGGCCGAGAAAGAGATCGCGGCCGAGGTCGAGGAGCTGAAGATGTCGATTCAGCGTCAGCGCGTCGAGCGCGACCGCGCGGCCGCTTCGATCGACGACGTGCTGCTGCAGCGCTACCAGATGATCTTCAGCCGGCGCGGCGGGCTCGCGGTCGCGATGGCGAGGTCAGGCACCTGCCAGGGCTGCCGGATGCGGCTGCCGCCACAGCTCTACAACGAGATCCAGAAACATCTTCAGATCCACTTCTGCCCCAACTGCCAGCGCATCCTCTACTACGAGGGCTGATCCGTCAGCTCTGGGCCGGATTTGGGCGTGGCGGCCGTATCGCGCAGCCGTGCTAAGATCGCCGCTGCCGGAGTGGGCCGGGCGATCGCCCCTTTGCGGGGAGGAAAGTCCGGGCTCCGCAGGGCAGGGTGGCCGCTAACGACGGCGCGGGGCGACCCGCGGAAAGTGGCACAGAAAATACACCGCCCGCGAGGGTAAGGGTGAAATGGCGGGGTAAGAGCCCACCGGCGCGCGAGTGATCGCGCGCGCATGCCAAACCCCACCCGGAGCAAGACCAAATAGGAGGGTGAGTGGCCCGCTCATGATCCCTCGGGTTCGGTCGCTGGAGCCGGTGAGCAATCGCCGGCCAAGATGAATGATCGCCGCCCGCAAGGGCACAGAACCCGGCTTACAGGCTCACTCCGGCATTCGACCAATTTCGCCGTCTGACTTTTTGCCGTCGCGCAGACCGCGCCTGAGCGGCGCGCGCCCCTTGGGCGCCGCGGCGGCGTTCGCGCCGCGCGCCGATCGCGCCACAATCGCCTGCGGCGTGACCAGAAAATTCGCGAGCCGACCCAGCGCGGCGAGGCTGGGAGTGCCCGGCCGGATTTCCGGCGCGAACGCGACCTTCACGCGCGGCGGCAATCCCTCGACGAAGCGGCTCACGCGACAGATATCCTCCTCGGCGCACGCCCGATAGGTCTCCAGGTAGGCTAGCGCCGCGGCCACGCCGTCATCGACGGCGCCATCCGCCTCCAGCGCCGCCCTAAGCCGGTGAATTTCATCGAGCGCACCGTCGTGTATGGATTCGCGGCAGATCGCTTCGTCGAGAAAGCGGTTGATCACGATCGCGCCGAGATGAAGCCCCTCGGACTCCATCTTGTCGATAACCTTGCGCGCCTGGCGCAGCCGATCGGGCTCGGCGGTGGTGACCAGTACGAAACGCACGGCAGGCGAGCGCAGCAGCGCGGAGACCTTTCGCATCCGGGCGGCGATCCGTTCCGCCGCGCCGGCGGTGGCGGCAAAGAAGTCTGCGATGGAAGAGAGCGTGTGGCCGCCGGCGAAGCGCTCCAACTCACGCGCGACGTAGCTCGTGATGCGCCCGGCCAGCCTGAGCGCCAGCGAAGCCGGCCGCCCCGCCGGCTTGAGCAGCCATCGCGCCGCCTGCGAGTCGAGCAGCCGTATCAGACGCGCCGGCGCCTGCACGAACTCAAAGGCTTGCGCGGCGGGGGGAGTATCAACGACCTCGAGATCGAAATGGCCCGCGACGTGAAGATCGTGGAGCGCCTCCAGCGCGGCGTAGGCGTCGGAGCCGGCGAACCGGGTGCTGAGACTCTGATAAAAGGCGTTGTCGAAAATGCGCTTGCGGATGGCCGGGTCGGTCACGTGCTCGGCCACCATCGCGTCCCATTCGCCCTTCACGTCGAGCACCATCGCGCTGAGCTTGAGCGCGGGATCGAGACCGGCGGCACGCAGGCGGCGCGCGTCGATCCGCGTCTGCTTGCCGCCCAGGCGCGCCAATCCAAGCGCTTCGCGCAGCCGGCGCGCCGGGTCGACCGTGATGACCGCGGTGCGCAGATGGGTGGCCGCGGCGGCGAGGCCTAGGGCGGCGGCGATAGTGGTTTTGCCAACTCCGCCGGAGCCCAGGACGACCAGGACGGAGCGCGGTTTGAGCAATTCCTTCACGGGTTGCGGCGCGTCCGCAGAGCACCGCGGACGTCACGCGCCAAAATAGCAGAACCCACTGATGCAACGCGCTATGCACGAAGCTGTGCGAACGGAACCTGTGCGAACGGAACCTGTGCGAACGGAACCTGTGGATGACGTTTCCAGGTCTAATTGGACGCCGGTGCGGCGCGGCGGATATTATCATCAAGGCTGCGCCGGCGTGGGGGCTCAGCACCTGGGGGAGGGTAGCGCATGGAATTGCTGGCGGCTGTGATCGTGGCGATGGCGGTGGGTGCGATAGTCGCCTGGCTTGCCGCCGCCCGCCGCTGGGAAGGCAAGGTGCGCGAGGCCGAAGTGCGGATGGAGGAGCGCGAGCGTGGCTTCTCCGAGCAGAAGGCGCTGCTCGAAAGCTCGGAGCGCAAGCTCGCCGACACCTTCAAGTCGCTCGCGGCCGACGCGCTGGAGGCCGCCAACCACAGTTTCCTGACGCTCGCCGATCAAAAGCTCGGCTCGGTGGTCGGTCCGGTAAACGAATCGCTGGGCAAGCTCGACCGCGAAATCCGCGAAATTGAGGGGGCGCGCCGCCAGGCCTACGGCGCGCTCGGCGAGCAGATAAGTTCTCTCATCACCGCGCAGAAGGAGTTGCGCTCGGAGGCTTCCAACCTCTCGCGCGCACTGCGTGCGCCGTCGGTGCGCGGGCGCTGGGGCGAGATTCAGCTCAAACGGGTGGTCGAAATGGCCGGAATGCTGGAGCGCTGCGATTTTTTCCAACAGGACAGCGCGGCCGGCGACGACGGCAAGCTGCGCCCCGACTTGCGCGTGCAGTTGCCCGGCGCCAAGAACATCATCGTCGACGCCAAGGTTCCGCTGCAGGCCTACCTCGAAGCGCTCGAAGCGCCGACCGAGGAAGCGCGCCAGGAAAAGCTCAAACAGCACGCGCAGCAAGTGCGCGCGCACATGATTGCGCTCGGCTCCAAGAACTACTGGGACCAGTTTCAGCCCACGCCCGAGTTCGTGATCCTGTTTTTGCCGGGCGAGCCGTTCTTCAGCGCCGCGTTGGAGCAGGACCCCTCTCTGATCGAGCAGGGCGTCGCGCAGCGCGTGATTCTCGCTACACCGACGACGCTGATTTCGCTCTTGCGCGCGGTGTCCTATGGATGGCGCCAGGAGCAGTTGGCGGAAAATGCGCAACGCATCAGCGAGATGGCGCGCGAGCTCGCAGACCGGTTCGCCACGATGGTCGAGCACCTACGGCGCGTCGGCACTTCGTTGAAGTCATCGGTGGGCGCGTTCAACGACGCGGTGGGATCGTTCGAGGGCCGCGTGATGCCGTGGGCGCGCCGCTTTCGCGAACTTGGTGTGGTCGGCAAGAAGGAGTTGGGCGAACTCGAGAAGATCGACCTCGTGCCGCGCGAACCGGCCACCGCCCTGGAGGAGCGGCCCGAGACGGCCGCGGCGAAGTAATGTGGCGCGCGCGCAAGGGCTAAGGCGGCTGTTCCATGTTGGAGGGCGGGGGCGGCTTGAGCTGGCTGCGCTCGTGGCCTTCGGCGATCCAGGCCTCGACCTCGCGCCGTTCGTGGGTCAGGAAGTTGGCGATCGCGCGGCGCAAGCCGTCGTGCGCGATGTAGTGGGCGCTATGCGTGAGCGCGGGGTCGAAGCCGCGCAGCCACTTGTACTCGCCGCCGGCGCCCGGCTCGAAGCGCGCGATTCCGTTGGCGATGCAATGCTCGATGGCCGCGTAGTAGCAGACGTTGAAGTGCAGGTACTTCAGGTCTTCGAAGCATCCCCAGTAACGCCCGTAGAGCACGCCGGACTTCTGCAGGTTGAAGGTCCCGGCCACCAGCTTGCGACCGCGATAAGCGCAGACCAGGCAGACGTAGCGCTTGAAACGCTCGCGCATCTCAGTGAAGAACTCGCGCGTCAGGTAACGGCGGCCCCAGTAAAGTTTCTCGATCGTGGAGAGGTAGAGATCGAACATCGGGCCGAAGATGGTGTCAGGAATATCCTCGCCCGCGTGCACCTTGATGGTCACGCCCTGGGCGGTCAGCGCGGCCCGCTCGTGGCGTACGGCGTAGCGGCGCTTGCTCTTGAGCGCTCCCAGGTAGTCGTCGAAAGTGGCGAAGCCGGTGTTGCGCCAATGATATTGATAGCCGAGGCGTTCCAGGAAACCGAGATCGCGCAGCGCCGCCGCCTCGTCGGCGAGGCAGAAGTTGACATGCACCGAGGAGAGCTTGTTGTCCGCGCAGAGCTGGGTCAGCGCGCGTCCCAGCGCTGCGACCAACGGCGCGCGCGCGATACCGGGCGCGGTGAGAAAGCGTCGTCCGCCATGCGGCGTAAACGGAACTCCCGCCAGCAGCTTGGGATAGTAGCGAATGCCGCTGCGCTCGGCCGCGTCAGCCCATCCCTGGTCGAACACGAACTCGCCCATGCTGTGCCCCTTGAGGTAGAGCGGGCAGGCCGCGATGAGCGTTTTGCCGCGATGGATCGTCAAGTGGCACGGGCCCCATCCGCTGGCCCGCACCGCACTCCTGGAGTTCTCCATCGCGAACAGCCAGTCCCAATCGACGAAGGGGCTGTCGTCCTCGGCCAGCAGCGCGTTCCAGTCCTCGCGAGCGATGCGATCGATTCCTTCGACGACGACGACTTCGATCGTCGCCGCATCCGGACTCGCTTGGCGAACCGTCGTGCCCTTGGCCATCGTGTCCTTGTGGTCGTGCCGTGCCATCGGAGCTATGGGCGAGCTTAGCCGTGCCGGAAGCCGCCGCAAAGGGGCTCGCGTCCGGCGCTCCCATGAGCATGCGCCGATTTGCTATTCTATATGAGAGATGAGCGACGAAGTTTTACGGCGAGCAGTGCGAGCGCGCAAGCGCGAAGACAAGCACGACGATGATGGCGTCGGCGGCGGCGCCCGTCCGCCCGATGGCGACACGGTCGTCGAGCGGCGCACGCGGCCCGAGACCCGCACCAAAAAGCCGCCGATGTACAAGGTCGTTCTGCTCAACGACGACTACACTCCGATGGAGTTCGTGGTCGAGATATTGAAGGTTGTGTTTCATAAGCAGCACGCCGAGGCGACCAGGATCATGCTGCACGTGCATCAGAACGGGATGGGCGTGGCGGGCGTGTTTCCGTACGAGATCGCCGAAACCAAGGTGCGCACCGTGGACGAACTGGCGCGCCAGAGCGAATTCCCGCTGAAATGCGTGATGGAGAAAGCTTAGACGGCGCGATCAATTATGATGATTATCTGGTTTTAGTGATTACTTTGGAGATTATGCCAAGTAGAAAGGATTGTGGCCGGAGCGGTCACCCACAGGAGTCGGCGGATGGCGTCGCCAGGCGTGATGCTTAGCCGCGAATTGCAGGTCACGCTGCAATTGGCGATGACCGAGGCGCAGAGCCGGCGCCACGAATATGTCTGCCTGGAGCACGTGCTCTACGCGATGCTCCATGACTTCACCACCAGCAACGTACTCAAACAGTGCGGCGCGAATATTGATTCGCTGCGCCGCAAACTGCAGGGCTACCTGGACGACTCGGTCGAACGCCTCGGCCGCGGCGCCGAGGCCACGCCGCGCTACGCCACGGGCGTGCAGCGCGCGTTGCAGCGCGCGGCACTGCACGCGCAGTCGGCCGGCCGCCAGGAAATAAACGGTCCGGCGGTGCTGATCGCGATGTTCCAGGAACCCGAGTCGTACGCGCTCTACTTCCTGCAGGAGGAGGGCGTCACCCGCTTCGACGTGATCAACTTCGTTTCGCACGGTGTTTCCAAAGTTGGCGCCGACGACGACCGGACAATACGCGGAGCCCACGAGGGCCACCAGGCCGATAGCGAGGACGAGCACGATCACGAAGAAGGCGAGGGCGACGACGACGAGGACGGTGCTCCGAAACTCTCCCCTGCGCGCGCGCTCAAGCGTTACGCGATAAACCTGGCCGAGCGCGCTGCCCAGGGAAAGATCGATCCGCTCATCGGGCGCAAGAATGAAATCGAGCGCGCGGTTCATATCCTGCTGCGCCGGCGCAAGAACAACCCGGTGTTCGTCGGCGAGGCCGGCGTGGGCAAGACCGCGCTCGCCGAGGGGCTGGCGCTCGCGATCCATGACAGCCGTGTGCCCGAGGCGCTCAAGGGCGTGGAAATCTTCGCGCTCGACATGGGCGCTCTGCTCGCGGGGACCCGCTTTCGCGGCGATTTCGAGCAGCGGCTGAAGGCCGTGATCAAGGCCGCGTCGGGCAATCCGAAGATTGTGCTCTTCATCGACGAGATACACACCATCGTGGGCGCCGGCTCGGCGTCGGGCTCGACGATGGACGCCTCCAACCTGCTCAAGCCGGCGCTCGCCTCGGGCGAGTTGCGCTGCATCGGATCGACGACCTACCAGGAGTACAAGCGTTCGTTCGATCGCGACAAGGCATTGGGCCGCCGTTTCCAGCGTATCGACGTGCCCGAGCCGACCGTGGAAGAGGCGGTACAGATTCTCAACGGACTCAAGAGCTACTACGAAAAGCATCACAACGTGCGCTACACCGCGCCGGCGATTCGCGCTGCGGTCGATCTTTCCTCGCGCTACATCAATGACCGCTACCTGCCCGATAAGGCGATCGACGTGATGGACGAGGCGGGTGTCGCGGCACGGCTGCGCGCGAGCGGCCCCGACGCGGTGACGGTGGGCGCGCGCGACGCCGAACGCACGGTGGCGCGGATGGCGCGGATTCCGGAGCGCACGGTGTCCTCCAGCGACCGGGCGCGCCTGCAAAACCTCGAGGACGAGCTGAAGCAGGCGGTTTTTGGACAAGACCCGGCGATAGCGGCGGTGGCGCGGGCAATCAAGCTCGCGCGTTCGGGCCTCGCGCATCCCGACCGCCCGGTCGGCGCCTTTCTGTTCGCC
Source organism: uncultured delta proteobacterium (assembly GCA_963724765.1). Taxonomy (GTDB): domain Bacteria; phylum Desulfobacterota; class Binatia; order Binatales; family Binataceae; genus JAKAVN01. The sequence goes on from CAVRVY010000004.1 coordinate 83,693, forward strand.
GGTCCAACCGGCGTGGGCAAAACGGAAGTCGCGCGCCAGCTCGCGAAGGTGATGGGCGTCGAGTTTCTGCGCTTCGACATGAGTGAGTACATGGAGCGCCACACCGTCTCGCGGCTCATCGGTGCGCCGCCGGGCTACGTCGGTTTTGACCAGGGCGGGCTCCTGACCGACGCGGTCAACAAGAACCCGCACTGCGTGCTGCTGCTCGACGAGATCGAGAAGGCCCATCCGGACCTGTTCAGCATCCTGCTGCAGGTGATGGACCATGCGACGCTGACCGACAACAACGGCCGCAAGGCGGACTTCCGCAACGTGATTATCGTGATGACCACCAACGCCGGCGCGCAGGAGCTGGCGCGCACGATGATCGGATTCGGCACCGACGTCTCGACCGGCAATCCGCGCAGCGCCATCGACCGGATGTTCAGCCCCGAGTTCCGCAACCGCCTCTCCGCGATTATCGAATTCGCGGGACTTGGCCCCGAGGTAATCGCCCGCGTGGTCGACAAGTTCGTGGGCGAGCTGGCCGAGCGGCTGGCGGCGCAGAAGGTGAAGCTGGAGGTCTCGGAGGCGGCGAAAAAGTGGCTCGCGCAAAAGGGCTACGATCCGCGCTTCGGCGCGCGGCCGCTGGGGCGGCTTATCGAGTCCGAGGTTGCGCGCGCGCTCGCCGACCAGGTGTTGTTCGGCGCGCTCAGCAAGGGCGGCGTGGCGAAGGTCGACCTAGCCGACGACAAGCTGGTGTATAGCTTCGAGGCGAATGCGCCCAAGGCCACGACACCCGCTGCGCCGGCCGAGCCAGTCAGCTAAGGCTAAACGCGCACGCTGCGCAGGTCAGCGGCCTTAGCGATCACCGTGTCATGCAGCCACTTGGCGTCGTCGCGCTCGGGATAGTCGATAGTGTAGTGCAGCCCGCGCGACTCCTTGCGCGCCGTCGCCGAGCGCACCACGAGTTCGGCGACCTCGACCAGGTTGCGCAACTCGATCAGGTCGGAGTCGATCAGATGATCCCAGTAGTAGCCGTAGACCTCCTGTTTGATTAGCTGAAGGCGGCGCGCCGCGCGCCCCAGGCGCCGGTCACTGCGCACGATCCCGACGTAGTTCCACATCAGGCGGCGAATCTCGTCCCAGCTCTGAGTTATCAGCACGCGCTCCTCGCTGCGCATCGCGCGCCCGGGATCCCATCCGCGAAAGTCCGGCGAACGCCGACCTCCGGCGGCGGCATCTTCGCGCGCCGCAACCGCCGCGCGCCGGCCCATCACGGCCGCTTCGAGCAGCGAGTTCGACGCGAGCCGATTCGCGCCGTGCAGCCCGGTCATCGCGGTTTCACCGGCCGCGTATAGCTGCGCGATCGCAGTGCGCGAGCTGAGGTCGGTCACCAGCCCTCCGCACATGTAGTGCGCAGCCGGCACTACCGGAATCGGCGCGCGAGTCAGGTCAAAACCAAAGCTCAAGCATCGGTTGAAGATATTTGGAAAGCGGCTGCGGACGAAATCGGCCGGTCGATGGCTGATGTCGAGCAGCACGAAGTCCAGCCCGTGGCGTTTCATCTCGGAATCGATCGCGCGGGCAACCACGTCGCGCGGTGCGAGTTCGCCGTCGGGATGGTAGCCCTTCATGAAGGGCGTACCGTCGGGCAGCCGCAGGATCGCGCCCTCGCCGCGCAATGCTTCGGAGATGAGAAACGACTTGGCGGCCGGATGGTAGAGGCAGGTCGGATGGAACTGGATGAATTCCATGTTGGCGACCGGCGCGCCCGCCCGATACCCCATCGCGACACCGTCGCCCGAGGCGATGTCGGGATTGGTGGTGTAGAGATAGACCTTGCCCGCGCCGCCCGTGGCGAGCAGCGTGGCGCGCGCGACGAATTTGTCGACCGCGCCGCTCGCGCGGTCGAGCACGTACGCGCCCCAGCATCGCGCGCCGCCGTCGCGCTCCGCGCCTGGCTCGATCAATAGATTGACCGCGATTTTGTTCTCGAGCACGCGAATGTTGCGCCGCGCGGCGGCGGCCTCGCCCAGCGCGCGCATGATTTCGCGTCCAGTCAGGTCCTGCGCATGGAGCACGCGACGATGGCTGTGGCCGCCCTCGCGGCCGAGATCGTATTCGTCCTCGCCGCCTTCCTCGAGCCGGGTGAAGCGCGTGCCGAGCGCGATAAGCTCGCGCACCGCCTCGGGGCCGTCGCGCACGATCGTTTCAACCGCGCGCCGGTTGCACAGGCCGGCGCCGGCCCGCAGCGTGTCGTCGACGTGCGACTCGAACGAGTCGTCAACGCTCCACACGCTGGCGATTCCGCCCTGCGCGTAGGCGGTGTTGGCCTCGTTGCTCGCGGCCTTGGTCAGCACCGTGACGGTGCCGGTCTCAGCCGCTTTGATCGCGAAGACCAGTCCCGCGATACCGCCGCCGATAACCAGGTAGTCGCTCTCGAAGGTGCCGCTGCTGGGCCGAGTTATAACATCAGTCATCTCAGCAATCTCATCAGTCATGGCGTGAGACCGGCGACAGCGGAGTCATCGAGTCCGAGCGCGATTCGCGAAGCGGGGAGCGCGATGGACTCCGTGAAATGACTGTCGCAGTGGAGCAAACCGACCATGTCTGACCGTACGCGAGGCAAACGCGGCCCGTCAAGTTTGGAGCGTGATGCGGGCTTGGTGGCGCATCAAACCGGACTCGATTGCCTCTCTTATTGGATTGCCATACCCTTGTGACAGAAGGCCTGTCGTTGTATCGAGGCGCCGAGGGCACAATAGAGGAAGTGGGGTAGGGGCCGCTCGCCCGCATCATGGAGCTTACCGCACCCAATCTGCTGACCCTGATGCGCATCGCGCTGGTGCCGGTGCTGGTGTGGCTGCTGATGTATACCGGGCCGGGGCCGTCGGCGGTGGCGGCCGGGGTCTTTTTCGTCGCCACCCTGAGCGACTTCTTCGACGGCTATATCGCGCGCAGTTACGGCTCGGGCACCACGCTGGGCAAGTTCCTCGATCCGCTGGCGGACAAGCTGGTGGTGGCCTCCGCGTTGATCATGCTGGCCGCGATGCAGCGTTTCCCGCGGGTGCCGGCCTGGATAGTGGTGGTGCTGGTGACACGCGAATTCGCGGTCACGGGGTTGCGCGCGATGGCGGCGGCGGACGGCCAGGTGATGGCCGCCGAGGAACTGGGCAAGTACAAGATGGTGCTCCAGTCGATCGCGATCCAGGGGCTGTTGATCAACTACGTTTATTTCCACGTGGATTTTTTCGCAGCCGGGATGTTCGTGTTATGGATCGCGATGGCGGTGACCGTGTGGTCCGGGTTGGATTACTATTTGAGGGCGCGGACGGTGCTTGGCGCGCGGATGGATGCACCGACGCGGCGAGCGGCGGTTTGACAAGCCGCCCGCGGGCGGATAAATCGATCTATCCGGCCGCGCGACGAAAAGCCTGGGGGCGGGTGTAGCTCAGTTGGTAGAGCGTGTGCTTGCCAAGCACAAGGTCGTCGGTTCGAAACCGATCACCCGCTCCAGTTTAAACCTTTCGCAAATCTACGCAGTCAGCGGCCAGTTGCGAAAATCGCAACATTCGCCTCGTCGCGCATAACCCATCCGTCACCCAAATTCGGCGGCGCAGAGGAGTATAGCGGCGAGTCGCCGTGGACTGCCGAACGACGAACGAATACACGGACGCCCGAATCGGCGTCGGCGGATGCGCTCGCGGAAACTCACAAGGCTAGGCTCACGCCGACGCCTTGAGTGATCCCGCGCGACCTTCTCAACAGCCACGGAAGGTCGAGCGGGAAACTGTATTTATAGAGGGCGAAGGGGGCTAGGGAGTATTGCGTCCGCGGCGTGCCACCTACGTGGCGCGTGCGGCGCACGACGTACCGACCAAACCTTTTCAATTCTTTTTACGGTTGAGTTAGGTCCAGAAGCTTTTGGAGTATCGGCTCTAAATTTGCGCGAACGAGAAGCGTTTTCCCATGCCATTCCACATCTTCGAAGGAATATTCCCCTATGCGCCAAGATGAGTAGTTAGTGGACCAAGCCAGATCGCTTCAATTCGCGTCTTTTTCCTGCCTTTCGATTTCGTATTGTTCGGACCATACGAGGAGCGTCCCCCCGTTATCTTTCAACCTGTGGACACTTATATATCCGCGGCGATCAGGCACGTCGTAGCCTGACGGTAGAAACTCAACGGCGAGTCCCTCAGGCTCGGAGAGTTCTAACTTCCCGATTTCGTAGTCCGCGCCGGTTTTTGCGCTGTTCCGGCGAATTGTCGAGCGACGTACCTCCAAAAGCCCGCCTGCGATGAGGTCAGAAAACTCTTTTTGGATCGTGTTCAGGAGTACATCCACCGCAGCAATCCACTTAGCCAGAAAGATAGACTCCTCGCGTCGGGCGGTCTCGCGTGCTTTCCTACGCGTCAAAATGTCATCTCTGAGGTTCATCCCTTGTTCTCGGGAGCACGATCTTTCGGCGCGCCATGATCGAAACACACCGGCACGTTTTGGTTCTGAAACCCGCGTGCTAAGTTTTCGCAGCCCTGAGCGGAACAAAGTGCGACCAGAAGTGGAGGGGTATCAAAGTACTCGATGAGTCTCACTCTGTCCGCGATAGCTTGTGCACCTACGCGTATTGCCATACAGTCTGCTCCTTCAAACGAACGTCCCATCACGCGCGCCGCGCGCCTGAAGCTCTAGCGCGACCGCCCGCGGCGTACCGTTCGTACTCTGCTAAATACGCAGCTTCCTTCTCCGAGTTGGGCATAAACGTCCCGTCGAAATATCGCCACGCGCTCTTTGCCCGAGCGATACCGCCCGCGCGGCCGCGAGGCAGAGATGGAAAAGGCGTACGCGTTGCTTCAGTGATCGCTCGATCGCCGCAGCGATGGCAGATGCCGCCTGAGCGGCAGCGGCGGTGCCTATCTGGTCGATTCACGGCATCGCGGGCGGCGCCTGACCTTCGTGATACGAAACATCAAACATGGTGCCGCGGGCGGAAGCGACGGCGTTGGGAGTGTGAACCTCGAAGTTGGGCGAGCTTCCTGGGCCAAAGTGAACGAGGCTGCGGACCAGTCCGCTTAGCAAAGTGATCTTGGTACTCGCCCGTGATCCGTCCGGATTGAGAACATATTCGGTTAGTACAAGAGTGCTCGACTCGTTCAATTCCAATTGGCTGCCGTCGCTGAGACTGATCGTCATGCGGCTGTTGGGCCCGGTCGTAAGCTTATCACCGACCAGAAGACCGGTGCCGGAGGCGGCCTGAATCGATTTGCCAGCACGCTCGATCGTGACCGTGCCGGTGACCACGCTGACCGAACCAGCGGAGGTCTGCGCCCACGCGTGAGGCGCAAGTATCAGCAGGGCTATTACAATGAAGGTCGCTAATCTCATTTTTTCACCCCGTTTCTTCGCTCTCCTTACTTGAGCGTACAGCCTACTCTTAGCGATATAAGGTGTCTACAGATAAAAATAGGGCAATCTCAGCGCACCGTGGGGTTCCTTTTCCAGTGCAATCTTTCACGCCGAGCGCTTAACCGCCGATGTGGATTTGCTGACCCAGGAGTTTCCGCAGACTACCCTCAGGGTAATTGTAGACGGCGGTCACATCCGCAAGGTGGAGATCCGAGGCAGATTTCATGCTCTCTCCCGCTGGTCAGGTGCTCGCACATCTGTCCTCAAGACCTACAGAGCGCTTCTTCTCGCTCGCCCCGCCGCCAGGTCACAACCGCATGAATTCGGCGCCGTTGCGAGAGTTCCGACGCATGTGCAGCATCGCGCAACCGTATTCCGTTATTCTTCGCTGACCGCATCGGATCGCAGAAACCTACTTTGCGCTCGCCCAAGCCCTGCAAATTGCCTACTATTGCTTACGATCTGCCTTGGGGGGATCTCGAGGGCTAATACTCTCGTCAAAAAAACGACAGGAGGAAACTTGTGAAGCGAACTATCGGTATTTTGATGGGGACATTGATGGTCGGCGCCACGCTTGCGCTGCCTGTAGTTTCATTTGCACAGACGTCCACGGAACTCCAACGGCAGCGGCGGAACAACTTTCCGGTTATGCATGGAGCAATCCAGCAATTGGAGCAAGCGAAGGCAGCACTTGTACACGATGCGGCCGGCGATTTCGCGGGTCACAAGCAAAATGCGATCAATCACATCGACGCTGCCATCCAGGAGCTGAAGCTCGGTATCCAGGCGGATCGCGCGCACCACTGAGCCGCAGTTCCGATTCGCCGAGCCGTTGTCTTCGGCCGCTGGCGCGAAAACCTGACATCTCATAAGCGGGCGGCGCCAGCCGGGATTTTCCGGCTGGCGCCGCACGACCTCCCGTCCTTCCGCATCTTTCCACCACCGAGGCGAGTTCCGCTGCCGCCCTGGCGGCGTGCCGATGGCGCGGATCGAGCCCGCTGCCGCCCGCCACGATTTCGCGTAATATAAAGTCGACAGGTTCGGAGAACCACACAGCCGCGACTGTTTCGTCGGGTAAAACGGCCACGTCCGGAGTCACCGCCGCGGACTACGGATCCCGGCCGCCGGATCAGTCATTCGAGTGAGGCGCAAAAATGATCCGCTTGAAAGTCAATGGTGTCGAGCGTTCGTTCGACGACGACCCCACGATGCCGCTGCTTTGGTACCTGCGCGACGAACTGGCGTTAACGGGCACCAAGTTCGGTTGCGGGATGTCGTTGTGCGGAGCCTGCACGGTGCATCTCAATGGAAAGGCGGTTCGCTCCTGCGTGACACCGATGCGTCAGCTCGAAAATGCCGAGGTCATCACCATCGAGGGAATCTCCGCGAAAGGACCGCATCCCGTCCAGCGGGCTTGGATGCGGCTCAATGTTCCGCAATGCGGCTACTGTCAGTCGGGGCAGATCATGTCGGCGGTGGCGCTGCTCAACTCCAATCGCAGTCCCAGCGATGAACAGATCGACGAGGCGATGTCGGGCAACATCTGCCGCTGCGGGACCTATCAGCGAATTCGCGCGGCGATAAAAGCCGCCGCGGAGGCCTCGCGTGAGCACGATTGACCATCGCGTGAATATGATCGAGCGCACGATCGAGAACGTCAGCCGGCGCGGCTTCCTTAAAGGCGTGCTCTCAACCGGCGCGCTCATCCTGAGCGTGCATCTTCTTCCACGTGGCGCGAGCGCGGCGGCGCCCATCTCCATCGGCATGACGCACGCCGACCGCGCCACGCTGCATCCCAGTGCATTCGTCGGCGTGGATTCCGACGGCACGGTTTATATTGTGGCTCATCGCTCCGAGATGGGCACGGGCATCCGTACCTCGCTGCCTCTGGTGGTCGCCGATGAGTTGGACGCCGATTGGAAGCTGGTGAAGGTGGAACAGGCGATCGGCGACTGGCGCTACGGCGGACAGGACACTGACGGTTCGCACTCGATCCGCGATTTCTTCGACGTGATGCGCCAGGCGGGTGGGGCCGCGCGTATGATGCTGATCGAGGCAGCCGCCGCGCGATGGAAGGTGCGTCCGGGCGAATGCGAAACTGGCCTTCATGAGGTGATACATCGTCCGACCGGCCGCAAGCTCGGCTATGGAGCGCTGGCCACGGCCGCGTCGAAGCTTCCCGTGCCGCGCAAGGAAGCGCTCAGGCTTAAGAGCAAGAGTCAATGGCGTTACATCGGCAAGGGACATCCGAGCTACGATCTGACCGCGATTTGTGCGGGGCAAGCCATTTACGGAATGGACGCCCGCGTGGACGGAATGGTCTACGCGGCGGTGATGCATCCGCCGGTGTTAGGCGGCAAAGTCAAATCCTATGACGACAAGGAGACGCTGAAGGTAAAAGGTGTGCGCCAGGTCGTCGCGATCGAGCCGTTCAAGCCGCCAGCCGCGTTTCAGCCGCTGGGCGGCGTCGCTGTGATCGCCGACAACACTTGGGCGGCGTTCCAGGGCCGCAAGAAGCTCGCCGTGGTGTGGGACAATGGTCCCAACGTGGTTTACAACTCGGCTCAGTACAAGGAGGAACTGTTCGAGACGGTGCGCGCGCCGGGCAAGGTCGCGCGCAATGCGGGTGACGTCGACGCCGAGTTCAAAAAAGGCGGCCGGGTGATCGAGGCCGAGTACTACATACCGCATTTGGCGCATGCTCCGATGGAGCCGCCGGTGGCGCTGGCGGAATATCGCGACGGCAAGGTGACGGCATGGACCTGCACGCAAAATCCGCAGGCCGTGCAGGACACCGTGGCCGAGCAGTTGAAGATTCCGCGCGACAACGTGATTTGCCACGTCACCCTGCTCGGCGGAGGATTCGGGCGCAAGTCGAAGCCCGACTACGTGGCGGAAGCCGCGGTACTGTCGAAGAAAGTCGGCCACCCGGTGAAAGTGGTATGGAGCCGCGAAGACGATATCAAGTTCGGCTACTACCACACGGTGTCCGCCATGTATATGAAGGCCGTGCTCGACGCCCGCGGCAAGCCTGCCGCATGGCTGCAACGCTCGGTGTTTCCGCCCATCGCGTCCACGTTCAAAGTGGGTGAGCGCTATGGCGACGCCGGCGATCTCAGCCTCGGATGGACCGACATCCCGTACGACATTTCCAACCTGCGCGTCGAAAACGGCCCGGCGGAGGCCTACGTGCGGATCGGATGGTTGAGGTCGGTCGGGAATATCTATCACGCCTTCGCCATCCAGTCGTTCTCCGACGAGCTGGCGCACGCGGCCGGCCGAGACCCCGTTGACTATTTGCTGGAGTTGATTGGACCGCCGCGAATTGTCGATCTGAAAGGTACTGACTATCCGAACTACAACGCATCGTATACTGCCTATCCGATCGATACCGGCCGTTTACGCCGCGTGGTCCAGATAGCCGCCGAGAAAGCGGGCTGGAGTAAACGCAAGACCGGCAACGGGACCGGGATGGGTATCGCCGTGCATCGGAGCTTTCTCACTTACGTGGCGACGGTGGTCGAAGTCGAGGTCGACGGCCACGGCAAACTCAAAATCCCGCGCGTGCATACGGCGGTCGATGCGGGACTGATCACCAATCCGGAATTCGCCCGCGCCCAGTTCGAAGGTGCAGCCGTGTTCGGCGCGAGCCTCGCGCGCAGCGGCGAAATCACGGCGACCAATGGCGCAATCGATCAATCCAATTTCTATGATTACCCCGTTGCCCGCATGCCGGAGGCGCCGCAGCATACCGACGTCTACCTGGTCGAGAGCGACGCCCCGCCGGCGGGTATCGGCGAGCCCGGTGTTCCGCCGTTCGCGCCGGCGCTGTGCAATGCGCTATTCGCGGCGACCGGCAAACGGGTGCGCGAGCTTCCGCTCAGCAAGCATCAGATCACCTGACGGGCGCGCGCTTGCTGCGCCGTATGACTAGGCGACGGCCGGCGAGGCCGAGCGAATGTACTGGTAGCGGGCCTTGAGCCGCAGGAACGGCGTCTCGAACCAGCGGTAGGAAATGGCCGAAATAACGATCGTCGCGCCGAGGCTGAGCGGTGGGCAGATCGACCATCTGAGCCATCCGGGCGCCGAGGCGAAAATAGCCAGCGTCATCAGGATCGCAGCCCCATGATAGACGTAAAGTCCGTATGAAATCCGCCCAAGATAGATAAGTCGCGGATTGTCCATCCACGAGCCCGCGCCAATCGCCGCAAGTGTAAATGCGCCGCATCCGATCGCTACCGCGGGAAAAGCTACTATAAAGTCGATTGGAGCCGGAGTACTCGAGTGGTAGAGGCAAAATCCGGCGAACGCCCAGAGATCGGCACCGATGATGACGAGTTTTCGACGCGAGATTCTCAGCTTTGGCTCCGTTGATCCGCCGAGAAACGACGATAGCAGCATGCCGCATGCGATCGGGTCGAGCCGGCAAAACGTACCGATCTCAATCAAGTGAACTGAGAATCCTTCCCGGATCATCAGCCATCGGCTGCAGATAGAGAACAGCCAGATTACGATCCCCGCAATGGCGACTCCACGGCGCGAAAGATATCGCGCGATCAATGGCCACGTGATGTAGAACTGTTCTTCAACGCAGACGCTCCACAGCGGAACCATCGCCAGACCGGGTGTGAGCCCGATCACAGCCAACGCGAAATTCCCGATGAACACCGCGAAACAAGCGAAGAACTTCCATCCGATCTGAAGTACAGGAAAGAGCCTTGAAGCGACAAAGAACGCAGCGATGAATCCGAAGTACAGCGGCCAGATTCTCAAGATGCGCCGCACGTAAAACGCACGTACGTCAAGCCGTCCGAACCGCTCCTTCTCGCGCATCAGCAGTTCAGTGATTAGATACGCGCTCAGCGTGAAAAACAGGTCCACCCCGAAACCGCCAATGTTGGACAGCACGTTTCCATATCCCATTTCGTGAACAATGTGGCAGACGAAGACTCCGAAAAAGGCGAAGAAACGGAGGCTATCCAGTTCGGGAAGGTAGAAGCGCGCGGCTTCCGGCTGTGATTGCGGAGCTTCTAAATGCTCTGTAAGCGCACTAACCACAGCTTGCAGTGTTACAGTTGGATACGGCTAGGCGCAACCGCCTTTGCGTCCACCTTGGATTGAGCAGCCGTTAAGCTTCCGACCCCGGCATCCGAAGCAACACGGAAAAAGAGCTCAGGCCGCCGCAGTACGCGGCTGAAGTTGCCAGTGGGGTACGGCCCTGGTCAGTGCGATGCGTGATAGTTGATCGGAAAGCTCGCCGGCCAGGACCACCAGGCGGCGATAGGTCTCGATGTCGGCTAGCAGAGTTCGCCGCGAGGCGAGTGGCCACGATGAAATGGCGCTGAAATTGTCGCTCGCGATCTGTTGATGAAGATTGTCCAACAGCGCTCGAGCAGCGTCCTCGTGCCACGCCCTGAGCGTTGCGCCGCCGGCGGCGCGGCGCCTTACGTAATCGAGACATGCCTCGAACTGGGCTCGCAAGGCGGAGTCAATCGCGTCGCGCGCGCTCTGCAACTGCGGCGGGAGCGCGGGCATCTCCTGCGAGTTGCGTCCGGCTGCGACGCTGCCCAGCCGATGCGCAATGCGTCTCAGAGTGCCGACCGCGTCGACCACCGCGTCCGGGTCGAAGCCGCTGCGGCCGCCTTCGATTCGCGCATCGTCGGCGACCGACAGAAGTTCGCCCAGGGTCCGGGAGCAATCTATCTCTATCGACTCGGTCTGGCTCTCGTTGGGAGCGCGCCCGCCACGCGGCATCAATGACAGGATCATCTCGAGCATCTTTTCCAGCCGCGGAACCATCGCTTCACCCGCATACTCTGGCCACAGCACGATGAACACGATCGCCACGACGATCACGCCAAGAAAGACGCCCCACAGCCGCCACAACGCTTCGTATTCTCTGACGCTGGGCGACAACCCCGCGAACAGCAGGCAGAAGGTGACGCCAGCCTGCTTGCCGGGATAGCTCAGGCGTCCACCGCTCAGTCCTAGGTAGGCGCAAGGCATGAGCGCGATGAAGCACACGGCCATATAGGTCACGATGGTCTCGAAATTCGGCGAGACCACGATTATCGCCGCGAGTCCCAGAACGCCGCCGAGCATGCCGCCGACGAAGCGCAGGATCATCTTTCGCATCGAGGCGCCGTACGTCGGCAGACCGGTGATCATCACGGTCCACAAAATCGTTGTCAGATCGCTGCGATGCGTGGTCACTCCGACCACGAATGCCAGCGCGACCGCGGCGGCAAGCTTGAGACAGTAGCGCATGCGCGCCGGATCGATCCGGGCTCCCACCGGATCTGAATCGGGCCGGGCGGCTCTGCGGGCGGCTGCGGCCAGCGGAATTGGAGTGTGAATGAAAAGCCGGGCGATGCGCTGCAAGCCCAGGACGAAGGCGCTCAGATTGCTCAGTTCGTCGGGCCGCGTGTCGACGATGAACTGCGACTGAAGCTCACCGACGCGCCGATTGTAGACTTCCAGCATCGAGTAGATGGGTCCCGCGGCGTCGGGCATCGTCTCTTCCGCCTGATCGAGCCCGCCTGCGAGCAGCCCTTCATCAATCACCAGCGCCGCATCGATCGCGTCGAGTATTGCCTGCAACTGCGGCTTGAACATCTCGCGAATCCGATGCGGCAGCGATTCGCGTGCGATCGACAGCAGGCGTTCCACTTCCAGCCTCATCCTCTCACTGACGCTGACCGCGGCCAGCAGCCGGGCGTGGCGCAGCGGGCTCAGGTTCTCGCGATTGGCGCGCTCGAGCAGGGCCAGATGCGCGCTCATCGCGCCATGCATCGACGGTTGCGGCAGCTCTTTCGCGCCCGTCGTATCGAGGTAGGCGCTGCCTGTGGCCGCAAGGCGTTCGCGGGTTCTCTCCGCACTGGCGGCCAGCAAATGCAGCAAATGCCGCTCGGCGGGGTCGGGCCAGAGCACGTTGTCGAAGAGCATGATGACTGAGTAGCCGACCAACCCGGCGGAGAAAGCGTACGCCACCGACCAGCCGAAGCCCGCCGGGTCGAACACCACGACCCAGAACGAGCTGAGAATAAAAATCTGCGCCATCCTCCAGCCGTCGGTGAGTTGCGCGTCGCTCAGCAGGTAAGTCGATGCCGCGGCGGCAATCGCAAAGAACGCGACGAGCATCCAGGGCGCCTCTACCAGCACGCCGGCCAGCGGGACCGAGGCCGCGAGCCCGACGCCCATGACGGCGATGAGCATGGCTCCGTTCGCCGGCAGCATCATCGCGGCTGGAGCGGAAATGATCGACCACAGGAGGTAGATACCCAGTTCGGTATCGATGTGCATCGCGGCCATCAGGCCGGCTCCCAGAGCCGTGATGAGAGCGGTGCGGACGGAAGCTCGAAGGCGGCCGGGCCTTGGGCTGAGTTCCTGGCTCAGAAAAGGGACGAACCGATCGAGCCGCGTCTCAAGCGCGCTCAGCAGACGCAGCGCTGCGTTGGCGATGCTCAGCGGAAGCCCTGGATTGTGACGACCGCCGTCTGACCCATCCGAAACGGCCGCTCGGGGTCGCGATTTTCGAGCACGATACGGACCGGGAAGCGTTGCGAGAGCCGCACCCAGTTCAGCGTCGGTTCGACCTGCGGCAATCCGGCTATGGTGGCGCCATTTTCCTGGTAGAGCGCCCATCCCGCTTCTTCCACGCGGCCCGCAAAGCGCCGGTTCGGATAGCTCAGCAAGTAGACCTCGACGCGCATACCGGGACGGATGTGATCGAGGAAGTTCTCGCGAAAGTTCGCCATCACGTACCACATGCGATTGTCGACCAGGCTCACGACCTGCCGGCCTTCGTTGGCGTACTGGCCGACCGCGATGTTGAGATTGGTGACGTAAGCGTCGAAGGGCGCGCGCACGTAGCAGTACTGCACATTGAGTTTGGCGTAGTACAGGGCCGCTTGCGCCGCCTTGCGCCGCGCGTTGAAGTCGCCGTACTGGCCGAGTTCGTTTTGCGACCTGCGCACGTCGTTATGGGCGCTCTCGACCGCCGCCTGGGCCGCCGCAAGGCGGCTTCGCGCGTTGAAGACGTCATTGGCCGTGACGAAATGCCGGGCGAGCAGCGGAACGATACGGTTGAGATACTGCTTGTCGTAGGCGGCGTCGGCTTCGAGCTGTTGCTGGCGCGCCTGGTTGGAATGGATCGCGTCCTGGAGCGCGTCTATCTGGAGATTGGTCAACGCGAGGCTTGCCTCGGCGCGTTCGAGCGCCGCCTGGTACGGCCGCGGATCGACCACGAAGAGCAGCGCGCCTTTGGCTACGTGCTGGTTGTCGTGAATTGGCAGTTCGACGATCGGGCCGCTCACGTGCGGCGCGATGCCGACGACGTTGGCCCGCACGTAAGCGTCGTCGGTGCGCGGGTAAATGTAGTACAGGCGCAGAACGTAGAGGCCGACTACGATCGCGCTGACGACGATTGAGAGGCCGACGATGCGGCCTGCCACGTGCAGAATCCTCGAGCTTTCCGCGAGTGCTTCGTCGTCCGCCATCAGTCCGCGCTCAAATGCGGTTGAAGAAAATCATCCAGACTACGCAGGACAGCAGCAGGGCGAGGCATGGATACACGACCGTCAATGGTCCGAGGTAAGGTTCGATATGGGTCGCGGCGAACAGTGTCCGCAGGGCCGCTGCGAGAGCGACGCCCACGATCACGCAAATCAGCCAGGACGGAAAATCCGCGCCGGCGATATCGACCACCGGGTCGCAGCCGGCGCACAGCAGCGCCGCAAACGTCAGCGCCGCGAGCGGAAGATGACAGACTCTTGGATGCAAGTTATTAATGACACATTACACTAGTAGGGATTCGCGATAGGCAATTCCTGCGCCGGGAACAGCGTTATCACCTTGCATCCCTCGGGCGTGACTACCAGTTCCTCTTCGATCCGCGCGGCCGAGAATCCGTCGCTCGCCGGGCAATAGGTCTCCAGCGCGAACACCATCCCGGCCTTGATTTCGGCGGGCTGCTTGAGCGAGTTCAGCCGGCTGATGAGCGGGCGCTCGTGCAGTGCGAGACCGAGGCCATGCGCGAACTGCAACCCGAAAGCGGCAAGCTCGCTCTCGAAGCCGAACTCCTCGGCCTTGGGTAAAGCCTTGGCGACGTCGTCGCTGCTCGCTCCGGGCTTGACCAGCGCCATCGTGCGATCCATCCATTCGCGCGCCTGCGTGTACGCGTCGCGCTGCGCCGCGGTGGCGCGGCCGACGTTGAAGGTGCGGTAGTAGCAGGTCCGGTAACCGGTGTAGGACTGGATGATATCGAAGAAGGCCTGGTCGCCGGGCCGGATGATGCGATCGGTAAAGTTATGCGGATGGGGGCTGCAGCGCTCACCGCTGATCGCGTTTATCGCTTCGACGTCATCCGACCCTAGCTGGTAGAGCATGCGGCTGGCTTCGGCGACGAGATCGGATTCGCGCACTCCCGGTTTCAATTTTTCCCACAGCATGTGATAAACCCCATCGACCATCGCCGAGGCGGTGTTGAGCAGCATGATCTCATCGATGCTCTTGAGCTCGCGCGCTTCCAGCATCACCTGCTGACAATCGCGGACCTCCAGCCCCGCGCGCTGCAACTCGAACAGCATCGCCGGTTCCACCAGGTCCAGGCCAAGCGGCATCCGCTCGACCCCGTGCTCCTTGAGCAGCGACTTGATCTCCTCCGCATGCATCCGCATCAGGCCCGACTCTGGCGGTATGGCCCCGCGCAGTCCGGGCATCCCGGCCCGGCAATGGTCGTGCGGCAGCCACGGCGAATACAACTGGTGATGCTTTACCGCCGAGCCGAAGTCCCAGACGTAGGGCTCGGCGTCGCCGGCCAGCAGGGCGAAGCGAATCATCTTGTCGCGCGCCCACTCGCCAATCACGGTGCTGGTAAGGTAACGGATGTTGTTGGTGTCGAAGCACAGTATCGCTCCGAGATCAGAGTGGCCAAGCGCCTGGCGCGCGCGCGCCAGCCGATAATCGTGCAGCCGGCGGAAATTTACCCGCTCTTCGAAGTCGACCGCGCGCTGGCCGGGAGCCGCCAGCGCGCGCTTCCAGTTGTAATGCGGATCCAGCGCGGCGGCGCGCCTGGTATCCACAACCTCGCTGGCCTTGACGATTTTGGGCTGGGTCCTGGCAGTAGCCATGGTCCGAATCCTCACGCAGCTGGCAGATTCCTGCGTTGGTCCTTGTGCATCCGCACGCTGGTCACGTCAGTGGAGTTTCGCCTGGATGCATTTCCCCTTGGATGCCTGTGCCGCAAAAGATACGGGTAAGATTGTTCGCAAACGCACGCGGAGTCAATTCGCAGCATGCCCATTTCGAGCTATTTCAGAAGAGCGCTACTCTTTGGCATTGGTATCGGCGTCCTCGCGGGTCTGGCCGGATGCGCGCGGCTGGCTGAGCAGCCCGAGGTCAATCCGGATCGATGGGCTCCCTCCAGCGCCATTCGCATCTGGACCCCGTCGCCGGCGTCAGCGGGCGACTATCGGATGCCAAGCGAACCGCAGCCAGTGCCGGGTGCGGTCGCGCCGGCGCGCGCGCAGCCCTCCGGGCTGGAGCCCGTGCATCGGGAAGGCCAGCCCTACGATTTGTCCGCGTTGCTCGACCTGGCGCTGCGCGAAAACCCCGACACGCGGTTCGCCTGGGAGTCGGCGCGCCAGGCGGCCGCGAATTTTGGCGCGGCCCGCGCGCCGTACTATCCGCTGGTGAGCGCCAACTCGGCCAACGGTTACACGCGAACGCTGTTCCCGCTGCCCGGCGGGCAGATTGCTCAATACAAGGTATGGCAAGCCGAGCCCCTGGTGCAGATGACTTACACACTGTTGGACTTTGGCCGCCGCAGCTCGGCCGCGGAGGCTGCGCGCCAGACGCTGGCCGCGGCCAATTTCAGTTTCGACCGCAAGATGCAGGACGTGGTCTTCGGAGTGCAACGCGCGTACTACGCGCTCTGCGCGGCCAAGGCCGCGGTGACCGCGGCGCGCCAGAATCTCGAGCTCGCGCAATCCGACTTCGACGCCGTACAACAGCGCCTTAATCTTGGCCTCGCCACCGAGCCCGCGCTGCTGCTCGCCAGGGAGCGTGTCGCGCAGTCGCAATACGACGTCGCCAACGCCGAGTTGATGGTGCACGACGCACAGGCCGGCCTGGCCGCCGCGATCGGCATTTCGGCTAATCCGCCAATCGAGGTGGCGAGCTTCGAGAACGAGGCGGTGCCGACCGCGCTCAACGGCCAGGTCGACGAACTCATCGCGGCCACCATGAAGCAGCGTCCCGACCTGGCGGCCAAGATCGCAGGGCTACGCGCGAGCGAGGCGCGGGTCGCCCTGGCCAAGGCGGCCTGGTATCCGACCGTCGACCTGAGCGCGAACTACGGCCAGCTCATCTGGCGCTACACATTCGCCGGACCGCCGAACACCTGGGCCAATCAGCCGCAATATTCGGCGCTGGTCACGCTGCAGTGGGACGTGTTTACGGGACTCAAGCGGCTCAATGACGTGAGAGCGGCCGAGGCGGAGGACGAGGCGACGCGCGCGGGTGTCAAATCGGCGGAAATCGGCGCGATCGCCGAGATGTGGCGCGCCTACTATGAGTTTCAATCGTCGCTCAAGAAATACTCGTACGGGCAGGCGCTGCTCGCGGCGGCTCAGGAAGCCTACGACGCCAACATCGAGACCTATCGGCAGGGCCTCAGTACAATCGTTGAACTGTTGACCGCGCAGCGCGACCTCGCCAACGCGCGCTATACTCTGATTCAGAGCAGGGCAGACTTGCTGACGTCGTATGCCGCGGTAGCCTATGCGGCTGGAGCAGTGCGGATGCCTTGAGCAGGCGAATGTTGACGCCGCGGGCAGAGTAGCTATAACCGAAAGAATCCGAAGCTGCATCGGATGGAGGTGGCGTGATGCGTGTCAAGGGAGTCCCACTTGAAGAGGCCGCACCCAACGTGCAGGAACTCTATCGCAAACTCGCGGAGCGGTTCGGCCGGGTCGCGCTACCGCTGACCGCGCTTGCACACTGTCCCCAGGTGGCTGAGGCATACTCGGCGCTGGCCGGTGCGATCACACGGTCGCAAGTGGTCGAGCCGCGGCTCAAGACGCTCGCCTGCGTGCGCGCGGCGCAGATCGCGGGATGCCCCTTTTGAGTGGATATCAACTCTGCCGTGGGCAGAGAACAGGGGATCACTGACGCGCAGCTCGCCGAGCTGGCGAACTTCGAAGACAGCACGCACTTCAACGCGCTGGAAAAAACCGTCCTGCGCTATACCGAAGGGATGACGCACAATCCGGCGGAGGTCGCGGACCCGGTTTTCGAGGAATTAAAGCAATACTTTAATACCGCGCAGATCGTCGAATTGACCTCGATGATCGCGTTCGAAAATCTTAGAGCGCGTTTCAACCGCGCCTTGCATATCGAGAGCGACGGCTTCTGCGAGTTGCCGGCGGACCATCCGGTTCGTAAGGCGGTACCGGGCTGGTAAGGGTCGTGAGTGAGGGTTTGCCGCGGTGTCCTTGCGCGGTGCGAACTCTCAATGCCGGTCTTCCGGCGATCGCTAAATCACGCGGTCCGCTGACGTACGAACTCCCCGATCTTGTCGATGGCATCCTGGCCTTCGGGAAGAATCGGTGCGGCCAGATGCCATACGTGAGGCATCTCGTCCCAGATCTGCAGGGTGACCTCGACGCCCGCCTCCTTGGCGCGATCGGCAAGACGGGTCGAATCGTCGAGCAGAGTCTCAGCGTTGCCGACCTGGATAAACAGCGGGGGAAGATCGTTGAGGTAGGCGTTGATCGGCGCGGCCAGCGGTTCGCGCAGGTTGCCGTTTTCGCCGACGTACATCTTCGCGATCCTCAGGATCATGTCGCGCGAGACCAGCGGATCCTGCGCTGCCCGGCTGGTCATCGACTCGCCCTCGGCCTCGAAATCGACCCACGGCGAGATGCAAACGGCGGCGGCCGGCGCCGGCGTTCCGAGGTCGCGCACTGCGAGTAGCGTGGAAATCGCGAGCCCACCACCGGCGGAATCGCCCGCGAAGACGATGCGCTCGGGCTTGCAGCCCTGCGCCAGGAGCCATCGATAGGCTGTGATCGCGTCGTCGACGGCGGCAGGAAACGGGTTCTCGGGTGCGAGACGATAGTCCAGCGCGAGGACTCGCGCCTGCGCGGCCTTGGATAGCCGCGCCATCAGCTCGCGATGGGTGTCGATCGAGCCCATCACGTAACCGCCGCCGTGCAGGTACATGATGATCCGGTCGAGAGCCGCAGAGTTCGCGGTTATCCACTCCGCTTTGACACCGTTAGCGTTCACCCGCTCGCACTTGACCTCGCCGGCGCTGGGGAAGGCGGAGAACGCCGCAGCCATCGCGGCGCGCAGCTCCTGAGGGCTCTTGGCCTGCGCGGCGCCTTGCGCGAATGCCTTGTACTGCTCGAACACCTTTTGAAGCTGCGGACTGGCCATCGGGGAATTTCTCCTTGGCTAAACTGACCGCCAGCCGGCGCGCGGACGCGGCCGGATGTCAGCGCGAGCGTAGTGCAGACGCGCTGGAGTGACAAGCCACGGCGCGGCGCGCCGAGGGCGACCTGCCCTAGCGCGAGGCCTGGCGCGCCGGCTCGCCGCGCTCTTGCAAGCTCGCGGAGTTAGCCGCTCCCTCGGTCGGCGCGCTCCAGACCAGGTGGCCATCCTCGTTGAAGATCTCGAAGCTCGATTTGCCGTTGGGCAACTGCACGAAGTTGGCGCGGTTGCGCCCGGTCTTGTCGACCAGGTGGATACTGGCCGAGTCGTCCAGCGGCACGTTGAGCCCGATGCGCACGCGGCCTTGGGCGTCGTAGAGGCCTACCGCCGATTCCCCGTCCGCCAACACACCCATCGCCAGCCTGCGCTTACCCGAGGTGGTGAGGAAACTCAGCCGCGCGAGGTCGTCGGGCGTGACGCTCAGCTCAGCGCGCTGGCGCCCCGAAGCGTCAACGAGTTGAATCTCCTGGGCGATTATGCGTTCGGCCGTAACCGTCCTCGGCTGCCGCGCTTCGGCGGCGACGACACTGCGGGGCGCAAAGAGCTGCCCCCACAGCATCGCGCCGAAAAAGCCTCCGCCGATCGCCATCGCCACGGTCATCCAGGGTTCACGAACCTTCATCAGGAATTCTCCCTTTAAGCTTCGAGCACGACCAGCAGCCGGGCCAGCCACAAGGGCAAGCGGCCGCGAAAATCCTGAGGCTCCTGCCCGCGGTGCCGCTCCGCGCGGCCGGTCGGGTTGAATCGTAGCAAGCGGAGGTTTCATTGCGAAGGCGGCGACGGCTGATCGACCGCCCCAGACATGCCTTCCGGCATCCGGGTGCCCGAATCGGTATTGGCGAGCTTGAGTTGGGCGGCGGTAAGGCCCACGGCGTTGCGCAAATCGGCGCGGCTGAGGTCCGCGCCCGCCAGATTAGCCCGGGTGAAGTCGACCCCGTCCATCTCCAGGCCGGTCAGGATGGCGTCCTGGAGGTTGGCGGCCGTAAGGTTGGCGCCGCGCATATTGGCGCCGAGCAAATTGGCCTGCGTCAGGTTAGCGGCCTTGAAGATCGCGCGTTGCAGGTCGGCGCCCTCGAGGCTGGCCTGGCGCAGTGAGGCCCTCGCAAGGTCCGCATGTCTGAGGTTGGCCTTGATGAGGCGCGCGGAATCGAGATTCACGAACCACATCGTCGCGCTCTGCATTTGTGCGCCGCTCAGATTCGCGCCCCTAAAGTTGGCGCTGTTAAGCCTGGCGCCTTGAAGCTGCGCGTCCGTGCAATCGGCTCCCGCGAACCACTGCTGGCTTAGGTCGGCCCCCTGCCAATGCGCGTTGCGGCACAAGGCGCGCGGCGGGAGCCTGAGCACCGGGATTAGCCGTCCCGCCGAAGCCGTGGAAAGGAATTCGAACGGGGATGCAACGGTCATCGCCGACGAGGCGTCAGACCGCGCCAGAGGGGCAGGGCAGATGGATCGTCGATGCGCCGGTTTGTGGTCTGCGAGTGGCACGAAGGCGATGACAGTGGCCACGGAAACCGCTGTAGCAAGTATACAGGATCGAACCGTGCCGAAACGCGAATCGCAGCACGATCGCCGCTGACTCTCGGCACGGCCTGCTCGCGGGGGAATCGATGTGCCGGGCAATGCCCCCGTGCCTTCAGTGTTGCGTGTTAGAGAGCCCATCATTGGCGACGCGAACCAGTGGCTGAGCGCCCGCCTGCGTCACCGTAGCACAGAACTCGCTAGAAGGCTGAAGCGTTCCAAGTAACTGGAGCAGCGTTTAATGTCCACGATGCGCATTGCCGGGGCCGAAGGGCGGAAAAGAAACCGCCGGCCCTGCGAGAGCAGGGCCGGCGGTGGCGTTACAGTTGCGCTGCCGGAAAATTACCGGCCGAGGCGCTCCAGCGCTTCCATCGAGCAGAAGTCGCCGAACAGCCGTGGATCATCCTGGGTGGCATGATATCCGCCGGGAACCGTCTGCGCATAGTAGAAACGCGACATCCGGTTGCTCTGCAGGTCGTGCGCGTGCACGTGCGTCCACATCCAGAACTGGTCCGGACATCCTTCAATCCACGTCATTCCGGGCTTGCGCTCGTAGTGGTCGAAGCCGCCTTCCCACTGCTTCCACATCTTGCCCTGACGGTCATAGCTGATCATGGTGAGCGGGCACAGCGTCGAAGCGTGGTACCAGATCCTTTTCTTGCCGATCGGCGCACGGGGATAACTGGTCGGCTCCATTTCGACCACGTAAACCTCAGGCACCAGCTCCATCCGCGTGCGCCAGTACTTGACGCCGCTCTTGCCGCCGCAGGTCTTGTGGATCCAGTTGGGGTTGTTGAGATCGGCGCAGTGATGCGCGGAGGTCATCATCGGGCCCTTGCCGACGAGCTTGAAGTTGCCCCAAGTCAGCAGCGGGTCACCGGCCATCCAGTACTCGGTAACGAAGAAAGTGTTGCCCGGGAACTGCGGCTCGAAGCGCTGGTCGACCGGGTATGTGCGCACGCGCTTCGTGGTCGGCTGATAAACATAATAGCCAGGCAGCTTGTGCTGATCGTACGCCCACACCTGCAGGATACCGGTGCCCGCGACGTCACCGGGGGCCGTCACGGTCGCGCCGAGGATACGGATCTGGCTCTCGCGGCCCGGCATGTACGGTTTCGGGTCGAGGACAAGGCGACCGACCGTCTGCCATTCAACGTAGATGGAGGCATACTGATATTCTACGTTACCGTCAGCATCGGTGTCCCAGTCCAACACAGGGTGAGCTATCGTGTCGTGCTTGCCCCAGCTGAGCGAGTTCGCCATCAACACTTCCTGGGCCGATTGCGGCTCAGGGAAGGGGTTGCCGCCGATCCAGTCCTTGCCATCCAGCGTATAGCAATTACCGTCGGGGAAGATCTTGTGCTTGCCTTTGTTGGCCAAGGTCGCCTGCAGGAACGGTATCGGCGTCAGCTTGGTTACGTCCGTCTCAGTCGGTGCGATATCGACCAGCCGGCCGTCGTGCTTGATCTGAAAATAGGCGCCCGGATCGAGCAGGTCCTTGACGATGTCGACGTTCTCGGCGTTGAGCACATCCCCCGGTTTGAGCTTGCCCTTGGTGTAGGCCTCGATGGAGAGCAGCTCGGGCGGGTAGGCGGCCTCAAGTGAGCCGTTACGCCCGATCACATCCATCAATGGGTTTAACACACCAGCAGCGAAGACGCCTTTGCCGACTTGCTCGAGGAAGTGGCGCCGCGTCCATCCCTCAGTGTACTTCAATAAACGCATGCCTTACGCTCCTTTTTCGGGGGATCCGACCAAGCATCGTCCCCTAATATCTGGCATTAGTTTTAGACTCTTGCAAGGGCCGGCCAGAACCTCGTCTCCGAGACCTCCCCCAGGCCAATCCCGGACACCATGACACCCGCTTCTCGGGGTGCGGCATAGGGTTAAATGGTCCATAGACTCCTTTTGTTCCGATCCGGCTCATCTTTTTTTCGCCGCTACATTTTGTAAACGGCGCGGAAATAAATCGCGTCGAGCCAGGAGTACGCGCCGAGTTTGGAACCGGTGCGGAACGGGTCGCCGGCGGGGCCGGTTGCGAATTGCGTACCTTCATCGAAATTCCAGAAAACGTCATATTCCTGGTTCGAAGTCGGCTTGTAGGTGACCGACGGCTGCAATAACCAGTTGCCACCTACGTTGGTGTCGCAAAGGGCCACGATGCCGGCGCTCCAGATGTCGTTGGGGAAGGGTTGAGTGAGCGACAGCACGACCGTCTGGATGCCCGTGTGGCCAATTGCCGGTTCGTAAATGTCGCTGATGACCGTGCTACGGCTCTTGTAGTTCCACTCGCCGAGCAAATACATCGAGGGGAACTTCTGGCTCCAGCGGATATATCTTTCCCCGTCCAGCGTCATGTTGATTTCGCCGATTCGCGTCGGTTTGATGGCCGGGTCCACTATGCTAGCCGCGGTCCAGAATGACTTGTGCGGCGTATAAGCGGCGGAGAAGTGGAAGATGTCGCCGTTGAGGAGGTCCGCACCCAAGAAATCGAGAGTCGGAATTGTGTAGGAAGCGGATCCGCCGTAGATGAAATCCCGCGAGAAGCGTCGTTGGAGGTTGAGATCGTAGAGTCCGGCCCCCGGACCAAGGAAGGGCTGCCCCGCAAACTTATCCGGGCTGAAGCCGGCCGGGAGGCCCGGAAGTTTTATCGGCGCCAGCGTGAACCATCCAACGTGATCAGGCGTGGCGTAGAAGTTGGCCGTCAGGTCGACGCCATATACGGTCGTGGAAGCGACGCCCCCATATACGATCTTGTTGCGCGCCTTGCGCAGGTTGCCGTAGTCGCCGATCGGCTCCGCTGCCGGCTCGTCGTTTAACTGCTGGCCGAGGCCGTAAAGGTAATCTGGCTGGAAGTCGGGACTGACGAAACCCGTGATAATGGAGTTATTGATTCCCATCTCCGAGAAATCGGGAAGCTGGTAGGACCCCTTGGCCGTCCATTCACCGATACGTATGTCTGAGTATTCCAGCGAGGCGATGTCGAAAAAGCCAGGAACGCTAGCGAAGTTGAGCGAGTCGACCTGGTCGAGCGTCTGCACGCCCAGCTCTTCGCCGTAGACCACCTGCTGCTTGCCCAGACGCAACGCGAAAGGCCCCTTACGTAAATCGATATAGGCCTCGTTGGCATCAGCCTCGTACTCGTGTTCGCCGATGTAGGCTGACCATCCATCTCCGGGATACGCCGACTGGCCGGGTGTATGGTACGCCCCTCGCCCGAACTCGTAGGCGCTTGGACCATTGATAAGATTCGCGGCGTCGCCAAGGAAGCGCAAGTGGACGTAAACGTCGGCGTCGTCGAGACCTATCGCCTCGGCAACATCATCGCGCGCGCGGAACGTGGCCAGCGAGTCGATCCTGCCGACGGCCGCCTGCACGGAGTCTCCATCTGTGGAATATCCCTGTCCGCTGCCAGGAATGTTGTTATTGTCGTTGTTGCGATTGCCCCTACCTGCAGTGGAAATGCCCCACTCGGTCTCGAGCGCGGTCTGGATCTTGAGATGGCCGCCGGGTGTATCAGTGTCGAGTTGTGCCCAGGCCCCGGTGCCAGCAAAAAAGACTAATGCCACCGCCATCCCCATAGCGGCTCCGAGCTTTACCCTGTCAGGCTTCTTCATTCGCTCTTCCTCCTCACTTAGCGCTCCTCCAAAATCGCTCGCGGTCCCCATGCGAACTTCCCCGTAAGACCCCGAGCGGCCCAAGCCCTTCCGGTTCCAAAGGTGCACAGATGGAAGGGCCTAATCAATGCCTTATCATCATAAAACCTCTAAAAGCCAAGGTTTTGTGAACACCCTCTGAAAGGAACGATCATAAGCATCAGTAGGCAAATTAATGCTATTGGCGGCAAGGACATCGATCGGTAGAACCGCATCGACAGCGTTTCTCTCTAAAGCTTCATTGGTGAAAGAATTGGCCGAGGCCGACAGGCCGCACGACGCGCTCGAAACCGCCCGTCCCCACGGGCGGCCTTCGCGTCCCCCAATCGTCAGCGATGCAGCCCTGTCCCCGATCGAGCCCATCTCTGTCCTTACGTTCGCCTGATGTCCTATGTCGGCGATGACTATCGGCGAAGTCACGGGCGCGCGTCAACCCCCATTGGCGCGCACGATCGCATAGAGTCTCCGTCTCTAATGACTCATCAGCTTAACCCTGCCCAAAAACTTGGGTTTAACAAATACTACTTCGATGGGCAGCACCACCATCGCCAGTATGCAGTTGAAGAGCATGACCCACGCCAGCATCCAGCCCATGTCGGCCAGGAAGGCGAGGTTGGAAAAGAAGTACCACGGCAACACGCCGGCGATCATCGTGAAGGCGACGAAGAAGGTCGCTTCGCCGGTGGTCAGGATGGCGCGCATCACGGCGCCCTGTACGTCGCCGTCGCCGACGCGCTGGAATTCGTCGCACATCCGGCTGATCAGGTAAATGCCGTAGTCAATGCCGACGCCCAGTCCGACCGCGACCACGGGCAGCGTGTTGACATCGAGGCCCAGCCCGCGCATGTACATCACCGCGTCGGTCGAGAACTGTGCGAAGGCCAGCGGCACCAGCAGCATCAGCGCGGCCACCGCCGACGAGTAGGTCACTACGCACATGACAAAGATCGCGGCGAGCAGGTAAACGAGGATGCGCCAGTTGGACTGGACGACTACCTGGTCCATCGCGTACTGAAGAGCGACCGAACCGGCCGCCATCCTGATGTGGTAGACCTTGGAGGGTTCACGCAGGATCGGTTCGAGCGCCTTTTGCACGGCCGCCATCGCGGCGTTGACCGTCGTGCTGCGCAAATCCTTGTACCACAGGATTACGTCGCCGCTTTGCATGTTGGCCGTGGCAAGTATGGCCACGTCCTCCAGGCTGTGGCCGGTCAGGGTCCAGAAGAGATCGGTGGCGACCTCCCTTTCCTTGAGATCAACCGGCAGCCAGCCCGGGTCGCCGCCGCGTATCAGCCGGTTGGTGGCGCGCAGGTAGTCCGAGATCGACAGCGTCCCATACGCGCCGTGCATCGCCTCGATGTTGTGCTGGAAATCCTGCATCGACTGGAAAGTCTCGGGGTACTTGAGCGCGTGCTCGACCTTGCCCTCCCAGACCACGTTGAGCGTCACCGTGCCGGCCAGGTTCTTGTTGATCTCGGCCTCGGCCTGGTTGAACTCACTGTTGGGCCACAGCAGCGGGGTGCCAACCGTGGTGTTGCCGATCGCGCGCAGGGACGAAAGATGAATCACGATCGCCCCCAACACCACCAGCACGCCGAGCGTCGCGAACCGCCATCCGGGCTCGACCAGCTTGGCCACCACTGCCTGAGCGGGCTCGATCAGATGAGTGCTGACCGAACGCACCTCATGAGTGATGAATACGCTCACGTCCTTGGGCGGCGGCAGCACCGCGAGCAGGCACGGAGTGAGCATCACGACCGACGGGATCAGCAGCAGCGACCAGGTTCCGCACAACACGCCGAGTTTCTGGACGATCGGGATCGGCGCAAGGATGGTCATGTACAGACCGGCGACGTCGCACATGATGCCGAGGCAGGCCGGCGCGAACATCGAGGCCAGCGCGCCGCCGGCCGCCAGGTTCTTGTCTTTGACGTCGTACAGAATTTCGTAATAGCGCCGCGTCATCTGTAACGAGTGACTGAGCGCGCGCGCGATCAGCAACACCGGCACGACCAGGGTCAGCGGCTCCAGGTTCAGCCCCATCCAACCGCCCGCGCCAACGCCCCACATGGCTGACAGCGCGCAGGCGATGAGCGGCGTCGCCGCGCCGGCCAAGCTGCGCATGTAGTCGACGTGGGCGATGGTGATGAGCGCGAAGGAGAGCAGGAAGATCCACGCCGCCTGCTCTCCGTAATAGTAAACCCACCCGATCAACATCACCCGGCCTGCCGGGTAAAACTCGACGTTGGGCGAGGCCTCCTTGGCCAGCATCTCGTGGACGCGGTTCCACACCAGCATGAAGTCGATGCCGTTTTCGTGGAAGCCGGCCGAGAGCATCGCCGCCTTCTCGTCGGGCGACACCAGGATGTTGGTCACACCTGGCGCGATGCGCGCGCGGTCGCGCACGGCAATCGCACCCGCCTCGTCCTTGGGCGGCAAGTCGGGCATCACCGGAACCGATTCGGCGCCCGCGGGGGTCGCACGCGTGACGCGCACCTTGCTCGAGGCGATGGAGGTGATGGTGACGTGGTCGATGCTGGGGGTGAGGTCGATCTCGCGGGTCAGACGCCAGATGCGGGCAAGCGTGTCGGGCGTGTAGATAGTGCCTTTCTTGACCTTGATCAGAATCTCAACGTTGATGGGCGTGGAGAACTGGGAGTATTGCTTGAAGGTGTCGATGACCGTGCTGCGCTTGGGCAGCAGATCGGAAAACGAGGTCCTGAACTCCATCCGCGTGCTGCCGATTATGGCCAGCACGGTTATCACCCCGCATAGGATGATGTATTGCCAGCGGTAGCGAATCAGAAAATGAGCGGTTCTTTCACCGACTGCCATTGAGTTGTCCCTCCCAAACGGCGGCGGGCCCGGCCAACAGCAGAGCGTCGGGGCCGACCGGCATGGCTGACGCAATCCAGTCAAGCCTGACCGGGACGACCGGCATCTCCTGCCACGACCATCCGCTGCTCTGATGCTTACCAACCATCAGGAAGCCGGCACTGGTTCCAACCAGTTGACCGTCCGGCGTGCAGGTCATACCGAAAAAGTCGGGCTTGCCGGGAATCGTCTGGATTTGCCAGTCGGCGCTGCCCTGTTTGACCGCGAGCAAGCCCTGCTGCCCTGACGCGTAAATCGCGCCGCCGCACTTGACCATCGTGAAGAATGCGGGCTCGACCGGGCCGGCGCCACTGATTCCCGCCGCCGCGGCCGCCTCCTGCACCGGAGTGGCGCCGGCGGGCACTTTGGGCCTGCTCATCTGGCCGAGATCGCGAATCTCGGTCGCGATACCGGCCTTGACGGTCACTACGGCCTCGTCCTCGCCCACCACATACGCGGTCGTGTCATCGGCAAACACCACGCTGTAGAGATGCGGCGTGGTCCCGCCGCTCCAGGTGGTGTTCACCTGATGCCATTGCTTGGAGCCAGCCGGACGATCGAGGATGGTGCCGAAGGAGCCGGCCGCGACGAACTCGCCCTTGGCGCTCGCCGCCACCGCGAACAGCCGCTCAGTAGTGCCGACGTCGTGGCGGGTCCAGGTGTCGTAGCCCGAGGCCATTTCGTACAGGCTGCCCGCTTGACCGACCGCGACGCCTTCACCGCTGGGCGCAAAAGCGATCCCGAGCATCGCCATGCCGCCGGTATCGGAGATCGGCTTCCAGGGCGATTGGGGGGTGCGCTTGACCAGGATGCCGAAGCTGCCGACCGCCCAGGTTTGCTCGCCACGCATAGTGATGCCAAAGACCATGTCGTGTGGCGTGCCGAGCCACGACGGTGCGACGACAAACGGCGCCGCCGCGGCCGGACCGCTTAGACAGATGCCGATGAGCAGCAGCAACAACGCCGCCACACAGGACTTCATTCGCATGCTTTTTTTCCCCAACTGGCCTCGGGATCCCCATCCGAGGTCTTCAACGCCCGCGTGCGTCAAACAGAGAGCCGGTCTTCTCGCGTTAACCGTCTACACCATCGAAGTTTTTACCTGCGCGGCGCCTGTGTTTGCAGGCTGCGTAATGGTGTAGCGTCGCAAGCAATATAACGGGCCTTGGAATGTTGCAAGTGCAAATGACGAATTGGTGGCGCAAATTCAACGGGCGAACCGCGCAGGGCAGGAGGCTATCGGAGCGGGCACGACGCTCGGTCGGTCCGACCGCCTGCGCCGCAACGATGCGCGAAGCCGCGATCAAAACCATGCTGATGACCGCCGTGATGGCAGCGCTGGCCCTGGCGGCGACCTCCGCGCCTGCTCGCGCCGGCACTTTCAGCCTTACCGGAGAAATCGACCCCGCCCGCCAGTACCATACTGCGACTCTGCTACCCAGCGGCAAAGTTCTGGTCGCCGGCGGCTACGGCAGCGGCGGCGTGGGATGGCTCATCGACTCGCAGCTCTACGATCCGCAAAAGGGCGAGTTCGTTGAAACCGGACGGCTCATTACGCGGCGCGATGCCCATACCGCGACGCTGTTGCCCAACGGCAAGGTGCTGGTGGCCGGCGGCGAGGAGGTTAATGAGGGCGGCTTCTCGGTCCTGCTCGCCAGCGCCGAACTATACGATCCGGCAAGCGGTCTGTTTTCGCGCACGGGCTCGATGCTTACCGGGCGCGAATTACATACCGCGACCATGATGAGCAATGGCAAGGTCCTCATCGCGGGCGGCGAAGACGCCAAAGGCTACGCCGTTACTTCCGGCGAAACCTACGACCCGGCACTGGGCTCGTTCATTCCCACCGGAAGTCTGGGCGTTGGCCGCTACGGTCATACCGCGACCGCGTTGCCGAACGGTGAGGTGCTGATAGCCGGCGGCGAGCGGATCGACGAAGACGGCTTCGATATCGCGCTCAACAGCGCCGAGATCTACAACCCGTCCACCGGCAGATTTCATCCGACCGGAAACATGCGGGTCGCGCGCAAGCATCATACGGCGACGCTGCTGCGCGACGGCCAGGTCCTGATCGCCGGCGGCGAGGACAACAACGGCCACGCGCTCGAGAGCGCGGAGCTGTACAATCCGGGCAGCGGTACGTTTCGCACCATCGGGAGGATGATGCGCGCACATGACAGCGGCACGGCGACCCTCCTCAACGACGGGCGCGTGCTGATCGCGGGCGGCTTCAGCGGCGCAAGCGGCGTCAGCGCCGAGGCGGAACTCTTCGACCCGGCGAGCGATCGCTTCGAGGACACCGGCAATATGCATATCGCGCGCGAGTTCTTCACGGCGACTCTGCTGAGTGACGGGCGCGTGTTAATAGTCGGCGGTTTCGGCTTCAACGCCTCCAGCGGTTTCGACGTCGTCGGCCCCTGTGAAGTTTATTCTCCGTAAATCAAGTTCGACGAATCGCGCGCGTGACTATTTCCCATTCGCCTCCTAAGTCCTCGTGAACCGAAGTTCCTCTTAGGGTCATCCTGAACGACGCGCGTCTTCGAGCGGAGTCGAAGGACGACCCCAGGAACAAGCCTCGGCTAGGGCGGGGTCGCGGCCGGATTGGGGGCAGCGGCCGCCGGCGGCGCGCTTGCCCGGGGATGCATGACAGGCGCGGGCGTGGCCCGCAGCGCGCGCTCGCGCGCGGCGGCTTCCGCGGCCTCGTCGCGCTGGGCGGCCGCGGTCATGCGCTCGGCGGCCTTGCGCCCGAGCGATTGCGTTTGCCATTGCGGCTTGCCGATCTCGGTCCATTCGCCGCGTTGCAGCGCGTAGGTGAAAAGCAGGTATTTGATTCTGCCGGTCGCGATACCCTTGGTCATCTCGCCTTTGTTGGGCACGTATTCGGCGCCGCCGCACTTGGCATGAACGATGATCCCGCCGCCGCGCCCGCGCACCGGCATGTATTCGAAGCGCTGGCCCAGATCGATGTAGGATTTGCCGTCGGCATGGCGCTCTTCTTCGGCTCCAAGGTAGAAGCTGAATTCGGTCGAGAGCTTGTCATTGAGCGCCTGGAGTTGCGCTTGCGAAAGCGCCTGCGCTTCGGCGCGGTGCGAAAACGCAAGGCCGAGCGCGATCGCCGCCACGAAGCATCCGGCGGCCAACGACAGGGTGCGGCGCAGATCGATCGAACCGATCATCGAACCGATCATTGTTCGTTTTCGGTTATCTGGCGGCCGAAGGCGGCCAGGTTGCCCTGCCATTGCGCACCCAGCGCGAGAATCAACACCTGCTCATTGATATGCACGTTCTGAGTCAGCGGGCGCATCCCGCCGCCGCCCGCCGCCGCGAGCATCTTATAGGTCTCGCGTGTGTCCTGGTAAAACTCGGCTAGCGGTGAGATCGACTCGCCCGGCGGCCGTCCGCTGTGAGTCTTCAGCCAGAACTCGCGTTCGTAACGCTCGTGCTCCTCGGCCGAGACGTCGATGGTGTTGAAGGTGCCGTCCTGCGCACGGAACCTGGCGATCAGCGAGAGCAGCGGGCCGTAGTCTTCAAAGCGCGGCGGAGAATCGCCCACCAGCACGATCACCTTCTTGGCGTACGGTTTCCAGTTCATCTGGTTGACCGCGGTCACGCACGCGGCGTAAACGTCGCCCTGCGATCCATGTCCCTTGGCGCCCACCCCGCTTAGGAAGGTTTCCAGCCGATGGCTCGAGATCGTCAGCGGCTCGATGTCCACGCGTTCGTTGCGGCCGCCGAAAACCACGATTCCGACCCGCGCGATCGGCACCAGGCGATGAATCGCCATCACCAGCTCGTCCATCCGATCGCGCACGTCATTGATGATCAGATCCATCGTGCCGGTGTCGTCGATCACCAGCACGATGTCGAGTCCCTTGCGTCTGAGCTCGCCGATGAAGCCGCCGAACCCGGTGCCGAGTCCCGGGCCGGAGCCTGAGCCGAGCCCGTTGCCGGCACCCATCCCGATTCCGCCGGCGGACACGTCGCGCACGTAGGTATGGATTGGCTGCTGCACCGCCGTGTGCGAGACCTCGGCGGGGACCTTCGGCACCACCATCTGCGGCATCGTGTCGGGCATGGTCAGCTCGGGCATGTCGACGTCGCGCATCTCGTCGTGCTTCGAGCCGCCACCACCGCCCACCTGCTGCAACGTGACCATCAGGAGATCATGCGCACTCTGCACCTTGATCGTGGCAATCAGGATGAGCAGCAGGAGCACGTGGAGCGCGACCGAGAGCGGAAACGGTCCCACCAAAAAACGCAGCGCGTCGCGGATGCTGTGGCCTTCCTCATCGATGCGCGCTTCGTCCTCGTAAATACCGGGCGGGGTGGCGCCGCGCCGCCGGCGAAGCATGACGCGGCTAATCGCAAAAGCGAGCACCGCGATCGAGATCGTGACAACGATGACTATCGCATAGAGCGGCATTGAAAAAGCATCCTGCGCATAATTGACGGTCCCCAGGTCGATAGCGCTTCAGGTGCCCTTAATAACGGTATCATCGAAAGCGGCGCCCGCAATCAAGCCGGCAAACAATATCTGCGCGGATTTGCCCCCGCAATCGCCTTGCAACAGCGCCGCCGCCCGGACGATTATGGCCGCGGGAAACTTCAGCGGTTGCCCGCCTACCGGAGGACGCCATGTTCGACTTGATAGTTCGTGGAGGGCAGGTCGTGACTCCTCAGGGAGTCGGCCAGTGGGACGTCGCGGTGCAAGGCGAAAAGATCGTCTCGGTCGGCCTGCACGACGCGCGCGCCGAGGCCGGCCGCATCGTCGACGCCAGCGGCAAAATCGTCGTACCCGGCGGCATCGAACCGCACGCCCATCTTGCGAGCCTCATCGGGATGCGTCCCGAGGGCCGGCTGTTCACGCTCGGCCCCGAAGAGGACACGGTCGGGATGGCCTTCGGTGGCACCACCACGCACATCGATTTCTGTTTCGTACATCCCGCGACCGATATCCCAACCGCGCTCGCACGCCGCGCCGAGCGATGGAAGGGCAGGGCGTACGTCGATTACTCGTTTCACCTGGCGCTTGGAGGCGCTCTGCCGCTAAAGATCTTCGATCAGATCGGCGACGCCATCCGCGATGGCTTCCCGACCTTCAAAGTCTTCACCGCCGAAATCCTGCCGCCGCATCCCAAACGCCTGCCGTTTCGGCTCGACTACGGCCGCATGCAGCTTGCGATGGAAAAAATTGCGCGCAATGGCGGCCTGATGACGGTTCATGCCGAGGATCACGACTTGGTGCAGTTCAACTACGAGCGCTTCATCGAGGAGGGCCGCACCGACGGCGTCAACCTCGCTCTGGTGCACACCAAGCTTTCCGAGCAGCTCTCGTTCAATCACACTATCCAGCTCGCCGCCGCCACCGGCGCAGCGATCTATTTCGTCCACACCTCGGCGCGCGAGGGCGTCGAGGCAGTGGTCGAGGCCCGCGCCCATCGCCTCCCAATCTACGCCGAGACCCTGCATCACTACGCCTGCTTCAACGCCGACGACTATCGCAAGCCGCGCGGCTTTTGCTACCACACCTACCCCTCGCTCAAGTTCGCCGAAGACCAGGCCGCGCTGTGGGAAGGGCTGGTGCGCGACGGGGTGTCGACCACGGCCACCGACGAGTACCCGACCTCGCTCGAAGTGAAGCTCGAGGGCAACCGTATCGACGACGTAACCGGCGGCAACCTGGGCGCGGAGGCGCGGATGGGAATCGTCTATACCGAGGGCGTGGTCAAGCGCGGGATGTCGCTGGAGCGCTTCGCCGACGTGACCTCGACCAACGCCGCGCGCATCATGGGGCTCTATCCGCGCAAGGGCGTAATCGCGCCGGGGAGCGACGCCGACCTGTGCCTGATCGATCCGTCGGTCTCGCGGCGCCTTCAGCGCGAAGACTTTCACGTCGCCGACTACAGTCCCTGGGAGGGCTGGGAGATCAAGGGATGGCCGTCGATGACGGTGCTGCGCGGCAAGGTGATCGTCGAGAACGGACGGCTCAACGCCGAGTTGGGTTGCGGCCAACTGGTGGCGCGAAAGATCGATCCGGTGATCGTGCGCCGCCCCGCGTGCTGAGTCGCCCGAGGAGATGCGAGGATATAATTTGATGGCTGACGCATCGAAATTGAAACTGCCGCATCGCGCCGAGCACATCGGCAGCCTGCTTCGTCCGCGCGAACTGCGCGACGCGTTCAAGGCTCACGCCGCAGGCCAGATGAACGACGCCGCCTATCGCGAGGTCGAGGACCGCAACATCATCGAGGCCATACGAATGCAGGAGGAGGCGGGGCTCGCGACGATCAGCGACGGCGAGTTCCGCCGCGGCTCGTGGGCCTTCGGCCTGGTCAAGGCAGTCGACGGCTTCGGTGAGGCGCGCTCGATGTTCGAGTTCCACGACGCCGCCGGCAACAGCTATCCATTCGATACTTGCTACGCGACCGCGAAAATCCGCCGCAGCCGCCCGATCGCGGTGGGCGAGTTCGAGTTCGTCCGCCGCCACACCGAGCGCGTGCCGAAGGTGACGATGCCGGCGCCGAGCTTCATGCATTTTTTCCGCGGCAAGGCCTGCGCCGACCCGGCCATCTATCCCGACGTCGCCGCATTCTGGGCCGACCTGCTCCGCGTCTACCACGAAGAGCTTGCCGAGTTGAGCCGCGCGGGCGCGCGTTACCTGCAGATCGACGAGGTGCCGCTTGCGATGCTCTGTGATCCGGCGGTCCGCGAGCGCGCGCGCGAGATCGGCGAGGACCCCGACGCGCTGATCACGATGTACATCAACGGCGTCAACGACGTGCTTAGTGCGCGGCCGCCAGGAATGACGGTGGGGATGCATCTGTGTCGCGGCAACCTGCGCTCGCGATGGATGGCCGCGGGAAGCTACGAGGCGGTGGCCGAGCGCCTGTTCAACGAAACCAGGGTCGACGCGTTTTTTCTCGAATACGACACGCCGCGTGCGGGCGACTTCGCGCCGCTGCGCTTCATGGCGAAGGACAAGACCGTGGTGCTGGGACTCATCAGCACCAAGACGCCAGTGCTCGAGGACCCCGATGCGCTGCGCCGCCGTATCGATGAGGCCGCACGTCACGTGCCGCTGGAACGACTCGCGCTCAGCCCGCAATGCGGTTTTGCCAGCACCGTCGGCGGCAACTTGCTTTCGATCGACGACCAACGGCGCAAGCTCGGACTTATCGTCGAAGTCGCAAAGCGCGTCTGGGGCTAGCGAAAAAACGCGAATGTAGGGAGATCGTGATGGCTTATGAGAATTTCATCGTCGAGCGTGCGGGCGTGATTGCGACCGTCTATTTCAACCGGCCCGAGAAGCTCAATCCGATAAGCGGCAAGCTGATGACCGAGATGCTCGAAGTCGCAACGGAGTTTCGCGACGACGAGGAGTCGCGTGTAGTGATCCTGACCGGCAAGGGACGTTCGTTCTGCGCCGGCGCCGATATCGGGGGACTTACGGCGAATGCGGGGGCGCAGGCGCAGCGCGGGCAAACCGATGCGGGGCGGCTGCGCGCGGCGCGGACCGGATGGCGTTTGATGGACGAATGGGAGCGGCTGGACCAGGTAACGATCGCGGCGGTCAATGGGTTCGCGATCGGCGGCGGACTGTCGCTCGCGATGGCGTGCGACTTTCGCATCGCGGCGGCCGACGCACGCATCTGGATTCCGG
The DNA here is from genome assembly GCA_963724765.1 of uncultured delta proteobacterium. Classification (GTDB taxonomy): domain Bacteria; phylum Desulfobacterota; class Binatia; order Binatales; family Binataceae; genus JAKAVN01. The sequence continues at coordinate 118,280 of CAVRVY010000004.1, forward strand.
AGGTCGCGCTTGGCGTGCCGTACATGTGGGGCTCGGTCACGCGCCTGGTCAATCTCGTCGGGATGAGCAAGGCGAAGGAAATGATCATGACCTGCGACGAGGTGAGCGCTGAGGAGGCGTTCAAGGTCGGGCTCGTCAACCAGGTCGTGCCGGCCGAGGATCTCCGCGCGGCGGCGCTCGAGTTCGCGGGCAAGCTGGTGAGCAAGCCGCCGATGGCGCTGCGGCGGACCAAAGAGTTTTTCAAGGCGCTCGGCAACGGCCGCTTCGGCGATATTACCTACGCCGACGGCTACCTGGGACTGTCGTGTCTGGCGAGCGACGATATGACCGAGGCGATGGCGGCGTTCAAGGAGAAACGCGCGGGCCGCTACCGCGACCGTTGAGCGGGGCGGGCTACGATCGTAGCTAAAGTATCACTTTAAGTGAGATTTTGGTGACTCGATGATCTCGATTCCCACGCTGGAAACCGAACGGCTGTTGCTGCGGCAGTTCCGACAGAGTGACTTCGACGCGCTCGCGGCGCTCAGCGCCGATCCGGAGGTGATGAAGTATCTCGGCGACGGTAAGCCCAAGGCTCGCGCGGAGACGTGGCTGATGATGGCCACGTACCTAGGCCATTGGGAGCTGCGTGGCTACGGATTGTGGGCGGTCGAGGAGAAGGCGACGGGAAAGTTTATCGGACGAATCGGATTGCTCAATCCCGAGGGCTGGCCCGGATTGGAGGTCGCCTGGACGCTCGCGCGCGAGCGATGGGGCAACGGCTACGCCACCGAAGGCGCCAAAGCGGCGCTGGAGTATGCCTTCTTCGTCCTCAAGCTAAAGCATGTCATCAGCCTGATTCATCCGGACAACGCCGGTTCGATTCGCGTCGCGCTGCGTATCGGCGAGAAGCTGGAGGGGCAGGCCGAGCTGTTCGGCGTGATGCGCTCGGTTTATGGGATCGATCGTCCCTAGTCGCGCGTTGCCGCGTTCTTGGCGTCGGCGGGTTGTGATAAAAGCGTGCGGCTCGAACGAGCGAATTCGACAACGCAAGGGAGGTCTCGATGCTGACCGCGATCGCGCTCTTAGTGGCGGCGTTGCTCGAAGTGAGCGGCGACGCGCTGACCAGGATGGGCCTGCGGGAGCGTCCGCTGTTGCTCGCTGCGGGGGCGCTTACGCTGTTCATCTACGGCGTCGTGGTCAACCAGGGGCAGTTCGACTTCGGCCGCCTGATGGGCGCGTACATCGCTGTGTTTTTCCTGGTCTCCCAGGTGGTGGCGTTCGCAATCTTCCGCGACGCGCCCGATTACAAAACCATCGCCGGCGGCCTGCTGATTGTGATCGGCGGCGCCGTGATTATGCTGTAGCCCACGCATGTCCTTAGCGGCGGCCGCAAGGCTGATATTATGTGTGGCGTTGATCGTTGCCCTCGCCCCGTGCTGGCGCGCGCCAGCACAGACCGCCGGCGCCTGCGGCCCGTTTGGAAATCCGCCCGCCACGATGCTCGGGGCGGTCAAGCCAAGTTGCGGGAGCGGAGAGTTGCTGGGACCGTGGAAGGATGGCGACGGCACCGATCGTTACGCCTGTCTCCACGAACCCCCGCCGCTGAAGCCCGGCCGCAGGCTTGCGCTGCTGGTCTACCTGCATCCGTCGCTGTTTGGAACGTGGACGCTTAGGCATACCAATCTGCTTGATCTTAGCGACACGTCTTCACTCGGCAGCGGTCCCGCCGCTTCCGGCTTTATCGTGCTGGCGCCGCAGGGCAGAAATACCGCTCACTTTTATCCCTGGCCCGACAGTCACGGAATGGGATGGGACAACTGGTATCGCCAACTCAGTCCGGCGGGCAGCGTGAGAGTCGGCAAGACCGTTTATCCGGAAAATGTAGATGCGGCAACGATCGATCATTTCATCGCGGAGGTGGCCCGCTCCGGCAAAATCGACACCCGGCGCATCTATGTGACCGGATGGTCCAACGGCGCGGCGATGGGCCTGCTGTACGCGCTCAACCGACCCAACGTCGCGGCGGTAGCCGTATATTCAGGGCCGGATCCATTCGGCGCGTTGGACGATCCGTGCCATCAGAAGCCGGTCGGCAGCGCGTCGGCGAACAATGCCGAAGTGCGGATCTACAATCCGCGCGTGCCCGTGATGAACGTGCACAACGCCTGCGACATCGCGGGGACCTGTCCCAACGCCGAAAAACTGGCGAAGGAATTGCGCTTAGCCGGGGTCAAGGTCGAGGACGTGATCGTTGACTCGTCCGGCAAACGCGTCGATGCATGCACGGACTACTGCGGCACCGATCCGAATGGCGGGCTCGCCTTCCTGTACAATCCGCTGGGCTGGCTCATCGGCCTGCATCGTCACGAGCGATGGCCGTCAAAGTGGACGCCGGCGATGCTCGAGTTCTTCCGCGCGCATCCATTGCAGCCAGCCGCCGCACCGTTCTGAGGCGCGCGAACGCGGCGCGCTAGATGACTTTGCGCTCGCGCAATGCGGCGATCGCGGCTGCGTCGAGACCGAGTTCCGTGCGCAGGAATTCATCGTTGTCGGCGCCCAGCGCCGGCGCCAGCGACTGCGGCACCGCCGCCTCGGCGTTCATCCGCAGTGGCGAGGTCCACATCGTGATACGGCCCAAGCGCGGGTCATCGATCTCGCGCAGCATCCCGCGCGCGTGCAGATGCGGGTCGGTCATCACCTCGGGCAGTTCCTTGACGATACCGCAGAAGACGTCCGCCGCGCTGAGCATCGCCATCAGGGCCTCGCGCGTATGCCCGCGCGTCCATGCCGCTACCATCTCGTCGATCTCATCCACATTCGCCGCGCGCGCCTTCGCCGTGGCAAAGCGCGCGTCCTCGGCCAGTTCCGGCCGTCCGATCAACTCGCACAACCGGCGCCATCGAGCGTTCTCGCCGGCGAGGATCAGCACGTAGCCGTCGCTTGCCGGGTACACGTTGTAGGGCACGATCACGCCGCCGGGAGAGCTATTGCCGTTGCGCGTCTCGGTGATTCCCATCCCGTAATACGCGCCGATATGCGTGGTCAGCGCGGGCACGATCGCGTCCTGCAGCGCGACTTCGACCAGCATCCCTTCGCCGGTGCGGTCGCGGTTGCGCAGCGCGGCGAGTATCGCGGTGGCGAAATGGACGCCGCCGAGCATGTCGACGACGGCCGGCCCGGCCTTCATCGGCGGCCCGTCAGCTTCGCCGGTGGTGCTCAGCACGCCGCTCATCGCCTGCACGACCGGATCGAAAGCCGGGAGGTCGCGATAAGGTCCGCTCAATCCGTAACCCTTGCCGGTCGCATAAATGATCCGCGGGTTGATCGCGCGCAGCACGTCATAACCGAGGCCGAAGCCTTCCATCGCGCCGTAAGCGAAATTTTCGGCCACGACGTCGGCGCGCGCGACCATCCGCTTGAAAAGTTCGCGTCCCTCGTCGCTCTTGAGGTTCAGCGTGATCGAACGCTTGTTGACGTTGAGGATCGCGAACCCGATGCTGATCTCGCGTCCGGGCGCGCGGTAAAGCGCGCGCATGCCTTCGCCACCGGGCGGCTCAATCTTGATGACATCGGCGCCGAGGTACGAGAGCAGCAGCGTTCCATACGGACCGTTGTAGAAGTGGGTGAGATCGAGCACCCGGATGTCGTCGAGCGGGCGAACTGGCACGGGTCACCTCTTGGCGCGCGGTGCTCGCGGGCGCCGCACGCGGCCAGTCCTTTTATAGCAGAGGTGATAGCAAAGGCGGCGCGCCGATGTAGCGCGCCGCCTTCTCCGAATAGTCGCGAGTCGCGGTCTGACGATCGTTACTTTCGCTACTTGATGATTTCCGCCTGGCGCAACTCGTCGATCTTCTGTTGCGAGAAGCCGAGCAGGGTCTTGAACACCTCGTCGGTATCCGCGCCGCGCACCGGCGCCGCATGCTGCACTTCGCTCGGCGTGCCCGACATTTTCCACGGGATGCCGGCGTGGATACGGTGGCCGACCTCCGGATGCTCGAGCCGCAGCAGGTAGCCGCGTTCCGTCAGATGCTTGTCCTCGGCGAGGTCGCGGTTGCTCATCGAGGGAAACGCAGCGACGCCTGCCCGCTGGAGCGTCTCGGCGGCTTCCCACTTGTCGCGTTCGCGAGTCCATGCGGTAACTATGGCGTCGAGCGCGGCCTCGTTTTTCTTGCGCAGCTCGGCGCTCTTGAAGCGCGCGTCGTTGGCGAGCGCCGGCTGGCCGATCGCCTGGCAGAGCGCGCGCCATTCATCTTCGGTGCCGACCGCGATCGACACCCACTGGTCGTCGTTGCCGGTGCTCTTGTAGGTCTCGTGCGGCGCCATCAGGCGGTCGTGATTGCCGTTGCGTGCGGGCTCGCGATGGTTGATGTCCCATTCGAGCAGGCCCTCCGCCATGTGCACCAGCACGGCCTCCCACTGCGACTGGTCGATGAACTGGCCCTCGCCAGTCAAGTCGCGATGGAGCAGGGCGGCGATGATCGCGTACGCGCCCATCACGCCCGCATTGGGATCCGGATACGAAACGCCGATTTCCGAGGGGTCCCCGCCAGGGTAGCCGGTTAGCCAGAACTGGCCCGAGAGCGCGGAGGCCGGTGGTCCGTAGCCGACATAGCGGCGGAACGGGCCGTACTGGCCGTAACCCGACATCGAGATCTGGATGATGTCGGGCTTGATCTCGCGCAGCTTCTCGTAACTGAAGCCGAGCTTGTCGATCACGCCGGCGGCGAAATTGTCGGCCACCACGTCGCAGTGTTTCACCAGTTGGAAGGCGAGCTTGACCGCCTCGGGCTTTTGCAGGTTGAGCAGGATGCTGCGCTTGCCCTGGTTGTACTGGTTGAAGTAGCCGGCCCGATTGGGTCCGGGCTGGTTGTCGGCGAACGGCGGAATCAGCCGCGTGACACAAGCCGGCCGCGCGGTGGTCTCGATTCGGATGACCTCGGCGCCGAGGTGCGCGAGGGTCTGGGTGCAGAAAGGGCCCGCCCATGCCCAGGTGAAATCCAGAACCCGCACACCGCTTAAAGGTGAATCAGCCATAACATAACTCTCCAGCGACATCTGAGCTTAAGAGAAATACCCGGATCTCAAACCACGCCCGACTGTTTGAGCGCGGCCAGGCGCTCGCGCGGCACGCCGCACTCTCCGCAGTACACTTCCTCGTCATGCTGGCCCAGCCGCGGCGCCGGCCGGCGCAGCGACCATTTGATCTTGCCGTACTGCGAGGGCGCGCCCGGCAGCGTCAGCTTGCCCATCCCCGGCTGATCGAACTCGACGAAGTATTTGCGCTCGTGCAGATGCTCGTTTTCGTACATCTGCTGCATCGTGTTGACCGGCGCGAACGGGATTCGCGCCTCCTGCGCCGCCTTGTACAGGTCGGTCACCTTCCACCCGGATATCCACTCGGTCATCAATGCCTTGAGCGCGTCCATGTTCTGCGCGCGCGACACGCGGTCCTTGAAGATCTCTTCGCTTGCCCACTCGGGATTGCCCATCAACTGGACCAGGCGCTTCCACTGATCCTCTTCGACCGCGAGGACGAAAATTTTGCCGTCCTGGCAGTCGGCGAGGAACCACGGGCCGAGCGCGCGCGAGCCCAGGCGCGAGGTTTCACGTCCGGAGTAGGTCCAGTGCATGAAATTCATCTCCAGCATCGCCGCGATCGCCTCCTGCTCGGAGACGTCGATCGCCTGGCCCTTGCCGGTGCGCAGCTTGTAGCGCATCGCCGCCAGCGAGGTCAGCGCGGCGTGCGCACCACCCTGGAAATCGCACTGTGCGCCGAAGGGCTTGAGCGGCGGCAACTCGGGATAGGGCGACGCTCCCGGGCTAAGGTACGCCCAGCCGCCGGCGTTCGAGACGTTCAGTTCGTAACCGCGCCAGTTCGCACGCGGGCCGCGGTCGCCATACATCGAGATCGACGCGACGATCAGCCCCGGGTACTTCGCGCACAACTCCGCGCTATCGAGACCCTGATTCGCGCGCTCGTACGGCGGCACGTTGTGAATCAGGATGTCGGCCTTCTCGAGCAGGCGGCCCAGTAACTCGCGTCCCTCGGGCTTGCCCAGGTCGGCCGTCACGCCGCGCTTGTTGGTGTTGAGGTAAACGAACAGCCCGCTCTTTTCGGGGTCGGACTTATCGTTGGGAAACGGGCCGCGGCGGCGCGTCAGATCGCCGCTCGGCGGCTCGACCTTGATCGCTTCCGCGCCCAAGTCGGCGATCATCTTGGCACCGAAGGCGGCCGATACTCCCTGGCCGCATTCGACGACCCGGAGGGCGCCGAGTCCACGTGGGTCTTTCGCTGTGCTCATGGTCTTACTTTATTACGATCGGGTTGACCGGTGAACCGGCCCCGCCGACCACCTTTAACGGAGCGCCCACGAACAGGAACGTGTACTGGCCGTCTTTGGCGCAGTCCTCGGCGAGGTCGTGCGTCCAATCGATTTCGTTGAAGATCACGCCCTGGTAATGGAGCAGCGCCATGTGCAGCGGGATCATCGTGCCGCTCTCTTCATGAAAGGTCTGCTCGGTGGCGATCGTGTCGCTGCCGACCGACGGGATCTCCATCTCGTGGAACCACTTGGCCAGCTCAAGGCTGTAGCCCAGCCCCGGCTCGTTGAACACGCCCTTGGGGAAGATGCCCTCGATGCCCTTGTCGTAGAAGCGCTTGAGCCATCCGGTGTGGACGATGATGATGTCGTGCTTCTCGATCGGCGAGTTCTGCTTCTTGGCCGCGGCGAGCAGGTCGTCGAGCGTGATTCGCTCGCCGGCGTCCAGGCTTTCCTTGCCCTTGAAGCGCGCCGCGTCGATCAGCACGCCACGTCCCACAACGCCGTGCTCGGCGATCGGCTTGATCGAACACTTCTCCAGGCTGCCCATCGTGGTCTTGGCGTCGTAGCCGTTGTAGAGCGTGTCGCCGTGCCAGACGTGACCCAGCGCGTCGTACTGGGTGGTGCCCTGCAGATACATCGTGATCACGTCGTCGGCGTACTCCAGCCCGCCGGGGAACGGCTGCGCCTTGCCGCTGATGTAGTGGCCCTTGTCCATCGCATTCGTGCGAATTGGCTGCGAGCGCGAGGGATAGAGCGGGTCGCCCTGCGGCCGGGCCACCGGCACGCCCAAGGTGAAGACCTTGCCCTGCTTGACGGCGCGGACGCCGCGCAGGACCTCGGCGCTGGTCAGGAAGTTGAGCGCGCCGATTTCGTCATTGGGTCCAAAACGGCCCCAGTTTTTGGGCGCGTCCTTCAGAAGCTCGCTGAAATGTACGGGTTTGGTGGCTGCCATAGTGCTCCTCTTGCCAATAAGCTCAAGCAATCTCGTTCCTTACCGCGTTATGCCTTCTGACGCAAACCTAACACGATCCGGCAGTAGTCCCATTGCGGATCAGTGGCTTGGGCGATCGGTGCTACCGTCAGCCATAATCGATATGCGACGCCGGCTGCCAGTCGCGGCCGCGCAGCACGCGCTTGGCCGCCTTTGGCGTGGGCATCTGACACGACGTCCGCTTTGGCGGTATGCTATGAATAGTTCCCTATGGGACTTACGCACCGGTCGATAAACCCTGGCTTCTCGAAGGAGCGTGTTGATGACAACGCTGAAGCGTCGACGCTATTTGTCGCTGCTCACCTGCTGTCTTGTTGCGGTTTTATGGACAAGTGGTCATTCATTCTCGGTCGCGTGGGCGCAGGCAGAAGCTCCGGGAGAGGCTCCGCCGCCGGAGGCCGCGGCTCCGGTTGCACCGGAGGCGCCGGCGCCGCTTTCAAGTGACGAACTCAACCAGTTGGTAGCGCCGATCGCACTGTATCCGGACGCCCTGGTCGCACAAATCCTGGCCGGCTCGACTTATCCAACCGAGGTCGTCGAAGCAGCCCGCTGGCAAGGCGCAAACTCTGGCCTCAGCGGGGGCAGCCTGGCGGCGGCCGTCGACAGCCAGGATTGGGACCCCAGCATCAAGGCGCTGACCCAATTTCCTTCGGTGTTGGCGAACATGAACAACAATCTCTCGTGGACCTCCGCGCTTGGCCAGGCCTACTACTATCAACCCGAGGACGTACTCAACGCCGTTCAGGTGATGCGCCAAAGAGCGCTCGCCGCCAGGACACTGGTGAACACGCCTCAACAAACGGTAGTCGATCAGAATGGCGTGATCATGATCGAGCCGGTCAATCCCGATGAGGTTTATGTTCCGAACTATAATCCTGGTGCTATATACGGCGCCCCGGAGGCGATATACCCAGGATACTCGATGGGAGAGATGATCGGCGCCGGAGTATTGGCGTTCGGCGCCGGCGTGGCGGTCGGTGTGCTTGCGAACCAGGCGTGGGGATGGCACGGCTGGAATACCGACTGGCATCACCATCATGTGATGTATCAAAATAATGCATACGTTTCGAATACCAACACCTTTGCCTCTGTAGGTTCCTATGGTGGAGGGTATCGCGGCGGTGGCGGCGGTAACTTCAACCGCCAGGGAGGGCTCAGCGCTCCCGTCGCTGGCCGTCCGCAGGCAGCCGCCGGACGCGGCCCGCGCGAGATGGGCGCTCCGGCCGCCGCGGCCCGTCCCGAGGCAGGCGCCAGACCAGCCAACCGACCCGGCGCGCCGGAAAATCGCGCGGCTAACGAGAATCCGCAGGTGGCCAATCGCGGTCCACGCGAGATGGGCGCTCCGGCCGCCGCGGCCCATCCGCAGGCAGGCGCCAGACCAGCCAACAGAGCCAACGCGCCGGCAGCTGTGCGAAATAACCCCAGGCCGCAGGCCAATCCCTACCGCGGCTTTGCCAAGGCTCCGGCTACAGGCCTGAACAAAACCGCTTTCGCCAGGATCGCTCCAGGTCGCGAGGCTATAGCGGCCAGCGCCCGTGGCCAGGCCAGCTTGGGTCGGGCGCCGGCCCGCGCAGCGGCACCGGCTCACGCTGCTGCGCGACCTGCCGCACGACCTGCCGCGCGGCCAGCTGCGCCTGCGGCCCATAAGCGTTGAGCAGAGCAAGGCCTCGAGGCGAGCCTGGAGGATAGACTGCGCAACGCGCCCCTGGGGGATGCCAGGGCCTTACCAAATAAGGAAAGAGCAATGCTTCAAGCGAGAGACTATAAGCGAGCAAGCGTCGGCGGCCGGCTAATCCTAAAGATCCTACTCATCGGCATGGTAGTCGGCGGGTTTGGCGCCTCGCGGACCACCTTCGCGCAGGAGGCTGGGCAGAAGACCTTCAGCTCGCCCGCCGCCGCGGCCGACGCGCTGGCCGCGGCCGCACAGAAACAGGATAAACAGGAAATGATGGCGATTTTAGGTCACTCCGGCCAGGAATTGATTTTCTCCGGGGATCGAGTTGCCGACAAGGAAAACAGTAATCATTTTGTCGAGAAGTATCATGAGATGCATCGGTTCGTTACCACCCGCTCGGGACGAGTGTTCATATATATAGGCGCGGAGAACTGGCCGCTTGCAATTCCGCTCAAAAAAAACGGCGCCAAATGGTATTTCGATACATCGTACGGCAAGCAGGAGGTACTATATCGCCGGATTGGGACTAACGAGCTGAATGTGATCAAAGTCTGCCAGGAAATAGTCAATAGCGAGCGGGAATACTATGCCGCTCTCCACGACGGCAGCTCGTTGCATCAATATGCTCAGAAATTCAGAAGCACTCCCGGAAAGCAGGACGGTCTATACTGGGAGGTCAAGTCAAGTGAGCAGCCGGAAAGTCCTCTGGGTCCACTGGTAGCCGAAGCCGCCAGTGAAGGCTACAAGCATCACTCTCACCATGCCGCGGGGCAACCTCGTCCTTTTCACGGTTACATCTACCGGCTGCTGACCAGGCAAGGGGCGGCTGCGCATGGAGGAGCCCAAAATTATATCGCTGATGGCAAGATGACCGGCGGGTTCGCGCTGATTGCGTATCCGGTCCGCTATCGCGACTCCGGAGTGATGACCTTCGTGGTTAACCAGGACGGCCAGATCTATCAAAAGGACTTAGGTCCACAGACCAGCCAGATCGCTTCCGAGATGGAAGAATACAATCCGGACAGCACTTGGCAGCCGGTCAAAGAAGGCGAGGGAACAGACGTCTCTGATGTCAGAAAGCTGATCCTTCAACGGCCCTGGGATGTAGCCGCTTGGGTACTGCTCGAGGGCCTGGACGCGTAGCCAGAGGACGCCGGCTCCCACCTCGGCGATCTGCTCCAATATTGTTGGCTCGTCCAGGAGGAATCGGCCCGTTCAGCGACCTTTCTTCTTCAGCTCCAGACGCTTGATTTCACGCTCGCGGAGGTCGCGGCGGCGAATTTTGCCGGTGACCGTAACCGGAAACTCGTCCATGAACTCGAACTCGCGCGGATACTCGTGCGCCGCGAGCCGGGTCTTCACGTGCTTCTGGATCTCGTCGATCATCTGATCCGAGGGCTGATGGCCCGGCAGTAGCTTGATGAACGCTTTGATCGATTGGCCGCGCCGCTCGTCCGGCACGCCCACCACCGCGACGCGCATGAGGCGACCGCCGGATGCTCGATTATCTTCGCTTCGACCTCAGCCGGGCCGACCCGGTAGCCCGAGGTCTTGATTACGTCGTCGGAGCGGCCCTGAAAATAGATATATCCCTGGTCGTCCATGTGACCGTTGTCGCCGCTGATGCACCATCCGTTGACGAACTTCTCCTTCATCGCTTCCGGGGTCTTCCAGTACTGCTTCATCACCACCGGGTCTTCTACGCGGATCGCGATTTCGCCGGTCTCGCCGTTTTTAACCGGGATGCCGGTGTGCGGGTCGACCACGGCGACCTCGTGGCCGGGATAGGCCTTGCCGAGCGGCTCGAGGCTGGCTTTTTCGAGCGCGGTGCAGTTACCGATGAAGTAGTTGGCCTCGGTCTGGCCGAAGGCCTGGTTGAATTCGACCTTAAGCTGATCGTCGACCCATCGCGATAGTTCCGGGCTGACCGGCTCGGCGCCGCTGACGATGCATCTCAGGCGGAGCTCGCGATACTTCTCGCGCGGGTTCTTGACCTCGCGCAACGACTTGAGTGCGGTCGGCGGATAGAGCCCGACCGTCGCGCCGTACCGCTCGAGCAGCCTGAGCGTGACATCGGGATCGAAACGCGCCTTGCTGCGATAGGCGAGCACCGGGATTCCGTAGGGCCAAATCGCGAGCAGGCCGTCGAGCAGGCCGCCCGCCCACGCCCAATCGGCCGCGCTGTAGTAAAGGTCGCCCGCGCGCAGGAAATTGTAGGAGTAATCGATCCCGTTGTGGCCCAACACGTAGCGCGCGACGTGCAGCACGCCCTTGGGATCGCCGGTCGTGCCCGAGGTGTACATCAGCAGGATCGGATCCTCGGCATGCGCTGGTCCCATCGTGAAATGGTCGGAACCTTTGGCGATGAGATCGTCGAAGGCGAGGCCGCCCTTGTTGCCGCCGGCGATAATCACGTGGCGCAATTCGGGAACGTCCTTGCGGATCGGTTCGAGCTTCTCGACGCTTTCGGGCTCGAGCAGAATCGCCTTGGCCGCGCTGTTGTTGAGCCGGTACATAGCGCGTCGGGGCCGAACAGTTTGGAAATCGGCAGCGCGATCGCGCCGATACGATAGAGTCCCATGTGGGCGATCGCGGTCTCGGGCCGCTGCGGCAGATGCACCGCAACCACGTCGCCGCGCTTGATTCCCAGCCCGGTCATCGCGTTGGCAAAACGCCGGCTAAGCTCGCCGATCTTGCCGAAGGTGTAGGTCTCGACCCGCCCCTCGTCATCCTCGTAATAGAGCGCAGGTTTGTCGCGCAGGTCGGTGTGGCGATCGAGGCAATCGACGGCGACGTTGTAGTCGGCCGGGATGTTCCATCGATGGCGCGCGCAGGCGTCGGCGATACTTTTCGCGCCGTGGACGGTCTGCTCGCGAAGGCCGATGATGCTCATGCTGAACTCCTCCGATGTGGCTGTCGTATGCATCTGCGCGTACGACTTTCCGGCGCGCTCCGGCAATACCGTGCCGCCACCTAAGATGGAGCGTAATCTGTCCGCGGAATTCCATCAACTTCATTTTCGCGCCCCCGCGGCAGCGCCGCCTCGCCTTCCCGGCGTCGTTCTGATTTGATCGGCATGATCCACAGGCGGCCACCGATAAAGGGTCAAGCCAGGAAGGGATTTGCGATGGCGAAAGTCTGGGTGCTGCAGCACCATCCGGCCGAGAACCTTGGCGCGATTGCCGAGGCGTTGGAAGCGGCAGCGCTGGCATGGCAATACGTGCGCGTCTTCGACGGCCATCCCGTGCCCGTCGACATGAAAGGCGCGGGCGGACTTATCGTGATGGGTGGGCCGGAGGCGGCTTACCAGCTCGATCGCTATCCATACCTGCGCGCCGAGATGGCGCTGATCGAAAACGCACTCAAGGCCGGACGGCCGGTGCTCGGCGTGTGCCTGGGAAGCCAACTGCTGGCGTCGGCGCTCGGAGCCAACGTGCGGCGCGCCGCGCACAAGGAAATCGGATGGTATCCGGTGCGGCTTCGCCCCGAGGCTAACGATGACCGCTTACTTCGCGGACTACCCGAGGAATTCGTCGCCGGCCACTGGCACAGCGACATCTTCGATCTGCCGGCCGGCGCGGTCGCGCTCGCCTCGTCGGAGCTGACCGAGTTGCAGGCCTTTCGCTACGGCGACCACGCCTGGGGATTGCTGTTTCATGCCGAGATGACGCAGCGGATCGTCGCGGCGCTGGTGAGCGAGTTTGGCGAGGGACTGAAGCGGGTCGGAATCGACGGCGACGAGATTCTCGCGTCGGCGCCCGCGCATCTGGCCGCTTTGAGCAAAGTCGCCGAGACGATCTTCGGCCGCTGGGCCGCTCCAATCCAGGGAACGTGACGCAGGGGACCTGATCGGCCGAGCCGCTATCTTCCGGCGCGACACGCCGGGGAGGGTGCGGATAAGCACAAAATCGCTCCGCGTCGATCCTTCACTTCGGCAACCTTCGTTGAGGATTACAACAAAAAAAGCTTCCTTTCTGTCATCCTGAGCGTCAGCGAAGAATCTCCGCGGAGCGATGATCTTTTTCCTCTCCTAGTAGATCACTGACGGCAGATAAGCCCCGGCCGGCTCGTTATAGAGCCCGACCGTCATCAGAGTCATCGGTTGAACGATCCGCAGTCCGCTGTTCAGGCACCAGCGCATCAGTTCGCTGTTGCGCGTCGGCACAAGAAGCCCGGGACCGCCAAATGACCGCGCCGCGCCGATGAGCGCCTTGATATCGTCGTTGGTCTCGCCAACGGTGTGGCCGAAGAAAGCGATCGCTGAAGTATAACCCGTGATGCGTCCGGCGCGTTCGACGATCGCGCCGTAGCCCGGCCGGAGCGCGTCGCGCATCTCGCCGCTGCGGTCGTGGCCGTGGATGCGGATGCACAGGCGGCCACATTCCTCCAGGTCGCTCGCGCGCGCCGGCCGCACGGCATATCCGGGGATGGAAAGATTGAGCGCCGGGCCCTGGAAAACGCTCAGCGGCTCGCGCGAATCGAAGCCCAGCTTAGTGTAGAGGCTGAGCGAGCGGCAATGATACGCCGACTGAACCAGCCGCACGGCGGGAAAGTTGCGGGCGGCGGTACGCTCCATCACAGCCTGCATCAGGCGTCGCCCGATCGCGCGGTTCTGGACCGCGGGGTCGACGGTTATCGGTCCGATGCCGGCGATCGGATTGCGTTCGTCTAGAAAATTGCTGCCGACGATCCGGCCGTCGAGTTCGGCGACCACTTTGTAAAAACCCGGGCTCGCAAGCAGGTAGGAGAGCACCGTGACCGCGTTTTCGGCACTGGGAAAATCGGGAGGAAAGTTGTGCTCGTCGGCGATCGACTTGAACGCCTCGTAAGCGATCCTGCCGCAGGCCTGCGCGTCTTCGGGTTTGCCTTCCCGCAGTTTCATGTCCATTGCGCTCTCTCCTCGATGCGCGTCGTTCACGCAATCATTTTTCCGATCTATCGCGCCCGTAAGACAAGTGACCGTAGCATGCTGATTCGGGCATTTTGAGACTGAGCCGCCACCGCACACTGGCGGCGCCTGTGCGCAGCGATTAGATTGGAAAGCGAGGGAACCCACGATGGACGCTAGAGTGCACATTCATCTTTCGGTCTCGGACATGGCTCACAGCCGCAGCTTTTACGAGAAGTTTTTCGGCGTCGCGCCAGCCAAGGACAAGGGCGACCATCTGAAGTTCGTGCCGCCATTCGCGCCGATTAACCTCGCCATCTCGCCCAGGCGCGCCGGAAGCGATGGCACGCCGGCGATAAATCATCTCGGCGTCGAGGTCGATTCCAGCGAGACCGTGTTGCGCCATCTCGAACGCGTCAAGGCCGCCGGACTCCGCGTGCGCGAACAACTGAACGTCAGTTGCTGTTACGCCAATCAGTGCAAGTTTTGGATCGAGGATCCCGACGGGGTCGAGTGGGAGATCTACCACGTCAACTATGACCTCGAAGAGAAGCACGGCAAGCCGGTGGATGGCGCGGCGGCCTTTGCACTCGCGCCGCGAGTGATTAATGAACCGGCGACGGCCTGCTGCTCCGGCCGTCGCGCGGACGGCGTGAACTGAGTCCCACTAGATAACCTGACTCGACGGATCGAGTAGCAAGCCCATAGTGCGTGCGTGCTCGAAGGCGAGCAGCTTCTTTTTGATCTCCAGGCCCCATCGATAGCCCGTGAGCTTGCCATCCGCGCCGATCGCGCGATGGCACGGGATCAGGATCGACACCGGATTGGAGCCGTTGGCATGGCCGACGGCGCGCGCCGCCGACGGCCGCCCGATACGCGCCGCGATCTCGCCGTAGCTGCGCGTGGCGCCCTCGGGAATCGCACACAGCTCGCGCCAGACGCTGAGTTGAAACGGAGTCCCGCTGACCTCCAGCGGCACGTCGCATCGCGCCGTCTCGCCACGCAGGTAGCGCAGCACGGCCTCTACGGCCGGTCGCGCAGCGCCGTCGTCGCGAGTGATTTTGGCTTCACGGAAATCGCGGCGCAGTTCGCTCTCCTGCCATTCGTCGGACTCGTGCATCGAGAGCGCGCAGATGCCGCGCGCGGTCACCGCGACCAGCATCCTGCCGAACGGCGAATCGACGATGGTATAGCTGATTTCCGCGCCGCGTCCGCGCGGCCTCCATGCGGCGGGAACTATTGATTGGTTCATGGCGGCACCGTGTCTTTCCTGTCCTCGATTTGGATTTCGATCGTGCATAAGAGCTTAAACCCCAGACCCGGCGCTTTTGTAAAACCTGCCGCACAATCGCCTCATATTTTCCACGCTATCGCGAAATGGCTTCACCGGCGATGGAAAAAAGGTCACGTTTGCGCGGTGAAAAAGTGATGGTTCGCGGCACGAATTTTGGACCGATTATAACATCGGCGGGGATTCCTGCCGGCTCGAGAAAAATCGGCTCGTCAAAGGAAGGATTTTCGTATGAGATTTGAACAAAGCGCGATCGCAGGTTACGCCGCGATCCTCGGCATGACTCTGGCATTCCCATCTTTCGCGATGGCGACGATGAACGGAGGCCCCACGCAAAGCGCACCGCTTTTCGCGCAGGCCTCGAGCGTACCAAATCCCAGGAGCGTGGACGACGCGACGCTGAAACGTGCCGCGGCCGCATACGTAAAGGTGAGGGACATCTCCGTTAAGACCGAGCAGGCGATCAACAACACCGGCGATACGGCCCGCAAGCAACAGTTAGTTGCCGAGAGCGAGTCGGCGAAAGTCGCCGCGGTGAAGGAAGAGGGGATGGAGCCGCAGCAGTACAACAACGTCATCAGGATGGTCAGGGACGACAACAGCTTGCAGCAGAAATTCCTGTCGTATGTGCAAGAGCTCAAGCACGCCAAAAGCTAAAACATGCGTCGTAGGATCCCGAGCATGAGGATCGGGCCGAATTAAGAAAACTTGGATCGACGAAAGTCACAGCCAGTTCCCAGTGCGAACGCGGCTCCAGACGAAACGTCTGGGGAGCAGCGTAGAATACGCTGAACACACACGGACGGCATCGCCCGCGTGACGATGCCGTCCGTGTGCCGCACAATTCCTATCCCTTGGGAAGTTTCAGCACCCGTTCACCGATGATGTTGTGCTGGATCTCACTCGAGCCGGCCGCGATCGTCAGCCCGCGCGCCGCCAGCGTCCGCATCATCCATCGCCCGCCCTCGACCGCGCCGATCGATCCCTTCATCAGCGTTGCGTAAGGCCCGAGCAGCTCGTCGGCGAACATCGCCACGCGCAGATTCAGCTCGGTCGCGAAGAGCTTGCCGAACGAGGTTTCCGGCCCCGGCACCTTGCCCTTGAGCTGAGCAGTCAGGCCGCGATAGCGACTTAGCCTCAGGCATCGCGATTCGATCGCGAACTGCGAGAGCTTCTGGCGGATGTAAGGATGTTGGTTAGCGGGTATCCCATCGAACTCGACCGCCCTGGCAAGTTCGATAAGCTCGCTGATGGTGCGCTCGACCGGATGGCGCGTGCCGCCCGAGGCCCGCTCCCACATGAGCGTCGCAATCGACACCTGCCATCCCTGGTTGATCTCGCCCACCAGGTTTTCCTTGGGCACGCGGACGTTGTCATAGAAAACTTCGTTGAATCCGGATTCGCCGGTTATCTGCATCAGCGGACGAACCGTGATGCCGGGGCTTTTCATGTCGACCAGCAGGTAGGAGATGCCCTTGTGCTTGGGTGCGCCAGGATCGGTGCGCACCAGCAGCACCTGCATGTCGGCGCGCTGCGCGAGGCTGGTCCAGACCTTCTGGCCGTTGACCACGAACGAGTCGCCCTCGAGCACAGCGCGGGTCTGTAGGCTCGCGAGGTCGGAGCCGGAGTTGGGTTCGGAGTAGCCCTGGCACCAGGTTTCCTCGCCGGTCAGCATCTTGCCGAGGTAGCGCGCTTTTTGCTGCTCGGTGCCGAGCAGGATGATGGTGGGGCCGATGCGATCGATCGCGAGCTGGTTGGCTCCATACAGCGGCAGACCCAGGCGCAGCACTTCGTCCTGATAGATCGCCTGCTCGATCAGCGAAGCGCCGCCGCCGCCCCATTCCTTTGGCCAGTGCAGCGCGACGTAGCCGGCCTCGTAGAGCCGCTTGTGATACTCGCGCAGTCCCTGCCACTTGGAGTCGTCGCCGACGTCGAGCAGGCTGGCGGTCGACGCGCCCATCCCGTCGCCGCTGCGGCCGAACACTTCGCGCGAGGTTTCCTCCAGCCACGCTCGCAGCCGCGCACGAAACGCCTCTTGCTCGGGGGTGAAACTGAAATCCATACCCTATCTCCGACTCCTGTCTCCGTTATGAGCCTCCGGTTTCGCATCGAGGCTAGACCGCGGCGATTGCGGGGAACTATAGCAGTGGCCGCGTCCGGGGGTTAGCCGCAGGCGCGGGCGCTTTGCCCGCGAGGGCAGGCGTTTGCTATATGATTTGGGTTTGATCGCGTGACCGCACGCGCTATCGATACGAAGGCAGGCGGCGCGCAAATATCCTCAACCAAGCGGGTGTCAAGGCAGATGGCGTTCAAGACGATCAAGGTTCCGAGCAACGGCGAGAAGATCACGATGGGGTCGGACGGCAAGCTGCACGTGCCGGCGCGGCCGATTATTCCGTTCATCGAGGGCGACGGCACCGGGCCGGACATCTGGCGCGCCTCGCAGTACGTCTTCGACAACGCGATCAAGAAGGTCTACGGCGGCAAGCGCGAGATCGCATGGATGGAAGTGTGGGCAGGCGAGAAATCCTACAATCAGTTCAACAACTGGCTGCCCGACGAGACCGTCGAGGCGTTCAAGGAATACCTGGTCGGAATCAAGGGGCCGCTGACCACGCCGGTGGGCGGCGGTATTCGCTCGCTCAACGTCGCGCTGCGCCAGTTGCTCGACCTCTACGTTTGCCTGCGCCCGGTGCGCTACTTCAAGGGCACGCCGAGCCCGGTAAAAAATCCCGAGAAGCTCGACGCGGTCATCTTCCGCGAGAACACCGAGGACATCTACGCCGGCGTGGAGTGGGAAGCCGAGTCGCCCGAGGCGAAAAAGGTCATCAAGTTCCTGCTGGAGGAGATGAAGGTCACCAAGATTCGTTTCCCCAACACTTCGGGCATCGGCATCAAGCCGATCTCACGCGAGGGCTCCGAGCGGCTCATCCGCGCGGCGCTCAACTACGCCATCGCGCACAAGCGCAAGAGCGTCACCCTGGTGCACAAGGGCAACATTATGAAGTTCACGGAGGGCGCCTTCCGCGACTGGGGCTATGAGCTCACGCGGCGTGAGTTCAAGGGCAAGGCGATCGGATGGGACGACTGCAATGGCAAGCCGCCCGAGGGACAAATCCTGGTCAGGGACAACATCGCCGACATCACGCTCCAGCAGGTGCTCACGCGCCCCGAGGATTTCGACGTGGTGGCGACGATGAACCTCAACGGCGATTATCTTTCCGACGCGCTGGCGGCGCAGGTCGGCGGTCTGGGCATCGCGCCGGGCGCCAACATCAACTACGTGACCGGCCACGCGATCTTCGAGGCCACCCACGGCACCGCGCCCAAGTATGCCAACCAGGACAAGGTCAACCCGGGCTCGGTCATCCTGTCGGGCGTGATGATGCTCGAGCACATGGGATGGCAGGAGGCGGCCGACGGAATTGTTGGCGGATTGGAGAAGACGCTTGCGAACAAGACCGTGACCTACGATTTCGAGCGCCTGATGACCGGAGCAAAGCTGCTCAAATGCTCCGAGTTCGGCAAGGCGATCGTCGATAACATGTAGCGCCAATTTGTAGCTTCACGGCGGCGCGGGACGCGCCCCGAAAGTTTCAGGTTCGTAAAGAGCGCCCGCGGGCATCGCCTGCGGGCGCTCTTGCATTGGTCCAGATCTGAGCGCCGCTGACGATGCTGCTATTGGCTTGTGGTCACCCGTCGCAGCGACACTGCCAGTAGTGGTTCAGGGCTGTGGCACAGCGGGTTCGAATGTCTCCCTATGGCACATTACCGCGAAGCGGAGTCAAATAATCCTTGTAGATGCGCGTGTAACCCCGCGGGGGCGAGTGCGTAGTCATTGGTGTTGTGGAGGTGGCGGAGAGCTCGAGTTCGAGCACAGGGGAGGAACCATGATTTTGCACAACGCGGCAGGGGTGGCAATGGTGTTGCTCGCGCTGGCGGCGGCACAGGGACGCGGCAGTGACATGGCGGGCACGATGGGGCAGGGCGGCGCGGGGATGGCGGCATCGCACGCGGCCGCAACCGGGACTGATCAGAACGGCGACGCGGCAAGCCAGGACGCGGCTATCGGCGCGATGTCCTCGATGGACATGTCCGAGCGAATGGCCGGTCACGGAGCGATAGCGGCGCACATGGCGTGGAGTGATACTCGCCCGGTCACCGACGCCGACCGCGAGCGCGCCGCGGAAATCGTCAAGACCCTGCAAACTGCGCTCGTCAAGTACAAGGACTATCACGTGGCCGAGGCCGACGGCTTCAAGCCGTTCCATCCGGAGTTCCCGCAGAACGTCTATCATTTCACGCGATGGCAGAACGGTCTCAAGGCGGCATTCACCTTCGATCCCTCCGAGCCAACTTCGCTGCTCTACAAGAAGACCGCCAATGGGTACGAGCTGGTGGGCGCGATGTACACGGCGCCGCGCGGAACCAGCGAAGCGAAGCTCGATCAGCGCGTGCCGCTCGGCGTCGCGCGATGGCATCGGCACGTCAACCTGTGCTTCCCACCCAAGGGGCAGGGCGCGACCGCCGACTGGACTAAGTTCGGTTTCAAAGGCTCAATTTCGACCAAAGCCGCGTGCGACATCGCTGGCGGACGCTTCTATCCGCAGGTCTTGGGATGGATGGTGCATGTCTATCCGTGGGCCACGACGCAGGAAACGGCCTGGGCGCACTGAAGCTTCAGCTTGTACTCGTCGCCGGTTGAACCGGCGCTCATTCGATCCTGTCATCGGCAGTTGCGGGCGGCGCGGTAGCCGGCCTGCTCGGCAGCTTGTGCGCTTGAAAACTCGACGCGATTGGCAGTCGAAACCTTGTCGTAGAAGGGACACCCAGGCCATTCGTAGATCCGGCTGCGTCGATTGCCAATGATTGGTCCGTTTGGCGCGGGCGGCGGTGTAGCGCTATCCAGCACCGAAGAATTTTGCGCGTCCCCTGCGCTGGCACTGGCGCGAAGCGGCCGTGACTCGATCGCGCGGCTTCTCCAATGTTGCACGTATTGAGCGGCCAGTGCGGAATCGCGAATCACCAGCAGGTTCTCGACGTTCCTGTGCTCGGCGGAATACGTGTAGTTGAAACTGCCGGTGACGACGACTTCGCCGTCGATAATCATAACCTTGTCGTGCATCAGGCCGGGCGGCCTGTCGACCAGCACGGGAATTCCGGCGGCGCCAAGATGCTCGACGGCGAACGCGTCGTCGTGGTTGCGGCGGTCGGTGAGCTGCCGGTAGTCAACGATGGCGCGAACGTCCACGCCCCGCTGGTGAGCATCAATCAGAGCCGTCACCAGTGGGCCGGGCGTAATCTCATAAGCCTGGATCAGGATCGATTTGCGCGCCGCCCTTACCGCGTCCTCGATAGCTCTGACCGGGTCGCATCCACCGGGCAGCGGCGGCGAGAAGCAGACCTCGATTTGCGCCGCTAACGCTCCAGGTGCCGGCGCGGCAGCCGCAAATACGAATGCAACGGCGAACGCCGCGAGCGCCAGCCGTCTCTGCCGGATTGGCGCGATCAATCTGTGCCGGTGCGCTGCGACATCCCGAGCGCGCCCGCGCACCGTCATCGCACGCCGCCCTTGCGCTGATGGATACGTTCGTCCTGACGCGCCATCCCCTCGATTCGCGAGCCCTCAAGATGCGACACCAGTGCCGCGCCCAGCTCCATCTCGACCGAGGCGTCGAAGTCCATGTCCATCGCGCGGTACACACCTTCGCGCGTGAGCGCCAGTTCGGCCGGGTAGTGCGCGGCGATTTTTTCGGCCAGCGCGCGGACCGCTGACTCGAGCTCGTCCGCCGGCACCACGCGGTTGACCAGCCCGATTCGCATTGCCTCGGCGGCGTCGATTAGTTCGGCGGTGTAGAGCAGTTCGAAGGCGAGGCCCGCCCCGACCAGGCGGGTAAGGTTATACAGTCCGCCCATCGTTACCGTTGCACCAACCCGCACCTCGGTGAAGCCAAGCCTGGTGCCCTCGGCGGCGATGCGCATGTCGGCGAGCATCGCGACCTCGCATCCGCCGCCCACGGCGTAGCCATGCACTTGCGCGATCAGCGGTTTGCCGATGCGGCGGAAGCGGCGTGCGATTTCCTGCTCGGGACCGATGTGCGTGCGCCAGAATTCCATCAGCTCCTGGCGGCGCGGATTTTCCTTGAGGTCGGCGCCTGCGCAGAAGGCGCGGCCTGCGCCGCGGATCACCACCACGCGCGCCGCGGCGTCCTCGCGCGCGGTTTGCGCCGCGGCCACCAGCGCATGAATCCATTCGTCGTTCATCGCATTGAGCACGTGCGGCCGGTTGAGCGTGATATATCCGATCACGCCGCTGCGTTCGTAAAGCACCGGGGCTTCCATCGTGCTCACCTCTTGGTCTAAACGCCGGAGAACAATGGCGCGAACGCGCTCTTTTCAATGGCCCATCTTCAGCAGATCGTCCTGAGCCCAGCCTTCTTTCAGCGGCACCATGAAGTACGGCGTCAGCGCCATCTTTTTGAACTTCCACTCGCCGTTGTGGCGTACGTACTCATCGTCGTAGCGCGCCGCGACCACGTAGCTCTCGCCCTTGTAGACCGGCTTGGCCTCCAGATACGAGAAGCCGGTCGCGTGGTCGCCGTGAACTTCGACCACGTGGTTGTGGATGAACTGGCGCACGCGCGAGAGCCGCGGCGGCTTGTTCTTGCCGGCACCGTCGGGCTTGACCAGCAGGCCGCCGAAGAAGCGGTTAATTTCGTCGCGTCCGTGGGCGTTGCCGAGGTGGCCGAAGAGCAGATCGCCATCCTCGGTGAAGAGACTCGCGATCTCGGTGAATTTCGCCTCGTTGATGTATTCGTGATAGCGGAAGCGGAGGTCGCGTATCGCCTCGAGGTCGACAAGTTCCCGCACCTTGGATTCGAGCGTGCTTACGCGGGCCTCCAAGTCGGCGGCCATGTGATCGGCGGCCATGTCAATCGTCCTCCCGGTAGTTTCGTTCAGGCTTGCTTCGAGGCTTGTCTAACACGGCTTGGCCCCTGCCACAAAACGGCCCGGCGGGGCCGATCGCATGTGGCTTCACACGGCGGGCGGCGGCTGATATTGATTCGGGGGTCGCGCGCGGACAAACCCGCCGCCGACTCACCGGCGGCCGGATTCGCGGCATGCCGGCTAAAGCTTTGCGCGCGCGGCGATAGCGGATATATAAGTCAGCCTCATGGAGGAGAGGGGCGTCGGCCCCTCCGGCAAAGTGTGATCAAGCGAAGAAAAATTGCTTTCATCGGCGCCGGCAACGTCGGCGCCACCTGTGCCCACCTGTGCTTTTTGCGCGAGTTGGGCGATATTGCGCTCTTCGACATCATCGACGGCCTGCCCCAGGGCAAGGCACTCGACATGCTCGAGTCCGCTCCGGTGCTGGGCGTCGACGTGAACGTCAGCGGCTCGACCGACATGAAGATCATCGAGGGCGCCGACTGTTGCGTGGTAACCTCGGGATCGCCGCGCAAGCCCGGGATGAGCCGCGACGATCTGCTGAAAATCAACGCCGGGGTCATGAACCAGGTCGGCGGCGCGATCAAGCAGCATGCGCCCGACGCGTTCGTGATCGTGGTGACCAACCCGCTCGACGCGATGGTGACGCAGATCAAGCGCGTCACCGGCTTTCCCAAGCATCGCGTCGCCGGGCAGGCCGGCGTGCTCGACTCGGCGCGCTACCGCACCTTCCTTGCGACCGAGCTCAAGGTGTCGGTCGAGAGCGTCTCGGCGATGGTGCTCGGCGGGCATGGCGACGACATGGTGCCCGTGCGCAGCTACACCAGCGTGGGCGGCGTGCCGATCGAGCGCATGATCGCGCCGGGGCGGCTCGACGAGATCGAAAAACGCACGCGCAACGGCGGCGGCGAGATCGTCGAACTGATGAAGACGTCGTCGTACTACGCCGCGGGCGCGGCGGTCTACCGGATGGTCGAGGCCTACATCCTCGACCGCAAGGAAGTGCTGCCGTGCGCGGTTTACCTCGAGGGCGAATATGGCGTGCGCGGGCTGTACGCCGGCGTACCGGCGGTGATCGGGGCGGGCGGCGTCGAGCGGGTGATTGAAATCCAGCTCACGGCGGCCGAGAAGACCGCTTTCGACAGCTCCGTTTCGCACGTGCGCGAACTGGTCGAAGCGATGGACAAAGCGGTAGCCGGCTAGGGCGCCGATCGCCGGTATCTGGCGAATCGCCGCCCCGCGCCAAACGTAGGGTTAGTGAAACATGAACATCCACGAGTTCCAGGCCAAACAGTTGCTCGGCCGTTTCGGCGTACCGGTGCCCAAGGGGCAAGCGGCCTCCACGCCAGACGAGGCGGCCGCTGCATTCACCGCGCTTGGCCAGCCCAAGGCCGTTATCAAGGCGCAGATCCATGCCGGCGGGCGCGGCAAAGCCGGCGGCGTCAAGTTGATAAGCTCGGCCGGGGAGGCGCGCGAATTCGCCGCCCGGCTGCTCGGCAAGACGCTGGTGACGCATCAGACGGGCCCCGAGGGGCGCGTGGTACGCCGGGTTTACGTCGAAGAGGCGAGCCAGGTCGCGCGCGAGCTCTACCTGGGCATGGTGGTCGATCGCAAGGCCGCGGCGGTCGCAGTGATCGCGAGCACCGAGGGCGGCACGGAGATCGAAGAGGTCTCGGCCAAGACGCCCGAGAAGATAATCACTGACCCGGTCGACCCGTTGCTGGGGATGGCGCCGTTCCAGGCGCGCCGGATCGCGTTTGCGCTGGGACTCAAGGACAAGCAGGTGGGCCAGTTCGCGGCGCTGCTCGGCGCGCTCTACCGCGCGTTTGTCGAAACCGACGCCTCGCTGGTCGAGATCAACCCGCTGGTGGTGACGGCCGACGGCCGCGTGATTTGCCTGGACGCCAAAATTTCGTTCGACGACAACGGACTGTTCCGCCATCCCGACATCCGCGAGCTGCGCGACTCCAACGAAGAGGACCCGGCCGAGACCGAGGCTGCCAAGTACGATCTGAGCTACGTGCATCTCGACGGCAATATCGGATGCATGGTCAACGGCGCGGGCCTCGCGATGGCGACGATGGATATCGTGAAATACTACGGCGCCGAGCCGGCCAACTTTCTCGACGTGGGCGGCGGCGCCAATGCCAAGAAGATTGCGGCCGCGTTTCGCATCCTGCTCTCCGACTCGCGCGTCAAGGCGGTGCTGATCAACGTCTTCGGCGGCATCATGCAATGCGACGTGCTGGCGCGCGGCGTGGTCGACGCGGCGCGCGAGGTCAAGCTCAGCATCCCGCTGGTGGTCCGCATGGAAGGGACCAACGTCAAAGAGGGCAAGCAGATCCTGGCCGAGTCGGGCATCAAGGTGATCGCCGCCAACAACATGGCCGACGCGGCACGCCGCGTGGTCGAGTCGATCGGCAAATAGGACAGATTCGATGAGCATCCTGGTAAACAAAAACACCCGCGTCCTCACCCAGGGCATCACCGGCGCCACCGGTCAGTTCCACACCCGCGCCTGCCGCGATTACGGCACACAGATGGTAGGCGGCGTGGTGCCAGGCAAGGGCGGCACCGACTTCGAGGGCATCCCGATTTTCGACACCGTCGAGCAAGCGCGCAAAGCGACCGGCGCCAACGCGACCGTGATTTATGTTCCGCCGCCGTTTGCCGCCGACGCGATTCTCGAAGCGGTGGCCGCCGGAGTCGAACTCGTCATCTGCATCACCGAGGGTATTCCGGTGCTCGACATGGTAAAGGTCAAGCACTATTTGAGGGACAGCAAGTCGCGATTGATCGGCCCCAACTGTCCCGGCGTGATCACCCCCGGCGAGTGCAAAATTGGCATCATGCCAGGCTACATCCACAAGCCCGGGCGGGTCGGCGTGATCTCGCGCTCCGGCACGCTGACCTATGAGGCGGTGCATCAGCTCACCCAACTCGGCATCGGGCAATCGACCTGCGTCGGAATCGGCGGCGACCCGATAATCGGCACCAACCAGATCGACGCGCTGGAACTGTTCAACAAGGACCCGGGCACCGACGCGGTGATCTTCATCGGCGAGATCGGCGGCACCGCCGAGGAAGAGGCGGCGGCCTACATAAAGCAGAACTTCAAGAAGCCCGTGGTGGCGTTCATTGCCGGACAGACCGCGCCCAAGGGACGCCGGATGGGCCACGCGGGAGCGATCATCTCGGGCGGACACGGCGGAGCGGCCGACAAGATCGCAGCGCTCAAGGCCGCCGGCATCGGCGTCGCGATGAGCCCGGCCGATCTCGGCTCGACCATGAAGGCCGCGCTCGACGGCCACAAGAATTGAAGGCGGCGCTGGAAGCCCGGCGCAATCAGGACGGCAAGTAGCGGATGGCGATCGAACGGACATTGGCAATCATCAAGCCCGACGCGGTGGGGCGCGGGCTTTCCGGCGACATCATCAAACGCATCGAGGGCGCGGGACTGCAGCTTTGCGCGATGCGCCTGATGCGCCTGGGACCCGCGCAGGCCGAAGCGTTCTACGAAGTGCACAAGGCACGGCCGTTTTATGGCTCGCTCTGCGAATACATGTCGTCGGGGCCAGTGGTGGTGATGGCGTTGGAGGCCGACGGCGCGATCGCGAAGTGGCGCGACCTGATGGGCGCGACGGATCCGGCCAAGGCGGCCGCCGGCACGATTCGCAAGGACTTCGGCATGGACGTCGAAAAGAACGCGACCCACGGCTCCGACGCACCCGAGACCGCTGCGCGCGAAGTGGCGTTCTTCTTCAGCAGCCTCGACATCGTATAGGTTTCACAAACGCTATCTTGGAGGAACACCGACTGTGGCAGAGCCGCCTCGAGTGGCGTGAGGGTTCTTTATCCCAGGCATGGCTTGTGCCGCACCATTGCAAGCGCCGCCGGTAGTCGCCCCTTCTTCTAATTGCATGCGCGCTGCGAACAGGCGCTTGATTCGTTTTCGGACGGCAGCTCGATAGTTGTAACTACATTTCGTACGAAATAAACTTCTCTAGGCGCGCCTTGGTGCTCTGAGTCATGGCTAGTCCAGCTGCAACACTGCCACATGTCGCTCCAGTCGCCAGCCGAGCCCAGAGCGAATCGGCGCGGTTCTATTTACCGGAATTGGACAGTCTGAGGTTTCTGGCATTTCTTGCGGTATTTTCCTTTCATACTTGCGAAATTTTAGGAGCGCCGTTTGCGCGAATCTGGTTCGCGGGCCGCTTTGGGGTGGATCTTTTTTTCACTCTGAGCGCCTATTTGATCACTGAGCTGCTCATGCGCGAGAAGGAGCGGTTCCACCAAATCGATATTAAATCGTTTTACGTTCGCCGCATCCTCAGAATTTGGCCTTTGTATTTCACCTTTCTCGCCATTGCCTTTGTTTATTTCCTAACGCACCCGGCCTACGGAGTCCACTTAATATATTTTGCGACCTTTGCGGCCTTTGTAGGCAATCTCGCATGTGCGTGGTGGGGCGCTCCAATCCTCGTGATAACAGTACTTTGGAGCGTGTCAATCGAGGAACAATTCTACCTGGCCTGGCCATTGCTGGCAGCCCGGCTTTCCCGCCGTGGAGTGGCTATTGCAGGCGTGATATTATTGATATTCTGTGCGGCTGTCCGATGGGAGCTCACACGTCGTTCCCTTGCGTTTCACGTCATTGAGTACAGTACCTTCACGCGGCTCGATCCGATCGCAGGCGGCTTGCTGATGTCGGCGATTCTCGGCGGTTCCATTCCCTTGTGGCTTGCGCGTTGGCGCATTCCGCTGTGCGCGAGCGGGATCTATCTGTGGCTGGTTGCCTCGCTGTGCCTGTCCGGTGTCCCGAGCGCGACGAATGTCATGCTCGCCTATCCCGCGGTAGCGGTGGGGGCCAGCGCATTCATGCTCTCCGCACTAGGAGCGATTACGTGGATGCGAAATCCTTGGCTCATTTATCTGGGACGAATCTCATATGGCCTGTACGTTTACCACGCGGCCGCGCTTTTCCTGATCGTACCGATCTTGACGCCGCAGAGATGGCTGTTATGTATCGTCGTCAGCTTGGCTGCCACAATTGTCGTAGCGGCGGCATCCTATCGCTGGCTCGAGAGTCCTTTTCTGCGGCTCAAGACGCGGTATCAACACGTCCGCTCGGCAGCGCCAGTAGTCTAAACCTGGCGCGGCGCCCCGAGCGGAGAGATTCCATCGCACATCCGAGTTACCGCCCTCTCCGAACCAAGCAGATTTTCGTTTAGACTTGATGGCCGTGAGCGAGCAGATGCATCCCCAGCCACAATTCGCCGAGGCCACGCCGGCCGAGGCGCCGATTCGCGACGTGCGCGAGTTGATGCTCGATGAGCTGGAGCAGTTCGTGTTCGCGGCCGGCGAGCGCGCTTTTCGCGCGCGCCAGGTGATGGAGTGGCTGTGGCAGCGCGGCGCGGATTCTTTCGATGCGATGTCAGACCTCGGCGCGGAGTTTCGCGCATACTTAAACAATCACTTTAGGATTAGTCCAACCCCTGCCGCCAGCGTGGCGAAATCGTCGGACGGTACGCGCAAGCTGCTGCTCGCGCTCGGCGATGGCGAGGCGATTGAAAGCGTAATCATCCCGGCCGGCGAGCGGGTCACGCTGTGTCTGTCGAGCCAGGCCGGGTGCGCGATGGCGTGCGAGTTCTGCGCCACCGCGCTGATGGGGCTCCATCGTAATCTGACCGCCGCCGAAATTATCGGCCAGTTAGCCGCTGCGCGGCGCGAGCTCGAGCCCGGCGAGCAATTGACCGACTACGTTTTCATGGGGATGGGCGAGCCGCTGGCCAATTATCCTCGTCTCGCGCGCGCTCTCTCGATCATGACCTCGGCGTGGGGGATGGGGATTTCGCCGCGGCGCGTGACCGTCTCGACCGTGGGTTTGGTGCCGGCGATGGAGCGGCTGCTGGCGGAGTTTCCGTCGGTCAACCTGGCGGTCTCGCTCCATGCGACGACGGATGAACTGCGTGACCGCCTCGCGCCGATCAACCGGCGCTATCCACTCAAGCGGCTTATCGAGGCGTGCCGCGCCCTGCCGATCAAACGGCGCGACCGCGTCACTTTCGAGTACGTGATGCTGGCCGGCGTCAACGACTCGCCCGCCGACGCGCGTCGGGTGGTGCGATTGCTGGGCCAGCTCAAGGCCAAGGTGAACCTGATCATCTTCAATCCGTTTCCGGGCGCGCCGTTCGCACCGTCCGCGCGCGCCGCGGTCGAGGGCTTTCAAGCGATCCTTCGGCAGGGTAACTTGACCGCTACAATTCGCGAGAGCCGGGGGCATGATATCGCGGCCGCCTGCGGACAGTTGTACGCGGAGCGGCAGTCCGGCTGAAGGAGCAGGGGCGCGAGCAATGGGCAAGACCGTGCTGGGTGTGATCGGCGGGAGCGGCTTCTACCAGATGAAGGGGCTCACCGCGGTCGAGCAGATCGAGCTCACGACGCCGTTCGGCCGCCCCTCTGATCCATTCTTTCGCGGCAAGCTCGGCGAGTGCGACGTAGTCTTCCTCTCACGCCACGGCCGCGGCCATCGACTGATGCCCTCCGAGTTGAATTTCCGCGCCAACATATACGGCATGAAACAGCTCGGCGTCGATCACCTGGTCTCGGTCAGCACCGCCGGGAGCATGAAAGAGGAACTGCGGCCGGGCGACCTGGTAGTGCCCGATCAGTTCATCGACCATACCTTCAAGCGGCCGGCGACCTTTTTCGGCAACGGGATCGTCGCCCACGTCTCGCTCGCCGACCCGGTATGCGCGACGCTCGCGCGTGAGCTTGGCGAGTCGGCCGGCGAAGGCGGCACGACGGTCCATCGCGGCGGCGTGTATCTATGCATCGAGGGGCCGCAGTTTTCCACCCGCGCCGAGTCTAATCTTTACCGCCGCTGGGGGGCCGACGTGATCAGCATGACGGCGATGCAGGAGGCGCGGCTCGCGCGCGAGGCCGAGATGTGTTACGCGGCGCTGGTGCTGGTAACCGACTACGATTGCTGGCACCAAAGCGTCGCGGCGGTCGATATAAGCGAAATCCTGCGTGTGATGCGGCTCAATGTCGAGCATGCGCAGAAGGCCGTGGCAATCCTGGCGCGGCGGATCGCGTCGCGCGCGCGCGATTGTCCCTGCCCGAATGCGCTGCGCGACGCGATCATCACTGACCGTGCGGTGATTTCGCCCAAGGTGGCCGCCGATCTGCGGCCGGTAATCGGCAAATATTTGCAGTGAAACAGTGGCAGGGAAGCAGTGAAGCACGATCGTACTTGGTCGGCAAAACGAGGAGCGCGATGAGACAGGTTCCGGCGGATTTTATCGAATGAGTATCGTGGTAGTCGGTTCGGTCGCCTACGACACGATCGAGACCCAACACAGCAGAGCCGATGAGGTGCTGGGTGGCTCGACCAGTTATTTTGCACTGGCGGCGCGCTTTTTTTCGCCGGTCAGCATCGTCGGCGCGGTCGGCACTGACTTTCGCGCCGAGGATCTGCGCCTGTTCACGGAACGCAATATCGACGTGCGCGGCCTGGAGCGGCGTGACGGCCTCACGATGCGCTGGCATGGGCGCTATCACGAGGATATGAACAAGCGCGACACGCTCGGACTGGCGCTCAACGTGTTCTCGGATTTCGCTCCCGACCTGCTGCCCGACCAGCGCCGCGCCGACTATGTCTTTTTGGGCAACATCGCACCCGAGCTGCAAAGCCGCGTGCTCTCGCAGGTGCAGAGCCCCAAGGTAGTCGCCGCCGACACCATGAACCACTGGATCGAGACCGAACGCCCGGCGCTGATGCGCCTGCTCGCGGGCGTCAATATCCTGACCCTGAACGACGACGAGGCGCGGATGCTGAGCGGCGAACACAACCTGGTCCGCGCCGGCCGCGCGATCCTTAAGATGGGGCCGGACACGGTGCTGGTGAAGCGCGGTGAGTATGGCGTGTTGCAATTCAGCTCGGGTGCGATGTTCGCGGTGCCGGCCTATCCGCTGGAAGAGGTGATCGACCCCAGCGGGGCGGGTGACACTTTCGCCGGCGGCTTCATGGGATTCCTCGCGCGCCATGGCCGCATGAGCGAACCGATCCTGCGCACGGCCGTGGTCTATGGCAGCGTCTTGGCGTCGTTCGTGGTCGAGCGCTTTTCGCTGGACCGGCTGGTGACGCTGACCTGGGAGGAAATCGACCAGCGCTACCGCGCCTTCATCGAGCTCACCGACTCGCAGTACACGCGATGGAACTCTCGATAGTTGTTCCGCTCTACAACGAGCGGGATAACCTGGCTCCGTTGCACGAGGAACTCGCGCGCGTGCTCGGCGCCACAGCCGCTTCGTACGAGATGCTGTTCGTCGACGACGGCTCGACCGACGGCAGCGCCGACGTGCTGCGCACGATCAAGGCTGGGGACGCGCGCGTCCGCGTTTTTCGGCTCGCGCGCAACTCAGGACAGACCGCGGCGCTCGCCTGCGGCCTGCATCAGGCGACCGGCGACGTGGTGGTCGCAATCGACGGCGACGGCGAGAATGATCCGGCCGACATCCCGCGCATGGTGGCCAAACTCGCCGAAGGCTATGACCTGGTGAGCGGATGGCGCACGCAGCGATGGGCGGGCGCGCGCCTTAGCCGCCGCCTGCCGTCGGTCGCCGCCAACCGGTTGATCTCGTGGATGACCGGGGTGCGGCTGCACGACTACGGCTGCACGCTTAAGGCCTACCGGCGCGACCTCGCGCAGCGCCTGATGCTCTACGGCGAGATGCATCGCTTCGTCCCCGCGATAGCGGCCGAACAAGGCGCGCGTATCGCCGAGGTCGAGGTGAGTTTCCGTCCGCGCCGCACCGGCCAATCGAAGTACGGTCCCGGACGCATAGTGCGCACTTTTCTGGATCTTTTGACGGTCAAATTCCTTTCGGGTTACTCGACGCGGCCTATTCAGGTCTTCGGGGCGATAGGGCTGGTCGTGGGTCTGATCGGAGCGATGTGGACGGCTATACTGGTGTTCGAGAAGATCGTGCTGGGACGAACGCTCCACGATCGGCCCGCGCTGTTGCTGGCGATTCTGCTGGTGATCGTCGGCGTCCA
The DNA here is from genome assembly GCA_963724765.1 of uncultured delta proteobacterium. Taxonomy (GTDB): domain Bacteria; phylum Desulfobacterota; class Binatia; order Binatales; family Binataceae; genus JAKAVN01. The sequence continues at coordinate 149,439 of CAVRVY010000004.1, forward strand.
GTTCATCAGTATCGGGCTTTTGGGCGAGATGCTGACGCGCACCTACCACGAATCGCAGGACAAGCCGGTCTACGTGATCAAAGAACAATTCTGAGTTCGGGGAACGACTACTCAGTCCGAGGTTTTGGAAAACAGATGAATATCGCAGTCGTGGGCACGGGTTACGTGGGGCTGGTCAGCGGAACCTGCTTTGCTGAGAGCGGCAACGAGGTCGTCTGCGTGGATATCGACGCCGCGCGAATCGAGCAGCTCAAGACCGGGCAAGTGCCGATCTATGAGCCTGGACTCGAAGAGCTGGTGCGGCGCAATATCAAGGAAGGCCGGCTTAGTTTCACCACCGAGATCAAGGACGCGGTCGGCGCCGCGATGGTGTCGTTCATCGCGGTCGGCACGCCGATGAGCAAGAACGGGGCAGCCGACTTAAGCGGCGTGTTACGCGCCGCCGAGGAGGTCGCAAAGGCGGTCGCCGGATACCATATCATCGCGATCAAAAGCACTGTGCCGGTCGGCACCAATGATCGCGTCCGCGAAATCGTGACCAAGGCCGTGACCCATCGCATCGACGTATGCTCGTGTCCCGAGTTCCTCAAAGAGGGCTCGGCGATCGAGGACTTCATGCGGCCCGATCGGGTGGTAATCGGCTCGGCCAGCGAGCAGGCGACCGCAATCCTGCGCGAACTGCACGCCGCCTTCCTGCGCACCGACAACCCGGTGATCGTGATGGACCCGCGCTCGGCCGAGCTGACCAAGTACGCCTCCAACGCGATGCTGGCGATGCGCATTTCGTTCATCAACGAGATGGCGAATCTGTGCGAGGCGGTGGGCGCGGAGATAAGCGACGTGCGGCGCGGGATGGGCTCAGACCGGCGAATCGGCTCGCAGTTTCTTTTTCCCGGCGCCGGCTACGGCGGCTCGTGCTTTCCCAAGGACGTGCAGGCCCTGGTCCACAGCGCCGCCGAGCATAGCCTCGACTTCGCGCTGTTGCGCGCGACCGACGAGGTCAACATCCGCCAGAAACGGCTTGTCGCCGAGCGCGTCAAGCAGCATTACGGCCCCGACCTTCACGGCCGCAGCTTCGCGGTGTGGGGATTGGCCTTCAAGCCGCGCACCGACGACATGCGCGAGGCGCCGTCGCTCATAGTGATCGAGGAGTTGCTGGCGGCGGGCGCCAGCGTGCGCGCCCACGATCCCGAGGCGCTCGCCAGCGCGCGCCGCATCTTCGGCGACCGTATAAGTTATCACGAGAACAACTACGAGACGCTGGCCGCAGCCGACGCGCTAATCATCCTCACCGAGTGGCCTGAGTTCCGCCATCCCAACTTCCAGCGCATCCGCACGATGCTCAAGTCGCCGGTTATCTTCGACGGACGTAATCTCTACGACCCGGCTCTGATGAAAGCGCTGGAGTTTCGCTACTATTCGATCGGCCGTCGGCCGATCTAGCCCGCACGGAAGAGGGAATCGCGGATGCGAGTACTGGTCAGCGGAGGAGCCGGCTTTATCGGCTCCCATACGGTTGACGCGCTGGCGGCGCGCGGCGGTCATGAAGTTTCCGTCATCGACGATCTCTCGGCCGGCAAGCGCGAGCAGATAAACCCAAGCGCCCGCTTTTACCAAGCCGATCTGCGCGACGCGCCCGCCGTGCGCGGCGTGATCGAGCGCGAGCGGCCCGAGGTCCTGGTGCACCTGGCGGCGCAGATGGACGTGCGGCGATCGGTCGCCGACCCGGCCTTCGACGCGCAGGTCAACCTGGTCGGGTTTCTCAACCTGATGGAGGCCGGGCGCGAGTGCGGGCTGCGCCGCGTGGTCTTCTCCTCCACCGGTGGCGCGATCTATGGCGAGCAGGAATGCTTCCCGTGCGACGAAGACCATCCGCTGCACCCGGTCAGCCCCTACGGCGTGGCCAAGCTGGCGACGGAAAAGTACCTGTTTTTCTACCGCGCGCAGTATGGGATCGATTACGTCGCGCTGCGCTATTCGAATGTCTACGGCCCGCGCCAGGACCCGCATGGCGAGGCCGGTGTGGTCGCTATTTTTTGCGGGCGCATCCTCGAGGGCCGTCCGGTGACGATTTATGGCGACGGCGGACAGACCCGCGACTACGTGTTCGTCGCCGACGTGGTGCGGGCCAACGTGGCCGCGCTCGCAGGGCACGTGTCGGGCGCTTTCAACATCGGGACCGGGATTGAGACCAGCGTCAACCAACTCTACGAGGCGCTGGCGCGCACGGCGGGCACCAGTCGAGCGGCCGAGTTCGGCCCGCCGCGCGCGGGCGAACAGCGGCGCTCGGTTATTCTGCCCGAGCGCGCGGACCAGGAGTTGGGATGGCGCCCGCAGGTGGAATTGTCGGATGGGCTGGCGCAGACGCTGCGTTTCTTTCGCGATCGCGCGGCACGCTAGCCGAATGATGCTATGCTCGAGGATGGGCCGGCCGCCATCAGGGCGGCCGTCACTTTGTGCGCATGTTTGTGAATGATCGATTTCGCGCTTGCCAATGACTGACCCCACGCTCATCCGCAATTTCTCGATCATCGCGCATATCGACCATGGCAAATCCACGCTCGCCGATCGCCTGCTCGAGCGCACGGGCGCGCTCAGCAAGCGCGAGCTGAAGGAACAGTTCCTCGACTCGATGGATCTCGAGCGCGAACGCGGAATCACGATCAAGGCCCGCTCGGTGCGGCTCAACTACACGGCGCGCGACGGCAAGACCTACGTGCTCAACCTGATCGACACGCCCGGCCACGTCGATTTCGCTTACGAGGTCTCGCGCAGCCTGGCGGCGTGCGAGGGCGCGCTGCTGGTGGTCGACGCCAGCCAGGGCGTCGAGGCGCAAACCCTGGCCAACGTCTACATGGCGCTGGACCACGGGCTCGAAATCGTGCCAGTGATCAACAAGATCGATTTGCCCGGCGCCGATGTCGATCGCACCCGCGCCGAAATCGAAGAGATAATCGGACTCGACGCGACCGGCGCCATCCTGACCAGCGCCAAGGAAGGCGTCGGCATCGAGGAGGTGCTCGAGGCCGTAGTCGGACAGATCCCGCCGCCGCGCGTCACGCCCGGAGCGCCCACACGCGCGCTTATTTTCGATAGTTGGTACGACGTCTACCAGGGCGCGATTGGCCTGGTGCGCGTGTTCGACGGCGAGCTGCGGCGCGGGATGCAAATCCATCTGATGGGCACCGGCAAGACGGGTGAGGTGATGCGGCTTGCGCACTTCACGCCGTTCGAGGCCGAGGTCGAACAACTCGGGCCGGGCGAAGTCGGGATGGTCGCGGCCAACGTCAAGACCGTGGCCGACATGCGCGTGGGCGACACCATCACCAGCGCCGAGCACCCGGCCACGCAAGCGCTGGCGGGGTTCAAGGAACTCAAGCCGATGGTGTTCGCGGGGCTTTATCCGACCGAGTCCAACCAGTATGGCGCGCTGCGCGAGGCGATCGACAAGCTGCGGCTCAACGACGCCAGCCTGATCTTCGAGCCCGAGAGCTCGCAGGCGCTGGGCTTCGGCTTTCGCGCGGGGTTCCTCGGCCTGTTGCACATGGAGATCGCGCAGGAGCGCCTGGAGCGTGAGTTCGGGCTCAACCTGGTCATCACGGCCCCGACCGTCGCCTACCGCGTGCGCAAACAGGACGGCGAGGTCCTGATGGTCGACAATCCCTCGCGGCTGCCCGACGAGTCGGCGATCGAGGCGATCGAGGAGCCATTCATCCTGGCTTCGATCCACGTGCCGCAGGAGTACTTGGGCGCGGTGATGAGCCTATGCGAGGAGCGGCGCGGCTTGCAGCGCGACCTGCGCTTTGCCGGACGCGGCCGGGCGATCCTGCACTACGAGATGCCGCTGGCCGAGGTGGTCTTCGATTTCTACGATCGCTTGAAGTCGGTCAGCCGCGGCTACGCCTCGCTCGACTATGAATTTCTGGACTTCCGTGCTGGGTCTCTGGTTAAATTGGACCTTCGGATTAACGGAGACGTGCTGGACGCGCTCTCCGTAATCGTGCATCGTGACCGGGCCTATGAGCGCGGGCGGGTGCTGTGCGAGAAGATGCGCGAGCATATCCCGCGACAGATGTTCGACGTGGCTATCCAGGCCTCGATCGGAGCCAAGATTATCGCGCGAGAGAGCGTCAAGGCGCTGCGCAAGAATGTGACGGCGAAGTGCTACGGCGGCGACATCACGCGCAAGCGCAAGCTGCTGGAAAAACAGAAAGAGGGCAAAAAGCGGATGAAGCAGGTGGGCAAGGTCGAAATTCCCCAAGAGGCGTTCCTGGCCCTGCTCAAAGTCGGCGAGTAAGGCGCCACCGTGGCTTCTCCCGGCAGCAGCAATCTCCGCAAGACCGGCCCCGGCGATACTCCGCCGTCGCGCCCGGTCGAGACCGTCGAAGCGCACGGCTCCGAGCTGCGCGAGTGGACCGAGGCGATCGTCATCGCCTTCATCCTCGCGATCATCCTGCGCACCTTTCTCGTCCAGGCCTATAAGATACCGTCGGGCTCGATGGAGCCGACGCTGGCGATCGGCGACCACATCATGGTCAACAAAATCCGCTACGGCCTGCGGATGCCGGATTCGCTCTTCGGCCTTACCCCGTTTGCGGGGGAGATTCCTTACGGCCATTACCTGATCCATTTTGCGCCGGTCCATCGTGGCGACGTGGTGGTATTCGTATTTCCGCTCGATGAGACCAAGGACTTCATCAAGCGCGTCATCGGGATCGGCGGTGACACGGTGCAGGTGAAAAACGGCCAGGTGCTCCTCAATGGCGCGCCGATGCCCGATCCGCACGCGCACTTCGAGGTCGCATCCGGGGAGCGCTCGCAATATTCCCCGCGCGACAACTATGGCCCGGTGACGGTGCCGGCCGGCGAGTTCCTCATGATGGGTGATAACCGCGACCGTAGCTACGACGGCCGCTTCTGGGGATTCGTCAAGCTCGACCAGGTCGAAGGCCGCGCCATGTTCATATATTGGTCATGGGGTGCTGACAGCCAATCGCTCCTGGGCATACGCTGGAACAGGTTCGGTAAGGCGGTCAGATAGCGCGGAGCAGGGGGGCAAGTGCCAGTGTCGGATGAAGCCATTGACCGGGTGGGAGCGATGCTCGAGCAGTTGGGCGCGCGTTTCGAGCTGGTGCTTGAGGCCGTCTCCGGATTCGGCGGACGGCTGGACGCGCTGCGCGAGGAAATCTTCGGACAGTTCACCGAGGTGGGACGGCAAATCCGTTTCCTCTCGGAACAGATTGCCGAGAACCGCGACGCTATTGCGGGCGTGCGCTCCGACCTCGGCGCTGAAATTGTGCGTCTGGGCGAAACCCTGGGCGCCACCCGGGTCGATTTTCGTGAACAGTTGAGCGCGCTCAGGCTCGCGCTGCAAAACGAGATGGGCGTACGCGCAGCGCAGGCGCGTGACCAGCTCTCCGAGGAAGTCTCGCGCCGCGCGGAGGCGGTTCGCGTGCAGCTCGGCCAGGAAATCGACGTGTTGCGTGAGAGCCTGCGCTCCGACGGCTCGCGCCGCGTCCCCGCGGCGACGCGCGAGAGCGTCGATCGCGCAATCGGCGACGCTACTGCTCAGCTCAAAGCCGACGTCGTCAGCGCCGCCGAGTCGGTCACCAAGAAGCTGTCGGCCGAACTCAAGCAGACCAACAAAGCAGTGGCCGATCTGGCGCGCAAGTTCGAGCGCTTCGACGACCGTATCACGATCCAAAGCCGCGACCAGGAGCAGCGCGTGCGCAAGCTCGAACGCGGCGGGCGCAAGGCCGGCTAGATTCCGGCTGCAGGGGTCGTTCACGCCTGGATGCGCCCCGGCGCTCGCGGCTGCTCGCGACGTTTATCAACAGGCGCCAGGTTATCCACAGATTGGCCGTCGTAGCCAAATCCGTCTGCGCGACGGTGCATCGTTTGCCAGCGTCAGCTTGACCGGCCCCTTGTCGCCGGTAGAAAATAACTCAGCCTTTAACCCGCCACAGAGAGGGCGGAAAGGGTAAGACGATGAAAATGTATATGTCAGGACCCGGCTGCGCCCGCAGGCGGGTATTTTTTTGCGCCGCCGCACCACGCGCGGTCTCAGCTACAGCAGAAAGCATCGCCGCAAGCGGACCCGGAAGCGGAGACTGATGAGCGCGCAGGCCAACCTCAAACCGGCGCAAGCGCTCGACGCCTCGGCGATTGCGCGCTCAGTCAAACGGATCGCGCACGAGATTGTCGAGCGCAATAATGGCGCCGGCAATATCGTCCTGATCGGCATCGTACGCCGCGGGGCTCGCCTCGCCGAACGGCTGGCCGAAGCGATGGCCGAAGGCGGCAAACGCGCGGTGCCGGTCGGCACGCTCGACATTTCCTCATACCGCGACGACGGGCGCGGCGCGCCGGGCGACCCGCGGCTGCTCGGTCGCGACATCCCGTTCGCGCTCGATCGCATTCGCGTGGTGCTGGTCGACGACGTGCTTTATACCGGACGCACCGTGCGCGCGGCGCTCGACGCGCTGGCCGACCTTGGCCATCCGGAATCGATTCAGCTCGCCGTGCTGGTGGATCGCGGCGAGCGCGAACTGCCGATCCGCGCCGACTACGTCGGCCGCAATATCGAGGCGCCGCGCGACCAGCGGGTGTACGTGCGCCTGGCCGAAGTCGACGGCGTCGACGAGGTCGTAATCGGCGGCGCCAAAAAGGGCACGGCGGCCTGAGCGCGATGGCACGGCTGGGAAAAAACGACATCGTCTCGATCGAAGACCTGACGACGGTTGATATCGAGCGGATTTTCGAGCTCGCGGACTCGTTTGTCACGGGCCTCGAACGCGGCGAGACGCTCGAGCGCGCCCACGGCCTCATCATGGCGACGCTTTTCTACGAGCCGTCCACCCGCACCCGGCTGAGCTTCGAGTCCGCGATGCATCGCCTCGGCGGCGCAGTCATCAGCTCGCCCGACATGCACGCCTCCTCGGCCGCCAAGGGCGAGACCCTGGCCGACACGGTGCGCGTGGTGGGCGCCTATGCCGACGTTATCGTGGTGCGGCATCCGCGCGACGGCGCGGCGCGGGTCGCCGCCGAGTACGCGCCATGTCCGGTGATCAACGCGGGCGACGGCAGCCGCGAGCATCCGACCCAGACGCTTTGCGACCTCTACATCCTGCGCCGCAAGAAAGGGCATCTGCGCGGTTTGACGGTCGCAATCTGCGGTGATTTAAAATTCGGCCGTACCGTCCATTCGCTGATTTACGCGCTCGCCCGCTTCGGCGCCAATATCGTGGCCGTGCCGTACAACGGGATGAACGTGCCGGACTATGTGCTGGAACGAGTCGCCGCCGAGAGCAAGTACGGGCTTTCGACGGTCACGATGGAAGAGTTGCGCTCGCTGGCTGGCGGAATCGACGCGCTTTACCTGACGCCTAACGCGCCACATCAGATGGCGCTGTTCACCTCCGATATGCCGTTGGCTGGCGCTTTGCCGGCGGCGGTAGCGCCCGTCGCACTCGACGCATTCTACCTGACGCGTCTGCAGCGCGAGCGGATGGACGACAAGGAAGGCGACGGCGGCAAATACGGACATTTCGACGCGCGCGCGCTCAAGACCAGCCGCACTCATGAGGCGGTCGTGATGCATCCACTGCCGCGCACCGACGAACTGGCCTACGAACTCGATAGCGACCCGCGCGCGGTGTACTTCGAGCAGGCCGCCGCCGGCGTGCCGGTGCGAATGGCGCTCATCGCGTGGCTGCTCGAGCAGAACGGAACCGAGCGCGTACGTCCGGCCGCGATGGTGCCCGCGATTCGTTTCAAGGCGCATCCGGCCCCGCGCTGTCCCAACCCGGGATGTATCAGCCGCCACGAAGGAGCTTACCTGGCGCCGCGCTTTCGGCTGGGCCGCTCGACCGACTCCACGACGCTGCCGCTGGTATGCGAGTTCTGCGAGCGCGAACTCAAAATTGAATTCGTCGGTCACGCGCGCACGCGGCGCTACTACCGTTTCGACCGCAACCTCTACGGCTATGTGCGTAGCTGGATCGAGGAAGGCTCGCTTGCGGTGTTCGAGAGCGTCAAGCAGGCCGAGGAGAGCGGCTACGAGCCCTATCGGCGCGGCCCGCAGCGCGAAATCATGAACGCCGACGAAGTCGCGGCGGCTTGCCGCGCGCTGGCCACGCAGATGGCCGCCGACTTGCCCGACCTCGCCTCCGTCACGATCGTCGGCGTGGTCAGTCACGGTGCGATGCTCGCGATGCGCCTGCGCGATTTGATCGAAGCCAAGACTCATGTGCGTCCGCCATGCGCGGCGCTCGACGTGTTCGGTGGCGAGGCGGCATTCCATCCACTCGACGGCGGCGGCGGACCTCTCGAAGTTCAAATTGAAGTCAAAGACCGCACGATCGTCCTGGTCGACGACGTAATTAACAGCGGATGGACCGTGCAGCGCGCGATGACGGCGCTGTGGCAGCGCGGCCGTCCGGCCGCGGTCAAACTCGCGGTGCTGATCGACCGCGGCCATCGCGCCGTTCCGATCCGGCCCAACTACGTCGGCAAGAATATCCCGACCGCCCGGGCCGAGCGGGTCCAGGTCCGCTTGGCAGCGCCTGAGGGCGCCGCGCCGGGCCGCGCCAAAGCGCAGGATCGCGTCGTCATCTACTCGATGGTCGACTCGCTCAAGGAAGGAGAAAACGCCGGATGAGCCGAATCCTCCTGCGCGGTGGCCGGCTTATCGATCCGGCGCGCGAAATCGACGAGATCTGCGACCTGCTCGTCGCCGAGGGCAAAGTCGAGACGATTGCGCCGCCGGGCCGGCTCGGCAGCTCCGAGGGCGCGACGATTATCGACGCGACCGGATGCTGGGTCGTGCCCGGGCTCGTCGATCCCCACGTGCATCTGCGCGACCCCGGCTTTCCCGAGAAGGAGACGATCGCGACCGGGCTGCGCGCGGCGGCGGCCGGCGGCTTTACCGCGGTGGCCGCGATGGCGAACACTTCGCCGGTCAACGACACTCCCGAGGTGACGCGCTACATGCTCGAACATGCCGCGGCCGTTCATGCGGCGCGGCTGGTCCCGGTCTCGGCGGTGACGCGGGGGCTGGGCGGGCGGGAGACGGTCGACTTTGCGGCGATGGTGGCGGCCGGCGCGCAGCTTTTTTCCGACGACGGAATTCCGATCGACGACCAGGCGGTGCTGGCCAGTGCGATGGAGCAAATCGCGCGGTTGGGCTTCGCGATTTCCTTGCACGAGGAAGACCGCGCGCTCACCGCCAACGGCGCGGTCAACGCGGGCGAGGTCTCCAAGCATCTAGGCGTGGCGGGCGTGCCGGCGGCCGCCGAAACCGAGCGCATCCGGCGCGACCTGGCGCTGGCGATCGGCGCCGGTGCGCCAGTCCATATCGCGCACGTCTCGACCGCGCTCTCGCTCGATCTGATCCGCGCGGCGCGCAAGCGCGGCGCCCAGCTCACCTGCGAGGCCACGCCGCATCACTTCGCGCTCGACGATCGCGCGGTGCTCCGATGGGGCCCGAGTGCCAAGATGGCGCCGCCGCTGCGCTCGGCCCACGATGTCGACGCGGTGGTAGCAGCGATCGCCGACAGCACGATAGATATGATTGCGACAGATCATGCGCCGCACGATCCGCACTCCAAGCGGATGGAACGGCTGGCCGGGCTTTTCAGCTCCGGAAGCGACTGCGGGCGGCTCGCCGAGGGCGAAGTCGAGGCGCTGACGCAGGCCGCCAACGGCGTGGTGGGACTCGAAACCGCGCTGGGCCTCGTGCTCGAACTGGTCCATCGCGCAGTGATCGGTCCGGCGCGGATGGTCGAGATGATGTCGCTGAAGAGCACGCAGCTACTGAGAATCGACGGCGGTACGTTGGAGGAGGGAGCGCGCGCGGATATAACGCTTATCGATCCGAATATGGAATGGACAGTGGATCCGGCGAAATTCATTTCAAAAAGCCGTAACAGCCCGTTTGCCGGGCGGCGGTTGAAGGGCAGGGCAATATTGACGATCGTCGCGGGCGATGTCGTGTACGACGGCAGAACAGGGACGCAGGTGTGAGCGCACAGCGCGAAGCGATACTGGCGCTAGCCGACGGCCGCATCTTTCGCGGCCGCGCCTTTGGCGCGATCGGCGAAATCGTGGGCGAAGTCGTATTCAACACCGCGATGACCGGTTACCAGGAAGTGCTCACCGATCCGTCGTACAAGGGACAGATCGTCTGCATGACCTGCCCGGAGATCGGCAACGTCGGAATCAATGCCGACGATGCTGAGTCGGCGGGCCTTCACGTCGAGGGCTTCGTGGTCAAGGACTATCGTCCGCGGCCGTCGAACTGGCGCTCCGAGATGGCGCTCGGCGAATACCTCGAGCGCGCTGGAGTGCCTGGAATCGAAGGAATCGACACGCGTGCGCTGGTACGCCACATCCGCAACCACGGCGCGCAGGAGGCGGTGATTTCCAGCGTCACGCTCGACCCCGACGCGCTGGTCGCGCGCGCCAAGGCCTCGCCGGGGCTGGTCGGCCGCGATCTGGTCAAGGAGGTCACCTGCACCGAGCCATACGACTGGGATCTCGGGGATTGGGAACTCGGGACAGGCTATCGGCAGACGTCGCAAGAGGAATTGCGCGACGCGCCGCTGATTGTCGCGCTCGACTATGGAATCAAGCGCAACATCCTACATCGTCTGGTCGCCAGCGGCTTTCGCGTGCGAGTGATGCCGGCTGCGGCGACCGCCGCGGAGATCCTCGCACCCAATCCCGACGGCGTCTTTCTTTCTAACGGTCCTGCCGATCCGGCTGCGCTGCCCTACGCGAGCGAAGCGGTGCGCGGCGTGCTCGGGCGCAAGCCGATTTTCGGAATCTGTCTCGGCCATCAGATTCTCGGCCTCGCGCTCGGCGGGCGAACTTACAAACTCGGCTTCGGCCATCACGGCGCGAACCATCCGGTGATGGACCTGCGTACGCGGAAGGTCGAGATTACTTCGCAGAACCACGGCTTCGCAGTGGACGCCGACTCGCTCGCGGGACGCGCGGAGCTATCGCATCTCAACCTCAACGACAAAACGGTCGAGGGCCTCTGCGGCGTCGGCGTGCCGTTCTTCTCGGTGCAGTACCATCCCGAGGCCTCGCCCGGACCGCATGACGCGGGCTACCTGTTCGCGCGTTTTCGCCGCCTGGTCGAGGAATTTCCACGATCGGGCGCGAACGCGCTCGACCGTATCGCCGCCGAAGAGCGCGGCGCCGGCCTGGACGTTTAAATGCCGCTTCGCAAAGACCTTAAATCGATACTGCTGATCGGCTCGGGTCCGATTGTGATCGGTCAGGCCTGCGAGTTCGACTACTCGGGCACTCAGGCGCTCAAGGCGCTGCGCGAGGAAGGGCTGCGGCTCATCCTGGTCAACTCGAATCCGGCTACCATCATGACCGATCCGGAGTTGGCCGATCGGACCTATATCGAGCCGATGACTGCGGCGGCGCTGGAGCAGATCATCGCGCGCGAACGGCCCGACGCGTTGCTGCCGACAGTCGGCGGCCAGACCGCGCTCAACCTGGCGATCGAGCTTGCCGAGAGCGGAGTGCTCGAACGCTACGGTGTCGAGCTGATCGGCGCCAATCTCGCGGCAATCAAAAAGGCCGAGGACCGCGACCTGTTCAAGCACGCGATGATCGGTATCGGGCTGGAAGTGCCGGACTCCGGCGTCGCGCGTTCGCACGAGCAGGCCGAGGAAATCCGCGAGCGCCTCGGCCTGCCGCTGATCATCCGGCCCTCGCGCACGCTGGGCGGTACGGGAGGTTCGATCGCGCGCGATCCCGCGGAGTATCGCGCCAAGGTCCAATGGGGCATGGAGATGTCGCCCAATCACGAGGTGCTGATCGAGCAATCGGTCGAGGGCTGGAAGGAATTCGAGCTGGAAGTGATGCGCGACATGGCGGACAACGTCGTGATCGTCTGCTCGATCGAGAATCTCGACCCGATGGGCGTGCATACGGGCGATTCGATCACGGTCGCGCCGGCGCAGACGCTCACCGACAAGGAATACCAGATCATGCGCGACGCTGCGCTCAGGATCATCCGCGAGATCGGCGTCGACACCGGCGGCTCGAATATCCAGTTCGCGATCGATCCCCAAAGCGGCCGCATGGTGGTGATCGAGATGAACCCGCGCGTCTCGCGCAGCTCGGCGCTGGCCTCCAAGGCGACCGGCTTTCCGATCGCGAAGATCGCGGCGCGCCTTGCGGTGGGCTACCGGCTCGACGAGATACCCAACGACATCACGCGGATGACTCCTGCCTGCTTCGAACCAACGATCGACTACGTGGTGACGAAGATTCCGCGTTTCGCTTTCGAGAAGTTTCGCGGCGCGGCCGACGAACTTGGCCCGCAGATGAAGTCGGTGGGCGAGGCGATGGCGATCGGGCGCACGTTCAAGGAATCGCTGCAAAAGGCGCTGCGCTCGCTCGAAATCGGCTCGTGGGGACTCGAGAGCCGCGCCGCGGGGATGCGCGAGACGGCCGCGCTCGCGACCGTTCGCGCCCATCTCTCGCTCCCTAACAGCCATCGCCTCTACTACCTCGCCGACGCGGTGCGCCTGGGCCTCGTGCGCGAGGAAATCCATCACCTGACCGGCATCGACCCGTGGTTTATCGACGCGGTCGCGGAAATCGTCGAGGCCGAGGCACGAATCAAGAGCGGTCCGCTCGACGCGGCGCTGCTCCGCGAGGCCAAGGAGAGCGGATTTTCGGATCGCCGAATCGCCGAGCTGGCGGGCCTCGACGAAGCTGCCGTGGCTCTCAAGCGGCGCGAGGCAGCTGTCACGCCGGTGTTTAAGGCCGTCGACACCTGCGGCGCGGAATTCCAGGCCTTCACGCCGTATCTCTATTCGACCTACGAGGGCGAGGACGAAGCGCCGCCCGATGATCGCCCCAAGGTGATGATCCTCGGCGGCGGGCCCAATCGCATCGGCCAGGGAATCGAATTCGACTACTGCTGCGTGCACGCGAGTCTCGCGCTCAAGGAGGCCGGCTTTGAGACCATCATGGTCAACTGCAACCCGGAGACGGTCTCGACCGACTACGACATCTCCGACCGCCTGTACTTCGAGCCCCTGACCTTCGAGGACGTTATGGCAATTGCCGAGCGCGAGCGCCCGATCGGCGTGATCGTGCAGTTCGGCGGCCAAACGCCGCTTAAACTCGCGGTCCCGCTAGAGCGCGCCGGCGTGCCGATCCTTGGCACTTCGCCAGACGCGATCGATCGCGCCGAGGACCGCGAGCGTTTCAACGTTTTGGTCGAGAAGCTCGGCTTAAGGCAGCCGCGCGGCGTGCTGACGCGCGGCCTTACGCAGGCGGTTCGCGGCGCCGCGGAAGTTGGTTATCCAGTGCTGATCCGGCCGTCCTACGTGCTCGGCGGACGCGCGATGGAAGTCGTCGCGGACGAGGCCGGGCTGCGCCGCTACGTCGAGCAGGCGCTGCTCGCTTCCGAAGAGCGCCCGCTGCTGGTCGATCGCTATCTGCAGGGCGCGATCGAAGTCGACGTCGACGCGATCTCCGACGGCGAGACCGTGGTTATTGGCGGCGTGATGGAACATGTCGAGCACGCCGGAATCCATTCGGGCGACAGCGCCTGCGTTTTGCCGCCGCGCACGCTGAGCCCGGCGATGCAGGAAGAATTGATGCGGCAGACGCGGATGCTCGCACGCGAACTCGGCGTCGTCGGCCTCATCAACGTGCAGTTCGCGATTTTCGAGGGCGAGGTCTACATCCTGGAGGTCAATCCGCGCGCCTCGCGCACCATCCCGTTCGTCAGCAAAGCGATCGGCGTGCCGCTGGCCAAACTGGCCGCGCTGGTGATGGCGGGCAAAAAGCTCGTCGATCTCGGTTTCACGGCCGAGCGCTTGCCGGACCACGTTTCGGTCAAGGAGTCGGTGTTTCCATTCGTGCGCTTCCCCGGCGTCGACACCATCCTCGGCCCCGAGATGAAATCGACTGGCGAAGTGATGGGGATCGATCGCACGTTCGCGATGGCTTTCGCCAAGGCGGAGCTGGCCGCGTCAACCGACCTCCCGGCGAGTGGATGCGTGTTTATCAGTGTGCGCGATGGGGACAAGGCGGTGCTGGAGCCGATCGCGCGCGGACTTTCCACGATGGGCTTCGAGTTGGTGGCGACCGGCGGCACCGCGCGTCATATCGAGGGCCTGCGTATCCCGTGCGCGACTGTGAACAAGGTCGCGCAGGGCTCGCCGCACGTGGTTGACCTGATGCGCGAGGGGAAGATCGCGATGGTGATCAATACGCCGGACGCCTCGGGGACCGCCGACTCGTTTTCGATCCGGCGCACGGCGCTGGAGATGCGGCTGCCGTTTTGCACCACGATGGCGGGGGCGCAGGCCGCCGTCGAGGGAATTGCGGCGCTTAAGGACGGACGCTTCGAGGTTCGCGCGCTCCAGGACTACCACGCCGATAATCGCGGCGACCGTCCCGCCGACAGTCGCGCTGATGACCGCGCACCGGAAACTCGCCGCGGATAGTCTGCTGCCGCGCCCTGGCGTATCAATCTCCGTGCTCACGCGCGATGCCGCTTGAGATGCAGACTGTGCTGAGCGCGCTGAGCGGCGTCGGCCCCAAGCGCGCCGCGGCGCTCGCCGACCGTGGTATTGCGACCATCGCCGACCTGCTGTTCAACCTGCCGCTGCACTACCAGGACTGGCGCTCGCGCACGCCGCTTACGGAACTCAAGCCCGCGACCTTGGCCGTCGTCGAGGGGCGTCTCGTCGGATTCAAGGAGCGCCCGATGCGCGGGATGCGCTGGCGGCGGATGGCGACCGGATGGCTCGAAGGCCTAGGCGGCGCGCGACTGCGCGTTGTCTGGTTCAATCTGCCGGTCTACATGAAGGGACGCATGCCCAACGGCGAGCGCGTCGTGATGCATGGCCGCGTGAGCGAGGCGCCCGACCGCGGTTTGGAAATCATTCATCCCGAAGTTTATCCGCTGGATTCGGGCTCGCCGCCCGCGGTGCGTCCCGTGTATGGCCTGCCCGCTGAGATTGGTCAACGGGTCTATGCCGGGCTGGTCGCGCAGGCGCTGGCTGCCCTCGGCGCGCGAATCGAGGGCGCGATGCCAGCCGCGCTGCGCGCTGAGGCCGGCGTGATGACGCTCGGCGAGGCGCTGCGGATGCTCCATCAGCCGCCCGCCGACGCCGACCCGGCGAAGTTCGAGTCCGGTGACAGCGCCGCGCATTTCGCGCTCGCCTTCGATGAGATGTTCGCGTTTCAACTCGCGATGGGAATCGATCGGATGCGAGCGGAGCGGCGCATCGGCGCACGAATGGACGCTCCGGCCAGGTTGACCGCGCGCCTGCTCGAGACGCTGCCGTTTGCTCCGACGCGAGCGCAACTTCGCGCGATCGAGGAAATCGGCGCGGACCTTGCGCGAGCGCATCCGATGAATCGCCTGCTGATGGGCGACGTCGGCAGCGGCAAAACGCTGGTCGCGCTATGGGCGGCGCTGCGTGCGGCCGAGTCGGGATGGCAGGTCGCGATGATGGCGCCGACGGAGTTGCTCGCCGAGCAGCACTATCGCAGCTTCATGGCGCTGTGCGGTGCGCTCGGCGTGCCGGCCGCGCTGCTGCTCGGCAAGACTCCGCCCTCCGAGCGCGCACGGACGCTTCGGCTGCTCGCCTCGGGCACGATTCCCGTGGTTTTTGGCACCCACGCGCTCATCCAGGAGGGCGTCGCGCTCAGGAGCCTGGGCCTCGCGGTTATCGACGAGCAGCATCGCTTCGGCGTTTTCGATCGCGCGCGCCTGAAAGCACTGGGCCCCAGCGCTCACGTATTGCTGATGACGGCGACGCCGATACCGCGAAGCCTCGCGCTCACGCTGCTTGCCAACCTTGATATTTCGGCGCTCGACGAGATGCCGCCGGGACGGACGCCGGTTCTGACCGAAATTTTTACCGAAGGACGGATCGCCGAGGTCGACGCGATCGTGCTCAAGGAACTCGAGGCCGGACGGCGCGCGTACTATATCGTTCCACTGATCGAGGGCGAGGAGGAAGGCGACGAACGGCTGTCCGTGGCGGCGACGGCCAAGCGGCTCGGCGCGGGGCCGCTCGGCGGTTTCAAAATTGGCACGCTGCACGCCAGGATGCGCCCGGCGGACAAGGAGCGCGCGATGCGTGCGTTTCGCGACGGCGCGCTCGACGTGCTGGTCTCGACCACGGTGGTCGAGGTCGGAATTGATGTGCCCGAAGCCAGCGTGATCGTGGTGATCGCGGCGGAGCGTTATGGACTCGCGCAGCTTCATCAATTGCGTGGCAGGGTGGGGCGGGGCGCGGCGGCCTCGCGATGCTGCCTGGTGGTCTCGCGCGAGAACGCCCGCGGCCGGCTCGATGTGCGGCTCGATGTGATGGTCCGCGCTACCAGCGGGACCGAGGTCGCCCGCGCCGACCTCGAGCTGCGCGGCCCCGGCGATTTGCTCGGCGCAAGACAAAGCGGCGCACTGCCGCTGCGCTTTGCCGACTTCATCCATGACGGCCGGCTTATCGAGCAGGCCCGGGCGATGGCGGAGAGCTGGCTTAAGCGTGACCCCTCGCTCGAACGGCCTGATTCCGCCGGGGCCCGCGCGGCGCTTCTGCGGATGCTGGATTTCGGCTTCAGCCTCGGAGATATAGGCTAGTGGTGATGGCGCAGGCGAAATCCAGATCGAAAGGGCAGGGCTCAGAGCGAAACATAAAGCATCGGCGGGAAATCTCCGCCGGCGGGCTCATCTGGCGGCGCCGCGGCGACGGGTCGATAAGCGTGGTGCTGGTAAGGCCGGCTGGACGCAGCACCTGGGTGCTGCCCAAGGGGCATGTAGAGGCCGGCGAGACGGTCCCGCAGGCCGCGATGCGCGAGGTGCGTGAGGAGAGCGGCCTTACGGTGGGAGCGATCGAGCCGCTCGGCGAAATCTCCTACGTTTATTCGTCACGCGAGCGCAACGGCGCGACGCTCACCCGGATTTTCAAGCGCGTGCATTTCTTCCTGATGGAACATACGGGTGGCGATCCCTCGGCGCACGACTCGGAAACCGAGGAGGTCGCCTGGTTGACCTTGGATGAAGCTCTGGCCCGCGCGACTCATCCGAGCGAGCAGGAGCTGATCGCCAAAGCGCGCGTGATGCTCGGCGCGTAACATCGCGCCGAAAACGGCCTATGAGCGGGGCGGAGCGGGCGCCGCGGGCATGGATGCGGCGGCGCCGATCACGCTCGCACGCCACACCGCCGGCGCGAGTTCGGCCGATTGCATCGCGCCCGGGCCGATGATCGCGAGCACCGCCGCGCCGCGGCGCTCAACATGATGCGCCGCCGGCGCGGTTCGGTCGAGGATCCCCTCGTAGGCCTGGGTGAAGGCCGCGGCGCTCGTATAGTCGCTCAACACCACGATCCAAATGATAGTGGTCGCGCCGCCGTTTTGCAGCACGGTCATCCGATCTCCGCGCCACGCGCGCGCCAGCGCAGCCCCTGCCTGATCGCCCGGACTGCGCGTAAGAATGACGCGCAGGAGCAACTCGCCGTAGGTGTCTTCCGCGACCTCGCGCCATCCCATGAGCGCCCGCGTCCATCCGCCGACGGTTATCGCCAGCGGCGAGGAATGGCTGAAGTAGAGCGCTGGCTCGAGGATCTCCCGCGTCGAGAGCGGCGGGTTGCGATAGAGCGCATTCACCGCCTTCCAGCCGCCGCGCAGGTAGGCCTCGCCGACGAAGCGGGTCCCGTCGGTGTACTGGAAGATGAGCGAATCGCGCAGCGCTGCCGGCGTGCCAGGCGATTGGACGTCGAACAGCGTGGGCATTTTCTCGAGATGGGTCAGCAGCGTGTGAATAGTGTCGGCGTCGATGAGCCCGGTGGTATAGCCGTAGCCAACAAGCGTCGCGTCGCCCTCGGCCACCGATTTCAGCGCGAGCCGGCGATCGTCATTGTCGGTGATTCGATCGAGCGCGGCATGGACGCCGAAATACTGGTCCTGCAGCGCGTGGGTCAACTCGTGCGCGACCAGCATCTCGCGCGTCGAATCCTTGTGGGTGAAAAAACCCTTGATTTCCGACCACAGGCTGGGCTGGGATTTGCCCTTGACCAGGATCATTTCCCGATCCTGGGGATCGTAAAAGCCCACCACCTGTCTGCTCAGCACGCGCATCGTCTGCGCCTTGAGGTCAGTTCCCTGATCATAAAGTCCCGTAAGCTCGCCAACTATGGCGGCGCGCTGGAGCTCAGCCTCGTCGTGATGGCGCTCCACTTCGCGTTCCAGCACGAGATTGGCCTGGCCCTGGTCCATCAGCAGCAGCGGCACGTCGGTTTGGAAGTTGAGCTGGCGCAATTCCTGTACGTCGGAATAAATCTGCTCGGCCCGTCGAAGGTTGACCTGGCCACCGCTCACCACCGCCCAGGCGCATCCGGAGAACCCGAGCAGAACCAGCGCGGCGCTTCGATAAAGCCGCGATGGATGCCGCGAACGCATCTCAGCGCGCGGCGGCGAGCCGGCGAAGCGGCGCGGAGGGGGCGAGCGGCGCGCCGGCATGAAGCGACGGACCGCCCGGCGTGATCGCTGGTGGCGGAGCCGTGATCGTGCTCGCCTTCCACACCGCCGGCCCAAGCCGGTCGAAATGCGCGGCCGCCTCGCCGACCGCCAGGAGCACCGCGTCGCCCTTGACTTCGACGCGATGCGTCGCCGGATGACCGTGCATGTGATCGAGCACCTTACGATAAACAGCCGCGAAGCGAGAGGCCGCATCGGCGTCGCGAAACGCCAGCATCCAAATGACGCTCACCGACTCGCCCTTGCGCAGCATCACGATCCGGTCGCCCGCCCATTTGGCGGCGAGCGCCAGGTCCGGCGACGCCGCGCCGCGCGTGTTTTCCAGGATGATGCGCAGGCCAAGCTCGCCCAGCGTGTCTTCGTCGGATTTATGCCAGCCGCTGATCCGCGACTGGTAACCCGCAACGGTGACCGTATCGGGAAGGGTGGGGTGGTCGAAGTAGAGCGACGGATCGATGATCTGCTGGGTGGACTGCGGGGGATCGCCGTAGAGCTTGTCGACCGCCTTCCAGCCTCCGCGCTGGTAGGCCTCGGCGACGAACTTGACGCCGTCGGTGTACTGAAAAATCAGCGGCTCGGCTACGCCTCGCGGCACGCCGGCGGCTGCGCCAGTGAAGGTTTGCGAAAAGCTCTGCAGATTGCCGATCAGCGTAGAAAGGATGACCGAGTCCATGCGGCCCAGCATGCAGGCGTAACCCGCGATGGTCGCGTCGCCCTCGGCTACCGAGTGCAGCGCGAGCGCGCGGTCGCCGTTGCTCTTGAGCGCTTCATCTTTCGCGCCGAAGTCGAAGTTCTGATCCTGCAGTGCGTGGGTGAACTCGTGAGCCAGGATCATGTCCTCCAGTTTGGTCTGGAGTTCGGGTGGCTGGCCGGGAAACTCGCGCTCCAGCGCGCCGCTCACGATCACCATGGTCTTTTTCTTGAAGTCGTAAAACGCGATCACCTGGCTTTCGAGCAGGTTCATGTTGGCGGCCTTGAGATTGACCGCCGGCGGATACAGTCCAATCAGCGCGCCGGCGCGACCGTCGGTGTCGATCGCCTCGGGCGTGTATTCGCTTTCCAGTTCCGTCTCCAGCAACTTGCCCGCCTCCTCGGTGCTGCGGACTTCGACCGGAACCTTGTGCTTGAGCTTGAGCAGGCGCACTTCCTGGATGGTCTGCTCGACCGCGGCCGCCTGCTGTTCGTTGACCTTGCCGTTTTCCGCCTGCGCCTGTACGCATCGCGCGCTGGACACCGCCAAAAGAATCGCGGCGATTATCGAAAACAACAGCGGATGGCGCGGGGAGAACAACAGACGGTGCGGGAAGGGGCGGATGAGGTATTTCATTCGCTGATGATTATAACCGGCAGTCCCAAGCGTGCGGTCTGGACCGCACGCGCCTGGGCCTGCTCGCGGGTTGCGAATCCACCCATCCGCACACGGTAATAGCGCCTGCCTCCGGTATCAAGCTCACTCAGCTTCACGTCGGCGTAGTATGCGGCGAGGCGAACACGGATATTCTCAGCGTTGCCCGGGTCGGCGTACGATCCGGCTTGCACGAAGTATTGCGGCTCGCCCGCGGGATCGAACTCCGGCGTCGACACCAGGTCCATCCGCACCAGTGCGGTGCCGGGCCCGACCATCCCGAGCGCACGCGCCGCGCCATAGGAAAGATCGATCTTGCGTCCCTTGCGAAACGGTCCGCGATCGTTGATTCGCACCTCGACCGCGCGTCCGCTGCCGAGATCGGTCACGATCACACGCGAACCCAGCGGAAAGATACTCGAAGCGGCGGTCATCTGGTCCTGGTTGTAGATTTCGCCGGTCGCGGTCGGATGGCCGTTGAAGCCCGGCCCATACCATGACGCCTTGCCGACGACGGAACGGATTGAACCCGGCCCGGACGGAACGAGCGCCAGCCCCGCGCTCGGCGACGGCTGGCGCGAGGCGCATCCCGCCGCCATCGCACACGCAGCCAACGCGAGCCCCAGCCACCGCCGCCTCATCATCATCCGCACCTATCGCGCACCCTCTTCGGGCACCGCAGCCGGCTTCGGCGCCCGGACCACAGGCGCCATCCCGCGCCTTCACCGGACGATTATAAGCGGTGGTGCGCGGGTTGAGAAATACGCCCCGGCGCGGCTCAAGCGCATCTCAGCCATATCTGTTGACAGCCGATGGTTCCGGCGTGTCGGCGCGCCGCACTTCGCATGGTAGCATCAAACGAGCGTGGCCGGCCCTGGCTACGCACCAGCATGCTGCGAAACCGGGAGGATCTCGAGGAGTTGGAGGCGCGCACGCTCGCGCCTTACGCGATGCTGTCGCGGATGAGCCGCGGGCGGCGTTTCCCCGAGCCGCCGCATCCGATGCGCACGGCGTTCCAGCGCGACCGCGACCGTATCATTCATTCCGCCGCCTTCCGCCGCCTCGAATACAAGACCCAGGTCTTCGTCGACCACGAAGGCGATTACTACCGCACCCGTCTGACGCATACGGTGGAGGCCGCACAAATCACCCGCACGGTGGCGCGGGCGCTGGGCCTCAACTCGGAACTGGCCGAGGCGGTCGCGCTCGCGCACGATCTCGGCCACACGCCGTTCGGCCATGCCGGCGAGCGGGCGCTGCGCGCGCTGATGGAGCCCCACGGCGGTTTCGATCACAACGCGCAGAGCCTGCGCACGGTCGACTGGATCGAAGTGCGTTACCCGAATTTCCGCGGGCTCAACCTGACTTTCGAAGTCCGCGAGGGAATCATCAAGCACTCCGAGTTCAAGCTGCGCCCGGCGGCGGCCGAGTTCGACCCCTTGTTATTCCCGTGCCTGGAGGCGCAAATCGTCGACCTCGCCGACGAAATCGCCTACCTCGCGCATGACGTCGACGACGGGCTGAAGGCCGAGATGCTGACGGTGGAAGACCTCGACCGTACGCACCTGTTCCACCAGGCCGCCGCCGCCGCGCACGAGGCGAGCCCGCGCGCCGAACCAGGGGTCGTGCGTTACCAGACCGTGATTCGCATGATCGACGCGATGGTGACCGACCTGGTCATCAACATCAGCGGTGAACTCGAGCGCGGCTCGATTCGCAGCGTCGACGACGTGCGGCGCGCCGGGCGGGCGCTCGCGAACTTCGGCGGGGCGATGGCGCCGATGGTGGAAGAGCTCAAACAACTGATGCGCGAGCGGCTGTATCGCCATTATCGGGTCAGCCGGATGACCGGCAAGGCGGGCAGGGTGCTCGAGCGCCTGTTCGAAACCTACATGGGCGAACCGCGCCAGATGCCCGGCCATGTGCTTCACCGTATCGAGGTCGACGGCGAGGCGCTCGCGCGCGTGGTCGCCGATTATATCGCGGGAATGACCGACCGCTTCGCGCTGGATGAATACCGCAAACTCTTCGACCCCGATGAACGTGTCTGACGCGCCGCCAAACGGATCCGAAAGAAAGGGACGGGCGGCGCGCGCGCGCGGCTCCACGGCGAGCATCGTCATCCGGCGCGAGGATCATATCGGCGACTCATTGGGGTTTATCTTTCTGGAAGCCGACAACGACCACGATGCGATAATCGAGCGGCTGCGCGAATACCTCGGCCCGCGCATCAGGATCCTCAAGGCCGAAATCGGCGTCGAACGGATCGAAGTCGAGGCCGGCGGGCGGCGCTTCGCCGAGGAGGCGGCGCGGCTGGCCGAAGCCGCCCAGGGGTTGCGGCGCAAGGGTGCGTCGCGCAACGCGATGGCGCATTTCAAGGAAGCGCTCGCGCTTGACCCGCTCAACGTGATGGCGCTCTGCGGGCTGAGTGCGCTGTTGGCGGCGCGCGATGATTACTCGGGGGCGTTCACTATGCTGTGCAAGGCACGCGAGGCTGGCGGCGACAGCGCCGCGGTGCTGCACGAGCTCGGCCGCGTGGCGGCCCGGATGGGGCGAATCGCGACGGCAATCGTGTACCTCGAACGCGCTTGCGAACTGGCGCCGGACGACCTGGCAATCCGGCGAACGCTGGCGGATCTTGGGCGCAAGCCGCGCGCGACGGTGAAGCTCAAGGAACGGGCGGCTTTGAGCCAACGCGATCGCGAAAAAGGCCGGTGACATTCTTCCGTCATCCTGAGCGAGCGTCGCGCGAGTCGAAGGACCCCGAATCTTTCTGAGCGCACATCGCGAGAGTCTCGGCGCGAGACGATCGGGGTCCCTCGACTCGCAGACCCGCTCGGGATTACAGATAAGAAGGATCTCGCGCGGCATCCTCTGCCTGTGGCTTGCTCTGTGGTTTTCTCGTCCACGGCACGAACGCTACAATCGTCCCACTGTGAGGCCCATCGATCTGCGGCACGCGGCTGCGTTCGGCCTGCTCGCCGCCTGGTATCTGCTGACGCCGCCCTTCGCTCCTGGCGATCCGCCCGGGCCGCTGCAGATCAACGCGCCCCTCAGCCAGTGGAGCCAGGCGGATTCGTCCGACACCGCGTCGGGATGCGACGAGCAGCGCGACAACATGCTGAGGATGTACCGCAGCGCCGACATGACTTCAGTGGCGATCCAGTTCAAGCTTTTGCTCTACCACAATTCCGTATGCGTCTCCTCGGCCGACCCGCGTCTCAAGCAATCCGCCAAACAGACTGCTCGCCATCCGCTTAAATAGTACGGGCCTGCGGCCGCGATGGCCGCGCGGCGTCCTCGACGGCCGTGAGTATCGCTTCGCCCAGCCGCTTCACCTGGCGCTCGACGTCGCAGCATTTCATGACCCGCGCGGGTCCCGCGGAGCCCATGCGCGCGCGCAAATCTGGATCGCCGGCGAGTTTCCGGATGGCGCCCGCAACCGCGTTGGAATCTCCGGGAGCAACGATTATCGCGCATTCGTCGTCAAGGATATCGATCACGCCTGACAAGGATGTTCCGATTACCGGCAGCCGCGCCCACAGGGCCTCGATGAAGGTCAGGCCAAAACCTTCGGACCCGGAGTTCGGCTGGCAATAGATATCGGCGGCGGCAAGCAGCCGCGGAAGATCATCATAGTAGCCGATGAACCTGACTCTATCCGCGATACCCAGTCCGGCGGCCTCGGCCTTGAGGGTATCGAGATATCGAAGCTGGTAGTCAAGTTCCGCACGTCCGGCAAACCAGCAGACTAGGTTGGGCAATTCGGTGAGCTTGTTGAGCGCCTGGAGATTGATCCGATGGCCCTTGTACGGCTCCATCCGGCCGACCTGGACAATGACGGTTGCGTCGGGAGCGGTTGAGAGGCCGGCGCGGACCGCGTCGCGTTCGGCGGTGGAAAAAATGCGCTGGTCGGGGAGCTCGGCCGGAACGTAAATAATCTCGCAGCGAACTTCGGGAAAAAGCTTAGGCAGGCTTTCCGCGGCTGCCTTGCTGATCGCGATCGCGAGGCTGGGCTTGCCCGGGCTCAGCAACCGCTCGTACCAGCGCCGGCTGTCGGCGGGGTCGTAGTGGATCAGAATAGCCGGGAGGTGTGCCGCACGAACCGCCGGCGCGAGCAGCGTATAGATCCAGGGGGCGTGTAGCACCGCGCCGTCGATTTCGCGCGCGCGCAAAATGTCGCGAAGATGGCGATGGGCGCGCCAGAAGGTTCTGATTCTCGGGTCTTGGATGAGATGGACGGGCGCGCCGGTTGCGCGCAGCGCGGACGCCTGGTGGCCGTCAAAGCAGAGCGCGAATTCCAGTTCCAGACCGGGGTAGAGATCGCGATGGCGGGCGAGGGTGGTCATCACCGTCTCGACCCCGCCATAAACGTTGCCTACGCCGATGTGCAGGATCCTCTTTCGACGGCTCGACGACATCGTGGCAGAGAAATCATGACAGGAAGCCGGTAGGAGTTCATCTGCTCAAGCGCTCGTCGGAGCGCGCAGGCTCGCCGCCGCGTTCAGAATTTCGCGTTGAGTTTCTTTGACGGCGATTTAGATGCGCAGCGAAATTCAGGCTTTGGACCAGTGCTCCCAGTCCTTGGCAAAGTCCTGCACTGTTATCGCTCGGCGCAGGCTGAAATCGGGATTCAGCAAGTCGTAGATGTGATCGTCCTTGCCACGCATGCTGAAATACACCACCACTCCGTCGTCACCCCCACCTTCTATGTGAATTTCGTTTTCGGCTCCGCTCGAGAAAGCACCCGCCCGCTTTATCTTCTCGACGACGCCATTGGCAGTTTGTTCGAAGATGTGGAGCGAGCCCTCGAGCACCAGAGTTGTGGTCGCCGCTACGTGGCGATGGAAAAGACAGCGGCTCCCGGGCTCGAATTTGACCAGCATGTCAGCGGTGTGAGCCGCGACGTTGACGTCCAGAATCCGGTAGTAACAGCCTTCGGTAAGGAAGTCCTTCCACTCGATATTCGTGGTATCAAAGCGGAAGTTTGCCGGGCTGGTCTGGTGTCGCTCAACAGGCGTGGAGTCGTTCATTCTGCTTCCCTCGTAATGGATTATCCCGGAGACATCAGGGAAGTCCCACGGTTCCCGGCTATGTTTATAGCACAGCAGCCGGTGAGCCCGAAGTGTTTCGCGTTGACCCGATATCTCGTGGGCCATTTTCGAAATTAGTTGCGCATGAGTCTGCGACATGAGCCTGGTTGACTGTCGGCGCGACTCGGGGCCCGTTCACTGCGTGTACAAATCCGTGGTGTTGAGTGACCCGAAGATGCCTCCACCGCCGGCAATGAGGACCTTGCCGTTGGGTAGCAGCGTGGCAGTTGCATCAAGGCGCTGATAATTCATGCTGGGAGTTAAAGAAGCCGGAAAAAAGCTGTTGGTTGCGGGATCGTAGATATCAACGATGCTCGTATCAATGCTCCCAGTTATTCCGCCTGCGATCAGCACATTGGCATTGTTCAGCAACGTGGCTGTGGCTTCCACACGAGCCTTGTTCATCAGCGGAGTCGAAGACGCCGGGGCGAAGGTATTGCTCGCTGGGTCATACAAATCCACGTCGTTAAGTATCGGGTTCAAGGTGCCCCCACTCAGACCCAGGCCGCCAGCGATGAGCACTTTGCCGTTGGCCAGCAAAGTCGCCGTGGCTTGTTCGCGCGCTTCGTTCATTAACGGGGTCGAGGTGGCGAAGCTATTGGTAGCTGGATCGTACAAGTCCACGCTATTGGTCGGGGACTCTGTGGCTAACGATTTGCCATCATCGCCGCCGGCAATCAGCACCTTGCCATTCGGTAACAGTGTCGCTGTGGCGTCACCCCGCGCGTCGCTCATCGCAGGAAGTGACGCGGCGGCGGCGAAGCTGTTGGTCGCCGGATCGTACAACTCCACGCTGTTTAGCTGTATCCCGGGAGGATAAGGAAGCGCCGCGAAGCCACCCCCCCTGCGATCAGCACCTTGCCGTTGGGCAACAATACGGCGGTGGCCTGAGTGCGCGCAGTGTTCATGACCGGAACTGACGCGGCTGTAGCAAAGCTGTTGGTCGCCGGGTCATACAACTCGATGCTGTTTAGCGGTCCTGGAACGCCCCCCCCCAAGGGCCTCACCGCCCGCTATCAGCACCTTGCCGTTCGGCAGCAACACGGCGGCGGCCTGATAGCGCGCCGTGTTCATCGTGGGAGTCGAAGCGGGCGGAGCAAAACTGTTGCTCGCGGAACCATACAACTCCACGCTGTCGAGATACGTTCCAAAAAAGGGAGAGAGCGAGGTGCGGCCAAAGCCGCCTGCGATAAGCACGTTACCGTTGGGCAACAACGTGGCGGTGGCGCCTTGACGTTCCTGATTCATGGAGGGGGTGGTACCTAGCGCAGCAAAGCTGCCACCTGAGGCAGGCTGCGCCTGCGGCGAAGACCCTGCCGAAGGCGAGGCGGACGAACCGCCGCCACATCCGGCAAGCATCAGGATGACGCTGAAGATGAGACCGCACCAGCTGCGTCCACTGGTCATGTTGTTCCTCTCTGAGATCTTCAAACCTTCGGGATTCGACCGCAGATGCTCGGGCGTCCGGACGCGCTGCGAGGCGGCGAGCGCGGCGCCAGCGCGCCATGCCGACAATGAAAGCAGCGCGCAGGTCGAATCGGCTAGCTGACATAATATTTCAAGCGCCTGTTACGAACTCTGCGTTCGCGCCACGCTTGCAATAGGAGTAAAGCCGGATGTGCGTGCTAGACGCGAAGGAGCCAAGCAATGGCAGTTAAAGCGATAGGGGAATTTTCGTTCAAGGCCATCACCAGCACCTACAGTCCCGGGCCGGCGGGAAGCGTTCTCGACCAAGTGAATTGGGAAGGGACGGCGGCGGGGTTCGGAACAGTCTTCGGCACGGCTACCTACGTCGGTGGTTCCAAGAACGGGACCTTCAGTGCGTGTTGGGTCGCTTACCTGGACAACGGCGAGCAACTTTCGGGTATCGGTTCTGGCACCTATGAGAGCAGCGGCAAACACCACTGGCGCACGCAGCACGTAATTCACATATCCGACGGCACTAGTATCGTCAACGAAGGTGAGATCGACCTGGCCACTCGGTCGTGGACGGGTAAAAATTTCGAGAATAGCTGAACGCGGGAGTCTCGCCTCCGCCGGCCCGGCGCGCATAAAGGAGGACTTTCGTCCAAAAATTCCTCTGCTGAAGGGTTGGTAAGCGCGGCGAGCCGGAATCGGTCGCCGCGCTTTTCATTCGCGGATAAGCAAGCAGACATAATATTTCTCACGCAACTGGACCGAAGCGCTGGCGACGTTACGTCAACTACGTTGGCGATTTTGTTGCAATCGACAGTCATTTCAAATAGGCTTGTCGAATGGCTCAGAATCTGGTCAGAGCGGCCAAGGCGATAGCGCGAGCGACGGCGAGCCGAGTAGTAGTCCCGCTACTCGTCCACGGCGAGGTGCGCTGTGAGCCTCGCGAACCCGGATCTAGGAGAACTTGAAGTGAGGCCCTTTAACCTCCAGTACAAAGGCCCGCTTCATTCAATGCAATCGGATAAAGCTGATCGAAAAAAAGAAGTCCATGATATTCGGCGAGCGTTTCACGACCAATTAAAGCGACCGTGGAAATCGACCGAATTGCTCCGCTTTAAGTCGCAACACGATTATCACGGGTTCCCTTATCGCGGACAGCGTTATCAATCCGGAGATGGACGGTGGCTACCTCTTGATCTAGATTGGGCTGTTACAAAACGAACAAAAGCCGGGCGAGACATAAATTTCATTCCTTTAGTAATACGCGCTACAGGGATGGCCCTTACTTGTGAACTTGAAATGCGGATTGCCTGGCGCGAAAAGACTCAAGGTGGGATCGTTCGAGCGACCGCAGAAGGCTTCGATTTAGACAATCGGCTTAAACACATTCTCGATGCATTGGCGATCCCACAAGACAATCAATTGCCTGACGACGTTGCGGCTGACCCGTCGCCATATTTTCTAACCTTGCTCGAAGACGACGGCTTGATAACTCGCATCGATGTAAAGGCACATCCGATTGGCTTGCCAAAGCAACCAACGGAGCTAGACGCTTATCTTGAGTGGAGTTGACCCGGTTTCGTGGACAGTGGCGGAGTGGGGAAAGTGAAGGAGAGCCACGATGCCCAAGAGTCATGCACGGTATGCGCTGGAATACCGGCGCCGAATGGTGGAGCTGGCGCGGGCAGGGCGTAGTCCCGACGATCTCGCGAAGGAGTTCGAGCCGACCGCCCAGTCGATTCGCAACTGGGTGGCGCAGGCGGAGCGCGATGCGGGCCGTCGTCTTGATGGGCTGACCAGCGACGAGCGGCAGGAGCTTACCCGGCTGCGGCGTGAGAACCGGGTGCTGCGCGAAGAGCGCGAGATACTATCAAAAGCCGCGGCCTGGTTCGCGACGGAGACCGGTTCGGTGCCGTCACGGCGTTCGAATTCGTGAGCGCGAATCAGGCCATGTACCAGATTGCGACGATGTGCCGGGTGCTGGAGGTCTCCACCAGCGGATACTACGCGTGGTGCCAACGCTCGCCGTCCGCGCGCGCCCAGGCGGACGCGGAACTCACTTCACGGATGAACGCGATTCATGAGAGATCGTACGGGACCTACGGCGCACCGCGCATTCACGCCGAACTTGAGGCTGAAGGCATTCAAGTGGGGCGCAAGCGGGTGGCGCGGCTAATGCGCGCGGCAGGCTTGGCCGGCGTGAGCCGGCGCAAGTGGATAACCACCACGATGCGTGACCGCAATGCGCGTCCGGCGCCGGACCTGGTCGAGCGCAACTTCATGGCGCCAGGACCGAATCGGTTGTGGGTGGCTGACATCACCTATATCCCGACCTGGGCTGGTTTCCTGTATCTCGCGGTAGTGTTGGACGCCTTCAGCCGCCGGATCGTGGGCTGGGCGATGGCGACTCATCTGCGCACCGAGCTGGTGCTCGAAGCACTGAACATGGCGCTGGCGCAGCGGCGGCCCGCCGGGGTGATCCATCATTCCGACCAAGGCACACAGTACACGTCGATCGCCTTCGGGATACGTTGCCGGGAGGCCGGCGCGCGACCCTCGATGGGCTCGGTCGGTGATTGCTTCGACAATGCCATGTGCGAGAGCTTTTTCGCTACGCTCGAATGCGAGCTGCTCGACCGCCGCCGTTTCCACACCCAAGCCGAGGCGCGCATGGCGGTCTTCGAGTTCATCGAGGGCTGGTACAATCCCCATCGCCGCCACTCCGCCCTCGACTATCTGTCGCCAATCAACTACGAAAGGAGCCACGACCCAGAGGAGTCAACCGCAAGCCCTCCGCCGTCCACTGAACCGGGGTAACTCCAGAGATCGACATTGATGTGACGGTCCAGAGCGATGCGCTCGATGATTTTTAAGCCTTTCTGAGACTCGTTGGCGCCTGTTGAGTCGCGCTTTAGTATGCTGCGCGGATGTTCGCGCCCTACTCCAATAAGTCCACCATTGAAGACCCTAATTGTTGGTGGATCTGCTCCCAACGTGCCGTCGCCGCAAGGAGTTTGTCGTGGGCCTTGTCGCGCTCTTTCTCAAGGTCTGTGATTTGCGTTTTCAATTCCCGCACCGCGCTCTCGACTGATTGAACATTTTGGACGGCCGTATGGCGCGCTTGTGCTAGGCGCGCCAGTTCTGGCTCAAGTGAGGGTCTCACATTTGAAGTAGCAGTGTCACGATATTCTCGAAACTTCTGATAATTCAGTTCTGCTTTTTCTCGCAATTCGTTGACATATGGCAACGTGCCTTTCGTATTGTTCGCCTTTGTTCTTATGAGCATGAGCTGGTCGTCATATTTTTGGACGCGCTCGCTCGCTTGGATACGTTTGGCATTTTCCACTTCCAGAGCATGTTGAAGATTTTCTCTAATGCCCACCTCGTTCACCTCTGCCCGATCCTTGTCTTTGGATCTGAATGAATTGCTTTTCCTAACAACTTGTCAAACTTTCCTAAGTCAATATGGCGGATCTGCTCCCGCAGCTTGTCATCCTCTGCGCGCTGCTTTTCGCTGATCGGCTTGTGCTTTTGCCTACGCTTTTTTGTGGCCACGCTTGTACTTTAGCGCGGCCACGGAGCCTAGGCCATATGGTGCTTGCAAACTATCCACTGCACGTTTCGACCATCGCAGCAAAGGCGTCTGCGCTGTGGCGATTGTTGTGGCGAAAGCTGAACTCATTTAGATACAGCGGCAGATAATCCTTGCTCACGTGGTGATAGGTGCCCACCACGCCACGCTTGAGCAATGCCCAGAACGATTCGATATTGTTTGTGTGAACCTCGCCGCGCACATATTCGCCGCGACCGTGATTCACAGCCTGATGCGGGATGCTTCTGTTCAGATAGCGATAGGCTTGATTTTCATCGGTCGCAACCAGTGAAACCTTGTCGCTCACAGTGCGATTAACGAAACCAGTCAGAGTTTGGGCGCCCATATCGCCAATGACCTTGGCGACGATGTTGCCCTTGCGCTCGATAGCGCCAATCACGCCGACTTTGCCGTAGCCGATGGCTTCGCCTAGAGGCTGTCGGCCTTTGGCCTTGCGTACCTGGGCGCTTTTCTTGCCGTAGTGGCGATTCCGATCCTTTCCACCGATGTAAGTTTCATCGACTTCGACTTGGCCAGTCAGCGAAAACGCATCGCCTTTCATCGCAGCACGCCAGCGATGGCAGATATACCAAGCTGTGCGCCAGTCTGTACCTGAATCCTCGCCAAACATAACGCGCCGAACCTGAAGCGAGCTAATGCCTTTCTTCGCGGTCAGCATCATGTAGCCAATGCGAAACCAGATAACCAGTGAGACTTTGGTGTCTTGAAAAATCGTGGCTGTGGTGACGCTAAAGCGATAGCCCGCGCGCTTGCCGCAATCGGCGTTGCAGCAAGTCCAGCTAAAGGGTTTCTTTAACTTGTAGATTTTCTCCGCACGATTACAGCGAGGGCAGCGCACGCCGTTCGGCCAGCGCTTGGCGACGATGTATTCTTTGCAGGCTTCATCGGTCGGAAACTGTTTCTCGAATAGCGCCAGTGTTTCCATGCTTCAGATATTAGCGCTCTTTGCGTTGACTGTCAATACCAACAAAATAGCCACTACGTAGACATAAATACTTGGAGTGCAAGTTCACCCTCTCAGGTCCGGAGTCGGCCTCGAAGCGGAAACCAGCAGGGAGATAAAGGCGATTACAGTTACACCAAGGATCCAAAGGGTCGCCAGCATGAATATGACCGCTTCCTCGCGGATGAGATAACCGGCAGCTGCCGCAAAGCTCGCGGCAGCGATTCCTAAGCCCATCACACTCGTAGTGGAAGAGCGAAGTATTTCAGTCCGATGTCGGGAGGTTTCGAGCACGAGACGACCGCCGCCGATGAGATGTATTAGACCAGACACTGCGTTGCAGATCTGCCATGCAATGTGCTCTTCGGATGCCAGATACACCAGCAGAAGCGCAGCGAAAAGGGACAGAAATAGAGCGCTCAGCGAGGAGTACATGAAATGAAACAGCGCCGAGGTTTGGCCCCTACCTAGACGGTGAGATCGCTCACCAAAAACAAAGACCACGCCGATGAATCCGGTCAGAGTCGCGGCCACTTGCGCGTAGGCGAGGAGAATAACCGCGTAACTACTCATGTTGGGGTGCTAGGCTCTCTCGAAATCACGATAATTTTCGAGTCTGGTGAACATAATATTTCTCGTGCAACTGCAAAGAAGCGGTCGCAAGATTATGTCAACTTGAATCAAGTGGCGATTATCCGGCGCTTGACACCGACCCAATAAAGCGCTATTCTTTTCATCATGAATACGAAGAGAAAGCCCGTTGTTCGGCAGATGCAATTGCGCGAGCTTCTGGCCCGTTTCTCGACTGAGGATGCTTGCAAAGAACACCTTGACCGAAGGCGCTGGCCGGATGGTGTGGTCAAGTGCCCGCGTTGCGGCGGCAAAGCATACCGGCTCAAGGCGCGCCCCTTCCACTACCTGTGCAAGAGCGGCAAGCAATCGACCGATAAAGAGACCGGCGATGTCGTTACCTGCCACAAACAAAACGGCTATCGCTTCTCCGTCATCACGCGAACTGTGTTCGAGAATACGAACTACCCTCTTCGAGAATGGTTCCGGGTAATCTTCTTCATGCTGCACTCGAAGAAAGGAATGTCTGCCCATCAGATACACCGCATGATCGGAACCGGCTCGTATGAAACCGCTTGGTATATGTGCATACGAATTCGCGCCGCAATGCGCGGCGATATGCTTTCGCTGAGCGGCATTGTAGAAGCGGACGAGACTTACATCGGCGGGAAGGATCGCAATCGACACTGGAACAAAAAGAGCCGTCAGCAACGTGAATTGGCTGGGCCACAACCGCTTGGCGAGGCCGTTGGATACGGGAAAAGCGGAGTCATCGGCGCAATCGCTCGCAAGGGTAACGTCGTCTGCCGCGTGATCGGCGATCAGGATGCTCGCACGCTTGCGGGTTTCGTTCGCAACGTCGTTGACGACAAGGTAACCCTCGTCGCGACGGACGAGAACCAAGCCTACAATTATTTGGACCGCGACATTCGCCATGAGGCGGTCAAGCACAGCGCTGGCGAATACGTGCGCGGCGAGGTCCATACGAACAACATCGAGAGTTTCTGGAGCCTTCTGAAGCGTGGCGTTGTGGGCACCTATCACAACGTGAGCAAGAAATATCTGCCGCTGTATCTGAATGAATTTTCCTTCCGATTCAACAATCGCGAGAACCCTGATATCTTCGACGCCATCCTTCGAGGATGCTGAGTTCGCCACGCTGGCGGCGCCCTCAGCAACCGTCAAAGCCAGCGCAATTGCGGTTACCGTTTGCTGCGAGGGTGGGATGGCACGGAAGAAAGCAAAACGATCGGTTGGATCAGCTCGCGTTCCAATTTCCGATGAAAAATTGATCGCGCGCCTCCAAGAGAAAGCGCCGGAGCTATTGACTGCCAAGGTTTCGGAAGCGGCCTTTGATTCGGTCATAGACAATCTGCTTGCGGAATCGCCATCCGATGATCGTCCGCATTTCTATTGCCGCAAATGCGGGGAATATCACCTGAAAAGTCATTTGCACTATCAACCTAGCGCCACTACGAAAACCACCCCAAAACAAGCTTGAGCGATCAAGAGAAGAAAGATTCCCCCGAACCCGCAGAGCGCGGAACGAAGGGGAGTCACCTGACGGGGCACTTCGAACTCGATCTCCCAAATCCCAACGAGGATACAACCGCAGGCGAAAGAATCAGAAATCCTTCAAGCGCCGCCTTTTTAACGACCTGCGAAACCCGCGCTTTTATATCGAAGGATTCGCTCTCATCGTTGTTGCCATCTATACCGGCTTCGCTGGATATCAATCGTGTCAGTTGGAACGCTCTACCATTGCGACCAAAGAAAGCGCTGATGCTGCGGTTGCGGCGACGCGTGCCTTGATCTTTCTCGAAGAGAAACCATTTTTCGGCAGTTATGGACCTGTATGCACTATGGGCTTGCAAAATGTCGGCAAGATTCCCGCTACTCAGATAATCGAAACGCACGAATTCAAGATCACCGCCAACGATAATGCCGTTCCGAGTTTTTCCCGATGTCCTGAAGGGAAGAAACTCCGCTTCCCGTATATCAGGCCTGATCATCCGAGAATCTTCGCAATCGCTCCACCGGTCGGAGCTTCCCAGACTCCGCCCACAGTCTGGATTCACGGCTGTATTCGCTATCGCGACTTCTTGAGCGCGCGTCTAGTTTAGACCCACGATCTGGTCGGTGTCGAGTATCGGATAATCGCCCCTCAAGTGGGGACTAGGTGAATGTTGACACCCACTGAAAGTTGGCATAAAAAGAGTCGAGGACGGCTATGCAGGGAGGTTCTGCGGGCGGGGTTCCCGCCCGGTTACAAGGGCCGCGAGTGGTTTATGATTCTCCACGCTTACTTTGACGAACACGGGCACGATGGATCGTCCGTATACGCCATCGCTGGTTACGTCGGGACCGATGAGCAATGGAGCACGTTCACTGAAAAGTGGAGCTCTACCCTAGAGCGTCATTATGCATTCGGCCCGTTCCACATGGTCGAGTTCGAGGCTTCAGACATAGACAAAAAGAGCCAGTTCCACGGCTGGAGCAAGGATCAAAAGGACGCGCTGGCGAAAGAGCTTTTTCCGCTCATCCCTGACAGCGGTGTGCGCGGATTAGGCCAAGCGATACTGATGGACGCCTTTAATGGCCTTTCGGAGAATGCACAGCAACGGTTACGCGATCCTTATTGGGGTCTGCTTCCACAACTGTATCGAACGACTACTGAAGGACATTCCAGAGGACGACAAGGTTGATTTGGTTTTTGATCGCAAAGACAAATACACTGGCGAAGCGCTGGATCGCTATAGATTTCTCAAGGATGACTGGCTGCCGCCTGCACAGGCGAAAAAGCTAGTGGGTTGTGCATTCAGAGACGACGATATCATTATTCCGCTACAAGCAGCGGACGTTCTCGTTTATGAAACCGGCAAATTATTTGAGAACGCCTTTCGTAGGCCAGATTTATCGGAGAGAAAGTCACTGCAAGTTCTCCGTGCGCGACAAAACGTACAAATCGGAGTCTGGGACAGGGATAATCTTGCCGCAGAGTTTAAAAAATACAACTCCCTACTCTAGCCACTGCTGGTAAGACACGCCCAAAAAATAGCGGCGACCACCGCGACGGCGCCTAAAACCAGCGGAATCGCACAGCCGATAAGGCCGAGCGCATCGCCCACTCCCATCGGGCCGGGATGGCTTTGGCCGCAATGTGGGCAGACCTTCGCTTTCTCTGAAACAGGCGCGTGGCAGGTTTTGCAGTTGACCAGAGCGGCCACGAACGTTCAACGGCCGAAGCGGCATACATTAGAAATCAGGCGCTGAGAGATGTCCTCGCACGACGTGTAGGTTGAGCCATCATCACAATCAAATCGTAGTTCATCGTTCTCAGCGACCTTGATAGCGAGATATCTGGCATCAACGCGCCTATAAGACGCGAGGGGACCGTACAGCCGAGATTCGACAATACTGATGTATCGCCCAGCATTGCTGAATTCTACTTCAATTTTTACATAAGGCAGTCGAGCGGTTGCGGTTAATACAAACTTCGTATCGCTGAGCTCTAGAAATGCGCAATGGCATTCTGGGTTCGCCTTAAGTTCTCGGCGAAGCTTTTCTGAATCGATAGAGATTCGATGCTTCAACGAATCCCAAAAAAGCGGCGCCTTGGCGGCAATAATAGCGGCGTTGTGTAGGCGCAGCCTGTCTCGAATGATCGCCCGTTCGTCTTGCTCGCGTTGCTGGCTCTTTAGTGTCTCTATCCAGTCGCTCATAGTTCCATCCGCCACCACGTCTTTTCATTTAGCCCCTTCCCGAGAACGGAAAAGTGGCTTGATGGCCCGCTTGAATTTCTCAGGGTCGGCGTACGCGAGTTCCTGTCTTAGGCGCTCGTCTTCGGCGCGCGTTTTCTCTTTCAACCTGCTTGGCTGCTTCGATTTGGTCTTGCGAGGCACGCTGAAAGCATAGCGCTTTCAAATCGCGCCGGCTACTGAGCGCACGTCGTAATCAAGTCGGCAAACATGTTCTCGTTCTTTCGATTGTTAAAGCGATAGCTGAATTCGTTCAAATAGAAGGGCAGATACTTCTTGCTGACGTTATGGTAGTTGCCGACGATTCCGCGCTTCAGCAACGCCCAGAACGATTCGATTGAGTTTGTGTGAACGTTGCCGCGCACGTATTCGCCGCGCGCGTGGCTCACGGCCTGATGCGGCATGCCTGCGCGAACAAACTTATAAGCTGGATTCTCGTCAGTCGCGACGAGCGTAACTTTCTCGTCTGTGGCGCGGCGCACGAATGAACCGAGAGTAGGAGCATCCATCGAGCCGATAACGCGGGCCACGACGTTGCCCTTGCGCTCGATAGCCCCGATCACGCCGACCTTCCCGAATCCAACGGCCTCGCCAAGCCGTTGCGCGCCCTTGGCCTTGCGTACCTGGGCGCTCTTTTTGTTCTTGTGACGATTGCGGTCTTTCCCGCCGATATAAGTCTCGTCAACCTCGACTTCGCCGCTCAGTGGACGGTACATATCGCCAGCCATCGCAGCGCGCCAGCGCATGCACATGAACCAGCTTGTGTGATAGTCGTGCGTGGAATTCTCGCCAAACATCACGCGATGAATCTGAAGCGCACTCATGCCTTTCTTTGAAGTCAGCATCAGATAGCCGACCTTAAACCAAAGATCGAGCGGCTTCTTTGTATTCTCGAAGATCGTTCCGCTGATGACCGAGAACCGAAAGCCCTGACGCTTGCCGCAATCCTCGTTCTTGCAGACCCAATGAAAGGGCCGCGCCTTGAGCGCGTAGACCTTTTCCTTGCGATCGCAGCGGGGGCAGCGCACGCCGTCCGGCCAGCGCATTTGAACCAGAAAGCGACGGCATTGCTCGTCGGTTCCAAACTCTCTATCGAAGTCGCCGATGGTCTGCATGCTCAAAGAATAGCGCTAAACGAGACGAGTGTCAACATTCACCTAGTCCCCCCTCAAGTTGACATAATATTTCTTATGCGAAGCCGTACTAATGCAAACCAAAATAAACCGCAGTTAGGCTGGGTGTCAATGCCGCGGCCGCCGACAGACTCCTTCCGGATGCGCTCGTCCGATGTGCGTCGGTGCGACCTGCTGGCGCGCGCGCTCGCGCGTCTCTATGATTGGGAGCCGTTATGACTTCAAAGCTTCAATTGCGATCGATCATCGTTGCTTTCGCCGCGCTGCTGGCGCTCACACCTTATGGCAGTGCGGCGCGGGCCGCCTCGGCGAGCGACACTCATGCCAGCTCCAGCGACGGCGCTTCCCAGAGCGTGCAGGTGCAGATCTTTCTCCAGCGTCATTTCCGCCTGCCCAGCGCCGCCGACGTCGATGTTGGTCCGCCGCAAGCTTCATCGATTCCCGGATTTTCCGTCAGGATCGTCAAGCTGCATAACGACGCCGGTCAGTCGGCCACCTTCGTCCTGTACACCGACGCCGCCGGCAAGACCGCGATTTTGAGCGACGTCGAAGTCGGCGCGGCCTCGCCCGGCCCGGCGCACGGCCTGTGGAGCCGCCCACTGCGCCCGGCCAACGAGCCGCCAGGCGCCCCGGCCAAGTCGGTATTGATCACTGACTCACCCGGCAAAGCGATCGTTGGCACCGAAATGGATTTGACCAAGGATCCATGGGGACGTGTCAACCTTGAGAAGCTGCATCTCGACGACCGCGCCACGCTTGGGCCCGACGACGCGCCGGTGACGATCCTCGAGTTCGGCGATCTCGAATGCCCCTTCTGCGCGCGCGCCTTCAGTGAGATCGAGACCGTGGTAAACACGACCTACAAGGGCAAGGTGCGGCTCATCTTCAAGCACTTTCCCCTGAACATCCATCCGTGGGCGATGCAGGCCGCGATCGCGGCCGAGTGCGTGCGCCGCCAGAATCCCAAGGCCTTCTGGTCCTTCGTCGGCGACGTCTATCGCGACCAGGGCGCGATCAACCCGCAGAATTTGCGCCAGCACGTCAGCACTT
The DNA here is from genome assembly GCA_963724765.1 of uncultured delta proteobacterium. Taxonomy (GTDB): domain Bacteria; phylum Desulfobacterota; class Binatia; order Binatales; family Binataceae; genus JAKAVN01. Next base: position 186,894 of record CAVRVY010000004.1, read on the forward strand.
ACGTCGAGAAGCTCGGATTGGATCAGCAGGTGCTCAATGCCTGCATCATGGCGCCGGCGGCCGAAGCCCAGGTTACGCAGGACCGCGACGACGGCACCGCAATCGCGATCAATTCCACGCCGACCTTTCTGGTCAACGGAATCGAGTTGGTAGGGTTGCCCTCGGACAAGACCTTCGATTACGTGGTCAACTCCGAAGTGAAGCAGCATCAGGCGAGCAAATAGCAGCTTGAGTCACAAACCCATTGCAGGCTCAGCATGCAACAAGCCGAAGTCCCTCGACTCGCGGGCTCGCTCAGGATGACAGGCAGGAGTAAACCGGCAGAGGGTCGCTCGCGAGCGGCCCTCTGCCGAAAGCTCTCTAGTGTTTCGCCGGTGCGCTTGCCGGCTTGATGATCTTGACTAATGGCGGCGAAGGCACGGCCGCAGGCGCAACCCCGAGTTGGGCCAGCGTTTCCATCACGACCGTGCGCTCGGGAGCGTACGGATGCTGCGCCAGGAAATCGCGGTAGACCGCGATCGCTTCGGCGCGTTTGCCCTGCTTTTGCAGCATCCGCGCCACCCCCATCTCTGCCCTCGCCTGCTCAGGCCCTTCGATCTGTGAGGCCTGGCGATACGCGTCTTCCGCCTGCTTGTAGTCACCCAGTTCTTCGTAAGTTACCGCAAGGTCGTCGAGCGCCGCGCCGCGGAAGACCGAGGCATCGTCCTGGGACAGGTAACGCAGTAGCGTGTCGCGCGCCTTGGCGGGCTCTTTTTGCGCCAGGTAAGCGGTGGCCAGGTAAAGGTTTGCCAGCCGTCCGACCGCACGATGCGGTTCGGCGGCGGCGAGGCTCGATAGTTCCTTCTCCGCAGTTTCGTACTTGCCACCCTGGAGCTCGCTCAGCGCCTGATCGAAGCGTGCGGAGGCGGCGCGTCCGCGCCGGACCTGGTAGTAGTAAAGGCCGAGCGCGATTGCGACGATCACGATCAGCGCGGCAGCACCGAGCAGGACCTCGGTCATGTGGAGCTCGAAGAAGAGCGCGGCGGTTTCAAAGATACTTTGAAACTCGTCGGGCTGCTTGAGCTCTTTGCGGCTTATCTTGTGGCGGGTCGCCAATTGAGTCTGCGGACGCGCCCGGTGCGGGGCGCGAGAGTCGTCGCAGCCAAGCTACATTTTGTACTTGAAGTCGTCGGGCGACATCCGCTCGAGAATCTCGGACCATTTGTCGCGCGAGACGCTGGCCAGGTTCTGATCGGCGCCGGACGGCTCGGCAGCCTGTTCATGCAGCTCGCTCGACATCTCGAGCACTTTCTTGGCCACATAGATCGGCGACTTGGTGCGCAGCGCAATCGCGATCGCGTCCGAGGGTCTCGAGTCGACCTCCATGTCGCGGCCCTCGCGGGTGCGTACCAGGATGCGCGCGAAGTAGGTGTTCTCGCGCAACTCCGTGACCTCGACCGCCTCGACCGTCGCGCCCAGGTCGCCGAGCACGTTGCGGATGAGATCGTGCGTCATCGGGCGCTGGGGCCGGATACCCTCGAGCTCGGTCGCCATCGAGGCGGCCTCCAGCGGACCGATCCAGATCGGCAAATTGAGCTTGTTGTCGGGATCCTTGAGCACCACGATAGGCATCTTGGTGGTGGGGTCGAGCGTCAACCCGCCCACTATCATCAGAATGAAATCTTCTCTGCGCGCAGCCATGATGAATATTTTTGCCCTGCCGCCCCGCTCTCCGGCAATTCCGCCTTCGCTCTCACGGCGGACGGAATCACCCCCGGCGCGAGCGCCCAAACGCCAGTAATGGCGGTCGTCGCGTCTTGAAATAATTTTGGACCAAACCCGCGCCGCGGTCAACCTGAGGTTGCGCCACAGCGCGCTGAGATTGCGACACAGCACGCCGAGCGCGGCGTTCAGCGCGTAACGAGATGATCCACGACGCGGTAAAGCTGGTTGAGATTGCGGCACTCCTCGACCAAATCGCAATGCGGCGCGTAGCGTTCCATCTCGCTATCGCCGAAGCCCCAGGTGTTGCGGCTCTCTGGGTTGAGCCAGATGATACGGCGGGCACGCTGGCGGATTTCGCGCAGGCACCAGTCGTGCGGCAGATTGTAGTTGTTGCGCGCGTCGCCCAGCACGATCACCGTGGTGCGCTTGTTGACCGCTCCGATATGGTCGCCCACGAAATTACGAAAGGCGCGGCCGAAATCGGAATGCGCGTAAACGTTGATGATATCGCCCTTGAGCGCGATGTCGAGCGCTTCCTTGATGCCGTTGGAGCGGAAGTGCTCGGTAACCTCGCCGATGTCGGAGACGAAGACGAAGCTGCGCACCCGCGAATAAAGGTCCTGCAGCGAATAGACGAATTGCAGCATGAAGCGCGAGGCGTTGCGCACCGAGTCCGAAACGTCGCACAGGATGACCACCTGCGGCTTCTCGCGCCGGCGCTTCTCGAAGCGCAGCTTGAACGGCACTCCGCCATACTCCAGGTTCTGACGCAGCGTGCGCTTGATGTCGAAGCGGCCCTTCTTGGCATGCTTGCGGCGCACCGCCAGCACGTTCTTGAGGCGCTGCGCCAGGCGCGCCACCGCCTCCTTCATGCGGTCCAGCTCTTCGTCGCTCAGGTAGTAGAAGCTCTTGTCGGATAGCTGGTTAAGGCGCTGCTCCTCGCGCGCGCGCAGATCGCGCTTCTCGCGCTCCATCCGCACGTAGCGCCGGATGATGTCCTCGAGCGCCTTCAGCCGGCGGTCGAGATATTTCTCGAGCTGGGCCTTGAGCGCCGCGCCGTAGTCGAGCTTCTGAAGCTGCTCGCGCAGCTCGCGGATCTCCTGCTCCAGCTTGTCCAGCCCGAGCGCGCGCGCAAGGGCGCGGGCGAAATAGTTCTCTTCGATCGTGCGTTCGACGCCCTGCAGGCGCACGGCGCGGGCGGCCTCGCGCAGGCGCTTCTCAAGTTGGCCCGAGCGATCCTGCAGCAGCTCACGCGCCAGTTCCGAGAGCTTATCGCCCTGCTCCCTGAGCATCTCCTCGACCTGGTCGAGGAATTTCTGGAACTCCTGGTCGGACATCGAGAGCGCGTCCTGCACGCCCTGCCCGGCCTGCTTGATTATTTCGCCAAGGCCCGAGAAATAGACGTCGAACAGCTCCTCGAAGAGCGGCAGCTCGCTCGCGCGCTTGATCATCGTGGCGCGCAATGCTCCGCGAAACGCGTCGCGCTCGCCCAGGCCGACCATCCCCGAGGCGGCGAGCGCGTCGAGCGTCTCGGCCAGCGATACGCGGACGCCGTTTTGCCGCAGCAGGTTGGCGAATTCGACCAGCTTGTCTTCCATGATAATCCGCGGCTAACGCGCGATACGCGCGTGCGCCGCCAGTTCAGTCAGATCCCAGTTAGCAGGCCCTAGTTGAGTAAATCCTTGTCGCTCGCCGGGCCACCGGCCGGGCCCGCGTCGGCGCCGCGGCGCGCGCGCGCGCGGCGCACGTATTCTTTGAGTTCCTCCTGCGCCTTGCGCACGTCGCCCTCGTACTTGACGATCGTGTCGAGCGTCTCGGTGACCAGCTCTTGGTCGAGATTCTGCACGTTGAGCAGAGTAAGCGCTTTGACCCAATCGATGGTCTCGCTGATGCCCGGGCTCTTCTTCAGATCGAGCTTGCGCAGCGACTGCACCACCGTCACCACTTCGGCGGCAAGCTTGTCGGCGGCCTCGGGCGCCTTGAGCTTGATGATCGCGAGTTCCTGGTCGCGCTCGGGAAAATCAATATACAGGTGCAGGCAACGGCGCTTGAGCGCGTCGGACATCTCGCGCGCGTTGTTCGAGGTCAGAACCACGAGCGGAATCTGGCGCGCCTTGAAGGTCCCGATCTCGGGCACCGTGACCTGGAAATCCGAGAGCAGTTCGAGCAGGAAGGCTTCGAACTCGGCGTCGGCCTTGTCGATCTCGTCGATCAAGAGCACCACTGGCTTCTCCGAAGTGATCGCCTTGAGCAGCGGGCGCGGCAGCACGAAGCGCTCGGAGAAGAAAACCTCGTCCTCCTTGGCGATCCGATCGACGGCGGCGGCCAGGCCCTGCGCACCCGTCAGCACCTCGCTTATCTTGTCCTTTAGAATCTGCGTGTAGAGCAGTTGCTTGGCGTACTCCCACTCGTACAGCGCCTTGCCCTCGTCGAGCCCCTCATAGCACTGCAAGCGGATGAGTTCGTGGCCGAGCGCGAGCGCCAGTACCTTGGCGAGATCGGTTTTGCCGACGCCGGCCGGCCCCTCGACCAGGATCGGCTTCTTAAGCGCGGCGGCCAGATACACCACGGTCGCGATCCGGCGGCTGGCGATGTACCTTTGGCCGGCAAACCGCTCGATTACCTCTTCGATCGACGCAAACATTCATCCTCCTGGGCGCTGCGGATACCCGCAAAGGCTGCCGCGCAATCCCTCTTCAATATCATGAGCCGCTTGGGCATTAAAACCGTCCGCGGCGCTCAAATGTGCAGCTCTTCGAGCACCAGCGCGCCGCGCTCGAAACGGTCGCGCCCAAGCGCGCTCGCGTCGAAGCGATCGTAGCGTCCGTGCGCGATCAAATCCGCCAGCGCCTGGCCGGCGCCCCAGGATTGCATCACGCCGCGCCCGCTGAATGAATGCGCCTCGAACACGCGCGGCGCCGCGCGCCCCACGATCGCGCTGCGGTCGGGCGATACTTCGTAGAGCCCGGCCCATCCGCGGACGTGGCGCAGGCGTTCGAAGGCGCTCATCCGCACATAGAGCCGCGGCCAGATTTCGTCCATGAAGAAGCGCTCGCCGTCGTAGTTGAAATGGTAGCCCGCCGGCTCCTCGGGCGGCGAGTAGCCGGCCAGGATGTAAGTGCCGTCGTTATGGAAATAAACGCCCGAGGTATCGACGATCATCCCGTAGGCCTCGAGGTTGGTCGCGCGATTGTCGACCAGGCAAATCTGGCGGCGAATCGGCTCGCTTAGGTTCTTCAGCCCCACCAGCTTTAGCGCGCTCGGCGACCATGCGCCGCCGGTTATCGCGATCGCTCCGGCGTTGAGCTCGACCAGATGCCCTGCGGCAGCCTCGCCGACGCCGCCTACCGGAATGTCTTGAGACATCATGCGCATCAATGTCTCGTCGGAGAGCGTCTCGTCCGCCCGCCAGCATCCGATTCGCACTTCGCTCTCGCCTGCTTCGATCGCGTGCACGTAGAGGCGGTCGAGGTATTCGGCGCCGAGCGCGCGCGAGCGCGAGCGGTAGTGCTCCTTGAGCAGGTTGGAATTGATGAGCCCGTCCTCGGGCGAAAAGGTTGCGCCGGCAATTCCGTCGAGCCGATCGATTTCGGGAACGCGGCGATGCACCGTGGCGGCGTCCAGTTCCTCGATCGGATGGCCGAGTTCGCGCTGCAAAGCGAGATGTTGTTCGGCCTTGGCCCAGGTCGCGGCGTCGTAGAGCCAGAGGTAGCCCTTCTGACGGAAGCCCACCTCTTCGCGCACGCTTTCGTAATATTCGATCGAAGCGCGGCACAGCGTAATATTGACCGGTTGCCACCAGGTCGCGCGCACGCCGCCGGCATTCTTTTCGCTCGAGCTAAGCCGCCCGCTAAGATCGATATCCGCCACGGCGGTTTTGAGCCCGCGCTCGGCGAGCGCCATCGCGACCGAGCTTCCGATAACCCCGCCGCCAATCAGTACCACGTCATAGTGCCGCCCGCCCGCCATGCGTTGATTCTATCGCAAAGTCCTCCGCTGCGCGCTCACCTGCGGCAGGCGCGAGGAAGAATTTGGGACGGTTGTTCAAGCTTTCAGAAGGGGTTATCCTAAAGAGCGTAGACAATCTGCTACGCGACCACAAACAGGGACATGAAAACCATACCCCAACGCGAGCTGCGCAATCGTGTAAGCCGCGTCCTGCGCCAAGTCGAAGCGGGCGAACGCATGCGAATCACCGTCGACGGCCGCCCGGTTGCCGACCTGGTTCCGATCGGCGGCATACGCCGTACGTTCGTACCTCAGGATGAACTGTTGGACCTCCTCGCGCGCGCATCGCTTGACCGGAAATTTACCCGCGATATCGAAGGCGCGGCGGGCGCGACGATTGAGGAACTCTGATGCCGCCTGCTCCGGCCGCCCCGGATCGCGGGCTGCTCGACACTTCCATCTTCATCGCACGCGAAAGCAGCCGACCGTTGGGAAGTTTACCCGCCGCGGCGGCCATTTCTGTGGTGACGGTCGCTGAACTGCACCTGGGAGTACTGATGGCGGATCGGCCTGCGGTGAGGATACGACGGTTGCGCACGCTAACGTCAGCGCAGAATCTGTTCGAGCCGCTGCCGGTTGATTCCGAAGTGGCTCGCGCATTTGCCGAGTTGGTCGCTGAGGCTCGGCGCACCGGCAAGCGACCAAAAATAATGGATACATGGATCGCGGCAACCGCATTAGCCCACGATCTTCCGATTTATACGCAGGACGACGACTTTCTGGCGATTCCTCAAGTCAAAGTATTTCGGGTTTAATCTCACACCAATTGTCCATTTCGGGATTGCGCGAGAAGCGGAGAACGCTGCGCGCGCCGCGATGCCCCTCTTGTTTCGGCCCGGCGACTTTTGCCAAGTTTGAAAGACGATGTGCACGCTCGCCATCTACTTCAAGGTCTTTCCCGACTATCCGGTCGTGATCGCGGCCAATCGCGACGAATATCTCGCGCGCCCTGCCCTGCCACCGACCACTCTGCTGGAGCTTCCGCACGTCGTCGGCGGCAAGGACCTCCAGGCGAGCGGCACCTGGCTCGGAATTAACGAGTACGGACTGGTGGCGGGCCTGCTCAACCGCCGGCGCGCCGACTATGGTGATCCCAATCCGGCGCTGCGCTCGCGGGGCCTGCTATGCCTCGACGCGCTGCGGCATCGGACGACGGCCGAGGCAGCGGCGTTCGTGCACGGCCAGCGGGGCGCGGACTACAACGCGTTTAACCTGCTGGTCGCCTCGCGCGAGGCGGCCTTCGTCGCCTACAACCGCGGCGGCGGGCTCGAACTCGTGAATCTCACGCCCGGGATGCATCTGCTGACCAATGTCGACCTGAACGATTTCGAGTGCCCGCGAATAAGCCGCGCGCACGACCGTTTCGCCTCGCTATGCGCGCCGGCGGAGTTCGCGCGCGACCCGCTGGCCCATCGCGAGCAACTCGCACATCTTCTGGCCGATCACTCCACGCAGCTCGACGCGCGCGAGGGACGGCCCAACGCGCTCTGCCAGCACATGGGCGACTACGGCACGCGCTCGGCGAGCCTGATTTTCGAAGGGCGCGACGGGAGCGTCAGGCATTTCTTCGCACCGGGGCCGCCTTGTACGGCCCGCTTCGCGCCCGCGCCGGTTCCCGTGGCTGCGTGAGATTCAGGCGCGCCGCGGCGGCCGGCGCGCGTATTCGGTGGGGTCTGGAACTCCGGCTTCGCGAAAGCCCTCGATCCGCTCCGCGCATTTGGTACATCGCCCGCAATGCACGATGCCTTTGGGCCGCGCGCACGTCACGGTGAAACGCAACGGCAGATTCGCGCCGCGCCGGATCACTTCGCCCTTGGTCATCCCGACAAACGGGCTCAGAATTTTCAGCCTCAGCCCGACGCCGAGATCGATGGCGCGCTCGAGCGCGCGAAAAAACTCCGGCCGCGCGTCGGGGAACGGATTACTCTCCAGCGGCGCCATCGCAATCTCGCCAATCCGGTTGTAGGCGCAGAAAATTGCGGCCTTTGCGAGCAAGCTCAAGTTGCGCCCCAGGATGTAGTTCGACGACACCGCCGCGCGATAGCCCGGCACTTTGCGCCCGGTCATGCTCCAATGGCCGCCGGCCACGTCGCCCATCGGCAATTGCAGCACGCTTACCGCGTGGATGCCGGGCATTTTGAGCCGTCGGATGTAGCTTCTAAGCGCGCCGAGTTCGTGCCGCTCCCACATCAGGCCCGCGCGCATGTAGACCGGAAAAATTTCGCGTCCGCCGCGCGCCAGCTCGGCGAGCATCACCGAGCTGTCCAGTCCGCCGCTCGCCAGCACGGCGAGCCGCCGCTTGATGGGCACGATCCGGTAGTCGCGATTCACTGATGTTAGCGGGAGCCCGAGTTTCATCTCAGCGCGACGAGCTTGCGCTCAGGGCGACGAGCTTGCGCGCATCAAGATAGGAAGTGATCAGCGCTGCGCCGCGCTCCGAAGCCGCTGTCGCCACGTAGCCGTCGGGTCGCACGAGATACACGGCATCGCGCCGCAGTCCGGACCGATCCATCTCTGGACGCCAGGGAAAAACGTGTAGCGGCAATTTTCGCTCCTCACACAACGTCCGGATTTCCTCCGGGGCGCCGCCGTATACATGAACCTGCCAATCAAGCGAGGTCAGCGGAATGAAGTTGTCCTTGACGCCTTCGTCCGTCTTCGCCCACGGCAGACGGTCGCCACCGTGAACCGCGCCGACACGCCCCTCACTCAAGCTGCTTGCGCGGTAGTTCACCGCCGTCTGTGAGACCGTACGAAACATGAGGAGCCGCACCGACTTGAGCCTGGACAGGAGCGGGAGCAGAAGCGGCACGATTTGCATTCGCACCCGGCGAGCGACCGCGCCGGGGCTGGTAACGCCGGTAAACGCCCGATCGGTGGTTGCGACCAGGCGCCGCGCGAAAGCGATTCGCTCCGGCTCGTAGCTCTCCAGCAGCGACCCGTCCGCACGGCCCTTGACGACGGCAGCCAGTTTCCACGCGAGATTGACCGCGTCGCCGATGCCGGTGTTCATGCCCTGTCCACCCACGGGACTATGAATGTGCGCAGCGTCGCCGAGCACGAACGCGCGGCCCTTACGAAAATGATCGGCGACTCGATGATACACATGGTAAGTCGAGAACCAGTTCACGCGTTCAACGGCGATGCCCATCCAATCGATTACGCGCTTGCTGACGTCGTTCCAGGAAAGGTTTTCATGTCGTGGTTGGGTTTCGCGCACTGTGCCGACGAGCCGGGCGCGCCCCTCGCCCTTCAGCGGGAATACGGCCAGGAAGTCCGTCGTTTCCAGATCGACGTGCACCTCGCCATTCATCGTCGATCCTTTCGCTTCAACGTCGGCGACGTAAAAAACGTGATCGTACGCTCCGCCCGGGAACCCGATCTCCAGTGCCTCGCGGACCCTGGAATGTGCGCCGTCGCATCCGGCTATATAGGCCGCCTCGCATTCCTGCGCGGCTCCGTCGGACCGTTTAAGGCGCGCGCGTACCCGACCGGCCGAATCTTCGAAGCCCAGTAGCTCCGTCCGGCGCTCGACCTCGACGCCGGCCTGGATCAGGCGATCAATCAACAGACGCTCGTGCTCGTCCTGAGGAAAAATCAGCGCGTAGGGGAACGGGCTTAGTTCGGCGCCCACATCGCCAAAGGCAAGACGTCCGACCTTTTTGCCGGACACCCATAAATTCACGGCGGCGGTTTTCCGTCCACGCTCGACCAGCGCGTCAGCCAGACCGATTTGGCTGTACAGCTCCAGCGTGCGTGCCTGCACGGCCAGCGCGCGCGACGTCGTCTCCGGCTCCGCCGCCTTGTCGATGATCCTCACGCGCACGCCCAGCCGCGTCAGCCACAGCGCCAACACCAAACCTGTCGGCCCTGCGCCGACGATGAGGACGTCCGTGTCGTGCATCGGTGATGTACTCATCGTCTAAGTCAGTTCGGGTAAAATCAGTTCGGGTAAAATCAGTCAGGGCGCCAAAGCTGTCAGTTGAGCAGGCGGCCGCCGTCGAGCACCAGCGTCGCGCCGGTGGCGAAGTCGGTGCCCTCGCACAAGAACATCACCGCGCGCGCAACATCTTCCGGAGAGCCCAGCCGCTTGACCAGCGTTCCCGCAACCATGCGAGCGGTTTCCTCGTCGCTGGAGTCCTCGGGCGGCATCACGGGCCCCAGCGCGACGCAGTTGACCTGGACCTCGGGCGCCAGCGCTTTGGCCAGCGCGCGCGTCAATCCGATGAGCCCGCTCTTGGAGACCGTGTACGGCAGGTAATTGTTGTAGGGGCGAATCCCGGCCCAGTCGCCGATGTTGACGATTTTGCCCGCGCCCTGACGACGCATCGCCGCGCCCGCGAACTTGGAAAGAAAAAACGGAGCTTTCAGATTCGTGTCGAGGTTGACGTCCCAGTCGTGCTCGGTGACCTCCTCGAGCGGCTTGCGATAGAAGACCGACGCGCAGTTGACCAGCACGTCGATACGGCTAAACACGCTTAGCACTTCGCTGACCATCCGCTCGATCTCGGCCACGCTTTCGAGATTCGCGCCGAAGGCGCGCGCGGCGCCGCCCGTGCGCGCGATCTCAGCGACAAACGATTCGGCCTCGGCGCGCGAGCGGTTGTAGTGCACCGCAACCGCGGCTCCGCGCTCGGCGAAGTGCTCCGCAATCGTACGGCCCACGCGGCGCGCGGCGCCGGTCACCAGTGCGACCTTGCCCTTGAGTTCCATCCGTTAGTGCAGGCTTCCGGCGTGCAAGCGCGATCCGCCGGATGGCTGCGGGGATATTGTTGCGAAGACCGCGGCGGCGGTCTATAGCGCAGCCTTCACCGCGCGCACTAGCGCGAGGTTGTCCGAATGGCCGGTCTTGTGCGCGATGACGTGGCCCAGGATCGGCCGTCCCAGCAGGTAGAGGTCGCCGATCAGGTCGAGCACCTTGTGGCGCGCGAATTCGTCAGCGAAGCGCAGCGTCGTGTTAACCACCTTCTCGTCGTCGATTAGGATCAGGTTGTCGAGCCGCCCGCCGCTGGCGAGACCCATCTCGGCCAGCTTGTGGAATTCATGCACGAAGCCGAAGGTCCGCGCGGGAGCGATCTCGCGTATGTAGGCCGCGGGTGAGGTCAACTCGAAATGCACGCTCTGGCGTCCGATCGGCCGCGGATATTCCAGGGTGTAGTCGACTATGAGGTGATCGGCGGGCTCGACGCGGATCGACTCGCCGTTGTTGCCGACCACGATCGGACGCTCGACTTTGACCGGCTCGACCGCGGCTTCCTGCTCTTCCACACCCACTTCGGATATCTGCCGGCAGAATTCGATCGCCGAACCGTCGAGCGCCGGCACTTCGTCGTCGGTCTTGATCAGCAGGTTGCTGATTCCCATCCCGTGCAGCGCGGACATCAGGTGCTCGACCGTGCGTACGGAACGTCCGCCCGCCGTAAGCGTGGTGTTGTAGCCCGTATCGGTGACGTTCTCCAGCCGCGCCGCGATCGCGGTCTCGTCGGCGACCGAGGAAAAGACGATTCCGAAGCCGGCCGGCGCGGGATGCAGGATCACCCCGGTCTTGAGCCCCGAATGGAGTCCCTGCCCTGCCGCGACCACCGAGCGCACCAGCGTGCGCTGTTTGAGTCCGGAAATCCCTGCGAGCGGCGTCGGTCGCGGCACCGCCCCGGCGTCAATTGCCGTCGCGCCTGGCATGCGCACGCCGCCTGCCTCGCGTTCGAGCACGCGTTCGATCGAAGTCAGCAGACCACTGACCGAAAACGGCTTCTCGATGAAGTCGGCGGCGCCAAGCCGGGTCGCGGCGACCGCGTTCTGGATGTTGCCGTGGCCCGAGATCATGATCACGCGGACCTCGGGCCGCTCGGCCTTGATCCGGCGGAGTAACTCGATGCCGTCGATGTTGGGCATCCAGATGTCGAGCAATACGAGCGCCGGGTTCTCGCGCGCGATAAGCGCCATCACGCCGGCGGGATCGCCGGTGTCGAGTACGCGAAAGCCCTCGTCGCCCAAAATTCCACGGAGCGATGACCGAATCCGCTCCTCATCATCCACCACCAATACGGTCTCGTTCACTATTGTCCTTTGGATAGAATGGTTCGCGCCGATTGAATAGAAGGCTGGCGCGCCGGGATGCCCGCGCGCCTAGCCGAGAACCTTGGCTGATAGCTGGTCTTTTATCGGAAACTCGAGCACGAATCTACTTCCCCTGGGCGGGTTGTCGCGCACCCGCACGAAGCCGTGATGGTCACCGACGATCGCAGAGACGATCGCCAGGCCGAGACCGGTGCCGCCCTTGCGGGTGGAAAAGTAGGGCTCGAAAATTCGCGACCGCAGCGCCAGTGGGATGCCGGGGCCGTTGTCGCCTACCTCCAGCGTGACCACGCCGCTTTGCGCGTCGAGCGCGGTGCGAACTTCGATTCGCGGCCGTGCGCCGTTGGGGTTGGCCGTGACGGCGGCGTTGACCGCGTTCTCGAGCAGGTTGACCAGTGCACGCTTGAGCGCGTCGCGGTCGATCGCGATTTGTGGCAGCGCGGGCGCCAGCGCGACCCCGAAGTCGACGCCCGGGTTGGCGTCGCGAAAGGTCGCCACTGTCTCCTCCGTCAGCGGGTTGAGATCGCCCGGCGTGGGATTGAGATGCGGCATCCGGGCGAACGCTGAGAATTCGCTCACCAGGCGCTTTAGGTCCTCAACCTCACCGATAATAATGCGCGTGCATTCGTCGACCAGCTTGGCGTCGCCGCCGGAGCGCGTGGCGAGCTGGCGGCGTAGCCGCTCGGCCGAGAGCTGGATCGGAGTGAGCGGATTTTTAATCTCGTGCGCGATCCTGCGGGCGACCTCGCGCCACGCTTCCATCCGCTCGACCTTGGCCAGCTGGCTCACGTCCTCCAGGAACAGTACCGTGCCCAACTCGCCGTCGCTGTCCTCGCCGAGCGCGCTCGCCGTGACCATCAGCTCGATTTCGCCGCCGCCCAGCGGCTGCAGCTTAATCGAGGAGCGGGCTTCATGGGGACGGCGATGCTCGGCGAAAATTTCCTCCAGCGAGTGCGCCAATGCGGGCTGGAACACGGCGCGCCATCCGCGCCCCAGCACCTCTCCCGCCTTGAGCCCGAGTATCCTCTCCGCATACGGATTGATCGCGGTCACGATACCGTGAGGGTCCAGGCCGACCACGCCCGCGCTGACGTTACGCAGCAGCGTCTCGGTATACGCACGGCGGCGCTCAAGCTCGGTCTGTGAAGCACGCAGGTCGGTCGTCATCCGGTTGAACGAGTTCACCAGTTGACCGATTTCGTCGTCGCCGACCGAGGGGATTTCGTAATCGAGGTCGCCATGGGCGATCGCTTGCGTGCCTTCGGCCAACAACTTAATCGGAACCGTCACGCTGCGCGCGAGATACATACCAAACCAGCTCGCCAGCAGCACCACCACCAGCCCAATCAGCATCAGGGCGAGAAAGTAGCTGCGCATGATGGGCTGACGCAGCGTACGCAATTGAAAGTAATCCTCGAAAGTCTGCGAGATACCGGCCGCGCGCTGCGCCAGGCTGCGTGGCAGGTAATAGTCGACCACCACCGCGCCGGTCACCACGTCGGACTCCGGCGACGAATAGATCGGCGCGGTGCCGCGAATCACGTCCGACTTTCCGAAGCGGTCGGTGCGCGTGACCGCGTGGCCGCCGAGTGTTTGCGCCAGCAATGGCGAGTCTGGCGCCACGCCGATCCCGGTCGGAGTCCTGGGGCTGAGTGCGATCAGCAGAAGACGGCGAGTGTTATCGAAGACCTCGATCGTACCGAGGTTGTAGTCCTGCTGACGCTGCGCGACGAAACTTTTCAACTCGGCGCGCCGTTCGGGCCGCAGCAAGTCCTTGGCCGCGACCTCGCCAGCTATTTCGCGCGCGAAGTGGGCTGCGTTGTTGGCCGCGCTCAGGTAATAGACTTTCGCGATATCGAGCGAGTCGTCGAGTACGCGTTCATATTCGGGATTAAACCAGCTCGCGACGTCGGCGCGCAAAAACGCTCCCGCGACGATCAGCAGAAACAGACTTGGCACCAGGGCCACCGCGATGAAGCCGAGCACCAGGCGCACCTGGAACTTGGAGCCGATGAGGCCGCGGCGATGCTCGAAGATGACCTTGGCCAGGTTGCGTCCGACCAGTAGCAGGAGCAGGCCCAGCAGCAGGAAGCTGATGTCGAACAGCAGGATTACGACCAGGTTGGAGACCAGTGAAGTATGGCGGGTAAGCGGCGGCAGCTCGGTCTGCGCGAGCACGAAGGCAACCAGCACCGTGGCCGCCACACCCACCGCGATAAGCTCGCGGCGGCGCCGCTTGAGGTCGGCCTGGCGCGTGGAGTCGCGAGCGCTATGGTCACCGGTCACGGCTCAGCGCCTCAGCCAAGCCACGATCAGGCTCAGCACGATGCTGACTACGATCGAAGTGGTGATCGGAAAGTAGAAGCTGAAGTTGCCGCCCCGTACGTAAATATCGCCGGGCAGCCGCGTCGGTATTGACCCCGATCCGAAGCCCCATACCGCCGCTCCCAGCACGACCAGTATCAGCCCCGTCACGATCAGTGCCTTCCCTAACGGCGCCATCGTCACGTATTCCGCGCGCATCCGCGCGCGGCCCAGGCGCTGCGTGCGCTAGGCGTGCGCGCGCTCCCTTTGCGCGGCCTCACGCGCCTCGCGCGCCTCCTTGACGATCTTTTCGGTGACTGGCGGGGGCGCTTCCTCGTAGTGCGAGAAATGCGCCTCGAACGATCCGCGCCCCGAGGTCTTCGAGCGCAGGTCGGGCGCATACTTCAGGATCTCCGACATCGGCACCAGCGCCTTGATGACCTGGCTCTGGCCCTTGCGATCCATCCCGAGCACCTTGCCGCGCCGCGCGTTGAGATCGCCGATCACGTCGCCCATGCATTCGTCGGGGCAACTCACATCCAGCGCCATCACTGGCTCCAGGATGATCGGCCGGGCTTTTTCGAACGCCGCCTTAAGCCCCATCGAGGCCGCAATCTGGAAGGCCATGTCGGAGGAATCGACGTCGTGATAGCTGCCTTCGAAAACCGAGACTTTGATGTCCACCACCGGAAAGCCGGCCAGATAGCCCTCGACCAGCGTGTTGCGCACGCCCTTTTCGACCGACGGGATGAACTGGCGCGGGATCGCGCCGCCGACGATCTCGTCCTTGAACTCGAAACCGCCGCCGCGCGGGAGCGGCTCTACCTTGAGCCAGCAGTCGCCATACTGTCCGCGGCCGCCTGATTGGCGCTTGTACTTGCCCTGGGCTTCGGCGCGGCCCTTGATGGTTTCCTTGTAGGGCACCTTGGGCGGCTGAAGTTCAACTTCTACATTAAATTTTCGCTTGAGCTTCTCGACCGTGACCTCGATATGCATCTGCCCCGTGCCCGAGAGGATGATCTCGTGGGTTTGCGGATCGCGATGAGTTTCCAGCGCCCGGTCCTCTTCGACCAGGTGCTGCAGCGCCTGTGAGGCTTTCTGCTCGTCGCCCTTGGTCTTCGGGCGAATCGCAAAGGAGATGACCGTGGCCGGCCGCTCGGGCGCCGGGAAGATGACCGGGGATTTTTCGTCGCACAGCGTGTCGCAGGTCGTGGTGTCTTTGAGCTTGGCGACCGCAACGATCTCACCCGGCAGCGCGGTTGCGATTGGCGACTGCTTCTTGCCCTCCAGCCGCAGGAGCTGGCCGAAGCGCTCGCGCACGCCGCGGGTCGAGTTGAGCACCGTAGCGTCGCTTAGGGCGCGGCCCGAGACCACGCGAAAAATCGACAGCTTGCCGGCAAACGGATCGATGACGGTTTTGAAGACGAAGGCTGAAAACGGCGCCGCCGGGTCGGGCGCGCGCTCGACCGGCTCGCTGTTTGTGCCGCTGAAGCCCTGGCGCGCCGGCCGCACGTTGGGCGCTGGGAGCAGCGTGTCGATCGCGTCGAGCAACGGCCCGATGCCGATATTCTTAAGCCCCGAGCCGCATAGTACCGGCGTGAGCTTGCCCGCGGCGGTGGCCGCGCGCAGCGCCGCGCGCAACTCATCGTCCTCCAGCACGCCCTTGTCGAGGTACTTCTCGAGCAGCGCGTCGTCGGTCTCCGCCACGGCCTCGCACAGGCGCGTGCGCGCGGTTTCCGCGCGCTCCTTCTGCTCGGCGCTCAGCACTTCCTCCCTGGGTTTGCCACTGGCGTCGGCGTAAATCAGCGCCTTCATCGCGAGCACGTCGATCACGCCGTTGAACGTGAGTTCAGCACCGATCGGGAGCGTCAGCGCGACTGGATGCGCGTCGAGCGATTTCTCCAGGTCCGTCATCGCATGGTCAAAGCTGTTGCGTTCACGGTCCAGGCGCGAGACGAAAGCGATTCGCGGAAGGCCAAGCTCGTTCATCTCGGCCCAAATCTTTTCCGATTCGACCTTGAGGTCGCCGCCGGCCGTGGCCACGAACACCAGGCTGTCGACCGCGCGCATGGTCGCAAACGAGTCGGGCAGGAACGCCTGGTAGCCGGGAGTGTCGGCGAGGATGACCTCGTCTTTTTTCCAGTTGTAGTGATGAAACGCCGAGCTGATCGAGATTTTCCGATGCAACTCCTCGGGCTCGAAGTCCATCGCGGCCGTGCCGTCGTCGGGCCGCCCCTGCCGGGTCAGCATGCCAGCCGTAAACAGCATCGCCTCGGCCAACTCGGTTTTGCCGGTCGCGCCCTGACCGACGATCGCGATGCTCCTCAGACGTCCGATTTCCTCCACAGCCATAGCGTTTGCTCCTGGAGATGTTTTCTAGTTGCGCCTGGCCCCCTCGCGCGACGTCCTGCGCGATGCTCTGCGACGCCCTGGACGACCCGCGACGGCTGCGATAGCCGCGGTGCCGATGCTCGCCATACTTTGCACCCTACGTCAATCGTACGCGCCCTCGATACTTACGTCACCCGCCAGTATCCGTACGATTCGTCCCTCGGCCTCCAGCAACAGCGCGCCGTCCGGGCCGATTCCCCGGACCGTCCCGCCGATGCGGCTTTGACCGTCGAGCACCGTGACCTGCCGGCCGGTCAGCGCCGAATAGCGCTCCCAGACGGGTCGCATGGCGGCGAACCCGCCGTCCATAGCCTCCATATAGCGGGAGTCAAGTCTGGAAAAAAGCTGGCCGGCGAGCTCCACCCGGTCACATGGCCTGCCCGTCGCCGCCATCAGCGAGGTCGCTCGCTCCCGCAGATCAGCCGGGATATCTTCGGGGGCGAGGTTGAGATTGAGGCCGATTCCCAGCAGGACGCAGACCAGGCGATGGCGCGAGTCGGTCACCGCCTCGGCGATCAGCCCGCCGGCCTTGCGCCCGCCAAGCCATATGTCGTTAGGCCACTTGAGCGCGACGATTCGCGGCGCGACCATCTCCATCGTTTCGGCCACCGCGACGCCGGCGACCAGGCTGAGCAGCGGGGCCTCGGCTACCGGCATCTCGGGGCGCAAGATGAAGGTGCCGTAAAAGTTGACGCCCGGCGGCGAATGCCAGGTCCGGCCCATCCGCCCCCGCCCCGCCGTCTGCCGCTCGGCGATCACGACCTCGCCATGAAGCGCGCTGCGGGAGGCCATCTCCGCCGCAGTCTGCTGCGTGGATTCCAAATCCTCAAAATAATGCACGCGCCATCCGATCGACCCGCTGCGGCGGCCGGCTTCGGCTGGGCGATAGGGGTTGTCAGTCACTTTGCAGCCGCTCTAATTGATCCGCGACGTTACTGCGGATCGATTCGCATGCTCAGCGATCGATTCGCATGCTCAAATCGATGGCGGGCGCCGAATGGGTCAGCGCACCGACGGAAATCAGATCGACACCGGTCTCCGCGATCGCGCGCACGCCCTCGAGCGTCACCCCGCCGGAAACCTCGAGCAGCACGCGCCCGGCCGGAGCGAGCGCGCGCGCCCGGCGCACGTCGTCGAGCGTCATGTTGTCGAGCAGGATCGAATCGGCCCCGGCGGTCAGCGCCTCCTCGACCTGGGCCAGCGTCTCGCATTCAATTTCGAGCCGTAGCGTGTGCGGCGCGAGCTGGCGCGCGCGCTCCAGCGCATGGCGCACCGAGCCGGCCGCCGCGATATGGTTCTCCTTGATCAGGACGCCGCTATCGAGGCCGAAGCGATGGTTGAAGCCGCCGCCGGCGCGCACCGCGTATTTCTCGATCATGCGGAGCCCTGGATGGGTCTTGCGGGTGTCGATGATGCGCGCGCCAGTGCCGGCCACGGCGTCGACGTAGCGCCGGGTCATGGTCGCAATCCCCGACATCAATTGTGCGAAGTTGAGCGCAGTTCGCTCGCCGATCAGTAGCCCGGCAAGCTGGCCCCGTATCTCAGCCGCGCGCTCGCCCTGCGCGAGAATCTTGCCCTCCGGCGCGAGCGACTCGATCTCGGGCGCGGCGCCCGCCAGGTGAAAAATCTCCGCCAGCAACACGCCGCCGCAAAACACGATGTGCGGCGACTCCTTCACCACGATCTGTGCCCGTCCGGGCTGTCCCGCAGCGACAGTCGCCGCCGTGGTGATGTCGCCCTGCCCCAGGTCTTCCTGCAAAGTAGCACGCAGCAGCGCGTTCAAATTAAGCCGTTCCACTTGATTGAACAGTTTCATGTCCGCCCTCAGTTCGCCTCCAGGAGCCGTAACTGCTTGCGCAGAAGCTCCTGCTGGCTCGCCAGTTCCTGGGCGCGTTGCTGCATCTGCTCCTGCATCTCGGGCGCCGCCTTGGCCACGAAATCGGGATTGTCCAGGCGCGCCTGATGCTGTTTGTGATGGGCGGTCACTTCGTCGAGTTTCTTGCGAATGGCGGCGCGCGCCCGCTCGAAATCGAATCCCTCGGGCGCCATCACGGCGACCTCGCCCCATCCCAGCACCGCCGTCACCATCCCGCCCGGCGTGTTGTCGGATGGTCCTGCCAATCCGAGGCTCGCCGCTTTGGCCATCGTCGCAGCGTAGGGTTTCCATCGCTCGAATTCCGCGCGGAACTCCGCAGCCGCACCGTCGGCGCCGAGAAACTTGATCCGCGCCTCGACTCGTTGTCCCGGATGATAGCCGAGCAGCGAGCGCAATGAATTGATCGCCTCGGTCGCCGCGATACACCGCTCCATCGCCGCCGCTTCGTTGGGGCCGAGCGCGTCCGCGGCCTGCGCCGAGGGAAACTTCGCGACCGCGAGATGCGGCGCGAGACCGGGCTCGTCAATATACGGCCGCAGCGCCTGCCAGATTTCCTCGGTGATGAAAGGCATGAAGGGATGGAGCAGCCGGAGCAACCCGTCGAAGCATCGCACCAGCACCCAACGCACAGCGGTCTGCCGCTCGCCGTCCTGCTTGAGCGGCTCCTTGGCCAGTTCGATATACCAGTCACAGAACTCGTGCCAGATGAAGCTGTAGGCGCGCAACGCGGCGACGTTGAACTCATAACGATCGATCGCGCCGCTGACCGCCGCGATCGCGCTGTCGAGCGAGGCCAGGATCCATCGCTCGGCCAGCGGGAGATCGACAACTTTGGCCGGCGGCAGCGGCTGCGGCGCGTCCGCGAGGTTCATCAGCACGAAACGCGCCGCGTTCCACACCTTGTTGGCGAAGGCGCGTGAGGCGGCCAGGCGATCGTCGGACAAGATCAGGTCGCGCCCCTGCACGCTTAGCTGCGCCAGCGTAAAACGAACCGCGTCGGTGCCGTAGCGCTCCATGATTTGCAGCGGATCGACCACGTTGCCGCGCGACTTCGTCATCTTCTTGCCGAACTGATCGCGCACCAGCGGCGTGATATAAACGTCGCGAAACGGCACCTCGCCCGTGCACTTCAAGCCCATCATCATCATCCGCGCGACCCAGAAAAAAATGATGTCGAAGCCGGTGATGAGCAGGCTGGTTGGGTAGTAGCGCGCGAGCTCGGGTGTCTGCTCGGGCCATCCAAGGGTCGAAAAGGGCCACAGCGCCGAGCTGAACCAGGTGTCGAGCACGTCTTCTTCCTGGCGCAGATCGCCGCTGCCACACTTGGTGCACGCCGGCGGGCGCTCGGCCGCGACCATCATCTCGCCGCATCGCTCGCACCAATAAGCGGGGATACGATGGCCCCACCAGAGTTGGCGCGAGATGCACCAGTCGTAAACGTTCTCCATCCAGCTGAAATAGGTGTTCTCCCAGCGCTTCGGATGGAATGTCGTGCGGCCGTCGCGCACCGCCGCAAGCGCCTCGTCGGCGAGCGGCTTGACCCGCACGAACCATTGGTTCGAGAGCATCGGCTCGACCACCGTCTCGCAGCGCGAGCAGACGCCGATCGCATGCTGATGCGGCTCCATCTTCTCGAGCAGGCCCAGCACCGTGAGGTCGTCGACCACCTTGCTCCGGCAATCTTCGCGTGTCATCCCGCGATACGGGCCGGCCTCGTCGTTCATCCGCCCATGCGTATCCATCACGGAAATCTGCGGAAGGTTGTGCCGCCGCCCCATCTGGAAGTCGTTGAAGTCGTGCCCCGGCGTGATCTTGACCGCGCCGGAGCCGAAAGCGGGATCGACGCTGGGGTCGGAGATTATCGGGATTTCGCGCTCGATGAGCGGCAGGATGATCTTCTTGCCGAACATCGCCTTGTAGCGCGCGTCATCCGGATGCACCGCCACGGCGGTGTCACCCAGCATCGTCTCCGGCCGCGTCGTCGCCACGGTCACCGCGCCCGAGCCGTCGGCCAGCGGATAGCGGATGTACCAGAGATGGCCGGGCGTATCCTTGTGGTCGACTTCTAAATCGCTAAGTGCCGTTTCGCATCGCGGACACCAGTTGATGAGACTGAGCGCGCGGTAAATCAGTCCCTCGCGATAGAGCCTGACGAAAATTTCAGTCACTGCGCGCGAGAGCCCCGGGTCGAGCGTGAAACGCTCGCGGCTCCAGTCGCATGAGGCGCCCAGCCGGCGCAACTGGTTGAGAATCCGGCCGCCATAGGTCTCACGCCACTGCCATACGCGGGCGACGAACGCCTCGCGGCCGAGATCGTGGCGGTTCTTGCCCTCTTTTGCCAGTTCGCGCTCGACCACGTTTTGCGTGGCGATCCCGGCGTGGTCGGTGCCCGGCTGCCACAGCGTGTTGTAGCCCTGCATCCGGCGCGTGCGCACGATAACGTCGTGCAGGGTGACGTTGAGCGCGTGGCCGAGATGGAGCTGGCCGGTAACGTTGGGCGGCGGAATTACGATCGAGAAGACCGGGCCGGGGCGGGACGGGTCGGCCTTGAAGTAGCCGAGGTCAATCCAGCGGTGATACCAGTGATCTTCCGCGCTTTTCGGGTCGAAAGTCTTGCCTAATTCCAAGAGGTGTCCATCTTACGGATAATCGCGTCGCGCTCGACGGTCGAAACTGGTGCGAGAGGGGGGACTTGAACCCCCACGAGCTTGCGCTCACAAGGTCCTGAGCCTTGCGCGTCTGCCGTTCCGCCACTCTCGCACACCGGTAAGTGAAAGGGTTTAATCGGCTGGGGGAGCGAATTCAAGCTGCCGATCCTCAGCGCAGCATTGGCAGGCTGTTTTTGAGCGAAAATATTTTTGAAACTCTCGATCATAATCGCGACTCACGCGCGTCCCGACGCGCTCGAACGCCTGCTCGGTAGCCTGGCGCCCCAACTCGGCGGCACTGCCAGCGAAGC
Source organism: uncultured delta proteobacterium (assembly GCA_963724765.1). Taxonomy (GTDB): domain Bacteria; phylum Desulfobacterota; class Binatia; order Binatales; family Binataceae; genus JAKAVN01. The sequence goes on from CAVRVY010000004.1 coordinate 208,211, forward strand.
TTCGCACGAAATCCTCGTGGCGGAAAACGGCACGCCCGCGCCTTCGATGCTGTCCACGACAGCGCCGCCGCTCGAGCATCTGCACGACCCGCGCCCGGGCAAATGCCGAATCCAGAACGTCGCCATCCGCCACGCCGCAGGCGATATCATCGTATGCCTTGACGATGACCTCGTCGCCGCGCCGAACTACCTCGCCGAGGTCGAGCGCTTTTTTACCGAGCATCCGGGATTCGCCGCGATGAAGGGGCGCATCCTGCCGGCCGAGGACCCAACGGCCAAGGTTGGCCCCGAGGCCGCGGCATGGCTCGACCTTCCGATCGTTGACCATGGCGAGGAAGTTATCGAGGTGCGCGGCGTGCTGGGCGCGAACATGGCGTTTCGCGCCACTGCTCTCGCGCGCGTCGGGCTCTTCGACGAACGCCTGGGGCCGGGAGCGGCCGGCCATGAAGAGGAGACCGAAATGTCGGCGCGCCTTGCACGCGCCGGATTCAGGATCGGTTACGCGCCGCGCGCGCTGGTCTACCACGACGTGGACCCGAGCCGGGCCGATCGCGCCCGCTTTCTGCGCATCGCGCGCGAGCGCGGACGATGCCGGATGATCCACGAATCGCATCGCGCGTTTCCAGTGATCGCGGACAACGCGATAGCGGCTCTACGAGTATGGACCGCGCGGCTCGCGGGCGCCGGACCGCAGCGCCTCGCACGCGAGGAGCGGCGTCTGGCGGTCGCGCGAGGGATGCTCGACGGACTGCGGTCTAATGGATTTCGTTCCTGCGGATTGCGCTCTTGCGGCCGCGGCTAGTTTTTTAGCGAATCGACTATCTCGAGCAGCCTGGCGCAATAGCCACTCCACGGATGGGCCTCGGCCGCGGCGCGCACGATATCCTCGCACTGATGCTCGGTCTGCAACAATGCCGTGAGGCGCTCGGCAATCTCGGCGGAGTTGGCCGGATCTTTCACGACGAACGGACGCATCGTGGCCGGCAGCAGTTCTGCGACTCCCGATTGCGCGCTGACCAGCACGCCGAGTCCGCCGGCCATCGCTTCCATCACGACATTCCCGAAGGGCTCAAAGAACGAGGGCAGCGCGAACGCGTCGGCGGCATGCAGCAGTTGCTCGATTTGGCCCATCGCGCCCAGAAAGCGCACCCGCGAGCCGACTCCAAGCCGATGGGCGAGGCGGATATAGCGGAGCGCCGAGCGGTCGGTGCCGGCGACCAGCAGATACGGATGCGATTTGAGCGCAGGCCACGCTTCGAGCAGCGGCCCGAGTCCTTTGCGCGCGAAACCGTTGCCCACGAACGCGACCACCGGAGTACCGGTTTCGACTTCGAACATCTGCCGAAAGCGCGCGCGCTCGGCCAGGCTGGAGGGATGGAAGCGTTCGAGGTCGACTCCATTATACAGCGTCACCGCTTTGTCCGAGTCGAGGGCGAACTCCTCGATTAGCTGGGCGCGAACCAGTTGCGAAACCGCGATCGCCCGGCGCATGGTGGGAGATTTGAAGGCCGCCCGTTCGACTATAATTTGCGCGCGATGGTACGGCCGCAGGCGCATCGCAGCCGCCGCCCAGTTCCCGCGCCATCGCTGTGCCGCCCGCAGATAGGCGATGTGTGCGCCGCCGCCCGAGCGCAGGATGTCTGCGCCCACCGCCCGCGCAAAACTCAGCACCAGTTCGGCACCGTCGCGCCGCGCCTGCGCCGGCGCCTCCCAGGCAAAACGCATCAATCGGAACGGACCGCTCGGCCATCGCGAGCCAACCTGTACCACGCGCCATCGCTGCGAGGGTCCGCGCGCTTCAGCGGTATAGACGGTTATGTCGTGTCCCGCTTCGGCAAGACATTGCGCGGTGACGATCAAATCGCGCTCGGTGCCGCCGCCGCCCGGGTCGAAGCGCCGCGCGATCAATGCTACGCGCATAGCGGTCCAGCCAGCGCGCTTCGCGCTTGTGCCAGCGCGCATCGCGCTTGTGCCAACGCGCTTCGCGCTTGCGGCCAGTATCGTCGCGAACTCAAGAGATGCCTGACGCGTGGCCTTGTGTTAGCGTAATTGACCAGTGGAGAAAGGGGTGCGGATGCGATGATCGAGATCCAGTGCACAAGTTGTCAGACCCGCTATCGAATCGACGAACGGATTCTGCCTGAGGACACGCCTACGTTCAAATGCTCGCGTTGTGGGCATGTCTTTAGCGCCGAGCCGCGCCAGAAGGCGCCACGGCGCGCGAGCGCCGAGGCGCCGGTGAAATCCGCGCCGTCCTCCGTCGCCCCGGCGACGGAGGAGTCCCCACCAGCGGGCGGCGCGGCCGCGGGCGCCTCAGCGCCCGCAGCCGCACCGCCCGCGCAAGAGCCAGCCCCGCGACAGCGGGAGGAGGAGCCGCCGCCCGCCGCTGACGCGGCGGTGGCGGCTCCTCCTCCTGCTACGCAGGGACCAGCGTCGCGGCCGCGCCAGGCGGGCGTAGCCGGCCGCCGCGCGGCCGCGACGCCGCCGCCTCCGGCAGCGGCGTCGCGCGCGGCAGAGCCGTCGCGCTCCGCGCCAGCGATGCAACGCGAGGAGCCCGCGGCGGTCCGTCCTGACATATATGACACCAAAGAACTGCTCCAGCGCCGCTTCGGTCTCATCCCTGACGATGGGGCCGACAAGCCAGGAGACAATCTCGCCTTCGATTTCAACGACGAATCCCAGTCGCCCGATTCGACCGCTGATTCAACCTCGCGTACCTATGCGGAGGAAAAATGGGAGGTCGGCGATACTGACATTCCCCCACCGCCGCCCCCTCGTTCAAAGCGCCGCATCCGCATCTCCGACATCGACGACGACCCGGAGGGAGAGCCCGGACTGGACCAGAGTTTCGGCCGCAATGAGGCCCGCGATCAGCGTTTGGATCGTGAGGCGGAGCAGGACTTCGAGCGCATACGTCCCGAGGAAGTCAGCGCGCAGGCGCACAGGCTGGAGACGGAACTGCGCGGCCGCTCGTACAAGCTTCATTCGGCCGGCTATTTCATCGGACTGTTCGCGATGGTGATCTTCGGCTTCGGGATCGTGACGATAGTGATCCAGAGCGCGCCGATCGCGAGCGCCGGACTGCTGAGCGCCCTGCCGATCGTCGGCGAGGGTCTCGAGCCACCGATCACGGCCGCCGAGCGCGTGGCGCTGGACCAGGTCCAGGCGCAGTACGCAAAGCTCAAGGGCGACCAGACCGCATTGGTCATCAGCGGGACGGCCGAGAACCTGACCTCGGCGCCGCTCGGCGCGGTGCAGATCGAGGCGGCGCTGACCGCGTCCGGGCTGGAGCCGCTACGCAGCCAGGCGGTATACTGCGGCAACAGCCTGTCGTCGAAGATGATCGGCGAGATGACGCCGCACGAGATCGAGTTTTTCGAGAAGCTGGACGCACCCAGGAACTTCACTCTTGCGCCGCAGGCGAGCGCGCCGTTCGTGATTGTCTTCATCGCGCCGCCCGCGGGCGCTGGCCACTTCCAACTGCGAATCGTGCGCGCCGACCCTGCTGCGGCGCCTCCGCCGTCTGCCGAGGGTGGCTAACGCGCTACTCCTTGTCCTTGGCGACCATCTCCTCGTACTCTTCGCCGTCCATCAGATCTTCCAGTTCGCTGAGGTCGCTTACCCTAACCTTGATCAGCCAGCCGTCGCCGTAGGGGTCTTCATTGATCACCTCCGGGCTTTCGGGCAAGCCTTCGTTGACCTCGACCACGGTGCCGCTTACCGGCGCATAGATGTCGGAAACGGCCTTGACCGATTCGACCACTCCGAAGGGATCGTCCTTGCTGATCTTTTCGCCGACCGACGGCAGTTCGAGGTAAACGATCTCCCCGAGTTGGTCCTGCGCATGGTCGGTGATACCAATCGTCGCAACCGATTCTTCGGCGGCGACCCATTCATGCTCCTTCGAGTATTTGAGCCCCGGCGGAACTTCCATATCCTCCCCCTGAAACCCGCCTTCGGCGAGCCGGCGCCGCGATGGTGCGGTGTGGCTCTTACGTCCACGTACTTAATCACGCCCGGCGGAAATCCGCTTGTCAAGTTCCGGCGGGATACTATCCGAAGTTTTATGTTATGCGCACGCCCGCGGCGGTAAAGACGCGGCTAAACTCGCCCGAAAGGATTGGTTCAAGATGATCGTCGGAGTACCCACCGAGATAAAGCCTGACGAGCGCCGCGTCGCGCTGACGCCGGCCGGCGCCGCCGCCTTTCGCAGCCACGGCCATCGCGTGCTCGTGCAAAGCGGAGCCGGCGCGGGCAGCGGCTTCAGCGACCGCGACTATAGCTCCGCTGGCGCGCAGATTGTGCGATCGGCCGCCGCGGTCTGGAAACGCGCGCGGATGGTGCTGAAGGTCAAGGAGCCGCAGCGCTCCGAATTCCGCTTCCTGCGCAGCGACCTCGTGCTCTTCACTTATCTTCATCTCGCGGCCGAGCCCGCGCTCACCCGCGAACTCGTGCGCTGCGGCACGGCGGCGCTTGGCTATGAGACCGTACAGCTCGAAGACCAGAGTCTGCCGCTGCTCGCCCCGATGAGCGAAGTGGCCGGGCGGCTCGCGGTGCAGGTTGGCGGATGGTGTCTGGAGGCGCAGAACGGCGGATGCGGCGTGTTGCTGAGCGGAGCCTCGGGCGTGCGGCCTGCCCGCGTGGCGGTGCTGGGCGGCGGAATCGCGGGCGCCAACGCTGCGCGGGTTGCCGCCGGAGTCGGCGCCGAAGTGACGATCCTCGACGTCAATCCGACCCGCCTGCGCTACCTTGGCGATTTGCTGGACGGGCGTGTAACGACGTTGATGTCGAACCGGGCGACGCTGGAGGAGGAGGTGGTCAACGCCGACCTCGTGGTCGGGACGATATTGGTGGCCGGCGCGCGCACGCCGCGGCTGGTGACGCGTGCGATGGTCTCACGGATGAAGCGCGGGGCGGCGCTGGTGGACCTGTCGATTGACCAGGGCGGATTGTCCGAGACCTCACGCCCGACCAGCCATCGGCGGCCGATCTATGTTGCCCACGGCGTGGTCCACTACTGCGTGACCAACATGCCGGCAATCGTGCCGCACACCTCGACCTACGCACTAACCAATGCGACGCTGACCTACGCGCTGGAACTCGCGGACCGCGGCGTACTCGAAGCGGGCGCGCGCAACGCGGCGCTGCGCAATGGAGTCAACACCTATGGCGGCCACGTTGTTCATCCAGCGGTGGCCGCGGCGCTGCACATGAAGCCGCACTCGCCGTGGGACTGATTAAATACGGGGAGAAAGATTCATCGCTTCGCGGAGATCCTTTCGCTGATGCTCAGGATGACAGAGAGGGAGCTTTTTCGCTGTCATCCCGAACGAAGGTTGACGAAGTGAAGGATCGACGCGGAGCGATTCTCGTGTCTATCGATATCCTGGCGCCGCGTGTAGCGAGCAAAATTGTTACCAGAGTCGATGCCCCCCCCTAATCCGCGTTCATCGTCGGCGGCATCGCCTGCGGCGACGCTGGAAGCGTGTAACCGAGCTTTGATTTCAGATCGTCGAGCGCTTCATCGATGCCGCGCGAGGCGAGGTCCTGGGCGCGCACCCAGCGTCCGCGGTTGGCCAGGAAGTTGCCCACGTTGAAGATGTTCTGAGTCAGCGCCTCCTGCTGGCGGGCGTAGCGCGCGGTCCACAGCACAACGCCGTTATGGACATCGATCAGGTGGAGCGCGAAGGCGACCGCCGCCGGACTCTTGGCGGCATAGTCGCTGCCCACGCGTTCCTGGTAACGGGTGACGGTGCCGAAGAGCACGGCGTCGGCGGAGAGCTGGCGACCGAGCTTCATCGCATTGTCCTGCATGTTGGCCAGCGTGGTCGGGGGCAGCTGCTGCATCACGCCGCGCACGTCGGATTCGGGCACCACTTCCCATCCCGAGACCAGGGTAATTTGGCCCCAGACATCGGCGGTGATCGATTCGGCCGCGCCCTCCTCGATCGGCTCGCCGGTGGCGTTGGGATGATCGATGATCGGCATCACGGCGACGCGATGCACTTTGATCGTACGGATGGCGCGCACCGAATGCAGCTCGAGCGACGAATCCTTTCCAACCAGCGGCAGCGACTCGACCGTGCCGGACCACATCTGGCTGGCCGAAATACCACTGCCGCTGCTGCCGTTGCTGCTGCATCCGGGCGCCATCAGCGCCAGGCCGAGCGCCAGCACGTACGCGGCCGGCAAGCGAATTCTCACGATGTCACCTTGATTGAAAGTTCGCGCAGCTGGCGCGCGTCGACCTCGGAGGGCGCCCCGCTCATCGGGTCGACCGCCTTCTGTGTCTTAGGAAAAGCCATCACGTCGCGCAACGAGTCGGTGCCGCAGAGCAGCATCGAAATTCGCTCCACGCCGAATGCGATTCCCCCGTGTGGCGGCGCACCATAGCCCAGCGCCTCGATTAGAAAACCGAACTTGCGCATTGCTTCGTCACGCGAAAAACCCAGGTGCTCGAACACCTTGAGCTGGAGCTCGGGATGGTGAATACGAATCGAACCGCCGCCCAACTCTTCGCCATTAAGTACCATATCGTAGGCGAGCGCGCGCGCCTTGAGCGGAGCGGAGTCCAGCAGGTCGAGGTCGTCGGGATGCGGCGCGGTGAACGGATGGTTGACCGCAACCATCCGCTTTTCCTCTTCGTTGTACTCGAGCAGCGGGAATTCGACCACCCACAGAAACTTCAGCTCGCCGGTCTCGCGCAGCTTGAACTTGCCGCCGAGCTGAAGGCGCAAGTCGCCCAGGATCGGACGCACGCGCTCGGGCGCGCCCGCCACCATCAGCAACGTGTCGCCCGCCACCAGGCCGGCCGCCTCTGCGGCGCGCGTCCGCTCGGCGGCGCCCAGATGGCGCGCGAGCGGCCCCTGCCATCCGTCGCTTGCGACTTTGGCGTATGCGAGGCCAAGCCCATAGCGTGCGCGCACGCCCTCGGTCATCTCGTCAAGCTCGCGGCGGCTCAACTGATGCGCCGCGGGGAGCACGATTCCGTAGATACTCTCGCCGCGGCCGAGCACTTCGGCGAAAACCTTGAACTGCGTGCCGACAAACGCGGCGCTGAGGTTCTTAAGCTCCATCGCGAAGCGCATGTCGGGTTTGTCGACGCCAAAGCGTTCCATCGCCTCCGCGTAAGGCAGGCGCAAAAACGGCAAGTTCAGCTCGACCCCGAGCACACGCCGGTAAATCTCCGCCATCATGCCCTCGCCCGTCGCCACCACGTCGTCCACGCGCGGACAGGTCAGCTCGATATCGATCTGGCTGAACTCGGGCTGGCGATTGGCGCGCAGGTCCTCGTCGCGAAAGCATCGCGCGATCTGATAATAGCGGTCGAAGCCGCTCACCATCAGGAGCTGCTTCAAAAGCTGCGGCGATTGCGGCAGCGCATAGAAGCGGCCCGGGTTGACGCGGCTCGGCACCAGGTAGTCGCGCGCGCCCTCGGGAGTGGCGCGCCACAGGATCGGAGTTTCGATTTCGACGAAGCCGTTCGCGTCGAGAAACGAGCGCGTGGCCTGCACGGCTAGCGCGCGCCGGCGCAGGTTGCGCTGCATCGAGGGCCGTCGCAGATCGATATAGCGATAGCGCAGGCGCAGGTCCTCGGCGGTGATGTTGGCGTCGACCGGAAACGGCGGCGGTTGCGAGCTATTGAGGATGTGCGCCTCGCTCACCGCGATTTCCACTTCGCCGGTCGGAAGCTCCGCGTTGACCGTACCCTCGGAGCGCATCACCACCTTGCCGCGCGCGGCAAGGTAATACTCCGAGCGGGCGCGCCCGGCTACCTCATGGGCCTCGGGAGCCTGCGCGGGGTTGAAGACGAGCTGAAGGAGGCCCTCGCGGTCGCGCAGATCGATAAAGATGAGTCCGCCGTGGTCGCGGCGCGAGGCGACCCATCCCCACAGTGCGACTTCGCGCCCGGCATCGGCGGCGCGCAGTGCGCCGCAATAGTCCGTGCGCTGCCAGGGCGGCAGCGGTGAATATTCGTGCGGGCTGGCCATCAAATTACGTCGCTGGAAGAATACCTGCGCCGGGCGGGCTACGGAATAGCGGGTTCGCCGCGAAGGTGGCCGAGTTCCGCGACGATCTGATGCTGAGCTATTTCGCGTTGCACGCTCTGTTTAAGATCGCGCAACATGACGGCGCTGCGCTTAAGTTCCTCATCGCCGATAATCACCGCGTAGCGCGCGCCGATCTTGTCCGCGCGGCGCAGCAGCGCCTTGAGCCCGCGCCCGGGCGAGAGCAGCTCGACCCGCAGTCCCGCCGCGCGCATTTCGGCCGCCAGCGTCATCCCGCGGCGCATCGCGGCGTCGCCCAGGGCGGCCAGCGCCACGTCGGCGCGCGAATCAAACCGGGCCGCATCCAGCGCCAGGGCGAGTCGATCGATGCCGATTGCGAAGCCGGTCCCCGCGACCGCCGCACCGCCCAGCGACTCGACCAAGCCGTCGTAACGGCCGCCTGCCGCCACCGCGCTCTGTGCGCCGACCGCGGTCGAGGTGACCTCGAAGGTAGTGCGCGTGTAGTAATCCAGCCCGCGCACCAGGCGCGAATTGACGGCGTGCGGCACGCCGGCGTCCGTCAGCAACTCGCGTACGGTTGCGAAATGCGCGCGGCAGTTGTCGCACAGGTAGTCCTGGCTCCTGGGCGCGGCCTCGGCCAGCTTGACGTCGATCTTGCAGTCGAGCAGGCGCAGCGGATTGCGCTCGAGGCGATGACGGCAATCCTCGCACAGCTCGGAGAGATGGGCGCGGCCGTATTCCAGCACCGCCTGGCGAAAGCGCGGACGGCATTCGCCGTCGCCCAGCGAATTGATCTCGAAATTCAGCTCCAGCCCGAGCTCGCGGCGCAACTCGTCTATCATCACCATCAGCTCGGCATCAGTGGCGGCGTCGGCGCGGCCGAAAATCTCCACTCCGAACTGCGAGAACTGGCGAAAGCGGCCCTTCTGCGGACGCTCGCGCCGGAACATCGGGCCAACGTAGTAGAAGCGCTGCTCGGGATCGCTGCGGTCCATCCCGGTCTCGATATACGCGCGCACCACGCCCGGCGTACCCTCGGGCCGCAGCGCCAGCGTGGTCTCGGCCTCATCGCGGTCGACGAACGCGTACATTTGCTTTTCAACGATATCCGAGGTCTCGCCGCTGGAGTGCTGGAACAGCTCCAGCCGCTCGAGCACCGGGATGCGGATTTCGCCGACGTTGTGGCGCTCGACCACCTTGCGCGCGCAGTCCTCGATCGTGGCGAGGGTGCGCGCCTGCACACCGAGCGTATCCTGGAATCCTCTAAGCCGTGTCAGTTGCACAGTGAGCCGAGCAGTTGATCAGTTAAACAGTTAAATCGGCGTTCTCGATGGCGGCGTCACGTCCCAGAGAATTTATCCGCGCAAGCGGACGAGAAAAAGGGCCGCCTCGCGGGCGGCCCTCCATCCTATCAGCGAAAAATCGCGGCCGCTCGAACGACGGCCCATCCTGGACGAAGCAGAATCAGCGAGCCAGCATCAAATCGTCAGGACATGAATCGTGCAGGCCGAGCCGAGCCCGATAACGTGGGCCTGTCCGACCTTGGCGTTAGGCACCAGACGATCCTTGGCGCGATCGTCTTCGGTGAGATGCCACACGACCTCGCAGATGTTGGCGACGCCGGTCGCGCCCAGCGGATGGCCCTTGCTGAGCAAGCCTCCCGAGACATTGACCGGGTCGTGGCCGCCGAGGCTCGGATGCTTGCCGCCGCCCGAGTCGATAAACACGCCGGCCTCGCCGTCGCCGCACAAGCCGAGGTTCTCGTAATGCACCAGTTCCGCCGTGGCGAAGCAATCATGCAGCTCGGTCAGCGCGATATCCTTGGGGCCGACGCCCGCCTTTTCGTAGGCCTGCTTGGAGGCGCGCCGCGTGAGCGTGCTCACGTCGGGAAGCGCCGCGGTGCGGTCGGTCCACGGGTCGGAGGTCAACACGGAGGCCGCCACGCGCGGACGCTTGCGGCCGGCGGCGAGCTGCTTGAGCTTGCTCTCGGAGACCAGGATCGCGGCCGCCGCGCCGTCGCCGGTGGGGCAGCACATGTAGAGCGTGTTGGGATACGAAATCATGCGCGCGTTGAGCACGTCCTCGAGCGTGACCTCGTTGCGATACTGCGAGTACGGATTCTTGGTGGCGTGCTGATGGGACTTCACCGAGATCTTGGCGAAGTGCTCCATCTTGGTGCCGTACTTGCGCATGTGCTCGATCCCGGCCTGTCCGAACACCGCCGGCATCAGGCCCGAGCCCAGCCTGCCCTCCGCGCTGTAGGCCGGATCGCTGCCGCCGCCGCCACCGCCAAGCAATCCCTGCTTGCCCATCTGCTCGACGCCAACCGCCATCGCGACGTCGTACATCCCCGACGCGACCGCCATGAAGGCCTCGCGAAACGCGGTCGAGCCGGTGGCGCAGGCGTTGGCGACATTGACCACCGGGATACCGGTCTGGCCGATTTGCTGCAGGATGCGCTGGCCCACCATAGCGTTGGACTGGTAGAGGTTGCCGCAGGCGAACATCTCGACGTCCTTGATTGTGACGCCGGCGTCCTTGAGCGCGAGGATAGCAGCCTCGCCGCCGAGCTCGGGCACCGTCTTGGTGGGATAGCGGCCGAACTTGATCATTCCGGTTCCCAGTACGTAGACGTTTTGCATTTCGGATTCTCCTGCCGGGCGACCCGGCGATGGGGCGCGCTTAGCTCCGCCCCCGATCCCAATATCGCGTAATCTTTAAACTATAGCTCTATTTCAGGCTTATTTCCTGCTCGGCTTGAAGGCGAACGCCACCACGTCGTGGCCCTCGCGATCCTTGGCCACGACGTTGGTGACCATCTCGACCGGCATATCGAACATCTGCTTGGGATTCTTCTGCGCGTCCTCGGGATCGACGTCGATTATGTTGCTGCGCACGCTGACACCCTCGGGCAGGTCGACGATCGCCGTGATGTAGGGCGTCTTGATTCCGGGGAACGACTGGTGCACGACCGAGAAGACGTAGACCTTGCCCTTGTCGGAAAGCTGGATCGGCTTGAAGCCCTCGGTCGCGCCGCACTTGGAGCAGGCAATCCGCGTGGTATCGATAAAAACCGAGCCGCAGGTCCCGCATTTCGAGCCCATCAGATGCGGTTTGGGTTGAAGCTTGAGAAAGGGAACGATCGGACGCGGACCGCTATCGATTGCTTGAGCCTGCTCAGCCATTACGATGCCTCCAGAACTTCGAGATCCATGCCACGTCGGCCAGCGCGACTAGGGCGCCAACGACGAGGGGACGGCGACGACAAAAAACGTAAAAACGCCCGGGAGGCGGTCAATTCGCCACTTCCCGGCCGCACAGTGAAGTTTCCCACAGCCGCCAGCGAAGCGTCAACCCTGAGAATTCTACCGCGAAGTCGGATAGCCCTGAAATCTTCGGCATTTGGGCACGTCGAGCGACGTTCGGGCGAATCTTGTCAGGCTCGCTTCCACGAAACGAGACTTCACATCGAGTCCCAGAACTCGGCCATGCGGCGGCGAGCGGCAGCGTCGGGCATCGGTGCGTACCCCGTTTTGAGATCGTCGGCCAGATGCGCCAGGTCGGCGGTCGCCGGAATCACGCAGGTCACCGCAGGATGCGACACGATATATTTTAGGAAGAACTGTGCCCAGCTCGCGCATCTGAGTTCCGCCGCCCACGGCGGCAGAGTTTTTCCGCGCACCTGGCGGAACAGGCCGCCGCCGCCGAACGGACGATTCACCATCACCGCGACGCGGCGCTCGGCCGCCAGCGGCAGCATCCGCTTTTCCGCGTCCCGCACGTCAATTGAACAGGGCAACTGCACGAAGTCGATTTCCTCGCGCTCGATTATGCCGGCGAGGTCGGCGAACGCCGACGGCGTATAGTGGGTAATCCCGACGTATCTCACCTGCCCCGCTTCTTTCATCTTGCGGAGCGTCGCGAGTTGCGTGCGCCAGTCGACCAGGTTGTGAATCTGCATCAGGTCGATGACGCGCGTCTTCAAAAGCTCGGCCGAGCGCCGCATCTCGGCGATTCCTTCCTCGCGCCCGGAGGTCCATACCTTAGTCGCGAGAAACGCGCGCTCGCGGTCGTGCATTTTCGCGAGCAGCTCACCGACGACGGCCTCGGCCCGCCCATACATCGGCGAGCTGTCGATCACCTTGCCGCCGCCGTCGAAGAAGAGCCGCAGGACCGCGCTCAGGTTCTCCAAAGCGGCCGGATTGTTGCTGACGTCAAACGTCTGCCAGGTGCCAAGCCCGATCACCGGCAGCATCTCGCCGCTTTTGGGTATTGGCCGCGAAATCATCTGGCCATTGGGGCCGTTGGTTTTGTCCATTGCGATAGTCTCCGAAGCGCCCGCGAGGCCGCCGAGCGCCACGGCACCCAGCGCGCCCGCAATGACACGCAAGAACTCGGCCCGCGACAGCGTCACGGAAATCGCTTTTACCATATCGGCCGCAGTTACCCCGAATTATCCGCGATGCGCTAGACTTCGATCAGTTTGCAGGGGAGGTAGCGCTATGGCCACGCCATCGGTCGCAAGGCTCGGACACGTCGGTCTGCACGTCGAGGATCTCGAGAAGGAAAAAGCTTTCTACCGCGACATCATCGGCTTGACCGTAACCGACGAGGACCCGGAGATGGGGATGGTGTTCATGAGCGCCCGCCCCGAGGAAGAGCATCACGAACTGTTGCTTTGCCGCGGGCGCAACGTCGGCACCGAGGCCCGGGTGGTGCAGCAGGTTTCGTTTCGATGCAACTCGCTCGACGACGTGCTCGGATTTTATCAGCGCTTCAAGGAGCATGGCGTAAAGTTCGACGTCATCCTCTCCCACGGCAATGCCATTGGCATTTACGTTTACGATCCAGAAGGCAACCGCTGCGAGACCTATTGGAATACCGGTCTCAAGGCGAAGCAGCCGTATGGGCAGGTCCTGGATCTGGAAAAGCCGGCGGCCGAGTTGATGAAGGAGGTCGAGGAGTCGGTCCGCAAGTACGGCAAGACCGGATTCCTCGACCGCGAACGGCTGGCGCTCCAGAACATCGGACCGGCGCCGAAAAAGTAGGCGCCTCGGCTACTGCGATTCGGCGTTGTACGCGCGCACCAATATCGGACGTGCCGCGCGACCTTCGCTGAAGTCCACGCTGACCGCGCCACTGCGATCGGTCCTGAACACGCGCGCTCCCGCCGCGAGGTAACGATCGACGACCTCGGTGGCCGGAAATCCAAAACGGTTGCGATAGCCGAGCGAAAGCACGACCACCTGCGGACGCACTGCCGCGACAAACGCGCTGGAGGACGACGTGCGGCTGCCGTGATGCGGCGCCTTGAGCACGGTCGCCGCGAGCATCGCAGCCGGCGTGCGCGCAAGCAGCGCTCGCTCGCCCACGGCCTCGATATCGCCGGTGAAAAGCATGCTTTGCGAGGTCGCGTTTTGAGAACCCTGGGCAATCCGCAGCACCATCGAGAGATTATTGTCCCTGGTCGCGGCCTCGTCCGGCGCGGGACCGAGGCATCGCACCGACGCGCCGCCCAGCCTCAGCGGACGCATCGACGAGTCGACAATCCGCAGCGGAATTTTTTCCGCGGCAACCTCGGCCATCAGCGCCGTGTACATCGGCTCGCGCTTGACCGCGCTGGTGATCCAGCACTCGCGGGGCGAGAAATTGCGCGCCACGAAAAACATCCCGCCGAAATGGTCAAGGTCGGGATGGCTCACCACCAGGTAATCGACGCGCATGATCTTCTCGGCCCAGAGATAACGCGCGACCACGCGCTCGCCGAAGTCGAAACCGCCGGGCCATGCGCTGCCCGCGTCGATCAACATCACGCGCCCGCCCGCAAAACGCACCACCGCGGCGTCGCCCTCACCCACCGAGAGGAACGTGACGCGCAAGCCAGGTGTGAACCATCGATCGTACGTCCACCATCCCGCGTCCGCGGCCAGTATCACGCCCAGAATTAGGAAGCACGCTAGGCGCCATCGGACAGCGGATCGCGCGGAAGGTTGCGGCAGCGGGCTCATCGCGGCGCGCTCGATTGGCCTCGTCAGCCACAGGAGCAGGAATCCATAAACGATCGCGATTTCGAGCGGAGTCGGGGTGAAAATTCCGAAATACGCCGCCGGCCATCGCACGAACCATCCGGCAAGCCACGTGCCCGCCGCAAGCGACCATCCGGCGACGATCAGCAGCGGCGCGCCGAACGCCGGTGCGATCATCCCGATCGCGCACGCTATCAATCCAAGGATTACCCCGCCGACAGCCATGATCGGCACGACTATCGAGTTGGCGATCACGCCAACCGCCGAGAACTGGTTGAAGTGATGGGCAGTGAGCGGCGCAACGCCGATTAGCGCCCAGAACGAGACGGCGACGTAGCCCGCAATCGCAGCGCCGGCGCGCGGAATCCATTGCCGCGTACGCGCCGCGCCCGGCGGATGCTTCGCCACGTCGTGTATTACAATCCGCCGCCGCCACCACGGCACGAAACGGCGCATTCCGAGCACGATCGCCAGCACCGAGGCGAACGATAGCTGGAAACCGATGTCCGCGGTCGAGCCCGGCAGCGCCAGGCAAATCACGATCGCCGCCAGCGCGAGGCTCGCCAGCAATGCGCGCGCGCGGTCGGCTATCACCGCCAGCGCGTACGCGAGCACCATCACCAGCGCCCGCGCGGTCGAGACGTGAGGCATCGCAATCGCGGCATAGGCGCTCGCGGCGAGCGCCGCGGCGAGCGCCGCCGCCTTGTTGGCGTAACCGCGCGCCGTCAGCGCCGGCAACAGCATCATCAGCAGCCGCACGAAGCTGAACGCGGCGGCGGCGACGAATCCCAGATGCAGTCCGGAGATAACCAGCATGTGCGCCAGTCCGGCCAGCGCGAACCGCTGGCGCAGGGCTTCGCCGATACCGCCGCGGTCGCCGATTATCAGCGCTCGCATCTCGGCGCGCTCTTCGCCGGCGAGGTTGGCGTCGATAAAGCCGCCGATTCGCGCGCGAATCGCGGCGATTTGCGAAGCCGGAAACTCGCGGCGGTAACCGATTACCGCAAGCCGCGTGCGGGCGCCCGCGTTCAGCACCATCGTTGCGGCGATTCCCTGGCGCGCCAGGTATGTCGCGTAATCGAACTCGCCCGGATCGCCGAAGTTGCGCACAAAGCGCAGCGCACCTTCGACCCGCACCTCGTCGCCGACGCGAACGGGCGCGGGCGCGCCCACAACCGTCAAGCGAATAGTGCCCCCTGAAGCCCGAAGCCTGGAGGCGGACGCGCCGGCGCGCTCGACGTCGACGAATACGTACTCGCGATCCGGGTATTGTTGCGAGGCGCGGTTGATTCGTCCCTCGAGCGTGAGCGCCGCGCCGTCGGAAAAATTGCGGATGCTGTGCGCTGAGTAATGCGGCGCGACGGATTCGCGCGCCGGCATCGAAGCGGCCGCGGCGATCGCAAGCATCGCGACGGCGATCGCCGCCGGCGCCGCACGCCGCATGAAGAGTGCGGCCGATGCTATCGCGAGCGTCGCGGCCAGCCATAGCGGCACGCTAAAGAGGCTCACGCCTATCGCGTCGCCCGCCAGGATCGCGACGGCGACGAGATAGATCGGCGCAATTTCAAGCAGCAAGCCGAACGATATAAACGCATACGCCGGCGGAGCGCGCGAAGGGGTGAGCGTTGCGGACGGGAGCGCGCGCACTCGCGCTGGCGTTGGCGCGTTCGCGGCTGCGGCGGCCGCAAGCGGAGCGTTGCTACCGGCCGCCATTGCGCGCACCGGAGCCAGCTCTAAATCGGGATGGCCCGAATCGTTCCACGCATCATTGTGATGCTGATAGTGAAGACGACGCGCTCGCGGACGGGATAATCCGCACCGACCGAAACTCGTTCGCGGTTATTTTTGACCGCCGCTGATCTTAACCGACGTTGGACCCCGATCAGTGCAAGCGCAGAGGGCCGTTCGTGAACGACCCTTCTTCGGAACATCACCGGGCGTCAGTCGGAATCGCCGCGAGCGTCCGCGTGTCCCGGTGGCTGCTGTGGCATTAGTTCCAATTGCGCGCTGTCAGCGGCATTATCGGCTGCGGCGACCGCGGCGTCTTCCTCGGCCGTCTCCGCACGCTCCTGCTCCTCGAGCATCGCGCCCATCGTGTCGAGGTACCGCCGCACCTCGGCCGCCAGGTCGCGGTTCATCCCCTTCACCACCCCGATCTCATCCACGCTCGCCGCGCGAATCCGCTTGAGGCTGCCGAAATGGCGTAGCAGCGCGCGCCGCCGCACCGGCCCGATACCCTCGATATCGTCGAGCATCGAGCGCAGCCGCGAGCGCCGGCGCAACTCGCGGTTATAAGTGATCGCAAAGCGATGGGCCTCGTCGCGGATGCGCACCAGCAGGAAGAGCGCGGTCGAATTCTTCGGCAGCACGATAGGATCCTTGCGATTGGGCAGGAATACCCGCTCCTCGGACTTCACCACGGCGCGCGCGCGCGGGTCGTTGAGCACGTGCTGCTTGGCGAGCGAGACCACGTCGATTTGGTCGAGCAGCTTGAACTCCCGCAATACTTCAAGTGCTACATTAAGTTGCCCTTTGCCGCCGTCGATGACCCACAAGTCTGGATATTCGCTTTCGGCGGTCGCGCGCTTGAGGCGGCGGCTCAGCACCTCGTACATGCTGGCGAAATCGTCCTGGCCCTCGACGGTGCGGATGCGGTAGCGGCGGTAGAGGTCCTTGCGCGGCTCGCCCTCGTCGAAAGTGGCCTGCGACCCGACCACCATCGAGCCCTGCAAGTTGGAGATGTCATAACACTCGATGCGCTTGGGGGTGTTACGCAGATGGAGCCGCGTGCGCAGTTCCTCGAGCATCCGCTCGCGCGTGTTCTCGTTGTCGCGGCGCGCGGCGAAGCTCTGGCGCGCATTGTCCATCGCCATCTCGAGCAGCCGCAGTTTCTCGCCGCGCTGCGGCACCAGGAACTCGACTTTTTTTCCGCGCCGCTCGGTCAGCAGCTCGGCGCGCACGTCGGCGTCCTCCAGCGCGACCGGCACGATCACCTCATCAGGAGCGATTCGAGCGCCCGAATAGAATTGCGTGAGCAGGTCGGCGAGGATGTCCTCGTCGGCGAATTCGAGGTCGTGGAAACTCCATCCCTGCGTATTGGTGAGCTTGCCGCCGCGCACCATCAGGACGATCGCCTCGATAAAGCCGCCCTCGCGATACAGGCCGAAGACGTCCTGGTCGATGCCCCAGTGATGGAGCACGGTCTGGCGCTCGACGGTCCTTTCGATCGCGCGCACCTGGTCGCGCAGGCGCGCCGCCTCCTCGAACTCCAGCCGCTCGGCATGGCCGCGCATCCGCTCGCGCAACTCCTTGAGCACTTCGAGGTTGCGCCCCTCGAGCAGCATCTGCGCGGCGTGCAGATGGTCCTCGTATTCGGCGCGGTCGACCGGCAGGCAGCACGGCCCGAGGCATCGCTTGATCTGGTACTCGATGCACGGGCGGGAGCGGTTGCGAAACACAGCGTCCGAGCAGGTGCGTAGCGGAAAGACCTTGCGGATGACGTCAATCGTCTCGCGCAAGCCGTCGGCCGAGCCGAAGGGGCCGAAGTATTTGCCGCCGTCGCGGACAATCTTGCGCGTGACCATGATGCGCGGCCACGGATGGTTGGTCATCTTGGCGCTCAGGTACGACTTGTCGTCCTTGAGCCTGATGTTGTAGCGCGGGCGGTACTGCTTGATCAGGTTGTTTTCGAGGATCAGCGCCTCTTTCTCGCTGCGCGCGACCAGTACGTCGAAATCGCCGACACGCTTCATCAGGAAACGCACCTGAAAGCGTGTGTCGCCGCTTTCGCGGAAGTAGGCGCGCACGCGCGCGCGCAGCGACTTGGCCTTGCCGACGTAGAGGACTTTACCGGGAATTCGACCCGCGCTCTTTGCGCCGGCGCGGTCGCGCAGCAGATAGACGCCGGGCTCCGCGGGCACGGCGTCGAGCTTGCGCTCGAGCGCGGCGTCGTCTGCGGCGCGTTGCGCCGCAGACGACGCCACCTCCGAATCCGCCGGCGCGCCGGCGGATTCCGCGCCCTGCGCGGGGGCAGCGCTCGCCAGCGCGCCGGTTTCGTTCGAAGCCGGCGCTAAAGCATCGACGGCGTCGCCGTCGATGCGGTTCGCGTCGATGCTGGCGGCGAGGGGCCTCGCGTGGAGGCCCTCCGCCGCACGCACCATCGCGGCGGCCGAGCGCCGGTCCCCTTTGCGCGCCTTCGACATAAGGCCGCGATTATACCATCATGGCGGCGCCGGACTTACTGGAAACCCGGCCGGGATTTGCCCCGGCCAGCCGGCGGGCGGCAAGCCAGGAGGGCTTCTTTACGATGGGCAGGTTAGACGGCAAGGTTGCGGTGATAACCGGCGCGGCGAGCGGGATGGGCCGCGCAGCGGCAATACGCTTTGCGGGTGAGGGCGCAGCGGTCGTGGTCGCCGACCTCAACGACGAGGGCGGCGCGGCAGCGGTGCGCGAGTGCAAGGAAAACGGCGGCCGCGCGGTCTTTCAGAAGACCGACGTCACCAGCGAGGCCGGGATCAAGGCGATGATCGATCGTGCGGTCAAGGAATTCGACCGTCTCGATATCACCTTCAACAATGCCGGGCTGCCCGGCGCGCTGGGATCGATCGAGCAGACCAGCGTCGAGGACTGGGATCGCACCTTTGCGGTGCTGACGCGCGGCGTGTTCCTGGGGATCAAGCATTCGGTGGCCGAGATGCGCAAAGTTGGCGCCGGATCGATCATCTCGACCGCGTCGGTGGCGGGACTGGCGGGCGGCTACGGCCCGCACGCCTACAGCGCGGCCAAAGCGGGCGTGATCAATCTCACGCGCTCGGTCGCGCTCGAGGTCGCCAAGGACAAGATTCGCGTCAACTGTATCTGCCCGGGCGGAATCAACACGCCGATTTTCAACTTCCTCACCTCCGACCGCGAGATGACGGGCAAGCTGCTCGGCCCGTTGCATCCGCTGCGCCGCGCGGGCCTGCCCGAGGACATCGCCAACATGGCGCTGTTCCTGGCCAGCGACGAGGCGGAATGGATCACCGGAGTCGCGATGGTGGTCGATGGCGGGCTGACGGCCGGACGCGACATCTTTGGCGATCCGCAGTTCGGCGGCGGGATGTACTCGGCCAACGTGTACGTCGGCCCGTCGTTCGAGATTAAACGCTAGCGCCGGTTGTGCACGTGAGCAAACCGGGCGTCGGGCTTGATGCGTGGCCCTCGCGCAGGCGCTGGGCACAAACCATCATCGCCAAGGTGCCGTTCCAAGTTCCGCGCGGCACGCCCGAGCCGCGCGGCTGGCTCGTCGATAGGTTTCCGCGCTTTGCTACAGAAGAAGCCGTGCGCATGTGTTTCGATGCGTGGCTCGCGCGCCAAGCACCCACGCCCGATGGAGGGGCGAACTTGACACGCGAAATACCATGTCAACTGTGTACAGGGTGTGGGATAAATCCAAGTGGTTGACCCGAACGATCTGAGGCTCGCGCACAAGCACTGTTTCAAGAACCGTACGGAAGTGTTGGCAAGTGAAATGTGTGGTGCTTCTGCTGTTTGGACAATTATCCACCGTCACGTATTTCCGAATGGACCATCTAGAGAGACGGGGAGCAGACCGCGCTATGTCCGATGTGCGGAACCGATTCTGTTACAGGTTTCGCTTCTGGATACCCAGTGACCACGGAATGGCTCGACCGCATGGAAATGCGCTGGTTTGGCCTCAGGAGAGCGCGTTAACGTTCCAGACGGCATCAAGGAGATACCTGAAGTAGACTCACGAAATATTATGTCTGCTTGCATACCCACCAGCGAAGAACGCGGCGGCCGATTCCGGCCCGCCGCGCTCACTGATTGTTCAGACGCCTTGGAAAATTAACGCCCCGGCTCAGCTCATCTCCGATATCTTCCCTTTCCACGAGCGCGCGGCCAGGTCGATCTCGCCCTCAGAAGCGAACCTGCGGCCATCCGAGATCTGAGTAAAGCCCTGCGTGCGCCACCGGTGTTTCCCGATGCTTTCAGTGGTTCCCTGACCGAAGCCGGTGAGGCCTTCGCCATTGTCCAGGTATGCTACTGCACAGTCACTGTAAGTCCCGCCTTTGGGACCGCCGACGTAAGTCGCGGTGAGGAAAACGGCTCCGAACCCCGTCGCCGTCCCTTCCCAATTCGCCTGCGCAAGTACGCTGCCTGCTGGCCCAGGACTGTAGGTGACCGTCACGGCCTTGAACGAAAATTCTCCTAACGCTTTACCCGCTGCCATGTTCTTGTCCTCCCTTGCGTCGCTAAGATGCTTGGCTAGCTGTAGTCCCTTGCCAGGCTTAAGGCGAACGCGCAGTGCCCGCATAACTGGCTCTTGAAATATCATGTGTACATCCGTGGGCTTATGGCTGTGCCACGCCCCGCCGCGAGCGGACACGCAAGACGCCAGCGAGAAGCGCGGCGGCCGATTCCGGCCCGCCGCGCTCACGACGCTCTCGAAAATTGACTCCCGGCTCAGCTCATCTCGAATATCGTCCCTTTCCACGAGCGCGAGGCCAGGTCCATCTCGCCCTCGCCGCGGACCCGACGACCGTCGGAGATTTGCACAAAGTTCTCCGTGCGCCACCGGTGTTTCCCGATGCTTTCATAGGTTCCCTGGCCAACTGCGGAGAGTCCGTCGCCATTGTCCAGGTATGCTGCCGCGCACCAACTGAAGGTCCCGTTCTTGGGGCCACCGACGTAGGTAGCCGTGGCGAAGACTGCTCCAAATCCCGTCGCCGTCCCTTCCCAATTCGTTTCCGCGAGGACGCTACCCCCCGGCCCAGGACTGTATCTGATGGTGATGGCCTTCAACGAAAATTCTCCTACCTGTTTACCCGATGCCATAGCTTGTTCTCCCTTACGTCGCTAAGACGTTAACCAGCCCTATTCCTATGCCAAGCTTAAGGCGAACGCGCAGTATGCCCATAACGGGCACTTGAAATATTATGTCATCCGAATCGAACACGTTCGGCGAGAGGATGACCGCCTTCTAGCACAGTTGCAAAAGGACCATAACCTTTGTTGGCTATTTCGTTATTGTTGGGAGGGTTGTCTTCAGTCGCGCCGGTCTTCTGATATCGCGCTTATGATGGGTGTGATGAGCATCCCAGGGGGTCATTATTATTTGCCTGCGCTGGCATCGCGAGCGGCGTAGTGGCATTTAGGTGAGACACTTGGTACGCGAAATACTATGTGAATTTGGCGAGATACCCATAGTTCATGATACTCAAGGCATGCTGCATTTGCGGCCGCTCCGCTATGTTCGAATCTTCAGCATACGATTCACATTGTGAGAAGCACAGGAAGCATTGGGATCGTTTGATAAAAATGGATTTGCAGATGTTCGCAAGACTCGACCGCGTCGAAGGCGTCGGCAAAGGTCTGCGGTAGACGAGTTGAAGAGACCACCTTGATGCACGAAATATTATGTATGCTTGCTATCCGCCAGCGAAAAGCGCGGCGGCCGATTTCGGCCCCGCCGCGCTTCACTGACGCTCTGGAAAATTGACGACCCGGCTCAGCTCATCTCGGATATCGTCCCTTTCCACGAGCGCGAGGCCAGATTGATCTCGCCCTCAACAGCCATCCTTCTGCCATCCGAGAGCTGAACAAAGCCCTTCGAGCGCCACTGGTGTTTCCCGGCGCTTTCAGTGGTTCCCTGACCGACGCCGGTAACAGAGTCGCCATTGTCTAGATATGCTATCCCACAGTCACTGTAACTTCCGCCTTTGCCGCCGCCGACGTAAGTCGCAGTGGCGAAGACTGCACCGAACCCCGTAGCGGTCCCTTCCCAATTGGCATGCGCCAGTACGCTGCCTGCAGGCCCAGGGCTGTAGCTCACCGTCACGGCCTTGTACGAAAATTCCCCTAATGCCTTACCCGATGCCATACGCTTCCACTTCCTTCGCGTCGCTACGACGCCAACCAACGCTACTCCTATTGCTCGGCTTTAAGCGAACGCGCAGTGCGCTCATAACGGGCGCTTGAAATATTATGTCTACATCTGTGGTACCATACCTGACCGACGCGCGTTCGTATGCAATGCCAGAAATCAAGCCTACGCGCGGAGCACCGCGCGAGATCCTTCGACTCCGCAGCTCTCACTCGGGATGACGCCGTGAGGCAAATTCGGTTCAGGGTGACCCTGAGCGGTAGCCGCCGTCCAGAATGACCGAAGAGGGGGACTCGCTTCGTTCAAAAATTCACCAACTCTCAGGATGCTGAAGAGACGGACTCGCGTTGCTCAGGATGACCTGAAGGGGTGGAATAAACGGTGGCCAAGCGGTGGTATCGAAAAAACCGCTTGACCGATCCCGCGCAATTGCGATGGGATGGCGTCCAACAGGGAGGAGATCATGGCGGATTTCAAAAAGATCAACGGCGCATGCTTTTGCGGAGAGAACCAGTTCGAGTTGACCCAGCCCGCAGTGGAAATGCATCACTGTCATTGCTCGATTTGCCGGCGGCTGCAGGGCGCGGCGTTTGTCACCCTCGCGATTTTTCCCCGCGCCGGCTTTCGCTGGACCAAGGGCGGCGACCTGCAAACCTTTAGCAGCTCAGCCCAGATTCATCGCAACCGATGCAAGAACTGCGGATCCACGCTCACGGTCGATGTCGATCCGATGCCCGACGTGCTGATAGTCACCCGCGCCAGCCTGCCGGCGGACGCCGAGCCCGGATATCCGCCCGCCACTCTGCGCCACGCCTATTGGCCCGACCATGTGCCGTGGGTGGAATTGGGCGACAAGCTGCCGCGCGTTGCCGGCTTCGATAAGTAAGTCCGCAGCTCCGACAAACAAGGAAACCCAGCGCACACCGCCGGCCTCGCCCTGACAAGCAAAGCCGGCGGTGCGACGTGTAACTACTTGGGCTGGTCGGGGACGATCTTCAGGCTGCCCTGACGCGGCGCTGGCGCGGCGGCGCCGCTAGCGCCAGTTCCGCGGCCGCGGCCTTTGCCCCGTCCGCGCGGCAGCAATGATGGCTTCTCGCTCGCGTCTTTTACCTTGTGACGCTCGGCGCGCCCGCGCGCCGCCTCGCCTGCATGCTGATGTGCCGAGCCGGGCGGCTGCGGCGGGGCGGCCGCGGTCTCGCGCTTCTGGTCGAGTCCGAAGACCTGGCGCTCGAGGCGCTTGATCCGATCGCGCAGTTCGGCGGCGCGTTCGTATTCTAGTCGCTCCGCCGCTTCCATCATCTCCTGCCGAAGTCCCGTGATGCGGTCGGGCAGTTCGTGCGCCGCAATCAGTTCCGTGTCGGGCGGCGCGTCGTCGACCTCCGGCACCACGGCCCATTCGGGCGAATACATCTCGACCAGCGAGGCGTCGATCGCCTTCACGATCGACTGCGGCGTGATCCCGTGCTCCTCGTTATAAGCGACCTGCCGGGCGCGGCGGCGGTTGGTCTCCTCGATCGCCTTGCGCATCGAGTCGGTCATCGTGTCGGCGTACATGATGACCTTGCCCTCGACGTTGCGCGCGGCGCGGCCGATGGTCTGGATGAGCGAGCGGGCCGAGCGCAGGTAGCCCTCCTTGTCGGCGTCAAGGATCGCGACCAGCGAAACCTCGGGCAGGTCGAGTCCCTCGCGCAGCAGGTTGATGCCGACCAGGACGTCGAACTCGCCCTTGCGCAGGCTCCGGATGATCTCGACGCGCTCGATGGTCTCGATGTCCGAGTGCAGGTAGCGCACGCGCACGCCGAGGTCGTGGTAGTAGTCGGTCAGGTCCTCGGCCATCTTCTTGGTCAGGCAGGTGACGAGCACGCGCTCGCCGGCCTCGACCCGCTTGCGGATTTCGCCCAGCAGATCATCGACCTGTGTGCCCGCCTTGCGCACCTCGATCTCGGGATCGATTAGCCCGGTGGGACGGATGAGCTGTTCGACCACCAGGCCGCCCGAGCTTTTGAGCTCGTAGTCGCCCGGCGTGGCCGAGACGTAAACCACCTGGCGCGCCAGCCCTTCCCATTCCTCGAAGTTGAGCGGGCGGTTGTCGAGCGCCGAGGGCAGGCGGAAGCCGAACTCGACCAGGGTCTGCTTGCGCGAGCGGTCGCCGCGGTACATCCCGCCAAGCTGCGGGACAGTGACGTGGCTCTCGTCGACGAACATCAGGAAGTCGCGCGGAAAGTAGTCGAGCAGCGTCGGTGGCGGCTGGCCGGGTGCGCGGCCCGTAAGATGGCGCGAGTAGTTTTCGATCCCCGGGCAAAAGCCCATCTCGGCCAGCAGTTCGAGGTCGTACATCGTGCGCTGCTCCAGGCGCTGGGCCTCGAGCAATCGATTCTCGCTGCGGAAGAGCTCCAGCCGCTCCTTGAGCTCGCTGCGGATGTTGCGCACCGCCTCCTCCATCCGGTCCTCGGTAGTCACGTAGTGCGAGGCCGGATAGATGCATACGCTCTGGAGTTTGCGAATCACTTTGCCGCGCAGCGGATCGATCTCGTACAGCGCCTCGACCTGGTCGCCGAAGAACTCGACGCGCACCGCGCGGCTTTCTTCGTAGGCCGGGAAGACCTCGACGATATCGCCGCGCACCCGGAAAGTGCCGCGATGGAAGTCGTAGTCATTGCGCTGGTACTGGATGTCGACCAGCTTGCGCAGCACGCGGTCGCGTTCGATGGTCTGGCCTTCTTCGAGAAACGCCAGCATCTCGAAGTAGACCTCCGGCTCGCCCAGGCCGTAGATGCACGAGACCGAGGCGACGATCAGGACGTCGTTGCGCTCAAGCAGGGCCTTGGTGGCCGAGTGGCGCAGCTTGTCGATCTCGTCGTTGATGCTGGCGTCCTTCTCGATGTACGTATCGGTCGAGGGAACGTAGGCCTCGGGCTGGTAGTAGTCGTAGTAGGAGACGAAATAGCGGACAGCGTTGTCCGGGAACAGGCTCTTGAACTCGTTGTAGAGCTGGGCGGCGAGCGTCTTGTTGGGCGCGATCACCAGCGTGGGCTTGTTCACGTTGGCCACCACGTTGGCCATCGTGAAGGTCTTGCCTGAGCCGGTGACGCCGAGCAGCACCTGCTGATGCACGCCGTCGCGCACGTTGCGGGTCAGCGCCTCGATCGCGGCGGGCTGATCGCCCTCCGGACGATAGCCGGAGACCAGCCGAAAGATTCCTTCTTTACCGCGCGCCAACGAAAGCACAATACAAGTTTAGCAGGCTCGCTTGGTCGCCCGCGACCCCGGATTCGATAGCTCGCATGAGGACGGATCCACACAGGCTACTATGCGCTGCACGCCGCAGCCCGTGCCAGAAGGGTCTTGCAGCGCTACAAATTATTGCAATGGTCCCAAAAAACTACATATAGTTCTACCGGCGTAGCAATTAGGGTTGTCAACTCTATGCTTGGTTGGCGCCCGCCAAATGGCCCATAGCTGCGGCGGATTTGTGTGTAGCGGTTCCCGCTGTGCTCAGCCGATTCGCTGAGCGGAATTGGCGTGACCGATTGCATCGCGCTTCGGCGCCCGGGCGAGATAAAGGAAAGGTGCATGATAGGACGAAGACGAGGGAAGGGGCTCTGGGTGCTGTGGACTGCGGCTGCGATTACATTCGCCGGTTGCGGCATGACCACGGAGCAGAGGGATTACACCATCTATGGTGCCGTGGCCGGTGCCGCAGTCGGCGGTGGTATCGGTGGCGGTGTATTTGCTGCCGATAACCACGATAATTGGCCCGCGATTCCGGCCGGCATCGTCGGTGGTGCAATCATCGGTGGAATTATCGGCTACCTGATAGCGCCTCCACCCCCACCGCCGCCTCCGCCGCCACCTCCTCCGCCCCCACCTCCTCCGCCGCCACCTCCTCCGCCGGCGCCAGAGAAGATAATCCTGCGTGGCGTCCACTTTGATTTCGACAAGTCAAACATCCGTCCGCAGGATGCGGCCGTACTCAATGAGGCCGCGGAAACCCTGAAGTCGCACTCGAACGTGACGGTCAACGTCAATGGCTATTGCGACGCGATCGGCTCGGTCAGGTACAACCTGCGGCTCTCCGAGCGCCGGTCAGACGCAGTCGTGAAGTATCTGGCCGACCATGGCGTGGCGGAAGGCCGCCTGAGCCCGCACGGCTATGGGAAGACGGACTTCGTCGCCACCAACAAGACCGCCGAAGGACGCGCCCAGAACCGCCGGGTCGAACTGGTGCCGAGCCAGTGAAGCCTGTCAGTAAGGTCTGATAGTCGAGCTCTGAATGCGGCAGCAGCCCCCGTCACGGGGGCTGCTGCCGTGCTAGCAGATTGCATCCTGCCTCTGAAACTCTGTCGTGCCCGCCTCTTTACACGGCTAGATAAAGGTTAATAATGCAGTGAAAGGAACGACTTCCCGGGGGAAGCTATGAGTTACGTCAGGCAGGGTGGAAGCAGGCTGAGTGGAATGGCGGCGGGATTTGTTCTGTTGGGATTGGCTGCGCTTCCAATCACCGGATGCTCACAATTGACTAACCAGTCGGCAGATGAGGTGGCTGCATCCTCACTGTCTGGCTCTTCGATGAAGGTGCAAGGCACCGTACCTGCGGGAGCCTCGACGAGCGCCGACGCCGCCAGCGTCCCGGCCGCGCCTGACGCGCAGGCCGCCGCTCCAAACGTGGCCGCGGCGGCCGCCGTTCCCGCGCCGACAATTCCTCCCGTGACCTCTCCTACGACCCCTGCCCTTGCGGCCGCCGCGCCGTTGGCTGCCGTTTTGCCGCCGAACCTCGGGCAGGCAAGTCCCAAGGCCACCGCTGTCATCGCAAGCACTGGCCCTACGGCACTGAACGTCGCCGGCGGCGGCAGTCCAGCCGTGGGTGTCGCGAGCACCGGCACTCCGGTCCTGAAAGGATTGAGCGGCAGCGGGATGCAGGGCACGGCGCAAACGCTCAACCCGGTCATGATGCGGGCGCTCAAGCAGTTCCAAGTCGCCAGCGCTGCCTTTCCTGGTTTCTGCCGCGACTGGGCGCACAAGCTGAGCGTGCGCGAGCACGACAACCTGGGGAACATCAAGTGGGTGATGCACGACGGATCCGAGACTGGAAACTATGTCGGCTACAGCCCGATCGACTCTTGCACCTGCAAAGAGGCGAGCAACGGAGTTGCAGTCGGCATACTCACCTACAAGGAATTTGACTACACGCTGACCGGCAAGAGCGTCGAGGAAGCGAAGCATGCGACGCCGCACGCGACCGCGGTAGTCCCGACGCGCGAGATCTTCGCCTACGAGAAGGGCAAGTGGTTCTGGTAAGCCGGCGTGGCTGAAGTAGCCGGGATCCTGTTCTGCACGTTCATCATCGCGCAGGATGGATTTTGCTATACGGCACGCATGTCCGCTGGACTGTATTGGTTGACCCGCCACGAGAGGCCCGGTCCTTCTACTCGCTACTCGCAAGCAGCCGTGAGATGGTACTTCGGACCTCGCGCCGTGATCCTGTGGACCTACCTTCTTCTGGGATTGCTCTTTGCCTCGACGGGGCTGTTCGGACCTTGTAACGGTTACCAGCACTAGTGCCAATTCAGGCGCGCATCCCAGATATGGAAAAGATCAAAGTGATCCACGATGCCGTTGGACACACTCTCACGGTCTGGCTCGACGAACCCGCCAAAGAGAGCGTCTGCGAGGAGACGGCCGACGAGGTCGTGTTGATGAAGGACGTGGGCGGCCCGGTCATCGGCTTCGAGTTACTGGACTATCACCCTGCCCACGGCGAAGCCGTTATCGCTGTCGAGACCGTGGTCCGTTCCGAACCCTAGCTTTGCCCGGTGGCGCGCTGCTCAGTTCAGGTCCTTGCTCGAGTACTCCAGGATCCGCCGCGCCACGATGATCATGTTGATCTGCTGGGTGCCCTCGAAGATGTCGTTGATCTTCGCGTCGCGCATCCACTTCTCGACCAGGTTGCGGCGCGAGTAGCCGAGCGGCCCCAGCAATTCGACCGCCTTCTGCGTGATCAGCGTGACCGCGAGGCCCGCCTTGGCCTTGGCCATCGAGGCCTCCAGGCTGTTGCGCATTCCCATGTCGAGCATCCATGCCGCGCGCCAGGTGAGCAGGCGCGCCGCCTTGAGCTGGACTTCCACCTCCATGAAATCGCGCTCGACCGCGCTCAACCGCCGCGGCGAGAGCCCATAGCGAATTTCGACCTTCTGCTCGGCGAGGAAGTCGCGCACGAAATCGAGCGCCGCGCGTCCCACGCCAATCGCCATAGCCGCCACGATCGGACGGGTCGCATCGAACGTCGCCATCACGTCCTTGAAACCGCCGCCGTCGCGACTGACCTCGGCGCTGCCGAGCAGGTGGTCGGCCGGAACGCGGCAGTTGTCGAAAACCAGCGCCGCGGTGTCGCTCACCCGGATCCCGAGCTTCTTTTCCAGCCGCGCGACCGACATCCCGGGCGTGCCGTGCTCGACCACGAAGGGCTTTATGCCGGGGCGGCCGGCGCTCTTGTCGACCGTCGCCCAGACCACCACGAAGCCCTCGGATTTCTCCACCGCCATCCAGCCCGAGGTGCAGAAAATCTTGTTGCCGTTGAGCACCCAGTGATCGCCGTCGCGGGTCGCGGTGGTGGTGATCGCGGCTGAATCCGAACCGCATCCGGGCTCGGTGATAGCCATCGCGCCCCATTTCGGTTTGCCGCCGCGAAACGGCGCGAGAAACCGCTGCTTCTGCTCAGGGGTGCCGGCCGCCATCACCGCCGCTCCGCCCAGTCCGGCATTGGGAATCGACAGGAAGAGCCCGGCGTCGCCCCAGCACAGTTCCTCGGTGGTGGCGACGGTGTATACGTTGCGCATCTTCACGGCGCCCTGCCCGCTCGCGTCGCCGCCAGCCATCGGATCGCCGCCGGGCGCGGTGCTCGCGGCCCACATCGCGTTGAGGAAGTCCCACGGCTTGTCGTGCTCGCGCTCGTCGTATTCGCGCGAGATCGGCCGCATCATCTGTTCGGCCACGGTGTGGAAAAGCTCGATACGTTTTTGGGTCTGCGGGTCGATTTCGAAATCGATCATGTTATTTGGCTCCGCGTGAATTGTCTCCGCACTTGGCTCAAGCGGCTTAAGCTCAAAGTGCCGCGATACTTAGACTGTGGCGAGCCCCTCAAGCGCGGAAAAGCCGCGCGCGTTGCGCAGCCACATCTCGACCGGATGCTCGCGGATGTAGCCGTGGCCGCCGAGCACCTGGACCGCGTTGTCAGTGACCTTGAGCGCCGAGGCTGCGATATAGTTGCGCGCGAGGTAGCTCTCCTTGTGCGCGTCCGCGCCGCGGTCGAGATGCCATGCGGCCTCCCATACCAGCAGTCGCGCCGCGTCGATCTCGATCGCCATGTCGGCCAGCATGAAGGCGACCGCCTGCTTGCTCGCGATCGGCACTCCGAAAGCTTTGCGCTCCTTGGCGTAATCGCGCGCGTAGTCAAAGGCGGCGTGCGCCACCCCGACGCCCATCGCCGCCATCGCGACCCGCGACTGGCTCATCGCGCGCCTGAAATTGGCTCCGCCCTCGGCGCCCAGATGTGCCTCGGCCCCGACGCGGCATCCCTTGAGTTCGACCGCGAAGGTCTCGAGCGCCTTGAGCCCCATGTTTTTCTCGCGCTCGCCGACGCTCAGTCCCGGCGAGTCGCGCGCGAGCAAAAAGCCGTCGACACGGTCGTAGTTTGCGCTCGCCGCCCACACCAGCAGCGTGTCTGACGCGGCGGCCAGCGCGACCATGCACTTGACGCCGTCGAGCACGAAACTGTTGCCGTCGCGGCGCGCCACGGTCGTCATCGCCGCCGGATCGAAATCCCATCGCGGCTCCATCAGTGCCGCGCTCGCGGCGGCGAAGCTTGGGCCGGTGAAGCGCTTGAGATAGCGCTGGCGCTGCTCGTCGGTCCCCATCTCGAGCACCGGGAAGGCCAGCAGGCGCGGCGCCAGCACGTGGGCCGCGATCGCGAGGTCGCCGTAGGCGAGTTCCTCGGCGATTATGGCGCCGGTCGTCGCCAGGCGGGTGTCGCCGTTGCCGCCGAGGCTCTCGGGAATCGGCCCCTGCACCAGCCCCAGTTGCCAAGCCTGCGCGACCAGCGCCGCCGGAATCTCGCCGCTCTCGTCGGCGGGCCGTGCCGCGGGACGAATCTGCTCGCGGGCGAACGCGCCGACGGTGTCGCGGATCATCTGTTGTTCTTCGCTTAAATCGAAGCTCAGCATGGTCGATTCAAACCGGTTCCATTTGAATTGCGCCGCGCGCGCGGGAAGTCACAATGCCCAATGCCGGCGGGCTCGCGACGCGGCAGTCATGTCCGCAATACTAGCTTCGCGCACGCGATAACGCATCCGCAGTGCCGCCCGCTTCGGGACCTCACGAGCCGCGCCAGTCAGGCGCCGCTCTCCTCCTCTTCGCGCCGCAGTCGTTCGCGTTCGCGGGCGCGCCGGTACGTCGTCGGCGGTTCCTCCACCTTGGTCGGTGGCGGCACGGGCTTGCGCACCTTGCTCGACGGCGACTTGCGCTTGCGCCGGATCGGCTTGCGCGATCGCATGCTCCGCAATACTAATCCGAGAATCGAGTAAAGCCAGCCCGGAAAGTAGCGCTACGTCACAAAGCGCCCAAGAAAGCTGAGCTGCAGGCCGGTGACCGAGCCGCCGGCGGCGCGACGCGAAAAGTAGCGCTCGGACTCGCACTTGGTGCACGGCCCTACCTTCTGGATTCCCTCGCGCTCGAGACCCGCCGCGGCAAGTTGATCGGTGACGATCCCGCGGAGATCGAGGTAAGCTTTGCCCGCGTGATCGCTCGGATGGACATGTGTGTGAGCGCGCTCGAAACGGCGCTCGAAGCGCCTGGCCAACTCGTCGTCGACCTCGTAGCAGCACGGGCCTATCGAGGGACCCAGCAGCGCGCGAATGGCGCTCGCGCGCGCCCCCTGCCGCACCATGGCGCGTACGCCCGCCCCGGATATCCCGGCCAGCGTCCCGCGCCATCCCGCGTGCAGGGCCGCAATCACGCCCCGCTCCGTGTCGGCCAGCAGTACCGGCACGCAGTCGGCGGTGAAGATGCAGAGCACCACCCCGGGCATCGCAGTGACCAGCCCGTCGCCCTCGGGACGCGGGTCGGCGTCGGCGCGCGGACCTACGGTATAGATGGCCTTGCCATGGACCTGCTTGAGCTGGGCGAAGCGCACCCCGCGCGGCATCAACCGGCGCGCCCGCTGCCAGTTGACGTCGACCGAGCGCGAGTTGTCGCCGGCCCAGTACGAAAGATTGAGCGAAGCATAGGGGCCGCGGCTTAAGCCGGCCTCGCGGCCCAAAAAGCCATGACAAAGCGTGGGCTCGTCCCAGACCTGAAGAACCGGGGGAACCGGCGGAAGCGATGTAGCTCGGCGAAGCGCGCGCACTCGGTTGTCCGGTACCGGAAGGTTAACCTATAATTCTGATCTTTGGAATTCGCGCGCGGGGTCGCCCTATGAATGGCTACGAATATCTCCTCGAACGTAATCGCCTGATGTACAGGCTGGAAGACGACCTGGCGCGGTTGCGGGACCTGCCTGCGGCCGAGCGCCAGGAGAAAACCGCACGCCTGCAAGGCGCCTTCGACATCAGGCTGGCCGAGCTTTACGCCAAGGTCGCCAACGAATACCCGGGCGAGCGGCGCAAGAAAGCCCGCCCATTGGCAGACCCACGCTAACCAACGGACCGGCAGCCGTCCGTCGGCGCCCACCTTCGTCCAGGAACCAGAGTAAAAAGCATTGAGCGGCGTGGAGCGCACCATCAGTATCCGCGGGGCGCGTACCCACAATCTCAAAGCCATCTCGCTCGACCTGCCGCACAAACAGCTTATCGTAGTGACCGGAGTCTCGGGGTCGGGCAAATCCAGCCTGGTCTTCGACACGCTCTACGCCGAGGGTCAGCGTCGCTACGTGCAGAGCCTCTCAACCTACGCCCGGATGTTCCTGGAGCGGATGGACCGGCCGGACGTCGATTCGATTTCGGAAATTCCGCCCGCGCTCGCGCTGCGCCAGAAGAACACCATCAAGAATGCGCGCTCGACCGTCGGCACCGTCACCGAGATAAGCGACTACCTGCGCCTGTTGTTCGCGACGCTGGGGCGCACGACATGTCCGCGATGCGGCGGCGAGGTCACGCGCGACAGCGTCGAGAGCGCGGCGGCCCATGCGCTCAGCGGGACGGGGATGCATCTATTCCTGGCGCCTTTTGAGCCAGGCTCGCGCTCGACCGCGGCGGCCTGCGAGTTCCTCGCGCACAACGGATACCATCGGCTGTTCGTCGACGGCGCGATTGTCGAGACCGCCGAGCTGCTGGGGCGCGCGGTGCAAAGCGTTGTGCAAGACGCCGGACCGGACGCGGCGCAAATCGTCACCGTCGGCACCGAGCTCGAAGCCGCACCTGACGGCGCGGCAGCCCGCTCGGCGGCGCTCGCCGAGCGCAACGGCGCCGCGCCCTTGATGGTCGTCATCGACCGCGTCGCCAACGATTCCGCCGACGCGCCCGCCCGCGTGCGCGAGGCGCTCGAGAAAGCCTTCTACCTTGGTGGCGGACGCGCCCGCGTGGTCACCGTGGTGCGCGAGAATGGGCGCATGACGGCGATCGTCGACGCCGCCTTCGATCGCCGCTTCAACTGCTCGCGCTGCGGCACGCTTTTTCCGGAGCCCACGCCGGCGCTATTTTCCGCCAACAGCCCGATCGGCGCGTGCCCCGAGTGCGAAGGTTTCGGACGCACCGTCGAACTCGATCTGGAAAAAGTCATGCCCGACCCCGGGCTCTCGCTGCGCCAGGGCCTTATCGCGCCATGGCGCACGCCGGCCTACCTGGAAATGAAGACCTGGATGCTCAAGTGCGCGCGGCGCGCGCGAGTGCGCACCGCAGTGCCGTTTCGCGAGATGACCGAGACCGAGCGGGTGTGGCTGCTCGAGGGCGAGCCCCGCGCCGAGGCGCGAAACGGCGCGAACGATGGCGAGCGCGGCGACGATTGGGACCGATGGCCGGGGGTGCGCGGATTTTTCCGCTGGATGGAGAAGCGGCGCTACAAGACCCACGTCCGGATCCTGCTCGCACGCTACCGCCGCTTCGTCCCCTGCCCCACCTGCGGCGGCGCCAAGCTCAAACCCGAAGCGCTCAACGTGCGGGTCGAAGGAATCACTATCGCGGAGGTTGGGCGGCTCGCGGTGCGCGAGCTCAAGGTCTGGCTGGAACAACTCGGACGCCAGCCGCGCGCGGCCGAGCGCGCCGGCGTCGTGCTGCGCGAGCTTAAAAGCCGCGTCGGCTATCTCGCCGAAGTCGGGCTCGGCTACCTGACGGTGGAGCGCCAGGCGCGCACGCTCTCGGGCGGCGAAGCGCAGCGCATCCATCTCGCGAGCGCGCTCGGCAGCCTGCTGACCTCCACGATGTACGCCCTCGACGAGCCCACTGTCGGACTGCACGCCGGTGACGTGCGCCGCCTGCTCGGCGTGCTACGCCATCTACGCGACCTCGGCAACACCGTGGTGGTGGTGGAGCACGACCCGATCATGATCGCGGGCGCGGATTTCACCGTCGAGCTCGGGCCCGGCGGCGGGCGCGAGGGCGGCAGCCTGATTCGCGCCGGCGCGCCGGTGCGCGCCCGTGGTGCGAAAGGCGTCAAGCGCGCCAACGGCGCCAGGAACGAGAACGCGGGGACACCGGGACGGGTGATGCTGATGCGCACGCTCTCGCGCGAGCGGCGCTTCACCAGGCGCGACCCGGCGCTGCGTATCGTGGGCGCGCGCGAGCACAACCTCAAGGGCCTCGACGTGCGGATTCCGCTCGGCCGGATGGTTTGCGTCACCGGGGTATCGGGGTCGGGCAAATCGACGCTGGTCGAGGACGTGCTCTACAACAATTATCTGCGCCGGCGCGGCGAGCCGGTGAGCGAAGTCGGCGCCTGCGATCGGATCGAGGGCCTGGAGCTGGTGGGCGAGATGGTCCACATGGGCCAGGAGCTGCCGGCGCGCTCGCTGCGCTCCAATCCCGCGACCTATCTGAAAATCTACGACGACATCCGCCGGCTCTTCGCGCAGAGCAACGAGGCGCGCCGCCTCGGCATCCAGCCCCGCCACTTCTCTTTCAACGTTGACGGCGGACGCTGCGAGAAATGCCACGGCACCGGCACCGTGACGATCGAGATGCACTTCATGGCCGACCTCGAAGTGCAATGCGACGCGTGCGACGGCCGCCGCTTCCAGAGCCACATCCTGGCCATCCGTTACCAGGGCCGCAACGTCAACGAGGTGCTCGCGCTGACGGTCGACGAAGCGCGCGGCTTCTTCGCCAAATCGCCGGCGGTCACGCGCCGGCTCGAGGCGCTGAGCGCGGTCGGCCTGGGCTACCTGTGCCTGGGGCAGGCGACTTCGACGCTCTCCGGCGGCGAGGCGCAGCGCCTCAAGCTCGCGCGCTTTCTGCTCACTGACCTGGAACCGCTGCCGGCGGGTGAGGACGGCAAACCGCTGGGGCGGGTTTTTCTGCTCGATGAACCGACCACCGGGTTGAGCTCCGCGGATATCCGCCAACTGCTGCGCGTGCTCGGGCGGCTGGTGACTGAGGGCAACACGTTGGTAGTAATCGAGCACCATCTGGAGTTCATCGCGCACGCGGATTACGTAATCGACCTCGGGCCGGGCGGCGGCGACGACGGCGGGCGCGTGGTGGCCGCGGGTCCGCCGCTGAAGGTCGCGGCGGCGGCGCGTTCGCTGACCGGGCGCGAGCTGCGCGGGCTGTTCGGATTGCCGGCCAGCGCGCCGCGCGCCGCGGCGCGTTCGGCCAAGCTGCGTGCGAGCGCCGGATGACGGGTCGATTACGGGGGTGGTGTCGCGGTGCGACGCGGATCGGTTTCGTCGACATCGTGGTCATCGCGATCGTGATGGCAATCCTGCTCTTCGCCTCGTGGAAGCAGTTTTCCGACTACAACCGCCCGTTCACGCCGCGCGCGATTCTCACTCCAGCGCCTCGACTGCCAGCGCCCGGAAGCATCCGCACTCCGGCTCCGCGGTAGTGGATCATTTTGAAATTTTCCGCATCGCAAGGCCAAACGCGCTCTGGTAAAATCCGTGTCATCTCGTACCGGCGGGGGCGAAAGGCCCGCTGGACATAGCCTGGGAGTGGATCATGAATCCTGAACCACCTTCCGCCAAGCGACTCAAAGACTTCTTTCTCGCGATGACGCGCACCAGCTTCGGCCAGCTCGGATTGGCTGATCAGCAGGTGGTCGACTACGTCGCGTCGGTGTTGACCGACTTCAGCGCCGCTGGAAATTGGCTCGCGCTGCGCGACGCGGAGGGCCGCCGGCTGACCAGCGTGGTCGAGATGCTGGCTTCACAGATGGGCGCGCCGCAGACGCGCGGGCGCGTGCTCGGCGAGCGCGAGTTGCGCAAGTACGTCGGCGACTACACGCTGTTCATGTCGGGTCTGTTCCGCACCTTCGTCGAGCGCGGCGGTTACCTCGACTATTATCTCGAAGAGGGCAAGCGTTCCTACCAAACCGTCTCGGAGCTCGACGTTGCGCTGTATCGGCCGGGCTTTTTGATGTTCGAAGAGCTGAGCCGCAGCTTCGAGAATTATTCGGGCGCGCTCGACTACATGCGCAAATGCTTCTTCAAGCCCGCGCCCAACCAGGACCCGTTCGCGGGCTTCGCGGAAAAAATCGACGGCTGGGTTCGGCTGCGCCTCACCCCAAATTGATGCCTACCAACTGATGCCGCCCGACGCGCGCGAGCGCCTCGACCATTACCTGGTGCGCCTTGGATGGGCGCGCTCGCGGCGCGCCGCACGTGAGATGCTCGCCGGCGGCCTGGTTCGCGTCAACGGCCGCATGCTGCGCAAGGGTGAGCTGGTCGGCGGCGGCGATGCCGTCGAAATCGGCGAAGTCTCGACGCTACCCGCGCTCGCGCCTGACCCTGAAGTAAAAATCGAAGTGCTCTTCCGTGACCCCGCGATCCTGGTGGTCAACAAGCGCGCGCCGATGGCGTGTCATCCGCTGCGTCCGGGCGAGCGCGGCACCCTGATGAACGGCGTCGTCGCCGAGTTTCCCGAGGCGGCCACGGCAGGTGACAATCCGCGCGAGGGCGGCCTGGTCCACCGTCTCGACAACGGCACCTCGGGCGCCCTGCTCGTGGCGCTTCAGCCGGCCGCCTTCGTCGCTTTGCGCGAGGCGATTCGCACTGGCCGCATACGCCGGAACTACCAGGCGTTAGTCGCAGGCAATCTTAGAGAATCACTTCAGATTGAAAAATCGATCGCCCACGACCCGCGCAATCCGCGCCGGATGATCGCTGTTGCCGCCAGTATCGCGAATGCGCGCACCGCTGCGACCGCGATCGAGCCGATACGGCGCTTTGGCGATTTCACTTTAGTCGCGGCCAGACCGCGCACCGGGATGCGCCATCAGATTCGCGTGCATCTGGCGCACGCAGGCCATCCGATTGCCGGCGACGCGCTCTATGGCGGCCCGCCGCTCGACGCGCTCACCGAGGGCCGCTTCTGGCTGCATCTGGCGGAGATCGAATTTCGCTCGCCGCTCACCGGCCCGGTGCGAGCACGGTCGCCGCTGCCGCGCGACCTCGAAAACGCGATCAGGGAGGCAAGCCGCCGCGGATAAGCCTCGAGTATTTTCGGACCCAGACTAATTTGTCGACGTAAACTTTATTTGTCGACGTAAACCTGGCGATGCGCGAACTGCCAGTTGCCGTCAACCTTGCGCAGTTCGTCGCGATACCCGCCCACCGCGGCCAACTCGGTCTTGCCGCCCTTGATGTGGAAATAGATCAGGTTGCAGGTGCCGTGAGCGTGATCGCCGTGGACGTCGAAGCTGACGTTCACCATCATGTGGCGGACCTGTGCGCCCGCCCATGATTCCTTGTACGAAGCGCAGAACTTGCGCAGCGCCGTGTGGCCGGCGTGCTTGCCGAAGGACGAATTTTCGAAAACGCCGTCCTCGGTGAAGCAATTGACCCACTCCTCGAACTTGCTCGAATCGATGTAGAGCGCGTAGCGCGCATAGAGCTCGCGAATCTGTTCGCGATCTTCGCTGTTTCCCGTAATCGCCGGCATAAGCTTTACCTCCTGCGCGCCCGCGCGGCGCGTCGCGTTGCCTCAGATTACACCCGACTCCTTGAGCCTCGCCACGTCCTCCCAGCTATAACCCAGCATCTCGGTAAGCACCGCCTCAGTGTGCTCGCCCAACTCCGGCGCGTGGCCGCGCGGGTTGGCCGGCGTCTCGCTGAGCTTGACCGGAAAACCGACCAGCTTCATCGCGCCCAGCCCGGGATGCTCGTAATTCACGACATAGTCATTGGCCAGCACCTGCGAATCGTCCGGCAGATCGGAGACGCGGTTGACGACCGTATAGATGAAGTCGCCGCCGGCCTTCAGCAATCTCATCCATTCCTCGCGCGGCCTGGTGATGAAAACCTCGTCGAAGATCGCGACCAGCGCCTTGCAATTCTTGCCGCGCACGTTGATGTCCTTGAAGCGCGGATCGTCGATAAGCTCGGGCCGGCCGAGCGTGTTGCACAGGTCCTTCCAGTAGCGGTCCGCCTGCAACATCCCGAGCGTCAGCCATTTGCCGTCGGCGCATCGGTAATGATTCCACAGCGGGTTGAAAGCGTTCTCCCGCGTGTTGCGGCGAAACTCGGAGCCCATGATGTTGCGGCAGGCGAGGTTCAAGCCCTGCAGCGCGATCATCGAGCCCAGGTGCGAAGCGTTGACCTCCTGCCCGACGCCGTAGCGCTCGCGCGCGAGCAGCGCCGTGATCACGCCGTACGACAGCATGATCGCGCCCATCTGGTCGGCTATGCCGCCGAACAGGTAGACCGGATCGTCGTTGTCGGTTCCCCCGATATGCATCACGCCCGAACGCGCTTGGGCCAGGTAGTCGAACGAGGGCTCGCCGCTGTCGGGTCCCTCCGGGCCATAGCCAGACGCGGTCGCGTAGATGAGCCTGGGGTTGATCTCGCGCAGCGTCTGGTAGTCCAGCCCCAGGCGCTGGGCCACGCCCTTGCGGTAGTTCTGCACGAAGACGTCGCTCTTGGCGACGAGCTGGTAGACAATCTCGCGCGCCTCGGATTTCTTCATGTCGAGTGTGATGCTTTTTTTGTGGCGGTTATTGGACTCGAAATAGAAGTTCTTGCCGTTGCGCGCGGTGGTGGCGCCCGAGACCGCGAAGATCGCGCGCCCCGGATCGCCGTCTAGCGTCTCGAGCTTGATTACCTCGGCGCCCAGGTCGGCCAGCAACGCGGTTGCAAACGGCCCCTGCTGCCAAATCGTCCAGTCGATGACCCTTATTCCGTCAAGCGGCGTCTTCATATTTTCCCTATACCACAAGACGGGCCGCGACGGATCGCCGCGCCAAACCTCAATTTGAGCGCCTGTCCACAACACCGGCCGGCCTACGGCGGTTATTGGCGGCTCAAATTGACGGATTAATTGACTTGCCGGCGCTTGAGTTACCGCGCGTGAGCCTTCATCAATAGAAACGGGAATGATGCTGCATTACCTGCTCAATTTTCTTTATCCGCCGCGATGCGCGGTGTGCGAGGCCGCCCTGCCGATCGACACCACGCATCGCGTATGCGCCCCGTGCCTTGGCGCGGTTGAGCCGATGCGCCCGCCGCTCTGCCTGGTGTGCGGAGCGCCGCTTGACGCCGCTGACGAGGACGAGCGTTGCGGTCACTGCCGCGCCGATCCGCCGGCATTCGACTCGGCCCGCGCAGTCACGCGCTACCGCTCCGGCGCTGACAGTTCCAGGATGGACGGCTCGAGCACGGTCGCGGCGCTGTTGCGCCGGCACAAGTACGGCCTCGACCAGTCGCTGGGCCGCGCGCTGGCCGAGTATCTCGACGCCGCGCCGGCGATGGACTCCGGCGCCTACGACGTCGTCATCCCCGTCCCGCTCCATCGCACGCGTCTTCGATGGCGCGGCTTTAACCAGGCCGCGCTGCTGGGCGCCGCGCTCGCGCGGCGGCTCAATTGCTCGCTCGACGTCGCCACGCTGGCGCGCGTGCGCTCTACCGCGTCGCAGACCGAGCGCGACCGCGCCCAGCGCGCACGTAACGTTCGCAACGCTTTTTCAGTGCGCCGTCCCTCCCGCGTCGCCGGCCGCCGCATCCTGCTGGTCGACGACGTTATGACTACCGGTGCGACCGCCGACGAATGTGCGCGCGTTCTGCGCGCCGCGGGCGCGCGACGAATCGACGTCCTGACCCTGGCTCGCGTGTTATGAGCGACGCGAACCTGCGCGAAGCGGAAAAGCGCCGCGACTGGGAAACCCGCCAACGCGCCAGCGCCGGGCCCCGCGCCCCGGAGCCGTCGGTGGTCGAAATGCTCGAGCTGTTGCCGCGCGGCCTCGCGTTCGACGTCGCTGCCGGGACCGGCCGCCACAGCCTGCTGCTCGCGCGTGCGGGCTTCAAAGTCATCGCGATCGACTACTCCGAAACGGCGCTCCGCACGCTGCAATCGATCGCGCGCGCCGAGCAGCTCTCCGTATGGCCGCTCGTGGCCGACCTCTCGGTTCTTCCCCTGCCGCGCGGCCGCTTTGACGCGATACTCAACGTCAACTTTCTCGACCGCGCACTGGTGCCGCGCCTTATCGACGCGCTGCGGCCCGGCGGCGCACTGCTCTGCGACACCTTTCTGATCGATCAGGCGGCGAGCGGCCATCCGCGCAATCCCGACTTCATGCTGCAACACTACGAGCTGCGCGAAATGCTCAGTGAGATGAATCTCGTGCGCTACCGCGAGGGCCTCGTCGTCTACCCCGACAGCAAAAGCGCCTGGCGTGCGTCGGCGCTGGCCATCCGCAAGGGCGCCTGAGCGATGGTGGCGCGCGGGCTCAGCTACAAAGCGGCCGGGGTCGATATCGATCTCAAGGAACGGCTGGTGCCGATGCTGCGGCGGCTCGCGCGGCCGACGCTGGGCCCGCACGTGATTGGCGGGATCGGCGGCTTCGGCGCGATGATCGCGCTCGACGGCGCGCGCGCGATGCGCTCGCCGGTGCTGGTGGCGGGAACCGACGGCGTCGGGACCAAGCTCAAGATTGCGTTTATGACCGGTCGCCACGACACGGTCGGTATCGATTGCGTCGCGATGTGCGTCAACGACATCGTGTGCCACGCCGCGCGTCCGCTGTTCTTCCTCGACTACATTGCGACCGGCAAGCTCAAGAGCGACGTCGCGCTGGCGCTGGTAAAAAGCGTCGCGCGCGGGTGCAAACTCGCGGGGATGAGTCTGGTCGGCGGCGAAACGGCGCAGATGCCCGGTTTCTACCGGCCCGGCGAGTATGACATCGCCGGCTTCGCGGTCGGACTCGCCGAGCGCGCCGCGATTCCGCGCCCCGAGCGCATCCGGCCGGGCGACGTGCTGGTTGGTCTCGCTTCCAACGGACTTCATTCCAACGGCTTCTCGCTGGTCCGCCGCGTACTGCTCGAGCGCGCGCGGCTGAAACTCAATTCACGCGTCGCAGAGCTGGGCTGCACGCTCGCCGACGAACTCCTGCGTCCGACGAAAATCTACGCCAGGGTTGCGACCTCATTGTTCGAGCGCTTTCCGCTTCGCGGCCTCGCCAATATCACCGGCGGCGGCATAGTCGAGAACCTGCCGCGCGTGTTGCCAAAAGGGATCGAGGCGGTCGTGCGTCGCGGGAGCTGGCCGGCGCCGCCGATTTTCGATCTCATCGCGCGGCTGGGCCGAATCAGGCCGGCCGAGATGGATCGCACCTTCAACAACGGCCTCGGAATGATCGCCGTAGTGCCGCCCGGTGACGCCGATGCCGTCCTCGCTCATTTGCGCCGCCTGCGCACGCGGGCCTATCTTGTCGGCGACGTTAGACGGGTCGGCCGCGGCAAGCGCGGAGTCGTGCTGCTCTAAACAGCCGCACAGGCTGAGCGGCAAAAGGAAACTACGCGATGGCAGAGCGGGCGCCGGTAAAACTGGGAGTGCTGATTTCAGGCGCCGGCACCAACCTGCAGGCGATTATCGACGCGCTCGAGCGCCGCGAACTGCGCGGCGAAATCCGCCTCGTGGTCTCCAACCGCGCGGGCGCGCAAGGGCTGGAGCGCGCACGCCGCCATGGGATTGCCACCCGCGTTATCGAGCATCGCCGCTTCCCGTCGCGTGAGGACTTCGACCGCGCGCTGGCCGGCGCGCTGACCGAGCACGGCGTCGAACTCGTCATATGTGCCGGGTTCATGCGGCTGCTGTCGCCGGTGATGCTGGCCGCGTTTCCCGACCGCGTGATGAATATCCATCCCGCGCTGCTGCCGGCCTTTCCGGGCGTGCACGCGCAAGAGGCTGCGCTCAAATATGGCGTCCGCTTCACCGGATGCACCGTGTTTTTCGTGCGCGAAGGCGTCGACGACGGACCGATCATCGTGCAGGCGGTGGTCCCTGTCCTGCCCGGCGACAGCGAGGAAAGCCTGAGCGAACGCATCCGCGCGCAGGAGCATCGCATCTATCCCTGGGCGATTCAGCTTTTCCAGGAGGGGCGCCTCACGATCGAGGGCCGCACCGTGCGGATCGCGGATTTCCCGGCCGGCGATGAATCGCTCGCGCTGGTGAATCCTCGCTCGCCGCATTCGCCGCGCCTGAAACGTCCGCACTGACTTGCGGGCAATGAAAAGTGAAAACGCTTTCAGTGATCGTCCCGATGCTCAATGAGGAGCGAGAGATCGCACGCACGCTCGACGCGATTGCGGCGGGCGCGCGCGGCGCGGAAGCGATCGTAGAAGTTATTGTAGTCGACGGCGGCAGTTCCGATCGCAGCCGCGAGCAAGCGCGGCCGCGATGCGCCCGGGTGCTCGACGCGCCGCGCGGCCTCGCCCGCCAGATGAACGCCGGCGCCGCAGCCGCGAAGGGCGACGCGCTGGTCTTCGTACACGCCGACACGCTCGTGCCGCTGACCTTTGCCCGCGATATCGCCGCGGCGCTCGCCGACCCTACCGTCGTGGGCGGCCGTTTCGACCTGCGGCTGAACGACGACGCGCCGATGTTGCGGCTTATCGGATGGCTCATCAGCGCGCGTTCGCGGCTAAGCCGCACGGGCACTGGCGATCAGGCGATCTTCGTGCGGCGCGAGGTCTTCGAGCGGCTGGGCGGCTATCCCGACATCCCTCTGTGCGAAGACCTCGACCTCGCGCGCCGGCTCAAACGCATTGGACGCGTCGCCTGCCTGCGCTCTCGCGTCACGAGCTCGGCGCGGCGATGGCGCCAGCGCGGCGTGCTGGCCACAACGCTGCGGATGTGGTTCATCCGGGTCGCATTTCTGCTCGGCGTTTCGCCCGCCCGACTGGCCCATCTTTACAACCGTGGCGGGCCAGTCGAAAATGAAAGCCAGAGGTCGATAAGTGGCTAAGGTAGAGGTTTACACAACTTCATATTGTCCCTACTGCACACAGGCCAAATCCCTGCTGAGAAGAAAGGGGGTCGCATTCGAGGAGATCGACGTCTCCGGCGATTCGGCGTTGCGCGAGAAGATGATCGAGTTGTCCGGCGGCCGCCGCACGGTGCCCGAGATTTTCATCAACGGCAAAATTATCGGCGGCTACGATGAGTTGCGTGCCCTGGAGGCCGCGGGCAAGCTCGACCCGCTGCTGACCGATCCCGGCTGAGCGCGTAAGCGATGAACGACGAATTCGACGGCGAACGCTTTCCCGGTAATTTCTACCGCGGGATGATCATGCGGTTGGATCGGGCCCGCGGCCGCGGCGCCGTGCGCACGCATCAGGGACGCGAAGTGCCGTTCGAGTTCCCCTTTGTCGAGGTCGCCGGCGCGCCGCTCGGGGGCCGCTTCCCCGGCATCGATCTCTTGAGCGAAGGCGACAGCGTCGGCTTCGACGTCGGGTGGACGTCCAGCGGATTGCGCGTCACGCTGATCAAACCGGCACGCTCTCCTCGCGAGGCCGACCCGAACTAAAATCGCGACGCGCCTGGAACATCCGCCATAGCCTTACTCCCAGCGGATAGAACTCTCCGATCACTTCGAAGCGGTTGCGCGTATAGTAGGCGACGTTGGCCTCG
Organism: uncultured delta proteobacterium; assembly: GCA_963724765.1. GTDB lineage: Bacteria > Desulfobacterota > Binatia > Binatales > Binataceae > JAKAVN01. Next base: position 251,175 of record CAVRVY010000004.1, read on the forward strand.
GTCGCGGTCTCCAGGTACACGCCGTCGAGGTCGGAGCGCGTCTCCACCAACTCGCGCAGATGATTGAGGATTGCGACTCCGCAATGCCGCCCCTGGAATGACGGCTCCACGCCGAGGATGTTGAGATAGAGATGGGGCTGCGGGGGATGATTGCGCGTGAGCGCATCGAGCAGCTTAATCGACCGCCGCACTCCGCCCCATCCCACCGCACGCACCATCGTGGGTAGGCTCAGCAGCCCGCTCGCGACGGTAGCGCCGGGCGAAGAGTGCATCGTTCCCTCGACCACCGCCGCGGCAATCAGGCGGCCGGCCTCGAACACGCCGAAGACCGGCTGGCCCTCGCCGCGCTGGAGCTTGAGCACGACCGCAAACAATCCGGCCAGGCGGCGTGCGCGTTCGACCGGTTCGCGCGGCTGGGGCGCGAGCGCGTTGATTAGAGGATCGTCGACGAACGCGCGGCTCAGCACGCCGGCGGCGTCGGCGTAGTGCTCGGGAAATACCAGCGCGACGCGCGGCCAGGTTTGATCTATTGATTTCTTATCGGTCGATTTCTGATCTGTCGATTTCTGCGCCATCGATTTCTTTCGCCAAACCTTTAGCTGCGCACGCGCGCCACCGCCGCATGCCATCCGTTGACCAGCCGTACACGCTCGCCGGGTCGCATCGACGGACTAAAGAGCCGCCCGCTACGGCCGAGCGCCGCCAGCTCGTTGGGCGATCGCCACAGGCCCACCGCCAGTCCGGCCAGCATCGCCGCACCCAGCGCCGTGGTCTCGGCCATTTTCGGCCGCCGCACCGGCCGTCCAAGCACGTCAGCCTGAAACTGCATCAGGTAGCCGTTGGCGGTGGCGCCGCCGTCGACGCGCAGTTCGGGTACGCGGTGTCCGCTGTCCTTCTCCATCGCGGCCAACGCGTCGCGCACCTGGTAAGCGATCGAGTCGAGCGCCGCGCGCACGACGTCGGCGCGATTGGTGCCGCGGGTGATGCCGACGATCGCGCCGCGTGCGCCGGCATCCCAGTATGGCGCGCCGAGGCCGACGAAGGCCGGCACCAGGTAGGGCTGCGAGCGATCGCGGCTTAGTCGCGCGAGCTTTTCGCTCTCGGCCGCAGTTGCGATTATGCGCATCTCGTCGCGGAGCCACTGGATCGCCGCGCCCGCGATGAACACCGAGCCCTCCAGCGCGTAGGCGGGCTCGCCCGCCGACCCCAACGCGGCGGTCGTCAGTAATCGATTGCGCGAGACGACCGCGCGCTCGCCCGTATGCATCAACAAAAACGCGCCGGTGCCGTAGGTCGCCTTGGCCGCGCCCGGGCTGACCGCACGCTGGCCGTAGAGCGCCGATTGCTGATCGCCGATAACCGCGCCGATAGGGATGGCGCGCGGCCCGAACATGCCTGCGGCCGCCTCGGCCAGCGGACCGCGCGAGCCGACCGGCTCGGGCAGCATCGCGGCCGGCACTCCGAGCATCCGCAGCATCGCGGCGTCCCACTTGCGCTCTTTAAGATTGAGCATCATGGTGCGCGACGCGTTGGTGAAGTCGGTTACGAACGCCGCGCCACGCGAGAGCCGAAAGATCAGCCACGAATCGATCGTGCCGAAGCATAGTTCGCCGCGGGCGGCGCGCCGGCGCAACGTGCGGTCGCTGTCGAGCAGCCATTTGAGCTTGGTGCCCGAGAAGTATGGATCGATCAGCAGCCCGGTGCGCCGGCGGACCTCAACCTCGCGCAGGTTAAGCGCGGCGCAAATCGCGGCGCTACGCCGGCATTGCCATACGATTGCGCGATGCACGGGGCGGCCGCTCAGCCGCTCCCACACCACGAACGTCTCGCGCTGATTGGTGATTCCCACCGCGCCGATGCCGGCGGGCCTGATACGCGAGGCCGCGATCGCCTGGCGGCCCAGGCGCACGACCGAGCGGTAAATCTGCTCCGGGTCGTGTTCGACCCATCCGGGACGCGGATAGAACTGGCGTATCTCGCCGTAGGCGCGGCCCAGGATACGTCCGCGCCCGTCGAGCACCATCGCCGTGGTCCCGGTCGTTCCCTGGTCGATCGCAAGCACCCCCTCAGCCATCTGGATCTTGCCCTTTGCCTTTGCCCTTTGCCCCACCCACTGTGTCGGTCGCCTCTGCGTACTGCCGCGCGCTGAATCGCGCCTTAAGTTAGGCAAGGGCCGGGACCGCCGACAAGGGCCGCCGACTGCTTGCGTCCGATTTTCACCAGAGCCATGATAAGCTCGCGGTTGAAGCGCTACCGAAATGGAGCCCTGCGTATGTCAACGAGCGCCGATCTGGTCGAAACCCGCGAACAGCTAATCCGTTACTTCGAGAGCGGCGCCAAACCGCGCGAGCAATGGCGGGTCGGGACCGAGTACGAAAAGGTAACGGTGTCGGCGCACGACGGGCGCGCCCTGCCCTATTCGGGGCCCCGCGGTATCGAGCAAATCCTGCGCCGGTTGGCTGAGCGCTATGGCTACGAGCCTGACGAGGAGCAGGGGCGCATGGTCGGGCTCAAGGGCGAGCGCGCCGCGATCACCATCGAGCCGGGCAGTCAGATCGAACTTTCGGGCGAGCAGTGCGAGACGATTCACTGCGCACACGCCGAGTTCAGCCGGCATATCGAACAGCTTGTCGAGGTCGGCCACGAATACGGCGCGGCGGTGCTGGGCCTGGGGATGCAGCCCATCAGCACGATCGACGAGATCGAGCTGATACCCAAGAAACGCTACCGGATCATGTACCCGTATATGGCGCGCAAGGGACGGCTGGGCCAGCGGATGATGAAGCAGACCGCCGGCGTGCAGGCCAATCTCGACTACGGCGACGAAGCCGATGCGATGCGCAAGCTGCGCCTGAGCATGGGACTGGTGCCGCTGGTGTACGCGATGTTCGCGAATTCGCCGCTATGCGACGGCCGTCTCAACGGCTACCAGAGCTATCGCGGCCACATCTGGAACGATACTGACCCCGACCGCTGCGGTACTCTGGAGTTCGCTTTCCGCGACGACGCCGGCTTCGAGGATTACGTCGATTATGCGCTCGACGTTCCAATGTACTTCATCTATCGCAATCACGAGCCGCAGGATTTCACCAAGCCGCCGGGCATCACCTTTCGCCAATTCATGGAGCGCGGATGGCATGGCGAGCGCGCCAGCATGGACGACTGGGCCAGCCATCTAACCACGATCTTCACTGAGGTGCGGCTCAAGAAGTACGTCGAAGTGCGCACCGCCGACAGTCAGCCGCCGGCGCTGATGCTGGCGCTGCCCGCGCTGTTCAAGGGCCTGCTCTACGATTCCGATTGCATGACCGGCGCCTGGGACCTGATCAAGCGCTGGAGCTTCGAGGAGCGCCTGGAACTGACCGACAGCGCGCACAAGCTCGGCCTGGGGGCTCGTGCCGGCCGTATCAGCCTCCGCGAACTCGCGCTCGAAGCGCTGATGATCGCTACCGTCGGGCTGGAGCGCCAGCGCGGGCTCAACCAGCACGGCGACAACGAAAGCATCTACCTGCTGCGCCTGCTCGACCAGGTGCGCAACGGATGGACCCAGGCGAGCCTCACGATCGAGCGCTGGAAGGGGCGATGGAACTACGACGTGCAGCGCCTGGTCGAGGGCACCGCGTACGAGGCCGAGGGGCTTAGCTGATGACGCTGCGCTTTTCCGAGCGCTACGTGATGGCGCTCAACCTGCTGTTGATAGCGATCCTGGCCTACTTCCTCGCGCTCTCGGTCGACGACATCATCCTCGGCCGCGTGGCCGGCGCGTCGACGCATCTGCCGTCGCTACTGGCCGCCGAGCGCTCCGCTCCGGTCACCCACCCGCGCGCCTTTTACGAGGCGATCTCCAGGCGGGATATCTTCAACCTGGTGCCGGCAACCGAAGCTCCCGCCGAGGTCGCAACCAATCTGCACATCAGGCTGCTTGGCACGTCGACGCTCACTCTTTCGCAGCCCTTCATCATCGTCGAAGATAACAACACCCACGAGCAATCGCTCTATCGGATGGGTGATGTGATTCCTGACGCGGGCACGCTCGTCGGCGTTTACAAAGACCACGCAATCATCCTGCACCTGGGACGGCGCACAAAACTCGAGATGCCGGCCGATGAGAATGGCACGCCGGCCGAAATGCCGCGTCCATTCGGGTTGCCCGGCACAGCGTTGCGCCGCAACTTTCGCGGGCGCACCAGCCGAAATGGAGTGCACGAGATTCAGCCCAACCGTTACGTGCTCGACCGCTCAACCGTCGACAACAACCTCAATAATATGGCCGCGCTCTTCACCCAGGTCCGCGCCATTCCCAACCTGGGCCCGGACGGGCAATCTCACGGCTTCAAACTCTCCGAAATCCAGCCCGACTCGATTTTTCAACAGATCGGACTGCGCGACGGCGACGTTCTGACCGGCGTCGGCGGGCAGAGCGTGGGCGACCCCACCAAGGCGATAGAATTGTTGAGCGGCCTGCGCAGCCAGGACTCCATCAGTCTGACCGTGATGCGCGGCGGCCAGCCGGTCCAGCTCCAGTACAACATCCGCTGACCATGGAAGTTCGGCCGGCACGCGGCAGCGAACGAGACCAGGTGCTTGACCTCCTCGCGCTGTGGTACGGCGATCGGGACTTCTTTGCCCGCTACAACCATTACGACCCCGGCTTCCGCGACCAGCTATGCCTGGTCGCATGCGAGCGCGGCCGTATCGTCGCGACCGCGCAAATTTTCGAGCGCGTCGTGAACCTGCGCGGCGCGCGCGTACCGATGGGCGGTGTCGGTTCGGTCTACACCATGGAGAGCCATCGCAGCCGCGGCCTCGGCTCCTCGCTGATGCGCTTGGCGCTTACGACGATGGAACGCGAGGGCTTCGAGATCTCGCTGCTGTTCGCCGAGCGGCTGGATTTCTATGCGCGTTTCGGATGGCACCCGGTGACGCGCCAGTTCAGCGCACTCGCCGACACCCAGACCATGCGCACCGCCGCAGGCTTGCGGCTCGCGCGCTTCGAGGAGACGCGCGACCTCCCACAAGTCGTCGCGCTCCATCGCGGCTATAGCGGCCGTTTCGATGGCGCCGCGGTCCGCGACTCGGCCGGATGGCGCGGCAATCTCCGCTACGCGGGAAATCCCGATGAATACTTCATCGTATGCCGCCGCGACGCCGGCGACGGGCTCGCAGCTTATGTGCGCGCGATGCTGTTCCACGGTTTCCCGATGGTGATGGAGTACGGCTACGCGCCGGAGGCGACGGACGCGATGCTCGCACTGGTGCGGCATATTGGTGAGACGGCCTCGGGCGCTACGCCGTCGATCCCGCTGGAGGGCGGAAGCGGCGATGCGGCGACGCTACGCAATCCTGCGGACCCTCCCGGCCCGGCGCTGCTGGTGACCCATAGCGCTCACGACCTGGGGTTGGAGGAAAGCTTGCGCGCAGCCGGCGTCTTCGTGATGCATCATGCGGATAATTTCTTCATGTGGCGCGTAATCGCGCCGCACCTGCTCGGGCAACGCCTCGGGGTCGCGCCCGAGCACGCCGAAGCAGCCCTGTTCGCGATGCTCCAGGCGCCAGACGCGCTATATTGGACCGCGGATCGGTTTTGATCTGTAACGCGCGCGGCAGCGCGGCTGGGGTGGTTTTGGAGGTTGCGGTTATGCGCTCGTCCCACTTTTGTTCAGTTCCTTGCTCTCGCGTCGTTCACGGCCGTGGACTCGCATCCGCGACGCCCGCGCTGGCCCTCATGGTCACGCTGCTGACAATGATGCTTACGATGATGGCGCCGGGTGCCGCGCTCGCGCGCCAGCGCCGATCGAATCCCGCTGCGGCCGCCAAGTCCGCGCAGCCGGATAAGCTCACTGAACCATACGCCGCCGCGCTCCTGATGGAGCCTGAGACCGGAACCGTGATGTTCGAGAATAACCCGCACAAGCCATGGCCCACCGCGTCGTTGGCCAAGATGATGATTGCGATGATCGTCGCCGAGAAGCTCGCCGACGGCAGTCTCAAACTTAGCGACAGGGTCACGGCCTCGCGCAAGGCGGCCGAGATGGGCGGCTCGCAAGTCTACCTCAAGGAGGGCGAGACGTTTTCGCTCGACGACATGATGAAGGCGATCATGGTGCACTCGGCCAACGACGCCTCGGTCGCGGTGGCCGAGTACGTGGGCGGCTCGACCGAAGCCTTCGTGCAGATGATGAACCGCGAGGCCGCCCGGCTCGGCATGAAAGATACGCATTACTACTCGGTCCACGGCCTGCCGCCAGCGCCCGGCCAGCAGGCTGACGTTTCGAGCGCGTGGGACGAGGCCGTGCTGGCGCGCGCGCTGATCCAGTATCCGCAAGTCTTGCAATGGGCGTCGATTGATACCGCGCCGTTTCGAGGAGGCGCCTTCACCCTGCGCAACACCAATCACCTGGTGCGCACCTTTCCCGGATGCGACGGGCTCAAGACCGGCTTCTACTACGAGGCCGGCTTCAACGTGGTGGCGACCGCGCATCGGGACGGGATGCGTCTGATTGCCGTGGTGCTGGGCTCGCCCAGGAAGGGCGGGAACTTCAACTCGGGCGCCGAGCTTCTGGCCCAGGGCTTCGCGAACTACCAGATACGCGTCGTCGGCAAGCAGGGTGCGCCGATCGAGCAGGCGCTCGTGGTCAGCGATGGTTCTCTCGCGAGTTTAAGACCCGTATGGGCCAGGAACCTGAGCGTCCTGCAGAAACGCGGCGATGAAGCCGCGCTCAAGGTCGAATTTCAGCTTCCGGCCTCGCTCGCCGCGCCGATTCGCGTCGGACAGCAGGTCGGCGTCGGCGAGGCGACCTCGGGCGGCAAAGTGCTGGCCAGCGCTCCGCTGATCGCACCAGCGGCGATCGGCCCGCAGCAATCCCTGATGCAACGCCTGCGGAGCGCGCTCTGAGACCGGCGTCAACTCGGATCGAAAACATCCGGACGCCAAAGCTCTCGCGCAAATCTGATCAGGTCAACTTTCCTGGCGGGTGCAAGCTCGCTCCGCGGCCTATAACTTAGCCCTTGAAGCCATCAACGAACTGCTTCCTGACCCAACCGTCCTCGTACGGCGTAAGAAACAGTATCTTCACTCTCAGATGCTTGAACAGCCAGTTCCCGCCGATCCTGACATACTCATCGTTATAAACTCCCGCCAGCCACACCGCCTTACCGTCCACGGTGCACGGCTGGAGCAACTTCCACTCGGCCGTAGCTTTGTCTCCCTGCACGTTGATGATCGGGTTCATGACGTTATGGATCGCGAACTTGAAGGATTTCGAGGCGCCTTTAAAAAACTTCCGAATCGCCTCGCGCCCTTCGAATTTACCGATGCCGTTGCCCTCCCAGATCGCGTCTTCGGTATATAGAGCGGCGATTCCGTCGGCATCATAGTTGTCATCGCAATAGTGACAGTATTGATGCTTCAGTCTTTTGATGGCCTCGACATCTTCGAGCGATTGAATCCGCTTCTCGAGATCCCTGGGGTCCATTTCCATCCCTCCTGCATCTTGGCAGCCATTGTGCGATCGACTTCGCCCGCAGGCAAGGACAATCAGTAGTCGCCCGGCGCGCGCTGAGGGCGCGCACGGCTTGGCCTGAGCCGGTCAGGAGCGGACACTTAATCGATGCCACCAAAGAAGCTCGCAATCGCCGGCGCAATCGCGCTCGCCGTTTTCATCCTCATAAATCTCGGACTTCACTTTGGCCAGAAGCGTCACGACCGGTTGGACTACTCCGTCAGCCAGGCCTTCCCACCCGACAAGCCGTTCGTGCCCGGCGAGATCTATGCCACCACGCTCGCCGCGATCATGGAAAACGAGCTCAACGGCTTCTTTGGATGGCGTCCGAACGATTTCCCGCTGTGGGGCATGCACGTGATGGCCGACAACAACGCCAACCGCCAGCTCGGCATCATCATGGCGGTGCGCGAGACCACGCGCGTCTTCAAAGACCATCTGACCAAGGTGTCGTCGAACGAATACGACCCGAACCTGGTGATTGCGGATACCGATTTCCGCAACGATGCGCAGAAGTGGATATTACCGTCGGCGGAGTCGAAGTATCGCGACGGCGTGCGCCATCTGCACCTTTATGTAGCCGGCCTCCACGCCAATCCCGAGACCTCGCGCGAACTCAACCAGCGCAACGTCGAACTTGTCCGCCTCCTCCAGGCATGGAGCGACATGCTTGGCGACGCGCACGCCAATCTCTATCGCACCCGCAAGGACAACGGCAGCGCGGTCCACAGTTGGGACGTCGATGACTACTTCTACCACGCCCAAGGCTACGCGCACGTGATGTTTTACATGATGCAGGCCGTCAAGCGCGAGTATCACCAGTCGCTCACCACCAAGCCGGTGCTGGCGCAACTGTTCGACGAAACGATCGATGCGCTCGGTAATGCGGCGACGCTCAAGCCGCTGATCGTGCTCGACGGTTCACCCCAGGGGATTTTTGCCAATCATCGCCGCGACCTCGATACCTACATTTCCGAGGCGCGCCAGAAAATGTATTCGCTCCGCGAAGAGCTCGAGCGCTAGGCTGCACCACCTCGCGCCTGCGTGTCTGATTACTGATCGGCTCGAGGCGGGTGATGAATCAGAAGAACGGACAGAGCAGCAGCGCGCCGCCCCGCACCAGCAGACCCAGCGTCGCTGGCGCCCATCGCCGCGGCACGCCAATCGTCTCCGCCACCAGCCCGACGCTCCACGGCACGCGCGCCGAGGCGCTCATCGCACGGATGCCCGCCAGGATTCCCGGCGCCGGATAGAGCACCAGCTCATGACGCTCGCCGTTTTTGATTCCGGCTCGCGTGCGCGCGATTTCGATAGCCTTGTCGAGCCCGCCGAGTTCGTCGACGAGTCCGCCTCGCTTGGCGGCGACGCCGCTCCATACCCGCCCGCGCGCCATCGCCTCGGTCTGTGCGGGATCAAGCCCGCGGCCCTGAGCGACCTTGGCGGTGAAGTTGGCGTACAGTTCGCCGATGGCGCCGTTGAGTTGGCCGAGTTCGGAGGCGCTGAGCGCGCGTGATACCGAGAGTGCGTCGCTTATCTCTTCGCTCTTGACGAATTCGATTCCCACGCCCATCGCCGCCAGCGCCTTGCCGGCGTTGAAGCGCGCGTAGACGACGCCGATCGACCCGGTGATCGTGGCCGGGCCGGAGACGATCTTATCCGCGCCCATCGCGACGTAATAGCCGCCCGAGCCGGCCACGTCACCCATCGAGACCACCACTGGTTTGCCGCGCTGGCGCGCTTCGCCCAGCGCGCGCCACACCAGATCCGAACCGAGCGCCGAGCCGCCCGGTGAATTGACCCGGAAGACGATCGCGCGGACGCTCTTGTCGCTGGCGGCGCGCCGGAATTGAGCGGCGACTGCCTCGCCGCTCAGAAAATCGCCGGCCGCGGGCGGCTCTCCGGCGACCACCGGCCCCACGCCATGAATCAGCGCGAGCCGCGGGTCGCGGCCGGGCCGCCGGGCATAGGCGAGACGGCGCAGGTAACGGTTGAGCCCGACGAAAACGCGATCCTCGTACTTGGGGTCGAACTCGGCGCGCAAATCTTCGATATAGCCAGCGTGATCGATGAGGCGAGCCTCGGTCGCCGCGCGCAGGCTCAGGAAGCCGCTGCCCGCAAGCTCGGCGGCGCGTTCGGGTGCGAGACCGCGGGCCTCGGCAATTCGCGCCGCCAGCAGTTGCTTGCTGTCGGCGACGATCGCTTCGAGGCTCTCGTGCAACTCGGGTGACATGCGCTCGCGCGCAAAGGTCTCGGCCGCGCCCTTGTACTCCTTCCATTGCAGCGTCTGCGCCTCGAGCTTCAGCTTGTCCAGTGCGCCGCGTAAAAAGACCCCGCCCGCGGCGACGCCCAGCATCGTCACGAGCGTGTTGGGATTGGCCACGATTTCGCTCGCGCCGCAGGCGACGAGATACTCGCGGACGCCGGCGCTGTCGCCCTCCAACAGCGCGATCGTGCGTTTGCCGGCGCGGCCGAGCGCGCGCAACAGCGCATGCAGCTCATCGGCGGTCGCGAGGCCGGTTTCCAGTCCGGCAATCCTGACGATCACGGCGCTCAGCCGCGGGTCGCGAGCGGCGCTCTCGAAAACCTGGCGCAAATCGAGCAGTGTGGGACCGCCGCGGCCGCGCAAGTGGTCCAGCGGCGAGCGCGGCGCGCTCTCACGTATCGCACCCGCCAGCTTGATGGTCAGCACGGAGCCACGCGGAATCAGCGCCGGCCGCAGGACCATCAAATAGAAGGCGGCTGCGATCGCGGCAGCCACGAGGCAGAGCCCGATTCCGGCCTCCCACAGGCCATAATGGATGGCGAGCGCGCCAACACTGGCCACCAGCGCAACCAGTATCGCGATTCTGACCTCGCGTCGCAGTGAACCAATCGCTATCCTCATCTTCGGCTCCTTCGGACTTGGCCCGGGCGTACTTCTAAACTAGCCTTTTTCCATGCAGCGATCCCTTCTATCCATCAATCTGTTTATCGGCCTGCTCATTATCGGAGCGCTCAGCTTGAGCGTCGCTTCGTGTTCGTTGTTCGGGCATGCGCAAAAACCCCCTCCGCCGGTCACGCAGCACACGGCGACCATGGATCTGACGCCCGGCATCACCGTCAACGCGCTGGTCTCGACGCCGCCCGGTTTCACGCCGATTGTCAATCAGCCGCCGCTGTGGTTGCAGGACGCAAAGGAGTTGGCACTGGCCGGGACGCTTAATGGACGCACGGAGGTGCTCGGTTTCAGCGGCGCGGGTTTCAAGAAGGTGCGCCTGGTCGCGGCCGACGGTGGACCCGGCGCGCAGAACGGAGCAATCGTCGGCCTCGCCGCGAGTCCGGACGGGCTGACGCTGGCGGTGGCCGAGGCCGAGCCTGGAAAGATCGAAATCGTGCTGCGCTACGTCATCAGCAACGCCGGACAAAATTCGGTCGCGACCTTCGACGGCAACTTCCATGCAGTGAGTATGACCTGGCTCGCGACCAACACACTGGCCGTGGGCCTGGCGGGCGACCCCACTGCTTCTCCGCCCGCGGCTGGTGGGCTGTACCTGATTCATGTCCTCGGCGCGGTGACCGTCGAGCAGGTCAAATTCACGTGCCCGCCCTCGATGCTGGTTTTCAGCCCCGACGCGCGTTTTGCGGTCGGCGAAGGCGACGACCATACACCGCCGTCGCTGTTCGACAGCCGTAATGGGACTTGCCGGCAGGTCAGTACCGACGGGCCGATCAGAGTACTTGGCTGGGCTTCGGGAAACGCCGGCTTTCTGTTTTCGACCGCTGCCGGACGCGGGCATGGCGCGGGGGTTTTCCGCTACAGCATCGCTCGCGGAACGACCGAGCTTGTCGCGGTCTCCTCCAGCGCCGCCGCATACATCGGCGAGGGTATAGTGATGGCGCTCGGCAACCGCGACCTGAATCCCCAGACCGCCGCGTCGTCGCCCGACAAGCGCGTAACCGCGGAGCTCGCGAGCCTCGTGCCCAAGCAGGGCAAGACTGTGATCGATACGCTCGGCAGACCAACCACGCCGGCAATGCTGATGGCGAGCACGATGAGCTACACGCATGGCTTCGCCGAGCTGGCGCTTCAATTGTTCGTGGCCGCGCCGGGCGGCCCAATGCGCGAAATCCTGACCTTCTCGATCATCGACCGCAAGGCATTCGTGCTCGCGAGCGGGCCGGCGCGCGGCGTTGCGGTGATCGGATGGGCGCCCAGCACCAACCATCTGGTGATCTTTGACGGCGACGGTGTTACCGGCGCAGTGGCGCTGATCACGCCGGCGCGCTAACGCGCCGATGACCGTATTTCGCGAATGACCCTGCGTCGGCGCGCCAGCACTCAGCACCGGCGATGTTCTGTCATTGAACCGATACCGCGTGGCGGTGAAGATCGATCACGAATCGCGTCTGCCCTGCCAGTACCCAGCGGCGGCGGCGAAGGCGGCGGCCGCGCGCTCGAAGCTGTCGAACACCACCAGGCCGCGGCCCCGCGCCAGCTCCTTGGCGCGCGCGACGATCACCTCGACGTGGGCCGGATGCAGAATCGCGGCAAAGGGTTTGTGCGAGCGACCGTTGAACTCGGCGAGCTGGTCGAGCAGGCTGGTCAGCTCGTCCTCGTGGGTGGACCATCGTGCGGCGCGCAGTCCCGTGCCGATCTCCAGCACGATCGCATCGATAGCCGGGTCGCGCTCGAGGATGTCCAGGATGCGGTCGAGGTTGCCCTGGTCGTGGCCCATCCCGATCGTTCCGCCGGCGTCGAGCGGATTGCGATAGCTGCCGCCGATGATGTTGAAGAAGTTTTTCAACTCCGCGTACGACGCCGCTGAAAGCGCCGGCACTTCGAGCCCCGCCGCAGCGAAGGTGTCGGTTATCACCACCGATTGACCGCCGGTCATCGCGACCAAACCCATCCCGCGGCCCCCGACCCGGCGTCCGCGCGCCAGCAGTTCCATCGCGTCGAGCATCGCGTCGAGGCTCGCGACCGAGACCGCCCCGCTCTGCACTATCAGGGCGCGCCAGACCGCGGCCGCGGTTGCGAGCGAGCCGGTATGCGAGAACGTCGCACGCGCCCCGGCCTCGGTCATTCCGCCCTTCCACACCACCACCGGATGGCGCGCGGCGGCGCTCTTCAGACTCGCAAAAAAACGCCGGCCGTCGCGCACGCCCTCCAGGTACATCCCGATCGCGCGCGTGGCGGGATCGTCAGACATCAGGTCGAGGTAGTCCGCCGCCTCCAGCATCAGCACGTTGCCGATCGAGGCGGCCTTGTTGATGCGGATACCGCGGATTGGTGCCTGCAAGCAGAAGTTGATGCTGTGGGTGCCGCTTTGCGAGATGAAGCAGACGTCGCCGCCGCCGCCGACCGGCAGATCGGGGAAGTTGGACAAACCGATCGACGGGTTGTACAGACCCATGCAGTTGGGACCGACCAGCGCGATGTCCGATTCGGCGGCGGTCGCACGCAGTTCGCGCTCCAGCTTCAGGCCCAATTCTTCGCCGGTCTCGGAGAAGCCCGAGGTGAAGAAGCCGACGCCCTTGACGCCGGCGGCGACACAGTCCCTGAGGATGCGTGGCGCGATCTGGCGCGGCACGGCGCTGATGGCGTAGTCGACCGGCTCGGGCACCTCGGCCAGGCTCCTGCAATTGGTTACGCCCATCGCCTCGATGCCCGGGATTTCGTTGGGGTCGATTTGCACTGAGTAGAGCTTGCGCGCGAACCGGGACATTGCGCGCAGCCACAGGTAACCGCCCATCCGTTTGTCGCCGATGACCGCGACCGCGCGCGCGTTGAAGGCCCGGGCGAGGTTGCCGATGCGTTGCGCCTGGTGTGAATCGGCGGCCGGCGCGGGCTTGGCGGCAATCGGATCGAGCAGGATGCGCGCGTCGAGCACGCGCAGTCCCCTGGAGTAGGCGACCACCGGGTTGAGGTCCATCTCGCGCACCTCGGCGTGATCCGCCGCGAGCCTCGATATTTTCGCGATCAGGCTGGCGATCGCGTCAAGGTCGATCGGCGCGCTTCCACCAGCGCCAAAGATCAGCGCCGCGCCACGCAACTCACCGAGCATCGCGCGCGCGCCGGCAGCGCTAACCGGCGCGATTCTGAGCGCCGTGTCCTTAAAAATCTCGACCAGCGTGCCGCCCATTCCCACCACCACCAGCGCACCAAAGCGATCGTCGCGCGTCACCCCGACAATCAGCTCGAGCCCCGGCGCCGCCATCGCCTCCACCGCGACCCCGTCGAAGCGCGCGCCGGGACGGCTGGCGGCAAGGCTCTGGCGGATGCGCTCGAACGCGGCCTTGACCTCGGCGGGCGAGCCCAGGCCGAGTTCCACGCCGCCGACTTCACTCTTATGCACCGCCTGCGGCGAGAGCACTTTGAGCGCGGCCGGGAAGCCCCCACGCGCGGCGAGTTCGGCAGCTTCCTCGGCACTCTGCGCGAGATGCGCGGTAGCGACCGGGATTCCGATCGCGTCTAGGATCTGCTTGGATTCGATTTCCGAAAGCTCCGTGCGGCCGGCGCCGATCGCGTTTGCGAGCATTGTATCGATAGTGGCGTCCACACGAGGCCTATAGCAAAGGCGCCCGACAATTTGAAACGTGCCCGCGATTTGAAACGCGGCCGCGCGACAGCGAAGATACGATTAAGATGCGATGAGCGCGGCAACCCAATGAAGCGTCGGAGCGAACAGGTCAAAGATCACGGCACCGGCGGAGGCGACCTGCGAGTGTTCGTCACTCGACCCGTCGCAGAGCCCGCGCTACGCCGCCTGGCGGCAATTGCGCGGGTGGATCTGTGGGACGATGAGATGCCGCCGCCGCCGGCTGAGTTGCGTGCGCGCGCGCGCCAGGCAGACGGCGTGCTCAGCATGGTGACCGATCGTTTCGACGCGGCCATGATCCGCGCTTTGCCGCGGCTTCGTGCGATCAGCAACCTGGCGGTCGGCGTCGACAACATCGACCTCACCGCGGCCACCCGCGCCGGTATCGCGATCGGCCACACGCCGGGCATCCTGACCGAAACCACTGCCGACCTCGCCTTTGCGCTGCTGATGGCGGCTGGTCGGCGAATCGCCGAGGGCGACCGTTACGTGCGCGGGGGCCGATGGCGAACGTGGGGGCCGAAAGTCATGCTGGGGCGCGACATTCACGGCGCCACGCTGGGGATAATCGGATGGGGCGCGATTGGGCAGGCGATGGCGCGGCGCGCGGCCGGCTTTGGGATGCGCGTGCTCTATTTGTCCGGGCGGCATGCGGGGCGCTCAGCGCGAGGCCGGCGTTCGAGCGCATCCGCCGGCGCCGGGCCTTCGACAGCAGAGCCGATGAGCCTCGAGCGGTTGCTGGCGGAATCGGATTTCGTCTCGTTGCACGTGCCGCTGATGGCAGCGACTCGTCACATGATCGGCGCCGCCGAACTCGCGCTGATGAAGCGCACCGCCATCCTCATCAACACCGCACGCGGCGCGATCGTCGACTCGCAAGCGCTGATCGGCGCGCTTCGTGCCGGCCGCCTGGCCGGCGCCGGGCTCGACGTAACCGATCCCGAGCCGATCGGCGCAGACGATCCGCTTCTCAAGCTACCCAACGTCGTCATCACGCCGCACATCGGCAGCGCGAGTCATACGACGCGGCTCAAGATGGCCGAACTCGCGGTGGATAATCTGATCGACGTATTTGAAGGACGGCGGCCACGGCATTGCGCCAACCCGACGGTGCGAACGCGTTGATGCTACGCCGGCGTTGCTACTTGATCAGAACTCGCACTGCTCTCCTACTGGGAAACGAGCATCCGCGCGGTCGCGGTCAGGGGCAGGGTCCTGGACGGCAGAAAAGGTATTCGCAGACTGTAATTCAGGGAGACGGTGCATTGCGCATCGTCGGAGGAGGGCAGATTGGGATCGGCCGGCCAGGTTACCGCGACATCACCGGGTAATAGCTGGTTTGGCGCCGACAGATCAGCATAAGCAACCGTGATGCCCTTGATCTGCGAGGTGGTCGCGGGGCTCGGGCCAGTCGGCGAATGTACGATCGCATAGCGCACGCATTCGCGGGCGGCATGGCTGATGGTGTTGTACGAATACACCACCATCGCCAATTCGATGGTCGCGAACGTCAGCAGGAGAAAGATCGTGCTGCCTAAGGCGAACTCCATCGCCGTCGTGCCTGAAGAATGCTTCGCCAGCGCAGAGCTGAACGGTCGCTTCACTGTTGTTGAACCTGCATCACGGCCTGGCTTTTCAGCGTGACCGAGGAAGGAACCCCGGGGTATTTTACCAGGGTGTTGAAGGGAGCCTGTGTATTGACCACAACATAGTTCCCCTGCGGGTCATTGGTGCAGTAATTCGACGAACAGGCGAGAATGAATGCGGTCGGGGTTCCACACGTGCACTGGCTGGTAGTGACCGTCAGATTGGCAACATTAATACCATCCTGCTTGGCCGCCGCGACCATCCCGGTTGAGTCGGCGGCGGTGATGACGCTATTCGATCCGTACTGCGCCGCCGCCCGCGCGGCATTGATTACCTCGAGATAGGCGTAGAAGAGCCGTCCGAAGTCGGCTGCCACCACCAGAATGAGCGCGAGCACAGGCAGCGCGAAAGCCAGTTCGACATAGCTCTGGCCACGCGCGGCCCAAAAGCGCCGCCGTCCCGGCACAGGCGTCTTGGCGTTCGAGCGATGGCTATTCATAGAGTGCGCTCGATTTTATCGGCGCGCCGTCGGCCAGCGAGGAATAGTTGTTGCCCATGCTTAGATTGGCATTGCCCGTCACCGATACGGTGTAAGCAATCACGATCGTGTAGCCCGAGCCGCTGGAATTGCCCACATACGTGAGTGTGGTTGTCGGGAAGTACATGATGCCGTCAAAGCTGGACGACGAGTTGCCGACTATGGTGGCACCGGGGGATCCAACCGCGACCGAGGGGTCCTGGAAGAACAGAAATCCCTCTAACGTACCCGAGGTGGGAGCACTCAGATTGGCCGTTTCATTGCCCTTCAAGTAGATGGCGCCGTATGGGTAGCCAGTAGCGTTGGTGTCGTAAAATGTCACTCCGGTGCCGTTCAAGGTGGAGTTGCCGGTAACCGACAATCCGCCGCCCGCCAGAATATAGGTGCCGGGACTGAAGGTCACGTCGGCGTTGCCGCTGATGTTGATTCCGCCAAAATACGTGCCCGGCTGCAGAGTCACCGTGCTGTTCCCTTTGATGTCAACCGCGCCGCAGAATGTGTAAGTCCCGGGATTGAAGATCGTACCAGTAGTATTTCCACTCAGCGTGATGCTGTCGCCACTGCCCCCGTTCTGGTACTGCCCGGGATTGAAAATCAGGCCGCCGCTGTTCCCAGAGAAACTGACCGTGTTCCCCCACGTGCCGCCGTTTAAGGTCAGTGAGCCCAGCAGATTTCCCGTAATCTGCACGCCGCCCCCATAAAGAAAAGGGCCTATGCTCTGAGCGGGAATATTGCCGCTTATGGTATCAGATCCGCTCGCGGCACCGCCCCTCTGAGTGCAGGTGCCGGCGCTGGGTGCGATGCTCTTGGCGCGGCTAGCAAGCGGGTCATCCAGCGCAGCAACATTGGTCACAGGCTTCGGAGAAATGGTGGCGTTTCCTGTTTGAGTAAAACTGCTTCCGGATACTCCGACTGATGTCGCCTTCAGCGTCGAGTTGCCGCTGACCGAAAGCCCGGATAAGGAAGTCGAGTCATCGACTACGCCGCACTGTGAAGTCACGTTCGCGTTGCCACTCAACGAAAAAGTGTTCGCGTCGCTCGGATCGAGCGCATATATGCATGCAGGTCCCGCAATGGCGCCGCTCACCGCCCGCGCGGCCACCTTCATGGAATTGTAGCCCAGCACGCGCAGGAAAAATGTCGGTACGTTCTGCGAGATGTCGACCTCGACGTAGGTCACATCGCTCGGATACGGCGACGGCAGCGTTGGTTCGCTCACCGTCACCGCTACATTGTTCTGTGAGTTGGTGAAGCCGTTGAATGAACTAACGTCATCGGCGGCCTTGGTGTAATCCTCTCCGTCGCGAAGCGCGGTAGCTCCCGCCACGGCCGCCGCGTCGGCCGCTGTCTGCATGCGCCGCCGCGTGGAATAGAGGTAACCCATGTCCACCGCCAGCGCGGTGAAGCCGAGCAAAACGACCATGGAAATGGTCGCCAGCACGAGAATCTGGCCAGAGAACTGTCGACGGTAAGGAAGCTTCATGTCAAACGGCCTCACTTGCTGTCTTATTCGTCTGAGATGAGCTATGCGTCGCGTCATATTAGGCGAACGATTGACGACTTCGCCTTTGCAGGCCACGTCATCTCCAATTCGTCGAAGGACGTTAAGCCTCGGCCCAGAACCCGAAACCCCCGCCAGCTTATACCGACTCACCTATGTTATGCTTTGGCATTCTGTACGCTTTAACTATGGGAGACAAGACCGGTTCTGTGCGCCGATAGCGCTTTTGCTCCAGATGAAGTTTAATTTCTTGATTTCTTACGCTTCTTCCAGAATAGACGAGGTAGGTCAAAGCCACGCCCGATCATCGTGGCGGAAGAAGGTGGCTTCGCCGCGCTACACTGTAGCGGCGATCGCTTGTGAGAGGGTGAATCGTTCTTCGTAAAGCGCGCGACCCGTAATTACGCCAGCTATTCCGCACGGGAACAGCCGACTCAACGCGATGACATCGTCGATTCGCGCGACCCCGCCGGAAGCAATTACCGGCGTCTCCGAGGATCGCGCAACCGCCGCGTACATTTGGATGTCGACCCCGCCCTCGGTACCATCGCGAGATACGTCAGTTAATATAACCGCGGCTACTCCAGCCTGCTGAAAGCGCTTCAAAGCGTCGGCCGCGACAAGCTGACTTGTCTCGCGCCAACCCTTGATCGCCAAGCGCCCCTCACGCACATCAAGCGAGCCAAATACGCGTCCGGGATACTCGCGGCAGGCCTCGGCAAGCATCGGCGGGTTGAGCATCGCGGCCGATCCGATCGACACGTAGTCCGCACCCGCCGCGATCGCCGCGCGCACCGAATCGGCGGTTCTCAGCCCTCCACTTACGTCCACCGCGCAGGCGACCGCGGCGCGAATTGCGCGGATCGATTCCAGGTTGCGCGGCGCGCCGGCGATCGCACCGTCGAGATCCACGACGTGGATTATCCGCGCGCCCTCATTCTCGAAGGCGCGCGCGGTCGCCGCGGGATCGTTGCCGTAAACGGTTGCACGGTCCATCTCGCCGCGCAAAAGGCGCACAACTTCACCTCCCTTGAGGTCGATCGAGGGAATGACGGTGAACTGCTCGAACAAGCGCGTGTTTTACTACGACGAAAGCGTGCCCTTGGTTGATAGCACGCCGCCGCCCGAGCGCGGCTCGCGGGCGGTCGCCTGGTCCATCGCGCGCGCGAGCGCTTTGAAAGTGGCCTCGATGACGTGATGGGGATTGCGGCCGCCGACCAGGTTGAGATGCAGGTTCATCCCGGCCTCATCACTGAACGCTTTCATGAAGTCGTGCACCAGCTCAGTCTGGAAGGTTCCCACCCGCTCCTGTGCGATCGGGACGTTGTAGACGAGGTAGCTCCTGCCGCTGATGTCGACCACCGCCGAGCACAACGCCTCGTCCAGCGGAACCATCGCCTCGCCGAAGCGCCGGATGCCCGAGCGGTCGCCGAGCGCCTGGCGAAAGGCGCGCCCGAGCACAATACCGACGTCCTCGACCGTGTGATGCTCGTCGATATGAAGATCGCCGCTCGCCTGGACCACGAGATCGAAGAAGCCGTGGCGCGCGAAGCTCTCCAGCATGTGGTCGAGGAACGGCACGCCGGTCTCGACCGCGCCGCGCCCGCCGCCGTCGAGATTGAGGGCGACCTTGACCTCGGTCTCGCGCGTCTTGCGTTCGACCGCGGCCGAGCGGGCGGAAAGCGGCTCGCCACCGGCGCTCGCGCGCGGCTTGTCCGCGGGCGCGACTTTCAAGCGCGAAGCCTTAAACTGAGACTTGTTGGCCATCTTTTTCAGAAGATACCTGCCTAGAGCATATTACCCGTCAGACGGGATTTGGGTAACTCGCGCGGCAGAATTTTTTCCCTCTCGACCAAGGCCGTTCATCAACGGCCTCTAAACCGGAACGATCTGATTTGTAGGGCCCGTTCGTGAACGGCCTCTTAAAGACCAGCCCTCTTTGACTTTTTTCGCTTCGTGGCTCGGGCGATGTTGTGGCCCAGCCGCAGCTCGACCGCTCGCGCATGGCCCTCGAAGCCTTCCATGCGCGCCAGCCGCGCGACCGCCGGCCCGAGTTTTTCGATCGCGCGCGCCGAAGCCTCGATTACGCTGGTGCGCGCGACAAAGTCATACGCGCCGAGCGGCGAGGCAAAGCGCGCAGCGCCACCCGTCGGCAGCACGTGATTCGGTCCGGCAAGGTAATCGCCGAGCGGCGCGGGGCTAAGCTCGCCCACGAACACCGCACCCGCCGCACGCACCCGCGCAAGCCATCGCGGCGCCTCCTTCAGGTCGAGTTCGAGATGCTCGGGCGCGATCCGGTTGGCCAGGGCGAAGGCTTCTTCAAGGTTATCGACCACCACCAGCGCGCCGCGCCGATTGAACACGCGCCTGACCGCGGCCGCGCGCGGCAGATCGGCGAGCGCCTCCTCGATCGCGGCGGCAACCCGCTCAGCCGTGGCGCGCGAGGGCGTCAGCAGCACGGCGGCTTCGTCACCCGATCCATGCTCGGCCTGCGCGATAAGGTCGGCCGCGACCCACTGTGCGCGCGCGCCGCCGTCGGCGATCACCAGCACTTCGCTCGGTCCGGCCATCTTGTCTATATCGACCGCACCGTAGACCATCCGCTTGGCCGTCTGCACCCAGGCGTTGCCGGGGCCGACTATTTTGTCGACCGCCCCGATGGTGCGAGTGCCGTAGGCGAGCGCGGCCACGGCCTGCGCGCCGCCGACGCGGTAGAACTCATCGACTCCGGCGATCGCGGCGGCCGCCAGCACCGCCGTCGAGTCGCCCGCCGGCGACGGCGGCGAGACCATCACGATTTCGCCGACGCCCGCGACGCGCGCCGGAATCGCATTCATCAGCACGGTCGACGGATAAGCTCCCTGCCCTCCCGGGACGTAGATTCCGACCCGCGCTAGCGGCCGCACCGTCTGGCCCAGGCGCATCCCCGAGGCGTCGCGATACATGAACGAGCGGCTTAGCGTGCGGCGATGGAACTCGCGGATACGCCGGGCCGCAAGCTCGAGCGCGCGGCGCTCGGCGGGAGCGAGCGCGCGGCGCGCCGCCTCCATCTCCGCCGGCTGCACGCGGAGCCGCGCCGGCGTGAGTTTCACGCGATCGAAGCGCGCACCGAATTCCAGAAGCGCGCGGTCGCCGCGCCGGCGCACGGCGGCGATTATTTTCGCCACCGCCGCGTCGATCCCGGCGCCGTCACCGCCGCGCCGCTTGAGCATCGCGTCGAGAAACCGGCGAAACGCGGCGCTATGCGAGTTCAGGATTGCGAGTTTCATCGCATCGCATCTCACGCCGCTTCCTCGTCGCGCACCCGCTCGACCGTCGCGCCGAGCGCGCGCAACTTCACGTCGAGCGCCTCGTAGCCGCGGTCGAGATGATACACGCGGCTCAGTTCGGTGCTGTTCTCGGCGGCGAGGCCGGCCAGGATAAGCCCCATGCTGGCGCGCAGATCGGTGGCCATCACCGGTGCGCCGCACAGCGCCGTCGGCCCGCGCACCACCGCGGTCGGCCCCTTCATCACGATATCCGCGCCCATCCGCATCAGCTCGAGCGCGTGCATGAAGCGGTTCTCGAAGATGGTCTCGGTGATGACCGAGGTTCCGGCGGCCTGCGTCAGCAGCGCCATCATCTGCGCCTGCAGGTCAGTGGGAAATCCGGGGTAAGGTAGCGTGCGCAATTCGACCGGGCTGAGCGCCGCGCCGCGCGCGACCCGCAATCCGTCCGCGACCGGCTCGACCGTGGCACCGGTCTCCTTGAGCTTGGCGATGACCGCATCGAGATGCTCAACCGGCGCGCCACGCACGATCACGTCGCCGCCGGTCACCGCCGCCGCGATCATCAGCGAGCCGGCCTCGATACGGTCGGGAATCACGGTGTGCTCCGCGGCGCCGAGTCGATCGACGCCTTCGATTTCGATCACGTGGCTGCCGGCGCCGGAGATTCGCGCGCCCATCGCGGTCAGCATCCGCGCCAGGTCCTGCACCTCGGGCTCGCGCGCCGCATTTTCGATCGAGGTGCGGCCGCGCGCGCGCACCGCGGCCATCATGATGTTCTCGGTGGCGCCGACCGAGGGGGAATCGAGCCATATGCGTGCGCCGCGGAGATTACCCGCATGGGCTTCGACGTAGCCGTGGCGCATCTGGATGCGCGCCCCGAACATCCGCATTCCTGCGATATGCAAATTGACCGGACGCGCGCCGATCGCGCATCCGCCGGGCGTCGAGACCCGCGCCCTTCCGGTGCGCGCGAGCAGCGGCCCCAGGACCAGGAAGGATGCGCGCATCGTCTTGACCAGATCGTAGGGCGCTTCGTGCGAGGTTATGCTGCGCGCGTGCAACTCCACATCGTGATCGCCAATCCAGCGCGATACGACGCCCAGGCGCCCGAGCAAATCGATCGAAGTCCGGATGTCGCGCAGGCGCGGGACGTTATGAATCAGCACCGGCTCGTCGGTCAACAGCGCCGCCATCAAGCACGGCAGCGCAGCGTTCTTGCTGCCGGAAAGCTCCACCGTACCGCGCAGCGGCACACCGCCGCGGATGATCATCTTGTCCATTCGAAGATGTAGTTTTCCCCCCGGGGCCGTCGAATCGAAGCCTGCGTGCGCGGCCAGCATCTCAGCGCCGTCCACTTTCGCTGGTAAGTATCGTTTACCAACGATGGTAAGTAAAAGGTGTGCGACCGAAATGCGCGACAAAGGCCCCGGGTTGTCATCCCGAGCGAGTCCGCGAGTCGCGGGACCCGGATCCTCTCCGCGAAGGCGAGTAGCTTCTTCGTGGCGCCTGGCGTTCCCGTTCTCGGTTGGAACGTCCGCCACAGAGCTACTTTAACCGCGAGCGATTATCAGGCAGCCAATCTATAACGCGGTGAACTTGCCGCCGATGAGCTTGAACGTCACCTTTTCGCCGTTAACTTCCGAGAGAACACTGTTCCGGATTTCGGGCGTATCCTCGGTCAGGTAGACGTGGAGCGCCGCGCTATCGGGGGTGTCTCCTGCACCAATCCCAACTGCAGCGACCCCGCGCTGCGCGAGCAGTTTTTGCCCGTGAGTCTGCTTGACGCTGCGCACGTGCTCGATGGACGCGCGGAGCGTGTCGCTGATCTCGGCCGACCGAACTGAGCCCTCGACTTGCAACTCCAGCGGGGGCGCCGTGCACGTCTGCCCGACAAGTGACACCTTGAGCGTGGTAAGAATGGTTTGGATCGGATTAACCGCCACGATCGTGCCGCCCGAATCAGGTCCGGCGCCAGAGGCGCCCGCGAACACCATGCCAATCGCCTGCGGGCAGGTGAAGTCCGCGGTGACCACTATCGCGCCTGAATCACCACTACTGGCAAAACCGCAGCTTCCGGGTTGACCTGGCACTTCGCCGAAAATCAGAATCTGATGGTCAAACAGGGCCGTACCCGACGCTGCGATATTACAGGTATTGGTGTAAACCACCTGACCCATCGCATCGAATGCGTCGACCACGCCAGAAGTCAGACAGCTCGACCGCCCCATCTTCATGACCGGCAGACCGACAACCAGATTGTCGAACGGAAACGGGGTGGTGCTAATCTGCCCGATGTTAAGGATCGCACCTGAGAGGTCGACGCCTGGCACCGAAGGGCCGACCGGACCTTGGTTTGCCATCACAACCTTGGCGATCGCTGCATCTAACAAATTTTCGCCACCCGCGAAGTTGATCGGCGTCCATTTTGAAAGCTGCGCCACAGTGTCGCCCCTATCCTGCCAGCAGGCAAGATCGAGCAGACCCGGCTGGACGATCGGTTCCAATAGATTGGCACTTGCGGATCCACTGCTGGTGCGCGCTAACACGTGGTTGGTGCTCAAGACAAACGGAACACCGGTGCTGTTTTGCACGAGGGCGCCAAAAGTACCCGCACAGCAGGTGACCCCGGTCTTCTTGGATTTCGTCACACTGTGGAAGTTACCGCCCGAGACGCCAAACAACGAAGGCGGTTCTTCCGCGCCCGTCTCACATTCGGCGGCCGCGCCGCTGGGCAGCGTGGTAATCGAGCAGCTTAGTGCCGGGGTAGCCGAGGGGGTCGGCGTTGTCTGCGCGTTAGCCGTTACTGTACCGAGCATCACGGCCAGCACCACCAGCAAAGCCGCCCCGCATAATGAACGCTCCTTCACGAGACCCTCCTCCCCCAGTCGGGCTCCGCAGAGCCGAAGCGCGAACATCCATCAGTTGGCCCATTGCGCCGCGCGCAGTTGCCGAAGGATTATCAGAATGCCAATGAGAAGGAAATAGGTCTCGGTGACCAGAGATTTAATCATTTTGATTGACCAGATATGGATCAGCGCCGATCGCCGATAGGAAGCTGGACAAAACTTAGCGATTCGTGCCTTGAAGCCGATTTGCCCTAAGTTTTAGTATAAGGGACGTTAGCCACGAAGCAGATATCTCTGGGCATGAGAAAGAGCGGCGCGATCGGTCTTGCTGTTAAGTAAGCCGGATAGACCCGACAATGTTATCGTTTGCGTGTTGTATTTAAAGCGATCGTATAAGTTGCGCGGCCGAGATGCCGATAGAGCTGGTTATCCGACCCACCTCTTCAGTCATCCTGACCGAAGACCGGTTACTAAAGAGCGCGGCCGGCGCGCACCACCCGTTCGACGCCCGCGAGGTCGCGGACCCGCACGCTCACAGCGCATCCGGCTGCACGCATCATCGCCTCAACCGCTTCCGCCTGTTCCGCGCCTACTTCAAGTATCACTTCACCGCCGGGGACCAGCCATCGCATTAGCCCGTCGGCGATCTTGCGATAGAATTCCATGCCGTCAGGACCACCCTCAAGTGCGATCCGCGGCTCGAAGTCGCGCACCTCGGGCGCCAGCGCGGCAAGCTCGGCCTCGGCGATGTAAGGCGGATTGGACACGATCAGATTGAATCGATCGAACGGCGGCGCGATGGCATCGAGCGCGGCATAGCAATCGCTCTTAAGGAAACTGATCCGGTCGGCGCATCGATGGCGTCGCGCGTTGTCGGCGGCGACCTCAAGCGATACTTTAGATATGTCCAGCGCGACGATCTTTGCCCCGGGCGCGTTTGCGGCGATCGCAATAGCGATCGCGCCCGACCCCGTACCGATGTCGAGCACTCTAACAGTGGGATGAGAGGGACGTTCACGAACGGCCCCAACTGCACAAGGGTCCCGGCGGCGTTCTCGTGCGCGCAGAAAATCCAGCGCGGCCTCGACCACGGTCTCGGTCTCGGGCCGCGGGATCAGCACGCCGGGGCGCACCGCGAGTTCGAGCGAAAAGAACTCGCGCCGCCCGACAATATAGGCGAGCGGCTCGCGACTCTCGCGCCGCGCGACCATCCGCTCGAAGCGCTCCGAGGCGGCCGTGTCAATTTCCCCGATGCCGGCGACGATCGCCGCGCGCGAGATACCCGCCGCCGCGGCCATCAGCAACTCAGCGTCCAGGCGCGCGCTATCAATCCCGATGCGCGCCAGACGCGCGCTCGCGGCCGCGAGCATCGCCGCAGCTTCACGCCCGGCCGTATGCGGCTTGGCGATAGCTTCGGGATTCATCGGCGTTACGTGCTCAGCGCTTCGGCCTGCTCGCGCGTGGCCAGCGCATCGATCAGCGGATCGATCGCGCCGTCGAGCACCTGGTCGAGTTGATGCAGCGTGAGGTTGACGCGATGGTCGGTGACGCGGGACTGCGGAAAATTGTAGGTGCGGATGCGCTCGGAGCGATCGCCGGTGCCCACCATCGAGCGGCGCGTCGCGGCCATCTTAGCGTCCTGCTCGGCCTGCGCCGCTTCCAGCAGGCGCGCGCGCAGAATTTTGAGCGCCCGCGCCTTGTTCTTGTGCTGCGATTTTTCGTCGCGGCAGACGATCACCATCCCGGTCGGAATGTGCGTGATGCGCACGGCCGAATCGGTGGTGTTAACGCTCTGGCCGCCGGGTCCCGAGGCGCGCATCACGTCGATGCGCAGGTCTTTTTCCTCGTTGATGTTGACTTCGACGTCGTCGGCTTCAGGCATCACCGCCACGGTGACGGCCGAGGTATGGATGCGACCCGACGCTTCGGTGGCGGGCACGCGCTGCACGCGATGCACGCCGCCCTCGAACTTGAGCCGGCTGTAAGCGCCGCGGCCCGCGATAAGCGCGATCACTTCCTTGATTCCGCCAAGGCCAGTGGTGCTGAGGCTCAGCGACTCGACTTTCCATCGATGGCGCTCGGCGTAGCGCGTGTACATCCGAAAGAGTTCGCCCGCGAAGAGCGAAGCTTCCTCGCCGCCGGTGCCGGCGCGAATCTCGAGCAGCACGTTGCGGTCGTCGTTGGGATCGCGCGGCGTGATCAGTATCTTGATTCGTTCTTCGAGCTCGGCCTGGCGCTTTTGCAGCGTCGGCAACTCGCCCTTGGCCAGCTCGCGCAAGTCCTCGTCGTCGCCCTCGAGCACGGCGCGATGGTCGGCGATGTCGCTCAGCGTGTGGCGATACTCGCGGATGGCGCCGATCACTTCCATGAGCGAGGACCGTTCGCGGGCGAGCTGCGCATATTCGCGATTATTGGCGATTACCGCCGGGTCGCTGATGCGCCGCTCCAGTTCGGCGAAGCGCTCTTCGATTCCCTTGAGCTTGTCGAGCATCGGCACCTAAGTCGTGACGGAGCGTGGATTCAGCACCGCACGGGACAAAAATTTAGCGCGGCTACCAAGTGTTGGGCCAGCCGCGCCATCAAGACCGATCCCCCGCCCACCCGGACGCATCATGGCGCGCCGCGGGCAGCGGAGGTTGCTATGCTACTTTACGACCGTACTTGCGATTGAAGCGCTCGATCCGGCCGGCCGTGTCGACCAGCCGCTGCGTGCCGGTGTAGAAGGGATGGCAATTCGAGCAGACCTCGACGTGCAATTCGTTCACCGTCGAACGCGTCTCGAACGTGTTGCCGCATGCGCAGGTGACTACGCAGCGATGGTATTCGGGATGGATTCCGGGTTTCATTGGCTTCCTTCTGTTCGGAGTAGTGTATCATCAGGCGGCAGGTCACTCAATTGACTTCCGATCACTTGCCGATTCGGTCGCAATTCACTCGCAATCGGTCCGCGATTCAGCCATAAAGGAGCCCGCCACCCGTTTGACCTTGAGCTAAGATAACCACGAATCGGCGCTTTGTCATTGTCCGCTGCGACCCTTCGGTACTAAAATCGTGCGCTCGCGGCGCGAGCGTCAGAATTCGGAATCACGGGATTTTTCTCCGCCAGGACGGTAATGCGACACGGTTTAATGCCCTCGGTCCGCGCCAGTGTGCGCGCCGTCACGACGGACGGCCGGCCTGGCGTAACGGCCACGCTGGGCGCGGCGATTCTCGCAGCGATGATGGTTATTGGATGCTCATCGCAAAAGCCTGCCGTCGCCGCCCCATCCCCGCCCCCTCCACCGCCGCCGGCCGCGGCCCCCGGCTCGCCGCATGTGATCACTGATCTCTCGCAGCTTTCGTCCAGCGATACCGATGCCGCCTCGCTCAACACTGCCGCGAAAGTGCTGAAATCCGACCCGTCCCGGGACGAGACCGCGATGGTCACGCACGGCTTCGGCAGAGACACACCCTCCACGCTGCGCCGGCTGTTCCTGGATGATCCCGAATCCCCGCGATACGCCGAGACCGGGATTCCCCATACCCAGGAGCGGCTGCTCAATGCCAAGGCGGCCGAGTATCCAAGCTTCGCCAACATGATGCTCACGCAACTGCTCGCCGATATGGTCGAGAACGAGAAGACGGAACCGATGGTGACGCTGGAGTTGGGCGAAGAGATCAAACCCGTAATCGTGACTGCCATCCTCGACGACAAGGGCCAGCTAAGGGAGCTGATTTACCATCAGCATTCCGGACTCGCTGCGATCGACGACTTCGTAATTGCCGCCTGCAAGCGATCGCTGTGGGCCAACAACATGCCTAAGGGTGCCTTGTCCGAAGACGGCACCTACCGTTTGCGTATTGAAGCCCAGCTTAGCAAGTATAGTGCGGACAGAGAGGGCAGGCAGACGTTCACCACGCGGCTTGGCCTGGGAATCCTGTGATCCCCGGGCCTGCGCGGATTTTCCTCGACGGAATTTCGCTGAGCCGTTTTTTTCGATCACGAGGCGCGGATTACAGCGTGGATCACAGATAGATGACAAACCGGAGACAACTGAGACTTGTCGGACGGCGGCGGGCGGCCCGGCGCACCGGCGAGCGCGAAGTTCATCGCTACGTGCCCAACGCGGGGCTTTCGGTGCCGGTCGTCACCATCCTCGACCGCTCGGGTGAGGTGCTCGAAGACGAGCAGCGCGCGGTGGTGCGCTGGGCGGTGCAGAGCGGCCATGGCGCCAACATCATCTTCGCCGCCGGCACTACCGGCGAGTGGGACAAGCTGGACAATCCGCGCCGCCAGCAAATCGCCCGCGTGGTGGTCGACGAATGCCGTCACATCAACGCCGCCGGCGTCGCGGTCGAGGCCTGGGTCGGCATCACCGGGCATACGCGCGCGGAGACGCTGGAGAACCTCGAGTATGCGTTGGAGTTGAACGCCGAGGCGGCAGTGGTCGCGCCGCTTTCGATTCGCGACTCGGAAGATCCAGTCGGCTTCGTCAACCGCGAGATCAACGCGCTGTTCGAACGCTCAAAGCGATGGATTCCGGTCTTCCTCTACGACAACGCCGAGATTTCCGCGCCCGGCCACGCGCCGCACATGCATACGCGCGACGTCAAACAGATGAGCCGGATGGATTACGTGCGCGGGATCAAGGTCACGGCCGGTAAGGCGGTGCTCGGCAATTACACGCGCGCCGCATCACACTTCAACCGCGGCGGCGATTTTGCGATTTACGCCGGCGACCCATATCTCATTTTCGATCTGTTCGCGCCGCCCAAGGGCGCGGGCGGATGGACCCGGCACTACTGGAACCGCTACTGGACGCGCGATTCGCTGCCCTACGGAATCGTGGCCGGGCCGAGCAACGCGATGCCGCGCGAGTGGCAACGGGCGTTGCGCGTGTGCCGCAACGGCGATTCCGCCCTGATGCATCGCTACGCCCAGGTGCTCGAGGAGTTCCGCGCCGCGTGCGAGTTCAATCGTGGGGGCCGCGGCTTCCGTCCCACGCTTGCCTGCCTCAAAGCGGCCTTGGTCGAGATGGGCGTATGCCGCAGCGAAGCGCTCGCGCCCGGAACGCCTGCGTTCAGCGACGGCGAGCGGCGCGAGTTCGCGCGCCGCTTCAAGGACCTGCGCCGGCGCGCGGCGGCCACGCTGGAGCCCGGATGGCTCAGCGAGGCCGACGCGGAGCGTCCGCAGGCGAGGCGCGCACTCAAGGATGGCTGAGCCAAAACTCGACGTCGCCGGCTGCGGCAGCATGGTGGTGGACTTGTTCTACCGCACGCCGAAGTTCGTCCACGCCGAGCAGAAAGTCGCGCTCGATGCCCATCACGGCGATGGCCGCATGGAACGCGCGGCGGTCGGCGGCCTGGTACTCAACCATCTCGGATGGGCGCGCGTGCTGGGGCTCGAAGCCGGCGTGTTCGGCAAAATCGGCGCCGATCGCCACGGCGAGTTCCTGCGCCGCGGGATGGACCAGCTCGGGATTCGGCATCATCTGACCACCGACGGCTCGGCCAGCTCATTCGCCAAGGTCTTCGTCGACGGGCGCGGCGGGCGCGCCATCTATATGGCGCGCGGAGCCACCGCCGAGCTTGCGCCCGATGAAATTCGCCGCCGCCACGCCGGCTTTATCCGGCACGCCCGGATGATCTCTACCGAAATTTCGCAGCTCCCGCTGCGCACCGTAATCGCGCTGCTGCTATTCGCGCGCGCCAATTCCATCCCGACCGTGCTCGACGTCGATCTGCCGCCCGCCGACGCCTGTCCCGCGCTTGGAACCCGCGCCGAACTGGACCGCGCGCTTCGCCTGGCGACGATTCTCAAACCGACCCGTCTCACGGCACGCGCGCTCGTGGGCGCGGGGCGCGGCGACACATTGAAGCTCGCGCAGGCGATGCGCGCGCGCTACCAGAGCCAGGCGGTGGTCGTCACCGACGGCGAGCGCGGATGCGCGATCGCGGCGGCGGGGACCGCGCTCAAGCTGCCGGCGTTCGCGGTCAAAGCGGTGGACACGACCGGCGCCGGCGATGCGTTCCTGGGCGCGATGCTCGCGGGGCTGCGATGGGGCTGGCCGTGGCGCGCGATCGGGACGCTCGCCAATGCGGCCGGCGCGGTATGCGTGGGGCGGCTGGGCGCGTTTCCGGCCGGCTTCGAGGTGCGCGACGAAGTGCTCGCGTTGTTCCGCGACGCGATGCCCGATCAGGCGCTGCCGGAGATCGAAACACCGCCGCAGGCCGGCGGACCGCTCGATCCCTCGGTCGAGGTCAACCGTTTCCTGGAATTGTGCCTGAGCGAGCTTGGGACGCTGCGGCGCGAGATCGACCTCAACCACATTCGCGCCGCGGTCGACATGATCCGCATCGCCGAAGCCCACGGCGGCCGCGTCCATCTTACCGGCGTCGGCAAGCCCGAACACGTCGCCCGTTATGCGGCGAGCCTGCTCTGTTCCGTGGGGACACAAGCGACCTTCCTCCATGCGACCGAAACGCTGCATGGCAGTCTCGGCCAAGTCGATCCCAAGGATATAGTGATCGCGATCTCCAACAGCGGCAATACGCGTGAGTTGTGCGAAGCCACCGTGGCGATCAAGGAGCACGGCGCGCAGTTAATCGCGGTCACCGGCAACCCGGCCTCCGAACTCTCGCACCTGGCCGACCTCGTGATTAACGCTCCGGTCGAGCAAGAGGGCGGCGTGCTCGGCCTCGCGCCACGCATCAGCGTGCTCGCCGAGGTATGCGTACTCGCCGCGCTGTCGGTCGCGCTGGAAGCGGCGCGCGGGCTGACCCTGGAGCAGTACGGCCGATGGCATCGCGCGGGCACGCTCGGCGCAGCGGCGCGCCGCCTGGTCTCGGGACGCCAGGCCCGGCGCAAACTCAAAGCGGTAAAATAATTAAATAGTCAAATAGCCAGAATACCGCGCCGCCTAGCGCGCGAGTCGAAGACCGAGGGGCCGACGATGAAGTATGGAATCACGATCCGCAACATGGGGCCGCAGTCGACCCGCGAGACAATCGTTGCGTGCGCCCGCGCCGCCGAACAACTCGGCTTCGACGCGCTCTTCGTTTCCGATCACCTGGCGCTGCCGCCCGACGATGTCGAGGGCTCGGGCGGGCGCTACCTCGACGTACTGGCGACGCTCGCGTTTCTCGCCGGGACGACCGAGCGAATCCGTCTGGGCGTGTCGGTGCTCGTGCTGCCATATCGTCCGGCCGTGCTCACCGCCAAGCAGGTCGCGACGATCCAGGAACTATCAGGCGGCCGGATGATCCTCGCTACGGACGTCGGATGGATGCGCCGCGAGTTCGACGCGCTGGGCGTCGACCCCGGCCAGCGCGGCGCGCTGACCACCGAAACGCTCCGCGTATTGCATCAATTGTTCTCGAGCGACGTCGCGTCGTACGAGGGCGCGCTGGTGCGCTTTGCGCCGATCGTGTTTCTGCCGCGGCCGCCGCGCCCGCCGATTTGGATCGGCGGCAACGGCGACAACGCGATCGCGCGCGTGCTGGAATTCGGCGACGGATGGCATCCGATGCTGCCGGCGGACAAGCTCGGCCCGGCGGTGGTCGCTCTACGCGAGCAGGCTCGCGCACGCGGCCGTGCCGAGCCCGAAATAGTGGTGCGCCGCGGGCTCAAGCTCGACGATGTCGCCGCCGCCCGCGCCCGGCTGGAGGCCGAGCACGCGGCCGGCGCGACGTACTTCATCCTCGACCTCGGCCGCTATGCGGAGGAACGCGAGTTCGTCCGCGGCGCCGAGGCGTTCATGACGCGCGTCGCACGCTGAGGCGCGCGCCGCGCTTATTGGATCGCGCCGCAGGCATGCAGCAGCAGCCGTGCAGCGGGGACTTTGCAGAATGACGGGGCGGGCGCGGCCATCCGCCGCGCCCGCCCACGTCGTTTAGGTGCGCCGCCGCTGCGCGGCGCGCGCGAATCTAAATCAGCTTGTCGCGTTTGAGCTCTTCGATCTCTCCCAGCTTGAGCCCCAGGAGCTCGCCGTATACGCGCTCGTTGTCGTGGCCAACGCCGACCGCGCCGCGGAAGATCTTGCCCGGCGTGGCCGAAAACTTCGGCACAACTCCGATACCCTTGACCTTGCCCGCCTGCTCGTCGGTCCATTCGACGTGCATGTCGCGCGCCTGGTATTGCTCGTTTTCCGCCATGTCCTTGCTCGACATGATCCGGTTACAGGCCACGTTATTCTCGTTCATGTGCCGCACGACTTCGACGGCGGGGCGCTCGTTGATCCACCCACGCAGCAACGCGTCGAACTCGATCCCTTCCATCGATTCGATGTCCAGGCGCGCCTTCTGCCATTTCGGATCAGCCGGGTCCAGGCCGATCGCCCGCACCACGCGATCGTAAACCTCGCCAATCGCGCCCAGCACCACCCATCCGTCGCTCGCCTCGAAGCTGTCGAGCGGCTGGAAGCCCTGCGCCTTGTTGCCCGAGCGTTCGCGCACCAATCCCTGTTGGAAGTACTCGACCATCGTGCCGCCGAGCGTGCGATGGATCGCTTCGTACTGTGCGATGTCGATCGCCTGGCCCTTGCCGAAGCTTCGCGCGTAGGTCAGCCCCGCCAGCGACGACCATAGGGTGAACAACGCCGTCAGGTAGTCGCCCGTCCACGGTGCGGCGCGCGAGGGCGGGGTCTCGGGAAAGCCGGTCTGATGCATGATGCCGCCGAAGGCCTGGCCCACGATGTCGTACGAGGTGCGCCCGATATAGTCGGGATGGCCATATTGGCCGTAAGAGCTGACGTGGGTAATCACCAGCTTCGGATTGACTTTCCATACCGAGGCGTCGTCGAGGCCCCATTTCGGATAGGTCCCGGCCTTCGAGCTTTCCATCCAGATGTCGGCGCGCTCGACCAGGCGCAGGAACAGGTCGCGCCCGCGCGGCCGAGTGAGGTCAAGCGAGACGCAGAAGACGTTGCGCCGCTCCTGCACCCAGTTGGTCGCGGTCTCGCCCTTGCCGTCGCGCGTCTTGAGCCGGATGCCGACGGTGCGCCATCCCAGGTCGCCCACGCCGGGGCGTTCGATCTGGATGACCTCGGCGCCCATCTCGGCGGCCAGCGCCGCACCAAACGGCTGCGCGATCAAGGTGCCGCTCGAGACGATTTTGACCCCCTGGAGCGGTCCAAATGCCTCGGGTACAAGGGTTTTCTCCGCCATCGTGACCTCCTGGTGAAATACCGCCGTTCATCAAAACCGAATCATGCACCGTTTGCGCCGAAGGGGGCAACCCAAGCGCGTCTCAAGCGCATCTGATGACTAATCGCACTTCGCCGGACGTTTGCCGCATCTGCAAGCCGGGTTATTATACTGATGAATGCCGCGATTCACGGGCGGGGCGGGTGTGAAATCCGCGCCAGATCTATGCCAGATTTTTTGCCGAACTCTGTGACACACTCTTCGTCAAATCCAGAGACCCCAATCATAAGACCCAGTCATAAGAAAGGTCCGCCGCGATGAACGACGCGATTGACCAGCGCGAGCTTACCTTCATGGCCCTGGCCGGCCTCATCGGCGGCGCGCTCGGATGGCTTCCGGTCGAGCTGGTCAGCCACGGACACACGATCACGCAGGTCGAGAACATCTGGACCCAGCTCGCGGGGGTCGCCTCGATGGCGCTGTTCTGGGGGCTGGTCGGCGGCTTCATCGTCGCGGCGCAGGGCAAAAGCCTGCAATTCACACCGGCAGTCACGCGGCGTTTCCTGGTTGGACTTGTGGTCTGCTTCCTTATCGGACTGCCCGCGGTTTATTACTCCAACGTCGTCTTCACGATGATCCTCTCGGCCGGCGGATGGGGCGCCAATCAGGCCGGTTCGGAGATCTATCTGCGCGTTGCGCGGGTGATCGGATGGGTCCTGATGGGGTTCATCTGCGGCGCCGGCGTAGGCCTGGCGAGCGGCTCGCTCAGGGATCTCGCGGGATCGCTGCGCAACATCGTAAAGGGAGCGGTCGGCGGATGGGTGGGCGGCTTCGTCGGCGGCGTGGCCTTCGATATCATCGGGGCTAACGCGAGCGGTCTCTACTCGCGGCTGTTTGGGCTGTGCGCGCTCGGATTGGCGGTCGGACTGCTGATCGGGCTGGTGCAGGAGTTGACCAAGAGCGCGTGGCTCAACGTCCAGGCGGGACGGCTGCGCGGACGCAGCTTCAATATCGATCGTGCGGTGGCGACGCTCGGGCGCGCCGAAGAAAACGTGGTCGGGCTTTTCGGCGATCCCGGCGTGCAGCCGCGCCATGCGGTGATCGAACGCCACGGCAACAGTTACGTGCTGAAGAATCTCGCCGTGCAGCAGGGCGTGTTCCTCAACGGCAACCGGATCGAAACCGCCGAGCTGAACGAGGGCGACCGGATCAGGATTTCCGACTACGAACTGAGCTTTCATCTCAAGCGCGCCAGCGCCGGGCCGCGCCCTGCCGTCGTGCGCCAAAACGGTCAAAACGGCCGAGACGGCGCGCCGGCCTCCGTGTCCGCCGGGCCCGCGATGGCGCCGCACGTCGGACGGATGGCGACGCCGTGCCTGGTCGGCGCCAACGGACGCCGCTACGAACTGCGTCCGGGAGCGCCAACGACGTTGGGCCGCGCGATCGACAACGACATCGTTATCTCCGACGCTTCGGTCTCGCGCCGCCACGCGACTATCGTGCCGCAGGACGGCGGTTTCGCGCTGCGCGACCTGGCCAGCCAGAACGGCACTTTCATCCGCGGCCAACGGATCGACGGCGCACGTCAGCTCGCCAACGGCGACGACGTGCGGTTGGGCGACGCGCCGTTTGTGTTCCATGGCTGAAACCGGCATGGCTGAAATGGTCAGAACCGAAACGGGCAGGAATGAAACCGCAACGACACGGGCGCGGTTCTGTTCGCAATGCGGCCAGCCGGTAGTAGTGGCCGAAGCGGTGTACTGCAAGCAGTGCGGCGCGCGACTGGGTGGCGGGGAATGGCTCGGCGATCTGAGGTCACCTGCATTGATCGCGGTCGTGCTAAGCCTGGTGCCGGGGCTCGGCCATTTTTATGCCGGGCGCGCGGGGCGCGCGATCGGATGGTTCTTCGGGACACTTTGGGCTTACGATATTTCACCGTCGCTAGGCGTGCTGATTCACTTGGTATGCGCAGTGTCGGCGGCGCGCGCCGCCGCGCTTGATGCTGAGCGGCGCGGGACTCGCGCCTCCGGGGCGTTGACGGCAGGGCCGCCACCGCAGTAATTACCCGCGACCTTAGCGATGATTGCGCCAAACACCATAGTCGGCGGCCGTTACCGCGTCGTGAAGCCGCTCGGCGGCGGCGGGATGAAGCTGGTCTACCTGGCCGAGGACCTGCGGCTGGCGGCGCGCCGGTGCGCGCTGGCCGAGGTGGTCGATAATTTCACCAACCCCGACGCGCAGCGTCAGGCGGTCGACGCCTTCCAGCGCGAGGCCGACATGCTGGCGCGGCTTAACAACGAGCATATCCCCCGCGTCTTCGACCGCTTCAGCGAACAAAACCATCACTACCTGGTGATGGAATATATCGACGGTGCGACGCTCGAGGAGGAGACGAAGCTGGCGGGGGGCCGGCTGGCTCAGGCGCGCGTCATCGACATCGCGCTGCAAATCCTCGATACGCTCGAGTACCTGCACGGGCTCGAGCCGCCGGTCATCTATCGTGACCTCAAACCGTCCAACGTCATGATGATGGCCAATGGACAGGCCAAGCTCATCGACTTCGGTATCGCGCGCCATTTCCAGCCGCAGCAGAACGCGACCATGATCGGCACGCAGGGGTATGCGCCGCCCGAGCAATATCGCGGCAAGGTCGAACTGCGCTCGGACCTCTACGCGCTCGGCGCGACGATGCATCATGCGCTCAGCGGCCGCGACCCGGCCAACGAAGCGCCGTTCAGCTTTCCACCGCTCGCCACGTCATGTCCCGGCGCCGAACCAGCGCTGGCAGCGCTGGTCGACGACGCGCTCGCCTACGACGTCGAGCATCGCGTGCAAAGCGCGGCGGAATTCAAGCGCCGGCTGCAAGATATACGCGACGGCACTCGCGCCGGCGTCGCTCCCACCGATGCGACAGCGCCATCAGTGACACTGGAACACGCAAACGGCGGAGAACATACACTCGCGACGGGAGCATCGCAGTCAACCGCGCCGTCGCAGACGGCCACCGGCTCGCGCTCGCAGCTTCGGCTGCCGCTCGGAAGCGCCAGCGCGCCACGTCCCGCATCGCCGTCCGCGCCAACGGTGTTGCGTACGGCATCGGAGATCGATTGTACGAAATGCGGCCGGGCGATTCCCTCCGATTCGCGCTTCTGTTCCTTTTGCGGCGCGGAGGTGAGTGACGCGCACGCCGCGGCCGGCGTCGCATCCAATCACGAGGCCGAGACCGTGCTCCTTTCGGTGCCGCCCTCGGCCCAAGAGCGGCCGCGCGTGACGCCCCGCGGCGCGCGACTTTACCATCGGACGCGCAGCGCGCGCCGTCCCCTGCTGATCCTGGTGTTGATCTTCGTGAGCGCATTCGCGACGGTCAGAGCGGTCTCATGCCTGCAAATGAGCGACAATTCGGACGGCAACCCGCCCGACGCAACGCGCGCCGACGCACCAATACCCGCGATGCCCGCGCCTGACGCCTCGGCGCCCGGCACAGAGCCCGAACCTTTTCCGCCTGACTCTCCGTCCTCGGCTCCGGAGTTTCGCGCCGCGCGGCTGGATGCCTTTCGGGCAGCGCTTGACGCCGGCGGATTAACCGGCGTGCACTTCCGGATGGTGGGCGACACGATGGTGTTGACCGGGACGGTGCCGACCACGACCGACGAAGCGATGGTGCAAATGCTGGCGTTGAACGTCGCAGGCGTCGCTTCGCTCAAAGATCATATCCGCGTGCAGGACGGCTCCGCCGGCCCATAGAGCGTTCGCGGCAGCGCTGAAAAAGAAATCAACCCGGCGCGCGTCGGATCGCGCGGCGGCTTTCCAAGCCACGCCGGCAAATGTGAGAATCGTTGCGTCATGCTCATCGACCTGCACGTCCATACGCTGCTCTCCTCGGATTCCAACATCGCACCCGAGCAATACGTCGAGGCCGCCGCGCGCGGCCCGCGCCGCCTCGACGCCATCTGCTTCACCGAGCATCGCCTGTTCCCCGCCGATCCGGAGCTCGACCGGCGCTATGCCGAGCTGACGCAGCAGTTCGGTGTGATGGTATTCAAAGGAATCGAGGCCGACACCAACCTGGGCCATCTGCTGCTGTTCGGAGTGACGCGCGAAGTGATTCGCCGCTTCGATCTGAGTTCGCGGATGCTCAAAAGCGACACGCTGATCGAAGTCATCCACGGCGAGGGCGGAATCGCGATCCCGGCGCATCCGTTTCGCGATTCGGGCTTCGGTCCGCAGCTCGACGATCTGCTCGCGCGCCACGGCGCCGCGCTCGGCGTAATCGAGGCGCTCAACGGACAGAACTCGCCGCGCGAGAACGACGCCGCGCTGGTCGCGATGGAGAAGCTCGGGCTGGTCGGCGTCGGCGGCAGCGACGCGCATTTCGTAACCCCGAAATGGTTCCTCAGCTGCGCGACCGAGCTGGAGCGGACAGTGAGCGATATCGAGGGACTCTGTGCCGAACTGCGCGCCGGCCGCGCCCGCCCCTTCCGCTTTGAGGACGAGACAACTCCGTCAGCGAACGAATAGGCGCAGCGCCGCGCGTCGGTCTCTTCGGTCATCAACGAACGAACAGGCGGAGCGCCGCGCGCCCTCTCTTCTGTGATCTAGCTACGCCACGGCTCGACCAGGATTTTCGCGTGCCGCTCGGGTGACGCTAAATCCTCGAAGGCCTGCGCGACGCCTTCGACTCCGACCTTGCCGGTCACCAGCGGGTCGCCATTGACCTTGCCCTCGCACAGGTTGCGCAGCGTGGCGGCGAACTCCTGGCCGGTATAGCCGAGTACGAACTGCAGATTGAGTTCCTTGTTGATGCCGAACAGTGGCTCGATATGATCGCGCTCCATGCAGACGCCGACCACGACCATCCGCGCGTGGGCCGGGGCCGCGGCCATTATCGACTCGATCACGCCCGGCACTCCGACACACTCGAAAATCACCGCGGGCCGCAGCGCCGGCCCGGGCATCCACGGCGGCAGTTGCGGCGCGCGAGCGGGGTCTTTGTAAGCGGCAAGCTCGCGCCAGCTCTCGTAGGGCGACTTCTCCTTGGGATCGATCACGACGTCGGCGCCCATCTGCAGCGCGAGAGCGCGGCGGCGGGGCGAGAAATCCGCTGCGACGATCGGATGCACCCCCTTGAGCTTGAGCGCCGCGATAACCGCCAGGCCTACCGGGCCGCATCCGATCACCAGCGGCGCGTCGTCCTGCTCCATCCGCGCCTTGGCCACCGCATGATAACCGACCGCGAGCGGCTCGGTCAGCGCAGCGCGCTCGGTCGGAAGTCCGTTGGGCACTTCGAGCAGCAGCTTCTCGGTCAGCCGCATGTATTCGCCGTAGCCGCCGGGATGGTCGTTCGAGTAGCCGACCGTCTCGACACCGGTGGCGCGAATCAGCACGGGCATCGCACACACTCGCGCGCCAGGCTTAAAGCGGCGCTGGGTTTGAGGTCCGTAGTCGACGACCTCGGCGCAGAACTCGTGGCCCATCACGATGTCGCGTTTGAGATCCATGATGAACGGGCCGCCAGAGCGCCGCGCCCCTTCGACCAGTTTCTCGGCGTGCTTGAGCGCATGCAGATCGGAGCCGCAGATTCCGCAGGCGAGCGTCTTGACCAGCGCCTCGCCGGGGCCCGGCGCGGGCGTGGCAATATCGTCGACCACGAGCTTCTTGTTACGCATCACGGCAGCGCGCATGAGGTAGTCCTCCGAATCGTGACGTTATCCCAGGAGTCGGTTGAGCAATAGCTAATCACTGAGCAATAGCCTTGGGCGCGCCGCTACAATTGCTCCAGCTCGCGCACGAAGCGGCGTAAATCGGACGGACGGCCGGCGGCCATAATGGTGTCGCCGGGATTGAGCTTGCGCTCGGGCGTAATCGGCACGAACCCGTCTTCGCTCGCGCCGGCTTTTTGCACCGCGAGCACGCTCACGCCGAAGCGCGTGCGCGGCGCAAGCTCGACCATCGTCTTACCTTGCGCGGTTGGCGGCACGATGATGCGCATCAGACGATAGCCGGTCGCCCAGAAGATACTGGTGCCGGTGTTGGCGAGCGTCGAAAGCGACACCGCCATCCGGTTCAGCACCTGGCCAATCTCCTTGCGCGCGATAAGGCCGGCCAGGTGCCGGCCGCGCTGGCCGGCGGTGCTATCAACCACCGGCAATTCCTCGAGGTCCTCGGACTCCATCAGTTGCGCGGCCTCGTCGAGATTGGAATCGCCGCTCACCACCGGGCAATTGCGCCGGCAGATGTCGTAGGCGTTGACCAAGCCCACCACGTCGGCCTGGCTGCTCAGCATCGCGACCAGGTCGCGCGTCACGATAAGGCCGGCCAGTCCGCCAGCGTCGTCGACCACCGGCAGCGTCGCCTGCGCGGTGTCGCCCGCCGCGCGCAAAACTTCCGCGAGCGGGGCCTTGGATTGCACGACCGCCGGGTCGTGCGTCATCACGCTCTCGACCGGAATCTGCGTCAGCACCAGCCGTTCGCGGCCAATCTCGAGCGTCTTGCCTTCGCGCGCCAGACGATAGGTGTCGATCGACTCATGCTCGAGCGAGCGCGAAACTACCAACGCCGTCACCACCGCGATCATCGCCGGCAGCGCGACCTGGTAATTCTGGGTCATATCGAGCAGCAAAAAAAGCGCGGTCAACGGCGCGTGCGTCACGCCGCACAGGAAGGTGCTCAATCCGACCAGCGCGTACGACCCGCGCGGTCCGGTCAGCTTCGGCACTATCGAGGCCATCGCGCGCTGAAACGTCGCCCCCGCCATCGTGCCGATGAAAAACGTCGGGCCGAAGACGCCGCCAGGCGCGCCGCACCCGAGCGACACGCTGGAGGTGAAGAACTTGGCCGCGGTCAGCGCGAACGTGATCCCGATGGCGAAGCGGCCCTCCATCGCGCGGTTGATCATCGGATAGCCGTCGGAGAGGTTCTGCGGCAATGGAATCGCGACCAGGCCGACGACCAGCAGGCCCAACGCCAGACGGGCCCACTGCGGCCCTTTCATCCTGCGGAAAGCCGCTGCGGTGGCATGGAAGAAATGGATGTAGCCAGCGCTGAGCGCGCCCAGCAGAGCACCCATCAAGGTGTATGACAGCAGTTCCCAATAACTGCGCATCACAAAGACCGGGGTCTGGAAGACCGCGGCGTCGCCGGTAATCGCACGCGAAAAGACCACTGCGCTCACGGTCGAGACCAGCAACAGCGTCAGGTTGCTAAGCTCGGTCTCGCCGAGCAGGACGATCTCCTGGGCAAAGAGCACACCACCGACCGGAGCGTTGAAGGTGGTGGCGATCCCGGCGCCCGCACCGGCGGCGATCAGGACCTTGGCGCGGTCGGCCGGCAAGCGGCGCAATTGCGCGACCGCCGAGCCGATCGCTCCGCCGATTTGCGCGATCGGCCCCTCGCGTCCGACCGAGGCGCCGCAGCCGAGCGACAACGCCGCGCCCACAGCCTTAAGCACGATCCAGCGCCGCTTGATCCGCGCGCTGCCGAGATTCACCATTTCGAGGAAATTCGGAAAGCCGTAGCCGAGCACGTCGCCCGGAAACAGCCAGTTGAGCAGGATCATCCCAACGCCGCCGCTCAGCAGCACCACCGGCACCAGCCCAAGCCGCAGGCCGCCGTGCGCGATTCCGAGCGCATCCCATTCCATGCCCAGGAACACCCAAGTGAAGAATTCGATCAGCGCGCGAAAGCCCAGATTGCCAAGCGCGGCCAGCACGCCGACCACCGCCGCCAGCAGAATCTGCAGCGTGTAGTTGAACTCGTCAGTACGTAACGATAGCGGCCGCAATATCCGCATCAGCCAGCTCCCCTCCCCTGCCTCCCCGCGCTCGCGCGCGCCAACGTCCCGCGCACGCGGCTCCGCGCCTCACCCCGGGGCCGAGCGCTACAAACCGAGGAAGCGATGGACCACGGCGAGGAACTCCGCGAGCTGATCGTGATGAACCCAGTGGCCGGCCTTGCGAATCGTCACCAGCTCGGAAGTGCGGAAAGAGTCCAGGCGCCCGTCGCGCTCCCAGTCGCCGGCCCACGACTCGTCACCGCGTACCAGCAGCGTCGGGCAGCGGATGCGGCTCCAGATTTCGGTCGCGTCCTTGAGGTTGAACAGGTATGGCGAATGGGCGCGGGTGTAATTGTCGAATTTCCATGAGTAGGTGCCGTTCTCGTTGCGCCGCACGCCGTGGATCGTCAGATGGCGCGCCTGCTCGAGACTGAGATGCGGGTTGGCGACGCGCATTCGCTCCAGCGCCTCCTCGATATTCGGGTACTCGCGCGGCCTGCGCTGGGCGAGCGCGCGCATATCACCGACCCAGTTATCCATCCGCTCGTAGGCCGGGGTTTCACGCAGCATCGCGGAGGGCGGCCCCAGGCCCTCGATCGCGATCAGCGCCTTGACCAAATCGGGGAATACGCCGGCCACTTGCAGCGCGACGCCCGCGCCCAGCGAATGGCCGATCAGCGTGACCGGCCCGCCGGCGATCGCGTTGGTCAACTGGTAGAGATCGAGCACGTGATCGATCATGGCGTAGCTGCCGCCAATCGCCCAATCGGAATCGCCATGGCCGCGAAGATCGGGGGCGACCAGATGGAAGTGCTGGCGCAACTCGAGCGCGACCCAATCCCAGTTGCGGCAATGGTCGCGTCCGCCGTGCACCAGGATCGCCATCGGCTTGTCCGCGTTGCCCCAGTCGACATAGTGAAGCTTCAGCCGCTGGGAATAGAAGTAATGCGAAGTGGGGCCGATAATGTCCGTCATGATATTCGTGACGACCTCCGCCATGGCGCCTCCTTGGGCCGTGCGCGCGCGGCCCTGACCCATCCGCGGCCATCCGCCAGGCCGGGGCGCGCGGGACCCGCCCTATAATCCAATGGAAAGCCGCCGCAGCCGCAAGAGGCCGGCTGCGAAACTCCGCGCCGGAATTCCTCGCTTCGCAGACTTCGCTCGGAATGACATTGTCGACTTTTTCTAAAAAGGGCCGCTCGCGAGCGGCCCTTGCACCAGAACGGTACTACCGCAGATTCGGGTGCACGTCGTCGAGCGTCGCACGCAGCCGACTCACGATGTATTCAATTTCGTCGGTGCCGATCACAAACGGCGGCGTGACCATCACCGCGTCGCCGCCCGGCCGCGCCATCCCGGTCGCCGGATAGACGAACAGTCCGCGCTTGAGTCCCGCCGCGACCACTCTGCTCGCAACCTTCATCGCCGGCGGATACGGCGCGCGCGAGGCGCGGTCGCGCACCATCTCGACGCCCCAGAACATCCCGGTGCCGCGGATATCGCCGACCATCGGATGCCCCGACAGTTCCTCCTTGAGTTGCGCGCCCAGCCGCGCGCCCATCTCGGCCGCGCGCTCGATCAGATGCTCGCGCTCCATGATTTCGAGCACGCGGTCGGCGACCGCGCAGGCGGTCGGATGCGAGCTGTAGGTGTAGAACATGAAGTCGGCGCCCTTCGCTTCGCACTGCTCGACCAGGCTCTCCTGCACCGCGATCATGCCCATCGGCATGTAGCCGCCGGTCAGTCCTTTGCCGCCGACCAGGATGTCGGGGATGACGTTCCAATGGTCCACGGCGAAGCGGCGTCCGGTGCGTCCGAACCCGGTCATCACTTCGTCGGCGATCAGCAGCACGCCGTGGCGCTGGCAGATCTCGGCGAGGCGCGGCCAGTACTCCTTAACCGGCGGCACCGAGCCGCCCGCCGAACCCATCATCGGCTCGGCGATAAACGCCGCGATCGTGTCCTCGCCCTGGCGATCGATCTCCTCTTCGAGCGCATTGGCGCAATCGATATCGCATCCGGGGTAGGTCTTGTCCCACGGACAGCGGTAACAATACGACGGTTTGATCTTCGGCCAATCGAACAGCACGCGCTCGTAGTCGGCGCGGCGCAGGCTTGCGCCAACCGAAAGCGCGGCGATGGAGTTGCCGTGGTAGGAAGCCTCGCGCGCGATAATTTTCGTGCGCTCGGGGCGGCCGTGCACCTTGTGATACATCAGCGCGAACTTGAGCGCCGCCTCGACCGCCTCCGATCCGCCCGAAGTGAAGAAAAAGCGCGTGAGGCCCGGCGGAGTCCATCGCGCGAGCCGCTCGACCAGCCGCTGGCGCTGCGGCGTCGACCAGATCGGAACGACGTAGTTGGCGCGGCGCACCTCTTCGGCCATCAGTTGCGCGATTTCCTCGCGCCCTTGCCCGATGTTGGTCACCACGGCGCCGGCCGCCGCGTCGAGGATTTTTCCGCCGTCGGCGGTGTAGAGCCACGCCCCCTCGGCATGGTCGATCAGCAGCGGCTCATAGGGACCGCGAATGAAGGTTAACGGCAGCTTGGGTGACTCGGGTATCTCGGCCATTGCCACGCTCCTCACACCGATCGCGCCCTAACGGATCGCGCCCTCGGCACGCCAGCGCTCGATATCGTTCTGATTGTAGCCGAGGTCGGTCAGGATTTCGTCGGTATGCTGGCCGAGCTTGGGCGCGAGCGAGCGGATCGATCCAGGGGTCTCGGAGAGCTTGACCGAAATTCCGACCTGCTTGACCTTTTCGCCGGTGGGCGCTTCGACCTCGACGATCATGTTGCGCGCGCGGATTTGCGGGTCGTGCTCGAGTTCGTCCAGCGTCAGCATCCGGCCCACGCAGATATCGGCTTTGGTCAGCACTTCCCACCACTCGTCGCGGGTTTTGGTCTTGAAGATCTCGGCGAAGCGCAGCTTGATCTCGTCGAAGCGGGAGCTGTTGTACTCGTCTTGGATAAATTCCTCGGTGCCGAGCGCGCGGCACAAATTGGAGTAGAACCACGGCTCGACAGAACCGATCGTGATATATTTGTCGTCCTTGGTCAGATAAAGGTTGTAATACGGCGCCGAGCCGTCCAGCGTGGTTGCGCCGCGCCGCGGAATCCATCCCTTGCCGTAATGGTTGGAGAGCGCCTGCGCGATCAGCAGCATCGTCCCGTCCAGCATCGCGATATCCACATACTGTCCGCGGCCGGTCTGATGGCGCGCGAGCAGCGCCGCAAGCACGCCGATCGCCGCGTGCATCCCGCCCCCCGCGTAATCCGCGAGCAGATTCTGCGGAATCGTCGGTGGCTGGTCCTTGCGCCCGATCATCGAGAGCGCACCCGACTGCGCGATATAGTTGAGGTCGTGGCCGACGAAATCGCGATACGGCCCGGTTTGGCCGAAGCCGGTCACCGCGCAGTAGACCAGGCGCGGATTGCGCGCCGAGAGCATCGGGAAGTCGATTCCCAGCCGCTTGGCAACGCCG
The DNA here is from genome assembly GCA_963724765.1 of uncultured delta proteobacterium. Classification (GTDB taxonomy): domain Bacteria; phylum Desulfobacterota; class Binatia; order Binatales; family Binataceae; genus JAKAVN01. The sequence goes on from CAVRVY010000004.1 coordinate 295,372, forward strand.
GGGCGGAATTCCTCGACCACCACGTCGGCGCGCTGCGCCATCCGCAGAAAGACCTCGCGCCCCGCCCCACTTTTGAGATTTAGCCCGATCGATTTCTTGTTGCGTCCAAGCGCGTTGTGCACGCCCAGGCCAGTCGCCGGGCGCTGCGTCTTGCCCGAGGCCGCGGCCTGCTCGGCGCGCCGTCCGGTGGGCGGCCCGGGTTCTTCGACCTTGATGATATCCGCGCCAAGGTCGCCGAGGATCATCGTGCAATGCGGTCCGGGAGCGAGCTTGGTGAGGTCGATAACCTTGATGCCGCTGAGCGGTGCGATTGAAGCCATGAGCTTGCAGTGTCTCCTTCGTTACGGCGTGCGCGCGTCAAAGGCGCGCGCAATTGCATTGGTGATGATGTACTTTCTTTAAATCGTCGCGTCCACGCGCGCAAACCCTCGATGCCGGCCGTCGCGCTCCGCGGCCTCGCGCGTGTGGCTTAGACCACCGCCGCGCGCAGCCGCGAAAGCCGCTCGTTCAGCGCGCGCAGCCCCTCGACCATGTGCACGCCGTACCAGTGCAGGTCGCGACCGCTGATCAGCAGCACCCGGCGCCCCAGCGCCGCCGGCAGCATCGCTTTAAGCTCATCGAGGTCGCCCTGGCCGAATTCGTACGGTTCGTCGGGCAACAGCACGATATCGGGGCGATGCTCGACGGCCTCTTCGATCGTGGTGCGCGGATAGCGCTCGCCGGCGGCAGCATAGACGTTGTTGAAGCCCATCATGCGCAGCACGTCATGCGCATAGGTATCGCCGTTGAAGGTCATCCAGGGCTTTTTCCAAATAGGACAGAACACGCGCAGCCGAAGCTTGCTCCAGACGCCGAGCCCGGCCTCGACTCCGCTCACCGAGAGCGTTATCTCGCGCGCGAGCGTCGCCGCCTGCGATTCGCGATCCAGCGCGCGGCCGATACGCAGGATCGATTCGACCGCGCCCGGCACCGTGCGCGGATAGGTGGTGAGCACCGGCACTCCCTGCTCACGCAGACGCTCGATATCCTCGCGGCGGTTTTCCTCCGCGTTGGCGATCACCAGGTCCGGCTTGAGCTTCGCGATCTCGCGCAGGTTGGGATTTTTGGTGCCGCCCACCTTGGGGATCGCCGCGAGTGCCTGGGCCGGCTCGACGCAAAAGCGCGTTGCCGCGACCACCATCTCACCCGCGCCCAGCGCGAACAGCGTCTGCGTCCAGCTCGGCACCAGTGAGACAACGCGAGACGGCGGGCGCTCGAGCTCAACCTTTAGACCGATATCGTCGCTGAGTTGAAGCCATAAGGCCATCGGGGTTCGACCTACCTGCCGCTGCTCTTTTGCCGCACTATCTGATCGAGCGCACGGCGGTCGGAGTCGGTCAGGCGCTCGGTCGTGCCGTCGTTCAACGGCTGCGCCGACTGCAACGGCTGCGCCGGCTGCAACCGCTGCGTCGACTGCAATGGCTGCGCCGGCTGGCCCGGCCGAGACTCGCCCGCTATCGCAGGCAACCGCGTCGCGCAGCGATGGGTCAGGAAATTCATCGCACGCGGCGCCAGCACGCGCCGGGTGATGAATCCGGCCACGAGCACGAGCAAGGCCACCATCAGGATCATGCTGGGACGCTTACGCCTGACGCGTGACCGCCGCCGCCGTTTTGCCATCGAGAAAAACCCCGCGCGAACCGTCAGACACCCCTCATCCGTCACACTTCCGCCATCCAATCCGCCGCCGCGGGCCGGATAACCCATCCGTCACAGATGCGGGCTGCGGAATCCTAGCGCACCGCGATGCTAATTAGAACCGGCCATACGCATCCACGTCGTCGAAGCGCGAGCTGGAAGCGCGAGCTGCAAGCGGGAGCTGAGTGACGTCGTCAAAAACGGCACGTGGCGGGCGGCTCCCCTGCTCCAGGGATACCCGCCCGCCGCTTGTTTTACTGATCTCTTGGAAGGCCCGTTGGCGTCCCAGCTCAGTTCTTCGGTTTGGTGACCGTGCGCATCCTCTCTTGGAAGCCCGTTGGCGTCCAGCTCAGTTCTACGGTTTGGTGACCGTGTGCCTCATGGCGTTATCGCTCAGCCCGCTGGCTTGATCACCGTGTACATCGTGGCGTTGCCGCGCTGCACCAGGAGGAGAGCCGAGTTCTTGTCCTTCTTGGCCTCCTTGGCAGCCGACAGGAAATCGTCGACGGTGTTGACCTTTGCGTGATTGACCTCGAGCACGACGTCGCCCTGCTGGATTCCAGCGTCAGCCGCCGGGCTGTCGGGTTGCACGCCGCGAACCACCACGCCCTTGGTATTGTTTAGGTTGAGCTGGTTGGCGATGTCGGGCGTGATAGACTGAACCTGGAGGCCCCAGTTGGAGCCGGGTTCCTCGCTCTTGGCGCTGGCGAGCTGCTCTTCCTTGAGCTCGGCGACTTTGACCGGGATCGTAAGATGCTTGCCGTTACGGATCACTTCGACCGAAACGGTATCGCCGATCGGCGTCTGCGCCACGAGTTCGGGGAGCTGATGCTCGTCCTGCACCTCGGTGCCATTGAACTTGACGATGATGTCGCCGCGCAGGATGCCTGACTTGAGCGCCGGGCCCTCCTTCTCGACGTTGGCTACCAACGCGCCCTCGGGCTTGGGCAGGTTGAAGGACTGAGCGAGGTCAGGCGTGACTTCCTGAATTTCGACTCCCAGCCACCCGCGCACCACCTTGCCATGGTCCTTGAGCTGCTGCATCACCTGCTTGGCGATGTCGATCGGTATAGCGAAGCCGATCCCGGCGTTGCTGCCGGTGCTGCTGTAGATGGCCGTGTTGATACCGATTACTTGGCCCTTGGCGTTGAACAGCGGGCCACCCGAGTTGCCCGGGTTTATCGACGCGTCGGTCTGGATGAAGTCGTCGTAGTTGCCGCCGAGCGCGCGCCCCTTGGCGCTGATGATCCCGGCCGTGACCGTCGAGTTGAAACCGAACGGGCTGCCGATCGCGATTACCCAGTCACCAACCTCCGCCGAGTTGGAATCGCCCAGCGGCGCCACCGGCAGGGGCTGCTTGGTGTCGATCTTGATAAGAGCAAGATCGGTCTTGGGATCTTTGCCGACGACCTTGGCGGTAAACTCGCGCTTGTCGAGCAGCCGGACGTGAATCTCATCGGCGTGTCCGGCCACGTGATTGTTGGTCAGGATATAGCCGTCGGGCGAGACGATTACGCCCGAGCCGAGCCCGTGCTGCTTGTATTCATGGGGAATCTGGCCGAAGAAGCGGCGGAACTGGTCGAAGGGATTTTGCTGCTGACCAAACGGCCCGCCGGGCCCCTGATCGTTAGGTCCATTCGGTCCGCCCGAATCCGGTCCTTCGGGTCCGTCCGGTGAGTCACCCGGTCCAGCCTGGTCGCCGGGTCCGAATGGCGCCCCGGACTTCACCTGCTGAACCACGCTGACATTGACCACCGAGGGCATTACCCGCTTGACCAACGGCGCGAAAGACGGAATCAGAACGCCGGCCTCGTTGGGTTCGGGCTGATTAGCCGGCGCAGGTTCGGGATTCGGCTCCGCTTGGGCAGTTCGTTCGGCGGGGGGAGACTGGGACTTGGCGTGCTCCTGCTGTGGGCTGGAACTCCAGAACGGAAAGGCTCCGGCGCGCGCAAAGGCTATTAGAATACCCAGGAACACGCCGCAGGATACTGCGGCGATCTTCTTAAACATTCAGTCTCCTCCTGGAGATGGCAACGTTCATGTCAACCCGCTTATGCACGGCAAGATATAAGGTTTAAGACGATACGGGGCGGCTTAAATTCAGGCGACGCGCCGCGAGCCAGTTTCCCGGCGGCAACGCCGCTTGCGTGCCGCTCGAACCGGCCGATTCATTTCGACTAATTAGTAAATCAGAAAAGCATCGCCAAGCAAAACCCCGCGCCGCCTTCGCTTCGTCGCACCGGTGCTCCGCGATGCACCGCCAAGGGCCGGAGCAGCGCTTGGGCAAGACTGGTGAAAGAATGGAGCAAGCTTCGGACAAGACCGGAACAATACCTAAGGCAATGGACGGACTAAGGGACGACTAAAAGGAAGGACCAAAAGGATGGACTGGGGCCTGACTCTGTCAGCGCGCCACAGAGACCATCACTCATTCCCGTCCCGGCCCAGACCACCCGGCCCTATGTACGATCGCAGGACAACCATGCGTGGGACCAGCCCGCTCTGCTTGCGCGGGGCGAGTCCCGCTCCACGCCCTTCCTTGTCGCGAGGTCGATTGGTGCGGGGTGGATTGCGCGCGCGTCGGCCGCCGCCATACGATATTGATGTGATGAGCGTGGTTTGTATCGGCGGACTTTTCGGCGCGGGGCTCCTCACCTGGACCTTCCTGGAGTACGCGATTCACGGCTGGATGGGCCATCGGTTCGCGACTTTCGTGACCCCGCTCCACCACGTCCATCATCGCGATCCCCGCGCGGCTTTCGCGCTCGGCGCATGGCTGCCGGCCCTGCTCCCCTTACTTATCGGCGCCGCCCACGGAACGCACGGATGGACGATCTTCTACGGCGGCATCCTGGCCGGGTTCGCGATCTACGAGTTATTGCACTACCGGATCCACTTCAGCGCGCCGCTCTGCCGCGCGGAGGCCCGGATGCGCACGCGTCACTTAATCCATCACTATTGCGCGCCGGCGCTGTGTTTCGGAGTCACCACGGCAATGTGGGACCGGGTCTTCGGAACCAGTGCGAGCGGCGCCAACGCTGCTCTGCTGGCGGCCCGCGTCGCCACGATAGCACCCCTTGAGGGCCCGTCGAACGTCGCCGCGCCGGGTGCCGTGATGCGCCGGCTGATAGCCACAATCGCGATTCGCTAATCCGTCCGAGCCGCGGGCGCGCCCCGGCGGCCCGGACGGCGCGTGAGCGGTGGTTCGAGCGGCAATATATTGTCACTTCCCTGGTCTGTTTGGAGCCAGTTTCTCGTCACTAGCTAATCCCGCGCCGTCTGCGCCGCGCAAATCCGCTCTTATTTCTACCTAATTTCCGGGCACGCTATGTGCTCCGGCGCAATGGGTCGCGCTAGAAGCGCGGGCGCGCGACACGTTGCGCGGACGATCCGCTCGAAGTCTTAACGCAAGGACGAGGGCACGCTGCTCAAGGCTCAGGTGGCCACGCGATTCGTCCATAGCGCGGCGGCGTGAATTCGCCGGGGGGGGGTTGGTGGGGGAGTTCCGCCTAATCGCTTAAGCGCTTAGGCGCACGATTTCAATAGTCAGTCGGCGCCGGTGTACTACCGCGAGCGATTACTCGTCGCGCGGATCGCGCCGAACACGACGACAACGAGCAGGGAGTATCTATGCGACGAGTCTTAGGCTTGGTCCCGGGTCCGATTCTGGTCGACGAAAGCGGACGTCACACGCGAGATATGCGGGCGCGCGCAACCCAGGCTCACGCGCTCCGGGCATACGCGCTCCGGGCATACGCAAAGACGTGCCTGGCGAGCGCGGCGATGCTGATGACGGTTGGGCTCGGATGGGCGGTGGCCGCGCGCGCCCAGGCCAACATAACGCTCAGCAACACCGGCCTGACCGGCGCGATCGCCACCAATACGAACTGGTCGATTGCCAAAAGCGGGGGCGTCGCCAGCGGCACGGCGAGCTGGACGGTTGGGGTGACGAAGGTCTCCGTGAGCGATCAGATAATCGAGGTCGACGGCCAGGTCCGGATAAACAATACCGGCACGGGACCGGCCCCGCTCGGCAACATTATCGTCAATCTGCAGCGCCCCTGCGGTGCGGTATGGGTTTCGGCGGCGGCAGGCGTAGCCGACGCGACCTTCGGCCAGGCGGCAACTTACGGCAACTTTATCTCCACTGCGACTTACGAGAACGCCACGCGCAACAGCCCGAGCTCGGCCTGCCGCGGACCGGGTAACTATGTGGTCACTACCACCGTCGACGGGCACGCAGTCAAGGAAGGCACGTTTTTCAGTACCGGCGCCTCGGGCAAGGTCGACTTCGTTAACGCGGCCGACAACTCGGTCTTCTCGATGGTGCCCGAAGTCCAACTGGCTGCCGGGGCATCGATCAGGCTCTTCTACACTGCGACCTTCGACAACACCATCCTGGGAATCGCGCCGGGAACCGAGCTGCGACCCGAGGTCATCGTCAGCGTGGCCGCCGCTCAGCAAACCGCCTTGAACGTGTCACGGCTCGTCGACGTCGACGACCAGGACGGGCCGGCCGGCGGAGACGACGCCGGATGGTCACAAAGCGCCGCGATACGGCAGTCGTTTAAGCCCAAACCAGCGCAGTGCAACCAGACCATCACGTTGAGCGACGCACGAAACAATAGCAATCCGGCGCTGACCGGAACCGCCACGATGACCAGCTTCACCAGCTTCAACGATACCGGGACGCTGACGATCGACGGCTCGTCGATGAGCGACGGGCAGACCAACACGCAGGACGTAAGCGCCGCGGTCAACGGCGGCGTCAGCGGCGGCACCATCACCAACTGCGCCGGCATCACCGGCCCCAACACGACCATCAAGCTTGTCGTGGGCAACTTCAGCAAGGTCTTCAGCGTATGCACCGGAGTAAACGATACCGCTTGCGATGAAGAGGACGTGCCCAGCAATGCGGGCCCGGCCACGCCTACTCCGGCACCGTCCCCGGTCGTGACGCCCACACCGGTTGTCACGCCCACTCCAGTCGTAACGCCCACTCCGGTTGTCACGCCCAGTCCAATCGTCACGCCCACTCCGGTCGTGACACCGACGCCGACCGCCACGCCTACTGCTGTGGTACCGCCGTACAGCAAGAATGAGTTCTGCACCTACAGCGAGGCGCATTGGTCGCATACCTGCGGCGAATGCGACGGCGGACGCTACGGCGGCGAAGAGCATAGCGCTGCGCAGAGCCTCAAGCACGGAGAGGATGATGACTGCGTCGGGGAGGGCAGTCAGGCCCATAACCTCTTGACCGAGAACTTCGACACCGTGTACGGCGCCAGCGGTGGCGTGCATGTAGGCCTCAGCTGCGCCAGCGATCAGTTCGGGATGACCTTCACCTCGGCGGCCGCGATCCAGAACTACTTGCCCGCGGGCGGACCGGCCGAAGTGCTCAACGCGTGTCTCGTCAACCCGTCAAGCTCGCACTCGGGCAATCTCGGCGGCGAAGTCCTGGCGCTGGAACTCAACGTCGACTTCAGCGCGGCCGGTATCACAGAGGGTACGGGTGGTCCGTTCGGTAACCTGAATCTGTGCGGCAGCGGCACCTCGTTCGACGGCATGTCGATCGCGGAGATTCTCGCGGCCGCCAACAAGGCGCTGGGCAACGGCGGGATGCCCGCAGAGCTCGATCCAGACTCTCTGGCGACCTGCTCCATCAGCTCAACAACTCGTTTGACGAATGCTATCCGCACGGTTTCGCCCAGAAGTACCTGACCGGCGGAGCTTGTCCGTAAAGCTGAGCCTGTCTGTAAAGCGATTTGTCCGCGACGAACGAAAGGGCCGGCCCCTGTGGGCCGGCCCTTTTTCATTGCCTCGTTGTGAACCGAATCCGCCGTCAGCGATCGGCGCTCAGCTGACCGCCGCGGCGGCTGACGATGACTGGCACAGCAGCGTCCGCGCGCAATAGGCAGCGGTTATCCGCCACACGGTTAGCGAAAATTGCTTGCGCAGCCGCTTGCCCGAAGCATCGATCACTCGAATCGTCGGATGCCAGGTGCCCTCCCTGGTTGCGACTCCCATGATAGCGCCGGCGGCCTGGTCGATCGAAAGGCCTGGCGGCAGGTAACCCAGGATCACGGCGATCGTATAGGGCGCGCGGCCACCGCTGATATCCAGCGAAGTATCGTAGATAACCGTGGTATGTGCGCTGGGTAAAATCGCACTGGCGCCAATCTTCAGCGGCGATGGCGCCGGGGTCGGCGTCGATGTAGGGGCCGCAGTGGGCGTCGCGGTCGGCTTGGGTGTAGGCGTCGCCGCAGGAGTGAGTGTAGCGGTCGGCATCGGTGTCGCGGCCGACGCGCCAGGGGTTATCGAGCCCCACCACGTACCCCACATATTGCTTTGACCGGCGTACTCCTGGATGGTCCACATCGAGGTGTCGTCGACCGGATCGACCACGGTCGCGGTGAAGTCGCCCCATCGGTTCTCGCCGGTGCCGAAGTCCTTGAAGTAGGACGCCTCACCCGCCTTCAGGATCACTTCGCTTCCCATCGTGTTCGGAGGGTCGCTCGCCAGGTGTATCGAGTAGGCCGCGCTCGCATATATCCCGGTCCCGAAATGTGTATAGCCGAGCATCATGTCGCCGTACTGGTTAACGGCCAGCGACGGGTAGGCGTAAAAGTTGGCGGCGCTGGGATCGTCGATGCGTCCGAACTGCTGCACCTGGCCAAACGCCGAGGCGCTCATATTGATCTGCCACCATTGCGCGGCAGTGCGAGTCGGAGTTCCAGTCGCGGGAAGGTAGACGGTATGCGAGGCCCAGAGAGAGCCATTGCGATACACGCAGCTCTGGATCCGCCCGTCCTCGGTCTGGATGTTCTCGCTGGAGCCGAGTTGCGGAGCGAAATTAGCGACCGGCGAGAACGCCTGCCAGGCCGACGGCCCGGTCGGATAGGCTACGCCGCTCGTCAGCACTTCGGACCCGACCGGGCCCGTTATGGTGTCGACCCGGAGCTCGCCGGCACCCGAGCTGCTCTGCTCCAGCAGGTACATGGTCGAAAGATTGGGATCCAACGTAGTGGCCGGGACCTGAGTATAGCCACTGGTCGGTGTGAGCACGGTATATTTGCCCGTGCCGCCGGCGTACAGGTCTGCCTTGTCAAAAGCCCAAATCATCGAGTTGACGAAATTGTTGCCGGCGACGGTGAAGATGTTGGCCTGCACGACGATCCAGTTCTTATTGAATCCGAGGGTCGGATAATCGACCCAATTGACTGACGAACCAAGGTTTATCTTGTAGATATTCCAGCCGGCGGTGGGATCGCTGGTTTGCGAGACACCGATCAGGATGGCCGCGTTCGAGGACATCTCTCCGGCGGCGGATGAGAAGATCCAGCGTTGGGCATACGGATCGTAAAGGATATGCGCGTCGAATGACTCGGTCACGCCCAGAGCCGACCAGAAGGTCCAGTTGGTGATTGCGCTCAGAACGTTGCCCGACCTGTCCTGGATCACGACCTGGCTGTTGAGCGCTTCCATCAGATGATGGGGCCCGACCGCTCCCTCGGAGTCGGGCGGAATCACCGTGCCGTTGTCAGCCACCGCCAAGAAGCTGTTGACGGGCGGGAGCGATTGCACGGTCGAAACTGCGGGCGGCGGCGCTTCGCTCTCGGGCGCGGCAACCGCTTCCTCACTCTCTGTGGTGCTTTCGATTTGCGGTGCGAACGGGCGATGAATTTTACGATGCTCATTGAGCGGCATCGGACCAAGCGCCTCGTCACGAGCGACCCCCTTGAAGTTTATTGAGGCGCGCTGCGCCGCCTCGCCTGCCGTGCCGTTTACCTGGACCGGAGACGCCCCGGCGAGTGTTTGAACGGCGGCGACGCCTACAAGCGCGATAGCCGCCGAGAAAATAAATTGCCGAATTCGCCGCGTGGTCGATATCACCTTCGATAGCCTCCCAAGCGCGCCTTCGCTGGAGCGGGCTTGCTCGTTTCAAGGCTATGAAGCGCAATGATAGGACCACGCGAACCATTTTCATCTTCGACACACCATCACTGCTGGAATTAGAACAAGCCGGAGCACACGGCGAGACATCGAAGCGCATAAAAGCGCTCATGCTTCGATTCGAATCAGAATGTCTGAACGAATACGGATTTATCGCACGACGGTCTTCGCCTCACGATGGCTCAGACAAGACCACCGATCGCTGCCGCCCGATCCATCCAAACTGTGTCGGGTCCGAGACACGAATCGTTTGTGCGGTACCCAGCTCCACTGAAATCCGAGTGACTACTTGGATGAGACTTGTGCTGCCCGGATACGAAACAGGATGCTTAAAGCTTATTCAGCCCGCCCCGGCTCGGGCCCGCCCTCGATGTAGATCGCGGGTAGATTTCGCCGCGCGAATCGACCGCGGCGGGGCCGTCGAGCCCGAGGCGCTCAGGCGTCGCCCCCCTGACCATTCCGCCGCCGCGCCCGCCGGCCGGCGCCGCCGACCGTCCGACCATCCGTCGCTGCGCGGGGCTCTCCCTTGCGGCTCCTGCCCAGGGAGCGCCCAAAATCGCCGATCGCAAATCGCGCTAGGTCCCGTCCGTCAGCTAAGTTTCCCAGGATTTAAACAAGCCGCTTTCCATCCTCAACGCGCACAGCGACTCCCAGGATTTGATAGCCCCGTGAGCATCCGGACGTAGTTTCGCCCGACTGCACGCGCTTTCATTGCCTTGAGATACGGTCATAAGCATGTTAAAAGATAAGAATGATAGGTATTGCGTTTTAAGAATACGTGTATCATGATTAAGATGCGGCTGGACGAATAGGAGTTCTTAATTTATGCGTCAGATTGTGGAGCTGAGAACGAAAGATGGCGGCAAAGTCAGCATTGTCCTTGATCACTGGGGCTCCGGGTTGGACGATGCGATGCGCCGTTGGGTACTGGTAGATGGTTACTGGAGGTGCACTGACAACGGAGACCTCGCAGAGGAAGCTCGCTTGAGTGGCCTCAAGGTTTTTAATGCTTCGCCCCCTTTGCTTGGCTTGAGATGAGAGTTCAAGACGAGCAAATCGCCGGCCGCGGGCTGGGCTAGTGCGGTTATCTTTTGCGATGGCCTCCGGTCAAATTATAGTCCCCGGTCAATCTCAAGCCCGTCGCGGGCATCTCCGTTACGGCCTCGACGTCCAGGTTCGACACTTTGTATTCGTAGCTGATGTTCGACACCTCGAGACTCTTCAGTCCGAGCAAGATCAGCAGTTCGTCCCAGAACCGAACCTGCGGGACATACTCCTTGGCCAGAACTACATCGCCGGTCCAATAGTTGATGGAACCAACTTTCCTGGTTTCGGACCACATCTGACCAGAGCCATTGTCCCGAACACCGAAGTCGCTGTCTGTGCCTGGGAGACCGTAAATCCGCACTGACCCTGGGATGATGTACTTCCGCATGATCGGCCGTCGTCTCTCAGTGAAGATTTAACGTTGAGCCAGGCTGTTGGCGTGCCGATCGCATAGCTCCCGCTGCCGAAGCGACCTGCCCTGATTGTCGGTGTACCGCGCGATCATGGGAACCCCGACTCGCGGAATTGCCAGCGGTAGAGCATCCCAAGTACTCGCAGGCGAGTAGTTGAATCTCCGGAGCCACGCCAGCGGATCCTAACGAAACGGCTAAATCAAAAGAAAGGGCGGTTCCCAGCACAAGGACCCGCCCTCCCGCGCGGCGTCGGAATCGTCGGTACCAGGCCCCGCTCGGCGGTGAAAATGGGGCACTGGCTGGCGACGCGGCGGCGAGAGTCGCGGATCTACGAGGTCAGCCAGACAGGATCTCTGAAGGTATTCAAAAAGTATCAAAGAAGAGATTGAGACGTTATTGCATCATAAAAGTGAATCTGTAATCATTAACATCGTAAAGAGTGGCCATAGGAACACACGGACCATGACACGACTAGTCAAACTGCGTACGAGCGATGGAAACACAGTCTGTGTCGTTCTTGAGCGTTGGGGCTCCGGCTCGGATCACACTTCTACGTCGCTGGACATTGGCCGGAAGCCACTAGGAGTGCATGAACGATGTTCGCCGGATCTCCTGATTCGCTCTAACAGCAAATGAGGTCATTGGAGATGAAGCTTCCTTACCGTCGGCAGTTCTCTGGCCAGATTCTCATACTGGCAGCCATATCCATGGTCCTTTTGCTCGGCTTCACCGCGCTGGCGGTGGATATGGGTTACCTCTACTCCACGCGGCGGCGCATGCAGACAGCGGCCGACGCGGCGGCCGTGGCGGGAGCTACCGCGCTTCGCGACGGAGAGGATTACACCAAGGCCGCCGATGACGTTAGTTCATTCAACGGCTTCGTCAACTCACAGAACAATGTAGCGGTGACGGTTAGCGAACCAACGCTGCCGTCGCCGTATCCGAGCGATGTGACCTACGTCGAGGTCGACATCTCGCAGAACGTACCGACATTTTTCCTGCGCGTGCTGGGCTACAATTCCATGAAGGTGGCCGCGCGGGCGGTGAGCGGCGCCGTAGCCGGACCGGCCTGCATATACACACTTGCCCCGAGCGGTTCCGACACCTTCAGCTTAACCGGCAATGCCAACGTCACCGCCCAGTGCGGCCTAATCGACAATTCGAGTTCCTCATCCGGGCTTTCACTTACCGGCAACATCACACTGAAGGCCACGTCGATCGGGGTGGTCGGGAGCAGCTTTTCCAAGTCCGGCAATGTCACCATCTCGCCGCAGCCGGTCGAGAATCTCGCAGCGCTATCTGACCCGCTCGCGGGACGCGCCGCGAGCGCAGCGCCCAGCGCCGGCACCTGCACTCAGCAGACCGGCGCCTCCGGAAGCGAAAGCTGGAGTGGCAATATCGGCACGCTCACGGTCCCTGCCGGAGTATACAAGGACGGCGTCAGCATCAGCGGCAACGTCACCGCGGTAACCTTCTCCGCCGGCAACTATGGAAACACTGTCGACTTCAACGGCAACGGCGGCAACCTGACTTTCAATCCTGGCCAGTACCAGAATGGTGGCAGTGGCAACAGCATCACGCTGAGTGGAAATACCGCGACCACCTTCAATGCCGGAACGTACACGTTCTGCGGCGCGGTCGATATCACCGGCAACAGTAGTGTCACCCTGCAGCCGGGCACGTATTTTGGTGGAATCAGCATAACCGGCAACGCCAACGTGACCTTCAGTCCCGGCACCTATATCCTGGCGGGCGGCGGACTGACGGTTACCGGCAACTCCGCCTTGAAGGGAACCGGGGTCACCTTCTACAACACGAGCGCGACCGGCTATGCATACGCGCCGATCGATTTGACCGGCAATGAAACCGCAAATCTGAGTGCTCCCACCTCGGGGACCTTCGAGGGCTTCCTCTTCTTCCAGGATCCGTCGATCCCGGTCGGCTCATCCGGCATCACCGTAGTTGGCAACTCGTCGTCGACTTTCGATGGCATCGTCTACTCGCCCACCACCGCGATCACATACGTCGGCAACTCCAGCGGCTCCGGCTATACGATTCTGATCGGATATACCATCTCGGTGACCGGCAACTCTTCGTTTACCATCGGTAACAACTATTCTTCGCTGGCCGACGGCGCACCGATAAAGTCGAGCGCACTCTATGAATAGCCATCGCTCGAACGCCAAGACGCCTGTGCCGGGACGGCGGCGCTTTTGGGCCGCGCGTGGCCAGAGCTATGTCGAACTGGCTTTCGCGCTGCCTGTGCTCGCGCTCATTCTGGTGGTGGCAGCCGACTTCGGACGGCTCTTCTACGCCTATCTCGAGGTGATCAATGCCGCGCGGGCGGCGGCACAGTACGGATCGAATAGCGTCATCACCGCCGCCGACTCAACCGGGATGGTCGCGGCGGCCAAGCAGGACGGTATTAATGTTGCCAATCTGACGGTCACCGCCAGCCAGTGCACGTGTGGAACCGCGACCGCATCCGTTCCCGCCTGTTCGTCGAATTACTGCACCAATGACCCGCAGGGGAACTATGTTGTGGTCAATACACAGGCTCTCTTCAACACCCTGGTAAAATACCCTGGGGTTCCTTCCTCGGTCACGCTGAAAAGCCAGGCCGTGATGCAGGTTCAACAACAATGAAGCGACCGTTCATCTCTGCGCTGGCGAAGCATTCTTCAGGCGCGACGGCGGTGGAGTTTGCGTTAGGCAGCACGATCTTTCTCCTGCTGACGTTCGCGACCATCGAGTTGGCGATGGTGGTGTATTCGTACAACACCATCAGCCATGCCGCCCGCGAATGCGTGCGCTATGCGATCGTACATTCGCCGACCGGCCCGAATCCCGCGACCACCTCGCAGATCAAGAGCATCACGGTTGCTTATGCTGATCTGCCGGCGCCAAACCAGCTATTACCCGGTGATGTCGCGGTAACCTGGCCGGCCGATCCCAATCTGCCCTCCTCCGACGATGCGCAATGCACCGTCTCCCTGAATTACAGTCTGCGAATACCTTTTCTGCCGTCCAAGACCCTGCCCCTGACCGCGACCGCGCGGATGCTCGTTTCCCAGTAGGGGAGCAGGTGTGATGGCTAATCGACGGTTCACCCAACTATCGCCTCGCTGGCGAATGACGCTGGTTGTGCTTACCCTGATCGTTTTACCGGCCGAATTGCTAGTGCATGGTATTCTGGCCAAGGAATATTATTACCTCAACATCAAGAACCTTCAGCTTGTGGCTCTTGCGTCGGTAAAGATGGGAGCCCAATATCTGCCGACGGATCCGCGTGCTGCGGTATGGGTCGCAGATGCATATGCGCAGAGTCAAGGAATCGCGCCGGCCGAGATCGTCTTCACGAGACCCTCTTCTAATAACAGCGAGCTGACAATCAGGTTTGACTGCAAGATTCCTCGATACCTCGCGGTGCTCGCGATGGGAGGGCTGCCGGCGCGAGATATCAGCGTGACGGCCTCGGCATGGCGGCAAGGCGCACGAGACTCTTTGCGCACTCAGATCCTTGATGTTCCGGGTCGATCCGCCCATCGCGAGTGTTTGTTGCTCCAAGGCATCCCACGCGCGCGAAAGGTATTATTGTTCGGCATTGCTGCCGTTCCGCGTGTCCGCCGACTATCTAACCGACCTGCTCGTTCACTTCGCGAATATCAGTAGCCATTTGAGACTAGTGCTGCGCGGAATTGAGATTACGAACCGATCGATATCTGAAACGTCCGGCTCGCCGATGCGTGACCCCGGTCAGTGACGTAGACCGTGAAGCTCGAGACCCCCGCGAAGCCCGGCGTCCCGCTGATCTCGCCGCTAAAGGTATTGAGCGCGAGTCCGCGCGGCAGCGCACCCGCACTGACGTAGACGAGATAGGGCGGCGTACCGCCGCTCAACTCCAGCGAGGCGTGATAGAAGATGCCGACGCTGCCGCCGGAAAGCGTCGCGGCGCCGATCGTCAGCGTCGGAGTGGGCGTCGCGGTCGGGACCGGTGACGGCGTGGGATTGGGTGTAGGCGAAGACGTCGGCGCCGGGGTCGGCGTTGGAGTCGGAGTCGGCGATGGTGATGGCGTTGGGCTTGACGAAGAAACCGGTGTCGGTGTGGGCGTGGGGGTGGAGGTCGGCGTCGGTGATGGCGTTGGAGTCTTCGAAGGCGTTGGAGTCGGAGTCGGGGTTGCCGTGGGCGTTGGAGCTGGGGTCGGCGACGGTGACGGCGTGGGCGTAGGCGAAGCGGTGGCGGTAGGCGTTGGCGAAGCGGTGGTGGTCGGTGTCGCCGTGGGCGTTGCACTGGGTGTAGGGCTAGGGGTCGGCGTCGCTCCTCCTCCTATAGATAGCTCGGCCCACCAGGTGCCCCAATCGTTGTCGGTCGCTGCATACTCCTGGAGCGTCCATAAGCTGAGATCGTCGATCGGATCCACCATCGTGGTGCTAAAATCGCCCCATCGATTGTCTCCGGTGCCGAAGTCCTTGAAATAAGGCGCCTGGCCCGCCTTGACCACGGTGCTTGGGGCGCGCAATGTACTGGGCGCGTCAGTACCCATCCGCATCGAGAAGCTGGCGCCCGCGTACTGCGCCGCCGAAAACTGAGCGTACCCGACCATCGCGTCGTTTTCCGAATTGACGCCGATCGAGGGGTACGCGAAAAACTGTTGCGCAGTCGGGTCGTCGATCCGCCCAAGCTGCTGGATTCCGCCCAAGTCGCCCGCTGTTGTGTCGATCTGCCACCACTGCACCGAGCATCGATTGGGCGTACCGCTGGCGGGCAGGAAAATGGTCTGCGCGGTCCACAGCGAGCCGTTTCGATAGGCCGTCCAATCCAACCGATCGTCGTCGGTATCGATGTCTTCGGTCGATCCCAGTTGCGGTGCGAAGTTGATCGTAGGCTCTACCGCCTGCCACGGCTGCGGTGAAGTCGGCAAGGCGACGCCGGTAGTGAGGACCTCGGAGCCGACCGCGCCGGTGATCGTACTCATCCGCAGCAGGCCGTTGGCCGAGCTCCACGACTCCAGAAGATAGAGCGTCGTGAGATTGGGATCATAAGTTAGCGCCGGATTCATCGAGAAACCGCCGGTATCGTCCTGCATCAATGTAAAGAGCCCGGAACCACCCGCGTAGAGGTCCGCCTTGTCGAAAGCATAGATGTTCTCATACTCGAAGAAAGTGCCCTGGATAGTGAACAGGTTGATCCCGACCACGATCCAGTTTTTGTTGAACCCAACGATGGGAAAGTCGCCCCATAGCTGGCCCGTAGCATCGACCGGCACACGGTAGAGATTCCAGCCCGCGGTCGGGTCACTGTTCTGCGAGACGCCAATCAGGACCGCGGAGCCTGAAGTCTGCGGGTCACCCGCGGTGATGATAATCCATCGCTGACCGTACGGATCGTATACCACTCGCGGATCGGTGATGGCGCCGACGCCCAGGCTGGACCAGAAACTGAGCAGGCTGGCGGTGCTTATCGGCGTACCCGTGCGGGTCTGAATTTCGATCTGACTATTGAGCGCCAGGACCAGATTGTCCGGTCCCACGGCACCGTCGGCGTCGGGCGGAATCGCGGTGTTATTGTCGCCGAGTCCCGCAAACCCGCTGAGCGTTTCGTCCGTCAGGTTTTTGGCAGGCGTGAGGATCGCCGGCTTTTTCGGCTGCACCAGCGGCACTTCAACGAGGGCCGGAGTCGCAACAAATGGATTGCCTTGCGGGCGTACGCCGAGATGACGGCGCGCCGGCATAAGGATACCGCGCGCTTCGTCACGGGCGAGCGCCCTGAAGTTTATCGTGACATGAACGGAAGCGTGGTCGGAGCGTCCGGCGATCCGTCGCGCGACGGGAAACGCCTGGCGTGACGCAACCGCTCCCGAAGCGGCAGCCGCTCCTGAGGTGACAGGAGCCGCGGAATATGCGTTGGAATTGCCACCAGGAGTACTCTCGGCGCTGGGCTCGTTTGCAGCGGGGGTGTTTGCTGAGCTTGCCGTCGTGCCCGTCGCGAGACTTGTCTCAAAATTTCTCTCGAGACTTGCCGCGGCCCATGGCCGGGCGACAACGAGAGCCGTCCATCCCGTTATCAGCAGAACCATCAGCCGCACAACGGTCGCAGACCGCTTGCGGATAGGTTTTGTCAAACGCCGCCCGCGCCCTTTGGCTCTCGTTGCCGCCTTGGCTCAACAGGGTCGGAGTTTTTCGATCGGTCGTCTCCCCTTGCGGTCGGTGCGGCTCCGGCCAAGCGAAACCAAACGGTTCCGACTGTCCCCCCGCCGCCTCACCTGCGAAGCCGCGCGCAACCTCCGGCTCGATCGATAACTCCTTCCGCAGGCTTTTCGAGCAAAAGGCGGGCCGCTGAAAATCGCCCTTCGAGACAAGTGTTTCCGTGCCGGGGCGCCAAAAAAATGACGCCCGCGCTACACGCGGGGTTGAGTTCCGGTAGTGCTTCGCTGTGAAACGGCTGCGCGCTCGCCCTCAGATGCGGTTGCGATTGAGCAGGCCGCGCGCGATCACCAACGCCTGAATCTCGCTGGTCCCCTCTCCGATGATCATCAGCGGCGCATCACGGTAAAAGCGCTCGACCGGAAACTCGGCCGTGTAGCCATAGCCGCCCAGCACGCGCATCGCGTCCAGCGTTACTTTGACGCAAGCCTCCGAGGCAAACAGCTTGGCCATCCCCGCCTCGACGTCGCAGCGCTCGCCCGCGTCCTTCTTCTCGGCCGCGCTCTGCACCATCAGCCGCGCCGCCTCGACTCGCGTCCCCATATCGGCCAGCAGCAGTTGCACCGCCTGATGCTCGCAGATCGGTTTGCCAAAAGTGGTGCGCTGCTGTGAGTAGCGGATCGCGTTCTCGAACGCCGCCTGCCCGACTCCGACCGCGCGCGCGGCAACGTTGATCCGCCCGACCTCGAGCGCGCTCATCACCTGCTTGAAGCCCTGTCCCTCCTGGCCGCCGATAAGATTGCCGGCCGGGACCTCGAGCTCCTCGAACAGCACCTCGCAGGTGTCGACTCCCTTGTAGCCGAGCTTCTTGATGTTGCGGCTGACGGTCGGCCCGTGCTCGTTTTTCTCCACCGCGAACATGCTGATCCCGGCGTAAGCCGGCTTAGCCTTGGGATCGGTCTTGGCTGCGACCGCCAGCATCGTGCCGTGGCGGGCGTTGGTGATGAACATCTTGCTGCCCTTGAGCACGTAGTTGTCGCCGTGGCGGACCGCCGTGGTGCGGATCGATTGCACGTCGCTGCCGGCGTGCGGCTCGGTGAGCGCCAGGCCGCCGCGTTTCTCACCGGCCGCCATCGCAGGCAAAAAGCGCTTGCGCTGCTCGTCGGTGCCGTGATGCGTGATGACGTAGGCCATGATGAGATGGCTGTTGATCACGCCCGCCAGGCTCATCCAGCCGCGCGACAGCTCCGTCATCAGCCGCGCATAACTGACGAAGCTCAGTCCCAAGCCGCCATGCTCGACCGGGATGGTCGCGCCGAACAGCCCCAGCTCGCGCATCGTGGCAACCAGCGCGTGCGGGTATTCGTCGGCATGCTCCAGCTCGGAGGCGACCGGGATGACGTCGCGCTCGACAAAGCGGCGCACTGCCTCGATTACGTCGTAATCCATCGTCTCTGCCATCTCGTGTGCCATCTCGCAGTTCCTTTCAACGATCCAACAAATTGATAAAAATCAGCGGGCGCCGGACGCCCGTGCGGCGAGAGACTAACAGAACGAATCAGTGGGCTGCCAACCGGGAGGGAAAGCCTCCGAAAATCTGGTCCGCAGGATCAGCAAGCCGTCAGCGGGCCGTCAGTGGGCTGTCAAAGGGGCTTGCGAAGCGTCAGAAACCTGGCCGGAGCGACGAGGATTTGGCGGCCAGTGCGGTCGGAGGCGCCGCCGACCTTGTAACTCCAGCGCTGGCGACGACCGCGGCGAGCAGGTGCGTGCGCAATAACGCGCGATCAGAACCCAGCTCGGTCTGGACTGAAGCTCCCCGGCCTTCGCATGCGTCCACATGCGTCGGCGAGCTACCGACTCCATCGCCCTTGCAAGCGCGGTCGGCGTGTTGATAGACTAAATGTCAAATTGACGCAAACTATGGGAACTCTCAGATGACGCTTGAAGTGCAATCCTCGACCGTAACCGCCGCCGCCGCGCGGCTCCATCACAAGCTCGCCGCCCTCGGACAAGACGGCTACGACCAGGTGGCGTGCGAGCGCTACGCCGTGCAGATCGACGAGATCAACCGGCTCAAGGCCGAGCGCAGCGCGGTCGTGCTCGCGCACAACTACCAGCGCCCGGAGATCTTCGAGGTCGCCGACTTTATCGGCGACTCGCTGGAACTCGCGTACAAGGCGCGCGAGGTCCGCGACGCAGGAATCATCGTGTTTTGCGGCGTCCATTTCATGGCCGAGACCGCCAAGGTTTTCAACCCGGATCGAATGGTGCTGCTGCCGGACATGCGGGCCGGATGCTCGCTGGCGGAGAGCATCACGGCTGAGGCGCTGGCCGAGCGCAAGGCCGAGTTACGTGAAATCTATCCCGACCTCAAAGTCGTCTCCTACGTCAACTGCACGGCCGACGTTAAGGCCGAATCCGACGCCTGCTGCACGTCGGCCAACGCGCTCAAGGTGGTCGAGGCGATCGACTCCCGTCACGTGTTGTTCGTCCCCGACCAGAATCTCGCCAACTACGTGCAGAGCCAGACCAGCAAGCAGATCATCTCATGGGACGGCAACTGCTACGTACATCATCAGATAACCGCCGAGGAGGTAGACCGGGTCAAGCGCGCGATTCCCGGAATCAGGGTGCTGGCCCATCCTGAATGCCGCACCGACGTGCTGCGGCTGGCCGACGCGGTGCTCTCGACCAGCGCGATGGTGCGCTATGCCGAGAACAGCGAAGCCGATAAGTTCCTGGTGGTGACGGAGTGCGGGCTTTCGGACCGGTTGCTGATGGAGATTCCCAACAAGCACTTTTACAAGGCGTGCAAGCTCTGCCGTTATATGAAAATGATAACGCTCGGCGGTACGCTCGATTCGCTGCGCAACCTGCGCTTCGAGATTGAACTGCCCGAAGAGGTGCGCGAAGGTGCGCGCCGCGCGCTGGAGCGAATGCTCGAGCTGGGCGCGTAGCCAGCCGCGGCTACTGACCTGTCCTGCTCGAGCAGCGTCATCTTCGCGTCTTTCAGTTTGGAGGTATCGAGGCCAGCCCGTTGGACTGCGAAATCGGGCTCGAACTTAGCGTTTGCCAAACCTGGCGCCGGTGGAAGTCTGAATCAGAATTTATGAAAATCCCGATAAAAAGAAAGTGTAACGCGGGGGTCGCGAGCAGGCGGACATCGGTCGCGCTGAGCATAGTTTTACTATCGGGTTTACTTTCGGCGTTAGGTCTGAGCGGCGTCGCGGCTGCGCAGGACCTCCCGACGCGGGCGGACTACACCGCGTGGCTGGCCAAATATGCCCAGGCCGCGCCATCCTTCAAGCCTGGCGACGTCCTGACCCGCAAAGACCTCGAACGGATGCGTCCGTTCGTGCCGCCCGGATACCTCGAGCAGCTCGACTTCCCCGACGTTCGGATGGAAATCGGCGCCCCGCAAGATCACACGCCGCGCATGGACTTCATGGAGTGCACGGAAAAGTACTCGGACCAGGTGCGGCTCGGCGCTGCCGGCGACCTGCAGAACTACATCTGCGGCCAGCCTTTTCTGGGCGACGCGATCGTGCCGTCGGACCCGCAGGCGGGAATCGAAACGGCGTGGAATTTTGAATACCGTTGGCAGAACTTTGGCTTCGCGGCGTACAGCGTGCCGTGGATCTGGGTGAAGTTTGGCGGCTCTCACTCGCCGGTTGAGATCGAAAAGCCGCCGGTAAACTGGAACACCACCGGTTTCAACGCTCCGCTGCCCACCACTGCCGAAACCGCGACGATGTTCGCGGGTGGCGGGACTTTCCAGCGGATGCTGCAGTCCACTTTTCAACGGGTCTATTTCAACCACCTGGCGGCGCTGATGAACGCGCACGGGGTGCTCCCCGTGCCGGACGCCAGTCAGTTCGAGTTCAAGGATTTCCTCGGCTTCTTCGATCCCTTCGATATACGCGGCGCGGCGTTCATCATTTACCGCTACAACGACCCGTTGCGCGCTGACGACGCCTGGGGCTATCTCCCCAACCTCAGGAACGTCCGCCGCATATCGGTCGAGATCAAGTCAGACTCGGTTCTGGGCACCGACCTGACGTTGGAGGATTTCTTCGGCTTCTCCGGCCGCGTTCTGGAGTGGCATTGGAAGTTCCTGGGCTGGAAGGATGTGCTGGCGGTCATGAATTCGAAGTACGACGACGCGCACTATTTCGGACCCAACGGAACCATCCCCAACGATCGCTGGACCGTGCGCAGATTCGCGGTAGTCGAACGCACACCGATAAGGAGCGGGCATCCCTATAGCAGCGCGATCGAATTCCTGGACGCTCAGAACTGGGATGCCTCCTACCTGGTCGCCTTCGACCACACGCAGCACCTCTGGAAGATCTTTCAGTTCACCGACGTATGGAGCGAGGATCTCAAGGCGCCAGCCTTGCAGAAGATCAACGCAGGCATTCACGCCAGTCACCTTCAAGGCACGGTGGCCCTGGATTTGCGGAATCGACGCGCCACTCTGTTTTCGACCTACGGAGGAGGCTTTCCCGAAGTTACAGCAGAGCATGTGAACTCAATCTTCGATCCCAACTCACTGGAGCAAAGCCACCGCTGATTGGCTGCGGCTGATCTGTGGCCGAGACCTGACAGATCGCCCAAGCTCGGCCGAGCCTGGCGTGTCGAAGCCTTCCGTGAACCAGCCGTAATCGGAGCGAGCATCGCCCGCGTTTCGGCGCGGCGTAGCCTGCTCTGAGGCTACGCCGGAGGGATCCATCGCTTTGAATTCGGAGCGACTTTCTCGCTATGCTCGCATCGACGGTCCCGTTGAGCAGCTCCACGCAGCCGCTTGTAACTACGTGACAAACGGGGAGGGACAATGTCGAACTCGGCCCAATCGTTGTCCGACGAACGGCAGGTTTCCGGGGTCCATCTGGTAGGCAGTGTTCCGCTTGCGGATGCCGACCAGGTGTTTCGAAGGGTAAGTGCGGATCTCGGCGACCGACTAAGACGCATCCCAGATGGCGAGACCGGTCCGCGAGCGGACTGGATCATCTGGCAGTATCCGGTTCTCAGTTCGCGGCCGGAGTTCGAGATCTGCCCTCCCGGGCCGGACCATTATCGGGCGCTGCCGAGGCTGCGTCTTGGTGAAGGTGTCTCGGCCGCGGATATCGCCTTCGAACGGCTCGGCTACGCACAAACGGCGGTCGCGTCTTACCGCTTATTCGCAACCCTCAAGCGTGACGGAGTAGTGCCGGGGCATTGCCGCTTCCAGGTCTCGTTGCCCACTCCGCTGGCGCCCATCAGCGCCTTCGTTGCGAGCGACGCCCAGAGCGCCGTCGAGCCGGTCTATGAAGCCAGGATGCTGGAAGAGGTGGCGCTGATCATACAAGCGATTCCGGCCGATCAACTTGCTATTCAATGGGATACGAATGTCGAGTTTGCGATGCTGGAGGGCTCGGTCCCGGCATGGTTCGAGGACGTGCGCGGGGGCATCATGGAAAGGCTATTGCGCCTGAGCCGCCGCATACCGCCCCCGGTCGAACTGGGTTATCACCTGTGTTATGGCGACGGCCGCCATCGCCACACCGCCGCCAAAGACGCGCGCAAGCTGGTTGAAATCGCAAACGCGCTCAGCGCCAGTCTGGACCGACCGCTGAACTGGTTGCACATGCCGGTGCCCGCGCGGGCCGAGGAGTCCTACTTCGCGCCGATGGCTAACTTGATACTGCGTCCGGAGACCGAACTTTATCTCGGGATAATTGATCCGTCGGACGGACTCGAGGGCGCGTTCGGGCGGATCGGGATGGCCCGGTCTTTCGTTGACGGGTTCGGAGCCTCCACGGTGTGCGGATGGGGGCGGCAACCCGAGCGGATCGTTCCTGACCTGATCAAGCTGCACGCCGCGGTTGCACGACCCGTGGTCTCGTCCACGGACCCGCACGTATCGTTCTTATGGCCGAGCGGCTTCGATCGAATACCTGACGAGGATTGGACTCATCAGCCGGTGGAACGTTTCGGCCTCGCCTATGACAAGGTCGAGCGGCACAGTTGGTACCGGAACCTCGATCCGATCGTCGAGGACCTTGCCGGCAATCTGAAAGAAAACGACATCATGGTGGATTATTCGGGCGGCACCGGGATCCTCCTCGATCGCCTGAAGTTGAGGATTTTCGACCGCGGCGCCGGCATCCTTATCGTCGACAGCTCGCCCCGGTTTTTACGGGTCGCGGTCGAGAAATTCGCCGCCGACCCCCGCGTTGCCTTCCGCCTGCTGCGCTTCCTGAAAGAGGAAAAACGCCTCCAGCGAATCAACGAGGTGCTGAGCCCGTCGCTGCTCGAGCGCGGAGTTGACAAAATTGCATGCACCAACGCCGTCCATCTCTATACTGATTTCGAGGATACCGCTTGCGCATGGGCTTCCGTGTTGCGGCCCGGCGGTAAGTTGTTCCTCAATTCCGGAAACATCCGTAACCCTCGCGCGAAGCCTAATCAGTGGATCCTCGATGAAACCGTATGGGTCATTAATGACCTTGCGGAGGGTATCGTCAGGAGCGATCCCCGCTACGCGGCGTATCGATCCATCCTCGACGACGGAGAACGCATGGAGGCGCATAGCGCGTTTCGAAATCGAGTGTTCGTCGATCCTCGGCGGCTCGACTTCTATCTGAACACCCTGCGAAGCGCCGGCTTTCAGATCGAGGCAGTGACGGAACACAACATCCGCGCCCGCGTTGACGACTGGTACGAATTTTTGAGTGCCTACCATGACGCAGTCCTGGGATGGGTCGGCGGCAATGAGAAAGTCGACGGCCGGGCGCCGGCCGCGGAGGCTATCGCCGACAGGCTCTCACTAATCCGACAGGCAATAGATACTCTGTTCGGCGGCCGCACGGAGTTCGATGCCTGCTGGACCTATATCAACTGCACGCGTTGACCGGTGCGGCGAATCGAATCTGCCAGGCTATCGAGAAACATAAAAATCGCTTCGCGTCGATCCTGCACACTTCGGTAACCCTTGTTCAGGATGACAGCAAAAAGGCGCCCTTTCTGTCATCCTGAGCGTCAGCGAAGGATCTCCGCGAAGCGATGGATCTTTTTCCCAGCATTTATCAACACCCGGCTCCAGGCCCAGGTTTTCTCTTCTGTAGGGGCCGCTGGGGAGCGGCTCTCTTTGAACAAGACACGATTTGGCGGATATGCTTGCGTCGGTGAACGCCGAATCGCCGCCGCCGCGATCGAGAAGGGCGAACAAGGCCGCCGACCTCGCCGCCGCGCGAAGCCATCGCGCGGCGCGGCCCAAGGTCGCCGTCGATACCGTGGTGTTCGCGGTCGAGGGCGGCCGGCTCAGGACCTATCTCGTGCAGTTGCGCCGCGGCGCGGTGCGTGGGCGATGGGCCTTTGCCGGCGGCCTGGTGCGGATGGGCGAAATGCTCGACGAGGCGGCACATCGCGAGCTTTTCGCCTCGACCGGTATCCGCGAGGCCTACCTGGAGCAACTGTTCACCTTCGGCGACCCCTCGCGCGACCCGCGCGCCCACGTCGTTTCGGTAGCCTACATGGCGCTTATCGCGGACGCGCGAAGCGCGGCGGCGCCGGGCGGCAAGTACCTGGACGGGCGTTGGTTCGAGGTTTCGGCATTGCCGGCGCTTGCGTATGATCATCAACAGATGGCGCAATACGCGCTCGGAAGGCTCAAGGCGAAACTCGAGTACACCAATATCGCCTGTAACCTGTTGCCTGAGACCTTCACCTTCGCCGAGCTGGAGGCGTTGTACGCGATGATCCTGAAGCGGCCGATTGACCGGCGCAATTTTCGCCGGCGGATTCTCTCGATGGGAATCCTGCGCCGGCTGCCGGCCACGCGCCGCGGCGCCCATCGCCCGGCCGCGCTTTACAGTTTTGTCCGGCGCGACCCACAGGTCGTGGAAATGCTATAGTGATGCGAGTAATGGGTGAGCATCATGTCCAAGACCAAAAACCCGCTGCCAGACGGCAAGCAGCGAAGCAAACCAAGATGGATCGTCGCGGCCGTGGCCACGGCGGTGATCCTGTTGGTCGGCGTGGGCGCGTGGACGATGCGCTCGGCGGCTGACCCGGCGGCCGCGACCGCCAAGAGCGAGCGCGTGACACTGGATCCCGCGCGCTTCACGGGGGCGGCGCGTCAGGCCTATGAGGTCGCGGCGAAAAATCCGGCGCTGCTCGCGCAGCTTCATTGCTACTGCGGGTGCGACAAGGAAATCGGTCATCAGAACCTGCTCGACTGCTATCGCGACGAGCACGGCGGACATTGCCCGATCTGCACCGGCGAAGCGCTCGAGGCTGCCAAGCTGGCGGACGAGGGGTTGCCGGTCGAACAGATCCGCCGCGTTCTACGCGATCATTACGCGCAGGGGAATTGACGCTTGGCGGGTCTGGTCTCGGTTTACATCCAGCACTTCACTTACGCTGGATTGCTGGTGGTCCTGATACTGTGCGGGATGGGCCTGCCGATTCCCGAGGACGTGGCGCTGCTCGCGGGCGGTTTCCTGGTCCATCGCGGAGTCATCCAGTACCCGACGACGCTGGTGGTCGCGCTGGTGGGCGTGGTCGCGGGCGACAACTCGTTGTTTTTCCTGGGCCGGCGTTTCGGAACCGGGCTGGTCAAGTACCTCGGCATCGGACGGCCCCGCTCGCAACGCCAGATCGATTGGCTCAAGCGTTTCATGCAGCGTTACGGCCATCGGGCGATCTTCTACGCGCGCTTCGTCGCCGGCCTGCGCGCGCTGGTCTATCTAACGGCCGGATCGTTTGGTGTAAAACCGCTGCGGTTTTTTCTGTACGATTTGGCCGGCGCGGTGATCTCGGTGCCGATCGTGGTCACGCTCGGCTATCTCTTCGGCAACGAGATCGAGGTGGTGCTGCATTATATCGGCGGGATCGAAAAACTGGTGTGGCTGGTGGTGGCGCTCTCGCTCGGCGTTATCGCGATGCGGATGCTGATGTTTACGCGCGAACGGGGGCAAACCCCGACCTAATCCATGCCAGCCGCGCTCGTGCGCATGCCCGCCTGCTTCTTTCGCCCAGGCGTTGCCGTGCACCGGCGGACTTGAAAATTATCGATCACCGATCCTCTGTCTACCAGGGAAATGAGACTTCCGGCGCTTAATCTTAAAGCCAAGCTGATGGCACTGATGGTGGTGCTGCTGGGGTTGACGCTCGGCGCCGAGCTGATGGTCAGCCTCAACACCCAAAACCGCATCGTGGAGGCGACCCAGGACAACGTCAAGGAACTCGCAAGCGCGATCCAGATCAGCGTGCAGGAGCTGACCTCGGTCGGCACGTTCGATCGCGATCGCCTGCAAAACTACGTCAACTCGCTGCACAACAACGGACTCGAAGTCTCGATTGCCTCGAGCAAGGACCTGATCATCAACAGCTCCAACCCGGCGCTGATCGGCGAGGCGATCAACCGCGGCGCGGTCCACGTCGTGGCGGCGCAAAACGCAACGCGCGGCGGCGACCCGCTCTCAGTGCCGGCCTTCACCGTCGGCCCGGCCGGCGAGCAGACCGTCTACCTGATCCCGGTCGAAGTTGAAGACCACCTGCTCGGCTACGTCCAGGTGGTGGCTGACTTCGCAGATTTTGCGCGGCCGCTGGAGGAGCATCGCATCCACCTGTTGACGGTGGCCCTGGCGATCTTCGCGATCGGGCTGGTGTTCTCCTACGTGCTGGCCGATCGCTACGTCGAACCGATCCACGCGGTCGCCGCCGCCGCACAGAACATCGCCGCGCGCGGCCTCGAACCGGTGCCAGAGGCGCACCGGCGCGACGAGATCGGGCTGCTCACGCGCAGCTTCAACGAGATGGTCGACCAGTTGCGCCGCGCGCGCGAGCGCGAGGCCGAACTCAACCGGCTGGAGCGTTTCACCGCGCTCGGCCAGCTCGCCGGCGCGTTGGCGCACGAGATCAAGAATCCGCTGAATTTCATCAGCCTCGCGATCGACCAGCTACGCGCCCGCTACGCGCCGCAACTGCAAAACGACCAGGATAATTATCGCCGCCAGCTGGCAATCATGAAGGACGAGGTCCATCGCCTCTCCGAGCTGATCCAGAGCTTCCTCAACTACGGCCGCCCGATCGAGATCCATCCCGCACCCACCGACGTGCGCGCACTGGTCGACAACGTGCTGGAGCTCTCGGACTCCAAGCTGCGCAGCCAATCGATTCACGCACTCAAGCGAGGCGCCGAGGCGCCCGTGGTACTCAACGTCGACGCGGAGAAGCTTCATGCCTGTTTCATCAACGTAGTGGCGAACGCGATTCAGGCGATGCCCGAGGGCGGAGAACTCAGCGTCGCGTTCAAGCGCGACAGCGACAACGAGGTGATAACCTTCTCTGACACTGGCGCGGGCATCGACCCCGAAGTCGCCAGCCACGTCTTCGAGCCGTTCTTCACCACCAAGCGCGAAGGTATCGGCCTCGGCCTGTTCTTCTCGCGTGCGATCGTCGAGCGCCACGGCGGCACGATCACGATCGGCTCCAACCCGGCCGGACGCGGCACCACGGTGACTTTCATCCTGCCGCTCGGCGCACTAGGTAGACATACATGAGCCAACCGTCGGTACTGGTGGTCGAGGACAACGACCTGGAGCGGCAAGTAACCGTCGAGACGCTGCGCGAGGAAGGCTTCCTGGTCGACGAAGCGCCCAATGGCAAGCGCGCGATGGAGCAGCTCGCGCTGGGCAGCTTCGACGTCGTGCTGACGGACCTGATGATGCCCGGGATGACCGGCGAGGAGTTGCTCGCCGCCGTGCGCCAGGCCTATCCGGGCAGCCAGGTCGTGCTGCTGACCGCGCACGGCACTATCGAGAGCGCGGTCAAGGCGACCAAGAGCGGCGCCTTCGAATATCTGACCAAACCGACCGACCGTGAGAAGCTGGTGATGACGGTCGGCAAGGCGGCCGAGTTCGCGAGCCTCACGCAGGAGAACATCCTGTTGCGCACGCGGCTTGAAGGCAAATTCCAGGTCGAGGGCATCATCGGGCAGCATCCCGCGATCGAGGACGTCATCCGCGTGGTGCGCAAGGTCGCGCCATCGTATTCGACGGTGCTGATCCAGGGCGAGAGCGGCACCGGCAAGGAGGTCATCGCGCGCGCAATCCACAAGCTGTCGCCGCGCGGGACACGCCCCTTTGTGGCGATCAACTGCTCGGCGATTCCCGACAGCCTGATCGAAAACGAACTGTTCGGCCACGAGCGCGGAGCCTTTACCGGAGCCAACGAGCGCAAGATCGGGCTCATCGAAAGCGCCGACAAGTCGACGCTCTTCCTCGACGAGATCGCCGACCTCAACATCGGCCTGCAGGCCAAAATTCTGCGCGTGCTTCAGGAGCGCGAGTTGCGTCGCGTGGGCAGCAACGAATCCATCCGGGTCGACGTGCGCCTGGTCGCCGCCACCAACCGCGACCTGTCCGAAGAGGTCGCCCAGGGGCGCTTTCGCGAGGACCTCTACTACCGCATCAACGTCGTCACCATCACCCTGCCGCCGCTGCGCGATCGCCGCTCGGACATCCCGTTGCTGGCGGAAAACGCGCTCAAGAACCGTTTCGCCCACCTCGCGCAGAACCGGGTCAAGGAGATCAGCCGCGAGGCGATGGAGGTGCTGCTCGACTATTCGTGGCCGGGCAACGTGCGCCAGCTCGAATCAGCGATCGAACGCGCCCTGCTCCTGTGCGAGGGCGAGCGCATCATGCCCAAGGACCTGCCGCAGGAAGTCCTGGCGCGCAAGATGCCCGCCCGCGCCGCCGAGCGCGCGCGCGTAGAGCGCTTCGAGATGCCCGCCGAGGGAATCAATTTCGAGAATCTCGAGCGCGACCTTATTCTGCAAGCGATGGAACGCGCGGAGTGGGTGATCGCCAAGGCGGCCAAGATGCTCGGCATGAGCTATCGCACGCTGCAGTACCGGCTGGACAAGTTCGGGATCAAGAAACCCGACGGACGCTCGCAGCCAGCCGACATCAAAGCTTGAGTGGCGCGCTGCGCTCAGGCCGTGGTCCCGAGCAGCGCCGGCGTGGGAAGATAAACCCAGCATCGGAGCGCCGCGCCACTTCCAGCGTCCGCTACTTCGATTTTCACCCGCGTATACAGCCGCGGTAATTCCTCGTAACGATCGAGCACGGCGAAGTCGTGCGCGCCAAGTCCGCTCAGCACGACTCCCGGGGTCTCGGCCCCCGTGCACTCGACGATATAGAAATAGCGGCCGCGCCGGCGCTCGTAGCCCTTAAGCCGCGCCGGAGTTGCGGCGACCTCGCGCCCTAGCAACGCGGCGCGATGCGCCGGGTCAAGTAGCGAACCGTAGACAAACAGGGCTTCATCGCTATCCGCATCCGATGTGCTCATCGCAATCTTCTCCCGCGCGGCGTCGCGACCCGGTTGCCGCGCCCCGCGGCTTCACCTACGCTTTCGGCGTTGGGCCGCGGCTAAACGATGGGTCAAGCCTTCAAACGTTTCCTCGAACAACTCGGCGACATCGGTCTGCTGACCCGCGAATGCGTTCGCCAGGCGCTCAGCCGCCCGTTCGAGGGCGGCCTGCTGATAGATCAGCTCGACAGCGTCGGCGTGCGCTCGCTCAACGTCGTCAATCTTACCGCAATCTTTACCGGGATGGTGTTGGCGCTGCAGATGGGGCAGTTCCTCGCCCGCTTCGGCGCCAAGATTTATATCAGCCGCATCATGGGACTGTCGCTGTTTCGCGAGATGGGCCCGGTGCTGACCGCGCTGATGATCGGCGCGCGCGTCGGCGCCGGCATCACGGCCGAGCTGGGCAGCATGAAAGTCACCGAGCAGATAGACGCGATGCGTGCGCTGGCGACCAGTCCAGTCAAAAAACTGGTGGTGCCGCGGGTGCTGGCGACGGTGCTGATGCTGCCGGTGTTGACTGTCATCTCGGACGCGGTCGGACTGGTCGGCGGGCTGATAATCGCGGTCACCCAGCTCGGAATCGGCGCCGGGTATTTCTTTACCTCGATGATACAAAACACGCGGCTGGGCGATCTGACGAGCGGGCTTGGCAAGGCGGTGTTCTTCGGCTACCTCATCTCGATCATCGCGTGCAGCAAGGGACTCGGCGCAAGCGGCGGCGCCGACGGCGTGGGGCGCGCGACGACCTCAGCGGTGGTGGCGGCATCGATCGGCGTGCTGGTGTCGGATTTCTTTCTGACCAAGCTGTTCATGGCGATCGGATGAAAGACGAGGCGCGTCCGTACATCAGCGTGCGCGGGCTGTGCAAGAGCTTCAACGGCAAGCCCATTCTGCAGGGCGTTGACTTCGACGTTCACCAGGGCGAGACGCTGGTGGTGCTGGGCGGCAGCGGCGAGGGCAAGAGCGTGATTTTGCGCCACTTAAACGGCCTGATCGCGCCCGACCGCGGCGAAGTCTGGATCGACGGGCGCTCGCTCGACGGGCTGGATGAAAACCAGCTCTACGACGTGCGTCGGAAGGTGGCGATGGTCTTTCAGCTCGGCGCGCTGTTCGACTCGCAGACGGTATACGGCAACATCAGCTACCCGCTGCGCGAGCACGGCGCGCTCACCGAGCCGCAGATCGCCGCGCGCGTCGCCGAGCTGCTTGCGATGGTCGATCTGAAGGGCACCGAGCGGCTTTTTCCGGCGGAGCTGTCGGGTGGGATGAAGAAGCGGGTCGCGCTGGCGCGAGCGATCGCGCTGGAGCCGCGCGCGGTGCTCTATGACGAACCGACCACCGGACTCGATCCGATCGTAACCCTGCACATCAACGAGCTGATCCGCGGCATGCAGCAGCGGCTCGGGTTCACCTCCGTGGTGGTGACGCATGATCTCAAAAGCGCATTCACGGTGGGCGACCGTTTCGCCCTGCTCGATCATGGGCGCATACGTTTTTCGGGAACCGCGCAAGAAGTGCGCAGTACGCGCGACGAACTGATGCAGCAGTTTCTCAAGGCCGCGTTCTGATTCGGGCGCGCGGGCCGTTATCAAGAGGATTTAGACCATGGCGGAACAGAGCAGTCATTCACTGCGCGTGGGTATCGTGATGGTCGCCGCAATCGCGATCCTGGCGGGCGCGATCTTTTCGATCGGCGGGGGGCTGCGATGGCTCAGCGGCAGCGAGGAGCTGAGAGTGCATTTCCAGCGCGTCAACGGCCTCCAGACCGGGGCGCCGGTTTATCTCTCCGGCGTGAACATCGGCTCGGTGGCCTCGATCCGGTTCCCCGATGACCGGCGCGCCAACTACGTCGTCGTGCGGCTAAGAATCGAGGCCAACGCGGTCGCGCGCGTGCGTACCGACTCGGTCGCAAAAATAGAATCGCTCGGATTGCTGGGCGACAAATTCCTGCTGCTGACGGCGGGCTCGCCCGATGCGCCCTCGGTACAAGGCAACGCTCTGCTGCTGAGCCAGGACCCGGTTAACTATGCGGCGCTGCTGCAGGCCCGCGGCACTGGCGACCTGGTGGCCAACGTGCTCGCGATCTCCAACTCGATGCGCCAGTTGCTCGACACGGTCAACCAGGGCAACGGCATCCTTGCCGAGCTTATCAGAGGCCCCTCCAATCCAAAGGAAAAGACGCTCACCCTGGAGTCGATCAGAGAGACGCTGGACAACCTCCAGACACTGACCGACAAACTCGACCTCGCGGTCGATCGCGTCGACCGCGGCCAGGGCGTGATCGGCGCGATGCTCAGTCCCGAGACCAACGGCAAGCGCGTGGTGGCGAACATCGCTAACGCGGCGGACTCGATGCGCACGGCCTCGGCAAATCTCGAGGAGACCTCGCTTCAGCTTCACGACCTGGTAGCGCGGATGGACCGCGCCCACGGTCTGCTGCCGCAGTTGATGGAAGACCAGAAGTACGCGGGCCAGGTGATGCGCGATCTGCACCGCTCTTCGGAGGACATGCGCGAGGTGCTCGACAAGATCAACAGCCGGCAAGGAACGCTCGGCCTGTTGGTCAACGATCCTGCGCTCTACGACAAAACCACCAACCTGGTGAGCGCGAGTGGATGGGGCTTCTCGCTGTTCAGGGGCGCCTACAGCCTGACGCATCCGTTCAGCACCACGGCCTCGCCGAGCTATGCGCCCGCGCCACCGTCCGAATCGACTAATTATAGCCCCGCGGTCAACAGCGCATCATCCGCGGCCGGGCCGAATCCCGCGCCACCGGCCACCTCGCAGCCGAACTGATGATTAGGGATGCGGCGTGATCGCCACGATCGTGATTGACTCGGCGCCCGGACCGTTGAACCAGAAGATGCGGTAAGCGGCGCGAGTTTTATTTTCCGCGTAAGCCTCGAAAATTTCCTCGCCGCGCGGGCCGCTGAGAGATTGGTATTTGTGCGTATGCAGCGACGGGTGCCGCTGGTTCGTCTGGAGCAGACCGAGCGCCTTTTGGACCGACTTAAGCCGCTTCAAGCCGCGCCGCATCCTTACCAAGCTCCTGCAAGTCTTTCGCTGCTCGGAGTGTAAACGTGAGCCGGACGTTCACGATGCGCCACTTGCACGATACGCAAGGCGCGCACATGCGCGTCGCCAGCGGAGATTTTCCCTAATCGATTTCTTCGTCAGCGTATTTCGCGAACGAGCCGAGGTTGCGGACCTTCACTTCCGCCGCCTCGGCCAGCCCCTCGCGAACTTTCCGAGCGCGACCGGATTGCGGTAGAGCCACATCTCCCGTACCGGCACCGTGAGCGCGGGGTCGAGCAAGACCTGCCCGTCGGAGTTTACATAGACGCGGAAATGCAGATCCTCAAGCGGCGCGCCCAGCTCGCCGAGGCGCTCCTTTAGCGTTCCCAACGCTTTAGCTAGTGAGAGCCGCTTTCGCTCGTCGATTCCGCCCTCGCCGACGAACTCGAACTCTTCCTTGAGCGCTTTCGCCTTGCGGGACATATGCAATAAGCGTACACCGACTGGGAGAATGGGTAATGGGTGTTGCCCACTACCCCCCCACCACCCGCCCATTTATTTCGCCGGCTCCGGCTTCTTCAGCCCCAGGCGCTCGTAGTACTTGGCCGGCACCTTCGAGCGATCCTTATAGATGATGAAGTTGCAGTGCTCCTTGCCGAGTTCGTGCGCCGGCTCGACCACCACGAAGGGCGCGCCGTGGGCCTCGATATCCTGGCGCTCCATCACCGGCTCGTGCGCGCAGTAGACGGGGAAGCTGTCGCGCCCGTAGGTCAGGAACTGCTTGCCCTTGACCGTCAACAGCGCGTCGGGGCCCTCGTATTTGCCCTCGAGCACTAAACGGCCGCCGCTCCCGCACGGACGCATCTGGATCACGACCTTCTCGTCGTCCTCCTCGATATGCAGCGGCTGGAGATGGCCGCGCAGTCCGGCGGCGAACATTTTGACGCGCGCGCGCAGGTCCTGCGGCATCTTGTCCAGGTTAGGTCCCCACCACGCCTTCACCCCCTCGTCCATCGCCTCTTCGAGCGCCTTGTCGCCGAAGCGCCGGCCGACAAAGCTGAGCGTGGCGGAGGTCCAGTTGCGGTAAAGGTCATGCATGCTGAGAAACTCGTTATACATTCGGCGCGCGAGTTTCTTGGCGCCCTCGCGGTCGCCGCGATCGATGCTTTCGACCAGGCGGTCGACCGTGAGTTTTTCCATCTCGGCTATTTCGTCGTTGCTGAGTATCCGCTCGGCCATCGCTGCCTCCCGTTGTGCCTCTGTTTTAACTGTTGGCTCCGAACCTAGCGCAATTGCCTCGCGGTGGCGAAGCGCGCAAGGCCGGCCCCGGAGCCTGTCGGCCGGCATTGGGCGTAGCGCCACCGGATCGGCTGCGTAAATGCGCCCTTTCGGTTGGCAAGTGGAAAGCGGCTGCGCTATAGTCCGTCCGTTTGGCCATCTTCGGTGTTTCGCCTCACGCCGGAGGGATGCCCGCGCGAGACGCTGGCCGCGATGCAATCGCGAGCGATGGCGGGGAGATCGCCTGGATTGAAATCCGGCTTATATGAGTATCTTATTGAGAAGTAGCGGCGCTTATCGTAGGGTGGCGCAGGCCGAGGTCTGAAACAACCGTGGAAACGTCTTCGCATGATGTTCTTCTGGTCGGTGGCGGCGGCGCCGCTTTGCGCGCCGCGATCGCCGTTTCCGAAATCAATCCCAAGCTCAGCGTCGCGGTGGTCTCCAAAGTCTACCCGATGCGCAGCCACACCGTGTCCGCCGAGGGCGGCGCCGCCGGCGTAATCGCCGAGGACGACACGCTCGACGAGCACGCCTACGACACCATCTCCGGCGGCGACTGGCTGAGCGATCAGGACGGCGTCGAGATCTTCGTCAACGAGGTCCCCAGGGAGCTGTTGCGGCTGGAGAACTGGGGATGCCCGTGGAGCAGGCGCGACGACGGCAA
Organism: uncultured delta proteobacterium; assembly: GCA_963724765.1. Classification (GTDB taxonomy): domain Bacteria; phylum Desulfobacterota; class Binatia; order Binatales; family Binataceae; genus JAKAVN01. Next base: position 329,920 of record CAVRVY010000004.1, read on the forward strand.
GGTCGCGGTGCGCCCGTTCGGCGGGATGAAGAAGATGCGCACATGGTTCGCCGCCGACAAGACCGGCTTCCACATGCTGCACACGCTCTTCCAGACCTCGCTGCGCTATCCCGTCACGCGCTACGACGAGACCTTCGTCACCAAGCTGATGGTCGAGGGTGACCGCGTATGCGGCGTGGTCGCGATCGAGCTGAAGACCGGCAAGGTCCGCGTGATCACGGCCAAGGCGGTGATTATCTGCACCGGCGGATGCGGCCGGGTATTCCCCTACACCACCAACGCCAACATCTGCACCGGCGACGGGATGGCGCTGGCTTACGAGGCTGGCGCTCCGCTCAAGGACATGGAGATGGTGCAGTACCATCCCACCGGCCTGCCCTTCACCGGCATCCTGATAACCGAGGCCTCGCGCGCCGAGGGCGGCTTGCTCGTCAACAAGGACGGCTACCGTTACCTGCAGGACTACAATCTCGGCAAGCCACAGAAGGAACCGGTGCTGCGCAGCATGGAGCTCGGCCCGCGCGATCGCCTCTCGCAGGCCTTCGTAAAGGAGATGGAGAAGGGGCGCACGATCAAGGGCCCCTACGGCGACGTGGTCCATCTCGACCTGCGCCATCTCGGCGAGGAAAAGATCAACGCCAAGCTCCCGATGGTGCGCGAGCTGTGCGTGAAATACGAGAACATCGATCCGGTTCATGAGATGATTCCGGTGCGCCCGGTGCAGCATTACATGATGGGCGGCGTCCATACCGACACCAACGGCGCGACTCCGCTCAAGGGACTGTACGCCGCGGGCGAGGCGGCCTGCGTAAGCCTCAACGGCGCCAACCGGCTGGGCTCGAACTCGCTCGGCGAGCTGCTGGTGTTCGGCGCGCGCGCCGGCCGGGCCGCGGCTGAGTACGCAAGCCAGACCTCGACCCCCGCGGCAAACCCGATACTGGCGCTCGGCTCCGACGAGGAGCGGCGAATCGAAACCCAGTACCTGCTCAAGACCGGCGGGAGCGAGAAAATTTCGACGCTGCGCGAAGCGATGCAGCATACGATGGAAGCTGGCGCGGGCATCTACCGCGTCCGCGCCTCGCTGGCCGAGGCGGCGGGCAAGATCGCCGAAATGCAGGAGCGCTACAAGGCGATCTCGATGGAAGACCACAGCCTCGCCTTCAACACGCAGCTGGTCGCGGCGCTGGAGCTGGGCTTCCTGCTCGACGTCGCCGAGACCATCCTGCAATGCGCCCTGCAGCGCGAGGAGTCGCGCGGCGCCCATCAGCGCACCGATTTCCCCGAGCGCGACGACAAGAAATTTCTGGCCCATTCACTGGTGTCACGGGGAAAAGAAGGACGGCCGGTGGTTTCCTATCTGCCGGTAACGATCACGCGCTGGCCGCCGGGCAAGCGGGTATACGGAGAGCAAGCGACCGATGGCGGACACGATAGTCATTGAGGTGGCGCGGTACTCGCCCGAGACCGACGCCGAGCCGCACTTTCAAAGGTACGAGGTTCCGCTGCGCGGGGACTGGATGGTCCTCGACGCGCTGAACTACATCAAGGACAAGCTCGACGGCTCGCTCACTTACCGATGGTCGTGCCGGATGGGCATCTGCGGCAGTTGCGGGATGGTGGTTAACGGCTACGAGCGGCTGACCTGCGAGACCCTGCTCGCGCAGTTCGCGCCGGGGCCTGTGCGAGTCGAACCGCTGCGCCACTTCCCGATCGCGCGCGACCTCGTGATCGACATGACCGATTTCCTGGAGAAGCTGACCCGGGTCAAGCCATGGATCGTGCGCAAGGACAAGACGCCGCCGCCGCGCGAATACCTCCAGAGCCCAGAGCAGCTAGCCACCTTCAAGCAATACAGCAACTGCATCAATTGCATGCTTTGCTACTCGGCCTGCCCAGTCTACGGAATCGATCCGCACTTCGTCGGCCCGGCCGCCCTCGCGCTGGCCGAGCGCTACAACCTGGACTCGCGCGACCAGGGCAGCGGCGAGCGGCTCGACATCCTCTCGCAACACGACGGCATCTGGGACTGCACCGTGATCGGCGAATGTTCGGTGGTCTGCCCCAAGGAGGTCGACCCGTCGCTGGCGATCCAGGAATTCAAGCTCACCGCCACCAAGGAATGGTACAAGTCCTTCCTGATGCCGTGGGGAGGCAAGTGACACGATGGCCTCGTACTCGCAATCTGAACCCCGGGAGTATCACCGTTCCTTTTCGAATTGGTGGTGGCTCGGACGCCGCAACTACCTGATCTTCATCCTACGCGAGTTCTCGAGCGTCTTCGTCGCCTACTTCCTGGTCGTCACGCTGCTTCAGGTTTGTGCGCTGGCGCATGGACCCGAGGCCTACGCGGAGTTTCGACAATGGCTGCGCGAGCCCCTGATGATTGTCGTCAACATCATCGCGCTCGCCTTCCTGGTCCTGCATACCATCACCTGGTCCAAGCTGGTGCCCAAAGCGTTTTACCCGCGCAGACACGGCCATCCTCTGCCCGAGATGACGACCGCACTGCCGAGCTACATCCTGTGGGCGGTCGCCACGATAGTGGTGGCGGCCTTCATCCTGGGGGCCTAAGATGACCAAGCGCGCCAACGAACCCGCGGTATGGTTCCTGTTCGGCACGGGCGGCTTCATCGCGGGCTACCTGCTGCCCATTCACATCCTGCTCTTCGGCATTCTGTTCCCGCTCGGGATCTTGACCGACCCGGGTTACGCGGCGACGCTTCACTTGTTCGAGCATCCGCTCGCGCGCCTGTACCTGGTGGTGTTGTGCTTCTTCGGCTTCTTTCACGCCGCACATCGGCTGCGCCTGACGCTGGTCGATTTCCTGCGCGTCAAGCATCTGGAAAACGTGCTCGGCTTGGTGCTGTATATCGCGGCGCTGGTGGGCACAGCATTCGCGATCTACCTAGCGATCGTCGTTTAGGCGCGCACCGCGAGTGACGCAAGCGACGGCGGGGCGGGGCTGCGATGCAGCCCCGCCCCGCCGTCGCGTTTGGGCGGCCTGATCAGGGCACAACTGCCGCTCCAGCGCCAATATATTGTCACTCCCCTAGCCAATCCATTTCCTCTTCTCCGCGCAGATCTTAGTTATTTCAATCTCATTTCTCGGGCACACAACGTGCAACTGCTCGCGCCCGGTGGGTGCGCATTCGAGACACGCTGCGACGTGTCGGCGAAAAGCATGGACGGGGGCCTTCACTTCAATAGTCAGTCGGGGCCGACGCGCTCGCGATGATTACTAATCGCGGGTATCGCGCGCTCAGCCATCGGGCCCGACGATGACTTTTAACAAAGGCACGAATCGCCACGTAACCAAGTGATGAGGAGAGCAGGCGGATGCGCAAGGGCAAACTCAACAGAATATGGTTCATGGCGTTGCCCATGTTCGTTTTTATGGTCTTCATGACGGCGTGCAGCGGCGGCCATAATGGAAATGAAGGACCGCATCCATCGCCCCCAACTGCCACCGTCATTCCAACTGCCACCGTCATCCCGACTGCGACTGTCGCTCCGACTGCCACCGCCACCGCTACTGGCACCGCAACTGCCACCCCCACCGCGACCCCAACCCCGGTGGCACCCACGGTGATTTCGGTCGACCCTCCCATCGTAGGCTGTGGGGGGCAGGGGATGCCTGTCAATCGGAAAGTCACCGCGACCTTCAGTGAAGCGATGAAGCTCTCAACCATCACCGAATCAACCTTCACGGTGACTGGGCCTGGCCTGACTCCCGTTGCCGGAACTGTTACCTATGATGCGACCAACCACATCGCGATCTTCGCACCACCTGGCACTTTCGCAGCCGGCACAGAATTTACTGCGACGATTACAACCGGGGCTCAGAGTCTGGCAGGCGCTCCGTGGCGGCCAACTTCGTGTGGACCTTCACAACCGGTGCGAGCTCTGACACGACCGATCCAACGGTGACCTCCACTAACCCCGCCAATCTTGCCGTCGATGTGGCCACCAATCAGAAGATCACCGCAACCTTCAACGAAGGGATGAATTCTTCAACCCTCACCGCCGCGACCTTTACTTTGACCGGACCTGGCGCAACACCCATTCCAGGCACGGTGACCTACACTACCATTGGTACAAGTGCGACGTTTAAGCCGAGCAGCGCTCTCGCATCCAATACTCTGTTTACGGCGAAGATTACCACGAGCGTCAAGGGTCTCGTCGGAAATCCGTTGGCAAGCGCGTTTACCTGGAGCTTTACCACCGGTGCGATCCCCGACAGCACCGCACCCACAGTGAGCTCCACGACCCCTACCGATGGCGCCACGGGTGTGTCCCTCAGCGCTGCAGCCAACGCAACGTTCAGCGAGGCGATGGACCCTGCAACCATCACCACCGCGACGTTTGCGGTTACTGGGCCTGACACGACTCCCGTAACAGGAAAAGTCTCTTATGATGTGTCGTCCCAGATCGCGACCTTTACTCCTGCAAGCGCTCTCGCAGCCAGCACGACATTTACCGCCACGATTACAACCGGAGGCAAAGACCTGGCAGGCAATGCACTGACGAGTGACTTTGTATGGAGCTTTACCACCGGTTCAACAGCGGGTCCGGCACCGATAGACCTCGGGGCAGCGAGTAGTTTCGCGGTTCTGGCTCAAGCCACAGTCACCAACGCCGGCCCGACTGTGCTTGATGGAGATCTTGGATTGAATCCCGGGGGCTCGGTGACCGGATTTCCACCGGGAACAGTGAACGGGACAATTCAAATTGACAATGCTCCTGCAATCGCGGGCATTGCCTCTCTGATGACCGCGTACAACACCGGGATCTTGCTACCAGCAGGAACCGCAGTGTCGGGCGATATTGGCGGGCAAGTCCTTCCCCCCGGCCTCTACACGGCTCCGACATCACTGTTCATAACGTCGGGGGATCTCACTCTCGACGCCCATGGCGACGCGAATGCAATCTGGATCTTCCAGATCGGGTCCACCCTAATAACCACCACCGACGTCGGCAATGTTATACTGGCCAACGGCGCGCAAGCTTCCAATGTCTTTTGGCTGGTCGGCAGTTCGGCGACGATTGGCATCGGAACTACGTTCCAGGGAACCATCCTGGCTAATACGTCAATTACGGTGACGACCGGCGCAACGCTGAACGGCAGAGCGTTGGCAGGTGCCGTCGCTTCGAGTGGCGCGGTCACCTTGGACACCAACAGTTTCACGCTGCCCGTCTGTCATTGATGAGGCATTGGGTGTGAGCGCAGGATGAGCGGTGCTCGAGAACGTGGAAGCGGGGCTCTTTTGCCCCGCTCCCACGTCGTGCCCAGCCACACCAATTTAGACTCTATGAGCGGCGTATCGCATCTCATCACGTCCGACAAATCAGGATACTATCCGCGCGCCAAGGGTCAGATCAGGGTGGTTACCCAGTAGTCCACCTCGGCCGGGCCACGGTGGCTTGATCGGTGCATATCCTGCCGCTCCAGCGGCAATATATTGTCACTGCCCGATAGGTTTGCGGCCGGCTTTTAGTCACTAGCCAGTCCGTTTCCTCTTCGCCGCGCAAATCGAACTTATTTCACGTCGTCTCCTGGGCACGCAACGTGCTCCAAACCAGTTCCTTCCGCCATCGCGGCGCGCGCCGTGTGGTCAGGAAGCATCCGAGGCGGAGCTTCGCCTCAATAATCAGTCGGGGCCCGCGCGATCGCGATGATGACTCATCGCACGCATCGCGCGTTCAACTACCTGGTCCGCGGCGACGCGCCCGTCGCACGCGTGGCCATGCGGTTTGCAAGGGCAGGAACCCATGTCATCAAATGCGGAGCGAAGCACGCGGATATGCAAGAGCAAACTTCTCCAGGCGTGGTCCATGGCCTTGCTGATATCCGTCTTTATGCCCTTCGTTGCCGCTTGTGGCAAAAGTAGCGAACGCGCAGGGCCCACTCCACCGCTCCCAACCGTTACTGCCACCCCGATCACTCCAACTGCCACCGCTACTCCAACCGCAACTGCCTCACCCACTGTCACCCCAACCCCGGTTCCGAGTCGTACGCCAACGCCTACGCCAATTCCGACGCTGACTCCGACCCCAACTCCAACTCCGACGCCAACGCGGACACCGACGCCGACGCCAATTCCGATAACAACTTCAACACCAACGCCAACACCGACACCGACTCCAACTTCAACTCCAGCCCCGACTCCAACACCAATTCCGACCCCGACTCCGACGCCAGTCCTGACCCCGACCCCGACCGCCACCCCAACACCCGCCTCGCCTACCGTGACTTCAACGGTCCCGGCTGAGGCTGCCTCCGGAGTGCCGGTCAGCAGCGCCGTCTCCGCGAGCTTCAGTACGGCGATGGATGCCGCAACCCTCGACGCAACAACCTTTACGGTGACAGGACCCGGCGGAGTTGGAGTAGCGGGAACCGTCGCCTATGACGCGCCAACCAACACTGCGACCTTTACGCCGTCGAGCAGTCTGGCGCCCAACGTCACCTTCACGGCCACGATTACCACCGGAGCCGAGGACGCCGCACACGACGCGCTGGCGAGCGACTTTGTTTGGAGCTTCACGACCCTTGCGCCCACGGTGACATTTACGACTCCAGCCAACGGCGCCACAGGTGTGCCGCTCAACCAGAACGTCACCGCCACCTTTAGCGAGGCCATGGACCAGACCACCATCAACACGACCACCTTTACGCTGACAGGACCCGACGCCAGCCCAGTCAGCGGCAACGTGAGTTACGTTGCGAACGGCTCGGCAGCGATCTTTGCGCCAACAGATGCGCTCGCTGGCAGCACCACGTACACGGCCACGATTACAACCGGCGCCACCGACACGACGACCAATCCGCTTGTGACCAGCTTCGTATGGAGCTTTACTACCGGCGCGGCTCCGGTAGCTATTCATCCGGACGTGACTTCAGAGGCACCACCCGTTGACGGATCCGTACTTGTACCGATCAACACCCGGCTCACCGCAACGTTTAGCGAGGCGATGGAGCCGGCAACTATCGACGCAACAACCTTTACCGTGCAAGGACCCGGCATAACGCCGGTTTCAGGCGCCGTGAGCTATGCTGACGGAGGCGCGACCGCGACCTTCGCCCCAGCAGGGAATCTCGCCGACAGCACCACGTATACTGCCACGATTACAACCGGCGCCACCGACACGGCAGGGAATGCGCTGTTAAATGACTTCGTATGGACTTTTACAACCGGCACCGCTTCAGACACGATCATCCCGACCGTGCTCTCCACGAACCCGGCTGCCGCCGAAACCAGTGTGTGCCTCAACCAAAGCGTGAATGCCACTTTCAGTAAGGCGATGGACCCGACGACCATCAACAGCGCAAACTTCACAGTGACAGGACCGGGCGTCTCTCTCGTGACCGGAACGGTTTCCTACGATCCGGTAAATTTCATCGCGACCTTTACTCCACAGAGCGAGCTCGCTGCGAATACCCAATTTGTTGCGATGATTGCCACCGGGGTCAAAGACACGGCCGGCAATGCACTGGCTAGTAACTTCGTATGGAGCTTTACAACCGGAGCAACATCGACACCGTCATGTCAGGCGACGGTGCCTCTTGGAGCGGCGGGCACATTCGCGGTTCTGGCCGGCTCGACGGCTACCAATAGTGGCCTTACTATGGTTATCGGGGATATTGGTGTGAGCCCTGGAACGGCGGTGACCGGGTTCCCGCCCGGAATACAGAACGGGACGATGCACGATGGCGATGCGGTCGCCGCCCAGGCCAAAGTGGACCTTGCCACGGCGATTAGCCTGGCCACGGACCGTTCCAATCCTGGGCTCTTGCCGATCGAGATAGGCGGACTCACTTACACGCCTGGCGTCTATATGGCCGGAGCCGCACTTGGCATAACCACAGGGAACCTCACTCTCGACGCGCAGGGCGATGCGAACGCCGTCTTTATTTTTCAGATAGGGTCGTCACTTACGACGTCAACATCAAACCAGATTATCCTGGCCGGCGGCGCCAAGCCCGCCAACATCTTTTGGCTAGTGGGCAGTTCGGCGACTCTTGGAGGAGGCTCCATCTTCCAGGGGAATATACTGTCGGCGGTGTCGATCACCGTAAATTCGGGTGCAACGATTAACGGCAGACTACTGGCACAGAGCGGCGCGATCACCCTATTGACTAATGCCGTCACAATACCCGGCCCGTAGAGCGATAGCGTGCGGACTTCTACGCCGACTTGCTGTAACGCAGTATCGACAAGTCTTTCTTGCTGAGTTACCACCGTTGATGCCATCGCTAAATGGCGGCGCATGCGGACAAGGTCACCGGCCTTTGGTTTCGGGCACGCCGATGCCCGCGAGAAAATCGGTGCGCGCCTTCATCGCATCCTCAGCCACGGCTTTGTTGTACGCGTTCATCGTGACGCGCGCGTCCTCGGTGCACATCACGTCGCGCATCTCGGCGCGCTCGATATAAAGTCCCTCGGCCAGCGGCAGGTCAGCGCCGAGGTAGACTGCACGCTTGATCGCGGCGACCGAGCGCGGCGCGCGTTTGGCCAGCGTCCGCGCCCACCCCAACGCGAACGACATCAGCGTGTCCGGCGCGAGCACGCGGTTGACCATACCCATCCGTTCGGCGTCGCGTGGCGAATAAACGTTGCCGAACAACATCACCTCGAGCGCCTTTGCCCGCCCGATCAGCCGTGGCAGCCGCTGCGTCCCGCTGCCACCCGGCAGAATGCCGAGCACCGCCTCGGGCAGCCCGATTTGGTACGGCCCGTCGGCCGCGAGGCGGAAGTCGCAGGCCAGCGAAAGTTCGTAGCCGCCGCCCATGCAGTCGCCGTTGATCGCCGCAATTACCGCCTTGGGCATCAGCATGATGCGGTCGAGCATCCGATGGTACCCGAGCTCCATCTCGGGGAAGATGCGGGCGCACTCGGCCGGATCGGCGGCCATCTGCGCCAGCTCGTCGACGCTGTAGTGGGTGATGAACTTGCCTTCGATTCCGCCGGTCAAAATGATGGCGCGGAGCTCGGCGTCGGCTTCGGCCTTGCCGATGAGCTCAAGCAGCTCGCCGGCGCCTGGCCCGATGAAGTAGTTCATCGGCGGATTGCGATAGGTCCACACCTCGACGCGATCGTGACGCTCGACGGTCCAGTGTTTCATGACATATCTCCTCGCCGCTGGCCTAGCTTGCGGGCGCTTCGGCTGTCAAGGCGATTGGGAGTAGAGTAGTCGCATGGTGCGTGCTCTGACTACCAAACGGCCGACGACGAGGCAAAATCATGAAAGTTGATATCGACCTCAAGGCCGGCTTCCTGCAGAACCTCAAGCGCGAGGTGCTGGCGCAGCTCACGCCCGAGGAGCGCGCAGTTATCGAGGTTTCGACCGGAGAGATGGGCAACAAGCCCGATGCGGTCAAGCTCGGATGGCTCAAGATGCGCACCAAGGAGGGCTGGACCAAGCAGCGCTACACCCGCGCACTGGACCGCGTGATGACGCGGCTTAGGGAACTGGTGGCGGCGGAATCGGCGAAGAAGGAATGACGCATGATGCGCGCCCAGAAGAGTTCTCAGACCCCTTTCGAAGCGGCCCAGCGCTTGTAGCGCTGTCATCGCGCATCATGCTTGCGCTACCGAGCGGCGCGCCAATCAACTGCGGTGCGCCCTGGCTGAGATGCCATGACCTCCGTCCATGGAAATGGTTTCGACGCAGACCGATCACTGAAGGCACCAATTGGTAATGTGGATAACGAACATCGTCGAATGAAAGGTATCTAATCGATTTCTTTTCCTGCGACTCTGGTGAGATGCGCACTAAGAGAATCTCAGAAGTCCGGGACCTGAAGAAACTCAAAAACATGGCCTGGCTTTCGGCGCAACGGGTCGACAGATTCGCCCGTGCGCTGAACGTGACCACAGTCGAAGAACGCAAGGTCATTTTCGATGAGAACAATGTTCCCGAGTCCGTCCATATCCTGCTCTCCGGCGTCGCGGGCATCACTTGCCGAAACCGCAAGGGGCAGCGCAGATTGGTGATCATTGTGGCGCCCGGAATGATTCCCGGATTCCCGGGTCCGGTGAACGGAATCAACTATGACTTCCGCTGCGAGGCGCTCACCAGCTGCCAGATCGGAAGAATCGATTTGGAGACGTTCATACAAATCTCCCTCGGCATCGAATCGATCGATTTCAAGCGAATGGCGTTCAACTATCTTGGGCGATGGAACCTGGTCCAATTGCGTTGCTCGAATTTTATGGGCTGTACCCTCAAGGAACGTCTGGCGCTGGCGTTAATCGAACTCAGCGAAGATTTCGGAATCCGCGATAGCGAGGGCTTACGGCTCGGCCTTTCGACGCGCCATAGCGATTTGGCCGAATTGGTGGGAGCCTCGCGGCCGCGGGTCACGGAGCATCTGAGCCAGTTCGAGAAGGATCGCTTGATCGCACGAAAGGATCATCAGCTGATTGTGCAACGTAGCCGAATCGAGAGCTTTCTGTCTCAGGCGCAAGCCGCCCTGAGCGGCCGCGGACCCGAATAAGTTTCAAGTTGTTGCCGCAGCATTTGCCCGGCCGCTGGACGGCGGCAATAAAATCGAACCGCGCGCAAGGCCTCGGCGCGACCACGCCCGCGTCTGCTCTAAAGCGCTAGGGCTCGATGCGGGCGACGCGGCGTTTGCCGACTTCGAGGATGCGATGCTGGCCGGGGACGAAATGGAAATTGAGGTCGGTGACGGTCTGACGGTCGACTCTGACGGCCCCCTGCCCCACCAGCCGGCGCGCCTCGTTGGTCGAGGCGGCGAAGCCGAGCTGCTTTAACAACTCGCAGATCCAGAGCTCCGCGGCGATGCGAAATACCGGCACGTCCTGCGGAACCTCGCGGCGCTGAAACTTGCTCTCGAAGTAGTCGCGCGCGTCGCTGGCGGCGTCGCTATCGTGATACTCGGCGACGATAGTGGTGGCGAGCCGCTTCTTGGATTCCATCGGATGCGCCTTGCCGGAGCGGATCGCGGCCAGCTCGGCGGGCGCGGCGTCGGTCAGAAGCTCGAAGTAGCGCGGCATCATCCGGTCCGGAATCGACATCAGCTTGCCGAACATGTCGCGCGGCGCGTCAGTCAGCCCGACCGCGTTGCCGTAGGACTTCGACATTTTGCGCACGCCGTCGAGCCCCTCGAGCAGCGGCATCGTGATGACGATTTGCGGGAGCTGGTTAAACGCGCGCTGCAGTTCGCGCGCGACCAGCATGTTGAATTTCTGATCGGTGCCGCCGAGCTCGACGTCGGCGCGCAACGCGACCGAATCGTAACCCTGGACCAGCGGATAGAGCAGCTCGTGCAGGAACAGCGGCTGTTGCTCGGCGAGGCGCTTTTCGAAGTCGTCGCGCTCGAGCATCCGCGCCACGCTCAGCTTGGCGGCAATTTCGATGAGGCCGCGGACGTCGAGCTTGTCCATCCATTCGCTGTTGAAGCGGACCTCGGTGAGCGCGGGATCGAGGATTTTCGAGACTTGGCGCTGGTAGGTTTCGGCGTTAGCGACGATCTGCTCACGCGTGAGCGGCTTGCGCGTCTCAGAGCGCCCGGTCGGATCGCCGATCATCGCGGTGAAGTCGCCGACCAGAAAAATAACGGTATGCCCGCGGCGCTGGAAATCGCGGAGCTTCTTGAGGGTTACGGAATGGCCCAGGTGCAGGTCGGGCGCGGTCGGATCCATCCCGAGCTTGACCCGCAGCGGGCGGCCTGCGCGAAGCCTGACCGCCAGTTCCTCGCCGGAGATGACTTCGGAGGCGTTGCGCCCCAGCTCCTGCGCCTGCTCTTTGGCTTCGTTCTCTTCCAACGCGTCCGCTCCGGCCCGGCAACGCCACCGTCCGTTCGTCCGTTTCGACCTAGTGCATCAATTGCGTCAGGCCGTTGGGATTCTGAAACTTCGAGATGTTGTCATACTGCGGCGAATAGCGGTCGGCCCACAAATCCTCGCCGTTGGTGTCGGCGGTAAAAACGTGGCTGGCGTGCTGGTCCTGGATGTTCCAGTACTGCTCGATGATCCCGCCGCCAAAGTACTGCGGCCCCCACTCCGGATGCAGTTTGTCCTGGCGCGCGCGCAGCCCGATGTTCACGACCTTCCACAGATTCATGCTCGAGTCGTACAGGTCCTCATGCACGTTGGCGAAGTAGGCCTCGGCCGTGTACATGATGCGCTTGCCGTAGCAGTAGCCCGAGCGCATCGACTCGATCCGGCGCACGTCGGTCACCCATACCGGCAGCACTTCCCATTTGCCCCACGACGGTTTCGCCCAACCCAGCGGCATATCGTAGTTGTCCGGGAACTTGCCCATCGCGGTGGTCATGTCGACCAGCGCGAGAACATTCTGCTCACGGAGGAACTGGCCCTCGAACACTGAAGCGCCGCCGTTCCATCCCACTCGCTGGTCGTCGTGGGTGACGTCGCTGTCGAACAGCGGCGAGCATCGCGCCGAGGTCGAAAGCCGCATCGTCTGGCGCAGCGACGGGATGAAAACGTAGTCGTCGGGCAGCCGGGTCACGTCCTGCCAGAACAGCGTCAGGTCGGCCGAGTACTTCGCCTCGTCGGGCACCTCGACCATCAGCCATTCGCCGTACCACGCTCCCATTGAGCCGGGTTCCGTGTGCGAGATACCCGGGAACCAGTTGTAGGCGAGCTGGCGATAATTGTAGTCGACGCGAGTGCAGGACTTGCTGCCGAACTTGTCCATGGTGCAAAACGACGCTGGAGTCCCCGAATCGGGCATGCCGACATAGAGATGGCCGCCGGGACGAAAGGTGACGTCGGCCGCAATTTCGGTCCCCTTGTCGGGGCCTGACGGATGCGGGAACGGAACGCCCGAGACATAGTTCTCGAGCTTGTAAGCGCCGTTGGGCAACTTCAGGAAGCGGGTCTGCGCGGAGTACTTCTCCACCGCATCCCAGAAGGGCTTGGGGAGCGGATGCGTGGTCGTCGGGCCGACGTCCATCTCAACGTCGGGTGGCATCTTCCAGCTGAGACTGCCGTCGAACAGCGCAGCCATGCCGTCGGGCATGAAAGCTTTGTACTGCCGCCAGTTCTTCAAGGTGATTATGGTGCCGGGCGCAATCGTGTTCTCCGCGGCCTGGGCCGTTCCGAGACCCAGGCCACATAGCGCCAGGCCGATGATTCCGGGCAACAGTCTGCGAATGCCGCTCATGTCGAGGTCCCTCCTTGTTCCTATCGAGGAAACTCACGCTCCCGGCGCGCGATTAAACACGGTCGAGCACAATCACCAGGAATACGATCGGCAGATAGAAGAGCGAGGCGAACATCACGCGGCGCGCAGCCGCGGCGGCGTTCGGTGTGCGCGCGAGCCTTAGCCCGAAAGTCAGCATCATCAGGCCGAGCGCGACCGCTACCAGCAGCGAGACCCGCCCGGCGAATCCCAGCAGCGTCGGCAACGCGCCCGCCGCGATCAGCGCCATACAATCGAGCAGGATCAGCTTGTCGACCGGATTACCGCGCCCGCCCGCCAGCGGCAGCATACTGATACCGGCGCGCGCGTAATCGTTCTGGTAGAGCCGCGCGATCGAGAGCGAATGCGGAAGCTGCCACAGGCACATGATGAGGAAGAGGATCAACGGCTCGATGCCGAGCCTCCCGCTGGCCGCGGCCCATCCCGCAACCGGCGGCAGCGCCCCCGGCACCGCACCGACCGCATGGCAAATCCACGACACCCGCTTGAGCGGCGTGTAGGCGAACAAGTAGAGCAACGCGATGGCAGCGGTTACGGCGGCGGAGAGCAGGTTCGCCGCCACCCACAGCCAGACGCATCCGGCGACCGTCGCGACGACGCCGAAGACCAGCGCCTCGGGCGGGCTCAGGCGTCCCTCGGGCAGCGGGCGATGCTGCGTGCGAAGCATCAGCGCGTCGATGCGCCGCTCGAAGTACTGGTTGAGCGCGAGCGTGCCGCCGGCGGCGAGCGCCGTGCCGGCGAGCGTATTCAGCGCAAGCCACAAATCGAAGCGCTCGGCGCTGCCGAGGTAGAAGCCGACCAGCGTGGTCAGTAGAACCATCGCGAGCACGCGCGGCTTGGTCAGTTCAAGATAGGCCGCGGCGCGCTTGCGCGCGCCGCTCACCGGTGCGAGCGCGACCGCTTCGACGCTCATGCGCCCACCTCGTGCCGCGCCGCCGCGTCCAACCGTGGCGCGCGCACTCGCGCACTATCCGAGACGCCGGCCGCGCGCGCCGCGTGCTCGAGATGCCACGCGCGCAAGGTCAGTGCGAGACAGGCCGCGAGCACCGCCGCGCCGACCGCAACGTGCGAGGTCGTCGGGATAACCGCGCGGCGGCTCAGAATCGTCGCCGCGCCGAGGCCTATCTGTATCGCGAGCAGTACCAGCAACCCCAGCGCGGGGCGACGCAACGCCGGCTCATCGCCATACTGCCGCAGTACGCGCGCGACCGTCCATAGGACCATCGCCGTGACCACCACCGCGCCGCATCGATGGGCGAAGTTGACCGCGATCGGCACCGAGAACATCGGCGGCACCAGGTGGCCGAAGGCGAGCGGAAAATCGGGAATCGCGAGCCCGGCGTGCATGTGTCGCATCAGCGCGCCGACAATTATCTGAAGATAAATGATTCCTGTGGTCGTGGCCGCCAGCACCGTCACAGACGGCCGGCCCGACACCCGCGCTACCGGCGTCATAGTCTCCCAGCGCGGGTTGGTGAACAGCGCCATCGCGACCATCAGGCAGAAGAACGCTTGCCCGGTCATCGCGTGTGTGACCGCCAACGCAAGCGGCAGGTCGAAGAGCACGGTTATCCCGCCGAGCACGGCCTGCACGACCACCAGGGCGAAGGCGGCGAGCGCCGTGTACCTGACCCATGCGCGCCGCTCGGCCATCCAGACCCACAGCGCCAGCGTCAGGGTGAGAATCGAGACCGTGCCGGCGATCACGCGATGGCCCCACTCGAAGAGCACTCCCGCGCCCCACTGCTGCGGTATCAGGCGGCCGGCGTCGAGCGGCCACGACGGCACTGCCATTGCGGAGCCGGTCGAGGTCACCAAGCCTCCGGCGAAAACCAGGACAAAGGTGGCGACGGCAGCGCCGATAGCGAAACGATGGAGCGCCCTCAGCGC
This sequence comes from uncultured delta proteobacterium, assembly GCA_963724765.1. Taxonomy (GTDB): domain Bacteria; phylum Desulfobacterota; class Binatia; order Binatales; family Binataceae; genus JAKAVN01. The sequence continues at coordinate 344,998 of CAVRVY010000004.1, forward strand.
GGTAGGCGTGCGGACCGAGTCGGACGAAGCTTGAGAGTCAGATCGTGTCGTCTGTGAGAACCCGCTCACGTTATTCAATTCCCGCCCGCGCGGCGTGCGTCCGAGCCGCGTGACTGGACCTCATATCATTAGAATCTTGAACAATACGCTCGTCGAAAAACAATCCAGGCTAACGCACGATATCAGCCCCCGCGGACTGTTCCAAGTTTCCCCGATCGTTTGGCAGCGGGCTCCCCGGCCTATTTTGCCGGCCGATTCTTGGCCTCACGCGACCCGCTCGGCAGGGCTTGAGACCTGCGCAGCCTCCAGTGCCTGAGGCGGTTCAAAGCCACGCGCTACGAACGCTGGCCGCATGATCGAGAAAATCGACGGCACCAGCGTTATCGCCGCCAGCCAGTGCGTGAGCATCAGCAGCGCCAGCAACAACGCCATCTCGGCCGAGAAACGCAGGCTCGACATCCAGTACCATGGCAGCACACCGCCGACCAGCGTCGTGGCCGTGAACGTAACGGCCATCCCGGAGGTGTTGATCGCGCGCTTGATCGCGGCGTCGTAATCGCCGAGCCGCCCGTACTCCCGTTTGATACGGTCCACAACGTACAGGATGTAATCCACCCCGATACCCATTCCGACCGCGGTCACCGGCAAAGTGTTGATATTGATCCCGACGCCCTTGAGTCCGATGTATAAAAAGCTCACCACGCCGGCCGCGATGAGCGTCATCAGCACCATCGCGCCCGCGGTCAGCGAGGCGTAACTCAGCGCCACCAGCGTGAAAACTACGGTCAGGATGAGCAACGTGCTGACGCGGTCGGAATACGCGATTTCGTCGTTGAGCGCCGCGGTCAGGCCGATGCTGCCGCCGGCGAGGACAAATTTCACGTGCGGCATCGGATGGGCCGCGATGAATTTTTTGGCGCGGCTCAGCGCCTCAAGCACGGTCGAGCCCTCGAGGTCCTTGTAATAGATGACGAACTGGCCGTCGCGGGCCATGTAGTCCATGTACTGGAAGATGATCGTCGGCGACGGCGACGAGGACTGGTACATGAAGATCATCTGGCCGATGCCGTTCAAATCGTTCGGATACACCTCCCACACGGGATCGTTGTAGTGAAAGAGACTGTTCAGCCGCCGTACCAGGCTCGTGATATAGCGGCTGCCGCTCGCCTGCGGCTGTTCGAGCATGTAGTGGCTGAAGTCGTCGAGCAGGGCGAGCAGCGCCGGATCCTTCATCGCGTTTTCGCGGTCGCCTTCGAGATAGATCACCAGCTCGTTGAAGCCGCCGTAGGAGCGGTTGATGTGGCGTGAGGAGACGTTGTAGTCGGAATTCTGCCACAAAAGCGGCGATCCCGGCTCTGTATAGCCAATCGGCAGCTTGATCGCCTGCTGAACCCCCAGCGCCACGATCACCGCCGCAATTCCGAATACCACCCATCTTCCGCGCCGGCTGGTGCAGCTCTCGCCCACCCAGTGCAGACCCGACGCCATCCAGTGCGGGACGTAGTGCCTGGTCACCTTAGGCGTGGGCAGGACGTCGAGCAGCAGCGGCAGCAAAATGAGGATAGTGAAAATGTTGGAGAAGCCCCAGAAGCTCGCGAAGAAGGCGACCTTGCGTACCAGCGGGATGGTGGCGACGCCCAGCACCAGGATGCCTCCGGCGTCGGCGAGGATGCCGATCGCGCCGGGCAAAAAAAGCTCGTCCATCGATTTGCGAACGGCCTGATGGCGGTCGCCCGTGCGCTCGAGCTCCTCGAAATAGCGCTCAAGTAACTGCACCCCGTGGCTCGCGGCTCGCGCGGTCACCAGCAAGGGAATAACCAGGACCAGCACGTCGAGGTTGTAGCCGAGCAGTCCCAGGAAGCCCAGTCCCCAGATGACCTGCGCCGCCGCTCCGGCGATCGGCAGCAGCACCCCGTAGGCTCGGCGAAAATAGAGCACCAGCGACACCAGAATGAATAGTCCGGTGACGCCGAAAATTTCCGCCAGCTCGCCCTTGTAGTACCAGCACCAGGCCTTCAGTACTGGCTCGCCGGTGGCGTACATGACCGTATTGTCGTCTTCCACGGCCCGCTTGATACTCGCCAGGCGCCGATGCATCTCACCGTAATCCACCTGGCCTTCGTTGAATCCGGCCGTGACCAAAGCGCTGGTGGCGTCGGCCGAAACCAGGAGGCCGTAGGCGAGGCTGTGCAGCACGTCATATTTCAGGCGGGCGAGGTCAGCGCTGGAGGTCGGAATCTTGTCGGCCAGGAGCGGCCGCGAGATGATCAATCCGCCGTTAGTCGCAGTAACCTTGCGCGCGTTAGTGCCGGTGATCGAGTTGATCAGGTTGTGATCGACACCATCCATCAGGTCGAGCTGCTGGTGGATGAATCGGATCTTGTTCAGAGTTTTGTTGGTAAAAATGTCGCCGCGTTTGACCTGCAGCTCCACGGTCATCACGTTGGCGGTGCCGAAGATCTGCCGGTAGTGGTTGTAAGCGGCGACGTAAGGATGAGCCTGCGGCAGCAGGTCGCTGAACTTGCTGTACATCCGCACCGCGAGCGCCTGGTAGGCGAAAAAAATCGTCAGCGCCGCAAGGAGCGCGAGCGAAAGCCAGCGATGTTTCAGCGTCAGCCGGACAATCGAATGAACCAGGTGTTCAACCATCGAAATCCTGTGGTGGAGTCGGGCATCAGCGCATCTTTCCCGAACCTTTCGACCCAGGCTCAGAGGAGGATGCGAGCAGAACCGAAGCCAGTCGATCGACGTACCATATCAACCCCGGCTAAGGCTCGCCAGTGGTCGGCCAATCGCCGCCGCGAAAATTCTGCGCACGCTTCAAGCAGGTTTGGCGCGACACCCCGCTTTGAGATAGTAAACTCGATTGCCAGAAGCATGGCGTGGAGGTTTCGCGGGTGAACAATTTCGCGACGCTGGCCGAACTCTTCAGCGCACAGGCTGAGCGGCTTGGCGATCGGGTCTTCTTACGGGCCAAGACCGCCAAGGTATGGCGCGACCACTCCTGGAACGACATCGCCGATGAAGCGGGGCGTCTGCGCGCCGGCCTGTTCGACCTTGGACTGGAGCGCGGCGATCGGATCGCAATCCTGTCGGAGAACTGTCCGCGCTGGGTGGTGGTCGACCAGGCGGCGCTCGGGATGGGCGCGGTGGTCGTGCCGTTGTACACCACGGCCGGCGCCGAGGAGACGCGCCATATCCTCGCCGATTCCGCCGCGAGTCTCGTCGCGGTCAACGGCGATGCGGCGGCGGCCAAGATCGTGGAAATGGCGCGGCAGCTGCCCGACCTCCAAGGCATCATCCAGATGACGCCCTCCCAAGGTGCGCCGCCCTCATACGGCGCGATGGGCAAACTCAGGAGTTTCACCTTCTCGCAGGTGACCGCCCATCCCGTAGAACCGCCGATCGCCGGCTCGCGCGAGGACCTGGCGACGCTCATCTACACCTCCGGCACCACCGGACCATCCAAGGGCGCGATGCTCACCCATGGCAATCTGCTGGCCAATAGCGAATCGTCGCAGGCGGCGCTCGATCTCAATGAGCAGGACACGACGCTGTCATTCCTGCCGATCGCCCACTCGTTCGAGCGCACGGCCGGCTACTATACGGTGGTGCTGGCGGGCGGCACGATCTCCTACGCCGAAGGGTTGGGGCAGATCGCACAAAATCTGCTCGAAGTGAACCCGACTATTGTGCTCACCGTGCCGCGGGTGCTGGAGGCCGTCTACGCGCGCGTGATGCGCACGGTGGAGGCGGGATCGGGGGTGCGGCGCGCGCTGTTCAAAGCCGCAATCGCGACTGGAGCGCACGCGGCGGCCTATCGGCACGAGGGCCAGAGCGTGCCCGTCCGCTTGGCGGCCCCGATGGCGCTGTTTCGCAGCCTGGTGTTCGATCGCATCCGGGCGATCTTCGGCACCCGGCTGCGCTATCTCATCTCAGGCGGCGCGCCGCTGCCGCGCGATATCTTCCGCTTCCTGGCCGCCGCCGAAGTCCCGATCGTCGAGGGCTACGGGCTGACCGAGGCCTCGCCGGTGGTCTCGGTGAACCTGCACGGCCACACCAGGATTGGCACCGTGGGCCGCGCGATCAGGGACGTCGAGGTCCGCACCGCGCCCGACGGCGAATTGCTGGTGCGCGGGCCCAACGTGATGGCGGGCTATTACAAGCTGGAGGCCGAAACCCGCGAGGCGCTCGACCACGACGGATGGCTCTATACGGGCGACATCGCGCGCATCGACAGCGACGGCTACATCACCATCACCGACCGCAAGAAGGAAATCATCGTGCTCTCCGGCGGCAAGAACGTCTCACCCGCCAACCTGGAGAGCCGGTTGAACTCCGATCCGGCGATCGCGCAGGCCTGCGTAATCGGAGATCGGCGCAAGCACCTGGCCGCCCTGCTGGTGCCTGACTTCGAGTTCCTGGCCACGCAGCCCGCGTTAAAGCTGATCGCAATGCGCCCGCCTGAGCAGGCGGTCGCCGACCCCGCGCTGCGCGCGTTCTACCACGCCCGGGTACGCGAGCTTAACAAGGGATTGTCGGACATCGAGACGATCGTCGCCTTCGCGCTGCTGGCGCGCCCGTTCGGGCAGGAAAACGGCGAGCTTACGCCGACGCTCAAGCTGCGGCGCAAGGTGGTAATCGAACACTACCGTGACTTGATCGAATCGCTATACGGAGCATAGCTGTGATGCGGCGCGGCCGAGGAAACAGTTACTCGGCCAGGTAATAATCGATGGTCGATACCAGGCGCAATTTCTTTTCGATCGACGCGCGCTCCTCGACCTGATTGGGCACTTCGCCGTCGCGGCTCATCACCTGGAAGACGCCCTCACTGGCGCGCCGGATTGCGCCGAGATGGCTGTTGGAATCGGTCGCGAACTGCTGCGCCAGGGAGCGCGCGCTCTTGGTCGCCTGCGCCAGCATCGCGGGCCGGATATCGCCCAGGCGCGTGAAGAGATAGGCGGGGTTAGCGGCGCCGCCATCGATCGGCCGCCCGTCAAGTACTACGCCCTGTCGAATCAGTTCGCCAGTCATCTGGCTCGCGGCGCGCACCGCATCGACCTTGGTGGTACGAATCTCGAAGCCCGCGGTGATGACGTAGCGCCGGGCGGCCTCGATGTTGGGCGGCCCAATCAAAGTGGCGAAAGCGAACTGGTCGTTGATCCGGGTCGGCAGAGGCTCGATTTCGCGGTCGGTAAAGCCGGACTTTGCGATGAACGCGCGCACCAGGTCGAGGTCGCGCTCGCTGGCGGTGCTGACCGCGCTGACATCGGCGCCAGTCGCGTTGAAGCTCAAGCTCCACACGGCGAGGTCGGCCTTGACGTAGCGTTCGGCCAACCCCTTGACGCTGACGTAGCGCTCGGCGCGCCGTCCCTGGTAGAAGCCCTGGCCGACGAAGTAGCCGCCGAGCGCCGCTCCGACCCCGACCAAAAGGCCGAGAATCACCGCGGCTGGAAACGAGATCGATCCGCGTGCCATTTTTTTTGCGGAAATCAGCTCTGCGAGTTCTCGTCGCTCTCAAGCGCGAGGATCGTGTGAATGGTGACCAGGCGCTTGACCATGTAAGAGCGTTTGCCGCGCGGCGTCTGGACCTCGATGTCGTCCTGCTCGGCCTTGCCGATCAATGCGCGCCCCAGCGGCGAGGAGAGCGAGATACGATTGGCGGCTCCGTCGACTTCTTCCGGCACCACTATCTCGTATTCGACTCTGACGCTTTCGTCGAGGTCTTCGAGCTCGACCCGGCTTCCCAGGCCCACCGTGTCGCGCGGGATTGAGTCGAGGTTGATTCGCGCAAGCTCGGAGACGCGCTCCTCGAGGTTGGCCAACCGCGCGCGCAGGAATTCCTGACGCTGCTTGGCCATCGCCCACTCGGCGTTCTCCGAGAGGTCGCCGTGCGCGCGCGCCCGCTCCAACTCCTTGGGGAGTTCGACGGTCAGCTCGCGCTTGAGATTATCCATGTCCTTGCGCAGCCGCTTGACTACTGGAAGTTCAGCCATTGCTCTCCTGAAGGCGCGACTTCTAAATATGGGATCGTTCGAAGTGGCCCGACTGCTGCGCGCCGGCGCGCCGCTAGTCGGCGACGATCGAAGTCAGGCTGCGATTAACCCCTGGCACGCTCTGGATTTTCTGCACCACCAATTCGCCCAGCGAAGAGACGTCGTTCGCCTCGGCCACGGCGATGATGTCGTGGGGGCCGGTGACCGCGTGGGCACTGGAGATTCCCGCCACCTGCCGGAGCTTGGTTGCCACTTCCCTGGCCTTGCCCGGCGAGGTGTCGACGAGGATGAACGCTTTGACCGACATCTGCTGTTCCTCCTTGAATAATCTGCTTGGCGAATTTCGCTGACCAGTTCGCCCGGCGAAATTTACACCGGCCCCCGCGCGCCGAAACTCTGCTAGCGCGCCACCGGCGGAATTGCGACGCCCTGTTCCGTGTACATATAAAAGCCGCGGCCGGCCTTGCGCCCCAGGTAACCGGCATCGACGTATTTCTTGAGCAACGGACACGGCCGGTACTTGTCGTCGCCGAACGTGCGATGCATCACCTCCATGATCGCAAGACAGGTGTCGAGCCCGATGAGGTCCGCCAGCTCCAGCGGGCCCATCGGCTGATTGGTGCCGAGCTTCATCGCGATGTCGATATCGCTGACACCGCCGACGCCCTCGTACATCGTGTAGATCGCCTCGTTGATCATCGGCAGCAGCACGCGGTTGACGATAAAGCCGGGGAAGTCCTCGGCGGTCATCGTGGTCTTGCCCAGCCGCTCGGCCAGCGTGCGAGTCTGCTCGAAGGTCTCCTGCGAGGTCGCCAGGCCGCGGATGATCTCGACCAGCCTCATCGCCGGCACCGGATTCATGAAGTGCATCCCGATGAAGCGCGGCGCGCGACTGGTGCGCGCGGCCATCCTGGTGATTGAAATCGAGGAAGTGTTGGAGGCAAAAATGATTTCGGGCGGGCAGACCTTGTCGAGCTTGTGGAACAGCTCGATCTTGGCCTCTTCGTTCTCGACCACCGCTTCGATCACGAAATCGACCTCGCGTAAGTCGTCAAGTCGCGTGGTGGTCTTGATGCGGCTGAGAATGCGTTCAGATTCCTCGGGCTTGACCCGGCCACGCTTGATCATCCGATCAAGGTCGCGTCCGATCTTTTCCACTCCGCGCCGGCACAGTTCCTCGCTTACGTCGTGAACCAGGACCTCAAAGCCCGCCTGCCCCGCCACCTCGGCGACTCCGCCGCCCATCTGTCCCGATCCCACGATGCCCAGTCTGCTAACCGCCATCAATTCCTCTCCGTCGGCGCTCCGCTTCCGCCCGAAATTCCCGCGTAACGCATTTCCAGTCAAGTAAAATTCCCGCTCAAGACATCTCCGGCGGTTTGTCGCCACTTCGCCACGTACCCTCGCCGCCGCCGGGCCGCATCGCGCTGCGCACTCGGCGCACGTCTTCGGGCGACTGCCGCCCGGGCATCCCCAACCCGCGCATCAGCACGTTGGTCAACTCCGAGGTCAGGCGGTCGCGCAGCGTTGGTTTCTCACCCACCTGTGCGTCGAGCACCCGGTCAACCTGATCCCGCGTCAGCCCCTCGGCGGCGAAAATATCCACCAATCCGACCAGCCCCACGGTGGGGCCGGCCTGCTCGATGATCCGGATGACCTTGCCGCAGACCGGGCAGGTCCTGCGAATCAGTCCAGCCCATTGCCGGCAATAGAGGCAGCGCATCCTCGGTTCTGGTCAGCCGACCTCCCAAAGCGATAAAGCGGGCGAGCGAGCCCGCCACAGGCTCGCTGCCCCGCTCTGATTTTGAAACTACACCGGCCCGTCGGGCGCGGCAAGCCGCTTCCGCTCTGTGCGCAGCTCGCTCACCTTGACATCGTGAGGACTGGCATATTAACGTATCCGTATTGAGAATCACTCTCAATTAAGCTGACTCGCGTGACACGTTAAACGACCAGGAAGAATTCCAAGTGCCCACCGCCCTGCCCTATTTTCTGTATTCCCTCGGCATCCTGGTGCGCGAGGGCTCGGAAGCCCTGCTGGTCATCGTCGCGCTGCTCGCCGCGGTGCGTGAGGCCGGACAGGAGCGGCGCGCGCGCGACATCTATGCCGGCGCCCTGCTCGCGATAGGGCTGAGCCTCGCGCTGGCGTGGGCGGTCAATCATCTCATTGCCGACGACACCAGCGACACGCTGGAGGGCGTCTTCCAGTTGATGGCCGCGGCGACGCTTTTTTACGTAAGCTCGTGGCTGACCGCGCGCGGGCAGAGCGACCGTTGGCGCGCCTTCCTGCACAACAAGGTTGAAGCGTCGCGCGACGTCGCCGGACCGTCGATCGCGCTTGGGCTGACGGCGTTTCTGGCGGTGATGCGCGAGGGCGCCGAAACCATCGTGTTCTTCCAGGCGCTGCTCGGGGGTGCGACCGAAACTGTCGAGCGTCATGCGGTGACGGCGGGGCTGCTGACGGGCGCGGTAGCGCTGGGCGTGATTTTCCTGGTCCTGCGTAAGGCCGCCTTCCGCATCCCGCTCGGCTCGTTCTTCACCGCGACCTCGGTGCTGCTCTACGCGCTGGCGGTTATCTTCGTCGGCCAGGGAATCGCGAGCTTCCAGGAATCGGGCGTGATGCGCGCGACTTTCGTCGATTACGTGCCGACCATCCAGACGCTGGGACTCTTTCCCACCGTGCAGACGCTTGCGGCGCAAGCTGTAATGCTGGGATTGGCGGCCCTCGCGCTGTTCGCGCCGGCCGGGCCGCGCAAGCGCAAGCGCGGCGACGCACCAGCAGTGGCCGGCGCCAAGGTCAGCCCGCATATCGCGTAGCCTCTTGCGCACGTCAGCTTCTTTCCGCATCGGCATCAGTTTCGTTCATCGCCCCAGCAGTCTTATTCATCCGAATTCTTCTTCGGTCTCATTCATCCGAATCGACCGCGGCTGCACGTGAGCGGCGCATTTTCATTTCGCATCGCTCCTGGTGCTGTTGCCCGCGCATCGCTAAAGCTGTACCCAGTTGGTCCTGAGGAATGCGTACCATGCCGCCACTCGCCAATGACCCGGTCCCCGAGACGGCCAGCAAACCCGCAGCGCCAAAAGCAGCGCCCGAGCCATCGCAGCCGCCGCAGCGCGGCATAGTCGATTTTGTATGGGGCGCCGCCGCCACGGTCTTGGCCGTGCTCTACACCGCGGTCCTCGCGCCGTGCGCCGCGCTCGTGAGCATTTTCGGCTATCCCCATCTGGCCACACCGGTCAGCCGCCTGTGGGGCTGGCTGATCGTGCGCACCAGCGGCATCAAGGTCGAGATCGAAGGGATGGAGCACCTGGCTGGCCTGAAGTCCTACGTCCTGGTCTCCAACCATCAGAGCTTCTTCGACATCTTTGCGATCTGCGCCTGGATGCCGGGGGAGCCGCGCTTCGTGGCGAAACAGGAGCTGGGGAAAATACCCGTACTCGGGTTGGCGATGCGCCGTTCTGGGCACATCATGATTGACCGCGCGCGCGGCGGCCAGGCAATTCGAAAGGCAATCAAGATGGCGCGCGAGGGCTTTTCGATCGTGGTTTTCGCCGAGGGCACGCGCTTCAGCGACAACCGGGTGCATCCGTTCAACGACGGCGCGGCGTGGCTGGCGATTGCGACGCGGCAAAAGTGCGTGCCGATGGCGATCAGCGGCACGGCCAGTTTCTTTCCGCGCGGCGCGCGAATCGTGCGGCCGGCGGGCCGAATGAGGATGGCGATTGGACCGGCCATCGACACCACGGATCTGCACGGCGCCGACCGGGAGTCGCTGACGCGCCAACTCGAAGACAGCGTGCGCTCGCTCTTCCGCACCGAGGTGTGAGCCGGGCGGATTCGCAGCCGAAGGTCGGTATTACGGGCGACACCGAAAATCGCGGCGCGCGCTATAAATGTCAGACCTTGCGGTCGAAGATGAAGAGCGGGACCTGGTTGGCGATCTTCGGATCGAGTGCGAGCACGCGGCGGCCTTGATCGATTTTCAGCGCCGGAGGCTCGATGCCCGCGCTTTTTAGCGCCGCCGCGACTTGCCCGACGTCTTGCGCCTCCAGCCACAGCGCCGCCAGTCCCTCGCCGTTGCCGGCGATCGTCGCCGCCGCGGCGGCGCCAGCGATCAGGCGGATTTCCGCGCCACCCACTTTTAGCGTAGCGCTGTCGGCGGCGGAACCGGGTTTCAATTCGAAGCCGAAGTTTTGCTGGTAAGTCCTGACCGCGTCCGCAAGATCGGCCGTCGCAACTTCCAGCGTATCGAATCGTTTCAGCAGTGCCATAGTTTCACCGTTTCACGGTATCACCCGTCGTTTGAGGATCGTCGCCGCGACAGGATCATTGCTTCGAGGGCGCCATCGTGAGATCAACCGTGGCTGTCTTGCCCGGCTCGACCGTTACCTTGCGCATCCGGACGCCGAGCTCTTCCTGCCATACCTTGAGCGTGTAGGTCCCCGGCGGAACGTCCTTGATCGTAAACTTGCCGCTGCCGTCAGTCACCGCATAGTAAGGATTGCCTGCCACGAACCACCATCCGTGCATCCAGTTGTGCGCGTCGCAACTCACGTCGATCAGTTCCGGATATTTGAGCGGCGCGGTCACGATCACGCGCTTGAACGGCGGCTGAGCCATGTCGAGTGCGGGGTTGAGTTTGGACTCGGTGCGGACGCTGTGCAGGATGCCGTCGGAGTTGACGATATCGACCGTGCTGCCTGCAGGAAAGGCCAGCACGTGCGGTATGTAGGCGCAGCCCTTCTGGTCGAACTTTACGTGGCTGAGCGGAGTCAGCGGCGCGCCCTTGGCGATGTCGGGGAGGCTGACGACGGCGTTGGCGATACCGCCGGCGGCGTCCACTATCAGGCTTTCGTCATAATGCGGCGCGGCGCCGCATACCTCGCGATCCTTGCTGATTTCGACCGCCTTGCGCGCCGGCGGCGCGCCGGCGAACTTGACCGTGCCGACGATTGTACCGCCGTCCTTGACGGACTCGGCCTGATAGGCGCGCACGTGGGCCGCAGGCATCAGCAATGCGATCGTTACGGCGGCAGCGGCAATGCGGGCGATGGCTGAGAGACGGGGCCGGTCGCGCAAAGTTATCTCGGCGGCTGCCTGCTAGGCCAGCTTAGTGGCGATTACGACGCGATGGACCGAGAAGCGCGCGATACGCTCGTTGCGCTCGACGTCGATCTTGTGGCCGTCGAGCACGTCGCTGACGCGCAGCCGCGTGGTCCATCCCAGATGCCTGGTCAGCGGGTTGGCGGCCCATACCAGCGAGTAGAGCAGCGGATTCTCGCTCGCGAAATGGTTGACGTGAACGATCTTGCCCCCCGGCTTACACACCCGCACCATCTCCTGCATCATGCGCAGCGGATCGGGCACTACCGTCATCACATGGAAGCTGGTAACCCACTCGAAGCTGTTGTCGGGAAAATCCAGCTTGAGCGCGTCGCCCTGGCGAACGTCGATATGGCTCCAACCGTTCTCACGCGTCTTCTTGATCGCAAGCGCGAGCATGTCGGCGGAAGGGTCGATACCCACGACCTTAACGTAGGCCGGATAGGCGTCGAGCGAAATGCCGGTCCCCACGCCGACTTCGAGCACCTGCTGACCCGGCCGCAGATTGAGCTGCTCGATTATCTCGTGTTCGTGATCGACGAAGATCCGTCCGAAGGTATGATCGTAAAAACGTGCCAGGTCGGAATAGACACGGCTCTGATGCGGTTCGCCCATCGCTTAAACCTCAAACCTCTAATGCGGGATACGCCGCCGCGCTTGCACGGATACGGCGCGCGCATCGCCACGCCCGAAACTTTTCAACCCTGGCGCTAGGCTGCCGCGTTGATGCCGCGCGTCTGGCGCTTGAATGAGGCGACGTCGCGCTTGCGGAAGCGCCACTGCCGTCCCTTCTTGAACGCGGGCAGTATATTGCGGCGTGCGAATTCGTTGACTGTGTCGGGGCTCAGATCCAAGAGAAAGGCAACTTCCCGCGAGTTCAAAAGCACGTCGTCTTTATCTGCCATGGTCGTGCTCTAAGGCTCGCGGTTTTTAATATGAACCCTTCTACCAAGTCAAGTTATTGTGGCAAAACGCCGCCCGCGCCGCCATGCTCGAAGGACGATCATGTGCGCGCATCTCGCTTCGCGGCATCTAAGCCATAATTATTTCATTATAACGTCTATTAGACGCTAATAGTGTTCAAGCGCCGCATCGAGATCAAATAATCATACCACGCCCGCGTCACCACGAAGCATGAAAACACGCCGGTCAGCACGCCCACGCACAGCGTTACCGCGAAGCCTTTCACCGGACCTGTACCAAACTGGAACAGGATCAGGCCGGCCACGAAGGTCGAGATGTTGGAGTCACGGATCGCGGACCACGCGCGCTCATAACCGAGGCGGACCGCCTCGCGCGGCGTCTTGCCCTGGCGCAACTCCTCGCGCATCCGCTCATTGACCAGCACGTTGGCGTCGACCGACATTCCGAGCGTCAGCACGATACCGGCGATTCCGGGCAGCGTCAGCGTCGCCTGCATTGCCGACATCACGCAGATGAGCAGCAGGATGTTGAGCGAGAGACCGAAGTCAGCCAGCAAGCCGGCGCCGCTGTAGTACACGGCCATGAAAATCAACACCACCAGCGCGCCGACCACGAACGACAACTCGCCCTCGTGGATCGAGTCGCGCCCCAGCGAGGGTCCGACCGTGCGCTCCTCGATAATCTCGACCGGCGCCGGCAGCGCGCCCGAGCGCAGCACGATCGCCAGTTCGTGCGACTCGTCGTAGGTGAAATTGCCGGTTATCTGCACGTGGCCGCCGGGAATCGGTTCCTTGATGACGGGGGCGGAGTAAACCACGCTGTCGAGCACGATGGCGATCTTGCGGCCGACGTTGGCCGAAGTGATGGCGGCGAAAATCTGCGCGCCGCGCTGGTCGAGGTCGACGGTGACGTACGGACCTTCGAGCTGTCCGCCCGGACGTACGCGTGCGTCGGTGATAGTGTCGCCGGTGAGCAACACCGGGGCCTCGATCAGGTAGGGTTCGCGGCCGCCGCGATTGGCTGGCCCGTAAAGGATTTCGTCACCCGGTGGCGGGCCGTCGCGCAACGCGTCGGAGACCGAATGATTGTCGTCGACCAGCTTGAACTGGAGCACGCCGGTCTTGCCGATCAACTCCTTGGCGCGCTCGGGGTCCTGGATACCGGGGAGCTGCACCAGAATCTCGTCGTTGCCCTCCTGGGCGATAGTGGTCTCGCGCACTCCGAGCTGGTCGATTCGATTGCGGATGGTTTCGAGCGCCTGCTCCATCGCATTGCGGCGCACCTGGTCGAGCTCCATCGGCCGGTAGGTCAGTCTGTAGGTTGGCCCGCTATCACTCGAGTTGGGCGCCAGGCCGATCACCATGTCGGAAAACATCTTGCCCGCAAGGTCGAGGAAGGCGGAGCGCTCATCCGCGCTCGGCAAGGTCACCAGCACGGCGCCCGAAGCGTCCCGGGTGACGCTTTTTACTTCGAGCTTGTTCCGTTTCATCTCCTGTTTGACGTCGTCGGCGACGCGGCGCAGTTGAGTATTGACCGCTTCCTGGAGTTTGACCTCGAGCAAAAGATGGGTGCCGCCCTGGAGGTCGAGTCCCAGCTGGATTTTCGGTGTCGGGATATTGTTGGTCCACCAGTCGGGCAGCGCGCCGCTGATGCTGGGCAGCAGAATCAGCACCGCCAGGGCGGTCAGCGCCGCGGCCAGGTAAAGCCGGGTGCGGCCGCTGCCGCCGGTGAAGTGCAGCCACAAAAATGCGCCTGCCACCGCGAGCAGGATGATTATCGGGATGAAATCAGCGTTAGCGCTTGCGTTTTCCACTTTTTCACTTTTCCAGTTGAACTTCGCGAAGCTTTTGAGCCCGGTGCGGGCCCCTGCTACTCCGCTTTCTCCTTCTTGCCGGCCGCAGGCTTGCCATAGCTGGAGAGCGCGGTTATCTGGCTGCGCTCGACCCGCACGCGCACGTTCGGCGCGACCTCCAGAACCACCACTTTGTCGCCAATCTCATTGATCCGGCCCAACAGTCCGCCCGTGGTCACCACTTCGTCGTTGCGCTTGAGCTTTGCGAGCATGTCGCGATGCTCGCGCGCCTTGGTGGTCTGCGGGCGGAGGAAGAACCAGTAAAACGCGAGGATGAGGAGCGCGAACGGCACCCCCGGTCCATACAGCAATTGATCGATAAGCGGCGCCTGGGCTCCCGCGGCTGGGGCGGCCGAGCTTTGTGCCCACGCAATTCCTTCAAACAACATCGGTTACTCTTTTACCTTTTATTCCTGCTCCGCGCTTCGCCCACCGCCAAGCCGCGCCAGAGTTGCGGCCGTGAACTCCCGGTAAGTGCGAGATGCGATAGCAGCTTGCATCCCGGCCATCAAGCGGGCGTAGAAATAGAGATTATGTTCCGTTAGCGCTCGCGCCGCCAGAATCTCGCCCGAAATATATAGATGGCGCAGGTAGGCCCGGCTAAGTCGCGAGCAGGTACGGCATCCGCAACCCTCCTCGAGCGGCCGCGGATCGCGGGCGTGGACGGATTGCTTGATCGAGATGCGGCCGTCGCTGGTATACACGCTGCCATTGCGCGCGTTGCGCGTCGGCAGCACGCAATCGAACAGGTCGTAGCCCATCCCCACCCCCGCCACCAGGTCCTCCGGCGTGCCGACGCCCATCAGATAGCGCGGGCGCTCCTCCGGCAGCAGGGTCGCACTCAGCGCCGCCATCTCGAGCATCTGCTCCTTCGGTTCGCCCACCGCCAATCCGCCGGCCGCGAAGCCATCGAACGGGATCGCGGTTATCTGCGCGGCGCTCCGCCTTCTCAGCTCCGGGTAAATGCCGCCCTGAATTATCCCGAACAGCGCCTGATGCGAACTGCGCCGCGCGCCGGCGCATCGCTCGGCCCATCGCGCCGTCAGCTCCAGCGAAGCCTCGGCCCGCGCGCGCTCGGCCGGATACGGCGTACACTCGTCGAGCGCCATCATCAGGTCCGAGCCGATCCGCTCCTGGATTTCGACCGCGCGCTCCGGCGTCAGCATGAACTCGGAACCGTCGAGGTGCGAGCGAAAACGAATTCCGTCGGGGCCTATCGCATTGAGCTTCGCAAGGCTCATCGCCTGGAAGCCGCCCGAGTCGGTCAGTACCGCGCCGTCGAAACCCATAAAGCGCGCCACCCCTCCGAGTTCCTCGATTAGATCGGCCCCGGGGCGGAGCGCGAGATGGTATGTGTTCGCGAGCACCAGCCGATAACCCAACTGCCACAGCTCATCGGGTGCCATCGCCTTAACCGCGGCGCGCGTGCCAACCGGCATGAAGGCCGGCGTCGGGATTTCGCCATGTGCGGTCGCAAGACGGCCCGTACGCGCATCGCCGTCGCGCGCGAGGACCTCGAAGCCGAACGCCGGCGCCGCGGGCTCATCATGGATCGGCATTTTCGCGCTCACAGGATCAACATCGCGTCGCCATAGCTGAGAAATCGATAACGATGGCGCAGCGCGTCGCGGTAGGCGTCGAGGATCTCCTCGCGGCCCGCAAACGCCATCACCATCGCGAGCACCGTCGAGCGTGGCATGTGGAAGTTGGTCACCATCGCGTCGATCGCGCGGAAGCGGAAGCCCGGCGAGATGAAGAGCCCAGTCGCGCCCTCGGCATCGCCGGTGATCGCGTGGGATTCGAGGGCGCGCACGCTGCTGGTGCCAACCGCAATCACACGTCCGGCGGTGCGCCGCGCCAGCGCCAGCGCCTGCAGCGTGGCGGGCGCGATCGTATACCACTCGGCCTCCATCGAATGCGCCTCGACCTGCGGCGCGCGCAGCGGGGTAAACGTGCCCGGTCCGATATGCAGGGTTACGAAGGCCGTGCGCACGCCCGCCGCGGCAAGCCTGGCCAGAAGCTCGCGCGTGAAGTGCAATCCGGCCGTCGGCGCCGCCACTGCGCCCGGCTGCGCGGCGTACACGGTCTGGTAATCGTCGCGGTCCGCCGGCTGCGGCTCGCGATGAATATAGTGCGGGAGTGCGAGCGCGCCGGCGCCCTCCAGGATGCTTTCGATCGGCGTCGAATCGTCGCTTGCGATGAGCGGACGGCCCGGGCGCTGATAACCCGCGATCCGCAGAGCGCGGCCGTCTTCGAGTATCAGCCGCGTGCCCTCCCGCAGCCCACGATGGCCCCGAATCAGCGCCAGCCACGCGCCCGGCGGCTCGTCGACCGGACGCACCATCAGCAGTTCAATCGCTCCGCCGGTCGGCTTGCGCGCGAACAGGCGGGCCGGGAAGACTCGCGTGTCGTTGAGCACGAGCAGGTCGCCGTCGCGCAGGAAATCGCCGAGCTTGTAGAAGCGCGAGTGCTCGATCGTGCCGCCGCGGCGGTCGAGCACCATCAGGCGCGCCTCGTCGCGGCGCTCCAGCGGCTCCTGCGCGATCAGTTCGGGCGGCAGATTGTAGTCGAGTTCAGTTAGACGCATTCCGATGGCGCTCGAACAATCGTGCCAGCGCCAACAGATAAAAATATCATCGCCTGCGCGACCGCGATACGCATGTTGGCGTCTCTGAAGAGGGGCCGTTCGTGAACGGCTCTCTTCCAGCGCCAGAGCCTAGGCGATCCGCAAAACGATCTTGCCGAAATGCTCGCTCGCCGCCATCATGCGATGCGCCTCGGCCACGTCCGCCATCGGAACGACTTTGTAAATCGGCGGGCGAAGCCGACCGGCTTCGAGCGCCGCGCCGAAACGCGCGAGCAACGCGGCGACGATCTGCGCCTTCTCCTTTTCCGGACGCGTGCGCAGCGTCGAGCCCATCACCTTTAAATGACGCCGCAGGACCGCGGTCAAATCAATCTCGGTGCGCGCGCCCTTCATCAGGCCGATCAAAACCAGCCTCCCTCCGTACGCAAGCGCTTCGAGATTCAGACCCAGGTAGGCCGCGCCGATACTGTCGAGAATGACGTCCACGCCGCGTCCGCTGGTGGCCGTTTTGACCGCGGCAGGGAACGGGCCCGAGTTGTAATTGATCGCAACGTCTGCGCCGAGCTTGAGGCACTGCTCGCACTTGGTGTCGTTGCCCGCGGTCACGATCGAGCGCACTGCCGCCTCCTTGCAGAGCAGGATTGACGCCGTGCCGACGCCGCTGCCGCCGCCGTGCACCAGCACCGACTCCCCGGCCCTGGCCTCTGCCAGCATGAAGATGTTGAGGAATGCGGTGAGGAAGACCTCGGGAAACGCTGCACCCTCCTCGTCGCTCATCGAGGCTGGGACTTTCATCGCCGAGCCGCTATCTATCGCCGCCAACTCGGCATAGCCGCCGCCCGCCAGCAGAGCCATCGCGCGCTCGCCGACGCGCCATCCACTGACTCCCGCTCCCACCGCGGCGACCTCGCCCGCGCATTCCAGGCCCATGATTTCCGAGGCGCCCGGCGGCGGCGGATAGAACCCCGCGCGCTGCATCAGGTCGGCGCGGTTCAGTCCCGCATACTTCACCCGGATCAGCAACTGGCCCGGCCCGGCCTTGGGATCGGCGGCCTCGCCAATTTTGAGCACGCTTTCGTCGCCAGGCTTCTCACAAACTACCGCCTTCATCGCTGGAACATCCTCCAATCGCGGCACTGGCGCAAAGTACGCGCCGCGCACAAACGCGGAGAGGGTCCGCGCTGGACCCTCTCCGGAAAACGAAACCGCGAACGCCGCGAGTCAGATCTTGTAGTCGATGATTGTCACACCGACGTTCTGGAAGTTGGTCATCTCTTCGAGAATCGCCGAGGCGCCGTCCAATCCGACCGTGCCGGTGATCATCGCCTTCGGATTGAGCTTTTTGGCCTCGACCATCTGGAGCATCCCGGGATAGCGCGTCGACTGCATCCCGAGCGTGCCGATCATCTGCAGCTCCATCAGCACCATTTTGTCGATCGGTATCGCGATTTCGCCCTTCTCGGCCTGCGTGGTGAGTCCGATCTGGAGATGGCGTCCCTGCTTGCGCAGACTGTTGATCGAGTTGCGGCAAGTCGCGGCAACACCCAGCGCGTCGACCGAGACATGCGCGCCGCCCTTGGTGATATCCACGATCGCCGCCGCCGGATCACCGGCCTTGGCATTGACGATATGACTCGCGCCGACCTCCTTCGCCAATTCGAGCTTGCGCCCGTCGAGATCGACCGCGATAACGTTGGCGCCGATCGACGACGCAATCTGGATCGCCGCAAGTCCGATTCCGCCGCAGCCGTGCACCGCGACCCACTCTCCCGGCCGCACCTGCGCGCGGTCGACGATTCCATGGTACGAGGTCATGAAGCGGCAGCCCAGCGACGCGCCTTCGAGAAAGCCCACCGCGTCAGGCATGTGCACCAGGTTAAGATCGGCGAACGGGATACCGACATACGAGCCGTAGCCGCCATGGTAGGTGACGCCGGGGATGAGCGGGGTGTTGCAGATGTTGGAGTTGCCGCTGCGGCACAGCTCGCAGGTGCCGTCGCCCTGGCTGAACGGGACCAGTACGCGGTCGCCCTTCTTGAAGTCCTTGACCTCTTTGCCGGTTTCCTGAACCACGCCGCAGAACTCGTGCCCCATGATCATCGGCATCGTCGGTGTAAGTCCGACCCACGTCCAATCGCCCGACCACAGATGCCAGTCGGAGCGGCAGATGCCCTCCGCGGCGGTCTTGATAATCGCGCCATTGGGAGGACACTGCGGATCGGGCATGTCCCTGACGACCAGTGGCTTGCGAACGCCTTCCATTACGGCAGCTTTCATTGTGTCCTCCTTGAAGCGGATTCGACGTGTGGTCAACCTTCCGTATAGCGCCGCGCCTCGTGACTCGCAAACTGTTTCGGATCACGCCGCCAGAGCCGCGAGCGTGCCCCGGTAGCCGGCGAGGTCGGCTGCGTCGACCTCCACGTGATGCAGGTCGGCGCCCGCCTCGGCTTCGGCCGCCAGCCGCTCGCGCGCTCCAGCTACATCGCCGACGTAGCCCATTTCGTCCAGCAGCCGGCGCGAAACAGCTTCGGTCCCGGCTTTCGAGCCGCCTGCCGCCCACGCCTCGCGAATCCTGCGCACGTCGTCGCCGAAACCGAAGCGCGTGAGCTGCTCTGCATAAAAGGTGCCCATCCGCGCCGTGTAAAACGACAGCATGCCGGCCTGGATTGCGCGCGCGCGATCGGGATTGCTGGTCACATGAATCGTGCTCGGAGACTTGACCGCGACGGATTTGGGATCGCGCCCGGCGCCCTTCGCCACGGCACGAAAATCCGCGATCGAATCCTTGAGCCGCCCGAGCGGAATCATCACGGGCAGCCATCCGTCGGCCTTTTGCGCGGTGAACTCGACGCTCTTTTTGTTGAGCGACGCGATCCAGATCGGGATGTGCTTGCGCGGCGGCTCGAAGCGCAACGTGAACCCGCGCTTGAGTTTGAACAGCTTGCCGTCATAATTGAGCGGCTGCCCGGCCATCAGCAGGTTGATGATGTCGACGTACTCGCGCATCCGGCTAAGCGGCGGATCGAACGTGACTCCGTGGAAGTGCTCGATCACCTGCGGTCCGCTGGTGCCGAGACCAATGATCATGCGAGCACCGCTCAGTTCGTCGAGCGTCGCGAAATGCTGCGCCAGCGCGCCCGGCGTCCGCGAATAAGTGTTGACGATCCCGGTCGCCAGCCGGATGCGCGTGGTGTGCTCGGCGAGCAGCGTGAGCATGGTAAAGGCGTCGCGGCCCCACGCCTCGGCGACCCAGATCGAATGCGCGCCCGCCTCGTCGGCAGCCCTGGCGCGCTCGATCAGTCCCTTGAAGTCCGGCTTGCCCTGCCAGTTGATGCTGAGTGCAATGTTGAAGGCCATCTTTTCACTAACTCCCGCTGCGATTGCGGCTTCTTCTTGTAGCGCCACGTTAATCGGCAGGCAAACCCACCCGCTTCGCACACTTTTAGCGGGCGTCCATACCGGGTAAACTGACGGGTGTGGGGATGGGCGGAGCGGCTTCCAAGCCGCGTCTGATCATAAGTATTGGCAGATCTTGGTAGGTCTCGCGTGTCGACCGACAACGAAGCTGAAAACAAATCTCCGGCTGCGGGCAACATCGCCGGCGACGGCGACAAGCTCGCCGGGCGCAGGGTCGTAGTCGATTTCAACCTGCTGCGCCGCTATGGCGGGCGCAACTTCCGCGACCTCGGGGGCCATCCCACTAGCGAGGGCAAGCGCGTCCGGAGCACCATGATCTTCCGCTCCGCGCACCTGGCCGAGGTTCCCGAGGAAAGCCCGATAAGGTCGGCGGGGCTCCGCACCGTAGTCACGCTGCAGAGCCGCACCGAGATTTCGATCCTCGGTCCGCCGCACGCCGACGTGCTGCGCGAGGTGCGATGGGAGCACATCCCGATCGGCGATCGATGGTTTCGCGAGCGCGAGCCGATTAGCCTGATACCCGGCCGTGAGCATCACTCGATCCTTCACGACTTTCGCGAGGACTGGCGCACTTTCTTCAACATCCTGGCCGAGCGCGACGTCTATCCACTACTGTTCCATTGCTCAGCTGGGCGCGACCGCACGGGCGTGGGCGCGGCGATGCTGCTCGAGTTGCTGGGCGTGAGCCGCGAGCGGATCGTCGCCGATTTCCTCGAGAGCAACGTGGTATTTCCCAAAATGCCGCTGGCGGCGGCGCAACTCGAGCCGGTGTTCGAACTGATCGACGAGTCCGGCGGCGTCGAGGCCTTCATGATCGAGGGTATCGGCCTGGACCGCGCCGACCTGGCAGCGATTCGCGAAGACCTTCTTGAAGACCTGCTCGAAGATCCAGCGGCGTCCGACGACACGTCCGAAGGCGACGACGAATAATTAGTGCGCGACGCGCCGGCCGCGGGCGTCTACCTGCCCTTCCATTGCGGCGCGCGCTTTTCGGCGAATGCGAGCGCGCCCTCGCGTGCATCCTCGGTATCCTGCAGCCCTTTGTATAGCTCGCGCTCGAGCTTGAGCCCGTCGCCCAGCGGCAGGTCGAGCCCGCGCAACGCTGCCTGCTTGATTTGCTGCACTCCGAGCGGCGCGCTTTTGCAGATCTCGGCTGCGATTTCCTCGCACTTGGTCATCAACCGGCTCATCGGCACCACGTGGTCGACCAGCCCCAGGCGCAGCGCCTCCTCGGCGCCGATCCGATTGCCGGTATACAGCATCTCCAGCGCGCGGCCGAGCGGAATCAGCCGCGGCAGGCGCTGCGTGCCGCCGCCCCCCGGAAGCCATCCCAGACGGACCTCACCGAGGCCGAACTGCGCGTGATCCGCGGCCACCCGGATATCGCAGCAGAGCGCCTGTTCCAGGCCGCCGCCATTGGCGTGGCCGTTGATCGCCGCGATGATCGGCTTGGTCAGCTCGAACATCACCGGATACGGCGCGTCGAGCAATTCCTCGTTGGGCTTCTCGACGTAGTTGGACTTGATATCGCTGCCGGCGCAAAATGCGCGCTCGCCCGCGCCGGTGAAGATCGCGACGCGCAGAGCGGGGTCTTTGCCGAACTCGCGCCAGATTTGCGAAAGGCGCCCGTAGGTCTCGAAGTCGCAGGCGTTAAGCCGCTCGGGGCGGTTAATCGTGACATAGGCGACCGGTCCCTTCTTTTCGAATAGCACTTTCATCGGAGAATCCTCCCTGCTCTCTCTCTTTAGCACCAGTTGCGATTTTTGCGATCACGCGCGCGGCGCGCCAGAAATACAAAGGGCCGCTCGCGAGCGGCCCCTACAACTGACACGAAGACAGGAAACTCCTAGGCGGGCAGATAGCCGTCGCGCAAGAGTGATTTCGCGATGATCATCCGCTGCACTTCGCTGGTACCTTCGCCGATTTCGGCCAGCTTCGCATCACGCATGAACCGCTCGACCGGAAACTCCGCCATGTAGCCGTAGCCGCCGTGGATCTGCACCGCCTTGATCGTCGTCCACATAGCCGTCTCCGAGGCGAACAGCTTCGCCATCGCGGCCTCACGCCCGAATGGCTTGCCCTGATCCCTCAGCCCCGCGGCGCGGCACATCAGCACCCACGACGCGTTGATACGCGTCGCCATGTCGGCCAGCATCCATTGGATCGCCTGGAAATCCGCGATCCGCTTGCCGAACTGCTTGCGCTCCTTGGCGTAGGCGGTAGCCTCTTCGAACGCGCCGCGCGCGATTCCAGCGGCGAAGCCTGCGATCCCGATCCGGCCGCCCTCCAGCACCTTGAGCGTCTGGCTATAGCCCTCGCCCAGTTCGCCGATAAGGTTGCGCGCCGGCACCGTGACGTTGTCGAAAATCACCTCGGCGGTATCCGAGGCGCGAAGCCCCAGTTTTTCGATTCGCCGCCCGTTGGACAGGCCGGACGTGCCGCGCTCGACGATGAAGGCTGAAACTCCCGAGCGGTTCTTCGCCGCGTCCGTCACCGCCATCACGACGTAAACGTCGCCAACCGTGCCGTTGGTGATGAACATCTTGGCGCCGTTGATGACGAAGTTGTCGCCCTTGCGCACCGCCCGGGTCTGCATCGCGGCCGCATCGGAGCCCGAGCCGGGTTCGGTGAGACACCATGCGCCGAGCTTTTTCGCCGCGACCATCTCGGGCAGGTAGTGCGCGCGATGCTCCTCGGCGGCGAACAAATTGATGTGGCCGCTTGAGAGCGACATGTGCGCCGCGCAGGTGAGCCCGACTGACGCGTCGTAGCGGGACAGTCCCTCGACCACCAGCGCCTGGCTGAGCGTGTCTGCGGCGCCGCCGCCGAAGCGCTCGGGAAAGGAGATGCCGAGGAAACCCAACTCGCCGAGGTGGCCAATCACCTCGCGCGGGAAAATTTCCTCTTTGTCCCACTTGGCCGAGTGCGGCTTGATCTCGCGCTCGGCAAACTGGCGCAGCGTCTCGCGAATGGTGCGCTGCTCGTCGCTAAGCTCGAAGTTCATCGCAGGAGTTTCACCGTCGCTCGCTGGACTCGCGCAGTCATTCGCGCGGCCACACGCTCTCGCGCAGCCACTTGACGATGTCCTCGGTCGAGGCGCCGGGGGTGAAGACTTCCTTGACACCCGACTCGCGCAACTTCCTGGCGTCGTCCTCGGGAATGATTCCGCCGCCGAAGACCGCGATATCGGCGGCGCCGCGCTCCTTCAAGAGCCGCATCACTTCCGGGAACAGCGTCATGTGCGCGCCCGACAGGATGCTGAGCCCGACCGCGTCAACGTCCTCCTGCACTGCGGCCTCGGCGATCATCTCGGGCGTCTGATGCAACCCCGTGTAGATCACCTCGAAGCCGGCGTCGCGCAGGGCGCGTGCGATTATCTTGGCACCGCGGTCATGTCCGTCGAGCCCGGGCTTCGCCACCAGAATTCTGAGCCGTTTCTCCGCCACGTTAGATCCAACCTGGGTCAGTATAGATGCCGAACTCGGAACGGAACACGTCGCAAATCTCGCCGACCGTGCCGTCGCGCCGAACCGCCTCGCAAATCGGCTCCATCAGGTTCTCACCCGAGCGGCAGGCCTCGGCGACTCGAGCGATCGCCTCGCGTACGGCCACCGAATTGCGCTCGCGCTTCATCTTGCGCACGCGCTGGATCTGCATCTCCTCCATCGCGGGATCGATCCTGAGCGTCTCGATCTTTATCTCTTCGGGGATCGTGTACTTGTTGACGCCGACCACGGTCTTGATGCCCTGTTCGAGCTGGCGCTGGTAGGTGAACGCCGCCTCCGCGATCTCGCGCTGCGGATAGCCGGTTTCGATCGCCTTGACCATGCCGCCCATCTCGTCGATCCGACGGATGTAGTCCATCGCGTCGCGCTCCATGCGATCGGTGAGCGCTTCGACCGCGTAGCTGCCGCCGAGCGGATCGATCGTATTGGTGACGCCGGTCTCCTCCGCGATCAACTGCTGCGTGCGCAACGCCACCATCACCGCATGCTCGGTCGGGAGCGCCAAGGTCTCGTCCATCGAGTTGGTATGCAGCGATTGCACGCCGCCCATCACGCCGGCCAGCGCCTGGATCGCGACGCGCACGACGTTGTTGACCGGCTGCTGCGCGGTGAGCGAGACGCCCGCGGTCTGCGCATGCGTGCGCAGCATCATCGAGCGCGGGTTCTTCGCACCGAAGCG
Source organism: uncultured delta proteobacterium (assembly GCA_963724765.1). Classification (GTDB taxonomy): domain Bacteria; phylum Desulfobacterota; class Binatia; order Binatales; family Binataceae; genus JAKAVN01. The sequence continues at coordinate 369,069 of CAVRVY010000004.1, forward strand.
ATCTCTCATAATCCGCGCCCACATGCGGCGCGCCGCGCGCAGCTTGGCCACCTCTTCGAGGAAATCGTTGTGCAAATCCCAGAAGAACGACAGGCGCGGCGCGAAGTCGTCGACGTTGAGGCCGCGCTTGACGCCTTCGTCGACGTAGCAGATGCCGTCGGCAATAGTGAACGCGAGCTCCTGCACCGCGGTCGAGCCAGCCTCGCGGATGTGGTAGCCGGAGATCGACACCGCGTGCCATCGTGGAACCTTCTTGGCGCAGAACTCGATCATGTCGGTGACGATCCTGATCGAGGGCCGCGGCGGACTGATCCATTCCTTCTGCGCGATGAACTCCTTGAGCATGTCGTTCTGGATCGTGCCGGCGACCTTGTTCCACGGCACGCCCTGGCGCTCGGCGACCACGAGATACATCGCCAGCAGCACCGAGGCCGAGCAGTTGATCGTCATCGAGGTCGAGACTTTGTCGAGCGGGATGCGATCGAACAAGCGCGCCATGTCGTGGACCGAAGAAACCGAGACGCCCTCGCGTCCGACTTCGCCGCGCGCGCGCTCGTGGTCGGCGTCGTAGCCCATCAGGCCCGGCATGTCGAAGGCGGTCGAGAGCCCGTCCTGTCCCTGCGCGAGCAGGAAGTGGAAGCGCTTGTTGGTGTCTTCGGCGAGGCCGAAGCCTGCGAACTGGCGCATCGTCCATAGCCGCCCGCGGTACATCGACTCGTAAACGCCGCGCGTGTAGGGAAACTCGCCCGGGTTGCCGAGCGCGCTCTCGTAGTCGCCGCCGTTTACATCCTCGGGCGTGTAAAGCGGTTCGATCTCCAGGTCGGAGACGGTCGAGAAGCGGACCGGCCGCTCCTGTCCTTTCTTATAAGTGCCTTCCAGCCATTCACGTTTGGTGCTCACGCCTGTTTCACCGGTCCTCAAGTACGTGGCTCGAGATTATCAGCCGTTGAATTTCCGAAGTGCCTTCGTAAATCTCCGTGATCTTGGCGTCACGGAAGTAACGTTCGACCTTGAATTCCTTGGTATAGCCGTAGCCGCCGTGAACCTGGATTGCCTCGGTCGCCGCCTTCATCGCGGTCTCGGCTGCAAAAAGCTTTGCCATCGCGGATTGCGTCGTGCAAGGCTGGCCGGCGTCCTTGAGGGTGGCCGCGCGATGCGTCAGCAGGCGCGCCGCGTCGATCTCGACCGCCATGTCCGCGAGCTTCCACTGGATCGCCTGGTAGTTCGCGATCGGCTTGCCGAAGCTCTTGCGTTCCTGCGAGTAGCGCAACGACGCCTCGAGCGACGCGCGCGCGATGCCGATCGCCTGCGAGGCGATTCCGATCCGTCCGCCGTCGAGCGTCTTCATCGCGACCTTGAAGCCGTCGCCCTCTTTGCCAATCAGGTTGGTGGCCGGCACGCGCAGATCGCTGAAGGCGAGTTGCGCGCTATGCGAGCCGCGGATTCCCATTTTCTCTTCGATTCGCACGACCTGGTAGCCGGGATCCGAGGTCTCGGCGATAAAGGCGCTGATGCCGCGATGGCCTTGCGTGGGATCGGTGTTGGCGAAAACGATCGCTACCCCGGCCTCGGGTCCGTTGGTGATGAAATTCTTGGTCCCGTTGATGACGTAGCTGTCGCCGTCGCGCACGGCGCGCGTGCGCTGGCCGGCGGCGTCGGAACCGGCCTGCGGCTCGGTCAGCGCGAAGCATCCGATCCATTCAGCCGCCGCCATTTTCGGCAGGTAGCGCTTGCGCTGATCCTCGTTGCCAAGGCCGAGAATCGGCCATGAAGCGAGCGAGGAATGCGCCGAAAGAATCACCGCCGTGGACGAGCATTCGACCCCGAGTTCCTCGATCACCAGCGAATAGCTGACGTGATCCAAACCCGCGCCGCCGTACTGCTCGGGGATGAAGATGCCCATCATGCCGAGCCGCCCCAGTTCAGCGATGGTCTCGGCGGGAAAGCTATGGTTGCGGTCGACTTCAACGCCGACCGTGCTCAGGCGCTCGCGCGCGAAGCGGCGCGCTGTGTCACGCGCCGCGCGCTGGGCCTCGCTAAGTTCCAGGTCCATCATTCCAAGTCCATCAATACAGGTCCATCAACTGTCCGCCACTCGCAACTGCCCATACCTCGAAGCGCCACTGGCGACCGGCCCGGCACCCTCTCGTATCTTAATAGACCGCGCGCCGCGATAGAAACTCGCCGAGCGGGGCGCGATCGGGCGATTGGACCGTTTGGTTTCCTTCATTCGCAGCTATTTGCGCGGCTACTTATGCAGCCACTTGGGGTCGCGTTTCTGCACGAACGCGCGTGTGCCCTCGACCCGGTCTTCGCTGGCGAAGGTAAGCCCGAAGGCCTCCTGCTCGAAGCGCAACCCCGCGTCCTCCTCCATCGTGAACGACGCGCGCAGCGCGGCCTTGGCCTGGCGCAATGCGACGGCCGACTTCGAGGCCAGCCGCTCGGCGAGCTTGCGTGCCACCGGCATCAATTCGTCGGACGCCACGACCTGGTTCACCAGTCCGAGCGCGAGCGCCGTTTTGGCGTCGAACATGTCGCCGGTCAGCACAAATTCGCGGGCGCGCGCGTGGCCGATTCGATGCGGCAAGCGTTGCGTGCCGCCGAAGCCCGGGATAAGCGCGAGGTTGATCTCGGGCTGGCCGAAGCGCGCCTTCTCGCTGGCGATTATCAGATCGCACGCCATCGCCAGCTCGAGTCCGCCGCCGAGCGCGAAGCCATTGACCGCGGCGATGACCGGGATCGGCAGGTCCTCGAAGTTTTGCATCACGCGGTGGCCCATGCGCGAGAACTCCAGTCCCTCGCCGGGGGCCATCTCGGACATCGCGGCGATATCGGCGCCCGCGACGAACGCGCGGTCGCCCGCGCCGGTCACGATCAGGACGCGCACGGCGGGGTCGCGGCGTATCTCGGCCAGCACGTGCGCGAGGTCCTCCAGCACGACGCGGCTGAGCGCGTTGAGCGCGGCAGGCCGGTTGACGGTCAGCGTCGCCACCGCCGCCTTATCGAATATGACTTCCCTCAGTTCCACTAACTCTCCTCCTCGCCGTTGGTGCAGCGTCCGGACGCGCATCGGGCGCTTTGGTGGAAGATTTCTAGCAGGCGCGGCGCGTCCACGCGATCATCCGGCCGATGGCGACGCGCCGAGCTTCTCGCGCACCATCCAGAGCCGGTCGCCGCCCCAGAATATCTCGCCGTCGATCACGAAGGTCGGTACGCCGAATACGCCGATTTCCTCGGCCTGGCGGCAAATCCGGTCAAGGGTGATACGACCGTCGCCGGCGACAAAGTCAAAGAAGTCCGCGACCGGCGCGCCAGCCTCCGAGAGCACCGACCGAACCGCTGCGCGATCCTCTATGTCCAGCGCGCGTTTCCAGAAGCGCTCGAAGACGATGTCGTTGTACTTGCGAAAGACGTCGTGGCGCTGCGCGTAGAGCATCCCGATCGCGGCAATCGACGAGTCGAAAAGCCTTTGCGGACCGCGCACGGTCAGTCCGCGACGATTGGCGAGGCGGCGCGCATCCATGTAGCTGTAGCGCACGCGGCGCCACTGATGGGCGTTGCGGCCCTCGACGGTGCCCAGATACTGCGGAATGTCGAGCGTGTAGGGCAGCCATTCGAGCCGCACGTCGAACTCGCGCTCCAACTCCCAGGCCGGCTCCTTGGCGAGGTAGGCGTAGGGACTTTTGTAATCGATATAGACGATGACGCTGCGGGCGCCCATACGCCGAGCTTAGGGCGGAACACCGGGCCGTGCAACGCGCGCCGCGGCGCTCGCGAGTCCGGCGCGGGTGAACTCCATCACCATCAATGCGGGGACGCCGTTGTCGCTTGACTGTTGCGACGGCGAAGGCGCGGAAAGCTTGCGCGGGAAGGGAAAATAGATCCCGGTCGAATCGGCGCCGTACTGCTCGATAAGCGGCTGCAAAGCCTCATACGAGCCTTCGACGCCGATCGCCACGCGGCCCGGATGCCATCGTCCGAGAGCCCACTGCACCTGGAACATCCGGTTCGGGTTGAGCGTCGGAAAGGCGGGGCCGCCAAACCATCGTGGCGCCGCGCTCAGCACCTGCTGCTTGTGTGCGTCGAGCGTCTCCAGGTCCCCGCCACCGACGAGGTATCCTTCAGCGGCGCCGAGCAACACTTCAAATCGCGCCCGCGCATAGCGCTGCTGCATCTCGAGCGCGGTGACATGGAGATACGGCGCGAACCGCTCGGGCGCAAGCCGGTAGAGCGTCACACCGCCCACCTCGAGCGGCTGCACACCAAGCGTCGCGAGCAGGTCGCGGAGCGCCGCACGATCCTGCTCGGAGGGCGGAGTATGCATCCAGGTCGCAGCCGTCGGACGGCCCTGCTCGTTTTTGCTCAGCCAGTATTTCTGTGGACCCACGATTATCGCGGCGACCTGCTCGTGTGCCAGGAGCGCCTTGAGTTGGTCGCCCGCATCCGGGACGCCGGCGACGTCGTAAAGCGCCGCCATGATCGGCCAGCGTGCGTACTCGGGCGGAGCCAGCGGTGAGATGCCCAGGTATCCGCCGGCCAGGCGAAAATACATGTTGGTACCCAGTTGCCACTGCATACCGTCGCCATAAATCGGGTTCGGCAGAGTCATCACGGTCTCATCCGGCGTGAGATATTGCCGATAGAGGCCGGTCGAAAAGAAGGGCGGGATATCGAACGGGACTTTCCAGAATCGCGCCGACAGATTAGGCAGCATGAACGGCACCAGCGCCGCGCCCAATACCCATTTATGCGACGGGCGAACGCCGGCCGAAGCGAGCCACAGCGCGACGATTATCGCTAGCGCGAGAAACGCATACGCCATCATGCGGATCGGCACTATCTTGTTGAGCAGCGGAAACTGCAGAAGCAACGTCCACGGTGCGGCGATCGTCTGATGACCGGCGATCACTACGCGCGAACCCAAAGCTAGCACGCAGAAGATGAGGAGCAGTTCAATCAGAATCCGCCCCATCGGCTCGCGAAACCGCGCCCTCGCGAACAAAACGGCAATCGCGATCAACGGCAACGCGAGATAGGAAGTGGTCTCCGCCAGAGTCGCCAGGTAGGTGCTCGAAATTACGCCCGCGAACGCCGGCCGTCCCAGCTCGTTGACTGCGGTAGGGATCAGAAAACTTACCAGGTCAGCCCCAAGCAGCGTCGGATCGAGCACCGATCCTCCCGAATGGCCAAAGGCGAACATGTGGTACAGGTATGGAGAAAGAATAATCGCGGCGATCGCGTAGGCCGCGCCAACTTGCAGCACGAGCCCCCACAAGCGGCGGCGCACATTGGCGTCGGTGAACGCGAGCGCCAGTGCGAAGACGATCGCGCCGGCAAGTGTCGCGCTCGCGGCCACTTCGGCAAAGAACAGGAATTGCGCAGCGATCAAAATAGCCAGCCCTGCCACGAAGCGGCCGAGCGCGATTTCACCATGCAGCCGGCGCAGCACCAGCCACGCCGCCAACGGAACCGGGAACACCAGCGCAACGTCGAGATGCGTGAGCAACGCGGAGATGATGTACGAGGAAAAACCGAACACCCATCCGCCGGCGATCGACGGCCAGTAGCTGTGCGTGATCCAGCGGCACAGAACAAATGCAGCCCATCCCGCGAGCGCCGGTGCGAGCAGGCAAAGAATGTTGTAGGCAACGACGGGGCCTAACGACCAGGTGACGGGCAGAGCCGCCATTGCGGCCAGTGGTACGATAGTCGCCCAGGCGAGACTAGCGCCCACCGGCGCAAACAGGAGTTTTGTCGCGAAAGGGTTTATGCAATGCGTGATAGCGTATGCCCACCACGCCAGAAACCAGATCAACTGGGGTGAGTCGGGGCCACGGCCGATATACCAGGTCGAGAAATGACCGACCAATCCTCGGCCGAAGAACAGAAAGGAAAGTACTGAATAGAAAAGAAACGCACCGAGCGCCTCGCGGTCGAGCGCACGCGAATTCGGATTGACGTCAGCCATCCGACTTCCGGCAGCCGGCCGCAACAGAGGCCGTTAAACTTTTCGAGGGCAGATCCGATTCGAAACCGGCGCGCACGTTTTGATATGTGACAAGAGCGTGCAGACCTGACATGCAAGCACGGGCACTCAGTACTCGGGCTTGAAGTCGAAGTGATGGTACGCCTCGATGTAGCGTATCGTGCGGGTCTTCGAGCGCATCATCACGCTGTTGGTCCGCGCGCCGCCCGAGATAAATCGCACCCCGAAAAGATAGTCGCCGGTCGTCACCCCGGTCGCGGCGAACATCACGTTGTCGCCGGCCAGTTCCTCCAGCGGAAAGCGCCGTTTGAGGTCCAGGATGCCGCAGCTCAGGCAGGCTTCGGCCTCCTGCTGGTTGCGCGGCGCGAAGCGCGCCTGCATCTCGCCGCCCGCCGAACGGATCGCCGCCGCCGCCAGCACGCCCTGATGCGCCCCGCCGGTGCCGATCAGCAGATCGATCTCGCTCTCGTGGCGCGTAGTGGCCACGGCCGCGGCCAGGTCGCCGGCTGAGAGCAGCTTGATTCCGGCGCCGGCGCGCCGTACCTCGGCGATCAGATTCTCATGACGCGGACGGTCGAGGATCGCGACCCGCAAGTCTTCGACGTAAACACTCTTGGCCTCGGCCAGGGCCTTCAGGTTATCGGTCGGCGAGCGGTCGATATCGATCACGCCGCGGCCGAGCGGACCGCAGGCGATTTTGTCCATGTAAGTATCGGGGCAGTTGAGCACTTTGCCCCGCTCGGCGAGCGCGATGCACGAGAGCGCATTGGGGCCGCCCGACGCTGCGATGTGTGGTCCTTCAAGCGCGTCGAGCGCGACATCGACCTCCGGGCCCGCGCCGGTGCCGACGATCTCGCCAATGTAAAGCTGGTCGGTCGAGCCTTGCTCGCCTTCGCCGATTACGATTTTGCCGTCGAAGGCGATCGAATTGAGCGCCTTGCGCATCGCGTCGCAGGCGGCGCGGTCGGCCGCCCGTTCGTCACCCCTACCGATAAAGCGCGCCACGGCCAGGGCCGCCGCTTCAGTGGCGCGAACAACTTCCAGGGCGAGATTTCGCTCCATCGTCGGGCGGGCCTCCCTTCAGCCAGCATCGGCACCCGAACCGCTAGCGTGTCCCGAGCAGCGATTCGATTAGCCGATAACCATCCATCACCGACACGCCAGTGCGGGCGGCCTCGGCTTCGGTGTAGCGCCGCGCGCTAGCGCCTGCGCGTGCCGCGCCGAGCATAGCAAAGGGTACCGGCTCATTCGAGTGCGTTTTCAATTTGCACGGCGTCGCATGGTCGGGCATCAGCAAGAGGCGAAAGTCGCCGAGCGCCGGCAAGTCGCGCAACAGCGGACCGATGATCAATTCGTCGATCCGTTCGATCGCCTCGCGCTTAAGGTCCGCACGCCCCATGTGACCCGCTTCGTCGGGCGCCTCGATATGCAGCAGCAGGAAGTCGCGACGCTCGAGCGACTTGAGCCCGTAACGCGCCTTGGCCGCGTAGTCCGTGTCGAGGAAGCCCGTCGCGCCGGGCACCGTTATCCGCTCCAGGCCCGCGAGCCTTCCCAATCCGTTGACCAGGTCAACCGCCGAGATGACCGAGCCGTCGACGCCGAAGCGATCCTTCAGCGTTGGGACCGCGGGACGCCTGCCCTGTCCCCAAAACCACACGGAGGTTGCGGCCGGCTTGCCTGCCGCGGTCCGCGCGCGGTTGACCGGATGCTCGCGCAGAATCACCGCCGCGCGATCCATGATCGTGCGCAGCCGCTCAGCGCCTTCGCCTTGCGGCAGATGCGGTCCGGCCGGCTTGCCGGTGATGTCGTGCGGGGGTGTCAGATGCGTCGCGAGTGGCCCGCCGTGCCAGACCATCAGATGGCGATAGCTGACGCCGTTATGGAATTCGATTCCGTCGCCCGCGAGCTGCGATCGCAGGTCGGCGACGATCGCCCCCGCTTCCTCGGTCGTGATATGGCCCGACGTAAAGTCGTCCATCAGCGGCGCGCCGTCCGCGCCCGGCTTGAGCGAGACCAGGTTCATCCGGAACACCACGTCGTCGGGCGCAAGCTCGATTCCCTGGCTCGCCGCCTCGATCGGCGCGCGTCCGGTGTGATAGCGCGCCGGGTCATAACCGAGCATCGTCATCGTGCCAACGTCGCTGCCCGAGGGCATTCCGGCCGGGATAGTGGCAACCAATCCGAGCTCGCCGCGGGTCGCGAGCAGGTCCATGTTGGGCTTGTTGGCCGCTTCCAGCGGAGTCTTGCCGCCGAGTTCGTCGCACGGCCAGTCCGCCATCCCGTCGCCGTGGATGATGATGTATTTCATTTTTTCACCGTCACCCGCCCTGCAAAATTTTCAGCACCTTGCCAACGTCGGGCTCGACCACGATCGTGTTGCTGAGGTTCTTGAGCGCCGTGTCAGGGTCTTTGAGCCCGTGGCCGGTGAGCGTGCACACGACCACCGAGCCCGGCAGCAGGCCGCCGGTCGCAGCGTACTTGAGCGCGCCCGCCACCGAAGCTGCGGACGCCGGCTCGGCGAAAACTCCCAGCGCCGCGATCAACCGGTAGGCGGCGAGAATCTCCGCGTCGGTTACGAGGTCGATTATCCCGCCCGACTGGTCGCGCGCGGCCTCGGCGCCTTTCCAGCTAGCCGGATTGCCGATTTTGATCGCGGTCGCCACCGTATGCGGATCGTCGATCGGATAGCCGAGGACGATCGGCGCCGACTCGGCCGCCTGGTAGCCCATCATCTTCGGCAATCGCGCCGAGAGCCCGTTGCTCTTATATTCCTTGTAGCCGGCCCAGTAGGCGGTGATGTTGCCCGCGTTGCCGACCGGCAAAAACTGATGCGTCGGCGCGTCGCCGAGCTGATCGCAGACCTCGAATGCCGCGGTCTTCTGGCCGGCGATACGGTCCGGGTTGATGCTGTTGACCAGGCGGATTCCCACCGGATCGCTCTCCGCCACGTCGCGCACCACCTTCAAGCAAATGTCGAAGTTTCCAATTATCTCGATCACGCCCGCGCCATGCATCACGCTCTGCGAGAGCTTGCCCAGCGCCACCGCGCCCTTGGGAATCAGCACGAACGCACGCATCCCGGCGCGCCCCGCATAGGCGGCGGCAGAGGCTGCGGTGTTGCCGGTCGAGGCGCAGATCGCGATACGCGCGCCCTCGCCGAGCGCTTTGCTCATCGCGACGGTCATCCCGCGGTCCTTGAACGAGCCGGTCGGGTTGGCGCCCTCAAACTTCAAGTAACACTTTACATCGTGGCCGAGCCGCGAGGCGATCTCAGGGCTCTCGATAAGCGGCGTATTGCCCTCGTTGAGCGTGACCACCGGCGTTTGCGCGTCGACCGGCAGGAAGCGGCGGTAATGTTCGATCAGTCCCGGCCATCGCACCAGACGCGCCGGCGCCGAACCGTTTTGTTTTCCACGCGCCATCGTGTTACAGCCGTTCCTCGATTCGGATGAAGGCCGGAGTGCCGCTCACCGTATGGAAGCGTTTGATCTGCGCGAGCGCGCGCTTGAGGTTGCGCTCGTGCGCTTCGTGCGTGCGCATGATAACCGGCACCGTGCCCTCCATGCCGCGCCCCTGTTGGATCACGGACGCGATCGATATTCCGTTGCGCCCGAGCACCGAGGCGATCGCACCCAGCACGCCCGGCTTATCGCGCGCCTCGAAACGCAGGTAGTATTCGCATAGCACGTCGTCCATCGGCTTGACACGGGCTCGCGTCATCGAGGCCATCGGGTAGCCCAGCGCATGGCCGCGCGCGCCTGCGCCGGCGCTTCGCGTCCGCGCAATTTCGAGCACGTCGGCCATCACGGCGGTCGCCGTCGGCATTTGTCCCGCCCCCAGTCCGAAATACATCGTCGAGCCCAGCGCTTCGCCGTGGATGTAAATAGCGTTGAACGCGCCACCTACGCCGGCCAGCAGATGGCGCGTCGGAATCATCGTGGGATGCACGCGGGCTTCGATCACGCCCTCGTCCTCCTTCGCGATCGCGAGCAGCTTGATCGTAAAGCCAAGCTCACGCGCGTAGGCGATATCGGCCTGCGTGATACGGCCGATGCCTTCGGTGTAGACCTGCGGCGGCTTGAGCAGCGCTCCGAAGGCCAGCGTCACCAGCAGGCATAGCTTGTGCGCGGCGTCATGGCCTTCGATATCGAGCGCGGGATTGGCCTCCGCCAGGCCCGTGCGCTGAGCTTCGGCGAGCGCCTCGGAAAATTCGGCACCCTGCTCGGTCATCATAGTAAGGATGGAGTTGCACGTCCCGTTGACGATTCCGTAGACGGCGCGCTGGCGGTCGCCGGCCAGCGCTTCCCGTAACGTGCGGATGATCGGCACGCCGCCGCCGACGCTCGCCTCGAAGCCGATCGCCATCCCGGCCTTGGCCGCGGCCGCGAAAATGCGCTCGCCATGTTCCGCCAGCAGCGCCTTGTTGGCGGTGACGACGTCTTTGCCCGCGTCGAGCGCCTTCAGGATGAGCGCGCGGGCGGGCTCGATTCCGCCGAACAGCTCGACCACAATATCGACGTCCGGGCGCACGACCAGCGCGGCGGCGTCGCGCGTGATGAGTTTCGCGGTGAGCCCCAGGGCAGGAATGGGTCTGAGACTGCGATCGGCGACGCCGGCGAGTTCAAGCGGAGCGCCAAGCTTGCGCTCGTGCAGCGCGGCGTTGCGCCGCATCAGCTTGACCACGCCCTCGCCCACCGTGCCGCATCCGAGCAGGGCTACCCGTACCGGTTTCAACGGTGCACCAAGTCGCGCCAATCGGGGTGCGCTCTAGGAGCCCGCGGCCGCGACGCGCGGACGCATCCCGGCCGGCGTCATGCGCAAGGCATGACGGATTCCGCGAATCGCCTGACGGGTGCGATGCTCGTTCTCGATGAGCGCGAAGCGCACGAAGCCGTCGCCGTCGGCGCCGAAGCCTACTCCGGGCGACACCGCGACCTTGGCCTCGGCGAGCAGGAACTTGGCGAACTCGAGCGAGCCCATCTCGCGAAACTGCTCGGGGATCGGCGCCCACACAAACATCGTGGCGCGGGGCTTTTCGACCGGCCATCCAGCGCGGTTGAGCCCGTCGACCAGCGCGTCGCGCCGGCCGCGATAGAGTTCCGCGATCTCGCCCACGCACTCCTGTGGCCCGTTAAGAGCAGCGATCGCCGCGACCTGCACCGGCGCGAACATCCCGTAATCGAAATACGATTTGAGCCTGCCGAGCGCCGCGATCATCTCGCGGTTGCCCACCGCGAAGCCCACACGCCATCCCGGCATGTTGTAGCTCTTGGAGAGCGTGAAAAATTCGACCCCGACCTCGCGCGCTCCGGCCACCTGCATCATCGAGGGCGCCCGGTAACCGTCGAAGCAGAGGTCCGCGTATGCGAAGTCATGGACGACCAGGATTTCATTCTCGCGCGCGAACTCCACCACTCGCTTCATAAAAGCGAGGTCGACGGTCGCCGTGGTCGGGTTATGCGGGAAGTTCATCACCAGCAGCTTGGGCCGCGGCCAGCATCGGTTAACCGTCGCCATCAGGGCGTCGAAAAAATCCTCGCCGCGGCTGATCGGCACGCCCTGCACCTGCGCGCCCGCGATTATGCATCCGTACTGATGAATCGGATAGGTCGGAGTAGGCGCGAGCACCACGTCGCCCTGGTCGAGGATCGCGAGCGCCAGATGCGCGATACCCTCCTTGGAGCCGATCGTGACGATCGCTTCAGAGTCGGGATCAAGCTCGACGCCGTAGCGGCGCCGGTACCAATCGGTGATCGCGAGGCGCAGCTTGTAGACTCCGCGCGAGACCGAGTAGCGATGGTTCGGCGGCTTGGTCGCGGCCTCGACCAGCTTGGCCACGATATGCGCAGGCGTAGCCGCGTCGGGATTGCCCATGCCGAAGTCGATGATGTCCTCGCCCTCGCGCCGGGCCTTCAGACACAGTTCGCCAATCGCGTTGAAGACGTAAGGTGGCAGCCGCTTTATTCTGGGGAAATCCATTGTGCCATGCGATTTTGCGGGCGCGTTCCGCCGCGCCCGTGAGCCTTATTTTGTAACCGACGGCGCGCCCCGCCGCTAGTGGCCTCCGCCGCGCGCCAAATACGCTAGCGGCCGAGCGCTTCCCAGTTGACGCAGTTGAACGGAGCCTGCCCTGCTAGGATACGGACGATGTTTGCGGCGACGCCGCGCGCGATGCCGCGATACGAAACGTCGGTGACCCCGGCGATATGCGAGGTTGCAACAACGTCTTGGCGGCCGAGCAGTGGAGAAGCTGGATCGAGCGGTTCCTGCTCGAACACGTCCAGGCCAGCGCCCATCAGACGCCCCTCGGCAAGCGCGTGCAGCATCGCCTGATGGCTCAGCAGGCCACCGCGCGCGGCGTTGATGATGCAGGCCTGCGCCGGGAGCATCGCGAGCGCGGCCTCGTCGATAATCTGGCGAGTCTGCTCGCTGAGCGGCACGCAAAGAAATAGATAGTCGCTGCGGCGCAATAATTCCGGCAGCCGCTCCGGCCCGCCCACCCATTCCATTCCCAGGCGCTCCGCAAGCGCCGGCTCGGGACGGCGCTGCAGGCCAATCAATCGCATCCCGAACGGACGCAGCCGCGCCGCGAGCGCCTGCCCGATACCGCCCAGGCCGATGATTCCCGCGGTGCGGCCCATCAGCGCCCGCCCAAGCGGCGTGCCCCAGGTTCCTCCGGCGCGGATATTCTCTTGCGCGAGCGGGAGCCGTCGACTGATCGCGATCGCCGCCATCACGCACCACTCCGCGACCGACTCCGCATTCCCAGTGCCCGGCGTGGGCACGTTGGCGACGGCAATTTTGCGTTCCGTGGCCGCCGCGATATCGACGCCCTCGAGGCCGGCACCCCATTGCTGGACGAGGCGCAAACCCTCGATACGATCCATCAGCGCGCCGTCGATACGCGACATCGCCGGCAGCATCACGTCCGCGGCGTGGCCCTTCGCGCGCAGCGTCGCCACCTCGACCTGGTCGAGCTGCGCGCCGGGCAACGCCTCGACGAGGAACTGGCGCACCGCGGCGAATCCGGTTCCAGCCATGACTACTCTGGGCGAAGGCATAGAGATTTCCTGGTTCGACGCCTCGAATCCGCTACATTTGAACCTTAGAGGGCGCGCGGCTGCAAGCGCATCGCGAATGTGCGCGTCACGGTCTATGAAACCGCAGGTGCGGCCGCCAGCGGCGCGCTCACATGGCGAATCGCCCAGAAGCAGGGCGCTGCGGCGAGCAGGATCAGCGCACCCATCTCCCACGCCGCGGGGATTCCGAAAACGTCGGCCACGCGGCCGGCGGCGAGCAATCCGAGCGACCCGCCCATGGTTGAAAAGGTACTGTTGAAGCTCAGCAGCGTCGCGCGATCGTCGGCCTCGACATGTTCATTGAACCAGCTCTGGGTGAGCGGCTGCATCGCACCCGCGCAGAGGTTCATCACGAACAGGCTGATCAGCGCGACGGTCGGCCGATGAGCCATCGCGCCACCCACGAACAGCAGCGCGCTCGCGCCGGCGACGATCGCGGCGAGCCGCGCGCCACGGTCTCGCGCCTCGGTCCCGATGCGCACCACGGCCTCGGCGCCGATCATCCGCGCGACCGTGAACAGGCAGTAGAGGCATCCGACGATCCAGATTCCGACCCCGTAGCGGTCGTTGAAAAGCTGCGGCCATTCCAGCCAATACGGGGCCCAAGCCGCGAACGTCAGCGCACTCGTGCTGCTGAGCATCAGCACCGTGCGGCTGCGAAAACCCTGGCGCAGACCGGTCACAACGCGCGCCGCCACCTGCGCGAACAGGCCGCCGAGCTTAATTCGCATCGCGCCGGCGCGATACGCTCGCTCGTGATGATCCTCGCGCATCAGGTAGATCGCGGCCACGCCGGCCAGCGAGTAACCGGCCGCGCCCAGCATCCACGGCAGCGCGATATTGAAGTCAGCAACGTAGGCGCCGATTATCGCGGCGCCCATGAAGCCAAAGTTGGTCAGTTGCGAGATGCGCGAGAAGAGCCGGTCCTTGATCCCGGCGAAGCCGGCCGCGTCCAGCGCATCGACGCCCCACGCGTCGATCGCGCCGTTGCACAGCGTGGTGCCAATGCCGTCGATACCCTCCGCGACCACGAACAGCAGGAAATGATGCGCGAAGAAATAGACCGTGAAGGCGGTGACGCGCGTCGCGCAGCCCAAGACGAACGAGCGCCGGCGGCCCATCGCGTCGGCGAAGGCGCCGGTCGGCACGTCGGTCAGGAACATTACGACGAAGTAGCATGCCAGCACGCTGTTGATCTCGAACTGGTCGAGTCCGCGCGAACGCAGAAAGAGCGGATAGACGCCGTACAGAAAGCCGCCCGCGAACGCGTACCCCCACCACATCGCGTAGTAGCGCCGCGTGATGTCGCGCAGCGCCGCGCCGTTTCCGTCGCTTCCGTTCATGACGGGCGCCGGCGCGTCCTCGCCGTTTCTTTCCCCGGCTGACATCCTTTACACTCTTGCTCTACACTCTTGGGGGGCTCCCGACCTGCGGAGCAATCGGCCATCCGGAAGTTGCCGCGTGAATCGACCAGTTTACGCCGACGAAATGCGAATACCTACACCTAAGCCAGAGGCGGGGCGGCGCGTGCGCGCATCTGAGCCCGAGCCGGGCCGGCTAGTGCGCGGCTGGCGCTTCGTCAGCGTCGCCTGGGTCGCGGCGAATATCTATACGGGCTACAAATCCATCCAGGTCTGGTCGCGGATCGTGGGCGATGCTCACAAGGAGGAGCGCTATCGGCGCCAGGACGCCCGCGCTGCGCGCCTGCTCTACCGTTCGGCGGTGCGACTGCAGGGGATGCTCATCAAGGCCTGCCAGTTCATCGCCACGCGCGCCGACGTTCTGCCCGACGCATGGGTCAGCACGCTTTCCGGCCTGCACGACCGCGTGCCGCCGCGCCCCTTCGCGGTGATCCGCGAGCGCGTCGAGCGCGAACTCGGCCGCCCGCTCGACGAAGTCTTCGCCGAATTCGATCCCGAGCCGCTCGCCTCAGCCTCGCTCGCACAGGTTCATGCCGCGCGCCTGCACGACGGCCGGCGATGCGCGGTCAAGATCCAATATCCCGGCATCGAGGGCATCGTGCGCGCCGATCTCCACAACCTCGCGGTCATCCTGCGCGTGCTGGCGTGGCTCGAGCACGACTTCGACTTCCGCGTCCTGATGCGCGAGGCGTTCAAGTACATCCCGATGGAGCTTGACTTCGAGCACGAAGCCGACAACTGCGAAACCATCGCGCGCAACCTGGCCGCTCGCGCCGACGTCGTGGTGCCGCGCGTCTATCGCGAGTTCAGCACGCGGCGCGTGCTCGTGATGGAACTAATCGAAGGGATAAAGATAACCGACGTCGCAGCGCTGGAGCGGGCTGGAATCGACAAACACGCGGTGGCGCAGAAGCTGATGGAGGTGTTCTGCGAGCAGGTGCTGCGCGACGGTTTCTTTCACGCCGACCCGCATCCGGGCAACGTGATGGTGCAGCCGGGTCCGCGCCTGGTGCTGCTCGACTTCGGTCTGGCCAAGGATTTTCCGCCGCGCTTTCGCGAGGGCATCGTGCGGCTGACGTTTTCGATCCTGACCGCGGATAACAAGGGCATCGCCGCGGCCTTCGAGCAGCTCGGCTTTCGCACCCGCGACGGCTCGCCCGAGACCCTGATAACCCTGGCCAACCTGCTGCTCGGCAATACGGTGCGGCGCGGGCGCGCTTACGCCGACAAGCAACTGATCGAGGAATTTTCCGAAGAGCTGCCGCGCGCGCTCAGGATCAATCCGATCGTCGAGGTTCCTGCCGACGTGCTGCTGGTGACGCGCGTGATGGGCTTGCTGAGTGGACTCGGCAAGACGCTCGATTCGCGCGTCGATCTGTTCGCGACCATCATGCCTTACGCGCAGCGCCTGCTCGCGCCCGCGGCCGGCGACGCGAACGCCGCCGACTGACGCGCTCGTCGCGCCGCGTATGGGTTCGCTCGTCGCGTGCGTTCGTTCGTCGCGGCATCGTCTTGCGGGGCCGCCTTCCGCTCAAGCGCAGCTTCGAACGAGCAGACCACGCGGGCGAGGCACCAGCCGCGGTGCCCCGCCCGATAGCGCGAAGCGGCCAGCCGTCAGGGCTAGTTTGGAATGCTGTCGAGTTGTTGCTCGACCTGGTCGAGATTGGCCGCGGCCTCGCGGTAGTCGCCGCGTGCGACCTCGCGCTGTGCCTCGACATATTCCGTCTGAGGAAGCGGACGGGAGAAGTTGGCCAACTTCGCCTCCTGCATGCGTCGCCCGACTTCGGCCAGCCTTGTGCGAACTTCGGGTAGAGTCGTGCTCGCCTGGGCCTGAATCGCGGCTTGCGGTTGCCTCGGCATCATCTGACTTAGCGCGACGCCCGGCGCCGCTCCGATCAGCAGGACAAATGCTGCAGTGCTCACAATTCTCGAACCTTTCATCATCACACCTCGCAAAACAAATTGCTCGTCGATCGTGACGAGACCGCTAGAGAGTGAGCGAAGCGCGTGCCAAGTCCTCAATTTAAGAATTGCTGATGATCGAAATAACCTGCTGTGCGACGGACCGCCCGAAAGTGCCGATCATTCAATGGAGATGCGGCATTGCGCACGATTTTGTCGAAGCGGAGCTGACTCGATTCGGCGCACACGGGTTTTTTAGCGCATTCGTAGAATGCTTTTGAAAATGGCGAAACCGAGAGTCGCGGCTCGCGGAGGCTGTCTATAGTGATGGCCTTTGTGGATTTACGCGCGCGCCGATCTCGCCGCACGCTGGATAAGACGGCTCGCGTCGAATAACGTCCACCCGCGATGCGCTCTAAATCCACTCCGACGCCCATTAAACTCGAACAGGTGGCGCTGCGCGCAGCGCGGGCGGCCGGCCGTATCCATCTGCAGCGGCTAAGCCGGATCAAGGTCACCCGCAAGACCAACGCGATCGACCTCGTCACCGAGGCTGATCGGGAAGCCGAACAGGCCGTCATCGGGACGCTCAGCCGCGCTTTCCCGGACCACGCGATCCTCGCCGAAGAGAGCGGGGCGAACGCGCGGCTGAGCGAGCATCGATGGATTATCGATCCGCTCGACGGTACGACCAATTTCGCGCATGGCTTTCCGCAGTTCTGCGTATCGATCGCCTACGAGCGCCGCGGGCGAGTCGAACTCGCCGTGGTGTTCGACGCGCTCAAGCGCGAACTGTTCGTCGCGGCGCGCGGCCGCGGTGCGCGGCTCAATGGGCGGCCGATCCATGTAAGCGCGACGCCGTCGCTCGACCGCGCGCTGCTGGCGACCGGCTTTCCCTACGACCGGCGCGAGCGGCGCAACTTCTATTTCACCTTCTGGGAGGCCTTCATGATGCGCACGCAGGGGGTGCGGCGCACGGGCTCGGCCGCGCTGGATCTCTGCTACGTCGCCTGCGGGCGGGTCGACGCGTTCTGGGAATTTGGACTGAAGGCGTGGGACGTGGCGGCCGGGGCGCTGGTCGTCACCGAGGCGAGCGGACGAGTGACCAATCTCGATGGCTCGGCGCTCGATCTCGACGCGCGCAAGATTCTCGCGAGCAATGGCAAGTTGCATCGCGCGATGCGCGCGACGATCGCGAAGGCGTGGCCGGAGGCGGAGCGCCGCCAGTCCGAGGGTCGCGCCGCTCCCTAACGCGCCCCTCCCCCTTTCCAGAGACTCTCGCGCTCACGGATCCGCTGGGAACCGCCTGGATTTCATCCATGGGCAATGAGATCGGCGACCTGTGCGCTTACAATTACGGCACGATCAACTGGGATTCGGGCGCGGCCAATGAGATGTGGAACGGTAACTTCTATCTGCTGCAGCAGGAGTACGACAATCACGTGGGCGAATGCGTCCAGCTTGGCCCCTAGCGGGCGTTCTCGCAGGCGTCGCACCGGAACCGTCCGCGCGAGGCGCTTGTTAGGGTGGCGCGGCTGAGGTACCTTCTGCACCTGCCCTCAGCAGGCACGCCCCGGTAGTGAAAAGGACATCACGGAGGTCTCCGGAACCTCAAGTCCGGGTTCGATTCCCGGCCGGGGCACACATCCCTGTTTCCTATCTGGTCTCAGCTATCAACCTGGTACCCAGCCCAGGCACGAGACCACCGGGGCGCTCAGCTCGCCGTCGAAGCGGGTAAAGGCGATTGCCGATCTGATTGCGTGGCGCTATGCCTTTCGATCCAGACCAGCAGCAAAAGCGCCGGCAGCGTCGCGACGGTGGTGAGCAGAAAAAACGGCACCCATCCCAGGCGCTCGGCGAGTACGCCGCCCGAGGAGGCCACAAGCGTGCGTCCCACCGCGGCCAGCGACGACAGCAGTGCATATTGAGTCGCGGTAAAAGCCGGCGAGCACAGGCTCGAAAGATAGGCCACCAGTGCCGCACCAGCCATCGCGCCGGTGAGATTTTCCGCCGCTACGCACAGCGCCAGGTAGTCCAAACGATGGCCGCCTATCGCCTGCAACACGTAAAACAGATTGCCCGCCGATTGCAGGACGCCGCACAGTATCAGGGCGCGCACGATTCCTAGACGCACGGTTACCAGGCCGCCGGCGAGCGCTCCAATCACGGTTGCAAAGAATCCAACCAGCTTGGAAATCGCCGCAATCTCAACCAGCGAAAAGCCGAGCGTGATATAAAGCGGCATCGCCATCACGCCCGCCATCGCCTCGCCCAACTTGTAGCCCAGCACGAAGATGAGAATCGCGAGCCATCCCGGCCGCCGCATGAAGTCGGCGAACGGCCCGGCCACCGCCGTAGTCATCCACTCGCGAAGCGCCTCCCATCCGCGGCTTCGGCTGCTATCAGCCGGCTCTGGCGGCGGCAACGGCTCTGGGCCAAGCAGGAACACAAGCATCGCGACACTGAGGAGGGCAGCCATCGTCGCGTACGCCGCGAACCATCCAAAGCGAGCGGCGATCATCAGCGAGCCGGCGCCCGAGACCAGCATCGCCACTCGGTAACCGGTCTGGATCATGCCGGCGCCCGGCCCCTGCTGCTCCGGCGCGAGGATTTCGACCCGCCAGGCGTCGATAACGATGTCCTGGCTCGCCGAGAGAAACGCGACCAGCAGCGCGAGCGCGCCCATCATGGCGAGGCCGCGTTTGGGATCGCATGAGCCCAACGCGAGCATCGCGGCGACCAGCGCAATCTGGATCGTGAGCCCCCAGCCGCGCCGGCGCCCCAATGGCAGCGGCGGCGGTAATCGATCGATCAGCGGCGACCACAGGAACTTGAAGGCGTAGGGCGTGCCAACCAGGGCGAAAGCGCCGATCGCGGCGCGGCTCACGCCGGCGGTGGCGAGCCAGGCCGAGAGCGTCGAGAAAGTCAGCAGCAGTGGCAGGCCGCTGGCGAAGCCGAGCGGCAGAATCAGCAGCACGCGCCGATCGCTGTATACGGCGAGCGAGCGGCGCCATGGGCTCATGCTCTTGCTTCTCTCGTCACCCGTTGGTCCTTCAGCGCTTGTAGGCCGGGTCCTCGCGCGATCGCTTTCCGCAAATGAATCCCTCGGTCGGAAAAACCCTCTCAATTTTATCGATCCGGCTTCGATCGAAGACCACCTGGCGATGGGCGATCTTCCACACCCCGGCGCGGCGCTCGAAGCGATCGGCGTATCTTCCGGCGAAAACCAGATCGGCCGTCGTACCACCCTTCTCCTGGCGCCGATGAATACCGAAAAAGTAGCTCTCGCAGTACGCGACGTCGCCGTCGACTTCGATCAGTTCGTTGGCGATATAGTGGCTGGTCCCGTCATCCCGGACCAGCGCATTCAGCGCCCACGGAATGAAATCAGTGGCTTTGCCTTTGAACATTCCGTGATCGTCGGTTGCGTCGGGATGATACACGCTATGGAGCAGTTCCGAATCGCAGCGGTCGATACCCCGGCAATAGCGCATCAGGACTTCGTGGATCTCCTGCTTGTCCAGGAGCACGCGCAGGGCGCGTTCGGTTTTTTCGTCGATGCTCATGTTTCTATTTCAACTCCTCGATTGAGTCCGCCAGCGAAGGATCACCCGACATTATCGCTCGCGCCAGGGCGAAGCGATGCACTTCCGACGGACCGTCATAGATTCGAAACGCGCGGATGTCGCGGTAGATACGTTCGACCACCGTGTCGGCGGTGATGCCGAGGCCGCCGAGAATCTGCAGCGAACGATCGACCACCCGCCCGAGCGCTTCCGAACAGAACACCTTGCAGAGGCTCGTCTCGTTACGCGCCCGCTCACCGCGATCGAGCAACCAGGCCGAATGCCAGATCGCGAGGCGGCACAGATGCAGGTCGGAGGCGTTGTCGGCAAGCTGAAACCCCACGCCCTGGTGCTCGCCGATAAGCTTGCCGAATGCGTGACGGCGCCGTGCGTAGTCAGCCGCGATGGCGTGGCAGCGCCGGGCCGCGCCGAGCCATCGCATGCAATGCGTCAGCCGCGCCGGGCCGAGACGCACCTGGGCGTTGCGAAAGCCGTGACCGACCTGTCCCAGAATCCGCTCGGTGCCGACGCGCACGTCGTTAAACTCCACTTCCGCGTGGCCGCCGGGGGTGTTGTTGTCGAGCGTCTCGAGTTGGCGCACGATCCTGAAACCGGGCGCGTCCATGTCAACCAAAAACATGGTTGCTCCGCGGTCGGTTCCGTCCTCGTCGAGCGTGCGCGCCATCACAATGTTGATGCTCGCGCCGGGAGCGCCGGTGATCAGCCACTTGCGCCCCGAGATGACAAATTCGTCGCCGTGGCGGCGCGCCGTCGTCTTCATCAGATTGGGGTCCGAGCCCGCGCCGTCGTCGGGCTCGGTCATCGAAAAGACCGTGCGGATCTCGCCCGCGACCAGCGGCCGCAGCCATCGTTCCTTCTGCTCGTCGTTCGCAATCTTGTCGAGCAGATTGGTGTTGCCTTCATCGGGCGCCATGATATTGAGCGCGAGCGGGCCGAGCGGCGACCATCCTGCGGCCTCGAACACCACCGACATCGAGCGATGGTCCAGGCCGAGGCCGCCCCATTTGGCCGGCGCATGCGGCGAGAGCAGACCGGCCGCGCGGCCGAGCGCGATCAGCTCGCGCCGAAAATCCTCGCTGGGGCCGTGCGGCCCCTGTCTCGGGTCGCGTTCCAGCGGCACGATCGCTTCGCGGATAAAGCGGTCGACCCGCGCTTTGAGCTCGGCCAGGTCGGGGGGAAGCGAAAAATCGATCACAGTTCACTCCTGAAGCGCACCAATCCGCTCAAAGCGGTGGCTTACGCCCACGACTACTAAGCCGCGCGGCGCCCGACCGTCAAGCGGCAGCACGCGGCGCTTCCGGCACGTGCGATGGCGGCCGGGCTCCTTGCAAATCCACAGTCCTGTGCTAAAGCGAAGACGAATAATGGCTGCAACGCGCCGGCCGCTCATCGCTAAGCCTCGGGGAGTCATCAAACCAATGGCCAATCTGCTTGAAGGAAAAATCGCGCTGATAACCGGTAGCGGAAGCGGAATCGGCCGTATGACCGCTTTTGCCTTTGCGCGCGAGGGCGCGACCGTCGTTTGTGCCGACGTGAATCAGGAAAGCGGCGAGACGACCGCCGCCAAAATCCGCGAGGCCGGAGGTAAGGCGGAATTCGCGATGGCCGAGGTTAGCGACGACGCCCAGGTGCAGGCGCTGATCGCCCGGATCGTCAAGACACACGGGCGCCTGGATTGCGCCTACAATAACGCCGGCATCGAGGGCGACGTCATCGACACGCACGAGGCCTCCGAGCGCAACTTTGACCGCGTGATGGCCATCAACGTGAAGGGCGTATGGCTCTGCATGAAGTACGAGATTCGCCAGATGCGCAAACAAGGGGGCGGCGCGATTGTGAATACCGCCTCGGCCGCCGGACTCATGGGCTTTCGCAGCCTGCCCATCTACGTCGCAAGCAAGCACGCGGTGGTGGGGCTGACCAAGAGCGCGGCGCTCGAAAACGCCGAGGCCGGCATCAGGATCAACGCGGTCTGTCCGGGGCCAGTCGACACGCCGATGATGGAGCGGATCACCAACAACGAGGGACAGCCGGGGCGCAAGGACTTCGAAGCCTTCGTTCCGATGCGTCGCTATGCCGTGCCGCAGGAGATCGCCAACGCGGTGGTATGGCTCTGTTCCGACCAGGCATCGTACGTGACTGGCACGACCATGCGCGTCGACGGCGGGCTCGCGGCCTCTTAGCGCCGGCGCGTGGCGAGAGGCGCCCCGCCGGCATCCTACGCCTCCACTTCGACCTCGAATCCTGAGCGCTCGATCAACTCGCGCGTGCGGTCGAAGTTCCATCCGCCAGTGGTCAGATAACCGTTGACGAAGATCGAATTGACGGCGTTGAAAATATCGCCCTGCCGCTCGCCGAGATTCAGTTCGCGTCCGCCCGCGGCGCGAACTTCACTGCGCGGATTGAGCAGCCGGAACAGGCACGCGGCCTTGAGGCATCGTTCGGGCGTCAGGCGTCGCGCGTTTTCAAGCGGCGTTGCGGCGATCGGATGCAAAAAGTTGAGCGGCACCGACTCGGCGCGCAAACGGCTGGTCGCCAGCGCCAGGTCGATCACATCGTCGTCCGTCTCGCCCATTCCGATGATTCCGCCCGAGCAAACCGACAATCCCGCCGCGCGCACGTTTTCGATCGTTCGCACGCGATCGTCCCACGTGTGGGTCGTACAAATCTCCGGATAGAAGCGGCGGCTGGCATTGAGGTTGTGATTGATCCATCCGGCTCCAGCCTCTTTGAGACGCCGGGCCTGTTCCTGATCCATCAGACCGAGCGAAAGGCATAGCTCGAGCCGTGGAAACTCGGCCCGGATGCTCTCGCAGGCCGCGGCCAGATGCTCGATCTCGCGCGGACCCGGGCCGCGCATGCTGCACACCATGCAGTAGCGTCGGGCGCCGCTGGCGACCGCCAGCCGAGCGCCCTCGATTAGCTCGGCAACGCTTTGCAGCTTGTAGACCGGGATGTCCGCGCGCGAGAGCCGCGACTGGGAGCAATAGTGACAATCTTCAGGACAGATGCCGCTTTGCGCGTTGCGCAGAATACAGATCTTAACGCGGCGTCCGAACGTGGTCTCTCGCACGGCTAGGGTTGCCGCGAGCAACTCCGGAAGTTTGTCGTCGGGGCAATTCAGAACCGCGCTCAACTCCGCGCGCTGCAACTCCTCGCCTGCGAGCACTCGCTCGACCATCCTGTCCAATTCAAGTTCGTTGAAGTGCAACACCTTTAGCCTCTCCTCAAGTGTCCGTGGGACAGAGCGAGCGACATTTTCTCACGGCGATGTACCGACTCCAATAACCCGGCGACGGAAAAGGCGTATGGCTACACGGCCAAGGAGGCGATTGGAAGGAGTATCGAGTTGTTCGCCGCCCGAAGAAGTTCCGCAACGTCTTGCGGCCACCCGGCGGGTCGCCGAAACCGGACAAGCGGTGTCATGGGAGCAATCTGCCCACAAAAAGGACGGCACCTCGTGCATTCCGCGGTCAGTATTTTCTCCCGGCATGCACCCGGAAACATCATCAATGTGGCGGGCATCGGGCGCGACATCACGGCGCTCAAGAACATCGAGAAGGACCTGCGCGGAGCCCCCTACGACGACGCGCCGGTCGCGACGTTCAGCGCCGCAGCCCGGCCTGCTTGAGCAGCGGCATCACGGCGCGCTCGAAATAGGTCAGCTCCTCGTGGTAGTCGAGGAATCCGAGAATCACGCCCTGGATTCCCATCGCGCTTATCATCTTTAACTGATCGACCACCTGCCCAGGGGTACCGACGATCGGATAGCCGCCCCATCCAAGGATGAAGCGTTCGCCGAAGCTTTTTATCTGCTCGTTAAACGATCCGCTCTCGATTCCCAACACCTTCATGATGTTGGTCGCGGCGCCCCAATCGCCCTTCTCCAGGATCTCGCGCCGGACTTCCTGCGCTTCGCGCTCGGTGTCGCGACAGATCATCATCGCGTAGGTCATGGCGCCGATTTCCCGCCCGTGCCCGCGCGCGCCGGTGCAAGTCGGCGACCACTTCCCTGCCGTGCTCGATGGTGTCGAGAGTCAAAAAATTGAAATCGACTTCGCGCGCTGAAAATTCGAGTCCTGCAGCCGAGTTTCCGGCGTTGACCAGCACCGGATATGGTTTCTGCAGCGGCTTGGGATGCGCCTGGCCCTGGCGAATGTGAAAATATTTGCCGTCGAAATCGAACGGCTCTTCGTCGGTCCATAGGCGCTTGACGATACCGAGCCATTCGGCACCGAAGGCGTAGCGCTCGTCGTGCTCGCGCTGCGGCGCGCCGAACATCTCCATCTCGGGCGTAAACCAGCCCATCACCAGGTTCAGTCCGAAGCGCCCGTTAGAGACGTGGTCCACCGTTACGCTTTGCTTGGCCGCGACGATCGGATGGACCGTGGGCACGTGCGAGGTCGAGAACACCATGATGCGCTCGGTCGCGGCGGCCAGCGCCGCCGCCCAGGTGTAGGTCTCGAAGCAGGTGCCGTTGAAATCGGTGGTGCCGCCAAAGCCGCGCCATCGCGCGATCGGCACCAGCATCTCGAACCCCATCGCCTCGGCGCGTCGCGCGATCGCGAGACTGTGCTGCCAGGTGGCGCGGTAGGTCGTCGGCGCGTGCGAGACCGTCAGCCCGTTGCTGCAGTTGGTGCCGAAGAGTCCCAGTTTGAGCTTCTGGTCATTGTAGAGCGGACAGTTCGGACGTTCGATTTCCGCCGTTCGCGCCATTCGCTCAACCTCCGCACCACCCGTGTCCATCACTCGTCTACCGTTTGCGTCTACTGTTTTTGCTCGGCCAGCCACGAGTCGGTCCGCGCCAGTGAGGCTTTGAGCTTATCGATCAGCAAATCGATTTCCTGGGCCGTGATGATCAGCGGAGGCGACATACATAGGGTATCGCCGACCGCGCGGACCAGCAGACCTTCCTCGCGCGCCAGGTCGCGCCAATGACCGCCGACGCCGAGCGACTCAGGAAACGCTTCGCGAGTCTGAGGATTGCGCACCAGTTCGACGCCAGCCATCAGGCCCAGAGCGCGAATTTCACCCACGATCGGTGAAGAACGCAGTTCCTGGAGCCGCTGAGCGAGCCGCTCGCCCATCTTGCGCGAGTTCTCGACGATGCCGTCGCGCTCCATGATTTCGAGCGTCTTGAGGCCCGCGGCGCAGCAGGCCGGATTGCCGGTATTGGTAAAGCCGTGCCATACCGCCGCGCCGGCCGACGAGTCCAGCAGCGTCTGATAGATCCGTTCGTGAACGATCACCGCGCCTAGCGGCAGATAGCCGCTGCTGATGCCCTTGGCGCAGGAGATGATGTCGGGCCGCACGTCCCAGTGCTCGCAGGCGAACATCTTCCCGGTGCGGCCGGCGCCGGTGATTACTTCGTCCGCGACCATCAGGACGTCGTACTTGTCGCAAATCTGGCGGATGCGGGTCCAGTATTCCCTGGGCGCGGGAATCACGCCGCCGGCGCCCATCACCGGCTCGGCGATGAAGAACGCAACGCGGTCAGGCCCTTCGGCGACAATCGCTTTTTCGAGTTCATCGGCGCAGGCGACCGCACAGGACGGATATTCCTTGCCCAACGGACAGCGGTAGCAATATGGCGGAGCGATGTGCCGCACGTCGGGCAGCATCGGCTCGAAGAACTCGTGAAAGTGATCGATGCCGGTGAGGCTGGCGGCGCCGCACGACGAACCGTGATAGCCCTTGATGCGGGCGATCGCGACGGTCTTGTTCTTATAGCCCCGCAGGCGATGGTACAGGCGCGAGAGGCGTATGACGGATTCATTGGATTCCGAACCGCCGCTGGTGAAGAAGACCCGATCGAGCCCCGGGGGCGCCAGCGAGGCCAGTTTGGCGGCGAGCTCGATCGCCGGCGGCGTTGAGATGTTCAGCAGTCCGAGATGGAAAGAGAGCGTCTCGAGCTGCTGGGCAACCGCGTCAGCGATCTCCTTGTTGCCAAAGCCCAGATTGACGTTCCAGATCGCCGAGCTGCCGTCGAGGTATTGCTTGCCGTTGGCGTCCCACACGAACACGCCCTTGCCGCGGACGATGATGAGCGAGCCCTGCTGCGCGTGATCCTCGAGCGAGGCGAAGCCGGGCAGCTTGTGCTTGCGATCAAGCTCGTCAAGGCGCTTGGCGTCGATCTCGAAGCGTAGCGCGTTCGCGGCGCCTGCGGGTTTTTGTACTGCTGTAGCCATTGGAGATTCTCCTGCTTTCCGCCGCTCTGTGGCGCACGATGCGCTTCAGGCGCTGCGTTGTCCTCTCAGCGCGACGCGCCATTTCACTGTGGCCTCGCGATCGACGGTGAGCGATTCGTCCTCGGCCCGTCCCTTCAGGATAACGCCGTAGACCTGCCGGGCCTTCTCCAGCGAAACCCATCCTTCAAGCACATCCGTGCGCACCATCTCGGGATCGCGATCGAGCGGACTGCCGTAGCCGCCGCCGCCGGTGTCCACGCCGACGATATTCTCGCCCGGATTTATCTGCTCAGCCGAGACCGACGGCAGTTCGTGCTCGCCGCCTTCGCGGTCAAGCTTGGCCGCATACGAGGCCTGCCCCGGATGACCGCCGAGCACGCCTTTGGGCGGATTGTGATGGCCGTCCAGCGGATAAACCACCGTCATCGTGTTCTGCCTGGGGCCGTATACTACGCGCGCGCCGGGAGCGCCGCGAAAGCGGCCCGCGCCACCCGAGTCGGTCAGCAGCCGTGCAGTTTTGTAGATGATCGGATATTTTTGCTCGTCGATTTCGACACTGTCGCGGTACATCAGGCCGCCCACCACCGGCAGGCCGTAGTTGATCCATCCGTCGTTGTGGGGCGTACCCGGGCCGCCGTTGGCGCCCATGAAAAGCTGATTCACGTAAGGCGCGCCGCTGCGGCGAAAATCGCCGCCCGAGATCACTCCGTAACCCGGGCCCATCCCGAGACCGCCCTCGGCAAGGCCGTAGCCTTCGCCGAGCTGGGCGAAGGCCGCCTGCGTGATATTGACCAGGCGGTCGCCGATGTTGGTGGTCGCGACCGAGCACGAGGTCGGAAAGCGCGGGATTCCGACCACGCAGTTCTCGCGCAGATGCACCGTGATGCGGCGGAAGCTGCCGGCGTTGTGCGGCACGCCGGGATCGATCGAATTGAAGATGCCGGTCACCACGTTGTTGATCGCGCAGGTCTTCGATTCGTTCAAGCCGCAGGGAACGCAGTCAATATTGTCACGCAGATCGATCTCGACCCGCCCGTCAGCGGCGTCGATTTTCACCTGGACTTTCAGCGGCACCCCTTCAGGCACGGCGGGAAACGGATCGTGCGCGCCCGTGCCGGTGAACTCGGCCGAAGGAAGTTGCTTCAACGCATGGATCATCCGGCGCTCCGAGTAATCGAACCATTCGCGGATAAAGTCGCGAATCAGCGGGCGGCCGAACTTGGCGGCTAGCTCCTTGAGCCGGCGCTCGCCGATTCGCGCCGCACCGAGCATCGCCAGGTAGTCGCCGTACCATTGGTCGGGCACACGGATACGCCGCCGGCACATCCGGATGATGTCCTCGATGTCGCGAAAGTTGCGCTGGACTCTGACGCACGGAAAATTCAGCGCTCCTTCCTCGTAGACATCGCCTGCAAACGGCATGTAGGTCGTCGGCAGGCTGTTGCCACAATCCGCCTGATGGGCCTTGGCGCAGCAGGTGAACAGATGTTCGCCCTCGACGATGACCGGCACCAGGATGGTATGGTCGGCGCTGTGCGTATTGCCGAGGTAGACGTCGTTGTGCAGAAACGCGTCGCCCTCGGCGAGGTCGAGATGGAGATTGCACATCGCCTCGCTCAGGAACTGCGAGCCGAAGACATGGACCGGCAAGCCCTCGGCGGCGGCGAGCAACTGGTTGTCGCCGGTGACCAGCGAGCAGGAAAAGTCGCGCGCCATGTTGAGCACCGCCGAGCGGCCCGAGCGCAATAGCGTGTTGGTCATCTCGCGACAGACACTATCGAGGCGGTTGGCGATTACCGCGAGCAGCGCCGCGTCGAGTCCCGCGCCATCGGTTCGCGTACTGGCACTCATGGTGATGTCTAGGCCTCCCTCTTTCGCCTCGTCGCGGCCGCTCAGGTGGCAGCGACCTCGAGCAGGTAGTTGTGCAACTCGGTCACGCGTGCGCGGCTTGCGGGATAGACCACGATGGTGGTGGTCGGCTCGTCGATGATCGCGGGCCCCTCGACCACCATCCCGGGCGTCAGACTTTCTCCATGATAGCGCGGAGTCTCGAGCTCGCGATGGCCGGCGAAAAAGACTGCGCGCCGCGTCCGCGCGGACGGAAGCGCCACCTCACGCGCCGCCATTTTGGTCAGCGGAGGACCGTCGAGCAACGCGGTCAACCTGCCCCGCCAGTAAACGCATTCGACCTGCTGGCCAGGTTCCTTGACCGCGAAAACCCGTTCGTGCTCGCGATGGAAAGCCTCGATAGTCGCGTCGAGGTCGGCTTGGCCGTCGAATCCGCCTTTGGGCAGCGCGACGTCGAGCTCCCACACCTGGTACGGATAGCGCGCCTCGACGAAGTACTCGCGCTTAAAGCGCGTCAGCCCCCGCGCGCGCAGTTCGGCCTCCAGGCGATCCATCGACGCCGTGATTTCGCCCAGCACGCGGTTGACCGCTTCGTAGGGAAAGTCACCGGTGTAGGCGAACCTGCTCTGCGTGAACTCGCTCACGATGTCGGAGTACTGGCCGCCGCAGGCGCTGAGCGCGCCGGCCGTGCGCGGCACCAATACGTAGCGGCATCCGAGTTCGCGCGCGATAGGCAGGATATTCAGGCCGGCGGCTCCGCCACCCGCGACCAGCAGGCTCTCGCGCGGATCGATACCCTGGTTGATGGTGATGTCCTTGATCGCGCCCACCATGTGGTCGCCCGCAACTTCCATTATCGCGCGCGCCGCGTCCTTCACGTCCAGGTTAAGCCGCGCGGCGAGTTTCGCCACCGCGCCTGCGGCCGCGTCGGCGCTAAGGCGCATCCGTCCGCCCAGAAAATAATCCGGATCGAGATAGCCCAGCACCAGCGCCGCGTCGGTGACCGTCGGCTCAGTGCCGGCGAGGCCGTAGCAGGCTGGCCCCGGCTCGGCGCGTGCGCTCTGGGGGCCGACGCGCAGCAATCCGCCGGGATCGATCCAGGCGATCGAGCCGCCGCCGGCGCCGATGCTTCGCACGTCGACCGAGGCCATGCCGGTGATATGCCCGGTGAAAATCGGACCGAGCCAGGTTTCGCGCGTGAACGTGATCGTCCGGTCATGCACCAGGCTTACGTCGAAACTGGTGCCGCCGGCGTCGCATACGATGAGGTCGCGCGGGCCGACTTCAGCCTCGCCATAGGTGCGCCCGGCCACCGGCGCCATCGCGGGCCCCGACTTGACCAGATAGATGGGGCGCTGGACGACGTCGCCGGCGTGCATCACGCCGCCGAACGAGGTGGCGACCAGCAGTTGTCCGCCGAAGCCGGCGCGGCGAAGGTCATCCTCCATGTCGCGCAGATGCCGCTGCATCAGGGGTTTCAGCGAAGCGTCGATCGCCGCCGACGAGGCGCGCCGATACTCGCGGATGATCGGGTTCAGACGTGAGGACAGCGTGTACGGAATACCCGGCAATTCGGTCTCGATGAGGCGGCCGAGCGCCGCCTCGTGCGCAGGATTCGCCGGCGACCACAGCAGGCAAACCGCGATCGCCTCGACCCGGCGCTCGGCGACCCGCCGGAGCGTGTTGCGCGCCTGTTCCTCGTCGAGCGGCACGACAACGCTGCCCTCGGAGTCGATCCGTTCGCGAATCTCGAAGGTCATTCGCCGCGGCACGTACGCCTGTACTGGGGGATATGACAGGTTGAACGGATCGAGCTTGCCGCCTTCGCGCAGCACCAGGATGTCCGGAAAGCCCTCGGTGACCAGGAACGCGGTGCGTGCGGTGTTGCGCTCGATGATCGCGTTGGTCGCGTGGGTGGTGCCGTAGATCAGCAGGTCGGTGTTGCGCAGTATGTCAGCGACACTCGCGCCGGCTTGCTCGGCCGCCATCTTGAGCGCCCCTTCGATACCGCCAAAGATGCGGTCGTAGGTCGTGAGCGATTTGCCGAGCACGAGGGCGCCGTGCTCGTCGGCCAGTACGAGGTCGGTAAAGGTTCCGCCCGTGTCGATCGCTATGCGATAGGCCACCTGCGCCGGTCCTCCCTATCCGCTCGATTTCCCCATTTGTCGCGCGCTCTCATTTAGAGCAGAAGCTGGCGCGCCGAACCAGATTCATCCGTGTCGCTTGAGTAGCAGCCCTGCGAGCAAATGAAAACCGAAACCGCGGTCGCATCAGCCGTTGCGCGAAGTCCCGCTGCGGGGCAACCCGCGGAGTCACCCGAGTTACCAATTACGGGCGGCCCCGAAGAAAGAATTTTTCGCGGACGGTTCTTTGACGCGCATTTATCCTTGACAGTCTGAAATCAGCCGATCTAGCTTGGCCTGTTCTGTTCTTCCGCCGCGTTTCGGCGGCTCGGAGATACGCGAATCGGGCGCCGCACGGCTGCGAAACACAATCTACCAAGGACTGGGGAGGCGATACATGGCTGAAGGCAAGGCAAAAAAAATGTGGGCGCTGCCCGGAGCAATACTCACCGCTCCGCAGTCGCTCCTGATGCACGGTGGCGACGCCACGATGATGCTCGATCTCCCGTGTCCTTCATTCCTGATCGAGCATCCCAAGGGCCTGGTGCTGTTCGATACCGGATGCAATCCCAAGGTCATCGATGACGCGGTCGGATACTGGGGCGACGTGGCGGCCCATCTGCCGATCAAATGGAGCAAGGCGGACACGCTCGACAAGCAAATCGAGGGCGTCGGCTACAAGCCCTCTGACGTGAAGTACGTGATCCTGTCGCACTCGCACCTCGACCATTCGGGCGGCCTGATCTACTTCCCCAAGGCCACGTTCCTGGTCGGAAGCAGAGAACTGCAGTACGCCTACTGGCCCGACCCGGACCGGCGATGGGCATTCATCCTCAACGATTTCCTGCCGACTCGTGGCTACAAATGGCTGGAACTGGATTGCGACCTCGACCTGTTCGGCGACGGCGCGCTGCAATTTCTGCTGACGCCCGGCCATACGCCCGGTGAATGCTCGCTGCTGGTGAACCTGCCCAATCGCAAGTTCCTGCTCACCGGGGATACGGTACATCTGCGCGCCGCGGTCAACCAGGAAGCGACGATGGGAATCGACGTCGATCCGTTCAAGTCGATACACTCGCTGCGGCGCATCAAGGCGATCCGCGACATGCAGGGCGCGACGATGTGGATCACGCACGACCCGGACGACTGGAAGGAATATCCGCACAAGGTCGAGTAGCGCGGCGAGTCGCGCGGAAGCTTCGATGCCGCTTTACGAATGCCGTTGCGAGCGGTGCGAGCTCACCTTCGAGGTGCTCGCACCGCTCAGTTCATCGGGGCTCAGGTCGCGCCCCTGCCCCAACTGCAGCCGCGCGGCCCGGCGTATCATCTCGGCCGTGGCGTTCACGGTCGAGGGCGGCACGCGCGCGAACTCCACCACCGACGCGGCGCAGCTCAAGGTTCCGCCGCCCGCGCGGCTGTGCTGGATGGACGACCGCTCCGCCGCCCGCTATGCCGCCTACAAGCACGGGCGCGGCGCGGAGTATGACGACAAAACCAACGCACGCGAAGAAGCGAAAAAAAAACGCGACGAGCCGCCGTCAAAACCGGACGCCGCCGCGCATGAGCACGCGCATTCGCACTCAGCACTCGCCACCGCGCGCAAGGCCAAAGCCGCTCAGGCCAAGGAAGCTACGAATCGTCCGCGTCCGCCCGTCTAAGTCCCACCCGCCCACCGATACTGGCGCTGCCGCGGATACAGGCGTTACTGGCCGGCGCTCGAAGTGGCGTCCTGGCCGCCCTTGGTAAATGCGATCGCTACGCCGCTCATGTAATGGCCTTTGTGGCCGACTTCGCCCACGGTCGGGTCGTGCATGCGTTGGGAAACGTTGGCCGCCGAATTCTTGACGTTGGAACCGACTTGGGAGTCGTAACCTTGCAGTTGTTCGCCCTCGTGCTGACTTTTGTCGGAAGTGATGACGACGGCGTCGGCGCCAACCTCGCACGCCTTGCTTTTGAGCACCGGCAACAGGTCGATGTCCTTGGCCGATTCGTCACCCCACGCGTCCACCAGCGCTAGCTGCTGAACATCGGCGGCAGGCATCGTCTGCAACACCTGCAACGAACAATTCGCCCCCTTGGCCGGACGCATGTAGGACGTCATCGGGCTGACCGTCGCCGAAGGCTCGGGAACCTCCCATTCGAAGCATCCGCTCACGCACAACGCCATCGCGGCGAGCGCGATGGCGAACGCGCCTGGCGCGCGACGCTGTGACAGTGCTACAGGCAACAGGCTACGCAACAACATCCTTTTCGTTATCCAGTCGTCTCGTTGTTTCGAACTACGTCTGCGGCTTGGCCGGCGCTTCCTCGTCGGTCGGCGGTGGCCCTTTGAGCTTGAAAGTTCCCTGGTCAGCGATACCGCCGTTCATGTAGCAGGTATATTCGCCGTCCGCCTTGGGCGGATAGAAGTCATCCATAAAATACATGCACCAGCTCGTATCTTCCATCGAGACGCGAAAGCCGCGAGCGTTTATCTGGCCGGTGACCCAGCCATGCGGGGTATTGTTGCGGCAGTTGGCATTGAATGGCGCGCATAGATATTTACCCTTAAACTGATTGCCTTCGCGCGTGATGTTGAAGGTTATCTTCACCTTGGCCGCGTTCATCGAGCTGACCGAGGTGCCCTTCCATATCCCGTTGAAATCCATCAGCGGGTCAGGCGAGTCGGGCGCCGCAGCCGCGCCTGCGGAAGGGGCGGAGCCGGCGGAAACCGCAGTACCGGAGGGTCCACCTCCTCCGCTCGACGACGAACACGACCATCCGCAAAGCGCCAGGAGTAAAGCGAGTGTGACAATATGTCGCATAGATCTTGAACCTCTCTGGCGTTTCAGAGCGCCGCGAGCGCGTTCAGGATTTGCGCGCGCGCGGCAGCACTTCCTCACCCAGGCGCTGGATACATTCGAGCACCTTTTCCGGCGCGGGGCCAAGCGGGACCCGGATGCGCAGGACGTACCAGTCGATTCCGCCCATTACGGTGTTCCAGCGATCGAGCGCTTCGAGCCAGTCATCCTTGGTGCCGATGATCGCGTGTCCCCGGCCACGAATCTTGTCCAGCGTGAAATCGCCCTCGGAGGCGAAATCCTCGGTCGGCGCGAGCATTCCGTTCTTAAAGTAAAACTTGCATTCTTCCAGCCATAGCCGGCCGAACGTCTGCTCCGCCTCTTCCCGGCTCGATGCGAGCCATCCGTCGCGAAACAGCGCGATGCTGGGCTTGCGGCCGGCCTTGGCGGCCGCCTCGCGGTAAATCGAGACCTGAGCCTTGATGTTCTCGATCCGGTCGAAGAACGGCGCCGCCGACCAGGCGTCGCTCAACCGCCCCGCCCGGGCGATCGACTTGGGTCCGAACGCACCGATCCAGATCGGCGGCCGCGGCCGCTGGTAAGGCTTGGGCGTGACGTGAATCGCGTCGAAGTTGAAGTACTTGCCGTGATGCGCGAACGGGCCGACGGTAGTCCACGCCTTATTGACAATTTCCATCGTTTCCTCGAAACGGCCCTCACGCTGTTTGATCGGGACGCCGAAGTGCGCGAAATAATCTTTATGATAGCCGGCGCCGACGCCCAGGATCAGCCGCCCGCGCGAGAGCACGTCGATAAGCGCGGCCGACTGTGCCAGATGCACCGGGTTGTACAGCGCCGGCATCAGGATGTCGGTGCCGATACGCACGCGCTTGGTGCGTACGGCGATCGCCGCCAACAGCGGCAGCGGGCTTGGAAACATACATTCGGTGCGCGCGTGGCGCTCCGGCACAAAAACGCCGTCGAAGCCGCAACGCTCAGCCTGCTCGGCCTCGCTGAGTAGCTGGGCCGCAAAGTTTGCGGAGCGTTCGGGATCGGGCTCCGGCTGTCCGTAGGGTCCGCCATGGGTATCGGGCATGTATGCGAACGAAGCCATCAGATTCTCCCGGGCGCGCGGCTCAATTGAGCGTCAAACGGTGAAAAGTGAAACGTTAAGCCCCCACCGCGTCGGCCACCCATGCCTTTTAGCTAAAGCACTGCTGAATTAAAATGCCCGCGTGAGGAGCCGGGTTCCCCGCGTCTCCTGCGCCGGCTCTAAATCCGCAAATGCTGAGAGGGATATCGCAGATGGCGACCAACGGATTGCGTCACGTACTCGACGGCTACAAGGTGCTCGACTTCACCCAGGTGCTGGCCGGGCCGACGGTTACGCGCCTGATGGCTGAAATGGGCGCGGAGATTATCAAGGTGGAACTCGCGCCCGCAGGTGACTTCTCGCGCGGCTTTCCCTACCTCCGCGACGGCCGCAGCGCCTATTACATCCAGCAAAACCGCGGCAAAAAAAGCCTCTGCGTCGACGCGAAAAAGCCCGAGGGCCACGCGATCTTAGCCGAGCTGGTCGGGAAAGTTGACGTGGTGGTGGAGAACTACGCGCCCGGCGTGATCAAACGGATGGGTTTCGACTACGATTCGGTGCGCGCGCTCAATCCGCGCGTCATCATGTGTTCGGTCTCGGCCTTCGGCCAGACCGGGCCGCTCTCCGCCGAGCCCGGCTACGATTACATCGCGCAGGCCTACGCGGCGGTGACCTACATGATCGGCGATCCGAACGGGCCGCCGTCAATCCCGATGCTGGGGCTGGGCGACGTTTCGACCGGTGCGCACGCGATGGGTGCGATTGTCGCCGCCCTGTTGCATCGCGAGCGCACCGGCGAGGGCCAGTACCTCGACATCTCGATCCTCGATTCCTACTTCCACTGCCAGGAAATGAACGTCCAGATTTACAGCGCGAGCAACGGCGCCACCAACCCCAAGCGCTCCGGCGTGCATCATCCGCAGATTTGCCCGACCGGCGTGTTTCGCGCTCGGGAGGGCTACCTCATCATCATGGCCTTCCTGGACCATCAATGGGCCGCGCTATGCAAGACGATGGGCCGGCCCGAGCTTATCGACGACCCACGCTACAAGACCAACGCGCTGCGGCTGGAGCATCGCGACGAAGTCGTAAGCGCAATCGAAGCATGGCTTGCCGGCACCGCCAGCGACGCGGCTGCGATGGAGGCGCTCCGCAAGGTGCGGATTCCGGTCGCCCCCGTATTGTCGATCGACCAGGCCGTCAACCATCCCCATCTGCGCGCGCGCCAGACCGTGCGCAAAATCAGCGACCCGATTTTCGGCGAGTTCGACGCCCCGGGCTTTCCGCTGCGCTTTTCGGCCTTCCCCGGCTTCCTGCCGCTCACGGCGCCCACGCTCGGCCAGCACAACCGCGAGGTGCTCAAGAACTATCTCGGCTACAGCCCCGAGCGCATCGCCAGCCTCGAGCAAAGCGGCGTGCTGCAGAGCGGAAAATGCTGAATCGCAACAGCCGGGCCGCGGCGCGTCTTTTGACAGGCCGCGCTGCGAAAGGCCCCGCGAAGAACCAGTGCGATAGCGGCGCGCCAAGGCTTCCGGCAAAGCGGGTTTCGCGCTACTAATCTGGGGCTCATATAACCATCAAGGAGACTCACAATGCTTTTCATGCTGAAGACGTACATCGCCAAACCGGCGAACCTGTCGAACAAGGAGTTCTACACCGTGTGGCGCCAGGAATCCGAGGCGGCACTGGGTGCGGTCAAAGGCGGTGCGATCAAGGGAATCTGGAAAGTCGCCGGAAAACCGGTAATCATCGCCATCCTCGACCTGCCCAGCGCCGACGACCTCGACCACGCGATACACGCGCTGCCAATCTGGAAGCTCGGCTATTCGCAAATCGCTACCGATCTCGAAATCATCCCGCTGCGGCCGTACGAGAATTGGGCCGAGGATCTTAAAGAGCTGTCCAAGGGCTAACTCGGATTCGGCGGGACTGCGCGCGCTAACGCATAACGCCGGTCCGGGCCGCGTCGAACAGGGCCGTCCCACCAAAGGGACGGCCGCAACCGCAGCCGCAGTCTCAATCAAGGAGCAATCGTGAACTTTGGCTTCATTCTGTTTTTCCGCAATCCGCCGCCGGCCAAGGTCTCCTTCGCCGAACTCTATCGCAAGGAAATCGATCTTGCGGTCGCCGCCGAAGAACTCGGCTACGACACCGTGTGGCTGAGCGAGCACCATTTCGTCGACGACGGCTATTCGCCGTCACTGCTGCCGATCGCGGCGGCGATCGCCGCGCGCACGAAAAAGATTCGCATCGGCACCTTCGTAATGCTGCTGCCGCTGCACAACGCGCTGCGCGTGGCCGAAGATGCCGCCACCGTCGATCTCATTTCCAACGGCCGATTGGACCTCGGCCTGGGCCAAGGCTACCGCGTGCCGGAGTTCGTCGGCTTCAACATCCCGCGCAACGAACGTGGTCCGCGTTTGGAGGAAGGCACCGAGGTCATCCGGCGCGTATGGACCGAGCGCAACGTCACGATGGACGGGCGCTTCAACAAGCTCACCAACGTGACCGTAATCCCCGGCCCGGTGCAGAAGCCGCATCCGCCGCTCTGGCTCGCCGCGCGCGGACCGAAGTCGATCGGGCGCGCAGCGCGCAACGGCTACCATTTCATGGGCACCGGCGGGGTTGACCAGCAGCAGATGTACGACGCGGCGCTCAAGGAGCATGGCCGCGACCCCGAGGACTTCAGCATCGCGCAGCTACGGACCGTCTTCGTCGCCCCCAAGCACGACAAGGCCTGGGACGACGCCGAAGCCGGCGCGCACTACATGATGAGCTGCTACGGCAAGTGGTTCGTCGAGGCCAACGATCTTCCCGGCGACAAGGCGTTCGGCACCAACCTGCCGCCGATCGGCAAGTTGCGCCACTCGGAGACCGCTTCGCTATTTGGCGAGTCGATGCTGATCGGCACTCCCGACGAAGCGATCGGCGGAATCGAGGACTACTTGAGCCGCACGCGCGTCACCCACCTGGTGGCGGCGATGGACCTGCCGGGGATGGATCCGCGCAAGGTGCGTCGCGGGATGGAGTTGTTTGCCAAAGAGGTGATGCCTCACTTTCGCCGCAAGTCGCGCAAGCAGGTGAAGAAGGCGAAGAAGAAGTAAGCGTCATGCATCGTTTCGCCCGTATCATCGCGATCCTGAGCGCCCTGCTCTGTATGGCGGCCTGCCAGGCCGCCGTACGGCAGCAGGAACAGAAGAAGGCAGAAATCCACTTTTTCAACGCTACCGTTGACCGCCAGCGCATCCTGATCTCAACCGGCGATCTGAGTAATCCGCACGAAAAACTCGGCGACCTCAGCTACACCGAGCCGCTCAACGCGGACAACATCGACAGTAGTCATATCAACGACAAGCTGCGCCAGATGGCGATCGATAAGTGGGGCACCCAGGTCGACGCACTACTCGACGTGAAGAGCACGCCCAACGCCGACGCTACGATGATAACGGCCTCATGCGTGGCCGTGAGAGTCATCGGCGACTGCGATTTCTGCCGCCACAACTACACCCCGGAAGAGATCAAGTAGCCTGATCGAATCGCATCGACCGCTGTAAACAACAACGCGCGACGAGTAACGGACAACCCGCCCTCGTCGCGCGTCTGAGTAAACGCCGCGCCTTGTGCGAGCGCTACTTGATCTTGTGCAGCACCGGCATCAGGTACTTCTTGAACGTCACCGGATTCTCGGACATCGGAAAGTGCCCGATCTCTTCCATGATGATGCACTCGGCGTTGCGCACCTTTTTCGCGGTCTTCTGAGACATCTCGGGCGTGCAGGCGAAGTCATAGACGCCGGTCATGAAGTACAGCGGTATCTTGCCGGAGATTTTCTCGCAATCCTCGCGAAAGTCATGATCGACGCTGTAGAAATACAAGTCGCCCTTGAAGATCCCGGGACCGCCCTGTGAGTAGTACCACCAGGTTTCCTGGCGATACTCGAACGGGCTCTGCGGCGCCATCAGCCCGTTGATCGCCGTGGCGCAGGCCTCGCCGCCG
Organism: uncultured delta proteobacterium; assembly: GCA_963724765.1. Classification (GTDB taxonomy): domain Bacteria; phylum Desulfobacterota; class Binatia; order Binatales; family Binataceae; genus JAKAVN01. The sequence goes on from CAVRVY010000004.1 coordinate 407,072, forward strand.
TGGATCTGCGCGTGCCACAGCCAGTCGAGCCACCATCCCGGCGAATAGTCACACGCTTCGATCGCGATGAGCGCGCGGAAGTAGTCGCTATAGCGTTGCGCCAGGTGCAGACAGATGTTGCCACCCATCGAACTGCCCATCACCACCGGCCGATCGAGATCGAGCTCGCGGCACAGCGCGACCACGAAGTCCGCGTAGAACTGGGCCGTAAGCTTGTACTCCTCTTTCCACCAGCCCTTTGGAGGAATCGACTTGCCGTGGCGCGGGAGGTCGAAAGCGATCACGTGGAAGCGCTCGCTGATTTCCGGATCGTTGAGCTGATGGCGCCATTCGCGTGAATCGGTGCCCGCGGTGTGCAGGCAGACCAGCGGAATGCCCTTGCCGGATTCCTCGTAGAAAATCCGGTACTCCTCGCCCTCGAACGGAACATGAATATAGTGCCCGGTTACCGGCTCTATTTTTGCCATGTCAGTGCGCCCCCCTATTCCTTGACCGCGCGCATCAGGTCAAGGGCCCATGCGAACGCCCGCAGGTTCTGCCACATCACCTTCACGTCGCCCTCGATTTTGAGGCGGCCGTGCAGTGTGTGCGACATCGCGATGATGTCGTTGTACATCGGAGGAGGAATCGGCTGCACGAACTTGGCCCAGGTCTCGGCGGGCGCCCGCAGCGCGAACTGGTAGGCGCTCTCGCCACCAATCTCGTGCTCCACGCGGTTGATCGCGCCGCGCTCGAAGCTCACGACGTAGGCATGCGGCCCGAACTCGAGCATCACGTCGGCGTTGAAGTGACGGCCCAACAGGCGCGCGACACTGTCCTGGTTGACCATCTTCTGCCAACGCTCCACCCATCGAACATCAAAGGCAGGCATAGCTTTCCTCCCTGTGGGTTGTAAGCCAATTCATAACGCATCGGTGCGTCATCGCTCAAGAGCAGGGCCAAATACCGGGCCGAACGGCCGTGCGCGGCGCAGCGTCGCCCTTTTCCTCCGCGGGCGCGGGGCAAAAAAAAGCCCCGCCGGGTCCCGAAGGACCCGGCGGGGCATGGCCTGTCTAGCGATGGACCTGTTCGAGACTATTGATGTCGAAAAGCTTCTCGGACTCGGCCCCCTTCACGTTGGGGAATCCACCCGGAACGATCCAGATGGTTCCGCGATCGTTCTGCACGTCGAGCACCTGGACCGACTGAAACTCGGTCGAGTAGGCGCCCTTGTTGATGGCTTCCTGCCAATCACCCTTGAAGCTCTCGCTCCACTTCTTCTGGAATTCCCAGACCTTCCAGAGCTTGTCCTTGTGGTCGAAGGCTTCCATCAGCCACGCGTCGTAGTTCTGCGAATCCCAATCCTCCACCACGCTCTTGTAAGGATGACGCTCGGAGGTGGGCGTGCGCTCCATGACCGCGAAGCGGCGCATCGTCCACGTATCATTCGGGATGATCCCATTGGGCCCGTATAGATAAGTGTACTCGTGCGAGGAATCGACGACGGCAAGCTGGTCCTTCCATCCGAGGAAGCGCCAGTGCCACTCGAGTTCACGGCCGGAGAAGCTGTAGAAATCCTCCAGCGTATGGTCGGTGCCCAGCAGCGAGTCCGACTTGACCTCGGCCGAAATACGCCGCACGCGCCGCAGATTGGGGATGTATGCCCATCCATCGTCTTCGCGATGCGGATCGGCGTAGCGGTAGATGATGAATGCGGTGCCGCGGATATCAAACGGTGAGAAGAAGCCCGTGAACTCCTTGAACTCGAAATTCGACGCACCAGGCGCCGGCAAGGTATGGTTCTCCAGCATCGCGAGGTGGGTATAGTACAGGCGCTTGTAGAATGCACTCAGGGTGCGCTGGAAGCTGCCGCCGCCACCATAGATCAACTTCATCTCGTCGGCCGAGGGCACCGAGTAATTCAGATTCGAGAGACCCGCATTCGATAGCCAGTCCGCCGGAGCATCCTCCCACTTCGGAATCTCGTGCGTGCCGCCGAAGCGATCCCACGTGGCCGGCGGAATCGTAAACAGGCCGAAATTCTGCCAGCGGTATTCGTAATTCCACGCAGCTTTCCATCCGGCATCCGGGTCGGTCGTGTTGAGAGCCGAATTCGGGAAGGGCTGGCCACAGACGTAGTTGGCCATCGTATGATCCGGCTGCAGGCGAACCTGGCTCTGGTATTTCTCCGTGCAAGCCATGTAGTCCTTGCGCGGAGTGTGATCCACGGGCGCAGCGATCGTCATTTTGAACTCAGGAAAATTGAACTGCTCTACGTAGCCAGGAAAAACAAACGGGCGCATCCGCTCGATGTCTTTGGCGGTGAGCACATCGCCGACCTTGAAGTCGGGCTTAGCATCCTTGTATTTGGCCAGCCACTCGTCAAACGTGGCCCGAGTATAACTCTTGACGTCCTGGGCCCTCGCGGTACCCCCGCCAAAGCAAAGACCGGCTGCCGCCACCAGGAACGCCAATGCCATGCACCATAGGCTCCCGGCGCGTCCCCCATGCGGCTTTAAATTACGTCGCATAATGCTCATCTCCTCCCGTTTGGTTGTCCCTTTTGTCAGTTTCTTCCCCGTGGGGACCGTCAACGCTTATTATTTATAACGCTTCGTCCCGACGCTTTGTTCCGTCTGTTCAGTCTCAGCGGCTACCTAGCCGCTTGCCTCCTAACAAATGCATCGCCGTGTGGTCCAAACCGTCGGCTGCCGTGTACCGTACCGCGGGGTCAGTCTCCTGGACCATCGCGAGCAGCATCACGATCCCGTTGGGGCTCCCGATGCGTCCCAGTGACCAGGCGATATCCGCGCGGGTAATGGGGTCTTTGCTCTCGCGCAACAGCGCGCCGAGCAGTTCAACCTCGGGGTTGCCGCCGGCGGTACCGAGCGTCTTGACCGCCGCCAACTGAACGTCAGAATCGGACGACGATAGCGCCTCTACCAGAATCGGATGACCGGCATCAAAGGCTATATCGTCGAAAAGTTGCGCCGCATGCCTTCGCGTGACCTGATCGCTGTCGTGGATCGCGCCTCTCATATAAGCGATCCCGCCGGGATCGTTGTAATGAGTCAATGCTGCGGCCGCACCGATTCTGACGTCGATATTCTGGTCGGTCAGAGCCTGCCTGAGCAGCGGCAAGCTGGCCGGATCATGCGCGTATCCCAAAGCAACCGCGGCCATCGCCCGCGCGTTGCCTTCGGAATGGTCGTTCAACGTGGCGCGCAGCATTCCTACGCCAGAATTATCGCCCAACAGCAGAAGCGCCTCCGCCGCCGTCACTCGGTCGAAAACTTGCCCCTTGGCCAATGCCAGCTTCAGCAACGGCACCGCATCGCGATCGCCTAGCCGGCCGAGAGCTTTCAACGCCGCCGCCCGCAGCGTGGGGTCAGTCTGCCTGGCGGCGTCGCTCAAGACGCTGATTGCGCTCGGGTCGGTTGCCGATGACAATGCATTGACGATGAACCTGCGGTCCAGTATCTCTCCGTGAAAATAAAGATGCTTCAGGATCGCGACCGCCGTGTGGTCACCATCCTCACCCAAGCCGTCCGCCACCGCCATTTTTACGCTGAGGTCAGGATTGGTCTGGAAGGTATTGGCCAGCATCTGGAGCGCTTCGTTCTCGCCGCCCTCGGCGAGCGCACTGGCCGCATAGCACTGTTCGAAAAGGTCGGGCTCCTTGAGCCCTCGCTGCAGGACGATAATCGAAAACTGCCTGAGCGCAATCAGGCCCGACTCGTGGTCAAAGCGGTAGGTTGTATTGAGTTTGTTGGTCGCCTGGACGAGCTTGCCGCTCACGACCAAATTGCGAATCGCGATCATCGACGGATCGGTGATCGCTACCGTCCAGCGCTCGCGCGCGCGCCTCTGAATTAGCGCATTCGCACCAAGGATCAGTGCGACCACGGCGACCAGCGCCGTCGCCCATACTTTCAGTCCCCGCGACGAAAGCCATGCTGGCAGCCTAAATTCCGTGGCACTATCTCCGTTTGAAGTTCCGGGGCCCGGCGAACCGGGCCCCGGAACCTGTTTCATCCGATCAACCTAGAAGCGGTACCGTATGCGAGTCCAGAATTCGTCGTCCATGTTTTTCTGACCGCCGCCCGCCCCCGAGCGCGCAGGACCGAAGATGTCGGGGCTGAACGGTGCGTCTGCGGCCGTCGTGTGGCCCGCCTGGAAGACCGCGTTCGGTCCGAGGTTCTGTAGCATCGTTTTGCCGAGGAAGGCGTCAACCCCGATCGAAGCCGACCAATGGTCGTTGATTAGCCACTCATTGTTGCCGCCGATCGTCGCGTCGGTGCCCTCGGTCCCATACGCCGCGAAGACGAGCGGGATGATCTGGTCGCGATAGTAGTGCGTCTGGGTGAACGCGGTGAAGGTGAAGTCGTTCGTGCCAGTGACCAGTCCGGTCTTGCCGCCTTGTTCGCTATGCGCGCCAGGATAGTAAGTCTCGAACACCTGGAAGCTGCTGAAGAAAGTGCGATCCGCGTTCAGGAACTTGATGAAGTGCGGACGATCGAAGCCAACAACGTACTGCATGATGTCGTTGTTGGTCGTCCAGTCGAGTGAATTGGTGTCATTGAGGAGCGCGTTGTGCGTCCACGACGACTCGACGCGGATGACTACGCCGCTCCACGGCTCGAAGTAGTCAGCCGACAAGCCCAGCGTGTTGTCCTTGTGATAATTGATTTCCGCGCCGCCGCCGAAAGTGCAGTCGTTCAGGAAAGTATACGGATTCACGTTCTTGGCCAGATGAATCCACCGCGCCTGAGTCGCGATAATTGCCGCACCGCCGCCGCCCGCTCCATAAAAGCCTGGATAGCCCTTAGTGATATTGGCGAGCTTGGAGCAGTTCACGCCCGATTGCGCGAAATTACTGCCGCTGGAGATCCCGCCGTGGCCATTACCAATGACCTGAAGCGTATTCAGGGTGAACACCGGCGTTTGCGCGATGGCGTACCAATCGGTCAGCGCGAAGCGAATCGACGGGTGCGGAAGCTGGAAGTCCCACTTCATGCCGATGCCGCTGTTCTTTATGTTCCAGTTGGGCAGGTTTTCGCGGTTCAGACCGAAATTGACATGGTTGGGGTTACAGACCGTCGGAGTGCTGCTCCCACCGCACAGTCCGGCGTCGAACAGGCTGTTGTCAAACGCGAAGGCCTTTTTCTGATCGCCGAAGTTCACTGCCCAAGGCTGGCCGCCCACACCCAATCCAACCGGATTGAACGTATCAAAGTTCCATACCAGGTTGCCCGCTACATCCTGCATGCCCAGCACGTCGCCAAAGCGATGCTGCAACCAGGCCGCAAGCTGTGGGATTCGAGTGTCTTCGAAGGGCTCGATGAAAAAGTGCTGCCCGAAGTCCACCGGATTGACGATGTCCTGAAGACGGAAGAAGTCGGCCTTGCCCCATACGACCTGTTGCTTGCCAAGTCGCAGCAGGTTGGATCCGAAGAAGTCCCACCGGAAGTCCAGGTAGGCTTCGCGATCGGGGTAGTAGTATTGATTGCTGTCGTCGCGCTCGAAACGCAGATTGTCGACCGACTGCGTTGCGTTAAAGCAACTCCAGCAAGAGGTCGCAACTCCGTTTATGACGCGGTAGTCGCTGATGTTAAAGCCCACTGGCTCCGGGAACTCCAGATTACGCGCGACCACACCCTTGAAGCGCTTGGGGTTGTAGCCGAACGCCTTGAGCAGCCCCAAACCGGCGGTTTGCCCAGTGCTGGCAAACGGCGAGACGCCGATGCCTGAGAATCCGGTCGTGTGATTGCCGAAGCGGTCCGACACGAGATCATATGCGCCTTCGTAGCCCGGCCGGATTTCGGCGAAGTAGTTCACCGAGAGCCCCGTCCCCAATGGTACGCCGATCACGGTGGGCAAGGTGGCGTCCTTGATGATCTGACCCGAAGGCTGCAAATCGATACGATTGCGGATCGACGCCACATTGTAATCGCTTACAAAAGTATTGCTACGGATGATTTCTTGATTCTCCAGGTAGCCGTGGAGCTCAAAGCTGTCCTCCAGGTTTTGCGCAATTCCCTGCTGCGCGAAGGCGGGGCCGCCCACCATCACCGCGAGCGCCGCCACCAAGCCCAACAGCCATACCCGCTCTTTGCTTTTCCAACCTACATTCATGTTGCTTCCCCCGAAGTTTGCGAGAACAAAACCAACAACCCTAAGCGCCAAACAGAACCCTTCCCCGACCTCCGTTCAGCTCACTTCAGCAGCCGAGACATCCTTTTCGATCATTTCCACGTCCTCGTCAGAGAGTTCGGCGCCCCGCTCCACGAACTTGGGCCGGATGATCGCAAAAATCGACGGCACCAGCGTGATCGCCGACAGCCAGTGCGTGATCATCAGCAACGCCAGCAGCATCGCCATCTCGGCCGAGAACCTTAGATCCGACATCCAGACCCACGGGATGACGCCACCCACTAGCGTGGTCGCCGTGAACGTAACCGCCATTCCCGAGGTCGCAATCGCCCGTTTGATAGCCGCATCATGATCGTGCAGGCGGCCGTACTCGCGCTTGATTCGGTCGACGACGTACAGGATGTAGTCGACGCCGATTCCCATACCGACTGCGGTCACCGGCAAAGTGTTGATGTTCATGCCGATGCCCTTAAGGCCGATATATAGGAAGCTTACGATACCGGCAGCGACCAGCGTAATCATGACCATGCCGCCGGCCACGAACGACATGTAACTGAACGTCACCAGTACGAACACCACCAACACGATCAGCACGGTGCTGACACGGTCGGAGTAGGCGACCTCGTCATTCAGTGCGGCCGTGGTGCCGATAGTGCCGCCGGCCAGAACGAACTTGACGTCTTGCATCGGATGCGCGGCCATAAACAGCTTGGTCCGCATGATCGCCTCATCGATGGTCGTGCCCTTGGCGTCCTTATAGAACACTACGAACTGCCCAGTGCGCGCATGGTAGTCCATATACTCCAGGATCACACCGGGTACCGGAGCGTTGGCTTCATACATGAACGTCATGTTGCCGACACCGGCCTCAGTGCTCGGAATTACTGCCCACGCCGGATCGTCGTAGTGATACAGGCGATTGACGCTGCGCACCAGGGTCGGCAAGTCTCGCGTGCCGCCGGCCTGGCTCTGCTCCATCATGTAATGGCGCAGGTTGTCGAGCACGGCCAGCACGGCCGGATCCTTGAGCGCGTCGTCTTTGTCGCCCTGCATGTAGATGACCAGTTGGTTGGAGCCGGCGAAGTCCTGATTGATCGCGCGCGCTGAAACGTTGAAGTTCGAATTCTGGAACAGCAATGGCGACCCTGCCTCGGTCTCGCCGATCTGCACTGAACTCGCCTCGTAGGCGCCCGCCGCCACGATCACCGCCGCAAGCGCGAAGACTACCCAACAACCGTTCCTGCTGGTGCAGAAGTCGCCCACCCAGGCAAGCAAGTCGTGCATCCACTGCGGCACGTAGTGAGCGGTCTTGGTCGGCGTCGGCAGGACGTCCAGCAGCAGCGGGATCAGTAGCAAAATCGTGAAGAGGTTGGAAAAGCCCCAGAAGCTCGCGAAGAAGGCCAGCTTTCGCACCAGCGGAATGGTCGCGACGGCCAGCACTAGGATGCCGGCGGCGTCGGCCAACACCCCGATTCCTCCCGGCAGCAGCAACTCGCCCATCGCGATCGCGACGGCGTGATGTTTATCGCCGGTAGCCTCAAGCTCCTCGAAATATCGCTCGACCATCTGCACGCCATGGCTGGCGGCGCGCGCTGAGACCAGCAGCGGGATGACCAGCACCAACGGATCGAGGTTGTAACCCAGGATGCCGAGGAAGCCGAGGCCCCAGATAGCCTGTGTGATCGCGCCGATGACCGGCAGCAGCACCCCGTAGAGCCGGCGGAAGTAGATTACCAGCGTACCAAAGATGAAGATGAAGGTGACCGCGAAAATCTCCGCCAGTTCGCCGGTGTAGAACCAGACCCACCCTTTCAGCATGGGCTCGCCCGCGGCGTACAGCACCGTGTTGTTATCCTCGACGTGCTGACGAATGAGCATGATCTGGTGCTGGATGTTGCCGTAGTCCAGACGTTCTTCGTTGAAGCCGGCTAGGACCAAAGCCGCCTTGCCATCGGTCGAAAGATACTTTCCGTAGACGATGTCATTGTTGTACATCGCCTTCTTGAGTTCCTTGAGGTCCTTCGGGTCGGTCGGAACTTGCTCGGGCAAGACCGGCACCGACTTGATGAGGCCGCCCGAGCGGGCCTCCAGGCGCCGGATTTTGACGTGCGCCAGCGAAGCCACCTGGTAATGGTTGACGCCATCTATCTGATCGACCTTCTCGGTGACGTAGCGGATTTTCTTCAGCGTGTTGGCGTTGAAGATGTCACCGTTCTTTACCCGCAGGGAAAGGCTGACGATGTTGGCGCCGCCGAAGGTCGTGCGATAGTGATTGTAGGCTTTAATGTATGGATGGGCCTGTGGAAGCAGATCGGAGAACTGGCTGTACATCTGCACCTTCGTCGCGTGGAAGGCAAAAAAGACCGTGATGATCGCCAGTATCACAAGCGTTGGCCATCGATGCCTTAGAGAGAACCGCGCGATGCCGTGGGTGAGGCGTTCCGCCGCTGGTAACTTATTGACGTTGACTGCCATTGAAATCCCTGCTTTTAACGTCGGGTTCGCTTGACGGCATGCCGCCTAGCCGTTGATCCCCGGATCATTCGACCTAGCCTATTTTGACCGACTTAGCCCTTGGCGGCGGCAACACCGGCCGCCTCGATAATATCCTTGTTCAACGCGCCCCAGGTCGCACCGCCGTCGTGCGAGACCAGCACCGTTCCGTTCCCGCCGGTCATAATCCCCAGTGACCCGTCAGGCGAAAATGCCGCGCTTCTGAGCCAGGTATACACGCTGTTCGACACCGCCTGGTCCATCGTCCAACCGTTGCTGCCATCGTGAGCCACCGTTCCCAGCAGTCCCGCCGCGACCGCCGGATGTCCCGCCGGCGCCGCTATCGCGAACAGCGAGTTGCTGCCGCCACGCTTCGCCTGCCAGGTCGCTCCACCATCGCTGGTCTCAAGCACGTAGCCGCTCGCGGCCACGATATAGCCCTTCTGCGGGCTGCTCCATGCGCTGCCGAACAAGTACAGATCCTGTTCTGTCAGTTCAGGAATGCCCCTATGGTAGGCTTCCTCGTCGGTCACGTCCTCGACGTACTTGGGCAACCCGACGACCTTGTCTGACTCGACCCAGGTCTTACCGCCGTCAGTAGTGTGTTTGATGACGCCGAACTCACCCTGCACCCAACCATTCTTGTCGTCCAGGAAAGCGACGCCGTTGAGACACTCATCCTTGTGCAAGCTCTGGTCTTCCCAGGTCTTGCCGCCGTCAGCCGAGTGAATGACGGTGGCCGAGGGGCCCACAGCCCAGATTTGATTCGGATCCTTACCGCGGCTGATCGAGAGCAGGTTTTCGCTCACGTCCTTGGGCCCGTCAACTTTCTCCCAAGTCTTGCCGCCATCGGTGGTGCGCAGGATGAGCGCTCGCTCTCCGCCGATAACACAGTTGCTGGCGTCGGCGCAGCTGACCGAGAACAGCGAAAAGTGAGTTCCGCTCTTCTGCAGATCGACCTTGGTGGCGTTGTCGGTGACACTCAGGATCGTGCCGTAGGTCCCGACCACCCATGCGTGGTCTTTGTCCGCTACAGCCGAGCCATAGTAGTCCTCGTGCTCGGGCAGCGAACGTCCCTCGGCTACGGTTCCACCGATGCGTTCCTGTATGGCGCGCTTTTGCGCCTCACCTTCGCATCCGACTGAGGTCACGCACAGCGCCAACAGCGCAGCGCCCATTATTGACAAACTGCTGATTCTACCCATCGCACCGTGAAGCAAAGGCCACCTCTCGGCAAATTCCGGTACCGCATCATCGCCGTAACTTTGACGGTTTCAATTAGCTCGCGGTGCTAAAACCGCTTGCGAATTCACCGTCGTCCCCGAGCGGCTACGTGCGGACCAATTGTGACTTGAGACGCAACGCTTTAACTATCGCGTCTTTCCTATTTCGTCCATCAGTTGCTTCGGGGGCGGTGTGCGAGATGCCCTAATAGACGGGTTCCCATAGAGTAAGGGTCACCCCGCAGGCCCACGCCCCAAGTGGACGCTATAATGCTTGATCCAAAGGGAATGTCAAGCAGTCCTGACATTAACAAAGCACGTTTTTTAAAAAACCCTAGGTGCAAGTTCACCTGTCCGTAACATTTGCCTGGCCAGGGCTTCCCGTGCCCCAGACAGTCCGGTGGTTAGACGCGAACCGGGGCGGCCTGCGCTCAGACCAGCGGTGGCCCCTTATGTGACCTAGCCGCAAGGCCACTCCGCACCACCAGCTAACCCTTTTCCAAGCGCGAACGACCCTGCCCCGGCGGAAAGTAAAGACGCTCGCAAAGGGGGTTGGAAGCTATGATCGTCCACTGTTTTCCACAGCGTCCGCATCGCGCAGGATCGCGCGAGAAGACCGGGGCCGCCTCTCATACCGGGTTCATAGGCTCCCGGCGCCAGCGTCTTTCGAATCAACCAGCCCTTCTGGCTATGGCCCGGTGGGCTTGAAAAAAACCCGCCGAAATGCTTGAGCTATGCGGCAACCCGGTGCGAACCGGTCGCACTTCAAGGGAAGCACCAACCATAAGGAGCCGAAGCTGATGTTGAGAGGGAAATCATCGTTGTTCGCGGTAGTCGTGGCGTGTGTAGTCGCCGCAGCGTGGTCCGGGGTGGGGATGGCAGACGATATCACCCCCGATAACGTCGGAACGATGTCGGCAAACGCCAAGACCGCCCAGGATTACCAAGCGCTCGCTAATTACTACGAGGCTCAGGCGAAAGCGGCCAAGGCTGACGCCGACCAGGTCAAAGCTCAGTACGACGCCATCCACCAGAAAAAGGGGAAGCGCACGGGGTCTGACACGGAAGTGATCGCTACGCAAGGGACTTTCATGAAAGAGGCCCGCGCACACTACAACGAGATGGCAGCGCACGACGCGAAAATGGCTGAGATGTACGAGAAAGCCGCCAAGTCGGCGGGCGGCGGACAGTAGTCAGTCCTCTGCTTTAAAATCCTTGCGTGGTCGAACGTGCGCGCTCGACCAAATTAACACCGCCCCCTGGCTTCGCCGCCAAAGGGTCCGTTAACGATCTGAGCGGATCCACTCAATCGAACTCTGGCGAGGTCAGGGGGCGGAGCATTTCCGCCAGCGCAACCATTCTCCGCAACTGAGACGATCTGTTATATCCCCGCTCCTTGTCCAAGGAGAGAGTTAGGGAAAGGCCCGGTGGCCGCTTTACGCGATTCGCTCGAAGTGGCTGCGGCACAGCGGAATCCAGATTGACTCCCGCGCGGCGCGCGACGACCTCTCCTTTAGTCAGGAAGAGGTTAAGAGATGCCGGGCGCGAGGGTTATGCAAGCTCTCGCAGGATAAGGAGAAGTGATAAATGGAAGCATTGTGTTAGTTGAGCAACTGCTACGAGTGAGCGCTACTGGCCAAGCCAGCCAACGTTATCGAACAGCGCGAGCGAGTCGGCGAGCGCGCGCATCCGCGCCTTGTATTGCGCACGCAGCCGCAGCGCGTCCTGGATGGTCACGGCGCGAAAGGTAAAGCGCGTGCGCGGAGCGGCCTGCGCCACGCGATCGAGGTCGCACTGGATGACGGTTCCGATGGTCGCATAGCCGCCGCCGGTAACCGCGTCGCGCATCAGCAGGATTCCCTCTTTTCCGCCGGGCACCTGGATCGATCCGACCGGGTAGCCAACGTCGACCACGTTGGAGGGATCGGACCCGGCGCCGAAGGGCGGCTCGCGATCGCGAAACTGGAACCCGGCTCCATGAATGCGGTAGCCGATACGGTCCGCCTCGGTGGAGACCTCCCACGGGGTGTTCAGAAATTGCGCGATGCTCGCCTCGGTGAGCCGATAGCTGCAGAGCCCCATCAGGATGCGCAGTTCGGCGACATCCGGAAAGGTTGGCAGAAGCCGCGGATCGAGCCGACGCCCGGTAAGCTCGGCGGCGCCGCGCCGCGGCGTGCCAATGGCAAGCACGTCCTGCGCCGCGATCGTGCGGCCACTGATTCCGCCGAAACGGCCGAGCAGGTAGGTCGAACGGCTGCCGAGCAACTCGGGCACGTCGATTCCGCCGCCGACACATACGTAGGAACGGACGCCCGCGACCGCCTGTCCGCACTGGAGCTTGTCGCCCGGCGCAAGGGCGAGCGCAACCCACATCGGCGCCGGCTCGCCATTAAGCCGCAGCTCGAGCGGCGCGCCAGTCACCGCGACCGTCACGTTGGCCGCGGCCTCGAGGTCCGGTCCCAGGAAAGTCGTCTCCAGCGCCGCGGCGCCTTCGTCGTTACCGACCAGCAGGTTGCCGGCGCGAAACGAAAACTGATCCATCGCGCCCGACGGCGGCATCCCGATGTGATACCAGCCGAAGCGTCCGGCGTCCTGGATCGTGGTCAGCAGTCCGGGTCTCAGGACTTTGAGCATGCGCGCGCTTCTTCCTGCAGGCGGTCGAGGTAACGCTCGGGATCCTCGAAATAGACCGCCGGCCTGAATTCCTGCTCGACGATCCGGTAGCGATAAGTACCGGCCTCGACCTCGGCGCGAATCGCGTTGAATTCATCGAGATCGATCGGCCGCAATTTCCATCGATCCGCCGCCTTGGCCAGAATTCGCGTCTCGCGCAGATCGACCAGCCGCCCCTCGGGCTCGTAAACCGGCACCGGCGTCATCCCGATCAACTGGTAGCCGCCCGGGCCGCGCACCGGATAGATCGCCATGAACGCGCCGCCGTGCGAGACCGTGCGCTCGGGCGTGTCGGTGCGCGGGCGGATGTACTTGGGCGCCTGCAGCGCGCGCTCGCGCGGCACCATCTGGTAGCCCCAAGCGGTGCCGGGCACGAACCCCACCATCGAAATCCAGTACGGGCGTCTAGAGTGCGCCTCGATAAATTCCTGCTTGTCGCTGAAGCCATTGATGCGCATCAGGTATTCCAGGTTGGTGACCGAGGGGTCCTGATGGCGCTCGGCGAACTGCGTGGCGCAGTCCTTGGTCCACGGATCGTCATACAGGACCGGGATATCGACGATGCGCGAGCTGATGGCGGTGATGTGGTCGGCCTGATGCTCAAGCTGGCGCAGCTTTTTGACCAGCTTGTCCGGATCGATTTCTTCGGGCCGATAGTGCATCAGGTATGAAGCGTTGCCGGGGCATACCTCGATCACTCCCGGGATGCGTTCGCGGTCAATTTCCTGGCAGATCGACAAAATCTTGAAATTGACCTCGAGGCTCATCTCGATATCGAAGTCGACGAAAATATATTCGTCGCCGCCGAAGTCGTAGCGGACATCCATCGCGCCGGCCCCCTCCTCTCCGCTCAGCCTGCGGCCATCTCGCGCAGCACCTCGTCGGCGACGCGCAGCACTTCCTTCACGTCCTCGGCGGTATGCGCGGCCGAGAGGAACCCCGGATGGTGTGGGGTCAGCAGGATGCCCTTGGACAGCAGCCCCATGCTGAATTCATACTGGCGGGCGTGATTGGCGCGCATCGCGGTGCGCTTGCTCGTGATTGGCCCGTCGGCGAAGTGGACGTGAAAGAGCGACCCGATGCCGGTGACCTGGACTGGGAAGCCGCAGCGCCGCGCGCTCTGCGCGATTCCTTCGCGCACCGCGTGCCCCATCGCCCCGACGTATTCGTAGACCGGATTGCGTTCGAGTTCGGTGAGCGCAGCCAAGCCGGCCGCCATGCTGATCGGATTGCCCGAAAACGTGCCCGAGGCGAAGCTCTTCTCCTTGACGTCTGAGGGCTGCTTGGTCGGCGTGATCACCTTCTCCATCAAATCGCGCCGTCCGCCGAAAGCGCCGACCGGAAAGCCACCCCCGACGATCTTGCCGATACATCCGAGGTCCGGCCGCACCCCGAAGTGGGCCGCCGCGCCGCCCAGGCCGAGACGAAAGCCGGTGACGACCTCGTCGAAGATGAGCATCACGCCGTTTTCCTGGGTCACCTTGCGCAGCGCACGCAGAAATTCCAGGTCGGCGGGGACCGCGCCGGTGAAGAACGCCGCTACCGGCTCGATGATCACCGCGGCGAGTTCGCCCGCGTGGCGGCGCACCAGATCGATCGCCGCCATATCGTTGTACGGCAGCATCAGGACGTTTTCGAGGACCGAGTGCGGGATGCCGGCGCAGTCCGGCATCGAGAGCGGCTCGCTTTCGGGCCCCTGCCCGCCCACCGCGCCGCCGACCAGCGACCAGTCGTGCTGACCGTGGTAGTTGCCCTCGAACTTGGCGACCCGTTCGCGTCCGGTAAACGCGCGCGCCGCCCGCATCGCCATCAGAGTCGCCTCGGAGCCGCTGTTAACGAAGCGGATCATCTCCATGTAGTCCATCAGGCGCGAGACTTTCTTGGCCAGCTTCACCTCCAGCTCGGTCGCCATCAGGGGCAGGATCGCCTCGTCGATCTGCTCCTTAACCGCGCGTCTTATCGACTCGTGGCCGTGGCCCAGGATGGCCGCGCCGACCGCGTCGAGCAGATCGACGTAGTCATTACCGTCGACATCGATGACGTGCGAACCGCTGGCGCGCTTGACGTAGAGCGGATAGGGCTTGAGGAACTTGGCGTTGCCGCTGACCCCGCCGGGCAGGTAGTTGCGCGCGTCCTCGTAAATCTCGCGCGAGCGTGGCGTGCGCGCGACGTAGGCGTTGACGAATTTTTCGAGCGCCATCGTGATGACTTCTCCTGACTTTTTCCGACGGAATTTTTTCCACAGCGACAGCGACCTGACCGTTCTTACCCCCGCTCCTTGTCCAAGGAGAGGCTTGGGGAGAGGTCATGCGATCGATTTTCGCGAGCCGCCCGAAATGGGTGTGGCACAGCGTAATTTCAACCTCTGCCGCCGCTCGCGATGCTCGCGGCGACCTCTCCTTGGACAAGGAGCGGTTTTAGCAAGAAGGATCATGCGTGGGCGTGCGCGGCATGCGTGCGGCCGTTGCCCTTGCCTTTGAGAAGGTCGTGCACGGCGCTGCGCGCGGACACTCCGGCCTCCTTGAGCGCCTGGTGCAATGCGGTCAGGACCTCGGGCGCGTTGATCACGTCGCCATGGACGCAGATGCTATCGGCCTCGACGTTAATATCCTTGCCGCTGGAACTTTTGACCTTGCCCTCGGTGACAAACTTCATCACCAGGCCGACCATCTCCTCGACATTTTCCTCGCCGTAGGTGCGTTTGACGCCGATCGATCCGTCATCGGCGTAAACCAGGCCGGGATAGAATTCCTTGATCACCCGAAAGCCCATCTTTTCCGCAACCTCGAGCATCGGATGGCGCGGCAGCGCGGGCAGGTAGGCGACGAAGTCGGGATCGACTTCGCGAAAGCCCTCGAGAATCGCGCGCGCGTTTTCCGCGCTCTGCTGCGCCCACAGATAAAATGCGCCGTGCGGCTTGGCCGCGATAAGCGGGACCCCGGCGGCGTCGGCAAACGCCTTGACCGCGCCGACCTGGTAGACCACGTAGTCGCGCGCCTCCTGCTGCGTGATGTTCATCAGGCGGCGCCCGAAGCCCATCTTGTCGGGAAACCCCGGATGCGCGCCCAGCGTGACCCCGTAGCGCTTGGCGGATTCCACCGTGCGCCGAATCCACACCGGGTCGCCGGCATGAAAGCCGCACGCGATGTTGGCGTGGTCGATCTGCTTCATCACTTCGTCCGGACGGCCCAGCACGTAGTTGCCGAAGGACTCGCCCATATCGCTATTCAAATCGATCCAGCTACGCATTGTCGGTGAACCTCCCTGCGGGGCAGCGGCGCGTCCGCGCTCGCAATCGGTATCCATAATCTTTTCAGGTCTTTCGGATTATCGCAGATTCTCGCAGAGCTTTCAGATCGTGCAGGATCAACTTTTGACGTGCGGCATCACTTCCGCGGCGAACAGCCGCATCGAGCCCATCGTCTTGTCCATATCGACACCCGGAAACTGCATCCAGCAAATAAGATAGTCCATTCCGATCTCGCTCTGGTAGCGTTGGATCTCGCGCACGCAATGGTCGGGGCTGCCGATGATGAAGCGCTCGCGATGGCTCTCGAAGGTCACGGTGGCCGGGTCCTTGACCAGCTCGCCGTGATCATCGCGCAGCGGCCGCACGCCCGCCCACTTGCCGTACATTCCGCCATGGATATGCATCACGCCGTCGCGCGCCTCGGCTTCGGCCTGGGCGGTGGTCGGCGCGCAGTAGACCTCGCGGATGATCGGGACGCAGGTGGGATGCTTGCCGAACTGCTGCAGGTACTCGCCGTAGATCGCGAAGTGCTGCTTCAGCTCGGCGATATGATGGCGCGGTGAAGCGACCAGCGCGTCGGCCCATTGCGCGGCCCGGCGGACTCCGGCCTGCGTCGAAGCGCCGATCCAGATCGGCGGGCGCGGCTTCTGCACCGGTTTGGGCGTGACCGACGTCTCGGGAATCCTGTAGTAGCGGCCCTCGTACGAGAATGACTCCGTGGTCCAGGCCTTGATCATGATGTCGAGCTGCTCTTCCATCCGCCGCTCACGGCCGGCGCGCTCTTCTTGGTGGCCGGCGAACTCCTCGGGCCGGTAGCCCGCCGCCACGCCCAGGATGATACGGCCGTTGGAGATGTTGTCGAGCACGGCCACGTCTTCGGCCGATTGCACCGGGCGATGGAGCGGCAGCAGGTACATGCTGGTGCCGATGGTCATGCGCCGCGTGCGCGCCGCCATCGCCGCCGCGGTGACCAGCGGCGAAGGGCAGATGCCGTCGGCGAGAAAATGATGCTCGACCAGCCAGGCGGAGTCGAAGCCGAGGCCCTCGCCGGCTTCGACCTCTTCGAGCATCTCGCGATAGATCTGCGCCTGGGTCGCGGGCTTGTCAGGCCGCGATTGAAGTGAGTACAAGAGGCCAAAGCGCATCGCTTCCTCCTTGAGACTAGCTGACGGCCAGAGTTCCTATAGGCGCTGCTATACCATAGCCGGTTTATGTCGAATAGCCGGATCGTTAATGAACGACAAACCACGGCCCAGGTTCGAGGCCAAAAAGACTACAGATAGGGCTTGTCGCGGGGCGAAACTTATGAGACAACCGTTCAGATATTTAAGAAGGTTCTCTGGGTAACTCTAGCTGGCCGGGGGAGGCATCGCTGGAGCGCGCTGCTCGTCCAAAGGCTGGGAAGGAAGGATGATGGTGAGAAGAAAATTAGGTCTATACCTGATGGGAGCGGCAGCTGTGTGTATGATCGCCGGCTGCTCGGCCAACGAAGAGCAGAGAAACTGCGAAACTCTGGGCGCGGGCATCGGCGCAATAGCCGGCGCCGGGATTGCCACCGCGGTTATCCTGACCACCAAGAACCACGGCTCGCACGAAAGCACCTACTTCGCGTGGGGTATTCCTGCCGGGCTCGCGGGCGGTGGTCTGATTGGTGGAGTGATCGGCCACTACATGTGCCCGCCGCCTCCGCCGCCGCCGCCAGCTCCGCCGCCGCCACCGCCGCCGCCACCACCTCCGCCGCCTCCTCCGCCGCCGGAGAAGCTAATCCTGCGTGGCGTGCATTTCGACTTTAACAAGTCCAACATCCGTCCGCAGGATGCGGCTGTGCTCGATGAAGCTGCGGGCATCCTGAAGCAGCACGGCGACGTATCGGTCAACGTCAACGGCTACTGCGACGCGATCGGTTCAGTACGGTACAACCTGAAGCTCTCGGAGCGCCGCTCCGACGCGGTCGTGAGGTACCTTGCTGACCACGGCATCGCGGAAAGCCGCCTGAGCCCGCACGGCTACGGGAAGACGGACTTCGTCGCCACCAACAAGACGGCTGAAGGACGCGCTCAAAACCGCCGGGTCGAGCTGATTCCGAATCAGTAAGAGTCGGGCGACATAGACGCAGCAACGGCCGCAGTCCCTCACGGGGCTGCGGCCGTTGTGCGTTCGAGGTCAGTTCAAACAGAAGAAGCCTATGTCTGACGGCGGGTTCGTAGTCGTGAACGAGTCGGCGGTCCAGCGATTGCTGCCGCAGTCTGGATTCTCATCGAGCGCGTCATCGCTGCCGTTGCCTGTGCCCGTGATCGTCGAGAAATGGTTATGCAGGTTGCCCAGGCTGACCGCTATACCGAAATGCTGGAGCGCCGTATTGCTGACGATGCTGTTCTTCGACCCATAGAGGGAACCCACGAAGGAGTTCCCATTGCTGGAGGCCACCCCGGACGGGCAGGCCTTGCCGTCGGGGCCGGTCGGGTTACATCCCAGATAGACGCCAGCCAAGCCGTTATTCTCGGCCTGGAAGCCGTCAAAATGGTTATTGGAGGCGCTCAGCAGCCAGATGCCAAACGTGCCATTATTTTCGGCTGCGGTGTCTTCGAAGAATGCCCCGTTTACCCCGTTGAGTTTGATTCCTGCATCGGTGTCGCCCCCGGCATTGCCGGCCACCATTACAAAGTCCGTCGCCGTGGCGTTGACTTGAATTCCCACATTGTCCGCGCTCGAAGACTCTGCGAACAGAAATGCGTTTGCCCCGTTGACCACGGTCCCCCTGTTGTTGCCAATGGTTGTAACCAGAAACGTCGAGGCGTTGGGCCCATCCACCCGTACTCCGGTACCAAAATTCTCGATCTCAATGCTGTCCAGGAAAACCTTGTTCGCGGAAGGTTCGACGTAAACTCCGATAGTTACGGTCGCGGGGCCCGGCCCTTTGATCGCCGGGCCGCCACTGTTGAGAAGCACGTTGCTGGCGGCGATATCGATGCAGGTCCCGGTCGAATTCATCGGATTGACACCCTGCAGAATGTAAGTGCCGGGCGAGTTGATTGAGCAACCGCACTTTAGAATTGATTTCGCGCACGCCGCCGCAGCCGCGTCCGACGGAGCCAGGGCCATCGCGACCGCGCAGGCCATGGCCCCACTCATACCGACCGCTATTCCAGCCAATTTGCCTTGTGCTCTCATCTTGCGTCTTCCTCTTTGGATTGTGCTTCGGCTCAGCGGTCGATCGCATCGAACGCCGCGCGAGCCAAGTTAAGTTCCTGGTCAATTCCAGAAACGATCGGGGCTTTATCGCGCGTACAGGTCTGACACAAGCTAGGTGACTATGCCTTCAGCAGACCGGTGCGGTCCCGCGGGTAGGGACGGCGGGCCGGTCGGCTCGGCAGTATGCATCGAACCACGGCGAGCGCGACCTCAAAAGCACAACGGCCGCAGTCCTCACGGAACTGCGGCCGTTGTGCTTTTGAAGCGTCGGTGACCAGTCTGACTATTTCTCAGATCTGAGTCGCTCGAGTCGGCTCACTTAACCTCGACGCTGACCTGCCGATATAGGCTCTTTCCCACGTTTATCAGGTCGCGTTCGACTCCGCCGGGCTGCCAGCAGACGTCCTTGGCATTGCGCGTCTCTTCCTTGACTCGCTCCGGACCAGCCGCGGCGCGCTCGACAACCTTTACCTTGCCCGGCTGAACCACGAACACCGCGGCGTCGCAATCGCTCTGTTGCATCCCGAGAGCCTTGCCCGGCGGCAGCGTGGTCTCCACAACCCGCATGCGGTCGTTCTCCATGACGCAGACGCTACCCGGCCGATCGGGGGCGTCCACCATCGCTTCGGAGCAAGTGAAACCCGCGCGATCCTGGCCAGACCGCGGCGGACGCTTGATTTCGATCAGCGCCTCGCGAAAGCGCGTCGAGCTGACGTTGCGGAAGCTCTCGGTGCCGCCCGCCTTGATGTAGAACACCGAGCGCTCATGGCCAATGAAGTCGTAGGTTCCGACATTCTGGTCGTCGACTTTCAGGTTTGCGGCGCCGGTGATGTACAGCACGTAGTCATTTGTGTGGTGATGCAGGCCGAAGGTATCGCCGGGCGCCACGTCCATCTCCCACACTCTCACGTCCTGGTTTTCGAACAACGACCTTGTCGCGATCTGTGTCATCGGGTGCTGGCCTTTAGCTTTCGACTGATGCTTGTGTTCGGATACCTGCCCGCTTCCAGCCATTGTCTTTTCCTCCTGGTCGCTCGCGCATGATCTTGTGCGATCTTTGCGCGATTTTTATTGGACTTCTCCAAAAGGCCGTATAGCACGGGCCCGCGCAGCCACGCCAATGGCCCAATCAGGCCGATATTTCGTTCGCGCCGATGTTTCGATCCGAAAATGTTTCGATCATGCCTAGCGTTTGTAGTAATCCGGACGCCCGGCCGTCCATTGCTCGCCCCACATCTGAAAACCGCCGTCGACCGCGATGATCTCGCCGGTGATGAATTTGCCGCTCGGGCCCGCCAGGTAGCAGCAGGCGTCGGCGACGTCCTGCGCATCGCCGAGTTTCATCATCGGATTGGCGCGGCCGAACTCCGCCCGCGCCTCCTCCGGGTAGACATTCATGCCCTCGGTAGCGGTGACGCCGGGCGCCACGTTGTTGACCCGGATGTGAAGCGGAGCCCACTCGACGGCGAGCGTCTTGCTGAGATAGATCACGCCGGCGCGTGCGGCCGAGGTATGCGCGACCCCGGGCATTCCGCGCTCCACCACGGCGACGATGTTGACGATGCAACCGGGGCTGGCGGCGTCGCGCCAGCGCCGCGCCGCCGCTTGCATCATGTACCAGGGACCGTTGAGGTTGGTGTCGATTACCGCGTTCCATCCCTTGACGCTGAAATCAATCGCCGGCTGCGGGAACTGGCCGCCCGCGTTGTTCACCAGTACGTCGAGCCGCCCGTAGCGGCTCCAGGCGGCATCGAACAGCGCCGCGACCTGTTCCGGATCGCGAATAGTCATCGGATGGATGAGACAATCGATGCCGAGCCGGCGCATCCCTTGCGCGGTGCTCTCGAGCGGCTCCGGTTTGCGCCCGCAAATTACCAGCTTCGCGCCGAGGCGGCCGAACTGGTACGCGATCGCTTTGCCTAACCCGGTGCCGGCGCCGGAAACCAGAACCACCTGGCCTTCGAACAGGCCCGGGCGCCAGCTCAGTTCCAGCGCGGCGAGTTGCTCGTCGGTGAATCCGAAGATCCGATGACTATCAGCCATCGCCGATTCCCCCAATCACCTGCCGCGGGGCCTAAAATGGCCTGGATCGAGATGGTCGGGGCGCACGATACGCACCTTGTTCACGGTCTGCTCGAGCAACATCGCGAGTAGTTCATCGAAGCGATCGTCGTGGCGCCCGGCGCGAATCCCCCCGCACAGCGCCTGGCGCAGCTCCGGCAGCGGCGCCGGCGAGCCGCCAGTGGTGTCGATAAAGCGCGCGAGTTCGAGATGCTCCTGCTGGTCGAAGCCGGGCGCGAGATCCAGTTCGCGCTCGACGATGCCGAGGAGGTAGGAGGCGACGATTGCGTGATACTGATCCTCGCCCGCAAGTTTCGGCCGCACGGAATCGACGAACTCCCTTACGGTGCGCAGCAATTCGATCGCGACGGGACGGTCCTGGCTCACTTCAATTCCCTCTTTGTAGTCCTGCGTATTCGCGTGATGCCGCGTGATTCCCGGCAATTCCGCGCTCAGTCGTATCGGCCGGCCAGCGTCATGAGCAGATCGTACTCAACCAGGCTCGTATTGCGGCCGCAGGCGGCAAAGGCCACTGATCGGCGTTTGCCGAAGACGTGTCCGTGCGCCTGCCATACGTTGTAGATTGCCCAGCGCACGAGGCCAAAAATTTCCCAGTAGCGGATTTCGGCCGGATCGATCCTGCCGCCGCCAGCCGCAACGTAGGCCGCGAGCAGATCCTTGCGCGCGCCGAATCCGCCCACCGGACGATCGTTCTCACCAAAGCGCCACGAGCGCGTGCATAGCCAGCCCAGGTCTTCGGCCGGACTGCCGATATGGCAGCACTCCCAATCCAGCACCGCGCGAAGTCCGTCACGTCCTACCATTAGGTTTCCAGTCCTGAAATCCCCGTGGAGAAAAGTCCGCCGCGGCTCGTGCGCACGATTGAGCTCGAGCCAGCGCAGGCCAAGCTCGATCGCGGGATGAGCTTCAGCGTACGAATCCAGCCGGCCGCGCTGCGCCAGCAGCGGGTCGCGGCTATCTGGAACCTGCTCGAGAAAGGCCAGTTCGCCGAGGTCCATCGAATGCAGCAGCGCCAGAGTTTCACCGGCCTGGGAGGTCAGGCGTGCGCGCGCATCGGCGAATTCCGCGCCGCGCAGGATCTTGCGCGGCATCGTCTCGCCATCGACGAAAGCGCTCACATAGCCGTTTCCCATCGCATCCGCGGCTTCGTACTCGAACATCGGCTCGGGCACCGGCACCTTGTGCGCGTGCGCGATCCGCATCACGCGGAACTGCACGCCCGAGGCCAGAAATGGACTGTCGGCCTCGCCGGGGCTCTCCTGGCGCGACACCAGACGGCGGCGCGCCGCGCCCTCGACGAGATCGAAAATCAGCGTGCGGTTGATTCCGCCGAGCGTTGGCACAACGACATTCTCGACCCGCGCCGCCGCGCCATAGCGGCGATGGATCGCCTGGCGCAGCGGCTCCAGCGCGTCCGCGGAAATCGTCTTGTCGGAATTTTTGCTGGCAGATGCTCCCGTCATATCTAGATCTCTACGTGTCTAGGTCTTTACGTGTCTAAGTCTCTACGTGCTCGATGCAACCGGTGGCAAGCGATCGTGTTTTTAGCTGACCGACAAGTGGCTATCAGACGAAGAGCCACGGTTTGCATGTTATACGTTGTTTTAACCAAACATACGTCTTAAAATACTCAGATTCACTAAACAATATGCGTAACTATCAATAACCTTGTTGACATTCTTTGTAATGCTTTGTACATTTCGTAACAGTGTCATGGCTTGGGAAGATTCTTGGGGGAGGATCTTCCTGACCTGCCAGCAAAGTGCAGGGGGCCAGGCCGCTGACACCTGCTGCGGCTGTCTCACCTTCAACTGATCTGATCATCCCTCGTTCATGACCGACAACTTCTGCCGGTCGGCGGCGTCGTGCGCAAAACGCGAGCGGCGCCGCGGCGGAGAACTGCGTGCGCCGCCTCAGATTTTTTTTAAGGGGGAGAGCGATGAAAGGTTTTTTTGGTTTTGTAGCGCGCTTCTTTTTGTTAGCCGCAACGCTGTTCGCATTCCTGTCCGCTGCTGCGCCTGGAGCTCACGCCTCGCCGCTGGTCGTGTACCTGCCCGCTGCCGCGCCTGAAGGCCAAGGCTCGACGATGGAGCTCGGAAGGCCGCAGATGCTACGCTCCAGGCGTCTTTCCACCCCTACACCGACGCCAAAGCAGACTCCCAAGCCGACTCCTGCCGCGACACCATCTCCCGACCACACCCCAACCCCGGCGCCTACTCCGGCATCAACGCCGAAGCCGGACCCCAGCACGACTCCTGTCGCCACGCCGACGCCCTCGAGTGTTGGCGCGGAAATCACTATTAACGCGCCGAGCAATGGACAAACGATTAGCGGTACGGCGATAACCGTGGCAGTCACGCTGGGCCCCGACGTTTACTGGGACCAACTGCAGGTGGATGGGGTCAACGTGCTCTCGGGTAGCGGCAACTTCACCTGGGATTCGGCCAGCGTCGCGAACGGCACACATACGCTGACGGTCCGGGTGTTCCAGCAGGGCGGCACCGCGCCCATCGGCACCGCGTACGTCTCGGTCATCGTCAACAATCTGACCGCAAGTCCGACTCCTGCTCCTTCAGCGACCCCGAGCCCTAGCCCGAGCCCTAGATCGACGGCAAGCTCGACGCCAACCGCAAGTCCTACGCCTGCGGCAACACCCACACCGGGCACGGCACCCACGCACTTCTCTACTTTAGGCTACCGGGCGACGCTGCCAAGCGAGCCGCAGTGCACGGCCTGGTCGAACGCAATTCCGATCGCGGAGAACGCGCCGAATAATACGGCCTTCAATGTGCCGCCGCCCGATGGCGTTCCATCGTCGTTCTACTCCAATCCAACGCCATCCAGTGGCGGTGGGATTCCCAGTTCGGACTATGCGAACGTGACTGGCAACTACTCCGGGACGACCGACGAGATTGTTCGGTGGGCTGCCTGTAAGTGGGGAGTCGACGAGGACGTGGTACGGGCGCAGGGCGAGGTGGAGTCCGGGTGGGATCAGGGCGGTGCGGGCGACAAGAGGACCACGGAGTCGACATGCGTTAATGGCACCTTCACGGCATTGTGGAACACGGTGATCAGCGAGCCAGACGGCTCTACCGTGTCGTGTCCGAATTGCTGCTATACGTCATGGAGTATGTGGCAAACCAAGGCCTATTACGAGACCACGACTTGGTCAATGATCATGCAGAGCACGCCATTCGCCGCGGACTATCGTTATGCAGATCAGCGGTCGTGTATGAACGGCGACTGGGCTACCTACTTCGCCAGCCCGGCTCAACAGCCCAACACTTATGCGGCCGATATTGCGGCTTTTGCGGCTGGTGGCAGCGATTCTCGCGTGCTGTGGGGATGCATTGGATTCCATTTCTCAGGCGGCTGGTACGACTCGAGCGCGCAGACTTACATCGACGAGGTTCAGACCGCTCTGGCGGCGCACGATTGGCCAGGCGGGGTGCAGTAATCTGCTGCCGAGCATAATCCCCGGCGCGGGAGGCATCGGTGCCTTCCGCGCCGGTCATTTCCATTCGGGACGATTGCGAATCCGCACCTCGATGTGACATTCAAGGCAAGGCCGCTTGGACGGCGCTTGCTCGCGCGAGGGAATCGGATGAAAGCTGGTGTGTTTGCACGCCTGGGAAGCCTGCGCGACGTGGCGCACTTCCAGGAATACGTGGATTCGCTCGGCCTCGCGATCCCGTGCGATCGGAAATTGGCCAGTGGCGCGGATTCGCCTCTGGCACAGCCGCTGGCGCGCAACGGGATCAAGATCGGCAACCGCCTCACCGTTCATCCAATGGAAGGATGGGATGGCACGGCTGACGGCAACCCGAGCGAAAACACGATTCGCCGATGGCGGCGGTTCGGACAGAGCGGCGCGAAGCTCATCTGGGGCGGCGAGGCGGTGGCGGTTCGTCACGACGGGCGCGCCAATCCCAACCAGCTACTGATCGGTCCGCACACCGAGCGCGGCCTGGCCCATCTGCGAGAGGCGCTGATCGAGGCGCATCGCGGTGTCGCCGGCTCTGATGACGGCCTGATGATCGGACTGCAACTCACGCACTCGGGGCGCTACAGCCGTCCCGGCGCGGATAACCGGGCGGCGCCGCGAATCCTCTATCGCCATCCGATCCTGGACCAACGGCTGGGACTGCCCGCTGAATTTCCGGTGCTTACGGACGCGGAGATTGGCGCGATTATCGAAGACTTCCATCGCGCGGCGCACACTGCGTCGCGCCTGGGCTTCGATTTCGTCGACGTCAAACACTGCCACGGCTATCTGGGGCACGAATTCCTGAGTGCGCACACGCGCGAAGGCCGTTACGGCGGCAGCTTCGAGAACCGCACGCGATTCCTGCGCGAAACCGTCGAGGGCATACGCGCTGGCGCGCCAGGGCTTAAAATTGGGGTGCGGCTCTCGGCCTTCGACATGGTGCCGTTTCGGTCCGCGCCGGCGTCGTCGCCGGCCAGGACGGGAGTTGGGGAGCCGGAACTATTCGAACGGCTCATCCCTTATCGATGGGGCTTCGGCGTGGACCCTGCCGATCCAACGCAAGTGGATTTGACCGAACCGGCGCGTTTCCTCACGCTGCTGGAAGAAATGGATATCCGGCTGGTGAACCTGACGGCCGGAAGTCCGTATTACACTCCCCATCTTCAGCGGCCGGCGGCCTATCCGCCGTCGGACAGCTATTGGCCACCCGACGATCCGCTGGTCGAAGTCGCGCGGCAGATGAACGCGGTGCGCCTGCTCAAAGAGCGGTTCCCCGAACTTATTATAGTGGGAACTGCGTATAGCTATTTGCAGGATTTCCTGCCGAATGTAGCGCAGGCCGCGGTGCGTACCGGTTGGGTGGATTCGGTGGGCCTGGGACGGATGGTCTTGACCTATCCCGAGATGCTGTGGGACGTGATCGAAGGGCGGACGCTTCAACACAAACGGGTTTGCCGGACTTTCAGCGATTGCACTACCGCGCCGCGCAATGGCCTGCCTTCCGGATGCTATCCGCTCGACGGGCATTACAAGAAGTCCGACGTGGCGCCGCGCTTGAAGGAGGCGAAGGCCAGGCGGCCCGCGACGACGATGAAACTGAAATGATGAAACCGAGATCATGAAACTGCAAACGCTGATCGAGCGGCGCCTGCTGCATCGCAAGGTGCAGGGGATCGCGGCGGCCCTCCTGCCCTATGACGCGCATGGCGCGGTGGCGGTCGAAGACTTTCAGCGCCATCTGCTGGCGACGCATCGCGCGGGCCTGATGAACGCCGTGAACATGGATACCGGCTACGTGAACTATCTCAGCGACGCCGAACAGCACGAGGTCCTGCGATGGACCCGCGAGACGCTGGGCGCCGGTGTGCCGTTTGTCGCCGGCGCTTATATCGAAGGCCGCGAGGGCGAGGTGGTCGCGCTTTATCGGCGTCAGATGGACCTGATCGTGAAGTTTGGCGGCATTCCAATACTATTTCAGACCGCGCGACTGCACGGAAAATCGGACCAGGACAAGGTCGCGGCATATCGCGCCGCCTGCCGTGGCCACGCTGGAGTGTTGGGCTTCGAGTTGGGGCGCATGTTCGCGCCCAATGGGGAGATTTTCAGCGAAGCGACGCTGCGCGGTCTGATGGATATTCCGGAGCTGAAGGGAATCAAGCACTCTTCGCTCGATCGGCTGATGGAACTCGAGCGTCTAGCGCTGCGCGACGCAGTGCGGCCGGACTGGCGCATCTATACCGGCAACGATCTCGGCATCAACATGATCGAATACGGCTCGGATTTTCTCCTGGGCCTGGCGACTTTCGCGCCGGAGAAATTCGCCGAGCGCGACCGGCTATGGGAAACCGGCGACCCGGTCTACTACGCGCTTGGCGACGCCCTGCAGTACCTGGGCAACGTGGCGTTTCGCGAGCCCGTCCCGGCCTACAAACATTCGGCCGCTACGTTTCTGCATCTGCTGGGACGAATTTCCAGCAGCCTGCCGCATGCGAAAAGCCCCAGGCGGCCGGCATGGGAGGCGGAGATTCTGCGCGACTGCGCGCGGCGGCTGAGATACGAAATTTAGCGGCCGGCTCGACGCCCTTGAAAGAAAGCGCGCGCGCCGAATCGGTTCACTGCGGATGCGCCGGCGGCGCTTCGCGCGATTCGCCGCCGTTGCGCGATGCGCGCGATCGTTCGGCCTCCAACAGCGGACGGACCACCGCTGCCTCGCGTTCGATCTCTTCCAGCAGCCACTGCGCGCCTTCGACCGTGCCTTCCCGCGCCAGCCCTTCGAGCTGACTGCACAGCCGCGCCATCCGCGCGAGGCCCAGGCTGAGACACGAGCCCTTGAATTCGTGGGCCCGCTCGTCCAACTCACCCACTTGTCCATGAGACGCAGCCTCGCGAATCGAAGCCACGCGGGAGTTCAGCTCACCATAGAACATATCGATAAGCTCGCCGAGGAAATCGCCGCTATCGCACGAGCGGGACAGGTCCAGCAGTTCAATCATTACTTCGGGGTCGATACTCTCGCAAGCTGACGTAGCCGCCGTTTTCGACGAACCGTTGTGGCCGTTCGATGTCCCCTTCAACGGAACCCAGCGCGCCAGCGCAGCCTCCAGCGCCTCCAGCCTCACGGGCTTCGCGATATAGTCATCCATCCCGGCCACGAAGCATCGCTCGCGCGCCCCCTCCTGCGCATACGCGGTCATCGCGATGACGATCGTGTGCCGGCGGCCCGACTCGCGGCGGCGAATCTCCGCGGTCGTCGCGTAGCCGTCCATCCGCGGCATCTGACAATCCATCAGCACCGCCGCGTAAGCGCCGCGTGCCATCAAGTCCAGCGCGGCCGGACCGTTGTCGATCGCGTCGGCGGCGTAGCCGAGCTTGCGAAGCTGGTTGAGCGCGAGCTTCTGGTTGATCGCGTTGTCCTCGACGACCAGCACCCGGATAGTGCGCTCCGGCTGCTGGCGCGCTTGCGGCTCTTCGATCGCCGCACCGTCGGCGCCGCCCTGGGTTACTTGATTGCGATGTCTCTGCGCCAGCAGTTCGTTCAGGCTTTGCAGGAGTTGCGAGGGCCGGATGGGCCGCGCGATCCGCATGTCGGCATGCGCGAAATGCTGCGCGCGATTCGAGATTTCCGCGGCCGGCGCGCTTGCTGCGATCATCCAGGTGCGGGCGATGGCCGGGTCCGCCCTGACCGCGCGCATGAGCTGCGTGCCGCCTGCGGCGGGCAAGCGCAGATCGACGATGGCGGCGTCGTACGGCGTTCCCGCAGCCGCATTTGCGCGCAACAAGCTGAGCGCCTCGGATTCGTCGGCGGCCGAATCGGCGCGAACACCCCAAGCGTCGAGTCGTTTACGGAGGCTCGCGCGAAGGGTCGCGTTGTCCTCGATCACCAGCAACCTCAGCCGTGCCAGTCCAGAGCGCGAATCCGACGCAGCGCTGACGAACGGGCGCTGCTTTTGCAACGTCATCGTTAGGCGAAAGACCGATCCGTATCCGGGTTCGCTCTCGACCTCGATATGCCCGCCCATCCGCTCGACAAGTTGGGCCGAGATGGCAAGCCCAAGGCCCGAGC
Organism: uncultured delta proteobacterium; assembly: GCA_963724765.1. Lineage (GTDB taxonomy): Bacteria > Desulfobacterota > Binatia > Binatales > Binataceae > JAKAVN01. The sequence goes on from CAVRVY010000004.1 coordinate 435,667, forward strand.
CGCCATACTTGCGCGTGGTTGAACCGTCAACCTGTGAGAATGGCTGAAACAGCAGCTTCTGCGCGTCCGGCGCAATTCCGATTCCAGTGTCACGTACTTCGCAGCGCACCGACGCAGTGGCCGCGGACTCCGCCTCCCTGGCCAGGCGCACCACTATCTCGCCGCGCTCGGTGAACTTGACCGCATTGCTGATCAGGTTCACCAGTACCTGCTGGAGCCGCGCGGGGTCGCCGCGCAACAGGCGCGGCACGTCATCGTCGGCGTCCAGAATCAGCTCGACGTTGCTTCTTTGCGCGCGCTCGCCGAACAAGCCCACCGCGGTTTCCACCACTTGCTCGAGGTCGAAGTCGATTTGTTGCAACACGACCTTGCCCGCCGCGAGCTTGGAGAAATCCAGCAGGTCGCTGACCATGCCGAAGAGCAAGTCAGTGCTCAATTGTACGGTTTCAGCATACTCGCGCTGCTCGGGGCTGAGCTCGGTGCCGAGTAACAACTGGGTCATGCCGATTATGCCGTTGAGCGGAGTGCGGATCTCGTGGCTCATGTTGCTGAGGAACTCGGAACGAATACGTTCGGCTTCGAGCGCGAGGTCGCGCGCGCGCTTCATCTGCTCTTCGGCAAGCTTGCGTTCGCTGATGTCGCGCAGAACCACCATCCCACCAAGGATCGTGCCATCGTCGGTCCTGACCGGACACGCGAACACCTCGACCCATAGGTCGGCCGCCATGGTCGGCCCACGCAGGATGAATTGAGCGTTGTTGACCGCCTCGCCCTGCATCGCACGGGCAAGTGGCCGTTGTTCCATCGCGATTGGCCGTTCGCCGTGCGATAGGAGTAACTGGTATTTGTCCGCCGCCTTCCTGAGGTCCTCGCCTCTCAAGTCGGCGCCGAATATCACGCTCGCCCCACGGTTGAATTGGACCAGGCGCAAATCGCGGTCGCAGACCATCACGCCCTCGGCCATGTTGTCGAGCACGAATTGCAAGAGATCGATCTGGTGGCGTGGTTGCAACTCTGAGGCGCCCGACTTGGCGGCCTCTGTTGCGGCCGATGTGACGCTGCGTCTGGATCGTGCCTTCAGGTATTCCAGCAAGTTCGCTCCAATCCCGGATAAATCCGCCATCGCTACGCCTCGCACGCCTACCGACTCAACGCGGGCCCGCCTTGGCCATTGGGAGCCCGAACGGTTTAACAATCGCACCACGACGCAGCCTGCAGGCGACTGCCGGTCGATGCGATAGGAAGCTCGCACCGAACGCGACACGATGCAGAATTTGTGCCTAGATGAGCGATATGATGCATCGATGACCAATATTCATGCTCATTAGCCACACAGCTTCATTCGTCGTTCACGAAATATGCCTTATTAGTCAATATTGGTCATAAATAGGCACCGCTCTGCGAAACTGGGATGCTCACTCGGAATTCAGTTCACAACTCTCGGTGCAAGATTGCCCGCCGTGTCGTAGCTTCGCCACAAGGGCGGACCTGGATTGTGGCTAACTTTCAACAGCCTATGATCCTTTGTCCACAAATATTTCTTTCGAATTTTCGCAGACCTGAGCCTTTTTAGCTTTATCTATGCATCAGATTCCTCTGCGCAACAATTAGTTGCCCGCACCATCTATGCGACCTTCGTCGATGATGCTAGACAGGCAATGACAGCTTCTACGCAGCGCAACTATGCTGTCAGCCGCGTGCGACGCTTTTTCGACAGGCGCTTTCTGGCGCCTTGTGAGGGGGGGGACCGGCGGAGATTCCTTCCGGCACCCTCTGATGATTCTCTGGCAAGCCGCGGCTGTTTGCAGGTTCGAGGGAGCGATAATGACTCGAGATAGTGACCGGCCGCTGTTCGGGCGACAGAGCAAGGTGATGACCGTGGAGGAGGTGTCCGAATATTTGCACGTGCATCCTTCCACCATCTACCGGCTGATCAAGCGACGTAAGATTCCGGCCTTTCGGATCGGCAGCGACTGGCGCTTCAACATCGAGACGATCGACAAATGGCGTTCGGAAATGGAAGCGGGCGCTCCCGGTCCTCCCAAGGGCAAACCTTGAGCAAGACCTGCCTGCCCGATACAGGAGATCGCCCGCATTCCTCGAGCCTTTCTGTGGTCGCTGGAACGCAATTCCCGCGGCGACTTCAGTAGCGCACGGCCCACACTTTTTTACGAACCCGTCTGACCGAATCCGTTAGCCGATCCGTTAGACCAGATCCATTAGCTCCAAATCGGTTAGCTCAAAATCCGTTAGCCATGAAAGCGCCGGCCGCACTAAGATGCGGCTGCTATGAGCAAGCTTCCGCTCTCCCGCTTCAAGGTCATCGACCTTACTCGCGCGCGCTCGGGCCCCACCGCCGTGCGCCAGCTCGCCGACTGGGGCGCCGATGTGCTGAAGATCGAAACACCGGACAACAACGCCACCGAGGTCGGTTCGCGCGCGAGTCCCGATTTCCAGAACCTGCATCGCAACAAGCGCAGCCTTACGCTTAACCTCAAGGACCCCGAGGCGCTCGCAATCCTCAAGCGCCTGGTTGAGCAGGCCGACGTGCTGGTCGAAAACTATCGTCCCGGCGTCAAGCGACGGCTCGGCATCGATTACGAGCATCTGCGAGCGATCAACCCGCGGCTGGTGTATGCGAGTATCTCCGGGTTCGGCCAGGAGGGCCCTTACGCCGACCGCCCGGGCCTCGACCAGATTGCGCAGGGGATGGGCGGACTGATGTCGATAACCGGGCTCGCGGGCCAGGGGCCGGTCCGCGTCGGCATCGCGATCGCCGATCTAAGCGCCGGGGTTTTCTGCGCGATGGGCATCCTGCTCGCGCTGCTGGAGCGCGAGGAGTCGGGCGAGGGACAGTGGGTGCAAACCTCGCTGCTCGCGGCGCAGGTCGCGATGCTGGATTTTCAGGCGGCGCGCTGGCTGCTCGGCAGGGAAGTACCGGAGCAGGCCGGCAACAATCATCCGACCGCGATTCCGACTGGCGTATTTGCCACGGCCGACGGGCACATCAATATCGCGGGCTCCGGCCATGAACTGTTCACTCGCCTGTGCAAGGCGCTCGGGGCCGAGCAGCTCGCCGCCGATCCGGAGTACTCAAGCGGCAAGGCCCGGCTGCACAACCGCGACCGGCTAAACGCGGCTATCGAGGCGATCACCCGCACCCGGCCATCAGCCGAATGGATCGAGATTCTCAACCGCGCAGGCGTTCCCTGCGGCCCGATCTATCGCATCGATCAGGTATTCGCCGACCCGCAGGTGCGGCACATCGGAATCGCGCGCGCGGTTGAGAGCCCCGCGCATGGACGCCAGGAGCTGGTCGGCCAAGCGGTGGACCTGAGCCGCACACCGTGGCAGTTGCGAGCGCCGACGCCCGAGAAAGGCGAGCATACCGATGCCGTGCTGATCGCACTCGGATACGACGCGGCCGCGATCGCCAGACTGCGAGCGCGCGGCGCGATCTGAGAGAGTCCATTTGAGCCATCCGCAATTGCAACCGGCAATTGTGATCCGCAATTGCCGGCTGTGAACACGAACCCCCTTGCCCGCGCCGATGCTGTTGGCTAGCCTGCATCCGTCTTGAGAAATCCCCGATTCATATTCGCGGCAGGCGCGCTCGCGCTGGTTATGGCGACGGCTTTGCCGATCAATGGCGGAGCGGAAGACGCGGCGGCTGGAAAGATCAACATCAACGTCGCGTGCCGTTGCCCCGACGCCGTAGGGCAAAATTTCTGCGCGGTCTTCAAGCAGAAAATCCAGAAGTCGGTTGGCTATCAACTGGCTGACAATACCAACGGGTATGGGATGGGCGTGCACCTTGCCTGCGAGGACATGTGGAAGGGCATCGACAACAAGCTCGCCGGCCGCATGTCCGCGGTATCCGTGACCTTCACGATTTACTCTGACAAGCTGCCGGGCGAGGTGTTCGAGGATTCTTCCGTGTTTCGGGTCGGCAAAGACAAGGTGCCCGAAATGTCGGATCAGATTGTCATCGGGCTGGGCCAGTTCGTCAGCGCTAATTCCAGTTTCTTCGAAAGCATGCGCGCAAGCGCCAACGCGTCCTCGCCCGCGCCTTCCACAGAACCGTCGTCCGAACCGTCGTCAGAATCTTCGTCCGAACCCTCGCCCGTTGCTTCGCCTTAGAAGCGTTCCTTCGACTTGGAAGCGCTCCTTCGTCTTGGAAGAAGAACTTCCATCGCTTCTGTAGTCGCGCGCTCGGACTAGCCGGCGGCTCAGCTCTGCTGCTGCGGAGCGAAAAAAGCGATCGTGCGGGCCTCGATACTCTCGCGGGGAGCGGGGTCGGGCGGCGACGTCGGATCGTCGAACGCCGTATGCGCGGTCCATCGCGCACGCCCATCAACGGATGAGTCGTAACACTTGAGCAGCAGCGCCTCGTCGCGCTGCATCCGTGGAAAATAAAACCATCGATGCTCCGGGCTGAAGGCCACCGAGTAGACTTCGCCGGTGCGGTCGCGGTACTTGAGGTCGGTCGGCACGAAGTCGGCAAGGCGCATGCTTTGCGCGTCGCATACCGCAAGCGGCGCTTCTTCCACCGGGCCGCGAATCGGCCGCCACACGTTGATGAAAACGAACCGGTTCTTCAGCAGCGCTTCGGCCTCGTCGCCCATCAGGTCGCGCACACGCTGCGGACCGGACTTAAGCGTGTAGTCGTTATGCGCGAAGCGAACGGGCTCGCGCGCACCGTTCAGCCCCTGCTTCGCCATCGGACCGCATCGCACGTTGTGATCGAACACCAGCACTCGCACGGCGCCGGTCGCCTGCCTCACCAGCCGCTCGACCTCGGGATAATAGACCGCACGGACTTCGGCTTCGTCATAGAAATTCACGATCGCGGTCGGATGGCGCACCAGCGCGAAGCCCTGGCCGTCCAGCGTCAATCGCTCGTTGACAGTGCGGCCGTTAAGAATCGCCATCGTGTGCTTGATGTTCTGGTAGGTCCGCTGCGGCGTCCCGTCCTCGGTCTTGTACATGAAAGTGACCGGCTTTTCCGCCGTCACGGCGAGGTAGTTTAGCGGGGCTTCTACACGACCAACCGTCGTGTCGATGTGCGTGCTCTCGTCCATGTTGTGTGGCCTGCCTTCTGCGTTCGTCGTTACAACGAACTGCTATGACTGATCAGATACTAGAGCAATTCCCGTGCTCGGGAGAATACTGAAGAAATCACTGGATTTCTAACCCCAAGCGCTTTCCTGAAATGCGAGAAAGCACGGGCGGCGGGCGGTTATTCGCAAAACGCCGATCAGGCAGTAGATTCGATGCGTTCCAGCGCGGCACGCAATCGGGCGGCGGTGCGCGCCTTTCCGAGCACCGCGATCACCTCGTAAATACCCGGGCTTATCGTGCCGCCGGTCAGCGCCACGCGCACCGGCTGCGCCAGTTGTCCGAGCTTCAATCCGAACCGCTCCAGCACCCGCTCGAACGCCGTCTGGATGCTCGCCTCGTTGAAGTCGCCGTCAATCGATTCGATCCCGTGCGATTCGATGTCGATCGATTCGATCTCTTGCGCGAGCGCCTTTAGCGGCTCAACGATCTCCGGCTTGAGAAACTTCGCGGCGGCCTTGGGATCGATCGTAATGGCATTGCTCAAATAGAACTTCGCGAAGTCGACCAGTTCGACCAAGGTCTTGGCGCGCTCGCGCAGCGTCGCGATCATTTTTTCGAGCCAGGCCTCGTCGCCGGGAATTTGCGTGTAACCGGCGCGCTCGATAAACGGGCGCACCTCACGCGCGAGTTGTTCAAGCGGCCGATCCTTCATGTAATGAAAATTCAGCCACAGAAGCTTCTCGGCGTTGAAAATTCCCGCCGACTTGCCGCAGGCGGCGAAATCGAAAAACTCGATTAGCTCTTTTTTGGAAAAAATCTCCTGGTCGCCGTGCGACCACCCCAGCCGCGCCAGGTAGTTGAGCAGCGCCTCGGGAAAGTAGCCGGCGTCGCGGTAGGCAAAGACCGACGTCGCGCCGTGACGCTTGGAAAGCTTCTGCCCGTCCGGCCCCATCACCATCGGCAGATGCGCATACTCGGGCGGCTTCAGCCCGAGCGCGAAGAAGATCTGCATCTGCCGCGGCGTGTTGGGCAGATGGTCGTCGCCGCGCACGACGTGGGTGACGCCGAAGTCGGCGTCGTCGAGCACGGTGGCGAAGTTGTAGGTCGGTACGCCGTCGGAGCGAAAAATGATGAGATCGTCGAGCTCGGCGTTGTCGAACACGGCGCGGCCCTTGATGTGATCCGCAACCACGGTCTCGCCGGTGCGCGGCGTGCGAAAACGAATCGTGTAGTTGCGGCCGGCGCGCTTGTCGGGCAGCGCGAGGTCCGCGGGAAACGGGAGGTCGCGGCACTTGCCGTCGTAGCCGGGCTTGCGATGCTCGCGTTCGGCTTGCTTGCGCTTGGCGTCCAGTTCCTCCGCGGTGCAGTAGCAGGGGTAAGCTTTTTTCTCGCGCAGCAACTGCAGCGCGCCCGCGCGATAACGATCGAAGCGGCTCGATTGAAAGTAATGGCGGTCGGGCGGCCCTTTGTCCCACTCCATCCCGAGCCAGCGCAGACTCTCGAGAATCTCCGCGAGCGACTCCGCGGTGGAGCGCTCCTGGTCGGTGTCGTCGATGCGCAGGATGAATTCGCCGCCGTTGTGTCGCGCGAACAGGTAGGCGAACAATCCCGAACGCACGTTGCCGATATGCAGTGCACCGGTCGGACTCGGCGCGTAGCGGGTACGAACGGTCACGCTGTAGCTACTCCCATTCGATCGTCGCGGGCGGCTTGGAGGTGATGTCGTAGACCACGCGGTTGACGCCGCGTGCCTCATTGGTGATGCGGCTGGAGAGCCGCGCGAGCAGGGCAGGATCGATCCGCGCCCAATCGGCGGTCATCCCGTCGGAGGACTCGACCGCGCGAATCGCGATCACGCTCTCGTAGCTGCGCCCGTCACCCATTACGCCCACCGTCTTGAGCGGCAGCAACACCGCGAAAGCCTGCCACAGGCGCGCGCCAAGTCCGGCCGCGGCGATCTCTTCCATCACGATCAGGTCGGCGCGGCGGAGCAATTCGACGCGCTCGCGCGTCACTTCGCCGACGATACGCACGGCCAGCCCCGGACCTGGGAACGGCTCGCGATCGACGACGTCGGCGCCCAACCCCAGCTCGCGGCCGACCGAGCGCACCTCGTCCTTGAACAGCTCGCGCAGCGGCTCGACCAGCTCCAGGCGCATCCGCTCCGGCAGTCCGCCGACGTTGTGATGCGACTTGATGACGGCCGAGGGACCCTTGAACGAAACCGACTCGATGACGTCCGGATAGAGCGTGCCCTGGCCGAGGAATTGTGCGCCGCCAATTCTCTCCGCTTCCTTCTCGAACACGTCGATAAAGGTGTGGCCGATGATGCGCCGCTTCTGCTCGGGGTCGAGCACATCGGCGAGCCGTTTGAGAAACAGATCAGACGCGTCGACCACGCTCAGCGTGATTCCAAGCCGTTCGGCGAACACCGTCTCCATCCGTTCGCGCTCGCCGGCGCGCAGGAGCCCGGTGTCGACGAAGACGCATTTGAGTCGGTCGCCAATCGCACGATGGACCAACGCGGCGGCGACCGAAGAATCAACACCGCCTGACAATCCCATCAGCACGCGGCCGTCGTTGCCGACGCGCGCGCGAATCTCCGCGAGCTTGGTTTCGACGAACGCGGCCGGCGTCCAATCGCCCGCCTCGCCGCAAATCCTGAGCACGAAGTTGCTGAGCACCTGCACGCCGCAGGGCGTGTGCGCGACCTCGGGATGGAACTGGATGCCGCGGAGCAGGCCGTCGCGGGTGCGAACCGCCGCATAGGGGGAATTGCCGCTATGCGCGATTGCTTCGAGCGCCGGCGGTATCGCCTCGACGCGGTCACCGTGGCTCATCCACACCGGGAACTCGCGATCGGCGAGCCCCTCGAACAATTCATCGCGCCGGTCGATCACCAACTCGGACGGGCCGTACTCGCGTTTGCCGGCACCCGCGCTATGCGCGCCCAGATGCTGCGCGATCACGTACAGGCCGTAGCAAATTCCAAGCACCGGGCATCCGACGCGCAACACTTCCGGCGCGATGTCCGGCGCGTCGGCCTCGTAGAGGCTGGCGGGGCCGCCCGACAGGATGATTCCCCGCGGATGCATCGCGCGGATCTTCTCGATCGCGAGACTGTACGGATGAATCTCGCAATAGACCTTGGCCTCGCGCACGCGGCGAGCGATGAGCTGCGTGTACTGGCTGCCGAAATCCAGAATCAGGATCACGAAATCCGACCTGCCGTTAACTATATCGAAGCCGGCGCGGGCGGCGAAATGCATGCGGCGCGCGCCTTTCCACAATGCACACGCCGCGTCGCCCCGGCGCGGTCACCAGGTTGTTCGTGTTCACCTTCTCTTTTTCGGCGCTTTCGTGGGTGTCTTCCGCAGTGGCTTTTTGGGCGATTCCCTGGGCCGCACAACGCCGGTCGCGCGCGCCTCGGCCCAGGTGCGCCCGGTGCGGCGGAAACTCAGCAGCAGCGGCGTACCAACCAACTTAAGCGCCGCGCGAAAGCGGGTGGCGAGGAAACGCAGATAGTGCGCCGGAATATCGCGCTCGACGTTGGCGAAAAACGCGAGGCGCGGCGGCGAATGGCCGACCTGCGTGACGTACATCAGCTTGAGCCGGCGCCGCTCGATCATCGGCGGGTCCATCGCGGCGGTGGCCTCGGCCAGAATCCGGTTAAGCTGCGCGGTCTGGAAAGTCGCGCGCCACGAATCGACCGCCTTCATCGCAGCCGGGATGATCTTGTCGACGCCGTCGCCGGTCAGCGCCGAGGTGAACAGCATCTCGGCAAACGCCAGAAACGGCACCTGCTCTTGCGCGTCGCGCACGAACGCCGCGACCCGGCGTCCCTCTTTCGCCGCGAGGTCCCACTTGTTGCAGACCAGGACCAGCGCCCGGCCTTCGCTTTCGACCAGCCGCGCCAGGCGCGCGTCCTGATCGGTGACACTCTCGGTCGAATCGATCACGAGAACGAGCACCTCGGCGCGGCGGATGGTTTCGATCGCGCGGCCGACCGAGAAATGCTCGAGTTCGCCCTCGACCCTGGTGGGCCGGCGGATTCCGGCGGTGTCGATCAGGAGCACGTCGCGGTCGGCGGCGCGAAACCGCACGTCAACCGGATCGCGCGTGGTGCCTGGAGTGTCGTCGACGATCGCGCGCTCGAAACCGGCGAGGCGATTGAGCAGCGACGATTTGCCGACGTTGGGACGGCCGATGAGCGCGAGCCTCAGATCGGGCGGCGAGGACGCCCCGGCCTCGGCGGCGGGCAGGCGCTCGACAACTTCGTCGAGCAACTCCTCGACGCCGCGTCCGTGAGCCGCCGAGACGAGCAGCATCGGCGAGACGCCCAGCGCATGATACTCGCCGGCCACTGCTTCCATCCCGGCGCGGTCCATCTTGTTGATCGCGGCGACCATCGGGCGTCCGGTCTCACGAATCAACGCGATCGCCTCGCGGTCGCCGGGACCGAGGCCGGCCCGCCCGTCGAGCATGAAGACCACGACGTCAGCCAACGCGACCGCGCGCAACGCGCCCTCGGCGACCCGCTCGCCAAGGCGCTCGCGTCCGCCCAATTCGAGCCCGCCGCTATCGACGACGAAAAAATTGCGTCCGCGATGCTCCGCCTGGCCAACGTTGAGGTCACGCGTAGTGCCGGCGACAGGACTTACGATCGCACGGCGACCGCGCGCGATACGGTTGAACAGCGTCGATTTGCCGGCATTGGCGCACCCGACCAGCACCACGACCGGCACGCCTTCGGGCAGCGCGGACAGTGCACCCGCGCGGCCAGCGATGTTCGCGGCCGGCTTCATCTCAGAGCCCCAACTCCGCAATCTTGCGCGGACTGCGCGTCCAGTCCTTTTCGACCTTGACCAGGAGTTGCAGGAAGACGTGCGCGCCGAGCATCTTTTCGAGTTCCAGCCGCGCCGCCGTGCCGATCTGCTTGAGCTGGCGGCCTCCCGCCCCGATCAGCATCCCCTTGTGCGCCTCGCGCGCGACGACGATGATGGCGTCGATCCTGAGCAGGCGACGATCGGGCTCCTCGACGAAATTCTCGACCACCACGGCGGTTGAAAACGGGACCTCTTCGCGCATCGCCAGGAACACCTTCTCGCGCACGACTTCGGCCGCGATCATCCGCTCGGTCTGGTCGGTGTACTCGTCCTCGGGCATCAGGGCCGGCCCCTCGGGCAGCATCCGCTTGATGACCGCGACCAGTTCGTCGACGTTGCCGCCCTTGAGCGCGCTGACCGGAACGATCTCGGCCTCTGGCAGTTCACGGCCGCATTGCTCGACGGCGGCGAACAACTCCGGGCGCTTGATGCGGTCGATCTTGTTGACCGCGACGACGCGCGGCGCCTTGATCTCACGCAACTCGGTAAGAAAGGCGCGGTCGCCTTCGCTTAGCGGAGCGCTCGCCTCGACTACGCCGACCACGACCTCGCCCTCGCCAAGGCATCGGCGCGCGATTTCGATCATATGCTGGTCGAGCGCGCTGCGCGGGCGATGCAGTCCCGGCGTGTCGACGAAGATAAGCTGTGCGTCGGGGTCGGAACGGATGCCGAGGATGCGGCGGCGGGTGGTCTGCGGGCGTGGCGTGACGATTGCGACCTTGTGCCCGACCATCCGGTTGAGCAGCGTCGACTTGCCGACATTGGTGCGCCCGCCCAACGCGACGAAGCCCGCGCGATGAGGCTTAGCGACGCTCACGTTTCTCGTTCTCGATTTGGTCCAGGGCGGCGCGCGCCGCAGCCTGCTCGCTCTGCTTCTTGCTGGCGCCCTCGCCCACTCCAAGATCGCGTCCGGCGATGCGGATGCGCGTGGTGAACATCTTGGCGTGGTCGGGGCCGCGCGACGACACCAATTCGTAGACCGGCTGACTGCGGAAGCGGCGGTAGGCGATTTCCTGCAATTCCGTCTTGTAGTCGCGCTCGGTGCTGGGGCCGCCGATGTCGTCGGCGAACAATCCCTCGATCACGGCCTGGGCCGGCCGCAGTCCGCTGTCGGTATAGATTGCGCCGATCACCGCCTCGAACGACGCGGCGAGAATCGACACCTTCTCGCGTCCGCCGCTTTTCTCCTCGCCCTTGCCCAACCTGAGCGCCCGGCCCACGCCGATGTCCTGCGCCTTGGCCGCCAGCGTGCGGCCGTTGACGATCGAGGCGCGCTCCTTGGACAGCACGCCCTCCTTGGCTTCGGGAAACCGGCGCATCAGCAGGTCCGCAATTGCGAGGTCGAGCACCGCATCGCCGAGGAATTCCAGACGTTCGTAGTGCAGGTCGGCGCCGACCGCGGCGCTCGGATGGGTGAGCGCGACTCGCAGCAGCTCGGGACGGGCGAAAGTATAGTTGAGCCGCCGCTCCAGGTCTGCGCGATTGTCTTCAGAACGTAGCTGCGCCGGCTGCGGGCCCGCCTTGGACCTCAACCATTTTCCCGGCGAGAGCAAGGCCCTCAACCCGCGCTGCCACCACCTCAAGTTCATCGTTCCCAAGTGTGTCGGGGCCCTCCACCAGCACGCGGATGTAATTGCGGCTGTAGCCTTTCAGCCTACCGTCCGCGCCGCGTTCTTCAACCAGGACTTTAAGCTTCGATCCGCAAAATTGCTCGATGAAACACCGTCGCTTGTCCTCGCCAAGCGCGCGCAACAGTCCCGCTCGACGCTTTATCTCCGCCGCCGCCACCTTACCCGGCAGCTTGGCCGCCGTGGTTCCCGCCCTCACGGAGTATGGGAAGACGTGAAAGTAGGCAAGTGGCAGCGCTTCGATGAACTTAAAGTAATCGTCGAAGTCTTGGATCGTCTCGCCGGGAAACCCGGCAATAAGATCGGTGCCGATAGCTGCCGAGGGCATCGCCTCACGAATACGTTCGACGCGATCTCTGAAGTGCGCCAGGTCGTAGCGCCGGCGCATCCGGATCAAGGTCGCGTCAGTGCCAGCCTGCAGCGGCAGATGGAGATGCGGGCAGAACTTGTCACTCGTGGCCATGATTTGCAGGATTCGGTCGCTCAGTTCCTCAGGGTCGAGCGAGCTTATCCTGACTCGGCCGATCGGCGAGCGCTCGGCGACCATCTCGAGCAGCGTCTCGAGGCTTACCGGCGGAACGAGGTCGCGCCCATAGCCGCCAAGATGCACGCCGGTCAGGATGACCTCGCAAAAGCCCGAGGCCGCGAGCGAATCGAGCGCGGCAAAGATGCGCCGCGGCTCGACACTGCGCGAGGTTCCGCGCGAGGTTGGCACGATACAGAAGCTGCAGAATTGATCGCATCCCTCCTGCAGCTTCAGGAACGCGCGCGTGCGACCCTCCAGCGCAACCGCTCCGAGCTCGATCGGCGCACGCTCCTTGCGCAGATTGCTAACCATCACTCGGGCCGGAGCCTCGCCAAGGGCGGCGCGTTCGAGGTCGTCGGGACGTCCGAGTCCCACCACGGCGTCAATCTCGGGCGCCGCGGCCAGCACGGCGGGATTCGCCTGCGCGAGGCATCCGGTCATCACCACGCGCGCGCGCGGGTTAAGCCGCCGTGCGCGGCGCGCGAGCTTGAGGCTCTCGGCGTCGGCCCGATCGGTCACCGTGCAGGTGTTCACGATATAGACATCGGCGACCTCGTCGAACTCGCAGCGTTCCATCCCGCGCGCGCCAAGGCGCGACTCGATCATCGCCGAGTCGTACTGGTTGACCTTGCATCCGAGTGTGGCCACCGCAAAGCGCATCGCACCCATCTTTAGATCAGTCTCGAGATCGTCTTGAGATCAGTCTTGACAATAGTCTTCACAATGCGCGCTCGATAAAGCCGCCGCCGACAACTTCGTCGCCGCGATAAAATACGCACGCCTGTCCGGGCGTCACCGCGGGACCGCCGCTGCTGGCGAAGGTCACACGCGCTCGGCCGCCGGATTCGATCGCGAGCGTCGCGGGCAACGCCGGATGGCGATAGCGGATGCGCGCCTCGACCGTGACCGCGCCCGTGCCGACGCTCTCGGGATCGACGAAGCTGAGGTCGCGCGCGAGAAGACCGGCCGCGGCGAGATCCTCGCGCGGACCCACGACGATTTCACCGTTTTTAGCGCGAATCTCGCGCACGTACAGCGGCGCCGGCGCGCTAAGGCCGAGTCCGCGGCGCTGCCCGACGGTGAAGCGATGCACTCCGTCATGGGCCGCCAATGCCCGTCCCTTCAGATCGACGATACGGCCGGGGCGAAGACGCCCGGGGGCCGCCGCCCGTTCGACGAATTCGGCGTAATCGCCGTCGGGCACAAAGCAAATCTCCTGGCTCTCGGGCTTGTCGGCGTTGGCGAGACCAAGCTGGCGCGCGCGCGCGCGAACCTCGGCCTTGGTCATCGCGCCGAGCGGAAAGAGCGTGCGGCTGAGTTCAACCTGACCGAGCGTGAACAGGAAGTACGACTGATCCTTGATGGCGTCGGCGGCGCGCAAAAGATGGAAGCGGCCACGCGCGTCGCGTTCGATGCGGGCATAATGGCCGGTCGCGACGTAGTCCGCGCCGAGCGCCGCCGCGCGCTCTCGCAGGCGATCGAACTTGATCTCGCGATTGCACATCACGCACGGGTTGGGCGTGCGGCCGTGCAGGTATTCGGAAACGAAATTGTCGATCACGCGGGCGCCGAACTCCGCGCGCAAATCGACCACGTAAAATGGAAAGTCCATCCGCTCCGCGACCCGGCGCGCATCCTCGAAATCCTCGTGCGAGCAACATGTCCCGCGCCGGCGCGCCGGCGATGGACCCGGCCGCTCCGGCGCGAGACGCATCGCCACGCCGATCACGTCGTAGCCACGCTCGCGCAAAATCGCCGCGGCGACGGAACTGTCCACTCCGCCCGACATCGCGACCAGCACCCGCGCGCTCATCGCGTAGCCTCCGCCACGGCGGCGAATGCGGCTGTAGTCAGCGGCTCGGCCGCACGGACCCGCTGCCAGACGTCCGGGATGATTTCCGCCGCGCGCTCGATCTCGGCTGCGGTCGTGCTCCATCCGAGGCTAAGCCGCAGCGAACTGCGTGCCTCGTCGTGACTCAGACCCATCGCGAGCAGCACGTGCGACGGCTCGACCGCCCCTGCCGCGCACGCCGAGCCCATCGAAACTTCCACGCCCTCGAGGTCGAGCGCAATCAACATGCTTTCGCCGAGCACGCCGGGAAAAGTCAGGTTGAGCGTGTTGGCAATTTTGTCGGCGGGGGAGCCATTGAGGCGGAGACCCGGAATTGCCGCGCCAAGACGCTCGAGCAGCCGCTCTGCCAGCATCGCAACGCGCGCGGACTCTTCGTCCATATGCGCTCCGGCGGCTTCAGCCGCCACGCCAAAGGCTATCGCGCCGAGCAAATTCGGCGTCCCGGCGCGCATCCCGGCCTCCTGCGGCCCGCCAAGCATCGCAGGCGCGAGCGCCACCCCGGCGCGCACGTAGAGCGCGCCGATTCCCGCCGGTGCGCCCAGCTTGTGGCCGCTAATCGTCAACAGATCGCATCGTAAATCGCCGACGCGAATCGGAATGCGTCCGGCAGCCTGCGCCGCGTCGAGATGAAACAGCGCTCCCGAGCGCGCGATCGGCTCGGCCATCGCCGCCACGTCCTGGATCGTGCCGACCTCCGCGTTGGCAAGCCCCAACGTCACCAGCGCCGTATCGCCGTCGAGCGCCGCCGCCACTGTCGCCGGTGCGATTCGCCCTGCGCGGTCAGGAATCAATCGAACAACCTCAAAGCCGTGGTCAGCGAGATATTCGAGCGGCGCAAGGATCGAAGAATGCTCGATCGCCGCAGTGACGATCCTCCGCCGCGCCGGATGCGCGTCGGCCACGCCGCGAATCGCAAGGTTATTCGACTCGGTGCCACCGCTGGTGAAGACGACCTCGCGCGTGGCGGCTCCGATGAAATGCGCGACCTGGGCGCGGGCCTGCTCCAGCGCACGGCGGGCGCGTTGGCCGCCTCGATGCACCGCGGCGGGGTTGGCCTCGTCTGCTTCGCAGAAGCGGGCGATAGCGGCGCGCACCTCGGGCCGCAGTGGCGCGCCGGCGTTATGGTCAAGATAAATGCGCATACGGGTTTGATAGGCCCAGGGCGAACGACTAACTTAGCCTAGCGGATTGGCAGACAAAAGTCGTCGCAGCGCTAGTCATCAATGGCAATGCCTGAAGTAATCGTGATCGGCGCCGGGGTGGTGGGATGCAGCCTCGCGTTCCATCTGGCCCGCGCCGGGGCGCGAGTGACGGTTTTCGACAAAGAGCGCGAAGTGGGCGCCGGGATGTCGGCGCGTTCGGGCGCGCTGCTGCGGATGCATTACACCTTTGCGCCGGAAGCCGAACTGGCGTGGAAGAGCCTGCGCTACTTCGCCCACTGGGAAAAGATGGTCGGGCGCGACGCCGAGCGGCGCGGCTGCGGCTTCGCGAGGACCGGATTCGCGATCGTAGTCGGACCGCCCAACGCCGAGAAGCTACGCGCCAATGTAGCGATGCTGCAAGCGGTCGGCGTCGATACCAGCGTGGTCGAGCCGGCGGAGTTGCGCAGGCTCGAACCCGCAATCAACGTTGACGACGTCGCGCTCGCCGCCTACGAGCCACAGAGCGGCTATGCCGACCCGGTCGCGGCCACGCGCTCGATGGCGGAGGCGGCCTCGCGTCACGGCGCGGAGTTCAGGCTGGGAGTGCCGATCGGTTCGATCGACGCGGCGAGCGGTCGCGTGCGCGGCGTAGTTGACGCGGCCGGCAAGCGGTACGCCGCCGACGCTGTGTGCGTAGTGGCCGGTCCATGGACGGATCGGCTCCTGAAGCCGCTTGGCGCGCCGATCGGAATCCGCGCCGAGCGCGCGCAGATCGCTTTCTTCAAACGCCCCGCGACGCTCAAGCATTGCGGATGTATCGACACGATCTCAGGCAGCTACTTCCGCCCGCAGGCCGCCGAAGAGACTTTGATCGGCCTCGGCGACGTCAAAGCGGAGTACGAACCCGACCCGGACAGCTTTCGCGAAGACAACGACGCCGACTTCGTCACCGAGGTCGCCGAACGCCTGGCCCATCGCGTGCCCGCGATGGCTGGTGCGGGATACTCGCGCGGCCACGCCGGAATCTACGACGTGAGCCCCGACTCGCGCGCGGTGCTTGGCCCCGTGCCAGAGGTCAACGGACTTTACGCCGCCGCGGGATTCAGCGGCACCGGTTTCAAAACCGCACCGGCGGTGGGCGCCGCGATGGAGGAGCTGATCCTCACCGGCCGCTCCACAACCGTCGACCTGCGCCCGTTCGGCTTCGAGCGCCTGCGCGAAGGACGCCCGATCCGCGGCGAGCACGAGTACCTGATGGGCGCCAACTTCGGTCACAAGCTCTGAGCCTCCACGATCCTCAGATGAAACGCGTTCGTAGGAGTCGGCCGTCGCGGACGGCGATCATGATCGCGGCTTGCCTAGCGGCCGTGCTGGCCGTTGGATGCGTGGTCGAAAATCCTCCGGCTCCGCCACCGCCGCCGCCACCGCCGGCGTTGCCCGCCGGACTGGTGATCCAGCCCTCGTCGCTGGCCGAGGACGCGCAGGCGAGCCTGTGGTTCACGATCCTGGGAATTCCAAGGACCGGACGCCTCGATCGCGGCGGATCGCTGAGCGAGTTCAAGCTGCCGCCGGTAAGCTTCGCCGCCAACATGATTTACGGCCCCGACGGCAACCTGTGGATGGTCGGGATCACGACGCTCGGCTCGGCGGTCTCCGGCAACATCATCAGAATGACGCTCGATGGAAAAAGCACGCTCTATGAACTGCCCAACAACTGGGTGCCTGAGGGGTTGACTGCGGGACCCGACGGCAACTTGTGGTTCACGGGGTGGATGGGCGCAAACGCTGACGCCGCGGTGGCAATCGGGCAAATCACCACGGCGGGCGCCATCACCATGTTCCCGCTGCCCGAGGCCGGGACCGGTCCGACAACGATCACAAGCGGCCCGGAGCATAGTTTGTGGTTCACCGAGGCTCCGGTGGGACGCATCGGACGGGTCGCGCTCGACGGCAAAGTGCTCGAATACCATCTGCCGCGCAAAGGCACGTTGCCGGCGCAAATCGTGGCAGGCTCGGACGGCAACATCTGGTTCACGGAAAATTTCAGCGACCGGGTCGCGCGCTTGACCCCCAAGGGCCAAATCACTGAATTCACTTTGCCTGTAAACGGCAAGTACGAAGCGATCGTGACCGGCTCCGACGGCAACTTATGGATCGCCGTCAATCGTGCCGGCGCGACAGCGAACATCACCGCCGGCGCGATCGTGCGTGTCACGACCAGCGGCGCAGCAACAGTATTTCCGATCCCGCGCGGCGCCGACATCACGGGTCTCATCCCTCGGCGCGATGGCACGCTGTCGTTCACCGAGCGATGGGTTACCGGCGGGTCGAGCTATATCGGACGCATCACCACCGCCGGCCAAATCACCGAGACTTCGCTCAGCCTCAAAAAGTGACACAATGCGTTCGCGAGACGCGCACCCCGGGCCAGCCGCTTTTTTAGTCAGCGGTTCTTGGGAGGCGGGGGATCGCCCGTGGCGGCCGGAACCTCGGAGCCGTCCGCAGGAACGTTTGGATTGAACTTGTCTTCGAGGCAGTCCTGGCGCTCTTCGAGTTCTTCGATTCTCACGCCGATCCGGTTGAGCTTGTCGACCAGGCTCTGCATCGCGCGCGCCACCGGGTCGGGCAGATGCACGTGGTCGAGTCCGGCGACATCCTGGCGCGTGCTCTCGCCCTCGATAACCTTGCCCGGGATGCCGACGATGGTCGAGTACGGCGGCGCCGAGGAGACCACCACCGCCCCCGCGCCGATACGGCTGCCACGGCCGATCCGCACCGGGCCGATCACCGCTGCGCCGGCGCTGATCATCACGTGGTCCTCGATCGTCGGATGACGTTTCTCTTTCTTGAGACTGGTGCCGCCCAGCGTCACGCCCTGGTAGATGAGCACGTCGTCGCCAATCTCGGTGGTCTCGCCGATCACCACGCCCATCCCGTGGTCGATGAAAAGGCGTCGCCCGATGGTCGCGCCAGGATGAATCTCGATTCCGGTGATCCATCGCGCAAGTTCGCTCAGGAGCCGGCCGAGCAGACAGAGCCGATGCTGCCACAGCCAGTGCGCCGCTCGATACATCCAGATTGCGTGCAGCCCTGGATAGGCGAGCACCACCTCGAGCACGGTGCGAGCAGCCGGGTCGCGGTCGAAGACCGCCTGGATGTCCTCGCGCATCCGGCTGATGACGCCGATCGGCGCCTGCGCCTGTGCGTCGGTGCCGGTTGTGCTCGGGAGAGCCATGCGCCTACGTCCTCGCCGGCGCGCCGTTGCGCAGCGGAGCGCGATCGCGTGGCCGCGTTCCGTTGGCCGGCGCATGCTTGACGATGCGCGGCCGGGCCGCGTCCTTGTGCAGCTTGTACTCGACCGAATCGACCAGCGCCTGCCAGCTCGCCTCGACCACGTTGCTGGAAAGGCCGACTGTGCCCCAGCGCCGCCGGCCGTCGGTCGATTCGATCAGCACGCGCACGCGCGCCGCGGTGCCGGCGCCGTTGTCGAGCACGCGAACCTTGTAGTCGGCAAGCTGCATCGCTTCGAGCGCCGGGTAATACGGGACCAGCGCGCCGCGCAACGCCGAGTCGAGTGCGTTGACCGGACCGTTGCCGGTGGCCGAGTTGCGCGTGCGCACGCCGTCGGGCCCTTCGATCACCACCACCGCTTCGCTGAACGGCGTGTGGTCCTCGTGCCACTTGTCGTCGAACACGCGAAAGCTGACGAATCGGAAGTGGTCGCGCGCGAAACCGAGCGTCCGCAGCATCAGCAACTCGAACGAGGCGTCGGCGCCGTCGAAAGTATAGCCCAGCGACTCCAGCCGCTTGAGCTCGTCGAGCAGCACGCCAATCTTTTCATTGCTCGGCTCGATGTTAAGGCCAAATTCCTTGCTCTTATAAAGGATGTTGGCGCGGCCGGACAGCTCCGAGAGCACTACGTGACGGTCGTTGCCAACCGCCGCCGGGTCGATATGCTCGTAGGTGTGCACGCTCCGCTGAATGCCGGAGACGTGCAACCCCGCCTTATGGGTGAAGGCGCTGTGCCCGACGTAGGCCTGGCGTATATGCGGCGTGATGTTGGCCAGCTCGTAGACCAGCATCGAGACCTCGCGCAGCGTCTTGAGCTTGCCGGGCGGCACGCACTGGTAGCCGAGCTTGAGTTGAAGGTCGGGAATGATCGAGACCAGGTTGGCGTTGCCGCAGCGCTCGCCAATTCCATTGATCGTGCCCTGAACCTGCACGGCGCCGCTACGCACGCCGGCGATCGCGTTGGCGACCGCGACCTCGCAGTCGTTATGCGGATGGATTCCGATCGGGCATCGCACCGCCTCGATCGCGGCCTGCACGCCGGTCTCGATTTCATGCGGCAGGCGGCCGCCATTGGTGTCGCAAAGCGCAATCAGATTAACCCCCGCCGAATCGGCCGCACGCAGGCAGGCCAGCGCAAACTCGGGGTTGGCCGCGAACCCGTCGAAGAAATGCTCGGCGTCGAAGATGACCTCGTCCACGTGGCGTTTCAGGTACGTGACAGTGTCGTGCAGGATGTCGAGGTTGGCCTGGTTGGAGATGCGCAGGGCTTCGCGCACATGCATGTCCCAGGTCTTGCCGACCACGGTCGCGACCGGAGTCTCGGCGCGCAGCAGCAGCGCCAGGTTGCGGTCGGCCGAGGCGCGCGCATTGGCACGCCGGGTCGAGCCGAAGGCCGCGATTTTGGCGTGGCGCAAACGGAGCTTCTTGACCTCGCGGAAAAACGCGGCGTCGCGGTCGTTGGAGCCCGGCCATCCGCCCTCGATATAGTCGATCCCGAGATCGTCGAGGCGCTCGGCAATCTCCAGCTTGTCCTCGACGGTGAGCGAGACGTCCTCGGACTGGCACCCGTCGCGCAACGTGGTGTCGTATATCTGTATTTTTTTCGCTACGGCCATTTGCTTAGACCGACTCCGCCGATGTTGCATCGGAACCCAGGAATGCGTCGTGCAGCGCCCGCATCGCAAGCTCTCCATACTTGGCGTTGACCACGACCGAGATCTTAATTTCCGAGGTCGCGATCATCTCGATATTGATGCTCTCCTCCGCGAGCACACTGAACATCCGCGCCGCGACTCCGGCATGCGTGCGCATCCCCAGCCCTACGATCGAGACTTTCGCGACCTGATCCTCGTGGCGCACACCGGCGGCGCCGATTTCCGCGGCCATCCGCCGGCACAGTTCCAGCGCGCCGCGCAAATCGTCGCGTCCCACGGTGAAGGTGACGTCTGTGTGGCCGTCCGCGCTGGCGTTCTGGATGATCATGTCGACAACTATCCCGGCCGCGGCGATGGGCCCGAAAATTCGCGCCGCGAGGCCCGGCCGATCGGCCACGCTCGCGATCGTAATCTTGCTCTGATTCTGATCCAGCGTCACGCCCGAGACCATCACGTCTTCCATTGATTTGTCCTCCTGGCCGACCCAGGTACCCTCGGCCTCGCTGAAGCTGGAGCGCACCACCAGCGGCACGCTGTAGCGGCGCGCCAGCTCGACCGAGCGCAATTGCAGTACTTTCGCTCCCAACCCCGCCATCTCCATCATCTCGTCGTACGAGACACGCCCGAGCTTGCGCGCGCGGGGGCAGATGTTGGGGTCGGCGGTGAAGACGCCCTCGACGTCGGTGTAAATCTCGCAGGCGTCAGCCTTGAGCGCCGCCGCGAGCGCCACCGCCGTAAGGTCCGAGGCCCCGCGCCCCAGCGTGGTGATGTCGCCCTTGGCGTCGACGCCCTGGTAGCCCGCCACCACCGCGATGTTACCGCCGGCGACCGCCTCGGTCAGGCGCTCCACCTCAACGGAGCGAATCTTGGCATTGCCGTGAGTGGAGTCGGTCGCGAGTTTAAGCTGATGGGCGAGAAACGAGACCGTGGGATAGCCGAGCGCCTGGAGCCGAATCGCGAGGAGCGCCGCCGAGACCTGCTCGCCAGTCGCCACCAGCACGTCGGTCTCGCGCGGATGGGGTGAGTCGCTGAGCTGCGCGGCGAGCTTGAACAGCCGATTGGTCTCACCCGCCATCGCGGAGACCACGACTACGACGTTGTCACCGCCGGCGCGCACGCGCGCGACGCGATCCGCCACCGCTCTGATGCGGTCAATCGAACCGACCGAGGTTCCGCCATATTTGTGCACGACTAGAGCCACGTCATCGCCGCCGCGGGATAACTCGCGGCGTAATCAGGTATTATGGCGGCAATGGGCGACGCGAACCAGAGCCCCGCATTGGCTTGTACCAGGGGGTAAGCTCAGGCGAAGCGCGAGCGCAGGCGCTCCAGCAGTTGCGCGTAGCGGTCGGAGGCGGCCACAAACTCGATTCGGCGCGCGCTCGGACTGACATAGCTGATTCGCACCGAGAGCACTTCCAGCTCTTCGGCCTCGCGCAGCCGCTCGAACCATTCCACCGCGGCGACGCCGCTGGTGAACAGGTACTCGCGCAATCCCAGGTCGTCGAGCCCGGCCTCCTCCAGACGATAGAGGTCGATATGGTAGAGCGCCATGCGCCCGTGATGCTCCTGGATCATCGTGAAGGTGGGGCTCAGGATGTCTCCCTCGCGAAGATTGAGCCCGCGCGCGAGACCCTTGATGAAACAGGTCTTGCCCGCACCGAGATCGCCCATCAGACCGAGCAGCTCTCCGCCTTCGAGCACCGAGGCCAGGCGCCGGCCCCAGCTTTTGGTCTCGTGCGCCGAGCGGGTTTCAATGACGAACGTCATATTCACAAGCGTGCGCCCACTGGCGATTTCATTCAAGCGCCGAGCGTGGCGAGCGCGGCTGACCGAGCGCGGCTAACCAAGCGCGGCTAATGTCGATGGCAGTTCGTCGGCCAGGTCACCGGCCAGGTAGCCGACCGGGCCTATACGCGCGGCTAACCTGTCGGCGGCATGACCATGAACGAAGGCGCCGAACGCGAGCGCGTCGAGCGGCGCCAACCGCTGCGCCAGCAGCGCGCCGACCATCCCCGAGAGCACGTCGCCCATCCCCGGCGTCGCCATCCCGGGATTACCGCTCGCGTTGATATACACCTCGCCGCCGAGGCCCGCGATAACGGTGCGCGCGCCCTTGAGCAGGACCGCCGCGCCGCTGAAATCGCTGAGCCGTCGCGCCGCGCCGATACGGTCGGCGTTGACCTCGACGATACTCAGCCCGAGCAGGCGCGCGGCCTCGCCCGGATGCGGCGTCAGGACGATCGGACCCGCGGCGCGTTTGAGCGCGCCCGCGCCAATCTGCGCGACCATGTTGAGGCCGTCAGCGTCGATCAGCATCGGGCGGCGCGGCGCGACGCCTTCGGCGATGAGCCATTCCATCAGCGCGCGCGTATCGTCGCTTTGGCCGATTCCCGGACCGACCGCGAGCGCATCCTTGCCTTCGATCAGTTGCGCGAGCACAGCCGGAACGTGCTGTCCGTCGAAATGGCCGTCACGGTCGGCGATCGGCTCGGTCATCAACTCCGCCTGTCCTGCGGCGACGATCGCGCCGATCGCTTCGGGAATGGCGGTAGTCACCAGCCCCGCACCCATCCGCAGCGCGCCGCGCGAGGCCAGGATCGCCGCGCCCGACTTGCCGCGGCTTCCCGCGATCACCATCACATGGCCATAATTGCCCTTGTGCGAGTTGCGCGGACGCGAGCGCAGATACGGCCGCGCCTCGGCCGGGTCGAAAAATCTGCCGCGCGGCGCGATTTCGCCGATCGCGGCGGCTGCGAATCCGATCTCCGCGATCTCGAGTTCGCCGCACAACTCCGCGCCCGGGTAGGAAGCGTGGCCGAACTTCGCAAAGCCGAAAGTGACGGTCAGCGCCGCGCGCACCGCCGCGCCCATCACTGCGCCGCTGTCCGAGTTGACGCCCGAGGCGATATCGACCGCGACCACCGGAGCGCCGGCGTGGTTTATCGCCTCGATTGCGCGGCGTGTAAGTCCCTTCACTTCGGCGTTCAGCCCGGTGCCGAAGATCGCGTCGACGACTACGCCCCACCGTCCGCCCATCGCCGCGTCGAGTTCGGCCTCGCCGGCAGCTTCGATCACCACGCCGCCGGCCTTGACGAACTCTGAATGCGCGCGGGCCGCGTCGCCCTTGAGCGCCGACGCACTCGCGAGCAGGATCGCGCGCACCGGCACCTGCTCGGCCATCAGCGCGCGCGCGGCGACCATCCCGTCGCCGCCGTTGTTGCCCTTGCCCGCGACGACCAGGACGCCGTGATGCACCGCGTGACGCCATCGATGCATCACGGCCGCGGCGACCGCCTCGCCCGCGCGTGTCATCAGTGCGTAGGACGCGACGCCATATTTTTCCTGGCTCAAGCGATCGAGTTCGCGGCTCTCAGCGGCACTTAGCAGCTTCACGCTCGCGCGCTCCTTCAGCGCCGCGCCGCGCGGACGTCGCCGGCGCGGGCCCGCGGCAGCGCAGCGGCGCGTCCGCTGTCGACCAGCGCCAGCATCTCACTCACCGCGCGGCTCATCCCGACGGAAATCGCCCGCGCGACGATCGCATGGCCGATATGCAGCCACTGGATTCCCACCAGCGTGGCGATCGGAGCGACGTTGCCGTAATTAAGTCCGTGGCCGGCGTTGGGTTTGAGTCCAAGCGCGCGCGCGGCCTTGACCGCATCGCGGATTTTGCGCAACTCCGCCGCCGTGGCCTCGCCGGTTTTGACTTTGGCGGCCTTGAGCGTGCGCGGCGAATCGACGCCGGTGAGATAGCGCTCGGCGAGATCCTTGTCGGCCAAATTGGCGTAAGCGCCGGTATGAATTTCGACGAAGTCCGCGCCCAGCGCGGCCGCGGCTTCGATCTGAAGCTGCTCGGGGTCGATAAAGAGCGATATCCCGATGCCCGCCTGCTTGAGCTGAGCGATCATCGGCGCGAGCCGCGCGCTAAGCCCGGCCACGTCGAGGCCGCCCTCGGTGGTAATCTCCTGGCGCCGTTCGGGCACCAGGCAAACTTCGTGCGGGCGAATTTTGAGCGCCAGCTCGACCATCTCGTCTATCGGCGCAAGCTCCTGGTTGAGACGGACGTGAACCTCCTGGCGCAGGCGCAAGAGATCGCGGTCCTGGATATGCCGCCGGTCTTCACGCAGATGGAAAGTAATCGCGCCGGCGCCGGCGCGCTCGGCGGCGAGCGCCGCCTCGACCGGATCGGGATAGTCCACGCGCCGCGCCTCGCGCAACGTGGCAACGTGATCGATATTGACGCCGAGTTGGGGCATCTTCAGGCGCTCGCGCGGCCGGCGCACAGGCCTATCGCGGCGCCGATCTCGCGCGCGAGCGCGCCGATCTCGGCCGGGTCTTCGCCCTCGATCATCACGCGCGCCAGCATCTCGGTGCCCGAGTAGCGCACCAGCAGGCGGCCATTGGCGCCGAGGCGCTTTTCGGCGGCGGCGATCAGGCGCTGCACGTCGGGCATCTCGGCCAGCGGCACGCGCGAGGCCACCCGCACGTTCTCCATCACCTGCGGCACGCGATGCATCGCGCGCAGCTCGCTCAGCGGCCGGCCGGTCTCGACCATCAATGTCAGCATCATCAGCGCCGTGATAATACCGTCGCCGGTGGTCGAATGATCCATGAAGATGACGTGGCCCGACTGCTCTCCGCCCAGGTTGTAGCCGCCGCTGCGCATCTCGCGCGCGACCGCCGGATCGCCGACCTCGGTACGCACCAGGCGCGCGCCCTTGGAGCGCAGCGCCAACTCGAGTCCGAAATTGCTCATCACGGTCGCGACCACCGCCCCGCCGGCGAGCTTTCCAGCGGCTGCCATCCTGAGCCCCATCGCCGCCATCACGTCGTCGCCGTCGAAGACCTCGCCGTGCTCGTCAATCATCAGCGCGCGGTCGCCGTCGCCGTCGAGCGCGATACCGGCCTGCGCGCCCTCGCGCAGCACCGCCGCGCAGAGCTGCTCCGGATGGAGCGCGCCGCAATTGAGATTAATGTTCTTGCCGTCGGGATCGACGCCCAGCGCGACCACGTCAGCGCCCAGTTCGGTCAGCGCGTCGGGGGCGACTTTGTAGGCCGCGCCGTTGGCGCAATCGACCACCAGTTTGAGCCCGTCGAAAGTCACCGCGCGCGGCACGCAGCCTTTGAGAAACACCAGGTAGCGGCCGATCGCGTCGTCGATACGGGCGGCCTTGCCGATTTCGCCGCCGCTCGCGCGCAGATGGGCGAGCGCGGCGTCGTCGAAGACCAGGTCCTCGATCCGGCGCTCGGTTTCGTCGTCGAGCTTAAACCCCTCGCGGGAGAAGAACTTGATGCCGTTGTCCTGGAAGGGATTGTGCGAAGCCGAAATCACCACGCCGGCGTCGGCGCGCATGCTGCGGGCGAGGAACGCGATTCCCGGGGTGGGTAACGGTCCGACCAGCAACACGTCGGCGCCCATCGAGCAGATTCCCGAGGCCATCGCCGTCTCCAGCATGTAGCCGGAAAGACGGGTGTCCTTGCCGATCAGGATGCGATGATGGCGCGCGGGTTGGGCCTTGAACACGTAGGCCAGCGCCCGCCCCAGCTTTAGCGCGGTTTCGGAAGTGATCGGTTCCACATTGGCGACGCCGCGCACGCCGTCAGTGCCAAAGAGCCTGTTAGCCATAATTACGTCTCATCCGCTCCCGGCGCGCCTTTGCCGGTAGATTCTGACCCTGACATTGTCCGGGCTTGCGCGCACCAGTTGTATTCCGTCGGGTAGCTCTATCTGCACGGGGAGATCGTGTAATCCTGGCTCCGCATCTTCCGCCGTCACGAAGACCGAGCCGTGCAGGTCAAGGCCGGAAAGCTGGTTTACCGGTCCGCGCACTAAGACCGCGACCCGTTGCGGCTCGACCTTAACCTTGTAGTCGGTGTCGCGGACCTCGACCGGGAGACCGCGGAACTCGCGATCCGAGATGATTTCGCTTATCGAAACCGCCGCCGCTACCGCCTGCGGGCCCACGACGGTCACGCGATCACTGGGCGGCGGCAGGCTCACCGGCTGCTCGACGTCGGCCTTGGCGCCATTTATCTCGACCGGCGAGGTCTGGACGCTATCGACGTGCAGGACGAAGCGGCTAGGGCCGCGTATAGTCGTGGCGGGCGGATTTGTCCTCGCCGAGACGACGCGATAGCCGGCAGCGGGCTGGCCCTGGACGTTCACATGGATAGGGACCTGGTGATCGATGATGCGGTCGATTTCGAGCACGATCTGGCTGGGCGAGATGCGCGTCACGTCGGTCTGGCGCGGAACGTTGAACATCTCGGGCCCGATTTTGAACACCGCCTGCCCCAGGGTGACGCCGCTTAAGTCCAGGCGCAGCACCATGCGATCGGGATCGAGCAGCGAGAGCAGCGTGCGGGGCCCCCGCACTTCGATTTGCACGAACTCTGGACGCTGATTGACGATCACCAGCCCGGCCGGCAGCGCCCGATAGCTTATCGGCACGCGCATCGGGGCCAGCGCGCCGCGCTGCCCGGCGTTGACGAAAAACCAAAGTCCAATGGCAAGCAGAAGAGCGATCGCGCGCAGGCCCAGGTTGCGCCGCACGCGCTGGAGCAGGAGCGGCCGCAGGGGAGGACTTATCTGCCGCGGCACGTCGCCGCCCACGAGCAGCCTGGTCAATGCGCTCCTGAGACGGGTCGCGATCGCTGTGCGCTCCATTGTACCGCGCTCCTGCTAGACCATCGTGACCAGGATGCCGAGCAAGTCCTCGGGACTCAGGCCGCGCTGCAATTCGCCGTTGCGTGCGAGCGAGATGGTCCCGTCCTCCTCCGAGACCACAATCACCGCGGCGTCGCTGTCCTCGGTGATTCCGATGGCTGCGCGATGGCGCGTGCCGAGCGCAAGGTTCACGTTGGGATTGGTCGACAGCGGCAGCAGGCAGGCGGCCGCCAGCACGTGCTCGCCCTTTATGATCACCGCCCCGTCGTGCAGCGGCGAGCCGCGCATGAAAATGGTCTCCACCAGCTCGGGGGAGAGTTGCGCATCGAGGATGCGGCCGGTCTCGACATAGTCGTTCAAGCCGACTTCCTGCTCGAGCACGATGAGCGCGCCGATCCGGCGCGCGGAAAGCCACGCGGCCGCATTGACCAGCTCCTGCGCCACGCTGGCCACCGTGACGTGGCCGGCCAGGAAGGTCGGCGTGCCGACCCGGGTCAGCGCGCGGCGGATATCAGACTGGAAAATCACCACCAGGATTAAAAGCAGCGAGCCCAGGAAATTGTTGAGCAGCCAGTTGAGCGTGAACAGGCCCAGAAGCTGCGAGCCAACGAAAGCGCCGGCCACGACCAGCAGGCCCACCACCATCTGCATTGTGCGCGTGCCGCGGATGAGCAGCGCGATTCGGTAGATTACGTAGGCGACAATCAGGATGTCGAGCACATCCTGCCATCGCAGCTTGGGAACCAGGCCGAAGTATTGCTCCATAGCGGGTTGGCCTAGCCGCCGCCGTTGGAGGATTTGATTGCCGCCGCCATCTTCACCGCCGCCACCGCCAAGCCAACGTCATGCACGCGCACCAACGCAACGCCTGCGGCGACCGCAATCGCGCTCACCGCCGCCGTCGCGGATTCGACCGCGGCCGGTTGAGCGCCGGCCGTGACGCGTACGAAACCCTTGCGCGACGCTCCTACCAGTATGGGATAGCCCAGCGCGCAGAGCCGCGGCAAGGCGCCGAGCAGGGCGAGGCTATGGCGCGCCTGCTTGGCGAACCCCAGGCCGGGATCGAGAATGATGCGCGAGGGCGCCACGCCGGCGCGGATAGCGTCGCGCGCGCGCGCTGCGAGAAAGGCCTCGACCTCGCTGACCACGTCGCGATAGTGCGCGAACTTCATGTGATTCTCGGGGCCGCCGCGCATATGCATCAGGACCACTGCGCACCTGCGCGCCGCCACTAGCGGCGCCATCCCGGGGTCGGCCTCAAGCGCGCTCAGGTCGTTGACGATCGCCGCGCCCGCGTCGAGCGCGACGCGCGCGACGGCAGCCTTGCGCGTGTCGATCGAGATCGGCACGCGGAGCCGTCCTCCGAGCCTTTTCAGCACCGGCGCGACACGCTCGATTTCGATGGCGGCCGGAACCTCACGCGCTCCGTGCGGACGGGTCGATTCGGCGCCGATATCGATAATCGCGGCGCCGGCCGCCTCCATCTCCAGCGCATGATCGGCCGCGCGGCGCGGATCGAGGTATCGCCCGCCGTCAGAAAATGAATCGGGCGTGACATTGAGCACGCCCATCACGGCGGGAAAGCGGATAACCCGTCCGTCACCAAGACGAAGCGAGTTCCGACGGCGATGTGCTCTCACTTCCAAGCCTGAATTCTCCGCAAGCCGGACTTAATTGACGCGCCTCCATCGACGACGCGCCTCTACTGAGGATACACGCGCGGCGGCTTCGACGGGACGGGGTACGACCGTAAATCGACGCACTGCGCCGTCAGATGAGTGCGCATAGCACAAAGAATTCGACTCGGGGCGGCGGGACGGAAGGGGATAAGAAAAGGGCCCCTCGCTCTACCCTCCCCCGCATACAAATCGCGGGCGAGAACAAAAAAAACGAGAGCGGATACCTAAGCGAGAACGGGCTTGGGTGGAAGCCCTGGCATCGACGGAGCTTCCTCGCCAGCCGGCTTGGGCTTTTCCGGCGCCAGCGCCTGACCCGGCTTGGACGGCCCACCCGAAGGCGCGGGCGTGCTGGCCGGGAAGGGGCGTCCTTCCTGGTAGGCCTTCACCATCTCGGCGACTTCGCCGCCGTCGAGCACTTCCTTTTCGAGCAAGCGATCGGACACCGCATGCAGCAGCGGCAGGTTGTCAGCCAGCAGCTTGCGCGCCCGCTGGAAGGCCGCGTCGACCATGCGGCGCACCTCGCGGTCGATCTCGATCGCGGTGTGCTCGGAGTAGTCCCGGTGATGGGCGAAGTCGCGGCCGAGGAACACCTGTTCCTCACGCCGCCCGAAGGTCATCGGCCCCAGCTCCTCGCTCATGCCCCACTGGCAGACCATCTTGCGCGCGAGCTCGGTCGCTTTCTCGATATCGTCGCCTGCGCCGGTGGTGGTCTGGCTGAACACCAGCTCTTCCGCAACCCTGCCGCCGAACATCGTCGCGAGCTGAGTCATCAGGTAGTCGCGCGAATACGTATAGCGGTCGTCGAGCGGAAGCTGTTGAGTCACACCCAGCGCCATCCCGCGCGGGATGATCGTCACCTTGTGTACTGGGTCGGCGCCCGGCTGGAGCATCGCCACCAGCGCATGGCCCGACTCATGATAGGCGGTGTTGCGGCGCTCGTGCAGCGACAGCACCATCGAGCGCCGCTCGGCTCCCATCAGGACCTTGTCCTTGGCGAGCTCGAAGTCGGTCATCTCAACCTTTTCCTTGTTGCGCCGCGCCGCCAGCAAGGCTGCCTCGTTGACGAGGTTCTCCAGGTCAGCGCCGGCGAAGCCGGGGGTCGAGCGAGCGACCTTGGTTATATCGACATCATCGGAGAGCGGCACTTTGCGCGTATGGACTTTCAGGATTCCTTCGCGGCCCCTGAAATCGGGGCGCGGCACCACGACGCGGCGGTCGAAGCGGCCCGGCCGCAGCAGCGCGGGGTCGAGCACGTCGGGCCGGTTGGTCGCGGCGACCAGGATTACGCCTTCGTTAGCCTCGAACCCGTCCATCTCGACCAGCAACTGGTTGAGCGTCTGCTCGCGCTCGTCATGGCCGCCGCCCAAGCCGGCGCCGCGATGGCGTCCGACGGCATCGATTTCATCAATGAAAATTATGCAGGGGGCGTGCTTCTTACCCTGCACGAACAGGTCGCGCACTCGCGAAGCGCCCACGCCAACGAACATCTCGACGAAGTCCGAGCCCGAGATTGAAAAAAATGGCACTCCCGCCTCGCCGGCGATCGCGCGCGCGAGCAACGTCTTGCCGGTGCCCGGCGGACCGACCAGCAGCACGCCCTTGGGAATCCGCCCGCCCAGGCGCGTAAAGCGTTTGGGGTCCTTGAGGAACTGGATTATCTCCTCGAGCTCGTCCTTGGCCTCGTCGATACCCGCGACGTCGGCGAAAGTGACTTTATGGGTATTCTCGGTTAGCAGCTTGGCGCGGCTCTTGCCGAAAGACATGGCCTTGCCGCCCCCAATCTGCATCTGGCGCATGAAGAAAATCCACACCCCCACCAGCAGCAGCATCGGGAACCACTGCACCAGCAGGACCATCCACCAGGGATCGCTCTCGGCCGGTTTGGCCTCGATCTGGATGTTTTTGGCGCGCAGCGTCTTGACCAGGTCAGGGTCCGCGGGCGCGTAGGTCTTGTAATGCTCGCCGTTGACGACGACGTGGATGGTGCTGCCCTGGATGGTGACCTTGGAAACCTGCCCCTTTTCGACCTGGTTCAGGAAGTCGGAGAAGATTTCCTCGGGCTCTTTTACCTGCTGGCGGCTGAACATATTGAACAGCAGCAGGAACATCAGCCCGAGAGCGAGCCACAGGGCGATACTGCGGGAAAACTGGTTCATTCTTGGTTAAAGGGTACCATGCGGCTTCATTTGCAAGCAACGCATCATTAGTTGAATCGCAAGCGCTTCTTCATGCGCGCATCGCGTGTTCAAACGCCTGTAAGCGCAACACCCGGACGGTTTCTTCTGTAATCAACGCGACCTTGCCGCGCACCATCCCCGGAACCCATGCGATCTGCCCTTCCAACGTAATCACTGGGAAGGTTTTGCGGCGCGGCCGCGCCAGTTTGCGGTCGACAAAGATGTCGTGGAGCTTGCGTGAGCCTTCCATGCCGAGCGGAGAAACCCGGTCGCCGGGTGCAAAATTGCGCACCACCAGGCCGGCAGCGACGCGGTCGGCATCGAAGCAGGCCTCCTCAAGGCCAAGGGGCATCGATGCGGCGTCGGCCGGCATCACGCTCGAACGAAAGACGAAACGCGCCCCTGGCACCTTCGTGACACCCTTGCACGCGATGGCCACGGCAAATCCGTCCGCGGCGGCTGCGAAGCGCCGGCCGTCATGAGCCTCGGCCCGCGGTTTCATCGAAAGCGCGGCATAGCGGCGTTCGGCGCGCCAGCCGCTGGGCAGATCGAGCGCACCGCTGGGAGAATTGCTCAGGCATAGCCGGCGTAGATCGTCGATATGGCGGCGCGTGAGGTGGCGAAGGCTCCCGATTCGCGCGGCGAGAAACTCTCGCAGGAGCGCCGCGGCTAATGCCGGAGGCAATCCGGCGAAGCCATTGAGATCCAAAAGATCCAGCGGGCCGCCTGACACGCTCTCCCGCAGACGCAGGCCAAGCTCGATTCGCGCCGCACCCGTGACGTAGTCGTCAAGCTCGCGCATCTCTGTGGCGAGCGCAGCGAGACGGCGGCGCAATCCCGGCGCATAGTCGCGCTCAAGCTCCGGCAGCAGCTCGAGCCGCACGCGGTTGCGCAAAAAACCCCGATGCGCGTTGCTGCCGTCGCTCACGAAACGCGCGCCGATCGAATCCAGGTAGCGCAGGATTTCGTGCCGCCCCACGCGCAACAGCGGCCGCAGGACCGTCAACCCGGTTGGCGCGAGAGTCGCCGTCTGGGCCATCGCGCCAAGCCCGGCCGCTCCCGCGCCTCGCAACAGCCGGAGCATCACCGTCTCGGCCTGGTCGTCCGCATGATGAGCGGTCGCGATACGCGACGCGCCAATTCGCGTTGCCGCGGCGGCGAGAAACGCATAGCGGAGCTCGCGCGCTCGCTCCTCGAGATTGGGCGCGGCGGAATCGAGATCGCTTGATTGCTCGACCACCAATTCGACGCCGAGCGTCGAACAGAGCTCGCGCACGAAGGCCTCATCGCGGTCGGACTCGGCGCCGCGCAGACGATGGTTCAAATGGGCAGCCACCAGGCGATAGTCGAAGCGCGGCGCCAACTCGCGCAGGCCGTAGAGCAGCGCGACCGAGTCGGAGCCGCCCGAGAGCGCGAGCACGATCGATTCACCGGCCGATTCCGCGCAAGGATTGCCTCGGCCGAGCCCCGCCCGTTCGAGCGCCCGAGCAATCTTGCCAACCAGGTATGATTTTGCCGCGGAGTTCATCGCGCATGCGGGCATCTGATGCCGGCCCGAGGCGGAGCGTAAAGAGTACGACGGCACTTCCGACACCGCAATCGCAGTATGTCTGTCGCCATTGCCGCACAAGGAGCGCAAGCGCGCTCAGCGATGCATTTGGTCGAGCAGGTTGAGGATTATGTCGATGCCCGGGAGGTTCACCTCGAGCTCCTCGGCGAGCGTGCGGATGAGTCTCGCGCGCCGCAGCGTCTGCGAGGCGTAGAGCGGCTCGCGGCGCCCGTCGAGCATGACCACGCGCTCTGGAGCAACCAGCGCTTCGTCCTCCCACCTCGCAAGCTCGCGCTCGCTCACGCCGCTCAGCACGCAAAACGCGTCGCGGCTGACGAGGGCCGGCGCACCGGAAGCCCGGCGGCGGCGGCCGGGTCCGCGCCGCTGCACAGTGCTGGCACGCCGCTTCATGGGACTACTCACGGATCAAGTCGGCTCGCGGGTCGGGCACCGCGCGCGCCTGGCGCCGCTCCGCGAAATCCTGCATCAGTTTGCGTTCTTCATCGGTCATATCGATCGGAGCCAACACCTTGAGTTCATACAAGAGGTCGCCCGCCGCCTCTTTGCCGCGTCCGGGCAGTCCGCGCCCGCGCAGCCGCATCACCCGCCCGGTCTGACTGCCGGAGGGAATTTTCAATGACACCCGCCCGTCGAGCGTTGGCACGGTTATCTCGGCGCCCAGCGCCGCTTCGTAGTCCCATACCGGCAACTCGCATCGCAGGTCGCGCCCGCTGACGCTGAAGACGCGATCGGGCTTAAGGCGCACGGTGAGGAAGAGGTCGCCGTTGAATTCCGGGCGCGGACCCTTGCCGCCCTGCCCTTTAAGCCGCATCCGGGTGCCGTCGAACACGCCCGGCGGAATCGTCACCTCGAGCGAACGGCGGGCCAGGATAGTCCCACGGCCGTGACATACCGGGCAGGGCTCGGCGGCGCGGACGACGCGCGTTTTGCCGCGGCGCTCTTCGCGCGCGACCACGCCGGTGCCGCCGCAATTCGTGCAGCCGTCTTCGGCGTTGAGCTCGATACGCATCTTGGCGCCGCGCATCGCGTCGCGCAGCGGGACCTCGACCTGGGCGTCGATATCGCGGCCGCGTGGCGGCTCTTCGCTGAATTCGTAGCCCGAAAAGCCGCGCGGCGCGCGGCCAGTAGCGCCGCGGCCGGAAAATCCGCCACCCAGGCCGCCGAAGAATTGCTCGAAGAAGTCGCTGAAGCCGCCGCCGCCAGCGCCGGCGTCGCCCGGACTGTAACCGCCGCTGCCGGGCGGCGCGCCACTCCAGCCATAGCGGCGCCGCATCTCCTCTTCAGTGGTGCCGCGCTCCCAGTCCGCTCCAAGCTCGTCGTACTTCTTGCGCTTGGCCGAATCGCTGAGGACCTGGTAGGCCTCGTTGATCTGCTTGAAGCGGGTCTCGGCGTCCTTGTTGTTGGGATTGACGTCGGGATGATGCTTGCGGGCGAGTTTGCGGTAGGCCGACTTGATTTCGGCCGCCGAAGCGCCGCGCTCGACGCCCAGGGTCTTGTAGTAGTCGCGGAATTCCATCTAGGCGGCGGTCACTCCCACTGGCACGGCCTCATCAACGATATCCTCCCGGATATTGTCCCGCACAATATGACGCATCAGGTACTATGACGCATCCGGTGTAAAGATGCGCACGATTGTTCGCCCTCGCAAGCCGCCGCTTGGAATTCAGGAGCCCGCGCGGAGCTCGGCTCCTTTGGCGGCGCCGGCGGCTTTATCGAGCGCCCGCATCCGCGCTTCCATCGCTCGCAGCTCGGCCTCCAACGCCACCTGGCGGCGCCAGATGAAGAGCACGTAGCCAAAGATCACAGCGAAGATTATCGCGTAGGCGGCGAACAGGTAGCTCAGGTTGTCCATTAGCGATTTCTCGCGCAGCGATAACACGTCCAACGGATTCTCTGACGGCAAATTCTCTGCCCGCGATTTCCAGTCAGGTTTCTAATCCTGCGCCGCAGCCTCGGCCAGCGCCAGCGTGCGCGCGAGCGCGCCCAGCCGCGTATGCATCCGCAGCGTGACGAAACGCAGGCATAAAATCCAGATGTAGAGCGCGGTAAACGCGGCGAGCGAGACCAGCAGCGTCGCGACCATCCGCGGGTCTTCGAGCCCGTGGCCGCCCTGGCGAGTGACCAGCACCGCGGGATGGATCGTGCGCCACAGCCGCACCGAGACAATCACAATCGGCACGTCGATAGCGGCGACGATTCCCACCACCGCGCCGAAGCGCGCGCCCTGCTCCGAATCGCCGGCCATCGCGCGCAGCATCAGGTACCCGCCATACAGCAGCCACAGGATTAGCGTGGTCGTCAGGCGCGAGTCCCAGGTCCACCATGCACCCCAGATAGGCTTGGCCCAAATCGAGCCCGTGATCAGCACCAGCGTGCAGAAGACCATCCCGGTCTCGGCGGCGGCGTAGCCAAGGTCGTCCCACACCTGCTGCGCCGAGCCACAGGTAAAAAATCCCGGCGATCGCCACCAGCGCGAAGGAGACGAACGCGACCCACGCGCAGGGCACGTGGAAGTAGAAGATGCGCTGCACGATTCCCTGGTCGGCCTCGGTCGGCACGTAGACGAATACCATGTAGAGCGCCGCGAGCATCAGCGCCAGCGTGAGGAGGCCGAGTCCGAGCCTGACTGCGCGGCCGTTCATTCACTCTCCCCCG
The DNA here is from genome assembly GCA_963724765.1 of uncultured delta proteobacterium. Lineage (GTDB taxonomy): Bacteria > Desulfobacterota > Binatia > Binatales > Binataceae > JAKAVN01. The sequence goes on from CAVRVY010000004.1 coordinate 470,456, forward strand.
CAACATATTCGAACAGCAGGTAGCCGGCGGCGACGAACATCACGTCGAAAGCGACCAGCACCTTGAGCCACACCGCAAGATCGCCGAGCGGCGCGCCGCCGAGCGCCGACGCGCTCGCCTTGACCCCGGCGATAAGCGCCGGCACGAACATCGGCACCGCCAGCAGCGGCAGCACCAGGTCGCCGCCGCGCAGGCGCGAGGAAATCGCGGCGAGCAGGGTCGCCAGCGCGGCGAAGCCAAGCGCGCCGAGCAGCACCGCTGGCACCAGGCGGATCACGCGCGCGTCGAACTCGAGATTGAAAAACAGCACCATCAGGATGATCGAGGCGGCCTCGGCCACGGCCATGAAGATGAAGGCCGCGGCGAGCTTCGCCGCATAGAGCGCGGCGCGATCGAGCGGGCTCAGCAGCAGCGCCCGAATACAGCCGTTTTCGTTCTCGGCGCTGACCGCGCGCGTCGCCCCCAGCATCCCCGAGAACACCAGTGCGACCCAAAGCGCGCCGGCCGCGGCCTCAACGCCCTGCTCGCCGCCGCCGGAGTTAAACGCGAACACCAGCACCACCAGCACCAGCAGCGAAAGCGCGCCGAGCGCGACCGTGCTCTGCCCGCCGCGCACTTCGAGCAGCAGGTCCTTGCGCAAGACCGCGACTAAGGAGGTCATCTTGATCCCCCGAATCTCACGAGTCTCACGAACCTCACGAGCGTCATGAAACCTGCCGCGCGAGCGGCGGACGCGCCGCGCTCTGCCGCGCTGCGGACGCCTGCACGCGCACGAGCCTGCCGCGGCTAAGCGTGAGGACCGCGAACCCCAGATCCTCCAGCGCGCCCGCGGAATGCGCGCTCGCCAGCACGGCGCATCCACGGCCCATCGCTTCGCGCACCAGCGCCGCGGCGAGCGCGGCGCCGTCGGCGTCGAGCGCCGCGAACGGTTCGTCGAGCATCAACACGTCGGGCCGCGCGAGCATCGCACGCGCGAGCGCGAGCCGCTGCTCCATCCCGCGCGAAAACCCGCGCACCCGCGCGTCAGCGGCGGCGCCGAGCGCGACCCGCTCCAGCCATTCGGTAGCCGCCGCGCGCGAGCCCTCGACCCCGTAGAGCGTCGCGTAGAATTCCAGGTTCTCGCGCGCGGTCAGGTTGGGATACAGCATGCTCTGATGGCTCAGCAGGCCGAAGCGGCGGCGCAGCACCGGCTTGAGCGAGCGCGCCGGTTCACCGAAAAGCAGCGCCTCCCCGAGGCTTGGCGCCGAGAGGCCGGCGAGCAGCCGGATGAGAGTCGACTTTCCCGCGCCGTTGACGCCGACAATGGCGGCGCCGCAACCTGCTTCGACGCTTAAGTTTACGTCGCGCAGAACTGGCGCATGACCGAAACTCTTGCCCAGCGCGCGCGCCTCGATAAGCGCCGCTGTCATCGATCGGCCCGCGCCGCGGCGCGCGCCGATCCGGAAAGCGGCGCGCCGCATTCGCTGCAGAAGTTTCCCGCCGCGACCTCGACACCGCATTGCGGGCAGAAGCGGATACGCACGGCGGCGGGCGAAGCCGCAGGCGCCGCCGCCGACGCGGCTGCGGGTTTGACCAGCCGCGGACGCGTCGCGGCCGCCTCCGGCGCAGACGCGACGGCAGTCCCGCCGGCGGAGGCCGGCACGGCTGAGGTCGCGCGCAGGCGCTCGAGCGCGGCGCTCGCGCCGAGCGCGCGCGCCATCAGGCCCTCGCGCAGCGCCGCGTAGTCGGCCTCGGAGAGCTTGCCCATCTCGCGATCGAACTCCAGCTCGCGCAGCCCCTGCATCGCGAGCGCCCGCTCATGTTCGAGCCGCTCGGCCTCGGCCGCAACGCGGCCGGCGCGCCGGGTCGCCAGCAAGCCGCCGCCCAACGGCGCCGCGACGAACAGCGCCACGCTCGCGACGATCAGCACCGCGGCCAGATAGAGCACGGTCAGAGACGCTCCCGCAGTTCGCGTTCGAGCTGCTCGCGGAGAGCCGAATCGGACTTGTCGGATTTGTCTGATTTGCCGGAATTGTCGGAGCTGCCCGAGCCTGAATCGTTCGGCGATTGCGGGGTCGAGGATGGTCCGCCGCGCCAGCGTCCCATCATCAGGACGACCAGGCCGCCGCCAACTATCAGCGCCACGAAGGGCATCGTCCAGGCGAGCAGGTTGAAGCCCTGCGTGGTCGGCGCGGAAAGAATCTTCTCGCCATACTGCTTGCGGAAGTAGGCGATTATCTCGGCGCGGCCCATCCCGTGCGCGAGCATCGTGTCGATATGCTCGCGCATCGGCACCGAGAAGCTGCAATTGGGATGATTGCAGTTGGCGACCGTCAGGCCGCATCCGCACTGGCAGGTCAGCCCCTCGGCGATTTCACGCCCGCCGGCAGCGGCCGCTCGCGCCGGGCGTATAGGCGCCACCACCAGCGTCACGGCCAGCACGGCCGTCAGCGCCAACGCGGCAACCGCCGTGACCAGCGCCACGTCGGCGAATCTCTTTGCGGCGTTCACCGGCTCAATCGCCTCCGGGCACGGGTTCGGCGCCAAGCGCCTCATCGCGGCCGAGCGCCGCAGCCATCGCGGCGCGCTCGCGCACGTTGGGCCACATCACGACCACCGTGCCGATCGCCATCATCAGGCCGCCCGCCCACAGCCAGAAAACCAGCGGTGTGAGAAAAACCTCGAAAGTGGCAAGCCCGCTCTGATCGTCGACCCCGGCCAGCACGACATAGAGGTCCGCGAGCGGCGTCGAGCGAATCGCGACGCGCGTGGCGGGCTGTTGCGGGCGTTTGTAGAAGAGCTTGGCCGGCTCCATCGTGGCGATCTCACGTCCGCCGCTGCGCACGTCGAGGCGCGCGCGCAAGTCTTCGAGATGCGCGTTCTCGACGCCGTTCAGTCCGAGGTAGGTTAACTCATACGCGCCAATACTGAAGCTCTGTCCGGTGCGCACGCTGCGTTTGACCTCGGTCCTGAAGAACGACGAGGCGACGATTCCAACGAAGGCGAAAACCACTCCCAGGTGGATGATATAGCCGCCGTAACGGCGGTTGTTCTTGGCCACAAGATTGACCAGTGCGCGCGCCGGAGTTTCATGCACCAGATGGCGCCGCGCGCTTACGCCGCGGCGGAACTCGACCAATACGGTGCCGAGCGCGAACGCCGCCAGCGAAAGCGCGGTCAGCACGTACCATTGCCGCAGGCCCATCGCGAATACGACCACCCCGGCGCCCACGCCCATCGTGATCGGCGCGAGGAACGTGCGCAATAGCGTCTGCGGCGAGGTGCGCCGCCAGGCAATCAGCGGCCCCACGCCCATCAGGAAAACTAGGCCGAGCGCGAGCGGACCGTTGACCTTGTCGAAGAAGGGCGGCCCGACGGTTATCTTGACCCCGCGCACCGCTTCCGAGATCACCGGGAAAACCGTGCCCCAGAAGACCGCGAATGCGATTCCGACCAGCATCAGGTTGTTGAACAGAAACGCGGCCTCGCGCGAGAGATAGGACTCGAACTCGGCCGGGCTTTTCAAATCCTTGACGCGGCTCACCAAGAGCGCCGTGTAGCCGGCGACGACCACGATCAGGAAGGTCAGGAAGTATGGCCCGAGGCCGGATTGGGTGAACGAATGGACCGAGGAAATCACCCCGCTGCGGGTCAGAAAAGTGCCGAACAGCGTGAGCATGAAGGCCATCCCGATGAGCGCCAGGTTCCATACCTTCAGCATGTCCTTGCGCTCCTGGATCATCACCGAGTGCAGGTAGGCCGTCATCACCAGCCATGGCATGAAGGCTGCGTTCTCGACCGGGTCCCACGCCCAGTAACCGCCCCAGCCCAGGACCTCGTAGGCCCAGCGCGCGCCGAACAGATTGCCGAGCGTTAGAAAGAACCACGAGAAAATCGCCCAGCGCCGCGTGGTGCGAATCCATCCGTCGTCGAGCTTGCGCGTGATGAGCGCGCCGCAAGCGAACGCGAACGGTACCGCGGCGCTGACGTAGCCCGTGTATAGCGACGGCGGATGGATCGCCATCCAGTAGTTTTGCAACAGCGGATTTAGGTCGGAGCCATCAGGCGGCACGGTCGCCAGCAGGTCGAACGGGCGCGTGACGAAATTCAGCATCCCGAGAAAGAAAATCGCAACTCCGGCCAGCACGATAAGGGCCCACGGAGTGATCTCGGGATTGCGCCGGCGGTTCTGGAAGATCGCGACCGAGGTGAAAATCGAGAGCAGCCAGGTCCAGAACAGCAGCGAGCCCTGCTGCCCGCCCCACAGCGCCGCGAACTTGTACTGAATCGGAAGTGTAACGCTGGAGTACGAGGCTACGTACTCTAGCGAGAAATCGCTGGTGAGAAGGCATGTCCACAGCACGGCGACCGCGACCGTCACCATCGCGCACATCGCCCACAACGCATGGCGGGCACTGAGCAGCAGGTCGGGCGAGTTGCGGCGGATGCCAAGCAGATTAGCGCCGATCGAATAGACCGCGACCATCAGGGCGAGGGCGAGAGCGAGCTGACCTATGAGCGGCATTTCACTTTCACCTGGCCTGCTTGGGAACGTACTTCGACGGACACGAAGTAAGCACCTGGCGGGCCTCGATCGTGCCATCGGCGGCAAGCCGCCCCTCGACGATCACGTCGCGTCCGGCCGCGAACATATCGGGCTTGGGCTCGCCGCGCGCGACCACCCGGAATTCGGCCGACTCCGCGGCGGTCACCGGTTTGACGGGCGAGCCGTCAGGATTGGGCGGCGAGACCATCGCGAAGCCGAGGGTCAGCGTTGCGGGGTCCCAGCTGATCGTGCCGGCCTTGACTCGTCCGGCTACCCGCAGCATCTGGCCGCTCAGTTGGGCCTGGCGGGCGCCGACCTCGTTGACCGTGAGGTAATACTCGGACGTGTTACGGACGGCCGTGGTGATGAGGTAGCCGATGGCGAGCACGATGAGGCCCGCCCCGATCACAAAACGCAACTTCGAGGGCATCGAGTTCTCTTATCCGTCAACCTGAACTATTGCCGGGACTACCGCGCGACTATCGCCAACCCCGGGCTATCGCGCAAGGGTATCCGCTGGCCGCGCCGGCAACAGAGGCTACGCTCGACAGCCAGATTGTTCCAACGGACCGCCCAATTGTTGCCGAGCGCGGCCGTTTCAAGCAAGCCCGCCTCGCGCGAAACAGGGCGTCCGGGGCGGAAATTACAGAAATTTCAGCATTTAGGGGTCTCGGATGACCCGGCGCGAATCCGCCGGCGAGCTAGAGGAGCGTAGAGCAATGCCCCCCACTGAGTGCACCATACTCACACTTAACCTCTTCCACGATCTGCCGATGTACCGCCACCTGGAGCGCCGCTGCGAGCTCATCGCCAAAGCTCTCGCCGTGCGCCGCCCGCACGTGGCCGCGCTCCAGGAGGTGGTGCGGTCAACCGGCTCGGGCGACATCGGCGCCAGAATCCGCGACCGCCTCAACCGGCTCTGTGGCGGCGAGGTATACCGGCTCGACTATGTGGTGGCCGACGGCGCCGGCGACGGTGAGTTCTCTTTCGATGAAGGCGTCGCGCTGCTCAGCCGCCTCGAGACCGACGGCCCGGCAGAGTCGTTCAAGTATCGCGCGCAGATCGAGATGACAACCGAAGTCGCCGGGCATCGCTACCGCTTGCCGGACAACCGGGTCGCGGTTCGCCGGCGGTTTCGGCTGAAGGGCGGCGCCAAACTCGACTTTTATGTCTCGCATCTGACGGACCGGCCGGAATGCATCGATGGAGTCGCGGTGCGGACGATGCAGGCGCGCGAGCTCGCCGGATGGGCGGCGGCGGGCAGTGGCGCCGAGACCGTGATATTGGCGGGCGACTTCAACGACCTTCCAGACTCGGAGACTATCGCGGGCCTCAAACGCGCCGGCTTCATCGATCTGCACGAAGCCTTCGGCCGCGGCCCCGGCTATACGAACGATCGCAACGATATCGATCTGAACGCCGAAATTCCCACGCACAACCAGCGTATCGACTACCTGATGATGCGTCAGGCGAGCGGAGAGGCCGCCGAGGTGACGGAAGTGGGACTGTTCGCCGACCGGCCGCATCGCGAGGGCGACGGCACATGGCTGTGGCGGTCGGATCATATCGGGGTGGTCGCAACGCTCCGGCTGTAGGCGCTGGATAGCACCGCGATGCTGACGCCTATTGCGCTTCATCGTCCGACTCGCCCGCTTCGCCCGCGGCGCGCGGGCCGAAGGCGACCCCGCGGCGCGCAGTGCGGATGAACTCGACCATCTCGGCGACCTCGGGCGTCATCGGGCCCGCGGCCGCCAACTCTTCGATCGCAAGCTTGAGATTGCGCCGCTCGCCGAAAAGCGTCTTGAAGGCGTGGCGCAGCGCGGTGATCGAGCGCGCGTCGATACCGGCGCGCTTCAGCCCCACGGCGTTTATCCCGCGCAGCGTATGAGTCAGGTCGGCGATGCAAAACGGCGGGATATCGCGGCTGGTGCGGCTCATCCCGCGCATCATCGCGAGCCGCCCGATCCTGACGAACTGATGCACCACGCAGTTGCCCGAAACCAGCGCCCGGTCGCCGACCTCGACCCATCCCGCGAGCAACGCGCCGCCGCCGATGATCGCCGAGTTGCCGACCCGGCAGTCATGCGCGACGTGCGCGTTCTGCATCAGGAAGTTGTCGTCACCGATGATCGTGATATCACCGCGCTCGCTGCCGCGATGCACCGTCACGCCCTCGCGAAAGACGTTGCGCGCGCCGATCCGCACGCGGCGCGGACCGCCGCTATAGGCGAGGTCCTGCGGCTCGCCGCCGATGACCGCGTTGGGATGAAGCACGTTGGCCTCGCCCATCTCGACGTCGCCCAGGATGGTGACGTGGCCGATAAGCCGCGTGCGCGCGCCGATCCGGATCGCGCCGTCGAGCAGACAAAACGGTCCGATCTCGACCCCCGGCGCAAGCTCGACCACGGGGCCGACCACGGCGCTTGGATGGACCCGGGGCGGCAGCGGCGCGTCGTGCTCAACGTTCAATGGAGGAGCTTCTTCTTGAGATCGTCAGGATGCTCGCGGTCCTCGACCGCGCCGCCGGCCACCCGATAGTCCTCGCCCGCCCACTTCCCGAGGTCAAGCATCTGGCATCGCTCGGAACAGAACGGCCGGAAGCGGTTGGCAGGCGCCATCTCAGCCGGCCTTTTGCAAATCGGACACCGCATCGCGATCTACCCGAATCGAAAAATTGCCAGATAGGCGCGCGGCGCGCAAATCGTCACGCGCAAATCGTCAGTAGATATCCGATTGACGGCAACGGTCGGTTCCGCCGACCGGCCTGAAACCCGCCGAACGATAGTCGAACACCACGCGCTCGGTGTAGCAGAAGGGCTCTGCGCTGACGCCTTTGTATTCGGCGCGCACATGGAGCATCAGTCTCTCCTTGCCGGTGACTACGGATTTGTAAGTGTCCACCGGGAAATAGACGTAGAAAAAATGCGGCACGCCGGGTGAAAGCACACCCGCTGAAACCGAGGACATTTCGTTGGGTCTATCGGCAATACGCTTGCCGTCGGCAAGCGCGACTACGGTGATGATCGCGCCGCTGGCCGGAATTCTGCCGAAATTGCGATATTCAACGACGGCCCGCGGATTGGGCGTGTCGCCTTGCTCAAAGGTGACGCCCTCGAGGCCGACGAACGGCCGTTCCTCGAGGGCGAAGATGTGCGAGGTCACCTGCTCCGTGCGCCACGCTGCGTATGCGCTGAACGCGGTCGCGGCCACCATCAGCAGCGCCATGAAGTCGGCAAAGCGCAAAACCCTGGTCAGCCGTCTCATCAGCGACTTTTCGGCCGAGGTCAATTGCTCGGTCGCAGCAGGCGCTGGCGCATCGCCTCGCGGGTCGGACTGATGCTGTCGCGCCGGATGCTTGTGCTCGCTCATTGGATCAGGAACCTCCGCCCCTACCCCGTTGCATCGCCCGCACCATAACGCTTTCTGTTCCCTGTGGGAACTTTCAAAACCCTTCCAACGTTGACTCTTCGGTTTGTCGACTCATAACTTCGGGAGGAGAGACAGTTATGAAGAGTTTCATCAGATACGGTCTGGCTGTGGCGATTGTGTTCGCGACAGCAATGCCCGCGATGGCCAGGACGATGGCCAAGAGCTGGGACGTATGTGTGGACCTGGCCCAGGCGAACCTCGCGACGGGCAGCAACGGCGACCTCTTCTCGGCCGCGGGGCCTGTATTCCCCGAGGGCACGCTTTCGGACACCGTAGCGACCACAGCCTGCCCGACCAGCGGCGCGGTCGGAACATTCTTCGCCACCGGTGGCTCAGTGTCGGGACAGCCCGGAACCAGCGCGAACGATGTCTTCATGGTGCAGTGGCATTTCAGGATCAACGGCCAGGGCGCCTTCGATACTATGGGCCCAGTTGAGAGCACGTCGCCCTATCCCCAGACAATCGTCGGCTCGAGCAACAGGCATTTCGTTCCGTCCAACGGCACAGCGCAGGTAACCACCCTGCCCTCGCCGGCAACGATCGACGCTTTCAGGATCACCACGCCCGAGCACGGCAACAATGGCAAACATCACTGATAAAGCCTTTGGGTTGATGCGCTCGGTGTGCTGAACTTTACCGGATGACCCGGCATCACACCCGGCCTCACATCTTATGCGCTCCGTCCGTGGCCTCGCGGTCACCGGCGGAGCTTTCTTTCATGGAGGCGCGAGACTGAAATGATGCGTCTGACGATTGTCGGTCGGCATCAGGGCTCGCGGTCAGCATCCTTGCCCGCATCGTGGCGCGCCGCTTCGCGCTGGGCGTCACGCGCGTATAACTCAAGCTCTGAGCGGCATGCCGAAATTTGACAGCCCAATCGATAATGCCGGGCGGTGAGCCCGAGGTGCCCACCGCCCGAGGCATCGTTACCGGTGAATCTGCTCCAAACTGCTCACGTCGTAGAGCTTGGACACGTGCTGCGCCGTCACTGTAGGAAATCCGAGGCCGTAGATCGGATTTAGCGTGGCGCGATGGTTCTGCAGGTCCATCACGGCGATGGTCTGAAAGTCGGTGGCCCTGACGCCCTTGTTGATACGTTGCAGATTCGGATCCTTGAAGTCCTCGCTCCACACCTTGGTGAATTGAAAGATCTTCCAGAGCTTGCGGCCATGGTCGAAGGCTATCAGATAGGAAGTATCCCAGTTCTGGGCGTCCCAGAAATCGATCGCACTGCTGTAAGGATGACGCGGTATAGTTGGAGTACGTTCCACCACCGCAAAGCGTCGCACATCCCAACGGTCGTTGGGGACGATGCCGTTGGGACCGTAGTAGTGGGCATAGTCATACTTGGAACTCATCACCGCCAACATTTGCTTCCAACCCAGGAACTTCCATTTCCATTCCAATATCCGTCCCGAGAACCCATAGAAATCTTCCAGCGTGTGATCGGTGCCGAGCAGCGAATCGGACTTGACCTCGACTGAGATCCGCCGCACGCGGCGCAACACTGGCAGATAGGCCCAGGCGTCGTCCTGCCGGCGCGGGTCTGCGTACCGGTAAACTATGAAGGCGGTGCCGCGAATATCGAACGGATCGAAGAAGCCGGTAAATTCCTTGAACTCGAATTCCTTGGCGTCAGGCACCGGGAGCAGCCCGCCGTTGTCGGCCATCGGGGCCAGGTGCGAAAAATAGACCCGCTGATAAGTCGACTGAAGGATGCGTTGAAAGGTGCCCCCGCCGCCGAACATCTGCGCGATCTGCTGCGTGTCGGGAAGTGCGCCCTGGAAGTTGGTTCCGGTGTCCCAGCTAATGTCCTTTTCGATATCGAACGGCGAGTGGCTGCCGCCAAAACGCACCCAGATCCACGGCAGCGTGTAGCAGGCCAGGCCGAAATTTTGCCAACGCCATTCGTAGTTCCAGGCCGCCTTAAATCCCGCCATCGGATCGGAGACACTCAAAGCATCGGAGAAGGGCTGGCCACAGACGTAGTTAAGCAAATCGCCGTCGGGTCCGAGGCGGACCTGACTTTGATATTTCTCCGTGCAACTCATGAAGTCCTGACGTGGGGTATGATCTTCGGGTTGCGCGATCTCCATCCGTAGCTCGGGAAAATTCAACTGCTCGAGGTAGCCGGGCGGCACGAATGGCCGGATGCGCTCGAGGTCCTTCTGGGTCAAAACATCGCCCGGCTTAAATGTGGGCTTGGCATCCAGGTACTTGTGCAGCCATACGTCGTAATCCGATCGCATCGGCAGCGTCTGTTGCGCTGTAGCGACGGATGCGCCCACGCCGACTATGATCGCGGCAAGGACTAGTATTGTGTCCCACAAATAACTTTACAGGAGTGAGGCCCATCTGCTATGGTCCGGTGGAGGTTGAATGGGATGGGCAGGCCGAATGCAGCCTTGATGATTACTCAGTCGGAGCGGTCGCAACTGCGCTCGATCGTGCGTTCGCGCAGCCTGCCGCATTCGTTGGTGCGGCGCGCACAGATCGTGCTGCTGTCGGCCGCTGGCGCCGCCAACAGAGAGGTCGCCAGGCGCTGCGGGGTTAGTGCTCCGGTGGTCAGTCTGTGGCGCCAGCGTTATCAGCAACGCGGCATCGCCGGGCTGCACGCGGAACTTCGTCCGGGCCGACCGCGCAGCCATAGCGACGAACAGGTAGCGGGCTTGCTGCGCAAGGTACTGCACAGCAAGCCCGCCGTCGCCACCCACTGGAGCGTGCGCAGCGTGGCGGCGCATACTGGCATCTCCAAGAGCACGGTCGCGCGCTACTTCGCGCTGTTCGGCCTGCAACCACATCGGAGCAAGAGCTTTAAGCTGTCCACCGACCCGTTCTTCGTCGAAAAGGTCCGCGACATCGTTGGGCTTTATCTTAATCCGCCGGACAACGCGCTGGTATTGTGCGTGGATGAGAAGAGCCAGGTGCAGGCCTTGGAGCGCACCCAACCAGTGCTGCCAATGGGGCTCGGTTATGTCGAGGGAGTGACTCACGATTACTATCGTCACGGCACTACCACGCTCTTCGCGGCACTGGACATCGTCGACGGCGGGGTCATCTCCCAGTGCAAGCCGCGCCATCGCCACCAGGAATTCCTGAGCTTTTTGAAACATCTCGATGCTAATATGCCGGCCGATCTTGAACTGCACCTGATCGCCGACAACTACGCGACTCACAAGCATCCCAAAGTCAGAGCGTGGCTCGCCAGCCATCCGCGCTTTCACCTTCACTTCACGCCCACCTACTCAAGCTGGCTCAACCAGATCGAGCGCTGGTTCGCGCTTATCACCCAGCAAGCGATTCGCCGCGGCTCGTTCCGCAACGTCCGGGAACTGGTGGGGAAGATCGACGCCTACGTGGCTCATTACAATGCCCACAAGCGGCCCTTCGTCTGGACTGCCACCGCCGACTCGATATTCAACAAACTCCAGCGCATCTGTAAACTTATTAATGGGACACAACACTAGCAGCAGCCCTAACCCGCCCACACTCGACGCGCCTCGGTTGTGCTTGAGATTCGGTGTCATTTGGATAGACCTCCTTGATCGAAGACTCCATATTGCTCGTTACACCACCAACAGTGGTTTGTTTGCGAATGTACAACGATAAGCAATGAGATGCACCTTTTGTCTTTAATGAGCGGGTTTGCACTCGCGATTGCACTAATTGACATGGAACCGGCGGCGCGGCCTCAAGTCGAAGCGCAAAGCGTCGACGCGCGAAAAATACGGCGGTCGGATTGCTAGCGCTCGGAGCCGCTACAAGCCTTTGCTCTGGCCTTCGCGGATCTGCGCGAACACCGACCGTGCGGGTCTGTCAATTCAAAGCGGGGTCAAAGCGGGGCGGTCTATCCGATCAAAGAAAATCTCCGGGCACACCGGTGATCTCAGTGAAGAAACTCGGGCATGACTTCCTTCACTAGCAGTTCGTGAGACTCTTCCGAGTCCGGGAGCACGACGAAATACGTCATCCCGGTTTCCTCGATCCGCGAGCGGATTTCGCGCTTCACCTCATCCGTAGTTCCCGCAAGGATCGAAGGAGCGCGCCGCGCCGCCTCTTCATCAGGGAAACCCCATTTTTTGGCGATCTCCCGCACGGCGGTGTCCGCCCGGCCCTTGTCCTTGGAAAGACTTATGAGGAGTAAGCCACTGATCTCGATCTCCTTCGGATCGCGGCCGGCCTCTTTCGTAAGACTGTGCAACCTTGCGATGCGCCGCTTGAGCTCGGCCTTATCGAATCTCACTGCCGCGGCAGGATCGTTGATCAGATCCTTGCCATTGAATATAGGCGGGATCAAATTCAGGATGTCGGCCTCGGCTGCGGCAATTTTTAGCAGTTTGCTTCCGGACCCGCCGAGCATGATTGGCGGATGCGGCTTCTGGAGCGGCCGCGGATTGTTGTAGGCCTTTTCAATCGAGAAATAGCTCCCGTGATAGGTCGGCTCGTCCTGCGTCCACATCGCCTTGAGCAGCTTGATTGCGTCCGCGAGTTGATCGAGCCGTTCGGAATTTGAGGGGTAAGGATAGTTGTGCGCGTCGTACTCCGAGCGCTCCCAGCCGGAGCCCAGGCCGAGAACCAATCGTCCGTTGCTCACGTGGTCCAGCGTCGAGGCGATCTTGGCCAGCAGCGGTGGGGAACGAAACGCGACCGCCGCCACCAATGAACCTATGCGGATCCGGGTGGTTACGGCCGCGATCGCGCTCAGGGTCGTGAAACACTCGAGTTGGGGCTCGCGGGCGGGGCGAAAGGGCGAAAAGAAATGATCGTTGAGCAACATCGAGTGAAACCCTTCGGTGTCGGCGCGCCTCGCCGTCCGCAGGGCTTGCGCATAATCGCCGGTTACCGAGAACAGTCCGAACTTCACTTCACGCATTCGATTGGACTCCCTGTGCCTTTACGAATTCTTGAGCTTTGGCCTTAAATGGTTTCCCACTTTCCGTCAAGCTGACGAGCATCGTGCCCGGCACAACGTAAATCAGATGTGTGACTTCGAGCCGGCGAACGAAGCGTCGCGCATGAGGGCGCGGAAAAAAATGTCGCAGGTGATAGTCCAGAAACGATCACCGGCTATGCGTCAGCAATGATGGTCGTGGCGGCACGCCGCAGATGACGCGAATCGAGACTCAATCGCTGCCGGCTCGAGGCCCGGCTCAGTTTCCGCCGTCCGAGCCTTCCGAGCCTTTGACCTCTGTCCACTCATCGCCGGATTGACTGTTGTCGGTGTCGGCGGCGTTTGCGTCCGCAGGAGAGGAGGAGTCGTCCTCTCTAATCTCCGTCGCCGTCGTGCCGGATGAACCGCTTTGGGTGGAGGCCGCAGGGATAGAAGGAAGCTCCGCCCTTGGAGCCTCCACTGCGGCGCCTGCGGAGTGGCCGACCGCGAGTCCGTACTCACCCATCGCTTGCGCTTTGGCCATCGGCACAAACGCCAACACGACCGCCGCAAAGGCGAGCGACGCTACTCCCGCTCTGAGTATCGAATCCCGCTTGACGCTAGCCATTGAAGTCCCCCCTTCGCCAGTTTGTGATCCTCATACTTCAGGCGTGATGACCATTCCATAATAACCTTGCGCGCATGAACGTGCATAGCCCTGTCTGGACACGTTTTGACGCACGCAAATGACTGCAAGGACCAGGGCCGTCTGGCTAAAGACGACCCCGAGAGCTAAACCTGAAATGATCCCAATAACCTGACGAGAAAGGTGACATGGAACAACCCACAGGCGAATTGATTGAACGGATCACGCGGCTGGAGCATCAACAGGCCGAGCTTCGACACGCCAACCGGCGGCTGCGGCTGGTGACGGGTGCGCTAATGCTGTTGACGAGCGCGGTCGTCCTGATGGGCCAGACCGCGCTGACGGGTCAGACCGCGCCCGTACAAAGCCTGGAGGCCGAGCAGTTTGTGCTGCGCGGCAGCGACGGCAAAGTACGAGGTGCGATGGGTATCGGGGATAATGGCGCGGTGGGGATCAATCTGAACGATACCAAGGGCCAGACGCGGATCACGGTTGATATTGCCCCCAATGGATCACCCGGGTTCGACCTCTATGACGGGGACGGCAAGATGCGTGCGACGCTCGCGCTCGGGCCGAAGGGAACACCGGGCCTGGGGCTTTACGATCCAAGCGGCAAATTGCGCACCAGTCTCGATATTCCCGCCGCCGAAACTCCGGGCCTGGCCTTCTATCATCCAGACGGAAAGCCAGCCTGGGGTGCTCCATGAACGGGGCGTATGGCGAGACGCTTGTTAGCGGAGGTATTTTTTAGCCGTGCTGCGCTTAATCCAAATCATCCTGATACTGAGTTCGCTCTGTGGCCTGGGCGGATGCATAGGACCCGCCTACGGTCCTACTTACGGCTATCCTGAATACGGCTACTCGCCTTATTCCTATGGCTTGCCGGTGTATGCCCGTGGCTACGCACCGAACTTTGCCGTGCACCATCCGTGGGAGGAGCATCATGCCTCCGGCCACAATGAGAGCTTCTTCCATCCCGCAGCCGGTGGCGGGCATCCCGTCGGCCATGGCGGCGGCTATGGTGGGCATGCGGGCGGCGGTCCCGGAGGTGGGCACCGCTAAACTTTCTTCGCCAATGGCTCTCCTTGGACCGGAGAATCGTCACCTAACCGGACGACCGGCCCCGCGGCAGCGTGGCGTGGAGCAAACAATCAACCGACGCGGAGCACGGCGGCGCCCTTGAGCTCGTCGTGCTTGAGCATGTTGAGCGCGCGGTTGGCCTCGTCCAGGCGCATCCCGAGCGTATGTGTGCGCACGGGAATTTCGCCTGCGATTTTCAGAAACTCCTCGCCGTCCGCACGCGTGTTGGCGGTCACGCTGCGCAACTCGCGTTCGTAGAAAAGATAACGCTCGTAGTCGAGCGCAGGCACCTGGCTCAGGTAGATTCCGGCGACCGCGAGGATGCCGCCGCGGTCGAGCGCCTCCAGCGCAGGCGGCACCAGTTCGCCGGCCGGAGCGAACAGGATCGCGGCGTCAAGCTTTTGCGGCGGCGGCGCGTCGGCCGGGCCGATCCAATCGGCGCCCAGCGCTTCAGCGAGTTCCTGATGGCGTCCGCCGCGGCTCATCACGAACACGCGGCATCGCCAATGCTTCAGCACCTGTATAGCGATATGCGCGGAGCCGCCGAAGCCATAAAGGCCGACGGTCGCGCCGGGCCGGACCTCGGCGCGCTTAATCGCGCGAAAGCCGATTATTCCCGCGCACAAAAGCGGCGCGGCTGCCTCGTCACCGAGCCCGTCGGGGATCGCGTAGGCGAAATCCTCGCGCACGACCACGAACTCGGCATAGCCGCCGTCGTGATCGTAACCGGTGAAGCGCGCGCCGGGGCAAAGATTTTCGCGTCCGCGCCGGCAATAAGCGCATTGGCCGCAGGTCTCGCGCAGCCACGCGACCCCGACGCGCGCTCCCGCGGCGGTAAAACGCGCGCATCCGGGGCCGCATCGCTCGACCGTGCCGACGATCTCATGGCCGGGGACGATTCGCGGATGGCGCGCCGGCAGGTCACCCTCGGCGACGTGGAGGTCGGTGCGGCAGACGCCGCAGGTCTTGATGCGGACGAGGATTTCGCGCGGCCCGGGCTCGGGCTCGGGAAGCTCGATCGCGCGCAGCGGATCGGTTTCGATTGGGGCGGGCGTGTATACAGCCATCGCTTTCATTCTGTTAACATAGAAGTTTGGCTATTGTCCGCGGCGAAATCATCGCCTTCCTATCGCATGGCCGCTTCGAGTCCCAAACTACCATTCCAGCTCAAATTCTTGATACCTATGACGGGGCACAAGAGCAGCGACGGTGGCGGTATGTTACGATAGCAGAGATCTTAATAGTTGCAGAGATGGACATGACCCATACGCAAACACCAGAGACATGGCTCGCCCGAGGTTTCAGGCTTAGCCTGTTCCCTAGCGCGCCTATGTACGGAAAGCCTTCCTGGTGGGAGGAAATTGTAGGAAGACCCCCAGATTCAGAATCTTCCCAACGCAGCCAGGGCTTGGTGCAACAGGCGGGAGTGTTTGAGGGCGGCCAGCTAGCCTTGATAACCCGACCGAGTAGGATCGATTGGACTTTCGGAGCGGTCGAGGGGGAACCTTCATCTGGAGATATCCCATCCCTGGGAGCATTCTCGAGCGTACTTGAACTGTTTACATCGCTCGCACATCGCTGGCTCAGCTCTTGCTCGTCTGCGACACGGCTAGCGTTCGGCGCTGACCTTGTTCAGCCGTCCGATTCTATAGCGGCAGCCTACTTGCGGCTCGGCTACTATCTGCAGTCGATCAAGATTGATCCTGAAAATTCGTCAGATTTTTTCTACAGGATCAACCGGCCTCGCCTATCTCGGTCAGGAATCAACGGGCTGAAGATAAACCGCTTATCCAGCTGGTCGGTTCTCCAAGCTAGGTTGCTCTCTTTTGAGGTGGCCGCCGTAGGCAGGCCTAAATCTTCGCACGTGTCTCTTGCTCCTTCAGCTCAGCCAGCGTGCCGCGTAGAACTAGACATTAACTCATCCGCGGACTTCGTGGGCGACCTTCCATCGGACACGCTGAACGTTCTCTTCTCTGAGCTGATAGAATTGGCAAACGAGATCGCAACACAGGGAGATGTTCCATGAATTCCTCCGCTGTCACTTCCATAGGAACCCAGCAACCAGTATCCGCCGGTGGGACAGCCGCGCAATCCCCAACGCAAAACGACTTTGAGCATTCAGTACTCGCAAAAATGTTTACAGCTTTGGCAGAAGCACGAATGGATCCCGAGAGGTTAGCAGTTGTCCTCGTCGAAGGCCTGAGAGTGAACCCTAGCCTTTGGAAGGATCTCGATCGCTATGCTCTACTGCTAAGAAGTTTTGTAAACGAGCTGCCTGCAGAGTACGGGTCTCCACCTGCCCAGTCCTCTAGCGCTCCACTGCAGACGTTAGCTCCTGCTAAATGGGCTGACGCGCAAGAAGCGTTGCGCGATCTGATCGAGCGAGGTCGGGAGCAAACTTTTGAAGACGGGATTGAAACGCCCTTCTCGAGGACCTTGCAGACCCTCTTGTCGAAGCACGGAATTTGCGCGCTGCAATTGCTTGAGCAGTATTGCCTTTCCGAAGCAGGCAATGGTTGCATCATCGCTGAAGTACTTCGCCAGTTTGGGCTTAGCGAGCAGCCCGAGACTCAAGAAGCTCGGTTCAAGATTCTGGTCCTCTGTTTGGGTCATCCGTCTCTCGCCGTGCGCGACGCCGCTGCGATCGGGCTTGCGTATCTGAATGATGTTCGTGCGGTTCCGCATCTGCGACAGGCCGCGAGCCGAGAATGCTCCCCCGATCTGCGCCACGACCTACGGGAAGTCATTGCACAACTGGAGGCTTAGAGCCTTGCCCTTTCTGCTTCGGAAGGTAAGAAAGAGCAAATGGTATAGTCGTCCCGATCTTCCTTGGCTTTTGCCGGGCGAACTTCAGGCTGACACTCTATCCGATCTTGCGACCAAGGATAACGCCTTATCCGTTTACCTGATCCAAGATGATCTGGCCAATCTGGAGCGAGTCATTGCGGCACTGGCTGCGAGCGGTTCGCATGTCTCTATCATAGATTACGCCCTGCTAAATAGTGACGTCGCGCGTCGGTTGGGCTTCGAGCTGATATCCACGCCAGGCACAACTCCTGACAGGACGGTGAATATAGAGCTTCATCTTGAGTTCGCACATCTAACCGCCGGCAAACTAGCCACGCTGGCCGAAGAGATCCGAAAAGGATCACGGATAGAGCGAGTGCTGGATAAGAGAACTACGGAACTAGTGGCTAAAAGCATCCGCAGCGGACATATCGAAGCAAGTGTCGTAAACGAAGATTTCTTGTTGAGTCTGCAGAAAAACTGCAAGAAGCATTCAATCGCGCTCAGCTAGAATCTCACACACGCAAATAAAAAACGCCGCGCGCGATCAGACAGAAGGAGGCGCGCCAAGAAAAAACCTCACCCTCCCCGCAAATGACGCGGGCGAGGGCATGAACAAATAGAGTCCAGAGAAAACTTACAAGTCGAAGTCAGCTTCCTCGAGAATGCGCGCGGCGCGGAACAGAAAGCGGTTGCCGAGCACGCCGTCGATCACGCGATGGTCGTACGAGAGCGCCAGATACATCATCGTGCGGATCGCGATCGCGTCCTCGCCGTCGCCTTCGACCACCATCGGGCGTTTCTTGATCTCGCCCATCCGCAGAATCCCGACCTGCGGCTGATTGATGATCGCGAAGCCGAACAGATTGCCCTCGCGCCCCGGATTGGTGAGCGTGAAGCTGCCGCCCGCGAGATCGTCGGCGGCGATTTTTTTCTCGGCGATCTTGCGCCGCAGCCGCTCGATCTCGCGCGCCAGTCCCACCACCGATATCCCCTCGGCAGCTTTGATTACCGGCACCAGCAGCCCCTCCTCGGCATCCATCGCGATCCCGAGGTTTATCTGGTGGCGCACGATCAGCGAGTCGCCCACCACGGAGGCGTTCATGCGCGGAAACTCCTTGAGCGCGCGCACCGTCGCGGCCGCGGCCAGCGGCAGCAGGGTCAGCGCGAAGCCTTCCCGAGCGGCAAAGGCATCCTTGTGCTTATTGCGCAGGCGCATCACACGCGTCAGATCCACTTCGGCGAGCGTGCCGACATGCGGCGAGTGGGTCTTGGAGTAGACCAGGTGCTCGGCGATGAGCTTGCGCCGCCGGGTAAAGGGCTCGACCACGTCGCCCTCGCGCGGCTCATAAACCGGCGGCCGATAGCCGGTACCGCCCGGCAATCCAACCGATGGCGCGCTTGAGCGCGCGGAGGCCGATGGCGCGCTCGGGCGCGCGGCGGCCTGCGCCGACGGTGGAGCGGCCGTTGCCGCGGCCCGCGCCGGCTCCTGTCCATTCACAGCATTCGTCGCACCGTTTGCCGCGCCGCTCGCCGGCGGCTGCACCTGGCCCGCCTGGAGGGCGTCGAGATAAGCGAGCGCGTCCCGCTTGCTGACGCGGCCGCCCATTCCGGTGCCCGGCACGCGAGTCAGGTCGATGCCGTGTTCTTCGGCGATACGTATCACCACCGGCGAGTAGCGCCGATGAGCGCCGACGCCACCGGCGGCCTGGCCGCCGGGCGCGGTCCGCGGCACCGCGGCGGCCGAGTCGGCCGCCGCAGCGGCTGCGCCGCTTGCACCGGCGGACGGCGTGCTCGCTCTGCCCGCCGAGGTCTGCGGTGCTGCGTTAGCGGCGGCCGCTTGCGGCCGCGGCTCACTGCGCACGGCGCGCAGCGTCGGCGGCTGCTGCGGGCGTGCCGCGGGCGGCGCACCCGCAGCAGCCGCCTTGCCCGGCGCGGGCGGGAGTGCGGAGGCAGCCTTAGGCTGCGTCCGCACTCCCGCCGGGGCGGCGGCGGCAGCCGGGGCGGCGAAAGTCGCGCCAGCGCCAGCGGCTTCGATTACCGCCAGCGGCGCGCCCACCGGCAAAGTCTGGCCCTCGGCCGCGATCAGTTTCGCGATCACGCCCGCGCCCGGCGAGGGAATTTCCGTATCGACCTTGTCGGTCGAAATTTCACACAGCGGCTGATCTTCCTGGACGCGGTCCCCCTCCTTGACCAGCCACTTGGTGACGGTCCCTTCGACCACGCTCTCGCCCATCTGCGGCATCATTACTTCGATCGACATGCCGGCCCTCTGCCCCTAGTACGCCGCGAGCTCGCGGATCGCCTCGACGATCTTGTTGGTGTTGGGAAGGATGTACTCCTCCAGCGGCGGACTGAACGCGACATGCGTATCGAGCGCGGCGACGCGCCTGATTGGCCCGTCGAGATAGTCGAAAGCGTGCTCGGCGATAATCGCCGCGACCTCGCCGCCGATACCGCCGGTCAGCCGGTCCTCGTGCGCGATCAGCACCTTGCCGGTCTTGCGCGCGGTCGCGAGAATCGCCTCGCGGTCCAGCGGCAGCAGCGTGCGCAGATCGAGCACCTCGACTTTGAGCCCGTCTTCCTTCTCGACGATTCGCGCCGCGTCGAGCGCCTGATGCATCGTTCCGCCGTACGTGATGATCGAAAGGTCTCGGCCTTCCAGCCGCAGCTCGGCCGGCCCGATCGGCACGGTGAAGTCGCCCTCGGGCAGGTCCTCCTTGATGCTGCGATAGAGGCGCTTGTGCTCGAAGTAGATGACCGGATTGTCGTCGCGCACCGCGCTCTTCAGCAGGCCCTTGGCGTCATAGGGCGTCGCCGGCGCGACCACCTTGAGTCCGGGGACGCGGGTAAACCACGCCTCGGGGTTTTGCGAATGGAAGAGCGCGCCATGCACGCCCGCGCCAGAGGGGGCGCGCAGCACCAGCGGGCACACGGCCTGGCCCCCGTGGCGATAGCGCAAGGTCGCCGCGGTATTGACGATCTGGTCGAAGGCGCAGGAAATGAAATCGCCGAACTGCATCTCCAGGACCGGGCGCATCCCCAGGATCGCCGCGCCGATCCCGGCGCCGACGATCAGCGCCTCGGAGATCGGGGTATCGATCACGCGGTCTTCGCCGAAGGCATCGAGCAGACCCTCGGTGACTTTGAACGCGCCGCCCAGTTCGCCCACGTCCTCGCCCATCACGAAGACGTTGTCGTCGCGCCGCATCTCTTCGTGCAGCGCCTGGTTAATCGCTTTCAGATAAGTGACTTCCATCGTACTCCAGTAGTTGAGATTCGAGGATCGGTATTCTGTGTGACGATGGTCACGATCCGCGATGGTTGCCGCCGCCGGCGGTCGAGGAGCTGGCGGAAGATGAGCCGGACGGCGCGTAGAGGTCCTCGAGCGCCTCTTCGGGCTTGGGCATCGGGCTCTGCTCGGCAAAATCGACCGCGCCCTGGACCACCGAACGGACGCGCTCGTCCACCTCTTCGCGGATGCGCTTTAAGTCGTGGCCCTTTTTCTCCAGGAAGAACTCGTAGCCCGGGATCGGGTCGCGGCTCTCCCATTCCACCAGCTCTTCCTTGTCGCGGTAGAGCGCCGGGTCGTGCTCGCTATGGCCGCGGTAGCGGTAGGTCTTGCACTCGATGAGCACGGGCCCGCCACCTTCGCGCGTGCGGTTCATCACGCGCTCGCTCAACTCGACCACGGCTAGCAGGTCGTTACCTGAGACCACATGGCCCTTGAAACCATAGGCTGCGGCGCGCGAGGCCACGTCCTCGATCGCCATCTGCTTCTCCAGCGGGGTAGAGTAGGCGTAGCGGTTGTTTTCGCAGACAAAGACCACCGGCAGCTTGTGCACGCCGGCAAAGTTCATCGCCTCGTGCACGTCGCCGCGCGAGGCCGCGCCGTCGCCGAAAAACGACACCGCGATATGCTTCTCCTTTTTGATGTGGTACTTGAGCGCCGCGCCGACCGCGACCGGCAGCGACGACCCCAGCATCGAGGTCGAACCGAAGACGGCGTGCTCGAGGTCGCCGCCGTGCAGAAATGAATCCTTGCCGCGCGAAAGCCCGGTTTCCTTGCCCATCAGTTGCGCCATCAGGCGTCCCGGATCGACGCCGCGCATCAGGAAGACCCCGAGGTCGCGATGGAGCGGCGCCACCAGGTCGCCGTCCTGCAGCGGCGCGCAGATGCCGGTGACGATCGCCTCCTGCCCGGCGCCCGAGTAGACGCCGCCGAGAATCTTGTTCTGCCGATGAAGCCGCGAGACGCGATCTTCAAAACCGCGGATGAGCTTCATCCAGTAGTAAAGTTGCAATTCATATTCGACGCGGGTGGCGCCGCTTGTAGCGGGCGCGCTCGCGCCTTCGACCTCAGCCATCATGCACCTCACCGGTCAGCATCAAACATCAACAGTATTGCAGCCCTGCGCGCTCGGCAAAAGCGCTCTTTTGGGGCTTACGACCGGTTTTGTCTCGCTTGCGACATAGGATTTTCCGCGATTGTTCCGGCGCCGGCGCGCCGGTATCGTCTCGCGGCAGGCGGGGCGGCTCGGCCTGACCTGTCACTACGCTATACACTGCGAGCCGAGGTTGGGAGGGGGACTGCGATAAGCCAACTTTCAGCAAGCGGCCCATTGTCAGCCGGAGACGGTCAGCCTTCGGCGGCCAGGCGAAGGCTTTTCGTTTCAACCGCCCGCATCGTACTGCTTTCATTTATTTGCCTGGCCGTCGTGTCCGTAGCGGCCCGGCCTGATTCCGCGCCGCCGCCAACCCTCACCTTCTCGCCCCAGGGCACGATAAAGAACGTGCGCCAGGCCGTGGCGCACTTCTCGCAGCCGATGGTTCCGCTGGGCGATCCGCGCGTCCATCAATCGCCCTTTCAGATTGATTGCCCCGAGCATGGGAAGGCGCGGTGGCACGGAACGGAGCGCTGGATAGACAGCCGGCAGTGGTCCTACGACTTTGACCAGGACCTGCCGGCGGGCGTCCGATGCACCTTCACGCTCGTCCCCGGCCTCAAAACGCTCAAGGGTGCGCCGATTGCGAGCCATCCCCCATTCGTCTTCGACACCGGCGGCCCGGCCGTGATCGAGACCAGGCCGTGGACGGGCAGCAGCGACATCGACGAACATCAGGCCTTCGTCCTCGTCCTCGACGCCGAACCGGACGAGCAAACGGTGCTGGAGCACGCCGAGTTCTCCGTACAGGGGATGGCGCAGCGGGTCGGCGCGAACATCATCAGCGGCGCAGACCGCGACCTGTTGCTCAAGCGCTTCGACGATTTCATCAACCATCGCCCGGCGATCATCGTGCAGGCGCGGCAGGCGTTTCCCGACAACGCGGACGTAAAGCTGATCTGGGGCACGGGGATCGCGACTATCAGCGGAATCGCAACCGCGCAGGACCAGGAAATCAGCTTCAAGGTGCGCCCCGCGTTCGAGGCGCAATTCCGATGCGAGCGCGAGAATGCGCAGGCCGCGTGCATCCCGGTGACACCGATGTCGCTTTCGTTTTCGGCGGCGATATCAGCGCAAGCCGCTAAGCGGATCGCGATCGTCGGCCCCGGCGGAGCGCGCCGCACCGCGCAACTTCCTGACAGCGCGGACACCTCGGACATCCGCAACGTAACCTTTCCCGGCCCCTTCAACGAGTCCGCGCAATATACGATCGAGATCCCCGCCGGCCTCACCGACGACACCGGCCGCCCGCTCTCCAACGCCGCACGCTTTCCGATGGCGGTGAAGACCGACGCGTTTCCGCCGCTGGCGAAATTCTCCGCGCGCTTCGGAATTATCGAGGAGGCGGACCCGGTGCTGCCGGTCACCGTGCGCAATCTCGAGCCACTGCTCCACGGCGCGCGGCTCAAGGCCGGCGGGATGCCCTCGCCCACCGGCGCGCCGCTAAGCGATTTTCTGAGCCGAATCGACGCGCGGGTCTTCGGACTTTCAACCCCCGAGGCGCCGGAGGTACTTTCATGGCTCAGACGAGTCGCCGGCGCTTCGCGCCAGCGCTCGGTCTTCGCGGACGACAAGTCGGATGACACGTCGGGCGGCGCGCCGAAACGCTTCACGTTGCCCCGGCCCGACCGCGCCAAGGCGTTCGAGGTGCTCGGCATCCCGCTGGGCAAGCCGGGACTCTATATCGTGGAACTCAAAAGCGCGCGCCTGGGCAGCGTGCTGCTGGGCAAAAACGCGCCGATGTACGTTCCGACCGTGGCGCTCCTCACCAATCTCTCGGTCCACTTCGAGCAAGGCGCCGCCAATTCGCTGGTCTGGGTGACCACGCTCGAGGACGCGCGTCCGGTCGCCGGCGCGGCGGTGGCGATCGCCGATTGTCACGGCAAACGGCTTTGGGCCGGCACCACCGATCGTCAGGGGCTCGCGCTGGCGCCGAAGATCGACGCCGTGAGCAACCCTCCGAAGTGCGACGACCTTGCGCCGACCAAGTATGACTTCTACACCACCCAGACCCAGGCGCTGCAGGAGCTAGGGTCGGGGCTGCTGGTGACAGCGCGGCTCGGCGACGACTTCAGCTTCGTCCATTCGAGCTGGCGCTACGGCATCGAGTCGTGGCGCTTCCATCTGCCGCAGGAATGGAGCCCGAGTAATCTGGCCGCGCACACCGTTCTCGATCGGCCGCTGTTCCGAGCCGGCGAGACGGTCCACATGAAGCATTTCCTGCGCTCCAAGACTCTCGGGGGGTTCGCGATAGTCCCGCCGGCCGAGCGTCCGGCGACGCTGACGATCCGCGCCGTGGGCGGCGACCAGCACTATGATTTCCCGCTCAAGTGGAGCGCGGCTGGCATCGCCGAGACCACCTGGCCGATCCCCAAAGGCGCGCGTTTGGGCGAGTACTCGGTCACGATGGCGCTTAAGGTCGGTCCGGAGACGTATCCCACTGAGATCCAGACCGCGGATTTCCGGGTCGAGGAATTTCGCCTGCCTCTGATGAAGGCGGCGATTCGGATGCCGGCGCAAGTCCAGGTCGGGGTCACCAGCGTGCCGATCGATCTCAGCGCCGAGTACCTCTCGGGTGGAGCGGCGGCCGGATTGGCGGTCACGCTGCGCAGCCAGGTTCAGCCCAATGCGTCGATTTCGTTTCCCGACTTCGAGGATTTCACTTTCGCCAATGGCGAGGTCAAGCAAGGAACCGTTACCAGCGAGCAATGGTACCAGGGTTTCCAAACCGTGACGCCACCCGGAGTCCATCAGCGTAAAGACCTGACGCTCGACGCCGCTGGCGGCGCGCGTACCGTGATAACCGATATCGAGCGCTCGCCTACGCCGACCGACGTGCGCGCGGAGATGGAATACCACGACCCCAACGGCGAGACGCAGACCGTTTCCAACTCGGTCACGATTTGGCCCGCCAAATGGCTGGCTGGAATCCGCGCCGACGACTGGGTTTCCTCGCCCGGCCACGTGCGTTTTCGCGTCGCAGTGGTCGCGGAGGGCGGCAAGCCGGTCGCCGACGCTCCGGTCAGCGTCGAAATTTTCAGCCGCAAGACGTTCTCGTATCGCAAGCGCCTGGTTGGCGGATTTTACGCCTACGACAACACGGTCGAGACGCGCCGCGCAGGCGAATTGTGCTCCGGCGTTACCGACCGGCGCGGACTGCTGCTGTGCGACGCGAAGACCTCGATCACCGGTTCGGTTGAGGTGCAGGCCACTGTGCGCGACAACACCGGCAACTCGAGCATGGCGTACACCGAAGTATTTATCCCCGGCTCGGACCGCTTGTGGTTCGAGGGCCATGACGAGGATCGGATTGACCTGTTGCCCGAACATCCGCAATACCAGCCGGGCGACGTCGCGCGCTTCCAGGTGCGGATGCCTTTCGCTGAAGCCACTGCGCTGGTCGCCGTGGCACGCGAAGGAATTATCGCGGCCTCCGTGGTTCATCTCTCGGGCCATAACCCGGTCATCACCCTCCCCGTGCGCGACTACGCCCCCAACGTGTTCGTGTCGGTGCTGGCGATTCGCGGCCGTATCGGCGAGCCCCAGCCCACCGGCATGCTCGACCTCGCCAAGCCGGCCTTCAGGCTGGGCATCGCGGAGATTCGCGTCGGATGGCGCGCAAATCGGCTGAACGTGACCGTCACGCCCGAGCATCGCGTCTACCGCGTGCGCGAGAAGGCAAAGATCACGATCGCGGTCAGGACCGCCACGGGCGCGCCGCCGCCCAGAGGCAGCGAAGTCGCGGTGGCCGCGGTCGACCAGGGATTGCTCGAACTCGCCAACAACGATAGCTGGAAGCTGCTGGACGCGATGATGGGGCGGCGGCCCTACCAAGTGGAAACGTCGACCGCGCAGATGGAGGTCGTCGGCAAGCGGCACTACGGACTTAAGGCGCTGCCGCCGGGCGGCGGCGGCGGCCGGCGTATCACGCGCGAGCTATTCGACACACTGCTGCTGTGGAAAGCGACGGTGCCGCTGGATGCGGCCGGCAACGCGTCGGTTGAAGTCCCGCTCAATGATTCATTGACCAGCTTCCGTATCGTCGCGATCGCCAGTGGCGGTATCAACCTGTTCGGCACCGGCGACACGCTGATTCAGTCAACGCAGGATCTGATGATCCTGCCGGGAGTCTCGCCGATAATCCGCGCCGGCGACTCGTTCGACGCGGAGTTCACCGTGCGCAACGCCTCCGAGCAGGCTTTCACCGCGACTGTGAACGCGAAGATCGAAGGCGTCGCGGCCCAGCCCGCGCAGCAGGTACTCGAACTCGCGCCGGGCGAAGGAAAATCCATCGATTGGAAAGTTGCAGTGCCGGCGGGCGTGAACGAACTGCGCTATCGCGTCGATGCGACGTCCATCGCCGGCGGACCGTCGGACCATCTGAAGATAACGCAGCGCGTGCTGCCGGTGGTCCCGGTCAGGACCTACCAGGCGACGCTGATGCGATGGGAAAAGCCGATCGCCGAGCCGGTCGCGTTACCTGCCGACGCGCTCGCCGGCCAGGGCGACGTGCAGGTTGCGCTCAGCCCTTCGCTCACAGCCGGGCTCGAGGGAGTGCGCGATTGGATGCGCGTGTATCCATATACATGCCTGGAGCAGCGCGTATCGCGCGCGGTTGCGCTAGGCGACCCGCTGACTTGGAACAGCATCGCCGCGGACCTGCCGCAATATCTCGACGGCGAGGGCCTACTGAAGTTTTTTCCCGAGATGCGCGACGGCAGCGACCTCCTGACCTCGTACGTCTTCTCGATCGCGCACGAAGCCGGGCTCACGATTCCGCCGCAGTCCGAGGAAGCGATGGAGCGCGGCCTGCGCGGCTTTATCGCGGGCACTGTGGTGCGCTACGGCGTCGTGCCGGGCGCCGACCTGCCGCTTAGGAAAATCGCTGCGATCGAGGCGCTCTCCAGCGCCGGCCAGGCCAACGCCGAGATGCTCGGTAGCATCATCATCGAGCCCAATTTGTGGCCCGACGCGACGGTTATCGAATGGTGGAACATCCTGCTCCGCATGCATGGCGTCTCCGACCGCGCGCGCCGGCTCGCCGAGGCCGAGCAGATCGTGCGCTCGCGGCTCAATTGGCAGGGCACCGCCGTGCACCTTTCGGGCGGCCACTGCTGGTGCCTGATGACCGACGCGGAGAGCAACCTGCTGCGTCTGGACCTGCTGCTGATCGACAATCATCTTTGGCATGACGACGTGCCGCGCGTAATGCAGGGCGCGGTGAGTATGCAGTCGCGGGGAGCGTGGCCGACCACGCTCGCCAACGCATGGGGCACGCTGGCGGTTGAAAAATTCGCGCGCGCCTTCGAGTCGGTGCCGGTCAAGGGAACGACCGCGGTCTCGCTCGCGGCGGCCGCGCAACAGCTCGATTGGGCCCACGATCCCAGTGGCGGAAATCTGAGCCTGGCATGGCCCCCGGCGCGAGCCGATCTGCATATCGATCACAACGGCAGCGGAAATCCGTGGGTGCAGATTCGCGCGCGCGCGGCGATTGCGCTCAAGTCGCCGTTTAACAGCGGCTACCGGATCACCCGAACGCTCAGCGCGGTGGACACAAACCATAGTGGCGGATGGCGCCGCGGCGACATCGTACGCGTGCATCTCAAGATCGAAGCGCAGACCGACATGGCGTGGGTGGTCGTGAACGATCCGCTTCCGGCCGGCGCCTCGCATCTCGGCACCGGACTGCGGCGCGACTCTGCGATCGCGACCGCCGGTGAAAATATCGGCGCCGAAAATATCAACAACAATGACTATTACTTGCCCGACTTCGTCGAGCGGCCGTTCGATGCCTTCCGCGCCTACTATGAATACATCCCCAAGGGCACGTTCGAGGTCGAATACACGATTCGGCTCAACCAGGCCGGCGTCTTCCAACTCCCGCCGACGCGCGTGGAGGCGCTCTACGAGCCCGAGATGATGGGCGAACTGCCGAACGCGCCGTTCGACGTCGCGCCCTGAATGAAGCGCCAAGGCACATGCGTGGCCGCCCTCGCCGCGACCGGCACGCTTACCGCAGTCGGTGCGCTCGCGGTGATCGGATTCATCACCGCAATGGCGCTGTGCTGGCCCGTAGTGCCGAGCTTCGACGCGGTTCGTGCGCGATGGCGCCCTTCGGACGCGCAACTGCTCGACCGTCACGGCGAGCCGATTCATGAGCTTCGTGTCGATGCGCGCGGGCGGCGGCTGGCATGGACTCCGCTGGCCGACATCTCTGCGGCCCTGCAGCAAGCCGTGATCGCCGCTGAGGACCATCGCTTCTTCAGCCATCATGGGGTCGATTTCACGGCCATCGCCGGTGCCGCGGCCAGAAGGCTTGCGGGCCGGCGCTCGCGCGGCGCGAGCACGCTCACGATGCAACTCGCCGCGATGCTCGATCCGCGGATCGCGCGCGCCGGTATGCGGCAGCGCACCGCAACGCAGAAACTGCGGCAGATGCTTGCGGCCCTTGCGCTGGAGCGGCGATGGTCGAAGCCGCAGATCCTCGAAGCCTACCTCAACATGGTGACCTACCGCGGCGAGGTCGAGGGCGTGAGCGCCGCCTCGCGCGTGATGTTCGGCAAGGCGCCGGACGGAATCGACGCGGCGGAGGCGGTCGTGCTGGCGGCGCTGATCAAGGCGCCCAATGCGCACGCCGCCGCGCTTGAGCGCCGGGCCGAGGCAGTGCGGCTCGCGATGGACCGTCGCTCATCCGCGCCTGACCTTGCGGGCGAGCACGAAGTGTCGGGCGCACAAATGTCGATCGCGCAGCTTTCGAGCGCACAGGTGTCGAGTGCACAAATTTCCAGTGCACAAATCTCGAGCGTGATTAACCGTGCGCTCGCGGCCCGACCGCGCGACTTCACTCGCGTCACGCTTGCGCCACGAGTTGCCGAGCAACTGCTGCGCAACGGGCGTCTGACCGCGCAATCCACGCTGGATCGCAACCTGCAGGCTTTTACGCTCGACGCGTTGCGCCGCCACGTGGCCGAGGTTCACGACCGCAACGTCGACGACGGCGCGGTGGTGGTGGTCGAAAACTCGACCGGCGAGGTCTGGGCCTACGTCGGCGGGACCGGCGTGCTCTCCAGCGCGCCCTACGTCGACGGCGTGCGCGCGATGCGCCAGCCGGGCTCGGCGCTGAAGCCGTTTCTCTACGCGCTCGCACTCGAGCGCCGCCTGCTCACCCCTGCCTCGCTGCTCGAAGACACGCCGCTCGAACTGCCCGAGCAGCGCGGGCTTTACCGGCCGCTCGATTACGACCGCGAGTTTCGCGGGCTGGTCTCGATGCGCGTGGCGCTGGCGTCATCGCTTAACGTCCCGGCCGTGAGAACGATCGACATGGTGGGCGTCGAAGCCTTCACCGGGCAGTTGCGCGCGTTGGGCTTCGAGGGAATCGTCGAGCAGGGCGACTACTATGGGGCCGCGCTCGCGCTCGGCTCGGCGGACGTGCGGCTGTGGGATCTCGTCGACGCGTACCGCACGCTCGCCAACGGCGGCCGTTACTCCGCGATGCGCCTGGTGAGCGGCGGATCGCCGGAGCCGGCGCGGCAAATCTACTCACCAGCCACCGCGTTCCTGATCTCCGACATCCTGGCCGACCGCGCGAGCCGCGCCACCACTTTCGGGCTGGAAAACGCGCTCGCCACGCGCTTTTGGAGTGCGGTCAAAACCGGCACCAGCAAGGACATGCGCGACAACTGGTGCGTCGGCTACAGCGGCCGCTTCACGGTCGGGGTGTGGGTCGGAAATTTCTCCGGCGCCTCGATGCACGACGTGACCGGCATCACCGGCGCGGCACCGGTATGGCTCGACGTGATGAACTACCTCAACCGGCGCTTCGGCGGCGGCGCGATCGCGAGGCCGGCTGGCGTGACGGCGCGGATGGTCGAGTTCCCGCGCGCGGTCGAGCCACAGCGGCGGGAATGGTTCATCGCGGGCACCGAGCCGGATCGCCAGGCTGCGCATCTCGACGATACGCCGCGAATTCTTTCGCCTGCGCCGGACACCGTGATCGCTGTTGACCCCGACATACCCGTTGGCCGCCAGCGCGTCGCCTTCGTCGCGAGCGCTGGAGCGGGCGGCTCGCGCTGGACGCTCGATCATAAGACGCTTGGCCCCGTCGACGGCGTTATGCTGTGGAGGCCCTCGCCCGGCGTTCATACGCTCGCGCTGGCCGACTCTTCGGGCCATCCGCTCGACACGGCGACGTTCCGGGTACGCGGTGGAACCGGCATGCGTTTGCGGGGGTTGGGGAAATAGCCTATAAACTGCGAAGCAATGACGACCGCGCAGCCCTCATCGGTTGTGGGGCGCTCCGGATCCCCGCAAATACGCGAAATCCTTGACCGGGCGCGCGATGGCGCGCGCCTTGGCGAGGCGGACGCGATCGCGCTTATCGAGTGTCCCACGGACGAACTGCCGGCGCTGCTGGCTGCGGCCGGCACGTTGCGCGACCGCCTCAAGGGGCGCGTCGTCACCTACTCACGCAAGGTCTTCCTGCCGGTCACCAACCTCTGCCGCGACCGCTGCACCTACTGCACATTTCGCAAGGACCCGCGCGAGCCGGGAGCATGGACGATGACCTCGGCCGAAATCGCGCAATGGTCGCGGCGCGGCCGCGCGCTCGGATGCCGCGAGGCGCTGATGTGCCTGGGCGACAAGCCGGAACTGGCGTTTAAGGAATATCGCGAGACGCTGGCCCGCCTGGGAGCGCAGAGCACAATAGATTATGTCGCGCGGGCCTGCGAGGTCGCGCTGGAGGAGGGCCTGCTGCCGCACACCAACGCAGGCATCATGAGCCGCGACGAGATGGTGATGCTGCGGCCGCTCAACGTCAGCATGGGGCTGATGCTAGAAAGCGTCTCGACCCGGCTGCGCGGCCGCGGCGGGGTGCATCAGTGGGCCCCGGACAAGGACCCTGCCGTGCGCATACGGATGATCGCGGAGGCCGGCGAGGCGCGCGTCCCGTTCACCACCGGAATTCTGCTCGGGATCGGCGAGACGCCGGCCGAGCGGGCGCAGAGCCTGATCGCGATCCGCGATTTGAACGAACGCCACGGCCATATCCAGGAAGTGATCATCCAGAATTTTCGCGCCAAGCCGGAGATCGCGATGGCCGACGCGCCGGAGCCCGACGCGGTGGAGATGGCACGGGCGATCGCCACCGCGCGGATGGTGCTGGGACCGAAAATGAACGTGCAGGCGCCGCCGAATCTCTCGCCCAACGAGATCGAGCTGTTCCTCGCGGCGGGCATCAACGACTGGGGCGGCATTTCGCCGCTCAGCAAGGACTACGTCAATCCCGAAGCGCCCTGGCCGCACCTCGAACGGCTGGCCGAGCGCTGCGCGCGGGCCGGTTTCGATCTGCGCGAGCGGCTCGCAATCTATCCCGAATACGTCGATGATTACTGGGTTGACCCGAAGCTTCGCCCGGCGCTTGCCCGGCACGGCGCGGAGCTCGAGGGAGGTGCATCGTGAACCTGGAACTACTGCGCAACTATGTCGACGAAATCGAAGCGGCGCCGCTCGGCGCATTGATGGATAAGGCCAGCCCCGCCGTCCGCGCGGCGCTCAAGCGCAGCCGCGAACGCCAGGAACTTACGGCCGAAGAAGGACTGCTGCTCTACACCGCCGAGGGCGACGATCTGCGCGCGGCGATCAAGTGCGCCGATTTGGCGCGCGCCGAAGACGTCGGCGACGAAGTCACCTACGTCGTCAACCGCAACATCAATTTCACCAACATCTGTTTCGTCGGATGCCAATTCTGCGGCTTCAAGCGCCAGCGCTGGGAGTCCGACGCCTACGATCATTCCGACGAGACCATCCTCAACAAGGTCGGCGACGCGGTGGCGCGCGGCGCTACCGAGATTTGCATGCAGGGCGGAATCAACGCCGAGGCGCCCGACTTCAAGTACCGCGACCTGCTCCGCACGATTAAAGGCGGCTATCCCGAGATTCATATCCACGCCTTCTCGCCGATGGAGATCATGTTCGGCGCGCGCCGCGTGCGGATGGAGTACCCGGAGTATATCGCGATGCTGCGTGACGCCGGGCTGGGATCGATCCCAGGCACCGCGGCCGAAATTCTCGATGACAGCGTGCGCGAAATCCTAAGCCACAAGAAAGTCGACGTCGCCACCTGGGTCGATATCATCACCACTGCGCACGCGCTCGGCGTGCGGACCACCTCGACCGTGATGTACGGCCACGTCGAAAGCCCGCGCCACGTCATCAACCATCTGAACCTCCTGCGTGACATCCAGAAGCAGACCCATGGCTTCACCGAGTTCGTGCCGCTGCGCTTCATCCACGAGAATACCGTGCTTTTCCGCAAGGGTCTGGTCTCCGAGCCGCCGCCCAAGGGAACGCTCGACTTCCAGATGTACGCGGCGTCGCGCCTATTCCTGCGTGGGCAGATCGACAATCTGCAGACCTCGTGGGTCAAGCTCGGCGTCGAACTCGCCGCGCTCACGCTGAAGACCGGATGCAACGATTTCTCGGGTACGCTGATGGAGGAAAGCATCACGGCCCAGGCCGGCGGCGATTCCGGCGAGTTCGTCGCGGTCGACGTAATCGAAGAGAAGGCGTGCGCGATGGGCCGGGTTGCGGTCGAACGCAGCACGCTTTACAAAAAGCTCTACGGGAAGAAGGCTCCCAATGGCGCGCGGCCGATCCTCACGTCCCCCTCACCAGTCCACCAGGCCGATCACCACGCTTGCGGGGGGAGTGGGGGCCGCTAAGTTCCTGCGCGGCCTGGCACGCGTCGCCGGCCAGCCGCGGCTTGGCGTAATCGTCAACACCGGCGACGACGAGGCGTTCTACGGACTTCACGTCTCGCCCGACCTCGACACCATCGTTTACACGCTCGCCGGCGCGTCCAACCCCACGACCGGATGGGGATTGTTGGGCGAAACCTTCAACACGCTGGGCGGGCTCGTCCGTTTCTATGGCCAGGCCTGGTTCAATCTTGGCGATCGCGATCTCGCCACGCACCTGTTCCGAACCGAACGGATGCGCGCCGGCGAGCCGCTCAGCCGTATCACGGCCGAGATCGCGAGGCGCTACGGCGTGCGCGCGCAGGTGATGCCGATGAGCGACGACCGCGTGCGCACTTTCGTGAAAGTGCGCGGGCGCGGCGCGATCCCGTTCCAGGAGTATTTCGTGCGCCGGCGCTTTCGCGGCACCGTCGAGCGAATCGAGCTGCGCGGCGCGTCGCGTGCGCGTCCGCTCGGCGCGGCGCTCGGCGCGATTCGCAACTCGGAGGTGGTGATCATCGCGCCGTCCAACCCGTTCGTCTCGATCGGGCCGATTCTCGCGCTTCGTGGAATGCGCGAGGCGATACGCCGCGCGCGTCCGCGCGTCGCCGCGATAAGCCCAATCGTCGGCGGCAAGGCGATAAAGGGCCCGGCGGCAAAAATGTTGCGCGCGTTTGGACATCAGGCGTCCGCGCTCGGCGTGGCGCGGCTTTATCGCGACCTGTGCGCGGTCTTCGTGCTCGATAATGCCGACCGGCACGCGGCCGCGGCGGTAGAAAAACTCGGGATGCGCGCGGTCGTCACCGACACCATCATGGCCGACGAGACGCGTTCGGCCCGCCTGGCCGACGTGGTTCTGCGCGCGCTTGAGGTGTAGTAGGCTGGACAGTCAATGGAAAAGGCGCAATGCGATCGGTGACTTTCACCGCTATCGAGGGCATCCCGCTGGTCAGCCGGGGCGACAACCTGGGCGCACTGATTTGCTCGGCGATGGACGCGGACGGGCTGAAAGTGGCGCGCGGCGATATCCTGGTCGTGTGCCAGAAGGTAATCTCGAAGGCCGAGGGACGCATCTGCGAGCTCAACGACATCGAGCCCTCCGCGCTGGCCATGGCGTATGCGGCGCGCTGGGAGAAGGACCCGCGCGCGGTCGAACTGGTGCTGAGACAGACCAGCCGCATCGTGCGCATGGACCACGGAGTAATGATCGTCGAGACCGGCCCCGGATGGGTCTGCGCCAATGCCGGGATCGACGAGTCCAATAGCATGGCGGACGGGCGGGCGATTCTGCTGCCAGAGGACGCCGACGGCTCGGCCGCGCGCATCCGTGAGGAGATTCGCAAAATCACCGGAATCGAGATCGCGGTGCTGGTGACCGACACGTTTGGGCGTCCGTGGCGCGACGGCCTGACCGAGGTCTGCCTCGGAATCGCCGGAATGAATCCGATGCTCGATCTGCGCGGCAGCAGCGACTTAAGCGGCCGCGAACTGCATCACACGGTGATCGCGATCGCCGACGAAATCGCCGCGGGCGCTGGCCTGTTGATGCCCAAGGCGGGCGCCGTCCCGGCCGTGCTGGTGCGCGGCTACTCCTATGAGCCCTGCGAGGGCAGCGCGAAAGTGCTGATTCGCCCCGCCGAGGCTGATCTGTTCCGATGACCCGGGGAGCGTAAGCATCGTGGACCGAAACAAGATGGACGGCGCCGCCGCCTCGATCGCGCCGGCCAGCGTCACGGCGAATCCCGCGCGCGTGGTCGAGGCCGATTTATACCACGCCGAGGCAAAACTCGGTGCGCTGCTCGATTCCAACGAGGCGCTGATCTCGGAAATCTGCCACTACCTGGTCGACGGCGCGGGCAAGCGCCTGCGTCCGGCTTTCGTGCTGCTGGTTCATCGCGCCTGCGGCGGCACCGATCGCACGGCGCTCGACGCTATCGACGCCGCGATTGCAATCGAACTGATCCATTCCGCCACGCTGCTGCACGACGACATTATCGATGGCGGGATGCTGCGGCGCGGTAAGCCGTCGGCGCTCGCGCGCTACGGCTCGGCGGCCACGCTGGTCGCCGGCGACTACCTGTTCTGCCGCGCCTTCGAGCTGTGCGGCCGCTTCGAGGAAAATCTCGTGCGCACGGCGGCGCAGGCCTGCATCCAGTTGACCGAGGGCGAGGTGATGGAAGGACGGCTGCGCTACAACGCGGCCACCAGCCTCAAGGACTATCGCGCCGTGATCGCGCGCAAGACCGCCTCGCTGTTCGCCGCCGGCGGCAAGGTCGCAGCCGACCTCGCGGGCGCAACCAAACGGACCATCGACACTATGCAGCATCTCGGCAATGCGGTCGGCATGGCCTTCCAGATGATCGACGACCTGCTCGACATCCTCGGCCCCGAGGAGAAGATCGGAAAGCCCGTCGGATCGGATTTGCGCGCGGGGATTCCTTCACTGCCAGTGGTGCTCGGCGTGGCGGCGAATCCGGACTTGAAGGCCATGGTCGGCAACGGCACGCGGCTGGAAGGCGCAGCGCTCGAGCGCGCGCTCAAGATGCTGCGCGACCCGAAGCTCGTCGCCGAGGCGCGCGCGATGGCGGCCGAGCAGGGACGGGTCGCGATGGCCGCGCTGGGCGAACTCGCGCCGTCGGTCTACCGCGAGAGCCTTGCCGCGCTGATCGACGACCAGCTCCGCCGCGAAGTGTGAGCCGTAATATCCGCGGCTAGCTCGACCAGCGGCCAAAATCGAAGCCCGGCGGCAACTCGATGAACGCCAGCATCGCCGGGCCTTCGATCACGCGCGTAAGATGGCCCTTGCCGCTCAGGTCGTCGGGGATGAACGCCGCTCCGGCGCCCCATCGCCGCTTCTCATTGTCGCTGGTGCCGACCTCAATCACTCCGGACAGCACGAACACGATCTGCCGCGCAGGAGCGTGATGCCAGCTCTGATCCAGTGTGCGCGGAAGCTCCACGAACCTGACGCTCGGCGAGCTGAACGCGTTTGACTGATGCATGACGTTGCCGAACGGATCAATCCGCTCTTCGTTCACCGGAAGTTCGATTTCCTGGAAGCGCGATCCGCCGTCATCGGTGGCATGGAATCTGGTGATCTTCATAGACGCACCGATAGCATGAAATCCGTATCCGCGGGGAACGACATGCAGGTCCGATGAACGCGGCAGCCGGTGGGATGGCGCGCAGCCACTTCCAAGGTGCGGGGGCTATTTTTATTTTGCTACCGCAGTGAGAGAGGCGGCGGCGCTCGCAGCGCTCAGCCGCGCCATCGCGGCCTTGAGTTCCGCGCGGGTGGTCCCGAGCGTGCGCAGCGTCGGCAACAGCCCGCGCTCCAGGAATGTGCGCGCGCTGATCCCCGCGCCCGTGGTGCGCAACCGCTCCTGGTAGTCAGGAATCAGACCGTCGCCCGGCATTTTGAAATTCGCGATCACGAAGGCAAGGTCGGCCAGTGTGCCGTCACGGTCTTCGTCCAGTTCAAGCTCGAGCGCCGCGCGGTAGAAGCCCGCGTGCGCGGCTTCGTCGCGGCTGAGGAAAAAGAAAATCGCCTCGAGTACCTTATCGCCCTCGCTCACCGCCTTGTCCTTCTGCGCCTTGTAAGCAAGAAAAGTCGCGGCTTCCTGGAGCGCGCCGTAGCAAGCCATCTGGCGGCGGGTCTGGAAGGGCAGACGCCAGACCTTCGACAGGACGCGTTCCTCGAAGATCGCCAACTCGGCCTCCGAGCGCAGGCCCGAGCGCCTCAGGTACTCGCGGAACACCAGTCCGTGCTTCGATTCCTCGTAGCTCCAGCAGGCCTGAAACCACGCCGCACCGAACATCGAGCGGGTCAGCTCAACGCCGCCCGCGCTATAGTCCGGCAGGTAAAGTTCCTCGGCGCAGAAGACTTCGATGCGTGCCGCCTTCTGCTCGCTGCCGATAGCACCATCCAGAGCCTCCCACGGCACGTCGTTGAACATGTTCCAGCGCCGCTTGGTCTCGGCAACCTCGAAAAATTCGAGGTACGCACGATACATTTTTTCACGCAGCGCAGGCGATCCGGTCATCGATATTTCCCTTTGCCTGCTGCAGCCAGACGCCTGGCATCGTACCGCGAGCAGGTTGCCCAATACACCCGGGCCTGATTGCCCTAAACGACCGGTTTTAAAAGAACGCGAGACTCCATCGTCAGCCGGCAGGCGAAGTTGGAGGATGTGTTCCGTGAGTGACAGGCCCGATTCTATGCTTTCACGATGAGAAAATATACTGCTGCCGCGTTTGACACATTCCAGCTTAAGACAGTCGCTTGTCGCAAGTTGCAGACCATTGCCGCCAAAGTGCGTTTATGTGATGCATGAAAACGTCGGATGAAAATAAAAAAGAACCGGCGCTTTCCCATGCGATTCGTCGCCGACCCTTGGCGAGGTAACAACAACGTATAGAGATGTTCGCGAATTAATTTTTCGTTTGACAAATACGAATAAAAAGCGAAAATCCGATCATGGCTGCCTCTCCTATAGCCTTGGTCGAAACCGTCGCGCGCGCTGCCGCCGGCGCACCTCTTTGTACCCTTACCGATCGACAAATAGCTGAATTTTCAGGGGTCTATCGCGGCCGCGAGCTTACTCGCAAAGATCGACGCCTAAACTCTGGGATCCCAGCGCTCGACGCCATCCTGGATGGCGGCATTGCCCGCGGCCGGGTGAGCGAAATCGTCGGGCGGCCCGGATTTGGGCGAACTTCACTCGCCGCCTCTTTCGCAGCTATTGCCACCCGGCGCGGCGAGGTCGCGGCGTGGATCGATTCGGCGGATGCGTTCGATCCGCGCAGTATCGCTGCGGCGGGTGCGGACCTTTCGCGGATTCTCTGGGTCGGCGCCGACGCAGCGGTGCGTGTGCGCGATTCGGCCGAATCGCCGGCCGCTGAATTTGCGCCCGCGCGATCCAACGCATCGCCGAAGGCGGGAATTAAACCGGTGCTGTTGGCGGCCGAGATGGTTTTAGGCGCGGGCGGCTTCGGCCTGGTCGTAATCGATATTGGCGGCCACGCGCGGACGCTCACGTTGAGCGCGGCGCTTAGGCTGGCGCGCGCGGCCGAGCGCAGCGGCGCCGCCGTGATCGTCCTGGCCGAGCGCCGGACGTGCGGAACCTTCGCCGCGCTCAGCCTCGTGTTCGGGCGCATCCGCCCCTTCTTCAGCCGCATGGCGCCGGGCGCTCCGGCGTTGTTCGACGGAACACGGGTCGAGGCGTACGTGGCGCGCAACAAGCTCGGCGGCTCGGGCCAGGCGGCAGTATGGCGCGCCGCAACGCACGCACAACTTCCTTGCCGCTCGCAGTGATCGAACGACGCCTATCGCCAAAAACTACTATCGCCGGCGCCGCCGAAGCGGCGCGCGATCCGTTTTTGCCGCCGCCGCACGGCGTCCGTGCTGATACCATCGCGTCCGCAGCAAGCCCCCGGATCGCATGCATCCTGGTCGCGGATTTTCCGCTCGCCGCGGCGATACGCCAGAGCCCCGAGCTGCGCGACCGGCCGCTGGTGCTGATTGAATCGGCGGGGCGGCGCGAGGCGGCCGGCGGCGCCAACATGGATTGCCGCTTCGTGTCGGCGCACGCGCGGGCGATGGGTGTGCGCACCGGTATGACAGTGGCACGCGCGCGCGCGACCGCCGCGGGACTGGCCGTGATGAGCCGCTCGCCCGCGGCAGAAGCGTCCGCCGCCGAGGCGCTGATCGATGTCGCCTTTTCGTTCTCGCCGCTGGTCGAGGCCGGCGCCGCCGGCGAAGTTTATCTCGACCTCGGCGGCCTTGAGCGGCTCCATCAGCGGCGCCGTGCCAATTCGTATCGCGAGGGCGCGAGCACTGGTACGAGCGAATCATCATTACCGTCGGAGATGATGGAATCGCCGTCGGAGATGACGGATATCGAAACGATCGAGACTTGGCTTGCGCAGGAAGCGCTGGGGCGCGTGGCGCGGCTCGGAATGGACGCGGCGGTCGGAATCGCGTCGAGCAAGGAGGTCGCATTGCTGGCGGCGCGATGCGGTGGGGCGCGTGCGATCGCAGCGGCCCGCGAGGAGGAGTTCCTCAACTGGCTGCCGCTCGACCTGCTCAAGCTTGACGGCGGCGCGGGCGGCGGCGGCCACGACGGCGCGGAGCTGGAGCAGACGCTCGCGCGATGGGGAATCCGGCGGCTGGGCGAGCTGGCGCGGCTGGATATTCGCGCGGTCGGCAGCCGGCTCGGCGCCGGCGCGGTCGAGCTGATACGGATCGCGCGCGGCGAGTGCCGCACGCCGCTGATCGCGCGCCGGGCAGCCGAAAATTTCGCCGAGGCGGTCGAACTCGAATGGGGCGTGGACAGCCTCGAGGCGATGGGCTTCGTGATGCGCGCGATGCTCGAGCGGGTGGTCGAGCGGCTCAAGCTACGCGGGATGGCGGCCGGCGAAATTGCGCTCGCGCTCGAACTCGACGGTCGCCGCCGCGACCTTCGCCGCGTCGCGCTGCCCGCGCCGACCAACGAAGCGCGCACGCTGCTCGCGCTCAGCCTGCTCAACCTCGAAGCCGCGCCGCCGGCCGCGGCGGTGGAAGCCATCCGTATCACGATCGTGCCGCGCGCGCCGCGCGCGGCACAGGCTGACATGTTCG
The DNA here is from genome assembly GCA_963724765.1 of uncultured delta proteobacterium. Taxonomy (GTDB): domain Bacteria; phylum Desulfobacterota; class Binatia; order Binatales; family Binataceae; genus JAKAVN01. The sequence continues at coordinate 509,593 of CAVRVY010000004.1, forward strand.
CTCCGCCCTGCCCTACGCCCGAGCGGCTGCACGTCACGCTCGCGCGGCTGGCCGCGCTATGCGGTCCGGGGAAAGTGGGCACGCTGATGCCGCGCAACTCTCATCTGCCGGGCGCGGTCGAGCTTGGCCCGTTCGCGCCGGGTCCGGCCGTCGCGCCGTCGCTAGCGCAAAACGGCACGGCGGCGTTGGCGAATCACGACGTCGTGCAAAGCCCCGTCGCGGCAGGCGCCTCCGTGGCGCAACTGGCGATACGGGCGGTTCGGCCGCCGCATCAGGTCGAAGTGTTATGCACTCGCGGCGACGCGCCGGAGTACGTACGCGGCGCGGACTTCGGCGGGCGCGTGGTTTCGTGCGCGGGGCCATGGCGGATCGCGGCAGCGCCGTCGCATATCGACAATGGCGGCGGCGACAATCATCAGGGAGCGCCCGGCGCGGCGCGCGATTACTACGACGTCGCGCTGGAGGACGGCGGCGTGTACCGGCTGCTATGCGACCTGCGCTCGGGCGAATGGTACGTCGATGGAATTTACGACTAACCGTCGCTGAGCGCGGCGAGCCCCTCATGTCAATGCCGAATTATATAGAGCTGCGTACGCGCAGCGCATTCAGCTTTCTCGAGGGCTCGGCCCTGCCCGAGGACCTGGTCGAGCGCGCCGCCGAACTCGGCTACCCGGCGCTGGCGATGGGCGACCGCGATGGATTGTACGGCGCGCCGCGCTTTTACCACGGCGCCGAGCGCGCCGGGATACGCGCGATCGTCGGCGCGGAACTGACGCTCGATCTGTCTTCGGTTGGCACGCCGTCCAGCCGCGAGCCGGGCGACCAGCGGCTATACGTGCTGGTGCCCGACCGCGAGTGCTACCGCAATCTGTGCCGGATGATCACCGCCGCGAAGATGCGGCCGCTTAATCCCGTCGAAATCGAGCAAGGGCGCGCGCCGAAATATCCCGCCAAGGGGGAGAGCCGCATCACGCTGAATGACCTCGAGCGCTACGGCGCGGGCTTGATCTGCCTGGCCGGCGGCGCGCGCAGCCCGCTTGCGCTCGCGCTCACCCGCGGCGACAATCCGCGCGCGCTGTGCGATCGGCTGGGCGCGATCTTCGGCCGCGGCAATTTCTATATCGATCTTGGACGTCATCTCGATCCCGTCGAGGAGCGGCTCAATCGGCGACTCGCCGCACTCGCCGCCGCATCGGGCGTTCCGCTCGTCGCGACCAACGACGTATGCCATACCGGCGCCGACCGCGCGCTGCTCGACGCACTCACCTGCATCCGGCTCGGCCTCACGCTGGAGGAGGCGGGGCGGGCGTTATGGGCCAACGCGGAGCGCCGGCTCAAATCGCCGTCGGAGATGGCCGCGCTGTTTCGCGATCTTCCCGGCGCGATCGCCGCCACGGGCACGATCGCCGAGCGCTGCGCGTTTAGGCTCTGCGACCTCGGCTACCGCTTTCCGAGCTATCCGCTGCCGCCCGGCGAGACTCCCGACAGCTACCTGCGGCTGCTGGTCGAAGCCGGAGCGCGCGAGCGATGGGGTGCGGCGCCCGGCGCGCGAGTGCTCGGCCAGCTCGCGCACGAGCTCGCAGTGATCGCGCGGCTCGGGCTTGCCGGCTACTTCCTGATCGTCTGGGACATCGTGCAGTTCTGCCGCGAGAACGCGATCATGGCGCAGGGGCGCGGCTCGGCGGCCAACAGCGCGGTCTGTTATGCGCTCGGAATCACGGCGGTCGACGCGGTCAAGATGGAACTGTTGTTCGAGCGCTTTCTCTCCGAGGAGCGCGGGGAGTGGCCCGACATCGATATCGACCTGCCGAGCGGCGATCAGCGCGAGAAGGTCATCCAGTACGTCTATCGCCGCTACGGAGAACGCGGCGCTGCGATGACCGCCAACTTAATCACCTACCGCACGCGCAGTGCCGTGCGCGAAATCGGCAAGGTGCTGGGCTTCACAGCCGAACATATCGACCGCCTCGCGCGGCTCAACTACGTCTACGAATTCCGCGACAGCAACGACGAACTGGCGGCGCTGCTCAAGCGCGGCGGCGTCGACGTCGAGACGCCACGTCTTGCCCGGCTGGTCACGCTGGTGCGCCAGATCCAGGACCTGCCGCGTCATCTCGGGCAGCATAGCGGCGGGATGGTGATCGGCGCGGGGCCGCTCGATGAAGTCGTGCCGCTGGAGCCGGCCTCGATGCCGGGGCGAGTCGTAATCCAGTGGGACAAGGAGGATTGCGCCGACCTCGGAATCATCAAGATCGATCTGCTGGGGCTTGGGATGATAGCCGTGCTGGAGGAGGCGATCCCGCTGGTGCGCCGGAGCGAAGGTATCGAAATCGACCTCGCCCATCTGCCGGCCGGCGATCCCGCGGTGTACGCGATGCTCTCGCGGGCAGATACCGTCGGGGTCTTTCAGATCGAGAGTCGCGCGCAGATGGCGACGCTGCCACGGATGAAGCCGCGCACGTTCTACGACCTGGTGGTCGAGGTCGCGATCATCCGGCCCGGGCCGATCGTCGGAAAAATGGTTCATCCCTACCTCGACCGGCGTGCCGGTCGTGCGCCGGTGACCTACGATCATCCGGCGCTCGAACCGATTCTGCGCCGCACGCTCGGCGTGCCGCTTTTCCAGGAACAGTTGTTGCGGATGGCGATGACGGTGGCGGGCTTCAGTGGCGGCGAGGCTGAGGAGTTGCGGCGCGCGATGGGATTTAAGCGTTCGGCGGCGCGGATGGAGAAAATCGAGCGGCGGATGCGCGAGGGGATGGCGCGCAATGGGATCGCCGGCGCAGCCGCCGACCGTATCGTGCAATCGATAGCCTCATTCGCGCTCTATGGCTTTCCAGAGTCGCACGCCGCCAGCTTCGCGCTCATCGCCTACGCCTCGGCCTGGCTCAAGTGCCATCATCCGGCGGCGTTTTTCGCCGCGATGCTTAACTGTTATCCGCTCGGCTTCTACCATCCTTCGACCCTGGTCAAGGACGCCGAACGCCACGGCGTGGTGATGGCGCCGATCGACGTGACTCGCTCGGACTGGCGCTGCACGCTGGAGAGATCAGATCTCGAACGCAACATTGGACCTCTCCCTAACCCTCTTCATGGACAAGGAGAGGGAACCGAAAGATTGGACAGGAAGAGAGAGACAAACGACAGAAACAAGGAGACCGCAGCCACGCCCTCGCCCGCTTCCTTTTCAATGCCCTCGCCCCCTTCAGGAGGAGAGGGTCAGGATGAGGGGGCGTTCGCTCTGCGCCTCGGCCTCAAGTACGTCGCGGGGCTGCGCGCGGAAACCGGCGCGCGAATCGAGCGCGAGCGCGCGATCCGTCCGTTCGCTTCGATCGCCGACTTCACCGCGCGCGCCGCACCCAACCGCCGCGAACTCGACGCGCTTGCCTATGCGGGAGCCTTTGCGGCTTTCGGGATGGACCGGCGAGCGGCGCTATGGCAGGCGGCGGCGGTCGAGCGCGATCCGCGCGGACTTTTTGCCGGCGTCGAGCCGTCAGCGGGCGCCGTGCCGCTTGCCGCGATGGACGCGATGTCCGAGACTCGCGCCGACTACGCGGCCACTGGATTAACTGTCGGGCCTCATCTGATGGCGCATATGCGCGAGAAGTTGCGCTCAGGCGGTGTACTCGCGGCCGCCGAGCTTGCCAATTCCTCGCACGGCGCGTCGGTGAAAACGGCAGGAGTCGTGATCGTGCGCCAGCGTCCCGGCACGGCCAAGGGGTTTTTCTTTCTCACGCTGGAAGACGAAACCGGGATATCCAATGCGATAGTCATTCCCGATCTGTTCCAGGCCAATCGCGCACTGCTGCATAATGCGGCGGTGCTGATAGTCGAGGGCGTGTTACAGAAGCAGGACGGAGTGGTCGCGATCCGCGCGCGCCGTTTCAAGGAGTTGCGCCTGGCCGCCGCTCTGCCCCCTTCGCACGACTTCCGCTGACGCTTTTGTCTGTGCACCGATGTACTACTCAGATTAATCGATCGCCGTAACGAGGATCAGTGCGCTCTCCTGCAAAGCCTCGACACTATGAGCGACTTCGCGGTCCAAGCCCACCATGTCGCCGGCCGAGATCACGCGTTGGTCTGCGCCGGCGCTGAAGCGAATGGAGCCGGAGACAACTTGGACGGCGATTGGACCCTTTGTGCGATGCTCATGCAGGTGGGCGCCCTTTTTGAGGACCATCAGCAGGACATTCAAAGCAGCATCTTTTACGAGGCTTGTGGCGTGACGATCCCCGGACTTCCATGCGGCCGCGTCCTTGAGACGCGCAATTTCGTCAGCAATCCTGACCGTGGTCATTCCGCCCGCAGCGGGACGAAGGGCTTCTCTCCTATGTTCGTTCGTCATCTTGAAACGCTCCAATTGTGCGCAACCAATTTTTCAAGGCCTTGAGCGAGCAGGGCTTGCCTCGCAAGTGTTGGGCATGGAAATTCGGCGCGTTCAGAGCCTATACAACACCATCGCACGGCGCGTTCATAACATCCAGAGAGATCGAAGTGGTCGATACCGCCGCCGATCAAGGAGTTGCGAATGGCAGAAGTTGAAATCCTCTCACCGTGGTGGCGGCGCTCAGCGATCATCGTGATCGTGCTGTGCTTTTGCGTGCTCGGATGCCTCGCGAAGCTGGCCTACTCCAACGCACCACCGATTCCCGAGCGCGTCGTGGGACCGGACGGAGCAGTATTGTTCACGAACGCCGATATCGCGCTCGGCCAGCAAGTCTTTCTTCGCTACGGCCTGATGGAAAACGGCACGATCTGGGGACACGGAGCGTATCTCGGACCCGACTTCTCGGCTGACTATTTGCACACGCTCGCGCTCGACACAGAGAAGGCTGTCGCCGAGCGCCAGGGCTTCGTCATGCGGACGGCGCTCCCGCCCAACCAGCGATTGATCGTCAACGCGGAAGTCGCGCGGTTGCTCAAGCAGAATCGCTACGACCCAGTCTCGAAAACTCTTACCTTGACCGAGGCGGAGGCCGCGTCATACCAGCGGCAGATCGGCCTATGGGCGAAATATTTCAATGATCCTAAAGACGATGGCGGCCTTCCACGCGATTACATCAGTGACCCTGCGCAGCTTCGCCAACTGACCTCGTTCTTCGCGTGGGCGGCGTGGGCTTCGGTCGCGGATCGGCCCGGGCATAACTACTCGTACACCAACAATTTTCCGTATGATCCCGCGGTCGGAAACGCCCCGACCAGCGGCGCCGTGCTATGGAGCGCCCTCAGCCTGATCACGCTGCTCGGGGCGACCGCGGCAGTGCTGTTCGCGTTCGGCCGCTTCGACTTCCTCGGATGGCGCCGGCAGCGCGGCCATGTGCATCCCAGGATGCTGGCTGGAGTTACGACGCCGAGCCAACGGGCCACGATCAAATACTTTGCCGTCGTCGCGCTGCTGTTCCTGGCGCAGACTCTGGTCGGTGGCGCCACCGCGCACTATCGCGTCGACGCGGGCAGTTTCTACGGAATCGATCTCTCGGCGATTTTGCCGAGCCAGATCCTGCGCACGTGGCATCTCCAGCTCGCGATTTTCTGGATCGCGGCATCGTACGTCGCGGGCGGACTATTCCTGGCTCCGTCGATTGGAGGCCACGAACCGCGCGCGCAGTATCTGTGGGTCAACGTGCTGTTCGTCGCGCTCGTATCAGTCGTCGTCGGGAGCCTGCTTGGCGAATTCGCCGGAGTGCATCAGTGGATGGGGCGGCTGTGGAGCTGGTTCGGCGATCAAGGATGGGAATACCTCGACCTCGGACGCGCATGGCAGATCATGCTCGCCGCCGGTCTCGTGCTGTGGGTCGTACTGCTGTACCGCGCGATCGCACCGCGGCTGAGCGGCCACGAATCGAGTGAACTTTCCGGCCTGTTCATCGCCGCGGCGGTCACGATTCCGGTCTTTTACGTGCCGGCGTTCTTTTACAACACTGCGTCGAACTTCGCAGTCGTCGACCTGTGGCGATTCTGGGTCATCCATCTCTGGGTGGAGAATTTTCTCGAGCTGTTCGTGACCTGCGCGGTCGCGATCACTTTCTACCAGCTCGGGATCGTTTCAAACACGACCGCGTCCCGGGTCGTCTATCTTGACGCGCTACTCTATCTCGGCAGCGGCATCATCGGCACCGGCCATCACTGGTACTTCACCGGTCAGGCGCAGATCGCGATGGCGCTCAGTGCGGTCTTTTCGGCGATGGAAGTCGTGCCGCTAACGCTGCTGACGCTCGACGCCTGGGATTTTATCGCGCTCACGCGCGCCCGCTGCGATATTTGCGGCGAGGAACTCGCCGTGCCGCATCGATGGACGTTCTACTTCCTTATAGCAGTGGGAGTCTGGAATTTCGTCGGCGCCGGTGTGTTCGGATTCTTAATCAATCTGCCGATCGTGAGCTACTTCGAGGCCGGTACGATGCTCACGCCGAATCATGCGCATGCGGCGTTCATGGGGGTCTTCGGGATGCTCGCGGTTGCGTTGATGGTCTTTGCCTTCCGGCAGGTCACGCCCGACGAGCGATGGCCTGATACGGAAAAGTATATTCGTGTTTCGTTCTGGGGACTGAACGTGGGGCTTGCGATGATGATCGCGGGCGATCTGTTTCCGGGAGGGGTTCTTCAGCTCTATGACGTGCTGCAAAACGGCTACTGGCACGCGCGTAGCGCGGCGTTCGGGCACAGCCCAATCATGCACGCGCTCGAATGGGCGCGGCTTCCGGGCGATCTCATTTTCATCGCAGCCGGCGTGGTCCCGCTGGTGATCGCAGCATTGAAGACCTATGTCGGTCTCCGTAGAGGGACCGACGGGACGTCGGAAAAGGATGTCGCGGGCGAGGCCGCATGAGCGCCGGCTCGTCGCGAACCAGCGCACCGGTTCGGTTCTTCGGCCGCGCCGGCCGCGAACTCGTACTCGTGCTCCACGCACCTTGAGCTTTTCATCGAGTCAACTGTGAGCTAAGGACCAAGGCTGGACCCAAAGCGAGGCACACGATGGATTTGAACACGCAGCGACAAAAGGCCGAGGCTTTCCGCCGTATGCACAACCGCTCGCGCATCCTGGTGCTGGTCAACGTGTGGGACGCGATGAGCGCCCGCGCGGTCGAAGAGGCCGGGGGCCCCGCGATCGCCACCAGCAGCGCCACGCTGGCGCATTCGATCGGCTACGCCGACGGCGAGTCCGCGCCGCGCGCTGAATTTGTCGCCGCAATCGCGAGAATCGCGCGCGCGGTCGACGCTCCCGTCACTGCCGACATCGAGTCCGGCTTCGGGCGCACACCGGCCGAGATCGCCGAGACCGTCCGGATGGTGGTCGAGGCGGGCGCGGTGGGAATCAATCTCGAGGACGGCATGCAGGAGCGCCGCGGCGAGCTCTACGAGGTCGCGCAGGCGCTCGAGCGCCTTGACGCGGCGCGCGAGGCGGGCGCGAAGGCCGGCGTGCCGATCGTCATCAACGCGCGCACCGACGTCTTCCTGCTCAGCGTTGGCCCCGCTGAGGAGCGCCTCGCCCACGCGGTGCGGCGCGCCAATAGCTACCGCGAAGCGGGCGCCGATTGCCTATTCGTCCCGGGTGTGCGCGACGCCCCCACGATCGGCGCGCTGGCGACGCAAATCAACGGACCGATCAACATCCTGGCGCACCCGATTTCACCGCCGGTCGGCGAACTGGAGCGCCTGGGCGTGGCGCGCGTCAGCGTCGGTTCATGGCCGGGACTCGCGGCGCTCACGCTGGCGCGCAATATCGCGCAAGAGTTACTCGGCGCGGGGACATATACGTTCGCGGTCGGCGCGATCAGCTATCCAGAGGCGAACGCGATGATGAAACGGCGCGGACCCGCGCCACGCTCGTAGGAGGCGCGGAATGCGCGTGAGTGTGGCGCGAAAATCAGACCAGGCGCCGCGCGTATCGGCGCGCCGCGAGGCGTCGTTCGAGCTCGAGTTGCCGGGCCCGTTCGATCCGGTGGCGTCGCTCGAGATGTTTCGCCGCTCGGGCGATGACCTGCTCGATCGCTGGGACGGCAGGACTTTCGTGCGCACGATAGCGATCGACGGACGCACAGTCGCCGTCGCCACGGCGTTCGCGGGAACCCGGGCCCGCCCCGCGATTCGCGTGACCGTCGACGATCACGAGTACGCCGGCGGGGTCCTCGCCTCTGCACGCGCGACCTTCGTGCCGCCGCCGCGCCACTTTGCGGAATTGCGCCGCGCCGACCTGCTCCTCGCACGCCTGGAGGCGCGTTATCGCGGCTTCAGGCCGGTGCTGCAACCGAATCTGCTGGTCGCGCTCGTGCGATGTATCAGCGCTCAGCAGGTCAACCTGCGATGGGCCTGCGAAACGCGACGCCGACTGGCCGAGCGCTTCGGCGACAAACACGTCGTTGACGGCGCAATCGTTTACAGCCTGAGCGCCGAGCGTCTGGCCAGCGCCGCGCCCGCCGAGATTCGCGCGCTTCAGTTCACCAATCGCAAGGCCGAGTATATCGTCGCCGTGGCGCAGGCCGTCGCGTGCGGCCAGGTAAGCCTGCAGCGGTTCGCGGCGCTCTCCGATGCCGCGGTAATCGACGAACTGGTCGCACTTCGCGGAATTGGCGTGTGGACCGCGGAATGGATTCTGGCGCGCACGCTGGGGCGGCCGCGCGTCGTTGCCGGCGATCTCGGCGTGCGCAAAGCGATCGGTATCGCCTATCGCAAGGGCGTGATGCCGTCCGAGGACGAGGTTCGCGATCTCACCGCGCATTGGCACGTCTCGGCCGCGCATGCGCAGGCGTTGTTATTGCACGGGCTGGGAGAGAGAGAGCTCGAAGCGCTGGCCGCGGCGCGCTAAGCGACGTTCCTCCTCTGCTGTCTTGTTTCGGGCACGCTTTGCCCCGCCGCGCACTCGACCACCGTGGCTAGCGCGCCCGCCTAACGCCGACGCGGCGGAATGCGCTATTGTGCGCAACGGATTCGGGGACCGAATCGCGCGATAGAGGTCGCATGAAGCTTGCCAACAAGGTTGCGCTGATAACGGGCGCGGGCTCCGGGATGGGCCGCGCAAGCGCACTGCTGTTCGCGCTCGAGGGCGCCAAAGTCGGCGTCGTCGATATCGACCGGCACGCGGCCGCCCAGACCGCGCGCGAGATCGAGACGGCCGGCGGCAAGGCGATCGCGCTCGGCGCCGACGTCTCAAAAAAGGAAGACGCACAGGCGATGGTCGCCGCGACGGTCGAAAAACTGGGCGTGCCGGACATCGTGTACAACAACGCCGGGATCGAGGGCGAGAGCGCGTTCATGGCACAGCTCAGCGAGGACGCCTTCGACCGGGTGATCGCGGTCAACTTGCGCGGCGTATGGCTCGGGATGAAGTACGCACTGCCGCACATGGTGAAGAAGGGCGGCGGCTCGATCATCAACACCGCCTCGATCGCGGGCATGGTGGCGATCCGCGGCGCGACCACCTACTGCGCGGCCAAGGCCGGCGTGATCGCGCTCACCCGCGTCGCCGCGCTCGAATATGGCCGCTACAATATCCGCGTCAACTGCATCTGCCCCGGCACGATCGATACGCCGATGGTAAGGCGCATCCATGGCGCGGAAGGTGAGTTGCCGCAGCGCGCGCTGGGGCCGTCCGCGTCGGTGCTGGGCCGCGCGGCCGAACCCGAGGAGATTGCCAGGATGGCGCTATTCCTGGGGAGCGACGATTCGTCGTTCGCAACCGGCGCACCGTTCGTGGTCGACGGCGGATGGACGGTCGCCTGAGCAAGCGTGGCAGCGGCGGCGCCGCATCAATCGCGGCATAAAGAGGAGAAACTCACGATGGCATCAGCGGGCGAGATCGACAGGGAAAAAGCCAAACAGGTCGCGCAACAGATCATGGGCGACGTCGCGAGCGCGATGCACAGCGCGATGAGTTTTATCGGCGACCGGCTCGGCCTGTTCAAGGCGATGAAGGACGCCGGACCGCTCACGGTCGAACAGCTCGCCGCGAAGACCGGACTCAACCAGCGTTACCTGCAGGAATGGCTGAACTCGATGGCGGCGGCGCAGTACCTCGAATACAACCCGTCCGGGCCTACCTACCTGCTCACCCCCGAGTACGCGGTAGCGCTGGCGGAGGAGGGCTCGCCCTACTTCGTGGGTTCGTATTTCCAGGTCGTGCAGGCGACAATGTCGGTCGCGCCCAAGGTGGCCGAGGCGTTTCGCACCGGCGGCGGACTCACTCAGGCCGACTATCCGACGTGGATGTTCGAGGCGACCGAGCGCAATTCGCTGCCACGCTACCAGTTCAAGCTCGCGCGCAAATGGATTCCGGCGATGCCACAAGTGGTTGAGCGCCTGCAGCGCGGCGGGGTCGCGGCGGACGTCGGATGCGGCGGCGGGCGCGCGGCGATCCTGATGGCCAAGGCATTCCCGAACTCGCGCGTGTTCGGCTTCGATCTCCACGCCGAGTCGATCGAGCGCGCGCGGCGCAATGCAGCCGAGGCCGGCGTCGCCGATCGCGTAACCTTCGAGGTTGCCAACGGGTCGCAGCTACCCGCCAACAAATTCGACCTCGTCACGACTTTCGACGTCGTCCATGATTCGGTCGATCCGGTCGGGCTGATGCGTTCGATCGGCCGCTCGCTGACGTCCGGCGGCACCTACCTCGTGCAGGAAATCAACGTCTCGTCCAAGGTCGAAGAAAACGTCAAACCGATGGGCAAGCTGATTTACTCGGTCAGCACGCTCTACTGCATGACCACGTCGCTGGCGCATGGCGGCGCGGGAATCGGCGCCGCGATGGGCGAACCCAAGGCGCGCGAACTGGCGGCCGCCTCCGGCTTCACGCATTTCCGCAAGCTCCCCATCGAGGATGAGTTCGCGGTCCTCTACGAGCTGATGGTCTAGCGGGACACCGGACGAAACGAGGCAATCGTCAGGCCGGCGCGATCTCGCCCATCCGGCCCTCGCGGTAATCCTCGAACGCTTTGATGATCTCTTCCTTCGTATTCATCACGAAGGGACCATAGCGTGCGACCGGCTCGCGCAGCGGCACGCCGGCGATCAGCAGGACTTCGAGCGGTTCGCTTGCGCTCGGGGGCACCTCGATCGAAACCGCATCGCCATCGTCTGCGAACATCACCATCTGATGTTCGGCCGTGCCCTTCTCGTCGCGGCCCAGGCGACCCTCGCCACTGAAGACGTAGGCGAAGGCGTTGTACCCGGCGGGCACCGGTTGCACGACGCGCGCGCCGGGCTTGAGCGTCCAATGCAGATAAAAGATCGGCGTACGCGTGTTGATCACCGCTTTCACGCCCATCGCTTCGCCCGCGATCACGCGCACCGTCGCCTTGCCGTCGGCGCTGGTGGCGGTGGGAATGCTGGCCGCGGGAATCTCCTGGTAGTGCGGGCGGATCATCTTGTCGCGCTGCGGCAGGTTGACCCATAGCTGAAAGCCATGCATCCGGCCGCCCTGGCGCTGGAAGTCCTCGGCCGGCATCTCGGAATGCACCACGCCGGCCCCGGCCGTCATCCATTGCACGTCGCCCGGCCCCAGGCGCCCGGCATTGCCGTGCGAGTCGCGATGCTCCATCTTGCCCGAGATCATGTAAGTGACGGTCTCGAAGCCGCGATGCGGATGGTCGGGAGCGCCCTTGGCCTCCCCCGGCCCAAGTTCCATCGGCCCCATCTCGTCGAGCAGCAGGAACGGATCGTACAACGCCATTCCCTGGCTCGGGAACGGGCGATTCACGACGAAACCCGCGCCCTCGAGCTGGCGCGCCGCGTTGAGGATATTCGTCACGGAGCGGATTTTTTCGTTGGCGGTTGTCATCGCATCGTCTCCTTGCCCTTCAACATAACCATCGTGTCAAGGGGAACGCCGCAACGCCAACCCTCTCGAGGATCCCGGCCGGACGATGCGGTTATTCGAGCGCGGAGGCCAGGATGTAACCTTCTAGCCCGCTTTTCATCCTGATCTTCATGTAGCTGAGCGCGATGCCGACGACGTGCACCGCGTGTCCTTGATGCACCTCGGAAACTTTCTTGCCCCAGTGATTAGGCGCGTCGAGCACTGGCGCGTCGTGCGTCAGCGTGAAGAGCTTGTCGGCCGGCGTGGTGACCTGAACCGCTTCAGCCAGCACGTAGCCCTCCTGTCCGCTCCTGAGCTTGACGCGCAGGAAGTAATGGGTCGAGCCAGTCACTATCACGAACTTGCCCTTTTCGCCCTGCTCGACGTGCGCGCTCCTGCTGCTTGGCTGCGCGTAGATCCAGGTGTCCTCTTTCAGCAGCAACTTGCCCTGCGCAGGCTCGGCGGGAACGGACTTGATAGGCGGGGTGGCCGAGGCGAACGTCCGATGAGTGGCCGGGGGCGGCGTGACGCGATGATGCGGGGTTACGGGCGGCGGCGGCTGCTCCGGCGCTTCGCCTTCAGCCGGCGCGATCGTGGTCGCGGGCAGTCCAAAGTCGCCTCCGCCCGCTGAGCCCGTCTGGGCCGGCGCCGACGCCGGCAGAATCAACCACAGCACCGCCGCCGCAAGCGCCATCGTCCATGGCCGCGCGCCAACCCCGAGCCCTCGCAACCTCATCAGCACCTCTCCCCTCAACCGGCTCGCTTCAACCGTCTCGCTTCAACATGCGCCGCACACGGTGCAGCGGGTAACGTCGCACGGCTTGGTCTGATGCTCGTAGTGGGCCTTCTTGCGCTCCGATGCGAGAAACCATTTCTCGATATGATGATCGATGAAGTCCCACGGCAGGATTTCATTGTGCGCGTAATCGCGCGTGACGAAGAAGTCGGGATCGACCAGTGCGCCGGCTCCGTCGCCCGCCGCGACCTCACGCTTGATGGTTTTCAGCCCCTGCCAGATTTCGCCGGGCAGCTCTCGATTCTCCGCGCTGAGCCGCGCCAGGATCGCACCGACGCGGCGGTCGCCGCGCGAGACCAGGGTCTGAAAGTAAGCTTCGCGTGGCGACTCGGCGTCGAGTTCGACGCCCGCATCCAGGCGCATCAGGTGCGAGCGCACCAGCGCGACCTTGCGCTTGAGCTCCTGCGCCTCCCGCATCGCGTCCCACTGAAACGGTGTCCACGGCTTGGGCACGAACGGGTTGAGCGAGACGCTGACGCGGCCGACGCGGCGGCGCTGCTCGCGGGCGCGGGTGACGATACGGCCGACCAGTTCGGCGATCGCGACCACGTCCTCGTCGCGTTCCTCGGGCAGGCCCACCATAAAGTAACACTTCAAATTCTCGACGCCCTCACCCATCATCAGCTCGGCGGCGTGCAGAATCTCGGGCTCGGTCAGATTTTTGTTGATGACCTTGCGCATCCGCTCGCTGCCGGCCTCCGGCGCTACGGTGACGCTGCGATTTCCGTTGCGCCCGAGCGCTGCAGCCAGCGCCGGCGAAATGCAATCCGCCTTGAGCGACGACGGCGAGAGCCGTCCGCCGCGGTCGGCCACCGCGCCGGCGATTTCGGCCACACCGGGCACGCTCGCCATCTCGGCGCCGACCAGCCCGATTACGCCGCGCTCGGAAAGCCCGCGCTCGGACTCGGCGATCAAATTTTCGGCACTGCGGTAGCGAATCGGACGATACATGAAGCCGGCCGCGCAGAACCGGCATCCCCACTGGCATCCGCGGCTCGCCTCGATCAGGTACATGTCGCCAAAGACCGACTCCTCGGTGAGAATCAGCGACGCGGTGGTGAAGCGGTCGAGGTCATGGATTAGCCGGCGGCTGACACGCGGCAGGCCCGGACCGCTGTAATCGACGCGCACGACGCGGCCGACGCCGTCGTAGACCGGCGTGAAGTAGTCGGGAAGGTACGCGCCGTCGACCAGCGCGAGCGCGCGCAAGCGCTCAGAGCCATCGAGAGCGCCCGTCTCGCGAAAGCGCGCGACAAACTCGGGCACCATCTCCTCGCCCTCGCCGATCAGAAAGAGATCGACGAAATCGGCAATCGGCTCGGGATTGAGAAACACCGCTGAGCCGCCGGCGATGATCAACGGATAGTTGCGCCCGGCGCGTTCGGCGCGAGTGAGCGGGATGCCCGCCATCCGCAGCATCGTGATCAGGTTGAGATAGTCGGTCTCGAACGAGACCGAAAAGGCGATCACGTCGAAGCCGCCGAGCGGCTCGCCGCGCTCGAAAGAGACCAGACGCTCGCCCCGCGCGCGGATGTACTCGCGCTCGTCGGGGTCAGGCAGGAAAGCGCGGTCGGCGGCGACGCGTGGGTCGGATTCGAAGATATGGTAGACGGCCTGGAAGCCGAGATTCGCCATTCCGAGCCGGTAGACGTTGGGATAGACGACGCAGAGCCGGATGTCACCGCCGCGATGGCGCTCGAAGAGCACTTTTTCGCTGGCGATACGTTCGAGCGCGCGCTTTCTAAGGAACATCGATAAGGCCCTGGGGCCCCATAGAGTTAACGCCTATGGGGCGCCGGCTCAAGTGGGGAGTGCGGCACAGAGCCTGCGCGAATCTGCATTGAGAGCGTGAATCTTTCACCCGGGGATGAGATTACGCGACGATGCGATCCGGATGGCAATACAAATTGAAGGTGCCGTTGCGAAGGAAACCGACCAGCGTGATGCCGACTTCCTCGGCCAGATCGACCGCGAGCGAGGACGGCGCCGAGACCGCGGCCAGGATGGGAACGCCGGCGGCCGCCGCCTTCTGCACGATCTCGAAGCTGAGCCGCCCGCTCACCGCCATCAGCGCCGCACCAAGCGGCAGCATCCCGTTCATCAACGCGTAGCCGGCCACCTTGTCGACCGCGTTGTGGCGGCCGACGTCTTCGCGCAGCACCTTGAGTTGCATCGCCGTGACCGGTGTCGCAGCCGAACCGTTTCTCCGCGCGCCGCCGCTGCGCGAGGTATCCGAGCCCACGCCGTTAGTTGGCTCCGGGTCGCCGGACGGAACGAACAGCGCGGCGGCATGCAATCCGCCGGTCGCGGCGAAGACCTCCTGCGCACCGCGCATCATCGGCGCAAGCTCGAGGATCGCGCCGGCCGCGACGGTCATCCGCGAGACGATCGGCGCGATGCGGCGCTGGGTCGCCTCGATACTGGTCTTGCCGCACACGCCGCAACTCGACGAGATGGTGAAGTTGCGCTTAAGGCGTTGGCGCAGGTTCGCCGCCGGAACGTTGAGAATGACGTCGACCGCGTTGGGATCGGGCGCGCCTTTGGAACCGCGCAGACGGCGAATCTCGCCGAGGTCGGCGCGCGATTCGATGAAGCCCTCGGCGAGCAGAAAACCGGCGACCAGTTCTTCGTTGTTGCCCGGCGTGCGCATCGTGAGCGTGAAGCGCCGCCCGCCAAGCCGGATTTCGAGCGGCTCCTCGACCGCGAGCCGGTCGTCCTCGAGGTCGAAGCGTCCGTCGCGGAATTTGCGCGCCGGATGATGCCGGATGCTCTCGGACGCCGCGGCGCGCTCGGCACTCTCAGCGATCCGATTTGCATCGTCAGGCATCTGGATCGCCGCCGCGCCGGCTATCCGGCCGCCTTGGCGGAAGCTTCGCCTTCGAGAATCCTGACCGCGTCGTGCGCGATCTCGTTGAGACCTTCGCCGCCTTTGCTGGCCAGGTGGGCGATAATTTCGCGCCGCATCCGGGGATCCCAGAAGCTTCGCAGATGCTGCGCGGTCGCGGCCACGGCCTCGCCGCGATCGGGATTCGACGTTTTAAAGAAGTCCGCGATCTGATTGGCCATCGTGACCAGGTGATTGATGTCCATCGCGACGCGTCCTCGATTGGCGCCAGTCCGCGCTAGCGGCCCGCCGCAGCATGCGCGTCCGCGCCTGGCTTCGTCGCACGCCGCGCGCTCGGCTCAGCCGCAGGCATCACTTGCACCGCGGTCACTTTGTATTCGGGGCAATTGGTCGCCCAATCGGAGTTTTCGGTGGTCACGATATTGGTGCCGGAGGACTGGTAATGGAAGGTCGTGTAGACGACCCCAGGCGGCACGCGCTCAGTGACCTGCGCGCGGATCGTGGTCTCGCCGGCGCGGCTGCTGATCTTGACCCACGCGCCGTCGCGCACGCCACGCTCCTCGGCGTCATGCGGATGGATCTCGAGTACGTCCTCATGATGCCACGCGACGTTGGCAGTACGGCGGGTCTGTGTGCCGACGTTGTACTGCGAAAGGATGCGCCCGGTGGTGAGGATGAGCGGGAAGCGCGGCCCAACTTTCTCGTCGGTAGGGATGTACTCGGTGACCACGAAATGGCCCTTGCCGCGCACGAATTGCCCTATGTGCATCACCGGCGTGCCCTCGGGCGCCTTGTCATTGCACGGCCATTGCACGGAACCGAGGCGCTCGAGCTTTTCGTAGTTGACGCCGGCGAAGGTCGGGGTCAGGCGCGCGATCTCGTCCATTATTTCCGACGGATGCGCGTAGTGCATCGGGTAGCCAAACGCAGCCGAAAGTTCGCAAGTGACCTCCCAGTCGGCCTTGCCGGCCAGCGGCGGCATCACCTTGCGCACGCGCGAGATGCGCCGCTCGGAGTTGGTGAAGGTGCCGTCCTTTTCGAGAAACGACGAGCCGGGCAGAAAAACGTGCGCGTACTTCGCGGTCTCGTTGATAAAGATATCGTGCACGATGATACATTCCATCGCGCCGAGCGCGGCGGTCACGTGATGCGTGTTGGGGTCGGATTGCGCAATATCCTCGCCCTCGACGTAGAGCCCTCTGAAGCTGCCGTCGAGCGCCGCGTCGAACATGTTGGGGATGCGCAGGCCCGGCTCCGGATCGAGCTTGACGCCCCAGGCCGCCTCAAAGGTGCCGCGCATCGCGGCGTCGGAAATATGCCGGTAGCCAGTCAGTTCGTGCGGGAACGATCCCATGTCGCACGATCCCTGCACATTATTCTGCCCGCGTAGCGGATTGACGCCGACGCCGTCGCGCCCGAGATTCCCGGTCGCCATCGCGAGGTTCGCCATCCCGAGCACCATCGTGCTGCCCTGGCTATGCTCGGTCACGCCGAGGCCGTAGTAGATGACCGCGTTGCCGCCGCTTGCGTACAGACGCGCGGCGGCGCGGATTTTCTCCGCCGGCACTCCGGTCACTTTCGCGGCGGCCTCGGGCGAGTTGCGCTCCTCGAGGATGAATTTCTTCCACAATTCGTAGGCGGGCCACTCGCAGCGCTCGCGCACGAAATCTTCCTTGGCGAGCCCTTCGCTCAGCGCCACGTGGGCGAACGCATTGATCAGCGCTACGTTGGTGCCGGGCAGGAGGGGCAAATGATACACCGCCTCGATATGCGGCGCGCGCACGAGATCTATCGTTCGCGGGTCGGCGACGATTAGCTTCGCGCCCTGGCGCAGACGGCGCTTCATCAGCGAGGCGAACACTGGATGGCCGTCAGTGGGGTTGCATCCGATCACCAGGACCACATCGGCCTTGAGCACGGAGTCGAAATCCTGGGTGCCGGCCGACGTTCCAAGCGTTGTTTTGAGGCCATAGCCTGTGGGCGAATGGCAAACACGCGCGCAGGTGTCGACGTTGTTGTTGCCGAAGGCCGCACGCACCATCTTCTGCACCAGGTAGGTCTCCTCGTTGGTGCAGCGCGATGAAGTGATGCCGCCGATCGAACCGGGGCCATACTTGGACTGAATTTCCTTGAGCCGTTTCGCGGCGTAGCCGATCGCCTCGTCCCACGACACCGTGCGCCACGCGTCGCTTGTCTTCTCGCGCACCATCGGCGCGAGCACGCGGTCGCGATGCGTCGCGTAGCCCCACGCGAAGCGTCCCTTGACGCAGGAATGGCCGTGATTCGACATCCCGTCCTTGTTCGGCACCATGCGGACGACTTCGTCGCCCTTCACTTCCGCCTTGAACGAGCATCCGACGCCGCAATAACCGCAGGTGGTGGTGACGGAGCGCTCGGCCACGCCCTTTTCGATCGTCGACTTCTCGACCAGCGCGTCGGTGGGACAGGCTTGCACGCAGGCTCCGCACGAAACGCACTCGGACTCGAAGAACGGCTGATGCTGGCTCGGCGAAACGACTGAATTAAAACCGCGTCCGTCGATGGTCAGCGCGAAGGTGCCCTGGACCTCCTCGCACGCGCGCACGCATCGCGAGCACACGATGCATCGCGCGGGATCGAAAGCGAAGTACGGATTGGAGGCGTCGCGCGCGGCGTCCAGATGATTTTTGCCCTCGAAGCCGTAGCGCATCTCGCCGAGCCCCACCGCGTCGGCCATCGCGTGCAACTCGCAGTTGCCATTGCCAGCGCATGCCGCACGATCCGGCGGATGATCCGACATGTAGAGTTCCATCACGCCGCGCCGCAGCCGCTCGAGCATTTCGGATTTCGTGCGCACCTTCATCCCGGACTCGACCGGCGTGGTACACGAGGCCGGATAGCCGTTGCGCCCTTCGACCTGGATCAAGCAGAGGCGGCATGAGCCGAACGGCTCGAGCGAGTCGGTCGCGCAGAGCTTGGGAATCGCGACGTCAGCGAGCGCCGCCGCGCGCAGAACCGAGGTGCCCTCGGGTACCGTGACCTCGCGGCCGTCAACTTCGAGCGTAATGAGTTTGGCGGAAGTCCTTGGCGGCGTCCCGTAGTCGCGATCGGTTTTCGATAGCACGGCTCAATCTCCTCGCGATACCTATGCGTCCCGGCCGAGCGAGTCGGGCGAGTCTGGCAGGCGCGATTTCGGCGCGCCGAACAACTTCAACCAGTTGATTAAGTTTAGCGCGTTCAGCCGGTCCATGCCACGTCGCTCCGCGAAAGGCCAAAGTCCTCGGGAAAATGGCGCAGCGCGCTCAACACCGGCAACGGCGTCAGGCCGCCTAGCGCGCACAGCGATCCGTAGGTCATTGTATCGCAAAGGTCGCGCAGCAGCCCCATCGCGACCGCGCGGTCGGGAGCGCGCGCGATTCGATCGAGCACCTCGGCGCCGCGCATCGATCCGATTCGACACGGAGTGCATTTGCCGCACGACTCGATCGCGCAGAACTCGAACGCCCAGCGCGCCTGATGGGCAAGATCGACCGTGTCGTCGAAGACCACAATTCCGCCGTGGCCGACGATGCCTTTTTTTGCGGCGAACGCCTCGTAGTCCATCGGCAGGTCGAGCATGCTCGCGGGAAAATAAGCGCCGAGCGGACCGCCGACCTGCACCGCGCGCAGCGGACGTCCGCTCCAGGTGCCGCCGCCGTAGTCTTCCACGAGATCGCGGAGCGTGACGCCGAAGGCTTTCTCGACCAGTCCTGGATGCTTGACGTTGCCGGCGAGTTGGATCGGCAGCGTGCCGCGTGAGCGGCCCATCCCGTAGTCCTTGTAGAAGGCGCCGCCGCGCGCGAGGATTACCGGCACGGTGGCGAGCGAGACGACGTTGTTCACGATCGTCGGCTGCCCGAACAGTCCGGCAAGCGCAGGCACCGGCGGCTTGTAACGCACCATCCCGCGCTTGCCCTCGAGGCTCTCGAGCATCGCGGTCTCCTCGCCACAGATGTATGCGCCGGCGCCGAGCCGCACTTCGAGGTTGAAGGTACGCGCGCTGCCGGCGATTTTCTCGCCCAGGTAGCCGCGATTGTAGGCCGTGCCAATCGCCTCGTTCAGCGTGCGCAGCGCGTGCGGATATTCCGAGCGCAAATAGATGTACCCCTGCGTCGCGCCCGCGCATACCGCGGCGATCGTCATGCCTTCGATCAGAACGAACGGGTCACCCTCCATAATCATGCGGTCGGAGAAGGTGCCCGAATCGCCCTCGTCGGCATTGCAGACGACATATTTCTGGCGCGCGGAGGCCTGCTGCGTGGTGCGCCATTTTATTCCCGCGGGAAAGCCCGCGCCGCCGCGCCCGCGCAATCCCGATTCGGTGATTTCTTCGACGACTTTTTCCGCGGAGATCGAAAGCGCACGCTCCAATCCCCGATAGCCTCCGTGCGCGACGTAATCATCCAGCGAGACTGGATCGACAATCCCCACGCGCACGAAGGTCAGGCGCTCCTGACGTTTGAGATAGGGAATCTCCTCCGTCAAGCCGAGCGCCAGGCGATGCTGCCCGCCGCGCAGAGAACCGGAATCGAGAAAACCGGAATCGAAGAGCGCGGGAACGTCGGCCGGCGTGACCGGCCCGTGGGCGACGCGGCCGCGGGCCGTCTCAACCTCGACCATCGGCTCCAGCCAGAACATCCCGCGCGATCCGTTGCGAACCAGGCGCAGATCGATATTGCGACGGGCCGCCTCGGCCACGATCGCGTCGGCGACTTTGCCTGCGCCGAGCGAGAGCGCCGAAGAGTCGCGCGGTACGTATATCGTCGCCCTCATCGGCGGCGCTCCTTACGCTGCGCCAGCAGCTCGTCGAAACGCGCCGGGCTCACCCGCCCATAAAGCTCGTCGTTGAGAACCATCGCCGGCGAGCATCCGCAATTCCCCAGGCAGTACACGGCCTCCAGCGTGAAGTCGCCGTCGAGCGTGGTCTCGCCGAATCCTACGCCGAGGCGTCCGCGCACGTGATCGGCCAACGCGACCGCGCCCATCGCCTGACACGACTCGGCGCGGCATAGCCGAATCACATTGCGGCCCGGCGGCTGATGGCGAAAATCGTGATAGAAGGTGACGACGCCGTGGACCTCGGCGCGAGAGAGATTAAGCACCTGGGCGATTATCGGCACGCTGTCGCGCGGCACATAGCCAAAACGGTCCTGGACCTCGTGCAGAATGAGCATGAGGGCGCCGGGCCGCTCTTTGAGCCGCGCAGCGATCGCCTCGACCGCCGCCGGGTCGAAGCCGTTTTGATTCTGGTTCATTAAGCGATCCCGCTCTGTCTTCGTCAAGGTTCCGCCAGCGGCGGCGCTTTCGTCAAGAGTAAGGCGCTGGCGCCGTTATCATATATGGAGAAGGCTCTCGCGGTTGCAATGCGATTGCTAGCGACTGCTATGATAGTTCTCAAGGTCAACGCGGAGACCAACAGCCATGATGCGCGAGTTCAGGTTCGAGGACGAGATGCATACGACGCTCGCGTGCGTACCAATGGCGGTGCGGCGCAAGCTCGATCGGGTCGGGGTCAAAGTCGGGCTCGATCAATGGAACGCGCTCGGGCGCGGCGAGCGGCTGGCGATTTGCCATCTGCCGGTCGAGCGCCATGAAGAACGCGAGGCTATGAGGCTGTTCATCAACGAAGCGGTGCGGCGCGTCTGCGGCGAAGAGCCGCGCGCCCTCGGCGAGGCGCAGCGCGCCAGCGCCGACCCGCCGGCGAGGTTGCCCGCGCCGCTCGCCGAGCGCGCTCGCGCGGCGGGCGTGGTGCTCGACCAGGCGGCGTGGGAACGGCTCGACGCCGATGAGCGTTACGCGCTGGTCAAGCTCGGCGGCGGGGCCGACGTGAGCCACAATCTCGCCGCCGCGCTCGCCGAATTCGTGCAGCGCTAGATTTTCACCGAAGGTGGCGCGTGTCGCTCACTTGCGTGCGAAATGATCGAGCACCGCGCGCCCCGAGCCGAGCCTGAAACTCGCGCGCAGCGCCGCCGTCACGTAGCGCTTGGCGCGGCGCACGGCGCCGGTGAGGTCAATCCCCAGTGCGAGATAGGCGGCGATCGCGGCCGACAGCGCGCATCCGAGACCATGCGCATCGCCAGCGCGAATTCGCGCCGCGCGCAATTCGAGGAATTCGTGGCCGTCGTAAAGCAGGTCGATTGAGTGTGTCCGCGCTTCGGAGGACGAACCTGGATGACCGCCTTTGATTAGCACTGCGCGTGCGCCCGCTTTGCCGAGCGCGCGCGCCATCGCGCGAATCGCCGCCGGGCTCGCACCGTCAACGCCGCTCAGCGCCCGTGCCTCGGCGAGATTGGGCGTGACGATTCGGGCGATCGGGAGCAGGCGCTCGAGCAGCGCACGCTCGCCGGCGGGGTCGAGCAGCCGCGCGCCGGCGCTCGAAATCAGCACCGGGTCGAGTACCGGCGCGGGCAGATCGAGCCGCGCGATCGCGTCCGCCACCGCCTCGACGATTTTCGCAGTGCCGAGCGCGCCGGTCTTGATCGCGTCGGGGCAGCGCTCGGCGGCGAGGGTTTCGATCTGCGCCGCTACCATCGCGGCATCGACCGGCGCAACGCGATTGACGGTCGAGCTGTTCTGCGCGATCACCGCGGTGATTGCCGAGTAGCCGTAAACGCCGATCGCGGCGAAGGTCTTGAGGTCGGCCTGGATTCCGGCGCCACCGCCAGGATCGCTGCCCGCGATCGTGAGCGCTACGCTTCTGTGCTGCCTGGGGCTGGACGTACGGGCGGTTTTTTTCACCGGCTCACTTCTTGAACGCGCTTGCGCCGCATTTCAGTCGCCCAAATCATCGAGCAGCTCTCTGGCGGTCTTCAAATCGGCGGTGTCGAACCCTTCGGTGAACCAGCCGTAGATCTCGCCGAGCATTGCGCGGGCCTCGTCACGCTTACCCTGCGCCTTCAACAGTCGTGCGAGACTTAGCGTCGCGCGCAACTCCCATGATCTCGCGCCTTGGCGGCGCGCGCTCGCGACGGCCTGACGAAAAGCGCTCTCAGCCGTCGAAACCTTTGAAGGAGCCTGCAGCAGAACCAACTCACCTTTGACTCGATAAAGCTCCGCCTCGAGAAATCGGAGTCCGGTTTTCTCCATCAGCTCCATTTCTTCGGCGATTGCGGCGCTTCCCTCCTCCAAGCGTCCGAGCTTCGCGTAAGCTTCCGCCAGCGACAGTTTCCAGGCGCCGGCCACGGCGCCGGTCATCTCAACCGAGGCCGCGCCGCGGCGCAGTTTGACGATTCCCTCTTCGACCTCTCCCTCGGCCACCAGCGCCTGCCCCCGCAGGAACACCGCCTGAGCGGACCACAATAAAAATCCGCGTTCGCTGGCAAGCGAAGCCAGCGCCTCGGTCGACTCATGTGCTGTCCGTTCGTCTCCAAGGTAACGATGGAGCTCGGCGGCCAGGTTCAGCGCAAAGGCCAGCGAATGGGGCCCCGATTTGCGAGCCTCGGAAAGCGCCTCGCGGCTTCGCGCCAGCGCCTGAGCCGGATAGCCGAGGATGAAGAGATCGCGCGACGAGTGCGCCAGGAGCATCGTCCGTGGTTCTCCGATTTCGAAAAACGCAAAAGTCGTCGGAACATAATCCAACGCGATTCCCTTCGAGGCGAGGTCGCGCGCGGCACCGAACTCGCCCAGGTCGGACAAGGTCTCGGCCATCGCCGAGTAAGCCGCCATCCGCATCGCGGAGTTTTGAGAGCGCTCCGCAAGCTCGATTTGCCGCTCGCCCAGCTCGCGCGCCGCGCGCAGCTCCAATCTCAGCATGTGGAAGAACTGGAGCGCGTAGGCCACCCAAAAGAGTTGCACCTGTTCGCCAAGCTTCTCGCACAGATTTCGCGCGCGGGTGAAAACCATCGCCACCTCTTCTGCGGCGGGGCCTTTCGTGGCAATCAGATAGGGGCCCAGGTCAGCCCGTAACGCCAGTTCCTGACGGTCGCGTTCCAGATTATCGGGCAGACTGCCGAGCAGCTCCAGCGCGGCTGTGAAGTGGCCTATCGCTTCGTCGTAGGCCATGCGCCCGGCGGCTTGTTGCCCGGCCAGGTGACGGTATTTCACGGCGCTGCGCGCGTTTCCGCTCTGGCCGTAGTGATGCGCCAGATCGCTCAAGTGATCGTCGAGCCGTTTGGGGTACAGCGCTTCGATCGCTGCCGCGGCGGATTCGTGAAGCTGCCTGCGGCGCTCGAGCAACAGCGTCTTGTAAGCCACTTCCAGCGTGAGCGCGTGCTTGAATATATACTCGGCTTCGGGAAGAGCCGGTTGCTCATAGATGAACTCGGCAAGCTGAAGAGCGGACAGCATCCGGTCCAATTCGCTGTCGGATTTCCTGACCATCCGCGTGATTAGGCCGCGCGGAAACTCGCGGCCGATTACCGCCAGCGTCTGCAGCAGTTCCTTCTCGTCGGCAGGCAGCCGGTCGATACGCGAGGCGACGATTCCCTGCACTGTCGCGGGCACCTTGATTTCCGCGAGCGCGCGGGTGAGTTTTAGCGCGCCATTGCGCGCCAGTGTGCCGTCGTCGAACAGCGCCTGCACCATCTCCTCGATGAAGAACGGATTGCCCTCGGTTCGCTCCGCGATCATCCGCCTGAGCGCCGCGAGCCCAGCCGAGTCACCGAGCAGCGCGGAGAGCAGTTGCTCGACGCTCTCGCCGGCCAGCGGATCGAGGCGCAACTGCGTGTAGTAAGTGCGGTTGCCCCATTCGTGGCGATACTCGGGTCGGTAGTTGACTAGCAGCAGGACGCGCGCATTGGCGAGCGAGTCGGCGAGCAGGTTCAGCCAGGACTGGGTTTCGCCGTCAACCCAATGCAGGTCCTCGAACACGACGATCAGCGGCTGGTTGAGGCTTTCGCGCAACACGATCCGTTTGAGCGTCTCCTGCGTGCGGCGCCGCCGCGTCTGCACGTCCATCTGCGCAAACGGATCCTCGCCTTCGTGGATACCGAGCAGCACGAAGAGGTGCGGCAGTACGTCTTCGAGGCTCTGGTCGAGCGCGAGCAGTTTGCCGATCACTTTTTCGCGGCGCTTGCGGCCGTCGTCGGCGGAGTCGATTCCGAAGTAGCCGTGAAGCATTTCGATAACCGGCAGATAGGCCGAGGCCTTGCCGTGCGAGACCGAATACGCTTCCAGGATCAGGCAATCGCCCGCTGCCACCGCCTTGAACTCATAGGCCAGGCGCGATTTACCCACCCCCGCGTCGCCCATCGCGGCGACCACCTGCCCGTGACCCGCACGCACCAGTTCCAGCGCGCGGCGCATCTGCGCCAGTTCGTGCTCGCGGCCCACGAACCGCGTAAGCCCGCGCCGCGCGGCGGCCTCCAACCGCGTGCGCAACGGGCCGAGTCCCGTGACCTCGTAAACGTTGATCGGCTCGCTCGCTCCTTTGACCCGCGCCGGTCCCAGGAGCCGAAAAGCGAAATAGCCGGCACATAGCCGCTCGGTTGTTTCGGTGACCGCGATCGAGCCGATCGGCGCCAACACCTGCATCCGCGCGGCTATTCCCGTACTATGGCCGATCGGCGTGTACTCGGCGTGCTCACCGGTCTGGATCGAGCGCACGACGACTTCGCCGGTGTTCACTCCGACGCGCACCTGCAATGGCGCGCGGCCCTCGACGCGCAGGCGATCGGCGTAGCGGCGCATCTCCTGCTGCATCCGGAGCGCGGCATAGAGCGCGCGCTGCGGATGGTCTTCATGTGCGATCGGCGCGCCAAACAGCGCGAACACGCCATCGCCGGTCGATTGCACGACGTGGCCGCCGTAACAATGCGCCGCGTCCATCATCAGCCGCAGCGCCGGATCGACGATCGCGCGCGCTTCCTCGGGATCGAGCCCTTCCATCAGGTCCATCGAGCCTTTGATGTCGGCGAAAAGCGCGGTGACGGTCTTGCGCTCCCCCTCGGGCGGCGTATCGTTATCGGCCGGCGGCGCGGCTGTGCGCGAATCAGAAATGGGGCCGGCGGACGGGGCGGCGCCGAGCGGCGCCGCGCACTGTCCACAGAATTTGAATTGCGGGGGATTTTCGGCGCGGCACTTCGCGCAGATACTAACTATTGGCGCGGCGCAGTTGCCGCAGAATTTCATTCCCGCGGGATTGTCCAGGCCGCATCGCGAGCAGATCATCGTCGGTCATCGTCGTGGAATTTCGAGCTGCCGCACAAATGCATAAAGTATATCACGCCGGCGCAATAGCAGGATAATGACGCTCGGCGCGCGGGTTACTGGCTCCGCTACAATGCGCATGGTACTGAAGTAAGGCGATGCATCCGAACCGCAGAGCGCAGCGCGCGTTTTTGTAATGCCTTCGACACGACAGGAGGAGTTCCTCAGCCTTCCGTTCAAGGCCAAGCTCGAGTTTCTCTACGGGCTGCCCGCGCGCCAGAAACGCGACCTGATCCTGTCGGCGCCCGAAGCCGAGCGCCTGGTCCAATCCTTCTCGCCCGAGACGCTCTTCTACACGGTCAAGGAAATCGGCTCGGCCGACTCGGGCGATTTGCTGAGCCTGGCGGTGCCCGAACAAATCCAGGGGCTATTCGATCTCGATTGCTGGACCCGCGACCGTCCCAACCTGGATCGGATGCGCGAGTGGATCGAGGCGCTGACCGAGGCCGGGCGCAAGCGCATGACCGAGGGGCTGATGGGGCTCGACATGGAGATGATGGCGCTGCTTTTGCGCCAGTATTTCCGGGTCCATCGGCTCGACGATCCGCTGACTGCGGCCGACGTGCCCTCCGACCGCTTCGTGCAATTCGACGAGCACTACATCATCGAGTTCCAGCATCACGACGCGATCCTGCAGCCGCTGGTCGATTTTCTCGAGGAGGTCTTCGAGCGCGACTACACCTACTTCACCGCCCTGATGGAGGAAATCTACTGGAGCGTGGAAGCCGAGCTGGAGGAAGAGGCCTACCAGTTCCGCCGGGCGCGGCTGAACGACCGCGGCTTCCCCGATTTCTTCGAGGCGCAGGACGTCTTCGCCTATATCAATCCGCGCGACTTCCTGAAAATTCGCGCCGGCTACACCGCGCCGACGCGCGCCGACCTGCTGCGCGACGATGAACTGGTCCCGCACGGGATGGCGCCGGTGCCGGCCGACACCGATCTCTCGCTGTTCAACACCGCCCTGATGGCCGGGTTCGCCGCGCAAGGCCGGCGCCAGTTGCGCAGTGAGATGGCGCTGGTGAGTAACCAGGTGCTAGTCGCGAGCGCGGTCGACTTTGGCGACCTCGACGCGGTGCGGGTGGCGGTCGAGATGACCCATCATTATTTGAATCTGGGACTGGAGCACCTGGCCGGCGGCGACCTCAACAACGCGATCGAACATCTGCGCGACACGCATCTCAAGTTGCTGTTCCGGCTTGGCGTGAGCCTGACGATCGATCTGCGCAAGCGCGCTGAGCAGGCAACCGCTGCGCTCGGCTTGGATCCCGCGCGCGCGCGCGAAATTGCCTACCTCGATTCGCCCTATCGCGAGGCGCTCAGCGGCTTCCTCGAGCGCCGCCCGCGTTTCTTCGGCGGCCTCGACGGGCAGGGCTCGGTGGCGATGCGCGATTTCGTCGCGATGCGCGATCTGCACCTGGGCCATGCGGCGCTCGATCAGATTGAAGCGATGCGCGATCTGTTCCAGGCGCTGCTGGCGATCAATATCGCCGCGCCGGCCTTCCGCGCCGAGACGGCCGGGCGCGAAATCAGGCTCGGCCAAATTCTGATCACGGCATTCGCACGCGCCGCGCTGGATCGCAAGCCCGATCAAAGGCTCACGCCCGCCCCGATCGAAGCGAGCCGCCTGGGCGAACTTTACATGGCGATAATGACCGGGGGCGGGCGGCCTGCGCGGCTGACCGAGGGCTTCCGCAGACTGGTCGACGCGGCGTTGGCGGCGCGGGTGGACGAACCGGCGCGCGCGCGTTCGGAGGGCTTCGTCGCTTCATGCCTCAGCGTGCTTGAAGAGGACCTCGCCGGACTCGACCCCCGGGCGATCGATCCACGCTTCCTGCGCAGTCTGCTGATTCGTCGCGGATGATCGGGCTCGGCTGATCGGCCGAACGCTCTAGTGGCTGCCGCGCCCGGCGCTTTCGCGCTCGATCGTGATCGTGCGCGTCTGCTGTCCGCGCGTCACGCTGAAGCTTACGTAAGGATCGCGAAATCCCACCAGCGCGATCACGAATTCCGAGCTGCTATGCACGGGATGCTGGTCCACGGCGGTGACGATATCGCCGCGCCTCAGTCCGGCCCGCGCGGCAAGGCCTGAGACGTCCGCCACCAGCACCCCGCTTCGCGGCGCCACCGCGAAGTGTCTGGCCAGCGAGGGGCTCAAGTCCTGCACCACGATGTCCTGGGCGGTGACGGTGGCGGGCAGATTTTTAGTCGCGGGCGCATCGCGCTGGAACGCGGTGGCGGACTGAAAGAGACCGTTAGCCACGAAGATCGGCGCCCCCATCCCCATCGCCAGCGCGATCGCGTCGCTCGGCCGACTGTCCAGGCGCAGGCCCGCGCGATCGAGATAGATATCGGCGTAGTAGATTTGATTGTGGACGCTGGTAATGACCACGCGGTCGACGTGATTGCCGGTCTGCTCGATCAGGTCGCGCAGCAGATCGTGAGTCAGCGGACGGTCGGGCCTGATTCCGTGCATCTCGAGCATGATCGTGCGCGCCTCTTCGTCGCCGATCAGAATCTGCAACGCGCGCCGGCGCGCGGCATCCTCGAGCAGCACGTAATGCGCGCCGCTGTCGTTGTCCAGACCGACATTGGCGACCTCGACCCGCACCTGGTCGGCCGACGGACCGTCATCGTCGTCGTGCCGCGCGCATCCGGAACCTAAGACCAGCATCGCGGCCAGCGCGGCGGCGGCAAAGAACGCTCTGTGGCGATGCCACATGTGCCCTAGGTTAACGCGCTGCATGGCGCTATCCAAATGGGCCCGCTGTGCGGCTCGACGCCGCGCGAAACCCCCGCGCCACCAGGTACAATTCCGAGGAGCCGGGGCGGCTCGCGCGCGTGCGCGTGCGCTCGACCTGGGCGAAGTCGTGCGCGAAGGCCTCGACCGCCTCGCCGAAATCCCCTCCCATGAATAGCTTCACCACCATCGCGCCGCCCGGGCGCAGCAGCGCGCGCGCGCATTCCAGCGCCGCGAGTGCAAGCTCGAGCATCCGCGCCTGATCGCGCTCGGCCACGCCGCTTAGCTTAGGCGCTAGGTCGCTGGTCACCAGATCGGCGGGCGCGCCAAGCGCCGCCGCCACCGCGGCGACGCTCGCCGGATCAAGGATGTCGCCGACCATCGTAACCACGTTGGCGGCGGTGGCGGGGCATGCGGCCAGATCGACTCCGGCCACCCTGCCCTGCGGCCCCACCGCGGCGGCGAGCATACTGAGCCATCCGCCGGGCGCGCATCCCAGGTCCACCACGCGCGCGCCGGGACGCACGAGCCGAAAGCGCGCGAGCAGCTCTTCGATCTTGAACGCCGCGCGCGAAGGAAGTCCACGCTCGCGCGCCTTGCGATAGAATCTGTCATGCGGCTCGTATTTCGCCATCGATTGCAAGCTTAGCAGAGATTGCTGCGGGTCATTTCGAGCATGGCCGGCTGAGCGGAAAATTCGTTCCGCACCAATTCGACCGCAGGGGCTCCGAATCAGGCGCGGCGCGCGCGAATGTTGTAAGGTAATCCACAGCTTCCAACGCCTCGCGATGCGCGCGGGGTTTGAAGCGCCGCGCGAAGCAGCTATTTTCATCCGGGCGCGAGCGTATGGTTTTGCCGCCGCGACTCCGTTCCTTCAACGATGCCGCCGAAGATGCCGCCAAAGATGCCGCTCAGATCAAGCATGCCGTCAAAAATTCCGCCAACCGTTTCGAACCGATGCTGAATCTCGACGATCTCAATCCCGCCCAGCGCGACGCCGTGCTCGCGCCCGAAGGGCCAATCCTCATCCTGGCCGGCGCCGGCTCGGGCAAAACCCGCGTGCTGACCTACCGTATCGCCCACCTGCTCGCCGAACGCAAGGCGGCGCCCGAGCGGATGCTGGCCGTGACTTTCACCAACAAGGCGGCGGGCGAGATGCGCGATCGAATCGCAGCGCTGGTGGGCGAGGATTCGCGCTGGCCGTGGGTCAGCACGTTTCATTCGGCCTGCGCGCGCATCCTGCGCCAGGAGGCCGAGGCGCTCGGCTTTCGGCCGAACTTTTCGATCCTCGATGAAGGCGACGCGATGACGGTGATGCGCCGCGTGATCGAAGAGGCGGCGCTGGCGGGTGCGCCGGCGCCCGAGATGGCGCGGGCGCGAATCGAGCAGCTCAAAAACGACGCCGTCGGCCCCGCCGCTTTCGCCGAAAGCGCCGGCGGCGACAGCCGTGACGCAGCGCTGGCCACGATTTACCGGCTCTACCGCGAACGGCTGCGCGCGATGAACGCGATGGACTTCAGCGACCTGCTGCTCAACGTGCACGAAATCTTCGAGCGCGACCCGGGCGTGCTGTTGCGATGGCAGTCGCGCGCGGAGCATCTGCTGGTCGACGAATACCAGGACACTAACCGCGTGCAGTACCTGCTGGTGCGCGCACTTTCGGCGCGCAGCTCTAACTTGTGCGTGGTCGGCGATGAGGACCAGTCGATCTACCGATGGCGCGGCGCCGACATCCGCAACATCCTGGACTTCGAGCGCGACTTTCCCCAGGCGCGCATTTTCAAGCTCGAGCAGAACTACCGCTCCACCAAGACCATCCTGGCCGCCGCCGACACCGTTATCCGCAACAACCGCGAGCGCAAGGAAAAGCGCCTGTGGACGGAAAACGCGTCGGGCGAGCTGGTCACCTATTTCACCGGCGTGACCGAGCGCGACGAGGCCGACTTCATCGCGCGCGAGATCGGGCGGCTAACCGCCGAGGGCGGCGCCGACCCGTCCGACATCGTGGTCTTCTATCGGGTCAACGCACAGGCGCGCGTGATCGAGGAGGCGCTGGTGCGCCGGCGCATCCCGTACTACGTGGTCGGCGGACTGCGCTTCTATGAGCATCGCGAGGTCAAGGACCTGCTCGCCTATCTGCGTGTGCTGGCCAACCCGGCCGACGCGGTCAGCGTCGAGCGGATGGTGGGAGCGCCGACGCGCGGCATAGGCGCCA
Source organism: uncultured delta proteobacterium (assembly GCA_963724765.1). Classification (GTDB taxonomy): domain Bacteria; phylum Desulfobacterota; class Binatia; order Binatales; family Binataceae; genus JAKAVN01. The sequence continues at coordinate 540,141 of CAVRVY010000004.1, forward strand.
AAACCCTGGAGGCGGCGTCGCAAATCGCCGCTGAGGAAGGCGTGACGGCCTTCGAGGCGCTGGGCCGCCTGGAGACAAACTCGCGCGTCGCGCTGCGCTCGGCCAAGCAGGCGGGCGAGCTTTACGGCTGGATGCATGACCTGGCCGATCGCGCGTCGGCGATGAAGGTGCGCGCGATCCTGGACGAAGTGATCGCGCGCGCGGGCTTCCTCAATTATCTCGACGCCATGGCCGACGGCGCGATGCGCCGTCAGAACGTGGCCGAGATGCTCTCGGCGGCCGACGCCTTCGACGCCGAGGCCCAAAACGGTGGCCTCGCCGATTTCCTCGAGCGCGTGGCCCTGGTCAGCGACGCCGATCAGGTCGCCGGCCGCGGCGGACGTGCCGCGCTGATGACGCTGCATACCTCCAAGGGCCTGGAGTATCCGGTGGTGTTCATCGCGGGAATGGAGGAAGAATTGTTTCCGCATTTTCGCTCGCACGACGACGGGCGCGAGGTCGAGGAGGAGCGCCGGCTGTGTTACGTCGGGATGACGCGGGCGCGGCGGCTCTTGTACCTGACCAATACGCTGACGCGCGAACTCTACGGCCAGCGCAACGAGTCGCGGCCCTCGCGTTTCCTGGGCGAGATCGATCCCGCTCTGATCACGCGCATCGCGCCCGAGAAGCCGGGCTCGGTGCTCCGGCCTCCTGCTCGCGGCGCCTACGTCGACTACAGCACGAGCCAGGTCTCCGAAGACGGCGACGGAGGCGACGGCGACAATCTCGCGGTCGGCGCGCACGTCGTGCATCAGACCTTTGGCCGCGGCGTGGTGCGCCGGCGCGAGGGGCGCGGCGAGGGCGCCAAGGCGTGGGTGCATTTCGAGCGCAGCGGGGTGAAGCTGCTGGTGTTGAAATTCGCCAATTTGAGGCCGGTTGCCGACTGATTGGCGTTGCCCTATCATTTTCGAGGTGTCGTGGGATGAGGCGGATGGCGTGCGTCACAGACGCCGGGGCGTAACAATGCATCACAAAAGATCGCGGTTGTGCTCGCGGATTAGCGGCGGATGCGCGGCGGCGGTCGTGTTGGCGGCGATCGCGATCTTCGCGGCGCCCCGGCTGGCCCATAGTTGGAGTGAAAGCGATTTCGAGAACCGGCCGCTGGTCGCCTACCCAATTCCCAGTGGGCGCGACGATCTGATCGGTTCGCTGCAAACCTACACCATTCGCAAGGGTGACACGCTGCTCGACGTCGCGCGATGGTACGGGCTCAGCCCCACCGAAGTTTCCAACGCCAACAATCACATGGATTGGTGGTCGCCGCCGGTGGGCAAGCTGATCGTCATCCCGACCGAGCACATCCTGCCTGCCGCGCCGCACGCCGGGATCGTGATGAACATTCCCGAGATGCGCCTATACTATTATTATCCCACGCCGGTCGGTGGCCGGCGGCGACTCGGCAAGGCTAAATTCACGCACACCGCCTATGCTGATACTCGCCATCCGAAAGCCCACGGCGCAAAGACGCATGCCAGCGCCGGTGCGCATCCGACGGTCATCTATACTTTTCCGGTCGGACTCGGCCGCTACGATTGGCGAACCCCGACCGGAGTCTGGACCATCCGCGACAAGACCCACAATCCGACCTGGGTGGTGCCCGATGACATCTATCAGGAGCATCTCGAGCGCGACGGCGAGGCCGAACACGTGGTCGATGGCGGCGATCCCGACAATCCGCTCGGCCACTATCGTCTCGCGCTGACATTGCCGATGTACGCGCTGCATGGGACCAACGTGCCATGGGGTGTCGGGATGGAAGTCAGCCACGGATGCGTGCGGCTTTATCCCGAGGACATCGACCGCCTATATCATCACACGAGCGTCGGCACGCCGGGACGCTTCGTGTACCAGCCAATCAAGTACGGATGGCGCGGCGGTTGGCTCTACGTCGAGGTCCACGAGGATCTCTACGGCGTGTACCCGGGGCTGTGGCGCCACGCGTTGAACCTGGCGAAAAGTCAGGGCCTGCTTCCCCATATCGAAATGGTGAAACTTGAGAAGGCGGTGGAGGAGAAGACCGGCGTGCCAACGTACGTGATGCCGGGACCTGAGCCGGCCGAGGCGCTCCCGCCGACCACGGAAACCGCGAGCACGACGCCTTTGCCGGCGCCGGGCAGCGCGGCCTCCGCGCCCGACGCCGACAGCAGCGTCGGTGGCGGCAGCACCAGCAGCACGGATACGGGTACGGGTACTGGCATGGATAACGACAGCGATACTAACACCGACAGCGGCAAGGCCGCCGCCGCGATTCCGCCAGCGCCTTCCGGCAACGTCATCAGGACTGCGCCCGCCGCCGCCGACGATAGCGCAGCGACCGAAGACAGCGAAGGCGACACCGGGACCTCTAACGCCAGCGACGAGGGCGGCGCTCCCGACAGCGCGGCGAGCGCACCCGCCGCGGCCCCAGACAACAGCGCCGACACCGACGACAGCGCTGGCCGCAATGCGACGAGCGGCGCCGCTGCGCCCGGCGCCGGCGACGCGTCGCAGTGGCATCGTCTGCCGCCCGGCGCGATGCCGGTCGAGTAGCGCGTAAAGATCGACACGCAGCGCCCCGGATGTGCCGGACAGTGTTGAGTGTGTCCGACTCCGTCGATGCTGTGCGCTTACTGAAAAAACTTTCCGAAGAGGCAGGCTCGCTTCGCTCAGGATGACCCCACAGGGCCTCCGACCCTCACTACCTTGCCCGGCTTCGAAACGATCCTCTATACTCCGCACGAAACGCGATGCGACAAATCCCTTTTCATCGCCCCTCGATCGGTCCCGCGGAGGAGCGCGAGGTGCTCGACAGCCTGCGCTCGGGATGGATCACCACCGGCCCCAAGGCCAAGCGCTTCGAGAAAGAGTTCGCCGCCTACGTCGGCGCGCGCCACGCGCTGGCGGTCGCGCATTGCACGGGCGCGCTGCACCTGGCGCTGTTCGCGCTCGGCGTGGGGCCGGGTGACGAGGTTATCACCACCCCGTTTACGTTCACGGCCACGGCCGAGGTGATCGGTTACCTCGGAGCGCGGCCGGTGTTCGTCGACATCGACCCCGGCACTTTCAACCTCAACCCCGCGCGGGTCGAGGAGGCGCTCGAGAGCGGCGAGCATCGCCGCGTGCGTGCGATTTTGCCGGTGCACTTCGCGGGGCACGCCTGCGACATGGACCGCCTGCTCGCGATCGCGCGCAGCCACAATCTGAAAATCGTCGAGGACGCGGCGCACGCGGTGGGCTCGGCGCGTCATCTCGAAGGCCGCGGGATGACACGGATCGGAGCGATCGGCGACCTTTCCTGCTTCAGCTTCTATGCGACCAAGAACATCACCAGCGCCGAGGGCGGGATGGTGACGACCGAGGACGACGCGCTGGCCGAGCGCATTGCGGTCGCGAGCCTGCACGGGATGAATCGCGACGCGTGGAAGCGCTACGACCGCAGCGGCTCGTGGTTTTACGAAATTCACGACACCGGCTTCAAGTACAACCTCTCCGACGTGCACGCCGCGATCGGCGTCGCACAGCTAGCCCGCGCCGACGAGTTCATGCGCCGGCGCAGCGCGATCGCATGCGCCTACAGCGAGGCGCTGCGCGCCGAGCCCGCGCTCCAGGTACCGTACCAGGAGCCGGGAATCGAGCACTCCTGGCACCTCTACGTTCTGCGGATGCATCCCGAGCAGCTCCAGATAGGCCGCGCGCAGTTCGTGGAGTTGCTGCGCGAGCGCGGGATCGGCACGTCGGTGCACTGTATCCCGCTCAACACGATGCATTTCTACCAGGAGCGCTATGGCTATCGCACCGGCGACTTTCCGATCGCCGAGGACGTGTACAGCCGATGCCTGTCGCTGCCGATCTATCCTGCGATGAGCGACGAGGACGTTGCCTACGTGATCGAGAACGTGCTGGCCCTCGCGCGCGAAAACCGCCGCTGAGCCTGCGCACGTAAGACCAGTGCTACTTAGACTTAGCCGCCGAGTTCGCCGAGTAACGCCTTCGCCTCCCTCAGATCGGCAGTGTCGAAACCCTCGGTGAACCACTCGTAGGTTGCGGCCAGCATCGCTCGCGCCTCATCGCGCCGGCCCTGCTTTTGGATCAAGCGGGCGAGGCTCGTGGTAGCGCACAATTCCAGCGACTTGGCCCCCTGGCGACGCGCGATCTCGACCGCGCCGCATAAAGAACGCTCGGCCTCTTTTAAGCTGGGCTCCGCCTGAGCGAGCAGCACCTCTCCTCTCACGCGATGAACTGTGGACTCGTAGGCGCGGTACTCCGACTGATAGAGGCCGGCGACCGCCCGCTCCGCACTTTTGAGTGCCCTAACGGCCTGACCCGCACCAGCGTACGCCAGCGCCATAAACATGTCAGCGCCGGGAGCGTTGCGAAGGGCCTCGATCGCCTCCTCGAACCGTCTTTCCAGGAGCAAAGCACGCCCTTGAAGCTCGTTCGCATGTTCGTGGAAATGGGGATGGAGACCATAACGGTTAACGATTGCCAACAACTGGTCGACGCGCCGCCTCACGGCCTCAGACTCTCTGCAGTTGGCATGCATACGAGCAGTAAAGATCAGGGCGTGGGCATGGATCAGCGGCTCGGCTTCTCGCGCCAGAGTCAGCGCCTCTTCACTTCTGCGCCGGGCCTGATCCGGAAAACCGAGGAACCAGAGGATCTCAGGCGCCCGGTAGGCTGAGTAACCCCACAGTCCTCGGAGTTGCAGCGGCGTGTAGCCGCCGCAGTCGTTGGTCCCAGCAGGCGCAGACAAAAGGGAGCCTGCTTTTTCGAGATTTTCACGGCCTCCGCAAACTCGCCCAACTCGATCAGAACATCGCCGAGACCGGCGTAAGCGCTCGCCTGCTGAATGGGATCCCCCGTTCGCCCTGCGATCGCCAGATGCTCCTCGGCCACCGCGCGCGCCCCGAGCAGCTCGAACCGGTTGAGGTGATATTGCTTGAGTGCAGACAGCGCGCGCATCAACTCACGACGGTTGCCGGTCTGGCGCGACAGCTCGCCAAGTCGAGTGAACGCTGCGGCCACTTCTTCGTCTTGCCATCCCCTGATTGGTGCGAGCGTCCAGCCGAGACGATGCAGCCAGAAGATCTCCTGCTCGGTCCGTTCGGCTCCCTCCTTCAGCGTCTGGAGCAGTTCCAGCGCGCTCTTTTCATAACCGAGCACCTGCTCATACGCCCCCACCGCATATCCCTGCTCCGTGGCCAGCCGCAGGTAGTGCAGCGCGTTGCCGGCATCGCCGGCGCCAGTGTTGTGGCGAATCAACTCACTGTAATGATCGCTCAGCCGGTCGCAGTAGAGCGCTTCGAGCGCTTCGGCAACTTTACAGTGCATGCGCCTGCGGCGCTCGATAAGTATCGTGTTGTAGGCCACATCCTGGGTCAGCGCGTGCTTGAAGCTATACTCAGCCGCGGCCGCCGTGGCCCGCTCGTAGATAAACTCGCAGCCCTGCAGGCTGCGCAACATCGCCGCCAACTCTTCATGTGGCCTCCCAGTCATCTGCCTGATAAGGCTGAACGCGAAATCCTTTCCGATCACTGCCAGGGTTTGCAGTAGTTCCTTGTCGGCTGCTCCGAGCGCGTCGATGCGCGCGGCGAGCATGCCTTGTACGGTGGGCGGAATCCTAACGTGCGCCAGTGGCTTGACGAGCTTGACTGCGCCATCGCGCTCGATCACGCCCTGCTCGAAGAGCGCCTGCACGATTTCCTCGGTGAAGAAGGGATTGCCCTCGGTCTCCGCGACTACCAGCCGCTTGAGTGACTGTAGGCTCGGATCTTCACCCAACAGCGCGTCGAGCATTTCGCGGGCGCTCTCTGCGCCAAGCGGGCCGAGGCGCAGTTGTGTGTAGTAACTGCGGTTACCCCAAGGGTGGCTATACTCAGGTCGGTAGTTGACCAGCAACAAGACGCGAGCAATCACGATACCGTCCACCAGCGTCTCCAGGAATCTCTGGGTCTCCTCGTCGATCCAGTGCAGGTCCTCGAAGATCACCACCAGCGGCTGGTTGAGGCTGTCGCGCAGCACGAGGCGCTTGAGCGCTTCGTGCGTGCGCCGCCGCCGCACCTGTGCGTCCATCGTTGCCAACTCGACGCCCGCCCTGGCGTCGCCTAACAGGCTCAGCAGGTAGGGAAGCGTATCCGCGAGCGCCGGCTCGAGTGAGCTCATCCCGGTTTCGACCTTCTCGCGCCGGCGTTCCTTATTGTCTTCGGTGGCCAGCGCGAAGCAACCCTTTAACAGCTCGATGACCGGCAGCCAGGGCGAAGTTTTGCTGTGGGAAACCGCGTGTGCCTCCAGCACCTTGCAGTGTCCTGGCAACCCTGCCTTGAACTCATGGATGAGACGCGACTTGCCCGCGCCCGGCTCGCCCACCGCTGCGACCACCTGACCGTGACCTGCGATCGCGAGTTGGAGCGCCCGCTGCATCTGCGCAAGCTCGCTCTCGCGCCCGACGAACTTTGTCAGCCCGCGCCGCGCCGAGCGATGGAAGCGCGATAGCAACGGCCCGGCGCACACTACCTCATATACCTCGACCTCCTCGCCGACGCCCTTGACTTGCGCCTTACCGAGCGATCTGAAGTCGAAATAGCCTTCGCACAGCCGGCGAGTAGCCTCGCTGACTGCGATTGAGCCCACTGGCGCTAGCGTCTGCATCCGCGCCGCCAGATTCGCCGTGTGTCCGATCGGGGTGTACTCGACATGTTCACCGGCTTGTATCGAGCGAACCACCACCTCTCCGGTGTTCACTCCAACCCGCGCCTCGACCAAAGTTTTGCCCTCGCCGCGCAGACCTTCGGCATGGCGATGTAGCTCCTCCTGCATCGCCAGCGCCGCGCGAAGTGCACGCTGGGGATGGTCCTCGTGCGCGACGGGTGCGCCAAACAGCGCAAACACTCCGTCACCGGTGGACTGCACGATATGACCGTCGAAGCGGCGGACCGACTCGATCATCAGGTTTAGCGCGGGATCGACGATCGCGCGCGCCTCCTCCGAATCGAGGTCGCGCTCCAGTTCGGTAGAGCCCTTGATGTCGGCAAACAGCGCGGTAACCATCTTGCGCTCGCCCTCGGGCAGCGCGGCGGGCACGGGCGAAGATGCGGCGGTATCGCCGGCACTCAGCGTCGCGCCGCATTCTCCGCAGAATTTGAACTGAGCCGGATTCTCAGTGCCGCATTTCGTGCAGCGGTTCATGACACGAGCGCCACAGCGCCCGCAGAACTTCATCTCCGGCGGAGTTTCGTACTCGCAGCTTGGACAGCGCATTTGTGGCACGCCTGTTTGGCCCAGAGCACTTCGCTACCTAATATCAATCACGCTCAGCTACGGATACCTTGCTCTCCGCCGCTGCCGCGGGCCAGCTTCCGCGCGCGTGGGCGATCCTTTAGAATTCGCGTAGAATCTGCGTACGGAGGGCGAGACGTGCGAGCATTGGTGACCGGCGGCGCGGGGTTTCTCGGATCGCACCTGTGCGAGCGGCTGCTGCGCGACGGGCACGACGTCATCTGCCTGGACAACTTTTTCAGCGGCAAGCGCGCCAACATCCAGCATCTCCAGGGCCATCCGGGCTTCGAGTTCATCCGCCACGACATCGTCGAGCCCATCCTGCTCGAGGTCGACCGCATCTTTCATCTCGCCTGCCCCGCCTCGCCGGTGCACTACCAGTACAACCCGGTCAAAACCATCAAGACCAGCGTGATGGGCACGATCAACATGCTGGGGCTGGCCAAGCGCGTGCGCGCGCGGATGCTGTTGACCTCGACCAGCGAAGTCTACGGCGATCCTGAGCAGCATCCGCAGACCGAAAGTTATTGGGGCCACGTCAATCCGATCGGCGTGCGCTCCTGCTACGACGAGGGCAAGCGGGTGGCCGAGTGCCTGATGATGGACTATCACCGCCAGAACAACGTCGACATCCGTATCGTGCGCATCTTCAACACTTACGGGCCGCGCATGGCGATCAACGACGGCCGGGTGGTGTCGAACTTCTGCGTGGCGGCGCTGCGCGGCGAGGAACTACCGATCTATGGCGACGGCAAGCAGACCCGGTCATTCGCCTACGTCGACGACATTATCGAGGCGCTAGCGAGGATGATGAACGCGGAGGGGCTCACCGGGCCGGTCAATATCGGCAATCCCGACGAATTCACTATCCTTGAGCTCGCCTCGCTCGCGATCGAACTGTCGCGCAGCGGTTCGAAACTCGCGTACCATCCCGCGCGGCCCGACGACCCGGTGCGCCGCCGCCCGGATATCAGTCTTGCCAAGGCGAGCCTGGAATGGATGCCGAAGATTTCGCTGCGCCAGGGCCTCGCGATGACGGTTGAGCACTTTCGCAAGGAACTCGGCCTCGTATCCACCTAAGGAGCCGGTCTCGATTTTTCTGCAGAGACGGAGGAGCTGAACTTGGCAACCGCGCTAATCACCGGAGCCTCGAGCGGGCTCGGCGAGCAGTTCGCCTACGCGCTCGGGAGGGAGCATTACGACCTCGTATTGGCGGCGCGGCGCGAGGATCGCCTGGCCGCCGTCGCCGGCCGCGCTCGCACCGCGGGAGCCGGCGCGGTGCGCACCATTCGCGCCGATCTCGTGCAGCACGAGACGCCCGCCGCGCTGTATCAGCAACTCACTACCGATGGCGTCCAGGTTGACTATCTGGTCAACAATGCCGGCTTCGGCACCAGCGGAAGGTTCCATCATCTGCCGCTGGAGCGCGAGCTCGAAGAGATCGAACTCAACGTGACCTCGCTGGTGGCGCTGACGCGGCTCTTTGTGCCCGCGATGATCGAGCGGCGGCGCGGGACTGTAATCAACGTCGCCTCGACCGCGGCCTTCCAGGCCACGCCCTACATGGCGACTTACGGCGCAACCAAGGCCTTCGTGCTGAGCTTCAGCGAGGCGGTGGCGGCAGAACTGAGAGGGACGGGCGTGACCGTGATGGCCCTGTGTCCAGGACCGGTGCGCACCGAGTTTCAGAAGATCGCAAACAACGAGCGGATGCGCTTTCCGTCCTTCATATGGACCGAGGCGGACCGGGTGGTCAACGAAGCGATCGCCGCTGCCGCCAGCGGCCGTTCGCTGTGCGTGGCAGGAGCGATCAACAACGCGATGGCGATCGCGACCAGGTTTACTCCGCGCGCTCTCGCGGCCTATATCAGCAGTACGTTGCTGAGGCCGTCCTCAGTGGAAGATAAATAGAGGAGGCTACGCGCCTGCGTACAGGCGCGTAGCATTGCTCCAGACTGCCCGACTTGCCTGAGTTGCCGGACTTGCCGGACTTGCCTGGATTTCCGTAGCCAAGGAGAAAAAGAGATGTCGGTTACATTGATCGCAAGAATCAAAGCCAAGCAGGGATCCGAGAAAGAACTCGAGGATGCCTTCCGCGACATGATCAAGAAAGTGCGTGCGGCCGAGCCTGGTTGCCTCACCTATGTCCTGCATAAATCCAATCAGGACCCGACCATGTTTGTATGGTACGAGACCTACACCGATCAGGCGGCCTTCGATGCGCATCGCAAGACCGACCACATGAAGGAGATGGGCGGGCGGATCGCCAATCTACTGGCCGAGAAGCCGCAACTTGAAGTGCTAACGGAACTGGACCGCAAGTAGGCGCGGCCGCGCCGCGCCTACTTGCGGTCCGCGCGACGCGGCGGTTGCTGGCCGTCTGCGCGTGGCGTGTTGCGCCCGCAACACGCCACGCGCAGACCGGATGCCCCGGCCGCTGCGGATTGCGGCTCCGCCGCAAATCCGCAGCGGCCGCTAGCCGCACTTCGAGCGCGAGGGTGTGGCGCGGCGATGCCGCCGCGCCACACCCTCGCGCATCAGCCAGCGCCACGACGGAGCTGTTGACGATGCCGCGAACCATCCTGATGGGCGACCCCACCTACTTCTCGGTGCTCGGGGGGGCCAATCCGCACACGCGCAATGTGCTCGGCATCCGGAAATCCGTCAACGCCGACCGCGCACGCACGCAATGGCACGGACTTGCCCGCGCACTTATCGCGCACGGCGCCAAGGTTTGTGTGATCGAGCCGCATCAGGGAATGAGCGGCCTCGTCTATCCCGCCAACGCCGGCTTTTTGTACCCGCTCGCCGACAGGCCCGGCAACGCCAAGGTCTTTTATCTCGCCCACTTGGTCCCGACGCGCGCTCGCGAGCGCGAGGTCTACCGGCCGTTGCTCGAGGCGATGGGCTATCGATGCGTCGAAATTGCCGCGCGCTTCGAGGGCGAGGCCGACTTCTTTCCTGCCGCGGATTTCATGCTTTTCACTCACGGACGCGTCGAGCGCCAGCGCTTCGTGCCGCGGCTGGGAATTCCGCCGTGGCGACGCGTGTATGGCTTCCGTTCGGATTCAGGCGCAGCGGAGGAACTAGGCCGCATCGTGAATGACCGTCCGATATTAACGCTGGAGCTATGCCTGGAGGCGCACTATCACGGTGACACCGTACTCTGCTCGTTCGGCCCCCGGCGCGAGTTTCTGCTTGCTTATATGGAGGGACTGACCGCGCCGTCGCGAGAGCGTTTGCGCCTCGAGTTTCGCGGCAACCTGATCGAGTTGGTGGAATCCGACGCCGCGCTATACGCCGCGAACTCGTTCCAGGTGGATTTCGAGGGCAAGCTTTACCTGTTCATGCCGCAAGGCGTGAGCGGCGCGCTGCTCGCCCAGGTGCGCGAGCGCGGGATTGAGCCGGCGCTGGTCGATGTGAGCGAATTCCTGGCCAAGGGGGGCGGGTCGGTGAAGTGCATGATCCTCGATCTGGGACCGAGCAACGAACAGCCCGACGAGCCGGGCGCGGTCGAGTCGCGCGCCGAGAGATCGTACGAGCTTCTATTTCCCAATCCATCGCCGCAGTAAGGCAGCGCGGAAGCGACGACGGCGCAGCCGCGGGGCGTGAATGGGCAGAATAATCAACGCTCGATTACGCCCTCGCGCGAGATATCGAGCCGCAGCGGATCCATCCGCGCAAGCTCGCCAGGATGGGCCCGTAAATAGTCGGCGCTGAAGGTGCCCGCGAGATCATCGATCATCTCCGCGGCTGCGACCCGCGCGAACCCGAAGCGGAGCATATATTCCTCGCCGCGACGGCCGAGCGCATAAAGCCGCCGCGCACCCCGCGTATGCGCCGCCTTGCGCGCGGCGTTGACCAGCGCAGCGCCGATCCCGCGCCGGCGCTTCGCCTCGGCCACCGCGAGCGAGCGTATCACGGCCGCATCCACGACCGTCTCGACCCCCACGATACCGACGATACCGGCGATCGCGTCGCCCATCGATGCGGCAATCCAGCATGCGCCGGGCGCGTCGAGGCCGCCCGCGATGATGCCGGCGGATTCGCCGGCCGCAGAGAGCATCGCTTGCGCGGAGGCAAGGTCGGCGGTCTGCGCGACGTAGAGTTCGCCGGGCGCGCGACGGCGTCGCGCGGCTACTTTTTGGCTGGCGGAAATAGCTGCGTCCCGGTCTCTTCGTCGACCACGGCTATCGCCTTGACGGGACATGCGCGCGCCGCCGCCATGATAGCCGCGTCAGGCGCTCCGGTCGGATTGTGGACCTCCGACTTACCCGCGTCGTCGAGCCGGAAGACTCCCGGCGCCGATTCGACACAGTCTTCGCTGGAGATACATTTCACCTGGTTAACGGCAATCTTGAGCTTCGCCATCTGGTTCTCCTGCCGGCCAATCCTGTCGGCCTGTCTGCCGGCCGATACTGCATGAACAATAGAATCGCGCGCGGGTTAATCGCAAGTTTCACCAATATTCCCGACGCGGCTCCGATGTCGCCGCTTAAGCCACTGTGCAGTACGAGTCCGTGGCCTCGCGTGCGAACCTGCGGCGGATGCTGCGTTCGCTGCTCTTCGCCGGTTCTTTCTTCGCCCGTTCGCGCCGTCTAAGATTGCGGCGGGATGGGAATTGTCGGCACCGGGATCGACATGATCGAAGTCGAACGCGTCGAGCGTGCGCTCACCCGCCCGCGCACCGGCGAGCGCTTCCGCGACCGCGTGTATACCGAACGCGAGGTCGCTTACTGCGAATCGCGCGGACGGCCGCGCTACCAGAGCTACGCCGCGCGCTTCGCCGCCAAGGAGGCGGCGATGAAGGCGATGGGCACCGGATGGAACCGCAACGTGGGCTGGCGCGAGATCGAAGTGGTGCGCGAACGCGGCCAGGCGCCAACGATTGTGCTCTCGGGCAAGGCGGCCGACTATGCGCGCCGCAAGCGCATCACAGCCTTCCACCTGAGCCTCACGCACACGGCGGCGGACGCGATGGCGTACGTGATCGCCGAGGGCTGAACCGCGCCGGCGCGCGGGCGATGCGCGTTATTTTTTCGGGGGCGCCGGCGTCGCGAGCGGCTGGGTCATCTGGAACTGATCCGCGCTCATGTCGAACTGGCTGAAGTCGGACTCGCGCAGGCTGTAGGCCGCGGTACCGGCGCTCGAGGTCGCGTAGTTTTCAACCCGCATCACGGTCCGCTCAGTCTTGGGCTTTGCCTGTGCCGAATCGTCATCCGGCGTAGGCGTCGGCGGCACCTGGACCTTGTTCTGGATCTGGGCGAGCTTGACCGTGCCAATTTGCTTGTCGTCCTTGCCGAAGACCACGATCTGCTCGGTGGGCTTGTCGAGCGCGAACCTCTGCGGATCGGTAATCGGATCCTGGACGATCTTCTCGCCCTTGAGATTCGCCAGTTCGTCGAGGAAGGTCTGCACCGCCTGCCCGTTGGCGGGCGAAGTTTTGGCCCCGTCCGTCACCTGCCACTTGCCGGTCGCGCCGCGCGAGAGCGTGAATTGCTTGCCGTGGTTTTCGATCTCCAGCCGCCCGATCTTCAGCGGGTCGAAGCCCATCACGGTCTTGTCGCGCAAATCGAGCAGCCCCAGGTTGACCTTGCCGACCAGCGCATCTTCGACGGTGTAAACCGAAGGCTCGCCGCCGCGTTTGACGTAGACCGCCTTCTTCGAGGCCTGCGGCTGCTCCAGCCCGATGAGCAGCGCGTGCTCGGTCTTGTCTTTGCTGCTATACACGGTCACTTCGATCTGCGGATTCTTGAGCCCGTACTGGCCGAGGTCCGTGGGCGCGTCGGTCACAAAGTCGTTGATACGCGCGTCGACCAGCGTCGTCAGGATCTGCGCGATCGTGTCGGAGTCGGCGGTATAGTGCCCCGGCGCGACGATCCGCCACTGCCCGCCCTGCTTGTCGATTTCGATCGGCTTGTTGGCTCCGCTGCGCAGCACGATCTGCTCGGCGTCGTCCATGTTGAAGGTCATCAGTTCGTGCGAGCGCAGGTCGTTGACCTTCTTGCTGGTCGCGCTCAGGAAGTCGCTGGTGGTCATCAGCACCGCCGGCCTGTCGGCGAGCTTGACGTAGACGCCGCTGCTAACCGGGCTGACACGACCGACCAGCAACGCCGGGAGGACGCCCTTGTCGTCGGTAGTTACGGTCAGTATCACCGCGGGTTTATCGAGGCCGAAGGGCCTCAGGCTATCGGGCTTCTCCTCGATGGTCCTGGTGAGCTGGGCATTGGCGATGGTTTCGGTCAGGCCGTCGACGGAACTCTGGTCGCCATCGGTCTTGATCGGCTTGAGGATCTGCCAGGTGTGATTGGGATTGCGCACCAGCTCGAGTTCGCTGTCGGGGTAGCGCAGGTCGATGCCGCTGATGTGCTTGGAGTCGAGCTTGAGCAGGGTCGGCGGCGGCACCGGGCGCGAGCCGAGCAGGATGATGAGCGAATAGCCGCCCAACAGCGCCAGCAGGATCAGAACGATGATCGTATTACGCAGACGCATCGGAGAACGCGGACCAAAGCTCCAGTCGCGGCGTCAGTTACGCCGCTCCCACCACACCACGATTCCCAGGATGAGCAGCAACTCGGGCAGCAACAGCACCGAGGCGACGAAAACGTTGTTGAACTGGTTGACGGTCAGGCTGATGCGCGATGCGTGCAGCGTGCGCGGGCGGATCGCGATGGTGGCGGTCTCGCCGGCCAGCCAATCGACCGTATTGAGGAAGAAGTCCTGGTTGAAAACCTGCGAGAGGCCCTGGTTATCGGCGAAATCGGTGTCGCCATAGACCACCAGCCGTCCCTCGCCGTTGCCCCACTTGAGCTTCTTGTTGTCGGAGTCGACCGCGTCCGCCACCGTAATCGGCCCCTTGCGATCCTTGGGTCCGGCCTTGAATTTCTGCTCCTTGAAGATCGCCTCGATTTCGGTCGCGGCGATCGAAGTATCGCTGGTCTGCGCCAGCGGCCAGGCCAGCAAGCCCGGCTTGGTATCCTTGTCCGGCTCTACCGAACGCACCATCGGCCACAGCGTGCGCTTGGTGAATCCACGGGTGATCGGATGTGGCGGGTAGAGTTCGACAATCGGGCTCAGCCCCAGCGTCGGCCCGGCAAACAGATGCAGTTCCTGGTCGAGCACGATATCGTCGCCGACCGTGAGGCCCCACTGCGTGACCATGTTAATAAGCGAGGTCTGCGCGTTGGGCTGGTCGGGCCTCTGCGGCCGCAGCATCACCAGCGCTCGCCCGCCATTTTTAAGAAAGCTGTCGATAGCATCGACCTCGGCCGGGAACAGCGGCTTCACCGGCCCGGCGACGATTACCACCACGCAGTTCGACGGCACCTTGGGCGTGGTCATCAGCGATAGCGGCTTAACGTCGTAGTTCTCGCCCGCCAGCGCCTGGGCGGCGCGGCCAAAGCCAGCGGTGTTGTCCGTGTCATCGATCGCGGGTTCTCCGTGACCCTGCAGGAAGCAGGCGCCTTTGGTGCTGCTGCTGGTGACCTTGATGATGCCGCTGGTGATCGCCTGCTCGGTCGCCTCGCTGACGTTGGTGCCCTGGTCGCCGTATTGAATATGCGTCGTGGGCATTCGCGTGACGTTGTAGCGCGTCGCGATCTCAGGATTCTTCTCGGGATCGATCAACTGAAAAGTGATCCTGGGCGTGGCGTAGGTGTACGACTCGAAGAGCGCCTCGGCCTGCGGGTCACGGCCGCCCTGGAAGAAGCCGTAAAGCCTGAGCGGACGCTTGAGCGTGCCCACCACCTTGACCGACTGCGGCGAGAGGCTGAACACGCGCTCGGAGGTGAGGTCGAAGCGGCGATGGTGCAGGGCCAGGATGTAATTGATCGCAATCAGCAGGCCGACGAAGCCGATCGAATAGACTACCGCGTTGGCACCGTAGCGCGTGGCGCGATGGCCTATCAGGGTGCCCAGGGTTTCGCGGCTGGAGGTCGCCCATAGCACGATCGCCAGCACGCCCAGCACCAGGTTGAACAGGAAGTACATCCGCGCGCCGGTCAGATAGGCCACCACCGCGAAGAACAGAAAGACCAGGCCGATCAGGCCGGCCGATGCCATGCTGCGTTGCATGCCGCGCTCCGCCCTACCCTACCGCCAACGCGCCGATTCGACCGAGCGCTGGGTCAGAAACAAGGCTACGAAGATCATGGTGCAGAAATAGACGATGTCGCTGGTGTCGATCACGCCGCCCACCATCTGGCCGAAATGCTGCGGCAGCGAGAGGTAACGCAGCAGATCGCCGAGGATTCCGCCGCCCGTCTGCAGCGGCCACGAGATCACGTAGAGCAGCAGCAGGACGCCGAGGCAGCTTATCGCCGCGATGATCTGGTTTTGCGTCAGCGATGACGTGAACAGACCGATCGCCACGAAGCATACGCCCAGCAGCGCCAGCGCCACGTAGCCCGCGCCCATCACCCCGACCTCCGGATCGCCGAACACCATCAGGATGATCGGGAAGATCCAGATGAGCGCGACCATGATCAGGATGAAGACCGCGGCGGCGATGAACTTGCCGGCGACGATTTCGCCGGTGCGGATCGGCGCGGTCAGCAGGAACTCGTAAGTGCCGGTGCGCTTTTCCTCCGCGAACGCGCGCATCGTGATCGCCGGCACCAGGATCACCATCACCACCGACATGTTGTGCAGCAGCGGCTCGATCACCCGGGCGTTGAGGTTGAGATGCTCCAACGCCTGCGCGTTCGACATCGCCGAATACACCTGCACCATCTCGCTGAACTGCTTGAGCAGCGCGAAGAAGAACCATCCGGCCAACAGCACGAAGACCGTCAGCACCACGTAGGCGACGGGCTGCACGAAGTAACTCGACAGCTCCTTGCCCGCAATCGTCAGTGCGTTTCTCATCGTTACTCAGCCGGGGCTCAATAGCTTGGCCATCAAGATGGCCTAGCCACGCCCCGCTCCAACCTCCTCGAGCGTCTCCTCCGCCTCCGCCACTTCGTGCCCTTCCTCTTTCGAGATGGCCTCCAGGAATACGTCTTCGAGCGATTTGCCGGCCGGCAGGCTGCCCAGGCTCTCCTCCAGCACCACGCGCCCGGCGTTGATGATCACGACGCGGTCGCAAATCTGCGAAACCTCGGGCAGGATGTGGGTCGAGAGCACGATGGTGTGCTGGCCCGAAAGGCCGTGGATGAGCCCGCGGATCTCGTGAATCTGGCGCGGGTCGAGTCCGATGGTCGGTTCGTCGAGCACCAGCACCGGCGGATTGTGAATGATTGCCTGCGCGAGACCCACGCGCTGGCGATAGCCCTTGGAAAGCTGGCCGCAGATGCGATGGGCCATGTCGGCGAGGCCGCAAATCTTGAGCACGCGCTCGACGGCGTCGTCGACCTCCGAGCGGCGCAATCCGCGCAACTTGGCGACGAAGCGCAGGTAGGCCTCCACGCGCATGTCGGAGTAGAGCGGCGGTGTCTCGGGCAGGTAGCCAATCCGCCGGCGCACTTCCAGCGACTGGGTGAAGATGTCCAGGCCGTCAACCAGTACGGTGCCGGCCGTCGCCGGCATGAAACCGGTGATGACCCGCATCGTAGTGGTTTTGCCGGCGCCGTTGGGGCCGAGGAAGCCCAGGATGGAGCCCTGTTCGGCCTTGAAGGACACGTCGCGCACGGCAACGAAGTCACCGTAGCGCTTGGTCAGGTTTTTTACCTCGATCATGCGGATCGCCTCGGCGGCAGCCGTTACACGGCCCCCAATCCTAACGCGTTTTGACGACGGAGAGCTCCCGAAGATTCAATTCTGCCCCGGCAAACAATCGATTAGTTAATCTGCGCGCATGCAAGCTGTCAATATTAGACATAAGCGAATGCAATTAGACATCGGCGCCGCGCAGCGGTTTTGCTTTGACGGCGGCTTGGGATAGTTTCACACGCCGATGGCTGAGGAACGGCCGACACTCTATCTGATCGACGGCTCGGGGTATATCTTCCGCGCGTTCTTCGCCCTGCCGCAGCTCAACAATTCGCGCGGGTTGCCCACCAACGCCGTCTACGGCTTTATCCGGATGCTCCTCAAGCTGCTCAAGGAGGAGCGGCCCAGGCATATCGCCGTGGTCTTCGATTCGCCGCGCAAGACCTTCCGCGACGACCTCTTCGAGTCCTACAAGGCCAACCGGGTCGAGGCGCCCAACGATCTGACCGTGCAGATCCCGTATATCCTGCGCGCGGTCGAGGCCTTTCGCATCAAGAGCCTGGTGCTCGAAGGCTTCGAGGCCGACGACGTTATCGGCACCCTGGCCGCGCGCGCCGCGGCTAAGCGCTTCGAGACCGTGATCGTCACCGAGGATAAGGACTTCATGCAACTGGTCGGGCCGCACGTGACCCTGTGGAACACGATGCGTGACCGGCGCGTCGACGCGCGCGAAGTGCGTGCGCGGCTTGGCGTCGATCCTTCCGCGGTGGTCGACGTGATGGCGCTGATGGGCGATTCGATCGACAACGTCAAGGGCGTCCCCGGTATCGGCGAGAAAACCGCGACCGCGCTGATCAAGCACTTCGGTTCGCTCGACAAGCTCTACGCCAACCTCGCCGAGGTCGAAACGATCGCGGGCCTGCGCGGGGCGAAAAGAATCGCGGCGCTGCTGGCGGAGCATCGCGCCAGCGCCGAACTTGCCCGCAAGCTCGTCAGTATCGATACCGCCGCGCCGGTCGAGGCCGACGTGAACGCGCTCGACTGGCCGGGCATCGACCAGCGCGCGGTGAGCGAACTGCTGCGCGAGCTCGAGTTCCATTCCCTGCTCAACGAACTGACTCCGGCTCAAGCCACGCTGCCGACGGGCGGCGCGCAAAACCGCGAGCACCAGGTCGAAAGCGGCGCGGTGGCCGCGCTGGTCGCGCGTCTGGCGCGCGCGCCGCGCCTCGCCCTTCATCTGGAGGACGGCGAGGCTCGCTCCGATGCTCCCGCGGATGAATCGGACACTGACGGATCGCGCGAACCCAACGGCTCGTTGGACTTCAACGTCGGCGCCAAAGCCGGTGACAACGCGAAAGCGAGCGGGCGGGCAAGCTCCGCCGACAGCGCGCGTCTCAAGCTCGGCGCCGAGGGCGAAAGTGAAACTTACGTCCTGCCGGGTGCGAGTATCGCGGCGGCGGCGGCGCTACTCGGCGCGGCCACTCCGCCCAAGAGCGTCCACGATCTGAAGGAGCATCTGCGGCGCTTGAAGAGCGGCTACGGCGTCGAGCTTGCGGGCGTCGACTTCGACACGATGCTGGCCGGGTTCCTGGTCAACCCGGGACGCTCCGAACCGTCGCTCATCGATCTCTACCACGACTACCTGGCGCCGCTTGGCGGCAGTCGCGAGCCCGGCTCCGAACCGCAACTGATCGCGGCGCTGCGTAAGGCGTTGATGCCGAAGCTGGCGGAGAACCATCTCGAGTCGCTGTTCGGCGATATCGAACTGCCGGTCGCGCGCATCCTGGCCGAGATGGAAGAGACGGGAATCGCAGTCGACGGCGAGGCGCTCAAAGCGATCTCGGCCGAGCTGGGCGCGAAGCTAGGGCGCATGGAACAGAATTGCTATCTGCTGGCCGGCCGCCAGTTCAACCTCAACTCGCCCATTCAATTGCGCCAAGTGCTCTTCGACGACCTCAAGCTCTCGGCCAAGGGACTCAAGAAAACCAAGGGCGGTTTCTCGACCGACGCCGACACGCTGGAGAAGCTCGCCGCGGTCCATCCACTGCCGCGCCAACTGCTCGAGTACCGCGCGATCGCGAAGCTCAAATCGACCTATAGCGACGCGCTGCCGCAACTGATTGACCCGGCGACCGGGCGGCTCCATACCTCGTTCCATCAGGCGCTGACGGCGACCGGCCGGCTGAGCTCCACCGAGCCGAACCTGCAGAACATCCCCACCCGCACCGAGGAGGGCCGCCGCATCCGGCGCGCCTTCGTCGCCGCCCCGGGATGCCTGATGCTCTCGGCCGATTACTCGCAAATCGAGTTGCGCGTGCTGGCCCATCTGTCCGGTGACCCAACCCTCATCGATGCTTTTCGCCGCGGCGAGGACATCCATGCCCACACCGCCGCCGAGGTGTTGGGCCGCCGGCCCGACGAGGTCGACGCCGAGGCGCGGCGATTGGCCAAGGTAATCAACTTCGGAATCATCTATGGAATGGGTCCGCAGCGGCTGGCGGGTGAGCTTGGAATCAGCCTCAAGGAGGCTTCCGAATACATAAAGCGCTACTTCGAGCGGCTCCCCGGCGTTCATGCTTATCTGGAGGAGTCACTGGCGCAGGCGCGCGAGCGGGGATGGGTCGCCACGATGTATGGGCGGCGGCGCTACCTGCCCGAGCTGAACTCGCCGCAGGGCGGTGCACGGGCGCAGGCGGAGCGAATAGCCGTCAATACGCCGCTTCAGGGGACGGCTGCCGACCTCATCAAGTTGGCCATGATCCGCCTGGATGCGACGATTAAAAAGCAAAAATGGACGGCACGGATGCTCCTGCAGGTGCATGACGAGCTGCTCCTGGAGCTCCCGCACGCCGAGCGCGAGCCGGTATCGGAGGCGGCCCGGCGCGAGATGGAAGGGGTGGCGGAGCTGCGTGTTCCGCTCAAGGTTGAGCTCAAATGGGGTCCCAACTGGGCCGAGCTGGAGGGCCGTCGAGGATAATCGGCCTGAATTTTGCCCGATCCACCCGCGTCTAACCCATTGAACAAGCCAAACCGCCAGGACGGGGACGAAGCCGAGCTCATCGAGCGGGCGAAAACGGGGGATACGAGGGCGTTTGGCATTTTGGTCGAGCGGTACCAGCGACGGGTTTTCGGCGTCGCGATGGCGGTGGTCCATAATCAGGAAGATGCGCTCGAACTGGCTCAGGAGAGCTTCGTACGTGCCTTTGAAAACATCGGCAAATTCGAGTCGCGCTCGAGCTTCTCGACCTGGCTATACCGGATTGCGGCCAACATCGCGATCGACTTTCGCCGCAGCGAGCGACGCCATCCGACGATCCGCGGAGAGGAAGCCGAAACCGAGATCGAGCGGCTGCCGAGCAAACTCGGCGACTCGTTCAAGGAAACGCAACGCAGCGAGATGGCTCAGCGCATCAAGGACGCGCTCGAACAGTTGACGCCGGAACATCGGGCCGCGATACTCCTACGGGAAGTTGAAGGCCTGTCGTACGATGAAATAAGCGAAGTGCTGCAATGCCCGCGAGGAACCGTGATGAGCCGGTTGCACTATGCCCGCAACCACCTGCGCGAAATTCTCAAGGATTTGGCCGAGGACTAAGACAAGGCTAAGGCAGGATAAAGGCACTAAAGGTTCCCATCACCATGGCTCCAGATTTTACGGCTCAATGCGACGAGATCGCCCCGCTTCTGGGGCCCTTTCAAGATGGCGAACTGCGGCCGCACTTGATGAAGGAAGTCGCCCGCCATCTCGCAAGCTGCACGAGTTGTGAAGAAACCCTGGCCGGCTATTCAAGGTTAGGCGCAATCCTGCGCGAGACCGCCCCGGAGCCGGCGCTTGACGGCTTCGCGATGGCCGTGCAGGCGCGTATCGAGCAACTGCGCCCGCCGCTGCGAGTCCGCCTTGGCCGCTGGTTCGAGACCCAGCGCGAGCGTTTCGGCAATGGCCTCGCCGTGGCGTCCGCGATGGCGTTCGCGGCGATACTGACGGTCATCATTACCACCCCGTTCGCCCGCAACATGGTCGGCGCGGGAGACCACGCCGCGCAGGTGGCGGTGCGCGACGCACGCATGCTCGCACGCGATACCGCCAAGTCCTCTGGAGCGCTGGCTTCCGCCGCGAGCGGCGAGCCAGGCACGATAATCTCGAAGCTTGAGACCTCCAACCCCGACGTCGCCGTATGGAGCGAGCCAAGCCAGGACACCACGGTCATCTGGCTGCCCGATCGACAACCCTGACTATGCATCGTTTGACGATTTCTTCACTGACCACGCTTCTCGTGGTGCTGGTCGCGATGGGGGCTCAGGCGCAGCCCACCCCGACCGCCCAGCCGCAAGCGCCCCAGGCGCCGAAGGCATCAAACGACCACGCCGCCGCCGCTGCGGCGCACGCCGAGCAAGCCAAGGCCGCGATGCGTCATCGGGTGATCCTGGTGCGCGTCGACGAGGTGATCGCGGCGGATACGGGCGAGGGGATCGATCAGCGGCTGCTGCCGATGGGCCTGCGGCTGGAGTCACTGTTCCGCTACACGACTTACCGCCTCATCAGCCACCAGGTCGACCAAACCGAGTGCGGACGGACGGCCGCGTTTACGCTGCCGGGCGGATGGATCGTACACGTCGACCCGAGCGCCGTGCGCAACAACATGATCGCGATGGAGCTGATGCTGTTTCAGGGCGCGCGGCCGATGATGACCACCGATATCCGGATGCGCAATCACGGCATGCTGATCATCGGCGGCCCACGCTATCAGCAGGGGATGCTGATAATTCCGATCGGCGCCGATGCGCCCGAATTGGCGATGCCGTCCGCGCCAATACCGATTAGTCCTGAAGGAACGATACCCGAGATGACCCCGCTTGGTGCGGGCGCTCCCGACGCTGCCGACGCGGGTTCTCCCGATGGAGACTCTCTCGACGCGGGCGCTCCCGGCATTCCCGAAGCAAGCGCTCCGGAAGACGCTCCACCGCCCAGCGCCCCCAATCCATAGGAGCTGTTACGCGGCGCGAGGCAACGGCGAGGCAATGAATGACGCGCCGCATAATGGGACCCTTACCCTACCCTGTCCTGCGAATAATCGCGGGCGAGGGCATCATAAAGATCGCGGACAAGAACGAAGCGTGAGCTCTTTTCTGCGCCCTCGCCCGCATCATTGCGGGAGAGGGTGTAACGCGCGCGCGTCTAGCGCGGTGCCATCCGCAGCGCGCCGTCGAGCCGGATCGTCTCGCCATTGAGCATCGTGTTCTCAACGATATGCCGCGCGAGCGCCGCGTATTCGCTCGGCCGTCCCAAGCGCGACGGAAACGGGATCGACGCCTCGAGCGCCTTACGCGCCGGCTCCGGCAACAGACCGAGCATCGGGGTCTCGAAAATTCCCGGCGCGATGGTGCACACCCGGATGCCGAGCGAGGCCAGGTCGCGCGCGACCGGCAGCGTCAGGCTGACGACGCCGCCCTTGGAGGCCGCGTAAGCCGCCTGCCCAATCTGGCCGTCGTACGCCGCGACCGAAGCGGTGTTGATGATGACGCCGCGCTCGCCTTCGCTGTTGGGCTGATTCTTCGCCATCCGCGCCGCCGCAATCCGGATCGTGTTGAAGGTCCCGACCAGGTTTATCTGGATCACCTTGTTGAATAACTCAAGCGAGTGCGGGCCGTCCTTCGCGAGCGTGCGCGACGCGCGTCCGATGCCGGCGCAGTTGACCGCGATATGCACGGTGGCGAAATGCTCCGCCGCTTTCGCGACCGCCGCCTCGACCTCGGGGCCCGAAGTGACGTCGGCAGCGACGAACAGCCCCTTGGCGCCGAAGCCCTCGGCAACCTTCGCGCCGGGCGACGACGGCAGATCGAGAATCGCGACCTTCGCGCCGCGTTCGGCGAATTCCTGCGCGGTCGCCGCGCCCAGTCCCGAACCGCCGCCGGTAACGATTGCCACTGCTTCTTTGAGATTCATCCGGACCTCCGAATCGATGCGCCTTCTCGTCCGCGGCGAATCGTAGCTTAGCAGGCCCGCGCCGCGCCACCGGAACAAAACGGGGCGCCGGATCGAACGCTCCGGCGCCCCGCCAACTACATGCCCCGGCCGCTCTATCTATAGTGCGGCATGATCTTCTCGCCGAACGTCCGCAACTGGTCCTTCATCACGTCCATCGGAATCATCCCCTGATCGAAGTTCCAGCAGAAGTATTCCGGATTGGCCGCCTCCACCAGCGCGTCCATCTTGCGCCGGACGTCGGACTCCGATCCCATGAACAGGTAGTGCGCTCGATCCATCCGATCGACGGTCCATTCGCTCTGCGGCACCATGGCCTTGCCGCGCGGCCACTTCTCCTCGTCGCCGGGCAGCCGGAAGGCCTCGAAGAATCCGAAGTGGCCCCAGAATTTGCCGAAGCCGACCCCGGCGGTGCCCATTTCGGCCAGCCGATAGGTCTCCTCTTTGTTCTGCCCGAAGTAGATCTGGCGGAGCACGCCAATACGCTGGCCTAACTCGAGCTTGCGGCCGGCCTTGGCCGATTCGGTCTGGAAGAGCTTCGCCACCCGCGCCATCGCGTCGGGATGCGTAATCAGGGTCATCGGGATGATGCCCTGCTTGGCGCACCACACTATCGTTTCATCGCTGACCGAGAAGGCCTGGAAGAGCGGCGGATGCGGCCGTTGGTAGGGCTTCGGCACGACGAAAATCTTCCTGACCTTGCCGTCCACGATCTCGCCCGGCGCGCCGTATTGTTCGGTCCACTGATGCGGCGGCCAAGGCGTACCGGTCTCGTACGGATATGGGTATTCGTAATACTCGCCCTTGAAGGAGAACGGCTCGTCGCCCCACGCCAGCTTGAGGATCTGGAAGACCTCCTCGAACACCTTGCGATTGGTCTTGTCGATCTCGGACTGGTCGGAGGTGGTGGCCGAGACGTGCAGCTTCTGCCCCATCTGGTTGAGCCATCGATGCTGGTAGCCACGCGCGAAGCCGACGAAGGTGCGTCCCTTGGTGAACTGGTCGAGCCATCCGATTTCGATCGCCAGGCGCAGCGGGTTCCATCCCGGCAGCACGTAGCCGATAGGGCCGACGCGCAGATGGTTGGTGTTCATCGCGACATACAGATGCAGTTGAGGCACGCTGCCAACCTCGAGCCCCTCGGTGTGCAGATGGTGTTCGGGAAAGGCGACCATCTCGACGCCAAGGTCCTCGGCCATGCGGGCGAACTCGACGATCTGCTTGAGCATCATCTGCCAGCGCTCGTTGTGCGCGGCAATTGGACGCAACCGCTCGCGCTCCTCAAGCGTGCCGGGAACCGTGGGCAGCATCAGAAGTCCGAATCTCATGCTCGACTCCCCTTCGCCTGGCGGTCGCCAGGCTATGTTATGGCGCTTACCCGATCCTAGCGCTCCGCCATGCAATCGCAAGCGCCCCGGCGGCGCGCTCCGCTATTTGAAATACGGAATTACGTGCTTACCCCAAAGCTTTATCGAGTCCATGATTTTCTGGTGCGGAATGTCGTAGATCTGCATGAAGCACAGCAGTTGCTGGCAGCCCGCCTCCTGGTAGCGCTTGACCTTCCTGATGCAGGTTTCGGGGTCGCCGCAGATGATCATGTCGTTCTGATCCATGAAGTCGAAATTGATGGTGGCCGGATCGACGTTCATCATCTGTTTGAGGTAGTCGTAAGTGCCCATGTCGGTCTTGCCCGACTGCCAGATGCCGACCGAGGCGACCGCCTCGAAAGCCTTGCGCGCGTACCATTCCATCGCCGCCTTGGCGGTTTCGCGCGCCTCCTTGTTGGTCTCCGCGCAATGCACCATCGTAAAGGTCGCGGCGCGATCGTTGATGAACTTGCCAACCGGCCTCGCCTGCGCGATTCCGGCGCGGTAAATCCCGATTCGCCGCTTGAGTTCCTCGGGATCGACCAGCAGCGTGAACGACAGCAGGCCAATTCCCTTGCGCCCCGCGATGTCGTGCGTCTCGGGACCGGTGGAGGCGCACCACAGCGGCGGATGCGGCTTCTGGAGCGGCTTAGGGATGATCTCGCGCGGCGGAATCTTGAAATATTTCCCCTCCCATGAGAACACCTCGTTGGTCCACGCGCCGACCACGATGTCGAGCGCCTCGTCCCATAGCGCGCGCGTCTGGCTGGGGTCGATGCCGAAGCCTTCGAGTTCGTCCTTGGTCACCGAGCGGCCGGTGCCGAACTCCATCCGTCCATCGCACAACAGGTCGAGCGTCGCGCCCATCTCGGCCACTCGGATCGGATGGTTATATGGGAACGGCAGCAGGCGCACGCCGTGGCCGATCCGGATCTTGCTCGTGCGCTGCGAGAGCGCGCCGTAAAGCACCTCGGGCGCCGAGCTATAGGCGAACTCGGAGAGGAAGTGATGCTCGACCGACCAGAAATTGGTGAAGCCGACGCGCTCGGCCTCGACCACCTGGGATATCACCTGCTGAAAGACGTCGTACTCGGCTCGCGGCCCGTAGGGTTTCTTGAGTTCGATCTCGTAGAAGATGCCGAAATCCATCGCCATGATGTCCGTTCCTTTCGCTGCGCAGCCCTGGGCTAGCGCGCGAGTATCTTTAGAAATTCGTCGAGCGTGGCGTTGAACGCGGTGGGCTGCTCGAGCTGATAGAAGTGGCCGATGTCCCTAAACACGTTCAGCTTGGCGCCCGGGATGTTGTCGGCGAGAAACTTGTTCGCTGCCACCGGCGTCGCCTTGTCCTCCTCGCCCGCCAGGACCAGGGTCGGCCGCTTGATGTCCTTGAGCCGATGCTTGATGTTCCAGTTGAAGACGCCGTTGGGATCCTTGATCGCCGAGTCGAAGACGTGGCGCGGCCAGTTCGACTCGAGCATGAAGTTGGCGCGCGCCAGGTCGAGAATTTCGGGCCGCTCGCGCTTCGTGCGCGCCGACACCGTGCCCTCCAGGAGCTGGTTGAAGGTTCCGTCGCGATCGCGAACCATCGACTCCATCACCTCTTTGGGTAGGCCCTCCGACAGCGCCGTGCCGCTGCTCTGGATCACCAGGCCCAGCACGCGTTCGGGGCGGGCAAGGCACAATTGCATCGCGATCATCCCGCCGATCGAGTTTCCAACGATAACCGCCTTGTCGATTTTCGCGGCGTCCATTACCGCGGCCACGTCGCTCGCATGCTCCTGAATCGAATAGCCGGTTGCAGGCTTGTCGGAGCGGCCATGGCCGCGATGGTCGATTATCACGCACCTGTTGGTGCGAGCGAAATGGAAGAGCTGGAAGTACCAGATATAGCCGTTGGTCGACCACGGATGGAGAAATACGATCGGCACGCCATCGTCTCCCCAACTCTCGTAGTAGACCTTGACGCCCTTGTTGTCGGCGTATGCCATCGCAATCTCCTCTGGCCGGCGTTGTCGCGCGCCCACCCGGTCTCGCCTTCGCTAACACGAAAGTCCAAGGCAGGCAAATGACGCCGGGAGCGCGGTTCTTGGCCTGGCGCGGCTGCGGAATCCGGCGTTGAACGATGGACGCAGCGAGCGGTGCGGGCGGTTCTGGTCCCTCTCCTTGTCCAAGGAGAGGTTATAAATGGATCCGGCAAAGCCGAGCCGTTTTGA
This sequence comes from uncultured delta proteobacterium, assembly GCA_963724765.1. Lineage (GTDB taxonomy): Bacteria > Desulfobacterota > Binatia > Binatales > Binataceae > JAKAVN01. The sequence continues at coordinate 566,645 of CAVRVY010000004.1, forward strand.
AAGTCAGATCAGGCTATTCGAACAGAAATCCCTCGTAGCCCTTGGCCGCCACTTCATCAACCTTCTTCCGATAGGCCAGAGCGCCGCCAAAGTACATCAGGACCGTGCGTTTCTTACCGGGGATATTGGCGCCGAAAAACCAGGAGTCGACCTCGGATAAGAGTGTGCCAACGGCCAGTTCGTTGACGTGGTCCGTCCACGCTTGTTCCGCCTGCGGACTAGCCGCGATGCGCGTAAAGCCCTTCTCGCGCAAATAGCGGATGCAATCGGTTACCCACTCGACATTCTGCTCGATACATCTGGGCATGTTGCAGAATGTGGCGCCATTATGGGGTCCGACCAGGGTAAAAAGATTCGGGAAGCCAGCGCTCTGAATGCCAAGGTACGTACGCGGCCCATCGGCCCATTTGTCCTTGAGCGAAAGCCCGCCTTCGCCGCGGATATCGATCCTGGTCAGCGGCCCGGTCACGGCGTCAAAACCGGTCGCATAGATGATAACGTCGAGTTCGTACTCCGCGTCACTGGTCTTGACGCCCTTGGGCGTGATGCGCTCGATTGGCGACTCGCGGAGATCGACCAACAAGACATTATCCCGGTTGAACTGCTCGTAGTAGCCGCTCTCCAAAGGCACGCGCTTGGTCCCGAACGGATGGTTTTTGGGAACCAGCTTTTCCGCGACGATCGGATCCTTGACCCGTTCGCGAATCTTGTTGCGAACGAACTCCGCGAACAATTCGTTCGCCTCCTTGTTGCTCATAACGTCGCGGAAATTGCCGAGCCATTTTGAAAAGCCCGGTTGCGCCCACAGTTCCTCGAACCGTGCCTGCCGCTCCTCGGGAGTCACATCGAAGACCGACCGCGGATCGAAGTCGTGGATAAAGCCGGCGAAGGTTTCGCGCGTTCTTTTGAAAATTTCGGGATAGCTGGCTTTGATTTTGGCCCGAGTCTCGGCATCGACCGGCCCGTTGCGCAGCGGCGCACAATAATTCGCCGTGCGTTGGAAGACCGTCAGATGGCCCACCTCCTTGGCGATTTCCGTGATGAGTTGGACCGCCGTGGCGCCCGTCCCGATCACGCCGACGCGTTTGCCGGTGAAGTCGATGCGTTCCTTGGGCCATCGCGAGGTATGAAATGACTCGTCCTTGAAGCTCTCGATCCCGGTAAAGGCAGGAATGTTCTGGGCGGAAAGGATTCCGACCGCCGTGATGAGCAGCCGTGCCCGTGCGCGGGCGCCGTCGTCAAGCCGGATTTCCCAGTAATTTTCCTTTTCATCGTAGATCGCTGCCGCGACAGTGGCATTGAATCGGATGTCGCGGCGCAGGTCGAATTTATCCGCCACGTAGTTGAGGTAGCGCTCGTTCTCAGGCTGGCCGGAGAAGTGCTCCTTCCAATCCCACTCCTTCAGGAGTTCTTCCGAAAATGAGTAGCCATAGCTGTAACTTTCGGAATCGAAACGCGCGCCCGGATAGCGGTTCCAGTACCATGTCCCGCCAACTCCGCTGCCAGCCTCGTAAACCCGTACCGCGAGCCCGAGTTCCCGCAGACGAATCAGTTGATAGAGTCCGGAAATCCCGGCTCCGATGATGATGGCGTCAAACTGTTCGACTGGCCCCGCATTCGATACCGGCGTGGGCCTGCGAATGTCGAGTTGTTGTTCGCAGGGTGGCATCGCAAGTCGCGCTTTCGCGCAGCTTAACCTGGGTTCGACACCCGCGGCAGAACCTTGGTCGCAAACAACTCGATCGTTTTCATCAGCCGGTCGTGCGCCATCAGGCCATTGTACATCCAGGCGAAAATCCACGAGACCGGCAATCGCTTGAGCAATCCCTCGACCTGACGCGTCACGGTGTCGACCGTGCCGACCAGCGCCAGACCGTTCTCGAACAGGTCCGGCGTCTCGCCGCTCTCCGGATCCTCGAGCCCCTTGGCGAATCCGAACGGCAGAAACCATTCGCGGCCGCAGAAATATCCGCTCTCATGCCAGATCGCGTGCGCTTCCTCGTCGGTGTCGGCGATGATGACGTCGCGCAGTACGCCCATCCCTTCTCCCGGCGGACGGCCGGAGACCTCGGCATAGACGTCGCACAACTGGCGCTCGAAGGCCGGGAAGAGCGGCGGAATCACGGCGGTCACGCCCTCCTGCGCACACCATCGGATGCTGCGTTCCGACGACGCGAAGGGCTGGAAGATCGGCGGATGCGGCTTCTGCACGGGCTTGGGCACCACGCTCACCGCCTTGACGATGCCCTCCTCGACGCCCCTGCCCCACTTGGCCGTGGCCTCGATCGTCCACGGCGTCTCGCCCGGCGGTACGCGCCAGTACTTGCCCTGGTAGCTCAGCATGTCCTGGGTCCACGCGGCCTTGATGATGCGGAAGCATTCCTCGAACGCGGCGCGGTTGGCGGCGTCGATCTCGTCGTGCTGATGCGGCTGGGCGCCGTGGATGCCGTGGGTCTGCTGGGCCATAATGTCGACCCAGCGGCGCTGGTAGCCGCGCGCGAAGCCGGCGTTGGCGCGTCCGCCGGTCATGTGGTCGAGCATCGCGATATCTTCAGCCACGCGGATGGGATTGTTGGCCGGCAGCACGATGCCGAGTTGGCCAACGCATAGCCGCTTGGTCTGCATCCCGATATAGAGGTCGAGCAGCACCGGATTGTTGGAAAGCTCGAAGCCCTCGGCGTGGAAATGATGCTCGGTGAAGCTGATCGAGTCGTAGCCGAGGTCGTCGGCCAAGCGGGCCTGCGCGGAAACCTCGCGCAGCATCTGGTCGTACAGTTCGCCGCGGAGCCCAACCATCCCTTGTTCGATCTGGGCCTTGTTACCGACCGACGGAAGATAGAAGAGCGATACTTTCATTCATGCCTCGATTTTTGCGAGACCTTCGCAGATTCGGCGCTACGGGCGGCGCAAAAGACGGTTCCATGCGCGCGCGCCGTTACTGCGCGCCGCTACTTCGTGGCGCGCGCGGCGGCGGACTGTTTGGCCGGCGCCACCAGAAGGGTGGCGGCCTCCTTCTCCACGCGCGTGCCCTTGAAAAAATCCGGATTCATCGCGCCCCAGAACTCGACCGGATTGGTAAACACGAAGTCGCGGAAATCCCGCTCCGCGATCAGCCCCTCGTCGAGCAGCTCGTGCGCCTCGGGCAACACCTCGCGCATGTCGGGCACGTCGAAATGGCCGATGTCGGAGCCGAAGAGCGTCTTGAGCCTGGCGCCGTATGGGTTGACCCGCTCATCAAAGCCCCACACATTCATCGGATCGTCCGCTTCGCAACCGAAATGGAGATTCCTGCAGAACAAGTCGCGGATATCCTCGGCGCGCTCGATTCCGCACGCCGCGAAGTCATCGTAACGCCCGGCTCCCGGCATCGCAGGCATACCACCCTCGCCCTCCGGCTTCCATTGTTCGAGCTTGCCGGTCCACGCCGGAGCGGCGTAGCGGCGGAACAGTTCGGCCAGGCGCTGGCGATCGAGGTTGGCCGGATCGACTTCGGCGAGCGCCCGGGAGTTGCGCTTTTTCCAATGTCCGATCAGGTCTGCATACAGATTGCAGGCCCATCCGACGCCGCCCTCCAGGAACGCGATCTTGAGCGTAGGAAAGCGCCGCGTCACGCCGCCAAGGAACAGCGCCTTGCACACCGCTTCGGCCGAGACCGCGAAATGTCCGATGTGGTTGTAAGTGAAGTTCGACACCGACACGCGCATCCCATAGCCGCGGCCGCTTGAATGGAAGGTCGGCGCGATTCCAAGTTCGACGCACTTCGCCCACACCGGGTCGTAGTCGTAAGCGCTGTCCAGGCCGAACATGTCGAGCCAGGTCGCGTAGCGCGCGAGTTCGGGCGAGCGGCGCGCGGCCGCCGGGATCGGCCGTTTGATTACGCTCGCCATCACAACCACCTTGAGCTTGAGCGTTCTCGCCACGTGCTCGAGTTCCTCTATTGCCTCGGCCGGCGTGTTCATCGGGATCACCGCGGCCGGCGTCAGCCGGTCGGCATACGGAGCGAACTGCTCGGCGGCGAACGTGTTGAACGCGCGGCAGGCCGCGCGGCGCACCTCGTCGTTGCTGATGAAGGGCACCGAAAGCCCGGTGGTCGGGTAGAGCACGGAGAAGTCCAGCCCGAGTTCGTCGAGGCGCTCGTAGAGCAGACGCGGGAGCATCGCAGTCGCGCGGTCGAGCGTGTTGCGGGTCGGAAAGGTCCACCAGCCCTGTTGCGGACGGCGCGCGTCGCGGCGTTCGTCCACGGTTAGCTCGAGGTCGCGCACGATCCGTCCGTTGCGCGAGTCGAAGGCCTCGGCCACGCCGCGCCCGGCCACGCGCTCGAGGTACTCGCTGATAGCCGGTCCGAACTCGAGCCAGTGGCCGTCGGAATCAACCACTGGATGGCTCAGCCGTGCGCGAATCGCCGCAGGATCGGGAGCATGACCGGTGGACATCGAAGTCAAAACCTCCTCGCCCGGCCCGCATCCGGCGGGTCTCAGGCGGACGACATCGTATACCGATCTGGTTTGGTAATTTTAAGGCCGGCCTGTCAAGGGCGCGGCGCACGCTTGCGTGGCCGCGCCCGCACGGCGCTGCTTAGCGCAGGGATAGCTTGGGGAATAGCGTCTTGAGGTCGATCGGAGGCTCGTCAGCGATTTCCTCCGCAGATTCAACCACTTGCGCGACCCCCCTCTCTTCGTCGTTATCGACGTAAAGCCCTCTTTTCACGAAATAACGGCGTTGACGGAACGGATTATCGTCTTTCGCATCAGCAATCGGCTCGCTCGCCGGGATAGGTCCAGGTTCGGCAGTCAGGCACTGCGCAGTCGGCATGGCGTCGAGAACTTCCTTCACCATGTGTTGAGGGTTTCGCGCGATAATTGAAGCAATCTTCTTAAACCAGGACATCTTCCTCTCCTCAAAAGTTTGCCAGAAGGGTTGATTGAAAGGCTTGGACTGCGGTCGTGGCAACGCCGAAGTCGAAGCAGAAAAACAGCGAAAAGAGAACGTAAGTACTATTTGCTTGTTTAAACATCTAGTACAGCTTTGTAACAGATGTAATAAAGCGTTTCCATATCTAATCCGTCAAATCCGCTATTTAATTGCAAATAGTTTCGCACTGAATAGATTAGATTTCTTATATTTGGCTTTGTTCGGCTCTATTTTCAGATCAGTGCGGCTAGCGACCCGGTTTGGGCGGTCCAAGTTCGCTTGGGCTGACTTTTGTCACGCCGCTCTTGATTAAATTCACCGCGGGCGGGATGAAGAGGCTGGAGGTATGCGAACTGATGGGATCAAACCTTAGAGGCAAAGTGGCGCTGGTCACCGGCGGCGGATCGGGAATCGGCAAGGCCTCCGCGATGGCGTTTGCGCGCGAGGGCGCGAAAGTAGCTATCGCGGATTATGTGCCGGAGGGCGGCGAGCGCACCGCCAAGGAGATCGCGGCGGCCGGCGGCGAAGCGATCTTCATCCACGCCGACGTCTCGGTCTGCCGGGAGGTCGAGGCGATGGTGAACAAGGTCGTGCAGACCTGGGGTCGGCTCGACTGCGCGCACAACAACGCCGGTGTCGAGGGCCGCATGGCCAACACTGCCCAATGCACCGAAGAGAATTTCGACCGCGTGATCGCGATCAACCTCAAGGGCGTGTGGCTCTGCATGAAACACGAGATCCCGCAGATGCTCAAGCAGGGCGCCGGCGCAATCGTGAACACCGCGTCGGTGGCGGGGTTGGTCGGCTTCCGCGGGCTGGTGGCCTACAACGCGTCCAAGGGCGGCGTCATCATGATGACCAAGACGGCGGCGCTCGAGTACGCGCAACAAGGCATCCGCGTCAACGCGGTGTGCCCGGGTGTAATCCGCACGCCGATGGTCGCGCGGATGCTCGACGCGAGCACGATCGAGACCTACACGGAGAAGGATCTCGAGGCGGCCGAGCCGGTGGGTCGGATGGGCAAGCCCGAGGAGATTGCCGAAGCGGTGGTATGGCTGTGCTCGGAGGCCGCGTCATTCGTGACCGGGCTGCCGATGGCGGTCGACGGCGGCTGGATCGCGCAGTAGAGCGCGAGGCGGCTGGACCGCGGCTCCGAACCGTGGTCCGGCCGCTGTCTCACTAACGAGCGTTCCTGTCTCGCATCGTTCGGCCATCGCGTCTCAGATCTTAACCTCGCCTACCCTACTGCGCAGGACCCAAACGTCGCCGGGCCCGATTCGGCCGCATTGGTGCTGAGGTCCGTGCCGATGCGTTCACGGCACCCTGTTTGCTCCTTTACCGTTGCATGAGAGCGCACTCAGTGAGGAAAGCAATCATGAACGAAGCAACTCTGAACCTCGACCATAGCCAGGCAACCTCGACTTCTACTGAGAAGGAGCCGAACACTGCCGAATACGACGTACGCGTGGCGGTGGATGCGGAGCCTCGCGCCTACAAGGCGCTCCCCGACCGTCCAGCCCGACCTAACTTTATGGATTTCTTCGCGCCGCGTCGCCGTCATCCCATCGATAAGACCGTCCCGAGATATATGGCGCTCGCCGAGCCACCAGCCGACTTATCGGAAATCGTGACTGAAACTCCGGTAACTTCGGAAATCCTGGAAGCCTCGACAGACCAATCGACCGAACAAACCGTCTCCCCTGGCAAAGCGCTGACCGAGCCCGTCGCCGCCGAACGCACCCACCATGGGACGGATTGAACCTTGGCTTGGTGACGCGAAGCCGGCGCGACCTGAATGTACCGTGGAGGTCAGCCGGATCGGGTCAAAAGACAGGTCCGAGAAAGACGCTGATGGACTGACATAGCGTCCCAAAAGGAGTAGAATTTTTACGGCTTGGTCCGTGATAGGCGAGAGCACTTCACATCAAAGGACTGCCCCCGGGGATATGAGAAGAAAGACCGCTTTCAATGAGAGTCATCTTTGGGAAAACATCGGACTCTTCGTGTTCCTGGCGGCTGGACTAATCGGCCTATGGTATGTGATGGCTAACATCATCTCGTGGTAACTTTGCCACTAGCCTCTAATCCATCTGGACTAACACCAGCCTTCTTCATCATACGACCTATCGTTCGCGTGCGATAAGCAGCGCCGCCAGAGCGTCGGCCTGGCGTCATCCGTCAGGATTTCACATCTTAAGCGGGCTTAGGCGGCGCTGTCAGCTCCTCCGCGCGTCAAAACCGCTTAGAAGCAGGAAAATCGGTTGATGCCGATATTATTGCAGGTGGTCTGACCGGAGGCGGGCGCGATGGCGCGATGCTCGGGCCTATTCATGGCCGGCGGAATCAAGCCTGGCGACCTGCTAGCGAGCGGTTCCAGTACCTGCACCTGGTCGATGTCGTCGAGCGCGCTTGCAGTATCGCCCTGCCGGGCGGCGAGCAGCGCATTCTGGCGTAACTTCTGCGCACGCTTGAAATTCGCGGCGTCCTGATCCGCGGTCGAACAGCCGGAAAGGACGAGGAAAAAAATCAGGCCAAGGCGCAGGCGTCGCTTGAAATCGGCCCTCATGTCCCGCTAACCCACCATCGCTATGCTAGCATCCCCATTTTCGCGGAGTCCAATTTTTCACGGATGTTTCCGCCTTACAAGCCCGTAAGATGCGGTTTAAAAAGCGAAAAAGAAGGAGCACTCGTCGCGCGAGAATCAATTTGGATCCCGGCTGAGGGCGAGTTCATTTGCGTTCAAATCTCACTATGTGAACGGCCTGTTTACTGTTCCTCTCAGCGTCATTTCCATCCGAGAGTTCAGAGTAATATGTCTAGCAATGTTAATACCAAACAGGCACGCGATTTTTTAGGGCTTGGCTTCAAAAGTTCCGCTAAGTTTTGCGCCGGTGCTATCACGCGGCAGTTGAATCGCGATGACGCTGGACACAACTGACGGCAGGCATTACAACTTGTCCGGGAGGAAATCTTTGCGCGACTAGTATCTAGGCTTTACTAGTACGAGCGAGCGTCAGGGATCCTCGCCATTATCTGAACCGATCAACGTGCGCAGATGTTCCCCGGAGAAACATGAGGCCATACCAGATCGCCGCGGTGGCTCTGTTGGGTTGGGCTTTTATCGTCACTGAACCTAGCCCGCGCACGATCAAGACCGGCTTTTCAACCAAGGAGGCCTGTGAAAAAGCCGCCGACAACTGGCGAGCCAATTACACGCGCCAAGTCAAGCTGGCCAACCAGACGAAATATCCGAATAGCCGCCGGCGCCTGGCGCGGGCCGTGCCGCCAACTGAATGTGTTGAGCAGGCAAAAGCGCATTCCGAGAATTGAGATCGTCGCAGATTGCGTTGAATTGATCTGTACCTGCTCGCCGTCTATACGTGTGACGGATTGAAGCAAAAGTCGCGCGCGTGAGGGACTTGAACTCCCGACCCTCAGATCCGAAGTCTGATGCTCTAATTTGCTGAGCTAACGGCGCACGCCGGACAGAAAAATTTCTAACATCGAAGTTGAATAGTGCGATCTGGTCGCAAGTCGTAAGCACGATCTTGGCCGCGCGGCCCAGCTACGAGCACGTTCCGATTGACCACGATTATTTGTCCGCATAAGCTTCGATCATGAGGCTGTTCAACCGTCACTTGTTTATCCTCGTAGTCAGCGTCGGGGCCTGCGTGACGACGACTGGATGTTTCTCTTGCACCGAGGTGCATAACCCGCCGCCCCAAGTTACCATCCAGCAATCGCCCCCCGTTGTGGTCAATCCGGCGCCATCGCCGCCACCCCCGGGCCAGTGACTGTCCTGAGTGGTTTCAAAACAGCACGCTTCTTAGCCTGCGTTCCAGAATCGACGTTACGAGCTGGACATCAATATCTCTCAGCAGGAGGGCACCGGATACGACCCTGGCGATGTTCCTAAAGGTTTCAATGGAACGGAATTTGACAAAGTGCACGCGCGCCTCGAACGCGTCTCGCGGCTGGTTAACTTGGGGACGCCGCACCGCCGCTGCAAAGTATCGGGTTAGTTGCAAGGCGGGAAGCGCAATTGCTCATGGCGCTCGTTCAGATTCCTTCCCGTAGGCAGCAGCCGCAAGGATTTGCCGATAAGCTGTGCATCACGGCGCGGAAGAGCATACGCGCACGGCGAACGGCGCCTCCTTGCCACGCAACGCTAGCGTGCGTTGCTCCAGGTTGGGAAACTGCCTGGCCACCGCGGCGTAAACCGGTTCGCTCAGCAACGCCTCGCCGGCTCCCGCGCTCGACGCGAGGCGCGCCGCCGTGTTCACCGAGTCACCCAACGCGGTGAAATCGACCACTCCGTGGCCGCCCACGTTGCCGACGTAGGTGCGCCCGGAGTTCACCGCCGCTCCGATCGGGATCCACGGGCCGCTCGGCTGTCCATATCCGACCGCCTGCAGGAGTGCGACGGCAGCCTCGGCGGCGTGGCGGCAATACTCGGGACCGCAGACTCCCGGGATGAAGAGCGCCATCACCTCGTCGCCGATAAGCTTGTCCACGATTGCGTCATGTTGGATCAGAGTTTCGGTCGCGGCATGGTAGAAACGGTTGAGCGTCGCGGCAAAAGCCTGGGGCCCAAGCTTCTCGCCCAAGGCGGTGGAGCCCCGGACGTCGGCGAAAAGCACTGCGATATCGACTTCCGCACCGCCCTCCGGAAGGGCGTCACAGCAGCGCGCGCAAAGGTTCGGATTCTTGCGCGACGGTTTGAACCCGAACAGTCCGACCAGTTTGCCGCCGACTCCGCCGAACGGGTTGTGACACAGTTTGCAGCGCGGCGGCCCGGGCAGGTAGCGAAAGAGGCGATGCGCAAGCAGGATCGGCTGATGCCCTTCGACTAGGAGCCTATGCCACGCGCGGTCGCTGGCGGTCGCCGTCTCCGGCTGGTTGGGCATAATTTTGTGAGGCTACCACGCAAATGCAGGGAATCACACAGGGGCGCGCGCCTGGCATGGAAGGCCGAATCGGCAATCTTCTCGACCAGCGTCCCTGGCTGGTGCTGAGATAGCGGCCGGTGGCGCTAGTGCGTCAGCGAGTTGCCCGCACACGCGGTCACTGCGCGACGACCGAACAACTTGGCGATCGGGTGAGCGCTACATGGAGCTGACCGGCCGGTGGCGTAAGCGGACGAGTCGATTCGGAGCGGGTGGTTATCGGGTCAGATTGCCGGGTGCGCTGGCGAGGTCTAAATTATGCCAAATGACGCTATTTGAATCACCCTCTCAATTCCGAGAGAAAGCCGCGATTTGTCGAATTTTTGAGCTGTTGCCACTTCAAGCCCCCGCTTTGACGATGCTATGAGCCGACCGCGCGGCGTTGCCCCGTCGAAAAGGCGCACGGCGAATCGCGAAGGAGCCGTCCGCAACGTCTGCCGCCTTTACAGTGAAGGCGATCGACGCGCTGCCAGGCGCGATCCGGGCGGCGACCTTGGCGCTCCTCGGTCCGCACGTCTGAGAGGTGGTGAGTCACGATGAGCGAAATCGTAATCAGCGTCCTCATTCCACTTGTCAGCGCCCTCGTGGGTGGACTTGCAGGCGCATATGTAGGCTACCGAGGTGCTCTTAGAGTGCAGCGCCAAGAGGACGAAAGCCGTTGCAAGGCAGCCGGTAAGGCACTCCTGGCCGAGATAATAAGAAATCACAGGGCGCTGGAGTACGTAGGAGAACACCGACCCGCTGGCTTCAGCCAATCGGTACTGAAGGCCGAACTCCCGATGCTGGCCAGACTCCTGGACTGGAAAGAACTGCGTATTGCCTTAGAGCCTTACCTTCTTGCAGCCGAGCCACTACTTGGATTTTCCATAGCGGACGAACTTCGCAACAGAACTCTAGCTTATAAGTTCGCGGGCAACCCGGTCAGCTTTGAACGAAATGCCCAAGAAGTGCTCAAGACGTGTAAGGAGGAACTCGCGAAGGCGCGCCAGAAGTTTGCTGAGGCGGCCGAGGTCTTGCGATCTAGCAGGCCGTTGAGGAAGGGGTTTGATTAGTCAGTGTGATCGCCGTGGTAGTGATAGAAGCGCTGGATTCAGTGGTCGGGTTCGACGGTTTTCGCTGGCCGAGGCGAGCGCGGCGGTATGGTGGAGTCGTGCTTCATGCGGGGGCCGGGCCGAGTCTGGCGATTCGGAGCAGGTTGTAGGCGGCGGCCACCAGGTAGGCGTGGAGTTGGGTGCGGCGAGGCGCAATAGCGCGTTTTGCGCAGGCCGCCCACGGTCTTCATCCAGCCGAAGATCTCTTCGACCCGCTTGCGTACCCTTTGGCTCACCGCGTAGCCGGCATGACGGGCAGTGCGGTGGTCGAGTGCGGAGCCGCCGGCGCGACTCTCATTGCGCGCGAGGTGCGGGGTGACCTTGAGTGCGCGGCACGCGGCGACGAACTCGGCAGTGTCGTAGCCCTTGTCGGCACCCAGTGTAATCCGCCGGCTGCCCGGCAACGCGGTCTCCAGCATCGCACGGGCACTTTTGCGCTCGGCGTAGCCGTCGGCTGGTTCGACCGCGAACTCGATAAGAAGACCGTTGCGGTTCTCCATCAGCGCGTTGGCCGAGTAACACAATTTCGCTTCCTTGCCCGCTCCCTTCTTCGCCAGCTTCGCCTCGGGGTCGGTGGTCGACTGATGAGTCGCGTTGCGGCGGCGCTCGCCGTGGAAGTTATCGTCGGGTTGCCGGGTCGTCGGGCGGCTGGCTCGGTTCCCGCTCCTTGCGCTTGAAGCTCTTGAGCGACGCCCAGGCCTCGACCAGCGTGCCATCCACGGTGAAGTGCTCGTCCGAAAGCAACTGCATGGTCCGGGCCTGCGCGACCACGCGGGAAAAAAATTCGCGCGCCACGTCGTGCTCCAAAAGCCGCGCCCGGTTTCGCGAGAAGGTCGAATGGTCGAAGCTCGGCTCGGCCGCATCCATATCGAGGAACCAGCGGAACAACAGGTTGTAGTCGAGCTGCTCGCACAACATCCGTTCGCTGCGGACCGTATAGAGCGCCATCAGCAACGAGCCCTTCAGCAGTCGCTCGGCGGGATCGACGGCCGTCCGATCGCGCTGTACATCTCATCGAACAGCGGCGAAAGCTGCGCCAGCGCCGCATCGGCGAGTTCCTTGACCCGCCGCAGCGGATGCTCCTTCGGCACCCGATCGCCAGGCTCCATGATCATCAATATCGCCGCTGCCGCCGCTCTTCTCCCCGCATCTGCCGCTTCCTCCACCAATCCGATTGCTCACTCTGACGAATTATATCGAAGTGAAATTCAGGCGTTTATCAACGGCCTGCTAGGGTTCGTACTGACGCGGAATCGCAGGACTTCGCGAGTTTGTCCATCAACGTAGCAACGCACGATAAAGGTCCGACACTACCGGACCCGCGATAGATCAGAACCCCGATCCGGCGCACCGTGGCTCAACCGCGACGCGAAGCGCGATCCCGCGATGAAATGATGGCGAGTTGTTCGTCGCTCGCTGGACGAGGAAGTGGCGAGCGGCGAGTGCAGGCCCGGGTCATGTTCCTCGATTTTCTGGGTCAACCTCTGTCAATGGCGGACATGGGGCCTCCGCCTTCCGCCGCCGCGCTCCCCGCGGACCTGGTGTCTCAGCGATTTGTTTATGGGCCATTTTGTCCGCGCGTGACAAGAAATGTGAAACGACGGGGCCTAGCAGGCCGTTGAGGAAGGGGTTTGATTAGTCAGTGTGATCGCCGTGGTAGTGATAGAAGCGCTGGATTCAGTGGTCGGGTTCGACAGTTTTCGCTGGCCGAGGCGAGCGCGGCGGTATGGTGGAGTCGTGCTTCATGCGGGGGCCGGGCCGAGTCTGGCGATTCGGAGCAGGTTGTAGGCGGCGGCCACCAGGTAGGCGTGGAGTTGGGTGCGGTCGAGGCCGCAATAGCGCGTTTTGCGCAGGCCGCCCACGGTCTTCATCCAGCCGAAGATCTCTTCGACCCGCTTGCGTACCCTTTGGCTCACCGCGTAGCCGGCATGACGGGCAGTGCGGCGGTCGAGTGCGGAGCCGCCGGCGCGACTCTCGTTGCGCGCGAGGTGCGGGGTGACCTTGAGGCGCGGCAGGCGGCGACGAACTCGGCAGTGTCGTAGCCCTTGTCGGCACCCAGTGTAATCCGCCGGCTGCCCGGCAACGCGGTCTCCAGCATCGCACGGGCACTTTTGCGCTCGGCGTAGCCGTCGGCTGGTTCGACCGCGAACTCGATCAGAAGACCGTTGCGGTTCTCCATCAGCGCGTTGGCCGAGTAACACAATTTCGCTTCCTTGCCCGCGCCCTTCTTCGCCAGCTTCGCCTCGGGGTCGGTGGTCGACTGATGAGTCGCGTTGGGGCGGCGCTCGCCGTGGAAGTTAATCGTCGGGTTGCCGGGGTCGTCGGGCGGCTGGCTCGGTTCCCGGTCCTTGCGCTTGAAGCTCTTGAGCGACGCCCAGGCCTCGACCAGCGTGCCGTCCACGGTGAAGTGCTCGTCCGAAAGCAACTGCATGGTCCGGGCCTGCGCGACCACGCGGGTAAAAAATTCGCGCGCCACGTCGTGCTCCAAAAGCCGCGCCCGGTTGCGCGAGAAGGTCGAATGGTCGAAGCTCGGCTCGGCCGCATCCATATCGAGGAACCAGCGGAACAACAGGTTGTAGTCGAGCTGCTCGCACAACATCCGTTCGCTGCGCACCGTATAGAGCGCCATCAGCAACGAGCCCTTCAGCAGTCGCTCGGGCGGGATCGACGGCCGTCCGATCGCGCTGTACATCTCATCGAACAGCGGCGAAAGCTGCGCCAGCGCCGCATCGGCGAGTTCCTTGACCCGCCGCAGCGGATGCTCCTTCGGCACCCGATCGCCAGGCTCCATGATCATCAATATCGCCCGCTGCCGCCGCTCTTCTCCCCGCATCTGCCGCTTCCTCCACCAATCCGATTGCTCACTCTGACGAATTATATCGAAGTGAAATTCAGGCGTTTATCAACGGCCTGCTAGGCGGGTCGACCGACATCCAGATCTGAACAACTTTTCCGCTCTAGCAATGCTGGAATCCGCAATGTTCCGGAGCGGACCGTGACGCCTGCTAAGAACGCGATGGACGTACCTTTGCCGTCGCCGCTTCAATTTGGCATCACTGAAGTTAAAGTTGAGACTCCTGTGACCTCTATTTGCATGTCGTTTAGAGTCGCTGACAGCTGCTCGACATACTAGTCCCTCGACATGCGACGCTCGACACACTGTATCGCTCGAACCGGTCGCCGATGAGGAGGTGCTCGACCACACTCAGTCCACCTCGGCGGTGAAGTCTTGTATAAAGGGCCCTTTGCGCTTTTCCGTGGCGAAGCCCTTTCTGTCCCGCCTCGCTTCGTACAGGCAAACTTCAAACGACCGAAAATCGACCTCTTCGGCTTCGATGATGAATTCTTCTCCATTTCTGTTTTGCAGATAAGGCTCAAGGCCGTGAGCGATTTGACGTATCAGTGACTCGACCTCTACCGCTTTCGTGGTCGGCAAAAGCTTGTGCACCCAGCGAGTGCTGTAACAGAGGTGCACGAACGATTCCGCGTCGCGCCAGACGAAGTCGATCTTTCTTCAACCGCCGCCGAGGTAGAGGATGGCGAACAACCGGATTGTCATCCTGCTAGTTCCGGAAATCTATCTTCTGTTTTGGCTATTTGTACGTTGAATTCTCAGGGTTTGGCGGGACGAGCGGCTTGACGTTCTTTTCCCAGTACTCTCGCATCTGAGCCCACCATGTTCGGATTGCTGCCCTTGCCTCTTGGAGGCTCGCAAAGTCCGCTCCACCCTTCATTTGGTTGCATATTATGCAGGCGGTCTCGCGGTTCTCGGGTTCATCGCTCCCGAGTCGTGACTTAGGCTTGAAGTGATCCACCTGAAGTAACGCCCACCCATTGAACGTCCGTCCGTCAAAGCCACAGTACACGCATTTGAACTCATTCCGCGCAAAGGTTTGCTCATCGGTCTCTGGTGCCATCGCTTTAGCTCCTATGGTTTCACCATAGGCCCCGGAACCGCTCAACGCCAAGCGGTGCACAAGCGGAGCAGCTCAGCGACGGAGTGCGACGGCGCGTTGATCGTTGGCGCTTGGTCGCGGGGTCACTCAGTTCCTCCACCTCATTAACAGCCGGTGGATTGCCGATTAGCGACGGTCTTTACCCCGTCGACCTTGCGCCTACAATTAAATAACTGGCCCGCGAGAGCGAACCATTTTCTGTTCTCGGACATTGGCTGGAGGGTCAAAATAAGTGACGTTGTTCGATTACGCTCAAATATGCATGAACGGTCACGTAATCAACTCGGTTGCCGGACAAGCTCCGGCCTTGAACCGGAAATTCTGCGCGTCGTGCGGGGCGAAGACTATTACACAATGCCCCTCATGTCAGTCTCCGATAAGAGGGGAACCGCGAGTGTCGTGGATGGCAAGCGACGTGGTGCCTCCGTACACATGCCCGTCATTCTGCGAGGACTGCGGCAGCCCGTACCCGTGGACCCAATCGAAGCTCGTAGCAGCGACGGAATTGATCGAACTGTCGGACGATATTGAAGCGTCCGACAAAGAGATTCTTGTGGCCGACCTACCCGACCTTGCTCGCGAAACACCAAAGACAAAGGTGGCAGCAACCAGGTTCAGGAAAATCGCCGTAAGGCTGGGCGGGAGCGTAGCTTCCGCACTGCGAGACATCGCTGTGGATGTTGCGAGTGAAGCAGCAAAGAAAATCATAGTCGGCCCTTAGGAAGGTCCCTCAATTGCTTCGGAGCCACGGGACTGGCCGTTCAACAAACGTACAACTCCCAAACTTTTCGAGAAATTTTCCGCGCGGCGCCTGCCGCCCGTTTTCGATCGCAGCCAACGGGAGATCGACCCTCCTACCCCCGCTCGCGACCGCAGCCGCGCCGCCTCGATGACACCCGGCGACTTCGAGGCCGAGCGCCTGAGTGCTCGGCTTCGAAGCCAGAAACACAGTCTTAGATCGCAAAGGCTTTCGCTGCCGTCTATAAGCCGTCTACACGGCTTGTCAGGCCCGCCTCTTCGATGACGGCTGGCACTAAAAAGCGTTGATTTATGGGATTGATTTGGCGCGCCGTGAGGGATTTGAACCCCCGACCCTCAGATCCGTAGTCTGATGCTCTAATCCGCTGAGCTAACGGCGCACGCCGGACAGAAAAATTTCTCACATCGAACGCAGCGCCGCAAGACGCCGGTCGGAGCCCTCCTGGCCTGTTCCTCCAGTCGTCCCCAATCGGCGGAGGAATCGGATCGATCATCAGTTACGGCGCAGGGGGCGCCGCTGGTAGCCATACGCTTACCGTCGTGCCTTCGCGCAGCCGGCTCTCGATGCGCAGCGCTCCGCGATGGAGCTGCACGATGTGCTTGACGATCGCGAGGCCCAGGCCGGTCCCACCAAGCTCGCGCGAGCGTGCCCGGTCGACCCGGTAGAACCGCTCAGTCAGACGCGGGATGTCGGCTGCCGGAATACCTTCGCCACTGTCGGCGATCGCCAGTTCGACCCCGTCGCGGGACTCCTTGCCCGGCGCATCGGTGTGACGGGCGGCCCGCGCTTCGACCGTAACGCGGCCGTCGCGCGGCGTGTATTTGATCGCGTTGTCGATCAGATTGATCAGTACCTGGTTCAAGCGATCGCGATCTCCTTCTATTTGCACCACCTCTTCGGCGTATCGCGTCTCCAGGGTCACGCCTTGACGTTCGGCCCGCTCGCGCATCAGCTCCACCGCCTCGTCGGCAACGCGCCTGACCTCCAGCGGCTCGAGCCGGAGCGGCGAAAGTCCGCGTTCGAGGTCGGAGAGCGTGATCAGGTCGTCGATGAGACGGGCGAGGCGGCGCGATTGGCGCTCGATAATGCTCAGGAAGCGGCGCTGGGTATCGTGGTCGTCGACGCCAGCGACCAGAGTTTCGGCATAGCCGCAGAGCGCGCTTAGCGGCGTGCGGATCTCGTGCGTCAGGTTGGCGATGAAATCCGCGCGCACGGTCTCGTAGGACTTGAGCTGGGTGATATCGTGGAAGACCAGCACCCAGGCCGCCGCAGTGCCGGCGTTGGTGCGCACGGGCGCGGCGTTGGCGGCGAGATAATGCGGCGCGGGGCTTTGAATCTGAAACTCGGCCGTGACCATCCCGTCGTCCGCCGCCGCGCTCATCGAGCGCGCGACGAAATCCTGCAGGCGCGGATCGCGGCACAGCTCGACGAAAGCGCGGCCCCGGTAGTCAGTGTCGGCGTCGAGCGCGAACATGCCCCGCGCCGCCCCGTTGACCAGCACGATGTCGCCGCGCCGCCCGGTCACCACCACCGCCTCGGTCATGCTGCGCAAAATGGCCGCGAACTCATCGCGCTGCTCGGCCAGCACTTCGAGCTCGCGGGCCACTGCGTCGGCGACCTCGAGCAGGCGATGCTCCGCAAGGCCCATCGCGTCGGCGCCCTCGTGATGCAGATGGGCGGGCGGGCGGCGCTCCTCGAGCGCCGCGGCGGCCTCCTCCACTCGCTCCGTGCTGCGCGTCCAGGCCCTGGCGATCGCGGAAGTGGCGAGCGTACCGATGATGAGTCCCGCCGCCAGCGCGCCGATTGCCCAAGGCCACGCAAGCCGCCCCGCCGCCGGCAATATGCCGAGCAGGATGGCCGGCGGGACGAGCGTTAGCAGCACCGCCACCGCGAGGCGGAGCTTTATTGATTTACCCAAGCGTTTCCAGATTGAAACGGTAGCCGACGCTGCGGACCGTCAGAATCAGTTCGGGATTGGCGTCGTCGCGCTCGATATGGCGGCGCAGGCGGCGCACGTGAACGTCAACCGTGCGCGGTTCGACGAAGGTGTCGCGCCCCCACACCAGGTCGAGCAACTGCTCGCGGGTGTAGACGCGCATCGGATGCTGCACAAAAAAACGCAGCAGCTCGAACTCGCGCAACGTCATCTCCAGCCGGCGCCCGTCGATAAACGCCTCGTAGGTGCCGAAGTCCATCTTGAGCCGCCCACGCTCGAAACCGCCGGCTTCGCCCGGTTCGGTGAGCAGCCGCGCTCGGCGCAGCAGCGCCCGGATGCGCGCGAGCACCTCGCGCGGGCTGAACGGCTTGACCACGTAGTCGTCGGCCCCCATCTCGAGGCCGAGCACGCGGTCGACCTCGGCGCCCTTGGCGGTGAGCATCAGGATCGGCATCGTGGCCGTCGGCGGCTGCGCACGCATCCGCCGGCAGAGCTCGAGCCCGGACATCCCGGGCAGCATCACGTCGAGCACCATCAGGTCCGGCGCGCGCCGCCCGATGCGCTCGAGCGCGGTGTCCGCGTCAGAGGCTTCGTCGACGATGAAGCCCTCCTGCTCGAGGCTGTAGCGCACCAGCTCGCGGATGTCGCGCTCGTCCTCGACCAGCAGGATGCGATGGCGGGAAGCGGAACGCGTCTGGGCGGCGGCTTCATTCATGTTTCTTTTTGTCCATGTGGCGGATGGTGCGTCCTTTCACCATGAAGACGACCATCTCGGCAATGTTCGTTGCGTGATCGGCGATACGCTCGAGGTACTTCGATATGAACAGCAAGCGGGTGGCGCGCGGGATGGTGTGCGGGTCTTCGGCCATGTAGGAGAGCAGCTCGCGGTACATCTGGTAGTTAAGCTGGTCGACCTCGTCGTCGCGTTCGATCACTTCCTCGGCGAGCGCGGCGTCGTCGCGCAGGAACGCGTCAAGGCTGTCCTTGAGCATCGATTGCGCCGCCGCGGCCATCCGCGGCAGGTCGAGGTAGGGTTTGAGTTGCGGCTCCTCGTTGAGCTCTAGTACGCGCTCGCAGATATTGACGGCGTTGTCGCCGATGCGCTCGAGGTCGGTGGTGATCTTGAGCCCGGTGGTGATGAAGCGCAGGTCGCTGGCGGCCGGCTGATGCAATGCGAGCAACCGGATGCATTGCTCGTCGGTCTCGACGTCCATCCGGTTAACCTCGGCGTCGCGCGCGATGATCTCGCGCGCCTTGACGGTGTCGCGATTGACCAGTGCTTCCATGGCTTCGGCGATCTGGCGCTCGACCAGACCGCCCATCTTGAGCAGGTCGCCGCGCACGGCGCGCAATTCCTCCTCGTACTGGCGGTTAGTATGCTGCGGCTGCAAGTTGTCCATTTGCGCCTCCCCGGCGTGCGGCGGTTAGCCGAAACGCCCGGTGATGTAGTCCTCGGTCTCGCGGCGGCCCGGGTTGGTGAAAATCTGCCGAGTCTCACCGAACTCGATCAGTTCCCCTGTATACAGGAAGGCGGTCAGGTCCGCGGTGCGGGCCGCCTGTTGCATATTATGCGTTACCAACACGATTGTGTAATTGGCCTTGAGCTCCAACAAGAGCTCTTCGATGCGCGCGGTCGAAATCGGATCGAGCGCCGAGCACGGCTCGTCCATCAGCAGCACCTCGGGCTCGACCGCGAGCGCGCGCGCCACGCACAGGCGCTGCTGCTGGCCGCCCGAGAGGCTGGCGCCGGGGCGGCGCAGGCGTTCCTTGACTTCGTCCCACAGGGCCGCCTGGCGCAGGCTCCGCTCGACGATCCGGTCGCGCTCCGGACGTTTGAGCGCGACGCCATTGAGCTTGAGGCCCGCGGCCACATTGTCCTCGATCGACATGGTTGGAAACGGCGTCGGCTTCTGGAACACCATCCCGATCCGCCGCCGCACCTGCACCGCGTCGACTCCGGGCGCGTAGATGTCCTCTCCGTCGAGCAGCACTTCACCCTCGGCCCGCGCTCCGGCCACGACTTCGTGCATCCGGTTGAGGCATCGCACCAGCGTCGACTTGCCGCATCCCGAGGGCCCGATGATCGCGGTCACCACGTTGGGCGGGAACGCCAGGTTGATGTCGTGGATGGCGCGGGTCTGCCCGAAGTAAGCGCTCAAATGACGTGCGACGAGTTTTTCAGCCATGGTGACTTAGCGTACGACTCGCGCGCTCCCGCGTGTCACCCATCTTACGCCCAACTCCAGCGCCAGCACGATCGCCGTGAGCACCAGCGCTCCGGCCCACGCCTGACGCTGCCAATCAGGAAAAGGCGAAATCGCGTAGGTATAGACCTGCACCGTGAGCGAGGCGATGGGGTTGGTGAGCGAGGTCGACCAGAAGCGGTTGCCGAAGGCCGTGAACAGCAGCGGCGCGGTCTCGCCCGCGATCCGGGCGATGGCCAGGATTGCGCCGGTGGCGATTCCGCTGGCCGCCGTGCGCGCAACCACCCAAAGCGTCGTGCGCCAGCCGGGCACGCCCAGCGCCAGCGCCGCCTCACGCAATTCGTGCGGCACCAGCAACAGCATCTCCTCGGTGGTGCGCGTCACCAGCGGAATCATGATCACCGCCAGCGCCACGGCGCCGGCCAGCGTCGAGAACCCGCCCATCGGCCGCACCACAACCGCGTAGGCGAAGATGCCCACCACGATCGACGGCACGCCCATCATCACGTCGGCGCCAAAGCGCGCCGCGCTGGCTAAGCGGCCGCCCTGATGCGCCGCCAGGTACAATCCCGAGCCGATCCCGATCGGCACGCCCATCAGGCTCGCCAGCCCGATCAGCTCCAGCGTGCCGACGATCGCGTTGGCCATCCCGCCGCCCTTCTCGCCCACCGGCGCAGGCATATGGGTAAAGAAGGCCAGGTTGAGGCTCGAGGCTCCCTTGGCGAACAGGTAGGCCAGGATGATGAACAACGGGAGCAGCGTGATGACGGTCGCGAGCACGGTCACCCCCATCATCAGATCGCTCTTGGCCTTGCGCCACATCGTGCGGCGCGTATGCGCGGCGGATTTGGCCGTCACAGGTCGCCCTCGAAGCGGCGCTGCGTGGCGCCCAGCACCAGGGCGCGCGCCGCGACGTTGAGCGCGAGCCCGACCACCAGCAGCACCAGGCCCAGTTCGACCAGCGATGAGAGGTAGAGCGTAGAGGTCGCCTCGGCGAACTCGTTGGCGATCACGCTGGCCAGCGTGGCCGAAGGCGCGAACAGCGAGGCCGAAATCTGCGGCGAGTTGCCGATCACCATCGCCACCGCGATCGTCTCGCCCAGCGCGCGGCCCAGGCCGAACATGATCGCGCCGATCACCCCCGAAAGGCCGTACGGCAGCACCGCCATCCGCACCATCTCCCAGCGCGTCGCCCCCAGCGCCAGCGCCGCTTCGCGCTGGGTCTGCGGCACGGCGCGGAAGACGTCGGTGCAGACCGCAGCGATATACGGCACCACCATGATTGCCAGCAGCACTCCCGCGCACAGGATGCTCACGGACACGCGCGGCCCCTGGAAGAGCGGCATAAAGCCCAGCGCGGCGCCCAGTGGCGGCTCGACGTGATCGCGCAGCCACGGACCGAGCACGAAAATCGCCCACAGCCCGTAAACCACCGAGGGAATCGCCGCCAGCAGTTCGACCATGAAGCCGAGCCGCCGGCTGAGCCATACCGGCGCCATCTCGCTCAGGCAGAGCGCCACCCCGAGGCTTAGCGGCACCGCGATAATCAGCGCGAGGGTCGAGGAGACCATCGTTCCATAGATGAAAGGCAACGCACCAAACTGCTCGTTGACAGGGTCCCAATCGGTGCTCACGACGAAGCCCCAGCCGAAAGCCTTGAGCGACGGCGTGGACTCGATCACCAGCGCGATCGCCAGGCCAACCAGGACGCTCAGGCCGACCAGCGTCAACACAAGCGTGGTCAGGTTGAAGAGGCGGTCGCCGAACAAACGGACATGAAAGGCGCTGACACGCCCCTGACGTGGTGCCACCGCTACGTTCTCGTGCGTCGCTTCGAGGAGTTCAGCCAAGATAAATTGTCTATGACGAAACTGTCCGTTTCGGCCCCTGCAGCCCCGCGCCGTCACCCACCCAAAGGCTACCGCCCGCCGCCATCAAAGGTAACGATCAAATGTTACAGGCGTGTTAAACCGAGGCGAAAATTTGGAATAGGTGCGAGCAAGTGCGCCAGCCGCGTTCCCGTTAGCGCGCGCGGATTACGTCCACTCCGCCCATGCACGGCCGCAGCACTTCGGGCACCACCACGGAGCCATCGGCCTGTTGATAATTCTCCAGCACGGCGATCAGCGTGCGGGGCAATCCCAGGCCCGAACCATTGAGCGCGTGAACGAATTCGGGACGCTCGCCCTTATTGCGGCGAAAGCGGACATTGGCGCGGCGCGGCTGAAAGTCCGTGCAGTTCGAGCACGAACTGACCTCCAGCCACTCTCCGGACCCCGGCGCCCACATCTCGACGTCGTAAGTCGCCGCGCTCGAGAACCCAAGGTCGGCAGTGCAAAGCTGCACGACACGAAACGGAATCTTGAGCCGGCGGCATATCTCGCACGCGTTTTCGACCAGCTTCTCCAGTTCCGCGTCGGACGTCTGTGGCGTCACCAGCTTGACCATCTCTACCTTGTCGAATTGATGGCCGCGCTTGATGCCGCGGACGTCGCGACCGGCCGACATCTTCTCGCGCCGAAAGCACGGCGTATAGGCGGTCAGATAAATCGGGAGGCGATCGGCGTCGAGGATTTCGTCGCGGTAGAGGTTGGTGAGCGGCACCTCGGCGGTCGGGATGAACCAGTAGTCTTCCTCGATATCGCGGTACATCGTGTCCTGGAACTTCGGCAGATGGCCGGTGCCGGTGGCGGACGCGCTGTTGACCATCAGCGGCGGAATCACTTCGAGGTAACCCTGCTCGAGCGTCTTGAGGTCGAGCATCCAGGCGATAAGCGCCCGTTCCAGGCGCGCCCCCAACCCCATCAGCACGTAAAACCGCGTGCCGGAGAGCTTCACCCCGCGCTCGAAGTCGATAATCCCCAGCCGCTCGCCCAACTCCCAGTGCGGCAGCGGTTTGAAGGCGAATTCGACCGGCTGGCCCTCACTGCGAACGATCTTGTTGTCGGCCTCGCTCTTGCCCACCGGCACGTACGGACGCGGCAGGTTTCGCATCATTAGCATCAACTGCTCGAACTGCCGCTCGACCTCGGCCAGTTCGCGCTCGCCCGCGGAGATGCGATCGCCGAGCGCGCGCATCTCGGCGCGCCGCCGCTCGCGCTCCTCGGGCGACGCTTTGCCCAACTCGCGCGACTCGCGGGTGCGCTGCGCGCGCAAATCGTCAAGCTCGTGCTGCAGGCGGCGCCGGCGCGCGTCGGTCTCCAGTATCCGATCGACCTCGGCGGGATCTACGCCGCATTTGGCAAGCTCGGCTTTAATGAAGTCGGGCTGCTCGCGAATAAGTCGGATGTCGAGCATTCAGAAAGCGTCCTTCAGGAGTTCGAGATGGCGTCCGGAGCCGTCCTCCAGGATCGCGACCACGTCAAAGCGTATCGGGTGGTCGTGCGCGCGATGACTCTGCGCGTAGATCTCGCCGGCGCGTCTCAGATGGCGCTGCTTGTAGGAGTTCACCGCTTCCTGGGGCATCCCGGTTTGCGCCGTGCGCCGGGTCTTGACCTCGACGAACACCAGCGTCTCGCCATCCATCGCGACTAGGTCAATCTCGGCGCCCGCGCCGCGAAAGTTGCGCTCCAGGATCCGATAACCCTTTCGCCGCAGATGACGCTCCGCAATCCGTTCACCTCGGCGTCCCAGTGCGATCCGGTCCAGCCCGGCAAACGAACGCCAACCGAAATCGCGCAGATTCGCGAGCTCCTCTATCCAGGCGCGAAGACGAGCGGCCAGCTTCACTGCCCCACAAAGGTAGGTGTCTCGATGCCCGCTGGCAAGCTGCTGGCGGCGAAAAACCTGACTTGGCGAACCGCGGATGTTAGGATTGTCCGCAATGGCACAGCAGAAGATCAGCCTTGAACAGGTCCGTCACGTGGCGCGTCTCGCGCGCCTGGAGCTTGCGCCGGCCGAGGAACAGCACCTCCAGGTCGAAATGAGCGAGATGCTCGGCTATGTCGACAAGCTCAACGAACTCGACACCGACGCGGTCGAGCCGACAGCGCAGGTGGGAGAATCGGGCACGCCGATGCGCGAGGACGCGGTCACCAATCGCCCGGCGGCCGACGCGATGCTTGCCAATGCGCCGGCGCGCGAAGGTTTTTTCTTCAAAGTGCCCAAAATTATCGAGTGACATGGGATCCGAACTCAACCGGCTGACGATTACCGGGGCGCGTGAGCGCCTGCGACGGCGCGAAATCACCTCGCGCGAGCTCACCCGCGACTGCCTCGAACGAATCGCGGCGGTCGAGCCGCGCGTCAACGCATTCATCACGGTGTGCGAGACCGAGGCCATGGCGCAGGCCGACGACGCCGACCGCCGCCTGAGCCAGGGCGACGCGCCGGACCTCTGCGGCATCCCGCTCGGCATCAAGGATATCTACTGCACCCGCGGGGTGCGCACGACCTGCGCCTCGAAGATCCTCGGCGACTTCACCCCGCCGTTCGACGCCACAGTGATCGAAAAGCTGCGCGCCGCGGGCGCGGTCTTCGTCGGCAAAGCCAACCTGGACGAGTTCGCGATGGGATCCTCGACCGAGAACTCGGCCTTTGGTCCGACGCGCAATCCCCACGACCTCGAACGCGTCGCCGGCGGTTCGTCCGGCGGATCAGCGGCGGCGGTCGCGGCCGACGAATGTCTCGCCGCGCTCGGTACCGACACCGGCGGCTCGATTCGCCTGCCGGCCTCGTTCTGCGGCGTGGTTGGGATCAAACCGACCTACAGCCGCGTGAGCCGCTACGGCGTGATCGCCTACGCTTCGTCGCTCGACCAGGTTGGTCCGTTCGCGCGCACCGTGCGCGACGCCGCGACGGTGTTGCGCGCCGTCGCCGGCGCCGACCCGCGCGACTCGACCTGCTCGGCGCGGCCGGTGCCTGACTACGAACGCGCGCTCACCGGCGAGGTCCGTGGGATGCGTATCGGCGTGCCCAGGGAATATTTCGTCGAAGGGATGGACGCCGCGGTCGAAGCCGCGGTGCGCTGGTCGCTCAAGCGACTGGAGGCGATGGGCGCGCGGACGGTTGAAATTTCTCTGCCCCACACCGGCTACGCGGTCGCGGCTTACTATCTGATCGCCACCGCCGAGGCGAGCGCGAACCTGGCGCGCTATGACGGCGTGCGCTACGGCCTTCGCGCCGCTGCCGACAACAATATCGAACTGTACAATCGCACTCGTGCGCAGGGCTTCGGCGCCGAGGTCAAGCGTCGCATCATGCTCGGCACTTTCGCGCTCTCGGCCGGCTACTACGACGCCTACTACCTGAAGGGTCAAAAGGTGCGCACCCTCATCCGGCGCGATTTCGAGCGCGCCTTCGAGAGCTGCGATCTAATTGCGGCGCCGGTCGCGCCGACCACCGCGTTCCGGCTCGGCGAAAAAACCGACGACCCACTCAAGATGTATCTCTCTGATATATTCACGATCTCGGTGAACCTCGCCGGTCTGCCCGGAATGTCGGTGCCGTGCGGCGCCGACGCGCATGGGATGCCGATCGGACTGCAGCTCATCGGCCCGCCCTTCGGTGAGGAAGCGATCCTGCGCGCGGGCGATGCATGGGAGCGCTCCGGTGGCTTTGCGCAGCGCGCGCCGCAGCTTTAGATGTGACGACCGATTTATCAGAGAAACAATGAATAACGACGCATACGAGGCAGTAATCGGGCTCGAAGTTCACGCCCACATGCTTACGCGCTCCAAGCTGTTCTGCGGATGCGCCACGGACTTCGGCGCGCCGCCCAACCATAACGTGTGTCCGGTATGCATGGCGATGCCGGGGGTGCTGCCCGTGCTGAATCGTCACGTGCTCGAACTGGCTATTCGGACCGGACTCGCCGCGCATAGCAAGATCGAGCCGCACTCGGTGTTCGCGCGCAAGAGCTACTTCTATCCCGACCTGCCCAAGGGCTACCAGATTAGCCAGTACGATCAGCCTCTATGCCGCGGCGGCTATATCGAACTTCCGGCGCGCGAGGGTGTCGAGCCGCGGCAGATTCGGCTCGTGCGGATTCATCTCGAAGAAGACGCCGGCAAGAATATCCATGCCGAGAGTGCGAGCCTGGTCGACCTCAACCGCTCGGGCGTGCCGCTGATGGAGATCGTCAGCGAGCCGGATATTCGCTCGCCCGAAGAGGCGGTTGATTATCTGCGCGAGTTGCGCGGAATCCTCGTCGCCGTCGGCGCCTCGGACGGCAAGATGGAAGAAGGGAGCCTGCGATGCGACGTTAACGTATCGGTGCGTCCGCGCGGCGCCACGGAGTTGGGAGCCAGGACCGAGATCAAGAATCTCAATTCCTTCCGCTTCGTCGAGAAAGCGATCGTGTACGAGGTCAACCGGCAGATTGAAGAGATCGCTGCCGGACGTCGTATCGCGCAGGAAACCCATTTGTGGGACCCCGAGCGCGAGGTGACGCGCCCGATGCGCTCCAAGGAGTTCGCCAACGACTATCGCTATTTCCCCGAGCCCGACCTGCCGCCGCTGATCGTGCCAGCGGATTTGGTCGAAGAAATCCGCTCGGCTATGCCAGAACTGCCCGCCCAGACGCGCGCAAAATACGTGAAGGACTTCGGCCTCTCGCCCTATGAAGTCAGCGTCTTACTCGGTCGTGATGATCTAGGTGACTACTTCGTCAACGTTATCGCCGCAGGGGCCAATGCCAAGAGCGCGGCCAATTGGGTAATGACTGAGGTCCTGCGCGCGGCCAACGAGTCGGCCAAGCCGCTCACCGATGCGGCGCCCAGCCCGCAGGAGACCGGTGCGCTGCTGAAGATGGTCGAGGAATCGCGCATCAGTCTCAACGCCGCCAAGAACGCGTTCGCCGCGATGTGCCGTTCGGGCAAGAGTGCGGAGGCAACCGTGACGGAACTCGGTCTCGCGCAGGTTTCCGACGAAAACGCGATCGCCGAGGCCTGCGATCGGGTGCTGGCGGCGGAAAGCGCCAAGCTCGCCGAGTACCGCGCCGGACGCGACAAGCTATACGGATTTTTCGTCGGCGCGGTGATGAAAGCGATGGGCGGCAAGGGAAATCCCAAGGTCGTCAACGAGGTCCTGCGCCGCAAGCTCGCCGGCTAAAAGCACACGGCGATGTCGTCTCGGCAGCGGATGCTTGTCCGACGCGCTCAACCCTTGGGCAATCCTAACTGGCGCTCGCCGATGATGTTGCGCTGAATCTCGCTGGTCCCGCCCGCGATCGTGTACTGGCGCGAGCTGAGCACCCGGTTGAGCCATCGCGGCGCGTCAGGCACGTCGCCCATCGGCTCGCTAAGCAGCGCATGCTGGCCCAGGAGTTCGCTGGCGAAGCGCGCGATCGCCACTCCCAGCTCCGAACCGGCGAGCTTCAACACCGAGCCCTCCGGTCCCGGCTGCAAACCCTTGAGCCGGCGCGTGAGCGAGCGCAGCCGCGTGTACTTGAGCGCCTCGCATTCGGTCATGAATTCGGCCAGGCGCTGGCGCACCCATTCCTGCTCCCATGCCGGGCGGCCGTCGATCCTGACCGCATGTGCCAGTTCCGCGAGCCGGCGCACCTGGGCGGAATGCCCTCCGCCACTGGCCATCCCGCGCTCGAAGCCGAGCGTGGTCATCGCGACTTTCCATCCTTCATTCTGCGGCCCGACGAGGTTTTTCTTCGGCACCTGGACGTTGTCGAAGAAGACCTCGTTGAAGTGGCGATGGCCGTTCATCAGGACCAGCGGCCGCACCTCGATACCGGGACTTTTCATTTCGACCAGCAGGTAGCTGATGCCCTTGTGCTTGGGGGCTTCGGGATCGGTGCGCGTCAGCATGTAGATGCGGTCGGCGTACTGCGCGCCCGAGGTCCATACCTTCTGCCCGTTGACGAGGAAGTAATCGCCGTGGTCGTCCGCGCGGGTCTGCAATCCGGCGAGGTCGGAGCCAGCGCCCGGCTCGGAGTAGCCCTGGCACCAGATGTCCTCGCCGCTCAAGATGCGCGGAATGTAGTATTTTTTCTGTTCGTCGCTGCCCCAGTACATCATCGTCGGCCCGAGCAACTGGAGGCCCGAATAGCCCGGCAGCACAGGCGCGCGCGCCCGCGAGTATTCCTCGTCGAAGATGATCTGCTCCATCAACGGCGCGGCGCGTCCGCCGTATTCCTTGGGCCACGCCAGGCCCGCGTAGCCCGCGGCGTTGACCTTTGCCTGCCACAGGCGGCGCTTCTCGAAAACTTCGCGGGTGGCCGCGATCCGCTCGTCCATCGCGTCGTCGACGCACAGTTCGCGCGGCAGGTTGGCGCGCAGCCACTCGCGGACCTCCTTGCGAAAGGCCTCCTGCTCGAGCGTGTATTCGAAATCCATTTAGATGCCTTTGTTAGATCGCCTCGGCTATCGTGGCGTCAGTTGAGATTGAAAGCGCGCACCGCGTTGTCCCACAGGATCTTGCGCCTGCTTTGCTGTCCGATCGGCTGGCGCATCATCGCGTCGATCCCCCACGGAAAAGTGCCGTCGGGATGCGGGTAGTCCGTGTCCCACAGAAAGTTGTCGTCGCCGACCAGTTCGACCGCCGCCTTCATCGTCGGCTCGTCGCCGCGGAACGCAACCCAGAAGTTGCGCTTGAAGTACTCGGTCGGCGGTTTGGTCAGGTACTCGTGCTCGGAATTGCCGCCGTAGTTCCAGTGCTGCTCCATCCGCTGGAGCCAGTACGGCACCCATCCGCCGTCGGCCTCGACGTGGACCACCTTGAGCTTCGGCAGCTTCTCCAGCACGCCGTACCAGATGAGTCCGGTCATCGCCGCCATCGCCTCGAACGGATGGGACAGGATATGGCCGCTGACGTGGGTGTTCATCCGGTCGCCGAACGACGGTACCGAGGACGAGGCCGAATCGTGAGTCGAAATCGGCAGGCCGAGCCTTTCGACCTCGGCCCACAGCGGCAGGTAATAGTCGTCGAAAATCGAAGAGCCGTCGACCGGGTTGGGCCGCACGTAGAAACTCACCGCGCCCAGTTTGGCCGCGCGGTTCGCCTCGGCGACGGCCTTGTCGACATCCTGCATCGGCAGGATCGCGGCGGGGTGCAGGCGTTGAGCATCGGCCGAGCAGTACTCGATCGCCCAGTTGTTGTAGGCGCGGCAACAGGCGGCGAGAAGTTCGGCGTCATTGAAGCGGCGCCCGAGCATCTGGCCGGCGAAGGTCGGATAAAGAATCTGCACGTCGACGCCCTGCTCGTCCATGTCCTGCAGGCGGCTCTGCGGGCTGAAGCCCGTGGCGCTCGCACGCTTGAAACGCTCCATCGCCTTGGCCACGGTCTTGAAAAACGCCGGCGCGGCCATCGGGTACTTGCCCTTCTCGCGGGTGAACGGCTCGCCCTCGACCAGGAAAGTGCGCCGGCCCGACGCGGGCGCAATACCCATCCTGGGCGCCGCGCTCTTGTAGCGATCCTCGATATGTCTCTCCCACAGCCACTCGGGCTCCATCATGTGGCTGTCGACGTCGACGATTTTATAGCCGTCCTTCATCGCTCGTTACCTCTCGATTCTCAAGTATAACTTTAAGCTGCGCGTGCAATCGCTCCCAGAGCCGCGCGCGGCGGTCTCAAGCTTGCGGCACGATCAGCGCCTTGAGTCCCTGACGCGCCTTCAACAGCTCGAACGCCTCCAGGCCGTGATCCAGATCATAGCGATGTGTGACCATCGGTTTAAGATCGATCGCACCGCTGGCCACCGTCGCGATTGCGCGCCGCCAGGTCTCCGGCGTACGCACGCGTGAGGGAATGATGCTGACGCCATGGAAGAACAGCGAGCGCAACTCCGTCCCGGCGACGTCGCGCGCTGGCCATCCCAGTTCGATCAGCGCGCCGCCCTTGCGCACAATATGGCGCGCCGAGTCGAGCGCCCCGGCGGCGTCGAAGACCACGTCGGCACCGCCCGGCGGCATCAGGCCGCGCACCTGCTCGAGCCAGTCGCGATCGCTCGCGCACACCGTCTTGAAGCCCATCCGGCGCGCGATTTCCAGGCGCTCGGCGTCGACTTTTAACCCGCTGATGACGATCGAGGTGACGCCGAGCGCGCGCGCCGAAAGCGCCGCGCTGAGCCCGATCGGTCCCGGCCCCTCGACCACTGCGCTGTCACCGGCGTGGAGTCCCGAAATTTCCACCGCATGCACGCCGGTGGCGAATGGCTCGAGCATCGCGGCGCTCTCCATGTCCATCGATTTCGGCACCAGCCATGAATTGGTGACCGGCGCGATGCAGAACTCGGCGAAAGCGCCGCTAAGCCGCGTCGGCGCGTCGCAATAATTGAAGCGCCCGGCGGTGCACGGACCGCATCGCCCGCACTGGCCAAACGGATCAAGCGCGACGTGATCGCCCGCCTTGAAGCCGCTCACCCGCGCGCCGACCTCGACCACTTCGCCGGCCGGCTCATGGCCGAGCACCGTGGGCAGGCTCGCAACGGCGCGTTCGGCGCCGAGTTCCCATTCATAGATGTGGAGGTCGGAGCCGCAGATGCCGCAGGCCGCGACCTTGACCAGCAATTCGCCCTCGCCCGGACGGGGCACGGGAGTATCGATAAGTTCAGCGCCGGGCGCGGGCCGGGTCTTGGCAATCGCTTTCATCAGTTCACCTCTTAGCCATCATTTAATACGACCCGGTGCCCGCCGCCGTCAAAGGCGCGCCGGAAGCGAGATGTCCTCGCGCGGGCTCCGCTGATTCCACGATGCCGATGCAAAGTGGCTCTGGGCCCTGCGTGGCTCAGGTCCAATGACGCATCGGCACGCCCCGGTAGCGCATGCGCGGGCGGATGAGCCGGTTATCGGCGTATTGCTCGAGGCTGTGCGCGATCCATCCGGCGGCGCGGCCGACGGCGAAGATCGCAGCCGGCAGCCCGCGCGCGAACCCCAGCATCCGCGCGCACACGGTGAGATAGAAATCCAGATTGGGACGCAGGCGCTCGCGCCGCCACACCGTCTCCTCGACGCGCAGCGCGGTCTCGAACAGGCGACGGCCGCGATGGCGCGCAATCTCCGCGGCTTCCTTCTTGAGCAGCACCGCGCGCGGATCGCCGGCCGGATAGATCGCATGGCCGAAACCAGGGGGAAGGCGCCACTTGACGCTGAACGCGGCGAGGCACTCCTCCAGGCGCATCCCGGCGTCGAGTTGCGCGAACATCTGCTCGATACGATCGCACGCGCCGCCGTGAATCGGACCCGAGAGCGAACAGAGCGCGGCCAGCACCGAGGCGTAGAGGTCGGCGCCGGTGGAGGCAACGACGCGCGCCGCAAAGGTCGAGGCATTAAGCTCGTGCTCGGCGCACGCGACCAGGATGCGATCGAGCGTGGCGATCTCCCACTCGGCGGCCGCCGCGTGCAGACCGACGCTCGCCAGGCGCGCCGCCATTCCCGCGCCGCCGCTGGCAAAACTCACGCGTCCGCGCGCCAGCGCGAGCGGCAACACGCCCATGATTCGCGTGCCCTGCTCGACCGTGGGATGCGTGCCGCGATGGCGCTCGAGCGACGCCAGCGCCGGCATCGCGACCTCCAGCCTGAGCAATGGCGAAGCGTCGTCGC
Source organism: uncultured delta proteobacterium (assembly GCA_963724765.1). Lineage (GTDB taxonomy): Bacteria > Desulfobacterota > Binatia > Binatales > Binataceae > JAKAVN01. The sequence goes on from CAVRVY010000004.1 coordinate 597,941, forward strand.
CCACCGCGCGCAGCGCCGCCACGACCTTCTCCGGCACCTCGGTTCGCGCGATCACCTGGCGCAGCGCCGCGATAGCGCCCGCCTGCGGCCGCTCGCCGGTCCAGAGCAGCAGGCAAACTTCTTCGAAGGAGGCCCGCGCGATCAACTCCTCAACCGGATAGCCGCGATAGGCGAGCCGCCCTTCGATAATCGAACTTACCGCCGACTCGGCGACGATTACGCCGTAGCCCGAGCCGTCGCTGGAGGGCGGCTGCGCGATGGTCACCCATGACGAAGCGTCGGGCAGGCTGCGGCCGCGGCGTCCGCCTTCGGCGGTGGCAAGATCGCGCAGCGCGTCGATATCGTCACGGCGGTAAAGCGCCTGACGCCCGATACGCCGGCGATAGCTGCGGAGCCATCCGCGGCTGACATAGGCGTAGAGCGTGCCGAGCTTGACGCCGAGCTGCGCGGCGGCTTCGTCCGCGGTGATCATGCGGGGACGTTCGGCTTCGCGCGTCGCCATCGCGGCTATCACGCCATCGCAGCCGGCCGCACGTCAAGCCGCCGCGTGACGAGTATCTTTATCCAGCATGCGTCACTTCTTGCCCAGGTTCGCGAGCTGGCCGGCGAGCAAACGGCGCGTCTCTTCCGATCGGGTGACCTCGGCGACCTCGAGCAGATCGCCGCGCCGCTGCGCCATCACGCGCGCAAGCGCTTCGCGCTGGATCGCGCGCTTGGTATGCGCATACGCGAGCTGGCCGTGCAGGGCGAGCCGCCGCGCCAGCGCGACGCACCGCTCCTCGAGGCGATCCGGCGCAACAACCTCGTCGACGATTCCCAACTCCAGCGCTCGCGGCGCCTCGAAGAATTCAGCGCCCAGGGCCGCATCGCGCAGCGCGCGCGGCGTCAGCGCCATCCGGGCTATCTCGAATGCCCCCTGCGGAAAGACAAGCCCGATCGAGACTTCGTTGAGCCCGAACTTGTGCCGCCCCTCGCACGTGATGCGAAAGTCGCATGCCAGGGCGATAATCGTGCCGCCTGCGATCGCGTGTCCGTTGACCATCGCGACCGTCGGCTTCGGCAGCGTCCACAGCGCAAATACGCCATCCTCCGGACCGCCGCCGAGATTGCCGACCATCTCGCCGCTCTCGCCTGCCCGCAGATCGACTCCGCCGCTGAAGAACCTGCCGTTGCCGGCGACGATCACGGCGCGCACGGCGGCGTCGGCCCGCGCGGCATCACACTGCTCCGCGAGCGCCCGGTTGAACTCGCGATTGATCGCATTGGCGGGCGGCCGGTTCAGAGCAAGCATCCGCACGCCGTCACCGATGTCTTTGGCCTCGACCAGCATCTTAGTCGCTCCTTGATTTGTCTATTCCAGAACCCGCGCGTGCCGTAAAGCTACACGCGGCGCAGCACGCCGAGCCAGCGTCCGTAGCATTTTTCGATCGGCTTCGTGAACGAAAGGTCGGCGTAGCACGCCACCATCGTGAAGTATCCGCAAGCGCGCGCGGCAAGCTCGAGCAGGCTCGGCAGCGTGTAGCGCACCGGCACGACGTCGCGCGTGACCACCGGGCCGGCGGGAAAATGGATCGTGCATTCAAGCTCGTAGATCGAGTGCATCCCCGATGACCATGCGATTGGACGATGGTACTCGCGCACGTCCACCCGCGTGCCGCCGGCGATGACTTTTCGGCGGCGCCAGAGCTTGCGCGCGGCGACTACCTCGACGCCGTCGTGACGGTCGATATCGACGCAGTAGAGTCCGCCGCGTCCGAGCAATCGCCCGACCGAGGCCAGATGGGAAAGCAGCGCGCGGTTGTCGGTCATGATCGGAAAGGTCTCGGACATGAAGAAGGCGGCGTCGAACGGACGCTCCGGAAGGCGGAAGCGCTCGATCGAGCGGCGGTAAAAGCGAATCGGCGCGTCGCCCGCCGCTTTGCGTCCGGCCGCGATCATCGTCGGCGAGCGATCGATACCGGCGACCGCAATTCCCGCGCGCGCCAGCCCGAGTCCGTGCGGCGAGTCGCCGCAGGCGACGTCGAGCACGCGGCGCACCGGGCGTTTCAGATGGCGGCGCCAGACCTTACGCATGAAGTCGACCTCGGCGCCGATCTCGGCGGGCTTCTCCATGTGCACGCGGCGGAAAATCGCTGGGTATTCGTAGATGCTCGGCTCCATCGCGATCGCAGCTTAGCCGTGGCGCCGCGCGATCACCAAGCCATTCGATCAGATCGACGAGGCACACGCTCGGGCTCCGATTCGCGCTATATTTGGAGCGCGACGCGCACTTGTGAATGCGCGTCGGTCACACGATAATGCGCCCGCGCGCCGCTGCGGAGGCCTCACGCGCGCTACGCGGCGAAGAAAATCACACTGGGAGTGGCAATCCGATGAGCAAGCCGCTTGAAGGCATCAAGGTGATCGAGGTCGGCCAGGAAATCCAGGGACCGTTCGCGGGACTGGTGCTCGCCGACATGGGCGCCAGCGTTATCAAGATCGAGAACCGCGAGACCGGGGACTTGAGCCGCTGGCTGACGTGCGGGTTGATCGGCGGACCCGAGGCCAAAAACCAGGACGTCTCCTTCTACTTCACCGCGATGAACCGCGGCAAACGCAGCATCACGCTCGACCTCAAGAAGGCCGGCGGCGTCGCGCTCATCCATCGGTTGGCCAAATCCTGCGACGTGCTGCTCACCAACTATCGGCCCGGCGTGCTCGACCGGCTCGGGCTCGGGTTCGACGACCTGCTCAAGGACAACCCTAAAATCGTTTATGCGCAGGCGAGTTCGTGGGGGCCGAAAGGACCGTGGGTCAAGCGCCCGAGCCGCGACACGCTGGCGCAGGCGGCGAGCGGCCTGATGGCGAAAACCGGGATGCCCGAGGATCCGCCGCTGGCGGCGGGAATCGCGGTCGCCGACCACTCGGGAGCGCTCAGCCTGGCGGCGGGCGTGCTCGGCGCGCTGTTCGCGCGCGAGCGCACCGGCAAGGGTCAGCGGGTCGACGCTTCAATCTTCGGCACGCTCATCGCGATGCAGGGGTTCGAGTTGAACTTCGTCTCGATGAGCGGCCGGGACACGCTGCGCGCGGGCCGCGGCCATCAATTTTTGCACGGCGTCTGGGGCGCGTACCGGACCAGCGACGGATGGCTCTGCATCGCGGGTGTCGACGACAAGCGATGGCCTGATTTCTGCCGCGTGATGGGTATTCAACATCTCCAGGACGATCCGCAATTCGATAACCCGACGCGCAACTTCCACGGCTGGAAGATGATCGAAGTGCTCGACGCGATCTTCCCGCAAAGAACCACCCGGCAATGGCTCGACGAATTGACCGCCGTCGACATCCTGGTCACCGAGGTCGCCGACTACCGGATGCTGCTCAACAACGAGCAGGCGCGCGTCAATGGCTACCTTCAGGAACTCGACCATCCGACCGCCGGGCGCGTGCTGGTCTCGGGGACTCCGATTAGCTACAACGGCGAAGTGCGGACCCAGTCGCCACCGGCGCCCGAGTGGGGACAGCATACGGAGGAGGTGCTGCTCGAGTTCGGCTACTCGTGGGAGGAGATAGCCGCGCTGCGTGACGAGGGAGCAATCTGATCGAGACAGCGGCCGCGCGTTCGCGGCATTGGACAGCCGCCGAGCGCCGGGCCTAGAATCGCCATGCGGCCGTGGCCAGAGCGCAATCGGAATCGCGATACGCGGCACGCCACAATTCGCAAACGGAGGAAATATCCAATGTCCAAGTACACATTTGTAGTGATGAGCAACCCGACCACGCCCGCCCAGGAAGCCGAGTACAACGAGTGGTATAACAAGATACATATTGCCGACGTGCTCAATGTGCCGGGCTTCGTCGCGGCCCAACGCTTCAAACTCGCCGACGCCCAGTTTGCCGACGGCAAGCCGGCGCATCGTTACCTTGCGCTGTACGAAATCGAGACCGACGACCTCAGGGGCAGCTTTGCGGAGCTGCAAAAGCGCATCGGAACGGCCGACATGTTCATGACCGAGGCCATCGACATGAAGGGCCTTTCCGCGGCGACGTTCACGCCGGTGGCCGAACGCGTGCTGGCCAAGGACGTGCAGCGGCCGCGCCGCGCGGCGTAGCGCCGGGCGCGCGCCGCGGCAGCAAGACCGAGGTGACTGCTGCGGGCGCAGCGCCGCCGCTTTGCGGCGGCGCTGCGCCCGCACGGCCGGCCGGGCCGCGCGCCAAGGCGCGTGGTCCGGCCCGTCGCGTTGCTTTGAGGACGAGGCCCGCTCCCATGTCCGCAACCGACATTGCTGAAATTCGCGCCCGCGAAATCATCGATTCGCGCGGCAACCCCACCATCGAAGTCGACGTGAAGCTCGACGGCGGCGCGCTCGGCCGCGCCGCCGTGCCTTCGGGCGCTTCGACCGGCGTTCACGAGGCGCTGGAATTGCGCGACGGCGACCCGCGCCGCTTCGGCGGCAAGGGCGTGACTCGCGCCGTCGCCAACGTTAACGGGCCGATCGCCGCCGCGCTCCGCGGCGCCGATGCGACCGCGCAACGCGCGCTCGACGAACGGCTGATCGCGCTCGACGGCACCGAGAACAAGTCCAAGCTCGGCGCCAACGCGATGCTGGGGGTGTCACTCGCCGCCGCCCACGCCGCCGCCGCGGCGGCCGGCGTGGCGCTCTATCGCTATCTCAACCCCGGCGCCAGCGTGATGCCGGTGCCGATGATGAACGTGCTCAACGGCGGCAAGCACGCCGACTCCAGTGTCGACATGCAGGAGTTCATGATTGTGCCGCTCGGCGCGCCCTCGTTCGCCGAATCGATCCGCATCGGCGCCGAGGTCTTCCACGCGCTGGCCGGGGTGCTCAAGCAGCGGGGACAATCGGTCAACGTCGGCGACGAGGGCGGCTTCGCTCCCAATCTCCGCAACAACGAAGAGCCGATCGAGGTGATCCTCGAAGCGATCGCGAAGGCCGGTTATCGTCCCGGCGCCGACGTCGCGCTCGCACTCGACCCGGCCTCGAGCGAGTTCTACGAGGACGGCCGCTACGTGTTTGCGCGTTCGGACAAAAAGGCGCGCGACTCGGAACAGATGGTTCGCCTGTATGGCGATTGGATCGGCCGCTACCCGATCGTCTCGATCGAAGATGGACTCGCCGAGGACGACTGGGCGGGATGGCAAACGCTGACGCGGGAGTTGGGTACGCGCGTACAACTCGTCGGCGACGATCTTTTCGTGACCAATCCCAAGCGGCTGGAGCGCGGGATCCGCGAGCACGCCGGCAATTCGATCCTGATCAAGCTCAACCAGATCGGCACGCTCAGCGAAACGCTGGCGACCATCGAGATGGCGCACGCGGCCGGTTTCACCTGCGTCGTCTCGCATCGCTCGGGCGAGACCGAGGACACGACGATCGCCGACCTTGCCGTCGCAACCGGCGCAGGGCAGATCAAGACCGGCTCGATGAGCCGAGGCGAGCGCACGGCCAAATACAATCGCCTGCTGCGCATCGCGGAAGAACTGGGCGCCCGCGCATCATGGCCCGGCGCCGTGGCGTTCCGCCGCGGCGGGAGCGCGCGATGAGCGGTTCGGCGCGGCGTCCTCCGGTTGCGGTGCTGGTGATCTTCGATGGATGGGGCTTGCGAGCCGAGCGCCAGGCCAACGCGATCGCGATGGCGCGAACGCCGACGATGGATCGCCTGTATCGCACGCGGTCGCATACCGAGATCGACGCCTCAGGCGAGGCGGTCGGCCTGGCGCCCGGCGTCATGGGCAACTCCGAGGTCGGCCATCTGACGATCGGCGCCGGGCGCGTGATTTACCAGGACGTAATGCGTATCTCCAAGGCGATTGAAACCGGGGACTTTGCCCGCAACGAGGTATTGCTCGGCGCGATTCACCGCGCGCGCGACCGCACGCTTCATCTATGGGGCCTGCTCTCCGACGCCAGCGTGCATAGCCATATCAATCATCTCTTCGCGCTGCTCGAGCTCGCGGCCCGCGAAGGTCTCAGCAAGGTCGCGGTGCATGCGGTGCTCGACGGGCGCGACACGCCGCCGCGCTCGGCGCTGCAGTACGTCGACGCGCTGGAGACGAAACTCAAGACGCTTGGATGCGGTAAGGTGGCGACGGTCAGCGGCCGCTACTTCGCGATGGACCGTGACAAGCGATGGGAGCGCGTGGAACGCGCCTGGCGTGCGATCGTGCTCGGTGAGGGAATCGCCGAAAGCGGCGCGCATGCGGCGGTCGAACACGCCTACGCCGCCAACCAGTCCGACGAATTCGTAGAGCCACGCGTCATCGCCGGCGGCGCGCCGCTCGCAGACGGCGACCAGGTCGTATGTTTCAACTTCCGCGCCGACCGCGCGCGCGAACTCACCGCCGCGTTGGCGCTGGAGCAATTCGACGGCTTCGCCCGTGCGCGCTTTCCATGGGTCGGCTACGTATGCATGAGCGAGTACGATCGCGGCTTCGGATTGCCACTAGCCTTCGGCCCCGAAGACGTGAAAAACTCCCTCGCCGAGGCGCTGGCGCGCGCCGGCGTGCATAACCTGCGTATCGCCGAGACCGAAAAATACGCCCACGTCACGTACTTCCTCAACGGCGGGGTCGAGAAGCCATTCCCGCTCGAGGAGCGGGTGCTAATTGCGTCGTCCAAGGTGGCGACCTACGACCTCGAGCCCGCGATGCAAGCGGACAAGATCGCCGAGCGTGCGGCGGCGGAAATCGCCGGCGGCAAATTCGGCGTGATCGTGATGAACTTCGCCAACCCGGACATGGTGGGTCACACCGGCAACCTCGAAGCGACGATCAAGGCGATTGAAACGACGGACGCGGCACTGTCTAAAGTTATCGACGCGGTCGAGCGCATACACGGCGTCGCGCTGATAACCGCCGATCACGGCAACGCCGAGTTCATGGCCGACCCCGCCACCGGCCAGGCCCACACCGCGCATACGACCTTCCCGGTACCGTTGATACTGTTCGACCCGTCGTTCAAGGGAAAGCTGCGGGCCGGAGGCACGCTCGCCGATATCGCCCCGACGCTGCTCGGGATGCTTGCGATCAAAGCGCCGTCCGAGATGACCGGACACGACCTCAGGCTAAGCGACACATGATCTTATACAGCCGTACGCGTCTGGCAGCCTAGGACTTCGGTGATGCGTGAGCGCCCCGAGACTGGAGTAGCTAATGACGCGCCTGGCATTCGACCCCCGGGTTATACCCTCGAATGAGCGTGTCCGTGACCTCCCGGATATGTCTCGAGTTACTAATGTACTCCGCCAGAATGTCACTGCGTACGTCGGGCTGTGCTTTGCCGACCACCGGCAAACGCTCGGCCAGATAATCGTCAGAGAAATCGCTGAGTGAAACCAGGCTTACCGGCCACGCGTTGAGTTGTTGGGGACCGGTCAGGCCCAGGGTGAGGATGGTCTTGTATTCGAGCGCCTGAAGGCTGGGGCCTTGATTCATACGTCCGACGAACAACCACTTCTGGGTAAAAGCCGGAACCAGAAATGGCGGATCGGCACTGTGAAACATGCATTGCTCCTGAATCAGGGACTTTTCAACGTTGTTGCTATCGGCCAAAAGAGCGGATGGGCTGACAAATACGAACTTGGTCGAGCGTCCGACAAAATTCAGCATTGAAGGACCCGGTGAAGCTGTGGTTACCGCGGTCTCGGCCGTACTGGAGCTGGAGCCTGAGCCTCCCGCCAGTGAACCAAATGCCGCACAACCGGAAAAAATTGCGGCCGCAAGTAAAAGTTCAACTATCGTTATCTTGCGCATTTTAAATCACCAAACGACTTTGATGTCCTGTAACTGAGGGAGAAGCTCAGGCTCTATGATTCTGTAGGAGCAAAATGTGTACCGATATCGCCGGTTTGATCCGCTATCCAGCTTCCTTGCAACGAAGGGAAACCCAACTGTCCGTGTGTGGGCCGGGATGATGTTGGGCGCGTCGCCGCCATGGGTGACGATGGGTGGATGCGCCTCGGCAGTACATGGTGCGGGCGCGAACTTTTGATCAACTCCACAAGATCCGCTCGCGGGTACAGAAATGTTTCGAGGCGAAAGAGATCGCGACCGGCGCCCAAACTCGAGATCGAAGGCGGCGACAAACCGTATGCTGAACTGATCAGCGATGTCGAACTAGCGGCGCTCTACGAGAGCAATGGCGAGATGCTCTGCCGCGACTTTGTCGTTCCGGGCGCTCAGACCATCAGCCCGAATTCACCGCGAACCTGCATCAACGCAGGCCGCCGGACCAAGCTATCTTCGACGGCTGAGTCACGATGGCCCGGGCGGCGATCGACGCGGCGTCAGACCCTAAGCTGGCGCGCGCCTGATGAGCGCTTAGAGCCGTAGTAAGAATTGAGCAATTCTCACGGCCGCGCTTCCAGCACCAGGTTGAACGGAGTGGCGGTGGCGCGCCGGACATGCGAGAAACCCCCGCTCAATATCACTTCTCGTAGTCTGGCTTCACCGGCCTGAGTGCCGAGAGCCAGGCCGACTTCCTGCGATAATGATGCGGGCACGCAAATCTGCGTCGAGGCCGAATAAAATATGCGGCCGATCGGATTGAGATTTTCCGTCATTCGATCGCTTGCGAAAGGCTCGACAATCATCCAGGTGCCGCCCGCTTTCAAAGCCGACTTGACATGCGCAGCCGCTCCGACAGGGTCGCCCATGTCATGCAGACAGTCGAAGAATGCAACCAGATCGAAGGTGCCGGTAAATTCCTTCGCCGACGCCCGCTGGAAGGTGATCCGGTCAGCGACGCCGTGCGCGCGCGCTAGCTCGCGCGCGCGCACGAGCGATGGTTCGTGATAGTCGAAGCCTGAGAATTCCGATTTCGGAAACGCCTTGGCCAGCAAAATGGTTGACGCCCCATGACCGCATCCGACATCTGCGACGCGCGCGCCACGTTCGAGCTTTTCCTTCACGCCGTCCAATGCCGGGATCCATTCCGAGACTAAATGGATCGCGTAGCCGGGGCGGAAAAAACGCTCTGTACCACGAAACAGGCAGGGATCATGCTCATGCCATCCAACACCTGCGCCGGTGCGGAACGCGGCCTCGACCTTGGGTAAATCGCGCGCGGCCGCGGCGGCAATTTCGAACATCGCGGGAAAAAACGCAGGGCCATTCTCGTCGGCTAGGATCAGCGCCTGCTCAGGTGAAATCGAAAATCGCTCCGTCGCAGAGTCAAAATTGATATAGCCGGCCGCCGCCTGCGCGGCTGCCCACTCGTGCACGTAGCGCGCCGCCGTGCCGGTCCGCGAGGCGAGCTCCGCCGAGGTCAATGGCCCGGCGGCTGCCAGGGTCTTGTACAATCCAAACTTGTCGCCCAGGAGGACCAGGCCGATGCCCATCGCGGCACCTACCTCACCAAGCATCTTGCCGAGCAGTTGCTGAAGCTTTGCTTCGTCGACTGCCATCGCATGCCTCCTTCAGCGCTTTTTTGTGAGTCGAATTCCTCTTTTGATTCTTCGCTAAATTATGCGGCGCGAGCGAAGAGCGCCAGCGGCGCCGCGAAAGCGCCACGCCCTACCATCGGACGACCTGCTCGTAGATTTTCGGCAATACGCGCGGCAGCGAGGTGATGTCCTCGATCACCAGGTAGCGCGACGGCGAGCACATCTGGCGCAGGTAATCGTGGCCGGTGCGATCTACGGTGATGCAGAACGGCAGCACCCCCGCCATCTCGAGTTCCTTGAGCGCCACCATCGTGTCCTGGATGCCATAGGCGTTGGAGCGCCGGTCGTGGCCGTAGTCGAAGTCCTGCGGAAAGCCGTCGCTTAGCAGGATCATATGTTTGGCGCGCGAGCTCACGTCCTTGAATTTCTCGCGCACGTGGCGAATCGCCGCGCCCATCCGGGTCGATCGCTTGGGCTCGACCGCGCCGACGCGCGCCTTGACCTCGTCGCTCAGCCCCTGGCTGAACTCCTTGATGACGTAAAACTCGACGTTGTCGCGGCCGTGGCCGGAAAATCCCATGATCGCGTAGGAGTCGCCGATTTCTTCGAGCGCCTCGGCCATGATTACCAGTGCTTCCTTATTTACGTCGATGATGCGGCGTGGGCGCTGGCTCTGTTGCGGACGGCGCTGCCAGGCTTTCATCCAATCGTCGTTGTGATCGTCATCGTCGGCGGGGGCCTTGCGCACCTCGCGATGGATCGGCTCGTCGGTGGAGGCCGACATGTCGAGCAGGAAGAGCGTGGCGACGTCGCGCGACTCTTTTTTGCGCGCGCTGTAGACGCGCGGATCGGGGCTCTCGCCCATCAGGCGCGAGACGCGGGTCTCGACCAGGCGTTCGAGGTCGAGTTCCTCGCCGTCCTCGAGTCCGCGGACCATCCGATATGAAGCGGGCCGGATACGCTGAAAGTGGCGGCGCACCTGCGGCAACATTTCGGAGTAGCGCGCCAGCGTCTGCGCGAAAAAATCGTTGTCGTCGCCGGCGAGCGGGACCTCGCGCAGCCGGCACCATCCGCGCCGGTAATCCGCGGCCACGTAGTCCCATTCGTCGTAGGAGTAGTAGGAATCCTGGTTGCGCCCGTGCATCAGCACCAGCCGCCCATGGTTGGAGGCCGGACCGATCTCACCGAGCTGCTCGCGCAGCTCCTCGAGGTCCTGCGCCTGCTTGCCCGTGAGCTGGGTGAGATACATCCCTTCGCCCTCGGCGCCGCCCTCGCCCTCGGCCGGTTTGATCTGCGCCCCCTGCTCGAGCAGCTTGCGAATCTCCTCGGGACTGAGCGGGCGGCCGCCGCGGCCCTTGGACTGCTTGCCCGAGACTTCCATCCGCACGTTCTGATTGGTCTCGCCGTCGCTGTCGCCCTCGTCACCTTCGGGGCCTTCGCCTTCGCCGCCCTCGGCGCTGTCGAGGTTGCCGATAAGATCGTTGCGCAGCGCGTTGCCGTCGTCATCGAGGCCTTCGGCGGCGCCGGCGCGGCGCGCGGCGGCCATCAACTCCTGCAACCACGTGTACATCGCCGAGGCCTGGCGCGCGCTGGTCAACACGCCGGCGCCGGGCTTGCGCAGCGGCGCAAAGAATTCGGCGGCATGCCCGGTGAAAGTCTGCGCCGCCGCGTCATCGCCGGAGTCGATCTCGAGCGCGCCGCGCACCAGCATCGTGCTGAGCGCGCGCGGGTTCAGCTTCTCGACCAACGCGCGGTTGAGCTTAGCGATACGCGGAGCAAGGCCGCGGTAGCGCCGGGCCATCTCGCTGTCGACCCGCGCGCTCTCGCACAGCCGCATCAGGGCGCCGCCGAGCATCGGGTCGCTGAACGACGCGACGAAACTTTCGATCGCTTCGACGCCGGTCTCGCCGCGTTGCTCGAAGCCAGGCAACTCGGCCAGGCAGAGCTTGAAAGTGCCGAACTCATGGCGGCCGGCGAGTTGCGCGGCGGTGACGAGATAGTAGTCGTAGGAGAGCGACGGTGAGCCGAGCGCGTCGATTTGCTCGGGCAGATGAATCATCTCGCCCGCCAGCAGCGGATAGTGAAAGGCCAGCATCGGGCCGCAATTGGCGATCGAATCCAGGCGAAATTCCTGCGGGTACAGCATCCGCATGAACTTCGTCAGCACGCCCTTGATTTCGTGCAGTGCCTGCGGGCGATCCTCAGCCGAAGTGTGAGTCATCACTTTGATTGTGACAAATCGCATACCCGCTATGCAATTTAATTTTCAGCCGTCCCGGACGCCCGCCGGAACGAACGAGGGCGCGCCGGCGTTGCAGATTAATGCACGCGCGCAAGCCGGAGCGCTCGGCTTGACGGCGCGGCGAGCGAGGTCTTTAGTGCTAGGAGTCATGTTTATTCGAAGCCATTGCCTATTGCGTCGTCTGGCCCTATTGCGTCGTCTGGCATTGACGTTCGCGCTTGCCGCGCTGATTTTCAACGGAGCGCCGGGTCGCGCATGCGCCGGGATCACCGACGCGGTCAAGACCGAAACCCTGCCCAACGGGCTCAAGGTCCTGGTGCTAGAGAATCACAAGGCTCCGGTGGCGACCTTCAACCTGTTCACCAAGGTCGGGTCGCGCAATGAGAGCTTCAGCAAGACCGGCATCTCGCACCTGGTCGAACACTTGAAGTTCCGCGGCACCAAAAAGTACGGCCCCGAGGAGTTCTCCAACATCATCCAGGAAAATGGCGGGATGGATAACGCTTTCACTGGCGCCGACTTCACCGACTACTTCGAAGTGATCAACCGCGATCACCTCGACGTGCCGATCGGCCTGGAGGCCGACCGGATGGCGAACTTCGATCCCAAGGGCTTCGACTCCGAACTTGCGGTGGTGGAAGAGGAGCGGCGGATGCGCACCGACGACAATCCGGAGGACGCGCTTTCGGAAGCCACCCAGGCGCAGGCCTTCGTCGAGCATCCGTACCACTGGCCGGTGATCGGCTGGATGCAGGACATCCAGCGCCTGACGCTGGCCGACGCGCTCAAATATCACAGTGTCTATTACTCGCCGCAGAACGCGATCGCAGTCGCGGTGGGCGACTTCAACGCCGACCAGGTGCTCAAAGAGATTTCGGATTCCTTCGGCCCGATTAAAAACGGCCCCAAGCCGCCGCCGGTGCTCGAGGTCGAACCGCCTCAGCAGGGCGAGCGGAAAATCGTGCTGCGTCACGCCGCCAACCTGCCGGCCTTCAACGCGGTCTATCACGTGCCCAACTATCGCGTCGGCGGGGCTGACGCCTTCGCGCTGGAAATCGCCTCCGAGATTCTCTCCGACGGCAAGAGCTCGCGCCTGTACCGCGCGATGGTGCTCGATAAGCAGATGGTGGTCGACGTGTCAGCCAGCTACGACATGACCTCGTTCGACCCCGGATTGTTCGCGGTCTCGGCGCAGATGCGCCCTGGCGTGAAAACCGACGACGCGATCGCGGAGGCTGACAAGGTGATCGATCAGCTCAAGGACCAGCCGGTCGGCGCCGACGAATTGCAAAAAGCCAAGAACCTCGAGCAGTCGTCATTCGTGTTCGCGCAGGATTCGATTTTCGAGGAGGCGCTGCAGCTCGGCGTGTGGCAGATGCTGGGTGATTACCATCTGATGGACCGTTACCTGGCGGAAATCGGCAAAGTCACCGCAGCCGACGTGCAACGGGTGGCGAAGAAATATCTGGTCGAGAACAATTGCACGCTCGGCGTGCTGGTGCCGACCGGTATCCTGCCCCATGAGCAGGGCGGAGGCGCCGGCGGCATGGTGCATCACGCACCCCCACTCGGCAGCGCCGATTCGATGCTGGAGACGGCACCGATGCGCATTACGCGCGTGCCCTCCGCGATCGAAGAGGTGGCGCGATGAGGCGGCGGCGCGATGCTTTGCGCGCGGTGCGGACCACCGTCCTTCTGATCGCGCTCATCGCGGCCTTTACGGCCCCGGCCGCGGCGCTCGAGATCAAACGCTCGGTGCTGCCCGACGGCGCGGTGCTGCTGGTCTCCGAGCAGCATCAACTCCCGATGGTGACGATGACGATCGCCTTTGACGCCGGCGCGCGGCGCGACCCCGCGGGCAAGGCCGGACTCGCCTCGCTCACCGCGGCCTCGCTGACGCTCGGCACCAAGGAGCTGAGCGCCGCGCAATTCAACCAGAAAGTGGACTTCATGGGCAGCTCGATCGCGGTCGGCGCCGGCGCGGACTATGCGCAGGCAAGCTTCACCTCTCTCAAGAAATATGAGGACCAGACTCTGGGCCTGATGGCGGCGGCGCTCACCGAGCCCGCGCTCAGCGACGCCGAAATCACCCGCAAGCGCGACGAGCGCGTGGCCGACATCAAGGCCCAGGAAGAGCAGCCGGACTACGTCGCAGGGGTCACATTCCACAAGGCGCTCTACGGCAACACACCGTACGGTCATCCGAGCGAGGGCACGGCCGAGTCGGTGGCGAAGCTCACGCCGCAGGACGTGCGCGACTTCTACCACGCTCAATATAAAATCGGCAGCGCGGTGATTGCGGTGGTCGGCGACGTCAAGGCCGACGAGGTGAAGGCCAAGCTGGAGAAGGCGTTCGACGCGCTCAAGGGCACGGTAGCGCCGCAAGCGGAGCCGCCAGCGCCAAGCGTTGCGGCGGGAATTCATCCGACCCTGGTCGACCGCAGCGTCGTGCAGGCGACCATCATCCTGGGCTCCGGCGGTATCGCGCGCTCCAACCCTGACTACTATCGCTTGCAGGTGATGAACTACATCCTGGGCGGCGGCGGCTTCGCCTCGCGGCTGATGAAAACCGTGCGCAGCAAGAACGGGCTGGCCTACGGAATCTCGAGCGGATTCGATGCCGGGAAATTCGCCGGCTCGTTCACCGTCGATACGCAAACCAAGAACAAGAGTTCCAACGAGGCGCTGCAGCTCATCGTCGAACAACTGCGCGACATGCAGGAGCATCAGGTCTCCGACGGCGAACTGGCCTCGGCCAAGAAATATCTAATCGGCAGCTTTCCGCTGAAGCTCGATCGCCAGAGCTCGATCGCGAGCTTCATCCTGCAGGTCGAACTGTACGGCCTCGGCCTCGACTACGCCGAGCGCTACCCGAAACTGATCGGAGCGGTGACCAAGGACGACATCCAGCACGTGGCGCAAAAATACCTGCACCCCGACGCGCTCATCCTGGTCGCAGTGGCCAACCAGTCCGAGGCGGCAATCAACGTGACGAACCTCAAGCGCGTCGCCGAGGGAGCGCCCCCGAGCGCGCCTGCCTCCACCGCGCCCGGCGCGACACAAGCATCCCAGCCGGCTCCCGGCGGTTGATCGGCTTCGCCGCGGCGCGCGGATTTTCGTATGCCGCGCTCTGCGCTCTTCACTGCCCGACTGCGCGGCTTTGATGTATATTCGCTTGACCGCGCGCAACCTTAGAATGCACGATACGCTTGAGTCGCGAGCGTGACTCGGCGAGCCTGCGCGTTTCATCGGCGAATTGGAGCGAACAACTGGAGCGATTCGGGAGTGATCAGTGATGGCGAACGAAAGCTGGAAAATCGAGGGCGAGTATTTCGAGTCCTGCAACTGCGAACTGCTCTGCCCCTGTCTGCTGAGCCAGGCCAAGGTCCGTCCAACCGAGGGCCATTGCGACGTGGTGCTGGCCTTCCACATCAACCGCGGCAGCTATGGCAAAACCGATCTTGCGGGACTCAACGCGGTGCAGGCGTTCACCACGCCGGGCCCGATGGCGCAGGGCGGCGGCACCGGCGGGGTTTACGTCGACGGCCGCGCCAACGCCGAGCAGCGAGTCGCGCTTGAAGCCATCTTCGCCGGCCAGGCCGGCGGCCCGCCGAGCCTGCTGGCCCCGATGATCGCGCATCGGCTGCCAACCAGGACCGCGCAGATCGACTTCAGCGCCTCGGGCGACACGCGCAAGTTGAGCATCGCCGGCATCACCGAAGTGACAGTGCAGGGCGTAGCGGGACGCGACGGCACGACGGTGTGGCTCGACAACGTGACGCATCCTTATTCCGGGCGTCTGGCCGCGGCGCGCGGCACCTCGAGCCACTACAGGGATCATTCGCTCAGCTTCGATAACAGCGGGCGCAACGGCCACTTCTCAGCGATCAACTGGACCAACGCCTAGCGCGCCGCGTCAGGCAAGGGTGTAGCGCTCTCAAAAGTTGCGATGGCTTCCGCGGTCCCCACATCGGACTCGCGCAGGGTTGCGCGCGCGCTCAGGCTGCCCGACCAGCTCGCGATTTGGGGCGGTCTCGGCGCGCTCTCGGCGCTCGCCTGGCTGTACCTGTGGCGGATGCCTGCCAACACCGGCGCGATGGAGAGCATGGCCGGGATGCCGGGAATGTCGATCGCCTCACCGTGGTCGCCGGCGCAGTTGTGGCTGACATTCCTGATGTGGGCGGTGATGATGGTGGCGATGATGCTGCCGAGCGCGGCACCGATGGTCGCAATGTACGCGCGCGTGGCTGAGGGCCGCGGCGTCTCGCCACGGATGCGGGTGTGGCTTTTTGCCGGCGGCTACGTGGCGGCGTGGACTGCGTTCAGCGCCGTCGCCACTGTGCTGCAGGCTGCATTGGATTATGCGGCGCTGCTGACCGGAGCGATGCGGGTCGCGCCGCTGATGGGCGGAGTGATCCTGGCGCTCGCGGGCGCTTATCAACTCTCGCCGCTCAAGCGCAGATGCCTGCGGCATTGCCAGTCGCCGATCGGCTTCCTGATGACGCACTGGCGCGATGGCCGCGCCGGCGCAATAGCGATGGGTCTGCGTCATGGGGTCTTCTGCGTGGGATGCTGCTGGATGCTGATGGCGTTGCTGTTCGTAGCGGGTGTGATGAACCTTTTGTGGGTGGCGGTACTGACGGCTTTCGTGCTGATCGAACGGGCGACGCGATGGGGCGAAACGCTGGCGACCATTTCGGGCTTCGCGCTCATCGCCGGCGGCCTCGCGCTGGCCGCGGTCAGCTGATTCCTTTTCTGATTCTCTTTGTCGGGGCCGCTCGAGAGCGATCCTCCAATCGAACGCCGGCGGATGCCGAACGCTGCGAAATCTCCGATCACGCCGCCGCGCCCGGCGCTCTACACGGTCGGCCATTCGACCCATCCGATCGAACGATTCCTCGAACTCCTCGGCGAGCATCGAATCGCGATCCTCGCCGACGTCCGCTCCTATCCCAGCTCGCGCCGATGGCCCCAGTTCAACCAGGAGCCGCTGGCCGAGGCGCTCGGCCGCGCCGGTGTCGAGTATCGATGGCTCAAGCGCCTTGGCGGACGACGCCATAGCAAGCGCGCCGACTCGCCGCACGTGGCATGGACGGTCGCCGCGTTCCGCTCCTACGCGGACTATACTGAGAGCGCCGAATTCGCAGAGGGCCTCGACGAGCTACTCGCAGTCGCGGCCGCTGCGCGCACGGCGATCATGTGCTCGGAGGGACTGTGGTGGCGATGCCATCGGCGAATCGTCTCGGACCAGATGACCCTCGGCGGATGGGACGTTGAGCACATCATGCCCGACGGCAAACTGACGGCGCATCGCCTGCCTGACTTCGCCTCGGTCGTCGACGGGCGGATTGTATACGACGGCGGCCAGCCGCCGCTGCTCTAGTAGTAGCGGCGGTCACGCCCCCCCGACTCAATTGGCCGCGGCAGGGGTGGTTGACGCTGCGGCCGCAGTGCGTCCGCGTTCCCAGGCCGCCTTGACGGTCGCATATACGTCGAACGGATCGCAGCGCCAGGGCAAAACGTACGTCGCGCTCTTGTCGCTAAACGTGATTTTCACGTCGAGATGGCGCTCGGCTTTGCCGCCCACCACGAAAAGGCCCACGCCCGCAATGTCCGCGTAGTTGAGCACGCGCGGTTTCGCCCCTTTTGTCACAGTGAGGTCTTGCTTGCCGACCGTCAGCTGGCGCACCGAGCGAAGCCGCCACGCCGCAAAGGCCGCGACGATGAGCGCCGTCGCGACCGTGCACAGCAGTTGAATCACCGGGCGGCCGCGCATCCAGTAGATCACTCCGCCGAGTATCGCAATTAGCGCCGCTCCAGCCGTCAGCATCTGCTGTGGCAGATCCTGGACGAAGACGTGCGGCAGCGGCACCTCCGGCCATCGATCGGACAGCATGTCCGCCACGAACTGAACCACCTCGTGCGCGTCTTCGAGTTCGTAGGGCAGACTGACACGTACGCGCCCCTGCGCGTCGCGGAGATCGACGCGCTGATGCGTGGGCACCGGTTCAAGGCCGGTTATTTCGGCCCAGGTAATTTGACCGGGGCTGGCGTAATGGACGCCATGCTCATCGATGACGACTGGCCAGTTTTTGCGGGCGAGCATGGCCTGCATCTCGCGCACCAGCGTCCACACAAAGAACAGCAACGCGGCGGCGGCGATCACGCAGCCAAACGGGGTCCTGAACTGCGGCCGCGTCCATAGCGCGGCCGCGATCACGGCGAGAAAAAACAGGCTCGATCCGATCGCAATTAGTTGGTCGCGCCGGGATTCCTCCTGGACACGGAACTCCTGAGCTGCCATCTCCTCGGTCCCCCTCGGAGCTTCAATGTGGGCACGCGCTATTGCTTGCCGGCGTTGCTGCTCAGGTAACCCAGGATGGTCTTGCGCTCGGCCGGCGTGAGCGGCGCTAACCCCGTTTGCTTCATCCGCTCCTGCATCAAGTCAACCTGTGCCGCCCACATCGCCGCGGTCATCAGGCTCGGATTATAGGGCTGATGACATCCTCCGCACCTTTTAAGATATAGCTGCGCCGCATAACTGCCCTCGTCCGGTATCTTGCCGTTTTGACACGATGCAAGCAAAACCATAGCGGCCAGCAACGCAACATTTATCAACCGTCGATAAGTTGAAGTAATTGTTAAGCTTCGACTCACGCGCCCCGCCCTTCTCGTCACGTCCACTCCTTCGACGAGGGTAACTCGTCTCCTCAAGAGCGTAACCCGGCGGATTTGCGGCTTTATCGCTCTACCGTAACGCGCGTGCGCTCGGGATTTGGCGGCGCAATTCGGTGCCAAGGCTTTGAATTAGTGTCCGACGGTCGGAATCTTCAAGCGCCACTTTGCGTTCGCCCTCGGGCCGCATCCATACCGGCGCCGCGCGCATCGCGTCCGTCTCGAAGCGCGGGAAGACGTGCCAATGGACGTGCGGTTCGAGATTGCCGAGACACTCGTAATTGAGCTTGAGCGGCCGTGTCACCAGCGCGACCGCGCCTCCCACGGCGATCGTCTCGTCGAAAAGCGCGCGCGCCTCCTCGGGCGGCATCAGATGGATTTCGTCGACGTGGCGTCTGGCGAGCACCACGCAGTAGCCGCGATAGAACTGCGCGTCGCCCAGGATTACGAACGAGTGCGGCAGCTCCGCGACGAAATCGGCGAAGCTGCCGACGCGGCATCGCTCGATGAGCGCGCAGATTC
Source organism: uncultured delta proteobacterium (assembly GCA_963724765.1). Classification (GTDB taxonomy): domain Bacteria; phylum Desulfobacterota; class Binatia; order Binatales; family Binataceae; genus JAKAVN01. The sequence continues at coordinate 616,764 of CAVRVY010000004.1, forward strand.
CGCACGGCCGCGCCGTGGCCCCGCCGTCCACGCTCTCGCCGCGGTCACCCGGAGGCATCGGCGCCCTCTGGCGCCACCTGCACCAGCTTTACCGCTGCATGCTTGAGCACTTCGCGCACGGTATGCAGTTTGTACTCACGGCCGTAGTAGACGGTGCGGATGCCGGTGTTGATGAGCACCTTGAGGCAGTGGATGCAGGGCGTGTGAGTCACGTAGATGTCGGCGTCGCGAATCGCGGCGCCGTTCTTGGCCGCCTGCGTGATCGCGTTAATCTCGGCGTGGATGGTGCGCCAGCAGTTCTGCTCGATTTCGCCGTCGGGAGTGCGCGATTCGTAGATGAGGCATCCGACCTCGGTGCAATGCGGCATCCCGGCCGGCGATCCGTTGTAGCCGGTGGCCAGGATGCTGCGGTCGCGCACGATCACCGCGCCCACCTTGGCCCGCAGACAGGTCGAGCGCTCGGCGACCTGTCGAGTGATCGTCATGAAGTACTGATCCCAGCTCGGCCGCTTCCCCCCGCCGCTCATCTCAGAGTCCCTTAAGCCGCACCGAGGCGGGCAGCGGCGGCAGCGCGGGCCGGTAAACGACGCTATAGGTATTGTCCTTCGGTTGCTCTTGCGGGTTCTGATTCCCGTCGGCGTACCACGCCGGCACCGGGCTGAAGGTCACGATGAACAGTACGATCGTCGCCCAGGCAAAAGCCCTGCGCCGCGGATCGAGCGGTGTATCCGCATCCACCGTGGCCGGATGCCCCAGGCCGAGAAAGAACAGGAACACTACCCAGAAGATCCATCCGCCCCAGTATGCCGAGCCCATGAACAGCGGCACCACCACCATCATCACGCACGCCACGATGAACAGGCGCGCGATCGTTCGATGCCAGCGGCCGAACAGCGCGTACACCACGTGGCCGCCGTCGAGCTGGCCGACCGGCAGCAGGTTGAGCGTCGTCACCAGCAGCCCGATCCATCCGGCGAACGCGATCGGATGAAGGTTGACGTTGACCGAGTTGGGATCGACACCCAGCGTCGCGTACGACAGCGCCCAGAACAGGATTGAATTGCCGAGCTGAAGTCCGCCGCCGGAGGTGTCGAGCGGCGACACGTCGGAAAGCCTAAGCCCGATCGCCACCGCGAGCACCGCCAGCACCGCTCCGGCCCATGGCCCCGCCGCGCCGATATCGAACATCACGCGCCGCGTGCGCGCCGGCGATCGCATCCGGATGAATGCGCCGAAGGTCCCGATGAAAAAGATCGACGGCAACGGCGCGGGGATGAAATAGGGCGGGCTCACATCGACGTTGTTGCGCCGCGCCACCAGGTAGTGGCCCATCTCGTGCGCAAACAGGATCATCATCAGCGGGATCGAAAACGACAGTCCCGCGGCGAGGTTGCCCAAGGTCGCAAACGGATGCGCCAGCGACACGAACGCGCCAGCCATGTCGGCGCCGGCCATCGTGGTGGTCAGCAGCGTCAGCAGAAACAGTCCGACGTGCAGCCGCGTAACGCCGGAGGGCTGCGGGCGCGGCGACGCCATCACTTCGGGCTCGTAAACCGGCGCGGGCGTGACGCGCGGGATGTCGGTTAAGACCTGCGATTCATCGTGTGCGGTGGAATCATCCATTATTTATTTCATGCCGGGTGTTTATTTCATGCCGGAGTTCATTGCCGATAGCTCATGACGGACTTACGCCGCAGCGGCCGGACGGTTACCATCGCACCCGGCCCAGCGGCGAAACGCTGCGCGGCACTGCCGTCGCGCACGGCAATTTCCAGCAGCTCGAAACTTCCAAACGTAGCGAGAGGAACACCTTTGCGGGCGTCGCCATAAGCCTGAAGTATCTCGATCGGCGCGCCCGCTCCGATCCTAACGGAAAGCCGCATAGCGGGAAAGCGAGCCTCAAAACGCGCCAGCGCGTCGCGCTCGATGTTGCTCACGAGATTGCCGAAGCCGTCGACGTAGAGCACCTCGCCGCGCAGCTCGTCAATCCCCTCGCGCGGCTCCGCCAGTTCCAGGTTCGTCAGACCGTCGCGCACCGGCGGTCCCAGCAATTCAAGTTTGACGCCGCTCCACAAATGCGCCGCGGCGGGCGCGAAGATGTCGCGGCCGTGAAAAGTCGTGCTCACGCGCGCGAGCCGGTAGCGCGGCGCGCGCAGCTCGACCGCGCGCGCTGGCCCTGCCTCCTCCAGCGCCAGCGCGAGCACGCCGTTGTCGGGGCCGACGAAGCGCGCTCCCGCGCGCGTCTGAACCGCCACCGGCAGGCGCGCCGTGCCGACGCCGGGGTCGACCACCACCAGGAAGACCGTCCGCGGCGGGAAAAGCCGCCAGCTCTGCGCGAGCGCGATCGCGCCCGCCACGATCGACTGCGCCGGCACGCCGTGCGTGATGTCGATTAGCGCCGCGCCAGGCGCGATCGACGCAATCACGCCCTTCATCGCGCCCACGAAATGGTCGCGGTAGCCAAAGTCGGTGAGAAGCGCAATCGGAGCGGCGCCGCTTGCGCGGCTCGTCACGCGAGCGGCCATCGTCAACCTCGCCGCCGCGCCGGCCGCGCGAGTTCCTCGCGGACCGCGGTGGCGAGCAGCGGGAACATGATCTCATGATGGCCGGTGAGCGCGATTCCGCGCGCTCCCTTGCCGCCGGCGGTCGGCCGCTCGACCACGTTGATCCGCGGCCGGTACTGGCGGATGAAATCCATGTCGGCGGCACACAAGCCGTCGACCCGCCGGCCCAGGTTGCGCGCAAGGTTGAGCGCCTTAAGGAAAACCTCGGGCATCACCACCGCTGAACCCAGGTTCAGCACCACACCGCGCTTAAGCGTCGCAACCACCGCGACCAGGCGATGGAAGTCCGTCATCGTGGCCTTGCCGATTGCGCCGCCGTCGGCCGCCGGATGCATATGGATGATGTCGGCGCCCAGCGCGACGTGCACGGTCGCCGGAGCGCCCGCGCGGTGAGCGGCGGCGAAGATGCTGGCGTCGCGGTAGCGCAGGCGTGCGCGGACGATTTCGCGACCGACGACTTCGCCTAGTCCCCTGCCCTCCTCGGCGGCCAGGCGCGCCGCGCGATTGAGGAAAGCGCCGGTCTCCTCGGCCATCCCGAAGCTGCCGTCGCCGAGTCCGGCGCCGACGTCCTCCGAGGTACGCCCGGCAAAGGCGAGCTCGAAGTCGTGGATAATCGCCGCGCCGTTGGTCGCAATCGCGCTCAGCACGCCGTCGCGCAGCATCCCGCAGATGAGCGGGCTCAGGCCGACCTTCAGTGGATGCGCGCCGGTGAGCATCAGGAAGCTCCGCCCGGCGCGGCGCGCCGTCGCGATTCGCCGCGCCAGCTCGCGGAGATCAGCCGCCGCCAGAGTTTCGGGCAACGCGGCGATAAACTCGCGCATCGTGGCGCCGGCCTGAAGCTCCCGCGCGAATTGGTCGCGATCAACCTTGCGTGACAGCGAGGCCAGCGGCCGGGTGCGCGCGCGGGCCGGATTTACTGGCTCGATTCGCGTTTTTGGCCGAATGGGGGGTGGTTTCATCGGTGCCGGAGAAGGCTCGATCGCTGTAGCGCCGTTTCCCTGGAGAGTGTAAAGTTACCGGATGCTTCGGCCGACTCCAACCGCGCGCCGCGCGGTGAACCGGAGTACGAAGCAGGCTGGCCGGGTGGGGACGAGCAGTACGGGGAGACGGGAAATGGGAGAGACCAAGCCATCAACCGTTATTAGTGACGTGACTGACGGCGTCGTCCCAAGAATCGAGCGTCCCGATTGCTTGATCGCGCCCGCTCCGCCGCAACCCACTCCAGAACGCACTATCGACCGCCGCCACTTCATCGGCCAATTCATCCGGACGACCGGGATCGCCGCCGCGACCGCGGCCCTTGCGCCGGCATCGAGCGCACTCGCGATGCTGACCGCGCCGGCGACACCGCGCCGCCTGAAATTCTACAACCTGCACACCAGCGAGCAACTGAACATCGTCTATTACGAGAAGGGGCGGTACATCCCGCAGGCGCTGGCCGAAATCGATTATATCCTGCGCGACTATCGCCAGAACGTGGTCAAGCCGATGAGTCCGGCACTGCTCGACCTGGTGGTCGCGATCCGGCGCAGGCTCCATACTGACGTCGAGGTGGCGATTATCTCGGGCTATCGCACGCCGCAGACCAACGCGATGCTGGCGGCGCGCAGCGACGGCGTCGCGCATCACAGCCTGCACATGGACGGATTGGCGCTTGACTGGCGCGTCCCCGGACGCACGCTCGAGCAATTGCATCAAGTGGCGCTCGCGATGCGTGGCGGCGGCGTCGGCTACTATCCGGCGTCCGATTTTGTGCACACCGACGTCGGCCGCGTCCGCTACTGGTAGACTTCCTCTTTCACCTTGCACTCTTCGCTTTAACTTGGCCCTCGCGCCGGCGCTCCGCCTTTGCGCCTCGCCATGCACGTTGCGCGCTCGCAGCCAAGGATTTGACACGCCATCGCCGCGACCCTAGACTCCAGCACGGGCGGGCGTAATTCAGTGGTAGAATGCCAGCTTCCCAAGCTGGACGTCGCCGGTTCGACCCCGGTCGCCCGCTCCACACTTTCCCTCACGGAGAGAAGGACTTCAGCAATCGACACGGATCGGGCACCCGTCTTTCGGATAAGTTAGTCACGGTTTTAGTCACGGTTCGGAGTAAAATCCGAGCATGCAAAACGCGAACACATACCCGCATGGCGCCGACCTGAGTATCTATCCGACCGTTGACGTGATGCGCGAGGCCTACCTGTTCGGCTTCTACCGCAGCTATCCGCATCAGGCGGGGATGCGGATCGGGCCATTGGCTCCTGAGGCTGCCGGCGGCGATGAACGAACGCGCGCGACCCTGGCGGAGATGCGGCCGACCTGCCACGCGGTCATTGTGCTCCCGCGAAAGGTGCTCATACTGCGTTTCGCGCGGCGCGCCACGCGGCGAGACATTGAGCGGCTCGAGTACGAACAGGCGCTGCTCGCACAAACATCGGAGCTGGCAACCGTGCGCCACTGGCGCATCGAGGCCCGTCTTGTTCACTGCGATATCGCCGATGGCGTCGCAGAGCTAGCGCGCGAACGCGGCATCAGGCTGGCGCTCTACCGGCCGCGCTGGCTCGCCACACATCGGCCGCGCAACATGCCGGCGCCGCAACACAGCTTCGTGGCGCGGCGTTTCGACGCGGCGCGGCTCGCGGAGTTCGCAGCCGCGCATAGCGGCTCGCTCGAACGGATCGCCCACCGTGCCCAACGCGCGCGCGCCAAGACGAGGCAGAGCGCCCGGCTCACGCCTGAGCAACCTCGTGAGCATCTCTAGAAAGCCAACCGAACACGCTGGGCGTGCATGGGGGCCGAAGCCCGGAGCACCGTCAATCGTGAGCGCGGCGCCGGGCTGTGCGGCGGCATGACCGCGAAGAAGAGAAGCGAGCTTGCAGGCTTTCCAAATGCTGCGCGCCGGTCGAAATGCGGCACCGCACAACCGGACACGCCGCGAACTCAACCGTCCCATCGACCATAATCAGCACCTGCATCGAGCACGCACAGATAGAGAATAGTTAGCGAGCGCGGGAAGTTTCCAGCGCTGTGCGAGCGCACATCGAGAATCTTCCGACTTCGCTTCCAAACTCGCTTCCACTCGCGTACCGCGTCGAAGTGCCATCGAATTTTTTGCCGTCTGAGGATACTCCCCCCGCCGACCAGCCCGGCTCGGGCAAAGGCCGTGTGACTGCTGAAAAAAGTAATAGACGGGCCGAACGCACCCTTTCTTGGCTCATGGTTCTCGCTAGGGAAACTAAGGATAACCATGAGGGAATCATACTTCTGCGCCACGACTAGCTAATGCAAGACGGTGAGCGTGGCGGCTGGCAAGCGCGGATTCGTAGCCGGCCGCGGCGTGCAGCCTGGTCGATACTCAGTCCATAGTCGAGTCGGCGTTGACGGCATTGACGTGGCGACCGCGGCGGCCATGGCCGGAGCCGAGAGAGTCGAGAACTGCGGGTCTCTAGGTGCGGGAGGCGGCGCGCGCGGGTTCCGCCGGTCTTGTGCTACCTGGCTGGTGACGCCGCGGGCGCGCCGGGCGACGCGAACCAACCGAACTTGGCAGGGGATGATTTAGCCGGCACGGCTTGAGCGATGGTCAGCGAGGCAAAATCGCCGCCGCACGCCCACGGAACCCGGCCTAGGAGCGGTTCGTCGCGCCGGGCTCGACTCACGGAACGGCCGGAAGCGCTGAGCGGCTCATAAACGTTGCCCTGGTGATGTTGATAACTCCGTGCCCGCCGTGATGCTCTGTCGGCGATGAGTGGATAGCCTGAAAAGCGTGGAAGCTCGCGGCCCTAACCGCGAGTTTCGCTTCGAGACCGGAACTGTGAAGAGAGCACAGCACCGACCTCAACCACAGAGTACTGCGCCACACCCTCGTGGGTAACCTGGGCTGGAGCCGTTTCCCTGCTTTGAGGCTGACGCTGAATTTGTTTGGTCACCGCCGACTGCCCCATCGACGGACCGGCTCAAGGCCGTAACAGCCGCGCCGCGCGAGCACCTGGATTCGCGCGTTGAAAGCGCGGGGCGCCGGATGCGGGAATGGATCGACAACGCGCATTTCGCTCGCTGGCTCGCCGACGCAGTTGCTGAATATATAGGCCAGAGCGCCGCCTGGTGGTTTCCGCAAACACTCGACAGCTACGACCAGCATTCCATACTCACACCGGGCACGGACAAGTTTGAGAGGGTGAAGGCGCTCAACGTATGGATAACGGTGGGCAGCTGGTGGCTCGTCGCCGGAGGTCGCTGGACCGCTCCGGTATTCTATCTCCTGTACGAGTACATGCGTGCTTGTGGTGCGCCGCTTCCCCCGACTTGGAGCGCAGCGGAGCGGGCGCGAAAGCGAATCACGGCAGCCGTCCGAGACGCGCTGGAGCAGGACGTCGAGATGAGCTATAGGCGACGGCGCAGACTGCTCGGAGAGAATCCGCTTATCGCCATGACGTTGCGCGAACTAGGGCCGCTCGCGGTCCGCCGGGACCCACGGAACTGCCGAAGCTGACGCCCGCAAATCCCAATTTAAAAACCTGTCACCCTACGCACTTTATTCACTGACCGCGTAACTTCCGTTGCAGCATGAAGCTGCACCAAAGGAGCGCGGCAAATGGACGAGTTGCACAAGCTTTTCGACGTTGACCTGGACACGCCTGCGTTTCGGGGCCGCCCGGTCACGGAACAGCGCGAGCGACTGCTAGGGCTGAGAGAGATCGCTGCCTACCTGAATGTGGGCCGTTCCTTCCTCATCGAACACATCAAGAGCGGTGACCTAATCGCCTACCGTATCGGCGGAGTGTGGAAGGTCTCACGCCTGGAGATGCATCGCTTCCTGATGCGTAACCGCAGCGACCGGATCGCCCGAGGTCCGCAAGGCGCGGTGATGAAGTAACGCGGCAAGTAAAAACAGGAACGCCATGAAGAGGAGACACCCGACACAGCGTTGAGGGAAAAGAAATGCCTACTCAAGATGCCTCATCACAGCACGGCACAGAAGTCGCCCGCGTGCACATCTCGAAGGCTTCGCCGCGGCGCCTTCAAGCCGAGGTCATCGGCTGCCCGGCGGCGTTACGCGTGGAAGCAGAACGGATCGCCAACCTAATCGGCACGCTGGCGCCCTGGCCGGGCAACGGAACCGTAAGCTTGTTTCTTGTGCGCGGTGGTGGACTGCGGTGGCTGCCGGAGCCCGGCCGACAGGGCTCGAAGACGTACATGACGGCTTGGCAAGCCGGTGCCGAGCGGGCCATCCGGGAAGACACGCGCGTTGGCTTCAATAAACGTCGCGACTAGGGCTGATATGAGCCACGTTCTACACCGAGTTGGTACCACGACCTATGCCGATTCGACTGCTCAGTCGCACGGAGATGAATAATCAATGAGTAATTGGCGGAGGAGCTGGACGCGGTTGGATTCGAACCAAGATGCGTGAAGAGAACAAGGGCTTCAAGCCGAGAGCGATCGTCTCATCCCCAGCAGAACAAGGAGCGGCGGGCGCAAGCAGCGACGCCAAAGGCAACGGCCGCGACTTCGAGATGGCGCACTTCCAAAGCCGGCTGTACGACTTTGCGCGGAAGCTGCTGGCACAAGATTTCGGGTTCTACCTGTGCGGTGAGAACCTTGACCTATCGCTTGCGAAGAACTGTCGCGCTCGCGATTACGACAAGCACGTGTGGCTGGAGGGCGCGCCGCTCGATAATGCGATCCGCGAGGCGGCGAAGCGTGCTCGCGCGGACTTCAGCGGTGAATCGAGTACGCCGGCGAACGGCACGGGTCGCGCTGCGCACGTTGAAGATTGGCCTGAGCCTGAAGAGATCGGCGGCGAGCTTCTGCCCGTCAAGAGCCTCAAAGAGGCGCTGATACCCGACACCTTTCGGCCGTGGGTGCTTGACACAGCCGAACGCTTTCAGTGTCCGGCCGACTACTTCGCGGTGGCCGCCCTGGTGGAGACGGGGCAGCTTCTCGGGCGCCGCATAGCGATCCGGCCAAAGCAGTACGACCCCTGGTACGAGCACGCCAACCTGTGGGGCGGCATCGTGGCGCCGCCCGGCTTCATGAAGTCGCCGGCAATAAAGGAAGGCTTTCATCCGCTCTTCCGGCTGGAACGCCAGGCACGCACAGACTTCGAGGACACTAAGCGAAGGGCTGAGGTCGATCGGGAGATCGCGGAGTCGAATCGCACTATCATCCGCAATCGAATGAGGGCGAAAGGCCTTAGTGAGAGCGAACAGGAGCGCCTGGCCCGCCAGTTTAGCGAGGTTACTTTCGACGAACCAATCTGCCGGCGCTACATCGTCAACGATGTCACGGTAGAGAAGGTCGGCGAGCTGCTCAACCAGAACCCCGACGGGCTCTGTCTCCTATGCGATGAGCTTTCGGGTTGGATGGGACTCATGGAACAACCCGAGCATAAGAACGCGCGCGCATTCTATCTTTCCGCGTGGAGCGGCAAGCAGCCCTACACCTACGATCGCATCGGCCGCGGCTCGCTCTTCATCGAGGCGGCGTGCCTCTCAGTGTTCGGCGCCTTGGTGCCTGGAACGCTGGAGCGCTACCTACGCGCGACCTTCAGCGGCGAGCAAGCCGACGGCTTCATCCAACGCTTTCAGCTTCTCGTGTACCCGGACCTGCCTGGGAAGTGGAACTACGTGGATCGCCCGATTGACGAGGCCGCGCGCGCGCGCGCGTTTCACGCGCTGGAGCGGGTGGGCTCGCTAACGGTCGATGACTTCCACGCGATGAAGGTCGAAGACGAGGCGCCGTTCGTGCGCTTCACGCCGGCGGCTCAAAGCGTATGGATCGGGGCGCACGAATGGTGCATGGGGCTGGCGCGGTCGAACGATGAGCATCCGGTGCTGCGCTCGCACTTCTCGAAATATCCCAAGCTGCTCGCGGCGCTGGCGTTGACTTTCCACGCGCTCCGCGTGGCTGAGGGAGCCGCCGGCGCCGCCGTGGAATTCGAATCGGTCAATCTCGCATGGGCGTGGGCTCAATACCTCGAAGAGCACGCGCGGCGGATCTATCAGCTTGCGCTTAGTCCCGGCGAGACGGCGGCGCGGATGCTCGTGGCGAAGCTTCGCGAACAGCGGCTGCCGAATCCGTTCAGCGTGCGCGAGGTTCAACGCAAGGAATGGACGGGGCTTCGGGCAAGGGGCGACGTGCTGGCCGGTCTTGAAGTGCTCGAAGAGTGCAACTGGGTGCGGTCGGAACCGCCCGCATCTGGCAAGCCGGGACGCCCGAGTTCGCGCTTTTGGATCAATCCAAGGGTGTGGAAATGAGGATCACACCCGGAAAGTTTTGTCAGTTTTGTCAGTGCCCACCCATACTCTTTTCCCATGGACAAGTGCCTTGGGTGGGTACTGACAAAACCGACGAAACCCTAGCCGCCGGAGTGACATGGGTTGGCGCTTAGAGACGCTCAGGCAAGTAGGCGATGGGTGCTCAGTCAGAGCTATTTTGGCGCGGCGATCCGGCGGCGGACGGTTTCCGCTTCACCTGGTGGAACACGCGCGAAGGCACGGCGGTGTTCGTCCAGCGTCGCGGTTCGTGGCGACCGGGCCTGGTGGTCAGGTGCTATCGCAAGTCGGTGAGCGTGATGCTCACCGACCGCGACGGCAAACCCGTGTACATCCGGCACGAGTACGGCGACTTACGCCGGCGGGTCATCAAGCCGCGGCTGACCGTTGTCGCGAAGGCATAGGGCGGAGAGGCGAGGCGCGGTGAATCGGCGGCAACAGGCGGAGCGAGATGGCACAGTGGCACGACTCCGCGCGCTCGAAGCTGCCTTTCGATCTGCCGGCGGCGTGGCGGCGATCGATTACCTGCATCAGCAGCTCACCGTGGAAGAGGCGGCCGTATTCCTGGGCACGACCAAGGGCCAGCTTTATAACCTGCTCAACCGCCGCGAGATTCCGTATGTGCGCTGGGGCAAGCGCGGCAAGCGCTTCCGCCGCATCGACCTCATCGCGTGGCAGGAAGATCGGAAACGGCCGGCGCTCCTATGAGACGGATGAAAATAACTGACGCGAGCGCGGCGCGCTCCAAAACCGCGCAATCGAAAGTGAACGCGCTGTGCGGCCTTAAAAGCACAAGTTGCAACTTTGCGCCGTGACGTGCGGAAGCGCGCCGCCTGTGGTGCAGGCTAAGCTTCGCCGTTCGGAGCAATTGTCAACCAGCGACCGTTTCTCAGGGAAGCGAAGCGCGCAGTGTCATCAAGAGACCTATCTGCAACATGGGATTCGCGACTAAACGGCCATTTGCCTGCATGATGGTTCCGACCGTGGTAGCAGCGGGCACCGGCGCCTCGATCTGGAGCGTGAATTGGTTTAACGGTCCGAATATCGAGCTACGATTCCCCGAGTGGTTGGAGACCTTTACATCCGCGGTGAGTTGCCTTCCATCAGGCGTCACATTGTATTTACCCAAATATATGTAGTCTTGATCGCCTCCGAAGATCCGTCCTGTTTCAAAGACTACGATGCCAGCGCCGCCGCTACCCAGATTGGAAACAAACCGCACGGTCCACAGTGCTTCTAGGCTCATCCGCATCTCTCCTCTAGATAACTTCTACCGCCCACCTAGGGCTTTTGTACGTTGCTTGTGTTGCGGGGCCGGTTCTTTCGTGGTTTCTTCCAGCGCGCGCGTGCAGCTTTCCGACCCTGCTTGGAACGTTCTTCGGCGGTCATGTTCGCCCATCTCGCGCGGGCACCGCGTCTAGAGAATTCGCTGAGGTCCATCGTTCGATATTGCCATATGCCCACCGGTAGGTATAGCCTTTGATGATGCCTACCGGCTGGCATGTCGCCGGAATGATGCGCGGTATCGTCAGGACCTGGGCTCTGTAACACAGGAGAGGCTTTCCACATGAAATGCCCACATTGCTTGGACAGCTTTCATGACAGCTGGGTGTGGGTTTCAATCGGTGCTGACAAGGACGGTGGTCGGGCAGTCGGTCGCACGCTCTGCCCTAGCTGCAGTCAGCTCATAATCTACCTTGGACGCTCAAGGGGATCGTATGCGACTGGGCAACCACTCGGCGATCAGACGATTGTCTGGAAGCGGCCGGTACACCCATCTGGCACTGCACGGGCACCGCTACCCCAAGAAGTAACAGGCAACATCGCCGCAGACTATTTGGAATCGTGTAAAGTTCTACCCGAAAGTTCAAAGGCTAGTGCAGCCTTGAGTCGCCGGTGTTTACAGAACCTGCTTCGAGAGAAAGCGAACGTGAAGCCCTCAGACCTCTATGCGGAAATTGAAGAAGTAATAAAATCCGGGAAGCTGCCCTCCCATCTGTCCGAGATGCTTCACGCGGTCCGTGTGATTGGTAACTTTGCTGCGCATCCGTTGAAGAGCACAAATACTGGAGAAGTCATCGATGTAGAACCGAACGAAGCCGAATGGAACCTCGATACCTTGGAGGCGCTGTTCGACTTCTACTTCGTGCAGCCGGCTCGGGCCGCTGCCAAGAAGGCTGCGCTCAATCAAAAACTGGCGGACGCTGGCAAGCTACCTCTAAAGTAGAAGACCCCACAGAGACTAGCTGGGGCACGGGGATGAAGCGCATAGCAGACCTCGATAGCGGTACCGGCTATAGCTCGCCGACACCCGTCGTCTCTTTCGATGCCGTCGTGAAACACATGGCTACATCGAAGGGCAAGAGGCAGAGAGAAAACTGGGCGCTCCGCAGGTTCTTCGACATCTACAATAGCGAAAGCCCCGAGCCATTCGAATGGGTGGAATACAGCGAGTCGCCGGACTACCGGGTGTTCAGACAACCTAATTCTTCACCGCTTCCAGTTGAGGTAACGGAGTTGCTGGAACCCGAGCGTCAGCGTGATAGGGAATACAAGGATGCATATGCGCGAATGAAGTCCCGAGGTGTTGACTATGATGCGCGCTTGGCTTTGCCAGTGCCGCCGAACTTCGAGAACGACCTAGTTACGCGCGCGCGCAGCCAGCTCGCAGATAAGTTCCTGAAAGCATACCCGAGTGGCACCTGGCTGATTGTTTATTTCAATCTCACTCTCTAGCTACCCTTTTGGAACGACGAACTTGCTTTTGGCATGAGTATCCTCCAGAGAGCATTAGGTTCATTACCCCCGCCCGAGATGGTCGAGAAACTATGGTTGCTCACGAATGACGCACGGATCGCGAGCCTCGATTTCAGGCAGTTCTGTGGCTGACGGCCGGTTCTGTTACGCATTGATACTCGTGACCTTGGTCTGACTTAAGACCGCTCTCACGTAGGAGGCGACAATGGCGCGCAAGGACCGTAAGGATCGGGGTCTGTTCGAACGGCCAGCGGGTTCAGGCATTTACTGGATTCGCTACGCAGGACCGGATGGACGCGAACACATGGAGCGCGGCGGGACGAAGAGCGAAGCGCGCACTTCGTACATGCGGCGCCGAACTGAAATCCATGACGGCACCTGGAAATCGCCACGCGAGCGTCGCGCCGCGCGCCGCGAGGCTCTTGAGCCCACGACGAACGGATCATCTCTTTCGCTCGGCAACTTCGCACGCGCGTGGCTCGAAGAGCGCACGCCGCATCTCACTGAGCCCGTGCGGTACGACTACAAGCTGCTGCTCAACAGCTTCGTGTATGGACACGCGCTCGCAAGCAAGCCGCTAGCCGAAGTGAATGACGGCGATATCTCGCGGCTCATCAAGGACATCAGCGAGCGCAAGGGCCGCGGCAGCAAGCCGCTTTCGCCGCGCCGCATCAACATGGTGATTGGCCGGCTCCGTACCATCTTCGCGACCGCACACCGGCGCAAACTGATAGCGGATGACCCGATGCAATACGTCGCGAACCTGCGCGAGCCAAAGTCTGACGTTGACCCGTTCGATCTTGGCGAGGCGCTTCGAATCATCGAGGCCGCGCACGGCTGGGAGCGTGCCTTCCTTACGGTGCTGATATTCACCGGCATGCGACCTAACGAGGCGCTGGCGCTCGCCTGGAATTCCATCGACTTCGAGCACGGCCTGATTCGCATAGGCGCACGGTGCATCGACGCTTCGGCTTCGGACTGCCCAAGACGCGCGGCTCCGAGCGCGACATCGAGATGAGCGGCGTTGTGCGGGCGGAGCTTCAGGAGCAACGGGCGCGCTCGCAGCTTCGCGGGGAACTGGTGTTCCCCTCAGAGGCCGGCACGACGATCGATCTCGCCAACTTCCGCGCGCGCAACTGGCCGCGGATCCTGCGCCAAGCCAAGGTGAGGTCGCGAGTCGTCTACCAGTGCCGGCACACGTTCGCACGTCTCGCGCTCGAACAGGGCGACACGCCGCAGCACGTCGCGGCGATGCTCGGACACACGACACTCGAAATGCTCTTCCGCGTTTACAGCCGCTGGATGAGCCGGCCCGAGTCGAGCGCCCTCGCCCGCCTCGACGCTGCGATCCGCGCGCATTCTAGTCACGGTTCCAGTCACGGTTCGGGGCTGAAATCGGGTGAAAACCAGTGAAATCCAGTTTACCGGCGAAGTGCGCCAAGTCCTTCTCTGCCAAAGAAAATCCGCACACGGCAAGGCTTTTGCGTAGCGGCGCGAACTAGCTTCCCAAGCTGGACGTCGCCGGTTCGACCCCGGTCGCCCGCTCCAGTAATTCTCTCATGCAGTGGACCAAGTGGTTTCCCAAGCGCCTCGCGCGTACAGAGCCTCAAGCACCCAGCCCGGAAGAGCGTCCAGCTGGGCATCCAGCGCCAGCGTTTGAGACGGCCCTATGCGCGAGATGCCGGCGCTCCTTGCGGCGTAACTCGCATCAAGTACGCGCGGGCCGCGCGCGCGAGCGTAACGCGCCTCGCGATGAGTTAGGACGCTTTCTCGCCCGAGCTGCGAAATGAGCTTCGCGTTGGTTTTGAGTTTCATCGCTTATGCGATTTTCGTGCTTGGAATGCTCGCTTCGGCATTATGCGATCCTGAGCAAGACGCCACCCGTACCGGCGGTCAATCCGACAAACCAGAAGCTCCAGCCAAGCAACGCCTAGGTAAGACGATGTCGGATTATGAACGCAGAATAGTCTATCTGACCGCGCTCATTGCCTCCGTAACTTGTGGTTATGCGCTCGTCGCTGCATTTCAATGGCGCGCCATGATCGTGAGCAACGACACGACCAGGCAAGCTCTTGTAAGTGTTCAGCGCGCGTTCGTATTTCCAGATGTGGCGGGCCCGATTGAAGTGATGTTCGACCCTGGACCAAAAGGTAAGCTTACTCCTCTCGATTTTTTCCTGCATTGGAAAAACTCCGGTACGACTCCCGCGCGCCATTGCCTTTTAGATGTAAATTCGAAAAACACTGAGCAATTACTGCCAGACGATTTTGCCTTTTCTGATTCCAGCGATGTTCCGAAGGCGATTACAATACCACCAATGACAGTAGTCACAGGTGGCGAAATACAGTTAACCCCTGATACCGTGATGTGGTACATGGCTAATCCCTCCCGCATTCTGTACATTTGGGGCTGGGTAAAATATCGGGACGTTTTTCCGGGCAGTCCGCCGCATTTAACTGAATATTGCGTTTACTCCTCGGATATTCCTCCAACTCCTGACCCGAAAAGCGGTCAGCTGCCCATAAAATTTAAAATGTGCAAAATTCACGATTGCAGCGACGACGACTGCCCCGATTATCGGGCTAAGATCGCGGACTACAAATGACCAAAGAAAGGTAACTATCCCTTCACTGTAGACTTTCGATCCGCTAAAATTAGACCCGACAGGCCGGTTTCTAGTTCGGGTTCGTCGGACGGGGGCGACGACCCGCCATTAAAATGCCCGCGCCAAGCGGGATTCATCGCGTGGCCGCTAGCGGCGCTGTTTACAATCTTCGGTTCAATCGGCATTGGATCCAGCTTCAATCCATTCATCAATAAGGAGATCGGACACTGGAACATTTTCGTTCGGCATGATCGCCAATGCGCCCAGATAGCCGGACTTTTCGACATGGAAAATTATCGGCGTTTGATGATGGCCTTCGGCGAATTCAAACCCATAATCGATACATCCAACAAATGCACCATCAAAGATGTCGGCGCTATTCTTAGGTTTTACGAAGACATCCTGAATGAACGGTTTTTCTTGGCCGGGGAAAAGAGTAGTCCCCAGTGTGTGCGGGTTGCGTTTTCTTTTTCTCAATGGATCACAGGTCGCTCTCTGCGCAATCAAATAATCAATTTGCTTGCCCATGCCCGTAAAGTAAGGGTCTATGTAAATCCAAGTCCCAGCGGCAGGCGAGTGCCCGACATTGGACAATATAAATCTAAAGCTATAACGCGCCCCCCTCTTGTCATGCGTAAGGTCGTCGTTTGGCAAAATGACCTTGATGTAAACCCAAGGTCTTTGCGACATCTCAAACTGCTTCTGCGATATTGCAACGCTTTGGCTAGTGAGATAGGCGAGCCACGCGGTGACGCTAGTATAGCCGATTACAACGCAGAGCCCGAACAAACCAAGTATAAAGGTGCCCACTTCAAGGGCGTTGTATTCACGACATTGGGATTTGTTCTTGGAGTTATTGGACTCTGGCAAGGCATACTCCGTAGAAGAATCGCGATCGGATCTGCGCTAATCGTGGTTAGTACTCTTTTGTGTTTTGTTGGCCCTTTCGTATTTTTTGGATTGATTTAGTTTGCGGCGTCTAGATGTCAATTGATTGTAAATTTATGATTCACCACGACAGGCCGGAGTTAAAACCAGATGAGCCAGTGGGGGTTTGCAGAGAGAAGTCTCTCGAACTTCCATATCACGCTCTTGACTTCACTGATGATTTGTCGAAGGAGGCCGCGTACCGAGCGTGTGCTGATGTCCGTCTCAAAAGTTATGTCGAAGAGCAATTTCCCCTTCACTTTCACTTCGGACTGTGGAGTGTTGGCGGGGAACTCCACCTCGGCGACTATTGCGCCATCATCAAGGCTGCCGTCATTGAACGTTATGATTCCACGCGTACCCTGAGTCTCGATACTGAACGCACCGCCGCGGTGCATTGTTTGAGTCACGGTGAGCAACTTATGTTTGTCTCGGGCATCAAGTTCTTGAAGGAGCCAGAGCAAATTCTTTTTAGGGTCCGGTCCCATATACGGTTGCAACTTTCGGATTTCGACGATTGCGTCTTCATGGATGCGTTTCAAACGCCATCGTGTACTATCGAAGTCGGCGGCCTTCGCATAGATAGGAAAGGCGGTTCCTCGATCGGCGAGATCGCTACCGGCAAGCCGCCACGCGAGGTAGTCGAGAGTGGAACGCATATTGTGGACGCAATCACCAATGAGCAAGGCCAACTCAATTTGCGGAATAGATTTACTGATTTTCAACTTGAACAAATATTTGCTCTGTTCACTGTCGTATTCGTCGACAACGGCGTAGGGTTGCGTTTCGCGGAAGGCCGCTATTTTTGCTGTAAGCGTCTCCAGATGTATCTCGGCGCGCCCGATTTTATCCCAACATTCGGTTAAATATGATTTTCCAACAGTCATGGGATGGTTAGGCCCGACATTCTTTTAAGGGCGTTCTTATTTATGGCACAGAAAAAGAAACCGACAGTAAAAGATGGCGAGATAGCGATTCCCGTCCCTAAGCGTAGCGACCTAGCGCGCGTGTTGAAGACAGCGGCGCAACCACTAAGGCCGCGCCGCCCGAAGAAGAAGCGTCCGGAATGACGATTGACGGTCGTTGCGATGATTATAGCGCCACGCATACTCGCTCAGGTACGACTGCAAATGCTTGCTGGAAACCGAATGATAGACGCCGCCGATCCCGCGCTTTACCAGCGACCAAAATCCTTCCAGCGAGTTAACGTGCACGTCGCCCTCAACATAAACTTTCGCCGCGTGATGGACGCGCTTGTGCTGAAAACCCAGCCCCTTGAGCGGATCGTAAATTCCGGCCTCATCGGTATAGACAGTCGAACGCGGCAATACCCGCTCGATGACGTGTGGCAGTACCGTTCGCTTGGTAGTATCGGGGACGACACGGGCAACTACCCGTCCGCCACGTTCCATCGCGCCCCATACTGGCTGCTTCCCTACCGCTCCACGACCGGAACCAAACCGCTTATTGGCGTGCTTGTTCTTTTCCTTTCCGCCCATGAAAGTTTCATCGGTTTCGACAGTTCCAACCAGATCGCGGATATTTTCCTCGAACATCGTGCGTATCTGCTTGAACATCCGCCACGCGGTTTTGTAGGTGACGCCAAGCTCTCGCTCAAGCTGTTTTGCGGAGATACCGCATCGGGTGCTCGTCATCAGATACATCGCATAGAACCACAGATTGCCGTTGCTGCTTGGTCGCGTATCGCTGGAACGGGCGGATAGCAATGCACTTCGGGCAGCCCGCGTGGGTTCCGTCCGGCGAATAGCGGTCGCGCCACAATTGCTGCAAGCAGGCCTCGTCGTCGGGATACTCCGCGATAAACTCCATAAGGGAGCAGCGTGACTCCGAAGACGCACGGCGCGTAGGAGATTTACGGTCTTTCATCTGCATGAATATAGACTATCAAAACCGCGCTCTACAGTCAAGGGATAATTACCCAAAGAAAATAGTCGAAGGTTTGAATAGACCAAAAAAAGTGCGCTCGCTTCCCGCTCGCGAACATACTACGGCCCCTCGGTTCCCTCGGGGCGTGGCTTCGCCAGAGAGTTGGGGGATCCAACTTGGCGCCACGCTCACCCCAGAGAGTTGGCAGAGAAGGTGAGTGGGGATGCTGCCCGGAGCATCGCTCGCAATCGCGATGTACATTCCACGGGGTTTTTACTGCCCCACGGCCGTTTGCGGAGCCTGTCAGGCTCCTCATAACGCCACGGCCGTCACAGCGCCATCACGACCCGTTAGTGTCTAAGCAGTAACGGGATTTGATCCGCTCTCGGCTCTGGCCGGATACCGTTCCCCTTCGCGTGGGCTTGTACTTTTGCCACCTTGGGGCTTCTCCCGACTGGCTTGTCGGGCGTTTGCGGAAATGACCGGCTCGCCGCAGTGCGGCTATGTCGAAAGTGCGCAGCATGCTTCTTGTGAGCGTCGCAATCGATCCAGCCGACGCGTACGTCGAAACCTCGCGCCCGAAGGTGCTCCGCGAGTCGGAGCAACGTCTCGCGCTGCTTGCAGGTCATGGCTCGCTCGCGCGCACGACTCGGCCGCGCAGCTCGGCCGTCGTCGCGCAACGCGCTTCGCTCGCGCTAAGCAAACAGTCGACCCTTCGCCTTCGAGCTCGGGTTAAGAAGGCGAAGGGCCGACTGTAGGTTGAAGCTGACGAGGCGAGCAGTGCGGGCGCTATCCGCCTGGCTCGGGGCGACCGAGCTCCAGACGCCCCGTCAAACTTTCTGCCTTGGTTCTGCCGCAGCGAGCAGGGATCAGCGTGAAAGTGAGTGGAATTGCGGGAATGCGGGCTTGATGAAAACCCACCTTTCAGGCGCGTTTTCATCCTTCGGGTTCCTCGTCGTTCCCGCTATTCGATGGATTCCGAAGCTGGACGTCGCCAGCTCACCGACAAAGTGGTTGATGTCGCCGTCGTTGACCCTCGCCGATTCGTTCTGCGCGAGCGGATACGGCAGAAGCAACGAGCAACCTACCGTGATTGGTTTCAAGCCCGCCATTTGTCCCTCTCCTCGCCACAGCCGCCTCAAACGTGGGCCATCACGACCTTTCGTCCGACGTGACAGACGCTCTCGCGACAATTCACTCAGGACGTTGGACAACGCGGTTGAAATTGCACGTCACTTCGGCGCGGCGGTGGCTTTGGTACATGCGGTCCCGCTCATGGTGCAATTCGGAGACGTTCCGATACCCATTGACCTCTATGAGGAACAGAAAAAAGCGGCCAAGGCCAAGTTGGGCGAGATCGCAGGACAGAAGCTTGGCGGCGTCGAGCACGAATCCGTCGTGTACACAGGCGACGCAGTCGGCAGCATCTTGCAGTCGAGAAATTTAAGCCCGACTTGCAGGTGATGGCACCCATGGTCGCAGTGGACTGGCGCACTTCTTTCTCGGCAGTGTGGCCGAGGGGATAGTGCGCAAGGCGAGCTGTCCAGTCCTCACCATTCGAAGCGAAGCGCCAGTGGGGCACGCTAACAGAAACTAGTTATTTGTAGGGGAGGGGGCCGGCGCTACACAGCGGTGTAGCCGCCGTCGACGACGAACTCGGCGCCTGTCACGAAGGACGCTTCGTCGGAAGCGAGAAACAGTACAACCCACGCGACCTCCTCCGGGGTACCCGCGCGCTTCATCGGCGCGAGCGACGAGATCGAATCGATTTGATCCTGCGTAAGAATATCGATCATCGGCGTCTTGATGACGCCTGGATGGACCGAGTTGACGCGGATGCCGTCCGCCGCGTAGTGCACGGCGCCGACTTTACTTAGAATTCTCACCGCGCCCTTGGTGCCGTGATACGCGGCAGCACCGGCCGAGCCGATTATTCCGTAGATGGAAGAGATGTTCACGATCGAACCGGCGCGGCGCTTACGCATTGCGGGAACCGCGGTCTTCATCCCCAGCCATACTCCCTTCTGGTTCACCGCTACCACACTGTCCCATTCCTCTTCGCTGGTGTCTTCGATTCGCTTGAAATTCAGAATGCCCGCGTTGTTCACGAGGATATCGAGGCCGCCGAACTCCCGCTCGCAGGTGTCGACGGCGTTGCGCCAATCAGCAGCGCGGGTAACGTCGAGGTGGATTGCCAGCGCGAGGCGTGAACCGGACTTGCGGTTGATCTCTTCCGCCAGTGCGCGGGTTTCAGTATCGAGCACGTCGGCGATGACGACCTTCGCGCCTTCATTGGCGAAGAGTATCGACTCGGCTGCGCCCTGCCCCCGCGCAGCGCCGGAAATGATTGCAATCTTTCCCTTGAGTCGGTCCATAAAGTTTGCTGCCTCCTGTGTAACGGCTGCTGCGATCTGGTCCTCGATACAGGCGATCGGAAAAGAAATCCGGCGTGCGGTCAGGGTGCGCTTACGCAGCGCTTCGCGTTGCACATGATATCAGATGGGTTTTTAAATTCATGGGATTATGGCGCAAGATCAGAAATAGCGTGAAGGGTCATCGGTTCGATGCTCCCAATCTCCTTTCATCCTAAGCAGCCGGGTGTAAGCGCACGCGTCCATGGTGAATCGCCAAGTGCACCTCCAGCACCAGATTTCGCAGCTTGTCATTCACTCCACCGCGAAGCGTCCGAACGGCTTCGCAGGCTAGATCATCGAGCGAGAGCAGCCCGACCAGTGTTCCGCCTGAGCCGATTACAGGAAGCCGACGCGTGCGGTTCTGCTGCATCAGCTGCGCCGCGGAATCCAGATCATCCTCAGCTGTGCAGGACACGACCTTCCGGGCCATGGCTACCTCAACTCGCAACTCCTCCAGCGGCTTGCCTTGGGTATAGGCGGCCATACAGATGTCCCGGTCGGTCAGAAAGCCAACAGGTCTGCGCTGGTCATCCAGCACCGGAACAGCCCCGCAAGGCTCCTCCCACATTATTTGCGCTGCCTTATTAAGCGAATCTTGCGGACGGCAGGTTTTGACGTCACGGTTCATGATCTGCCCAACTTTCATCGCCGTCTCTCCGTAAAAAGGCAAACTAACCCCGCACCGGCTTGAGTGTCTGTCTGACTCGAGCCGTACAGCAGATCAGACGACGACGCGTTGACAATGACACCTGAGCGCCGCTCGCACCTGCTCTTTGTCCGTGGCTCACTTATGGCATTCAGGAGATCGGCGGTAAACCGATCCAGAATCCAAAAATGTCGGCCGGTCTTCAGCTGACTCGAAAGTACAGAGGTCTATGGCCCCGGCATATGTCTCCAATGGAACCAAAGACTGGTCCATCGGACGCACTTTATGAGGCGCAACGAGGCGCTTACCCGATATCAACCGCAATTCGGACACCCAAAACTTCGCGAAAAGCTCATTTCTCGGTCCGCTGACGACGGCATGGTCGTTGCTGTATTCGCGACCAGAGACTTCCTCAAATCTTGGTAGAAAAAGTAAAAGAAAATGGACAGACAGAATAACCTGAGTCGCACCGATTTCAATTTGTTGAATCGGTTGGAACCCTTGTCGTTTCTTTCAGCCGTCGGATTGCTCGAGCTTGCGAGCGGCCTCAATTCGGCAAACTTTAAAAGGCGCGAGGTTATCCTTCCTGAAGAGGCGCTGGCTGCGGGTGTCCATATCCTGCTAAGGGGCGTGGCGAAGATCACTTGCGTGAACCGGTTTGGTCGCCGGGTAACCGCAGCTTTACTTGCACCTGGTCCAATCCCCGAGTTTCTTTCGCTCCCAGTCAGCAGGTGGCATTTTCGCTGCGAGGCTCATAGCGATTGCAGAGTCGGAAGTCTGAGCTGGGACCAATTCGACGTCATTACCAGGGCGGCGCCCCGATCTGCTTTAAGAAAATTTCACGAAAACAATCTGATGCAATGGTATCGGTTCTTCGAAGGGGGCCTCAGTTTCCTCCTGGGCCTCGACGTTCGCGAGCGTCTCGTGCTTGCGCTTCTTCAACTATGTTCGAGCTTCGGAGCCATAGAGTCACGTGGCACCCTTTTGCGAGTCTCGCTCAGCCACCAGGACCTGGCCGATCTGGTGGGTGCCTCGCGACCCCGAGTCACCGAACATTTAGCTGAGTTAGAGCGCGAGCATCTGCTTATTCGTCAAGGTCGGCAATTGATTGTGCGCGTGGACAGGATCGAAAATTCAACAAGCGTTCCGCCCCCCAACACGAGTGACTCATTCGCAAAAGCTGGCGCACAACCGCAATTTCCGAAAGAAGGCCAACTCTGTGGTCCACGTTCGTTCGCAGCGATGGCCTCTGTGAAGGCGCTGATACGTGAACCATCCGCCAGTCGAGTATCTCGTTATATAAATAACTCTATCGCTATGGCCTGAGCTGATCTTTCATTTCTGGAACAGAATCCTGATTTACTACTGGTGAAAATAACTGGTATGGAGGTGTCTTATGTTGCTTTTGATTATTCTGCTGATCCTGCTTTTCGGTGGTGGCGGTGGCTATTACGGATATCGCAGCGGCTACTATGGCGGAGGTGGGATGAGCCTGCTGACTATCGTGCTGATCGTCTTGCTGATCTGGCTGGTGATGGGTGGCGGGTTCGGACATGGAGTTATTGTCCATTGACCGCTTCGCGGTCATGGAGAACAATCATGCACCGACCATCATGGATGTGGATTAGGTACATTGTCCTGGCTGTGGTACTGGGCGCTGCGCTGGCCGGGCCGGCCGGGGCGGCAGTCCCGGACGCCTGGATCACCACCAAAATTAAGCTGGCGCTGTTGACCACGGAAGGCGTGAGCGGGACGGCGATTAAGGTCGACACCCTCGTCGGCCGGGTCACTCTGTACGGCAAGGTGCACTCCGCTCAGGAGAAGGCGAAGGCCGAAACCATCGCTCGGAAAGTCGACGGCGTTCAAGGCGTACGCAACCTGCTGCAGGTGGTCGCCCCACAGCATGAGAAGGCGATGCAGGTGTCTGATGACGACCTCAAGCAGCGAATCGAACAGGCGTTAGAGGCCGATCCTTCACTCAAGAGCAGCAATATCGCGGTGGAGTCCGTGAATCAGGGCGTGGTGCTTTTAGGCGGCACGGCAAAGACCTTGAGCGCTCACCTGCGCGCCGTCGAGGTTGCGGCCGCTGTGCCGGGCGTCCGCCGGGTCGCCAGTGAGATCCAGAGTCCCGACACTCTGGCCGATGCGGAGATCTGGCGCGAACCCACGCCGCGCCAGCCCAGGGCAGGGTACGAAGTGTGGGACACGGCCAGCGACATATGGATCACGTCGGCCGTGAGAATACGCTTGCTGGCCGATACCGAGGTTCCGGGGCTGGAAATCGACTTGGACTCGTGGGACGGGGTGGTGACGTTATTCGGGATTGTGTCTTCGCAGGAGGCCAAGGCCGCTGCTGAGGCCGACGCCCTCAAGGTGAGCGGAGTAAAGCGCGTGGTGAACGAACTGCAGGTGGTGGCGAGCGCGAGACAAAAAGCCGTAAACGCGAGCGACGACGAGCTACAGCACGAGGTCAGGAAGGCTCTCGACGAGCATGAGTTCAGAGACGTCGGCTCGGAGGTGAGAAACGGTGTCGTGCGGCTGACTGGGACCGTCCCAACCGGGGCGCGGAACCTGGAGGCCGCAGTGGTGGCGCGCTCGATTCCGGGCGTGCGCGCGGTCGAGGACGATCTGCGCCTCCGGGCAGTCGAGGACTAACCCGATGCTGCAGCGCTCCGACACCACACGCATCCACTTTGTTTGCACGCGTGAGGACTCGAGCAAGCAGTGCGTTAAAGTGTGATCCGGGAACTTCTGCAAATTGCAGGCTAAGAGGTAACAACAATGACACTTGAAGAGACCGCAAAATCGACGGTGCGCGACGCGATGGATCAGGGTCGCGAAACCGCGGAGAAGGCCACGCAGGCAGTAAAAGGCGGCTACAAGGCTGCGCAGCAGTACGCTGAGGACGGACGTTTCAATCTTGGCCTTGGCGATTTCGTTCGGCGCGAACCGTGGTTAGCTGTAGCAGCCGCTTTTGCGATCGGATACGTCGCTGCGCAGATCGTCAGGCGTGTTTCCTGACGGAGTGTGTCCCATGGATATTTCAGCCGATACCGCTCCGCAGCGCCGCCGACGCCGTCGCGTGGATAGGTATGTTAGGGATGAGCCGCTCAGTTCTCTGGCGATTGCCGAGAGCTATCCCGTTGCCGCTTCCTTGGTGGCGGGCGCTTTGGGCCTTTTCATCGGCTCAGGGCGCTCAGGGCGGTTCGCGACTGAATGGTTGTGAGAGCGGGCGCTTATCCCCGAGGTGCAAGAGGCAACTGCGCAGCATGTGAGTTTGCCATAGCGGAACGGAAAAATAGTTTTGCGCCGCCCTGCGACAGTGCACAGACTCGCTTATCTCGCAGAACCGTTGCCGATAGTGAACGTCCGCGTGTCGTCATCGTACGTGAAAAGTTCGGCATATCGCGCCCAACCGATGACGGCGCGCAACGTCTTCTCCGTGTCGCTCGGATTCAGATGGTCTTCCAGTTCGGACTCAAATCTCACCCGAGGTGCGAGGTGACCCTCACGCTCATTGAGGACATGACGGATATGGGCGGCGAGAGGTACAAAGCGGAGCAGATGCTCGCTGAAGAGCCGCTTACGCTCTTCCGTCCCGCTCTGGGCGAATACGCGCCCGGCCGCGGTCAGCTTGATGGCGCCGTCCTTGAGCTCGGCGAATTCCAGGATGTGAAGAGCTTCGGCAATAGGGAAGAGGTCTCTGATATCCAGGGCGAGCGCGCCAGCAATCCTGGCCAGCTCGGCACACCCTTGGTAGGGGGTCGAAGCCAATGCCTCGATGAATCCGGCGAGCCGATTGATCGGGACCGATGGCAGCGGCTGCACCAAACCCCCGTGGATTTGGCTTTGTGCTCCGATCGACTCCGTCGTGCGTGACGTAAGAATCGAATAAAACTCGTCAACAATATTGTGAAACTCGGCATCCAATCGGTTGCGCGGATGCGCCAAGGGAACCGGAATCTCAGCCGCGATGCGCCCGGGACCCGAGGAAAGGACGAGGATTCGGTCACACATCATGACCGCTTCTTCGATGTTGTGCGTTACCAGCAGCACCGACTTGGTGGGAAGCTGACGCTCGATCCAGAGATCGAGGAAGTCCGAACGCAAGGTCTCGGCCGTCAGAACATCGAGAGCGGAAAACGGCTCATCCATGAGAAGCAAAACCGGCTCGATTACGATCGCCCGCGCAAAGCCGACCCGTTGGCGCATTCCGCCCGAGAGCTCGCGAGGATAAGCGGATTGGAACCCATCGAGACCGATCAAATCGATGGCTGACATTGCCCGGCGGCGAGCCTCGTCGTGAGCCAACCCGAGCGCATCGAGGCCGGCCTCGACGTTCTCGAGCACGGTAAGCCAGGGAAAGAGGGCAAAGCTCTGAAATACAACTGCGATACCTTCGGCCGGCTTAGACAACGGCTCTCCGCGATAGAGCACATCCCCGGAAGTTGGCGCAATAAGCCCTCCAGCGATGCGCAGTAGGGTCGACTTTCCTGAACCTGAACGGCCAAGGAGGCCGAGGATCTCGCCTTCTCGCAGTGCCAGGTTGATGTCGGCCAGGACTGGCAGCGGTTCGCCCGATGGCCTGGCGAAAGCTTTGCTGACCTTGCGCATTTCGATGATGGGGCTGTTCACCTGGCGGGCCATTAGTTCCTTTCAATCGAGCCGCGTTCGCCGTTGGGCAAAGGCGTAGAGCGGCCGCCATAGCAGCCGGTTCATCGTGATGACGAACACTGACATAACCGCAACGCCGAGGGCGATCCGAGGGTAATCGCCCGCTTCGGTCATCCGCGCGATATAGGCGCCGAGCCCTGACCCGCTCAGCTTTGTCGGTCCCCAGCTGACCGCCTCAGAAACGATGCTTGCATTCCAGGCGCCGCCGGAAGCCGTAATCGCCCCCGTCACGTAATAAGGGAAGATTCCGGGCAGTATCACCTGCCGCCACCAGCGCCAACCGCGGATTCGAAAGCTCGCTGCGGCTTCTCTTAAGTCGGTCGGAAACGCACTTGCGCCGGCGATAACGTTGAAAAGGATGTACCACTGCGCTCCGAGAATCATCAGCGGGCTAAGCCAGATCTTGGGAGCGAGGGCAAACTTCACGATTAGGAAGACCGCTACGGGGAAGAGCAGGTTGGCCGGAAAGGCGGCAAGAAACTGCGCGACCGGCTGGACCTTCTCCGCGAGCTTCGGCCGTAGCCCGACACCTACTCCAATCGGGACCCAGATCACTGTCGCCAGGGCGATCAGGATCACGACGCGAAGCAGGGTAAGGACGCCGTTGCTTACGGCTATGGTAACGTCGCCCCAAGACAACTCAGGTTCGGCAAATTGCACGAGATTCCATCCCACATATGCGAGGCTGGCAAGAAGAAAGCCGAACCAAGCGAGATCAGCTGCCCGGCGAGGTAGCGCGAAAACCCGCAGCCAACGAGGTTTTCGGGGCAGAGCAAGCCGGGCTCGCACGGTGGCCTGCACGCCTTTGCCGATCGGCTCGCCCAGGAGTCTTAGCAAGCTTGCTCCCCGAAACAGGTCAAGCGCCCAGCTCCTCGGCACGACCAGCGCAGCCGTCTGCTCGAACCGGAATTTGTCCGCCCAGGCTACCAACGGACGGAAGAGCAGCTGATCGTAAATAAGGATCGTGATGGTCATCGCGACGATTGCCCACCCGACCCCCGCGAGGTCACGCTGCTGGATTGCAAGGGCGACGTAGGACCCGATTCCGGGAAGCGTGATGTGGATGTTGCCGACGGAGATAGCTTCGGAGGCGACGACAAAGAACCAGCCGCCAGACATCGACATCATCATGTTCCAGATCAGCCCAGGCATGGCGAACGGCACCTCGAGGCGCCAAAAGCGTTGCCAACCCGAGAACCGGAAACTGCGGCTCGCCTCGTCGAGATCGGTCGGAATTGTTATCAGTGACTGATAGAAACTGAACGCCATGTTCCAGGCCTGGGCCGTGAAGATCGCGAAGATCGCGGCCAGCTCCGGTCCCAGCGAAGTGCCGGGAAAAAGCGAGACGAAGAACACGACCGTGAAGGAGAGATAGCCCAGCACCGGCACCGATTGGAGGACGTCCAGCAGCGGTATCAGCACTGTTTCGGCCCGCCGGCTCTTAGCCGCCGGCGTGGCGTAGGTGAACGTGAAGATTAGAGAGGCGACGAGCGCGGCCAGCATGCGCATCGTCGTACGGAGAGAGTAGACCGGCAGGGCAGCCGGTGAGAGGGAGATCCTTGGCTGTTGCGCGGTAATGAAAGGCGCCACCATCTGGTGGGCGCCGGATCCGATGAGAATCACAATCGCCAGCACCAGCAGCGTGGCAGCAGCGTCCCGCCAGGTCGGGACGCGTTGATACCACTGTCCGCCGATCAGTATCTCGGCGTGCTGCTCCACCCTGCCTCACCCTTCGGCATTCGCCGACAAATCCTTTGCTTGGTCTCCTAACCAAGCGGTTGACCTCTATCTATCTTGAACGGAAAAAATCGCCTGCCGTCGGGCCTGCCGAAGCGGAGCGCGGACGTGCCGGATGACAAGCGCCATCATCCCTGAACCTTGCGAAAGTGCATTATTCCTGTGCGCGGGGTGCGCGACGCTGTTGCTCGGTGTCAGCCAGTGGCACACGTTCTCGCGTATTCCTAAACGGTCCGCGGGCGCTTGCACTCACCGGTTTTGTGGTTTGGATTGCGCACTCTTAGTATCAGCAGGATCTTGGATTGATGAACCGCGCAGAGCGTCTTCCGGTGTGTTCCACCAGCCTCCGCCGAGAGCAACCAAAAGCGCGGCGGTATCTTGAAGACGTTGTCCCATCACCTGGATATAGCCAAGTCTCGCCTGCTGGTACTGATAGTCAGCGATTAGCACCTGCAGATAGTTGACGGTGCCGGCCTGATAGTTTGCCTGTATCAGGTGCAGCGCCTCAGCCGCCGCGTCGAGCGCCTGCGATTGAGCACTGAGAGTCTGGGCATCATGCTGCAGCGCGTCCAGCGCATCCGCGACCTGTGCAAGCGCTGCTAGAACGATCTGGCGATAGTTTGCCAAAGCCTGTTGATACGCGTCGATTGCCGCCTTTCGTTGGTACCAGAGTGTGGGTCCCTGGATCAGCGGGGTTGCAAGAGTAGCGCCCATGGTCCAGAAGGCGGCGCTACTGGCGAACAGAGTGGAAAGCGTGGTGCTGTTCAAACCGTAGTCGGCAGTCAGGTTGAAGTTCGGGAGCATATTCGCAGTTGCCACCCCTATCTGAGCGCTGGCGCTATGTAGCTGGGCTTCCGCGATTAGGATATCGGGACGTTGACGCACCAACTCGGACGGCAGGCTGACCGGCAGGTCGTCGGGAAGTTTGAGTTCGGCCAGCGTAACCCGTGGCGGCGCCCAATCGCTCGGGGCCTGGCCTGCTAAGGTCGCGAGCAAGTGACGGGTGTGGGCCAGTTGCTGCTGAAGAGGCGGCAGCGTGGCCTGCGTTGTGGCCAGTTGAGTTTGGATGCTGAGTAAGTTCGCATAGGGAACGACACCCGCGCGCGCCTGCGCGCCCGTGATGTTGGTCTGCTCCTCAAGAAACCCAACGATCTGTTGCGTCGCTTCGATCTCAGCGCTGTACGCCGCCTCCGCCACAACCGCGTTGACAAGGTTGCCCGACAACGCGAGGTAGGAACCCTGGACGTTGTAATATTGCACGTCTACCTGCGCGCCCAGCCCCTCTACGGTGCGTCGCTCGCCGCCCCACACGTCGAGGACGTAGCCGACCGTTGCCTGAAGGGTATAAAGATTAAAGATACTAGGGCCGGAACTCTCGCCGAAGCGGGCCGGGGAGAATTGCTGGCGCGTGGGTTGGAAGCTAGCGCCGAGCTGTGGGTAGAAGATCCCATAGCCGGCACGAAGGTTATCCTCACTTTGCCGCAGACTTGCCTGCGCGGCCTGCAGCGTCGGATTATTGGCGATGGATTGCATGACCAGCGCGTCCAACTTCGAGCAGTTGAATAGCCGCCACCAGTCTGCGGCAATCTTCGCCCCGTGCTCGAAATGCTGCGCGCCACCCACCGTGGCAATCGTTCCGCCGGGCTCTTCCTTGTAGGTGTAGCGTCGACTGGCAGGTCCTTCGGGGCGCACAAAGTCCGGCCCCACGGCACACGCGGCAATCCAACATGAAAGAAGGACGCAGAGCGCCTTCAATACGTAATCGCACCCACGGCAGCGGCTATTTCTCGGCAACGTAGACATCCACTAATTGGCCCGGGTACACGGCGAGATTTTTGGGCTTCGCGAACCGAAAGATGACCGGTAACACTCGAACATCGACCCTTTCGAGTCGCTGGTCGGACAATTCGATCTTTGGAGAGACGTACGGCTGTATTCTCACGTATTCAAGTGGAACGCTGACGTTCGTGCCTCGAATGAACATACGCGCCCGCATCTGAGGTCCTGGGGCCATCCTGTGTATCAGTATCTCGTCGATATAACAGCGAACGCTTATATATTCTTCTGAAGCTCCCATTACGATGATTGGGTCAGATCCCTGCGTATAGGTATCGTAAGTGCCCTGGGGGGCGACATAGCTGCCAACGGCCGCCTGAATCGCAAGGATTTTGCCATCGGCCGGCGCCCTGACCGTGTACCAGGCGAGCAGGGATTTGGATGACAGGTAAGCCTTTTCATCGGCTTCATAGGTTTTCTCCTGATTTCTAATATCGTAGATCCAGGCGCCGGCCTTGGTGAGGTCGTAATTCCTCTGTACTACTTTGAGGTTGGTCGCGGCGACCTTGACGGCGTTTTTCGCGTCGTCGAGCGTGTACTTGCTCACGGATTTGGGATCCAGCTGATAAGACGCCTCCTGCTTCTGGAGTTCGTCCTGCGCGTTCTTGAGTTGTGCTCGTGCGTACACAACCTGGGCCTTGGAGACATCGAAGGTTTCTTTGCGAGGTTCGGCCTGGAGTTCTTCGAGCATGGCGTGCGCGGCTTCGGCTTGCGACCGCAGTTGCTCGGCGGTCGCCCTCTGGACCGAGTCGTCCATCCGCAGGAGTACCGTTCTTCCCCGGACAGACTGCCCCTCGTGGACCGGGATTTCTACAATCGTGCCGGCTACGTTGGGATAGATGTTGATGTCCTCGCCGTTGTTCTGGTAGCTCTCGACGATACCCTCTGCATAGATACCCTTTGCATATGGGTTTGCCGCTGGGTTAAATGCCGGCCCAAGTGGCGCGCCATGCAGCCCGTATAGGTATGCGCCAATCAAGCCGGCTGTTAGTCCAAGAAACGCCAGCAGGAGCTCGATCCTGGGCCTCATACAATGCCCCCCTCCCGGAAGCCGGTTATCCGCCCGTCCTCCATCTCCATAATCCTGTTGCTGTACTCAAAGATTCTGCTGTCATGCGTGACGATGAGAATGCAGCGCTTTGCCGTCAGGATTTCGGTTTTGACGAAGGACACGATCCTGCGTCCGGTCTCGCCATCAAGCGAGGCGGTGGGCTCGTCGAATACAAGGATCTCGGGTTGATGAACGATGGCGCGCGCGATTGCCACGCGCTGCTGCTCCCCACCGCTTAGCTTGGTCGGCGGAAGTTGCGCCTTGTCGGCCAAGCCCACGACGTCGAGATACCGGGCTGCCTCTCGAAGCGCCTCGTCCCAGCTTCGCCTCTGCAGAATCAGCGGGATCGCTACATTCTCTGCGGTCGTGAGGCGGGGGAAGAGATGATAGTCCTGAAACACGAAACCGATCGTGTTCAGCCGGAAATCGGCAATTTCGTTGTCCGAGAGACTCCAGAGATCGCGATTGTCTATTTTCACCGAACCGGAGTTCGGTCGTAGAATTCCTGAAATCATGCTCAACAAAGTTGTCTTGCCGCTGCCCGACGGTCCCACTATGTAAAGCATCTGGCCCCAATTCGCCTCGAAGCTCACTTCTTTTACCGCGTGGGTTCTGGCTTCACCTTGTCCGAACCATTTCGAGATCTTGTCAGCCACGATTGCGGCCCCGAGCATATCAACCTCGGAAGATCTCGAACGGTTCGATCTTCAGCACACGGCGTACTCCCGCGTAACCGGAGACGCCTGCGATTATTAGGACCATCACTAAAGCCAGACCGAGGTTGGTGTAAGTTACACGGGACGCGTATTCCGGAAGCCTGAGCTGCGCGCCAGCTATGATGAGTGTCGACAGGCCAACTCCGAGCCCGTAGCCGACGAGCGCGGTAAAGCCGGCCTGGAAGATAATCACATATACCAACTCGCGCCCTTTGGCCCCCATGGCCTTAAGAGCGCCAAAGTGTTCGAGGTTTTCTATAATGAAGGTGTAAAAGGTCTGACCGGAGATGGAAAGGCCTACGATGAAAGCGATCACTGTCATCAGCAGCGTATTGGTGCCGATGCCCGTTTTATATTTCAGGTAACTCGAAATCGCATTCTGGTACTCGGCGTTTGTCAGCGCGAGGTAGCCGAGTTGCGCAACCTGTTGTTTGATGTACGGGACATCGGAGGCGGTCTTTGGCTCGACCAAAATGTATGAAATAGTAAAGCGCATCGACGGAATGTACTGAATCGCTCTGTAGTAGGTGGTATAGAGCGTCGGGTTGCCAAATAAGGCCCCGGTCGGGACCCTGGCGATGCCAACGATGACGCCACGATAGTCATTCAGCTCGAATTCTGTTCCGATCTGTGGACTTTCAAGCTTGGGATACTCCTCATCCTTGACCACGACGAAGCCATTTTCCGCAAAGATATCATTGATATTCCCCGCCAGCAGTTTTGGCCTGCCAACTAAACTGGTGTCGTCAAGCCCGATCACGGTGACTGGCTGGTAAGTTCCGTCGTGCAGCCTCACCAGCGCCGCACCGGAGTAGAGAGGAACCGCGTATTTGACACCAGTAATGCTGCGCACCGCATCCAAAACGTAATCCGGCATCGGAACGTTGCTGAGAATGCCATTCGGCGCCGCGGGATCCATGACCCAGATGCTGGCGCCGATGTTAATGACGGTAGCGGACGCCTTGGTCAGGATACCCGCGAAAGACGAGGTCATCTGTACTATGAGAAAAACCGAGAATGTGGTTCCCACCAAGAGCGCGGTGTATTTGCCTTTGTCGGCGACCAGAAGCTTATAGGCCAGGATCAAAATTTCTTTCACTGTTGCTTTCCTCGCGTTTGCCAACGTATGCCCAGGACACGAGCCGTGGTGGATGCAGCGTGAACAGGAGCGTCATTCGCCCATCCTCGGATAAAGATGCGACGCGATCGCAACCAGGCCGGCAAAGGTCGTGATCAGAAGCAGGAAATCGAGAGCGATTCCAATAGTGCTGACGCCGTTGCGGAGCATGAAAGGCGCGCGCAATCCGCAACTTTCGTAGATCAGACGAGCCGAGTTCTTCCTATAATTTTCCTCCGACTAAGAGGAGAACTGAGCAATATCAATGCCGCAATTTCGGCCCGTTCTAAGACCAGAAATGCCTTTTCGGGATCGGCTGACTCCATTGGAGGCATTCAAAATGGCTCCAACGGAGTCAGCCAAAGAATGATGCCACGGCCGGTCCCATCCACCGTACCCGCCTGAGTATCGGCGCTGAACGGTCGGGGCGGCGCCAACGAAACGCAGTCCCGACGAGTCTCGCAGAGCCGACCGCGAGACGCGCCCGAAAATGCAAGCCTCCTGCCGTTCGACTTCGCGCTGGCATGACAATCGCTAGAAGATTAGGAGGCCTCAGCGAATGCCGGTAAGCGTGGTCAGAACGCCCGAGGATGAAATCGCATGGGAGCGCGCGAAGGCTCGCGCCCGGGAAGAATATCCCGACGTTACCGGCGAGCGCTTCTACAGAATTGTGATGGCCATTTATAAGAAGATGATTCACTATCAGCCGCGGACGAGCCGCCCGCGCCGCGATCGAGGATAGCTCGATGCACGACCTTGATAAGCAACGGATGCGGATGGTCGAGAGGCACGTCACGAGCAGCTCGCCAAACTGGCCAGAAGACGCTTCGCCGAACTGGGCTATAGCAACATCAACGTTCTCCACTGCGACAGCACTCTGGGATGGCCCGAGCATGCACCTTACGATCTGATAGTGGTGACCGAAACTTTTCCGTTCGGAGTATAGGACGCTGTCGGCCGGAATTTATTTCCGTTGCCGCGATGAAGACGGGACGTGGCTGCGAATATCAAGCGGGTTTTGGCGAAGCTTGGCTGGATGCGCGAACAGGGCATTTGGCCCAATGGCCTTCGCTATCTGTGGACGGATGCTTTCGGCGTCGTCCTCCTCGTTTCGCTTTACCACGAATTGGGCCGGCCGGAGTTCGTCGAACAAGCTGAGCGGGTAGTCGCCGACGTGGAGCATGTCCTGGGACGGGGACGCGGTCTGCGCATTGGCGAGGCTGCCGATCGCGATGGCCAGTACTTCCACTATCTCGCGATGTGGATGTACGCGCTGGGGTGCCTCGGCAACGTGATTCCGGAATACCGCGAAAGGGCGATTAGGCTGGTCGAGGACGTTCATTCCGCCTTCGTCATTCCCGGCCAGGGCGTCGTCTGGAAAATGCAGGAGGATCTGAGCGCACCCTATCCTGGCTTCGGACTCGGCTCGCTCGATCCGTTCCACGGATACGTTGTTTACCGGCTACTCGATGAACGAGCGCTCGCCGAAGAGATCCGGCAAATGAAAACCATAGTTGACCGCAGTTATCGGGATCTGGTGATCAATCAAGACCTTGGTCTTGGGATGATGCTTTGGATGACGCACTTCTTTCCCGAAGAACGTTGGGCACGCGTCCAGCGCGAGAGGAGTCTAGCGATACTTGACCGGATGTGGATCGATCCGCCGGGCTATTTCTGTCGGGAGCCAGATGCACCGAAAGTCAAGTTTGCTTTTACCAACTACGGTGTGTCGCTTGGCCTGCAATCGCGGGGTTGCTGGCCGGAGCGCGTCGCGCGCCTGAATTCGTTTTTCGAGGGATACCGTTCCGGAGATGACTACGACAAGGATGCGATTACGCACGTGATGGCGTGCGTGTCGTACTTTCCAGGCCAATTTATTGTGCGACCAAGTCCGCAGTGAACACGCCAGCTGGTTTGGAGCGGACGGACCCTAGTTGAGGTGGATGGCTGGGTCCAGTATGCGAGCCGGGAACGAGCTGCATCCAACGGACGCACAAATCCAGGGATAACTGTCGCTGTCGGCCGCGCACTTCGCTGATTCCGCGCTACCGTTGGACTATTGTTCGGGCATAGCCTTTGCGCAGTTTCTTGTTTGGATGAACCTGGTCAAGATAAACGATTTTCTCTGGGAGATTCCCAGGCAGGGGGCGATGTTGGTCCCGGGGCGGCTCTACGTAAGCGCCTCAATGCTGGAAGATCTCCGCGACGATCCCGCTTTGACCCAGGTCGCCAATGTCGCTTGCCTTCCTGGAATCGTGGGCTACTCGCTCGCTATGCCCGATGTTCACTGGGGTTATGGTTTTCCGATTGGTGGTGTCGCGGCGATCGATGCGCGCACTGGCGTGATCTCTCCGGGCGGAGTGGGCTATGACATCAATTGCGGCGTCCGCCTTGCCCGCACCAACCTTCGTTACAAGGAGGTGGCGCCAAAGGTCGACCGGCTCGCCGACGCACTTTTCAACGCCATCCCGGCCGGAGTGGGCTCCGAGGAGGCCATACCGAGCCTCGGTATCGAAGAACTGCGGCAGCTCGTTCGGGAAGGCGCCGAATGGACGCTCCGCCACGGTTACGCGACCCAGGAAGACCTCGACCAAACAGAAGAAGGCGGCCGTCTGCCGATGGCTCAACCGGAGAAGGTCAGCGAGCACGCCTACCAGCGTGGCCGTAAGCAACTCGGAACGTTGGGTTCAGGCAATCATTTTCTGGAGGTCAGCCGGGTCGACCAGATCTACCAGCCTCGCGTTGCCGAAGCGCTGGGGCTCGAACTTGGGCAGGTTACCCTCCTGATTCATTCCGGCTCCCGCGGGCTCGGCCATCAAACCTGCGAGGATTACCTGAAGATAATCGGCTCTGCGATGGCAGAGTACGAGATTGTCCTTCCCGACCGCCAGCTTGCGGCCGTGCCTATCGCCTCGCAAGAGGGACAGGACTACCTGGGCGCGATGGCAGCGGCGGCCAACTTCGCATGGTGCAACCGCCAGGTCATGATGCACCTGGCGACGAACGCCTTCATGGAGGCGCTCGGGATTAGTCGGCGCGAGCTGGGGCTCACGCTCATCTATGATGTTTGCCACAACATCGCAAAGTTCGAGGACCATGTCGTCGACGGGGTGAAGCGGGTCCTGTGCGTCCATCGCAAAGGAGCGACTCGTGCGTTCGGCCCGGGCCATCCGGAGCTCCCCAAGGCGTACCGGCACCTCGGCCAACCCGTTCTGATCCCGGGTGACATGGGACGTTATTCATTCGTGCTCATCGGGCTGGAGGGAGCGATGCGCGAAACGTTCGGCTCGTCATGCCACGGCGCGGGACGCTTGATGAGCCGCACCCAGGCAAAGCGCAAGGCGCGCGGCCGCGATCTCTTTGCGGAACTTGGAGCCATGGGCGTGACGGTCCGCGCACAGAGTCGGGCGGGCGTGGCCGAAGAGATGCCGGAATCCTACAAGGATGTCGCTGAGGTAGTTGAGGTGCTCGAGGCCGCGCGGGTTACGCAGAGAGTTGCCAGACTCAAACCCTTCGCGGTAATCAAGGGTTGAAACGTCGGCGAATGTGCCGTGAGGCCCGCGCAACACAACGCTGCCCGCGACCTCGTTGACCGCCATGATGCCGGTGCGGCAGTCGAACGTATCGCCGAAATTTACACCGCCGGCGCGCGCGTCATCCGCAACGCCTTCGCCGCATTTACTGAGGGCAGGTTCGCACCGCCTACCTTGCGATCGGCGCCCATCTGCACGTGGACGTGCCTATCCTACAGCGTGCTGCTCGAACCAGCCGCTTACGAATGACGCTAAATGCACCTTGATTTCTGCGGACGCTATTACGCGGGAGGAAACGGACGGGCCACAAGCTGATATGGTAGTCACTCGGCTAGCCGGCAGAGGAGAGGCCGCTCTGAACGCAGTGTTTAATCGCAATAGCGGAACCACCACTTTGGAGCCGAATGCCGAGCCGGCAATCGTCACTGAAGCGCTCACGCGTTGCTTTCGTGATCTCGTCGCCGTGGCTGATGTCTCGATGACCGTGCTGCATGGCGAGATCTTTGGCCTCATCGGCCCAAACGGCGCCGGCAAGAGCACGCTAATCAAGATGTTGACCACCCTCCTGCCGCCTTCATCCGGAACCGCGCGGGTCGCCGGCTTTGACATCGTCGCACGGGCTGCCGAAGTGCGCCGGCGCATCGGATATGTTCCACAGTTCCTGTCCGCGGACCGATCGCTCACGGGCTACGAGAACATGCTCCTCTCTGCCCGCCTGTATGCGATTCCGCGGCGCGAGCGCGCGCAACGCATCGCCGACGCGCTTGCCGCGATGAATCTGACGGAGGTCGCCGACCGCCTGGTGCATCACTACTCGGGCGGTATGATACGAGCGCTCGAAATCGCCCAGAGCATGCTGCATCGTCCGAAGGTCCTAATGATGGACGAACCCACCATCGGGCTTGATCCGATGGCCCGGCGGGTGGTGCGGGATCGTGTCCGCGCCTTGCGCGAGACTCTCGGGATGACGATGCTTGTAACCACGCATGACATGGTAGAAGCGAACGAGCTCTGCGACCGTATCGCGCTGATGCACAACGGACGGATCGAGGTGGTTGGTTCACCGGCCGAGCTCAAGGCGCAAGTAGAGCCCGGGGCGACGCTCGACGATGTCTTTGCGCACTTTATCGGCGTCGAGATCCAACCCGGCGGCGGATATACACAAGCGCAGCGCGCGCGGCAGAGCATCCGCGAGCATCGCTAAAAAGGCTCCGATGTCCGCAATCTCTGACTACGGCTGGCAAATCTTCGCCGTCTCTGATGCCGAAGTGCGCAAGCTGCGCCACGACTCCCTGGAGCTCGCGACCCGGGCGGTGCAGCCTGCACTATGGCTTCTCCTGTTTGGCCAGGTCATGGCCCAAGTCCGGGGAATCACCAGCGGAGGAACGCGCTACCTCGACTTTCTGGTGCCCGGCATCCTTGGGCAGAGCGTGCTGTTCGTGGCGATTTTTTACGGTATCAACACCATCTGGGAGCGGGATTTGGGCGTTCTGCACCGCTACCTGGTGAGCCCGGCGCCGCGCAGCGCGCTCGTGCTCGGCAAGGCCTTGTCGTCGACCGTTCGAGGGCTGTCGCAGGCGATCGTCGTTTACGTGCTGGCGCTGATTCTAGGCATCCAGGTGAGCTTTCAAGTTCGACACGTCCTCGGCGTGATCGTCTTCATCGCGCTCGGCGCAGCTCTCTTCTCTACCTTTTCGGTGATTGTGGCTTGCATCGTACGAACCCGGGAGCGGTTCCTAGGCATCGGGCAAGTGCTGACGATGCCCATCTTTTTCGCCAGCAACGCTATCTATCCCATCCGCCTGATGCCCCGCTGGCTGCAGGTTATCTCTCGCCTCAATCCGCTAACCTACGAAGTCGATGCACTGCGTGGGCTGATGCTTCCCACCACGACAAGCCGGATCGGACTCTCGACGGATAGCGCAGTGCTGGTGGCCACATTCGTTGTTCTCGTCGCGATTGCGGCGCGCCTTTACCCCAGAATGGGTGAATGAGTGCAGAGATAGCTGGAATCGGTGGGGTCACTTCATAGGGGATACAGTGCGCAACAAGGGGGTCGCTCAGTACGAGGAGGCAAATCTTCCTTCACAACAAACTCTTAATCAGCCCGAGTTCGTCGCGTGTGAGACGCGGCAGAAGGAAGTGGCGCCGCACCGTGTTCGCGTCCGGCGCGTCCAAGTCGGCCACGTTCGCCGTAATGCCGCAAGCGCCTGCTCCTTCCCATCCGCAATTCATGCCGCTCCGAGCGGCGTTAGAAGCCCCTCGGCGCGGCCCCACGCGTCCAGACCCATGGTCCTTTCCTTCCGCCCGCTTTGGCGCTGTCCGCTTCGCGAATGGCCGCAAAGCGTGTAATGGAAACTGTTATCTGACTAAGACCGAATAGTTAGTACCGGGCAAGTGGCGCTACGCACCACCGCTTCCGCGACGCTGCCAAGCAACAGATGAGGGAGCCCGGATCGTCCGTGCGTGGCCATTACGATAAGATCGGCGCCAACCTCGTGAGCCGTGGCCAAGATGTTCTTTGGAATATGCGCGGCGAACGCAAGCTTGGTGTGGAGCTGATTTTTGATTCCGACTAACTCGGCGTCCGCTATCCTCTGAAGGCGCTGACGAGCCGACAGGTCACGTTGGGGCTCAAGACTTTGAACGATTTCGGGCGCCGTTGGGATGATGGTGATGACATGCAACAGATGCAGCGTCGCATCCATCTGTGCCGCAAGCTGCGCCGCATGCTTCACGGCCGCGAGGGAATTCTCGTCAAAGTCGACCGGGCAAAGAACAGTCTGATAGCGGTGCATTAAGCGTTCGCTTTCTCGGTTCTGCTGGTTCTGGATGATGATGTTGTGCCATCGGCGCGGCTCGTTTACATCGGAGCGACGGACTGCTTCAGCTCTTTTGGTTCGGGTAGCTCGGTCAGCGTCGCCTCGCTGAGCAAAAGCAGGCTCGCCACCGAAACCGCGTTCTCCAGTGCGACACGCACGACTTTGGTCGGATCGATTATTCCCTTCTCGACCAGGTTCACGTATTCCTTGCGCGCCGCATCGAATCCCAGATCGCCCTTGCCGGTCCGCATCTGGTGCACTACCACGCCCCCATCGACCCCGGAGTTTTCAGCCAACTGACGGGTAGGGATCTCCAGCGCCCGCTTGAGTATCTGGAGCCCGGTACGTTCGTCGCCCTCGCATTTGCTTTCCTCGTTTTCCAGAGCATCGATCGCGCGCAGCAGAGCGAGCCCGCCGCCCGGGATGATTCCCTCGGCCACGGCGGCTTTGGTCGCGCTGATCGCATCGTCGAAAGCCTCCTTGCGGCTCTTCATTTCGGCCTCCGACGGCGCACCGACGCGAATAACCGCGACTCCGCCGGAGAGCTTGGCCAGTCGTTCCTGGAGTTTCTCTCTGTCGTAGTCGCTGGTCGTCTTGTCGATCAGCTGGCGGAGCTGCAGCTTGCGCCCTTCGATGGCGCGCTTGTCGCCAAGACCGCCGATTATCTTGGTCGTATCGTGGTCGACCACCACACGCTTTGCCCTCCCAAGTTGCGCGAGGTCCAATGCTTCGAGCCGGGCACCGATCTCTTCCGAAGCGACGCGGCCACCAGTCAGGATGGCGATATCCTCAAGTATCTCCTTGCGCCGGTCGCCGAAGCCCGGCGCCTTGACGGCTACACAGCGCAACGCGCCGCGAAGCTTGTTCACCAGCAACGTCGCCAGGGCTTCACCTTCGATATCCTCGGCGATGAGGAGCAGCGCCTGTCCGGCCTGGACAATCTGCTCGAGCACATGGACCAGATCCTTCATCACGGTTATCT
Organism: uncultured delta proteobacterium; assembly: GCA_963724765.1. Classification (GTDB taxonomy): domain Bacteria; phylum Desulfobacterota; class Binatia; order Binatales; family Binataceae; genus JAKAVN01. The sequence goes on from CAVRVY010000004.1 coordinate 656,294, forward strand.
TGTGGTCCGTAAGCAGAATGACTGCATCTTCGAGCACCGCCTCCATTTTGTCGGGGTCGGTCACGAAGTATGGTGACACGTAACCACGGTCGAACTGCAAACCCTCGACGACCTCGAGGTTGGTCTCGGTGGTTTTCGATTCCTCCACCGAAATGACACCATCGCCGCCGACCTTCTCCATCGCGTCGGCCACCAGCTCGCCCATCGCGGGCTCGTTATGCGCCGAAATCGTCGCGATCTGCATCTTCTCCAGCCGGCTCTTGACCGGGCGGGAAAGCGCACGCAGGCTCTCGACAGCAATTCGAACACTACGGTCGAGCCCACGCTTTATGTCGATTGCGCTCGCGCCCGCAGCGACGTTGCGCACTCCATCGGCGAAGATTGCTTCGGCCAGCATGGCGGAGGTGCTGGTACCGTCGCCCACGCTGTCTCCCGTACGCTCTGCGGCCTGACGAATCATCTGGGCCCCAAGGTTCTCTATCGCATCCTTGAGGTTGATCTCCTTGGCGATCGTCACGCCGTCGTTGCAAACCAGCGGCGGGCCGAACGAGCGCTGGATAAGCACACACTTCGATTTGGGCCCGAGCGTGATCCGAACCGCGTCGGCCAGTGCCTTTGCCCCGCGGAGCAGCTTCTCCCGCGCCTCCGAACTGAAAAAGAGCTGGGTGTGTTCCATAAGAAGTTAACTCTCGAGAAATTGAGACTTCGCGATCAAACCAAGGGCCTCAACTGTTCAACAGCGCGCAGGCCGCGTGCTAGGGAGTCGCGCTATCCTCGATAAATTCTGCATAACAAGCCTCGCACAGCGGCGTTATTTCGCCGGCCTCGTCCAAAATGGCGATCACCTCACTCGCAGGCTCCTCACTTGCCTTCGTATGCGCCCGCGCGACCGCGCATGGCCCGCAACCGAATGCCCTGCCGGTTTTGCTTTCGTATTTGCGAGCGATCGCGGCCTGTTCGAGATCACTAAGACCATCGAGCAGGACAGCTTTTGCGGCGTATTTTGTGGACATTCCCATTCCTCCGAGGCCGGCGGCTACGCGGATTATGCCGCTGAAAGTAGTGAGCACTCCAGAGTGACTAAACGCTTTGGAGTGCCCTTCAATGGTTTGTCGCCGGTCAGCTCAATGCGCTGCTTCGAGCGGAATCTTCTTGGCCCCCACCTCCTTGGCGATAGGCATCGTGACCTCGACGACTCCGTTCTTGAACGTGGCCTTGATCTTATCGGTCTGGGCTCCCTCGGGCAGAGTCGTGTGGCGCTCGAACGCGCCGTACGAAACCTCACGTCGGAAGTAGTTTTCCTTTTTCACTTCCTGTTTGTCTTTGCGCTCGCCCTTGATCATCAGGACGTTTCCAAGCACACTCACGTCGATATCCTTAGGATCGAGCCCCGGCACGTCCGCGCGAACGACCACGTTCCCGTCCTTGACGTAGCTCTCGATGGGCAGCTTAAGTTCGCCCTCTTCCTCGAAGTCCTCGAAGAACCGTGGGAACCGAGTCTCGAAGCGCCGCGCCCAGCGCTCGAGGTCCGAAAACGGCCGCCATGGTTGTAGTTCTCGCATCGTCGTCTCTCCATTTCTCTTTTTTTTTGAGTAGGGCCTGCGCCCAACTGCGGAGCAATCATCGGGCCAATGAATCAACCGCATAGCCATCACATCTACTAGTTAAAAGTCGCACACTCCGGGGCGCGTGCTTCCGATCGACGCACAGCCGAACAAGCCGGCTGTGTCCGATCGCACCACGGGAAATTCTGATTTCGGCCGATTGCAAGGCAATTGTATGGCGCGTCTCTTGCGTCATAGTGGCGCGTCAAAGCCTTTGCAGGCGGCTCGGATCGATTCCTGAGAGGGCGACTCGATGGCAAACCAGAACCCGATAACGTGTTCGCACTGCGGAAGCAGGAACATGCATCTCGGCGAACGCGCAGAGGGCGGCATAAACGCCTACTGCGCCCGTTGCGGTATGCTTGCAAAGGAGTGCGCGCCTACTTTCTGCGGGCGCTGCGGCAAAAAAGTCGCCGAAGAGTTACTCGATCGTCACTATTTTTGCGCGCAGTGCCACGATCTTCCGTCCGCCGCCTAGGCGGTGCGCTTTTTCTTAATCCGTGGGTTTGAAGAATGCACCGTCGGGGTCATCGCCGCTTCTGATGATTACGTTTCGTCTTCCTAGGCAGCCTGGTTCTTCGACGCCTCTAAGGCATATCAAGCAGAGCCGGTCCGACGATGCGGCCGACAAATCCCCGCCAGCGTGCGCCCAACCTCGGCGTCGCAAACCTCGGGCTGCCATCCGCCGCGCGTGCGCTGAGCTTCGCGCGCGATGTCGTTGATGGAAATGATACCGACGAGGACGCCCTGATCATTTACGACTGGCAGACGCCTGACCTGGTTGTCATGCATCAATGCCTCTGCCGTCCTCAGGTCATCGCTCGCCCTACACGAGACAACATTGTGTGCCATCACGCTGGCAACGGCGATTTCAAAAAGCGGCCTTCGCTGTGTATATGCCGCCATACAAATATCGCGATCGGTCAACATCCCGACCGCGTGGCCGTCATCGCCGGCCACCGGCACGCATCCGCAATTGTTCTCCCACATAATCTGTGCGGCGGCGCTGAGTGCATCGTCATGCCCACAGACCTTGACGTCGGGGGTCATAACTCTTCGGACTTCCATGATTTTCCTCTTGCGACCCATGGGCAACATGGTGAATCCTGCCGGATCTCACCGAAGAAAAGGTGCGAGCCCGGGGGCTCCCGTCCCGCGTGCGGCTATTTCGCCTATGGATGGACCGTGAGCACAGTAAAATTCTTGTCGGTCAGCATCCGAGCCACTCGATCTGCGTCAGCCGCGCGCAAACGCAGGTAAACCACCCTGCCTCTGCCTTCCGTTTGCTCGCCCCGATAGGTGCCCATTCCGAGAATCTCCCCATTCTCCTGGGCTACCAGCTGAGCGATTGTCGCAAGCTCAGAGGAGTCTCCCTCGAGCGACAGGTCGATTCTCGCAACGCCTTCTTCCGTGGTGCCGAGCACTTCGGCGAAGGCCCGCAGCAAGTCTGTCGCAGTGATGATTCCGACCAGCTTGTCGCGGTCGACGACAGGCAGCGCGCCGATCTTGTGTTTGACCAGCAGGTTGGCCGCCTCCTCAAGCACGGTTGTGGGAGTCACGCTCACCACCGAGGTAGTCATTGCGCCATTGACCTTGACTCGCGACAGAGCGCCCGTGTGTTGGCGCAGGTCGCGGTCACTCACGATGCCGACAAGTTTGCCGCCGTCGACCACGGGCACGCGATGAAAGTTTCGCTTGTCCATCATCTGCCGGACCGTCGCGAGCGTGTCTTTTGATTCTACGACGACAGGATCTTTAGTCATCCAACGAGCTACGTTCATTAGCATTCCCCTTATGGCTTCGTGTTTCTTATCGTCATCACACCGGCTGCGGGTTGGCAGGAACCATCAGCGGTTGCCGCCCATTTCCTGTGACCACACAAGATCCGAATGGTTACTTAGGGGAATCATTTTTTGCGCGGCATTGTGTATGCTGAGCCCGTAGCGGTCGATCCTCGCATAGAGCTTCTTGCGAGATATTTTCAGAAGGCGCGCCGCTTGCACCTTGTTTCCCCCAGTGCGCTCGAGCGCTTTGGTGATAACCTTGCGTTCGAATTCGGCATAGCTGCCGGAGCTCTCGATGGTCGTGGGCTCGTCATTGGGGTCTTCTTCGCTCGCCACTATTGTCGAGGAGATTGCGTGCGGCGCGGCTCGCCAGGCGTTCACGATCCTGGAGGGCAGATCATCCAGCGTAATGGTGGCGGAGGTACCGAATGTAAAGGCCGATTCGATCGTGTTGGCAAGCTCGCGGACGTTGCCGGGCCAATCGTACACTTGCAACGCCGCCATCGCTTCGGCGGCGACGCCTACCAGAAACTTCCCGCCCTCGTTGCGCTCGTTGAGCAGCTTCAGGAAATGCTGAGCAAGCGTCGCAATATCGTCTGAACGCCCGCGCAGCGGCGCGATTTCCAACACGTTCACTTGCAAACGATAATAGAGGTCGGCGCGCAACTGGCCCGTGCGGGCGGCCTCGGCCGGATCGCGATTGGTCGACGCAATGAGTCTGATGTCGACGGGGGTCTCGTGTGTCGAGCCGACAGGCCTCACGGCTCGTTCCTGGATCGCACGCAGCAGCTTCGCCTGCAGGTCCGGGCTCATCTCAGTAATCTCGTCCAGGAAGACCGTGCCGCCGTGTGCGGCGCGCAGGAGTCCCGGATGATCGGCGTTTGCGCCGCTGAAAGCTCCGCGCCGATGGCCGAACAGTTCGCTTTCGATTAGGTCTCTCGGAATCGCGGCGCAGTTAAAGGGAACGAATGATCCTCGCTGCGCGCCGCATTCATGGACGGCGCGCGCCACCAGCTCCTTACCGGTTCCGCTCTCGCCAACGATAAGGACGGTCGAGCGGGTGGCGGCGACCGCTTCAATCCGGCGAAACAGCCGCCGCATCGCAGCATTCGACCCGAGCAGACCGTGAAATGGCGTTGCTGCTTCCGCCTCGATGCCCGCGAAGCCCGCGGAAAGGTTCCCGTCAAACTGAGGTTGTCGGTCTTCTTCAGCCGAAGTTGCATTGATAGGCATGTGCCGCAAGGGAGCATACGACGTGCCATGTGTTTCCTTTCGATGCAAGCTCAGGATTTCCATCCGAGCATCGGAAACATGCGACATCGATGCCTCACCTTGGGGAATGGAGTCCGCACCATCGCCTCGGGCTCGAACCCCTCAAGCGCCGCTTCGCCGCGCCGCAATGCGTCGCGCCTCACTCAGAGACCAGGATGCGGGGCTCGAGCCGAACGAATGCTGAAAGCGATGCGGAGAGGAAGCAGGCCTTGGCGCTCTTCTCCAGCACGCGCGCGGCCGCGCCGGGATCGGAGCCAGCCGGCAAGCTAAGCACCGGTCTCAGCACGACCTCCGTGATGCGAACTACGCCCTCTTTACGTTCGAGCATTCCCTCGCCCAGGATGTCGATCGACGTGTATCGACCTTGGAAGTAGCCGCCACCGCGCGCAGCGTGAACAGAAAGCAGCTTTCGACTGCTGCCACCAGGAGCTGTTCAGGGCTCCAGGCATCTCCGGGGCCAGGGAGCGGCCTCAAGGGATGGCTTATGTTTTGCTCACGCGAAAGTAGTGCGTAACCCTTTGGTGTAGGACCGGCCGTCGAGTGACCGCGATGATGCAAAACGAGGAAGTGGCAAAAGTTCTCGACGAGATCGGCGACATGCTCGAGGTCGAAGGGGAGAACTTTTTTCGGGTGCGCGCGTATCGGAATGCCGCCCGCTCGGTGCGCGACCAGCCCGTTGCAGTTGCCGAGCTCTCTCCTCAACAGCTCGACGAAATTCCCGGAATCGGAGCGGACCTGGCCGGCAAGATAAGTACGTTGATCAAGACCGGCGAACTGCCGCTGCATCGAGAGCTTGCTGAGAAATTTCCGCCTGCGCTCCTTGAATTGAGAGACATTTCCGGCCTCGGCCCCAAACGGCTCAAGCTGTTGATCGACCGCCTAGATATTCACGGCAAAGATGACCTCGAACGCGAAGCCAAGGCCGGGACGTTGCGCAAGCTCCGGGGCTTCGGGGCCAAAATGGAGGAAAGGATTCTCGAATCGCTGGCCCGTCGGGAACACGCAGCGGACAAACGGATTTCGTATGCGGAGGCGACGCGGATCGCCGACCGTCTCGTCGCGCATCTGCGCAAATGCCGCGCGGTCGAGCAACTTGAGGTCGCGGGCAGCTTTCGTCGCAGGCGCGAGACAGTGGGCGATCTCGATTTGCTGGCGGCTGCCGCGCGTCCCGACCCTGTCATGAAGCAGTTCGCAAGTTTCCCGGACGTGACAAAAGTTACCGGCTCCGGCGAGACCAAGGCCAGCATGGTACTCAGGGGCGGCCTGCAAGTTGACCTTCGCGTAGTGCCGCAAGATAGTTTCGGCGCCGCGCTCATGTACTTCACCGGCTCGAAGTCCCACAACGTTCACCTTCGCCGCATCGCGCAGGCGCGCGGGCTTCTGCTCAACGAGTACGGGCTCTTTCGGGGCCGCTCGACGATCGCGGGAAAGACCGAGGAGCAGGTCTATAAGACGCTCGGCCTTCCGTGGATGCCGCCGGAACTTCGCGAGGACCGCGGAGAGATCGAAGCGGCGCAATCAGGCCGCTTACCCAGCCTTCTAAGCCGAAGCGATCTTCGCGGAGATCTCCACACGCATTCGACTTACACGGACGGGCGAAGCTCGATTGAAGAGATGGCGCGCAAGGCAGGCGAGATGGGGCTTGAGTATTTCGCCGTCACCGACCATTCGCGGCGCATCGCGATGGCGCATGGGCTGGACCCCAAGCGGCTGCGCGAGCAGGGACGCGAGATCGAACGGATCGGAGGAAGCCTGCGCGGTATAAAACTGCTTCGCGGCATCGAGGTAGATATTCTCGACGATGGAAGCCTCGACCTGCCGGATCACGTGTTGGCCGAGCTCGATTGGGTGGTCGCCTCCGTCCACTATAAGCTGGAACAGAATCCGCGCGAGATGACGCGGCGGTTGATCAAGGCGATTCGCAATCCAAACGTCGACGTGATCGGCCATCCGAGCGGCCGTCTAATCGGACATCGGGAACCAAGTGAATTCGACCTGGGAGAGGTATTGCGCGTGGCGCGCGAGGAGAGGTGCGCGCTCGAGGTAAATTCGCAACCCGAGCGGCTCGATCTCACCGACACCGCGTGCATCGCCGCCAAGCATGCCGGCGTGAAGCTCGTGGTATCGAGTGACGCGCATTCGCCGCGAGATTTCGAGCTGCTGGAGTACGGCGTGAACCAGGCGCGGCGCGGATGGATCGAGGCTGACGACGTCCTGAACACGCGAACTCTCAAGTCACTGCGGCAGCGCTAGGATGACGCGTCGCCGCGTCTCGCGCTACCACGAGCGTGAGACGGGCGCGGAGAAGAGGCAGGTCGCTTCAGGCGTGTGCGACCTTCTCGATGTGCTCACGCAGTTTCATCGTCCGGTCCGAAAGGCGCCTGTGGGCCTCCTCGCCGACCTCGAGTTCGGCTTTGATCGCGTTGAGGGGCTCGCCAAGTGCGCGGACCCGTACCCTTAGTGCTCCGACCTGCAGATTGGCCTCGCGCTGCATGCCATCCAAATCCTTCAGCTCGTCCTCGAGGGTCGATATGAGAGCGGAATCGGCGCGGCCACGAACGAGGTCACTTATGTGATCTCGCAGCGCCTTTGCTTCCGTGGCAATGCGCTCGTGTTTCTGGATGGCAGCCGACTCCTGCGCCATGACTACGTCGATCGCCAGTTGTGCCTGCTCCGCCTTTTCCCGAAGTTTCGCCATGCTGGCCGTATAAGTGATGCCGCTTTCGGTCAGCTTTCTCATTCCTTCCTGAAGGGCCCTAAGTAGTGTCTCGTTTTCCATGGTCTTCCCCTCGTGGTTCCTGATGCTACGCGTGAAGGCGCCATTCCGCGGCGCGCCTGGCGGCAAGAATCCGCTTGACCTCGTCGTCACCGACCTGGTGGAAATCCCGGTAGAATTGCCCTACGGCAAAGAAGTCCTCCGGGGTCTCAAGGCAAACGATCTCGTCGGTATCGCCGCGCAGCGCTTCTAGAGTTTCCGCAGGCGCGACCGGAATCGCCAGTATGAGCTTCTTCGGTTTCGCCCGGCGAACTCCCCGAAGCGCGGCTCGCACCGATGATCCTGTAGCGATTCCGTCGTCGACGACGATCACCGTTTTGCCCGCGAGCGCAACTGACGGCTCCCCGCCGCGATACGCAATCTCACGGCGTTTTATCTCTTTGAGCTGTCGCTCGATTTCGCGCGTGATATATTCGTCCTCGACGCCCAGCGATTCGATCACTCCCTGGTTGAAAATCGCGCGTGGATGATCGCCGTCGACAACTGCGCCAATTCCGAGTTCTGGTTGGCCGGGCGCGCCGAGCTTTCGCACCACCACGATATCGAGGGGCGCTTGCAGAGCATCCGCGACCTCGCGCGCCACGGGCAGCCCGCCCCGCGGAATGCCGAGCACGACCACATCCTTGCCCTTATAGGAGGAAAGCGCGGCTGCCAGCATCCGCCCCGCTTCAACGCGGCTTGAAAACACAATCGGATCTCCGGCTGAGACGTGGGCTAGTGGCGCGCCTTTCATGTGGAGGACAAACCAATCGCTTGCGAGTTCTGCCACTTGCTCCAGCGTCCCTGATTCCTCGAACAAGTGGGTGGCGCCGGGCACGATCTTGAACGATTTGTGGCAGCGCAGCAGATTGTACGCCCTCTCGTTGAGCTCGATCACACCATAGTCCCGGCCACCCACGATAAGCAGGGTCGGCGCTCTGACCTCGGCGAGATGCCGAAGGGCAAGGTCGGGACGGCCTCCGCGCGAAACGACAGCGCAGACCATAGGATCCTGGGCTGCCGCCGCCAGCGCAGCTGCGGCACCGGTGCTGGCACCGAAATATCCTACTGCATAGCCTCTCGCGTCCCGCCTTGCTCTCAGCCACCTCGTCGCGTCGCCAAGCCGATGCGCGAGGAAATCGATGTCGAAAACGTTCTCACGGTCAGCCGCCTCCTCGTCCGTGAGAAGATCCAGTAGCAGCGTGCCGATTCCGGCATTCTGAAGCGTCTGCGCGACGAGTTGGTTACGAGGGCTCAGGCGGCTGCTGCCACTGCCATGGGCGAACAAGACCACCCCCATGGCGCCCTCAGGAATCGCCAGTTCACCCTCCAGGCGCACTGAATCCGAAGGTATGAGCTCCTGACTTCGGGCTATATGTTGCTTGGTCATGGCAAATACTCAATAGGCCTCTGAGCATCAGACGTGCCACCGGAGGCGACGTTCGATTCGGCCGTTCCGAACCATTCGCAGATCCGCCCTGCCGAAAGGAGACACCGCTGGTGCCATAGGAGTCATCATTCTGAACCGAAAGTGCCGGGTCATTGCCTCGATCTCACGACTCTCCTTCAAGGCCCTCCGGGTTCTCTACTTCGGTGATAACGACAGCCTCAACGTCGGAGCCCGGCTCTTCGCTCTCGCCCATCAGGTCCCGTAGATCGTTCGCGATCTCGCGTAGTTCGCCCGTAATCGCCGCCAAATCAGCAATCGCAACGGCAAGGAAATCCCGCTCGGCGGGCTCCCGGGCCGCAATAGCCTTTCGTGCAGGGGCCCTCTCTCGCGCCATCTTCGCGACCCGTTTCGCAGCCTTGGCCGGTTTCTTGGTCGCCGCAGGCTTCGTCCTTACTTTTAACTTTTTCATGGTTTTCTCTCCCGCACTTCTCCAACAAGCAAGAACCGCATCCACGAAGTCGCGGCTCACGCGGACGGCGAGCCGATCCGATGTCCTACGTCAAAGGCCGATAAATTTGCGAGCACATGCGAGCAGCCTCGGTCACGGAGTGGCCGGCGCATTTGCCGACGCGGGATCCAGTTCGGCTCCTGCGACGTGTCCGGTGCGGAAGACGGTCTGCTACTTCTGCGGTGGCTCTGTTACTTTTCCTGGATAGACTTGATGTAGTACACAAGAAGCTTGATTCTTGTGTCGACTTCATACTGGCTGCGCTTCGTGCTATTACCGAGACCGCCCTTGGCAAACGCCAGGCCCCAAATGGGCATCTCGCTGGTCCCATGCGCGGCAACCATCTCGCTGCCGTCGATATATTTCCGGACCCACTCCTCCGGAAATGTTCCGGCGTGGCCTTTTGTAATCTGCGTCAAGTCGGCTGGTTTCTTCGTCAGTACGGCGGCCACGGGGCCGTCGCCCTTCCCGTTCGGTCCGTGGCATTGAGCGCAATAGCGGCGGTATTCGAGCTTGCCAGTAGTCACTTTTCCCGGAGGCACCATCTCAGGTTGTTCACCTTCCTGGGCCCATCCCGCGGCGGTAATCCCAAGTGCCATGCAGAGGACGAGAGAAGCAACCGGGAATAGCCATTTGATTCGGCACATGTCTCGTAACTCCGTTAGTCTTTGTACCAGGCGCTCGGCGCACACCCGATGACGCCAATCGCAGAGGCGCGGAAAGACCTTCCCGCGCAGAGCAGCCTGTTCAAGGCGACAGGTCACCACCGAAAATTACTTTGCCTGGATAGACTGAATGTATTGAACAATCTCTTGGGCGCTCCCTCGCACCGCCGTTTCGCGAGTATGGACGGCCGGGCTCTCGGCCTTAAAGCGCTCTCCCCAAACCGGCATGTCGCTGGTACCGTGAGCTCTCACCTCATCGCGCCCATCAATTGCACGCATGACCTTCACGCCAGGGAAGGTTCCTCCGTTTTGCTTGGCGATCTGCGTGAGGTCGGCAGGCTTCTTGGTGAGCAAATTGGCAAGCGGCCCATCACCCTTTGCATCAGTGCCGTGGCAGCTTGAGCAATACTGCTCGAACCTCGCCTTTCCAGTTGCGGCTTGTTGCGCCGACGAGGCACCCGGTAACACGCAGACGAACGTCACTACTGCCCAGGTGAGTGAAAAGCGGGACATAGGATTCCTGTCAGCCATTTCCAAAACCCTCCTGTTAAAGATCGCTGCGAAACGACAACTCTAACGAAAACGAACAGAATCATCGCGCATGGAAAGCAATCTTTAGGCCAGTTCCCTGTGGAGCGAGCATTACAATAGATTTGTCGTGCGCAGAGCGGGGCCTGACGCATGAATGCTCGGGTGCGGCGCGGGCGAATTGCACCATCCAAACCTTCCTCTGTATCCAAAGGGAACAACCCGCACAGCGTGCGGTGGTGTTTTATTGTTTTCGTGCGCGCTCACGCATCGAAGCGGCAAGGGTGCTGAAGCCGAGAGCTCAAAGTCTTCAACCGAGTTATCGTTCATGGACTAGCGGATTGTGGCTCTCCAGGTAGCACGCCGGCATTTCAGCGGCGCCGGCCTTTGGCCTTCCGTGGGTCTCTTCTATCGAAAGATCCTGCCCATGGCACAGGGAATGCTCTTTTGTGCCAGAGCGCATCGAAGGGGCCAACAATGGGGAACAAACAAATACCGGAAGCTGCAACCAAAGAGTCGCAGATGAAGTTCACGCTGGCCAAGCTGGCAGAGGAGGACATCAAGCTGAGGCGCCCGATTCTGGAGGCAGCCTCAGCGGCGGCGAGGCTTACGCTCGATCCCGGCAACAAGGAACTTCGTGAGAAGGCCGCCAAGGCATGGGTGCGGATCGACTCCGTCATCGCCAGACACCTCGGCAAGGAGGAATATACGCTGCTGCCCTGGGCCGAGTCGCTTGCACACTTTCCTCATCACCTTGTCGACCGGGCGCGCAAAAAGCACGAACAAATTCTGGCGCTTCACGACATCATCGCCACGCATTCCTTCGAAAAAGGGAGCAATGAGGCTGTCGCCGCGGAGGCGAGGAATCTTTGCGTCTACGCGACCACTCTGGACGACCTCATAGCTGGCGAGGAGCGCGAACTATTCCCCGTGATGCGCCGTGTCCTGTTCCATCGGCCGCAACCCTGAGCCACGACAGACGGCGCTCGTAACCACACCTGGAAAACGATCGAGAATCCCAGCGGGACTGACCCGTTGTTCCCAACCTGAGCAAAGAACGCTTCTCGATTTCTTCCGCTGCTTCGCCGACTCTCCGGCTGAGTTCGTCGTATACGACGACGGCTACCGGCGGTGAAGATACTTCTAGCGGCAGATCGCGACAGCCGTGTCGACCGCGTGCTGCATCGCCGCTCCAGGATGATTCATCCGGGTACTGTCGAAGTGGTGTTTGGATTGCCGATGGAGCTCGAAGGCGACGACTACGTCGCGCTGGCACGTAAGGTCGAGACAGCTGTATGCGCATAGTGAGGTTTCGCAAATACCAAGGGTCATCACTGAGGTCGCTCTCTCAGCACGATTTAAGGCATGCTTCATGCTTGATTGTCCGTTCGTAAGGATTCTGCAGTGGAAACTCACCCGGTAAATAGCCCCCGCATCCTTCGCAATCGACCCAGATCGGCAGCGGTGTTTGCAGGAGTATTGCTGGCGCTCGCGACGGCCAACCTTCTCATGGCGCTGGCTGGGGGTCTTGGCCTTTGGACATTCGGAATCTTCAATCTCGAGGGTATGCGCAATATAAGCTTGGGTCTCGGCGTCTGGACAATTGCCGCATGGACAATCGCCGGGTTTGTCGGCGGACTCGTCGCGGTGACAGTATCTAGCTCATTCATCCGGCACGACGCCTATGTCTATGGTTTGGTGACTTGGGCTGCCACGTGCATAACGGCTCTTGTTCTCATGTGGACCTGGCTGATGGTTTGCGTGGCGTCCGGCATGGCATCAAGAGACATGGTCAGCGGTATAGGCAGCAGGATCATGTTGGGTTTCTTCATCGCAAACCTCACGTCTTTCGCTGGCACACTTTTAGGCGCGGCTTTTGGCGCCCGGCGGCAGGGAGCGCTATTGGACTCCGAGATTAAGGCTCACGGCTTTTCTGCAAAGGCTGGACGTGCGTTTAGGCCCAGAGAAAAAACGTAGAGAAGCTTCCCGGTGTTCTCGTGGGGAGCGGGTAACTGGTGCCCTATTCGCATCAGCCTCTTCAAGAGTCTGCCTCCATTGGCGCCACGGCGGATAAACGCCGCGCGCTGGGGTGTCTGACGAAGGTGTATTTCGATTCGCCGTCGGCGGCATGATCGGTGGATTCTGAAAACTTGGACAGATGAGGCTCGGAGCCACACGTGACCTGGAAAACGATCGAGAAGCCGCGACGGGGCTGGGCTGTTATCCCCAACCTGTTGGATTATGAGCAGAGCCGGGCGGCCTTTTCCTGGGAAGACGCCCGGCGGGAATTAGACGGTCTTCCTGGCGGCGGGCTCAACATCGCCTACGAAGCGGTCGACCGGCACTGCCTAGGGCCGCGCGGTGATCGCCTGGCGCTGCGCTGGCTCGGCAAACGGGGCGAAGTGCGCGACTTCAGCTACGGGGATTTGCGCACGCTCACCAACCGCTTCGCCAACGTGCTCGGACGGCTTGGCATCGCCAGGGGCGAGCGAGTGTTCCTGTTGGCGGGGCGTATTCCCGAACTGTATATCAGCGCGCTTGGCACCCTGAAAATTGGCGGCGTCCTCTGTCCCCTGTTCTCGGCATTTGGCCCCGAACCGATCCGTCAAAGGATTGGAATCGGCGATGGTCGGGTGCTCGTGACCACGGCCTCCTTTTACAAACGAAAGGTCGCAGACCTGCGCGCATCTCTCCCCGGTCTACGGCACGTGCTCCTGATCGGCGCCCCGGAGGAGATTCGAGCGATTCCGGAGACGCTCGACTTCCATCAGCTGCTGACAGAAGCCGACGATCACTTCGACATCCCGCATACCGACCCAGAGGATCTGGCGCTGCTCCACTTCACCAGCGGCACCACCGGCAAACCCAAGGGAGCGATGCACGTGCACGAGGCGGTTGTCGCTCACCACATGACGGGCCGGTTTGCTCTCGACTTTCATCCAGAGGACATTTTCTGGTGCACGGCCGACCCCGGCTGGGTAACCGGAACCTCCTACGGCATCATCGCTCCTCTCACCCATGGCATTACCAGCATAATCGATGAAGCAGAGTTCGATGCCGAGCGTTGGTATGCGATTCTCCAGAGCCAGCGAGTGACTATTTGGTATACCGCGCCGACCGCCGTGCGCATGATGATGAAGATCGGCACCGAAGTGATTCGTAAGTATGATCTTTCCCGGCTGCGCTTCGTGGCCAGCGTCGGCGAGCCGCTCAACCCCGAGGCGGTGGTTTGGGGGCAGGAAGCGTTCGGCCTCCCTATTCACGACAACTGGTGGCAAACGGAGACCGGCGGTATCATGATCGCCAATTACCCCGCGATGGATATTCGTCCGGGTTCGATGGGCCGTCCGCTGCCCGGCATCGACGCGGCCATCGTCCGCCGTCACCAGGATGGAACCATAGAAGAATTGCCCGAAGCTGGAATCGAGGGTGAGCTGGCGTTGCGGCCGGGCTGGCCGTCGATGTTTCGCGGCTACCTGCATGAGGAAGAACGCTATCGAAAATGTTTCGCCGCAAGTTGGTATCTCACCGGCGACCTGGCGAAGCGCGATAGCGACGGCTACTTCTGGTTCGTCGGCCGGGCCGATGATGTGATCAAGTCATCGGGCCATTTGATCGGTCCCTTCGAAGTGGAAAGCGCGCTGATGGAGCATCCTGCCGTCGCCGAGGCCGGCGTTATCGGCAAGCCCGACCCGATGGCTGGAGAAGTGGTCAAGGCATTTGTCTCGCTTAAGCCAACTTATTCTTCTAGCGAGGCGCTGCGGCGCGACTTGCTCGGGTTCGCACGCAAACGCCTGGGTGCTGTGGTGGCGCCCAAAGAGATCGACTTTGTCACCAACGTGCCGAAAACCCGCAGCGGCAAAATCATGCGCCGCTTGCTGAAGGCGCGTGAGCTTGGGCTGCCGGAAGGCGACACCTCCACGTTGGAGGGCGAGCCCGGCTCTACCTGAAGGTCCGGAGTGAGCGCAGCGTGCCTCTACAAGTAAACTTGCCGCAACCGGCCCTGGAACGCGAACACGCGCTCTTCCTTCTACGCGAAATGCTTCGCATCCGCCGTTTCGAAGAGAAATGCGCGGAACTTTACAGCGCCGCCAAGATCCGCGGCTTCCTCCATCTGTATATCGGTGAAGAAGCGGTTGCCGTCGGCGCCATGCAAGCCCTGGAAGCCGGCGATGCAATCGTGGCGACTTACCGCGAGCATGGACATGCGCTAGTTCGTGGCGTCTCGGCCGCATCGATCATGGCCGAGTTGTACGGCAAACACGAGGGATGCAGTCGCGGCCGGGGCGGTTCGATGCATCTGTTCGATGCGGCCACGCGCTTCTATGGCGGCAACGCGATCGTCGGTGGCGGACTACCGGTGGCTATCGGATTAGCGCTCGCGGACAAGATGCAGGGCCGCACGCGCGTCACGGCATGCTTCTTTGGTGAAGGTGCGGTGGCGGAGGGCGAATTCCATGAATGCATGAATCTCGCCGCGTTATGGAGATTGCCCGTCCTCTTCTTGTGCGAGAACAATCTTTATGCGATGGGGACGGCGCTTGCGCGCTCCGAATCCGAAATCGATCTGAGCCTCAAAGCGAGCAGTTACGAAATACCGGCGTGGCCCGTCGATGGCATGGACGTCGTCGCATGCGAGGAAGCGGCGCGCAAGGCGGTCGAGGCCGTGCGTTCCGGTGGCGGGCCGCACTTCCTCGAATTTCGCACCTACCGGTTCCGCGCGCACTCGATGTTCGATCCGCAGCTATACCGTACCAAGCAAGAAGTCGAACAGTGGAAGACGCGCGATCCCGTCGTCTCGTTTAAGGCGCGTCTGCGGCAAGAAGGACTGCTGAATGACGAGGATCTCAAGCCAATGGAGGAAGATGTTGCGGCGGAGATCGCCAAGGCGGTCGAATTTGCGGAGGCGGGGACCCTGGAGCCGGTCGAAGAGCTGACCAGGTTCGTTTACTCCGAAAGGACGACACCATGACGGCGGATACGAAGGCCAGCCGCACGACCTACCGGGAGGCGACGCGACAGGCGATCAGGGATGCGCTCCAGCGCGACCCGCGCGTGTTCCTGATGGGCGAGGATGTAGGCCGTTATGGCGGTTGCTACGCGGTGAGCAAGGGATTGCTGGAAGAGTTCGGCCCCGAGCGCATCCGCGACACACCGCTGTCCGAGTCGGCCTTCGTCGGCGCCGGAATCGGTGCGGCACTGGGCGGGATGAGGCCGATCGTCGAGATCATGACGGTCAACTTCAGCCTGCTGGCGCTCGACCAGATTGTGAACAACGCCGCGACGATCCTTCACATGTCTGGTGGTCAATTCAACATTCCACTGGTGATTCGAATGACTACCGGCGCGGGGCGTCAGCTCGCGGCTCAGCACTCGCACAGTTTCGAGGGTTGGTATGCCCACATTCCTGGCATCAAGATACTCACTCCCGCCACGTTGGAAGATGCCCGGGGCATGCTATGGACGGCCCTCCAGGATCCTGACCCGGTGCTTATTTTCGAACACGGCACGCTCTACAACATGGAAGGCGAGTTGGCGGCGGATGCGGGCGCCGTGGAGATCGATAAAGCCGCGGTGCGCAAGTCCGGAACGGACGTGAGTCTCATCACCTATGGCGGTACGCTCGGCAAGACGCTGCAAGCAGCCGAGGAGCTCTCCAAAGTGCGGATCGATGCAGAAGTTGTTGACCTCCGCACTCTGCGCCCGCTCGACACGGCGACCATTGTGGATTCGGTTACCCGAACCCATCGAGCGGTGATTATCGACGAAGGATGGCGCAGCGGTAGCATCTCAGCCGAGATCAGCGCGCGCATCATGGAAGGCGCGTTTTACGAGCTCGACGTGCCGGTGGAACGGGTTTGCAGCGCGGAAGTCCCGATGCCGTATGCGAAGCACCTGGAAGAGGCGGCGCTGCCCCAGGTGCGAACCATCGTCGAAACCGTGAGCCTCATGATGGGTGATCGTGGCTGAATTTCGCATGCCCGCTCTCGGTGCCGACATGGAGGTCGGCACCATTCTCGAGTGGCTGGTCAAACCCGGCGATACGATCAAGCGCGGGGACATCATCGCCGTGGTCGACACGGAAAAGGCCACGATCGAAGTCGAGGTTTTCGAGACCGGGATTGTCCAAGAGATTTTTGTCCCGCTGGGCGAGAAAGTTCCGATCGGCACGCTCCTGGCTCTGATCCGCACCGATGGTGAAGTTGTCGCGCCGCCTGCGGCCAAGCCAAAGCCTGCCGCTGCGATACCGCCCCTGGTCGCGCCCGTCGCTCCTGCGCCGCCTCGACCGCCGATGCCCGCTCGCGTGGAGAAACCTCCGCCGCCCAAGATGCCACCGGCGGCGCCGGGCCGCCTGCGAATTTCTCCACTCGCGATGCGCACGGCTGTCGAACTGAAGGTGGACCTCTGTACGGTGAAAGGAACGGGCCCGCACGGAGCCATTACCAGAGCCGATGTCGAGCGGGCGGCAGCGGCGCCTGCTGCGCCAGCGCCGCCGTCGGAAAAGGCGCCCGCTCTCGCGGCGGCGCCGGCAGTGGAGGCACCCAAGGCTGCGCCCCAGCGCAAACCATCCGTCGCCCCAGAGGAACGCCGTGCGACGATGCGGAAGGTGATCGCAGCGGCGATGGCACGCTCCAAGCGCGAGATCCCGCATTACTATCTCGCTACTCAGATCGACATGAGCCGGGCGATGGCCTGGCTGCAGGCGCAGAATCTCAAGCGACCGGTGACCGAGCGGCTGCTCTATTCAGTGCTTCTGCTGAAGGCTGCCGCCCTGGCCGCGCATGGGATACCGGAAATGAACGGCTTTTGGGTGGATGAGGCGTTCAAAGCCAGCGCCGCAGTTCACGTTGGTGTTGCGATCTCGCTGCGCCAGGGAGGACTAATCGCGCCGGCGATCCATGATGTCGACAAGAAGGGTTTGGACGACATCATGGCGAACCTGCAGGACCTGGTAAAGCGGGTACGCGCAGGAGTGTTGCGAAGCTCTGAAATCGCTGATGCCACTATCACGGTGACCAGCTTGGGCGAGCAGGGAGTCGAAACCGTGTTCGGAATCATCTATCCGCCGCAGGTTGCGCTTGTCGGGTTTGGCAAAATCACCGAACGCCCGTGGGCAGCCAACGGAATGCTGGGAGCCAGGCCCGTCGTGATGGCGACGCTTGCGGCTGATCACCGCGCCAGCGACGGACATCGAGGCGGCCTTTTCCTCGCTACGATCGAGCGCCTTTTGCAGGAGCCAGAAAAACTGTGACGGACGATGAGATCAAGGCAATGGTCTTGCGGGAGCTTAAGAACATTGCACCCGAATTCGAGTCCGAAATCGATCCGGCAATCGACTTGCGCGAGCAAATCGACCTCGATTCGATGGATATCCTCAACCTCATGATCGCCATTCATGAGGCAACAAGAGTGGATATTCCCGAGGCGGATTATCCCCAGATGTCCAGCCTCAATGGCTGTGTTTCGTACCTGCGCTCCCGCATCAAGTCGACGTAATCTCCCATGGAGCCTTGGGTGAGATATCTACAGGTTGCAGCTTCGAGGAATGCTACAGTTGAATACTCGCAGTAGGCAGTATCCCCTCGACATGGCGGGCGGGCATATGTCGCGGGTCTGGATACTCGCCTGCACCCGGCGATGCCTTGCTTGCCCCTTTCCAATGCCTTGGCGCGTGTCGGGAACCGACATCGCTGGCGGCGCAGGTTCCAATCGGCGACACCGTGATGCATCCAGCGGAACCATCACAACACCGTGATGCTTTCTCCCTCGCTGATACGCGGCCGTGGGCGTTTTGGCATGTTCCATGCTGAGCGTATTGATCAAGGGAGAGGGAACAATGGATAAAAAGGCATTTTTCGAAAGGGTCGCTGGGCTTATGCGATGTGACGAGCATCGGGCTGAGTCGCTCACCTTCGCTGTGTTCCAGGAGCTTCGAGACAGTCTGACGTCGCGTGAGGCAGGCGACGTCGACGCCCAGCTGCCGGCCGGACTCAAGATACTATGGGAAGCGCTCGACCGTCCGGGCAGGCATGTCCGCCGTGTGCATGAACCGCAGTTCGTCGGCGAGGTGCGGCTGATTGCGTCGCTGCCGGACGAAGCCGAAGCGGAACGCGCAGTGATCGCGGTCTTCGTCACGTTGCAGGAGCTGCTCGGCAGCCCGACCGGGATGGAGGGCGAGGCTTGGGACGTGATGAGCCAGTTGCCCAAGGACCTCAAGAAGCTTTGGATTAGTGCGCGCCAGCGCGCTGCTGAATTAGCGCAGGCTTAAGACGCGGTTTTCAGCCGATGTAGTTAATACTCCGACCAGGCAGAGCCATCTCGGCGTACGGCTGGACTTCATCCGGCGCGGCAGATTGGTGGATTGATTTCAGGCCATTCATCTCAATTGTGTTATTCTGTGCTGACTGCTCGGTCGCGTGCGCCAGGGCCGAGTCGTCCATGTGGGCGATGTCGGCGCCCAGGGTCAGATCGCGCTGGTCGTCAGGGGTCATCACCGGGCAAGGGCCCGATCCATCACGACCTTGCTACCAGAAAGCGTCGCAATGGCGGAACTCGCGCCAGTTCGCTTTAGCTTGGAGTTCCGAACTGCTCGCGCTCTGCATATACCAGCCTGCGACGACGCCAGCCGCGTTAGATAGACGGTCAGAGATTCTCCGATCGTCGCGTGCGGCGGACAGGCGCTTGAGCAGGTGTTCCGCCACCACGATGTCATTCATGTGGCCCAGGCTATTCTGCAGCTGAGCGAGCGCGCGAAAATAGGCCTTCTCGCGCTTCCTCTGATAAAGGGAGCGAAAGAACTCCGCGGTGTACCGAAGCTTCTTGAGCGCGATCCGCAGTTGGTGGCGCTCCTGGGCTGAAAGCTTCTTAAAGTCGCGGCCTAGCTTGAGCACCGCCTTATGCCTCTTGGTCAACAACCGACCGGCTAATTTTACTGCGGGCTGGTCGAAAGATTTTCGCGTTCTGTTGCTACCTTGGCGCCAGGACTTAGCCGACAGCCATCGGCGCATCCGCGCCAGGAGCGCGGAATAGCGCGGTGACCCAATCGCGCGCCGCGCTGTTGTATAGCCCTTCTCCCTTTCCGTCTCGGCTGCCATCCGCAATTTAGCCAGCCCAGCGTCTCCCGGTCGGGCAGCCTCAACCGGCGCAAGCAGTTCGGAGAGAAAGACGTCCCAGTCGCGGGCCATACCGAGACTTGTTAAGAGCCACTTGGTTTCGCGTTTCAGCCAAGCAACTTGGGCGACGGGAATGATTTCTCGGAAATCTGAGAGCGCCGCGCGTATGCGTCGCAGCGCCACGCGCATTTCGTGAACTCCCTCAGGATCCAGACCACTCAGCGCCGCCGCTTCGTTCGCGGTCCAATGCCTTAGACATTCTGCGAAGACGACCGCGACTGCGTCGTCGACGGACGCATTCTTTGCGAGTTCTATCCGCTCCGCCTTCGTCGCTGCGGGCGGCGCTTTGGCGACCACCGCTAAAGCCTGCCCTATTCGGGCGCTCACGAAGGCCAACTCACACCTAAAATGGTGGCTTAGATCTTACGCAAGAATAGCATTGCACTTCCCGCGTATCGTAAGCGATGAGCAGGTTGAATTACGTAGCTGTTACGCTTGGCTTACCTGCTTCCAAAATACCGGCGTAACGCGCTGTTCATCAAACCGTAGAGCAAGATTCCCGAGAAACTGCTATGGTCAAAGTTCCGCAGGCATTCCGATTGAAAGAAGCAGTGACGTCGACCGCGGTTCCTAAAGCGAAACTCGCCGATCTTATCAAGCGCTTAAGCGAGATCAGGCTGGCGCTTGCCGAGTCGGAGAGCGCCTTTGCCACGCGGGTTGACCGCATCGACCCGAGCTATCTGAAAAGCGCTCGTAACCTCGCGCATTACATCGCACTGCGCCATCGCGACGTCCGCAATCTGCAGGAGGAACTGGCCCAGTTGGGGCTATCCTCGCTGGGGCGCGCGGAAGCCCACGTGATGGCGACGCTTGACGCGGTGCTCGCGGCGGTCCACGGACTGGCCGGTCGCTCGTGGCAACATTTGCCCCGCACGCTCGATTTTTCAGAGGGCAACAGGTTGTTGCGTGAGCATACCGAGACGCTGCTCGGGCCCAGCCCGGCCAACCGTGCGGTGCGGATTATGGTGACGATGCCGAGTGAAGCCGCATCGGACTATCAACTGGTTCGCGATTTGGTCGCCGCCGGCATGGACTGCATGCGCGTCAACTGCTCGTATGACGACCGCCAGGCGTGGGTGGCGATGGCCGAGCATCTCAAGCGCGCGAGGCACGAACTCGGCAAGAATTGCCGGCTGTCGATGGATCTCGCCGGCCCCAAACTGCGGGTTGGCCCGATGGAAACCGGCCCCGAAGTGATCAAAATCCGCCCCGAGCGTGATGTTACTGGAATGGTGCTCAAGCCCGCGCGAATCTGCCTTGTTCCACAAACGCATACGGGCGCGGTTGCGAACGGGGCGGAGTCCCTATCAATTCCCATCGCCGCCGGCGATCTAACCTCGCTCCGAGCCGGGGATCAGATCGAATTTACCGATGCGCGAGGATCTTCCCGGCGAATGGTCGTGACCGCGGCAACCGGCGAGCAGGTCGAAGCCGAGTGCATCCGCACTTCTTATCTCGCTTCAGGAATGGAACTGCGCCGCAAGGGCGAGTTCGATTGTGTCCTGCGCGTCGGACGGTTGCCCGCGCTGGATCAGCCCATCGTCCTTAAAAAAGGCGACACCGTGGTGCTGTCGGATAAACTACGCTTGGGCAGAGGCCCGGAGGTAGGCGAGGACGGACGCGTGCTGCGTCCGGCGGCGATAAACTGCACCATCCCGGAGATTCTCCGCGACATTAAGGCGGGCGAGCGGGTGTGGTTTGACGATGGCAAGATTGGCGGAGTTATCAAAAAAGTCGCCGATTTGGAAGCCACCATCGAGATTACCCACGCCGCCGCGGCAGGTAGCAAACTGCGCCCTAACAAGGGCATTAATCTGCCGGACAGCAACCTGAGTATTGCTTCGCTCACGCCGAAAGACCTCGAAGACCTCCAAGTGGTCGCCGAGCAGGCCGACATCGTTGGCATGTCTTTCGTGCGCTCGCCTGGCGACGTGGAAGCGCTCGAGGCACAACTGGCGCGGCTTGGCCGTCCCGACATCGGCATCCTGCTCAAGATCGAAACGCGCAAGGCATTCGACAATCTCCCCTCCCTGGTGCTCGCCGCGATGCGTCGTCCCGCGGCGGGCGTGATGATCGCGCGGGGTGACTTGGCCGTGGAATGCGGCTATGAACGGATGGCAGAGATCCAGGAGGAGATCCTATGGGTGTGCGAGGCGGCCCACATGCCCGTGGTTTGGGCGACGCAAGTGCTGGAGAGTCTCGCCAAGAAGGGACTTCCATCACGGGCCGAGATTACCGACGCCGCGATGGGGGAACGCGCGGAGTGCGTGATGCTCAATAAGGGGCCGCACCTGTGCGAGGCAGTGACAGCGCTGGACGATATCCTCCAGCGGATGCAGGATCATCAGGTCAAGAAAAGCGCGATGCTCCGAATGCTCAAGCGCTGGTAGACTCACTGGCGTTAATCAGGGCCGTGTTGCGAGCCAATGTGCGCTCGAAACAGCTGCGGTTCGATGCCGCCCGATGCGCCGGCGATTATGCCTATCGTTCCAGTGGGAGCATAAAAAACCCTGCCCCGCATTCCAATTGCCGGCTCCCAGCCTGCATCCAACCTCAGCACCGATCGCCAGGGTCGTTGGCTCTACTTGCATCGGGCGAGCAAATTCTGTGCAACGGCAGCGTGGCGCTAATGGACACAGCGCTGACGCCATCGGAGTCATTAGATGCGAACGCCTGCGAGCACACGATATTCTGACGTGGTGTGATCATTGCTTGCTTGTGGGCTCATCAGGGTATCGCGGAAGTAACGATGCCGGTGCCCAGGTAGATGAAGAAGATGTTATCGCGCAAAAAGTGCGCTGAGGATGAGACATGCAACGCGATTTGCAAATCACCGCCCGCAATTTCACCTTGAATGCGGCCGCCGAAGCCGAAATCCGGGAAAAGGCCGCGAGACTTGAGCGCTATTACGAGCGTGGGCGTATCGGCGGTTGCCACGTCACCGTGGAAGGCGCCGTTGGCCATCGCCGCCATGGCGGTCCGTTCAAGGTGCGAATCGATCTAAGACTTCCGGGTGGCGAGTTGAGCGTTGATCGGCAGTCCGAGGATGACCTCGCAGTGGCGATTCGCGAGGCCTTCGACGCCGCGCGGCGCGAGCTGCAGGATTATGCCCGCAAGCAGCGGGGCGACGTCAAGACTGTCGAGGCGCCGCCCCACGCGCGCGTGAGCAAACTGTTCCCACTCGAGGGGTATGGCTTTCTGACCACACCCGACAGCCGCGAACTTTACTTTCATCGCAACAGCGTCCTAGGCGATGCGTTCGACAGGATGAAAATCGGTACGGAGGTCAGGTTCGCCGAGGAGATGGGTAATCAAGGGCCTCAAGCGAGCTCGGTCGCGATAGCCGGCAAATCCTGACTGCTCGGAAAGGGGCCACTACCCGCATCACCTTCAGGTGAGCCGGCGCGCGGCGCGCCGGCCTCCAAACTCTAAACGATCTCGCCGTTCATCGGGATGCCTGAGTCGATACTCCGCGAAAAGACGCCGCCCATGAAGCGTAGCTTGTTGAGAAATTCCAGGAACTCTGGAGTGAAGAGCTTAAGGGAATCGAGGTAGTGCCCAGTGCTCATCGTTCCTCCACGATAAAGCTGAATTGCCCAAGTGAAGAGCTCGGATCGCGCCTCGTGAAGGTGTTACATTACTGCTGGCGAGGACGAGACGCGCACCGCGACTGGCGCGTGATCGCGATGATTGGAATGGCGCTGGCAGGTTTGATTGTCAGCGGATGTGTCACTGGTTCGCCTAAGCCGGAGTATATGCTCGCCGCGAATCCGGGTCTTGGCAAACAGATCCCAGGAGTGTTATCGGGCAAGACAGTTCTTGTCGGCGAGGTCGCGGGAGAGCGATCCCAACCTCAGCGGCCACTCCGTAACAGTTTTTGGTACGCACTCGTAAGAAGCGTCGAACAATCAGGGATCTTCAAATCGGTCGTGACAAATGGAAGCAGCGATTACCGGCTGGACGCTGAAATAGTCTCTCATCGCGAAATGGAAGCGTCTGCGATGTATACGTCGATCCTCCATGTCAATTACCGGCTTGTTGAAGTCGCGTCCAACAGGGTTGTTTGGACCGACAACGTGGTTTCCCATCAGGACAGTGGGATCGACCTCTCCTCGGCGAACGAGGCCGCGGCGCGGACGAACCTGACTCGGATGCTCAAAGAAATGGTGGAATTCTCCGCGTCACAGCCTGAAGCTAGACACTGAGGTGCGCAAGGACGCCCTCTTCTGTTAGTCGGCGCAGGTAGCCCCCCTGTTTCAACTCCGAAACCCAGCGCCGCAGGCCACGTCAGATTCTACTTCGTTGGCGACTATGCGAATTCAGACAGCCGTTTGATGAATTTTTGAGAGTCTGGCTTCTTGCCCTTAAGAATTTGGCCGCATAGTCGCCTGAGACACAGCGGGCGTGTGAGCCCCGGCTCCTTTGCTTCCCGTTCGAGCCATCGGTATTCGAGTTGGCGCTTTTGGCAACAGGGAGGGCCGAACTTTTGGGAGCCTTCTGCGATGTTTCGATTGGCGCGTTGCTTGCTCGACTTGAAGGTGTGCTCGAGCATCGAGCGCGGAAATCCAATCGAGGAGAAAATCAATGGGAGCACTGTCACTGTGGAGGCCGTTTAGGGACCTCGAACGGCTGGCGAGAAGCTGGGAGTCGCGTTTCCCCAGCTTCTCTCAAGAATTCGAGGAAGCCGAGAAAGAGTTCGCCCCGCCGATTGAAAGCTACGTCAAGGACGGCAATCTGCTGGTACGCGTCGACGTACCTGGGCTCGATCCCAAGGACATCGAAATCAACGTCCTGCAAAACGTCCTCACGATCAAGGGCGAACGCAAAAGCGAGAAGGAGGTCAAGCAGGAGAACTATTTGCGCCGCGAAGTCTCGTACGGCGCCTTCGAGCGGCGGATGAACTTGCCGGAGGGGGCAATGACAGACAACGTCAAAGCCAACTTCAAGAACGGGGTGGTCGAGGTGACTATCCCGCTGGCCAAAGAGGTCGGGGCGAAGAAGATACCGCTCGAGATCGAGTCAGAAAAAAAGGCTGAACACGAAAAGAAGTAGGGCTGTCGGCAAGCGCGCAGCCCTCGAAAAGTGATTTTGACTCAAGGGGAGGCAACGACCGTGAAGGTAAAGGATTTGATGGCGATCGAAGTGAAGAGTTGTGCAACCTACAACACTCTGAACACGGCCGCGCAGGCTATGTGGGACAACGACATCGGCTGCGTCCCGGTCGTGGACAGTGACCGTCGTGTCGTTGGAATGCTCACGGACCGCGATGTCTGCATGGCGGCCTATATTCAGGGCGTGCCGCTTACGGGCTCGCTGGTGACTAGCGCGATGTCTAAGCAGGTGTTTTCCTGTGCGCCTGACGACGACATCGCGTCCGCAGAGAAGTCGATGCGCGAGAAGCAGGTCCGGCGCCTGGCGGTAATCGACACGCAGGGGCGCCTGGCAGGCATCATTTCGCTCAACGATATCGCGCGTGAGGGTGAACGGGAGACCGAGTTTAAAAAGACTCGCGAGGTAAGCGATGCCGAAATCGCGCGCGTTATGGCCTCGGTCTGCGCCCCCCGCCACCGCATCATTGAAGCCGCGGCGTAAACCGCCTGAGAACGGGTGGTGAAGTTTCCAGTGCGCCACCACGAGAGCAGGACCGCCAAGTCGGGTCCTGTTCCCGTGGGCCGCAGAGGAGGATTTATGGTGGCCAATTACATAATGCTCACGAGGCTTTCACCCGAGGCGCTGACCCGTCCCGGAGCAGTCGCAAATCTCAACAAGAAGGTCGCAGAGCGCATTCGCCAGGAATGCCCTAGCGTAAAATGGCTCGCCAACTATGCCGTGCTCGGTCCATGCGATTATCTGGACATCTTCGAGGCGCCCGACGCCGATACGGCGACGCGAGTTGCGCTTCTCGTCCGATCCTTCGGGCACGCGACGACTGAAACCTGGGTCGCGACGCCGTGGGACCGTTTCCTGAGCCTCGCTCAAGGTCTCAAAAACTAAGCGCAGGGCCGCGCAGGGTCGTTACGGCGAGTCTATTCCAAAGAGCGCAGAGAACACGCCATTTCAGATTTCAACGTGGATAGAAGCGAAACCATCGTTAAAGAGGTCAGCGCGGCGCTGGAACACGATCCGCGCATAAGCTTCCACAAACACCCGTTAGAAATTGTCATCGACCCGGATGGCGTTCTCGTTCTTGAAGGTGAGCTTGAAAACATCGCTGCGAAGAAACTTGCGCTCGAGCATGCAGCCGCGGTCGGCGGCGTGAGCGGCATTGTCGACCGCCTCCGGATTACGCCTTCAACCCCGATGGGCGACGGTGAAATCCGCGATCATGTTCGCGATGCCCTGCTCGAAGAGCCTGCAATCAATAACTGCGGCATCCGGATGATGAATAGCGGCCGCTGGGAGATTTTCAGGGAGTCGCAGGTGATCACGCCGCGCTGCTCGATCAACATAATGGTTGATGAGGGCGTTGTGACGCTGGACGGTGAAGTGAGCAGTCTCTCCCACAAACGACTTGCAGGAGTGTTGGCCTGGTGGGTGCCGGGCAGCTGCGATGTCGTCAATGGCCTCGAAGTGGTGCCCATACAGGAGGATAGCGACGACGAGATTGCGGAGGCGGTGAAACTGGTTTTGGAAAAAGACCCGCTGGTCAATGCCTATCGCATCCGCGTGACCGTTCGCACTGCCGTGGTCACGCTGGAAGGGCTTGTCGTCAATAAGGCCGAGGGCGAGATGGCTGAGATGGATGCATGGTACGTCTTCGGCGTCGACCGCGTTGTCAATCGGCTTGAACACGAGCGTTAGAGAACCAGTCGGGAGAAGGCGATGGATCCTGTCATTTTCGTTGGCTCCGCCAACCTCACGCTTGCCGCGGCGGTTGCGGAGCGGATGGGTTTGACGCTCGGAAGCCGGGCGCTCACTCGCTTTCCTGACAGCGAACTTCACATTGAAGTTCAGGAAAGTGTACGCGGGCGCGACGTGTACTTGATTCAGCCGACAAGCCCGCCTGTGCACGAACATCTCTTCGATCTCTTCATGCTCGCCGACGCGTGCCGCCGCGCCGGCGCCGCGCGTCTGACTGCCGTAATTCCGTACTTTGGTTATGCGCGTCAAGACCGGAGAGCCACGGGCCGAGACCCGGTCGGCGCACGCCTCGTCGCCGACCTGCTCAGGACGAGCGAGATACAGCGCGTGGTGACGCTTGACCTTCACAGCGCCGCGCTCGAAGGGTTTTTCCCGTTTCCACTGGAACATCTGAGCGCTATTCCCATCTTGGCACAGGCAGCCGCTCCGGGCGTTCCGGCAGAATCGGTCATCGTGGCGCCGGACCTCGGCGCCGTGAAACTCGCGGAACGGTACGCGCGGATGCTCCATATGCCGATCGCGGTGGTCAACAAAACCCGCCTCAGCGGCGAGGAAGTTGAAGCGAAGGGGATCGTCGGCGATGTTCGCGGGCGGCCGATTCTCATTGTTGACGATATGATCACTACAGGAGGGACCATTGCGGCGGCTGTCAATCTGGTGAAAGCAGCCGGGGCCGCATCGGAGGTCACCGTGGCGGCAAGTCACGGCCTGTTCGTCGGTCCGGCGCAGGAACGGCTACGCGTCCTTGGAGTGAAGCGCTTCATAGTTACAGACAGCGTGGCGCTGGCCGCAGATTTGCACCTACCCGTCAAGGTAGTCAGCGTCGCTCCGCTTTTGGCGGAAGCTCTAAGGCGGCTGAATGGAAACCAGTCCTTGAGTGACTTGATAGCGCACGTCTGATCGCAACCAAACGAGAGGCAAATGCTCTCAGGAAACAGGCTGAACAATGAAATCATCACAAACCAGCAATAGTGAGCGCCTTCAGACCCTACGGAACCTTCTCGCTCATCAGCGCAATGAGGCACTTGCGCGGATTCGCGATTTTCGCAGAGCGCAGGAGGAAGATGCGGAGCCACTCCCGGGCGACGAACTTGATGCGGCCCGCGCTCTCGCCGAAGTAGAGACACACGCCGGCCTAATCGAACGTGCCGAATATCGGTTGAAGGCTATAGCCGCCGCTTTCAGTCGGGTCGAGGAGGGCCGCTATGGAATTTGCGAGGAATGTGGCGAGGACATCCCTGTTGACCGCCTCAAGGTGCTGCCCTTTGCGGCCTACTGCGTCGATTGCCAGTCGAAGCGAAATCACCGGCTTCGGCCTGGTGAAGGCCATATCGATGAGCCGTCACGCCATCTTTGGACCTTGCCCGAGGAAATGGATGAATCGCTGGAAAAGCAGGATGCGTTGATCGAGCCGGAAGAACGACTCGCAGTGCGCGACCAGCGGCCGTCAGGTCCGGAAGTGGGAGAATTCGAGCAGCTGCCTCCCTCTCCTACAGCCCGCCGGCGCGGGAGACCGCGTGCCCCTGAATGACCGTAGTGGACGCAGCGCATGGCTCGCGCGGCGCTATAAGCACAGGACGCGTCCCGAGGCTATTTCCGCGAGTCACTGCCTGGCGCACGCTCGCACTCCTTGATCGCCCGCGCCGTCCTGTGCTCTCTAAAGAAAGCATGGCCCGGACCTGCTGCGAATGACCAGATACAGAGCGATCCTGTTCTTCGTCTTGATGTGGGGGATGCCGATCGGAATCGCGTGCGCCGATTCCCCTGCCAAAGAGGCTTACCTCGCCGATTGTGCACGCTGTCATGGTTCCGACGGTAAGGGAAACGTCGCGGCGATGAGCGAGGTCCCGGGCTACAAGTCAGTCGATCTGACCCAGCTCAGCAAAGAGAAGGAGGGCCGATTTCCACGTCAGAAGGTTTACGACGTGATCGAGGGCCGCAAGCGCTTCCCGGCGTATTTCATCGGCGACATGCCCACCTGGGGACTCCGATATAGCGAGGATGATGAGAAGCTTGGTCCGGAGGCCAAGGCGCGGGTCAAACGCAGGATCTCCGCTCTCGTGGACTACATAAAATCGATCCAGGAGAAGTAGCAGCCGCCGCGCGGCGGCATGTAGAGGATGCGGTCGCGTGATTCCCGAGGGCGCGCCCTTCGTGCGCACGCGGTCATCTAGTCCTGCGCTGCGCAGGCGGGTTTCAGGGGCGAGGCGACTGCCGCCGCTTGCCAATTCAGGGATTCGGGCTGGTTTCGTTCTGTCCCGTTTTTGGCACGAGTGCCAGGATGATCTCGAAACCTTTATAAAACTGTGTGAATTTTCCCCCAACGAAGCGCGAATCGTCCGACAGGCTGAACCACGCGCGAATCTCAGGCACGAAGAGCGCTGCGACGAAGTTCAGCCAGCCGAAATCAGGTTTGATGTCGACTCGAGCCATCGTGCGTTCCAGCAGCGGAACGAACTCGCAGGCAGGCGGGAGAGCGCGTATATGTCGCGCCGACCTGCCAACGACTGAATGCAGCGCAGCGGTGACTTTTAAGGACCCATCCACCTTTGCGTCAGTGTTGCCGATGAAATCAGGTCCGGACGTTTCGCAAACGCCAGAAGGTTTCTCATGGTAGGCTGGTGAGTTAGCCGCAGGCACACACATTGCTCTAAGCTGCGTGACGTAAGGCCAGTTTGTGCGAATACGAAATGATGGGACGCGAATGGATTTGTTTCAGCCAGAGTCCGTCTCGCGACCCACGGTAGACCATTCGCGTTAAGGAGCGACGCTGATGAAACCGATTGCATGGCTTGGTGCGCTGCTCGCTCTTCTGGGGATCCTGGGACTGGCAATCCCCGAATTTACAACGTCACGGACCAGAGACGTGGCAAAACTGGGGGGTCTCAAGATCCAGAGCACCGAGCAATCTACGCACGTGGTTCCCCAGGCTTTGAGCGCTGGCGCACTCGTCTTAGGCGTCATTCTTATCGGCGCAGGACTTTACCAGAGGCGCTGACAGTTAACGCGCTTGTTCTACCCGATCTTTACGGAAGCTTACCGATGACGGCGGTGATGGTGTGAACCAGAATGAGCGTGCCGTCATTCTGCCGAACGATACTTGCGGCCATGTCGACCGCTTCGAGCGAGCTATCATCAAAATCGACTGGGCACATGATCTTGCGATATGGGAATGGCGTTGTGCTGACTTTTCGCTGAAACTATCGCCCATTTCCTTGAGCGGCGATCATGCCAATAGACTTTCCCCGATTTTGCGTCTTCTGTCGATTCCTCGCGTCAGCCGTGTTTCCTTGGGAGACACAGCTCCATAATGTGGAGTAAATTCTCATGGCCACCATCGCGTCGTCATCGATCTCGGCCACCGGAACGGGTCGCAGCATGCGTTAATCATCGAGCGCGATGAAATCCTAGTGAAATACTCGACGAGAAGCGGCACATCTTCGAAACTCTCGCGCAGCGGCGGTAACCGCATCCTAGATGACCTCCCGTTTGCCGGATACTTCCGTGTCAACGATGCCGATACTAACATGGTCCGCATCCTCGACAATGTCGGCGATAAAAGTGTCGTTACTGCCGCGATAGGAAAAGAAGGTTGAACAACGCCGCCGCGAACCAAGGATAGACTCATGCCATCGATGCAAAAGCGGATCGCTCCATTCCTAGGCCTTTTGTTCTTGGCCGGCACTGCGGCCGCTGCAGGAGCCGACGACGTCGCGCTAGGACGACAAATCTATCTCGAACGTTGCGCGTCGTGCCATGGACTCACCGGCGAGGGTGATGGTCCCGTGGCGCCCGCGTTGACCACGCCGCCGGCCAACCTCCGCCGGCTTTCGGAACGTTTCGGAAATCCGCTGCCCGAGGACCAGGTCGCCCGCTTCATCGACGGCCGCGCCGAGGTCAAGGCTCACGGCACGCGCGACATGCCAGTATGGGGCGCACGCTTCTATGCCGAGACGCACAACGAGCGCGCGGTCCGTGCAATGATCGCTGAGCTCATCGCCTATCTGCAATCGATCCAGAGCGGTGCGCGCCACGCGCGCCGATAGCCGCCTCGCGTTGAGGGTGATTACGCGCGCCAGCAGGCGCGCACGATCCATTTCCGCACTTCTTCCGCGACGAACA
Organism: uncultured delta proteobacterium; assembly: GCA_963724765.1. Classification (GTDB taxonomy): domain Bacteria; phylum Desulfobacterota; class Binatia; order Binatales; family Binataceae; genus JAKAVN01. Next base: position 686,956 of record CAVRVY010000004.1, read on the forward strand.
CCACGGCCGCGAAGGGCAGAATGAAAAGCCACGCCCGGGGGCCGATCGGCGCGGTTCCGAAGATGGAATTGCCGAGCGGCGTGTAGCCAATCAGCGCGACCAGTGCGACCTCGACTATCACTCCGCCCCAGATAAGCGGATTTTCGAGAAGCCCGGTCCCGCAAAGATGAGATTTTCCTCCACTTCCGCGCGCTGCCAGTGGTCCTCGAGCGGCCAGTAGGACATTGCGATGACCCGCAAGCCCTGCCCGGCCATCGCTTCCTGCGCCTCGCGAACTTTGGCGCGCGATCCGGAATCGAACGGGCGTATTTCGCCGTCGACCAGTATCCGGTCGCACAGCGGGATGACCATCTCCGGCGCGCCCTTGCAAAAGAGCATCGGGCCCTCAGGCGTCGCATGCACCGTCGATAGCCGCATGCGGCTGACGTCGAAAGGAATCTCATCGAGTTTTTTGCAAGCCGGAAGCGCGGAGAGGAACCGCTCGGCCGTTTCAACCAGCGCGATTTCTATCGGATCGCCCAGCAGCACCTTCCGCCCCTGCTGGTCGCCTTCCCTCAGATCGTGGCACAGACTGGCGGTCATAAAGAAAGGCCGGTACAGCGCCGCGGTCTCTTGCCCAGCGCCGGGATTGAGCTGGCATTCCAGGCCCGCCCCCAGCCAGACGCGCCTTACCGTCATCCGGTTCTGCGTCAGCGTGCCGGTCTTGTCGGTGCAAATCACGGTGGTCGAGCCGAGCGTCTCGACCGATGGCAGGTAACGGATCAGAACGTGGCGTTTCGCCATTCGCTGTGTGGCCAGGACCAGCGCAAGCGTCAAAGTGGGCAACAGTCCCTCCGGCACCATCGCGACGATGATGCCGATGGCGAAGATGAAATCCTCCCAGAAGGGGACACCGAGGATGCGGCTGATCGCGAAAAAAATCAGTCCGATCGCCACCGCCAGGATGCCGATCAAGCGGCTTAGGTACGCGATCTGCTCGCGCAAAGGAGAGACGGCTTCGCGGCCGGTCTGCGTCAGGTGAGCGATCTTGCCGAATTCGCAATGCATGCCGGTGGCAAAGACCACCGCCCGGCCTTCTCCGGAGACCATCGAGGTGCCGGCGAGCAAGATGTTCTCGGCGTGGATTGTTTCCTCCTTGGCGGAGGGTCCCGCGATTCGAAGTTTGGAAAGCGATTCCCCCGGTGATCGTCGCGTCGTTGACGCGAACTCCGAAGGCCTCGACCAGGCGGCAATCCGCCGCAATGTTGTTCCCTTGCTCCAGGAGGATGATGTCGCCCGGGACGAGCCGGTCTGCGAGCAACCGGACCGCCTTACCATCGCGCAACACCTCGACCTGTTGCGGCAGCAGCCCGCGCAACGCGGCCAGCGTTCGTTCGACCCGGAATTCCTGCCAGAAGGAAAACAGCCCGCTGACCAGGATAACGGCCAGGATCGCGTAACCGATCTTCGCCATGCCATGACCCGGATCGCTCCATTCGGCCACAAAGGCCAAGCCCGCGGCGAGCCACAGGATCAGGGCGAAAAAGTGAGTGAACTCCTTCAGGAAGCGCAGCAGTATCGATTCGCGCGCGACTGCTTCCACCCGATTGAGGCCATACTCGCCGAGCCTGCGCAGGGCCTCGACGGATGAGAGCCCTTGCGGGCTACTGTTGAGGCTAGCGATGGCATCGGCGGCAGAGAGCTGGTGAATCTTCATCGGGGACGATTCGAAAGATTCGACGTGAGGTGGTGTGGCTGCCAGCGTCTCCCATGAAATTGGTACTCCCCCGCCATATCGACCGCTGGTCACAGCAAATAATGCGCCGGGGACGAACGAAGGGAAACTTCACGGCTGGAGCGGCTTTCCAAACACGATCTGGCTGTCAAAGTGCTGCTTGGCTAGAGACGCTTGTTCTCTCCGCCGACAGTGATCTCAGCCATCGCTACTAAGTAGTGCACAGATTCGCAAGGAAATTTTCACACGCCAGCCCGAGATTATTCTCAAGGCCGGCAGCGGAACATCTTTTATCGCGCGATCCAAAGAACCGAGAGTTAGAACGGACGCCGACTGGGTCAGCCAACCAGTTGCCGTCCAGACCCGCTTGATGCTCTAGACCGTAGCGCAAAAAAGCGCTTTCATCGAGATTGCCGTACCCGCAAATAGGAGGACGCTCGCGACCCACGCACGCAGGGGTGTCAAGCGTGTGCTGCTAGGCAGCGTCGCCGAGACCGTGCTGCGCGAGGCCGCGTGCCCGGTCCTCACGGTGCGCTGTGGCGAGGCCGACGTGCATACGGTCGCCAAATCGACCCAGGCACGCAGAATCGCGGATTGTTTCGGCTTCGATTTGCTGCGCTCGGACGTGGTGCGCAAGCGCCTGGCCGGCGTCGCGCCGACGGCCCGGCTGTCCGCGGACTGCCGTAAGGGAATCTACAGCGAGGAGTTCCACGCAACAGACTTACGCAACGATGCTCGCCGAGGCTTTCGCCCGTCTGCACGATGGCGTGGATGTGATCGTCGATGCGACCTTCGGGGCGCCCGCCTATCGCGCTGAGGCGCGCGAGGTTGCGGCGCGTGCGGGCGTGCCGGTGCTGTTCGTCGAATGTAGGGCCGACGAGGAAGAGATCGTACGCCGGCTCGCCGAACGCGAGACTCACTCGGGTGAGGTGTCGGACGCCGGCGTCGCGGTCTACCGGCGCCAGCGCGACGAATTCGCCGCGCTCGCCGAGATCCCCGAACGCTGCCATTTGGTGATCGACACGAGCGGTGGCACCGGACCTGCGCTGGCGCTAATCAGAAAGCGGCTCGTCGACCTGCGTGAAGCATCCAGGAGCGGCCCGGCGCGGACTGGCGCGCCAGGCCCGCAGCATGCGGCGCTGTCGAGCGCTGAAGCCGGGCAATCGCGCCGCGGTTGAGCACACCTCGCGTATCGCGCAGCGTGAAACAGTCGATGGCTGAGGGCGAAGCAGGGCTGGGGGGCCTCAGCAGCGGCGAGGCGAAGTCGCGGCTGCGCGAGTTCGGTCCCAATCTGCTCGTGCGCCGCGAGCGCGGCGCACGCGTGGTGCAAGTGCTCCGGATGCTCGCCGACCCGATGGCGCTGATGCTGGCCGGCGCGGCAGTGCTGTACCTGATGCTGGGAAAGACCCGCGAAGCGGCCGTGCTCGCGGTGGTGATAGTTCCTGTGCTCGGCGTGGACGTGCTAATGGAGGCGCGCTCGCGCGGCGCGCTCAAGAAGCTGGCGAGCGCGGTCGCGCCGTGGGCGCTGGTGATGCGCGATGGCCAGGCGGCCGATGTTCCGACCGCCAACCTGGTGCCGGGCGACCTGCTGGTGATTCGCGAAGGCGACATCCTTCACGCCGATGGAATCGTCCGGCGCGCATCCAACCTCGCCATCGACGAGTCGCAACTGAGCGCGAGTCGGAGCCCCAGGAGAAGCTGGCGCATGCGAGTGCGCCGGGTCCCGAAGTCCAGGAGCGATACCGCTTTTTTGCGGGCTCGATGGTCGTGGCTGGAAGCGGCCTTGGCGAAGTGACAGAAACCGGCCAGCGCACGCGTTTCGGCAACATCGCGCGGCTGGTCGGCGAGGCCAACTTTCAGGCGACGCCACTGCAGATCAAAACCGGGCGCCTGGTGCGACGGCTGGTCATCGTTGCGCTCGGGTTGTCGGTCGTGCTCTTCGCGTTGCGCGCGCTCAGCGGCGCGCCGCTCGACGAGGCTTTCCTCTACGCCATCAGCCTTGCGATGTCAGCCGTGTGCGAAGAGGTCGTTCTGGTCCTGAGCCTCTTTCTGACGCTTGCCGCCATGCGCCTTGGCCGAGGCGGAGTCCTGGTCAAGCGGCTGGCGAGCGTCGAGACGTTGGGCGCGACCACAGTCATCTGCATGGACAAGACCGGCACACTCACCGCCGGAAAATTCGCGATGCAGGTGCACGTCGCGCTCGGCAACGGGCTTGGAGATGAGGCCCTGCTCGAAGCAGCGGCGCTGGCTTGCGAGCCCGGCGCGGTGGATTCGCTGGAGCGCGAGATCGTGGAGCATTGCCGCAGTCACAACGTCGACGTCGACGCGTTGCATGCGCGCTGGCGGCTCGCCTACGACTACCCTTTCGACATGGTCGGCAAGCATATGTCGCACGTCTGGATGCGCGCGCGGCGCGAGGATGGCGCCGCGCCGTCCCGAATCGCCGCCAAGGGCACGCTCGAGGGGATCCTCGAACATTGCAAACTCGGGCCCGGCGAACGCGAGCGGGCGCTCGCCCTGAACGCGGAGCTCGCCGATCAGGGTATGCGCGTGATCGCGGTCGCGGGCCGCTTCGCGCATGGCGACAATCAGGAGACTCCGGCCGGCGATAGTCAGTCGTGCGCAGCTCGCACGGCGGCGGGCGGGGCGGAGCTCAGCGGCGTACGCGAGCACGATGAGCGCGACCTCGAACTGTACGGGCTCCTGGGCTTCCGCGATCCACTGCGGCCCGAGGTTCCGGCGGCCGTTGCACAATGCCAGTCGGCCGGCGTGAAGCTCAAGCTCATCACTGGCGATCACGCACTCACTGCTCATGCAGTCGCGGAGGCGGCCGGAATAGCCCACGACGACGCGTTGATCGTGACGGGCGCCGAGCTCGCCAGTATGCCCGCCCGGCAAGCGGCCGAGGTCGCGCGCAAGGCCAGTATCTTTGCCCGAGTGCAGCCCGAGCAGAAGTACCAGATCATTGACGCGCTGGTGCGCGCCGGCGAGGTGGTGGCGATGATCGGCGACGGTATCAACGATGCACCGGCGCTGCGCCGTGCACACATCGGCGTAAGTATGGGGCAGCGCGGCACCGAAGTCGCGCGCGCGGCCTCGGACCTCATCCTGCTGGACGACAACTTTGCTTCCCTGGTGGCGACCGTGCGCGAGGGCCGGCAAGTCTTCGGGAACATCCAGCACTCGCTACGCTACCTGACGGGATTCAAATTCGCCCTGGTCGGCGTGGCGATCCTTGCGCCGCTGTTCGGACTGCCGATTCTTCTTTTGCCGGTCGACCTCGTGTGGCTCGAGCTGATCGTGCATCCAGTCTCCGCACTGGCTTTCGAGGGCGAGCCGGCGCCGGACGACCTGATGAAGTGTCCGCCACGCGATCAGAAGGCGCCGCTAATCGGGCGGGCGCGGACAATCCGCTCGGTTCTGTGCGGCGTATTGCTGACCTCCGCGGCGCTCGCTGTCTATGCCGCCCGGCTCGACCGTGGCGAGTCCTATGCGCGCGGCGTGGCGATGGCGGTCATCGTTCTTGGAAGTCTTCTCCTGATGTGGGCGGAACTTGCTGGCGACCGACCGTGGTGGAGAACGCCGCCGCCCGCACGGGTGGTCTTCTGGGTGGTGTCCGTCCTGGTCGCTGCGAGTCTTGTGCTGTTCATGACGGTTGGCCCGATCGCTGCGCTCCTCCGCATCGAACCGATCGCTCCCGGAGACTGGGCGATAGCCGGTCTGCTCGCCATTCTCGCGGTACTATGGCGTGCTGCAGGAAACCGGAATTAGCGCAGTGTCCGAGAAAATGACGAAAACCTGAACTGAACCGGACTTGCCCGTCTGTCGGGGCGTGGTCTGCTCCCAATGCCCGTCAGATCATAGGTAGAGTCTTTGGTTGTTTTCCCCCGCAGGGGGCGGAATCAGTTTCTCCGTTGTGAGCTGTGCGAACTCGACTGGTGTTAGTGCGCCGAGACTCGAATGGGGACGATGGTTGTAGTGCTCGCGCCAGGCTTCGATGGTCCCGCGGGCCTCGGCGAGGCTCAGGAGGCAGGCCATCGCCCCTGAGCGCCGAAGTAGCCAAGGGCCCTTCGGATAGCGATGAAGCTCGCCGCCAAAGTCGCGATCGCGATGAGGCTCCTTATTACGAAATTGCATCGGCCGTCGACTCCTTGACCCGGAATGCATTCGGAGATTCGGTCAGCTATGGGGTGAAGATCTTGCTATATCGGCAAGAATTACAGCCTGGCAAGGTGTCGCGATCGCGGCGAAAGACGATGGCCGAGAGCGAGTTCGCGAATAAAAAGCGCCGCAGCATGGCGTAAACTCGTCAGGTTTTCCCGCTTTGGCGTCGGCCGCGATATTCAGAAGGTTTGGAAATCCGTTGGCACGTTCTCCGCATTGGTACAGTCCGCGCGTCAGCCATCTCCATGTGGACATTGGTAAGCCGGGCTTCAATGAACAAAGAGGGTTTCCGATGAAATCGCTTCTTATTATCGGAGCAGTACTCGCTCTTCTAGGTATCGTGGCCCTGGTGTTCCCGGCGTTTTGGACCAGTGAGACAAAGGACGTTGCGAAACTCGGCGATGTTACCGTCGAAAACCAGGAAAACGTCCTGCATGTCATCCCTCCAACTGCGAGCATAGTAGCAATCCTGCTTGGCGGTGGACTGATCGTGGCAGGTGTCGCTTTGAAGGGCAGAGATTGAAGCTCCCTGGTCCGCAGATTCTCAAACGGACAGGTTTCAGCAACACCGTACAGGGCACGCGCGTGTCTACAGCTAACGAGGTTGAGTCTTGTCAATAAGCGCGCGCATTCCTTCTGCTACCTATCGCCTCCAGCTCAACAGCGAATTCACGCTTATCGACGCGACCGCGATAGTTGATTATCTCAATCGGCTCGGCATCAGCGACTGTTACACTTCTCCCATTGCTCAGGCCCGCAAGGGCAGCCCCCATTGCTATGACGTGACGGACCATCGAAGTCTCAACCGGGAAATCGGTGGTGAGGGTGGATTTCGTGAGTTCGCCCGCAACGTGCAGCATTATGGCATGGGCATCATCGTCGACACCGTCCCGAACCACATGTGCGTCGCCGACGCTTCCAACCAATGGTGGTTTGACGTACTCGAGAACGGACCGGGCTCTCCATACGCGTCTTTCTTCGACATCGACTGGCAGCCGCCAAAGGCCGACCTTGCAAACAAGGTCCTGCTCCCGGTGCTCGGCGATCAGTTCGGACGCGTTCTCGAAAACGGTGAAATTTCGATCGCCCACAAGAACGGAGCTTTCGAAGCAGCCTATTACGATCACATCTTTCCGGTCGCGCCTCGCACCTGGACCGCAATCCTCGAGCCTGCCCTGGCCCGCCTGGAGAATGAGCTGGGCGCGTCCAGCCGCGAGTTTTTGGAACTGGCCAGCATAGTCACCGCGCTTAGTCACCTTCCTTTGCGCACCGAAACCGAGGCCGCGAAAGTTCGTGAGCGTCAACGCGAAAAGGAAATCATCAAGGTGCGGCTGGCCGCTTTGATGGATACCAATGCGGCCGTGCGGTCGGCGGTCGAGGCGTCACTCGCCGGCCTCAACGGGACCAAGGGTGAGCCGCACAGCTTCGATCGGCTGGAGAAGCTGCTGGGTGACCAGGCGTACCGCCTGAGCTTCTGGCACGTCGCCGCAGACGAAATCAACTATCGCCGCTTCTTCGATGTCAACGATCTGGCCGCGATCCGTGTCGAACATCCCGACGTTTTCAGGGCGACGCACGAACTCATTGTGGGCCTTATCCGCGAAGGGCTGGTCAGTGGACTGCGGATCGACCACGTTGACGGCCTGCGCGATCCCGGACAATACCTCAATCTACTTCAGCACGAATGTGCGGTTGCGCTTGGCGGGGGAGAAACGTCTTTCGTTCCGCACGACGGAAACGACACGGAAAGCGATCCGGCGGCGCGTCCACTTCCATTTTATATCGTCGTCGAAAAAATTCTCGGCGCGCATGAGCGCCTGCGTGCGGATTGGCCGGTGAATGGCACAACCGGCTACGAGTTTCTGAACGATCTGAACGGGCTCTACGTTGACGGCGCCAAGTGCAGACGGCTGATGGACTTTTACTCGCGTTTCACCCGACATCGGCGCAAGTTTTCCGACGTGGTTTACGACTGCAAGAAGCTCGTGCTGCGCGCCTTGATGTCGGGCGAGCAGAACGTGCTGGCGCGTAAGCTCGACCGCATTTCAGAGCAGCATCGATGGTCGCGGGACTTCACCCTGAGCAGTCTCGGTCGCGTGCTGGCCGAGGTAATCGCGTGCTTTCCCGTCTATCGTTCGTACGTCACCAGCGAAGGTTCGGTGAGTGACGAGGATCGCGGCCAGGTAATGGCCGCGATCAATTCCGGCAAGCGCAGGAATGCCGCGCTTAGCGAATCGACCTTCGACTTTCTCGCCTCGGTGCTCCTGCTGGCTCATCCCGATTCCCTGGACGACGCCGCGCGCGAGGTGCGACTCGATTTCACCTTGCGCTTCCAGCAACTTACCAGCCCGGTGATGGCGAAGGGTTTCGAGGACACCGCCTTATACCGCGTTTATCCGCTTGCTTCGCTCAACGAAGTCGGCGGCGATCCAACGTCATCAGGCATTTCCGTCGAGACGTTTCATTCTCGCAATCAGCGCAGGCTTCAGGATTGGCCGCACGCACTGTCCGCCACTTCGACGCACGACACCAAACGCGGCGAAGACGTGCGTGCGCGAATCAACGTGCTTTCGGAAATACCCGGCGCCTGGGCGCAAGCCGTCCATCGATGGAACAGACTTAACGCTTCGCTGCGCGTCGAATGGGAAGGAACCTGCGCCCCCGATACCAACGAGGAGTACCTCTTCTACCAGACGCTCGTAGGAACCTGGCCGCTCGAGCGGATGACCCCCGATGAGCACGAGCGATTCGTCAGTCGTATCCAGGACTACATGCATAAGTCCTCAAAGGAAGCCAAGTTCCACACCAGTTGGATCAGCCCGAACGCCGCTCACGATGAAGCGCTCGCAGAGTTCGCGCGTGTAGCGCTCCGGCCCGATCCGGCTAATACCTTCCTCGCCGATTTCGTTAGCTTTCGCCGGTCCATCGCGACGGCAGGAATACTCAATTCACTTTCGCAAACTTTGATAAAAGCAGGATCGCCTGGAGTTCCCGACTTCTATCAGGGGAGCGAATTATGGGACTACAACCTGGTCGATCCAGATAACCGCAGGCCGGTGGACTTCGCCCTCCGCCGAGCGATGCTCGAAGAAATTATCCACGAGGCCGATCGCAACAGGGTCAAGCTGGTTGAAACACTCATTGCCGCTCCACAGGACGGCCGCATCAAGCTGTACGTGATCCATCGCGTCCTGCAATTTCGCCGCAGCCATCCCGAGTTGTTCGCAACCGGAGCCTACGCGCCGCTCGAGGCAGCCGGCGAAAACGCTCGACGCGTGGTCGCCTTCGTGCGACGCGCCGAGCGTGAAAGTGCGATCTTCGCCGCCGGCCGCTTTTTCACCAGCCTCTTGAACGACGCGGATTCGTTTCCGGCCGGCACGGCGTGGTCAGACACGAAACTCATACTGCCAGCCGATCTTGCGGCGCGACGCTACGTCGATCTGTTCACGGGTTGCGAGGCCAGCGTGCAGCCGGGGGAAGGCGCGGCGTGGCTGCCGATGGAGGAGGCGTTCGCGCGAATGCCGATCGCGATGCTCGTGCCGGCGGCTTGAGAGAAGCCTGATGAATTGTCGAAAGAAGGAAGACCGGATTCGGCGTCTCGAATTCGGCGCCAATTTGACCGAGGGGGGCGTCCTCTTTCGGGTGTGGGCGCCGCTGGCGGCGCGTCTCTCCGTCGGCCTTACCAGCCCGCGCCGCGCGGTCCTGCCTATGGATCGGGACGCGGACGGCATCTTCAGCGCATTCGCAAAAGATCTGGCGGCCGACGCGGAGTACTACTATGAATTTGCGCCCGACCGCCGGCGTCCCGATCCGGTCTCGCGTTTTCAGCCGCGCGGAGTCCATGACGCTTCTCGAATCGTCGACCCGGACGCCTTCATCTGGACCGATCAGGACTGGAAAGGGCGTGCTCTGGAAGATTTCATAATCTACGAACTTCATACCGGAGCCTTCACGCCCCAGCGAACGTTCGAGGGCGTAATCGACCGGCTAGCCTACCTGCGCGAACTCGGCATCACGGCGATCGAGCTTATGCCGGTTGCGGCGTTTCCCGGCTCTCGCAATTGGGGTTACGACGGCGCCTATCTTTATGCCCCGCATGCCGAATATGGAGGACCTGTCGGACTCAAGCGGTTGGTCGACGCCTGTCATCGCGAGGGACTCGCCGTCGTGCTTGACGTCGTCTACAACCACCTGGGCCCGGAAGGAAATTATCTTGGCGAGTACGGCCCATACTTTACCGACCGCTATCGAACGCCATGGGGCGCGGCGATCAACTTCGACGGTCCGCAGAGCGACGCGGTAAGACGCTTCTTCATCGACAATGCTCTATACTGGCTCACTGAGTACCACGTCGACGCGCTACGGCTCGATGCGGTTCACGAGATCTTCGACTTCGGCGCGTGGCATGTACTGCGCGAGATGGCCGAGGCCTTTCATCGGCAGGCACGGCTGCTCGGGCGCAATGCGTGGCTTATCGCCGAGAGCGATTTGAATGATCCACGCGTGATCAATTCATCCACAATAGGCGGTCATGGGCTCGATGCTCAATGGAATGACGATTTTCACCATTCACTACATACCCTGCTGACCGATGCCAGGAATGGCTATTTCGCCGACTTCGGCCGGATCGCGGATCTGCGCAAGGCGATAACGGAGGGATTCGTCTATGACGGTCGCCGATCGGCTTATCGTCAGCGCCGCCATGGGGCTTCGTCCGCGTCGAATCCCGGCCGGCAATTCGTCATGTTCAATCAGAATCACGACCAGATCGCCAATGCGGATGGGGGGCGGCGCCTCGCCGAGCTACTTGTGCCCGACCAGCAGAAGCTTGCGGCGGTGATCCTGATCTGCGCGCCTGGCCTGCCGATGCTCTTCATGGGCGAGGAGTTCGGGGCCTCGTCACCCTTCAACTATTTTACCAGCTTCACCGAGCCGACGCTGGCCAACGCGGTATCCGAGGGACGCAGGCGCGAATACGGGGCCTTTTTCACGGACCGGGCCTTCCCCGATCCCCAGGCGCCCGAAACTCTCGCCGGCTCGCAAATTGATTGGGCGGAACCCGCGCTCTCGCCGCATCGCGAGTTGCTCGCTCTCCACCGCGCGCTCATCGTGCTCCGCAAGGGGAATCGTTGCTTGTCCAACTGCCGCAAAGACTTGACTGACGTTAGCTTCAGCGAGGATGAGCGATGGATGGTAATCCGGCGGGGCGATCCGTCGGGTAAAATCACCCTGGTATTGTGCAACTTGAGTTCGGAGACGCGCACAATACCGATGCCGTGCGAGGGTTCGGACTTCCGGCTCGCGCTCTTTACGGGCGAGCCGCGATTCGGTGCAATGGCTGCGGCTGCGTCGCCGCCTGCCCTCCTCCATTCTTCCAGCGCCGGAATCGATCTCGATCCATTCAGCGCGGCCATTTATTTCGGCGGTACCAGCCACTCATAATCTATCGTATCGGGCGTCTCATTCCTGATTTCGCGCCTGATTCCGCTCCTGATTCCGCGCGATTCCGCGAAGCGGCGGACGATCGTCGTCGCCGCTCTCGGCCACTATCAGATGCGGCAGATATAACCGCACGGTGGTGCCCTGCCCCTCCTCGCTATCGATCTTCACGTGGCCGCCGGATTGCTTGACGAACCCGTACACTTGCGAAAGTCCGAGACCGGTGCCCTGCCCGATTTCCTTGGTGGTGAAAAAGGGATCGAAGGCGCGCTCGAGGACTTCCTTGCTCATCCCGATACCATCATCGGTGACCGCGATCATCACGTACCGGCCCTCCGGCAATTCGTCGTGCCGGGACGAGTATTCGCCGTCAAGGTAGGTATTGGCGGTTTCGATTGTAACTTTACCGCCATCCGCCATCGCATCGCGGGCGTTGACGGCGAGGTTCAAAATCGCGCTTTCGAGCTGATTATGGTCGGCGGAAACTCGCCACAGGTCCGGCCGCCAGCACCATCTCGACTTCAATATTATCGCCCACCGTGGTGCGCAACAGTTCTGACATGCCGGTGACGAGCCGATTCACATCGAGGGATTCGGGTCTGAGCGGCTGCTTGCGGGCGAAAGCCAGCAGGCGCTGGGTCAGAGTCGCGGCGCGCTGTCCGCCGCGCGTGGCGGCATCGGTGAGCCGGAGCAAATCCTCACCGACCGCGAAGTCGGACCGCACGACGCGGCGGCGCAAGGCGTCAAGGTTGCCCATGATCACCTGCAGCAGATTGTTGAAGTCGTGAGCGACGCCGCCCGTGAGCTGTCCGATCAGCTCCAGCTTCTGCGCCTGGCGAAACGCCTCCTCGGCCTGCAGCCGCTCCTGGATTTCGGCCGCCACCCGCTGCTCGAGGGTTTCGTTCAGGCGCAGCAAATTGTCCTCCGCCAGGCGGCGATCGTTGATGTCCTGCACGATCAGAACCACGTATTGCGCTCCACCATCGGGGTCGGTCTAGCAGCGACACACTATTGGCAATCCAGGCGATCGATCCGTCGGGGCGCACCTTGCGCACCTCGATCGTAAAGGGCCGCCCCATTTCGAACATCCGATCCAGCAGTTCGTTGAAGCGGGGAACGTCCTCGGAATAGGTAAGCTCGATCAGCCGCATGCCGAGCAGCTCCTGCATCGAGCGGCCGACGATCTCGCAGTATTTCCGGTTCACCAGCACGTAGCGGCCCGAAAGATCGATCTGCGCGATCCCTACGTTGGCTTCGGCGAAAATCGACCGGAGCCGCTGCTCGCTGTCCTGCAGGATGCGCGCGGCGCGGCGGCGTTCGCCAGCGAGATTGATGTTGCTGCGCACCCGGGCGAGCAGCTCGCGCGCGCTGAAGGGCTTGAGCAGGTAATCGTCGGCGCCCGCCTCGATCCCCTCGATGCTGGCCTCCTCGCCGGCCCGCGCCGACAGCAATACCACCGGCACGTCGCTTAGCGCCGGATCGGCCCGCACCTCGCGCAGCACACCGAAACCATCGAGCCGCGGCATCATCACGTCGCTCAGGATCAGATCGGGGCGGCGGCGCCGTGCCGCTGCCAACGCCTCCTCGCCATTGACCACGGTCTCGACTGTGTAGCGGTCCGAGAGCAGCTGGCACAGGTAGTCGAGCATATCGCCGTTGTCATCGGCCACCAGCACGAATGGCCGCTCGCCGCCCGGCATGGTAACTGTGACCGGCTCGAGCAGTTCTGCTTGAATTTCGATCTCCGGCCGCAACTGCTCGCCCGGCAACCATCGCAGCGCCTCTTCCACAAAGGCCTCGGCGCGATGTGCCGTCGAGGGCACTGTACGCGCCGCGCCGATAGCCGCGGCTGGCAAATGAGCTTTGCCCACCGGGATCGAAACCGTAAAGCATGAGCCCTGCCCGGGAGCGCTGGTGACCTCGACGGTGGCACCGTGCAGGCGCGCCAGCTCCTGGACCAACGCGAGCCCAATGCCAGTGCCCTCATGCGTGCGGCCGTGCTGGCCCTCGATCCGGTGAAATCGCTCGAAGAGCCGCGGCAGTTCTTCCCTGGGAATTCCCCGTCCGGTGTCTCGAACGCGCAGCTCGACGCGGCGGTGGTCGGCGGACTCGCCCAGCGAAACCTCGACCTCGCCTTCGAAGGTGTACTTGAACGCGTTCGAGATCAGGTTGAGGACGATCTTCTCCCACATGTCACGGTCAACGAAGGTCGGCTCCGTCACTGGTCGGCAATCGATCAAGTAGCGCAAGCCGGCCTTGTCCATCGCCGATTGAAACGTGCCGGCGAGGTCGGCGGTGTAGGCGGCAAGGTCAATCGGCTCGTAGAGCGCTTGAATCCTGCCCGCCTCCAGGCGCGAGAAATCGAGCAGCGTGTTGACGAGCTTCAAGAGCCGCAGACCATTGCGATACACCAGGTCAATCCATCCCCGCTCGACGGTGACCACACCGGGCTGAGTACTGCGCGACAGCACCTCCTCGAGCGGACTTAGCATCAGGGTGAGCGGCGTGCGGAACTCGTGGCTGGCATTCGAAAAAAAGGCGGTCTTCGCGCGGTCGATCTCGGCCAGCGCCTCTGCACGGCGCTTCTCGCGCTCATAGGCGCGCACGTCAGCCAGACCTGCCGCAATCTGCCCGGCCAGCAGATCGATAAATCCGCGGTACTCGTCATCCAGCGGACGGTGCGGGTTCAGGCCGATGATCATCACTCCGGCAGGCTGGTTCTGCGCCTGCTCCGCGATCGGAACGACGATCGCCTGTCGCGGCGGGATATTCCAGTCTCCGGTCGGCAAATCGCCGAAACGCACAGCCAGATCGTCAACGATCACGGCCTTCGAATCCGCAAGCGCCCGCTTAATCGGCCACTCGCCCGCATCCAACAGCAGTACGGAAGGCGCAGCGCGATGATTCGCGTGAATCCCAGAGCTGCAGGCCAGCTCAGCGTGCTCGCCGTCTTTCTGCATCAGATAGACGAGCGTGAACGGAACGTCGCGCTGATTTGTGGCCAGGCATTCGCTTACCGCGGCGAACAGGTTTGCGGCAGTCTGCCGGTTTGCGATCCGCGCACCGATGTCACGCAACAGGTGCAGACGCCGCTCGCCGATGAAGCGATCCGTGTCCTCGATAACCACGCAAAGATGCCCGCCGATACCGCCCTCGTCGTCGGGCAACGGACTGTAAGAAAAAGTATGGAAGGTTTCTTCGGGATATCCCGAACGGTGAAGAATCAGCGGTAGATCTTGGTCATAAGTGGCGCGGCCGGTCGTCATGACCCCTTCGATCCGAGGCCCGATATCGTTCCAGATTTCATTCCATACCTTGCGCGAGGGCTTGCCCAGGGCCCACGGATGCTTGGTCCCAAGCGTCGGCTGGTAAGCATCGTTGTAGAAAAATGTCAGCTCGGGGCCCCATCCCATCCACATCGCGTAGCGGGAACCAAGCATGATCTGAACTGCCGTCCTCAGGCTCTGCGGCCACGACGTGGGCGGGCCGAGCGGCGTCTGCGACCAATCGAACTCGCGCATGCGCCGCACCATCTCGCCGCCGCCCCCGAACAACTCAGCGCGCCTGGTTCTGCCGATGGCCGATCCCATTATGATATCCAGCCGAAAATTTGGACCTCTTCCTACCAGGTGATCCAGCAATCAGTCTATCCGATGCGCGCGAATCAGACGAGCAAGCGGCGTGATAGCGCACGATTGCGGCGGTACGCAATTCGCATCCGTGCACCGACACAGCCGCTTCTTTAACGTAGCGAAATCAATGCCGAGGGACAGCACTAGACCGTGATCTCATCGGGACAGAAATACTGATTCATTGGAAACAGAAATACTGACTCATGGAGACGAAAATACTGACTGCGATGGCGCTAGAGGGATCTTTAGACATTGCAACGGCGCTTATTTGCTTGACGACCCGTTTACTTACGCTTAATTGCCTGTCAGCATGAATCTGATTCCACAGCCAACCGCAAACCTGTGCTGACATTTTTACATAGAGAAAACGGATTGAGTGCAGCCAGCCTTTTGTTAGTTGACGATAACGACGACGTTCGCGAAGTTACCGCATTGCTGTTGCGCGATAGCGGATACGATGTGATCGAGGCACCCGGCGGCAGCGCCGCCTTGGCCGAGATCGACGCCAATCCTGCGATCGATCTGCTGATTGTCGATTTTGCAATGCCGGGGATGTCGGGAATCGAGCTGCTTGAACGAGCACGCGCCAAGCGTCCGGAAATCAGGGCGGTGTTCATCACCGGTTATGTTGATCACACTTCGGTCAAAGGCAAGTTCACCGACGAAATCGTGGTCAGAAAGCCCTTTACGATGGACCAGCTCGCGCCCGCGGTGCGCAAGGCGTTGGGCCAATCAGAGGGGTGAACGCACCACTTGCGCCAGGGGCCAGCGCCTGCCCCAAATTAATCGCGCTTCGGAAAACCTTACCGGCACCAACCATTTCCAAGCCGATTTTATGGCTCTGATATCGATACCTGCATTTAACTGTCGCGATTTTTCCATCGCTCAGGTCACCGGCTCAGCCCTCGAGCACGTTGTTCGTCGCACTCGACATTGTTGATGCACCTCGTCGATAGGACCGAGTTCGGCTCTATCGAACTGTAGGTTGATCCGCGCGAGCCGGTACTTGATCCATACGCCAGGCTTTCAGTCCTCGATCATTCTTCACATGGCTGGGCCTCCCGGACTTCTTTCAAGCGAGCTGAAAAAGATTCAACGCGTCAGCACGGTCATCAACATTTCTCACAATTCATAATGGGGTCTTTCCGACGGCACAATTGTTGCTCACCTTTACTTTGATCGCGAAAAACAACCTCTGCCGCGCGCAGACCAAAGGGGTAGACCTAATGAATCAGGATCAAATCAAGGGCAAATGGAATCAGCTCAAGGGCGAAGTCAAGAAGAAGTGGGCCAAGATGACCGACGATGACTTTCTGGAAGTCGAAGGCGACATGGACAAGCTCACCGGCAGAATCCAGGAACGGACTGGCGACAAGAAGGAAGACATCCGTAAGTGGCTTAACGAGCAACATCAGTAATTGTGGTGTGGGCGCGGCGTTCAGTAATCTTTGTGCTCTACTCTTTCTGGGCGCCGCGCCCCACTAACTACTCTAAGAGGTAAACAAATGCGATATCTGATAGCATGGCTGCTCGGAGTCCCTATTTCAATACTTGTGCTGTGGTATGTAATCGTTCATTTACTTTAGCGAGTTTGCCTGAACGACTTCGAACACTTGCGGAATACAATACCTCGCCTACAGGACACGGCACAATCCCACAAATGCGCCAATTACCTGCTAAATGAAGCGAGTGCGGTTGATACTTTCGGCCTACCATGCATTTGAAGAGTTTTGCGTTGCCGCGAATGGGTACCGATCTTAATTGGAAGGATGTCGGGAAGTATGTCGAACCGATCTCGGGCTTCAATCTTGGGTCGGAACCGAGGATTGGTCGGCAAGATGAAAGACCGAGTTCCGTACATCGATGCCGTACAAGGTCTGTCCGAACCCATTTTCATAGTGACTTCGCACGGCGCTCTGTTGAATGCCAACTCCGCCGGCCTCAGCATGGTCGGGCTAGCGGCCGTCGCCAGCACACTCCTCCGGGTGTGCGCAGAACATTCTCTCGCTATTCCGGCCGAAAACCCATTGTAGATCGGGTTCGCGAACCCCCGGCCCGCTCCTGAAGCTGCGATATTCCCGAGCGATACTCACACCGGCATTGTCAGCCCGGCGCAGATTCTTTTATCTGCCGATCGAATCCTGGCAGAATGGCGTTGACGAATCCGTTCTGCACGAATTGCACTAATGCTTGCCAGGTGCTGACATCCGGATTGTTGAGTTTTCCGGACATGTTGACCTTGGTTGCAACCTTTTGGGTGGATGAATTCTTGACTACCTTGGCGGCCGCGCCAATTTCGAGCTCGTAGGCCTGATGAAGGACCGACTTATTCTTGTCCTTGGCAGGATCATAGACCTTCACATTAGTGAATAAGGGTTTCACGTACCCTGTCATCGCTCCGCGCCGCACCGTTACTTGCGAGTAGACGGACAGTTGCCCTGCCTGGACGTCGAACCTGCCATAGGCGCGCAAGAGGTTATTTAACGAGGGTAGACTAGCATCTCGGATCGCGAGATCAAGATCACAGTCGGAACCGGCCTTCTCGGGGCGAAAGTCGCCGCTCACGGTGGTCGCTCCACTATCCATGAACCGGCCGCGCAAGCCAAAATGCGTTACGCCTTCGCTGAACTGGTTCGATAGGTTCGTTAGCTCAACGTACAAATTCGAGATGAACAGTGTGTAATGAGGGTCCTTGGCCTGATTGACATAGATCGCCTGGCTATCAACAACCTCGAGCTTGTCGATCTTGACCACGAGTTCCGGCGCATTGCTGATTTCCTTGGTTCCCGCCTTCACCTCAGCCACACGGCGGGCTTCCGCGACGGCGGTCGGCGCCGTATGCGTATACCCGAATCGGCCGCCGACAATCCTGGCATCGTAAACTTCAACCCTTTTTGCCTTCGTTCCGTACTCGACGAACCCATCACTGGCCAGCGTACCGCCCTCTATATTGAAATTGATCCGGCTGAGCTCAGGCTTGAACTGATTGAGCGGCACATTCTTCAAATGATAGCTCGCCGCAAGACTGGCTACCGGCTTCGTCAGGAAGTTGGCGTGTCCCTTGATGACCGCCTGTCCCGATTCGAACACAGTCGCTTCGGCTTGCACGGGCGATGGATACGCTGTGGCGGCCGACCTCGTATTTCGTATGTTACCCGCGGTAACGTAGAGATGTTCCAGTCGAAGCGGGCGGTTCGGATCGGTGTCCACATAGGTAACGTCCGCATCGTCAACCGTGAACTGGTTGATCTTGAATGGATAAATGCTTTCTATAGCGTCTTGCCAACCTTTCTTGCTGAATGGCACTTTGTCCGCACGCTCACTGCGCAACTGTATGAGATTGACGCGCAGCCTGGGATGGAACAGAAGCAGATCCGCCACGACATGTCCGGTGAGCAATTCGCTCCATTGTATTTCGATGATCAAGACTGGAAAGTGCCCCACCGGAGAACGTGCATACGCTTTCTGGATCAGCGTAACGTCGCTCAAAGTGAGTGCGCCATCGAGTAGCCGTAGATGAGCGCCGGCCACGCGGGTCTCGTAACCCTTCAGTCTCTCATTCATGTTTCGCTCAACCGAGGATCGTACGATCGGATCGAGAATGGGCGGCGTCCCCAGAACAATTGCCACGCAAGCAATTAGTGCCACCAACAACGAAAGGGACAATCGTGTATTCCGGACGTTCATATGCGTTGCGATACTTCGCTTCGTTTCGCGTTAAAAATCGGGCCTCGCGCAACTTATCAGCAGACCTCTTCTTTTTGTTTGCCGGCCGAGCCCCTATCCTTCCTCCCAACCGCCATGCACAGTAAGACACTGTCCCGGAATTTCCCCACGCTCATCCAACCGTTACCGGTTGCAGTGCTCGTTCAGCGCCGTCGCTCTAGAGGCTTTCGGAAAGCGCCTGACGCCCAGGAACGCGGCCAGATACCAGGCGCCTGCCGGGTAAAGAATCAGATGTTTAGACTTATCGAGTTACCAGTCTGCACCCACCAACCCTTCTCATGTCACCTCACGGCGCGGGTGAGTAAGTGGTGGTCGATCGCTTCTGTATTACGCCAGTTGGTGTTGAAGTCGTTGTGGTTGTTGTAGTTTCGGATGAGGGAGGCGGTGTCTCAACCGGCGGCGCCACCGTACCATACTCGGTCGTCGTGGTGGTTTCTTTTGTGGCCGTCGGTCCACACCCCGCACACGCAAATGCCGCGGCCGATATGATTAGGAATAATCTTAGTTGTGACATCTCCGTCTTCTCCCAATAGAACCATCTAACGACAAGCTTTGCGCTTGCGCCGCGCTCGCTTACTTATTTTTACGTGAAGGAACCTTGGCTCCCGCCTTGCGCGCCTCGGACAACCCTATAGCTATTGCTTGTTTGCGGCTTTTCACCTTCTTACCTGACCGTCCGGACTTCAGTTTCCCCTCTTTCATTTCGTGAACCGCCCGCCCAACCTTGGAAGACGCTTTCTTGCTGTATTGTCGCGACCGAGTTCCTTTCTTTTTTGTCATGTTATTTCACCCTAAGAGTTTGAGGATCAGGCCGGAGGGCCTTCCTATTGCGGGTAACAATCACACCGAGAAGTGACGGGTCCATTCGCCTTCTCGCAGACGAGATGGACAGCGGCGGATCCGACATCAAGCTGTGCGTGGTGCAAACTTCGTGCTGACAGCTTCGAATGCGCTCTGATGGGCTATCGCTTGAAGTTACAGAGCATAGTCGCGCTTATTGCGCTAGTGGACCGGGCAAGAATTACGTTGAAGAGTAGATTAGAATAGCTACTTAACCGCCCACGGAACGAGAATCCTTCGAAAGTCCAGTCCGGCCAAAGATCACACGACTACTAGCTTCGTAGCCTGATGAATTTGGGATTCAGTCCTCTTTGAGATGATTATAGAGAGTCTTCAGAGATACGCCGAGAATCTCCGCGGTTTTTGCCTTGTTGCCACCGGTAGACTTAAGCGTCTGAACCAGAAGCTCGCGCTTAACCGCGTTCAGCGACATGCCCACACGCACATCCAAGATGGGGTGCACCCCATTGCCAGGTTTGACCTCGCTTTGTATTCGAGGCGTAACCTCCCCGGCTATGCCAGGTTTGATCTCCTCTGGTAAATCTGCCAGCGAGATCATCGGACCACGTGTAACGATAATCGCCCGCTCGATTACATTGCGTAACTGGCGTACATTGCCTGGCCAATGTTGGGATCTAAGCAGCTCAAGACAGTCAGCTTCCATGCCGATAACAGATTTACCAGCGGACGGAGCAAGTTGCCGCAGGAAATGCTCGATTAGGCTCGGCAAGTCTTCGGAGCGCTCGCGTAGGGTCGGTAGTTGAATCGTAAAAACATTGAGTCTGTAGTAAAGGTCTTCTCGGAATTTCCCCTCGCGAAGCTGTATTTCCAGATTGCGATTGGTCGCGGCCAGCACGCGCACGTCGACAGGGATCTCGGTGCCGCCGCCCAAGCGGCGAATCTTCCGTTCTTCGAGGACTCGCAGGAGCTTCGCCTGCAATTCCGACTTCATCTCCCCGATCTCGTCCAGGAGAAGCGTTCCGCCGGTCGCGAGTTCGAAACAGCCTTCGCGGCGGCGATCAGCGCCGGTGAACGCTCCGCGTTCATGACCAAACAGCTCGCTCTCCATCAGGGTCTCGGGCAATGCGGCACAATTTATGGCGATGTAGGGACCACGCGACCGTGGCGAAAGATCATGAATAGTGCGAGCCACCAATTCCTTGCCGGTGCCGCTTTCGCCCACGATTACAACCGATGCAGTACTGGGCGCTACCTGCTCGACCAGCGCCATTACGCGGCGCATCGCGAGAGACTGCCCGACCATCGGCCCCAGTTCGCCGGCTTCCATCAGGCGACGACGCAAAAGCTGGTTTTCCTTGCTTACGCTTAGATGCGTCCGCAGGTTGTTGAGCAGTACCTCCAGATGATGAGGATCGACCGGCTTGCGCAGATAGTCGTAGGCTCCGAGTTTTATCGATTCGACCGCGTCCTCGATTTCGCCCTCGCCGGAGATCACGATGGTCGGAAGCTGCCAGCCGTTCGCACGGATTTCACCGAGCACCGCCAAGCCGTCTTTCTTTGGTAATCGGAGGTCGAGCAGGAGAATCTGCGGGTTGCAGCTTTCAATCAACTGCAGGGCGCGCTCGCCGTCTTCCGCGCTGTCAACGCGATATCCCCAGGACGAGATCAACGTCGACCACGCTTCGCGCGCGTCCGCGTTGTCTTCGACGATAAGTACCCTCGTACCGGCTTTCATAGTGTTCGCTAGCGCAGTCGGTTCGCCCGCCGAATAACGCGCCGTTGGCGGGTGGCGAGATACCTCTCCGCAATTCTGAACGTGCGATTCAGCGAGGGCTCAAATAATCCGGCCGCCCTCAACGCGCCTCAGCCACACACGCCTTCGAGGTTTGTCTTGCGCATCTATTCTCTCCGTCACCGGGCCTTAAGACGTTAGCACCAACGATGCCACACGCTCAGGCGGACAAGTGCTAATAAAAGTAGCATAAGATGCAGAAAACATCTATTAGCGTGTCACTGGATAGATATGCGGGCCGCGCGAAATTGTAAAATTTCCTTTTCCTCGCCGTAAATCTGGCGTAATTTCGTTGGATTACCGGGCAGGCCGCCTGACAGCCGACGTAACATAGTCGACCAGACGGCTCAGGTCTAATGGCTTGACCATACATGCATCGAAGCCTTCCTGGAGCGCGCGCCGTGAATGGTGTGGATCGCTCAAACCGGTCAGTGCGATCGATAAAATCCTCCCAGCTTGCTTGGCCGGGTGCTGACTTAGCGATCGCATCAGCGCAAATCCATCCTGTCCCGGCATCGCGATGTCACTTATCAGCACGTCGGGAACCTGACGCGCGATTTCCGCCAGTCCCTCTTCGGTTGACTCCGCAGTAGTGGTATCCGCGCCAAGCCTTCGCAGAAGCTCCGCGAGCGCCTCGCGCGAATCACTATGATCTTCAACGACGAGAATCCTGATTCCCTCAAGCGTCCGCGACAGCGCATTCAGAGTGTGGGAGTCACGCTGCTGCTCGGGTCCGGTTCGCAGAGTCTGCAGCGGCAGCGTCACCGAGAAGGTGGCGCCTTTGTCGACCCCTTCACTTTCGACTCTGATGGACCCGCCGTGCAGTTCGACCAGCTTGCGCGCTATCGCAAGTCCGAGACCCAGTCCGTAATGTTCTCTGCTAGTGCTGCTGTCCGCCTGCCTGAACATATCGAACACGAAAGGCAGGAACTCAGCGCCGATGCCCTTTCCAGTGTCACTCACCGTCAAGGTGACGTCGCGCGCGCCGCGCTCGAGACTGAGGCGGACCCGGCCGCCCGCCGGCGTGAATTTAACGGCGTTGGACACGAGATTCGAAATCACCTGTTGAAGGCGTTCGGAATCTCCATTGATGCAAAGCGGCGGACCGCTCCATTGCCATTCGACCTGCAGGTTCTTGGCCTCAGCCGCCGGCCGTATCACATCCAACGCGCTGTCGATGAGCGGCATCAGGTCGATCGTACGAAGCGTGAGGTGAACCTTGCCCCTGGCGATCCGTGACAGATCCAGGATCTCATCGATCAGCGAGACCTGCAGATGAACGTTGCGCTCGATCGTTTCAAGCGCGCGCTTGGACCCGCAAGGATCGAGGTTGCCACTCTGCAGCAGGTTGACCCAGCCAACAATGGCGTTAAGCGGATTGCGCAGCTCATGCGACACGGTGGCCAGGAACTCGTCCTTGATTCGATTTGCCGCTTCCGCCTGGAGCAGCGTCTGATTCTCGATCTCTATATCAGTGGCCGTGAGAATCCAGCCGGTTATCCCTTCGGCATCGTCACGTTGCGGGATACCGCGTCCGAGATGCCACCTGTAGAGGCCGTCGCGTCCGCGAATTCGAAATTTGAGTTCGAACTCGCGATGATTGGCGATCGACTCATTCCATTGCTGCGCCAGATGTTCGCGATCAGTCGGATCGACGGTGTTGAGGAGCGCGTCGCGGGAAACAGCGCCTTGGGGGGCGACGCCTGTATAGGCCAGTGCGCTCTCGTTCCAGTAAACCGGGCGGCCCTGGTTGTCGGTCACCACCACGCACAGCGGTATCGCGTCCGTCAGCTTGCGAAACCTGAGATCGCTCTTGCGCTCGAGTGACTCGCGCTCCTGCTGGCGCAAAGCCGAGGCCTGCTGCTTGATGGTCTGTTCCTTGAGGTAGAGATCGACGAACACGGCCACTTTGCAGCGCAGGATCTCGGGCTCGAAAGGCCTCACCAGAAAGTCGGCGGCACCCCTGGCGTACCCGTCCAATATCGAAGCCGAATCGGTATCGGCGGCAGTCAGAAAAATTACCGGCGTGGATTTGGCCCGCCATCTGCTCCGCATCAACTCCGCGGTCTTGAATCCGTCCAGGCCCGGCATGCGGACATCCATCAGAACGACGGCCATTTCCTCGTGGGCCAACAGCTCGATCGCCTGGTGGCCCGACGACGCCTTGACCAATCTATGCCCCAGCGGCTCGAGGATCGCCTCGAGCGCGGCCAGGTTGGCCCGGTAATCGTCAACCAGGAGAATGCTTGCTCCCGCCGCCTGCATCGCCTCGCCATCCGCGCGCGACTTCTGAGTTCTCGACCGGCTCACCCCAGTAATCGACATCGCATCCGCTCCACCGTTAGCACTTGTATGCGTCGCTTTTCGAACGTCAAGGTCAATTTCCAAGACTTGAGCCGATCAGCGCAATCAGTTGTCTTTCGTCAATCGGTTTCGCCAGATAGTCCGATGCGCCGGCTTGAATACATCGTTCGCGGTCTTCCGGAAAAGCCTTGGCCGTGACGGCTATCACCGGCAACTCGGTCCGATTCAGATCGGTGCGGATTCGTCTGATAGTCTCGAAGCCGTCCATCTCCGGCATCATTATATCCATCAGTACGACTGCCAGGCTGGGATGCTGCTTGATCAGACTGATTGCCTCGCGTCCGTTTTTGGCCTGCAACACTTTCATCTGATACCGCTCCAGCAGTATCCGCATCGCGTAGAGGTTGCGCGGGTCGTCATCCACGACCAACGCCTTGCGATTGGCGATGGAACCCGCATATAGAGCCGCGCCGTCCTCGCTCTCAGGGCTCGGAAGAAAAGACGATATCGCGCCTTCATCGCCGGCCAGAGAACTCCCTGCAACCAGAGCAATGATGGTTTTTTCGCTGGTGGCTGCAGACTCAGTGCTGTCATCGATTGATTTTTGCAGATGCAATTGATCGGGCAAGTACAACGTAAACGTGCTGCCCTCGCCGACCTTGCTGCGCACGCGAATCTTTCCACCCAGGGCATGCGCGAGTTCCCTGCTGATGGAAAGCCCCAGTCCCGTCCCGCCGTAGTTGCGGCTGGTACTTCCGTCGGCCTGCTGAAAAGCCTCGAATATGATCTGTTGCTTGTCTGCTTCGATGCCGATGCCGGTGTCTATCACGGAGAAAGCTATCACCCCGGCAGCCGCCTCGAGCGTTGCGCTCTCAGGGTCGTCAGCCAGATCAGCCCGGGCTATTTTGAGGATGACCGAGCCTCTTTCGGTGAACTTGAACGCGTTGGCGAGGAGGTTGCGCAGGATCTGATCAAGGCGCTGCGAGTCGGTCCTCACCGACAGTGGCAGATTGATTGCGCGATCGACGACGAAAGTAAGTCCCTTTTCCGCCGCCAGCGGCTTGAAGCTCTTTTCCAGCGATTCGGCGGCCTCCGCGAGCCGCGTGTCGCTATATTCGATATGGAGCTTGCCCGCCTCCATCTTCGACAGTTCGAGGACTTCGTTGATCAAATGCAGCAGGTCGATGCCCGAGCCGTGAATCGTGCGGGCGTATTCGAGTTCCTTGTCCGTAAGCGTGCCGCTTTTGTTCTCGCACAGCACCTTGGCCAGGACCAGGAGGCTGTTGAGCGGGGTGCGCAGCTCGTGCGACATATTGGCCAGGAATTCGGATTTGTATTTCGAAAGCAAGGCCATCTGCTCGGCCTTTTCTTCGAGCGATTTGCGGGCCTGTTCGACCTCGCGGTTTTTTTCCTCGACCTTGACGTTCTGCTCCGCGAGCAAACGCGCCTTTTCCTCCAACTCGAGCGCCTGCCGTTCCAGAGCCGAATTGGTTAACTTAAGCGCTTGCTGCCGGTCGGTCAGCTCAGAGGATTGGTTCTGCAGCTCCTGCGTGAGTTTCTGCGATTGTTCGAGCAATTGCTCGGTACGCATATTCGCAATCATCACGTTCAGCACTACGCCGATACTTTCGCTGAGCTGATCAAGAAATATCTGATGGATCTCGCTGAAGGGGCTGAAAGACGCCAGTTCGATCACGGCCCTGACATTTCCTTCAAACAGGATGGGCAAGACTACGATGTTGAGCGGTGTAGCCTCGCCTAATCCCGAGCTTATCTGGATGTAGTCGGATGGGACCCGGGTAAGCAAAATGCTCTTTTTCTCGAGCGCGCATTGACCGACCAGTCCCTCGCCCAACCAGAACCGGTTGGGCAGGCCCTTGCGCTCGCGATAGGCGTAGGTGGCGGTCAGTTTCAGCATCGGGCTCCCGCCATCCTCGCTCATGAGGAAGAAGGCCCCGTGGTGCGCCGAAACCAGAGGCGTAAGCTCCGACATGATCAGGCGCGATACCGTGTCCAGGTCCTTCTGTCCCTGCATCATGCTCGAGAAGCGGGCGAGGTTGGTTTTGAGCCAGTCCTGCTCAGTGTTTTTGCGCGTGGTCTCGCGCAGGTTGCCGATCATCTGGTTGATGGTGTCGCTCAGCGCCGCGACTTCGCCGGCCGCTTCAATCTGAATCGAGCGCGTCAGGTCGCCCTTGGTGACGGCGGTCGCCACTTCCGAGATGGCTCTGACCTGGGCGGTCAGATTACCGGCGAGCTGATTGACGTTGTCGGTGAGATGGCGCCAGGTGCCCGCCGCACCAGGAACCTTGGCCTGCCCTCCGAGCATCCCTTCGATGCCGACTTCGCGGGCCACGGTGCTGACCTGGTCGGCGAAGATGCCCAGCGTATCGGTCATGCTGTTGATGGTGTCGGCCAGGGCCGCGATTTCTCCCTTGGCTTCGACGCCGATCAGCTTTTGCGAGAGGTCGCCATTGGCGACCGCGGTCACGACCTTGACGATGCCGCGGACCTGGGTCGTGAGGTTCGAGGCCATGAAGTTGACGTTGTCCGTGAGATCTTTCCAGGTTCCGGCGACTCCGGGGACGCGGGCCTGGCCGCCCAGTTTGCCCTCGACGCCGACCTCGCGCGCGACCGTACTGACCTGTTCGGCAAAGGTGCTGAGCGTATCGGTCATGTTGTTGATGGTTTCGGCGAGTGCGGCGACTTCGCCGCGCGCATCCACCGCGAGCTTCTGCTTGAGCTCGCCGTTGGCGACCGCCGTCACGACTTTGACGATACCACGGACCTGGGTGGTCAGGTTGCGCGCCATGAAGTTGACGTTGTCGGTGAGATCTTTCCAGATTCCCGAAACGCCCTGGACCAGGGCCTGGCCGCCCAGCTTGCCCTCGGTGCCGACCTCGCGCGCGACGCGGGTCACCTCGGAGGCAAATGAGTTCAGCTGATCGACGATCGTATTGATGGTGTTCTTCAGCTCAAGTATCTCGCCCTTAACGTCGACGGTGATCTTCTTCGACAAATCACCGCTGGCAACGGCGGCCGTCACCTGGGCGATATTGCGGACCTGGCCGGTTAGATTCGAAGCCATCGAGTTGACATTGTCGGTCAAGTCCTTCCAGGTGCCGGAGACACCGCGAACCTCGGCCTGACCTCCCAATTTCCCGTCGGTGCCAACCTCCTTTGCCACGCGAGTGACTTCCGCGGCGAAGGATCGAAGCTGATCGACCATCGTATTAATGGTGTTTTTCAGTTCCAGAATCTCACCCTTAACATCGACCGTGATCTTCTGAGAAAGGTCGCCATTGGCAACCGCGGTCGTGACCTTGGCGATGTTGCGGACCTGGCCGGTCAGATTACCGGCGAGGCCATTGACGCTATCGGTCAGATCCTTCCACGTACCCGAGACATCCTTGACGTCGGCCTGTCCTCCGAGGCGGCCTTCCGTACCGACCTCGAACGCGACACGAGAGACTTCGGCAGCGAAGGAGCGGAGCTGGTCCACCATGGTGTTGATGGTGTTCTTGAGCTCATTGACCTCGCCCCGGGCGTCGACGGTGATCTTTTTCGAGAGGTCGCCCTTGGCCACGGCGGTTGTAACCTCCGCAATATTTCTGACCTGGGCGGTCAGGTTATTCGCGAGCAGGTTCACATTGTCGGTCAGATCCTTCCAGGTGCCGGCGGCGTTGGGGACCTCTGCTTGGGCGCCGAGTTTCCCTTCGACACCGACAGTCTTCGCGACGCTGGTGACCTGTTCGGCGAACGTCGCCAAGGTCTTCGTCATGCTGTTGAGGGTGTCGGCGAGCGCTGCGATTTCGCCCTTCGCGGCCACCTCCAACTTCGGTGACAGATCGCCGTTGGCGACTGCGGTCACCACCTTGACGATGCCGCGGACCTGCGTAGTCAGATTGGAGGCCATGAAATTGACGTTATCGGTCAAGTCCTTCCAAACCCCGGACACGCCCTTGACCATTGCCTGCCCGCCGAGCTTTCCCTCGGTGCCGACTTCGCGCGCGACCCTGGTGACTTCCGCCGCGAAGGAGTTGAGCTGATCGACCATCACGTTGATGGTGTTTTTCAGCTCGAGAACTTCACCCCTCACGTCGACGGTGATCTTCTGCGACAGATCGCCGTTGGCAACGGCGGTCGTCACCTTCGCGATGTTTCTGACCTGGGCCGTGAGGTTGCCGGCAAGGACGTTGACGTTGTCGGTCAGGTCCTTCCAGATGCCGGAGACCCCTTTTACTCGTGCTTGTCCGCCGAGCTTGCCGTCGGTACCGACTTCCTTGGCAACGCGGGTAACCTCCGCCGCGAAGGAGCTGAGCTGATCGACCATCGCGTTGACGGTCTTGCCGATTCTGAGAAACTCGCCCTTCACCGGCTGGCCGTCGAGCTCCATCGCCATCTTCTGCGTCAAATCACCGTCCGCGACCGCGCTGATAACTCTCGCGACCTCGGTGCTGGGTTGCACCAAGCCACTGATCAGCGAGTTGACCGAGCTTACAACGTGCGACCATCCGCCGGTCGCACCGCGCAGTGAGGCCGTCTCGGTCATGCGCCCTTCGCGTCTGACCACCCGCTCCACCCGCATGATTTCGTTGGTGAGCGCCTCGTTGAGCTCGACCATCCGGTTGAACTTCTGAGCGATTTGCCGCATCACCCCGCCGTAGCCGTCGAGCGACACACGGGCCGAAAAATCTCCGTTGGCGGCGTCCGTCAGTGTCGACAGGAGCCCTCGCAATTGCTCTTCGATCGGATCGCTTTCGCGCGACGGTCGCCGGCCCTCAGAGGGCTGACGGCCATTACGAAAATTGTCAGCCCTGTGAGTGTCGGCATGGGGCGGCTCAGTGAACCTCATGTAATCAACTCCTGTGATGAAATGCCGTCGGCGTAATGGCGACTTTTACGATACGCGGCCGGTTGCTCGCGCAGCCGGCCGCGCAACCATCGATCCAGGCGCGAAGCCGCTACTGGAAGCGATCGCCGGCGTATTCGTATGTCGGGCAGAGTCGGCCCGGACGAACTGTTGCTACTACCGAAAGAAATTGTTCGAAAGTTATTCCCAACTGACGAAATCCGCCCTGGCAGAAAACGACAGCGTAAAATTCGAGAATCTCGTCTCGTAACGCAGGCGGCAATTCCGAGCGGGCGGGCGCGAGCGGAAATGCACGAACACTCCCCTGGTGAGCGGCGCAATGAAATCTCCGACTTATCGCTGGCAATGCGTCCCTCGCATCGACAGATCCGCGGGACGCATGCGGCGAAACATTGGCGAAAGACGTCGCGCTCAAAGCTTTTTGACCTCCGTTCAAAATGAGATTGCGCAAGCCCTCAGTTGAAGGACCGCCGCCCAGAGGCGGCAGTCGACTGAAAGCAGCCGACTGAAAGCAGCCGGCTGAACGAAGGGAGGGAAGAATTTCATTCGAAAATAGTCCGCGGTGTCAGGCTTCTCCTTGGATTATTGGCAGCCAGCCTGCAGCAATAGCTGTGCCGAATTTTGTGCCATTAGCGATACATTGATTCTTGGTGCGCTTTACGGTGATTAATGTTGAGGATTAGCAGAATATTTTTTAATACACAACGAATCAAGTTCGATTCGGTAAATTTTACATTACAATAAATTGTAGAAACTCGTTGTCGAATATTTCACTAACGGGAACTTTTGGACCAGCACGGCACTGGTAGGTCCTCTCGTTCGCTCGAACGCGGCTGAATGGTGAGACGCTAGAGTAGGAACATTATACGAATACGAGCTCGGCGCCCTCGCCTGGACGGCCGACTCGCTTTCAGCGCAGAGTTCAGAAAAAAACCACTTTGCTTACCGCGAGTCGGCCGTTCAACCGTCAGCTCGTCGATCTGGATTACGGGTTATAGGTCGTGGTCGAATGCTGCCGCACGCTTCCATCGTCGGACTGCGTGGTGGTACTGGTCGTGCTGGTCTCACCAGGCGGCTCCGAGGGCACCACCTGAGCCGGCGCTTCGCTGGTGGTGGTTCTGTGATAACTGAAGCATCCGCTCGCCAGAATCATTGAAAGGCCAGCAATAGCCAGAATCGTCTTGTGCATAACGTGTTGCATTATTTACTGAGTAACCTCCTCCATGTAATTCCTTCCGCGACGGCTGAATGAAGGAACTTCGATTTCAGATCATCGCTTGGCTCATAGGAATGCAGTAGTCGTGCCACGCCCGAATGACAGCAGCGCGCGAAAATCAACAGTTACCGTTCAGATTTGTTAGACGTCTTATTTTGTGAATCTCGCGCTTTAAACCTACTCGCATGCTTATGTTATCGTTACAAACCTACCGATCACCGTTCTTCTCGTCCTCTTTTGATACCGTCGCGGAACAAATTTTTCACATGGGCCGCGTCCTGGAACTTGAGTAGCTCCGCATACGAGAATTTTCGCAGCCTGTTTCGAACAAGCGTCGAAGAAGCTCGAAATGGCGAACCAGCATATCGCCTTCGAGGCTCGAACATTCTATGCCGCCGTTAGCGGACCGGCTGCGCGGGGCAGGAGCAGCCTCCAGTGAACGACCGCTGCCGGCGGCGCTCTATGTTTGAATCGATGACGGTCTGGGAGAGATAGTCGCGCAGATGCCTCAATCGCGATGCTTGGAATCGGCTGGGGCGCTCGAAATCAGGCCGACGTGACGGCCGAACATCTGCCAAGCGCCATCGCGCCTGACCCATGCGTTCATATAACTGCAGAACAGCACCGTGGCGGCCGCAGGTCCTTCGAGTTGCGAGGTCTCGTTGCCAGTAGTGACAACAGTGTCGCCGTTTATCGTGCCTCGCAGAGTAAGCCGTATATAGGATCTCAAACGAAGCCGCCCATCGGCGATCACGCCGAGAAGTATTTTTTTGTCCGCGATCAGATTTGAGGTACTATTCACCAGTAAATCGTCAGACCATAGCGCGCTCAGGGCCGTAACGTCGGCGCGCAGCATCGCGTTTGCTTCTCTTTGTTCCAAATCCTTTATTTCCTTCCAAATTTCCGGCTCAGACGATTCGACGTCAAACATGGGGCGGCCTCTTGATTATTCGAGTTCGGGACGAACCGTAAAGAGAATACCGTCCTGCCAAATTAATGGAGTTTAATGATCCACGCAGGCTAACCATCAGGTTGTCGACAGCGAACCATCGGAGTCTGCGCGACGCGCCAGTAGACGATCCATGACGCGCAGGAGACGCTTCAAGTCGATAGGTTTTGCGATTAGGGCATCGGCATCGATCTTTGCCGAGTCCGCAAGCGCAGTCATGACCACGATCGGCACGGTCGCAAAAATCGGAAGCTTGGCGATTTCGGCACGAAACTCCCATCCGTCCATACCCGGCATCATCAGGTCGAGGATAATCAGATTCGGTGGCGGATGAGTGTCTAGGTATTCAAGCGCCTCGCGCCCGTCAAGGGCAGTCGCGACTGCGTATCCCTCGTACTCCAGGATCTGCGCGAGCGCTGCAACGGCGTCGGCATTGTCGTCGACGACCAGGACGGTAGGACCGGCTTTCAAAGTCATCTCACGAAACTAAGCGATTCAGGGTCATCCTGGGCGGCTCCGCGCCCGACGATAGCGCAGTAAACGGCGCCGGCAAAGCGCGAGTCAGTATTCGCCACGATGAAAAATCTATTCGAAATTCCGGCTTTGCGCCACGCCGCCAGGATGTTTCGCGAGAGCGGCGCTCCACTGTGGCCCTTACGACATCCCGGCCTGGATCATACCTCGATCCGGCCGGCGGCGTTTCTCCGGTATTCCCTGGCCAGGTCTTTGAGCCATGAAGGGCGGGATTTCAAAGTTTGTAGAGTATCGATGAGGCGCTCCGGTTCTCCGAGGTCGCTCCACTGAACGTCGTCGACCATCTGCACTGCGAGGTTTGACGGCGCCTTGGAAAGTACCTGTTCGGAAAACCCGACCGTCTCCAGCTTTCCAAACATAGCATCAGAGGCTTGTTCTTGTCGCCAGATTGCACTCGACTCAGGCCGTCGTTAAAGCGGCGGACCAACTCTGGCGCATGCTCCGCGATCATCGCTTCAAGCACCGAGGCGCGGGCGACTACGACAGCACTGTTCCAGAGGCACCCGCCGGCAAGGAGAGTGCGGGCCAACTCCCAGCGGGGCTTTTCCCAAAATCGTTTGACCCGGAAGAGCTTGGGCGTCCACGACGACACCCGCGCCGCCGGCTCAATCCATCCGTACGACGTTTCGGCCTTATCCGGTCTAATGCCAAGCAGCACTGAGAGCGCCGGATGCTCGTCAACCGCATCGAATGCGCGCTCGACCTGCCGCATGAACCGGACGTCGTCGCTGACGTAATGGTCCGAAGGAAAAATGGCTATGGTAGTGTCGGGCCCGAGACTCTTGGCTCTAAGGATTCCATAAAGAATGGCCGGCGCAGTTCCGCGGTCGCATGGCTGCGCAACGATTTGCGAACGCCGCAGGTCTCCCAAAAGCGGCTCGTAGAAGCGACGATGGCTCTGCTTCACGACGATGAAGGAGCGCTCGACCGGTACCAGTTGGGCCACCCGGTTCCTCGTGTTTTCCAACCACGTTACGCCGTCCATCATCGGACAGAACTGCTTCGGCACATCGTCCTGACCGGTGATAACCGAGTAACGGAGCTTATACGAAGTCCCTCGCCGCCGGCAAGAATTACCGCAGCGCGAGCCGATGAGGTGGAAGTTGATGAGCGCATGTTGTTCGGGCCTCCTGTTTGGAAGCAACGAGGGTGCCACGGCCGCACTTTCGTTCAAAAGCTAAAAGTTTCTGAACCTCGAACTCACGGATGGCATTTCGTGCAACGGTAAAAACGCAAATCGATGACTTTTTGTCACGTGGCGGGCAGTTTTTTCAAGTTCACTTGAACGCCAGGCGCGGCTGCGCTCGGAGCCAAATGAGACCGCTGACTTGTATTCTGGGGGGAGAGCGAGTCCAGATGAACTGGATTAATTAGCTATTCTGACGCGATGAAAAGTGGACTAGAAAAGTGCTGCCCTCGTTCTTGCGTGTTTGCACGGACACCTTCGCGCCGTTGAGCTCCAGGTAACGCTTCGCCACCGCCAGGCCCAGCCCCGCTCCTTCGATCGATCCACCCTTTCTCTGCTCTCGCGAGAAGGGCTCGAAGAGCCGAGAAACAAAACTCGTATCCATACCGATTCCCGTGTCACTCACCTCGAGCGCGAGCCTGCTTTCGGCGTCTCTGAACAATCGGACCCCGATCGTTCCGCGTTCGGTGAATTTGATCGCATTGCTCAGCAGGTTCGACAGCATGTGAGTGAAGCAGTAGTCGTCGAATTCCAAAGTGCTCCCCGGAGCCTCGCTGCTCCAATTCAGAGCGAGGCCTTTTTGCTCCGCCAGCAGGTTGTAATCGTCGATGACTCTCTCGATGAGCGCGGTAGGATCGATCAGGACACGCCTCGCCTCAAAGGCTCCGGCATCTATTCGTGAGAGATCGAGCATCTGGTCGATGATGGAGGTCAAATGCGAGCCCGCGCGCTTGATCCCCAGGAGCGCCCGACGGTCCTCCACCTTCAGCGCGTCGAGTTGCTTCTCCAGGACCATGGCCCACGTGAGCATGGCCTGAACCGGGCCGCGCAGCTCGTGGTTCGCTTCGGCGACCAGCCGCAGCTTCGAGTGCGTGGCTTCCACAGCGGTCTCGTCGTTCTCGAGCCGCGGTTCAGTAAGGCGCGATTCGGTGATGTCGCGGATAACTTTTGAAAAGCCGATCAGGCTTCCGTTCTCATCCTTGACCGCGGTGGTAACCACGTCAGCCAGAAACATCGAACCATCTTTACGCACGCGCCATCCATTATCACGAAAATGCCCGGTGGCGGCGGCTATTTTGAGCGCGCGAATGGGGACCCCGCGTTCCCGGTCAGCCTCGGTATAAAAGCACGAAAAATGGCGTCCGACGATCTCTGTGGCCTCGTAACCTTGGATCCGCCGCGCCCCCTCGTTCCAGGTAACGATGTGCCCGGCGGGATCGAGCACGAATATTGCGTAATCCGCTAGAGCCTCGACTAGCAGGCGAAATTGCCGCTCATGCGAGACCAAGCCCGACGCGGCCATTTGATATCCGTGTCCGCTAGTCATAGGTTTTTTCAGCGTACGAAGGGATTCGTATGAGCGCTAAATTAAGATTAAGGATCGCGTGAGTCAATAAAAATTGGGGTCTTTTGTAATTTTTTATCAATCTGAAACAATTTCAAATAATAGACTTAAACAAGCTTTTAAGCAAGCTTTTATTAGCTTTACCATCATTCTGCTCTTCCTCAGGTAATTGCCGTTAAAAAAAAGGCCAAAGCCCCTCCTACGCGGTCGAAGCGGAAGTCATCATCACTTGGCCCATCGGCACGGATGGCAGAGGCCGCGCCGAAATTTGCGCAATTTCCGATCGTCGGCATTGGCGCGTCGGCCGGCGGATTGGAGGCCTTCTCCCAACTTATCAGCATGCTGCCGGAGAAT
Source organism: uncultured delta proteobacterium (assembly GCA_963724765.1). Classification (GTDB taxonomy): domain Bacteria; phylum Desulfobacterota; class Binatia; order Binatales; family Binataceae; genus JAKAVN01. Next base: position 720,982 of record CAVRVY010000004.1, read on the forward strand.
TGCGGGATCGCCGTAGTGTTCATCCAGCATCTGGACCCCACCCACGAGAGCATGCTTAGTGAAATTCTTTCCCGCAACACGCAAATTGCGGTGAGCGAGGCTACCGATCAGACCGCGGTTGAGCCCAATCATGTCTACGTCATTCCGGCCAATGCCGATCTTTCGATACGGCATGGCGAGCTGCAGGTAGGTGCTCGCAGGCCCGGACACACACCCATCGATTCCTTCCTTCGCGCGCTGGCCGAGGATCGCGCCGACCATGCGATTGGCGTTGTGTTGTCAGGAAACGGCTCAGATGGCGCCCTGGGAATTGCGGCGATCAAGTCGGCCGGCGGCCTCACTTTCGCCGAGGATCCACGAGCGGCGAAGTTTGACGGCATGCCGCGGGCCGCGATCGCGCTGGGCGACGTCGATTTTGTGCTACCGCCTGCGGAGATTGGTCGAACGCTTGCGCTTATGGGCAGGGACCCGCTCGCGCTGCGGCACGCAGTGGAACAGGGAGAACTCCCGGATCGCGACGGCCTATGGTCCGTACTAGAGGCGCTGAACCAGGCGACCGGAATCGATCTGTCCTATTACAAGCCGGCCAATCTCAACCGGCGCATTCGACGGCGCATGCTGCTGGGCCAAATTGCCGAGTTCAAGGATTACGCCAAGCTGCTGACAGACAACCCGGCCGAAGCCTTCGCGCTCAGCTAGGATATCATGATCGGCGTGACCTCGTTTTTTCGCGATGGCGCTAACGTGGAGGGTCTCAGCGAATTTGTGTTTCCTCAGTTCCAGTTGTCGCCTGACGAGCCTATCAGGATCTGGGTACCAGGCTGCGCGACCGGAGAAGAAGCCTATTCGATCGCGATCTGTTTGAGCGAATTCCTGGAAAAACTCGGCCGTGACGATCCGTTTCAAATTTTCGCCACCGACATAAACGATAACGCGGTCGAGCGAGCCCGCAGTGGAATTTACTCTTCCTCCATCGCAAGCGATGTATCGCCCGAACGCTTGCGGCGCTTCTTCATTCAGGTCTCGGGCGGTCACCAGGTTTCCAAGCAAATACGTGAGCACTGTATTTTCGCCGGGCATAATCTCGTAACCGACCCGCCGTTCTCCCGACTCGATCTGGTGTCCTGCCACAATGTGCTCATCTACCTGCGCCCGGAGATTCAAAGCCGGGTTCTCGCGACCTTCTATCAATCGCTCAAGCCGAACGGATTTCTTGCGCTCGCCCGCTCGGAGAGCGGGGGCGAACTGTTCTCGCAAATTGCCGAGCCCAAATACGGAATCTTTGCCAAGCGGCCGGAGGCTGTTCGCTTGGATAGCGGAGCCACTGTCGGAGGCCAGAGCTTTGCCCCAAGCCCGCCGCACCGTGGAGATCCTCCCGCCTCGCCGGCCCACGAGCGTTTGGAGAAGGAATTCGAGCGCGTCCTCCTCCAACGGTATTCACCGCCCGCAGTGCTGGTCGATGAAAACCTGGAGATTCAACAATTCCGCGGCAGCACCGGCGCCTTTCTTGAGCCTCCGGCCGGAAAGGCCACTCCCAACCTGATTAAAATGTCCAGGGAGGCTATCCGCACGGAATTGCAGACGTTGCTATATAGCTCCCGTCAACATAACAGACCCGCGCGTTGCGAAAACTTCGAATTCGACGACCACACCGGTCATCACAGGTCACTGACTATCGAGGCGCTCCCACTTAAGCTCTCGCACGGCGGGCGCCATTTCCTGGTCACGTTTGAGGAAACAACCGGCGTCCAAAGAGTGCGCGGCGGACGGCGCATTGAAAAAAAAGACGGCCGCAGGAGCGTTACCCGCGAGCATGAATTGGCGACTGTGGGCAGTGAACTGGAGCGTGCGAAAGCTCAACTCCATTCCATAATCGAGGACCTTGAAGCCTCGAACCATCAGCTCAAAACCGCCAACGAGGAAGTCCTATCCACCAATGAGGAACTCCAGAGCATGAACGAGGAGCTCCAGACTTCCAAGGAGGAGTTGCAGTCCACCAATGAGGAACTGACCACGCTCAACGATGAACTGCAAAACCGCTACGCTGAACTCTCCCAGACTTCATCCGACCTCAACAATATATTGGGTAGCTTGAACGTGCCGATCCTGATCCTCTCGCGGGATCTGCGGATCAGGCGGTTTACTCCGACCGCGACCAGAGTACTCAATGTCATCGCGAGCGATATTGGGCGCCCAATCGGCGACATTACGTTGAATATCCATTTGACCGGACTCGAATCGATGGTGGTCGATTCCATCGACAGCATCAGTGTCAGGGAATGCGAGGTTCAAGACCGCGAAGGGCACTGGTATGCAGTGCGAATCCGTCCCTACCGCACCCTGGATGACCGGATCGATGGCGCGGTCCTGGTAATGATCGATATTGATGATATCAAACGCAGCCTGGAACAGGCGCAGGCGGCGCGAGACTATGCCGAAGCCATTGTCGAGACGGTAGGCCAGCCGCTTCTGGTGCTTGACGCAGCCTTGACGGTGCGCACGGCCAACCACGCCTTCTGCGAGGTGTTTCAAACCACGACAGCCGAAATCGAAGGCCAGCGCATATCGCACGCGCAGGGCGGAGCATGGAACCTGCGGCCCTTGATGGAAACGCTCGCGAACGTGCGCAGCCAAGGGCAGCGCGTCGAAGATCTCGAGCTCGTTTGTCAATCGCCCCGCATGGGCGAACGGCAATTGCTGATCAGCGTTCGCCGCCTGGAGCAGGATCCATTGAGCGATCCGCTCATCCTGCTGGCGATCGAAGACGTCACGTTACGTCAGAGCGAAGCGCGGTTTCGATTGACCTTCGAACAGGCGGCGGTTGGCATGGCCTTGATCGACCCCGGCGGCCGCTGGCTCCGGCTCAACGAAAAACTCTGCGCGATTATTGGCTACTCGCGCGAAGAGCTGCTCAGCCGCACGATCGACAACGTTATATATCCCGATGACCTCCCGTCGCATAGCCAGGAGATGGATAGACTACTGTCGGGCGAAAGCCGAGCCGCCCTGCGCGAAGAACGCTACCTCCGCAAGGACGGTGCGATGGTCTGGGTCGAATCGGCGATCGTGTTGATGCGTGGGACGACGCGCGAAACTGGCTATTCTATTCTCGTGATGGTCGACATAACCGAGCGGAAGCGCGCTCAACAGAAGCTGGACGAACTGCTGGCCCTCGAACAGGCCGAGCGTCACGATGCCGAGCAGGCCAGGACCGAAGCCGAAGCAGCTAATCGCGCCAAAGATCATTTCCTGGCGATGGTATCTCATGAACTGAGATCGCCGCTCCAGGGTATCGTAGGGCGAGTGGAAATCATCCGGCGCGGAGTTGATTGCGAGCAATTGGAACAGGCCTTGTCCGCGATTGACCGTGGGGTGGAGAAGCAGGTCAGACTGGTCAAAGACCTGCTCGATATTTCGAGTATCGTCAGCGGCAGGGTCCAGATTGAGCATCGACTGGTGAGTCCCGTCCGGGTTGCGCAGCGCGCGGTCCAGGCCGCGACGCTGGCGGCTAAAGCGAAGCGGCTGGAGCTTAGCGCTGACTTACCCGACTGTGGCAATGTGCTCGGCGACGAAGATCGTCTGGAACAGGTTTTTAGCAATCTTTTGAGCAATGCGATCGAGTTCACACCAGAAGGCGGCACAATCAAGATGCAATGCGCATCCGCCGATGGCCATTTTGCGATCCGGATTCAGGATGATGGCGAGGGCATCGCGCCGGAGTTTATATCGAAAGTCTTTGACCGTTTCAGTCAGGCTGATCCTACCATCTCACGCCGCCACGGCGGCTTGGGGCTGGGACTCGCCATCGCCCGTACCTTGGTCGAACTGCACGGCGGGACAATCGAAGCGGCCAGTCCGGGGGTGGCCAAGGGCACGAGCATCACGGTAAAATTGCCGCTGGCGCCCGAACCCCTTAATGCGGTCGAAATGGATGGGAAGCCTGATTCGCCGAGCGAACCCGCGGACCTCCGCGAATTAGAGGTACTGCTCGTGGAGGACGACGCGGATTTGTTGGAAGCTCTGGCGGTCACCTTCCAGAGCGCGTCCGCCAGGGTGCGCATAGCGCGTTCGGCTGCGGAGGCGCTAGCCGTATTCGGCGAAAAGACTCCAGACGTGTTGATAAGCGACATTGCGATGCCAGACCATGACGGACTTTACCTGGTTACTGAGATTCGCAAACTCCACGGCAAGGAAACTCCCGCCATCGCACTGACCGGGCTTGCCAGCGGCGTCGACCGACACGCCATCATGACCGCCGGCTTTGACGAATGCGTAAATAAGCCTACGTCGCCGCGGAAGCTTATCGAATTGGTAGCTTCACTGGTGGGAAGACGCCGGCATCTGGCTGGATAATCTCCTCCGCACTTTGCCGAAATCGGCAACAAATTCCATATTGGTCGATTTCTTTCCGGCCTTTTCCGAATCATATCTTAACCGCTCAATTGCCGCATGGGGTCCTGATTTGTAATTTTTCGCTCCTTCCAAGACCCACTTACGAATAGCTGGCGCCGCTGGCCACTTTCAATCTGGCATGACAATTGAAGAGCTTGCTTCTTGTGATTGAGTCTACTGTCGACTACGCAAAGGAAACCAGACACATGAAAGTACACAAGATAGCTGCGGTCGCGGCAAGCGCGATACTGCTCGCGTTAGCTGGGTGCACCAAGCAAAACGTTTTAACCCATAAACTCGTAGCCACGGGCGGCGAGCATTCGGTAGCCCTCTATCCCGATGAAGCGACCTTCCTCAAGGTTTCGCATAAGGCACAACAAGGCGGAGTGAGCGGCATGGTGGGTAACGCGCAGGAGGACCTATCGGCAAAGAAGATCGAGGATCAGACTCCGGTCAACATCATCTCAAGTGATAGCAATGGTACCGAAGTCGAGATCGTTGAGGGTCCAATGAAAGGCACGGCGGGCTTCGTCGCGAGTCAGAACGTAAACTGATGCGGAACCGGCGGCATAGCGTCTGTGGTAATAAGCGACTTGTACTATTTGCATCGCTTGAAGTGTTATCAGCTTATCTGATCATCAGAAGGTGCGAGACAAGGCTACATTCTGCTGGCATGCCTGATGCGACGCCTTCTCACGACATCACATCAGCACATCACGCAATGATAGCGGGGATATACCATGGCCAGAACTGTCTTAATCGTAATACTGATTCTCTTGCTACTCGGAGCACTGCCTGCTTGGCCTTATAGTGCAGGTTGGGGATACTATCCCGCGGGAGGGTTAGGTGGGATCATCATACTTTTAATCATTCTCGCGCTGTTGGGTGTCATTTGAGCGGTTCGACTGATGCGCGCGAAGTCGCTCAGACATGGCTGGCATACTGATTGCGTCTTAATGATAATGATCACGAAGTTCATGATGAGGAGGAATATTTAACATGCGATGCTACAAACGCGCATCGGGTTTTATTGTCGGCGGCGCTCTCACAATCGCGCTTAGCGCGTTCGCTCCACTTGTTTATGCACAAGGCGCAGCAGGCGGCGGTGCTGGTGGCGGTGGTGCTGGTGCGGCTGGAGGGGCAATGGGTGGCGGCGGAGGTGCTGCCGGTGGCACGGGCAGCGGAACCATGGGGATGGGTGGAGGTGCAAACACCGGGACTGGCGCAACTTCGCCCGGTAGCGGCGCTGTCCCGTCCACCGGCAACCCGGGTTCGGCCGCCGAGGGCTTTACAGGAAATGCCCCGACTACTTCAGCCCCAGGCGCTCCGACTGGTCCGGGCGCTGGCGGTTCCGGCATGGGCAGCATGAGAAGCAATCCGATCAACCCGTCCGGTCCGACGAATCCGAGCAATCCGGAATCCGGATCGTCGGCCGGTTCGAGCAGCAATAACCAATAGTTTGTTCGGTCAACCACTACAACGCAGGTAAGTCAGATTACTTTAGTACGCCGGCGACATTTGCTGAGACCCTCAACCATTGTCTATCCGACTCCCCCCCGGAGAGAGTGGCAGGTCAGGCATTGTCGCCGGCGATTTCTCGGCCACGAAGTGAACAGTCAGATATCTGTGGTCGCACTTTCATAAGGGAATAACAATGCATAGCCAGAAATTGCTCGTTTTGCTCGCCGCGCTATTTTTATTCTCCGGTTGCTGTGACCTGCTGGGAATCTGCACGTCGGCCTCCATCCACACATCGATTTCCGCTCCAGACCAGAATGCGCTACAGGACAACCCTCCAGTGGTTCAGATCGCGCGCCGATCACTACAGAACTACGCACGGTGACATTTCAGTCTAGCCCTTGTGTCGGCGTATTAAGTCGACTGGGCACTTTGTGCTGGCAGGGGAATCTTTAGGGGTTTCCCGCTTCTTGGGGCTGATTTGACGTCGCTGGCGGCTTGGACACTTTGACTGGAGCCACGCCCTTGTGGGTGATGCCGATTTTTTCGGCGGCATGTTGAGAGAGATCGAGACTGCGGCCCGGAACGAAAGGGCCGCGGTCGTTGATTCGCACCTTTACTGCTTTTCCGTTTTCGGGGTTGGTAACCTTGACTACCGAGCCGATCGGGAGAGTCTTGGAAGCTGCGGTCAGTGCCTTCGGGTTGTAGGCTTCACCGCTGGTTGTCTTTTTGCCGGCCATACCCGGCCCATACCAGGATGCCTTAGCGAGATGGCTGACCGGAGTTGACGATGCGATCGGCCGGATCGGTTGTGCGACGATTGGCGCGGCCGGCGGTGCGGGTTCCGGGACGGATTGGGGAGCGCATGATAGATAGATTGTCGAAGCTATTCCGACGACCATCGTGCTCAAGATTCGGGGCGCTAGGCTTCGGGTAAACATCAATCTTGCGCGCTCCGCAATTACCTTAGCGGCGGGATACGTATAGGGATGTGCCCTACCAGCCCGAACACCTGTAAAACCCAGATCAATACAACTACGAACACCACTACGTTTAAAAGACTCTTGATTCCGCCTGCCATCGGGACATAGGTATTCAGCAGCCACATTATCAACCCGACCACAATCAGCACTAGGACTATGTCGATTAAAGTCATACTGTTATTAAGCCTTTGGCTGGTAACTTGACTGCCAGGATTTCCGAGCCCAGGTTCAAGTCTATCCTGCTATATAGTCACCGTTGTCGTCGCGAGTCAGTTCGGACAATCGTCGCTCGATTGCATCGACGGCTTGCTTCAGCGCAGTGATCATTTGGCCACTTGACGGCCCACCCCACAGCGCATCACCTCGAGCGAATGAAATCTCATTCTTAAGCCGTATCCTCTCCCATTGGCAGTACATAAGCGGCATGCTGGCGATTTTCTCGATTTCAGGGATCGCCACTTGTTGCGTTGCATTTAGCTCCCTCATGTTATTGCCTCGCAATTCCTTCATAAGGAGGAAAAGAACAAGCAAACCCCATGCCCCGAGAGCCAACCCGGAAAATGCGTATGCTAATAACGGAAAAACTGACGCTCTATGATATCGGACTAGGCCTGTCGGTATTTTTTGCAGAGAACCGCAGAATTCTGACATTGCCGGTTGCGCTTGTTCCGCGGGGCCCGTATTGCTCCGAAGTGGCCAGATCTAAAAAGAGAATCTTCACTGAACGGGTGTCGGAGTTGCTCTCGGTGTCCGAACGGGCTTCGGCGGCGGAGTCGGAGTTGTGCTCGGTGCTCGAACGGGGGTCGGCGGCGGAGTCGTGCTCGGTGCTGGAACGGGGCTGGGCGGTGTCGGAGTTGTGCTCGGTGTTAGCGGTGTTGGAGTTGGGCTCGAAGCGGACGGCGTTGGAGTTGGGCTCGGTGTTGACGGTGTTGGAGTTGGGCTCGGCGTTGGAGCGGGGGTCGGCCGGATCCAGGCGGCCCCCGCAGGTACCCAGATTAGAGTCGCTGTTTGTCCTGCACAGGATTGGGCCATTTCACCAGTGGCTTTGAACTTCCCGCTCGCCGGGTCGTAAAGCTCAGCGCTGGCAAGTGATTTTGAGGTTGGGGTCCATCCGCCTGCGATCAGCACCCTGCCATCGGGCAGCAGCGTCGCGGAGTGTCCAAAGCGACTGACGCTCATGTGCACTGTTGTCACAAACCGCTGAGTGACTGGATCGTATATCACCGCTGAATTGTCGTCGTGTCCGCCGGCGATCAGCACGCGGCCATTCTTGAGCAACGTGGCTGTGTGACCGGCGCGGCTCACCTTCATCTTTGGCCCGGCTCTAAATGCCCCGGTCTTCTGGTCGTATAGTTCTGTGGTGTCTAGCGCTGAGCTCCTCGCATATGGACTGCCGCCGACAATGATGACGCGCCCGTCAGGCAGCAGGGTGGCCGTGTGGTAGATGCGGTTCTGACGCATCCTGCCAGTCGGAGTGAACTTGGCGGTGGCCGGATCATAAAGTTCGGCCGGGCGCGGTCCGCCGCCGCAGATTAGAACCTTGCCATTGCGCAGTAGCGTCGCGGTTTGTCCATAGCGGCTCTCGGCCATCTCGCCAGTCGCGGCGAAGGTATGTTTTTTTGGATCATACAGTTCCGCGACGCTGTCACCGCCTCCCACGACCAGCACTTTGCCGTTCCTTAGCAGGGTAGCCGTGGGTTCGTCTCGCGGCGTTATCATTCTGGCCGTCGTGCTGAAATGTCCGTCGCGGGAATTCAGGATCTCAGCCGAGGAAAGAATCCATGGCATCGCCGGACCGGGAAACGACACCAGGGGCACGAGCACCGTGTCGACCCCGCCGACAATCAGTACCTTGCCATCGGGCAGGATCGCTGCGGCGTGGCGGTCCCGATGCGCCGTCATTGGCTTGGCGAGTACGAATTTGCCGGCGGTGGGATCGTAAATTTGCGCGGTGTCCAGAACCGCCGGGCTCTCGCCGGTCGGAGCGTTTACCGTTCCCGTGCCGCCCGCGATCAAGACCACCGGTCTGAGGGTTGGGGTCGGTTTAGGCGTAGGGGTGGCCGGCGTAGGCGACGGGGTGGGCCTTCGCGCATGCCGCGCATGCCTCTTATGACGTGCCGCGTTGGCGCCTGAGATCGGGATCGCGAGTAGCACTGCCGCCGCGGCGAGAGACACCAGCCAAAGCATGAGATTCGACCTGGCCGTGGCAGTCATTTCTTTGCTCCGCGATGCGTCGTCGCACGCGGCCCATCGCTATTCTTCGGCCGATGCGCCATCCGTTTGCGGCTCTTGTCGAAAATTCTTCGCGCTGGCCCACGCCTCTTCCTTCGCCGCGACTTCCAGCGGGAGTCCGCGCGTCTCGTCAACGAAAGTTCCGAAAATGGCGGCGCTGGGGACGCCGATCAGCGCCAGGCAGCGGATCACATTGGTAAGGCCGCCGAGCGGCCCGATTAATGTTGCGATCATGACCTGCGCCAGCATCGAGAATGCGGCGGCGGTGATCCCCTGCCATCCGATCATCGTGGTGCGCAGCCCGGCTGGGAACAATTCGGTCGCGGCCGAGTTCGCCCCGACGGTCAACACTCCGGAGGCGATTTTGAACCAGCAATAGGCGGCAAGGAGGAAGGTTAAAGGCCAGGTCACGCCGTTGGGCGGGCCCCAGTAGAAGGCAAATGCTCCGAACCAGGCGGCGCCGCCCACGTACGTCACCGTCGGCACGCGGCCGAACCGGTCTGAGGTCCATGCGCCTATCGGAAACCCGAGCATCCCGAGGACCATGCCGGCGACGATCACGGAACTCGCCTTTTGCGGCGAAAGTCCGATTATCGAAACCGCATCAAAATAGAGCCAGCCGTTGACTGCGCTACCGGCAATCGTGTCGAGCGCGGCGCACACCAGCAACGCGATCGCGCGCCGCCGGTAGAGCGGATGAAAGATGTCGTAAAAGTGGCTGCCAGAAACGGACCTCGTCGACGCCAGCCGCGCCCATCGCGAATCGACCGGGAGCATCCGTGCCAGCGGGAACACCAGCCCGATTCCCACAATGCAAGGCGCCAGCAGCCATCGCCACGAATATTCCCACTGCAGCAGGAACGGAATCACGATATAGCCGAGCACACCGCCAATAGCACTGGCGCAGGCCGCAAACGCCTGTCCGCGCGCCCGCTGCTCGATGGGTAGCTCTTCGGCAAGCAGGACGATCGCGGACGAAACCGAACCGCCAAGCAAGGCGGAAATCAAAATCTCGAACAGGGCGAATGACCCCGGATGGGGCGCCATGGCGGCTCCTGCCGCACAAACCGGTGCCAGGACGAGACTGGAGAGAATTATTCGCCGCCTGCCGACCCGATCCGCGAGCCGGGCCAAAATGAGCGCGCCGAACGCCGAAAGCGACATCCAGGCGAATAGTTCCGCCAGTTTCGCCTGGTCCAGAGCGAAGCTTTTAGCAATCCACGGCGACGCCACGCCCACGACGGAAAGGCTATAACCCTGATAGACCAGGAGGATGACGATCGCGGTAATGATCTTAACCGCGCCTGAGGAGCGCCGAGCGTCATGAACGCGCTCGGCATCGGCGCGAATATTTTGATCTCCAATCCCCGTCGACGCCATCACAGCTCTCGCGAGCAGTCTCTCCGGTTACGCGAGAACCATGCCAGTTCCGCGACACCCAGCCGGGAGGCGGTTGTCGATGGTCGTTTCCGATATCGGTTAGGGCTCGACGTTCTCGTGCGTTCCGGGTGTTGGGAGAGCCAAACCGGAGCTAAGGTTTCGTCACATAACAAGACAGAACCCAAAGGCATACCCATTGCTATTTGAATGAACCGAATCCTGTTCCGAAAATTTTGCCCGAGGCCATACGGTTCAGCTCAATGGATTCGAACGAAGTCAGCGGTTCTCGTTCGCCGCTTATCAGATTTTTGTCATTCGTCAGGCCGCACCTGGGGCTCGTAATCGGTGCGGCGCTGACCGGGATCGGTAAATTCACCCTGCCGCTCGCCTTTCCGCTTGCCTTTAAATACATCATCGACGTTCTGATCGCATCGCAACCGAAGCTGGACGGAATCAATCTGATGATTGACCGCTGGTGCGCCGGGCTTGCTCACGTGGCACGGATGACGCCGACCGCGGAGCATAAACTGGCGGCGCTGAGTGCCGCGCTGTTGCTGCTCTACGCATTGCAGTCCATAGCAAGCTACTACCGCAACTACTGGGCGGGTATCGCCGGCAATCGCCTGATCTTCGAATTGCAGTGCAAGCTGTTCGCGCACCTGCAGCGGCTTCCGCACGCCTTCTTCGATCGCAATCCATCGGGAGCGATCGTTTCGCGAGTGCTGAACGACGTACAACAAGCGCATGAGCTGGTGAACTCGGCTCTCATCGACGTCTGGATGGACGCGATATCGTTGGGACTGGTGGTGGTGGTCCTGTTCGCGATGGATTGGCGGCTGGCGCTGGTGGCGCTGTGCATCGCGCCGGTCTGGGTGACCTTCATGCGGTACTTCTCACCCAGGATCAAGGCCGTAAGCCATCGGATGCAGGAGACGATCGAGAACATTTCCGGCGAAGTTCAGGAACGGGTAGCCGGGGCCACCACCATCAAATCGTTCGGGCGCGAGGAGCACGAGGTGCGCCGCTTCAGGGAACATAGCGGACGTCTGTGTGAGCGCACGATCGATAAGGTCAAGCTCGCGGCCCGGCAAGAGATGCTCATCCAGTTGCTGACGCGTTGTGCGCCGACGATCGTGGTGTGGATCGGCGCGCTGATGATCATGCGGGGCACGATGACGCTCGGAACGATGGTGGCGTTTTTCACCTACCTCGGGTTTCTGTACCTGCCCCTGGAGCGCTTCGCGCAATTTTCGGTGGTGGTGTCATCTTCGCTGGCGGCGATAGAGCGCATATTTGAATTTCTCGATATCAAGCCCGAAATCACTAACCATCCACTGAGCCGTCCATTTGCGGTTCGCCGCGGCGGCGTGCAATTCGATCGCGTAAGCTTCAACTACCCGACACGCAATGGAGCGGCCAGCCGCGGAACGCTTACGGACCTCAACCTTAGCGTGCAGGGAGGTTCCAAGGTGGCGCTGGTTGGACGTTCGGGCGCCGGCAAAACGACTTTGGCGAGCCTGATTCCACGCTTCTACGACGTTAGCGGCGGGCGCGTGCTGATCGACGGCAAGGACGTGCGGCACTATACGCTGAAATCGCTGCGCGAGAGCGTGAGCCTCGTGGCGCAGGACGCTCTTCTGTTTAGCGCGAGCATCCGCGACAACCTGCTCTACGCGCGCCCGGAGGCGTCCGAGGAAATGCTCTGGCAGGCGCTTGAGCTGGCCAATATGCGCGAGTTCGTGGACGAATTGCCCGTCGGAATCGACACCGTGATCGGTGAGCGCGGGGTAAAAATTTCTGGCGGACAACGCCAACGGCTCGCGCTCGCGCGCGCCTTCCTCAAGGACTCCAAGGTTGTAATCCTCGACGAGGCGACCTCGGCGATCGACTCGGAATCAGAGAACTTGATTCACGAGGCGATGGAGCGTCTGATGGAAGGGCGAACTGTTTTTCTCATCGCGCATCGCCTGCGCAGCGCCATAGACGCTGACCTGATAGTTGTGCTCGACCACGGCAACATCGTCGAAACCGGCATCCACTCCGAGTTGCTTAACCGCGGCGGAACCTACGCCCGCCTGTTCAGGGAGCAGGTCCGCGGTCTTGCCCTGGAGCCGGCGCGTGCCAGTCACGACGTCCGGCCGCCGATGCAGGCATAGGCCATTCGGCCATACGCTCGAGAGGAATGGCGCATCAGAATTGGAGCGACACCATCCCGGTCATCGAACATCAGGAGTCTAGCGTTGGATCGAATTAATGAAGGCAAGAGCGGGCTCTCGCACGCCGGGGCTCCGCGACTGCGCATCGCGCAGGTGGCGCCTCTATACGAACGGATTCCGCCGAAGCTTTATGGTGGCACTGAACGGGTGGTGTCCTACATAACTGAAGAACTGGTACGCCGCGGACATCAGATTACGCTCTTTGCCTCGGGTGACTCACAGACTGACGCACAACTCGCGCCCGGATGTCCGCAGTCCCTGAGGTTGGCGGGCAAACCTGAACTCGGCGCCTTCCTTCAGCTTCCGATGCTTAGTGATGTCTACGAGGAAGCCGCAAGCCGCTTCGACCTGATTCACTCTCATATCGATTACTGGAGCTTCCCGTTCGCCCGGCTGACCAATGTCCCGACGGTCGCGACGATGCACGGTCGGCTGGACATGGAGGAGTTGCACCCGGTCTATGCGCGATATCGCGGCGTTCCGCTGGTCTCGATCAGCGACGCGCAGCGGCAACCGCTGCCGCTTATGAACTGGGTCGATACCATTTACCACGGCCTCCCGCGCGACCTGCTGCGCTTCAGCCCCGGTCCGGGAAAGTATCTGGCGTTTCTAGGCAGAATCTCACCCGAGAAACGTCCCGACCTCGCAATCGACGTCGCCCGGCGGGCGGGTATTCCCTTCAAGCTTGCCGCCAAGGTCGACGTCGTCGACCGCGCTTACTTCGAGACCGTGATCAAGCCGCTTCTGTCACCACCCGACGTCGAATACATCGGCGAGATCGGCGAATCCGAAAAGAGCGAATTTCTGGGTAATGCACTCGCCCTCATGTTTACTATCGATTGGCCTGAGCCGTTCGGGCTCGCCATGATCGAGGCCCTGGCATGTGGGACGCCGGTGATCGCGCGGCCCTGCGGCTCCATCCCCGAGGTTATCCGTTCGGGCGTCACCGGCTTTGTCGCGGGGAGCGTCGACGAGATGGTCGCCGCGGTGGCCAAAATCGGCACGCTCTCGCGGGAGGAATGCCGCCGGGAATTCGAGAATCGGTTCACCGCGGAAATCATGGTTGATCGTTACGAGCAGGTTTATCGCCAGCTGATCGAAGGGGGTCAACGTAAGCAGGTTTTTGGAAAGCCGAAAGAGACTTACCATCAGGCCGGAATAGCCAGCTCGATCGGTAAGGCTTCCGAATCCGGCTTGTGAAACGCCGAAGCGTTAACGCCGCTGGCGCGAACGGGCAGGACCGCGTCGCGGACGGCGAGCGTGGGGCGCGCAACGTAGTAAAAGTCGGTTCCGACTTTTACGTTCTCGCCTCCGCGCTCGCGTCACGCCGCGCCTCACGGGTACTGGCCAATGGCCAGAGCTTTGCGGTTTTCGACGTCGGCGGCGATATTCTCGACTACCCACTCGAAGCGCTGGGCTTTTTCTATCGCGACACGCGCTACCTGAGCCATTTCGAGCTCAGGATCCATGGGAGCACTCCGTATTTCCTGAATTCCTACTTGAGCGATGACAAGGCGCAACTTCGGGTCAACCTCACCAATCCGGATCTGAACGCGGATGGCCGCGCGATCAAGTTGCCGCGCGATCAAATCCAAATGGAGCGGAGTTGGGTCTTGGCTGACGCGACCCTAGTCCATCGACTTCGGGTCCGCAACTATGCCGAGACTCCGCTCCAGATCCCGCTCGAGTTTTTTCTTGGTGCGGATTTCGCCGACATTTTCGAGGTGCGCGGGATCGAGCGCAAACGTCACGGTAGCTATCTGCGCCCCGAAGTCGGAAAAGGCAAGGTCAGGTTTTCTTACGCGGGGCTGGACGGCGTGAGGCGCTTCACCGAGGTTGCGTTCGACACGATGCCGCGGACGCTAAGCGGAGAACGGGCCCTCTTCCTGTTGAATCTCGCCCGGGACGAAACCGCCGGACTTGAGGTTCGCATCACGAGTGGCAGCGAACGCGAGGCGTCGCACATACGTTCCCCCAAGCCGGCCGGTTTCGACAGCGCACTGGCTGCGCGACGGTCGGAAATCGAGGAATCTCAGACCGGATGGGCCAGGCTTTCGGCGAGCAACACGCTCTTCGATTCGCTGCTGACTCGCTCGCAGGCGGACCTGACCTCGCTCATTTCGCATACTATCGACGGCACCTTCATAATGGCCGGGATACCATGGTTCGCGACACTCTTCGGGCGCGACAGCATTATAACCACGCTCGCCGTGTTGCCCTTCAATCCGGATGTCGCTGCGCTAACGCTCCGAATGCTGGCGGGAATGCAAGGATCGCAGATCAACAAGGCCCGCGAGGAGCAGCCAGGCAAGATCGTGCACGAGATCCGTGCTGGCGAGATGGCGGCTACCGGCGAAATCCCCTTCGGCCGCTACTACGGCAGTATCGACTCGACGCCCTTGTTTCTGTGGCTTTATGGGCGCTGCGTCGCGACTACCGGAAACCTCGCGTTCGCCGATGCGCTATGGCCGAGCGTCGAGCGCGCGCTCGAGTGGATCGAACGATGGGGCGATCGCGATGGCGACGGATACGTCGAGTACATGCGCAAGACGCCCCACGGGCTCGCAAACCAGGGATGGAAAGATTCCTTCGACGCAATCTCGCACGCGAGCGGTGAATTGGCCACTGCGCCGATCGCACTTGCCGAAGTGCAGGGCTACGTCTACGCCGCCTACGTCAGCGTCGCGGACGTGGCGGCACGCCTTGGACGCAGTGGCGTTGCGTCACGCCTTGCCGAGCGGGCGGCATCGTTAAGAAAAGCCTTCGTACGCGACTTCTGGCTGGAGCCGCAACGGACCGTCGCGCTCGCCCTGGATGCCGAGAAACAACCTTGCCGGGTAATGGCTTCGAACGCCGCGCATTGCCTTGCGGCCGGCCTGCTGGACGCGGATCAGGCCGCCGCTCTGTCACAGCGACTTCTCGGGGACGACATGTTTTCGGGCTGGGGCATGCGAACGCTCGGCGCCAACGAGCGCCGCTATAACCCGATGAGCTATCACAACGGATCGGTATGGCCGCACGACAACGCGATCGCGGCGGTGGGTCTCGCGCGGTATGATAATCGCATTGGCGCGCTCAGGATCCTCGAGGGTCTGTTCGACGCAGCCGTGCAACTGGAGACCGCAAGCCTGCCGGAGCTTTTCTGCGGCTTCCCGCGCGAGCCTCGGCTTGGCCCGGTACCTTATCCTGTTGCCTGTTATCCGCAGGCATGGTCGGCCGCGAGCGTGTTCATGATCCTGCAAGCTGTACTGGGCCTCGAGGTGATGGGCTTCGAGCGGCGAGTTTTGATCGATTCGCCTACGATTCCGCCCTGGCTCGAATGGCTGAGGATCGAAGATCTGAAAGTGGGGGACTGTTCGATTTCCTTGTTTCTGCGACGCACAGAAAACGGCACCACCGAGACTGAGATTCTGGAAAGGACCGGCTCGGTTACTGTCGAGGTCAAGAGATAATCTTCACACATCGGCCGCGGCAACCTTCTTTCGCGGCCAAACCTGTTAGCCCGCAGCGTGGAGCATCTCGAGAATTATGTAAATCGGTGTAGAAGAGGATCGCGCTGCCATTGATACTGAACGCTCAAGGACTGGATAGGGATCAATTGGAACGCCCTCCCACCAGTGTTTTTGGGGTCCGAGCAGATAGATTGCGAAGTGTAGGTGAGGAGCAGCGGGGGAAACATCGCCGGTCGACCCAACGTATCCAATCACTTGACCTCGCGAAACGCGCATCCCCTCATGCAGCCCATCGGCATAGCGCTTCAAGTGAGCATAGTAATAACAGTACACGCTACCGGTGTCGAATTCGTAGATGGTGTTGCCGCCCGCTTTGCTTAAGAAGAGCTTCTCAATGGTACCGTCGACGACTGCTCGTACCGGCGTGCCGGCGGGTTTCATGATGTCGATTGCCTGGTGACGGTGACCGTAGTGTGTTTCATCGAAGCTATCGCGTAGCTCGTAAGCCTTGACGCCCAGGATCGGCGGTGCGATGGCAGGTTCCCATGCTGCGCTCCCGGCTCTCTCGCCCGAAGCGTCGATCTGTTGCGCTTCCAACCCGATGGTCGCTTTGTGAAGCTTCTCGTTTGTTTGTTGTGTCAAGGCAGTTCTCGGACACACAAGCACTTGCAGGACAATGAATGCCAGCCCCAATCGCGACCACTATGAAACGAGCGAGCAATTGCTATACCGGAAACCGATTACGATCTATAGTTGCGCACTAATCCGTACTTTCAGCGTGGTGGAAGACAATCGTGTACAGAGTCTCTGCACATTTCGTAAGTTTTTCTCCGCTCTATTAGTCGCCCTTTCCGGTCTATGATTAAATGCAGGTATTATTTGCACTGTCATAGACCTGGATGCGTGAGGTAACAATGTCACGCCGAGGACTCCAAGTGTGTCTGCCGCGACAACCATGACCGCTTATCGGACGCGGCCGGCACAGTCTTATCGATGATGTCCAAACTGCGATCACAATGGGGCGCGGCGCCGTGGCAAAGACCAGCCTCGTTCGCCGTGGATAGAATTGCGCCGCTTGCGGTGTCCTCATCGACTCCTGACGTCGCGATCGTTGGTGGCGGACTGACCGGCGCATCAACTGCTTATCATCTGACCAAAATGGGAATCCGCGCGATCCTCTTCGAGGCCGGCCTGGTGGGCGATGGCGCCAGCGGAAGAACCGGCGGCCTAGTCCTCGAAGGTACCGCCGTTGGCATCCTCGATCGCGTCGGCGCGTGCGTGCCGGGCCTGAAAGGGTTGGTCGATGATGAGGAAATCGATTGCGACCTGGTTCTTGCCGGATGCTGGGAAATCGAACATAAAAAAGTCGCGCCGGCGCGGATGCTGCCGTGGTCGGACGACGGCCGCCCGGTGAGTATCGCGCGGACAGTCACTGGTGGGGTAGTGCAACCGGCGGCATTGACGATCGGGATTGCGCGAGCTGCGGCGCAGCGCGGAGCGATCATCCGTGAGCAGTCACCCGTTACGCGAATCGTTCCGGGCCCGGAGTTATCCCTGGAAATCGGCGACACGCGAATCAGGCCGGGGCATATCGTCGTCGCCACCAATGCGTGGATAAATGCGACGCTGCCGGACACCGCGCCGTTGCATAGCTCGCTAACCTTCGCATGTGCTACCGAACCCCTGGATCCCGCGTCGCTAGCCGCGATTGGACTGGGCGACGGCCTGCCATTTTACACCAGCGACATGCCCTATCTGTGGGGCCGCACGCTTCGCGATGGGCGGGTCATTTTCGGGGCCGGACTTGTCTATGGCAAGCCTTCCGAGCTCGAAGCCACAGACATTCACAAGGGCAGCTCTGGAGCGCTCCTGGACCGATTGCGGGCGCGCGTGCGCCGACTGCATCCCGCGCTGCACGAGACGCGCTTCGAGGCAGCGTGGGCGGGGCCGATCGCTTTTGCGCAGGATGCGATCCCGCTCCTGGGGTCGCATCCGGCGAACCCACGCGTGCTGGTGTCCGGCGGATACGCGGGCCACGGTGTCGCACTCAGCGTGCGCGCAGGCGAACTCCTCGCTCTGGCGATCGGAGAGAGTGTCCCGCTCCCCGAGTGGGGTTCGCTGTCGCGTGCTGCCCTCGGCTAGGTCACCACTCAGGGTCGAGGAGGCCGGCTTCCTTCGTAATGCAGGCTCAGACCTTCGATGCCGGCAGCCACGTTCAAGCCGTTTTGACCCTGGACTGACACCGGCTGCAGTGCGATAGATTTATGAAAGCCGCCGAGCAAGACATTCGCGCCGCCACCTACTCCCAGGGCCACACTCGCCTGCGCACCGCCGTAGTCTCCCGCCAGCGCGCCAGTACCCAGATCAGTTGTCGGAGCGGCAACAGCCCACAGAATCACAGCTGACTGCAAATAGCCAATGTCCGCGCCGAACTTGGAAATGGTACCGGTATAGTATTCGGTTCGATGTTTAGTCGATGTATATGTACAGTGAATGCTATGCGACGAGCCGATGATGAAACCCCATCCAGCGGCCTCATGACAGGTAAGATAGCCCGTTTTGACTGTCATCTTTCCGGCTGCATACGCGGGCATCGCCGATAGAATCAAAAGTAATAGCGCGGGCACCGTGACCATAGTCAAATTCTTGTTTTTCACTGAGCACTCCATTGCATAGTTCCGCTTTCGACAAGCCTTGTGTCGTAACTACGGATTAGTGGTAGTCGTCGTTGTCGTAGACGACCCCGGCGCTCCGTTGTTCCAGGTAGTCGTACTCTGGTTCTGGACCTGACCATCGACAGATCTGGTCGTCCTTTTCTCCTCCACGGTTCCATTACCCCAGCTGGTTGAGGTAGTTGTTTGGCTCGCATCCGAGGCGGGCGCGACTACGACGGGAGCCGGAACTTGCACAACGGGAGGTGGTACTTGCACCACGGGGGCAGGCACCGTGTCCACCTCCTTGGTGCTGGAGAAACATCCGGCAAACATGCCGCCGATGGCGAGCGATATCACCAAGGAGCCAAAACGTGTATATAAACGCATAGCCTTCATCACCTCTTTCGAAGTTTTAACCAAGCGCGACAAGTTGCAGCAATCGTCGTGCCATATTATTGTTCTCCCAATTCGCCTACGGCACAAATCTGTATTACCAATTCCAATAAAAGGTCGGTCCGCCAGTTTTGTGCCTATTCTCCCGGGCGCGCTGGGATAGCGGCAAAATTCCCGGGATTTTCAGCCATGGCTGACTTAATGTCGGGGTGCGCCTGGAAGAATGCGTTGAGATCCGGATGACCCTTTAAGTAAAGCGGATCGTTTATCAGGGACGGCCGATACGCTAGCGTGTGTGCAATTCCAGCATGCGCGTCGGCAAAGTTTTCCCACGTCCGGAGGCGAGCGGTGTCAATGTCGCGACTGTCCGCGGGCTCGAATATGATCGTGGTATTGCCTCTTTGAACTGCGCCCAGGGGCTTCGCGCCTTGCGTTTGCGATTGAACGACTACCGTCCGGCTGTCTTGTCCAGCCACAGGCATCGTAAGAACCAGGCTGAATCCGATAGCAAACGCGAGTGCTGTCAAACGCATATGTCTCTCCTCTGCAAAGTCACTTTCCATTACTCAAGTCTGCGCGACGGAAAACACACTTCCAATAGCCGCTGCCGATCAAGCGATTTGACGAGCAAGCAATATGCCAATCATTGAAGAAGAGTCGCGGGGATAGCAGATCGACGCGACTGCCCTCTATAGCTGCGAATTTAGCGACCTTACACCGAGAGCGAGACGGACGCATGCCTGTCACCGTCTTGCCGCGAGAAGGCTCTCTTTGGGAACTTTTCTAATGTTTTAGTGTTTAATGGAATAATCGGGGGGTGAGTTCTTCAAACTTCTTCCTGCTTTTGCACCGAGCCCGCCCCTCCAAGAGGAATCACCGAATAACTTCCGGCCGGGATCGAGAGTAACTTCCGGCCCGGATCGAAAAGTCTTGAGCAGCTCGCTGTACATTATTGCAATTAGCCGCTTCACTGCCGTTTGCGCAGATACCAGGGCACATTGACGATCACGATTCGGTGCGCACCCTGCAGCAGTAAACGAGCCGCGAGAATTCGGGCGCGCTGGTTGTGAAGGAAGTATTGGTACCACTGTCGCTCGACGAGCTCTGGCAGCAGCACCGCGACCGTGCGACCCGGATTGCTCCGCTCGACCTTCAGGACATGATCGAGAATCGGCTGCACCACGAATCGAAAGGGCGACTTGAGCACCGTAAGTCGCGGGATCGGCTGTCGCGCCTCAGACGCCGGCTGTTCCACGCACGATGGCCAAATCTGTTTGAGCGAGTCTGCACTGTCTTCGCTTTCGATATGTAGCACCTCGACCTCGCGCGACAGCGTAATCGCGAACCGCAGGGCGTTCTCTGCGATTGAATTCCACTCAAGAATCGGCACTATCACGAGCGGTTCCTGCAAACCCTTGAGCTGCAGGTCGCCGGGCCTGCTTTCTCTTTCGATTCTTCGATAGTGACGCCGGACCGCGAGCATCAACGCCACCATCGACGGCACCAGCAGCACTACGATCCAGGCCCCGGCCATGAACTTGACGACGGCAACCACCACTACCGTGACGGCGGTGGCGGATGCACCCAGCGCGTTTACTGCCATGCTGCCGAGCGCACCGCGCTCGTGGCTCTTGCGCCAGTGCGCGACCATCCCGCTCTGCGACAAGGTAAAAGCCAGAAATGCTCCGACCGCGAACAGCGGAATCAACCGGTCGGTGACCCCGTCGAACACGAGCAGCAAAATCCCGGAAAGGAGGGCGAGCAGCCAGATACCCTCCGAATAGACCAGCCGCCGGCCCTGGTTCGTGAACGAGTAGGGCAGATAGCCGTCCTCGGCGACCGCGCGGCAAAGTCTCGGAAAATCGGCAAACGAAGTATTCGCGGACAGACACAGCACCAGCAGAATCGAAACGATGCTGACCCAGTAAAAGATTCCCCGCCCGGCGACCGCCCCAATCAATTCAGACAACACGCTCTGGTATTGCGGTGTTCCAGGGTCGGTCGCGCCGATGTGGTAGGCGCGCGCGAGGTATGCGATGCCGAGCAGCAGAATCATCAGGATCACAATGATCATTGTGAGGGAGCGGCGTGCGGCCTGTACCACCGGCTCGCGAAACGCCTGAACGCCGTTGCTCACCGCCTCGACGCCCGTCATCGCCGTACAGCCGCTCGCGAACGCGCGCAACAGTATCCACGCGCTTACGCCCTCGGCCGCCTTGGCGAGATGCGCCGGGGCGAGCACGGGCTGCGGATGCCCGCCCGAGGAAATCGTCGCGAACACGCCCCACACCACAGTCGCGCCGAGGCTCAGCGTGAAGATGCAGGTAGGCAGCATGAACAGCGCGCCGGCCTCGCCGATTCCGCGCATATTGACGAAGGTCAACAGAATCAGAATGCCAAGGCATAGCGGAAGCGTGTAAGGCTGAAGACCTGGGACGGCCGAAATCAGCGCGCCGACCCCGGCGGAAATTCCGACCGCGACATTCAGCACATAGTCTGTCATCAGGGCCGCGGCGGCCAGCAAACCGGCATTCGCGCCAAGATTTTCGCGTGCGACCGTATAGGAGCCGCCGCCTTTCGGATATGCCGCGATGGTCTGACGGTAACTGATGTAGACGACGCCGAGCAAAATGACGATCGCCGCAGTGATCGGAAAGATGAACGTCAATCCCGCCGAGCCAAGCGGCAGCAGTACGGTCAGTGCCGCCTCGGGACCATATGCGGCGGAACTGAGTGCATCGAGTCCGAAGGTCGGCACGCCGGCGGCCGAACCGATGCGTTGCGCGCCCGCTTCCCTGGAGGCGAGCGGGCGGCCAAGAATCGTATTGATCAGTGACATTTTGCAGTCGTGGGTTTCGCGGGGTGATGCTCGATTTATTTTATACTAACCGAACCTTTCTACAACGCAGCTGCGTTCAGAATTATGAGTCCACCAGGAGGACACACGTGCGTGGCTCTACGAGAATCTAAGCGACCCTGCTGGCCCCGCAATTGCTGTACTAAGGTGCCTGATACATGGCCGCGTAACAATTACATCAGGCGGAATGACAAAATGAACTGATGATCGAATTCGCGGGAATTTAAAACAAGTTGGCGGTGCGTTTAATTCCACCATTGCTCGACTGCTGCAAATCGCAGCGCCTAAACAACCGGCGTCGCATGCACAATAAAGGCGGCGCAATACTTGAAAGTGGCACTAGATCCACCCGGACCGGAATATGAGTCGTCACCGGCGCTTAAAGCCCGCTGCGCCTGTGCATATGACCGGGATAACAAAGGTGGTGCGCGCCTTGATCGTACTAGTTGGCCTGGTAGCGCCATTCGGCTGCGGCACGATCCCGAACGCGCAAGCGCTGCTCATTTCGAAGGTTCTTTACCTCGAGAATCCCGAATTCACGGGACCCCGCGGTCCACTGACCCAGGAACAGGGACATCGGATCATTCAGCGCCTTGAGGAACGCCAGAAGACGCAGAGCGATATTCTGCAACGCCATCTCGCCTTCGAACAGGCACTCAGCGATATTCCGCTCGTAATCGGCAACAAGGTAACCCTCCTGGAAAACAGCGCCGCGACATATCGCGCGATGCTGGCGGCGATTCGCGATGCCCATGACAGCATCAATATCGACATGTACACATTTTCCGACGGCCCGGTCGGACAAATGTTCGCCGACGCGCTAATCGAGCGGCAGCGCCATGGGGTTCAGGTGAATCTCATGTACGACAGTCTCGGCTCATTCCTAACGTCGGACGCCTTCTTCGACCGCCTGCGGCACAATGGAGTCGCAGTGCTGCAGTATCGTCCGGTGAACCCATTTGAGGCGGGGCTACATTGGTCGTTTAGCCATCGGAACCATCGCAAGATGCTCATCGTTGACGGTCGCATAGCCTTCACCGGAGGCATCAATATCTCCGAGGTTTACGCCAGCGGTCTGGGCAACCGGGAGAAAAGCGCGCCACTGGAATATTGGCGCGACACCGAGTCGAGCTCGGGGGCCCGGTGGTGGCGGAATTTCAGCGGCTATTCATCAGCGAATGGTACTATCAGAAAGGTCCCCCGCTCAGTCAACGCAACTACTTTCCACAGTTGAACGCGCAGGGGGACCAGATTGTGCGAATGATCGCCAGCGTGCCGGAACGATTCAGCTTGATTTATGTAAGTTTAATTTCAGCGATAGTTAATTCCGAAACGAATATATATATCACTGACGCCTATTTCGCACCGGATCGACAAATGCTGCACGCGCTCGAGAACGCCGCGCGACGCGGTGTTGACGTGCGGCTGATGCTTCCGAGCCAAAGCGACGTTCCAATGATCGTATCGGCCGAGCGTTCCGATTATCAGGCATTGCTCAACGCTGGCATCAAGATCTACGAATGGCGGGGTGAGATGTTACATGCGAAGACTGCGACAATCGATGGCGTGTGGTCAACGGTCGGCACATCGAATCTCGATTGGTGGAGTATTGCGCGCGATAACGAGGTGAACGCGATCATCCTCAGCCATTCATTCGGCGACGAAATGAATCGGATGTTCAGAAGTGATATGGAGAACTCCAGGCAAATCGACCCCGCTCAGTGGAAACGTCGAGGACTGTGCGAGCGCCTTGATGAAACGGCCGCGCGGATGATCGAACCGTTGCTGTGATTGGCCAACGGCCAGGAAAAGAACGGACCGCATTAACGCCTCCACGTCAGGTTCGTCCAACTTATCGAGCATCACTTAGAGCGCGAGTTGTGCGACTCTCAAGCGCCGTCGGTGTGTCTGCGCACCGTGACAAGAGTTTCCAAAATCGTGGAAAGCTCCACCGGATCCACCGGCTTGATCGCGTGGGTGTCAAAGCCGGCCATCAAAATTTGAACCTTATCCTCGACACGGCCGTAAGCGGTCAGCGCAACCAGGGGCAAGCGGCCATCCCTGCCTGTATGCTTCTCCCATTTGCGTAGTTCCCGAGCCAGAAAGTAACCATCCCGCACCGGCATCCCTATATCCGAAATGACAGCGTCGGGATGCAACGTCTCCAGCATCGCCAGCGCCGCTTGCGCCGAAGTCGCCGCGGCCACGCTTGCTCCTAACGAGCCGAGAAGATTCTTCAATGCATCGCAGGCGCCAGGATCGTCATCGACAACGAGAATAGAGAGCCCGTCAAGTCGCGGCGCGCTGGCCGGGTTCGCTGTCTGAGTCACGGTCGGATGACGACGGGGCGGCGAGGAAGGGATAGGACTGACGGGTAGCGGAAGTCTCACCGTAAATGTGCTCCCCTTGTCGGACCCCTCGCTGTGCGCCGTAACCGTGCCTCCGTGTAGGCTCGTGATCTCCTTGACTATCGACAAGCCAAGACCGACTCCGTGTTTGCTTTGACCTGAGCCATCCGCCTGCCAAAAGCGATCGAATACGGAACTCAGGACGGCGGGTTCGATACCCTGTCCCGTGTCGGCCACGATGATTTCGACATGCGAGTTTATCCGCTCCACGCGGACCTGAATTTTGCCGCCCTTTGGAGTGAACTTGACGGCATTGGAGACCAGGTTCCAGATCACCTGCTGAAGGCGCCCGGGATCGCCGGCGATGGAGTCGACGCGCGGATCAATAATCTCTTGCAGCGTGAGGGATTTGGCCTCAGCCGCGACCCGGATGCTTTCGACTCCTGCTCTCACCACTTCGGCGAGATCGACCGTCTGAACGTCGAGGCGCATCCGTCCGCTTTCTATCCGGGAAATGTCGAGCAGGTCTTCGATCAATCGAGCTTGAGCTCTGACCGCCCGCTCGATGGCGGTCATTCCTCGGCGCGCGTTTTCGCCGAGCGCGGGGTCCCGAAGTAAGGCTGCGGACCAGAGCATTATCGAATTTAGCGGGGTCCTCAATTCGTGAGATACAGTCCCGATGAAATTGTCCTTGGCTCGACTCGCCTTCTCTGCCTTGTCGCTCGCCTCTTCTGCTTCGCGCCTCGCGCTTTCTGCGGTATTCAACGCCTGACTAAGCTGCTCGGTCGCCAGTTGAATCTCACGCCAACCCCAATAGCTCAAAAAGACCATCACGACAGCGGTCAGAAGAGGGATCAGCCCAAAAACCACGTCGTACTCGGCCTTTTGGTGTGCGACTCTTCGGCTACGAAGCTGACGCTCAACGGCGATGAAATTTTCGAGCGATTTGAGTACTGCCTCGGCTCGGATTTGTGTCTCCGCAAGGGCCTCTTTAGTGAATTGCCCGCCGGCTCTTTGAATTATCAGGGAATCTATCGCCTTGGTCCATGTTCCCTTCAGATCGTAGATCTCACGGACGCGCTGCTCCTGGGCTGGGTTGTCGGCGACCAAAGCCGCAACTGTGGTGATATTTTTTCCAAGCGCGTCGCGAGCGTCGCTAAGCTCAGTCAGGGATGCCTTATCGGACGTCAACAGGTACCCGCGAAGGGCTGCCTGCATTTCGCGCAATTCAAGTTCGGCGTCCTTGATGCGCAGGATTACCTGATCGCTATGTTCTATCCAGCCAGTAATCGAGGCTTGGTTCTGGAAACGCGAAAGCACGATAGCTGCCAGTGCGGACAGCGCGATGATGAACGGGACAAAATAGCTGACGGCAAGATTCCGTTTAAACGCGCGATAGGGCAATTGACGATCCTTGCGATGCAGTCTTCTTTCCGGCGTGAAACCTGTCCGCGCAATAACGCCGCAGGCAACCCCTGGACGGTTACCTCCGCCGGCCCCTGCGCGTAGCAGCTACCACAACATAAAATCGAGAGTCGCACCACATTTACTCGGTGCAACCGCGTGGATGCTCTCTTATGACGCGCAGTTCAGGTCGAGCGCGAAAATTTTAGCTCAGACGAACGGGTAACGGACAATCGCGATTCGGGCGCCGCGAACGGCAGGCCGATCTGCGCATTCGAGAGTCTCAATGAGCGGGCGACGAGCCGCACGGCAGTTGATGGACCGCCGCGTATCGGTAGGTGCGGCCATTCCAATCGAAGGTCCCAGTGTTCTGTCCGAAATTCTGGTTGAGAGCGTCGACCTCCGCATGCTCCGTCGGATTGCGAACCTCGGTCGGCGCGTAGGCAAGGTAAGTGATCGACCTCGGAACCAGCTCGTTTTGAAGGGGCGGCTGGAAGTTCATCGTGGTGAAGTTGCCCGCCAGCCTCCAGCCATTGTTCTCCGACTGGCTCACAATGGCGGTCACATGCGGGTCGGACTGCGGGCCTATCGGCGTCATTGGCCGATACAGAGTGGTGCCCAGTTTGTCGGTTCGAAGCTCAATCAGCGGCGGCAGCTGACGACCTCCCGTGTCGCAAATTTCATCGTCCTGCGCAGTTGCTCCTTTGGATTTCGTGGCGGAGGCGACACCCGAGCCAGCCGCTCGTACCAACTGCACCGCCACCGGCGCCAGCGCGAACGCGGCCATAAAGCATCCGCCAGTGCCCGTTCCCAACGCGGCCAACCCGCAAAACAGGGCGACCTTCGTAACCAGCGATCTGCCATGGAAACCGCAATGGCCGCCACGGAACGTCTGGCGAGATGGATTCAAATGGATGTCGTCCGTTTCGCTGTGTCAAATCCGACGACAGCTTGGCAAACTGTCGAGCCAGTTGTTCGCAGAGCAAGGAGCGTACCACATTACGGAAGACCCCCAATCGCGAGGTCGCTGCCTGTGACGAACCGCTATACTTGACGAAATTTCCAAGATCCGAGCCGTATCTCAACGCCCGGATAATCCGTTCTCGAAACTTGAAGTAAGTTTTCCAAATCTGTTCGCGCCGACGGGTATAAATGACCGGGCGTTTTTCTTAGCCACGGGGCGTTCAGAATCTCCACTTTGGCTGGCGCTCCGCGCTTTGGCGCCTTACCAAGCTGGACTTGGGCAATTCGCGAACCTGACCACCCGCGCCATCACCTTTCTCTTTTTATGATCGCGGCCCGCCGAGCCCGCCACCGCCAGTTGGCGGCGGGCCCGTAAGAGCCGCACTCACGATCGTCTGAGCCTCCTCCACAATGCGACTCAGATGCTCCGCGCTCCGAAAGCTTTCCGCATAAATCTTGTAGATTTCCTCCGTCCCGGACGGACGCGCCGCAAACCATCCGCTTTCCGCAATCACCTTCATGCCGCCAATGGATGCACCGTTGCCCGGCGCGCGGGTGAGGATGGCGTGGATTTTTTCGCCAGCCAGGTCTGCGGACCGCACCTGCTGCGGCGAAAGTCTCCCCAGCATTTCCTTCTGCGCTGCGGTGGCCGGCGCTTCAACCCGATCGTAAAACGGCTCACCAAACTCGCGCGTCAGTTCGCGATAGATCTCTCCGGGATCGCGGTTCATCCGCGCCGTGATCTCCGCCGCCAGCAAAGCCGGGACGATTCCATCCTTGTCCGTCGTCCAGACGCTGCCATCAACACGGATGAAAGAAGCCCCCGCGCTCTCCTCGCCGCCAAAGCCAAGCGAACCATCGCCCAGGCCATCCACAAACCACTTGAAGCCGACAGGTACCTCGTAGAGCTTGCGGCCAAGCTTCGCAGTGACCCTATCGATCATCGCGCTGCTTACCACCGTCTTACCAACTGCCGCCGACTTGCCCCACTTCGGCCGGTGTTGGAAGAGGTAGAAGATGGCGACAGAAAGGTAATGATTGGGCGCCAACAAACCCGCGCTCCGCGTGACTATTCCGTGGCGGTCATGATCCGTATCGCAAGCGAAGGCAATCTCGAAGCGATCTTTAAGGCCGATCAGCCGCCGCATGGCGTAGGGCGACGAAGGGTCCATGCGAATCTGACCGTCCCAATCAAGCGTCATGAAACGGAAGGTAGGATCGACGGTATCGCTGACGACTGTCAGGTTCAGCCCGTAACGTTCGGCGATGGGTTTCCAGTAATGAACTCCGGCGCCGCCAAGCGGATCAACCCCGAGGCTGATCTTCGAGCCACGAATCGCTTCCATGTCGATTACGTTGCCGAGATCGCTGACATAGCTATTGAGGTAATCGTGCCGGTGCGTGGTCGAGGCGTGAAGCGCCCTTTCATAGGGGACTCGCTTCACGCTTTTAAGTCCGGCTTCGAGCAACTCGTTCGCTTTTGCCTCGATCCAGCCGGTGATACCGGTCTCGGCCGGACCACCGTTCGGCGGGTTGTACTTGAAGCCGCCGTCATGCGGTGGATTGTGCGAGGGTGTGATTACGATGCCATCGGCGAGCCCGGTCTTGCGCCCGCGATTGTATGTGAGAATCGCGTGTGAGATGGCCGGGGTCGGGGTATATTCATCGCACTGCGCGAGCATCACTTCCACCCCGTTGGCGGCTAGCACTTCCAGCGCGCTGGCGAGCGCGGGCACGGAGAGCGCGTGCGTGTCCATACCCAGAAACAGTGGGCCGTCGATTTGTTGCTGCCGGCGATAGAAACAGATCGCCTGGCTGATGGCCAGGATATGCCGTTCGTTGAAAGCCCTTTGGAGTGAAGAACCACGATGGCCGGAGGTGCCGAAGGCCACACGCTCCGCGGGCACCGAGGGGTCGGGCAGTTCCGCATAGTAAGCCGTGATTAGCCTCGACACGTTAACCAGCAGGGATTGGTCGGGCGGGGTTCCTGCAAGAGGACTGACTTTCATGGTGTTCTGTCCAATCTCCGCAATCGTTCTTTAAACTAAGTTACTCACACGTCTTACTTCACGCCCTTTTTCCGAGCCTTCACCGTCTGGTGATATTTCCTGCGGATGTCGGCAAGGTTCACGGTCGGCTCTGGAAGCTCGACGGCGAATTTGTCCATCGTCTCGACGATAATCTGCGAGATGGCGAGATCGCGGAACCATTTGTGATCGAAAGGAATCACGAACCACGGCGCATCCTCGGTGCTGCATTTGCCGAGCACGTCGTCGTAGGCCGCGTCGTAGCTGGCCCAGTATTCTCTCTCCGAATAATCCGCCTCGCTGATTTTCCAGCGCCGCGCGGAATCGTCGAGCCGCTGCTTGAAGCGCCGCAGTTGCTCTTGCTTGCTGATATGCAGGTAGAATTTCAAAATGTGCGTGCCGCTCGCGGCCAGGCGCCGCTCGAAATCGTTGATCTGTTCGTAGCGCTTCGACCAGACTTTTTTCGCAACCAGATCTGAACGCGCACCACGAGCACATCCTCGTAGTGTGAGCGATTGAAAATCACCACCTCGCCGCGCCTGGGAGTCTGGTTTTCGATTCGCCACAAAAAGTCGTGCGCGAGTTCCTCCGCTGACGGCTGCTTGAAGCCGACCACGCGGCAGCCTTGCGGATTCATCGAGCCGATGCCCTGCCGGACGACGCCGTCCTTGCCACCGGCGTCGGGAGCCTGAAGACAAATCAGCAGCGAGCTCTTCTGTTCGGCATAGAGCCGAAACTGCGACTCACCCATCCGCTGTCGGTACTTTTCGATCTTCCGAAGAGCGGATTTTTTGGTTTCGTGCGGGTCTACAAACTGCGAATCGAAGTCTTTGAGACCGACGTGGATTCCAGGCGCGACGCGAAGTTGCTTGCGGTAGTTCATGCGCTCTGGACTGGCCGGAATCTTTCCCGATCACTTTATCAGCATTTCCGGAAACACTTGCCGCTCTTCACTCCGCGAGCGAACGGCCACCCGAACATAATGCGTAGCGCCATCATCCATCAACAACAGCCGCCCTCCAGCTCCCGGTAGCGCGATGCCGTCGAGCGTTATCTCGGATACACCGCGGTTGACGCGGTCCGGGTTGTCCACGACGATTTTATAGGTCGCGCTGTGGTATCGGAAAACCACCTCGAAGCCCGGCCACGCTCTGGGTATGCATGGATCGATGAACAGGGTCGCGCCGCGCAGACGGAATCCCAGAATCTCCTCGAGCCCGGCGCGGTACATCCATCCCGCCGAACCGGTGTACCAAGTCCATCCTCCCCGACCGACATGCTGCGGATTGGAGTATATGTCGGCGCTCATGACGTATGGTTCAACCTTATAGCGCTGGATGCCGGCGCGGGTGCTCGAGTGATTGACGGGGTTCAGCATCGAGAAAAGCTCACAAGCTTCGTCTCCATCGCCCAGCATGGTCAGGGCGATCACTGACCACACCGCACCATGTGTGTATTGTCCGCCATTCTCGCGCACACCGGGTGGATACCCTCTGATATATCCGGGATCGGGCGCATCCCTACTGAACGGAGGAGTAAAGAGCAACGCCAGTTTTTCATTGCGGCGGATGAGGTATTTAGCCGCCGCTGCCATCGCAGCCGCCGCTCGAGCTGGATCCGCAGCTTTAGAAATTATCCCCCACGACTGCGCGATCGAATCGATCCGGCACTCGGCCTCCGCACTCGAGCCAAGCGGCGTTCCGTCATCGAAGTAACCACGCCGATACCATCCACCGTCCCATCCGTGGCGCTCCAGGGATTCGCGCAGAGACGACGCGTGCTTTCGCCATGTGGCGGCGCGGACTTCCTCTCCACGATCCACCGCGAGCGCCGAGAACGCGACCAGGGCGGCGTACAGGAACCATCCCAACCAGATGCTTTCGCCCCTGCCGAGTTCGCCCACCCGGTTCATGCCATCGTTCCAGTCTCCGGTGCCAAACAGCGGCAAGCCGTGCTCGCCGACCGCAAGACTCGCGTCGAGGGCTCGGGCGCAATGCTCGAACAGTGTAGCGCGCTCCTCCGAGTCCATGGGTTGGAAAAAGGATTCATTTTCGCCCGGATGCAGGATCGGACCGTCCAGGAATGGAATCGGCGCGTCGAGAATCCCGCGATCGCCGGTCACGTCCACGTAATGCGCCGCAACGTAGGGCAGCCAAACGCGATCATCGGAGATCCGTGTGCGAACTCCCCGGCCCAAGGCCGGAAGCCACCAATGCTGAACGTCGCCCTCCACGAACTGGCGCGCCGCGGCGCGCAGCAGATGCTCCCGCACCAGCGCGGGTTTCGCGACAGTCAGCGCCATCACGTCCTGAAGCTGATCGCGAAAGCCATAGGCGCCGCTCGCCTGATAAAATGCCGATCGCGCCCAAAGCCGGCAAGCGAGCGTCTGATAAAGCAGCCAACGGTTCAGCAGCAGATCCATCGAACGATCCGGTGTTTTCACCTGAACCGTGCCGAGGATCTCGTCCCAATGGTCGGTTACGGCGCGCAGCACGGAATCCAGGTCAGCGGTGCGATAGCGGCCGATCAATGAAAGCGCTTCCGCTCTGGTATCCGCTTGGCCCAGGAAGAATACGACCTCGGCGGCCGAGCCCGGCTTGAGTTCGACGCGGGTTTGAAGAGCGCCGCAAGGATCCAGACCCGCGCCAACTCGATTTGAAAGCGGCTTACCATCGGCGAGCGCGGCCGGCTGTCCGAGAGTTCCGTTGCGTCCGAGAAATTTCGTCCGGTCGCCCGTCCAGCTCAACTGGCACCCCGCGAGATCCGCGAATGCGACGCGCTGACCGAAGTCGTTGCTCCATGGATTGCGCGCGAGCAGCGCTTTGGTCGGCGAATCCACTTCTGTGACAATGAAGGAGGCGCTAGCGCCGCGCAAAGTCCCGAGTACCCACTCCACGTAAGCCGTGATCGAGAGGCGCCGCGGTCGTCCAGAGAGATTTCGGATTTTCAGGCGCGAAATCTTGATCGGATCTTCCAGCGGCACGAACTGTTCGAGCTCGAGCGCGATGCCGTGCGCGTTATGTTCGAAGCGGCTGTAGCCCTGGCCGTGGCGGGCGACGTATGCCGACTTCTCGCGAATCGGCAGGGCGGTCGGACCCCACAGTTCGCCGCTATCCTCGTCGCGAACGTAGATCACCTCTCCGGGCCGGTCACTGACCGGATCGTTCGACCACTGCGTGAGCTGGTTTTCGTGACTATTGATAGACCAGGTGTAGCCCGACCCGGCCGCCGAGACCTGGAATCCAAAAGATGGATTGGCGATCACATTGATCCACGGCGCCGGCGTCGACTGCTTTTCGCCGAGAACCGTTACATATTCGTGTCCATCGGCGGCGAAGCCACCGATGCCATTGAAGAACTCGAGCGCCAATCGCCGCGCGGAAGGTTGCGGCAACTCATCCGCTCTCGCGGGAGAATGCCTGGGGCCCGGCCCCGCGATGAGTCTGGAGGCCTCCAGGCGTCCGAACTGTTCGGATAAGCTTCCTCGGCGGCTGACCAGCACCACCCGAGCGGCGTACTGTAAAAGGTTGCGCGTCTCGACGGAAAGCAGGTTAGCGGAGAGAACGAAAATCGCGCCTTTTGGACCCTCTCCCGTGGAAGGGCTTCGTGACTGGTTCGATCGAACCATCGTCTCAAGTGCGCCGTGCAGATCCTGAACATAAGACGAAGGACTTTCATTAACAATCACGAGGTCCACGGCGAGATGTTTCATCTGCAAATACTCGTGAGCGCGCACGAGTTGCCTGACGATCTCAATGTCCTCGGCTTCATCGGTTCTCATCAGAACTATCGGAAGGTCGCCGGAAATCCCGAGCGCCCAGAGTTTTGACTGCGGGCTGTCGCTACGCTTGAGCATATCGGACGACGGCCGAAGCGTGGGATCGGAGTAGAGAATGTGGCTGGCGAGGCGCTGGAACAGATGGGCCTCCTCCGGACGAACGCCCAGGTGCAACAGCTGCGCCTGGGCCTGGGTCCAGGCGAGCGTAACCGCACGGTCGAAAGCGGAGGAATCGAGATGCTTGTCGGCGAGGTCGAGCGCCTCGGTTCGCGACGATGCCGCCAAGGTCCAGAACGCCACGCGCGCGGTCGCACCCGGTGCGATTCGCATCCGCACCCGCAGACTGAATATCGGATCGAGTACGTCGCCCACAGTATTTGAGAGCGGTCCGCGATCCACGAGGCAGGCGGGCTCGCGAATTCCGCGTCCCTGCCCAAGGAAGCGCGCCCGGTCGGTTTCGAACTGCAGAGTGCCGGCATTGTCACCTTCCACGACCGCAAGATGCGCTGCCCAGACCTGGGGCTCACCGGGCGATCGCGGCCGGCGGGTGGCGAGCAGGGCGCCGGCGTCGGGAATGAATTCGGTTCGAACAAAAAGCTTGGAGAAGGCGGGATGCGCGGCGTCAGCGGCGCAAGAGTCCAACACCACTTCGGCATAGGATGTGACTTCGATCTCGCGCGCGCGAATGCCGTGATTCGCGATGGAGACACGGCGAACTTCCGCGTCGGCCTCGGGAGAAACCGCCACTTCGAGCTTGGTCGTGACCGAGCCGTCGCGCCTGGTTATCTCGGCGCGGTCTTCGGAAAACGCGACCCCGTAGCGATCCGGCTCGGCTCCGCTGGGCTGGTATCCCGCCGACCACACCTGGCCGCTGTGCACGTCACGCAGGAACACGTAGCTGCCCCACGAGTCGCAGGTGACATCTTCGCGCCATCGCGTGATCGCGAGGTCTCGCCAACGGCTGTACCCGGAGCCGGCCGCGGTCAGCATCACGGCATATCTGCCGTTGGAGAGCAGATGCGTGCACGGTACCGGATTATGCGGGGAATGGAACCGGCGCATGCGCGGCACCGCTAACTCTCGAACGTTGCCTGCCGCCTTCACTTCGTCAGCGCGCGGGAACGCGACAGCGATTTCGCGGGGGACGCGCTCCTGCAGCAGAAGCTCGGTGGCCTGAATGATCGGCTCGGCGTGAAAGCGGGCGCGCATCGCGCCTTGGCAGAGCGTATCGGCGATCGCCACCAGGGTCATACCCTGATGATGCGCCAAGAAGGCGCGCACGATCGCGACCTTCTCGCCCTCGGGAATCCGCGCCGGCGTATAGTCCAGCGCTTCATAGTATCCATAGCGGCCGCGCCCGCCGGCTGCGGCGAGACGTGAGAAGTTTCGCACCGCCGCCTCAGCGTCAATCATAGCCGCCAGGCCGGTCGCGTATGGAGCAATGACGACATTCTCGCCAAGGCCGCGCTTGAGCCCCAGGCCGGGAACGCCGAAGTTCGAGTACTGATACGTGAAATTCAAGTCGCGCGCGTTGAATGCCGATTCCGAGATGCCCCACGGCACATCCAGCTCCGCTCCGTATTCGATCTGCCGGCGCACGACCGCTCGCGCGGTATGCCCGAGCAAGCTGTCGGCGGGCTCGCGCACCACGAGCAGCGGCATCACGTATTCGAACATCGATCCGGACCACGAGATCAGCGCTGAACCGCCGCCGATCACCGTCACATCGCGGCCGAGCCGAAACCAATGCTTCACCGGCAGGTCGCCCTTGGCGATCGCGACGAAGCTCGCGAGCCGCGCCTCCGACGCGAGCAGGTCGTAGCAGTTCGGATCCAGACTGTTCTGGTCGACACAGTATCCGATGGAAAGCAGTTGTCGCGTGGCATTGTACAGAAATCCAAAATCCATCGCCGCGAACATTTCTCCGGCGACTTCGATTACTGCCTGCAGAGCTTGCTCCGATGATTCAGCCGGAGAGGCCAGACCGCCGATATCGCGCTGATGGCTTCGAATGGTCGAGCTGATTGATTCAGCCCAGGCTAGTAGCTCACCGACGGCGGTGTCGCCGAGTTCCGTCGCCATCCTTCGCGCCATATCGACGACGGTTTCGGCGTGAGGTGCGAGTTTCGCCAGAGTTGCCTGAGCCGTCTCCCGAGTTATCGCGCATCGTTCCGCAGGCGGGGGAAACGATGCGGCCAGAGAATCGAGCGCTCGTTGGAGTTCTCGTCGGGCGAGTTCCTGTCCAGGCGCGGTGCGGCCTCGCGGTTGATCGAGCGCACGGGCCGCTTCGCGGGCAAGTTGGAGCGCGTCGTCAATTCCCGCCAACAGCACCGGAGCGGCGATCGGAGAGGCCAGCATTTCGCGGCACGCGCTTCGCACCGCGATCAGGTGTCCCGCGAGATTTCCGCTATCCACTGAAGAAACGTATTTTGGCTCCAGCGGATGCAGGTCGCGAGTGTCGTACCAGTTATAGAAGTGGCCGCGAAATCGCTCGAGCCCATTCATCGTGGATAACGTAGCTTCCAGCCGGTGCACCGCGTCCGCCGTGCCAATCCATCCGAAATCGCGCGCCGCGATCACCGAGAGCAGGTACAGTCCGAGATTCGTCGGTGACGTGCGATGCGCGGTCACCGGCTGGGGGTCTTCCTGAAAATTGTCGGGCGCAAGCATATGGTCTTCCGCCGTAACGAAGGTCTCGAAGAAGCGCCACGTGCGCCGCCCTACAAGTCGAAGTGCTCGCGCGCCCGTTTCCGACAGCGGATTGGGACCCTCGGCCGAGGGCGGAAGACTCGCCCATCGCGCGACGGCAGGCGACAGTAGCCATAAGACAATAAACGGCGCCGCGACGGGCCATACGCGCGGTCCCGCGAATTCGACAACGCCATCCGCCAAAACGGCGAGCAGGATGCCGCCGGCCATCTGCCGGTAAAAGCCGGGAAGATCAAGCCGCTCGCTGAGGCTTGACTGCGCAGCAGTAACCCATTCGAGCATATGGCAGTGCGTAACCAGCAGTCGAAATAGCGTCCGGATGATCGCATCGGTCATTAGCCACGCCTGATGCGCGAGGAAGGTGATGCGGAAAGCGATCAGCGACAAGGCAAGCTTGAGGTCGGCGCCGACGGCGCGCCAATGGCTCCGCGCCGAGATGCCGGGGCGGCGTGGCAGGATACCGGCGAAGATCGGCAGCAGCGCGGGCACGCCAATGGTCAACACAATGAACGCGCTCCAGAGCACGGCGAGGCGCGGAATCAGCGCCCATCCGGCTACCAGGGCAAGAAACGCGGCGGGCGCCGAAGTCGTTCGGCGCAGGTTATCGATCATTTTCCAACGGCCGCTCAGCGGAATTGTAATTTGCCGCGAGTCGCCTGTGGACCGTCGCCTGCGACCGAGTATCCAGGGGAGTAGCTGCCAGTCGCCGCGCGCCCACCGATATTCACGGGCCGCGGCGACATCGTAGCGTGATGGAAACTCCTCGACGACTTCGATGTCGGAGGCCAAGCCGGCGCGCGCGAAAATCCCTTCGAAAAGGTCGTGACTGAGGAGCGTGTTGTCGGGCACGCGCCCGGCGAGCGCGGCCTCAAACGCATCTACATCGTAAATTCCCTTGCCGCTGTAAGAGCCTTCATCCAAAAGATCCTGGTACACGTCGGCGCCCGCGAAGGCATACGGATCGATGCCGCTCGGGCCTGAGAAGACGCGCTGAAAGATCGATCGCTCGTGATCAGCCGGCAAAGAAGGCGTCACGCGAGGCTGCAGCACCGCGTGTCCCTCGACCACGCGCAGGCTCTGCGGATCGATCGAGGGGCGATTGAGCGGATGAGCCATCTTGCCGACCAGGCGCCGGGCGGCCCCTCGCGGCAGGCGGGTGTCAGCGTCCAGCGTGATTACGTAGCGCACGCCCGAGGGCACGGCCGGCAAGCGGCCGCCGAGCGCCACGAAGCTCGTATCGGTCGCACCGCGCAGCAACCGGTTCAGCTCGTGCAGCTTTCCTCGTTTGCGCTCCCAGCCCATCCATTTGCCTTCTCGCTCATTCCACAGGCGCCTGCGATGAAGCAGGAGAAACCGGTCTCCATCCGGCGCCGGTCCATGGAGGTGATTCAAACGCGCTATCGCCTGAGTTGCGGCCGCCAGAAGCCGATCGTCACCCTCGCGCTTTTCAGTCGCCGCGTCGGTCCAATCCGAGAGCAAGGCGAAACGGATGTCGCCGTCCGAGCTCGCCAAATGACGAACTTCCAATCGTTCGATCTGCTCGTCCAAATCCGCGCGCGTCGTAAGGAAGGTGGGCACGACCACCATCGTCCGCATATCAGCGGGAATCCCGTCGTGTAACTCCAGGGCTGGCAACGGACGCGCCGGGACGCAGCTCGTATACAGGTGATTCGCAACCGCGACCGCGAGTTCGGTGACCGGCACGAGCGCGAGTAAGACGAGAAGGCTCAGGGTGAAGGCGCCGACATCCGGACCGGCGAGCATCAGTACCAGCAAGGCAATCGGAAGTGAGCTGGCTATGGCGATAGTCGCAAGATAGCCGATCATTCCCGCGGACAACTCAGCGCGAACGAGCCGATCTTTGATGCCCGGGCGGAAGCCGATCTGCTTCTCGATGCGAGTGCGGCCTTTGCCGATGAGATAATAACCTGGATCCTGTTCGCGCTGCGCTGCGGCTGCATCGAGGGGCCGGGTTTCGGACCTGGCGTGCTGGGCCGCAGCGATTGCCAGGCGGGTGATCTCGAGCTCGGAGGTATGCGAGCCGCGCGCGAGCTTCTCGATCGCGTGCCGATAGCGATCGCGCGTTGGAAAGTCCATTTCCGCGAAACTGCTGTTGGCACGAAGCGTTTCATCAACCAGGCTGATGCTCTCGAATAACTGCTGCCAATCCAGGGCGGAGATCAGGCGCATGCTGGTGATCACGTTACGGACCGTGACGTTTCGAGCGCCTTGTTCGGAATGCTCCTCTTGCACAATCTGGTCCGCGCTGGTGTTTTGGGCCGCGAGGCGCTCATCAAGCCACTGAAGCGCCGGCGTTCCGACCGGGTCCTGTTCGCGCAAGCGCTGAACCAACTGTACGGCGAAGGCGGTCGTCAGCCGGTTCTGACCCAACCGTTGCAATGACGCGTCGACGGTCTCGGCTCGCTTGCTCTCGTTTCTCAGGATCCGATCGGCCAGAGCATCGGCGTCCCTTCGAGCGATTCCGCTCCTGACGATTTGCTCGGCACAGCGCCGCAGATTTTCAACCAGAACAATTCTGAGCGTGATCGGAACCGCCCACAGTTCGCCGATGGTCAAAGGCTGCACGCCCTGATACGCGCGAACAAAGCGGCATAGCATCTCCGGGTCGAAGCGGCTGTCGGTATGCGCGATAAACGCCCACGCGAGACCGAATACGCGCGGATAACCTTCGAGCGGTCCATCCGCGATTTTCGGCAATTGCCGATAGTAGCCACGAGGAAGATCGGCGCGGATGTTGCGTATCTGCTCTTCGACCGCGTGAAAATTGTCGACCAGCCAGTCGGCGGCGGGGGTGATCGCCCGTTCGTCGCGAATAGCCGTGCCGATCGCGCGATACGCCGCCAGCAGAACGCGGCCATTGTCATCGAGCCGCTTGGTTAAGCGCTCTTCAGTGGCCGGCTTTTCGATGACGCGTTGAGCGACGGCCAGGCTCTTGGCATGTTGTTCCAGACGCTCGACGCTGAAGAGTTCAGCGCATATAGGATGCTCCGCATCGGCGGCGAAAAGTGGCGGCGCCTTCCTGAAGACGCGAAAGATTGAATTCTTCAATTGAGCACGTCGGCTCGAACGATGCGGCTAAGGAGGCGCCGCTTGCGATCGAATGTAAGATTTTCCCGGACATCGCGGGCTCATCCGTGGTTGTGAATTACTGTAACCTGGGACTTACGCTCCTTTTCCTTGCGGATCCAAATTTGGCGCTTTTCTATGGTTGTCCCAGTCCCCGTCGTTCCCATCGCTGGCGCTGGTCGAGCCGAGGGTGGAGAGCTGATCTTCCGTCTGCGAGTGGCGTCGCCGAGTCTTGGCGTCGCGCTCCTGATCCTCCTGGCAGTCCCAGCAACGCCGTGTGAAGGGCATTGCACTGAGGCGGTCTTCCGCGATCTCGAGTCCGCAGATACCGCATAAGCCATAGCTCCCTTCACCGATTCGCCTGAGTATATCATCTATCTGTTCGATTTTGGTTCGCTTGCGCGCCGAGAGTATGGTGCTCAATTCGCGGCCGGCCTCCTCGGATGCGAGGTCGCAGCTATCCAGGCAATCATCTCTATTGCCCTCCCGCTCAGTCCGAAGCGCCGACTCGTTTTCATCAATCAGCTTGATTTTCATGTTCGTCAGGCGTTCGCACGTTTGCGCGAGAAATTGCTTCCGCCTGGCCGCTACTACCTTCTTGATCATGGGAGTTCCTCAAACTTTGGTCGTTGCGCAGGATAATTCGTTCTCTTGCGCACAATTCTAACAGACCGCTGCCGAGAGGAGAGTCCTGGTTCGACGCGCTATGTTCTCCATGTAACGAAGTCCAACCACATCGCGATGGCCTCCGAAGCTCACATCCAGGTAACCTGAAAATCCGATAGCTTGCATCGGGGGCGACCAAGCGGAGTACCCCTCTTCTCCAACATTGAGTTTAACGTGGCTGTGACGATCTTCCGCTTGCTGAGCGGTGTTCACCGCGCGACAACCGCGAGCAGGCGGCTATCCGAGACTCCCCCTCCTTGGATGTCCGTCGTTTTTTTCGCGAACTCGAACGCTCGTCTTCGCCCAGTTGTTACCCTAACGTCGAGAAGGCCACGCTGATCAGGATTGGTTAGAGGCGGAGCGTGAGATTCGCAAGGGTGAGTCTCATTAGTGATAGCGCGCAATCCATGGGCTCCTCCGGTTTGGTGCTCCATGTATCCAAATCGCCTCGCGGCAGATGGCTTCGGAGCGAACCCCGGAATAGCGTGGAAATGCGACGGAAGAGACGGCGTGTCGAGTTTCTCGCGATGCTCAATATATAGTCAGTCGTCGAAAGATGATAGTCAGTCGAACGAATGTCTCGGAAATGAGGAAGGATAGTCGATGAAAACAATTCTCAGTGTTCTGGCGGGAGTAATTCTCTCTGGTGCAATTGCGCTTTCCGCTTTCGCCCAAAACGCGAATGACACAGTAGGAATGCGCCAATGGACCAAATCTGACGGTACGCAGGTAACGCTGGAAGCGAAACGCGGCAGCGCCAATGTTGACGTCGGCGAATTGCGGGCGTTCCAGAATGCGAAGGGCGCCGATCCGTCGATCGCCCCACAACTGGCGAAGAATCCGAAACTGATCGCCAGCTCCAGCTACGTCAGACAGCATCCGGAGCTTCGGCACTTCCTGGTACAGTATCCGAACGCGCGCGAAGACATTCAGCGAAATCCGGGAAACTTCTTGGTGCCCGTGAAAGGATCGACCTGGAACGCATCGGTAGTTGGAAAGACGTCTTCCCCGCAGTCCGACTGATATCATTAAGTGGCAAGCCGCGATCGAGGACTCCGATCCTCGGTCGCGTTGGAGCCACAGCCGCGGAATTGAGCGCCTGCCTAGAAGGTCCGACGTAGCCTCTATCGGCTCGTGAGTCCGGTATGGGGCGATCTGTTGATGGGCTTCGCTTCCAGTCGCGGTAGTTACGCTGTTGGAATGCAGTTCCTGTCGCAGATGCTCCAGGGGATCCGTTTCGATCGAATAGATCTGGATTTCGTAGAAGTCGATCGCGTGGGCTCGCTGCGCCGGTGCGATCAACAGCAGGAGCGCGGCCGCGAGCAGCGCCGCTTTTCGAAACGATATCATGGACCAGGTTTGTGTTATCGTATTTCTGCTTCATTCCGTTATGGAACAAGGAAAGAGCTCGGTGCCGGCGAAGGCATCGCTTAGAACCAAACGCCGCCGCGCGACGAGGATCCAACCGTGAGCCCTGACGAATTCGAACGGCCGCATATCGCGCAAGCCTCCACCGCAAAGCCTTTGCCGCAGACGCCTTTTCCGCCGCAACCACCCAACGCGCCGGAGGCGGCCGCCACCTGGGCGAGCCGGCTCGAAGCGCTGTTCGTGCGCCGCCTGCTGGTGGTCGGGGTGCTCGGCTTGATGGTGATGATCGGGCTTTTTCTGTCGAACTATTCGAGCGACCGGGCGCGTTACTACTGGTGCGCGATGTTTCCGATCTTCGGTATCGCGTGCCTCGCGCACGAACTGACGTCGGGGCGGGCCTACGAGATCCCGCTCTGGCGAATTCTCGTGCGCCAAGGGCTTCATTGGATCGGGCCGATAGTCGCGGTGAAGATCCTGTTTATGCAGCACGCACGGGGCCAGATGGCGACCGATGCGGTCGCCTTGACGATCATCCTTCTGCTCGCGGTCACCTGTTTTCTCGCGGGAGTTCACTTCGACCGCAGCTTTTATTGGGTCAGCGCCTTTCTCGCGCTGGCGGCGGTGATTGGGACCGAGATCGAAACCTATCTATGGTTCGTAGTGGTGCTGCTTCTGATCGTGGTCGCGATCGCGGTGCTGTCGGCGGTCCTGCTGCGCCGCGGTTCCAAGGCCGCTGCGGCGCCGGGCCACATTTCGACTTCCTGAAAGACCGCATAAAAACGCAGGCGGCGAAGCGCGCCCCAAAGGACCGCGCCTCGCCGCCTGCTGTCTGACAGAGTCGCCGCGCGCACCGCGTTGCGCGGCGCCGCGCGGGCCTCGCGTCCTTACGCCGTCGCCGCCAGGGCCTCCGCATGCGCCACCGGCTCGGGCTTGCCCGAGGCCCCAAGCGGCGTTGATCCGGGCTTGCGCTCGAACGGATCTTTCAAGCCGAGCTTGTTCGCGTGCTCGCGCAGCGGCGGAATTACCTCCTGCGCGATCAACCTCATGCTTGTGCGCCGCGCCTCGGTCGATATCGGGCCGTCGTTCTGCCAGAACGCGAAGATGCCCGGCCGCAACACATCGAGGATATGCTTGAGCTTGGGGATTACCGACTTCGGAGTGCCGACGATGATCTGGTTATTCTTCTGCGCACTCTCGTAGCCGGCGTAAACCGCCTTGCGCAGCGCCGCGACGTCGACCTCGCCATCCATCGACTGGAAGAGCGCGGGGCCGTTGGGATTATTCGGGTCGCTGAACTGGCGCGCCATCCGCCGCGTCGCTTCCTTGGAATTGTATCCCGGCGGGAACATCCACTCGCCGCGCGCGAAATGCGAGAGTCCGCCGCCATAGAGATCCATCTTGCCCAACTCCTGCGCCTTCTCCTCGGTCTCCGCAACAAAGACCTTCTGCAGGTAGCCGAAATTCTCGGTGCCGGCCTGGTAGCCTTCCTTCGCCGCCGCCTGCGTGTACAGGTTCCACATCTCGACCGTCGGCTCGAGATAGGTCGCAAGCGCGAGGTACGGATACTTGTGCTTGGCGCACCACAGCAGGGTCTCGGGGCTGACCAGTCCGGGGATCCAGATCGGCGGATGCGGCTTCTGGATCGGCAACACCCACGGATTCACGAAACGATAGTGGAAATGCTTGCCCTCCCAGCGAAACGGACCGGGACGCGTCCAGGCTGCGATTACCAGGTCATGCGCCTCGTTGAAGTATTCGCGGTTGTAGGCCGGGTTGGCATTGTTGGCGAGCTGCTCGCTGCCCGCGCCGCGCACCCATCCCGGCACCAGCCGCCCGCCGGAGATCATGTCGATCATCGCCAGCTCCTCGGCCAGGCGCAGCGGGTTGGCCACTACCGGCAGCGGATTGCCGAGCAGCACGATGCGGACCTTCTTGGTGATGCGCGCGAGGATCGAGGCCTCCATATCCATCACGGCGCCCATGCAGAAGGGCGTGCCATGATGCTCGTTGAGCATCACGCCGTCGAAGCCGAGTTCCTCGGCTATCACTTTGTCGTCGAGATACTCGTTGAGCAGCTTCGCGCCCTTGACCGGATCGAAAAAGCGATTGGGCACCCCGAAGAAGCTCTGGATTTTCAGAACTTCGTCTTCGGGAACGTCAAGGTATGGCCGTTCAGTGAAATACATTATGTGCATATCAAGC
The DNA here is from genome assembly GCA_963724765.1 of uncultured delta proteobacterium. GTDB lineage: Bacteria > Desulfobacterota > Binatia > Binatales > Binataceae > JAKAVN01. The sequence goes on from CAVRVY010000004.1 coordinate 763,551, forward strand.
CCTCCGTTTCCGTATTATGAGCTCTCTGCCGCGTCGTGCATTTCCTGACTGCATTTCCTCGTTTCAATAGCGCTCACGCCGGATCGCAAAGGCGCTCGCGCGAAAGTTCGCGCGGCCGGCCGCGCCGCGCTACGCCCTCAACCCCTCCATCGAGCCCACGTATTGGGGCTTGCCCGTCGGGCCCAGCGGCACCGATCCGGGCTGGCGCTCGAATGGACCAGCTAGACCCAACTCCTTGCCGATCTCGCGCAGTCGCGGGATGACTTCGGTGCCGAGAAGCTTCAAACAGGTCATCCGATCCGCGGCCGGCGCCGGGCCGTCGAGCCAAAACGAGAAAATTCCCGGCCGCAGCACCGACAGCACTTTCCTGAGCTTCGGGATCACCGTCCTGGGCGTCCCAGCGATCATCTGCAAGCCCTCTTTCGATCCGTCGTAGGCCGCGTGGATCGTCTTGCGGAGCGCGTCGAGGTCTTCGGTGTGATCCTGCGAAACGAACGAGACTCCGGGCGTGTTGGGGTTGCCGTACAGCCTAGACAGACGCCGGGTCGCAGCCCTGGAATTGTATCCTGGCGGGAACATCCATTCGGGCCGCGCAAAGTGCGAGAAGCCGCCGCCATAAAGGAAATGGCGGCCCATTTCGTCAGCCTTCTCCTCGGTCTCGTGCACGAAGACGGGCTGCAAGTAGCCGAAATTTTCCGACCCTGCCTGGTAGCCCATCTCGGCCGCGCAGTCGATGTACATCTTCCACATCTCGAGCGTCGGCTCGAGCATCGTGGCTAGCGCCACGTAGGGATAGCGATGCTCGGCGCACCATCGCACCGTCTCAGGACTGATGAGACCCGGGATCCAGATTGGCGGATGCGGTTTTTGCAGCGGCAAGACCCATGGGTTCACGAAGCGGAAGTTGAAATGCTTGCCTTCCCATCGAAACGGACCGGGCCTGGTCCAGGCCGCGATCACGAAATCATGCGCCTCTTCAAAGTATTCGCGGTTGTAGGCTGGGTTGGCGTTGTTGGCGAGCTGCTCGCTGCCCGCGCCACGGACCCATCCGGCCACCAGCCGCCCGCCGGAGATGAGGTCGATCATCGCCAGCTCCTCGGCCAGGCGCATGGGGTTGGCGATCACCGGCAGCGGATTGCCGAGCAGCACTATCTTGACCTTGCTGGTGCACCTGGCGAGGATTGCCGCCTCGACATCCATCACCGCGCCCATGCAGAAGGGGGTGCCGTGATGCTCGTTGAGCATCACGCCGTCGAAGGTGCCGAGCTCGTCGGTATAGATCTTCTCGTCGAGGTACTGGTTGAGAAGCTGGGCGCCCTTTTGCGGATCGAAAAACCTGTTCGGCACGCCGAAGAAGCTGCGCCGCTTTAGCACCTCGTCCTCGGGCACGTAATGATATGCCCGCTCGGTGAACCACATTATGTGCATTCGGATTTCTCCGGGAGCTCAGCCCAAAAACGCGCGCACCTGCTTTAAAAATTCGGCCGGCTGTTCCACCCCGGGATAGTGTCCGCAATTGTCGATCGTCACGACTTTCGCGCCCTTGATCGAGCGCTGATAAACTTCGGCCGCGCTGAGCGGCACGACCGGATCCTGCTTGCCCCACAAGAGCATGGTTGGCAGCCCGTCGATTCCCTCGAGCAGATGCGGCAGGCTGGGATTGAACATGTACGGCGCCCACGCCAGCCGCGCAGTCTCGGCACGCGCCTCTTCCCACGCCTCGTATTGCTCGGGTGTCTGCTCGCCACCGAACAGTTTGGTGAAATCCGGCTGCTGCGGGTCAGCCGCGCCGCGCGTCAAGTAGACGCGCGCGGTCACCGTGAACATGTCCATGATCTCGCCCTGGGGCGGGCGTACACCCGTCGGGGCAACCAGGATCATTTTACTGAACTGGGCCGGGTTGGCGGCGGCCATCTCGGCCGCGACCCATCCGCCGAGCGAGTGCCCGAGCACGTCGACCGGCCCCAGCTTCTGTTCGCGCACGTAACGCTGATAGAAGCCGGCCAGGTCGCGGATGCTCACGATCCAGTCCGCTATCGCAGTCTTGCCGAAGCCCGGATGAATCGGCGTAATCAGCGTGCGGTCCTTGGCCAGGGCCGAATTCCACGGCGTCCATCCCGGCCATCCCAACTCGCCGTGCAGGAGCAGCAGCGGCTTGCCCTTGCCGCCCTTCACGACGACCAGTTCCGTGTCGCCGACGCGGACCTTCTCTTCAGACCATTCCTTGTCTGCCATTGAGACTTTCTCCGAGTTTGTATTAATGGCGGCCTTCGAGCCCGTCGATGCCCCCCGACCAGTCCGCCCGCAAGACTTGATCAAATTCAGCTTTAGTACAGTGCGACACTATTTGCTACCAGAACTCCTGACCATTTCATTCATCGAAGCCAAAACGGCCTCCGGCCGTCCACACAGGCGCCGCCCGGCGGAGGGACCAGCCTATCAGAAGGTGGCCTACAACGAGGTATGAGCAAAAGCTATAATCACCGGGCGCGTGGACGTAGCGGATGACGGGGCGCAGGATGAGGCGGAGGACGAGGCCTATGACGAGGCGGATGATGGCCTGACGTGGACGACCTGGCACAAGCTCGCGAGCGGATGGTGGTCGAACAACTCGAGCGCCGTGGCATCCGCGATTCCCGCGTGCTCGCCGCAATGCGCATGGTCGAGCGCGACCGCTTCATCCCGGCCGAATATGCCGCGCAAGCCTACAACGACGAGCCGCTGCCAATCGGCGGTGAACAAACGATCTCGCAACCCTACATGGTCGCCCTGATGTGCGAGGTGGCGCGGCTGACCGGCGTCGAGCGCGTGCTCGAGATCGGCACCGGCTCGGGCTACGCCGCGGCGGTCCTCGCACGCCTGGCCGCCACCGTTTATTCGGTCGAATGCCTGCCGGCACTTTACGAGCGGGCGCGTGCGCGGCTTGAAGCGATCGAGGCCACCAATGTGCTTGTGAGCTGCCGCGACGGATCGGAGGGATGGCCCGAGCAAGCGCCGTTCGACGTCATCGTCGTGACCGCCGCGATGCCCGGCATCGCGCGTCCGTTGCTCGACCAACTCAAGCCCGGCGGACGGCTGGTCGCACCGATCGGCGAAGATGAACTGCAAACCCTGGTACGAATCAGCCGGCGCGACGACGCCTGGTGCGAGGAATATTTCGGCGAATGCCGGTTCGTCAAGATGACCGGCCGCTACGGATTCAAGGCGCAATGATTCGCTGACCGCGCTGTTAACGATGGCGCGAGGCGGCAGGGCGCGGATGCGGCGGTGGAGAGGGGTGGAGTGACGGTAGCGGACACCAGCGAGAGCAAGGTCAGTACGAGGGTGCGCGCGTCTGCGGCGACGATCGTGACAGCCGCATCGCTCGCGATCGCCGCCCTCGCAGCGATGATTGCCTGCTCAGGATGCTCGGCGTCGGGGCCGCGAACGCGGTTCGCGTCTTACAGCGGGGCCTCGCGACCGGTCGAGCACGTCGTGCGCCCCGGCGAAACCGTCTATCACATCGCGCACGCCTATGGCATCAGCGTTCAGCGCCTGCTGGAGGCCAACCATCTGAGCGACTCGCGCGATCTCCGCGTGGGCCAGAGCCTGCTGATTCCCGGCGCCTACACTTACGCCTCGCTGGGCGGCGCCGAGAATGCTTCAGGGTCGATATGGAACGTGCCGCGGGCCTCGCGCCAGTTCGCGTGGCCGCTATGGTCCGGGACGGTGACCTCGGGCTTCGGAATGCGCCACGGCACGATGCATGACGGCGTCGACATCGCGGCGCCGGTTGGAACGGCGGTGCACGCCGCTGACTCCGGCGTGGTGGTCTTCGTGGGAAGGCTTAACGGCTACGGGAACACGGTCATCGTCCGCCACTCGGATAATTTCGTGACGGTCTACGGTCATAACTCGCGCATCCTGGTAAGCGAGGGCTCCGCCGTCGCGCGCGGCCAGAACATCGCGGAGGTCGGCACCAGCGGACGGACCACTGGCCCCAATCTCCATTTCGAAGTGCGCTACGACAACCACGCCTACAATCCGCTGAGCTACCTGCCGCCGCCGGGGCCCTCCCCCATCGAAAGCTTTGCCCGCAACGGCTCCTCCTAGTATCGTTAGCCGGATCGCCGAGCAGATGGGCCGGCCACAAACACCAATGATGGAACTGAACGAACTTCGACGGCTCGTACGTGACATCCCGGACTTTCCCAAGCCAGGGATCCTGTTTCGCGACATAACTCCGCTTATCAGCCACGCGCGCGCCTTCGCCGCGATGGTCGATTTGATGGCGGCGCCATTTCTGGGCAAGGTCGACATGGTGCTCGGCATCGAATCGCGCGGCTTCATCGTCGGCGCGCCGGTGGCCTACCGCCTCGGCGTGGGGCTGGCGATCGCACGCAAGCCGGGCAAATTGCCTTTCCACACGATTGGCGAAACCTACGATCTCGAGTACGGCAACGCCGGGCTCGAGCTCCATGAAGACGCCCTGGTGCGCGACGCGCGCGTGCTGATCGTCGACGATCTGCTGGCGACCGGTGGCACGGCCGAAGCCACGGTGCGCCTCGCGCAAAAACTCCACGCCGCCATCGTGAGCTGCGCCTTCGTGATCGAATTGGGCGCGCTGGGCGGGCGCCAGCGCATCGCGCCGGTCCAATGCTTCTCGCTTATGCATTATGATTGAAGCTTCCCGGATCGCCGGGGCGGCGCAGCCACCCTGGCAGCCGCCGTGCGCCGCGTGACATCAAGCGCCGGCCGGCGGGCGTTCCAGTTCCGTGCAACCTGAGGAGATACAAAACGCGGTCGCGGCGGATCGAAACCGTTTGCTGATCGTGCTCGCCCTGACGGCGCTCTATTGCGCCGCCGAATTCATCGGCGGGTACTACTCGAACAGCCTCGCGCTGATTTCCGACGCGGTCCATCTGCTGACCGACATCGCCGCGATCTGTCTCGCGCTGCTCACGCTATGGATCTCGACGCGTCCTGCGAGCGGCGCCAAGACCTATGGCTATCTACGCGCGGAAATCCTGGGCGCGCTGGCCAACGGGGTTTTCCTGTGGCTACTGGTGATCTTCATCTGGTTTGAGGCAGTCCAGCGTCTGCGCGATCCCAGGCCCGTCGCGGGGCTGACCGTAATCGCAATCGCAACGTTCGGTCTGGGCGTCAATGGCTTCTCGGCCTGGATGACCCATGCGGCCGAAATTGAAGCGGGACGGCCCGGGATGGCGGTGCGGGCGGTATTCGTCCACGTGCTGTCCGACCTGATCGGCACCTTCGGCGTGATGCTGGCGGGCGCGCTGGTGTACTTTTTCGGATGGCGCCAGGCGGACGCGCTGATAGGCCTGCTGATCGGCGCGCTGGTGCTCTACAGCTCGTGGGGCCTGCTGCGCGAAGGCGTCGACATCCTGATGGAATCGGTGCCGGCGCATATCGACCTCGAAGAGCTGCGCCACGATCTGCTCGCGGTCCAGGACACCGAGGAGGTCCACGATCTTCACGTCTGGTGTCTGGCGAGCCGCCAGTTCGCGCTCTCTGCGCACGCCGTGGTGACGCGCGAGGCCGACCAGGACCGCGTGCTCTCCGAGATGTCTGCGATGCTCGAGCGGAAGTTCAACATCCGGCACATGACCGTGCAGCTCGAACGCGACAGCCGCCGCGCCAGCGAGCCCGAGCATTTCTGAATTTACCTGGCTATCAGGTCATATCCCTTCAATAGCCGTTTCAGTCTCAAAGCTACTGCAGCCCTCCTCAACCCGTTTTTTATTTCGTCCCTGAACCCTTCGGCATATCTTTTGACCTCCTAAACGGTTCCCCATTCCCTGCATCGTTTGCGCTCGAGCTCATTAGTTGCAAGCAGCTCTTGGAATCTAATTTACTAACTTGAACGAGCTCCGTGCACGACGAGTTGAAACTATGTTAATAAACAAATCATGACGATCTATCATGTTCTTTATTCAGCATTTGTATGCACTCGAATAAACAATTAACTAGTCCTTGCCGGTAATAACGTGCGGTAATGGCGTGATAGATATAGATATAAAGGACATCCCGGATCGCAGCGTAATGTTTGTTTGCGCCTTGACGTCTCAACGCTGACCTGCTTCTATAATGTGAATAATGTGTGTCGAGGTTGTAGTTCGTAACGATCGCATTATAATAGCTGAGGTTTGCGGTCCGCAAAAAAGCTGCGCTCGAGATTGAGGTGTTCGTTAGTAAGGCCTGCGGTCGGTAATTGAACTGTTTCCTTCAGTCTTAACTGCTCGAAATTACTAGCTCAAAATCGGCCGAGCGACTTCGACGTCTGTCGCTCGACGCAGGTAATCGCGGTTGTGTCTCAAGGAGGAGGTGTGCCATGAGGTCTGTTCGTATTTTTGCTGCTGTCGCGCTGTTGATTGGTTATTTTGCCACGTATGCCTGCGCTCAAGGCTTTTATGCCGATTCTTTTGGCGGCGGCGTCTTCGCACAAAACGCCTTTGCGCGAGTGGCTGATCCTTTACTTCCGGCTAGCATTAATTCCCACATCAACTACGACGTTGGATGGCTCGCAGGCGCTGCTGGAGGGTATGAACTGCCGCTGGGTTTGGCGTTCGAAGGCGAATTCACGTTTCGCCAGAATGATATCGATCGTATTGCTAGCAGCGAGGCATTTTTTACCGGCGGTGATATGCACAGTTTCGCCATGATGGCGAATGGTTACTACCGACTGCATAATCGGACGCCGTTCACTCCGTATATCGGAGGCGGCGTTGGAGAGGTTGTCGTAGTAATGAACAACACTCGTCCGGTTGGCGTCAGCGGAAGCTTCGGTGGCACCGATGCGGTTTTCGCGTATCAGGCGATCGGCGGCATCTCCGATTCTTTTTCGCCACGCTTGAGCCTGGCGGCGGAATATCGCTATTTCGCCACTACAAGACCGGGATTTCAGGAAGACATTGCAGGAATTTCGAACTTCAGGATCAGCCCTGACTATGAGACGCACAATGCCCTCTTAAAGGTAACTTACAATTTTGGACATTAAAAAAGGGTAGTTATAAAGATTGTACGCCTGACAGCGGCCGGCGTCCCGTCGGCGACCGCCGCGACGAGTTCGAGCATTTCTGAATCTACGGAACGCTTAAATGCTCGGTCAGGTCCAGCGCGATCGGACGCCATCGCGCGCTGTGCAAATCCGCGCCGCCCGCTTCTAGTTCGAGAATGTGGATCGATCCAAGATCGATGTGCGGCTCGAAGACACCCGTCAACTGGCGCACTACTGCGCGAATTACGCCGCGATGCGCGACCAGTAGCGCGTTCGCGCCGGCAATGCCGCTCGCGCGCGCGTCCCACAGGGCGAGCATCTTTGCGATCCCGCGCGCGACGCGCGCAACAAACGCCGCCCTGCTCTCGCCCTCGGGATAGACGAAGTCGGGCGCCAGCCGGTTGGAGTTCCATCGCCGGAATTCGTCGGGATAGCGCTCGGCGATCTCCTCCGTGGTCAGGCCCTCGAAGAGGCCGAAATCGACCTCGACGAATTCCTCGATTGCGACCGCCGCAGCGTCCTTGCCTGCGATGATGCGTGCGCCTTCCGTCGCGCGCACCAACGGGCTGGTGAATACCGGGGCGAAGCCGCTCGCGCCTGCGCGCGCCGCGAGCCATCCGCGCGCCGCGCGCATCTGGCGGCGGCCCAACGCCGACAGCGCGACATCGGTGCGGCCGTAGTAACGGATGCTCGAGTGGCCGACGGTTTCGCCGTGGCGCACCAGCACCAACCGCACCGGATTCGCCATCGGGGTCAGGCTTTTGCTGGCGCGGCGTCGTCGAGCGGGTTGAGCACCAGGCCGGTCAGCAGCTTGGGATAGAAGTAGGTCGATTTCTCGGGCATCACGGCGCCCGTGTCGCTGACCGCTTCGACGTCGCTTATCGCCGGCGGATTCATCAGGAAGGCGCCGCTGGCTGTGCCCGGGCCGACGTTCTCAAGCGCACCAAGTGCGTCGATTGTGTATTCGATAAGTCCGCCCGCCTTGATCTGCTCGGGCGTGATCTGAAAGATGCGCTCCAGCACCAGTGCGTGCAGCACGCTTACGTCGAGCCGTTGCACAGCTTGTGGTGACCCCGGCATCGCGTCGGCCATCGCACTCGGATCATTGAGCCGCAAGAGCCGCAGCTTGACCCGCTCGCCGCCGAGCGCGACCGCGATCGCGCCCTGCCCCGCTTTCGCCAGCGCCGCGCGCATCGCGTCGGCGCTGCTGAACTCCTCGACCGCGAACAATGGCGCCACCCGCGTATCGAACGACGCTATCGTTTCCGGATCAAGACGCCGCGCCACACGATAAGTCGGCAGGATCACCAATCCTGGATCGTCGCAGGCGACCAGCGTCATCATCGTGTAATCGTAAGGCTGCGCGGCAGCCGGATCGTGCTCGGCAGCGCGACGGCGGCGGCGATACTCGAGCGCGGTTTCGTAGCGATGGTGGCCGTCGGCGATGAAGATGCGCGGGCTCTCGAGTTCGTCCTGAATCGTCGCAATTGCCGCCTCGTCCTCGATCGGATGCAACTGGTTGCGGATGCCGAGGTCGTCGGTGACCTCCAGCGCGGGCTCACGCGCCGTAAGCTCGGCCGTGAGACTGGCGAGCGCTGGATGCGCGCCGGCGTAAAGGCCGAAGACTGAGCTGACGTTGGTGTTGAGCGCGGTCAGCAGTTCGAGCCGGTCCTGTTTGGCGGCGGGAAAAGTCCGTTCGTGCGGCAGGATTCGTCCGGCGCTGAACTCCTCCAGCCGGATGCGCGCGATAAACCCGTCACGCCGTAGCAGACGCCCCTCGATCTCAAAAAACTGCGAGTACAGATAAATCGCCGGCCGGGGAGCGCGCTTGAGGATGCCTTCATTAAGCCACTCGCCGAGCGTGCGCGCCGCCGCACCGTAGCGGTCCGGATCGCGGTTGAGCTCCAGGCGCACGACGTTATAAAGGCTGCGCGCGTAGAGCGCGTCCTGGCGCGCCTTGTCGATTAGGTCATATGGCGGTGCGACGACGTTGCTCAGCACGCCGACTCGCTCGGGATCGTAGCGCAGTCCCGGGAATGGTTCGATTCGATGCGTCATCGCCATCGCTCAAGCCTCATCGCGAAGCGCCGCCCTTAAGCGCGGCGGCCAACTGGCGCTCGCTCACCGCGCCCGGGCGCAGCACCCGTATCCCGGAGCGGTCGATGGCGACCACGGTACTGGGTGCGCCACCGGCAAGCCGGCCATCCTCAACGAACACTTTAATTTTATCGCCGAGTGCGCGGCGCGCCGCAGCGGGCTCCACGGCCGGCGGCTCGCCCGCGAGATTCGCACTGGTCGCGGTGAGCGGACTTCGAAGCGCGGCGGCGAGCGCGCGGGCGATCGGATGCGACGAGACGCGCACGCCAACTCCGCCGTCGGCACCGATGAGCGCCGCCGGAATTCCGTCGCGCGCAGGCAGCACCAGGGTAAGCGGTCCCGGCCAGAAGGTCTCGGCAAGGACCCGCGCCTGGACCGGCACTTCGCGCGCGACCGCGAAAGCCATCGCGGTGTCGGCGGCGATCAACGCCACCGGCTTCTCGGGCTCGCGTCCCTTGATCGCGAACAGCCGCTCGAGCGCGTGCATCGTGAGCGCGTCCACGCCGAGCGCATAGAACGTTTCCGTCGGATAGACGATCGCCTCACCGGCGACGAGCGCCGCCAGCGCATCCCTGATGGCCGTGCGATTGTTCTCAGCCAACGTGGGACACTCCGAAGCTCTCGGCCACGGCCGGCAATCTTTCGATGCTGTTCATTGAGGTTGAGGCAGGCGTTCGAGCGCGCGGCGGGCGATATCGCGGCGCATCTGTTTGCCCTCGAACTCGATCATCGCGGCCGCCTCGTAGGCGGTGGCAACCGCGTGGCGCAAATCCGCCGCCATCGCAGTCACCACCAGCACGCGGCCGCCGTCGGACACCAGCCGCCCCTCGTGCGTCGAGGTCCCCGCATGAAAAACCTTGACGCGCGTTTTTTGCAGCGCCCATCGCACCTTCGCATCCGAGGGCTCGGTCCCGTCGATCCGCTCAAGCCCGCTTATCGCAACGCCCTTGCGATACTCGCCGGGATATCCGCCCGAGGCCAGCACGACGGCCGCAGCGGCGCGCGGCGAGAGCCTGACGCTCAAATTTTTGAGCCGGCCCTCGGCGCAGGCGAGCAGCGTCTGGGCGAGGTCGCCCTCGAAACGCATCATCAGCGGCTCGCATTCGGGATCGCCGAAGCGAACGTTGTACTCGAGCACGTTGATTCGCGCGCCATCGATCATCAGCCCCACGAACATCACACCGCGAAACGGTGCGCCGCGCGCGCGCATCGCGCCGAGCGTCGGCGCCACCACCTCGTCCATCACGCGCGCTTCGAGCGCCGGGCCGAAATGCGGGACCGGCGTGTACGCGCCCATCCCGCCGGTGTTGGGGCCGCGGTCGCCGTCGAAGGCGGCCTTATGATCCTGCACCAGGCCGAGCGCGACCGCATTTTCGCCGTCGCAGAGCGCGAAGAAGGAAAGCTCCTCGCCCACCAGCCTCTCTTCGATCACGACCCGCGCGCCCGCCGCGCCAAAGAGCCGGCGTTCCATCGCGTCGTCGATCGCGGCCAGCGCGGCCGCGGCGTCCTCGCACACGACCACGCCCTTGCCCAGCGCCAGGCCGTCCGCCTTGACCACCATCGGGCCGCCATGCGCGCGGACCCATCGGCGCGCCGCCTCGGCCTCGTCGAAGACCTCGAAGCTCGCGGTCGGCACGCCCGCCTCACGCATCACGGCCTTGGCGAACGCCTTGCTCGCCTCCAACTGCGCCGCGGCTTTGGTGGGGCCGAAAACTCTGAGTCCCGCGCGATCGAACTCGTCGACGATTCCCGCGGCCAGCGGATCTTCGGGCCCGACCACGGTGAGATCGATTTTTTCGCTGCGCACGAAATCGGCCAGAGCGGCGAAATCGTTCTGCGCGACGGGGATTACCTTCGCGAGCTGCGCTATGCCGGGATTGCCGCCTGCGCAGTAGAGCTTGCGCGCCGTCTCGCTCTGGTTAAGCCGCCAGAGCAGTGCGTGCTCGCGCGCGCCCCTGCCAACAACCAGTACTTTCATCAGGCCGATACTTCCATCAGGCCGACCGCCTTTATCGGGCCAGTAATTTTAATCGAGCAAGCGACTTTCATCGAGCAACTGAGAACGCCGGACGGCAGGCGCGGCCTGGAATTAATTGTGGCGCGCGGTCCTCAGTGACGGAAGTGGCGCACCCCTGTAAAGACCATCGCGAGCCCGTGCGCGTCAGCGGCGGCGATGACCTCGGAATCGCGCATCGCACCACCCGGCTGTGCGATCGCCGTGGCGCCGGCCTCGGCAGCCAGCGTCGGGCCGTCGGGAAAAGGAAACAAAGCCTCGGACACCAGCACCGAATCTTTAAGTGATACTTTAAGCCGTGCTGCCTTCTCGCGCGCCGCGTACAGCGGGTCGATTCGCGAGGTCGCGCCACCACCGACCGCCAGCGTGCGATCCTCGGTGACGAAGGCGATCGCATTGGACTTTACGTGCTTGCACACCCGGATACCGAATTCCATTGCGCGCAATTCCGCGGGGGTCGGCGCACGCCGCGTCACGACCTTGCCTTCGCGGGGGTCCTCAAGGCTGAGGTCGGGTGTTTGCACCAGCAATCCGCCGACGACTCGTTTGAGGTCCAAGTCCTCGCGCCGCACCGCCTCGGGATGAAACCGCATCACGCGCCGATTCTTCTTCTTGCGCAAAAACTCCAGCACACCGGGCTCGAAGGAGGTCGCAATCAGAACCTCGGTGAACAATTCGTCGACCGCCTCGGCGAACGGCAGGTCCCACGGGCGATTAGCGATGATTATTCCGCCGAATGGCGAGTCGGGGTCGGTCGCGAACGCCTTCCCCCAAGCCTCAAGCAGCGTCGCGCCGACGCCCACGCCGCACGGCATGTTGTGCTTGAGGATCGCGACCACGGCGTCTTTGTAGCCGGTGAAATCGAGCATCAGATTGACGGCAGAGCTGATGTCGAAGACGTTGTTGAAGGAAAGCTCGCGGCCATGGAGTTGTTCGGCGATTTCGAGAAAGCGCCCGTAGAGCGCGCCTACCTGATGCGGATTCTCGCCGTAGCGAAGCGTCTGCTCGCGCGGCAGCGAGAGGCTGAAGGTCTCGCCGAGCGGTTGGCGCTGGCCGTCTTCGATCGCGCCGAGGTAATTGGAGATTGCGCAATCGTAAGCGGTCACACGCGCAAAGGCCTTGCGCGCCAGACGCCATCGGGTCGCCCGCCCAAGCGCGCCGCCGCTCTTTGCGAGTTCCTCGATCAGCGCCGGGTAGTCAGCCGGGTCGACCACCACCGCGACGTCGTTCCAGTTCTTGGCCGCCGCCCGCACCAGCGCGGGGCCGCCGATGTCGATATTCTCGATCGCGTCGTCCAGGCTGACGCCGGCGCGCTCGACCGTGCGTTCGAAGGGATAGAAGTTGACCACCACCAGGTCGATCGGCTCGATCCCATGCTCGCGCATCTGGCGGCGATGGTTCTCGTCGCCGCGCCGCGCCAGGATTGCGCCGTGAATCTTCGGATGGAGCGTCTTGACCCGCCCGTCGAGCATCTCGGGCGAGCCGGTAAAGTTTTCGACTCCGCGGACCTTGACTCCGTCCGCTTCCAGAGCCGCCGCGGTGCCGCTGGTCGAAACTATCTCGACTCCGCGCACCGCCAGCGCCCGGGCGAATTCGCCGAGCCCCGCCTTATCCGAGACGCCGAGCAGCGCCCGGGTGATTTTTACCGCGCCGGTTTCCATCTCAGGCGGCCGCCCTGCGATACACGCGCGGCACGCGTTTGCCGACCGTACACAGCATCTCGTAAGAGATGGTCTGAGCGAGGCGCGCGATGTCGTTGACGCTGATCATCGCCTCGCCCGCGCCGCCCCACAGGATGACCTCGTCGCCGATTGCCGCACCGGGTACGTCAGTCAGGTCTACCATGGTCAGATCCATGCACACCGCACCGACCACCGGCGCGCGCCGCCCGCGTATCATCACTTCACCGCCGTGCTGAAGTCCACGCCGATAGCCGTCGGCGTAGCCGACCGCGAGCACGCCGATCGCGCTCGGGCGCGGCGTGACGAAGGTATGGCCATAGCTGACGCCGACTCCCGCCGGCACGCGCTTGACCTGGACCACGCGGGTTTTAAAGGTCATCACGGGCCGCAGTTCCACCCGCTCGCGCACGGCCGGCACGGGCGGCAATCCATAAATCGCAAGGCCGGGGCGCAGCAGACTATAGTGCGCGTCGGGCCGCAAAATCGAGGCAGCGGAATTGGCGACATGGGCGACCCGCGGATCGATCCCTGCCGCGCGCAGCCGCGCCGTCGCGGCGTTGAACACTTCAAGTTGCGCGCCGGTTACGGGGCTTTGAGGATCGCCGGCATTGACCAGCAAGGTGCACACGCCCTCGACGGTCAGCGACGGTGCGCGGCCGAGTTCCGCGACTACGTGGTCCAGTTCGTCGGGCAGAATCCCGAGCCGGGTCGCGCCGCTGTCGACCTTAAGATGAATCTGAAAATTCGCGCGGGCCTGCGCTTCCACCGCGCGCCCCAACGGTGCGATCAGCGCCACGTCGTACACGAATGGCGTGAGGTCGAGGCCGACGATCTCCGCGGCCTCACCGGCAAGAAATCCTCCCAGGAGGTAGATACGTTCGTGCACGCCGGCCGCGCGCAACTCACGCGCCTCGCACACCCGGGCGACGCCGAAATGGCCGCAGCCCTCACCGCGCAATGCGCGCGTGACTTCAATCGCACCGTGCCCGTACGCGTCGGCCTTGACCACCGCCATCAGTTCCGCGCCGCTGCCAGCCGCCTTGATCGCCTGGTAGTTGGCGCCGAGCGCTCCCAGATCGATCTCGGCCACGCTCGGCGGCCCGTTCACGATTTCCATCGATGCCTGAAACCGTCCTTGTTATTCTCTCGCCGGATGGCTTGATGATACCGGCCCGACCTCTTTTTTGACACTCCCCTGCCCAAGTGATATTCACATAATTGGCTGGGGGTGTGCGCGCAGAGAGGCGCACTGAGAAGGAAAACCCCTCGAACCTGATCCGGGTAATGCCGGCGTAGGGAAGCCGCGCTCCGCCCCTTGCTGGACGGCGGAACGATCGCGGTTCCGCCCAAAGCCGCTTGCCCGAAATCGGGGAAGCGGCTTTTTCGATGTCCGAGATTCCATCGCGCTTCGCAATTCAACTCAACGGTGAGGAGTACACGGTCGACGGCGACCCGAGTCTGCCCGCGCTACTCGAACGGCTCAAGATGCGCCGCGGCCGGGTGGCGGTCGAAATCAACCAGGCCGTTATACCGCGCGCAGAATACGACGCGGTCAATATCAAACCCGGCGACACGGTCGAGGTAATCAACTTCGTTGGAGGCGGCTAGCGCGCCGGCGTGCGCGCCGCGCGCGCAACCCGTGTATGATCGATTCATGGAACATGATCAATTTGAACTGGCCGGCAAGGTCTTTCATTCAAGACTGATCGTCGGCACCGGCAAGTACCGCGACTTCGCCGAAACCCGCGCGGCGGTCGAGGCGAGCGGCGCCGAGATTGTCACGGTGGCTGTGCGCCGGGTCAATATCGCCGACCGCAAGAGCGAGAACCTGCTCGATTACATCGATCCCAAGCGCTACCAGATTCTGCCCAACACGGCCGGATGCTACACCGTCGAAGAGGCGGTGCGCACCTGCCGCCTGGCGCGCGAGGTCGGCGTCGGCGACATGGTCAAGCTCGAAGTCATCGGCGATCAGAAAACCCTGTTTCCCGACGTGCCGGCTACAATCGAGGCGGCGAAAATCCTGGTCAAGGAAGGCTTCAAGGTCCTGCCCTACATCACCGACGATCCGGTGGCGTGTTTGCGGCTGGCGGATATCGGCTGCGCGGCGGTGATGCCGCTGGCGGCGCCGATTGGCTCGGGCATGGGCATCCGCAACCCCTTCAACCTGCGCATCATCATCGAGCAGGCGAAGGTCCCGGTGATCGTCGATGCCGGCGTGGGCACGGCGTCGGACGCGGCCGAAGCGATGGAGATTGGCTCCGACGGACTGCTGATCAACTCCGCGATCGCGGGGGCCAAAGACCCGATCGCGATGGCGCATGCGATGAAGCTCGCGATCGAAGCCGGACGTATCGCATATCTTGCGGGACGAATCGAGCAGAAGCTTTACGCAACGGCCTCAAGTCCGCTCAGCGGCTTGATTCGCTAAGGACGCTATATTCGTTAAAGCGACCATTGGACAGCGCGCTCAGTCCGCCGCCCAAGTTCCAGCTCTACCTGATCAGCGACCGCCGTCTGATCGCGCCGCGCGATCTCGCGGAGGTCTGCGACGAAGTGCTCGGCGCGCTCGCGCGCGACGAGCCGGCCATCCGCCTCGCAGTCCAGCTTCGCGAAAAGGACCTCGGCGGCCGCGAGCTTTATCAACTTGCGATGGCCCTACGCCCGATATGCACCCGGCATCGCGCGCTTCTGATGGTGAATGACCGGATCGACGTCGCCCTGGCCGCCGGAGCCGACGGCGCGCATCTGCCCGCCAACTCGGTCGCGATCGCCGACGCGCGACGGCTCTTAGGGTCGTCGCGGCTAATCGGCGTCTCGACGCACAGCGCTGCGGAGGCCGCGGATGCGGCCGCCGCGGGCGCCGACTTCGCGGTGTTCGGGCCGGTGTGGCCGCCGCTCTCGAAGCCCGGCTACGGCCCGGCACGCGGCGCCGAGTCCCTCGGCGCCGCGTGCCGGGCCGTAGCCGGGATGCCGCTCTACGCGCTCGGCGGGGTCACCGTCGAGCGCGTAGAGGCGCTGGGCGCGCCCAGCGGGGCGGCCGCCGCCTTCGGCGGCGGCCGCCCCGCTGGGCTCGCCGTCATCGGCGCCGTATTCGGCGCCGATAACCCGGTGGTCGCGGCGCTTGCGCTCGCGCGCGCGATGCGGCGCGCGCTCGCGCCGCGCTAACGGGCGGGATGCGCGAGCGGCTAAAAGCCGCTCGCGCATCCCGCCCGTTTTACCCCCAACAGGATGACAAGCTCTTGTCCGCAACCTGCTGCCGTGTACATTCGCGCCGCGATCGAACGAATGGATCGCGAGAACGCCGCTGCGATGCGTGCGGAAAACCCAGGTTGAGGCGTCGCACAGCGTTCACAAGGAGAGCATGCGGGTGAATGCGGAGTTCGCGGTACTCGAGCGCGACCCAGGCCTGAACGCGGCGAGCTTTGGCTGGCAAGCCTCAACCCGAGTCGAAGTTCTCGAACTTACTGAAAGTTACTGACTAACCAGAGCCGCTGCCGGTTCGAGTGTGACGGCGCCCTCGCCGAGCAGCATCGCCACCGCCTGCTCCTCCCATGCTCCGCTTGGCGGTGCGAGCGGATCCTGCGCGCTCAGACGATGCTCGACGACCATCCGCGAAAGCAACAGCCGCCGGCCGTTGTCCAGGCGCGCCGCCTCCCAAGCCATCAGCACCGCAGTGGCGGCGTTGTAGAGCGCGCCCGCCGCCATCCGCGCCAACCGGTCGCCCTCGGCGCCGGACGCGCGCGCGGCGAATGCGACTGCGCGATCGATCAACTCACCAAGCCGCGCGCGAAACTTTCGCGGCACCAAGCGCGACGCCTCGGCCAGGCGCGCATGCATAGCCGCGCCGAGCGCCTCATGCGCGCCCATTTTTGCCGCCGCGCGGCCAATCGCGTCGAGCGCGTTGATGTTGCTGGTGCCTTCCCAGAGCACGCCGATTTGTGCATCGCGGACCAGGCGTGGATTTACCCAGTCCTCTATGTAGCCGTTGCCGCCGCGCATCTCCATCGCGCCCGTCGCCACGCGCAGATTGTCGCGGCACGCACGGAACTTGAAGAGCGGAGTCAGGATGCGCAGCAGATGTGCCGCGCTCTCATCGGCGCGATTAGCGCGGCCCATCACGTCAGCCGTCCACGCGTACATCGAGAGCGCCTGCTCCGCCGGCACCATCAGCTTCAGCAATTGACGGCGCACGAGCGGCATCTCGATCAGTGCACGGCCAAACGCGATACGGCTGCGGGCCACGCACAGCGCTTCGTTGACGCAGCGGCGCATCATCGCGGCGGCGCGCACACCGTGCGAGAGCCGCGACAGGTTGACCTGGTCGAGCATCTGCTTGAAGCCGGCGCGCAGTTCGCCGACCTGCCACGCGAATGCGCCCTCGAGCCGAATCTCTCCGCTCGCCATCGAGCGCGTGCCAAGCTTGTCCTTCAGGCGCACGATGCGGTAGCGATTGCGGCTGCCGTCTTCGAGCCGCCGCGGCATCGCGAATAACCCCAGGCCGCGAGTGCCGGTGGCCGCGCCCTGCGGACGCGCCAGGATGAGCGCCAGGTCGGCGTCGGTGTGCGAGCAGAACCATTTCTCGCCGTAAAGCCGCCATTCGCCGTTTTCCTGCCGCGCCTCGCTCTCCAACGCGCCCACGTCCGAGCCGCCGGATTTCTCGGTCATGAACTGTGTGCCCTTCCACATCTCGGCCGGGTCCTGCGAGAGCAGGCGGGGCAAGAGCTTGCGTTTGAGCTCATCGCTGCCGTAGCGAAGGATAATGAAGTTGCTGGTGTCCGAGACGCTGACCGGACACATCAGGCCGAACTCCGCCTGCACGAAGAGGTACTGGAAGCCGTACTTGGCGATCGGCGGCATCGGCGCGGGCCATCCGAGCACGCCTGCGCGATGGCTCATCGCGTGTAATCCCAATTCATTGAAAGCGATGCGCTCCATCTCGCGGTAGGCGGGATGATACTCGATCCAGTCCTCGTCGCGGCCGAAGCGGTCGCGCGGATGGAGCACCGGGGGGTGCTTGTCGGCGGCGTCGGCAAGTTCGTCGAGGCGGCCGCCCGCGAGTCCGCCGAGGCGATCGAGGTGGGGCTCGAGGTGGGCGCGCAACGCAGGCTCCATATAAAGGTCGAGTAGGCCGCGAAACGCGTCGTCGGCGCGGTAGAAGTTCATCCCGCGGCAATCGGACGCGACGTGATCGGAACCGGTTTTTTGCCGCGCGCCGCTATTGAGTCGGGCTTCCATAGCCGTCTCTCATCAGGCGCAGTCGAGGCTGCTAGAACGGATAGTTGATTCCCGAAAAAACTGCTGCGCCCTCGCCGCCCCAGCCGACGTCGACGTAGCCGACCACGAACGGCTCGGCGATCCCGCGAAAGCCCATCCCGCCCACCGGATGCAGGTCGGTGACGAAGTCGTCGCCCGGGTTGTGGAAGACGCGGCCGACGTCGAAAAACGGGGCCAGCTCCAGGATGCCGTGGGTATTGAAAATATCGGTTTCCCACACCCGCGAGCGCATCTCGACATTGATGTCGAAGAGGTTGTTATCGACGAACCGCCCGGCGCCATAGCCGCGCAGTGTCTGCTGGTTCATCAGCAGGCTCGATTCTCCGCCCAGCCGCGCCATCGACCAGAACGGAACCTCGTCACCGGCCGGCATGTATTGCAGATAACCATGCGTAGCGAGCGTGATCTTGGGGCCGATCGGGAAGTAATGATGGATGTCGGCGCCGAAGCGGGTATACGAAACCGAACTCAAGAACCTGCGATCGGCGATCGAGGCGTAAATCAGTTCGTAGCCGCCCTCGGTGGGGAGGTCGACCGAGTCGCGGGTGTCGTAGCTGGTCTGAATCTGGTTGAGCACTTCGGTGCCGCCGCTAAGCCCCTTGACGTTGGGAAACTCCTTGAAGATGCTCGGAATCGATTCGAAAGCGCCGTTGAAAATCCGCACATAGCGCGGCCGCTCGACCAGCGCGACCTGCAGGCGCGGCGTGATGTTGTAGCCGAGCGTCCCTTGGAAGTAGAGCTGCTCGGTCGTGTAGTTGCTCTCGTTGCCCTCGGAGGAATTGTTGCCGATTCCGAAGAAGCGCTCGGTCGGATCGCGCTCGAAGAAGAAGTGTAGCTCCAAGGAGAAATCGCTCTGATGGGTGCGGCCGGTCGCGTAATCCAAATCAACGTGGCGCGCGATCTTTTCCTCGAACCCGGCGATCACATAGTACTGCGTGTCCGACGAAGGATACCCGAGATAGCGAAACGTGCCGCCGGGCCCCAGGGTCGGGTTGCTGATAATGTCGGGCGCCAGGATATTGTTGATCTCGCCCTGCTTGTCGGTGAACAGCATCGCGGCCAGCACCCCGTAGGTCACGCCGGAATTGGGGTCGGTCTCGATCTCCGGCACCGGCACGAGGGTGAAGGGCCAGTTATGCGGGTTGAGCACGGTCGGCCAGGTGTTCGGATTCAGATAGCCGGGCCAGCTATCGGGATTGAGCAAAGTGAAGGCGCGCGCCGGCAGGGCGCACAGCACCCACGACATCGACATCAGCACTATTACGAACAGTTTCTTCATCGATCGTTGATACGGATAAACACCTACAGCCAAGTCTTATGGCCTAACAACGTGACAGGCATTGCCACTTCGATCAACTATCAATTACTCCGCCATTTCCGCCCTCGCCTAAAATGTGCAAGGATTCCCGCAGGGCAAGCCCCGGGGTCATTATGCGACCCGGTCTGCGCACGGTTTGGGTGAGCCGCCCGCCAGGGCGGCGCGCCCCCATCCCGGCGCCACGGGCGGCCGAAATTTGCCAGGGAGGTTCTGCTGATGCCTAAAGTCGACGGCGGTGAATTGGTTGCTCGCGTGATGCGGGAGAACAGGGCGCGGTACTGCTTTTCCATCAATGGCGGGCATCTGTTCCCGATCCTCGCCCAGCTACGCGCCAACGAAATCAAGCTTATCCACATGCGTCACGAGCAGGCGACCGCCTACGCCGCCGATGCCTATGCGCGGATGACCGGGGAAGCCGGGGTATGCATGGTTACCGCCGGATGCGGGCTGACCAACGCGATGACCGGGCTATGCCTGGCCGCGATGACCAACAGCGCCGTAGTCTGCGTCTCGGGCCAGCATCCGAATACCGAGGACCATCAGGGTTCCTTCCAGGAGGCCTACGGCTCCGAGATGCTGAGCAGCTTCGCCAAATACACCAAGCGCGTGACCGACTGGAGCACGATCGAATTCGACATGCGCCTGGCCTTTCGCGAGGCGATCACGCCGCCGCAGGGCGTGGCGCTGGTCGAGATTCCGCAGAACATCCTCTATGCCCATGACGAGGACAAGCGGCAGAGTCCCGGCGGAATGCGTTTCACGGTTGACGACGTCCGCTCGGCCGGCGACCCGACCAAGATCGACCGCGCGCTGGAGTTGCTGGTGGCGGCCGAACGCCCGCTGATTGCGGGCGGTGACGGACTCTTCTGGTCGCAGGCCGGCCCCGAGCTGCGCGAGTTCGTCGAGCTTACCTCGATTCCCGTCTACGCGCGGCGCGCCGGCCAGGGCTCGGTATCCGAGGAACATCCGTTGGCGGTTCGCGGCGCCTTCAAGAAGCCCTTCACCGGACGCGCCGACGTCGTGCTCACGCTGGGCTTCCGTTTCTGGAGCGGCGAGCACTTCGGGCGCCCCAAGACCTGGAACGACAAGGCTAAATACATCCAGGTCGACCCGACCCCGAGCCGCATCGGATGGCAGGTGCCGGCGGAAGTTCCGCTGGTCGGCGATCCCAAGCTCGTGCTGCGCCAGATGATCAACCGGATAAAGGAACTCAAGCTCGACTTCTCCAGGAATCGCGGCTCGCAGTGGATCAAGGAGCTGGCCGAGGTCCGTTCCAACTTCGAGCACCAGGTAATCGAGAACGCCAAGAAGTTTCACGCAAACCGTCCGATTCATCCGGCGCGGCTCGCCCGCGACCTGGTCTCGGTGCTCGACAAGAATTGCACCGTCGTGATCGACAGCTTCACGCTCTCGGGATGGATGAGCCAGAACTTCATCTGCCGCTTCCCGGGCCAGGTGATCGACGCCGGACCGCTGGCGCCGGTGGGCCACGGCTTCGGGATGGGAATCGGGGCGCAGCTCGCGCGGCCCGGCGCGCAAGTCGTGATGGTGATGGGCGACGGCGGCCTGGGCATCGGCGGCTGGGACATGGAGACGGCGGCGCGCTACAAGTTGCCGATCGTGTGTCTGCTGTGGAACAACAGTTCGTGGGGGCCGAGCTTCGAGTCGATGCCGCTGCTGAAGGATCGCACTGACCCGTTCAACATGCTCCAGGACATCCGCTACGACAAGATTTTCGCCGAGATGGGATGCCATGGCGAGAACGTCACGGACCCCGACCAGATAATCCCGGCGCTCGATCGCGCGTTCAAATCGGGCAAGCCGGCACTGGTCAACGTGATCGGCGACAAGACCGTCGGCCATCCCACGCTCGGCGGCAACCTGCTCGGATCGACCGGCACAAACTGACGTCGGCGAAACCGACGACTGGCCGCGCGCCGCGCGGTTTGCGGGCCTCGGCTGAGTGAACTCGATAGGGGCGGTGGGACCACGGTCTCATCGCCCCTTATCTTTGACGCGCGGTGAAGGGACGCGGGACGCTTTCTCTCGCGCGCGGACCGTGTAAGCTTGGAAACGATGGTTGCCCAGCCTCTGCGTCGAGCGCTTCGCCTCGCGGCCGGGATGGCCGTGCTGATCCTGCCGGTCTCGCTTGGGCTCGCTCTGACCGGATGCAAACTCACGGACGCGAATAAGGTCGCGGCCGTTCCGAAGAGCTGCCCCGATGGCGCCGAGCTCAAGGGCTCGCCACCGCCCAACGGCACGGAAATCTGGTGCGAGAAGGATGTCGGCGGAATACCGGTCAAGGACGGCGCCTTCGTCGTCTACAACCTAAGCGGCAGCAGAATGATCGAGGGCAACTACCACGAGGGCAAACAGTCGGGCGAATGGACGATGTGGCACGCGAACGGCCAGCGCGCCTCGGTCGACCACTACACCGACGGCGTGCAGAACGGCTTGCACATCAGCTGGTACGCCAACGGCTCCAGAGCGATCGAGGGTGAATACCGCGACGGCAAACGCGAAGGCGTGTGGCATCGATGGGATCCCAACGGGTTCAAACAATGGACCGACGTCTACAAAGACAACGAAAAGATCTCGGGTGATGTCAGCGATGGCCCCAAGACCAAGATTCCTTAAACCAGGATTCCCCTACCGCGTAACGCCGATTCCCGCCGCCACATCGCGGCACGCCGGTTAAAAGAGGCGAGCAACTAGTGCGGTGAGTCTCAAGTTCGTTAAATACAATTCTCCGTCGATAGCCGTTCGTTGGACCTTTCTGTCCTGGCCTCTTGGGTCATCCTGAGCGAAGCGACTGTGAGCATCATTCCATCGACGATTGCGACGCTTCGATCGCGGCGAACGGTATCTGCTCGGCCGCAAGCGCGCTCACGTAGTATGCCTCCGGCGCGCCCCACACCAGCGCCGGCTCCGCGCGATTGCCGACGCCGATCGGATGCGCGAAGACCTGCTCGATGTTGGCGTTGATCCGGAGCGCGTTGGGCGCGAGCGGCGCGGCCAGCACGCCATTGCGAATCAGGTAGGAGTCGCCGCTCACCGTGCAGGTGAAGTCACCCGCGCGCTGCCCGTTTATCGGATAGGTGTACCAGACCCTGCCGACGTAGAGGCCCTCGCCCACCGCGCGAATCAGCTCGCGCTCACTTTTTCCGCCGCGGGCGCGCATTACCACGTTGGTCGCGGCCGAGCCCGGATTCGCGTCGAAGCGGCGCACAGCGCTCTCGCCCAGGCGATATCCGCTGTTGGGCGGAAAGCTCGCCTGCTCGGCGCCGAGCGGCCCCAGCTTCTCGGCGCGATGCTCGTCGGTCGCCAGCCGATGACCGTCGTAGAAATTCGAAAGCAGCCCAACGAGCCGCCCGTCCCGAATCATTATCGTGCGGCGCGCCGGTAGCCCCTCACACGTAAGCCGGCGGCGAATCGCGCCGCGAGCGGCCGCGGGATCGTCGAGCAGGCTCACCCTCTGGTCCATCACCTGCGCACCGAAGCGTCCATGATAAGCCGTGCTGGCGGCGTAAAACGCGCCGGTAGAGAGCGACGGAATCACCATGTAGTTGAGTATTTCCGCGACCGGCTGCGGGCCGAACACCACGCGATACGTGCCACCCGGCGACCGTTCGCCGCCGCCCAGCGCGAGCGCACGCACGACCGCGTCGCGCCCGGCCCGCGCCGCCGCCGCGCGCATCCCGCCGAGCGTCGCGCCGAGCGCCGACGCGGTGCCCTTGGCGCCGAGCGATTCGATAAGCGCCGTCACCGTGGAGGTGAAGTGCGCGCCGGTCTCGGCCCGCACGTCGTCGAAGTTCGAACTCGCAAGCGCCATCCGGTCGCGCATGATCGAGACGTCGCCGCCCAGCACCAGGCCGGGCGCCGGCGTCTCGATCATGCGCGCCGCCGCCGGCGGCATGGTGAAAGCCTCGAGCGCACCGCCGACGATTTGCCATGCAGCCTCGACCAGCGCGGCGTCGCCCGCGCGCATCAGGCCGCCTGCCGATGCGTCGGCCGCACCGGCCGAACGGGCCCCACCTGGCGCGAGCTTGCGCGGTTTGCCGGGCAACCCGGAAAACTGCGGCGTCCCGGGTAACCCGGGAAAATGTGGCGTCCCGGGTAACCCGGGAAAATGTGGCGTCCCGGGTAACCCGGGAAAATGCGGATCGACCAGCGCCGCGCTGCGTGCGCGAACAAGCGCCGCCCGCAGCGCTTCCAGGCTCAAGTCAGCGGCCTCGGTCGCGGTCCCGACCTCGCGTGCATCGCGGCGCATCACGATTCTGAGCGTGAAGCCGTCGGCCACGTGCGACTTCAACTCCTCGACACCGCGAGAGGCAATGTCTGAGGTATAGGCGAGACGCGCGACGCGATGCTCGGCCGAGGCGCAATAGACCTCGAACTCCGCGAGATCGCGCTCGCGCGCGAGCATCGCACGCGCCTCGCGTACGAAGTTTTTCAGTTCCGCCGCCGCACGCATCGCCGCCTCATTTCGCGCTCATCCACCGCCGAGCCGCGCCCGCGAGCGCATCGTCGGCCCGCCGTTGGACATCCGCTTGACCTGCATCGGCTGCCCCTTGCCGCAGTTGGGGATCGCGATCAAGCGCAGATCGTTGCCGACCGCGTCGACGTGCAGGAAGAACTGCTTGGAATCGGCAATCACGCTCCCCGCGCGGTAGAGCCGGCCCACTCGGCCGTGGTCGATTTCGTAGACCCGGCGCGCCGAGATGCGGAAGTTCTCGCGCGATTCCGCGATCGACGGGACCGCGCTGCCGCAAATGTAGTAGCCGTGCTCGACGTCGGCGATGATCTGTTGCGGATCGCTCTCTCCGGCCATCAGGAAGGTGTTCGACATCCGGATGAGCGGGAAGTAAAAGACTTCGCTCGCGCGCGCCGATCCGTTGGGCTCGACGCCGAGCACGGCGGCCGTGTCACGCGAGTTGAGAAAGCCGCGAAAGACTCCCTTTTCGACGTGCGTCACGCGCCGCGCGCGCGTCCCCTCATGGTCGTAGCGGTAATGGCCGTAGCCGTCGAGGCTGGGGTCGGAGCAGGCGCTCATCAGCGGCGAGCCGACCTGGCGGCCGACCTCGTTGTCCTGGAGCGAGCGCAAAAACCAGCTCCGTCCCGCGTACGCCGCCTCCATCTTGAGCGCGCGGTCGGCCTCGCTAGGATGGCCGATGATCTCGTGCGAGACCAGCGCGTTGAAATGCGGGTCGGTGACCACCGTGACTTCGGCGTCGGGCGGTTTGAGCACCGGCGCCGCGGCCAGTTCGCGCGCCTCGCCTGCAAGCTCGAGCGCGAACGTGAGCAGGTCCGGATTCGGCATCAGCTCGCCGCGCCATCCGTCGCAGAGGCACTCCAGGCCGCGCTGCTGCCCGATCGTGTCGTATATTTCCTGATGGCCGTCGCCGTTTTGCGCCACGATGTAGCAGTCGCCCTGCGAAAACGCGAAGCCCTGGCTGATGAGGGTACCCTCGCTGCTGATGAACAGTTCTTCGCGCAGCTCGCTCAGCGCCGCGACCGCGTTGAACGCGATTTCCGGGCCGAGCCCAGCCACGCGGGCCGAGGCCTCGCGGCATAAACGCTTGAGATCGCCGGGGTCGAGCGTGCGCGGGTCGCGCTTGTAGACGGCCGCGACCTCGTCGTGCACCGCGGCGCGCGGCGCCGGCGCCGCGCTCGCGAGGCTCCGCGCGCATCCGTAGATTCCCGAGCCTCCATTGAGCGCGCGGATCAGCGCGGCCTTCTCGCGCGCGCCAAGCCGCGCGCGCTCGTAGGCTTCGCCGAGACCCGCGCGGATGGCCGCGAGCAGCTGCGCCGGCCGCAGCGCAAGGCGGCCGACTTCGACTCCGGTCTGGCCGGTGCTGGAGGCGCCGGTGCGCTCGGTGACCCGCACGTTCACACTGAAGCCGGCGCTCTCGCCCTCGTGAGCCGATCGCGCCTCGCCGTCTGTCGCAGAGCTGGAACGGCTGAACATCGCCTCGAAGCGCAAATCGGCGTAGACCGCACCGCGATGGCTGCGGATGAAGGCGCGCAGCAGATCGGGGCCCTCTTTCTTGAGCAGCCCGGCCGCGCCAAACAGATCCGTGGATTTCATCGCCGGCGCATCAGGTTGGAAAAGAGCAGCGCGACAGCGAGAGCGAGGCCCTAGATTACGCCTTCCTCTTTGAGGCGTTCGACCTCGGCCGCGTCGAAGCCGAGATATTGAGCGAAGACTTCATTGTTGTGCTCGCCGAGCAGCGGCGCGCTCGTGACCTCGACCGGCGAATCCTCGAGTTTCACCGGGCATCCAGGCATCGTGAATTCGCCGCGCACCGGATGCTGCACGGTAACGATCATACCGCGCTCGCGCAGATGCGGGTCGTTGAGGAGCTCGACGCTGTCGAGCACTTTGCCGCAGGGCACGTCGGCCTCGCCCAGGATCCGCATCACTTCATGTTTGGTACGCTTCGTAGTCCACGCGTTGATCGCCGCGGTCAGTTCTTCGACGTGGTGAAGGCGCGAGCGGCGATCCTTGAAGCGCTCATCGACAGCCATTTCCGGCCGCCCGATCGCGGAGCACAGGTTGGTCCACATCTCGGGCGTCGTGCACAGGATATATACGTAGTCGTTGTCGCCGCCGGGGGCGCATGGATAAGTATCCGCTGGAGCGCCGGCGGAAATCCGGTTGCCCATACGCGGGACCGGCTTGTGCGTGACGTACGTACCCATCATCGGCACGCGGCAGAAGTTGAGGATCGCGTCCTGCATCGAGAGCTCGACCTTCTGTCCCTTGCCGGTGCGCTCGCGCTGAATATACGCGGCCAGCAGGCCGATTGCCGCGTGCATCCCGGTGCCGGTATCGCCGATCGTCGGGCCGGGCTTCAGCGGCGGAGTCTCCGGCGTCCCGGTCAGCGCCATCGCGCCGCCCGAGGCCTGCGCGATCATGTCGAAGCTTTTGTATTTGCTGTAAGGGCCGTAAGTGCCGAAGCCTTTGATGGTCAGGTAGATGAGGCGCGGGTTGATCTCATGCAGCCGCTCCCATCCGAAGCCCCAGCTCTCCAGCGTGCCGAGCGAAAAATTCTCGGACAGGATGTCGACCTTCTTTACCAATTCGATAAAAATTTTCTTGCCGCGCTCGTCCTTGAGGTTGAGCGTGATCGAGCGCTTGTTGGCGTTGAGCAGCATGAAGTAGTGCGAGTCGACGCCGGGCTTTTCGGTCAACTGCCAGCGCCCCTGCTCCCCCTTGCCCGGCGCTTCCAGCTTGATTACGTCCGCGCCCAGCCATGCCAGCATTTCGGTGCATGAAGTGCCGGCCTCGAACTGCGTCAAGTCGAGGACCTTTACGCCTGCCAATGCCTTGTCCATCCGAGTCCTCCTCCTGTCGAGACCTCCTGCCGAGCCTCGGCGTGGGAGCTAATTGATCCGTTGTAGCGCCTCGGATTATCCCCGGCAAGCGCGGGATGAGCGAATCGCGTATCAGCGTGAGCGCACCTGAAGATGCGGCAACTCGGCAACGGTTCGCGGATAGCAAGCGTCCATCTTTGCGATCACGGCCGGTGGCGAGATATCAAACGCGCTCATCACCAGCACGGGCGCGGCGCCGCATTGACCGTCTGCCGCGGTTACGTCGTTACGCCGGCTTGGCGGCATGTAAAAGCGCACGACGTTGATGCAATAGGGGGGAAACACCGCGACCTTGCCCCCGCGGGTTCGTTGTGCTGCCAGCAGCGTCGCGTCGCGCCAGGCGGCTTCATCAGAACGCCTCAGCCGGTCGTGCACCGGGGGCACGGAGAGATGATATGAGCACTATGGCCAGGACAATGCGCAAAGCGGTGGAGCGCACCGACGCGGCTCCGAACGCGGCAAAAGCGAACATCCCGACGAACGATATAAGCACGTAGCGCGGAAACTCTAGCGGATGGATAAGATATGTCACCGCCATCACCGCCAGAATTGGGCCGGCAATCCACACGGCGAAAAACTCCGCCGCCCGCCGCGCCGAGCGCCATTGCCGCCAAACCCCGAAGGCGGCGAGCGCCACAAAGATCCAGAACAGCGCTATGGTTACCGGTCGAGTCGTGCAGAGTCGTGTATGGCCACGAGATAGGCTGCTTCTTGATCCAATCGATCGCGCCCCACTATCACCGCCGCTCGCCACGAGGAGGCCGCCGCGCGAGGCAGCCAGGGCATGAGGAGTGCGATTCCTGCCACCACCGCACAGCCGGGACCGAAAACCGCCAACCGTCGAGACTGTGCATCCCAGAGCCGCGCGAGCAGCAGCCAGCCGAGCCACAACGCTTCCGCAACCATCAGAAACGTAGAGGTAAAATTGCAGGCGATCATCAAGCCGGTGAAAATCGCGATCCCGACGTAGTTCAGGATACCGCCGCGGCGCTGGGCGCGAATAAAAAAAGTGATCTGCAAAAGTTCCGCGCACATCACAAGCGGATACATCCTGACCGTGCGGTCCGACAGCACCATCTCGAGATTGGTGGCGTACAGAAGCGCGGCGAAGGCTCCGGCCAGCTCGCCAACCGGCGAACTGCGGCCCGTCCGGCGTCGTCGGCCAGCGAGCGGCAGATCTCACGCACGGCGACGAAGACCAGAACTATCGCGATGGTCCCCAACGCGGCCGACATCGCGCGCATCGCGAACAGGCTGTCGCCGAAGATCCCTATCCATCGATGCAGCATCGATGTCATAAAGCGCGAGCTTGCCAGGGTCGAGCTGCCGCTCCAGCTTAGCCACCTGCTCCGCGCTGGGCAGCGGAGGCGGCTGCCCAGGACGCTGCCTCGTCTCCGCTCATGTCGAAGCGTGCCAGGCGATGGAAGCGCAGATGCGCGCCGACGATGAGCGCGATCACCAGCAGAAGGAGCGCGAACAACCGCGTCGAGCGCCACGCCCAAAGCGCCAGGTCTTTGAAAGTTTGGCCGTTGTAGCACTGTCATCAGATGACAGTCGGAGCGAAGCGAATAATTGATACCTTGTAACTGCCTCGGGTCATCCCCCGGCAAGCGCGGGATGCTGCGCCGTCGTGCGCGCGCGGGCGCGGTCTGCTAAGAATTTGATGGGGTATCGATGTCCAACGCCGCAGCCAGTCTCGCGCGCATCCGCGAGGAACTCAACCACAACTTCCAGGAACGCGCCGAGCTGATCGACGGCGCGCTCTGCGCGCTCCTTTCGGGCAGCCACGTGCTCATCATCGGGCCGCCGGGCACGGCCAAGTCGATGCTGTCCGACGAGCTCTGCCGGCGAATCGAGGGCGCCAACTATTTCCAGTGGCTGCTGACCAAATTCAGCACGCCCGAGGAGATTTTCGGCGCGGTAAGCCTGAGCGGTCTGGAGCACGACGACTACCGGCGCGTGACCTTGCACAAGCTGCCCGAGGCGCACATCGCGTTCCTCGACGAGATCTTCAAATCCAACTCGTCGATCCTCAACGCGCTCCTGACCATCATCAACGAGCGTCTGTTCCATAACGGGCGCGAGCGCGTGCGCGTCCCGCTGATCACGATGTTCGGGGCCTCCAATGAGCTGCCCGACGAGGAAGAGCTGACCGCGCTCTACGACCGTTTCATGCTGCGCTTCACCGTCGACTACATCGCCGAGGAATTCCGTTTCCTCAAGATGCTCGAGGGGACGCGTTCCACCGCGCGCACCACGCTCAGCTTCGCCGAGCTCGACGAGTTGCGCGCGCTGACTCAGTCGGTCGAAATGCCGGGCAGCGTGCTCACCGCCATCGCCGAGTTGCGCCGCGAGCTCGGACGCCAGCAGATCGTGGTTTCCGACCGACGCTGGCGCAACTCGCTCGACGTGCTGCGCGCACACGCCCTCCTGTCCGGCCGCGCGATCGTCACCGAGGACGACCTCGGCTTTCTCGAACACGTACTGTGGAAGGACCCCGAGGAGCATCCCAAGGTCCGCGACGCGATCCATCGGCTGGTCAAAGGCTACGAGGAACAGGCGCGCGAGTTCCTGATCCAGAGCCAGGAGCTGCGCGAGTACGCCGAGCGCGCATGGGAGAGCGACGAGTTGCGCAGCCGCGCACTGGTCGAGGCTCACACCAAGATCGCCAACATCCTGGTCCGCTTCGACCACCTCGTGCGCGAGGCCGCCGAGAGCGGACGCACCGTGCGAGGCGTCGAGAAGATGCGCTCGCAGGTCAAGGAAATCCAGCAGTCGATGCTGCGCCGGATCTAGCCCGCAGCCCGCGAAGACTTGCCGCCGATGCCAGCCGAGGAAGCCACGCCCGCGATCGTGCTCCGTACCCGCGACTACATGGACTCCGATCGCATCGTGACCCTGCTCACCGAGCAGGCGGGCAAGCTCGGCGGTATCGCCAAGGGCGCCAAGGCCTCGCGCCGGCGCTTCGAGCATCGGCTCGAACCGTTCTCGCACGTGATGCTGTATTTTCGCCGCCGCCCGCACGGCCAGCTCGTCTTCATCACGCGCGCCGAAGCGGCCGGCTTGCAGCCATTCCGCCTGGAGGACGACCTCGGCCGCCTCGCGCTCGGCGCGTACATGCTGGAACTGGCCGAAGCGCTGACCTCCGAAGATGCGGAGGCGTTCGGCGCGTACCATCTGCTGGCCGAGGCGCTCGCCGCACTCGCCGTGGGCGAGGCCACCACGGCGCTGCGTCAGGCCTACGAACTCAGGATGTTCAGATGGGCTGGGTTCGGGATGCAGTTCGACCGCTGCCGCGTTTGCGCCGAGAGCCAGGCCGGCTCGGCCGCGGTCTATTTCATTATCGGGCGCGGCGGGATCGTTTGCGCGCGATGCCGCGAGCGCACGCCCGAGGGCGGCATCCGGCTTGGCGCGGCCAGCGCGGCGGCGCTAGTCGAATTGGGAGGGATATCGTTGGCGGCCGCGTCGGCGGCGACGGCGGCGGGCGCCGACGGCGCGCTCGCGATCACGCGATTCATCGCGTCAGTGGTCGATCGCAAGCTCAGATCGGTTGAGTTCCTGGACTCCGTGATTGCGCCCGCGCCGCGCGCGTAACCGCAACATCGATGCAGGACGCATTCCCCTTCTCTCGTTGCACAGCGAGGTGCGACCGATGAAAGCAATCCAATTCGACCGGCTCGGCGGCGCGGAAGTAATGGAGCTGCGCGAGGTGCCGAAGCCCGAGCTTCAGCCCGGAACAATCGTGGTCAAAAACCGCGTGATCGCCGTCAATTTTGGCGACATACTTTTTCTCCGCGGCGAGTACCTGGTCAAACCGATGTTCCCGGACACTCCCGGCATGGAGGCGGCCGGCGTGGTCGAAGCTGTCGCGCCCGACGTGAAAGACATCACACCCGGCGCGCGCGTCGCGTACATCGGGATGGGCGCGTATGCCGAATACATGCGAATTCGCCGCTCACGCGCGATTTCGCTGCCCGACTTCATGGACTTTGAGCAGGGCGCGGCGTTTCCCATCGCCGTGCTCACCGCCTGGCACCTGCTCCATAGCTGCCATCAGATAACTGCGAGACAAACCGGGGCGGAACAAACCGTGATCGTCCATTCAGCGGCGGGTGGAGTCGGTATCGCGGCGGTCCAAATCGCTAAAGCCGCGGGAGCGCGGGTCATCGGCACCGTCTCGAGCGACGACAAAATCGACTTAGTGCGAAAATTCGGCGCCGACGAGGTGATCAACTACGCAACTCATGACTTCGCGGCGGAGGCGATGCGGCTAACCGGCGGGCGCGGCGTCGATCTGATCCTCGACGCGGTCGGCAAACCCACGCTAACCAAGGGACTTGGATGTCTTGCGCCATTCGGGCACCTGGTGCTTTACGGCCGCGCCGGAAGAATACCCGGTCCGTTGAATCCGATGATTCTATTCGGCAAGGCGCTCAAGATAAGCGGATTCGCGGTGCCGATGGTGTATGCGATGCACGAGATCCATCGCCGCGGCCTGGACGACGTATATCGGCTCGCGCGTGAAGGCAAGCTGACGGTACCGATCGGCAAAAGATTTGCGCTCGCCGACGCGGTCGAGGCGATTCGCTACCTCCAATCGCGTCAGCCGACGGGAAAATTGTTGCTGCTTCCCTGAAGTGGCGGCGCGGCCGCGGCCGCACACGCCGGGGTATGCCGCTTCAGTCGGCGACCATCCTGATACGCCGGATGCCGCAGTGCGGCTCGATCCCCATGCGCTGATAGTAACGCTGATGGTATTCCTCGGCGCGATAGAATATCGCGGCTGGAACAATCTGGGTGACGATGGGTCTGCCCAGCACGCCCGATTCGTCGAGACGCTTCAGTGAGGTTTCCGCCGCCGCCTTCTGTCTGAAGTCGTGGTAGAAGATCACCGAGCGATATTGAGTGCCGACATCGGGTCCCTGCCGATTCACCGTGGTCGGGTCGTGAATCTCCCAGAACAGCTGCAGGAGTTGTTCGTACGAGACTCGCGCGGGATCGTATTCCACCTGGACCACTTCGGCGTGTCCGGTCCGGTCAGAGCAGACCTGGCGATAGGTCGGATGCTTAACCGAGCCGCCCATGTATCCCGAGGTCGCGGCAGTAACGCCATCGAGCTCGCGGAACGCCGCCTCGACGCCCCAGAAGCATCCGCCGCCAAAAGTGGCTATTCGTTTTCGCGCCATCGTCCGCTGAATATCTTATCGCCGGCCACGATGTTAAAAGAGCAGCCCCCCTTTTGGAGAGCGCCCCTTCCGAATTGTACGGCCTATTGCCCTCTACAACTTTACATAGACGCTCGCGATCAGCGTGTAAAGCTCAGACGCATATTCGCCGGGTTCGCGGTCGCCCGCTTCGCCGAGCTTGCTGAATGTCCAGGACCGTTACCTCCCGCACCCACCGGGCATGACGCTTCTCGCCGGAAACCACGATCCGAAATGGCCACGAATGGCACGTTTAGTCTTTCTGGATCATCACCTCGGTCGCTTTGATCACGGCCGTCACCTTGTCGCCTTTCTTCAGCTTCAATTCTTCGGCGCTGTGCTTGGTGATCACCGCCTCGACCACGTGATCGCCCACTTTCACAGTAATCAGAGCGGTAACAGTTCCTAACAATACGTCGGTGACTTCGCCTTTGAGATGGTTGCGCGCACTGAGCGCCATGGGTTGTTGCTCCTCCCTCATCCCGCTTGCCAGGCGCAACGGGGAGTTACTGAGAATGCATCTATCTTAGAGTAGCGAACTCTAGCCATTAATCAGACGCATGGTCGTTGCCGGGTAGCGATCGCCGACCGCGGTTCCGCGAGGCGCAGCCTGTTCGATCTTCCGCAGGTTCTCCGCGCTCAGGCTAACGTTGAGCGCATCGACGTTCTGCTCGAGATATGAAATGCGCTTGGTGCCGGGAATCGCAACGATGTTTGCGCTTTGGGCAAGCACCCAGGCGAGCGCAAGTTGTCCCGGAGTACAACCCTTGTCAGCCGCTATCTCTTTGATTCGTTCGACCAGAACGAGGTTCTTGCGAAAGTTGTCACCTTGAAAGCGCGGCGAAAGGCGCCGGAAATCATCAGGCGCGAGATCCTCAAAGCGCCGAATCTGGCCGGTCAGAAAACCGCGCCCCAGCGGACTGTAGGCCACGAAGCCCACCCCCAGTTCCTCGCAGAGCGCAAGGAGTTGATCCTCAGGCTCGCGGCTCCAAAGTGAGTATTCCGTCTGCAACGCAGCTATCGGATGAATCTTGCACGCTCGGCGCAGAGTCTCGGGTGCGGCCTCCGAGAGACCGAGATACCGCACCTTTCCTTCCTCGACCAGCCGGGCCATCGCACCGACGGTCTCCTCAATCGGCGTGTCGGGGTCGACACGATGCTGATAGTAGAGGTCGATTCTATCGACCCCCAGCCGCTGGAGGCTCGCCTCACAGGCTTTTCGCACATACTCGGGCTTGCCGCTGATGCTGCGGGTGGCCGGATCGGATCCACGGACAATGCCGAATTTCGTCGCGAGCACGACCGCGCCGCGACGACTCCGAATCGCACGTCCAACCAACTCCTCGTTGGTATACGGACCATAGGCGTCGGAGGTATCAAAAAAATTAATCCCCAGATCGAGTGCGCGATGAATGGTCGCGATCGATTCCGCGTCATCCCGAGGGCCATAAAATTCGGACATGCCCATGCAGCCAAGTCCGATTATCGATACGCGAAGTTCGCTTCGCCCCAGTCTTCTGACGTCCATATGGATGCCTATAACCTAATTCGACCGCCCCTCCCGGGGTGCGTATCGGCTAGCTACTTCGAAATGCGGTTTAAGTGACGCGGAAATGCAGTTTCAGTTACGCGACTCGGGGGCACCGGAGGTGTACAGTGGCGTTCCGGTTTCGTCTCGAGGCCATTTATTCCCGAGCCAGATGGAAGAGCGCCCTGTTGCGGGCGCCCTTCCTGGCCCGGGAAATCCTTACAGCTTAATGTAGACGGTCTTGATCTGCG
This sequence comes from uncultured delta proteobacterium, assembly GCA_963724765.1. GTDB lineage: Bacteria > Desulfobacterota > Binatia > Binatales > Binataceae > JAKAVN01. Next base: position 797,296 of record CAVRVY010000004.1, read on the forward strand.
TATAAAGCTCGATCGCGTACTTGCCCAGTTCGCGGCCGAAACCCGACTGCTTGTAACCGCCGAACGGCGAGATCGGATCGATCATGCCGTAGCAGTTGACCCATACCGTGCCGGCCTTGAGCGCGCGCGCGACCTTGTGCGCGCGGCCGACGTCACTGGTCCACACCGCGGCGGCCAGCCCGTAGTCGGTATCGTTGCCCTGAAGAACCGCGTCGTTCTCATCCTTGAATGGAATGGTCGCGGCGACCGGGCCGAAGATCTCCTCGCGCGCGATCCGCATGTTGTTGTTCACGTCCGCAAACACGGTCGGCTTGACGAAGTAGCCCTTGCCAGTGGCCGCCTCACCGCCGACCGTTACTCGGGCCCCTTCCTTCTTGCCCAGTTCGAGATAGCCCTTGACCTTGTCGAACTGCTCTTTGGAGACCAGCGGGCCCATCATGGTCTTGGGATCGAGCCCGTCGCCCATCGTCATGCCGGCGCTGAACTTGGTGAGCGAATCGTTGAATTTCTCGTAAACTTCCTTCTGCACGAAAATCCGCGTGCCGGCGCAGCAGACCTGCCCCGAGTTGAAAAACACGCCCATCATCGAGTTCGGGACCGCCTGCTCCATGTCGGCGTCGGGGAAGATGATGTTGGGTGACTTTCCACCGAGCTCCAGCGACACGCGCTTGAGATTGCCCGCCGACGCCTTAAGAATGATTTTGCCCACCTCGGCCGAGCCGGTGAAGGCGACCTTGTCGATGTCGGGATGCTCCGAGATCGAGCTGCCGGCGCCGGGGCCGAAGCCGGTGACGATGTTGACCACGCCCTCTGGCAGACCGGCTTCGAGAATCAATTCGCCCAGCCTGAGCGCCGTGAGCGGCGTCTGCTCGGCCGGCTTCAGAATCACGGTATTACCGCAGGCGAGCGCCGGCCCGAGCTTCCACGACGCCATCAGCAGCGGAAAATTCCACGGAATTATCTGTCCACACACACCGACCGGTTCGCGCAGCGTGTAATTGAACATCGTGGGGTCGGACGGATTGGTCTCGCCGTAAATCTTGCTGCACCATCCCCCGTAATAGCGGAAGGTTTCGGCCGCGCCGGCGACGTCGATCGCGCGCGCCTGGGTCTTCGCCTTGCCATTGTCGAGCGTCTCGAGCTCGGCCAGCTCATCCGCGTGCTGCTCGATAAGGTCGGCAATCTTGAACAGGTAGCCGGAGCGCTGATGCGGCCCCATCTTCGACCAACCGCCCTCTTCGAACGCCTTGCGCGCCGCCTTGACGGCCTCGTCGACATCGGCCTTGTCGCCCTCGGCAATCAACGCGAGGACATCCTCGGTGGCCGGGTTGAGCGTCTCGAAGGTCTTGCCGGATTTCGCCGCGACCCATTTGCCGCCGATGAGTAACTTCTTGGGCGAGGCCTTGAGGAAATTCAATGCGGCGCTGGACCGCACGCCGTTACCCGCCCTCTCTACCGGTGTTGTTGCTGCCATTTAGTTCAGCTCCTTTCCGTTCGATGGCTTGGCGCCATGGTTGCGAATGCCACTGCTACGAATTGAGGCGCGCGATGACCTGCCCCATTCGTGCGGTATCGTACGCACAAAGCTGGCTTACTTCACTAGCGAAGATGCCGGAGTTTAGCGCGTCGAGCATCGCACGCACCGGGGGCGAGTCGGTCTCGCGTTGCAGGATAACCAAATCATAGCGCTCTTCGCGCACAGGAACAAAGCCCAATCCCCAGGCCTCCGCCGCAACTCGCAGCGTCAATCCCGCCTCGGCTTCGCCCGCCGCTATCGCGGCGGCGACTTCGAGGTGGCCGCTCAGCTCCCGCGTATACCCGACAATCCGCCGCGGCACTATTTTGAGTTCCGCCAGAGCCTGGTCGAGCACCAGCCGCGCGCCCGAGCCCGCTTCGCGGTTGACGATCCGCATGCCGGGCCGCGCTAGGTCGGCGATGCTTCGCAGGTCAAGCGGATTGCCGCGGCGCACCCCGAGTCCCAGCTCCCAGCGTGCGAAATTCACCATCACGCCGCGCCGGCGCTTGAGCGTCTCGCGCACCGCCGCCAGATTGTACTCGCCGCCCTTGCGGTCGCACAAATGCACCCCGGCCGCATGGACCCGGCCTTCGAGCAGCGCGGCGAGCGCCGCCCGGCTGCTGCGTGTAAGCGGCGCGAGCGTCGTGGCCGGACGATGGCGTCCCATCCAATCGGCAAGAATGCTTACCGCCGGATCGCATCCCGCAATCAGAAGTGTCGCGTCGATCTCCTGCTGGGTGCGAAACGCCGCCACGCGCGCATGTCTGCCGGCCACGTGCTCGAGCACGCCCGCCGCGGCCGCAAGGCGCATCGCCGGCGGCGGCTGCGCGAGCGCGACTAGCCGCCCCCCGACGCGCCCCAGCGCGACCGCAGGGCGCGCCGGCGGCGTCGGCGCGCCGTGCGGCGCGTTGCGTGCCGCGCTGGCGGAGGCGACCGGCGACGCGCCCAAAGGCGCGTCGCCGGTCGCCTCCGCCCAGTCGGCCTCGAGCAGCGCCGGCTCGCCGGCGCTGCCGAACAGCGCCTCGACGCTGTGGCCGAGCTCGCGCGCCAGCGCGAGCGCGACAGCGACGCCGGGCTGGTAGACGCCGGACTCGATCGCGCTGAGCGCCTGGCGCGAGAGCCCGGCGCGCCGTGCCAGTTCGTCCTGGGTCAGGCCGCGCGCGGTACGGGCGCGGCGTACCATCTCTCCGCTGTGCTCCGCCATCTTACTTTCCGCTCCGTTTGTTCCGCCATCATACTTGTCAAGCCGCCCGCATCATGGCATAACTGGCTTCGTTATGAAAATCCTGAGCGAAACCACCATAACCAAATTCACTGCAACGATTCGACTGTCCCCGGTTCGCGTGGCCCTCGTGGCTGCCGCCCTGGCCGTCCCCATGATGCTCCCTACGCAGGCCCGCGCCCAGAACGCGCCGCCCTCGTCCAACGTGGCGCCCGGCACCACGCCGTCTGGTTCCAGCGCGATGACGGTTACGAACCCGCCACCGGTCTCGAATCCGTCCCTATTGTCGCCGGTGGTGCAGTACTTCGCCGACTGGTTTCCGCGCGTCACGCGCATCCAGAGCGAACAGCCGCATTGGATTACCCCGTTGGTGACCGTGACTCCGCGCCTGGAAGAAGAGTTTCGCTACGATCAACTTTGGGAGGCGCAAGCGCATGGCAAGGCGCTCGACAACTTCGGCGCCAACAAGGGCCTCGAGCTGATCCCGTTTGAGAACACCGAGGTCATCTTGGGCATCCCGGGATGGGTGGCTCACAATGGGACTCTCCCGCCACCGCCAAAGAAAGGGGCGGAGAAACCGGATGTCGACGGCTGGGCCGACGAAACGTTTCTCGTCAAATACCGGCTGCTGTCCGCCAACGAGGAGAACGGCAACTACATCCTGACCGTCTTCATGGGTTTCAGCGCGCCCACCGGGAGCGACGGCAACAGCTCACGCCATGCGCTCTTCACGCCGACCGTCGCGTTTGGAAAGGGTTGGGGCGACTTTGATTTTCAGAGCACGCTTGGCATCACGGTTCCCAACGGCGGGATGCAACGCCTCGGAGCGCCGCTCGCTTACAATACCGCCTTCCAGTACCGCCTGTTCAGGTACTTCTGGCCAGAATTCGAAGTGAACTACACCTGGTGGCCCAACGGCGAGAAGACCGGAGTGAACCAGGTCTTCCTTACGCCCGGTCTGATCATCGGGCGCATCCCGATCCATGATCGGGTCGGCATGACCTTCGGTGCCGGCTACCAGGTCGCCGCCACGCATCAGCCCACATACAACAACACCGTGATTGCAACCGGACGTATCCCCTTCTAGGCACGCGGCGCAACGTCGATGAAATGCAACCGCAGGCTGCTTTTGCAGCTAGCGATCATGACCGTGACTGGCGTGTTCGCAGCACTGATCGCGGGCCCGGGCGCCACTGAATCGACGACGCCGCTGCAAGTCGCCTATGCGGGGTCGATGGGCTCGATGATGGACGGCGGATTTCGTCCGGCGATCGCGAAGGCTCTGGGAGCCGAGCTGCAGGGGCGCGCGGCGGGCTCCACCGGCCTCGCCAATATGATCGTCGCGGGCAGTATCCGACCCGACGTGTTCATCTCGGTCACCCCGGGGCCGATGCGTATCGTGTTGAAGGCGGGCCAGGCCCAAAGCGCAACTCCGATAGCGCGCACCGAGATGGTCATAGCCTACAGCCCGAAGAGCCAATATGCGGCGGCGCTGGCGAAGGCCGGCGCTTCCGGCGCCAAGCCGTGGTGGCTGGTGCTTGAAACGCCGGGTTTTCGTTTTGGCCGCACCGACCCCAATACCGACCCGCAGGGCTTGAACGTCATTTTCATGATGCAACTGGCGGCGCGTTACTATCATCAGCCGGACCTGGCCAAGAAGATTCTCGGGCCGCAAATAAATCCGCAACAGATTTTTCAAGAACCCCAGGTGATGGCGCGGCTGCAGGCGGGGCAACTCGACGCGAGTTCGGCTTACAAGACGCAGCCCGCGGCGCTCGGCCTACCGTTTCTTTCGCTGCCCGGCGAGATTAACCTTGGCTCCGCCTCGATGGAGAAGGAATACCAGCAGGCAAGCGTCGCGCTGAACGGCAAGACGCATCGGCCCTCCCCACTCGTCTTCTATGCTGCGGTTCTCAAAGACGCTCCGCAGCCAAAGCTGGCGGCACGTTTTCTCGCGTGGCTGCATGGTCCTGAGGCGCGCCAAATCCTCGCGCGCTACCACTACGACGACCCCGGCGACGCCAAGCCCCTGGTGCCGTAATATAGTCTTCGTGCGATCCCGGTGGTGGGCCCGGATGGGCATGCTCGCGTTCACGCTGGCGCTGCTCTATCCGCTGGTCGGCCTTTGCGCTCCGGTTGGCCGCTGGCAATGGGACGGCAGTATTCCCGGCTCGACGGCCTCGTCCGTCAGCGTCTCCCTGGTCCTTACCGGAATCGCACTGCTCTTTGACGTGATCGTGGGCACGCCGGTCGCGTGGTATCTCGCGCGCCATACCGGCCGCGACAAAATGGTGTGGGAGGCGGCGGTCCTTATCTCGGTGCTGATGCCGCCACTTGCGCTCGGGATTCTGCTCTCGCTCGCCTTCGGTCCCACGATGAGGCCGGGCGCGTGGCTGCTGCGGATGGGACTGCCGACCGCCAACAGCCCGCTGGCGTTCGTCGCGACCCAGTTCTATGTCAGCGTCGGTTACTATATCGTTGCAGCCCGCGCCGCGCTGGCGGCCGTACCCGGCGACCTCGAACGGACGGCGGCGCTGCTTGGGTTGCGGCCGTGGCAGGTATTTCGTCGGGTGACCTTTCCGCTTGCGCGCCTGGGCTTTGCCGCTGCGGTGAGCCTCGCATGGGTGCGCGCGCTGGGAGAGTTTGGCGCCGTCATCGTCACCGCTTACTATCCGAGCGGAATGCCGGTGCAAATTTGGATCAATCTGCAGGACGCCGGGATGCCGGCCGTGATGCCGCTGCTGGTCGTGTTCCTGCTCACCGCGCTGCCGCTCCCGTGGGTGATCCATCTGCTCGCACAGAGGCGCCACGCCGATGCCCACGCTTGATGCGCATATCGTAAAGGCACGGCATCTGCTCACCGTGGATTTGCGCCTGCACCTGGAGCAGGGGGAGCGGCTCGCGCTGTTCGGAGCTTCGGGCGCGGGCAAAAGCACCGTGCTCTCGTGTCTGGCGGGAGTCGAGAATCCAGACGCCGGGCGGATTCAATTTGGCGACACGATCTTGTTTCCGCCGAGCCTGCCGCTTTACCGGCGCCCGCTCGCATACCTGACGCAAAGCGATTCGCTGTTCCCGCACTTAAGCGTGGCCGACAACGTCTGCTTCGGATTGCGCGACCACGAAAGCAACGGCGCAAGCCTGTGGATCGAGGAACTCAAGCAGCGCCTCGCGCTCGGTCCGCTATGGAACGAATCGGCGCGGCGGATTTCGGGCGGTCAGGCGCGGCGGGTCGCCTTGGCGCGGATGCTCGCGCGGCGTCCGCCACTGGTGCTGCTCGACGAACCGTTCACCGCCCTGGACCGCCCGACCATCAGCGAACTCGTCGACTCGATCCTTCAATGGCATCGCGAGCTGGGCTTCACACTAATTGCCGTCGACCATCGCGCCGAAATCCTGGAGAAGCTATGCACGCGCGCGACCGCGATCGAAGCCGGCCGCGCAGTGCAGGAGGGCACGTGGCCCGAACTCACGGCCGCACCGGCGACGCCGACGCTGGCCCGTCTGCTGTCAGCCTGATTCGGGCGGCTGAGGCCGCCACGGCGCATTTCGCGCTCAATCCTCGACAATTTGCGGAGGCCGAAAACTTCCGTTTTCGTATTCGAGCAGCACGATTCCGCAGTTGGCCGGTACATGCGCGCTCTCCCAATGTCCAACCAGATGCGCCCAGCACGTCAGCATCACACCGCCGTGGCTGACGACCGCCAGTTCGCCATCGCCGGCGCGAATCGCCAGCCGCTCCAGGATTGGCGCCACCCGCACTCGAACGTCTTCGTAACTCTCGCCGCCCTCCGGCCGCCATAGCCACGTCTTTTCGGTCTCGAACGTCGGATCGTCGCGCACCGCGTCGTAGGGCTGTCCTCTCAGGTAGCCGAAATGGCGCTCGTAGAGGCCGGGCTCGACCTCGACCGGCAGGCGCAGCGCGGCGGCGATTATCTCGCCGGTCTCGCGCGCCCGCGCGTAGGGGCTGGTGATGACGAGCCGCGGATGGAACAGCCGCGCGAGATGGCGCGCGGCCTGGGCGGCCTGTTCGCGCCCCAAATCGGTCAATGGTGCGTCGGGTGTGGTGGTGAAGCGGCGTTCGCGATTGCCCTCGCTCTCGCCGTGGCGAACCATTATCAGCTTACCCATCGCAGTCGATCAGGATTTCGTGCCGCCATCGTCGGGCTTGCTCAAAGCGCGGCGCAAGTTCAAAAAAGGCTCGAACAGATCCATCGGAATAGGGAACACCGTGGTCGAATTGTTCTCGGACGCGATCTCCTTGAGCGTCTGCAGGTAGCGGAGCTGCAGCGTCACCGGGCTCTTGTTCATAATCTCGGCGGCCTCGGCGAGGCGTTGCGCCGCCTGGAACTCGCCCTCCGCCGCGATGACCTTGGCGCGCCGCTCGCGCTCGGCTTCGGCCTGCGCCGCGATCGCGCGCTGCATGTCCTGCGGCAGATCGATATTCTTGAGCTCGACCAGCGTGACCTTGACGCCCCAGGGCTCGGTCTGCGCGTCGACGATCTCCTGGATGCGCGCGTTGAGCTTGTCCCGCTGGGCCAGCAACTCGTCGAGTTCGGTCTGTCCGCCGACCGAACGCAACGTGGTCTGCGCAAGCTGGGTGGTGGCAAAGAGATAGTTGGCGACCTCGGTCACGGCGCGGGAGGGGTCGAGCACACGGAAGTAGAGCACCGCGCTCACTTTTATGGACACGTTGTCGCGGGTGATCACGTCCTGGGGCGCGATGTCGAGCGTCACGACGCGCAGATCGATCCGCACCGAGCGCTCGAGGATCGGAATGACGAAAATCATCCCCGGTCCGCGAAAGGGGGTGAGCCGGCCGAGGCGAAAAACCACTGCGCGCTCGTACTCGTTGAGCACCTTGAGTCCGCTCAACCCGATCACCACGACGATCACGATGATTACTCCGATTGCCGGTGCCATAGGCCTCCCCCCGCTTTTTTCATTGTTTCACTGTTTCACTGTTTCACGGGCGCCGCCGCCCGCCGTTGTGCATCGGCTTGCATAAAAGCCGCGTTACGATTCGCCGCGCACCTCGATCTCCAGGCCGCGCACCGCGATCACGCGCGCCTTCGCGCCAACGCCCAGCGCCTGGTTGCTCGCGGCGCGCCAATGTTCGCCGTGCACGAACACGCGTCCCGGCGCACCCGGCGCGATCGCCTCGCGCACCTCGCCGACTTCGCCGACCATGCCTTCGCGGCCGGTGGTGGGACGCCGATGCCGCTCGCGTAAAACGACCCAGCCAAGGCCCAGGATAATCGCACTCATCGCGATCGCTGCACCAGCGATCATACCGCGGTTAACCTCGAGGTTGGTTTGCGAGCTGTCGACGAGAAAGAGCGAGCCGATCACAAACGCGATCACTCCGCCAATGCCGAGCACGCCATAGCTGCTAACGAAGACTTCGGAGATCAGCATCCCGATCCCGAGCATCAGAAGCAGGAAGCCGGTCAGATTGATCGGCAAAATCTCGAACGATCCCAGCGCCAGCAGCAGGCAAATCGCGCCGGCCACGCCCGGCAGGATGAAGCCTGGATGTCCGAACTCGAAATAGATCCCGACGATCCCCGCCAGCATCAGCAGGTACACGATGTTCGGGTCGGCCAGCACGTTGAGCAGCGCTTGGCCCAGCGTCATCCGCACGCGGCGAATCGTGGCGCCGGCAAGCTCCAGCCTGATCGTGCGCCCGCCCACCTTGACCTCGCGCCCCGACGCCTGCACGAGCAGGCTTCGCAGGTCGGGCGCGACGATGTCGATCACGTGGCGCTTGAGCGCCTCGGCTTCGCTGATGGCGGCGCTTTCGCGCACCGCCTGCTCGACCCATTGCTGATTGCGGCCGCGCTCGCGTGCGATGCTGCCCGCGAACGAGGCGGTGTAGTTCTCAATCTTCTTGCCGACCACGCCTTTGATCTCGCTGCCACCCTCGCCCACCGGATGAGCCGCGCCGATCGTGGTCCCGGGCGCCATCGCAGCCACCGCCGCCGCCTCGGTGATGAAGGTCCCCGCTGAAGCGGCCGCGGCGCCCGAGGGCGATACGTATACGATCGTCGGAAGCGGGGCGTTGAGCAGGTCCTTGACGATGCGCTGCGCGGAGCCAAGCAGGCCGCCGGGCGTGTCGAGTTCGATCACCAGGGCGCCGGCGTGATGCGAGTTGGCGTAGCCGATTCCGTCTTCGATAAACGCGGCGACTGCCGGATTGATCGAGCCATCGATCTTCAGCAGGCAGACCCATGGCACTGCGGCGGCGCTCGCCGTGGCGGAAGCCGCCGCGGGCGTGGCGGCCGCGCCAACGAGCGACCCGGCGCTCGCCTGGTTCGCGGCGCCGACGTGCTCGGCGGCGGCGCTGGCGAGGCCGCCGAGCGCGATCGTGCACAGGATCGCGAACACAGACAAGATCGCGAACGCGGACAGGATCGCGAACCCGCGCGCCGCGAGCGCGCCGATGGCGCCGCGCTGCCTCACTTTTTCATCGCGCGCCGCCGCGCGCGGGTATCTCCAGCCCGAGCAGCTTCATCACTTCCTGTATATCCTGCCATACCCACCGCTTTTCACCCGGACTGCGCAACAGGTACGCCGGGTGAAACGTCGGCATCAGCTTGACCCCGCGCACCTCGTGCCAGTTGCCACGCAGCCGGCTGATCGGCGTCTTGACCTTGAGCAGCGCCTGCACCGCAAAGGTGCCGAGCGCGACGATCGCGCGTGGACCCACGAGGTCGATCTGGCGCATCAGGAATGGCTCGCAGGCGGCGACTTCGTCGGGCTCGGGGTTGCGATTGTCAGGCGGGCGGCACTTGATGACGTTGCAGATGTAAACGTCGGCGCGGCGAAGCCCCATCCCGCGCTCGATGATGTCGGTCAACAACTGTCCGGCGCGGCCCACGAAGGGCTCGCCGCGCGCGTCCTCGTCGGCGCCGGGCGCTTCGCCAACGAACATCAGGTCGGAGTGCGGGTTGCCGACGCCAAACACCAGATGGGTGCGCAATGGTGCAAGCTTGCAGCGCTGGCAATCGCCAATGAAGGCGCTCAGTTCCTCCAGCGTCGCAGTCTTCTCGAGACCCGGATAGCGCGAGAGCAATTCGACCGACGCTGGAGCCGGGCGCGGCGGCGATGCAGCGGCGGTGGCGCGAGACGACGCGCCGCCCGGCGCGAGTGCCGAGGCTGCGTCCGCGGACGCTTTGGGAGCGGCCGCCCGCGCGAGCGTCGCCGCCGGCAATCCCTCCAATCCTTCCTCGGCGAGTTGCTCCAGGTAATCGCGAACCGAGTCGAGCACCAGGCGGCGCTGCTCTGGCGCGGTCAGGTCGCGGCTCATAACATCAAGCCAGCGGCCCAGCCGCAAAGGCGGGCGCAGTCATGATCATCGCTGGGGTAATCGCCTTCGTAATCGGCTTCATCGCGCTCAGCGCCCCGCCGGCTTTCGCCTGGGGCCCGGTCACTCATATTGCACTCGGAGCACAGGTGCTTGCGAGCGTTAGCACCCTGGAACAGCCGCTTCAAGCCATCCTACTCTCGATGCCCGACGCTTTCCTGTACGGCTCGCTCGCGCCCGACATCGTGCAGGGCCGCCGCTTCCAGAGCCGTCTGCGGCGCCATTCGCACAACTGGTCGACCGGCTTCGGCTTGCTTAGCGCCGCGCGCGGCAGCGAGGAGCAGGCCTTCGCGCTCGGCTACCTGGCGCATCTCGGCGCCGACGTACTTGCGCACAATTTCTACCTGCCGACGCGCTGGATCGGGCGTTTCAACTCCGCGATCGCCAGCCACATCCTGAGCGAGGCGCGGTTCGATTCGATGCAGGACCCCTCGCATCGCGAGACCCTGGTGAAGCTGATGGCGATCGACTTCAGCGCGCTGGATTCCAAGCTCAGCCGCCAGATTGATTCTCCGCTGCTGCCCTTCCGCGCGCAAAAGCGCATCTTCGAGGGCGGGCTGCGCCGTATTCGCCAGTGGAATCGCGTGATCCTCGCTATAGGCCGCGTCAGGGCGGCCGATCGCCAGGACGTCGAGGTCTTCTGCTCCGCCTCCTGTTCGGCGATCGACGGACTGCTCCGCGACGGCGACGAAGCGCCCGCCTGCCGGTTCGATCCGATGGGCCAGCGGGCGCTGCGCAACGCCCAGCGCGCACGGCGCACGCTGCAGCGCCTGGCGCGGATGGGGCCCGAGACCCAGCGCGCCGCACGCCAGCTAGCCAATTCGACCGTCGAAGAGCTGCATATGCATCTGCGCCAGGTGCCCTTCGGAGGGCCGGCCGAACCGTCCTGACCGCGCGTTTCTATTTTCCTGCTCCAATTGTCCCGGGGGATCAGAATACACCGCCCGGCACGGGCACGCGTGGGCTTGTGGTACGCGCGCTATCGGTGTTATCACGGCGACGCCGGGAGTATTCCCGCGAGGAACCCACAATGGAAAGCCGCGACAGAAAGACCCCTCACATGTTATCCGGCGTGCGGGTGCTGGACTTCACACAGTATCTGGCCGGCCCGACAGTGACACGCTTCATGGCTGAGATGGGCGCCGAGATCGTCAAGGTCGAGCAGGCGCCGATGGGCGACCCGGCGCGGCTGCTGCCCGCGGTGCGCAATGGGCGCAGCGCCTACTTCGTCCAGCAGAACCGCGGCAAGCAAAGTCTCTGCGTGGACTTCTCAAAACCCGAATCGATCGCGCTATTGCGCGAGCTGGCAAAGAAAGCCGACCTGGTGGTCGAAAACTACGGGCCGGGAGTGATGGAAAAGCGCGGCCTCGACTACGCCTCGCTCAGCAAGCTCAACCCACGCATCATCATGGCGTCGATCTCGGCCTTCGGGCGCAGCGGGCCGCTCTCGCACAAGGTCGGCTACGACTTCATCGCGCAGGCCTTTTCGGGCTTGATGCACATGACGGGCGATCCGAACGGGCCGCCGATGTTCGTCGGAATGGGCATCGGCGATCAGACCAGCGGCGTGCACGCCTTCTCGGCCATCGGCTTCGCGCTGTTCCATCGCGAGCGCACTGGAGTCGGGCAGTACATCGACATCGCGATGGTCGACACCCTCTACCACATGCACGAAGCGACCATCCAGGTCTGGGCCACCACCAAGGGCGAGTACGTGCCGAAGCGGATGGGCTCGCAGCATGAGCTGGTAAGCCCGTGCGGCGCGTTTTTGGGGCCGCAAGGCTACATCGTGATCCTGGTGCTCGACCGGCAATGGCCGTCGATGGCGCGTGCGATGGCTCATCCGGAGCTGATCGAAGACCCGCGCTTCGCCACGATGCGCGACCGCGCGAAGAACCGCTACGAGCTGGCCGCGATCGTCGAGGCCTGGATGCAGGCGCAGCCCTCCAACGAGGCGGTGCTGAAAATTCTCGAAGAGCATCGCGTGGCCGCGGCGCCGGTGATGTCGGTCGTGGACACGATAAGCCATCCGCACTTCAAGGCGCGCAACATGATTCGTACCGTACCCGACCCGATCCTGGGAGAGGTGATGATTCCCGGCTTCCCGCTCAAGTTCTCGGCTTTCCCTAAGCCGCTGGAAATCAGGGCGCCGCTTTTAGGCGAGCACGGGGCCGAGGTCCTGCGCGAACAACTCGGCATGAGCGATACCGAGATTGCCGAACTGCACAGCCGCGGCGTGCTGCATTCGGAGAACAAGTAGGGCCCGTATCCGCGCGTGCCGCCTCGGCGGCGCTCGTTTGACATTTGTCTTGGACTGGCGAAGCTAAGCAATCGTAACTCGACTTCTTGGAGGAATAATCATGCGGGAGGAAAAATCATGAAGGTCGGTTATTTTCCGTGTACTCAGGATCCGCCGAACGGCGCCAACATCGGCGGCGTGCTCCGCGAGGCGATCGTCGAGGCGCAGGTTGCGGAAGAGAGCGGTTTCGATAGCTGCCTGTTCAGCGAACACCATCAGCAGGAAGACTGCTACATCCCTAACGTCATCCTGATGGCCGGAATGGTCGGGGTCTGCACCAAGAAGATCAAGGTCGGAACCTGCGTCACGCTGATTCCGTTGTGGCATCCCGTGCACGCGGCCGAAGACGCGGCGATCGTCGACCAGATAACCGGCGGCCGCATGATCCTGAGCGTGGGCGTGGGCTATCAGGACCGCGACTTCGAGGCCTTCGGTCTTTCGATCAAGGAGCGCGCCGGACGCAGCGAGGAAGGCGTCGAGGTGCTCAAGAAATGCTGGGAGCAGGAGCGCTTCTCCCATCACGGCAAGTTCTACAACCTGGACAACGTGATGATCACACCGAAGCCGTTCCAGAAACCGCGGCCGCCGATCTGGATGGCGGCGTGGAGCGACGTCGGGATCAAACGCGTGGCGCGGATCTCGGACGCCTGGATAACCTCGCCGCTCGAACACGTGAAGGTGATCAAACGCTTCGCCGATCTCTATCGCTCCGAGTGCAAGAAGCACGGCAAGAAGCCCTACCTGGTGTTGATGCGCGATATGCTGGTGTCGGACTCGATGGACTCGGCGCGGCGTGAGAGCGAGCCGCTGATGTACACGCACAAGTTCTACTACCGCAACAACGGCTACGCGCCGGATGAAGTGATCGACAAGGTCAAGTCGGAAAACGACTGGACCTTCGACGTCGCCTCGCCGAACCGGCTAATCGTCGGATCGCCCAAGGATTGCCTGGCGCAACTGCAGATGTGGCAAAAGGAAGTGCAGCCGGATTACCTGGTCCTGCGCATGCGGCATCCGGGCGGCCCCTCGCACGAAAAAACCAAAGAGGCGATTCGGGTGTTCGGCAAGGAGATCGGTCCGAAACTCTGATTCGGAGTCCGCAACTCCAAGTCTGCAACGGCCCATAGTGATTCAACGCGGGCTGGCGGCCGCGGCGTAATCGCCGCCCCGCCGGCCCGCGCGTCTTTTTTGGCGATGCCGACTGACGGGAGTGGAAGCAGTGAAATAGCTAACGGACGGCGCGCAGCGTGCGGCGGCCGGACTTTGCCGTGCGCAACGCGAGGAGCCGATCGAGGATCACGTCGGCGACCTCGTCCTTGCTGAGTTTGGGATGCTCGACGGCGCGGCCGTCATCGCCGATGATCGTCACAATATTAGTATCGACGGCAAAACCGGCGTCGCTGCGCGACACGTCGTTGGCGACAATGAGGTCGAGGCGCTTGCGCCGCAGCTTGTCGGCCGCGTTTTCCTCGAGGCTCTGGGTCTCGGCGGCGAAGCCGATCACGATACGCGAGCCTTTGCGCGCGCTTAGCCGCGGCATCTCGTCCGCGATTCCCTCCAACTCGAGCGTCATCCCGCGCGCGTTCTTCTTGATCTTGTGCGGCGCCTGATGCGTCGGCCGAAAATCCGCCACCGCCGCCGCCATCACCAATGCCGTGCTCCAGGGAAAGTTGCGCGCGGTCGCATTCAGCATCTCGGCCGCGCTGACCGTATCGATCCGTTCGGCGCCGTACGGCGTCCCTAGCGGCGACGGCCCGGCGATCAGCCTGACGCTCGCGCCGCGCCGCCACGCCGCGCGCGCGATCGCAAAACCCATCTTGCCCGTCGATCGGTTCGAGACGAAGCGCACCGGATCGATCATCTCCTGCGTCGGTCCGGCCGTCACCAGGATGCGCTCGGCGGCAAGGTCGTGCGGCGACAGCATCCGCTCGACCTCCTCGACGATCGCCGCGGGATCCGGCAGCCGCCCCTTGCCCTGGTAGCCGCAGGCGAGATCGCCGGAGGCAGGCTCGATAACCGTCACGCCGCGAGCCTTCAGCCGCGCGAGGTTCTCGCCCACGGTCGGATGCGCGTACATGTGAACGTTCATCGCGGGCGCGAAGGCAACGGGGCACTGCGCGGCGAGCAGGACCGTCGTCACGATGTCGTCGGCGATACCGACCGCGGCCTTGGCGATTACGTCGGCGCTGGCGGGCGCGATCACGATCGCGTCGGCGGTGTCGGCGAGCTGGATATGTCCGATTTCGGATTCCTCGGTGAGGCTGAAGGTGTCGGTCGCGACCGGATTGGCGCTCAGCGTCTGCAGCGTCAGCGGCGTGATGAACTCGGCCGCGTTGCGCGACATCATCACACGCACCCGCGCCTGCTGCGCGGTCAGCAATCGCACCAACTCGGCGGCTTTATAAGCGGCGATTCCGCCGCATACGCCGACCACGATCGTCTTGTCCTTCAAAACGCCCATCGTGTAGCCAATTCTATGGGGTCGGCGGGAGGTGGAGAAAGAGCCTCGCAAACGCGGCGTCGGGCATATGTCTTACGGGCGCGAACCGAAGTAAACCGCGAAGCGCCACTGTTTGAAGGCGCAATCGACCTCGATGAAGCCCGCCGCGCGCATCCACTCGAGCTGATCGCGAAGCGTCGCGCATCGGTCGTGCCGCATCCGTTCCACCGCGCGCTCATACTCCAGCCGGTCGACGCCCGATCCCAGCACCTGTTCGTCCCACAGCCGGCGGTAGCGCGCTTCGGCCGCCGGCGTCGGTCCCAGCACCTGCTCGGCGTTGACGAACAGGCCCGTGGGCCGCAGCGCCTCGAAGACTCGCGCAAAGAGCGAGCGCTTGGCACCGTCGTGCAGGTGATGGATCGAAAGCGCCGAAATCACCAGGTCCCACGGCCCGCCGAGGCTGCCCTGGGTGTAATCGCGTACCTCGAAGCTGACGTTTGAGTCCGCGGCGCCGGCGAATCTCTGCCGCGCCTGCTCCAGCATCGCGTCGGATACGTCAATTAAATGAAGCTTCGCTTGTAAATGAAGCTTCGCTTGCAAATTAAGCCGCGCCTGCGCCAGTCGGCCGAGCACCATCGCGGAGAAAAGCCCGGTTCCGGCGCCTAAATCGAGCACCTCCAGCGTCGCGGAGGCGCGAGCGCCGGCCCAGTCATCGATTACATCGAGCGCGCTCCCATAGAAACCGTCGAAGCAGGGAACGAGGTTGCGGCGCACGGCGTCGTAGCCTTGCGCGCCGAGATTGAAAAGCTCGCCTATCGCGTTGCTGGAACCGCTCATCGGATGCGATGAGGTGCGGCTGCCGTATTGGTCGGCGCCCGGCGCCGAGCCATGCGCACCGTTAGCGTTCGATCTCGCCGCTGATGAACTTCTCGACCCGTTCGCGGGCGATATCGTCGGCGATCTGCCGCGGCGGATGCTTCATCGTGTAGGCCGCGATCGAGTAGAGCGGCCCGCCAATCTTGCGGTCGCGCGCCAGCCGCAGGCATCGAATCGCGTCGATCACCACGCCGCCCGAGTTGGGCGAATCCTGCACCGACATCCTGAGCTCCAGCTCGATTGGAATTCCGGCGAAGCCCTCGCCCTCGATCCGCAGGAAGCAGACCTTGTTGTCACGCTGCCAGGCGACGTAATCCGACGGCCCGATATGCACGTCGGCGTCGGGCATCCGCTCGGGCATCACGCTCTGCACGGCCTCGGTCTTGGACTTGCGCTTGGAGCCCAGGCGCGAGCGGTCGAGCATGTTGAGGAAGTCGGTATTGCCGCCGGTGTTGAGCTGGTAGGTGTGGCGCACCTTGATTCCGCGGTCGGCGAACAGCTTCATGATGGTGCGATGCAGGATGGTCGAGCCGAGTTGCGACTTGACGTCGTCGCCGACCACTGGAATTTTGCGCTCGGTGAACTCGGCCGCCCATTTCTCGTTCGACACGATGAACACCGGCATGCAGTTGAGCAGGCTGACGCCGGTCGCCAGGCAGGCGCGCGCATAACGCTCGACCGCCTTCTGGCTGCCCACCGGCAGATAACACAGCATCACCTCGGCGCCGCTCTCGCGCAGGCGGCGCTCGATGTCCACCGGCTTATCGTTGGCCGGCAGGAAGCTGCATTCGGGCGGATACTGCGACATGTGCTCGGCGACGCCGTCATGAATCTCGCCCATGTCGACCGTGACGCCGTACCTGGGCAAGTCGCGCCAGATGGTGATGGTATTGTTGGGCAGTGCAAAGCAGGCGTCCTCGAGCGGCCGGCCAACCTTGCGCGAATCGATGTCGAACGCGCAGGCGACCTCGATATCGCCAGGCTTGTAGCCGGCGAGGTCGTAATGCATCAGGCCGATCGGATTGCTCTGCGCCTTGGCCGGGGCATGTTGGTAGAACTCGATGCCCTGGAGGAGGGAGGATGCGCAGTTGCCCACTCCGACGATTGCTACTCGAATCTTCGCCATGTCCCTCTTCTCAACTCACCGCGCCCCATCTTCCACAAATATCGCACAAATATTGCTTAGGTGCGTCCGCACGGGCCGCTCCCCGAAAGATAAGTGGAACTGATAATGTCCTGTGGTTTTATAGGAGCCCGGCAGCAAAGTAAATTGCTCAGGACGCGGTTGCCCACAGCGTCTCAGAGCGATTTCGCCCGGAGTGGCGAAACCGGCCGAGGCCCTCAGCCTGCTCGAAACCTCGAGGGAAACGGCTCTTCGATTTGCTGGCCCGGATGGAGCTTGCGCGCACGCTCGATAAGCGCCGGCTCCTGCTCGGGGATGTCGGGGTCGGGGACGCAACAATCGACCGGGCACACCATTGCGCACTGCTCCCGGTCAAAAAATCCGACGCACTCGCTGCACTTGCCGGGTGCGATGTAATAGACGTCCTCCCTGAGCGGCGGATGTTCCTCGCCGTCGAGTTCCCATCTCTGACCGCCCTCGTAAATCGCGTTATTGGGGCACGCGGGCTCGCAAAAGCCGCAATTGATGCACTCTTCGGTAATCAGCGTCGACATGATCGAGATCCGGCGCCCGCGCTCCCAATGCCAGCGCCTAAGCGACGCTATCTATCCCGTAATGCTGAGAGAATATCGGCGCCCGTCGACATGAGCAAGGGGCAAATGGCCCTAATCGCATCGCAGTTAGTCCTTGGGCATCGCCGCCAGCACACCGCGCGCGAGGTCCAGGAAGGCGCGGGTTGCGGGATGCTCGGGGTCTTTCAGCACAATCGGCATCCCGGCGTCGCCCGCCTCGCGCACCTCGAGATGGATCGGTATCTGCGCCAGCACCCGCGTGCCCTCCTCCATCGCGAGCTTCGCTCCGCCGCCTGCGCCGAACAACTCGTCGCGCTCGCCGCAATCGGGACAGACGAAGTAGCTCATGTTCTCGACCACGCCGATAACCGGGCAGTGCAACTGATGCAGCATCCGCGCCGCCCGCGTCGCGTCGAGCAGCGCCACGTCCTGCGGCGTGGTGACGATGACCGCGCCATCGAGCGCGACCTGCTGGGCCAGCGTGAGCTGCGCGTCGCCGGTGCCCGGCGGCAGATCGACGATCAGAAAATCCTGCGTACCCCACAACGTGTCCTTCAGGAACTGGCGCACGGCGCCCATCACCATCGGGCCGCGCCAGATGACCGGCGACTTGTCGGTCAGGAAAAAACCCATCGAGATGAGCTTCACGCCGTAGCGCTCGACTGGGTAGAAATTCTGGCCGCCGGCCGCGCGCGGCCGCTCCTCATCCACCCCGAACATCATTGGCACCGACGGCCCATAAACGTCGGCGTCCATCAGCCCGACCGTCATCCCGAGTTGCTTGAGCGCCATCGCGAGGTTCACCGCGACCGTCGACTTGCCGACTCCGCCCTTGCCGCTCAGCACCGCGACCACGTAGCGCGTACCCTCCAGGCGCACGCGCCCGGTCTTCTCGCCCAACTCGGCCTCGAGCTTGCGCAGCTTGAGTTCGACCCGCGCAACGCCGAGGTCGCGCTTGAGCGTCGCGCTGATCGCGCCGGCGAGATCGTGCATTAGGCGGTCGTTCTCGCTCACCTGCCGCACGATCACCGCGAAGCCGCCGGCCATTTCCAACGGCTGGACGGCCTCGATAATTCCGAGCGAAACGACGTCGGCCGCATAGCCAGGATAATTCACCCGGCCCAGCGCCTCGAGCACTGCATCAACGGTTATCTGCCTGGCCACGCGACGATTATTTCAGAAGCCGCGGCGCGCGCGAAGCGCTGTCAGGCGGCGCTGGCAACGCCGGCGCGATTTTGCGCGCGAATGTTTGCGAGTCGCTTTCGAATCGCGGGATTTAAGCCGCGTCTACTTCGAGTTGCGCTCGACGAATTCGAGCCGATTGCCCCAGGGATCGCGCACGAAAAAACGTTCCTGGCCGGGAAACCGGTTGCCCGCGACAATTTCGACTCGCGCCGCCGAAAGCCGCTCGCGCAATCCTTCGAGGTTTAAGACGCGAAAGGCAGGATGGCGCCGCGAAGCTCGATTCTCGGAGGACGCTCCGGCGCCGGTGATGATATGCAGCTGCTGGAGACCGCACTGCAGCCATGCTCCGGGACGCCCATTGTCAGTGTTGGCGGGACGGTCGAGCGACGTAAGACCGAGAAGCTCGACGTAAAACTTGAGCGCGTGGCGCAGCGCCTCATCGCCGTCGTCAATCTGAATCGTTACGTGATCGATTCCGACGATATAGCTCATGGCGCACCTCTCCGCATCGATGTTTAATTCGAGTATCCATTCGGATCATAACACGGAGCGGCCGTGTCTGACCGAAACCTGACTCAAGAGTCGCGCAGAAGGTGCACAAATGAGTGGAGCCGGTTTCTAAACGAGCGCACGTGATTATTCGCGCGTGATTACCGCCTACGGGCGGCGCAGGTCCTGGATCACTTCGCGCACTGTGGCACGATCGCGGTCGCTCCGGAGCGGGATTTCGAAGTCGAGCCGGTTGACGCCGGCGAAGCGCTTTTTCATTACTGCCGCGATATCGCGGTAGGTGCCGACCGCGGCGAACGCGTGCACCATTTCCTCGGTCACCAGCTTCGGCATCTCGCCCCACTTCTGCTGCACGGAGAGCCGATGAAGCTGCTCGGCCCGATCGGCCCATCCGTCGAGCTCGAAACTCGCGCGGTACGATCGCGTCGAGCCATAGAACGCGATCGTCTCTTTCATCTTCTCGACTGCGCGCGCCAGTGAATCGGCGTCGGGTGCGACGCACAGAAATCCGCCGCCCGAAATCTGGAAGCTCTCCCATTCGGCGGCCGGCCGTCCCGACCTGGCGAAGCCCTTGCGCAGGTTGGGAAACGCGATTTCGTCAAGATAGCGGCGCGTGCAGATGCCGTGCAGGCGTACGCCGTCGCACACCTCACCCGCGACTTGCAGCATGTGCTCCTGAACCGCGGCGATCAGCACCGGGATATGCGGGTGCTTAAGCGGCGGCGGCGCGAAGTTCGGCGTCATCAGCGAGAGATTGTAGTGCTCGCTTTGAAAATCGAGCGGCGCACCGGTCTGCCAGGTGTTCCAGCACGCACGCATCGCACCGACATAGTCCTTCATCCGCTGCGCCGGCCTGGTAAACGGCATCCCGAAGCGCCGCGTGATATGGCCCTTCACCTGCGAGCCCAGCCCGAGTACGAGCCGCCCACCGCTCATCCGCTGGAGGTCCCACGCGGTGTATGCGGTTGCGACCGGGCTTTTCGTGAACGCGAGCGCGATTCCCGTGCCGAGTTCGATCGTCGAAGGTTCCTGGGCGGCGACCGCGAGGATGAGGAACGGGTCGTGCTGCACTTCGACCGCGACGACCGTGTCGTAGCCGAGCGCGCCGGCTTCGCGCACCTGCTCGCCCAGCGTCGTCCAGGCCGGCTCGGGTTTGCCGCCCGCGCCCATCTCGGGCGTATAGGCGGCGCCGAGATTCAGCATGCGTTCGATTTTGATTTTCGCCACGGCGTGATGACTAGGCCGCGATGCCCGGCGCGGGGAAGCGGCGGCACATCTCGGTGACCTCGCCGTTGATCCGCCCGAGCGCGGCCTCGTCGTCGGCGTGCGCGACCGTCTGGTCAATCCATCGCGCGATCTGGCGCATCTCGCCCTCGCCCATCCCGCGCGAGGTAACTGCCGGCGTTCCGAGCCGCAATCCGCTGGGGCTGAAGGGTTTGCGCGGATCGTAAGGCACGGTGTTGTAGTTGCAGACGATTCCCGCGCGGTCGAGCGCCTGCGCCGCCTTCTTGCCGATCACTTTTTTGTTGGTGAGGTCGATCAGGATGAGATGGTTGTCGGTGCCGCCCGAGACCAGGTTGAAGCCATGCGCGAGCAATTCCTCGGCCATCGCCCTGGCGTTGCGCACGATCTGATGGCCGTACTCCCTGAAGGCCGGAGTCGCCGCCTCCTTGAGCGCCACGCCAATCGCGGCGGTGGTGTGGTTGTGCGGGCCGCCTTGCAGGCCGGGGAAGACCGCCTTGTCGATTTTCTCAGCGACTTCGTTGCGGCAGAGGATCATCGCGCCGCGCGGCCCGCGCAGCGTCTTGTGCGTGGTGGTGGTGACGACGTCGGCGTAGGGCACGGCGTCGGGATGCGCGCCAGCGACGATCAGCCCGGCGATGTGCGAGATGTCGGCCAGCATGAATGCGCCGACCTCTTTTGCAATTTCACCGAAAATCTTGAAGTCGAACTGGCGCGGATAGGCGGTCGCGCCGGTAACGATAATCTTCGGCCGCTCCTTTTTCGCCAGATCGCGCACCGCGTCGTAGTCGATACGCTGGCTTTCGCGATCGACCTGGTAATGCACCGCGCGCCAGAAAATTCCGGTCGCGCTGACCGCCCATCCGTGGGTCAGATGGCCGCCGTGCGGCAGCGCCAGGCCCATCAGTGTCTCGCCCGGCTTGAGCAGTGCGAGGTAGACCGCGAGGTTGGCGGGCGAGCCCGAGTAGGGCTGGACGTTGGCGTGCTCGGCCCCGAAAAGCGCACGGGCGCGGGCGACGACGACGTTTTCTATTTGGTCGATGTAGCGCTGGCCCTCGTAGTAGCGCCGTCCCGAGTAGCCTTCGGAGTACTTGTTGGTGAGGATCGAACCGGTCGCCTCGAGCACCGCGCGCGAGACGTAGTTCTCCGAGGGGATGAGGCGCACGGAATCGATCTCGTAACGCTCTTCGGCGCGGATCAGATCGTAAATTTCGGGATCGGTCTGCTTAAGCGCGTCCATTATTTTTCCGCCGTTTGGTCTGGTTGCTGAATTAGTGCAAGTCCTCCGGCGTGACGCGCGCGATCCACGCCCGGTAGTTGCCCTCATAACCGATCGAGCGCTGGCGCTCGCGCACCCGGCGCATCACCTCGGCCACCTGCTCCGGCCCCAACCCTGGCCGCGCTTTCATCGCTTCGGCAATCCGCTCGGCCTGAGGCCCGGCCTCCTTGCGCGCGCCCTCGGCCAACGGAACCTCGTCGCCGTTTAGTCCCAGGTAGCTCTCGGCCACGTGGATACCGACGAAGGTGCCGCTCTCGAGCGAGTCCTTGATATTGCCCTTGCCGGTCAGCACGTTGCCCGCTGCGTACACCGCCGTCGGTCCGTCGTCGATAAGACCGACCGTGGCGTCGATATACGCGTAGACTTCGCCCTTGGCCGGGATGCCGGGGATTTGCTCAGGGATGCTGCCGATGGAGCTGATAGTTAGTGGCGCGCGCACCGGCGACGCCGAGTCGGGGAGCGTGCGCACCTGGCCGTCGGCGACCTCGGTACGGCTCATCTGCAGTCCGACCATCTGGCCGCCCTCGACGATGAGCCCGGTCGGCACGCGCAACGGCTCGAACTCGAAGAGGTACTTGCGCTGCGCCTTGTCCAGGATTTTCGCGCGCGCCGCGCGCATCGCCTCCGCCCGCTTGGGCGGCGCGTCGGGCGCGATGTCGGAGAGCGGCATGTCGAGGACGCGCCGGCGATAGAAGAGTTTGCACGGGACGACCCCGAGGTCGGCATACTTGAGCCCGTGCGCACCGAGCACCGGTTCGAGACCCTCGCGCTCCAGCCGCAGCATGTCTTCCTCGACGCCACGCTCGCGCAGCGCCTTGAGCGCGGTTTCGATCTGGAGCACTTTGACCACGTCGATCGAGGCGAGGCCGCCGCCGATCACGATAGTGCCGGGCGGCAGATCGAAGCGCGGCCCGCTGTAGGCCTTCTCGGGATAGTGGTTGAACCAGTAGATGAGCCGGTTCTGATAAACCAGGCCGCGATCGATAAAGCGGTCGGCGCCTTCGATCGCGAGCGGACGGTCGCGCCATGCGCCGTGCGCGAGCACGACCGCGCTCAGGCCCCATCGCAGGCGCAGATCGTCATACGTGATGTCGGCGCCCATCCGGGTCAGCGGAACGAACTCGATGTTGGGATGGTCGAGACGCCGGTTTATCTCTTCGTACTCGTCCCGGCGTTGCTTGACGTGCCATCGCGGCAGCCCGTCCTCGATCTTTCCGTAGGGACGGGGATTCTGTTCGATAACGACGACCTGCGCGCCGCGCTTGGCCAGGATGTGGGCGATTTCAGCGCCCGCGGTAGCGGCGCCAACCACCGCGACGACGTGCCGCAGCGTTTCTCTGGTTATGGATTCCGTCATGGGGCGTGAATCTTAGCGTTGAGGAACGGTGCGGTGAAAGAGCCTCCGGGGGAATCGCCGTGCATCCGCCACAAAATTTTGTAACACAAGATGGCGGCGTATATGAACCGCTGAATCAGCTAACCAGCGCGCGCGTTTCGTCTTGCGCCCGGCGAAGGCTCATGGTTGTCTGTTGGGTTGTCTGGACAGCGCGGCGCTCGCCACGCTGGTCGGGCTGTCACGATGGCTATGTACAACAGACAGGCTGCTGCGAGATGGGCGCTCTGGATAGCAGTGGGCGTGATGTCCCTGCTTGCGGGATGTTACGTCGGAATGTGGAGCTCGAGCTCGCATTGGGACACGGCCGACGCCGCCCTGGG
Organism: uncultured delta proteobacterium; assembly: GCA_963724765.1. Lineage (GTDB taxonomy): Bacteria > Desulfobacterota > Binatia > Binatales > Binataceae > JAKAVN01. The sequence continues at coordinate 820,639 of CAVRVY010000004.1, forward strand.
CGAGGAACACGACGTCAACTTTCCCGTACACGATACTTATCTGTTGACCCAGGACGCGCTGCGCGGCGACGGTATCCTCTACGAGGTCGGTCCCGACAATTCCCTGATAACGCTCTGGCGCGATGCCGACACCAAGGTCGGGGTCATGCAGAGCATGGTCGGGATGCAGGCGCGCTATCGCTACGAGATCCAGGTCACGCCCGAAGGCAGCCAGAAGAGTAAGGTCGTGGTCAACGTCCATACCGAGGGCATCCCCGACAACCAGATCGCCGATTACAAGGCGAGCAAGCGCTTCGCGCTGTTCGGCGAAATCGACGAGTTGGCGGCGAAGTACCCTCCGCCCTCCAACACTCCCGCCTCCGGCGGGGTCAACTTCACCTTGCTGCCCAACGAGGACCTCAAGGGTCTCGCCAAGCGCGTGACCGGCAGCGAGGACAACTGGAGGCAGATCGCTAAGGACAACAGCCTCAACTCACCCACCGACGTCACCCCGTTCCAGAGTATCTGGGTCGCCAGCAACCTGCTCAAACGGGCCCCGAATAGCCCCAGCTCTACCGAATAGAGCCGTCGCCCACGGCGCGGACCGACACCAGTGGACTCAACGGGGAAAAGCTTAAGGGAAACGCGCGCCGGCCGATCAGTCGCCGGTCTGAACCGGATCGCTCTCGTCGTATTCGGGGCAAAGTCCGGTAGGACTGACAGCAGCCACGACGCTGAGAAACTGTTCGAAAGTCATCTGAAGGTTGAGGAAGCCACCTTGACAGAAAACCCAGCCATAATAGTCAAGGATTTCATCCGGAATCATCAGCGGCAGGCGTGGCAGGCTAGAGACTGTCGGAAAACGGCGTGGGGCGTCCGGATGTGGCAGGGCTTCGTCACCCGCTCTGACACCCCCGTCCATCACAACACTCGTCTCTCGTAAGGAGACAACATTGCCCTTGACGCCGCGATGCATCGATGCCGTCGCTCCTGATTTGCTTACAAACTGCACTGCAACATCCTATGTGGGTTTGCGGTCCTTGCCAAGCATCCCCTGGCGCACTAACGCCGGCTCCCAGTCACACTAGAAGAATTCTGCTTGCAGGCTCCATATTGAGCTAAATGGCTGAAAAATAATGATATCACATCTTCATGCGATAATTCTGGGCGCCGTGCAGGGTCTCGCCGAGTTTCTTCCCATCTCCAGTTCGGCCCATCTGATTCTGGTCCCGTGGCTATTCAAATGGCAGGACCCGGGACTCGCCTTCGATGTCGCCTTGCATCTGGGTACGCTTCTGGCGCTGCTCATTTACTATTGGGAGGACTGGATCGCGATGGCGCGCTCCGTAGCCGGAGGACACCCCGCTGAGCGGCGGCTGCTGCAGCTCCTCATCGCGGCCTCGATTCCCGGAGCCATAATCGGCCTCGCCTTCGAGAAGCAGGCCGAGACGACTTTTCGCTCTCCACTGTTGATAGCGATCGCTATGGCGATCCTGGCAGTCCTGTTGTGGCTGTTTGACAAGCTCTCGCCACAGAAGCGAACGATGAGCGAAATGACTTACTGGGACGCGCTATTGATCGGATTCAGCCAGGCGTTGGCGATCGTCCCGGGAGTGTCGCGCTCGGGAGCCACGATTACGATGGCGCGGGCGGTACGAGTCGAACGCGGTGACTCGGCCAACTTTTCCTTCCTGATGGCGACGCCGATCATCGCCGGCGCTGGATTGATCGAGGCTCGCAAGCTTCTTCACGAAGGCCTCGACTGGTCGGTCGGCCTGGGCTTCATTTCGGCCGCCGTCTTCGGCCTCGCCGCAATCGCCTTTTTGATCCGCTACGTGCGAACACGCAATTACGTCGTGTTCGCCGTCTATCGGCTGCTAGTCGCGGCGTTGGTCATAGCCGTCTTCTTCGCCCGTGGCTGAGCGCGCGCGCCAAGCCTCTTCGCCATCGCGCCGCGGCGCGTAGACGAACGGACGCGCCGGCCATCGCTACCAGGGCTTCTATCGCCAATCCGAGCAGCCGCGCCATCGGCCTGACAATGGCGGCGCTATGCACGCTCACAGCGGCCATCCAGCCGGCCCTGATGCGCTTTGGCGCCACGCGTCTGGATCCGATGCTTTTCGCGGCCGGATGCACAGTGGTGGCGACTCTATGCGTCCTGCCGGTGCTGCACGCGCGCGGCGAACTGGGTTTGCTGGTCGACCGGCGCTACCGGATGCGGCTGCTGCTGCTCTCGATAATCGGGACGGTCGTGACGACACTTACCCTGATCTTCGGCCTGCGCCATATCGACGCCGTGGCCGGAACGCTGTTGCTTCAGAGCGAGCCGATATATTCGCTGTTACTGGCCACGCTATTCGCTGGCGAGCGCCCCACGCTCCGCCAGCTCGCCGCCACCGTAATCATAATCACCGGCATCGTCTCGGCTGCGGGCGCGTCGAGCGAGGCCTATTCGCCGGCCTGGGCGGCGATGCTGGTCGTAGGAACGCCGTTGTTCTGGCAGACCTCGCATGTCCTGTCGCTGCCGGTGATGCCGCCGTTGTCACCGGTCTGCATGACCGGCGCCCGTTATGGTTACGCAGCCGTCGTGCTGACGCTGGCCCTGGCCGTGGTAAATCCGCATGCGGTGGTGCAACTGGCCGACCCGGTGGTGCTCGGAACAATCGTCACGACCGGCACCGTTTGCTATTTCCTCGCTACGCTGGCCTGGTATGGGGCGATCAGCCGGCTATCGCTGGCATGGACGACTGCGCTGGTCATTCCGGGCATCCCGCTGCTGTCGATACTGTGCGCGATTGTATTTTTGGGCGAGCATGCCACCTGGCGCGATCTTATCGGAATACTCATATCGATCTCCGGCGTGCTCCTGCTGGTGCTCGGCGCCGAAGGCGTACGCAGCGTGCCGGCCAGTTCCGCGCAAGCGGTGGAGGCGATCCATCAACCAATGAATTGACCTCGTCATGAATTGATTCCACTACGAATTGACCCCGCTACGAATCGGTCCGGCTCTGCCTGAAGCGGCCGCCGCGCGCGTCAACGCTACGTGAGAAGCCCGCCGCCGCTACGAATCGGTTTGACTAACAGTTCAGACTCGTCTCTATTGCTCGGAGTGAGTGGCTAGGAAGTCAGCGGCTTGGAAATCACGGCGCGCATCGACATGGCGCGCCGGGCAAAACAGAGGAATTCGCGATGGCCCGACTGGTGCAACACGAACGCAACACTCCATACGAAATCCCCGCGGGCACCGAACTGCCGGTATACATCTGCGCCTGTGGCCTTTCGAAGAATAAGCCCTTTTGCGACGGCGCGCACAAGCGTACCCGCGACGAGGACCACGCTGCGCTCTACAGCTACGACGAAGACGCGCGAATCAAACTCCAGAAGCAATACTAAGGCCCGCCGCTGATGCGCCCGCGCGCGTGCGACGCATCCGCCGAGGCCCGCAGGCCTGCCGCCGCGGCAGGCCTGCGCCGCGCGATGCTTCCGGCGCGGTGAATCTGTATCCTCAGTGCGATGGACGACGCGGCCTCCGGCGCTACCCAGCCTTCGTTGTCGCTTGAGCCGCCGTCGGCGCCGCCCGGCGGCGCCGACGGCGCACGCGGCCTGGCATGGTTCAGCGATCTCGCCGAGCCGCCACTGGCGATTCTCGTCCTCACGCTGCTGGGGGCGGCGCTCTTCCTGGTCAACCTCGGCGGCTATCCGTTCTACACCAAGGGCGAGCCGCGCGAAGCGGTCACCGTTTTCAACATGCTGCATGGCGGCGGATTCATCCTGCCGCTGCGTGCGGGAATCGAAGTCCCCTCCAAACCGCTCCTGATGCACTGGCTGGCGGCGATCTTTTCGATCCTCGCCGGAGGCGTCAGCGAGTGGACGGTGCGGATGCCCTCGGGGCTGTTCGCGATCGGCGGGATGCTGGCCGCCTACTGTTACGTGCGCCGCCTGTTCGACGATCGTATCGGGTTTCTCACCGCAATCATCCTCGGCACCACCGTACAGTATCTACAAGCCGGCAGCGGCGCGCGCGTCGACATGACGCTCACCTTCTTCCTCGAGATCGCGCTCTTTGAGTTCATCCTGATCGCCGAGGGGCTGACGGCGCGGCGGATGACGCTCTATTTCGCGATCGCGATGGCGGTGCTGAGCAAGGGGCCCGTGGGCCTCGTACTGCCGGCGCTGGTCGCGCTGGTGTGGATCGCGCTCGAAGGCCGATGGCGACTGCTGCGCGAGCTGCGCCTTTGGCGCGGAGCGGCCCTGGTCGCGCTGCTGGCCGGAGGATGGTACCTGGGGGCGGCGCTGGAAGGCGGGATGCCCTTCGTGCACAAGCAGCTCCTGGCGGAAAACCTTTTCCGCTTCGTGCCCGACAGCGCCTTCCATGAGGGCCACGCCCATTCTTTCTATTACATGGAGGGAGCGCTGATGGCGGGCTTCCTGCCGTGGACGCCGCTGCTGCTGATCGTCTTGGTCCAGGCGGCGCGCCGCCCGCGCCAGATGGACCCGCGCCTGTCCTATTTGATGGTTTGGTTTATCGTGGTGCTGCTCTTCTACAATCTGCCGCAGAGCAAGCGCGGCGTTTACCTACTGGCGCTCTATCCCGCCCTGGCAGCCTTGCTGGCGATTTACGTGGAGGCCGCGGCGCGCGTCCTGGACGTCTCAAAGATCTGGATTCGATGGCTTTCGCAACTTACGGCCGCGTTCTTCGTCATCGCCGGCGTCAACGCGCTGCTCGGTTTGGGCTTGCTCGCGTTCGCGCCTCACGCGCTGGAACTGATGCTGAAGAATCTGGTCATCACCGACTACGATTTCGTGCCGCAGCTCGAGCTTGCCGCGGCGGCCCATCCATTCATCGGGATCGGACTCGGAATCGCCATGATCGCGATCGGCGTGTTCGCCATACTCGGCCGTCAAAGCGCGGAGCGCCTGTGCGTGGCGATCACTGGCGGGACGATTTGTCTCACGCTCGCCGCCAACCTGTTCGTCTTACCGGCGCTGGCCAAAGCGCTCACTTTGGAACCATTTACCCACGAGGCGATGAACATCGTTGGCACGCGCAGCGTCGGCTACATGGGAGCGCTCAACTATGATGTCGCCTATTACAGCGGGCGCAACCTGCCGGTGGTGTCGATCTGGAGCGGACCGCGGCCCGACTATCTGATCGCGTGGCGCGAGGAATTCCTGCGCCTGCCGCCCGCGATGCGCGCGCAGTTTCGCGCCGTGCTGCTGAGCCATCCGACCGAGCTCGACGGCTCCGGCGGGATGGTGCTGCTGCGATGCGAGCCGGGCTACGCGCCGGAAATTCCGGGGCCACCCGGCGCTGCGCCGCCGCCCACAACCGAGCCTCCTGAATTCGACGTCTGAAACGGCGTCAAACTGAAATGATTGGCGCAGTTCAACGGATGGCCCGAACGCGACAGGGTCGATCTGACTAATCGCTAAAATTCAGAAATCGTGGATTACCGCGGAAACCCGCGCGAGATCCTTCACTCGCGCAACGCTCGCGCAGGATGACCCGAATAGGCTATTGCGACTGGCCGCCCGGTGGAACGCAAGTTCCATCTGCGCCGGTTTCGTCCAGCGGGCCGGTTGCGACGCTGTGCTCGACGTTTAGATCGACCGTCATCACCTGGTTGGTCGCATTGCTCCGATACATCCCCTTGAGCGGCGGCACGTCGGCATAGTCGCGACCGACGGCAACTCTGATATGGCGCTCGTCGGTGCGATATCGATGAGTCGGATCGAAGCCGGTCCATCCCGCATGCGGAAGCCAGGCTTCGAGCCAGGCATGGCTTGCCTGCTCGCCAAGCGGAGCACTGCCGCTGGGCGAAATCGCCGGAGCAAGATAACCTGAGACGTAGCGGGCGGGCACGCCCGCCAACCGCAACAGCCCGATAGTCAGATGTGCGAAGTCCTGGCACACGCCGCTGCCGGACTTCAGGATATCGTCGAGGCTCGAGTGAACATGGGTCCTGGCCTTCTGGTAGTCGAACTGGTCACGCACCCAGGCCACGATTCGCGCCACGTAGCTTGCGACGTCCTCGGTCTGGCCCGGCCGCGCCATCCAAAACAGTTTCTGCAGCCGTTCGCTGAACGGGACGTAGTTACTGGGATTCAGAAACTCGCAATAGTCTCGGAGGTGGGCCTCGTCGTCGGCAAGAAAATCGCGAAACGTCATTTCAGGGTAGGCCTGGTCGGGGCAGGCCGGCTGAGACGTGTCGGGGCGTTCGACCAGCGATTGGGCGACGATCGTCAGTTCCCGATGGGGCGCGCTGACCGAGACCGAATGCGCGTGGTTGCCGAAGAAGTCGCGGTATATAAGCACGGCCGCGGGCCGGTCGATACTGAGTTCGAAAGCGACGCATCGCTGCCCCGCCTCTTCCAACGGCCGCAGCCGCAGTTCGTTGTGCGAATCCTGTGCCGGCTGGTCATACTCGAACCGGGTCCTGTGGCTTATCCGCAGCAGCATCGATAGACCTTACTCAAGCGACATGTAGCGGTCGAAAATGTGATTGGCGAGGTCTGCACACCTGGCCTCGACGTCGATCAGAAATTCGTGCAGACCGCCCGCGATGGTCTGGTCTGCCGAGCCCGCGTGCAGCATCGAAAGCAACTCCGCGCAGGGCGGCGTCAGGGGTGCGGGTTCCTCTTCCCGCGACGAAATCCGCGCCAGCGCCTGCGCGAGCCGCTCGACACAGAAGCGCATCGAACGCGGAAACGACGAATCGAAGACCAGTATCTCGACCACCCGGTTCACCCTGATCGCATTGCCGTAGAGTTTGCGAAAAGCCTCGAAGGCCGAAGCGCTGCGCAGCACCGCCGCCCATTGGCGCATGTCGGCCGGTCCGCCGATGTCCTCCAGCCGCGGCAGCAGGTAGTGATACTTGACGTCGAGCAGCCGCGAGACATTGTCCGGCCGCTCGAGCATCGTGCCGATTTCGATCAGATCGTAGGTCAGGTCGCGCGGCATCGTATTACCGATGATTCCTTCGATCGTGTAGAAGTGGCCCTGGAGTTCGCCGAAGAAAGTCGAGACCCCGGCCGCCGCGAGCACCTGCGCCGACCATCCCTGAGTCTCCAGGTAGAGCCGATTCACCGCCAGCCAGAGCTCGGATGAGATCAGATGGCGCAGCGGGCTCAGGTTTGCGCGCAGCGACTCGATACAACTCCGGATCGAGGAAAGGTTCTCCTTGTCAAAGACGAAGAAATCGATCACGGAGGATTCGGTGGCGTGGCTGTGCTTGGCCGCGAACAACTCCTGCTCGGCGGTGATGCGGACCAGCGGCTCCCACGGATCGAGGTCGCGCGGCGGAACCTCGAGCAGCAGATGGTAGTTGACGTCGACCAGGCGCGCGCGCCATTGCGCACGCTCCAGATAGCGCGCCGCCCAGAATAATGAACCCGCAATGCGCCGCAACACTATTGTTCCAGCACCCAGGTATCCTTGCTGCCCCCGCCCTGCGACGAGTTCACGATGAGCGAGCCTTCGCGCAGCGCCACTCGCGTCAGCCCACCCGCCAGCACGCGCGGCTTTTTCCCGAGCAGCACGAAGGGCCGCAGATCGACGTGGCGCGCCACTAAAGCGGCCTTGCCGTCGCCACCTCCACCGACCAGCGTCGGATGCACAGAGAGCGGAAAGACCGGCTGTGCGATGTATCCGGCCGGGGCCATCTCGATACGCTTGCGCGCCTGCGCCAGATCCTCGTCCGTTGCGCTGGGTCCTATCACCACTCCGTAACCGCCCGAGGCTCCGGTCGGCTTGACCACGTAGCGGTCGAGATCGCGCAGCACCGTCTGTCTGACCTCGGGATCGCGCAACAGGTAGGTCTCGACGATCGGCAGTGACGGTTCCTCGCCCAGGTAGTAGCGGATCATCGCCGGCGTGTAGGCGAACACGCCCTTGTCGTCGGCAACCCCGGTGCCGATCGCATTGGCCAGCGCCGCGTTGCCCGCGCGCAGCACCGCGGTCAGACCCGCGACGCCGAGCAGCGAATCGGGACGAAAGACCACGGGGTCGAGGAAGTCGTCGTCAATCCGCCGGTACAGGACGTCGATTCGCCGGAGTCCATGAACCGTCTTCATGTACAATTTGTGATCTACGCATGCCAGGTCGCGTCCTTCGACCAGCTCGATTCCCATCTGCTGCGAAAGAAACACGTGCTCGAAGAACGCCGAATTGAATGGGCCCGGTGTCAGCAGCGCGACGGTGGGATCCGTGATGCCGTCCGGAGCCAGCTCGCGGAGGCTGGCCAAAAGGTAGGCCGGGTAATTCTCGACGCTGCTGACGCGCAAGCCGCGAATCAGCTCGGGCATCAGGCGTGTCATGATGCGCCGGTTCTCGATCACGTAGGACACGCCCGACGGCGTGCGGACATTGTCTTCCAGCACGTGGAAGCGTCCGTCGGCGCCGCGCACCAGGTCGATTCCCGCCACAGTGATGTAGATGCCGCCGGGCGGCTGGATACCGGCGGCGGCGTGACGGAACTGCGGCGAACCGATCAACAGGTCGCGCGGAATCACTCCGTCCTTGACGATCTGGCATTCGCCGTAGAGGTCGCCGACAAAGGCGTTGAGCGCGCGGGTGCGCTGGATCAGGCCAGCTTCGAGTCCGGCCCAGACCTCGGCCGGGATGATCCGGGGAATCGGATCGAAGGGGAATATCCGTTCCTCGCCCTCATTATTGCCATAGACGTTGAAAGTCACGCCCATCGTCTGGAACATCCGATGCGCGCGCTCTCCGAGTTCGGCGAGCCGCTGGGATTCCATCGCGAGCAGGTACGCAATTACCCGCGCGCATTCCGGCCGCGGCCGCCCCTGGCCGTCGAACATCTCGTTGATTGGATGCTCGCTCGCCTCTGCCTGCCAACCGGGCACCGCAATGCCCGCCCGCTGTGCACCCATCGCGTCTACCTCGCACGAGCGCTCGTGCTTTCGTGCGGTCTCGCACGAGACGCGACGCTCAACAGCAAGGGACGTGCCCTGCCGGGAAGGTCTTATCGCGACGGGCGTACTATGACAGGCGCGCGCGGCGGAGTTCCGCGATCGTCCGGGTCAGGCGCGGCAGCACGTCGGCCGAGCCGCCGCGCAGGCTCAGATCGCATAGCCCAGTAATTTCCGATTCGTAGAGGTTAACTTCAATCAGGCGGCCGCCGCGCTCCTTGACCTCGATCGCAAAGCCGGCCGCCGGATAGACCGTCGCCGAGGTCCCACCCAGGATAACCAGGTCGGCGCGCGCAGAGTGCTCGGCGCATTCGCGCAGCGTGTCGGCGGGAATCGGCTCGCCGAACGCGACCGTGTCGGCCTTCAGCATCCCGCGGCATTTCGGACAGAGCGGCGGCAACACCTCGAGACTTATCTCCTCTGCCTGGAAACGCATCCCGCACTGGAGGCATCGGATGAGTTTCCAGTTGCCGTGAATCTCGGCGAGTTCCTTGTGCCCGGCCTGGCGATGCAGGTCGTCGACGTTCTGCGTGATAAGGAAGCGCAGCACGCCGATCTGCTCCAACTCGACGAAGGCGTAATGGCCGGGGTTGGGCCTGGCGATTTTGAGCGGCGCGAACAGCTCGTCGTCCTGGCGCTTAATCCGCTCCTCCCATCCCTTTTTTGGATCGGCGAGGAAAATCTGGTAGCCGTTCATCGGCGGCTCGCCGTACTTGGTCCACAGACCGCCCGGTCCGCGAAACGGCGGGATGCCGCTCTCGACCGACATCCCCGCGCCGGTCAGTGCGATCGCGTAGCGTGCATCGAGCAGCATTTCAGCCGCACGCCTTATCTGTTCGTCGGTCGCTCGTTCGACTTCTTTCGCCATCGCGCTCGCGTCACTCCCTGGCGCCTCGAGCGCCGCCGCGTGCCCGTCTCCTTGCGAGCCTAGCACAATGGCGTTACCGGCTCTCAAGCGGATTCAGCCGACGGGCGAGGTGCGGTTTGACGATGCGCGGAACGCGCGCTAGTGGAAAAGCGATGGAGACTCTGGCGGCGCTCAGCGTCATCGAGGTCGGCGGCGACCGCTTGCGCATGGAGCAGGCGTGGGCGCTCCGCCGGCGCGTCTTCATCGAAGAGCAGCACGTGCCCGAGGAAGTCGAACTCGACGCGGACGACGCGCGCGCCTTCCATGCGCTCGCACTCGAGCGCGCAAGTCCGGCAGATCCGGCAAGTCTGGCAGGTCCCGAACGTCCGGTCGGATGCGGCCGGATGCTCGCGCATGGCGATTACGTCAAGATCGGGCGGATGGCGGTGCTGGCCGAGCGCCGCGGCGCGGGCATCGGGCGGCGCGTGCTGGAGTTCCTGGTCGAACGTGCTCGCCAGCGCGGCTTTCGGCGCGCCGTGCTCGACGCGCAACTCCACGCCGAGGGTTTCTACCGCAAACAAGGCTTCACGCCCGTCGGCGAGATATTCGAGGAAGCCGGCATCATGCATCGCAGGATGGAACGCGCGCTGTAAGTTCAGAAAAACACGGAATCGATCGAAACGAAGGTAACTTATGCGCCGGCGCGGACTATTAGTAGTCATGGCGGCAGCGCTGCTCGCGATGCTTTGCATGTCGGCGCGTCCGATGGCTGCCGGCATGGATGGCGTCATCATGCAGGGCGGCAAAATGATGATGATGAAGGGCGGCAAGGCGATGGAGCCGATGACCGCCAGCATGACGATGTCCAACGGCGCGGTCGTGACGCCCGAGGGTACGGTCAAGCTGCCCGGCGGCCAGGAAATACACATGAAGGACGGCCAGATGATGATGATGGATGGAACGGTCATGGATGGAGGCAAGGCCAAGCCGATGATGAAGCCCAAGGGCATCGATACGGGCGAGTAACGCGATGCGGTCCAGCGCGGTCCGCAAGACCACTCCAATAGATGAAGCAGTGGCCGACCCTCGCTTCTGGGGACGGCGCATCCAGCCACTGACCATCCGGCTCAATCACTGGATGAATGTGCTGTTCATCGTTCTCATGGCGGGCAGTGGGCTGGAGATCTTCGCCGCCTATCCTTCGCTGGGGCCGCAGGGGGCGCAATACGGATGGTATCCGTGGCAGGGAGTCTCGCCGCCGAAATGGCTGACGATCGGCGGATGGCTGGCCGGTGCGCGGCACTGGCATTTCGCGATCGCCTGGTTTTTGGTCCTGAACGGCATCGTCTACCTCGCGTACTTTTTCGCGCGCGGCGAATGGCGCCGGCGGCTCTTTCTGCCGGCCCGCGATGCGAGTAACGCGCTCCGGATGTTCGGCTACTATCTGCGCGTGCTCAAGACGCCGCCGCCGGCCGACTTCTACAATGGACTGCAACGCTTCGCCTACAGCTCTGTGGTAATAGTCATCACGCTGCAAGTGCTGTCGGGACTGGCTATCTATAAGCCGGTGCAACTCCACTGGCTATTGAGACTCTTCGGCGGTTACGACGCGGCCCGCGTTATTCATCTGTTGGGGCTGGTGTTTATCGCGATGTTCGTCGTCACCCACATCGTGCTGGTGCTGCTGCATCCGCGGGAGCTGGCGGCAATGGTCACCGGAGGCAGGCGTGCCTAAGATAATCACTCGGCGACAACTGCTCACGGGGTTCGCGGCGGCTGCGATGCTGGCCGGATGCGACACGCGCCATCCAGTGGCAGGTTTTCTGAAAAGCATGGGGCGTTTCAACGAACGCTTCGAAAGTCTGCTCTTCTCGCCCTCGCGTCTCGCTCCCGAAGCGCCCGAGAAAGACCTGACGCCCGAGCGTGCGTTTCCGAGTTACTTCATCGCGGACACGATGCCGTTTCCGCCTGCCGGATGGTCGCTCAAGGTGGGCGGGATGGTTGCGCGCCCAGGCGTGTTCACGCTCGAGCAGCTAAAGGCAATGCCCCGCACCGACATGCGCGTGCGCCACCATTGCGTGGAGGGCTGGTCGGCGGTTGCGGCCTGGCACGGTCTGCGGCTAAGCGAACTTGCGCGCATGGTCGGCGTCGATCCGCGCGTGCGCTACGTCGAGTTCCGCTCGTTCGACGAAAACTACTGGTCGTCGTGGGATCTTGGCAGCGCGCTTCATCCGCAGACCCTGCTCGCATATGGGATGAACGGGCACAATTTGCATCCCAACCACGGCGCGCCGCTGAGGGTCTATTCCGCGATTAAACTCGGCTACAAAAGCGTCAAGTATCTGACCGAAGTCAATTTTCTACCCACTCCCACCGGGGGCTATTGGGAAAACCAGGGCTACGAATGGTTCGCTGGAGTGTGATCGCGAAGAGGGGGAATACTCACTCCATCGGGAGGCCGACGTAGTTCTCGGCGAGCGATTGCGACGCGGCGCGCGAACTGACCACGTATTCCAACTCGGCGAGCTGGCGGCGCTGGTCGAATGGGTTCTCGTCCTCGAACCGATGCAGCATCGAGGTCATCCACCACGAAAACCGCTGCACTTTCCAAACGCGGCGCAGACAAGTCTCCGAATAGCCATCGAGCCCGGCGCGTGAGCCGCTCGTGTAGAAGTCGCTGAAGGCCCGCGCGAGCACGCGCACGTCGGCGATCGCCAGGTTGAGCCCTTTGGCTCCGGTCGGCGGCACGATATGCGCCGCGTCGCCGGCCAGCATCAGGCTCCCATACTGCATCGGCTCGACCACGAAACTATGCATCGGCGTGATTCCCTTCTGAACGATCGGCCCGCGCTTGAGCCTGAAGCCGTCGTGGGTCTCGAACCGCCGCTGGAGCTCGTCCCAGATTCTCTCATCGGGCCAGTTGCCGATTTCCTCGTCGCGCGCGACCTGCAAGTAGAGCCGCGTCAGCTCAGGCGAGCGCATGCTGTGGAGCGCGAAGCCGCGCTCGTGGCGTGAGTAAATCAGCTCTTCTGACGACGGCTCGACCTCGGCCAGAATTCCCAGCCATGCGAACGGGTAGATGCGATCGAACTCCGTGAGTACGCCGGCCGGAATCGACGGGCGGCATACGCCATGAAAGCCGTCGCATCCGGCGATGAAATCGCATTGCAGTTCGAAGGCCTCGCCGCCGGCGCGAAAGCGGATCGAAGGCGCCGCGCTATCGAAGCCGTCCACGCTCACGTCTTCGGCGGCGAAAAAAATCCGTCCGCCCGCCGCCAGCCGCGCGTCGGTCAGGTCTTCGACGACCTTGTTCTGTCCGTAAATGGTGATCGCTTTTCCGCCGGTCAGTCCGCACAGGTCGATACGATGGCCGCGACGCCCGAAGCGCAGTTCGAGTCCGCGATGGACCAGTCCTTCGCGGCCGAGACGCTCGCCAACTCCTGTTTCGTTCATCAGGTTGACGGTGCCCTGCTCGAGCACGCCGGCACGCACGCGCTCCTGGACGTACTGACGGCTGCGGTTCTCGACCACCACGGATTCGACCCCGGCGCGATGCAGCAGATGCGAGAGCATCAGACCCGCCGGCCCCGCCCCGACTATTCCGATTTGCGTGCGCATCTTAGTCAGAGGTGGAACTTACACGGTTGCGATGAATTCCTCGATGGTGCGCGCGACCGCCGCCGGCTGCTCGAGGATCACGTGATGATGCGCGCCGGCGATCGTCACTAGCGAGGCGATCGGATTGGAAGCGACGGCGCGCGCCGCTCCTTCGGCGGTCATGATGCGGCTGTGCTCGGCGCGTATCAGCTGCAGCGGGTCGCGAATTTGCGCGATTGCGGCGAGCACGTCGATTCCATCGCTGCCGAGGAAGCTGTCGCGGTCGAACTTCATCGTCCAGCGGCCCTCGGAAGTTTGCCCGAGGCTCTTTTCAGCGATCGCCCTGAGCGTCGCAGGAGCGATCTCCCCCTCCTTGGGCATCAGGCGAAAGCGCGCAAGCGCGGTTTCGAGATCAGGATAATTGATGACCGGTAAGCCCTTGAGCCGGCGCAGGTAATGGTTGCGCCGATCGTTGGACGTGACCGCGGCGTCGATCGCGACGATCGCGCGCGCGAGGCCCGGATACTCGGCTGCGAAAGTCAGCGCGCTAATCCCGCCCATGCTGTGTCCGACCACGAACGGCCGTGGCGGCGCGCATTCCGCGATGAAACGCGCGAGGTCGTGGGCGTACTCCAGCGGGCCATACGCCGGCGGACGCACCCATTCGCTGTCGCCGTGGCCGCGCTGGTCGAGCGCGAGGAGGCGGAAGTCCGCCGCACGCATCACGTCGGCGAGCGGCTGCCACCACCAGGCGTTGGCCGAATTGCCGTGGAGCAGCACGATCGTACGCGCCGCGCCGGAATTCCATTCCAGGTAGTGCAAGCGCGGCGCGGAGCCGGTGAAGCGGCTCAAGGGTTCGCTCATCCGTTAATCCTTTGCGAATATGACAGCGACGTCACCTACGCAGCCCCGTCCACGGCTTCGGCGAGAAACGGCGTCATCACGGCGACCAGTCCCGCGGGATTGTCGATCGGCACGTGATGGTTGGAGTTCTCGACCTGGACCATCCTTCCGTGTGCCATCCGCGCCGCCATCGCGCGCGCGAACGAGGCCGAGAGCACCGGGCTCAGCGCCGCCTTTATCAGCAGCGCCGGGCATCGGATGCGCTCGAGTTCGCCGTCGAGCTGGACCGGCTCGCGCCTTAGCGTGCGGCGATCCATCTTGTGCACCCATTTGCCGTCGGCGCGTTGACGAAAGCTAAGTTCCGCCACGTGGCCGAGAGCCTCGGGCGAGGCCAGTGTGTCGCCAGGCAACAGGCGGAACGAGGCGACCGCGTCGGGAAGGGAGTCGTATACCGAGGCGGGGCGATCGGCGATTGCCGCCAGCGTTGCGACCGCGTGCTTCGGATAGGCTGGTATCGAGTCGATCGCGATCATCGCGCGCAGCCGCTCGCTGTGCCCGACCGCATAGACCATCACGCTATGGCCGCCCATCGAGTGGCCCACCAGCACCGGTGCGCCCAGGCCCCATCCGTCGATCACGGCCTCGAGGTCGGCGGCGTAGTGGCGCGAGCCATAGGCCCACTGCGCTGTCCACGGACTGTCTCCGTGACCGCGCTGGTCGAGCGCCATCACGTGAAAGCGGCTGGTCAGCGAGGGCGCGACGAAATCCCACCATCGCGCGTGCGCCGCGCCGCCATGCACCAGCAGCATCGGCGGCCTGCCCTCGCCTCCATAATCGACACAGCTAAGCTCGATGCCGTCGCCCTTGAATTTTATGACTTTTGGACGCTCCATACCGAAATGTCGGACCTTTTCCTAATCTGCTTACACCGCGCGAGGCTGTCTGGCGCGGGGTCCGCGGCTTTGCAACACGCAAGTCCGCGTGCCACGATTCTATCAGCGGCAGGTAAGACGAACTCAATGCGGATCGGGGCGAAACTGGCCTTGCTGGGCCTTGCGGGGATGCTCGCGATGGGTGCGCCGGCGCTTGCGCGCGCCGACGAAGCCAACGCAGCCAAGGCGCGTTCATTGGTCGATGCGGCCATCAACATGACCGACAGCCAGCAGGCGGTAAAACTGCTGTGGCAGGCGAGCGATATCGACCCGACGCTGGAGGACCCGTACGTCTATCTCGGCCTGTACTACAACTCGCGATCGCAGTTCGACCAGGTCGTCTCGGTCTACAAGAAGCTGATCAAGTACGAGCCCAACTCGCTCAGCGCCTACCTCAATATCGGCGAGGCGTACATGTCGTTCACGCCGCCCAAGGCGGCCGACGCGCTTCCCTACTACCAGAAGGCTTACCAGATCGATTCGACCTCGGCCTTCGCGGCGCTCAGACTCGGCGAGGTTTACGCGCAGATGGGTAATCGCGAGCAGGCGGCGCACTATCTCAATCAAGCCGCGGCCGACAACGCCAAGAACCCGGCCGTGGCGGCCGAGGCGCGCAAAGTATTGGGCGACATGGGCGCGATGTAGCTGCGGCGCGGACGGGGGACTACGGAGGGGGGCCGCCGCCGTCGTGAGGCCCGCCCTCAGGAGGAGGTCCACCCTGCGGAGGTCCGCCTCCGCCGCCATGCATGCCGGGACCGCCGTCGCGGTCGCGCTCGGGGGGCGGCCTGAATTCGCGATCGAATTTCTCCTGCTGCTCGGGCGTCAGCAGGGCGCGAACCCGTGTGCGCGCCTGAGTCATCGTTTCGTGGCGCTGATGCTGGAACTCCTCGCGCAGGTTCGTCACCTTGGCGCGCGTTTCCTTTACGATCTGGAGGAGTTGATCGCGCTGCGTAGGCGTCAGATTCAGCTCATGCTGCATCCGCTCGATGAATGATTCGTGCGGAATCCCCAGCCATCGGTAGCGATAAGCAAAACTGCTCGCGGCGAACCCGATTGCCAGGCCCGCGATTGCAATCGCCACGAACAGCCAGCCTCTGCTCTTATCCGGCAAGGTCGTTGCTCACCGCGGGTATCGGGGGTATCTGCTCCCCAAGGAAATCCGTGTCCGGCTGCACGGCCGTTTCGGAAATCGAATCCGAATTGCTCAGGACGTCGTCGAAAGACTGGGACGGTGCGGCTACCGAGAAGTAGGCGAGCAGCACGGCCGCCGCCACCGCCGAAAATCCCGCCGCGACGTCGCGCCATTGACGCGAGGGACGGCGATCGGCGAGCCGGTAGACCGAAGAAGCGCGCCGCAGGATTTCAGCCGCACGGTGAGCGTCGGCGCGCCGCAATCCATTCATGTCTATGGGCACATCGATCGAGGTTTTTTGCGAAGTTCTTTGCGAAGTTGTTTGTGAAGCGCCTTGTGGAACGTCTGGGGCAACTTGCGGCGCAGTATGCGGCGTCGCGCTGATTCCAGTCTCGGCCGCCACCGCTGCACCCTTGGCATGAAGCATCGGCGCGGTCAGCGCAAAGGCACGAAATGCGCGGTCACACTTGGAGCATCCTTTGAGATGAGCGAGCAACTCCAGACGGCGTTCGCCGTCGAGCGCGCCACACCAAAAGCCCACGAAATCCTGACGTGTTTCAAAGCAATTCATCATTCACTCTCCGGCTTGCGCGGCCGTACCAGGCGCGCCGCCTGACGGCGCAACGCCTGCCGCGCCCGAAAGGCGCGGATTTTAACCTTCGCTTCGCTCCAGCCGACGATGTCGGCAATTTCGCTGACGCTCATTTCTTCTCCGTTTTGCAGCGTCAGTACCAACCTGTCCTCGGGCCGCAGCGTTGCCAGCAACTTGTCCGCCAACGTCTTGGCTTCGCGCCGTTCCTCGGCCGCCTCGACCAACTCCTCGGGCGTGGCCGTATTAACCAGGCCCAGCCAGTTCGCCTCGGCCACACTGAAGTCGGCCACCAGTTCCTCGGGGCGACGCCGGCGCCGGCGCAATTCGTCATAGCACAGGTTGGTGGCAATGGCTCGTAACCAGGCACCGAACGGAATTTCCGCGCGATAGCCTTTCAAGCCACCATAGGCGTGGATGAAGGTTTCCTGGGCCAGGTCGCGGACCTGCTCGGCGTCGGAAAAAAAGCGCTGGCAAATGCGCTCGACGCGTGGGCGATGGCGTGTGGCCAGCTCTGCGAAGGCCGCAGACTCGCCCTTCAGCGCCCCCGCTACCAGGTCCTGGTCCGATGGCTCCGACACGCTACGCGCGAAACGCTTGAATGCAAGGATGCCACGCATACCTGATAGAAAGTACGACGGCTCCGGTCCATGGTTACACCGAAAATGCCCGGTTTCCGGCCAGATTCGCCCTCATCATCGAACGCTACGCCTGCCGGGCGCTACCCCCGCCGGGGTGGCCGGTCCAGACCGGCACGGTCCAGGTCCTCGGGGGTATCGAGGTCAGTCAACACACCGGGGTCGTCAACGTCGATGTAGGCGACGCGATCCGGGTCTGCGGCCACGACCACCCGGGCCCCCTGGTCTTCGGGCGCGGCTGCAAGCTCGCCAAACAGCTCACGCGCAAACAGCACGGGATGGCCGCGGCGACCACGGTACCGCGCGATCGCTATCGGCCTGCCCACGCGCCGATAGCCGTCGATAACCGCGGCGAAAGTCTCTGCACGGACCATCGGATGGTCCGCCAGGTGAATCAGCGCGCCCGCCGCGTCGAGACCGACGTGAGGGACCGCCACCTTGATCGAGGAAAGCTGGCCGCGAAGATAGTCGGGATTTTCGACCACCGCGATTCGCGGATCGGAGGGCATTGCGCTTCGCACCGCGTCGCCATGCGCGCCGACCACCACGATCAGCCGCGCGACGCTTTGCAGCATCGCGGCCGCGAGTATTTCGATGAAGGTGCGCGACCCCAGCTTGAGCAACGGCTTGGGATAGCCCATCCGGCGCGACTCGCCCGCCGCCAGCAGGATCGCCTCGAACCGCGCACTGGCGGCGGACACTGCGTTTCCGCCTTGACCTGCCGCCACCACTGGATCGCTCCGCACCGGCGCTCCTAACCCGAGTGCCGCAACTGGCCGAGCTTGACCCCGAGGTTGAACGGATCGCGGACGCCCGTGCGACGTTCGCGAATGATCTCAGCGATTATCGAGACGGCAATCTCGGCGGGCGTTTCGGCGCCTAAATCGGCGCCGAGCGGCGCGTGGACCTCGTCCAGCTCGGAGACGGGAACGCCGTCTTCGGCGATGCGCTCGAGCGTCGCGCGCACGCGGCGTCGCGAACCGATCATCCCGATGAAGGCGCTGTTGCGCCGCCTAAGCGCGGTGCGCAGAACCTCTTCGTCGAAAGCGTGGCCGCGGGTGACCGAGAGCAGGTAGCAATGGCGATCGAACTCCAGCGCTTCGATCGCAGCGGCGAACGGCCGCACGATTATCTGATCGGCGGTGGGAAAGCGCTCGCGGTTGGCGAAGGCCGCGCGATCATCGATCACCGTGACGTGGAAACCCAGCATCGAGCCGAGTTGCGCGAGCGGCTGCGCGATATGACCGGCGCCTACGATTATCAGCCGCTGCGCGCCAGTGATGGGATCGAGAAAGACCCGCGGCGCGCCGCTCGGTTCGATGCGCGTGGCCGGCCGCACCGCGCCGTCGGCGCCGACCTCGAACAGCGCCGGCACCGCATCCGCGGTACGCTCTCCAAGCTGCTGCGCCGCCGCGGCGCCCAGGCCCGCGAAACCGTCGATCGGCGTCGCGCGCCGCGATATATCGACCACCGTACGCTCGCCGACCTTCGCCAGGGGTACAGTCCCTTGCGAGCGCTCCGAGGCCGAACTGCCCGGATCCACCACCGTGAGCAGCGCGGCAGGCCGATTGCTGTCGGCCGCCTCGGCCAGGCGGCGGGCGATCTCGAGGTCCGCGCGCGGCCGCCAGAGGTCGATGAAAACGTCCATGATGCCGCCGCAGGTGCCGATCTGTTGCTGGTCGAAATCGCCCGTGAGGTCGACTTCGGCCAGCCGGGCCTCGCCCCCATCTTCAAGTAATACTCGAGCTTTGCGGAAGACCTCGGCCTCGCCGCAGCCGCCGCCGATAGTGCCGAACTGGCCGTCGTCGCGCACGATCATCTTGGCCCCGACCTCGCGGGGCGTCGAGCCGCGCACGTTAACCACCGTGGCCAGCGCGAATGGTTTGTCGCGCTCCAGCGTTCGTACCGCTTCGGCCCAAATTTCTTCCGGTCCGATCATGCTCAACCTGCTCTCGACGATTCCGCGCCGATACGGCCTGCGCGCGGATCGCGCGCGTCCACTATGGTGTCACGCCACATCGGCACGCACGACTATTCCTGCTCTTATTGTGGATCGAAAGCCATCGCCGTTTCCACCGGGCGAACGGGTTGGGTGGCGTGCGCCGGTTTACGGCAGTGCTTTGGAAGACGGCTAGTCGGTCGGCACGGGCGGCACCGGCGGCGCTTTTGGGCCGATGCCAGGCTTGCGCGAAGTGGCGATGCGGCCGACTTTATCGATCCCGTAGCGCTCGAGCATCCGGTACAAGGTCGAGCGCGAGATCCCAAGCAGGCTCGCCGTGCGGCGGCGATTGCCCGCAGTCTCGCCCAACAGGCGAACAAGAGCTTGCTTGATGATCTGGTCGAGCGTGAGCGGCCACACATCTTTAGCCGGATCGTGTCCCGGATCTCGTAAGCCGATTACCGTGGATTTGGCCGATGCTTCGCCGGCCGCTCGGATGCTCGGCGCGTCCCGGATCGCAACAGCGCTCGCTTGTAAGGGATTTGGCGCGACATGTTCGATCGTGAGCCACTTGTCAGACTCATCTGACTCATCCCGACGCGGCGCGACTTGCGCCGGCGAAGACTCGGCGGTCGGAGCGCCCTCGCATGAAGATGAACCGGCTTGATTAGCGTTGGTTTTCGGACCGACAACGGCAAGCCCGTTGGAATCGGCGATGGCACTGTGCGGATTCATGCCTTACAAGTGAGCAAGGGACGCGCCATCGCGCGGCTGTCTCATGGTGGCGACGGGGAGCGCGCGCTATTCGCCGAGCAGGCCGGCGAGCACCTGTGCGGCATGGTCGCGCGGATCGACTTTGTCGTAAACTCGTTCGATTCGACCGCCAGCGTCGATCAGGAAGCTGATGCGCTCGGGATACCTTGCCTTGAGGTTGTCGCAGGCGCCATAGGCCAGCGCGACCTCGTGCGTAGTATCGCTGAGTAGCTTGAAACCGAAGCTGTATTTGCGCGCGAACGCGGCATTGTCGGCGACGCTGTCGAAACTGACGCCGATCACTTCGATTGCGCTCTGGTCGAAATACTCCCGATGATCGCGCAATCCTCGCCCCTCGAGACTGCACCCGGGTGTGTCGGCCTCAGGAAAAAACCACAAGAAGATCCTGCGGCCGCGCAAGCTCGACAGGGCGAGCCGCTCGCCGTCATGGGACGGAAGGGTAAAATCCGGCGCCGGATCGCCAGCCTTCAGCATCGCCATCCCTCCCGGCTTCCTCGCGGCCTCGTCGGATCGCAGACACGCACCGGCGCTCAGTTGAGCGTCGCGCGTAGCCGGGCCAGGTAGGCCTCGCAGGTGGTTTCGCCCGGCTGAATTTCGAGCGCGCGCTCGAACTCGCGGATCGCTTGCTGCAGCATCCCCTTGGTCGCGTACAAGCGTCCCAGGTTCATGTAGGGAAAATGGCGCGGCTCGTAGCGCGGCGCCTGCTTGGCCTGCTCCAGCCACGGGATCGCCTCGTCGAGTTCGCCCTTGGCGATCAAGTAGGCGCCGATGTCGTTATAAGGATTACCGAAGCCGGGATCGACCTCGATGGCCTTCTTGCACTCGCCGATCGCGTCGTCGACACGGCCGAGAAAATTGTAAGCCCAGCCACGAAAGGTGTAGGCCTCGGCTGTCGGGCAGACTTCGATCGACTTCGTGTACAGAACGATCGCGCCGTCGAAGTCGCCGTGCATGTGATGCTCGACGCCCTCGTTCCACAGTTCGAGCGCGCGCTGTTTGAGAGCGGAATCTTCCATTCGCATCGCCGTCGTCGATCGCTTCCCAAGGCCTTGGTTATTGCCACCCGCCGCGCGCGTCAAGAGGGCCCTCCCCTCGGACTCGGTGCGGCCAGCGCATCTCAGCGTATGCGCGCGTAAGCGACCGTATCGCCAACCCCGCCGGAGATTGAGAGGCTGCCAGAGGCGGGAGTGCATCTGACCGGATTCGCCGCGGTGGTGTCCGTGCACATCACTATGTTATCGGCGCCAGTGAAACAGGCGTCGCTGACCGAGGCCGTCCCGTCGCTAAGCGTCGCCCTGCCGCTACAAGGCGCCCCGGAAGACATCGCAAACCCACCCAGCGGCCCCCATGAACTCACCGTCGTTGGCGGCACCGGGGGTTGTGACGCTACCTGCAAACATCCGGATGCCATCAATCCCGCGATCGCCAGTCCAGCGATCATCAATATTGACAGTGCGCTGGAGAGCGCGCTTGCGAGCGCGGATATCCTGACCAGCGCAAACATCGGAACGATCCCACGCATCCGCTCCACCTCCTCAGCCTGGTTCATGAATAGCCAAGCGTTCGACTCCTCGTCCCCCGATGCCCTCATTCTATCCGGCTGCGGCCATGATGTCGCGCCTGTTGAGGCGGGCGCGGAATACGGCAGAGATCAGAAAGCAGAGATCAGAAACTCAGCGTACGAACCGTTTGCACGATCGCCGGGCCGATGATGATGAGCAGCATCGCCGGCAGAATCATCAGTACCAGCGGGAAAAGAATCTTGATGGTGGTTTTCTGGGCGGACTCTTCGGCCTGCAGTTTGCGGCGGGAGCGGATGGAATCGGAGATCGCGCGCAGCGCGGGCCCGATAGCGGCCCCGAGTTGCTCGCTCTGAATCAGCGTCGCGGCCAGCGGCTTGATATCGGCGACCCCGCTGCGGCTGGCCAGCGCGCGCAAAGCCTCTCCCAGCGAAGAGCCCGCGTTGACCTCGGCCGCCACCTGCGAAAGCTCATGTCCGATGACAAGGTGCTGCGCCTTGCTTTCGTCGCCAACGATTTTTATCGCCTCCAAGAGGCCGAGTCCCGCCTCGACGCACACCACCAGCAGATCGAGCACGTCGGAAAGTTGGCGTCCGATATCAATCTGGCGGTTCTTGGCGCGCTTGTTGAGATAGTACCCCGGAAGGAACGCGCCCAAAGCGGCGCCGGCAATCGTCAGCCCGATCACGCGGCTTCCACGCATCTCGAACACGAGGCTCGGAATCAGGCCCAGCAATAGACCGCACACCGCCGCCATGACCTTGCAGATCTGGAAGATCGCCGCACTGGAGGCCTTAAAACCAGCCTGCACGAGCAACTCGGCGCGCTTTTCGTGACTCGGCGTGGACACCTTGGGCTTGGGCAGCCGTTCGACCGCCCACTTGAGCAGCGCACGCGTCGTCTGCTGATCACCAGAGGCAACTGGCATGCCTGCGGCGGCCATGTTGAGGCGTCCTCTGTGTCCCACCTGGCTCATCCGCGAATGCATCAGATGCCGACCGTTGGTAACTGAGATGTAAACGGCGGTCGCAGCGCCAGCAAGCACCAGGAACACGATGAAACTGATTAGAACAGGGCTCATAGCGTCATCCCGATCAAAATTTGACTTTCAGGATATGCCGAATCAGCAGAAAAGCGCCGAGATCGAGCCCGGCGGCCATCTTCAGAATCAGCTGGCCCGTGTGATCGAAAAACAACATTTGCGCATAGCTGGGCTGGACGATGCTGAACATCGCGAGCACTACCACCGGCAGCAATCCCACCACCATCCCACTCATCCGGGATTGCGCGGTGAGCGCGCGAATCTGTGAGAACAGGCGCTGGCGGGTGCGCACGATGTCGGACAGCCGCGCGATGATCTGCGCCAGCGAACTGCCGACCTCGGCCTGCACCTTGACCGCGACCACGAATAACCGCAGGTCGTCCTCCGGTATCCGCGCCAGCATGTCGGCCAGCGCCTGCGAGACCGGCAGTCCAAGGCGCGTCTGCTCGACCACGGTGCGGAACTCGCCGCCCAGCGGATCGGCGAACTCCTGCTCCACCACCTGCATCCCACGCTGCAACGTATGGCCGGCCTCGAGGGACGACTTGATCAGATCGAGCGCGTAGGGAAACTGGACCAGGAAGGCCTTGAGCCGGCGGGTCCGCTTGAACCTGATGTAGAATAAAGGCGTCACGCAAAGCGCCAGGCCCGCACCAATCGAAAGGAGCGGGTCGCCGGAGACCAGCATCCCGCCGGCGATACCAGCCGCGAGCAATCCGCCCATCAGCAGCAGCGTTCTGTAAGCGCTTTGATACATCCCGGCCTGCCACATGTACTGTTCGAGCCGGCGCATCAGGTCCATTCGACGCAGGAGACCGCTAAACAGGCTGCTGGCGGCGCGCGAGCGGGGGCCGGTACGCGCCAGCGAGTCAATGACGTCGGATGAGCGAGTAACTTCGTCGAGGCGGTGCGTAACCGCGACGTGGTCCAGCGAGCGACGAACCAGCAGAGTGCCGACGCCGGCAAACAGCAGAAAGATCGCGCACGCGATTAAGAGATCCATCAATCCGTCCCGGTTGACCGCAGGATGTTCTCGAGTTTGTAGCCGGCACGCTCGATGCGTTGCGCGTAGGCCGAGCGGATGCCGGTGCTGCGGTAGTGGCCGTGCACCGTGCCGCTCACGTCAGTGTCTGCGTGCACGAACTCGGACAGGTCCTGCATCATGATGGCCTCGCCTTCCATGCCGGTGACTTCGGAAATCTTCATCATCCTGCGCGAGCCGTCGGACAGTCGCGCGACATGGACGATGATGTTAATGGCCGAGGCGATCTGCTGGCGCATCGCGCGCTGCGGGATCGAAAAGCCCGACAACAGCATCATCATCTCCAGACGGCCGAGGCACTCGCGCGAGCTGTTGGCGTGGATGGTCGCGATCGAACCGTCGTGGCCGGTTGACATCGCCTGCAACATGTCGAAGACCTCGGCCCCGCGCACCTCGCCGACGATTATCCGATCGGGGCGCATCCGCAGCGTGTTGCGCACCAGGTCGCGCGCCGTGACCTCGCCCTTGCCCTCGAGGTTGGGCGGACGGGTCTCCAGCCGTACCACGTGGGTCTGTTGCAGCAATAACTCGGCCGAATCCTCGATGGTGACGATACGTTCGTCGGACGGCACGAAACTCGAAAGACAGTTGAGCATCGTGGTCTTGCCCGAGCCGGTGCCGCCGCAGACCAGCAGATTAAGCCGCGCCTTAACCACTGCCTGGAGTAACGTCACCATCTCCGGCGAGATGCTGTCCTTGGCCAGCAGATCGGCGATCGAGTAGCGCTTTTTGCCGAAGCGCCGGATCGAAAGCGAAGGCCCGTCGATCGCCAGCGGCGGAATGATCGCGTTGATGCGCGATCCGTCGCGCAGGCGCGCATCAACCATCGGCGATGACTCGTCGACCCGCCGCCCGACCTGCGAAACGATGCGGTCGATGATCAGCATCAGATGATGATCGTCGTGGAAGTGGATTCCGGTCTCGTGCAGCTTGCCGTGCTTTTCCACGTAGACGTGATCGCGTCCGTTGACCATGATGTCGGTTACGTCGTCGTCGCGCAGCAGCGGCTCCAGCGGCCCCAAACCGAGCAGTTCGTTCTTGACCTCCTCGACCAGCCGCGCGCGATCGCCGTCGGTCAGCAGGCGTCCGTCCTCGTCAAGGGTCTCGCCGATGGCGGTTGTGACCTTGGCCGAGATCAGCGCCGGATCGAGCATCTCCATGCGCGAGACGTCCATCGACTCGAACAGCCGGTTGTGCACCTTTATCTTGAGTTCGCGCGTGGATTCCGCGGCCTCGTCCCGTGGGCGCCATATGGTGGCGCTGCCGCCAAGAAAGGCTCCCGGCTGCTCGACCGGCACTCGGTTATGGGCCTGTGATATCCTTTCGATGAGTCTCACTACGCTCCTCCCTCAGGCACGAGCACCGAGCGAGCCCAGCAGCCGGCTGACAAACCCAGGCCCCGGACGCGACTCGGCTTCGGCCGTGACTTCCTCGCTGGCGCCGAGGCGGTTCGCGAGCTCCGCGAAGGCGAGCACCAACGCGCAGTTGGGCGCCACCTGCGAAGGCATCTGCGCCGTCGCCACCGATTTTTCCATCACCCGTTCGTCGCGCGGAATACGCGCGTAGATCGGGCACCTTAGTGTTGTGACGATCTGCGCCTCGGCGATCGGATGGCCCGGCTGATAGCGGTTGAGCACCAGCCGTGGTTCGATCCCGTCGATCCCCAGCCGCCCGAACAGCTCCATAAAACGCAGGGCCCGATGCGTCGCGGTCACCGACTGCTCGAGCACGTAAAGCACCTCCTCCGAGCGCTCCCACGCGGCGACGGAGTTTTCGTCCACATGGTCACCGCAGTCGATCACGATGTAGTCGAACAGTTGGCGCAGCAGATCGAGCAGCTGCCCGACCGTGACGTCGGAAACTTCCTCGCTGTCCTCGATTCGGTCCGGGGCGCCCAATACGTAGAGCCCCGAAGCATGCTTGGTCAGCGCCGCTTCCAGGCTTATTGAATCCGGTTTGCGATCCAGGCGCGCCAGTGCGAGGATGCCGCGCTCGGGCTCGGCGCCGAACAGATGGCCCAGGCTGCCCTCCTGCAGATCGAGGTCCACCAGCACCACGCGTACGCCGCCCTCGCCCATTAGCGCCCGGCCCAGGCTCGCGCAAAGCGTGGTAACCCCGGCTCCGCCACCCAGGCTGGCCACCGAAATAATCTTCCCGCCCGCGCGGCGCACGCTGCGCCGCCGCGCCTCGCTGACCTTGAGCAGCGGGCGCATAAGATCGCCCACCTTCAGCGGCCCAAACAAAACCTCATCGGCGCCCGCGCGCAGCACCCGGCACATCAGCGCCTCCGATTCCTCGCTCAGCAGCGCGAACAGAGATGGCCGCGGCGTGCGCTCGGATTCCTTCTGTAAATAGCTCAGGGCCTCCTCTTCGTCCGCGCCGAACAGGATCATCGCTACGTCGGCCTCCGCGCTGAGCGCAGCGGCCTCAGCAGGCTGTGCCTCCGCAATCGCCACGGCCGGATCGATCAGCGAGCGCAAAACCCCTCGCGCTTGCTCCATCTGGAGCGCATCGCGACCCACCAGGAGTACCGACAAACCGCCCTTGAACGTACCGTCCTTGCTGCTCGACCGTCCCACAACAATCTCCTGTGCGACGCGCCCCTCCCCCAAGGCACGCCTTCGTCCGCGCAACCGCCGGAGCTCGCGCCCGCGGTTCCCTTTTCGCGTCCACCGCTTAGAACCGTCCCTTACGGCCTCGCTTACCGGAGGCGCCGGCCGTCACCATCACTCACTGGCGGTGGTTCCTAAGCGGCCTACGCGGCGCTGAGCGCGGTATCGATCGTTTTGACCATCGAGCCGATGTCCTGACCCATCACCTGGTAGCTGACGTACGCCACGATCGCTACAGCGGCCAGAATGAGCGCATACTCAGTCATGGTCTGACCTTCCGCCATCTTGCTGATATTCTTGCGCATTTTCTCATTCGCATTCACATACATCTTCGTAAACAGTCTCATAACTTCTCTTTCCTCTTTCTCGGCCGAAGCCGGTTGTTCTATTTCGTACACTCGCAGCGCTCATCTGGCGTTCCTGCGTATCCACAGTGGCATCTGTCAATTACTACTCAGTGAAGTGTCCACTGTAGTCACATAGAGCCGATGTCTCGACCTATCACCTGTTAAGTGATGTAGACTACGATCGCGACGGCCGCGACAATCAGCGAAGAGTCCGTCTAATCAAGCCTTGTAAGCGCCGTAATGAGTAGCGCTCGTATCAGGAGGGCTTCCCGCAGCGACCCGGTCGATCAAGGATAAAGTAGGTCTGAACATTGTTTTGATTGTCGATACTCACCAACCGCATTCGGCTCGAGGAGTACGCACTGCGATAATGAATGCCTATTGGCGTCACTCTCATTGCTTTGCCGATGCCTTGAATTTTTGCGGCCGCCTGTACGAAGACAGTACATGTGCTTAGATAGTTCATCTGGATCTACGAGCCGGAGTGCTTACATAAGGGGACAACAGCATCGGTCATGCCATAAGGGGAGAGAAGAAAACTCTTCGTTCTGTCGGACGCTTTTGGAAGTTACGAGGGATTGCCGTCTCAGGAACGAACGCTCGGCGGCCGGCCTGCTCCTGAAGCGGCTATGTTACTGCGCGAATATGGAACAATCGCGCGATAGGCGTGCGCGAGAGACGGGATGCCAGAGACGGCGGGTCTCGGAGAACACGAACGCGAGGCGGCCGTGCTAGTTCAAGCGTGGATGGGTTGCGATTTCGGCTGGAGTTTGGGCGCTGGAGGCCGACAGAGGACGAAAACTTCTCAGATAGGATGCTACTTAAAGACGAACGCGGCTGCGGCCATCCGACGTCATTTCGACCACGCGTGGGACGCCGGCCACGCGTCCGTGCGCTTAGTACTGGAGCGTTCTGACCACGGGATTTCCGGTGAGATTGGAGGCGTAGCCGCCGACGAATCCCGCGTTTAGATTGAGAGTGTCCGAGGCCAGCGTGTCGTAATCGCCCATGTAATCGGGCGCCATCAAGACGTCCTGTCCCACGATTGTGGGGAACTGCATTAACGTGATGCGATTGTTAAGCCAGTTCTTGCCGTTGTGAGAAGACGCGCAGAAGCGATCGATGCGAAAGTTGGCGGGGTCGCGCCTGCGGTCGTAAAAGCAAATCGCTATGCGGCCACTGCGATCCGAGGCGAGCGCCGGTTCGAACTGATCGGTCAGTGGCGCAGTGCCGCCCTCGGCGTTGTTATTGACCCGCACCGGTGGCGACCAGGTCGCACCTGCGTCGCTCGACTGGCTGAACATGATATCGGTGAAGTTGTAGAAGCCGGTCGTGGTCAGTGCGTCAGGCGCCTGGCGATCACCGTCATTCCACGCCAGGTAGACCATTGCGCTATTAAGGGTTCCCTTACCGATCGCGAGGCTGGGATGCTCGTTGCTGTGAGCCAGCCCCTGCCAATCGGCGCAGTCGCCCGCGCAACCGATCGTCGCCGCCGTAACGGGCGAAGCCGGAAAGGACTGCGCCTGGTTGGTCGATCCGGAGATCTCGATCTCGCGTTCACCCAGGCCGTTGGTGTTACCAAACAATTCCCACGTTACGTAGACCTCGCCATTCGGCCCCACCGCCACCTGTGAGCCGGCGACGAAAGCGAACGGATGCGCGCTGTCGGCGCATACCTGCGCCACCACCACCGGCGTACCGCTCCAGGTCGTGCCTCCGTCGGCCGAACTTATGGCTTCGATCGCGTAGCGCGGCACCGCCGAACCGCTTTCGGTTCCGCATACCGAACCTGAAAAATCGAGATCGCTGTAAGTCACATAGAGCCGGCCTGGCGTGCTGTGATCCACCGCGACCCAGGCTCCATCCACGATGTGGGTGTTCGATGGCTGACCGGATATTACGACCGGCGTCGCAAACGTCTTCCCGCCATCGGTCGAGATTGACAGGCTCACGCCGGATACCTCGTTCGTGCCGTCCAGAAAGGCCGAGACATAGTAGAAGTTCGCCGCGCTCGCGCACGCGACGACCGGGTCACCCGACATGAAGGTGTTGGGATCGCTCGGCGTAGCCGGCGATCCCATATAGGTGAACGTGGCGCCGCGGTTGGACGACTGCGCATAGCCGTCCATGCTGACGCCGCGTCCGGCAGCCATCGTCGTTACTTCGGCGTCCGTGTCATTGAAACCCATCACCACGTTGCTACCGCACCAAGCGGTCGCCGTTTCACTCTGGGTAAACCCCGAATAGCGCGAGTTGCGGAGATTGGTTGCCAAAGCCAGCGGCGCTTCCGCTGTCTCAGGAGCACGCGATTGCACGGGCCCCGCAGGCACGGCCGTCCCTTTGATCACCCGCTCGCGCACGGCCGCCCAGCGATTGGCGAGGCTCAACAGATTGCGGCTTGCCGCGGAAAGCGGAACGGGATCGAACCCAGCAGTGTCCTCCAGGCGCCTAAGACGCGCCATCGTGACGTCGATTGGCGCCTCGGTTCGCGCAGCCTCGCTTTGGACACCCGGGCGCGCTGCGCTATCGGTCGCGAGTTGCCCGGCTGCGCAAACACCCACGCTCAGCATCGCGCCCAGCGCTATGCACAGAGCCCACGCTGCCATCCCAACCGCATCCAGTCCCGCCTTTTCCTGGGCCATATAGCGTTAGTCGCGCGCCCTCCGGCCGCGTCCCTCGCCTGTCGCAGGGCAACAATGATGCCACTCGGATATGCAAATGAGCGCGCGGAGGTTGAGTTCCGCGGACAAAAAAAACAGGCATTTGCCAAGAATCGCCGGCGCTGGAGACAAGCGAGAGTTTGGGAATCTTCCTGCCGATTCACCAAGCGCCATAAAACAGGCGCCGACGAATTGGCAGTTCGACGCAAACTGACACGGCGCCGAAGGCGCGCGACCGAAGGGCGCTATCAGAGTATTGCTGCTTTGGAACCGGCGGCGTGTGAGGCGACGCCCCCAGTCTTCAGGTGAGACAGCCGGGCGCGCCAGAATTAATTCCGCCATCGCCCGATGTCTGGGGATGTTCGCTGATTTCGGGCGAGGTCCCGCGAGCCTATCGATGTCCGGCGCCATTCGCCGGCACCCGCGCGAACCACATCGCCGGCGCGAGACTACGGCGATGCTTGCGGCAAACTCACTCCCAGGGCGAGGAGAACTGCTCGAGTTCGCGGTCCACCGAACGCCGCGGAGTCTGCATCCCGTAGATTCCCGGCGCAAGCCATCTGAGCGCCGCGATCAGCCGCCACATCACCACGCTCGGCGCGCGAGCAATGGCTCGATTCATGTCCATTTCCGGATCTGAAACGCTAGTCATCCGCTGTGCGTCCACGAAGCACCACCCGGGGTCATCGCCCTGGAGATCCTCCGCTCCTGCCCCTGCCCCCCGAAGACGCAGGCAAAGCAATTGCCATGCCATTAAACGAGTTGTGTCTAATATAATCAATTTTCGCCTGTACCAATTCGTACTGGGCATCACACAGATTCGCGCTCGCCACGCGTGTTGGACTGCAACGCACGATGCGCCGCGATGCCACTGGCGTCCGATCAAATAGGCAGTGAGACGCCGCATCGCTGTCAGCCTTGTCTAGTTTACCGCCAGGAGGAATTTCGTGATCACCGCCGCGCTGTACTCCGGCACTTCCCAGAAGAAGAGGTGACCCGCGCCGGGTATCTTGTGTATATGCGCGCCCGCAATACGTTCCTTGAGGATGTCGGAGTTGGCGTCCGGAACGAGCAGATCGGACGTGCCGGTGATGACCAGCGTCGGCGCCTTTATCAGGGACAGCCGATCGAAGGTGTCAAAACTCCCGATCGCGCCCCCTTGCAATTGATAGGTGTGAAACGGCGTCATCGGGTAATTCATCACTTCAGCCACCCGCTCTTTGAGTACCGCTTGGCCCCTGGCTGACGCGAGGAATGGCTTGGCACAGCAGGCGGCAAGCAGGCGCTCGACTTGTGGCGCAAGCGGCTCATCCGGGTTGGCCTGCAGCGCGGCGAGCGCTTCAGGGTCGCCTGCGATGCCGTGGCTGATGCTGCACAGCGTGCAACCCAGCACCAGTGCGCGCAGGCGCGCGGAATGATTGAGCGCGAACTCTTGCGCGATCATCCCGCCCATCGAGATGCCCATCACATGCGCGCGGTCGATTTTGGCATGGTCAAGCACGCTGGCCACGTCGGCGGCCATGTCGGCCAGCGAGAACGGCTTTTCCGGCTTGTCGCTCTCGCCGGTGCCGCGGTTGTCGATCACGACAGTTTTGAAGTGCGCCTCGAGCAGCTTAAGGAACGGCTCGCCCCATCCGCGGCCCGACCCGCCGTAGCCGAAGATGAGCGCGAGCGGCTCGCCCTCGCCGCGGAGCTCGTAATGAATCCTGGTGCCGTCCCGACTCTGAGCAAAAAATGTTCTTGCGGCCACTGGTTTCTCCGTCGCAATCAGATTTACGCCGCAGGGTACATCGCCGCGAACTTTTCCGGAATATCATTCCGGGTCTTGTGCATTTTCATCGCTATCTGTTTGCTTGTGCTGCGCCGCGGTCGAACTTTCGCAGATGGTCAGCCAGTCGGTGCGCACCTTGTCCCATTGCTGAATCAACACGCCGTGCGCCTCGAATAGCGCGCGGATACGCTGCGGACTCCAGCCGGCGATCTGTTCGAGGATCGGCACCAGCACGCTCAAGGCGTCGTCGCTGATAATCGTGCGCTTGGCGATCTGCGTGATGTACTTGGCCTCCGAGGCCGCGATCGTGAAGCCGCCGCGATGGTTCACCTCGAGCATGACGTGGATGTCCGAGCTGCCGTCGCCCACATAAATAACGCGGTCACTCGGGACGCCCAGCGCCAGGCGCAACTCATCGATCGCCGCCACCTTGCCATAGCCCGCGGCCACCCGCACGATCGACTCGATCTCGCCCGACTCCGCAGCATAGCCGAGCCTGGTGCCGACAACGTGATCCGGCGGCACGATTCCCTCCAGGGCCGACCGCACGACCTCCTCGGGCGCCGCAGAAATGACGTAGAAGTCGAAACGATGACCCTCGATGCCGTTTTCCAGCAGCTCGGTCAGCAGCGGGATGTTGCGTTTGAGACGCACGCGGCGGCCGACTTCGGCCAGGTCCTGCCTGCGCACGCGCCGGAACTCCGGGTCGTGGCGCAGAAGGTAGGCCAGTTCGCCGCCCTGCTGCACCAGGTTGAGCCGCGAGAGGCCGATCACCTTTTCTTCGAAGCCGGTGATGCGGAGCAGCTCGCTCAGAGCGATACCGGAATCGTTGAAGCTGAGCGTCTGATCGAAATCGCTTGCGAGCAGATAGTGTTTCATCTGATGCAACGGCAAATCATGATAGCGCGAACCATTTGGCTATTCGCGACACAAGTCAGGAGCAGCAATAAGTATTAATGGAATGTTCATGGAGTATTACGCGCCGCCGCCGCCGGACTCGCTCACAAGCAGCAATTGTACCATCTATTCTTCGCGCAAACTTGCCGCCACGCTGCCTCAGCGCGAATCGCCAATAGAAAAAGGCGGCCCGCGCGGTAGACGCGCGAACCGCCTGCAATACCATCATCAGCGGAGCGAAATTATAGTCCGCCCCCGCTTGGAAGCGAACGGCTCCTTAGAGCTTCCAGAGCGAACGAGCGGTGCTCACGCTCTGCTCGACCAACTTGCGGCCGATCGTTTGCTGCGCTTCGATCAGGGGGTAGATAGGAGTTTCCTTGGCCCACTCGGTCGCTTTGACCTGGAAATCCAGCGCCTGGGTCGCGAGCTTCTCGGTAGTGTCGATGTACCACGCCGCCGCCTTTTTGGCGCCCGCCGGATTAAAGCAGGTTTCCGCGATACGTGAAAATCCCTCGTATGCTCCGCTATGTTCTTTCTCTGACATTAGTAATCTCCTCCGTACATTCTTTTGGGAGCCTTGCTCCGTCGTGTTAGAATTTAACCACGAATTCGCGTTAGGCTCGGTGTGCTTTGTCGCGCGCGCGACATTTTCGAACGTTTGCGCGTCGTCATGATTCTTTCCCTTACGTTTCTTGTTCAATTCGATCGTTCTCCCAACCATGCGCCGATTTTTGGCCACAGTTGCTTGTGAGCCGCGCCGCTCACCATCGCTCCCACGTGTCCGGTCGGGAAGGTCAGATTGCGCCGGTCGCAGCTGCTCACGCGATCGACCAGCCCCAGGCTCGAGCGTGGATGCACTACGTCGTCGTAGTCGGCAACCACGTTGAGCAACGGACACCTGATTTGTTCAATTTCGACCTTGCGCCCGCCGACCTCGAACCCGCCGCGCGCAAGCAGATTACGCTTGAAGATATCCCCGGACATCTCCCGGAAAATCCGTCCCGCCATCGCCACGTCGCTGCTCATCCAGCGCTCGAACAGATCAAACTGTTCGGCATAGCCGTCGCGCTCGGCGTTGCGATACAGACCAACGTACTTGTCGATCGCGTGATGCACCGGGGCCATCGCGGTGAAGAACGACTGCACCATCCATGCTGGGCAGTTGCCATGCACCCGCGTGACCATCTCCATCGCCTCCTCGCTCATCCGGTCGAGGATGCTATAGATGGGCAAATCGCGCACACCCATGTCGAACGGCGTGGTCGCGGTCACTAGGTTGCGCACGTTCTCGGGATGGAGCGCGGTGTAGATGAGGCTCAGCAGCGCGCCGAAGCAGTAACCCAGAACCGTGACCTGCGCGGTGCGCGTGATCGCGCGCACGAAACGCACAGCCTTGTCGAGGTCGCCGTTGACGTAGGCGTCGAAGCCGCGCCAGGTGTCGGTAGGATTGGGCGGCAGCCAGTCGGTCAGGTAAACGTCAAAGCCCGAGCGCGTCAGGAATTCGATCACGCTGCGGCCCTTCTGGATGTCGAGCACGAACGGACGCTTGATCAACGCGTAGACCAGCACGATAGGCGTGCGATGGGCATTTGTGCCCGTGGCCGCGTAATGACGCAGCCGCACCTTGCCGCTCTCGAAGACCACGCGGTAGGGCGTGACCGGCTGAGGGTCGTTGACGGTCGCATGTGCGCCCTTTTTGAAACCGTCGAGCGTGCGCATCGCGCCGTCGAGCCAGTAGCCGGCAATCGCGTTCATTGGCGTGTTAGTTGGCTGGAGCATCTTCGCCTTGCTTGCGCTCGAAGGGCGCCACCGCCGGAGTCCATCCGCCATTCCACATCGCGGTCAACGGGTCACCCACCTGGCGCTCGCCCGCAGCCGTCTCGATCTCCGCCGCGCGCGCTTCCTCGGCTTCCAGGCGGGCCCCCGCCAGGTCGTCGCGAAGCGCCCCCAGTTCGGCGCGCAACTCAGTCAACTCGGCTGCCGAGGGCAGCCCCACCACCGGCCATAGCGCGGCGAAAAACGCCCCCGTCATTGCCGAACCCAGGCGCTGCCACCTGAGCGACGCCTCCATCGAGCGGCCCGCCGAAGCACCGACCTCCGGACTTGCATAAAGACCGTTGGCGGATTCGTTGAGCAACTGCACCCAGGCGTCGTAGGCCTTCCATCCCGCCTGCTGCAGGTCCTTTTCGAGATCATGCTCCCCGCCGCGTTCGCGGTCCTGGGCGAACATGCTTCTGGCGGCCACGAATGGCATTTCGACCATCGCCTCGCCGAGTTTGGCCCATTGCTCGAAGAATTTCATATGTACCCCTTTATGCTATCCGCGTGGTCGAAGACTGGCCCAAAACGATACGCTATGCTGTTTGAGCAGCATTTATGCCAATCGTTTCAACTATTCCTTGTCGCTCTTGTTGCCGGATGCCTCGCGCCGGGGATGCCCATTGTGCGCGCCTCTGCCGCCGTTTTAGGCACTCCTCCATTTTCACGACCAATCCGTACCGTGATTCGGTTGCTGCCTGATGAAGGCCGGATTGTCGCTGAATGAATCACCCTGCGCTTTTCCTGCATTCGGTGATTGAAGACTATCTGATATTCACGGTATAGCAAAATTAGCTTTCTTAACATTTGTCGCAGGTGCGACAAAACCGAGCATGCGCGGCCCTTAACCCTCGTGTTTGGTCGCTTTGGTGACATCACCGCCGTCTGTGCTAACCAATGAAATGTGACAGCCGAAGTCTCGCAACAGAAGCTGCTCAGCCGGCTACGGACGCTAGCGTGGATGTCGGAGGCGCAGCTCGCCAAGCTCTCCACCGCGACCATCACGCGCCGCGTGCGGCGCCACGAAACAATTTTTTTCGAGGGCGAGGACGCCAAGTCCGTTTACGTGCTGCTCTCGGGCGTCGCCAAGCTGACCTTTCTCAACGCGAGCGAACGTATCCTGGTCTCGCTGGTCGGTCCCGGCGAGATCTTCGGCGTCTCCTCGCTGCTGACGGTGGCCAAGCGGCCCTTTCGATGCGACGCGTTCAGCGACTGCCTGGTCGGCGTCACCAGTCCGGAGGCCTTCGTCGACGCCTCGCTCGGCGTGCGCCTGGAAGATTTGAGCCGGGTGCTCGATGTCACTGTGGGACGCTGGTGGGCGATGCTCTTGCGGTATACGAATTTTCTCGGACTCGCGTTGCGCGAGCGGCTGGCGGGCGCGCTGCTGGAGTTGGGGACCAAGTTTGGTGCCGAGGACGCGCGCGGGCGGATTTTAACCCTGAAGCTTACGCATAGCGATCTGGCCGAGTTGGTCGGCGCGTCGCGCCAGCGGATCACCGAGCAGTTGAGCGAATTCGAGCGCACCGGCGTGATCATCCGCGACGGGCGGCGTCTCATAATCGTCACCAGCGAATTGCTCGCCCTGGTGCAGGGTGACAAGCCGGGCCCCGGCGGCGACGAGGGCACCGGCGCCGCGCGCTAAGTTATCTATCCAACGATCGAAGAATAATGTCTCATCAATTCTTCCTGAAATACGGCATCACTTCGCGGGCGAAGAGCCGCATCGATTTCTTGGTCAATTCCGAATCCACGTTGGGAAAGTCCATCATGCATTGCAGATAGTCCATCCCCACTTCGCGCTGGTATTTTTCGATCTCGCGGATGCAATGGCCGGGGTTGCCCAGGATGAAGCGCTCGCGGAAGGTCTCCAGGCTGACTTCGCGTGCGCCGGATACAGCCTGTCCGCGGTCGTCCTTTAACTCGCGCACCTGCGCCCAGCGTCCGTACATTCCGGCCTGTATATAGATCATTCCGGGCCCGCCTTCCCGCTCTGCCTGCTTCATGGTCTCGGCGCAATAGACCTCGCGGATGACTGGCGTACAGGTTTCCTTGCGGCCGAATTCAGCCAGGTAACGCCGATAGCTTGCGTAATGATTTTTAAGATCGCTCAGATGATGGCGTGGCGAGGAGCACAGCGCGTCCGCCCATTTTGCCGCGCGGCGAAAGCCACCTTCGGTCGAAGCTCCGATCCAGATTGGCGGATGAGGCTTCTGCGCGGGCTTGGGCATCACGGAGATTTCCGGAAACTGATAGTACTTGCCGCTGTACGCGAACGAATCGGTGGTCCACGACTTGATCAGGATCTCCAGTTGCTCTTCCATCCGCGCTTCCCGGCCCTTGCGCGGTTCTCCCAGACCTTCGAACTCGATCGGACGGTAACCGGCGGCCACGCCCACGATGACGCGTCCATTGGCGATATTGTCGAGCACCGCCACGTCCTCGGCGATGCGCACCGGGCGATGGAGCGGCAGCAGCAGCATCGCGGTGCCGATCTTGATTATGCTCGTCCGCGCCGCCATCGCGGCCGCCGTCAGGAGCACCGAGGGGCACTCGCCGTCTTCCTTGAAGTGATGTTCGATGAGCCAGGCGGAATCGAAGCCCAGTTCCTCGGCAAGCACTACCTGCTCGAGCATCTCTCGATATACTTCGGTGTGCGGTTTTCCCGAGCCCTGGGCCGCCTGCAGATTGAAGGGGCCGATACCGAATTTCATGATTTGGCTCTCCATTAAAATTATTTCCGCGCTGAATTCTCTGTCAAAATTCCGTGAAGATGTAAATGTCTGAATCGTCGAAAGCGGCGCGGGAACGGCTTGAAATCGCCGCGCGATTGCTGAAGAGTCTTACCTTCGTCCGAGTTTTATTTTCGTTCGGATTTGTTGTCGTAAAATCTGATTTCCAAATAACGATTTCCAAGCCACGTAACGCGGCGCCCCCGCGAGGAGCACTGGCGAGATGCCCGAAGACAAGTTTCAGATTGCCGGCGGACTCAAATTGCACTACCTGGACTTCGGTGGTGAGGGAAAGCCGGCGTTGGTCTGTATCCACGGGCTGACCGGCAACGCGCACAACTTTGACGCGCTGGCCCCGCATCTGACGGCGCGCTACCGCGTGCTCGCGCTCGACGTCCGCGGCCGCGGCGACAGCGGGTGGGGTGCGCCGCTAGACTACAATCCGCAGGTCTACGTCAGCGACCTCAAGGAATTCCTCGACGGGCTCGGAATCAAACGCGTGAGCCTGGTGGGAACCTCGATGGGCGGTGTGATCTCGATGATGTTCGCCGGCGGCTATCCGGAAACCGTCGAACACCTGGTCCTAAACGACATCGGCCCTGACATCGATCCGGCCGGCCTGATGCGAATCATGGCCTATCTTGGCCAGGCGCCCGATCGCT
Source organism: uncultured delta proteobacterium (assembly GCA_963724765.1). Classification (GTDB taxonomy): domain Bacteria; phylum Desulfobacterota; class Binatia; order Binatales; family Binataceae; genus JAKAVN01. Next base: position 857,940 of record CAVRVY010000004.1, read on the forward strand.
TCAAGAATCTGGCCGAGGTCGGAGCCTACTACCGCGAAATCTACCCGCCCGCGGCCACGCTCTCGGACGAGGTGCTCACCGAGTGGGTGCGATGGTCGGTGAAGACGGCCGAGGACGGCAGGCTTACGTGGAAGATGGACCCGGCGGTTCGCCGCCCGCCGCGCGGAGGCTCGGCGGCGCGGCCGATCGATCTGTGGCTGCCCTACAATCGCGTGATGGCGCCCATCTTGATCGTGCGCGGGGCGGAGAGCGACATCCTGTCGCGCGAAACGGCGGCCCGGATGGTCAAGGTGCAACGCGGCGTGCGCCTGGTCGAGGTTCCCGGCGTCGGCCACGCGCCCTCGCTGGTCGAGCCGGAAGCGCTCGAGGAGATTACCGGCTTCCTCGGCGTCGCCAAGGCGTAGCGCGGCGCAAAGCAAATCAACTTCCGCGGCCGGCGACCGACACCTTGACCGTGGCCGGGGTGCCCGGCGCGGTGTCCGTCATCACCAGCGTCGCGGTCGCCCTGCCCGTCACCGTCGGCGCGAACTGCACGCCGATCGTCAGGCTCTGATGCGGCTGCAGCGTGAACGCTGCGGCACCCTGGGTGAGAGTGAACGGGCTGCCGATAGCGAACGCGCCTACACTGCCGTTCAGCACGCCGCGCGCCGCGTTGGTGACGGTGAAGGTCTTGGTGAGCGTGGTGCTTCTGGCGACCGGGCCGAAACCGAGCGTCGGCAGCACCGCGGGCGGTATCGGCGCTGCCAGGTTGACCACCAGATGCCCGCCCACTCCTATGCCGCCGATCGGAAGGTTCACGCTCGGATGCGCCGGATCGTCGCTGATGATCGCCAAAGTGGCGCTAACATGACCGATGACCGTGGGCGTAAATTGTACGGTAACAAATTGCTTCTGGCCGGGCGCGAGATTAAACGTCCCGCCGCCCGCGCTCACGTTAAAGGGCGCGGCAAGTGCGCCAACCGACCCGGTGAGCATACCAATACCGCTGTTCCTGACCGCAAATCTCATCGACCCCGGCGTGACGCCGATTCCGACCCGGCCGAACCCCATACTGACCGGGAGCGCAAGCGTGCCCGCAACTCCGTGCCCGACAAGCGCGACCGTGAAGACCGGATGATGCAGGTCGCTGCTGGTGATGTTCAGGCTGCCGGTCGCCTTACCGATCAACGTGGGTGTGAACTGGATCGTCACCGCAGTTTTGTGCAAAGGCGCAATCGCGAATGGTCCGAATCCCGAAAGCACCGCGCAGGGCCGCGCCATCGCGCCCAGCGACACGGTCAGCGTCTTGTACGGGCTGAGATTATGGATGTTCACCACCCTGATCCGGGGCGCAACACCGATTCCCACCGAACCGAATAGCATCGGCGTGGCGACCGAGAGCGTACCGCCCGGCACCGGTGTCGGAGTCGGTGTCGGTGTTGGCGCTGGTGTCACAACGGGGGTCGGCGTCACGATCGGAGTCGGCGCCGGCGACGGCGTTGCCGTGGGTGACGCGATGGGCGTCGGCGTTGGTGTCGGCACCGGTGACGGCGTTGCCGTGGATGACGCGGTCGGCGTCGGAGTCGGCGCAGCCGACGGCGTCGGTGACGCGATGGGCGTGGGAGTTGGGGTCACAATGGGCGTTGGCGTCGCAACGGGCGTCTGCGTCGGAGTCGGCGCCGGTGATGGGGTTCCCGTGGGGGACGCGGTCGGCGTGGGCGTGGCGATCGCTTGCGGATGGTCGTACTCGAGCATGCGGCTGTCGGCCGAATCGGCGACATAGAGATTGCCGGCGCTGTCCAGCGCGACTCCGTTGGGCGCGCACAGTGTGTCGGCGCTGGCCGTGACGACGCACTGCGTGTCAGTGTCGGTGGCACGGCCGAATACCAGGTCGGCGCTCGCATCGCCCGCGCCACTCTCGCCACTGGCCGCGTTGAGCGGAGTGTTGTACTCGAGGACGCGATTGTCGCCGGTATCGGTGACGTAGAGATCGCCGGCGCTGTCGGCCGCGACGCTTGCGGGCTGGCAGAGGCTGTCGGGCCCCACACCGCCAATGTCGCCGTCGGCAATTCCGCGGTTGCATCCGGTGGCGGTAAAACTACCGGCCTGGCCGAAAACGAAATCGGCGTTGGTGTCGCCGGCATCGTACTCGAACACCCGGCTGTTGCCATAGTCGGCGACGTAGAGATTGCCCGTCTGGTCGAGCGCCACGCCGGTTGGATTGCACAGGCTGTCTGGACCGGCGCCGTTGAGGTCGCCACCCGCGGCGCCGTCATTGCACGCGACCGTGGCGAAGCTCAAGTTTTGGCCGAAGACAAGATCCGCGGTGGTATCACCGGCGGAACCGGATATGCCGGGGGTGCCGCCGCCGGCCGCCAGCGGATCGTCGTATTCGAGTACGCGGCTGTTATCGGTGTCGGCAACGAAGACGTCGCCCTCGGGGTCTACCGCGACCCCGCTGGGACGGTTGAGCCCGTCGACGCCGCCGCCGCTGACGACGGTGGTGAAGCTGCCGCCCTGGCCAAACACCTTCTGCGCGCTTTGTCCTGCGGTCATGCCGCTGCTGAAGGGCTGGGCGAACTCGAGCACGCGGTTGTCGTCGGCGTCGGCGACGTAGAGATTGCCTGCGCTATCGACGGCGACTCCACTGGGCTCACACAAACTGTCGGGGCCGACGCCATTTACGTCGCCGCCCGCCAGTCCGGCGTCGCACACGAAGCTGAAAAAGTCAGGTTGGCCGATAACCAGCGCGGCCGCCGCGCCGTCGGCAAACGCGCTTGCGCTGGTCCATCCGAGCACCCGGCTGTTGGCGGTGTCCGCGACATAGAGATGCCCGTCCGCGTCGATCGCGGGGTTCGCGGCCAGCACGTTGGTCGACGCCGGATTAGCCAGCTCGAGCGCGGCGGGGCCGCCAAAGTTATCCATGTTGTGCTCAAGGTCGGTCTGGCCGAGTTCGCGGTCGGCGATCGTGTCGCCGGCGCCACTCTCGCCGCTGGCTGCGTTGAGCGGCGTATTGTAGACCAGCAGCCGGCCGTTGTCCGAGTCCGTGGCGTAGAGGTTGCCCGGGGCGTCAAGCGCGACGGAGGCGGGCGAACAGAGCGCGCCGGCATCGACCACGATTCCGAAGCCGGCCAACAGCCCGGTGTCGGAACCGTTGCACAGCGCGGTCGTGAAGCTCCCGGCCTGGCCAAACACCAGGTCGGCCACCGCGTCACCGGCCCCACTCTCGCCGCTGCCGCTGTTTAGCGGCGTGTTGAACTCCAGCAGGCGGCTGTTGCCGGCGTCGGCGACATAGAGATTGCCGGCGCCGTCGGTCACGAGTCCCTGCGGATCGGAAAGACTGTCGGGCCCCAGGCCAGCCACATCGCCGCCCCCGGCGCCGTCGTTCGCCCCGCCGGTGGTAAAGCTGCCGTTCTGGCCGAAGACATTGTCGGCGATGGTGTCGCCGGCGCCGGCCAAGCCGCTCGACGGATTGAGCGGCGTGTTGTATTCGAGGATGCGATTGTTGTTGGTGTCGGCCACGTAGAGGTTGCCGCTCGCGTCGGTGATGACGCCGGTTGGCCCGCACAGGCTGTCGGGCCCTGTGCCGCTCACATCGCCGCCCGCCGTGCCGTCGGCGCAGAGCTTGGTCGTGAAGCTGTTGCTCTGGCCGAAAACCATGTCGGCGAGCGCGTCGCCGGCGCCGCTTTCGCCGATGCCGGCGTTAAGCGGCGTGCTGTATTCGAGCACACGGCTGGCGCCGCTGTCGGCGATGTAGAGATTGCCGACCGCGTCAACCGCAACCGCTCGCGGATCGCACAGGCTGTCGACACCGACGCCGGCGACGTCGGCGCCCGCGATGCCGTCGTCGCATCCGCTGCCGACAAAGCTGCCATGTTGTCCAAAAACCATCGCGGCCGCCTCGCCTTGGGTAACTCCGCTCAGAAATGGGCTGCTGAACTCCAACACGCGATTGTCGATGCTGTCGGCGACGTAGAGATTGCCGGCGCTGTCGACCGCGACACCCTCGGGTCCGCACAGACTGTCGGCGCCCATCCCGCCCACGTCACCACCCGCCGCGCCGTCGTCGCATCGGTAGCTGTAAAAATCTGGCTGGCCGATCACGATACTGGCCGGAGCTCCGTTGTTGAACATGCTCGCACTGGTCCATCCCAGCACCCGGTTGTTGATCGAATCCCCGACGTACAGATGACCAGCCGCATCGACCGCCACGCCGGTCGGGCCGGAAAGCGCGTCCGCGCCGCCAAAGTCGAACATGCTGTGGGTGAAATCAACTTCGCCCAACTCGCGATCGGCGGTAGTATCGCCGGCGGTTCCAGGTGTGCCCGCGACCGCCACGCGCACGAACGACAACGCCGCAGCGACTGCCAGCGCGGCGAACACTGCTCCAACGGAAAGATAGTTACCGCCGCCGGCAAAGCGGCGGCGCCTTGGATGGATACCCATTTTCGAGACAACTCCTGTCCGCCGAAAACTTGAAACCGGGGAGTCGCAAGAAACGATCCCAGGCGGTCTCGTTATGACTCACCAGTGCCGCTCAGTTACGCTAACTGCGCACATGCATTTGGCATTTGGCTTAAATAGTCAGTGCGTCTTACGCGACGCGCGCGCGTCACATGGGGCACGATCTTTTTTTCGCACCGATGACACACTACGAAACAATAAGTGCTCGAACGCGAGACACCGTCTTACTGAGGAATGTTGCAGCGATCCCGTCCTAAATCTCCGGCACTCAACTCCCAGCGTTGGAATAGTCTTTCCCTTCTGGGCAACTGGAATCTCGCAGACCTATGTGGCGCGCGCATTCCCTGGCAGGAATGAGTCGGATCGCCAAGTGCCCGAATCAGACTTGCCGATACCGCCTCGGCGCACCAGGACGGCCAGCCACACTAAGACTAGTACAGATAGAGTAACTACCACACCTTAATGCCTTAAAGTCTTAAATTGACACGTCAGTTGTTCGCGTTAATGTTTGATCTATGGTTAATGCCTTATCTATGTTCAAATCAATTATTCATGTATACTCAGTGTCACTACGTCGAATATCAATTGACATTATACCGGCTTGTGAGGACCTTCCAGGTTCGGCGACGTAGGTTCGTGCAAGCGAGATCGCTTTTCAATGAGGACCCTTCGAATGAATATCCGAGGTCGTGAATCCGGACAGATGATATTTCTCGCCACCATTGCGATGATCGCCCTGCTTGGCTTCAGCGCTTTGGCGGTTGATATGGGGATGATTTATTCCACAAGGCGCCGCATGCAGACGGCCGCCGATGCTGCGGCAGTCGCAGGCGCCACGGCACTGCGCGACGGACAGAATTACACCCAAACCGCCGACACCGTTAGTTCATTCAACGGTTTTACCAATTCGCAGAACAATGTGGCGGTTACGGTTAGTGAACCTACACTGCCCTCGCCGTATCCCAGCGGTGTAACCTACGTCGAGGTCGACATTTCTCAATCCGTACCTACCTATTTCCTGCGCGCGCTGGGTTTCAATTCAATGAACGTGGGCGCTCGGGCCGTGAGCGGCGCCGTCGCCGGACCTTCCTGCATATATGACTGGATCCGATTGACTCGAACACCCTGTCGTTGACGGGCAATTCCAACGTCAATTCTCAGTGCGGTGTAATCGATGACTCGACTTCTTCCTCCGGGCTTTCGCTTAACGGCAATGTCACGCTAACGGCAACGTCTATCGGCGTGGTCGGGAGCAGTTTTTCCCAGTCTGGCAACGTCACCGTTTCGCCGCAGCCTGTCGAAAACCTCGCGGCGCTGAGTGACCCGCTGGCCGCTCGGGCCACAACCGTAGCGCTCAGCGCGGGCACCTGCGCTCAGCAGACTGGCGAATCGGGAAGCGAGAACTGGAGCGGCAATATCACCAGTCTCACGGTCCCTAGCGGGGTATATGATGGCGGCATCAGCATCAGCGGGAACATCGGTTCCGTCATCTTCTCCGCCGGCAACTATGGGAACAACGTGAACTTCAACGGGAATGGCGGGAGCCTGACTTTCAATCCTGGCGAGTACCAGAACGGCGGCAGCGGCGACGGCATCACACTAAGTGGAAATACCGCGACGACCTTCAATGCCGGAACGTACACGTTTTGCGGTGCCGTCGACATCGTCGGCAACAACACCGTCACTTTGCAGCCTGGTACGTATTTCGGCGGAATCAAGATCAGCGGCAATGCCAGCGTAAGCTTCAGTCCGGGCACCTATATCCTGGCCGGCGGCGGTCTGACGGTTACCGGCAACTCCACGCTGAAGGGCACCGGTGTGACTTTCTATAACACCAGTGCGACAGGATACGCGTACGCGCCAATCGACTTGACCGGCAATGAGACGGCCAACCTCAGCGCTCCCACCTCAGGGGCCTTCGAAGGCTTCCTCCTCTTCCAGGATCCGTCGATCCCTGTCGGCTCCGCGGCTATCACTATCGTTGGCAACTCGTCGTCGACCTTCGATGGCATCATTTACGCACCCAAAACCGCGATCACTTACGTCGGCAACTCCAGCGGCGCCGGCTACACGGTTTTGATCGGCTATACAATCTCGGTGACCGGCAACTCCACATTAAACATCGGTAACAGTTACTCCTCGCTTGCCCACGGATCGCCGATAAAGTCGAGCGCGCTCTATGAATAGCCATCGCGCAAGCAGAACTTCCGGATGGCGACGGCTTTGGGCTGGTCGTGGCCAGAGCTATGTCGAGTTGGCCTTCGCGCTTCCAGTACTTGCGATTGTTTTGGTGGTGGCAGCCGATTTCGGACGGCTCTTCTACACTTATGTCGAGGTGATCAATGCAGCGCGCGCCGCGGCGCAATATGGATCGAATAGCGTCGTTACCGCCGCCAACTCGACCGGGATGATTGCCGCGGCTAAGCAGGATGGCGTGAATGTGGCCAATTTGACGGTGACCGCCAGCCAGTGTACGTGCGCAACCGCGACCTCATCTGTTCCCGCCTGTTCATCGAACTACTGCACCGATGATCCGCAGGGAAACTATGTTGTCGTCAATGCACAGGCTCCGTTTGCCACAATAATGAAATACCCGGGAATTCCCTCCTCCGTCACCCTCGACAGTCAGGCCGTGATGCAAGTTCAGCAACAATGAGAAGACCTTTCATTGCTGTGGTTGCGAAGCGTACGCCTGGCGCAGGGACGGTGGAATTTGCGTTAGTGGCTACCGTCTTCCTTTTGCTAACGTTTGCGATAATCCAGATGGCGATAGTGGTGTACTCGTATAACACCATCAGCCAAGCCGCCCGCGAATGCGTGCGCTACGCCATCGTGCATTCGCCTACTGGCCCCAACCCGGCGACGACCGCTCAGATCGAGAACGTCACGGTTGGTTATGCTGACGTGCCTGCACCAAACCAGCTAACGCCGAGCGGGGTTACGGTGACTTGGCCAGCCGATTCGAGTCTTCCCTCGCAGGCCGATGCGCAGTGCAGCATCTCTTTGAAATACAACCTGCAGATACCTTTTCTGCCATCGATGACGCTGCCGCTTACCGCTAGCGCACGGATGCTGGTTTCTCAGTAACTGAGTAGCTAGGGTTCGCCTCGCGCGATGAGGCGGACCCGTCCGCCCAACCGCCAAGGCCGTGACGCCTAGTGCGGGAACTCGACGATCACCTTGGCCCGGCCGCCCGGCTTGCGCAGCGCCTGGAACATCTCGGGCACCTGGTCGACACCGATCACGTCGGTAACCATCGGTCGCGGGTCGACCTTGCCGGTCTCAAGCGCGTCGATCGTCTCCTGGAACTCCGCGTCGTTGTAGCCGAGCACGAAGTTGACCGTGACCTCCTTGAAAATGCATCGCACCGGCGTGATCTCATCCGGCTCCATGCACACCCCGAGCACCACCACCCGTCCCAGCGTCGCGACCATGTTGATCGCCGACTCCAGCGTCGACTTCACGCCGATGCACTCGAAGACGAGATCGGGGCCGCGCCCGGTCAACTCGCGCATCCGCTCGGCCGGATCCTTCTCTGTGGGATCGACGACTTCGGTCGCGCCGAGCCGCCGGGCCAGATCGCCGCGCCCCCGCGCCAGCTCGGATACGATCACCGTTGTCGCGCCCTTGGCCTTGCACCATATCAGGGTCGAGAGTCCGATCGGCCCGGCGCCCATCACCACGCACGCGGCGCCCGGACCCAGCCCGGAGCGGTTGACGCCGTGCAGGCCGACCGAGAGCGGCTCGACCAGTGCGCCCAGTTGCGAGCTTACGTTGTCGGGCAGCTTGAAAAGGCTCTTCGCTCCACACATCACGTACTGGGCGTAGGCGCCTGGAAGCTGTCCCAGGCCGAGCCCGCGGATGTTCTCGCAATGCATCCCATGGCCGGCAAGGCACCGCTCGCAGGTGTTGCATCCGATATACGGGAGCGAAGTCACGCGGTCGCCGATCGCGTAGCCGGTGACCTGCGGGCCGAGTTCGACGATCTCGCCGCAGAACTCGTGCCCCATCACCGAGTCGGGCGGCATCCCGAAGCCGAATTGCACGGCGTGCAAATCGGAACCGCAAATTCCGCAGTCATGGACCTTGAGCACGACCTCGCCGGGCCCGGCCGTGGGCCTGGGCACGTCGACCACGGCCATCTCGTTCTGCCGTTTGTAGACCGCGGCTTTCATCAAAGTTTCTCCCGCGGGATTTTATAAATTCGCGGTGCCGCTATTTGCGCTCGATCAGCTCGATCTTGTAGCCGTTGGGATCCTCGACAAACGCAATCACCGCGCCGCCGAATTTCATCGGACCGGCCTCGCGCGTGACCTTCACGCCCTTGTGCTTGAGTTCCTCGCAGGTCTTGTGGACGTCGTCGACGCCGACCGCGAGATGGCCGAATGCGGTACCCAGGTCGTAGCTCTTGGTCTCCCAGTTATGGGTGAGCTCGACGACCGTCTCGTCCTCCTCGTCGCCATAGCCGACGAAGGCCAGGGTGAATTTTCCGTCGGGATAATCCTTGCGCCTCAGCAATTTCATTCCCAGCGCGCCGCAGTAGAACTTCAGCGTCTCGTCGAGATCGTTGACCCGGATCATCGTGTGCAAAAGCCGCATCGTGGTTCTCCCTTGTTGGCACGCCCACTGCCGAGCGCCGCAAACGCGAGTGGTTCACTTTTTCATGGCCGTATTGGCTCTTTTTCCGCGATTGGGCGCGGGATGTCAATCGTGCCCTTGTGCGCCTACCTTCTTCGCAGCGCGACGGGCTCCGCAGGTTTTTTGCAGGGACGTTTCGGGAACCGCCCTTCTGATTCAGATCTGACGGGCCGTTCTCTAACGGCCCCTACAAAACCCGATTGGGGGCGCGCTGTCTTGCCGCGCTGCCGCCCCGGCGAGGCTTTGAAAACCGGATGTGATATGCATTTTTGGAAGCTGCGGGCTCGCAGAGTAAGGAGGCACGCAAGGAGGCAAATGGACTTCAACTACAGTCCCGAGGACGAGGCGTTTCGGGCCGAGTTCCGCGCCTGGCTTGAAAAAAACCGCCAGTACGCCACACCCGCGCGCGAGCCGCTGACCGACGAATCCGACGACGAGTGGGAGGCGCGCCTGCGATGGCATCGCAAGCTCAACGAGGGCGGATGGATCGGACTTAGCTGGCCCAGGGAGTACGGTGGCCGCGGCGCATCCCTGCTCCAGAGCATCATCTATGAGCAGGAGCTCGAGCGCGCCGGCACCGCCGTGCCGTTCGTCGGCTTCGGCATTTCGCTGCTCGGTCCCACGCTTATCCACTGGGGCACCGACGAACAGAAACGCCGCCATCTGCCCAGGATTTTCACCGCCGAGGAAATCTGGTGTCAGGGCTACTCGGAACCCAACTCGGGCTCCGACCTGGCCTCGGTGCAGACCCGCGCGGTCGAAGAGGGCGATTACTTCGTCGTCAACGGATCGAAAATCTGGACCTCCTCTGCGCATCACGCCGACTGGATATTTCTGCTCACGCGCACCGATACCGAGGCGCCCAAACACAAGGGCATCAGTTACCTGCTGGTCGATATGAAAACGCCCGGAGTTACCGTGCGGCCGCTGGTCCAGATGACCGGCGCGCGCGGCTTCAACCAGGTCTTCTTCGAAGACGTCCGCGTGCCCAAGGCTAACATCGTCGGGCACAAGAACCAGGGATGGCAGGTCGCGATCACCACGCTGATGTTCGAACGCTCGGGCGGCCATGACCGGGGGCTGATGCGCCAAGTGCGCGAGCTGACGACACTCGCGAAGCGGCTGCCGCGCAATGGGCGCAACGCCTGGGACGACACCAGCGTGCGACAGCGGATCGCGCAGTTCGCGATGGAGGTCGAGGCGATCAAGTACACGGGCTTTCGCAACCTCACGCGCCAGCTCAAGGGACTGCCGCCGGGGCCGGAGGGCTCGATGATGAAGCTGTGCGCCACCGAGCTGGGCTTGAAGATCGCGATGTTCGCGATGGAATTGCTGGGGCCGTATAGCCAGTTCGAGTACGGTGCGGCCTTCGCCATGGATCACGGCACCTGGTCGCAGCGGATGCTGGCGGCGCGTGGCCCGACGATCTACGCCGGGACCAACCAGATCCAGCACAACATCATCGGCGAGCGCGTGCTGGGCCTGCCCAAGGGATAGTACGACACGGCTCAGCGCCCTGCACTCCGTCAGAATCCAGAACTAGCGGCCCCGCGGTGCGGCCGGGCCTGCGCTCGCCGCCACATGCTGCTGTAGCGCGCGAACGCTGATACCGAGTTTGCGCGCGGCCGCCGTCCGGTCGCCGCCGCATACCACCAGCGCCTGCATCACCATCTCGCGCCGCATCCGGAACGGACTCGACTTCCAGATCGAGGGAGCGATAAGAGGTCCGACGAGTTCGGGGCGGAGGTCGTCGGCTTCGATAAGCTGGCTCGCGCCGTCGTGCTGCAGGATCGCGAACCGCGTAACCAGATTGTGCAGCTCGCGCACGTTGCCCGGAAATGGATAGTTGCCCAGCGCCCTGAGCGCTCCAGGCGTGAAGCTCAGTTGGGACGCCGCGACGCGCAGGAAGCCGGCTGCGAGCAGCCCGATGTCGTCGCGGCGCTCGCGCAACGGTGGCACTCCCAGGGTCAGAACGGCGAGCCGGTCGTAGAGCTCGCGCCTGAACCGGCCCTTCAAGACCATCGGCCCCAAAGGCCGGTTGGTCGCCGATACCAGGCGGGCGCCGGGCCGGATTTTTCCAACCTCGGAATCGCTCGCCACGGAATCACCGGCTCTCAAGATCGCGCGCAGCACTCGGCTCTGCGAGGCGGGTGAAAGTTCCGAAACCTGGTCGAGGAACAGCGTGGTGCCAGAGGCCGCGCACAGCTCGTCGAGCCGGTTTTCGCCGCCCGCCGCGCCGCGCACGGCATCGCCGGACGCATCCTTTTCAGGGCCGCGATCAACCCTGCGCGGTCCCAGGGCAGGATCGTTGAGTGCAGCGCAGTTGACCGAAGACATTCCGCCAGCGCGTCCGCTGGCGGCGTGAATCAGACGCACCAGCAATTCCTTGCCAGTGCCTGTCTCGCCGGTCACCAGGATCGGCGAATCCACCTGCCCTGCGCGTGTAGCGGCGCGAATGACCGCGAACATCGCGGCGTCGGCGGTCAACAGCGGCGGAGAAAGTCCGAAAGCTTGCGAGACGATATAACTCGCCGCGGCCCACACGCCGCCGGGTCCTTCGAATTCGATTGCGTCAATCCTATCAGCGCGCCCGTCGGCGCGTTCGATCCGCAACCGCGCCGTGGAACCGCCAGCTCGACCGTCTGCCGCAAACGATTCGAACGCTTCGACCGATTCGACGCGTATCGTGGCGCGCTCGCGATCGTTTGGCGCAAGCAATTCGATTCCCAATCCCGAGAGCAACGGTTCCATCGATCGCGGCAATGCCGGCGCCAGCCAGACCCTTTCGCAGCTCGTATGCGCGCTGCCCGTCTTCTGAATTTCAGTCTTCGCGATTTCAGTCTCCATGTGATCTTTCATCCGACCCTCGCAAAATCCTGCCCGCACCGATCACCCTTGCCCGCCTCACTCGCTCACCGATCTGCGACCTCTACCGCCGCTCCCGCCGGTCAGCTAGCTCACCGATCTTCGACCTTGCCGACGGTACCCCTCATCCTGCTCATCCGCCTGCGACCCTCGCCCACCGCGCACTCCGCTGCCGGCGCCGTTTACATCCGCCGCGTGTTCTCTGAGAACGGTAGGTGCAAGGCGGATACCAAACCGGCGAAAGAGCCAAAACTCAAACAAGCGGAGCAGAACTCGCCATTGCCATCAGACGACGAAAAGTTGGCGACGAAAATCCGCTCTATGCGTCGGATGAGCGTGTAAACAATGGCGAAAGGCGGAGCGCCGATGGACCGCCCCGGAGACACACTTGATCCGCGCGTGATACGTCCGTCAGGTAGCGCACGGGTGTGAGACGTTTTCGCGTGACCAACTCGCTGGCTTTTTTGCGTCCCGATGTTCTACACCCTTGGTTGAGTTGATGAGGTAAAATTATCGGCGCGCAAAAAAGTCGCGGAAAATCGAACGACGCGCACCGCGGAGCGATAACGATGGCGAACGCGCATCAAAGTGAACTGGCCTTCAAAGTCGTGGTCGAAAAGGATCAGCCGATGCGCACGCGCGATGGCGTGTGCCTGCGTGCCGACGTGTATCGTCCCGACGCGCCGGGACGGTTCCCGGTGCTGCTGGTGCGCACGCCATATGACAAGGGCGCCGGGATGGCGCTGACTGAGAAGGACTACTTTCCCCCACGCGGATACGTCGTGGTGGTGCAGGACACGCGCGGACGCCATAGCTCGGAGGGCGACTTCTATCCCTTCATCCACGAGGCGCGCGACGGTTACGACGCCGTGGAGTGGGCGGCGGCGTTGCCCTGCTCGGACGGCCAGGTCGGGATGGTTGGGCAGTCGTACCTCGGACTGGTGCAGTATTACGCCGCCAGTCTGCGACCGCCGCATCTGCGCATCGCCGCGCCTGTTTCAGGACCGGTCAGCTATTTCGAGAATTTCGCGTACCGGCGCGGCGCGCTGGAACTGGGATGGATGCTGTCCTACTTCATGTTCATGGCGCGCGACACGCTGGCGCGCAAGGGGATTTACGACCAGCATCGCGAGCGGCTGGACAGCTATGTCTCGCGTCCGGACATCCCGATGGCTCCGCTCAAGCGCGACGCCTACCAACATTTGCCGGTTGGCGATTGGGGCGAGCGGCTGAAAGATGGCGCGCCGTATTTTGCTGACTATCTACGCCATTGGACTGACTGTCCGTATTGGGCGGCGACCGATTTGCGCTCACGCTTCGGCGAATTCGACACGCCGATGTTTCACGTCGGCTCGTGGTACGACGTGTTCCAATACGACACGCTCGCGATGTACCTCGGGATGCATGACGGCGCGCGCAGCGCGCCGGCGCGGCGCGCGCAGAAGTTGCTGATGGGTCCGTGGGCGCATCTGCTGCCCTACTCGATCCCGACTTCGCGCGGTACCGGGGATATCGACTTCGGCCCCGAGGCCTCAATCGAGCTGCACGCCCTGCAACTGCGATGGTTCGATCACTTTCTCAAGGGGATCGGCAACGGCGTGCTCGAGGAGCCGCCGGTGCGGCTGTTCGTGATGGGCGAGAACCGATGGCGCGACGAGAACGAATGGCCGCTCGCGCGTACGCGATACACCGAGATGTTCCTGCATAGCGGCGGGCACGCCAACAGCCTAAACGGCGACGGGCGGCTCGGTCCTGCGAGGCCGGGCGAGGAGCCGGCCGATCGTTACGTCTATGACCCCAATGATCCGGTGCCGACGCGCGGCGGCACGACGCTGGGGTTGAAGGCCGGGGTCTTCGATCAGCGCGAGGTCGAGCAGCGGGGCGATGTCCTGGTCTATACCGGCGAAACGCTGGCGGACGACCTGGAAGTCACGGGGCCGGTGACGATGATTCTGTACGCGGCCTCGTCAGCGCCGGATACTGACTTCACGGCGAAGCTGTGCGACGTGCGGCCGGATGGCTATGCGCAGAATATCGTGGAGGGCGTGGTGCGCGCGCGTTTTCGCGAGTCGCTCGCAGTGCCGTCGCCGATCGTACCGGAAAGGGTCTACGAATACCGGCTCGACCTGTGGGCGACCAGCCATCTGTTCAAGGCCGGGCATCGCCTGCGACTGGAGGTTTCGTCGAGCAATTTTCCACGCTACGACCGCAACCCCAACACTGGCAAGGATCTGTTCGCCCACGCCGAGCTTGCACGGGCGCATCAGAGCGTCTTCCACGACAGCCGCTACTCCTCTCGCGTGGTGCTGCCGATGATTCCGCGTTAGGCTCTAGCGTGCGAATGGCCGAGCGCTTCCGGCCTCCTTTCCCTCGTCTTGAGAGGGGAAAATGGCGATTTTCCTCGCGCTCGACAACCCTGATAGTATCCACCCAATCAAGCTCGCGGTTACCGAAACGATCAGGCGACGGCGGATTCGCGTCGCGCCGGGAGCATTGAAACTCAGCGCCGCGAGGCCAGGACTTCGAGAGTCAACACTGAGAAGCCAAGACTGAAAAGCCAAGGACTGAGAGGACAGACTCAATTTGGCCGCACACAGCTTGCCAGGCAGCTTGCCCTCGCCTGTCCATCATAAGCCCCGTTTCCTCATCGCCGATCGAATCGCCAATCGCGCATCTCGGTCCGCCAGCGTCATACGGATCGCGCGGATCGGAGCCGCCATCACGCTCGCCGCCGCGCTCGGCGCGGGATGCTCGAAGTCCGGGCCCGTCGCCACCGGCGGCTTCATGAACGGACCCGTCCCGGTGCTGATTGCCCAGGCCGTACAGAAGACGGTCCCGATTCAGCTCCATGCCATCGGCACGGTCGAGGCCTACTCGACCGTCTCGGTGAGGTCGCAGATCGATGGCAAAATCGCCGAGGTTCATTTCCACGAAGGCCAGGACGTAAGAAAGGGCGACCCGCTGGTCACGATCGATCCGCGCCCGCTCGAGGCGTCCCTGCATCAGGCCCAGGCCAATCTCGCCCGCGACCGCGCGCAGCTTGCGCAGGCAACCAACGACGATAAGCGCTACGGCTACCTGTTGGAGCAGCACGTGGGTTCGCGCGAGCAATACGACCAGGCCCATGCCACCGCACAGGCGCTGCGCGCGACCGTGATGGCTGACCAGGCGGCCGAGCAGACGGCGCAGCTCAACCTCGAGTACACCGAGATCCGTTCGCCGATCGACGGCCGCACCGGCAACCTGATGCTGCATCCGGGCAACCTGGTCAAGGCCAACGATTCCGCCAGCGCGATCGTCGTGATCAACCAGCTCCAGCCGATCTACGTCGATTTCAACGTGCCCGAGAAGGACCTCGACGAGGTCCGCCGCGACATGAGCGGCCATCAGCTCGCCGTGCTGGTGCGGCCTCGCAGCCGGGAACTCCAGGCGGCTTCGGAGAGCGGCACGCTCAGCTTCATCGACAACGCCGTCAACGCCAACACCGGCACCTTCGAGCTCAAGGGGATATTCGCCAATCAAACGCAACGGCTGTGGCCGGGCCAGTTCGTCGACGTCACTTTGACTCTCAGCGAACTCCCGGACACAATTCTGGTGCCGTCGCAAGCAGTGCAAACGGGACAGGACGGATCCTTCGTGTTCGTAGTCGAACGGGATATGTCGGCCAAGACACGTCCGGTGGTAGTGGGCGACTCGCTCGAGGGTCAAACGGTGATCAAGCGCGGACTCAAAGCCGGTGAAACGGTGGTCACCGACGGCCAATTGCGCCTGTTCCCAGGCGCCAAGGTGAAAATCAAGAGCGGACTGGATCAGCCGGCGCAGCAGGTGCCCTCGTGAACCTGGCCGAGGGCTTCATCCGCCGCCCGGTGATGACGACGCTGATTTCGCTGGCGATCGTTTTCTTCGGCTTGATGGCCTACCGGATGCTGCCGGTAAGCGACCTGCCCAACGTCGACTTTCCCACCCTCGTGGTCAGCGCCACCTTGCCTGGCGCCAGCCCCGAGACGATCGCCTCGTCGATCGCAACGCCGCTGGAACGGCAGTTCTCGACCATCGCCGGCCTGGACCAGATGACTTCGACCAGTATTCAGGGCCAGACCAGCATCACGCTCGAGTTCGCGCTCGACCGCAACATCGACGCCGCCGCGCAGGACGTGCAGGCGGCAATCGCGGGGGCCCAGTCGCAGCTCCCGTTGGGGATGCCGAGCCCGCCCTCTTACGAGAAGGTCAACCCGGCCGACAAGCCGGTGCTCTACCTCGGGCTGAGCTCACCGACCCTGCCGCTCTCGCAGGTCGACGAGTACGCCGAGACTTACCTCGCCGAGCGCATCTCGATGATCAGCGGCGTCGCGCAGGTCGCGGTGTACGGCTCGCAGAAGTACGCAGTGCGTATCCAGGTGGATCCGCAGGCGCTGGCCTATCGCGGCATCGGTATCGACGAGGTCGCGCAGGCGATCGAGAACGCCAACGTCAACCTACCCACCGGCACGCTCTACGGTTCGCATGAGGCCTTCACCGTTCAGGCCAACGGGCAGCTCACTAACGCCGCCGCCTACCGGCCGATAATCGTGGCTTACAAGAACGGGGCGCCCGTGCGGCTGGAAGAAGTGGGGCGAGTGCTGGACGGCGTCGAGAACGACAAGGTGGCGGGATGGGTCGGCGACCAGCGCGCGGTGGTGCTCGCAATCCAGCGCCAGCCGGGCACCAACACGGTCGAGGTAGTGAACGCGATCAACAGGATCCTGCCGTCGTTCCGCACCGAGTTGCCGGCCTCGGTCAGCATTACGAATCTGTACTCGCGCGCGGATTCGATCCAGGCCTCGGTCGCCGACGTGCAGTTCACGCTGCTGTTGACCGTGTTCCTGGTGGTGATGGTGATTTTCCTGTTCCTGCGCAATATCTCCGCCACGGTCATCCCGAGCGCCGCGCTGCCGATGTCGATCATCGCCACCTTCGCGGTGATGTGGGCGCTCGGCTACACGATCGACAACCTTTCGCTGCTCGCGATCACACTTTCGGTCGGCTTCGTGGTCGACGACGCGATCGTGATGCTCGAAAACATCGTGCGCCACATGGAGATGGGCAAGAGCGTGATGGAGGCGGCGCTCGACGGCTCGCGCGAGATCGCGTTCACGATTCTTTCGATGACCTTCTCGTTGGCCGCGGTTTTCATCCCGGTCCTCTTCCTCGGCGGGATCATGGGCCGCCTGCTGCACGAGTTCGCCGTCACCATCGCCGCCTCCATCCTGGTCTCGGGCTTCGTCTCGCTGAGCCTCACCCCGATGCTCTGCAGCCGCTTCCTGCGCCCGCCCGGGGCCGAGCGCCACGGCCGCCTCTACCTGGCAACCGAGCGCGGGTTCGACCGGATGCTCGAGGGCTATCGCCGCAGCCTGTCCGCCGTGATGAATCATCGGCGCGCGACGCTCGCGGTAGCGCTGGGATTGCTGCTGGCGACTTTCTACCTGATCGCGGTCATCCCCAAGGGCTTCCTGCCCAGCGAAGACCAGGACCAGGTGCTGATGTTCACCAAGGCGGCGCAGGGGATTTCGTACGACTCGATGGTCAGGCACCAGGAGGCGATCGCCGATATCATCCGGCGCGATCCCAACGTCACGACTTATTTCTCCAGCGCCGGCGCAACCGGTTTCAGCGGCAGCGGCAACACCGGCATCCTGTTCGCGCGCCTGAAGCCGCGCAGCGAGCGCAAGCTGAACGTCGACCAGATAATGGCTGAGCTGCGGCCCAAGCTGGCCGCCGTGCCCGGCATCATAGCCTTTTTGCAGAACCCGCCGCCGATCCAGATCGGGGCCAAGTTCACCGAGGCCACCTACCAGCTCGCGCTGCAGAGCCCCAATAGCGACGAGCTATACAAGTACGCGCAGATCCTGGAGCACAAGATGCGCGGGATGCGCGAGCTGACCGACGTCACTAGCGACCTGCAAATCTCCAACCCGCAAGTCAACGTGGTGATCGACCGCGACAAGGCGCATTCGCTCGGCATCTCGGCCCAATCGATCGAGGACGCACTCGACAGCGCCTACGGCCAGCGCCAGATCTCGACCATCTACGCGCCCAACAACGAATATCACGTGATCCTGGAAGTCGAGCCGCAGTACCAGGCCAACCCGGCGACGCTCGCGCTGCTCTACGTGCGCGCGCAGAGCGGGCAACTGGTCCCGCTCGACACCGTCGCGCGCCTTCAACCCACGCTGGGGCCGCTCGAGATCAACCACTCTGGACAGCTCACCGCGGTCACCATCTCGTTCAACGTCGCGCCCGGGGTCTCGCTCGGCAAGGCGCTCGACGATGTGAAACTGCTCTCCAACGACACCGTGCCGGCCAGCGTCAGCACCGCCTTCCAGGGCACCGCCGAGGAATTCCAGTCCTCGATGCGCAATCTCGGAATCCTGCTCGTGATGGCGATCCTGGTCATCTACATCGTGTTGGGCGTGCTCTACGAAAGCTTCATCCATCCGGTGACGATTCTCTCGGGATTGCCGGCGGCCGGCTTCGGCGCGCTGCTCACGCTGATGATCTTTCACATGGAGCTCGATCTGTTGGCCTTCGTCGGCATCATCATGCTGGTCGGCCTGGTCAAGAAAAACGCCATCATGATGATCGACTTCGCGCTCGACGCCCAGCGCACCGAGGGCAAGAGCGCGGCCGAGGCGATCTTCGAGGGCAGCATCATTCGCTTCCGGCCGATCATGATGACCACGATGGCGGCGCTGATGGGCACGCTGCCGATCGCGCTCGGGATGGGCGCGGGCGCCGACTCGCGCCGCCCGTTGGGCGTGGCGGTCGTGGGCGGGCTGTTCTTCTCGCAGCTCCTCACCTTGTACATCACGCCCGTCATTTACACGTATATGGAGTCCTTCCACGATTGGATAACCGGACGGCGCAGCCACCAGGCGGCTCCGGTTGAAGCGGGGCCTCATCTGCTGGGCGGCGGCAAGCGGGCCGAACGAGAACCTCCGCGCCGCCGCGCCGCGTCGTAGCATCCGCCGGAGCGCCTGTGGCCTCTTTCCCCGGCGGCGCTCTTTATTTCCTGCGCGCAAGTGCGCGATAAATAAAGGTGGAGCGCAAACGACTTCCGTCAAACGGAGGACCCGATGGCACGGCTCAGTTCGATCCCATTTGAAAAAGTCGATCCGGAGCTGCAGGCGGTCATGCGCGAGTATGACGTAGAACTCGGCGGTTCCGGATTTGTCCAGGTCCTGGCCCACGCACCGGAGGTCTTCAAAGACTTCATCAAATTTTACTTTCCTTTGGTCAGCACCACGCGTGGATCGGTCAACATGAAGTTGACGGAACTCGCCCGCCTCAAGGTTGCGGAAAAGAATGAGTGCGGCTTGTGAATGGGCGCCAGGTTTGCCTTGGCAAGGCAACAAGGACTGACCGAAGAACTGGTCGCTGAACTACCTCATTTTGAAAGCAGCCGAAAACTGACAGGCCAGGAAAAAGCGGCGATTCGCTTCGCCGAGATACTTGCGGGCGATCATCGGCAGGCCTCGCAGCAAACCTTCGATGTCTTGCGCGAGCATTTTACCGAAAGCGAGATCGTCGACCTCGGCTTCAGGATAGTGACCTTCGTCGGCTACGGCCGCTTGATTCACGCCCTGGGTCTGGAGATCGGAAAGACCTGCCCGCTGTGAGCAAACACAGCAAGCTTGATCCGAGTCCCGCGGCCTACAGCGCCTCCCGCGCTCCGCGCGGAAACTGTTTCGTCGGGAGGTTCAAAACAACCCGAGCGAAGATTATCGATGAAGCTCCTCTAGTTTGCTGATATCGTACAAATTCAAGACCTCCTGTGCAGTCGGGACGGGAAATCCGACTCCATAACCGATGATGATCGTACCGCGGCTGTTCTGGAGGTCCATCACGGGTACGCCCGTGAAAGTCGTGGAATGGGCGCCCTGGTTCATCTCGGACCATTCGTTCGTATAGGTCTCGCTCCACTTCTTAGGATATTCCCAGATTTTCCACAATTTTCCGCCACGATCGAAGGCTACCTCGAACCAACTATCCCAGTTTTCCGAATCCCAGAAATTGAGCACGGCGCTATAGGGCGCGCGTGGGTCGATTGGCGTGCGTTCAATCACCGCGAATTTGCGCATTGACCAACCCGGATCGTTCACGATGAGACCGTTCGTCCCGTAGCAGTGCAGGTAGAGCTTCTGCTGATCCATCAGCCCCAGAACCTCTTTCCAGCCGAGGAATTTCCACTTCCAGTCGAGCTCGCGGTCGGCGAACCCGTAAAAGTCGGCGATAGTATGATCGGTACCCATCATCGAATCAGACTTAACCTCGGCGGAAATGCGGCGCACGCGACGGAGCTGCGGAATATAGGCCCAGCCGTCGTCGGGACGATGAGGGTCGCTGTAGCGATAGACTATGAAAACCGTCCCACGAATATCGAACGGCGCCTGAAACCCGGTAAACTCTTTGAACTCAAACAGTTTGGCGTCTGGCACTGGCAGTAGACCGCCATTCTTTTGCTCTTGTGCCAAGTGACTGAAATAGACGCGGCGGTAATATGCTCCCAGGTTTCGCTGAAAGGAGCCTCCACCACCATATTCCTCGCTGATGTTAGGCGGAAAACGGGTTTTGATATTGAAGCCGGCAAGCCATTCCGAGGGCACTTCAGGAACTATCGACGGCTGCTCGCCGCTATGTTCGCCACCGAAACGAACCCAAGTCAGATTCCAGCTCACGCCGATGAGGCCAAAATTCTGCCAGCGATACTCGAAATTCCAGGCAGCCTTTAATCCTGAATCGGAATCTTCGGTACTCAGAGAGGCGTCGGAAAAGGGCTGTCCGCATACGTAGTTGGCCATGGTGCCATCTGGATTGAGCCTCACCTGGCTCTGATACTTCTCGGTGCACTCCATGTAGTCTTTACGCGGCTGGTGGCTTTGGACCCGTTGAACAGCCAGCTTGAACTCTGGAAAGTCAAGCTGCTCGATGAACCCCGGAATTATGAAGGGCCGCAGCTTGTCCGTGTCTTTCGAAGTCAGCACGTCGCCCGGCTTGAAAGCCGGTTTGGCATCTTGGTACTGATGCAGCCACTTGAGATAGGTGTCGAGAGTAAAAGTCTGAATGGCCTGCGCACTGGCGGGTGGTGCTTTAAGCGCAACGGTCAATAGCAAAAGGAGGAACCAAAACGATCGCACTCTTCGCAATTTCCTACTCTGCATAGTCCCACTCCTTGTCGGCCAAAGGTGGACGTAACACGCTCGCTGGCGCGATGCTGTCGCATGGTAGGGAGGAAAGGAATTTCCTGGATCGGCACTTCGCGTAATCCTTCGAGAGGGGTTCCCTCCCCCGAATAGAGCACCGAGCACCTGTAACAGCCGCATATCACAGTCAACCTGAGCCGTCAAACCGCTTGCACGAGCCTTTTACCGAACCCGAGATCGTCGGAGATCAGAAAGACCTGCCCGCTGTGAGATGACTCGGGGCATCTCCGACGGCGCTCTTTTTTGCTGAGCGCAAGTGCGCGATAAATAAGCGCGGCTAAGAACTCGCGGCGGGAGGTCCTTGCCATGGCGGTTCCGATATACCGGCTCTTCATAGACGGCCAAGCGGTCGATACCCCCGACCATTACGAATTGCGCTATCCGTTCAACGGCGAACTGGTCGGCATGGTCGCGCGAGCCGGCGAGCATGAGATCGACGCGGCGATCGCGGGCGCGGCGCGCGCCTATGAGGAGACCCGCCGCTTGGGGCGGGCGCGGCGCGCCGAAATTCTGAGCGCGCTGAGCCGCGGCGTGGCCGAGCGGCGCAGCGACTTCGAACGCGCCATCACGCTCGGCACCGGCAAACCGATCGACTACGCGCGCGCCGAGGTCGGCCGCACCGTGGGCGTCCTCGCGCTCGCTGCCGAGGAGATCAAGCGCTTCGGGCAGAGCGCCGAACCGATCGATTTCGAGGCCGCGCACTCGGGCTCGGTCGGAATCGTCGAACGCTTCCCCATCGGCCCCATCTCCGCGATCGCGCCGTTCAATTTTCCGCTCAACCTGGTCACGCACAAGGTCGCCCCTGCCATCGCCACCGGCAACACGATGGTCGTCAAGCCGCCGCCGCAATGTCCCGGGCCCGCCCTGATGCTGGCCGAGCTGGCCACCGACGCGGGGCTGCCCAAGGGCGCGCTCAACGTCATCTCCGCCGATCCGCCGGTCGCCGAACGCCTCGCCGTTGACGAACGGATCAAGATGGTGAGCTTCACCGGCAGCGCGAAGGTCGGATGGGCGCTGCGGGCGATGGCCGGGAGCAAGCGCGTAGCGCTGGAACTCGGCGGCAACGGCGGCCTTATCGTCGACGACGGCGCCGACCTCGAATACGCCGCGACGCGTACGGCGCGCGGCGCGTTCGTGCACGCCGGCCAGGTCTGCCTCTCGGTCCAGCGCATCTTCGTCCATCGCAATGTCTACTTCGCATTCCTGAAGCACCTGGTCGACGCGACCGAGCGGCTCGGCGTGGGCGATCCGATGGACGAGCGCACGGTGGTCGGGCCGCTGATTTCGAGCGCGGCGGCCGACCGCGTAACGGAATGGATCGGCGAGGCCAAGGCGGCCGGCGCCGGGATTCTCACCGGCGATCGGCGCACGGGCAACGTGGTGGCGCCGACACTGGTCGAGCTTTCCGAACCGAAGCTCCATCGCCTGCGCGTATGGTGCGAGGAGATTTTCGGACCGGTCGCAACCGTCGAACCGATCAACTCGTTCGCCGAAGGAGTCGCGGCGACCAACGATTCACCCTACGGCCTGCAGTCCGGCGTCTTCACCACCAATCTCGAACACGCCTTCATGGCGTTTCGCGAGATCGAGGCGGGCGCGGTGATCGTCGGCGACACCGGCGTGTTCCGCGTCGACACCTATCCGTTCGGCGGCGTGAAGGGCTCGGGGCTGGGGCGTGAGGGCGTGCGCTGGGCGATGGAATCGATGACCGAGCCGCGGATGCTGGTGCTGAGCCTGCGCGGCCACGCCTGAAGCGTCGGCGCGGCGGCGGCATCCATTTTGCGCCGGCGGTTGAATCTGTGCGAAGATTTCTCCGCATCGGCTAGCGAGGAATCATGGATTTCAAGTTCAGCGCAGAGGACGAGGCTTTCCGCGTGGAGCTGAGGAGTTGGCTCGAGGCCAACCTGCCCCGCCGCGAACGTAGCGAGGACGTCGAAGATTCTTTCTCCGAAGGGAACGCGAGCCACTGGCAGCGGCGTCTGGCGTGGCACAAGAAGATGCACAGCGGCGGATGGGTCGGCATCAGCTGGCCCAAAGAATACGGCGGCCGCGGCGCCACGCTCACCCAGCAGCTGGTCTACGGCGAGGAGATGAGCCGCGCGCACGCGCCCGCACTGGTCAACCAGCTCGGGACGATGCTGGTCGGGCCGACTCTCATCCAGTGGGGCACCGAGGAACAGAAAAAGCGCTACGTGCCGAAAATTCTCTCGGCCGACGAGATCTGGTGCCAGGGTTACTCCGAACCCAACTCCGGGTCCGACGTCGCTTCGCTGCAGACCCGCGCGGTCGAGGACGGCGACTACTTCGTCGTCAATGGCCAGAAAGTCTGGACCTCCGACGCGCATCACGCCGACATGTGCATCCTGCTCGTGCGCACCGATCCCGACGCGCCCAAGCACAAGGGCATCAGCTATGTCCTGGTCGACATGCACAGCCCCGGCATCACGGTGCGCCCGCTGACCCAAATAACCGGCGAGCGCGGCTTCAACGAGGTCTTCTTCGAGGACGTGCGAGTACCGAAGAAAAATATCGTGGGCGAGAAGAACCACGGATGGCAGGTCGCGATCACCACGCTGATGTTCGAGCGCACCGGCGTCGGCGATCCCAACATGAACACCAACCAGGTACTGGAGCTCGCGCGTCTCGCGCAATCAATCCCGCGCAGCGGCGCGAGTGCATGGGACGACACCAGCGTGCGTCAGCGGATCGCGCAGTTCGCGGCCGAGGCCGCCGCGCTCAAGTACACCGGCTATCGCCAGATCACGCGCCGGCTCAAAGGATGGCCGCCGGGGCCTGAAGGCTCGGTGATGAAGCTCGGCTCCAGCGAGCTTCATCTCCGGATGGCCAAGTTCGCGATGGAACTGCTGGGGCCGTACAGCCAGTTCGAGCACAAGGCGCCGTTTGCGCTCGGCCGCGGCGTATGGAGCTACCGGATGCTCGGGGCGCGCGCCTACACGATCGCGGGCGGTACGAGCGAGATTCAACACAACATCATCGGCGAGCGCGTGCTCGGCCTGCCCAAGGGCTGAGCGCGAAACCGCTCGCGAGAAACGGGAGCGCAATGGATTTCAAGCTGAGCGCGGAGGACGAGGCGTTTCGTCAGGAACTCCGGTCGTGGCTCGACGCGAATCTGCCCGAGAGCGAGCGGCGCAATCGCTTCTCGCTGGAATTCATGCACAGCGAAGCGGGCGAGGAGTGGACGCGGCGGGTGGCGTGGCACAACAAGATGCACGCTGCGGGATGGATCGCGGTGCATTGGCCCAAAGAGTGCGGCGGGCGCGGCGCGACGCTGACGCAACAGATGATCTACCAGGAGGAACTCGAACACGCGCGCGGGCCGGTGCTGGTCAATGGCCAGGGTATCGGATTAGTCGGGCCGACGCTGATGCTCTGGGGCACCGAGGAGCAGCGCCGGCGCTACATGCCGCCGATGCTCGCGGCGGAGGAGATCTGGTGCCAGGGCTATTCGGAACCCGGCTCGGGATCCGACCTCGCTTCGCTGCAGACGTGCGCGGCCGAGGACGGCGACTACTTCGTCATCAACGGGCAGAAGGTCTGGACCTCCGACGCGCATCACTCCGACATGTGCTTTCTGCTGGTGCGCACCGACCCCGACGCGCCCAAGCACAAGGGCATCAGCTACGTCCTGGTCGACATGCACAGCCCCGGCATCACGGTGCGCCCGCTAACCCAGATGACTCGCGACACCGGTTTCAACGAAGTCTTCTTCGAGGACGTGCGGGTGCCGAAGAAGAACGTGGTCGGCGAAAAGAACAACGGATGGCTGGTCGCGCTGACCTCGCTGATGTACGAGCGGCGCTATCGCGGACTGGATAACAATATCGGCGAGCTGGTCGATCTGGCCAAGACGGTGCGGCGCAATGGCCGCGTCGCGTGGGAAGACGACGACGTTCGCCAGCAGATTGCGCAATTCGCCTGCGAGGTCAGCGCGCTTCGGTTGCTCAACCTGCGCCAGCTCACACGCCAGCTCAAGGGATTGCCGCCGGGGCCGGAAAGCTCGATCGTCAAGGTCGTGACCACCGAGATAAATCTAGGAATCAACAAGTTCGCCACCGAACTGCTCGGCGCTTATAGCCAGATCGAACTCGACGCGCCGTTCGCGATCGCCGAGGGGCGATGGCTCTACCGGATGCTGGCGTCGCGCGGGCTGACGATCGCGGCCGGACCGAGCGAGATTCAGCGCAACATCATCGGCGAGCGCGTGTTGGGATTGCCCAAGGGCTAGAGATTTTTCTTACGGCGCGGTGAGCGCTTCGACTTCGTCGATCGTCTTGGGAATCGCCGCGGTCAGCACTTCGTGGCCCTCCGCGGTGACCAGGACGTCATCCTCGATCCGGATGCCGACGCCGCGCATCGGCTCGGGCGCGCTCTCGTCGTCGGGCGCAATGTAGATCCCCGGCTCGACCGTCAACACCATCGAAGGCTCGAGCGCGCGCGAGCCTCCGCCGACGCGGTACAGCCCCACGTCATGCACGTCCATCCCGAGCCAGTGGCTCGTCCGATGCATGTAGTAGCGGCGATACGTCGCGGTCGCGATCGCGTCGTCGAGCGGCCCCTTGACGAGGCCGAGCTCGATCATGCCCTCGACCAGCACGCGCAGAGCGGCTGCATGCACGTCGTCAAAGCGCACGCCCGGCTTTATCGATTCGATCCCGCGCCGCTGCGCTTCGAGCACGACCGAGTAGAGCGCGCGCTGCGCGGGGTTGAAACGCGTGCCGACCGGAAAGGTGCGGGTCACGTCGGAGGCGTAAAAGTCGACTTCGCATCCCGCGTCGATCAGCAGCAGATCGCCGCCTACCATCTTGCGGTCGTTGTGGATGTAGTGGAGCGTCGCGGCGTTCGGACCCGAAGCGATGATCGACGGATAGCTGGGGCCGGCTGCGCCGCGCGAGCGAAACGCGTAGTCGACAAGCGCTTCGATCTCCCACTCCATCATCCCGCCTCGCGCCCGGCGCATCGCGTCCTTGTGCGCCTCGCACGAAATCGCAACCGCACGGCGCATCGCGTCGAGCTCCTCGGGCCGCTTCTTCAGCCGCGCCTCATGGATTAGCTCGCGCGGATCGAGCATCGCCACCGGTCCCGAGCCGGTCCGCGGCCGCATCGCCTGCGCCCCGCGAATCAACTCGAGCACCCGCGCATTCATCCGCTCGTTGTTGCCGAGCGGGTAGTAAACGCGCTCGACGCCTTCGAGATAGCGCGGCAGCACACGGTCCAATTCGTCGATGACGTAGGCCTTGTCGGCGCCGTAATCGAGCATCGCGCCTTCGACCCCGGCGCGCCGTCCGGTCCAGGTCTCGCGCTCGCGATCGCGCGGCCGCACGAACATCACGAATTCGCCGTCCTTGTGGCCCGGGGCGAACAGCGCCACCGACTCGGGCTCGGCAAACCCGGTCAGGTAGTAGAAATCATTGTCCTGGCGATAGACGAACTCTACGTCATTGGAGCGCACCGCGACCGGCGCGCTCGGCACAATCGCGGCCGCCGCGCCGATCTCCGCCATGAAGCGCGCGCGCCGCTCTTTGAAAATCTCCGTGCGGCCGTTGGGATTCGTTTCACTCACGCCGCCGCTCCCCGTCTGCGCCATCGCCTACGGAAAACCTGCGCCGGCAACCTCGACCTCCGTGGTCTCGATCCGCGAGTTGCGCTTGGCGCGGAGCACGTCGGGGTCGATCGACTCTGACGTGAGCAAAAAAAGCGTACGGCGCCCGGGACCGCCGAGCATGCATGCGATCGGCATCTGCTCGCGCGTGATCCGCTCGGTCACCTGACCGCCCTGCTTCACCCGCAACAGCTCGTGGGTAAATGGCGAGGCCACCCAAATCGCGCCCTCGGCGTCGAGCGCGATTCCGTCGGGCACCCCCTCGCCCAGCTCGGCCCACACGCGGCGGTTGGTGAGCGTGCCGTCGGCGGCAATGTCGAACGCAGTCAACCGATGGCCCATCGTCTCGCCCACCACCAGTGTCTTGCCGTCGGGCGTGATCACGCTGCCGTTGGGAAACTCAAGATCGCGCGCCACCACGCGCGCCGCGCCGTTGGGCTCGACCATCACCAGCTCGGCCGGCTTCTGCGGCGCATGCGAAATGATGTCGTAGCCGAAATTGCCGACGTAGGCACGGCCGCGGCCGTCGACCACCATGTCGTTGCAATGATACGAGGCGAGCGCGCTGAGGTCGGCGTGCAGCTTGAGCCCGACGGCCTCGTGGCGCAGCAGCTTGCGGTCGGTCATCGAGACCACCAGCATCCGCCCGTCCGCAAGCCATCCCAGGCCCGAGGGCCATGCCGCGACTTCAGCGATCACCGTGTTGCGGCCTTGCATATCGACCGCGTTCACCGTATGCGCGTGCATGTCGGAGTAATAGAGCTTCCCATCATGCCATCGCGGCCCTTCGCCGAAAGCCAGGTTGTCCAGCAATGCTTTGAATTGTCTCATGGCTCCTCCGGAACAATTAGTGCCTGCGCGTAACCGTATTGCGTAATTGCTATTCCAACGCGCCGGCCGCACGCAGTTGTGCAACCTCGTCGGCACTATAGCCTAGCACCTGCGTGAGCACTTCGTCGGTATGCTGTCCGATAAGCGGCGCCGGCGCGCGAACCCCGCTTTCGGTGCGGCTCATCCGCCACGGGATTCCGCAATGCTGCTGCACGCCGACTTCAGGGTGGTCGAGGTAGACCCAGTAGCCGCGCTCCTTCAAATGAGGATCCTCGGAGACGAACTTGTTGGGCGCGCATACGGCCGCCGCCACGCCGGCAGCCTGGAGGATTTGTTCCGCCTCGGCGGCGCTGCGCTGCGAGGTCCACGCGGTGATCGCGGCCTCGAGATCGTCCTCGTTGTGCTTGCGCGCCGCGGCGGTAGCGAAGCGCGCATCGCGCGCCATCTCGGGCCGTCCGATCGCGCCCGCCAACCGGCCGAACTCGGCGTCGTCGGCGGCCACGATCGACACCCACATGTCGATTATGATGCCGGTGTTCTCGAATCGATCCCTGGACGGGAAAATGCCGTGGGGCGCGATCAGCGGATCGCGATTTCCGTCGCGCGCGGGCTCGTGCCCGTTCATCGTGTAGTCCATTATTCCTTCGGGCAGCAGCCCCATCGCGCACTCCCACTGGCTCATGTCGATGTACTGGCCTTCGCCGGTTTTCTTGCGATGGTAGAGCGCGGCCAGGAGCGCGAACGCGCCATGCACGCCGGCATTGGGATCGGCGTAGCTGAAACCGGTATGCATCGGCCGCCATCCCTTGTAGCCGGTGAGCGAGGAGAAGCCCGAGAGCGGCACCTGCGCCGGCCCATAGGCGACGTATTCGTGGTACGGTCCCGTGTCGCCATAGCCGGAGAGCGAGATCATGATGAGGTCGGGCTTGATCTTGCAAAGCGCCTCGTAACCCAGTCCCAGCCTTTCCATCACGCCGGAGGCGAAATTGTTGGTGACTATGTCACTCGCCTCGACCAAGCGGCGCGCGACATCGAGCGCACCCGGCTTCGCGTAGTTCAGCGTCAGCGAGCGCTTGCCCTGGTTATACTGGTTGAAGTAGCCGGAGCGATTGATGCCGGGTTTGCCCTCGGGCCACGGCGGCAGCATCCGCGTCACGCACGGCCGCGTGCGGGTCTCGATGCGAATTACATCGGCGCCGAGATGGGCGAGCTGGAGCGTGCAGTACGGCCCCGCCCATACCCAGGTGAAGTCGGCAATTCTCACGCCTTCAAGTGGAAGCTTCGCCATCGTTTAATCTCTATTTGCTCTCGCCGTGGCGCTCGCGTCACACTGCGCGCTCAGATCACTCCCGCGCGCCGCAACCCGTCGATATGCGCCGGTTCCAAGCCCAGGCGCGCGCCGAAAATCTCCTCGTTATGCTGCCCGAGCGTCGGCGCCGGGCGGCGAATCTCCCACGGGGTGCGGCCGTACTTGAGCGGCGCGCCGGGATACTTGTGCGTGCCTGCCACGGGATGCGCTATCTCAACAAAGAAGCCGCGCTTTTTCAGATGATCGGAGCTGAGCAGATCGCCCATGGTCGAGACCGGCGCGAAGGGGATACGCCGCGCCTGCGCTTTCTTGTAGAGCTCGAGCGCGCTCTGATCCTTGATCCAGTCCTCCAGAAAAACCTTGAGCGCGTCCCAGTTGACACCGCGTTTGAGCCGGTCAGCGAAAATCTCTTCCGACGCCCACTCCGGATTGCCCATCAGCTCGACGAAATTGCGCCACTGATGCTCCTCGACGCAGCAGACGAAAATATAACCGTCGCGGCATTCCATCACTTCGAGCGGCTGGATTGGCTTCTGCCCCAGCCGCGACGCGACCATATTCATGTAGGGCCAGAATTCGAAGAACATCTCCATCTCGGCGGCCAGCGATTCGTAAATCGAAACCTCAACGTGTTGGCCTTCGCCGTCGCGCACTTGCGCGAACACCGCGCCCATCGTCGCGACCGCCGCATGCGCTCCGCCCTGGAAGCCGGCCTGCTGGCCGAAGGTCTTGAGCGGCGGCAACTCGGGATACTGCCAGCCGCCGCCGTTGACGTAGCAGACGCCGCCCGCGCTCCACAGCGTCAGATCTTCGGCGCGCCAATCGCGCTTGGGCCCGCTTAACCCCCACGGCGAAATCGAGGTCATCACCAGACGCGGATTGCGGGTGCGCAGGCGTTCGAAGCTGAGCCCGATACGGTCCATATCGGCCGGCGCGACGTTGTGAATGAGAACGTCGGCGTCGGCGGTTAACCGTTCGAGCAACGCGAAGCCCTCGGGAAGCGCCAGGTCGAGCGTGACCCCGAGCTTGTTGGTATTGAGGTAAAGATAGAGGCCGCTTTTTTCCGGATGCGTCTCGCCGCCGGGAAACGGGCCGCGCGAGCGCGCGCGGTCGCCGGCGCCCGGCCGCTCGATTTTGATCACCTCCGCTCCCATGTCGGCCATCAGCTTGGCCGCGTAGGGAGCGGCGACCATCTCGCCCAATTCGACGACTTTAAGCCCTGAGAGCGCGCCGGCCATTGCTACGCACCACCCGATTATTCGGGCAACACCTTGCGGAACGGCTTGACCTCGACTCGCTCGAACACGCCGTCGCGAGCGTACGGATCGTTGCTCGCGAATTCGAGCGCCGCCGCCTCGCTCTCCATGTCGACGATGATCAGGCTGCCGCTGCCGTCAGTGAACGGGCCGCCGATTAGCATCTTGCCGCTCTGGGCGACCGGCCCCACGTACGCGAGATGGCGCGGACGCACCGTGGGCCTGAGCGCGGCGCCGTTGGGTCCGTCGTGGCCGATGATCACGAACAACATGCTGTTCCTCCTGCCCAGCGCGAAGTTAGCATGCACGCCGCGCGCCGCCCAAGCGCCGTCAAGGGGTTCGGGTGCGCGTCAGGTGGCCGAAATAGCGCCGTAGCCGGTGTAGTAAATCATGAAATACGCAGCGCCCAGCGCAAACAGCGCCACGGTTGCCGCGACGTCGCTCGGTTCGACCGGGTAGTCGATGAAACTGGTCGGCTGACGGCTCATCCCGAAGCCGCGCGCCTCCAGTGCCATCGCCATCGAATTGGCCTTGCGCAACGCTCCCATGAAAACAGGAATCAGGACTGGCACGTAGCGTTTAACTCGCTCCAGCGGGCCACCGCGATTGAAATCGTAGCCGCGCAGGTTCTGCGCCTGAACCACGGTGAGCGCCGAATCGATGAACAGCGGCACCAGGCGGAACGAAAGCGTGATCGCGAAGCCTACGCGGTAGGGTACGCCCAAACGCGCGAGGCCGGCGGTGAATTCCTCGACCTTGGTGGTCGACAGGAACAGCACCGAGGTCGCGAGCAGTTCGGCCAGCTTCAGACCGCGCCCCAGCCCGAACACCAGCGACGCACGGCTCAGATGGATGAGCGGCAGATTTATCAGCGCCGGCCCCTTGCGATAGAAAACCATCCAGGCGAGCGTGGTGGACAGGATCACCAGGATGAAGAGCCAGCGCAGGCGATAAAAGTTCGGCCAGGCGCCGGTGAACTCCGCGAGCGCCAGCATCACCAGCCCGAGCGGCAGCAGGGCCAGCGGATGGTCGACCCAGTAGACCGACCAGAACATCACGAACAGCGCAAAAACCTTGACCGTCGGATGGAGCCGATGGATGAAGGTGGCGCGCTCGATGTAGAGAAAGATCGGCATTTCAGCTCTGCGCTCTCAGCCACGCGGCGAGTTCGTCGGGCCCAAGCGCGACCGTGCCGAAGCGGCGCGAAAGCTCGGTCGCCTCGGGCGCGCGAAACGACGAGGAGGCGAGCAACTCGTCGTGGGCGAAAAATTCGCGCACGCCGCCGTCGAAGAGCTTGCGCCCGCCGCGGATCAGGACCACGCGGCGCGCGTACTCGGCGACCAGCCACGGCGTATGCGTGATCATCACGATCGCGATTCCGTCGCGGTTGAGATCGGTCACCAGCGCCATCATGCGGCGCTGCTCGCGATAGTCGAGACCAGTAGTCGGCTCGTCGAGAATCAGCAGGCGCGGGCGCAACGCGAGCACGCTCGCCACTGCCAGGCGCTGGCGCTCGCCCTTGCTAAGCAGGAATGGGTCGAGCGCGCGCGCATCCTGAAGCCCCACCGCGCGAAGGACTTCGCCACATCGGCGTTGAATCTCGCCGGGCGCGAGGTCGAAGTTGCGCGGCCCAAAAGCTACCTCGTCCTCGACGGTCGCGGCGAAAATCTGATTGTCGGGATTTTGGAAAACGTAGCCGACCTCGGCGGCGGTCTCTGCCGGGCGCATCGTGGTGCGGTCGCGTCCGTTGAGCATTACAGCGCCCGCGATGGGCCGCAGCAGGCCGACCAGATGCTTGGCCAGCGTGGTCTTCCCCGAGCCGTTCTGGCCGATGATCGCGACGAATTCGCCCGGGGCGATCCGCAGATCGATCGAATCGAGCACCGGCGGCCCGTCCGGGTAGTTGAATTTGAGCGCGCGCACCTCGACCAGAGGATTTGCGCCATTGGCGATCGGCGCATCCTGGGCACAAGCATCGGGGGCGGCGCCGGAAGGATGAGACGAAGCACCGAGATGTGGCAGCGCGCTGCGAATCAGCGCCTCGGCTTCATCCACGCTTGCGGCATGGGCCGC
This sequence comes from uncultured delta proteobacterium, assembly GCA_963724765.1. Lineage (GTDB taxonomy): Bacteria > Desulfobacterota > Binatia > Binatales > Binataceae > JAKAVN01. The sequence continues at coordinate 890,214 of CAVRVY010000004.1, forward strand.
AATTCCCGAGGAGGCGAGCACGCGGTTCAGGTCGGGCGGATGAACTCCGCACTCCTCGAGCAGTTCGAGCCGCGTCATCAGATCGTGCGGCACGCCCTCGGCGATTATCTCTCCCTGGCGAAATAGCACCAGGCGATCGGCGCCGCGCAGTACCTCGGCCTCATGCTCGATCACGATCAGGCTGAATCCCTGCTCGCGCAGGCTGCGAATCAGCGCGAAGATCTCGGCCTTGCCTTCGGGGTCAAGATCGGTGGTCGGCTCGTCGAGCACGATCACCGACGGGCGAAGCGCGAGCACCGAGGCGATCGCGAGCCGCTGCTTTTCGCCGCCCGAGAGCGAGGTCGGGTCGCGATGCTCGAAGCCGGCCAGGCCGACCGCCTCGAGCGCGGGGCGGATGCGGCGCGCCATCTCGCTGCGCTCCATCCCGACCTGCTCCATTGCGAACGCGACTTCGTGCGCGACGTTGGTGGAAAAGAGCTGCGCCTCGAAATCCTGGAAGACCATCCCGACCCGCGGCGCGACCTCGCAGACGCGCGCGCCGTCAAGCGAGCGGCCGCCGATTCGCACCACGCCTGCAAATGCACCGCCCTCGAACTCGGGCACGATCCGATTGAGGCACTTGGCGAGCGTCGACTTGCCCGCGCCGGACGCGCCCATCACACCGACCATCTCGCCTGCGGCGACCGTAAAGCTGATGCGGCTGAGTGCCGGACGCTCGCCCTCGTGATAGGTGAAGCTTACGCCTTCGAGCGCCACGGCGTGCGCGGCGGCGGCCGCACCGTCGTCCAGTCCTACTGCGCCGGACGCTCCGGAGGCGGGATTGCCGTCCTTCACATCAGCCCCACGCCCACCACGGCCAGCAGGATGAACGGGCTCACGACGATCGCGATCTCCTTGTCGTACGGCGCCTGCGTCATCGCCGCCGACAGAAACGACGGCGCCCAATAGCCGGTGGAAACCAGGTTGCCCATCAGCCACGCGCCCGCCTCGCCCGCCACCAGTATCGCGAGCCCGGCCGCGCGCACGCCCCATCGGCGCTCTTTGAACTCGGGCATCACGTCGGTATACAGCATCCGCCCGCGCGCCACCCGGGGATAGACCGCGATCAGGATGAGCGGCGAGAGCACCAGGGCCGAGGCCATGTTGTTGAACACGATCACGTTGCCCAGGATGCTGAAGGGCCGCAGGCCGAGCAGGTTGTCGCCCCATCCGACGATATCGGCGCAAATCACGGAGGCGGCCAGACATGCCGCTACGTATTTGGCGATCGCTGCGGGCGAGCGCGTAATCGGGCTCTGGCCTTGGGCGACCACGTTCCAGACCTTGTATGGGATGTATCCGTACAGGAGGTTGGCGAAGAAACCGAAAATGTCGCCAGGACCAACGCCGCCGAAGAAATCACCGATCATGTTGCCGATCGCCGAGCCCCAGGCCGCCGCCGGCCCGAACAGAAACGAGCACACGATCGGAATCGCATTGGCCGGACGCAATTCGGTGACGCCTGGGATGAGCGGCACCACTTTGAACGGCACCAGCACGGCGGCATAGAGCGCGGCCGAGATCGCGCATAGCACGACCATCCGGGTGTTGCGCCACATCGCGCCTAGCTCTCTCATCGCGCGCGCTTTCCGCTCGGGTCCATCTCGACGCCAAGCAGTATCCTGCCGCCGATCCACTGATCAAGCGGGGGGTGGCGTACTTTCAATTTACGGACGCAGGGCGGCGCTCTTGCCCTCGCCGCGCGTGGAACGGAAAATCGAGGCGTACTCCGCCAGGTGGAGTTTTGCCGGAATGCCGATCTACGAATATCAATGTGAGAAGTGTCGCAAGCGCACCAGCGTGCTCACGATGCGCGTGAGCGAGCGGGTCGAGGCGGTATGCAAGCATTGCGGGAGCGCGCGGATGCGCCGTCTGATGTCGCGCTTCGCGACGCCGCGCAGCGAGGAGTCGCGGATGGATTCGCTGTCGGATCCCTCCGGCTTCTCCGACGTCGACGAGAACGACCCCAAAAGTATCGCGCGTGCGCTCAGGAAAATGGGCAAGGAGATGGGCGACGAGATGGGCGGGCCGGAATTCGATGAAGCGGTGGACCAACTCGAGCGCGGCGGCGGTTTGGATGACGACGGCGGCGACGATGGCGGTGGCGGCGATGATCTGTAGCTGTCAGCGACTGGCCGGTCCGGCCTGATTCACTTCTTAACTCTTCACTTCTTCTTCACTGCCTCGACATCGATTGACACCGAGACTTCGTCGCCCACCACGGCGCCGCCGGCTTCGATCATCTTGTTCCACGTAAGCCCGAAGGCTTTGCGGCTGATCTTGGTGGTCGCGGACGCGCCGGCGCGTGTGTTGCCCCACGGATCCTTGATTGGCGCGGTCGGCCCATCAACCGCGAGCGTGACCTCCTTGGTGACGCCGTGGAGCGTGAGGTCGCCGACGACGTTCCACTTGCCGGGACCCGCCGGCTCAACCTTCTTCGACTTGAAGGTCATCCTTGGATACTTCGCGACGTCGAGGAAGTTGGCGCTCTTGAGGTCGGCGTCGCGGTCCGAGGAGCGCGTATCGATCGACGCGGTATCGATGGTCACATCGATCGAAACCGATGCGGGATCGTTGCCCTTGGCGGTGATGGTGCCCGCGACTTTGTCGAACTGGCCCCTGACGCTCGAGATAGTCATGTGCCGCACGGTGAAGCCGACGGTGGTGTGACCGGGATCGATCTGCCAGGTATCCGCCGACGCGGCGAGCGGGACAGCGATTACCAGCGCTAGTGCGATCAAACTTCGCAACATCCAGTTTTTCATCAGCGCTCCCCAAGCCGGACACGGGCGTCCGTTTTTCCGTTCAACCCAAGAGCCAGTAGCAGTCTAGCCGGCCTCCAGCAACACCACGGCGGCCGCCGCCATCCCTTCGCCGCGCCCGAGCGCGCCCAATCCTTCCGGACTCGAGGCCTTGACGTTGAGCATCGCCGGCTCCGCGCCGAGCGCGCCCGCCATCCGCTCCCGCATCGCGTCGACGTAAGGCGCAAGCCGCGGGCGCTGCGCGAAGATCGTAAGGTCGGCGTTGACCAGACGCCATCCGCGCCCGCTCGCGAGCTTCCAAACCTCGGCGAGCAGCGCGAGGCTATCGGCGTTCTTGTAGCGGGGGTCGCTGTCGGGGAAATGGCGGCCGAGGTCGCCCTCGCCCAGCGCGCCAAGGATGGCGTTGGCCAGCGCATGGGCGGCGACGTCGGCGTCGGAGTGTCCGTCGAGTCCCGTGTCATGGCGGATCGTTACGCCGCCGAGCTTGAGCGCGCGGCCCGGACGCATCGGATGGAAGTCGAAGCCCTGCCCCACCTTAAGCCGCATCGCGCCCGCCCTTCAGTCCGCAGCGGATTCCACCGGGCATCGCACCGAGCGCGTTGACAATACTTGGGACGGCGTCCAAGCTTTGACGCAGTCCGTTGTTACGGGCGCCAGGAGGGGACGTGGCCGCACCGGCATTCGTCAAAAATCCGAAGTTCATTGGTGGTGTGATCGTCGTCCTGTGGGTCGCCTATGTCGTCTACTGGAACTATCGGCTGACTCCGATCTATATCCAGCTCTTTCCATTTCTGAAACCCGCGCAACTCAGCGTCTCCTCGGTAATCATCGGCGCCGCGCTCTTCGGATGCCTCGCCACGATTGCGGTTCAGTTCCTGTGGCGCAGGGGCCGCTCGAAAAACGGCTCAGCCGCATCGACCGCGGCCGCTGACAGCAACAAAACCGTCGCCTGAGCGCCGGCCTTGAGCAGGGTCGCGTCCGACGGGCCAATCAGCAGCGCGTCGGCGCGCGCGAGCGAGCTCAGGATTCCCGATCCCTGATTGCCGGTCGGCGCAGCGTAAAGGTCGCCGCCCTCGCGCCGCAAGCGCACGCGCACGAATTCCGTCAGGTCCTTCGCGGTTTTGATATCCTCCGCGCATCGCACCGCCACGCGCGGCAATCCGAGGTCGCGCCGCCCGCCCATCTTCAGCAGCGCCGGCCGCACATACAGGTAGAAACACACCATCGTCGAGACCGGGTTCCCCGGCAGACCGAAAATCGGACGGCTGCCGACGGTGCCGAACTTGAGCGGACGTCCGGGCCGCTGCGCCACGCCATGAAAGAGCTGGCGCATGCCCAATTCGTCGAGCGCGCCCTTGACGTGATCGAACTGGCCGACCGACACGCCGCCGGTCGAGAGCACGGCGTCGAAGGCGAATGCTTCGGTCAGACGGGCGCGTATTTCCTCGGGACGGTCGCGCGCGACTTTCAGGATGACGGGTTCGCCGCCGGCCTCACGCACCGCGCCCGCGAGCGCGTAGGCGCTGGAGTTGACGATCTGCGCGCCGGTCGGAACTTGGTCGACGTCGACCAGCTCGTCGCCGGTTGCGACGATCGCGACGCGGGGACCTCGACATACGTCGATCATCGAGCGGTTGAGCGACGCGAGCATCCCTAGGTCGGCCGCGCCCAGCCGCTTGCCGGCTTCCATCACCAGCTCACCCGCGCGCAGATCCTCGCCGCGCGGGCGGATGAAGTTGCCTCGCGCGGCGGCGGACAGAATCTCGACCCTGTCGCCGCTCGTGCGCGTCTGTTCGACCGGCACGATCGCGTCGGCGCCCGCGGCCATGGGCGCGCCGGTCATCGTACGCATCGCGGTGCCCGCCTCGACCCGCACCGCCGGCATCGCACCCGCCGCCACGGTGCCGAGCACGCTGAGCCGCGCCGGACTCGACGCGCTGGCCTGAGCGATGTCAGCGGCGCGCACGGCGTAACCGTCCATCGCGGAATTGTCGAAGCCAGGAATATCGCGGGGCGCGCGGATTTCCTCGGCGAGCACGCGGCCGAGCGCGGCGAGAATCGGCGTCCGCTCGACGCCGAGCGGCGTCACGTTTTCGAGCACCAGTTGCAGGGCTTCGTCCGCGCTGATCATTAATCGAACCTTAACCCGAAACTGAATCGGACCTTAAGATGTTGAGCGAAACTGCTCAAGTGTCTCGCACCAAAGACCGAAAATCAGGATACGCGGGTTCGCCCGCGATTAGAACCACGGCTGATGCGAGTGCCAGTGCAACAATTGAAATGAGGCAGGCGCCGACGGAGTAAACGATGCGAACGCGGGCCGGGATTCAGAAGATCTGCATCGCGCCGATATCCCGCGCGTCGGCACTTTCCTGAAGCGGAAGCCGCAACTCGTAACCCGGGCCCGGCGGGACACGGTTGTGCAGGATGGCCGGGTTGTACTCGCGCAGCACGCTCACGGAGACTCCCGTCTGGCGCGCGACCTGGGAGAGCGTCGTACCGCCCTTGACCTTGATCGTGCGGAAGCTCTCCGGCTCCGTGTAGTTGACCGGTTCGAGGCCGTAGCGTTCGGGCTGATGGGCGATGATCGCGACCGCCATGAAACGGTTGAGGAGCGAGCGGGTATTGTACGGCAGACGCGAGGTCAGGCTGTTGTAGTCTACGCCACGCAGCGAAAAATAGTCGTTCATCGCCGTTTCGCCCCGGTTCCATCCGACCAACGCCACGCGCCAGTCGCCAACCTCGTTATGCAGAGCGGCCAGGTATTGAGCGGCGGCACGTGTCGATTTTATCGGGTCGCGCCGCTCATCGATGTACCGGTCCACCCTGAGATTGAAGCGCCGCGCGGTCGCCACACTAAGCTGCCATGGCCCGGCGCCCTTACTGGAAAACGAACTTTCGGCGAATGAGAGATAAACCAGGTCCGGCGGCAGGTCGTGGTTTTCCATGACCTTGACCATCATCGGCAGGTACGGACGGCTGCGGCGGAATGACTCCCTGATACCCTCGTTGTGCTCAGCGAAGGAGTCGACGTAACGCTGGACAGTTTGGTTAAGGACCAGCGGGAACGGCACCGCCTTATGGGGACCGCTGCGGACGTATGGAATACCCTCGGCGAGGGCCACGGCAGCGTCCATATCGGCGGCGTCGCGCGAGGCTGCCGTAGAGGTAGAGGTCTTAGCTGTTGCGGGATGCGGGTACCCGCCAACGGGGGCATTAGCGATCAGGGAAAAGCGATCGCCTGGATTGGATGCGAGGTCACTGGCTGGATTTGACACACAACCGCTAAGGGCTGCGCCCAGCAAACCGACCACCGCTAGCGATGTGACAAGACTCCCCCTCATGAACGAACCGAACTGACCCGGGCCAACCCTACAGACCCGGCAGGGCCACAATCAACCCCTGCGACCGTGGTTTGTCGTTAAAAAAACTAATAACAGAAATCGATTATATTAGCGGCAAAGGTATTTTTCTCCTCCATGACACCTGTTCTTAGGCCATCGCACGCATTGTGATACCGTGCGATTTGGTCGCCGCTGTCATGCGCAAGCCCCCCCCAATTCCCACTGGTCTCTGGCAGGAAATCGTCGACAGCCTTAGCGACGCGGTTGTGGTTTTCGACCCCGCTCTCGCTCCAATCGCAATGAACCCGGCGGCCGAAACCCTTTTCGGCGTCTCGCACCTTAATGAGGCCGCCGTCGGCGCTTTCATGCGCCACAACGAATGGCTGCTGCGGATGGTCGAGACCTGCCTGGGCAGTGGGCAAAACCTGTCAGATGCTGAGGCCAGGCTCAGCTTAGGAACGCGCTTGGCGACAGTCAGCGCCGAGGTCGCGCCACTTCTGACCGCGGGGGGAACGAGCCGAGGCGCGGTGGTGCTGCTGCATGATCTCGCGCTCCATCGCGGCGCCGCACAGGCGCTCAATATGGCCGAGCCCGATCTCAAGCTGTCGCCGGCGGGGCTCGCACATGAGGTCAAAAATCCGCTGACCGGAATCAAGGGAGCGGCCGAGTTGCTGGCGGGGCGCCTGCGCGCCGACCCCCGCGCTCAGCAGTATTGCGGGCTCATCCTGGAGGGCGTCAACCGTATCACGGCGCTGGTCGAGCAGGTTCTGACGGCCAGCGCACCGCAGCGGCTGAGCTTTGGGCCGGTCAATATCCATCGCGTGCTTCACCAGGCGCTCAGGATGGCCGGGCTGCATCCGCATCCGCCCGAAGGCATGACGATCGAGCAGCTTTTCGACCCGAGCCTGCCCGAGATCAGCGCCGACGCCGCGGCACTCGAGCGCACCTTTCTCAACCTGTTGCGCAACGCCGCTGAAGCAATCGGCGCGGCCGGGACGATCCGGCTGCGGACGCGGATGGAGACCGAATTCCGCCTCAGCGCCGAGGGCCGCCGCCGGCAGTTCCTGCGCGTGGAGGTGAGCGACAGCGGCCGCGGCATGAACTCAGCCGAAATGGCGCAGCTCTTCACGCCGTTCTTCACCACCAAGCCGTCGGGCACCGGCCTAGGCCTGGTGCTGAGCCAACGGATCGTCTCGGCTCATGGCGGCAAGCTGTGGGCCGAGGCGGGTGGCGTAAGCCCTGCGCGAGCGGCACCGGCGATTCATGCGGCCGGTCCGCATCCCGCCCATCCGGCCAACCCCGACGAGCATCGCGCGCGCGGGATGACCTTCAAGGTCACATTGCCGGTGGGTTCGCGCGATCCGGAACCGTCCGAGGCAGCATAATAGATGTTCACCTCCGGCGGGCGCATCGCAGGCAAAATCCACGGTTTCGGAGCCGTTGCCGCGTTTGCCGATACTGTTATCATGGAAGCCCAATGAGTGAGACCGAACAAAATCTCGGCGGCGTGGCCGAGGCGCGCGCTATTCGTGCGCTGATTGCCGATGACGACCCGGCTATCCGTCTCGTCGTGCGTCATCGGCTGGAGGCCGAGGGATGGCGCGTCGAGGAGGCGGCCGATAGCGGCGCCGCCCTCCAGGCGCTGGGCAGCGGGCGGTTCGACGTCGCGCTGGTTGACATCATCATGCCCGGCGTGGGCGGCCTCGAAGTGCTCACGGCCGCGCGCGAGCAGGGATGCGCGACGCCAATCGTCGTAATCACCGCGGCCAGCACGATGAACAACGCTATCGAGGCGCTCAAGCGCGGCGCTCGCGACTACCTCACCAAGCCGTTCGAAAACCTCGACCTGGTGCTGACGACCGCGGCGCGCGCGGCGGAGACGGCGGCGCAGGCATCCGAACTGGAAAGAGTCAAGAAAGAACTCGACCGCAAGCTGATCGGCGGTGAGATCATCGGCCATAGCGCGGCCATCCAGGAGGTCTACAAGCTCATCGGGCGGGTGGTCAGCAACGACAAGATCGACGTAGTGCTGGTCAGCGGCGAGAGCGGCACCGGCAAGGAACTGGTGGCGCACAAGATCCATAGCGAGTCGCGCCTCCGCGAGCCCTTCATCCCGGTCAACTGCTCGGCCATCCCGCACGGCCTGGTCGAGAGCGAGTTGTTCGGTCACGAGCGCGGCGCGTTCACCGGCGCGGCCGAGCGGCGCGCGGGCAAGTTCGAGGCGGCGGGCGAAGGCACGCTGTTCCTCGACGAGATCGGCGATCTGCCGCTGGAGCTGCAGCCCAAGCTGTTGCGCGCACTCCAGGAGCGCGAGTTCACCCGGATCGGCGGCTTCGAGACCCAGCGCCTGCAAGCCCGCATCATCGCGGCCACCAACCAGGACCTCGAAACGGCGGTCGCCGCGCGCCGTTTCCGCGAGGATCTTTACTTCCGCCTGCGCGTCATCCTGATCAACCTGCCGCCGCTCCGCCAGCGCCGCGAGGACATCCCCGAGTTGACCGACTACTTCGTCGCCAGGGCGGTCCGCGATATGGGATCGCTTGTAACCGCGGTTAGCCCCGAGGCGCGCGCGAAATTGCGAGCCTACGACTGGCCCGGCAACGTGCGCGAGCTGGAGAACACGATGCTGCGCGCCGCGCTGCTCGTCTCGGGCAACACCATCCGCGCCGACGACATCTCGCTTGTGCGAAGCCCCTCGATGGCCGCCGCCGTTTCCGAAACTGAGAGCGACGCTGCCGACTCCTTCGCCGCGCTCATCGGACGCCGCGTGGCCCAGTACCTCGAGAAAGCCAATGGCGAGGAGCCGCGCGGGCTTTACCAGAAGCTGGTCGCCGAGATCGAACGTCCGCTCATCGAGCAGGCGATGCGCCGGGCCGACGGCAACCAGGTGCGCGCCGCGCGCATCCTGGGGCTCAACCGCAATACGCTGCGCAAGAAGCTCGTCGATCTCGGAATCGCAACCCGCAAGCTGCCGTTCGATTAGCCGCACGCGCCGCGGCTCGCGATGAAGCTTCCCTCGCACTTCTATGCGATGGTCGATCCGGCGGGCGGCCACGAACCGACTGCGCTCGCGCGCATCCTGCTCGACGCCGGCGCGCGGATAATGCAGCTTCGGCTCAAAAGCGCGCCGGGCCGCGAACTGCTCGCGGCGGCGCGTGCGATCACCGCGATGTGCCGCGAGCGCGGCGCGATGCTAATCATTGACGACCGCGCGGATATCGCGATGCTGGCCGGGGCCGGCGGCGTTCATCTCGGGCAGGAGGACCTGCCGCTTAAGGCCGCGCGCCAATTGGTCGGCCGCGAAATGATCATCGGAATCTCCACCCATAACGTCGAACAGGCGCTCGCCGCCGAGCGCGGGGGCGCCGACTACATCGGATTCGGCCCGCTCTATCCGGGCGGGTTACGCAACAACGCGGCGGGCAAGGGACTCGCGAGCTTGCGCGAGGTGCGCGCGGCGGTGAGCATCCCGATTGTCGCGATCGGCGGCATCACCGAGACCACGATGCCCGAGGCGCTCGCGGCCGGCGCGGACGCCTGCGCGATCATCACCGACGTGGTTCGCGCAGCTGACATCACCGGCAAAGTCCGCGCGATACTGAGCTTGAATCGTTCGCCTTGAATCGCGCAACCTGAATCATTCGCCTGAGGTCTTCGGGAAAATTTGGGGAGATCTTCAGGACCTCTTCGGGAGGACTTGTCGATGGGAAAACTGCAGGACAAAGTCGCGCTGATCACCGGCTCCAGCTCCGGTATCGGACGCGGTGTCGCGATCGCGTTCGCGCGCGAGGGCGCCAAAGTCATCGTCAACTATCCCGATGACTCCGAGACGCAAAACGCCGCCGGGGTCCGTGCCGAGATCGAACGGATCGGCGTGCAAGCGCTCGACGTGCGCGCCGACGTCTCGGTCGAGCACGAAGCGCAGACGCTGGTTGAAACCGTGCAGAGGAATTTCGGACGCATCGACGTGCTGGTGAACAACGCCGGCATCGGCAATGTCGCGCGGGTCGAGGCGATGGCGCCGAGCCAATGGGACCGGATGATCGCGGTCAACCTGCGCAGCGTGTTTCTGTGCACGCATTTCGTGCTGCCGATCATGTACCGGCAGGATTACGGCAGGATCATCAGCACCGCTTCGCAACTCGCCTACAAGGGCAGCGCGGGGCTTGCGCACTATTGCGCGGCCAAGGCCGCGGTCATCGCGTTTACCCGCGCGCTCTCGCACGAGATCGGCACCAGCAACATCACCGCCAACTGCGTCGCGCCCGGCGCCACCCAGACCCGGATGGTCGAGGGCCTCGACAAGGATTTGATGGCGTCGCTGCTGGCCTCGATTCCCAAGCGACGCCTGGCGACGGTGGACGAAATCGTGCCGGCGTACGTGTTCCTGGCCTCGGACGAGGCGCGCCATTTCGTGGGCCAGTGTCTGAGCCCCAACGGCGGCGACGTGATGCTTTGAGCTTTGCGTGTCGCACAAGGATTTCAGTATCGCGCTCTAGGAATCATGCCGAAGCCTGACGAGATCGTGTGGCATTGGATCGGCTCGCACGCCGACTACGACAAGCTGATCTGAAAGCCGGCGCGCGTTTGACGCAAAATTGACAATGTGAAAAGGATCGCTGGTCGATTCCGATCCGCGCCGATCCGCGTGCCACGCAACCTTTGTTTCGGCGTCGAGATTTCCCAGCCCAGGAGGACGTTCCATGAAAGTGCAAACTTTCGCCGGACTGACGGTCGCGCTCGTCTTCGCATCAATTCCTGTTTGCGCGCACGCACAGGGCGCCGCGGGCACAGTGCCGGGGGCGTCGTCAGCGCCGTCAATGCCGGGCGCACCTTCGATGCCGGGTTCATCGTCGATGCCCTCGATGCCCGGCGCGCCTTCGATGCCCGGCGGTGCATCGGCAGCACCGGGCATGCCGTCAGTCCCGGGTGCTTCGTCGATGCCCTCGATGCCTGGGGCGCCGTCGATGCCCGGCGGGTCATCACTGCCCTCAGTGCCCGGCGCGTCCTCGATGCCGGGGGCACCGTCGATGCCGGGCGCTGCATCGGCGGCACCGGGCGCGCCGTCAGTGCCGGGTGCTCCTTCGGCGCCCTCAGTGCCGGGCGGGCCGTCGATGCCGGCCGCTCCTTCGGGCGGGGGCTACTAGCGCGGCAGACTTCATAAATATCGGGTAAATTATTCGTAAATATCGCGAAACTATCGCGAGTTACCGCTTGACCAATTCGCGTTACGCCAGTGGGGCGAGGCGATGGCCGATGACCTCGCGCGCCTCGGCCGCTATCCGCCGCACGATCTCGCCCGCTGGCGCGACGTCCTTGACCAGCGCACACGACATCCCGGCGTAGAACGCGAACTCGTCGAGCTCGCCCTCCAGATACTCAGCCGGCGGCATCACCGTGTATTTCACCAGCGGCGGCATCGCCATCCCGGCGTGCTTGAGCGTGCCCACCACTTTCCCCTCGCCCGGGCGCTTGCCGCTCTCGGGCCGCCCTGCGCGCTCCCATTCTTCATAGACGGCGGTGCGCAGCACGCGATGCGCCGCGTCGGGCCATCCCATGTCGTAGAGCTTGGTGTGGACGGTGTCCTCGGCGCGCGCGCTCACGATGCCTTCCTTATAAGAGGGATGGGCGGCCGACTCGCCCGACGCCAACAAACGCGTACCGAAAACCGCGCCGTCGGCGCCCAGCGCGAGCACCGCCGCGAGCCCGCGGCCGTCGGCCAGACCGCCCGCCGCGAGCATCGGCAGGTCGCCGATCGCGTCGCGTACCTGGGGCACCAGCACCAGCGTCGAGACGAGGCCGCGCACGTGTCCGCCGGCCTCGACGCCCTGCGCGATAATCATGTCGGCGCCAGCGCTCTTGGCGGCGGCCGCCTCTTCAGCCGAGCCGCACTGCCAGATGACCTTCTTGCCAGCGTTCTTGAAGCGCGCGACGTGCTCGACGGGAACGCCCCAAAAGAGCGTCACCGCATCGACCGGCGCCGCGGCGGCGGCCTCGGCCACGCCCGGCTGAAGAAACGGAATCAGCAGGTTGCAGGCGAGTGGCTTTCCGGTCAGCCGGCGGGCGGCGGCGATCTCGTTATGGATTCCCTCGGGAGTGAATCCGGCCAGCGCCACCGTGCCCATCCCGCCAGCCTCGGAGACCGCGGCGGCGAGGTCGGCGAGCGCGATCGTACCCATCCCGGCCAGCATGATCGGCAACTCGACGCCGAACAGCTCGCAGAACCTGGTCTTCAGCATGTCACGCGAACCTCCCCATCGAGCCTGCCCTTTGAGAGCAGTCCCGCTCTCGCGTGGAGAGCGTCCCGCCTAGCGCAGTCCCGGCGGCAGGGCCACGGATTTCGGCCCCGACGGTGAAGGATTCAGCCATGGGTCAAACGGCTCTCCGGAAGACGGAGGGGCATCCCCGGCCGCTGGCGCGGAAGTGTTGGCCGTTTGCCCGGCCGTGGGAGCGGACGAGTCCTCGCCGGCGGGCGTCCCCGCCTCAGCATCATCGCCAGTCGCCTGCTCATCGGTCGGGGCGCCGGGGTCGTCAGGGTTGATGGGGTTCTTGATGATGCGGACTGGAAAGCCGTTCAGCTCATGCGGCAGCTGGCGCATCTGGTCCGTGACAACGTCCGCATGAAGTTCTATCTCGGGCGCACCGCCGGGCGGCTCTCCAACACTGACATCGGTGACCCCGGGAATCGAGGACAGCCAATCCGCGTAGTAATCCTTCACCTTGGCGACCTCCCCGAGGTCGCTCTGCGCAAGCGCGCTCGTACACACGCATAGCGCCGCCACGAACAACATCAAAGTGACTATCTTCAGTACACGCATGATCTAAAACCTCACGAGCGTACCCCCCGCCGCGCTACGGCACGGCAATTCGCCGGTCGCCGCTTCTTAACATTGTGCGACTTTACGGCGGCGGGCGATAGTCCCGCCGCACGCGCGTCCGATTCAAACGCCTCTTTGCTCCAATGCCCTTGCTCTAACGCCCTTTGCCTCTAGCGTCCTTTGAACGTGGGCTGGCGCTTTTCCATGAACGCTTTGACCGCGTCCTTGTGATCTTCGGTGCGTCCAGTGAGCGTCTGGCCGACCGCTTCGCGATCGAGCAGCGTCCGAAGATCGGCGGTGAGCGCGGCGTTGATGTTGGCCTTCATGTAGCCGTAAGCAATCGCCGGCCCCGAGGCGATTCGTTTCGCCAGCGCGCCGGCCTCGGCCATCAGAGACGCCGCCGGCACCACGCGGTTTACCAGCCCCAGCGCGAGCGCCTGGTTGGCCTCGATCGGATCGGCAAGAAAATAGAATTCCTTGGCGCGTGCCGGTCCGACCAGCCGCGTCATCAGCCAGGTGCCGCCGAAGTCGCCGGAAAATCCCACACGTGCGAAGGCGGTGACGAGCCGCGCCGAGTCGGCGGCAATCCGCAGGTCGCAAGCGAGCGCGATACCGAGGCCGGCGCCAGCCGCCGCTCCATTGATCGCCGCGATCGTCGGTTTGGGCAGTTCGTGGAGCAAGAGGCTCACGTCCTCGGCGCGGCGCAGCCCCGCTATCCGCTGCTCGACGGTCTGCTCGCCAGTCTTGCCGGAGCCGCCGCCCTCGTTGCGATCGCGCATCCGGCTCACGTCGCCACCCGAGCAGAAGCCGCGGCCTGCGCCGCTCAGCACGACGCATCGCACCTCGGTGTCGTGCGCCGCGCGGCTGAGCTGTTCGAGCAACCCGGCGATCATCTGATCGCTCAGCGCATTGAGCTTGTCGGGCTGATTGAGGGTCAGGTTGAGCACGCCGTCATGGCGCTCAGCGATCAGATGTTCGGTAGTCTGTTCGGGACTCATCGGGGGCATCCTCCAAAAAAAATTTGCACAGAGGTCTGCTCGACCGGCCATGCGCCGCGCGCGGCGCGCAACGATCGTTCAGTTCTCGTATTACTTCAGGCGGGCCAGGCGGTCGAGCGCGGCCGCGACCGCCTGCGTCCCGTCGAGGTCATGGCCGAGCGCGGCCGCCGCATTGAACATCGATTGCATCAGCGCGAGGCCCGGTAGCGCGAGGCCGCTCTCGCGCGCGGCGTCGCCGACCAGGCGCAGGTCCTTGCGGATGAGCTTGATGAAAAAGCCAGGGCGCCAATCGTGCGCGATTATCTTGGGACCCAGGTTGGCGAGTTGCCATGAGCCGGCCGCGCCCGCGCCGATCGCCTCGAGCACACGCGCGCGGTCCAAACCACCGCTCTCGGCCAACGCCAGCGCTTCGGCCGCCGCCTCGAGCGCCAACGCAACCGCGATCTGATTGGCGAGCTTGGTCATCTGGCCCGCGCCCGGCGGCCCCATGTGGGTGACGCGCCGGCCGAGCTTCTCGAACAATGGGATCGCGCTCTTGTAGGCCGGCTCGGCGCCGCCCACCATGATCGTGAGCGTGCCTTCGATAGCGCCGCCTTCGCCGCCTGAGACGGGAGCGTCGAGGTAAGCGACGCCGGCCTTCGCCAGGCGCTCCGCGATCGCGCGCTCGGCGGCCGGCGCGACGGTGCTCATGTCGATCACCAGTTGGCCCTTGTGCAGTGCCGGTTCGATTCGCGCCACGACGCTTTCGACGTCGGGCGTGTCAGGCACCATGATGAAGACCGCGTCGGCGCCACCGGCCGCCGCGGCCGGGTCAGCCGCGACAGTGATTTCGGATCCTTCGGCGGCGAGGGCCACGGCTCTTTTGGCCGTTCGGTTATGCAGACGCAGGCGATGCCCCGCGCGCATCAGGTTGCGCGCCATCGGCGCACCCATGATCCCGGTTCCAATCCACGCGATTTCCATCGATGTCGACTCCCTTCCTGGCAACGCAAGATGCTAGGCCGCCTTCGAGATCGGACCGCTCTTGCGCCAGGAAAATCCGCCGGGCGCAATCGCGCTCATCGCGGCCACCGGCACCCAGAGGGTGAAGATGACGCCGAGCGCGATCGAGTGCCACAACCAGAAAAGCCCATACAGAAGGAAGGCGGCGGTGAGGATCAGAT
This sequence comes from uncultured delta proteobacterium, assembly GCA_963724765.1. Taxonomy (GTDB): domain Bacteria; phylum Desulfobacterota; class Binatia; order Binatales; family Binataceae; genus JAKAVN01. The sequence continues at coordinate 905,338 of CAVRVY010000004.1, forward strand.
GGAGCGTCACGCGCGCGTCGCTCACGCCCGGCAGCCTGGGCGCGAAGAGCTTCGAAACGAGCACCGCCTGCCCGCCGCAATGCCAGGTCGCGTAATGCCGGCATCGGCGGCACATCGCGAGACTCATATCGAGCCAGTTGACCGCAAACAGCCCGGCGAGAACGAAGAACGGCACCGCGCCGCCGCCCAGCGCCGCCTCGCGCAGCGCGAGCAGCGTGAAGAGGACGCAGCCGCCCACTGCGACCAGCCGATAGAATTGGCGCGTTTGGGCGAAGTAGATGAACGGTTCGAAAGGACCGGGGTTTACTCTGGACATGGTGAGTGACCGCGCGAGGCTTAATCTACTCGACGGCGCAGCGTGCGCAAAGCGCGCGCGCGTCACTGGCATGAGCGCCGACATCAAAGGCGCGCGCGACGGATGATGAAAAAAAGGGCCGGACGCTCCGAGCGTCCGGCCCTTGGTATTGCGCAATAGCCGCGGAGACTACGCAGCCGCCTTGGCCTGGCCCGTCTGGCCCTGCTCTTCCGCGATCGATCCGCGCTTGGAGAGCGCCACCGCGATCGCGAGCATCACGACCGAGAACACGGTAATCGCGACCCTGCTCCAGCTGAAGCCAACCTCGATCGAAGTGAACGGCGCGGCAAGGATGCCGACCAGGTTCATCACCTTGATCATCGGGTTGAGCGCCGGACCGGCGGTGTCCTTGAAGGGATCGCCGACGGTGTCGCCCACGACGGTCGCTTTGTGGACCTCGGTGCCCTTGCCGCCAAGGAAGCCGTCCTCGACTTTCTTCTTAGCGTTGTCCCAGTTGGCGCCGGCGTTGGCCATAAAGACCGCGAGCAGTTGTCCGGTCACGATAGTGCCGGCGAGAAATCCGCCGAGCGCGCCCGCGTCCAATCCGAAACCGACCATCAGCGGCGCGAACACCGCGAGGATACCGGGGCCGAGCAACTCTTTCTGCGCGCTCGCGGTGACGATATCGACGCATCGCGCGTAGTCGGGCTTCTCCTTGTACTCCATGATTCCCGGATGCTCGCGGAACTGGCGGCGCACCTCGAAAACCACCTGGTAAGCCGCACGGCTCACGGCCTTAATCGCGAACGCGCTGAACAGGAAGGGCACCGCTCCGCCGATCATCAGGCCGACGAACACGGTCGGCATGTTGACCTGGACGCCGAGCAGCCCGATGTGGGCTTCGTCGATGAATGAGCGGAACAGCGAAACCGCCGCGATGACCGCGGTGGCAATCGCGAGCCCCTTGGTCAGCGCCTTGGTGGTATTGCCGATCGCGTCCATCCACGACAGCGTGCGCGAGGCCTCTTCCTGATGGATACCGCCCATCTCGAAGATGCCGTGGGCGTTGTCAGTGATCGGTCCGTAAGTATCCATCGCAAGGATGAAGCCGGTGGTGGTCAGCAGCCCCAGGCCGGTAAGCGCAATGCCATAGAACTGCAGCGCCAGCGAGCCACGGAAGATGACCATCGCGCCGATGATGCACAACACGATAACCACCAGCGCCCACACCGAAGACTCCAGCCCCTCGGCCATGCCGGACAGGATGAGCGTCGCCGGGCCGGTGCGCGCCGCGTAGGCGGTCTCGGTGACCGGGCCGCGATCGGGATGCGTAAAGTAGTTGGTCAGCCACAGGGTGACGATGGCGAGAATGATGCCGAGCGTGGCGCACCAGGCGAAGCGCCAGTCGGGCGCTCCGGTTCGAGGATCTTCGAGGTAGAGCCAGTTGACGATGAAAAAGCCGACCACCGAGGCGATGGCCGAAGTCAGGTAGCCGATGTTGATCGGGCGCATCGGATCGCGCATCTCGCCCGGCGGCACGCGCACCGCGATGATGCCGAGGATCGAGGAAAACACGCCGACCGCGCGCAGGATGAGCGCGAAGACAATGAGCTTCATCGCGAACATGCCGGCCATCGCACCGTACAGGTCGATGAAATCCTTTTCGCTCAGCGCATAGGCCGCGAGGATGATCGCCGCGACCAAGGTGACTTCGTACGACTCGAACACGTCGGCCGCCATCCCGGCGCAGTCGCCGACGTTGTCGCCGACGTTGTCTGCGATCGTTGCGGCGTTGCGCGGATCGTCCTCGGGGATTCCTGCCTCCACCTTGCCGACCAGGTCGCCGCCGACGTCAGCCGCCTTGGTATAGATGCCGCCGCCCACGCGCATGAAGAGCGCGGCCAGCGAGCCGCCGAAGCCGAACCCAATCAGCACCTTCATCGCGTTTTCCTGGAAGACCAGGAAGATGATGGTCGCGCCGAGCAATCCAAAGCCGACCGTGAACATGCCCGAGACGCCGCCGGCCTTGAACGCGATCTCCATCGCGTCTTTAAAGCTGGTGAGCGCGGCGTTGGCGCTGCGCACGTTGCCCTTGACCGCCAGCTTCATCCCGACCAGTCCCGCGCCATAGGAGGCGCTGACGCCCATCAGGAAGGCGATCGCGATTCCGATCGCCAGCGTCAGGTTGTCCGGATAAACACGGCGGTACATAAAAAAGAGCGCGAGCGCGATCACGATGACGAACCAGATCATCGTTTTGACCTGGCGTCTCATGTAGGCCATCGCGCCTTCCTCGACCGCGTCGGCGACGTCGGTCATCGACTTGGCGCCGGGGCTGGCGGCAAGCACAGTCCGCGCCAGCGACCAGCCGTAGAGCAGTGCGACCAGCGCGGAGGCCAGCACCGCCCATAGGATAATCAACTGGTTGCCGGTCAGGTGCGGCAGAACAATATTAGCTTCGCTCATCTGAGTCTGGATCTCCTGAAATTTGACACTTCTTCGCCGAGGCCCGGCTCAAAAAGACCGGTTGCAAATGGCTCTTTATCTGAGGAGCAGCAGCCTACGGCGCATAGTTACTTGGGTCAACCGAGGAAGTCTAGGGATTCTACGGCTTTATGTCCAGCCGTCGCAGCTCCGGTTTCCGTCACCCCGTAGATCGTCAGGCCGTCACAATCGCCACGGGTCTGATGTGCTCCATTTTGCCACAGCTTTCTGTTGGCGCGCGATTGATTGTGCCGTGCGGGGTATGTTTAGTTAAATGTTCCACCAACTATGAATGTCAATCTTGAGAGCCCTTCGGCGCTTCGGCGCAAACTGACCATCGAACTCGAACCGGCCGAGATCAAGACCGAACTCGACCGCGCTTACAATGACCTGCGCCGCAACGTGGTGCTCAAGGGCTTCCGCCCCGGTCACGCGCCACGCACGATGCTCGAGCGCCTGTTCGGCGACCGAGTCCGCGGCGAGATCGTGCAGAAGCTGATCAAGGAATATACTGACAAGGCGCTGGAAGAGCAGAACTTGAAGCCCCTGCTGGCGCCGGAGATCGTCACCGAGGAAAGCGACCTCGCCAAGGCGCTGCGCTTCAGCGCGACCTTCGATCTGCGCCCCGAAATAGTGGTGCGCGACTACCAGGGCCTGCGCGTGCCGCGGCCGCAAGTCCAGGTCAGCGACGAAGAAGTGCAGAAGATGCTCGAGGAGCTGCGCGAGCGCTCGGCCACGCTCAAGAAGGTCGAAGAACGCACGCGGGTCGAGCGCGGCGACCTGGTGCTGGCGGAAATCGAGGGCCACGTCGACGGCAAGCCGCTGGAAGGTGCGAAAATCGGCCAGCGCATCCTCGAAGTTTCCCCCGAGCGCCTCGCCCATGGGCTCGACGAGGTGCTGGCTGGGGCCGAAGTCGGGCATCCGGCGCACGCGACGCGCAGCTACGCGGCCGACTACGCCGAGAAAGACCTCGCCGGAAAAAGCGTCGAGTGGCGCGCGGCGGTCAAGGAAATCTACATCAAGGTGCTGCCGGCGCTCGACGACGAATTCGCCAAGGACCTGGGCGACGTCGCCTCGCTCGACGAGTTGCGCGCCAAGGTGCGCGAGCAGCTGATGCAACGTGCGAGCGAGGAGGCCGACATGCGCGCGCGCCAGGGACTGCTCGACCTTGTGATCGAGCGTAACCCGGTCGAAGTGCCGCAGTCGCTCGACGATCGCGAGCGCGAGCTGATGGAATCCGAGATGACCGGCGCGCTGATCGGTGCGGGGATGCCGCGAGAGGCGGCGGCCGAGCGGGTGCGCAACAGCGCGGAGGAAATTCACACGCGGGCGCACAAGCGGGCACTCAGCTCACTCATCGTCGACGCGATCGCCGAGCAGGAAAAAATCGAAGTAAGCGACGACGAGCTGGCCGCACGGGTCGCGCAGATCGTGACCCGCAGCTCCGGACGCGAGCGTGACCACGTGGCCGAGCACTACCGCAGCGAGGAGCATCGCGCGCTGCTCAAGCAGTCAATGCGGCGCGAGAAAACGCTCGACGCTTTGCTCGAGCGCGCGCAGTCGGAAACCGGGGACGCGGCCGGCGAGGCGCCCTCGGACGCACAGGCGTAGCGGCACGCCGCAGATTTCAGGTTGCCGCGCTATCTCAAACTGGATAGAATTTTACGTGGGGTGCCTGCACGGAGAAATCATCGCCGGCCGCGCCGAGCCGGGGTCTTATGAGCAGCCTGATTCCGATGGTCGTCGAACAGACTGGCCGCGGCGAGCGTGCCTACGATATATACTCTCGCCTGCTCAAAGACCGCATCGTTTTTCTCGGCACTGAAGTCAATGACGACGTCGCCAACCTGGTGACCGCGCAGTTTCTATTCCTGGAGTCCGAGGACCCGGAAAAAGAGATCAGCTTCTACATCAACTCGCCGGGCGGCTCGGTCACGGCGGGCCTGGCGATTTACGACACCATGCAGTTCATCAAGCCTCCCGTTTCCACGCTATGCCTGGGACAGGCGGCGAGCATGGGTGCGGTGCTGCTGACGGCCGGCCACAAGGGACGGCGGTACGCGCTGCCGCACTCAAGAATTATGATTCATCAGCCGCTCGGCGGCGCGCAGGGTCAGGCGGTCGACCTCGAGATCCAGGCGCGCGAAATTTTGCGCATGCGCGAAGAGCTCAACAACATCTTTGTGCGCCATTCCGGGCAGAAGCTGGGCAAGATCGAGAAGGACACGGACCGCGACATGTTCATGTCACCCGAGCAGGCGGTTGAATACGGACTGATCGATGAGGTAATCGTTAGGCGGGGGTCCTCCAAGTGAAGGGCGGTGGGAGGCATTAATGGCCAAGCATGACGACCGCTCGGGCAACCTGGTCTGCTCGTTCTGTGGCAAGAGCCAGGATGAAGTCCGCAAGCTGATTGCGGGCCCGACGGTTTATATCTGCGACGAGTGCATCGACCTCTGCAACGACATCATCGCGGAGGAGACCGATAGCGAAGAGGCCTTCAGCCAGACCTCGGCGGTGCCCAAGCCGGCCGAGATCAAGCGCGTACTCGACCAGTACGTGATCGGCCAGGAGCGGGCCAAGAAGATCCTCTCGGTCGCGGTGCACAACCACTACAAACGCATCGACTCCCAGATGGTGACCGGCGAGGTCGAGCTGCAGAAGTCCAACATCCTGCTGATCGGCCCGACCGGTGTGGGCAAGACCCTGCTGGCGCAGACGCTCGCGCGTTTCCTGCAGGTGCCCTTCACCATCGCGGATGCGACCTCGCTGACCGAGGCCGGCTACGTCGGCGAAGACGTCGAGAACATCATCCTGTCGCTGCTGCAAAACGCCGACTACGACATCGAGCGCTGCCAGCGCGGCATCGTCTACATCGATGAAATCGACAAGATCGCGCGCAAGGGCGACAATCCCTCGATTACGCGCGACGTCTCGGGCGAGGGCGTGCAGCAGGCGCTGCTCAAGATCGTCGAAGGCACGATGGCGAGCGTGCCGCCCAAGGGCGGCCGCAAGCATCCGCAGCAGGAATTCCTGCAGGTCGACACCACCAATATCCTGTTCATCTGCGGCGGCGCCTTCGTGGGCCTCGACGACATCATCCGGCGGCGTATCGCGGGCAAGACGATGGGCTTTCGGGCCGACCTCTCCCATCGCGATCCCAAGACGGTCTCCGAGCTGCTCAACGAAGTGCAGCCCGAGGATCTGCTCAAGTTCGGGCTGATCCCGGAATTCGTCGGACGCCTGCCGGTAATCGCGACGCTCGGCGAACTCGACGAGGACGCGCTGGTGCGGATTCTGACCGAGCCCAAGAACGCGCTAGTGCGCCAGTATCAGAAATTGTTCGACATGGAGAACGTCCACCTTAAATTCACCCAGGGGGCGCTGCGCGCGATCGCGCGCGAGGCGCTCAAGCGCAAGTCGGGCGCCCGCGGCCTGCGTGCTATAATGGAAGCCATCATGGTGGACCTGATGTACGAGATTCCCTCACAGCCCAACATCAAGGAGGTTCTGATTTCCGAGGAGGTGGTCACACAGAAGGAACAGCCGTTGCTGGTTTACCAGAAAACCGCCGAAACCGCCTGAACATCTCAGGAATTGATAACCGATGCTTTTTCGCAATGACAAGGACAAGAACGACAAGAAAGACGGCCGCGACGCGCAGAGCGATACAGTTCCGCTTCTGCCCTTGCGCGAGTTGATCGTTTTCCCGCACCAGGTTTACCCGATCTTCGTCGGCCGCCAGAAGTCAATCAAGGCGCTGGAAGCCGCCGAGGCGCGCAAGCAGCCGATCTTGCTGGTCGCACAAAAGGACGCCAAGGTCTCCGACCCGGGCCCGCAGGACATCTACGCCACCGGCACGCTGGGCGTGGTGGTGCAGTTGCTGCGCCTGCCCGACGGCACCGTCAAGGCGCTGCTCGAAGGCAAGCGCCGCGCGCGTATCGTGCGCTACGCCACCGAGGAGGAATATTTCCAGGTCGAAGTCGAGCCGATCGAAGAGGTCTACGATCGCACGACCGAGGTCGAGGCGCTGATCCGTTCGGTCAACGCGACCTTCGACAACTACGTACGCCTGAACAAGAAGATCCCGCCCGAGATGGTCACCTCGATCGCTGCGGTCGACGATCCCGCCTACCTGGCCGACAAGCTGGTCGAACATCTGGGCATCAAGCTCGAGGACAAGCAGGCGCTGCTCGAATGCGCCAATCCGGCCGAGCGGCTGGAGAAGATTCTCGGTTACATGCGCTCCGAACTCGAAATCCTGGAGGTCGAAAAACGCATCCGCTCCCGGGTCAAGAAGCAGATGGAAAAGACCCAGAAGGAGTACTACCTCAACGAGCAGATGCGGGCGATTCAGAAGGAATTGGGCGAGAAAGACGAATTCAAGAACGAGATCCAGGAGCTCGAAGAGAAGCTGCGCCAGAAAAAGATGCCGGCCGAGGCTCGCGAGAAATGCGAGCGCGAAATCAAAAAGCTCAAGATGATGTCGCCGATGTCGGCCGAGGCGACCGTGGTGCGCAACTACCTCGACTGGTTCCTGGCCCTGCCCTGGTTCGAGTACACAGAGGACAAGCTCGACATCAAGGAAGCCGAGCGCATCCTCGAGGAGGACCACTACGGGCTGGAAAAGGTCAAGCAGCGCATCCTCGAATACCTCGCGGTGCAGACCCTGGTGGGCCAGATGAAGGGTCCCATCTTGTGCCTGGTCGGGCCGCCAGGTGTGGGCAAGACTTCGCTCGGAAAATCGATCGCGCGCGCCACCGGGCGCAAGTTCGTGCGCGTCTCGTTGGGCGGAGTGCGTGACGAGGCGGAGGTCCGCGGCCATCGCCGAACCTATATTGGCGCGCTGCCCGGCAAGATCATCCAATCGATGCGCAAGGCGAGCTCGGGTAACCCCGTGATGTTGCTCGACGAGGTCGACAAGATGTCGACCGACTTCCGCGGCGACCCGTCCTCGGCGCTGCTCGAAGTGCTTGATCCCGAGCAGAACTGCACCTTCAACGATCATTATCTCGATTGTGACTACGACCTGGCCAAGGTGATGTTCGTCACCACCGCCAACACGCTCGAGCGCATCCCGCGCCCTTTGCAGGACCGGATGGAAATCATCCGTATCCCGGGCTACACCGAGACCGAGAAGCTCAATATCGCCAAGCGCTACCTGGTGCGAAAACAGCGCGAGGCCAACGGGCTGAAGGAGGAGAACATCGAGTTCTCCGACCAGGCGATTCTGCAAATCATCCGGCTCTACACGCGCGAGGCCGGAGTGCGCAACCTGGAACGTGAGATCGCCTCGATTTGCCGCAAGGTCGCGGTCGAGGTGGTCAAGACAGACCGTAGCGCGCACGTCCGCGTCTCGGCTTCCAGCCTGGCCAAGCAGCTCGGCCCGCCGCGCTTCCGTTACGGGATGGCCGAGACCGAGCCGCAGGTCGGCATGGCAACGGGTCTCGCGTGGACCGAGATGGGCGGCGAGTTGCTTGGGGTCGAGGTCACCATCGTGCCAGGCCGCGGCAAGCTGACCGTGACCGGGCAACTGGGCGAAGTGATGCAGGAGAGCGCGCATGCGGCGCTGTCGTACATCCGCTCACGCGCTGACACGCTGGGACTGGCGTCCAGCTTCTACCAGAAGATCGATATCCACATCCACATTCCTGAAGGCGCGACGCCCAAGGACGGCCCCTCAGCCGGCATCACCCTGGCGACGGCGCTGGCCTCGGCGCTGTGCCGCGTACCGGTGCGCAACGATCTGGCGATGACCGGCGAAATCACGCTGCGTGGACGCGTACTGCCGATCGGCGGGCTCAAGGAAAAAATCCTCGCGGCTCATCGCGGCGGCGTCAAGACCGTGCTCATCCCCAAGGAAAACGCCAAGGATGTGGACGATATCCCGGCGCCAATTCTGAAAAACGTGACGCTCATCCAGGTCGAGCACATGGACGAGGTGCTACGCCACGCCCTGGTGCTATCGGACCCGGAGGCGTTCTTCAAGGTCAAGCCGGCCGCCATTGACTACCGCACGGCGGCCGAGAGCAAGGAAGAGCTGGTGGATGACGAGGCGGAGGACGACTCCACTATCCCCTCGCCCACCAATTTGTCCTGAGGCTCGGCAACGGGGGAACCGCGCGCGCACCGCACACGCCGATGGGCGCGCCGTAACAAGCCCAATGGTACGGGGGGCGGGAGGGACTAAATGACAAAGGCCGAACTAATCGAGGGACTGGCCAATAAGCTCAACCTCAACAAGGCCGAGGCCGAGAAGGCGGTCAACCTCCTACTCGACGACATCGTCGCTGCGCTCAAACAAGGTGAGCGGGTCAATATCTCGGGCTTCGGGACGTTTTCGGTTTCTGAGCGGGCTTCGCGGGTAGGGCGCAATCCGAAGACCGGCGAAGCGATCCAGATTTCGGCCAGCCGCTCGGCCAAGTTTCGCGCCGGCAAACAGCTCAAGGATTCTCTCAACGACGCCGCTCCCGGCGGCGGCTCGCAGGCAAGTCCTCCACCGGCCTGAATCCGCCGCGCGGCGGGAGCCCGTTTTGGCGACAGACGCCGCGTCCGCAAAGGCGCGGCGTTCGTTTGTATGGAGGCGAAGCTTCGAGCGCCGGAGGGTTAGGTTCCTGCAATTATGTGGAGTTCTCTTGATCAACGAAGCTCGAGTGCGATTTGCTTAGATCGACGTCGAGAGACTGGGCCGCTTTTTTGATGTATTGAAGCCGAAGGGCGGTTAGCTCAGCGGTAGAGCATCGGCCTTACAAGCCGAGGGTCGCAGGTTCGAAACCTGCACCGCCCACCAATGAAATCAAGGCCTTTCTGAGGAACAGAGAGCGCCCATTGAGCGCCGGTGCCATTAGGGTGCCATCTTTACCCGAGTCCCCAGAGGCCACAGCATCATCGCGAGTGCCTTGCACGCTGCCGAACACGCGTGCCGAATCCGGCCCACCTGGCGAGTACGCGCTCATCATGGCGACGATCGCGGTCGTGGTCTACAGCGCCTACCGTAAGTTGGGCAACAACATCGGTTCGCTCGCCAGTGGCGTCGATTCCGCTCTGGCCAACTCGCAAGCAGGCCGAGCGGCAGCGGCAAATCATCGACGAAATTCCCAAGGAGATAGCCAGACCCCGTGAAGGATAGCGCACCTGATGACGCGCAGGAACTATGGCTTCTGGCCGCCTGGGTTGTGTGGGTCACGTTCCGCCTCGCCCCGCACCCCGTCAGGCCTGTGAGGAGCATCCATGCTTGGCGGGCGACGATACTTGTCTCGCGGTCGGGCTAGCGGTGTGGATGCTTCACGGCGCGCAAATCGCGGTGCGCGTGCTCGATATCAAACCAGCCCCGCCAGTCGTCACCAGCTATCGCCTTGACCGCGGCTGAAACCGGCCCATAGCCCCCAGGAGCCGATGTGGGCCGTCCGCCCGCTCGGGACGCTCCCGACCCCTGCTTCGCCAGCCCGGAGGCACCAAGAATTAACGACAAAATTATTGGCGCACGTTCCCGCGGCCTAGCCGGCCGGCAATCGACACGATATGAGACGGGGCGGCCCTTCTTACGGCATCTCGCGCGTATTCGCGTGTGGCTTGAAATCGAAGCGGGACCGCCATGGAACGCGGCCCCGCTTCGAGGTGTTCACGCAAAGCGGCTCACGGGAGGGTCACGCTTGTTTTCCCATTGGCTTCGGCCCATTGAAAGAAACCGAGCCCGCCCGCAGGTGGCGCCAGAGTGAAGCCGACCTCAGTGTAGGTGGAGCTCCCGGTCGCGCCTTTGTATATGCCCGTGCCGGCGAATAGCGTGTCGGTCTCGGTTACAGTGAATTCTCCGCTTGTAAGGTTGATACAGCCGCTTCCCGAGGCACCGCCATAGAAAGTAGAGCCAAGGGGTCCATCAACTGCGGAGGCCGATCCTATGAAATCAAGATTCACACCGGTTTCGCTTTCACCGAAAACACCAGTGAAGCTGCAGGAGGTAGTGCCTTCGCTGTATTCACTCACCGACTGAAAGCTATAAGCGCCACCCAAAATTGGCTTCTTCGGGAAAATAGACGTTCCTGAGCCCGTGCCCAGGGCGGCAGTCGAAGTCGTGTCAGCTGTGTCGAAACTGAACGACCCGCCCATGCTCACGGCCGTGCCTCTGGAATGGAACGTACCCTTGAAGGTTTTCGCATCAGCCTTTGGCGCCAGAAACACTCCCACTGAGAGAGCCAGGACCACGATACCCGTTAGCTTCGAAAGCATCGCTCTACCTCCCTGTTAGGGTTGATTCTCAGCGTAGCCGGGAAACCGGCAGCGGCCACAAGGCAAGGCGTCCGACGCTCAATTAAGACCACCAAAGCTCAGTTATAGTTTGTGCACGTTAACGTCAAACACTCGGTCTTGTGCGATGGCTTCGCGGGGTCCTCCGAATTTCGTAAAAGTTCCCGGGACCACGGGACCCCACGCGCGAAACGCGATCGCGATTTTTGGGGGTACCCTGGCCCGACCTGGCAAAGCATCCTTCGAAAGGACAGTCCCCGCCGGTGCCAAACTCGGTGCCGAACTAGCGCCAACCGGGCATCTCACTGCTTACTACTCAGTACAACTCAAAGTAAGGATGGGCCGTATATCGACTGAGGTTTTGAGATGGAGCGCGCTATAGATACTGGACTATTTGCGGGCCAGTTTCGGCCTTACAAGCCGGTCGCAAATTCGAAACCTGCACCGCCCACCAAGTACCGACGGCCTCTCGTGAATATGCGGCTTGCGCAGCTGACGCGAGTCGCAGACGAGTCGCAATCTGGGGTCGCCTTGAGCCAGAGCGGGGATCACTGTACAGGCTGTCTCAAGGTGAGCGGAGTAAAGCGCGTGGTGAATGAACTGCAGGTGTAGCCGAGCGCGCAGCAGAACGCTGTCAATGCGAGCGACGACGAGATCCAGCGTCAGGTCAGGAAGGCTCTCGACGATCATGGGTTCAATAACCTCGGCTTGGACGTGCGCAACGGCGTCGCGCGTTTGACGGGGCACATTCCAACCGAAGCGCGGTATCTAGAGGCCGCTGTCGTAGCGCGTTCGGTCCGAAGCATGCGCGCGCTCGAAGACGACCTGCGCCTTCGGGCGGGCGATCATTAGCCCAGCGCGGCAGCGCCCCGACATCACACATCTCCTTATGCAAAAGCGATACGCGGCAAGCTTAAAACCTGTTCTCTGGGGCACTAATAGTCAACTTGAAACCCTGGCCGCGCTTGTCGCGAAGCGAGCAATATCGGAATGTGGACTAAATGAATGCATGAACGTATGAACAGCGCAGATGTATTGGGTAACCTGATCATGTGACTGAACAATGACTTGACCGACAGGAAGACAGTATAATGAGCGGAACCAGCGACAAGATCAAAGGCCGTGTAAAGGAAGCAGTGGGTGTTTTAGCCGATGACCAACGTTTAAAGGACGAAGGAAAGCTGGACCAGACCACCGGTAAGATCAAGGAGACCGTGGAGAGCGTGATCGACAAGGCAAAGAATGCTGTAAAGGGTCCCGCGAAAAAATAGCATTTCTTCCGCTACCACAGTAACCAAAACCGATTCGTACCGGAGTAATGATCATGAAGAAGATGAAGAAAAGCACAACCAGGTTCGTCGCCATGACCGCGAAGGGCGTGCAATTAATGATAGCGCCATTAATGATTAAGAGGGTTGCGTTGATTCTCGCGACGGTGTTGATGGCGAGCTGCTTCCCCATGGAATCTCGCCCACAGCAGCAGACCACCACGACGACAACCACTACGTGCCCCCCGGGGACGCAGCTTGGTAGCGATGGGATATGTCGCTGAGCAGTGAGGCAAACGTCATAACATACCGACAATTCAGATTCTGCGGCTACTCTCCACTAGAGGTCGTCGCGCGAACGCCCCCAACGATGCCCGGACCACGCGAATCCCTGCTTGCTTAAGTTGATTCCGAGAGTTGCCGCTTGTTTGTTTCATTCCTACCCTGTCGCGCATACGTTTAGGAGAAACTGGACATCGATAGATACAGTTCGCGCCTAAACTTGGCCTTGCTGGTCGGTATGATGCTCGGCGCTGCGGGGACTGTACTGGCGCGGCAGGCGCTACCCAATAATCCGGGGAAACAAATGTCGATATTCAAAGGCACAGTGGCACAATACTCGCTCACGCCGCGCGGCGACGTGGACGGCCTGATGCGGCGGATTTCGACCTTGGCCTGGCCCCTCTAAACGGGATCGAAGGGATAAGACGTAATACCAGCTAATTCTGTTCCAGAAGGTAGCGACACGCATTGACTATAAGTTCGTGAACGTCGGCCTCGGACAATATTCCTTGTCGTTGCGATACGGTGCCGGACTCATTTCAATGTAACTGAGAGATTATGAATTTCCATTTAGTAAGATGGTTCCGTTGGTCGTAGTCCGTGACTTATGAGACGCTTAATCAAAATAGAAATTGGATCTGTCGGCAGTCGGATAGTGAGGATTTTGGCAGCGCTGCTTTTCGCGACTCTGGCGACGGGTTGTTACGTCGGCGGTCCCGGTTGGTGGGGTGGTCGAGGTGGAGGCTACTACAGCGGCGCAGGCGGCTATTACGGGAGCAACTACTACGAGAGGAACGTCTATCGGGGCTACGGCGGGCATCCGGAGTCCGGTATGTTCGGCGGCTATCCGCCGGCTCACGAAGCTTGGGACGCGAGCAGCCGGGGCAGGGCCAGCTATGGCAGCGGAGGCGGATCGAGGGGCGGACATAGCGGCGGGGGAGGCGGTGGACACACCGGCGGCTCCGGAGGCGGCGGACATGGTGGAGGCGGCGGTCATGGCCACTAATCGTGGATGCCGGGGAAAAGTAATGCTTCCACTAAATAACAATCGAAGAAGCGCTACGGGTTGGCTAGCTATCCGGATTATGTGGGTCAGCCTCGTACTTTGGCTTGGCAGCGCCGGGGCGGTCTTGGCGCAAGCGCCGGGCCAGAAAACGTTCAATTCGGCTGCGGAGGCAACCGACGCTTTCGCCTTAGCCGTGCAGAATCACGATGAGGCGACGATGCTGGCGATCCTGGGCCCGTCCGGACGGGACTTGATTTCCTCCGGCGATCCGGTCGCCGACAAGAACAGACAGGATACCTTTTCCGCGAAGTATCATGCGTCGCATCAGTTTGCCTCGGCCGGCGACGGACGAACCTTCCTCTACATAGGCACCGGGAATTGGCCGACTCCGATACCGCTGCGGCAAAATGGATCTCAGTGGTACTTCGACACGGATTACGGCAAGCTGGAGATCCTGTATCGGCGGATCGGCGCCGACGAACTGAACGTGATCAAAGTCTGCGCTGCAATCGCCGATGCCCAGCGAGACTATTACGCCTCGCTGCACGACGGTGCGTCGGAGCATCAATACGCTCAGAAGTTCCGGAGCACGCAAGGAGCGCAGGACGGCTTGTACTGGGAGGTCAAGGCGGGCGCACAGCCGGAGAGTCCGCTGGGTCCCCTGGTCGCTGAAGCGGCTAGCGAAGGCTATCAACGCCAGGCCACCGGCCAACCGCATCCTTTCCACGGCTACGTTTACCGGATGCTAACCAGTCAAGGAGCCAACGCGCCGGGCGGCGCGCGAAGCTATATCGTCGATGGCAAGATGACCGGAGGATTTGCGGTGGTTGCGTATCCGGTCAGCTATCGCGACTCCGGGGTGATGACCTTCATCATCAATCAGGACGGCCAAGTCTATCAAAAGGACCTGGGCCCCCACACCGATCAGATAGCCAGCGAGATGGTGTCATACGATCCGGATGCGACCTGGCAACCCGCGAACAAAGCGAGCGTTGCCGCGCACAAATAAGAAGAATCACGAGCTCAGGCCGAGCCGTACGCGCGCATCGAGCTCGGCGGAACTGTAGAAGTCGAGGAGTAATATAGTATTTATGGAAATGCTTGTGAAAACCAAGAGTCGAATGATCATTGCGATGGCGGCCGTCTTACTCTCCACCCTGGTGCCGATTCGGGCGCGTGCGGCCGACAATATAACGGTAAAAACCGGCTATTTAACCTGCCATGAAGCGAGCGGGTGGGGGTTTATCATCGGTTCGTCGCACGCAATCCACTGCACATATACGTCGAATAAGCATCGAACCGAATACTACACGGGCTCCATTTCCAAGTTTGGCGCCGATATTGGCTATCTGCAGTCCGCGGTTATCCTGTGGGCTGTCGCCGCTCCGACTACTGATCTGAACCCTGGAGCGTTGGCGGGAGACTACGGCGGCGTTCAGGCGAGTCTGGCCCTGGGAGTGGGTGCGGGTGCGAATGTTCTGCTCGGCGGCTTTCATAAGTCGATCGCGCTGCAGCCGGTCTCAGTCGAAGGCCAGAACGGTTTGAACGTGGCCGCAGGCATCGCGGGGATGAGCCTCCATTACGAGGGACTTAAGGCTCCTCGCTAGACCCCAGATACCGTTGGATTCCTCTAGCGAAACGACACCCTCAGCTCCAGCCTTCTCGAACGCATCTGCGGCCAGTTCGCCGACTGTCAGATCGTTGTGCGCGGATATAGCCGCTATCTGGAGGCGACAGCCAAGAAGGTGCCAATCGAAGCCGCGCACTGAATCAGGCGGCCGACAACGTCAAGTCACCCGCCGTGGCGGAGCCTCCGTTACGTCGCCAGCGCCAGACGGGCAATGCTGAGGAGACGCCACTTCGACCAGTGCGACTAGCGCCTGAGTGATCCCGCTATGCTGCAACTCTACAAGACCATCCTATGCCCGGTCGACTTTGACGATAGCTCTGTCGTCGCCCTCAGGCATGCGGCGCAGCTTGCGGCACAGGTGGACGCAACGGTCCATCTTCTGCACGTCACCCCGATAATCCCGACCGCGCCCGAAATCGTTCAAAGCTTTGAGCCTCAAGGTGAGTTGTCGGCTCGTCGTCGGCTCGAGAAGATGGCGAACGACGAGTTGGCCGGAATCAAACATCAGATCCACACCAAGGTTGCATTCGCCTCTCACATCCCAAAGAGCATCCTTGCCGCGGCTCGCGAGGCCGGCGCCGACCTTATTGTGATCGCAACGCATGGACGTTCCGGGCTCCCGCGCCTGTTGCTCGGCAGCGTCGCGGAAGCGGTCGTGCGCAACTCCACTTGCGCGGTGCTGACCGTTCGGCCTTAGTCAGGTAGCAAGAACAGGCGGGCGGGCGGCTTTGGACACAGGCGCCAAGCGCACGGCGCACCTGTCGAGTCGAGGGAGAGGACCATGGCATTGGACGCGTGGGGCCGTGCCGAGGGGGTTTTGACCCCGCTCGGCGCGACCTGGATCGAATCCGCCGAAGCTTACAACTTCGCGCTCTATTCAAAGAACGCCACGGCGGTTTCACTGCTGCTCTACGGCGACGGCGATTTCGTCAAACCGATCAGGACTTTTGCCTTCGATTTTCCCGCGCACAAAACGGCCAGGATCTGGCACATGCTCGTGCCGGCCGCGGAAATCGCGGGAGCAAAATACTACGCCTATAAGGTCGACGGCCCCTTCGGTCCCGGCCTCGGCGAGCGCTTCGATCGCGGCAAAGCTCTTCTTGACCCGTACGCCAGAGGCATTTTCCTCCCGCCCGCCTTCAGCCGCGAGGCGGCGCGCGCGCCCGGCCCCAACGACGGCAAGGCGCCGCTCGGGATTCTTCCTCCCAAGGCCTCCGCCGGCCCGATCCATCTGGACGACCCGCCCGCCCGGCATACCCATGACCTAGTCATCTACGAGCTTCACGTACGCAACTTCACAAGGCATCCGAGCGCCGGACTGGACGAGCGTACACGCGGGACTTACGCGGGCGTGGCCGCGATGGTTCCGTATCTGAAAGACCTCGGGGTCACCGCGGTCGAGTTGATGCCGGTGCATCAGTACGACCCGCAAGAGAGGAGCCATTGGGGATATATGACCCTTGGATTCTTCGCGCCCCATCATACCTATGCGCGGGATTCCGACGCCGAAGCGGCCGCCGGGGAGTTCCGGGCCATGGTCGAAGCCCTTCACGCGGCCGATATCGAAGTAATCCTCGATGTGGTTTACAACCACACGACCGAGTGCGATCAGAACGGCCCGACCTACAGCTTTCGCGGAATCGACAATTCAACCTACTACTCACTCGACCCCGGCGACCTCTCCCGCTACTTCAACTTCAGCGCCTGCGGCAACGATCTGCGCACCTCTCATCCGGCGGTACGCAGGCTCGTGGTCGACAGCCTTCGTTATTGGGCCTCTGAAATGGGCGTCGACGGGTTCCGCTTCGACCTTGCCTCGGTCTTCATGCGCGATGACGCGGGGAATCTGAATTACCACGATCCGGCGATCATCTCCGCGATTAGCGCCGACGCGACACTGGCCACTCTGCGGCTTATCGCGGAGCCCTGGCAGGGCGAGTTGGGAGGCGGCTACGTCCTGGGCCGGGCGTTTCCCGGTTTGACCTGGCAGCAATGGAACGGAAAATTTCGCGACGATGTCAGGCGGTTCGTGAAGGGCGACAATGGATTGGTGTCCTCCCTGATGACGCGCCTGCACGGCAGCACCGATCTCTTCCCCGATGATCTGCCCAACGCCTTCCGTCCCCATCAGAGCGTCAATTTCGTGACCTGTCACGACGGCCTCTGCCTGTACGACGTGGTCTCCTACACCAACGGCGGACAGAACAGCTGGAACTATGGGTGGGAAGGTGAGGCTGGCACGCCGCCGGAAGTGGCCGCCCTGCGCAAGCGGCAAATCAAGAACTTTTGCTGCCTGCTGATGCTCGCCAACGGAGCGCCGATGTTCGTCGCAGGCGACGAGTTCATGAACACGCAGCGCGGCAACAACAATCCCTACAACGAAGACGGCGAGATCGTCTGGCTCGATTGGCGCCGGCTGGACGCGAACCCGGATATTTTCAGATTCTTCAAAACCATGATCGCGTTCCGCAAGGCTCATCCGTCGATTGGTCGCAGCACCTTCTGGGAGGACGACGTTCGCTGGCACGGGCTGAGCGCGGACCCGGATCAATCGTATTCCTCGCACACGCTGGCATTTTTCCTGCGCGGCGGCCGGCTTCACGACTCCGATCTCTACGTAATGATCAATTGCTATTGGGAGGATCTGGACTTCACCATCGGAGAGGGCGAGGCGCACGAATGGCTGAGGGTCGTCGATACCGCCCAGAACAGTCCCAACGATATCGTTGAGCCCGGAGCGGACGAGCGCCTAACGTCGCTTCGCTACAAGGTTGGGGCGCGGTCAGTCGTAGTGCTGGTCCGCCGGATCCCCTGACGAACGGGATTCAAATAGCGCTGGCCGCCCAACGCAATGGCACGCAAATCGCGTTCTGTCAGATGAAGCCAGCAAGGCCTGGAGGCGCTTCAGCCGGAGGTTCCTGGAAGGATTGGCGCGCGACCGCCTCACAATGCACTCACTGCCGTCTCGACTTCATGTGCCAGCTCGACGTAGTCGCCGCCCTTGAGCTCCATCGGCGATCCGAACGCCACTTCGACGGGACCCGGATGAATCATCCTTGAGTAGCGATGCAGCACGTGGTCGAGGCCTCTCAAACGGATGGGCACTACGGGCACTCGCAGCCTCGAACCGACCATACCGACCCCCGGTTGGAACGTCCCTATTTGCCCGGTCATGGTGCGCTCACCCTCAGGGAAAATCAGGACCGACCAACCTTCACTTACGAGGTCACCGATATGACGCATCGTTTCGCGCAGTCCAGCTTCCTCTTGCGAAAGCGGAAAGCCATTGAAGAGCAGGGTTGCCAAGTAGTAGTTGGCGCTACTGCTCAGCCATTGCGGACGGGTATGACGCTCGGGATGGAAGTGGGCGTCGAAAAATTCTTTCCACATCGCGGGAACGACCGAATGGCGCCATGGTGGCGGCAACGCGGCCAGAATCACCGGTGTATCAAGGTGGCTCTGATGATTCGAAGCGAAGATGACAGGACCTTTTAGAGAATCGAGGACGTCGAGCCCGCGGACCTGGATGTGCGAGCAGAGGTGTGTAATCGGAAGAATGAGCCCGGCCAGTGCAATCCGCCGGACCAGGCACGCCGGAGCGCTCCGATTCCAGCTCAGCGACACCGCCGGTTCCTGCGGGGGTACCGCTCGAGAGAGCTGCTCGGTGAGATCGCCGAGCATGCGCGCCTCGCTGAAGGCGCGCTCGTCGAGCGTGACGTTGAAGCGCTCCTCCAACTCGACCATCAGCTCGACCTGTTCGAGCGAGCTCAAGCCGAGTTCCTTGAGCGTGGTGTCAGGCGTGATTGTCCGATCGGGGGCGTAGCGATGGAGCACAGCGATGATTTCGCTGTGCTCGCCGGGCGTCGTTTGCGGCAGCGGAGCGCCCGCATCTACCCATTTCTGGATCGTCGGGCGTTTGAGCTTTCCCGTACCTTCGGTGCGGGGCAGGTCCCCCGTGCTCCACACCGAAACGCTGCGGATCTTCTGATGCTCCTCGAGCTGGTCGTTGGCGCGGCGGACGACCTCATCCTGATCGGCCCCGCTATCCAGGACGAGCACGGCATGAACACGCTCCCTGCCGACGACGGCGCAGTCGCGAACTCCCGGGATTCGGCTGAGGACCAGTTCGACGTCGTCGGGAAAAACCTTGAGGCCCTCGGGCGTGACGATCATTTCGCTCAAGCGTCCGCGCACGATGAGGTAGCCGTCGCGGTCGAGCGCGCCGATGTCAGCGGTGTGGAACCAACCGTTCTCGAAGGCCCGGGAAGCCTCGGCCGGAGCGCCGACGTAACCCGGGGTCACGATATCGCCCCGCACCAGGATTTCGCCGTCGGGCGCGATCCGCAGATCGACCCCGGGCAACGGTCTCCCCACCGTCCCGGGCTTGAGATGGAACGGATGATTGAAGCTGATGATCGGCGCGGTCTCGGTGAGCCCGTACCCCTGCACGACCATGAAACCGAGTTGCCGCCAGAATTCCTCGAGGCCCGTCTCGAGCGGCGCGCCGCCCACGACGAAGCCGAAGAACTTCCAGCCGAAGGGGCGATGGACTTTGCGATAGCGCCAGCGGCGGGCGAGCCACGATAAGGCATTAGGCTTGATGCGCGCGAGGTCGGGAAACTCGCGCAGCAAGTACTGGCGGAGAACCTGGAGCATCTTTGGCACCGCGACCAGGAACGCCACGCGCTTGCCCCGGATTTGGCGGACGATCTCGTGTGGGGCGTAGCCGCGCATGAACACCACGGTCGCCGGCACCATCGGCGGAAAGAACGTCGCCAAGGCCTGCCCGAACATGTGGCTGAGCGGCAGCAGGTTGAGCAGCCGGATCGGAAAGAGCGGGCGGACATAGCGGCGGTACTTGAGCACTTCGCGCTCGATCGGGATCAGGTCGGCGACCACGTTGCGATGGGTGATCACGACGCCCTTGGGGGCCGCGGTCGAGCCCGAGGTGAAGACGATTTCAGCGATGTCGTCGGCCGTGAGCGCAACCGCCGACCTGGTATCCGCGCTGCGCGAAAGGTCGAGGTCGGCAAGCCGCCAGACAGGCGCCGCCTCGCCCAGGCCGTCGCCGCGGACTTCGTCGCCGACCAGGATGGCGCGTGCCTGTACCAGGCCCTGGATGCTGCGCAGCACCTCGGCCGAAGATCGGTAGTCAATCGGAACGACGATAACTCCACCCAGCAGGCATCCCCAGAACGCGGCCAGCCATTCGGGACGGTTCTCCGACCAGAACAGAACTTTCTCGCCCTTGCCGATACCCTCGCGCTCAAGCCGCGCCGCGAAGGCGCGGGCGGCGCCGGCAATTTGCCGATATTGATAGGTCCAGAAGCGGAAGCCGTCGTCGTGGATTACGAACTCGGCCGATGAATCGGCGAAGTCGTTGAAGAAGTCGAGCAGGGTTGTGTGCACGCGAGCTGGCCAAGCTGACGATTATTGATGGTAGTTTACGCATGTGCCGTGCCAGTCACGATGCGAATTACGGAGGAGGGCGCCGTGGACGCCTCGCATGAGGCTGCCGAACGGGCTGCGGACGGTCAGACTTCTTGGAACGAACCGACCATCTTCTCGACGTCCCTCAAGGCGATCGGTTAAGAAAGCTGGAGACGCTCCATAATTCGGTCGAGCCGCTCTTTGACGACCAGTTCGAGGGAGTTGGTAAAGAGCAGCTTGCAGCCCGGAGCAGCGCCTTGCGGCAGCTCGGCCATATGGGTGACGAGGCTGCTGTTCACCCAAACCGCCTGATTGGTACCCTGGTCCGTCAGCTCAAGCCACATATATGCATTCTCCTGTGAACACGATTTTGGTTGCGGCTCGATTTCGAATCCGCCTTCGACAAGCGAACCCTGAAATAGAGTCGTCCGCAGGTGACCACCTCAAGGTTGCTCTGGACCACGCCGAGCAACGCGTTGTCGCGCATGGGAGGAATGCACCGATCATGCCGCGTACGATGGTCACTGTCATCACGGTTCGTGCTCATGCCGCGGCGACTGAAGCTGAGCACCAGGTGCACAGGAAACCCCCTCCCCTGCTTGTCGTGCAGATAGCAAACGCGCAGGGATGACTCTCGCGGCCCGCTCTCTGGTACCCCCTCTCGTTCGCGCCATCGAGACCACGACCCGTCCGCGCAAATCGCTCGACTAGCGGATGCTGTGCTTGTTGAGCAGGCGGTGAAGCGTCTTGCGATCGACCCCGGCCTTGCGCGCCGCCTGCGACACATTGCCGCCCTCGCGCCGGAGCAATTCTGCCACGTAGGCGGACTCGAGCTCGCTTACCCAGCGCTCCTTGGCTTCTTTCAGAGTAAGTTTGCTGGCGCCCTCGCCGGAAGATGGATGATCCGCCGGCGGCACCACGGTCCTGAGATGAGCGGGCAGGTCGGCGAGCGTGATCATCTCGCCTTCGGCCAGCGCGCAGGCCCGTTCGATCACGTTTTGCAGCTCGCGCACATTGCCGGGCCACGAATACATCTCCAGCGCCGCCATCGCTTCCGGCTCGAATCCCTTGGGCGTCGCTTCGTCACGACGGGCGAATTTCTCCAGAAAGCTCATTGCCAGCAGTTCGACGTCGCCCTGGCGCTCGCGTAGCGGCGGAAGCGCGATCTCGATGACGGCGAGGCGGTAGTAGAGATCGTCGCGGAACTCGCCGGCCTTCACCAACGCTCGCAGGTCGCGATTGGTGGCGCAGACGACGCGAATGTCAACGTCGATCTGCCGCGTGCCGCCCACTCGCCGGATCTGCCGCTCTTGGAGCGCACGCAGGAACTTGACCTGCAGGCTCAGCGGCAGCTCGCCAATCTCGTCCAGGAACAGCGTGCCGCGATGGGCGCTCTCGATGAGTCCCTGCTTCGCCGCCGTCGCACCTGTGAATGCGCCCTTCTCATGGCCGAAGAGTTCCGACTCGAGCAGGTTTTCCGGCAGCGAAGCGCAATCCACCGGCACGAAGGGTTCGGCCGCGCGCGGGCTGTTGGCGTGGATCGCGCGCGCGATCAGCTCCTTGCCGGTTCCCGATTCGCCGAGCACCAGCATGTTGGCCTCCGAACGCGCCGCCTTGCGCACCAGCTCGAGCACCTGTTGGAGCGTACTGCTGCGGCCGATGATGTTCTCAAAGCCGAAGATTCCGCGCAGCTGCGCGCGCAGATGGAGGTTTTCCAGCTCCAGTCGCCGCCGAGTAAGTGCCCGTTCGACCGCAACCTTGAGCTGGTCGATTGAAAACGGTTTGGCGAGATAGTCGAACGCCCCCGCCTTCACCGCCGCGACCGCGGACTCAAGTGTCGCATGTGCGGTAAGCAACACGACCGGCATCTGCGGATCGATTTCGCGCGCCCTCCTCAGCATCTCCATTCCGTCCAACTCGGGCATGCGAAGGTCGGTGAGCAGCAGATCAGGACGCTCCATCCCGAGCAGGCTCAAGGCCTCCCGCGCGTCATTAGTCGTGAGACATTGATAGCCGGCCGCACCCAGGATGCGCCGGCAAGTCTCGGTCATATCGGGTTCGTCGTCGACGATGAGTATTCGCTGCACGATCGCTTGGAGCGGGAAGCTGCCCTACCGGACTTCGCCCTTCTGATTATGCCCATACAGGGCGGGCCGCTCCAAGCGGGCGGCAGCGTGCCCAAACGGTCACTCGTACCGGAGCGCTTCGATGGGATCGAGCATTGAGGCTTTGCGCGCCGGATACCATCCGAAGAACAAACCAACTGCCGCCGCGAAGGCAAACCCGCCGATCACCGCGGTCGGTGAAATGAGTGTCGGCCAGCCAGCCAGTGCGGACAGTACTTTCGACGCGACTATTCCGAGCGCGGCGCCCGCCAGTCCGCCCACGATGCTGAGCAGCGCGGACTCCACCAGGAACTGAAGAAGTATCTGCAAACGGCGCGCTCCGATCGCCATGCGGATTCCGATCTCTCGCGTTCGCTCAGTAACCGAGACCAGCATGATGTTCATGATTCCAATGCCGCCGACCAGCAGCGATATCGAGGCGACCGCCGCGACCAGCAGCGTCATGGCCTCGCTGGCGCTTTCCGAAGCTTGCGCGATTTCGCTGAGACTGCGGACGGTAAAGTCATCGTCCTGACCGGGGCCGATGTGATGACGCCGATGCAGAAACTGCTGGACCTGGGTTTGCGCCGAATCGACCTCCTGGGCGGTGCGCGCCTTGATTAGGATCAGGTTCACCACGCCCGAGATTTTTGGCGGGCCACCGAATGGGTTGATGCGCGTGGTGCTCCCTTCATAGACCGGACTGGTCGCACTGGTGCTCGGCGCACCGAGGTAGGGGTCGAGGACAGGATTGCTCGATCCGGTTGAGCTTGCGGGAACGCTCGCCGTTACCTGCGAGGTGCCCAGTACCTTTCGCTCCGCGGTGCTGAAGGGAATGATTACGACGTCGTCCTGATCCTGGCCGTAGTTGGACTGGCCCTTGATGCCGAGCACACCGATCACGCGCAGGGGAAAATTCTTCACCCGAACGATCGTGCCGATCGGATCCTCACCCGGGCCGAACAGATTGTTCACCACCGTCCGTCCGAGCAAGCACACCGGCGCGGCGCTGCGCTCCTCGTCGTCGGTAAAGG
The DNA here is from genome assembly GCA_963724765.1 of uncultured delta proteobacterium. Lineage (GTDB taxonomy): Bacteria > Desulfobacterota > Binatia > Binatales > Binataceae > JAKAVN01. The sequence goes on from CAVRVY010000004.1 coordinate 929,116, forward strand.
CGCGGCCATCGACCACCGGCCAGTCGCGAATCATGAGATACGCGGGGGTGGTGCCGTTAATGCTGGTGCTCCAGTTCTGATGTGCGTACACAACCTGCGCCACCTGGCGGTCGGTGTAACTGGTTGCGGCGACGACGTTTATCTCCTTCCGAATCGCCTCGCCGTCCGCGACGGTCAGGGTCGAGAGACTGCCGGAACCCGCACGAACTCCGTTGGAAGTGGTGGCGCCGGGCAGCACCACCAGGAGATTGGTGCCGAGACTCTGGATCTGCTGTTGCACCGAATAGCGCGCGCCATCACCTACCGCGACCATCGCGATCACCGCGGCGACTCCTATGAAAATGCCGAGCATGGTCAAAGCAGCGCGAGTCTTGTTGCGCCTGAGCGCTCGTGCCGCGGCACTCAGAGCCATGGGGCCAAATCTACGCGCGCGGGTTCGCCCGGCACTGGCAGTAGCCGGGGTCGGAGACGCGGGCTTCGCCGTGACAGGCTCTCTGCTGGCAGCCGCTGCTTCAGCGCGAGCCTTTCGAACGTCGGAGATAATCGCGCCATCGCGGAAGGTCACCACGCGGTCCGTATACGCGGCGACGTCCGGATCGTGGGTCACCACCAGCACCGTGAGCCCCTGCTCACGGTTAAGCCGACTGATGATCTCCATGATCTCGGCTGAGTTCCTCGAGTCCAGATTTCCGGTGGGCTCGTCGGCCAGCAGGATCGTCGGCTGGTTGATCAGCGCGCGCGCTATCGCAACGCGTTGCTGTTGTCCGCCAGAGAGCTGGTTCGGTTTGTTGTTTTCGCATCCCTGGAGCCCGAGCATTTCGAGCAGCAGCTCGGCGCGTTGCTCGCCCTCGCCGATTTGCTCCGAGTAAAAGAGCGGCAACTCGACGTTCTCGAGCGCGGAGGTTCGCGAAAGCAGGTTGAAAGTTTGAAAGATGAAGCCAATTCGACGGCCGCGGATCGCCGCCAGCTCTTGCTCCCGAAGCGAGGCGACGTCGACTCCTTCCAGCTCGTAGTGGCCATCGGTGGGACGATCGAGGCATCCGATGATGTTCATCAGGGTCGACTTGCCCGAACCCGACGCGCCCATGATCGCAATGAACTCGCCACGCTCGACGCAAAGTGAGACGTTCTGCAAGGCGCGCACTTCGACCTCACCCATCCGGTAGGTCTTGTTCAGCCCTTCAATATGGATCACCGCCGACATTGGATGCTCAATGCGCGAAGCGGAGCGTGGATGAAGACGCCGCCGGCGATGCCGCGGTGTTCGTGTCATCCGAACGCGCGGTTACTACCAATTCACCTGGCCTGAGGTCACCGCTCACGACCTCGACATATTGGCCATCGTCGAGTCCGGCTACGATCGACACTGGCCTGATAGCGCTGCCCTTCGCGACCCAGACCCGCCGCTCGCGCGAACCCGCCGGGTTCGTCGAGTTGTGCATCGCGGAGGTTGGCGAGAACCGCAATGCCTGGATTGGAACGCGAAGGACATTGTCGCGGCGTGCAGTAGTGATCGTCACGTTTGCGGTCATGCCGGGTTTGAGGAGGAATTCAGGATTGGGCACGTTCACCACGACGTCGTAGGTTGTAACGTTCTGCACACTGATCGGTACCTGGCGCACCTGCCCAAGAGTGCCCTCGAACACCCGATCCGGGAACGCGTCAACGCCGAAGACGGCGGTTTCTCCCTCCCGCACGTCGCCGATATCAGACTCGCTCACGTTGGTGTCGACCTGCATTTGCGTCAGGTCCTTCGCGATCAGAAACAGCGTCGGAGTCTCAAAGCTGGCGGCAACCGTCTGTCCAACATCCACGTTGCGCGAGACCACGGTACCGTCGACCGGCGAAATGATGTTGGTGTAGTCGAGATTGACCTGCGCCTCTTCGAGGTTGGCTTGCTGCTGTTTGATCATGGCGCGGTCCAGCGCGACTTGGGATACATCCTGTTGAAATGCGCTGCGCGCGTTGTCGAGCGTGTCTTGCGAGATCACCTTCTCGGCGAGCAGCTTCGTGTCACGCTCGTAGGTGAGGTTCTTGTAGGCGAGATCAGCCTGGTCTTTGCCGAGTTGGGCTTGCGCATTGCCAAGCGCAGCCGCCGCCTCATGCACTTTGACGGTGAACGGGCGAGGGTCGATTTTCGCGATCAGCTGTCCCGCTCTGACCGGCGAATTGAAATCCGCATAGATGGCGATAATCGGCCCGGAGTCATAGGTGCCGACTTGCACGACGATCACGGGATTGACCGTGCCGGTCGCCGTGACCGAGCGGACCACTGAACCGCGGTCCACCTGCGCCGTGACATATCGAGGCCCGTCCTTGCGCCCGCTCATCCACCACAACGCAACCCCTGCCGTGATTAGCAGCGCGGCGGCAATCGGCCACAGGCGTTTGATAAGCGGCACCTCTATATTCCGTAGAGTAAGCACTGGCTATGCCACAGAAGATCAGGGGGACCTCGGACTCGGACGCTGACGGGTGTATCCGATCGCACCACCGCGTGCCCTTGGTTCCTTTCGAGTCAGTATTCTCACAGCTTTTGGCGATGGGCAGTTGCGGTCCATTGCACCAACGAGCACATGCTGCGCAAATTGCGCCACCGTCATCGACACGCGGAGCAAACTTTGGTGGGAATAGCGGTGCCGAGACCGGTCGCAACGGCATGGTTCATGCGTGTCGCAGATGTAAGGGAAGTAAGCTCATGGAAGAAGAAAAGTTTGTCCATACAGTCGCCGAGCAATTGACCGTTGACAAGCAGCAAGCGAGGAAGATCGTGGCAGCCGTCTTCCGCGAGCTGCGCGATCAGCTCACACCAAAGGAAACTGCGGATGCGGCGGCCCAGATGCCGACCGGGCTCAGACGGCTGTGGCTAGCTTCCGAATCCCCCGGCAGGGAAGTCAGGCGCATTCATAAGTCGGAATTTATCCGGGAGGTATCCGAACGGGCGGAGATTCAGGAGGCTGAGGCGTCGCACGCTGTGAAGGTCGTCTTCCAGACTTTGCAGGGGCTGTTCCAGAGCCCCACCGGACAAGAGGGGGAAGCCTGGGATATTTTCAGCCAGCTTCCGAAGGACCTTAAGAAACTATGGATGGAGGCGGCGCGGCTGCAATCGCAGCGGCCTGTGTAGCTACGCGTTGCGCCTCATTCGGATATTAGTATCCGCGGTTCGAGCCGAACCGGGGCGGAGAGCGATGCCGAAAGGAAACAAAGCTTGGCGCTTCTCTCCAGCACCTGCAATGCCGCGGCTGAGTCGGATCCGGCGGACAAGCCTAGCACTGGCCTCAGCACAACTTCCGTGATTCGTACCACGCCTTCCTGGCGCTGGAGAAGTCCCTCGCCGGTGATATTGATCGACGTGTAGTCGAGCTTGGCCTCTACCGCTACCGCGCGCAGCGTGAAGAGAAAGCAGCTCTCGACCGACGCCACCAGGAGCTCTTCAGGGCTCCACGCATCGCCGGGGCCATCGAACTCGACCGGTGGCGCCATACGTAGCTCGGGCAGGCCGCTGGCGTAGAGGGTCGCATAGCCGCCGGGGCCGTCTTTCAGAGTGACCTCGTAAAGATGCGGGAGCGGTTTCATAAATACCTCCGTTCTCGCTCGAACTGACAGACATTCCCGGCCTCGGTCCTAAGCGGCTTAAGCTCCGTTCTGGAGACGCTGGAGGACCGGATGATTCAAGCGTGCGCCACCTTTTCGATATGCTCCCGCAGTTTCATCGCCTGGTCCGACGAGCGTTTGCGAGCGTCTTCGCTGGCCTCAAGTTCGGCTTTGACCGCCTCGAGAGACTCGCCGAGGGTACGGACGCGCGCCCTTAGCTCTTCGCCCTGCTGCGTGGTCTCGCGCTCACGGCGGTCCAGATCCTTGAGCTCGTCTTCGAGGGTCGAAATGAGAACAGAATCTGCCCGAAGGCGAGCCAGTTCACTTACGTGATCTCGCAGCGCCTTTGCCTCCGCGAAAATCTGTTCGCGTTCGCGGGCGGCTTGCGACTGTTGCATCATGGCCGTTTCGATCGCCAGTTGCGCTTGCTCCACCTGGTTCCGGAGTTGCGTGATTCTGGTCGCACCATCGATGCCGTTCTCGTTCAGTCTCCTCATACTTTCCTGCAGGGCTCGGAGCAATGTCTCGTTTCTCATAGTCTTTCCCTCTCTCCCAAGTTGATTCCTCAGCCTTATGCGTGAAGGCTTGATTCGGTTGAGCGCCTGGCGCAAGAATCCGTTTGACTTCATCGTCGCTGATCTGGTGAAAGTCCCGATAGAATTGTCCTACGGCAAAGAAATTCTCAGGAGTTTCCAGACAGATGATCTTGTCGGCGTCGTCGCGCAGCGCCTCGAGAGTTTCCGCGGGCGCGACCGGAACCGCCAGTATGACCTGCTTTGGTTTCGCCCGGCGCACTCCGCGAAGCGCCGCCCGCACCGATGCTCCGGTGGCGATCCCGTCGTCGACGACGATCACGGTCTTGCCTGCCAGTGGCACCGCGGGTTCCGTGCCGCGGTATTCGAGTTCGCGCCGCTTTGTCTCCTTGAGCTGCCGCTCGATTTCGCGGTTGATGTAGCCGTCCTCGACGCCGAGCGATTCGATCACTTCCTGGTTGAAGATCGCGTGCGGATGATCGCCATCGACCACCGCGCCGATTCCTAGTTCAGGCTGACCCGGCGCTCCGAGCTTGCGCACGACCACGATATCGAGAGGCGCCCCGAGGACTTCGGCGACTTCGCGCGCCACGGGCAGACCGCCACGTGGAATGCCAAGCACAACCACCCGCTCGCCCCTGTAAGAGGCCAGCGCGCCGGCCAGCATCCGCCCGGCCTCTACGCGGTTCGAAAACACGATCGGATTGCCGGTTGAGACGCGGGCTGCCGGCGTGCTTGCCAGATGGCGGACAAACCATTCGTTTGCGAGGTTCGCCACCTGCTCCAGCGTTCCCGCTTCCTCAAACAGATGGGTGGCGCGGGGTACGATCTGCAGCGATTTCTCGCAGCGCAGGAGACGGTACGCCTTCTCGTTGAGCTCGATTACCCCGTAGTCCCTGCCGCCTACGATAAGCAGAGTGGGCGCCCTGACGTCGGCCAGATGGCGCAGCGCAAGGTCGGGACGCCCGCCGCGCGAAACCACGGCGCGAATAGTATAGTCCTGGGCGGCGGCCGTCAGCGCGGCCGCGGATCCGGTGCTGGCGCCGAAATATCCCAGTGCGTAGGCGTTCGTGTCCCGGCCTGCCCTCAGCCACCTCGTCGCGTCGCCAAGCCGATGGGCGAGGAAGTCGATGTCGAAAACGTTCTCGCGGTCGGTCGCCTCCTCGTCGGTCAGGAGGTCGAACAGCAGTGTGCCGATGCCAGCCTGTTGAAGCGCCTGCGCGACATACTGGTTACGCGGGCTCAGGCGGCTACTGCCGCTGCCGTGCGCGAATAATACGATCCCGATGGCGCCCTCGGGCATGACCAATTCGCCCTCCAAGCGCACCGAATCGGAAGGTATCAACTCTCGGCTTTGGCTTATACGTCGCTTCGTCATACCCAAGACTGACAGCATCAGCTGTGCCACAGGAGTGACGTCCGACTCGCCGGTTTGGCACCATTTGCTATCGCCCCACTGGGCAGAAAGGAGACAGGACTGGTCCCGGAGGAGCCATTCTTCTGAACTGCACCGCAGGGATTATCAAGTCAGGGCGCCAGCCTCGGCAAGCGAATCCATACCGGCCGAATTCCCGGCCACGTCTCCGGATTACGCCAGAACTGTATCCGCCACGCCGCGTTTCCGGCATCCGACGATCAGGGCAAGTTTAGAATCAGATGCTAGTGGCACGGGGACTGCACAAGCTAGTCGCTGGAGCACTTCGAAGGGGCCAATCATGGAGACCAAACAAGTACCGCAAGTAGCGAGCAAAGAGTCGCAGATGAAGTTCACTCTGGCGAAGCTGGCCGACGAGGATGCCAGGCTGAGGCGGCCGATCCTGGAGGCGGCCTCGGTCGCCGCCCGGCTCTCGCTCGACCCCGGCAACCTTGAGTTGCGTGAAAGAGCCGCCAAGGCATGGTCGCGGATCGATTCCGTCATCGCGAGACACCTCGACAAGAAGGAACGCACGGTGCTGCCGTGGGCCGAGTCGCTTGCGGACTTTCCCGGCCAACTGGTCGATCGCGCGCGTAAAAAGCACGAACAGATCACGGCACTGCACGACATCATCGCCACACACTCCTTTGAAAAGGGGCGCGACGAAGAGGTCGCCGCCGAGGCGCGCAACCTCTGCGTTTACGCGACAACGCTCGACGATCTCATAGCCGGCGAGGAACGCGAACTGTTCCCGGTGATGCGCCGGGTGCTCTTTCGTCACCCGCAAACCTGAGCCGGCGGTGCAACGAGGCTCGCGATCGCATGACCTGGAAGACCATCGAGAAGCCCCGGCGGGCGGGGCCCTTATACCCAACCTGATGGACTATGAGCAGGCCCGCATGAAGTAACCCCGATTTGTCCTGTGCAGCCGTGGGAGAAGATCGACAAGCCGCAGTCTCGGCAGATAGATGAGCAGGCAACCCAGGAATCCCCCCATGGCATCAAACGAAACGAAATCCATCGAGCTGTTCAGGGTCGCCGGAGTACAGATCGAGATCGACTATTCCTGGCTAGTGATTTTTTTCCTCGTGCTGTGGAGTTTATCCGCCGGATATTTTCCGCAAGAATATCCCGGCCAGCGGCCGCTCGACTACTGGGTCGTCGGCCTCGTGGCGACACTGTTTTTTTTCGCCTCGGTTTTGCTCCATGAGCTTTCCCATGCGGCGATGGCGAACCGGCTCGGGGAGAACGTCGATCGAATCACGCTTTTCATCTTCGGCGGAATCGCACGTCTCTCGGGCGAGCCGAAAAGCGCCAATAGCGAGATCAAAATAGCGGGCGTCGGACCACTAACCAGCGTGGCCCTCGCGCTTGCCTTCTGGTTGATTTCGAATGCCATCGGCCCAGCCGCGTCGCTGTGGACTGGGGTCTTTCGCTACCTCGCCTTCATCAATCTCGCGCTGGCGCTGTTTAATCTTCTGCCGGGGTTTCCGCTCGATGGCGGCCGACTGCTGAGGGCGGTGCTATGGAGGCGATGGGGTGATCTGCAACGGGCGACGGCGCGCGCGGCGCAGTGGGGCAGTGGTATCGGCTGGGGGCTGATCGGTCTGGGTTCGATGGAGATTTTCGAGGGTGCGCTGGTCGGTGGCCTCTGGCTGATTTTCATCGGCCTCTTTTTGCATGGCGCGGCGGCGAGCGGTTACCAGGGCACGGTTATCGAGCAGGCCCTCGAGCACGTCCGCGTGAGCGACATCATGACTCGCGAGCCGGTGACGCTGTCACCCGAGGTGTCTGTCGGGGAAGCCATCGAACAATACTTTCTGCGCTTCGGTTACGGCGGCTTTCCCGTGACTTCGGATGGACACGTACTGGGCGTGCTGTCGCTATCGCACGTTCGTCACTGCCAGCCGCAGGAGCGAGCGCATAAGAGAGTGCGGGACATAATGCTCCCTCTTAGGCCGGGCCTCGAAATCGCACCTGGGGCGAGCACGCTCGATGCGCTGCACAAGATGAACGAAGCGGACAGCGGCCGTCTGGTCGTCATCGATGGCGGCAAGATGGTGGGATTTATCACGCGCACCGGCGTCGCGCGTATCGTGCAGATGAAGGCGCAGCTTGGCGGCAAGGCCAATGTTCCGAAGGACAGAGAGACGTGAGCAGCGTTGGCACGACAATAGCTATCAGACCCAGAGGTCTCAGAAGATGCCCGTAAATGTAGTCAAGACGCCCGCGGAAGAAATCGCGTGGGAGCGCGCAAAGGCTCGCGCTCGGGAGCAGTATCCGGAGGCTACCGGCGAACGCTTTTATCGGATTGTTATGGCCATCTACAAGAAAATGGTTCATTACCAACCCCGATCCGCGCGCTATCGCCAGAGTGCGCGTTAATCGAGAGGTCGCGGGCGATGCAGAAAAAACAAATGTCCCAGGCACTTATGCGAGGTGGCGAGTTATGCTTGACCTGACAAGCCAGCGTCTTCTGATGGTTCGCGATCAGATTGCCGCGCGCGGAGTGCGCAATCCGGCAGTGCTCGGGGCGATGCGACGTGTTCCACGGGAGGCTTTTCTCCCGGAAGAATTAGCTGAGTTCGCATACCAGGACACACCCCTGCCGATCGAGGCCGACCAGACCATCTCGCAGCCGTATATCGTTGCGCTGATGATCGAGAGCGTCGAACCGCGCGCCGGCGATCGCGCTCTCGAGATTGGAACCGGCTCGGGATACGCGGCGGCAGTGCTCTCGGAAGTGGTGCGCGAGGTCTATACCATCGAGCGGCACGCACAATTGGCCAAGCTGGCAAGCAAGCGCTTAGCTGGCCTGGGATATACGAAAATCAAGGTCCTTCACGGCGACGGGACCCTCGGTTGGCCCGCGCATGCTCCGTATGACGTGATCGTGGTGACAGCCGGCGGTCCCCAGGTGCCAAAGCCCCTCCTTGAACAACTGGCCATCGGGGGCCGTCTCATCATTCCGGTAGGCGATACGTCGCGGCTGCAACGCCTGGTGCGAATTACGCGCACCGCCGAAGATCACTTCGATGACGAGGATCTTGGCGATGTTCAGTTCGTTCCATTGATTGGAGCGGAAGGTTGGGATTCCGCGGTCGCCAAACAGGCTCGCCCATCTACCCGGGGCAGCCGTCCAGTGACGATCGCCAAGCTGATCCGCGAGACGGCTGCGCCTCTCGCTGACATTGAGCAGGCCGAGATCGGCCCTTTGCTGGAGCGGATGGCGGGGGCGCGGGTGGTTCTGCTAGGCGAGGCGACCCATGGTACGTCGGAGTTCTATCGGATGCGGGCGCGCATCACGAAGGAACTGATCCTGCGGCACGGTTTCAACTTCGTCGCCGTCGAGGCTGATTGGCCGGATGCCGCCAGAATCAATCAGTATGTGCGTCATGCTCCGCCACGGCAGGAGCAATGGAAGGCTTTCGCCCGCTTCCCGACCTGGATGTGGCGAAACCATGAAGCGTTGGCACTGGTTGAGTGGCTGCGCGCGTGGAACGCGGAGGTGCCGGACCCGGAGCGGCGCGTCAGCTTCTATGGATTGGATCTCTACAGTCTCTTCACTTCAATCGGGGCCGTTATCGACTATCTGGGCAGCGTTGATCCGGCGATGGCCGCAATCGCGCGCAGCCGGTATGCATGCCTGAGTCCTTGGGAACACGATCCTGCGGTGTATGGCCGCGCAGTGCTCAGCGGGCGCTATCGAGACTGCGAAGACGCAGTCGTCGCGATGCTACGCGATATGCTCAATCGGCGGATCGAATATTCCCAGCGTGACGGCGATCGCTTCTTCGACGCCGCGCAGAACACTCGCTTGGTCGCCGCAGCGGAGCGGTATTACCGCGTGATGTATTACGGCTCTGTCGATTCCTGGAATCTGCGCGATCAGCATATGTTCGACACTCTTGAGCGGTTGTTCGATTTCCACGGCCCTGGCAGCAAGGGCATAGTCTGGGAGCACAACTCACACGTCGGCGACGCATCGGCCACGGAGATGGGCGCGCGTGGTGAGCACAACGTAGGACAGTTATCTCGCGCGCGATTCGCCGAGTCGGCATTTCTGCTTGGCTTCGGTACCGACCACGGTACGGTCGCGGCAGCATCGGACTGGGACGGCCCCATGGAGGTCAAGCGCATACGTCCATCCCATGAAGCCAGCTATGAGCGGCTATGCCACAACTCTGAGGTCAAAGCGTTCATGTTGCACCTTAGAGACCCGGCCAGACAGACGCTGCGCGACGAACTGGAGGCAGCCCGCCTGGAACGTGCAATCGGCGTGGTCTATAGGCCCGAATCCGAAATCATGAGTCACTATTTCCAGGCCTGCCTGCCCCGACAGTTCGACGAGTACATCTGGTTCGACGAAACTCGCGCGGTGTCGCCGCTTCCATCGGTCGCCGCCCCCGGTGTCCCAGAGACGTTTCCATTCGGGGTTTAACTGCTCAGAGCAATACTCAACGAAATGGACGGGACGATCGCGAAGGTACTGAGGAAGATTGGCTGGATGCGCGAACAGCGCATCTGGCCCATTGGGTTGCGCTACCTGTGGACCGACGCATTCGGGGCGAACGTCAGGTCTCTATATGCTGGCAATGCGGGGAAGGCTGTCACTGGGAAATCTGATAGCGGGAGTCTCGGTAACCTAATCTTAGGATCAGCAGCGCGTTTTTAGTCAACGGAATCTTGGCGATGCTGATCTACGCCTGGATCATTGACCCATTCTTGGATAAAGGTGAGCGGCAATGAACACCATGCTCGTGAAAACACCCAGCAGCACGGTGTCATAACGTCAAAGCCGGCAATCCGTGCTTCGCCCGAGGAAGGCGGCAGCAACGTTGTCAACATCTTGATGAGAGTGCTCTTGCCGGCGCCGTTTGGTCCGATAAGGCCAAAGACCTCGCCCGGCGAGACCGTAAACGAGACATTCGCTAAGTTGGTCGCGGTTATTTGGAGACGCCGTGCGCAATTCGGTCAGCGGAATTTCAGCGTCGCCGGATGCCGAGGCGGCTATTGTCACCCGTGACCTGACCCAGCGCCTTGGCGATCTGCTCGCGGTAAATCCTGAAAGCGCGTCACTCAGGACCTGGGTCGGCAATTGCCGCCCCTTTTGCGCAAGCCGCGTCGCCTAGCGAAGAGAACCTCGCTTTCTCAGACTAGCTTTTGTCGGCGTGCTCGGTTCGCCCTTCGTTTCGAATCGTGAGAACCGGACAGGTCGCTTTGCGCACCACCGCCTCAGCCACGCTGCCGAGAAAAAAGTGAGCGAGTCTGCCACGGCCGTGGGTGGCCATCACCAGCAGGTCGGGTTTGAATTGTTCGACGGCCTGCAAGATGCCACCGACGACGTCGCCGATGAACACGATCGACTCGTACCCGACCCCGCCGAGCTTCTGTCCTGCGATCTCGCGCAGCTTGACCGTCGCCGCCTTCTCTTGGCCCCTATAGACGTCAGCGGGCATCGGAAAGTCTCCGAATTGCGCCACCAGCGGGACGGCGTGTACCAAAATGACCGTAGCGCCAAAATGGCGGGCGATTTCAGCCGCCTTGTCCAGAGCCACCAGTGAATTCTCACTGAAGTCGATCGGACACAGGATTTTGCGGTAGGGAAATGCCATGGCCGTAATCGCCTCCGTTAATATCTTCGGCACCCTTCCAAGAACATAACATTGTAACATCCACGAAGCCTAGCGACCTGGCGAAATCGCGCCGACCCCAGAGCGCATCTCACCGAGAAAGCGACCGCAAAGTGCGAGACCGAAGTCGTATGCAGAGTATTGCTCGCGGCCGACAGGCGCTTGTAGTCACTGGCGCGCCCGCGCCTCCCGACTGCCTGGATTAAAAAGCTCGTCTCGACCCGCTCAACAACTCTCCGATTAGAAACTACTGAAGGTTCACGCGTACACAAGAACTTACGCTCAAGGTCGCCTGAGCAGTCGCGCCAAGTACCTCGTTGATATTGTTCTGGCAAAGCAGCTCCTGACGATGGATGCCGCACGGCTTCGCAGCGCGCTCGCGGGAGTCTTCGAGGGACGGCGCCAGCAGCCTCTTCCCGATCGGTTCCCTGCCCCGCCGGATGAGTGGGCGGTACCATAATTGGTGTTGCGTTTCCGCCACGCGTTTGAGCACGCGGATTTGCCTTCTGGAATACATAGATTTGCGCTGAGCATGATTGGTCGCGTAAGCGACTTTTGTCGCAAGTGGCATGAAGGTTGCGTCCTACCTCGCGAGCGTGAGCAGCGTCGGGGGAGAGGGCGCGGGACCTTGGGGTTCTTAGCAGTCGGGAGACCTTAAGCGCTCGGTTTGTGAAAACTCTGCGAGTCCTTTCGCCTTGGCTATAACGGCCTCGGCACTGGCACCGGAGCCATTGCTGCATCGGCAACAGATATAAGAGTGGTTCCATGAGGGCCGAAGACGCACTGCGAAAGATCGGGTGATGCAATACTATCAGTACTTCCGCCTGAAAGGTCCGCCTTTCCAGCCCGCGTCACCTGACAGCGCGGTATATTTCAGCCCAACTCATCTTGAGGGCCTTGCCACGCTCGAATCTGGACTGTCGAGCGAGCTGACTGGCTTGACCATGCTGACTGGCGAAGCCGGGACCGGAAAAACCACCCTCATATATTCGCTGCTGCAGCGCGATTTTAAGCGGGTCCGAATCGCGCATATCGACGATCCCAAGCTCTCGTTCCTGGAAATAATGCAGGTCGTCCTGACGCAGCTGAATCTTTACACCACCGGATCGACGAAGCTGGATTATCTCGAGACGCTGGACCGATTGCTGAAGCTTCGCGGCAAGGAAGAACGGATTGCGCTAATCGTCGACGAGTCCCAGCTCCTGAGCGATGACGTGTTGGAGGAACTGCGGCTACTGTCGAATCGCGGTGACCGATGCCTTCAGCTTATCCTGGTCGGCCATCCGGAACTCGCTGAGCGGTTGAAGAAGCCGGAGCTACGTCAACTGAATCAGCGAATTTCCTCCCGCGGGGTACTTCAACCGCTTACCCACGCGCAGGCTATCAAGTACGTCGAGTGCAAGCTGAGCGCTCAAGGCAGCACCTGCTCGGCGATCTTCGAGCGCGGCGCTTTGAAACGGCTGCTTCGGCGTAGCGATGGAATACCCCGAAAAATCAATATGCTCTGCCATAACGCGATGGAAACTGCGTATAACGCGGCGGAAAAAAAGATCAGCTACAAGACCGCGAACAAAATTGCCACCGCGTACCACGACTCGGTTAAAATCAAAAATCGGGGATTCGGCTTGCGGCCCCTGCGAGTGCCCGCGCTTGTTGTGGGTACCGCGCTCGCGGCGCTTTTGCTATTGGGCTTGGTCTACCCAAATATCTGGTCAGGTAGGGTACTCCACCATACCGTCTCATCCGCCGGGGCAACCGAACAGACGGTTCGACCAGTTAAGCCAATTAAAGAAGTTAAGTTAGTCGAGCAAGTTAAGCCAGCCGAGCAAGCGGGCGTCGACGGACATCCGGACTCTGGCGCAAAGCCCCAAGCCGCCATTCCTCTCGCGCCCCATCCGATCGAATTGCGGGCATCACTTGCTCCCGCAGCGGAGGCGCCCGCAGCCCCCAAAAGCGAGGTTGCCGGGCCGGGGACGGCGCCCGAAATGCGCACAGTTCCAACCGCTCCTGCCGCGGCCGCGGTAAGCGACGCGATTCACAAACAGACCGAAGTACCCGCAACTCCGGAGCAGCGAAGTCAAACTACGGTCAGGTTTGGAGATACGCTCGAGAAAATTGCCGTTCGTTATTCCGGATCGAAGTCTGGAATTAATGAACTCATCGCCGCGAACCCGCAGCTGAACAACATAAATCAGTTGAGTGTCGGACAGATCATTAACCTGCCTCCCGGCGTCACTCCAAAAGCCCAGCACGATCAGGCCGCAACCGCAGGGCCAGTCCCGAACGCGGAAGATTCTCCGGAGCGATAAGCAACGCCGCACTGCGTGCGGAATGTTCACGTGGTCCAATACCGGTTGGGGCCTGTTGTACTTATAGCCCCGGCGGCGCAGTTGGAACTAGCCAATCGGGGCATCTGCCTGCCGACTGCGCTCATTGATGTCCTAACTTCGGGATGCGCGTTGCGCAAATTGCATCAGGCGGCCGACGCTGATAGCGGTTTTACCTTCATTACGCCCTACGAGCCCGAAGAAATGTAGTTGCGCAGCTCGTTCAGTTCCGACTGGGCTTCCTGGAGACGCTGTTTCACGACGTCGCCGATACTGACAATCCCCTCGAGCACGCCGTCGCGAATCACTGGCAGGTGACGAATACGCTGCAGCGTCATCACCTCCATGAGTTCGACAATCGCGTCCTCCGGCGAACAGGTCCTGACCTCGGCCGTCATCAGACGCTCGACCGGAAGCTCCGATACCATCTCTCCGTACTGGGCCATGCCACGGATCACGTCGCGCTCAGAGATTATTCCGGCCAGGCGGCCCTCTTCATTGACCACCGGGGCGGCTCCGATTCGATTTACGCTGAGCACCTTGACCAGCGCGGCGACGGTGTCGCGCGGCGCGACGGTGACGACCCTATGGCCCTTCAGCTCCAGGACCGCCGAAACCTTCGTTGCCATTTGCGATCTCCTGGGTCTTGACTTCGTTGGCCTATGGTCAAGTCTGCGCGCGCTGCAGCTCTAGCGTCAAGCTCGGATTTGAGGCGGTGGAGCATCGGCGATACCGGCCGGAGTCGCAGATTCAAGGCCGCGTCGTCCAAGATAAGACCGGCAGACGACCACTGATTATTGCGCCCAGTGTCTGATTAGCCGCCGCCTCACTGACGACGCGCGACTTCAAGCACCGCCGCCAAGGCGTCCAGCGTAACCGGCTTGGCGACGTACTCGTCCATCCCCGACTCCAGGCAACGTTCGCGCGCGCCTTCAAGAGCATGCCCGGTCATCGCGATTATGGTGGTGTGCCGCTGGCCGTTTTCGCGCCGCCGGATTTCGGCGGTAGTGGCGTAACCGTCCATCTCCGGCATTTCACAGTCGAGCAGCACGACTGGATACGGCGCGCCTGCCATTGCTGCCAAGGCTGGCTTGCCGCCGTCCACGGTATCGACCAGGTAGCCAAGCCGCTCGAGCTGTTTTTGCGCAACCTTGCGATTCACCAGGTTGTCATCGACGACCAGGATTCGCAGCGTATCGGGAGATTTCCCGTAATGCGGCATCGCCACTGCTGACGGAGCCGCCAATTCAGTTTTGTTACAAGACTCTTGAAGGATCGGCGGCCTTAGGGCGAGCAAGGCACAGAGCGTTGCGTGAAGATAGGACGGCTTGATCGGTTTGCTCAACCAGTGGTCGGAGTCCTCCCTTTCCCGGGCCGTTGGGGCTTCAGCTTTTCTTACCGCGCCCATCATGATCAGAGGAGTTTTCGCCAGGCCCGGATCCAGTCTGATCGTGCGCGCGAGCGCCGGGCCATCCATGCCGGGCATTTGGGCGTCAACCAAAATCACATCGAAGGGCTGCGTACCGGCGGATCGTTGGCGCATCGCGGCCAGCGCTTCGTCGCCGCTTGCGGCGACGTCGGCGATCATTCCCCACCCCCGCATCGTATTCGCGAGCGCGGCGCGATTGGTCGCGTTGTCATCGACAACCAGAGCGCAGCGGCCGGCGAGCGGCAAGGTGTCCGGTATTTCCGCCGGAAGGGAAGCCTGTATGCCAAAGACCGCAGTCAGGTAAAATATCGATCCTTCGCCCGATACGCTTTCGATATCGATCTTGCCCTCCATACCCTCGGCCAGTTTCGCCGAGATCGTCAGGCCCAGACCGGTCCCGCCGTATTTGCGCGTGGTTGACGCATCGGCCTGCGAGAAGGGGCTGAAAAGCGCGGCCTGCAAGGCCTGTGGAATACCGATTCCGGTGTCGCGGATCGCGAATCGAATCGTCACCTTATCGGAGGCTGGCGTCTGCGCCGTAACGCTCACCGCGACCTCGCCGGCGCCGGTGAATTTCAAAGCGTTGCCGATCAGATTATTCAACACCTGGCGCAGCCGATTCGGATCGCCCGAAACGATTGTGGGCACGCCGCCAGCTACGGCCAGGATGAGTTCGAGTCCCTTGCTATGGGCCTTTTCCGCGAACGACTCGATCGTACTTTCGAGCACTCCGCGCAAGTCGAAATCGATTCGTTCGAATACCACCTTGCCCTCGATCAACTTGGAGAAGTCGAGGATGTCGTTCACGATCGTCATCAGCAGGCCGCCGCATTCCGCGGCCGTCTTCGCGCATTCAAACTGTTCCACGTTCAGACCCGATTCGAGCAGCAGTTCGTTCATCCCGATGATGCCGTTAAGCGGCGTGCGAATCTCGTGGCTCATGTTGCTCATGAACTCCGACTTGATCCGCACGCCCTCGAGTGCCGCGTCGCGCGCGCGGCTCAATTCCTGCTCCGCGCGCTTGCGTTCCGTGATGTCCACCGAGACCCCTTCGTAGTGGTCGATTTCGCCGGCGGCGTCGTATACCACGTGGGCACTTACCACGCACCAGACGGTCGTTCCATCGGGCCGGCGGAACTCAACCTCGCGGTTTTCAACCACGCCGTCGCGCGCGAGCAGAGCGTTAAGCTGCGATCGCTCCTGCGGATGCTTCCATAGCTCACCAACATTGACCCGTTTCAGGCTCTCCTCGTCCTCGAGTCCGAGCATCGCGGCGAATCTCGGATTGGCCTCGATCACTTTTCCCTCGGCAGTGATGAGGAAAACGCCGACCGGCACGCTATTGAACAGATTGCGATAGCGCGACTCCGCCCGTCTGCGTTCGCGCCGCAATTCGGCGTCACGCAACTCGCGCTCCACCGCGGGCGCCAGCCGCGCCAGGTTGTCCTTCAAAATGTAGTGATGCGCACCAGCCTTCATCGCGTCCACCGCGACGTTCTCACCGGCGTTGCCGGAGACCAGGATGAAGGGCAGGTCGAGTTCCCTGTCCTGGAGCAGCTTCAGCGCGGCGAGCCCGTTGAAATGCGGCATCGAGTAATCCGAAATGACCAGGTCCCAGGGCTCTCGCGCCAGCGCCGCTTCCATTGCCTCGGGCGTTTCCACTCGCTCGTAGGTCGGGTCGACGCCGGCCCGGCGCAGCGCCCGCACCATCAGCTCGGCGTCATCCGCCGAGTCCTCGACTATTAGGAGGTGCAGCGCGGTCATGAACTGTTCGCCGCGCCGTTGGGAGGTTTCTCGTTCAAGACCAGCCAGTAGAGGCCGAGTTGACGAACCGCTTCGACGAACTGCTCGAAGTCAACCGGCTTGCGCACGTAACTGTTAGCGCCCAAGTCGTAGCCACGCGCTATATCCTGATCCTCCCTGGAGGAGGTAAGGATTACTACGGGGATAAGCTTAGTCCGCGGGTCCGCGCGCAGCCTGGTCAGCACCTCGAATCCGTCGAGCTTGGGTAGCTTCAGGTCGAGCAGAACGATTTGCGGCAGGTCGTTGGGATCTCGTCCCGCATACGATCCCGTCCCGAGGAGGTAATCGATCGCCTGGACACCGTCGCGCGCCACCACGACCCTGTTGGTGATATTGTTCTTCTTCAACGCGCGCAGGGTCAGCGCTTCGTCGTCAGCGTTGTCTTCCACCAACAGGATGACTTGTTGTTCATGCATTCGTGTGTACTCCTTCATGTTCTGAAAGGGTAAACGAGAACGTCGCCCCCTTGCCCACCACCCCTTCGGCCCAGGTTCTGCCTCCGTGACGCTGGATAATCCGTCGTACGGAGGCCAGGCCGATCCCCGTGCCGGGGAACTCGGTCGCCGCGTGCAGCCGCTGAAAGGTGCCGAACAATTTGTCAACGTAGGCCATGTCGAAGCCGGGGCCGTCGTCGTGGACAAAATAGACCGGCGCGCCATCCTGACGCGCCATGCCGAGTTCGATCCTTGCTTGCGGCTTGTTCATCGTGAACTTCCAGGCGTTGCCGAGCAGATTCTCGAGCACCACCCGCAGCAGGCGGGAATCGCCATGGCCGATGACGCTCTCGCCGACGACGCATTCGACGCGGCGCTGCGGGTCCCCGCTCTGCAGCTCTGACAGGACAGCTTTTGCCATCGCACCGAGGTCCACGACCTCGTAGCGCATCTCGCTGCGCGTGACCCGCGCCAGATTCAAAAGATCGTCGATCAACTGCGCCATGCGTTGAGTTGCCGCCCGGATCCGATCAAGGAGACGCTTCGCATCCTGGTCGAGCACGCTGGCATAGTCCTCCATCAACGCCATGCTGAAGCCGTCGATGCTGCGCAGCGGTGCACGCAAGTCATGCGACACCGAATACGAAAAAGCCTCCAGCTCTTTATTGGCCGCCTCAACCTGCACGGAATGCCGCTGTTCAGATTCGTGCAGTTCCCGGACTTTGTCCTCGGCCCGCTTGCGTTCGGTGATGTCACGAATGGCGCTGGAAACCAGCCTGCCGTCATCGGTCTCGATTTGGCTGAGACTGATCTCGATCGGAAATTCGCTTTGATCTTTGCGTAGGCCATAGAGTTCAAGGCCGGAACCCATCGGACGCATTTTGGGGTCGGCGAAGTACTGGCCGCGCTGCTCCGGATGTTTGTCACGAAAGCGCGGCGGCACCAGCATCTCAACCGTATTGCCCAGTAACTCGGCGCGGGCGTAGCCGAAGAGCTTTTCGGTCTGCGCATTGACCAGCACGATGCGCCCGTCCTCGCCCACCAGCACCATCGCGTCGGGCGCGGTCTCGAGCAGCGCGCGGAAGCGGCCGTTCAGCTCCGCGACTTTGTCTTCGGCCCGCTTGCGGTCGGTGATATCGCGAATCGCGCTGGAGACCAGCCTTCCGTCATCGGTCTCGATCGGGCTAAGGCTGATCTCGACCGGGAATTCGCTCCCGTTCTTGCGCAAGCCGTAGAGTTCCAGCCCGGCGCCCATCGGACGCACCTTGGGGTCGGCGAAGTACTGGCTGCGCTGGCGCGGATGCTTGTCACGAAAGCGTGGCGGTACCAGCATATCGACCGGGTTGCCGAGCAACTCGGCGCGGTTGTAACCGAAGAGCTTTTCGGTCTGCGCATTGACCAAGACGATGCGCCCGTCTTCTCCCACCAGCACCATCGCGTCGGGCGCGGTCTCGAGCAGCGAGCGGAAGCGAGCGTTCAGCTCCTTGAGTTTTTCTTCGGCCCGCTTGCGGTCGGTGATATCGCGAATCGCGCTGGAAACCAGGCGCCCGTCATCGGTCTCGATCGGGCTCAGGCTGATCTCGACCGGGAATTCGCTCCCGTTCTTGCGCAGGCCGTAGAGTTCCAGGCCGGCGCCCATCGGACGCACTTTGGGCTCAGCGAAGTACTGGCTGCGCTGGCGCGGATGCTTGCCGCGAAAGCGCGGTGGCACCAGCATATCGACCGTATTGCCCAACAACTCGCCGCGGTTGTAACCGAAGAGCTTTTCGGTCTGCGCGTTGACCAATACGATGCGCCCGTCATCGCCCACCAGCACCATCGCGTCGGGCGCGGTCTCGAGCAGCGAGCGGAAGCGAGCGTTCAGCTCCTTGAGTTTTTCTTCGGCCCGCTTGCGATCGGTGATATCGCGAATCGCGCTGGAAACCAGGCGCCCGTCATCGGTCTCGATCGGGCTCAGGCTGATCTCGACCGGGAATTCGCTTTGGTCCTTGCGCAGCCCATAGAGTTCCAGGCCGGCGCCCATCGGACGCATTTTGGGGTCGGCGAAGTACTGGCCGCGCTGCTCCGGATGTTTGTCACGAAAGCGCGGCGGCACCAGCATCTCAACCGTATTGCCCAGTAAGTCGGCACGGGCGTGGCCGAAGAGCTTTTCGGTCTGCGCATTGACCAGCACGATGCGCCCGTCCTCGCCCACCAGCACCATCGCATCGGGCGCGGTCTCGAGCAGCGCGCGGAAGCGGCCGTCAGCTTTCTTGCGGTCGGCGAGGCTGGGCGACTGTTCCTGACTGAGCGCCAGAGCGCGGGCAGTTTGCCGCAAGCGGCTGGTGGTCAGAGCGGCGTAGCCGCCAACCAACAGCAGCCATGCGAATATGAGGCCTCCGCCGACCCCTATCATCAGCGCACCGCGGCGAGAGGTCATGCGGGCGTCCGCCATGCGATCTATCAACAGCTTCTGTTCCGCTGCCGACATTGGGTCAAACTGCTCGCGGAGTTGATAAAGCGCGGGGCCGAGCTGGGCGAAAATTGGTGCGCTGAGCGCAGCCTCGCGGGGTACGGTCGAAGCTATCTGGGTAGCGTCGTGAGCGAGTTTGGCCACGCGCCGCGCGGACTGGTCGAACCGATCGAGCCGGCGCTGCTGGGAGGTGTTATCCAGGGTGAGCGCGCGAAGCGCCGCGGCCTTGCGCTGGAGTTCGGAAGCACCTATCGCGAGTCGGTCCAGGTTTTTTGGATCTCCGGTCTGGAAATAGGTCTGTAGTGCAGTTACCGAAGTGAATGAATCTGCCCGGGCAGCGTCCAGCGTTTCGAGAACCTTCTGGGTGTGGGTTACCCAATCGACCCAATTGTAGTACTGGTTGATCTCATTGTAAGAAGCGAAGGCCACCACCACCGCGGCAACGAACGCGATCGCGAAGCCGACCACAAGGTACCAGCCTTCGCTACTCTGTAATGAAAGTTTGTTCCGGGTCATAGATTGCGATTGTGGGTTGCCTCGAGGCCGCCATCAGCAGGTTTGGTCCTCAAGCTCGGCTCCCGAGTTAAGTCTTTAAGTCAGGGTCTCCAGACTTCGGCCCAAGCCAGCAGTTCCAGCGCTTCAGCAGCGGCTTCAGCGATTCAAATGATGATCAAGGATCGTACGACTCAAGACCCGTGCCGCCAGGCACGCGTACTTTGGTCTCCTACAATTTGCTGCGACGGCCCACACCCGGCAGGTTGGGCAATTGGATGCCGCCCGCGGCATCAATTTGTCGCGACCGGACTTCCGCGATCAGCCCGGCACTGTCGCATTCGCGCTGTGCGCCAGCGCGAAATGAACTTGATGAAAATCCGTAGGCTTCGGGACCGCGCTTCCTGTGCTCCGCAGAACCACACGAAGAGGTATTGCCATGGTCTTGGCCTGGCACTCGATGTAAGCTGAGTGAGTCGGGATCGACATAGGAATCGAGGCCCAACTTGATCCAGCCCTACGGTGGCCCTTTCGCTCGCCTTTGACCACGTTCCGCTAGACCATCCGATTTTCTCATACGTAAGGCTTGCGGAGGTCCCGAATGGGACTTTCTCGCTTTTGTACAGTCCGGTTCAGGTGGCTCGGCGCGATATTCTTCGCGCCTGCGATTGCGGCACCCGCCTCGGCGCAGGTAAGGATTGCGTTCGAGCGGCCGCAGGTAGCTTCTCGTATAACTATTCCTCTTCAACGACGTCCCGCAATACCCGAGAACCCGGCCCGCGTGGCAGGCAAGCCGTCAGCAGGCTCGGCCTCAGCAGGTCGCGCGCGCCAACAAACGCTAATTCCGTGCTGGCGCGATGCGTATCGCGCTGAACACATCGTGAAAAGCCGTACCGATCATCGCGACGGTGTGGCTTTTCTTTAAGACAGAGATGGCTTGGAAAAGGACCTGGCTCCGATGAAATGGAATCAGCTATTGAATCCGCCAAGGGGAGTGGCGAGTTTGAGTTTGCTCGCCGGCTACGTTGCAGGTGAGGCCTGTTCGCTCTACGCGATTTTCATCGCGCATACCATGAACCCGGTGAGTTATCGTATGGTCGAGAATAATCTAAAGCTTCGGGCGATATATGGTAGATATCAGGAAATTTATAATCTGCATGGGCTGGCATTCACGCTGATAGCGTCATTCGCCGTGTTCGCGATGGCATGGTTTGCCGTAAGAGGAATCGCCTGGGCGATTAGCAGGCCGGAAGCAGGATTTAGCCGGCAGACTGCGCACCAACTTGCATGGGTTTCACAGAGGGATCGTTAAAACGGCGGGGGCAAATCGTACCGCAACACTTGTTTGAGGAAAAAAAGGACGACGAGGTCCAGCCGTGCGCGCGGCGGTCCTCCGATGAAAGTTACGCGCGCGACAATTGACCCCGCAGAACGCTCCGCGTAGAGTCGCACGCCAGAAGTTGACAACCGTTGAGGCAGGCTGCCGGTGCCGATAGCGTACGGTGACCGCGGTTAGGATGCGTATGGCGCGACGCAAGATGGTTGTGGCGTTTGCAAACTGCCCGCGTTGCGGTGCGACGACGCACATGCCGAACGCCCGCTTCTGTGGCCACTGCGGAGCGAGTCTCGCAGGGGGCGCGAGCAGCCTGCCAACCTGGCAGCGCTCAACCCCTGCGAAGTACAACCACGTCGCGATGAACCGAATCGCGTTATCGTGCCCGGAATGCGGCGAGCCGATGCGCTTCGGCTTCCGTAAGATTTGCCGGCGCTGCGGCGCGCGGCTGGTGATGGTGCCGCGCCTGTTTCATCCCAACCACGTGCGGGTTTACACCGCCGGACTGCGCGCGGCGCTGGCGGGGCTGGCGGTCGAGGTGTTCTGGTTTGCGGTCCTGATAGGCATCCTCGGGCTGATTGGTTTGAGTATGCACTCGGGAAAATAAACCGGGCGGCCATTTTCTGGAGCGAGGGTCTTCTCGTCAGCGGTTGGGCGCGCAGTTAAAGATCGCTGTCAACGAAGCCACACTGCCCGCCGTTGGCGAAAGGCGTCTCCGGCATACCGTCTTGACCCAAGAGTACGCGGTTCCCACCATCGCGCTTCGAGACTATATTTGGTCCGAAGAGGCCCCCCAATGGCTGACGCACCTGACCTTAACCGGCGTTACCTGACCGACGAACAGATCGACGCGTACCGGCGCAACGGCTATGTGGCTCTCGCCGGCATCATCGACGCTCAGCGTATCGGTGAGCTGCGCGCTCTTACCGAGCGGTTCGTCGACCGTTCGCGTGCGGTCAGCGCGAGCGACGGACTATTCGACCTCGATCCGCTGCATTCCGCGCAGACTCCGACGCTGCGCCGAATCAAGAATCCCGCTGACAACGATCCGCTATATCGTTGGGTCGCCTTCGACTCGCCGATTCCCGACATCGTGGCCGAGTTAATCGGACCCGACGTAAAGTTCCATCACAGCAAGCTCAATCTCAAAGGCGGCCGAGTTGGAGCACCGGTCGAGTGGCATCAGGACGCCGCTTTTTACCCGCACTCCAACGATGACGTCCTCGCGGTAGGGCTGCTGCTCGACGATGCGACCGCCGAGAACGGATGCCTCGTGGTGCTGCCGGGAAGCCATCGCGAGGCGGTCCACGAGCATTACGACGAGGCCGGCCGCTTCGTCGGACAAATGCGCGAAGAGGACATCCGCCGCTTCGACGGCCGCAAGGGCCAACTGCTCGAACTGCCCGCCGGCAGTATCCACATCCATCACTACCGGCTGATCCACTGGTCCGCGCCCAACACCTCGCCGGACGACCGCCGGCTGCTGATCAACGCTTACAGCGCGGCGGACGCGATGCCGCTCAGTGCCGACCCGACCAAAACGCGATTTTTTGGCGCGATAGTTCGAGGCCGCGCGCCGCTTACCGCCCGGCGGACGGCGGGCGATATCCGCCTGCCTCCCGACTTCAGCAAGGGCTACAGCTCCATTTACGAGCTCCAGACCCAGGCCGCCGACGGTT
Organism: uncultured delta proteobacterium; assembly: GCA_963724765.1. Taxonomy (GTDB): domain Bacteria; phylum Desulfobacterota; class Binatia; order Binatales; family Binataceae; genus JAKAVN01. The sequence continues at coordinate 952,239 of CAVRVY010000004.1, forward strand.
AGACCGGGCGGCCGCAAGCGGTTTCTTTCTTATCGCGGCGCTCACCACACCTCGCGCCGGCTCGCTGAGCCTATTTGACCTTGGGCAGGTTAACGAACACGGCGGCCGCCACGACCGAAGTCCACAGCCCTTCGCGATCGCCGATCGCCGACTGCGTGACGTTACGCGTCGTGATGATCTTGTCCGAGACTTTCCAGATGTCCTTGCGCTCGTCGTAACTGGCGTTGGGATCGAAATCGACGCCCAGGATGGTGGCTAGCATCGTGGCCGCGAGGTCCTCGGCATAGTCGCCGGCCTTCTGGTCGGTCTCGCCGAAACTTTTGTGCTCCGAGAGGTAGCCGTACTGATCCTTGTCCGCCGGGATCGCAAGACCGACGGAGGAGGCCACCAGGCGATGGGGTTCATTGGTGGCGTTGTCGTACATTACGGCGTAAACAATCTGGCCGGGCTTCAGATGCTTAAGCCCCTCCTGGACCGGGATTACTTTACATCCGGGAGGAAAAATCGAACTCACCCGCACCAGATTGAACTCGGCAATGCGTGCGTCGCGTAGCGCAAGCTCGAATGAAGTGAGCTTCTCGCTATGCCGTCCCACGCCCTTGGTCAGAAAAATCGCGTCTCCGATCGGCCCCATCTATTCCTCCCGCTTCGTGCAGCCCCATCTCGCAAACCGCACTGTGCGCCAATATTAAAAGTGAGCTGGCGGCGAATCGTAACCGCGCGACCATGGCCGCAGCGTTACATCTGTGTTTCAAGCGGATGATCGCGACGCCGCCACTTTGTGGATACATTGCGCCACGCGATCCCGCAACAGGGGCCGCCGATTCGGCTTCGCCATATCGGCAAATTTGCCGCCGCGAGGCGAAGTGTGGTACGCGGCGTTAGCTCGATCGCGATCTCTGAGGGAGGGCTCGGCGATGATTTCGCTCAACGATTACACTTCGCACGATGCACTTGGATTGGCTGACCTGGTGGCGCGCAGGGAGGTGACGCCCGACGAACTCGCCGCCGCCGCGTTCGAGGCGGTGGCAAAGGTAAATCCCAGGATCAATGCGGTGCTGCATACGCGCCCCAAGGAGCTGGCCGCCGAGATTCGCGCCGGCCTTCCGCGCGGCCCGTTCACCGGCGTCCCGTTCATGATCAAAGAGCTCGTCCTGCACGCCAGGGGGGTTCGCTGCGAGATGGGCTCGAAGCTCGTGAAGGGTTTCGTCCCCGAGGCGGATAATGAATTGATGGCGCGTTTTCGGCGCGCCGGCCTGATGCTCACCGGCACCACGCAGACGCCCGAGTTCGGCTACAACCCGACCACCGAGACCCGGGCCTTCGGCCCGGTACATAACCCGTGGGACCTCGGACGCAGCCCCGGCGGATCCAGTGGCGGCTCGGGAGCGGCGGTCGCGGCCGGTATCGTGCCGATCGCGCATGCCAACGACGGCGGCGGATCGATTCGGATCCCGGCCTCGTGCAACGGCCTGGTCGGGCTCAAGCCCTCGCGCGACCGCATCCCGTCGGGCCCCGACTACGGCGACCTGCTCTGCGGCCTGGCTTGCGAATTCGTGCTGACCCGCAGCGTGCGCGACGCCGCCGCCATGCTCGACGCCGTGGCCGGCCCCGACCCGGGAGCGCCGGGCCATCCTGTGCCTCCGGCCCGCCCCTACCGCGAGCAAATCGGCACTCCCCCGGGCGGCCTGCGTATCGCATGGACCGCCACGCCGGCCTCAGGAGCCAAGGTCGATCCCGAATGCGAAAAAGCCGTGCATGAGACGGTGCGCCTGCTTGAAAGTCTCGGCCATACGCTGATCGAGGATCGCCCGCGCTACGATTGGGACGCGTTCCTCGAAAACGTGCACGTCATCTGGGCCGCCTTCGGCGTTATGTCCATCGATTTCGCCTCGGCTGTGAGCGGCCGCAAGCCGGGGCCCGACAACCTCGAGGCGGTGACGCTCGCCTGCTACGAGGATGGCAAGCGTTACTCGGCGGCGGATCTGCTCAATGCGATGGCGCACGGCAACCTGGTGTCGCGGCAGGTCGGCGCTTTTTTCGAGAACGTTGACATGCTGATGACGCCGACTATCGCGCGCCTGCCCGCGCCGCTGGGCGAACTCGATCAGGATCGCAAAGGCATGACCGCAAGGGAGTGGACGCAGCAGGTCTTCTCCTACGTGCCGTTCACGCCGCTCTTCAACACCACCGGTCAGCCGGCCATCTCGCTCCCGCTGCACTGGAGCACGGGCGGGCTTCCAGTCGGAGTGCAGATAGCCGGACGATTTGGTGATGAGGCGATGCTGCTCCGCCTGGCCGCGCAACTCGAACAGGCGCGTCCGTGGGCTGCAAAACGGCCGCCAGTGCACGCGGCAGCGGCAATCTGACAACCTCGCGAGGGGGGCTGCTGCCGCGACACGCGGCAGCAGCCCCTGCATAAAATCGTCAGCCAAGGCGCGCGATTCGCGCGACCACGCGGTCGACGAATGCGCCCGCCGACCCCAGGTACGCTGCCGGATCGGTCAGGCGATCGATCTGTTCATCGCTAAGAAGCCGGCGCACCTCGGCGTCGTCGCGTAGCGCCTGCCCAAGGGTCTTGCCCTCGGCGATTGCGCGATCCGAAACGCGCTGGAGCGCGTGATGCGCCGCCGCACGGCCCATCACCGGCCCGAGCCCCGTGGACACCGCCTCGGCCATGATCAGTCCGCCGCCAAGCTCCAGGTTGCGGCGCATCCGCGCCGCATCGATCGTCATTCCGCCGGCAATCGTGAGCGCGTGCGCCATCGCGCCCGCGCAAAGCACGAAGCATTGCGGCAGCGCCAGTGCCTCGCTCTGCCACGGACCGGTTGCGCGCTCGTGATCCTGCGCCATCGCGGTCAGCATCAGGGGCACCAGCGCGTGCACGCCGCGCGCGGCCGCGATGATGTATTCGGCGGCGACCGGGTTGCGCTTTTGCGGCATCGTGCTCGAACCGCCGCGGCCCGGCGCGTGCGGCTCGAAAACTTCGGCCACCTCGGTCTGCATCAGGAGGGCCACGTCGAACGCGAACTTGGAGAGAGTGCCGCACACCAGTCCCAGCAGCGCAACGATTTCGCCCATGGTGTCGCGCGCGACATGCCAGGGCAAATCCGGCGTGCGCAGGCCAAGCTCGTGCGCGAGCGCCTCGGCCACCGCGATTCCATTCGCGCCGAGCGCGGCGAGCGTTCCCGCGGCGCCTCCGAATTGCACCACCAGGCTGCGGCGCGCCACCTGATCGAGCCGTTCGACGTGAGCGGCGAGCGGTGATGCCCATGTCGCACACTTGAGCCCGAAGGTTATCGGCACCGCCTGCTGCAAGTGCGTGCGCCCGGCCATCGGCGTGTCGCGATATTCGCTCGCGCGACTGGCCAGCGCGCGGGCAAGCGCCATCAGGTCGCGGCGCAGATGTTCGAGCGCGGGGCGCACCTGGAGCACAAGCGCGGAGTCGAGAATATCCTGCGTGGTTGCTCCCAGATGGACGTAACGGGCGGCCTCTTCGCCCGCGGCGCGGCCAAGTTCGCTCACCAGCGCGGGGACCGGCACGCCGGTCTCACGCGTGCCCTCGGCGATACGCTCGATCCGCAGATTTTCGAGTCGCGCCGCCTTCGTAATCGCCTCGGCGACCTTCTGCGGCACCAGGCCGAGCCCGGCTTCGGCCCGCGCTAGCGCGGCCTCGACGTCGAGCATCAATTGAAGATAGGTCGCGTCGGCAAAGAGCGTGCGCATCTCGGCCGTTGCCCACAGCGATCCGAAAATTTCCGAGTCCGCCGGATGTACACTCATCGATTTTGCCTTCGAAACCGTAAGTGCATCGTCTCATACGTCCAGGAACACGGTCTCGTTGTCGCCCTGCAAAACGATATCGAAGCGCACGACGCGCTCAGCCGCGCCGGCGTCCGCGACGCGCGCGATCAGCGTCGCCCGGCGTTCGGCAGGAAGCGCCCTCAGCAGAGGATCGGCCTCGTTGAGCGGCTCGTCAGGAAAATAGATCCGCGTCACCAGCCGCTTCAAAAGTCCGCGCGCGAAGACGGACACGTTGATGTGCGGCGCCTGCGCAACGGCGCCGCTGCCCGACACCGGTCCCGGCCCTGGCACGGGTCCTGGCTTGATCGTGCGCAGGCGGAAACGCCCGTCCGGGCCGGTGGCGACGCGGCCGAACCCGTGGAAATTGGAATCGAGCGGTCTTTCCTGCTGATCTTTTTCTTTTTTCTCAAAATCTTCAGGATGGTCATAGCGGCCGGCGGCGTTGGCCTGCCACACCTCGATCATCGCGTCGGTGACCGGCGCGCCGTCGCCGTCAAGCACGCGCCCGTCGATCGCAACGCGCTCACCAGCCGCGCCGCGCGCGGTCAGATCGTCCCATCCTTCGTGCAGCAGCGCGCGGTGAAAAAACGGACCGATGGTTTGTGATGGCGTCACGCCGCGGGTCATCTCACGCCTCCACCGGAGTCGCGTTCATGAGGGATGGCATTGCGGCCGCGCAGCACGATGTCGAAGCGATAGCCCAGCGCACGCTCGGGTATGGTCGTCTCGATATCGAATGCACACACCAGGCGCTCGCGGGCCGCCGCGTCGGGCACGCTCAGGTAGATCGGATCGAGCTTGAGCAGCGGATCGCCGGGGAAATACATCTGCGTAATGAGCCGGGTCGCGAAGCCAGGGCCGAAGAGGCTGAAATGGATGTGCTGCGGGCGCCATGCGTTGAAGTGATTTTTCCACGGATAGGCGGCCGGCTTGATGGTGACGAAGCGGTAGACGCCGTCGGCGCCGCTTGCCACCCGGCCGACCCCGCAAAAATGCGGGTCGAGCGGCGCGTCGTGTTGATCGACGTCGTGCGCGTAGCGGCCGGCCGAGTTCGCCTGCCAGATCTCGACCAGCGCGTTGGACACCGGGCGGCCGTCCTCGTCGAGCACGCGCCCGGTCACGACGATGCGTTCGCCCAGCGCCTCGCCGCCGGCGAAGCGCGTGAGGTCGGCATCGCCGGCGGCCACCAACTCCGCGCCGAGACGAGGCCCCGTGATCTCGGAAAGCGTATGCGCGATCCGAATTGGCGGGCGCCTGGGCGCACGTTTGTGCGTACTCGTATAAGCGCTGTGGTCGTAAGGCGGATCGATTCCCTCCGCGATGCGCCGATAGGCCGGGAGCGTGCTCATGTTACTTAGCTCCTCCTTGGCTCCTCGTTACAGCGGACGGCAGATGAGGTTGAGCACGGCCTGGCGGTGCTCTTCGCGCACCGCGCGGAGGGCGCGTTCCAGCGCCGTCGGCAGTTCCCTCGGATCGCGTACCGCCTCGCCGTAACCGCCGTAGGCCTGCGCGAACATCTCGTACGCCGGCTGTATCCCAAAGCGCACGAACGGCATTTCACCGGTGCGCATCGACCATCCTTCCGGATGCACGTCCTGGACGGCGCGATGCACCGCACCCCATCCGCCGTTGTTCGCGATGATCGTCAAGATCGGCAGGCCTAGCGCTGCCGAGGCCAGATGGCACGCACTCGGCACGCTGAAGATGTAGCTGCCGTCACCGACTACCGCGACCACCGTCTTGTCCGGTGCGCCCAGCTTGGCGCCCAGCGCCGCACCAACGCCCCATCCGAGATGACCCGCGGTGGAGTGGCCGAACTGTGCGCCGGGGCGGTCGAGCGTGATGTGGCGCAGGCTCAGATCGTACTCGTTGATGAAAACTGTCTGGTCGTCGCGCACGCGGTCCAGACAGTGGGCGAGCCATGGGAGCGTGACGTGCTCGTGCTTCGCGGCCGCCTCGATCTCCGCCTGCGCCGCCGCAATCAGGCGTCGATGCTGCTCGGCGATCCTCGCCGCGCGACCCTCGATCGCACCCTGATGGGCGGTGCGCATCGGGGCCAGCGCCTCGGTCAGCATCGGCAGCGCCACGGCTGAATCGGCTTGCAGCGCGAGATCGGACGGAAATCCCCAGATCGGGTAGCGATCGTAAATCGGGTTGACACCGAGATGAACGATCTTCGCGCCGGCGCCGGGACTGCGCAGATGCGGAATCCACGGAACGTCGGTATCGATCACGACGATGAGATCGGCGTCGTCCAGGTAGGGCGCGGGATCATAGCCGAGATGCAGCGGATGATTGTTGGGAAAGTTGACATATGCGGGATTGGGATGCTCGACCACCGGCAGCGCGAACGACTCGGCTAGCGCGACCAGACTCGCGACCGCCGCCGTATTGCGCCCCAGCATGCGCGTGATGATGAGCGGCCGCTCGGCCGAGGCAATCAACCGCGCCATCGCGGCCAGCGCCTGGGGCGACGGCGCCGGCGGCATCACCGGCGCCTCGAGTCCCTTGGGCGAGTAGCTGAATTCGCGATGCGTCTCGGCCAGCACCTCGCGCGGCAGACTCAGATAGACCGGACCACGCGGCTCCGCCATCGCGACCGCAAACGCCCGGCGCATCACGGTCTCGAGTTGTGCGAAGTTGCGCAGTTCGTAATCCCACTTGACGAACTCGCGCACTATCGAGCCCTGGTCGAACGACTCCTGGCCCCAATGGATCAGCGTGTCGCGGCTGCCCGGCATCCCGGCCTCGGTAAGCGGCGTGCGGCCAGCGCACAGCAGCATCGGCACGTTGGAGCGAAACGCATTCATGAGCGCGCCGAGCGCGTTGGCCGTGCCGGGCGTGGTATGGACCATTGCCACTGCCGGCTCACCGGTGACCAGGTAGTAGCCGTGCGCCATGCTGACGGCGCAGCACTCGTGCGCGACCATCAGCGCGCGCGGCGCGGACTTGCCATCGACGGTGCGCCTGGAAAACGCGTCGATGATCGAGGCGAAGTCCGTGCCTGCATTGCCGATCAGGTACCGCGCGCCCAGCGCCTCGAGCATTTCGAGGAAGGCCTGCGCGGTATTCTCGACCGCGACCGTCTTGCGTGTGCTCATCGTGGGTCGCCTGCGTCCCCCGGTATTCGATAGCGCGTCCCGCGCCGGGAAAAAAGCATACCCCGGCGCGGCCGTGCTTGCGACCATTGGCGGCCAGTAGCCTTCAATGCGATGTAGCTTTCGATGCGCATGGCTTTCGATAGAAAATGCGCTATGAGGCGGCGCATCACGGTCCCTCCGCGCGGCTCTCGCGATGCGCGCGCCCGCGCGCGCGCATCCCTGATGGCGCTCGCTCTCGCGGCGGCCTGCATGTTCTGCCCCGCCGCCCCTGCCCTCGCCAATTCTTTCGGGGCGGTTTGGCGAGTAATCGTGCTCAAGGGCGCGGCGATGCCATCGCTCGTCGGCAGCCCTGAGAGCCATCTGGAGGTGCTCGCGTTACATGACGGACGCCTGTCGCCGATTCCCTTCCAGATCGATGAAGTCCTGCCCGATGGCCACTACGCGCTGCCCGACGGACCCGAGCCGCTCGCCGACGACAGCCCCGGAATTCTCGACCGCGACGATGAAGTCGCGATGATGCTCTCCGACCTGGGCGATCGCGCATCGCCGCCGCTGCGCGCGCTTCCTGCGGACGCGCTCGAGATCGAAACGCTCGACGCCACAAGCGGAGCGCGTCGCTATGCCTATATCGCGGCCGTGCGGTTGCCGCGTCTCAGCCACATCTCCTACGTCAACTACGATCCGGCCAACAGCAGTATCGAGGGCGGCAGTTACCGGATGACGTTTCGCGGCGATTTTCCGGTCGGACTCGCGCTCAAGGACGGCCGCGGCAGTGTCTCGCCGAATCTCATCGAGGGTTCGCAAGTGCGGGTGACGGCGCGGGTGCTGATGCTGTTTAATTTGAGGCTCAGCGCCAACGGTGTGACCAACCACGTGCTGGCGTGGCATACCGGGCCGATACGGGTAATTCGGTGCGTGAGCCATTCGGTGAAGTTGATCTTCGGCATCAAAACGCCGCGCGTGCTCAGCGGAGAGACCTTCTATCGCAACTATGCCGAGGATTCGTTCGTCGCGCAGGCGTTATGGGTGCCGCGCATGTTTTTCGGCAACGTACGAGTTCGCACATGGCTGGACTTCGTCGGAATCGACGGATTTGCGCTGTCATGGTCCGGGATGCAGCGGCAGCCGCTTGGGCTTGGGGCCGCAAGCGCAGCCGCTGCGGCGGCGGAAATTTCGCGCGATCCGCCGGAAGTGAAATGGCTCGCCCTCGAGGGCGACGGCAAGATCGTGATGCAGACCTTTACACCGTCACCCGATCTGGCGACACTTCGGCGCCAACTTTACTTTTGCGACGGAGCCGCGGCTGCCGACGCATCCGGGCAAGCCTCTGCGGACTGCACCAGCGCCGCGCTTCAAATCGGATATTTGGTGACCGGGTGGGAAAATCTCGCGCCCGGAACCCATCGGCTCAATTCGCTGCTGATGGTTCTTCCCGACAGCGCCGAGCCGGACGCGGTCGCGCATGAGCTCGCGACGGCGCCCCCCGTGAACGTCCGCTCGATACGACGCTAGGCCGGCGGTGCTCAGCGGATCGTTCCGAGCTGGCGCAGCAGCGGCATGATCTCGCGCTCGAAGCGCAGCGTGTCCTCATAGTACGAGAGCAATACCATGAGCACGCCGTCCATGCCCGAGCGGTAGAGCCGGTCAAGGCTTTCGGCGACCTGCTCGCGGGTGCCGAAGATCGGCAATGCGCCCGCGCCAAGCGCGAACATCTCGAGCGTGAAGTTGTCGAACGAGCCGCTTTGCGGAAGCAGTCCGCGCGCCCAGTTCTCGGCCGCCTCGCGATCCACTTGTTCCACGATGCGGCGGCGCTCCTGGTTGGCCTCGCGCTCGGTCTCCCGCCAGACCACGAGCGGGAAGCAGCAGCACTTGACGCTGCGTCCGTGGCGCGCGGCGCGCGTTTGAAAATCGGCGCTCAGCGCGGCGCTCGCTTCCAGCGAAGGCACGGCGATAAAGGCCCAATCGCAAAGCCGCGCGACCAGTTCGCGCGCGTCCTCCGATCCGCCGGCGTTGGCGATTGGCGGATGCGGCTTGCGGGTCGGCTGCGGCATCACCCATCCGTCGCGAATCCGATACCACTTCGATTCGTGGTTGAAAGTGCCGGGCTCGCAGGTCCATACCCCCTTGACGATTTCGATGTAAGCCGCGGTGCGCTCGTAGCGTTCGGTGTGCGGCAGTACTTCGATACCCATCATTCCGAACTCACGCTCGCTCCATCCGCTGACCACGTTGAGGCCCCATCGCCCCTTCCCGATATGGTCGAGCGTCGCGCCCATCTTGGCCGCGACCAGCGGATGGAAGATCGGCACGTGCACCGTGGAGAAGACCTGGATGCGCTCGGTTATCGCCAGCAACGCGCCGGCCCAGGTCATGGTTTCGAGCGAGGTGCCGAGGAAGTCGGTCTTGCCCCCGTAGCCCTTCCATTTGGCGACTGGAAAAAGAAAATCGAAGCCGGCGGCCTCGGCGGCGCGAGCGATCTGCGCGTTCGCCTCGTACGTCCAGTCGTCGGGCACCGGTTTGTAGGTGCTGATCGAGTATGCGTTGCTGCAGTTGGGCATGAAGAGTCCCCACCCGAGCGGCGCGCGCTGCTCTCCATCCAATACGGCGCCCGGCGCTCGGGCCGCGGCTCGGCGAACCTCATCCATCACTTGATCTCCACTCGATTTCCCGCGCGAGCTCCCATGCCACGGTTTCTCTCCAGCGGCTTCCTGGACTGCCGGAAAACTTGCTCCTGCGCGGATTTTGAAATTCGCCGAGCACTCTCACCTGTTTAACCTACCTTGGCGAGCAGGTTGGCCATGTCGTCGGCATGCTCCTCTTCCGTCTTTAGGATGTCTTCCATTAGCCGGCGCGTGGTCATGTCGTCGTCGCCGAGCCATCGCACGATCTCCGAATACGACTCGATCGCCACGCGCTCGGCTACCAGGTCCTCCTGGATCATCGTGACCAGGGTGTTATGCCGCCCATACTCGGAATGGCTGCGCTCCGGAAGCCCCTTGGGATCGAAGTTGGGCTCGCCGCCGAGCTGCGTGATCCGTTCCGCGACCCAGTCCGCATGCTGCTGCTCTTCGCCCGCATGCTTGAGAAACTCGGCCCGCGCCGGTTCCGCGTCGAGCCCTTTGGAAAAGTAGAAATGCGACTTGTAGCGCAGGACGCAAACGATCTCGGTTGCGAGCACGTCGTTGAGCACCTTGATGACCTGTGCGCGGTCAGCGCGATAGCTTTCGGTCACGGCACCGGACTGCATATGCCGGCGCGCTCGCTCGCGCATCTTCTTGACGTCGGCGACAAAACGTCCCGCCGGAGCGCTGGTCGATTTTTTTCTCTCTGCCATCGCATTCTCCGTGTGAAACTTGTCTCTGTGGGTCGCGCTTCCTTAGCTGGTGCGCTAGGCGGCGGCGAGACGTTCGATCGCACGCAGGATGCGGGCGCGGCGTTCCTTGGGGTCGGGCGCGAACGATTCCGGTTGCAGCGCCGTCGCGGTCACGCCCGCTCTGGCAAATTCGGCCAGTCGCGCGCGGCAATGGTCGACGCTGCCGAAGACGTAAATCTCCTCCAGCATCCGGTCCGGCACGGCGGCGAGCGCGGCCTTGCGATCGCCGGCGTTCCAGGCCTCGGCGGCGGTCGTGGCCTCGCGATCGAAGCCAATCTCGCGGAAGAAATTGTTGTACTGCGGCACGGTCATGTAGGCGGTCAGATGGCGGCGCAGCTCGGCGCGCAGCGCGTCGCTATCGTCGTCGACCGCGACGAAAATGCGGCAGACCACGTCGAGCGGCGCGCTGGCATCTTTGCCGGCGGCGCGCTGGCCCTCGCGCACGTGCGCGATCATCGCAGGCAGCGTCGCCGGCGTGATGAAGTTGGTGATGAGTCCGTCGGCGATCTCGCCCACCAGGCGGAGCATCTTCTCGCCCTGGGCGCCGAGGTAGATCGGCGGCGGTTTGTCCAGCGTGACGTTCATGCGAAAGCCGTTGACCTGCACGGTCTTGCCCTTGAACGTAACCTTCTCGCGGCTGAACGTGCTGCGGATTGCGGCGACGGTCTCGCGCACTCGGGTCAGCGGATGCTCGAACGGCACCCCCATCCACTGCTGAACGATCACCGGCGACGACGTTCCCAGCCCGAGGATGAGCCGGCCGCCGGAAAGCTGCTGCACGGTCGCCGCCGACATCGCGATCAAGACCGGCGACCGGGTAAACACCGGCACGATCGCGGTGCCCAGCCGCATATTGGGCGCGAGCATCGCCGCCGCCGCGAGCGGGGCGAAGGCTTCAGTTGCATACGATTCGAACGACCAGGCGTCGACGTAGCCGCAACGCTCGGCCGTGCGCACCAGGTCGACGAAGTGTTGGTTCTGAAAGGCTTCGAGCGGGATCGTGATTCCCTGTCGCATCGTGATGTCTATCTCCATTGCGCGGCGTCAGACGAAGGCTGGCGCTTCGCGCGTCACGTCTTTATTACATGGCGGCGCACCCTGAGGCCAAGCATCAGCGCGAAATGAACGACGCACCTCCCAGGCCTCAATATTTCGGGTTATGTGTCTGAGAGGCGCCCTCAGCCGGCTTGCCGCCCGCCGGCGGCGTGAATAGGATGCGGCACCTGCGGCGCTCCCTGCCTGGCCGCACCATGCATAACGATGCGCACGAGAGCTGACACCCAGAACGCATACGCGCCCGCCGGGACTCCAGGCCGGCGCGAGCGAATCTTTGCGTTCGATCGTATTTCGCGCATCTTGCCGACCGAGCCGGACTCGCCGCGGGCCTGGGTGATCGCGCTGGCCGCGTTTCTCTCGATGTTCACGACCTTCGGGGTCGTCTACAGCTTCGGCGCCTTCGTCAAGCCGATGGCCGCCGAGTTTCATTCCGGCCGCGCCGCGATCTCGGCGGTCTTCTCGATAACCGCCTTCATCTACTTTATCTTCGGCGCCGCCGCAGGCCATATTTCGGATCGTATCGGGCCGCGTCCGGTGATGGTCGCGAGCGCGCTCTTCATGGGCGCCGGCCTCGTGCTGACCTCGCGGATCGATCATCTGTGGCTAAGTTATCTCACCTACGGGATCGGCGTTGGAATCGGGGTCGCCTGCGGATATGCGCCGATGGTGGCGGTGGTCAGCGGATGGTTCGTGCGCCGGCGCAACACGGCGCTCGGAATCGCGGTCTCGGGCATCGGCTTCGGCACGATCGTGGGCGCGCCGCTGGCCGCGAAGTGCATCCCGCTCTATGGATGGCGCGCCACGTATGTACTGTTCGGCGTGCTGAGCGCGGCGCTGCTGCTGCTCGCCGCGGCGCTGGCGAAACGCTCGCCGATCGCGCGCAGCAGGAGCGCACCCAGCACGGGCGAGGCGCTGCGGACGCCGGCCTTCATGCTGCTCTACGCGTCGTCGTTTCTGTGTTCGGTTCCGCTCTTCGTACCGTTTGTATTTCTGCCGGCGTTCGCGCGCGACCTCGGGGTTAGCGCGGTCGCGAGCGCCGCGCTGATCGGCGTTATCGGTATCGGGAGCGTCTGCGGACGGCTGGGCCTAGGCACGCTGGCCGACCGGCTGGGCCTGATCGGCCTCTACCTGCTCTGCTTCCTGCTGCAGGCGTTGAGCTACGCCATCTGGCTTGGTGCGCACTCCTACCTGATGCTGGTGATCTTCGCGCTGGTGATCGGCATCGGCTATGGCGGTTACTCGGCGCTGGCGCCCACGGTGCTGGCGCAGTTCTTCGGGACCAGCAACCTCGGCGCGCTGGTGGGTACGCTGTACACCAGTAACGCGTTCGGCACGCTTATCGGACCGCCGCTCGCCGGCTTCATCATCGATCGCACTGGAGGCTATCGATGGGCGATCGCGGCCGCGCTCGCGATGGCGACCGCCGCGTTTTTCGTTTTGCTGCCGCTGCCGAACTGCGAGCTTCCCGACGCCGCGCCTCAGAAGATCGGGTGATTCTGTATCGATTTGTATTTCGGATACCCGGACGAGACGCCGTACTCCATCACGCCGTATCCGACCGAATTCCCGTCGCGCACTTCGATCACGTGATCACTCAGCGTGCGCACCAGACGGCGAATCTCCGCATCGCGCAAATCCCAGCGGTCGTGCTCGACGTGGAGCGGCCCCTTATCGTCGCCCTGCGCCCATCCGCGCAACCCGCCGTACATCCCGGCCTTCAGGTAGTAGCGGCCGGGCAGCATTTTGATCTGCACGCGCCGTTTGGCGCCGCCCACGAAGGTCATCTCGAACTCGGCGCGGTCGATGCTCTGGCCGAGCGGATCGTCGGCCCAGGTGATCTCGTGCGCGACGTCGGTGATACGGCGGCGGCGGTCGGCCTGCTGTCCCAGCGGCAGGACCTCTTCGCCGGTAATATAGATGAAGTCGCCCGGCGCGCGCTCGTTGAAGTACCACTGCAGGCCATGATCGGCGAACTGGATGGTCGACCAGCTGAACAACAGCGGCGGGAAATATGAGAGTGGCGGCTTGGTCTCGTCGGTATGCAACTCGGCGCGGATGCCCCAGGAGCGGTCGCGCTGTCCCCACCAGGTCTCGGGCTTGAGCTCGTAGCGCTTGCCGCCCACCTTGATCCATCCCGAATAGCGCCCGACCTGTTGCGCGCGCGCGATCTGCTCGGCGACCCGGCCGTGGCGGCGGCGGAAATGCGGCTCCTCCTCGTGCGGATTCAGGGTGGCGTGGAACTCGATATCGAAACTCATCTCCGAATCGTTTTCCGCCAGCACGATTCGATGGCGGCGCAGCCCCTCGAGCACGTGGATCTGTAGCGGCCCGACGCGGGTCAGCAGCGGGTCAGGCCGCAGCCGGCGCGACATCCGGATATTGTGCTGCACGTTGTCGATGGTCACGCCGGCAAACGCGTCCATCACGTTCTTGTTGGGGTAATAACCCAAACCGATGTCAAAGATGATGTCGCCGGCGGGCACGGGATGTCCCGTGTACCACATCCGTTCCATCCAGGCCGGATCGCTGGTGCCGACGTGGTCGAAAGTGGTGGGAAGCTGATGGCCGATGAAATCGTCCTGCGCTGTCAGCATATTCTTGCCCTTGTGCCCCTAAGTGTTAGCTCCGCGCGAGATTTCCGCGAAGAGCGGATTCGCGGTCAGCGCCAGTTCGCGCTTGACCGCCTCGCGCATATAGTTCGTCAACGCGTCCTCGACCGATTGCGCGACCGCGGCGTCGAGCGCACCCCGATGCTCCGTCAGCCATTTGAGCACGCCGCAGACCTCGGCCTCCAGCCGATCGCGGCGCGCCTCCAAGTGCTTCGTGTCGAGCGTGATCGAGGCCGCGGCCGGCGGCGCGTAAGCAGGCGGGCGCTCGACTTGTCCGCGGCACAGATCGTCGATCCGCTTAAGCGCCTCCTCCTGCAGGCCGACCTGCGCGAGCGTAACCTCGCGCGACCACTCCAGGCGGGGGCGCATGTTGCGCAGCAGATCCATCACCGCAAAAGCCTGGCCGCGAGCGTAGGCGTCGTCAACGCGCGGAATTATTTCGCGCTCGAGCGCTATGATGATCCCATCGATGAGCCGGTTGAGCGAATTGTTCATGGTGTCTCGCCCGACAATAGTCTTTCCAACTGCGCCAGCAGCCGCCATAGCTGCGCGCCCATCGCGGCCATCCGCAGATCGTCGAAATCTCCGCCCTCGAAGCAGTTCGCCGCGCCGACGTGCATCACGGCCAGCGTGAAGGTGCCGAATATTTCGTAAAAGGTGACCGCGCGCGGATCAACCACGATTCCGCTCAGCTCCTGGTAGCGCCGGTAAAGCTCCTCGCGTGCGACCAGATGACACATCAGCGGCGAACGGCCGCGAAACGCCCGCATGCACATCCAGCCCAGGTCTTGATGCGGATCGCCGAGATGAACAAGCTCCCAATCCAGCATCGCGCTGATGCGCCCGTTGAGCACCAGGAAGTTGCCAATCCGATAATCGCCGTGGATCACGCTGATGCGCGGCGCGCACGGGCTATTGGCTCGCAGCCACAGGAGCCCCCACTCAAGGATCGGGTAGGGCCGCCGCTCATGCCGCCTCAGATATCGCTCCCAGAAATCGATTTGCGCCGCCGCCGCCTGCGCTACGTCCCGGGCGCCATCGAGCGCCTCGGCCGGCGTGCCGCGCCACTCGAAACTATGCAGGCGCGCGAGCCCGGCCACGAACTGCTCACCCAGGGCCGCGCGGGTGGCCTCGTCAAAGGCGGCGCCGCCGCCCGGCACCCATGGCAGCGGCGCCTCACCCTCGACCTTCTCCATCAGAAAGAACGGCGCGCCGAGGACCTCGTGCGAATCCGTGTACCAATAGACGCGCGGCACCGGCACGCCGCTGTGCTCGATCGCCTTGAGTGCGACGAATTGGGGAACCGCGCTGTAAGGCGCGAAAACTCCGTCGGGCGGACCGATGCGAGCGATCAGCTTGCGATGCTGACGCTGGCCGTGCTCCTCCCACGTCGCCTCGAAACCATAGGTGAGCCACGAGAATCCGACGGAGTAGCGGGTCAATTCGCTAACGCTGACCGGCCCGCCGGTCTGTTTCTCGATGAAGCCGGTCAGACGCGCGCGCAACTCTGTCTCGATCGGTTGGTACATTAGACGATGTTTCGGAATTTACTCTTTTTTTTCGACTCGCGCGCGCGGGTTGTCGCCGATGGCCGGCGCGGCGAAAACTAGCAAACCGGTCTGAGCTTGGAAAGCGGCCGCCTTACCCTGAAAAGCGTGCCATTCCTGCCGTGGAAGCGTGCCGCGGATGCCTTGATCGCTGCAGAGTCTCGGCCGAAGGGATGTTTGCCGGTACTCGGCAGAGACGTTCGTGATCGGCTCCCCTCGCGCTTCAAAGTGCAATTTGCGCTCGCGCTTTGCCCGGGTCATTGCGAAATGCAGTTTCACACCCGTGCAACCTGCAATCGTAAGTGCGATTGCAATATGAAATGTTTCCATTTTCCACGATTTATTGATCTGGCATGTCTCGTGCGTTGTAATAAAACATGTGGGACTTGATCTTTCTTCTGGCAACGGTCGGCTTCTTCGCCATGAGCTTCGCCTACGTGAAAGGGTGTGAGCGGCTATGAGCACTTGGGAACTGATCCTGGGGTCCGCCGGCGCCGTCCTCCTGACCGCGTATCTCGTCTACGCATTGCTACGCCCCGAGCGATTCTAGGGGCCATCCTCTCTTCGAGGTCTCAGAATGTTCTGGAACGCAGTTTTCCAGGTAGGGATTTTTTTAGCCATCGTCACCGCGCTGAGCGTGCCGCTGGGGCTTTACATGGCGCGCGTCTTCGCGCACGAGCCGACTTTTCTCGACCCGGTGCTCGCGCCGGTCGAGCGGCTCATCTATCGCGTGTGCCGGGTGCGGCCCGGCAGCGAGATGACGTGGGGCGAATACGCGGTCGCGATGCTGCTCTTCAGCATGGTCGGAATGCTGGTCCTGTACGCGATGCAGCGGCTGCAGGCGTTCCTGCCGCTCAATCCACAAAAGTTCGCCGGCGTAGCGCCCGATCTCGCCTTCAACACGGCGGCCAGCTTTACCACCAACACCAACTGGCAAGCCTATGGCGGCGAATCGACCATGAGTTACCTGACTCAGATGGCCGGGCTCGCGTTTCATAATTTCGTCTCGGCCGCGACTGGAATCGCGATCGCGATCGCGGTGATTCGCGGCTTCGTGCGCCGCAGCGCCAAGACGCTGGGGAATTTCTGGGTCGACCTGACCCGCGCGACGCTGTGGGTGCTGCTGCCGATCTCGTTGGTCTTCGCTCTGGTTTTAGTGTGGCAGGGTGTGCCGCAGAACTTCAGCCCTTACGTCCACGCCAAGACCGTGGAAGGCGCCGAGCAAGTACTCGCCGAGGGACCGGTCGCTTCGCAAGAGATCATCAAGGAACTCGGCACCAACGGCGGCGGCTTTTTCAACGCCAACTCGGCGCATCCGTACGAAAATCCCACGCCCCTGACGGATCTGCTCGAGCTCGTCGCGATCTTCGCGATCGGCGCCGGGCTGACACATACGTTCGGCCACATGGCAGGCGATCGGCGCCAGGGATGGGCGCTGTTCGGGGTGATGGCGATCATGTTTTTGATGGGCGTCACGCCCGCTATCTGGGCCGAGCAACGCGGCAATCCGCAGTTCGCCGCGCTCGGCCTCCATCAACATGCCACTGCGGGCCAGTCCGGCGGCAATATGGAGGGCAAGGAGACACGCTTCGGTACGATCGATTCGGCGCTGTGGGCCACCGTCACCACCGATACCTCGTGCGGCGCGGTCAACTCGATGCATGACAGCTTCACGCCGCTGGGCGGCCTCGTTCCGCTGGTCAACATGCAGATCGGCGAGATCATTTACGGCGGCGTCGGATCGGGCCTTTACGGGATGCTCGTGATGGCGGTGCTGTCGGTGTTCATCGCGGGATTGATGGTAGGGCGAACGCCGGAGTACCTGGGCAAGAAGATCGAAGCCCGCGAGATAAAGCTCGCGATGCTTTTCATTCTGATCTTTCCCACGGTGATCCTGCTGCCGGCCGCGATCGCGATTGTGACCAAGGCGGGACTGGCGGGCATCAGCAATCCCGGCCCGCACGGCTTCTCGCAAATTCTGTACGCCTACACGGAAGCCTCGGCCAACAACGGCTCGGCCTTCGGTGGGCTGAACGCGAACAGTTTCTTCTACAACACGACGCTCGCCTTCGTGATGCTGTTTGGCCGCTTCTTGATGAAAATTCCGGTACTCGCACTGGCCGGCTCGTTGGCGGGTAAGCGGGTGGCGCCGCCGAGCGCCGGCACCTTTCCGACCAACGGCGCAATTTTCGTGGTGCTTCTGATCGGGGTGATCCTGATCGTCGCGGCGCTGACCTTCTTCCCGGCCGACGCGCTGGGCCCGATCGTCGAGCACCTCGCGATGATGCAAGGCAAGCTCTACTAGGAAAGGAGTGAATTTTCGATGACCGATCGTAAAGCGGCGGCGCTGTGGGACAGCCAGATCGTGAAGGGCGCGCTGGTTGATTCGCTGCGCAAGTTCAACCCGCGCATCCAGGCCCGCAACCCGGTCATGTTCGTGGTCGAAGTGACCGCGCTCGCAGTGACCGTGATCCTGTGCCGCGACTTCTTCCTCGGGCGAGGCGCGCTCGCCGCCTTCGAGTTTCAAATCGCACTATGGCTGTGGTTCACCGTGCTGTTCGCGAACTTCGCCGAAGCGATGGCCGAGGGGCGCGGCAAGGCGCAGGCCGATAACCTGCGCAAGACCCGCATCGAAACCCAGGCCAAGCTGGTCACTGCCGCAGGCAGCATCGGATTGGTCGCAGCCACGAAACTCAAACGCGGCGACGTGGTGCTGGTCGAGGCCGGCGACATCATTCCCGGTGACGGCGAAGTTATCGAGGGCATCGCGGCGGTCAACGAGGCCGCGATAACCGGCGAGTCCGCCCCGGTCATTCGCGAAAGCGGCGGCGACCGCAGCGCCGTTACCGGCGGCACCACGGTCATCTCCGACCACATCAAGGTGCGCATCACCGCCAACCCGGGCGAGACCTTCCTCGACCGCATGATCGCGCTGGTCGAAGGCGCGCAGCGCCAGAAGACGCCCAACGAAATCGCGCTCAGCATCCTGCTCGCCGGCCTGACGATCATTTTCATGCTGGTGTGCGTGAGCCTGTACCCATACGCGCGTTATGGCGGCACCATGCTCTCGCTGCCGGTGCTGGTGGCGTTGCTGGTGTGCTTGATTCCCACCACTATCGGCGGGTTGCTCTCGGCCATCGGGATCGCCGGGATGGATCGGCTGGTTCAGCACAACGTGCTCGCAATGTCGGGCCGCGCGGTCGAGGCCGCTGGCGACGTCGACACGCTGCTGCTCGACAAGACCGGCACTATCACGCTGGGCAACCGGATGGCGACCGAATTCCTGCCGGTCCTTGACGTGCGGGTGGAGACGCTCGCCGACGCGGCGCAACTGGCGTCGCTCGCCGACGAAACACCCGAAGGCCGCTCCATCGTGGTGCTGGCCAAGCGCGAGTACAACCTGCGCGGCCGCGAGCTGGCGGAGAAGGACGCGCAATTCATCCCCTTCTCGGCACAGACCCGGATGAGCGGCGTCGACCTCAATGGGCGGCGGATCCGCAAAGGCGCCGGCGACCAGGTGATCAAGTTCGCGCGCGAAGCCGGCGGCCAGGCGCCGGCCGAACTGGCGGGCATCATCGAGCGCATCGCGCACAGCGGCGGAACACCGCTGGTGGTCGCCGACAACGCGCAGATCCTCGGCGTGATCCATCTCAAAGACATCATCAAGGAAGGCATCCGCGAGCGTTTCGCGCGGCTGCGCGCGATGGGGCTGCGCACGGTGATGATCACCGGCGACAATCCGCTGACCGCCGCGGCGATTGCGCACGAGGCCGGCGTCGACGATTTTCGCGCCGAGGCCACGCCGGAAACCAAGCTCGCGTTGATTCGCGAGGAGCAGGCGCAGGGCAAGCTGGTGGCGATGATCGGCGACGGCACCAACGACGCGCCGGCGCTGGCCCAGGCCGACGTCGGAATCGCGATGAACGCGGGCACCCAGGCCGCCCGCGAGGCCGGCAACATGGTCGATCTCGACTCGAATCCGACCAAGATCATGGAGGTGGTGGAGATCGGCAAGCAACTGTTGATCACCCGTGGCGCGCTGACCACCTTTTCGATCGCCAACGACGTCGCCAAGTACTTCGCGATCATCCCGGCGATGTTCGTGATCGGCTATCCCGAACTGCAGGCGCTCAACATCATGCATCTGGCCACTCCCGAGAGCGCGATCCTCTCGGCCGTCATCTTCAACGCGCTGATCATCGTCGCGCTGATTCCGCTGGCCCTGCGCGGCGTCGCCTACCGGCCGCTGGGCGCCGCCGCGATCCTGACCCGCAACCTGTTCATCTATGGCCTCGGCGGCGTGATCGTGCCGTTCATCGGAATCAAGGTCATCGATCTCTTTGTTACCGCGTTCCATCTCGCGTGAGGAAGTGAAATCAATGCGCACGCTCATAACCGCAATCACGATGACCATCGCGCTGACTTTGCTGACCGGAATTGTCTATCCGCTGGTGGTCTGGGGAATCGCGCAGGTGCTGTTCCCCTGGCAGGCGAACGGGAGCCTGGTGATGCGCGACGGACACGTCGTCGGCGCCGACCTTATCGGACAGAATTTCGCCGCCGCGAAATATTTTCACCCCCGTCCCTCGGCCGCCGGCGATAAGGGCTACGACGCAAGTAACTCGAGCGGCTCCAACCTCGGCCCCACCAACCGCAAGCTGGTCGATACGACCAAGGCCGCGCTGCACAAGGTGCTCGAGGAAAACCCCAGCGCCTCGCCCGCGCAGGTGCCGATGGACCTGGTAACGGCGTCGGGCAGCGGACTGGACCCGGAAATATCACCGGCGGCGGCGGAGCTCCAGGTGACGCGGGTCGCGAAGGCGCGCGGGCTCAGCGAGGCTGCAGTGCGCGACCTGCTGCATGACAACGAGCGGGCGCGCTTTGCCGGAATTTTCGGCGAACCGCGCGTCAATGTCCTCGACCTCAACCTGGCCCTGGACCAGAGGGCCACGCCGGCGCGCTGAGACCGGGCGGCAGCTGGCGTATATACTCTTGCCGGTATGACTGAGGAGCGCCCCGCGCCCGAATCATTTCTCGACCTGGTCGCTGAGCAGCGCAAGGGCCGGCTCAAGATCTACGTCGGCGCCGCGGCCGGCGTCGGCAAGACCTGGCGGATGCTCGAAGAGGCGCACGAGCTTCGCGACAAAGGCGTCGACGTGGTGCTCGGCTTCATCGAAACGCACGGGCGTGCCGACACCGTGGCCAAGGTGGGAGACCTGGAAGTAGTCCCGCGCCGCAAGCTCGACTACCGCAGCGTGGCGTTGGAAGAGATGGACGTCGACGCGATCCTGGCGCGCAAACCCGAACTCGCGGTGGTCGACGAACTCGCGCATACCAATGTCGCCGGCTCCAAGCATGAGAAACGCTACCAGGACATCGAGGAACTGCTCGCGGCGGGAATCAACGTGATCAGCGCGATGAATATTCAGCACGTCGAGAGCCTCAACCCGATGATGAAGCGGCTGACCGGCGTGGACGTGCGCGAAACGGTGCCGGACTCTTTTCTCGCCCGCGCCGACCAGATCGTTAACGTCGACGTCACCGTCGAGGCGCTGCGCGAGCGCCTGCGCGAAGGCAAAATCTATCCGCCGATGCAGATCGAGCATGCGCTGAAAAACTTTTTCAAGCCGGCCAACCTGGCCTCGCTGCGCGAAGTGGCGCTGCGCGAGGTCGCGCGCGGGCTCAGCCGCCAGCGCGAGGACCGCGAAGCGCTCCAGCGCGAAGGCGGGCGGCGCACGCAGCCGACCGAGCGCGTGATGGTTGGCCTGTCCTCGAATGCGCACGATCGAGGGATGCTCCTGCGCAAGACCTGCCGTATCGCGGGACAGCTCGGCGCCGACTGGTACGCGGTGCACGTCGAAACGCCGTCCGAGGCGGTCAGCCGGGTCAGCACCCGCGACTTCGTCAAGCTGCTCGACAACATCAACCTGGCCGGCGACCTCGGCGCCGAAACCGTGTGGCTGAAATCGGACGACATCGTCGGCGCATTGCTGGACTTCGCGCGCGAGCACGGAGTCACCAAGATCGTGCTCGGCCGCACGCATCAGCCACTGTGGCGCCGCCTGCTCAAGGGCGACGTGACCAAACGGTTGCTCACGGCCGCGACCGATTTTGACGTCGAGGTCGTCGGCGGTAACGACTCCGGCGAGGCGGATAAAGAGTCATGAGCACGCCTTCGCTGCGCACGCGCATCCGCAACGTCAGCCTGCTGCTGGTCGTCGTTGTGATAGGACTCGGCCTGTATGCCCTGCCCCGCGTCTATCGGCTCGGCACCGCGACTCGCGAGACGCTCCATCGCAACTACATCAGTATCGAGGCGGCGCAGCACATGCACCAGGCGCTGTGGGTCCTGCAGCTGGCCGAGCGCGACGGCCACGCACGCGATGCGCTCGCGAGTTCCCGCGCTACTTTCATGCACTGGATGGATATCGAGGATCATGACTTTACCGAACTGGGCGAACCCGAACTGGCGCACGATATCGAGCGCCGCGGCCAGCAACTCTTCGATGAATTAGCGTCCGCGCCGCAGAACGCGCGCCACGATCGCGAATTCGACGAACTGCATGCACGTCTGAACGATCTGGCCGCGATGAACCAGGCCGCGATGTGGCGTGCGGATAGCCGCGCAGCCGGGCTCGGCAGGCGCCTCACTTACGAATTCGCCGCCGGCCTCCTCGCCCTGCTGGTCACGGGTGTCGCGCTTTCGTGGGGACTTGGATGGGTCCTGGCGCGGCCGCTCACCGAGCTGGCCGAGCGGCTGCGCGGGCTCAGCCAGCGCCACACTCAGGTGCGCCTGGGACCGCAGCCGCTGGCCGAGCTGGACGCGGTGGCGCGCGAGTTCAACCAGATGGCCGAGCAGCTCGAGCAGTACGAAAAGCTCAACGTCGAGCGCCTGCTTTACGAGAAGCGCAAGACCGAGGCGATCATCGAAAGCCTCGAGGACGGCGTAGTGCTGATCGATTCGGCGGGAATTGTTACTCATATCAATGAGATCGCCGCGTTGATCATGGACATCGAGCCCACCGAGGCGCTGGGCAGCCCGTTCGACGACCTCAGCAGCAATTCGCCGCACTACCGCCGCGTGCGCGACGCGCTGCGCGGACTGCGGCGCGCGGCCCCCGATGGCCCGCGCACCGAGGTGCAACTGCACGTGCGCGGGCGCGACCATTCCTACGTACTGAAGCCGATCGCGCTCCATCGCACCGAGGGCGCCGCGCTCGGCACCTTGCTCATCCTGCAGGATGTTACCTATCTGCGCGACCAGGACCGCGCGCGCAGCAACCTGGTCGAAACACTGTCGCACGAGCTGCGTACCCCGCTCACCTCGCTGGCGCTCTCCGCGCAACTGCTGCAGCGCGAGGAGGCGGGACTGGACCCGCGGCAGCGCGAGTTTTTGCGCACGATTCTCGAAGAATGCGCGCGGATGAAGCAGCTCACCGACAACCTGCTCAACCTCGCACGCGGCGAACTGGCCTCGATCTCGCTCGCGCGCGAGCGCCTGGACCTCGCGCGTGTTACCGAGGAAGTCGCGGGACGCTTCCGCCTCCAGGCCGAGGAAAAGCACGTCACGCTGGAGCGCCACATCGCGGAAGTCCCGCCGGTCAGCGGCGATCCGGTCAAGCTTTCGTGGGTGGTGTCGAACCTGATCGGCAATGCGCTGCGCTATACTCCTCAAGGTGGGCGGATCGAAGTCATGACCGGATCGTCGGATGACACAGTGCGGCTGGAGATCGCCGACTCCGGCCCAGGCATCGCGCCGGAGCTGCGCGACTACGTCTTCGAGCGCTTCGCGCAGTATGGCGACGGTGCGGAGAGAGGATCGGCGGGACTGGGGCTGGCGATCGTCAAGGACATCGTGGTGGCGCATGGCGGGCGGATTTTCGTGACCGGCAACGTTCCGACGGGCAGCCGTTTCGTGGTCCAGCTGCCGGCCGCGCGGGAGGCATGATGGCCCAGCTTCTGATAGTCGACGACGAGAAGAACATCCGCGCCAACCTGGCGTCGTTTTTCCAGTCGATCGGGCACGAAGTGCAAACCGCCGAAAGCGGCCGCCAGGCGCGCGCGCTGATCGAGGCGGCCCCATTCGACCTCGTGCTGACGGATTTCCGGATGGCCGAGATGAACGGACTCGAGCTTCTGGTCGAGATCAAGAAGCGCCACCCCGAGACCCTTGTGATCCTGATGACGGCTTACGCCACGGTCGAGAACGCGGTCGCCGCGATGAAGGCTGGAGCCTTCGACTACGTGACCAAGCCTTTCTCGCTCGACCAGATTCAGCACCTGGCCGAACGCGCGCTGCAGCTCCAGGGGCTGCGGGCCGAGAACCGCGCTCTGCGCAGCGCGATCGACGAAACTCCGCTGCTGGAATCGAGCAGCCCCGCGATGGTCCGGCTGATGGGGACGGCGCGCCAGGCCGCCGCAAGCGAAGCGACCGTGCTGCTGAGCGGCGAAAGCGGCACCGGCAAAAACGTGCTGGCGCGCCAGATTCATCGATGGAGTCCGCGCCAGGAGCGCCCGTTCGTGGTCGTCAACTGCACCACGCTCTCCGAGGAACTGCTCGAGAGCGAGTTGTTCGGCCACGTCCGTGGCGCCTTCACCGGCGCGATCAAGGATAAGCCCGGGCGGCTGGAAGCGGCCGACGGCGGCACGGTCTTCCTCGACGAGATCGCCGACCTCTCGGCCGCGCTGCAAACCAAGTTCCTGCGCTTCGTGCAGGAGCAGAGTTTCGAGCGGGTCGGCGGCGACCGCACCATCCACGTCGACATCCGCATCATCGCCGCGTCCAACCGCGACCTGCGCCTGGAAGTCGCGGCGCGCCATTTCCGCGAGGACCTGTTCTACCGGCTCAACGTGATCACACTCTCGGTGGTGCCCCTGCGCGAGCGCCGCGAGGACATCCTGCCGCTCGCGCAATGGATGCTCTCCGCCGCCAGCGTGCGCAACCGGCGCATGCCGATGCAGCTTGCGCCGGAGGCGGCCGCCGCGCTCAAGAGCTACAACTGGCCCGGCAACGTGCGCGAGCTGCGCAACGCCCTGGAGCGCGCCGCCGTGCTGTGCCGCAGCGAGGTCATCACGCCGGACGATCTTCCCGACTCGATCTTCCGCGAAGCGCCGGACAACGCCCTGGCCGCGGTGGCGCAGGCGGCGAGCCTCGAGGAGGTCGAGCGCGAGCACATCAGGCGCGTGCTCGCCCAAAGCGCGACGCTCGATGAGGCCGCGGCCACGCTCGGCATCAACGTGACCACGCTGTGGCGCAAGCGCAAGCGTTACGGGACCGATTGAGCGCGCCAGTGCGCCACCACACCGCGGCGCCCGGCGGA
The DNA here is from genome assembly GCA_963724765.1 of uncultured delta proteobacterium. GTDB lineage: Bacteria > Desulfobacterota > Binatia > Binatales > Binataceae > JAKAVN01. The sequence goes on from CAVRVY010000004.1 coordinate 977,049, forward strand.
ATGCCGGCTAGCGGAATGCCGGCATGACCATCTCCGCGATGTCACGGAAGACCTTGCGCTGGTAGTCCGCGGGCGGCAGCATCGCGACCTCTTTGATTCCGGCCTTTTCCAGCTCACGCACGCGATGAATGATCTCTTCGGGCGTGCCAACGATACAGACTCCCGCGATCGCTTCAGGCGTGATAAACCGTCGCTCCTCGGGCACCAGGAACGTGCAGTGGCCTTCATGGATCTGGCGGAAGCGCGCGTTCTCGGGCAAGCTGTAGTTCTTCACCCGCTTCACGTAGTCGTCCCAGATGTTGGCGAAGAACGGCGGAATCAGTTCGTCTTTCTCGCCGCGCTGCTTCCATATCTCATAAGCGAAATGGATCGTGCACGCCACCTGCGAGCCGGTCTCGTTGACGACCCGCTCGTCGGTGAGTTTTTCACCGGGCCGCAGCACGCACGCGGTGGTCAGGCAACTGGTATAAAAATCCGGGCCGATTTTGCGTCCGGCCTCCTTGGCGCCGGCCTCGACCAGTTGCATCGAGCGATGGAAATCCTCGGGACTGCCAGTCACCGTGATCCATCCGTCGCCGAATTCGCCGGTCGCGCGCAACGCCTTGGGGCCGTTGGCCGCGATATAGATCGGGATGGGATGGTCAAGGTTGATGAAGTAGCGGTCGCGATGCAGAAACTTTATCTCGCGCGTCTTGCCCGCGTAGGTATAGTCGACTTCTTTGCCCTGGAGCAGCGTGCGCACCACGCGCAGGTATTCGCGGAACTCGCGCGGCGGCATCGGGTCCTGCCCCATCACGCGCATCGCGGTATGGCCGGTGCCGATGCCGAGGAAGACCCGGCCGGGCGCGAGCTGCGCGACGCTGGCGATGGAGTGCGCGGTGACCGGAGCGATCCGGGTCCCGGGAATTGCGACCCCGGTGCCGATCCTGATGCGCTTGGTGTTGACCGCCGCCAGCGCCAGCGTGGCGTAGCAATCCGACCAGATCATCTGTGAATCGGGAACCCAGGCGGTGTCGTAGCCAAGCTCTTCCGCGTAGCGAATCAGCTCCCACTTGTCGATGTGGGTGTCGAACATGATTCCGAATTTCATCGACGCACCTCTCTTTCATTTTGTGCGACCGGCAAGAGCCGACCGGCACGAGCCCTATGTACAATGTTTCCGCGCAGGCGCAAACCCCGCGGCGCTTCACGAAGGCTCCTGGATGCGGAGGTGCTAACGCGGGATCGGCAATCCGGCCTCGATGAGCCGCTGCTCGAGTATCGGCAGCCGATCGTGGCCCCAAAACGGTTCGCGCTCAAAGAAGAACAAGGGTACGCCGAACACGTTGTCCGCCGCCGCCTCCTCCTGCGCCGCCGCGTAGGCTCGCGCGCCCTCACCGCTTAAGTATTCGCGGTACTCTGCGACGGAAAGCCCGATGCTCGCGAGCAGCGTGGCAACCGCCTCGGGATTGTCAGCCTCGAACTCGCGGCGGAAAAACAATTCGTAGACCTTGCGGCTATATTCCAGCAGCAGGCCCTTGGATTCGGCAAACAGGCCGCCGATGAGCGCGGGAGCCGTATCGTAAACCTTCTGCGGCGCGCGGATCAGAATTCCGCGCGGCTTGGCCCAGCGGCGCGCGTCGAGGTAGGAGTACTTCGCCTTGTAATCGGAATAGGCGCTGCGCTGGCCGCGATCCTTGATTCTGAGCTGGAACGGAATCCATCGCACGCGCACGGCGAAGCGCTCCTGGAGCGCGAACGCGGGATCGAAGGCCAGATACGCGAACGGACTCTTGTAGTCCGAGTACATCTTAACTTCCTTGCGTTCCACGGCAGATCTCCAGTTTCGCTTTTCACTACCTTCTACGGTTTCAGATTGAGCAACTGTGCGAGATGGAGCGGCCGGCGCTTGGGGCAGAAATGATGAATCTGGGTACGGCAGGCAAACCCGTCGGCGACGATCATCGTGTCGGGCGCACTTTGGCGAACCGCCGGAATCAGTACGCGCTCCGCAATCGCGCGGGAGACGTCGAAGCGGTCGGCGCCGTAACCGAATGGCCCCGCCATCCCGCAGCATCCGGCATCCGGCGCCTCCACTTTGAGCCCGCCGATCCCGCCCAGGATAGCCATTTCGCCCTTCATCCCGGCGAGCGACTTCTGATGACAATGCCCGTGCACCAGCGCGCGTCCCTTAAGCGCCGGCGCGGCGAATCCCGGGGCCTCGCGGGAGAGAAACTCGTCGAGCAGCATCGCGCGAGCCGAGAGTGCGGCGGCGCGCGGGTCGGCGGGAAAGAGACTCGGCAACTCGTCGCGAAATGTGAGCAAACAGCTCGGCTCCAGCCCGACCAGCGCCGCTCCGCGTTCGAGCATCGGCGCCAGCGCGTCCATCGCCTGCCCCAGACGCCATCGCGCGCGATCGAACATCCCAGCGTCGTACAACGGCCGTCCACAGCATAGATCGCCCGGCGGAATCACGACCCTGAAGCCTGCGCGCTCCAGCACCTCGGTCGCCGCGATCGCGACCTCGGGCTCGAAAAAATTGTTGAAGGTATCGGGAAAGAGCACGACCTCGCGCACGGTCGTATTAGCAGCGCCGCCGCGCCCGTCAATCGCGCCGCTGCGTCGGTCGAACCACGAACGAAACGTCCGCGCCGCGAAACGCGGCAGCTCGCGAGTGTGATGAACGTGCAGGATGCGCCGCGCGATCGCTCCAAGCCCGGGCGCGTGCGAGAGCGCGTTGGCTAGATGCGGCGCGACGGCGCCGAGGCTGGCGAGCTCGTGGATACGAGCGAAGAAGCGCACGTCGCGCGGGCGGCGGTTGTAGCGATAGTACTGTGCGAAAAATTCCGCCTTGTATGCCGCCATATCGATCGCGGCGGGGCACTCGGTCTTGCACGCCTTGCACGAAAGACAAAGTTCAAGTGCTTCTTTAAGTGCCGATTCGGCAAGCCGGCCCTCGAGCAAACCATTGCCGCTCAGCGCCTCCCACAGCAGATGAGCGCGGCCGCGCGTCGAATGCATCTCCTCGCGCGTCGCCATGTACGACGGGCACATCGTGCCGGCATCGCTCTTGCGGCATTTGCCGATTCCGACGCATTTGAGCGCGGCGCCCGCAAGTCCGCCCTCGGCGGCGAAATCGAAATGCGTCTCGGCCCGCTCCGGATGATAGGACGGCGTCACCCGCAGATGGGAATCGAGCGGATGGGGCGCCACGATCACGCCCGGGTTCATCATCGAGTCCGGATCGAAGATGCGCTTGAACTCGGCGAAGGTCTCGATCATCTCCGCCCCGAACATCCGGGGCAAAAGCTCCGAGCGCGCAAGCCCGTCGCCATGCTCGCCCGAGAGGGAGCCGCCAAACTCGGTCACCAGGTCGCCAATCTCGAGCATCGCGGCGCGAAACGTCGCAACCCCTTTGGCGGTGGTGAAATCGAAATTCACGCGGCAGTGAACGCAGCCCTCGCCGAAGTGGCCGTAGTAAGTCGCCGCCGCGAGATTGTGTCCTTCGAGCAGCCGCACGAAGCGGCGCAGATAATCGCCCAGGCGCGCCGGCGGCACCGCGGTGTCCTCTGCGCCTGGCCAGGTGCGCGGATGGCCCGGGATGAGCGCGCCGGCGCCGAGCCCGGACTCGCGCAGACTCCAAACGGCGCGCTGCTCTGCGGCGGCGAAGAGCTGCGCGACTCCCGCGCAGGCGCGCACCCGCCGCGCCTCGGTCGTCAGCCGCTCGGCCGCAGCCAGCGCGTCGTCGGCGCTGTCGGCGCCAAGCTCGACGAGGAGGAACGCGCGTCCGTCGGGCAGCAGGCGCACTGCGTCGAGTCCCTTGGCGCGCGCGAAGTCCGGCAGATGATGGTCGAAGCCCTCGAGCGCCTGCGGGCGATGCTCCAAAATCCACGGCACCTGGTCGGCGGCGAGGTAGACATCGTCGAAGCCGAGCACCACCAGCGCGAGGCGTCGCGGACGGGGCACCAGCCGCAGCGTCGCCGCGAGCGTGACCCCGAGCGTCCCTTCCGAGCCGACCAGCGCGCGCGCCAGGTTGCGCCCGCGCTCAGGCAAAAGCTCGTCGAGGTTGTAGCCGGAGACGCGGCGCGGAATTTTCGGATAACGCCGCCGAATCTCATCAGCCGAGCGCTCTATGAGCGCGCGCGTCGCGGCGTAAATCTCGCCCTCGCGGCTGCCGCGCACGGCAGCGGCGAAGGCTTCGCCCTCGCCGCTTGCACCGAGCGACAGCCGCGTGCCGTCGTAGAGCGCGACTTCGAGCGCCTCGACGTTGTCCACAGTCTTGCCGTGAGCGGCGGAGTGAGCGCCGCACGAATTGTTGCCGATCATCCCGCCGATCGTGCAGCGGTCCTTGGTAGAAGGATCGGGCGCGAAGAACATGCCAGCCGGCTCGACCGCCGCGTTGAGCTGGGCCTGCACCACGCCCGGTTCGACCACTGCGAGGCCGCGCTTGGCGTCGATACGGCGAATCGAATTCATGTACTTGGAGAAATCGAGCACGATCGCCGCGTTGCAGGCCTGGCCGGCAAGCGCGGTGCCGCCGCCGCGCGCGAGAATCGGAAGGCGGTTCTCGCGGGCCAGCCCGAGCGTGCGCATCACGTCACCCTCGTGGCGCGGAATCACGACCCCCAGCGGGACCTGCCGGTAGACCGAGGCGTCGGCGGCATAGAGCGCGAGCGAGGCGTTGTCGGCGCGCACCTCGCCGTCGATGGAGCGGCGGAGTTTATCCCATAGCGTGCGCGGCACGGTCATCATGAAAGAGCGCCGGACCTGCGAGCCCGCGCCGTCGCAATTGTAGTTGATCGTGCGGGTCGGCAGGTAGCGCGCCGCGCGTGCCGGCGCGAGAGATAGCCTGCGGCCGCCAGCGCCGCTTGGCGCTCGCGGCCGCACTCACGGATTCGCATCTCGGATCGTCGCGGTTCGGACGCTTCTCGCGACCGGTCCGCGACGCGTCTTTCCTCATGCAGCAGGCAGCATCACGATCTTGCCGGCCACGGCGTTGGTCTCCATCAGATCTTGCGCGCGGCCGAGTTCCTTGAGCTCCATCGTGCGGTCGATGACCGGCTTGATCAGGCCGCGCTCCACGAAGCGCATCGCCTCGATCAATTCACCCTTGTTGCCCAGATGCGAGCCGAGGTAATTCTGCTGCTTGTTCCACAGAAGCCGGATGTCCATGTGAGCGTCAAAGCCGGAAGTGGCGCCGCAGGTTACAATCGTGCCGCCCCACTTCAGACACTGCATCGAAAGCGGCCAGGTTTCGGCCCCGGTATGTTCGAACACGATGTCGGCGCGCCGGCCGTCGGTGATACGCCGGACCTCGGCGAAGATGTCATCGCGCATGCGATTGAGCACGAACTCGGCGCCGAGTTTGCGCGCCAGTTCGAGTTTTTCGTCGCTGGAGGCGATCGCGATCGGCCGCGCATTGAACAGCTTCGCGATCTGGATCGCCATCACGCCCAGCCCGCCGCTCGCACCCCATACCAGCACGAAGTCTCCCGCCTGCACCCGCGCCCGCGACACCAGCATCCGCCACACCGTGACCAGCACCAGCGGCATCGAGGCCGCCTCTTCCCAGCTCAGGTTCCTGGGCTTGGCCAGCACGTTAACCGCCGGCAGCTTGCAATACTCGCCGTGCGCGCCGTCGAGTGGACCGGTCTGAAAGCCCCAGATTTTGAAGTCGTGGCAGAAAAATTCCTCGCCGCGGGTGCAGTAGTAACAGTGACGGCACGCGATGCCGCAATGGACCACCACCTCGTCGCCGATTGCGACGTCGTGCACCTCGCTCCCGCGATCGACCACCACTCCAGCCGCGTCCGAGCCCGAGATATGCGGCATCAGAATCTTCATCCCGGGCAATCCGCGGCGCGCCCAGATGTCATTGAAATTGCAGGCCGAAGCCTTGACCTTGAGTACGACCTCGTTGGGGCCAGGCTTGGGTTCGGCAATATCCTTGTATTGTAAGACTTCTGGACCCCCGTTGCGCTCGAAAACAATGGCTTTCATTAAATTTTCCGTGTTCCGACGTTCCGTGTTTCCTGTGGGCGTCTCTCGCGTGTGCGAGCGTGCGCATTTAGGTATATGTTTGAGGCATCCTTAGCAACGGGGAACGCGCTTCGCGCGATCCGCTCCGAGTTCGGTTGACGACCGTTTATCATTCCCGTAAAACCCATCCGCGAATCGGGCCAGATTGTGCCGGTCGCTTGCGAAGACTGCCCGCTTTTTTTGCGAGGTCCGTCTCCGGCCGGTCAAATCGCACTGTTGGGCGCGACACTGCGCGAACCCATTCGCGAACCGATTGCGCTCATCCGTTGCGCCCGCTAGGTGGATCAGCAATTGCGATGCCAAACGGAAGCGACGTCTCGCGACGCCAAAACATCGAGACTCTGTGCCGATATGGACCAGCGTCGCTCCGGCATCAACGGTAAGAATGTAAAAATGTCTGTCGATGGAGAAAACTGACGATGTACGTACTCGATAATGGCACCCGTTTCATCATCCCGCGCACGGAGATGACTTATCCCGGCCACAACATGAAGCTCCATCAGACTGCCGCCGACGCGGTGAAAGCTCCGGTGGACCATGTGATGGCGGATTTCGAGGATGCCTGCCCGTACGAGTTCAAGGGCCCCAAGAGCCACAAGGTGATGGTTGAGGCGCTCAACACGCTCGACTTCGGCCGCAAGGTGGTCACGGTGCGGCCCAACAATATCCATTCACCGTTCTTCAAGGGCGACATGGAAGCGATCGTGTTGGGCGCGCCCAACCGCTTCCACGGCATCATGCTACCCAAGACGCGCGGCCCTGAGGAAATCCGCGAGGTCGCGCGTCTGCTCGACGACCTCGAACAGCGCGGCGGATGGAAATACAGGATCCAGATCGAGTCGCTGGTCGAGACGCCGCAGGCGCTGATCAAGGCCTTCGAGATCGCGACCGCCTCCGACCGCATGTGCGGTCTGGTCTTCGGCATCGCTGACTTCGCCGCCAACCTCGGTGTGCGCGAGATCGTCGAGAACCAGAACCAGAACTTCCACTACGCCAAGCAATCGATGGTGGTCGCGGCCAAAGCTGCCGGGCTGCACGCAATCGACAACGTCTACCTCCGGCTGTGGCGCAAAGATGATTCGCCCGCAAAAGTCGCCGAACTGCAGCGCGGCCTGCGCGAGAAAAACGTCGGCGCTGCCAACCTCGGGATGGACGGCACCTGGGTTATCCATCCGCAGCAGGCCGAGATCGCCAACGCCTGCTACACGCCGAGCGCCGAGCAGGTCGAGGACGCGCGCCGCGTGGTTACACTCTATCATGAAAAGGGCGGCGGCTCGATGGCGGATCCCAAGAGCGGCGAGATGATCGACGAGGCGACGATCAAGATTGCCCTGATGGACCTGGCCAAGGGAGCACAGGCCGGGATCGTCAGCGAAAAAGAGCTCAAGGAATGGTCCGAGAAGAGCCGCTCGATCACCGGCTACGACATCCTGGAGTTCATGCGCCGCGTGGTGTAACCGCGCGCGTCCCGACACGCTACTGAAAGAAGTCTCGCGCGCGTGACACTCGCCTCTTGGGAGAGGTTACTGCGAAACGAGCATCCGCGCAGTAGCGGTAAGGGGCAGTGATTTTGACGGCAGAAAAGGTATGCGCAAGCTGTAATTCAAGGCGACGGTGCACTGCGCATCGTCGGATGACGGCAGATTGGGATCGGCCGGCCAGGTTACCGTTACATCAGACGCTACTAGTTGGTTGGGCGAGGGCAGATCCGCATAAGCAACCGTGACAGCCTTGATCTGAGCGGTCGTCGCCGGGCTGGGACCGGTCGGCGAGTGTACGATGGCATAGCGCACGCATTCGCGGGCGGCGTTGCTGATGGTGTTGTAGGAGTACACCGCGAGCGCCATCTCGATTATCGTGAAGGTGAGCAGAAGGAAGATCGTCGCCGCAAGGCCGAATTCAACGCCTCCTTCGCCGACAAAAAAGCGCGTTCCGAAGCGTGAAGTGGCAGATGCTTTCATTGCTGCTCCACCTGCATCACCGCCTGACTCTTGAGTGTGATCGAGGAAGGAAGTCCTGGGTACTTTACGATGGTATTGAAGGGAGTTTGGGCGTCGACGACGACATAGTTTCCCTGCGGGTCATCGGTACAGTAATTCGACGAACAGGAGGGATCAGCCGAAGTCGCGGTTCCGCACGTGCATTGGCTGGCGGTCACCGTCAGATTGGCAACGTTGACGCCATCCTGTTTGGCCGCCGCAACCATCCCGGTTGAGTCGGCGGCGGTAATGACACTGGTCGATCCGTATTGCGCTGCCGCACGCGCGGCATTGATCACCTCGATATAAGTATAGAAGAGCCGTGCGAAGTCGGCCGCCACCACCAAAATCATCGCAATTACAGGAAGTGCGAAGGCCAGTTCGACATAGCTCTGGCCGCGCATGGCCCAAAAGCGCCGGCGCCCCGTGCAAACTTTTCTGTTTGAGCGATGGTTATTCATATAGCGCGCTCGATTCTATCGGCGATCCCTCGCTGAGCGAAGAGTAATTATCGCCAACTTTCGAATTGCCGGTAATCGTAATCTTGTCGGCGATCAAGAAGGTATATCCCGAAAGACTGGAATTGCCCAGGTAGGTGAGATTGGTTGTAGGAAAATAGACCGCCCCGTCGAAGGTGGAACTGGAGTTGCCCTCAATTGTACTGCCGTTGGAGCTGCTATAGGCTACCGACCGATCCTGAAAAAAGAGTATCCCTTTGAGTGAACCCGAGGTCGGAGCGCTAAAATTCGCGGTCTCGTTGCCCGAAAGGTTGATCGGTGCGTAGGCGTAGCTGGAACTGCTTGTATTGTAAAAGGTTACGCCAGTCCCAGAGAGCGTGGAGTTGCCGGAAACCGATAAGCCGCCACCCGCCAGGATATAAGTGCCCGGACTAAAGGTGACGTTTGCGTTGCTGTTCCCGAGCGAGATCCCGCCGACGTATAAACCGGGCTGGAGTGTTACTGTGGTGTTCCCCGTGATCGAGACCGGGCCGCAAAACGTATACGTCCCTGCGGCAAACTTGGCAGCGGTGTTTCCTTGCAGAGTGATACTGTTGCCGGTGCCACCATTTTGATACTGGCCAGGGGCGAAGTTTGCAGTAGTTAGATTTCCAACAAAGGAAATACCATTACCGTAAGTTCCGGTGGCGAAGTTCAGGGTGGTAATATTTCCACCGATGCTGAAACCGCTCGAGTAAACTGCGGGACCAAGGTCTAGGGTCGTGTAATTGCCTGAAATTGAATCGGTTCCGCTGTTGGTCTTGGCCGCCTGAGTGCACGTAGGGACAGTGGGCGCCTGAACGTAACTAAGCGGATCGGGAAGCGCCGCGATGTTAACTTTCGGGGTCGGCGAAAAAGTGATATTACCGGAAGATGAGTAGTTGCCAGTGATCCCCGTGGAGGGAGTTTGCACAGTAATATTGCCGCTCGCAGTGAGCGCGGATGAACTATTCGAATCGTCGATCAGGCCGCACGCGGAATTTAGATCGATGTTGCCGGTCAGAGCTACAGCCCCGGAGGCCGAAGGGTCGAGAGCGTAGATACAAGCGGGTCCATTGACCGCGCCGCTTACTGCCCGCGCGGCCACATTCATCGATTTGTAACCCAATGCGCGCAGGAAATATGTCGGTACCGATTGACTGATGTCGACCTCGACATAGGTCACACCGCTCGGATACGGGGAGGAGAGCCCGGGTTCGCTAACCGTCACCGCCACATTGTTCTGCGAATTGGTGAAGCCGTTGAATGAAGTAACGTCATCAGCGGCCTGGGTATAGTTTTGGCCGTCGCGCAGTGCATTGGCTCCCGCGATTGCCGCGGCGTCGGCCGCCGTCTGCATGCGGCGCCGTGTGGAATACAGAAGGCCGATATCGACCGCCAGGCCGCTAAAGCCGAGCAGTACGAACAACACTCCGGCCGCGAGCAACACAATCTGACCGCGTCTGTTTCGAAATGCCTTCATCGCAAAGATCCTTCTTGTGTATTCCCGCTTTACCATCGTGTGAAAGTGCGCCATGACCTTAAATGGCTTCTATAGTTGCCTCTAACAAGAAGATAGTTAAAAGAAAACTTCAACAAGTCAAGCGGAAGCTTTTTAGCATTATGAAATGATAAGCTTTATTGACTTTTGATTCTCAAATTTATCAAGCGTCTCTGCGCTATCAAAAGTGGCCTTAGAAGCACGCGAGACCTCAACGCCCAAGGCTAAGTCCGGATGCCGTCTCTTCACATCAGCGATTTCAGCGGGACCAAAGTGAAACAAGATAGCGCCGGTGGCCGAATTGATGCGCCCCGATCGACCTTGCGCCCTTCGGCGTAGCTAAATGGCCTTATCGAATTGACGCGCTCGATGGCGTTTGGAGCTTGCTGATTATGGGATCACGGCCAAGGCGATCGCGCCGGGACAAGGCCGGCCAGGGATGACTATCGGCGTGCGCAGAGTCTCCCTTGCAGCCGCAGGCCCACGCGAGCTAGGCGCCGAATCCGAAAAGGAGGCGCGCTGAACCTCAGTGCCGATCGACGGCGCGGTAGCGCGCCGCCACCACGTTCCAATCGATGTGCTCCAGGAACCGCGCCACGTATTTCGCGCGATCAGGATAGTTGAGCAGATAGGCGTGCGAGGCCACGTCGCATACCACCAGCGGATTGCCGCCCGTCCATCCCGCAGCGTCGTCCTCGCCCGCCGGCAAATTGTGCCATCGATCGTCGTAGGGATCGTACTCGAGGATCGCCCAGGCCGGCGCGATCCGCGCGCACTCGATAAAGTCCGCGCGCCAGCTATCGAACGAACCCAAGTGCTCATTTAAGTTGCCGAGCACGTAGCCCGAGGGCTTCATCGGTTTGACCGCGAGGTTGCGGAAATAGAATTCGTGCAGCAGCACCGAGTTCGCCGCTTCGATCTGCTGGCGGCGGATCAGGCCGTAGTCATTGCCGTGCGCGGCGTCGCGCGGCATCGTCGCGAGCACGCGCTCGGCCACCACCAGGCGCTCGAAGTCGCGGCGGTACGCCCGGTAGCTTTGCGCGAGCTGATCGTGCGAGAGGAAACCGAAGATCTCCTGATACGGCAGCGCCATCGGCGTGCGCGGCTGAAATCCGGTCTCGCCCTTGAGCAGGCCTTCGTGGCTGAGCCCGCTCTCAGGCGGAGGCGCCGGCAGTGCGGCAGCGGCGCGCGCGACCCCGCGCATCGCGGCCGCTACGCCGAGCGTCAGCGCGGCGCTCAAAAGCTCGCGCCGCCCGACCCGGCGCTCGCCGCCACGGTTTGTTAGATGACGGGCCTCGCCCTCTTGTTGGTGACGGGCTCCGCCGATTTGTTCGTAACGGGCTTCGCCCTTTTGCAGATAACCCGCGGCGCCTTTTTTCACGGCACAGGCGCCACGCCCAGCAGCCCCGCCGCCTCGTCATGTCCCAGCATCAGGTTGAGATCCTGTACCGCCTGACCAGCCGCGCCCTTGCCGAGGTTGTCGATCGCGGTCAGCACCAGCAGAGTTTGCGAACGGCGCTCGAGCACGAAGCCGAGTTCGCAGAAATTGGTGGCGCGGACGTTTTTCAACTCGGGCAGTTCGCCCGACTTGAGCAGCCGCACGAAGCGCGACTTGGCAAACGACGCCTCGAACGCCGCGCGCACGTCCTCCTCGGTTGTGCCGGCGCGCGGACGCATGAAGATCGAGCTTAAGATGCCGCGCGTGACCGGCAGCAGATGCGGCACGAACATCACCGCGACCTCGCGTCCCAGCGCGACTCCGATCTCCTGTTCCATCTCGGGCACGTGGCGATGGTTGCCGACCTTGTAGGCGCGAAAGTTTTCGTTAACCTCGGCGAAGAGCTGCTCGATTTGCGCGGCGCGCCGCGCCCCGGTGGTGCCCGACTTGGAGTCGATCACGATCGAGGCCGGGTCGACCAGGTCGCGCCGAATAAGCGGCAGAATTCCGAGCAGCGCGGCCGTCGGAAAGCATCCCGGCACCGCCACCAGCCGCGCCTCGCGCAGTTCATGGCGATGGAACTCGGCGAGGCCGTAGACCGCTTCCTTGAGCAGCGCGGGCGCCGGATGCTCGGCGCCGTAGGTCTGCCGGTACTGCGCGGGGTCCTTCAAGCGGAAGTCGGCCGAGAGGTCGATGATCTTGAGCCCGGCCGCAGCCAGTTCGGCGAGCAGCGGTGCGCCGACCCGCTCCGGCAGACACGACATCACGACTTCGGCGCGTCCGGCGATAAGATCGGCGCGCAGTTCCTCGAACGGCGGCAAATCGATCCCGGCCAGGTGGCGATAAACGTCGGTCACTTCGCGCCCGGCGTAGTGCTCGGAGGTGAGCACGCTCAGCTCGACGAACGGGTGCCCGGCGAGAATGCGGACGGCCTCGATGCCCGAATAGCCGGACGCTCCCAGCACCGCTACCCTGACCTTGTTGCGCGACGCCATCGGAATTCCCTTCATCCTCTCTGCCGTGTGTGAATGACGCCCGGCCGACGGGACATGCTGCTGTCTAACGACCTAGCACTAACGCGCGATGCGGGCCAGTTCGGTCCCCACCCACGCAGCCGAAGGCCGCGATGCGCCCGGCCTGGAAAACCATATCCCGCGCGGGCGCGCCGGCGCGCGATTTAGCGCTTGGAGTATTGCGGACGCTTGCGGGCCTTGTGGCGGCCGTACTTTTTACGCTCGACCTCGCGCGGGTCGCGCGTCAGCATCCCGCCCTTGCGCAGCGCCGGGCGCAGCGCTTCGGAGGCGACGACCAACGCGCGAGAGATTCCGTGACGCACGGCCTCGGCTTGCGCCGCGATTCCGCCGCCGCGGACGCTGACGATCACGTCGTAATGGCCCTTGGTCTCGGTGAGTTCGAAGGGTTCGAGGATCTTCATGCGAGAGGTGTCACGCGGAAAATAGACCTCGAGCGCGCGTTCGTTGACGCTAATGGTGCCGGTGCCGGGCGCGAGCCGCACCCGCGCGATCGCGCTCTTGCGTTTACCGACCGTCCAGATTTCCGCCTTCTTGTCTGCCATCTCGCCTCGTTTCCTCCGGAGCTTTGCCGTTGCGTGCCCGCCTGCTTAGAGCTCGAGCTGCTGGGGCTGCTGGGCGGCATGCGGATGATCCGCCCCGCGATAAATCTTGAGCTTGGTGAAAAGCCGCCGTCCAAGCCGATTCTTAGGCAACATCCCGCGCACCGCCGCCTCGAGCAGCCGCTCGGGCCGCGTCTCCATCAGGCGCGCCGCGGTGGTTTTGCGCACGCCCCCGGGATAACCGGTGTGGCGGCTGTAGACTTTGCCCTCGAGCTTGGCTCCCGTAAGGCGGACCTTGCCGGCATTGATGATGATGACGAAATCGCCGGCGTCCTGGTGTGGCGTGAAGTCGGGGCGATGCTTGCCGCGGAGCACGCTGGCCGCGCGCGTCGCGACCCGGCCGAGCGGCCGTTCGCTGGCGTCGATCAGCACCCAACGCCGATCGCGCAGCGCGTTCTCGTGCGAAACGCTTCTGGTCTGTTCGCTCAGTTTCAACTCTTCAACCCTCGTGCCCGACGCCCACGCCCGTGATGGCGGAGCGGCGGGCGCAACAAATTTTGGCGGGGCCGATGGGATTTGAACCCACGACTTCCGACGTGACAGGCCGGCGTTCTAACCGGGCTGAACTACGACCCCGCCCGAACCATCTTTTTTGACACTTTCCGGCCCCCGGAGCAACCAAGCCCACGCGGCGGGAACCTTATTGTAGCGGGCTGGAGCGCCTAAGCGCCATTGCCCGGTTGAAGAAGCATCGGCGGCTTGAAGCGACATCGGCCGCCGATACACCTGCCGCGCATGACGCCGCTTGCCAGCCTGCCACGCTGTACTTTATTCTTAGAACCAGCGTTGAGCGCAGACGCCCGCCGAGGGCGCAGCATTTTTAAAACCGCCCGGATTGGTCGTAGTAGTTCCTTGCCCCTATGTGGATAGTCCGCCTCGCCCTACGCCGGCCTCTCTCGGTTGCGGTGATGGCGCTTCTGATGCTCGTGCTCGGCACGCTGTCGTTCGAGCTGATGAACGTCGACATCTTTCCAGCCATCAACCTGCCGGTCGTGCTGGTGGTGTGGAATTATCCGGGCCTGTCGGCCTTCGATGTCGAACGGCGGATGGTGTTTATCAGCGAACGCGCTTACTCAACCACCGTCAACGGCATCGAGCATATCGAGTCGGAATCGATCAATGGGCTTGGAATTTTAAAGGTCTATTTCCAGCCCGGCACCGATCTCGGCTCGGCAATCGCGCAGATGGACTCGGTCTCCGAGACCATCCTGACGATTTTGCCGCGCGGTACCGAACCGCCGCAAATCATTTCCTACAACGCGAGCAACGTTCCGGTCGCCCAGTTGAACATCTTCAGCGATACGCTCTCGACCGGCCGGCTGTTCGATTATGGGCTCAACTTCATCCGGATTCAGCTCTTCACTATTCCAGGCTTCTCATCGCCCGCGCCGCTGGGCGGCGTGCAGCGCTCGGTCATGGTCAATATCGATCCGACCGTGCTCTACGCCAACGGGATGTCCGCCAACGACCTCGGCAACGCGCTGACCGCGACCAACGTGGTTATCCCGTCGGGCACCGAAAAGATCGGCAACTACGAGTACAACGTCGATCTCAACATGAGTGTCCCCAAGGTCAAGGATTTCGACCGGTTGCCGATAAAGTATGTCAATGGCTCCCCGGTTTTCCTCGGCGATATCGCGCCGGCGACCGACACTCATCAACCACAAACCAACGTGGTACGGGTCGATGGCCGGCAGGCCACCTACCTGATGGTCATCAAGCACGCCGACGCCTCAACCCTGACCGTGGTTGACGCGGTCAAGGCCAAGATTCCGCTCATCCGCGCCACCGCGCCCAAGGGCTTGAATGTCTCGCTCAGCTTCGATCAATCGCAGTTCGTGCGGGCCGCATTGTGGGACGTGGTGCAAGAGGCCGTCATCGCCGCCACCCTGGTCGCGCTGATGGTCCTGCTGTTCCTCGGTTCGCCGCGCAGCATGCTGATTGTCATCACCTCGATACCGCTGTCGATTCTGACCGCGATCATCGCGCTCAAGCTGTCCGGCCAGACGATCAACACGATGACGCTCGGCGGAATCGCGCTGGCGGTCGGGATGCTGGTCGATGACGCCACGGTGGAAATCGAAAACATCCATCGCAACCACGCGCTGAACAAGCCGTTGCTGGCGGCGATTCTCGACGGCGCCTCGCAGATCGCGACGCCGACCTTCGTCGGCACGCTCTCGATCTGCATCGTGTTTTTTCCGGTCGTACTGCTGACCGGCGTCGCGAAGTTCCTGTTCACGCCGCTGGCGCTGGCGGTGGTGTTCGCGATGCTGACGTCGTATCTGCTGTCGCGCACCCTGGTGCCTTCGATGGCGCGTTACCTGCTCCCCGACCTTCACGAGGAGCATCTCGGACAAGGCCGATGGGCCAATCTAGTGCGCGCGTTCGATCGCTCATTCGAGCGCGTCAAGGAGCGCTACCGGGTCGCGCTGGCGACCTTCATCGGGCGGCGCGGCCTGGCGCTGACCTGCGTCGCGATCCTGATCGTGCTTTCGCTCGGCCTGTTGCCGATCGTCGGCGAGGATTTCTTCCCGGTCGTCGATGCGGGCATGATGCGGCTGCACGTGCGCGCCCCCACCGGTACTCGTATCGAACACACCGAATACCTCATTGACCAAATCGATCGTACCATTCGCACCATTATTCCGGCCGCCGAGCTCGAGAGCATCAGCGATAATATCGGCCTGCCTATTTCCTACGACCTCGCCTTCTATCAGACCGACAGTATCGGCCCGCAGGATGCCGACGTGCTCATCCAGCTCAAGCCCAGCCATCGGCCGACCGCGATGTACGAACAGCGGATTCGCAATGCGCTGGCGGCGAAGTATCCGGAGGTGACCGCCTATTTCCAGGCCGCCGACATCATCAGCCAGGTCCTGAACTTCGGTCTGCCCGCCGCTATCGACGCACAGGTAAACGGCAACAGCCTCCAGAGCGATTACGATATCGCGCTGCGGCTCAAAGACCGCATGGCGCGCATTCCGGGAGTGGTCGACATGCGCATCGCCGAGCCGCTCGACTATCCCAGCCTCGACGTCGAGGTGGATCGCACCAAGGCGCTTCAGTTCGGCATCACGCAGCAGCAGGTCGCCTCGAGCGTGCTCGCCTCGCTCTCCGGCGCGCAGCTCCTGCAGCCGAATTTCTGGCTCGATCCGGTTTCCGGGGTTAACTACAACGTCATCGCGCAGGCGCCGCAGCATCTGTTCGACTCGATCAGTGCGCTCCAGAATATCCCGCTCAGCACGACCGCAACTTCCTCGAGCGACATAACCGCTGGTTCGACGACCACCGGCGCGGCCGCAACGCCCTCGCAACCGCAATTGCTCGGCAACCTCGCGACCGTCACTCACTCCTGGGATCCCGCCGTAGTCGCCCACTACACCGTGCAGCGCGTGGTGGATGTCGATTGCGCTGTAGCCGGCCGCGATCTCGGCGCAGTCACTTCCGCGGTGCAAAGGGAAATCGACCACCTGGGCAAGCTGCCCGCGGGCACCCAGGTCGTGATTCGCGGCCAGAGCCAGGCGATGCGCGCGTCG
The DNA here is from genome assembly GCA_963724765.1 of uncultured delta proteobacterium. Lineage (GTDB taxonomy): Bacteria > Desulfobacterota > Binatia > Binatales > Binataceae > JAKAVN01. The sequence goes on from CAVRVY010000004.1 coordinate 993,633, forward strand.
TTCGTCACGCTCGGCGAAGGCCTGATCCTCGCGATCGTCCTCGTGTACCTGTTGATGGTCGCAAACTTTCAGTCGTGGCTCGAGCCGTTCATCATCATGATGGCGGTGCCGGGCGCGCTAGCGGGCGTGATCTGGATGCTGGTGCTGACGGGCACGACGATCAACGTCGAGTCGATGATGGGCGCGATCATGGCGGTCGGTGTCGGCGTCGCCAATGGCAACCTGCTCATCACCTTCGCCAACGAGTTGCGCGAGGACGGCTACGGCCCGGTCGCCGCGGCGATCGAGGCCGGGCGCATCCGCTTCCGCCCGATCATCATGACCGCGCTCGCGATGATCCTGGGGATGCTGCCGATGGCGCTCAGCCTGGGTTCGGGCTCCGAGCAGAACGCTCCGCTGGGACGCGCCGTGATCGGAGGGCTTTTCGTGGCAACGGTATCAACCCTGTTCGTGGTGCCGGCAGTCTATTCGATATTCAGCCGTAACATGATCGGCAAACATCAACGCGACGCGGAGATCGAACAACTCACGCAGCCCCGCGCGTGAAAGATGGCAACAGATGGACGACGACCCCAGGCAGTATACGGCCAAACCCTCCGGAAAATTATTTGTGGCCGGATGGATCGGCGCGATCGCGATCGTGGTAATCGCCACGGCCGGGCTCGTGCTCGCGCGCGAGCTATGGATCGGCCGCCAGACTACCGACCTGGCGCACCAGGCCGCGGCCGGACCGCACGTGCTGGTCGCGCAAGTTGGCCGCACGCCCGCCACGCGCGACGTCAAGCTGCCCGCGACCACGCGCGGCTTCGACGAGACTGAAATCTACGCCAAGGTGCCCGGCTATATTAGATCGATCCGGGTCGATAAGGGTGACCGCGTTCACGCGGGTGAATTGCTCGCGACAATCGAATCGCCGGAGACCGACCAGCAGGTCCGCAATGCGCTGGCCGCCTACCGGATCGCACAGCTGACCGACGATCGCAACCAGATTCTCGTCCGCCAGAGCGTGATCTCGCAGCAAGCCGCCGACGAATCGCGCGCGACGATGTTGCAGGCGAAGGCGACTCTGGCGCAGTCGGTCGCGCTGCAAGCGTACGAGCGGGTGACCGCGCCGTTCGACGCAATCGTGACGGCGCGCGACGTCGATCCCGGCCATCTGATTCCCGAGGCGACCAGCTCGACCGGCGTTGCCGACGCGATCGTGAGCGTCTCGCGGACGAAACCGTTGCGCGTGTACACCTACGTGCCGCAAAATATCGCGCTGTTCATCCGCAACGGCGACAGCGCCGCGATCACGGTCAACGAATTTCCGCAGCGCAAGTTCACCGGCACCATCACCCGCCATCCGGAGGCGCTCTCGCCGGATTCGCGCACGATGCTGGTGGAGGTCGATCTGCCCAACACCGATGAGGCGCTGTGGCCCGGAATGTACGGCAGTGCGGAGTTCGTCGTTTCAGTTCCGGAAGGCGCGCCGCTGGTCCCTGACGACGCGCTGGTCTTCCGCAACGGCAAGGTATTCGTGCCGGTCGTGAAAGACAACGTGCTCCATCTGGCGCAAGTGAAGCTCGGCTACGACAACGGGACCGCTGTCGAGGTCGCCACCGGTATCGATCCCGACGCGCTCGTGGCGCTGAATGTCGGACAATCGGCGCGCGAGGGCGAGATCGTACAGCCGGTGCGTCAAGCCGCCAACTAGGCGGCGCGCGCAGAGCGCATCGCCGCTCAGTCCTTCGGCTCGCTTTCCTTCCAGCGTTTCATCAGCGTGTTCGAGGGCCGCGTCTCGTCGACCAGCTTCTTCGCGGTTTCGCGGCCGGCCGTGGGCAGGTTTTTCGGATCGAGCAGGCCGAGCTGGACCAGCGCGGTCGCCTGATCCCAGTGGATGTGTTCGTGCACGAGCTTGCCGCCGCGGAACTGCACGATCGCAACCGTCGGGATCTCGACGTACTTTCCGGTGGGCGCGAGACCGGGGAGGAGGAAGTCGAGCTCGATGTCGTGGGTGAAACAGAACACGAACTCGTCGACTACGCGGTCCGCTCCGACCGTGCGCGAGACCGGGATGAACTTCAGGTCTTTGGGCAGCTTGGGAATGAAGTGATTTCTATAGAAGCGGTAAAGCTCCTGCTGCCCGACGCCGCCGGTCATCGTCGGAACGTGATTGACGTAGGGCCGATCGACCATCGTGGCCATCGTGCCTTCGGCGTCGTGGTACTTGAACTCGAGATCGGCGTGCCGCTCCCAGAGCGCGCTCAGGTCGAAGCGCGGGCCAATCGCGTGGCGCAACATCCCGATCGTGCGCGAGTGCGCGAGCGAGGCGGCAAAGCCATCATAAGCCGGACGCATGGAGTTGTTGAAGGCGTGATCTGCCCCAGGGTAAACGTAGACTTCAACGTCGTCCCGTTCCTTGAAGGCGGCGGCAACCGCGTCGCGCGCGGCGGCCGGCACGAAGCGGTCCAGCTCTCCAAAATGCAATGCCATCGGACAGCGTATCGCGCCGGCCTCGTTGAGCCGCTTTTCGATTCCGACGCCGTAGTAGCTGACCGCCGCCTCGATATTGCATCGCGCGGCCGTCAGGTAGGCGAGCATCCCGCCCAGGCAAAAGCCGATCGCGCCGACCTTGCCGTTGCACTGCGGCATCGCGCGCAGGGCGCGCACCGTATCCGCGATGTCCTTGATCGCCTGGTCCGGATCGAAGCGCGCGAAAAAATCGAAAGCCGCCTTGATCTCGGCCTCCGAATAGCCAAGCTCGATGCCCGGCTGAATCCGCCAGAACAGATCGGGCGCGATCGTGACGTAACCCTCCTCCGCATAACGGTCGGCGACTTCGCGTAGATGGCGGTTGACGCCAAAAATTTCCTGCAGCAACACCAACCCCGGCCCGCGGCCGCCCTCGGGTAGCGCGAGGTAGGCGCCGAACACGCCGCCGTCGGCGGCGGTGACGCTCACGGTCTTCGATGTGATGCTCATGACAGTCGAACCCTCCTGTGCCGGCTAGGGAGGCGTCAGTCCGTACATCGAGTTCGGCAAGCCGCCCTGCTGCTCGCAAACGGTATGATCTATCTCGCCTTCGGCTCGAACTTGGGCGGCAAAATTTTTTCATAGTGGTTCTCATAGCGCAAATTTGCCCACGGCCCGCAGCGGGTGGAAATTCCCGCTACTAACGGCAGTGACACGCGCGCTACCGCATCAATTGAGCGCGCGCGCTGGAGAACAAAAAAGCGCGCGCCGCATCTCTCATTTGAAAGCGATGCGGCGCGCGCGGATTGCGCAGCGAACTCGATCAAGTCCGCCAAATATCAATCGTCACGGAGCCGACCTTGCGCCAAACAACGGCCCGAGCAGTGAGCCCAGACCTCCCATCGCGCCCGTGGACGTGGGAGTGCCGTACGGCGAGCCGGCTGCCGCATTTGGATATCCCGCCTGCGGATAGGGCGCCGCCGATGGCGCCGAACCTCCGCCAAACAGCGGACCGAGCAGCGAACTCAAACCACCCGAGCCCGTCGCTCCAGGTGCCCCGTACGGTGAAGCGGCGGCGCCGTTCGGATAGCTCGAAGGCGGATATTCGGCTGCCGGATAGGGCTGCGCATACCCGGGAACTCCCGCGTTCGGATAACCCGATGGCGGGTACGCCGCTGATGGGTAAGGTTGCGCGTACCCGGAGCCCGATGGCGCATACTCCTGCATCGGCGATGCGTAGGCCGACGCCGGGGGCGCATAGGCGGATGCCGGTGGCGGATAGGGAGGTCCCTGAGGCTGCATGTAGGCCGGAGCTCCGTAGCCGGGGCCTTCGGCATGGCCACCTCCGGAAAGCTCGCGCCTCAGATGCTTGATTTCTCTCTTCCAATGCTTGGCGGCCGGCTCGTTGCCCGCCTGGCGCGCCTGGTTGTACTGCCGCTCGGCATAGTTGAGTTGGACCTCCAATTGATGCCGCTGGGCATAATTGGGCCCTCCCGGGTACTGCCCCGGCGGCGGTGGCATCGGCTGACCATATTGCTCGTTCTGCGCCGTGTACGCCTGATAGGCCGCGACGTCATTTGGGGGATCGTAGGGATCAGCAGCGGCGGCGGTCACCATAATCGGCGCCGCCATCAGAATTAATCCAGCTAAGCCGGAGAGGATTGTCTGGCGCGAGAACCGATTGCGAGCGGAGGAGACGTTCATTGAGGGAACCTCCGGTTTCACATACGTATCCGGCAAATTGGGGTTTCCATTTTCGGTCGGCCATCGGAATTCTCAGGCTCGTCGCGCGCCTCAGCTTCGGGAATTCCGACCGTCGGGTCCAAGAAAGCACCACAGAACGTTGGAGTTTGCCGCGAGGTCGAGACTCAGGCGTGAACGGGACCGGTTAGAGAACGGGTGCGCAAAAATTAGGACCCCGGGACCCCTGCGATGGAGGCGACCCGTTCGCGGCCTTGCGATACGCTAGGCTCTTTCCACGGGTCCCTGCCGAAAATCGGGTGGTCGCGAACCCCAGTGGCCGCAAAGCGGCACTCATGCTGAAAACCGCGCTTCAAGTGGATGAGAGCGCCAAGGAACGGGCACTATGGCCCGTTCGAATTGGCCTCAGGCGTACGTCAACAACGCCAGCAGGGAAGTTGCTCGCCGAGAGAGTTATGGGCCGAAATGGCGAATCGCGCCCGCGTCAAGCGCGCGCCTTGCGCAGCTTGGCCCGCCGATCGGCTGGCGCGCCCTTGCGATGGAGTGAGCGGTTCGCGCCAGCAGTCAGCTTCGCGACAGTCGCCTTGGCTACCGTCGGCGTGATGGCCTCTGCCTTGGCTACCGGAGCGGGCACATCTTCCGCAACTGGCTGTACGACCGGCTGCGAAGCGGCCAACGCTGCCTGCTCGGCCCGCGCGATACGCGCCCGTTCGATCGCCTCGAGCTTGCGAACCTTCCATTCGCGCAATCCGCGGCGCAGATACTCCGGATTGACGTCCAGCATCTCGCAGACGTTGTCAAAGGAGAACACCCATTTCTTATCTTCCAGGGTGATCCATTCTTCGGCGTCGCGGAATAAACGTTGGCCTTTATTAGTGGAGGAGTCGATGCATTTCATAAAGCATTCGACCGCATCCTCGAGCACGCTCAGCACCAGGCGCTTCTCGCCCTCAAGCAGATGCTTGCGGCGCATCGCCTCAAAGTATTGGATCGGCAAAAGCGTGTCGGGTTCAAACAATCCCGGCAGCTTTTCGTCCAATGTTTCCTTTTCCTGCATCTTCGCTCCTTGCTCCTGCCTCACCAGATCTTGTGCTCCCACCCCACGACCTCCTTGTGATGGACGCCATCATTAGACGTCCTATTCATCTAAATCGTTTCAGTCTGATCGTTTCAGAACTCTCATCTTTTAAGCACTTTCTTGTTACGGCAGTTATTCGTCTTCGTTTTCTTCGTAAATTTCATTCCAGGCCATCTGGATCGCCTCCAGCTTGGATTCGCTGGACTCGGCCGGATCGTCGTCAAATTCATCCAGATCCGCCACCCACTGTCGCAAATCGGTAAAGCGCACCTGAAGTGGGTTAATACCAGGATGATTTTCGGTCAGCACTTCGGCGATCTCCTGCGCCTGATCCCATTTCAAGCCCATGTGCCGCATCTCCTCACTCAAAACCGCTTAATATCCGGCTGAAAAATGCTGCAAGTGCACAACAATTATGGCACCAATGCCTACGACAGCTCCTCTACTGACTTCTTTTCGAGCGCCCGGCCTATCGCATAATCCATGATTCTCTCGGCAAATGGCGTCGTGAGCTGGTTTAGCTCTTCGACCAAAGCTGAAATATAAGCACGATCTGTACCATTTCGAGCCTCTTCCAGCTTCGACGCGCATTTCTCTATCTGCGCCCGCTCATCCGCCTCAATTAGCGACCTATATTCCTCTAGCTGCTTCGTCAATGCGCCTAGCAGTTGGGCAGCATCGTTGCGCGCCACAATCAGCATCCGCTGCTCGAGATCCTGCTCGCCCAAATCAATCGATTCTTCAAGCATCCGTTCAATTTCTTCGTCGGTCAGCCCATAGCTCGGCTTGATGTCAACCGAATGCTCCCGCCCGGTGCGCTGGTCGCGCGCTGTGACGTTGAGGATTCCGTTGGCGTCAATGAGAAAGGTGACCTCGATCCGCGGCAGGCCGGCCGGCTGCGGCTCGAGCGGTCCCAGCTTGAAACGCGCCAGCGAGCGGCAATCCGCGGCCAGTTCGCGTTCGCCCTGGACCACGTGGATATCGACATGAGTCTGATTATCGACCGCGGTCGTAAAACCCTCCGTCACGCTGGTCGGGATAGTGGTGTTGCGATGGATAAGGCGCTCCACCACGCCGCCCATCGTTTCGATTCCAAGCGACAGCGCCACCACGTCGAGCAGCAGCACGTCACCCTGCGAGCCCATCAGGACGCCTGCCTGCACGGCGGCTCCAACCGCCACCACGTGGTCCGGGTCGAGCGAGCATAGCGGCTCGCGTCCGAAGAGGTCCGCCACCCGCCGGCGCACCAGCGGCATCCGGGTTGATCCACCCACCAGCACCACCGCGTCGATCTCGGAGGTTTTTAGCCGGGCGTCGGCGAGCGCCATTCGGCATCGATCCAGCGCACGGCCGACCAGCGCGTCGGCCATCAGCTCGAACTCGGCGCGGCTGATGGTTTTGCGCACCTCGCGATCCGGCAATCCAAGCGTCATCTCGGCTTCACCGTGATCGCTAAGCCTCTTCTTGACCGCCTCGGCCGCGAGCCGCGCGCTGTTCCAGACGTGGCGATCGAGCCGCAGCTCGGGCGAAAGATCGGCGAGCAGCAGATCGACCAGCAACCGATCGAAGTCGTCGCCGCCCAGATGCGTGTCGCCATTGGTCGCAAGCACCTCGAAAATCCCGCCCTTGATGTTGAGGATCGAGATGTCAAACGTTCCACCGCCAAGGTCGAAGACTGCGACCCTCCCCTCGGCCATCTGATTCAGTCCGTAAGCGAGCGAGGCGGCGGTCGGCTCGTTGACCAGGCGCACGACGTCGAGTCCGGCAAGCCGGCCGGCGTCCTTGGTGGCCTGACGCTGGCCGTCGTTGAAATAAGCCGGGACCGTGACCACCACGCGCTCGACTTTCTCGCCGAACGCGGCTTCGGCGCGGGTCTTGAGCGCGCGCAGAATCTCGGCGGAAATCTGCGCGGGGGTGAAAGCGCGTTTGCCGATCGCGAAGCGCACCACCGACCCCGTGAAATCGCCGAAGCTGTAGCGATGGCGGTCCTCGGCGGCAACCTCGTCGCCGCCCAGCCCCATGTAGCGCTTGACCGAACGCACCACGGCACCCGCCTCACCGCCCTCGAAGCCAGCGGCGTGGATGCGGCCGTCGCGTTCAACAGTCAGATGCGGCTCCATCGCAATCGCTCGCTCACCCACGAAAATTTCGCCCTGAGGCGTTATCGCGACCACCGAGGGCAGCAACGGATTGCCGGTCTCGGGATCGGCGGCAAGCCGCGGGCGCTCGCCTTCCATAACAGCGATCAGGCTGTTGGTGGTTCCGAGATCGATGCCGAATATGCGAGACATGGGTAATGATGCGCTCCGCGGCCGCCGCGCGGTCCGGAAAGCGGCTTGCGCTATTTCCTCAATTGGTCTTTGTATCGGCCGTGGCGCCATCTAGCGCGCGGTCGACGTCGCGAGTGAGCGTCCGCAGATAGGCGATTTTCGAAAGTGCGGATTTCAATTCGTTGACCAGTTCCTGACGCTCCCCCGCCCCACTGTCCCAGCGCGCAAAATTGCGCTCCAGCTCCTCCTGCGCCTTGGTTACCAGACCCTCAAGCTCCGCGCGCCGCTCATTCATCGCCGCGGCGAGCGCGCTGGCGTTTCCGTTGTGCGTTCCGCGCAACTCCCCGAGCTGTTCCTGTATCTCGAATACCAGCTCCGCCAGCTCGGCCGGGACCCGCTTGTTGTTCTCGGCGAGCTTCTCGTCGATCAAATCCAGCCAATAACGCCCCCGGCTTGCCGGGTCACGTAGGGTGCGGTAGCTGCGGGTCAAAAGCGCCGTGCTCTTGAGGCTCGCCTGTCTAACTGTGGGCGTCCCCGTCGCAAAATGGTCGGGATGAACGCGGCGGCCCGCCTCATGATAGATACGTTCGAGTTCACACGGATCGAGGGCGAGCTTGCGTGGGAGATCGAGCGCGGCGAAGAGATCGAGCTCAACGCCGAGCGGCGCCCCGCATTCGGGGCAAGTCAAACGCGGCTCGCTTTGCCGCGCGCATGAGGGGCATTGGACCATCGCTACGCCTTGATTCCCACGTCGTCATACGACGAACGATTCTCCGCATCCGCACGTCCGCTTGGCGTTGGGGTTGACCACCTTGAAGCCCGAGGCCATCAGTTCCTCGGAGTAGTCGAGTTCCGAACCGTTGAGATAGAGGAAACTCTTCTTATCGACGATGAGCTGCGCGCCATCGCGCTCGAAAATCTTGTCGCGCTCCTTGGGATCGTCAAGCTCCATCCGGTATTGCAAGCCCGAGCATCCGCCGCCGACAACCTTCACCCGCAGACCCTTTCCCGGTTTCTCGGCCGAGAGCTGCTTGATCTTGGAGACCGCATTTTCAGACAGCAAAATCATTTTTTTAGCGCCGCACGCCCGGCTCACGCCTACGAGCCCTGAGCGGCCTTGCCAGCTTGCGCGCCGTTCCCGTCGCTGGCCTCGCCAGCCGCAGTTGCGCCCTTGCGGCTGCGCCAGTCGGTGATCGCCGCCTTTATAGCATCTTCGGCCAGCACCGAGCAGTGAATTTTCACCGGCGGAAGATTCAATTCCTTCACAATCACGGTGTTCTTGATCGCCATCGCCTCGTCGATATGTTTGCCCTTGACCAGCTCGGTTACGTAGCTGGAGGAGGCGATCGCGCTGCCGCAGCCGAAGGTCTTGAAGCGCGCGTCCTCGATTACGCCGGTGTCGCTGATCCGGAGCTGAAGCTTCATCACGTCGCCGCATTCGGGCGCGCCGACCACGCCAGTGCCGACGCCGGGATCGTCCTTGGCGAAGCTGCCGACGTTGCGCGGATTGTTATAGTGCTCGAGAACTTTATCTGAATAAGCCATGACCCCTCCGGTCGCCTAGCCTCTGGTTACGCCCGCCACTAGCCTCTGGTTACGCCCGCCAGTTGACGGATTTAAGATCGATTCCCTCGCGCGCCATCTCGTATAGCGGCGACATCTCGCGCAGCCGCTTGACCTCGCGCGAGACCCGCTCGGTTACGAAGTCGACTTCTTCCTCGGTGTTGAAGCGGCCCACTCCGAAACGGATCGAGCTATGTGCCAATTCCTCGTTGGTGCCGAGCGCGCGAATCACGTACGACGGCTCCAGCGTGGCCGAGGTGCAGGCCGAGCCCGAACTCACCGCCACGTCGTTGACACCCATCAGCAGCGACTCGCCCTCGACGTAAGCGAAGCTGACGTTGAGATTGCCGGGCAGGCGCTCGGTCGGATGGCCGTTGAGATAGACTTCGTCGAGACGCTCGAACAATCCCGCCTGCAGCTTGTCGCGCAGCGAACGCATCCGCGCCGCCTCGCTCTGCATCTCCTGGCCCGCAATTTCGCATGCCGCGCCGAAGCCCACGATACCCGGCACGTTGAGCGTGCCCGAGCGCATCCCGCGCTCATGGCCGCCGCCGTCGATAATCGGCGTCAGGCGCACGCGCGGCCCCTTGGCCCGCACATACAAAGCGCCCACGCCCTTGGGTCCGTAAAGCTTATGCCCCGACATCGCGAGCAGGTCGATACCGTCGCGCTCGACATCGAGCGGAATCTTGCCCACCGCCTGCACCGCGTCGCAGTGGAAAATGATGCCGCGCTCCTTAGCGATGCGTCCGATCTCGCGGATCGGATGAATCGTCCCGACCTCGTTGTTGGCGTACATGATCGAGATCAACATGGTCTTGTCGGTGATCGCGTTGCGCACGGCGTCCGGGTCGACCATCCCGTACTTGTCCACCGCAAGATAGGTCACGGTCGCCTTGCCCGCGCGCTCCAGCGCCCGGCAACTATCGAGCACCGCCTTGTGCTCGGTGACGCAGGTGATGATGTGGTTGCCCTTGTCCTTGTAGAACTCGACAACCCCCTTGATCGCCTCGTTGTCGGACTCGGTCGCGCCGCTGGTGAAAATGATCTCTTTGGATTTGGCGTTGATCAGCGTGGCTATTTGGTTGCGCGCCTTGTCGACCGCCTCCTCAGCCTCCCATCCAAAGCTATGATTGCGGCTGGCCGCGTTGCCGAACTTCTGCGTGAAGTAGGGCAGCATCGCCTCGAGCACCCGCGGATCGACCGGCGTCGTCGCGTGATTGTCCATGTATATCGGCAGCTTGACCATCTATTACGAACCTTCTTGAGCGCGCACACTCACCCTGAAAACGGCACCGCAACAGGCGGCACCGGATTAGTGGACTTACAAGGTCGAGTATACCGCGTAACCCGTTTTGCTGTCAAACGGGCTATAAGCCCGACCCTACTCGGGGACGGAGCGTTATAAGCCGCAGCGCGGATGAAGCTCGGATTCGGACGCCGCCAAGGGCATCCGTCTTACCGGGGCTTGACCGAGGCAGACGACCTAGCTTACCGAAAGGTCAGAGGAGCGAGAACGGGATCGACGCTCGAAACCGCGGCTGAGAATAGCGCTTAGCTTACCCGGCACAACGATGATCCGCCGCCGCTCCTGGATCAGCACTCCCTCCAGCGCGAAGCGTCTCAGGCAAACGCTGACCTTGGGACGCGAACCGCTCACCAGTTGCGCGATGTTGCGATGGCCGAAGCGCACGTTAATGATCGTGCCGCGCGCGTCGGGCAGGCCAAATTTGTCGGCGAGGTCGAGCAGCGCAACCGCGATTCGTTCCTCGAGCGTCTGATCCACGAAACGGGATTGACGCACCAGCAACGCCCACCAGCGGCCCATCGTCAGCCTCAACGCGAGGAGGAACTCGTCGTACTGCAGGCCAACTGTTTCGACCATGGCCTGGGCGCTGAGCACGCCGACCTCGCACTCGGTGAACGCTTCGCATTCCAGATTGTGACGCAGGTCGGGCAGCAGCGTGGGAATACACACCACGTCGCCGGGGCCGAGCACCTCGAGCAAGACGCGTTCGTTCTTGCGGTTGACGGAAGTGAGGCGGGCGATGCCCGCGATCATGATGTGAATCGTATCGCCCAATTGCTTGCCGCTATAGATGAGCGCGCGCTTACGAAAGTGGCGCAGTCTGAGCTGGCCGCCCAGGACGCCTAGCTGTTCGGAGGAAAGTCCGCGCAGGCCCCTGAGGCCGGACAGATCGAGCCGCAATTTCCTGGCAACATTCGCGCTACGATTGCGGGCGAATTCGGCCGTGACGACCTTGCGCGCAGGTTTGATTGAGCTGGTCCGTTTCATCAACCCCCTCTCAAGGGGACATTCTTAGTGTAACTGAGGTTACCGATCGCCGCCAGTCGGAGATCGACTCTCGAGCGCGCAATTTTCGGTCCTGGGTTTGGAGCGGCGCTTCACCAGATGAAAAATGTCGCGGCATTTACAAATCGCGCAATAAAACAGCACTTGAAGTAACCTTTGTTACTGTCTTCCGGCGCTTTTTTTCTATCGCCATACAGATTCCATTTCTGGGCTTTGCTAGATTTCTCCCGTCCTTCGTCGTCGCGCTAACGAGCGACGTCAACGAGCGATGATGACAGTCGAGAAGATGCCACGGGCTGTTAAAAAAACGCCTCCTGACAACTCCTTCGTCCTGGATTGCACCTGCTCTTACAGTGCCCACTCGGGCGCGAGTCTTTGCCGGAGGCTGAGTCATGCCAGTTGCGCATCCTGAAACGCTTTCGAGCTTCGACCTGCTGGGACGGCTGAAAGGCCTGTCTTGGCTTTCCGCCGCCCAACTCAAAGAACTGGACGCCGCGATGGCGGTCAGAAATGTCAAACGCGGCGGCGTCATTTTTCAGGAACTGGGCAGGCCCTCGGCGGACGTGCACATCCTGCTCGCCGGCGCGGCGCAGCTTAACCATCTCAACGGCGAGGGTCCCCGCGTGGTGGCGATGATGATGCCGGGAGTGATCTTCCGGCTGCCCCAGATGCCCCCGCAAGTCGGCCATAACTTCGAGTGGGTGGCGCTTCACGATTGCAGGGTCGGCCGCCTGCCGATCGAACGGTACGTCGCGATCACCCTGGGGGTCGACTACGATGCCTATGCGCGGGTCGCCGAGCCGACGGAAAGCCGCATCGGACGCATCCTCGCCCGCTACCCCAGCTTTATCGGATTCGCCCTGCTGCAGCGCGTGGCGGTGGCATTGATCGAACTGGCGGTCGAGTTCGGCGTGCAGAACCATCGCGGCGTAGTGCTCGGGATCGTGCCGACGCACAAACAACTCGCCGACCTGGTCGGCGCTTCGCGGCCCAAGGTCAGTGAAATCATGAACGACCTTCAGCGGCGCAAGGCGCTCTCGCGCGATGGACGCAAGCTCACGGTGGCGATGAAGCGGCTGGAGGCCATCGTCGCCAGCGGCGACAATACTTGATAACGCTGGCGCCGGCCTGGCTGCCCCTATCTACCTTTCCTTCGGATTGCTTTTCGCGGTTTGCTGTCCCGCGGCTTGAGCTCCAGGCGCCGCTCGTGAGTCCACTCTTCGTAACCGAGCTTGTACCACGAGCCGACGAGCCGGGCCAGTTGCGATGCAGCACCAGCAGCGTCACCACCGTCACGCCCTTGGATAGAAACCATTCGTAGGCCGCTTCCAGCATCGGCTTCATCAGCCTGCGGCCGCGCCAGTTCTCTTCCAGGTAGGCATGGTTGACATAGCCGCGCACCGGCGGCAGGTAGCCCTGATGGTCGCGCACGAGCCGCACCACAGATAGCCGATCAGACGGCCGTCGCCTGCGTCGGCGACCCAGAGCGCGTGATGGTCACGGGCGAGCACCGTCTTGAGCCACACCGGGGCCTGGCGTATCTCCTTCCAGTCAAATCGAGCCCGCTCATCGAGGGACTCGTGATAAACCGCGATGGCGGCCACCAGCCGGGCGATTTCCATGACGTCCTCCTCGCGCGCCGGCCTCGTTTCAATTGCCATCGCTAGTCCTTCTTCAAAACGGCGATATCATTTATTGTTATATTGTAATCGAACGGTATTTAGACAATTAATCTTGGGCAAGTGCCGAACACGCCGGTAAATCGGACCAGGAAATCACCAAATCTGAAATCACTCTGATGACAAACACAGCCGCGAGAAAAATTGCAACCGCAAACCGCTTTCTGTCCGAATGGGTGGCCGAGGTAGTCCGCCTGACCAAGCCGGATCGAGTCGAATGGTGCGACGGCAGCGAAGAGGAACGCCAGCGTCTCTACAAGCAGGCGGTCGCCGCCGGCATACTGATTCCGCTGAACCAGCGCAAGCGGCCCGGCTGTTACCTGCATCGGTCCAATCCCAACGACGTCGCGCGCTCTGAGAACCTTACCTTCATTTGCACGCCGAACAAGGAAGACGCGGGGCCGACCAACAACTGGATGGCGCCCGACGAAGCTTATGCGCGGCTGCGGGGATGGTTCGACGGTTCGATGCGCGGACGCACGATGTACGTCGTCCCCTATATCATGGGTCCGGCCGATTCCCCGTTCGCCAAGGTCGGCGTCGAGCTGACCGACAGCATCTACGTCGCGCTCAACATGGGATACATGACCCGGATGGGCACCGTCGCGCTCGACATGCTGGGCGCCTCCGACGACTTCAACCGCGGGCTCCATTCCACGCTCGATTGCGATCCGCAACGCCGCCTCATATGTCATTTTCCCCAGGACAATACGATCTGGTCGGCCGGCAGCGGCTACGGCGGCAACGCGCTGCTCAGCAAGAAATGCTTCGCGCTGCGCATCGCAAGCTGGCTCGGCAAAAAAGAAGGCTGGCTGGCGGAGCACATGCTGATCCTGGGGTTGCAAAGCCCACAGGGTGAGACATCTTACGTCGCCGCGGCATTTCCCAGCGCCTGCGGCAAAACCAATCTCTCGATGCTTACGCCACCGCCCTCGTTTCGCGGCTGGAACGTAACGACCGTGGGTGACGACATCGCCTGGCTGCGCATCGGATCGGATGGCCGCCTTTGGGCGGTCAATCCCGAGGCCGGATATTTCGGCGTCGCGCCGGGAACCAATGTACGCTCGAATCCGAATGCGATGAAGATGGTTGAGCGGGATACGATCTTCACCAACGTCGCGATGACCCCTGATGGAGACGTCTGGTGGGAGGGTATGGATGTCGAACCTCCCGAGGAACTCATCGATTGGCAGGGGCGGCTATGGCGCAAGGACTCGGGGCAACCCGCGGCGCATCCCAACAGCCGCTTCACCACGCCGATGCGCAACAATCCCGCACTTTCTCCGCAAGCGGATTCCCCACAGGGAGTGCCCATCTCCGCGATCGTCTTTGGCGGGCGGCGCGCCTCGACGGTTCCGCTGGTGCTTGAATCCTTCGATTGGAACCACGGCGTCTATCTGGGCGCGACCATGGGCTCCGAGACGACAGCCGCCGCCACCGGCAAGGTCGGTATCGTACGCCGGGACCCGATGGCGATGCTACCGTTCTGCGGATACAACATGGGCAACTATTTTACCCATTGGCTGGGAATGCAGGACCGACTGAAGCATCCGCCCAAGGTTTTCATGGTCAACTGGTTCAGAAAGGATCACGAGGGGCGGTTTATCTGGCCCGGCTACGGCGAGAATATCCGCGTCCTCAAATGGATCGTGGAGCGGGTGGCCGAACGTGCCGCGGCCGAGCGCTCAGCGGTGGGCCTCAGGCCGGCTGAAGGCGCGCTCGATCTCACGGGCCTCGAGATTGCCGGCGAAGCCCTCAAAGAGGCGATGGCCGTGAAGCCCGAGGATTGGGCTGCGGAACTCGATTCGCAGGAAGAGTTCTTCAAAAAGATTGGGGCGACCGTACCCGCGAAGATGGATGAGCAACGTAAAGCCCTGAGGGCAGGTTTGGAAATTCGCTAGCTCGCCCGCCGGCCATACCTGTCAGCCGGCGAATGGACCCGGATGCTCGCGGTCGAATCGCACGACCAGCGGCCTGTGCTCGCTGCGTAGCGACTTCAGCGCCGCTTCGCGCGTCTGCTCGAACTCGCGCTCAAACCACGGGCCGAGCCGCACAAGCATCGCGCCCGCGTCGGTACCATCGGGCGCGCCCGCCGTATCAGCGATCGCGCGAACGATCGTGCACAGGAAACCGACCCGCTCCAGGCCGTCGGCGCGCTCGAAACCGAGCGTGAGCGTGATCTCGTCCCCTGTCATTGCGGGCGGCGCGGCGAGACTCAACCAGTAGAGGCCTCGCCCGGTGTTTAGTTCATACGGAGTCACGGAAGTGCTGGCGTGCGAGACATCACGCCGGATGATCGCGAAACGCTAGGCCGCGCGCGTGACTGCGCCGCGGCCCCTGCCGCTGCGGCCCTTGCCCTCCCAGAACAGCACCACCGGGCCAGCGATATAAATCGACGAATAAGTCCCGGTGATGAAGCCGACCAGCAGGGTAAAGGCCGACGGACGCAGGATCGGACCGCCGAGCGCGAGCAGCGCGATCAGCACCGAGATCGCGGTGCCCGAGGTCAGGATGGTGCGCGAGAGCGTCTCGTTGATCGCGCGGTTCATGATCGCCGCGATCGGATCGCGCCGGCGCTTGGCCGCGTCCTCGCGTATCCGGTCCGACACGATAATCGTGTCGTGCACCGAATAGCCGATGACCGTCAGCAGCGCGGCCAGCGTCGTCAGATCGAACTCCAGGCGCGAGATGACCAGCGCGCCGACCACCAGCAGCACGTCATGGATGAGCGCGATAACCGCGCCCGCGCCGAAGCTCCAGCTCACGCCGCGGAACTGCCAGGCGATGAAGCTGCCCATGAAGATGGTCGCGAAGATGACCGCCATGAAGCCGTCGCGGCGCAGATCGCGGCCGACCTTGGCGCCCACCGACTCGACCCGCAGCACTTGCACAGCGTCCGGCCCGTAGGCTTTGTCGAGCTGCGCTTCGAGCTTCTTGCCCAGGCTGCCGACGTTCTTCACTTTCTCGAAACGGACCAGGTACTGATGGCGGACGGCGGAGCCGAAGTCCTGCACCGTCACTTCGCCCAGGCCCATCGGCTCAAGGGCGCTGCGGATGTGCGCGCCGTCGGTGGCGCTCTTGAATTGCAGTTGCACCACGCTGCCGCCGACGAAGTCGACGCCGTA
Organism: uncultured delta proteobacterium; assembly: GCA_963724765.1. Classification (GTDB taxonomy): domain Bacteria; phylum Desulfobacterota; class Binatia; order Binatales; family Binataceae; genus JAKAVN01. Next base: position 1,009,817 of record CAVRVY010000004.1, read on the forward strand.
GTTCAGTCCGACCGTTATCAGCAGGATTATCGACGCGAGGTTGATGAGGCTCGAAAGCGCGACGAAAAAATAGCGTTTGCCGACGAAATCGAGGTCAATGTCGGGGCGAATTATCTGAAAGGACATCGGTCCTGTATGGCTCCTCCGCCGCCTGCTACCGCGCGCGCCGGCAAAATATTATCGGCAAAATAATTATCAGCAAGATAATTATCGGTTTGATCCGATTAATAAAAGCACAGCCGCGCCCGCCACGCCAATCGCGTGCCTTGGCATTCGCTCGCGGCTCGCGGCGGTCAGGCGGCGACGGTGCGGGCCTTGCCGCACTTGCCGCACTGGTTGTTCTGGTTGTTGGGGTCTTCGATCAGGCCGTCGTCGAGCGAGTGGCAGACCTTCAGGCACTTGCCGCAGATGAAATAGATGCCGTCGATGGTCTTGTTGATGCGCTCGCGGTTTAAGATGCGGCCCTTGAGCTTCTCGATCCGGATGCCCAGCAGTTCCTGGTATTGGCGCTTGATCTTGCGGCGGCCGGCTTCGTCCTTGGGAAGGTCGGCATCTTCATCGGCCTCGTCGGCCGAATCGGCAAAACTCGGATACAGGTCGCGCTTGGCAGTCTTGCTCTTGCGAGTTCTGGCCATCGCTTTCTCTCCCTCCTTCCGCTAACGCGAGCGTGCGACGTAGCCGCAATTCTTGTCGCACACCAGGAAAAAGCCGCGCCGGCCATAGCCGGCGAACATCGTGACCTTGCTCTCCGCGCCGCAACTCGGGCAGATGTGCTTGTAGGACACATCGCGGCTCTTTTCCGCAGTCTTCGCTTTTTTCTCAGCCATGACCGATGACGCTCTCTCTTTGGATTTTTAATTGTGATTGTGATTCGTGGACGGGCCTGCGTGGCGGCTACGCGCTCGGGTGCGCCCGGATGGGTGCGGGAACTGTTGCGGCCGCCGGCTCGTCCATAGCGCTTCGACAACGTTTCAACCGAATCACTATACCATAACGCAAACGGCCCAAAACTATTCGGTCAATATGCCCTCCGGCCGTCGCGGCCCTCGCCGTCGGGCAGGAGGCGGGTTGCGCGCGCCGCGCCGAGCGTCTAAGCGTTAAGCGCTTGGAAGCAAAACTCAAACCCAACGACGCCGTCCTCTTCATCGATCGAAAGGGCCGCCGCTACCTCAAGATGCTGCGCCCCGGCACCCGCATCCTCATCCGCGGTGAGATTTCGGCCGACGATCTGATCGGCACCGACGAGGGTTCGCGCGTCAAGCTCAGCACCGGCGAGACTTTCCTGGTCCTGCGGCCCACCTACGCCGACCTGATCCCCCATCTGCCGCGCCAGGCCCAGGTCATCTATCCCAAGGATACCGGGCCGCTGCTGATTTGGGGCGACGTCTTCCCGGGCGCCACGGTTATCGAGGGCGGCGTCGGCGCGGGCGCGCTGACCATCGCGCTGCTGCGCGCGGTCGGATCGGCCGGCCGCGTCATCTCATACGAACTGCGTGAAGACTTCGCCGCCGCCGCGCGGCGCAACGTCGCCGCGTTTTTCGGAGAGGCTCCAAACTGGACGCTCAAGCTCGGCGACATCTACGCCGGTTTCGCGGAGACCGGCGTCGACCGCCTCTTCCTCGATCTTGCCGAGCCGGGCCGCGCATTGGGCGTGGCGGCGCGGGCGCTGCGCGCAGGCGGCGTGCTGGTCTGCTACGTGCCGACCGCGATCCAACTGGGCGACACGGTCGCGGCGCTGGAGCGCGACGGCGGCTTCGGCGAAGTCGAATCGTTCGAGACCTTGCTGCGCAACTGGCACGTCAAGGGACTGAGCGTGCGCCCGGTGCATCGGATGGTCGCGCACTCAGGCTTCATCATCGTGTCGCGCCGCCTGGCCTCGCACTCGCAGGCCGGTGCGGAGCCGCTCGCGGCGCCAACCGAATCGCCCGTGCTCGACGACGGCGCCGCCATCGCTGACAAATCCGCTCCGTACGATGACCACGGCGATTCCGACGACGACGATCAGCGCTGAGGGGCGTGGTTGCTCATGGAACCGCCGGCACGCATGGGTCGTTAGAATATAAGAGGATGCAGCGCTGCGCCGCGACATTCACCGATCACTGCGGCGACGAGTTATCATGAGGCGAGCGTTGTGAATCGCAGAAGATTCATCAGGATCGCGGGCGGCGCAATCGCGCTGGCGGGCGCGCCGGGTGCTGCTCATGCGATTGCGGCCGCCGGTGCTCCCGCGGCCCCCGCTGGCGGATGGGGCGGTTTCACGCCCAACGCGGATTTCTATATTACGACGTATGGCACGACGCCGCGCGTGGAGGCCGATCAGTGGCGGCTCAAGATTCACGGCCTGGTCAAGAGCCCGCTCGAACTCGACCTCGCGGCGGTCAAGGCGCTGCCGCCCGTCAATGAGACGCTGACCCTGGAGTGTATCGGCAATCCGCCCAACGGCACCGCGATCGGCAATGCTACGTGGACCGGTCCGAAGCTCGCCGCGCTGCTCGAGCGCGCGCGGCCCTCGGCCAAAGCGGTTTACGCGAAGCTCCGCGCCGCCGACGGCTATACGACCGGCATCCCGGTCAACGAGCTGATGCGCAAAGAAAACTTCCTGCCGTACCTTATGAACGGCGTGCCGTTGCCGCCCGAGCACGGCTATCCACTGCGTATATTCATTCCGGGCAAGTACGGAATGAAGCAGCCGAAATGGCTAACCGAAATAGAATTCGTCGACAAGCAATTTATCGGCTACTGGGAAGCGCGCGGATGGACCGACAGCGCGTGGCGCAAGGTGAATTCCGGATTTTTCTACCCACGGGCCAACTATAGCCTGCTCGACGTGGTTGCGCCCGAGGCCAAGGTCAGGTCGCCGGTGGAGATGGTCGGATGGGCGCTGGCGGGGCCGTCAGGAATTCGGCGGGTTGACGTCTCGACCGACGACGGCAAGACCTGGAACGCAGCCGGGTTGAGCGCAAATCGCTCGCCCTATATCTGGACGGTCTGGAAGTACCGCTTCGCGCCACCTGAGCGCGGTCGCTATCACGTCAGGGTGCGCGCGACCGACGGCGACGGCCGCTCGCAGCCGCCGATCGATCCCGACCGCGCCGCCGGAATGAGCGCGCAGGTCCGCCTCGCTCTGGCCGTAACGACGGATTGAGTGATCCCGCCGCGCCTGCGGCCGCGCGCACGTCGACGAATTTATTGCCCCCTCTCTTTAGGAGACCGTTGGGTCGGGCGACAAAGATTTTTCATCTATCCCTGCTCTGGAGACCGCCGCGCCCCGCTCAGTGCGTGAAGAGCGATCCGAAGAAATTTCCCAGTGCGCCGAGGACTCCGTTGGTCGCCGGTGTCGGAGCCGCTCCAGGAGCGGTCGCGACGCCCGGCGGCGGCATCGCCGCGCCCGGACCCGCCACCAGCGTCGGCGCGGGCGCGAGGCCGCCATGCAACGGACAGATCTGCGTCGGCGCGGTACCGTTGAGGAACGGAACCGTGGCAGTTCGCGGGCACGCGCTCGTCGCGAGCCCCCCGCTTTGCGGATCGATCGTCGCCATCGTGATTCCCGCCGGCACCGCGAACGGCGGCGAGCCGGACGGCGTGACGCCGAGCATGAAACTTACCCACGCCGGTAGCGCTGCCGTGGCGCCCGAGGCGCCGAGGCTCTGCGGACGATCGAACCCCACCCACACGCCGCATACGATCCGCGGCGTGTAACCGATGAAGTACGCGTCATGGAAGTCCTGCGTGGTGCCGGTTTTGCCGGCGGCCGGAAAGTCCAGCCCCATCTTTACCGCTCCCGCCCCGGTGCCCCATTTGATCACCTGCTCCAGCGCGCCGGTGATGAGGTAGGCGACCGGCGGACTGACGAGCACGAGCTCGTGCGGAGCGTGCTGGTAAATCAGATGATCGTGCGCGTCGTAAACCGCCTCCAGCGCGTAAGGCGGCCGTGACACTCCGGCGGCGGCGAAGACCTGGTAGGCACCGGTCAACTCGAGCAGCGTGGTCTCGGCGGCGCCGATCGAAATCGGCAGCACCGCGGGAATGTCCTCGTTGATACCCATCTCGTGGGCCATCCCAACGATCGTGGACGGCCCCAGCAGGCTCCCCAGATAGGCAGTCGGCACGTTGAGCGATTCGGCCAGCGCCTCGACCACCGTCACCGTGCCCTGGTACGTGCGCTCGTAGTTGGCCGGAGTCCATCCATTGAACGACATCGGACGGTCGGGCAATAAGGACGCGAGCGTGACCCGTTGGCTGATCGGCGAGCGCGACGGATCCAGTGCGCTCAGGTAGACGATCGGCTTGAAGGCCGAGCCGGGCTGGCGCTCGGCCTGCGTCACGCGGTTGAACTGGCTAATCGAATAGTCACGCCCCCCGACCATCGCGAGGATCGCACCGGTGCGCGCGTCGAGCGCGAGCAGCGAGCCCTCAAGCTCCTCGCCGCGCACGGTGCGGCGCAGATGCGGATGCTGCTTCTCCAGCCGCTTAAGATTCGATTCGACGCTCTCCGCCGCCGTCTGCTCCATCTCCGAATCCAACGTGGTGTAGACTTTTAGCCCGGCCAGGTTGCCGTCGAAACCCGGAATCCGCTCGACCTCGGCGATTACATAGTCGGTAAAATACGGCGCGCGGCGGAGCCCCGGCAGCCTGGCGATCTCGATCGGAACGGCGGCGGCCTCGGCATACTGGGCCGGGTCGATCACACCGTCGCGGCGCATCACGCCGAGCACCGTGTCGCGGCGCGCGCGGCAGGCCTCGGGATGGCGCCGCGGATCGTACAGCGTCGGCGCCTGGATCATCCCGATCAGTATCGCCGCCTCGCCCGGCGTGACCTCGTGCAGGTCCTTGTTGAAAAAATACCGCGCCGCCAGCGGCATCCCGGTGATCGGTGTGCCGTCGTACGCGCCCATCGGGACGTCGTTTATGTAGCGCTCGAGAATCTGGTTCTTGCTGAGCCGGATCTCGATCACCAGCGCCACTGCGAGTTCGCGCACCTTGCGCGTAAACGTACGCTCGTGGCGATCGATGAAGGTGCGCGCGAGTTGCTGTGTCAGGGTGCTCGCGCCCTGGCCCAGGTGATGCGATCGCAGGTCAGCGATCGCGGCCTCGATCATCCGCACCGGGTCGAATCCCGGATGATAGTAGAAGTAGCGATCCTCGGTCGCGAGCAGGCCGCGCACCAGGTATGGCGGAAGATCGCTTAGTTGGATTTCGACCCGCTCGGGCGGCGCTCCGGGCAACAGGCGCCCGATGACCTCGGGCTCGATAATGGCCGCGGGCAGCGCCGCGCCGAAAGAGTCGGCCACGCCCTCTACCGCCGTGCCGGCGAGCGTCAGATGGACCAGCGCGGCCGGACGCTCGCGGATTCCTTCGCGAAAGCCGCGCAGGTAGATCGTGACGCGGCCGGGCACGAGCGCATATTCGCCGGGATGCGCCGGCTCGAGGACGCGGGTGTAGCTGAGGCGCTCGATACGGTCGAGCAGATGAAGCTGGGCGAGGTCGTCGCCGCGCTCGATCTTGAGCGGCGCGGAGTAGATGGCCGAGGTAAGCGCGGCTTCGCGCTGTTCGATCAGCGCGGAAATCTCGCCATAGAGCTGCGCCAGGTAAAAGCCGCAGCCGAAGGCGAACAGCAGCAAGACGCCAGCGGCCGTCCGCCGCGGGCCAAGCCGCTTAAACATGCGGCGCAGCCGTCCTCCCGCCGCCGCCGATCCCCTCCCCCGCCTGCGTGCGCTAGCCATCGCGCGTAATTTTCTCCAACAAGCGCCGGTCCCGGCCCGAGGCGGCGCATAGGCAGGATTATATCCCGCGCAGCCGCGTCGACGCGAGTTACGCTAGGCGGACGGCGCTTGCGCGCGGGCTTCGTCCGCGCCGAGCGCCGCGAGCTGGCGCGCCAGCTCGCGCATCAGCGCAAGCCCGGCGACGCCGCGGCACTCGGCGAGCTCGATTATCGGCGCGTCGATGCGCCGACGCACCAGCGCGAGCGCGCGGCGCTCGCCGCCCGCGCGCCTAAGCTCGGCGTGCGCCAGGGCGGCGAGGCCGTCGAGATGCGGCGCGGCGGCGCGCAGCGCCGGCCGCCGCCGCAGACGCGCGAGCGCTCCCGCGTCGAAGCGCGGCTGGCGCGTGCGGTTGAAAATCACCGCGGCGACGTCGAGACCGAGGGTGCTGAGCGCCGCGTGCGTCTCAAGCGTCTCGCTTACCGCGAACGGCTCGGGCGAGGTCACGAGCACCACGCCACAGCGCGCGGGGTCGCGCAGCAACTCCGAGACGCGATCGGCCGTGCGGCCGACGATCCCCGCGCCAAAGGTCTCGCGCGCCGCCAGCGGCATCCGCAATACGCTCAACGCCTGCCCGGTTGCGGGAGCGTCGAGCACCACTAGGTCCCACGGCGGCGCGGGCGGCCGATACTCCAACTCGTGGTAGATTTTCCCGATCATGATCAGCTCGCGCAGCCCCGGCGCGGCCTCTACGAAGTAGCGGTAAGCGCCGCTGCTGACCACCGCCTTGAGCATCGCACGGCTCGGCATCACGGTGAACAGGTATTCTTCGAGCTGATGGGCCCCGTCGAGAACCACCGTCCACAAACCCGGTGCGGCTTCGGCCGGATCGAAACCGGGCTTACGCCCCATCGCGGTTGCGAGCGCGCCGAGCCGGTCGTATTCCATCGCGAGCACGCGGGCAGGGCGGGACTGACCGGCGGCGCGCAGCATCGCTAACGCGCCGCTCACGCTCGTGCGTCCGACACCGCCCTTACCGACGACGATCAGCGCGCGGCGTCTCAGTAGTTCGTCGATCATCTATCGATCATCGATGACACGCCATACTTAGAGAAAGCGGCGGCCCTGGCGTTCGTCGGGCAGGTCTAGCCCGAGTGCCACAAGCTTGCGATCCACGTATTCCTTGTACGCCGCGCGAATCTCGGAATTGCCGACGCCCTTGAGGCCCCATTGGATAAAGCGCGGCGTGTTGGGCGAGTCGGAGCGGCCGAACATGTCGAGCGCCGCCGAATACCATTTCGGCAGCAGCGCCTGGGCGAGCGCTCGGCCGCGGCGCTCGGCGCAGATCGCCCTCAGAAAATGGTAGCCCATCTCGGAGTGGCCAAACTCGTCGCGCTCGACCGTGCGCGAAATCTTGCGCAGCGGCGCATAGCTCGATTCGCGCCAGTCGCGGGCATGAAAGGCGCCGTTGAGATCGATCAGGAAGTGAAAGAAGGCGTCGTCGGCCCAGGTGTTCTTGGGCAGATGGAACGCGTAGTGCGCATAGGGCACATCGCGCAGCGCGAAGTCCGAGTCCAGGCCGACCGCGATCCGATGGAACATGATTGCGTGCTTGAGTTCCTCGGCCAGGTACTCCGACTTGACGAGCCGCGCCGCGGGATTGGGCGCCAGCGTCTCGGCCACCTCGATACACGTACCCATCAGGCCGAGAAAACTCTTGTTGCCGGCGCGCTCGCCCTCGTGGCGCAACATCTTCAGCAGCAGGCCGCGGTAGTCCTCGGGCAGATCGTCGCCCTCCTCGAAGTTGTGCTCGGGGCGGTCGACCTTGCAGGAGAGATCGGGCAGCGGATCGCCCTGGGCATAAATATGCGTCCAGAACGGCCACAGCCCGCCGCCGCGCACGCGTTCGCCGCGCTCGACCGCTTCGTCCTGCGCGATATCGTCTGGGTGCAAATCGTTGAGCGCCATATTGGCTTCCTCTGCTGGAATCGCTCGCTCGAATCTATCGCGCCGCGCCCCGCTCACGCAAAACGGGCCCTGGCGGCGGCGGCGCGTTCGGGATCGATCGCGCCGGCGCGTTCGGCCTGGAAGCCGCACGCGCATCCGGCCAGGCCCGCCGCGTAGAGATCCATTTCGCCGTCGGCCAGCTCGCGGGCCATCCCCGGCAGCAACTTATCGCCGACGCATCCGAGCATTGCGCCGCATCGCGCGCATCGCAGCCGATAGTACGTGTCATAGGTGGCGACGCCTTCGATCGACACGCCGAGCGGTTCGTAGGCCGCGCGGATCTCATCAAGAATCGCGCTCATCAAAGTTTACCGTTCGCTTTGCGGCTTGACGCCGCCTCTGCTTTTTTCGCGCCGATTTCGCGCGCCAGCCTGGCCACGATGTCGGCGCGCAAATCCTTCTTCGAGATCTTCCCCACGGCGGTCATCGGAAAGCGCTCGACGATTTCCAGGCGCTCGGGAATCTTGAAGCGCGCGATACGCCGTCCTTCCAGATGGCGCGCCAGCTCCGCGAAGGTCAGGCTCCTGCCCGCACGCAGCACTACGTATGCGCAAGCGCGCTCGCCCAATACCTCGTCGGGCATCGCGACGATCGCCGCATTGAGCACCGCCGGATGCGACAGCACCCGGTCTTCCATTTCCTCGGCGCTGATCTTCTCGCCGCCGCGATTGATCACGTCCTTGCGCCGTCCTTCGACGACCAGGTTGCCGCTCGGATGCATCATCACGAGGTCGCCGGTGCGATAGAAGCCGTCAGGCGTGAACGCGCCGCGATTGTGTTCCTCGGCGCGGTAGTAACCGCGGGGCGTATAGGGCCCGCGGCAGAGCAGTTCGCCGACCTCGCCCGGCGCGACCTCGCGGCCGTCGTCGCCGATCACACGCAGCTCGTCGTGATCGCAAATGGGACGGCCCTGCGTGTTGACGACCACTTCCTCGGGATCGCCGCGGCGCGTCGAACAGCACAGACCCTCGGCCATCCCATATACCTGCGTCACGACCGGGCCGATTTCGCTCAGGAGGCGGCGCGCAGGTTCGGGATTGAGCCGCTGGCCGCCTACCGCCAGCGATCGCAGCGAGGAAAAATCCGTCTGCGCAAAGCGCGGATCGTTGAGCCAGCTCACCGCCATCGCGGGCACCGCGCAGATCCAGGTCACGCGCTCGCGCTCGATCAGCGGGAAGACCGTTTCGGCCTCGGGCGACGACGCCAGCACGATTCGCGCGCCGAGCAGAATCCCCGATTGCACCGCGCCCAGCAGCGGGAAGTTGTGCATCATCGGAATCGCGACCAGCGCGACGCCGTCGCGGTCGAAGCCCGAGCACTCCGCCAGGCGCAACGAATTGTATAGATAGTCGTCGTGCGTGCGCGGGATCACCTTCGGCAGCCCGGTGCTGCCGCCCGAGAGCTGGAAGACCGCGATCTCGTGGCTTTGCGGGCGAAGCCGCGCTAGCGTGGACGGCACGATTCGCTCCTCGATTGGATCATCGAGGAGGTCAGAGAGCAGTGTCATCCCGGCGCCCGCACGCGCGCCCATCACGAATACCTCGCGCATCGCCGGCAGCGCGTCGCGCAACTCGTCCGCCATCGCAACGTAATCGAAGCGCCTATAATCGGCAGGGATGAGCCAGGCGTAGGCGTCGGTGAAGCGCGCGAGATGTCCGATCTCAGTGTGGCGATGCGCCGGCAGAGTCGCGACGGGAATCGCGCCGGTCTTGAGACAAGCGAAGTAGGCGGCCACGCATTCAAGGCCATTGGGCAACTGGAAGATGACGCGCCGGCCCAACGCGACGCCGCGCTCGGCGAAATGGAGCGCGAGCCGCTCGACCATCGCGCCCAGCTCGCGGTAGGTGATGCGCCGCGTGCCGTCCACCACGGCCAGGCGTGCTGCGTTGTACGCGACCGATCGGTCGAAGTGCTCGCCAATCGACTGGCCGCGCCAGTAGCCCAGTTTTCTATACAGTTCCGCGGCCGACTCCGGCCACGCCACCACGCCATCGAGCATCAGCAGTTTCCCCGCCTTTCGTGACGTTCCATACGCGTGATTTCTTCGAGCAGCGTCAACTTAAAGTATCACTTTCAGATTGAAATCCTGAGCGATCCTGGCCGCCAACGTCGCACCTTCCGCGCAGACTTCTAGCGCAACGCCGCCTCCGCGCGAAAGCGCCGACGGATGCGCGATTGAACGCGCAGCCGGTTGCCCTGATAATCGCTGCCGGAAGAAGGAGGCTGATGCTCATGCGACACCGAATCATTGGAATGGTTGGGATTTTGCTCGCCGCTACATTGAATGCCGCGGGCCCGGCGGCCGCTCACGCCGAGGACGTGCCGCTCGCAAGCTCGTTGCAGTTGGAGAACGTAATGCTGGTCGGCGGATGGCCGTCGGCGGGGCCGTTTATCCCAGTGATCGGCAACGGCAGCGCGCATCTCGCATACGAGTTTTATCTGACCAACTATGGCAAAAAGCCGGCCCGCCTCGTGTCGCTCCGAGTTCGCGGGGTCGGCGGCGCCGCCTTCGCAGCCACAATCGAGGGCGACGCACTCAAGTCTTCCTTCACGCCAGCAGCGCCGCAAAACCGCCTTAAACCTTACGATCCTGTTTTGCCGCCGGGCGCGAGCGGAGTGCTTTACGTCTTCCTCAATTTTCCCGGGCGCGAAACGCCGCGGCAGCTTGAGAATTCGATTGTGGTCGAGGCCGACGGCGATCCGAAAAATGCGCAGCGGATTCCGCTCGGTGAATTTGCGATCAGAAATAGCGGTTCTGCGCTAATCGACGAACCGTTCACGGGTGATCGATGGCTGGCCGCGAACGGGCCGTCCAACACCTCACCGCATCGGCGCGCGGTTATCGTGCTCAACGGCAAGCCGCGAGTGCCGGAGCGCTACGCGATCGATTGGATAAAGCTCGGGGAGGACGGCAACAGCTATTCCGGCGATCAGTACAAGAATTCCAGCTACCACGCCTACGACGTGCCGATACTGGCCGTCGCCGATGGAAAAATCGTAACCGTCAAAGACGGGCTTCCCGAAAACGTACCCCACACCGAGAAACTGGCGGTCACGATGACGCTCGTCAGCGTGGCGGGCAATCACATCGTCGAGGACATCGGCGGCGGCCTATACGTCGGCTATGCGCACATCATTCCTGGCACCATTACGGTCAAAGCCGGCGAGCTGGTTCATCGCGGACAGGTCCTCGGACGTCTCGGCAACTCCGGCAACTCGTCCGAGCCGCATCTCCATCTGCAGGTATGCGACGCGCCGTCGTTTTTGATCTGCGAAGGCGTCCCGATGGAGTTCAAGCGGATGAGCCTCACCAAGTATCGTATCGAGAAGCGCGGCGAGACGCCGATAAAACTCACCATCGAGGGAACGCACGACGTATCGGGCGAAGAACCGATGGAAGACGAACTGGCGAATTTCCCTGCGACCAATCTGCCCTCGAAATAACCCGAGCCGTATCTGCGGTGCAGGCCTTACGCGCGACGCCGCCGCATCCGCGGCGGCGCGAGCCATATACGTCGCGTCGTGAGACCTACCAGCGCAGCAGGTTGGCGCCCCAGGTCAGGCCGCCGCCGCAGGCGTTGAGCATCACGAGATCGTTGTCGTGAATGCGGTTGGCTTCGAGCGCCTCGTCCAGCGCAATTGGCACCGAGGCGGCCGAGGTGTTGCCGTAGCGATCGATATTGGTGAAGACCTTGTCCTGGGGGACCCCCAGACGATCGGCGACCGCGTTGAGGATGCGGATGTTGGCCTGGTGCGGCACCATGAGCGCGACCTCGTCCAGTCGCACGCCCGCCCGCTCGGCCACCTTGAGCGTGATATCGGCCATCGAGCGCACCGCGATCTTGAACAGTTCGGGCCCCTTCATCTTGATCGCGTCGTCGGGCAAGCGCCGCACCTCGGAGTCAAGCGTCGCGCGCACTCCCGTCGATCGCACCGAAAGCAGATGCCAGTACTCTCCCGAGGCGCGCAGCAGGCTCGCGAGCACGCCGCGCGGCCCCGGCTCGGAGACCATCACCGCCGCCCCCGCGCCATCGCCGAACAGCACGGACACGGCACGATCGTTCCAGTCAACCATGGTCGAAAGCGCATCGGTACCGACCAGCAGCACGCGCGAGTAATCGCCCGCGCGCATCGCGTTGTCGGCAACGTTGAGTGCGTAGACGAAGCCCGAGCAGGCCGCGGCGACGTCGTAGGCCGGAATCGAGTCGACGCCCAGGCGATGCTGGAGCTGGCAGGCAAACGATGGAAAGCCGAATTCGGAGGAGACCGTGCCGACGATGATCGCGTCGAGCTCGGCGGGCCGCATCCCGGCGCGCTCGAGCGCGATACCGCTGGCGGCGGCGGCGATATCGACCAGCGATTCTTCGCTGGACATCACATAGCGCTGCGCGATTCCGGTGCGCGTGCGCACCCATTCGTCGGAGGTGTCCACGATTCGTGCAAGCTCATGATTGGTAACCGCGGTGCGCGGCAGCGCGCGCCCGGTCGCGACGATTCGCGATCCCATCTTCCTACTTCCCGCTAAGCTCGACCGCGGGCCTGAAGGCCAGCGTGGTGTTGGTGCCGCCGAACCCGAACGAATTGTTCAGCGCGAGGCGAATTTTCGCGGGCCGCGGCCGGTTGGGCACGTAATCGAGGTCGCATTCCGGGTCGGGATGCTCGTAGTTGATCGTCGGCGGCACCATCCCACGTTCGATCGCGAGCACCGTGTAGACCGACTCGATCGCGCCGGCCGCGCCCAGCGTATGGCCGGTCATCGACTTGGTCGAGCTCACTGCGATCTTGGCCGCGCGTTCGCCGAAGACATGCTTGATCGCCTGGGTCTCGGCGGCGTCGCCCTGCGGCGTGGAGGTCCCATGCGCATTGATATAGTCAACCTGGTTGGGATCGAGTTCGCCGTCCTGCAGGCACAGCATCATGCAGCGTCCGGCGCCCTGCCCCTCCGGCGAGGGCGAGGTCATGTGATAGGCGTCGCCGTTGGCAGCGTAGCCGGCGACCTCGGCCAGGATGTTGGCGCCGCGCTGAATTGCCGCCTCGCGTTCCTCCAGGATGAGCGCCGCGGCGCCCTCGGACATCACGAAGCCGTCGCGCTCGGCGTCGAAGGGACGGCTTGCAGCCTCCGGCGCGTCGTTGCGTGTCGATAGCGCGCGCATCGCAATGAAGCCGCCGATGCCGAGCGAGGTCAGCGCCGCTTCCGCGCCACCGGTGATCGCGGCGTCGATATAGCCGTCGCGGATCATCCGGTAGGCTTCGCCCACCGCGTGGCTACCCGACGCGCAGGCGCTGGTAGTGGCCAGGTTGATGCCGCGCGCGCCATAGCGGATCGCAATCTGCCCCGGCGCCAGGTTGCTGATCAGCTTGGGGATAAAAAAGGGCGTGATTCTTTTGAGCCGGGTATCGAGAAACAGCAGGTGGTTTTCCTCGATCGTCAGGAGGCCGCCGATTCCAACTCCGACCAGCACACCGACCCGATCGGCGTTGCTCTCGTCGATCTTGAGCGCCGACTGGCGCATCGCCTGCTCGGCCGCGCCCACCGCGTACTGGATGAAAAGGTCCATCTTCTTGACGTCCTTCTTCTCGATCCAGTCATAGGGATCGAAGTCACGCACTTCGCCCGCGATACGGGCGGCGAAGTCGGAAACGTCGAAGCGGGTTATCGGCCCGATTCCCGAGCGCCCCGCCATCAGGGCTTCCCAGTTCTTCTCGATTCCCGTACCTAGCGGCGTGACCAGGCCCAAGCCGGTTACCACCACACGGCGATCACCGATGCGTCTCATCTAAGCCCGATGCTCCTAAAGTGGGTCATTATAACTCCCCATCTTGTATCAGAAGGCGCGTCACTTCTACATCATCCTCCCGCATCATCATCGACAGGCCCGTTGACCAGGGTTTCCACCACTCCGCAGCGCCTGCGATTCGGCCCGATTTCGCAACCAACCGCCGCCGCATCCCGGCGGCAGCTTCAGATTTCCTTGCAACGCGACTCCGATGAGTAAAAAATTGGGCTGTGCCCCCCGATGACCTATCGCTCGACCCGTTCCTCAAACTCGCGGACAATTTGGGCGAACTCGAGGTCACTATCGGCGCGCGCGCGCGGCCGGCCGTCGCCGAACTCCGCCAGCGCCTGCGCGCGGCGGTCGCCAGCCGCGAGCGTGGCGACCTGCCCGGCTCGCTGGAGCAACTGGGGAGCGCGATGGAGCGTCTCGCGGCGATCGCGAGCGAACTCGATCCTGTAGAAGGCGCGATGATGCGGATGGTGGCGCAGCGCTTCACCGAGGCGCTCAAGCTGGGCGACAAGGGCGTCGCCAAGGAGGCCGTCAACCTGATGCGCCACAAGTCCGGCGACCCCAAGGACGAGGACAACTCTAAGTGGTGACTCGCCGCGCGACGGCGTTTCGCGGGCGACCTGAGTAAAGACGAAAGATAAAACCCTGACGGCCGCCGGCGGTCGTCCTCGACAACAATTGGAGTTAACGTGGCGACCGCAACTCAAACCAAGGCCCCGGAATCGAATCTCGATCAACTTTGCATCAACTCGATCCGGGTGCTCGCGATCGACGCGGTGCAGAAAGCCAACTCGGGCCATCCCGGGATGCCGATGGGGATGGCGCCAATCGCGTACCTCTTGTGGACGCGCTTCATGCGTTACAACCCGGCCAACCCGCACTGGTTCGGGCGCGACCGTTTCGTGCTCTCGGCCGGGCACGGCTCGATGCTGCTGTACGCGATGCTCTATCTGACCGGCTATGATTTGCCGCTCGAACAGATCAAACATTTCCGCCAACTCGGCAGCATCACGCCCGGCCATCCGGAGTACGGCCTCACGCCCGGCGTCGAGACCACCACCGGGCCGCTCGGCCAGGGCTTCGGCAACGGAATCGGGATCGCGCTGGCGGCGAAGCATCTGCGCACCCGCTTCGAACGCGACAGCTCAGGACTATTCGACCATCGCGTCTTCGGCATCTGCAGCGACGGCGACCTGATGGAGGGCGTGGCGAGCGAGGCGGCCTCGATCGCCGGACATCTCGGCCTCGGCAACATCGTCTACGTTTACGACGACAACCACATCACGATCGACGGTGGCACCGACCTGTCATTCGACGAGAATGTATGCGAGCGCTTCAACGCCTACGGCTGGCATACCCAGGGCGTCGACGACGCCAACGATCTCGCCGCGGTTTCGCGCGCGATCGAAAACGCGATCGCCGAGCAGCACCGTCCCTCGCTCATCCGCGTGCGATCGCATATCGGCTACGGCAGTCCGAACCGCCAGGACACCTCGAAAGCGCACGGCCAGGCGCTCGGGGTCGAAGAGGTCAAGCTGACCAAGCGCTTCTACGGTTGGCCCGAGGAGCCGGCTTTTTACGTCCCCGATGAGGCGCTCAAGCATTTTCGCGATTGCGGCGCGCGCGGGCGCGAGCATGAATCCGAATGGAACGGCCGCTTCGAGGGTTACGCCAAGGCGCATGCGGGCGAGGTCGCGGAATTGAAATCGATGCTGGCGGGTGAACTGCCAAGCGGATGGGACGCCGAACTACCGCAGTTCACGCCCAAGGACACGCTGGCCACGCGCGAGTCGGGTTCACGCGCCGAGCAGGCGATCGCGAAGAAAGTCTGGAACCTGTTCGGCGGCGCGGCCGACCTCAACGAATCAACTTTCGTCGATGTGATCGGCGGCGGCGAATTCGAGCGCCACGACTATGCGGGACGCAATCTTCACTTCGGCATCCGCGAGCATGGGATGTGCGCGATCTTAAACGGCGTCGCGCTGCACGGCGGCTTCATCCCTTACGGCTCGAGCTTCCTCATCTTCACCGACTATTGCCGGCCCTCGCTCAGGCTGGCGGCGCTGATGGGTATCCACGTGATTTACGTCTTCACCCACGATTCGATCGGGCTGGGCGAAGACGGCCCGACCCACCAGCCGGTAGAGCAACTTTCGGGCCTGCGCGCGATCCCGAATTTCACGGTGATTCGGCCAGGCGACGCCAACGAGGCCGCCGAGGCGTGGCGCGCCGCGATGACGCATCGGGGCGGCCCAGTGCTGCTGGCGCTGAGCCGCCAAAAGCTTCCGACGCTGGACCGCGCCGCGATGGCGCCGGCGCGCGAACTCGCTCGCGGAGCCTACGTGCTCAACGAGACCAAGGGGCGCGGCGCGGAGATAATTTTGATGGCGAGCGGGTCCGAGCTGCACCTCGCGGTCGGCGCCGCAAAGGAACTCGAAAAGCGCGGCCACGCGGTGCGCGTGGTCAGCATGCCGAGCATGGAGCTGTTCGAAAAACAGGAGGCGGCTTATCGCGACTCGGTCCTGCCGCCGTCGATTCGGCGGCGGCTCGCGATCGAAGCGGCCTCGCCGATGTCGTGGTATCGATGGGTCGGGCTTGAGGGCGACGTGCTCGGGATGACGACCTTCGGCGCCTCGGGCCCGTATCAGGACGTGCTCAAGCACTTCGGCTTCACCGTGGAAAACACGGTGGACCGCGCGCTCAAGTTGCTCGCGCGGTGAACCGGCTATCGGAAACGTCCTGAGAACTATTTCATTTTATCGCAATGAGGGCGTAGTCCGAATCGACATTGCTGTACGTTGAAGGGCCCTCACCCTAGCCCTCCCCGCGTACAACCGCGGGCGAGGGCATGAAAAAGAAGCGGTAGAGAAAGGACGGCGTCGACCGCGCTGGCCTTTTTGAAATAGCCGATACTGCCAGCGGTGAAGTCACGCGTCAGCAATCAAAACGAACCGCCCGCACCTTTCTGAGCCCTCGCCCACATTATTTGTGGGAGAGGGTGTCGGTGAGGGTCCATTGTTGTTCAGCGCGCTGGCGCGGGTGGCGCGCTTTGCGCTAGTTTTCTTGTAACGTCCACTTCACTTGTGACGCCCACTTTATCGGATGGTCATGGCCGAACCGAAGCTCATCATCCTGGACGACGCGCAGTCGCTCTACGTGCACGCGGCGGAGGAGATCGCGCACTTTGCCGGCGAAGCAATCTGCATGCACGCCGAATTCACGTTATGCCTTACCGGCGGATCGACCCCCGCAACAACTTATGAACTGTTGGCCGAGCGCTTCCGCCTGAGCGTCGATTGGAAAGAGGTGCAGCTCTTCTGGGGCGACGAGCGATGCGTCCCGCCGCAGGACCCGGCGAGCAATTTCGGGATGGCCAACCGCACCATGCTGAGCCGTCTCGGCCTGGGACCCGATCAGATTCATCGGATGCGCGGCGAAGACCCGCCCGAGCAGGCCGCGCTCGCCTACGAGCAAGAGTTGAGGGCGTCCTTCGGGATCGATGAGGGCGAATTTCCGCGCTTCAACCTGACGCTGCTCGGCCTGGGCGACAACGTCCACGTCGCGTCGCTATTTCCCGGCCATCCGGCGCTCCACGAGCGCGAGCGTATCGCGGTCGCGGTCGAGGTCGACGCTCCGCAGCGCCATCGCGTGACGCTCACGCCGCCCGTGCTCAACAACTCGGCCCGCGTGATGTTCCTGGTCGAAGGCGAGGGCAAGGCGGCGGCGGTAAAGAGCGCGCTCGAGGGTCCGCGCGACCCCGACCGCTTTCCCGCGCAAATCATCGACCCGCCCCACGGCGAGGTCATCTGGCTGCTCGACCGCGCGGCCGCCTCCCTGCTCTCGCACACCTGACTCTGCTGGCGTACGGCCCTGCCGACGCCCGAGACAGCGCTGAAGGTCGTCTCGACAGTCCCGCGCGGCTAACGCACAATGATGAACATGGGATTCATTTCGCGCCACACGATCGGAGTCCTGGTCGTCCTGGTGATCGCGGGTTGGGCGCTGTTTTACGTTCCGACCACGCCGTCCTACGCCGTCTACCAGCTCAAACAGGCGATCGATGCGCGCGACGGCGCGACCGCTGCGACCTTCGTCGACTTTTCCAGTGTAGTCAAGAACGCCGGCTACGAGATGCTGCAGCAGAACTCGAAAGCCAACGATGTCATCACCGCGCTGGTCGGCAAGGGCGCGGTCGACCTGCTGAGCGCGCCGATGGCCGCCGGAGTGCAGCAATGGGCCACGCAACAGGTGAACAGCGGCGCCAGGCAGGTGCAGATGCCGGCCGGAGCCGTGGCGGCCGCAATCGTGCTGCTCCATCATTCGGACGATGCGGCGTGGACCGATTTCCGCGACGACAAGGGCGTGCAATGGAACATCCGCATGGCGCGCGAGAACGGCCGCTGGCGAATTGTCGAGGTCAAGAACGTCCAGCAACTCCTGCAGCACTTTCAGCAGCAAAAGGGGATGGGCGGTCCATCGGCAACGCCGCCGGACACAGGTGCTCCGGGCGCCGCGCCCCCTGAGGCCGCGCCCCCTGAGGCCGCGCCTCCAGGTGGCGGCGCATCTACATCCCCCTAGCCTTGCTCTACGATCGCCCTGGTCTTGCTCTCCAGTTTTGATTTTCGTGATCAGCAGCGACACCTGCACCGGCGCCACGCTTAACGCGAAGCAAAGCTGCACGGTCGAGGTCGCGTTTAGTCCGACGGAACGGCAGGCCGGGTGAAGAGCCAGCTTACGGTGACCACCGACGCCCAGGGCCAGCACGCACCCCTTTCCGGCGACGCAACTCCCTGACCCACGCGCAGTGTGCCGCGTCCGTAACGAGTTTGCGGGCGCGGCGCACTGGCGCACCGGCCGCGCCACAAGAACGCGAGCCGGCGCACGACCCGGTGCAATCGACAATACGGCGTTAACAATCGTGCCGCGGGGCGCGTTTACAGGGCGGGCGACGGCAGCTACACTGGAACCTGGCGCGGCCGCCTCGGCCGCGCCGTTTAATATCAGTCCCCCAATGCGACGACAGGATATCCGCAATATCGCCATCGTGGCCCACGTCGACCACGGTAAAACCACTTTGGTTGACGCGCTGCTGCGCCAGTCGGGCGTCTTCCGCGCCAACGAACATGTTGCCGAGCGGGTGATGGATTCGTTCGCGCTCGAGCGGGAGCGCGGCATCACCATCATGGCCAAGAACACGTCGATCGCCTGGCATGACGTGCGCATCAATATCGTCGATACGCCCGGTCACTCCGACTTCGGCGGAGAGGTGGAACGCACGCTCGCGATGGTCGACGGCATTTTGTTGCTGGTCGACGCCTCCGAGGGGCCATTGCCGCAGACCCGCTTCGTGCTACGCAAAGCGCTCGAGGCCGGCCTCTCCACAGTGCTCTGCATCAACAAGATCGACCGCCCCGACGCACGTCCGGCCGAGGTGCTCGACGAGGTTTACGACCTGTTCATCGACCTCGGCGCCAACGAAGACCAGCTCGATTTTCCGATTCTCTATACCAATGCCCGCGCGGGCATCGCCTTCACCCGGCCCGGCGGCACGGGCGAAAACCTTGCGCCGCTGTTCGAGGCCATCATCAGCCATCTACCGGGACCCGAGGTCGACCCCGAAGCGCCGTTGCAATTCCAGGCCAACAACATTGACTACGACGAATACGTAGGACGCCTGGCGATCGGCCGGGTGGTCGCGGGCACGATCAACGCGGGTGGAACGTACGCGCTGTGTCGCGCCGACGGGTCGCGTGAGTCGTGCAAGGTGGCGCATCTCTACGGATGGCGCGGGCTGAAGCGGGCCGAGCTGTCATCGGCTGACGCGGGCGACGTGGTGATGGTGGCGGGGCTCGAGGACATCGAGATCGGCGAGACCATCACCGATCCTGAAAATCCGCGGCCGCTTCCCGGCATCAGAATCGACGAACCGACCGTGGCGATGACCTTTTCGGTCAACAACGCGCCGTGGGCCGGACGCGAGGGGCAGTTCGTCACTTCGCGCAAACTGGGAGCGCGGATCGAGCTCGAAACGCGCCGCAACGTGAGCATTCGCGTCGAGCCGTCGGGCGCGGATTCGTGGCGCGTGCTGGGGCGCGGCGAGCTGGCGCTGGCGGTGATCGTCGAGACGATGCGCCGCGAGGGTTACGAGCTGCAGGTCTCCAAGCCGACCGTCGTAACTCGCAGCTCTGGCGGCGAGCTGCTCGAGCCGATGGAATTTCTGGTGATCGACATTCCCGAAGAGCACATCGGGCTCGTGACCCAGCTCCTCTCCGCGCGCAAGGGCCGGATGCGCACCATGACGACGCATCAGAGCGGCCGGGTGCGGCTGGAGTACGACGTTCCGGCGCGCGGGCTGATTGGCTTTCGCGGGCGCTTCCTCGCCGATACGCGCGGGACCGGAGTGATGCACTCGGTGTTCAACGGCTATGCGCCATGGTGCGGCGCGATTCGCTCGCGCCAAAACGGCGCGATGATCTCCGATCGCGAAGGGATCGCGACTCCCTACGCCATTTTTCATCTCCAGGAGCGCGGGATCTTCTTCATCCCGGCCGGCGAGCCGGTGTACGAGGGCATGATCCTCGGCGAATATGCGCGCGAGACCAACCTGCCGGTCAACGTATGCCGTGAAAAAAAGCTCACCAACATACGCGCCGCCGGGCATGACGAGGCCGTGCGGCTGAGCCCGCCGCGGCTGATGACGCTCGACACGGCGCTTGAGTGGATCGACGAAGAAGAACTGGTCGAGCTCACGCCGCGCTCGGTCCGGTTGCGCAATCGTGTGCTCAAAACCGGGCTGCGCGGCAAGCATCGCGCGGGCTGGCTTGAGACCGCCGGGGCCGGCGCGGCCGAAGCCGCCGAAAGCGAATAAGTCTCGCGCGCGCTCGGCCGGTTTTAGTTGCCGCGGCAGACGCTTAAGTTCTAGACGCGTCATAGGTTCAAGACCGGGTTCCGGATGAGACTTGTGCGCGCCGCCGCGATCGCCCTGCTCTTTCTCGCCGCGATGCTGTTGGTGGCGGCTGCGGTCGTGGTGCACAACCAGGCGCGCCTCATCAACCTGGTCCTCCAGCACATTCAGGAACGCAGCGGTTACCAGATTGTCGCCAGTGACGCGCGGCTGCACGTCGGCACGCATCTTAGTGTATTCCTCGAGCATCCGAGCATCCTGCACGACGGGCGCGAGCTGATACGTTCCGAGCGCGTCCGCGTCTACCTGAGCTACCACGCGCTCATCTGGAACAACGGGCTGCCGCTGCGCGCGTTGGTAATCGTGCGTCCGGAGTTGCGTGCCCCCGCCACCTCGGCCGCACTCGGCCCCCAGCTGCTGCCACGTCCTGACACCGCGGCGGTGCGGGCGGTGGCGCAGGAGTTTCGCGAGTTCTCCGGTCTCGTCGAGCGCGTCACGATTGCCGATGCCCGAGTCAGCGACGCCGCCGGCCAGCCGCTGTTGGAAAAGTTCTCGATGACAGCGGCGCCGCGGCGCAGGCACGCGAAGATCTGGAATATCGGCTTCTTCGCGCCGCAGGTTCACACAGCGCTGAGTGGGCTCGAACTAAGCGGCCGGATGAGCATCGACACCGTTCCGCACGCCACCGGTCAGACCCTCTCTGACGGCGAACTGTGGTTCTGGAACGGGCGGCTTAAGCGCGACGCTGGCGCCGGGGTGACGGTCAATGGACTGGTCCATGGCGACGCGACCTTCGCGTTGCGCGACAACGGCGAGCTTGACGGTCGCGGCAACGTCGCGATCGACCAGTTCGGAGCCAGCGGTACGCGCCTGGGCAAGCCGATCGATCTGGGCAACTGCTCGCTCAAAACGATCTACGCCGTTTCCACCGCACGAATAGCCCTGGTCGACGTGGAAACGCGCGTGGGAAAGTCGACCGCCGCTTCCGGCGACGTCACGCTCAACGATCCGTTCAAGGCGAACGCAACGCTCCTCGCGCATCTGAACGCTGTTGAAATCGACCTCGCCACGCTCAAGGCGCGGCTCGATACGACACGCGCCCTGCCCAAGCCGCTGGCCTGGCTGGCGGCCGCGCTTATCTCGGGGCGGGTGACGGTCGATGGAGCGACGTATCGGGGCGAGTTGCGGAACCTCGCATGGAGTGCGGCGTCGCTATCGAAGGCGTTGCAGCTCTCGGTTCGCCTCGACGCCGTGAGCCTGAAGCTGTCCAACACGGCGGCCCTGCCGGCGCTATCGCGGGCGAACGCACAATTGTCCTACGCGAAGGGGCGCGTGACGCTTGCGCAAGGATCGGCGGCGTTGGGACGTTCGTCGTTTGAGCAGCTTAGCGGCAGCGCCGATTTCGGATCCGGCCATCGGCAGTTGCGCTATCAGCTCAAGGCCACCGGCACGCTCGACCTCGATGAACTCTACCCGGCTGCGATGCAGCTTTCTCCGGCCCTTGCAGCCAAGGCCGCCAAGCATATAGACCGGCTGTCCGGCAACGCGACGGTACGGGTCACCGCGTCGGGATCCCTCGATACCGAAGCGCCCGCGCCGCCCGCAAAATACCTGGCGAAAGTCGACACCAGCGGTGTGAACCTGACCGCCAGGGATTTGCCGCAGCCGATCGCGCTGGTCGGCGGCAGCGTGACGCTTACGCCGGGCAATATCGAGCTCAGCCGCGTGATGGCCGCGGTCGCTAAGCCCAAAGTGCCGGGCGACGTCTCGGTTAACGGAAATCTCGCGTTCGCTGGCGGAAAGATTAGCCTGCGCCAAATCGCCGTCGAGCTGCATCAGATCGATGTACAGCAATGGCTGCCGCTGATAGTCGATCCTGATGATATCGCGGCGCGCGGGCCGCTCGGCGGCACGCTTACGATCGTGCGCGAGCCGAGCCGCAGCCACGGCATCCGCGCCAACGGCCGGCTAACGATGGGCGCGGGCGAGGTCCAGCTGGGCTTTCTGCGCGCACCGATCGTGGCGCAATCGGCGACGCTCAGCTTCGACGGCCGCGGACTGCTGCTGGCGATCGTCGGAGCAAAGCTGCAGGGCGCGCCGTTCGATTTCTCGCTCGGTGTCGCAGACCTCGACAAACCCGTGCTCAGAATCGTCGCGAACGCCGGGCGGCTTGACCTCGAAGTGATGAAGTTCATCCGCCTGCCGTGGGCTCCCAGCCCTCCCGCGAATTTTTTTCCGGTGCCAGTGGTCGGTCATATCGAGGCCGCCCATGCGAGGCTCGAGCGCCTGACGATGTCGCGCGCGAGATGTGACTTCAATCGCGAGCTGAACGGCGACTGGAGCGTGCGTAATTTCACCGCCACCATGTTCGACGGGCACGCCGAAATGGAGTTCTCCGGACGCGGCCGCGACGACTGGATTAACGTCAAGGGCCGCCTCAACGGAGTTCTGGTCGGGCCGCTTTTCACGCTCGCAGATCCGGCCGCTCAGCCGCCGCTCAACGGCCGGCTCAAGGCAACGGGCGACCTGTGGGCCAACTCCAACACCGATTTCTTCAACACGCTGGCGGGAACCTTGTCATTCGAAGTAACCGACGGCGTGCTGCACAAATTCGCGCTGCTCTCGCGCATCCTGGGTCTCGTCGATCTCAAGACCTGGCTCTCGGCCAAGGTGCCTGACCCACGCGTCAACGGAGTTCCATTTCAGACGCTGACAGCCGACTTCAAGGGCCGCGACGGCGAGTTCTACAGCGACAACCTGCTCCTGCGCGGCCCGGTGATGAACATTTCGGCGCTCGGGCACATGCGTCTGGCCGACAGCCACGTCGATATGCAGGTCGGCATGGTGCCGTTCAAGACGGTTAACTGGCTGGTGGCTAAAGTGCCGCTAATCGGCGGCGGACTCTCCAGCGACCACTTTGTCGCAGCCTACTTCCACGTCACTGGCCCGCTCAGCAATCCTCGTGTCGTTCCCCAGCCGATAACTTCGGTGGCGTATTTTCTGACCAACGTGCTCAAGCTCCCGCTCAATATCATCAAAGGGATCGGCCACAATGGGGGCAGCGGAAACTGAGTGGCGCGATGCGCTCGCGCGACACCGTCTCGGCGCTAGCTAAGCCGCGGCCTGCCGTGCGCTCGCGAGCGATGGCCGGATCGATCCGTAACATTACTCTGCGCAGCGTTACTCTGATCGTCTTTTGCCGCGAGCCGCTCCCGGGCCATACCAAAACCCGGCTCATCCCGCGCCTGGGCGCCGCCAATGCGGCCGCGCTGGCCGGCGCTTTCATCCTCGATGCGCTGGCCAAATGCCGCGCGCTTGCTCCCGGGCGAATCGTGATCGCCGGCAGCGCGCCGAACGGGGCCGAAAACAGCCGCTACCTGCGCCGCGCCGCGCACCGCTTCGGTGCTGAACTCGTCGATCAGGGCACCGGAAACCTCGGCGCGCGGATGGCGCGGGCGCTCGAGCCGTATCGCGCCGGTGGCGCGGTGCTCTTTGGCACCGACACGCCGTCGCTGCCGCCGCGGCTGATTGGGCGAAGCGTCGCGTTGCTGGCGCGCGCCCCGGTGGTGATCGCGCCCAGCCTCGACGGCGGATATTACCTGGTAGGCGTGCGCGGCCCGATGCCGGAGATCTTTCGCGCGATCGCCTGGGGACGCTCCAACGTGCTGCGCGAAACCGTCGCGCGACTGCGCCGCGGCGGCACGCGCTACGCGCTCGGCCCCGCGTGGTACGACGTCGATCGCTGGAGCGACGTCGCGTTGCTTGCCGCACATCTGGAGGGGATGCAGATGCGCGCCGCCTCAAGCGCGAGGCGGCGCCGCGATGCGCAACCGCCCTCGCCGTCTCATCCGTGTCCCGCGACCGCGAGAGTTCTGCAGCGGCTTGGACTGTTGCGCGCGGGCCGCTAGAGTACCAGCGCTGTGCCCGCGTCGGAGACGAGAATCGTGTTGGTCACGGCCGGCACCGAACGGCAGGCGCGCGCGATTGCGCGAGCGCTGGTCGATGATCGTTTGGCGGCATGCGTCAATATCGTTGGACCGATACGCTCGGTGTACCGATGGGGCGACGCGGTCGAGGACGAGCCAGAATTTCTCCTGCTCATCAAGACCCGCGCAAGCCTGCTCGGCCGCGTGGAGAGCCGTGTGATCGAACTGCACAGCTACGAGGTTCCCGAAGTGCTGGTGCTTGCGCCGAGCGACGGCTCGGCACCCTACCTCGCATGGCTCCTCGAATCGACCGAGTCGAAACCGGTGCGTGCCAAGGCGGGCGTAACACGCGGGCGGGGTAGACGCGGCAGACACGAATAGAGACACGCGCGCGATGTTCCGCAAAGCAATTCATAAGATGGCGCCCTACGTGCCGGGCGAGCAGCCGCGGCTAGGCCAGCGCCTGGTCAAGCTCAATACCAACGAGAACCCATATCCACCCTCGCCACGAGTGCGCAAGGCGGTGGCGCACGCGGCGCTCGGCCAGGCGCTGCGGCTTTATCCCGCGCCGCAGGCCGACGCCTTCGTCGCGGCCGCTGCGCGCCGCTATCACTTTGCCGAGCGCATGATTGTAGCCGGCAACGGCTCGGACGAGTTGCTGGCGATGCTGTTCCGGGCGACGCTCGGACCCGGCGACCGGGTGGCGTGGGCGACTCCAACCTACTCGCTCTACGACACGCTGGCGGAGGTGCAGGAGGCGCGCGTAATCGCGCCGCCACTCGGTCCCGATTTCGAGCTGCCGCTGGAGGCGCTGGCACACGCGCGCGCCCGCCTAACGGTCGTCTGCAATCCCAACTCGCCCTCGGGCACGCTCACGCCGCGCCGCACGCTCGCGCACCTGGCGCGCCTGCTCAACGGCCGCCTGCTCGCGATCGACGAGGCCTACGTCGACTTCGCCGAGGAAAACGCGCTCGACCTGGTGCGGCGGCTACCCAACGTCCTGGTGCTGCGCTCGCTCTCGAAGTCGTACTCGCTGGCCGGGATGAGGCTCGGGCTATGCTTCGCCCATCCCGATATCATCGAGCAACTCGGCAAGGTCAAGGATTCCTACAACCTGAGCCGCCTGGCGATTGCCGCTGGCGCCGCGGCGCTGGACGACAACGCCTGGATGCTGCGCAATGTCGAGCGCGTCAAGCGCACGCGCGCCACGGCCACGCGCCGCTTGCTCAAAATGGGGTTCGCGGTGCCGCCATCGTCGGCCAATTTCGTGTTGGCGCGGATGCCCGGCCGCGACCTCGGCCCGATGGTGGCGGAATTGCGCAAGCGCGGCGTGCTGGTGCGCCACTTCCGTGCATGGCCCGACGCGATCAGGATTTCGATCGGCACACCGGCCGAGATGGCCGCGTTATTCAAGGTGCTCGCGCCGCTCGCCGCCGCTCTGACGGCCTCGCGGCGCAATGGACGCGTGCGGAGCTAGCCGCATCGTGGCCCAGTCTCAGCCGGCGCGCGCGCAGTGCACAATTCCAACCGATGCGGCGAGCGTAAGAAGGAGCGCGTAGCGCGCGAAGTATGCGATGGGCCGGCTGGGGCAGATGTTCTCCAGGTTCCGTTCCGCGCGCGCCGGCTCCGAGAGCCCGCCCGAGAAGCCCGAGGAGTGGCGCGAGATGCGATGGGTAGTGGCAGGCCTGGGCAACCCCGGCGATCAGTACCATCGCTCAGGCCACAATATCGGCTTCACGGTCATCGACCGCCTGGCCGAAAGATGCGGCGCGAGCCTGGATCGGCGCAAGTTCAAAGGAATCTCCGGCGAGGCCAGAATCGGCGCGGACACCGTCATCCTGGTTAAGCCACAGACCTATTACAATTTGAGCGGAGAATGTGTCGCGGCTATTCTCGGCTACTACAAAATTCCCGCCGAGCGTTTGATCGTCGTGCACGACGAAATCGATCTCGAGCCGCGCCAGCTCCGGCTCAAACGCGGCGGCGGTGACGCCGGCAACCGCGGCGTACGTTCAATCGCCGCCATCCTCGGCAGCCCCGAGTTCGTCCGCGTGCGGGTCGGAATCGGACGGCCCGCGCCCGGCCTGGAAGCCAAGGACCACGTGCTCCACGCGATGAGCCGCACGGAGCTCGAAGCCTTCAAGGCTTCGATCGAGCGTGCGGCCGAAGCGGTCGAAGCAGTGATTACCAGCGGTCTGGAGCGCGCGATGAACCTGTACAACCAGCGGGCCTGAGCGCCGCGCGCGCTATACCGGCGCAGGCTTGCGCGGCGACGGTGCGAGACTTGCGCGATGGCCCCAGATGCTCGGGGCCTCGTGCTTTTGCACCTGCCAGGTCGCGTCGTCGACGATCCGCGCGCCCCATCCGTACTCGACCTCGAAGCCAGACGGCGTGCGCAGGTAGAACGACATCATGTGATCGTTGGTGTGGCGCCCAATCGTGCCGGAAATTTCGACGCCCTGGTCCTGGCAGAGATAGTAAGTCGATCCAACGTCGTCCACGTGACGGCACTGCAGCATGAAATGCATCAAGCGCTTGGGCGCCGGGATGACGCCGAAGGCGATCGAGTGATGGCGCGGGTTGCAGTGCATGAAGGTCAGGCTGATCGAATCGCCGCCGCGACGCGACCGCATGTCGATGAAGTCGCTGATCTTGAGGCCCAGCAGGTCGCGGTAGAAGCGCAGGCTCTTGGCCGAATCGTCCACGCGCACCACGATATGGCCCATCCCCAGCTCCCCGGTGACGAAGCCGGAAAGCGGCCGCGACGATTTGAACGGATGCTCGAAAGTCATCAGCGGCCCGAAATAAATCTCGGTCGGGATGCCGCTTGGGTCCTTGAGCTTCAGGTACTCGACCACGCGCCGCGCGCGCGCCTCCTGCGGTGTGGCCGCCGTGACCTCTACCCCGTCGGCCCGCAGCCGGGCGGCGATTTCGTTGAGCGCCGCCTGGTCGCGGACCTCCCATCCGATGAACGCGAGGTCGTCGGCGCCGCCCGGCTGCAGGATGAATCGATGGTGGTACTCGTCCATCCTGAGAAACGTCGAGCCGTCCGCGTCGGCGCCGTTGACCTCCAGGCCGAGCACGTTGGTGGCGAAGTGCTCCCATAGCGCCAAGTCACTGACGCCGATACCCAGGTAGCCCAGTTGTGTCACACTCGCCATCGCGCTCTCCTATCGCGCTCTTCCTGAGCCGGCGCCGTCGCGAACGATCCGCCCGGTCACAGGCTCAAGTGGTAAAGCTCGGCGACGTTGTCGTGGAGGATCTGGTTCTTTTCATCCTCGCTCAGCTCCGCCGTGTGCTTCTTGAGCAGTTCCTGCGACCAGGGCCAGGTCGAATCGCTGTGCGGGAAGTCGTTGGCCCACATCAGGCGGCGGAAGTTGCACATGTCCTTCATCTTGAAGGCTACCCAGTCGTCCTGGAACGTCAAATAGATATTCTCGCGAAAATACTCACTGGGCATCTTTGAGATCGTGCCGGCGGTGAGCCAGTAGCGATGGCGGTCGTAGGCGTGATCCATCCGATACATATAATGCGGCGCCCAGCCGGCGTCCGCCTCGACACACACGATCTTGAGCCTGGGATGGCGCTCGAAGACGCCGCTTAAGATGAGCGTCCCGATGATGTCTTGGTTGCCGCGGATGATCGACATGAAGCTGTTGAGCTTGGGCCCGCGGCCGCGGCCAACCGCGTCATCGCGGCTGGTCAGGATGTGGAAGCTGAGCGGCAGGCCGAGGTCGATCGCGGCCTCCCAGAATGGATCGTAGATCGGGCTGTCGTAGTCCTCGACCTGCGGATTGCCCGGCATCATCACGCCTTTGAGGCCCAAATCCTTGATGCGCCGGAGGTCCGCGATACCCTCCTCGACCGAGCGCATCGCGGTCTGTCCCGTGCCGATGAGGCGGTCCGGATGAGCCGAGCAATAGCCGGCGACCCACTGGTTGTAAGCGTCGAAGCAGGCCTTCTTGTAATCGTAGTCCTTGTGATTGCAGAGCAACATCCCGACCGTCGGATAGATGATTTCGGCGGCGACGCCGTCGCGGTCCTGGTCGGCCATCCGCGCCTCGGGGTCCCACCCGCCGCGATGCAGCTCCTCGAACTTGACGCCGAGGAGCGTCAATTCGTGGGCGGCCTTGCCGGCGGCCGCGATCAACCCCATCGGAATCGGCCGCGACATCCCATCGATCATGAACAGGTCGCCCTTGCGATCGTCGCGCACCATGTGCGGGGCGCGATCCCTGAACTTGGGATCGATGTAATCGATATAGGCGTTTGGCGGTTCGGTGATATGCGAATCCGCAGAGATAATGGGTTTTTGCATCTTCCTTCCTCGTGAAGGCTCCGGGCGGAGCCTGGGATACAGACGTGTTCCGTTCCTATAGTGAGTTTTACTAGACGGGAGCGGCGTTTACAACGAATTGCGCGCGCTCAATCGGCCCGCGGCTAGCGTGGGCGCTTGCGGCTGCGATATAACTGGTCGTGGATTCAGGCCCCTTCCGGATTTCCCTATTCACGTGCCGGACGCAAAACACGGCGTACCGGCCGGGCTCAATGAGAGATTCGCGCTGGAAGAGATTTCGGGCGAGATTTCGGGAGAGATTTAGATGGACTACGACCTCAAGATAACGGGCGGTACGATAATCGACGGCACCGGATCCCCAGCGCGCGACGGCGACGTCGCGATCAAAGACGGCAAGATTGCCGCCGTAGGCGAGGCTCCCGGCAAAGCGGCCGCGACCGTCGAGGCGCGCGGCCGCGTGGTCGCCCCCGGCTTCGTCGACATCCACACGCACTACGATGCGCAAATTCTGTGGGACCGCATGATGACCATTTCGCCATGGCACGGAGTGACCACGGTGGTGATGGGCAATTGCGGCTTCGGCGTCGCGCCGACCCGCCCCGAGCATCGCGGACTCATCATGCGCACGCTCGAGAAAGTCGAAGGGATGAGCCTCGACGCGCTGGAGGCGGGACTGGGTTACGAATGGCCGTTCGAGACCTTCGAGCAGTACCTCGACGCGGTCGAAAAACGCGGCTCGGTGATCAATGTCGGAGCGCTGATCGGACATACGCCGACGCGGCTGTACGTGATGGGCGAGGAATCCGTGGAACGGCCGGCCAATGAAGGCGAGGTCGCCCAGATGCGCGAGATTGTGCGGCGCGGAATCCGCGCCGGCGCGGTGGGCTTTGCCACCTCCAAGTCGCCCACCCACGTCGGCTATAGCGGCAAGCCGGTGCCCAGCCGCAAGGCGGAAATGAGCGAGATAACTGCGCTGGCGAGCGTGCTCGCCGAAGAAAAGAGCGGCGTGATCCAGGCCACGGTCGGCCGCGAACTGTTCCTCAAGGAATTCGCCGACCTGTTTCGCGCGACCGGCCGCACCATCACCTGGACCGCGCTGCTGCCCGGGATGACCGGATCCAACGACGGCCATCGCCGCCTGCTCGCGCAGTCGCAGGAGTTGTCCGACCAGGGGATGAACATCGTGCCGCAGGTCGCATGCCGGCCGCTCAACTTCGAGATGACGCTCAAGGAGCCTTTCATCTTCGAGAGCCTCGCGATGTTCAAGCAGATTTCGGAAGCTGACTTCGACGGCAAAACGAAAATCTATTCCGACCCCGAGTTCCGCGCGATGTTCAAGGCCAAGACCGGGATAAACTCGGCGGGCCGCTTTGCCGACCGATGGGAGCGTAGCTGGGTCTCGCACTATCCGGGGCGCCCGGAGCTCGAGGAAAGCAACCTCGCCGAACTCGCGCGCGAGCGCGGCGTCGATCCGATCGACCTGATGCTCGACATCGGGCTCGAAACCAAACTTGAAGCGCGATTCCGGATGGCATTGTTCAATTACGAGGAAGACGAGGTAATCGCATTGCTTAACGGCAAGGGTACGGTAGTCGGGCTTTCCGACGCGGGCGCGCATGCGAGCCAGCTTTGCGATGCATGCTTCTCGACCTACCTGATGGGGCACTGGGTGCGCGAGCGCAAGGCGATTCCGATCGAACGCGCGGTATGGATGCTGACGGCGCGGCCGGCGGAAGTCTTCGCGCTGAGCGACCGCGGGCGGCTCGTGCCGGAATTGGCGGGCGACGTGGTGGTGTTCGACCCGGACAAAATCGGATGCTCGCGGCTGCGCCGGGTCAATGATCTTCCGTCGGGCGCGGACCGGCTGGTCGCCGACGCCTACGGGATCGACGCCGTGATCGTCAATGGCAAGGTCATCCGACGCGAAGGACGCGACATGGTCGCGCCGGACGGGCCGCTGCCAGGCCGCCTGCTGCGTCACGGACGCGCATCGGCCTGAGCGAATCGACCGGCACGCGTCGAAACATCATCGTTGCGTAGAAATATCATAGTAAACATGGGGCTATGGTGAGAAAATCGGCGATCCGCGCATCGCGGTCCGCCGATTCCATGCGCTGATGTTTTCACCTTCCTACGACTCGCTCGCGCCGCTCGACGCGATCCTGAACGCGACGGCGGCAATACTGCTGCTGGCCGGATATATCGCGATCCGCCGCCATCACGTGCACGTCCATCGCGCTTGCATGATTAGCGCATTCACCGTGTCGGTGGCTTTCTTCATTTCCTACTGCATTTACCATTACCATGTGGGCGACGTGCGTTTCGGCGGCCAGGGTTTGATCCGGCCGGTCTATTTCTCGATTCTCGTTTCGCACATCATCCTTGCGGTCGTGATCGTGCCGCTCGCATTGATCACGCTCGGCCGCGCGCTGCGCGGCCGCTTCGCGCGGCATCGGCGAATCGCTCGCTGGACGTGGCCAATCTGGATGTACGTCTCGCTGACCGGCGTGGTGGTCTACCTGATGGTGTATTGGCTGTACCCGCATCTGCCGCCCGCGGCGACGACGGCGGCCGCCATCACCGCGCCGCGATGAGTTGGCAGGGGCGGGGCGCGCCGCCGCCATCGGCGTCGCGCCCTGCCCCTGCCAACTGAGGTCGGGAACGAAGCAAACACGGCCGCGGCGCCCGAAGGCGCCGCGGCCGTGTTTGCTAAACTATCCCGCTGACGGCGCGCTCAGCTCTTGAGAAACTCCGTCACCACCTTGTCGAACTCGGCCGGCTGCTCGTACATCACCATGTGTCCGGCTTCCTTGATCGTGTGCACGCGGCTGTTGCGGATGTGTTTCTTAAACTCGCGCGCATATACGGGCGGGATCACCTTGTCGGATTCGCCCCACAGCAGCAGCGTCGGCGCGGCGATCCGATAGGCGCGTTTTTTCAGCCCGCGATCAGGAATCGGCCACAGGAACTTGCTCGCCGTCGAAAAGCGCTTGGTGCGCTCGACGTACATCGCGGTCACCAGTTCCTGGTCGTCCCACGGCATCGCAAGCATCATCTGCGCCAGCGGCGACTTGGGATCGTGGAACAGCATCGCCGGCAGATCGTCCAGATCGGTGGCGAATAGATCGGGGATCGGATCGTTTTCGAGCCAGAAGCCGGCCGCCCCGACCAGCACCAGCTTCTTCGCCCGCCGCGTGTCGAGCGCCGCCACTTCCGCCGCCAGCATCCCGCCCATCGAGTGGCCGACAATGTTGGCGCTGGGAATTTTCAGCTCGTCCATCAGCTCATGGTAAAACAGAGCCGCGTCGATCACGTCGTCGATATGCTCGCCGCCGGTCGATTCGCCGTAGCCCGGCAGATGCGGCGCGTAAACCTTGAAATTGCGGCCGAGGTCTTCGAGGAACGGGTCGGCTCCTGTGAGTCCGCCCGCGCCATGAAGAAACAGCAGCGGCTCGCCCTTGCCAGTGACTTCCATCTCGACGGAAAACTTCCCGTCGCACAGTTTCTGATGTGTTTTCATTACTTCACTGAACTCCTGGTTTCGGACGCGTTCGGCTTCCGCGTCTTGCCGTTGGTCATTGGAGGCTCGAACGAAATCGGCGCCGGCATCGCCATCTCATTGGCCGGCAGGCGCTTGGGCGACCACTTGTCCTCGAAGCCGGTCCACAGGTCGCGCATATGCGGCATCACTTCGCGCGCGAACAACTCGGTGCTCTTGCGCACCAGCTCGGGCGGCATCGAACCGATTTGCTGCAGGATCATCAGGTGGCCGCAGTTGAGGCTCTTGAGCGCCTCGCGCAGACGATCACGCACGGTGGCCGGCGAGCCGGCGATCACGTAACCGTCGTTGATGAAGTCCTTCCAGGTAAGGCCTTCGCGGGTGATCGAGGCGTTCTTGCCGACCTGGCCGGTCAGCCCCGCCTTGATCGTGCTGGGCGTGCGGTAGCCCGGCGCGTCGGCGAAGCCGGGATAGACGTGCAGGCAGCGATTGTAGAAGTAATCCATGTGCGAAGCGTAGTCGCGCTCGGCCTGCTCGTCGGTCTCCGAGACCGCAACTACCTGGGCGAAGCCGAGGCTGTAGGGATTGAGCTCCTTGCCCTTCTTCGCCATCACGTTCCAATATCCGTCGGCGACCTTCTTGCCGGCCTTGTAACCGAAGAACGACAGGAACGAGTACTGGTAGTCGTGATCGGCGACGAAGTCCCAGGTCTCGACCGAGCCGCCGCCGGGAATCCAGACCGGCGGATGGGGCTGCTGGAGCGGCTTGGGCCACAAATTGACGTAGCGCAGCTTGGTGAACTTGCCGTTGAAGGAGAACTGATCCTTTTCCTTCCACGCGCGGATAATCAGATCGTGCGCCTCGAAGTACTTCTCGCGCAGCGTGGCCGGGACCTCGCCGTAGCAAAAGTTGGTGTCCATCGAGGTGCCGACTGGAAATCCGGCCACCAGGCGCCCGCCGCTCAGCACGTCCAGCATCGCGAATTCCTCGGCCACCCGCACCGGCGGGTTGTACAGCGCGATCGAGTTGCCGAGCACGACCAGGTTGGCGTTATGCGTGCGCCGGGTCAGCGCCGCCGCCATGATATTCGGCGAGGGCATCATGCCGTAGGCGTTCTGATGATGCTCGTTGACGCCGAGGCCGTCGAAGCCCATGTGGTCGGCGAACTCGAGCTGATCGAGGTAGTCGTTGTACAGCCGATGGCCGACCTTGGGATCGTAGAGGTCGCGCGGGATATCAACCCACACGCTGTGATACTTCTTCTTGAAGTCGTCGGGCAGGAAACGGTAGGGCATCAGGTGAAACCACGTAAATTTCATAAGCCAATCTCCTTTGGAGAGTGCGGTCCTTATTTAATCATGCACGCCTAATCATCCAGCGGCGATATGCTCCGGCGCGTCTGCATCGTGCGCTCCGCCGCTCCGTCAGGTAGATCCGTGAAAGCGCCGCCGCGCCAAGTCTTGCCGACCTTGCCAGCATTGACGCTGCGCCTCCCGCGCGCGGGCGGCGCTGACGGCAAGGGCAATGATTTGACCGGGCCGGCATTCGAGCGCCGGGGCCGCTGGGCAGCGGCCTCTGCGGCGGCCAGCTGGAACTCGAAGGTCTCCTCCAGCAACCGCGCCGCCTCGAGCCCGGTTATATCCCGGAAAATTTTCACGTCGTCCATCAGCAGGAACGCGCCATTGAGCGCAGCCCATATCACGGTCGCCGCGCGCGTGGCGTCGGCGCTGGAGGTGCGCGCCCCGGTGGCGTTCAACCAGCGCTTGACCGAATCGCGATAAAGCTCGAAGCACTCGCGGCCAAGCTTTCGGACTTGCTCGAAATGCTCCAGCTCTTCGGCGCGCGACAGGCGCAGCGACAGCTTGCTGAAGGTGACCGAGAGCTGGGCGAGGAACAGTCCGCGCGACTCGCGCAGGTAGTCGAAGTAGGCGTTGCCGATCGCGCGCACTTCGTCGCGCGGCTTGAGGCCGCGCGCATGGATTTCCAGATAGCGCTCGCGCAGCTTGCCAATCCGCCCGGCCATCAGACTGACGAAAAGATCGTCGCGCGAGAAGAAATAAAGATAGATGGTCCCGACGGCGACCTCGGCCTGGCGCGCGACCATCTCGACCGTGGCGCCGTCGACGCCGTGCTCGGCGAAGACCTGCGCCGCGGCGGTGAGGATGGTCTCGCGCCGGGCGAGACGCTCGCGCTCCTTGCGCTCGCGAACGCTCATACTGTCTGCTGAATCTTCATTCAGTTTCTGAAGCAGACTTCTACCGCCAAACCATCCGAGTGTCAAACACCAGAAGACGCCCCTTGCCGTAACCAAGCAAGTCGCTGGCAGGCTGGCAAACAGAGGGGAATGAGGGTCGACCAACTAGGATAAGGATCCTAAGCAATTCTAGGCCGCGCGGGCCGAATCGATTGCCGCCAACCGCGAGTTTATCCAAGGAATCGCGACTCGCTAAAGCGCCTCTATCGCCACGGCGACGACATCACCATTTTCGGCGGCTTCGGCGGCCTGGAGCGCGGATGGGCCGAGACTGGGCCGCGCCTCGATTGGGCGACGCCTCGTGCATCGGCATGCTGATCCGCTGGTCGAGCGCCGCAAGCCGTCTTGAGCGTCTCTCGCACCCTCTCGCGGTACTATCTTTATCTGACAACTAGGAGGAACGTAGGCAAACTCGAGTTTGGCCGCACCGGTGAGGGGCAGATCGTTTCCGGCAGAACGGAGGCGCATCATGGCTGATCAGCAGGTGACCACGACGCGAGGCGCCAGCCTCACAACCGCCGTTCTCAAGGAATCCACCATCCAGGACTTTAAAGCCAGCCTGCGGGGAGCGCTGCTGCGCCCCGCAGAGACGGGCTATGATGATGCGCGCAGGATCTGGAACGGAATGATCGACAAGCGGCCCGCGCTGATTGCGCGCTGCCGTGGAGTTGCCGACGTCATCAACTCCGTCCGCTTCGCTCGCACGCACGATCTTCTGGTGGCTGTGCGAGGTGGAGGCCACAACGTCGCCGGCAACGCGGTATGCGACGGCGGGCTGATGATCGATTTGTCGCCGATGAAAGACGTGCGAGTCGATTCTGCACGCTGCACAGCCTCAGCCGCGTCCGGCCTTATCTGGGGAGAGTTCGACCACGCGACGCAAGCCTTCGGTCTGGCCACTACCGGGGGCCAGATCTCTACGACCGGTATCGCCGGCCTTACCCTCGGCGGCGGATGGGGCTACCTGGCGCGCCGGCACGGTCTGACCTGCGACAACTTGCTCTCGGTCGATCTCGTAACGGCCGACGGCGAACTCCTCACCGCCAGCGCCACTGACCACGCGGACCTCTTCTGGGGCATGCGGGGCGGCGGTGGGAATTTTGGCGTCGCCACTTCATTTGAGTATCAACTCCATCCGGTTGGCTCGGTGCTGGCCGGCATCGTGGCCTACCCCATCGCCAAAGCAACCGAGACTCTCAGGTTCTTCCGTGAGGTCACCGGTGCGGCGCCCGATGAACTGGCCTCCGCGATCATTCTTGTCACGTTTCCGGACGGGACTCCGGTCGTCGCAATGGTCGTCTGTTACAATGGGCCAGTGGAGGAAGGGAAGCGGGTCCTGAAACCTCTCAGAACAATCGGCTCGCCGCTGATGGATCAGATTAACTCCATGCCTTACGCGGCGGCGCAGAAGCTGATCGACGGTTTTTATCCGCCCGGGCTCCAGAATTACTGGAAATCGAGCCTCCTGACGGAAATCAGCGATAAGGCGATAGACACCATGGTGGCGCACTGCGCCAGGCGGCCCTCGCCGATGTGCCACGGGCTAATCGAACATCAGCTAGGCGGTGCGGTGAGCCGCGTGGACCACGAGGCAACCGCGTTCAATCATCGGGATGTACAGTACAGCTTTATGAGTATTGGGGAATGCGCTACTTCGGCCGAGGCCCCGAGTTGCGTGCGATGGTCACGCGAGTTCTGGGCCGCGATGCAACCATACTCGACCGGCAGCGTGTATGTTAACTATCTGGGCCAGGAGGCCGACGAAGGCCCCGACCGGATTAGGGCCGCCTATGGCACCGAGAAATACCAACGTCTCGTGGCGTTGAAGAACAAGTACGACCCAACCAACTTGTTCCGGCTGAACCAGAACATCAGGCCGAGCGTGGCTGCTTAGATCGGCACTAACAACTCACGCCTAGCGATGGAATTCCTCCAGCTTGCTGATGTCGAACAGCTTGTCGACGTGATTGACGTCGGCATCGGGATAGCCGCCGCCGAACGCGGGAAAGATCGTGGCGCGCTTGTTGTCGTAGTCAACCGCGACCAGCCCCTGGAGTCCGGCCGCCTGCACGCCATGGTTGAGCTCGGCCCAATGTTCGTAGTCCTCACTCCAGCGGAGCGTGTAGGTGAGCGACTTGAACAGGTTCTGTTTGCGGTCGAACATCAGCGCCATCCAGGGGTGCCAGTCCTCGGCGTCCCAGAACATGATCACGCTGCTGTAGGGATGGTGCTGTTCTTTGGGCGTGCGCTCGACCACCGCGAAGCGCCGTACCGACCATACGTCGTCGGGCACGATGCCGTTGGGACCGTAGTAGTGTGGATAGTCGTATTTGGAATCCATCACGCACAGCAGGTTGCGCCAGCCGAGGAACTTGAAGTTCCAGCGCACGGGGCGGGCGGAAAAGGTGTTGAAGTCCTCCTCGGTCTGTTCGGTTCCGACCAATGAATCCGATTTGACCTCGACCGAGATGCGCCGCACGCGCCGCAATTGCGGATCGTACGCCCACGCGTCATCGCTGCGGTACGGATCGTTGTAGCGATAGGTGATGAACACCTGGCCGCGCACGTCGTAGGGCTCGAAGAAGCCCTCGAACTCCTTCCAGAAATATTCCTTGGCGTCAGGCACCGGCAGCACGCCGCCCTCGGCGGCGCGCTGCGCCAGGTGGCTATAATAGGTACGCTGGTAGAAGCTGCTGAGCGTCTTGCCGAAGGTGCCGCCGCCGCCGAAGTACTTGGCCGCATCGGTCGGCATTGTGCTCTGGAAATGCTGCCCGCCGGTCCAGGTGACCGGCGGCGATTCGATTACGTTGGGCGCGGAGCCCTCATGACTGCCGCCGAAGCCGTCAAAGATGAACATGAAATTGAGATCGAGCGGCCCGTAATTCTGCCAGCGGTACTCGAAATTCCAGACCGCCTTTTGTCCTGATCGCGGATCGGCGGGGTCAAGCGACGCATTCGAGAAGGGCTGGCCGCAGACGTAGTTGTCGACCGTGCCGTCGCTCTTGAGCTTCACCTGCGCCTGGTACTTCTCGGTGCAGTCGGCGTAGTCCTTGCGCGGCATGTGGCTGCGCGCCGCCACGATCTCCATCCTGAGCTGGGGAAAGTTGAGCTGGTCGACGTAGACGGGTGGCACGAACGGACGTATCCGCTCCAGGTCCTTGACGGTCAGGACGTCGCCGGGCTTGAAGTCGGGCTTGGCGGTCGCGTTCTGAGTGAGCCACTGCTGCACGGTTTGCCGGGTCGCCGGAGCGGCCTGCGCGGCGGCCGTCGCGGCGCTCACGGCGCATCCGGCCACGAAAACAAGCGCAAACGTCAGCGCGCGCATGGCCCGCGGGCGAAATCCTCCAGCGTACGCAAATCCTGCCGACCGCCAGCCGACGCTGCTCATCCGAAATTCTCTCGTCACTTAGCCATTCTCCTTCGATGCAAACCGATCGGAACAATTCAATCCATCTAATCCGTATCGCGCCGCGCGTCCAGCGGAACGCGGCAGACCATCGCGAAGGCCTACGCGAAATTAGCGCGTGGCTTTCCGCCTCATCACGCCGATTATAAAGTGGTGATGCGGCCGAAACGCGAATCAACATACATGGTTCAAAGAAATCGCCGCGAGCTTCTTTATCTGAACGGCGATTACCGGAGCTTGGCGCAAGGCTGCGTGGAGAGACCCAGGTGAAGCAGAAGCTGCAGGAAGACCTCAGGGCGTCGATGAAGAGCGGCGATAAGTTGCGCACCATGACGCTGCGCGGCGTGTTGGCCGAAATCACGCGGGTCGAAAAGGACGTCCGGCGCGAAGCCAACGAGACCGAGATCGTTCAGATCATCAAGCGCGAGCGGGCGCGCCGCGATGAAACGCTGGGCTTCGCGCTCCAAGGCGGACGCGCCGACCTGGTCGCGCAAAACGAGGAGGAGGCGCGGGTACTCGACTCCTACCTGCCGGCGGCGCTTGACGAGAACGAGTTGCGCGCGGCGATCGCCGAGCAGGTCGCGGCCGGGGTGAAACAGGTGGGTCCGTTGATGAAGGCGCTCAAGGAGCGCTTCGGAGCGCAGCTCGACGGACGGGTCGCGAGTCAGCTGGTCAAGGAGGCGCTCGCGCCCAAATGAACGGCCGGCTGGTGAGCGGCTATCTTCAGGAGATGGCGGGACATGGCGCAGGGTAAAATCGAACCGTTTAAGATCGAGGTCTCCGACGAGGTGCTGACCGACCTCCGCGCGCGCCTGGAGCGCACGCGCTTGCCCGACGAAGTGCCCGGCTCGGCGTGGGACTATGGCGCCAACCTCGCCTACCTGCGCGAGCTTATCGAGTACTGGCGCACGCGCTACGACTGGCGCGCGCACGAACGCGAGCTCAACCGCTTTGCGCACTTCCGCGCCGAAGCCGGCGGCGAGGACCTTCACTTCATCCACGAGCGCGGACGCGGCCCTAACCCCAAGCCGCTGCTGCTGCTGCACGGATGGCCGGGGTCGGTGTACGAGTTCATGGATCTGATCCCGCGGCTGACCGATCCGGCGGCGCACGGCGGCGACGCGCGCGACTCATTCACGGTGGTCGCACCGTCGCTGCCGGGCTACGGCTTTTCCGCCCATCCGCGCACGCGCGCGATGAACATCCAGGCCATCGCCGACATCATGTTTAAGCTGATGAACGGGGCGCTCGGCTACGATCGTTTCGGCGCGCAGGGGGGAGATTGGGGCGCGGCGATAACCTCGCGCCTGGGCGAAGTCTACGGCCAGCATCTCTACGGCATCCACATCAACATGGTCGCGGTGGGAGCAGCCGAGGGGCGGCGCCCGGCCGAACTGAACGACGCGGAGAAAGTCTTTCTCGGCGACCTCGAACGTTTTCGCCGCGACGAGACCGGCTATCAATGGATCCAGGGCACCAAGCCGCAGACCCTGGCGTACGCGCTCAACGACTCGCCGGCGGGGCTTGCGGCATGGATCGTCGAGAAGTTCCGCACCTGGAGCGATTGCCACGGCAACATCGAGCGCCGCTTCAGCAAGGATCAGTTGCTGACCAACGTGATGATCTACTGGGTGACGGGAACGATAAATTCATCGACGCGGCTGTACTACGAGGCGCGCCATCATCCGTGGCATCTGAAGCCCGACACGCGAATCGAAACGCCGACGGCGGTCGCCAATTTCCCCGCCGAGCTGATGCGGCCGCCGCGGAGCTGGGCCGAGCGCGCCTACAATATCGTGCGCTGGACGGTGATGCCGTCGGGCGGCCATTTCGCTGCAATGGAAGAGCCGGCGCTGCTCGCCGACGACATCCGCGCATTCTTCCGCGAGCTGAGCCGTTCTTCCGCGAGCGGAGATAAGAGCGCGCGCTAAGCCAAAGCGATCGCGACCGGGCGTGCTCGATCAGGGAAAGGTCCGGGGGTAGCCGTAGGACGGCGCGTAAGGCGCCGCCCCATAGGGGTTGTAGGGCATGCTGCCATACGGCGTACTGCCATAGGGGCTGTATGGCGATCCGTACGGAGAGGCGCCATAGGGCGATCCGCCGTACGGCGAGCCGTAGGTCGGCGGATAACCGCCGCCGCCCATCCCAAAGCTGCTGCCGCTGCCCACGCCCAGCATGCCGATCAGCGGCACGATCGCGGTCAGCGCGCTCGGGCTCGGTTGACTGCTCTGCATGTATTGACGCTGCTGTTGGGCCTGCTGCGTCTGGTCCTCGTAGCTCTGTACGCTGCCGAGCTCATTGCCGGAAGATCCAGACGTCCCGGAAGCCCCGGTCGAACCATAGGCGCCCGACGCGCCGCCCTGCGGCATAGCCGGCGCCGAGCCGCTCGCACCCGAGGCGAGCTCGGGCCGCACGGCGATTCGGTTGATCACCGGGGCATTGGGGTTATGCAAATACTGGCGCGCCTTGTCCGCCGCGTCCTGCTTGCCGAAGTCGCTCGCCACGAAGCCATAAAGGATGATTTGCCGATTGCCACTATCGTTGGTCAGCACTTGCGCGCCGACCAGCGGGAGACGATGGCTCTGTAGATAGCTCGTGAGTGTACCGCTCTGAGCGGTGTCGTTGGTGTAGCCCGGCGGGACCGCGCCACCGTCGGCGGGGTCATTCGCGCCATAACCCCTCGGAGCGGCCGCCGCCGCGGCGCCGGCGGAACTATAACTGCTCGACGAAGAACCGTTGGAGGAATAGCCGCTGCTGGAGGAAAAGCTCGTCGGCGGCATTCCAGCGCCGAACGAAAGACCGCTTGACGAAGAGGTGCTCGAGGTCGGCACCGTCATGCAAGCCGACATCGCGATCGCGCCGAGGCTGCATAACATCATAGCGGCGATCCACACGATGCGACTCATAGGATCGATCATATTCCCGCGGCACCGTTTCGCAATAGGCGCAAATCCGCGCCGCCCGCACGGCAGCCCACTCGGAACTTAGTCGAACTTGGTCAACCGCCGCGCACCGTGCTAGCCTCGTCGGCGCAGTGAGCCAAGCGATGAAACCGGTTCAGTATTTGAGGCGTTCGCACGGGTGGACGGCCGCAGCGAGCGCTTTCTTGCTCGCGGGCTGCGCCGGTGTCGCGGCCGGATGCTTCACGGACAAGCGCCCGACTCAAGTGATGGTCACGCCTGTCACGACCGCCATCCACCCGGCCAAGCCTCCTGACTGCGACATGCCGGTCCTCACCACGGAGCCGACGGTGGCCTATGAGCAGGTCGCTATCGTCGAGGCGTGGGCCGACGTCAATGAGGAGCCGGCCAAGGTGCTGCCTGAACTCAGGCGTCAGGCGTGCGCTACCGGCGCCGAGGCGCTATTGATCGTCGGCGGCAAGAAGCAGGATGTGAAGTCGCTGCTCTACGGCGTCACGCCCAACGAGAGTGAAACCAAGGTCACCGCGGCAAACCGTACTCCCAACCAGGCTGGAGATTACATCAATAGCATGCAGTATAAGCCGAAGGTCGGAGAACAAGGGCATACCGGCTACTACATCGAGGCTCTCGCGATCGACTATGCGGCGGGCGCCAACACCGCCGCCGCGGGCCGGCCCTCCAAACCATAGCGGGCTGCTAATGCGCGCGGATTATTGAGAACCGTTCTGCGCCGAATCAGGCGTGACATTGAATCTGACCAACTCGACCCGATCCATCTCAGGACCTGTGGGACCGCCTTCGAGCGCCACCGTCTTTATCAGGCCGACGTTGGGCGCGTACCAATCGAGATAGGTGAGCTGCAGATGTTGTTTCTTCTGAGCGTACATCCCGCCCTGATAAGTGGCCTGGGTCTCGATACGGATGCAATTGTTGAAATGGCCCGCGGGCGTTTCGATCTGCTTGGTCTCGGCGAAGGTCCGATGATTCTGGTTGATGTTGAAGGACCCGGAGAGATGTCCGTACGGAAAAATGACGTTGGTCCAGGTTAGATTTGGCGCAAGCTGCAGCGGCAGAAACTGAGCCTCTTCGGAGCGCCCCCATGATGGCGCCATTATGGTCTTCTGGTCGTAGTCGAGCGCGGACAGCCGCGCTATAAAACCGTCCTTGGCGTAATACACCAGCGGGCGAGTGCCGCCCCGCGCGAGGCTATAGGACTCGTCAACCACCGATCCGGTGAGCTTGAGGGCGGGGACATACTTCACACCGATCACCCGATCGGTGATCTGGTACTGAGTGCCTTGGCTCTTGGCGAAGATCTGGTAGGTCCAGGTCGAATTTGGCGTTAGCGGGAAATAATTGGTTCCCGATCCGATCCCGCCCGATTTGCAACCTCCAAGTGGCGCTATCGCCAGCGCGACAACCACTACCAGGCCAACCAATCGGCTCATCGCAGGACTGCCCTCCTCGGAAATGATGGCTGCGCGCCTTTAGACGTCTGAACGTTGTATGGACGTGCCCAGGACAATGCTCTTTGAGGCCGGCTTGCGCGTTCCCTCAAGGCACGCCGCCGCGCTCGCTGAGCGTATATAAAGGCTCGGACGGTTGGCAAGCCGTGAAAGCGCCGCCCGCCCTTGGAGTATCGGCGCATCGAGAATGCCGGATTGCGAACGCCGCCGTGCGGTCACTGGACACGCTCGATGCTACCGCATTACAGATGGCTTCAGGAGCATCGCGAATCGAACGTCACGAAAATGACCTTGCTTCTCCGAGACCGCGCGAGTGAAAAAGTTCAGCCAGGAGAAACTGCCGATGGCAAAAAATGTGAACGCAAAAAAAGTCAATGTCTGCCTGACCTTCGACTTCGACGCGATCTCGGTCTGGATCGGCAATTTCCACGCCTCCTCGCCCAGCGCAATCTCGCGCGGCGAATTTGGCGTGGTGGGCGCCAAGCGACTGCTCGACCTGCTGCGCGAGTGGAAAATCCCCTCGACCTGGTTCGTCCCCGGCCATACCGCCGACACCTATCCCGAGGCGGTCGCGCAAATCGCCGCCGCAGGCCACGAGATTGGCCATCACGGCTACCGCCACGAGCGCCTGGGCTCGCCCGAAGAGGAGATACGCGACTTCGACATGGCGATAGCATCGCTCAAAAGGGTCACCGGCCAGAACCCGGTCGGTTACCGCTCGCCCGCCGCGGGGCTCACGCCGCGCACTCTCGGATTGCTGGTCGGGCATGGGATGCTCTACGACAGCAGCATGATGGGCGACGACTTCACGCCCTACTATTGCAGGGTCGGCGACCAAGCCCCCAAGGACAGCGCCTTCATCTTCGGCCGCCCGACCGAAGTCGTGGAATTGCCGTTTACCTGGGGGCTCGACGACTTCGTTGCCTTCGAGCACGTGTGGACCCGCAACGGCATCAACCCGGGTATCGCCTCGCCGTCGCGGATCTACGAGGTATGGGCGGGCGACTTCGACTATCTCTACGACCGGCTTGGCGAGGGCACCTACATCCTGACGCTGCATCCGCAGTGCATCGGCCGCGGCCATCGCCTGCTGATGCTCGAGCGGCTCATCGACCATATTCGCAGCCGCGACGGAATCAGGTTCAAGACGATGCGTGACGTCGCGGATGAGTTCAAACAGTCCCGGCCACCGGGGCCTCCTGCTCGCACCTGACCGCTCGCAAAATCCGGCCAATCCGATCATGCGCGCGCTCCGTATTTATGGATGACGATTTACCGCGGCGCCATGGAACCGGCGCGATGGAACCAGAAAGACCGCCGCGGTGTTATCGCACCAGAGGATGGATTAACGGGCCGGGCGTGCCTCACTGCAATGGGGAGTCAACTGCGACTAAAAAATGGGGATCCGCCGCGTTGGCTTTCTCCCCGGCGCAAGCGCCGCGATTAGTGTACGTGGCTGAGGGCGCCCGGCCCTTTGCACCATCAGCGCACCTCCGCCCTTCGCGGCGCTCTCGCCCAGGGTCAGGCTGCGATGCGATGACTCTTATTTCGGGCGGCGCGATTTTTCGCCCGTCGCCAGATGAAGCTCGGCTATCGGGTTCAGTCCCACCGTCCAGTTGACGTTGCGCTTGAAGACTTCCATGTCGTGGCCGGGGACCACGCGCGGCAGCTTGTCTCCGATAATTCCGGTCATCTTCTCGAACACCTGCATCACGTTCCACGGATTTCCCTGGATATAGCCCGGCGGCCACATCTTCTCGAGATTCGCGTACCAGTACACGCAATCGCCCGCCACGATATGTGGGCCCGAAGAGGTTTCGATCTCCACCCACTGCGAACCGAAGGTGTGCGATTGCGAGGCCAGCCGGCAGGTGATGCCCGGCGCCACTTCGCGGTCGCCGTCGAGCAAGGTTACCCGGCCCGCGGCGATCGCCTCGTCGAAGCGGTCGAAGTTCTCCCAGTTGATCGATGACAGCGCCCACGAGCCAGGGCCCGCCGTCTTGATTAGCTCGCCGCGGCGAAGCCGCGTCCAGCCGTTGTACTCTTCGCGCTGGACGTAAACCTTGGCCCTGGGAAAGGCGACCACGTTGCCCGCATGGTCCGCATGCATGTGGGTCAGGATGACGGTATCGACATCCTCGGGACGAAACCCGACCTTGCCGACCACGACGTCGGGCCATTCGATATCGGTGAACATCCCCGAAAGTTTGTCTTCGGCCGAGGCGAAGCCGCTCTCCCCGAACCCGGTATCGATCGCGATCACTCGCCGTTCTTTGCTCCCCGGCGCCGAGACCACCAGCGTGTAGAGCATCGGGATTTCGAACGTTCCGGTGTTGCTGGCGATCGGCGACCCGCCCATGAAATCGCCCGACACCTTGGTGCGCGCGTAGCCAAGGACCCAGATGGAATAGTCAACGGCCAT
Organism: uncultured delta proteobacterium; assembly: GCA_963724765.1. Taxonomy (GTDB): domain Bacteria; phylum Desulfobacterota; class Binatia; order Binatales; family Binataceae; genus JAKAVN01. The sequence continues at coordinate 1,054,404 of CAVRVY010000004.1, forward strand.
CGAACTTTCCCCCAACGTTTAAGCGCCCGCGGCGCGATCCACGCCTGGTAACGTGACACGCTCAGGCCGTGAACTCGACCACCGCCGCTCCGCTGCCCCAAATCGAGCCGTAGCCGAGCACCTTGCCTTTGACCTTGCTCGTGACGCGTCCGGAACCGATCGCGCCCATAAGCCAGTAATAACTCTTGAATTGCATATCGGCGCCGGTCTTTGCCGCATACTCGGGCACCAGGTCCATCGCGTCCATGGCTTTTCCGGCGGCTATCAGATCGAGCAGCTTGCGGTTTCCGGCATCGTCCTCTTCGTTGACAATCCGATCTTCGTCGTCGGAAATCTCGCGCGTGAAATAATGGCCCGAAAGGCCGGTCGACGCGACCACTACGGCGCGCCGGCCGAGCGCGCACACCGCGTCGGCGGCGGCTTGACCGAGCTTCAATTCCTCGTCGCGTCCCGAATAGATGTTGCATGAGATACAGACGACGGGGATTTCATTTTTCGGATTGAGAAAGTTAAGCGCCACCAGCGTTCCGGTGTCCACCGGGAAACCTTCGTAGTCCACCGGACGCACCTGGAGGCCGGCGGCCATGCCGAGATCGATCGTCCTGCGCGCGAGTTCGAGATCAGTGCGAAAGTCGTACGGCAAGTTGCCGAGGTCGTACCAGTTCTCATCGACGTGCAGCCCCGTCGGATTCGGGCGCGCCTGCACCAGGTGGCCGAGCACGGAAACCCACTGCGTACTGAAGATGACCAGCACGTCGGGCCGCGCCTCCTGTGCGTTGGCGCCGGCCACACGGCAGGCGTCGCGTAACTCGCGGCGGGCCGCCGACTCGGTCGGCAGCATCACGTGCGGCAGGCCCGGCATTATGTAGCCCTTGACGATTTGGCCCTCAGGCATGGGCGTCTGCTCCGCTATCGTTGGGCTGCGCCGAGAGGTCCCATTCGACCACCGCGTTGCCGGTCGCGATCACACTCCAGTAGCCGTGCACGCGCGCCGGGATCTTCGGAAAACCCATCGCCGCGAGCATCCAGAACAGTCCTCCTGACTTGACCTCGGCGCCGGTCTTCTCGATGAACTCGGGCAGCACGCTGAGCAGCTCGTCCATCCTGCCCTCGCGCATCAGGCGCAGCACGCGCATGTCCCATAAATAGTTGTCGTGACTGAAGACGTGCTCCTTGCTCATGTCCTCCGGCAGGTTCGGATCGGGTTCACGATCGAAATGAAAATGCGAGAGCGTATTGCTCGCGGCCAGCACTGCCCGCCGGCCGGTCTTCTCGATCGCGCGGCGCGTTGCGCGCCCCAGCTTGTACATCTCCTCGATCCCGACGCCGAGCGAGAAGTAGTAGGGCGAATTGTTCGCCGAGAGGCTCAGAATAGGTATATCCCAGCCGGGATTGAGCATATGAGAAGTGACTATCGTGCCGTAGTCGAGGCGGAAGTTCGGATTGGTCATCTTGCGCGCGATGAGGCCCTCGGCGCGCGCCTCATCGTAAACCGCGTCGGCCAGCTCGACGTCGATCGCGGTGTCGAAGTTGTAGCGAAAGAGATGCGGAAAGATGGGATCGACCGAGAGGCCCTTAAGCCGCGGCACGCGGGTGACGTGATGGCCGACCAGCGTCATCCAGTGCGGCGTATGCACGATAATCACGTCGGGTTTGAGCTGTTTGATCTTTTCGCGGCAGTTGTCGTAGGCCCAGCGCAGAACCTCCCATCCGCCGCTCGAGCGCGGGATGTTCTGCGGCGGATTTTCGCCGTAGACCAGGTGCGGGGGATGGGGTGCGATAAAGCCACAGACGATCGATCCTTTGCGAGCCATGCTCCAGATGCCCTCCGATCGGTTTTGCCGCCACCCGCCGTGAGTTTTAACTCCGACGAACTCGGGCAGCGGCGAGTTTACTCTCACTCGGTCTTATCTTGGAAACACTCCGAACTCGCACCGCCGCACCGCTCCAATGCCTCCGCACCCTACCCTCTCCCCCCCCCTGGAAGGCTATGGGGCGACTGAGTAATCTCATGAACGGTCGGGTTCAATAGATCACCTTCGACTCTATCAGCGCGGCGATCTCTTCCTTCGTGAGGCCTAGGATGCCGTTGAAAACCTCGAAGTTGTGCTGTCCCAGGTCCGGTGGCGGGCTGTAGTTGAAGCGAGGAACGTTCCCGAGCCTGGCCGGAATTCCCGGCATCACGCGTTTACCGACCGTGTGATGGTCGAGTTCCCACCAGTAGCCCCATTCCCATAGATGGCGGTCCTGATGAATCTCCACGCTGTCGAGCACCGGTCCGGCCGGCACGCCGGCGCGCTGAAGACGCTCGGCCAGCTCGATATGCTGATGGTTGCGCGTCCACTGGCCCAAATGTGCGTCGAGCGCGTCGTTATTTTGCCAGCGCGCGACCTGATCGGCGAACTTCGTCTCGCGAGCCCACGCGGGATTACCCATTACTTCACACAGCGCGCGCCATTCGGTGTCATTGCCTACCGCAATGGCTATCCACTTGTCATCTCCCGCACAGGGGTAGGTATTGTGCGGCGCCATCACGTCGTCGCGGTTGGCCCATTGCCGGCGGTCGCGCCCGTTCATGAAGTAGTCCATGTACCACTCGGGAGTTTCGCCGATTACGGTCTCGCCCATGCTCGCGTCGAGCCACTGGCCCTCGCCGGTGCGATCGCGATGGCGCAGCGCGGCGAGCAGGTGAAACACCACCGCGGTGCCGATCGCGTAGTCGGGCCAGGTGCCGCCGGTATGGCGTGGCGCTCCGCCGGGATAGCCCTGCGCGTCGAAAGTGCCGATGAACGAGCATGCCATCGGACCCCATCCGACCCAATCGGCCGGTTCGGTTCCGGTTTTGCCGAGCAGCGAGACTGAAATCAGTATGATGTCGCGTTTGACCGCGCGCAGCTCCTCGTAACTGAGCCCGAGCCGGCGCGAGAGCGGCGCCGGGTAGCACTCCAGCACGAAGTCGCTCTGCTTGACGAGTTCGTGGGCGAGTTCCTTGCCGCGCGGCGTCTTGACGTTGAGGTTGATCGATTTCTTGCCGTAGTTGAGCGTGTGGTAGCCGCCGTTGTTGTTCACGCCGGAGAGGCCCGCGGCCATAAAGGCGGGATTGAGCCGCGAAAAATCGAGATAGACCTGCGATTCGATCTTGATGACCTCGGCGCCCATCGCCGCGAGCCACAAGCCGATTTGCGGCCCGTTGATGATTCAGCTGAAGTCAGTGACCCGGATTCCTTCAAGCGGCAGACGCGCCATCGCTCTTTCCTCCCCGAGTCAAATCACGCCGGCGGCGCGAAGTCCCGCGAGTTCCTCGCGCGAGTATCCGAGCCGCCCACACAGGATCTCTTCGTTATGCTCGCCCAGCAGTGGCGCACGGCGGGCGACGGGTGGCGTCGCGGTCAATCGCACCAGCGGTCCCGGATAGCGGAAACGGCCGGCGACTGGATGGTCGATCTCGACGAAGGCGTTGCGCGCGCGCAGATGCGGATGCTCGGCGGCCTGCGCGACGGTCAACACGGGGCCTATCGGCAGTCCGATTTTCTGCCCCTCGCGCACCAGCCAATCCATGTCGTGTTTGAGAAGCTCCCGCTGGATCAGCGGCCGCACCACGTCGTCGTACTCGGCGCGCTGGGCGGTGTTCTTGAACAGGTCGGCTTCCAGCGCCTCGGGATGGCCGAGCAGTTCCTTGAGCGCCTCGAAATGCGAGTCCACCACCCACAGCACGTAAACGTACCCGTCGCGGCATTGCGACGGCTCCAGTCCGGCCTTGGCATTGGCGCGCAACCGGCTGTATGGCATCCCGGCATAGCTGTAGACGATCATTTCGATCTTCGCGGTGTTGACCACCGCCTGCCAGCACGCGACGTCGACCCATTGCCCGGCGCCGGTGGCCTCGCGATGGAACAGCGCCATCATCGTCGCCGCCGCCGCGGTCGTCGCCCCCATCATGTCGGCCTGGCGGCCGGGCGCGCGCAGCGGATTCTCGCGCGCCGAATCGTTGATCAGCGTCGGCGTGTTGTAACCGGTCAGGCTCATCGCCCATTCGATAAGGTCCGAGCCCTTCCATCCGGCATACGGGCCGCTTTGGCCGAACGGCGTCACCGAGGTGACGATCAACCGCGGGTTGAGCGCGTGGAGGACTTCGTAGCCGAATCCGAGGCTTTCCATGTGGCCAGGCGGATGGTTTTCGATCAGGATGTCGGCGTCGCGCACCAGGCGCTCGAAGATTTCCGGGCCGCGCGCCGTCGCGGGATCGAGTGTCACACTTTTCTTGCTGGTGTTGAGGTAAAGAAAAAGTCCGCTCTTCTCCGGATGCGGAATATCGGCGGGGAACGGCGGATGGCTGCGCGCCTCGTCGCCCAAGCCGGGCGGCTCGATCTTGATGATCTCGGCGCCCATGTCGGCGAACAGTTTGCCGCACATTGGCCCCGAGACCATCGTGGCGTATTCGACGACCTTGAGATCATCCAGCGCAGCGGCAGCCAATTTCGTCGTCTCCCGGATTCATCGCTTCAAAGGTTCGGCGTACTCAACGATACAGGTTGAGCTGACCGCGCCATAGCGAATTCGCGGAGAAACACCGCGCTCAGTGCGGAACCGAAGCCGGCGCTCCATGAATTGTATCGTCGGGCGTCGACGCGTGCGGCGGCTGCCCGGTCGTCGGCGGCGCCTTCGTAAACATCAGGCAATAGCTGGAGAGGAACGAACTGCCCGGCCACGGATCATCCATGCTCATGTACTCGAAACCCGCGTGCTTGAGTTCATCCGCTACAATCATCGGGTCGATGCCGTGGCCTTCACGGTTCGGCGGCAGACCCTTGGGCGTCCACGGCCACGTAAGAATGCTGGGGCGAAAATCCAGCACCGCCAGTTGGCCACCCGAACGCAAGGCCTGGTAGAGACTGCGGTCGGTATCGGTGGGGTCGGTCAGGTGATGGTAGACGCGGCGGAGTATGATCGCGTCGCAGCAATTGGCTGGCAATCCGCTATCGCTCGCACTGGCCTGCACCACCGTGACGTTGGCCAAATGCGCCGCCGCGACCGCGCTCCGGATTCTGCCCAGCTCCCGCGGATCGATCTCGGTAGAAAAGACGTGCCCCTTGGGTCCTACGAGCCCGCCCATGATCACCGTCATCCAGCCCGAGCCCGCGCCCACATCCGCCACCACCATCCCGGGCTTTATCTGGAGAATCGCGGCGAGACGGTCTGCGTCCGCCTGCTTGTGCGAGCAGCCTGTCAGAGCGAACGTCGCGATCAGCATCAAAGCCAGCACCAGGGAGCGCGCGCGATTGAGGAGAGGGAGCATGCGCCGGCTGTTCATCGAAGATCCCCTCATGCTTTCCATCTCGTCACTAATTCTAGTCGCGGATGAAGTTCGCGCCAGGGCGTTCATCCTCGCCGTCTCGCGCGCACCCGCCATCGCGGCGCACCGCTTATGACTTGTCGTCGCGCCGCAAATGCCGATAGATACGATGACTAAATTCGTACGCCAAACGGAGCAAGCAATGCCAGTGTTATTATTTGAAGTCCGCGACCACATCGCCTATCTGACCATCAATCGCCCCGAGGTGCACAACGCGATGAACCCGGAGGTTGTGGTGCGCTTGGCCGAAGCATGGCAGCGCGTGGCCGACGATGACGACGTGCGCGCCGCGATCATCACCGGCGCAGGCGACAAAGCCTTCTCGGCCGGCGCCGATCTGGCGCGGATGATTCCGCTGATGACCGGCGCACGCCAGCCCGAAGATGAGTGGGACCACAAGATCAAGGAGAACCCGAAGCTCGGCGCGATGGCGCTGCTGCGCGGATGGAACCTGTACAAACCCGTGATCGCGGCGGTCAACGGATTCTGCATCGCGGGCGGGCTCGAGCTGATGCAGGCGACGGATCTGCGCGTGGCGGCCGAATCGGCGAGCTTCGCCCTGCAGGAGGTCAAGTGGGCGATCATCCCGGCCGGCGGCTCGCTGGTGCGGCTGGTGCGCCAGATGCCGTACTGCAAGGCGATGGAGATTCTGCTGACCGGCAACCGCATCCCGGCCGCCGAGGCGTGGCGGCTGGGGCTCATCAACTACGTGGCGGCGCAACGCGACGTGATGGCGAAAGCGGAAGAGCTGGCGCACGCGATTGCGGAAAACGGCCCGCTCGCGGTGCGTGCGATCAAGGAGACGGTTGAGAAATGTTCAGGGCTGCCGTTCGAGGCCGCGTTCAAGATCGAGAACGAGGCCCAGCGCTTCATCCGCAAGACCGAGGACGCGCGCGAAGGCCCGCGCGCATTCATCGAAAAGCGCAAGCCGAACTACAAGGGTAGGTAGAAAAAGCCGGCGCCGCACGTCAGCCGCCGCCGGCGGCGCGCTCGCTATCGGAGACCGGGGCACTCGCCGGCCGCGGGGCTGCCGGTTGCGGCTTCCTTGCGGACAATCGATGCGAGAGCCGCTCGACGACGACGAAGAGCACGGGGACCAGGAAGATGGCAAAGCCGCTGGAGAACGCCATCCCGACGATCGTGACCGTGCCGATCAGCCGGCGGGCCACCGCACCCGCTCCCAGAGCGGTCCATAGCGGAAGCAGGCCGAAGATAAATGCGAACGAGGTCATCAGAATCGGCCGCAGGCGCTGGCGCGCTCCGTTCAGCGCAGCCGTGACGATCGCCTGGCCCTGCTCGAGCTCGGCCTTGGCGAACTCCACGATCAGGATCGCATTCTTCGCCGAAAGCCCGATCAACATGATGAGGCCGATCTGCGCGTAGATATCGTTGTCGAAGCGGCGTGACCATAGGCCAAAGAACGCGCCGCAGACCGCCACCGGCACGCTGAGCAGCACGCTGAACGGCAGCGACCAGCTTTCGTACAGCGCCGCGAGAATCAGAAACACCAGGATCAGCGAGAGTGCGAACACTCCCGCGCCGCCGCCCGCCACCGATTGCTGGTACGAGATCCCATTCCACGCATAGCCCATGTCACGCGGCAGCACTTTATCGGCAACCGCAGCGACCGCGCTCATCGCGTCGCCCGTGCTGAAGGAGGGTGCGGGAAGGGCGAAAATTTCGATGCTGCGGTATTCGTTGAAGCGCGTGGTGAATTCCGGGCCGAACGTCCGCTGCATGTTGACCAGCGTCGAAAGCGGGACCATCGTGCCCGCGCTATTGCGGACATAGAACTGTCCGACTTCCGTCGCCCTGGTCCGGTACTGCGGTTCCGCCTCTACGAAAACCTTCCACACTCGTCCGAAGCGATTGAACTGGTTCACGTAGTAACCGCCGAGCAGGGTCTGCAGCGCGCGATAAACCTCGTCGATCGAAATCCCGAGCTTGAACACCTTGTCCTTGTCCACCGCCGCGAATAGCTGCGGGACCGAAGGACTGAAGGTGAAGCGCAGGCCCGCCATTTCGGGCCGCTTGTGCGCGGCGGCGAGAAACTTCTGCGTGTTCTGCCACAGATAATCGACGTCGTGGCCGCCCCGGTCCTGGATGAAGAAATCGATGCCGCTCGCCTGACCGATTCCGGGGATCGCGGGCGGCAGGAACGCGAAGACCTGCGCGTCCAACAGCCCGGCGAGCTTGCGGTTCACCGAAGCAACGATCGACATGGCCTCCAGCGCGGGTATCCTGCGTTCCGGATACGGTTTCAGCAGACAGAAATAGACTCCGTTTCGAGGACTGGTCGTTTGCGACAGGATGCTGAAGCCGGCGATGCCGTTGCTATAGAGAACTCCCGGCTCATGCTTCAGGATCTCGTCGATCTTGCGCATCACCGCGACCGTCCGCTGCAGCGAGGCGGCTTCCGGCAGCTCGACGTTGATTATGAAGTAGCCCTGGTCCTCGTCCGGCAGGAACGATTGGGGCAGAATCTTCCCGATCCCTCCCGCCAGGATCGCGAACCCGACCAGCAGCGCGAGCGCCAGCACGAATTTCCGGATGAGCAGGGAGGAGATGCTGACGTAGCCCCTGGTCACCCACGCGAAACCCGTGTTGAAGAGCGCGAAGACTCGCGCGAGCGGACCCTTGCGCCCGGTCTCGGCTCTTTTCGGCCGCAGCAACAGCGCGCCCAGGGCGGGGCTCAGGGTGAGCGCGTTGAAGGCTGAGATGATGACCGAGAACGCGATCGTCAGCGCAAACTGCCGGTAGAGCGAGCCCGTTATTCCCGCCATAAATGCGGTCGGGATGAAGACAGCGGACAGCACCAGCGCAATTCCGACCAGCGCTCCGCCGACCTCGTCCATCGCTTCGAGCGCCGCGTCGCGCGGCGACTGCCCCTGCTCGATTTTCGCCGTAATCGCCTCGACCACGACGATCGCGTCGTCGACCACCAGTCCGACGGCCAGCACCAGCCCCAGGAGCGAGAGCGTGTTGACCGAGAATCCGACCGCCGGAAAAAACATGAAAGCGCCCACCAGCGATACCGGGATGGTGAGAATCGGGATCAGCGTCGCCCGCCAGCTCTGCAAGAAGATGAACACCACCAGCACGACCAGGCCGATCGCCTCGAGCAGCGTTTTCACAATTTCCCAGGCGCCCTCGGTCACCGGGACGGTGGTGTCGAGCGTCAGCGTCACCTGCATATCCTGGGGGAAGCGTTTGGCGAGATCGCTCATCCTGGCCTTGGCTCGATTCGCGGCTTCGAGCGCGTTGGACCCGGGGTTCTGATAGAGAATGAGCAGCGAGCTCGGCGCACCGTTCATGTACGCCTGTTGATCGTAGCTCTCGGCGCCGAGTTGGATCCGCGCGACGTCCTTGAGCCGCACCAGCGAGCCGTCGGGGTTCGCGCGCAGGATGATGTTGCCGAACTCCTCGGCGCTGAGCAGGCGGCCCTGCGCGCGCACCGTATAAGTGAGCTGCTGGCCCGGCGGCGCCGGCTCACCTCCGATCGTACCCGCGGGATTCACGACATTCTGAGCCGAGATCGCGTTGACGATATCGTTCACGGTCAGCTGGAGCTTGGCGAGCGTGTCCGGCGTTACCCAAACCCGCATCGCGTAGTTCGCGGCGCCGAAGACCTTGACTTGGCCGATGCCCGGGATGCGCGCGAGCTCATCCTCGATATTGATCGCGGTGTAGTTGGCAAGAAAAGTCTGGTCCCAGGTCCGATGCGGCGAGGTGATCGCGAAGACCAGCAGCGGAAGTCCGACCGTCTGCTGGGTCGTGAGGCCGTAGTTGCTCACCGCGGCGGGCAGGCTGGAGAGCGCCTGGGAGAGCCGGTTTTGGACCTGCACTTGGTCGAGGTCGACGTCGGTGCCGACCTCGAAGTTGGCTTGCAGCGTCATCGTGCCATCGTCGCCGTTGATCGACTGCATGTAGATCATGTTCTTCGCGCCGTTGACCTGCTCCTCGATAGGAGTGGCGACCGACTGTTCAACGGTGAGCGCGTCCGCGCCGGTATAGACCGCCGTGGTCTGGATATCGGGAGGTACGATTTCGGGGAACTGCGCGACCGGCAGCCGGAAAACCATGACGGCGCCGGCGATCACAAAAAAAATAGCGATAACCATCGCCACGATTGGCCGGTTGATGAAAAACTTCGACATCGCTTCCAGGCCTGGCCCGCCGCGCTCACGACGCTGCGGGAGCTGCGGGCTGTCTCGCCGGCGCGGGAGCGGCCGGGCCATCCGGCCCGGCGGGAGCCAACCGTGGCTTCACTTCCATCCCGTCGGAAACCCTTTGCAAACCCTCGGTGATAACGTGTTCGCCGGGCGTTAGACCCTTTTCGATGATTCTGAGATTGCCCGCCTGCTTGCCGGTCTTGACCGTACGCAGGCTGACCCGGTTGTCTGCATCCACGACCGCGACCTGAGATTGTCCCTGGGTCTCGAGCACCGCGTCCTGGGGAACGAGCAGTGCGCCCCGCTGAACATCGGCCGCCACGCGAATTTTCGCATATAAACCGGGCCGCAGAATGTAGTCGGGATTCGGAAAAATTCCCTGGATGACGATCGTGCCGGTCTGCACGTTGACCTGGCGATTGGCGACATAAAAGTGGCCTGGATATTTGTAGGTCTTGTTGTCGGCAAGGATCATTTGCAGCTCGGGCTCGTTCTTCGCCACCCCTTGCTCTTCGTGCTGCTTGATGCGCTCGGCGAAATGCAGATACTCGCGCTCGCTAATCGGGAAGCTGACCTTGATCGGGTCGAGTTGCGAGACCGTCGTCAGTAGCGTGGTGGGGCCGACCAGGTCGCCGACTTGCGTCTTGGCGATGCCGGCGATGCCGCCGATGGGCGAGATCACCCGCGTCCACTGCAGGTTGAGGCGCGCCGATTCGACCGCCGCCTGGCCCGCCTGCACCTGCGCCGCGGTTGCGCGCGTGGTTTGCGTCTGAGTGTCAAATTGCTGCTTCGAGATAACGGCCATTTTGTAGAGCGTCGTATAGCGCGCGAGATCCTGCTGATGCTGCTTTAGCTGGGCCTCCACCTGGGCAAGATCGCCGAGCGCCTGGTCGAGCGCGGCTTTGTACTCGCGATCGTCGATCTGGAACAGCAACTGGCCTTCGTTCACCTTGTCGCCGTCCCTGTAGTTCTGCTTCAGCAGATAGCCGGATACCTTCGGATGAATTTGCGCGTTGACGAAACCCGCGGTCGTGCCGACCCACTCCGAGTAAAGCGGCACGTCTCGCTGGACGACCTCGGTGACCACGACTTCCGGCGCGGGCGGCGCCGTCGCGGGCGCCGTCTTCTTGCATGCCGTCGCGGCCAGCAAGAGCGCCGGCGCAAAAGTGGCAGCGACGAGTAGAAGAATTTTCCGCGGCATCAGCCAATTCTCCCGCGATCTCATCGGACCAACGATTATGCTCAAATACGCAACGTCGGGCGAGGCCTCATAAGCCGGACGCAGGCCTCTCCGTTCCTCTCCTCCGGAGGGAGAAATTTTTTCAAAGAACAGCCCGGCAGTGCGCGAAGCGAGGGATTAAATTGAACAAGGTGCTGCACAAATTTGCTGGGGTTGGCAAATGGCTCGAGCATGAGTTCGTCGCGGCTTGGCCGGTATTTCTCTTCTTTCTGATTGGATTTCTGTTTTTGCTTGTGATCGTCAAGCTGGTGCTGGCGAATTTCTCGATCGAGATCACGGCACTTCCCAGCGCCGTGGTCGGCGCCCTGCTGGCTGCCAAGGCGGTGCTTATACTCAATGAGACGACGCTCGCGCGCCACCTCGAGCGCTATCGCCGGATTGTTGCAGTCGCCGTTAAGACCTTACTTTACGGCGCCATTACCCTGTTGCTCGGCTACCTCGAGAGGCTCCTGGAGGCGCGACATCGGATGCATGCTTTCGGCGCGGCGGCGGACTACGTGATTGCCCAGACGAGTCTGTACCGGCTGTTCGCCTGGGCCCTGGGCATAACTCTCGTGTTTGGACTCTACTTCGCGTTGTTCGAGATCAGCCAGCGCATGGGAAAGGGAGAGCTTTGGAAACTGTTTTTCGAATCTCCCATGACCGGCGGCGGAACCAGCCAGCAGTCGAACGTCACTGTCGGCAAGGTTCTGAATTGAAGCGTCGGTTCAATGACTTAGTCGGGGCAGATCTCGAAATCGTTTAATCCCGTCGCGCGATCAGCGTGATTTCCGGCTATCTCGGGAACGGCGTCTTAGATGACCTCCCGCGGACGCCTCGCGTTGTTCTCATCGCTAGTGCTAGTAAAAGAACGCGGAGGATTCGCGATGGCACTCAAGCTGAAAAAGACCGTCAAGCAACTGTGCGCCGAGGCTGAAAAGGAGATTCAGACCATAACCCCGCAGGAGGCGGTCAAGCTCAAGGACGATCCCGGCGTCCTGCTGGTCGACATCCGCGACATCCGCGAACTGCAGCGCGACGGCCGCGTGCCCGGCGCCCTCCATGCGCCGCGCGGGATGCTGGAATTCTGGATCGATCCGGAGAGCCCCTACTACAAGGAGGTCTTCGGCACGGGCAAGCGTTTCGTGTTTTTTTGCGCGGGCGGACTGCGCTCGGCGCTGGCCACGCAGGCGGTGCAGCAGATGGGCCTGGAGCCGGTGTGTCACATTCGCGGCGGATTTCGCGCCTGGAAAGAAAGCGGCGGCGCGGTCGAGCGGATGCCCGAAAAGAAGCCGGAGTGATTCCGGCGTCCGGCTGTTCAAAGTCATTGCGGCGCACCATCAACGCTCGAGCGTGGAAGATCGATATCAACCTGGCCAATCCAACTTCATCTAATCCTGGGAGAATGTTTGATGACGACCGATGAACGAATTCAGCAGGCCGCGAAGAAGTACCGCAACTGGGGAAAATGGGGCAAGGATGACCAGCTCGGAACGCTGAACTACATCACGCCGGAAAAAATTATCCAGGCCGCTCGCCTGGTGCGCGCAGGCCGCGTTGTCTCATTGGCGTTACCCTACGATTCCAAGGGGCCGCAGACCGGAGCCTGGGGCAGAGTCAATCCGGTTCACACCTTCGTTTTGACCGGCACGGATGCCGCGGCGGGCGTTCAACCGTTCCCGCATGGAATTGGCGCGGCGGACGACGCCGTCACGATGTTTTTGCAGTGCGGAACGCAATGGGATGCCCTGGCCCATATATTCGACTACGGCAAGATGTGGAACGGACAAAATGCCGCCAGGGTCAGCGCGCGCGGCGCCGAAGTCAACGGGATCGAAAAGATGGCTGAGAAAATCGTCAGCCGCGGAGTGTTACTCGATATCGCCCGCTTCAAAAGACTCGAAGCCCTTGCGCCGGGCTATCCGGTGACCGAACAGGATCTGACCGCCTGCGCCGCGGCGGAAGATGTGAAGGTCGGGCGTGGCGACATCGTGCTGGTTCGCACGGGGCAGCTAGGTTACTGCAAGAAAAACGGATGGGGCACGTTTGCCGCCGGCGACGCTCCGGGGCTTTCCTTCAGCACCGCGGATTGGCTTTACCGGACCGAGATCGCCGGCATCGCCAGCGATACCTGGGGGCTGGAAGTGCGGCCCAACGAACTGCCCGACGCTTTTCAGCCACTGCACCAGGTAATGATCCCCAATATCGGTCTGTTGGTGGGCGAGATTTTCGATCTCGAGAAGATCGCCGACGATTGCGCCGCCGATAAAGTTTACGAATTCATGTTCGTCGCTCCGCCGCTTCCGATAACCGGTGCGGTCGGATCGCCGATAAACCCTCAGGCGATCAAATGAGCGGCCGGTTGAGACGACTTATTTCAGTTGGCTGAGTATCGTGATAGTTGACGATCCAAATCCGCGGAGATATTTTCTCCGTCGCAAAAGCTCAATCTGTCAATTCCGAAGCGTTCAGGAATACTTGATATGGCAAGTCCAACAAATTGGTTAATCCTCGAGCTGGTAGTTCTAGCCGTGGTAGGGGTGGTAGCGCTTTTCGTGGCCGTCGCAGCCGGCAAGCAGAGCAAGCTGACCGGAATCAACGGACAGTGATTCCCGATCCGGATTGACTTAGCCAGGGGCGCGGTCGAGGCGCTGGCGAAGAAGATCGATCATGCGATGCGCGATAACCGCCGGCGCATCGCCGCCCGGATGATACCAGACGTGCGACCAGTTGAGTCCGCCCATCAGCAGCAGCCGCAGGTAGCGGCGGTCGGCGTCCTCGGGCAACGCAAGCGCGTCTATCAACTCGCGAAAGCGCGCCTCGTACTGATCGCGTAGCTCGAGCAGACGCTCGGCGACTTTGCCGCCCTCGGGCGGCAGCACCCGAATCATCACCTGCGTGTAATCGCTCAACTCGAGCAGCGCCTCGAGATGCGCGGTGCATCCGGCTTCCAGCCGCTCCCACGCCGTGTCGCGCCCGGCCACTGCGGCGTCGACCCGCTCTGCGATATGGCGCAGGCCCTCCTCGTAGACCGCCAGCAGCAACTCTTCCTTGGATGGAAAGTGGTAGTAGATGGAGCCCGAAAGCATCCCGACTGCTCGCGCGATGTCCCGCATCGAGGTGACATGGTAGCCACGCTCGCGGAACAGACGGGCTGCGACGTCAAGCAGTTGCTGACGGCGGTTGTCCTGGCGGGGAGCGCGGAGCGCGGAATTGGTGGAAGTCGAAGCGCTCATCTATACGCCGATATCGCCCGCCGGTTTAGCCGTCGCCGGATAGCACCCGCGACCGCCCCGGTTTGGCAGCTCAAGAGCGCCGTTGGTGCTATCGGCTTCGTGCTATCCGGCTCAGCCGGCCGCCGCCGCGCTTTGATTATAGGTGCGGCCGTCGGCGGTTGGGTCAAACCCCAGAGCGCTTAAATGCGACTTGATGCGATCGTTCAACAGTCCCACCTTGTCCATGTTGGCGACGACCTGCTGATGCATGTCGCGGCGGAAGAGCTGGCGGAACATCGTTTGCTCGGTGCCCTTGGCGACCTCTTGCCGATAGCGCTCGATTCCGTTGACTTCGGCCTTGTTGAAGCCCACCGCTTCGTAGGCGTCGCGCGGGAACTGGCCGCTCATCACCAGCCGCAGCGCTTCCTTGGTGAAGTCTTCGACCTCGTGGCGCTCGGTCTCGCTGAGTTGCTCGATCTGCTCCGGCAGGCTGATCACCGAGAAGCCCATGTGGCGCGACTCATCGCTCAGGATCTTGCGGCAGATGACGCTGAGCAGCGGATCCTGCGCGCTCTCGGCGAGCATCCGGAACAGCGACACCGCGAGCGTCTCGGCGACGAGCTGCAGGCCGATGGTCTTGATGTACCACTTGCTGCTTCCGATCAGTTGATCGAACAGCGACTTGAGGTTGGTGGTCATCGGGTAGACCTTGTTGCCGAGCTTCTCCTTGATGTAGCGCGCGAGCACTTCGGCGTGGCGCGCCTCGTCGACCACTTGCGTGGTCATGAAGAATTTCGAGTCAGTAGTCGGCACCATCTGGACCAGCTGGCTGCAGGCGATCATCGCGCCCGACTCACCATGCAGAAGTTGCGAGAGCCGCCAGGCCGAAAACTCGATATTGAGTTCGCGACGCCGCTTCAGATCGAGCTTTTCCCAGTAGGGGCTGCCGTATGCGTCGATCAGGCCGTCGTGGAATACGCCGCGATCCGGATCGACCGGCGCGCTCCAATCGATGTCGCGCGAGACGTTCCACTGGTCACGCTTGGCATTCTCGTACAGCCGCCGCATATCGGGCGCGTGGACCTCGTAGTCGCGCTGGTAGATAGTCTCGATGGAGCTGGGAATCGCGTGCCACGTCTCGGTCGTCATCTGAGCCATTTTGAGAACTCCTGAATTGGATACGGATCGCTGGGGGCGTCCCGTTCGCTAAAGCAAACGCTTGTTTGCTATCTATATGATCCCATCACAGGCTGTGTCAAGGCTCACGATCTATTTGTCATTGTACGGTCAAAACATCCCGCATTCCTTGGCATTTTTAACGTCCGCTGAACTTCGCCTCGCGGCGCTCGAGAAACGCGGCCAGCCCTTCCTTGCGGTCTTCGGTCGCATACAGGAGCCCCATCGCCTGGCGCTCGGCCTCGATACCGGTCTTGAGGCCGCCGTTTTGCGCAATATCGACCAGCAGCTTCCCGCATCGGAGCCCCACCGGCGGCAGCTTGAGCAGCTTGCGGGCCCACTGCGTCGCGACCTCCAGCGCCTGGCCCGCCGGTGCGATTTCATTCGCGAGTCCGTGATGGAACGCCTGCTGAGCGGTGAGTGGCTCGCCGGTGTAGATCATCTGTTTGGCGATCGCCGCCGGCAGCATCCGCGGAAGGCGTTGCGTCCCGCCCGCGCCCGGCAGCAATCCGATCTTTATCTCGGGCACGCCGATGCTTGTGTCTTCGGCAATGATGCGGAAGTCGCAACACAGGGAAATCTCGCATCCGCCGCCGTAGGCGATTCCATTGATCGCGGCGATCGTCGGGCGGTCGAGATCTTCGATCCCGTTGAAAGCCGTCTGCACGCCTTCGATAAAGCTCATAAAGTCGGGCGGTCCGCCGACCTTGGTCAGCGCCGCGATGTCGGCGCCGGCGCAGAACGCGCGTCCGTTGCCGGTAAAAATCACCACGCGCGCTCCCGGGTCAGCGCGCACATCGGCCGCGAGCTTGCGCAAGTCGTCGATCATCTCGGGGTTGATCGCGTTGAGCTTGCCCGGGCGGTTGAAGCGCACGGTCGCAATGCCGTCCGCACATTCGTATTGCAAGGTCTGGTACATTCGCTCCTCCTGTTTCGATCCGGCGTGATTTTTGGTGACGTTCGGTCTCGCTGGCAAGGCCCACGGCGCGCCGGCGGTTAAACCATCGTCAACCCGCCGCTCACCGAGAGCGCCTGCCCGGTGATATACGAGGCGTCACCGGAGGCCAGAAACGCCACCGCAGCCGCGATATCCGCCGGCTCGCCCAGCCGGCGCATCGGCACCGCGCGCCTAAGCGCCTCGTGCAGCTTGGGATTATTTGCCGCCAGTTCCTGGAGCATCGGCGTGTTGGTCGGCCCCGGACACACGCAGTTGACGTTGATCCCATGGCGCGCCATCTCGCGCGCCAGCGTTTTGCTGAACGCGATCACGCCTCCCTTGGCGCCCGAGTAGACCGCCTCGCCGCTCGAGCCGACGCGTCCCGCATCCGAGCTGATCGACACGATTCGTCCACCTCCGCGCGCGATCATCGAATCGAGCACGGCGCGGCAGCAGTTGATCGGCCCGCGCAGATCGATCGCCAGCACCTTGTCCCAGGTCTCCTCGCTGTTCTGCAGGAACGGCTCCGCCCTATCCCATCCGGCGTTGTTGACCAGGATGTCGATCGGCCCCAGCCGCCGTTCGGCCTCGGCCACCGCCGCGCGCGCGCTGGCGAGCTTGGCTACGTCGATCGCGAGTCCGATCGCGCCGCCGCCGATTTCTTTCGCCGCGGCTTCCGCGCCGGCCTGGTCCAGGTCGGCGAGCGCGACCTTGCATCCCTCCTCGCGCAAGCGCTGCGCAATTCCTCTGCCGATTCCGCGCCCCGCGCCGGTGACGAATGCGACCTTGCCGCTTAGTCCGCGCATCTGATGGTTCCTCCTTATACAAAACGCGGCGCACGCCGCGCGCGGCGCGATTATAATCCCCGCGCGCCCGCAATGAGAAAGCCGCCGATGTAATAGGCGCGTGTTCTGAGCCGACAGGCGCCGCGGCTCGGGTGCCGTCGCGCCCTGTGCGCGCGAAGCCAAACTCTGCTAGGAGAGAAGCGTGGGATGCGCCGGCGAGTGTGGGCGCGACCGAACCTGCGC
Organism: uncultured delta proteobacterium; assembly: GCA_963724765.1. Taxonomy (GTDB): domain Bacteria; phylum Desulfobacterota; class Binatia; order Binatales; family Binataceae; genus JAKAVN01. Next base: position 1,071,504 of record CAVRVY010000004.1, read on the forward strand.
GGAGGCCACGCGATGAAAGCGATCGATGGTGACAGCCACTTCATGGAACCGATGGATCTGTTCGAGCGCTATATCGATCCGGCCTTTCGCGAGCGCACGGTAAAGATGGTCCGCGACCCCGAAAACGGCAAGGCGACGATGCTCGCCGACGGCAAGCCGCTTAAGCTGCGCGACGTCGACCAGATAATGGGCCTGCTAGTGGCTTACGGAGAAAAAGAGCAGGGCCTCAACGTCGGCAACTTCGACCGCTATCTCGGCTACAGCCAGCAATGGCAGGACATGGACGCGCGCGTGCGCTTCCTCGACGACGAGGGCTTCGACAAACAGGTGCTCTACCCCAGCCTCGGCATCGTGTGGGAGGGCGAGGTCGAGGACCCCGCGCTCGCCGACGCGCTCTGCCGCGCCTACAACACCTGGGCCTTCGAGCTGGTCGCCTCGCACAAGGATCGCCTGTTTCCCGCCGCGCACATCTCGATCCGCGATCCCGAACTCGCAGTGCGCGAGATGGAACGGGTCGCGAAGCTCGGCGCACAGAGCATCTTTGTCTCCTCCGCGCCGGTGCGCGGCCATAGCTTCGGCCATCCCGAATTCGACCTGGTATGGGCGGCGGCCCAGTCGCTCGACCTCGCGGTCGGCATCCACCTGGTCTCGCAGCGCAACTACACCGGCAGCGCCTGGTACAAGGATCCCAAGCCGGGACTGATGTACTTCACCATGAGCATCATCCAGGACCCGCGAATGGCGCTGACCACGATGGTGGTCGACGGCGTATTCGAGCGCTTCCCCACGTTGCGCGTCGCGACGGTCGAGGCGATGGTCGGATGGGTCGGCGAATGGATCGAGCGCCTGGACTATCGCTACTCATACATGGGGCACACCTCGCAGATGAAACGCTCCACCGAGGAATACTTCCATCGCAACATCTGGATCAGCGCCGATCCCGAGGAGCGGATGTTCCCCTACATCGTGCAGTTCGCCGGCGACGATCGTTTCTTCATCGGCTCGGACTACCCGCACGCCGAGGGTTTCGTGCGCCCGGTGGAGAAGGTGCGCAAGCAGCTTGCCTCGCTACCCAAAGCGTCGGTCGACAAGATTCTCGAGACCAACGCGCGCAACTTCTACCACATCTGAGCACTACTGCAGCGCGTTTCAGCACGGCGCCTGAAACGTTGTAGAATGGCGAAAGCGAAGGCCGATAAATTTTCGGCCTGCAAAGTCGCAAACCGCGACCACAGCGCGCCCCCGATAATGTCAGTGAAATTCGAAACCGACCCGAGCCGCTACCGGCACTGGAAATTGGAGACCGCGCGCGACCGCGCGCGGCTGACGATGAAGGTCGATGAAGCCGGCGGCCTCAGCCCGGGTTACGCGCTCAAGCTCAACTCGTACGACCTGGCGGTGGATATCGAGCTTGCCGACGCGGTAATGCGTCTGCGCTTCGAGCATCCGGGCGTTAGCGTCATCACCATCGACAGCGCGCTCGACGGGATGTTCTGCGCCGGCGCCAACATCTTCATGCTCGCGCGCGCCGATCATGGCTTCAAGGTCAACTTCTGCAAGTTCACCAACGAAACCCGCCTCGCGATCGAAGACGCGACCGCCAACAGCGGCCAGCGCTACGTCGCCGCGCTCAACGGCACGTGCAGCGGCGGCGGATATGAACTGGCGCTCGCCTGCGAGGAGATAATCCTGGTCGACGACCGCCGCTCGGCCGTGAGCCTGCCCGAGATCGCATTTCTCGGCGTGCTGCCCGGCACCGGCGGCCTTACCCGCCTGGTCGACAAACGCAAGGTGCGCCGCGACCTCGCCGACGTCTTCGCCACGCTGGCCGAGGGCGTGCGCGGCGAACGCGCGGTCAAATGGGGCCTGGTCGATGCGATTGCGCCGCGCTCGCGCTTCAACGAGGCGGTGGCCGAGCGCGTCGCGTCGCTGGTCGATCCGCGGCGAGCGGGACGCGCTGGCGTTACGCTCGACGCACTCGCGCCCGCCGAGAGCGAGGCCGAGATCCGCTATCGGCATCTCAAGATGCGTCTCGATCGCACTCAGCGTCTGGCCGAGTTGATGATCGAGGGCCCTGCGAACGTGCCGGCAATTCCAGCCGCGGCGGCGGCGCTCGGGGCTGACTTCTACCCGCTGCGGCTTTTCCGCGAAATCGACGACGCGCTACTGCGCTTGCGCTTCAACTACCCGGAGATCGGACTGGTGCTGATCAAATCTGCGGGCGACCTCGACCGCGTCGTCGAACTGGACCGCGCGATGTGGGAGCGGCGCGGCGACTGGTTCATCAACGAGACGCTGTTGCTGATGAAACGCGTGCTCAAGCGCCTCGACCTCACCGCCAAAAGTTTCTTTGCGATTATCGAGCCGGGCTCATGCTTCGCGGGCTCGATGTTCGAGTTCGCGCTCGGCGCGGACCGTATCTATATGAAGTCGGTCGCCGACGCGCGTATCGCAACCGGAGTGCTCAATGCAGGCGCACTCCCGATGAGCAACGGGCTAAGCCGCCTCAGCACACGTTTCATCGCCGACCCGGCGCACGCCACGGCGCTCGCCGCCGATTGCACGTTCGACGCTGACGGCGCGTTGGAGGCTGGGTTGGTGACCGTGGCGCCGGACGAGCTGGATTGGGAAGAGGAGCTACGCCTGGCAATCAGCGAACGGCTCTCGCTCTCGCCCGACGCGCTCACCGGGATGGAAGCGAGCATCCGCTTTGCCGGGCCGGAGACGATGGAGACGCGGATTTTCGGGCGGCTCTCGGCGTGGCAGAACTGGATCTTCCAGCGCCCCAACGCGGTCGGCGAGCACGGCGCGCTCAAGCTCTACGGCCAGCCGCAGAGCCCGCAATTCGATTACAGACGCACCTGAAGGATTCGCGCCGCGCTCGGCGCGTGGAGCTTTATTTAGCCATGAACGGCGACATCCCCAACAATGTCGATCTCGATCACGACCAGCAGCTGCATCGCGCGCTCGCGACGTGGCATCCGCGCTTTCTTCAATGGTGGAACGAGGTCGGCCCCGAGGGCTTCGACACATCCACCGTTTACCTGCGCACCGCGATAAGCGCGTCGGCCGACGGATGGGCCAACTACTCGTACGTCAAAATGCCGGAGTATCGATGGGGCATCTTTCTGGCGCCGCCGGAAAATCGCAAAATCGGTTTCGGTGACAATCCGGACGCCGATCCGTGGCAGCAGGTGCCGGGCGAGTTTCGCAAGGAGCTGCGCCGCATCATCGTGACCCAGGGCGACACCGAGCCGGCCTCGGTCGAGCAGCAGCGCCATCTGGGCAAGACCGCACCGTCGCTGTACGATCTGCGCAACCTTTTCCAGGTCAACGTCGAGGAAGCGCGCCACCTGTGGGCGATGGTCTATCTGCTGCATCGCTTCTTCGGACGCGACGGGCGCGAGGAGGCCGACGAGTTGCTCACCCGGCGTAGCGGCCATCGCGACCATCCGCGCATCCTGACCGCGTTCAACGCGCCGATCCGCGACTGGCTGGATTTTTACTGCTTTGCGATGTTCACCGATCGCGACGGCAAATACCAGCTCGAGTCGCTCTCCGAGAGCGGCTTCGACCCGCTCTCGCGCACCACGCGCTTCATGCTCACCGAGGAGGCGCATCACATGTTCGTCGGCGAGACCGGAGTGCAGCGCGTCGTGCAGCGCACCGCCGACCTGATGAAGCAGTCGGGCCGCGCCGACATCCACGCGCTCGGCGGCATCGCGCTCGCCGTGATCCAGAAGTACATCAACCTGTGGTACTCGGAGAGTCTCGATCTGTTCGGCGCCGAAGATTCGAGCAACGCGGCAACTTATTTTGCGACCGGAATCAAAGGGCGCTACCACGAGCATGCCGCCAACCTCTACCGCGAGCATCGCGCGCTGAAGGACGAGTACGAGCTGCGCCTGCCCGGCGGCGCGGTCCAGCGGATTCCGTTGCGCCGCGCGATGAATGCGGTTCTGCGCGACGCCTTCGTGCAGGATTGCGAGCGCGGGCTTGCGCGATGGAACCGCGAGCTGGCCGCGCGCGGCCTTGACCAGCGTCTCACGCTGCCGCATGCCGGCTTCAATCGCAAGGTCGGTGCATACGCGGGGCAAAGCTGCGACCCGCACGGAAACGTGCTTGCGGCCGAGGAGTTCGCGGAGCGCCGCGGCGAATGGCTGCCGACCGAGGAGGATCGCGCACGCAACTGCGAACTGATGCAGCCGGTGCACGAGCCGGGCAAGATCGCGGGATGGATCGCGCCGCCGGCCAAGGGCATCAACAGCCAGCCGCCGGACTTCGAGTACGTGATGCTGAGCTAGCCGCGCATCAGCCGCGGTCGCGCAGCAGGCGGCGCAGAATCTTGCCGTTGGGAGTCTTGGGCAGCTCCGTCATGAATTCGATCTGATGCGGCACCTTGTACGGTGCGATCACGCTGCGCACGTAATTACGGATTTCCTCGGCCAGCGCGTCAGAGCCCGCATGCCCCGCGCGCAGCGCGACGAACGCTTTGACGCGAGCGCCGATCTCCGGATCGGGAATTCCGACCACCGCCGCCTCGAGCACTGCCGGATGCTCCAGCAGCGCCGACTCGACCTCCTTGGGCGAAATCAGGTACGCGCGGCTCTTTATCAGATCGTCGGCGCGCGAGACGTACCAGAAGTAGCCGTCGGCATCGACGTACGCGATGTCCTGCGTGTAGTACCATCCCTCCCGATTCACCGCGGCCCATCGCGCCGCCGCCTTGCGATAGCCCAACGTAAGCCCGGGATGGCCATTGCGAAACACCAGGTTACCCGGCTCTCCGCGCCTTTGTTCGTGCCCCTCGTCGTCGAGGACCGTGGCCTCGTAGCCTTTAAGCGGCTTACCCATCGAGCCCGGCCGTATTTCCATCCCGATCCGGTTACCGATGAAAATGTGCGTCTCGGTCTGTCCGATGCCGTCGTGGATCGTCACGCCGAAGCGACGGCGGAATTCGTTGAACGTGTCCGCCGGCAGCGCCTCGCCCGCGCTGACGCAAACGCGCAATGAGTCGAGCTGGTAGCGCCGCTCCGCGTCAGGCAGCGCGAGCATCATCCTGTAGATCGTCGGCACCGCGGCGAGGATGGTCACGCGATGGCGCTCGATGGTCTCGAACGCGGCCTCGGGCGTGAAGCGGCCGTGGGGCACCACGATCGCCGCGCCCTCCATCAGCGGAAAAAGGCATCCGGAGCCGAGCGGATAAATGAACGACCAGTCCTGCGGCTGATAACAGACGTCGTCCGCGCTCATGCGCACCATCTCGCGGTTGTACGGATCGCCCGCGCCGATTAGCCATTGATGGGCCTGCTGGACGCCCTTGGGATCGCCCGTAGTGCCGGAGGTATAGATCACGAATGCCGTCTGCTCGCGATGCGTTCGCGCGGGAGCAAAGTCGGGCGACGCTTCGGCCATCACGCGCTCCCACTTAAGCGTGCGCCGGCCGTCAACGGCGGCGGCCGCCGCGCCGGCCAGGATGATGTGACGGAGCATCGGTGTGCGTGCGCTCACCGTCTCGATCGGGCCGAGCAAATCGGGCGTCGAGACGGCGATCACCGCCTCGCTGTTGAGCAGAATTTTCTCGACCTCGTGATCGCGGAACAGGAAGCTGGTCGGAATCACGATCGCACCGGCCTTAATCGTGCCCAGGATCGCAACCAGCGTGTCGAGACTGGTGCCGAGCCGCAGCATCACGTGATCGCCATGGCCGATGCCGAGCGCGCACAACGCGTTGGCGAAGCGGTTGGTGAGCGCGCGAAGGTCGGCGAAGGTATACGCGCGGCCCGCGGCCCATGCGGCGATGCGTGCACCGCGCCCTTGCGCAACGTGACGATCGATGACGTAGCTCGCGATATTAAGCTGCTCGGGAATTTCGAGATAGCCGCGGACGCCAATTGGCTTGGAGGTCATCGGAAGCTTCGTTCTGGATGTTTCGTTATGGAGTTCCGTCATGCGGCATGGGAGCATGCGCGGGCGCTACTCCCATCCATCCCGCGCCTACGTTATGTTGACAGAACGATTTTCGTCAACGAGACTGCCCGGCGGCTGCCAGCTCCTAACGCGGCAGCGCTAAACGAACGTATTTATCACGGACTCAACAGATGATTCGTAGAGCGATGGGCACGGCGGTGCTGATCATCTTCGGGGTGATTTGCGCGGGGTTGGTCGCCGAGGTCGGCGTGCGGGTCGCCAACCGCTTTTTTCCCTACTTCTATTGTTATGACGCCGCGCGCGGATGGGGGCTGCGGCCGAATACCGCCGGTTACTATCGGCGCGAGGGCGCCGCCTACGTCGAGATCAACAGCGGAGGTTTTCGCGGCCCAGAGTTTGCTAAACCCAAGCCGCCCGGCACCCTTCGCATCGCGGTGCTCGGCGATTCCTACACCGAGGCAATCCAGGTTCCGTACGAAGACACTTTCGCCTCGGTCGCGGCGCGCAAGCTTGCGCAATGTCCGTTGCTTAAGGGACGGCGCGTGGAGGCGCTCAACTTCGGCGTCGACGGCTACGGCACCACGCAGGAACTGGTGACGCTGAGCGAAAAAGTTTGGGCCTACCAACCCGACATCGTGGTGCTCGCGATTTTTCTGGGCAACGACGTGCGCAACAACTCGGTTTCGCTCGAAGGCAATCTGTGCCGGCCGTTTTACGTCGAGCGCGACGGCAAGCTCACGCCAGCGGGGCCGTTTCAAAGCTCGAATTCGTTTCGCCTGTGGTGCATGACGCGCTTCGACTATCGCAAATCCGGGTTGCTCTCGCTGATCGGCGGGGCCTGGACGATCCTTCGCACCCGCAACGAACAGCCGACCGCCGAACTGCCCGTGGAACGCGCGATCAACTACGACATCTATAAGCCGCCCACCGAATCAACGTGGCGCGACGCATGGCAGGTAACCGACGACCTGGTCGAGGAAACGCATCGCGAGACCGCCCGGCACGGCGCGGCATTTCTGACCGTGACGCTCGACACCAGCATCCAGGTATGGCCCGACCCGAAGGTGCGCGAGAATTTCATGAAGCGTATCGGCGTCAGCGATCTGTTCTATCCCGACCGCCGAATCGCCGCGCTCGGCGAGCGCGACGGCTTCGACGTGCTGACGCTGGCCGAACCGCTGTATCAGTACGCGCAGGCGCATCACGCTTTTCTGCACGGCTTTGCGAACAGCACGATCGGCTTCGGCCACTGGAACGCCGAGGGCCATCGCGTGGCCGGCGAGCTTATCGGCGAGCGGCTATGCGCGATGCTGAAGGCCGGCAAGTGCGCGAGCTGCGCGGCGGGGCCAGCGGGAGCGCCCGGTGGACCGGGCGCTCCCGCTGGCCCCGCCCACGGCGGCGCGCCGCATTAGCGGCGCGCCGCCGTGGTTTTTTTGGCGCGGATGAGGCGGCGCGCACAATTGGTTGTTCCCACAAGGAATCTCGCCATGCACCTTTTGCGCATTGCCTTTACCCTCCGCACTCTGGTCGAATGATGCGCAATCGTGAACAGCCCGCTTCTACTGTCCGCGCTCGATAGCCGTCAAATCCGCCCGCGAATTGCGTCCGGCCTCGCGCTCGCGCCGCTCTCGGCGAGACTGGCGGCGAAGATCGTCGCCAGGATCATCGCGATGACGGTCGCGACAATCGTCGCGACCGTCATTGCTACCAGTGCGGGAAGCGCGTACGCGCAGCCCGCCGACGCCAGCGCCGACGTGCAGATCGGCCCCAGCCCGAACGCGCAACCTGGGATCGCCGATCACGAAGTGGAGCAGGCCGCCGCCACTCTCGAACAGCTTGCGCGCTCCAACTTTGGCGACCTGGACGACGCCGAACTAAAACTAGTGCATGCGGCGCCGCAGCGCGCGCTTTTGTGGGTAGGGCCGAACAGTGACCCGAGCAGTACCGCCAACGATCCGGCTAACGCCTCACAATGGCCACCCGGCCGGACAATCCGCGCGGCGCTCATCCGATGGCTCACCGCCGACCCGCAGGCACGGCCGTACGTCCATCCAAGCGGTATCGGCATCGGTGGCGCGGCAATCGACGGGCAACTCGACCTTTCTTACCTGACCCTCAGCGCGCCGCTGACGATCGTCAACTCGGCAATACCCGAAGGAATTGATTTCTCCTTCGGCCATCTGCAGGGCCTCGATCTTTCGCGCGACGAGACAGGGCCGATTACGGGCGACCGCGCGACGATTGCAGGCGACCTCCAGTTGACCGGCGGAAAATACGGCCCCATTTCGGGCGACCGCATGCTTATTGCGGGCGACCTGCAGTTGATCGGCGGGGATTATGGACCGGTCAGCCTTTTTCGAACCGAAATCGGCGGCAGTCTCGATTGCAGCGCCGGGCGCTTCGTGGGCGGCACCGATCCGTTGTCGATCGTGGAAGCGATGGTCAAGGGCGACGCGTCGTTCAACAACGGCTTTACCACCAACGGGGTGGTCGATCTGACGCTTGCGCAAATCGGCCGCGGGCTCAGCTTCAAGGATGCACACTTCATCGGAACCGGCGTCAACGGACTTAATGCCGACCGCATAACGATCGACGGAACATTTTACTGGGACAGTATCGTACGCACGCCGGGCACCGAACTTAATCTCACCAGCGCCCACGCCGCGGCGCTATGGGACGACGCCGCAAGTTGGCCGACGGCGGGAAATCTCTTCATCGATGACTTCGTTTACGGCGACATCAGCGGCGGTCCGAGCGACTCTCGGAGCCGGCTGCGATGGCTCAAGCGCCAACCTTCCGGCTATCGCCCCCAACCCTACGGCCAACTGGCAAAGGTGATGCGTGAGCGCGGCTCCGACGTCGGCGCGGTCGACGTGATGATGGCCAAGGAGGACGCGCGCCGTAACCAGGGTGGGCTGGGATGGGGAGAGCGGCTATGGAGCCGCGTGCTCGACGTCACGATCGGTTATGGCTACCGGCCGATGCGCGCGCTGTGGTGGATCTTCTTCTTCGTCGCACTGGGTTCGATGCTGTTCGGATTGGGCTACCGCGAGCGCGCGATCACGCCGACCGAGCTTGCCGCCTACGACGCCTTTGTTCAAAACGGTGAGCCGCCGCCGCACTATCCGCCGTTCAATGCGGTCGTCTACTCGCTGGAAAATTTCCTGCCGGTGGTCGATCTGCATCAGGGAACTTATTGGAGACCTAATCCGCGCCATGGGACGGGCGGCCGGATGCGCGCGCTCTCGGGCACCCTGCTCCGATGGTACCTGTGGCTGCATATTCTCGCCGGATGGATAATCACGCCGCTGCTCGCGGCGGGGCTTTCAGGTCTGGTGCGTCCGGACTGAACCGGCGGTCCGCACCGCCCGGTTTGCTCTTTTGGAGATTGCGCGCAGAGGTATGCTAGACAAAGATTGGCCTTCGGGCCGCGAGGCTGAGTCCGCGGCGGGCGAAGACCCATCCGAATTTTAAGTGCGTAGCGGGGAGGTAAACGGTGGCATCGATCGAATTCGGCGTGGCGCTGACCTCGGTCAAGGGAGTGGTTGAGTTCGCGAGGTTCGCCGAGCGGCTCGGTTACGACTACCTGACCTGCGGCGAGCACGTGATGTTTCACGGGCCGGTGTCGAACTCGCTCATCGCGTTGTCGGTGGCCGCGGGAGCGACCGAGAAGATCAAATTGATGAGCTCGATCGTGCTGCTGCCGCTGTATAATCCGGTGATGCTGGCTAAGCAGGCGGCGGTGCTCGACGTCGCCTCAGGCGGGCGCTACCACATGGGCGTCGGAATCGGCGGCGAGTTCCCCAAGGAGTTCGAGGCCATCGGCGTGCCGGTCAAGCAGCGCGGCTCACGCTCCAACGAGGCGCTCGAAGTGGTGCGCAAGCTCTGGACGGAGAAAGACGTCACCTTCGAGGGCCGCTACACGCGGTTTTCCGGCGTCACGCTCGAACCGGCGCCCACGCAGAAGCCCCATCCGCCGATCTGGGTCGCCGGGCGCAAGGAACCCGCGATGCGCCGCGCGGCGAAGTATGCCGACGGATGGCTGCCGTACATGTACACGCCCGAGATGCTGCGCGAGAGCCTGACGAAGATCGACGCGTTCGGCCGCGAGGCCGGACGCGACATGAGCGCCTTTCGTCCGGGCCTGTTCATCTTCACTTCAGTCTATCCCGATCGCAAAGAGGCCGAGGAAGTCGCTGCGCGCTCGCTCGGCAAAAATTATGCGCAGGACTTTTCCAAGATCGCCGGCCGCTACGTGCTTTACGGCAGCCCCGAAGATTGCCGCAAACGGCTGCGGGAATATATCGATGCCGGCGCACGCAGCGTGATGTTCAGCTGGGCCTGCCGCCACGACGATATCGAACGCAACATGGAAACGATCGCGAAGGAAGTCATCCCGGCTTTCCGCTAATCGCCGAATCGCGCGCGGCACTATCGAGGCGCCATCCAATGCCAGGGTCTCCCACAAGATCTGCAAACGGACCATTAAGCGGCATCCGCATCGTCGACCTCACGCAGAATCTTTCGGGCCCGATGGCGACGATGATTCTCGGCGATCAGGGCGCCGACGTGATCAAGATCGAGCCGCCAGGAATCGGCGATTTCACGCGCGCGATGGGCGGGACGAAGCGTGGCGTCGCGCCGGCCTTCGCGGTGATCAACCGCAACAAGCGCTCGGTGGCGCTCAACTTGCGCGATCCACGCGGCCTGGAACTGCTCAAACGGATGGTCGCGGGCGCCGATCTGTTCGTGCAAAACCATCGCCCCGGCGTCGCCGAACGCATGGGGATCGGCGAGGCGGCGCTGCGCGCGGTCAAGCCGGACCTCGTCTACGTCTCGATAAGCGGCTTCGGCGAAAGCGGCCCATATGCCGATCAGCGGGTTTACGATCCGGTGATCCAGGCGATCTCGGGGCTCGCGGCGATCCAGGCCGACGTCGAAACCGGCCGCCCCCACATGATCCGCCTCATAATCCCCGACAAGGTCACGGCGCTCACCGCGGCGCAGGCGATGACGGCGGCGCTGCTGGCGCGCCTGCGGACCGGCGAAGGGCAGCACGTGCGCCTCGCGATGCTCGACGCGGTGATCGCGTTCCTGTGGCCGGAGGGGATGGCCGCGTATACCTTCGTCGGGAACAACCGCAGCAGCATCCGCGCGGCCAGGGCGCGTGAGCTCATTTTCGAAACCACCGACGGTTACATCACCGCCGCCGCGAACACCGACTCCGAATGGCAGGGGATGTGCCGCGCGCTGGAACGGCCGCAATGGCTCGGCGACGAGCGCTTCAAAACGCCGGTCGATCGTATTCGCAACGCCGACGTGCGCCTCGAGATGACCGCCGAAGTGCTGAAGACGAAAAGCTCCGCGCAATGGCTCGAGCGCCTGCGCGCCAACCAGGTGCCGTGTGCGCCCGTGCTCAGCCGCGAGGAGATGCTGCACAACGCGCAAGTCGTGGCCAACCAGATCATCGTGGAATCCGAGCATCCGCACGCGGGCCCGATGCGTCAGCCACGCCCGGCAGCGCGCTTCGAGCGCACGCCGGCGGCGCTCAGCCGCTTCGCCCCGCTGCTCGGCGAGCACACTGATGAGGTGCTCCAAGAAGCGGGCGTCGCGTCCGGTGAACTGGCGTCGCTCCGCGAGCAGGGTGTAATCGCCTAATTAGTCGCCTGACTTGCGCGCGTCGGAGAATGACGATGGCCAAAGCGGACGAAATTCTGAATCTCGACGTGGTCGGGCTGGCCGCGAAACTGCGCTCACGCGAACTCTCGCCGGTGGAGGTCACCGACGCCTACCTGGATCGAATCGCGGCGACCGAAAAGAGGCTCTGCGCCTATATTACCGTGACCGCGGAACTGGCGCGCGCGACCGCGCTTGCGGCCGAGCGCGAAATCGCGGCCGGCAACTGGCGCGGCACTTTTCACGGCGTTCCCATCGCGCTCAAGGACCTCTGCTGCACTAAAGGGATTCTGACCACCAGCGGCTCCAAGGTGCTCGCCGATCATGTTCCCGATTGCGACGCCACCGTTTGGACCCGTCTTCGGGCCGCGGGCGCAATTCTGCTCGGCAAGCTCAACATGCACGAGTTCGCCTGCGGGGGCACCGCCAAAACGGCGTGGGGCACCACGCTCAATCCGTACGATCCCGAGCGCATCCCGGGCGGCTCCAGTTCCGGCTCGGGCGCCGCGATCGTCGGGCGCAGCGCCGCGGCGACGCTCGGCAGCGACACCGGCGGCTCGATTCGGATCCCGGCGGCGTTTTGCGGCTGCGTGGGACTGAAGCAGACCTGGAGCCGGGTCAGCCGCTTCGGCATCCTGCCGCTCAGCAACTCGCTCGATCACGTCGGCCCGATCACCCGCAGCGTGCGCGACGCCGCCGCGATGCTCCAGCTTATCGCCGGCCACGACCCCCACGATCCGACCTCGAGCAGCGAGCCGGTGCCCGACTACTCGGCAGCGCTGGGACGCGACCTCAAGGGCGTGCGGGTCGGAATCATCCGCGAACTCGGCCGGGACGTCGCCGCCGAGGTTGCGCAGTCGTTCGAGGGCGCGATGCGCACGCTGGGCGGACTCGGCGCTATCGTCGACGAGGTTTCGATCCCGTCGATCGATGCGGCGCCCACGATCGCGATGAACATCATGTACGCCGAGGGGCTGGAGTATCACGAGCGATGGTTCACCGAGCGTCCGCAGGATTACGGCCGAGGCGTGCGCCGGATGCTCGAAGCCGCGATCGCGCTGCCGGCGACCGCGTACCTCCGCTCCCAGCGCGCCCGCGCGCAAATGATGGCCGAAGCGATGCGCGCGCTTGAGGGCCGCGACGTGCTCGCCACGCCGGCCTGCATGATGGCGCCGATGAAAATCGCCGAGGCGCGCGAAGGCAAAGTTGGCCTCGCTCAACTGATCCGGCATACCGCGCCATTCAATGTCACGGGGCAGCCGGCGCTCGCGATACCAACCGGGATTGGCGCGGACCGCGCGCCGCTGGCGATTCAGATCGTCGGGCGGCCGTTCGACGAACCCTCGGTGCTGCGCGTCGCCGACGCTTACGAGCGCGCGCGCGGCGCGTTGCCGTCGCCCGAATTCAACTGAGCTGTCGGCCGGCGCGCGCGCGGCTCAGCGAAACGCCGGCATCACCAGTTCGGCGAAATCGCGATATACCTCGCGCTGAAAATCCGCCGGCGGCTCGATCACCGTCTCCTTGATACCGCCCGCCTCCATCGCGCGGAGCTGCGCGACCAGATCGTCGGGCTCGCCGACCAGGCAAGTGCCGCGAATCGCCTCGGGCGTGACGAAGCGCCGCTCTTCGGGCTGCATGAAAGTGCCGTGACCTTCGTGAATCTGCCGGAAGCGCGCGCGCTCAGGCAGGCTGTAGGCGTCGACGCGCCGCAGGTAGTCGTCCCACACGTTGCGGAAAAAGGACGGAATCGCCTCGTCTGAGCGGTCGCGCGATTTCCAATTCTCGTAAGCGAAGTGGAGCGCGCTCGTGACCTGCGCGCCAGTCTGGTTGATCACGCGCGCCGAGGTCAGGCGCTCGCCCGGACGCAGCACGCACGAACTGCTGAGCGCGGCGGTATGGAAATCCGGTCCCAGCGTGCGCCCGGCGCGCTCGGCGCCGGCGCGAATTCGCGCGAGCCGGCCGCCGACCCGCGCATTGATGCCGCCTGCGGTCACCCAGCCGTCGCCGAATTCACCGGCGGCCTCGCATATCCGGGGCCCATTGGCGGCAACGTAAATCGGAATTGGATCGTCGAGATTGATGAAGCGGCGGTCGCGATGAAGAAATTTGATCTCGCGCGTGCGGCCGCGAAAGGTGTACTCGACCGCCTCGCCATGCAGCAGCGCGCGCACCACCTTTAGGTACTCACGGAACTCGGCAACCGGCATCGGGCTCTGCCCCATCACCCGCATCGCGGTGTGGCCGGTGCCGATGCCGAGGAACGTTCGCCCCGGCGCGATCCGATTGATGCTCGCGATGGAGTGCGCGGTGACCGGGGCCAGGCGGGTGCCGGCGATCGCCACCCCCGTTCCAATCTTGATCCGTCGCGTGTTGGCTGCCGCCAGCGCGAGCGTCGCGTAGCAATCAGACCAGATCATCTGTGAATCCGGAACCCATGCCCGGTCGTAACCCAGATCCTCGGCGTAGCGGACGAGGTCCCATTTGCTGACGTGCGTGTCGATACCGATTCCGAATTCCATCGGAATTTCCCCCCCGCTGCGCTGTCCGGGGCGAGCCGGGCCATCCGGGATGCGTGTGAGACATACATAGCGCATCTGAAGGCAAAAGACCCATAAAATTTGGGAATAATTGCCGAAATTTGTGCCAAGGACGCAACTTAGGATGCTTTAAAACAATTCGTTCCCATTAAAGATGTCCGAAGAAGAGGCTTAAAGTCAAAAAACGATTAATTGGGTATAATGAAATTTGAAGTCTAGTAGGGTATTGTTTGGGCGTGGCTCTACCAGGCCACTCTGGGGTTACTTTAAGGAGGCTGACAATGGAATTAGTTACGCGCCTATATCTTAGGCTCCGCGAAGCGGCCTCCGGAGCCCATCGCGGCCAGACCTATAGCGAATATGCCCTCATTTTCGTTTGTATAGTCGTTGCGCTGGTTGGCGGCTATCAACTCATCGGCAACAGCCTCGGGAACTCGGTAACCGGAATCGCTAACCAGGTGGGTAACGCCTGAGAATTCGCTGCAGGCGCGTGCGACGTGCGCGTCCAGCTAGAGAGCTAGGCCTTTTGGCGAGCCGCAGCGTACCGTGTGCGTTGACGGCTCGCGTCGTCTGGTCAGAACTTCCAGAGATCACTCGCGGCGATAGGCACACATCAACGGCAGCAGACTTTGTGTGCGATCCACCCTGTGGTAGCTTGGCGCCCGGCTGCTATGGCGCGGCAAGAGGCGCCGGCAACAGCGCGAACGCTGCCTGGCCGTCAGTTCCACAAGACGTGAGTGCCGCTAAGGACGCGCTAGAGTCGTATCGCTGTTGCGAGCGCAACTGCCCGGGGAAGAAGCAAGCGTCGAAGCGGCTTCGACCCCGCAGCGAGGTGAGGCGTGGTGGGGCGATCGAATGTGACACAGCGGCCGACTGCTGCAACTGATTTTGGTCACGCCGCGGAGCGACCCGGACTTCTAACGCCAGAGGCGGGCGTTACACCGCGGGCCTGCGACCTGCGCTCCCTCGCCGCACTGATTCTCTATCTGGCACTTTCATGTCTTTTCTTTGGCCGTTCGCTTTTCGGAAATTTGAGAACCTTGCATATCGGGGCCGGACCGGATCCAGGTCTCATGATGTGGTTTCTTGTGTGGTGGCCGCATGCGGTCATTAACGGCATCAATCCATTTTTCTCCCGTGCAATCTTCGCCCCAACCGGCTTCGACCTAGTGTTCAGTACCGTAAATAAGTTGAGCATTGTGGATGCTGCGTTTGATTTGAGCGGCGGTTTTGATCCAGCGGAAGGGCTTGGCATTGTCGTTCCAGTGGGCGAGGTAGCCTGTGATCGCCCGCTCCAGACACCTAACGCTGTCGAAGCCGCCGCGGCGGATGGCCTGGCTGGTAATCAGAGCGAACCAACGTTCGACCAGGTTGAGCCACGAGGCACTGGTCGGGGTGAAGTGCAGATGGCACAGGGGATGCGCGGCGAGCCACGCCTGCACCGCGGGATGTTTGTGGGTGCCGTAGTTGTCGCAGATCAGATGTAACTCGAGCTTCGGATAGCGCTTGGCCAGAGACTCCAGAAAGGCGATGAACTCGACGTGGGTGTGGCGCTTGAAGCAGCGACCATGGACCTTGCCGCTGGCCACCTCCAGCGCGGCGAACAAGCTGGTGGTGCCGTGGCGGGTATAATCATGGGTCATGCGAGCCGGCAGCCCGGGCCACATTCGCAGCGCCGGTTGCGTGCGATTAAGCGCCTGAATCTGCGACTTTTCATCCACGCACAGCACCAGCGCCCGCTCGGGAGGATCCAGATAGAGTCCGACGATGTCGGCCAGCTTGGCGTCGAACTCGGGGTCGGTGCTGAACTTGAAACTCTCCAGACGATGCGGCTGCAGCCCGTACTTCTGCCAAATCCGGTGCACGGTCATGAAGCTGAGGCCGACCTCCTTGGCCAGCCGCCGCGCGCTCCAGTGGGTGGCGTGCTTGGGCGGCCGCATGGTCGCGGCTACCACCGCCAGTTCCTTGCGCCGGCTGATCCGGCGCGGCCGTCCGCTGCGGTGTCGGCTCTTGAGCCCGGCGAGCCCCTCGCCCTGATAGCGCCGCCGCCACAGACATACCGTGCGCTGGGTCACCCCCAGCCGCTCGGCGATCGCGCGCAGCGAATCTCCCTCCGCGCTCAGCATCACTACCCGCGCGCGCATGCCCAGCGATTGCGGCAGTCGCTGCGACGGCAACCACGTCGCCAGTTCCGCCCGATCCGCCTCGCTCACCTCAAACCCTGCCATCTTCATACATATTTAGACGGCGATATCCCATACTTAATTCAGTTACTGAACACTAGCGTGGCAAACCAGCATTCCCTTGGCCAGCGCGATCGCCAGTCCGCTCACGCTGACCGTCGGCCCGGTTGCAGCGTTTAACATCCTCTGTCTACTGAGCCTACCGCTGGATGCCTGGTGCGCCTTTATTCTTGCCGCAACGTCACGAGACGTTACCTGGCTTCGCTACTCGGTGGCTACATATTCGGCTTTTCGGCCTTTACCCTGGGACACTTGACGTTCGGCGATCTACCTCTGCTAATCGTGTTTCCAGTTCCACTGGCGATATATTTTGCGGCGCGACGAATCGCAGACGAAATATCAGAACGTAAGTTCATCTGGCTGATTGCGTCGCTACTGCTGGCACAGTTCCTCCTTTCGCTCGAGATTTTCGCGACAATGACGATGTTTGGTGCGATCGCCTTGGGCCTGGGACTTATGTTGGCGAACGACAGCCAGATCAAGAAACGCACGTTGGCATTGCTCAAACCCCTGGCCAAAAGCTATGCGGCCACACTGATAGTGGTTGGAGTTGACCCGGTTTCGTGGACAGTGGCGGAGTGGGGAAAGTGAAGGAGAGCCACGATGCCCAAGAGTCATGCACGGTATGCGCTGGAATACCGGCGCCGAATGGTGGAGCTGGCGCGGGCAGGGCGTAGTCCCGACGATCTCGCGAAGGAGTTCGAGCCGACCGCCCAGTCGATTCGCAACTGGGTGGCGCAGGCGGAGCGCGATGCGGGCCGTCGTCTTGATGGGCTGACCAGCGACGAGCGGCAGGAGCTTACCCGGCTGCGGCGTGAGAACCGGGTGCTGCGCGAAGAGCGCGAGATACTATCAAAAGCCGCGGCCTGGTTCGCGACGGAGACCGGTTCGGTGCCGTCACGGCGTTCGAATTCGTGAGCGCGAATCAGGCCATGTACCAGATTGCGACGATGTGCCGGGTGCTGGAGGTCTCCACCAGCGGATACTACGCGTGGTGCCAACGCTCGCCGTCCGCGCGCGCCCAGGCGGACGCGGAACTCACTTCACGGATGAACGCGATTCATGAGAGATCGTACGGGACCTACGGCGCACCGCGCATTCACGCCGAACTTGAGGCTGAAGGCATTCAAGTGGGGCGCAAGCGGGTGGCGCGGCTAATGCGCGCGGCAGGCTTGGCCGGCGTGAGCCGGCGCAAGTGGATAACCACCACGATGCGTGACCGCAATGCGCGTCCGGCGCCGGACCTGGTCGAGCGCAACTTCATGGCGCCAGGACCGAATCGGTTGTGGGTGGCTGACATCACCTATATCCCGACCTGGGCTGGTTTCCTGTATCTCGCGGTAGTGTTGGACGCCTTCAGCCGCCGGATCGTGGGCTGGGCGATGGCGACTCATCTGCGCACCGAGCTGGTGCTCGAAGCACTGAACATGGCGCTGGCGCAGCGGCGGCCCGCCGGGGTGATCCATCATTCCGACCAAGGCACACAGTACACGTCGATCGCCTTCGGGATACGTTGCCGGGAGGCCGGCGCGCGACCCTCGATGGGCTCGGTCGGTGATTGCTTCGACAATGCCATGTGCGAGAGCTTTTTCGCTACGCTCGAATGCGAGCTGCTCGACCGCCGCCGTTTCCACACCCAAGCCGAGGCGCGCATGGCGGTCTTCGAGTTCATCGAGGGCTGGTACAATCCCCATCGCCGCCACTCCGCCCTCGACTATCTGTCGCCAATCAACTACGAAAGGAGCCACGACCCAGAGGAGTCAACCGCAAGCCCTCCGCCGTCCACTGAACCGGGGTAACTCCAGGTAAGCCCTTACCTGTACTATTTCTTCGAGTCTGGTTTTACCTCAAGGTCGGTTTGGCCTCCTTCTTTCTTCAACGCTGACTTGCTGAACTTCATCGTTCCTACTCAAGCCAATGAATTGGGCCGCATTTCTCTCTTGAAATCAGTTTCCGTATGGTTCCCAGGGGGGAGCATCGCTGAAAACGGTGCCTGTCTGAGCTTGCCGCTCGTAGTGATCGCGGTGTTATATGCGCGACGGCATTGGCGGGAACCTCTTGGCAAGGTATTGACGGAGTTGCTAATCATATTTTGCGTCTTGTCGCTGGGACCGATCCTGCATGTGGCAGGTCGCGAGCTTCCCAAGCTATTTACCGTGGCGGTTGCTTATGCAACTGCCGGTCGTCAACGACATCGTCACCGTGCGTCTAGCAATGTATGCTTTCCTGGATCTTGCCATCATCACATCATTATGGCTTTCCACAACTGACCTGGGATTTTCTTTGAAGTTGGCGGTTGTCTTCTTGGTCATCGCCGCTAATACGCCCAACCTGTCTTCGGCCTTTTGGAACCAATCTGTCGATACTCCGTCATTCTTTCGCACAAACCTCTTTCAGAAATACTTGTCCAAGGGCGAAACGATCCTTGTGCTTCCATATGGAGATAACGGCAACGCCATGCTGTGGCAGGCTCAGGCGAGGATGTTCTTCGCAATGACGGGCGGAATGGCCCCTCCGGTCGACTCAGATAACCAATATAGATGGCCGATTTTTCCCGCGTTCGTAAAGCGATCCTGGATTCCCAACGCGCCCCAACAATTGAAGGCATTCCTTATCGCTCACGGAGTGGAAGTGGTCATAATCGAGACTGGGATGCCGCAACATGGCAACGGCTCTTTACTGCCTTGGGTATAGCGCCAATTTAGGGTGGGCGGAGTCTGGCTTTACAGGCTCGGCACCGAAACTGCCGCCGACCCCGAGGCTGCCCTGCTCGATATGAGAACCCGATTCGATACCGAGCGCCTGTCCGCTCTTGTGCGAGCTGCAGAAAAGTATCTGTCAGCTGGAGGCGCGCTCTCGTCCTTGACCATGGTTAGCGCGCTCGACCAAAAGCTGTTGGCTCACGATGAATTGATCGGCCCATCGGCGCGGTTTGATGCCACCCTAGCTGCACGTCCAGCAATGGTCGATCCTCGATTTGTCTATGGAACGTGGTTGTCTTCGTGGCCCGGCGATCGCGTGGCCGTAGGAGAGTACGTATGGGATCCCAAACCGCTGATAGCAAGATTTCGCGGTGTCGCTAGAGAGGTATACTTTCCTTTCCCCAACAGGATATCGTCAGACACGCCACTGCCCGACACGCAAGCATACGGATTTCTGATGATGATCTTCGATCGCGCTCAACTGGTCCAGGCGGCTGAGTTGCTCAAACCGCCGACGCCAGTGAGAACGTCTCCGGGTGTGGCTTCGGCCGCACCCGCACCGCTTGTGACCCGATAACAGCGAACAGCCTGGCGAGCGCTTCCGCTCAAATAACTGGAAGATGCTCTTTGATCGCGAGCAAAGCCGGACAAAGTCCTGACCCGATCAGCGGCCGGCAACGCTCGCCACCGCCACGTTCGGGTGCTGTTCAGGCTCAGGCGCTTGCTCCGGTTCAATGCGGCGCGGGACCATCCGCGAGCCCTGCTCGGCGCCGCTTTCTTCTTCGAGGTATTGCGCGTCCGAGTTGACCCGCCACAGATCGTAGGAGGCGCCCATGATGTTGCGGGCGGCCATCAGCCCGGTCATCATCGCATGGTCCTGATTGTTGTACTTGTGCATGCCGTTGCGGCCGACCAACTGCAGATTGGGTATCTCGCGCTCGATGAATTCCCGGATCACGTCGACCGCGCGGCGATAGTCTCCGTCGTAGACCGGATATGCCGCGCGCTGGCGCACCACCGTTCCGTCGGTCACCTGCGCTTCCTTGGCCAGCCCCAGTTTCGCCAGCTCGTGCGTGCCCAGCGCGACCAGGTCCGCGTCGGGCGCGCTCCACATCGAATCCGAATCAAAGCAGAAGTATTCCAGGCCCAACACGGTATAACGCGGGTCCGGGACCATCCCCGGACTCCAGTTCTTGAAGTTCTGGATGCGGCCGACGCTGACGCCGGGTTCGTGGATATAGATCCAGTTGTCAGGGAAAAGCTCCGGTTCGTCGATGATGAGCGCGACGGTTATGAAGTCGCGATACCGCAGACTGCGAGCCGCCTCGGCGACCGCGAGCGGCGCCGGCGGATCGAGCGCGCCGATAAGCTCCCGTATCGGCATGGTCGAGATGAAGTGGCTGCCGCTGTAGGTATGCCGGCCGTCGGCGGCGGCCGTAGTGACCGAGCTCACGCCGCCTTGCCCGCGTTGAATCGCGACCACCGATTCACCCATTTTGAGCGCGGCGCCACGGCTCTGTACGGTCTTTGCCAACTCCTCCCACATCTCGCCGGGACCGTGCAGCGGATAACGGAAGCGATCGATCAAAGTCTTGATCACCTGGCCGTTGCGCTTACCCAGTCCCAAGGCGCGGCGAATCA
This sequence comes from uncultured delta proteobacterium, assembly GCA_963724765.1. Classification (GTDB taxonomy): domain Bacteria; phylum Desulfobacterota; class Binatia; order Binatales; family Binataceae; genus JAKAVN01. Next base: position 1,092,234 of record CAVRVY010000004.1, read on the forward strand.
GCACGCGCATCGAGAGATCCTTGATGCGCTGGGCCGCCCAGTCGGCGCTGATCTCACTGCACGGGATACCCCAAACCTTCTCGGTGTAGCTGCGAAAGAAGGTCTCGTAGAGCCGCCGCCCGAAAGCGTTGACCACCCAGTCCTCGAAGCTGCGAATATCGCGCTTGGGCCGAACCCGAGCCGCCATGTAACTCAACATGCAGCCGGCTGACTGGAACAGGCCGAGTTGGCTCAGCGCGTCCCAGGTCTCGAGCGGATATTTGAAAAAACGGCCCCGATAGTAGATGCGCGAGAGCCGCTCACGCTCCAGCATCCGGTCGCCCAGGATATCGCCCCATAGTTTTTCGATCTCGGCGTTCTTGGAGAAAAACCGGTGACCGCCAATATCGAAGCGAAATCCCTTGTAGCTGACCGTGCGAGCGATGCCGCCGACATGCTGCGGATCCTGTTCCACCACCACCACCGGCCGTCCGGCTGCTGAAAGCTCATGCGCCGCGGTGAGACCGGCGGGGCCTGCCCCGATGATGACAGTGGCGTCAGCGGCACCGAGGGCCGTCGATTCCGCGCGCGCGGACTCCGCCGCTCCCCTCTTCTTCTGTGCACTCATATTGTGTTCAGCTTAGCCCAAGACGCTGATACGATACAACACACGGTTTAACATGCTTACGCACGGTTCAGCGGAGAGAACAAGCTTTCGGCGGTGATTGCGTAAGGAAGCCGGCGACAAGGGCCAGGCCGCGCTTCAGCGCTGACTCCAAACGCGCTATGGGAATGACACAGGACCAGCGAGCGTGCGCAACATGCGAGTGATTGACGGAGACAGCCACTTTATCGAGCCGCTCGATCTGTTCGAGCGTTATATCGATCCGGCCTACCGCGACCGCACCGTCCGCGTCGATGTCGATTCCAGTGGCCGCGTCGCCGGCCTAATCGTCGACAACCGGCCGATGCGCATGGCCGACCTCGACGAGCTGATGAGCGCCTGCGCCGGGTACGGGCAAAAGGAAGAGGGCCGCAGTATCAGCGACTTCGACCTCTACCGTATCGCGAGCCAAAAGTGGCAGGACATGGACCTGCGCATCGGCTACCTCGACCAGGAAGGCTTCGCCGTGCAGGTGCTCTATCCCACGATGGGACTCTTGTGGGAAAGCTCGGTCGAGGACGCACAACTGGCCGACGCGCTCTGCCGCGCGTACAACACCTGGGCCTTCGAACTGGTGGCCGGCCACAAGGATCGATTGTTTCCGGCCGCGCATATCTCGATGCGCGACGCGGCGCTGGCCGTGCGCGAGATGGCGCGGGTCGCCAGGCTTGGATGCCGCACTGTCTTCGTCGGCGCGGCGCCGATCGGCGGGCGCAGCTTTGGCAACCCGGACTTCGATCCAATCTGGGCCGCGGCGCAGGAGCTCGACCTGGCCATCGGCATCCATCTCGTCGGCCATCCAAACTATACCGGCAGCCAGTGGTACCGCACCGGCAATCCCGGCTTCATGTACATCACGATGATGAACGTGCAGGACCCGCGTATCGCGCTGACCTCGATGATGTACGACGGGGTGTTTGAGCGCTTCCCGCGCCTGCGCGTCGGCACGATCGAGTCGATGGCCGGATGGGTCGGCGAATGGCTCGAGCGGGTCGACTACCGTTACAAGTACCTCGGGCACACCTCGCGGATGAGGCATTCGGCGGCCGAGTATTTCGCGCGCAACATCTGGGTCAGCGCCAATCCTGAGGAGCGGATGTTCCCGCTGATAGTGGGCTTTGCCGGTGACGATCGCTTCTTCATCGGCTCGGACTACCCGCACGCCGAAGGCTTCGTGCATCCGGTGCGCGCCACGCGCGAACTGCTGGGCGCGTTGCCGGAGCGCTCGGTCGAAAAGATCCTGTGCGACAACACCGCCGCATTTTACCATATCTGAAGCGCCAGCCAGGCCCGGAGGAAAAAAGCCGTCATGGCAACGAACGTTTCGGTATGCCTGTCGTTCGATTTCGACGCGATCTCGTTATGGCTCGGGAGCCTGAACGCGACTTCGCCCAGCGCAATCTCGCGCGGCGAGTTCGGCGCCGTCGCGACCGAGCGGCTGCTGGAAATGCTCGCGCGATGGGACATCAAATCGACCTGGTTCATTCCCGGCCACACCATCGATACCTATCCCGAACTGGTGCGCCGGGTGGCCGATGCGGGACATGAAATCGGCCATCACAACTACTGCCACGAAAATCCAATCTCGCTCTCGCTCGATCAGGAAAAGCGCGTGCTCGACCGCGGCACCGATACCATCCGGCGCGTCACAGGAAAGCCGCCGGAGGGATTTCGCTCGCCGGCCTGGGACTTGAGTCCGCACTCGCTCAGCCTGCTGCTCGAGCGCGGCTTCCTCTACGACAGCAGCCTGATGGGCAACGACTACACGCCCTACTACTGCCGCATCGGCGACGTTCCGGCCAAGGACGGCCCCTACGTCTTCGGGCGCGAGGTCGAGATGGTGGAGCTGCCGGTGACCTGGGGACTCGACGATTTCCCCGCTTTCGAGTGGCTCTACGGCGTGAACCAGGGGCTCGCGTCACCGTCGCAGGTTTACGAACGATGGGCTGGCGATTTCGACTACCTGTGTGAGTTCGTTGGCGAGGGCGTGTATTGTCTGACGATGCATCCGCAGGTCATCGGCCGCGGCCATCGTCTGCTGATGCTCAACCGGCTGGTGGAGCATATGAAGGCGCGTACCGGCGTGAGGTTCAGCACGATGGCCGACGTCGCGCGCGAGTGGAAACGCAAACATCCGCTCAAGGATACGCGCACCTCGCGATGAGTACGCATAGGAAATAAAATGGGCGCGGCGATGCAGCTCTATGCCGGCTTCGCGTTGCTGGTGATCGCGATCGTGGCGATCATCGTGCTCGCGGCGCTCATCAGCAATCTGATAGGCGCGGTGCGGCGACGATTCGGGAGGACTCGACGAGTCGCAGGGACTCGCGCACACGACGATTTCTCCAAGCCCGCGGCACCCTCGCGCCCCGCCGCACCCACATTACATTCGAAAGATCCGCCCGCCTCTCGCTGAGCCGGCCCCCGGCGCGCGACAGCCGCCGCCTAGCTCGACAAGAGCAATCCGTCCTCGATGATTCTTTTTTCCGTGGCGGGAACAAATATGCGAGTGCAATGAGCGGCTACGAGACTCATGGCGCGCAATTAAAACAAGTTATGCCTAATGAGGATGTTGTAAGCGTCGATGGAAATTATCGTCGTGCGCGGCCATTTAACGCAAAAAATATTTGCGCTTGCAGGCAGGAACCGGGCAAACTTAGCCGCGGGGGGGCCCGCGTTCGATGGACGAGGAGGTACGCTTCCGTCTGCTCTACGATCTCGGCTGCGCATTCGCCGCGCGAATCGAGATCGATCAACTGATCCCCTTGGTGGTGACCAAGTGCCGCGAAGCGCTGGACGCCGAGGGCGCTTCGGTCCTGCTGCTGGACGACGATCGCAAAGAGCTCTACTTCCCCTATAACTCCGAGGAAGACCCCGAGATCGCAGAGCGCCTCGTGCGTCTGCGCTTTTCGGCCGAGCTCGGAATCGCCGCCGCCGCCTTGAAGAGCGGCAAGGCGCTGGTGGTCAACGACGCGCAGAACGATCCCCGCCTTTACCACGGGATCGACAAAATGACCGGACTGGTCACCCGCAACGTGCTTGCCGCGCCGCTGTCGACACGCCAGGGAACTATCGGCGTGGTCGAGGTGGTGAACGGGCGCGGCGCGGAGGGATTCACCGAGGGTGACCTGTCGTTCCTCGAGGCCATCTCGGGCAGCATCGCGATCGCGATCGAGAATGCGCGGCTCTATACCCAGGTGCGCGAGTCCGAGGCCAGCCTGCAAACCCAGGTCGGGGCGTTGCGCCGCGACCTGGCCCGTCACGACGCCTTTACTGAAATCGTCGGCACCGGGCCGGCGATGGCGGAGGTGCTGCGGCTGATGGAGACCGCTGCCGCGTCGTCGATAACGGTGCTCATCCATGGCGAGACCGGCACCGGCAAGGAACTGGTCGCACGCGGACTGCATCGCGCCAGCGCGCGCAGCGACCATCCGTTTCTCGCGCTCAATTGCGCCGCGATGCCCGAGCCGCTGCTCGAGAGCGAACTCTTCGGCCATCGGCGCGGCGCGTTTACCGGCGCGATCCGCGACAACCCCGGACTGTTCCGTGCGGCCGCGGGCGGGGTGGTCTTTCTCGACGAGGTCGCCGACATGCCGTTGCCGATGCAGGCCAAGCTGCTGCGCGTGCTCGAGGAACAGGAAGTCGTGCCCTTGGGTGACAGCTTTCCGCGCAAGGTCGACGTGCGCGTATTGTCGGCGACCAACCGCGATCTCAGAGCGGAGGTGGCGGCCGGCAGGTTCCGCGAGGATTTGTACTATCGGCTCGCGGTTTTTCCGATTGCGTTGCCGCCGCTGCGGGACCGGCGCGAGGACATCCCGCTGTTGGCCACGCGCTTTCTCGCCATCGCAACCGAGCAGCAGCGCAAGCCCATCGCCGGTCTCGAACCGGCCGCTCTCGAGCTGCTGACGAAATACGGATGGCCCGGCAACGTACGTGAACTGCGCAACGAAATCGAGCGCGCGGTGGCGCTGGCGCGATCGAGCGCGAGCGTGGCGCCCGAGCATCTCTCCGCGCCCGTGCGCGCCCAGGGCGAACTCAACCATGGCGCGCCGACCAATCATGCGGAGCCCGGCCGCGCCAGTCGAGTCACCGCGGCAGCGGCGGCCGTCCAGGCGGCGGCCGCCCGGGCACCGGCTCGAAGCCAAGAGGCCAAGGGCCAGGAAGCCGAGGGCCAGGAACCTACGGGCGAGGACGCCAAGAGTCCGCTGCGCCGGGCGCGCGCGGCGTTCGAGACGAATTTCATCGCCAAGGTGCTCGACGAGCATCGAGGCAACGTGTCGCGCGCGGCCATCGCTCTGGGGCTCTCGCGCGCCTCGCTGCAGAAGAAAATGAAGGAGTACGGCTTGCGCTAAGTTGGCAGTGCCAAGATTAGTGGCATGCGACGGACACAAATGTATCCAGTCGAGATCCTCTGGAGGACAAATATAACTGAGAGATCAAGGATTTAGGCGAATCGAATATTGATCGATAAATGGCATTCGTTTTGCTGTTGGGATGGGAGGGACGTCGGTGACTGTGACAATCGAGGGGGGCTGGTTGGGCGGGGTGGCGACCGTTAAATTCCGACGTTCGGCGAGGCGCAAACTCCGTGCATAACGAAAAGGATCAGGGGGACCCCATGGGCGTCGGCTCTTCAAATAGTGGCGGTGGGCGGGAGATTCGGGAACTGGAACGCGGCCAGTGGGTGGTCGAACTATGTCGTACCAAACAACCTCGACTGCGAGTGCTGGTGGTCGAGGATGAACCCGATGCGCAAACCTTGCTGAGATTCATCCTCGAGCCCAGGTACGAAGTCATCACCGCTTCCTCGGGCGAAGAAATGCGCCGTCAGCTCGAGGCTTATCCCGAGCGCCTGAGCCTGGTCCTGATGGACCTTAAGCTGGAGGGCGACGAAGATGGAGTGACGCTCACCCGGCATCTGCGCGGCGAAGACCGCTGGAAAGGCATCCCGATCGTCGCGCTTACCGCCTGCTCGACCGGCGATGACTTGCGCCGTGCGATCGAGGCCGGATGCGACGACTACGTGCCCAAGCCGTTCTACCGCAAGCAGCTCACGGCGCTGGTTGAACGCCTAATCGATAATTCTCAGCGCTGCGAGGATTCCGGCTCGTAGCAGACCTACAGGAACCTAACCGCCGACTCCCCTTCCCGCTGCAGCAAGGGGAGTGAAGAGGTTCTGGTTCCGTTCTCGTTTTTCTGCCGGGCATTTGTAGGGGCCGTTCCGTGAACGGCCCCCCTTTTCATGCCGGGCGGACTTGATGGTGTTCTTCGTCTGATTGACTTGGACTCGACTCCCGCATTCGTGAGGGATGTCGACAAACACAAAAAATCGCTCTGCGTCGATTCTTCACTTCGGAAGCCTTCGTTCAGGACGACATCACAAAGGCTCCCTCTGTGTCATCCTGAGCGTCAGCCAAGGATCCTCCGCGAAGCGATGGATCTTTTTTCCCGCATTTATCCAATCCGTACATAACGCCTGAACGTGACACTTGTACGTAACGCAGAAGTGAATTCCCGACCCCAACATTTCGCGGGCGGGTGATTTCTGTTGGCGTTTGGACGGCCCGCCAATCCGGCGGACTTGAACGCGAGCGAGGGCTGTTCTAAAAGAGATCGACGCGGCGATATGAGACAGCTTTTTTCAAAGTCGGAACGGCGAGCCCTCAGTTCGGTTCTGGCCGTCCTCATCGTGTTGGCCAGCCTTCCATTGACCGCTGGCGTCGTCATCGCTTTCGGATCGAGCCAACCGGAATTCACCGTCAACATTTGCCAGCCAATCCAAGCGTTAGATCACGTGTCGAACACCATGGTTGCTCGCCCGGCTGCGGTCCTACGCGAGTTCGTGCCCTGTGATCTGGGTTCGGTCACGGCAGAGCCAACCGTTCGAATGATCGAGTGTCCAGCAACACCCGATACCCCACCCCCCAGGCAATCCGTCTAACAGCGTTCCTGCAAGCAACAGGCTTCTTGATTTGATTCGTGACGCCGCAGGCGTCGGGAGTCGAGCTTTCGTCAAGGCGGTCACCTCAATGAGCCGCCGGAGAATATGTATGAAATGGATTGGAGCGACTGCGCTCTCGTCGCTAACGGATACGCGTGTGCCCAATTTTTGGCGCAGGGCCGGACGTCTGCTGATCGCGGCCGTCCTGCTCATTAGCCTGGCGCCGAGGCTCGCCTGGGCCTGCGCTTGCGGATGCGGTGTTTTCGACGTTGGCACCCCCTCGCTCTTTCCTGCTGGTGCGGGAGGCACGGTGTGGCTCGAGTACGATTTCATGAATCAGTACATTAACTGGCACGCGACCGGGCCATCCTCTGGCATCAACAATAGCGATAAACAAATCAAAACAGATTTTCTAACCGCGGGCGGTCAATACATGTTCAATCGGAGTTTCGGGTTAATGGTGACCGTCCCCTATACGATCAGGACGTTCAGGACGCAGGGCACCGGCGACGAGATCGACCAGTACAACCATGCCAATTTTGGCGACGTGCGCATTTGGGGCATGTACACGGGACTACAAGAGGACATGTCGCTCGGATTGTTAGCCGGATTCAAGCTACCAACCGGTGACCACACCTATAACGACTTTGATCGCGACACCTCGATTGGAACGGGAAGCACAGACCTTCTGCTCGGCGCCTTTAAGCAGGGAACCTTCCCCAGCCGGATCGGGAACGCCAAGCTGACTTTTCTAGATCGCCCTTTTTATTATTTTGCACAGGTCCAGTACGAATATCCATTTGCGAGTACAGGAAACTACACCCCGGGCAAGGAATTCGACGGCGCGGTGGGCACCTACTACAACTTCGGCCAGGTCGGGCCGCTCAAAGAACTCGCTCCGATGCTTACGGTTCTCGCGTCGGTCCGTGGGCATGATATGGGCTCGGAAGCGGACCCTCCAGACAGCGGTTACGATCGTGTGCTGCTCGCCCCTGGGGGCGAAATCAGACTCGGAGTTCTCAGATTCTATGCCGATGTCGAATTTCCGATTTTCCAATTCGTGAACGGATACCAGTTGACCACTCCATATCTGATCAAAACGATTTTCAGCTACGATTTCTGAGGATATGGCTTGAAAATGCGCCCAACCTTCTCAGTGCTCGCATTTTTGGTGATGATCCTGGCGATCGTGCCTGCCTTTAGCGCGCTCGCCGCCGGCGAGGTTGGCCAGGCAGCACCGGCACTCGTGGTTCAGGAGCTAAGTGGTCAGAATTTCGACCTCGCAGCACTGCGCGGCAAGGTCGTAATCGTCAACTTCTGGGCCACGTGGTGTCCGCCCTGCCGTGAGGAAATGCCTACCCTGGATGCATTCTACCGGCGTTATCACGGTGAGGGGCTGGAGATGATCGGTCTGAGCGCCGACCGCCCGCATGATCGATCCGACGTAATAAAGATGATGCAATCGTTCAGCTATCCGGCGGCGATGTTGGACGACGCCAAAGTCAACGGGTTCGGCGGCCCCAACGCGTTGCCCGTGACATTTATTATCGATGGCAAGGGAATGGTTCGCGCCAGGCTTACGCCCGATGAAACGCGAGTGACGGAGAAAACCCTCGATAGCGTGGTACTTCCGTTGCTCCATCAGAAAGCCGCGGCACAAACTTCATCGGTTAAGAATTCGACCGGGAACCCTTAGTGCCGAGCACAAATGTTAGCGACCCGATGTGTGCCAGACGGGTGTATGATTTTTAAGTGATTCCAATGAAGACGCTGATCCTCGCTGCTGCTGTACTGCTGACCGGATGCGCCACGACGAAGACCCCGCCATCCGACGTGGACGCGCGGGTCATGCTGCAGCAAAGGAAGAGTCACGAAATCGCCGTGCGCGAGCAGCAATGCATCGACGAAACAGAAACTCGTAGCAATGATCAGGTCGCGCGGATCGCGGCGGCTTCCGACCCCGATGAAGAAATGCTGATGCAGAAAGCGAACGATGAGCGAGATCGCGAACTTTACCAATGCAGGACGGCCGCAGATCGTGAAAATGATGAACTCACTTCCAGCGAACGTGCGCAATATCAGGATGACGTGCAGGACGAACGCGATCGCAGCGCGCTGATGATGATTCTTACGACTTCGAGTCCGCGCTGAAGTCTATAAGGAGAAGTGCGATGCATTCTCTGCGAACCGCAGCGCCGATCAGCATCAGCCTCTTCCTAACGATGCTGATTGTTCTCGCCGCCGCGGTGACTCTGATGGGTTGTCGTCCGCAGGCTCAGGATATTGGGGAGCGTGGAGGATTCGCGATGCGCGATGCCTCTGACTGCTTGCCCGATATCACCTTAGTCGATCAGCATGGCCGCAACGTTTCTCTGGCCTCCTTGAAGGGGAAACCGGTGCTGTTCGATTTCATCTACACCTCCTGTCCCGGACCGTGCCTTCTGCTCACAGCACGAATGAAAAAGGTCGCAGACCGACTGGGATCCAAACTTGGAACGGACGCTCGTATCGTGTCGATAACCGTTGACCCCGAACATGATCAGCCCAAGCAGCTTCTCGCATATGCAAGTGCCCAGGGCGCCAATGTTAATGGCTGGCTGTTTTTGACGGGAACGCCCAAGCAGATCGAAGATGAGATGGCACGATTCAAGTTGATTCGCCAGCGTGAAGCCGATGGAACGGTCGATCATGTTCTCGAATTCTTCCTGGTTGATGCGAACGGTCGCGCGTTGCTGCAGTACATGGGCGAAAAAGCCGAACCGGATCAGGTGGCGAACGACGTAGAGCGGGCGGCGGCAGGTGAGTCGGTAACGGCTGGAGATGGCGCAAACGTAGCGGTTGCCCTTTAGGAGGTGAGCGCATGAAGTCGTCACGGGCATCCATAGCATCGTTGATGGCTCTAGCGTGTGTCTCTGCCGCAGCGATTCTTGTCGCTCGAACGCACGCCCGCGGCCTGACCAGCTCTGCGCTGACAATCAGGGCGGTCGCGCATCAGTGGTGGTGGGAATTCGACTATCCGTCGCTCGGTATCAAGACCAGCGATGTTTTGTACGTTCCCAGCGCTACAAACGTTCGCCTGGAGCTTGCCTCCGCCGACGTGATCCACAGCTTCTGGATTGCCGGGATGAAGGAATCCGTAGACATTCTTCCAGGCAAGACGCACCCGCTTGATCTAGTCGTCAACTCACCGGGCGAGCTCTATGGAAATTGCGACTCCGGTTGTGGCTGTGGAACTGTCTGCATGCGATTTCGCGTGCTGGCGAGCAGTCCCGGGAAATTCGAGCGATGGGTGGCGCGCGAGCGTTTGCTTCGCGCGGAGTTCAAGCCGCCGCCCAAGGTTGACGCACCAGCTTGCGCCTTGAATACCGGCTACCAGCGCCGCTTGGGCCACAATTTGCACGAGAGTCATTTGCAACGGTTGCTTAATGGAGACGAATCAACTGGCAAAAGCCCCTCGCACTGATTTGCTCAAATGACTTCGGCAGTGTCGGGGCGCCTGCCTCAAGCGAGGAGTTTCGGATCGCAGGTTCTGCGCGATCTCGGCGGCGTTGCAGTGCTCGCGCTCGTGGCCCTGGGGGTCGGACTCGTGATGAACCGGGTCTCGTCGCAGCCGCTCCCGATCGTCTATCAGACGCCCGAACAGCGGTTCGACGCCGAGCTTACGACTCTGGTTGCGGCGCCGCCGTTTAAAATCGCGCCGGCGGCAACTGTCGGGCTCGAGGAATTCAGTTCGGCCGTCAAAAGCAAGAGCGCGCTCATCCTCGACGCGCGCCCGTCTGTCTTCTTCGAACAGGGACATGTGCCTGGCGCGCTCAATCTCTCTCGCGACCGCTTCGCGCATGATTATCGGCATCTTGCGTCCGTACTGAAGCCCGCCGTTGATAAGCCGATCATCGTGTACTGCTCCGGCGGCGACTGCCATGATAGCCGGCTGGTCGCGAACGCCATGCTGAGCCTCGGCTTCAGCAACGTCAGCGTGTTTACAGGCGGATGGGAGGCATGGTCGGCGGCTGGGCTGCCAATATCCAAAGGCACTCTGCGATGATGGTTCCCCAGGATGCGCGCCGGGACTACATCGTGCTCGGAGCCAGCCTCGCCCTAGGCGCCATATTTGTTTATGCGGGCATCGACAAGATACACGACCCGCTGCAGTTCGCTGACAGCATCGCTGCGTTCGGTATCCTGCCGGCGGCGTTCATTAGTTTGCTCGCGTTGAGTCTGCCGCCATTCGAGATCGCATGCGGCCTCCTGTTGCTCTGGCCTCCAACCAGACGGGTCGGGGCGCTCGCGATAGCGCTCATCTCTGTAGTCTTTTTCTCGGCGCTGCTGTCTGCGCTGGTGCGAGGTTTAACGCTAGACTGCGGCTGCTTCGGGATCGGTCCGCCGTCGCGTCCGAGGATGTGGCTGGAGCTCGCGCTGAACGTGGTGTTTCTCTTGGGCGCGCTGTCCGTTTATCTGCGCTCGATAGTGCGAGTGCAGGTGCGCGCGCCGTGAGCACGCCTGCAATCAAGGTATGACCAATACGGCCCCTCGGGAAGCTTCGCTACGGGCAGGCATTGCATCGGTTCAACGAGCGTCGGCCGTCCGCCATCTTATGGCGCCCCGCTAGTGGTTCAACGCAGGTAGCGGAATTGTCAGAGTGTCGTAGACCGTAATTCTCGGACCGTAGGCCGCCTGGAAGATCCCGATCCCTTCGGCAGGCCTGATCAGGTTAGTCCGGTCGAGAATGTTGAGCAGCGTGATCCGGTCCGTAATTTCGCCGATGTGCGGCAACTGAAAGCTTCTTTGTCCGCTCAGGTCGATCTGAACGACGTTCGGCAGAGATTCCAAATCGGCGAAGCCCCCGCGCAATCCACTGCTATAGAGAGCATCAACGCTGAACACATATGGTTTCCAGCGATAGGTAGCGCCGCCCGAGGCGCCGTAGAGCGGCTGATGATCGAGCACGATATAGTGTCGGTTGATGTACCCGAGCTCGTCGGGGTCGAAGTTAAACTCCCCGGTCGCCACTCCTTTCTGCATGTTCCTGCCGATCGTAGTACTGCCATGGATTGAGAGATTGTCGGCTTTATAAGTGACCGTGGTCTCCGTCCCCCAGATGTAGCCATGCCTATAGTTGAAGGGCGCGAAAATCGGCACATCTCCGAACTGGCCCGTATCGAGGTAATGGCCCGTGTATTCATAAAACCCATCTTCCGAGATCGCGATGTGCTTCGTCAGTTGATGTACTATACCGGCATCTAACTCATAGTCGTCCTCGGTTTCGGGCGTGACGATTCCAGTGCCTGCCAAGCCGGTGGTTCCAGCAAACGCCGCGGGGGCGCCGGGCGAGATGCCTTGAAAGCTCGGCACCTGCATGTACCGAGCAAACCCGGCGTGGAGCGTGGTGTCGAGCCGTGGGACAAAGACCAGATTGACTGTCGGATCGATTTGATTGTTGTAAGTAAAGCCGCTCAAACGATCCCAGCGTACGCCAAAATTTGCTCGTAGCTTCTCGGTGATTTGCCAGGTGTCTTCCAGATAGATCCCGGACAATAGATTGATCTTGTTGGTATTGTTTATTACCCGAACGGGAAAGAAAGGAGGTCCAGTCTGATCGCCGGCCGCATCGACGTTGAACACCAGTGAGCTGTCGTCCGCCTCGACCGCGTATTCACCAAGATAGAAGCCCGCACCGAGCGTACGTGCGCCAAGCTTGTAAGTCAGATCACCTTGAAGCGTGTTGTCGAAATCGCTGTGGAACGCGGTTGACGCCACTCCCTGATAGATGAGTTCGCCAATCCGATCGGGTTCGAATTTCTGCGAGATATAGTGGGTCGAATACGAGAGCTGGTAAGCAAGCCCGGGCTCAGGCGCTCCATTCAGTGCAAGAATGCCCAGATAGTCACGAAAGTTCAGAAATGAGTTGATATCGGCTGACGGAAAATTGCTCACGCCGGTTAGTTCGAACTCTGGTGCGAGGTTCGCTCGATTGGGTAACTGGTTGTTGCTCGCGGCGACCGAGGTAATGAGACTCAGCCGAGTGGTCGGAGTCAAGTTGTAGGCAAAGAAGCCGAATCCCTGACCCTGATTGGTATGGTCGTGAATCGCATCCGGCGCCGGGGTAGCGGAGCTGAACGCGGTGTTGCTCTGGCTATAGAGCCCGCTGATGTAATAGCTGAAGTTACCGTCGCAGCCGCCGTACTGAAAGCTAGGCTGAACGGTATTCCGTTGCCCGCCGTACATGCTGACGCTACCGCCCGGTTGTTCGCACCCGTCCTTTGTTTGAATGTTCACCACACCGCCGGTGGCATAGCTGTAGCGCGACGGCAGAATCCCATCGAGCAGGCTCAGTTGCTTGATGAACATTGGATTGATCATGGAGAGAAAGGGCGGATTGGTATTGATGTCGAGGGGGACCATGACTCCATTGATCTGGTACTGGAATTGAGGCCCTTCCGTGTTGCGTATGTGGATCTGCTGATTCTGGTCGATCGCGACGCCGGGCATCTGCGCCAGTACATCCGTGATCGTGGTGTTATCGCCGCGCGGTAAGTTGGAAATATCCTGTGCCGTTACGGTGTATCTGTTGGCGCCGGTGGTGGAGACGCCGTTTGGTGCGCGAATCTGGCTGGTCTGAACGGGAAGCGTCAGCGCCGTCTGTGCGCCAAGGGTAATCGAGATCGTCTTTCCGGCACTCTGTGGAAAGACAATAATCTTGTTTGCCGGCCTGAAGCCCGACTTTAGAGCTACCAGCGAGAAAACGCCCGGATTTGGTGGTGCGATTTTAAACCGTCCGTCTGCGCCGGTGGTGGCACGAGCGACGGCGTGGCCATGTTCGTCCTGCAATTCGAGGTTCACCTGAGCCAGAGGCCGGCCCAGCGCATCGGTGATCGTCCCGGACACTTGTTGCGCGGCGGCCAGACAGGGAGGTACAAGGCCAAGGACCAGCAGGCCCGCTAGTACCAAATGCCACATTCGCCAGGGCGTTTGCTCTGCCTTTCGGCTCGTTAGGAACCTCGACCGGGGTAATCGTACGGTCGCTGCTTCGTATTCGTGGACGCTTCGCTTTGAGACGTTCATAACGCGTACTGACAATCCTCGGGGTGGCGCACCAGCCTCGCCTGCCGCGGACTTGGCGAGTGTCTCGGTACAGTTGTTGGGTTGGCTGACACGACGCTTAAGCCATGAAGCAATATTGAGAATGATTCTCAATATCTGCATAAGCCTGATTTGTCAAATCTTCGGTACGTCGATGTGGCGAAGGCGCTGAACGTTACGCGCTGCGAGTTGCCCCGCCGGACAAGAGCCACCAATCCAGCAGGACGAACGCGATCGCAGCGCGTTTATGACGATTCTTACGACTTCGAATCGACGCTGAAGAAATTTTCAGGCGGCGCGAAAATCACGCGCTCCGTGTGGCGCGCGATCATCAAGTCCTCATTGGTCGGAATGACGCGCACCGTGCACAGACTGGCCGGCGCACTGATCGGATTCGCGCATGCGTCGTTGCGCTGCGGGTCCAGTTTGATCCCCATGTACTCAAGGCCGCGGCACACCTCGAGCCTGACAGGGGCGGCCCGCTCTCCGATACCGCCGGTAAAAACCAGCAGATCGAGGCCTCCGAGCACGGCCGCCAGCGCTCCGATTTGCTTGCGCACCTGGTAGCAGAACATCTCGATCGCCAGCGCGGCAGCCGGCTCCGCCGCCCTTTTTTCCAGCAGCATTTTCACGTCGGAGCTGATTGCCGAGACACCAAGCAGGCCCGACTCGTGATTGACGAGCCGCTCCAGGCGCCGGCCGTCATAGCCCTTCGCGTTGATGAGATAAACCATCAGCCCTGGATCCAGGTCGCCGCTTCGCGTGCCCATCATGAAGCCGCCGGTCGGCGTGAAGCCCATCGTGGTATCCACCGCGCGCCGCTCGCGCACGGCCGCCATGCTGGCGCCGTTTCCAAGGTGCGCGATTACGATGCGCGCGGGAGCCGCGGGGCCGAGCGCCTCCATGATGTATTCGTAGGAGATCCCATGAAACCCGTAGCGCCAGATCCCCTCGTCCCACAACGCGCGAGGTAGCGCAAAACGACGCGCCACCTCGGGCATCTGCCGATGGAAGCCGGTATCGAAGCACGCCACCTGCGGGCGGCCTGGAAACCGCGAGGCCACGGTCTCGATTCCTTCGATCTCAGCCGGAAGATGGAGCGGCGCAAAGGGAATCAGGACTCGTAATGCGTCGATGAGCGCCGGCGTGACGCGCTCGGGAGTGAAGTGGTGCGGACCGCCATGGACCAGGCGATGGCCGATGGCGTCGGGCCGCGGCAGCCGCAGCCGATCCATCTCGTCGAAAAGCGCACCGGGGGCATCCGCCGATCGCGGGAAGCTCCGCGCGGCATCGCTGAGCGTTGTGCCCTGGCGATCGCGGATCCAAAGCCGCCCGCTGCCGAGTCCTATCCCTTCCGCCTCCCCTTCGGCGAGCAGTTCCTCTCCGTTCGTGGCAAGCCGATGGAGCGCAAACTTGTCGGAGGAAGATCCGCTGTTGAAGGAAAGTATGACGTGCGAAGCATCCACCGCGCGTAATGCCTCCGATGCGTCCCGGGCGCTATGGGCGCTGTTCGACGTTGACTTGCGCTGCCTTGCAAATTTCCCGCAAATTTTCCGCGAAGCTCAATGCGGCCATTTCCAGTTGCGAATCTCGGGCTGGTCGATGCCGTTGGCCAGGGCGTAGTCGAGGTTCTCGCAAATCTGGTCCTTCAGCCAGTCTTTGACGTGAGCGCCAGTGACCCGCAGCCGGGCGACGCGATCGATCGCGTCGATGGCAAGGTTGAAGCGGTCGGTCTGGTTTTCGATTGCGAGTTGGAGCGGAGTGTTGATGCTCCCGAACTCCTTGTAGCCGCGCACGTGCAGATTGACGTGATTCGCTCTGCGGTAGGCGAGCTTGTGAATCAGCGACGCGTATCCGTGAAAATTGAAGATGACCGGCTTGTCGATCGTGAACAGGCTGTCGAAGTCGCGGTCGGTAAGACCGTGCGGATGTTCGCTGCTCGGTTAAAGCTTGAACAGGTCCACGACATTGACGAAGCGGATTTTCAGGTCGGCGATTTTCTCCCGCAATATCGCCACCG
The DNA here is from genome assembly GCA_963724765.1 of uncultured delta proteobacterium. Taxonomy (GTDB): domain Bacteria; phylum Desulfobacterota; class Binatia; order Binatales; family Binataceae; genus JAKAVN01. The sequence goes on from CAVRVY010000004.1 coordinate 1,107,918, forward strand.
CCGCGAGCGCCTCGATCGTCGCCACGTCGCCCGCGCTTGCGATCACCACGTCGGGCTCGGCGCCCTGGTCGTTGCTGGCCCATGACCATAGTCCGATACCTTTGCTGCAATGTTTGATCGCGGAATCCATATCGAGAAACTGCGGATGCGCCTGCTTGTCGGCGACGATGATGTTGATGTAGTCGGTGCTGCGCAGGCAGTGATCCGCGACGCTCAAAAGGCAGTTGGCGTCGGGCGGCAGATAGATCCGCGTCACCCGAGGGCTCTTGTTGGTGACCACGTCGATGAATCCCGGGTCCTGATGCGTGAAGCCGTTATGATCCTGACGCCACACGGTGGAACTGATCAGGATATTGAGCGAGGAAACCGGCGCCCGCCATAAAACTTCGTTTTTCGCCTTCTCCAGCCATTTGGCGTGCTGGTTCACCATCGAGTCGACGATGTGGGCGAAGGCCTCGTAGGTATTGAAGAGGACGTGGCGGCCGGTCAGCACGTAGCCTTCCATCCAGCCCTCCAGCGTGTGCTCGCTCAGCATCTCCATGACCCGGCCGTCGGGAGAGAGTTCGCCGCCGTCGGCGTCCTCGGGTTTCCTTTCGGCGAGCCAGGTTTTGCGAGAGGCCTCGTAGATCGCCTGCAACCGGTTAGACGCGGTCTCGTCGGGGCCGAAGACGCGAAAATTGTCCATGTTGTCGCGCATCACGTCGCGCAAAAACTGGCCAAGCACGTAAGTGTTTTCGGCCGCTGATTGTCCGGGCCGCGCGACTTCGAGCCGGTAATCGCGAAAATCCGGCAAGCGCAACGGGCGGCGCAGCAAGCCGCCGTTGGCGTGCGGATTGGCACTGATGCGGCGGCTTCCGGCCGGCGCGAGGGCGCGCAGTTCGGGAATCAGCCGGCCCTTCGCGTCGAAAAGATCGTGTGGCCGGTAGCTCAGCATCCATTCCTCGAGCAGTTTAAGATGCGCGGGATTTGCAACGACGTCGGGTTATCGGCACCTGATGCGCCCGCCAGGAGCCCTCGAGCTTATGGCCGTCGAACTCTTTGGGCGCGGTCCAGCCCTTCGGGGTGCGCAGTATTATCATCGGCCAACGCGGCCGGCGCGGCACCCCGGTGCGTCGCGTCTCTTCCTGGATCGCGCGAATTTCAGCGAGACAGCGTTCCAGCGTGGACGCCATCTGTTGATGCATCGTCGGCGGATCGTCGCCCTCGACCACGTAAGGCTTGTAGCCGTAGCCGACAAAAAGATTCTCGAGCTCGTCGGCCGGGATGCGGGCGAGGATTGTAGGGTTCGCGATCTTGTAGCCGTTGAGGTGCAGAATCGGCAGCACGGCGCCGTCGCGGATCGGATTGAGGAATTTGTTCGAGTGCCACGAGGTCGCCAGCGGGCCGGTCTCCGCCTCGCCGTCGCCCACCACCGCGGCCACGATCAGATTGGGATTGTCGAACGCGGCGCCGAAAGCGTGAGACAGGCTATAGCCGAGTTCCCCGCCCTCATGAATCGACCCCGGCGTCTCCGGGGTGCAATGACTGCCGATTCCTCCGGGAAACGAGAAGAGCCTGAAGAACGTTTTCAATCCCTCCTCGTCCTGGCTGCGATCGGGATAGACCTCCGTATAGGTTCCTTCGAGATAGCTGTTGGCGAGCATCGCAGGCGCGCCATGGCCGGGGCCTGAGATATAGAGCACGTTGAGGTCATACTCGCGGATGAGCCGGTTGAGGTGCACCCAGATGAAACTCTGGCCGGGGTCTGAGCCCCAATGACCGAGCAGGCGATGCTTGACGTGGTCGGGCCGCAGAGGCTCCTTCAGCAGCGGATTGTCGCGCAGGTAGAGCATCCCCACGGCCAGGTAGTTGCAGGCCCGCCAATACGCGTCGATCAGTTCTATTTGCCTGGTCGAGAGACTAACGGACATGAACGATGCTCCGGCGCATTCTGGCGGTCGCGAATGCGGGATTTCTGTATATTCAGCTTCGCCCAATCGTGCAGGGCGGGCAATACAGCACGGCGCCAACGCTCCGTAGGCGCCGGCAGGAAGAACAAAAAAGACCAGAATAAATAAAGCCTTGCGAAATCTGTCAGTGAGAACTACGCAATTTGACCATTTGCAGATATAAATGCATTTGTATGACGCTGACAGTACGCGGCCATGACAGAGCGGTGAAAAAAGTGTCGTGTCGGGGCCTGCGGTGGAGGCTTGCCGAATCCCCTCCGACGCGTAAGCCGGGGTCTAACGACATGGTTCCGCATCCGTGATCGACAAGCTCAAGGCTGGCGCGCAGCGCACCTGGGCGCAGACGCTTGGCCGCGGCGGTTTCGGCGGCCGGCGTTGGATGCGCCGGACCTGCATCACCATTATCGTCGTGGTGGTGCTTTTCGGCCTCGTGGGCTTTGTCGGCGTGCCGCTGGTCGCGCAATACGTCGTGGCCGGCCGCCTGGCCGCCAGTCTCCATCGCCCCGTCAGCATGAAAAGGGTTCGCTTCAATCCTTACAGGCTGCGGCTCAGTATAAAAAACCTGCATATAGGAGATCGGGCCGCATCCGACCCCTTCGTCGACATCGGGCACATCCTGGTCAAGGTTTCGTGGACCTCGCTGTTCCGGCTGGCGCCGGTGGTCGGTGAAGTGGCAGTCGATCGTCCTGCGATTCATATCGTTCGCACCGCCGAGCAGCGTTTCAACTTCTCCGACCTGCTAGAGAGTTCGCCGACGCCCACGCCCAGCACACCCGCCAAGCCGCAGCGCTTCGCGGTATCCAACATTCAGATTCACGAGGGTCAGGTACACTTCGACGACAAGGTGCTGAACGAGCAGCATACGCTCGAACACCTCGAGCTCGACGTCCCTTTCATCGCCAACCTGCCGGCGGACGTGAACATCTTCGTGCAGCCGCTGCTCCAGATGGTGGTCGATGGGAGCCCGCTGCGCATCGCCGGCAAGGCCAAGCCGTTCGCCGTCCCACCGGAGTCCGTGATCGATCTCAACCTTCATCGGCTGAGTCTCCCGCTCTATGTCGGCTACGCGCCCGAGAAGCTGCCGTTGAAGATTCCGCAGGGGACGCTTTCCTCCCAGTTGCAGGTGCATTTCGTCAACGCGGCGAGCGCTCCAAAGATCCGAGTGGGCGGAGAGTTGGCGCTCGACCAGCTTGACGTGCGCGACGCGGCCAATGCGCCGCTGGCCGGATTCAAACATATGTCGGTGGTGCTGAAGGAAATCGAGCCGCTGGAGAGCATCACGCACCTGGGCAAAATATATCTCGACGGCCTGACGGTTCACGTGGTGCGCAACCCGGACGGCACGATCAACCTGGCCTCGCTGGCGGCAAGCAAACCCGCTCCCGCCGCGGCTGCCGCCCGGGCGACGCCGGGCCCGGCCGCGGCGAGCCTTGCGGCCGCGAAGCCGTCCGCGACGCTCAATCCCACGGCCGCGAAAATGGCCGCCGCGGCAACAACTCCGGCCGCCAGCCCGACGCCCGCGGCGAACATCGCGCAGCTAACCGCGAACGCTCCCCCCGCGGCCGCGCAGAGGCCGCAACCGGCGGCCACGGCCAAGCCGTCCGCTCACGCCGATTTTTCGATGGACGTGCTGGAGCTGACCAACGGCGCGGTGGAGATTACCGACAACAGCGCTGCGCCGCCGGCGGCGCTCGCGCTGCGCGGCCTGCACGTCGGGCTGAAGGACCTGCGGACGGTCGGCCAGAAGGCGCCGGCGCCTTTTGAGCTGGGCACGACGCTTGGCGGCGGCGGCTCGATCGCGGTCAAGGGAGCGCTCGACCTCGCGCATTCGCAGGCGACTACGGATATCACGCTCGACGCGATCGACATCCCGGCGCTACAGGGATTCGCCGAGCCGTTTATGGCGGCCACCGTCGCCTCCGGCAAGCTGACCGCGCATGCCAATGTCCAGACCCTCTTCGCCACCGGACGGTTCAACATACATGCGGCGCCCGCGAGCATCTCATTCGACAAGTTCGAGTTGCGCGCGCAGCACGAGAGCGTAAATCCGATCGGATGGAACAAGCTGAGCGCGTCGATTGGACAGGTCGATCTCGCTACGCATCAGGCGACGGTCACCGAAGTGCGCTCCGACGGACTGCATGTGTTCGTCCGGCGCGAGCGCAACGGCCAGTTGAGCCTCGCCTCGCTGATGCGCAGGGCCGCCTCGCCTGAGGCGGCGCCGGCCGCCGTCGCGCCCCCCGCGCGCGGACGCGCCGCGGCGCGACAGCAGCAGAAAACAACGGCCGAGAAAAAGCCGGCAACGCGCGAGCAGCGCGCGGCCGCGGCGCGCGAGCGCCGCAGGACCGGCCGGAGTAGTAAGACCGCTGCGCGCGCTCCCGCAGCCGCGCCGACACCATCGCCCGGTCAATGGCGCTACCAGGTCGCCTCCGTAGCGATCGAAAAAACTGAAATCCGGGTCGAGGACGACATGATGCCGCGGAAGGTCGCGATGGCCGTTGTGCCGCTCAACCTTCATCTGAAAAACGTGTCGAACGATCTCGCCAAACCGATCACGGTCGACCTCGACGGCATCCTCAACCGCAAGGGCAGCTTCAAGGTGACGGGCACGGCCGCGCCAACGCCGCTCAAACTGAATCTTCGTGTCGTCACCCGCCGCCTCGATCTCGCGCCGTTCGATCCCTACTTCACCAGCCATCTCAACACCAAGATCGCCAGCGCCGCCCTGACCATGAACGGCGCGGTCGGGGTATCCAACGAACGCAAGGTGATGCGCGTGAGCTACCGCGGCGATGCCGCACTCGGCAGCGTCAAGATGCTCGACAAGGTGACCAACGACAGCTTTTTGCGTTGGAACTCGTTCAGTGCGAACGGAATCAATTTCAGCCTGGGCTCGGGCCCGCCAAAGGTCCATGTCGCGTCCCTCGATCTCGGCAACTTCTACGCGCGCGTCATTCTCAATGCCGACGGCCGCCTGAACCTGCGCGACGTTACGGCGAATCCGGAAGCGGCGCGGACCTCGCTCACGCGCGCGCATGGAGCGCCGGGCGCTACGGCGCCGGCGCCTGCGCTCGCACCAGCACCATCAGCGACACCCACGCCAAGTCCTTCATTAAGTCCGGCCACCGCGAGCAACGAGGCGGGCGCAACCGCACCGACGGCTGGGGCAAGTCCGGCCGCAGCGCCGAGTCCGGCTCCGCTTCCGGCCGACCTCAGAATTGGGCGGATTACGCTTCACGGCGGACAGGTCAACTACACCGACAACTTCATCAAGCCCAACTATTCGGCCGACCTCAGCCAAATGAGTGGGAAGGTAGGAACGTTCGGCACCAGCTCGACGACACCGGCCGACGTCGAACTCGACGGACAGGTTAACGGCAACGCGCCGCTGACAATCAGCGGATCGGTCAATCCGCTCACCCCGTTGGCGTTCGTCGACATCAAGGCCAAGGCCGAGAACGTGGAGTTGACCGACCTCTCGGCCTACTCGACCAAATATACCGGCTACCCGATAACCAAGGGCACGCTGACGGTCGACGTGCATTACCTGCTCGACCAGCAAAAGCTCACCGCCGAGAACCACATCTTCATCGACCAACTGACCTTTGGCGACAAGGTGGAAAGTCCCAACGCGCTCAATCTGCCGATCCGCCTCGCGGTCGCGCTGCTCAAGAACTCCCAGGGCCAGATCGATCTGCATCTTCCGGTGTCCGGCTCGCTGTCCGATCCGCAATTCAGCGTCGGCGGGATCGTGCTGCACGCGATCGTGGGCCTGATCATGCGGGCGGTGACTTCGCCCTTCAGCCTGATCGCGGCGGCCGTCGGCGGCAGCAGCGGGAACGGCGAGGATCTGAACTACGTCGTGTTCTCACCCGGCTGGGCAAGCATAACCCCGGCCGCCAGGAGCAAGCTCGACACGGTCGCCAAGGCCTTGCAAGCCCGGCCCGCGCTGACGCTTGACATCTGCGGACGGGTCGATCCGAAGTTCGATCGCGCGGGCCTGCCTGAGGCGCTGGTCGCGCAAAGCGTCGCCAAGCAGAAGTTGCTGGACAACGACCAGAATCCGGCCGAGGTGGACCTGGAGACCGTCCAGATCACGCCGGATGAGTACAACAAGTACTTAAAGCGCGCCTACAAGGCGGCGAACTTCGACAAGCCTCGCGATCTCCTCGGGCTTAACAAATCGCTACCGCCCGACGAGATGAAAAAACTGATGATCGCCAACACCAAGGTCACCGACGCCGACCTCAAGCAGCTTGCCGAAGCTCGCGCCAAGGCGGTTCGCAAGGCGCTCAGCGCGAAGATCGCACCGGCGCGGCTGGTCGTGGCCGCGCCCAAGCTCAACGCCGACGGCATCAAGGATAGCGGCAAGACCACGCGCGCCGATCTTTCACTCCAGTGAGCGAGCGAAACACATCGCAACGTGGCGGCATAGATTGCGGGACTATAGCCGGATGGCGATCTGAATAACGAGAGCGATTGAACTGCGGCGCATCACCCGCTGTTCGTTTCAGCCTGTGCGGTTGGACTTTTCATTCCCGTACGGGCGACCAGAGCGCAGATGAGGGCAACGACACCGGCGATAGCGAAACACTCCCACCATTGCAGCCATATATGGAGCAACAGGATAAGAGCCGCCAATAAACAGGCGCCCGCGATAACTCCCGCGCAGACCATCACCAGCCCAGCGATCGCGCGGTCGGCCATCGCCACCAGGGCCGGAGCAATCCTGGCCTCCACTAGCTGGAGTTCCAGTTGTATGACGCGCGAGAGGTCCTCAAGCATCCGTCCCAGCAGCGTCGTCCATTCCGCCGCCGTAGCGGAGCCATTAGCGGCCGTACTACGTTGATATTGTCGTGTCGCGGTTCCGGGATCCATCGTTCCATACCTCACTCAGCGCCGCTCCGAGCAGTCCGCCCAGGATCAGGATTGTCAGCGGTCCATTGCCGCGATTGCCCGCCGCGAAACCGAGCGCGCCGGCGATGCATGTCGACAACAATGGGTGGCACTCCACCAGATACACTGGCTGAAGCTGCGTACTGACGGTTTCAACCTTCCGATTGACCTCAGTTACGGTTTGATGGAGATTTTGCCGCGCCTCTTCCAGTTCGTCTTTGATCCGATCGATGTTGTCTTCCATTTTGTTCAGATAGAGCCTCGATCGCGTTCACTACCGCCGTACCGGCGAAACTCCGTCCGATAAACAGTCCCAGTGCGAGGCCCAGGCGGCTGCGTAATCCGCCGCCGAACAAAAACCCAGCCCCCGCAGAGAGCGTCAGGGCGCGCAACGGCCGCCGCCGGACGCTCGATGCCAGCCGCTCGAGTTCGCTCGAAGTGGGTTCCGATCTAGCTGTTGAACTCATCTCGCATGGCCCGCGGCTATAAGGAAATCTGTCTTAGGGCTTTCGCCGCGACGTAACCGATTACAAATGCTCCCGCCAACGCGAGCCAGGGCTGGCGTTGAACGAACTCGGCCATGCCATCCGACACCTCGCCCGCGTAATCCATTCCTTTGGATACATACTCGCGTGCATTCTCGTATCCCTCGCGCCCCATATCTTTGGCGGCGTCCATAGTATCGTTCATAGCTGAAGCGGCTTCCTTGGTTAGGTTGTCCTTGTCCATTTTTGATCTTCTCCTCAACTTTCACGAAGGGTCGGATGCTTTTCGGCTGTCATCCACCCCGGTTTGCTGACTGTTTTGTGTTCGCACCACGAGTCGAGGCCACCGAAATTCGTTCGCGTAGGCGGCTTCAAGCTCGCGCAGACGGCTTCAAGATGGTCAAACGGGCCTTCGCATTACCATGCTCACGATAAACAGGATGATGAAGATTACGAAGAGGATTCTCGCCATATCCGACGCGGTTCCGGCGATGCCACCGAATCCGAGCACGCCAGCAACGATTGCAATCACGAGACAAACAATTGCCCAATACAACATGTTTCTCTTTCCTCCAGCTTGTTGGCCTCAAGTGAGAAAAAGAGGCCATGCCGCCGCGAGTGAATCTCACTCGGCCGGCCGGGTTTATCCAGCCTGCTTGCGGGTACGCCTGACCGTGGAGCAAGGCATGTGCCGGTGCGGGATCTGAAGCTTAACTTCGCGGCAACCAGCTACCGAAACCAAACCAGCACAAGAGTTTTCTCGATGCTGGCAGGCGTTTTTGTCAACTGCTCGTCCGGGCCCCAGTGGAGTCCCTTTTTTGCCGGAGATGAACAAATTGCAAACCGTCCTTGCAACGCAATATCAGTTTTTCAGCGCTTTCCTGGATGGCCTTCGTCTTGCTGAGTTCTTTGGACATAGCGGCGTGGCCGCATACTAATTTCAGATCTCCCAGCTCTGGGGGATATGAAGCACGAGGCGAGATAATCGTTAGATTCGAAGGAGGTCGTATGAAAAAAGCATTTGGGTTGAATTTTGCGTTGATGATTGTGGCGGCGCTGGTGCTGGGGATGGTTGTGATTGCCCCGGTTTTTGCACAGGAAGACAATGGATCCACCAGTCAATCGATGCATCGGGCGGGAGACTCTGCTGAAAACGCGGCATCGGATACAGGCCAGGCGGTTAAGCACGCGTATCACGGTACGGTGACTGCGGTGTCGGATACCACGATCACCGCGAAGGTCAAAACTGCCTTGCATGAAAACAAGATCACCAAGGGCGCTGACATTCACGTCACGACGGTTGCAGGCGTCGTAACGCTCAAGGGCTCGGTGCCGGCCGCCGACACTTCGAAAACCGCGCAAGATGTCGCGCGACAGACCAGTGGTGTCAAAGAGGTGAGGAACGAGTTGGTGATGGCGCCCACGGCAACGCGATAGCGGAAGAGAAAAATCGCGATCTCATTTTGTCTTGGCGGGTATGAGCCTTGGTCGGCTCGTACCCGCCATTGTTTTTGTAATATTTAGCTTCAGCATTCCATTAACCTCAACATTCCATCGAGTAGACGCCAAGCAGTAACAAGCCTCATCAGCAATTAACCATCGGCTGAAGATGCATCTGGGATCAGCAGGATGTGCAGGCAGACTTCACTAAACGTCTAGAAAGCGACGTGAATGGCTTCCGCCACTGGAGGCGAAGTTCAGATATCGGCGCGCGAGATGTTCCACTTCGGCCGCAGAAATTACTGCGGCCGTGGCTTGGTTTATGCGCAAAGAGTCTGAGGATTTTCCGATCTGACTCGACGGGAAATTGTTACTCCAAGTACCAGTAACGTTTACCGAACAGTTCGTCACCAATCACGGAAAACATTGGCGATTCCGTGCAATACGCAGCGGCATGAGCTTTGCCTTCCGTAAACCACGACCGCCGCGAATGGGACAAAAAGAGCGCCATGAAGAAATCACGACTTATTTGCTGCAACGCCGACACGCCGCGTGACAACGCGCGGCCTCAGCATGGATCACGCTCAACGCTGGGGCTGCTGAAGGTATCGCTCGGCGCCGCGCTGTGCGCTCTCGCGCTTTACGGATGCTCCGCATCAGCCTCGTCCTCTTCGCGCGGGGACACTGCGGCGGTCGCTCAACCTCAAGCCCCGAACCTATCGCCGGAGCAGTGCCTCAATGGGTCCGTAATTCAAACGTCGAACGATCAGCAAAACTATCACATACAGCCCGGCGATCAGTTGGCGATCAACTTCTATTTAAATCCCGAATTCAACGATCAGGTCCCGGTGAATCCCGATGGCAAGATAACCATGCGTCTGATCGGGGCGATAGATGCTGCCGGGATGACGCCGTCCGAACTGGCCGGCCAAATCGACAAGGACTACCTGAGCGAGCTGCGTTCGCCCGACGCCGCGGTCATCGTGAAGAACATGCCCGGTCGCCAGATCTATGTCCAAGGTCAAGTCAATCGTCCAGGCGCATTTCCCCTGGCGCCAGGGATGACCGCATTGCAAGCGCTGGCGGACGCCGGCGGGGTCACGCCCGACGCTGCCGACAACAACGTGGTGCTAATCCGGCGTGACGCGTGCGGCCGTCCCACGGGTGAAAAGCTCGACTTGGCCAGCGCGGCTGACAATCCGGGCAAGGGTGAGGACGCGGCGCTGATGCCCTACGACGTGCTGGTGGTGCCGCGCAGCCGTATCGCGAATATGGATCTGTTCGTAAAGCAATACATTCGTGACCTGCTGCCAGTCCAACCTTATCTGTCGATGACCCCCGGGCTGTAACCCGGTTCGCGGAGGATTCGGACCACCATGATACTGCGCGATTTGAATTATTGGACGGAATTGCTATTCCGGCGAAAAAACGCCTTCCTCGAAACTGCGGGGATCATCTTCGGATTAGTGCTGCTCGGCACGCTGCTGTGGCCGCCGCTGTACGAGTCCAGCGCCAAGATTTTCGTCCAGAACAACCGCGCACAGTTGCTGGTCTCGCCGGATCTTCAAAGTGAGTCCTCGCAAAATCCGGGGATCGTCGCCAACCCGGTCAGCGAGCAGGATCTAAATTCGGAAGTCGAATTGCTGACCAGCATTCACCTGGTCAAGCTGGCCATCGCAGGTCTCCCACTGCCGCACGATACCGCGGGTAGCGGGCTGCTGCAGGACACGGTGGGTCTCGCGCTGCAGATCCCAAGCAGCGGTTATCGGCTGCTGCACGATTCGCCGTCGCCTAGTGCGCGCGACCAATGGGCGCTCAAGCTCGCGCACCACGTGGGCGTCTCGGTGATCAAGCGCTCCAACATCATCGAGGTTGATTTCAGCGCCCATGACTCGCGCTGGGCGCACGACTTCCTGTCGCGGTTGATTACTCAGTATCAGGCGTATCATGCGGGGCTCTCGAACGACCCTGAAGCGGAACAGTTCTTCGATCAGCAGGCCAAGCAGCTTAACGGCCGGCTCAATGTGTCGGAGGACAAGCTGCGCGAATTCCAGATCCAGACCGGAATAACCAGTCTCAGCGATCAGAAGCAGGCGCTGGTGACGCGGCTGTCTGATCTGCAGCTCCAGAACGCGAAGAATTCCTCCGACCTGGCTTCGGCGCAGCAGCAGGTCGCCTCACTCAGCCAGGAACTCCAGGCGACGCCGCAGCAGATCAGCAAGGAAACACGGTCGGTACAAAACATGGCGCTGCAGGCGATCAAACCCCAAGTGATGCAGCTTGAGGCCGAGCGCGCCGAACTTCTCAGCCGCTACCAGCCAACCAGCAAGCGGATAACCGAGATCGACGCCAAACTCGCGGCGGCTCATCGGATCCTCGACCGTGAGAACCACCTCGAGATCCAGGAGTCCAGCACCGATCTCAATCCGGTCTGGGTGACTCTCGAGCAGAGCTTGAAACAGGCCGAAGCGAACGCCGCCTCCCTGAAGGCGAGCCACGAGGTGCTCGATACGCAGGTCGAAGCGATGCGCCAGCAGCTTACCGACATGGTCAACAACGGGCTGTCAATCGAGCGGCTGTCGCGCCAGGTTGAGAGCGATAAGGACGCTTATCTCGCGTACGTGCGCAAGGGTGAAGAAGCGCGCGCGGCGCAAGGCCTCAACCTCAACAAAATCCTGAACGTCAGCCTGGCACAGGCGCCGACCCAGCCCCTGTCGCCGTTCTTCCCGGTCATCTGGCTGAATCTCCTGGCCGGCGCCGTGCTGGCCGCCGGCGCGGGCTTCGCGGCCGCATATTGGGAAGAGCAACGCGACCCCAGAATTTATTCGGCCGCTGCTGTCGAGGAAGCGAGCGGTATGACCACCATCGCTATCCTTCGCAACGAGGCGTAACCCCCGCCATGTATCACCAGCACTTCAGGCTTAGCGGTCCGCCATTCCAGTTCACGCCTACGCCGGGCGCGCTCTACCTGGGCAAAACCCATCGCGAAGGGCTGGCCGCGCTGGAATGGAGCCTGCTGCATGAGCCGACCGGGTTCACCTTGCTGGTGGGCGAGAGCGGAATCGGCAAGACCACGCTGGTGTGCTCGATCCTGGCCCAATGCTACCCCAACGTTCGCAGCGCATACGTCACCAGCCCCAAGCTGAACTTCGATCAGATGATGCAGATGATTATGTCGCAATTCCTGCAGGCGACGGGCGGTCAGACCAAGCTCCAGTTGATCGAGAGCTTCACGCGGCTGCTCGAGGAAGTCGGGCCAGGTCAGCGTCTCACCATCGTCCTCGACGAAGCCCAGGAACTTGCCGACGAGACGCTGGAAGAATTCAGGCTGCTCTCGAACCTCGACACGGCGGCAGAGCGGCGGTTGCAGCTCATCTTCGTGGGGCAGCCGGAGCTGATAGAGCGTCTGACAAGTTCCCGCATGCTCAGTCTGAACCAGCGAATCGGCGCGCGCGTGTTGCTCAAACCGCTGCAGGCGGCCGAAGTGCGCGAATATATCGATTGCCGGCTGCGCACCAGGGGCGGTGCAGCGAACAAGATATTCGCCTCGGCCGCGCTCGATCATCTGGTGCGGCACAGCCGCGGAATCCCGCGGCGGATAAACATTCTGTGTCACAACTCGATGCTGCTGGGGTTTGCGGCCGGGCGCGCAAAGGTCAGCCTGACGATGGCCAGGACCGCCGTCAACGAATTCGAAAACCTGCTCGGCACCAAATCGGCATCGCACGATCAAGCGGCGCTCGCGCCGCGCGCGATGCGCCACTTCGTCGCAAGGACGGCGCTGGCGGTGGCCGCGCTGGTATTGGTTGCGCTCGGCGTCCTTTACGTCTGGTCATCCCAGGCCTGGTTCGGCATAAGTCCGACGCACGCGAGCCTGAGTGGAAAAGCTCTCCGGCCCGTGACGGCTCCCGCGACCATGCCGGACCCGGAGGTTTTGTCAGGGTCGCTACTGCCGGCGCTGGTGGCTGCCACCAGCAGCCGCTATTCCGCCGGTGCCCAATCATGAGCAAATACTACGAAGCGATAACTCGCCCGCAACAGCCGCGCCAGGTCGACGACCAGCATCGCGTGGATACTTCCGTATTCGCCGGCAACAACGCGGCGGCGCACTCGCTGGTTCCGCTTCCGATCCTCGAGCACGTTCCGGCCGCGGTGGCGCGCGCGAGCGCGATCCGCAATCTCACCGAGCGTCTGGCGCCCCTGGCGGTGGTCTCAAGGTCCACCCGCCTGGCGGTGACCGGATGTCGTCCGGGCGACGGCGCGTCGACGGTGGCGACGGCGATTGCCATCGACATCAGCCAGCGCCTGGGCCTGCGCACGATGCTGGTCGACGCCCACCTGCGGCATCCGACGCTTCATCGCCTATTCCAGCATCCCGGCCGGCGAACGCCCGAGCTGGTGCTCGATGGCGCGTTGCAGATCCGCGCCACCGAATGGCCCCGGCTGGAGCTGGTTACCTGCTGCCTGTCGAGTCCCGATTCGCAACGGCAGTTGTTCGATGAATTCGAAACGCTGTTCAGCGGGTATTCGGCCGTGATCGTCGATCTCGGCGTGACCCGGCTCGACGCGCGAATGCTGCCGCTGGCCAGGCCCGAAGATCCGATTGTCATGGTCGTGCGTCAGGGCCATACGGAGCGGCGCGAACTGGCCACGACCGCCAGCGCCTTGCGCGCGGCGAACCGTTCTCTGGCCGGCGTGATTCTTAACGATGCAGCCGATCCGGTTGCGAAACCACTACGGAGACTGTTGGGAACATGAGTCAACTTGCAAGTGCAGCGGAGTTGGGAACGTCTGAGGTGCGCGACCGCAACGGCGGTGCCGATACACAGGCGGCGCGCCGCCTGCGCGGCGTTGCAGTGGTCGGCCTGGGCTACTGGGGTCCCAACTGGGTACGCAACTTTTATCAACTGCGCTGCGCCGAACGTGTCATCGCCTGCGACCTCGATCGCGGCCGCTGCGAGCGCATCAGCAACCTCTATCCGGCCGCCGAAACCGACCTGAGCTTCGAGGACGTACTTGAAGACCCTGACATCGAGGGCGTGATAATCGCGACCCCGGTGAGCCGCCACTACCCGATGGCGCGCCGCGTGCTGGAAGCCGGCAAATCGGTGCTGGTCGAGAAGCCGCTGGCGATGTCACCGACGGAGGCGACCGAGCTGATGCGACTGGCGCGCGCGCGCGGCGGCGTGCTGATGGCCGGACATACGTTCGAGTACAGCTCGCCGGTGCTCAAAATCCACGAGGTCATATCGGCGGGCGAGCTGGGCGAGGTTTTCTACGTGAGCTCGATTCGGGCCAACCTCGGACTGTTCCAGCACGACGTCAACGTGGTCTGGGACCTCGCCACGCACGACATTTCGATCATCCTCATGGTCATGGGCCGGATGCCGGAGTCCGTGAGCTGCCAGGGGCAGAGCCATTACCGGCGCGGGGTCGAGGACGTGGCGCTGCTGGCCTTGCACTTCGCGGACAATGTGATCGCCTTCGTTCAAGTGAGCTGGCTCGACCCCAACAAGATTCGCCGCACCACCATCGTGGGCTCGCGCAAGATGCTGGTCTACGACGACACCGCCTTGCAGGAGAAGATTCGCATCTACGATAAGGGCGTCGACATGCAGCGCTACTACGACACCTTCGGCGATTTCCAATTCTCCTACCGCTACGGTGACATCCAGATCCCGCGGATCGAGGAGGCGGAGCCGCTCAAGGCCGAGTGCGAACACTTCGCCGACTGTATCCTCAACGGGCGCACGCCGCGCACCGACGGGCTCTCAGGTGCGCGCGTGGTAAGCGTGCTCCACGCGGCGAACCTTTCGCTGAAACACGGCGGACGCAAAATCACGGTCGAAATCCCACGGGTGTGAGCATGAGCGACGATATCCAAGCGCCGCGGTTTGCCTGCGTGGCCGACGACGTTCGGCTCGGCCCGCGCGTCCGTTTGAGTCCGTTCGTCAACCTGTACGGATGCGAAATTGGCGAGGACACGCGCCTGGGCGCCTTCGTCGAGGTCCAGCGCGACGCCACCATAGGCCGGCGCTGCAAGATTTCCAGCCACACCTTCATCTGCTCGGGTGTGACGATTGAGGACGAGGTGTTCATCGGTCACGGCGTGGTTTTCATCAATGACCGCAATCCCCGGGCAACTACCGCGGACGGCGCGCCGCAAACCGAGAGCGATTGGCGAATGGAAAGCACGGTGGTGCGCCGCGGCGCGTCTATCGGAAGCGGTTCGGTGATCCTGTGTGGCATCGAAATCGGCGAGCGCGCGATGGTTGGCGCCGGCGCGGTGGTTACGCACAACGTGCCGCCGAACGAGGTAGTGGCCGGCAATCCGGCTCGCGTGCGCCGCTCGATAACGTCGCACGAACAGACATACCCCGATAAGAGAGGTTCTAATGCAGATTAAATTTGTCGATCTGGTGTCACAGAACGCGGAAATCCGCGAGCGCGTGGAACGCGAACTGATCAAAATTCATTTCGACGCCGGCTACATCGGCGGTCCGCAGGTCAAAGCCTTCGAGGAAGAGTTCGCGGCGTTCCTCGGCGCGCGCCACGCAATCTCGCTCGGCAGCGGCACCGATGCGATCCGCTTGGCGCTGCTCGCGGTCGGAGTAGGTCCCGGCACCGAAGTGATCACGACGCCAATGACCTTCATCGCGACCGCGGCCGCCATCCGTCAAACCGGCGCCCGGCCAACCCTGGTCGACATCGATCCGGAGACTTGCAACATCGATCCGCGCGCGCTGCGCAGATACCTGGAAGAGCGGCGCCGCCGCTCGCCGCACGGCCTGCGCGCGATCGTGCCGGTACATCTATATGGACTGCCGGCGGCAATGCGCGAGATCCAGGAGATCGCGGTGGAATTTGGCCTGCGAATCGTCGAGGACGCGTGCCAGGCCCACGGCGCTTCGTTGCACGACGGCCAGCGCTGGCGGTTCGCCGGAACGCTCGGCGCGGCCGGATGCTTCAGCTTCTACCCGGGCAAGAACCTTGGCGCATGGGGTGACGGTGGCGCGGTCGTAACCGACAACGACGAACTGGCGGAACGGGTAAGAATGCTTCGCGACCACGGGCGCATCTCGCACTACGCCCACCAGGACTACGGTTACAATTCGCGTCTCGACGCGGTCCAGGCGGCGGTGCTGCGCGCCAAGCTCGAGCGGCTGGCCGACTGGAACAGGCGCCGGCGCGAGATCGCGGAAAGCTATCGTCAACTGCTTGACGGCGCGGACCTCGAGCTGCCCACCGAGCCCGAGGGATTTGCGTCCGCCTATCACCTGTTCGCCATTCGCAGCCGCCAGCGCGACGCAATCCGGCAAGCCCTGCTAAGCCAGAACATCGAGTGCGGCATCCATTATCCCGTGCCCCTGCATCTGCAACCGGCCTGCCGTGATCTCGGCTACCGGCCCAAGGATTTTCCGGTGAGCGAGCGGATCGCCGACACCGAGCTATCGCTCCCGATGCATCCGCATCTGACCGACGCCGAGGTGCGGCGGGTGGCCGAGGTTGTGATCGCAGCCGTGAGCAAGCGTCCAACCATCTTCGCCGGCGAGCATCGCCGAAATTCGGCCGTCTCTGCTCTCCCCCCGGAGCGTGGCGAGTGAAGCATGTTCGCTGGCGAACTACAAAGACAGAAAGCGCTGTTTGCGGCTTGTGACGGCGTAGCGCTGATCGCCGCATTCGCGGCGGCGCTAATGCTGCACGACCCGTCGGGCGCTATGGAAGAGCGCCTGTTGCAAGACAACCCGGCGCTCCTGTGCCTCAGTGTGTTGGCGGTCGTCGGTCTGTGGGTGCTGGTGTTCCGCGCCTGCGACCTCTACCGGATGCGCAACGGCGGCCTGCAGGAATCGGTCAACATCGTACGCGGCTGCTCGTACGCTGCACTGCTGACCGTGCTGGTCGGGTTCCTGGCGCACGTGGATGTTTCGCGGCTCACCGTGACGTTGGCCTATCTGCTCAGCATCCCGGCCGTCACGGTTGAACGGATGGCGACCCGGCAATGCATCCGCCGCTTCTACGCCAATCCCAAAAACGCGATTCCGCTGGTGCTGATCGGATGCAACCGGTTTGCGCGCTACCTGTGCGACCAGATCCTCGACCAGATGACGCCGTACGAGATGGTGGGTTTTCTCGAAGACGATGGCGACATCCGCCAATACCGCGGCTGTCCGGTTTTCGGCCCTGCCGAGCGCATCGGCGAAATCGCCGCGCTTTATCCCTGCCTCGAAGCCGCCATCGTGCTGCCCGACGCGCCGCGCGAGCGGCACGAGGCGATCATCGGACTGTGCGAGCAGCAGCGCGTGCGCTGGTGGCTGATGCCGTGGGTATCGAAGTGGCCCAACGGCGGCTTGCGAGTCGATATGTTCGGCGTGGTGCCGCTCATCAGTCCGCGCGGCTCGAACATCGAGGGCCTGAACTTCGCGCTGAAGCGGGCGTTCGACGTGGCCGTAGGCGCGTTGCTGCTGATCGTCGCTGCCCCGATGCTCGCGGTGGGCGCGCTCGCCATCCGGCTCTTCGACGGCGGCCCGATCCTGTTCCGCCAGACGCGTATCGGGATGCGCGGCCGGCCCTTTAGCATGCTCAAACTGCGCACGATGCGATCGGCCAACGACGATTCGTCGCATCGCGATTACGTCCGGCAATGGATTCGTCAGGGCGAGTCCGCGGCGCAGGACGGCTCCGGCGGCGAGCGCGTGTTCAAGCTCGCCCACGATCAGCGCGTGACTCCCGTCGGCCGCTGGCTGCGCCGCTTCAGCGTCGATGAACTGCCGCAGCTCATCAACGTGATCCGTGGCGAGATGAGCCTCATCGGCCCCCGCCCTGCCCTGCCCTACGAGCTCGAGCTGTACGAGCCGTGGCATCTGCGCCGCCTGCAGGCAGCGCCCGGCATAACCGGTCTATGGCAGGTCAGCGGCCGCAACCATCTCTCGTTTGACGAGATGGTCCGTCTCGACGTGCAATATCTCCAGAGCTGGTCGTTCTCCGGCGATCTGCGAATCCTGGTCAGAACCGTTCCCGCACTGCTTCGCGGAGGGGGAGTGTGAGCGGGGTGCCAGTAGAGCCGCCTATCGAATCGTACTCCGCGGAGCCTCTCCACTCGCTGTGGCAGGCGGTCGCGCGCAGCGTGCGCGACAACGTAATCGCCGAATTCGTCGTTCAGGCGGTGCGCCTGGGCGGCTTCGTGTTGCTGGCGCGCGCGCTTAGCCCGGACCAATTCGGCGTTTTCAGGGTACTCCTGGTGGTCGCAGTCCTCGCGACCCTGAGCAATGATGCGGGCCTCCCGGACGCGTTGGTCCAGCGCAAGGAAATCACCGCGGCCCATCAGGCCACGGCCTGGTGGCTGAGCATGCTGACGGCGCTAGGCGCGGCCGTCATCTTATATTTCGCGGCCCCCTGGATCGCGATAGCAATGGACATGCCGGGACTGACCGGCGGTGCACGGCTCTTGTGCATTCCGATCCTGCTCGACGCAACGACCGTGGTCCCGTGCGCCCGGTTGCGCCGGAAGCTTAACTTCGGCGCGCTGGCGGCTGCGGATGTCGTGGCGGAGGTGGCCTTCATTTTAGTCGCGCTGCTGGTGTTGTGGCGCGGGCTGCCGGCGTGGAGCCTGCCGGGAGGCCTCGCGGCGCGCTTCGCCGTGCATGCCGTCGCGATCTGGATTGCGGATCCGCATGTGCCGCGCGGGTGGCCGACGAGACAAGCCGCGCGCGACTTTGCCCGCTTTTCGATCACCGCCTGGGGCAGCCGAATCATCTACGTGTTCTCTTCCAACGCGGACTACCTGCTGGTCGGACGCCTGCTCGGCAGCTCAGCGCTGGGTTTCTATGGGATGGCGTGGGACCTGCTGCGATTCGTGCCCGATCGCCTGTATCGGGTTGCCGGGCGGGTAACGTTTCCGGCGTTCTGCCAACTACAGGAAGACCGCGAAGCGCTCGCCCAAGCTTACCTCGACTTCTTCGACTACATGGCTCGTGTGATCCTGCCGATTGCGGCATGCGCGGCAATCGCGGCCCCGGAAATCCTGCGCACGGTTTACGGCCCTCAGTGGTTGCCCTCGGCGCTGCCGATGAGGCTGCTCGCGCCGGGCCTGGCGCTGTGCGGACTGCGGCTGGGAATCGGCTCGGTATATTACAGTAAGAACCGCCCCGAGCTCGACATATATCTGCACGGCGTACGGCTAACGTTGCTCGTAATAACGGTGCTGGGGCTCTCGCGCTACGGACTGTTCGGCGTCAGCGTGGGCATGAGCGTGGTCGAGGGCGTTGTAAGCGTGGCCGGGCAGGCGATCGCGTGCGCGTTGATCGATCTCAGGCTGCGCGACCTGGCCCGGGCCGCAATTCCTTCGCTGCGCCTGACCGCGCTTTGCGCGCTTGCGACCGTAGGCGGAAAGACCGCCGCGACGTACGCCGAGGCTCACGGCGCTATAGTCCTGGTTGCCGCCGCAGTGCCGCCGGCGCTGGTCTATCTATGGCTTGAGCGCTCGAACGCGATGGACCTGCTCGGCAGGGCATTTGTGCCTGCCGCGGACGCGCAGGTCAAACCGTCGCAGGCATAAGCGTGAACACCGCGACATGGAAAAAGAGACCGCTACGATGACGCCGAGTTACCGAGCATGAAGAACTATATCGCCATCACCACTATCATCCCTGGATCCAGCCGCAGCATCTGCCGCGCAACGGCACGCGCGCGCCGGGCGGCGAGTCGGTGATCATGCGTTTTCTGCCGCGCGACGCGTGGGATGGCTACGACGCCATCCTGCGGCTCGACGCCGACCTGACCTTCAAGCCGCAGTTCGCCGAGTTGTTGCTGGCCGAATTGGAAAAAGACCCGCGTCTCGGGATTGCCGGGCCCACGCTGTATGAAACGCGTGGCGCGCACTGGCGTGAGGTGCCGGCACCCTCGTTCCACACCCGCGGCGCCGCCAAGTTTTACAGCAGCGCCTGCTTCGCCGCGATTGGCGGGCTCGAGGCGGGGCTCGGCTGGGACACGATCGACGAAGTGCGGGCGATGATGCTTGGTTTCGGCACCCGAAACTTCCGGCACATCCGTGCCTATCATCATCGCCCGCAGGGCGCCGCCGGCGGCTTGTGGCAAGGCCGTAAGGCGGCCGGGCGGGCCGCCTACAACGTCGGCTACTCGCCCCTGTTTGTGGCGGCGCGTGCGCTGCGCCTGGGGCTCAAGTGGCCGCCGCTGATCGGCGGCATGGGACTGATGGCCGGCTATCTCGAAAGCGCGGTACAGCGATCGCCGCGGCCAGTCTCGCCAGCGCTGATCAGATTCGTGCGTCGTCAACAGATACGCAGGCTTCTCATGATGGAGTCGGTATGGCGCTGAGCCTCAAGATGCCGATTGATCAAGCCGCGATTCCGGAAAGCGGCCAGCGGGTCGAATCCCCTGCGCGCAACGATGCGTTCAGCTTCTGGAAGCTGCCCGAGCAGTGGCGCGAGGCCCTGGAGCCGGTCATCGGGCCGTCCGAGGCTACCGCAGAACGCTTCTTGTTCGAGCAGTACCTGCCAGAGGTCGATCGTCATCCGCCTTCCGCGATGCGCGCATACTACTGCGTCAAACGCCTCATTCCACAAGGCCTGCGCCATCGCCTCAACTCGGCGGCTGTCCGTGTGCGTACGCGACTGGAGTTTCCGCGCTGGCCGTGCGAGAGCGCGTTGGTTGAATTCTGGCGCGACTGGCTGAGGCAGGGCCTGGAAATCCACGGCGCAACGGACGGATGGCACATCGGCTTTTGGCCGGACAACGCAAAGTGCTGCATCGTGCTCACGCATGACGTGGAGACTCGGAAGGGCTTCGATCGGATGGAGATGATCGCGGAACTCGAAGAACGACACGGCTTTCGTTCGGCCTGGAACCTGCCGCTTGCGCAATACCCGATCGATTGGCAACGCGTGGAGCGGCTGCGCTCGCGCGGCTTCGAATTCGGCGCGCACGGCCTGTGCCATGACGGCCGTCTGTTCCGCAGCCATCGCGATTTTGCCGAGCTCGCGCCGATCCTCGAGCGGCTCGCCGCCGAACACGATCTCCGCGGCTTCCGTTCCCCCTCGACGCTGCGCGATCCGAGAGCGATCGCCACCATGGCCTTCGACTTTGATTCCAGTTTCGCCGACACCGATCCCTACGAACCGCAACCCGGCGGAACCTGCAGCCTGTTCCCGTTTCATCTCTCGCGCCTGGTCGAATTGCCCTACACGCTGCCGCAGGACCATACCATGATTCATCTGCTCCGCCGAAGCCCGCTGCCGGTGTGGACGATGAAGGCAAAATGGATTGCCTCGCTGGGCGGGATGATTCTTACCCTCACGCATCCCGACTATTGCGGCGATGGCGTTTATCTCGCGGCCTACGAGGAACTGCTCAAGCGGCTTGGCGAGATCGATACGGCGTGGCGCGCGTTGCCCGCCGAGGTCGCCGGATGGTGGAGGCAGCGCGCACAGCTACGGCTCCAGGTCGACAACGGCCGGCCGAGCATAACCGGTCTGGGAGCAGCGCGTGCGACCGCGCGGCGGCTCAGCGAAGAACCCCTGGCGAATTAGGAGCGCGCTGTGGCCCGTGTCCTGCTCATAGCCTATACCACTTACGTCCACGACGGACGCGTCAAGCGCCACGCCGAGGCGCTGGCCGAACGCGGCGATCATGTCGACGTAATCTGTCTCGATAGTGGCCACAACGGTGTGCTCGACGGCGTCAACGTAATCGGTCTCCAGATGCCGCGTTACCGGGGCGCCAGCCGCTCCAGCTACGTGCGCAGCTACCTGCGGTTTTTCGGAAAAGCGTCGTGGGCCGCGCTGCGGCTGAGCCTCGTCGCGCGCTACGACATCGTAATCGTTTGCACGATGCCCGACGCGGCGGTGCTATGCGCGCTTCCGGCCAAGCTGCTCGGCAGCAGGGTCGTGCTCGACATCCATGACACGATGCCGGAGCTGTATCTGGACAAGTTTGGCGGCCGGCGCGGCGCCATCGGCGCCCGCCTGCTGATGCTGGAGGAGCGCACGAGCGCAGGCTGCGCCGACCGGGTGCTGGCGGTGCACGCGCTTCATCGCGACCGGTTGATAGAGGCGGGAGTTCCGGCGCACAAGATCAGAACGGTGATGAACGCTCCCGACCCGGCGCTCTTCAGCCCGAGGCCGGATCGGCAAGAGCGCGCCGATGGCATCTTCATCGTGGCTTGTCACGGCACGCTGACGCGCCGACTAGGGCTGGATATCGCGATCGAAGCGATCGCCCTGCTCCATCCGCGAATACCCGGTCTGCGCATGATGGTGATCGGGACGGGCGACTATCTCGAGACGGCCAGGCAACTCGTTACCCTCAAGCAGCTTGACGGATGCATAAGCTTTATCGATCAAGTTCCCGTCCAGGAGTTGCCACGGCTGCTTGCTGAGGCCGACGTCGGGCTGGTGCCAAACCGCGCGAGCAACGCGACCCATCTTATGCTTCCGGTCAAGCTGCTCGATTATGCGGCGCTGGGCATCCCGACGATCGCGGCCCGCCTGCGCACGATCGAGCACTACTTCGGCGAGCGTGCCGTGAGGTTTGTCGAACCAGGTGATGTCGTCGGGTTGGCGGCGGCAATCGAGGAGCTCTACCGCGACCGGGCGCGCCGCGCCGAACTGGCGTCCAATGCCCGCCGGGCGGTGGAACGTATCGGTTGGCCGGCCCAACGGGCGGAATACTACCGCGCCATAGACTCGCTGTTCGAAAAGCCGCCGTCGGCGGCGCACTACGGTCCGGAACGGGCAGCGTGAGACAATGCGAAAACGATTGAGGAGGAAACCAGTGGAGCAAGGGGAGACACTGATTGTTGGCTTGGGCGAAGTCGGCGCGGCGCTGGCGGAAGTCATCGAGCGCCGAGGGCCGGTGCTGCGTCACGACATCGAGCCGCGCGAATTCGACGCGCCGATCGGCGTGATGCATGTCTGCATTCCATTTCAATCGAGCGCGCAGTTCGAGGACGCAGTGTGCCAGTACGTCGAGCGCTTCGATCCCGCGCTGACGATCGTCAACAGCACGGTAATTCCAGGAACCACGAGCGCGCTCGCGCGGCGCACCGGTAAACCCGTCGCGTACAGTCCCGTGCGCGGCAAACACGTGCGGATGGCGCAGGACATGTTGCGCTACGTCAAGTACGTGGCGGCGGCTGAAGAAGAAGTCGCCGTGCGAGCCCAACGTCATTTCGAGAACGCCGGAATCAAGACCCGGCGAATGAAACGGCCGGAAACGCTGGAACTGGCCAAGCTTGCGGAGACGACCTATTTCGGCGTGCAGATTGCGTTCGCCCAGGATCTCGATCGTTACGCCCGCCGCGTTGGTGCCGACTACGAGGAGGCCATCAACTTTTTCGAGGAGGTCGACTTCCTGCCTCGGACCCGCTACTTCCCCGGGGTAATCGGCGGCCATTGCGTTATCCCCAACATCCAACTGCTGCGCAAGGTTGCCGACTCGCCCCTGCTCAACGCAGTGCTGGAGTCGAATTCGCTGCGCACCAGCGAGCTGGAACCGTCCAAAAACGAAGTGCGCCGGCGCAAATCAGCGAGACGCGAGTCTCACAAACGCGATGGCGACGTGCTTTCTCATCGATAGCGTAGCGGCGAGCGCCGGCTGCACGGCGGCCCGTTTGCGCGGCTGCGCGGCGCCCGAATCGTGCACTACCAGTTTCGCAGACTAGCGCTCGCGCATCCCGATGGAGGAGATTTCAGCCGCGATTCGCGGGGTGCGCGGACGACCGACGCGCTGGACGCTCGTCCAACGTCGCCCATGCTTCAGGACACGGAGGATTGCGAAGCAACAGCCTCGCCATTTTCGAGCTTCCGCCGGTCGGAGGCAAAAAGCGAACGCCATCGGCGGCCGCGCTTCGAGAGGCTCTCGAAAAGCGCCTGCGCTGTTCGTCCGACCCACGGTATGCCAGCACAGAGGTAAGTATGCTCTTTAATGAGCTGTCCTCCGAATGACATTTTGAACTGGGTTATCCCGTTGGTCTTGTCCTCCTGGATCCCACCAAGATCGTAGTTGTTAAACCCTTGTTCTCGATAGGCACATATCTCATGCCAATGGAGGAATCGATTTATGTTACCGCATAGGCGCGAGGTCTCGCGATCATCGAAACGCCGGCTGGCAGAATACAGAAGCCGCGCGCGGCCAATCTCGCCGTCGCGCAGCAGGACGTGTCCACACACGGGCTTTTCATCCAGGTATGCCATGAACGTGTCGGCGTATCCCTCGTATCGGCTGAGCGCGCTTTCATCGATCGCCAAAAGCTCCGGCTTCGAGCGGGCGAGATCGTAATAAAGTGCTAGAAATTCCGCGGCCATCTCGGTACCGTCGCGGCGGATCCTGACCCGATTGCCCAGTTTTTCGGCCTGTCGAACCTCATAGCGAGTGTTCTTGGCGACCCCTTTCGAGATTGTATCCAGTGAAGCAGTCAGATCTATGCATATCGTCGCGCTTCTATAGTGCCCGACCACACGATTTGCGATCGGAAGCTCGGTCGCGGTCCAGAATAACCTGGCTATTTGAGTCGGCTTTGAGTGCTCGGTCAGCTCGGTAAGCGCCCCCTCGGTGGGAAAAAACACCGCCTTGTATGGCAAGAGGCCTACCAGCTTGCGATCTATCGTGATCATTTAGTTCTGTCCTCGATCGTGCTCAATGCGCTTGCGCCACGTCAACGCGGCAGCATTAACGGCGATATAAATCGCTTCTCATAAGGTCCTGGGGTGAATGTCGCGGGGTGGGCGGGGAAGGGGACCCGGGTCGAGCATTTCTTTAGCCAAGGCAGCTCCTTGACGCAGCTCGCCAAGCACACTTTGCCAAGAGCCGATCATTGCCCATAAAGTTGAGCAATCCTGGTGCCAGCGGACGTTGCGGCAAAAACCTAAGCACTCAAGCGGAGTTTGGGCCGCTTTGCTGATTTCGCAGTAGTAAGCGTTCGGTAAAATGGTCCCTGGCACCGAAACAGTTGCTATGACCGCCTGGCAATTGTCGCCTGGTCTAATTTAACCTCAGGCCTGAAAAGGCGGCGCTCCAGGGCTGGGTAACAGGGGTGATTCCTGTAACCGCTACATTCGAGAGTCGCCGCCCTTGATAGTTTCGGCGCAACGCACGCTCGAACCGCACCGCACGGAATCATCCGGTGCGAATGGGGGGCCTCTACGAGGCGGCCGAACCAGGAGTCTGTTCGAGCCGATGCAGCGGTTTGCTACCGGAGAGCACTGCGAATATCAAGTTGCGGTAAGAGCAAGCGACCTCGACGAATCCGGCTTCGCGCATCCACGCGAGCTGCTGGCCGACGCTCGCAGGCAAGTCCTGTTTCATTCGCTCGAGCGCGGAGGTCAGGTCGCGCTCGCCGGCCTTCAACTCACGGGCGCGCTTGATCCACATGTCGCGCGCGCGGCGGTCGATAGCCGCGGTCTCGCCCGCGACCTGGTCCGCATTGATGAAGACGCCGCCGGGCGTCAGGTACTTGAAGATATCGGCGAAAAGATGGCGCTTGCCGATGTCGGGTAGATGATTGACCGCCAGGGCTGACACGACCGCGTCGTAGGACTTAGACGGGGCGGCCGCGGCGAAATCGGCGGTCACGAATCGCACGCGCTTGCCGAGCCGCTTCAAACGCTGGCGCGCAACCATCAGCATCTCAGGCGTGAGGTCGAACAACGTGAGCCGCGCCTTCGGGAACGCTTCCGCGATCATCGCGGATAAGAGGCCGGTACCGGCGCCCAAGTCGAGCACCTCGAAGCGAGCGTCGGGCGCGAATGGCAACAACTCGAGCGCCGCGCGATAGAAATCATCGAAGCATGGAACCAGCTTACGACGCGCACGATCATACGTGTCGGCGCTGGCCGCGAACGCCTTGCGAACCGCCTGGGCCATCCTGAGAAGCCTACCGATTGATCTTGCCTTGAGCGAGCCCTGGCTATCGGCATCTTGGCTACCCCGCGAAACTGATTGGAGCAAACAACTCTGGAAGGCGCATGCCCGCCATCCACCAATCGTGTCCTGCTCTAAGGTCCATTACTCAGCTCGTTGATCTGGCGGTTCAGATAGCCTCCGATGCCGGGCCTGACTTACTCCAAGGATGCACAACTTGGTCGGCAGTCGAGCGTCTGGGTCATGTGGCAGGTATTCTGGCATTGTACCGTACATGCCGCGACGCCTTCGTCGTACTCATCGCCACTCAGGTTAAGACCGGTAATAGTACTCTGACAGGATGGTTCGCACTTGCAACTGCTACTGGTGAAGGTTTTGTTTAAGCAACTTCTTACACATACCGCAAATGGATGCATTGTCGGATTTGAAAATGTAAATCCCGGAAGAACCGCCATCAGGTAGATTCCTGCTACCAAACTCAATAGCCGCTTCATATACTCTCCTCCCGCTCGCGATCTATGTCTCTAATAACCGCGCCGCCAGTTGATTGTCGATATTAGTTACTCACGTTTACTGGCACCGATACAGTCGCGAGAACCGCGTTGCTGGTGGAAAATGCTTCGATCACCAACGTATGCGAGCCATTGGATACGGTGGTGGTATCAAAGCTGATATTGCAACTGCCGCCTGACGGCGAGCATACATTACCGTCGCCGGTCCCATCTGGGTAATTCTTGGCCCACGACACGCTCGACGACACCTGGGTTTGAATCGTGATCGTGCCGCTGATCGTCGCACCGCTGAGCGGCGACAAGACCGTAAGCGCCGTGGTCCCGACCGGAGTTGGAGTGGCGGTTGGCGTCGGCGCCGGGGTTGGCGTCTTGGCCGGCGTTGGCGTAACAACCGGAGTCGCAGTAACGGTTGGCGTCGGCGCCGGGGTTGGCGTCTTGGCCGGCGTTGGCGTAACAACCGGAGTCGCAGTAACGGTTGGCGTCGGCGCCGGGGTTGGCGTCTTGGCCGGCGTTGGCGTAACAACCGGAGTCGCAGTAACGGTTGGCGTCGGCGTAGAGCCATTGCTCACGGTCACTGCCACGGACACAGTAGCGAGAACCGCGTTGCTGGTGGAAAAGGCTTTGATCACCAACGTATGCGAGCCATTGGACACGGTGGTGGTATCAAAGCTGATATTGCAGCTGCCGCCTGACGGCCCGCATATATTCCCGTTGCCGGTGCCATCTGGATAATTTTTGGCCCACGACACGCTCGACGAGACCTTGGTTTGAATCGTGATCGTGCCACTGATGGTCGCGCCGTTGAGCGGCGACAAGACCGTAAGCGCCGTGGTCCCGACCGGAGTTGGAGTGGCGGTTGGCGTCGGCGCAGGGGTTGGCGTCTTGACCGGCGTTGGAGTAACGACCGGAGTCGGAGTAACGGTTGGCGCCCCAACCGGGGTTGGCGTGGGAGTCGCGCTCCTCGTGGACGTTGGGGACGCACTTGGTGTGGGGGTGGCTGTAGTGGTCGGAGTAGGAGTGGCCGATCCGGAGACAAATTCATTCAGCACGTTAGCGGTGATTTGCTCAGCAGCAGAGTTGACCAACGATGGAGAAGGGCTATAGGGGCTTACAGCGGACAGGCCATAGGTCCAATCCATGCTTCCGGTGGAAAATACCCATGCTCCACTGC
Source organism: uncultured delta proteobacterium (assembly GCA_963724765.1). Classification (GTDB taxonomy): domain Bacteria; phylum Desulfobacterota; class Binatia; order Binatales; family Binataceae; genus JAKAVN01. The sequence goes on from CAVRVY010000004.1 coordinate 1,135,246, forward strand.
TGGCCTGATACAGGCTCATGTTTGCAATCTGAGTTCCCTCATCTTGAAAAGGAGAGCTCGTCAGTGTAACTGTTCCCGTGGGCGAGCCCGCGTCTACGGCATCTACTTCGTAACCCAAGAGACCCGGCAAGCTATCACCACTTTGCAATCCGGAATTATTGAACACCCAGCTCGAGGTATCGCCGATTGCTATCGATGCACTAACTGGTTCGTAATCAATATACATCTGTCCGATCATGGCGTCTTCCGGCGTAGCAGGATAAGACCCGTGTGGCAGGCGCCACTCGGTCGTAATCAGGTAATTGGTCGACGAATTGGCAGCGTCAGGATCCTGCGATGCGGCTTCTTTATAAGCTACTATTGTGCGATTTGCGGCACCCGTCAGCGTGCTGGATTGGTAGCGAATCTGCCAAAAACATTCGTTCGCAGAAAAAAAGCCCAGGTTCACTCCAGCATCGCGCGCAGCGGTGACGTTGTTGCGCATTTCCCAAGACCAATATTCGTCATGACCTACGATTAGAAACCCTTTATGCTGGAGAATCAGCGCGGGGCTGGTGTGGGTATCCACATCCGTGGTGTAGGTCACGTTGTAACCCTGCTGTTCCAGAAAGGCCAGCATATTGAATTCCCAACTAAAAAAATCTCCCGTGCCACGATTAATCGCAGCATATGGCCTGTTGTAGGAAACCATGACAGCGGGATAAGCACTTGACGACGCGCCCTCAGTATTAAGAGTGGGAGCTGACGAACTGTTGAAAGCGTAAAGGGATTTACCACCCCAATCGTTGTAAGCCTGATAAGTGTTTGTACTTTGTTGAAACAGCAGATCGGAGGTGCTGGAATCATTTCTGACTACGAATATGATATATGACTGCAAACCCGAGGTGGTTCCCGTCAGCTTAGCCAGGTAGATTCCGCTCGTCCAGTTACTTCCTGTGGTGAGAACGTAGGGGTTGATCCAATTGCACTCTAAGAACCCAGTGGTGGGATCAGGAGTCGGAATCGTTTGATTCGTGCCGGCGACGGTAACGGGCCCGAACATCAGCCGGGCACCGAGCCCTTGGTAGTAACCCATCCGGTAAACCGAGATTTGATATTGTGGGTCGGTGGTCGTAACAAAAAGCGAAATCTGCCCGCCTTGATTCACGCTTGTAAGATTGGCGTAACCAGCGATTGTATTGTCGGATGCAGGATTGGTAAGCAACCAGTTGGGTGTGCCTGGATTCGCGTTTTCTATCTGAATCGGGTTCTGCGACGAGGCGATGATCAGGCGCAACAACATCAGTGCAAATATTGCAGTCGCCACAGAGACAATTAGAAATTTTTTCATCAAAAATCCCCCGCGTCGGACGGCTGCCGACTCAACAGATTGGGGTCGGTCAGGACGTTCGGTGTTAAAAATCGACCTCGGCTCGACGAGTCCAGAGTAAAACTTGCAAGTCCGGGTATAGCGAAACTTGGAAGGTTGCAACTCTTGGTAAGTTACTTGCCCGAGCAATAACCGTTCCTTGTTGCGTAGGGAAGAAGTAAGCGGCAGTGTGGCACTTTCAAGAAGAATCAGATGCTGTTCGGTTAGTTAAAGTTACTATGGTGGAACGAATTGCATGTAGAATTTCCCTTCTGTAAGAGCCTCGGGCGTTTTGGAGAATTTACCTGTCTTGGGCATGTGAACGCGGCAGATGCGGTGTCTCGGACGCGAAACAGCAGCAAGCCGAGCATCGAGCGCGTAACGCCCGGTCCATCCTGAGGAACCTCGCGCATTGACCGTTTCTTGAGCGCGTCGTGGGCCCGTGATTTGACACTGGCGAAGATGAAGTGAAAGTCTGTTGGCAACCCAGCCAACGCGGAGGCAGCATGGCAACCGTGAAGCTTATTGAGTACGGCGACGGAAGCCCGGAGGTCCGGGCCGTCTATGACGACATCATGGCTACCCGGAAAACTGATTGGATCAACAATTTCTGGAAGGCGCTCGCCCACCATCCACAGACCCTCAGGCGAACCTGGGAAAGCGTCAAGGAGGTGATGGCGCCGGGCGCCCTCGATCCGCTGGTCAAGGAGATGATCTATATCGCGGTCAGCGCGACCAATGGCTGCGAATATTGCATCCGGTCGCATACCGCGGGCGCGCGCAAGGCAGGCATGACCGAGACCATGCTCGGCGAACTGATGGCGGTCGTTGGAATGGCGAACGAGACGAATCGCCTGGCCAACGGCTATCAGGTCGACATCGACGAACCCTTCAAATAGTAATGTTGTCCGTCTCTTGCGTTACTCTATTTAGAGGACTGAGACAGAGATGATAACGGGCGGATGCTTGTGCGGAGCTGTACGATACGAGGCTCAGGGGAATCCCCTGTTTGCGGTTCACTGCCACTGCCGCGACTGCCAGCGGGCATCTGGAACCGGGCATGTGCCGGTTATGGGTATGCCAAAGCCGCTGTTTAGGGTCACGGGCAAGACCAGGAGCTACGCGGCGGCGGGAATGAGCGGACTAAAGTCCATCCGGCACTTCTGTTTGACTTGCGGCAGCCTCCTCTTCGGAATGCCTGAGGTTGCCCCGGACGCCGTCAGCGTCTATGTCGGTAGCCTGGACGACCCGTCGGTGTTTCGGCCAGAGGCTATTCTATTCGCGCGCGATCGTCCGAGTTGGGATGGGATCGTGGGAGGCCTGCCGGAATTCGATACGATGCCTGTGCCACCGACGAATGCCCAGTGAGCGAGTGAAACTCGGGCGCGCGATTCAACGTCTCTGACGGGCCGCCCTATGCGCCTCGGATTTCGCAAACCGCAACCCCTGGTCGCTTGATTTCAGCATCAGCCCAGAATCCAACTTGCCCGCTGGCCAGAACTGCGTTTGTATAACCGGGTGTATAATGCACCGGTTGCTGATACCTCGCTCGTCGGCTGTCCCCACTGCGATCTGGTGCAGCGACTGCCTGATCTCGCGCCGGGCGCCTCGGCGCGATGCCCGCGCTGTAACGAGGAACTGTGGCGGCGGCACGAGGACCATCTGAACCGGACGCTCCGCTGACGATCGCAGCCGCGGTGCTGTACGTCATAGCGAATACCGTTCCCATGCTCGGCCTTACGATCGTTGGGCGCGAAGCCTCGACCACCGTGATCGGAGGCGCCGAGCACCTGTGGCAGGACGGGCAGAAGATCGTCGGCGCCCTCGTACTGTTCACCGCCGTCATCGCACCCGCGCTGCAGATCGGTTTCATGCTGGCGATCACGCTCGGAGCCCATCGCGAACGCCCACGAAAATGGGTGGGAACGCTGCTCCGCCATCACCCGACCACGCGGCTGTGGAGCATGATCGAGGTCATGCTGCTCGGCGTGCTGGTGGCGCTCATCAAGATTGCTGATTAAGCGACGGTAATTCCGGGGATGGCGCTGTTCGTGCTGGGGGCGCTCGTTTTCCTGCTCGCCGCGATCCAGGCGAACTTCGACGCGCGCGAGGTGTGGGACAGGATCGAGTGGGCGGACGCAAGCTCGCGTCCCGAGCATGCTGACGACCGGCACGCTGACAATCGAATGGCCGAGGCAAGGTGGTGAGCGCCGCTGCGCCAACCGCGATGCAGCAGGGGCTGCAGAGCTGCGATACGTGCGGTCTGCTTTCCCGCCCCGTGCCGGGCGCGAGCGATGGCCGCTGTCCGCGCTGCGATGAGGAGCTGGCATTTCGCAAACCCGACAGCCTCCAGCGTACCTGGGCTTTCCTGATCGCCGCGGCGGTCTGTTACATCCCGGCCAACGTCCTTCCCGTCTTGACCACGACCACCGCCGCCGGCGCCGAGTCTGACACCATCCTGCAGGGCGTCGTGCTGCTGTGGTCGCCAAGCGGATGGCCGCTGTCGATCATCGTACTCGTCGCGAGCATCATGATTCCGAGCGCCAAGATCCTCGCGCTGGCCTACCTGCTCATCAGCGTGCAGCGCGGTTCGATCAAGAATAACCAGCAGCGTATCCGGCTGTATCGGACCGTCGAATTCATCGGACGCTGGTCGATGGTCGACGTGTTTGTCGACACCTTTACCGCCGCGCTCATCCAACTTCAGCCGCTGATGTCGGTCGAGCCGGGGCCGGGCCTGTTCTTCTTCGCCGCGGTCGTGGTGCTGACGATGCTTGCGGCTGAATCCTTTGACCCTCGATTGATCTGGGATGCCACAAATATGAAAGAGGTTCGACATGGCTGACCCGCAAACACCGCCCGCTCCAGTCCCCGAATCGAGGGCGGTCGCCAGGAGGCAAACCAGGCTCTCGGTGGTCTGGATTATTCCAATCGTGGCGGCGCTGGTCGGCGTCTGGGTCGCCGTGGCGAGGATTCGGAGCGAGGGGCCGAAGATCACGATCATGTTCCAGTCGGCCGAAGGGCTCGAAGCCGGCAAGACCAAGATCAACTACAGAGGTGTCGATGTCGGCACGATTACGGCGATCCGGCTGTCGCAAGATCACCAGCGCGTGATAGCCACGGCGCAAATGGCGCCCCGGACCGAGGACTTCCTGGTCGAAGACACGCGGCTATGGGTGGTGCGGCCGCGGATTTCGGGCGCCAACGTGACCGGTTTGGGCACCCTCATCTCCGGGGCCTATATCGGAATGGAAATCGGCACTTCTACAGAGTCCAAGCGCGACTTTGTGGCGCTCGAGACACCGCCGGTCATAACCGGCAATGCGCCCGGGCGTTTCTTCGTACTGAAGACCCCCCACCTGGGCTCGCTGGACACCGGCACGCCGATGTTCTTCCGACGACTGCAGGTGGGCCAGGTTTCCTCGTACGAACTCGACAAGGACGGCCTGTCCTTTACGCTCAAGGTATTCGTGAGGGCGCCGTACGATCAGTACGTCACGCCGAACACGCGTTTTTGGCAAGCGAGCGGAATCGATATGCAGCTCTCGGCCAACGGACTGAGCCTGCAGACCCAGTCGTTGCTGTCGATCCTGATCGGCGGCATCGCGTTCGAAACGCCGGCAGACGATCAGGCCCTACCCGCCGCCGAGGCGAACACCGTCTTTACGCTGTTCGAGGACCGCGCCAGGGCCTTCGAGCCCCCCGCCCGCAGTCCGCAGACCTTTGAGCTCATTTTCAATGAATCGGTCCGCGGGCTAACGCCCGGCGCGCCGGTAGAACTGCGCGGCATCAAGATTGGCGAGGTCGCGGATATTCGTGCGCAATTCGATCTCAAGACCTTCCAGTACCTGGTGCCGGTGACCATCCACCTGGACGCGCAGCGGCTGGGGGTCAAGCTCATCGATCTGAAGCCCGGCGCGGATATCGCGGCGATGCGCAGGCAGTTGATCGATTCAATGGTGGCTCACGGAGTCCGCGCGCAACTACGGACCGGAAACCTGCTGACCGGAGCCGCGTTCGTGGCGTTCGACTTTTTCCCCGGCGTCCCCCCCCCCGCGAAGGTGGACTGGTCGCAAAAGCCGGTGCAACTGCCGACCACTCCGGGGCAGCTCGAAGCGACCGAAGCAAAGGTGACGAATATTATCAACAAGCTCGACAAGATGCCCCTTCAGCAGATCGGCGACGGACTGCGCAAAGCGATCGACGACCTCGACGTGACGCTGATGTCCGCGAATCACACCCTGGTGAGCGCGCGCGGCACGATCGACAACGCCAACAATTTCGTCGAGCCGAATTCCGTGCAGGCCCAGGAGATGAACAGCACGCTGCAGGAGGTGAGCCGCGCGGCCCGCTCGTTACGCGTGCTTGCGGACTATCTCGATCGCCATCCCGAGGCGCTGCTGCGCGGCAAGCGCGGGGAGGCAAAGTGATGGCACGCCGCATTGCGCATCTGGTGATCTCTATCGCGTTCGTCGCGGCTGCCTTATCCGGCTGCGGCACCTCGGCGCCGTCGCGGTTCTACACGCTTGACTCTACCGCGGCGCCCGACGGCGCGGCGCCCGTCGGCGACGCGATCATGGTCGGTCCGGTTTCCGTACCCGCCTCGGTCGATCGGCCGGAGTTCGTGCTCCAGGCCGCGCCCAACCGTGTCGACGTGGACGAGTTCAATCGATGGGCCGCGCCGCTCAACGATAGTATAGCGCAGGCCGTCGCCGGCAACCTGGTCAAACTGCTCGGCACGCCAAACGTGGCCGCGGCGCCACTGGCAAACTTCGATCCGTCCTATCGAGTTACGATCGACGTCCAGCGCTTCGAGTCGGTGCCGGGCCAGGCGGCGCTGGTCGAGGCAATGTGGACGGTGCGCAGGACGGCAGGCGGAGAAACGCGCTCGGGCCGCACGGTCGCGCGCGAGCCAGTGCAGGGCGACGGGTTCGACGCGCTCGCGGCAGCGCGCAGCCGCGCGATCGCGAAGTTGAGCGGCGATATCGCCAGCGCGATCCGGGCGGAGGCCGCAACGAAGTCGTAGCGGCTGGCTCCGCGAGAGTGATCGGATCGATCGATTTTGCCGCTAGGTCCGGCTGGAAATTTGATATAAGCGGTTATCGCTGAGTGATACGCCCGTAACGGATGAGCGCCGCAAGAACCATAGGAGGAGGCGATGAGCGATTACGAAGTCCTCGAAGTGCCTAATGTCCTTCTGCAGAACGGAGGGCTGTTCCGGATTGCTCAGCTGGCTTACAAGACCCTCGGGACGCTGAATAGCGCCCGCGACAATGCCGTGCTGGTGCCGACGTGGTACACGGGAACGCATAACGACATCGAAACTTTCATGGTTGGCGAGGGCCGCGCCCTTGACCCGCGCAAATATTTCATCGTGATGACGAACCTGCTGGGCAATGGGATATCCTCGTCGCCCAGCAACACCCCATCGCCGAGCGAACGCGGCCGCTTTCCCAAAGTCACGATCCATGACAACGTCCGCCTTCAACAACTTTTGCTTACTCAGAAACTGGGCATCGCACGTATTCGTCTTGTGACCGGATGGTCGATGGGCGCGTGCCAGACCTTCGAGTGGGCGGCGCAGTTTCCGGAGATGGTGCGCGCGGCGTGCCCGATCGCCGGCTCAGCGCGGACGGCTTCGTACAATAAAGTCTTTCTGCTCGCTTTGCAGCGCGCGCTGGAACTGGACCCGGTCTTCGCCGACGGCTTCTACGATCGCCCTCCCGTCAATGGGCTGAAGGCTTTCGCCGCGATCTATGCGGGATGGGGAACGTCGGAGCCCTTCTACCGGACAGAGGTCTAACCGAGCCTTCGGCGCGGGCGACTACCAGGAGCACGTCGCTTCTTTCTGGGAGCCGTTCTTCATGCGCTGCGACGCGAACAACCTGCTCTCGCAGCTATGGACCTGGCTGCACGGCGATATCAGCCACAATCCAGTCTATAACGGCAACTTCGAGGCCGCGCTTGGCGCAATCAAGGCGCGCACCATCGTCGCACCGGTGGACAACGACCGCTACTTTCCGCCCGCGGACAGCGAATATGAGGCGCAACACATACGAGGCGCCAAGTGCCACGTCATATCTTCGGTCTGGGGACATATGGCACCGATGAACCCGCGCGACAATCCAGCGATAGACAGCCTTCTCCACGAGCTACTGGCGGACTGAGTTTGCACGCGGGGAAAAAAGTCCCCATCGTCACGGCGATTACCCGGCGAGCGAGCCCTCAACCCGCTCCAGCCCGGTGCCTGCCGATCGAAACCTCGGAATCTCTTCTCGCCTATTCTGCGCGGACTACTACAGCCTCGCAGGAAGGGAAACAACCATAGTACGCATGGTCATCTAAGCATGGATGACAGCAGTCTCTGGATCGGTTCCTGACTTACGGTAATCAAGCCGCGCTCGGGCTGATTGAGATCCAGGATGACGTAGACGACGAAACTTGCGAGCATGATGAAGCAGATTGTGCCCGCAAGGTCGGCTTTTTCTGAAGCTCCCTGCTCGCGCCCGACCAGCATCGAGGCGACGACAGCGGCCACCAGCAGCAGTAACACGACGCTCGCCGGCAGCCGGTCCCGTATCGCAGCGAGGCGAGCGGCGTGATTACTGGTTACGCCATTTAGCGTATTGGTCAGCGAGACTGCGATCGGCGTACCGGCTACCAGGGCTTGATCGACGAGAACGGTCATCTGGTCCTGCATCTGTTGCATCCGCCCAAGCGCGTTTTCGAGCGTGGCCTCGTCAATCCTTCGCCCGGACAACTCGACGCGCAGCCTGGTGTAGTCACGGATGACGGACTGCAATTTGGTTCGCACGGGCTCCTTTATGAGACTCGCGCAGGTATAGAAGTCGCCGATGGCACTGCTGTCGGCGACGAGCGTCAGCCGGCGCTGATCGTACCTGACGATCGCCATCGAGAAGGTGAAGCCCAGCAGCAAGCCCAGGAGCGCAAGACTCGCGTCCTCGAATTTGGACACCGGCACCTCGCCGGACTCGATCCGCAGCCGTCGTCCGTGCCAACGTCCGAACTGCCAAGCGGCGAACATCGCCAACCCGAGCGCCAAAGCGGTTAACCACGCTTCAATGTCTGCAAAGATGCTGCCCATGTCTTAGGTCCATCATGTTTTTCGCATCGGCATCTTTAACAGAAACCTCAATTCATTGCGCGCACAGAATCGGCGCGAGCAAGCGTCCTGTCTCGGGTCGGGGCACGCCTGGTGCGGCTCAGTCTTCCACCAGCCGCGAAGCGCCAATATCGGACCAAGGTCCGATGGTTCCTGCTCGTAGGGAAGGCGAAACTGACGCCGGCGTTCCATCACATGCGGTAGATTATGCGAAAACCCGCAAGGCTTACCTCGGGCAGCGGCTCGGACATGCGCGCCATCCCGAGATGGAGTCGCTCTGAATGAACAGCGAGAACGGATCCGAGCGAAGCATCGAACTGTGGATAGGTGTGGCGGCTGTGACGTTGCTCGTGGCCGGTTGCCTGCTGATCCTGAGCCCATTCATATCTGCGGCGCTGTGGGCGGCGATTCTGTGCTTCACCACGTGGCCGATGTTCCTGCGACTCGATGCTGCGCTGGGCGCAAGGCGCTCGCTCGCGGCGTTGATAGCGACCCTGGCTATTGCGGCGATCATCGCCGTGCCAGTTGTGATCCTTGGAGCGACGCTGGCGAGCAACATCTCGGCCCTGATCAGCGCGGCTCAGCGGCTAGCCGATCAAGGGCCGCCAAAACTACCCGAATGGATAGCCGAAATTCCGCTGGTCGGTAGCCAGTTCGCCAATCACTGGAATCAACTGAGCGAAAGCAGTTCCGCGCGCATCGCGGCACTGATGAAATGGCTACCCGCGGCCAAGGAGTTCGTGCTGGGCAGCGGTCGCGCAGTGGGTAAAGGAATATTTCAAGTCATCCTGAGCCTGCTCATCGTGTTTTTTCTTTACCGCGACGGAGAAACCGCCGCCAAACGGCTGCACGCCACTATCGACCGGATCACAAAAGGAAACGGAGAACATCTTCTGGAGGTGGTGGGCTCGACGGTGCGATCGGTGCTGTATGGAGTTCTCGGGACCGCGCTGTTGCAGGGCGTGATGGCCGCGTTAGGGTTCGCGGTCGCGGGAGTTCCGGGAGCTCCGTTTCTTGGATTCGTTACCTTCCTCGTGTCGGCGATTCCCGCTGGCCCCCTGCTGGTCGCCGCATCGGCTGCCTTCTGGTTGTATCGGCAAGGAGCGACGGGATGGGCCGTCTTCATGATAATTTGGGGCTTGCTGGTGGGCACCCTGGACAACGTCGTGAAACCTATGTTGATTAGCCGCGGCGGCGGCACGACTCCGGTGGTCGTCGTGATGCTCGGGGTGTTGGGCGGTGCGATGGCGTTCGGACTGATCGGGCTCTTCCTGGGCCCGGCGCTTCTGGCGGTCGGCTACAGCCTTTTCGCCGCGTGGTCGTCCTCTGTGGCGGGGCAAGATCTCCGCGAAATCTGACCCATGTCGCGACCCTACGGCTGCACCTCGCTATTCAATTGCATGAGTTGCTGGCGCACCTGCGCGTCGTTCGGCTCGAGTTCCGCCAGACGCTTCGCATAACCGGCCGCCTTTCCTGGATTTCCAGCGCTCCGGTAAAAGTTCACCAGCGCAGCAAGCGCCTCACGATCGTAAGGATGCCTGGCGACATCGTCCTCCAGCACATCGATCGCCTTCTCATTGCGCCCCGCGCTGTTGAGCGCCACCGCGTACACGTACGCGAAGCGTGCGTTCGCGGGTTCCAGCCGCGCGGCCGCCGCCAGATGGTCGAGCGCCTCCTGCTCATGTCCCTGACGCACCAGCAGCAGGCCGAGCGCATGCTGGAGCGCACCATCGCTCGGTGAACGGACGATGGCCTCGCGGAGCACGCGTTCGCCGTCAGCTTCGCGCCCGAGCACGCGATCGAGATCGGCGAGATTCACCGCCGCAGGCGTAAAGGATGAATCAAGCGAGAGCGCCGTGACGAGTTCGCGCTCCGCTTCAGCAAATCGTTTTTCCGTGGCGAATAGCGAGGCGAGATTGCTATGAGCCTCCGGACGGTCCGCGTTCAATTCCTGCGCGGCGACATACTCGGCGATAGCCTTTTCGAGCGCCGCGTCCGCGGTTCTCGGCAAGGCATCCGCAGGCGCCCCCGCTAGCGCCTGTGCCGCCTCGATTCGCACGGCGCGCACGGGGTCATTGAGAAGAAGCGTTGAGACGCCGCGAATCGCATGGGGATCCGCATCAGGCAACGCGCGGGCGGCGGCGCGTCTGACCAGCGGCGAAACCACGCGCGCGCCCTCGCCCACCGGCGCCGCACTGGCAGCTTCGGGATCGTTGGCCATGAGCGCGAGCGCGCTCGCGCGAGCTATCGCCGGCTGTTCGCGGTCCGCGAACAGCCGCGCGAGCGACCTTTGAGCCTCCGGAGCGCCAATCGCTCCCGCATGCATCGCCTCGGCGAACCGCTGAAATCCCGTGGGTTCGTGACCGTACCACTTTGTCACCAGATTGGCCGCCCAGCCGGCGGACTTGTCGCGATGACATCTGTTACAGGCGTTAGGCACACCGATCTTTACCGAGAGATCGGGGCGTGGAATGCGGATACTGTGATCGCGCCGCGCATCCACGACCATATAGATTCGCGCCGGCATATGACATTCCACGCAGCGCGAGCCGGGAGAGCCGGCCTTGTGGAAATGGTGCTGCGCGGAATCGTACTTCTGCGCCGCATGGCATTGAAGGCAGACGCCGCTGCCCGGCACGCGAAGCCTCAAACTGTGCGGCTCGTGACAGTCGCTGCAAGTCACTCCCGCGTGGAACATCCTGCTCTGGATGAACGAGCCATACTCGTAAACTTCGTCCTTGATCTGGCCGTCCGGATAGTAGAGGTTGTCATCGAGCAATGAGACCCGATAGTCATCGCCCACGGGCTGGCCGTGTACATAATCTTCATGGATTTGGCTTCGCCGTGAATGACATCGTGCGCACGTTTGGATTTCACGTTCCGATTGGCGCGGAGCACTGCGGACCGCGTTCCCGCTCGCACGATCGATCTTCCAGCTCACTCCTTTGCGCTCGTCAAGCGCGATCGGCAGGCCATGATTCGCCTCGTAATGATGCCGGCCGCCGCTTCTCGCCGCCCACGCCACGTGATTGGAACCCGGGCCATGGCATGCTTCGCAAGCGACATCGATTTCGGCATACGCGGTGGCATACGTGCGCGTGGTGAGATGATAGTTTTTGCGCAAATTGGTCGAATGGCAGTCGGCGCACATGAAGTTCCAGTTTTGATCGACTCCGGTCCAATGCAGCGGATCGCCGGCGCTTAGCTTTCGATCGGGATACAGATGGAACCAGCGCTGGCCGCCACTTTCGCGGGCGCGGCTATCCCACGCAATCCGGAGCGCCTGAAGCCGGCCACCCGGCATCCCGACCAGGTATTGCTGCAACGGCGCAACACCGAAGGTGAATTTGATTTCGTAGTCGTGAAGCGCACCGTCCGGTCCGTCGGTCCGTACCATGAACTTGGCGCCGCGCCGGAACAGGCGTGACGTCACCACGCCATCAGACAAGCTTGCGTCGTTGAAGTCGCCAAGCACCGTAGAGTCGGTTGCCGGCTGCATGGCGAGCTCGTGATGCGATCCTTTCCACAGCCTCAACTCGCGCTCGTGACATCCGCCACAGACTGCGGCGCCGACGAAGGCGGCTGTGGGCGCGGACGATACTTTGTCCGCAGTCGCGTCATCGCGGGACGCCCGATGGCTCACCGTGCGCGCCATCAAAACGATCGCTGCGAAAACGATCGCGGCGATCGGCAGGAACGATGCCGGTATCCTAAGGCCGCGTGATGCAGTCTTCAGTGGCGAGGCCTGCGAAACTTGCTGTGCGACGCCGTCCGCCTTGCCAGATTGGGGTTCCGTCTTTGCGCGTTTTCGCTTCCTGGCCAAGGCGATTAGTGACGCTCGAATCGAGTGCGCGAGACGCCAGACATGACAGGCGTCCTGGCGATTATGATTTCGGCTCCGGCGCGCCTACTGCATCCGCCATCCGGCCCGCGCAGTGTAGTCGGTCACTGTCTTGACGATCTGGTCGGATGTCTTCTTGGCCAGACTGCTGGTGGCTGAGCTGTAAGTCTTGGCTCCGCCGACGGCCGCATTCACGCCCACAACTGCCGCCGCGCCGCCACCCGCCGCCACGCCGACCGGAGCCATTACCGCCGCTCCAGGCATTTTGCCACTGTCGGCGTGCGTGCTGAATGCGAGCACCTGATTTAAATTGCCGCCGATGCGCTGGTACATCGACACATTACTGTCCAGGGTCGAAGCTCCTGTGCCGAAGCCGATAACCAGCCGACGCAACCGGTTACCCTCGCTGATATTACTCAGAGCGCCGTCAACTATAAGGATGTTGCCTCCGGCTACGTAGGTTCCACGCTGAACGCAAACCGCATTGTAGCCCTCCCCTGTCAGGTCGGAGACGACCTGCTGACAAATCGCCTGTGTGGTGTCACGCGCTATCTGTAGCTGAGCCGCATTTTCGTTATCGCCGGTCGCGCCGCGGTAGGCTCTCTGAATGATGCTCTGGTTAAGCGTAACGTCCGCCGCATCCGCCGCAAATGGATAGACCACGATCTGGGTGGGACGATCATAGTCGGCAGGCCCGCGCTGGGCCTGTTGCGTCACCGCCGCACCCGCGCATCCGGAAACCACAAGCGCACAAAAGACATAAGGTCGGAAGAACTGACTCCATCTCACGCTCATCTCTGTTTCGATCCTCTTGGTTGTTGCTCATCTCTTCCCCGGCGTATGGCTTGGACGGGGGCTTCCGGCCTTCGCCTGATGGCTGCTTTTTTCGAATCGTCGGTGCCGACGTCGGCGGCGGCACATGGACCAGCGCCTTGTGAACTATATACTTGCCGCGCGCCGGGCAAGTCTCATCGCCAGCCGCAGTCTTCAGCTTATCCAGCCCCGGTCCTGAAATCTGATTCTGAGTTGCTCCGCAATTTCGTCGGCGGTCGCCTTGGCTCTGCCCTCGAGCGTGTTCCTGCCGCTCGTCTCACCATAGATTTTCATTCCGCCGACGACGATCAGGCCTACCGGATTGCCGGTGGCAATGGCGATAGCGGCCGGCGCGGCAATTCCCGGGGTCTTGTTTCCGGAGGAGCTGAGCGTCCCCGACCCCAGTTTGCGCAAGCCTTGCGAGGTCATCAAGTAGCCTTCCACCACGGTATCCATCTCGGAGGTCCCCGAACCGAATCCAATAGCGAAACGCTTGACGGCACTGCCACCTTCGGCGGAGACGAGATAACCACGGATTACGCCGTCGCCGACTTGAGGCGACGAGCCAGGTCCGGCCTGCACAGCCGAAAGTCCCATGCCCTGGATATCCGCAACCAACTGCTTGGCGATCAGAGCGCCGAACTGACGGCCGGTTTGGATCTGCTCGGCCGTTGGTGGCGTGCTGGGCGCACTAATCTCGCTGCCGATAGAGGAATCCGAGGGAACGTCGGAGGGCGCGGCGACGAAGTCGTATACCCAGATCTGATTGGGGCGGGCGATCGCCTCGTTGACCATCGGCGTCTGCTGGGTGACGTTCGTCGAGGCGCAGCCGGCAATCGCCAGGGCGAAAAGGTACGGAACTGTACGGCTACGAAGCCTCATCGCAAATCTCCCGATATGGTTCGCCGAGGCGTTGGCTAAACGCTGCGGCGCGCCCGTCTACGCGCGTTTTGTCTCAAACGATGCCTCAGTCCTCTGCAGCCTTATCCAGTTCAAGAAGCTCCTGGTCCTTTTCCTCGACTGCTTTGTCGACCGGCTTCATATCCTGCACCGCGATGGTCACCTGGTGGATTTTGCCGGTGAATTTATTCTCGCCTTGCTTGTAGTCTTCGGTCACCGGGGTCTCCATATCCTCGCCGACGTCGGCGCCCTCGTCGGCTGAAAAAACCATCGCGTTCGTGTGGTCGACGCGTCCCTCTGCGACCTTCTTGTCATTGACGAAAATCGTTCCGGTGCCGCCCGCTCCCATCCCGCCGTCGTATAGGCGAACTCGTAGCGGATAGTTGCGTTGCCAGGCGGAATTGGTTGCTTGGCCGCGACTGTGTACCGTTTCAGACCTACCCAGTTGTAGGTGTAAATTGGCCGGCCGTTCTTGAGATATAGCGTCCATCCGCCAAAGCGCCCGCCCTGGCATAAGATTACGCCGTTCGCGTTTTTATCCGGGACGTCGACCTCGGCTGTGATTGAGTGGGAGCGGTTCTTCACATTAATGAAGACGTTCTCCATCATTCCGGTCATACCCTCATAGACCGTGAGCGATTTACGGCCCGCCATCAGGTCAGGCCGCCCTGCCAAGGCTGCGTTTGCGCGCTCGATTGTTCGATCGTCAATGGGCAGTACATGGTATTTGACCGCTTCGATCATGAATGAGTTCTGCATCTGCTTGAGCTTGTCGCGGTTGCTCGCGGCGAGATCGTTGGCAAGGCTGAAATCATTTTCGGTGCTGTACAATTCCCACTTGTCATCCGCGAGAGAGGCTCGTGGCTTCATCTCCCACGGCGCCTTGTGAACGGTGCCCGCCAGCCAACCGTCCTGGTAAAGGCCCCGGTTGCCAAATATCTCGAAGTACTGCACCGTATGGCGGCTCTTGGCGTTGGCTTGGTCGAATGTGTACATCATGCTCACGCCCTGGATTGGGATCTGCGCGGCGCCGTTTACCATTTTGGGCTCTGGCAATTCCGCGGCCTCCAAAATGGTGGGAGCCACGTCTATAACGTGATGGAATTGCGAACGGACTTCGTTCTTCGCCTTGATTCGCTTTGACCAATAGATGACCAGTGGATTGCGCGTGCCGCCGAAGCTCGAGGCGACCTGCTTGGTCCAGGTAAACGGCGTATCGCCGGCAACGGCCCATCCGGCGGCGTAGTGACTATAGGACAGCGGACCGCCCAGGTCGTTCATGCGGCTCAACTGTTCTTGAATGCTCTCCGGCACGCCGTTGAAGTAGGTCATCTCGTTGAAGAGACCCTGCATGCCCCCTTCGGCGCTCGCTCCATTGTCGCCGACGATGTAGAACACGAGCGTGTTGTCCAACTGGCCCGTGTCCTGGATGGCCTGAATCAGACGGCCAATCTCATGGTCGGTCATTTCTCCAAACCCCGCGAAAACCTCCATCTGATGCGCGAATAGCTTCTTCTCATCCGAGGTCAGCGCATCCCAGTCCTTGATGGCCTTCGGTTTCGGCGCGAGCTTCGTACCGGGCGGCACCACGCCCAGCTTTATCTGCCGCGCCAGCGTCTGCTCTCGCACTTTGTCCCAGCCCTGATCGAACTGGCCCTTATATTTCGCGATCCACTCCTTCGGCACCTGATGCGGCGCGTGAACAGCCCCCGGCGCATAGTAGATGAAAAACGGCTTGTTTGGAGTCAGCGCCTTCTGCGTGCGCATCCAGTTGATCGCCTGATCGGTCATGTCGGTAGTGAAATGATAGTTGCGGTCGTGCGGAGGTTCGATCTTTACCATTCCGTCAAAGAGCATCGGCGACCATTGATTAGTCTCGCCGCCGATGAATCCATAGAACTTGTCGAAGCCTGAACGGATCGGCCACCGGTCGGTCGGGCCGGACACGCTGAGCTCCCAGGCTGCCGTCTCGTGCCACTTGCCGAACGCGGCGGTGCTGTAGCCATTGAGCCGGAGCGTCTCGGCGAGCGGTGCGACGCTGGCGGGGCGCACGCCGGTTTGTCCCGGAAAAGCGGTTGCCACTTCCATGATCGCGCCGGTGTTTACCACATGATGATTGCGGCCGGTCAGAAGCGCGGCACGCGTCGGCGAGCAGAGCGCCGTGGTATGGAACTCGTTGTAGCGAAGTCCGTCAGCAGCGAGCTTTTCGAGCGTCGGCATACGGACTGGCCCACCGAAGGCGCTGGCCTGGCCGAATCCCATGTCGTCGATCAGCACGATCAATACGTTGGGAGCGCCCGCCGGCGCCTTGACCTCGAATCGGGGTGGAGGCGTAGCCCTGCGTGCGTCAAGTTCCGTGATTGCCGGATACCTGGGCTCCGGGATCGGCAGCACGGTGCGATCCAGCGGAGCATCTTGAGCCGACGCTGCGCGCGCCACGCAGGCCGCCGCGGTCACGACAAGAACCACCATCCAGATTCTCGCTATCGATCTGTTCGCGACCTCAGGTTTCATGGCGTACTCCGCCGGCGATGCTCGGACCTTAATTGGTCGCGTTACGAAATCGCGCTCGGTGACTTGCATACTCATCGCGGCACACCGGCTGGTAAATCAGACCTTGGTCCGATGCGTCCCGAGCATCCGAACCGAACCTTGACGCCAAAGCGAATCCGACCAAGGTCTGATTTCGTAGTTGTGCATAATCTGAGCATGCTGGACGTGAGCATCGGTGCGATCGTGATGGCCGTCCGCCCCGGAGACAATTTGCTCTTTTGACAACCGGAACGAAACCCGCCCTGATCCTGGTGGAGGACGATTCATCGGTTCTCCGCGCACTGCGCAGATTAATGCTCGCCGCAGGCTTTCGAGTGATGGCCTTCGATCGGCCGGACGCAGTTCTCGATAGCGAACTTCCGAAAGCCAACGCCTGCCTGGTGGTCGACGTGCATCTTCCCGAGATGAACGGGGTGCAACTCTGCGAGACCCTGGCCGCTTCTGGATGCCGGTTGCCGGTGATAATGATCACCGGCCATGTCGACCAGGCTACGCGCGAATTAGTGCAGCGCGCGAAGGCCGTCGCCGTTCTGTTCAAGCCGTTTACCCGAGACTCGTTGCTGGAGGCGATTTCCGAGGCTCTGGCGGCCGGCAAATGCGTTTAGCCTTAGCTTTGCCCGCGATGGGCATCCTTGTAGAAAGGAGCAGCGATTAGGGCTAGAATTTGCTCGCGTGTCGCGAATTACGACTTCCAGACAAGCCGCCCCGCTGCGAGGCTCCAAGCATCCCGGCGCTTCATCTGATGAGACGCGCCAATTCGAGGAGTTGATCATCGAGTTGGCCAGTGCGTTCGTGCGGGTCACAGGCGACAAGATCGACCGGGAAATCAATCGCTGGCTGGAGCGAATTGTTCTGGCCCTGGGCCTGGATCGCAGCACGATCGCCGAGATCAATCCTGCGGACGGTTGGGCCACCTTTAGCCACGGCTGGGCGCGCGAGCCGGAGCACATTATCGGCAGCTCGCTGGACGTCAACACTCTGATGCCTTGGACCAAGCGAAAGATGCTGGCGGGAGCGACAGTCGTGATGCCGAACGTGGACGCGCTGCCCGACGAGGCCGCCGTCGACCGTGAAAGTATGCGGCTCCACGGGCCCAAATCCAGCGTGATGGTACCGATAAGGGTTGGCGGAGTAGTCGTCGCGGCGGTCGGATTCGGAGCCCTGTACCGCGAGCGCTCCTGGCCGCCGCGGATTGTCCGGCGGCTGCAGACGGTGGCGCAGATCTTCGGCTTCGCGCTGGAGCGCAAGCGCGCGATAATCCAGGTGCTCCAACTGCGCAACGAACTGACCTATATCTCGCGCGTCAGCACCATGGGCGAGCTGGCGGCTTCGCTGGCGCATGAAATCAACCAGCCGCTGGCGGCGATTCGGAGCAACGCCGAGGCAATCCAGAGCATGCTCGAATCGAAGACGCCGGACCTCGACGAAATCAAGGCGGCAGTCGCGGATATAGTCACTGACGACGCGCGCGCGGGCGAGACGATTCGCCGGCTGCGTGCGTTATTCCGGCGCGAGGACCTTGCGCGCTCAGAAATCGAGCTTGGAGAACTATTGCGAGAGGTCAGCCGCATAATCAGGAGCGACGCTATAATTCGCAAGATCTCGCTTACGCTTGACCTGCGCCAACCGCTGCGCCCGGTCTTTGCCGATCGAGTTCAGATACAGCAGGCGATAATCAATCTTCTCCTGAACGCGTTCGATGCGGTTTCCGGGACGGAAGAGAACTCACGCCAGGTCGCACTATCCGCGGTGGCGGAAGACTCCGGCTGCGTCAGGGTGCTCGTATACGATTCGGGCAAAGGAATCGACCCGGACGTTATGCCTCGAATCTTCGATGCCTTCTTCACGACCAAGCCCAATGGCATGGGAATGGGGCTGGCTATTTCACGATCGATCGTCGAAGCGCACGGCGGACGGCTTTCCGTTTCGTCAAACCCGGGCCACGGCACGACCTTTGAGATCACGCTTCCCTGTCCGGTCTGAAGCATCCCTTTGAGGGCGAACCGAAATCGCCTATCCGCGAACCATGACGCAAAGAACGGTAGTAGCTATTATCGACGACGAGGAATCGGTTCGGAAGTCGCTGGTACGGATGCTTCAGGCAAAGGGGGGGCTCCAGGCGCTGGCATTCCCGTCAGCGCAACAGTTTCTGGACAGTCCCCAAAGCAAAATCGTCTCTTGCGTCGTGTCGGACCTGCGGATGCCCGAGATGGACGGGCTGGGCTTTCAACGGATGCTGCACGCGAAGCTGCCGCATCTTTCGATGGTCTTCATCACCGGCCACGGCGACATTCCCGCCAGCGTCACGGCGATGAAGGCCGGTGCGGTCGACTTTCTCGAGAAGCCGGTGAAGGGCGCCACCTTGATCGATGCCATACACCGGGCCAGCGAGCGCAGCTTCAAGTTGCAGGCCGTCAATGCCGAGATCGACGCATTAAAGGCTCGCTACGAGACATTGACCCCGCGCGAGCGCGAGGTCTTCTCGCTGGTCGCAGCCGGTCTCCTGAACAAGCAGGTCGCGGCCCAGCTCGGCGTCGCCGAGAAAACCATCAAGCAGCATCGTGGCCACGTGGTCGACAAGATGGCGGTGCAATCGCTGGCCGACCTGGTCCTGATGGCCGAGCGTCTCGGCGTCAGGCCAAACGGAGCCGATTTCGCTAGAGCCATGGGTAAGCTGACCTTATAGAGCGCGCGGCGCCAATCCCACTGAGACTAAAGTCCGATTTGCCGCGGCTTCGCGCGCTGACATCATGGCCCAACACTGAGTCAGCATGGAAGAAGGCGTGATCCGATGAGTGCTGTCGCACAGAGGCTGGATCAGGGACGGATATCCTTCGAGCGGACTGACGAGTCGACGCTCGTGGCGCACCTTTCCGGCCCCTGGCATTTGCAGCGCGATCTGCCGCCAATTTCCGTGCTGCTCGCCGAACTCGGTGCGCGGCCCGGCGCCAAGCGGCTATCGTATGAGACTGCCGAGCTTACGCACTGGGACAGCGGGCTGATCTCATTTCTGACCAATACGGCCGAGATCTGTCGCGCACGCGGGATCGTCGAGGATCGCGGCGGGCTTCCGGCCGGCCTAAGACGCCTGCTCGAACTGGCCGAGGCGGTTCCTGAAAAAAAGGGCGCGCGCAGCGAGGCGGTGCGCATCTCGTTCTTCGAGCGCGTGGGCAACGTGACGATCGGCTATGGCCTCTCAGTGGGCGAGTTTCTGGGTTTCCTCGGCGATGTGACGCTGGCCTTCGTAAAATTTTTCCGCGGCAAAGCGCGCTATCGAAAGATCGACCTGCTCGAGGTCATCCAGGAATGCGGCCCCAGCGCGGTCGGAATCGTCACCCTGATCTCGTTTCTGGTCGGTGTGATCCTCGCCTTCATGGGCGCGGTGCAGTTGTCGCAGTTCGGTGCGTCGATTTACGTCGCCGATCTAGTCGGCATCGGCATGGTCCGCGACATGGCCGCGATGATGACGGCGATTATCATGTCGGGCCGCACCGGGGCCGCGTTCGCCGCAAAGCTCGGCACGATGAAGGTGACCCAGGAGATCGACGCGCTGACTACGATGGGCGTGTCGCCGCTGGAGTTTCTGGTCCTGCCGCGGGTGCTCGCGCTGGTGCTGATGATGCCGCTGCTCTGCCTGTTCGCAGACCTGGTCGGAATACTCGGCGGCCTGTTCGTCGGGGTCGCGATGCTCGATCTGTCCGCCGGCAGTTATCTGCGCGAGACCATCTCGACTCTGACCCTGGTCAACCTGTTCGGCGGGATAATCAAGGGAACTTTCTACGGCGTGCTGATAGCAATTGCCGGATGCCTGCGCGGCTTTCAGTGCGGCAACAGCTCCTCGGCGGTCGGCGATGCGGCGACGCAGGCGGTGGTGATGGCGATCGTCATGATCGTGGTCGCTTGCGGCCTGTTTGCCGTGGTTTTCAATTTCCTGGGGATTTGAGCGCGCACCTCACGATGGCTGCAGGAAACAGCGAAAATCGCTCCAACGAGGAGCCGCACATCATCGTCCGCGACCTGACGATGGCCTACGGCAGTTTCGTCCTGATGCGCGATCTCAACTTCATGGTGAAACGCGGCGACATGTTCATCATCATGGGCGGCAGCGGATGCGGCAAGAGCACGCTGCTGCGCCATCTGATCGGGCTCAAGGAACCTGCGACGGGGGAGATCCTCTATGGAGACGTGAATTTCACCCGCGCCGGGCAGGAACAGCGCGAACGGCTGCTGCGACGCTTCGGTATTCTGTACCAGAGCGGCGCACTGTGGAGTTCAATGACGCTAGCGGAGAACATCGGCCTGCCGCTCGGCGAGTTCACCGATTTGACGCCGTCGCAGATCCGCGAAATCGCCGCGCTCAAGCTGGCGCTGGTCGGGCTCAAAGGTTTCGAAGACTTCTACCCCAACCAGATCAGCGGCGGCATGCAGAAGCGCGCGGGGCTGGCGCGCGCGATGGCGCTCGATCCGGACATCCTGTTCTTCGACGAGCCGTCGGCCGGACTCGATCCGATTAGCTCGCGCCTGCTCGACGATTTGATCCTCGAGCTGCGCGCGAATCTTGGCGCAACGATAGTCGTGGTCACCCACGAGCTGGCCAGCATCTTTACCATCGCCAACAACAGCGTCTTCCTGGACGCGGAGTCGCGCGTCCAGATCGCGACCGGCGATCCGCATGACATGCTTGCGCATTCGAAAGACCCGCGGGTACGAAGGTTTCTCACTCGCGGACAAGAGGGAGGCGACTCAGTAGGCAGTCATGAGTAAACGGGTCAGTCCAGCGGTAATCGGCGCGTTCGTCGTCGCCAGCTTTGCGATCCTGGTGGTAGCCTTGATCGTAGTCGGCTCGGGCCGGATGTTCACCAGGCCGATTCGCTTCATCTGCATGTTCCAGGGCAACCTCAACGGATTGAAGATTGGCGCGCCGGTCAAGGTCAGGGGAGTGCAGATCGGCACGGTCGCGGCGATCGAGCTCAGGCTCTTGCCCTCCCAGGGAACGATACGACCGGGTATCAGGGGTCTTCGATTGCCGGTCATCATCGATGTCGACCGATCGCAACTGCTGGCGAGGGGAGGAACCGGCGCGGCGCTCGACAAGACCGGCTTCGATGACATGATCAAAATGGGAATGCGGGCGCAACTCAATACAGAAAGTCTTCTGACCGGACTTCTGTATATCGATCTCGATCTCCACCCCAACACGCCAATCAAATATGTGCTGGAGCCGGGCGGACCTTACCGGGAAATCCCGACCGTGCAGACCGACCTGGCGCAGCTCCAGGAACGGCTGACGCAGGCACTGGATAAATTCGAGAAGATCGACTTCCAGGCCCTGGTCACCTCAATTACCGACGCCGCCAACTCGATCAAGACTCTCACCGGTTCGCCGGAACTCAAGGCCACGTTGGAGTCGCTCAAGGGAACAGTTGCGAATCTGAACCAGGCGGTCACCTCAGCCCGCAATCTGCTCAATAGCGCCAACTCAAAGGTCGGTCCGCTGGTTACGGATATTCGAGAGAGCTCGGACGAAGCCAACAAGACGATGAAGGAAACCCGTGCCGCGTTGGTCAGCCTCCAGCAAACGCTCGATCCCGGCTCGCCACTGGCGGTGCATCTCAACCAGACCCTCGACTCACTTACCGAGACCTCGCGATCGCTCGGAGAGTTCACCGACTATCTGCAGCGCAATCCAGGCGCTTTGATCCGCGGACGGTACGTGCCGGACAAGGATAAGTGACCGTGATGAATCTCAAGACGAAGGTGATCGCGTTCGGCGCGTGCGCGATGGCGGCGGGATGTTCGGTACTCTCGCCCCAGCCCGACCGCTCCAAGTTCTTCATCCTGACCCCTGTTTCCGACAGCGCCAGGATGTCCGCCAATCCGGCCTCGACCAACCCGAGTTCGCAGCTCACCATCGGGGTGGGTCCGGTCGATTTCCCCGAGTATCTTCGCCGTCTGCCGGTGGTGACGCGCGTCGCGCCCAACCGAATCGATCTCTCCGATGAAAAGCGCTGGGCCGAGCCGCTCGACAAGAATTTCGTACGCGTGCTGTCGGAAAACCTTGCGACGCTGCTGAACACCCAGCGGATCGAGAAATATCCGTGGGCGCTGAGGGCCAAGGTCGACTACCAGATCGAAATTGACGTCCAACGGTTCGAGACCACCAGCGACGGCCAATCGCAGCTACTCGCGAGCTGGATCATCAGAGATGGCCAGAGCAGCAAAATCCTATACGCGTCACGGACCACCGCCGGAGCGCCTGCGGGGGCCGACGAGCTCAGCGCGTCATCAGCCCTGAGCAGCGATCTGGCGACGCTCAGCAAGGAGATTGCCTTGCGGGTCACGGAACTTAGCCATCATCGCACCCCCATCAACGCGGATTCGAGTGCCGCTTCAGCCTCCTGACTACCATCGCACGACGGCGGCGTGTCTCACCGGAAGCGGCTATACCGTAAACCAGGACTGGTGACGGACAATACTCATTCAGAGTTCAAGCTTCGGAAATAATAGACCGACCTGAAAATTCATAGTGAATTGCTCAGTCTCATTGACAAACTGCCGATAGGCGGTCCACTCACCCGAAGCGGAAGTATCGATCGCGTAGCCATTGGAAAACTGCCAGACCCTGCCGAATCCCGCACTCAGTGGGATTGTGGTCGAGGTCTTGTGGCGCAGGTTGAAAGTCCACGTCGCGTCACTCGAGCTCAGGTACCATCCGTGCCCGAGCTCATAGCTCAGAATCGGCTGAAACGTCAGCGCGGAAACCGGAGTCGCCTTCGACGAAGTATACGCGAATGAGGTCGCTTGCTGCAGAAGTCCGGCGATATCAAGTCCGGGAATTCCGCGATAGGAAAAAGCCCCGGCCGGTCCCATCTGCCACGATTTGTTTCCAGTGCGGTCACTCGACGCAGTCGGAAACACCAGATATGGTCCGATTCCCAAACGCAGGCCAATCTCCTTTGAGTTCGGCCATGGTATCGCAAACAGGTCAAGCAATTGCATGTCGTCGTACGCCGTTGTCGTCGATGCGCCCTTTCCATTGGGAACGGTCACTATCTTGATTGTCGGACGGATAAGCTGTTCCACAGGGATGAATGAGAAAGGACGAATCGCGAAGATCGACCTGAGCTGTACCGTATTCGGCTGCGCATTGGTGCCGTATTCGGCCGGAGTATATAAGTCTTTGACTTGTATCTGAGTCAGGTACGAGAGCGGATCCGTTACCTGTTCGGCCAGTGGTTCATTGTCGGACTGGCTGGCAGGTACAGACACTGATTGCCCGTAACTGAGCGAAGGGCGCGCAATCAGAAGCATCGCCAAGATCAGGACCTGGCCGGGCGCGGCTTTGACATACTTGCGTGCCGGTCCATCGTTGCAAGAGCGCTGGTCCGCGCGGCTCGCCGGCCGCAACACCCGCGAGTCCGTTTCTAATGAAATTTCCATTTTCTCTCACGATTCAAACTGACCGGCCGTCAAGGGACAGCCGGCTTTTCGCTTTCCTCCATCACCCGGGACCACTTCGCAGTCCCCATGGTGCGTGACATTCAGAGGCCGCGCAAACCGGACTTAGGTCCAATAGCCCAGGCGCTCGCCGAATGGGAGACCGGCGCGGCATCCTGCGCCTAGGACCAAGGTCCAATTGGCAAAGCTTTAGTCCGCAAGACAACATGACGCCGTCAGACGCCTCGCGGAGGACCTGGCAGTCGAAAAACAATAAACGGGATATACGGAGAGCTAAAACGATGAAAACGAAACGATCTTCACGAGCAAACGGATTGGCTATGTCGCTGGGACTGCTGGCAGGGGCCGTCCTTCTGACCAGCGCACTGTTCGCCTGCTCAGCCACCAGTCAGGGTCAGGTTGCGCTGCAACAGCCGACACCGACCGGAGGCAGCGCTCCGACCGGTGCGGCCCAATTCCTGGGGAGTGACGCTGCGCTGCTTCAGCCCGGGGCCGAGGGCCAGGCCGCCTTTGTGTACATCAACCCCAACGTGCAGTGGAGCAACTACAAAAAGGTCCTGCTGAAGCCCGTGGAGTTCTGGGACACTCCCAACTCGAGCGTCTCTCCTGACGACCAGAAGATGCTGACCTCGTACTTTTACAATTCGCTGCAAAAGAACCTGCAGCAGAATTTCACCCTGGTCGATCAGCCGGGGCCCGGAGTGATCACCGTCGCGGTCGCGATTATAAATGCCGAAGGGGCCACCCCCGGTTTGCGATCGGTCTCCCTGGTCATTCCGCAGGCTCGCATATTGAATTACGCGCAATCGCTTGCGACCGGCCACGCCGCCTTCGCCGGGTCCGCCGAAGCGGCTTTCAAGGCCACGGATTCGAGCACCGGCATATTGTTGGCGGAGTCGGTGGACAAGCGCGTCGGTGGCATGGCAGTGGCCAACGCGGCGCAGGTGCAATGGGGCGACGCCGAGGCCGCCATGGACTATTGGTCGCAAAAGATCACGCAGCGCGCGGTCGCGCTCGGAGCGGGCACTCCGGCTGCCGCCGCACCGGCCCCAGCGAGCAACTAATCAGGACATGGGAGAATCGAAATCCGACCGACGCCGGGAAGGATCGAATGCAGGTTTTCGCTCGCTCTACGACATCTAGTGTTTTACTGTTTGGATCCGAATAGATTCTTACTTAACTACTCATACCCAGATGCCTGCTCTTCCGACTCGGAACATCGGGGCAAATGAAAGGAGACCGATGATGAACGTAAAAACATCTTGTTCTCATGCGCTGCTGATATTTGCGGGCGCGACGTTCGGAGGATTTCTGTGTGGCCATGTATGGCCCAGCGATTCTTCGGCGATGGCGGCTACGCGACATCCCAAGACCATCACAGCCGAAAAGTTCATCATGGTCGACAGCAACGGCAAGCGGCGCGGCGCGATGCAGGTGTCGGAGGACGGGATGGCGACGGTCTCGCTCAATGACGCCGACGGCAGAGACCGAGCCGAATTGCGAGTCGGCCCAGAAGGCAGCGCCGGCCTGGGCTTCTTCGATCAGAAAGGGCACGAACTCGCGGTCTTCGGCGAGGGCACCGATGGAAATTCCGGTGTCAAGCTCTTCGGCCCCCAGGGCAAGGAGGTCGCGGCCTTTGGATCGCTGCCGACGGGCGAGAGCGCTCTTACCCTGTACGATGCGAACACCGGCCGGGCGCGCGCCGGATTGGGAGTCGCGGCAAAGGGCGAGCCAGCGCTGGTACTACTTGACCAAAGCGGCGCGGACCGGGCGGAACTCAGCTTGCGAACCGACGGCAGATCCGGTTTGGCTCTGCTCGATGGGCAGGGCAAGGTCATCGCCGGACTGCCGGAAATTCAATCCAACGCCGGATCGAACCAGTGAGGGCCCAAGCGTGACACCTGATAGCAAGATCGGACAGAACGCCGGGCGGCGTATGCGAATCGCGGGTGCCGCAATGCTGGTCGCTTGCGCATTCCTGTTGAACGCCTGCTCCGGACAGCCGCTCTCCACACGCGAGAAGGGTGCCGCCTACGGCGCGGTCGGCGGCGCGGCGACCGGCGCGATAATCGGCGCATTCACCGGCAATCCCGGCGCCGGTGCGGCAATCGGGGGTGGTCTGGGTCTGCTCGGCGGCGCGTTGATCGGCAACTCGATGCAGAATCGGGAGCACGAACAGGCTCAGACTCAATCGCAGATTCAACAGCAGCAGCGTGAGATTCAACGCCAGCAGTACGAGATTCAGCAGCTGAAGAATCAGCAAGCGAGCCAGTAGACTGTATGCCTGGCGCCGAATGAGTTTCGCGCCGCTGAATAAGAGATCGAGCTCGAAGATGACCCGGGCCTATCGCGCCGTCACGCTCTGAATTCCCCTCCCGTCAGTGATTCCAAAACTAATCAAGGGAAACGTGATCGAGTAGTAGCGAGGAACTCGACCTGCACGCGGACATTGAATCACCGCGGGACTGCTGGCCTCTAATGGGCCTACGTTTTGGTGGTTCTCCGAGCGCCTGGCGGCATTCGCCGGGTAGCGGCTAAAACGAAACAGGCTGCATCGCGCCAATGCGACGATGCAGCCTGGCAATTTTCGCGAGCGCGTTGATTTCTATCTAGTAGCCGTACCGGCCATAGTTGCCGTACCCGCCATATCCGCCATACCCGTACTCCTGATTCTGCATGTGATTGCCGATCAGGTAGCCAACACCGGCACCGCCGAGGCCGCCAATCGCGGCGCCAGCAAGAGGAGCACCAACTGACGATCCAACCAGCGCACCACCTCCGGCGCCCACCGCCCCGCCGATCAACGTGCCTTCCGCGCGTGTGCTAAGCGGCGGACCGTAGCATCCGGCCAGCGAAAGCGTCGCGACCAGCGCAAGAGTTCCAGCGCAGTATCGCCAGATCTTCCGCCCCTTCAATTGGCTCGAGCTCTGTTTCCCGGACGCACTTGCCATAAACTTTCCTGCATCCATACTCAGCTCCTCCGATTATCAGGTACGAAAAGTCTGCGGTCCGGTTACAAAGAGAGAATCCAGCCTATGCGGTGACAGCGATATTTGCCCACGATTCGTGAGACTTTCCGGCCCAAAATCGCGTCCAGACAATCGGGGCGAGGGTGATTGTGAAAAGTTCTTTTGCGCGCCGGCGTCAAGCGCCGCGCGCCGGTGCGAGGCCCCGCCTTCCACGCGGTCAGGCCGCCGTCGGACGGGCAATGTCCGTACTCATCAGGTTCGTCCGAGAACGCCTCCACCAACTCCTCCCTACCGTCGCCGTCGAGGTCGGCCAGTTCTACATGGGCGCCACGGCAGGCTCCAGGGTACGCAGGCGGAGGCGTCTTCTCGCGCGTGAAAGATCCCTTGCCATTGCCGAGAAAGACCAAGGTTTCGCCGGTCGTGGTGAGCGCGACCAAATCCTTGTGTCCGTTGCCCTCGAGCCGCTCCCAGAGCAGCCGGCCGCGGCTCTCCCCGGCCTCGAGCACGTCCGCAGCCTCGTACGGACAGGGCACTGATACATCCTGAGGAGCACTATTCATAAATGCCGTTTGAGGTAGTGACATTTCCAAATCAGCGGGCGCCACGCAACACGCCTCGGCCTCGAGAAGCGTACCGCTCTCATAAGCAAGACTAGGCTGTTCGGAAAGAAGTTTTGAGGGCGATAGAATAGCCACGAGTGATCGGCATTACGTAAAAGCCCGATCAACTCCTCCCAGCTATTCTCTGACGCGAGACCGCGGGAGCATGACTACCTAATGGGCACTACTCATAAATGCCAGTTGAGGTAAGTCCGTCGCGGCTAGGCTGGACGGCGTTTCGTTTGCTCGAATTCCCTGGCCGCCAGCGTGAGACGTTGATAGAAGGTCGCGCCGAACCCGGCCTCGATAGCCATTCGGCATTCGATGAACATCCGGTCGCCCTGCTCGGCTCGCAGGCAGGGGAGCTCCGAATCTTTCTCACGTCCGAACAGGGATGAGGTCTCGCGCGATGTGGCGGTCAGCAGAATCTCGCCATTCTCGAACCGGTAAATGACGATCGGAAAAAGCACGCAGGCGAGCGGCTTGATCGAGGGCACAGGAACACCCTTTTCCAGTGCCAGCGAATGAATTCCGCAGCGCAACTGGCCACCGCCGTCGCGGTAGGAAAACGCACAGCGCCCCTTCTCCTTGACCAACGAGATCGTATGCGAGTCTTGGAAGAATTCGGCGATACTGCGTCCGGGCGTGACTCGCTCGCCGTCGTGGCGGCGGAGCAATTCGATCACGGCGTCGGCGTTCTCGACGATTCGCGCGTGCTCCTCGGGCGTAATCTCGACGTCGTAGTCGGTACAACAGGATTCGATACCGGGGCCTCGATCGATTCCCGCGCAGGTTCGGGTATCGCAGCGAAAATGAGTCTTGAACAGCGTTCCGGCGTCGACCCTGATGCCGTCGACATCGGCCAGCAGTCCGCGCTCCTCGAGCGAGCGCAGGTACCTGCGCCAGGGGGCCTCGTTGAAGTCACGCAGCCATCGCTCGGCCAGCGGAGTCAGATCGGCAGCTTTGTTCGCGTCCATTTACCCCTCTCGCGGGCCTCAAGTTCCGTCGAGGCAGGTTCGATCATCACGGTGACATTTCCAAATCAACGGGCCGTGCGCAATACGAGTCGGCCGCAAGTGCGCACAGGCGAAGCGCGGCGCATCTTTTGCGCCGGTTGCCTGGGCTCACGATCTTCTGCCAGATAGAGGGATTGGTGAGCACAGCGCCCAAAATACCGGCCGACGCGCAGAAGACGGAGGGGGCCGACTACAAATCGATAGCTCTGCTTTCCGCCTGCCACTTCTCCGACGACCTCAACCAGGGCGTCGTGCCGGCGATGCTGCCGTTTTTCATCGCGTCATATCATCTGAGCTACGCCGCCGCGGCCGGCCTGGTCCTCGCGCAGACCCTTTTTTCGTCGGTGGCCCAGCCCTTGTTTGGTCTGCTGGCGGATCGGCGGCCGTCGCCCTGGCTCATTCCGATCGGGCTGAGTTTCGCCGGCATTGGAGTCGCGCTCACGGGCCTGACGCACGCCTATGAACTGATTTTCGCCGCAATCGCCGCGAGCGGCCTGGGCGTCTCCGCCTTTCATCCGGAGGCCGCGCGCCGAGTCAGGTACCTCGGCGGCGCACGCGCGGCCACCTCGATGAGTCTTTTCACGGTGGGCGGGATGGCGGGTTTCGCGGCCGGCCCTGTTCTGATCACGCCGACGCTGATCGCCTTCGGCACTCGCGGCGCGGTGCTGCTCGCGTTGCCGGTCGTGATCATGTCGCTCGCGGTGACCTGGCAGTTGCCGCGCATCGCGGCCGAAAGCATTCCACGACATCATGGCGCCCAGCGGACCGCTTCGGCCGACGGCCGCGAGCAGTGGAGCGCCTTCGCGCGCCTCACGATCGTCGTGATGCTGCGTTCGATCGTGTTTTTCGGACTCAACACGTTCATCCCGCTCTATTGGTCCCACGTACTGCATGGGTCGGAAGCCGGCGGCGGCTACGCTCTGACCACGATGTTGAGTGCGGTGGTGGCCGGCACGCTCATCGGCGGGCGAATGGCCGATCGCTATGGCCGCAAAATCGTGGTCGTGGTGGCGCTGGCCGCGCTCGCGCCGTTGCTGTTCGTGTTCCTGGGCACGCACGGCCTGACCGCGGCGGGCTTGCTCCTCATTCCGGTCGGGATCGGGCTCGGGGCCCCTACCAGCGTGGTCGTCGTCATGGCTCAGGAGTATCTGCCGGATCGGATAGGGTTGGCTGCGGGCGCGACGCTGGGGCTCTCGATGACGGTGGGCGGTGTGTTGATGCCGGCGTTCGGTGCGATAGCCGATCATCACGGATTGCGCATGGCGATGACCCTGCTTGCGCTGGTACCCGCGCTGGGCTTCGCGATGAGCGTGACTTTGCACGAGCCCTCATAACCCGCACCTGAACACGAGGCTCACGTGACTCCTTTGCGCAATGGCGTCGATATTCTCGTACCTTTGGCTGTCGGCGCAGCAACGACCCTCGCCACGATCTTCATCCACGCGCTGGCCCTGATAACGATTGTCCACTTCGTCCGTCGCGAGCGAAGGCTTGGCTATGCCGGCGTCATCTTCTGGAAGGACGCGACCATCGTGGCCGCGGCAACGTCGGTGGCACTCGCCGCCCACTTGGTTGAGATAGCGGGATGGGCGCTGGTGTTCTTGCGATGCGGCGAATTCCGCGAATTCGCTGCGGCCTTTTATAGCTCCGCGGAAAACTACACGACGTTGGGCTACGGCGATGTGATCATGTCAGCTTCGTGGAGACTGTTGGGACCGCTCGAAGCTGCCGACGGGATGCTGATGTTCGGGGTGACAACCGCGATGATCTTCACCGTCATCCAGCGGTTGGTTCAAACCAGGCTCGGCGATTCACGCGCCTGATGCGGAACCGGCGGGCCGTGTCGCGATGCGATCGTGACGCGACGCCCGGCGGCGTCCCCAGGGCGAGAACACCCTCACCCCAAGGACCCAAGGACGCCGCGGGAACGCTATCAGCGAATCTTGTCGGTGAAGCGCGGCAGCACCTTGGTGGTCAACAGTTCCAGGGTGCGCATCGCCGCCTTTTGCGGTACCAACTCATTATATATGTAGGCCCAGAAATACTCGGCGGGCAGATCCTTGAACAGTTTCTCCAGCTTGCGCGACACCGTATCCGGGCTGCCGCAGATGGTCAGTCCGCGGTCGACCATCGACTCAAACGTGTTCGGCACGTCCTTGTAGTTTTCTCCCGGGCCGGGCGATCGCGGCATTGAAGCCAAACGGCTCGAAGAACTTGGTCCAGATAAAGCAGCCGGCCTCGCGCGCGATCGCAATCGCTTCCTCGTCGGTATCGGCGACCACCATTTCGCGGGTGATGCCGATTCCCTGGCCGAAGCTGTACTTCTTGCCC
Organism: uncultured delta proteobacterium; assembly: GCA_963724765.1. Lineage (GTDB taxonomy): Bacteria > Desulfobacterota > Binatia > Binatales > Binataceae > JAKAVN01. Next base: position 1,166,197 of record CAVRVY010000004.1, read on the forward strand.
ACCTGCGCGGCGCCGTCCTGGCAGGCCTTGAACTGCCCGGTACATATCTCCTTGTCGCACACGATCGTGATGGGTACGACGTTGTGTTGCGCCGCCCATCGCACCGACGACTCCGAGAAACTGAACGGCTGGAACAACGGCGGATGCGGCTTCTGGTAGGTTTCCGGCACCGTCCCGATCTCCTGCAGAATGCCCTTGTCGTCGACGCCGCGGCCATACTTGCGAGTGACATTGTGCGCGGCCCAGAAAATGTTGGGCGGCGGTATCTGCCAGTGCTTGCCGTGATGGCTGAAGGTCGGGTTGGTCCACGCCTTCATGATGATCTCGAAGTGCTCTTCGTAGAGTTCCTTCTTGAGTTTTTCGTAGGCTTCGGGATCGGTCTGATTGTCCGCGAGTCCCTTGTAGTGCTGGCCGAGCGTATTGACCCATCGCGGCTGGTAGCCGCGCGCGAATCCGGCAAACGCCCTGCCCTTGGTTACCTGGTCGAGAATCGCGACATCCTCGGCGATGCGAATGGGATTGTGGCAAGGCAGGACCAGCCCCAGTTGTCCGACCCGCAGCCGTTTGGTCTGCATCCCGAGGTACATGTCGAGCAGGATCGGGTTGGTGGAAACCTCTTCGCCCTCGATATGAAAATGATGTTCGGTGAAGGCGACACCGTAGTAGCCATGCTCGTCGAGGTGACGGGCCTGCTCGCTCAGGTTGGTCAGCATCCGCTGGTAAAGGTCGGTGCGCCTGCCCGCCATCCCAGCGCTTATCTCAGCCTTGGTGCCGATGCTCGGCAGGTAAAATACGCCAACTTCCATTTTGTCACCTCGCAAGGATCCGTTTCGCCGTTCTGGTCATCAGACTGTAGCCGAAATCGCGCCCGGACGGTATCGATACGCTGTCGCTTTTGGCCCGCGCGAACTGGCCGCCACCTGCCGCCGGCGCTCGATGATTGCGCGTTTCCACGCCCCGGCGCGCGACGCTGGCTTGACGGCCGCGACTGATCGTATCCTCACGGCCGATGCTCGTGCGGTAGCCGGATTCACGGCGCGCCGTCAGGGAGGCTCACATGTCGATACGGCTTCGCCAGATCTGCCTGGTGGCGGCAAAGCTCGCTCCGGTGGTTGACGACTTCAAGGCCATCTTCGCGCTCGACGTCTGTTTCCAGGACCCCGCGGTCGCGGCCTTCGGCCTCGAGAACTCGCTGCTGCCGATTGCCGGCAACTTCCTCGAAGTGGTCGCACCGGTCAAAGAGAACACGGCTGCCGGACGCTACCTCAAGCGCCGCAACGGCGACGGCGGCTACATGATCATCTGCCAGTGCGATACGCACGAGACCCAGCTCGCGCGCAAAGCCCGCGCCGCCGCGCTCAACGTGCGCATCGCGTGGGAGCACGAGGGCAAGTCGTTTCACGGCCTGCAACTGCATCCGGCCGACACCGGGGGCGCCTTTTTCGAGATCGACTGGGACGCGATGGGAGAGCCCGAGGGCCATTGGATGCCCGCCGGCGGCAGCGAATGGGTCAGCCAGATGCACACCGACGTCGTCAAGTATTACAGCGCGGTTGAGCTGCAATCGGCCGACCCGCGCGGGCTCGCCGAGCGCTGGAGCAGCATCGCCGAGATTGCGCTGCGCAAGGATTCCCAGGGGCGTTTCGAAATGCCGCTGGAAAACGCGAGCGTGCGTTTTGTCGAGGCGGCCGACGGCCGCGGCGACGGCCTCGGAGGTATCGACGTCGCCGTCTCCGATCGCGCCCGCGTACTGGCGGCGGCCGCCGCGCGCGGACGCAGGACCGGCGACGACCAGGTGATGATCTGCGGGGTACGCTTCAACCTGCGTTAGCCTCCGCTCGATTCGCCGCTGCACGAGCGCGTCACGAGCGGACTCGGAGTAGTCATGGCCAGCTTGCGTCAAATGATTAGCGGCCCTTCGTTGATTGAAGCGCCGGTGGTGTTCAATCCGCTGAGCGCGAAACTCGCGCAAGCCGCAGGGTTTGCAGCGCTCTACCTCGGCGGCGGCGGCCTCGGCTACATCCAATGCGTCACCGAGGCCAACCTGACGCTTACAGAGATGGTGCGCATCGGGATCGACATCCGCACCGTGTGCCCGCTCCCGCTGATCCTCGACGGCGCGTGCGGCTGGGGCGATCCGATGCACCTGCATCGAACCATCAATATGGTCGAGGCGGCCGGCTTTGCGGGAATCGAGATCGAGGACCAGCTCTTGCCCAAGCGCGCCCATCATCATATCGGGATCGAGCACATGATTGACGCCGGCCTGATGAGCGCGAAGATCCGCGAGGCCACCAAGGCCCGCCGCGACCCGGACTTCCTGATCATCGGGCGCACCAACGCGCTGCGCTCGAGCACGATGGACGACGCGCTCAGTCGGGCCGAGGCGTACCGCGCCGCCGGCGCCGACGTGCTACTGGTGATGGCGCATAAGGCCGAGCAATTCCGCCAGCTAGGCGAACGCCTGGGGCCGCCGCTGATGACGCTTACCAGCGATGGACAGTTGCGGAAAATGGGCCTGACGAAGGCCGACCTTGCGGCGCTCGGCTTCAGGCTACTGGTCGACGCGATGAGCCCGGTATTGCTGTTTCACAAGACGATGAAGCGATGCTACCAGGCGATCGCTAACGGGGAGTCGGCGAGCCTGTTTGCGCCGGAAGGGCTGGGACACGAGCAGAACGAACTCCATCAGACCATCGGCCTCGACGAGTTGCTCGCGATCGAACGCGAGACGGTAGAGAAATAGCGCGTCGGGTTGTTTGACGCGGCCCGCGCCCTTCGCCACTGGCGAGAGACGCTTCTTCGCTCAGGATGATCCGCAGAGGCCGTTGGTCAGGATGACCTCATGTACGCAGCTTATTAATGAGACATTACACTAAGCGCGGCCTATCGGCTGAGCCACTTCGGATTGTTTATCGCCAGCGCGTCGGCCAGCGATTGACGCAGATGCGCACGCAGGTTCGTGTCGTTCAAATCAATAGCGCCGCGGCGGATCAATTCGGATAGTTCGCCGCTTAAGGTTTCGGTGTCGCCGTCGTGTCCGACCAGCGCGCGAAGGCGCTCGCGCTCCGCCGCCGATTGCGTCTCGCGCAACTCGAGCTCCCGCCGCACGATATTCAGCACATTGGCGGTGACCCTGGTCTGAAAGCGATGATATCCGGTCAGCGTGGGAAGCAGCTCTTCTTCGAGATACTTCACCGCCGCGGTGAGAAGAACAGGCGCGCTCGGCATACTCTGTGGCATTGTCAGTTCCTCTCCGGCTGTTTTCTCCGGCTATTTCCGGCTCTCGATCAGATTGAGAAAATCCCATAGCGGTTCTTCGATACGCCTTCCGATCGCGGATCGCTCGATGCCGACCTCGCCGACGCCGCGGGTCCCCAAAAGCAGGCAATCGACCGCCCATTTGACGTTGCCGAACGCCTCCCAGAATTTGACGTGCCCGGGATCGACCGGGTAACCGCTCGCCCTCTCATACGCAGCGAAAAGATCTTCGCGCGAGCCAAAGCCACCGACCGGCCCGGCGCCGCCGAAACGCCACGTCCTGATGCACAGCCATCCGAGATCCTGCATCGGGTCGCCGGTCTGCGCGAGTTCCCAATCGAGGACGCATCGGATGCCCTCCTCGCCCACGATCATATTCCCTGTGCGGAAATCGCCGTGCAGAACGGTGAGGCGTTGATTGCGCGGCACGTTCTCGGCGGCCCAGCGCAAGGCGAGTTCGAGCGCGGGCAGCCTGAAGTTGTAGGTATCGACGATCCTGCGATGCGCCGCGACGTGTTCGGCGGCGTCCTGTCGCATCAGGAATGGCGCCTCGACCGAATCGATCCGATGAATCGCAGCGAGAATCTCTCCGCATTGCCGCGCCATCACGCTCCGCGCCGCCGCGAACCGCTCATCGCGCACGATCCGCGAGCCGAGCGTCTCTCCCGCAACGCGTTCCGTGACGTACCCTTCGCCGAGGCCGTCTGCGGGCTCCAGAATCGCGACCACGCGCGGCGCCGGAGCGCCCACGCGCGCGGCCGCGATCATAAGGCGCGCCTGCTCTGCGGGAGTTATTTGCGGCACGATTCCGGCCACCGAATCGAAAGTCTCGGTGCCGAGCTGAATGATAAATTGCCGGCGCTGGCCGCCGGCGTCGGCATCGTCCGCGTCAAACGACATCGTCGTCCGATTCGCGCCGCCGGTCAGGCGCTGCAGGTCATGCACTTTCGCGGGCTTGCCAGTATGCCGCGCGAGCGCCATCTCGAGCCGAACCAAAAACGCGTCATCGCTCATGCACTACGTCCCCGGGCGTGACGCCGCCTATTCGTTCGCCCTTCCCCGGCTACCGAAACCGAACATTACCTGCGCCACGCGCCGCATCTGAATCTCCTCCGCGCCTTCGGTAATTCGATAGCGCCGATGATGCCGGTAGATGTGCTCGAACGGTTTGTGGCGCGAATAGCCGAGGCCTCCGTGAATCTGCATCGCACGATCGGCGGCCTCGCATACCAGACGGTTCGCGCGATAGTTGCACATCGCAACCTTGTCCGAGAGTTTCTCCGCCACCTCGGGCTTGGACATCTGGTCCATCTCCCACGCCGTCTTGTGAATCAACGCGCGGAGCATCGCGGCCTCGGTCTGATGCTCGACCAGCGGCCATTGGATGGCCTGGTTGGTGGCGAGCGGCTTGCCGAAAGGCTTGCGCTCCTTCGCATACTGGATGCTTTCGTTGATGCAATATTGCGCGGCGCCGAGCGAGGAGGCCGCCTGCCGGATGCGGTTCTCGTGCACGAAGTGCTGCGCGACTTCCAGACCGTTTTCCGGATCGCCAAGCGTCGCGTCGCCCGGAACGTACACGTCGGTGAGCGAGATTCGCGGATGGTCTGTCGGCATGTTGAAGGTCCAGAGGTATTCCTCGATTTTGAAACCTTCGCTGTTGACCGGAACGATGAAGCAGGTGATGCCCTTGGCGCCGCCGTCACGTCCACTGGTCCGGGCAAACACGAAATCGTGCGTCGCGACGTGCAGGCCCGTGTTCCAGATTTTTGCTCCGTTGATGCACCAGCCGTCGCCTTCGCGGACGGCGCGCGTCTCCATCCAGGTGGCGTCGGAGCCGTGATTCGGCTCGGTCAGGCCGAACGCTACGCTAATCGAGCCGTCAAGGATTCGCGGGATGAACGCGTCCTTCTGCTCCCTGGTGCCAAAATCGCGGAACATCAGGACCGTCGGCAGGTTGCCCACGATCGAGCTCTCGTTCTGAAGATCGTTGTGCAGGCCCAACCCCTTGGCCGCGAGGTGCTCCCGTATGATCGCCATCGCTAGGTTGGAGCCGTCCTTGCCGCCGTACTCCCTGGGAAGCGCGAAGCGATAATGCCCCGCCCGGTCGGCGCGCCGGCGCATCTCGGTTAGCAAGTCTTCCCATTCATGGCGCGGCAGTCCACCGCGTTCGAAGTCGGTGCGCGCCCATTCGCGGCGATGGTCGAAGAAGCGGATATTGTCGTTTTCGCGTTCGAGCGGCTTGATTTCGCGCTCGATGAACTGATCCAGTTCCGCAAGGTAAGCGGCAATTTCTGCTGGAATTTTGAAATCCACGGCTGCGCTCCTGTAGCAATGTTTCTCGGACTGTCCTGATCTCATCCAGTCGCATCCCGGCCACTGGCCAGACGCCCGAGCCTCGCCCAGAGTACGCAAACCGAAAGCCGTCGAACAAACGCTGTGCGCAAACCCCGGCAGCCTTCGCCGTGCCGCTTCAGGCAACCGATCCGACGCTTTTCTTCCGGTAGCAATTCGGAATGAACTGGACGTATGATGCGCCAAACTGTTTGCGGCGCCTGCTGGAGGTTAGAACGCGATGAAATTCATGTACTTTTTTCTTCCCACTATTCCCGCCACGCTCGAAGAGCGGCGCGCGCTTCGTCCAATCGCGAACCATACTGACCGCTGGCAACGCTTGATCGCAGAAGTGGTGGAGATCGCTCAGCAGGCGGAGGAACTGGGCTTCGATGCGGTGGGCTTCCCGGAGCATCATCTACATAGCGAAGGAATCGAGGTCGGCAGCCTGCCGCTCCTCACGCAGCACGTGATTCAAAACACCAAGCGTATCAAGGTCGGGCCCATCGGCTACGTTCTGCCGGGATGGAACCCGCTTAGGCTGGCGCTCGAAATTGCGTGGCTCGATCAGTTGACCAAGGGCAGAACCTTCGTGGGCCTCGCGCGCGGTTACCAGGCCCGCTGGCTCAACCAGATGGCGCAGAAGATCCACGTTGGCGCAACCAGCAGCGACAAGAGCGAAACCGACCGCATCAATCGCGAGGCTTTCGAAGAGGTTTTCCGCTTTCTCAAGCTGGCATGGGCCGACGAACCCTTTCGCTTCAAAGGCAAGCATTACGAGTATCCCTTTCCGCAGGAGGGAACGCCGTGGCCGCCGCATGAATTTACGCGCAAGTACGGCTTCCCCGGCGAAGTCGACGAAGAGGGACGCATCCAGAAGATCAGCGTGGTCCCAAAGCCATATCAGAAACCGCATCCTCCGTTGTTCCAGGCCTTTTCGATGAGCGAGGAGACGGTGCGCTGGTGCGCTCGCGAGGCGATTACACCGACCATCCTGATCTCGCAGCCAGAGCGACTGCGCAAGCTGGCCGAGGCCTATCAGGAAGAGGCAAAAAAGGCCGGCCGTCAGTTAAAGCTGGGCGATAACATCGGCGTGCTGCGCACGGTGTACATGGCGGAAAATCACGCGAAGGCGGAGAAGCTGGCCGAAGCCGGACAATGCGGATTTGCCTTCCGCGAGTTCTTTTACCATTTCGGTTTCTTCGAGGCCTGGCGCGAGGCCGCTGACGACGTCAAGTACGGCAAAAAGATGCTGCCCGTCGAGGAAGCCACCACCGCGCGCATGGAGCGGGCGGACTTCGCCTACATCGGCAGTGTCGACGACGTCCGGCGCAAGATCGATGCGCTGGTGGAAAACGCCCATCCGGAATGGTTTGTCTGGCAGGGCGACCAGGGACTGATACCGCTCGCTGAGGCCAAGCGACAGGTCGAGCTCTTCGGCAAGGAACTGCTGCCGCGCTACAAGTAGGCTGCTTTTTACCTCCTCCCCAAGACAATCGGAGGAGGAAAAATAAAGACCCGGCGCGGTCACCGCAGATGCGGCAGCACCTCTTCGCCGAAGAGTTGGAGGCATTGCATCGTTTCGGCGCGGCGCGGGCCAAGCGGCACGCGGCTCCGAATGATTAGGTAGTCGGCGCCTAAAGCGCCGCACCAATATTTGGCGCGTTCGACGCAAGTCTGCGGATCGCCAAGCACCAGGAACTTGCGCATCTTCGCCACGGTAAAATCCGACTCGCTCTGGAACTCCGGATTCGGCGTGAGCAGGCCGTAGCGGAAGTAGTAGAGCATGTCCTGAACCCACAGTTCGCCGAAGGTGCGCTCCGCTTCCTCCTGCGTCCGCGCGACCCATCCGTCGCGCATCAGCACGACCATCGGGCGCCGCGCATGCTTCGCCGCCTCGTTGCGATAAATATCAGCCTGTGATCGCAGCGTCTCGAACGAATCCCAAAACGGTAGAATCGCCCACGCGTCACCCAGGCGGCCGGCACGCTTGATGGCTTCTGGATAAGCCGCGCCGATCCAGAGCGGCGGCCCTCCCGCCTGATACGGCTTCGGCGAGAGCAGCACGCTGTCGAAATGATAGCGCTTGCCGTGGAACGAGTACTTGGCGGTGCTCGACCATGCGCCGCGAAGAATTTCGATCGACTCCTCGAAGCGCGAGAAGCGCTGCTTGTGCGGTTCGCCGAAGAGGTTGAAGTAGTCAGGATGATAGCCCATCCCCACTCCGAGCCTGACCCGCCCGCGGGAGAGGTTATCGATCATCGCTACGTCTTCTGCCAGATGCATCGGATTGTACAACGGGGGCTGCAAGACCATCGTGCCGAGGTCGACCCGCCTGGTCCGCACAGCCAGCGCCGCCATGATGATGAGCGGTGGCGGAAACACGCATTCGCTGCGGGCGTGACGTTCCGGGAAGAAAACCCCGTCGAAGCCGCTGCGCTCGGCCTGCTCGCCCTCTTCGAGCAGTTGCTCGGCGAAGTCGGCGACCGTCTCGCGTGAGGGAATCGGCTGGCCGTACGCACCGCTATGCGTGTCGGGCATGTATCCGATCTTCATGACCGCCTCCTGCGGGGAGTCTGTTCCTACCAGATTCCGGGCAGTAACCGGTAGCGCACCGCGTCCGCGTAGGTCAAATAGCCCTTGAGGTTGCTTTTCAGAAACCGATCTTCGGCGACGGTGCGGCCGAGGAGCAGTGGCACGCACGCCACGGCGGGCAGCAACGCGAGCCACGATCCCAGTGCGACGCCGCTCGACAGACAGAACATCAATCCGGCGATGTAGCCGGGATGCCTGACCCAACGATAAGGGCCGCCGGTTATCAGCACGTGCCCGCGATCCTCCTGCAAGCGGATTATCGAGGAGAAAACCCGATTGGTCCGCATCGCCCAGACGATCAACGCGAGCGCCAGGGCGAAGATCGCCAGTCCTACAATCTGAAAGTCTTGCGCAACGGAATCGGACCAGTGAAATCGTCCGACATCAAGCCCGGCGATACACCAATGCACCACGGGCGGAAGGAGCAACGCATAGTATCGATACTTCAGCGGTTGGCCGCCGGGCCGTACCCGTTCGTAGAGCAGTTCCGAATCGATGACACATGCCGCGACGGTGAACGACGCGACGCAATCGAGCAGGTACGCCCAAAAGAAAGGGATGTTTAACCGGCCCGCGCATCCAAAAAGCAGCAGTCCGATTAGCGCGCAAAACCCGAGCGACTGCGAAATCCAGAAAAGCCTGGACGAAGAGAACGAACTCCCCCCGGGCATGCCGCGCGATCGTCCCGCACGAATCGACGGTGCGCCGTCGTTAGCGGCCGCCGCCGGCCGCGGCCACCGCCTCGGCCTTGGGACGATCCGCCCGCGTGCGCTTCGTCGCCTCGCCGTCGACCGTCCGCGATTTGGAATCGATGACTACTCCGTAGTTGTCACGCGCCTGGGCCGGCGTCACGTAGCCGTCGAGAAAGTCTTCCAGCACCCGTGCCGGCTCGCGCATCATCGGATCGCCCCAGCCGCCGCCGCCGGTGGTCAGGACTTCGAACCGATCGCCCGCTTCAAGGCGCTTGCCGCGCAGCGGATTGTGCCATACGCCGTCGGGGGAAATGCCGCCGAAGACGTCGAGCTTGCCGTCCGCGGTAAGGCGCGAGACCCGCTGCGCCACGCTATCGCCGCCGCCCGCGACTCCCGGAGTGCCCGTCCGTGTGCGCGAGGTCTCGATCGATACTTCCGAGGAGCCAAGCATGGTGATCACCATGCGCGAGCCCAGTCCGCCGCGGTTGCGGCCGGCGCCGGCGGAATCGGCGCGCAGGTCAAAGGCCTCGTAGCGGATCGGGAAGAGCAACTCCGCGACCTCAGCCGACAGATTGGCGCAGTTGCCCAACGGATCCTGGGTCACGTTCATCCCGTCGTGGAGCGGCGTGCCGCCCCATCCCCCGGCCGGCAGATCCGAGAAGACGAAATTTTCACCGCTTATCGGATCTTTCACAGAGCACACGAACCAGTTGCATTCCGCGAAGGTCGGCGCGACCGCGCGATCGGGAATCGCATCGGAAAGCGCCTTCCAGATGGCCGCCGTAATCTTGGACGAGGTGAGCGTTGTACAACCGATCGTCGGCGAGGGCCACTTGGCGTTGAGCCAGCTATGCTCTGGCAGCCGAATCTCGATCGGACGGAAGCTGCCCGCGTTGGCCGGCGCATCCGAGGAGAGAAAAAACTTCAGTGAGTAATAGACCGCCGAATAGGTATTGGCCATCGGCGAGTTGATTCCGCCGGCGACTGGTTTATCGCTGCCCTCGAAATCCACGATGATGCGATCGTCCTCGACCTTGAGCGTGACTTCCACGCGCACCGGCTCGTCGGAGATGCCGTCGGTGTCGGCATAGTCGACCGCGTGGTAAGTGCCGTTGGGGATCTCGCGAATAGCGTTACGCGTGAGGCGCTCGGTATAGTCCAGGACCTCGCGCATGCCCTGGCGCACGGTTTCCATCCCATAGCGGCCGGCGATGCGCTGCAGTTCCGCCTCGGCCACGCGCAGCGCCGCGAGATGAGCCTGCAAATCGCCCTTGATGTACTGCGGGGTGCGCGTGTTGGCGACGATGATCCGCAGCAGGTCATCGTTGACGCGATAATTCTCATACATCCGAAGCGGCGGCAGCCGCAGTCCCTCGCCGGCGATGTGCGTTCCGAAGGCCTGACCACCGGCCGCGCCGCCGCCGACGTCGGTCCAATGGCCGCGCGAAACCGCAAAGCCCAGGATGTCGCCCTCGAAAAAGACCGGCATCGTGAAGGTCATGTCGTTCAGATGCGTGCCGCCGTCGTAGGGATCGTTGAGCACGAAGATGTCGCCGGGGCGCAGGCTTTCAAAGCCGAAATGCTTGACCGAGGCCTGTGCCGAAAAATGCATCGCCGCAATATGGACCGGGCAATTGGCGGTCTGGCCGAGCAGCTCCAGCTTCTCGTTGTAGATCGCGTTGGAAAAATCGACCATGTCGTAGATGATCGGCGAGAAGGCGGCCTTCTGCAGCACCGTGCTCATCCTGCCGCAGACGTATTCGAAGGAGCTGCGCAGGACTTCGAAGGTTACCGGGTCAAGCCGCTTGCCATTTTCGTTGGAGGTGTTCATCGGCACTCCTTACACGGTTATGGACAGATTGCCCTCAGCGTCGACCATCGCCGAACTTGCGGGCGCGAGCGCGGTACATGAATGTTCGTGCTCGATTATCGCGGGTCCTTCAATCTTGTGTCCGGGGCGCAAGGCGGCGGCATCGTAGAGCGCGGTCCGGATCTTCTTGCCGTCGAAAATCACGTCTCGCTCGCCCTTGACCACGTTTCCAGTATCGCTTTTCCGGGCGCCCGCGGGAACAGCCTGCGAATTGCCCGATCCGTGCCCGGCCACCACGCCCAGCGCGGTCACGCCCAGGCTGACGAAGGCCGGCGCGAACTCCTCCGAGGCGACGCCGTACTCGCGCAAATGCGACTTGTGAAAATTTCCCCTGACCTCGTCGAGCGCCGATCCGATATGGTCCGGGATTGGCGTCAGGACCTCGTAGCTCTGACCGACGTAACGCATCTGCGCGGTGCGCTTGAGCCTCACCGCGGCAAGCGCGATTCCTTCGCGCGACAAAAGCGCGCGGCCTTCATCCTCGAGCGTGCGATAAAGCTGCTCGAGTTGCTCCGGGTTGGTATCCGCGACCGGTGAATAAAAAAACCGCTCCAGGTCGTGGCGCAAATCCATCCGGGTCGCGCCGTAGGCCGACGCGACACCGGCGTACGCAGGCACGATGACCGTGGGAATTCCGAGCGAGCGAGCGATCCAGCACGCGTGCATCGCACCCGCGCCGCCCGAACTGGCAAGCGCGAAATCGCGCGGGTCGCGTCCGCGCTCGGCCAGGGCGAGACGAATCGCCTGGGCCATGTTTTCCGTGCAGATCGACACGATACCTTCGGCCGCCGCGATCGGCTCGAGTCCCACACGCTTGCCGATCTCGGCGACCGCGCGATGGGCGGCGTCACGGTCGAGAACCATCTTACCGCCGAGCGTCGGCTCCAGCCGGCCGAGCAGCAGATTGGCGTCGGTGACGGTTGCGTGCCTGGCACCTTTGCCATAGCAGGCCGGGCCAGGGTCGGATCCGGCGCTGCGCGGTCCCACCCGCAACGATCCGCCCTCGTCAATCCAGGCTATCGAGCCGCCGCCCGCGCCGATGCTCCTGATGTCGAGCATCGGAGTGATGATCGGCATCTCCCAGCGCAGTTCGTAGGAGTTGGTGATAAGCCCCTCGCCGTCTTCGACCACCGCAACGTCGAACGAGGTGCCACCCATGTCGGTGTGGATGACCTTCGCGGCCTCACGCATCGAGCGCGAGAGCGCGCTGGCGTAGGCCACACCGCCGGCCGGCCCTGATTCGATCAGCTCCTCGGGCCGTTCGATCGCGGAAGCGACGCCCATCACGCCGCCGTTGGACTTGATGATGAGCAGCGAGCCCTTGAAACCCCATTGGGCGAGTTCGTGTTCGAGGTCCTGGAGATAACCGGCCATTACCGGCAGCAGAACGGCGCGTACTACCGTGGTCATGAAACGGCCCAGCTCGCGGAACTGCGGGCGGGTCTCGCTGGAAATTGCGACCCGCACTTTCGGCGCGGCTTCGCGTATCAGTTCGCGCACCCGCCGTTCATGGCGGCCGTCGACGTAGGCGTTAATGAAGCAGACCGCGATTGTTTCGGCGCCCTGTGCGAGCGCGTCCGCGATCACCTCGCGCGCCGCCTTTTCGTCCAGCGGCCGGACCGTCTCGCCCTGGGCCGACATCCGCTCGGTGAGCGCGAACCGCATGCGCCGCGGGATGAGCGGCCGCTCCTTGACCTGGTATGGATCGTAAAGGCGTTCGCGGCGCTGGCGGCCAATCTCGATCGTGTCGCGAAACCCTTCCGTGGTGATCATCGCCGCGGTGGGAAAGGTGCGCTCGATCAAAGCGTTGGTCGCGGTCGTGCTGCCGTGCACTATTTCCGCGACCTTGGCCGGGTTGATGCCCGTTTGCGCGAGCGCGCCGAGCACGCTTTCGACCAGCCGATGCTTGGTTCCGAGAACTTTGGCCGTGCGGGTTTCGCCGTTCTCTTCATTGACCGCGAAGAGATCGGTGAAGGTTCCGCCAACATCTATTCCTATTCGCCAGGACATCGCCGCCGATGCTAGCCGTCCACACGATCCAGGTCAAAGGAAACGGGGCTCAGGCCGAGGCCACCGGGTCCACGGTAACCTCCACGGCGTGCACGCTGGTGCTTTCCCCCATGTCCGACTTGCGCCCGGGATTCAGCACGTTCACGTTTCTTTGCCCGGTTTCCTGCTTGGGCCAGCGGCCCTTGTACGACAGCGCGACGCCGCGAGGCAGCGTCTCGGTCAAGGTGACGCGCATCACCAGGCGGCCGGTTTCATTCGCCACCAACGCCTGGTCGCCCTCGGCGAGACCCCGACCGGCGGCGTCGGCCGGATGCATCGCGATCGCGGCCGGGCCCACGTGGGCCACTATCTTGGCCACGTTGGAGAAGCTGTCGTTCAGACTCCATTGCGACGATGGCGACAACAATCGCAGCCGCCCCGACGCCGGTCGGGGATCGGCGAGCGGCTGCGGAACTCGCGGATGGCCGTCGGCCGCGGCGCTCTCCGAGGCGATTTCGATACGTCCGCTGGGAGTAGGAAAGTTGAGGTCGCGAAATTGGATCGCCGGCTCGGCGGGAAGGTGCACGGGCGTTCGTGCGGCGAACGCGCGGAAATCCCCGTCGAGCTTTGCACGCTTTAGCAGCGTGACGATCATTTCGGCATCGCTCTCATGCAGTTCGGGCTCGGTAAAGCCCATCGCGCGGGCCAGACGGCGGAATATTTCCGAATTGGGCAGCGCCTCGCCGATCGGCTCTGCCGCCTTGACCTGCGCCGCTAGCGTCAAATGAAAGTAGCTCGCCACGAGATCGTCGAATTCCAGGAAGCTCGCCGCCGGCAGTACAAAGTCGGCAAAGTCGGTGGTGTCGGTCGGGAACAGATCGAGCACGACGGTCAGCAGGTCTTCCCGCACAAGCGCCTTGCGCAGGCGCTGCTGCTGCGGGTTGGACGCCGCGATATTGATGTTCCAGCAGATCAAGGCCTGCGCGCGCGCCGGGTCTTCAAGACAGGCCGCGAGGTCCATGTGGCTGATTGACGGAGCGCCGCCCTTGCTCAGATGCGGCGCGGTCAGATATTCGGCGTCGATCCCGCGTTGCGCCATGTCGAAGTTCAAGTACACGAAACCGGTGCCGGGCTTGCCGATATTTCCGGTGACCGCGGGAAGAATCGAGCACGCGCGCATCACGTTGCCGCCGGTCGGCTGACGCTGGAGCGCCTGGCCCATCCACAGCAGCGACGGCCCCCGGCCATACAGTTGCGCAACCTCCTCGATCAGGTGGGCCGGCACGCCGGTCTGAGCTGCGCCCCAAGCGGGAGTACATGGCGCCAGCATCGGTTCGAGTTCGTTCCATCCCACGGTGTGTTGTGCGACGAAGTCGCGATCGACCAGCCCTTCCCGCTGGATGACGTGCAGCATCGAAAACGCCAGCGCCGCGTCGCTCCCCGGGAACGGTTGAAGATGGATATCCGCGGCCTTAGCGGTCGGCGTGCGCACTGGGTCGATTACGACCACCTTGCCCGGCAGCTTCTCGATCCAATGCTCCTGCACGTGCGGACCCGAAGCTGAAGGATTGGCGCCCCATACGATGATACAGGCGGCGGCGTCGCCGATGCGCGGATCGAAGCCGCTCACCGAAGTTCCATAAACGTAGTGCAGGGCCACGTGGCCGGCCATGTTGCAAATCGTGTCGGGACTGACCTCGGTCGCGCCGAGCCGGTTGAAGAAACGCGTCGGAAAGAGGTATGCGATGAGCGAGATGGTGCCGCTGTAGTGCGTGTTGAGGATGGCCTGCGGCCCGGCGCTCGCGACGATCCGCTTGAGCCGGTCGGCGATCGCGGACAGCGCAACGTCCCATGACACCGGCTCGAAGCGGCCCTCGCCCTTGCCTCCGACGCGGCGGAGCGGCCGAGTCAGACGCGCACGCGGGTCCAGCCACTCGTTGTTGTAGCCAATCGAGCATTTGGGGCACAACTGGCCCTGGCTTACGAAATGCGCGGGATCGCCGCGTACCGACTCGATCGCGCCGTTGCGCTTATGAACCGCAACACCGCAGGTATCGTAGCAATCGCGCGGGCAGGTGGTGCGAACGATTTCCTCGAGCTCGCTCATCGTGAACGCTCCTGTTAATTCGGCGCATCGCCCGTGGCTTGCGCGACTTCCGATGCGGGCTGATTCGCGCCGGCGAATCCGGCAATCCGTTTGCCCCGGGCGCGGATCCAGAACAACCCTATTATCATGTACGCAAGGAATATGTATGGGAAAACGCCATACGGCCAAGCAGGGATTGGATATACGCTCCCGACCGCAGGAAACAGCAGCAACAGCGCCGCCGCGCCGGCGAGCGCATAATCGCGGCCGCGAACGATGCCTTCGTGCTTCAGATATGCGGGCGCCGCGATTGAAACCAGGAAGTATGAGCCGATGAATCCGAACGCGGTCAGAGTTCCGGCGTAACCGACGATGTCGAACGGCTGCGTCCCCGGCACCAGCAGCATCGCAGCCGGCACCACGAAGAGCAGCGCGCCCATTATGGTTACCGCGACGTGCGGCGTTTCGTGGGTGTCGTGCGCGGCGCCGACGGATGAAGGGAGAAGCCCGTGATGGCTCAGCGAGTAGAGAATCCGCGCGCCCGAATTGAGACACGCCAGCCCGCCCGAGAAGCAGCTTACGATGACTGCCAGGGACAACGGCACCACCAGCGCGGGCATCCTCACCACCTGGGCCAGGATGTTGAGCGGCGTATCGACCTTATCCAGCGGCGTCTTGTAACCGATGAAGCCGAGTATCTCGGTGTAGGAAACCAGCACGAAAAAGAGACCCGTCAGCACCAGGTTTACGATCAGCACGCGCGGAATCGTAACCAGCGGCTCCTTCGCCTCATCGCCGAAGGCGGTGGCGTTCTCGAAGCCTACCAGACTGAAGACCGCGATATTCACGCCCATCGCGATTCCGGACAGCGAGGATCCTTTCAGGGTGAGCTGCGCGGTATCCAGCGCGAATTTGTGTTTGGACAGCACCACGGCACAGAGGATCAGAATCATCGTTATCGAGACGGCTTCGAACACCAGCATCACGATGCTCGAAATCTGTACGTCCTCGTAAGCGAGGAACCAGATTATGAAGCACAGGATCGCAAACATCAGCATGTTCGGTATCTGGAACCCGAGCATCCCGAGCAGCGCGTTGCCAAAGATCGCGAAGCCCGCCACCCCGGCGATACCGTCGAAGAGGTAAGCCCAGACCAGGCACCATCCCGAGACCCCGCCGGTCGTCGCACCGAGTCCCATCACCGTGTAGGTGTGCATGGAACCGGTCGCGGCCGAACGGCGCGCGAACTGGTTCAGATTGAAGGTCACGAACAGCAGCATGATCGTTCCGAAGAGGTAAGCGAGCCAGCTTGCATTGCCGGCGTTGGCGTATATCAGCGGAACGATCAGCGCCGCGACGATGGTCGGCCCGATATTCGCCACCGAGATCGCCGAGAGCTCGGTGAAGTTGAGGCATCCGGCGCGTAATGCTCCCGCCGCGGCCTTTTTCGAGGAGGTTTCCATAGGACCGTACAATCTAGTTTCGCGCGATGGCCCGTGCAAAGAGCCACTTTGCTGCGATCTTATAGAGCCACCTAGCGCATGCGGCCGACCAGGTTGTAATCGGCCTCATCGTGTAATTGACTGGCAGCGGCGGGGTTTTGCGCTCGAATTTGCATTCGGGGGCGCCGCCGATATCGGCAATGTTTCTCAAGCTCGATCAGCAAGGGTTGCTCTACAGCCAGGTTTACCGGGCGCTCCGCCGGCAGATCCTCAGCGGGAGGATGCGTCCGGGCTCGCGCCTGCCGTCGACCAGATGGCTCGCCTCGGAACTTGGGATTTCGCGCAACACCGCGCTGCTCGCGTACGAGCAGCTAATCGCCGAAGGATACCTGACCGCGGGCTCGCACGCCGGCACGAAGGTGGCCTCGGAACTTCCCGAGAATCTCACTTTCGTCGCGCCCGACCGGGTCTCTGGCAAACACGCAATCCCGTCCGCGGTCCGGCTATCCAGCTTCGCCTCCGTGATTGCCGACGATCCGGTCAGTGCGTCATTGATTCGGGAGATACTGCTGCGCCCCGCGTTGCCCTACGATTTTCGCTACGGCCGTCCTTCGTTTGCCGATTTCCCGCATGCGACTTGGGATCGCACGTTGGCGCGCCGCGCAAGGCGCCGTTCGATTGGCGACCTCGACTACGGAGCACCGGAAGGAATGGCGCCGCTGCGCAAGGAGTTGGCGGAATATCTGCGCCGCGCACGCGCGGTCAACTGCTCGCCCGAGCAAGTTATTGTTGTGAGCGGCTCACAACAGGCCATCGACCTCGCCGTGTGTGTCCTGATCGATCGCGGCGACCGCGTGGTGCTCGAGAATCCGCACTACTTTCCCGCGCGCAACGTATCGCGCGCGGCCGGCGCATCGATCGAATTCGTCGACGTCGATGACCAGGGGATGAAGATCGGCGACCTGGCGGCGAAAAGAGGACGGGTCAAGTTGGTCTTCGTCACCCCATCGCATCAGTTTCCCACCGGCGCGCTGATGCCGCTTGGGCGCAGGCTGGAGCTGCTGGCCTGGGCAAATCGTACCGGCGCGGTCGTTTTCGAGGACGACTACGACAGCGAGTATCGCTATTCCGGCCGGCCGGTCGAAGCGCTCCAGGCGCTCGACGAGAGCGGCCGGGTGCTGTATTCGGGCACCTTTTCAAAGACGATGTTTCCCGGTTTGCGGCTCGGCTACCTGGTAGTCCCCAATCAGCTCGTCGATATCTTCCGCTCGGTCAAGTCTTTGCTCGACGCCGCGTGCCCCACGAACACGCAGCTTGCGCTCGCGGAATTCATGCGCGACGGCCACTTCGAGCGGCATCTGCGCCGATCGAATGCGCGCAACGCCGAGCGGCGTGCCGTGTTGCTGGAGTCGATCGGCCGCCACCTCGGCGGACGGGTCGAGGTGTCGGGCGCCGAAGGTGGGCTGCACATTCTGCTCTGGCTGAGCGACATTTCGATGCGCCGCAGCGCCGACGTTGTCGCGCGCGCCGAGCAAGCGGGGGTGGGTGTTTACCCGGTCGGCCCATTCTACGCGAAGCCGCCCAGGCGCACGGGCCTGTTGCTCGGCTATACTTCGCTCACGGCAAGGGAAATCGCGGAAGGAATTCGACGGCTGGCGTCAGTGGTCGCCGCGATGAGCGGCTAGATGTGCCGATTAAATGCCATTGGAATAAATGCGATTGATTGATCGATCGCACGATTGAAGGGACTCGACCGTGCGGCCAGGAGCTAATAGAGTTACCCTTCTTCAGCAATGAACCAGACAATCAAAGAACCGTTAGCGGAGAACTCGGCGATGATCGGCAAGTACATGCGCTACCCTTTCGCCGAGGGCAACTACAGTCTTGCGCTCGGCCTGGTGCCGATGGGCGAGGAGACCTGGCTCGACATCGACGAGCACTATGCCGATGAGATGCGCGAAAAGGCGCGCCGCCTGCGCGATGAATACGCGATGGTGTTCTGCGCGATGTCGGGCAGTGAGCGCGGCCAGGCCGAAGTGCTGGAGATGCTGCTGGAGCATCTGGCCACCTATTATCCGAATTTGTTTCGCATCACGCGCGCCGCGGCTTCGCGGGGCGCGGACGACGGCATCGAGCCCGACGCCCGCATCGAAAATCTTATCAATGGCGAAATCTGGCGCGTGGGCGACTTCAGCGCCGCGCCGCTCGACCTGGCCGGCCGCCTGGTTCAGGAAGACCTCTGCCTCATGAGCCCTGACGGCAAGGGCACTTACGTGCTCAGCGCCGGCTCAGTCTGCTTTCCATTGCGCTGGGAGCTGACGGAAAAATTCGGGTTGCCGATGGCCGGTATTCATCAGGCCGTTCCCGGCTACGATGAGAAGCTCGCGGCCCCGTCCGACCGCTACATGGTGGGACTCAAGGCGCACAAGCCCTCGTGGCGGTCCAACTGGAGCATCGTCGACGCACCGGACCTCTATTTGAAGCAGCGCCGGTTCAGGCAGGACCGGAACAGCGAGATCACGGCCGTGAACGCCGGCCACAAGCTGTGGATTAGATCGGAGCGGCAAAGCCTGCGAAGATTGCCGCGCTCGGGCGATGTGATTTTCACGATCCGAACGTACATTCGGCCACTGTCGGTGCTGGAGAGCCTTCCGTCCGTGGCGCGAGGCTTAGCTCAGGCGCTCGACAAACTTCCCGCCGAGATGCGCAGCTACAAGAATCAGCTTCCAATCCGCGACGCCCTGCTCGCCTACCTAAGCCGTATCAGCGGCTGAGCACTGCCCTGTATAAGCCTCTCCTTGTCCAAGGAGAGGTCGCCGGAAGGGACCGCGTCAGTTATGTAGAGGTCTCTCAGTGCGGCCGCAGGACGGTTGGCGGCGGCGGCGCATCGGTAGTGTCCAGCGCACGCGCCGGGCGCTCTCCCATCACACCAGTCAGATACAGGAACACGGTCCAGAAACTGCGCGACCAGGGAAAGCTCACGAACAGGCTGACCATCACGCAGGCTGAAATCACGGCGATTTCCACGATCTGCGGGAGTGTCGTGAAACCCAGCTCGAGCGCCGCCCACGCCACGATTGCGATGCCGGCGGCGCAGGCCCAATCGATCACGAACGCGCCGAGCCATTCGCCCTGGTCGACCCAGAAGACCGCATCGCATTGGCTGCATCGCGGATTCATCCTGAAGTAGGAAGCGAAGACCATGCCGCGGCCACATCGCGGACATCGTTTGCCGAACGCTCGCCGAACCAGCGTCCATCCCGGCACGCGCGGCTCCACGTCTCCAGCCGCGGCGCGTTGCGCGGCGGCCTCGGCACTGTCCTCACGCGCCATCGCAAGGGCAAGGATGACGCCGAGCCCCGCCATCATCGCGATAATCCCGAGCGCCGCGATCATCGCGAATATCATCTGAAACTTGCTCATAGCTGGCCCTGCTTCTTGCATCTTATCGCGTAGCGCTGCTGATGCTATCCATGAAGGCGATGGCGCCCCGGCTTCACCAGTTCTATGCAATCGCCTTTGAAGAAAATCTGGCGCTCAGGCAACTCGCCCTGGTTTTTCCGCAAGCGAAGATTTCCCCACATGAGCTATACGCGCCGATCGAGCCGGAAGGCGGCATTTACGCCTTCCCCTTCGGCGCGGTGGTGGCCTACGACGTGCCGCCCGAGCGCCGCGAAGCCGAACTGGCGCGGCTCTTCCGCATGGGGCCGAAGCTTACCACGCAAGTGATTCGCGAAGATTACTCGGTGCTCGAGGATCCCGGCTTCTCCACGGGGATCGTCGAGGGCACGCTCAGAGTCGACCGTCTCACCCCCGCGCGCGCCGGTATCGTTTCGCTAATCGTGGCGCAGAGCGCGGCAATGGAGTACTACGAGCGAATCGTTGACCGGCTTTCCACTCGCACCGGGAGCTTCGTCGAACGTCTGGAACGGCGCGGAACGGTACCGTTGCGCACGCGCCGGCTCTATCGTTTCATCGGTGAGGCCATCTCGACCCGCAGCGAGGTGCTGCAGGTGCTCCATCTGTTGGACAAGCCCGACGCGGCGTGGGACGACTCGGAGATGGATCGAATCTACGGCGACCTCAGAGCCGAATTCGACCTGGTCGACCGCTATCGGGCGCTGGAGCTCAAGCTGCGCGCCGTTCAGGAGGCACTGGAGCTACTGGCGGAAGTCGCGCGCGACCGGCGCGTGCTTTTGCTGGAGATAATCGTCGTCATCCTGATCCTCCTGGAGGTCGTGATGCCCCTGGTTCGGCTATAGATGACCGTCATCTGGTATTTTTTGCGCATTTGTGACAAATGCGTCCTTCGACAGACGCTCGCAAGGTGTCACATCCGCAAGGTATCAATCCGATCGAGGTGCTCTTATGCCAACCGATACGCAAAATCCGCGACTGCGCTTTGGCCTCTGGGTCGATTTCCGTAATCCGCCCCAGTGGCGCCGTCCTTATAAGGACCTTTACGCGGAGACGCTGGAAATGATCGCCTGGGCCGAGAGTATCGGCTACCACGACGTCTGGCTGAGCGAGCATCACTTCGTTGACGACGGCTACTCGCCTGCGCAGATGCCGATCGCGGCGGCGATTGCGGTCAAGACGAAAAAAATCAGGATCGGCACCTCGGTCGTGCTGCTGCCAATGTACGATCCGGTGCGGCTGGCGGAGGATGGCGCGACCGTGGACATCCTTTCGGACGGCCGCTTCGAGCTCGGTGCAGGCCTGGGCTACCGGGCCGGGGAGTTCGAGGGACTGGGACTGAAATACAAGGAGCGCGCCGGACGGATGAACGAGGCGCTCGAGATCATTCGCCGGCTGTGGGAGGGCGAAACGCTCACTTTTCACGGCAAGCACTTCCATATTGAAGGAGCACGGGTCTCGCCCGAACCGGTGCAGAAGCCACGCCCTCCGATTTGGGTCGGTGGCTTTGCGGCGGCGGCGACCCGGCGCGCGGCGCGCTACGGCGACGGTTTTATCGCGATCAATGAAGTGCGGGCCTCCTACGACAATTACGTGGCCGAGTTGCGCGCGCTGGGCAAAGATCCCGCCAAGGCCCACGTCATCGCCGGGCACGTCTGGCTGGTGGTGGCGAACGATCCCGACAAGACCTGGCGCGAACTCGCGCCGCACGTGCTCTATCAGATCAATCTCTACGCCAAGTGGATGGGTGATTCGGGACAGGACTTCTTTCCGCACCTGAGTTCGGTGGAAGAGCTGCGCAAAAGCGGCTTGCTCAACGTGGCCACCCCCGCGCAGGCGGTTGAGCTGATTCGCGACTATGCCTCGCGCATCCCGATCGAGCGCTACTACACCTGGACTTGTCCGCCGGGTTATCCGCCGAAAAAGATGTACGAGCACCTGGAGCTGTTCGCGAGCAAGGTGATGCCGCATTTTCGCGGCTGACGATAAGACCGTCGCGTGATCGCCGGCGGCCGGCCCGTCTAAGCGGCGCCGCGCGTTCGCCGGCGGAGAGTTCGAATCGCGCTGGCGAGCTGCTCGCGCTGCCCGGTCCGCTCGATGCGGTTGAGCAGGCTCAGAACCCGGCGCGGCTCACCAAGGTCGCTCCATTCGAGATTGCTCACCGCAAGCACGGCCAGCGTTTCAGGCGCACGGGCCAGCACGCGTTGGGAAAACTCGATCCGCGGCAGGTCGCGATAGAGCGATTCGATAGTCCGCCCCTCGAACATCGTGCCCAGCACGGGCCTTACGCTGTGAAAGGCGCCATGCAGCCAAGGCAACGTTTTCAGAATCAGGCTCAGCAGCGCCGAGACCTTGGCCACCAGGATGAAGCTGTTCCTGTGCGCACCGGCATTCCAGATCGCGCGCGTGGTTTCGGCGGGCGGTTTTTCCCAGAAACGGCGCACCTCAAATAGCCGTGCCGCCTCGTTGATTATTGGCGCTCCAAGCTCGAACCAGCCATAGCCAGATTCCGGCCGCTCGGCCGCGACTCCCAGAGCCACCGTGTGCTCCGGAAACTCAGAGACCAGTGCGAAAGCATGCTCCACGTTGCGCATCAACTCCGCGTCGTCGCTGAACCAGTGGTCGGAGGGGAACACGGCGACCGAGGCCGTGGGATCCGTTTCCGCCAGGCAAAACGCGCCATAGGCGATCGCGGTGGCAGTGCCGCGGTTTTCGGGCTGAACCATAAAGTTACGATGCAGGTTGTGATACGGAAGTTCCGCCATCATCGGCGAGAAAAATCGCTCATGCGAGCGGGTCACCACGGTCAGGGTTTGGTCAGGATTAACCGCCAGGGCGACGCGACGGAGCGTCATTTGCAGCAGAGTTTCCCGCTCCAGGAGCGGGCAGAACTGCTTGGGCACATCATAGCCCAGCCGGCGGGTCAACGTGCGCAGACGCTGGCCTTCACCTCCGGCCAGAACGATCGCCCATCGATTTTGATTTTGCGTGTCCAGCGTGTCCATCTCGATTATGCACACTACTGCGTCGCGAGAACGAAGTAGCGCGCAGCGATTACGCTGTGATGAATGATTGATTAATCAATTTTGACGGATAGGGCTTGACGGATCGCTGCGTCTTTAGGCTGGGGCAGCGACGCCCTATCGCTGCGGCAACAACGCGATCGCGCGCATCAGCAAATCGCGTGTGCTGAAAGGCTTGGTCACGTAATCATCCGCCCCCATCGCGAGGCCCAGCGCCTTTTCGGAAGCGCTCGACTTGGCGCTAACGACCATGATTGGCAGCCGTGCGGTTTCCGCCCGCGAGCGCAGCCGCCGGCAAATCTCGAGTCCCGGCATCCCGGGCAGCATCAGGTCCAGCACGATCAGGTCGGGCGCGAACGCATGCAGTTTCTCGAGCGCCTCAGCCCCGTCACTCGCCTCTTCCACTTCGAGTCCTGCCTGCGCGAGGCTGTAGCGAATCAGTTCCCGGATATCGGCCTCATCCTCGACCAGCAGGACCCTGGCTCGAGCGGCCGCCACCGCTTGCGCTTTTTCCTCCACCACTGCCGCTGCCTCCGCTCTGTCCGCGAAACTGCCGGAGCGTCTTCGGTAACTCATTAGTCAGACAAGTCCGAACCTGTCGGACCCTCCTGTCGGACTTACTGCCTATTTGAGCCAAACATCGATCGATGATCGGAGTATTCCGGCGGTATTAATGAACGATTAAACCTCAATTCAAACAGGAGGTTCCTCGCGCGCTGGCGAACGCTAAAGCTGTGGGTAACAATTGCTCCGGAGAGACCGACGATGCCGTTTTCCCAATCAAAGACTGCGGGCGAGGCCACCGGGCCTCGCTATGAATTCAGGATCTGGACTGCGTCGCTCGCGGAAGTGAAAGGGCGGCTGGAAAAACTCTCAAGGCCGCAGCCAGCCGAGCAAACACGTGAGACTTACATCGTCTCGGACGCGACCGATGACACGAACACAAAAATCAGGGCCGGGGCGATCGATATCAAGGTCCTGCTGCGCACGCATCTGAATCTGGAGCAATGGAAGCCCTATCTGAAGACGGAATTTCCGATCGACACGACGCTCATCGCGGAAAAGATCTTCCCGGCCCTACGCGTCGATCCGCCAGAATTGCGCCCGCAGCTTTTCACTGCCGAAGTCTTCGTGGATACCGTGGTGAAACAGCATCCCCGGCTCGCCGCGGTTGAGCTCGGAAAGGTCAGGCGCCGCTACGTGCTCGGCGGATGCGCGGGGGAGTTCGTCGAAGTCGAAATTGGCGGCCGCGTGATGCACAGCGTCGCGGTCGAGTCCGCCAGTCCGCGCGCCGTCCTGGACGCCGTAGACGAACTGGCGATTGGCGGCTACCCGAACATCAGCTACGTGCGGCAGATCAAATCTATCCTCGGACGCGGCTAGCGCGCGTTATTCTACCGGCGGACGTTGATCGCGCCACGGCCGCGCCTCCTCGAAGGCCGCGGCGAGCGCGATAATGCCGAGTTCGCCGGCGGGCCGGCCTATTATCTGCAACCCGATCGGCAACCCCGACCTGGTAAACCCGTTGGGCAGCGAGAAGGCCGGTTGGCCGGTGGCGTTGAACGGAAACGTGAACTGGATAAACGGGTAGAGTTGTTCGTCGAACTTTTCGGTCGGCAGGCCGAGCCGGGGCGCCGCACTGGGCAACGTCGGCGCGAGGATCGCGTCGTAGGGCGCCAAAGCCTGCACGATCTCGCGCGAGGTGTTGTGCATCCGTGCCACCGCTCCCAGGTAGTCGGTGGCGGAAAGACGTTTGCCGGCCTCCCACGCCCGGCGCACCACCGGGTCCATCGCGTCGGGCTCCTTGATCGGCACCGTCGCGATGCCAGCGCTGATCGCGATACGCGTGTAGTCGGCCAGGCGCTTAGCCGGATCGACGTCGACCGGATCGACGCTGTGGCCCATCGCGCGAAAGACTTCGCAGGCGCGATCCAGCGCGGCGCGAATCTCGGCGTCAACCGGGCCGAGCGCGCTTTCCGCGATCAGTCCGAGCCGCAGCCGCTGTGGCCGATCCGTCACGGCGCTCACGAAGGGTTTGGCTGGCGGCGGCGCCCAGTAAGGATCGCCCAGCGCCGGACCAGCCATCACGTCGAGCATCAACGCTATGTCGCGCACCGAACGCGCGATCGGTCCCTCGGTCGCAAACCCGGCCCATCCCTCGCCCATCACCGGAGCAAAGCTGATACGTCCGCGCGAGGGCTTCAGCCCGACCACGCCACAGCACGCCGCCGGTATGCGAATCGAGCCGCCGCCGTCTGTGCCTTCGGCCAGCGGACCCATCCCGGCCGCGACCTGCGCCGCGGCGCCGCCGCTGGAGCCGCCGGCGCTATATTCGAGGTTCCACGGATTGTGCGCCGGCGGGCAGAGGCCGCCCTCGGTGGTCGGACGGCCGCCGAGTTCGGGCGTGGTGGTTTTGCCGAGCAGGATTCCGCCCGCGTTGCGCAAGCGCACTGCTAACTCGGCGTCTGCACGCGGGCGAAAGTTCTCGTAGTTCTTCGAGCCCATCGTGGTGCGGATGTCGCGCGTCCAGGTCAGATCCTTGAGCGAGTAGGCGACGCCATAAAGCGGCATCGCGGCGGCTTCGTCGGCGCTCGCACTCTCCAGGCGTGCCGCGTCGGCGAGCGCGCGCTCGGCGGCGACGGTCATGAAGGCGCCGAGTTTGGGATTGAGCCGTTCGATTCGAGCCAGATAGAATTCCGCAACCTCGCGCGGGCGAAGCTCTTTTTTGAGCACCAGTTCACGCAACTCCGAGGCTTCGATATACGCGTCAATCATCTTTCACATTCCTCTTTCCAGCAACATTTCCGGCGCGGCTCCGATATCGCCGCTTTGGGGATTGGAAAGCGAACCGCGCACCGACTAACGAGACCGTTCAAGCCGCGCTCTTTATTCTTGTGTTAGTGCAAAATCCCGATTTCAACAATACTCGCGCCTTCGCTAGTGTGAGATGCGACGCAGACGCTGCGCGAAACGCTTACGCGCGAAGCCTACGGAGGTAGGGCCGGCGTGCGCACCGGCCGGCCGACGATGCTCAGAACCACCTTCTTATGGATTCACGTGCTCTGCGGCGCAATCTGGGTCGCCGTCAGCTTGAGCTTCGTGCTGGCCGCCGGCGCTTCCACCGAGACCGAGCACGAGGGGTTCGCCGCGCGCGTCGCGCCGGTGCTCAATCGGCTGAACCTGGCCGCGATCGTGCTTCTGCCGCTAAGCGGAATCGCGAACCTTATCTTTGTCGCACGCGAGCATCAGTTCAAACTTCCCGCAGCCTTCGTGGAGGTGTTGGGCGCGAAATTGCTGCTGCTGTGCGGGATGGCGGCCGCGTTGGCGATCGCATGGGGAACGGCGGCGAGGCTTGGCTCGGGCGCGCCGCCTGGCGCATCGAACGCCAGCGAACGGCGGCTCTTGTGGCTTTACGGCGCGATGGCCGCGATGGGCGCGGTCGCGCTGATGCTCGGTTTGTGGCTGGCGGGAAGCGCGTGAATGGAGATAGCGAAAGTGTCAGTGAAAAAAATCAACGTCGGCGAATTCGAGATCGCGATGCTCAGCGATGGTCTGTGGCGCAACGACGGCGGATGCATGTTCGGCGTGGTGCCGCGCGAGCTATGGCAGCGCGACCATCCTGCCGACGACCGCAACCGCATCCGACTCAACCTCACGTGCCCGCTCATCATGCGCGGCGGCGCCGCGGTGCTGGTCGACACCGGAATTGGCAACCGGCTGAGTTCGGTCGAGCGCAAGATTTTCGATCACGGCGAGGGCTGGCTTCCCGAGGGGCTCAAGGCGCTCGGGATGGAGCCGGGTGACGTGACGCACGTCGTGCTCTCGCATCTGCACTTCGACCACTGCGGGGGGATCGTGCGGCGGCGGCCGTCGGGCGTGCTGGAGGCGGCGTTCCCGCGGGCCAGGGTGATGGTGCAGCGGGGCGAACTGGAAATCGCTCACGGATCGCGCAATGAACGATTGCGGGCCGCGTATCGTCACATAGAGGAGTGTCTTGCGCCGCTGCAAAATGCGTTGGAAGCGCTTGAGGGCGACACCGAGTTGATGTCGGGATTGGACATCCGGGTGACCGGCGGCCACACCTCCGATCATCAAATTGTGCAAGTGCGCGCCGAAGACGGCGGATGCTTCGTGCATCTGGCGGACATCGTGCCAACCCGCTCGCACATGAAAGGTCCGTGGAACCAGGCTTACGATCTCGATGCGCTGCGCACGATGGAGGTCAAGGCGGACTATCTGGGGCGCGCGGTCGCGGGCGGATGGTGGGTGTCGTTCGCGCACGACGATCGAGTGCTGGCGGCGCAAGTGCGCAACGATCGTGGACGGCTCGCGCTGGGTGAGTCGATCCCGATGCCGTCGCTGGAGCGGGGGCGAGAGTAAGGCAAAGGTTGATATTTTCGAGGCGAAGTGCGGCCTTTGTGAGAGGCTATCGCATCGTCGCGTTACAGTGGATAATCTTATTGTTGTGGACAACTGGCTTCGCGAGGTGGATTTAGGCGAGGCTGCGCATTGATCGCGTCGCGAGTTCGGTTATGCTCAATCGCATAGGATGCGCATCAACCAAAGAATCGTCCTGCCCGTTTTCTCTTCGAACGAACATTCTCCCTAGGTGTCTGCTCAACAAGGAGTCTGCTGATGACCGCAGTTAACGACTTTGAGCGCGTGATCAAGCAAGACCGGGCCTCGCGCGAATCGAAGCAGTGGCGCGGAACGCTGCTCGAATACTTCGAGATCGTGAAGGCCGATCCTACGTTCACCAAGCTTTCTCACGCGCGTGTCTATGACCTGATCATCTCGAGCGGCATGCATAATATCCAGGAAGCCGACGATCCGCGCACCAAACGGCTCTACAAGGACGAGCCGGTGAAGGTCTACCACTTCTTCGCCGACGAGTTCTTCGGTATCGAACGCACCATCGCTCAGCTCGTGCGCTACTTCCACTCGGCCTCGCTCAAGGGCGAGGAGAGCCGCCAGGTGCTGTACCTGATGGGCCCGGTGGGTTCGGGCAAGAGCTCGCTGGTCGAGCGCGTCCAGCGCGGCCTCGAGCAGGCGAGCCCCGTGTACGCGATCGAGGGCTGCCCGATGCATGAGGAGCCGCTGCATCTGGTCCCGCGCCACCTCAGGCGCGAATTCGAGAAGATGCTCGGCGTGCACATCGAGGGCGACCTGTGTCCGGTGTGCCGCTATCGGCTCAAGGAAGAGTTCGGACAGCGCTACGAGGAAGTGCCGATCGAAACCCGGAGCTTCTCCAAGCGCAACCGCATCGGAATTGGCGTGGTGCCGCCGGTCGATCCCAACAACCAGGACACCTCGGTGCTGATCGGATCGGAGGACATCTCCAAGCTCGACCAGTACTCCGAGGGCGATCCGCGGGTGCTCGAGCTCAACGGCGCGCTCAACGTCGGCAACCGCGGACTGGTCGAGTTCATCGAGGTGTTCAAGAACGAGACCGAGTATCTGCACGCGATGATCACGGCGACGCAGGAAAAAGTCATCCCGGCGCCCGGCCGCCATGGCATGGTCTACGTCGACACCTGCATCCTGGCCCACTCCAACGAGGCCGAGTGGCAAAAGTTCAAGGCCGACCACACCAACGAGGCGATCCTCGATCGTATCGTGGTAATCAAGGTGCCGTACAATTTGCGGCTGTCCGAGGAAGTGAAGATCTACCAGAAGATCATCCGTAACTCGGACTTCCGCGCCCACGTCGCGCCGCACACGCTGGAGCTGGCCTCGATGTTCGCGATCCTGTCGCGGCTCGAACCGACCTCCAAGTGCGATCTGATGACCAAGCTGCGCCTGTACAACGGCGAAGAAGTGGTCGAAAAGGGGCGGACCAAGAAGATCGACGTGGCGGAGCTCAAGGAAGACGCCAAGCGCGAAGGGATGTCGGGAATCTCGACCCGCTTCATCATGAAGGCGCTGGACAACGCGCTCTCCGACAACGTCAGCGGCAACTGCATCAATCCGATCAACGTGCGCGAGGCGCTGATCGGGATGGTCAAGGAGGGCGATCTGCCCGACGACAGCCGCAAGCAGTACCTCGAGTTCCTCCAGGATACGTTACACAAGGAGTACCTCGATCTGCTCGAGAAGGAGATCACGCGCGCCTTTGTTTACTCCTACCAGGAGCAGGCCGAGGCGCTGTTCCAGAACTATCTCGACCACGCCGAGGCCTACGTCAACAAGACCAAGGTGCGCGACCGCAACACCAAGGAAGAGCTGCCGCCGGACGAGGGCTTCCTGAAATCGATCGAGGAGCAGATAGCGATCATCGGCTCGACCGCCGACGGTTTCCGCCAGGAAGTGATCGCATACCTGTGGTCGACCTCGCGGCGCGGTGAAAAAGTCAGCTACCGCAGCTACGAGCCGCTCAAAGAGGCGATCGAGAAGAAGCTTATGACCTCCGTGCGCGACATCTCGCGGATCATCACCAAGGCTCGCACGCGTGACGAGGAGCAGGCCGAGAAGTACGGCGCGATGGTGCGCAACCTGCTGGAGAACGGCTACTGCGAATCGTGCGTCGACGTGGTGCTCAAGTACGCCGCCAACAATCTCTGGAAAGATTGAGATTGGCGGCGCTCGGCGGCCAGGAGAACATGTCTGAAATCCGCATTGCTGCGGCAGGCCGACGCTCGGGTCACGGTCGGGTGATGTAGTTAAACCGGGCGCGCGCGCCGTATAATTCGTAGCGGAGGAGGAGGAACCCGCGAGGACCGAAAATGGCTCTCGAAAGCATCTTTCGCGAATACAGCCGCTCCGACGCGGAGCACTCCGACCGCTCGGCTGGCGATCGTGCGCGGCATCGCCAGAAGGTCCGCGAGTCGATCCGCGAAAATATCGCGGACATCATCGCGGAAGAATCGATCATCGGCAAAGACCGCGACCGCGTGATCAAGGTTCCGCTCCGCGGCATCAAGGAGTACCGCTTCATATACGGCGAGAACGCGCCCGGCGCTGGCCAGGGCCAGGGCGACACGCGCCCCGGCCAGGTCGTGGGCAAGACCGGCAAGGATGGCCAGGGCAAGGGCGACGGCCAGGCCGGCGACCGCCCCGGCATCGATTACTACGAGACCGATGTCACGCTAGACGAACTGATCGAGATCATGTTCGAGGATCTCGAACTGCCCAATCTTGAGCGGCGCGCGCTGCGCCAGATTCCCTCCGACCGCTCCTTCAAGCGCAAGGGCTACCGGCACGTCGGCATCCGTATCCGGCTCGACAAGCGGCGCACGGCGCGCCAGCGCGTGATGCGGATTCTCGCCGCGCGCCATCGCCATGCGGCCGAGCGCGCGCTCGAGGTGGCGGAGGCCGCGGAACTCGAGGCCGATACCGGCGGCGAGGAAGAAGAAGCGCAAGAGCGGCGCTTCCCCTTTCACCAGGACGATCTGCGCTACCGCCACGTCGAGACTGACACCAAGGAAGAGTCCAATGCGGTCGTGATGTGCATCATGGACACCTCGGGCTCGATGGACACGATGAAGAAGTATCTGGCGAGGAGCTTCTTCTTCATGCTCTACCAGTTCATCGCGACGCGCTATCGCAACGTCGAAATCGTCTTCATCGCCCATCATACGGAGGCCCGCGAGGTCACCGAGGAAGAGTTCTTTCACAAGGGCGAGGGCGGCGGTACCTTCATTTCATCGGGCTATTTGAAGGCGCTCGAGATCATCAACGAGCGCTACCATCCCTCGCTGTGGAACATCTACGCCTTTCACTGTTCCGACGGCGACAACTTCGACTCCGACAATCCGGCGGCGCTCAAGTCGGCCAAGGAATTGTCCGAGCTCTGTAACCTGTTCGGCTACGGCGAGATCAAACCGCTGGGATCGCGCTACTATGAATCGTCGATGCTCAACGTGTTCCGGCGGCTCGAGGCATCCAACTTCCACTCGGTGCTGATCGAACGCAAGGAGGACATCTGGCCCTCCTTCAAGGCCTTTCTCGCCAAAGATCGGATTAAAGAATAGTTCGAATTAAAGGATAGATCGGATCAAGGATATAGTTCAGACCGAAACCTAAGATGGCGAACTACGAACTCAAGGACTTGGTCGAATGGGACGCGCGCATCCGCGACAAGGTCGCCGAGTTCGGGCTCAACTGCTTCACGCAGGAGTTCGAGCTGTGCGACCACTTCGGGATGCTCGGCTACATGGCGTACTCGGGGATGCCCTCGCATTACCCGCACTGGTCGTACGGCAAGTCCTACGAAAAGCTCAAGACGCTCTACGACCACGGGGTGAGCGGCCTGCCCTATGAGATGGTCATCAACTCCGACCCGGCGCTCGCCTACCTGATGCGTGACAATACGCTGCTGCTCCAAATCCTGACCATCGCGCACGTTTACGGCCATAACGACTTCTTCAAGAACAATTTCACCTATCGCACTACCCGCGCCTCGCTGACCATCGAGCTGTTCAAGGCCCACGCGTTGCGCGTGCGGCATTACGCAGAGGATCCTTCCATCGGCGTCGACAAGGTCGAGCACGTTCTCGACGCGGCGCACGCGCTGAGCTGGCAATGCCGGCGCAACCTTGCGATCCGCAAGCTCAGCCACAACGAGCAGCTCGAACGCCTGGTGGAAGCGGCTCATCCCAAGACCGATCCCTTCCATCGCATCCATGCGCGCGAGGAGGTCCACGAGCCCGATATCCACAAGGTGCCGGTCGAGCCCGACGAGGACCTCCTGCTGTTCATCCGCGACCACAACCCGTTTCTCGCCGAATGGGAGAAGGACCTGCTGACCATCGTGGACGAGGAAGCGAAGTACTTTCTGCCGATGCTCGAGACCAAGATCATGAACGAGGGATGGGCGAGCTACTGGCACAAGCGCATCGTGGAGTCGCTCGATCTCGAACAGGGCCTGCACCTGGAATTCATCGTGCGGCACAACCAGGTCGTCCGTCCGATACCCGGCCAGATCAATCCCTACTACCTCGGGTTCAAAATCTGGGAAGACATCTACCGCCGCCACACCAATCCGACGGCCGAGGAGATCAAGCGTGACGGCCCCCCGTCCAAGAACGGCGAAGCCAAGATCTTCGAGGTGCGCGAGGCCGAGCGCGACAGCTCCTTTCTGCGCCGTTTCCTGACCGAGGAATTGATGCGCGAGATGGACCTGTTCAAGTACGAGGCGCGCGGCGACGATTTGGTGGTCGACAAGGTCTCCGATGAAGAAGGCTGGCGCGAGGTCAAGGACACGCTCATCCGCAACGTCGGCGCCAGCTCGATTCCCGTGATCAAGGTCGAGGACGCCGACTTCGGCCAGAACCGCACGCTGTACCTCAAGCACAGTCATGACGGCCGCGATCTCCAGCTCGAGTACGGCGAGAAAACGCTCGCCTACGTGGCCCGCCTGTGGGGACGCGAGGTCGTGCTTGAGACCACGCTGCAGGGCAAGCGCTCGCTGCTCTGCTACAACGAGCGGGGCTTCTCGATGCGCGCGTTGAAGTAGCGGGCCGCGTCTCGCGCGCTGCGGCACGCCGCGATGGCCTCCTCCAGCGAAAAATTCGAAACCGGCCTGCGCATGATCCTCGAAGCCCTCGACGAGGCGGCGCGCGAAGACCACGCGCCGCTCAGCGCCAGTGCGATGCGCGCCGAATTGGAGCGCCTTGCGCTGATGCGCGGGCGGCCGGCCTTCTATCCCTACCTCGGCTCAGGCATCGGACGCGGCGCGCGCGCGATGCTCGCGGACGGGCGATGGGTGCTCGACTTCGCACTCGGCATTGGCGTCCATCTGTTCGGCCATGGCGACCCGGATCTGATCGCTACCGCGATTCGCGCTGCCGCCTCCGACCTGGTGATGCAGGGCAACCTGATTTTCAATCGCGAATACGGCGCGCTGATGGAGACGCTGCTGCGGCACGCGCCCGCCGGGATGGAAAACTGCTGGCTCGCGCTGTCCGGAGCCGACGCCAACGAGAACGCGCTCAAGCTCGTGCGCTACAAGCGCGCCGGACGTCCCGGCGTGATCGCGTTTCGCGGATGCTTTCACGGACGGACCAGCGCGATGGCGGAAATCACCGACCGTCCGGACTACCGAATGGGCCAGCCGGCAACCTTCCCGGTGCACTATGTCCCCTTTTACGACCGCAACGACCCCGACAGCATCGCCAAATCGCTAGCCGCGCTCCGCGACGCGATCGCGCGCGAGGGCGAGCGCGTAGCGGCCTTCATCGTCGAACTGGTGCAGGGCGAAGCCGGCTTCGTGACCGCACCACGCGAATTTTTCGTGGCGTTGTTCGAAGAATGCCGCCGCGCCGCGATCCCAATCTGGGCCGACGAGGTGCAGACCTTCGCCCGCACGGGTGAACTGTTCGCAACCGACCTGCTCAAGCTTGCCGACTATGTCGACGTCATCACCATCGGCAAGGTCTTCCAGGGCAGCGCCGTACTGCATCGGCGCGACTTCGCGCCCGACCCCGCGCTCATCTCGGGAACTTACTCGGGCGCGACCGTGCCGATGGCGGTCGCGCGGCGGATGATCGAGCGAATGTTTGAAGGTGGAATGTTCGGGCCGCAGGGGCGCGAGCGCGAACTGGAGCGGCTGACGCGCGAGCATCTGCGCATACTTGCCGAGCGCCATCCCGGCGTGGTCTCCGAGATCGACGGCGTGGGCGCGATGCTGTCATTTAGGGTCGGTGATGGAGCGCTTGAAACCACGCGGGCTTTCATCCGGCGATGCTTCGACGCGGGGCTGGTGCTCTACTACGGCGGGCACGAGCCGGCATGCGTGCGGCTCTTTGTGCCGGCGGCGGTCGTGACCAACGACGAACTCACTGACGCGTTCACTATCCTCGACCGCTGCATGGATTGAGCGGCGCCCCGGCGCGAAGGAAGTTGGCTCTCAGAGCTGTGCTGCGGGCGGCAGCGCGTCGAACGCCAGAACTTCCTCGCACCATCGTGCGACGCTCAGCAGGCGGCCCTCATCGAGCGCAGCGCCGGTAAGCTGGATCGATATCGGCAATCCCGAGGGCGCGAGCGCGCAGGGCAGCGCGATCACGGGATGGCCGCTTAAGCTCCACGGCAGGTTGAACGAGGGATCGCCGGTCGCGCCGATTCCGGCCGGCGCGGGCGCTGGCGTAGCAGGGGTCAAAATCGCGTCGAAGCGCGCGAGCACATGATCGACCTCGCGGCGAAAGCGCGTCTGCACCTCGAGCGCGCGGATATATTCCCAGGCCGGGGTGTCGAGGCCGCGCTCGACGTACTCGCGAATCTTCGGCCCGTATAGATCCTTCTTCCCCGCGAAGCGCTCGCGATGGACCTCGGCGGCCTCGGCGCATAACTCGAGCATCGTGTTCGCCGTGATGTAAGCGAAACTCGGCGGCTCGTCGACGGTTTCGATCCGCGCACCGGCATCGGCGAACCTGGCGATGGCCCCGGCGACGGCGGACCGCGTCTGCTCGCCCGCGCGATCGTCGAACGCCTTCGGCATCAGCGCGATTCGGAGCCCCTCTGCCGGCTGCGCCGCAGCGTGAATATAGTCGTCGATCGCGACGGCAAGGCTAACCGGGTCGCGCGGATCCTCCCCGGCCATCGCCTGGAGCATCGCGGCCGCGTCGGCGACCGAGCGCGCGAAGATCCCGACGTGATCGAGACTCGGCGCCAGCGGCAACATTCCATAGCGGCTGATTCGTCCGTAGCTCGGTTTCATCCCGACGACGCCGCAGTATGCGGACGGGCGGATGGTCGAGCCAACGGTTTGCGAACCGATCGCCGCATAACACATCCGCGCCGCCACCGCGGCGCCCGATCCGCTGCTGGAGCCACCGGGAGTGTGCTCGAGATTCCACGGGTTGCGTGTGGCGGCCGGATCCAACAGCGCGAATTCGGTGGTGGCGAGCTTGCCCAGGATGATCGCGCCGGCGCGTTTAAGCCGCGCCACCGCCTCGGCGTCGTAGTCGGGAACGTAGCCGGCGAGCGCCTTCGAGCCACCCTCGGTTGCGAGCCCGGCGGTATAGAAGATGTCCTTGATCCCGACCGGCACGCCGTGGAGCGGCCCGCGAAAGCGCCCCTCGCGCGCTTCGCGGTCCAACTCGGCCGCGGCGCTGCGCGCCCGCGCGCGATCGATCCCGACCCAGGCCTTGATCGCGCCGTCGATCCGATCAATGCGTGCAAGCGACGCGTCGACCAATTCGACCGGCGAGAGCTTGCGCTCGCGGACAAGGCGGGCCGCCTCCGTGAGCGTGAGCGCGTACGGTTGTGCCATCGCCTCTTTCCTCAATGGCTCCGTTGCTTCAGTGCGTCGGGTGCCGTCTCATTTCTTGCCCTTGAGATGCGTGTCGAAGTACGCCGCCATCTTGGGCCACAGCTCGAAGGCCGCCTTCTCGCGGTAGCTCGGCCGGTAGTCGGCGAAGAACGCGTGGCCGGCATTCTTGAACATGTCGATGGTGAAGGTCTTGCCAGCCTGCTGCAGGCGCTGACGCAACACCTCGACCTGTGCGGGCGAGGGACTTGCGTCTTCCTCGCCGCAGACCGCGTAGAGCGGGCAACCGAGGCGCGCCACCAGGTCGACGATCGGCGTGGGACGCTGCGGCGTGACGGGCGCCGCGTCGGCGGTGATGCCGCCTCCCCAGCAATCGATCGCCGCGCTCAACCGGTTGCTGCTGCACGCATAGAGCAGCGTGGTGCGCCCGCCCATGCAGAATCCGACGCAGCCGATTTTGCCGGTCATCCCGGGCTGCGCCGCGAGCAGGTCGGCGGCCTGGTCGAGATCGCGCACCAGTTGCGCGTCGGGCAGCGCCAGCATCCGGCTGAGCACGATGTTCATGGGGTCTTCGGGCTTGGGCGCCCCGACCCGCGTATAGAGGTCGGGCGCGAGGGCGATGTAGCCGAGGCTGGCGAAGCGCCGCGCCACGTCGCGAATATGCTCGATCACGCCCCAGGCCTCGTGAATCACGATAATGCCGGGATAGGAGCCAGGCGCGCGCGGCCTAACCAGGTAGGCGTTGATCGCAGTGCCGTCGCTCTGGAAGGTCACGTCGCGTCCTTCCAGTCGTTCGGGATTGGTTACTTGTCCTGCCAGTGCCATGATGCGTTCCTCCTTGGAATCAACCGAACGGCGCGCCGCGCCGCATCACCTGAATTTTTTGCCCGATCCTCTTCGTACCCAATAGCGCATTTTGCCGAGGCGGGGCTAATGCTCTTGCAGCGGCGAGTCGCTTCGCACCGCATCCGGGACTGTCTGAATTGCGCACCGAATCCGCACGAATCTGCCGGAAAGATCAATCTCTTGTTCAGGCGAGTTCCGGCTGATAGCCCTTGTTGCCATGTTCGCAGCCAAGTCCGGCAGCGCACGCGGCCAGGCACGCGCCGCGTACATCGTCGCGGCCGTATGTCTTGGCGCGGCGATCGTGGTTCCCGCACTTTTCGGCGGGCGCGCCGAGCGGATTTATCGCGATACTATCGCGCAACTGGCCGGTGCGGGCCGTGCCGTTAGCCTCGACTCCTATCGGCGCGGATGGTTCTCCTCGCAAGCCATCGTCACCGTCGCGGCGGGCCGCGGCTCGATAACCTTCGTGCAGCACGTGCATCACGGCCCGTTCGGATTTTACAACGGATGGCACGTCGCATTTCCGGTCGCGGCGATCGTCGATACCGATCCACCGCCCACACTGCAGAGCAATCTCGACAAGATCTTCGGTGATGCGCCGATAGTCATTTCGACGGTCGTCTGGATGGGCGGCACGCTCGATACTTACATCTCACGCGCCGCAACCGAGCGCGCCGACACGGCCCACAAGTTCGCCGCCAAATTCGGCGGCTTCAACTCGGAAGTGCATCTGGCGCAGGACTTTTACACCATTCGAGGCGACGCTCCCGCCATAACCGCCGCCGGCGCTTTCGGCGAAGCCGGGATGGCCGGCCTGACGATAAGCGGCGAGTCGCATCGCCACGCCGGCAGCGGACTGTGGCTCGGCTATGGCGCCTTCAACCTCGGTCGCTTTAACTACAGCATCGTTGGCAGCGGCGCCCGCCCTTCGGCCAGCGGTCTGGTGCAGGACGTCGGCCTTTCCGCGCTCACCGAAATCAGGAATGGCCGGCTCGATGCACGTGAAACCGTATCGGTCGGCAATATAGCAGCCGGCGCCCTGAAACTGGGACCGATGAGCCTGAGGGCCGGAATCGACAACGTCGCACCGGAGCCGATCACACAATTCACCAATGCGCTCGCGTCGATTTCGCACTCGGCGTCCGATCAACAGACGCGGTCGCGGATGCTTCAGGAAAAAATGGCCGATCTGTTCGTTGCGATAGTGAAAGAGTCGCCGGTTCTGTCTGTCGATCTGCACGCCGCCAGCCCCAATGGCGAGGCGGTGGGCAAGGCCACGCTCGGAATCTCTCCCGAGCTCGCCAATGATCCACTGATAAAGGCCGACAATCCTGATCGCAAGGGTATGATCGCGCAAGCCTGGAAAAAGTACGGGCATGCGTCGGTCGAACTCGTCGCGCCGACCGGCTTTCTCGCGCAGTTGACAAAGGAGGATCAACTCAAGCAACTCGAACAAAGCGGCATCCTCGACCGTGACGGCGCCAATTATGTCTGCCGCGCGAATTTCAAAGACGGCGGATGGCTGATCAACGGCCACAAGCTCAAACTCCCGGCTCCGCCCGCTCGTCCCAACCTCACCAATCGCCATAGCTAAACCCAAGCCTCACGTCGCCGTTACACATCGGCGCGTCGCTCAGGCGACGCCCCCTTACCTTGGCTGGCCGATTCGGGCAAGCTTTAGCGACGTTGGGGGGAGTGGCGCGGCCGCGAAGATCGAACCGCTGATGCATCATCTCACGAACCCTGCCGAACTGTCCGACCTGCTCGCGACCTGGGGCTATCTCGGCATCTTTCTCTTTGTTTTTGTCGGCAACCTGGGAGTGCCGGTCCCGGAGGAGAGCGTGCTGATCGCCGCGGGCTTTCTCGCCTCGCATGGCCTGCTCGATCTCGAATGGGTCTATGTGGTGGCGGTGGCGAGCGCGGTTACCGGCGACTGCTCCGGCTTCTTGATCGGACGCACGGGCGGCCAGCATCTGCTGGAGCGCCTCGCCGCGAGATTCGCGTTCGTGCGCCGGCGTATCGAGCAGCTGCGCCTGTTCTTTGATCAGCACGGCAGCAAAGCGGTCTTCATGGCGCGTTTCATCGCGGGCGCGCGCTTCCTGGCGGGACCGATGGCAGGGGCGGCGGGGATGCCTTTTTTGCGGTTTCTGGGATGGAATGTGACGGGGGCGCTCATCTGGTGCTCGCTCATGGTGACGATCGGGTACCTGGTGGGTGACGAGGTCTGGCGCGCAGTCGGGTTCGTCCATTGGGGCGCGCGATGGATCGCGCTCGGCGCGGCGGTGATCTGTCTGGTCGTCTACCTGATTCACTGGTGGACGCATCAGACAGCGCCGGGCCCTGACGCGCGCGCCTGAGCGGCGCGAAACGCCATACCGCGAGCGCCTCGTTTGCATCGGGGCGTATCCCGGGACTAGGCTTCGCCATCCCCGCACCGGCCCAACGTCCGCTGCAAAGACTTAATTCGGCGCGGCAACCGCAACGGAGGAACAGGCGCGATGGCGCTGCTACCGTACGTCGACGAATCGAAGGCTTCCGACAAGACCCGCGAAATCCTGGGCAACACCCCGCGCAAGATGAACGTCGCCCGCATGATCGCCAACAGCAGCGACGCGGTGTTCCAGAATTTCTCGCGCCTGGGTCACTCGCTGCTGACGCGCGCGAAGCTCGACAGTAAACTGCGTGAGATCGCGATCCTGCGCACTGCCAAGCTCACCGGCTCGGTCTACGAATGGACCCAGCACGTGCCGATCGCGAAAGCCTGCGGAGTCAGCAACGAACAGATGGCGGCGATGGAAAGTTGGGAAGGCACCAAGTGCTTCGACGAAGTCGAACGCCTGGTGCTCACGCTCACCGACGAGGTCACGCGCAACATCAAGGGCAGCAAGCGAACGCTCGATGCGCTGAAAAAGCATCTCGGCACCACGGAACTAGTCGAGCTGATCCTTTCGATCGGCTTCTGGGGCATGGTGGCGCGGCTGCTCGAGACCACTGAAGTCGACCTCGAGGACTTCGCCGGCAAGCTCAATATGCTGGAACGCGGCCCGCGCAAATCCTAGCTTTACGGCGCTGGGACAATAGCACCTGCCGTGCTGCGCGCTTTCTCCGCTGCCAGCGCCGGTGGCAGCGAGGAATCCCAGAGGCTCGCGACAAAGCGAGCGCCGGTAACCGCATCGGCCATCTCTGACACGAGCCACAGGAGCGGCTGCACCACGATCTCAGGACGGAACAGCCGGCTGCGGAATTCAGGCGCAATATCGCCTGGGACCATCCCGGTGTCAGTTGCTCCGCCTGGCAGCAATGAGTTGACGGTCACCCCGGTCCCGGCCAGATCCTGCGCCCAAATGATCGTCTCCGACTCGAGCGCCGCCTTGGAAGGTCCGTACGGAGCGAACCCGGCCCGGCGCATCGTCTCATAGTTCATGGAGATGTTGATGATGCGGCCCCAGTGCTGTTTGAGCATATGGGGCACCACCGCACGCGCCATCAGAAACGGCCCGGTCACGTTAGTGTCGACGATCATCCGCCACACTGCCGGGTCGGTCTGCCAGAACTTCGTCGGAGTGTCGAGGAAATTCTCGCTGACGAAACGCATCCCGCGCCCGGCATTGTTCACCAGGATGTGGATCGAGCCAAACTCGCGGATGGCCTCGCTTACCACGAGCAGACCGTCCTGTTCACTCGTGACATCAGCCGTCAACCCGCGGACGGTCCCCGCCTGTAAGGTCTTCGCTTCATCCGCGACCGCTTCGATTTCATGACGGCCGCGCGCGGCCGTAATCACTACGTTCGCCCCGGCCCGGGCTAAGCCCAACACCATCGCGCGCCCCAGTCCGCGGCCGCCGCCAGTGACTATTGCCGTCTTGCCCGCAAGTTTTCCCACAAGTTCGCCGTTCGGCATTTGCGTGTGCTCGTCCGGTTCAATCCGCGCGCAGGCCCGCGACCGAATTCGGCCATCAACTGTTGCGCGCGCGGCCGGCGAACCATAGATAGCCGTCGCTGTCGCGCGAGGCCAGGTCGCCGGTGAAGTAGTAATCCCCGCGAAACGCCGCCGCATTCGCTGCGGGATTTTTCCAGTACTCCAACAAAAGCGAGGGCGGCCGCTGGGGATTTATCCGGATCACGATCTCGCCTGTCTCGCCGTCGCCCGCCTCTTTGTCCTCGGCGCCGAGCACGCGAACGTCGTGACCGAGGAACGGCTGCCCCATCGAACCCGGCTTAATTTCCATTCCCGGCGTATTGGCCGCGACGATGGCCGTCTCGGCCTGTCCATAGCCGTCGTGGATTGTAAGTCCTAAACCGTCACGCCAGACGCCGATGATTTCCGAATTGAGCGCTT
This sequence comes from uncultured delta proteobacterium, assembly GCA_963724765.1. GTDB lineage: Bacteria > Desulfobacterota > Binatia > Binatales > Binataceae > JAKAVN01. The sequence continues at coordinate 1,206,293 of CAVRVY010000004.1, forward strand.
CGCCGGTGGCGGTGCAATGGCGCAGAGTCGGGAGCTTGTGGGATGCGAGGTCCTCTTGCATCAGCCGCAGGTATTCCGTGGGTGTCGCGCACAGCGTCGCGATCGAATAGCGCGCGAGCAACTCCAGTTGCTTTCGAGGCTCGAGGACGCCGTTGTACATGAAGGTCGTAACCCCGTTCATCCACGGGCCGAACAGCTCGCCGTACCCCGCCTTGGCCGATCCGGTGTCCGCAGGGGCCCAGTGCAATTCGCCCGGACGCACGTCGAGCCAGCGGCTCCCGGTGTAACGCTGGCACCAGCTGTAGGCATGGCTGTGCAGCACAGCCATGGGTTCGTCCGCGGCGCCGGAAGTGTAGAGGCAAAGCGCGGGATCGCTCGCGCGCGTACGCACCGGCGAAAAGTTGGCCGAGGCCTGGCCCATCGAGGCCCGCATCCCGAGCCATCCGCTGCGCGGGCTGCCCGCGATGAGATAGTGCTTGAGCGCCGGACATCGGTTGCGCAGGTCGCTGATGAGGCTGGCGTTCTCGACCGCGGCGATGATCGCGACCGCGCCCGAATGAGTGGCGCGGTAAACGAAGTCCTTGTCGCGCAGCGCCGCGCCGCATGGGATCACGATCGCGCCGGCCTTGAGCGCGCCCACGTAAGCCGCCTGCCACAGCGTGATGCGCGGCAGCGCGATCATCACCGGGTCGCCCGGCTTGACCCCGAGACCCGCCAGCACGTTGGCGAAACGGTTGGACTGTTCGCGAATGTCGGCGAAGCACAAACGCGCGCGGTTACCGTCCTGGTCCTCGCACAGGATCGCGGGGCGGCCCGGCTCGGCGCCGAAGGCGTCGATGGTCGCGCCAAAATTGAAGTGCTCCGGCACCTCCCAGCGGAAGTCGCGGTATGAATTTTCGTAGTCGCTCATCAGCGGCACGTCCGCGCGAATCCAGCACGCGTCAGGAGCGCGGGCGGCCATGATGGCCGCCGCTGTTGCGGCGCTCGGCGGGCGGCGCCTGCGAGCGCTCGGCGGCGGCCTGGATGTATTTCAGGGTGACCGGCGAAAGATCGTCACGGCCGACCTTGGCGTCGATGATCGCGAAACCGGCGCCGCGATGAGCGGCTTCAAGGGCGCTGCGCAGTTCGGCCGGGTTGTGCGCGTCGAAACCGGTTCCGCCCCAGTCCTCACCCAATCGCGCGTAGGGCCATGGCGGGATATCGAGCAGGTCGCGCCGCTCGCTCGCGACGGGCCGGAAGATGCCCCATCCACCGTTGTTGATTATGATCACGATCGGATTGGCGCCGAAGATCGGCGCGTGCGAGATTTCCGGGCCGGTCATCTGAAAGCCACCGTCGCCGCAGAGCACGATCGGACGCACGCCCGATCCCACTTGCGCACCCAGCGCGGCCGGCACCGCGAAACCCATCGAAGCGTAAAATCCCTGTGCCAGGTAGGTTCCGTTGTGCGGCACGCGTACGTCCAGTCCGCCGAACAGCATGTCGCCCGACTCGGCCACCACCATGTAGCGCTTATGCGCGGCGAGAAACTCGTTGACCACCGTAAGGATCTCGCCGACCCGCAGCGGCGCGCCGCCGCCGTTGGCGGCGCCCGCCGCTTCGCGCAGATTGTCGGCGTAATGCACGGTCTCGTCGTGATGCTGGATGCTCTGCTTGCGCAGTGCGCGCACGAAATCACGCACCCCGACATTCATATAGGTGTGATACTTGACGTCGACGCGCCGGTCGACCGCCCACACCGACTTGCCTTCGATGATATGCGGCGGGCGATTGCCGAAGTTCATGTCGGTCTTCAGGCAGCCGAGGTTCAGCACGAAATCCGCCTCGTCCATGCGGGCTACGATCGGCGGCGGGCTTATCGGCCCGACGTGCACGCCCATGTACAACGGATGGTCCATCGGGAAGGCGCCCTTGCCGAGCACCGTGGTCATCACCGGCGCGCCCATCTGCTCGGCCAGCTCGACCAGCTCGCGCGCGGCTTTATAGCGATGGATCTCGATGCCCGCGATCAGCACCGGCTTGCGGCTTTCGTTGAACATCGCGGCGGTCTCGCGCGCCGCCTCTTCAAGCCGGCGAGCGTCGGATTCGTGAAAGCGCAGATGGCCGTCCCATTCCAGCACTTCGTCGGGCACCTCGATCTCACGGTCGACCATGTCGCGATGGATCTCAATGTAGCCGGGGCGCTGCTCGGCCCAGATCGCGCGCACCACGTCGTGCAGTTGCATCGCGGCGCGGCGCGGGTCGGTCAACACGGCCGAGGCGCAAGTGACCTCCTGGTAGATGCGATGCTGCGATTCTATTTCGCGCGCCTGATGGTGAATCAGGGTGCCCAGCTTGCGCTCCTCCTCGCCAGGGCCGCCTGACAGAATGAGCAGCGGTACGCGCTCGGAAAACGATCCCGCCACCGGGTTGACCGTGTTGTGGCCCCCAGCGCCATAGGTCACGCAGATCACGCCGATTTTGCCGGTGGCGCGCGCGTAGCCGTCGGCCGCGAAACCGACCCCCGGCTCGTGCGAAAAGGTCAGGATTTGTGGTCCTTCGCGCCTGCCCAGCGCAAAAAACAGCTTGAGGGCCAGATCGCCCGGAATACCGAAAACGTGGGTTACACTGATCTTCCGCAGGTAAGCGACCAGGAAGTCGCCCATCGACATATGCCGTTTCAACCGCGAGCCCTCCTCTCCGTCCTGCGTGTCACTGTAGCAGATTGGCGCCCCGCGCTCCCGCCTAATCCGTCTGGCCTTGGGCCTGAGGCCAGGGTGGAGTATAAAAGGAGAGCAAGCCGTGTTTAGTCGAATTCTCAGGATGCAATTGATGGGCCCGCTGCAGATGCGCGGGCTAATAATGTTTTTGCCGCAGTTCGTCCGCGTGTTCTGGCGTCTGATGCACGACGCGCGGGTCACCATGCTGGCCAAGGCGGTGCCGTTCCTAGGACTCCTGACCCTGATTTCACCGCCGCTGCTGGAACTCGACTTCATTCCAATTGTCGGCGAACTGGACTGGATCCTTGTCGGTTTCATCTGCCTCAAGATCTTCATCTGGATGTGCCCGCCCGACGTGGTGCGTGAGCACGTAAGCAACGTCGCGCGCGGCGCCTAGCGCTGGGGGGAGCCCATATAGATGCGACCGCGGATTATCCTGTTCGGCCTTGCTGCGCTCATTATCGTCATCCTGATTGTCCTGGGGCTCGCCGATGAGCTGCTGGTCGATCTCTTATGGTTCGGCGTGCTCGGCTACCGCTCGGTCTTCCTGACTCAGCTCGGCGCTCAGGTCACGATCTTCGTGGCCGTGTGGTTCGTGGCCTTCGTCGCCATATGCGTCAGCGGCTTCGTCGCGTTGGGCCTGAGCCAGGAGCGCGAGCGGCTCCACATCGTGCGCCGCTCCGAGGAGATGACCGAGGTCAATCTACCCGAGCTGATTCGCGCTTTCGGCGACCGTATTCCCTGGCGGCTGCTGGTGGTCGCGGCCTCGGCCCTGCTCGGCCTCTTCGCGGCTTCGGGCGAGGCGTCGTCATGGGATACCTACTTGAAAGGGTTCTACGCGGTGCCTTTTGGCCACACGGATCCGGCTTTCGGCAAGAACCTCGCATTCTACATCTTCACCCTGCCGCTGCTGGAAGACTGGCGCGACCTTTTCATGCTGATCCTGTTCCTGACCGCCGTGGTGACGGGCGTCGTCTACTGGGCACGCGGGGCGCTGGATTTCCGTGACTCGCCCCCGCGTATCTCACGCGGCGCCGCTGCACATTTCTCTGTACTGCTCGCCGTCTTCTTCCTGCAGCGTGCGATGAACTACTGGCTGGCGCGCCCCGAACTGCTCCTGCATAGCAACGGAGTCGTCTACGGCCTGCGTTACGTCGATCACGTGCTATGGGAACCGGGCGTGTGGCTGCTGGTGGTGCTATCGTTGGTGGCCGCCGGAATCTGTCTGGCCAACCTGGGACAGCGCGGGCTCAGGCTGCCGGTATTCGCGGTGATCGTCCTGTTCGGCCCGGCGATCCTGCTCAACCTAATCCAGCCGGTAATCGAGAAACTGTACGTCAAGCCCGACGAGCTGCGGGTCGAGAAGCCGTACCTCGAGCGCAACATCGCACTGACCCGCATGGCCTATCATCTCGATAGCGTCGACGTGCGGCAGTTCAACGGCAAGGGCACTCTCACGCGGGCCTCGCTCGAACAGGATGCGCCCACCGTCAACAATATCCGGCTGTGGGACCCGCGCCCGCTGCTCGCGACCTACCGCCAGCTCCAGGAAATCCGCCTCTACTACGATTTCCAGGACGTGGACATCGACCGCTACTGGATCAATGGCAAGTATACGGAGGTGATGCTCTCGCCGCGCGAGCTCAATATCTCACTGCTGCCGGACAACGCTCAGACCTGGGTCAACCGCCATCTCAAGTTCACCCATGGCAGCGGCCTTACGATGAGCCCGGTCAATGCCAAGGACAGCGAAGGACTGCCGGTCTTTTATATCAAGAACATCCCGGCCGAATCCGACGTCGGGTTCAAGGTCCCGCAACCGGCTATCTACTTCGGCCAGGAGCCGGACAGCTATGCGATCGTCAAGGCAGCGACCCCGGAATTTGACTATCCATTGGGGGCCGACAACGTCTACTCATATTACAAGGGCAAGGGCGGCGTACCGGTCAGCGGACTGATTCGCCGCTTGCTGTTCAGCTACTTCTACCGCGATATCAACCTGCTGGTGACCAGCAATATCCTCGAGGGCAGCCGCATCATGATTCGGCGCAACATAAGCGACCGCGTCGCGCGCCTAGCGCCATTTCTGGGCCAGGACCGCGATCCTTACCTGGTGCTGCATGACGGCCATCTGGTTTGGATCCTCGACTGCTACACCACCAGCGATCATTTTCCCTATTCGCAGCGCAATACCGAGGGCATCAACTATATCCGCAACTCGGTCAAGGTGGTGGTAGACGCTTACAACGGCACCACGGATTTCTATGTCGCCGACCCCGCCGATCCGATCATCCGGACCTGGCAGCGGATTTTCCCCGCGATGTTCAAGCCGATGTCGGCCATGTCCGACGATTTGCGCCAGCACATCCGTTATCCCGAAGACTATTTCCTGATTCAGGCCGACATCTATCGGACCTATCATATGATCGACCCGGCCGTGTTCTACAACCGCGAAGACCAGTGGGGTTTCCCGCGCGAGAACTACGCCGACGAGACCGTGCCGATGCAGCCCTACTACGTAGTCATGCGGCTCCCCGGCGAGACCCACGACGAATACATACTGATGCTGCCGATGGTGCCGGAGAGCCGCGGCACGGTGCGTGACAATATGATTTCGTGGCTGGCCGCGCGCTGCGACGGCACTGATTATGGCCATCTGTTCGAGTTCGCCTTCTCCAAGGATCGCCTGTTCTACGGCCCTTACCAGATCCAGGCGCGCATCAACCAGAATCCTGACATTTCGCAACAGTATTCGCTGTGGAACCAGATGGGCTCCAAGGTAATCCTGGGCAACCTGCTGGTCTTCCCGATCGAGAACGCGTTGCTGTACGTCGAACCGCTGTACATCCGCGCGCAAACCGGCCAGCTTCCCGAGTTGCAGCGCGTTATCGCCGCCTACAGCGACCGTATCGTGATGGGCAACAACCTCGGAAGCGCGCTGAACGCCCTTTTCACCGCGCCGGCCGAAACCCCGCCGCCAACCATCTCTTCCGCCGCGGCGCAGGCGGTGACGACGGCGATGGCGTCCGGCGGCGCTAAGAAGCCGCCGCCAGCCGTCAAGGGTGACCTCACGGGGGCCAGCATGCATTACAACCGCGCCTTGGCCGCACTCAAGACCGGCGACTGGGCCGAGTTCGGCATCGAGATGCAGCAACTCGGCGTGCAACTCGGCCAACCGGCCGAGAAAGCCCAGCATTAGTCAGTCGGCATGTACTAGCATGCATTAGTCAGTCGGCGCGACAGCGTGCCGCAGGGGGGAGCGAGGGTGACCGACCGATCTGTGCTCAGCCGCGCTGAGTCTGGCGCCATGGCATACGCGGCGCCGGCCGACTCACTCGCCGGCCGGATGAATACTCTCGCCGCGCTCGCGGCGGCCGCGGCCAGCGGCGGAGCCTGCCTCATCTCATGGCAGCGCGCAACCGATACCGGCGCCGCCTATGCACCCGCCGACCCCGGATGGGAGCCGGCGCTGTGGGCGATTCTCGGGATGCTCGCGCGTCAGGGCGGCGCGGATGGACCTGGCGGCGACGCGACGCTCAAGATGAGCGCCGCGGAAGTCGCGCTCCGATGCGGCCGGGCGCTTCCCGTGCAAACCCGCCTCGAAGCGTACGGCGTATCGTCGTCGGCCTTGCCTACCGCCCACGCCAGTATCGTGATGCTGGTGCCGCAGGGCGTGCTGCCCTCTCAGAGCGAGGCCCTGCTGAACCTCGTCCGACGCCAGGCGCTGGCTGAAATCGAGCTCAGTGAAGAAGCTGCCTCGCTATGGTTCTGGCGCGATCGGGCCGCGACCGCGACCGAGCGGCTTGCCGCCGAGCGCGCGGCGGCGCGGCGCGAGCGCGGCGATAGCGGCCGCGTCGAGCGTGCGATCGCCGCCGCGTTCAAGTTCGCGCCGCGCGAGCGCTGGGCCGGCCTGGGGCGGCTCTTCGCGGCAACCGGACCGTTTGCCGCCTGGATTGTGGCGGTGGCCGAAGGCGGCGCCGCCGTGCCTCGCGTCGCCGCCGCCTCGGCGCGTTCGCTGAGCGCCACGCTCCGCCTTGACGGGAAAAGCGCGCTCGCCGACGCGATGCGCCGGCGCGTCACCATCGTGCGCAGCGCCGCGGCGCCGCGCGGCGGCGTCCTCCACGAGGATGGCGCGTTCAAGAGCTTTGCCGATTATCTTTGCGTTCCGTTCGAGGGCGGCGCGATCGCACTCGCCAGCGCCAAGCCGCTGGAGGCCGCGGCGCGCGAGCGCGCCGAGACGCTGGCCGCGCGGCTTGGCCCAGTGAGCGCAGGATGGGCCGCGGCCGAGCACGCGGCGCGGCTCCAGGAGCTGGTGCGCGCGCTGGGCGTGCGGCTGTTCGGCGCGGTCGAGGCAGAGCGCGCGCGCATCGCGCGCGATCTGCATGACGACCAGGCCCAGCTTCTCGCCGCCGCGCGCCTCGCACTTGAGGGCGGAGGCAACGAAGCGCGCGCCATCTTCGAGCGGCTCGAGGCGGAACTGCGCGTGCGGCTGCGCGAGCTGCGTCCGGCGGAGCTGGGCAAGCGCGCGCTGGGCGCGGCGCTGCGGGCCGAGCTCGACCGTCTCGCCGCGGGCGGGATGGATACGCAGCTCAAGGGCACCGCAGCCGCCAATCGCCTTCCCGATAGCGTACGCCAGGTCTGCTACCAGGTCGCGCGCGAAGCGCTGGCCAATATCGTCCGTCACGCCCGCGCCACTCGTGCCGAGATTCTTATCGAGCGCGACGCCGGCCTCGCGCGCCTCACGGTCAGCGACAACGGCCGCGGAATCGAGCCCGGCGCGCGCGCGGCGGGCGGGATGGGGCTGGGCGGGCTCGCCGAGCGGCTGGAGCTTCTGGGCGGCGCGATGCGGGTCGAGTCGAGCCGCGGGATGGCCAGGCTGGTGGCCGAGATTCCATTGGAGTAGCGGACGTGGCGATGGGCAGCGAGCGCATCAGCGTCCTCATCGCCGACGATCATCGCATGTTTCGCGAGGCGTTGCGCTCCGTGCTCGAGCGCGAGTGCGATGTCGTCGGTGAAGCGGCGAGCGGCGAGGAAGCGGTGGCGCTGGCCGCGCGCTCGCGCCCCGACATCGTGCTGCTGGACGTTGGGATGCCCGGAGTGGGCGGCCTCAACGCGGCGCATCGTCTGGCCAAGGAAGCGCCGTCCTCCAAGGTCGTGATCCTGAGCCAGCATGACGATGAGGAGTACGTGATCGAGGCGATGGTCGACGCCGGCGCGGCCGGCTACCTGGTCAAGACCGACGCCGCCGCCGAGTTGCTGAGCGCTTTGCGCGCGGTGGCCATGGGCAAGCACTACCTGAGCGCCGCGGTCGCACCGGCTGTGCTCGCGCGGCTCAAGAATACTCGCGGAGCGTCCGGCGGCGGCGCGGCGCCGGCAGCGGTAGTAAAACTCACGCGGCGCGAGCGCGAAGTGCTGAGCCTCATCGGCGAGGGGGCGACCAGCAAAGACATCGCCGCGCGCCTCGGTATCAGCCCCAAGACCGCCCAGGTCCATCGCGACAACCTCAAGCAGAAGCTCAAGGCGAAATCGACGGCCGCGATGGTGCGTTACGCGATCAAGCACAAGTTGATCCGCGCCGAGTAAGACTCCGCCGGTTCGATTTCGCCGCGCGCTCCGTGATAATTGGAAGGTGGCCGCGAGCCCGCGGCTAAAGGAGCTAGCTACTGCGATGGCGGAAATTGGACTGTTCGAGGCGATGTATTCGGCGCGGGCGCTCAGGCGCTTCAAGCCTGAGCCGGTGCCCGACGAAATTATAACCAGGATACTCGACGCGGCGATTCGCGCGCCGTCGGGCAGCAACGCGCAGACCTGGCTGTTCGTCGTAGTCAAGGACGCGGAGAAGCGCCGCCAGCTTGGTGCGATCTATAACAAGGCGTCGCGGATCATAACCAAGCTCTACGCCGAGCGGCCGCGCGCCAGCCATTTCAGCGACGAACAGTACCGCCGCTTTATGAGCTCGGTGACCTATCTGTTCGACAACATGCACGAGGCGCCGGTGCTGCTGCTCGCCTGCCTCAAGTCGGCGCCGGCTGGCGCGGCGCCAAGCGCGCTCAGCCCCGAGGTCCAAAGCGCGATGACGAAAGCGGTCGGCACCCAAGGCGCGAGCATCTATCCCGCCGTGCAGAACATCATCCTGGCATGCCGCGCCCTCGGTTTGGGCACCGTGCTGACCACGATCCATGCCTTCTTCGAGGAGGAGGTCAAAGCGATCGTCGGACTGCCACCCGAGGTGGCGACTTTCGCGCTGATGCCGATCGGCTATCCGCGTGACAAGTTTGGACCCGTCCGCCGACTGCCGGTAAACGAGGTTACCTGCCTCGACAATTACGGAAAGCCCTGGCCCGGCTAGCCGCGGGACGGCATACCGGGGCTTGAGGCGGGCGCCGCGATGATCCCGCTGCGCGACAATGTCGCCCGCCATCGGCTGAGCCCTGTCAACACGCTGCTCATCGCGGCCAACGTCGCGGTGTTCATGTACGAGGTTTCGCTGGGCCACCATCTGGATGCGTTCGTCACGCGCTACGCGATGGTGCCCGGGCTGCTTGCCCGCGCGCGTCTGGACGGCGCCGTGCTTCTGAACGCTCGTGGCCGCCTGTGGCCGCCGTTTACGGTCATCACTTCGATGTTCGTCCATGGCGGCCTGGGCCACGTCGCCGGCAACATGCTCTACCTCTTCATCTTTGGCCCCGCGGTCGAGGAGCGGACCGGTCCGGCGCATTACTTGTCGTTCTACCTATTGAGCGGTATCGCCTCGGCCACTGCGACGGTGGTGATGGCGCCGCAATCGATGGTGCCGGTGATCGGCGCGAGCGGCGCGATCGCCGGCGTTCTCGGCGCCTACTTCATCCTCTATCCGCGCGGCAGCATCCTGACCTTCTTCCCGCCGTTCTTTTTCCGTCTTCCGGCGGTGCTCTACCTGATTGTTTGGTTCGCCGCGCAATTGTTCTCAGGAATAGCCAGCGGAGCGGCGGGCTCATTGATGGGCGGGGTGGCCTGGTGGGCGCACGTCGGCGGTTTTTTGTTCGGCGTGGCCGTGGGACCGATCGTGGTGCGCGAGCCGGAGCGCCGGCGCGTCGCGCGGCGCTGATTTTTCCGCGTCTCCATCATTCATCTCCGCCGACAGCGGACTGCACTTCCGCCGACGGCGGTCCGCACTGTTGATAGTGTTCACAGTCCTTCGGCATTTGCGCGGATTTGCACGCCGCCTACTTGTTCGCCGCCGTCCCATTCCTGATACTTGATTTCTTGGTCACGCGGCGCGGTTTGAGCGGGAGGGGTTGGTTGTGGCGGCGGCATCCACGGACGACATTCTAAGGCGCGTTCCTCCACAGAATCTCGAGGCCGAGCAATCGGTCCTTGGCGCCATCCTGCTCGAGAACGAAGCCATCAATCAGGCGCTCGAAGTCCTCAATCCCGACGACTTCTACCGCGAATCGCATCGCGAGATCTTTCGCGTGATGACTGAGCTGTCGGACCGCAGCCAGCCGGTCGACGCGATCACCATGACCGACGCGCTGCGCACGCGCGGCAAGCTCGAGGCGATCGGCGGCCCGGCCTACATCGGCGAACTCGCCGCCTGCGTCCCAACCGCTTCCAACGTCGCCCACTACGCGCGTATCGTGCGCGAGAAGGCGGTGCTGCGCGCGCTCGCCTCGACCGCCACCGAAATCGCCTCCTCCGCCTACGACACGCCCGCGCGCGTCGACGAGTTCCTCGACGAGGCCGAGCACAAGATTTTCGAAATCTCCGAGCGCCGCATCCGCGCCTCGTTCCACACGATGCACGAGCTGACGCGCGAGTCGCTCAAGATCATCGAGCGGCTCTACGAGCGCAAGGAGATGGTGACCGGAGTGCCGACCGGCTTCACCGACCTCGACCGCATCACCGCGGGCCTGCAACCAGCCGATCTGATCGTGATTGCCGCACGTCCCTCGATGGGGAAGACGGCGCTCGCGCTCAACATCGCGGCGTACGCGGCGACCGAAGCCGAGCCGCGCCGGGGCGTGGCCTTCTTCTCGCTGGAAATGTCCAAGGAGCAGCTGGTGCTGCGGCTGTTGTGCTCGGAGGCGCGCGTCGACAGCTCGAAGGCGCGCGCGGGATACCTCGGCGAGCGCGATTTTCCCAAGCTCGCGGTGGCGGCGGCGCGCCTGGCCGAGGCGCCGATCTTCATCGACGACAGCTCGGACACCTCGGCGATCGTGTTGAAGGCGAAATGCCGTCGCCTGGCGCGCGATTCCAGCGCCAACCTGGGGCTGATCATCGTCGACTACCTGCAACTGATGCGCGCGGCGCGGCCGGGCGAGTCGCGTGAAAAGGAGATTGCCGAAATCTCGCGCTCACTCAAGTCACTGGCCAAGGAACTCCGCGTCCCGGTGATCGCGCTTTCGCAGCTCAACCGCCAGGTCGAGACGCGCCCCGACCGGCGCCCGCTGCTCGCCGATCTGCGCGAGTCGGGCGCAATCGAGCAGGACGCCGACGTAATCGCGTTTATCTATCGCGACGAGATGTACCATCGCGACAGCAAGGAGCCGGGCGTAGCCGAGGTGATCGTCGCCAAGCAGCGCAACGGACCCACCGACACCGCCAAGCTGACTTACATCAGCCAGTTCACCCGCTTCGAGAATTACGCTCCCGAGGCCGGTTACTTCGAGGGCGCCGAAGAGCGTTAGCGGCGCATCGTCCGCGCGTAATTGATCCCATTTCGCTCATTTCAGATCGATCCCACTATAAATTTTCGTCGATTTTTCGCACAGATTCTGATCGGAGCCCAGAATCACCTCTGAAATGGAGCGCGAATGCGTCAGAACAATAGGTCCCTCTATTCGCCCAACTCGGGAATCCGAGCGAGGAGCGAACAATCTTGGCATCGATAAGCATACCCGGGGCAGGACCAAGCGACTTTAGCCCAATATATCTTTAGCATCGGAGGAGAGTTCGCTGGCGAGTTCTGCCTATATTCAGGCTAAATCGACTTCACTCTCGCTGCGATTATTAATATAACAACTCCGGAGCTACATTCTGTAGAAGGTTTTTGTGAGTCGCCACGTCAGCGCGATTTTGTACTTGCCATTGTCTCAGGAAGAGTGGCGGAGCGCCGTACGGTCATTCGTTGGTGCCGAGAAACGGAACACCTTCGCAGTCGAAGTCAGTCTAGCGACACCTGGCGGTAGCACTATCGCGCTCGATTCGTGGATGAGTGGTGCGCGTACTGCCACGGATCTAGCGGAAGGAATAACAGACTGGATTGAGTTGCGATGTGAAAGTGGTAGCGCAGGAGACCTTGAAGCGAAGATTTCAGTGTGGACGGACACTTCCAGATGAACCGCTTCTTCTTGGTCCTGTCGGGCACGAAGCGATTAGGCTCTCGCGCTGCTAAACCTTGGCCCGATGAGCGTGCCAGGGTTCTCCCTCGACGTGGTTAAACCGCTGTAGAGACTCGCCTCCATTTCACCATTGTAGCTCTTATCGGTAAGGTCATTTTGAGTTGCGCGAAGCACCATCGCGCCTTACCCGACCTGTGTCTCGCCGGAGTCATGGTTCGCGATGGCAACGCCTGGCGGCTTCAGGTGTGAGCGGGTGCCACGCCAGCGCGTGCCCGCGCTGCCAAAAAAATTGCCTCAAGTCTGTATCGATGGACTAGTGAAAGTGAAAATCGGGCTTCGGCCTGAGCAAGAGAGAAATCGGTAGCGAAGACAGTTAAACGGTTCTGAGTTTTGATTAAGCTGTCGATAGATTCAGTTCCGTCAGAGGAGATCCATGCCTGACTCGGATGAAAGCGCATCCCGAACGCTCGATGCCGCGCGCGAGCTTGGTCCCAAAATCCGTGCAGCGGCGGACGAAATCGAACAAGGACGGCGGTTGCCGATGCACCTGGTGCGTGAGATGCAACGGGCAGGCGTGTTTCGAATGGCGATGCCTCGGGCGTGGGGTGGGCCGGAGTTGGACTTTCTTACGCAGGTGCGCGTGATTGAGGCGCTGTCGATCGCCGACGCGTCCGCTGGCTGGTGCACCATGATCGGCATCGACGGCGGTTACATGACCGCCTTCATCGATCAGACCGTTGCCCGCGAAATGTATTCTAACCTCGATTCGGTGACGGCAGTTACGTTTGCCCCGCCCGGCAAGGCGGTGAAAACGAAGGACGGATTCGTCGTTAGCGGTAGATGGCCGTTCGGTAGCGGCTGTCAGCACGCGACCTGGCTGATCGGCCATTTCCTGGTCTTTGACGGCGATTCTCCGCGCCTCCAGCCCAACGGCCTTCCGGAAACCCGCTTCGGCTTTCTGCCGTCCGAGGAAGGCGAGATCCTCGATACATGGAACACCAATGGCTTGCGCGGAAGCGGCAGTCACGACTGGGCGGTCAAGGATCGTTTTATCCCGGAGGAACGGACTTTCAATTTGGCGGCACCGACCCTGTATCGGCACGGGCCGCTCTACGCGCTCCCAAATCTGTTGCTGTACAAGACGTGCGCGGTCGCTTTGGGAATTGCCCGCGGAGCGATCGACGACTTCGTCGCATTAGCTTCAAACAAGCCGGCAACTTTCAAATCTCCGTCGGCAAACAAGGCAATGCTGCGCGATGAAACCTACGTCCAGTGCGCGGTCGCGCAGGCCGAAGCGTCGGTAAGCTCCGCACGCGGCTTTGTCTTTGAAGCGTTCGGCGACATGTGGAACACGCTGGTGACCGGCGATCTCCCTTCGCTCAAGCAGCGGGCCCGCGGCAGGCTCGCGATGGTTCATGCGAGCGCCGCATGCCTTCAGGCGGTTGAACTCCTCTACAAAGCCAACGGGGGAGCATCCGTTTATAGCGGCAACCTCTTCGATCGCCGCCTGCGTGATATGCAGACCGCCAACCAGCATACTGTCGTGTCGCTCAAGACCTGGGAAGTGACCGGCCGCGTGCTGCTCGGGCTGGAGCATAACTACGGCTTGTTGTTCTGATCCGGCTTGAACCTATTCGCGGCGGGTGACTTCTGCGCGAATTTTCGCTATTGCCGTCGCTTAGCGTGAGATCGCAAGCCCGAGGAGCAGACTCCTGATGGCCGACATAGACGGCGCCCCAGCCGACCGCGACCAGATTGCCTTTGCCAGGTGGGACAGGCGGATGCGCGAATCGATCCGGCCGCTGCTCACCAAAAAAATTATCGCCGAGCACAAGCGCGACCCGGTAGGCATTCACAGCGACGCGCTTGACCGCGTACTCACCTACTTCCGCCGTCCCAATCTGCTGGGCCGTTACGTAATCGTCTGCACGCGGCCGTTCAAACAATGGCGCGTCGCGCGGATAACCGGCGCTCGCGGACAGGCGCCGGAGTTCATTGACGACCGCACCTACAACTCGGAAGCCAAAGCGGCGCATGCCGTGTTCCTGATGCGCGTCGAACAGACGATGCGCGACTAGCAACCCTTCCGCAACCGCGGCCCGCACGGAGATCACCGCGATGGCAAAGAGCTATATCCACGGATACAGCGACCAGATTAGCGTCAAGCCCGGCGAACGCATCCGCTTCATGGTGAGCGTCGAGGGCGCCACGCGCTATCGCGCCGAGATCGTCCGTCTGATCAACGGCGACGCCAATCCCGCCGGGCCCGGCCCCAAGGAGGAAACGATCGCGTCGCCGGTCAACGGCGAATATCCCGGACGGCTGCAGCCGACTTATGCCGGCTCGCATATCGTGGTGGACGATCCGAACGGGCTCCTGAATATCGGACAGTCGATCACGGTTCACGCGTTCATCATGCCGACGACGCCGGCCAAGGGTGTCCAGGGAATCATCACACACTGCGATCCGGAGCGGCGGATGGGCTGGGCGCTGGTGATCGACGAGCACGAGCGGCTCGCGTTGTGGCTGGGAGATGGCGCGGGGAATCTGGTGCAAGCCGCCGCCCCGGAGCCTTTGCGCGCCGGCGTGTGGTATTCGGCTGGCGCGAGCTTCGACGGCGCCACCGGGCGCGCGATCGTGCATCTGGGGCCGGTCCTCAACGCGGTCAATTCGCTGGTTGGGCGGGTCGCGATGCTGCCGCCCGCGGTCATGCACGCGATCACCGCCGAGCCGGTCAATTTCCATTCGCAATCGCCGGCCGTGATCGCGGGATGGGCCGCCGGGACGACGGCTTCAGGAGCCATCATCGCCGGCGGCCACTACAACGGCAAGATCGATCGTCCGCGCGTCTATGGCCATGCGCTCGGCGGGGCGCAACTGGACGAACTCGCCTCAGGCCGCGAGCCGGACAGCCGCGGACTGGTTGCACGATGGGACTTCGCTGATGGTATCGGTCCCGGCGGCATCGCGACCGACCGCGTCACCGACGCCTCCGGCAACGATCTGCACGGACGCTGCGTCAACGCGCCGGCGCGCGCGATGACCGGCCATAACTGGAGCGGCCGCGAGGAACATTTCATCCACGCCCCCGCCGAGTATGGCGCAATTCATTTCCACGACGACGACCTCGAGGACGCCGGCTGGGAAATGGACTTCGAGCTGACGGTTCCTGATACGATGCGCTCCGACGTTTACGCGGCGCGGGTCAGCGTCGGCGACGCGCTCGATTACATCCCGTTCATCGTACGCGCGCCGGCCGGCGGTCCTACCGCGAAGATCGCGTTCCTGGTCCCAACCGCCTCCTATCTGGCCTACTCCAACGAGCATCTGAGCTTCGGCCAGGGCACGCAAGCGATCGTCGGCCACACCACGCTGCTGGGGTCCGAGGACATCTACTTGTACGAACATCCGGAATTAGGGCTCTCCACTTACGACCATCATTCCGATGGCAGCGGCGTATGCTACGTGTCGCGGCTGCGTCCGATTCTCAACATGCGCCCGCATCATCGGTTCGGCGGAACGCTGTGGGGCCTCGCGGCCGATCTTCACCTGGTCGACTGGCTAAACGCCAAGGGCTTCCGTTACGACGTCATTACCGACGAGGACCTGCATCGCGAGGGCGCCGCGCTGCTCCGCGATTACAACGTCGTGCTTACCGGATCGCATCCCGAGTACTACTCATCCGCGATGCTCGACGCGATGGAGACCTATCTCACCTCGGGCGGGCGGCTGATGTATCTCGGCGGCAACGGTTTCTATTGGGTAACGTCGTATCATCCCGACAAGCCGTACCTGGTCGAAGTGCGCAAGGCCGAGGGCGGATCGCGCGCATGGCAGGCGCGGCCCGGTGAGTACTTCCACAGCACCACCGGCGAGCGCGGCGGAGTGTGGCGCAACCGCGCCCGCGCGCCGCAAAAGCTGGTGGGCGTCGGTTTCGCGGCGCAGGGTTTCGATCGCTCGTCGTATTTCCGCCGCATGCCGGACAGCCTGGATGCAAACGCGAGCTTCATTTTCGCCGGAGTCGGCGAAGACGAGCTGCTAGGCAACTTCGGGCTGGTTGGCGGCGGCGCCGCGGGACACGAACTCGATCGCTACGACCTGACGCTCGGCACGCCGCCCAACGCGATGCTGGTCGCGACCTCGGAAGGGCACAGCGACAACTATCTGCGCGTGGTCGAGGAGGTTTTTTTCAACTATCCGGGATCGGGCGGCAGACAGGATCCCGGCGTGCGCGGCGATATCGTGTACCTCCCCACGGCGGGCGGCGGCGCGGTCTTTTCGGCCAGCTCGATCGCCTGGTGCGGAAGTCTCTCGCACAACAACTACGAGAACAACATCTCGCGCATCACGGCCAACGTGCTCGAGCGCTTCGCGAGCGCCGAGCGTTTGCCCGGCGCGTGACGCGCCCCACGCACGGGCGCGCTAAGTGCGCGAGGCGAAACAGTCGAGACCGCCGGTGAACTCGGCCATCCGGAACACGTCGGGCAGTATCTTCTCGAGGAACTCGCGGTCGAAATCGATCCCGTTGGCGCGCAGGTAGGGTTCGGCTTCGTCGACGATCATCTTCCAGTCATCGAGCAGCCGCAGCCGCTTGAAGACGTCATTGTGCGGCGCCGCGCCAAGCGCCTCAACCAGCAGATCGGTGTAGTTGAGCACGCGGAAACCGCCCTCGCCCTCGGCGCGCACGAATGAGGCGTGGCAGTTGTGGTAAAAAGTGACGAGCACGTCGGCGCCCGTCTCACGCACGCGATCGATCAACTGCGCGTGCTCTTTCTTCATCATCTCCGGCGCGCGCGCGCATCCCGAACCGCCGCAGGTGTAACCCGACTCGAGCACCGTGTCGACCAACTCGAGCTCCGGAATCGCCGCCAGCACGCGCGCCACGTTCGCTCCCAAATCGGCCAGGCCGACGTGCACGTGCAAAACCGCCTTGAGCGGCAGTGGCCGAACGAACTTGCCGCGCAACTCGTCGAGATGGTCGGAGAGGTAGGTGGTGAAATGGCCAAACTCGAAACTGGTCGATTGAAACCCGGCCAGCGTCTCGCCGATATGCAGGTTGCACGACGGACACCAGCTCAGCACCTTCTCGGGGCTCAGCCCCTCAAAGCGCGTGAGTGTCGCGTTGATCATCCGCTCGCCCTTGCCCAGTTCGCCTTCCCATTTCGACTGCACGATTCCGCAGCACGAACCCGGCCCGCCGACAACCTCGTAGTCGGCGCCCAACGCATCGAGCACGTACATCGCATTGAAAAGAAGATGAGGTGTGCGAAGCGCGTTGCATCCGAGGTAGAAGACAATCTCCGCCTGCCTGCGGCGCGGCGGATTGAGTACGCGCGCGAACTCGGCCGGCAGCAACTGCATCCCGGCCATCAGCCGGATGGCGCGCGACATCTTGCGGAAGAGTTGCGGCGTCTGGGTGCGCTCGCCCGAATGC
Source organism: uncultured delta proteobacterium (assembly GCA_963724765.1). GTDB lineage: Bacteria > Desulfobacterota > Binatia > Binatales > Binataceae > JAKAVN01. Next base: position 1,223,749 of record CAVRVY010000004.1, read on the forward strand.
ATCGTGTTGGCCAGCACCAGCATCTTGCGCGGGTTGACGCCCTCGGGACAGGCAGGAATGCATTCACCGCATCCGTTACAGGCGTGCGCGAAGGTCGCCGAGGCGCCGGCAAGCGGCGCGCGATGGGCGAGGAAATCGACCACGCCGTGCGCGACCGCCTTGGGATCGGCATCCTTAAGACCGGCGTAGGAAACGACCGGGCACACTTCGACGCACTTGCCGCATGCGGTACAGGCACCGAGCACTTTGGCGATTTCAGAATCGAAGTAGCTCGCCAGTGCTTGCCCCTGAGTGGCCATCGAGGACCCCTTTGCCAATTCACCGGCAGTCGGCAAAGGTGCGCCGGCTTCGCAGCCACCCATCCGCCTTACGCCAGCGTGACGCGTATACCGTGAAGCTATTACGGTACGCGATGGCCCGTCAATTCGCGTGCCAAACGCTGTGCAAAACCGGACCTGCGACTCGTAAGCGCGACTCATGCACCTATTCTTCGATCAAAAAGGCTTTAAAACATTGAGCTTTTCGAACCGGATGGTGCTACGCGGTCAACCCATATAAGATGATGTTCGATCGAAAGTCTTACATCTAAAGAGGGCTGTCGAAACGAATGCCTAGAGTCTATTTCGATAATCTGGCGAATGCGGTCACGCGCGACGACGTCGAGGAGTATTTTTCCCGCGCCGGCAAGGTCCGCGGCGTACTGGTGGTTACCGACAAGGCGTCGGGAAAATCACGCGGCTTTGGTTGCGTTGATATGGAAAAGCTCGACGACGCGCTCCACGCGATCAAATGGCTCAACCACGCCGACCTCAAAGGCAAGCGGATTCGAATTCATCCCGGGCCGTTACGGGAGCAGAACTAATCACCAATTGGCCGAGACCAGGCTGAGGCGATTCGAGCAAGCAACATTGGAGGACAATGCAGACACAAAAAGGTAGAAACCCCTGGGACAGTCACGACTGGAAAGTAAAGACTCTGGAATCGCTGACACCGGGCGGTGGATCGCGGTTGGGATTTACCTGCAGGAGTTGCGGACGGAAGTTCGGCCACATGACCATCAACCATCGTACGTGGGCGGTGAACGACGAGGGGCTGAGCCTCTCCGATGAAATTACTTCACGATGGATGGTGCAGTGGTGTCTCGGTCACTCGATCGAAACTGACGACGAAGATCGTAAGAGCGTGAAGCACCCCCACTAGCACCATCGGACGCTATTTTCTTGCGGAAGGCGGAACTGTTATCTCCAGTTCGCGCTCCAGCATCCGTCGGAATAGCTCGCGCAGCATCGCTGAGATCTCGATCCGTACAGTGCTCGCTGGCCGCTCAACGCTTTGCGGCGTTGACGGCCCGTGCAGGGCGTCCTGCAATCCGACCAACAGCCCCTGCAGTTCGACGTTGCGCGCTCCGAGCGCGGAGGGCGACGGATATTCCATGTCCAGCTCGCCAGGCCGGTCGAGCGTCGCCAGCAGCCGCTGCCGCAGCAGTTCGAGCTCGGCGCCGCTTCCATTTACTTCCGCACGATCGAGCCTCGCTGAGACCTGCCGCAGAGTTTCCTCGATATCCCTGTTGTCTGCGTATAGATACGGTCCGATCTTGTCCCACACCTGTGAGACACGACGGATGATGCTGATGGCGGCCTGGACTTGTCGCCGAGTCGGCCCCGCCGGTATTTCCGGGAGCACCGATTCGCGCAGGCTCGCGGCCACTCCGTTCAGCAAATCGCCGATGGTTGGTTTGGTCACAACTGATCTCCGGCTAATCTTCCGTTCCTTACTCAGGTAGCCAATCCAGAAATTGCCTCAAGTAATTGGTTATGGTCGAGGCGCGATCGGCAAGGAACAGGTTCCGCGTCCGTCCATCCATGAACGAGCGCGCGCCGGTCAAAGAAATGATGCTGTGCTTCATTTCGCCGAGGATCCGGTAGAACAACAGTGTCTCGGGATCGACCTGTATGCCGCTCAGCGCCGTGTAACACCGGACAAATTCATCCAGGGAAAGAAACGCCTGGGGGCCCCACAACGAGCGATAAGCCCAGGCGATATCCTCGACCGCATCTCCAAGATGCACCATCTCCCAGTCCAGCATCGCATTGATGCGATCCCCCTCGTACAGAAAATTCCCAAAGCGGAAATCACCGTGAACGATGCTGATTCTGCGCGCGATCGGCTGATGCTCTTTCAGCCAGATGAACGCCGCGACCATCACCGGATGCGGCTCCATCCGATGCTTCAGAAACAGTGATTCCCAGTACGAGATCTGCTGCGCCGCCGCCGTCTCGGGTGTCGTGGCGGGAAGAAAGTCCACGTCCAGCTTTCTCCAATCGAGTGTATGAAGCCTGGCGGCGATCGACGCGAGCTGTTGTGCGATAGCCCGGCTGCGCTCAGCCATTTCGGGCCTCAGCAGCGCGAAGAAATCCGTCGCGCCCGCCACCTTTTCCATTATGAAGGAAGGACGCTCGAGCCACCTCCCCTCGCTGTCCATCCAAAGCGCCCGTGCAACCGGAACTCCGCTGCCCCAAAGCGCACTGACTATCCCGAATTCGCGGACCAGGTCGGTCTCGAGCTGGCCGGCCTCAGCCTTGCGCAGCATCACGCAACTGACTTTTTGTTCTTCTCCGCCGTCGCGCCATCGAACGTCGAACTCCCACGCCTGGCGCGCATTTCCCGCTGTGATGGGAGCCAGGTTGCCTATCCGAATCTCTCGCCGAATATCCCCCGCGCGATCCAGGTTCGCCCCGAGGAACTCCGTCAACCGTGCGACCAGGTTTTCAAGCGCGGCAGCCGATGACACGCTCACTCCAAAAACCTCCATCCGGGCCGGCCCCGTGCGCAGGCGTGGTAGGCGTCGGGCTCAAGCGGCTGCAGGATGCCGGTCGTGGTCTCGCCGTCGCAGGTCACTTCGCAATGATGCTCGTCTAGACCCGCAAGGCGGCTGCGAATCTCCGCTTTGGTGACGTCGTACTGATCGCCTTCAACGACGTTGTCACCGACGTACTGGCCCTGGTAGATATTCTTGTCGGGCGTGCCGCCGTACATTCCGCATCGCATATACGCGGTTTGATATCCGATGCGCCGATAATGGACTTGCTTTATCTCTCCCGTCTCCAGCGCATAGTCAATGTCAGCTTCGAGAAAAATATGAGTATCCGGTTCAAATTTCATTCGCCGCTCAGTCTTGACTATCTTGCCCATACCCGGCCGGGGATCGCCGAAGTTATACAGGATCGTATTGCCCCAGATCGCGAAATCCTTGAAAGATACCCAGTTGCCGCCAATCCATCCGGCGTGCATCTTGCGCCCGGGCTGAAGGCTGGGGCCGCCCACGCCTCTGCCCACTCCCCAATGACGATCGCGCGTCCCGCCGCTGGTTTCCCGAGAGAGTTCGATCCGCTCCCCGCGCACTTTCACCCAGCCTTCGGCGACGCCGAAGCCCTCGAATCCCGCGGTAACATCGGCGCGTCTTCCGCGCGGAGAGCCGGCGGCGACTAATCCCGATGAGGCGTTGTAGACCTGCCGCCTGGTATCGTGCCAATTCAGGTCGTAACTGATACCCCATTCGTTTTCTTCCAGGACGTAGCGCCACAGGCGCATTCCCTGGATGATCGCTGGTTTGATCGGACCGATGTCCATGTTCATCCGGTCCGCACCGAGACGCCGAAACGCCCGCACCGAAGTATGCTGACCCTTGAAATTGACGATTGCGTACGCCTCGGCAGTATCGAGATTCGGGTAAAAGCTGAGGCCCGTGACGACGAGCAGTTCCCCCTTATTGTCATGGCAGATGACCCAGAAGCGCTCGTAGATTCGCGGGTCCGTGGACCAGACCACGCGAACCGGGTCGGGCGTCTGATGGATCATGTAGTCATCTATCGGAGCGAGCGGAAACTGCTCGTCGAAATGACTATCGCTGGCAAGCCAACCCGGCTTCGGATCTTTCACTGTCATGCGTACCTCGACCGTGGCGACCTCAGAGTTTGCGGCAAGGCTGACAGGCGGAGTCTAGATGACGGTCGATAAGGGCTGCAAATGCCTGGCGGCTGCCGTTGCCCGGCGTAGGTGGCTGTCCTATAGACTTAGGAGCATGCCCTCGAGAACGCCGAGGGGCGTTTGTGCGATCGGGGCGAGCCACGCCGTACGCGCCATGCCAATCTTCATGATTCCTGGATTGGCTGGGTCCTCGATGTCCGCTGGCTCTTGGAGGAACAAATGGTCCGGGTAACCGAGCTGAGCTACATGGGTATCGGGGTGAAGAATCTCGATGAATGGAAGAATTTTACCGCCCGGATGATCGGCATGGAACTGACCGGGGATGAAGAGCGCGACCGTTGCTACCTGCGGATGGATTACTGGCATCATCGCATCGTGCTGCACGCCGACGACAGCGACGACCTGCTGTATCTGGGCTTCCGAGTGGCAGGCGCGGAGGAATTCCGCGAGATGCAACAACAACTGTCGTCGGCTGGAATACAATTTCGAGTGGGCACGGAGGCGGAAGCCGTCGAGCGCCGAGTCCTCGAAGTGATGAAGCTGAGCGACCCGGATGGCAACCCGATCGAGATCTTTCACGGCCCTCAGGTTCAGTACAGCAAGCCCTTCCATCCGGGGCGCGGGATGCACGGGCGTTTCAAGACCGGAGCCGGCGGCTTGGGGCATTGCATCATACGTGAGAAGGACGTCCCCGCCGCGATTCGTTTCTACAATGCACTCGGAATGCGCGGTGGCGTCGAGTACAAGTTCCAGATGGGCAAGCAGGTCACCACACCGGTTTTCATGCACTGCAACGAGCGCGACCATTCCGTGGCCTTCGGAATCGGCGGGCTGAAAAGGCGCATCAACCATCTGATGATAGAAGTGGACAACCTCGACGACGTGGGCCTCACTTATGACCTGGTGCGCAAGCACAACTTGCCGATCATGATTACGCCGGGCAAACACTCGAACGACCACATGTTTTCGTTTTACGTCGGCAATCCTTCGGGCTGGATGTGGGAGTACGGATGGGGCGCGAGACCCGCGACGCATCAATCGGAATACTACGCCGAGGACATGTACGGCCATGAATTCGCGCCCGGCTCCTTCGATTGAATACCAATTCCGGATTCCGGATACAGACGACAGGAACCGGCGTCCAAGGCTGAAGTATGATTGAGGGCGGCGGCATGCCGCGCGAAGAGGCTCGATGAGGGCGCTGGAAGACAGCGGCGTTCGGCTGCGCCCGGCCCGTCGCCCACCTCGTGCGTTGGCTGGAATAGTGGGAAATGTGGTTTAAAAGATGTCGCAGGCGGAAGTGACCGCTGAGGCGCTAACCGCTTTGCAGTAATGGAGGTTGAACAGATGGCAGGAGATTGGACCGAGGAAATCACCCACGTAGCGGGGACTGACCTCGCAATCATCAAGGGCGGCCAGGGAAAACCCCTGCTCGTCCTGCACGAAGAGATGGGACACCCGGGATGGCTCAACTGGCATGCGGCGCTGGCCAGGGATCGCACCGTCCTGATTCCGATTCAGCCCGGCTTCGGCAAGTCACCACGCATCGAAGCGATCCGCAACGTCCACGAGTTGGGATTATTCTACTCATGGATGCTGCGCGACTTGAATCTCGGGCCGGTCGACGTGATCGGATTTTCGCTTGGCGGATGGGCCGCGGCCGAGATGGCGGCCGCCAACCCACGGCAGTTCCGCAAGATGGTGCTGGTCGCGCCGTTGGGGATTAAACCACCGGAGGGCGAAATCTTCGATATCTTCGTGGTCACGCAGCGCACGCCGCTCAACCTGAGCATCCACGATCCGGAGACCACGCCGGAGTTCGCCAAGCTCTATGGCGGCCAGCGGACTCCGGAGCAATTCGAGGCGTTCGAGGACGCACGCACCGAAATCGCGCGCATCGCGTGGGAGCCGATTCTTCATAATCCCGCCTTGCAGTATTTTCTGCAGGGTGTGAGCGGTCTGCCGACGCAGATTATCTGGGGACGCGAGGATGCGCTGGTGCCGGTTAGCGCGGCGCAAGCGTACAAGCAGGCGCTCAAGAATACCGATACCCGAGTGACAATTTTCGATCGTTGCGGACATCGGCCGGAAATCGAAAAATCGGCCGAGTTCATCAAACTGGTCAAAGAGTTCCTGGCCTAAGCCGGACTATAGCGTGAGCTGAAGGAGACAAGCCATGCATATAATGTATTTCACCGAACGTCCCTACCGCGAGGTTCCGGAGGACGAGGTAATCAAGAACCGAAGCTTCTTCGGAGTTCCCAACCGCTTTTTTGATCGCGAGGTCGGCTCGCGGCTGTACAACGAATACCTCGACGAAGCCGTCTATGCCGAGGAGATGGGCTTCGATGGCGTGATGCTCAATGAGCATCACGGCACTCCATTCTGCATGGGCGCCGTGATGAACGTCGAAGCCGCGATTCTCGCGCGAATCACCAAAAAAGTGCGCATCGTGCTGCTGGGCAATCCGCTGCCGACACTGCGCAATCCGCTTCGCATGGCTGAAGAGCTGGCGGAAATCGATCTTATCTCCAAGGGGCGGCTGGTGCCCGGATGGGTCCGTGGCGCCGGCAGTGAACAGATATTCAATAACGCCAACCCAGCCTACAATCGCGAGTATTTCAACGAGGCGCACGACGTCGTGATCGCTGCATGGACGCGTCCGGGGCCGTTTCGCTGGGAGGGCAAACATTTCACTTATCGCTTCGTTAACCCGTGGGTCCTGCCGTATCAGAAGCCGCGCCCGCCGATCTGGATTCCCGGCGTGATCAGCCCCGAGACCGTCGTCTGGTGCGCGCAGCATCGTTACCCATACATCGGGCTGGGCACCGCACTGCAATCAACCGTCGAGTTGTGGAATCTCTACGGCGACACGGCGATGCAGGAGGGTTACATGGCCGGGAGCGAGAACTTCGGCTACCTGCAGCAGATCTTCGTCGCCGAAACGGAAGAGAAGGCGCAAGCGCTCGGCAAGGCCGCGCTCTTCGGCGGTGGCGCCGCGAACTTCTCGCGTCCCGAATGGACCCTGCCGCCGGGCTACAACTCAAAGGAAGCGACGCGCCGCCTCGCGCGCCAGGCATCCGACTATGGCTTTCTCGGCGTCACCAGCGAGAAGCTCAAGGAGAGCGGCGACGACCATCACGGTAAAGACACGCGCGGCAAGCTGCGCCGCGGCGAGGTCAGTATCGAGGAGGCCAAGCGCAAAATATACGGGACCTATCAGAAGGCGCAGGACGGCCTGCAGATCATCATCGGGACTCCGAAATCGGTGCTTCCCAAACTGCGCCTGATCATGGAGGTGCTGCACCCAGGTGTTTTCGGACTGTTCCAGGCGCAGGGGCCGCTGACGCTCGAGCAGCGGATGACCAGTACGCGCCTGCTCGCCCAGGAAGTGCTCCCGGCGATGCGCGAGATCGCCAAGGAGCTGGGTATCGTGGACCCGTTCCAGCGTGAACCCGGGTCGCGACCGTATACAGCAGGCACTCAGCGCGATTCGCTGGTCGACCTCAACGCGCTCAAGCGGGCGCCCCAACGCGACGAATCGATACGCGTATAGCTACAGAGGAAGCTTCATGGAATTTGGAGTCACAGTAATAACTCATATTGGAAAGTCACCCGAGCAGATCCGGCTGGCCGAAGAGCTCGGTTACAATCGGGCGTGGGTGCCAGATTCGCAGATGATCTGGTCCGACTGCTACGCGACCATGGCGTTGGCGGCCGCGAGCACAAAGCGGATCAAGATCGGCACCGGCGTGGCAATCGCCGGCACGCGAATCGCGCCGGTGACCGCGCATTCCGTAGCCTCGATCAATCAAATTGCTCCGGGGCGGGTGTTCCTGGGAATCGGCACCGGCCATACAGCGATGCGCGTGATGGGACAGGATCCAATCGGCGTCAAGGATTTCAGGGAATACCTGCGCGTGACGCGCGAACTACTCGACGGCAAGGCGGTGAACTACACCTATAGCGGAAAAACGCGCGAGATAAAGTTCCTCCATCGCGACCGCCACTTCATCAATCTCGACAATCACATTCCAATCTACATCGCGGCCAACGGGCCCAAGGCGTGCGAGGCCGCCGGCGCGTATGGCGACGGATGGACTACGATTGGCAGGACCACCGAAGACCTGGAATCCCGCCTCTCGCATATTCGGGCCGGCGCGCAGGCGGTGGGCCGCAAGATGGGCTCCGACTTTCACGTGGTGCTCTTTACCGCGGCCTCGGTGCTCAAACCGGGCGAGCGGCTGACCAGCGAACGCGTCATCGATGAAACCGGTCCATGGGTGACGTGCGAACTGCATTTCTTCTATGAGATCTGGAAGAAGGAGGGCAAAAACGACGCTTTGATTCCACCCTACTTCCGCGACGTCTGGAGCGACTATGTAAAGCGAGTGGATAGTTTTACTCTGCCGGAAAATGCAAGGTTCCGTCAGATCCATGACGGTCACGCGACTTTCGTGCAGCCCGAGGAACGGCGCTATGTAACGCCCGACGCGATCAAAGCGACTGGACTGGTGGGAACACCGGAGGAGATAATCGCGCAGATTCGTGAACTGGAAAGGATCGGAATCAAGGAAATAAACATCGTGCCAGGCCCTGACTTCGCCGAAGGTCCCTTCCGTGACCTGGCGAAGCATGTGATTCCGGCTTTTCGCAAGTGATTGCTCCCTTGGAATAGACGGTCGGTAAGCGCAGTCTTTTCCGGGAAGCTGCGTTTGCTCCGGCCATAACAGTATGGGCGAGCCTGCAAAGGCTCGCCCACGCGCGCTCATCCGACTATGTAACGAGGCATCCATGGATTTCGAATTTTCGAGCGGCCAACGCGAGATTCGCGAGGCGGTTTCAAGTTTGTGCGCTCGGTTTGGCGACGAGTACTGGCGCCAGTGTGACGAGCGTAGCGCCTATCCGGAGGAGTTCGTGCACACGCTCAGCGAGGCTGGATGGCTGGCCGCGTTCATCCCACAGGAATACGGTGGGGCCGGGCTGACGATGCTCGACGGCTCGATAATTCTCGAAGAGATAAATCATTCCGGAGGCAACGCCGCTGCCTGCCACGCGCAGATGTATACGATGGCCTCGCTGCTCAAACATGGCAACGAAGAACAGAAGCGGCGCTATCTACCGCGCATCGCTTCTGGCGAACTGCGGCTGCAGGCCTTCGGGGTGACCGAACCTGACGCCGGCTCCGAAACGCCCAAGATCAAAACCTTCGCCCGGCGCGCGGGCGACAACTACGTAATCAACGGCAGCAAGATATTCACCTCGCGCTACCAGCATTCCGACATGCTGTTGCTGCTGACGCGCACGACCCCGTTCGACGAGGTAAAGAAGAAAACCGACGGCATGAGCCTGTTCCTGGTTAACCTGCGCGAGTACGGCGACGCGATCAAGGCCGTACCCATCGCTACCATGATCAATCACGGCACCAATCAGCTTTTCATCGATAACCTGACCGTGCCTCGCGAAGCGCTCATCGGCGAGGAAGGCAAAGGCTTTAATTACCTGCTGAGTTCACTCAACGCTGAACGTATCTTGGTCGCAAGCGAGTCGATCGGCGACGGGCGCTGGTTCGTGGAGCATGCGGTCAAGTATGCCAACGAACGCAGGGTCTTCGATCGCGCCATCGGCATGAACCAGGGTGTGCAGTTTCCGATCGCCAAGGCCCACGTCTCGGTCGAGGCGGCCTCACTGATGCGACTGAAGGCCGTGACGCTCTTCGACGCCAACCAGCCGTGCGGCGGCGAGGCCAACATGGCAAAATACCTGGCGACGGAAGCCGCATGGGAGGCCGGCGAAGCGGCAATGAATACTCTGGGCGGATACGGTTTCACCAAGCAGTATCACGTCGAGCGCAAATGGCGGGAGGCGCGCCTTTACCGGACCGCTCCGATCTCCAACAATCTGGTCTTGAGCTACGTCGCCGAACATCTCTTGGGTTTGCCGAGATCCTACTGAGCGCGAGCTGCAAAGCGTAACTCATACCATGGGCATCAAGCTGCAACAGATCACCGAAGGAATTCCGCATATCGGAGGAACAGATGAAGATCGGAATATTCGCAATGCTGTCGGAAATGACCCTCGACCCAGCATCAGTCGCCCGCAGGTGCGAGGAATTGGGTTTCGAATCCATTTGGGTCCCCGAGCACGCGATCATCCCCGTCCATACCAGGGTGCCCTACCCTGCGCTCGACGGCAAAATTCCCGACGTGTACACACGCTTCCCCGACCCCTTCGTGCTGTTGGGCATGATCGCTTCGGTGACCCGGACCCTAAAGCTGGGCACGGCGATATGCCTGGTGCCGGAACGCCATCCGCTGGCGCTGGCGAAGGAAGTCGCTACCCTGGATTACTTCTCGGGCGGCCGGTTTCTCTTCGGTATCGGCGCCGGATGGCAGGCGGAAGAATCTGAAATCATGGGCGTCGACTTTCCACGGCGCTGGCCAATCACGCGCGAGTACCTGAGGGCGATGAAAGAGCTTTGGACCAAGCCGGAGGCGAGTTTCGACGGCCGGTTTCTGAAATTCCCCGCGGTGATATCGAATCCGAAACCGGCGCACAAGCCGCATCCCCCGATTTTCATCGGAGCCGGCGGGCTCAACTGGAAACGCGAGCGTGCGATCAAGGACACGGTTGCGCTGGGCGACGGATGGATGCCGGTGGCGTTGCCTCCAAAGGATCTGGCTAGCGATCTTACCGTGATGAAACAATTGTGCGTCGAGGCCGGGCGGGACTTTAATCAGCTCGAGATCTCGATGACCTTCCTTCAGCAACCGGAATTGCAACCGCAGGACCCAAAACGCGCATTGGCGGAGTATGCGGAGGCAGGCGTTCATCGGCTGATCCTGGCGCCGGTGCTCGACAGAAAGAATGCCGAGCGCGTCCTCGAGCAGACGGCAAAGGACTATTTGTCATAATCGCTGTTTGGGTCTGTTGCGGCGAATCAGGGAAGTGTTATGGAAATCAGCGAGCAGCGCCAAAGCGACCTGATAATCCTGAACCCCGTAGGTCGGATCAACAATGATACGAGCCCAACAATTCAAACCAAATTGCTCGACTCTGTCGGATCCGCCGCAGCCAAAGTTCTGGTCGATTTCTCCGGTATCGAATACATATCGAGCGCGGGACCGCGCGCGCTAATGATGGCCTCGAAACAATCGAAAGCGACCAACGGCCGTCTCGCGGTCGCCGCTCTTACACCCATGGTCAAGGAGATTTTCGCGATTAGCCGCTTCTCGCTCGTAGTGCAGGTCTTCGAAACGACTGCCGAGGCTATCACGGCCCTGAGATAGCCGTCGGGATTTGCGGCGAGCGGCGGGACGGGGCCGAAAGAGACTACCGCGATGCTAATCCGCTTCTGGGGAACCCGAGGGTCGCTGCCCGCGCCGCTTAACTATCGCGCGGTCCGAAAGAAGATCCGCCAGGCGCTGCTCGCGGCTCGTGGTCTAAACCTGGACGGGCCCGAAGCAATCGATGCCTTCATCGACCGCGCGTTGCCCTTTTCGGTCGGCGGCACGTACGGCGGTAATACCAGTTGCGTTGAAATCGTCACCGGCAGCGATGAGTATGTGCTCTGCGACATGGGGACGGGCGCGCGCGAGTTCGCCAATAGCATTCTCGCGAAGTATGGTCCCGCCAGGAAAAATCGTTTTAACCTTTTCATGTCTCATCTTCACTGGGACCACATGATGGGGTTTCCCTTCTTTACCCCAGCCTACATTCCGGGCAACGTTATCCGTATCCACGGCTGCCACAAGGACATGCGAGAGGCCTTCCAGCGTCAGCAGTCCAATCCATCGTTCCCCGTCGATTTTCGAACCCTCGGTGCGACAATCGAGTTCGTCGAGCTCGAGCCCGGTCGCACATACGAAATTGACGGACTTTCGGTGCTGGCGATCGCGCAAAGGCACGGTGGTGATTCCTATGGCTATCGCTTCTCGAGAGAGGGACGGACGCTGGTATATTCCACCGATTCCGAGCACAAGTACGAAGCGCTCGATCAGAACTATCCCTTCATCGAGTTCTTCCGTAACGCGGATCTACTCATTTTCGACGCACAGTACTCACTCGCCGACCAGATCTCTGTGAAGGAGGACTGGGGACATTCGAGCAATATGATCGGAGTCGAGCTCGCACAGCTCGCTGGCGTCAAGCATCTGGTGATGTACCATCACGAGCCGGTCAACGATGATCGAATGCTCGAACAAATTCTGGCCGAGACGCGCCGTTATGAAGAAATCAGCCGCTCGGAGCACAAACAACAGTTGACGATCACCTCTGCTTATGACGGACTCGAGATTGTCCTCTGAGGACAAGCCCGAGTCGTCGAAGCCGCGACTGCCCACAGGTTTGCGTGGCATGGCATGGCCTCTGATCTCGATCAATCGGTCAAGAACAGACCGGCAGGCGGATTGGGACTCCACATCGTGTGCGAGCTCGCGGACGAGGCTAGCTATAGCCGGCGCGATGGGCGCAATATCATTCGACTAATCCGGCACGTTTCGTTGCTAAGACGTCCTTAAATCCGTTCTTGGATTTTGAAGTCCGTGCTTAAATTTTGGCCTTTGGATACCGTTCGCGCATCCAGGCCACGAACTTTTCCGGCGCGGCCATGGTCGAGAGGCGCCCCTGACGCACCAGCGCCCAATCGTCGAATTTTCCGGTCTGTTTGATCTCCGCCAGCGTCACCGGGGGCTCCAGGCGCTCGGCGAATTCGAGATCGACCACGGCCGACTTCGGATTATTCGGATCGTCGCGCGGCTGCGACCTCACGACGCTCATCCCGACCACGCTGGAGGCGCCGCCGCTATGATAGATGAACACCCGGTCGCCCGGCCGCATGTCGCGGATGACGCGAACCGCCTGCGGATTTCTCACGCCGTCCCACGCCGTGTGTTTCTCGCGCTCGAGATCGTCGATCGAATAGGTTCCCGGTTCGGTCTTGGCGAGAAAGTAGTTCATGGGCCCATCCTCTTCGGCCGTGCTTCGAGGTAAAGCTATCGATCCAAGGTAAAGGTATCATGGGCAGCGCCAGACTTGGCAGTGATCTGGGCAGAGCGGCGCGCAACTACTCTCATGCCGGAACTACCTGATGTCACCGTATACGTGGAGGCGCTCCGAACGCGCGTCCTCGGTCACAAGTTGATCCGTGCCCTGGTGAGATCACCATTTCTGCTACGCACCGCCGACCCTCCGCTGAGCGCGGCGCAGGGCGCGGAGGTCCACGACGTTCGGCGGCTTGGCAAGCAGATCGCCATCGGCGTCGCGGGCAACTTGTGGCTCGTGCTGCATCTCAAAATCGCCGGGCGGTTGCATTGGGGCACCTCCGCCCCCAAGCTGGGCAGCCGAAACGTACTGGCCGCGTTCGAGTTCGCCAACGGATGGCTGTGGCTCACGGAAGCGGGAACGCAGCGTCGCGCCTCGCTCCACGTGGTCGAGGGCGAAGCGGGACTACAATCGCTGAGCGCCGGCGGCATCGAACCGCTCGACGCCAGCCGCGACGCATTCGCGGCCGCGCTGCGCGCGGCCAATCATACGCTCAAGCGCTCGCTCACCGACCCGCACATTTTCAGCGGCATCGGCAACGCGTACTCCGATGAGATACTGCATCGCGCGCAACTCTCGCCGATCTCCATGTCGCAGAAGCTGACCGCGCAGGAGATCGACCGGCTATACGAGGCGACCCGCGCGACGCTGCTCGAATGGACCGATCGCCTGCGCGCCGAAGCGGGCGGCGCGTTTCCAGAGAAGGTAACCGCATTTCGGCCCGGGATGGCGGTGCACGGCCGCTATGGCCAGCCGTGCCCGCGCTGCGGCGGCAAGGTCCAGCGCATCCGCTACGCCAGCAACGAGACTAATTACTGCGCGCCGTGCCAGACCGGCGGCCGCCTGCTCGCCGATCCGCTTTTTCGCGCTTGCTACACGACGACTGGCCGCGCACGCTGGAGGAACTAGAGGAGCTGAGGAGGCGATAGCATCACCGCGGGGCGCGCGCCTGATTGGCGCGCAGCGCGCGTTCAGCTACTGCCGAACTGCAGAGAAGGTATCAGCATACACATTATTGCAGTCGAGGCCGATGGCGGCTCGTTATAGCTATTTGTCCGAATGCGGAATCAGGCTCTCGACCATTCCTTTGACCGCTTGTTTAACGATGCCCGCCTCATTCGGATCGCCGCGCAGAATCGTTTCAGTAAAATTTCTGGCCACCTTAAGCGTGATGTGGGGAGGAAGCGTCGGTGTATCAGGATCCGTAACGGCCTCCAGTACCACCGGCCGATCACTGCCAAGCGCAAGATCCCACGCCTCAGCCAGTTGTTCGGGTTTCTCGACCCGGATACCGCGCAACCCGATTGAATCCGCGAAAGCAGCATAAGGGAAATCCGGTAGCTCCTGGCCCGCGATGAAGCGGATGTCGCCCATCATGATACGTTGTTCCCAAGTCACCTGGTTGAGATCACGGTTATTCAGTACCAGCGTTATCCAGCGGGGATCGGACCATTCCTTCCAATACTTGGCCACGGTGATGCACGCGTTGAGCCCATTCATCTGCATCGCCCCATCGCCGGTGACGGCTATACAGACACGATCAGGGAAACAAAACTTCGCAGCTACGGCATAGGGAACCGCGGCGCCCATAGATGCGAGATTTCCGCTGCCGCTAGCCATCATGCCGCGGCGAATCTTGAGATCGCGCGCATACCAGTTCGCCGTCGTGCCGCTGTCGGCCGAGAGGATACAGCGATCCGGAAGCTTCGGACTGAGTTCCCAGAAAACGCGTTCGGGATTGAGTAAACTGTTGTTGCCATCGGTATGAGCGCGCCCTTCGACGACCTTCCACCAGTCCTTCACGCTTTCGATGATGCTGTTCTGCCAGGCGCGATTGCGCTTGCGTTCGATCAGGGGTATCAACACGGCCAGCGTTTGCTTCGCATCGCCTTTCAAGTTTACGTCCATTGGATAGCGAAGGCTCAGGAGCCGCCCGTCGATATCAATTTGCACAGCCTTCGCCTGCCCGGCTTTAGGATAGAACTCACCGTAGGGGAAGCTGCTGCCGACCACCAGGAGCGTGTCGCAGCTCTGCATGAGATCCCAGCTAGGCTTGCTTCCGAGCAAACCGATGTGACCGGTGCAGAATGGAATTTCTTCAGGAATGGCAGCCTTGCCCAGCCAGCTCTTGGCCACACCCGCGCCAAGGAGCTCAGCGATTTCGAGTACCTCGTCTTGCGCGTTCAAGCTACCTGCGCCAACGAGCATCGCCACCTTTTTTCCTTCGTTCAGGATTTTCGCTGCTGCCGACAGATCAGCCTGGTGCGGAATCATATACGGCGCCGGGCATCCGACGCCGCTGAGCGCATGGTCATGTTTCTGGGGAGGATCGGGAACCGCAGCCTCTTCCTGGATATCCTTGGGAAAGATGAGACACGTGACCGACTTCTGGTCGATCGCGATGCGAAACGCGCGGTCGACGCAATGCCGCACGGCCGCGGGGCTGGAAACCGTGATGCAATATTCACTAGCGACGTCCTTGAACAGCGACGCGAGGTCCACTTCCTGCTGGTGTTGGCTTCCAAGCGCCGTGGTCGCCGACTGTCCGACGATCGCAACTACTGGCTGGCGATCCATTTTGGCGTCATAGAGACCGTTCAAAAGATGGATTGCGCCTGGTCCGCTGGTCGCCATGCAAACTCCAACCGTTCCGGTGAATTTCGCATGCGCCGACGCCATGAATGCGGCGAGTTCCTCGTGACGCGCTTGAATGAAACGCGGCTTGTCGCCGTTCTTACGCTGGCCCGCAAGGATTCCATTGATCCCATCGCCCGGAAGGGCGTAGATGCGATCGACGCCCCATTCCTGCATGCGCTGCATAACATACTGGCCGACACTGATTGCCATGATATTCCTCAGTTATTTTTGCTGGTTCTTAGTGAACTTTTCGCCTTGAGTGTGAGATTGACATCTTTCAGAACCAGTGCGATTTCGATCGGAAGAGTCCACGTATGCTTCGTTTGCGCTGAGTGTAAATAGGCGCGCCGCGTTCTCGAACGAGCCGCACGGTAGTTTTGACATCCTGCGCATTTCTGGGAATCACAACTCCGATAGGTTCCTGGCGGTAATTGGAACCATCTGTCGCATATAGCGCACTTGTTCCTTTGTCGAACCGTATCTCGCCTTCTATTGATTTTCTAAGCGCATCGGCCAACGATTTAGCGGAATCTGTGGACATTGCGGTACGCGCATCGTCTCGATCGAGGTGCCGTAAGGCCATAACTTTGCTGCTCATTCAACGCTCTTTTCCTGATGTTACTTTCCCGCTTGCTAAATGGCGGCTGGCTAACCGAGCAGTTAGATTTGTGCTTTGAAAAAAAAGCATCAGATGAATCTCAAGCACGAAACTTGCCATCTATGGCGGCTTTGTACAGAAGGGGTAGCCTGTCCCGCTTAGACCGGGCTCAACGGGGATTTGGAGATATTTACCCGAGCGAGAGAACGCAAAAACTCCGACCTATGCAGGATAGACGCAGTAAAGGGTCGAGGATATTCGGCAAAAGGAGATCGATTATCAGTTGATGAGATGGCATGTCAGGCTGCAAACCAAAAACAGTCGATACGCAGCAGCAGCGGCGCGCCGGCAAGTCGATGTTCGATTGCTAGCCCCTATCCGCAGCAACGAGCCATTGATCGGGCACGCTACGCGTTCTGACTACTCCGAACCGTTGCGCGCGGGGATCAAGATTTATGAATGGCTTGGAAAAATACTGCATGCCAAGATGGAAAACTCTGAAGAGATAGAGCTGCGGCGATGGCAGAGACGTTCACTGATGGAGCGAATCGAAGAGTCAATAGCCGGATGCCTTGAACCGCTACTCTAGGCGCCGTGCCCCGTAATACAATTTGTATAGGTCTTGCCGCTTACCTGTCCACTTTTTGGTTCTGGCTAGCGCCGTCCTTGTCCACCCAGCCCGAGAGTTCATCGACATAGAATCGGCAACCGTCAAGCACCATTCGGACACTATAGGCCGGTGACATGAACATTGAGGGAAACTGGTGCCGGGGGCGGGACTCGAACCCGCACGGAACTTTCGCTCCAGGGGATTTTAAGTCCTATCAATATCGAGACTAGCTACTAACTATTGCAAAAGACTGCGCTAAAATACGGCTTTTCTGCCCGTCCATATGCTGCTGTTTGTAGCCCGTTGTCACCGTCACCCGCACAAAACCCGCACAAATTCAGATCTCGATCTGCCCAGCAAGGAAAACTGACTCACCAATCTCACCAAACTCACCATCCAGACGCAGTGGGAAATTCGCTGTCTTCGGCACGAATCCTGCGTATGGCGCTGGACACGATGGAACTAGAATCCACTGCACCGCGAAAAGGCTTTGACTTACAAAGGTTATTCGGCGGCTGTGCGGGAATTGTGCGGGCCGCGCGAGGGTGTTGGAATCAGACGCGAGCTTGCCGGCGCGGCGGCAACAGAAACGCCGCCCGGCTCGGAGGGCGAGCGCAGGCGGCGCGATGGCGGGCGCGGGTGATTGTGGTGACTCTTATTTCCGCCGTTCAGCGAGGGGAACCACTGTGCGCTTAGTCGGCCGCGAGTCGAGGTAACTATCGCGGCGCTTAACCGCGGCCGCGAGGTCGGCCTCGCTCACGATGTTGTAGCGGTCGAAGATCGATCGCGTCTTGTGGCCGCTCAGGCTCATCGCTACCCGCTCGAAAACGCCGGCGCGCACCATGTCGCGGATCGCGGTTCGTCTCAGGTCGTGCACCAATAGCTTTCCAAGCCCCGCCTTCGTGCACGCGGCCGCCCACGCTCCGCGAAAGTCGAGGATCGGCTTGCCGTTGTGATGGAACACGAGCGTGCAGTCGGGCCGGCGCGCGGCGTCGGCCCGGGCGACTATATCGGCCAGTTCACCCTCGAGCGGTAGCAGGCGGCTTTCGGCGTTCTTGGATTTTTCCGGCGCTAGGCGGACCGCGTTGCCAGCCCGGTCAACGTCGCGCCACTCAAGGGACTTCATCTCACCCACGCGCCAGCCCGACAAGTAGAGAAAGCTCACCGGGTCGCGCAGGCGCTCGGGCAGAGCATCGCGAAGGGCGACGAATTCCGCGTGATCAAGGAATCCCTGTCTGGCGTTATGCTCCTCGAGCATCTGAATGTGGGGCGCGCGCGACAGCCGCTCCGCGTCCACGGCGATTTTGAAAGCGCGTTTGAGTGCGGCCAGCTCGCGGTTGACAGTGCCGTTGGCGGCGCCGGCCCCGCGGCGCCCGACGACGTACGCCCCGATCCGATCGGTAGTGATATCCACGGCCCGATCTAGGCCGAAGTACGCACGCAAGTGGATGAGGCTGCTGGTAAGGCGGCGCATGCTGCGGCGGTCGTTGATCGTGTAGTCGGACACCAGCATTGCGGCGAGGTCTTCGAAGCTGACCTTCTCTTCGGCTTGTCCGAGGAACTTACCCCCGCGCTTGCCGCTCTCTCGGATGCGGACGTTGAGCAGCCGTCGCGCGACGGTTTCGGACTCGCTCCCGGATGATTCGCGAAACTCCTGGCCGCGGTGCCAATAGCGAATCCACCAAATCGTGCCGCGTAGATAGAGACCGCCGGTTCCTCGCTTGCTCATGGTTTCACCGTCCTCTTCGGGCTTTTGAGTTCCTTCTTTTTCGCGCGGGAGTCGCGCATCCACCGTGCGTGCGCGCATCGGGGCGTACAGAACCCCTGGCGCAAGTCCTCGCGGACGAAGACCGTACCGCAACCTCCGCATCGGCAGAGGAGTTCGTGCTCGGTCATTACTAAGTCCTGGGCGGCCAGCAGGAATGTGAGCTCGAAGGCTTTTGTGGCCCACGCGCCACGCTCGCGCCACATCGCGGTGGCTTTCTGCTTGCCCTTATCACGGCCGAGGAGGACCTCTTCGCGGCGAATCGCGCGCGTAAGGCGCGGCGGGAGGTCGACGATCCATTCCTGGCCGTTCAGGAAGCGGGCGACACCTGACTCTACTTGCTCCGATAGCCGCTTGAGGGCGCGAGCAGGCATTTCGGGCACGCCGTCGCCTGAATAAATGGTACCGGGCCCATTCTGGTACAGCAGGAAAAGCCAAACCTCGCGGGCGACAGCTTGCGGCGTTTGGTCGTCGTCGAGGGCCGCGGCGCGCGCGTCCCGGTAATCCCGGCGGCGCGCGAAATCCTCGACGAGCCAGCGAAGCCGGCTCTCTGATGTGGCGCCGAGCTTACGAATAAGGGCGGGCTCGTACGCGACGCCGCTGTCTCTAGGCTCACCGGTGACGAACACCAGCTTTACAGGTGCATTGATCTCGGACTCGACGGGTCGATCGGTCCTGCGCTTTTTAGCTCTGTGACTGCGTGCTTTCATCTAAAGTCACACTACCACGGACGCCGTTTACAACGCAAGTCTGTGCGCTTACGCTCATAATTGTGAAACGCAAAGAAAGCCAACCACGCACAGGTCTGCTTTTCGTTGACGACGTTCTCGCGCGAGTAGGCAACCCGAGTAGGACGACGCTTTGGCGCTGGGTCCGCTCGGGCATCTTTCCGCCGCCGCGCCGGCTTGGCCCACGCCGGCTGGCCTGGCGCGAAACCGATATCGACGAATGGCTGGCGTCGAGATGATCGGCCTCGACGAACTGATAGCCGGTGCGAACCCGGCCTCGCGCGACGAGGCCGTGAGCCTGATGGGCCTGCTCGCCGCCGCGCAGATTCGGCTTGCGAAGATCGTCGCGGACCTGGCGATGTCGCAGACCGAAGATCGGTTGCTCGATGTGGACGAGGCTGCTCAAAAGCTTGGCGTCCAACCTGGCTGGTTGTATCGCCGGACCCGAAACCTTCCTTTTCTGGTCCGACTCGACGGCCAAATTCGATTCAGTGCGGCCGGCATAGATCGGTACATCGCAGCGAGGCGGGGCCGATGATCAAACGGCCCGTGATCACGCTCGAGCCGGGGCGTCTACCGTGGAACGTCGACGAAACTGAACGATACATCGTCGACAACTATGCCTGCTGGGGGCTCTACCAGCGTGGCGGGATGCTCGTGCGCGAGACTACCCTCTCAACTGAGACCGATGAAAGGGAAATCCATCGCCCGGCCGGCGCCAGAATTCTCAGAATGGCGACGCCGGTTATGCTGCAGGACGTCTTCGGGCGCGCGATCCAGTTTGAGAACGCGAAGGGCAGTCCGATCGACTGCCCTACGAAAGTTGCTGCCACCTATCTTTCGCGCGCGGGACTTTGGCGCTTACCCACTCTGGTTGGAATCACAGACGCACCGGTCCTGCGCGCCGACGGTACTGTGCTTAGCGAGCCGGGCTACGATCGACAGACTGGATTGTTGCTGCAGTCGGCGACCGCATGGCGTCCGCTCCCATCGCTCTCGCGCGAGGCCGTTGATGCCGCGGTGCGGTGCCTGCTGGAGCCGTTCGCTGAGTTTCCCTTATCCGATGCCGGCCGGTCGGTAGTCATCTCCGCAATCCTGACCGGGTTGCAACGCCGATTGCTGTTCTCGGCGCCCGCTCACGCTTTTGACAAGCCGACCCAGGGTAGCGGTGGGTCATTGTTGGCGGACTGCGTCGCGATCATCGTAACAGGCCGCTGGGCGACCACCATGTCGGCGAACGCCGACGAAGAAGAGCTTCGCAAAAAACTGGTTTCGGTCCTTATCGCGGGCGATCCGGTGGTGAGCCTGGATAACATCACTCGACCGCTTCGCAGCGACGCGCTCGCCTCGATTCTGACCCTAGCCGAGTACAAAGACCGCCCCCTCGGGGTGAGTCAAATAGTCGCAGTTCCCACGAGCGTCCTTTTTTTGCTCACCGGCAACAATTTGGTTTTTGCGGGAGATATGCCTTCTCGCGTTGTTGTCGCCCGCATCGAGCCGGACGTCGAGCGACCGGAGGAACGGACTTTTAAGATCGGCGATCTTCGCGCCCACCTGACGGAGCATCGTGCGAAATTGATCACGGCGGCGCTTACGATCCTTCAAGCCTACTTCATCGCCGGACGGCCCGCGCAAAACGTCAAACCGTTCGGTCGATTCGAGCAGTGGTCGAAGGAGATTCGCGAGGCGATCGTATGGGCCGGCCTACCCGATCCATGCGCAACCCGCGAAGCGGTGATCGCCGCCGATCCCGATCGTGACGCCGCCCTCGCGATTTTTGAGGCCTGGCACCGGCTTTTCGGCGATAACAAACTCACTATCGCTCGGCTAATCCAATCGACTGGCGCCGACGGCGAACTGAAAGATGCGCTCCTTAACGTCGCTGCAGACACCGATCATTCGCACGAAGTTAACGCTCGCCGGCTCGCTGCGTGGTGTCGCAATCGCGTTGGTCGCGTGGTCGGCGATTTCAAGCTTTCCCGCTGCGCCGGCGCGCACGGCGGGTTCATGATGTGGCAAGTGGTTCATAGGTCCGATGAAAAAATAGTCAGGGAGGTTTGAGAAAAATGGATATGGCAGAACTGCAGATGATCGAGGCCGAGGAGGCTGTCGCTTTCTCGCTCAAGGGCAACGGCAAAATCGCGGTCAAAGGCAAGAACGCCGCGGTAGATCGCGCGCTCGAGCGCATCGCGGGCCATCGCGACGAGGTCGCGGTGCTCTTGCGCGAGCGAGGAACCGTTGAGGAGGAGGACGTGGTGCGCGAGATCGCGAGCACCGTCCCGAGCCTGGCGGTGCAACGCCAGAACTATATCGCATGGTTTTCGGCGCGGAGCACCTATTACCATCCAAGCGCGGCGCAACTCGACGCAATGTTTGCGGCCTGCAATGAAGGCGACGAGATAATTTTTGATTTTGCGCTCAGCTTCACAGTGCGAAAGCCCGATGGCCGGCTGCTTCAGATAGATCGCCGTGGACGCGTGGTCCCGCCGTCGCCGTACAGCCCAGCCGTCGCAGATAAGAGGTGACGAGCAATGGCCGCTGCAAATAGTGCGGAAGCGCAGTCGCGCGAATGGGATGGCACAACCTGCATCACGTGCGGTAACCGGCTGGCGCGCGACACCGTGTGGTGCGAGGATCACGGGCCCTTCGCAGCCGAGCACCGAGCGGAAAAAGCCGAACGCGCTCGCCGACCGCAGGGCCTTGCACAGTGGATCGACAACCCAGCGGTTCGGAACAATCTCCGACGCGCAATCCTTCGCCTCGACGAAGCACGGGCTTTCGAACATCGACCGCGCTTCACAGAAGAAGAGGCGCGCGCGATCCTGCTCGATCTCTGCCGCGGGCTGCTCACTCTGAGGGAGACGATCACGAGCGTGCCGCGGCATTCGACAGAGCGGCGTAATCTCCTAGCTCTGCTCCATAAGATGATCGCGCAAGAGGCGGCGTGGTTCGCGAATGGCTATCCGTACAAGACCGCCCGCGGAGAAGAGCTCGACGAGATCATGCGCTTCGAGATCAGGCGACTGAACCGAGCCTCGGACGGGTTTAGAACAACCGCAATTTTTCCGCCCAGTCCCGTTTCGCGTGGTACGCCTGAATTGAGATCAACATGAAACTATCGATTACTCATGCTCGCGGAAATTTCTGAGGCAGGACGAAAATGGACTTCGCAATTTTCGACGACACTCTCGATTCCATCGTTTTAGATCCGCGCCAACGGGTTAAAGACCTGGTGCGCGACATCGTCTTGCGCCACACGAAGAACGCACCTGCAGAGTTCGTCGCCGAACTCGCCGCGCCGCGCCTGCGCGAACTCGGGCATCGGATCAAAGACTTACTCGAGCACGGACACTTGGGCGACATCGATCCGCTAATCCGCGCTTTCGACCTCGAGTTGACGAAGGAAACCGTTCACGAGCGCACCGCGGAGCACGGCCGCTTGCGACCCATCACCGCCGAATCAGAGATCAAAAAACACGCCGACCTGTGGGCGCGATATCGTTGGGTCGGGGCGAGTGGGTATGAACAGGCCGCGCTGCTCGTCCTGATCAAAAACGGCGACAGAATCGCAAATGTCGACTATTGGAAAATCACGATGGCGAGTGGCCAGGTGATCACGCGCGACCAGGTGCGTCAGGTCAACCGCCCTCGACTCACAACTGAGCGTGCGTGGTTGGCGAATTTCATCAGCGATGAAACTGTGCGCGCAGCCGAACCGGCCGAACAGCGCGAGGCGGCGCAGCTCGCGCGTCCCTTTCGCGATTTCAGTGGCCCGCGCCCGGTGCGGGACTAAACAATGGGGTGCAAGTGCGCGGACTGCGTATACGTCCTAATTTCAGGTCATAGGGAGCAAACCAAAATGCAATTTGCAATTAACTACAGAACGCTCGAAAAACTCGGTAACGAATTTGGCGTTTCGTCCTCGGAGTCCGCGGCCGCGATAGGCCGCAGACGCCGCGGCGACTTCATTGTGCACGCAGCCGATGATCTTTGCGCGAATCGCGTGCCACCGCGGAATCAGCCGTATCAGGGCGATCCAGATTACGAAGCGGCAAAGCGCGGCCCGGTCGGCAATCCCGATTATGATGCGCAAAAGCGTGGAGGCCGGGCGACAACTTTTTCGGATGACGACGCGGACATGAGCAGCGGCGACCATGTGGACGCTGCGCTCAACGCGATCGACTTCGAAGATCCCGACGCGCTCGAGCGCGCGGCGGAGCATTTGAAAAAGGCCGCGGCGAAGAAGCGCGGCGCGCAGCATCTGCGACGTTAAGAAATTCCCGGCCCGGTGGACCTCCTCATCCGCGCGCACGGGGCGCGAGCGGTGTGTTCCTTCATTGCGACGCGCCGGCCGGGCCGGGATACCACATAGAGTATCTGATGTCAGATAGCGTGCCAATAGCCACACCACATCCTACTCGCGCCACGCGCCGTCGGGACCAAAGAGTAAGGCGAAAGCGTACTGAGTTAGAAAAAGCGCATCCGCATCTATCGCTTCCGCGGAATCGATCGACTACTCGGCGCTGGGCAGAACTGGTTGTACTGGGAAATCAGATATATGAAAAGCTGACCCAGATCGGCGTGCTCGACGAGCATGGACAGCCCCGCGCACTGATCGATGTATTCCGCAGAATCGCTCTCGCGCAGGTCCACCTAGAACGGGAATTACTACTAACCGAGAAGAGCCGGCATGAGATGCCGGACGCGCGCAAGCCAACGCTGGATCTGGAGATACTTCGTGCCCAAGTTGTCGACGAACCGGATTAAAGATTATCAGTCGTTCGCCGAAATCGCGTTGGCGGCGAATCTAACCGACCACCAGCGGCTTATGCTCCAAGCGGTGGCGCGCTCGCGCAGAGTAGCCGTCGCCGCCTGCCACGCGACAGGAAAATCCTATGGGCTAGGATGCTTGGCGCTCGCGCACGTGTCTCTGTACGAGGACGCCCGAGTGATCTGTCTCACGCCCGGATGGTTGATGAATCGCGCTGTCATTTGGTCGGAGATCCACGCGCTACTGGAACACGCCCCGCAGCGGCTGCCAGTGGTCAGTCAGACTCAAACCGAGTTGCGACTCGGCGCCAAAAACATGATTCTCGGGCTCTCCGCTGCTGATGCCGGCCGGCTTCAGGGACATCACTCCAAAAATTTGCTCGTCGTCGTCGACGAAACAGCCGCGCTTGCTCCTTACTTCTGGCCAGCCATCGAGGGCGTACTCGCATCAGGCGATTCGCGACTCATTATTAGCGGCAACCCGACCGTCACGAGCGGACCATTTTTTGACGCATTCGGCCGCCATCGTGCGAGCTGGGAGACTATCCAAGTCGGGTACCAAGATACTGAGAACTTCGACGGCATCACGCTAGAGCGCTTGCTCGAGATGAGCGATGCCGAGCTCGACAACAATCCCCGCCCATACCTGATCACACGCCGATGGGTGAAAGAACGTTACGCAGAGTGGTGGAACGGCAGTGTCGCGAACAGTCCATTGTGGGCATCCCGCGTCTTGGGGCAATTCCCGTCCGAGGGCGGCAACAGCTTATTCCCACTGCGTGCGCTCGAGGCCGCGCGACGGAAGTCCGTCGACCCAGGCGGTCCTGTCACGATCGGGTGCGATCCGGCAGGCCCCGGGAAAGACCTGACGGCCTGCGTGGCCGTCGCCGGCGGAACAATCCTGGATATCGCAACGTTTAGCGACGCGGATGCCCGCGGGCGGGTGATCGAATTCATAAAGCGCTGGAAAGATCGAGTCCGACTGGTCAACGTCGATAGTGGCGGCCTCGGCTTCTACTTCACTGAACACGTACGCAGTCAGGGCTTTAGGACTATCGGTCTCAACGCGGCGAGTGCCGCAAGCGATCGCGAGCGATATACGAACCTGAAGGCCGAGCGCTACTTCCATCTGCGCCAGGCGTTCATCAAGGGTGCCATCAGTGGCCTCGACGACGAGACGCTGGGCGAGCTGGCGTCGATGGCGTACGTGGTCGATCCGCATGGCAGAATCGCAATCGAAGATAAGGCGTCGGTGAAGTCCGCGCTGGGCCATAGCCCTGATCGGGGCGAAGCTCTGATGCTGGCCGCCGGCGAGGACGAGCATCAACCCTGGACGTATACGCCGGTTGTCCCGAGCCGTGCCACCTGGGCGGGCGCGTATGACGCACCGCGCAAGTTGACGCGGCGGCAACAAAATCAGATCGACGACGCGAAGCCGAAGGCCGGGCTCGGAATGCTGATCAAAAGCCGGCGATGGGGCAGAGGCGGCTGGTGATGACTCCGCTTGAGGTATCCGCCACTGTCGCGCGTCTCGGAGGCCCCAGCGCGGTCGGTCGTCTGGTCGGGCGCAAACCGCAAACCGTCTGTCGATGGCAGAGACGAGGGCTCGACCCGCGCCGACCTGGTAATCGCCGGTCGATCGACCGACTGCGCGAGCTCCTCGATAACGCGCCGGAGCCGGTTACCAAGAAGCCGAAGCGGAAAACCTGCGCGACCTGCGGCCAACCCGATGAGCAGCTCGTCTGCGAGAAATGCCGGGCGGCTTCGATCGTCTTCGACCGCGAGCGCGGCGTCGGAACGGTGCCTCTCAATTTGCGGCGCGCCTACAACCTGAACGACAAGGGGCGACCCCAGAGGGCCGCGTGAAGACGCAAGCCGGCGATAAGCCTACCCCGCTGACTAGTAGCTGGCGAGACTGGTTCTTCATCGGGAAACGCCATGCTCCACGGTCGCCACGCAGGAAGCTGGACCATTGGCGTCCCTATCGACCCGGCGCACGCTCGTCGCGCTTTAGTCACCAACTCGGACTGGACCGATGATGCGCGGTTGCTACAGACGGCCGCGGCGCCGGCCGGGCCCGAGGCGCGCGATCCCTGAGAGCCGCGACCTCGAGGCCAAGCGAGAGGCGCTGCGATTGGGCCGCGAGCTGCTGCGCGGAACAAAGTACGAGGAAGAGGCGTGAGATCGGCATTGCTCCGCGCCGTGGCTGACGCCCTGTGGATTTCGTTGGCGGTCGTTGCTTGCGAGGACCTGGCGCGCGGCTAATGATGATTTCCGAGGGAAGTCGAGTGACAAATCGCAAGCAGCTTGAGCGCCTGGGGCATCAGGTCGTGATGCACGGCGCGGATCGCACGCTCTATCAGTGCCAAAGGTGTCGCTGGCTTTTCAGGATTGGGCGACCCAGCGGGCTCGCGTTGCCAGAGGGCCATGACGTTTCTCCTGCCGAAATAGAAAGACGGAGTTCAGCCGCGTGTCCCGGTGCATAAGGCTCAAGTGGATGAAAGCGCAAAAAAATGAAGCGTGGACCGAAGCTGCTCATGGTGAACGCCCGCTCGAGTTTCGGACGGCTGCCAATCCGCTACCCTGGCGCTCTCCGCGCCACGAGTTGAGCTGAAAGTTGGCCCTACCTAACGAACGGCTCCGCGAGATCGTTCACGAGCTTTCCGGTCGGCCTAAACATGAAAAGGTTCGGTCGCTAATCTACAGCCTTTTGGTTGATGGGCTCGGCGCCCAGAGCACGGAAATTCAATTCGAGCGCAAGTTGCCCGAAGTACACGGCCGCACGGACGCGCTGCTTGGAAGGACCGTACTCGAGTTTAAGAGCGACCTTCAAAATGAAGCCGGCGACGCTGAAGAGGAACTCTCCCGCTATCTCAGCCAGCGTGAATCCGAGACGGGACATCGCTTCGTTGGCGTTGCGATCGATGGCGCTGATTTTTTCGCCTACGAGCTGAGGCGCGGAAAGCTCACCCGCCTTCGCACGCATTTCAGCTTGCGCGGCGAGTTGCGCAAAAAGGGCAGTAACGCGATCGAGATCGGGCATGCGTTGCTCGCTTGGCTAAGCGGGTTTCTAACTTTACGCCCTGAGCTTACGCCTGACCCCGAAGTGATTCGCCAGGAGCTCGGCCGCGAAAGCGTTGCCTACGAGATCGCCAGTTCAAGGCTTGAGGTGCTCTGGTCGGCGGTCAAGGACCTGTCGGATGTTCGTCTAAAGCGTCAGTTGTGGTCAGAGCGCCTCGCCCTCGTCTACGGTACCAGCATCGACGATGACGCTCTCTTCTTTCAGCACAGCTACTTGACGATCGTCGCGAAAACGATGGCCACGCTGATTCTCGGAGCTGAGCTTCCCACACCCGCCGATTTGCTCTCCGGCAAGGTATTTCAGGATGCCGGCATCGATGGAGTAGTCGAATCCGACTTCTTCGATTGGGTGCTCGCGGCGTCGGGCGGTGACGACCTCATCCATCGTATAAGCACGCAGGTAGCGCGCTTTCGTCTTGGCGACATTAAGCACGATGTTCTCAAGGTTCTCTATGAATCACTGATCGATCCCGAACAGCGGAAGTATTTGGGCGAATACTACACCCCTGACTGGCTCGCGCAGAAAGTATGCGATCGCTTATTGGACCGACCCCTTGAGCAGCGCGCCCTCGATCCTTCCTGCGGTTCCGGCACGTTCCTGTTCCATGCGGTGCGCCGGTTTCTCAAGGCAGCCGATGCTGCCAATATCGGCAATCGCGAGGCGCTCCAGCGTTGCACCGAGCGTGTCTTCGGGATCGACGTACATCCGGTAGCCGTAATCAATGCGCGCATCACCTACCTGCTCGCCATGGGCGAGACGCGTCTGCGCGACCACCCAAATCTTAGTATCCCCGTTTACCTCGGCGACTCACTCCAGTGGAATACCGAGGAAGTCCTGACGGGGCAGACAGTGCGGGTCCGCGTGCCTCCTCAAGGGACCGAAGAAGAAAAGGACCCCGCGAAAGTCCCGAACCTGACATTTCCGATTCGGCTTGCCACTAACCCCGCTCTCTTTGACGCAGTGCTTAACCAAATGCTGCGGCTGAGCGAAGAGAAAGCTCCGGCGAGCGTCTTAGAGAATTGGACGGAGCAATTTCCGAAGGAGGAAATCCCGCCGGAGATGCGCAGCACGCTGATCTCCACGTACAAGAATCTGCGCCGGCTGCGTACCGAGAAACGCAATCATATCTGGGGCTATGTGGCGCGCAACCTAAGCCGCCCAGTGTGGCTAGCGACGGCCGGGCAGAAGGTGGATGTAATCATCGGTAACCCGCCTTGGCTTGCCTATCGTGATATGTCGTCGGAGATGCAAAAGCGTCTTCGCGCGGAGTGCACCGAGCGCGACCTGTGGGCCGGCGGTAAGGTTGCGACGCACCAAGACATCTCAGCGTACTTCTTTGCCCGGTGTGTTGAACTCTATCTAAAAAAGAATGGCGTAATCGCCATGGTTCTGCCCTACGCAACGATGACGCGCCAGCAATATCGTGGCTTCCGCAACGGTATTTTCGCGAGCAAGCCGACGCGCAAGAAAGGGGTACGAATTTACGCCTCAGTGCGCTTTAATGAGGCGTGGACCTTTGACGAGTCCGTGCAGCCGCTCTTTAACGTGCCCTCGTGCGTGCTCATAGCAACCGGGAAGCGAACCAGGAGCGTTGCCGGCAAGAGTTACCGCCTATTCCGGTCAGCTTCCGCAGCGCGATTCATCAAATGCAGAGGCTGAGGCACATCTGAGTTCGCAAGAAGTATCCTGGCCGAAAGGCAATGAGTCGAAGGCCAGCGGCTATAGCGGCAAGTTTAGGCAAGGCGCAACCGTTGTTCCGCGATTCCTATTCCTGGTAAAACGCGCGTCCGCTGGTCGCCTAGGTTTTAATCGCGATACGCCACTGGTCGAGAGCCGCCGAAGCAATCTCGAGAAGCGACCGTGGAGGGATTTGGAGCCGCTTCGCGGGCCAGTCGAAAAACAGTTTCTGCGGCCACTCTATCTGGGCGAGTCGATCGCACCATTCCGTCTACTAGAGCCGCTCGAGTCCGTGATTCCCTGGGATAGAACAAAAGCCCGACTGCTGGATTCCCAATCCGCACAACGCGCCGGTTATCGCCACCTTGCCAACTGGTTAAAGCAATCTGAGTTGCTCTGGGCAAACGAAGGCAAAGGACGGATGTCCTTGCTTGCGAGGATCGACAAGTTTCATGGGCTTTCGGCACAGATGCAGTGTAATTCCACGCGCGTTCTTTACTCGGCTTCGGGTACCATTCCGGCTGCCGCCCTATTGAAAGACTCGGACGCTGTGATCGAGCACAAGCTCTACTGGTCAGAGATTTCAGGCGAGACTGAAACGAACTATCTCATAGCCACGCTCAACAGTGATGCGATTCGCGGTTACGTTGCTTCCCGCCAATCGCGAGGGCAATGGGGGCCGCGAGATTTCGACAAGCTTCTAGCCGAGGCAATTGCTGAGTTCAACCCGTCCAATCCGCTGCACCTGGAACTCGCACACGAGGGTGCGCGCGCCGAGAAAGTCGCGGCGCGAGTTGAACTCTCGGACGGTATCCATTTCATTCGGGCGCGCGGTATTATCCGCAAGGCGTTGAGAGAAGAAGGCGTCGGAGACCGAATCGAAAAACTTGTTCGCCGGCTATTACAGACCGGGTCACCCGCTTCCAAGGTGGGGGGAACTGGAATCGGCCCGGCAAAGTGAACTGTAGAATCTCAGGCGCAAGATCCGGGCTCGGCTCCATCGTGAATCAGCGGCCGAATCGTGATCGAGCTCATCGACTCGCCGACGGCGCTGTTGGGCCCAAGGGCCCCCTTCAATGGCCGGTAAAATTTCCTTGATCTCCTGTCGCTACGCCGCGCGGTGCACTGTCTGTTTAAGGCGGGTGCGCGCAACAGCAATCGCTCGATTTATGGATAACCAAGGCAGGCCACTACGGCAACGAGAGCTGTGCGACCGTCACGCACGTGAGTTGAAGGCGCTCCATCGCGAGGTCCGGGGTACTTCGATCAAACCATCCGAGCCTCTCCCCACAGCCGGGTCCGCGATGGTGAGTTTGGTGGGTTTGGTGACTTTGTTTCCGGCCCTAGCCGTTTTCGTTTTCGGCCGAGAACGCCCACCCGCACAAAACCCGCACAATTTGCCAGATTTGGCGGGGCTCCACCTCTCGCGCGCTGATGTCCTAACCTACCAATAAGCCTTTGATTACACTAAAGAATAT
Source organism: uncultured delta proteobacterium (assembly GCA_963724765.1). Classification (GTDB taxonomy): domain Bacteria; phylum Desulfobacterota; class Binatia; order Binatales; family Binataceae; genus JAKAVN01. The sequence continues at coordinate 1,254,123 of CAVRVY010000004.1, forward strand.
TGAATGCCGGGAGCGGGATTCGAACCCGCACGGAGGTTGCCCTCCAGGGGATTTTAAGTCCCCTGCGTCTGCCATTTCGCCACCCCGGCGCTTTATGAACGCGCTATCCAGGCATCCCTAGACCCAGTCCGAAGCCGACACCGCCAAAAATGACCGCGAACATCGCCGTGTACACGGTCATCGGTAGGTTGCCGCGAGCAGATACCGAATCGAGAACACAGCGGCGAACAGTCCGAAGCTGCAAAACGGCAGGGCGAACAGATGGAGACCCCCGGTTGCGAGTTGCGGCTTGGCGCTGGCCGTACGCATCACATCTGGCGCTGTCTGCTCCATTAAAATATCGCCCATATGCTCGGAGCCGCGGCGGAATCGCGATCGGGGCGCCGATGGGCGATTTTGCATGGCGCGTGAAGGGCGGCGCAAGCCTACGTGGAGAAGCCCCCGGCGTCTGCCACCGTCTTCCCATGCACTTGCCAATGTTGACTAAGAGCACAACTTTGCCTAGGGGCGTTATGACGCAGCATGGCGTGCATTTGGGTGAGAATAGTTTAAAATGGAGTCTGGAAAAGGATAGTCCAGTTTTTGAAAATGAAAGGACTGAGGAAGATCGTCAGGTACGTAACCCTGTTCGGCATCTGCTGCGTTGCCTTGCTGGCACCAGTGGACGACATTCAGGGAACTGACGCCGGCACGCCACCGCCCATTGTCATCACGCAAAAAATCAGCGAAAGCGGCCTATTTGCGCTCACCGGCAACACGCGTCCAGAGGCAAACGCCGTGAACGATCGCGGTCCGGTCGCCGACAGTTTCCCGATGCAGCATTTGATGCTTCAACTAAGGCGGCCTCCCGAACGCCAGGAGGCACTTAACCGATACGTGGAGGAACTCAGCGACCCCAAGTCGCCAAACTTTCATCATTGGCTCACCGCGCAAGACCTCGGACAAAGGTACGGGCTGGCCCAAGAAGACCTTGCGACGGTCAGCGATTGGCTTCGGGCTTACGGTTTTGCGGTCAACACGGTCTATTCCAACGGTACGATCATCGATTTCTCGGGCACGGCAGGCCAAATATTCGAAGCCTTCCACACCAGGATTCACCGTCTTGAGGTGAACGGCGCGCAACATCTTGCCAACATGAGCGACCCGCAGATTCCGGCTGCGTTGGCGCCGGCAATCGTTGGGATAGTCTCACTGAATGACTTCAGGCCGCACCCGATGTACCGCCGGCGTGTCCAATATACCGTCGGGGACGGGCTTCATCTGGTTGCGCCGGCGGATCTGGCAACTATCTACAACCTGAATCCGCTGTTTGCGGCGGGATATTCGGGTCAAGGCCAGAGGATCGTGGCTGTCGAGGATAGCGACGTATACAATACTACGGACTGGAGCACCTTCCGCTCAAAATTTGATCTTCAGAGCGCTTTTCCTAGCGGCACGTTCACGCAGATACATCCGGCACCGGGCAGTGGCGGAACATGCCCAGATCCTGGCGTCAACGAAGACGATGCGGAGGCGATCCTCGATGCGGAATGGGCCAGTGCGGCAGCGCCCAACGCGGCTATCGAGCTGGCCTCGTGCGCGGACACCGAGACGAACTTCGGAGGGTTCATCGCGCTGCAGAACCTGCTCAGCGACGGCGGTACGCCGCCCGCTATCGTGAGCATCAGCTATGGAGAGTCCGAGAGCGTGCTAGGCTCGGCTTTCAATGCCTATATCGACGGGTTGTTTCAGCAGGCGGTCTCCGAGGGCGTATCGGTTTTCGTGTCGTCGGGCGACGAGGGCGCGGCAAGTTCTGACGCGAAGCAAAGCAGCGCAACGCACGGAATTAGCGTCAGCGGATTCACTTCCACGCCATACAACGTGTCTGTAGGTGGCACGGACTTCGGTGACACCTTCGCGGGTACTACCAGCACATACTGGGGCACGAATGGATCGAACTTCGGTTCGGCCCTGTCCTATGTTCCGGAAATTCCCTGGAACGATTCATGCGCCAGCGAGCTGATCGCAAATTATTTTGGCTTCGCAACAACGTACGGCTCGAGCGGCTTCTGCAACAGCAGCGATGGAGTCAATCGTTTGACTACCGAGTCTGGAAGTGGAGGCCCCAGTGGTTGCGCGACCGGGGCACCCTTCACAGCGGGTGTTGTCAGTGGAACCTGTGCGGGATATGCCAAGCCCTCCTGGCAATCCGTTTTGGGGAACCCACGCGATGGGGTGCGCGATATACCTGACGTCTCGTTATTCGCCGCAAACGGGATATGGGAGCATTACTACGTGGTCTGCGACTCCGACGTCGCTCGTGGTGGGGCATCATGCGCCGGTGCTCCCAGCACGTGGTCTGGTTTCGGGGGAACTTCAATCTCGTCGCCAGTGGTCGCCGGTATTCAGGCACTGATAAATCAAAAGACCGGGAGCCGCCAGGGTAACCCGAACCCGGTCTACTACGCTCTTGCCGCTGCCGAATATGGCGCGAGCGGCGATCCGGCGTGCAACTCCACTCTCGGTAACGCGACGGCCAGCGACTGCGTCTTTTACGACGTCACACTGGGTGACATGGACGTGAACTGCACGGGCGCGGATAACTGCTTCATACCATCGGGTACAAATGGCGTGCTCTCGACGTCCGACGCTTCGTACCAGCCGTCCTACGCGACACAGATCGGATGGGATTTTGCTACCGGGATCGGAACGATCAATGCCAATAACCTGGCGATGGCCTTTAGTTCGGGAACTCCGACGCCGACGCCCGGCCCAACATCTACGCCAACCTCCGCGCCCACGCCAACTTCCGCGCCCACGCCGACGTCGACACCGAAATCAACTCCGACTCCCATGCTGACACCAGCGCCAACGCCAACTCCGGTTGTCAAAGCGCTGCGCTTCGGGGCCGACCCCGTAGCCTTACCCAACACCGTATTGGGGGTAACTGGCGCCACCAGCGCATCCGTGCAGGTCCATCTTACGGATCCCGGCACCAGTCCGGCGTTTCCGATTACACTTGAAGGGATGCAGTTCGTCGGAGCCAATCCCGCTGACTTCGCGGTCCAGTCTTCGACCTGCCCGACGGTGATTACGCCGGGACTCGAGTGCTTCTTGAATCTCACCTTCACGCCGACCGGACTGGGACTGAGAACCGCCAATCTGAAGATTTTCGACAACGCGAACAACAGGCCTCAGATCTTCCATCTCTCTGGGTACGGGGTTAGGGGCCGGCTGCCGCGCTCGCCCGCGGAGCTGCTCTTCAGAACGGTGGCGAAAGGGAGCAGCAAAACACTGCCGGTAACGCTGACCAATCCGGAGACCGTAGCCCTCGAAATTACTTCGATTGCTGTTAAGGGATTTAATGCCTCTGAGTTCACAGAGACGGACAATTGCATAGGCACGCTGGGCGCGGGCAACTCGTGCACCATCGAGGTCACCTTCACGCCGTCAGCAATAGACGCTCGGTACGCCAACGTGAAAATATTCGATGACGCCCGCCAAAGCCCGCAGGTCGTTCCGATGCGAGGCTGGGGAACAGAATAGGCCAAGCGGGGCGACTCGCGGTCTCACACGATGCTCTCCGTTGGAACGATCTCGGAGAAGAGGGCGCGCGGCGACGGTGATTTCTGTGAACGGCCCGCCGGTGGCGCACCACCGATGGCGATTTTACATGGTGCGTGAAAGGTGTAGCGCAAGCCACCTATGGAAGCGCTCTTCCCGGACTCGTCCGGAGCGGCAGCCGCGCACTTTGCAGCCGCGGCATCAACTTTTACCGCCTATCTGCCGCTTGATCGCACCATACCCCACGGCATTACAATGACGCATGACGGCTGTCACGCAGATCCGCCGCCCGCAGATACTCCGCGCCCAGATATTCCGCGCCCAGATATTCCGATCGACGAAACGCTTCGGGGTCCTGTTGGTGCTGGCGATGGCAGGATGCGGATTCGCCTCGGCGCCGCTCAAAGACACGCCACAGATCGTGGCCACGCCGCAGCAGGGCCAGCTCAACGTGACCACCCAGCCTGGCACTCCGATCGGTGACGTGCAGCCAGTCTACGTCTCGGTCGCCAATGGCAGCGACGTGCCGCGTTCGATCGTGCCGAGCCAGATTTTCGCGCTCAACAACTCCGGCGCGCGAGTCGCGCCACTGCCGCCGGGCGAGGCGGCGCGCGAGGCCGGCGGCTCGGGCGAGCTCAAGGCTGCACTGACCAGCGGCGCGGTGGGCGGAGTTGCCGAGGGCGCACTGGGCGCAGGCCTCGGAGCGATCGTGGGATCAGTGGTGAACGGATTCGCGGGCTTCAGCGGCCCCGCGAGCGGCGCGATAGTCGGTGGCGCGTTGGGCGGCGGCGCGGGAATCGTTAACGGGGTGCAGCGCGGCTCCGACAAGGCCGACCAGCAAGCCAACGCGCAGCTCCAGGCGCTGGCACTGCAGGGCGGCGAGATCCGGCACGATTTCACAGTCAGCGGCTACGTATTTTTCCCCAAGGGCAGCTATCACGAGATGGAGTTTCTGCTGGTCAACCAGGAGACCGGCGACACTGAAGTGATGCGCGAGCCCTGGCGCTAGTCAGTCTGCCGCGGCTCATCCGAGCGAGACTGACTACTTCTTTTTCTCCGCGCCGGCGGCGAGTTCGTCGAGCGCCTGGTTGACGAAGTATCGCTGCGCGGGGTCGCGATCATCCAGTTCGGACTTGCGCCGCGCGGTCCATTCGGCAATCGCGATCACCGCGGCTTCCTCGGCGCTCGAGATGCCGAGCGCATCGGCAATTTCCCGCAGTCCCGCCCATAGCTCGTCGGGCAACTCGACCTTTATCGCCTTGCCAGCCATCGCTCGCGTCCTTACTGCGTCCTCATATTTTGGATGCTCTCATACGGCCGCTCTAACTTCGAGCGTCAAAACCGTCCGCAAGAAAGGCTAGAGGCTGGTGGCCGCGAGGCGGCGGGCGCCGCGCCATAGCACCACGACGATCGCGGACATCATTAGCACGACGATCGCCACGCCCTGGCGGATTTGCAGAAACGGCTGCAGCACCGCGAGCAGCAGCAGCCCGGCGCAGATCATAATCGCGAGTTGCAGGATTTCCATCATCACGCTTCGCTCCCAATCCTGCAGCGTGCCGCGGGCGGCGGGCAGGCGATGGTCCGCGAGCCGCGCCGCGAGCTGGCGCGCGCCGAAGAGCATCGCGGCCATTCCGATCACCGCTACTGCGAGCGCCAGAAGGTCGGCCGCCGTGGCGGCGTGCGCCGACGCAATTCCGTGGACGACTATGATTTTCTCGATCGGACGCCCCGCTACATCGAGAGCGATCACCACCGCGGCGACGCAAAGCGCTCCCGCAATCATGAAGAAAACCGGCGCCGCGACCCCCGGCAGGCCATCCGTAGCACCGCGCCCGGCGTTAACCCGCTCGACCCATCCGTCATAGACGCGCTGCAGGCGCGCCAGAGCATGCGGCGCGCGGCGCTCGACCATCCCACCGACCGGTTCGCAGGCGCGAATCATGAATGGCGTGGTGAAGGTGGTGATCGCGGACACGGCGACGGCCACCGTGTAGAGGAAGCTGTCGGCTGCGCCGGTCGAAACCCCGACGCCGGCGATAATAAACGAGAACTCGCCAATCTGGGCGAGGCTCAAGCCGGTCTGGATGGCAAGCGCCGCCGACGTCCCGGCCAGCATCGCGCCCAGCGTGACACCGACGGTCTTGCCGACAATCAGGACGCCGACCAGGAGCGCGAGCGCATGCCAATGCGCCGCGATAAGCTGCGGGTCGATCAACATCCCGACCGAGACGAAGAACACTGCCGCGAAGGTATCGCGCAGCGGCCGGATCAGCTCGGCAAGGCGCTCGGCCTCGCCCGACTCCGCCACCAGCGAGCCGGCCAGGAAGGCGCCGAGCGCAACCGAATAGCCGGCGCGCTCGGCCTCCATCGCGAGCGCAAAGCAGATCCCGAGGCTGGCGACGACCAGCGTCTCATCGCGGCCGATACGCACGACGAACCGCACCAGCGGCGGTATCAGCAGAATTCCGCCGCCGACGGTCACGAGCAGATATATCGCCAGGCGCGCGCCGGTCCATTCGAGCGCGCCGGCGTTGAGCTCCGCACCCGCGCCAAGCGGCGTCAGCACCGCCAGCATGATCACCGCGACCAGGTCCTCGCATAGCAACACGCCCAGGGCGAGTTCACGCAGGCTGGCGCCGACTTGCTGTTCGGCGAATGCCTTGGCCACGATCGTGGTGGAGGAGATCGAGATCAGCGCGCCGGTAAAAATGCTCTCGAGTTCGCTCCATCCCAGCGCACGTCCGCAGATGTAGCCGAGCCAAAGCATCAGGCCGACCTGGACGGCCGTGATGAAGGCGGCGCGCGGACCCAGGCGCAACAGGCGACGGATGCTGAACTCCAGCCCGAGCGCGAACATCAGCAGGATCACACCCAACTCGGAAACCCCATGAAGGCGGCTCGCGTCCACGAGTATTCCGGGCGTGTAGGGCCCGACGATCATCCCGGCGACCAGGTAGCCGACCACCACCGGCTGGCGCAACCTATGGAAGATGACCGTGGTGACCGCCGCCACGCACAACACCAGCGCCAAATCCTCGAGAAAGGAGTTCGCAACCAGGGTCGGGATTGTCACCACGTCGTCTCCAACAACCACCTCTTCCGATCCTTGCGCCAGGCAAAGCCGCGCGCCGGCTTTGCATATGGTCTTCGCTCGCGGTGGCCGTCACAATAGGGAGACCCGTGAATTCAGCAGTAAAATACACAGGCTCGCTGGTCGAGTATCTTGACCACGGCGGCCTCCATGCAGGCTTCGTGGTGCGCGAACAAGGCGACAAACTCGTGATCCGCGACCACACCGGGCATGAACGCACTATCGCGCGTGAGCTTATCATGATGCGCCATGGCGCCCGCACCGAGGGCGAGGGCGACCCCGGCGCGCAAATCGCGGCGCTGGAGGAAGAGAAGGCCACGCTGCGCGCCGAGCTCGACCTCACGCTGCTGTGGGAAGTTGTGCAAGAGCAGGGCCGCGCGTTCAGCGCCGAGGACCTGGCAGAGTTGTTCTTCGGCCGCCGCTCGAGCGCAGGCGCCGCAGTGATGTTGGAGGCGCTGATCGCCGACCGCATCTACTTTGTCCGCCGCAACCGCGAATTCATGGTGCGCAGTCCCGAGCAGGTCGAGCGGCTGCGCATCCAGGAGAGCCGGGTGCGGATGCGCAGCGAGGAGGGGCGCCGCACGCGCGATCTCTTGAATGCGATCATCGCGAACGACACTCGCATCAACGGCATCCTTTCGTCACCTGACGAAGCCGCGCCGCTGATTGCCGAATTGCAACGTTATCTCAAAAATCCCTCCACCCGCAGCCAGGAACTGACCTTGATGCTCGGGCAGGCCGCGCCCGACGTTGATCCGGTCGAAGCGGCTTTTGAAGTTCTCGAGCGCCTGGGCTCAGCACCAGCGGCTCCACGGTTCGCCGCTGTCGGCGCCCTTGCGACCGAGTTCAGCGAGGCGGCGCAGGTAGAAGCGGCCACGGTCGTGCCGATGGAACGCGCGGCAATTGACGTGCCAGTCGCGTTCACCATCGACGACGAGGAGACGCTCGAAGTCGACGACGCACTCAGTTGCGAAGTGACTGCCGACGGCCAGTTGCGGGTCGGGATTCATATCGCGCTGGTCGCGGATTTCGTCGCGCGCGGCGGTGCGATGGATCGCGAGGCGGCCGCGCGCGCCACCACCGTGTATTTGCCGGAAACGACGGTAAGGATGCTCCCCGATGAAATTTGTTGTCGGCGGGCGAGCCTGACCGCCGGCGAGCAGCGCCCGGTGCTGAGCACGTCGGTACTGCTGGGTCCGCACGGCGAATTGCTCAGTAGCCTTATCAGTCCGCGCAATCTCAGGATCGGCAAGCGGCTCAGCTACGCGCAGGCGGACCGCATCCTTGGCGGCACCGAGGCGGCCGAGGACGAGGTGGCGACGGCTTTGCGGCGGCTGTACGAGGCGGCGCTCGAGCTTCGCGAGCAGCGCAAGCGGGCGGGGGCGATCCTGGTACAGCGGCGCGAGCCGAAGGTGCGGGTGCGTGGGGACGAGATCGAAATCGAAATAATCGACAGCAACAACTCGCCCAGCCGTCTGCTGGTCGCGGAGTTCATGGTGTTGAACAATTTCGTAGCGGCGAGCTACGCCGCCGAACATCGTATCCCGATCATTTACCGAGTGCAGCCGGCAGCGGTCGATACGGGCGCGGTGCGAGCGCGTTTGTCAGTATATCCCGAGTACCATGCCGGAACGGGGCTGCGATGTTACGCGCAACTCAGCTCGCCCATCCGGCGCTATGCGGACCTGGTATTGCAGCGTCAACTGGTGAGTGCGCTGGCGGACTCGTCGGTTCCGCCCTACGACGCCGACGGGATACTCGCCGTGCTCGCGAATACAGAGAATGCTGAGGCGGAGGCCAAGGAACTGGAGCGTCGTGCGCGGCGCTACTGGACTTTACGCTACTTGCAGCGCCATGCGGTTGGCCGCGAGCTCGGGGCCACTGTCACTCGCGACGGCGTGAGCGCCGAGCTCGACGACTATGCCGTGCGTGGCGCTCTGCGCGGCGCACCTAACGTCTCGAGTCAGACTCAGATACGGGTCCGTATTGCACGGGTTGACCCGCTACGCGGCTGGCTCTCGTTCGACTATCTCGCAACGGTGCCGAAACCCGTCGCTTCCTAGCTTTCCCTAGCCTTGCTCCAGCTTACCTTCCTGGAGCATTCTTGCGACCTTAGACCCTCTCGGCGCTGGAAACCCTGGCCTTGGAAAACTCTGGTCTCGGAAAACTCCGGCCTTGGAAACGCCCGCCCTGGAAACACGCGCCCCGGAAACGCTGGTCCCAGAAACTTGCCTAAGGATTCGTCGGACCGCGACTAGCCTCCGGCACTTCGCGCATCGCAGCTCCGCGCCGGCTCCGAGTCGGTTTGGAAAAAAGGGCCGCGCCGGCGCGGCCCCAGCCTGAAAAGCGCTCCGTCGCTCGAACTCAGCCCTTGAAGTTGTCCTGCTGCAAGCGCCAGCGATCGATCGACTCGATGTTGAAGCGCCAATCGCTACCTACCTTGAAGGCCGGCAGCCCTCCACGCTTGAGCTGACGATAAACGGTCGACGGATGTACTTTAAGGTAGTCCGACAGTTCTTTAACTGTCATTACTCTGCTGCTTTCCAGTTTCATTGCCATGGTAACCTCTCCCCTGTCTCTCGCTAATACGTCTTATCCTTGCCCGGCCGCTACGCCCCGGCCACCACGGCATAAAGCAAGGCGTGTGCCGTAAGCCATAGAAAAGGGAATCGAGCCTAATAAGATGAAAATGAGGGTAAACTTAATGAATAAAGCGTCAACAATTTGCCGACCGGTATGAAAGTGCCGGTCAAGCTTTCGCCGCACCGATGCAAGATTGACCACGGCTTGTTTCATTCATGCAATACCCACCGGGCTTATAGTTTACCCTTTAGGTGGGACGTGAGCCACTCTTTCGGCCGGAAACGAACCACGTTATAAATTTAGCCCCGCCAGCCCAGCCGTCCGCTAAACCTTGCCGATCAGTTCGCGCGCGCACTCGCCTACAAAACGTATCACGCCCGCGGCGTCGTTTTGGCGATGCAACAGGATCAGGCGATGCACGCCGGCCTCGGCAAAGCGGCGCGCTTCGTCGCGATCGATCCGGCGGCTTGGCGTCACGCTTATCTCTATCTCCTCGAAGCGTCGTCCGGTTTCCTTGCACGCGGCCTTGAGTCCTTCGACGTGCCGTTTAGTGGTCTCAAGATCGAGCGCGAAGCCGTACCATCCGCTGGCCAGGCGCGCGGCGCGCGAAAATGCCTCTTTGGTGTGGCCGCCGAACACGATCTCCGGATGGGGTTTCTGCACCGGACGCGGCATCGCGTTGACGCCACCGAAGGAGACGAAGCGGCCGCGGAATTCCGGCTTGTCCATCGTCCATAGCGCGATCATCGCCCGCAGGAATTCCTCGCTGCGCGCGCCCTTATGGTCGAAGGGAGCGCCGATCGCCTCGAACTCGGGTTTGAGATAGCCGACGCCGATGCCGAAGATCAGGCGCCCACCGGCGAGCACGTCGGTCGAGGCGAGTTCCTTGGCCAGCACGACCGGATTGCGCTGCGGCAGAATGATGATCCCGGTACCGAGCCGGATGGTCCTGGTGTGCGCGGCGACGAAGGCCAGCGCGACGAGCGAGTCGATGAATGGAGTCTCAGGCGGCGCTGGCGAGGGCGGCGCCTGCGGATCGGGCAGCACGATATGCTCGCCGGTCCAGAGACTCTCGAACCCGGCCGCTTCGGCGGCGCGCGCGACTTCGCTCGCCGCCTGCGGATCGGCGCACGGGCCATAGTTGATTCCGAACAGCGCTATCTTCATGGTAGGCAGAACTAGCACGAAGCGATGCACACGGAAATCCGGCGGCGGCCGACGATCGAACGGCGCGAGCGGTGCGGGATCGCCGGTGCAACAGGAAACACAAGATGAGATGTCCGCAATGTGGATCCGACTCGGCCCCCAACGCGCAATTCTGCGCGCGATGCGGCACGCGCCTTTACGAGCCTAAGCCGGCGGACAAGCGCGAGTATGCACTGATGCGGGTGCATCCGGCCTGGTGGCACTTCATCGGCGCGATTCTTTTTTCCTGCGTCCTTATAGTGGTGGGGTTTGCCGTGCGCTTCATTTACGTGAACGGATGGAGCGTCAGTCTGCTGCTGTTCGCGATCGGAGTGGCGGAGCTATTCTCGATCGTATTGCGCCGGCACTTCATCTCGTGGAGCGTCACCTCGGAGCGGGTGATCGAGAACAAAGGCATCCTCGCCAGGCATCGGCGCGAAATGGAACTCGCTGACGTTCGCTCGGTGGATGTCGAGCGACGGTTCATGCAGCGCGCGATGGGTCTTGGGAACATCATTATCGCATCGGCGGCAAGCGCCGACTACGCGATCAAGCTTTACGATGTCCCCGACCCCGAAGGCGTGGCCGAAACGCTGCGCCGCGCGCGGCTGAAGCGCCTGGCGTAAAGTTTGACCTCTATCGAGCGCGCGCCGATAATCGGCGCATCAACCCGCACGAGGCGCGCGGGGAGGGGAATGGGCGGCGCGATGACAAAGCATCCGGATCTCCGCTACGAGCGCAAGCTCTGGCGCAGCGGCGTGGAAGTGGTGGCGGGCGTCGACGAGGCCGGGGTTGGCCCGATGGCGGGGCCGGTGGTCGCCGCCGCGGTCATCTTCGCTCCCGAAACTTTCATCAAAGGCGTTCACGACTCCAAGCAGCTGGTGTCCGAGCGGCGCGCAGAGCTTTACGATCAGATAATTGCGCGCGCGCTCGCCTGGGCGGTCGGCGTGGCCGATCCGCTCGAGATCGATCGGCTGAACATCTACTGGGCGACGCGCGAGGCCAGCCTGCGCGCGCTGGCCGGCCTGGGACGCACGCCGGGCCACGTGCTGGTCGACGGACGCGGGATCGCGGATCTCGAGCATCCGCAGACCCCGATCGTCGGCGGCGACCGCAAGAGCTTCTGTATCGCGGCCGCCTCGATTCTGGCCAAGGTGACGCGCGACCGCATGATGTGCGAGTACGACGCGCGTTTTCCCGGCTACGGTTTCGCGCAACACAAGGGATATTGCACGCCCGAGCATTTCACGGCGCTCCGCGCGCTCGGACCTTCGCCGATCCATCGCCGCTCGTTCGCGCCCGTCTTCGAGTCCGCGCAGCTTGCCCTGGCTATCTGCGATTTACGATCCTGAGCGCCTTGCGTTAGAGTCTTTGATCGAATGATCCCGGCGCTGAGCGTCGTCGTCGACGGCGCGAGCGCCGGCCACTTGCCCATTACATGGCTTCATCCGGGGGTTTAACGAGCTTGGCAAATTCACGATACGACCTGGCGGTAATCGGTTCCGGCCCGGGCGGCTACGTAGCGGCGATCCGCGCGAGCCAGCTCAAGATGCGGGTCGCGGTGGTCGAGCGCGAGGAAGTGGGCGGCGTGTGCCTGAACTGGGGATGCATCCCGTCCAAGGCGCTGCTCAACTCGGCCGAGACGATCGAGTCGATTCGCGGCGCCGCCAAGGAGCACGGCATCGAGGTCGGCGAGGTGAAGGTCGATTTCGCCCACGTCATCAAGCGCAGCCGCGAGGCGGCCGACAAGCTCTCCAAGGGCGTGCGCTTCTTGTTTCGCAAGAACAAGGTCGACCTGTTCGAGGCCAACGCGAGTATCGCGGGGCCCAATAGCGTGGCGCTCGCGCCGGCCGCCGGCAAACCGCCACCGTCCACCCCAACGATCGAGGCCGAGCGCATCCTGGTCGCCAGCGGCTCGGGCGAGCGGCTGTTCGGCGGGATGAAGGTCGGGGACGGCGTGATGACCAGCCGCGAGGCGCTGCTGAACGACCATCTACCGGAAAGCGTCGTCGTGATCGGAGCGGGCGCGGTGGGACTGGAGTTCGCCTATTTCTACCAGGCCTTCGGCGCCAAGGTGACGGTGGTCGAACTGGAGAAGCAGATGCTGCCCGGATTCGACGCCGAGGTCGCCGAGGAACTGCGCCGCTCCTTCGTCAAGCGCGGGGTCACCGTGATGCTCGGGCACGGGTACAAATCGATGGAGCGCAAGGGCGGGCGCTGGACGGTCACGCTGGAGGCCGGCGGGGCTGCGAAAATCGTCGAGGCCGAGGCCGTGCTGGTCGCGGTCGGGCGCAATCCGCTGAGCCCGAACCTGGGACTGGAAAAGGTCGGTGTCGAAACGGAACGCGGCGGCTTCATCAAGGTTGACGACTCCTTCCGCACCGCATGCCCGAGCGTTTACGCGATCGGCGACGTAATCCGCCCACCCCTGCTCGCCCACAAGGCGTCGGCCGAGGGTACCGCCGCGGTCGAAATCATGGCGGGGGTGCGCGAGCCCGGCTTCGACCTGTTGTCGATCGCCGGATGCATCTATTGCGAGCCCGAGGTCGCCACGGTCGGACTGACCGAGGCGCAGGCGCGCGAGCGCGGTATCGAGGTCAAGGTCGGCAAGATCCCGTTTCGCGCGATCGGCAAGGCGGTCGCGGTCAATCAGACCGAGGGCTTCGTCAAAATAGTCGCGAGCAAAGAATATAGCGAAGTGCTCGGCGCGCAGATCATCGGCCATCGTGCGACCGACCTGATCTCGGAAATCGTGCTGGGACGAACGCTGGAGACCACCACGGCCGAGATCGGCAAGACGCCGCATCCGCATCCCACGCTGTCCGAGGCGATCATGGAGGCAGCGCTGGCGGCCGAGGGCGAGGCGATCAACTTTTAAGGCATGAACTTCGGCCAACTCCTCAACCCACTCATCCTGGGGAGTAATCAGCGGGTCTGATTGCGCCTTCGACGACCTCGCTCGCAATCGCTAAACAAAGGGTCCCAGTTGCGTTAGGGTCAGTCGGCGGAATGGGCGGGGGCTATAGATGAACACGCTTATAGAGAGGTTGCGATCAGAAGTCGCGGACTGGCGTTCGGCAAACTTCCCGCATGGCGAATATCCCGCTATTTCTGAGGTATTCGAATGGGCGGCGGAGCCGGAAGGAGCTGGTTTTCACCTGAGGATTCCACAGCTTCGCGCCCTCGAAGTCTACTGGCTTCTCCGCCTGATCAAGGGCACTCCGAAGATTGCCGATCTATACAAGAGTTATTTCCCAATCCGTGAAGATCCCGATGGATTCCTGAAGGCGCTCAACATCTCCGACGCGGCATTCAGGGCATCGAAGTACGACTTCGACGTACTCTGGGAAAACATCGCCATCAACGATGATTTCGTCCGTGAGCATAGCCTACAGGCCCTCCGCGAGACGCTCGGCCTAGGATATCCAAGTTACATCCTGGCGCTGGCGATGGGTGCAGGCAAAACAGCGCTCATAGGTGCCATCATCGCAACCGAGTTCGCGATGGCCCTCGAATACCCTGATAGTCCGTTCGTGCAAAACGCCCTCGTTTTCGCGCCCGGAACCACAATTCTTGGTGCGCTCCGCGACCTTGCCGCCGTTCCGTATGAGCGTATTCTCCCGCCGCGGCTATTCAAGCAGTTCGCCGCGACGGTGAAACTCATCTTCACACGCGACGGCGAGCGCGACATCCCCATCATTAAGGGCAGTTGCTTCAACGTCGTGGTCACAAACACTGAGAAAATCCGCATCCAAAAGGACACAATCCGCAAGAGTGATATCGGCAGGCTGTTGAATCCGAGGAAGGAAGATGAAGCTCGCGCGGAAGTCGCCAACCTCCGCCTGCAATCAATAGCCAGTCTCCCGCATCTCGGCGTCTTTTCCGACGAAGCGCACCACACGTACGGACAAGCGCTCGACACAGAGCTCAAAAAGGTGCGCAAAACCGTGGACTACCTCCACTCGCATAGTCCGAATCTCGTTTGCGTCGTCAACACCACCGGCACGCCGTACTTCAAGCGACAGCCGCTCCGCGATGTGGTCGTCTGGTATGGGCTCTCGCAAGGCATTGCTGACAACATCCTGAAGACGGTCGGCAATAATATTTACGCCTACAACTTCGATGGCGACGCGAGACAACTGTTGGGGCAAATCGTCGAAGATTTTTTTGAGAGGTACCACAACGTTACTCTCCAGGACGGTTCTCAGGCGAAGCTCGCCATTTATTTTCCACAAACCAACGACCTCCGTGAGCTTCGCCCGGCAGCCCGGCAGTCGAGGCGAAGCTTATCGAACTAGGTCTGTCCACCGAGCTCGTCATGGAGCGCCACAGCACTTCTGGAATCGCCGAAAGAAACGCTTTCGAACGTATCAACGATCCCGTCTCACCCCATCGCATCATTCTGCTCGTAAACATGGGAACTGAGGGCTGGAACGTGCCAAGCCTCTTTGCCTGCGCGCTCGCCCGAAAGTTGAAGACGTCCAACAACTTCGTCTTACAGGCCGCCTCGCGCTGTCTAAGGCAGGTTGCGGGGAACGTCGTGCCCGCATCAATCTACCTATCTACAGATAACCAGCGCACGCTGGACAAAGAACTCCACGAGACCTACGGCGAGTCGCTCGAAGACCTACGCCGTAAGCAAAGCAACAGTCGGGCCGCCACAATCACTGTACGCAAGCTCAAGATTCCTCCGCTCGTAGTCCGCCAGCTCGTCCGCACCGTTGTCCGAAAGGAAACGACCAGCGCGACCGCTTTCGCATTTACGAAGCCGGAAACGGAAGCTGGGCCGAAGCTTGAACGCCTCACTTTCGCTATCGCTCAGCAATCCGCCACTCGTGCCCTGCTCAAGCAGACCGGAGACACACTCACGATAGAGGCCGAGCCGGATACCGTCGACCTGTACACAGCCGCTACTGAAATGTCCGCCATCTACCGGCTGGAACCATGGATTGTGCTGGAGGAGCTCCGCCGTGTTTGTGGCAGAGCGGATGAACTGCCACTTGTGCAACTTGCGGGTTTGAGCGCGCAAATAGAAGCGCAGTTCTCCGAATACGAGGTTAAAGAGGAGCTTGTCGAGCGTGCCCTCGCGCTCATAAAGCCGAACGGCTTCACCCTGTCGCTCGACGCGACCGGCGCGGAGACCTACACAGCTGAAATCCGCTATCCGGTAGACCGCGAAAAGCTAATCGCCCACTTCACCGAATGGCGATGTCGCAATGAAGGACGATCCGCTGCGTTCGGCTTCCACTACAGTCCCTACAACTTTGACTCGAATCCTGAACTAAGCTTTTTCGAGACGCTGTTCGACCATCTCAGCCTTCAGCCGCACCATGTGGAGGATATCTACTTTACTGGAGCCATCACGGACCCGCGCAAATCGGATTTCTTTGTCGAGTATCTCGGTGAAGATGACCGCTGGCACCGGTATACACCCGATTTCGTCATCCGCCGCAAAGATGGTCGCTGTCTCATCGTCGAAATCAAGGGGGACAATATGCGCTCACATCCAGTTAACGGCGTGAATGGCAGGAAGGCGGTCGCCGTTCGTCAATGGGAGAAGTTGAACCCGGACAAACTCCGTTACCAGATGATTTTCGTGAAGGATGACGTACTCACCCGCGAAGACAGTGCTGACGCCCGCAAATTCGCAGGGGACTGAAGAATGTCCACCTACGATAAAACCAGGGCTAAGGATTCCTCGGCAACTCGGCCGAAAGTCGCGAAGTCCGCAATTACGCCCGGCAAAGTGGATAAGAGCAAGAGAGTCGTCCGTAAAGCTGCAGAAGCGGAGCCCACTACTGTCGAAACCAAGCAGGTGAACATCGCGAGAGCTAAAGGCCGCCCAATGCTCTCCTGGGTGGGCAAACGCCCCCTCCGAGCCGTTACCACTTTTCCGGCCCAGCTCGTCGAGACCTTTACCCCGCAGGGGGCGGACAAGTCGAACACGGCAGACGTGACAATCTGGAAAGATTGGCCGGAAGCGTACCCGCGTGGAGGTTTACTCTTCCACGGCGACAATAAAGAGGTGCTTGCGCATCTACTCGCCAGTGGGCTTCGCGGCAAGGTGAGTCTAATCTATATTGATCCACCTTTCGACAGCGGCGCTGATTACGTGCGCAAAGTGCAACTCAGAGGCCCAAGAGGAAACGCAAAGCTTGAAGGGGAGACGTACTCACTCGGCGAGCAACTCCAATACAGCGACATTTGGGCCAATGACAACTATCTTCAGTTTATGTATGAGCGACTGCTGATGATGAAGGAGCTGCTGGCCGCTAACGGCAGCATCTACCTACACTGCGACAATCGAAAGGGTCATCACCTCCGATGCCTTCTCGATGAGGTTTTCGGGTCGGAAGCAATCGTCAACGAGATCATCTGGAGAAGCACGACCTTTACAGGAAGCAGCAAAGCCATCGCGAACCGCTATCCGACCGACCACAACACCATTTATTGGTACCACAAGGGCGACGCATACGTCTTCAATAAGGTTCGAGAAGCCTACAAGGAGGAATACCTAGCGAGATTTACGAACCCAGACCAGGATCTGCGAGGTCCTTGGCAAAGCGTATCGCTGAAGACGTTCTCGACAGAGACCTTTGAACGTCTCAAGGCAGAGAAACGTCTGATTTCGCCTCAGCGCTATGGAGCCGGATGGAGATTCAAATTCTACCTGAGTGAGGCCAAAGGCAAAGCTGTAGAAACTTTGTGGCTGAACTTGGAAAGTACGCCCACCGCCGTCGAAGCACGAGGCTATGTACCCGATGCTGGAGCTTTGATCCCTTCGATTTGGTTGGACATTAACATGGCGAACTCCATGGCGGACGAACGGACGGGTTATCCGACCGAGAAGCCCGAGGAACTGCTGTCCCGCGTTATCGAAGCGTCCTCAAACCCGGGCGACTTAGTGCTCGACTGCTTTCTTGGCTCGGGCACGACGGCTGCCGTAGCACAAAGGCTGGGCCGTCGTTGGATTGGTTGCGACATCAACAAAGGTGCAATACAGACCACGACTGAGCGCTTGCAACTGACTATCGCTGAACAGCTCGCTTCCACTCGGTCCGCAACTCAGCAACAAAACTTGCTTCCGGACGATACGCCTAACCCCGCGCGGCCCGCGCAATTCGGCTTCGCGGTGTACCGTGTCAACGACTATGACCTTGCCATTCAGCTCAGCGAAGCCGTAAACCTAGCGTGTGAGCACATCGGTGTCACACGCACGCTTAGTGATGCATTCTTCGATGGCACGCTCGGGGGCAAGCTCGTAAAAATTGTTCCTTTTGGCCATCCACTTTCAGCTGCCGATTTGGAGGACATGAAGCGGGAACTCGACGCCCGCGCCAACGAATCACGTGATGTACTAGTATTGTGTCCCACAAATAACTTTACAGGAGTGAGGCCCATCTGCTATGGTCCGGTGGAGGTTGAATGGGATGGGCAGGCCGAATGCAGCCTTGATGATTACTCAGTCGGAGCGGTCGCAACTGCGCTCGATCGTGCGTTCGCGCAGCCTGCCGCATTCGTTGGTGCGGCGCGCACAGATCGTGCTGCTGTCGGCCGCTGGCGCCGCCAACAGAGAGGTCGCCAGGCGCTGCGGGGTTAGTGCTCCGGTGGTCAGTCTGTGGCGCCAGCGTTATCAGCAACGCGGCATCGCCGGGCTGCACGCGGAACTTCGTCCGGGCCGACCGCGCAGCCATAGCGACGAACAGGTAGCGGGCTTGCTGCGCAAGGTACTGCACAGCAAGCCCGCCGTCGCCACCCACTGGAGCGTGCGCAGCGTGGCGGCGCATACTGGCATCTCCAAGAGCACGGTCGCGCGCTACTTCGCGCTGTTCGGCCTGCAACCACATCGGAGCAAGAGCTTTAAGCTGTCCACCGACCCGTTCTTCGTCGAAAAGGTCCGCGACATCGTTGGGCTTTATCTTAATCCGCCGGACAACGCGCTGGTATTGTGCGTGGATGAGAAGAGCCAGGTGCAGGCCTTGGAGCGCACCCAACCAGTGCTGCCAATGGGGCTCGGTTATGTCGAGGGAGTGACTCACGATTACTATCGTCACGGCACTACCACGCTCTTCGCGGCACTGGACATCGTCGACGGCGGGGTCATCTCCCAGTGCAAGCCGCGCCATCGCCACCAGGAATTCCTGAGCTTTTTGAAACATCTCGATGCTAATATGCCGGCCGATCTTGAACTGCACCTGATCGCCGACAACTACGCGACTCACAAGCATCCCAAAGTCAGAGCGTGGCTCGCCAGCCATCCGCGCTTTCACCTTCACTTCACGCCCACCTACTCAAGCTGGCTCAACCAGATCGAGCGCTGGTTCGCGCTTATCACCCAGCAAGCGATTCGCCGCGGCTCGTTCCGCAACGTCCGGGAACTGGTGGGGAAGATCGACGCCTACGTGGCTCATTACAATGCCCACAAGCGGCCCTTCGTCTGGACTGCCACCGCCGACTCGATATTCAACAAACTCCAGCGCATCTGTAAACTTATTAATGGGACACAACACTAGCAGTGTGCGTCGGCAAGGAACTGGGCGTAGACGGTTGGCTAGCCGATTGGAATCGGTTGCGCAAACAAGGCGACACGCCTAATAAAATCGAAGTCATCGAACTCCGCACCGACCCGAGATATGGCAAGTTCATCGCACACCAGCCCGCCCAAGCCCGCCTCGCCATTCGTCGACTCAAAGCGAAGGACGGCGACAAAATCGTGGTCGAAATACAGGATTTCATTTCACCCACCGTTGTGGAACGACTACAGGCGCAGAGCGGTGTGCTCGCACCAAAAATCTCAGATTGGCGAGCGATGGTGGACAGCGTGATGATTGACCCAAGCCACAACGGCCAAGTTTTCAATATCGGTTTCTCCGACATTCCCCAGCACAAGCAGGACTATGTGCAAGGCCGCTACGAACTGCCTGCGCCTGTCGGTGAGAAGACCACGGTCGCCGTTAAACTGACCGACACGCTCGGCGAGGAAGTCATCGTCACAAACGAGGTCTGAAGCTGGAAAGCAAAGGGGCCGCTACTGGTGCCATGCTGGAACCATAGAGGGACGCACAGCACTGTATTCTGATGATCTCGCAGTTAAAGCGACGAGCGATTTTCGCCAAAATTCCTAGGGTCGGTGTCTTGTGGGTCGTCCGATTAAGACTGGAGCTTGATTCGTAATCTCTGGGTGACGCGCGGGCGCGCTCTGGGGTCGAGGCGTCGTATTGCTCGATTCATTTGTTGAGCTTGCTGAGCCAGTGCTCTGGCTGTGTCCTTCGGTGACTTCAACGGTTCGTTGGACTCCAACGAGGCGATGCTAGAATGCATCCCATGAAGAGGGCCGTACGCGAGTCGCGTTATCGATCTTGTGAGGTTGGACGGCTTTTGCAGGAAGGCCAGAAAATCGGAATCACCAAACGCGGACGCGTCATCGCGGGGCTGTTGCCGGCCAGCCCTGCCATGTCCCGGCGTCGCCGATTTTCTCGCGGGTCTGCGATCGATCTTCGGCGCCAAAACGCTCAAGGTGAGAGCGCAAAATTACTGACCAAGGAGCGCGATCGCTATTAAGCGCATATGGAGACGAGCGGCACACTTGAGATTGCGCGGCTGGGAACGGTCGATTATGAATCCGCGCTCGCGCTGCAGGACACGCTGGTGGCGGCGCGCCGCGACGATTTGATCGGCGATACGCTGCTTATGCTCGAGCATCCGCACGTCTTCACCCTGGGCCGCGGCGCCGACGCTCGCTACCTGCTCGAAGCGCGGCCGGGAGTCGCGGTGTTTCGGGTCTCGCGCGGCGGCCAGGTCACCTATCATGGCCCGGGACAACTGGTCGGCTATCCGATCCTGAAACTTCAAGGGCACGACCGCGACATCCATCTCTATTTGCGCAGGATCGAACAGACGATGATCGACGCGCTGGCTAAACTGGGGATCGCAGCGGGACGGCGTGCCGGCCTTACCGGCGTATGGGTGGGTGAGCGCAAAATCGGCTCGATCGGCGTCGGCCTGCGGCGCTGGATAACGCTCCACGGCTTCGCGCTCAACGTGTGCACCGACCTCGAGTATTTCGGCGCGATCGTGCCGTGTGGAATCGCGGAAGTCGAGATGACCTCGATCAAACTTGAACTTGACCGCGAACTCGGGCGTGAAATTGGGCCCGAAACCAGCGACTGCGAGATCGCTGCGCAACCGGACCTCGGCGCAGAGGCGGCCGCCGCAGTCGAGCAATGCTTCGCCGCGGTTCTCGGCTACGAGCGTACCGCCATCGCCGATGTTGCAGCGCTGTGGGCGCGCGTTGACCCGGTCGCCGCCGACTGCGAAGCTCAGATTCGTATATGACCGAGCGCAGACATCCAGACTGGATCAAGGTGCGAGCGCCGACCTCGCCCGAGTACTTCCGCACCAAAGCCTTGCTGGCGGAGTTGCGGCTCCATACGGTCTGCCAGGAGGCGTGCTGCCCGAATATCGGCGAGTGCTTCTCGCATCGCACGGCGACCTTCATGCTGATGGGCGACGTGTGCACGCGTAATTGCCCCTATTGCGCGGTGGCTCATGGCAAGGTGCGTCCGCTCGATCCCGACGAGCCGCGGCGTATCGCCGAGGCGGTCGCGCGCCTGGGCCTGGACCACGTGGTCGTCACGTCGGTCGATCGCGACGATCTGCCCGACGGCGGCGCGTCTCATTTCGCCGAGACCGCCGGCGCGATCAAGCAGCTTCGACCGGCCACTCGAGTCGAAGTGCTGGTGCCCGACTTCAAGGGATCGTGTTCGGCGGTCGAAACCGTGGTCGGAGCGCCGGTCGCAATCTTCAATCACAATATCGAGACTGTACCGAGCCTATACCGCAAGGCCCGGCCCGGGGGAAACTATCGCCGCTCGCTTGACGTGCTGGCGCACGCCAGGGATTTCGGCAACGCCGGTAGCCGCGAGCTCCTGACCAAGGCGGGCATCATGCTCGGCCTGGGCGAAGAAACGGCCGAAGTTGAAAGCGTGCTGCGTGACCTGCGCGCAACAGGATGTGACATCCTGACCCTCGGCCAATATCTGCGCCCCTCCCGCGACCATCTGCCGGTCGAGCGCTACGTGACCCCGGCCGAATTCGCCGAGCTTAAGTCCGTGGCGATGGCGATGGGCTTTCGCCACGTCGAGTCCGGACCGCTGGTCCGTAGCTCCTACCACGCCTGGGAGCATGTGAATTAGACTGCTGTCCGACTTTCCTTTGCCGTCCCTGCTCTCCAGACTCTGATTTCACAGCGATGCTGCTGGGCCGCATCCCCTCGTTGCGCCACCGCAACATCGAGCGGCTTCATAGCGATCTTGTCGGTGCCGGCGTCTGATAATTAGGGAAAGCATTAGCACCCCTTACCATCATTTGTTCCTTTTTCTTCTCAGAGTGATTAGATATTTTTAATGAGCATATCAGATGTTATACATCATTTATTACTCTTAATTAGGCGCTAGACTAGAACGGGCCTTAGATGATTCGTCTAGACGGAACGTGTTTTGCGTAACAGCAGAAGCACCCCGCGGGGGAATGCCGGAGGACCATGAATCTAAAACTCGAAGAGCTAAGGAAGCGTCTGCTCGATCCGACGGCAACGGCCACGCCACCGCCTCCGACTGAGACGATTTACAAGCGCAGCGCTGACACGATTAGCCCGCCGGAGTCTCCGGTGGTCATCAACGGCATGGACGCCGCCGAGCGAAGGAGCACGCCCTTGCGGGAGACACAGCAAACCACGGCACAGCCGGACTCACTGGCCAGCACGGTTCTCCAGTACGTCGGCGAAACCGCCGATTCGGGCACATCGCGCTACCAGTTGGCGCAGGCGGTAACCAAGGTCTTTGAC
The DNA here is from genome assembly GCA_963724765.1 of uncultured delta proteobacterium. Lineage (GTDB taxonomy): Bacteria > Desulfobacterota > Binatia > Binatales > Binataceae > JAKAVN01. The sequence goes on from CAVRVY010000004.1 coordinate 1,276,373, forward strand.
TCGACAAGGCAATATCAGGAACGGCTGGCCGATCTGGCCAAGTCCTTCGACACCATCGAGCAGACCGCGCAGTCGGCCGCGCGCGCCTTCGAGCCGATCCGTGCCTTCCGCGAGCAGATGGAGAAACTGTCGAGCACCTTCGAGCCGATGCGCTCGTTCCAGGAACAACTTGGCACGCTCGCCGAATCGTTCGAGCCGATGAAGGCTCTGCACGAGCAAATAGCGATGCTGGCCGAGGCTTTTCAGATTAACCTTGCGCAGTTCGCGCGCTCGATGGAGCCTGCGAAGGTTTTCCAGATGCAGCTTGCCAAGCTGGCTAAGACCTTCGAAGCGGTGGAAGAATTGCAGGGCCAATTTCTCGAACTGTCAGAAACTTTTCGCGTTGCGTCGCATAGCAACGGCAGCAACGGCGCGATCGCTCGTAACTGAGCATTTAAATCCGGCATCGCCGCCTGACGGGTGATGCCGCACTGGTCCGAAGAAAGGGGGGTTAACCCAGAGCCGCGCGGGCCGCGAGGCCCAACCGGCTTCTGGGGAAACCAAAGTGGGGGGACGCGAGGGCCGCGCTGGCCGCTCAAAAGAGCGGCTGGCGCGGCCCTCGCACGTCCGCGCTGCGCCTGTGACGGCGCATCGCAGGCTCGCAGCGCCGCGAAAGCGTAACGGGCGGGCCGCCTTCGGGCGGCCCGCCCGTTACGCTTTCGCGGCGGTTATGAGGGGGCGAGCGGATGCGGGCTCAAGCCCGCATCCGCTCGCCCCGAAGCGTTACTGCGCCAGGCGCTTGAGCTCGGCAGTCCGCGTCTGCATGTAGGCATCCTGCACCGCGCCGTACAGGTCGACCGCGTAGCGATCAGCCTCCTCGAACTGGTTGGGATGCAGCGAGCGGTAGTTCACCGCGTTGATCGCCTCCGACCCGACATCGGCCGGTATCGTCACGTACCACGGCAGCAGCCAGCTCATCGGGTTCATGCAACCATCGACCACCAGCCCGACCGTGTCGCGGACCGTCGAGGGTCCGATGAACGGCAGCATCACGTACGGTCCCGAGTAGATTCCGTAATGGCCCAGGGTCAGGCCGAAATCGTCGTTATGCTGCTTCATCCCGAACCAGCTATCGGCGACATCGAAGAGTCCTGCGACACCGAGCGTGCTGTTGATCCCGAAGCGCGCGAGTTCGTTGGCCGCATAATAAACATGCAGCTGGAGTAGATTGTTGGCGAAGCGCGGGATGACGTCGACGTTCCTGAAAAAGTTATTTACGCTCTGACGCGCGGGCTCGGGCAATACGTACGAGTAGCCCTTGGCGACTGGCGTAACCACATACTGGTCAAGGTTAATGTTGAAATTGAACATCGCCGAATTGAAGGGCTCCAGCGGGTCCGGGTATGGACCTCCCGACTCACCCGGCAGCGCCCGCTCGCCGGGCAGCTTGGGTGGAGCCGCCTGGTCCGCGCCCATCGCGGACTGGGCGAACGCGGTCGAAACCACCATCATAGTTGCCAGCGTCGCCGCCATGAGTAGACTGGCTAGCCTTTTGGCGCACTGTTTGGTCCGTATTCGTATAATTGGTTCGCTCACGGCCACGTTAACCTCCGCGCCGATCCGTCTGGGCCGGCGCTGCTCTCCCCCTGGATTACGGAGTCTACGACCCCATCGAGGCCTGCAATTGCTGCTGCTTGGCCCGCATATTGGCCATCAGCTTATCGAATCCTTGATCATTAATCACGCGGTTAAACTGATTTCGATAGTTCGCGACGATGCTGATGGCGTCAACCGTCACATCGTAGATTCTCCAGTCGCCATCAAGCTCACGCAATAGGTAATCTACCTTGATGGGCTGTTTGCCGGGCTGAATTATCTGGCTGCTCACCCGGGCAAAGCCCTCTCCCTCGGGATTTTGGCCCAGCACGGCCACATCCTGCCCAGAATAATCCTGAATTTTGCTCAGGTAAGCGTTCTCCATAAATGCCGTGAACAGTTGGGTGAACTGGGAGCGCTGACTCGCGTTGAGTTCGCGCCAATGGTAACCCAGAGCGATCCGCGCCATGTCCGCGAAATCGAAGTGCCGCTCGAGCAGGTCACGCAATTGACGGCGACGCTGAGGAAGCGGTGTGTGCTTGTCGCGGAGCACCGGCAAAGACGTGTTGATGACCTGGTTGACCGTGTCCAGTGCCGTGGACAAAGCCCACGCCGGCGCCGGCGCTGCGGCCTGCAGCACCATCAGGGCAAGCATCGCACTCGCAAACACGCTCAAAGCCATCGTCGAAGACGACATCTGCGCCGCCCCAACGGCTCGAGCTTCGCGCGCTGAATAATTATTCCCAGGCATACCGCTTTCTTCCTGTTTACTTCGGACCCTTGCCGTGATTATCGGGCGATGCGCCGCTGCCCGACCCGTTGCCGGCGCCGCCCGAGCTGGGGCCGTTACTGCTGTTGATCAATTGACCGATTGCGTCCTCCAGCACGAAGGCCGATTGAGTCCGCCGAATTGCGCCACCATCTGCGAGATCATGATCACCGGCGCCCAGCGAAACCGAGACATACTTGTCGCCAATTATACCGCTGGTCTTAATTGAGGCTATGGCGTCCGTATCCACCTTTACCCCTTGATTGACCCTCAGCGCCACGTGGGCGCGATAATCCTTGAGCGAGATAGCAACTACCTTGCCAACTTGCACGCCTGCGATCTCAACCTGATCGCCGGTCTTCAGGCCGGAGATATTGTCGAAGTTCGCATAGATGACGTAGCCGCTATTGTTGAACAGTTCTATTTTCCCTAGGCGCAGCGACAGAATAACGAGCGCCGCGATCCCAGCCAGCGCGAAAAGCCCCACGATAAGCTTGGTTGTCCAACTGGCGTACATTATTTGCTCTCAGAGCGTCTGTTACTCAGAGCGCGGCCGCGTCGCGCTCGTCTCCCGCGGTCCTGCCCGCCAGGAAGCGGTTAAAGACCTCGTCATTGGCCGCCGTCACTTCCGCAGGCGTCCCGGTAAGCTTCATCCTGCCCTCGTGCATAAACGCAACGCGGTCGGAAATCTCGAACACCGCCGGCACGTCATGGCTGACCATCACCACCGTCAGACCAAAGCGCTGCTGGGTATGGCGCACCAGCGCGTGAATCGATCCGGTGCGGGTCGGGTCCAGTCCGGTGGTCGGCTCGTCGAGCATGAGAATCTTGGGATTGCGGATAAGCGCGCGCGCGAGCGCCGCCCGCTTCTGCATCCCACCGCTAAGTTCGGAGGGAAATTTGTTCTCCATCCCCTCGAGCCCGACGTTGGCCAGCATCTCGCGCACTTTGCCCGCGATTTCCTCGCGCCCCATGCGCGTGTTCTCGACCAACGGAAACGCGACATTGTCGAACACGGACATCGAGTCGAACAGCGCGCCCGCCTGGAACAGCATCCCGAATTCCTTGCGCACCTCGTCCAGTCCGCTATTGCCCAAACGGGTAACGTCAACGCCGTCGATCACGATTGTGCCCGAGTCGGCTCGCAGCAGCAGGTTGAGATGCTTCAGCAGCACGGTCTTGCCGCATCCGCTGGGGCCCACGATGGTCGTGACGTGGCCGCGCAGGAAGTCGAGATTGACGCCGTTGAGAACCTGCTGGGCGCCGAAGCGATGGCGCAGATCGCGCACCTCGATCGCAACTGGCGAAACCGTCCCCTTTCCGTTCTGTTCAGCAGCCGCCATCTTCGCCTGACAAGGTTTTCTCCAAATTCTCTTGAATCGCGGCATTCTATAGGAGAATCGACGTGAGGAAATAGTCCCAGGCCAGGATCAACACGCTCGAGAGCACCACCGCCTCGGTGGTGGCGCGGCTCACCCCGGTCGCCATGCGCTGCGCGTGGTAGCCCTTGTAGCAGCAGACCCACATCACTACCAGTCCAAAGACCAGCGCCTTGTACAGGCCGCTCATGATGTCGTGGCCGCTCATGTTTTGCGCGATACCATTTAAGTAGCTGCCGCCCGGCGCGCCCATCAGGCCCACCCCGATAAGGTAGCCGCCCCAGATTCCGATTACGTCGAAGATGCTGGTCAGCAAGGGGAAGCTGATTATCCCCGCGATCACACGCGGCGAGACCAGGTATTGGATCGGATTTATCGCCATCACGGACAGCGCGTCGATCTGTTCGGTCGCCTGCATCGATCCCAGCTCGGCCGCCATCGCCGACCCGGCCCGCGCCGTGACCATCAGCGCTGCCAGTACCGGGCCCAGCTCGCGCACCAGCACCAGCGCGACCACGGTGCCGAGCGCGCCCTCCGAGCCGAAGCGGCGCAGCGTGTTGTAGCCCTGCAAGCCGAGCACCATCCCGGTGAACGCGCCTATCAGCGCCACCAGCACGATCGACTCGGCCCCGATAGTGCGCATCTGCCGAATCGCCAGCCGCGGTTTGTAGGGCGGGGTTATCGCGCACCAGAGCGCCGTCGCGAGGAACAGCACGAAGTTGCCCAGCGCGGTGACATTATCGATCACCAGCGCCCCAAGGCGCTCGATCATCTCCACGATTCTCGACATTCAAATAGCCGTCTAGCCGTGAGTGATCCCGAGCCGGGCAAGCTGATTGTAGGTATGAGTCATGCTGGGCGCGCGGACAAACTCGTTCAGATCGTCGATCACGTCAAGGTCGAGCGCCGGGCCGCGCCGCCGCACTACCCGGCTTGGCAGACCGAGCCGATAACATTCCTCGAGATGGCGCGCGAGACTCCGGCCGCCAAAGCGCGTCGGAATCGCGCCGGCCGGCGCGCGGGCAATTATATTGGTGCCGCTTAAGTCGCGCGAGGGCACCAGCACCACGCCGCGCTCTTCTTCGGCCAGTTCGCTGAAGACCGCGTCGATGTCCTCGCCGGTCACCAGCGGAATGTCCGACAGCACCGTGCACAACGTGCCGACGCCCTGCGCGGCGAGCGCCGCCGTCGCCAGGCCTACCGCCGCGTTGAGCCCGCGCGGAAACTCCTCGTCGATCACCAACGCGCCCGCGGTGCGTGCGAGGTTGAGCAACGCCGGGTCCGAACTGATAACCGCCACGTGGTCCGCCGCGCGCGCGCTTAGCGCCGCGGCCAGCACGTCGCGAAACATCGCCTCGGCCAGCGCCATACGATCGGTGTCGCCCACGGCGCGGCCCAGACGCGTCTTGGCGAAAGCGAGATGCTTGGCGGCGATGAGGATTGCACGCACGGCGTACCTTTATAACTCACGCGGCCAGTCGAGCCAACCGTAAAGAGCGAATCATCCGCCTTGACAGTCTTTGCATCGGTGCTCCAACATTGGAGCAACGCTCCGCCATCAGTTGCCGGCGCCGGCCCTGGACCGCTCGCCCGAGAGCTGACGCGATTGTCGCGGCGGACGCGCCATATCCGTTCGAGTCCAGTGAGGCAGGTGGAGGCAATGGAGCGGAAGCTACGGACTTTGTCAAAATTCAGGTGCGGCCGCGCGCTCGCGCTTGGGGCGGCGGCGGCCTTTAGCGTCGGCTTGATCGCCGGGTGCCATGGCAAATCGGTCAATGACTACCTGAGCGACGGTAACGCGGCGATGCAGAAGACGGAACTGCCGCAGGCCGAGCAGAGCTACCAGGCCGCGGCCAAGGCCGCGCCCAATGACCCGCGGGTCCACGTCGCGCTTGGCAACCTGTACGTCTTCGAGCAGAAACCGACGCTGGCGCAAGCGGAATTCATGCGGGTGCTCGAGCTCGAACCAGCCAACGCCGCGGCCCATTCGGCGCTGGGCGGAATCTACGAATCGCAATCGCAGATGGGCGGAGCGCAAGAACAATACCTCGCCGCGGTCGCGCTCAAGCCGGCCGACCCCGCCTATCGCCTCCAACTCGGCTCGCTGCTCGCGAAGATCAACCGCACGGTATGGGCCGAGATCGAGCTGCGCACCGCGATCGGGCTCCAACCCAAGGACGCGCAAGCTCATCTGGCGCTCGCCAACCTGCTGAACGCGACCCCCGGCAGCAAGGTGGAGGCCGACGACGAGTATGCCGAAGTGCGCGCGCTCGATCCGCATCTGCTGGCCGCTCCACCGCCGACCGAGGTCGCGCCGGCCGCGCCCGGTGCGGCGCCGAGCGCCGAAGCCGCCGTGGCGCCCCCTGCCGCCCCCGGCGTTGCGCAGCATAAGCTCAAGGCGCTTAACCGCAAGTTCAGGCTGACCAGGGACTCCGCGGTCTACCAGCGGGCCGACAGCTCCACCAGCGTGGTCGGCCAGGTACATCACGGGCACTACGTACATGTCACGGGAATCGAGGGCAACTGGCTGCAGGTGACGTTGCGCAACGGCACCGTGGGATTTATCCCGGTGACGGCGGCCGAGTAGCCGCGTGCGAAACCTCCTGCGAGAGCTCCTGAAAGTTTTCGATCAACATAGAAGTTTTCATCAGCGAGGATTCAACCCATGGCCAATCAACTCGTTGCACAGGAAGTAACGTTCGCGAGCAAAGCCTGCCAGCTCAAAGCATACGTGACGCATCAGGGCGGCGGCGCACCGCGCCCGGCGGTTATCGTGGTCCAGGAATGGTGGGGGCTCGACGATCATATCCGCGACGTCGCGCGGCGTTTCGCCCAGGAGGGCTTTTTCGCGGTCGCGCCCGATCTCTACTCGCGCCTGGGCCACCAGGTGACCAAAGACCCCAATGTCGCGGGGGATCTGATGTCAAAGCTCCCGCTGGCCGACGGCATCGAGGATCTGCTGAGCACCATCGCGTGGATCAAAAGCCAAAAGGAAGCCAATGGCGCGCGTATCGGAGTGATCGGCTTCTGTATGGGCGGGAGCTACGCGATGGCGCTGCCGTGCGTGAGCAAGGACATCAAGGCCGCGGCGCCGTTCTATGGCGAGGTTCCCGACGATCGGCAACTGCAGAATCTCAACTGTCCGATCTTCTACGCATACGGCGAGAACGACGGATGGATCACGCGGGCGGACGTCGACCGGCTCGCCGCCGATCTGAAGAAATTCAACAAGCGCGGCGAAGTGAAGATCTACCCAGGATGCTCGCACGGCTTCTTTAACGACAGCCGCAAGGACGTCTACGCGGCGACCGAAGCGCGGGACGCGTGGGGCAAGGCGACCGCGCTGTTCAAGGAGAATCTTGGCGCCTAGCGCCAGACCGCCCGGACCGCGGGGGCACCTGCTGCTCGGCAGCCTGCGCGAGGTGCAGCGCGAGCCTCTCAATCTTCTGCGCGACGGCTTTCGCCAGCACGGCGACATCGTGCGCTACCGCTTTGGCAGCACGAGCGCCTTTCTCCTCGCCCATCCCGACCACATCCGCCACGTCCTACACGACAACCATCGCAACTACGACAAGCATACCATCGACTACGCGATGCTGGGCCGCCTGCTTGGTAACGGCCTGCTGACCAGCGACGGCGCCTTTTGGCATCGCCAGCGGCGGCTGATAGCGCCGATGTTCCATCGCCAGCGCGTGGCCGGGTTCTGCAAGCTGATGGTCGACAGCACGCTCGAGATGCTCGACCGATGGGACGTTCTGGCGCATAGCGGCGAGCCCTTCGACGTCGTCGCCGAGATGACCCGGCTTACGCTCGTGATCGTGGCCAAGGCACTGTTCAGTGCCGACGTGAGCGACGATGCCGAGGCGATTGGCCCGGCCCTGACCGAGGTCAACCGCCAACTCGGCGAGTTCAGCCTGCTCGACCTGATCCCGGTGATTCCGACGCCGCGCAAGCGGCGCTTTCGCGCGGCCGTGCGCGCGCTCGACGAGGTGGTAAGCAAGATCGTCGACGAGCGCCGCCGCGCGACGTATCGCAACGAGGACTTGCTCTCGATGTTGCTCGACGCGGTCGACGAAGAGACCAGCAAGGTAATGACTGAGCGCCAGGTGCACGACGAGGTGCTGACCCTGCTGCTGGCCGGTCACGAAACCACCGCCAATGCGTTGGCGTGGACCTGGTACTTACTTGCGCAAAACCCCGAAGCCGCCGACAAGCTCCATCACGAGATCGCCGGCGTGCTCGGCGAGCGCGCACCCGGCGGCCTCGACCTGCCGCAACTCCCTTACACCCGGATGGTGATCGAAGAATCGATGCGGCTTTATCCGCCAGCCTGGGCAATTTCACGCAACGCCATCAGCGAGGACGAGATCGGCGGCTACCGCGTCCGGCCCGGGACCAACATCATCATTTGCAGCTTCGTCACCCATCGCCATCCCGCCTTCTGGGCGGAGCCCGAACGCTTCGACCCCGAGCGCTTTTCGCCCGCGCGTTCCGAGGGACGCCCTAACTTCGCCTACCTGCCGTTCGGCGGCGGCCCGCGAGTTTGTATCGGCAACGTTTTCGCGATGAGCGAGGCACAACTGGTCGTGGCGACGGTGGCCCAGCGCTATCGGCTGCAGCTTGCGCCCGGGCATCCGGTGGAACTCCATCCGCTGGTCACCCTGCGTCCCCGCCACGGGATACGGATGACGCTGCATCCGGCCGACGACGACGCCGCCGCCGAGACTCCCGATCGCGCCGCCCGCTGACAGTCACTCGCTGGCTTCAGTTTTTGCGTGGCTGTCACTCCCTCCCCAACTGATGGGGAGGGAGTTAAGATCCGACCTTCATCCCTCATCAACTATTAGGTGAACGCTCCGCGGCTATGCCTTGACCGCATCGGGCTGACGTTCGGGATGCGCGGCGGCGAAGGCGTCGAGCTTAAGGCACTCCTCGTTGATCCGGCGAATCGTCGGATAAGGCGCCAGGTCGAGCTTGACCCGGCCGGCATTTAAGATCTGCGGCACCAGGAAAATGTCGGCCATGGTCGGCGTATCGCCGTAGCAAAATCGCCCGGTCGCGCGCGACTCATTCAGCATCCGCTCGATCGCGGCGAAGTTGAGCGCGATCCAGTGACGGCACCATTCGTTCAGCTCGTTTTCGCCGGCGTTGAAATGTTCCCCGAGGAACACTTGCGTGCGCCGACTTGCCAGCGGATGAATTTCGCAGGCAATGTTCAGCGTGATCGCGCGCACGCGGGCCCGCCCCGCCGGATCGCGTGGCAAAATCGCCGGGATGGGAAAGCGTTCCTCGAGGTACTCGCAGATCGCCATCGATTGCGGGACTATTACGCCGTCGTCCTCCAGCGCCGGCACGATCCCCTGCGGATTGATCCGGCGATATTCCTCGCTCCAGGCCTCGTCCTTCAACAGGTTGACCGGAGCGTACTGGTACTTGAGCCCTTTCAGATTGAGCGCGATCCGCGCTCGGTACGCGGCCGACGATCGAAAATATCCGTAGAGCTTCATGGCGGCACTCCTGTGGTCATGCGCGAAGGTCTGCGGCGACGATCGCCAAAGGGACGGACTAGCCGCAGGGATTTAGCGCAAGGACTAAGCGGAACGGCTACCGATAGATCATATGGATCGAAAGCGCGAGAACGCCCTTGCCCGCGTATTGAACCTTGCACTGATCGAATGACGGCGCCCTGAGCGTCGGATTTACGTTATTGGTGAATCCATAGCCCTCGAGCGGGTAGCCGAACCTGCGGTCGAATTTGCCGTTGCCGTTTTCGTCGTGAAACACGGTCGCGGCGTAGGCCCCAGCCGCCAGCCCCTTGAATTCGCACACGCCTTTATCGCCTTCGATAGGCACCGAAACTTCGTGCGACTCCGTGCCAGTTTTTGTAAATTCAGCGGAGTTCGCGCCCGACCATAGCGAGCAAATCACGGAGCCTTTCTGATTGCGCACGCCGTCCACGACGATGCGGATTTCGTTCGGCTGCGCCACCGGTTGCGAATGTGCGATACACGGCGCGAGCACAAATCCAATTGCCATCGCGCACGCCAATGTGAAGAGTTTGGGCTTCATTCCTAATTTTTCCTCATGCCGCACGATCGATTTCTCCCAGGGATGCTCGCGAGATGTTTGTGGTCAAGCGCTCGCCCGATCAGTGCTTGCCGTAGTCGAGCGGTACGCCCTTGCGCTGCGCGTAGATGTAGGCTTCGAGCGCGCGCAGCTTCGGATCGTTGGGGTCGAGCGCCTTGCCCTTGATCGGATTCTCGATGCACCAATCGATCATGTCGCGCAGCAGCGCGACCCGCTGAAGCTGGACCTGGTACTTGGGATAAGTCTCGGGATGCGTATTGGCGGCGTCGGGATGGCACATGTCGCAGCTTATTCCGATCGTGCTGCCGAGCGCCTTGGAGTCGTGAAAGATGCGCTTGCCGTCGGCGACGAACTTGTCGGTCTCGGCTTTCCAGACCTTGTAGTCGCGCGGCTGAAAGCTCGCGTACGTGTCGCCCTGCTGGACGGCCAGCGAAGGCGCCGCCGCGGGGGCTTGCGTACCTGACATTGTCGCTGTCGAGGCCTTTGGGCTCGCCGGTGAGGCTTGGGCAACTTCCCAGCGCTCGCCGGGATGCGCGCGTCGCCATTGGTCCATCAGTTCGTCGCTTACCGCCTGCGCCTGCGCGCGCGACATCGTCTGTCCGGGCTCTAAGTTCTTGACCTCGATACTGGTCTTGCCGTCGCAGAGCATCACGACCGTGCCGCCGCTGTGGGCCGCGGGAACGTCGTGGGTAGCTGCCTGCTGCGCATACGAGCGCGCCAGGCCAGCGGCCGCGATCGTGGTTCCAAACATCAGGAGGACTATTCGTTTGGAGATCATTGTCGCCTCGTCGAATGAGAACCGTCGAGTATCGGTTGGCGATCAATAGCTCGCGAACTGCGGCGCGGGCGGGCGATAGACCTTGCCATGCGATCGCAGGTATTGCGCGCGCACCGTGACCGGATTGCGGTCCCACAGGTTGTACATCATATCCGCCAGCCCTTCCTTGCTGACATTGACCTGGCCGTCACCGAGCCCGTCGAGCTGGTCGTACGGATCGGCGCGATTCATCTGCACTGTGAGCGGCGGCAATCCCTGCGGCGCGTAAGGCCATGGCCAGGCAGTCGAGAGCATTCCGTAGAAGCTGATGTTGGCGATCTGGTTGAAGAGCATCTGATGCGTGTGGCCATGGATTACGGTGACGTGGGGGTAGGGCCTGAGCAGCGCCTGCACCTGATCGGCGTCTTCGGTCCAGAAATTCCAGTTGCGGTAGTACTTATAGAGCGGCGAGTGTGAGAACACGAGCAGCGGCGTGGTGGCCGGCACTTTGGCGAGGTCGCCTTTGAGCCATTCGCGCTCCTGGTCGCCGACTTCGAAGCGCGACTGAATCGGATTGTCCAACCCCGCGACGATTTGCATCCGCTCGGCCGGGGTCAGCTTGCGCGCGGTCCAGAAATCCTTCTCATGCACGCTCATCAGGACGATTACGTGCACGCCTTTCCAGTCGAACGAATAGTTGGGCGGGCCGAACAGCTCCTGCCATTTCTCGCCCAAATCGTAAAACCAGTCATGCTCCCCGACCATCATTTTGACCGGCGCCTTGAGCATCGAGAGAATTTCCTTGCCCTGCTGCAGTTCCTCGGGCCGCCCCAACTGCGCCAGGTCGCCGCCGAACAGCACAAAATCGGGCTGTGGATCGAGCGCGTTGACGTCCTCGACCGCTTTGACCGCGCCTTTGACGAAACGCTGATTGAGCGTCCGCACGTACATGTGCGTGTCGGAGATATAGGCAAAAGTAAACGGCGGCGTTCCCGACAGGCCGGTCGCGCTCGCGCTCTTGTCCACGGCCGCCTCGGCTACGTTGACGAGCTGAAAGGTATGCGGCGGCATTAGACCCTTGGCCATCACGGCGCCGGCGCTCGCAGCCAGGACTTTCAGGAAAGTGCGGCGATCGAGCCGGCGCATCCCGCGCAGCACCGCCTCGCGATCTTCCATGTATTTGGTTTCGACGCTCTTGTGCCGTACCGCCATGACTTTGCTTCCTCGTGGATAAGGATCGTCAGTCGCCGCCGAGTAGCGCGGGATTCTCTTCGCTCTGTGCCGGCGTCATATCACCGAACGGTCCCTTGAAGCCGGGACCGAGGCCGGACTTGCCCATCGCGGCCGCCTCGTCGCGCTGAGGACGCTCGGTCTTGGCACGTGCGCGCTGCTTTTCGAGCTCCTCGTTCGCCGCGCTCGCGTATTCGGGACTGGTCAGAGTCGCGAGGAAAGCGACGAGGTCATCTTCTTCGGATTCGCTGAGTCCGAGCGGCAGCAGGCCGCCATCGAGGTAAGGGTTCGGTACGCCGCCTTTATTGTAGTGATCCAGAACGTCCCACAGCGTCGGCTGCGAACCGTCGTGGAAGTAGGGCTGCGTCACCAGCAAGTTGCGCAAGCCCATCGTTCGGAAGCCGCCGATATCATGGGCCTGTTTGGTTACGAGGAAACGCCCGAGCCCGCTCATGTCGGTTTGGATTGCGAGTCGGTCGAGCTGCTGCAAACCGCCGCCGCCCTGCGCGATCAATAACAGCGCTTTGCGCGCCAGCGGAACGAAGTCCGACTTATGCGCAGATACGCCAATATTATGAAAACGATTGTCAGTGAACAGCGGCTGCGTCGGATTCCATCCGTGGCAAGTCATGCAGCGGCCCTTGCCGTTGAACAATGACCATCCGCGTTTGGCGCTGGCATTGATGGCGTTCTGATCGCCCGCCATAAAATGGTCGAAGGGCGTATCGAAGGCAACCTGCGTGCGTTCGTAAGCCGCGATCGCCTTCTCGATATTGTCCATCGTGATTGCGCCGTTGAATACGGCCTGAAACGACTGCTGATAGTCGGAAATCGCCTTCACCTTGCCGACTACATCGTCGAAGCTCTTGTTGCCCATTTCGACCGGGTTGAGGATCGGGCCTTCGATTTGTTTCTCCAGCGTTGGCGCGCGGCCGTCCCAAAACTGGAGCGTGTTGAACAGCGCGTTCAAAACGGTCGGAGCGTTGCGCTGTCCGAAAGCGTGATGAATACCCATCGAGGTCGGGAGCTGATCGGTGAAACCCTTGGCGGGCGAATGGCACTGGTCGCACGATACGGTGCCATCGGCAGAGAGCCGATCGTCGAAGAAGAGCTTACGGCCGAGCTCTACCTTTGCCGGCGTCTGTGGATTATCCGCCGGTATTACCCACGAATAGAGCTCGGCGGGGAAGCCGGTCTGATTGTTCGGCTTGGGTGCGGCGAGCGGAACCGACTCGTCGGCGCCCACAGTTGTCATCAAGGCAATCGCTACGGCGCAGAGAATCACCGGTGTGAACAGCCTGGCTCTCATTGCCTCCTCCTGACAGCCGGTCGAAACCTCGAAGTCTACAAGACATCCTGACACGAAGCCTCAGGCCGTTGGCAACACGCTCATCGGCACCTGACCCAACCAGGTTAGAAAAGCTTCTCGCGAATCGAGACGGAATTTCCGTCTCTGAGTTCCACCCTCGTCGGCGTATAGCAAACCCCACCCGCCTTCGCAAAGTTTACGCAAACTTCAAAGGATGGCAGTTCTACGATCTCGCCATTGGGAACTGTGACGTTTCGGCGCGGCCGGCAGCGGTGGCGGGCGGCCGTAGCGCGGCGGGATCGAGATTCGGTCCGCGCAGATGAATCAGCCGGCCGTCGGCGCCGTCGCGCTCCGAGAGCCATCGTGCGACGATCGCCATCGCGTCCAGTTCATCGCGTATCACCGGCCGCGCGCGATAGCCCTCGTAATTCGCGGCCACGAATTCCGCAACCGCCTGCGCATCACCGGCTTCCGCGACCGCACGGCTCAGCGCGAGCCGCCCGCTCAGCACCACATGCGCGAGCGTCGAGGCGCCAGCGCCTGCCACGATCACGAGATTGTTCTCGGTGACGACGCGGCTTAGCCGCTCGGCGCGCGCGGCGAGGGTGGTGAGCGAGGTCAGCTCGCGCTTAAACCGCGCGGCCTCCTCGAAACGCATCGCGCGGGCCGCCTCGTCGCGCGCGCGAGCCAGTTCGCCGAGCAGAGGGCCGCTGCGTCCGCGCAGGAATTCGACCGCGCGCCGCACTCGCGCGCCGTAAGCGTCTTCGTCGGCGCTCAGGTTGCACGGCATCGCGCAGTGCCCCATCTGGCCGTACATGCACGGCGAAAAATCCGCGTATGGCGCGAGCTTGCCGACGCAGGTGCGCAATCCCAGGATACGCTCGAGTGCGCGCATCGCGCGGTCTACCCCGCCCCGGCCCGCGAACGGCCCAAGCTGCATCATGCCGCGGCGCGCCGAAAGCCTGGTCGAGAGCGTCAGCCGCGGAAAGGCGTCCATCAGGTCGAGCCGCAAGAAGTACGCCTGCGCCATCCCCTTGAGCATCCGGTTGTACGGCGGTTTGAGTTCGCGGATGAGCCGCGCCTCGAGCAGCGCGGCGTCTAGCGCCGACAGCGTCACCCGCGCATCGATCATATAAACGTGGCTTACAAGATCGGCGGTCTTGGCGTCGATCGTCATGCCGCCGTTGAAATACGAGGCAACCCGCTCGCGCAGACGCCGCGCCTTGCCGACGTAGAGCAGATCGCCACGCTCGTTGCGCATCAGGTAAACTCCGGGCGCCATCGGCAGAGCCGCGATCGCTTCGGGTGCGACGTGACGCTCGATCCTGCGGCCGGCGGCGCCGCGGCTGTGCAGATCGATCAGCCGGTCGACGCGGGTAATACCGCTTTGCGCGGCGATGTCGAGAAAGATCGACAGCAGCTCGGCCGCCATTCGCGCGTCACCGAGCCCGCGATGGCGGCCCTGGGTCGAAAGCCCGAAATGTTCGGCCAGCGCGTCGAGCCGGCGCCGGCGCAGCGAGGGCGCGAAGCGGCGCGAGAGCCTGAGCGTGCACAACACCGGGTTCTTGAGCCCCATCCCGAACACCCGGCGGAACTCGAAGTCGAGGAACGCGAAATCGAACTGCGCGTTGTGCGCGACCATCACCGCGTCGCCCAGAAAATCGCGAAACGCCGGCAGCACGCGCTCGATTGGCGGCGCGCCGGCCACCATCTCATTGGTGATCGACGTAAGCCGCGTGACGAAGGGCGAGATCGGACCGCGCGGGCGCACCAGAGTCGCGAACGATTCCGTCATCCGCGGACCTTCCATCCGGTACGCGCCGATTTCGGTAATCGCGCCGGGGCCGGGGCGCCCGCCGGTGGTTTCGAGATCGACCACCACGTAGCGGCCCCGTTCCAGCGGCACCTTCAGCGCCTCGCTCGCGCGCAAGGCCCACATCCCGCTCGCGCCGTCGAACACGAAATTCGGATCGCCGGCGAGCAGGCGGTGAACGATACGCGGGCCGAGTTCGGGGTCGGAACCTGCGCCCTGAAAGAGCAGGCCAACCAATTCGTCGGTGTGCGCGCCGGCTATCTGGCGCTCGAGATAAGCGTAAAGCTTCTCGCGCGCGGTTGCGCCTGAATAACGATGCTCGAGGTCGAAAGCTGCCACAGCCCCATCCACCACACTTCGCGTTATGTTCGCTTTAGCAGACCGCGCGGCGAATGCCTATCCCTGATGCAGACCCGCTTTGCCGGGCCGCGTCGGGAACGGATACGTTTAACGGACGGCGGGTGAGAAAATTTCGATGCTGACTCGACGCAAGATGTGGAAGGTGACGTGGATGGTGGTGGCGGGCGCCGCGATAGCATTGATGGCGCTCGTGGCGAGCCGGTTGATTTCGGAGGCGGGTCCGTACCAGGACGCCCCGCCGCCCAGCGGCCAACTGCATCCGGAGCTGTGGCCAGGCCGCACACTTACCATCGCGGACCTCGGCCATTCGACGCTGCTGATGAACTGGTACGGCCTGCGCGTGCTGAGCGACCCGACGTTGTTCAATCGCGTCGGACTTTCGTTAGGCTCGCTGCTGACTATCGGACCGCGCCGGCATAGCGCGCCGCCGCTTGCGCCGGCGCAGTTGCAAAACCTCGACGTCATTCTGATAACCCACGCACACATGGACCATCTCGACCTTCCCTCGCTGCGCGCCCTGCCCAAGAGCGCGGTGGTGATCGCGTGCGGCGGATGCGCCCGGCTGATTCGTCCGTTGGGCTTCACCGACGTGCGCGAGCTTCGATGGGGCGAGCACACGGAAGTAAAAGGACTCAGCGTGACGGCGATGGGCGCGAAGCATTGGGGCGTGCGATGGCCGCCGATGGGCCGCGCGTATGGCTACAACAGCTACCTGCTGGAGCGCGGCGGTACGCGGATGCTGCTCGCGTGCGACAGCGCCTATACGCCGCTGTTCGGGACGCTCGCGTCCGACCCGCCCGACGTCGCGGCCTTCTCTATCGCGGCCTACGATCCATGGATTCGCAATCATGCCGATCCCGAACAGGTCTGGGCGATGTTTCAGCAAAGCGGTGCACGCTACCTGGTGCCGATTCACTGGGGGACCTTCCGGCTGTCCAGGGAGCCAATGGACGAACCGATGCGCCGGCTGCTGGCGGCGGCCGGCCCCGAGGCCGATCGCATCGCGATACGGCAGATCGGAGTTGCCTGGAGCTTGCCGGCGACGGCGCGGCGAAATGGCGGTCAGGCCGCCAGTCGAGGCCACGCACGAGATGACGTCGGCGTTCGGCTAAAGGCGTCAAAATGAGCTACAATGCTTCAGGAGATGGAAAGGGCGGCATTACGCTGTCCTCCGCGTATTCCATTGGTGGGGGAAATCATGGCCACGCTGCAAGCGCGAGACAAGCTGCACGGCAGGCGCACGATCAGGCGTGAGGCGTCATTTTTCAACCAGACTTTTGCGCGGCTTGCGATAGCCGCACTGGTGCTTGGATGCGCGGCACTGGGCGCACGGCCGACGCTCGCACGGGACGACGACTGGTCGGTTGTATCGCCCCAGGACCAGTCGCAGCAGGAGCAGTCGAATCAAGTCCAGTCGAATCAGGTCCACGAGAGCCATCGATCCACGACCAAGCCCGCCGAAGCTGACCCCAACGCAGCCCAAGCACTGCCGCCGGAGCTGCAGCCTGGAGCCGATGGTGCGCAAATGATCTGCGGTGAGATGGCGCGGCCGGCAACGGAGCCGTACAAGAGCATCGTCGCCAACATCGATCGCGCTTGGGGGGCCAGCGCCACGGTCTACGAATCGGTGCGCGCCGGCTCGCCGCACGTGTCGCGCGGCGGATGCATCTTCTACAACCCAACCTTCATGGACGTTTTCCTGCGCGGCGAGGCCGACGAGCACGGCGAGCCCGACAAGACGTCGATGATTTACGCGATCCTGGCGCATGAGCTCGGCCATATCGAGCATCACGACTACGAGCGCACCGATGTCTCCAGCGTCGACAAGGAACTCCAGGCCGATCGCTTCTCCGGCTACACGCTCGAGCGGCTGAGCATCCCGCGCGACAACATCACCGCCTTCTACAGCATGGGCGGCGACGAGTTCAGCGGCGTCCATGACCACGGCTTTTCCAACCAGCGTATCGCGGCCTTCAACCAGGGCTGGCAACGCGCCGAGTGGAACGAGCCCGAGGACGGCGGCAAGGCGGCCAGCAACGCCGCGAATAGCGCAGCCATTGACGACGAGGCCGACGATGCGGGCACCGCGGCGCTGCCGTAGCAATGCTGAGGTGAAAGAAAAACTCGAGCGCCTGGATCGCAGCCGACTCGGGACTGTGGGAAGCTCGACCCAAAGCTAGAACGGGCGATGGCCGAGACGGACCCAACATCTGCGGCGCACCCAAGGGTCACGCGGCACGATTCGCGATCGCTCGTCACACTTTCTTGCGGCGCTTGGAGAGATAATCGACCAGCATGTATTCGCCGAGATGGTCGGGGCGGGTGTAGAGCGCGCGTCCGCGGTTGATCAGGGTCATCTTCTCGACGAACGCGCGCAGGCTTGGCGAATCATCCAGCATGAAAGTGTTGATCGTGATGCCCTTGCGGGTGACGCGCTCGACTTCCTTGAGCGTCTCCTGGGCCGCGCGCATGCTGATGCCGCCGAACGACAAAGGCCACTCGCAATACAGGCGCTTGTTGAGAAAGTAGGCGGTAGGCTGGCCGTCGGTTATCACGATGATGTGCTGGTTGCGCGAGGGATGCCGCGCGAGCAGATCCGAAGCGAGACGCAGCCCGTCCTGCAGATTGGTGAACGGGTCGCCCATGTTCCACGAGGCCTCGGGCAGGTCCTTGAGCTTGAGCTCGACCGCGCGGGTGAAGAACCCGACGATCGAAAAAAAATCGCGCGGAAACTTCGAGCGGATCAGCGTCTCCATCGCCATCGCGACTTTTTTGGCCGCCGCGAACCGCCCCTCCCAGCTCATCGACCACGACATGTCCAGGCACAACACGGTCGACGACGAACTGGCGTAGTCGCTTTCGTAGACCTCGAAGTCGCCAGGCTCCAACTTAAGCGGCACGCCGGGGTGCCGCGTCAGTGCGTGCTTGAGCGTGGCGACCAGGTTAAGGTTGAGCGGATCGCCGAAGCTATAGCTCTTGGTCTCGTCGGGGCGGATCTCGGTTATGCCGCGATGGTCGGTCGCGTGCGACCCGCCGCGGTCCTTGAGCAGGCCCTGGTAGATGTCGCGCAGCGCGAGCTGGCCGATACGCCGCACGCCCTTGGGCGAGAGCGCCATGTGCTCGCCCTTTTGCACCATGTAGCCGCCCTCTTCCAGCAGCAGCATCACCTGGCGCAGGTTCTGGAAATCCTGCTCGGCCTGCTGGCCCAGCATCTCGCGCAGATCATCCATCGAGATTTTGTCGAAGTTGCCCGACATCAGATCCTGCTCGAGCTGCTTCATGCGATCCATCTCGCGCATCAGCTCGAGCGCCTGCTGGTAGTCCAGGCTCTTGGGCCCGTGGAACAGGTGCTGGTTGCGCTCGCGGAAGTTTTCGAGGTCGCGGATGTTCTCGTACTCCTTGAGCAGCGCCTCGAAATCGGCGCGCGCCTGGGCGTCCTCGAACTCGTGGCTCTCGAGTTTGCGAATCGCTTCCGAGAGCCGCCGCGGCATCCGCTTAAGCTCGCGCAGCTTCTCGTCGAGTTTGGCGCTCGGATGCTCGGCGCTTAACCGCTCCAACGTGCCGCGCTCGCGATCGACGATGTCCTGGAGCCGCTGCTCCATCTCGCCGAGCGCGTCCTTGAGATTGAACTCGCGGTAGCGCTGGCGCATCTCCTGGCGCAATTGCTCGAGAAACTCCTCCAGGCCCGCCACCCGCGAGCCGTCGAAGTCCATCCCCTGGCGCGTCATCCAGTCCATCGCCTGGCGTACGTCGTCGGTATAGGAGAGGAACTCGGCCAGCTTCTCGAACACCTTGTCGGCGTCGAGCTTGAGCTTCTGACTGCCGTCCCACGCGGTGTAGCGGATTTCGATCATCGGCGTCGCCCGCGCTTGGCCCCGACCTCAGGCGTGATAGGCGAAGCGCCCACCCTGGCGCTCCTTGTTGAGCTTCTGATGAAGGTGCAGGCCCTCGAACACCAGCTCGCTCGCCGCCGCCATCAGGCCCGGGGTCTCGAACGAGCCGAGCTGTTCGACCGCCTCGCGCAGGCCCGGCACCTCGCGCAGCGCGTCGAGGTATTCGGAGGCGGGCGCGTCGTCGGAGACCTCGACTCCCCATCCGCCCTCGAAGTAGGCGGACACGCGGCGCAGGTCCTCAATTTTGAAATAGCGATCGAAGACCTTGAGCACGGCGCGGTTGATGAGGCGTTCGATGAGGTCCTCCTCCTTCTTGTCCTCGCCCACGTACTCAAGCTCGATTTTGCCGGCGGTCGAGGCGTAGAGCGAAGGCAGATCGGAAAGGCGCGGCACGATCTCATTGTCGCCCAGGCGCACGGCGCGCTTCTCGGCGTTGGAGACCACGGATTCAAAGTTATTAATCGAGACCCGCACCGAGACCCCCGAACTCTGGTTGATCTCGTTGGAGGCGCGCGCCTCGAAGGTTAGCTGCGCGACCACCTCCTTGATGAAGGGCGGGACCCGCAGCGCCATCCCGGCGCTCGGCGGGTAGGCGGACTCCTGGTCCATGATCGCGATTTCGTCTTCGATCGTACGCGGATAGTGCGTGCGAATCTGAATGTCGAAGCGGTCCTTGAGCGGCGTGATGATTCGGCCGCGCGAGGTGTAGTCCTCGGGATTGGCGCTGGCCACAAACACCAGGTCAAGCGGCAGGCGCACCCGGTAACCCTTTATCTGGACGTCCTTCTCCTCCATCAGGTTGAACAGGCCCACCTGGACCTTCTCGGTCAGGTCGGGCAGCTCGTTGATGGCGAAGATGCCGCGGTTGGTGCGCGGAATGAGGCCGTAGTGGATGGTCTCTTCGTCGGCGAGGTAGCGCCCCTCGGCGACTTTGATCGGATCGATCTCGCCGATCAGATCGGCCACCGAGACATCGGGGGTCGCCAGCTTCTCGGCGTAACGCCGCTCGCGTCCGATCCATTCGATCTCCAGCTCTTCGCCGAACTCGGCCGCCCGCCGCCGGCAGGCGCCGCACAGTGGCCGATAAGGATCGTCGTTGATCTCGCAGCCCTTGACCGCCGCCACGCGCTCGTCGAGCAAGTCGGCGAGCAATCGAATGAGCCGCGACTTGGCCTGCCCGCGCTCGCCAAGAAAGATCATGTGATGACCCGCGAGCACGCCGTTTTCGATCTCGGGCAGCACGCTCTGGTCGTAGCCGATGATGCCGGGCAGGATGCGCTCGCGCGCGCGCAGACGTTCGAGCAGATTGCGGCGCATCTCGAGCCTGACCGGTAATACTTCGACGCCCGCCGCGCGCAATTCGCCCAGCGTGCGAATCTTGAGCAAGTCTTGCTTCATTTGGAGATCCAGTTGGGAAGTCCCATCCCAAGTTTAGGATATGGCAGCGCCGACCGTTTTGAAAAGCGGCTCGAGCAGGTCGAAGGTCTCCTCGAGATGTTGCGAGATCACACGGGTGGCCGCCAGCACCGGCATGAAGTTGACGTCACCCTCCCAGCGCGGCACCACGTGCCAGTGCATGTGATCGGCGAAGCCCGCGCCGGCGCTGCGCCCCAGATTGGCGCCCAGGTTAAACCCGTCGCAGTGGTAGGCACGGCGCAACAGCGCCACCGCCGCGGCCTGCAGCTCGGCGAGCGCGGCGCGCTCGGTGCGCTCGAGCAATTCAGGCGACGCGAGATGGCGCCGCGGCGCGATCATCAGGTGACCGTTGTTGTACGGGTAGCGGTTGAGCATCACCAGCGCTAGCGGCCCCGCGTAGAGCACCAGGCGGCGGCGGCGCTCACGGGCGTTGGGCTCGCCAAAGCAGAAGATGCATCCGCGCCCCGGCGTGGCGGCGGCGTGCAGGTAGGACGCGCGCCAGGGCGCCCACAGCCGCGGCGGCGCGCCGCTTAGGGCCTCAGGCCGAGCGGGCTTACGCCGAGCGCGCCTGGGCGTCCTGCTCCGCGCCATTGAGGCCCGCGCGCAGCTCCTTGCCGGTCCGAAAGAAAGGTACCCGCTTGGCTTCCACGTCGACCATATCGCCGGTGCGCGGGTTGCGTCCCTGGCGCGCACGGCGCTGCTTGACCCCGAAGCTGCCGAAGCCGCGAATCTCAATACGCCCGCCATGGGCCAGCACGCTGGCCATCTCTTCGAACATCGCGTTGACGATGGTCTCGGACTGGCGATGCGAGAATTTCTGATGCCTTGCCAGCAATTCCTCGATGATGCCGCGTTTGGTCACTGGACCACCTGTACCCCTGCCGCGCCCGTGCCGCTCGCTTTTGCCGCGCCTGGCGGAAGTGTCGGGCGCGCTGCGCGCTAACGGTCGCGTCGTTTACCGGTCACGTCGCTGGCCGCGCGGAGCGGTGCGCCCGCTCTCGTCGCGATCGAGCCGGAGTTCCTCGTTGAGGATGTCTTCCATCGAAAAGCGCGCCGCTTCATGCTCGCGCTTGAGATAGGCCTGCATCTCCTCGCGCTCCTCGTGCTGCTTGACGGCCTTGACCGAGAGTCCGATCCGGCGCTCGCGGCTGTCGACCTGCACCACGATCGCTTCGATCTCGTCGTCGACCTTATACAGCGAGGAAGGCTTGTCGACCCGCTCGTTGCTGAGCTGCGAGATGTGGATCAAGCCCTCGATTCCCTCCTCCAGCTCGACGAACACTCCGAAATCAGCCACCGAGCTCACCTTGCCGCGCACCCGCGTGTTGAGCGGATAGCGCTGCGCCACGCTCGACCACGGGTCGGGCGTAAGCTGCTTGACGCCGAGGCTCACGCGCTCGTTCTCGACGTCGATGCCGAGCACGGTGGCCTCGACCTCGTCGCCCTTCTTATAAACTTCCGAGGGATGGCGCACCTTCTTGGTCCACGAGAGGTCCGAGATATGCACCAGGCCGTCGATCCCCGGTTCGATCTCGATAAACACGCCGAAGTCGGTAATCGACTTGACCTTGCCTTTGACCATGCTGCCGACCGGATGCTTCTGCGCCAGCTCTTCCCACGGATTGGGTTCGGTCTGCTTGAGCCCGAGCGAGATGCGCCGGTTGGCCTCGTCGACGCCCAGCACCTGGACCTCGACCATGTCGCCCTGATTGACGACCTTGGACGGATGCACCGCGCGCTTGCTCCAGCTCATCTCGGAGACGTGGATCAGCCCCTCGACGCCTTTCTCCAGTTCGACGAAAGCGCCGTAGTCGGTGACGCTGACGACTTTGCCCTTGAAGCGCGCGCCGACCGGATAATTGTCGGCCGAGCGCGCCCATGGGTCGGGCATGATCTGTTTCATGCCGAGCGACACACGCTCGCGCGAGGGATCGTACTTGAGCACTACCACCTTGACCTTGTCGCCGACCTTGACCGCCTCGGAAGGATGCTGCAGCCGGCCCCACGACATGTCGGTGATGTGCAGCAGGCCGTCGAGCCCGCCGAGATCGACGAAGGCGCCGTAGTCGGTGATGTTCTTGACCACGCCTTCGAGGATCACGCCCTCTTCGAGCACCTTGAGCGTCTGCTCCTTGAGCTCGGTGCGCTCGCGTTCGATCACGGCGCGGCGCGACACCACCACGTTGCCGCGTGCGCGGTTGAACTTGAGCAATTGGAAGCGCCCGCGCTGGCCGACGTAGCGGTCCAGGTTGCGGGCCGGGCGGATGTCCACGTGCGAGCCGGGCAGGAAAGCCGGCACGCCGATATCGACCTGCAGGCCGCCCTTGACCTTGCCGAGGATCACGCCCTCGACCGGCATCTCGTTCTGGAACGCGCGCTCGAGCTCGCGCCAGACCTTGAACTTCTCCGCCTTGGCGTGCGAGAGGGTGACCGTGCCGTTCTCGGTCTCGGTGCCCTCGAAATAGACGTCAACCTCGTCGCCTTCCCTGACCACAGGGTTGCCCTCGTGGTCGAGGAACTCGGCGAGAGGCACCTGCCCTTCGCACTTGTAGTTGATGTCGATGATGACGCTGTCGCGCGTGATCAGAAGAACCGTTCCGGAGAGTACATCGCCGGGGCGGGGAGCCCTGAGGCTCTGTTCCATCAGCGACTCGAAGTCATTATCTCCTCCATGCACCTTGTCAGACAACTCTTTCTCCATTTAGTGGGACCTTCCCCGGAATTCGAGGCTACAGCAATGCATACCGCCCAGCCCTCTGCGTTTCAAGCCCTAAGCCGCGCCGACGCGCGTGCTGACGCGTTGTGCCATCAGCGTTACTACCTCTTCGACACTCATCCGGCTCGCGTCGACGACTATTGCGTCGGCCGCGGGCCTTAGCGGCGCCAGCTCGCGGCCGCGGTCGCGCCGGTCGCGTTCGTGCAATTGCGCGAGTACTTCCGCGCACGCGATCTTAACCCCGCGCGCGTCCAGTTCGCGCCAGCGCCGCTCGGCGCGCACCTCGGCGCTGGCGTCGAGAAAAAATTTGAACTCGGCGTCGGGAAAGACCGCGGTGCCGATGTCGCGGCCTTCCATCACCACCCCGCCGCGTTCGCCGGCGGCGCGCTGCAGGTCGCGCATCCGCACCCGCACCGCCCCGAGCGTCGAAAGGCGTGACGCGTTCTCGCTCATCGCGGGCGATCCAATCTCGGCGCTTACGTCGCGGCCGTCGAGCATGATGCGCCCGCCGGAAAAATCAATCCGCGCCGCCTTGAGCAGCGCGTCGAGCTTGCCCTCGGCCTCGGGATCATCGTCGCCGATGCCGGCGGCGCGCGCCGCGACCGCGACCGCGCGGTACATCGCACCCGTGTTGACGTACTCGAAGCCAAGCACCTCGGCCAGGCGCCGGGCGACAGTAGATTTGCCCGCGCTGACCGGCCCATCGATTGCGATTACCGGACGTGAGCGCGTCACTTGAGCCCCTCGCGCATCGCACGCCCGCGGTTGAAAATTTCCTCGAAGCGCGCGACGTCGCCGCTAGCAATCGCGCGCTCGAATTCATCCAGCGCGGCGCGAAAAAGTCCGAGCGACGCCAGGATCGCGTCGCGATTGGTCAACACGATGTCGCGCCACATCTCGGCCGACGACGCCGCGATCCGCGTGGTGTCGCGAAGACCTCCCGCGCCGTAGGCCGCCGCTTCGTGCTCGCCCACCCGCTCACCGCAAAGCGCCGCGGCGAGCGCGCTTGCGACCAGCTGCGGCAGATGGCTTGCGCGCGCGAGTATCTCGTCATGTTCATCGGGCGCCATCCGCTCTACCCGCGAGCCGGTCGCCCGCCACAACCGTTCGACCCGGCCGATCGCGTCCGGCGTGCTGCGCGCCGACGGCGTGATTATCGTGCGGCGTCCGATGAACAGGCTCTTGTCCGCGGCGCCCGCGCCGGTGCTTTCCTTGCCGGCCACCGGATGCACCGCGACCAGCGCCATCTTTGGGCCAAGCAGCGGCTCGAGTGCGCGCACCACCCATCCCTTGACGCTGCCGACGTCGGTTATCACCGCCGCGGGCGGAAGATACGGGATCATCGCAGCCAGCGTCTCGGGCATCGTGCGCACCGGCACCGCCAGCATCACCAGGTCGGCGCCGCGCGCGGCGGCCGCAGGATCGCGCGTCGCGTCGTCAATGATCCCACGCTCCAGCGCCACGTCGAGGTTCTTTTGCGTGCGGCCCAGACCGACCACGCGCTCGACCAAACCCTCGCGCTTGGCGATTAACGCGAGCGAGCCGCCGATAAGGCCGACCCCGCACACGGTCATCTGCTTGAACAGCGTGGTCATGGGGGTCAGTTCCAAACGTCCGTCGAAACGCTGTGCGAAATGCCGGCCGAGACTCCAGCCAAGACTTCGGCCAGACCGGATCGAGACTTCAGGGATTGGAGCGTTGGGTAAGTCAAAGCGTGAGGTCAGACAACCGCGGCCGCGCCGGGCGAGGTCCAAGACTAGCACATCGGGCAATGCCGCGCTCGTTTCAACGCGTCGAAAATTGTTAATTTTCCGAGAATCGCGATTAGCGAGAAGGTTGACTCTGCAGCACGCGCTCGAGCGCAGCCACCATCCGATGATTCTCTTCCAACAGCCCAATACTGACACGGACGTGGCGCGGCAGCCCGTACCCGTTCATCGGACGGACAATTACCCCCTGCAGCAGAAGCTTTTCGTAAACCGTACGCCCCTCGCCGACCTCGACCAGGATAAAATTGGCCTGGCTCGGTAAAAACGGCAGGCCGAGGCGGCGGAACTCGCCCACCAGGTAGGTCATCCCGCTCGCGTTGACCTCCAGCGTGCGCCGCACGTGCTCATGGTCGTCCATCCCGGCCTCCACCGCGACCAGGCCGAGCGAGGTGATATTGAATGGCTGGCGCACGCTGTTGAGCAGGCGCGTGATGTCTTCGCGCGCCACCGAATAGCCCACGCGGAGGCCCGCGAGGCCGAAAATCTTCGAGAAAGTGCGCAGCGTCACCAGCATCCGGCGTCCGTCGTGATCCTCCATCGAGTCGGGATACTCGGGGTCGCGCACGAATTCGAAGTAGGCCTCGTCGGCGACGATCACCACGCGCTCGGGCACGCGCTCCAGGAAGCGCCGCCACTGGGCCTTGCGGTAGATGGTGCCGGTCGGATTGTTCGGATTGCCGAGGAACACCAGGCGCGTGTTGTCGTCGATCGCGGAGGCCATCGCGTCGAGGTCGAAGACGTAATCCTCGCGTAACGGAACGACTTTGGCCGCGCCGCCCGAGGCCGCGATCGCAAGCTGGTAGATGACGAACGAGTGCTCCGCGATCACCGCGTTCAGGCCGGGACGCAAAAAAAGATAGACCAGCAGGTTCAGAATTTCGCACGAGCCAGAGCCCATGAAAATCCGATCCGGGCTAACCCGATGCTTGGCCGCAATCTTGTGGCGCAGCGTCCAGCTCGAGCCGTCGGGGTAGCGATGGAGGTCGCCAAGCGCAGCGCTAATCGCAGCCAACGCCTTGGGCGACGGACCGACCGGATTTTCATTGGAGGCGAGCTTGGCCGGCTCGCCGATACCCAGTTCGCGCTGGACCTCTTCGATAGGCTTGCCGGGCTCGTAGGGATGGAGCGCGGCAACCGCTGGCAAAACCAGATCGTCGGCTTTTATCAAGGCGCTTGCGGGCGGCCGCGCTAGGCGGCGGGCTGCCTTCCCTCAGGATACGATCCCAGTACTTTCAAAAAAAGGGCTTTGCGCTCGAGCGCGGCGAGCGCCCGCTTGAGGCCGGGGTCCTCGCGATTGCCCTGCAGATCGACGAAAAACAGGTACTCCCACGGGCGCGATCGCAGCGGGCGCGATTCGATTTTCGAAATGTTGATCCGGTTGCGCGCGAAGATGTTGAGCGCCTGGTTGAGCGCGCCGACCTGGTCGCGCACCGCGAACAGCGCGGTGGTCTTGTCCGATCCGCTGCGGCCGGCTGCAGTCCGCCCGATCACCAGGAAGCGCGTGGTGTTCTGCGCCGAGTCCTGGATGTTGCGCGCGACGACGCGCAATCCGTAGGGCGCCGCCGCCGCCTCCGACGCGATCGCCGCCGCATCGGGCTCGGCCGCCGCACGCTGCGCTGCCGCCGCGTTGGAGGCCGCCGCCTCGAGCCGGCAGCGCGGAAAGTTGGCGGCCAGATAGTTGCGGCACTGGCCTAGCGATTGCTGATGGGAATAAATGACGGCAATCGCCGCGGTGTCGCCCTCGCGCGACATCAGGGCGTGGCGAATCGGCAGCAGCACCTCGCCGATGATCACCAGCGGCGTGTCGATCAGCAAATCGAGCGTCAGCGTCACCGAGCCCTCGCTGGAGTTTTCCACCGGCACCACGCCGAAGTCGGCGCGCGCGGTGTCGAGCGCCGCGAACACCGCAGCGATCGAGGGCTCGGCGGCAAACTCGGCGCTCGAACCGAAGCGCAGCCGCGCCGCCTCGTGCGAATAGGTATGCTCGGGGCCCAGATAGGCGACGCGCAGCGGATGCTCGAGCGCGGTGCAGGCCGAAATTATCTCGACAAAGATGCGCCGCAGATGCTCGCTCGTAAGTGGCCCCGCATTGAGCGCCGTCACCCGGTCGAGAACCGCGCGCTCGCGCGCAGGCTGGTAGATCGCGGCGCCGCCGGCCTGCTTGAGATGGCCGATCGCCTGCGCGATTTTCGCGCGCTGGTTGAGCAGGCGCACCAGTTTGACGTTGATCGCGTCGATTTGCGTGCGCAGGCGGTCGAGCCCGGCGAGATCCATTGAATCTACCGAGCGTGCCGGCTTTGCGCCGGCGGGGTCTTTGGGTTTTCGCG
Organism: uncultured delta proteobacterium; assembly: GCA_963724765.1. GTDB lineage: Bacteria > Desulfobacterota > Binatia > Binatales > Binataceae > JAKAVN01. The sequence goes on from CAVRVY010000004.1 coordinate 1,303,773, forward strand.
ATGCGCTTGCGGGGGACGCCATACTCGATGCCATCTCGGGCGACGTTATATCGGAATATCGCAAAAGATGGCTAACCCAACAGGAGATGGCTAACCCAACGGGGGCTGATTTTCAACGCGCCGTCCCGAAATGAACGCCGTGCCCATCGCGGCGAATTTCTTCTCGCGCTCGCGGCGTAGTCGAATCGGGGAGAGTCGCGCGAGGCGCACGAGATGACGCTCGATCGCGTGGCCCAGGTCGCGCGCGGCGCGATTCGGGTCCTGATGCGCTCCGCCTGCCGGCTCCGGCACGACCTCATCGGCGACTCCGAGACGCAGCAGGTCAGGCGCCGAGAGCTTGAGCGCCGCAGCCGCGTCGGCCACCCGCTCCGGACCGCCCTCGCGCCACAGAATCGCCGCGCATCCCTCGGGCGTGATCACCGAATAGCAGGCGTTCTCCTGCATCAGGACGACGTTGGCGACTCCGAGCGCGAGCGCGCCACCCGAGCCGCCCTCGCCGATGACGCACGCGATGACCGGGACCTCCAGGCGCATCATCAGCTCCAGGTTGGCGGCGATCGCCTCGGCCTGGCCGCGCTCTTCCGCGCCCAACCCCGGCTCCGCACCCTGCGTATCTATAAATGTGATGAGCGGGAGCCCCATGCGGCTTGCGAGGTCGTACATCCGCGCCGCCTTGCGGTAGCCCTCGGGATGGGGCTTGCCGAAGTTGCGCCGGATCCGCTCCTGGGTCGAGCGGCCGCGCTGATGGCCGACGATCGCGACCGCACGGCGCCCGAAGTAACCCAGTCCCGCCACGATCGCGCAGTCGTCGGCGAAGCGGCGATCGCCGTGAATCTCGAAAAAGTCGCGCACCAGATGCTCGACGTAATCCAGGGTCTGCGGACGCGAGGGATTGCGCGCCAGGCGCACGCGTTCGATCGCGCTCGGAGCGGCCGTGACCGCCGCCGCGGCGGTCGATTCATTTGCAGCCGCGTCCTTAGAAGCCGCGTGCCGGGCATGGGCGGCGGAATTGCCCGCAACCGGATTGCCGATGCGCGCATTCGTCGCGCGCGGCCGGGGATGTGTCGATGTCGCCATAATAATTAAAGATGTAGCGCCCTCAGTGGCTCCGTGCTTGCGCGCGCGCGAAAAATGCGCCGAGCAAGTCGAAAGCTTCCTGTAGCCCGCGCTCCGCGTCAACCCATACGATCTCGGGCTCGGCGCGAAACCAGGTGAGCTGGCGCTTGGCGAGCCGGCGCGTGTCGCGCTTGGCGAGTTCGATCGCCTCGCCGAGCGTCATCTCGCCGCGCACGGCGGCGGCGATTTGCCGATAGCCGACGGTCCCAAGCGGCGCCTTGCCGGGATCGCATCCGGCCTCAAGCAGCGCGCGCACCTCGCCCACGAGGCCGCTCGCGACCATCGCGTCGAAGCGCCGGTTAATCGAGTCGTAGAGGCGCTTGCGCTCCATCGCGAGACCGACCGTCAGCGTCTCGTACTCGCGCGCGGCGAAACGATGGCTTTGCTGGTGGGCGCTTATCGGCTGACCCGTCAATCGGAAAACTTCGAGCGCGCGCACGATACGGTAGAGGTCGTGATGGCCGATGCGCTCGGCAGACGGCGTGTCGACTTCGGCCAGGCGCGCGTGCAGATATTCCACGCCATGCTCGGCGGCGAGCGCCTCCAGTTCGCGGCGCACTTCGGGGGCGGCGGCAGGCCCGGCGAAGATTCCGCCGCGCAGCACGCGCAGATAGAAACCGCTGCCGCCGACCACCATCACGTTGCGGCCGCGCAGCGCTATCTCCGCAATCGCCGCGCGCGCGAGCTTCAGGAATTCCGCCACGTCGAGCGGTTGGTCGATCGCGCGGATGTCCAAAAGATGATGCGGCACGCAGCGGCGATCCTCGGCGTCCGGCTTGGCCGTGCCGATATCCATTCCGCGATAGACCTGGCGCGAGTCCGCATTGACGATTTCCGCGTTAAGGCGCTCGGCAAGCGCCATCGCGGCGGCCGACTTGCCCACGCCGGTCGGCCCCACGATAAAGCCGATGCGAATTGCGCACGGCGCATCGGCGGCCTTCGCCGGCGAGGCCGCGTCGTCGTCGATTGAAGCTGCGGTAGTCACTGTCTCCGCCTGGTTCATCGTTTACCGGCGGAACATCCGTTCGATAAGTCCGCGGCCCCATTGGATATGGACCGGGCGGCCGTGCGGGCAGTTGGTCTTGAACTCGGTGCGGTCAAGTTCTTCGAGCAGCGCCGAAATCTCGGGCTCGCGGAGCACGCGGCCCACCCGCACCGAGCCGTGGCAGGCAAGCTGTTTGAGCAGTTCCTCGAACGCCGTCGCACCGCTTAAGCGGAAGCCGTCCTCACCCATCGCGTCGATCATCTCGGTCAGCAGCCGCGCGCCGCCGTCGGCGCCGAAGACCGCGGGCGCGCCCTTGAGCAGCAACGTCGCCGGGCCGAACGGCTCAAGCTCGAAGCCCATCGCGCGAAACTCGCTCAGCGCCTGATGGACCTGCGGAGCGCGCGCGGGATTAAGCTCGATCGGCGCGGGCGTCAGCATCGCCTGCACCCGGATGCCGCCCGCGCGCAGTTCGGCGCGCAGCTTCTCGAAGGTCACACGCTCGTGCGCTGCGTGCTGGTCGACCAGGATGAGGCCGTCGTCGCCCTCCAGCGCGATATAGCCGGCAAAGAGCTGGCCCACGACGCGCAGCCGCGAGTACATCGGAATCTGTCTTTCTGGGATCTGTTTCTCGCCGGGAGAGCCAGGCGGGACAACTTGTGGAACAACTTGCGGGACGACTTGCGAGACGATTTGCGCGCCGCCGTTTATTGCCGGGGCTGGCGTTATCGCAAGCGCCGCGGCGGAGTTATCGCTTGCGGGCGCGTCATAGAATGCGGCGGCTTCGGCGGCCCTGCTCGAAGTCCATTTGAGACCCGGCGCGCCGAGACCCAGCACGCGCTGCTCGGCGCGGGCGAGAGCCGGCGCGTCGGGCACCAGCCGCAGCGCCGGCGCCGCCGATGAAGGCGCCCCTGAAAGTACGATCGGCGCGCCTGCCGCCGCACCGGCTTCCGTCTGATCGGCGGTCTGATCAGCAAGTCTTGCGCGCAGCGCATGATGAACCGCCTCGAAAACCGCGCCCGAGTTGCGAAAGCGCACCTCGGTCTTCATCGGATGCACGTTCACGTCGACGTCCTCGGGGCGCATCTCGATGAACACGGCCGTGGCGGGATAGCGGCCGCGCGGAATCAGCGTGTCGTAGGCCTGAACCACCGCGCGCTGGAGCACGCGGTCGCGCACCGCGCGCCGGTTGACGAAAGTGAAGACCATCCGCGGCGTCGGGTAGGAGTCCTGGCTGATAGTGGCAAGGCCGAAGACGCGCGCGCCGGCGCGTTGCGAGTCGAAGTGCAGCATCCGGGAGGCGACCTTCGCCCCATAAAGCTGGCGCATCCGCTCCAGCAGCGAGGCCGCGCGCGAAAGGTCGTAAACGACGCGGCCCTCGGCGGCGAGTTTAAATGCGACGCGCCAGTGGCCGATTGCGAGGCGCGCAATCACCTCGGCCGCCGCCCCCTGTTCGGTCGCCAGCGTTTTGAGGAACTTGAGCCGCGCCGGGGTGTTGAAAAAAAGCTCGCGCACTTCGATTCGGGTGCCGGGCGCGGCCGCGCACTCGCGCGTCGTCGAGACCTCGCCACCGGCGGCAGCGATTTCGACTGCGGCCAGATCGGCAGGCCGCCGCGTGACCATCCTCAGGTGCGCGACGCTCGCGATCGAGGCCAGGGCCTCGCCGCGAAAACCCATCGTGCGGATCGCCGTGAGGTCGGCGGCATCGCGAATCTTTGAGGTCGCATGGCGGCGCAATGAGAGAATCGCGTCCTGCGGGCCCATCCCGCCGCCGTCGTCGCCGACCGCGATCAGGCCGGCGCCGCCGCGCTCGATCTCGATGCTTATCGAGCGGGCGCCGGCGTCGAGCGAATTCTCCACCAGCTCCTTGAGCGCCGAGGCCGGCCGCTCCACGACCTCGCCCGCGGCGATCTGGCTGGCGACCTGCTCGGGGAGAATATGAATCAGCCGCTCCGCCATCTCAGCCCCCACCCTAAGGGAAGATTACAAACCGAGGGCAAAAGCATGGCAAAAGGATGGAACGTTTGCGCGGGCGACTCAAGCGCGGGGCCACCGTTCATTTCGCCATGTATCCACCGTCGACCGGCATCGCATGGCCGGTAACGTAGGAAGCCGCATCGGAGCACAGCCATGCAACCGCCTCGCCGATCTCGGCCGGCTCGCCCAGGCGCTTGAGCGGTTCGGCCGAGGCGAAGCGCTGTTCCATATCAGGGCGGCCGGTCAACAGGCGGCCGAGCATCGGGGTGCGGATCGGCCCCGGGCATACGCAGTTGACCCGGACTTTTTCGCGCCCGTATTCGAGCGCCGCCGCGCGCGTCAGTCCGACCACGCCGTGCTTGCTCGCGACGTAGGCCGGAAGCCCCGGCGAGCCGGTGAGTCCGGCGACCGAGGCGGTGTTGACGATCGCGCCGCCGCCCTGGCGCAGCATGTGCGGGATTTCGGCCTTCATGCAGAAGAACACGCCGGTCAGGTTGACCGCGAGAGTGCGATTCCAGGTTTCCTCGGTGCAGTCGGCCACTTTCGCCATTCTGCCGTCGATCCCGGCGTTGTTGAATGCGCAATCGATCCGGCCCCAGGTCGAGAGGACCTTGGCGACAAGCGCCTCGACCTCGGCCATCCTGGAGACATCGGCGCGCGCGAAAATTGCCTCGGCGCCCGCCTGCTTGACCATCCGGAGCGTTTCCTCGCCACCCTCGGCCGCAATATCCGAGAGCATCAGCTTTGCGCCCTCGCGCGCAAAAATAAGCGCGGTCGCGCGTCCGATACCCGAGCCCGCGCCGGTAATCAGCGCCACCTTGCCATCCAACAGTATTGCCATCGTGCGATGCCCTCCTTGGGAGCTTTTCGGTTTTTTCGGGGAGTTTTGGGATTTTCCCGGGTTTTTCGATGGATCTTCCTGGTGATTTACTGGGATCCTCCGCTCGGGGCCGTCTGCCCATATCGGAGGCGCGGGCCTCCTTTATCCCTCTTTGATTCTGCCGCCCAAGCGGATATCGTGAGCCCTCGACCCAGATTCAATCAGCAATCAAATAGAGCGCGAATCAAGCGCCATCAAGCGGACCAACGGAATATCAGATGCGAACTTGTGAGATTTGCGGAAAACGTCCCTCCGTCGGCAACAACGTCAGCCACGCCAACAACAAGACCAAGCGCCGATGGCAGCCCAATCTGCAGGAAGTGCGCACGGCGGCTGGCGGCGGGGTCAAACGAATCCTGGTTTGCACGCGATGCATCCGTAGCGGCCGGGTCACCAAGGTTGCGCCCGGCGCCCAGGCGCGGCACGCGGCGGCGGCCGCCGCCGCCAAACCGTCCTGACGGAACCTGCGCGGTCTGACGCACTAATCCGAACGTCCCAGCGGACTGACCCGCATGTCCGATCCGAACGCTTGCTCGAACGTCCTATTCGAACATCTATTCGAACGCGCTGCCCGAACGTCTTACGCGGACATCTTGGCGGCCTGACCCGAACGTCCTAGCGGACTTGACGGACTTCGCCAAGCAGCGCAAGCATCCGCTCGGGCGGGCGTCCAATCACCGCCTTGTCACCCTTGACGACTATCGGACGCTGCATCAGCTCCGGATGCTTTAACAACAGCGCGACTACGGCGTCGGCCGTGACGTAGACCGCAGGCTTGAGGCCCAGCTCCTCGAAGCGGCGATCCTTGCGCACCAGTTCAGCGGGCGGCGTATCGAGCATCGCCACGATGCGCTCGAGCGTGGTCCGGTGGAGCGGAGTTTTAAGATACTCGACGATGTCGAACTCGACACCTTGCGCGCGCAACAACTCCAGTGCGCCGCGTGAATTCCCGCAAGCGGGATTATGATAGAGAGTCACCTTCTTCATCGTGCTGATATCCCCCCGATGTGCTTTTCCTGCGTCATGCTTTGATTCAACATAGGTCCTAGACCTATGTTTCATTAGATGGCAAGCGGACTTTACGTAAGCTCTCGGCAAAGGTTTCAGGACGACGACGTTTCAGGACACAACCATGATGGATTCGATGGATGCGATGAATTCGATGGATTCGACGATGCTCTGGCCAGGGACGATGCGCCGGCTCAAAATAATCGCGGCGAAGCTGGCGGCGGCAGGGTTGGAGAAAATCGGAACGTTCGCGTTCGTCACGATAGCGCTGGCGGTCGCGTTCGCGGTCGGCGCCGGGAGGGCGAATGCGGCGGCGCATACCGGCGAGCCGGCCGACATCGCGCATCGCCACGTGGCGGCGATGGCCTCGCCGGGGGCCGCCACCCTGCAAATGTCCACCGTGGTGACGGGAGTGCTGGCCGCGCCCCAGGCGGGAGGACCGCTCGCCGGCCATGAGCTGCATTTCCAGGAGCGCATCAGCGGGAATATCTATACGTTAAGGACGGAACCCAACGGCGCATTTTTGACCATGCTTCCCCAGGGCTGTTACGACCTGCGCGGCATGAATGGCGCCGTGATCGCAAGCGCAGTGACTGTCGGGCAAAGTCCGGTCAACCTCGGCCAGGTGAATTCGCCCGGGCCATACGACGTATGGCGTCTGCTCGAGTGGCAGGAAATAGGTGAGGCGATCGTGAAAAGTCCGGCGCCTGCGACCGCCTACATTCCGAATGCCGGAGAAGGGTCCCAGCCGATCTCCGTCACCCCGGTGGCCAGCCCCCGGGTGATGGGCGCCGACGGACGGCCATCCATGCCGGCGGAGGTCATCCCATCGCAGATACAGGAACAGACCGAGATTCCCTCGGGTGACCAGGTTCCTGCCCCCGGCATGCCCCCCGCCCAGGATATGGCGCCCGCGCCCGCCGGCGGCTACTGAGGCATCTGACTGCCGGATTGAGCGAGCGCTGGCTCCGGACGCGCCACTTCGGAGAAGGGGGCCCCGGCGCGCGGCGGCAAGTCTGCAAAATCAGGTTGCTTGCCTCCGCGGCACCGGGTGGGGGAGAGAGTTTTTTCAGCCAGCCTCGACGCCGCTCGTGGATCACGTCGATACTCCCGCTCCGGATTACGCCTTCACCAGTCTTAGCGCGGCGGGGCGGAGCGCGAAGCCGCCGTTGTCCTCCTCGCGGCCGAAGCCCTCGAGCCCATAGCGCATGAGCATCCGGTAGAGCGTGGTGCGCGAAACGCCCAGAATCCGCGCCGCGCGTTGCCGATTGCCGCGCGCGTGACTGAGCGCGCTCACCAGCGCCTCGCGCGTGAGTTCGCGCAATGAAGAGGGGGCGGATCGGACCGGCTCAGAGGCAGGAGCCGGTCCGACCCCGACGGATTGCGGGGAGGAGGACGCAACCGTCGCGGCGACACCCGGTTTGGAGGACAGCCGGGTAACCAGAACGTCGCCGGGGAGACTCCCAAGATCGATACGGTCGGAATCGCTGAGCAGCAGCGCGCAGCGGATCGCATGCTCCAGCTCGCGCACGTTGCCCGGCCATTCATAGGCGAGCAGATGCTCCATCGCGCGGCGCGAGATGAATCTGACGTTGGTGCCGAACTCGCGATTGCAGCGCTCGACGAAAAGGCTCACCAGCGCGTCGATCCCCTCGAGCCGCTCGCGCAGCGGCGGCACCATCACCGAGGCGACGTTGAGCCGGTAGAACAGGTCGCCGCGAAAGCGCCCCTCTGCTACCGCCTTGCGCAGGTCGCGGTTGGTCGCCGCCACTATCTGAACGCCGACCTTGTGTGTGCGCGTCGAGCCGACCGGCTGCACTTCATGGTATTCGACCGCGCGCAGCAGCTTGGCCTGCAAGCCCATCGGCATCTCGCCGATTTCGTCGAGGAACAGCACTCCGCCCTCGGCCGCCCTGAAGTAGCCTTGCGAATCCTCGCGGGCGTCGGTGAAGGCGCCCTTGACATGGCCGAAGAGCTGGGATTCGGCCAGCGTCTCAACCAGGTTGGAACAATTGAAGGTGACGAAGGGCCCGCGCGGCTCCGGACGCAGGTTCCACACTGCGCGCGCCACCAGTTCCTTGCCGGTACCCGATTCGCCATGGATCAAAACGGTTGTGCGATGGGCGCTCAAGCGGGCGAGCAGGCGCATCATGTCTGCCATCACGGGCGACTTCACGACCATCTCGCCGACCTGCGCCGCGCGGCCCATCAGGCCGAGATCGAACCAGTTGCCGTCGGTCCCGTAGGCCCCGGCAGTTGCAATCAGACGCTCCGTCACTTCAGCAATTCGATTCAACAAAAACCCCTAATCTCGGTTCACCCCGATGTATTTGAGTCCGGCGGAAAAATTCGGCGGACATGGCTCAACACGAGCAATTGCTATGCCATAGAGAGAAATTGCCTAAAATTGCCTATTAAAGCGATAATAAGAAGGACTTAGAATGATTAAAGTGTGGCGTTTTCGCTTTTTTGTGTTGCTCTAACGCAACCTTATTTAGCTAAAAGAGGCATATTTGAGCGTCTCGGCACCCCCGAAAATCGCCGCCGCAGGACAAACGGGCCGCGCGAGAGAAGCTCGACCGTGGCCGCCGGCGGCCTGGTCATGCATCGGCCAGCCACAGACGGGTAGCGACGTTGCGTAGCGGCAACAGTGAGTTGCGACCTCGCGTCTCCTGCCAATAGAGGATTAAGCTAACCCACTTGTGCCAATCATACCGCGTGGCACGCGGTATGCGTCTCCCATCCAACGCAAAGGTTGAAGCGGGATAATTGAGCGTAGCCGATGGCGTCTTCCGACGCCTGATAGGGAAGGCACGCACCGCCCTCGGATGAGCGGCTTAAAACGAGAGAGTGAGTCGAACAATATTCAAAAAACGCCTCTCGTTCAGGCGCGCCCCCGATTGGGTGCAATGCGAACTCTGCCAGCGCACCGGCGAGCATCTGCCGGCCCGCTTTGTGGTCGCGGTGGACGACGAGACGGATCGGTCGGCGCCGGTCGAATCGAAAACGATCCGGCTGCTATGCGTTGATTGCTCGGCCCTGGTCGAGGGCGCGATCGACGCCGCGGAGTGGAAGCGCCGAACCAACTTCAGCCTGGTCAAGTAATTATGGGCGTGCCGCGTGACCGCCCAGTGTGAAACAAGTTTGGAAGGGGCGGGAAGGGGACAAGGTTCCAAAGGGGGGATAGAGGGGCCGGCGGCAACGCCGGCCCCTTTGCATTTCATCGTCTGCTGATGATTTCGCCCTCGCCTTCTGGGAGGAGGCGCATGGGGCTCGCCGATCTCAAATGGTTCGCGGGGCGGCGCTAACGCTCACGCCCGCAACAGGGGAGACGGCCCGGAGCCGATGAACTCGCGCAACCGCTCGAACCATATCAGCTTGTGTTTGAAGCCGGGGAAGCTCGCGTTGAGGCCGCTTGGGTTGGGCAGCACGAAAACTTTGGCGTCGCAAATCAACTCAAGCTTAGCGCCCGCTCCGGCACTTGCGGCCCCGGCCAGCGGCTTGCCGGAGGTCCGGGAGGCAGCCTTACCGAAGAAATCGCGGTAAATTGTCACTCCGACGAAGGCGACCACCTCGGGCCGCAGACGCCGAATCTTGATTCTCAACGTTCGCTTGCCACGCTCGATCTCTTCGCGGCTCAACTCGGCGGCGGCGCGCGTGGCACGTGGGCAGAGATTGGTGAGCGCGAGGCCGAATTCGGCGATCCGGCGATCCTCCATATGGGTCAGTTCGAGCGGCACAAGCCGGGCCGCGTACAACAGCCGCCAGAACGGATTACCGGGGCCGGCGAAGTGATGGCCCACCGCCTCGGAGCGCAAACTGGGATTGATCCCGACGAACAGCACTCGGGGCGTGGGCGTGAGAACATCGCGAAGCGCCACGCGTCAATAACTATGCTACCGGCAGTGCGGAAAGAAGTATTACGGATACGAGCTAGCCGCCGCCGATCATTTGTATGTTCGCGTCTCTTCGCGCTATCTCAGTTTCCCTCACGAGCCTGCGTGCTGTGAGTGCGGTTGAAAAAGAGCCGGGCCGCGGTCAGCGCCGTAACGGCCATGAAGCACAAACCCAGGATACTCGGTGCGATCGCGCCAAACCGCCAGGAAAGACCCACATCAATGCCCGCCGAAGAGTGCGGCACCGCGCGTCAACCCGCGATCCGTCGCCCATCGGGCCAACAACGGGTATGGTCGGGTATTGTATCGTCTGCGCGAAGCCCAAAGCATCGCAAAGCCAAGCTCCGCGGAGCCAAAACCTATGGATCAGATCGAACTGTTCGAGGCGATCTACTCGGCGCGCGCGCTAAGAAAGTTCCGTCCCGATCCCATACCCGACGAGGTAATCTCGAAGATCCTCGACGCTGCGATTCAAGCGCCTTCGGGCGGCAACCGTCAGCAATGGCTGTTCGTCGTGGTGAAGGATCTAGAGCAGCGGCGCAGGCTCGCCGCCATCTACAAAAAGGCTGCGGAAATCGTCGCCGCCTTTTACGCCGCGCGCACCCGCCCCGAGCACGTGGACGAGGCAGGGTACCGGCGGATGCTCGCGTCGGGAAGCTATCTCTACGAACACATGGATGAGGCGCCGGTTCTGCTGGTGCCGTGCATCCGGCCCGAGACGCTGAAATTCCCACCGATCGCGCAAACGGTCGATCAGACGGCGCTCGCGACCCAGATCGATCGCACCAAGTGCGCCAGCATCTATCCGGCGGTCCAGAACATCATTCTCGCCTGTCGCGCCCTCGGACTGGGCACCGTGATCACGACCAATCACCTCATCTTCGAGGACGAGGTCAGGGAGGTACTGGGATTGCCCTCCGAGATTCAGACGCATGCGCTGATGCCGATCGGCTATCCGCGCGGCAGGTTCGGCCCGATACGCCGCCGCCCACTCGCCGAGGTCGCTATGCTCGACCGTTTCGGCACCGCCTGGAAAGCGACCTGACGGGCGCCGCCGACGGCCATTGCCTGCGCACGGCCTCTAACATGCCGCCGCTAAGCCAGATCCTGACGCAGTGGCACGATTTCTACGCTCTGATCGGCGGCGCATCCGCGACCCTGGTCGCGCTGATCTTTGTTGCCGCTTCGATCGGCGCCGAAGTCTTTACCACCAAGCATCAGGCCGGCATCCGTTCTTTCCTCTCGCCGACGGTGGTCCATTTCACCGCGGTGCTGGTTATCTGCCTGCTCGCGAGCATCCCGACCGAAACCTGGATCCTTCTCGGCGCCCTTCTCGCATGCGTCGGCGCTATCGGCCTGGTCTACACGGGCTGGGTCTGGCGCAGGATGATGAAGCACGGCATCGTCGCTTCGATCGATACCGTCGACCGTTTGTGGTACGCGCTGCTGCCAATCCCGGCCTACTTGCTGGTCATAGCGGCAGGCGCAAGCCTATGGAGACGGTCTGCGTTCAGCCTCGGCATCCTCGCTTCAGCGTTGATCCTTCTGTTGCTCATCGGTATCAGGAACGCCTGGGACATGACTGTCTGGATCATCGACCGTCGGCATCAATGAGCATCCACGTCGGGATCGTCCCTCACACCGAGAGACAGCGATCGCGAAGAGAGTGTCATCCGCCGATCTGGTACATCGAGCGGTCGCGGGTCGAGCGACCCTCTAGCAGGTGATGGCCGGTCGGCTTGAGCTCGACCGCGCGCACCAGGATGCGCGCTACCGCTTCCATCCCGCCGCCGGAGCGAATCGCCCTGCGCACGTCCATCTCGTCGTCGTTGAGCAGGCAGAGATGGAACTTGCCGTCGGCGGTCAGGCGCATCCGGTTGCAAGTCCCGCAGTACGGCTCGCTCACGGGGCTGATGAAGCCGACCACGCCGCTCGCGCCCGGGAGCCGGTAGTTGCGCGCCTCGTCGGAGGGGTTACTCGACTCGAACTCCATCAGCGGGCCGAGCGCCACCTCGATCCGCCGTCGCGTCTCGATGTTCGAGACGTAGCGCTTGATCGAAAGCGTCGCGCATTCGCCGCCCCCGAGCGGCATCAGCTCGATGAAGCGTACGTGCCAGTCGCGTTCGAGCGTCAGCGCGGCAAGGGCGACCACGTCTTCCTCGTTGTAGCCGGCGGCCACCACCGAGTTGAGCTTGATCGGCACCAGCCCGGCCGCCTCGGCCGCCATGATGCCCTCCCACACTCGCGCGAAGCTGCCCCATCGCATCTGCCGCTCGACGGTCACCGGGTCGAGGCTGTCGAGATGGACGTTGATGCGCTTGAGCCCGGCCGCCTTGAGCGGCATCGCGAGCTTCGGCAGCAGCAGCGCATTGGTCGTGAGCGCGAGGTCGCCGAGTCCGGGCACCGCCGCGAGCCGCTCGACAATCTCGAGCAGGTCGGCGCGCAGCGTCGGCTCGCCGCCGGTCAGGCGAAACTTACGAAATCCGACGCTGACGGCGGCGCGCACCACCAGCTCGATTTCGGCCGGCGTCAACAGCTCGTCGCGGGGCAGGAAGCGCAAACCCTCCAACGGCATGCAGTAGACGCATCGGAGGTTGCAGTTATCGATAACCGAGATACGCAGGTAATCGATTTCGCGGTTGAACGAATCTCTTGGCATGCTTGCCTGGGGAAAGCCTGTCGCGGTTGTCCCTTCTAAGCTGGATATAGGCTGCGCTGCGAGAGCGAACCCTGTAGTTCAATTGTAGTCGGGCGCGACGCGCGCTTACAACCACGCCTTCCCCCGGCCTGTGCTGATTGCACTTTGAAAGAGGAATTTTCAGGCGTCTCCGCCGGTCTGATTTTTCCGGCTTACGCTAGTCTGTCAGAGCGCTCCGCGATCTATTAGAGTTGGTAGCCGCGCCAAACCTTATCGCTTGCGATGCCCTCTAAGACTCCCAAAGCTTCCCGCACCTCGCCTGAAAATAGTCGGCCGATCATCGAAGTAGTGGGCCTCCGCGTCGATCGCGACGCGCTTATCCTCGATTCGGTCGACTGGCGCGTTGACGACGGCCAACACTGGGTCATCCTCGGCGCCAACGGCTCGGGCAAGACTTCGCTCTTGAGCGTGCTCACCGGCTACCTCGCGCCCACCGCCGGCACCATCAGCGTGCTGGGCGAGACCTACGGACGCGCCGACTGGCGCGAGTTGCGCACCCGGATAGGCCTGGTCAGCTCGTCGATTCGCCAGCTGATGCCGCCGCATGAGAACGCCCTCAACGCGGTCGCAAGCGGGCGGCGCGCGATGATCGGAATGTGGGGCGAAGTCGACGAGGCCGACTCAAAACGCGCCGCCGAACTTTTGCGCGAAGTCGAAGCCGAGTATCTGAGCGAACGCCCATGGCGTTTCCTTTCCCAGGGCGAGCGCCAGCGGGTGCTGATCGGACGCGCGCTAATGGCGGACCCGCGCCTGCTGGTGCTCGACGAGCCGTGCGCCGGGCTCGACCCGGTCGCGCGCGAGCATTTTCTCGCCTTCATCGAGCGGCTGCTCGGCCGCCCCGGCGCTCCCACCCTGGTCCTGGTCACCCATCACGTCGAGGAAATCGTCGCCGGCTTTTCGCACGTTCTGGTCCTGCGCGCGGGTAAAGTGCTTGCCGCCGGTTCGCGCGAGAGCGTGATGACCTCGGCGACGCTCAGCCGCGCCTTCGACGCGCCGCTGCGGCTGGCTGCCAATGGCGGACGTTACTCGCTTGCGGTCGACGTAGAGCTGTCGAAGGTCGCGGAACCGTCCGGGTGATTCGCAAGTTGATTTACAACTTGATTCAATCGATGTGATCGGCGAAAGCGCAACTGATTCTAAATCGAGCGTCACGCGGGTGACGTTTTTCCTTATCATCTCAACGTTTTTCCTATCGTCTCGCTGGATTAAACCTGATAGCGTTGAGGATCGGTGGCCCTTTCTTGAACGCAGGCTGCCGGGATGCGGGTTGCAGTTGCGATAGACGGCAATAGATGGGTTGAGGGGAAGCCCCCGGCGGGGCGCGGAAAAAAAATACCATGGGATGGAAGCTCACGTTTGCGCTGATGCTGATTTCGGTTGCCGTGGTTTCGGCGTTGGTCGCCGGCGGCGAATCGGAAACTGAGGCGGTGGTGCGGGACGAGGCGGCGAAGCACTTGAGCGCGCTGCGGGATCACCTGATCAGGCGCTGACCCGGCCAGAGTCAGCCAGACCAAAATTGGCAGCATACGACGGACACCGGCTCGCGCCGCGCCCGGGGACGCGTTCTGCTCGCTTCCCGGCCTCCCGATGCGGCGAGAGAATTTTTTGAGCTTGCGATACCGAGTCTTTCGCGCACTCGCGCAGCTCAGCATCAAACGGCCCTACCTGGTGCTGCTCTGCGCGGTGGCGCTTTCGGTTGCCTCGGTGTTCTATACCAAGGCGCGCCTGGAGTTTCGTACCGGCCAGGACGATCTGATTACGCCCAACAGCCGCGCCTCGCGCGACTACCTCGACTACACCCGCGAGTTCCCCGACCTTGATGGCCTGATTATCGTCGTGCGCGCGGCCCCCAACCCCGCGCGCGCCGAGCATTTCGCCGACGCGCTGGCCGCGCGGCTCAACGCCGATCACGCCAACGTCAAGACCGTCTTTTACAAGATCGACGCCGTGGCGTTCGCCGACCGCGCGATGCTCTACATGACGAGCGCCGATCTCGACGCGCTCGCGCAAAAGCTTCACGCCGCCTTTCCGATACTCGGCGGATGCGCGGCCGACCCGAGCCTCGCCGGCTTCTTCGCGATGGTCAATGCGGGAATCGACCGCCAGATGCGAGCGCAAATGCCCGCCCAAATGCAGGGCCAAATGCAGGATCGGATGCGCGCGGCCGGCCGCCCGTGGCGTCGCGCCGCCGCGGCCGCGGCCCATCCGAACGTGGCGTCCGGCGCGTCAGCCGATCCATCCACACTAGCCGCACTTGCCGCGCCTGCCGCGTTTGACATCGGCGCGATCGATACGGTGCTGGACGGGATGCTCGCCGACACCGGGAGCGCCAACTACGTCTCGCCCTGGCAATCGATGATGCAGGCGGGCGGGCAGGACAGTGCCCAGGGTCACGGCTATCTGGTCTCGGATAATGGCAAATACCTGCTGCTCCAGGTCGCGCCGGGCGACGGCGTCAAGGACGGCCCCGATCCGACCGAGGCGATCGAGAGCGATCTGCGCGCGGTGCGCACCGCGTTTCCGGGCGTGACGGCCGGGATGACCGGCGGGCCGGCGCTGGCCCATGCCGAGGAAACCACCACCGCGCACGACATCGCACTCGCCTCGCTGATCGCGATCGGGAGCAACGTGCTGTTGCTGATCATCCCGTTCACCGCGGTGGTCGAGCCATTGTTTGCGGTGCTGGCGCTGCTGGCCGGCGTGGCCTGGTCGTTCGGCTTCACCACGCTCGCGATCGGCCATCTCAACCTGCTCTCGGCGGTCTTCACCAGCGTGCTGGCGGGAATCGGGATCAACTTCCCAATCCATCTGATGGCGCGTTACGACGAGGCGCGCCGCCAGGGCGCAACCTCCGCGCAGGCGGTCGAACTCGCGGTCGTCAACACGGGCACGGGTGTGTTCGCCTCGGCCTGTATCATGGCGCTCGCCTTTCTGACCCCGGTATTCACCGACTTCCGTGGGATTGCGGAGCTCGGAATCGTCTCGGCCGCCGGACTGTTCCTGTGCCTGGTTTCGGCGCTGCTGGTTTTCCCCGCGCTGGTGGTGCTGCGCGATCGCTATCGCCCCACCCGCACCCGGCCGCAGCTTGCGCCGCAGACGCGCGCCTCGATCCTCGAAGCCGCCTTCCGCCGGCCGGGGTTGATTGTCGCGGGCGCGGTGGCGATCACTGCCGGCGCGCTGCTGCTGACCGGCCGTGTCAGCTTCGACCAGAACCTGCTCAAGCTGCAGGCCGAGCAGACCGAGGCGGTCAAGTTCGAGAACCTTCTGCTCAAGGATTCGGGGCGCTCGTCGTGGTTCGCGGTCTCGCTCGCGCCGTCGATGGAAGCGGGCGAGACGCGCGCGGCGGCCTTTCGCGGGCTGCCCGAGGTCTCCGACGTCGAAACCATCTCGACCTATGTCCCCGACGACCAGGCGGCCAAGCTCAAGACGCTGCACGCGCTGAGCGCGATGCTCGCGCCGATCAAGATGGCGCCGCTAAGCCATCCAGGCGACTCCGCCCGGCTCGCGCACGAGCTCGGCCAGTTGGCCGGCCGGCTGACGCAGATGGCGCCCGCCGACCCCTCGGGCGCGGCGGCTAAGACCGCATCCCTGGTGCAGGCCGCGCTGGACCGGCTCAAGCGCGACCCGACGGCGTTTGCGGGCTACGAGGCCAGCACCAATGCTGATCTCCGCGCGCGTCTTGGCGAACTCAAGCACGATCTCAAGCCCTCCGTGGTGACGGCCGCCGACCTGCCCAAGGTCGTGCGCGAACGTTTCATCGGAAAGAGCGGACGCTTCCTGGTCCAGATCTATCCGCGCGGCGACGTGTGGGAGGACGCGGCGCTAAGCCGCTTCATCGGCGCGCTTAAGACCGTCGACGAGGACGTGACTGGGCCGCCGGTCCAGACCTACAACATCGCGACCGTGATGCGCCGCGGCTATGAGCATGCCGCCATGCTGGCGCTAATCGCGGTGTTCGTTTTCGTCTTCGCTGATTTCCGCAACCTGCGCGACACGGCGCTGGCCACCGTGCCGCTGTTGTTCGGCGGGGCCTGGATGCTCGAAGCGATGGGAGGGATGGGCTGGGGATTCAACCTGGCCAATCTGTTCGCGGTCCCGATCCTGATCGGCACCGGCGTCGATAACGGGGTCAACATGCTCTACCGCTGGCGCGAGGAACGCGACAAATCGCCGCTGATCCTGACCAAGGCGGTGGGCAAGTCGGTGACTATCTCTTCGCTCACCACGATCGCGGGCTTCGCTGCGTTGATTCCGGCCCAGCATCGCGGCATATCGAGCCTCGGCTGGGTGCTGAGCCTGGGCGTCACGCTGATCCTGGTCGCGACGCTGGTGGTGCTGCCCGCGATGTTCGAGCTGGTCGGACGGCGAATCGAAAGCCGCCGCGTCATGCCGCCGCCGTCGCTCGTGCCAGAAGAAGAGCCGCCGGCTCCGCCCAAGGCCGCTTCAGGCGGCCTACGCCGCTGACCGCGTTACCCGGTAATCGGCTTTTCCGGCTCGGCCACGCAGTGCGCGCAGCGGCAGTTCGCACGTAATTGGACCGTGGTGTAGAGCGTCTCGTGACCGTCGATCCATCCCAGGAACACGCCCTGCTCGCCCAGGCGCGATAGCTGTGACAGACGCTGGCTGGCGGGCGGTATCTCGCCCGCGATCGCGCCGCCGCAGGCCATGCACGGGCATCCGCGGCGCAGGCTCTCCAGCGGATAGATACTGTCGTGGCCGTCGGCCCATCGCACGCCGATCGCATAGCGGCCCACTTCGTTGAGTGCGGCGATTCGGGGCGTCTTTGACTTGTTCTGCGGCATTGTTGCACTCTTTGTTGGAGAATAATTATAGCATTGCGCGCGTACCGCACTGCCACAAGGGCGCGGGCGGGCCGGCGATGGAGGACGAAAACCCATGGACGAGAATGCAAAAAAGAAAGCGCTCCTGATGATCCCATACGGACTGTTCGTGCTCGGTGCGCGCCACGGCGACAAGCAGACCGTCGCGACCGTTAACTGGCTGACCCAGGCAAGCTTCAAACCGCCGCTGGTGGTGGTCGGTATCAAGGCCGACTCGACCGCGCATGCGCTGGTCAAGGAGTCCAAAATTTTCACCCTCTCGATGCTCGGTGCCGGCCAGAAATCGATCGGCACCGCGTTCTTCAAACACGTCGAGTCCAAGGACGGCAAGTTCGGCAACTTCGCCTTCGAGGCGGGCAAGAACGGCGCACCGATAATCAGCGAGGCGCCGGCCGCGGTCGAATGCAAGGTGGTCGGCTTCCACGAACTTGGCGACCATAGCGTGGTGATCGGCGAGGTCACCGAGGGCCATCTCAAGCGCGAGTCCGAACCGCTGACGCTGAAGGAGTGCGGCTTCAACTACGGCGGCTGATTCGCCCGCGCGCCGCAAGCGAACGTGGCCAGCAAGAAGGTCGTGGTGCTGCCCGGCGACGACGCCGCGCCGGAGACGGTCGGGGCGGCGATGGAAGTCCTGCGGGCGCTGGGGCCGGATATCGAGTACGTCGAGTTCCCGCCCGGCGAGCACTGGGTGCGCGGCAAGACCGCGATCGACGCGCGCGCGGCGATCGACGCCTCGGATTCCACGCTGTTCGGCTCGACTTCAGGCAAGACGGCGGGAATTTTCTACCTGCGCTGGGGCAAGGACACGTATGCCAACGTGCGGCCCGCGCGTTACATCCCGGGCGCGCGCAGTCCGCTCAAGCATGCCGAGGGCATCGACTACGTAATCGGGCGCGAGAACCTCGAGGATCTCTACCTCGGCCTGGAGGGACCGCTCGAGGTTTTAAGCCCGCTCAAGCTGCACAGCCGCATCACGCGCGCCGCGTTGGATACCTCGATGCCCGGGAAGTTCGCGATCAAGATCATCACCGAGCGCAACAGCAAGCGGATCGCGGAGTTCGCGTTTAAGCTCGCACGCAAGCGCAAGGCGGCCGGCGGCAAGGGCAAGGTCACCGCCACCTCGAAGTACAACATGCTGCGCGAATCCGACGAGTTGTTCCGCCGTATCGCGGAAGACATTTCGTCAGGCTATCCGGATATCGCGTACGAGCAGTTCATCATCGATGATTTCGCGCGCCGCGTGGTGCAGAGCCCGCACGATCTCGACGTGGTGGTGATGCCAAACCTTTACGGCGACATCATGTCGGACGCCGCCGCGGGCACGCTGGGCGGACTCGGCCTCGCGCCGAGCGGATGCTACGGCAGCGACTACGCCTACTTCGAGTCGGTGCACGGAACCGCGCCCGATATCGTGGGACAAAACATCATCAACCCGACCGCCACGATGCTCTCGGCCGCGATGATGCTGGAGTACCTCGGTTTCGGCGCGCAAGCGCAGCGCTTCGAGAGCGCCGTGCGCAAGGTCTACGCCGAGGGCCGCGTGCTCACGCCCGACCAGGGCGGACGCTCGAGCACGACGGAGTTCACGCGTGCGGTGATGGCGAATCTGTAGCGGCGCACTATGGCCTTACCGTCTTGGCCTCTGGGGTTATCTTCAGGAGAAAAGCGCTTCGCTGATTTTCCGAATAGAATTCACGAACTCTCAGCGTGACCTAAGAGGCCGAAACATCTCAATAGAAACGCTGCTCGCCGGGCGGGCGGGTTTTCCATCGCCGATGGATCCAGTTCCAGTGGTCCGGATAACGACGCACCATGTCCTCGATCGTCCTGGTGTAGCGCTGCGTATTGAGCAGGACTGACTCTTCGCGATCGGCGCCACAGATCATTTCGATCGGCTCCATGCATTCGATAAAGTGACGGCTGCTGGTGCCGTCGCGCACGGCAAAGACCGGCACCACCGGCACGCCGGTCGCTAGCGCAAGCCGCGCCAGCCCGTCGCTGGTCGAGGCCTTGAGCGAGAAGAAATCAACGAACACGCCCTTGCGCACGTCGAGGTCGAGCGGCATCCCCACAATCCAGTTCTGCCGGAGCAGGCGCAGCACTTCGCGTCCAGCGCCCTTGCGCGGTACGCCGCGGTTACCGAAACGGTTGCGCGCCGTGCATACGGCGGCGTCGATGAGCGGATTGCGCAGCGGGCGATGAACGATCGCCACGCGATGGCCGTAAATCGAGTGCGCCAGAATCATCAGCTCCCAGTTGCCGAAATGGCCGGTCAGGATAAGGCCGCCGCGCCCGCGCGACAGTTCCTCGCCCCGCTTCCAGTTCTCCATCCCGCGATAGGTGGCGAACCGCTCTATATTGTCGGGCCCGAGAGTGCAAAAGTGCGTCCATTCGGCGAGCATCCGGCCCCAGTTCTCATAGGTGGCGCGCAGGATTCGCAACCGATCGGCCCGGCTTAGCCCGGGAAAAGCGATCTCCAGGTTGCGCATCGCCACCGGCCGGTTGAAGCGATCAATCCGCATCGCGAGTGCGCCCGCGCGCGCGCCCGCGCGTATGGCGCGCTCGCGCTCCATCGCGGCGATCGGCGCGACGAGCGCGCCGATCGCCGCATACTCCAAACGCGCGCGCAGCGGACCAGTCTGACGAGCCATCGCGCCCACGAGCGTTCCAGAGCGGGGGCGGGCGCGCAAGCGCCCACTCCCGCTCTGGAACGCGTCGCGGAGACACCGCCTCAAGGCGGCGTATCCGCGCAAAGACGGGTGGTGCGGGCGGCGCTTACGCCGCCCGCTCCCACCCGATGTCTCAGCCGCGCGCGCCGGCAAGGCACGCGCGGACTCCACAAGCCGCGGCGCCGCTCACGCGGTGCCGCGGCGCTGCGCAGGCCTATGGTGCATCGGCGGCACCGGCCGCCGCTGGTGCGGCGGCGATCGCGGCCGAAGGTGCAGCCGGCAACGTCGACCCGATGGTCGACGGCGAGGCGGTCGCCGGCGATGACGGCGGCGCCGTCATCCATGGGGCGGGCTTGACCGCGCCTCGGCTGGTCGTCGGTCCGATCTCTTCGGTGTTAAACGGCGTAGAGGACGAGGGCGCCGGCGCCGTCATGCTCGATGACGAAGACCCAAAGCCGCCGCCGAAGCCGCCGCCACTGGACGGCAGCCTCGTCGAGCCGCGGTCTTTCAGATCCTGAGCGGGCGAGACCGGCACGCTGAAGGTCGGCTGATAAAGCTGCTTGTACTGATCCATCGGCATCTGGTGCATCTCCCTGCGGCCCAGCGCGTCGGTGAACTTCTGGCGCTCGTCGAGCGCCAGCGAGCGCAGGTCTTCACGCGTGCGCACCACGTGTGGAGTGAGAAACACCAGCAGGTTATCTTTCTGCTTGTTGCTGCCGTTGTCGCTGAACAGGTTGCCGATCACCGGGATGTCCGAGATGAACGGGATCGCCGAGCGCTGGATGTCGGTCTCGCTGGACAGCAATCCGCCGATTACCGCCGTACGATGGTCCTGGACCATCACCGTGGTCGACGCCGAGCGGATGGTGGTGGTCGGTCCGAGCGGATTGCTGCTCTGGTTGGTGGTACCGCTGACTACGTTTGAGACTTCCTCGTACACGTCGAGCCGCACGTAATCGCCCTCAGACACCTGGGGGATAATGTCGAGCGTGATGCCGACGTTCTGACGATCGACTGAATTGAAGATCTGTCCCGACAGCGCCGAGGTGGCGCTCGCGGATCCCACGAATGGCAGGTTCTCGCCGACCACGATCGTCGCCTCTTCGTTGTCCGCGGTGAGCAAAGTGGGCGCGGAAAGGACGTTGCTATGGGTATCAGTCTCAAGCGCGGTCAGCAGCGCGACATCGCAGGGCACTGTGGTGGTGGTTGCAGTGGTGCCGGTGGCGGCGGTGGCGACGGTCGACGCGGCGGCCAAAGCGGTGGAGACGGTACATTGGCTGCCCGAGGCCAACCCGATACTCAGCCCGGTCAACCCCAGCGGATTGGTGAGCGCGGTCTGAAGGTTGCCATAATTCAGTTGTCCGACACCGAGCGTGCTGCCGCTGATGTTGGTGGCCGCCTGCCAGTTGACCCCGATGTCGCGGGCGCGCTGGGCGCTGACCTCGACCATGATCGCCTGCACGAAGACCTGGATGCGCGGCACGTCGAGTTCCGCGATGACGCGGCGGAGCGTCTGGTAGTCCTGCGGTGAGGCGCTGATTATGAGCGAGTTGGTGGCCGGATCGGCGGTCACGTTGACCGCGTTTTCGAAGTCTGGTGATTTCCCGCCGCCGCCAGTGCTCGCGGTGACCGCTTCAGCCGTGCTGCCGCCGCTCCGACCGCCCATCGGCGATCCCATCGAACCGCCGAACGCGGAGTTGGAACCGGCGCCGCCAAACGACGCGCTCGAGCCGCCGAAACCGCCGCTCATACCGCCGCCGAAGCCGCCGCTCGAGCCGCCGAAACCGCCGCTCATACCGCCGCCGAAGCCGGAGTTGAGCGATCCGCTGCTCCCCATGCCGCCCGAGCCGCCGCGGCCGAGCGAGTTGCGCCCGGTCACCGGTGACAGTGTTGACGGCGCGCCGCCGCCGCCCAACAGCCCGTTGAGCACCTGAACTATCTCGCCCGCCATCGCGTTCTTCAGCCGGTACACATGGATGCGCGAGTTCTCGTTGGGCGGATGCACATCGAGCTTGACGATCAGATCTTTGATGGTGCGCATCTGCAGCGGTCCCGCCAGCACGATCAACGAGTTGGTGCGCTCGTCGGGCACCACCTTGAAACCGCCGGTCGGCCCCTGCGCCGACGGCGCCACCACGCCCAGGCCGGGCCGCGGAAAGCGTCCGCTGCTGGATTCCGTGCCGCCTTCAGCGCTCATAATCTTTTCGATCTGCGAGGCCAGGTCGTCGGCGAACGCGAGCTGAAGCGGAATGACCTCTATATTCTGCCGCGTACCCTGGATGTCGAGGCTGCCGACGATCCTGAGCAGACGGTCGATGTTGTAGGCGTCGTCGGTCAGGATGAGGGTGTTGTCTTCCGGAAATGCTGCGACCAGGCCGTCATGCGAAACCATCGGCTGCACCACGCCGACCAGCGAAGCGGCATCGATGTTCTTGAGCCTGATCATCCGCGTGACGTACGAGTCGCCGCGGGCTTCGCCGGGTTCCTGCGAAGTGGTAAGCGCGGCCGACTCGCGGACTTCGCGCGAAGGCACAATTTTTATCACCGGCCCGGCCTGCACCGTGGTGAAGCCTTTGAGCTGGAGCACCGACTGAAAAATGGAATAGGCCTGGGCCGGTGTGACCTTGCTCGGCGAAATGATGCTGACCTTGCCGCGCACGCTCTCGTCGACCACGAAATTCTTGCCGGTAATCTCGCTGATGAACTTGGCCAGGACGGGAATATCCACATCCTGGAAGTTCATGGTGATGAGATTCTGGTCCTGCGGCGGTGAATCTTCGGCCCGAACATGCGCGCAGAGCACGCAAGACCAAGCCGCAAGGGCTAGTGCCCCCAACAACCAGCACTTCATGTGGATACCCCCTCGGCGGTGACTCTCGGCCTTTATAGCGGTCCGACAAGGGCATCGCAACCACGCCCCCGTTTGCAAAACTGTTAAGCCTCAAAGACTATTGAAAAGATGGAATTCTCACCGATTTGCATAACCCTCTTCACATGACGATCAGCAACGGCAGCTCGGCCACAACGCCTGTCGTCTGGCGCGCGCCCCGGCGGCTGCCGCGCGCTAACCTCTCCATATACGGGCAACGGTGCGCTTCGAATACCTGATAGGCATGCGCTACCTGCGCGCCCGCCGGCGCGAGCGCTTCGTCTCGCTGATCGCGATCATCTCGCTCGCCGGCGTGGCGCTCGGCACTTTTGCGCTGACCGTGGTGCTCTCGGTGATGAGCGGTTTTCAGGAAGACCTGCGCCAGCGCCTCCTCGCTTTCAACCCGCACGTCACGGTGCAAAGTTCCAACGCCGTGACGTTTGATCCAGCGCCGCTGCTGGGGCGGATCACCGCGCTCCCCGGAGTCGAGGCGGCCGCGCCCTATGTTTCCTCGCAAGTGATGGCGGTTTCGACCAACGCCGAGGGAGTGCCGGCCTACGTGGCGGGCGGCGTGCTGCGCGGAGTGGTGGCGGCGAACAACCCGGTGCTGACCGAACTCAAGGAGACGCTGAAGGTGGGCGGCCTCGACGCGCTGGATCGGACCTATTCGGCCACCGTCACCGATAACGGCGCCAAACGCAGCGTAAAGCTTCCCGGTGCGATCATCGGCGACTCGCTCGCCTTTGAGCTGGGAATCCGCGTGGGCGAACCGATGGTCCTGATCTCGCCCGCCAGCCTGGGCGGCGGAATCGGCGCTCCGCGCCTTCGGCGCTTCGTTGTCGGCGGGATGTTTCATTCGGGAATGTACCAGTTCGACTCCTCGCTGATCTTCGTTTCGCTCAAAGACGCCCGCGCCTTGCTCGCCGACGATCCGCAGCTCGAAAGCGGCCTGGAGGTGCGCGTGCACAACCTGTTCGACGCGCCCGCGATCGGCGCCCGCATCGGACGCATCGCCGGCACCGGCTTCACGGTGACTGACTGGACGCAGCCCAACGCGGCGTTGTTCTCGGCGCTCAAACTGGAGAAGTTCACCTACTTCCTGGTGCTGATGCTGATCGTGCTGGTGGCGGCGTTCAATATCGTGGCCACGCTTGTGATGGTGGTGATGGAGCGGCGCAAGGAGATCGCGATTCTGCGCGCGATGGGCGCGCGGGCCGGCTCGGTCGCGGCAATTTTTCTGTGTGAGGGCGCCGCGCTGGGCCTCGTCGGCACCGCCACCGGCGTGCTGGGCGGCTTCGTGACTTCGTTCCTCATCGGCAAGTATCATCTGATCCATTTGCCGCCCGATATGTTCATGGTAAGCGCGGTGCCGGTGCGCCTGTACCCGGTAAACTTCCTCGCGGTGGCGGCGGCGGCCGTGGTGCTTTGCCTGGGCGCGTCGCTTTACCCCGCTTTCAAGGCGCGCACACTCTCACCGGTCGAGATCATCCGCTATGAATGAGCGCGGCAGACCGTCCCAGACAACTGCCCGGACTGCTGCCCCGGCTCCGCTCCCGGCCGCGGCCGGCGCGGAGCTGCTGCTGCGAGCCGAAGCGCTCGACAAGAGCTTTTTCGACGCCGGCCGCGAAGTCCGCGTGTTGCGAGGGCTCGAGCTGGAGGTCAAGGCGGGCGAGGAAATAGCGATCGTGGGGCAGTCGGGCACGGGCAAATCGACCCTGCTCCACGTGCTGGGAAGCCTGGAGACGCCCACCGCGGGCAAGGTGTACTTCGAGGGCCAGGACTTGTTCGCGCTCGGCGAGCGTGCGCTGGCGGAGTTTCGCAACCTCAAACTCGGCTTCGTTTTCCAGTTCCACTACCTGCTCGCCGACTTCAGCGCGCTTGAGAACGTGATGATGCCGGCGCTGATCGCGCGGATGGCCGAGCGCGAGGCGGCGCGGCGCGCGAGTGAGGTGCTGGAGCTGGTGGGACTAGCCGACAAGCTTCATCGGCGGCCCGCCGAGCTTTCCGGGGGCGAGCAGCAGCGCGTGGCGGTGGCGCGCGCGGTGGTATTGCATCCGCGCCTGATGCTGGCCGACGAGCCGACCGGCAACCTCGATCCGCAAACCGCCGAGGAGGTTCATCAGCTCTTCCATCTGCTCAACCGGCAACTGGGCATCACCATGGTGATCGCGACCCACAATGAATCGCTGACGCGTTCGATGGGCCGTGCGCTGAGGATGCGCGACGGGCACCTGATCGAGGAGCGCGGCTAACTGGCGACACGGCGGTGCACAGCCCGCCGGGCATCTTGGCAGTCTCTGCCTTACTTCGGTTTACTTCACAGTAGCGATTGGTTAGCTTGGTCGCGCCTCGCACAGATGGGAAGGTGATTGGTGGATTTGCGCACGTGGTGCCGCCCAGGGAAGCGCCTGGTCCATAAGTTTTTTTTATTGGTGGCGCTGATGTTTGCGGCACAAAGTGTCGGTGCGCAGCCGCGCCCGACTATCGAGCGCGTTCGCATCGTCGGTAACCAGCGTGTCGAAGAAGACGCGATCCGCATTCACATCAGCGCGCAGCCTGGCCAGCCGCTAGACGACGCGATTGTCGACCAGGACGTCAAGTCCATCTATCGGATGGGCTTTTTCACGGACGTTCACGCCACCGTCGATCGGCAGGGCGGCCAGGCAATCCTTACCTACCACGTCAGGGAGCGGCCGCTGATTACCGACGTCCACACCGAGGGGATGAAAGAGATCAAGCCTACCGCCGACGAGGTGGTGGGCGCGATCAAGCTGCATTCGGGCGTAATCGAAGACCCGCAGCTCGTGCAATCGAGCATCCAGGCCCTGCGGCAGGTCTATCAGGACAAGGGCTATCTCGACGCCGACATCACGTTTCGCACGATTTCCGGGCCCAACAACACCGCGGTCGGCGTGTTCCACGTAAGCGAAGGGCCGCTGGTCCAGATAAGTGGCATCCGTTTCGTCGGCAACAAGGCGTTCTCGGCCAGCCGGCTGAGCGGGATGATGGAGACGCGCAAGCATAATATACTCAGCCGCATCTTCAACACCGGTACGCTCGACCGCGCCAAGCTGCAGGACGACGTCGACCGCCTGACCGCGTTTTACTACAACCACGGCTACCTGCAGGTGCATATCGGCGACCCCACCATCACCCGTCATGGCAATTCGATCATCGTCACGGTCACCATCGACGAGGGTCCGGTCTTCAGGACCGGCAAGATAGGCGTGGCCGGCGACCTCAAGTTTCCCAAGAGCGAGCTGGCCTCCAAGCTCACGCTCAAGCCCAACAAGGTCTTCAGCGGCGCCGACATGGAACATGACGTGCTGACGCTGTCGGACTTCTACTCTGACCGCGGCTACGCCTTCGTCAACGTCGACCCGCACACTCAGATTGACCCCGTGGCGCATCGGGTCGATATCACCTACGCGATTACTCCGGGCAATGAGGTCCTGATCGACCGCATCAAGATTACCGGCAACACCAAAACCTCGGACAAGGTGATCCGGCGCGAGATCAAGGTGCAGGAGCAGGAACCCTATTCGGCGTCGAAGATCCAGGCCTCCAAGCAGCGGCTCGATCAGCTCGGCTACTTCCAGAGCGTGCGCCTGTCGACTGAGCCGGCGCGCCAGCCCGACAAGATCAACCTCGACGTCAACGTGCAGGAGGGCAACACCGCTTCCTTCCAGGTCGGCGGCGGCTACGACAGCGCGTCTTCGCTGTTTGGCACTTTCCTGTTGCAGAATACCAATCTCTTCGGCGGCGGCGAGTCGGCCGCCTTCAGCGCCGAAATCGGCTTTCTGTTCCAAAACCTGAGCGTCAGCTACACCGAGCCATGGTTCCTCGACATGCCGCTCGCGGTCAGCATCCAGGGCTTCGATAATAAGCTCTACCTCTTCAGCTTCGACCAGAGCGAAATCGGCTTTCTGATCAACAGCGGTTATCCGCTGGCCGATCTGGGACTGCGCAAGCTTGGCCCGTTCTCGCTCGAGCACATCACGGCCGGGCTGGGTTACCAGTTCGAAAGCGTGGGCATCAGCAACCTCTCGCCGTTCACCACCTACGATATCCAGAACGCCAAGGGCTTCAGCCGGGTCTCGGAAATTTTGCCCTCGCTCCGCCGCTTCACGGTCGACGACCCGAGAGACCCGCGCAGCGGTTCGGTCCAGAGCCTCGACATGGAAGTCGCCGGACTAGGTGGTACGCCGTTCATCAAGGGCGTCCTGCACGGCCACTGGTTCTTCCCGTTCATCAAGAGCCCGAGGCTGGGCGAATGGGTTTACTCGCCTTCGTTTACGCTGGGATGGGGCACCTCGCTGGAAACCGGCACTGGCGGCAACCTGCCGCTGTACGAACGCTTTTTCCCTGGCGGTCTCAATGGCCAGGGCCAGGTGCGCGGCTACGAGATCTATTCGCTGGGTCCACAGGTAACCCTGTTCAACCAGTTCGGTCAGCCCTTCGGAGTCGAGCAGGTGGGCGGCAGCAAGGAGTTGCTGTTCAGCCAGCAGATAGGGTTCCCGATAATCGACGCGTTGGGGCTGCGTGGCAACGTGTTCCTCGATGCGGGCAATTCGTTCCTGACCCGCGAGTCGATCAACTTCGAAGGCCTGCAGTATGCCTGGGGAGTGGGGCTGTTCTGGAAGTCGCCCTTTGGTCCGATCAATGTCGACATCGCCAAACCGATCAACCGGCGGCCCAACGATCAGTCAACGGTTTTCGATTTCGGCGCAGGGGCTCCGCTCTAGCGCAAGAGGCCCCGGTCTAGCGTAGGACGCGCCAAATCAGCTTAAATGTCGTCAGACGTTTTCCGCGCCCCCCGGATATCACCCAAAGCGGCGCGAGTTCGCCAGTCAGCACTCGTGGCAAGTAGTCTTAGTGGGAGGGTCGTTATTTCGATGAGGCAAGGTCTGATTTGTGGGGCGATGCTCCTGTTCATGGCTGCCGCGATCCCCGCGCGCGCGGAAGTCAAAATCGCGTACGTCGACATCCAACGCGCGCTCAACGAATGCAACAACGGCAAGCGCGCGCGATCCAACATCCGCGTCGAGGCCGAACGCGCGCAGGTGAGACTCCAACGCGAGCAATCCGAGGCGCAGGCGCTCAAGGACGAACTCGACAAGAAGGGCATGCTGATGCCGCCCGACCAGCGTCAGAACCTCGAGGACGAGCTGGCCAAGAAGGCGCGCACGTTCCAGGACGACGTGAAAAACGAGCGCGACGAGCTTCATCAGAAGGATAACGAGGCCACCGCCGCCATCGTGCGCGACCTCGCCACCGTGGTCCACCGACTGGGAGAAAGAGCCGGCTACACCGTGGTGATGGAGAAGGGCGGATTGCTGTGGGCCATCCCCTCAGCCGACATCACCGATCAGGTCATCCGCTCCTACGACTCGATGAACGTCAAGGCCGGCACGCTTGCGCCCGATCCGCGATGGAGCGGGGCGGGTCCGCAGGCAGCGTCGGCCGGCGGCGGAGCGGCCGAGCCCGAAAGCGGTGAGGACACAAGTAGCAGCGCCGGTTCCACCCGCAAGCGTTCGAGTATCTCGAGGTAACAGCCGCGCCGTGAATGGCGATTCATCCTCGCCCGACCTCGCCGGCCTGCTGCGCCAGCTGCCGCATCGTTACCCGTTCCTGATGGTCGACCGGGTGTTGGAGTTGGGCGACAACCGGGTGCTCACGCTTAAGAACGTAAGTATCGACGAGCCCTTCTTCAACGGTCATTTTCCCGGACGCCCGGTGATGCCGGGGGTCCTGGTGGTCGAGGCGATGGCGCAATCGGGCGCGCTGCTCGCGCTCGGCCTTATGAACGCCGCAAACACGAACATCGAAAAGATGAGCGCCGAGATGAGCGCGCAGCGCCCGGCCGCGCTGTTCATGCTCACCGGCATCGACCGGCTGCGTCTGCGCCGCCCCGTGGTGCCCGGCGATCAGTTGCGGATAGAGGTGCGGCTGCTCAAGCATCATCGCCCGCTGTGGAAGATGCACGCCGAGGCGCGGGTGGACGGCGAACTGGTGGCCGAGGCCGACTTGTCAGCGATGGAAGTCCAGGAGTCAACGCCATAGCCGGGCGCATCCATCCAAGCGCCGTCATCGACCGGCGCGCCGAACTCGATTCCAGCGTCGAGGTCGGCCCGGGAACGGTCATCGGCCCCGAAGTACGCATCGGTGCCGCCACCCAGATCGGCCCTTACGCGGTTATCGAAGGCCATACCACAATTGGCGCGCGCAACCGGATTTTTCAGTTCTCCTCGATCGGCGCCGCGCCGCAGGACCTCAAGTATCACGACGAGCCCTCGCGCCTGGAAATCGGCGACGACAACCGCATCCGCGAGTTCACCACCATCCATCGCGGCACCGAGGGCGGCGGGATGCTCACGCGCATCGGCAACTACGTGCTGGTGATGAACTACGTGCACGTCGCACACGACTGCCTCATCGGCGACCATTCTATCCTGGCCAACTCGACCGAGATCGCCGGCCACTGCGTGCTCGACGAATGGGTCGTCACCGCCGGGATGTGCGGCATCCATCAGTTCAGCCGCATCGGCGCGCACGCGATGCTCGCGGCCGGCTCCAAGGTCGCGCAGGACGTGCCGCCGTACGCGATGGTCGCGGGCGACCGCGCCCGCATGGTCGGGATCAATGCCGTCGGGCTGGAGCGCCGCGGCTTTCGCCCCGGGGTCGTCGCCGCTTTGCGGGCTGCCTTCCGCACGCTGTTCTATTCCAAGCTGCTGCGCGAAGATGCGCTCACGCAGGTGCTCGACGAGCACGGCACACTGCCCGAGGTCCGCCGGCTGGTCGATTTCATCCGCGCCTCCGAGCGCGGCGTGGTAAGCCGCGACCGTGAATAAGCTCGGAATCATCGCCGGCAACGGAGTCTTCCCCCTCGAGGTCGCGACGGCGGCGCGCCGGCGCGGCTACACGGTGGTCGCGGTCGCGCATCGCGGCGAGACCGACGAGCGGCTGGCCGCGCTGTGCGAGGAGATAACCTGGATCCGCGTGGGCGAGCTGCAAACCATGATCGACACGTTCAAACGTGCCGGCGTCACCGAGGCCGCGATGGCGGGCGGAATTGCGCGCGCGCGCCTGGGCGAATCGTTCGCGCCCGACGCGCGGGCGATCACGATGCTCGCGCGCGTGGGCCGCTTCAGCGACGACGCGCTGTTGCGCGCCGTCGCGGCCGAGGTGGAATCGGACGGCATCGCGATGATCGATCCGGTGCCGCTGCTCGACAACGCGCTCGCGGGGCGCGGCCGGATGGCCGGGCCCGAGCCCAGCGCGGCGCAGCTCAAGGATCTGCGATTGGCCTTCGGCGTGATGCGCGCGCTCGGCAGCTTCGACGTGGGCCAGGCCGCCGCGGTACGCGACGGCGTGGTGGGCGCGATCGAGGCGGTCGAGGGTACCGACGCAGCGCTGCGCCGCGCGGCGGCACTATGTGGCCGCGGCCTGGTCGTCGCCAAGGCGGCCAAGCCGGGCCAGGACCTGCGCTTCGACCGCCCCGCGATCGGGCCGGCGACGATCGATCTCCTGAGCGAAATCGGCGCCGCGATGATCGGCGTCGAAGCCGGGCAGGCGCTGATTCTCGAACGCGCGCGCACGCTCGCCGCCGCCGCCAGCGCCGGAATCACGGTATGGGGCGATGCCGGGGAACGGGGCGCGGAAGCTGGCGCAGAAACTGGCACAGAATCTGACAATGGATGAGATTCGCGTGGCCGTGGTCGGCGCCGGCCGGCTTGGCGCGCTGCACGCGCTCAAGTACGCGGGGCTCGCCGGCGTCCGGCTGACCCACGTCGTCGACGTCGACCCCGCGCACGCACGCGACACCGCCGAGCGTCACGGCGCGGCGGCGCTCGCGGACTATCGCGATCTCAAGGGCCAGGTCACGGCCGTCAGCGTCGCTGCGCCCGGCAGTCTCCATCACGAGATCGCATCGTGGCTGCTCGCCAACGGCATTGACGTGCTGCTCGAAAAACCGATGGCGGCGAGCGTGCACGAGGCGCGTGAACTGGCCGTGCTGGCCGAGCGTAACGGCCGCATCCTGCAGATCGGCCATCTCGAGCGCTTCAACCCTGCGATCGTCGAACTGCGCCCGATGGTCCGCGGGCCGCGCTTCATCGAATGCCTGCGCGTCGCTCCGTTCACCGAGCGCGGCACCGACGTCGACGTGATCCTCGATTTGATGGTGCACGACCTCGACGTCATCCTGACGCTCACCACGGCCGAGGTCGCGGCGGTCGAGGCGATCGGCGTCGCAGTCCTGACCGAGCAGGTCGACGTCGCCAATGCGCGGCTACGTTTTAGCGACGGGCTTATCGCCAATCTCAACACCAGCCGCGTCGCGCCGCGCCGCGAACGCAAGATCAGACTCTTCCAGCCCGACGCCTACCTCTCCGTCGACTACGAAGCGCGCCGCATCCAGGTCTACCGCAAGTCGCCGCCGCCGCCCGGCGGGATTTATCCGGAAATTTCCGCTCAGCAGATCGATCTCGGCGAGGGCGATCCGCTGGCTGACGAGATCGCCGCTTTCGCCGCTTCGGTGCGCACGCGCCGCTCACCGGCGGTCACTGCGCTCGACGGTTTGCGCGTAATGGAAGTGAGCGAGCGCATCCGCGACGCGATGCGCGCCGAAGCGGGCACGCGCAGTTGACGCGTCGCCACTGCCGCGCAAGCATCATCACATCCGGCATGAGGCTCCGATCCACAATTGCGATGCTAGCGATTGCCGCGGGATTGGCGACAACCCTCGCGACAGCGCTTACCATTGGACTTGCGGGCTGCTCGTCCCACCCCACCGACGTCGTCGAACCTGGCTCTTACGCCGCCGCCAATTCAAGCGATTGTCTGCCCGCAGTTACGCTTGTGGACCAGCACGGCCACGACGTCACGCTCGCTTCGCTCAAGGGCCGTTCCGTGCTGATCGATTTCATCTACACCGCCTGTCCAGGGCCGTGCCCGCTGATGACCTCGCGGATGGCCGCGGTGGCCAAGCTGCTGGGACCGAAGCTTGGCAGTCAAGTGACCTTTGTCTCGATATCGATCGATCCTGAGCATGACCGGCCGGCCGAACTCGAGAAGTACGCACGCGAACGCGGCGCCGACGATGCGGGATGGCTTTTTCTGACCGGAACGCCCGCGCAGATCGATCAAGTGCTCGCGCTTTATCATCTGAAGCGCCTGCGCAATCCCGACGGCACTGTGAATCATGCGGCGGCGAGCTTTCTACTCGGCCCCGACGGCCATCAGGTGCGCCAATATCAGCCGCTGGAGGTCAAGGCCTCCGCCGTCGTGGCGGATATCGATCGAGTGCTCGGCCGAAGTTAGCCGAGCACCTCAGCTATGGTTAGGCAAATGGCGGCTGGGATGGCGGACCACCATCACCGGAACATTCGCGCTGCGCAGGATTTTATCGACCGTACCGCCGAGCAACAGGTTGCGCAGCGAGCCGCCGCCATGCGTACCCATCACGATCACGCCGGCATGCTTTTCCTCGGCCGTCTTGAGAATTTCCAGCGGCGCCTCGCCCTCCTTGGTGGAAAGCTCGAAGTTGGTGAAGCCCGCCAGGACGTCGTCGAAACGATGGATCAATTCGTGAACTTTCTTAATCGCGTTCGCTACGAGTGCGGGATATTCGCCGTGCGGCTCGCCGTAAAGATGCTCGAGCGGATTCTCGATCACGTGAAGGATGAACAGCTTGGTGCTGCACAGCTCGGCGAGCGTCCGCGCGTAGGTCAGGGCGTAGCCTGAATCCTCGGAGAAGTCCGTCGCGAAGAGAACGTTTTCCATCTTCACCACAGCTTGGCTCCCACTATCCGGGCCGCTCGCGCGAGGCACGCCCGCTTCAACATAGATCTCGATAGATCTCGCGCGAAAATTACTTTGTTTACCGTCTAACTGCAAGCCAGACACGGTTCAAAGCTGCAGGGTGTCAAAGAATCTGCCCGCGAGCGTTGCCGATAACGCTAAGGCTGGCGAGCCGTGTGGCGCGCGGCGCGCTTTTCCAGCACAATTCATCCGATGAGCGCGACTCCCTGGGAACAATCGCCAGCCGCCCCCGCCTCGCCTCGACGCCGTCGCGTGATGATTGTCGCCGGCGAGGCCTCCGGCGACCTCCACGGCGCCGACCTCGCCGCGCAGATTTTCGCCCGCGATCCCCAGTGCGATCTGTTCGGCGTCGCCGGCGAGCGGATGCGCGCGGCCGGCGTCCGCGCGCTCACCCGCACCGAGGACATCGCCGGCCTCGGCCTTGCCGAACTCGCTTCGACCATCTGGAGCACGCTCGGCGTGCTGCGCAAGCTCAAGGCCTTGCTGCATAGCGAGCGGCCCGACCTCGTCATCCTTATCGACTTCGCCGAGTTCAACATGTCGCTCGCGCGTGCCGCCAAACGCTCCGGTGTCCCAGTGCTGTACTACATCACGCCCCAGGTCTGGGCGTGGCGGCGCGGCCGCGTGGCCCGCATCATCGAGCGCACCGACCGGCTCGCCGTAGTGCTGCCATTCGAGGCCGAACTCTACGCAGGAGCCGGCCCGCGCGTCACCTTCGTCGGCCATCCGCTGCTCGACCGCGTCGCGCCCGCGCAGGATCGCCCGGCCACGCTCAAACGCCACGGACTGCCGGCTCACGCGCGACTGCTGGCGCTATTGCCCGGCAGCCGGCGCGGCGAGGTACGTTACCTGCTGCGCCCGATGGTCGAGGCGGCGCGCGTGCTCGAGGCCGATCATGGTCTCACTGCGGTGATCGCGCTCGCGCCGACGCTCACGCTCGCACAACTGCGCGAAGAAGGCCGAGTCAACCTCGACGGTATCCGCGTCATAGACGGCGATACCTACAGTATCGTCGCGGCGAGCGAGCTTGCGCTTGCGGCCTCTGGTACGGCGACGCTCGAGACCGCGCTTTTGGGCTGCCCGATGGTGGTGGCGTACAAGATGTCGCCGCTGACCTACGCGCTCGCGCGGGTGCTAGTGCGCGGAGTCGATTTCATCGCGATGCCTAATATTCTGGCCGGACGCGAAATCGTGCCCGAGCTTATCCAGGGCCGAGTCAATGTGCGCAACCTGGTGCGCGCGGCAGAGAACCTGATGGTCGAGCCGCTGCGCACCGAGACGCGCGACGCGCTGCTGGCGCTGCGCGCTCGCCTCGGCGAGCCGGGAGCTGCCGCGCGCGTCGCCGCGATCGCGCTGGAAATGATGGCGTAAAGTCCGCCGGGGCGACGGACCGCGGCCGCGCCGTATCGGCAGCCGGCGGGCGACCATCGCGTCAACTCGGCGGTAGTGGGATGCTTCGTCACTTGTATAATGCGCTCTGGTACCCGGCACTGCCGCTTGCGCTAGCGCTAAGCGGCGGAGCGCGCGACGCCGGAACGCGGCGCGCGCGCATGGGAATGGCGTGGGCGAGCGACGGCGCGGCGCCCGCTGCCGCACCGCGAATCTGGGCGCATGCGGCGTCAGTGGGCGAAGTAGAAGCGTTGCGCGCCGTCGTGACGGCGCTGTTTCGCGAGCACCCCGGCGCGACCCTGGTCGTCACCACGATGACCGCCGCGGGGCGCGACGCCGCGCGGCGCTCGATTCCCGGTGCGCGGGCCCATCTGCTCGCACCGCTCGACTGCCACCGCGCGCTGCGCCCCTTTCTGGACGCGCTCCGTCCCACGCTGGTGCTGATCGCGGAGACCGAGCTGTGGCCGAACTATTTCATCGAGTCGCATCGCGCCGGCGCGCGCGTCGCGATCGTCAACGGCCGCATCTCCGAACGTACGCTCGGCCGTTACCGCTGTGTTCGCCCGCTGCTTCGCGAAGCGCTAGCCTCAGCCGATCTCGTTCTCACCCAGACCGATGACGACGCGCGCCGTTTCCTCGCGCTCGGCGCGCCGCCGAGCCGTGTCATCGTGACCGGCAACACCAAGTTCGATCTCGAGAGCCTCAACGCCGCACCGCTGCGCCCTGAGCTTCAGTCTTTCGCGCCCGGATGCCCGATACTGGTCGCCGGCTCGACCGCGCCGGGCGAGGAGCAAATCGTCGTCGACGCGTGGCGTGAACTGCGCATCCGCTTCGACCAACTGGCCCTCGCCCTCGCGCCGCGCCATCTCGAACGCGTCGCGGAAATCGAAGGAGTCCTGCGCGCCGCGGAAATCGAATACTCAAAGGCGAGCGCCCCGGACGCGGCCGCCGCCGGCACCTCCCGCGTGCTGCTGCTGGACACGATGGGCGAGCTGCGTGCGATGTACGGACGCGGCATGGCCGCTTTCGTCGGCGGCAGCCTGATGCCCGGTCGCGGCGGACAGAGTCTTGCCGAGCCGGCCGCGGCCGCAGTGCCGGTGCTGTTCGGGCCCTTCCACGACAATCAGCGCGCCATAGCCTCGGCGCTGCTGGAGGCTCGGGCCGCGGCGGTGGTGCGTGACGCCGCTGAACTCGCACGGGCCGTGGCTGCATTTCTCGACGACGAGGCCGAGCGACTGGCCGCCGGACTCCGCGCGCGCGCGGTGGTGGAACGGATGGGCGGCGGGGTCGCCGCAACCTTGATGCGTTTGCGGCCGCTGATTAGCGTGACCTGAGCGATGACCAGTTCTACGCCAGCACCACCGAATCGTTCGCGCCTGGAGCGGTTGTGGCAGAACGACCTCGCGCTCCACGAGCGGCTGTTATGGGCCGCGCTGGTGCCCGCGGCCGGCGCTTATCGGGTCGCCCTGGCGGCGCGCGCCCTATGGTGGCGCAGGATGAAACGGCGCGTGCGCCCGCTGGTGGTGAGCGTCGGCAATCTAACGCTGGGCGGCAACTCCAAGACGCCCTTCACGCTGTTTCTTGCCTCGCGCCTGCGCATGCGTGGGTTGCGGGTCGCGATCGTGAGCCGCGGATGGGGCCGAGCGCCGAGCGCCGAGCGCGCGATTCTGGTTTCCGACGGCGAGCGGCTGCTCGCCAGCCTCGACGCGGCCGGCGACGAGGCGGTGATGATGGCGAAATCGTTCGCCGGTCCGATCGCGGTCGCGCGCCGGCGTATCGACGGCATCGAGCTTATCGAACGGCGGCTCGGCCCGCTCGACGCCGTGGTGCTCGATGACGCTTTTCAGCACGTGCGCCTGGGACGCGACGTCGATCTGCTGTTGATGAACGCCGAGCGCGCAGTGGGCAACGGATGGTTGTTGCCGGCGGGCCCGATGCGCGAGCCGCTTCGCGCCGCGCGGCGCGCCGACGCGGTGATCGCGGTCGATGCGGACGGCGCCGGCGCCGCGGCCGAACGCGCGTCGGTGGCGGTCCCGCGCGCAATTGCCGCGCATCCGCGGCTACTGCGCGCCACGCTCAGGCCACGCGCGCTGGTTACGCCCGCCGGCGCGGCGGCACGATGGGTCGAAGGGCCATTGTCGCTGATGGGCCGCCGGGTAGTCGCGGTCAGCGGGCTTGCCAGCGCCGGCGGTTTTTATCGCATGCTGCGCGAGATGGAAACCGACCTGGTCGGCGTGCTCGAATATCCCGACCATCATGTGTACACGGCGGCCGACTGGCACAGTATCGTCGCCGCCGGGCGCGGCGGCGCGGTGTTCGTGACCACCGAAAAGGATCTGGTGAAACTCGAGCGGTTTCCGTTCGAGCGCGATTCGCTGTACGCTTTACGGCTCGAAGTCGTGATGGATCTCGATGACGAAACACGCCTCGTCGAAATGATCGTTGCGGCGCGCTCCGCCATGAGTGCCAATCCCGACCCGGAAACAAAGGAGGCCTTTGGCAAAAATGGCCGTTAGCCAGGAACTGCTCGACATTCTGGCCTGCCCGAAGTGCAAGGGCGACCTGCACGTGACCGACAGGCAGGACGGACTCGTCTGCGACACCTGCCATCTGCTCTACCCGATTAAGGACGACATCCCGATCATGCTGATCGAGGAGGCGCAGGCAGTGAAGTGAGGCGGTTGCGGAGGGCCGCGGCCGTGCGATGAATATCGCGAACCATCCCGTTTCGCGCGCCGCCGCCGCGCGCGAGTTCTCCCGAATCTCGGCCGGCCCCTTCCAGCTTTACCTGCGCGCCGACCTGGCGCCTCATGCGGCGGCGCTCGCGGTCGCGCTCGGCGAGTTGGGCGCCGTCGGTTCTACCGGCACGGGTAATCGAGGCACCGGCAATCGCGGCGGCGGCTTCAGGCTCGCGTTACCCGGCTGCCCGGAGCTGTTCGCGCGCCGCTCGCGGCGCGGCGGCGCGATGCGCCTGTTGCTCGACGATCTCTACTTCGGACTCCATCCACGGCCGCTCAGCGAGTTGCTGGTCACCGCCGAGGCCGCGCGGCGGGGCGTGCCGCTGGCCGAGCCAATGGGCGCAGCAATACGATGGATCGCGCCGGGGCTTTACCGCGGCTTTTTTATCACGCGCGCAGCGGCCGGTATGACGCTATGGGAATTTCTGCGCACCGACGACGACGCAGGCGTGCGCGCCCATGTGCTCGAGCGCGCGCGTGAGGCGATCGAGACGATGCTCCGGGTGGGCCTGTACCATCCCGACCTCAACCTTAACAACCTCTTCGTGACTCCGCATGGCGAGAGCTTCGCCGTCATCATCCTCGACCTCGACAAGGCGCGGCTACACGACCGCTCTTTAAGCGCCGCAGCCCGCCGCCGGATCGCGGCGCGTCTTAAGCGCTCGGCGCACAAGCTCGATCCGCGCGGACGTTTCCTCGATACGGCCGCATTGTCTATTCTGAATTTCGCCTGACTATCCGTGCGGCTGAGAACGCAGGAGGGTGCCGTCGATGAAAGATGAAAAAATCGTCCCGCCCGAACAGGTGATGGCTTCGCTGTTCGAGGGGCGCGAGCGCCTGGATCAGATGGCGCTGCTCGCGCGGCTCGAACACGGCGGAGCCTCGATCTATCGCGCCTGGGCCAGCGCCGAGCGCAACGTCAAGGCGCGCGACGCGCTGCTGGCCGCGGCGGAGCGCGAGGAGGCCAACGCCAAGTTGCTGCGCCTGATGAGCACGCCCAAGGGCGAGTGCGAAAAATGCCAGACCCCGCTCGCGCTCGCGGCCGAAGCCGTATGCTGCGCTTTCCAATGCACCTTCTGTTCCGAATGCGGGGCCGGATACAATCACGTATGCCCGAACTGCGGCGGCGAACTCATGAGCCGAGCCGCCTGAAGCCCCGACCGCCCGCTAGAGGATTTACGATGCAGACAATCGGTGCGGTCAAGGAAATCTGGCGCTTCCCGATCAAATCGATGGCGGGCGAGTCGCTCGCGCGCGGCGAAGTCGGCGGCCTCGGGATCGTCGGCGATCGCGGCTGGGCGTTGCGTGACGAGAAGGCCGGCGAAATTCGCGGAGCCAAGAAGATGCCGCAGTTGATGCAGTGTCACGCCGCCTATGATGAGGAGCCTGCGCCCGGCCGCGTGCCCGCGGCGACTATCACGCTGCCCAACGGCGAACGCGTGCGCACCGGCGACCGGGACGCCAACCAGAAACTGTCCGCGCGCTGCTCGGCCGGGCGGTGACGCTGTGGCCGCTGCAACCGAAAGAAAACAAGGATTTCTATCGCCGCGCCGCTCCCGACAATCCCGACCTGATGACCGAATTGCGCGAGATCTTCGGCCGCGTGGGCGACGAGCCGATACCTGACCTTGGCGTATTTCCGCCTGAGATCCTGGAGTTCACCTCGCCGCTCGGCACCTACTTCGACGCTTTTCCGCTGCATGTGCTCACTACCGCATCGTTGAAGGAACTCGCGCGGCATAATCCGGCGGCCCGCTTCGACGTGCGCCGCTTCCGTCCCAACATCCTGATCGACACTGGCGACACGGTGAATGGATTTGGTGAAGCCGGATGGAGCGGTAAAACGCTGACCATCGGCGACGTGCGAATAAAGTTGGAGATGCCGTGTCCGCGATGCGTGATGCCGACGCTTAAGCAGAACGACCTGCCGCACGACCCCTCGGTGCTGCGCACCGTCGTGCGCGAGGCGGCGCAGAATCTCGGGATGTACGCGACGGTCGCGCACACGGGCAAAATTTCGGTCGGCGACCCGGTCTTGCTGGAATAGGCCGAATCGCTGGGTGAGCGTGGCGGCGGTTTCTCCCTATCGCTCTTTGGGATTGGATTTACGGCTCTACGGGGCGGCTCCGGCTGCTTCGTGAGGAATCTCGTTCATGTCGGCGATCTGTCGCCGAAGCTTGGTGATCAGCTCCTCCTGCGCCTGAATCAGATTTCGAACTTCGAAGACGCTCGGGGTCTGCGCGCCGGCGTCCTTGTTCGGAACTACGACTAACTCGTGCGGCTGCTCGAATTCAGCGCTCTTGCGCATCGAGTCGCAGTCGGCGGCCGAAAGATCCGCCGCTTCGCATCGTTGGCCAATCATCTTATCCAGCTCCTTTCGCAGGCGCTTGATCTCCGCCTGTTGTAACTGGGCCTGATCGGCGAGCGACTCCTCATTCACCTGCGTCTGACCGGGCAGCGTGGACTCCATCGCGCGGCGGAGGTTCTCCCTTATGTTTTTTGTTGGATCCTCGCCAGCGCTGCCTTCTGCGTCGGCGGCCGTGTTGGTCGTGCCGGCCGGTCCGTTGTAACCGGGGCCGGTGGTGGCCCCGCGGAACATGCCGCGCGATTTGGAGCCGGTCGCGAAATTGATCAACGCAGCGGTTATCTTGTCCGGCAATTTACAGTCGAGCTTGCTCGGCGGCTCGAGTTTCACCGCCTCACCGCTGACGAGGACCTCGCTGCCGATGTTGTGGTCATCCGTATGCACGTTGATAATCGCGTCGACCTGGTTCGGGTATTTTTCGCCCGCAACTTTTCTGAGATCGTCCGCCATGCCGAGGTGTTCAGGGTCTGTGGCCGCCTCGGCGAAAGGCTCCACGTAGCCGACTTTTCCAACCTCCTGGTAGCACGCGGTGTCAAGCGTATCCTCCGTGACATAGATATGCTCGGGGGGGCGCGACACGCTCTGGGCCGTCGGCGCGCGAGCGGCCTCAGGCGGCTTTGCGGTCGCACAGGCCGAAAGCAAAACAGCCGTTATCGAGATCGAACCTAGATAGGCAGCAACGCGTATCGTACTCATCGGAGCCGCTCACCCGAGTCGGCGCTTTCGACCACGGGCTTGTTCGACAATATCATTTTTACCGCTTTGTGCTTTTCCACAGACGAAAGTCCGCGCGGTTGGTTACAGCGAAAGTGCCGCGGCTTGCGCTGCCGTGCGGGCTTGAACGGATGCCGGTCGGCGGGCTAGTACAACTTGGCGGCAAAAGGCTTGCGGTACTATGGCCGATGACCGCGGTTGCTCGAAGGAGTACTTGACCATGCTAACGCTCTTTTATGCTCCGGGGGCCTGCTCGATGGCATCGCACATCGGCCTCGAAGAGACCGGCGCGCCGTACGAAACCAAAATGGTCTCGTTCGCCAACGCCGAGCAACGCACCGAGGCCTATCTCAAAATCAACCCGCGCGGCAAGGTGCCGGCGCTAAGCGTCGATGGGGCGATACTGGTCGAGAACACCGCCATCCTGACCTACCTGGCGAAGAAATACCCCAGCGCGAGGCTGCTGCCCGCCGATCCGTTGGTCGAGGCGCGATGCATCGCGACCATGGCCTGGTTCTCCAATACCGTGCATCCGTCCTTCACCCATATTAACCGGCCCGAGCGTTTCGCCGACGACCCCGCGGTGCATGCGAACCTCAAGGAGACCGGACGCAAGAATTTCTGGGCCAACCTTCAGGAAATCGAGGCGATGCTGAAGGGAAAGGACTGGATCATGGGTGCGCAGTACACGGTCTGCGATGCTTACGCGCTGGTCTTCTATGGCTGGGGCATGCGGATCAACCTGCCGATGAATGAACTCGCCGCTTACACGGCATTCAAGGACCGGATGCTGCTCCGGCCGGCCGTGCGCAAAATCCTGGAGCGCGAAAAGAGCATCCTGCTGGCCGCTGCTGCCGCGTAATTTCCGCTTCAGAATCCGGCAGGTCGGCGGGCCGCTCTACGAGCGCTTGCGCGCGATCGCGTCGATTTCAATCCGCGCACCACGCGGGAGCGCCGCCACCTGCACTGTCGCCCGTGCCGGGTAGGGCGCGTTCAGATGCTCGCCATAGATTCGGTTGACAACGTCGAACTCGCCGAGGTCGATCAGGTAAATCGTGGTCTTCACGATATCGCTGAAATGAAGACCCACCGCGCCCAGCACCTCGCGCAGGTTCTCCATCACGCGGCGCGTCTCGTGCTCGACTCCGCCCTCCACCAGCCGGCCGCCGGCCGGGTCGATCCCGATCTGCCCCGAGCAGAAGACCCAATCCCCGTCTCCGATCGCCTGCGAATAGGGACCAATCGCGGCCGGCGCCGCGGGCGTCGAAATCTGATGTTTCATCGATGGCTCCGGATGAAGAATCTTTGCGGCGCCTAGACGCGATGACCGTTGCTGTTGCCCATCCCGACCCGCGCAACGCGCATCACGCCGTCGATCGCGGCGATCTGATGGATAAGTCCGTTGAGCTGGCGCGCGCTGCCGACACTCAACTCGAACACCGATAGCGCCCGCCCGTCGTTGCCAGTGCCTTTGACCTCGGCGGTCGAGATGTTGACCCCGGCCGAGGCGATGGTCTTGGACATCGCGGCCAGCAGCCCCGGCTGGTCGATGCTCAGCACCTCGAGCCGGATCGGCCGCGGGGTGTCCTCGCCGTCCTTCCATACCACCGGCACGCGGCGCTGCGGATCACTCACCATCGCGTGCGGACATCCCTTCAGATGCACCGTGACGCCACGCCCGCGCGTGATGAAGCCAATTATCTCCTCACCGGGCAGCGGGCTGCAGCATCGCGCAAAGCGCACCAGCATGTCGCCCACGCCCGAGACGATCACAGCGTTGCCGCTCGGCGCTCGGCGCGTCTCGCGCGCCGGCCGGCCGCTGTCCGAGGACGCCGGGGGCGCCGGCGCCTTCTCGGCGCGGTAGAGTTTGAGTTCGTCGGGGGTCAGCAGCTTGGCCAGCAACTGAGCCGCGGTGATGATGCCGTAGCCGACCGCGGCCAGCAGGCTATCGACATCGCGGTAGGAAAACTCCTTCAGCACCGGCTCGAAGCGCTTGCCGGGGCGCAGTTGCACGACCGTGAGCCCAAGCGGCTCCAGTTCGCGGTCGATTAGCGTGATGCCCCACTTGATCGAGCGCTCGGCCTGCTGCGCGCGCAGCCACTGGCGGATGCGGCTCTTGGCGCGCGCGGTGACCGCGAAGCTCATCCAGTCCTTGCCCGGGCTCTGCCGCTCCGAGGTGACGACTTCGATCGTGTCACCGGACTTCATCCGGTAGCGCAGCGGCACCATCCTGCCGTTGGCGCGCGCGGCGCTCAGATGCTGCCCGACCTGGGAATGGATGCGGTAGGCGAAATCGATAACCGTCGCACCCTGCGGAAAGTCGAGTACGTCGCCCTTGGGCGTAAAAACGAAAACCTCTTCGGAAAAGAGATCATCCTTGACGGTGGAGAGGAATTCCTGCGGATCCTTGAGGTTCTGCTGCCACTCGATGAGCCGGCGCAGCCAGGCGAAGCGCTCGGTGTCGCGCAATTCGCTGGTGCCGCCTTCCTTGTAGCTCCAGTGCGCGGCGATTCCTTCCTCGGCCACCTTGTGCATCTCGGCGGTCCGGATCTGCACCTCCATCCGCTGCCCCTGCGGGCCAATCACCGTGGTATGCAGCGACTGGTACATGTTGACCTTGGGCAGCGCGATGTAATCCTTGAAGCGGCCGGGAATCGGCTTCCAACTGGCGTGGGCCACGCCCAGCGCCTCGTAACACTCGCGCAGCGTCGCGACGATGATGCGGAAGGCGACCAGGTCATACACCTGGTCGAAGTGCAGCCCCTCCTCCTGCATCTTACGATGGATCGAATAGATGTTCTTGGGCCGCCCGGTGACCTCGGCCTTGACCCCGGCCTCCTCCAGGCGCTGCGCGATGATCCCGATTACCGCGCGGATGTACTCCTCGCTCTCAGCCATCGTGCGCGCGACGTGGGCCTTGAGCGTGGCGTAGGCGGTCGGATTTAGGTAGCGGAAGGCCGCGTCCTCGAGCTCCGACTTGAGCCAGTAGATGCCGAGCCGATGCGCGATCGGGGCGTAGATTTCCAGCGTCTCGCGCGCGATCTCCTCCTGGCGGTCGCGCGCCAGGTGCGAGAGCGTGCGCATGTTGTGCAGGCGGTCGGCGAGCTTGATGAGCACGACCCGGATGTCGTGCGCCATCGCGATAACCATCTTGCGGAAGTTCTCGGCCTGCTTCTCGGCGCGGCTGGAAAAAGTGATCTTGGAGACCTTGGTGACGCCGTCGACCAAGGTGGCGACTTCGCTGCCGAAGAGATCGCGCACCTCATCGATCGAGGCCATCGTGTCCTCGACCACGTCGTGCAGGAGGCCGGTGATGATCGAGGGCAGGTCGAGCTTGAGCTGCGCGATGATTAGGGCGACGTTCAGCGGATGGATGACGTAGGGCTCGCCCGACTCGCGCTTCTGCTCGGCGTGCATCCGCGCCGAGTATTCATAGGCGCGGCGGATTAGTTGGATGTCAGCCTGCGGATTGTACGCCTGAACCCGGGGCAGGAGTTGTTCGAGCTCCGCAGGCTCGCTGGCGGCGACGGCTAGTTCTTCCACGCTGCGAAATCCTCGCGCAGCCGTGCCACTCTCAGCCGCTCCGCCTCCACCACGGCCTTCAGACGAATCAGTGAATCTTCGAGGTCGGCGTTGATTATGAGGTAGTCGTACTCGGGA
The DNA here is from genome assembly GCA_963724765.1 of uncultured delta proteobacterium. Taxonomy (GTDB): domain Bacteria; phylum Desulfobacterota; class Binatia; order Binatales; family Binataceae; genus JAKAVN01. Next base: position 1,347,397 of record CAVRVY010000004.1, read on the forward strand.
TAGGCTTGCGCTTCCTCGCGCGCGCGCCGTAGCCGCTCGGCGATCGCGGCCTCATTTTCGGTGGCGCGCTTGCGCAGGCGCCCCTCGAGTTCGGCGAAGCTCGGCGGGAGGACGAAAATCGTGACCGCGTCGCGCGGGTACTTGGCCTTTATCTGGCTCGCGCCCTGGATATCGATGTCGAGCAGGATGTCGTGTCCCGCAGCGATTGCACGGTCCAGCGCAGCGCGAGGCGTGCCGTAAGAAGCCTCAAAGACCCGGGCCCACTCCGCCAGTTCGTCAGCATCGCGCCGCCGGATGAATTCCTCCTCGTTCACGAAAAAGTAGTCGAATCCTTCGACCTCGCCGTTGCGAGGCCTTCGTGTGGTCAGCGACACGGACGCTTCCAGGCCGCCAATCGCCTTGAGCGCCGCGCGAGAGATAGTGGTCTTGCCGGCCCCCGACGGGGCCGAGAGAATGAAGATTATCCCGCGGCGAGGCGCCCCCGTATGCTCCATAACCAAGCCTATAAAAGCCGCAAGCCCTTTGCAATCAAGGTGTTTTTCGCGCTCTACTCGACGTTCTGCACCTGCTCGCGCATCTTTTCGACTTCGCCCTTGAGCCCCACGATTATCCGCGAGAGCGCCGCGCTCTGCGACTTCGCCCCCATCGTGTTGATCTCGCGGTTAACCTCCTGCAGCAGAAACTCGATCTGCTTGCCCACCGTCCCCTCGCTTTCCACCAACTCGCGCAGGCCGTGCAGATGGGTCCGCAGGCGGGTCACTTCCTCGGTGATATCGGCGCGCTGTGCGGCGTCAGAGGCCTCCTCGTAAAGCCGCTTCTCATTGACCGCCAGGTCGGCAATAAGATCGCGCAGCCGTGTCTGAAAGTTCCCCACAATTTCGCTGCGTGACGCCTCCGCCAGCCGTTCGATCTTAGGCACCGCCTCGGTAATGGTTTTGATTCGAGCGAGAAAGTCGGCGCGCAGCGCTTTGCCCTCGCGCTTGCGATCGGTCTCGAGTGCCTTGAGTGCGCGCGCGATTGCGGCAAACGCCAACTGCACGCCCGGGCGAGAATCGGTCTCCTCTTCACTGACCTGGAAAATCTCAGGACGATGCAGCAGGACCTCGATCCCAGCCTTGCCGGAAAGACCGAGGCTGCGCCCGAGCCGCCCAAGCTCCTTGACGTACAGCGCTGCAAGGCGGTCGTTGACGCGCAGCGTCGTGGGCGGCGGGCCAAGCGGTGTGCATCGGACAAAAAGCTCGACCCGGCCGCGCGCGATAACACCCTGGACCAGTTTGCGGATTTCGGCCTCGTGCTCGCCCCAGCTGCGCGGCAGATTGAGTTTGAGCTCGAAAAAGCGCTGATTGAGCGTGCGCACCTCCGCCGCGACACGCACCTTTCCGCGTTCGATCTCCGCCCGTCCAAAGCCGGTCATGCTGCGCATTTAGCTGATCATCCTTTACGGCTCCCGCCTATCCCTCTATGGCTTTCGCTTATCCCCTCGCGGCTTTCGCCTATCCCCTCGCGGCTTTCGCCTATCCCCTCGCGGCCTTCGCCGACGCCTTCGCGGCTTTTGCCGATGCCCCAGTCTGAAGGCAAGCCCGGTAAAGCTCAACCGTCCGGCGAGCCATAGAAGCCATCGAGAAATGCTCCACTGCACGAGCCCGCGCCGCCGCACCCATCGCGATCCGCGCCGGCGCGTCGGCACTCAAATCCCCCAATGCGCCGGCCAGCGCATGCGCATCCCCCGGCGCGACCAGCCTCCCGGTGCGCCCCTCGTCCACGGCGTCGACGATCCCGCCGACGCGCGAGGCCACGGCGGGAAGCCCACAGGCCATCGCCTCGAGCAACGCGACGCCGAGCCCTTCGCTTAGCGACGGCATCGCGAAAATGTCGAGCGCCCATAGAACCGCGCGCGGGTCGTCGATGCGGCCGACTAACCGGACGGCGCGAACGGGGCGAACCGCATCGCCCACCCGCAGGCGCCGAATCTCCGCCGCAAGCGGGTCGCGCAGCGACCCGTCGCCGCCGATGATCGCGACAACGCCCCCGCAGGAAGCGGGGGCGTTGCGCCCGAGCAGGGCCATCGCTTCCACCAGGTAGCGATGGCCCTTGCGCGGCTCGAGCGCGCCGACCGCGCCGACAGCGAGGTCGGCGTCGCCGAGGCCCAGCGCGGCGCGCGATTGCGCGCGTTCGTCCGCCGTCGGCGGACGAAAATGCGCGCAGTCGACGCCGCTGGGAATTACCGTGATGCGCTCGCGCGCGACTCCGGCGCGCGCGAGCGCGTCGGCGACCGCGGCTGAAATCGCCGCGACGCCGTCGACCGCGCGGCCATAAAGCCACGGCGCGAACAGCCGGTTGGGCACGTAATCCATCCGGCGCGTCACCACTGCCGCGCGCACGAGGCCGCGCACCCACGGAGCCATCGCATGCGCCCGCGAGGTGTGGAAATGCACCACATCATAGAGCCCATCGCGGAGCGTGCGTCTCAATGCTGCGGCGGCCACGAGGTCGAGCGCGTTGCGGATGGGCAAAGGACAGCAGACGACGCCGGCCGCCTCTGCACGCCGCCACAGTTCACCCGCCGGATCGCACAGCAGCTCTGCGCGATGGCCCATCGCGCGGAGCTCCAGCGTAAGTCCAAGTACCTGGGTCTCGCCGCCGGCGAAATTGCGCTCGGGATCGACCCCGGCGATGCTGAGCGGCGCCGCCGCCGCAGGTGTAGTGGCCGCCTCGGCCGGACGCGAACATTCCATCGCTCAGTCGGCGAACCGGTAGTAAAGGATCGCCCCGATCGCGGCGATCGCATCGCGCCAGCCGATCTTCTTGCCCTCTGCGTAGGTGCGGCCCGAGTACGAGATCGGCACCTCATAGATGCGCCATCTGGCGCGCGCCGCCTTGGCGGTTATCTCGGGTTCGAAGGTGAAACGGTCGGCGCTGAGCTTGAGCATAATCAGCTTGTCGCGCCTGAACGCCTTCATCCCGGTCTCCATGTCAGTCAGGTTGAGGTTGCACAGAACGTCGGAAACCAGCGTCAGGAAGCGATTGCCAACATAGTGCCAGAAGAACAGCACGCGATGAGGTCCGCCGAGAAAGCGCGAGCCGTAAACCATGTCCGCGCGGCCGTCGATGAGCGCCTCGAGCAGATGCCGGTAGTCGCGCGGATCGTACTCGAGGTCGGCGTCCTGGACCACAACGTACTGGTTGCGCGCCGCCGCGAAACCCGTGCGCAACGCCGCGCCTTTACCGCGATTGACCGCGTGATAGAAGCAATGGACCTGCGGATGCTCGAGCGAGCGCAAGTATTTAGGGGTGTCGTCGGTTGAAGCGTCGTCGACCACGATGACCTCGGTCTCGAAGCCGCATTCCAGCACGCGCTTGATGACCTCGCCGATTGTGCCGGCTTCGTTGTAGACCGGGATCACAACGGAAATCTTTACCGCATCGTCCATCGCTCTTCCCCCACTCTTCCTCCCGCCTTGGCTCTCACACCGCGCGCCGCGATGCACCGCCGCGAGCGGGCTCTGTTCCGCCGCCCACAGTATCGCGAAGCCGGCGCGCCCGCAGCATCCTGGTGACCCGCCGAATCAAACGGCTCGGCACATCGCCCATCGCACGACCATAAGCGTCGATAACTCGCAGCCGGTTGGTGCGGCCCATCCCCTCCAGGTCGAAGCGGCAAAGCTGCACCAGGTTGCGCAGCCGCCGGCGCTCCCACATAAGGCGCGGCTCGGCCGTGCGTTCGTGATCGATCAGGCTGAAGCGCACCGGCGCGCCGTTTGCGACAAAGATGTTGTAGGGCGTGAGGTCGCCATGGATAAAGCCGGCGGCATGGAGCCGCGCGACTTCGGCGCCGAGCGCGCGCAGCACCTCGCGCCTGTGCGCCGGAGCGCCGGACACGCGCCGTAGAAAGCGCGGCAGCGGCTCGCCCGCCACGCGCGCGGTCACCATCATCGTGCGCCCGCTTCCGCGCTCATCGCCGAGCATCAATATTGGCGCCACCGCGAACCCCGCCGCGACCAGCGCGTCGAGTATGGCCTGCATCCGCTCGGCGCGCGGGCGAAGGAACAGCCGGCGAACCGCCTTGAGTCCGCGCGGCGCGTCGAGCAGCTTGACGAAGACCTCGGTCTCGCCGGAGAGCGGCGTGCCGAGCCGAATCTGGTAGGTCGAGGCATGGCGCGAGCGCCGCAAGGGCCGGTCGTCCGCGCCACCGGCAATTTTGAGTGCGCGATCGATAAGCTCCAGGCCCAGCCGTGAGGGAAGTTCGGCCAGCGCGGGCGCCAGCAGCAGCGACCATCCGTCGCGCTCGACACGCGCCCGAGCGGCAACCGTCACGGGCGCTCCTGGCCTTGCCGCGCAGGCTGGATCGCGCCGCCCGCTTCGGCAGCCGGCGGCAGCGGACGCGGCCGGTCATCCGCAAGCGCGCCGATGGCGCGTGGGGCCGCCAGCGCACGTCTTAGGACAGCCGCGACATCGCCTGGAGCGATCCGCCGCATGCATTCGCGGCCGATCGGGCACTCGCGCAGGTAGCATGGATGGCACGGAATCGCGCCGCTCAGCGCCAGGTCGGCAAATCCCCACGGCGCGGAGCGCGCGGGCGCGGTCGCACCCCACAAAGAAACCACGGGACATCCGGCCGCCGCCGCGATATGCATCGGGCCCGAGTCGGGGCCAAAGGCCGCGGCGCATTCGGCGAAGATCGCGACCAGGTCACGCAAACCGGTGCGTCCGGTCAAATTGAGTACGGGCTGGTTAAGTACGGGCGGGTTGAGCACGGGCGCGCCTGCGAGATTTGCGACTACCTGCTCAGCCAGCGCCACTTCGTCGCGGCCGCTTCCGATCAGCACCGGAAAAAGCGCGGGAGACCCGTCGCGCGCCATCGCCATTTCACGAATCACCGCCGCGACCGAGTCGGGAAAATAGATCCGGCTCGGCCATGACGAGCCCAGGATGACCGCCAACAACGGCCGCGGCGCGCCCTCGAGCATCGCCGCCGCGCGCGCCCGCTCGGCAGCCGAAGCGAAGAGGCCGAACTCCACCGGCGCCGGTGCAAGCCCGAGCGCGTCGCCAAAGCCCTGGTACTGCATCAGCTTCAGGCGCATCGGCGGCTGCGGCGCAATTTGTCGGGAGGAGAACAGATGGTTGAATTCCTTGCCGTTGGAGCGATCGAAGCCGAGGCGCGTGTGAGCTCCGGAAGCGATCGAGACCACGCCGCTCTTCAGGTGTCGCTGGAGGTCGAGCGTGAGATCGAAATGGCCCGCGCGCACCCGGACAAGGAAGGGCAGAAACGAAAATGGTGCGCGGCGGCGGTTGTAGACGACTAGCTCATCCACCCAGGGATGGCCCTCCAGTACCGCCTGCGACTTGGGCTCGACCGCCCACGCGATATGCGCGGCCGGCCACGCGCGTCGGATACGACCGAGCAGCGGCAGTGCGCGCACCACGTCGCCGATCGCGCCGAGCAGAATAATAAGGACGCGGCGCGGCGCGGCGCCAGATGCGGTTGGAGACGCGGGAGTGACGGATTCGGCGGTCGGATAGGCGGCAGTCTTATCGGGGGCGGTCATGCGGCTTCGGGCTATCCTGGCAGCCGAGCTTAGCAGCCGACGATGGTTGCCCGAAGCCGTCCGCTCTATTTTCTGATCCCGCGCCGCGCTAATACCTGAGTCGCCCTCTTCTCTTGTAGGGGCCGTTCGTGAACGGCCCTGTCTGCTCCGCCCTTCGGCTGTAAGGATCAGGAATTTTTTAAGGAGCTCAACCTGCCCTCTCCTGCGACGATGCGGCCGAGGGCATAAGAAGTCGACGCGAGCGGTCAGGGCTCAGGTCCAATCAAGCGCGCCGCGCTGCCAGGCGTAAACGAGGCCAACCGTGAGGATTGCGATGAAGACCAGCGCTTCGACCAGGCCGAACATCCCCAGATGGCGCAACTCGACCGCCCACGGGTAGAGGAAAACCACCTCGACGTCGAAGACCACGAACAGCAGCGCAGTCAGATAAAAGTGCACCGAAAAGCGTCCCCACGCCGCGCCGCTTGGCGGATTACCGCACTCGAACGGCTCGCTCTTGATCTTGCCGGGGCGCCGCGGCCCGGTCAGGAGGTTGATCGTGACCATGCCGCCGACGACAATCGCCGCGACCGCGAGCGTTACCAGAATCGGAAACCAGGTGAGCAGCATCCCGGATAAACCTTCGCCTGTGGCCTCTCAGCAAGCGTCGCTAATCACATTATGAATAGCGGATTAGACCGCCTTTTCCAACGCAACCGCGATCAAGGCGGTAGGGGCTTTTTGTCGCGGTTCTATCGCGATCAGAGCGACGCGTAGGCTGCGGCGATGAGCGCCTTGGCGCGCGGGTCGAGCAGGATTCCCCCGCCCATCCGGTTCATCGCGTAACCGAAGCCGATTTTCGCCTCGGGGTCTGCGAACCCGAGCGATCCGCCGGCGCCCGGATGGCCAAACGCACGCGCGTTGGGCCCCATCTCCTCGTCTGGCTGCGAGAGCATGAAGCCGGACGAAAAACGCGTCGAAATCAGCAGCACCTCGTCAGGGCCGCGCGACTCCTCCACGTGACAGGCGGGAATCTCGCGCGCCGCCATCACACGCACGCCGTCGACCTCGCCGCCGCGCGCGAGCGCGCCGTACAATCGCGACAGCGCGCGCGCATTGGTATGGCCGTTGGCGGCTGGAATCTCGGCACCGCGCCATCCGCGCGAGTTCACCGTCGCCATCGAGAGCACGAGCGGGTTCATGAACGTCTTCGCGGTGACGGAGTCGGGATTTTTGGCCATTTCGGCGAACAGGTTGAATTCGCCCGGCGCGGGCGGCGGCGCGCCGATCATCTCGGCGACGCGGCTGTCCTCGCGCGCCTCCAGCCCGATATGTGCGTCGATCTTGAGCGGCGCCGCGATTTCGTCCTTGAAATAGCTGCCGGCGCTCTTACCGGTGATCCGGCGGATGACTTCGCCGACCAGGTAGCCGAAAGTGAGCGCATGGTAGCCGTGCCTGGTGCCCGGCTCCCACCACGGCTCCTCGGCCGCCAGCGCGTCGGTCATCGTTCGCCAGTCGTAAAGGTCCTCGGGCACAAGCGGTTTGCGAATCGCGGGCAGGCCGGCGCGATGGTTCAGCAGTTGGCGGACGGTGATTCGATCCTTCCCATGGGCGGCGAACTCGGGCCAAGACTTCGCGACCGGCGCGTCGAGGTCGAGCCGGCCTTCACCGGCGAGCCGATGGGCGCAAATCGCGGTGAGGCCCTTGGTGGTCGAGTAGACGTTGACGATCGTGTCCCGCGTCCACGGCCGCGTCCGCGCCTTGTCGGCCCATCCGCCCCATAGATCCACGACGATACGGCCGTCGAGCGCGAGCGCGGCCGACGCGCCGGTCTCGCGGCGGCTGGCGAAGTTGTCGACAAACGCCTCGCGCACGCGCGCAAACCGCGCGTCACAGGTTCCTTCGATCGTGACGTCCGCCATTACTTCCTCTGAATTTTTTATGGATCTACCAGGGCGCCGCCGCAGCTCGAGCCCGCGCCGGCGGTGCATCCAAAGCAATGCGCGCCGGTCGCGATTGGCGCTCCCGCGAGCCCGTCGAGATCGTCGATATCCCACACCGTGAACGCCCCGCGCCTGGCCGCCGCGCCAATCGGCATTTCGAGCATCTGGTTGAAGTCACAATCGTAAAGCCGCCCGTCCCATCCGACGCTCACCAGACCGCGGCACATCAGGCCCTCGACCGTCCCCGGATTGAAATGATTGACCAGCAGCCCCATGTAGTCCGCGTACTTGTCCCATTGATGCAACTGGCGGGCGAAGCGCGCGATCGGCATGTTGGTGATCGTCAGCAGGCGATCGAAGCGGACGCCGTGTGCTCCGAGTTCGCGCCGATAGTCCGCTTCGAGCGCGGCCTGCGGCGGCGGCAGCGCGGGACCAACGGGATTGTAGACCAGGCTGAGCTCGAGGGGACCTGCGCCGTAGCCAAGAGCGTTGAGCTTTTGCAGCGCCGCGATGCTTTTCTCGAAGACGCCGCGCCCGCGCTGGCGCTCGACATTCGCAGCGCTGTAGCACGGCAGCGAGCAGACCAGCACCACGCGATTGTCACGGTAGAATTCGCCGAGCCGTTCCATCCCGGGCTCGAACATCACCGTCAGGTTGCATCGGACCATCACCTCGCGCCCAGCGCGACGCCCGCCCTCGACCAGCATCCGGAAATTCCCGTTGAGCTCGGGTGCGCCGCCGGTCAGGTCGACCGTGCGTATCGCGGGGCTGTGTGCGAGCACTTCGAGCAGGCGGTCGGCCGTCGCACGCTCCATCCGCTCAGTGCGCGCGGGACCGGCGTCAACGTGGCAGTGATGGCACGCCTGGTTGCAGAGCTTGCCGAGGTTGACTTGCAGGGTAGTGGCTTTCGCGCGCGTCAAAGCGTCCAACCCATGCCGATTCAGCATCTGGTCGAAGTTCGCAGCGGACGCCGGCACAAGCTCGCGCGCCGCCTGTGCATCAGCCTCCATCGCGCGCATGCCTCTCAGTCATTTGATTCGACTCTCCGCTCAAATATCAGGTCTCCGCAGCGCCATTATATGTTATTGGTATCGCAAGTTGAGCGCTCTTCATAACCCCACGCGCGATCCGAGGCGCCGGCAGTCATGAGCCGCGAACGGCCCCCTGCCGTTTCGTCCCTTCGCGGACCCTACCGGCTCGCCGGAGAGCTGATCGCGCTCGTGTACATCGCAATCATCGCCGAGATCGCCTGCGCAACCGGCGCTGTTTATGTTCTGTTCCCGGAGCTTGGTGCGCTCTCGCACGACGTGATGACGCGTCCGCGTGGGACCTGGGCCAACGCGCCGCTGCTACTCGCGATCACGCCCGCGCTGACCGGCGTGGTCGGGATCGTCTTTACGCGAAGTCTCCCGTACGGGTACCTCTCGGTCCTGCTCACCGTCGCCGGCGCGATCGCGATCATCTTCGCCCTGCGCTCGCCTATCGCGCCTGCGATTTCCGCGGGCCTGCTCCCGCTGGTGCTGGGGGTGAAGAGTTGGTGGTACCCGCCCGCGATTCTGCTCGGGACGACATTGCTCCCGACGCTCTCAGTGCCGTGGAAGAAATATTGCGCTGCGCGCTTGGTGGCGGCGGCGCCCGCAGAGAGCGACGAAGCGCGCGACGATCTTCTCGACGACCTTATCGAGGAGACGCCGAGCGGCTACGGATGGCTGGTGGTGCTGATGGCGTTCGTCGCGGTGGCGGTCTTTTTCGTAAAGCTGACCGGGCTTCGCTTTGTGCTGTTCCCGCCGCTGGTGGTAATCGGATTCGAGATGCTCGGGCACACGGCGATATGCCCGTGGGCGGACAAGCCGCTGCGGCTGCCGCTCGCGTGCTTCCTTACGGCGCTCGGCGGATTCGTTTCGTGGCACTTTCTCGGGGTGACGCCGCTTGCCGCGGCCTGCAGCATGGCTTGGGGAATCGCGGTGCTGCGCGGGTGCGACCTTCACGTGCCGCCGGCGCTGGCCGTCGCCTTGCTGCCGCTGGTGATGGACAAGCCGACGCTCGCCTATCCGTTCGCGGTCGGAATCGGCACCACGCTGCTGTCGCTCTGGTTCCTCGCTTACCAGCGGCTTTCGCGCGGAGCGCTCAGTATCCCTTGGGCATCCCGAGCAGCCGCTCGGCAATGATGCTGCGCTGAATCTCCGAGGTGCCCTCCTCGATCGTGTTACCGCGCGCGCGCAGCGTCCCATACTGCCATCGCCCGCCCTCGACCACGTGCGGCGATCCTTCCTCGAGCACCGCGCGCGGACCCTGCACGGCGAGCGCGAACTCGTTCATCCGCTGATTGAGTTCGCTCCACAGCAGCTTGGAAATCGAGCCCTCGGGGCCCGGCGTGCCACCGCGCAAAAGGCGCGAGAAGTTGCGGTACGCAAGGTACTTCATCGATTCGACGTCAATGTAAAACTGCGCCAGCGCCTGGCGGATGACGCGCGGGCTAAGCGGTGTCGTGCCCGCTTCGAGCGCGCCGAGCGCGAGGCGCTTTAGGTCCTCGAAAGTGTTCCCGAAGCGCGCGACGATCGAGAGCGACAGCGTCGCCCGCTCGTTCATCAACGTGGTCAGCGCGACACCCCATCCGCCGCCCTGCGGCCCGAGCAGGTTTTTGCGCGGCACGCGCACGTCGTCGAAGAAAAGCTCGTTGAATTCCTCCTCGCCGGTCATCTGGCGCAGCGGCCGCACCGTAACCCCGGGGCTGTGCATGTCGACCAGCAGGTAGCTAAGTCCGCGATGCTTGGGCTTGTCGGGCTCGGTGCGCACCAGCAGCATGCACCAGTCGGCGATTTGGCCATGCGAGGTCCAGACCTTCGCGCCGTTGACGACGAACTCGTCGCCCGCAAGCTCTGCGCGGCTCTTCAGCGCGGCCAGGTCCGAGCCCGAACCGGGTTCGGAGAATCCCTGGCACCAGATTTCCTCGCACGAGAGAATTTTCGGCACAAAGCGGCGCTGCTGCTCGTCGGTGCCGTGCTCCAGGATCGTCGGCCCCGCCATCGAGAGCCCGATCAGGTTGAGCGCCGACGGCGCGCGCACCCGCGCCATCTCTTCGCTCAAGATCGCGCTGTAAACGATGGTCTTGCCCTGGCCGCCGTACTCGACCGGCCACGAGAGGCCCAGGAAGCCCGCCTCGAAGAGCCGGCGCTGCCAATCCCGCAGCGTCTGGATCGACGCGGGGTCGGTCGGCAGCGAGAAGCCGCGGTCGGGGATGTCGCGCGGCGCGTTGGCCTCGAGCCATTGACGCGCACCGAGGCGAAAGGCTTCCTCGTCGGGAGTGTAGCTGAAGTCCATTTTTTGCTTCCGTTCTTTTGCGCGTCTCTTCGGCTCTCTAGTGTCTACCGCAAAAACGTTGGAATTGTCATGCGGCACACGCGCTCTCTCAGCTTTGTTTGGGGCGGGCTGCGAAACGGGCTAAACTTTGTTCGCACGTCATTTCATTCGATTCAAACGTCCGGGCGAGGAAGCCGGAGGTATCATCGATGAGCGCAACAGGCACAATTTCTCGCGGCGGATGCCATTGCGGACGGGTCGCTTTCGAAGTCGAGGGCCGTCCCGAGCGTGTCAGCGAATGCAACTGCTCGATCTGCACGAAGAAGGGATATCTCCATTGGATCGTGCCGCGGGAGAGCTTCCAGCTGCTGACGCCGGCGGAAAATGTCTCGACCTACACCTTCAACACCGGCGTCGCGAAGCATCATTTCTGTCCCAACTGCGGCGTCGCGGCGTTTTATATTCCGCGCTCCGACCCGGACAAGGTCGACGTCAATGCGCGATGCCTTGACGGAATCGAACTCGCCGGGCTCAAGGTCGAGCGTTTCGACGGACGGAACTGGGAATCGGCGATCGCGGGCCACCGCGCGGCCCCCAAGGACTAGATGGCAGGGCTGGGCTTTACGCCGACCGACTTCGCGGTCTTCAAGGTCGAGGGCTTCAGCGCGCGCATGCAGGAGATATATGCGCGCGTGCGGCCCAAGCTGGTGAGGCTCGGCGACGAATTGGCGCCGGAGCTGGCGCGCAAGCTCCGTCTGGAGTTCTTCCCTCACGTCGCGAGACACGCGCGCCGCACCGTCAATCCGCCGCCTGAAACGTGGGCCGCCTTCGGGCCGTCGCCCCGGGGCTACAAACGCTACGGCTACCTGGCGCTATGCATCTCGGGCGCCGGATTGCACGCGCGCATGGTGGTCAAATCGGAGGCCGACCGGCGGCCTGACATGGCGCGCGGGCTTGTGAGCAATGCCGCCCAGCTCGCAAGGTCGCTGCGCGGAACGGGAGTCGCACGGTACGAAAAATGGGATTTCAAAGCGCTGCCCGCGGAGATGCCGGCCGACGACGAGCTTTTCACGGCGCTCGCCGAGGGGCTCGGCAAAAAGACCGGCGGGATAGACCTCGGATTCGGATGGAGCGTGCGTGACGCGCTGCGCCTGGATCGTGCGGAGCTGCTCGACGCCTACCGCGAACTCGAGCCCATGTACCGAATCCTCAGGGCCGTCGCATAGCGCTCACGTGTCGGACGCCGAGGCCACTCCAGCGCCGTCGCGGCGCGCAGCAAGGCATAAGAAGATGAGCACGATAGCGGTTCTGGGAGCGGGCGCGTGGGGCACGGCACTCGCCGCCGCGCTTGCCCGCGGCGGGGGTCATCGCGTAACCCTATGCGCGCGGCGCGCCGATCACGTGGCGGCGATGCGCGAGCGGCGCGAAAACGAGTCCTACCTGCCCGGCGTCGCACTGCCGGAGACGATCGAACTGAGCGGTCGATGGGCCGAGGCGGCGGGCGCGAGCGAGATCGTGGTGATGGCGGTGCCGTCGCGTTTCGCGCGGGCGGCGATGTCGCCGGTCGGCCCGGCGCTCGGCGCGGACGCGACGCTTATCAGCGTGACTAAAGGTGTCGAGGGTGACTCGCTCAAGACGATGACCGCGATGCTGGCCGAGGTTGCGCCGCGGGTGAAGAGGCTGGCGGTGCTGTCGGGGCCGTCGTTCGCCGCGGAAGTGGCGCGCGGCAGGCCGGCCGCGATCGTCGCGGCGGCGCGCGACGAGGCAGTCTCGCGCGGCGTGCAGGATCTGTTCGCCTCACACACGCTGCGCGTCTACCGAAGCGCCGACGTCGACGGGGTCGAGTTGGCGGGCGCGGCCAAGAACGTGATCGCGATCGCCGCCGGCATCAGCGACGGCCTCGGCCTCGGCTCGAGCGCGCGGGCGGCGCTCATTACTCGTGGCCTGGCCGAACTGACCCGCCTGGGCCTGCGCGCCGGTGCGCGCGCCGAGACCATCTATGGGCTCGCGGGGTTGGGCGACCTCGTCCTGACCTGCACCGGCGACCTTTCGCGCAACCGCGCGCTGGGACTTAAAATTGGCCAGGGCGAGAGCATCGCCGGCATCGCAGCGGGCACACCACCGGGCCATCCGGTGGCCGAAGGCATCTCCAACGCGCGCTCGATAAGCAAGCTGGCCGAGCAGATTGGCGTGGAGATGCCGATCGTCACAGCGGTCTGCCGGGTGCTCTATGAAGGCGCGCCCGCAAACGCTATGGTCGATGAGCTGCTGAGCCGCGAACTGAAGGCCGAATTCTGACCCCGGCCGAACCCCCTGAGCGGTAATCGTAAAAACGCATTTGAGAGAAGAGAGTTAATGGCGAACAAGGGAACCTGCAAGGCCACAGATTGCAACCGCGAGGCGGTCGCGAGGCATTACTGCCGTATGCATTACCGGCTGTGGCGCCACGGCGAGATGCCCAAGCCGCGCTACAGAACCTGCACTTTCGAGAAATGCCGCAAAAAACGGGTTCGCGGCAGCCTGTGCGAGGAACACTGGACCGCAAAGCACGGCAAGGCGGCCGCGGCGGCCGTTCCGGCTGCGCCCGCCGCTCCGGCTGCGCCCGCGGCCGAAAGCGCGTAGCGAACCCCGGACTGGAGACTCGGATTCGCGCCGGGTCAATCTGGGCCGGGTCAGTCCGCGCTGCATCTGGCGGCTCGCGCCACGCTGGCGCCCCCGGATACGGAGAGGCACGATGGCCAACCTGATTGTTGCTGGCGCAGCGGGCCGGATGGGCCGCCTGCTCACCTCGCTCATCGCACAGGATCGAACGCATCGCCTGGCCGGCGCGCTCGAGGCGCACGAGGCCCCGGCAGTCGGCAGCGACGCGGGCACGCTCGCCGGTGTGGGTCCGCTCGGCGTACCGATCACCGCGGATTACGCGGCGATTGCCAAGCCCGACACGATCACCCTCGATTTCACCATCGCGAGCGCCGCGCTCGAGCATCTTGAAGTAGCCGCCAGGACCGGCGCCGCGATCGTGCTGGGCACCACCGGCCTCACGCCCGAGATGGAAGCGCGGGCCCGCGAAATCGCGCCGCGCACGCGAACCGTTATCGCGCCCAACATGAGCGTCGGGGTCAACGTGCTGATGAAAATTGTCGCCGAGGTTGCCAAAATTCTGCCCGACTTCGACGCCGAGGTGATCGAGATACATCATCGGACCAAGGTCGACGCGCCGAGCGGGACCGCGGTCGCACTGGGACGTATCATCGCGGCAGCGCGCGGTCAGGACTTCGCCGCCAACGCGATTTATGGACGCGAGGGGATAACCGGCGCGCGGCCGGCCGGGAAAATCGCGGTGATGGCGCTGCGGGCGGGCGACGCGGTCGGCGACCACACCGTCATATTCGGCGGCCAGGGCGAGCGGCTGGAGCTTATCCATCGCTCCCAGAGCCGCGATTCGCTGGCGCGCGGGGCGCTGCGCGCGGCGGCATGGCTGGAGAAGCAGCCGCCGGGCCTGTATTCGATGCGCGACGTGCTGGGTCTGTAGGTCGTACCTTTAGGTCGGTCGATGCGGGCGGGGCGGGCGCATCTCGCGTGTGCCCGCCCCGGAGTTTTCTAGTTACGCCGCAGTTGCAGAACTTCCCAACGGTCGCGGAACCGCGCGAGCCATCCGCGATGCCGGGTTTCGAAATAGCTCAGCATCGCGACTATCGCCAGTACGTTGCCAACGAGGATCTTCCAGAATCCCAGTGCGGTAAGCGCCGCCTGATCGAAGAGCGCCAGCGCTCCGACGAAAAAGATCTCGAAGATCGCGAGCAGGAAAATCGCGGCGAGCGCGAAAACCGGCTCATAGTCGGCCGCGAGCAAGAGCACCGCGGTCGCAATCCCGAACATCACAAAGATGAAGAAGTGCAGCGCCGTATAGCCCAGCACCAGGGGCAGCGTGACCCGCACCTGTCGCGGGTCGAAGATGCCCTGGAAGATCGCGGCGCCCATGAGCGCCGGCGTACGAAAGATCTCGCCCGCCGCGACATCGCAGACCAGGAACCATACCGCAACCACCACCGCGCCGATTATGCCCGCCAGCGCGCCCTCGCGGGCTACGCCCGTCCACGGGCCTTCCATACGACGCGCCAGCGTGGGATGGCGTTCGAGAAAAAACGCCAACATCGCCGACGTCGCCATCAGATCGCCGATCAGGAACTTCCACCACGGCAGCGACACGTGGGCGGACGGCCCGATCAGCATCAGGATCATGATGCAGAAGATCTCGAAGACCGGGACCAGCAGCATCATGGTCGGGAAGAGCGTCTCGTCGTACTCGGCAGTCTCGAGAATCACCGCGGCGACGACTCCGATAAGTGCAAAGACGCAAAAATGGAAGATCAGCCGGCCGAGCATCAGCGCCGCGCCCGCCCGCGCGCCGCCGAACAGCGTCGCGGCCAGCGATCCAAGGGAACCGAGCGGCTGGCCCCTGGCAGCGTCGAAGATCAGGTACCACAACGCGATCACGAACGCGCCAATTATGCCCGCCACAGCGCCATCAACGACCATGCGTACTCTCTGGTTCATCGGATCCTCCTTTCCGAAGGGCGCCGAGAGCCAAGAGTGCCGCAAGGGGAAAACCATGCCGTCCGGAGCAAGCCGGCGGTGTCGCAAGCGGATGATGTAACTCTTGGGGGCCCAGGTCGGCGCCCTTAATTCCACCAATATGCCTTGCGCCAGAGTGAGGGAAGCGGGCCGGAAAAGAGCTTGGCCGTTTATGACGTAGCTATTTGCTACGTGAAAGCTTACTGAGTTTCAGGCGCGGGCGTTGCGTAACGGGCGCAGGACGCGCAATTCGGGCGCGCGGCGCAGGTTTACCGGCGGTACTTCGATTTCCTCGTCGCGCGCCCAGCGGAAGAAGATGAGCGTGGTGATGAGCATCAGATAGAAGCTGTCAGCGACCCACATCAGGATTCCGCCGATGACCTGATCCTGCCGCGGCGAGAGGCCGAACGGATGCGGCGCGACCGCATACCAAGGGTAGGTGACCGATTCGGCCAGCGTGATTGGCGCCGCCACCGCGGTCATCGGCACCATCAGCAGGAACAGGTAGAGAATCTGCGCCGGGTAGCTAAGCCGCGGAAACTCCGCCATCGGGCTCAATAGCGGCCAGAACAGGATGGTGCCGCCGACCATGAAGGCGATGTGCACCGCGATATGAACGGCCGCGCTGGTCATCATCAGGTTGAAGACCGGCGGATCGTGGGCGAAGACGTAGATGGTGGTGAAGGTCACGAAGGCGACCACCGGGTTGGTGAAAAACCGCGCGAGCGGCCGGATCGGCCTACTCATCAGGACCGGCCGGAACATCCAGTCCGGCACCGAGAGCAGTAACAGCGGCGGGATGATCCAGCTCTGAAACGAGTGCTCGAGCATGTGCGCCCAGAACGAGCGCTCGTCCGCCAGTTCGTCGAGCGGGCCGAAAGTGATGAGCATCGCCAGGATGAGCAGGCAGAAAAAGAATACCTGGCGCTGGGTGGGCCGGCGCTTGAGCTGCCGCGCCGCGAGCGTGTAGATGACCGCCAGCAGAACGATACCAATGGCTGCGGATGGGTCCATTTTTAAAATCTACGTTGAGCCGGCTTACGTTCCAAGCCTGGCCCGGATTGATTCAAAGAGCCAGACGACCCTCGAGCGCTGAGAAGATCATCAACAGGGCGGCGCCGATGAAACATGCAAGGATCAGCGGGAAAACGAAAAAGATGGTGAAGATTTTTTGGTCGTAATAGAGATGCATGTAGAATCCGCCGACCAGAAGGAACTTGGCGATCGCCAGCAGGATCAGAATCGGCACTAGCAACGGCTGCAGGAAGCTGACGTAATATACCGCCAATTCCATCAGGGTCAGGATCACCAGCGCGACCGCGATGATCGCGTAGAGTGCAGGCCCCGGATGCCCGGATACGTGCTCGCCCGGCACAAACTGCTCGTGTCCAGCCGCCGCTACATTCTCGCTCATGCGTTATGCACCGACCTCATCAGGTAGATCAAAGTGAAGATCAAGATCCAGACCACGTCAACGAAGTGCCAATAGAGCCCGACGATTTCGACCGAGAGCGCCCTCGATTTACCCGCCCTGCCGGTGGCCGAGGCGACCGCCATCACTATCAGCCAGATGACCCCGATCGCGACGTGGGTGCCATGCGTGCCGACCAGCGTATAGAAGGTCTGGCCGAAGATGCTGCCCTGCATCGAGAGATGGTCGTGCAGGAAGAGGGTCGAAAACTCGTAGTACTGACCGCCCAAGAAGATCAATCCGAAGAAAGCGGTCCCGGACAGCCAGATGGTCGACCACTTTTGATCGCCGCGCTGCGTGGCGGCCAGCGCCAACACCATCAGAAAGCTCGACATCAGCAGGATGAAGGTGCTGAACGAGGTCAGCGGGATGTTGAGCACTTCAGCGCCGATACCTACGTTGCGCGGCTTGTAGACCATGTAGGTCGAGATGAGACAGGCGAAAAATACGCACTCGGAACCGAGGAACGCCCACATCCCGGCCTTGCGATGGTCGATGCCGCGATAGGTCGGCGGATCCTCGTGGACGTGCTCCTCGCCATGGTCCGGGTACTCGAACGCCATCCCGATGATCGAGAAGAACAGCAGGAGAGCGGCGAGCACGTCGATCCTGATCCAGTTCATCATCGCGCCCGCCCCGCCGACCACCAGGCCAAGCGCGAACAACAGCGGGTACAGCGATGGCGCGGGCATGTGAGGCGTGCCGTGCCCGGAAGTATCGTGAAGCTCGGCGACGACCGGCGCGCCGGCTCCCGAAGTCTCGCCGTGAGCGGGCATGCTGGCGTGGCCGTGGCCCTCGACCATCACGCCGTACTTTTCGGCCCACAACGCGTCGCGGCCACGAACCAACGGTACGGTTTCAAAATTATAGGGTGGTGGCGGTGAGGGAGTCGCCCACTCCAAAGTGCGCGCGTCCCACGGATCGGCCTCGGCCTTCTCGCCGTAAAACAGGCTCGCGATGATGTTGTAGGCGAAAATCACGAAGGTGAGGAACAGCAGGTAGGCACAGGCCGTCTCGAATCCGTTCCAGAAATCCCATCCCATTCCTGGCGCATAGGTGTAGATGCGCCGCGGCATGCCCCATACGCCGAGAAAGTGCATCGGAAAAAAAGTGCCGTTGAAGCCGACGATGGTCAGCCAGAACTGCCACTTGCCCATCTTCTCGTTGAGCAGCCGGCCCGTGATCTTGGGCCACCAGTAATAGAATCCGCCCAGGATCGCGAACATCATCCCGCCGAACAGCACATAGTGGAAATGCGCGACCACGAAGTAGGTGTCGGTCTGCTGGAGGTCGATCGGCACGCTGGCGTGCATGACTCCGCTCAGTCCGCCCAGCGTAAACTCGAGGACCGCGGCGATGCCGAAGTAGAACGCGACCTTCATCCTCAACGAGCCGCCCCAAACGGTCGCAACCCAGCTGAAAATCTTGATCCCGGTGGGAATCGCGATCAGCATCGTGGTGATCGCAAACGTCGAGTCCGCCACCGGACCCATCCCGGTCGCGAACATGTGATGCCCCCACACGCCGTACGACAAAAACCCGATCAGCACCATCGAGTACGCCATCCCGGCATAGCCGAACAGGGGCTTGCGCGAGAACACCGGCAGAATCTCCGACATCATCCCGAAGGCCGGCAGCGCCATGATGTAGACCTCGGGATGGCCGAACAGCCAGAACAGGTGCTGCCACAGGATCGGCGTGGCGCCCAACTCCACCACGTAGAAGTGCGTGCCGATGAAGCGGTCGAGGAACAGGAAGAGCAGGCCCACCGTCAGACACGGGAAGGCGAGCAGGATGAGGATGGTGGTCACCAGCATCGCCCACATGAACATCGGCATCCGCATGAAGGTCATGCCGCGGGCGCGCATATTGACGATGGTGACGAAGAAGTTGAGGCCGCTCAGCAGGGTCGAGATGCCGAGGATGAGCAGGCCGATATTCCACAAGTCGATGTTTATGCCCGAGGAGTAAGGGCGCTCGGTCAAATTGGCATAGCCGAACCATCCCGCGTCGGGCAGCGACAGGTTGAGCCATCCGAGATTCATGAACAGCGCGCCGAACAGGAAGACCCAGAAGCTCAGCGCGTTGAGCCGCGGAAAAGCGACGTCACGGGCGCCAATCTGGAGCGGGATGAGGAAGTTCGCGAAAAACCCCAGCTCCAGCGGCATGACCACCATGAAAATCATGGTCGTGCCGTGCATCGTGAACATCTGGTTGTACGTGTTGGCTGAGAGGAAGGTGTTGTTCGGCACCGCGAGTTGCGTCCGGATGGCCATCGCTTCGAGGCCGCCGATGAGCATAAAGGCGAGCGAGGCCACGAGATACAGGATCGCGACGCGCTTATGATCGACAGTGGTCAGCCAACTGTAAATCCCCGACTCGGCCGTCAGGTAATTGTAATGTTCCAGCGGAAGCTGTTTGGGTTGCGCAGCCATTGCCCTATACCTACTTCAGGCTCTCGAGATAAGCGACGAGGTCATTAAGGTCTTTGCCCTTCAATCCGAGCGTGGGCATGTTGGCCCCGGGTTTAACCTTGTCCGGGTCCTGAATCCACTTGGCCAGGTTCTCCGGCGTGTTTTCCAAGATACTGCCCGCCAGCGTCGTGCGCGAGCCGAAATGCGTCAAGTCGGGGCCCTTGAAGTTACCGCTATATTGCGAGGAAAAGCCCGAAAGACCTCTGACCGTATGACAGATCGCGCAGGGCGCGTTGGCGAAAATCTGCGCGCCAGCCGCGGCCGACCCGCCCGTAGGCGTCACCGGCGGCGATTGCTGTTGCTTGACCCATTTGTCGAAATCGTCCTTGGTCTGGACGAAGGCGCGCAGACGCATGTTGGCGTGTGAATCACCGCAGAACTCGACGCACTGTCCATAAAACATGCCGAGTTGGTCGGGCGTGTAGGTTATCGAATTGATCTGACCCGGCACCACGTCGCGCTTGCCGCCCAGGGTCGGAACCCAGAAGCTGTGAATGATGTCCGCCGACTCCATCGAGAAGTGAACCATGCGTCCGGCTTGAAGATGAACTTCGTCGGCGGTGTCGATATTGTACTGCGGATACTGGAACTCCCACCACCATTGATGCGCGATCACCTTGACGGCCAAGGCGTCGGCCGGCCATTGGTCGGGCTGCGTCGCCCAGATGGTGCGGATGGTCGGCACCGTGATGAAAACCAGGATGAGCGCGGGAATCGCGGTCCACGCGACCTCCAAGCGGATGTCAGACGTCACCGTGGACGGTTCGCCGGGCTCGCCAACGCGGGTCGAGAACCAGAAAATCGCCAGGAACATCACCGTGACCACGATCAGCATGATTACGAAGTCGATCCAGTTGACGAAGACGTAGATCGAGTGGATCCGCCGTGCGAAGTCGGACCCGCGGCTGAGCGTGTCCATCGGGTAACTCGGCGAGCAGCCCATCATACCCGCCGTCAGCGCCACGATGACGCTTACCAGCGAAGCCCTGTTGGTGAACCGAGCCAGAGGCTTCATCAGTGCGATTCTCCGATCGGCTCCATCGCTGCCGCCGATGCCATTTTCAAGCCGGGATAAGAGCATAGCCAAAAAGCGCCAAGGAATCCGGCCGTGACCAGGATCTCGATCCATCCGAACGGAACCGTCCGCGGTGAGAGCGAGGGCACGACCAGTACGTAAATCTCAGACCAGATACCGACCATTCCAAGCAACGCCACGGTGCCCAGAATCGCGGGCGTTTTCTTGGGCCGGATTCCCAGCAAGACGACGAACGGGATGGCCCACACCAGGGTCACCGTCATCCACGACATAAAAGCCCACGGCATGTAGTGCACGCGCAAGGCGATGAAGAAGGTCTCCATCGGGATGTCGGCATACCAGATTACAATATACTGGGCGAACAGCGTGTAAACCCAGAAGACCGAAAACGCAAATACCATCAGCCCCAGGTCGCGCATGATGCGGCCTTCGGTGAAGATGTTACCCTTGCCCAGCGCGCGCCGCAGGCAGACCGCCGTGAACGCCATCGTGACGATCCCGCTCCAGAACGTGCCGGCGAAAAACCACCAGCCAAACAGCGTCGAATGCCACAGCGGCGACAGCGACATCACCAAGTCGAAGGAGAGCAACGAATAAACCACCGCGAAGCAGATGCACACCGCGGGCGCCAGCCGGCGTATCTTCGGCGGCGGCATCAGGATATCGGCCGAACTCTCCGCCCACTTGCGGGCCTCCGGGCCGCGCGAGACCGATAGGAACGACAGGCTCAAAAGCGTCATCACGGCGAGCGCGATACCGTCGCGGGCGAACAGGAACGGCACGTTGAGCCACGCCGACTTGGACGGGATCGGATGCTGAATCCAGGGGAAGATCGATTCACGGCCCAGGAACAGAAACCAGAACAGGATGAATCCCGGGATAAGAAAGCCGCTGAAGGCCTCGGCCAGGCGATAATGCGCGCGGCCGGCCCAACGTCCCTGGGTTAGGTAAAAGGCGGCGGAAACAACCACGCCACCCTGCGCGACCCCCAGCCAGAACAGCAGGTTGACCAGGAATACCTCCCACGCGCGCTGGGCGAGGCCGTGCGTGGCGGCGATGGCGAAGGCGATCAGCCCCAGCACGATCAGCACATAGGCGATCGTGGTCAGCGGCTGCGCCGGCAGGTTGGCCGCAGGAGGCGTTCCCGAAGCGCCGGAGCGATGCGAAGCGGTCTCAGAGTTGGGGCTCATTCGTTATTCCAGGGCTCGTGATTCCAAGGCTCGTTGTAATGCGGACAGCATGCGCTAGGCCGCCTCACGCGTGATCTCCTGAGCGCCGGCCTCGCGCAACATCGACTCGAAGCGCGGCGCGTCATCTTCGGCGCAGCGCACCACCAGGCCAAACTCGTCGCTCGAAAAACGTGAGCGATAGCCGCTCAGCGGCTCGAAGCTCGGCAGGTTGGCGAGCAGGATCCAGCTGGTCAGGGCCGAAATGCCGCCGAACAGCACCATCAGTTCGAAGGCGATGATGATGTATGGGGGCAGCGAAGCGATCGGTTTGCCGCCGGTGACCAGGTTCCACTCCAGTGAGGTGCCGATGGTCAGCGTAAAGGCCGTGACAATGCCACTGATTCCTCCCAGCAGCACGAACCAGCGCACGAAACTCGACCGCTTGTAGATGGCCTTGTTGATGTGCTCGCTCGGGATCGGCGAGAAGACGCGAAATTGCGTCTGGGCCGCCTGGAGCTGTCCGATGCAGTGGACCAGCCGCTCCTCCTCGGTAAATGCGCCTACCAGTTCGACTTCTGCACTCATGCTGCTTTGGCATATCCCTGGCGCAGCGCCTGCTTGAGCCAGGTAATGCCCTCCTTCAACTCGGTCATGGAAATGATCGGCATGAATCGGGCGAACAGTGAGAACAGCATCACGAACCAGGCGAAGGAGCCCACGGTGATTCCCATTTCGGTGATCGACGGATGCCAGAAACGCCACTGCGAGGGCTCGAAATTGGTCGCCAGCGAGCCGGCGATGATCACGAAGCGCTCGAACCACATCCCGATGTTGACGAAAATCGTGATGATGAAAAGCGGGACGGTGCTGGTGCGGATGCGCGGTGAGAACAAGCTGAGCGGGATTACGCAGTTGCACGCGACCATCACCCAGAACATCCAGCCCCACGGCCCGAAATAGCGCATATGAAAGGTCATCAGCTCGATCGGGTCCTGGCTGTACCAGGCCATGAACGACTCGACCACGTATGAATAGCTGACGACGAGCGAGGTCAGCAGAACCACCTTGGCCAGGTTGTCCAGGTGCCAGGGCGTGATCAAATCCTCGAGACCCATGATCCAGCGCATCGGTATAAGCAGCGTGATGACCAGCGCTACGCCCGAGAAGATCGCGCCGGCCACGAAGTACGGGGCGAAGATCGTGCTATGCCAGCCCGGCAACTGCGCCATCGCGAAATCCCAGCTCACCACGCTGTGCACCGAGAGCACCAGCGGCGTCGCCAGCCCCGCCATCAGCAGATAGGCCATCGAGAAGTGGCGCCACTGGCGGTCGCTGCCCTGCCATCCCAGTGCGGCGATGGTATAGAGCTTCTTGCGCCAGCCGGTTGCCACCTCGCGCACGTTAGCCACGTCCGGAATCAGGCCGGTGAACCAGAACAGAGCGCTAATCGTGAGATAGGTGCTGATGGCGAAAAAGTCCCAGGTCAGCGGCGAGCGGAAGTCAGGTTGCAGGAAGCGCTCGTTGGGATACGGCGCGAGCCAATAGAAGAACCACGGGCGGCCGAGATGGATGACCGGGAACAGACCGGCGGTGGCGACCGCGAAGATGGTCATGGTTTCGGCGGCGCGATAGACGGCGGTGCGCCAGCGCGTGCGGAACAGGTAAAGAATTGCCGAGATCAGGGTGCCCGAGTGCGCGATACCGACCCAGAAGACGAAGTTGGTGATATACACCGCCCACATCACAGGGTCGCCCAGGCCAGTCACCTGCAGGCCATTGTAGATCTGATTGGTCCACAACCCCCCGGCCGTGAGGGTCAGCACCAGCAGAAACGCGATCCATAGCCAGAACTTCCAGCCGGGCGGCTGCAGGATCGCACGGACGCTGCGGTCGATATCCGCAAACGTCGGATCCAAATTGATATCCTTTACCGCGGCAGCCACTTACGCTTTTCCTTTCGTCTGATAGATGTCGCGCAGATAGGTCACGTTGGGCCCGACATTGATTTCTTCCAACACCAGGTACCTGCGAAGCTTGTTGTCGACCCGCCGCCGCATCATCGCGCTTTGCGGATCGTCCTCGTCGCCGAAGGTCATCGCCTTGGAGGGGCAGGCCTGCACGCAAGCCGGCTGAATCTCACCGTCGCGCACCGGACGTTTTTCGATGAGTGCGTTGAGCTCGGAGTACGTGATGCGCTGGATGCAGAAGGAACACTTTTCCATCACGCCCGCGCCGCGCACCGCCACGTCGGGGTTGAGCTGCAGGTTCAGCGGCTCTTCCCATTCGGGCAGCGACCAGTTGAAGCGCCGCACCTTGTAGGGACAGTTGTTGTTGCAGTAGCGGGTGCCGACGCAACGATTGTAAACCTGCTGGTTGAGCCCTTCCTTGGTATGCGCCGAGGCGAACACCGGGCACACCGGCTCGCATGGCGCGCGGTCGCACTGCTGACAGAGCATCGGCGCCACGTGCATCAGCGGCGCCTCTTCAGCCTTCTCCTTGGGCGGGAAGTAGCGCTCGACCCGAATCCACGACATGATCCGCCCTATCTCGACGTAGTCCTTGCCCACCACGTGGAGATTGTTCTCGGCATAACAGGCGGCCACGCAGGCGCTGCATCCGGTGCACGAATTGGTATCGATGGTCATCGCCCACTTGTGCACGGGGTACTCGTACGGCGCGTACAACTCATAGGGCTGCGGGGGCTTGGGTTCGTCGGATGGCGGCAGCACGCCCTTGGCGAGGTCGTCGATACTGATGGTCTGCACGATCCCGCGCTCCATCTGATCGGCCGCGAACGTCGGCGAGACCAGCCGGCGCACGTCGCCGGTCGGACGCGCCTTGACCGCGACCGCCCTGTCCCACTGCGGCAGCACCGACCAGACGTTGGCGCCCTTGCCGTTGGCATAGCGTCCGTAGGCGGTATGTCCCTGTCCGGTTGGCACCGCGAATACGCCGGGGCGGACGTGTTCGGAAATCATCGCGGGCACCGCGATCGCGCCGGCTGCCGAGCGCAGTTCGACGATCCCGTTTTGCGAAACGCCTAGGCTGCGCGCGGTGTCCGGATGGATCTGCACCCACGAGTCCCACACCAGTTGCACGACGGGCTCGGGAATTTCCTGCAGCCAGGGCTTGTTGGCGCCGCGCCCGTCGTAGAAAAAGATATGCGGCACGGCGATCAGCGTGAACCCCGTAGGGGCCTGGGGCGCCGGCACGTTGGCCTCGAAGACCTTGCTATCTAGCTTGACTGCGGCCGCCTTGACCTCTTCGTACTGACCGCCGTTGCGACGCGCCTTCTCCCAGAACTCGTCGAACGTGCCGCCGGCCTTGGCGCCGACTTCCTGCCATGCCGCGTTGACTGCGTCGGCCGTGTTCTCCCATGGCACCTGTTCGGTCTTGGCGCCCCCGGCGTGGGCCGAGGCCAGCAGGAGGTCGCCGAGCGGGCGCGAGTCGAATACCCGCGCCATCACCGGCTGTCCCAGCCCGCGCACGCCGGCTCGCGGCTGCGTATCGTGCCAAGTCTCCAGCGCATGGTCAGTGGGGATGCGCAAATGAGCCGCCGCCGCGGTTTCATCGGGGACGGTGCCCATCCAAGCCACGAAACCGACCTTGCCCATTGCCTCGTTGAACTTTTGCGCAACCGGCATCGAGAACAGCGGATTGCCGCCCGCGATCACCAGCACGTCGACTTCGCCAGCCGCCATCGCCTTGACCACGGCCTCGATGTCCTCTGGCGAGCTTGCGGGCGCCGGCGCACCGGCGGCGAAAACCACGGTCTTGCCGAAATTGCCGGTGACCGCATTGAGGATGGCGACCGCGTTATGCAGGGCCGGGTCATCGGTGCCGGCCATCGCGACCGCACTCTCGGACTGACCCAACGACTCACCCATGCGCATGATCGACTCGGCCGATACCCCGGTCTTCTGCGCCACCGTGGCCGGCTCGAAATCGGCGGTCAGTTTGCGTAGCGCGTCAAGGTCGACGCCCGAGTTATGCGACACCCATCCCTGCTTGACCAGCACGTTGAGCACGCTCAATGCGACAGCCGCTTCGTCGCCCGGGGTGGTGGCGACCCACTCGTCGCACTTGGCCGCGGTCATGGTCATCACCGGGCCGACGTAGGTAGCTCGCGCAAGGGTCAACTGTCCGCGGCGCTGCTTGGGCGTGCGGAAGGCCGCGTATTGGCGATGGAATTCGACGGGCGAGACCCAGGTACTCAGGAAATCGGCGCCGAAGGAAATCAGCGCGTCGGCCTGGTCGATACGATAGATAGGCAGGTCGTCGCGCCCGAAGCTGGCCTTGGCCGCGGTGCGGGCCGCGTACTCGGCGAGCCGCTCGTAAGTCACCATCCGGCTCGAGCCGTAGGCGGCGAGCCAAAGTTGCGCGATTTTGGTCTGGGTCGGACCCAGCGGTCCACTGATGAACGCGACCCTGTCCTTGCCAGCCTTGGCGGCCGCGTCAAGATGTTCGTTGAAAGTCTTGAGCGCTTCGTCCCAACTCGCCGGCTCAAAGGATCCATTTTGGGCGCGACGCTGAGGTCCGGACAGACGGTCGGGGTTGTAAACTTCCTGCAGCGCGGCCTGGCCACGCGCGCATATGGAGCCCCGGCTTATCGGGTCAGCGGGATTGCCCTCCAGCTTGATCACCCGACCCTCGCGCACACGCGCCACCAATCCACATCCGGCCGGACACTCGGTACATGCCGTCGCGTAGAAGGTCGGCATGCCGGGAATCACGTTTTCGTCGGGGACGACGTAAGGAATCAGGTTGCGGGCGGCCGGCTCGCATCCCGGTATCGCCGCCGCTGCTCCAGCGGTGGCGGCGAGCTTGATAAACGACCGCCTGGACAAGCCCTCTGACATTTGGATGGTCCCTCTCGCTCCTCTAGTGATGGCAGACGTAGCAGTCCTGGGTGGCTCCGCGCTTGGTATGGCAGTCGATGCAGAACCCCATGTTGATCTCATGCACCGGCTGGATTCTTTCCATCGTCTCCACCGGGCCGTGGCACGTCTGGCAGGCCACGCCGGCGTTGATATGCGGCCGATGCGTAAAGCGTACGAAGTCGGGCAACGTATAGACCCGGTTCCAGCGGATTTCGAAATTGGACTGTGTGTGATCGGTCCAGGGACGGGTCACTGGCAACAGCCCACCGCTCTTCTGGCTGCCGTGGCATCCTACGCAGCGCTGCACGGGCGGCACGCCAGAGGTCGAGGAGCGCCGCGCGTACTCGTGGCAATACTGGCAGGGGATTTTGTTAACCCCCGCGTGGATACGATGGCTGAAGGGTATCGGCTGCTGAACATCGTAAAGCGGGGCCCACGGCCGTTGCGAGAAGGCGATCACGCTCACCCCGCCGGCGAACATCACCAGGGCCAGCGTTAGTAATGTGCGGTTCAGATTCAGGTTCATTTCAAATCCGGTAAAACGCTCCCCCCAAAGCCCGCGCGCGGCGCGGCCGTGCTGGGCCACGATGCGCACGCGGACACTGCCGCGTGCGCGACTCTATCTCCGCACGCGGGATCAACCGGCCTGGCCGCGCACTCAATTCTCAAGCTCTCAAGTCTCATGCAAGCCGGGATTACGAAACCGCAAACGGCAAGATAACTAACATTGCTCGGTGCGTTCGGCAAGAGAAAGTAATGACCAAAAATAAATTTCGGTTTGCGCGCCCGCGCCACCTTCTCCGGCAGTGCCTCGTATAGTCCGGAGCGCGGTTGGACGCGCGCGCCAGCGCGAGGTTGCCCACAGGTACCGCGATGGGCTGTGGGCAGGCGCGGTCAAGCGATGTTTGTGTGCCGGGCCAAGTGTGGTAAGTAGTGTACGAACTGAAATCCGGAGACCAGCTCACAAAGGTGCAGATAAAGCCCGCCGCCAGACTCGGACTGCTGCCGCCATATCTTTTCGCCGAACTCGACCGTCTGAAAAAAGAGGTCCAGCAACGGGGCGTCGACGTCATCAGCCTCGGCATCGGCGACCCCGATCTGCCCACGCCGGCCCATATCGTCGCGCGTCTGCAGTCAGCCGCCGCCGACCCGGTCAACCATCGCTATCCCGACTACGAGGGGCTCGAACGCTTTCGCGCCGCCGCCTCCGGATGGTATCGGCGCCGCTTCGAGATCAAACTCGACCCGGCCCGCGAGGTCTGCGCGCTGCTTGGCTCCAAAGAAGGAATCGCCAATTTTCCGACGGCGGTCGTCGACCCGGGCGATATCGTGCTCATCCCCGACCCCGGCTATCCGGTGTATTATTCGGGATGCGTGTTCAATGGGGGCGAGCCCTACTTCATGCGGCTCAGCAAGCAGAATGCTTTTTTGCCGGATCTGGCAGCGATTCCCGCCGAGGTCGCTGGCCGGGCCAAGCTGATGTGGATCAATTATCCGAACAACCCGACCGCGGCGACTGCAGAGCGTTCCTTCCTAAAGGACGCGGTTGATTTCTGTCTCAAGCACAACATCATTCTCGCCCACGACTTCGCCTACTCCGAGATCGCGTTTGACGGCTATCGTGCGCCGAGCGTGCTCGAGATCGACGGCGCGCGCGAATGCGCGGTCGAGTTCCATTCGCTGTCCAAGACCTACTCGATGACCGGATGGCGGGTCGGATTCGTGGTCGGCAACGCGGCGGCCGTCAGCGCGATGGGTAAGGTCAAGACCAATATCGACTCTGGCGTCTTTCAGGCGGTGCAGGAGGCGGCTATCGCGGCCCTGGAGGGCAGCGAGGACACGCTGCACGAATACTGCGCCATCTACCAGCAAAGACGCGACCTGATGGTCGACGCGGTGCGCAGCCTGGGCCTGGAATGCGCGAAGCCGCGTGCGACCTTCTATATCTGGGCCGAGGTTCCCAAGG
Source organism: uncultured delta proteobacterium (assembly GCA_963724765.1). GTDB lineage: Bacteria > Desulfobacterota > Binatia > Binatales > Binataceae > JAKAVN01. Next base: position 1,375,736 of record CAVRVY010000004.1, read on the forward strand.
GCTACACCTCGGTGTCTTTCACCGAGCGCGTGATTAAGGAGACCGGCGTGGTGGTGACGCCGGGTTCCGGATTCGGCAAGGGTGGCGAGGGATTCGTTCGCTTTTCGCTGACGGTGGCGAACGATCGGTTGAAAGAGGCTGTGGAACGAATCAAGGCGTTGCGGTTTTAAACGGCGGGGATGCCCCATAGGGCTTTCATCGGTTTAGGGACTAATCTCGGCGACAGGGCGGCCAATTATCGTGAGGCCGTCCAGCGCATCGTGGCGCTGCCTACTACGCGGGTGGTGCGCCAGTCCTCGATCTACGAGACCGAGCCGGTAGGCGACATCAAGGGCGCGTTCATCAACGGCGTGGTCGAGGTCGAGACCGAGCTTGCGCCCGACGCCATGATGCGCCGCTTGCTCGCAATCGAACGGGTGATGGGACGCAAGCGGGTGCGCGGCAAGAAGCCCGCTTCGAGCCGCGCCAAGTACCGGCCGCGCATCATCGACCTTGACTTGCTTTTCTTCGACAACGAGATTATCGACACCCGAACGCTCAAGGTGCCGCATCCGCGGCTGCACGAGAGGCGTTTCGTGCTGGCGCCGATGAGCGAGCTTGCGCCCGCGCTGATCCATCCGAAGCTCAACGCTTCGATTTCGGAATTGCTCGCCGCGCTCAAATCAGCGCACCGGGTTACGCTGGCGCGGGCGGACCTTCTAAGGGCGCCGTCCGCCGCAGGAGGAGGAGTGGCTTCGCGATGAAGTTTTTTATCGACACGGCCGATGTCAACGAGATTCGCGAGGCCGCGACCTGGGGCCTGGTCGACGGCGTCACCACCAATCCGAGCCTGATTGCGAAGACCGGGCGCCCGTACGCCGACGTCCTGCGCGAGATTTGCGAGGTCGTGGACGGACCGGTGAGCGCCGAGGTCGTATCCACCGAGGCCCCGGCGATGCTCGAGGAGGGCGAGCGCCTGGCCCACCTGCATCCCAACATCGTGGTCAAATGCCCGCTCATCATCGAGGGATTGAAGGCCACGCGCGCGCTCAGCAACCGCGGCATCAAGGTCAACGTGACGCTGGTGTTCAGTCCGCTGCAAGGGCTGGCGGCGGCCAAGTGCGGCGCAACCTATCTTTCGCCCTTCGTCGGGCGCCTCGACGATATCGGCCACGACGGCATCGCGATGGTCGATCAGCTCGTGCGCATCCTGCGCAATTACGGCTACCCGACGCAGGTGCTGGTGGCCTCGATTCGTACCCCCGTTCATCTGTTGCGGGCGGCCGAGATGGGCGCGCACGTCGCGACGCTGCCGTTCGCCGTAATGAAGCAGATACTGCATCATCCACTGACCGACATGGGACTGGAGAAGTTTCTCGCCGACTGGCGCGCGACCAAGCAGAAGATCTGATCGCACCGCGGTTGTGCGACGCTCGCCATTAGCTGCGCAATCCGCGAATCCGCACCTAAGGTCTTTGGCTTGAGCTTCTGTTGTAGGGGCCGTTCGTGAACGGCGGCAGCCTTCGCTCAGGATGACCCCGAAGGAGCCAAAAGCGGAATCCGAGCCGGGAACTACACCATCTCGATTCCGCCCCACAGGAACGCGAGCGAGATCGCGCCGTTGCGCGAGTTGACGTTGTGCGTACAGCCGTTGGGCCGGATGCTCATGTTGCCGCTCGCGACTTCGCCGCTCTCGTCGGCATGCGAGCCCTCGACCATGTAAAGCAATTCCTCGCCGGTGTGGCGATGGCGCGGCAGCGCGGCACCGGGCTCGAACAGCGCCAGTATGGCGCGGCGATTGGTCGCCTTGTCCTCCCAGATGAGTTTCTGGCGCACCCCGGGCAGCGTGTCGCGCCAGGGAATCTCGCTGACCGCGAAAATCAACGAGCGCGGCGCATTGCCCGGTTCCTTGGCCGGCTCGACCCCGCCGGTGACCACGGCCAGCACCGTCGCTCCATTCCTGCTGCTCACATTGTGCACGCAGCCGTTTGGCCTGTAGCCCATGTTGCCCGCGCTGACGGTGCCGGATTCGTCCGCGATCGCGCCCTCGATCACGTACAGAATTTCATCGCCGGCGTGACGATGCGTCGGCAGGCTCGCGCCGGGCTCGAAGCGGCTCAGCAGAGCCCGCCGCTGGGTTACCGGATCGGACCATAGCGCCTTCTGACGTATGCCCGGCAGCGTCTCGTGCCGCTTCCACTCGATGTCGGGGACCGCGATGATTCGTGAAGGTGGGTTTTCGGCCATGGCAGCATCCCTCCGCGCCGTGGGCTCGTGCGCGCGCCGCGGCTTGAGGGGCGCGCCGGTTTTTGTTCAGATCTCTTTGCTTACGACGCCTGGGTCTGCGGCGCGGCCGTAAGCGCCCGATCGCGCACCAGCACGCCCTCGGAATATAGCGCCCGGATCCGGTCCTCCGACATTCCGAGCACCTCGTGCAGCACGCGCTCGTTGTCCTCGCCGAGCAGCGCCGCGCGCAGATCGAGCTTGTCCGGCCATGCCGAAAACTTGACCGGGACGCCCGGGACGTCGAGTTCGCCGAGGAAACGGTCCTTCACCCGGCGCACAGTGTTGCGCGCGCGCAGGTGCGGATGCTCCATCGCTTCGTTGAGCGAGAGCACTGGCGCACAGGCTACGCGTTCCTTGTCGAGCGCGGCCAGCGCTTCCTCGCGCGTCGGAAAGCCGCCAAGCCACTGCTCGATGATTTCCTTGAGCGCCTCATTGTTGTCGCGCCGTCCGCGGGCGCTGCGAAAGCGGGGGTCGCTCGCCAGTTCCGGCTTGCCCATCGCACGCACCATTTGCGGCCACTGATGCGGCATCACGGCCAAAAAAACGTAGTGGTTGCCCTGGTAGCGGAAAATTCCGGTGGGACCGCCGCCCGGATGCTGCGAGCCGCTGCGGGTGGGACGGTATTTGCTGCCGCGCAGCGAGACCATCGGCACGTTGGCCTCGTGCATGTGGAAGTAGGTGTCGAGGATCGAGGCGTCCATGTACTGGCCCTCGCCAGTGCGCTCGCGATGCAGCAGCGCAAAGCCAATCGCCATCGCCGCCGACATCCCGGTCGACACGTCCCCGATCGCCATCGTGACGATCGCGGGGGGCCGGTCGGCCTCGCCGATGCCGTCGGTTATCGCGGCATAGGCCTGTCCCATGTAGTCGTAGCCGACCTTGTAGGCGAGCGGGCCGCTCTGCCCAAGGGCGGAAATCGAGCACATGATGATCTTCGGATTGCGCGCGCGCAGCTCGTCGTATCCGAAACCCATCTTCTTGATGATCCCGGGGGCGTAGTTTTCCACCACTACGTCGATTTTCGGAATCATCGAATAAATTAGCTCGCGCGCGCCGGGCTTGTTGATGTCGACCGCGAGGCTGAGCTTGCTGTGGTTGTGCTGGAAGTAATAGCTGCTCTGGCTGGAGTCCTTGTACTCGGGTGAAAGCGGCTTGAGCCCGGCGGCGCGCACGCGATCGCCGGACGGCGCGAGTTCCACTTTGATGACCTCGGCGCCCATCTCGGCCAGCACGCGCGTGCAGGTCGGCCCGGCAACGAACTGGGTAAAGTCAAGGACTCGATAGCCTTGGAGCATCCGCGGTTTATCGGGCATGGTTTCAAACCTCCGTGCGTGCGCGGCCGACTGCATACGTTCGGGCTTGGCGCCGGTTACGCCACACTACAAAAAGCCGGGTGGGCTGTAAAACCGCTCGCGGCGAGCCGTTTTGCGATCAACGCCAGGGTAATTTTTGCGATCTGTACTTTTTGGGGTGACGTGCGGCAAATCCGGGTTACCCGCTTTTCGCGCGTTGTGCGAAACCGTGCGATTCGCTGGCCTTCTTTCGCTGGCACCCTTGATGCTCCTTCGGGGGGTGAGGCGAACGATGATGAGGAACAAATCTTATCCTGCCAAAACTTATTCTGCCAAAATCTATCCTGCGTTGAAGGCATTGATTTTCGTGGCTGGAGCGGCGTTGTTACAGGCCTGCTTTTACGGCGGCGGGCATCCCTACTACGCGGAACCGGCGCCTTATGCCTATAGGCCGCCGTCCTCTTACGCTTACGCCGCGCCTCCTGCCTACGGCTACGCAGTGCCGCCGCGAGTCGGCGACTATGACGAGCATCATCAGTGGCACGATCGCAGCTGGTGGGTGCAGAACAACCGTCGGTGGGTGCAGCAACATCACCCGGACTGGATTGGACATGGTCGATAATGACCGCGACCGTCACTAACATGCGTTTGTGCGGTTAACCTGCTCGCGGCGCGCTTGCGCACGCAGCGGGATGAGATAGGGCAAGAAAAGCAGAGCCGAGCCGTATGTAGAAACGACTCCGCTCTGCTTTTTACAGCACCACTCCATCAACCTGCACGAGCGGGCCGGCGGATTTTCTAAAATCCGCTCTCAAGGTCTGGCATCGTCCGAAATAGTGCTTATGTTTGTTGGGTAGGTATCACCGAGATTTAACACTTCTTCGGCACTTGCGCATTTCCGCAGTTACGTCAGATGAGCAAACACAAAGACGAAAAACATCGCCACCAAGAGCCAGCAGCCGAATGGAGCCTGGGCCACGATGAGCGCAGGCCCGCGACCGACGATCCGGCACAGAGCCCAATCGAACTTAGCCCCGACGACCTGGCCGGGCCGCAGTCCTCAGACGCGGCCGCGCTTCACGAGCAACTCGCCAGCAAAGACAAGGAAATCGCCGACCTTAAGGACAAGTACCTGCGCGCCCTGGCTGACACCGACAATATCCGCAAGCGGATGCGTCAGCAGAGCGAGGACACTGTGCGCCTGCAGCGCGAGAATCTGCTGCGCGACCTGCTGCCGATAACCGATAACCTCGAACGCGCGGTCGAGGCAGCGCGCGGCGGCGGCGATGGCAAGCCGATCGTCGAAGGGGTCGAGATGGTGCTGCGCTCGCTGCTCGACCTGCTGCGCACCAACGGTGTGATTCCGCGGGAATCGGTGGGCCGGCCGTTCGATCCGCAGTTTCACGAGGCCGTCGACCACGTCGAGAGCGGCGCGCATCCGCCCAACACGGTCATCAGCGAGTTTCATCGCGGCTACCAGGTCGGCGAGCGCGTGCTGCGCCCGGCGCGAGTGGCGGTCGCCAAGGCGCCGTCGCGCGACGGCCCGTCGCAAAAGAACGGTGAAGACGGCGGTGGCGTTGACAACAGTTAGACGGTCAAACAGTTAGATCGTTGAAAACGTCAAAATAATGATTATTTGGAAAAGTTAGAGGCTTCTTAAAGACATGGCAAAAGTAATCGGAATTGACCTGGGCACGACCAACAGTTGCGTTGCGGTGATGGAAGGGGGCGACCCCGTCGTTATCGCCAACTCGGAGGGTGCCCGCACCACCCCGTCAGTCGTCGCCTTTACGGATTCGGGCGAGCGGCTGGTGGGACAAATTGCGCGCCGCCAGGCGATCACCAACCCGACCAACACGGTGTTCGCGATAAAGCGCCTGATGGGGCGGCGGTTCGAAGATCCCGAAGTGCAGAAGGCGCTCAAGGTTCTGCCCTACAAGGTCGTACGCAACGACGACGGCGCGGCCTGGGTGGAAATCCGCGGCAAGAAGTACAGCCCGCCCGAGATTTCCGCTTTCGTCCTGCAGAAGATGAAGCAGACGGCCGAAGACTATCTCGGTGAGAAAGTGACCGAAGCGGTCATCACGGTGCCCGCCTACTTCAACGACAGCCAGCGCCAGGCGACCAAGGATGCCGGCCGAATCGCCGGGCTCAACGTGCTGCGCATCATTAACGAGCCCACTGCGGCCTCGCTCGCCTACGGCCTGGACAAGAAGAAGGACGAGAAGATCGCGGTCTTCGATCTCGGCGGCGGCACCTTCGACGTTTCGATCCTGGAGATCGGTGACGGCGTGTTCGAGGTCAAGGCGACCAACGGTGACACCTTCCTGGGCGGCGAGGACTTCGACCAGCGCGTCATCGACTACCTGGCCGACGAATTCCGCAAAGACCAGGGCATCGACCTGCGCACGGATCGGATGGCTTTGCAGCGGCTGAAGGAAGCCGCCGAGAAGGCCAAGATGGAGCTCTCCACGGTGATGGAGACCGACATCAACCTGCCCTTCATCACCGCCGACCAGTCCGGCCCAAAGCATCTCAACATCAAGCTCACCCGGGCCAAGCTCGAGGCGCTGTGCGCCGACCTGCTCGACCGGCTTGAACAGCCTTGCGTGACAGCGCTGAAAGACGCGGGTCTGCGCGCCAGCGACATCAACGAGATCGTATTGGTGGGCGGAATGACCCGGATGCCGTCGGTGCAGGAGCGGGTGCGCAAGTTGTTCGGCAAGGAAGGCCATAAGGGCGTCAACCCTGACGAGGTCGTGGCGATAGGCGCGGCGATCCAGGCCGGCGTGCTCAAGGGCGAGGTCAAGGACGTCCTGCTGCTCGACGTGACGCCGCTTTCATTGGGTATCGAGACGCTGGGCGGCGTGTTCACCAAGCTTATCGACAAGAACACCACCATCCCGACCCGCAAGAGCCAGATTTTCTCGACCGCCCAGGACAACCAGACCGCGGTCACCATCCGGGTCTTCCAGGGCGAGCGTGAGATGGCGGCCGACAACAAGCTGCTCGGCCAGTTCGACCTGATCGGGATTCCACCGGCGCAGCGCGGCTTGCCGCAGATCGAAGTCACCTTCGACATCGACGCCAACGGTATCGTCAACGTCCACGCCAAGGACCTCGGCACCAACAAGGAGCAGTCGATCAAGATCACGGCTTCCTCGGGACTGCACGAGGACGAGATCAAGCGGATGGTCAACGAGGCCCAGCAACACGCGGCGGACGATCGTCAGCGCCGTCAGTTGGCCGAAGCGCACAACAAGCTCGACAACCTGGTCTACACCACCGAGAAGACGCTCAAGGATAATGGCGCGGCGCTCGACGAGGCCGCTCGCAAGTCGGTCGAGGACGCGCTCGCGGCGGCCAGGGAGAAGCTGGAATCCAAGGACCTCGACGAGATCAACCGCACCACCGAGGCCCTGATGACTGCCTCGCATAAACTGGCCGAAATGATGTACAGCAAGACCCGCCAGGGCGCCGGCGCCCAGGGCGCTCCGGGCGGAGACGACGGCCACGCCGGGGGCGCGGGCGAGGCGGGTGGCGGCCAGCCACACGAAGAAAAGAAGGAAGACGTGGTCGATGCGGACTTCAAAGAAGTGAAGTAAGCGGCGGCTTCATTACAGTGGCAAAGCTACGGACCCCGGTGCCAGCCTGTGCAACAGAGCGCCGGGGTCCGCTTACTTTCAGCGGCGGTGTAGTCTAGAATTGCGCTAATGCCCTCCCAGGCCAAAAAACGCGACTATTACGAGATCCTTGGAGTCGACCGCGGCGTCGGCGAGGAGGATCTCAAGAAAGCCTACCGCCGCCTCGCGATCCAGTCTCATCCCGACCGCAATCCCGGCGACAAACAAGCAGAGGAGCGCTTCAAGGAACTCAACGAAGCCTACCAGGTGCTGTCCGACGCGGAGCGTCGCGCGCAGTATGACCGTTACGGACACGCCGCCTTCCAGGGACCGCAGGGCAACGGCTTCGGTTTCGAGTTCACCCAGGGTTTCGAGGAAGTCTTCTCGGATATTTTCGGCGACTTCTTCGGCACCGGACGCGGACGCACCCGCTCGCGCTCGCGGCGCGGCGACGACCTGCGCTACGATCTCGAAATCGGATTCGAGGAAGCCGCGCGCGGTGCCGAGAAAGTGATCAGGTTCCAGCGCCTGGCGACCTGCGACGCCTGCTCCGGAAGCCGGGCGCGCGGCGGCGCCGAGGGCGCTCGCACCTGCCCCAACTGCCGCGGCACCGGACAGGTTCGCACCCAACAGGGCTTCTTTTCCATCGCCACCACCTGCGGCCAATGCCGCGGCGAGGGTACGATCATCGCCGACCCCTGCCCCAAGTGCCAGGGCCAGGGACGCACCCGCCGTCCGGAGTCGTTGTCGGTAAGGATTCCGCCCGGCGTCGACAACGGGTCGCGCCTGAAGCTGCGCGGCGAGGGCGAGGCCGGATGGGGCGGCGGACCGTCGGGCGACCTCTACGTGGTAGTCCACGTCAAGGAGCACGACCTCTTCGTACGCCAGGATAACGACGTAATTATCGAAATGCCGATGAGCTTTCCGCAGGCCGCGCTCGGCACCGAGGTCGAAGTGCCGACGCTCGACGGTAAGGTCAAACTGAAGATCCAGGCGGGCACGCAATCGGGCAAGGTGTTCCGGCTCAAAGGCAAAGGCTTTCCCGATCTCCACGGCTATGGACGCGGCGACCAGCTCGTGCGGGTGGTGGTCGAGACTCCGCGGCGGCTGACCGCGCGCCAGCGCGAGCTGCTCGAGGAGTTCGCGGGCATCGACGGCGAGGCCATCAACCATCCGCTCTCCAAGGGCTTCGTGGATAAGCTCAAAGAGATGTTCGGCTAGCACGACCGGACTGTCGCTCCGGACGTTTCGCACAGCACTCTTACGACCATCAAGCTGACCGGTCTCGCAATGAGCGGCCCAGGCGCTCCCATAGCGCGCGGCGCATCACGCCCGGCGGCGGCGCCACGCCGTTGAAAAGCTCGAATGCGAGTTCACCTTGATTCACTAACATCCCGGCTCCGTCGGCCGCTCGCCGTCCAAGCGCACTCGCGGGCCGCAAAAAAGCCGTCGGTTGCGCCGCATAGATAAGATCGTAGAAGAAGCATTCGCGAGAAGTGCGCGCGTAGTCGATTCGTGCAAAGCGCGCCTGCGTGAGCCCCATCGGCGTCGCGTTGATCACGATAGCGGCGCGCTCTAGCAGCGACGTGTCGGCCAGCGCGTCGAGTCCGCGCACGGAAAACGCCGCGCTGCCAAGCGTGCGCGGGAGCCGTGCGCGCAGACGGCGCGTCAGCGCGGTGGCGCGCGCCGGCGTGCGATTGGCGATCGCAACCTCGCCCGCACCGCAGCGCAGGCAAGCTACAACCGCCGAGGCGGCCGCGCCGCCCGCGCCGATCACGATCGCGGTCGCGCCCTTAAGCGCGATACTCAAGCTGTTGAGGTCGCGCTCGAGGCCGCGCGCGTCGGTGTTGTCGCCGTAGAGACCCGCGGGACGGTTCACGATGCAATTGATCGCGCCTAGCATCTGCGCCTCGGCGCTCAGCTTCGCGACCATCCTGAGCGCCCGCTCTTTGTGCGGCACGGTCAGGTTAACGCCCAGGATCTCCAGTGCTGGAAGCGCGTGCAGCGCCGCCGCGAGCATCGGGGGCGTGACGTGAAACGCCGCGTACACGCGATCCAGACCGAGCGCGGTATACGCCGCGTTATGCATTGCGGGCGAGAGCGAATGCTCGACCGGATCTCCGAAGACGGCGGTGAGGCGGGTCGCGCCGCCAAGCGGCGCGACCCGCCTCACCGCCACCGTATCCGTCGCAGGTGCGCGCGTTGCGGCGCCTCCTGCTGCGGCGCGCGTCGCCCCGCGCCGGCGGCGGCGCTCAGCCACCGCCGATTCGTGCGCGCTCGGCGCGCACTTCCTCGGCGGTGAAGAGCCATCGATAGTCGAGGCCGGCGGCGGCGAAGGCCGCGGCCGCGCCTTCGCCGCGATCGACCAGCGCGAAAGCCTTTGTCACCGTCGCGCCGGCCTCCTTGAGCGCGGCGGCGGCCTGCAGGCTCGAGCCGCCGGTGGTAATCGTGTCGTCGATCACTGCGGAGCGTAGCTCATTTCGGAATGCGCCTTCGATCTGCTGCTGCAAGCCATGCGGCTTCATCTCCTTGCGCACGAAGAAGCCGCGCAATTTGGCATCATGATTGTGGGCCGCGGCGATCAGCGCGTCGGTGACCGGCAGCGCGCCGGCCGCCATCCCGCCGATCTGTTCGATTCCCTCGGCCAGCACCAGTTCGAGCATCAGCTCGCCGGCCAGATACGCGCCGCGCGGCAGGTAGAGCGTGCGTTTGCAATCGATGTAGTAGTGAGACGACCGCCCCGAGGCGAGCGTGAGCGCGGCGGAGCGCTCGAAGTAGGACTCGCGGGCAAGCAGGGTGAGCAGTTCGCTACGTTGGCTTTGATTCATGGGGGTCTTGAGCGCGATTTTACCTGCCGGCGCGCCGCGCACAAGAGCCGCCGCGATACGCCGGTGCGCGCAGGCGACGCGTGCCACTGGAGCGGCGGCTTGGTATCATCGTCGACCATGTTCTTCGCGCCATTTCTTTTTCTGTACGCGATAATTTTCTTTTTCGCACTCGCCCTGCTGTTCGGATTGCTCGAGCTCGGCGCGATCGACTACGCCTTCAACGCGCTGGGTCTGCCACCTCATGCGGCGTTCTGGGCGCTGATCATCAGTCTGCTCGGCAGTTACATCAACATTCCCATCTCGCGCATCGAGCACGGCGGCGAACCTTCCGCGCCCGACGTGGTCGGCTACTTCGGGATGCGCTACCGGGTACCGGCACACCTTGCGGCGGGACGTTCGACAGTGGTGGCGATAAACGTGGGCGGCGCGATCGTGCCGCTATGCATCTGTGCGTGGATATTCGCGGCCGACCCTGCAGTGTTCCTGCGGGCGGCCCTGGGAACCGCGATCGTGACCTTCATAGTGCATCGCGCGGCACGGCCGATCCCGGGGATGGGAATCGCCACGCCGATGTTCATCCCGCCGATCGTCGCCGCGCTCGTGGGAATGTTGTTAAGCGGCGGTGTTCCCCATCATGCCGACGCGATCGCGTATATCAGCGGGGTGATGGGAACGCTCATCGGCGCCGACCTGATGAACCTCGGACGATTGAGCGAGCTTGGCGCGCCGGTCGCGTCGATCGGGGGCGCCGGGACGTTCGACGGAATTTTTCTGACCGGGATTGTCGCAGTGCTGCTCGCGTAAAGATACCGCGCGCACTTCGCTCCGAAACCGCTCGCGCGTTCAGGCCGGCTTGAACTTGACCAGCGTATGCTCGGGCGTCACGTCATCGAACTGCACCACCACCGGCATCCCGACCTTCACGCTCTCGGGCGCGGCGACGATATTGCTCGTCATCCGCGGCCCCTCGTCGAGCTCGACGATCGCCAGCACGTAGGGTTGATCGGCGAACGAGCGGCTCGAGGCGCGGCGCACCACCGTGTAGCTGTAGACCTTGCCGCGGCCGCTGACGCGCTCCCACGAAAGGTGGTCCGAAAAACAGTGCGGACATCGTTCGCGCGGATAATAAATGTACGCCTTGCATGCGGCGCATCGCTGGAGGCTCAGTTCATGGCGTCGCGCCGCCTCCCAGAACGGGTGGCTGGTCGGCGTCGGCTTGGGCAGTGGTTTGTTATATTCGCTCATGAGCGCCGCTCCAGGATCAGGCTTGCCTGCTCGCTCATGATCCCGCCGTTGCCATTGACGTAGGCGAGTTGCGCGTCCTTGACCTGGCGTTCGCCGCCGCGGCCCATCAACTGGCGCACCGCTTCCGTCACGTGACTCATCCCGCCGCCCAGTCCCGGCTGTCCGAAAGAGAGTTGGCCGCCGTGCGTATTGCATGGAAAGTCGCCGGCGTACGACAGATCGTGATCCCACACGAATTTGCCGCCCTGCCCTTTCTTGCAAAACCCGGCGTCCTCGAGCGTCACGATCACCGTGATGGTGTAGCAGTCATACGGACAGACCAGGTCGATGTCCTTGTGGGCGACACCGGCCATCTTGAAGGCCGTCTCGGCCGCAATTTTGACAGGAGAGTCGGTCAGCGACGGCGCGTAAGTGATCGACGCGTGATTGGAGTATTCGCCCGCGCCGAGTAGCCAGGCCGGCGGATGCTTGGCGCGCCGCGCGACCTCGGGCGAGGCCACGACCACCGCCGATCCGCCGCTGCACGGGCTGACGATTTCGTAGAGATGGAGCGGGTCGACGATCATGCGCGAATTGAGCACGTCGTCGATCGTGAGTTCGCGATCGTTGAAGGTCGCAAGCGGATTCTTGACCGCGCTCTTGCGCTGGTCGACCGCAACCTTCGCCATCTGCTGCGCCGTGGTCCCGTACTCATACATATGGCGATTGGCGATCATCGCGTAGCCGCAGTTGGCGCCGATATTTCCGTAGGGCGCCTCGAACTCGCGCTGCACCGAGATCACCGGCGGCTTCTGGTCGCCGAACTTGTTGAGGTCGCCGACCACGCACAGCACCGCGTTGCACATCCCGGCGTGAATCGCCGCCGCCGCCCGCCATACCATCCCGGCCGGACTCGCGCCGCCGATATCGACCTGGTTGAGCATCCGCGGATTGATCCCCATCACCTCGGCGACGCTCGCCGGGTACAGCATCCCGGCATCCGCAAACGCCATCCCGCAGAGGAACCCGTCGATGTCTTTGGTCTCGAGCCCCGCATCCGCGATCGCCTCGGCCGCCGCGTTCGACATAAGGCCGAGCGCGGTCGCGTCGGGCGGCGCGTCCTTGGTGGGCTTCAGTTCGCCGATTCCGACCACGGCGGCCGTTCCTTTAAGACTCATCGCAACACGCTCCGGTTCTGTTTCATTGCTTCACTGCCAATCGCTATCGACTACCACCGAACTACCACAATCTTGGCGCGATCGGTAAACGGGAGCGGGCTGACAGCGCCGCCGCTTTCGGCTAGCGTGGTCGGATTCTCAAGGAGAGTTTTAAACGATGGCTTTTGTCATGTGCGACGACCATAACCTCTCCGTCGAGGCCGACGGAATGGACGTGGCCACCGCCAAGCAGACTATGTTGGGCGACCCCAAGCCGAATCCGACCGCGATCGAAAAGGAGCTGAACGAGTTCGGCCGCGCCCATCGCGATTGTAATTTGCGCATCGTACCCGATTGAACGGAATGCCGGATTGAACGGAATCCCCGATTGAACGGCATCCCCTGACTGACGGAGACTCGCGACTGACGGAATCGGATCATGTACGACGCGATCGTAGTGGGCGCGCGATGCGCCGGGGCGCCGACGGCGATGCTGCTCGCGCGCGCGAGCCATCGCGTGCTGCTGGTAGACCGGGCGACGTTTCCCAGCGACATCATGTCGACGCATTACATCCATCAGCCGGGCGTCGCGCGCCTAATGCGATGGGGCCTGCTCGACGCGGTGCTCGCCACCAACTGTCCGCCAATCGAGCGCATCCGGCTCGACGCCGGGCCGCTCGCGCTCGAAGGCGCGCCGGTGCCATATGAGGACACCGCGATCGCACTCTGTCCGCGGCGCGTGGCGCTCGACAAAATCCTCTTCGACGCGGCCGCGCGGGCGGGCGCTGAAGTGCGCGACGGGTTCGTGGTCGACTCGCTGAGTTTTGAGGACGGCCGCGTGACCGGAATTCGCGGCCGCGATCTCCGTGGCGCGAAGGAGTGTCACGAGCGGGCGCAAATCGTGATCGGCGCCGACGGTCCGTGGTCGACGGTCGCGCGCGCAGTGAACCCGTCCGAATACGAGACCGTGCCCGCGATGACCTGCGGCTATTACAGCTACTTCAGCGGCGTGCGTCTGAGCGCCTGCGAAGTTCATCCGCGCCCCGGATGCTCGACGCTCGGCTTTGCCACCAACGACGCGCTCACCTGCGTCGCGATCGAGCGGCCCAAGGCCGAGTTCGAGGCCTGGCGCGCCGATATCGAGGATGGATTTTTCAAGGCGCTGGAATCGGCGCCGGACCTGTGCGAGCGAGTGCGCGCGGGCAAGCGCGAGGAGCGTTTCGTCGGCACGGGCGGGATCGCGAATTACTTCCGCAAGCCATACGGCCCCGGATGGGCGCTGGTGGGCGACGCCGGCTATCACAAGGATCCAATCACCGGCTTCGGCATCACGGACGCGCTGCGCGACGCCGAGCTTTTGGCCGAAGCCGCCGGTGCGGGACTCGCCGGGCGCGAGCTGATGGAGCAGGCGCTCGCACGCTACGAGAGCGCGCGCAACGCCGCCTCGATGGAACTCTACCGCTTCACCTGCGACCAGGCGCGGCTGGAGGGGCCGTCGCCGATGATGCTGGCGTTGATGGCCGCGCTCAGCGCCAACGCCGCCGATACGCGCCGCTTCATGGGCACGGTCGCCACCACCGTCGCGATGTCCGAGTTTTACGCGCCGAGCAATCTGATGCGGATCATGCGCGCGGCCGGCCGCGCGTAGTCGCCACAGCGACGCGCTAAGCGATGCGGCACGTTACGCGATGCGATGGGCGGCATCGGCGGCGAGTCGTGTTGACCCTGCTCATCGCGCGCCGCTAGTATGCCGGGGCGGGGTGGAGCAGTCTGGTAGCTCGCCGGGCTCATAACCCGGAGGTCGAAGGTTCAAATCCCTCCCCCGCAACCAAAAAACCCGCGCTGATGCGGGTTTTTTATTTTTTCCTGCAAACGTCCATCCGAAATCGCGCCGCCGGCGCGCGTCATCGTAGCGCGCGGCACAGCGCATCAAACAATCTTGCGCGCGGTTTCCTGGATCCGATCCATCCACATCGTAAGCGACGGCGCGTAAACCTGCGGCACGCATTCCGCGCAGATGTCGTCGGCGAGCGTGCGGATGTTCCTGAGCGCGTTGTCGAGCGTAACGGCACGGGCGAAGCCCAGCGGCAGACAGACCAGAACGTCGCTCAGCGTGCGCAGGGCGGACGCGAGGGCGATCAGAATAGCTTCGAGCACCGCCTCCTCGGGCGCGCGTTGCGGGCTGTAAAGGAGCGCATGGATTGCACGAAGTTCGCCGCCGAACACCAGCACCGCGCTCTCCAGCCGTGTGCCGACTCGTTGCGGCTGGCTCACGCCCTCGTCGCACATCATCGCGATCGACTGCAACTCTGAGAGCACCAGGTGAAGGTTGGTCTGCACGCGGTCAAGCCGGGCCTCGAAGGTGACGTTGTAGATGTCGCGCACCAGCGCGTCCTGGCGGCGCGAGACGAACTTGGCGACCAGCGCGCCGAAGATGAGCAGCCCAATGACCGCCTCGAAGATCGAGAGGATCCTTATCGGCCCAATCGGCAACACGTCGCCGTAGCCGACCGAGGTGGTGGTGACGAAACTGAAATAGAGCGCGCTCAGCAGCCCGTCAAACGTCCCCGCGATCGGCCTGCCGCTATCGACCAGCCCCGGACGGCGCGAAAACCCGGTCAGCCAGTAAAGGCCTCCGCACACCACGACCATCCCAAGCCATACGAAAAAAATCTGCGCGGGCGAGAGGCTTTCGATCAGATCGAGCAGCGCGTTGCCCCAGTGCCGGCTGCGCGACAACACCGGTTGCTCCGGCCGTGTCCGGCGCGCCGGCGAGGGCGTGAATTGCGCAGCCGATTGCAGCGCGGGCGGCGGCGACGGCTCGGCGCTGGCTGGCGCGCTCTTTACCGGCAGACCGGCCTCTTTCCAATCGGCGATACCACCGCGGTAGTGCCGCACGTTGATATAGCCGAGCTGCTGGAGCAGGCGGACCGCCTGTGCGCCGGCCGTTCAGGTGAACTTCGCGCAATAGGCGGCGATGTCGGCGTTGCGGTCGGGCAACACCTGCGGCGCGCGATGTTCCACTTCGGCCAGTGGCAGATTGATGGCGCCGGAGATGTGCTCGGCCGCATATGCCTCGCGCGGGAGCACGTCGACCAGCAGCAGCGTCGTCTCGTCGAGACGGCGCCTGATCTCGTCGCGCGAAATCTCGCGGACTTCCTCCGCCGGAGCGGCGCCGGCATTCTCAGCCGAGGTTTGATCCATACTCGAACAGAATACGGCGCGGTATGGCGGTTGTCACGGCCTGAGCTTTTTTAGGTTTCGCTATTTTTCCGTTTCTTCGGATGACTCTTGTTTGCGCCGTGTCCGGCCATGATATGATTGTGGTCAGCCTTCCAAGCGCCGGCCGGCGCGACGGGGTGCCCAAAATTATGGCAGACGCCAAGCGCGTACTGGTCGCTGAAGACCATCCGAGGACACGGCACGCATGGGCCGAGCTCATCGCCTCGTGGGGCTTCAAGGTCGAGGCCGCCGAAGACGGCCAGCGTGCGATCGAATTAATCGGGACTTTCGAGCCGCACATCGTGCTGCTCGATCTAAAGCTGCCGGTGAAGGACGGCCTCGAGGTGCTCGGCGAAATTCGCCAGCGCGGCCTTCCGATCACGACCATCGTAATTTCCGGCGAGGGCGATATTCCCGACGCCGTGCAAGCGATCAAGCTCGGCGCCTACGACTACCTGCGCAAACCCGTCGATCCGCCGCGGCTGCGCCAGACGCTCAATAACCTGAGCGAGCATCTCGCGGTAAGCGAAGAGAACCAGCGCCTGCGGCTGCGCCTGATGGGCGTGGGCGAGCTGGGACCGATCATCGGGCAATCGCAGGCGATGCGCCGCGTGATGGCGCTGGTGGAACAGGCGGCGCCGAGTTCGGCCTCGGTCATCATCCAGGGCGATAGCGGCACCGGCAAGGAAATCGTGGCGCGCACGATCCATGAGTCCTCGCCGCGGCGCGGCGGCCCCTACGTGGCGATCAACTGCGCCGCGCTGCCCGAGGGCCTGCTCGAGAGCGAGCTTTTCGGCCACGAGCGCGGCGCGTTTACCGGGGCCGATCAGCGGCGCGCCGGATGCTTCGAGCTGGCCAACGGCGGCACGCTGCTGCTCGACGAAATCACCGAAATGAAACCCGAGCTGCAGGCCAAGCTGCTGCGTGTAATAGAGGACCGCAAGCTTAGACGGGTGGGCGGCAGCAGCGACATCGCGCTCAACGTGCGGGTGCTCGCGGCCACCAATCGCGATCTGGCAGGCGCGATCCAACAAGGGCGGCTGCGCGAGGATCTCTACTACCGGCTCAACGTATTTACCATCACGCTACCGCGGCTGGTGGAGCGTCTCGACGATCTGCCGACACTGGTCGATCATTTCGTGCGCGAGTTCGCTCGCGCCAATTCCAAGCAGATAAGCGGCGTGGACAACGAGTGCCTGGAAGCGTTGAAGACGCGGCGCTGGCCGGGCAACGCGCGTGAATTGCGCAACGTTATCGAGCGCGCCGTGATCGTCAGCGCGGGCCCGCTGATTACGATCACCGACTTGCCTTCCGAGGGCGCGCTTGCGGGGCCTGCGGCGCAAACCGCCGCCGCGCCGCCGCGGGCGTCCGAAACTTCCGCGCAATCGGCGCCGTCCGCGTCCGGTTCGCCGGCGCCGGAATTGCCGGTAGGCCAGCCACTGCGCGAGGTGGAGCGGCAGCTCATCTTAAAAACGCTCGAGATGGCTGGCGGCAACCGGGTGCGGGCGGCGGAAATTCTCGGCATCAGCCCCAAAACTCTGTACAACAAGCTCGGCCGGTACCAGGCGAAATCCGAATCTGAAAAATCCGAGCCCGAGCCGGCCGACGAAGTTTAGGAACCCGACCGCCGCCACGCGCCAATCGGGGTAATCCCGGCCATGGGCCTGCGCACCAAAATCGCCGCCATCTTTGTCCCCCTGCTGGTCCTCGCGGTATTGGCAGTCAGCGCCACCGAGGCCAACCACGCGGTGGGCGTGATGGTCGAGAGTCTGGGCGACTCCGGCAAGGTGCTGGTCGACGAGACCTTCGAACAGATTCGTACCGCCCTCGAACATTCCCAGGGTGACCCAGTCGCGATCCTGCGCCAGGACAAATCGCTGGCCGCGCTGCTCGCCTCCTCGCGCGCCTTCGGCAAGGGCGTGGTCTACGCGCGGGTGGTCACGCTTAACGGTGAACTGGTGGCGGGAACCAGCGGTGACCCGGTCAGCGACGCTCCGCCGCGGCCGTTCGTGGAACTGCAGCGGGCGGCCTCGCGATGGTCGCCGTTGCAGCGAATCCGCCCATTGTGGGGCGAGCACATCTACGAAATCAGCACGCAGGTCGAAATCAACCGGCAGCCGTTCGCGCTTATCAAGGTCGGCCTCTCGACGGCGCTCATCGCGACCGAGGTCCGCCATGCGGTGGGCAACGTAGTGTTCATCGCGGCCGCGGTGCTCGCGATGAGCCTGCTGGCTGCGCTGCTGGCCGGCGCGCTGCTGCTGGCTCCGGTGGCCGCGATTACCGCCGAGGTCGAGCGGCTGGCCGCCGGGCGCGATAGCGGCAGCCTGCTCATCCGCGGCCGCGACGAGCTGAGCGCACTGGCGCGGAAGTTCAACGAGCTCTCCCATCGCGTGCGCTCCGACCGCGTGCAATGGGAGGACGAACGCGGCCGTTTCATCAATATCTTTCGCTCGATCGACGACGCCGTGCTGCTGCTGGACTCCGAGGGCATCGTTCGGTTCTCCAACAACGACGCGCAGGGGCGCCTCGGACTTCCCGCCGGCGGTCTCGCCCAGGGCAAGGCGCTCGCGGCGCTGATTGGCGAGAGCCATCCGCTGGTCAGGGTCATGCGCACGGCCAGGGCGGCGGGTACGGAACTGCGCGACGTGGCGATCGAGGAAGGGCTCGGCAAGGACAAGACGCGCCTGCTGGTTTCGATCTTTCCGCTGGGCGGCGATCGCGCACGCGCCGGGCAGCTCGTGATCGTGCGCGATCTTGGCCCGGTCCAGCAGCTCGAAAGCGTAGTCGACAATTCAGAGCGCCTGGCGCGCCTGGGCGGGCTTTTCTCCGGCGTGGCCCATCAGATTCGCAACCCGCTCAACGCGATCACGCTCGAACTCGAGCTGCTGAGCCAGGACGCACGTGAATCGAAACCGGTCGAAGACCACGTGCACGCGGTGCGCGAGGAAATGAGCCGAATCGATTTGGTAATAGAGGCGCTGATGCGTTTCATGCGGCCTGGCCAGTTGAAAATCGAGCGGGTTGCTGCCAACGATCTGGTGAGCGAAGTCGCCAAGGGTGTGAACGATCCGCTGATCGAGGTCAGGTGCAATCTCGATCCGGCGGCCGCATTCATCAAGGCCGACCACGGGGTGCTGGTGGAAGCGTTGCGTAATGTCGTGCAGAACGCCGTCGACGCGATGCCCAAGGGCGGCAGGCTCACGCTTACCAGTGCGCTGGTCGAGGGCTCTGTGGAGCTCTCGATCTCGGATACCGGAGAAGGCATCGCGCCCGAGCATCTCGAGAATATCTTCCAGCTTTATTTCACCACCAAGGAGGACGGCAACGGCGTCGGCTTACCGCTGGCGCTGCGCGCGGTCGACCTGCACGGCGGCACACTGAACATCGAGTCCAAGCTAAACGAGGGCACTTCCGTGCGCATCCGGCTGCCGCTCGACGACCACGCCTCGCGGCCGGCTGCGGACATCAACGCCAACTAGGGCTGCCCACTGCACGGGAGCGGTAAGTAGGATGAAGGGCCGGTTTTTGCGGCGCGTCGCCGCCGCGGGACTTCTGTGCCTGGCGCACTCGGGATGTTTCGGGCCGGGCGGAAGCTGGCAGCTTCCGAGCTTCATGCACTCCTCGCCGCCGCCCGCGCCGGCGACTCATCTTTACCAGCCCAGCGCGGCCGGAGAAATCAATAGCACTCCTCCCGCCGCTGAAAATGGAACCCCTGTCAGAAGGGTTCGTTCGCGGCGTCCTCCCGATCACGGAGTACCGGCCGCCGTGGCGACTCCATCGCCGCCCGTCCAGCCAATGCCGACATCGACCGTTACACTGGCGGACGGCCCTTCCAAGCAGAGGGCTCTGCGCCTGCTGGATGATACGGGAGCGAAACTGGCCAAGGTCGATCGCAACACGCTCGGCGCCGACAGCGCGACCACTTACGATCAGGCCAATAACTTCTTGCAGGCTGGCCGCAGGGCGGCGACCGAAGAGGACTACGTCGCGGCGTCAGGCTTCGCCGAGAAGGCCGCCGTGCTGGCGGCCAAGCTGGCGCCGGCATCGCCCTGAACCTTTCGCGCCGCGCGTCGCAGCCCTCGCTCTTTTGCAATCCTGGCTGCGATGAAACTGTCGATGCATTACCGCCGCGCGCGATGACCCAGCGGCACCTCGGGCTGTGCGGGAAGGCTCATCTTGCGCCAAAGGACACGTCATCGACGGTGGGGACTACCGGCCGCAGCGGAATCCCTGGGCCGGTCATATAGTAGCCCTCCGCTGCGTGCCGGATGGCCGTTCCACCAAGGCTTGCATGCGATGGATTGAGCGTGACCCAGGATTGCGACCAGATGAAGAGCGCGCCGGCCACGGCCAGCGCGAGCGCCGTCACCGCCAGCGCGGCCCGCGTCAGACGCGCGCGCGGATTCGCTTCGCTCGCCGGCCCGTCGGCGGCAGTGCGTACGCCTTTGGCGCTGAGCAAATCCTCGTATTCGCTGACCGCGCTCTTGACCATCGCCAGGCTGACT
This sequence comes from uncultured delta proteobacterium, assembly GCA_963724765.1. Taxonomy (GTDB): domain Bacteria; phylum Desulfobacterota; class Binatia; order Binatales; family Binataceae; genus JAKAVN01. The sequence continues at coordinate 1,395,852 of CAVRVY010000004.1, forward strand.
TTTCTGCCTCCCGCCGCGTATCCCTGCAGCATCGAATTGTGGCTGAGCACGTTCACCTGGCGTGGAATTCCACCGCTGTGGGCGACCAGATGGCTGAGCGCGGCGGATGCGAATATTTTCCCGGCACTCCCGCCCTTGGCGCGCAGCCGGCAATCGATGTATTCGCGCACCTCAGCCGGGCTTAGCGGCTTGAGCAGTGCGCGCGCGCCGATCCGCTGGTTCAGACTCTGCATCGCCGGACGCGCCAGCCGCGCGATCAGCTCAGGCTGTCCCACAAGGATTATCTGCAAGCGGCGCTCTTCAAAGGTGTCCGCATTGGACAGCAGACGCAGGCCCTCCAGCGCGTCGTCGCTCAATTCGTGGGCTTCATCGATAACAATCGCGATCCGCTCGCCTGGCGCCAGATCGTCGAGCAATTCGGCGAAGCCCTCGGTCAGCTCCAGCCGCGTCTGCCCGCTCCAGCCGGGAGCGAGCTGCGACATCACTATCTGCATCATCTGGTCGAAATCGAGCGTGGAATTACTCAGCAGCGCGGTCCGCACGTTGCGATGGTGTCGCGTCAGGATCGAGCGGATCAACGTAGTTTTGCCGACGCCACTCTCGCCCACCAAAAGGGTGAAGCCGGTTGGTTCGTGGAGCATCCCCCATTCGAGCGCGGCGAGGGCTTCGCGATGCGTGTGGCTGAGGTACAAAGCGTCAGGCGCGGGGGTGAACTGAAAAGGCGGTCCGCTCAGGGCAAAGTGACGATGATACATAACGGCGTCAGCGCGCGACCGCGCACAACGTTCCGCATTCAGGCGATGGACGCGTCAGCCATCGGCGCTGGCGCGCCCGCATATCACCATGGCGGCGATTATATGGCGGACTTTTCATCGCATTACGTTCTTAATCTCGGCATTACGTTGAATGGCTCGTCTCCTCACTTGGTGGCTATGCCGTTTGACGAAACGCGCCGCCACGCAACAGCCCGTCGGGCCCTCTACATCCGGAGCGGCTGCCGGGCCCGCTCCCTCTTCTCATCTAAGGGCAAAGTCCATGCCCATTAGCGGCTCTCGGGATTGCGGGTTTTGCAGTATGCATTCGCGAAGATGCGGCAAAGCTTACCGAGTTCTCGCAGTAAAACTTTCCTAGACGCCGGTAAACGCCAGACCTCCGCTGCATCGGCAGAGCGGCGGCCGAAGCAGCGGCGCTCCTTTGGCGCGCGCCGCGTAGTTGAAAAAAAGAAATAGCCGCGGCTCCGACTGGACCGCAGCTATTACTTGGAAACGTGCCTTGCGAAATGCGTCTGAGCGACGCGCCGGTTTCAGGCGAGCAGCGACTTCGCCACGGTCTCACGATGGATCGGCGCGTTACCGAAATTCGCCTCACCGGCAAGCGCGCGGCGATGGTACAGATGCATGTCGTGTTCCCAGGTGAAACCGATCCCGCCGTGCACCTGGATCGCTTCGCTGGTGACGTTCTTGGCCATGTCGGAGGCATACGCCTTGGCCATCGGCACCGCAGTGGCGGCCTCGGGCAGCCGCTCGTCGACCGTCCAGCAGGCGTAGTAAGTGAGCGAGCGCGTGTTCTCGACCGCCACCATCATGTCGACGCACTTATGCTTGATCGCCTGGAACGATCCGATCGGTTTGCCGAATTGCACCCGCGTCTTGGCGTAGTCGACCGCGATATCGAGCGCCTTCTGCGCGGTGCCGACCATCTCGGCCGACAACGCGGCGGTTGCGATATCCAGCGTGCGGCGCAGGATCGGCCATCCGTGGCCCTCCTTGCCGAGTAAATTCGCGGCTGCGACAGTGACGCCGTCGAACTTGACGTGACAGAGCCGCCGGGTCATGTCGACGGTCTTGAGCTGGGTTATCGTGACGCCTTTTTGTTTCGCCGGCACCATCAGCAGCGTCACGCCGTCCTCGCCGCTACCGGCGCTGCGCGCGGCCACCACGATACAGTCGGCGACGTGCGCGTCGGGCACGAAAAATTTCTCGCCCGAGAGCGTGTAGTCGGCGCCCTTTTTCTCCGCCTTCAATTCAATTCCGCCCGCATCGAAACGCCCCGCCGCCTCGGCGATCGCGACGGTCGCGATGTATTCGCCCTTGGCCATCTTCGGCAGCAGTTCTTTTTTTTGCGCATCGGAGCCGCCGTCGATCACGATCGGCGCGCCGAGCAGCGCGGCCGCAAAGAAGGGACCGGGGACCAGCGCCTTGCCGGCTTCCTCGGCGATCACCGTCATGTCGAGAAAGGTGCCGCCCTGGCCGCCGTACTCCTCGGGTATCAGCAACCCGGGCCACCCGAGATCGACCAGCTTGCGCCAGAAGCCCGCGTCGTGCGCGCTCTCATCGGCCATCATCTGCCGCACGAACTTGGTCGAGCAGGTGTCGGCCAGAAAGCGCTTGGCCGCATCACGCAACATCTCTTGTTCTTCTGAAAATCCGAAGTCCAACTTGGCTGTTCCTCCGCTGCCGGCTGGAATGCGCCCTGCGCAAAATCCACGCCAGAGCCAGATTCCAGCTACCACTAACCGTTTGGGCCCTGCAAGCGCGCCGCCTGCCAGCTATCCTGCGACGGGCAGCCTTCGCCGCTTAGACGGCTTTGCCGCTGACCAGCGCCAGCACCCCCGAATATTGAAGCGTCCCGTAGCCGTCGCCCAGCGGGCCGATTTCGAAACCCGTGAAAAAGCCGGCGATCGGCAGATGGCCGAGATAGCGGCCGATGTACGCCGAGTCGTGGTCGGGAATGTTGTACAGCGCGGCGCCGCGCGAGACGCAATCGAAGTACAATCCGAAAGCCGGCGGCGCAACCGCGTGCGCCTGCATCTCCTCGAGCGTCGCCTTGAGCTCGTCGCGCGAGCGCTCGCCATTGCGCAGCGCGAAACCCACCCGATCGCCAATCTTCGGACGATGAGCGACGGCGATCACCCCATGCTCGGTGCTCGCGCCCACAATGTTGCGTACCAAGTAGCGCCCGCGTTCCATCTGTTCGGCGTCCGGGTCCAAGGGGACGCCCAAAAAGACAAAGGCGACGGCGCGCTTGAGGTCCTCGGCAAGCGGGCCGGCCGCCTCGGCGAAGACCTCGAAGGCGCGCCGCCCGTCGAGCTCGACCAGTATATTGTCGCGCACGGCGGTGACCCGATGGGTCTTGCCGAGCGGCGTGCAGGCCAACGAAGCGCCCAGGTTGAGATCGAAGTCGCCCGCGAGCAGCATCCCGGCCACTGCGTTGGAACTGACGGTGTCGCCGCAGAACTGAAAGGTCTCGCCGATCGAGCCATCCTCGCTCGCTCCGCCTCCCACCACCATCACGCCGGGCAGCTCGCGCGCGAGCCCGGCCAAAAGCGCGTCGGGCTCCGTATTGTAGGTGTCGGCGAATATGCAGAGCAGGTTGTTGTTGCCGAGCGCCGGACGCACGGCGGCGGCGATCTCGCCGGCGGCCTCGCGCGCGCGGCCGCGCAACGAGGGCACGAACAGCCGCTTGGCGCTGAGTGAGCTGCCACCGAAGACCATCACCGCAACCGCGGGGCCCGATTCGATCTCGCGCTCGGCCGCGATCACGCCCACACTGGAGCATCCGGCCACTTCGCGCGTGCGCGCCTCGGCCGCGACCGTGCGCGTGATCAGCCCGAAGGCCGCGCCGTGAGCCGTGGTCGCAAAGCACAGCGCGCCGGCCGCATGATGCAACCCCGCCTGGCGCATCGCCCCCCGCGTGGCTTCGGCGGCGGCCACCCTGGGGTTGTTCGAGATCGAGTATCCGACTCCTGCGTGCAGCATAATCCCTATGTCCCGCCTCTCATCCGCGCTTCTCAGCTTCCGCCCACGAAGCGCAACAATTCAACCATCCGCCGGATGCCGTTGCCCAGCTCTTTCACCTCGATCCGCTCGTTGATCCCGTGCACGGTATGCTCCTGGGCGGTAGTCAATTCCACCGGCACAAAGCCGTAAGCAATCAGGCCACTCGCGCGAAAGTAGTGGCTGTCGGTGAAGCCGGCGATCATCGTCGGAATAGCTGCATCGTGGCCGTCCTGCCACGCGACCGCGTTGATCGCGTTCATCAGGATCGAGCGTGGAGGTGAAGAAACCGCGGGAAAGTTGAGCAACACTTCGACCTTGATCGTGTCGTCGCCGATCACATGGCGGATCTGATCGAGAAATTCTTTGGGATCCGCGCCCGGCAACAAACGGCAATCGATCTCGGCGTAGGCGGTCGGTGCGATCACGTTGGTTTTCTGGCTGGCGCCGAGCACGGTCGGCGTGACGGTGTCACGCACCATCGCGCTGTAGCGCGGGATCGCGAGGAAATTCTGGCGATAGGCCGGCTTGCGCAGCGAGATTACCAGGTTCTTGAATTCGCTCGGGCCGCCGTCGAGCTTGGCGACCGCGCGAAAATAATCGCGCACTGTGTCGATCACGTGGACCTGCGGGCGGTACGCGATAAGCTTGCTCAGCGCCGCCGTTAGGTGCGTAACCGCGGTGTCGTTGGGCGGCACCGCGGCGTGTCCGCTTGGTCCCTGGGCCGTCAGCCGGATCCACATCGGGGTCTTCTCTGCCAGCGAGACCGCATAGAAGCGATGGTGGCCGGGGGTCTCCTCGATCCCGCCGCCCTCGTTGAGCAGGTAGCCGGCATCGGCAAAGACCTGCTTCTCGTGCTGCACGAACCATCCTGCCCCGTTGCGTCCGCCCCCCTCCTCGTCGCCGGTCGCAATGAAGATCACGTCGCGGTTGAGCAGGATGCCGGCGCGTTTGATCGCCAGCATCGCCATCATTTCGATTACGCCGGGACCCTTGTCGTCGATCGCCCCGCGCCCCCAGATGTCGCCGTCCTTGACCTCGCCTGAGAATGGCGGCACTTGCCATTGCTTGGGATTGGCCGGCACGACATCCATGTGGCTCAGCAGCACAATGGCCTTGGTGTGCTTGCCGATGCCACGCAGGCGCGCCGCCACTACTCCGCGGCCAGGCATCGGCTCCCATACCGTGGCCGGAATTCCGTCGGCGAGAAATCTCTCGCGCAGCATCCGCGCCGCGCCGAGTTCGTTACCAGGTGGATTGGTGGTGTCGATACGGATGTACTGGGAGAGCAGCGCCGTCGCCTCCTGAGTCAGCTTCTCCCAGTTGAACGTCTTGGCCGCCGAGGCGTCGCTTACCCCTGCCCCGCCCGTACCGCTTGAGGGCTCGGCCGCCCATCCGATGCCGATACCCGCGCCGGCCCCCGCGCCCAGCGACAGCGTCAGTATGGCCGCCGATGCGACGACCCACGATGCGGCGCGCCTCTTTCCGTTGCGCATCAGCGCTCGCCAAAGTTGAAAATCTCGATGACCGTCTGAAGGAATTGCGCGGCTGGCGCGCCGTCGATCAACCGATGGTCGAAGGTCAGGCTGAGTGTCAGCATCGAGCGCCGCGCGATCTCGCCGCGATGGACGACCGGCTTCTCGATGATCCGGCCGACGCCAAGAATCCCGGTCTCTCCGGTATTGATGATCGGCGTAAACGCGTCCACCCCGTAGGTGCCGAGGTTGGTAATCGTAAACGTTCCGCCGCTCACCTCTTCCAGGCGCAGCTTGCCCGCGCGCGCGCGCTCGCCCAGTTCGCGCGTCAGCACGGCGATCTCCCGCAGCGATTTCCGGTCGGCATCCACGATCACCGGCACGATCAGCCCGTCCTCGAGCGCCACCGCCATTCCGACGTTGACCTGCGGCATGATCGCGATCGCGTCCTGCACCAGCCGCGCGTTCATCCGCGGATGACGCAGCAGTGCACGCGCCACTGCCTGAATCAGCAGGTCACCGTATGTGAAATCGAACTGACGCATGAGCCTCTCCCGCAGTTCGACGGCGGCGGTGACGTCGGCCTCGCTGGTGATGGTGAGCTGGGCGCTCTCGCGCAGGCTCTGCGACATGCGATCGGCGATGGTCTTGCGCATCCCGCGCATCGGGATGCTGCGCGCCTGCGGCTTGCCCGCGGCGGCGGGGGCAGACGCGGGCGATGCTGCGCGCGCACCGGCCGCCGGGCGCACGCCTTCGGCCGCGCGTTCGACGGCTGCACTTGTACTGGACGCCGAGCGCGCGCCTTCGGCCGCGCGCTCGACGTCTTCGCGCGTGATGCGACCGCCGGGGCCGGTGCCGACGACGCGCGCAAGCTCGACGCCGAGTTCGGCGGCGAGCTTGCGCGCGACCGGGCTGACAGCGCGGCGCGCCCCGGCGTCGTCCGCCGCCGAAGCGGCGGACGACGCCGGGGCGGCAGTCGCGGCGCCGCGAGCGCCAGCGTCGCCAGATGAGCGGGCGGGAGCGCCCGCCGCCGTGGCGGCGGGCGCTCCCGCCCGCGGCCCCGCGCCGTCGCCGTAGCGCGCACCGACCGCGGCCGCGTCCTCGCCGCTCTCGGCGATTACCGCGATTACAACGCCGCACTCGACCGTCGCGCCCTCCGGAAACAGAGCGGCCGCGAGCGTGCCCGAGGCCGGCGCCTCGACTTCGTATAGCACCTTCTCGGTCTCGACCTCGTACAGAGGCTCGCCCGCACGCACACTCTCCCCGGGCGCCTTGAAGTAGCGTTGGATCGTCCCCTCCTGCATCGTGAGGCCGAACTTGGGCATAGTCACTTCGACGGGCATAGGAATCTCAACCAGACGCGGATGTGCGGTTCGTCATAAGGAAGCGGTTCCCATCCGCCAAGGATAGTGCTGCGAACGCGGGCCTCAGCGCCCAGCCAGTTCGCGCACCGCCGCCTCGATCTGCGCGTCATTGGCGATCGCCGCCTTCTCCAGCGGCGGGCTGAATGGGATCGGGACGTCGAGCGAGGTCACGCGCCGGGGCGGCGCATCGAGCAGGTCGAAGCCCTTCTCGACGATTATCGCCGAGAGGTCGGCGGCCGCACCGCCGCGCAGATGGCCCTCGTCGGCGATGACCACGCGATTCGTCTTGGCCACCGATTCCAAAATTATCTCTTCGTCGAGCGGGATCAGCGTGCGCGGATCGACGACTTCGACGCTGATACCGTCGGCGGCGAGCCGCTCCGCGGCCTTGAGCGCCTTGGGCACCATCGCGCCGATCGCGACCACGGTCACGTTGTCCCCCGCGCGCTTGATCGCGCCCTTGCCGAGCGGAATGAGATGATCTCCGGCGGGCATTTCCTCGCGCAGGCGTCCGAGCGATAAATGCTCGAAAACGATTACCGGGTTGTCGTCGCGGATCGCGCTCTTGAGGATTCCCTTGACGTCGGTGGGCGACGACGGTATCGCGAGCTTCAGCCCGGGCACGCTCAGAAACTGCGCATACACGGTTTCGGAATGCTGCGCCGCCGCGCCGCCGACCGCGCCGTAGACGGCTCTGAAGGTTATCGGCAGCCGGGCCTGTCCGCCCGACATGTAACGCAGCTTGGCCGCCTGGTTACACACCTGGTCCATCGCGCAGTAGAAGAAGCTGGCGAACTCGACCTCGCAAATCGGGCGCGTCCCGGCCATCGCCGCACCCACCGCCGCGCCGACGAACCCGGCCTCTGAGATCGGCGTGTTGCGCACGCGGCTGGGACCGTATTTCTTGTGCAGCCCGCGGGTGGCGCCGAACGCCGCGAGAATCACGTCCTCGCCCATCACGAAGGTGAGCGGATCGCGCGCCATCTCTTCATCGATCGCCTGGTTGATTGCCTGTATGTAACTGACCAGCGCCATCGTCATCACCTCGTTCTGCGTCCGCACCTTGCTCTGCGTGCGAATCGTTTTGCCGCGCGCACCTATGCGAAAACGTCGTCGGTGACTTCGGACGGATCGGGCAGGGTGCCCTTGCGAGCGAACTCGATCGCGGCCTCGAGTTCGGCTTGCGTTTCATTCACGATGCGATCGAGTTCAGCGTTGCCGATCTTGCCGCCCTCGAGCACGAATTTTTCAAATTTGATGATCGGGCATTTCTTCTTCCAAGATTCGACTTCCGCCTCGGTACGATAGCCAGCGGAGCCCAGGAAAGCCTGCTCGCCGACCACGTGCCCCTCCCATCGATAGGTCTTGCACTCCAGCAGGGTCGGCCCTTCGCCGGCCCGCGCCCGCGCGATCGCTTCGCTGGCATAGCGATAGACCTCAAATACGTCGTTGCCGTCAACGATGTGGCCGGGAATTGCGTAGGCTTGCGCGCGCACCGCGATGTCTTTGACTGAAGTGACGGTTTCCATCGGGGTGAATTCGCCATAGCCGTTGTTCTCGCAGACGAAAACCACCGGCAGCTTCCAGACCGCGGCGAGGTTGAGCGATTCGTGAAAGGTGCCCTCATTGGAAGCGCCGTCGCCGAAGAAGCAGGCGGTGACGTCGTCGCGCCCCGAGATTTGTGCGGCCAGCGCCGAGCCGGTCGCGATCGGTAGTCCGGCGCCGACGATCCCATTGGCGCCCAGGATGCCGAGTGCGAAGTCGACGATATGCATCGAGCCGCCTTTGCCCTTGCAGTAGCCTTCACGCTTGCCGTAGAGCTCGGCCATCATGCGGTCGAGCCTGCCGCCCTTGGCGATAAGATGGCTGTGGCCGCGATGAGTCGAGGTGATGCGGTCGGTTTTGCGCAGCGCCGCGCACACGCCGGTCGCGCTCGCCTCCTCGCCGATCGAGACGTGCACGAAACCCGGAAGCTCGTTGGCGATCGCAAGATCGCGCACCCGCCCCTCGAATTGCCGAATCCGCTGCATCGAGCGGTACATCTCGAGCATCAGGTCTTTGCCGAGGTCCATCGCTAAAGCCTCCCCGTGTTGGCGAACGCTGACGGCGGCCAGCGCGCCAGCGAGAGGAAGGTATTACCGTTGAGGCTCAGCGTCAAACGAACACCGGTTCTTCCCCGCACGCCGGCCATGCTAGAGGTGAGCGCTATGGCGTCCGCGAGCAAGATGCTTCGCAAGGCCGCGCCGCACTCGCGCGCGGACGGCGCCGCGCCGCAGACCGTCAAGCGGCGCTCGGGCGGCGGCGATCTCGTAGATCGGCGCACCGTAGGCCGTGTACTCAGGCTGCTGCGGCGCGAGGCCAAAGGATGGAACGCGCCGGTGATGGCTCTGGAAGCCGCCGAGCATGGCGACCCGTTCCGCACACTCATCGGATGCATCCTGAGCCTGCGGACCAGGGACGAGACCACCGCCGAGGCGGCGCCGCGACTGTTCGCGCAAGCGGCGACGCCGCAAGCGATGCTCAGGTTGGGCGAGGACGCGATCGCGCGGCTTATCTATCCGGTTGGTTTCTATCGCACCAAGGCCGCAGTGATTGCCGGAATCTGCCGCGAGCTTATCGCCCGCTTCGGCGGACTCGTGCCTGACTCGATCGACGCGTTGCTGACGCTCAAGGGGGTGGGCCGCAAGACCGCCAACCTGGTCGTAACCCAGGCCTACGGCAAACCCGGCATCTGCGTCGACACTCACGTCCATCGGATCTCCAACCGATGGGGCCTGGTCGGGACGCGCACGCCGGATGAGACCGAGACGGCGCTGCGCGCGGCGCTGCCGCGCCGCTACTGGATCGAATACAATACGTTGCTCGTGGCTTTTGGCCAGACGATCTGCCAACCGCTGTCGCCGTGGTGTTCGGGATGTCCGGTCGCACATCTGTGTCCGCGCCTGGGAGTAACCCGCTCGCGATAGCCCGCGGTAATTACGGTCAGCCGGCGCGATACACGCCCAACCCCCGGAGAAGGAATTACTACTATGAGCACTGAAATCGGATTTATCGGATTGGGCGCGATGGGCGAGCCGATAGCGGCCAATCTCGCCGCCGCTGGCTACAAACTGCGCGTCTACAACCGTACGGCATCGAAGGCGGACGCGCTGGTCGCAGCCGGCGCGACGCGCGTCGAGCGGCCGGGCGACGCCGCGCCGGCGGGCGCAGTGGCGATCACGATGCTCGCCGACGATGCCGCGCTGGAGCAGGTGACGCTCGGCGCCGACGGTCTGGCCAAGCGACTCGGTTCCGGCGGAATCCATATCTCGATGAGCACGGTCGCGCCGGCGACCGCGCGCCGTCTGGCACAGCATCATGCCGACTGCGGCAACACTTACATTGCGGCGCCCGTGTTTGGCCGTCCCGATGCCGCCAAGGCAAAGCGGCTGTGGGTGCTGGCCTCGGGGCCGGCGGCGCAAAAGACCGCGATACGGCCGCTGCTCGAAGCGATCGGGCAGGGGATTTTCGACTTCGGCGAGGACCCCGGGGCCGCCAATGTCGCCAAGCTGGCGGGCAATTTCCTCATCGCCGCGAACCTCGAAGCGATGTCCGAAGCATTCGCGATGGCCGAGAAGCAGGGCGTCGATCGCGCCGCCGTCGCCGACTTGCTGGCGAAGACGCTCTTCGCATGCCCGATTTACCAGGGCTACGGCAAGGCGATCGCGGAGAAGCGCTTTACGCCGGTAGGCTTCCGGATGCCGCTCGGACTCAAGGACGTGGAACTGGCGCTGCGCACCGCCGCCGAGGTGACGATGGCGCTGCCGATCGCGAGCCTGGTGCGAGATCGATTCCTCGCCAGCCTGGCCAAGGGACGCGCGGATATGGATTGGTCGGCGATCGCGCTGAGCGTGCTCGACGACGCCGGGCTGAGTCATCAATAGCCGCAGCCAGTAGCGGCGCCCGCGCCAGTCGGGTCTAAAACATTCAAGTTGCGCACGCCGCGGGCCTAAATTATCCTGATCGATACCAAACCGCTGATCGGCAGCGTGGCGGTGGCGCTTTCCCATATGGATTACGGACCCGCACAAGCACGTGGCGAGGAGAAGTTTCAACTAATCCTTGGCCAGGTCGCTGCGATTCGCAGCCGGCTCAACGCACTGGCCCTGCAACAAGGGATATTTGGCGGGCTCACTTTCGTCCTTTGCGCCGCGGTGCTGATCGTCGGGGCCGCTTTCGCCTTCAGTCCGCTCACTTTTCTCCTGCTTGGCGTCGCCGTCACCGCCACCGCCATCGCCGCAGTCGCGCGCACGGCTCGCCGGGCGTGGCGGATGCGCACCAGTGCCGAGCGCGCGGCACTTATCGCCGACGAACGCGCGGTGCTCAAGGGCCGGCTGACCACGATGGTCGACGCGGCGCGAGTCGAGCGGCGCTCCGCGCTGTGGCCCTTTCTGATCGAAGATACCCTGGCGCGGCGTGAGGAATTCGTTGCCGCCAGAATCGAGCCGCGCCGGGTTTCGCGATGGCTGTGGGCAGCGCTGGTATCGTGCGCGATCGCGGCGCTGGTGATGCGTCTCGCCTACGGCGTGCGCAACTCAAGGATGCTCGCCAACAATCGCGTCGTCAGCGCGCCGGGCGAAGTCACCGCCGACCTGGGCGACCTCGACATCCGGCCCGCCGATCCTTCAGCTGAACCGGGCACGGCAATAGACGCGGACCCGGCGACGCTGCGCAAGCTGGCCGACAAGCTGCGCGAGGCCCAGCGCGGTGGCCAGCAGAGCAGCCCGACCTCGCGCCTGATGGCCAATGCGCGCGACGCCGCCAGTGCGCTGCAGAACAAGCTTACCGGGGGCAAGCCGCTCCAGCCTGCGCCACGCCTGAGGCTTACCTACAGAAAGGGCGCCAACGCGGGCAAAGGCGGAGCGCAAAATCCGGATCACCAGCAGGCGAACGGTGCCCAGGATAATCCGCAAAGTCCCGGCAGCGGACAGCAATCCGATCAGAGCCAGACGCAACAATCCAACAGTGCTCCGACTCCCGGAGCGCCGGACATGAGCGGATTGGCCGCGCTCAACGGTCTCAATAACGACGACCCGAACCCCAGCGGCTCTGTCGCCCAGAACACGCCGCCCAACTCACGCAAACTTCCTCAAGCCGGCTCGATGGGCGCGGGCGGCGCGGACCATGGCTCAGGAAGCGACCCCCAGCATCTTTATGGCGATCCCGAGAGGCCGCCGCTGGGCAACGACACTTTCAAGATTCCGGTCGAGGTGGGACCATCCGACGACGGATCGAGTAACACCGCTCCCGCCTCCGTACCCCAACGGATAAAGAGCACGCTCAACGCGAGCCAGGCTCCCGACGAACCCTTCGAGCGCGCATCCATCCCGGCCTCCGACCGGGTGACGATTAAACGGGTGTTTGAACGATGAATGCAGTTGCCGCCGGCGAAGCGCCCAGCGTGGGCGACTTCATGCGCACGTTCCGCCACGTTCAGGCCGAGATTCACAAGGTGATCGTGGGCCATCAGCAGGCCGTCGAGGAACTCTTGAGCGCGTTCTTCGCCAGCGGCCACGTGCTCATCGAGGGCGTCCCCGGCACCGGCAAAACCACGCTGGTCAAGACGCTCGGCCTCGCACTTAACCTGAGCTTCAACCGTATCCAGTTCACCGTCGACCTGATGCCGGCCGACATCACCGGCACCCGGGTAATTCTCTCGGGCGAAGACGGCCGGCGGGAATTCTCCTTCCAGCCGGGACCCGTGTTCTGCCACATCCTGCTCGGCGACGAGATCAACCGCGCCACACCCAAGACCCAGTCGGCGCTGCTCGAATGTATGGCCGAGTTGCAGGTGACGGTCTCCGGCATCACCCACACGCTCAAGCCACCGTACTTCGTGATGGCGACACTCAATCCGATCGAAATGGAGGGCACGTATCCTCTGCCCGAGGCTCAACTCGACCGCTTCCTCTTCAAGGTGCGGTTGGAGTACCCGGACGAGAGCGAGATGGTGCGTATCGTGACCAATACCACCGGCCCCGAGGACGCGGGCGTCGAGCCGGTATTCTCGGTGGCCGAAGCGGCCGAGCGGATCGAGGCGCTCAAGCACCTGGTGCGCGAGGTGATGGTGGCGCAGCCGATCGAACACTACGCGGCGCGGATGGTGCGCGCGACCCAGCCCAGCACCTCGCGCTTCATCGGCCAGCAAAGCAATGGCTTGCGCGTCGACGCGGTCGACCGCTACGTCAGCTTCGGCGCGAGCCCGCGCGGGGCGCAGGCGCTCATCATGGGCGCCAAGGTGCGCGCTCTGCTCGACGGGCGCGCCAACGTGGCCTACGACGACATCGATCAGGTGGCTCCCGCCGCGCTCCAGCATCGTGTGATGCTTAACTACGCAGCCCACTCCGACGGCATCGACGCGAGCCACGTCGTCGAGCGCGTCATCCAGGCGGTCCGCCCAACCCGCGCCTGAGCGGCTGGACCGAGATGCTCGAGGCGCGCGCATTCGAGCCCGACTTTCTCCGCCGGCTTGACGGCCTGGTGCTCGGAGTTCAGCGTTCACGCACCGTGCGCGAAGGCCGCCGTTTGCTCGGGCGCGTGCAAGGACTCGGCATCGAACCCGAAAGTTTCAAGCAGTACACCGAGGGCGACGACCTGCGCTTCCTGGACTGGAACGCGTTCGCCCGGCTCGACGATCTGACGATTCGCACATTTCGGGCCGAGCGCGAAATCGAAGTCACCATCCTGGTTGACGCCAGCGCCTCGATGGGACTGCCGCGCGACGACGACAAGCTCGGCTTCGCGCTGGCCCTGGCGGCCTCGCTCGCCTACGTCGCGATGGCCAGCAACGATGCAGTGCGGCTGGGCGCGTTCACCACCGCACGCGGCACCGCGACGCGCCTGGAGACCTCCGCGCTGCATCGCCGGCGCGAGACCTATCCGGCCTTCCGAACGTTCGTAAGCTCGGTGCGCTCGGGCGGCGCCACGCAGATGGCCGAAGCGGTGGGCCGCCTGCTGCTCGAGCGCCGGCCGGCCGGCACCGTCATCCTGATCTCCGATTTCCTGGTCTCCGCCAGCGAATACGAACAGGCCTTGCGCAGCCTGCTGCGCGCGCGCCATGAGGTCAAGGTCATCCACGTGCTGGGCGACCGCGAGAGCAGCGGCAATTATCCGCCGGGCCACTATCGCGTACGCGATTCGGAAACCGGCGAACTGTGCGAGGTCACCCTCGGCGCGAGCGCGGCCGAGAACTGCCGGCGGCGAGTCGAGCGGCTGTCGGCCGATCTGGCGGCATTTTGCGCGGCCAACGCAATGGCATACGCGCGGGCCTTCGGCGCCAGCCATTTCGACGACATCGTGATGCGCGAATTTCCCCGCCTGGGCGTGATGCGGTAGCGCGCGATGGGCCTGCTCAACCCCCGCAACCTGGCCTACCTCGCGAGTCTCGCCGTGCTGGTCGCGATTTACCTGCGCGCCCGCGCCAAGCCCACGCTCGAGGTTTCCAGCCTGATGCTGTTCGACGAGATCGCCGCGCCCGTGGCGAGCTCGCGCGTGTTGCGCACGGACCTGATGTTCTGGCTCGAGATGGCGGCGCTGGGCGCGCTCTCGATGGCGCTGGCGGGGCTGTACATCCGCGCCACGGCGCCGGCGGCCCATCATCAGGCCCGCGCGCTGATTTTCGACCTTGGCGCCGGGATGGGAGCGCGCGAGGTAACCGGCACGCGGATTGACGACGCCCGGCGCCAGGCGCTCGAAATCGTCACCGCGGCCAGACCCGGCGACAGCTTCAGCGTGATCGGCTACGCGCTGGAGGCCACGGTGTATCGCGCTCCGACCTCACATCTGGCCGACGTCCGCCAGGCGATCAGAGAGCTCAAGCCCGCGGCGCTGCCGGCACGGGCGGCCGCGATGCGCGCGGCGCTGATGCGTGCGCGCGGCACGGCCGAAATCGATGTCTTTGCCGACCGCGCGCCGGCCAGCGACTTGTTGAATTCCGCCGACGCCGGGGCGCGCGTGCATCTGCATCAGGTCGGCGCGCCCGCCGCCAATCTCGCGATCGTGGCGCTCGAGCCCGGCACCGTGGGCGCGTCGCCGGGCCGGATGGTCGTGCGCAACTTCTCCGACCGTCCCCAGCTCTGCGAGATTGCTCTCGACCTCGATGCGCACAGCGTGCTGAGCACCACCATCGTGCTCGAACCGCGCGGGCAGACCGTGATGCCCTTTGGCCCGCTCAAGCGGGGCGGTCTGGTTCGGGCGCGCATCCTCACCGCCGACGCGCTCGACGCCGACAACAGCCGCTGGGCCTTTGCGCCCAACGACAAGCCCGATAAGGCGCTGGTGATGTCGCCCAGCCCCGAGGCGCGCGACGATCTGGCGCGGGTGCTGTTGGCGATCAACCAGAACCTGATCGTGACCGCGATCGATCCGGTCAAGTTCGATCTCGCGAGCGCCCCGCGTTATCGCCTGGCCGTGCTCGACGACGCCTACGACCCCGGCATCAACGCCGCCGCGCGTCTGATCATTTATCCGCCGCCCTGGCTGGAGCACTCGGCGCCGCCGTCATGGCAGTTGCCGGTGGTCGGCACGGTGGCGATAGCCGAGATGCAGGAGCGCGCCGACGGCGAGCAGCTTGGCCAGCCGCTCGCGCTCAGCCCCGCGCGCATCCTGAGCCTGCCGCAATGGATGGACGTGCTGGCGCACGGCACCGGCGCGGGCAGCAGCGGATCGTTTCCGCTGGCGGGTTTCGGCTACGACTCCCGCGGCGCGATAGGCATGATCGCGTTCAGCGTAAATGACCATATGCTGCTCGATCCCGACAAGCTCGAGGCGCTGGTGCTGACGGTGGAGATGGTCAAGCGCCTGCTGGCGCCGCAGGATTTGCAGGTCGTATCGACCGGCAGCGCGGTCAGCGTCCCGGCCGTGGGCGCCGTCAGGATCGTCGCACCCGACGGATCGGTGAGCGAGGCCCGGGCCGACGAGATGGGCCGCGTCAACGTGCGACCGATCGAGGCCGGTCGCTACGAGGTCAGTTCGGCGGGCGCCAAGTCGATTATCTACGCCAACTACTACGACGCCGGCGAATCGGACCTTTCGGCCGCGCCGCCGGCGCCCGCATCCTCCGCGAAAGGGGCGCCCGAAAGGGCGGCGGCGATGGCCGTGCCCGCCGTGACCCGGGTGCAGCCGATCGCGACGTGGCTCGTCGCGCTTGCGCTGGTTGCGATGCTGCTGGAGTCGGCGATACTGACACGCAGGGCAATGCGCTGGAGGGCGCGCGATGTTTGAGCGTCCCGAACTGCTGTGGCTGCTGCTCGCCGTGCCGCTGTTGGTGGCGCCGGGCCTGATGGCCGTGCGCGCGGGGCGCCGTGGGGCCGGCGCGGCCGCCGCGGCACTGCGCGCGAGCCTGTTCGTGCTACTGGTCGTGCTGCTCGCCGGTTTGCGGTTGCCGCTCAAGACGCCGGCGCGGCGGATGGCAGTGGTGGTCGCGATGGACGCCTCGCATTCGATCGCGCCCGACCAGTTCCAGTGGATGCGTCAGCAGCTGGAGACGCTGCGCGCGGCGATGAGTCCGCGCGACCGCCTCGCGGTGCTCGAGTTTGGCCGCAGCACGCGCCTGCTGGCGCCGCTGGGCGATCCGCGCCTGGTGCGCGTCGATCGTTCGCGCACCGGCGCCGATCCTGGCGGCACCGATATCGCAGGCGGCCTCACCACCGCGCTCAGCCTGCTGCCGCCGCAGGACGAAAAGCGGATCGTGCTGCTGACCGACGGCAACGAGACCGATGGCGACGCGAGAGCCGAAGTTCCCGCGCTGGTCGAGCAGGGCGCGCGGCTGTACGCCGCGGCCCCGCCGCCGTCGGCGGCGGGGCGGGTCGCGATCGTCGACTTTCAGGCGCCTACCCCCGTGCGCGCGCACGCCAGCTTCGCGCTCAGACTCGACATTCTGAGCGAAGCACGCGCGCCGGCCGTCGCACGCGTGCGGCTGACCAGCAACGGCGAGGAATTGGGCCATCGTTCGGTCGTGCTCCAGCCGGGGCTCAACCGTTTCGCCCTGCCCTACCAGTTGGATCGTTACGGCGCTTACCTGCTCAACGCGCGGATCGACGTCGACTCGCCGCTGGTCGCCGCCAACCCTGGCGCGGAGACCGCGGTCTCGGTCATCGGGCCGCCGCGTGTGCTGGTGGTCTCGACCAGTCCGCCCGACAGCCTGATGAGCGCGCTCAGGCTGCGCCAGTACGAGGTTCAGGAGACGCCGCCGCATGGGCTGCCGGCCGATCCCGAGGCTTATCTCGCCTACCAGGTGGTGATCCTGGTCGACGTGACTGCGGCGGCGCTGACGCCCAACGTGCAGGCGGCGCTGGCCCGCTACGTTGGCGACTATGGCGGCGGGCTGATCGTGACCGGCGACGCGCTGCGCGACGAAAAGTTTCATCGGGGCGAACTGGAAAAAGCGCTGCCGATAACTTTCACCCCGCAGCCGCCGCCGCCCTCGCGCGAACCGATCGCGGTCTACCTGTTGATCGACCGATCCAACTCGATGAGCTACAACTCGCGCTACCCGGCGGTGCGCGACGGCGAACGCATCCGCTACGCCAAGGAGGCCGCGGCCGCCCTGCTCAACCAGCTTGACGACACCGACTACGCGGGCGTGATCGCATTCGACTCGGAACCCTACGTGCTCTCGCATCTGCGCCCGGTGGGCGAAGACCGCGCCGAGCTGACCCGCCGGATCGAGCGGCTGGAACCCGGCGGCGGCACCGACTTCAAGGAATCGCTGGAAATCGCCGAGCGCGAGATTCTCGCCAG
The DNA here is from genome assembly GCA_963724765.1 of uncultured delta proteobacterium. Lineage (GTDB taxonomy): Bacteria > Desulfobacterota > Binatia > Binatales > Binataceae > JAKAVN01. The sequence continues at coordinate 1,413,246 of CAVRVY010000004.1, forward strand.
CGGCATTCCGGTGCATCAGGTGATCCTGATCACCGACGGCGACACCAATCGCCAGTATCACGATCATGATCAGTTGATGACCGATTTCGACAAGCAACACATCTCGGTCTCGACCATCCGCATCGGACCCGACCTGGAGAACCTCCGCCTCCTGCAGGATTTCGCCAAGATCACCGGCGGCACCTTCTACCGCGTCGAGGACATCCGCAAGCTGCCCCTGTTGCTCGTTCGCCTCACCCATCAGGCGATCGCCGACAAGCGCCATCAGCAGAGCCATCTCGAATACGCCGGCGAAAGCACGATCTTAAGCGGCATCAGCCAGCACGAGATTCCGCCGATCGGGCTGTTCGCGACCACCGTGCCCAAGGACGGCGCCGCCGTGCCGCTCCGCATCAGGCGCAACAACATCGCCTCGCCACTACTCGCCGCCTGGCAGTACGGCCTCGGACGCAGCGCGGTCTTCGCCGCCGACACCGACTCGACCGCATCGCTCAGTTGGGTGCGATGGAACCGTTACGCGGAATTCTGGTCACAGCTCGCTAGCTGGGTGATGCGCCAGGGCGATTCGGGACCATTCAGCCTGCGCGTGCATAACGCGGCGGGCGGCGTCCTCAGCCTGCAGGCGGAAAAGGCCGACAATGGACCGGTTAACAACCTGGTCTGCCGCATCAGTGGCACGGGCAACGCGGCAGGTAACGCGATGGACGTGCCGATGACCGAGTCGGGGCGCGCGGTCTATACCGGCGAGTCCGCGCCGCTGCGGCGCGGCAAGTACAACGTCACGCTGATGGTCAAGGACGGCGACACCGAGCGCGTGCTGGTGCGGCGCGAGGTCGCGGTGCCAGAGGCGGGGCCGGCCGACCAGGCCGAGCTCAAGCTGCGCCCGGCCAACCTCGACCTATTACGCGAACTCGCGCGCGCCACCGGAGGCGCGGTCGGCGTGCCGCCGGCGCAGATGCTCGAACCGCGGGGCCAACTGGTAACTATCTATCGCGACGCCAATCCTTACCTGCTGCCGCTGGTGATCGTACTGCTGCTGGGCGAGGTCTTCGTGCGCCGCCGCTACCTCGGCGACTGACGACAGGTCTCTGAATCCTGCGAAATTGCTGTGGACTGCGCGACCGCGCCGCAATACGACCGGGATGATGCGATGCGGCTCAGCGGCTGCGGCGCGCGGCGAGCTTTTCGCCGAGGTGCTCGAGGCGTTCTGCCGCCGCGGCCAGAGTCTGGTCGCTTTTTGAAAAAGTGAAGCGCAGCATCCGATGGCCGAGTTCGTTGCGATGATAGAAGCTGGAGCCGGGCACCGCGGCAACCCCGACCGCGTCGAGAAAAAAGTCGGCAGCCTCAAAGTCGTCACGAAAGCCAAGCTCACCGATGTCAGTCATGATGTAGTACGCGCCCTGCGGCATCCAGCAGCGCAGCCCCGCGCCCTTGAGCGCCGCCAGCAGGACCGCGCGCTTGCGCTCATACATCGCTTTCAATTCGGCGTAAAACGACTCGGGCATCGCGAGCGCAGCGGCGCCGGCCTCCTGCAGCGGGTGCGGCGCGCCGACGGTTAGAAAGTCGTGCACCTTGCGGATCGCCCCGGTCAGCTGCTCGCAGGCGATCGCATAGGCCAGCCGCCAGCCGGTAATCGAATAGGTCTTGGAGAGGCCGCTGACGGTGATCGTGCGCTCGGCCATCCCGGGCAGGCTGCCAATCGACAGATGACGCGCGCCGTCGAAAATGATGTGCTCGTAGATTTCGTCGGTCACCGCCAGCGTGTCGTGGCGCCGGCATAGCTCCGCGATATGCTCCAGTTCAGCCCGGTTGAAGACCTTGCCCGAAGGGTTGTGGGGCGTATTGATGACGATCGCCTTGGTGCGCGGGCTGAAAGCCGCTTCGAGCTCGCCGCGATCGATCGCGAAGTCAGGCTCTCGCAACGCCACGTAACGCGCCGTCGCGCCGGCCAGGATCACGTCGGGGCCATAGTTCTCATAGAACGGCTCGAAGATGATCACTTCATCGCCCGGATTGATAACCGCGAGCATCGTCGCGACCATCGCCTCGGTGGCGCCGCAAGTCACGGTGACGTTACGGTCGGGATCGCATTCGAGCCGGTTGTAGGCGCGCGCCTTGTCGGCGATCGCGCGGCGGAAGTTGGGCGAGCCATGCGTGATCGCGTACTGATTGTAGTCCTCGTCGATCGCGCGCTTGGCCGCCTCTTTGAGTTCCGCGGGGGCGGCAAAATCGGGAAATCCCTGCGCCAGGTTGACCGCGCCGCAAGCCAGCGCCCGTCGCGTCATCTCGCGAATGACCGATTCGGTGAATAGTCGTGTCTTGTGTGATATGTCGGTCGGCATCGCCCGCCCAGTTTACGCGCGCCGCACTACGAGCGCCAAGTGGCCGTCGCGTGTGCGCGCGAGCCAAACGCGGCAATCGGCATGGCGCGCACCGATGCGCTGGCGAAAATCAATACGCGCTGCGGGAATTAAATCTGAACGACGGCCCGCTGCAGTGAAGACTTGGTCGCAGGCGAAATATGTCGCCAGGAAGGATTCAGTGACCGATTTCGGCTCGTAGCTCTTCGAGCTGCGCAGCGCCTTGCTGCAGACGCCATTCGTCGATCGCTTCAACGTTGAAGCGCCAGTCACTTCCAATCTTGAAACCCGGCAACTGCCCTTTTTTTAGCAGGCGATAGATCGTCGAGCGGTGTACTCTGAGGTACTCGGAAAGCTCGTTGACCGTCAGAACTTTTGCGCCAGTTGATGGCATCTTCCTATCCCCTTTGGACCAAACTAATGCCCAACCTCCGCCTCTTGTTATGCCGATTCCGGTCTAATTGTGCCAATCTTCGGCATTGATATGCATTAATAGGATAGATTTCTCGAAAAGAAAAGTCCCCTTGAGAACCGAGTCAAGCACTTTTCTCGATATTGTTCACCCGGCGGAATCACCCTGCCAACCGGCGGAACGCAATACCTGTTGCGACGGTTGCAGTCCACCGAATCTCGATCTGGCGATCAAGAGCCGAAGATCCATAATGCTCCAAGCGATCTCCCGCCGGGCATCGGCCCCGGCTTGTCCAACCGGACGCGCGCGAATAGGTTCGATCACGGATGGCTCCGCAGGTGAGGATCGGCGCTTCTGGCTTCAGCTACAAGAAATGGCTCGGAGCCTTCTACCCGCCCAAACTGCCGGGTTCAAAGATGCTCGCCTATTACGCCGAGCGTCTGCCAACGGTGGAGATCAACTACACGTTTCGCGCGATGCCGCGGCGCGCGATGCTCGAGCGATGGGCGGAGCAGACGCCGGCGCACTTCCGTTTCGCACTGAAAGCGCCGCAGCGCATCACGCACTTCGCACGGTTGCGGAACACCGCCGAGACCGTCGGCTTCTTCGCCGAAACCGTCGCCGTGCTGGGCGAGCGGCTGGGCCCCACGCTATTCCAGCTTCCGCCCGACTTCGGCCGTGACGTGGCGTTGTTGCGGGAGTTCATCGCGATGCTGAGCGGGCGCCTGCGCGCGGCCTTCGAGTTCCGCAATCACTCATGGTTCGACGACGACGCCGCTCTGCAAGCGCTGCGCGACGGCGGCGCCGCCCTGTGCATCGCCGAGAGCGACCGCCTGGCAAGCCCGGTCGAGCGCACCGCCCCCTACGTCTACGCGCGCCTGCGCAAGGAAACCTACGATGACGCTGCGCTTAGGGAATGGGCCGCGCGTCTGGCGCGCGTAAGTGAAGGCGCCGACGAGATCTACGTCTACTTCAAGCACGAAACCGGCGCGCCGGAGCTTGCCGCGCGCCTGCAACGCCTGCTCGCCGACGGCATTTGATGACATCCGAACAGGCATCCGTGGCGGCCGCCGCGCTGCCGGCAGGCGAGTACCGTTACGAGCTGCGCCGCGGCGGCGAGCTGATCGCAGTCGAGGAGGAAACCCTCGACACCGGGTTCATTCGCGGCGTGCGGCGCACTCCCGACGGGCTCAACCGCCACGAGGTCGAGGCGCGTCTGGACGCCGGCGGCTTCATCACCGCCGTCGCGGTGCGTTACAGCCGCGGGCCGTTCAAGCGCAGCGCCAGCTACGATGCCACCGGCGATCTCATCCGCGGCCATCTTATCGCGGCCGGCGGCCGTGAAGAGGTGAGCTCCAAGCTCGGTCGCATGCACGAGGTCGATGCCGATCTGATCCTGTGCAAGGCGCTGATCATCGCGCACGTCCGCGCCCGCGGGCAGGCGCGATGGATCGGGCGAGTCGCGATGATCGATCCGACCACGCTGGTGGCCGCCTCGCCCAAGCAGACCTACCGCCGGCTCGACGAGGCGGGGCGGCTATGGATTTTCGAGCCGCGCATGGGCGACGCCGAGGAAATCGAAATTGACGAGGCCGGCCGCGTCGTGCGCCGCCGCGCACGCGATGCCGCCGAAACCGCTCTGGTGAGCTTCGTTGCCGCCGACGCTTAAGGCTCAGCGCGCGCGGCTTCGGCCGTTATCCTCACGCTGCCATCCGGTCGCGCGGCATCCGGCAATCGCCGTCGAATTGCGCGCCTTCGTTGAGGATAAGGCTGGGCGTATTGATCGTACAGTGCAGCTGCGCCGAGGACAGCAGCTCCAGGCGCTGGCGCGCCACGATCTCGCCGCTCACGGCGCCGGCGATGGTCAGGCGCGTCGCCGTAATCTTGGCCGAGACCACCGCGCCTTCGGCGATCACGATCTCATCGCCAACTATTTCGCCGTCGGCCTCGCCCTCAATTCGTACCGTGCCATGAAAATGCAGATTGCCCGAGACTTTCGTGCCTTTACCGATTCGAGATTCTTCCGTAGCTGCCATTTCTCCCCCCTTGGATCGACGGCGAACGCGAAAACTATGACGACAAAATCGGCCGTGTGCAAACCTTTGCGCGAGGGACACCGCCGCTTGTACGGCTCGTCGCCGGCCGCAGATTTTTGTTAGGCTAGCAGCGATGGGCGAATTCGACGGTAAGGTGGCTATCGTGACCGGCGGCACGCGCGGGCTGGGCCGCGCAACCGCGCTCAGGTTAGCCCGGGGCGGCGCAACGCTGGCGCTCAACTACCGCCGCGACGAGCGCAGCGCGCGGCACACACTGGAGGAAATTCGCGCGTTCGCGCCGCGCTCCATATTGCTGCAGGCCGATCTTGGCGAGGACGAGCAGGTGCGCGCGATGGTCCGGCGCGCCGGCGAGGAGCTTGGCCGCGTCGACATCCTGATCGCCAATGCCGCCGCGACCGCCTTTCGCCCGCTAACCGAGCTCAAGCCGCATCATCTTGCCCGCACCTTCAACCTGAGCGTCGGCGGCTTTGTCGCCGCGGTGCAGGAGAGCGCGCGCCTGATGGGCGCGGGCGGCCGCGTCGTGATGATCTCGGGAATCGACTCGATTCGCTTCACCGCCGGACATGGCGCACTCGGCGCGGCCAAGGCGGCGCTCGAGAGCATGGTGCGCGACTTCGCCTTCGAGCTCGGCCCGCGCGGCATCACGGTCAACGGCGTCAACTTCGCGCTGATCGATAGCGACTCCTCGCGCCTTTACATGGGCGAGGACTTCGAACGGATCGCGCGCGCGGCGGCGGAGCGTTCGGCGCTCAAGCGCGTGGCCAGCGCCGACGCGATCGCGGCCGTGGTCTGTCTCATCTGTATGCTCGACGCCGCCTTTCTCACCGGGCAGACGATCATGGTTGACGGGGGCCTTTCGCTGGCCTCGCCGTTCGTGCCCTGATCGCGCAAGACTGCGAACTTGAGCCGCGATTAGCGGTCCCGGTTACACCCGGCAGAGCAGGCCGCCGTCGACTGCGATCGCCTCGCCGGTGACGAAACCCGACGCCGGCGAAGCCAGGTAAAGCAGCGCGCCGGCCAGTTCTTCGGGCCGCACCAGGCGCTTGTACGGCAGGTACTTGAGCAGGTTGGCCGCGAACTCGTCGTTGGCCAGCGCCGGGCTTCCCTCCTCGGTCATCCAGCCCGCTTCGAGCAGGTTGATACGGATGTTCTGGCGGGCCCATTCCAGCGCCAGCGCGCGCACCAGGTTCGCCACTGCGCCCTTGGCCGCGCAATAGAGCGACGCGCCGGGCACTCCGCGCTCCGCGAGCACCGAGCTGATGACGACGATCGAGCCGCCGCGCTGACGCATCGCGCGCGCGCTCTCCTGGCACGCCATCCACACGCTCTTCACATTGCTTACGATCACGCGATCGAAAATCGTGTCGTCGCCCGCCTCGGCCGGCGCGTAGTACGGCGCATCCAGCGCCGTCACCATCACGTCGAGCCCGCCCAGGTGCTTGACCGCCTTGTCGATCGTCGCGCGAACATCGGCACGGATGCTCGCGTTCTGCACCTGGGTTATCGGCGCCGCCTTGGCGCCGGCCGCCTGCACCGCCTTGACGATCTCCCTGATCTGCCCGTCGGTGCCCGGTTCCTGCGAGGCGATCATCAATCTCGCGCCGGCCTCGGCCATCGTCGCGGCGGCAATGCGGCCCGCCGGATGCTCCGCTCCAATAACCAACGCCGCCTTGTCGGCCAGCGTGAAATCGTTCAGTCCCTGGGGAAGCGCCATGATGCCCTCGCCTGCCTTCACGTGGTCGGCTGCGGCACGACGCCGGTGGGTGTGATGCCGCCGGCCAGTCCGCCGCCGTCGATCTTGATGAGCGCGCCGTTGATATGATTGGAAGCTTCCGAACTGAGAAAGATCGCCAACGGACCGACGTCCGCGTCCTGTCCGCCGCGGCCCATCGGGATGAACTTGCCGCCCTTGAAGAACGCCATCAGGCGCTCGTTGTGCGGAAAGATGCCGGGCACGATGCAGTTGGTCTGGATGTTGTAGTCGGCGTAGGTCAGCGCCATCGACCGCGTCAACTGCAACACCGCGCCCTTGGAACACGCATACATGTAGTTGTGTTTGCCGCCGCGCAATCCATAGCCCGAGGCGACGTTGATTATCTTGCCGCGCTTTTGCTTGAGCATCTGCGGAGTCACCGCGCGGCAGCCGTAGAACTGGCTGGAAAGGTTGATGTCGATGCCGCGGCGCCATTCCTCGTCGCTTATCTGGTCGATGGTCTTACCGAAGGAGTCCTCGCCGGCCCCGGCGTTGTTGATTAGCACGTCGATCTTGCCGAATTCCTTGACCGCCGCCGCGACCATCGCGCTTACGTCCTCGGAGCGCGAGACGTCGGTCGGCACGATCAGGCACTTGCGCCCGAGCTTGCGCACCTCGGCCGCAGTTTCCTCGAGTTGCTCGACCGTGCGCGCCGCGGCAACGATGTCGGCGCCGGCCCCGGCCAGACGCGTGGCCATCGCGCGGCCCAGGCCGCGGCCGGCCCCGGTGATAATCGCCAGCTTGCCGTCGAGTTTGAGATTGTCGGCAACCATGCTTCCTCCCGCCTATGCACGCGCGTCGTTGATTGATGCTCGCAGCCCACGCGCCGCTTGCCCTAGCTACTAACACAGCCGCACCACGCCTAGAAAGTTGCCGCCTTTCGGTACGCAGAAAGGTCGCTTTTGACCGGGCGGTAGGACGCGGCATATATTCGATAGAAAGGAGCAAAAGCGATGGCGATTAACATCACGATGTTCTCAGATTTCATCTGTCCCTTCTGCTATATCGGCTTCGCCACGTTGCGAAAGCTCAAGCCCGAATTCGATTTCACCGTACGTCACCGCGGCTTCCAGATACATCCTGAATGGCCGGCTGAGGGAATGCCCGCCGAACAGTGGCGATCCGGTATGAGTCCGGCGGCGCGCGAGGCGCTCTGGGAGCGGATAAGCGCGATGGGCGCGGCGGTGGGGTTGGAAATGAAAGCGCCCCGCACGCTCGCCAACTCGATGCTCGCGCTGCAGGCGGGCGAGTTCGCGGCGGAAGCCGGCGTAGCCAAGGCCTTCGAAGATCGCGTTTTTCGCGCCTACTTCTGCGAAGGGCTCAATATCGGCGAGCGCGACGTGCTGCTGGACCTCGGCGCAGAGGTCGGACTCGATCGCGTCGCGCTGGGTGAAGCGCTCGATTCAGCGAAGTACGCGATGCGTATCAAGAACAACGCCATGTCGGCCAGCCACAAGGGCATAAGCGGAGTCCCCACCTTGCTAATCGGCGACCTGCCGCTGGTCGGGGCGCAAAGCGAAGACGCGATGCGCCGCGTGCTGCAACGCGCCAGCGAAATGCTCGGGGTTGCTAAGTAGCCGAAGTGCGATGCGAGCCGGCTGGCGCTCAGATTCGCCACTGAACTGATATGCTTGACACCGTGAAGCCTGCCGGCGAGACGATTCGGCTCGACCTCAGAGGTGTCAAGTGTCCACTCAATTGGGCCCATGCCAAGGTGCGGCTGGAGCGGATGGCGCTCGGCGAGACTCTTGAATTAACGCTTGACGATCCGCGCGGCGTGCGCGATATACCGCGGGCGGCCGAAGCCGAAGGCTACGCCGTCGTCGAAACGCGGGCGGTTGACGGCGGCTGGATACTCAGAATCGAAAGATAGCCTGCGAGTGACTACATCCCAATCAGATCGGCCCGCTCGATGACGTGGCGAATGCCGCGCACGGACGCGACGTCGATCATCACGCCCTCGTAAGTCACGGCGCCAAGTCCGTCGGCCTCGGCCTTGGCATAGACCTCGGCCATCTTGCGCGCGCGCGCAACCTCATCCTTGGTCGGCGAATACACTTCGTTGGCGAGATCGATCTGGCTCGGATGAATCGCCCATTTGCCGACGAAGCCGAGTATCGACGCCCAGGTCGCCTCGCGCCGGTAGCCGTCGGGGTCGTGAAAGTCGGCGAATGGGCCGTCGATCGCATCGATTCCCGCCGCGCGCGCCGCAACCACGATCTTGTTGCGCGCGTAATGCCACATGTCACCCGGATAGCCCGCGGCGCCCTTGGCCGGAAAACGTACGCCCTGCGAAGCGCTGAAGTCGCCAGGGCCGAAAATGATCGCTTCCAGGCGCGGCGTGCATCGCGCGATCTCTTCGACATTGATCAGCGCCTGCACTTCCTCAATTAGCACTTCGAGCCCGATGCGCCGTTTGCGCTTGAGCCTCATCTCGACGCCCGAGAGCAAGGTGTCGACGAACCAGAGATCGCGCGGCGCCTTGACCTTCGGAATGATTATCAGGTCTAGGTTGTCGCCGGCCTTCTCGGCAAGCTCGATCACTTCTTGGTAGGCGTATTCGGTCTCGACATTGTTGATGCGGACGGCGCGGGTTTTCTTGCCCCAGTTAAGGCCGTTCAGCGCGTCGATAACCCGCTTGCGTGCGGCCACCTTTTCGTTCGGCGCGACCGAATCCTCCAGATCGAGGAAGACGAGATCGGCGGTGCTGGCCGCCGCGCGCTCAATCATCCGCTCGTTGCTGCCCGGGGTGGAGAGTTCCGACCTGCGAAGACGCATCGTTGTGGTCCTTTTTGTATAGCTGTCGTGTAGCGTCTGTATAACGCTTGCCTTGCTGCCCGCCGACGGCCGATGCCGCCGAATTTCGCCGGGAGCGCGCGGCTATCGCCGCCGCCGGCGCGCGCCGGCGCCCTTCTTCGCCGCCGCGCCGCGCGCGCGCACTGCGCGCCGCGCCGGCGGCTTCTGCTGCGCCGGGACGCTCCGCCCCGGCGCGCGCGAGCGTGCCGGCTTCGCCGGCACGCTCGCGCGCAGGTGAAACGCGCGGCGCTTGAGCAACACGCGCCGCTCGCCTTCGAACACCACCTCGCCGCGCTCGTTCACGCCCCAGTGGCGAAAGCGCACTTCGCCAACCTCGGCGCGGTTGAACCGCGCGAGGTCGGGCCGCCCGGCCGCGGCCGCGTCAAAGTCGCACGTCTCCATCACTTCGGAAAACGCGTAGAGCGTGTCGCCATGCAGGACGGGGGTTCGAAATCGAATCTTGTCCAGCGCCAGTTCGGCCAGCGCCTGCTCGCCCGTATCTTCCATCGCCAGGCCGATCACCAGCGAGGCGGTGACGCCGCCGAAGGTGATGCGATGACCGATCGGGTTGGACGCCATCAGGTGCTCGTTGAAATGGCCCTGCGCCGTGTTCATCACCAGGTTGGTGATGAGCACGTTGTCGATCTCGCCGACCGTCTTGCCGCGCGCGTGCTCGTAAACGTCGCCGACGTTGAAGTCCTCGAAGTAATTGTCGCGCCCGGTCAGGTTCTGCGGCCCGGATGCGAATCCATTTCCTGTTTCAGCAGCCATCTTGTCCGTTCTCGCCTCGCGGCCGCTAGTCCTGCGGCCCCAGCAGCCGATCCGAAATCACGCGGAGTTGGATTTGCGAGGTACCCTCGAAAATCTTGGTCAACCGCGCGTCGCGCCAGTAGCGCTCGATCGCAAAATCCTTGGTGTAGCCGTAACCGCCGTGAATCTGCAGCGCGTCGCTGGTCACCCGCTCGGCCATCTCGGAAGCGAACCACTTCACCATCGAGGCTTCCTTGTCGCAGCGCCGTTTGCTGTCGACCTCATTGGCGACGAAGTACATGAGCTGGCGCGCGGCCTCTATATTGGCGGCCATTTCGGCAAGCTTGAAGCGGATCGCCTGGAAGTCGCCGATGGGATGGCCGAATTGCGAGCGGCGCTTGGCGTATTCCACGGAATCGTCCAGCCCGCCGCGCGCGAGCCCAATCGCGCGCGCCGCCGTATGCACCCGCGCGGTCTCCAGCCCCGACATCATCGCGTAGAATCCGCGCCCTTCCTCGCCCAGCAGGGCAGCGGCCGGCAGATGAAAGTTGTCGAAGTGCAGCTCGAAAGTCTTCCAGCCGAAGTAGCCGATCTTGCGAATCGGCGATCCCGTAATCCCGGGCGGAAATTTGCCGCGCTCTTTTTGGATCAGGAACTGGCTGATGCCGACGTGGCGGCGCTTGGAATCGGTCGGCGGCGAGGTGCGCGCGAACAGCACGATATAATCGGCGCCGTCGGCGAACGTGCACCAGGTCTTGGTGCCGTTGATCACCCATTCATCGCCCTGGCGCGTGGCCTTGCACGCGACACTGGCGAGGTCCGAACCCGCGTCGGGCTCGGAAAGCGAAAACGCGCCCAGCCATTCGCCGCGCGCGATTTTCGGAAAATAGCGGCGCTTGTCCTCTTCGGTAACGCCGCCCCACAGCGAATTGCCGCGCGCGATGATGCTGGCGACGCTCATCCAGGCCCGCGCCAGTTCCTCGGTCACCAGCGCGTACTCGAACGCGCCGAGGCCCAGGCCGCCGTACTCCTCGGGAATCAGGATGCCGAAGTAGCCCAGTTCGGCCATCTTGTCGCGCAACGACATCGGGATGTCGCCCTGCTCGGGGTCGAGCTTGTTGGCGATGGGCAGGACCTGCTCGAGCGCAAAGTCACGCGCCATCTGCTGAATCAGCTTGCGCTCCTCGGTTATGTAACTCATGGATGGGCGTTCCTTTTGCTCACCAGGTTGGTGCGGCGGAAGTCGATCACCAGCTCGCCGCGGCTGTTGTGCCCCTCGGTGTGCCAACTCACGATTCCACTTTCGGGCCGGCTGGCCGACTCGCGTTTGTCCAGCACCGTGCTGCGGGCGCTGAGCGTTTCGCCGGGATAGACGGTGCTATGGAATTTCAGATCGTCGACACCCAGGAACAGACCGCCCGCCTCGCTCAGGTCCTCAACTGAAAGTCCGAAGACCGTCAGGAAAACCAGCATCGGATTCAGCACGACGCTGCCATGGCCGTGGGCACGCGCATAGTCGGCGTTGAAGTACAGAGGGTTGAAACTGAGCGTCAGGGTCGAGAACAGGCTGTTGTCGCCGTCGTTGAGCGTGCGTCCCCAATGATGCTGGTAGACATGGCCGAGTTTGAAATCCTCGTAATGATTTCCCTTGGGCCATTTTTTGGCCCGCGATTTGAAATCTTCACTCATTCCCGTACTCCGAATTCATCCGCCCATGCCGCTGTGGCAATTGGCGTTAATGCCGATGCGCCCGGTCATAGGAGCATAGACAACCGGCGCCATATTGGCGAGTTTGGCCCCATCGAGGCAAGGCTGCGATCGCTGAGCCGAGAACCTGTCTTGGACGGTATCTCACCCCATGGTATCGTCACTAATACCGGACGGATGTAGCAAGAGAGACGCGGGAGAGCACCGATATGCGTAAGTGGACGGCCTCGATAGCTCTGCTGGCGGTTTTGGCCCTCGCGGGTGCCGCGCCGGCGAGGGCCGGTGGCGGCTCGTCCGCATGGAGCAAGCTTTCGGCGCTGCTCGGGAACAAGCATGATGCCGACAACTTCAAACTTATCCACGTCGCTGACCTCGCCGCGCTCAGGGCCGATCCAAATTCGCATGTCGTGATCCTCGACGCCAACGTCCAGGACACGCGCAACAAATACGGCGTGATCCCGGGAGCGCGGCTGCTTCCTTCCTACGACAACTACGACGTTGCGACGGAGCTGCCGCCCGCGAAAAATGCCAAGCTGGTTTTCTACTGCGCCAATACGCGTTGAATGGCCTCGCACGGCGCCGCCCGGCGGGCGGTCGCAGCAGGCTACACGGACGTGAGCGTGATGGTCGACGGAATCAAGGGATGGGACGCGGCCGGCCAACCTCACGACCACGCGGCGTCGGCTCAGCACGCGGCGATGTGAACCTTACCGCGTCGGCATTCGACCACATCCCGGTAATCATTTTCCTTCGCTGCGGATTTCACCACATTTTGCGACAAGGCATCGCGTGGCGCGGCTAACCGGAACATCGCCGGAGGCCCTCGATACCGCGCCGCGCGAGATCACACCTCGCGCGATCGTGCTTGGCCTTGCACTCGCGTTGCTGCTCGGTGCGGCCAACGCGTATCTCGGGCTGTACGCCGGAATGACCGTCTCGGCGAGCATCCCTGCCGCGGTGATTTCGATGGCGGTGCTGCGAGCGCTCGGCCGCGCGACGATTCTCGAAAACAACGTAGTGCAGACGATAGCCTCGGCCGGAGAAGCGGTCGCGGCGGGCGCGATCTTCACTTTTCCCGCACTCGTGGTGCTGGGCGAGACCGCGGCGCTGCCCTACCGCGACGTCACGATGCTGTGTGCGGCGGGGGCCGCGATGGGCAGTCTGCTGGTGGTCTTTTTGCGCCGCGCCTACATCGTCGACGAGCGCCTGCCGTTCCCCGAAGGCGTCGCATGCGCCGAAGTCTTGCGCGCCGGCGAGGTGGGCGGGGCCAGCGCGTTGCCGCTTTTGTGGGGCGGACTAGCCGCGGCCGCGCTCAAGGCATCGCAGGACATCGTCGGCGCGATACCAGGCGCCGTGCAGTCCGCGCGATGGATCGGCACGCGCGTTGTTGCCGGATCGGCCGACCTCTCGGCGGCGCTGCCGGCCATCGGATACATCGTCGGAATTCGAATCGCTAGCCTGGTCTTCGGGGGCGGCGCCTTCGCCTGGCTCGTCGCGATACCAGTCATGAGCGCGTACCATCCCGAGTTGCGCCAGCTCGATCCACAGGTGGCGGCGCACACGATCTGGAGCGGACAGGTGCGCTATCTCGGCGTGGGCGCGATGCTGGTCGGCGGACTCGCGACGCTATGGCGCCTGCGTACGCCGATTGGACGCGCGCTCGGCGAGAGCATCCGCGTGGCGCGTGCGACTCAGACGGTGGCCGTGGCACGCGAGGACCGGGACCTCTCGACCACGGCGGTGCTGGGCGCGGTCGCGCTCGCGATCCCGCTCATCTTCGCAATCTGCCTCATTCTGTCGGGTAGCGTATTCCTCAGCGCGGCGCTCGCGATCGCGCTCGCGTTCATCGGCTTCTTCGCTACCGCGATCGCCGGCTACCTGACCGGAATCGTCGGCGCGTCGAACAATCCAGTTTCCGGCGTAACGATCATCGTGCTGCTGGCGATCGCTCTGCTGCTGAAACTGTGGGGCGTGCCGGCTGGTGTCGGCCCGCACCTGGCGATCACCGCCGGCGCGGTGGTGTGCACGGCGGCCGCGATGGCGGGTGACTCCTTGCACGACCTCGCCACCGGATACCACGTCCGCGCGACGCCGCGCTCGCTCGAAATCTCCGTGTTGCTGGGCGCGCTGGCCTCGTCGCTCGTGATGGCGCCGATCCTCAATATGCTGATTCGCGGCTATGGAATCGCCGGCACGCCGGGCGCGCGCGCCGGTGCGCTGGCCGCGCCGCAGGCTTTCCTGATGGCGAAAGTGGCGCAGGGCGTTTTCGTGGGCGGCCTGCCGTGGGGCGCGGTCGCCGCGGGCGCGCTGCTCGCCGTGGCGCTGGTGGTCATCGATCAGATTCTGGAGCGGCGTGGCGCGCGATGGCGGACGCCGGTGATGCCGGTCGCGATCGGGCTTTACCTGCCGTTGGGGCTGAGCGTGGCGATCTTTCTGGGCTCGCTGACGCGGCTGATGCGCCGTGACGGCGACCGCGAGAGCAATAGCGGCCCGGGGTTGCTGTTCGCAGCCGGACTGGTGGCCGGCGAGGCGCTGATGGGTGTGCTGAGCGGCGCACTCGTGACCGTGGGAATCAAGCTGCCGCTGATGTGAGCCGAACCCCCTCGAAAGAGGGATTGATCGCGGCCGCTTGGCAGATGATAATTATTATCAATGACGGAAGTTAAACTGCTTGACGGGCTGGGACGCGGCGATTACGCCGAGGCCAGGCTCGCGGAATTCGTCGCCAACTGCCGGCGAAAAAAGATGGCGGTCACGCCGCAGCGGCTCGCCGTGCTGCGCGCGCTGCTCGAATCGGGCGACCATCCGCGCGCCGACCGGATCTACGCCCGCGTCCGCCGCGAACATCCACGCATCTCGCTCGCCACCGTCCATCGCACGCTGGAGCGCCTGTGCGACGTCGGCGAGGCGCACAAGGTCACGCCGTTGCATGAGACCGCGCGCTACGACGGCAATACCCGCCCGCACCATCATGTCGTTTGCGTCCGATGCAAACGGGTCGAGGATGTCGAGGCGCCTGAATTCGACACCCTGCTCGCCGGGCGACAAACGCTCGGCGATTTCCAGTTGCTCGGATGCTCGGTCGAAGTGCGCGCGCTGTGCCATCGATGCCTCAAGCGCACTGCCAGCCACTCCCCGTCGATAGCCTGAGCACGCTTGCGGCGCTGGGTAGTCATCGCCGCGATCCTCATCATCTTATGCGTGCATGGCGCGCTGTTGCTCTCGACGCTGACGGACCTGCGCGTCACGCTCGACTCCGGCTATCACGTTTCGCTCGCGCGCGCATACGCCGAGCACGGACTGGTACCCTGGGACCATATCAATTTCGGGCCCGCCGGGCGGCCCAATTTGCAGGCCCCGCTGATGTATATGGCAGTCGGCGCGATAGGCCGTGCGATGGGCGGGAGGGGCGGCGATTACGTACTCGCCAACGCGATGCTCGCGGCCGTACAATGGGCGGCGGCGATGGCGACCGCGGCCTTCTTCGCGCTGTTGCTCGGCGGCGAATGGGCGATGCTGCTGGCGGCGGCGCTGCTCAGCGGCGCCGGCTTCGCCGCGACCTCGTTCGCGATCGGAATTCCGTCGGGATGGCTCTTCATCCTGATTCCGTGGGCGATCCATTTTTTTCTGCGCCGGCGTCTCGTGCTGGCAACGATCATCATCTCCGCGGCCATTTACGTCCACATCGCCGGCCTGGTCACGGCACCGCTTGGAATCGTGGTGGCCGCGGTGCTCAGCCGCCGATGGCGCGATCTCCTTTTGGTCGGAATCGCCACCGCGATCATCACCGCCCCTTACTCCGTGCATTGCCTGCGCTACGTCGGATGGTTCAGCGGAGTGCGCAACTACTCGGCATTGCTATTCGATCCGATGCTCGACGTGCTCGGACTCGTCGGTCTCGTCGCAGCACTCAGGCATCCGCGCGACAATGCCCTGCTGGTCGCATGGGCGGCCGCGCCTGTGGCGTGGCTTTTTCAGGACCCGAGCCGATTTATCCTGCAATCAGGGCTGGCGGCGAGCGTGCTAGCGGCGGTTTGGCTGGTGGCGCGGCTCGCACGGATGCGCGGCACGCCTCGCACGGTATGCGTTGCCATAATAACGGCGATCGCAACGCTCTGTCCGTTTGGAGTGCCCGCGCTGGCAACCGAAGTGGCGTGGTCGCTCGGGTTTCGTTATCCGCGAGCCATCGATTGGAAAAGCGCCGAGACACTTGCCGGCGTGATCCAGCATAACGATCTTTCCGGAAAACTGGTCTCCGATTACCAACCTTCGCTATGCCCTGCGATCGCGGTCTATGCGCCAATCTCCTGCGACAAGGGCCACTGGGTTGAAGTACAGCCGCAGGTCGATCCAGCCGACGCGCTTTCCGCCGCGCGCAAGGTCTACGTGCTTGCGCTAAAGTCCGACGACACTGCGCTCGAGGCGATGGCGCGGCGCGGTTGGCTGCGGGTGTGGGGCGGAACGAGCGGAACGGCCGATTCAACCGTAGTGACCCTTGCCGCGCGTGCTCCACTCGACGCCGCATCCGCGGCTGTCGGGCAAATGGTCGCGACCGAGGCCGCCTGGCTGTCCTCGCACGCAGTCAACAACTCGTTTCGCGGTGGCGACTGGCTGGCGATGCTCTCGCCGGTGGCGATGCAAACCCGCCGCGCCCGGTTGCTTGAACAACGCGAGCGCGCGGGACGAATTCAGCTGGCGCTCCTCGTTTATGCGTATGCGCTGGAGCCCGATTTTCCGCGGCAGGCGGCGCGGATACGGCGCGCGGCGCGCGCCTTCGGTGTGATCGCGAGTTTTTTGGGCGACGGTCTCGCACTCGACTTCGAAAACGACGCGGCGACGGCGCGATTGAAATGGCGGCTTGGATTGCTCGCGTCTGCGGCGCAATCGACGGGTCGGCAGCCGCCTCCCGACATGGAACTCGAGCGCGCGCTGGACGAGACGCTCGAGGTTTACCTGGTTACGAAGGGCGCAACCTTCGCCGAGCGGCCGCCGGAAAATCCTCTGCCATGGCTTTCCGCGCTGCCGTCGGCGCACTGAGCACAGCGCCAGCGCGCGGCCGCTAACTCGAAACCGGCCGCGAGATTGAGAATCCGGCGCGCGGCGCGCCGCGATTTCCATAGCGCCGGAGCAACTCGCGCCGCGAAAGCCATACCTCTCGCGTATATGAATGCGACGTCGTGCCCTTGTCGATACGAGTGAGCCCGTCGACCGTGTAGAGCAACAGCAGGCCGGTCATGAAAATCCGGGCGAGCCGCAAACGCAGATTCATGGACCGCTCGCGCGCGCTGAATCCGATCCTGACCGCGGCGTTGGCAATCAGCGTTATCCCGAAGAAGGGCTCGTGCAAATCCAGACTTCCCCCCGGCGACTCGCATACCCGATGCCCCCATTTCACTATTATTATAGTTACAGACGGCGCTGCACGGCCAAGAATTCGATACGCGCATCGCGACGGGCTGCGAAATTTGTGCGTGAGCACAGGTAGTCGGCGGAGGTGCGCATAGCCTGCGCATGCAAGGGGTTTCTGCCCGGTACTCGCGGAGGCCGCGCGATTTTTGCATAATGACCGCCACGTTCGTGTTAGCGCGAAACTCGAGGCTTCGGCTGCCGCCTGAAACAGCCGCTGCGGCCGCGCCGCGCACTGAGTTCTATCGCCGGGCCACGTCCCGATAACCCACTGATGGCAGAAGCCGCCGCAACGATCGAAGCGCCAGCGCAGGCGCACGCCTACGTCGAAGGAGCGCTCAAGTGGCTGATCGCGCTGGCCGTCATTCTGTGCACCATCCTGGAGGTGCTCGACAGCTCGATAGTTAACGTCGCACTGCCGCACATGCAGGGCAGTTTCTCGGCCAGCGTCGATGAAGTGACCTGGGTCGTGACAACCTACCTGGTGGCCGCCGGCATCATGATCCCGACTACCGGATGGATCGCCGGCCAATTCGGGCGCAAGAACTACTTCCTGGTCTGCATCGTCACCTTCGTTCTGTCCTCAGCGATGTGCGGCGCGGCGCAGACGCTCAATCAGATGGTGGCGTTCCGCTTCCTGCAGGGAATCGCCGGCGCCGCGCTGCAGCCGCTCTCACAGGCGATCCTGATGGAGACCTTCCCGCCCAACGAGCAGGCGCTCGCGATGGCGATGTGGGGGGTTGGGCTGATGGTCGCGCCGATCATGGGTCCGACGGTGGGCGGCTGGATTACCGACAACTGGAACTGGCGCTGGAACTTTTACATCAACGTGCCAATCGGCATCGCAGCCGGGTTGATGGTTTACACCTTCGTTCACGATCCGCCGTACTTACGCAGGCTCAAGGGCAAGGGCGGCGCCGACTACCTGGGAATCCTGTGCCTGGTGCTTTCGCTGGGGCTGGGCGAGATCGTGATGGACCGCGGCGACCGTGCCGATTGGTTCCAGAGCGCGTGGGTCTGTTATTTCTCGGCGATCGCGCTCAGCGCCTTCGTAGTGCTGAGCGTGCACGAGTGGCGCACGCCCAAACCGATCCTCCAGGTGAAGCTGGTCACCAACCGCTCCTTCGCCGTTCCGACGATGCTGCTCATCATCCTGACCTTCACCGCCTATGGAATGCAGATTCTCAATCCGGTCTTCCTGCAGGAGTTGCTCGGCTACACCGCGTGGAAAGCCGGGCTGGCGATGGCGCCGCGCGGTATGGGCGTGATGGCGGCGATGTTCCTGCTGGGCGCAATCGCGCGCAAAGGCTACGACACCCGCAAGCTGGTCTTCCTCGGCTTCATCCTGATCGCCCTCGCCCAATGGGAACTGTCGACGCTCGACCTCTCGATGAGCATCTCGAACTTCGTCTGGCCCACGGTAGTGCAGGGAATCGGGATGGGCCTGATTTTCCCGACCCTGGCGGGCGCGGCGCTGAGCTCGGTCAGCCGCGAGAACATGGGCTACGCGGCGAGTTTCTTTTCGATGGTGCGCAACATCGGCGCTTCGATCGGGACCTCGACACTGACGACCTATCTCACACGGCTCGAACAAACCCGCCAAAGCTACCTGGTAAACCATCTCACGGTATTCGACGCCTGGCGCCTCGGAGAAAGCGGCACACATTTGCCCGGATCGATGCGCTTCGACTACATGCATCAACTCGTCACCGGCCAGAAACAGGGACTGGCAATGATCTACGGCCAAGTGCAGCGGCAGGCGATGATGCTCTCCCTCAACAACATCTACCGCGCGCTGTGCTACCTGATGGCCGTCGCGCTCATCATCACCGTCTTCCTGCCGCGCACCAGAACGCAAGGCGGCGCAGCTGCCGCGGCTCACTGAATCCCTGGCGCGCGCCGCCGACGCCCCCGGGCGCTCGCTATTGCCCACCTTACGCGAATGCTCTAGCGTGATTTCGTGATCGATGAGCCGGGAACTTCGCCGCGTTTCGCGTCGCACGGCAGCCCGTCCTTTAAGATTCGCGTCACGCTCTTCGCCGCCTGGCGAACCATGTGAGCAAATCGCCTGGAGAATTCCACCTGATCGAGCGGCTGCTGAAGCGCCTGGGCTCGGGCCGCCGCGCTATCCTGGGGCCCGGCGATGATTGCGCGATCCTGTCACCCGCCCGCGCCCGCCAGCTTTTCACCATCGACTCGATGGTCGAGGACGTGCATTTCAAGCTTGCGTGGGGAACGCCGGAGGCGCTCGGCGCGCGCGCGTTGACGGTTAACCTCAGCGATATCGCCGCAATGGGCGGGAAACCGACCGTATGCGTGGTCAACCTCGCAGTGCGCGACGGACTCGGCATGCGATTCTTCGATCGGCTTTACGAGGGGCTCCGCAGGGCGGCGGCCCGCGCCGAAGTCGAGGTGGTCGGCGGCAACATCACCCGCGCGGGCGCGCTCGCCATCACCATCGCGCTGCTCGGCGAAGTGCGCGGTGCGGCGCTCCGGCGCGACGCCGCACGTCCCGGCGATACCGTCTACGTCACCGGCACCCTGGGCGACGCCGCTGCCGGACTGCGCATTCTCTCGGGACGGCTCCGCGCCCGCGCCGCAGCGCGCAAGTTCCTTATAGACCGCTTCCTGCAACCGGCCGCGCGCCTTAGGGCTGGGCTCGGCCTGGCTCGCATCAAGCCGGCGCCCGCCGCAATCGACCTGAGCGACGGGCTGTGGCAGGACCTCGGTCACCTGCTCGAACGGAGCCGGGCCGGCGCCGAGATCGACGCCGATGCGCTGCCGCTCTCCGCGGCCTACCGCGCCGTTGTCGGCGACGACCCGGCGCTCGCACTCGGCGGCGGCGAGGACTACGAACTGCTGTTCTGTCTGCGCCATGCTGTTCCCGCGCCCGCGCTTACCCGCAACCTGGGCGTGTGCGTCAGCCGTATCGGCCGCATAACTTCCTCCGGCAAAGCGGTCCTGGTGGATGCCCACGGTTCGGTCCGTCCCGGCGCGCCGCGGCTTGCGGGATGGGACCAGCTGCGCTCACGGGCGGGCGGATAGGCGATCGAATTAATCGGCGATGCTGTTGCTAGTGGTTATCGTGCTGCTCGGAGCGAGCGCCCTGCTCGCCGCGTCGGAAACCGCGCTGTTCGCGCTGGCGCGGATGCAGCATACGCGTGCGAGCCTGGGCGAAGCTGCGGCAAAAGCGGTTGCTTCCTTGCTGCGCCATCCGCTCGAATCGCTGATGGTGATCATCGGATTTAACGAGGCGATCAATGTCTTCGCCGAATGCCTCGCGACCACCTTTCTCCTGACCTGGCTGGGACCGCCGGGAGGATGGATCTCAGTGCCGGTGATGTTTGTGCTGGTCCTGCTGGTCAGCGACATCACGCCCAAGACCTTCGCGCTCGGCTTTCCGGCCGCGGTGGCGCGGCTCACCGCGCGGCCGCTTGCCGCGGTGGCGTTGACCTTCCATCCGTTGGCGAGGCTTTTGGTGCCCGGGGAGGCGGCGCCCGCCGCGCCGCTCTCGGAGAGCGAGTTCAAGGCGCTGCTCATTGCCAGCGAGCGGTTTGGCCAGGTGGCGCCGGCCGAGCGTGAATTGATCGACAAGGTGTTTGCATTCGGCTCGCGGCGCGTCTCCGAAGTCATGACCCCACGCGAACGGATCTTCGCGCTCGACCTCGACACCGCCGTCGACCGCATCATCGCCGAAGTCGCCCACGGCCATTACTCGCGCGTTCCCGTCTATCGCGGAAATTCCAACAACATCGTAGGCGTGCTGCGCGCCAAGGATTTGATTGCGCGCCGCCTGGAGTCCGCGCCGCCGCGCCTGGAGCGGCTAATCCGCGAACCCTACTTTGTGCCGCCGGGCAAGACGCTCGGCGAATTATTCGACGAGATGCGCCGGCGCCGCTTCCAGCTTGCATTCGTGGTCGACGAATACGGCCGTCTGCTCGGGCTGGTCACGCTCGAGGACCTGCTCGAGGAACTGTTCGGCGAACTGCGCGACGAATTCGAGCTCGAAGGGCCCGACCTTACCGAAGCCGGCGCGGGCGAATGGCTGGCGGCCGGCACCATCAACCTGACCCGTCTAACGGAGGCGCTCGACGGCGGCAAATCTTTTGCCGCCCGCGGCCATGAACGCACGTTGAGTTCGCTGGTGCTGCGCCGGCTCGGCCGCGTCCCACAACCCGGCGAGCAGCTCCGCCTGGGCGCCTTCGAGGCGAAGATCGAAAAGGTACGCGGCGCAACGGTCGAGCTGGTGAGGCTCAAACAATGCGGCTAGGCCCTCTCATCGCCGCGATCGCCGCGTGCCTGGTAGTACAGGCCTTTTTCGCCGCCAGCGAAATCGCGATGGTGGTGATCGACGAGAGCAAGCTCGGCAGCGCCAACCAGCGCGACGGGCGCGAATCTCCGTTGCTGCTCGCGCTGCTGCGCCGCCGCGAGCGCGTGCTGGCCCTGACGCTCACCGGGGCCAACCTGGCGACCGTTATCGCCGCCAGCGTGCTCACCACTTTCCTGCATCAGTTCGGTCCCAACACTTCCTATCTCGCTCCCTTCGTGCTGGCGCCGTTGACTCTGCTGATCGGCGAATCGCTGCCCAAGCTGCTAACCTTCCGCCATCCAATCAGCTTCGCGCGGGTCGCCACGCGCCCGTTGCGCGCGCTGGAGGCCGCCTTCTGGCCTTTGCTCGAAGCCGAAACGGTGGTCAGCCGATGGCTGAGAAGGATTGCCGGCGTACCCGCGGAAATGCAAAGCGTGTTTATCACGCGCGAGGACCTCGCATTGATGATTCGTTCGCTTGGCGATCAGCCGCAGCCACCGATCGCCGACGCGATTTTGCCAGCTGAACGGCAGATGATCAGCCGCATCTTCCGCTTCAAGAACGCCGAGGCGCGGCAGGCGATGGTGCCGTTGCTGCGAGTGGAGGCGGTCGCGCTCGAGACCACGCTGGCCGAGGCGGCCGAAATCGCCCGGCGCACCGGCTTCAGCCGCATCCCGGTCTTCGAAAAGCGCATCGTGAACATCGTGGGCCTGCTCCACGTCTTCGACCTGCTCGAAGCGCCCGACTTGAGCCGCTCGGTCCAGGAAGTGATGCGCCAGGTGGTTTACTTCGCCGAGTCCACGCCGCTCGATGAAATCCTGCTCACCTTCCAGCGCACCGGCCAGAACCTCGCCGTGATCGTCGACGAGTACGGCGGCGCGGCGGGAATTCTGACGCTCGAGGATCTGCTCGAGGAAATCGTGGGCGAGATCGAAGAGGAGCACGGCCCCGGCGAGGAACTCGTGCGCGTGATAAGTCCGCGCGCGCTGAGCGCGTCGGCGCGCGCACCGGTGACCGAGCTCAACGAACGCTTCGGCCTCAGGCTGCCGGAAAGCGGTGAGTATGCTACGATTGGGGGGCTTGTGGTCGAACGTCTAGGTCATATTCCCCGGCCCGGCGAACAGCTCAAGGCAGGCGAAGCGACACTCACAGTGGTGCGCGCCGACGCTCGCGCGGTGCGTGAGATCCTGATCACACCGGCGCGGCCGCTGGACGCCGAATATTCACGCCGGCGATGACCCAAGAGCATTTACGATGATTGAGGAGCGCTTGCGCCGGCTCCTGGAGCAGGTCGCGGCAGGCAAGCTGGCCGCCGCAGCGGCGCTCGAACGCCTGCGCCATCTGCCCTTCGAGGATCTCGGCTTCGCCAAGGTCGACCAGCATCGCGCACTTCGCCGCGGCGTGCCCGAGGTCATCTTTGGCGAGGGCAAAAGCGCCGCGCAAATCGCGGCGATCGGCGCGCGCGTCGTCGCCACCGGCGCCAATCTGGTAGTCACCCGGCTGGAGCTGAAAAAGGCGCGCGAGCTGCGCCGGCGCCTGCGCGGCCTCACTTATCATCCCGAAGCCAGGCTCGGCGTGATCCTCAAGCATCGGCCCGCGCCGCGCGGCCACGGCAGTGTGATGGTGATGAGCGCCGGCACCTCGGACCTGGCGGTGGCCGAGGAGGCGGCGCTGTGTGCCGAACTTTTCGGCAACGCGGTCGAGCGCCTTTACGACGTCGGTGTCGCCGGCATCCATCGCCTCACCGCCAACCTTGAGCGCGTGCACGCGGCGGCGGTGCTGATCGTGGCGGCCGGGATGGAAGGGGCGCTGCCCTCAGTCGTGGCGGGGCTGACCGACAAGCCGGTGATCGCGGTCCCGACCAGCGTCGGCTACGGCGCCGCGTTCGGCGGCGTGGCGGCGCTGCTCGGGATGCTCAATTCGTGCGCGAGCGGAGTCACGGTGGTCAACATCGACAACGGTTTCGGCGCCGCTTTTGCCGCGACGCTGATCAACCGCGTAGGCATCGCGCGTGAGCGGTCGTGACAGAGAAGCCGAATAAATCGATCACCTCGGGGCGCACGCGCCGCGCGCTGAAGATCGGCGGGCTCGCCTCGCAGGTCGGCTCCAGCTACCTGTGGACTTCGATACGCAAGCCCTTCCTCGACGCCGCGCGCCACGAGCGCGAACTGCTCGACACCCACATCCGCAACGCCCAGCGCATCGTCGAAAGCTCCACCCAGTTGCGCGGCGCGTTCATGAAGCTGGTGCAGATGCTCTCGATGCGGGAGGACTTGTTGCCGATCGAAGCGATCGACCTGCTCAAGACCACGCGCGACGGCGTGCCACCGATGGACTATCCGATGATCGCGCAGCAGATCCGCCGCGAACTCGGCAAGCGCCCCGAGCAGCTCTTCTCAAATTTCGAGCCGCGCGCCTTCGCCGCCGCCTCGCTCGGCCAAGTCCATCGCGCGCGCCTCAAAAGTGGCGAGGAAGTCGCGGTCAAGGTTCAGTATCCGGGCATCGACGCGACCGTGCGCCAGGACCTTGGCAATCTTAAGCTGCTGCTGCGTACGCTGCAGGCGATCGCCGGCGACGTGATGCGGCAGAAGATCGAGACCCGCACGGTCTACCGCGAACTCGAGGAACGGCTGGTCGAGGAACTCGACTACCGAATCGAGGCGCGCAACACGATGGAGTTCCATCGGCTGTACGCTGGCGATCCCGAGACGATCATCCCGGCGGTCGTCGGCGATCTGAGTTCGCGCCGCGTGCTCACGATGACTTACCTCGACGGCTACCATCTCTCGGACCTGATGAACCCGACAGCCGATCTCGAGCTGCGCAAATGGGTCACGCGCAAGTACTACGAGCTGGTCTGGCGTCAGTTGCTCGAATTCGGCGTGCTTCACACCGATCCGCATCCCGGCAACTACCTCGTCACCCATCATCCGCACATTTGCATTCTCGACTTCGGATCGATTCGCCGTTATCCCGAATCGATTCGCCGCGCCAATCTCCAATTCGCCCGCGCGCTGGTCGAACGTAACGACCGCGCGCTCGGACAGGCGCTGGTCAAGCTCGGCTACCTCGACCGCGGCCAGAGTCCGCGTCCGATGATCGAGGCCGTTCACATGTTGTTCGAGCCGGTCCTGGAGGACCGGCTCTACGGGCCTGACGAGTACGACCTGGTCGGCAAACTCGCACTGGTGGGCGAGATCGCGTTCAAGCACAAGCTTTACAAGTCGCCCGCGCACGGGGTGTTCACCGTGCGCGCACTGGTCGGGCTCGACGGCATTATGCGCGGCCTCGGCGTGCGCGCCAATTACCACGATCTGTTTCGGGAATGCGTGGGACGCGTGCGGGCATGAGCGCGGGACCCGCGCGTAAAAATCCGTCCGCGAGATCCGCGCGGAAGAATTCGCCCGCGGGACCGGCGCGTAAAAATCCGTCCGCGGGACCCGCGCGGAAGAATTCGCCCGCACGGGTCGCACCCGCGCCACCGCCGCTTGAGGCGCTCGAACGCCACCGCGACCATCATTTCTGCCGCGTCCGCCATCGCCGGATAAGCGGCGAGCGCGCCGCGCTCGATTTCATCGAGGAAGTCGGTTTCTGCGCAGCGTTCACGGCCGGAATGGGCGTGCCGTGCCTGCGCGAGGCGATCGAGGGGATGCGCGAGCCGCCGCTGCCCGAGCATATCCAGCACGATCGGGCGATCGTGATGACCTGGAACATCAAGGACGCGCTCCCGGCCAGGAAACTCGTCTACTACGGCAAAGTGCTGGGCGGACGACCGGGCTTCATCGCGCGCGGCCTGCTTGCCGCCTTTTTGCGCCTGCGAGCCGAGCCGCGCGGCTACCGTGCGTTGTATGAGCGCGGGATGCTCACGCACTGCGCGAAGCTGGTGATGGATGCGCTCACGCGGCGCGGCGCCGCAGAGACCAAGGCGCTCAAGCTCAGCGCCGGCTACGCGCAGGCGAAGATGCGCGGCGAATTCGATCGCGCGATGAAAGAGTTGCAGGAAAAATTTCTCGCGCTCAAAGTCGAAGAGCGTTACGACCCCTTCACTTACGTGTGGGACACGATGGAGCATCGATGGGGCGAGGCGCAGCGCGAGGCGCGCGCGCTTACCCGCGGCGAAGCCGCGTATCTGGTCGTGCGGCGATATTTCGAGGTTGCCGGCTTCGGCCATGAGCGCGCCGTCGCGCGCCTGCTGACGATCGATCCGGCGCTGGTTGACGGTGCTGCGCGCCGGCTCGAACGTGAAAGCCGGATAAGACGGGCGCTCCGCGTCGAGGGCTTGATCGGCCAGCACAGCATCCTTGCCGGGCTTACAGATTGAGGGCAAGCAGCAGATTGAAGGAAAAGAGGACCATCTCATGAAGCAGACTGGAAACCGGGCGATGTTGATTGCGGCGTTGATGGCGGGCGCGGTTGGCGGCGCCGCTTCGGCGCGAGTATGGCCCGCGCCGGCATCGGCGTTCGCCGACCAACAGTTGCTGACCAGCATCAGCGCGAAGCAATTCGAAGTGATGGACGAGCAGGGAAATATGCGCGCCAAGCTGAACGTCTCGGGCGAGGGAATGGCACATCTGGGACTGTACGATCAGCAGGGCATCGAGCGTGCGGCGCTGGTCGTGACCAAGGAGGGGACCTCGATGCTGGCGATGTCGGGCGACGACGGCAAGCCGCGGCTGGCGGTGAACGTCGCGGCTCACGACGGCCCGGCGGCGTTTGCGTTGCTTAATTCCGACAGCACCACTGCGGCCGAACTCGCCATGAACAAGGACACCCGCTCGCTCCTGCTCGCGAACGTCAAGGGCGGCGCTCGGCTGCGCCTGCAAACGAACCAGGGAGCCAACGCCGAGACGGCGCTGACGATTTATGACAAGAGCGGCAAACCGCTCAAGAAAATTCCGTGAGTGGCACAGGCGACGGCGTCACCATTGCTCGTAATGAACGGCGCGCCGCTCATAGCCGGCGCCGCGCAGCAAATCGCGAAGTCTGAGCACGCTCTTGCCGACGCCGCAGACGTAGAAGTGGCGGCTGCGATCGGAATCGGAGTCGATCCATCGCCGCTGGGTCTCGGCGATCAACCGATCGTAGAGCTCGGAGGCCGGCGCGAGAAGAGAAGCGAAGTTTACCCCAGACGCCGCCCACTGTGCGATCTCCTCGCGATAGAGCAGATGGGCGGAATCGGGCGCGGCGTAGAGCAGGCTAAGCGCCGGACGCGCTCCAGCGCCGAGCGCGCGCCGGATCATCGGACGAACCGGCGCAATCGCGGTACCCTCCGTGATAAAGACGCATTCCTTTTCGGGCACGCGGTCCATCGTGAACGCTCCGAATGGTCCCGTGAACTGGAGTTCATCGCCGAGCTTGCGCTCGAACAGGTATCGCGCGCCCACGCCGCCCGGCACCCGGTTGAAGCAAATCTCGATCGCGTCGGCCTCCTCCGGGCTGGAAGCGACGGTGTATGGCCGCACGCGCGTCTCATTTTCCAGCGCCAGCGAGATCGATATGAACTGGCCGGGCACGAAGCTCAACTGTCCGCCGTCGATTAGCTTGAGGAACAGCGAGCGCGTGTCGCTGTTGTGATCGCGCATCCGCTCGACACGGGCACGATAGACTGGCCGTCGCGGCGGCGATGCGCCAGGCGCTCCCTGCTCAGCCATCGTAGTGGTAAAGCCCTCGGCTCGAATCGCTGCGTGCGCTCACGGCTCCGGCTTGGCCCCGCCTTCGCTAATCTGATTGATGGTATAGCGGGGAATTACGACCACTAACTCGGCGTCGCGATCCTCGATCACGGCCTGACAGGCCAGGCGCGAGGTCGGAGTCAGCCCTGGCGCTTTATCGAGCAAGTCTTCCTCCTGTTCGGAGGACTCGGAGAGCTTGTTGAACCCGGATTTGACGATCACGTGACAGGTCGTGCAGGCGCAATTGCCACCGCAAGCATGTTCGAGGTGAATGTGATTGCCGAGCAAGACATCGAGAATCGAGCCGGGCTGGCCGTCATGATGGAAAGGCGCATCGGCGGGGTTGAATTCGATAACCCGGTCGGGCTCACCGCTTTCAAAAATCACGTGAATCTTGGCCATCTCTTTCCAGTGGATCAGTTTTTGACGCTCAATGCGAGGGTTGTTTTCAGGTACTTGCCGATTCGCCTGATTTTCGCCATCATGACGATGCCGCCAACGAAGATTCCGCTGGAGGTTGATAAATCGATGGCCACGCTCACCAAACGACAGAAACAACTCGTCGACTTCCTTGAGAACTATATCACCGAGCACGGCTATGCGCCGACGCTCAGCGAGGTCGGCCAGTATTTCGGTCTTTCCTCACTGGCCACCGTGCATAAGCATCTGCACAACCTGGAGGAAAAGGGCTTCATCAGGCGCGTCCACAATCACAGCCGCGCGCTCGAGATCATGGTCGAACGCAAGCAGCCGGCGGCGCAGGAGTTAAAGCTGGTCGGCACTGTCGCGGCAGGCGCGCCTATCGAGGCGGTCGAGGGCAACGACACGATTGCGGTGCCCGAGGAGTTCGTACGGCGCGACAACACGTTTTGTCTGCGGGTGAAGGGAGAGTCGATGATCGATGAGGGCATCCGCGACGGCGATTACATCATCGTCGAGGGACGCGACGCGGCGAGTCCGGGCGAAACGGTGGTCGCCCTGATTGGCGACGAGGCCACAGTCAAAAAATATTTTCCCGAAACCGACGGTAAAGTCCGTCTGCAGCCGGCCAACGCAACGATGGAACCGATCTTCGTGAGCGAAGACGACCTCAGGATTCGCGGCGTCGTGATTGGCCTTATGCGCCACTACCGTTAGGGCACGCAGTCCAGGAACGCCGATCGAGCGGCGCTCTCAACCGCGCCGCCTGCCCGACTCTCTGCGCTTGTCTATCTTGGTCGGCATGAACGCTCGTTAGATGAACACAACCGGATCGGCGGCGCTGCCGGCGGCTTTGCGCGGCGATGGTGACGGTGGCTGAATAGCCGCGGGCGTAGGGACGTGCTTGCCTCTGCTGGTGCGGTCAAAAATTCGCTTGCCGATTTTTCCCGCGCTCTGCTCGGCCACCATGGGGGTCGGCGGAATGCGCACTATGAAGCGCGAGCCTCGCCCGGGCGTCGAGCTGACCTCGAGCTTGGCGCCCAGCGCCGAGACGTTGCGATGCACCACCGCGAGGCCCAAACCGAGTCCGCGAAATTTGCGCGCACTGGAGTGCGAGAGTTGCGCAAACGGCTCGGCCGCCTGCTTGATTAGCTCCGGGCTCATCCCCAACCCGGTGTCGGCGACCTCGAGCACGACGCCGGGCTCCGCGCGGCGAGTCCGTGAGCTGCTGATCCGAACAGTCACGCTGCCGCGCTCAGTGAACTTGATCGCATTTAATACCAGGTTGGAGAGAATTGAACGCAGCGGGCGGCGCGAGGTGTGAATCGTCAGCGGCGCATGCTCAAGGTCGATTTTCAGAGTCAGTTCCTTGCCGCCCCTGGCCGCTTCGATCGCCGGCGCCAGGTCATTCAGTAGGCTGCTGATTGACACGTCCTCTTCCATGCGGCTGGTGGCGCCCGCTTCCGACATAACGAACTCCATGATGTTGTCGACGGTCTGGGAGAGGTCGTGCAGATTGCAGTTCATCCGTTCGAGCATAGCGCGCGGCTCGGGATCGAACTTTTCAGCCCATTCGTCGCGCAGGATGTCGACATAGCCGAGCAGCACCTGCAATGGCGTGCGCAACTCGTGCGCGAGGTTGGCCAGCACTTCCAGCCGCACACCCTCAATCCATTGGCTCAGCGGGCCCTTGGACTCGATGGTGGTTTGAGGCTTCGTACCCGGATCGTCGTCGGATGAAGGTCGGTTTGCCATGAGCGTCTCCTGTTTGCCCTTGCGACGCACGGCATGGCGAGCCTTGGCGGCGAAGCATGGGCGAATTCATGCTTCGCAAAATAGTTCACGCACGGCAGATGCCCAATCGGGAAACCGCTTAGAAGGAGGAGAAAAAGCGCCTATTTTTCTTGGGAAAAGTACCTAGAAAACACGAGCAGCAAAACGCAAAACCCCGGACCGCTCAGCAGCATCGATTCGGCCCCTTGCCGTGATGTGCCAGCGTCTGCTTCACGATGCGCACGCGCTCGCCCCGCGAACCGGCGCCCGCCCCGATACGGTTGAGGCGGCGCAACTCCCAGGCTGTCAGCGACGCCGCTACTCGCATCGCGCGGGCGATTCGCTTCATCCGCGCCCACAGCGGAGCGGCGTAGTGTCGTGGGTGGATGGCTGCGCGGTTCATCGCGAGGCCAAGCCTATTCCGTATCGCGCCCTGCGCCAATCGAGATCGGCGATTCTCCGGATCATCGTAGCGACACGAGCGCTTCATGCAAGCTGCTGGCGGCGTCCGCGAACGGTTGCTATCAAGGTAGGTCATGACTTCCGAGCCGCTACGTATCGCGCTGGTGCAGATGAGCTGCGAGGCCGAGCCGCGACACAACCTGGACAAGGCGCTCACGCGGATCGACGAGGCGGCTGCGCGCGGCGCCAGGGTAATCTGTCTCCAGGAGCTATTTCGCTCGCGCTATTTCTGCCAGTCCGAGGAGGCCAGCAGCTTCGACCTCGCCGAGCCGATTCCTGGACCGACCACCGAGGCGTTGAGCGCGGCAGCAGCCGCGCGCAAGGTCGTCGTCGTGGGTTCGATCTTCGAGCGCCGCGCCGAAGGCATCTATCACAACACGGCGGTGGTGATGGACGCCGACGGTCGTCTCGCAGGCCGCTACCGCAAGATGCACATTCCTGACGATCCGCACTACTACGAAAAATTCTACTTCACACCGGGCGACCTCGACTTCACCGCTCATCGCACCGCCCATGCGACGGTCGGCGCGCTGGTATGCTGGGACCAGTGGTTTCCCGAGGCGGCGCGTCTGGTCGCACTGGCCGGCGCGCAGATCGTTTTCTATCCCACCGCGATCGGCTGGGAGCGCGGCGAAGTCGAGCCGATGCGCCGCCGCCAGCTCCAGGCCTGGGAGACCATCCAGCGCGGCCACGCGATCGCCAACGGGATGTTCGTCGCGGTGGCCAACCGGGTGGGCGCCGAGGACAGCCTGGAGTTCTGGGGCAACTCGTTCGTGGCCGATCCGTTCGGCGAGGTAATTGCGCGCGCCGGCGCGAGCACGGAGGAAATTCTCATCGCCGACTGCAATCTCGCGCTTATCGAAGAGACCCGGCGCAACTGGCCGTTCCTGCGCGACCGGCGTATCGACGCCTACGGCGATCTGCTGCGCCGCTTCCGCTCCTGATTCAACGAAAAGTGGAACCGCCTGACGTGAAAGCGTGAAAAGGTGAAATCTCCTTCGCCTGCATCGCCGCAGCTCGCGGCGGCCTACCGGATGCCGGCCGAATCGGCGCCGCATCTGGCGACCTACCTGGTATGGCCGCACAACCGCGACACGTGGCCGGGCAAGTTCGAGGCGATCCCGCCGGTGTTCGCCCGGATGGCGGCGGCAATCGCGGAGTTCGAGCCGCTGCGATTGCTGGTCGGCGACGAGGACATGGCCGAGGCGGCGCGCGAGACGATCCTTGCGACGGCAGGCCCGGCGGCGTGCCTGGATCGAATCGCTTTCACGATCGTTGCGACCAACGATTCATGGATTCGCGACCACGGACCGATCTTCATCAATCGTGCCGCTCCCGGCGATGCTCCTGCGCAGGTCGCGCTGGATTTCGGCTTCAACTCGTGGGGCGAAAAATACGGCGCCTTCGATCTCGACGACGCGGTGCCGCGCCGGCTGGGCGAGCGATGGGGCTTCGAGGTCCTCGAGCCCCCGATGGTTCTCGAAGGCGGTTCGATCGACGTCGACGGCGCGGGCACCCTGCTCACCACCGAATCGTGTCTGCTCAATTCCAATCGCAATCCGGCGCTCGACCGCGCCGAGATCGAGCGGCGGCTCAAGTACTGGCTCGGCGTGAGCAGCGTGCTCTGGCTCGGAGAGGGAATCGCCGGCGACGACACCGACGGCCACGTCGACGACCTCGCGCGGTTCGTCGCTCCCGCAACGGTGGTGACCGTGATCGAGGACGACCCGCGCGACGAAAACCATCGCGTGCTCGCCGACAACCTTAAGCGGCTGAGAGCCATGCGCGACGCCGAGGGCCGAGCGCTCAAGATCGAGACGCTGCCGATGCCGCCCGCGCTGTTCCACGAAGGGACGCGCGTGCCGGCGTCGTACGCGAACTTCTACATCTTAAATGCCGGCGTAATAGTGCCCACGTTCGATTGCCCGCAGGACGCGACCGCGATCGCCACGCTTGTCCGGCTATTCCCGGGGCGCCGCGTCGTCGGTATCCCGTCACACGACCTGGTCTGGGGCCTCGGTGCAGTCCACTGCCTTACCCAACAGCATCCGGTGCCACCGACCGCGCTCGCCTGAGACGCATACGCGAAGGCATACTCACCGGCATCATCTATGGGAAAAAGCTCGGCGGCGCGGTTCTGACGAGCTCTGGAATTCCGTCCAGGCGCGCGGCAGACGAACCGGCGCGCGCAAACAACGCGCATATCGGGTCGCGGTAGATCAGGCGCCATTCGGCCTGCGCCATCATCAGTATATAAGCGGCCGACCCGGTCGGCATCAGCACGAAATCGTTTGGGTAGGCGTCGAGGACGCGTGCGGCGCCCGGCTCCGCGTAGTTGATTGCGGCAAAAACGCTTTGCACCTGATGCGGATAGTAGGCCTCGAAAATGCTCTCAATGAAAATCTTCCAACGTGCGGCATCGTGGAAGAGCAGATAGTCGGCCCATCCGAAATCGCTCAGCACGTTGCCGTGGAAATCATGCTCCTGCATGAAAGCCAGCGCGCCCACTGGCTTGGCTTCGACCGCGGGCAGCGCTTTCGATAGTAGCCCGGTGTGGATCGCAAAACCAACCGCCAGCACGGCAAGTGCGGCGTGCAACGCTTGCCAAATCCGCACCGGGCGCGCCACGTCGGCACTCGATGGAGACCGCAGGCGATCGATGAGCAGATCGGCATGGCGGCAGAGCGGAATACAACAAGCGATCACGGCCAGCGCCGTGTTGCGTACGGCGTAAAGCGCGCTGACCGTCATCAGCGCCGCGACCGCGAACAAGGCGAGATCGTCGGCACGTGGTGTGAGCGCGAAGGTAACCAGGAGCCCGGCCATGATTGCGAGTGCGGAGATGAAGGTGAACAGCGGCCGATGGTTGCGGTGAAAATCGACCACGACCGCCAACAGCGAGCGGAACTCGGAGATATGGCGCAGCGTGAAGGGATTGCGCAGCACGCCGGCGATCACGATCCAGTCCTTCATCCCATAGGGGTTGAGGAGCGTAGCCAGCGTCGCCGCCGAAGTCAGCGCCGCGAGCTCAATCGCGCGGCTGAGCCCGCGCCCCTCGGCCAGGTCCTGTGTTGCGCGCACCGCCGTGTACAGGCCCATCGCCACCAGGCCGACGAAGAACCCGCCGTGCAGATTGGTCCACAGGGCGAGCATCGGCACCGCGAGCCACAGCCGTGCGCTACGGCCATAGCTCTCGCGCGCGAACATCGCCATCAATGCGGCCAGGCAGACGTCGTCGGCGAGGAAGGTGCGAAACTGCATGTGCGCGATGATTGCGAATGCCGCCGCCAGCAACGTCAGCCCTTGCACTATCAGCGCCGCTCCGGTCTCGGCCATCCCCAGCGACAGCAACACCATCACCGCCGCGACGCATGCGAACTTGGCGAGTTTGAGCCCGACCACGCCGGCCACGTTGTACACCAGCGCCATCAGGACCTCGCCCAGCCAGTCCACCATGATCCAATCTCGCGGACCCGGGGGGCAGGCATACGACGACGGTGCGTGGAAGAAGAATTGATGCCGCGTGAGGACGATATTGCCGAAATGGATATGGCCCCAGAGATCGGTATCCGCGGCGCGCATCGCGTCGGCGATCACGATCGCGAACAGCACCACCCCAGGCGCGGAGCGCAGCAGCGAGCGGCCGGGCGGTTGCGAACCGGCTTCCGGCGGCGCGTCGATGGCAGCGCGGCGCGGCGATGATAGACCAGCGCTCCGCGGCGCCTGCTCAAGACTCCCCCCCAAGACCTCACCTCCGCCCGATTGCCGGGCGCCGACGTTGCAGCGGCCAGTGCGGCCTTAAGAACCGCGGCTCCGCTCCCCACGGCTGACACTCTAACGGTGCGCGGCGAAAGCGTCAAAACGAAGCGCTGCCGGTCTGCGGCACATGCCGAAACGGCTCACCACGCGTAGGGCAGACGTCAGGGACGCCGCTACAACTCGGAGCCGCCGGAGCGACGCCGGCAAATCGTGGGCTGAAATAAAGTACGCCCCGAACCCGGCGCGACATTGCGCGCGGGGTGCGGGGCGATAAGTCGAGCGATACGTCTTGCGGATCGAAACTTTCAGGTTTGCGGTGGGCGCGATTTGGCCTCGGCGCGCCATTCGTTGTTGGTGCTGCGGTCGCCCGCAAGCCACTTGCGCAGGTCCTCATGCGCGCTGGCGGAGCGTTTGGCCGCAATCTTGTCGGCCGCGGGATGATCGACTGTGAACTCGAGGTTCAAACCATTAGGGTCGGTGACATAGAGCGACACGCAATAGCCATGGTCGATAACCATGGTCTCGTGGCCGGCGGCTTCGAGCCGGCGCTGCATCTCCTGCTGGCCGGGCGCGTCGGCCACCTTCAGCGCCAGGTGAACAAACGGTGAGTGCGGTCCGTAGTGCGCGAATTTTTCGTGCTGCTTGGGATTGGCGAAATGAAAGAACGCCAGCGCTCCGCCGTCGGCGATCTGGAAAAACAGATGGCAGTAATACAGTTCGTCCTCGCCGAACACCTTATCGCACTCGCGCCAGGCCGCGACCATCGGCCAGCCCAATATGTCCTCGTAAAACTTCCGCGTCTGCTCGAGGTCGCGGCAGACGTAGGCCGCGTGATGCAGCCGCGTCGGAACCGTGTCCAGTTTGCCGCGCCCCTGACCGTTGGTTTGCGTTGTGCTCATGGTGATTTGCCCTCGTAACCCGTTTCTAATCCTTGTACCGGGCCTCGCGCAACGGGACTCGGCGGTCTGCCGGTTGTAGGTCCTGGCGCGCGGACCCAGCGTCCCGAACCGCGTCGGCGTCTAGGTTGCGCTTGATGCAATCGAGCTGCTCACGCAGCAGCGGTATTTTCTTGGGCGATATTCCTGCCAGCGCGACCTGGTTCACTTCCATCGCGTAGGGCAGCAGCACTTCGCGCAGCCGCCGGCCTTCGTCGGTGAGACGGATATTGACCTTGCGCCGGTCCTCGGAGTTGCGCGTGCGGCTAATAAGCCCGCGCCGCTCCATGCTTTCCAGCGCGGTCGCCGTGGTCGGCTCCATCATCCTCACCCGTCGGCTGAGCTCGCGCTGGGTAAGCCCGTCTTCCTCCCACAGCGCGCGCAGGAAGTACCACATCCCGATACTCACGCGATGCCTCGATACGCGCGCACCCAGGGCGCGGAGAAAGGCGCGATGGGTTTCGCGCACCAGGTAACCGACGCTCTGGTCGGGCGGAAAATCCGCGCCGGACTTCCGGGCCGGCGGCGCCGCCGCCTTGGAAGCCGCCGCCTTGGTCGTCATTGCTCTTCCATTGTTCACGCTATGCCGGTTCATTTCTGCGCTTCGTTCAGCCCTTCGCGATCAACGCTTGTCGAAGACTCTGCCATAGCCCGCAGCATAGCAGGCGCTCCGCCCCGAGCTTATGCGGTCTTGACGAATAGCCGGGAGGGGGACTACTAAGAATACTTAGATATCTTTGCATTAGATATCCTGGCGTTTAGAAAGCTTGGCATTTGGCGCACTTGCCTGCGAGCAAAGCTGACCGGCGCGCCGCCTTATTATACGGAGCGTTCACGTGGAAGCAGTCGCGCAAAACTCCCCGAAAAATTCCCGTCGCTGGCCGCCCGAGGGTCTGGGCCGCGTCCCCTACTGGGTCTACAGCGATCCTGAGGTCTATGCCCTGGAGCAGACGCGCATTTTTTCCGGCCCGTACTGGAACTACGTCGCGCTCGAGGCTGAAATTCCGAAGCCCGGAGATTTTGTCCGCAGCCACGTCGGCGAACGCCCGGTAATCGTGGTGCGCGACAAGCACGGCGGTATCAATGTAATGCTCAACCGCTGCGCCCATCGCGGCGTCCAGTTCTGCCGCGCCAACTGGGGCAACACGCGCTCATTCACCTGCCCCTACCACCAGTGGAGCTACGATCTGAAGGGCAATCTCACCGGAGTGCCGTTTCGCCGCGGCGTCAACGAGAATGGCGGGATGCCCGGGGATTTCGATCCGTCGCAAAACGGGCTGACGCGCCTCGAGGTCGCGGCGCGCCACGGCGTGATCTTCGCCAGCTTCGATTCCGCCGTACCGCCGCTGGAGAAGTATCTCGGCCCCGCGATGCTGCCATATTTCGATCGCGTCTTCGACGGACGCGAGTTGCGCGTGCTCGGCTATTCGCGCCAGCGCATCCCCGCCAACTGGAAGCTGATGTTCGAGAACATCAAGGATCCCTATCACGCGAGCCTGCTCCACGTGTTCCTGGTCACCTTCGGCTTGTTCCGCGCCGACCAGCCCTCGGCGGTGAAGATGGACTCGAGCGGGATGCATTGCGTGCTCACCTCCAGCAAGGGCGAACAGAAGCTCAACGCGACCACCAAGGAAATGAAAAACTTCCGCGCCGACTTCAAGCTCAACGACCCGCGGCTACTCGACCCGGTGCGCGAGTTTCCCGGCGCGGCCACGGTCGTGATGCAAACGCTGTGGCCCAACATCATCATCCAGCAGCAATCGAACACGCTCGCGATGCGCCACCTGGTGCCGCGCGGCCCCGAACTCTTCGACCTGATGTGGACGTTCTTCGGCTATGCGAACGACACGCCTGAAATGACCCAGCGCCGCCTGCGCCAGGCGAACCTGATGGGGCCCGCCGGACTGGTTTCGATCGACGACGGCGAGGTGATGGAGTTCTCGCAGCAGGGCGTCCGCCAGCGTCCCGGCGGCGCAGGCATGCTCGAGATGGGCGGTCGCGGCACGGACGACGAGGATCACATGGTGACCGAGGCGGCGATCCGCGCCTTCTACAAACATTACCGCGCGGTGATGGAGTTCTGATCCCGATGGCGCGCGCGCAGCAGGACTTGCAAAACTTCGCCTTGCGGCTCGAAATCGAAGAGCTGTTCACCGAGTACGCTCACGCGCTGGACAACGGCGAGCTGGAGCAGTGGCCGGAGTTTTTCACCGACGATTGCCTCTATCAGATAGTCTCGCGCGAGAATCGTGAGCGCGCTCTGCCGCTCGCGCTGATGCGATGCGAGAGCAAGGCGATGCTGACCGATCGCGTGGTGACGATCCGCCAAACCCAGATGTTCGCGCCGCGCGCCCTGCGCCACCTGGTCAGTTCGCTCAGGATCGCACCCGCGACGGCCGACGGTGTCGACGTGCAGGCCAACTACGCCGTGCTGCAAACTCTGGTCGACGACGAAACCCGTATCCTGAGCGCGGGCCGTTATATCGATACGCTCGTGCGCGACGGCGACGTGCTCAAATTCAAATCGCGGACCTGCGTGTACGACACCGTCTTGGTGCCGAACTCGCTGATTTATCCTCTATAAACGAGCAGCCCCCTATAAGCGACGAACGCCACTGTGAACGATTATGCTATTGCAAATTTCCACTGAGGCGGCGCGATGAACGTTCAGGCGCTATGGATAACGGAGGCGGAGGTCGCCGCGCTCGTCGACATGGGCGATGCGATCGCGGCGCTGGAACGTGGGCTCTCGGCGGAGGCTGCGAGCGCCGCTGTCAACATGGTAAAGACTCATACCACGTTCGGCCATGACGACACGTTGCACGCGATCGGCGCAACGATGCTCGCCGAGGGCGTGGTCGGCACCAAGACCTGGGCACACACCGAGGGCGGCGCGAATCCGCTGCTGATCCTGTTCGACGCGCGCAACGGCCAGCTAATTGCAGTGATCGAAGCGTTCGCGCTGGGACAGTTGCGCACCGCGGCAATCAGCGGGCTCGCCACACGATGGCTCTCCGCGCCGGGAGCCTCCGAAATGGCGCTCATCGGCACGGGCAAACAGGCGCTCGCGCAGGTCGCGGCGATCGCCGCGGTGCGCAAGCTGCGGCGCGTGCGGGTGGCCAGCCGCAATCCCGAAAACGCCGCGGCCTTCGCCAAGCGCGCGAGCGCGGAATTGAAATTGGAAGTCGAACCCGCCGCCACTATCGCCGCCGCCGTGAAGGACGCTGATATTATAACTTTGGTCACGCGCGCGACCGCGCCCTTTTTGCAATCCGCGATGGTCGCGCCGGGAGCGCATATCAATGCGGTCGGGGCCGTCGTGCCCGAGCGCGCAGAGTTCGAGCCGTCGATGCTCGCGCGATGCGCCGTCGTGGCGGCCGACACCGTGCCAGGAGTGCGCGGCCTCTCGCGCGAATTCATCGAGTTCTTCGGCAACGACGATCGCGCGTGGGACGCCGTGCTCGCGCTCAGCCGCGTGATAGCGGCGGGCAAAGGTCGCCCAGCGGGAGCGGACCTGACGCTGTTCAAGGCGATGGGTATGGG
This sequence comes from uncultured delta proteobacterium, assembly GCA_963724765.1. Classification (GTDB taxonomy): domain Bacteria; phylum Desulfobacterota; class Binatia; order Binatales; family Binataceae; genus JAKAVN01. The sequence continues at coordinate 1,451,360 of CAVRVY010000004.1, forward strand.
AATTTCGGATCTCTCGATCGGCGTCGAAGTTCTGCGCCGCGCGCGCGCCAACAGCGTCGGACGGCCATTGGCTCCAACGCTTCGGGCCAAGCCGCGGCTCGGCGGCGGAAAAGCATAAACCGGCGCCGGCTCACAGAATTCGGCGTCTAAAAATTCAAGTGCGAGGCAATACCAATGAGCGAAAACAAATTCCGATTCGTCGATCGCAGCGGTTACGTCACTCCCAAGCTTGATCTGTGGCCATCGATCGTCATCTCCAAGGAAGAGATCGAAGCCGAGGTGAATCGGCTGGCGAGCCTGCCGCCACCGGCCAATGGACGGCGCCGCTCGCTCATCGTTCATCCCAACGAAAACGGCACCGGCCTTGCCCCCGGCATCCAGGTCGCGCTCGACGTGCTCAAGCCGGGCGAGCGCACCAAGCCGATCCGCCACAACTCCTCGCAGGTCAACTTCTGCATCCGCGGCCGCGGACATGCGGTGGTCAACGGCAGGCAAATCAACTTCAGCCAGTACGACGTCTGGAACACGCCCTCGCTGAACGTCTACCAAAACTTCAACGATAGCGACGAGGTGCAGGTGCGGTTGACTTACAGCAACGCCGCGCTGCTGGAAAAGATGAACGCGCATATCGTCGAGGAAAATCCGCCGGCCGAAGAGATCAAGGGCGAGGCCCCGTCCGGCGAGCCTGACGCGCGCCACGTCAACCCGTTCGGCACCTTCGCACTCAACAACGATGGCGCGTACCTGCTGCCCTACGAAAAGCTGATAAGTCCCGACGTGATCGAATCGCCCGTGCTGTTCTGGCCATGGCGTCAGGTCAAGGAGCATCTCGACAAGTTGCAGGCGCTCGGTTCGTCCTACGTCGGACGGCGCCTATACCTGCTGTATAACCCGGCCACCGGACGCACCAACGGCACGACGCACAACTTTTTCGCGACCATGACTGTGCGTCCGCCGCACATCGTCGACAAACCGCATCGCCACGCCGCCGCCGCCATCAATTACTATTTCTCGGGCAGCGGCTACAGCACGGTGCAGGGCAAGGTACTGCCGTGGAAAGCGGGCGACCTGATGCTGTCGGCGCCGGGCTGGGCGGTCCACAATCACGCCTCGAACGACGAGCCAGTGTACGAACTGACTATCCAGGACAGTCCGCTCCACATCGCGATGGATTCGCTGATGTGGCAGGAAGATCTGAAACATCCGGCACGCCTGTTGGGCTCGAGCTACGGCTTCGACACCAACCGGGTCAAGGTCGCCTAGCGTTATGCTGGCGCTTAACCGGAATTTTCTTCGCGGCTCCTACCCTCCGCTGGTCACGCCGTTTCGCGGCGGCGCCGTGGAATACGACGCGTATGCGCGGATGGTCGCGCGACAGGTGGCCGAAGGCTCGCACGGAATCGTCGTCAACGGCACAACCGCCGAGCCGAGCACGCTCAGCATCGACGAGCGCAACGAGTTGGTGCGGCTCGCGGTGCAAACCGCGCGCGGCCGCATCCCAGTCGTCGCCGCCACCGGCTCGCAATCGCATGCCGACACGATTGAGCTCACCGCCGCCGCGCAAGAAGCGGGCGCCGACGCGGTCCTGGTCGTGACGCCATACTTCATCCGGCCGCCGCAGCGCGGCCTGGTCGAATACTATGTCGATATCGGCCGGCGGACGCGGCTGCCGATGCTCATCTACCACATACCCGGACGCGCGGCGGTGAACGTCGAGGCCGCCACCATCGAGCGCATCGCCGAGCGCACCCCCAACCTGGTCGGGATGAAGCACGCGGCCAACGATCTCGCGCTGGTCACCCAGGTGCTCGCGCGGATGGGCAACGATTTCCGCATCTTCGTCGGATTGGAAGAGCTGAGTTTTCCGATGATGGCGATCGGCGCGTGCGGCCTGATGAATGCCGCGGGCAACTTGAAACCCGGGGCGCTCGCGCAGATGTGCGAGGACGTATTCGCCGAGCGTCTCGCGCCGGCACGCACCGCGCACGACGCGCTGTTCGAGCTCAACCAGGCGATCTTCTTCGACACCAATCCCACGCCGCTCAAATACATGATGAAACGGATGGGGCTGCTCGAAACCGAGGAACATCGTCTGCCGATGATGCCGGCGACGCCGGAGCTCGCCGCGCGGCTTGACGGCGTGCTTACGCGAGCCGGCCTGATTGGAGCAAATGCCTGATCGGGGCAAATGCGTGATTGGAGTGAGTTGAATGAGCAGGGACAAAGGCGCGGACGAACCTCGGCGCAAAACCAATCCGCTCTTCAACGACCGCAAGCTCAAGCTCGGCACGTTCTCGAGCAACCTGAGCCACGGATGCGCGATCACCACGATCGATGGCGTGCTGAAGGCCGACTGGCAGAGCACGCTCACGCTGGCACGGCTCGCGGATGAGATGGAGTTCGAGGCCCTGGTGCCGGTCGGCCGCTGGAAGGGCTTCGGCGGCGTGACGAATTTCAATGGCGCCGGCTTCGAGCCGTACACCTGGGCCGCCGCGATCGGCGCCGCGACAAAATATCCAGCCGTCTTCGCGACCTCGCACGTGCCGACGATGCATCCGATCATGGCCGCCAAGCAGGCGACGACCATCGATCACGTCACCGGCGGCCGCTTCGCGCTCAACGTCGTCACCGGATGGTTTCTGCCGGAGATCGAGATGTTCGGCGCGCCGCAGATGGATCACGATCTTCGGTACGATTGCGCAGTCGAGTGGCTCGACATCATCAAGCGCCTCTGGACCGAGGACGAGGAATTCGACTACAGCGGCAAGTACTACCAGATTAAAAAGGGGATTCTGCGTCCCAAGCCGATCCAGGCGCCATATCCGGTCGTCATGAATGCGGGCGGTTCGGACAAGGGGCGGCACTACGCGGCCAAATATTGCGACGTGGCGTTCGTCATTTTCGATCCCGACGATGCCGCCGGCGCCAGAGCCCGAGTCAGGAGCTATCGGGAACTTGCGCAGCGGGAATACGGCCGCGACCTCCAGTTGTGGACCGCCGCCTACGTGGTCCAGGGAGAGACGGAAAAGGCGGCCCGGGATTTCTTCGATTACTACGTCCATCAAAAAGGCGATTGGGTCGCGGTGACCAACCTGGTCGAAACCATGGGCATCAACGCGAAAATTCTGCCGCCTGAGACGTTGCGATCGATGAAGACCCACTTCATCGCGGGATGGGGCGGCTATCCGCTCGTCGGCACCAACGAACAGATCGTCGAAGGGCTGGAGCGGCTATCCGAGATGGGTCTCGATGGCGCGGTGCTTTCGTGGCCGCGTTATATCGAGGGTATGCGGCAATTCAAACAGGAAATCATGCCGCTCGTGAGGCAGGCTGGGCTTCGTTAGAACGCGCGCAAGGAGAAATTTCGGATGTCTGACGCGAGCCAACAAACGCAACCGTCGCAACCATCAATCGACCAAAGAGAACTGGTCGCTTCAATTCCGCGCGACCTCTACTACTCGGGCGGCTGGCACGCCGCCGCCGAGGGCGCTCGCACCGAGGTCTGGAGCCCCTCGACGGGACAATCGCTGGGCAAGGTCGCGTGGGCCGGAGCGGAGGATGTCGATCGCGCCGTGCGCGCGGCACATGCGGCGTTCTTCCAGTGGCGGGACGTGAAGCCGCTCGAGCGCGCGAAAATCCTGCGCGAGGTCGCTGCGCTGCTGCGCCGGCACGGACGCGAACTCGCGCTCATCGACGCCGCCGATTGCGGCAACCCGATCGCCGAGATGATAAACGACTCGGCCATCGGGGCCGCCAGCGTGGAATACTTCGCCGGCCTGGTCTCCGAGGTCAGAGGCAGCACCATCCCGATGGGCCCCGGCGTGCTGAACTACACGCTGCGCGAGCCTTTGGGAGTGATCGCTCGTATCAACGCATTCAACCATCCATTGTTGTTCGCCGCGATGCGCACTGGCGCACCGCTCGCCACCGGCAACACCCTGATCGTCAAGCCGCCCGAACAGGCGCCGCTATCCTCACTGCGATTCGCGGAGCTTGTCGGACCGCTTTTTCCGTCCGGCGTGTTCTCCGTGCTTCCGGGCGGGCGCGAGTGCGGCGCCGCACTGACGGCGCATCCGTTGGTCGCGAAGGTTGGGCTTATCGGTTCGGTACCGACGGGAAAAGCGATCATGCGGGCGTCGGCCGATTCGCTCAAGAAGGTGGCGCTCGAACTCGGCGGCAAGAATGCGCTGATTGCCTATCCTGACGCCAACCCCGACAAAGTGGCCGCCGGAATCATCCGCGGGATGAACTTCACCTGGTGCGGTCAATCCTGCGGCTCGACCAGCCGCGCCTTCGTGCACGAGACGATCCACGACGCGGTGCTGGAGCGTGTGGTCGCCGCGGCACGCGCGATAAAACCCGGCATCCCTACCGAACAGAGCACCGCGATGGGCAGTCTGATTAGCAAGGAGCAGTTCGACAAGGTCACGCGCTACATCGGTTACGGCGTCGAGGACGGCGCGCGGCTGGTCGCCGGTGGCAAATCGCCGCAGGATGCGCATCTCAGCAAGGGCTTCTTCATCGAGCCGACCATTTTCGCCGACGTCACGTCGAAGATGCGAATTGCACGCGAGGAAATCTTCGGCCCGGTGCTCAGCGTGTTTCGATGGTCGGATGAAGCCGAGATGCTGCGGGCCGTCAATGACGTCGAATATGGTCTGACGGCTTCGATCTGGACGCGCGACCTTGCCACCGCGCATCGTACCGCCGCGCGCGTCGAAGCCGGCTACGTATGGGTCAACTCATCGAGCGCCCATTATCTGGCCGCCCCGTTCGGCGGTTATAAGCAGTCGGGCGTGGGCCGGGAAGAGTCGATCGAAGAAATGATGGACGCCACGCAAATCAAGAACGTGCACGTCGAGTTCGATGCCTGACGCTGGCGTGCCGGCGCTGGAGAACGCCTCGGACGTGATCGTCGAGCTTGTAGCGGCGAACCATATCCTGTTCGACCAGGGCGTGGTCGACGGATTCGGGCATGTCAGCGTCCGCCATCCGACGGAGAGTGGCCGGTTCCTGCTAGCGCGCAGTATCGCGCCGGCGCTCGTCATGGCGGCCGACATCATGGAGTTCGACCTCGACGGGAATCCACTCGACGCCGGCGGCCGCGCGGTCTATCTCGAGCGCTTCATCCATAGCGAAATCTACCGCACGCGGCCGGACGCAGGCGCGGTGGTCCATAGTCATTCGCCGGCGGTCGTGCCCTTCAGCGTGGCTAAACACGTGCCGCTGCGTGCCGTCTGGCATCTCGGGGGAGTTCTGGGCGAAGGCTGTCCGGTCTTTGAGATCCGTACGGCCGCCGGGCCGGCGACCGATATGCTAATCCGCGATCGCGGCCTGGGAGCAGCCCTGGCCAAATCGCTCGGGCGAGGATCGGTGGTGCTGATGCGCGGACACGGCTGCACGGTTGTGGGATCGACCGTGCGCCACGCGGTTTTCAACGCGGTCTATACGGAGGTAAGCGCCGCGCTGCAGTCCGAGGCAATGCGATTAGGCACCGTGATCTATCTTACGCGCGAGGAGGCTGAAGCCGCCGCGGCCTGCAACGCCGCGCAGATCGATCGGTCCTGGGAGTTGTGGAGAATGCGAGCGGAGCGCCAACGGCTTCAGCCCCAGACCTGACGCGCCGTTTCTACGATCAGTTCCAGCTTGCGCTTTTGATCGTCCTCGCTGACCAGATTGCCGACGAACTCCGAAGCGAAGCCGCACTGCGGGCTCAACGCCAGTTGTTCGAGCGCGACGTAGTGGCTGGCTTCGTCGATTCGCCGCTTCAGATCGTCAATCGTTTCAAGTTGCGCCACCTTGGTGCTGACCAACCCGAGCACAATCGTCTTGCCGCTGGGCACGAAGCGCAGCGGTTCGAAGCCGCCGGCGCGCGGCGAATCGTACTCGAGCAGGAAGCGATCGTGGTTCAGTTCGTTGAACAGCATCTCCGCGATCGCGTCGTAAGCGCCCTCGCGATGCCACATGCTGCGCTGGTTTCCGCGGCACAAATGAATTCCGAAGGTCACATCGCCGAAGCCGCGGATCAGATCGTTGTCGGCTCTGAGCGAACGCTTGAAATTGAGTATCGGATCTTCACCGCGTTCTCGCATCGCGTCGAGTGACGGACCGTCTACGTAGGCGGTGTAGCCGGGCGCATCGATATGAACGTAGCGGCATCCCGCGGCGGCGAGGCCCGCGATCATCGCGCGCTCGACCTCGACCACATCGGCGAGAAAATTCTCCATCGCCGGGTAAACATGCGCGGAGTTGGCAAGGTCGACGCGCTGCGAAATGCGATCGGGTCCGATCAATGTAACCTTGACCGGCTTGCGCGCGACCGCGGCCGCGTAGCCGTACTCCTCGAGCACCAGGTTGCGCCTAAGCCGCAGCCGCTCGACCACGCGCTGGCGCTGCACCACGGGCGTTCCCTTGCGCTGTTCAACGCCGAGCGGAAGCTCGAAACGCTGGAGCGGTTTCGCTCTCGAAGTCCGCTGGTCGTAGAAATCGAGCGTCGCCTGTCCGCGGTCGTAGCCCGAAACCGCTTCGCCGAAGCTGTCCTGGAAATTGAGCCGGCGAAACTCGCCGTCGGTGACGACGTCGAGTCCGATCTGCTCCTGCAAGCGGATCGCGCGATCGACGGATTCGTTTTCGGCCGCGCGAAATTCGAGCGCGTCGATCTCGCCGCGCTCGTAGCGAAGCCGGGCCTGCCCCAGCGCCTCGGGCCGCAGCAGGCTGCCGACGACGTCGGTGCGGATGCGGCCGAAGCGATTCATCTAGATGAACGCAAGGCCACCATCGCAGTTGATCGTCTGGCCGGTGATGAAGCCGGCGTCGTCCGAAGCGAGGAATGCCGCCACGCCGACCAGGTCCGCCGGCGTTTCGTGATGCTTGAGGCACTGCGCCTTGAGCATCGCCTCCTTCTGTTCCGGGGTGACGGTGGCACGCGCGATCTCGGTGTAAACCGGTCCCGGCGTGATCGCATTGACGCGCACGTTGAACTCGCCGAGCTCGCGCGCCATCGCACGCGTCAGGCCGAGCACTCCGGCCTTGGACGCCATGTAGTGCGCGTAGCCCGGACGGGCCAGCATATAGGCCGCCGACGAGATGTTCACGATCGCCCCGCTCTTCTGCTCGCGCATCGGTGCGCTGCACGCCTTGCCCGCGAGCCACACGCCCTTGAGGTTGACCGCCATCAGGCCGTCCCATTCGGCGACGCTCATTTCCCAAAACGGCTTCATCTGGATGGTCGAGAAAATCGCCGCGTTGTCGATCAGCACGTCGACGTGGCCGAACGCTTTCAGCGCCTCGTCGACCATCTGCTTGCACGACGGCTCGCTGGAGACGTCGGTGGTGCAAAAGATAGCGTTGGCGCCGGAGTCGGTGACCTCGGCCAGCACGCCGCGGCCCTTGTCCGCGTTGACGTCGGCCAGCACCACGTTGCATCCCTCGTCGCGGAACCGGCGCGTGTACGCGCGTCCGATACCTTGAGCGGCGCCAGTCACGATTACGGTTTTGCCTGCCAATCCGTTTAGAGGCATGGGTCACACTTCCTTTGAGCGATAAGTTGGTTCGCCCGCGGGCACATTACCTCGGGTTTTGCACAGCGCTTAAGCACCTGGAAAACACTTAGCAATCTAAGTAATTTGCTTATTACCACCGGCGCGGCTTGAGCGTCAAGCCCGACTAGCGCGGGCGCGCGCTTCGAGCAGCGCCTTGAGCCGCGGCGGCAGGGCGCTGTGGAATTCCATCGCGATGCCGGAGACCGGATGGTGAAACTTCAGCTCGCACGCGTGCAGCGCGAGCCGCCGCGCGGAATCGGTCTTTGCGCCATACTTGCGATCGCCTATGACCGGATGACCCAGCGCGGCGAGTTGAACGCGGATCTGGTTGCGGCGTCCGGTTTCGAGCGTACACTCGAGCAGCGATTTATCAGCTTTTGCGCACAGCACACGGTAGTGAGTGATCGCCAGTTCACCGCCGTCGTCAACCCGACGAACCATCAATGACTTGCTTTCAACCAGTCTGTCCCTGAGCGTTCCCTGCGACTCGGCCGGCGCACCTTCGACGACCGCGAGATATCTTTTGATGACGCTCTTCCAGTTCCGCTGCAGCGCGGCCTGCGTCGACTCAGTCCTTGCGAACATCATGAGGCCGGAGGTCTCACGGTCGAGCCGATGCACGATAAAGATCTGTTGCGCCCGCGTTTTCATCAGCGCTTTCAGATGCGTGTTCAGGATTCGATACGCGGTCTTCTCCTTTTCGCGTTCCGAACCCATCGAAAGCAGCCCCGCCGGTTTCTCGACTACGACGACCGCATCATCCAGATGCACGATTGCGAATCCATGGCGTTCAAGCGCCGCGCCGCCGACCTGCTTGCGCGCCGTGATAGTCACGACATCCCCGGGCGCCAAGTCGGTATCGTGCCGGACGGTGGTCTTGCCCTTGACCATTACCGCCCGGAAGCGGAGCAGGTCCTTGGCCTGTTTGCGCGACAATCCCAGCGGCAGTCCGGTCAGGTATGGCAGGAGTTCGCATCTGGATGCGATCAGAAACTGACGATCCATCGTTTGAGGAGTTTAGTCATAGACCGCGCCGATTCGGAACTCGGGCGATGGCCTGGATTTTGCTTGCCTCGTGTCGGGATCGACCTATGAAAGTGCACCCGTTCAGCGATTTCGATCTCGATATCGCCAGCACCCGTATCGTCCTGTCCTTGCTGGCGATGCTCTCGCTCTATATCGATCCGACTACGGCCGGCGGCTTGTTTCATCTGACCCCTTTCGTGCTGGCGACTCTACTTTGTCACTTGGCCTACAGTTTAGGGACCTACTTCCTCCTTGAATCCCAGGTTGCCAAGCGCTGGCTGCCGACGGTCACGACGCTGCTCGATCTGTTCTTTGCGATGGCGATCGCGTACCTGACCGAAGGCCAGACCGGTCCTTCTTATGTTTTTTTCGTGTTCGCGATTATCGCGGTCGGCGTGCGAGCGACACTGCGCGCAATCATCCATGTCACGCTGTTGGGTGTGGGGCTCTACCTGGTGGTGATTTCCGCCAACAACCGGTTGACCGGCGCCTACGTGATGCGCGCCGTGTACCTGGCTATCGCGGGCTACCTGGTTGGCTTCTTTGCGCAACAACGGGCGAACTCTGAAGAGCGGGTGCGTGAGCTCGAGGCGCAAGCTGAACGGCAGTCGATCGCGCGGCTGCTGCACGACAGCTACGTGCAATCGCTCGCCGGCGTCAACCTGCGGCTCGAAACCTCCCGCGAGTTGTTGCGCAGAGGACGCCCGGACGACGCCTCGCGGGAGCTGAAAGAGCTTCAGCTTGGAGTAAAGCGGCAATTCGACGAGGTGCGCGAATACGTGCGCTCGCTAGCCGGGGTCGACTCGAACTCGACGCACGAGATCGCGGACATCTCGGCCGATCCGAAGATCACTATAAGAGGCGCATTCAACGGCAGCAGCCGGCTGGGCGAACGGATACTTCAGATAATGCTCGAGGGGCTGCGCAACGCGCGCAAGCACGCACGGGCGACTTCGGTGCGAATCGACGCCTCCGAAAGCGCCGGCCGAGTGCTGATCACAATCGCCGACGATGGGGTGGGCTTTCCGCCCGCGGCCGATCCTCCGTGGACGATTGCCTCCCACGTCGCCGAGACGGGCGGCCGGCTGAGCTTCAGCGAGAGCGGTCCGGCCTGCCTGCAAATCGAGATACCCAAGGCCTGAGAGGAGAGCGTCCACTGAGCCCATTGCGTTTGATAATTGCCGATGACCATGCGCTTTTCCGGCAGGGATTGCGTTCGCTGCTGGCGCTGGAGGGCCTTGAAGTGGTAGCCGAAGTTGAACAGGCGAGCGGCCTGGAAACCGCGCTAGCGGCCAATCCGTGCGACGTCTTGCTGCTCGATTTGCAGATGGAGCATTGGTCGATGGACCAGGTTCCCGAGCTCTCGCGCAAGACGGCCGTAATCGTCCTGACCGCGAACGAGGGCGTCGACACCGGACTGACGGCGCTGCGCCTGGGAGCGCGCGCGATCGTGCACAAACGCTTCGCGATCGAATCGCTGATGACAGCTATCCGGGCCGTGGCCGACGGACTGGTCTGGATGCCGCCCGCGATGCAGGCGGCATTGGTCGCGCAGGACAGCCCGGCGGCGAAAAAGCTGACCCCGCGCGAATCGGAAATCGTACGCTACGTGGCAGTGGGGATGCGCAACGCCGAAGTGGCGGCGCGGCTCTCGCTCAGCGAGAGCACGGTCAAAACTCACCTGACCAACATTTTCCAGAAACTCGGAATCCGCGATCGGATTGAACTCACCCGCTACGCGATCAGGGCCGGACTGGCAACGGTTCAGGATCACTGATGACTGCGGGCCAAACCTCCGCCCGCATCGCAGCCTAGCGCCTGCCAAGCGGGCGGCATCTGCTCGCCTCGCCAGCAACCGATTCTGCGCGCGTTTTTCTATCTCCGTCCGGATCATCGCGCCCAGCGCCAAAATCTACGACCTTCGGATGACCTCGCGTTCGCCTTCGGTCGTAGCTCTTCATCGGCCTCGGGACTCGTTCAGCTTTCGCGCAGCCGGCGGCACATCCATTGCTCCGTAGCGCGCTGATCCCAGGCGCGCGTTCCCAATCAGCCCCGCTGACGGCAACGAACCGGAACCCAGCAGGAGGAAGCATCAAAGTGTTCGGCGAAAAAATAATAGGAACCTACACTCTGTTTCTGGAGAGGCTGCGAGACGCGGACGTTCGCAAAAAAGCGGGCTCGCTGTTGCTGGGAAAGATGATCGGCCTCGCGATCGTCCTCTTCCTGGCCTCGAAATGGTATCTGCCCGTGCAGGCCTACGCGGACACAACTCCCCCATTGCCGCCGCCGCACATCAACGCGATCAACACGGTATGGACGCTGGTCGCGGCCTACCTGGTGTTCTGCATGCAGGTCGGTTTCGTGATGCTGGAGTCAGGGTTTGCGCGTTCCCGTGAGACCGTCAACATCATGGTCGAGGGAATCGCCGACACCTGTATCTGCGGCATTACCTTCTGGCTGTGGGGCTTCGCGTTTATGTTCTGTCCCGGCACTCCATGGATCGGCACGACCGGCTTTATGCTCCATGGGCTCCCGGCAACATACGGCACCACCGGAGTGCCGTTGCTCGCATACTGGGTCTTCCAATACGCGTTCGCGGATACGTGTTCGACGGTGACCTCGGGAGCGATGATCGGCCGCTGCGATTTCATCGGTGATCTGCTCTACAGCGTTGGTGTCACGGGCTTCATCTATCCGATTATCGGCCACTGGGCGTGGGGTCCGGATGGTTGGCTGGCCAACATGACTCCAATCCCGTTCCATGACTTTGCCGGCTCCACGGTCGTGCACACGATCGGCGGAACCATCTCGTTGGCCGGAGCAATCGTGCTCGGCCCACGGCTCGGCCGGGTTTTCAAGCGCGACGGCGGACAGCCGATGAAGCCGCACGATCTCATCATCGGCGCGACCGGCGGTCTCATCCTGTGGTTCGGATGGTACGGGTTCAACCCCGGAAGCACGTTGTCGGCGCTCGACGCTCAAGGGATCGGCCGCGTGTCCTTCAACACCACTCTGGCGGCCTGCTCCGCCGGCCTGACCTCTCTCTTTTACTCTTACTACAAGAGCGGGAAGTGGGATCTGGCTCTGACAGTCAACGGTTTTCTGGCAGGATTGGTCGCGATCACGTGTCCCTGTTACTGGGTAGACCCCGAAGGCGCGTTCCTCCTGGGAATCGGCGCAGGCATCGTCGTAGTCTGGGGCATCGATCTGCTTGAATACCTGCGCATCGACGATCCGATCGGCGCGGTTCCGGTACACATGATCGCGGGCATCTGGGGCACACTCTCCCTGGGATTGTTTGCCGCCGGCAAATACGGCGCGCCTACACCGTTGGGGGCTGACACGAGCACGGTCGTCACCGGGCTCTTCTACGGCGGCGGATTGGGGGTCCTCAAGGCGCAAATGATCGGGAGCTTCTCGATCACGATCGCGACCTTCATCGTATCGATGGCGCTGATGTACGCCATCCACTATGGCTTCAGATTGCGTATCCCGACCGAGGGCGAGATCGAGGGACTCGACCTGCACGAGCACGGCTTCCCGGCCTACCCCGAATACGTAGTCACGGGCGAGGACGGATGCCCTAAAACAATCGACGATGTGCCGGTTGGCCGCCGCACAGGAACGAAACTTCCGCGGATCGGGATGAAAAAGGCCAGCTGAATGTAATGGTGAGTGGGCGGGCCGGCTCCAAGCGGAGCCGGCCCGCTCTTGTTTGCGGCTGACGCGTCTGGTTCTATCGCAAGACCGAGATCAGCTTCAGGCGAATCCGAGTTCCGTCGCGGCGATCATCTCCAGCACTTCATCGCGCTTGAGCGTGTGCAGCGGTGCCGAGCGCAGGTCGCGGAAGTAGCGTTCCAGCGGATTGCCCTTGAGATAGCCCTGGCCGCCGGCGATGCGGGTCGCCAGGTTCGCGACCTCCAGCATGTTCTCCGCGACAAACGTGCGCAGCGTCTCGATTGTCATCACCTGGCGCTCGCCGTAGGTCCGTCCCTCGGACATCTCGCGCGCTAGGCTGTAGATGAGCGTGCGGCAGGCCTCCAGCCGATTGTACATCTCGCCGAGCGCGAAGCGGGTCGCCGGCAAACTGCCCACCAACTGCCCGCTCTTCTGCAACTTGCGTGTCCGCGCGTATTCCAGCACGTAGTTATACGCGGCCTGGCCAATGCCAAGGTAAATCGCGGAGAAGGACAGGCAGTACCAGTGCGCCACCTTGACGAACTCCTCGAAAAAGTGACCCTCCTGACCAATCAACTGATCCTGCGCCGCGAAAACGTCGCGAATCATAATCGTGTGGCTGCCCGTCGCGCGCATCCCCATCGCGTCCCAGTTTTCGATCACCTCCAGGCCGGGCGCATCGCGCGGCAGCAGGAACACGCATCCGCCGGAAGCCGATCCCTTGTAATCTTCGAGCGAAGTGCTGATGCCAAAATAATCGACCACCGGCGAAAGGGTGCAAAAGACCTTCTGGCCGTTGAGCAGATAACCGCCTGGCACCTTGCGGGCCTTGGTGTTGGGCGAGAGGATCGAGCGCGCGCCGCCGCCCTCGGTGTAATATCCGTTCATCAGCATCTTTTTGCGGCCGGCGTTCTCCAGGTACAAGCCTTTCTGCGCCGCGCTCATGAACGGCGTATAGAAGCCCACAGAGTTGAGATGCATGTTGATCGCAAAGGCGGTGGCGCAGCAGCCCTGCACGAGCTGCTCCTGGGCCAGGATGAAGGTAAACGGATCGGCGCCCCAGCCGCCATTCTCCTTCGGCGTGGTCATGGCCGTGTAGCCGGTTTCCTTCAGGCGCGCGATATTTTCGAATGGGAAGCTGCCTTCACGGTCGTGCTGCTCCGCACGTGGCGCGAACTCCTGCGCAAGTTCCCTGGCAAGATTGATGATGCGCTGCTGCTCCGGCGTAAGCTCGACAAACATGGATATCTCCTGCAAAGGGGATGCGCGCTTTCAGGCGCGCGTGATCGCGATCGCTTCGACCTCGATCAGCAGTCCGGGAAAGGCCAGCGCCGCGATCACCACCGCGGTGCTCGCGGGCGGGTCACTGCCGAAGATTTCGCTCCGCACCGCAAGCATGTCCATGAACTTCGACCCGTCGGTGATGTAAGTATTGATCTTGACGATATCCTTCAGACCGCTCCCGGCGCTCTCGAGCACGCTCTTGATATTCTCGAAAACCTGACGGGTCTGCGCTTTCATATCGCCCTCGCCCACCAGCTTGCCGTCTGAATTGTAGGCGACCTGTCCAGAGACATAGATCGTGTTGCCGATCTGTTTGCCCTGAGCGAGCGGCAAGCGATCGTCCCACGCCCATCCTGGATCTACGGTCCGCCTTTGAGCAGGCGAAGCGGTTACCCGGCGCACCTTGGGGGCGCTGGTTTTGCCACGTCCGCGACCAAGCTGCTTCTTTTTGCCCGGCATATTTTCTCCTGTCTAAATGGCGGAGCAGTGATGCTATAGAAGAGTCTTTATCCGGGAAGTTGAGAAAAAAGGCAAAGCTCGCGCGCCATCTTCCCGGAACTTGAGAGCGGCCTCATACGGCTCAGGCGAATTCTGACCAGCCCAAATGCCGCAGCGGCGCGGAGGAGGTCCCCGGTGAAAAGGAAGCTGACTCGGTTGCCCGGCCGTATGCTGGCGGCCGCGTTGTTCGGTCTCGTGCTGGCCGAGGCCGCACCGTCGATCGCGCTGGCCCAAGCAAGCTCGCAGGCACAAGCACAGCGAGGATCGCTTGCCGAGGCGTACCGGATCATCGCCTCGAAGCAGTTCGTCGACCTCACGCACTCCTTCAGCCCGTTGACGCCGGTCTGGAAAGGGTTCGGCCAGGCAACGTTCTCGGCCGCCGCCAACCCCGCGACGGGGCGTCCCTACACAATCGAGAAGGATGGGTTTCGGGCGTTTTTCTACTCGATGGTCGGGCAGTACGGCACGCACGTCGACCCACCCGCGCACTTCGACCCCGACGGCGAAACGATGGACCAGATCCCGCTCAAGCAGATGATCCTGCCGCTGGTGGTCTTCGATATGACACCGATCCTCAAGACGGATCCCAATCACGCGCTCAGCGTCGAGGACATCAAGGCGTGGGAGCATCGGCACGGCCGGGTCCCGCCCGGGGCCTTCGCGGCGCTCCGCACCGACATGTACAAGGATTGGAACACCAATCAGCAGCGCTTCAAGCGCGCCCCATTCCCGGCCTGGTCGCTCGCCGCGATCCAGTTCCTCTACGAGCAACGCGGGATTGTGGCGAACGGTCACGAATCGATGGATACGGACGCCACCGACGACCTCAAATCCGAGGCCTGGCTACTCAAGCACGGCCACTGGCAGATCGAAGTGATGGCCAACCTGGACAAGGTTCCGGCCACCGGCGCGTTGATCGTCGTAACGTGGCCGAAGCCCGAGCACGGCCTGGGCTTTCCAGCGCGCGCGTTCGCGATACTGCCGTAACTGCGCGCCGCTGGTTTTGGCAAAATGCCCGCGTGAAAAATCAGACGTCACGAAAGCTTCACCAATGCCAAGGCGGACAAGATCGGCGCGGCGGGAATCTCCTACGACAAATCCGCTGATGTCGCGAGAGTGCGCAACGGTGTCAGTGACACAATGGCTGCTTCCACAGACGTCAGCAACGCTCTCGGGCCGTTGGCGTTTTCAGTTTGTTTTTGGCGGTTCGACTTTGCTTGCGGCCCTGAGCACGCCCGTTCAATTTGGCGGAGCGCTGCTGCGCGTGTGAAGATTCCGGGGACGATTCGTCAGTGAACCAGGCCGCGATCGTGAATCGCTGACCGAATGTGATCGGGCGAACTTCATGAAGAGTGCTTGGACGAAAAGCGATCAGCAGGCCGGGCGAGGCCTCGAGCGGGAAGCCACACTTCTCCCACTGAGCGCCTTGGATCAGACCATAGAACGCCAAGGCCCCCCCCGCCGTAGCAATCTTGAGCCGTCGAATTCTCCCCCGCGGCATTCAGGAAGACAACTACTGAAACTCGCCGTTTCAAAAACTCGGCGGGAGCGCCACGCGCGACGTCACGATGTGGTTTGTAAAAGTCCTCTGGTCCGTACCTAAGAAAATAAGGACCATCACAACCCGTCAATGAGGTTTGAAAATGCTCTTCTAATTTTGGCTTCAGTTGCGCTAGCTGCGATTCGACCAAGAGCTCCGTGGACTTCGAAACGTGTGAGCACAACACTCGGCGGATGGACTCGTCCACTTCCACTTCGCGGGTCTTCGCGAGAATTTTTCCCTTGCGCGAAGCGGCCTCGAGCATTTCCGATCGGAGCCGTGCGCAAGACGCGAGGTCCAGGAAATCGTTGACGACGAATAGACCTAGCTTTCCAAAGAACTCAGGACGCGGCATCGTCGTCAGCCCGTAGCGGCCATACCCGTCACCATCACTTATCGAGCCTTTTGGTCAAGGCAGAGTCAAGTCAGGCAGGTGCTTTGGTGATTTTCTTCGTAATCGGGACGACGGATTCTCAGCCCGCCGAGCGGCGCACGCCGGCGTCGGCCGACCAGTCGGAGCACACGATGCACTCTTCGGCTAACTTGCCTTCCGCGGCCGCCGCTTTGTCGTCCTCGGTCTGATACGTCGGCTCTTCGGTGCGCTCGGTGCGGTTATCACCTTCGCCCGCTCCGGCATGTTTCCAGGAGTGATCGGCGCTCCACTCGAACGGCAGCATCTTGATCGAACCCGGCGTCTGAAGCGTCTCGAAGGCACGCAAGGTTTCGATCATGATCTGGCGCTGGAGCCGGCGGTCGAACGCCTTGCCCGCCGTATGTCCCAACGGAAAATCATCGAAGACCGCTCGCGGCGGATTGACCGCGCGCGTGATGTCCAGCGCACTGCTCATCGTCATCGTGGGAAAACCGGCCGCTTCAGCGTGACGTGCGATCAGTCCGACGGACTGATGACACACGGGTCAAACAGGCACCAGCAGCGCGAGGTCGGCGCGCTCGGCCACCAGCCGTTCGGTAATCGCCGGGGCCACTTCCTCGCGCACGCGGCGCGACGAATAGATTCCGCCCATGAAGGTAAAGGCGTGTTCGGTCAGTCCGCCGATGAATCCGTCTTGCACCAGGCCGCGGAGAGTATCGATCGGAAATACGACGTTGGGGTCCTTGCGCGCGTCGGTCTGGTCGTAAGCGAAATGCGAGGTGCGGAGTTCCTCCGTGCGGACGTCGGTGGGAATGAGCCGCAAGCTCGTATCGTCCTTGGAATGAAAGGCGACCTGTCCGTGGCGATAGATCCCGCCCGAAGCGATCAGCGCCACGCGCGATTGGTTAAGCGGCTTGCGAACCGGCTGCCAGGGCGGCGGGTCGGTGTTATAGACCCATCCGTAGGGTTTGTAGCCGAGCTTGGCATACTGCCTCGTGATGCTCGCGATATATTCGACCGGTCGTTCAGCCATTCACGCGCTCCCGTGACAATCATTCTAACCAAAGCGGTATCTGCATGACAGCGGCATTACGGCGGCAGCACAGCGACGCGGCAGCCGTCGCGCCGGTCAACGCTAATTCTTGGCTAATGGCCTGCCGCGAGTTCGCGAAAGATCAGGATCTTCTGCACCTCGTTGGTACCGTCGTAAATCTGAAACACGCGCGCGTCGCGATAGAATTTCTCGACCGGGTAGTCGTTGATGAAGCCGTAGCCGCCATGGACCTGAATCGCCGCCGAGCACACGCGCTCGCACATCCGGGAGGCGAACAGCTTCGACATCGAAGCCTCCTTGATGCAACGTACCTGCTCCTCTTTCAGCGCGGCGGCGTGACGGCACATCTGGCGCGCCACTTCGATCTCAGTCGCCATCTCGGCCAGCTTGAACGCGATCGCCTGATGCTCCGTCAGCTTTTTGCCGAACGCCTCACGCTCCCGGGCATAAGCGAAGGCGGCGTCGAAAGCGGCGCGCGCGACGCCGATCGATTGCGCGGCGACGCCGATACGCCCGCTGTCGAGGCCGGAAAACGCGACTTTCAATCCGCGTCCAGGATCGCCGAGCATATTCTCGGCCGGAACTTCGAGATTCTCGAGCTGGATCTGGCAGGTGTCGTTGCTGCGATGGCCGAGCTTGTGCTCGACTCGGAGCACATGGTAGCCGGGTTCGTCGGTGCGCGTCAGGAACGCGGAGATGCCGCGCTTGCCGGCCTCAGGATCGGTGACTGCGATCACCACCGCGACGGCGGCCGAGCGTCCCGAGGTTATGAGGGATTTCGTGCCATTGATCACGTAACGGTCGCCGCGGCGCACGGCGCGAGTGCGCAGATTGGCCGCGTCGGAGCCGGCTTGCGGCTCGGTGAGCAGCATGCAGCCGAGCTCGCGGCCGCTCGCCACCGGAGTCAGGAAACGATCCTTCTGCTCCGGCGTGCCGAAATCGCGGATCTTGAAGCCGTAGGAGTTGCTGGCGCTGACCATGTTGCAGACACCGGCATCGCGGTAGGCGAGTTCCTCCGTCGCCAGCGCATAGGAGGTGAAATCCGCGCCGCTGCCACCCCATCGCTCCGGAATGCACACGCCGAATAGTCCCAGCGCGCCGATCTTGCGCAGCGTGTCCAGCGGTACCGTCGCGTCGCGGTCCCATTGCGCGGCGAAAGGAGTGACCTCCTTGCGGACGAACTCGCGCGTCATGTCGCGAATCGCAATCTGCCGCTCGGTGAGCTGGCTCATGCGCCCACCCCCCGGCGCCGAGGCGCCCAAACCAACCTGACGAATTCTGTTTGCATCACAGACCCGCTGTAGCAACGTTGATGATGAATTTCAAAGGTTGCCGCGCTGTTGTTAAGCTGCACGGACGAGGCAAGCGAAATGGACTTTGAAACCATAATCACGCAGCAGGCAGGTCCGTCGTTCATCGTCACGCTCAACCGGCCGCATCGGCGCAACGCCGTGGACCTTCAAATGATGGAGGAAATAATCGCGGCGGCGCGGCAGGCCGAGGCCGAGCCGACGGTGCGCGCCTTGATTATTACCGGCGGCAACAACTACTTCTCGGCCGGAGCCGATCTCAACGACGCGCTGGCGGTCAAATCGCCGGCTGCCGGCGCAGACTACTTCGGCCGCTGGCATCACCTCAACGCGACGCTGGAGAAGCTGGGCAAGCCGGTGATTGCCGCGATCGAAGGGTTTTGCATGACCGGCGGCTGCGAGATGGCGCTCGCGTGCGACATCCGGGTCGCCGGCGAGGGGGCGAGCTTCGCCATTACCAGTTCCCGCATCGGCACCGTGCCGGGCGCGGGCGGCACTCAGCGTCTGCCACGTATCGTGGGAATCGCCAAGGCGCTGGAGTTGATGTTTTCGGCTGAAACGATTGACGCGGCGGAAGCTTACCGCATCGGGCTGATCAATCGTCTCGTGCCCGCGGGCGCCGCGCTCAAGGAAGCCTGCGCGATGGCGGCGGTCTACGAAAAGCGTGCGCCGCTCAGCCACGCTCTGATTAAGCGAGCGGTGCGCCAGGGCATGCAGGTGGACCTCGCCTCCGCGGTGGAGTTCGAGACCTTCGTGGTTAACACTATCTACGGCACCGAGGACAAGCACGAAGGAATTTCCGCCTTCCTGGAAAAGCGCGAGGCCTCTTTCAAAGGCCGCTAGACATCGATTTCCGGCTGCTAGCGCCCGGCTGCTATTTTCAACCAGCCGTTAGAGGAGACGCGAATGGAATTCGCAATCGCATACCCGGCCCGCCCCGATGCGTGGAAGGATCTCGTAATTGCCGAAGACCACGGATTCACTCACGCGTGGTTCTACGATTCGCAGATGCTCTACAGCGACGTCTTCGTCTGCCTGGCGCTCGCCGCGGAGCATACCAAACGGATCAAACTTGGCCCCGGCGTGGCGATCCCGTCCAATCGCATCGAGCCAGTCACCGCTCACTCGATTGCAACCATCAACCAACTCGCGCCGGGCCGCGCGATGCTGGGGATCGGCACCGGATTCACCGGGCGCAATACGATGGGCCTGCCACCGATTCCGCTCGGCCGCCTTCGCGAGTACGTACAGAGCTGCCGGACGCTGCTCAGCGGCGATGAAGTGCTGTTCCACGAGGGCGAGCGCGAGCGATGGATTCGATTCCTGCATCCCGACCACGGCTACATCAATATCCAGGAGCCAATTCCAATTCACATCGCAGCCAACGGCCCCAAGGCGATCGAACTGGCGGGCGAACTGAGCGACGGATGGATCACCACGCTCTCGGACGCCGACCGGATGCGCAGTGACTTGATCCATCTAAGACGAGGCGCGGAGCGCGCCGGACGCAGCGTCACGAATTTCCCGATCATGATGATGACGACCGGTTGCGTGCTCAAGCCGGGGGAATCGGCAAGGTCACCGCGCGTGATCGAGCGGGTCGGCCCGCGCGCGATCGTCCCGCTGCACGCGATGTGGGAACGGTCGGCGGTCACGCCGCCATGGATGGCGCGCGGCTTATGGGAACGCTATCGCGACGAGTACGTGGCCAGGATGCAAACGCCCGCGGACCGCCGCTACCTCGAGGTTCACGAGGGCCATCTCATCTATCTGAAGCCCGGCGAAGAGCGGTACCTCGACGAGGGGCTGATCCGCGCCACCACGCTGACCGGCACAGCCGAGGAAATAACAGCGCGCCTGAGGGCGTTGGAGGCAGCCGGTATCACGCAGGTCGCGATCCAGGTTGTGACGAAAGGGCGGGAGATGATCGAGGAGTTCAGTCGCGAGATAATCGCAAAATACTAAGTGATGATATCCTTGAGACAATAGTATGATCGAACACGGTTCCATTCGCGACGGCCGCGTCTTCGAATCCGCGAACGCCCTTAAGGTCACGCGCAAAATGATCGCGGACTTTTGCGCTGCGACCGGTGAAACCAATCCGCTGTATACGGATCCCGCAGCCGCGAAAGCGGGTCCTCATGGAGGCCTCGTGGCGCCGCCGCCGTTCGCCGCCATCTTCGACGACGGTGAAAATATTTTCGAGCATTTTCCCGAACTCGATACGCGCCGGCTGCTGGCCGGAATCGACGTGGAATTCCTGGCGCCGATCCGGGCCGGGGACTCGATAACGACGGTTTCCCGGGTCAAGGAAATTTACGAGAAGACCGGCCGCAGCGGCCCGATGGTGTTTATCGTCATAAGCTCGACCCTCAGGAAACAGAACGGCGAACTGGCCGCGCGCATCGATTATCGCTTCACGAATCCACTGTAGCGCCCGCAATCCGTGATCTAGCTCGGCGACGAGAGATTTTCGGCGGGAACCACGACGCTGGGGTTCGGCGTCTGGACTTCGACCTGGGCTTCGGCCTTAACTCCGCTCGGCAGGTATGGTAGGACGCTGAGCCAGGCCAAAGGCGGACCAAGAAGCAGCGCTACGGTTGCGTATAGCCAGGGCACAAACAAAGCAGGAATCGTGGTGACCTGCGCCGCCAGGGCAACCCCCACGTAACAGGCAAAGCCGAAGAAAATCCCTGGAATCAGCCCAAAGACCGGAATCCGCGCAAGGTAGAACAGACCGAGCGCCATTACGAATATGATGAGGCTGTTGGCGAGCGCCACCGAGCCCACGATTGGATCGATCTTGAAAGTAAGCGCGAAGAAGATAGCGCCGGCGACGGTACCGACGATCAGGGTCGGGTACAGCTTCTTGATGCCCTCCATGTTCGGAGCGATCAGAAAAGCGC
Organism: uncultured delta proteobacterium; assembly: GCA_963724765.1. Taxonomy (GTDB): domain Bacteria; phylum Desulfobacterota; class Binatia; order Binatales; family Binataceae; genus JAKAVN01. Next base: position 1,472,570 of record CAVRVY010000004.1, read on the forward strand.
CGGCCCAGGTGACGTAGGTCGCCCATTATCGGCAGCTTGGTGTAGATGGAGAGCGGGATGGTGAGAGCTGCAAGAGCGGCGATAAACCATTCCATGGGAATGGGGTTCTTTTGCATCGCGCAATTCTCCCTTCTCTCAGAGATTCGCGGCGACCCCTGTGGAACCGAGTCTGTTGGCGCGACCGCGCGGCACGACCACGTCGTCGATTACTCGCATACCTACGTAGCTTCTCCGCTTGCGTCAAGTGCTACGCAGCCCCAGGTTTAGAGCTGTTCGATTCTACTTCTTTGCTGGCGGACGGGTCATGCTGCCCATCGCCTGCGCCCCAGTCACTTTGACCGGGTACTGGGAATAGTTGGCCTTGAGCTCGATCATGTATTGATCCGGATCGAGAATATATATCGAGGTCCCGAACCCGGTCGCACCATAGAGTTCGCGAAGCGGTGAAGCCGTTTCAACCTTCTTCTCGGCCAGATATTCGACGATTTTGTTCATGTCGCCGCGAATGCTCAGGCAGAGATGATCGATGCCCCGCTGCGTTCCCTGACCCAGACTGGCGCCTGCGGGCAGCACGCAGAGGTCGATCAGGTTTCTGCCGCAACGAAGCTGATAGATGCCGACGTCATCGATGATCCTTTCCAGGCTCAGCCCAAGTACGTCCACATAGAAGCCCAGGCTGCGTTTTATATCCGTCACTCGCAGGACCGCGTGATCGATTCCGTCGAATTCCAAAGGACGTGTCGACATGCCGACTTCCCCATTGTTGATGCCACATTGCCGGTCATGCGCCGACCGGGCTCTGCCGGATACCCTCTCCTGGCGTGACGTCTACTTGAGTGCGACGACCAGTTGCTTGGCCCATCCTTCGTCATAAGGGACCGCCAGCCTCAGGTTGATCCGCAAGTGTTTATATTTCCACTGGCCATTGAGCTTTACGTACTCGTCCTTATATTGCAGCGCCAACCACCTCGCTTGTTGACCCTGACGAAACCTGAAAGGGCCCATGAAGTACCATTCGCCGGTCGCCGTGTCGCCATGGACTTCAATGATTGGATTCATGACATTGTGTTGCGAGAATTCGATCAGTTTTTGAAATCCCTGGAAAAGTTTGCGGATTTCCGCGTGCCCTCTGCCAGTCCCAAACTCGGCGCTTTCCCAGACCCCGTCCTCAGCGAACACGGAAGTGATTCTCTCTGGATTGTGGTCGTCGTCGCAGATCTCACAGTATCTGGCCTTAAGTTGTTTGATTGCCTCGATGTCTTCGAGGCGGGTCAATCGCCCCTCGATTCCCTCAAGATCCATGCTTTGATCTCCTATGTTGGCATCTTTCCTTGCAGGCAAGCGGGGTTGCCGGGAAATGACCCCAGTTATCCACAGTCGTTCAGAGAGTGCCAGAGTCTCATCAACTGCAACCGTCGGCAATCACGCAGAAAATTTTCCTCCCGGCATGAGAAATAATTTCAAAGCATGGGTTCTCTTCTAACTCACTGAAGGCAAATGGAAGCAGACGAACGAACAGAGAATGAGTGCGCACTGACGTAAAGCAAATGCGCCAGTTCCAAGATTGTCGAAAGATCGACTGCAAATTTTTACAGCCGGGCACGTGATGGCGCGAGCTTCGCTCGCGATATTCTGCATTTAAGTTCACAAATTGAGGCTGGCCTTAGCCTATTGGCATGGTGTTTGCTCCAACCATCCAGCGGACAGGCACAAATTGCTATGTACTACCAACACTTCCGCCTGACGGGTCCGCCGTTCGAAGCCGCACCGGGTTCTGAAGCGCTCTACCTGAGTCGAGCTCATCGCGAGAGCCTGGCAGCGCTGGAGTGGGGTTTGCTGCACGAGCCGAGCGGCTTCACCACGCTCACGGGTGAGACCGGAACGGGCAAAACCACCTTGGTGTGCTCCATACTCGCGCGCAATTTCGCACAGCTGCGCGCCGCATACGTGATTAATCCGAGGCTCTCGTTCGAGGACATGTTACGAGTCGTTCTCGGACAGTTCGGCGTTCAGTATGCGGGAACTACCAAGCTGGACCATATCGAAGCACTTGTCGGCTTTCTCGAGCGTCGGCCGCCGCAAGAACGGCTGGCAATCATCGTCGACGAGGCCCAGGACCTGAGTGACGACGCTCTCGAAGAGCTTCGCCTGTTATCGAATTATGGCCAGCAGCTCGGCAGATATCTGCAGCTCGTCCTGGTCGCGCAACCTGAACTGGCCGTGCGCCTGAAGCTCCCGTCGTTGCGTCAATTCAATCAGCGAGTCGCCGCTCGCTCGGTGCTTAGCCGGTTGAGTTTCGATGAAGCTCATGAATACCTCGGCTATCGGTTGCGGGCGAAGAATGGACGCTCGAGGGACATCTTCGATTCGGACGCTCTTGCCTATCTGCTTCGCCACAGCGATGGCATCCCTCGGCAAATAAATGTGCTATGCCACAACGCTATGCTGCTGGCGTATTCATCTGGAAAGCTGCGCGTCGATCGCGATACCGCCAGGGCGGCTGTGGCCGAGTATGGCGACTCGCTATTGAGCGGATTTGGAGTACCGGCTATTGCGCGAAAGTGGGACCGATCTATGTCCGTTGGCGCGGCTGCGTTGGGTCTGCTTCTGTTCGCCGGGTATGCCTACAAGGAGACGCCCAAGGATATGCCGCGGACCAACCGCAACGCGCCAGTCACAGTCGCGCTGGAGTCAAAAGCACCCCCCAAGGAGATAGCGAAACCAGTAGCGGTCAGCGCAGCGCCCTTGCCGGCGGCCTCGCCCGCCGCACGATCAACCTCGGAAAATCCGAAGCAGGACGCTTCGAGCAAGCGACCGGAAATAGCAACTTCCTACCCTCAAAAGACGCAACTGGATACCAGTGCCGCGATCATCCTGCCTGCTCTGTTGCCTGTCGAGTCAGCCATGGAGCAGGAAGAGGGCAGCGCCCGGCAAGCAGTTCACATATCGATGCTATCTCCTGCGCCAGTGGTCGATCAGAAGCGCGGCATTATGCAGAAGCGCGGCATTACGGTCAGGTATGGAGACACGCTCGAACAATTGTCGCTTCGGTATCTTGGCTCACGATCCGCAATGAATGAGCTCATAGACGCTAATCCGCAGATAACGGATATCAATAAAATATACGCTGGTCAGGAAATCCATTTGCCCGCCGGACCTCATTCAGGCGCCAGCGGGATATCCACTGCCCAGGCCACGCCTCGACGATCGGCTTCCTACGTCAGCGACACCGCGCGCGGCGATGGCCCGAATGGCTTCGATGCTACACGCACTGCCGGGGTTGACGAAAAATAAAACTTGAAGTTTGGCGTCCACGAACGCGCGCCGGGTAAAGCCACCAGGCCGTGTGGATGCTGACCGGGCGCATGAACGCGCCCAGCCGCATTGACGCGACGCTGTCATTGTCTGACGCTAGGGTCGAGCGCTGGATGGGATCATTTCGCGTTTTCCAGACTCCGAGATTCGTGCGCAGGTCAGAGCGACGAAAGCGCGCGCATTGTTCTCGCGACGGACTGTATCACTCCCGGTCCGAGAGCGTTGCTGAACTGCGAGCGGTTCCCCTGCTCTTGTCCCAGCCGCGCAAGATTCTCTCCCAGTTCCATTTGCGTCGGTTCCCAGTGACGCAATGCCGCAGCTACGTCGCGCCCATGCGCGCGCAGGCCGCGGCCTAGAGCGACGGCATTGGCACACGCCTTGTACGTGCTTGCCGCCGGGTGCGGGCGTGGAACGAAAGCCGCGTCGCCGAGCAGGCAGACGCGCCCAAAGGCCATCCGCGGCACCGAGAGATCGTAAATGGGCTGGATGAATGGTTCTGCTGTGACGGCGAACAGACGCTGGAAGATTTCCGGTAAGACGCGAGCCGCCACCTCACGCTGGCGGCGCCAGAGCGCCGGTTCGACGGCGCCCTGGGGCACTGAGTAGTCGTGAATCAGTCCGCTTCGATCGGTGAGAGTTTCCCGAAGCTGTTCGCCTTCGGGCACATTCCAGTACCATACCCAGTTGACCCGACGCTCGCCCGCAGCGGTCTCACCCGCTGGCCCGGGAACGAAATAGCTCAACATCTGGGTATGTCGGGCGTGGAAGAAGGTGAACTTCTCCGCCAGGAGATCGCCCGCCCAATCGGTCACCTCGCGCTCGCCGACCATCCCGCGCCAGGCCACATAGCCGGCGTAGCGGGCAGCTACGTCAGGCAGCAGCAGGCGGCGCGCCGTCGAGTTTGCGCCGTCGGCGCATACGAGCAGATCGCAGGCTTGCTCGCGGCCGTCCTCGAGGCCGGCGTACACCCGATCGATGTGCTGCCGGATTTCCATGAGCCGGGTTCCATAATGGTAATGAGCTTGGGGAAAGGCGCGCTTGAGGTGACGGTAGAGCGAGTCCCAGGAGGTCATTAGCTGGGGGCTGCTCTCGGTCCAGGTAACGCTTCCGTCGCGAGCCAGAAGCTGTCTCGCCCACGAGCGCACGCCGAGATCATCGGGAATAGCGCCGCAGTGCTCCGTGACGAAGTCAAGCACCTCGTCCTGAACCACCAGGCCTGCGCCTCGTTCCTGCATTTCGCGCGGCGATTTCTCGAAAATCTCGACTGCGCAGCCGGCGTCACGCAGGACCAGGCCCGCAAAGAGACCCGCCATCGATCCGCCGATGACTATAGCGTCGAGCGGTTTTGATTCGTCCACGGCGAGGTCAAATCTCTCAACCCAGACCAGGAAGTTGAACAGGTACGAATCCCGGGCCATAGTTCGCGCCGCACGGAAAAATGTCAAGTATGAGCGTTTATCCGGATCAGCGGACGGATGCAGGCGAAAGCAAAGGCTCGCTATACCACGAGCCGAGCACAGGGTATCATCGGGTCGTGAGCGCCACGATCCGCACCATGTGTCCCATGAATTGCTTTCCCACGTTGTGCGGGATGCTGGCCGAGGTTGAGGACGGACAGCTCGTCGGCGTCCACGGCGACCCGGACAACCCGGACAGCCGCGGCTTCTTGTGTATCCGCGGTCAGGCCTCGCGCGAGATCATTGGCAACCCGCGCCGCCTGCTGATGCCGCTCCTGCGCGCGCGACGTGGCAACGAGTTGCGCCGCGCCTCGTGGGACGAGGCGCTGGATCTCATCGCCACGCGGATGCGCACGGCGGGGCGCGAGGCCGTCGGCACCTGGGCGGGGCATGGGCTTTTCGCCAACAACTATGGCACTCGCGTCGGATCGCATCTGGTGCGCCGCTTCTCGAACCTCTACGGCTGTCAGTGGTGGAACCCGACGATGATTTGCTGGGGCCTCGGCGCCTTCGGCCTGGGCCTCACCGGCATCCTCGAGACCAACACCAAGGAGGACATGGGCGCGCACGCAGCACTGATCCTGCTCTGGGGCGCAAACCTCGCGAGCCAGCCGAACACGGCGCGCCACCTCGTGTCCGCCAGGCGGCGCGGCGCGCACGTCGTCACGATCGACGTGCGCCGCACCGAAGCGGCGGTGCAGTCCGACGAGACGCTCGTGATCCGTCCCGGGACCGACGCCGCGCTCGCGCTCGGCATGATGCACGTCGTCGTCCGCGAGCGGCTGTATGACGCGGAGTTCGTGGCCCGCAACACCGTCGGTTTCGACGCGCTCGCGGCGCACCTCGAAGAGCACTCGCCACAGTGGGCTGCCGGCATCACCGGTATCGCGACCGAGCGGATCACCGCCCTCGCACGGCGCTATGCGACGACGAAGCCGGCGATGCTCGTCCTCGGCGGCAGCTCTATGCACAAGGGCAGCAACGGCTGGCAGGGGGCGCGCGCTATTGGATGCCTTCCCGCGCTCACTGGCAACGTCGGCGTGCCTGGCGGCGGCTTCGGCCCGCGTCACGGCAGCGCCGTGCATGGCCAGGCGCTCAACAACGATCTGCTCGCGCTCGACCGGCGCCCGGCCGGACGGTACAGCCCGAACCAGATGCCGCGCATCACCGAAGCTTTGCTCGACGGCGACGTGCGCGTGCTCCTGCTGTTCGGCACCGACATGCTGTCGTCCTACGCTGACGCCGGAAGCCTGGCTGAAGGGCTGGCGCGCACCGACCTCGTGGTAAGTTACGACCTCTTCATGAACGATACCGCGCGGCGCTTCGCCGACGTCGTCCTGCCGGCCACGGCATGGCTGGAGGAGCTGGGCTGCAAGAGTACCAACACGCACCTGTACCTGATGCCGAAGGTGTTGGAGGCCGCCGGTGAAACACGGCCTATCGGGTGGGTGCTGAGCGAGCTGGCGCAGCGGCTGGGAGTGGCGGACTTCTATCCGTGGAAGAACGCGGAGGGACCGATCGACGCTATCCTCGATCATCCGGCGACCGGCCACGCGACGGTGGCAGCGCTGCGGGCTGAAGGCGGCATCCGCGCGCTGAACATTTCGCACGTGGCCCATCCCGATCTGCGCTTCCCGACGCCGTCCGGCAAAATCGAACTGTACTCGGAGCGCGCGAAGGAGCTGGGGCTGCCGGCGCTGCCAGTGCATGAAGAGCACGAAAATCTTGCGGCGCAAGGCTACCCGCTCAGGTTCCGCCAGGGCCGCACGCTGACGCAATTCCACGGCTTCTATGATCACGGCCGCGCGCTGCCGACGCTCGCCGCCGCGGACCCGGAGCCCTTGTTGTGGATCTCGCGAGACGACGCGGCCGAGCGCGGCGTGAAGGACGGCGATGCAATCCGCGTTTACAACCAGCGCGGCGAGATGCAGGCGCGCGCGTGCGTGACCGACGATGTCCCGCCGGGCACCGTCTGGATGCGCGACGGATGGCTCGGACTCAACACGCTCACCGACGGCGCTGCGGTGATCCCTGATGAAGCGGTCGATGTCTTCGGCTTCTCTGGCGGTCAGGCGAGCTTCGACGCCGGCGTAGAGGTCGCGCCGCGCTAGCGTTGTCGCGGTATACCCGTCGCGGGCGTGGCGCTGCAGCTCAGATCCAACTGCCGAGCGCGATACCCGCGATCGCGGCGACGCCACCGGTCACCACACTTCCAATCAGGTAGACCGCTCCCAGCAGCATTTCACCATCCTGAACCAGCCGAACAGATTCATACTCAAAGGTCGAAAAGGTCGTATAGCCGCCGACCACGCCAACCGCAAAGAAGAGTCGCCAATAGGGACTCAACGAAACGCGCTCCTGCGCGTAGGCAAGAAAGAGCCCGATGATAAAGCTGCCCGTCACATTGATCGCAAACGTTCCGTATGGAAACGCGGCGCCAAACCGGGCTGCAAACCATCCGCCCAGCAGATAGCGAGTAGCCGAACCGATGGCCCCGCCTAGCGCGACGAGCAATACTCCCAGCACTCTTTAAATCCTTCCCTGCTTTTTCGTCAGGTCAGCAGCGCCCGCATCATCTCGGTCCGTCCCACGATCCCCACCAGCTCGCCGTCAGCGTTTATCACGGGCAGCCGCTTGACCCGTTTTTCCGCCGAGAGCGCCAGCGCGCTGGCGACCGGCATCTTGTCCAGCACGGTGATCACGTCGCGGGTCATAAAATCCTTCGCTGAGCGGGCGCGCAGCTTCTGAATATGCTCGCGCGACTCACTGCTGACTCTGCCGATTGGGACCTTCGAGATGAGAACCTCAATGATCCCCGGCCAGCTCTCGCGGCTTACCCTGGAGATCAGATCGGAGTCGGCGATAATCCCGACCACATGTCGCCTGTCATCAAGGACCACCACGCGCTTGTGCGACGACGATAACAGCAGTTCGAAGATTTCCTCGACGGTGGCTGAATCGTGTACGGTTGGAACCTCGCGCGTCATCACGTCGGAGACTGTCGCCTGCTCACCGGCGGGATGTGCCGCGGGATGCCATTGGGGCAGATGGACGGCCGCGATGGTATTTAAAATGTCCAGTCGGCCCAGGATACCCATTAGCTTTCCATCGCTATCCACCACCGGCAGGCGTTTGAGATGTTTTTCGACCATCAGCCTGGCAGCCCGGGCAATAATGGCGTCCGGACCAATCGTCACCACTTCACGCGTCATCACCTCCGACACTTTGTGGTCGGGGTTCTCGAGCGACTCGTGAAGCCCGCGCACGTAGTCCAAATCGGTCGCCTTTTTCAAACTGATCGTGACGGTCATCCCGCCGCGCGTCAGCAGGTCATTGTCACTGACCATTCCGATGACTTTGCCCTGGTCGTCGAGTACGGGCACCGCGGTGAAGCCCTTGTCCAACAGCAGTTCAACGACCTTGGTGATTGGGCTGTCGGAATGCACCGTGGCGACTTCCCGGTGCATTACCTCTGAAACCTTCACGTCGGGCAGGCCTTCCTTGAAGGGCGCTCCGGATTGGACAACTTCCACCTCTTGAACCGTGATGAGCGCGCTCGGAGCCATTTCGCGCAAGGGGCCGATGATGCAATCGATCCGTTCGGGGCGGTCCACGACGATGATCACGACCGGGAGATCCATCGACAGTCGAAGGATCGCGGCAGTGTGAATCAGCGACGACAAGCCAAACCCTGCAACGCCGCGGACGACCGTGGCGCCGCTGCATCCCTCGCGCCGAAGCATTTCCATGATCGCCATGTACAGTGCCTGGTGATGGTATTTCTCGGTTTCGCTGATGAAGATGGTGAGTTCTTTGCCCCTTCCCGTGAACATCATAACCGACCTCCGGGCTCAGACTTTACGCGGGTGCAAACCTGCGCATCGTTCATCCGAAAGTCTACCAGATGCTGGATGTTGCGAATCAAAAGGACTCTGTCCCTTCCGGCAGAGTCCTTTCGCAAAGAAAAGCCCTACCCGTGTCTTACACCAGTAGGGGTCATCAGCTCACGCGGAGGAGCGGTTCTCGGTGGAACCCCATCACCGTTTGCGCCCATATCAAACGATAGAATGAGCCCGGCAGTCAAGACACTGTTGACATAACGCACTTGGGTTCGGCCGAGATCGACGAGGCTGCCGGTCCATGAGTGTGATCACAATCGGGCGCGACGTTGGTGTTCAGGAGGCTCGGCCCTGCGGTCATTTGGTAATCACGGTCAGCTCGTCGGGAAAGTTGCTGAGTTCTTTCAGGCCGTCCGCCGTCACCAGGAAATTTCTCTCCCACAGGAAATTTCCTAGCGCAGTGGCCGTGACCCATTCGGGGGCGATGACCATGCCCGGTTCCAACGTGAGGCCTTTGGGTGAGCGTGTTCCGAACCACGGACGTTCGACCACCTCTGCACCCAGGCAATGCCCCAGGAAGCTGCCTTGCAACAGGTCCCTGACATGATGTTTCTCGAACACTGCGGTGGTATCCGATGCGATCTCGGCGAATGGGCGGCCCGGCCGCCACGCTTCCATAGCCTCCTGATAGACATCCTTGAGCTGGGCGTGTGTCTTTACCTGATCCATGGTCGCGTCGCCCCAGGCGATAAGAATGTCGAAGTCGCAGGTGTAGCCGTTGTAGGTCGCGCCGGCGTCGAACCATTGCAAGTCTCCCGGCTGCATCGCACGGCCTGGGATTTGAGCGCCGAAAATGGCGCCGGTTGGATGCGTGGTGGAGAGCACCATACCGATCTCGTTGGCCCCCGCTTCGCGCTGGCACGACAGCATCTCGAATATGAGGTCAAATTCGGTCATCTTACGGGAGATTCGCCCGCAGAAGGTCCTGAACGCAGCGTTCTGGATCTCCACTGCCCGGCGCATGCATGCGATCTCAGCCGGCGTCTTGATCATGCGCAAGCGCCCGAACAGCTTGCTGACATCGCGCACGTCGAAGCCACTCAGTTCGTGGCGCAAAATGTCGAGCTCCCCCGGACTGACGCCGGAGGGTGAACCGATGTCGACCCCCACTGTTCCGGAGCGAATGCCCCGGCTCTCGAGTATCTGGCGAATCATGCGAGGCCGATCGGCAGGAGACATCACCGGCCGAATGTCGCCAAAGTGGGTCTCTTGTGCGTACGCCTCAGCAATCGCGGTAAGGCCGGTCAAAGCCGGCTCGCCGGTCAAAGGAAGGACAACTTTCGGCAGGATCACCTGCTGCGTGTACTCTGGGATTCGTCCAGCCCCGGAACCGCCACGAAAGCCGCTGAGCCAAAATTGATTTCCCGGACTGTAACCGACAATCGCCTGAACGCCGGCCTCAACCATGAGCGTGCGGGCCCGTTGGTAACGCCCGTCGAACTCGCTTTTGGGGAAAATTGGTTCAGCCATCAGTCGGTACCTTTCCGCCTACCCACCGGCGAGCCTGGGTGAACTGTCGACGAAGCGGCGCACGCATCTGGAGTGGGCGGGCGAGTATGGCGAGTTGCAGGCCGCGAATCATCGCCTGGCGATCGTGATACCGGTCGCGCTCTGTCTGATCATGGGCGTCCTGTATGCAGCGACACATCCATCAGCTTTGGGAGGAAGGTCACTCGCTCGTCGCCGCTCCCCCGCGATTTACTTCAAGCTCAACTCGCTCAAGCACTCACGATCTACGACTGGTACGCGCTTAGCGCCCGGCGCCAGCTTGAGACTTCCGGGGATGCGCTCAAACGGGTCGAGAAGGCCTATCTCCTTTGCGTGCGCCTTAAGTGTGGGTATTACCTCCTGGGCGAATAATCGCATGCTGGTACGGCGATCGTCATCGGCCACCGGCCCCTGGATACTCAGAATAATGAAAATTCCGATGCGCAGTACACTCATAATAGTCTTGATCTTCGGTATGATGGTCTCTGGCGTGCCGGCGAGCACCTGCATGTTCTGCTGCCCCCGCAGCAGCGCGGCGTGTAGCTTGCGGCGAATCTCAGCGTAATCGATCGGCCCGGCATCGGCGCCATGCATTTGCTCTCTTACTTTCTCGCCGCTAATACCTAACCACGCACTGGTCTGTTGTTTGGCGAGTATCCGGATTGCGGCCTTGGAGTTGTATCCCGGCGGCATCGTATACTGCGGTGCGGAAAAGGCATTCTGGCCGCCGCCATATACGAACCCTTCCGCCAGCGCTTGGGCTTTTTCCTCGGTTTCGGCCAGCACGGTCGCAACCATATAGCCGAAGTTCTCGGGACCTGCCTGGTAGCCATGTTTGGCGGCCTCGTCAGCGTAGAAGTCCCACAGGTCACAGGTTGGCGCCAGCGGTGTGCCGAGACCTATGTATGGATAACGATGCTCGGCGCACCATTGCACGGTTTCGGGACTGAGCGTGCCCGGAATCCACATCGGTGGGTACGGCTTCTGGTACGGCAGCGCCCATGGATTCACGTGGCGGTAATGGAAATGCCTGCCCTCGTAGCGCCAGGGGCCGGGTCTTGTCCAGGCCTGCACGATGAAGTCGTGCGCCTCGTTGAACATCTCACGATTGTAAGCAGGATTGGCGTTGTTGAAGAACTGCTCACTGCCTGCGCCACGCACCCATCCGGTGACCAGGCGACCGCGCGAGATTAAATCGATCTCGGCCAGTTCCTCAGCCATCCGCAACGGATGTTTGATTACCGGCAACGGGTTGCCGATTAAAACGAGGCGCACCCGTTTGGTTCGATAGGCGAGCACGGCGGCCTCGACATTCATCACCGACCCCATGCATATTGGGTTGCCGTGATGCTCGTTGAGCGCGACTGCGTCGAAGCCAAGGTCCTCGGCGTAGCAGTTTTCGTCGAGATAGTAATGGTAATCGTCAGCCGCCTTTTCGCGGTCGTATAACCTATTGGAGACGGCGAAAAACCCGCCGTTTTTGAGAATCTCTTCTTCCGGCAGCCATCGATACGGACGTTCGGTAAAATAGCCTACCTGCATCCACGCACTCCTTTGCGAATCGTCCCGTGTGATCTTCCCCGGCTCACGCCGCGAGAAATTTGCGCACTATGCGATCGAATTCCGCCGGGTTTTCCATCTCCGGGCGATGTCCCACGCCTTCGACCAGCGCAACCTGCGCGCCCTCGATCGCCGCGTGATAGGCCTCGATACACCCGCGCGGCACGATTCGGTCGCGCGTGCCCCACATGAGTAGGGTGGGGATTTTCAGCCCGCGTAGCAGGTAGGGCAAGCTGGGATTGTGCATGAACGGCTCCCAGCCTATTCGAGCGGTCTCCGAACGTGCGTCCTCGAACGCCTCGAACTGCTCGGGCGTCATGTGTGCACCGTAGGTCGTCGTAAACTCTGGAGTGTCCGCGGCCTCGGCGACTGTGGCGAGCAGGTGGTTGCGAACCGTCAACGCAAAAATATCCAGAATCTCGCCGTCCACCGGCTTTATTCCCATCGGCGCGACCAGCACCATCCGCGAAAAAATCTGCGGATCGGCAGCCGCCATCTCCGCTGCGATAAATCCGCCCGCCGAGAAGCCAATCACGTCGATTGGCGCGGCACCCAATTCGCGGATGATTTGCGAGTATAAGCCCGCCAGGTCACGATAGCTGCGGATCCAATCTATGCGCTCGGTGCGGCCGAATCCGGGCTGGAGCGGAATTATCAGCGCGCGCTCCTGCGCGACGCGCTCATTCCACGAAAGCCAGCCCGGATAGCCGAGCTCGTCGTGTAGAATGAGCATCGATTCGCCGGCGCCGCCGCGAATCACAGCGATTTCCGCGCCCGCTGCGCGGACGATTTTCTCGGTCGGGGTCGTCACGATTTCCTCCTCGGGCTCCTTCGCGCAAGCGCAATCCTTTATCGCGATTGCGGCCGCCGCGTGTCGGCGTATCGTCAGCTTGTTCGCAGCGGACGCGGTCTCGGATGCCCGGGTACAATTTCTGCACGCCGAAGAATCTCTCGCAGGAATCGATCACCACTGTCAAATACACCATGAGGTTTTCGATAGGCACAAAATCGCCGCGCGATAGGAATCAGAACCGGTTTGGTCCGGTCGGTTACCTTCCGCTGGCAGATTGATCAGACCGAAGTCAAAAATCGGCATCAGGGGCTAGGTGCGTTGTCGCGATCTTCGCCGTTATCCGTATCGGCCGCGCCCGAATCGCTCGTATCGGTGTCCGTAGAGCTCGCGCTGGACGCGCTCGGGCCGGCCTCGGGGCGCGCTGGACCGGCGTCAGCAGCCGCACCAGCGGGATTGATGTAGCGGGCGGTATAGGCTGCGTGCAAATTCGCCTCTGCCGCTTGTGCGGCGGCCGAGGTCGGGTAGGGCCCGACCTGCAGCCGATACCAGGTTTGACCGTCAATCTGGCTCTGTACGATACGTGAGGTGTAGCCGACGGCGAGCAGTCGCGACGCCATCCGCTCCGCCGCTGCGGGGTCCATCGCGGCGTCGATCACGATTTTGTATCCGCGATGGCGAGTCGCGGCGCGCGGCGGCGGAGCCCTGACCGCGCCGTGCTCTACGTCGGTGCCTGTTTCATCGCCGGGAGCTGCAGAATCGTCCCGCCCTCCGGCGGTCGTCGGCCGACGTGCCGGCGGGACGCTCGCCAGGGCCAGATGCGGCGGGGCCTTGTACTCTTGCGCCGGCTTGGCCCGCGCCGCGGGCGATATGTTCTCGGAGGCGACCGCGGCTTGCAAGGGCGACTTTGGCGTTGCGGCAGCGACCGGAGCGGCCGGCGGCTGGGCCAGTTCATCGGCTTGCGACGGCGTAGCGGCGCCCGCACCGTTGGGCATCGGATAGATACTTACGTGCTGGCTTTGCCCCTGTTCGCTCTGCGCAATCTTGCGCTCGGAAATCATTCCCAGCAAGAACACCGCGCCCGACAGGACCAGCAATCCGACCAGGACGACAAATCCGCCACCTCGTCCGATTTCAAAACGCATGTGTCTTTACTCGCCATCCCGGATCTTTGCGGCGGCTCTGTACACAAACTGTTTCAGTTGGAAGCTTCCGTTTTGAAATCACTGGACCGTGGGCGATGCGCGGACGTAAATCGTTTCAAGCGACCGCTATGATTTTGGATGCCGGAGCGCAGGCGACCGGCGTTGATGCTTAAGGCCTCGCACACACTGACGAAGGCAAACGGGCCTGATTCCTCGTCGGAGCTCAGCCATTCGGCAGCCTCAAGGAACGCCGGGCTGTTGTCGAAAGCAGTTTCGCCACCATCGCGAAGATAACATCGAATTGCGTCTTCGAGCACTGCGAACAAGAGCCTTCGTTCGCCTTCCGAAATGAGGTTCTTCCGGCGCGTGTCGTTGTATTGTGTCGGCAGAATGCCGATTTCATGAAAAATACTGGGCAGGTCGTCCGCCGCGGCATATGTGTCCATCGCCATGATGGCTCTCCTCGTTGATTTGACTTTTTTAATGGCTTTTCATGCGGTGAGAGCAAACATTCGTCAAGGCAACTCGACCAAACGCAAAGCATTCCGCATGCCATCGTGGCGATCCATTGAAGTCTGAGTGAACTACGACTGCTTTTTACGGGTCGAATTTGGAAATTCTACGCTCAGCTCCCATTTTTGCAAAAATGTCAAGCAAATTATTTCGGCAGATTGTAAACGCCGCCGAGATGACGTCGCCTGGTTTAGTGAACATGCCGTCGAAACCGCCCGTGACCAGCGAGGCCTTCACCGCGACCCCTCTACGCAATCCGTCAAAAAATCGTCGGCAAGCTGCGTTAGAATCCGGCTTTTTTAGGCAAGAAATTCAGGAATGTTTATCGGGCACAGTCATTGCGTGGCTCTGGCAGCGTCGCCGTGCCATGGCGACTAAAAGGGCAGATTAGTAAAGGAGGGGCGATATAGGGACAAAGACTTTGCCAATAACGAATCTCAAGCAGAACTTTTGCCGGGAGGAGTAACGATGAAAGTATTTGCGATTGGATTCACAGCGCTCTTGTTCGCCTTGGGCGCCACCCAGGTGCTCGCCGTCACAACCGAGCAACGCTACATGAGCATTAAAGGCACAGCGGCCACTGCGGTCGGGGGTCAGTGCTCTGAAGGTTATGCTGATCAGTGCCCCACAAACAGTTGCACTTGCGTAGAGGTCTCCAGTGCCACGGTCGCCAACGTGACCGGGGAGCCTAGTTTGGCCGGGAAGGGGACTGCCGACCTGTTCCTGACATTCGACAACGGTGCGGCCACCGTGAGCGGCGTCGACGATTGCACACCCTTCTTTGGAGTCGCGGAGTTGACCACCACCCGCGGCGGAAAGGCTTCCTCGGAAACGCTCAACCTTGTCGGAGTGAACTGCTCTCCTCTAACAACCGCCAACAGTCCAATACTGGGAGGATTCGGGATTTCGACCAGCCCGGCTCCGGTAAACGGCGGAAAAGGCTACGGAAAAATCAGCGGGTTCCTCGATCCCTCGGGCAACGTATCGATCACGCTTCATGGCCCAATCACCGAGTAATGGACCCGAGCGAGGAATCAACGCCTGAAGAGAGAGAAGAGAGGAAGGATCATGCGCAAACAAATCACCTTGTTGGCAATCGCGATTGTGGCGCTCGGCGCCTCGCCGGCGCTGGCTATAAACGCGACGTTCATCGTTACGGGCCGTCTCGGGGTTACTACCACGGCCAGCAAATGCACGTCTTTGTCCTACCCTTCCATGTGTCCGTCCTCTGACAAGTGCGTCTGTTACACGGCCACAAAGACTTCGCTTCACACCGCAACAGGAGGGCCTCTGACCATTCCGCCGGGAACTACCGAGGTGGCCGTATCAGTAGACCAATCGGACAAGGCCAGCTCTCCTGGCTGCAGGCCCGCCTGGGGTGAGATTCAGTATAACCAGACTGGCGGGTCCGACACGGCGACGATCGAATTCTTTGCCTCACTATGCCAGCCACTTGCGGCTACCCTGCCCCAGAGCTTCTCTGGCGGTGGCGCCTTGACGAACGCTACGCTGAAAGTCGACGGAATCCCGATAACCGGAATTACCGGCTTCGGAACTGCTACCGGAACATATTCCGCGGCGCCTACCGGGAGTAACTTGACCCTGAATCTGACAGCGTCCGTTCCCGTTCCCTGAGATATCCAGGACTGCGCGTCACGGCGCATAGCTGACATTACGAGCCCGGCCCGCTACGGCGGCTCCAATGAAAAGTTGGAGCCGCCTTTCCTTTCGCCCTGGCCTGCCATGAGATGCAGTTGTTTCGTAAAACGTGACGCTGGGACCCTTGACGACCAGGGGCGAAGGGTCGTAACTGGGTCCGAGCCCACGGCAGGCGCGCGGATTATCGAGGCAGGTTATGAGCATCAACAAGCTCAAGGCGGCTCTCAAAGCAGGCGGCATCGCGCTCGGCACGATCGTTTGGGATTCCCGCGGACGCGGCGTGATGCATACGCTGGCCGCGGCCGGGATGGATTACGCCTGGATCTGCACCGAGCACTCAGCCTTCAACCTGGAGACCGTGGTCGACCTGGTCGCGCAGGCGCACGCCGCCGGGATCACGCCGATCGTGCGCATTGCGGACCTGCAGTACGAGCACGTCACCCGGTTGCTGGACTCGGGATGCCAGAGCCTGATCTTGCCGCACATCAGGAGCGGCGCCGAAGTCCGCCGCTTCATCGAACTGGCGAAGTATTATCCGCAGGGCCGCCGTGGGATGGCCATCTACGCGGGCGCCAGCACCGACTACGAAGAGGTCGATTTGCCGGCGGCGATGGCCCATGCGAACGCCAACACGCTGCTCGCGGTAATGATCGAGACGCGCGAGGCCCTGGAGAACGCCGACGAGATCTTGGTCGACGGCGTGGACCTCGCGATCGTCGGCCATCAGGACCTCACGCAAAGCCTCGGCATCCCGGGCCAGTACGACAGCCGCACTTTCCGCGAAGCGATCGAGAAGGTGCGGGCGCTGTGCGCTGCGCGCGGAATCGCGTTTACCGGGTTTGCCGCAAAGCCGGAAGACCTCAAGGCCGCGGTCGAGGGCGGCGCGCAGTTAATCCTCTATGGCACCGACCTTATTCTGATGCGGCGCGAAGCAGAGCGCGCCGCGCAGGCGCTGGCGCCACTTCGAAAGCGCGCCGCCGGTAAGTGAGCGCCGATGATCGCCGAATCGATGGCCGAACTCCCGGCCGACTAGCTTAGTTCGTTTTTATAGATGACCCCATCTTTCATGATGAGTTTCAGATTCTTCTCCGGCTGAGTCATAACGTGCACGTCATTGAGGGGATCCCCTTCTATGATCAGCAGATCAGCGTAGGCTCCAGGAGAAATCGTGCCTAGTTTTCCCTTTTGCATCAGCAAATCGGCGTTTATAGTCGTTGCGGACTGGATGATATTGACCGCGGAGTCCAATTCGATTCGCATCTCGAATTCCCGAAGTTGGGACTTTTGCGCTTCCGGTCCCCACAAATCCGTTCCGAAGGCGATCGGGACGTGGCAATTTCTGGCCCACGAGTAAACCTGTTTTCCCTTGGCTACCGTCCGCTGGATATTGTCGACAATCGACGCCGACAAATGGGTTTCGCTCGCGCTTTCAATACGTTGAACGAGGGATATGAAGGTTGGATCGAAATAGGCATTGTTTTCCGCCATCATCGCGACGGTTTTCTCGCTCACGAAATTGGCATGTTCGATCGAGCGCACGCCGGCCTTGAGACATCGCCGCACCCCTTCGTCGGTATACACATGGGCCATGACGTAGGTGCCACGAGCGGCGGCCTCCTCCACGGCAGCTCGCAGTTCCGCTTCTGAAAATTCGTAGAGAGTCGAGTGGGATTCCGACGGAAACACGACGCCGCCTGATGCAAATAGCTTGATCTGGGTTGCACCCTGACGCAGCTCCTCGCGGGCGGCCTTGCGCACCTCGTCGACGCCATCGGCAATCACCGACATGACGGAGAATGGGCTGACATGACCGCATGGATCGATGTGCTCACTTGGGGTGCGAAAATCCGCCCCGCCGCCGGTCTGCGTCAGCGCTTTGCCAGAGTAGAAAAGCCTGGGCCCGATTATGATGCCCTCGGCTATCAGTCGGGCGATCTGATAGTCCGCACCCCCCGCCTCGCGAATCGTCGTGAAGCCGTTCATGAGACTGTTACGCAAGTAGCTCGAAGCAGCAAAGGTGATCTCCGACGCAGAATAGGAAATGTTCTTAGGGCTGAGGGAAAGCCCGGTGATGTGTGCATGGGCGTCGATCAAGCCCGGCATGAGCGTTCTGCCGGCAACGTCGATGACCAATGCATCGGCATGATCGAGGGACCTCGGGGACACGGCGCTTATCAAGTTGCCGGTGACCAGAACGTTAAGGGATGTCTGCAGATCTGCGAATCCTTCGCGAACGACGTTGGCATTTGTAAAGAGAATCTCAGGCATGTATTGAATTCCCTGCGCCCACCGCTTAGCGCCTGTTATCGGCCACGACCGGGCCATTGCGGCCTAATCGGCCCGCCCATGTTAGAACGTTTGCTTCGTAACTATATGCGACGCCGGACGGATCGGGATAGGTTCAGGTCAGACTTCGCCCCAGTGCGTCGCATCGGCGGCGATCATGAACTTCTTGCCGCTGCGCAGGCACTCGAGGCCAAGGTCGAAGCGCTGGTCGCCTCGGCCGTGTCCTGAAGTGATCCGATGAACGATTGGGTCGACGACTTAGGGCACACCGTCAAACGACGGTTATGGTTCGATATTTGAGGGTAGGCACTGCGGGATCCAGGTCTACATCGTCCTTTACCGTCGGAAATTCATAGACCGCCCATCCAACGCAGAATCACATCTCTTCGGTATCGCCAATCGTTGCCGACGCGGAAACTCGATATCCTGCCGCGCTTGATCATCTTACAAAGCGTAGACGAGTCGATTCGCAGCAGCTCGGAAGCCTCTTCCAATGTCAGGATTTCACGGTCAGGGGCCGGGTTCCTGACGCGGACCCCGGGACCCAGTACCACACTATTCATGAAGGCGCTCTCGAATGATTGGAAATGCTCTCCGCTGGCTCCGTTGGAAGATTTTGCCGGTCACGCGCGGTCTCGCATCACGTGCGCGCCTTCATTCTTGGCGCAGTCTGCACAGCAATAGATTTTACCGTCCTGCTCGGCGCCGTGACCGATAATCCGGCAGCCGCAATGGGCGCAGGAGGGCGCCATCGCGTGGATGGCACATTCGAAGCTGTCGAAGGTCAACGTCCTGCCCGCCTGAGTGACGTTGAACGCCTTATCGTAGTCATTGCCACATACGTCGCATTTAGGCATGGCTTAGCTCCTGTCAACGGGTAAAGCAGGCTCGAGTCCGGCCATTCCGAATGTTTCTCGGCGATAAAAGGAACGTTTTTACCTTCATACGCCTCGGAGGTTGCTCCGCCTTACATTATTTTGAAAATGATACCGCAGCCCGCCATTGACCGATTTCAGATTTCCCTTGACGCTAGGCGCAATGACTATTTCTCACTGAGGCGCCTCCATAGTCTGTTCAACCATCCAGCGCTCAATCCTGTCCTTCAGGAATCGCCAATCCGCGCCGATGCGGAAGCTTGGAATCCTGCCCTGCTTGATCATCTTATAAAGTGTAGACGGGTGGACTCGTAGTAGATCGGAAACTTCCTTTACCGTCAGGATTTCGGGATCGACTGCCATACGATTCATCACGCGCTCCTTTCTTTGGATTAGCGGTAACTCCTTCGTTTCGAGCGCAGCAATAGGCGTGCCGCCGACCCGCTTGCATTTATGGCCCTAAACCGTCGGCTCGAGGCGTGCTTAGCAAATTTTTCAGGCAAGATTTTCAGGTCTGCCAATAGCCCGATGGATATAGCCCAGCGACAAATCGCTTGCTGGTGCCGAGTACACTGACCCGAGGAAAAAGCGTGATGAGGACGGCGGAAACCCCTTTAAGTCCTGACTTGAGACTTTCCGGACCGCGCGCTCGGAGATCAAGAGTTTTTCAGCACGCGCCGCTCTCACGCAAAAAGGCGTGTCTGCGAGGTGGCAAACCCGGTCAGCCAAAACCTGTTGCTAGGAAGCCGGTACTATTATGGTTGGCGGAAATGGTGGCGTCACGGCAGGCGGTTCTGACGCAGGCTGTTTCAAGGGATGCAGCGGTGCTGGAATGAGTTCCGTCGAGTGACTGGGCTGCTGAACGACGGCTTTTTCATGAAAGTGGATGTTAGAACTCACAAGAACTCCGGGTTTCACGCCCACGAGCCTGTCAGACGAATAGCAGAAAGTCACCGGATGCTTTTCGTTCTTAGTTAAAGCCTCTGTCGGAGTGAGGACGATTTCGCTCAGGCCCAATGTAAGGACATCCGCCGTGCCCTCCAAAAGAGCAACTCCAGCCTTACCGCCAGCTCCGTAACCTCTCGTATAGAGACGGTACATCTCGCACTTCGTACCATCCGCCTCAAAAGCGCTGACCTCAGGAGCGCCCAATCGTTGGCGTACGGAACTCCGAGATTGTCCGACTTCGAACTTATGTAAATCTGTAGGTGTTGGTTGGGCGGTTCGCTTCCATAAACACCGAGCAACCGGATCCCGCAAAAACTACGACCGCCAGCCAGAGATTGTGCCATTTCATGTAACTATCCGCGCCGATCAACGTCGGCACTTAGCCGCCTCAAGCATTTTGGTCTGCTGCAGCTCGAGCATTCCGCAATGCGTCGGTACTCATTACGGTCATATCGCGCGATGGTATTTATGCGTCGCAACGTCTGGCGCTGCCCATTCATCATTAATTCTCTGTCAACCCGCCAGAGGGGTTATCAGCTGGGCCACTTTTAAAGCTTCTTTAGCATTGCCCAATTCTGCAGTGTTCTGAAACTTGCTTGCTCTCGATCTGATGATAAACAGCAAAACAGCGTCCACCCTCGCTGGCCACGAGCGCGAGACAAGGGACCTATCCGCCAGCGAGTTTTGATTCTGGCCCCCTTTGTTAACGGGCGGCCATCAATGAAAGATCCCGTTTTGTAAATGTCGGACGAAAACGTGTCGTCAGGTTTTGTAAAATAGAGCCTGGCGGCAGGTTCTCGTTTATAGCGGATTCCCTTGTAGAAATTCCGCTCAGACACTCAAGGGCGAGCAATAGTAGGCTATCGCCCAAAAGGCAGGCGCAAAGTGATCTTTTCGGCTCGCGTTTTGCACGCCTCCTTATTCACATCTCCTCGAGGTCGTACCATGCCTGAATGGATTACGCTCTAACGATCGAAGATTTTCGCTAATCTGAACGCAGCGGGAGCTTTCCGACAGCCGAAATCGGACAGTCGATGCGATTGTTTGATATTCAAGTCATCATTAGAGCATAGGCAAGACAACATACAATGGCGTGATGAAGCCAGCTATTTTTCGGTGCCGTTAAGCTCTTAGTGGTGATATCGTTGAATCGTATTTACCGGCCCTGTCACAGGAGGACGTCGTGCGTACTCGCCTCATTCATCTCATCAATCCGAAAACGGATTCGCTTACGACCCGCCCCCTGTACATGAATCGAGCGTTGTACTCGCCGCTTGCAGGTCTACTCGCAGTTGCCGCATCCATTCCTCGCGACCAGTACGAAGTCGTCCTCACAGACGAGAACATCGAGACGATAGACTTCGATTTGAAGGCCGACCTCGTCGGGATTTCCGCGATGACGAGTTACGCCAACCGCGGCTACGAAATCGCCGACCAATTCCGCGCCAAGGGTGTGCCCGTCGTCATGGGCGGGGTGCATCCAAGCTTCATGCCGCAGGAAGCTCTGAAACATTGCGACGCTGTCGTTATCGGCGAAGTCGAGCTCGTGATCGACAAGCTGCTCGATGATCTCAAACAAGGGTCGATGCGCGGACCCTATAAATCGAACACGCTGCATCCGATGGTCGGAATGCCGATGCCGCGGTATGATCTTCTGAAGAAGAACCGGTACGTGAACCGCACTTTCGTGCAGACTTCACGCGGTTGCCACCAAGGTTGTACGTTCTGCGCCGAACCCCTGATGAACGGCCTCAAGTTCCGCTATCGGCCGGTCGATGAGGTCATTTACGAGATGGAGAACTGCGGTGCGCGCACCATCTCGATCAACAACGCCGACTTTTTCGGCACGCCAGAGCGTCCGAAGGAAGTGATGCGCGCGTTGAAGGGACGCGGCATCCGGTGGCAGGCCGGAGTGACCTCCAAACTCGCCCAGGACGACCGCATGCTCGAGCTCGCGGCCGAAAGCGGCTGCACAATGCTGAGCATCGGCTTTGAGTCGATCTCGCGCGCGACACTCAAAAGCGTGCACAAGCATGTCAATCGGCCGGAGACATTCGCCGCCCTGGTAGAGAAAGTCCACTCTTACGGGATCATGGTGTTCGGCTTATTCATCTTTGGCTTCGACGACGACGATCGTTCGATTTTCGACGAAACCGTCAACTTCAACATCGACGCCAAATACGACGCTTGTGCCTATTCGGCGCTTACTCCCTATCCGGGCACCCTCACCTGGTACGACATGAAGAAGGCGAATCGTATCGTTTCCTTCGACTGGACGATGTACGATCAGGGCCATGTCGTCTATTGCCCCGCGCAGATGTTGGCGGACGAGCTCCGCATCGGCCTAAGGGGCGCATACGAGGGTTTCTATTCGACATCGTCAATCGCCAGCCGATTCCCGCTGCTGGGTAAACGGCATCGCACGCAATGGCTGATCTACAATCTTTTCATGCGCAAAGCGTCGCGGACCCTGAACATTGATTCAATCGCGGCACCGACGGCGGAGCCCGAGGTTGCTCCGATGCCCCCGATCCTGCCCGTCAAACGCGAATGGCGTGCGGCAGTGCTTGAGGCAGCAGGCGGACCGGGCCCACATCTGAGCTGAAGCGACGTTCAACAAACAACAGACACTTGGAACACCGCAGTGCCGGGTAGCGGCGATACAGCAGTAAGTCGCCAATCCTCAGTTAGACATTACCGCAGAGAATTGTTTCTCCTGGAACGGCCATGAGTCGCAGGGGCCGTAATAGCCATTCTACAGGGGATTGGCCCGTCTGTTGCGTATGATCGATATATCGATTAACAACCGACAAAACCATCATGCAACCCACAAAACCATCATGGATTTTGTGAAAAAAAATCCAACCATGCCTTAATTACCAGATGTGGAAAGGATCAGTGACAAAAGATCAATGCGAGCGTGGCCTCGGCTGTCTGCCCGATCAGCTGAAGACCTCACAGATTGACTCGAATCAGCGAGCTCAGCGGTTGCTGGCACAGCTAGTCGAAATGATACCGCGGATGGAGCGGAATGCCAGCGAACTCGACCGTAAAAGTGAATTCCCGACCGCTGAGTTGGACGAGCTGCGCGATATAGGGGCATTGGCGGCGGTGGCGCCGGAGCGTTTTGGTGGACTGGGCTTTGGGATCGAATCGAAGAGAACATTTGACCTATTCAATCTCCTCCGCCTGATAGGACGCGGAAATCTCGCGTTGGGGCGAGTTTTCGAAGGCCACGTAAACGCGTTCGGGTTGGTGGCGGTGTATGGCAATGAAGCGCAACTCGCCGAAGCGTCACGCGACGCACGCGAGGGAAATCTGTTCGCGATTTGGAATACGGAACCGCCGGAAGGGTTGCGAGTGGTAGGCACAAGCCTGAAAGGGACTAAGGTTTTTTGCTCAGCCGCGGGCTACGCGACCAGGGCCTTGGTCACGGCAAAGACTGAGAACGGTGAATCCCGAAT
Organism: uncultured delta proteobacterium; assembly: GCA_963724765.1. Lineage (GTDB taxonomy): Bacteria > Desulfobacterota > Binatia > Binatales > Binataceae > JAKAVN01. The sequence goes on from CAVRVY010000004.1 coordinate 1,495,969, forward strand.
GCTGCTCCTTCCGTTAGAGCGCGGGAAGCGGACGGAACCAATGGAGTTCCGTCCCCAGGGGATGCGGGCTGCAACTACAAAGCGGATGGTGTTCGACGGACTTTCCATACCTGCGAACGCATTCATTGGCCATGCGAATGACTACGTCAGAGAGCCGGCTTTTTCCGGGGGAGCCTGGCGTGCGTCGGCAGTTACCCTGGGCGGATTGGAAGCTTTGATCGAAGAGACGCGAGTGCAACTCGTAAGACGCGGGAGACATCGCAGTTCTCATCAACAGACGCGGATGGGCCATGCGATTATCGCACAGGAGACTGCGCGCTTGTGGTGTCAGCAGGCCGCGCTGATTGCGGAAGGGTCTCTCGCCAACCCGGAAGAGAAGACCGCTTATGTGAACTTGGCCCGGACAGCGATTGAAACCGCCACGATGGATGCGATGAGACTTGTCCAGCGCTCAATCGGGTTGGCTGGTTTCCTCGAGCCGAACCCGATCGAAAGGCTTATGCGCGACTTGGGAACCTATCTGCGTCAGCCGGCTCCGGATGAGGCTTTGGCGGAGGCAGCAGGCTGGTTCTTCGAGAATGGCGGTCTGCCGCGCCTGGAATCATGATTCGCGCCGCGGATATCTTTTCCCACCTTCGAGCGCTTCCGCTGGCCGGACTCGATACGATTGCGAATGATGGCAATGTGATGGTGTTGGCACCGCATCCTGACGACGAGAGTCTCGGCTGCGGCGGACTCATCACTCAACTAGCAGCTAAAGGTCAGCCGCCGGTGGTCGTAATTGTCACTGATGGGACTGGCTCTCATCCTTCCTCGCGCAGCTACCCACCTACGCGTCTGCGCGTTTTGCGCGAACGCGAAGCGCTCGAGGCTGTCACCATTCTCGGACTTCCCGCCGAACGGCTACATTTTCTGCGCTTGCGTGACACTGCGACACCGCAATACGGACCGGAATTTGATTCAACCGTCAATGTCATCGCAGGCTTGATGAGAGATAACGGATGCCGTGTGCTTTGCGCGCCGTGGATCCATGATCCGCATTGCGACCACGAGGGTGCGCAATTGATTGCTCGCGCCGCCGCAAAGAACACGGGCGCCGCACTGCTCTCTTATCCTGTCTGGGGATGGCTATTGGCGGAGGAGACGCCGCTGCCCGACACGACCTTGGAGGGCTGGCGGCTGGACATCCATGAACACTTACCGTTAAAGCGCCGAGCGATAGCCGCTCACGCCTCGCAGTATTCCGATCTGATAATGGATGATCCAAATGGTTTTCGATTGCCGCCCGATTTGCTTTCTGTATTTGAGCAGCCCTACGAAGTGATTCTTCGAAACTATTGAGCAGACGACGCAAATCGTTGACTGCGGATTACTTTGAAGCTCTTTACGCCGTGGAGCCCGATCCTTGGCGATTTGCGACCAGCCGCTATGAGCGCCGCAAATATGCCGCGACGCTGGAGGCACTGGATGATCGTGAATTTCATGCCGCGTTCGAGGTCGGCTGCTCGATCGGTGTTTTTACCCGGCAACTCGCGCGCCACTGCCGCTCACTCCTCGCTGTCGACGTGGCAGAGCGAGCGTTGGAACAAGCGCGTCACAATTGCAAGGGGTTGCAACAGGTGCGCATCGAACGGATGCAAATACCCGCGGAGTGGCCGGACGTTGAATTGGACCTGATTGTGTTCTCAGAGGTCCTTTATTACCTCAGCAAGGAGGATATCAACCGTGCCGCTGCACGCTCCGTAGTCAGTTTGGCGCCGGGCGGACTTATCCTGCTGGTGCATTGGACTGGTCAGACCGACTATCCATGCCAGGGACACGAAGCGGTTGCGCACTATCTCGAAGCTTGCGGTGACGAGGTCCGGCCTCTGCTCCATCGTCAAGAGCCGAGGTACCGCCTGGACTTGCTGATGCGAAAAGAGCCGAATCGAGGCCGCCGCCCTCGGCGCACGCATGCAAAATCTGGCGGGCTCGTTCGATCTCGTATTCAAGATCGACTACCGCAACTCTTCGCTTCACGAGCTTAGGACTCCGTGATTCAATGCGCGCCCAAGCTGCGCCGAAATGGGGCAATGACATTGCTTTTCGAATCTCTTCGGAAGGCATCAGCAGAGCTCGCGACAGTACCGGCAGGCGGGGTGCTAATTCCTCTCGTATTCCCCACGCCGCGCGGGCGAATTTTCGCAGACAGGCTCGCCAAGTGGCGTTGAAGGCTGGTTCCAGGCGATCGTCGAGCATCTTATCCGGTTGGATAATTCGGCGGCGAATCGTATCCGCCATACCACCTGCTGCACGCCCCACAATTCGCCCAGATACTACGACACGAACCTCGGGGGCGTGACGGATGCGAGCATCGACGTGCCGCAGCGCTTCGAAAAAGGCGCGGTCTTCGCCCAAAGCAACCTGCGGGATGCCGCCGGCCCGGCGGTATTCATTGACGGTCACGGCGATGCTCGCGCCAGAATGCTCGCTATGGCGAGGCCACGGGTCAATGGGATCGGAGTCGAGACGGGCGTGAATCTCGTCCAATAGGGCGGCGTAGCGCACTCCCGTGCGTCATCCTCGTGGAGCTTCGGCGGTATAAGTGCCGCGTCTACAGGATCGATCTCAATGCGACCGAAGACGGCGTCGGCGCCTTGCCGTAGTGCGAGAAGATTGCCGGCAATCCAATTGGTACAGACGCACGCGTCCGCGTCTGTTGTAAGCAACACTCCCTTGGGCGTTACAAGTTTTTCGGCAGCCTGCATTGCCAGACGGCGAGCGTAGCCGGCGGTCGCTTTTTCAGTAGGAAGACAGACCTCGAATTGGTGAATCCGAATGGGCAAATCGTGCGCCAGGTTTCTTACGACCAAAGCAGTATCGTCCGAGCAGTTATTGAGCAACAGCACGACTCGATGGTCTGATACGCCCGACTGCAGCGACAAAGCCCGCAAGCAACGCGCGATATGATCAGCTTCGTCCTTAACGGGTATCGCGATCACAACAGAAGGCTGTTCTTCGGGCATTTACAATTACAATCTGCCCTAGGAAGGCAGACTTCGCTCAAGCATCGCGACCGATAGGAATTTTTGCGTCATTGGCATCTTCGGTATATGCAGCAATTTTCCTGCCATCTATTCTGCCGCTCATCTTGGTGGTTACCGGACGCGATTAGACACATTTGCACGCGGGAGACGAGATGGTGGCCGCGTTACCGATGAAAATATATCTGACGTCAGCAAAAATCGCTTCTAAGAAAGTGAGGCCAGATGAGCGCCTGGTCAATGGCGCCGTAGAGGTGTACTGCTAACGGGCTACTGCTTTTGCAACTTTTCAATTCTTTATGCGTTTTAGCAGTGCCTGATAACTGAAAAGCCCTCTAGGAAAGTATCTCGGTGGTTTGTTGCCAGCCGGAATTGCTTCTTCAGGCTGCAGACTTTGTTTTATCGATCGGCATTATCGCTTGTTTGTTCTGAGCTATGTACAGATTCCTGCCGAAGGCCACAATAAAACGGCGTAATGTGTGGGTCAGCGCGATTGTGACTTCATTCCTTTTCAAAGTAGGGAAGCTGGGTATAGGCAAAAGCGCTGCCGGTTCCTCCTGCGGTGCTGCCGGATCAATGCTTGTGCTTTTGCTCTGCGTTTACTATTCGGGCTGATTTTTTACTTCGGAGCAGAGTTTACGAAAGTGTATACTTACCGATATCGCTCACGACAAATTGCAGGGCAATCGACGGTGGAGCGATCCGAGGTCGTCAAGCGCAGGAGTCCAGAATCGGCTGAGCCAGAATCCGACCGAGCGAGGATGGTCCGAGATGAAACTAGGACGACCGGGGCCTACTTGACAAAGAGTGTGGCTGCTCCTGGCGGAACACAGAGAAACCAGCAGGTCTGTCGTTGGGTCGAGGGGCTTGTTCATGTGACGATCACAGCCCGCTTCCAGTGAGCGCTGCTGATCCTCTTTCTGTCCATAACCGGAAGCGGCAATTATTATCAGCCGACCGCCCGTCGGCTGTGCGCGCAACCTTCGAGCGACTTCGTAGCCATCAATAACCGGCAGCCCGATGTCGAGCAACACTGCGTCGGGACGAAAATCTGATGTTAGCTTGATTGCAGCATCGCCATCGTACGCCAACTGCACTTCGAAACCCGACCACTGCAGCAATTGAGCTACAGTCTGCGCCGCGTCTTGATTGTCATCCACCACTAAAACTCGAAGTCCATTGCATGGCGCCTGCGACACCTGCGGCCGCGCGGATTCAGCTGATGAAAGCCCCTTGTCATGCAACAGTGGCACTCTGATGACGAATTCACTTCCTTTATTAGGTCCAGCACTGTAGGCATCCACGCTGCCGCCATGTAAATCGATCAGATGTCGTACCAAGGTAAGGCCGACGCCAAGGCCGTCATGAAGAGAATTGGGTGGACGCTCGCCCTGAGCGAAAAGATCGAAAATGTTTGAAAGCATCTTCCTCGAAATCCCGGCGCCACTATCAGCCACTCGGAAAACTACTTCATTGTCCTCCTGATAGGCGGCAAGAGAGATCGATCCGCCTTCGGGAGTGTACCTCGCGGCGTTGTTCAACAAGTTGCCCAAAACTTGAGCGATGCGGCCCGGATCGGCTTTTATCCACAATGGCCGCGGCGGAGCTGAGATGGTGAAATGATGCCTGCGGGAGTCAAGCAGCGGTTTGCTGATCTCGACCGCAGTACGAATCGCTTCGGAGACTTCGAGAGGCTCGAGCTGGAGTTCAATCTTGCCGCGCGTAATCCGCGAGACGTCCAGGAGATCGTCGACTAAGCGTCCAAGATGCTTCACTTGGCGCTCGAGGACCCCTTGGGTCCAGCTCAACCGCTCAGGATCCGAACCCACGACACGCAGCAACTCGGCAGCATTTCGGATCGGCGTCAACGGATTACGTAATTCATGGCCCAGCATGGCAAGAAATTCGCTCTTGTGGCGGTCTGCATCCTGAAGCTGCCGATATAGCTGCGCATTGTCCAAAGCGATGGCTGCGCGGCCAGTCAAATCCTCCAACAATAACAAGTCCGGACCGCTGAACAAGCGAGCGACAGAACCCACGGCAAAGCACACCACTCCCACAATGCGGCTTCGGGCGCTCAGCGGAAAGATCGCTCCTGAACGAAGCGTTGGGACATCGGCCAATCGACCTTGATCGGCCTCTGTTCCGAGCATCTGCTCTCCAAACGGTGGGGTCGAATCGTTATTCTCGAAAAACTGCGGCTTGCGCGTGGCGAGCGCCTGTTCGACTCCCGGCCCGAGTGGCGCAGGAAGTATTTCGGTCGAGATGTTGCCCTGCAGCCCGCCCGCGGTTATCCACGCGAGTTCAGTCCTCTCGAGTCCGCCACGTTCCGTGACAGACGTGAAGCTGCAAAAGTCAGCCAGAGAAGGAACTACCAAGGAGAACAGTTCATGCACCGTGGTCCAGAAATCAAGTGAACTGAAGAGCGCCCTCGTGGCGTCGGCCAGCAGAATGGAACGCCGGCTCGCCTCCTCCGCGGCCGCGCGCGCCGCCTGTTCTCTAACCAACGCGATGCGTTCGTCAACCTGCCGCTTGGCGGCTTGCGTCATACAATACAGATCGACGAACACTTTTACCTTTGTCCGTAATATTTCCGGGATCACCGGAGAAAGGATGTAATCAACGGCTCCTAGCGAGTATCCCTGCATGGTAAGCATTTCGTCGGGATAGGCAGTGATGAAAATAATTGGGGTATGCGCCGATCTTTTGCGTTTGCGTATCAACGCAGCGGTCTCTAGGCCATCGAGGCCAGGCATATTCACGTCCAGCAGGACGACCGCGAATTCATGTTCGAGCACTAATTTCAGAGCTTCCTCGCCGGAGCCCGCAGTGATTATCTCTTGTTCCAGCTCCTGCAGAATCGATTCGAATGCCAAGAGCTTATCCGGGCGGTCGTCTACCACCAGGATTTTGGCGTCATGGTCTTCAGGGTCGTATAGCCGAGACCCACCAGTCATGGCTCCCATATCATCGACCTCTCACCCAGTTCAGCTCCGATTCTTCGGGTTCAACGATGCAGCCAGGAGCGCAGGACGGCCAGCAGGATATCCGTGTCCACCGGTTTTGACAGATAGTCCCAGGCGCCAGCTTCCATGCACTTTTCGCGATCGCCCTTCATAGCCTTGGCAGTAACCGCAACGATCGGCAGATCCTTGCAATGCTGGAATTTGCGAATTTCCAGCATCGTGTCAATTCCGTCCATCTCCGGCATCATAATGTCCATTAGAACGATGTCAACGGGCGATTTTTCCGCCAACAGTCGAATTGCATCGCGACCATTATCTGCGGAAACGACGTTCATACCCTGTTCTTCGAGCACTGAGGAAAGCGCGAAAATATTGCGCATATCATCGTCGACAATCAGAACGTTTTTGCCAGCCAGGATGTCGGTTGAATGATAGAGCGCGTCCAACACCTGGTACTGGGCCTCGGGAAGCTTTTCGAGTTTGCGATGAAGAAAGAGACTGACCTGATCCAGCAAGCGTTCCTTAGAATGGATCGGACGAATGACGGGGCCACCAGTCGAGACGTGCAACGCGCTGCTACTAGCTCCGTTACAATCGCTGTCAGTTATTTTACTATAGGCAATAATCGGAAGATTGGAAACGAGCGACTCGGATTCGGACGATTGCATCAATGCCGCCAAACCAGACGTCTCTGGATTGACGATTATGCAGTCGATCAATCTTTCGCGTAGCATCTCGAGCGCGCTCGCTGCGTCCGGGACGCTGGTTATCTGTATATCCTCAGCCCTGAGATACTGCACAGTGCGTTCCCGGCTCTCCTCTTTTGGCTCAACTACGAGCACGCTTTTGAATTGCCGCGTTATGTAGTCGTTCAGGCGGGCCAGGAACGCATCCAGGATATCCTTGCTATGCACCGGCTTGGATAGGAACGCCAACGCCCCGCTGCTCAGCGCCCGTTCACGAGAATCGTCGATTGAGATCACGCATACCGGTATATGACGGCTCGTTAGATCGCTCTTGATGCGGTCCAAAACTCGCCAACCGTCGAGGTCGGGCAGATAGATGTCCAGGGTTATGGCGGAAGGTTTGTACTCCATGGTCAACGCCAATGCCGAGGCGCCGAGCGAAGTAACTATGCCTTTAAACCCTTTCTCGCGGGCCGCTCCAGTAAAAAGCGCGCGAAGGCAAGATCATTTTCCACTATCAATAGGACTCGGTCATCCTGCCGGATGCTGGCGCGATCGTCGCCGACTTCGTCAATAGGCTTGACGGTGTCGGGCGTAGCGGAAGCGACTGCCGGAGTTGTATGCGCCTCCAACACCTCATTTACACTTCCCACGACTTGCTGAAGGTCACCGGTATGATACACGTTGCGCTCGTCCGTTTATTCCCTCGCGTTGAGAAGCCGCCGGAGCAGTATCTGTACCGTTGTGGTAACCGGAAGTGGCTGGAATGGATTTGCGGAAGGCGCGCGGGGGTGAATAGGTCTGTGGCAAGTACAGCGTGAACGTACTGCCTCTGGCCGGAGTGCTGATCAGGCGGATCTCTCCGCCCAGCAACCTGGATAGCTCACGGCTGATTGCCAGCCCCAAACCGGTCCCGCCATATTTACGACTGGTGCTCCCATCCGCCTGTTGGAAGGCTTCGAATATAATCTGCTGCTTGTCAGCGGAGATACCGATTACCCGTATCGGCGACCGAAAAAGCCACCACGTTCACGGCACGGTTGAGATCTTCATTTTCCGGATTCCACCCGCTTTGGACCGCCTCGATCGCCAGCTTTACCTGGCCACTCTGGGTGAACTTAAACGCGTTCGAAAGCAGGTTCTTGATTATCTGCTGCAGCCGTTTGGCGTCGGTCAGCATGGAGGCTGACAGTCGGGGGTCCAGACGGATCATGAAATCGACATTCTTGGCCTCTGCCACGTGGCGGAAAGTGCGTTCCACGTATTGCTGCAGCTCATCGAATTCCACCTCGCTCGGATCCACCATAACTGTGCCCGACTCGATCTTTGAGAGGTCCAGGATATCGTTGATGAGCATCAGCAGCTCGTTGCCGGAAGAGTGAATAGTCTTGGCAAACCCGGTTTGCTTGGGGTTAAGATTTCCTTCGGTGTTTTTGCAGAGCTGATCGGAAAGTATCAACAGACTGTTCAATGGCGTGCGCAACTCGTGCGACATATTGGCTAGAAACTCGGACTTGTATTTGGACGTGAGCGCGAGCTGTTCGGCCTTTTCCTCGAGCGCCTGACGTGCCTGCTCCACCTCCTGGTTCTTGCGCTCGACTTCCTCGTTCTGATGCACCAGAAGCCGGGCCTTTTCCTGAAGTTCCTGGTTCGTCTGCTGTAATTCCTGTTGGCGGCTCTGCAGCTCCTGAGCGAGCGACTATGATTGCTTGAGCAAGTCCTCGGTCCGCATGTTCGCTTCGATGGTGTTGATGACGATTCCAATACTCTCAGTTAACTGATCGAGGAACGCCTGGTGGCTCGAGTTGAAGCCTTCCAACGAGGCTAATTCCAGAATTCCCCTCACCTGGCCTTCGAATGTGACCGGCAAAATCAAGATACTTTGTGGGAGCGAATCGCCGAGCCCAGAGGAAATCCGCACGTGATCATCCGGCACGTTGGATAGCACAATCTTGTCTTTTTCCAAGGCGCACTGGCCGATGAGCCCTTCGCCCAATTCAATATTTTTTCGAGTCCGATTCTGGCCCTGCGCCGCGTAACTGGCCAACAGGGTTAGCCGCTGAGACCTCCTTCATCGAGTCGAGCACGTAAAAGACCGCGTGCTGGGCTCTCACAACCGGAGCGAGTTCAGAGAGAATGAGGCGCCCGACCGTGTTGAGATCCTTTTGTCCCTGGAGCATGCGGCTGAATTTGGCGAGATTGGTTTTCAGCCAGTCCTGCTCAGTGTTCTTTTGGGTGGTGTCCCGGAGGTTGCGGATCATCTCGTTAATCGTATCTTTCAGCGCCGCCACCTCACCCTGAGCTTCGACCGTAATCGACCGCGTCAAGTCGCCCTGCGTGACTGCGGTCGCGACCTCCGCGATAGCGCGAACCTGAGTAGTCAGATTGGCGGCGAGTTGGTTAACGTTTTCGGTTAACCCTTTCCAGGTACCCGCCGCACCCGGCACTTTGGCCTGCCCACCTAGCTTGCCTTCAACGCCAACTTCGCGCGCGACCGTGGTGACTTGGTCCGCGAAGGTAGCCAGGGTGTCGATCATGCTATTGATCGTGTCGGAGAGCGCCGCTATCTCGCCCATCGCCTCCACGTTCAGCTTCCGTTTGAGATCGCCGTTAGCGACAGCGGTGACCACTTTTGCAATGCCCCGAACCTGACTGGTAAGGATGCCCGCCATGAAGTTGACGCTGTCGGTCAAATCTTTCCAGGTGCCGGCAACCCCCTGAACCCGCGCCTGGCCGCCGAGGATACCTTCGGTGCCGACCTCGCGCGCCACCCGGGTAACTTCGGAGGCGAACGACCCAAGCTGATCGACCATCGTATTGATGGTGTTCTTCAGCTCCAGGATCTCGCCCTTCACGTCGACCGTAATCTTCTTCGACAGATCGCCGCTGGCCACCGCCGTCGTTACGTCGGCGATGTTGCGCACCTGGGCGGTCAAGTTTCCCGCCATCGAATTGACGCTGTCAGTTAGATCCTTCCAAGTCCCGGCGACGCCTTTGACTTTGGCCTGGCCGCCGAGCTTGCCCTGGTGCCGACCTCGCGCGCGACGCGCGTGACCTCTGAGGCGAAAGAGCCGAGTTGATTGACCATCTTGTTGACGGTCCTTGCGGTGCGCAGGAGCTCGCCTTGTAGTGGCCGGTCATCGATCTCGAGTGCCATCGTTTGCCCGAGATCGCCTTGAGCCACAGCGCCAATCACCCGGGCCGTCTCGGTGGTGGGATGCACCAAATCGTCAATAAGACCGTTGACGCACTCAATCGAATCCCGCCAGAAACCGCTTACGTAGCCCACTGATGCGCGTTTGTTGAGCTTGCCTTCCCGGCCTACTACCCGGCTAAGGCGCTCCAGTTCTCCGGTCATCCTTTCGTTCTGCTCAACTACGTCGTTGAACGTCTCCGCTATTTTGCCGAACATGCCTGTCCATTCCGGCGGCAAGCGCACCGAGGCATTACCAGTTGCAGATCGGTCAGCGCACTCAAGATTGCCGTCAGCTCATTGCGACCGGCAGGCTCTTCCCTCTCTACCCTTGACGTAACCGTCTCTTCCAGCATCTGAATCTCCTGATATGCCAACTGATGCGTCTTGCGCGGGTTTGGACAACGTTACAAAGATCTCCAGATCGAAACTCCTCAAAACAAACCCATACTGTCGGGGTGGCTGGGCGAGGAGCCAGTGACTCGGAATATTGCGTCGAGCCAAGCCGAAATTGAGAAGGTTTGTACGCATCCTCCCTTCGAGGAATTGCATTCAGGCTCGACGAACTGGCGCGCCATTCAGTCAGAGGCGCGAGGCAATTCGGATTTTGAGCCACGGGACGCAAGGCAACGAACAGGCCAGTTTCAAAAGGTCATAAAGGTCCTGATAGCTCCTAATATCATCTAATAAGATGATATTAGGAGAAAGCTTACAACCATGTTTTGCACCCTTTACAAATGCCACCAAGATTTCCACGGTCTAAGCGAAGGCTCGTGGAGTTCGTGATCGCTCCCGGCATGCGAGCACGCGGCGGCTGCTGTTCAACCAGCTAATGATCAGGCGCCGGTCGTTCTTGGTGATTCAGTGATTCCCGGCTTGATTCGGTGTTCCGCCGACACTTCTATGAAGATTTCCCTGGCGGAATTATTGGCGACGATGCTCTCGCAGGTGCTGCCGCTATGGCCGAAGCCCACGAAGGTTCCATGGAATAAAAAAGGTCCCGCGTCGCGACGCTTGGCCATTCCGACGTAGGCTGGAATTCCAGCGTGGTCCGCGCAGGTGAGCGAAAGGGCAAGTTGCAATACCGAATATCAGGGCCTCATCTTGAACTTGTGCCGGAGCCGATCCTGACCAAATGGAAGAGCGCACCTTCTTTGCTCATATTTTGAGCATTCTGTATTGCTGCTGCCGCGTTTGGCGCAACAAAAGCTTCACCGGTTTCTAAATCAATGGCGACGTACTGGCCGAAAAAGCGCTTTTCGTAGATGCGCTTGTACTTGGCCTTGTAAATACCGTCGCCTTTTTCTGCGATCTCCCGAGGTAATGGCATGACGCATCGTAGCATTTGTTCGTTGCGTTAACCCACATCGCCGGCTGTACCGATCGAACTAAAGATCGCGCCGGCCGCCGAAAGGCTGGCAGGTGTAAATTGGTCGCGATGCTGCCCGACGAGCCTACCAACCCGATCCGCCGGCAGTGTTGAGGTCATGCTCGAGGCGGTACGGGTGAGAGCGCCAGAGAGAAAATCCCTCACTGAAGCAGCCGGATAGACCGGTTGCACCGGAGTAAAAATCCGGCAGCAATAGCCCATTTGCCGTGGAACGGCAGAGGTGGGCGGAGGGATGAAGCGGGTGGAACTATACGCGCAGGTTCGACGAGCGGTTTACGTGGAGGGGCTGAGTCGGCGGGAAGCAGCACGGCGCTTTGGGATCGACCCGCGGACGGTGGCGAAGATGCTGGCGTTCTCGGTGCCGCCTGGTTATCGACGGAGCCGGCCGCCGGCGCGGCCCAAGCTGGATCCGTTTGTCGGGATTATCGACCGGATCTTGGAAGAAGATAAGTTACGCCCAGCCAAGCAGCAGCACACGGCGAAACGGATTTTCGAGCGGCTGCGCGATGAGCATGGGTATGACGGCGGGATCTCGATCGTAAGGGCTTACGTACACGAGCATCGCCAGCGGCTGCGCGAGATGTTCGTGCCACTGCACCATGATCCTGGACACGCGCAAGTCGACTTCGGTGAAGCGCTCGCGGTAATCGCAGGTGAGGAGTGCAAGATCCACTTCTTCGCGATGGACTTGCCGCACAGCGATGCTTGTTTGGTGCAGGCCTATCCGGCGGAGAGCACCGAGGCCTTCTGCGAAGGTCACAACGTCAGCTTCGAGTTCTTTGGCGGAGTGCCGCGTTCGATCCTCTACGACAACACCAAGCTGGCGGTGGCGCGCATACTCGGAGATGGCACCCGTAAGCGCACCAAGGTCTTCAGTGAGCTGCAGTCCCACTCTCTGTTCGCCGATCGCTTCGGGCGGCCGGGCAAGGGTAACGATAAGGGCAAGGTCGAGGGGTTGGTCGGCTATGCGCGGCGCAACTTCATGGTGCCGATCCCGCGCGCACTCAGCTTCGCTGAGCTAAATGAGCAGTTGCTGGAGTGCTGCCGCCGTCGTTTGAAGGATCGGCTACGTGGTCATGATGACACCATCGGCGAGCGGCTGGTGAAGGACCGTGAGGCTCTCCTGCCGCTGCCGCCCGCACCCTATGATGCGTGCGAAAAGAGGCCCGCCTGGGTCAGCTCGTTGTCGCTGGTGCGCTACCGCGGCAACAACTACTCAGTGCCAAGCGCATACGGTCACCGCGAGGTGCTGGTCCGAGGTTACGTCCACGAAGTTGTGATCGCCTGTGCAACCGAGGAGATCGCCCGGCACGCTCGTTCCTACGAGCGCGAGGACTTCGTGTTCAACCCACTGCACTACCTGGCCCTGCTGGAGCGGAAGATCGGCGCGCTGGACCAGGCCGCGCCGCTGGTCGGCTGGGAACTACCTGAAGAGTTCGCAACGCTGCGCCGGCTGCTCGAAGCGCGCCTGCGCAAGCCCGGTAAGCGGGAGTTCGTTCAGGTCCTGCGCTTGCTCGAGGTGTTCGGTCTCGAAGACGTGGTCGCAGGAGTTCGAGAAGCGATCGATCGCGGAGTGATTAGCTTCGACGCGGTCAAGCATCTCGTGCTGTGCCGCATCGAACGGCGCCCACCGCGACTCGACCTGAAGATCTATCCCTATCTGCCACAGGCGACTGTGAGCACCACCTCGGCCCGATCCTACCTGAGCCTGATGGCGGGAGCAGGTTCATGAGCGATACGCCCCAGGTTCTGCTCACCCATTACTTGAAAACACTCAGATTGCCCACCTTTTTGCGCGAGTATGACAAGTTGGCGCGCCAATGCGCCGGCGAGGATGTCGACTATCCTCGCTACCTGTTGCGCCTGGCCGAGCTGGAGATGATCGAACGGGAACGCCGGACCATCGAGCGGCGAATCAAGGAAGCCAGGTTCCCGGCGGTCAAAAGTCTCGATAGCTTCGAATTCGCAGCGCTCCCCTCGCTCAACAAGACGCTAGTGCTGGAACTGGCCCGCTCGGAGTATATCGCGCGCCGCGAGAACATCATCGCGGTCGGCAACAGTGGCACCGGCAAGACTCATGTGGCTCTCGGGCTAGGTCTGGCCGCCTGCCAGAAGGGTCTCGCGGTCGGCTTCACCACCGCTGCCGCTTTGGTCAACGAGCTGCATGAAGCGCATGATGAGAAGCGTCTGCTGCGCCTCCAACGTCAACTCGCCGGCTACAAGCTTCTGATCGTGGATGAACTCGGCTACGTCCCGCTCTCCCCAACTGGTGCAGAGTTACTGTTCGAAGTCTTCAGCCAGCGCTACGAGCGCGGCTCGATCATCGTTACCAGCAATCTGCCGTTCGATGAGTGGACCAGCGTGTTCGGCTCCGAGCGCTTAACCGGCGCACTGCTTGATCGTCTTACCCACCACGTTCACATCCTCGAGATGAACGGTGACAGCTTCAGGCTCAAACACAGCAAGCGCCGCATCAGTGACGATCAACCGCGAGAATCCGGCTAACACCACTAACTCCAACCCACAAAGCTAGATCTTTTCGACACAGTAGCGAGGGGGTGATCCCCCTCGCGCTCCCCCTGCCAGACGTCAACCTACCTGCCATCGGCTTATCCAAATGATGGACTTTTGCTCTGGCGCGCTGATGTACTTTCACTCCGGTGTTGACATACGGGTGAAGTACTCGTCGATACGAAGCCCGGTCAGCAGGTTCGCGGTCACGCTGGCCGGCGGAGTGCCCGATGCGCGGCGATCGATCCCAGGTTGGCGATTCCGCCTGATTACTCGCTGGTCGGAGCGCGTACCGTTCTGTATGACGGCTACCGGAGTTGCAGGATTTAGGCCGTTTTCGATGAGGCGCTGAGCGATCAGTGCAGCCGTTGCGATACCATATAGACAACCAAGGTTTGCCGTGCGCGTGTCAGCGAAGCCCAGTCGGGGTCCGGCTCTCCGTTCTTCGAATGCCCGGTAATGAAGGTTACGGCGCTCGCGTTGCCACGGTCAGTGAGGGAGATTCCGGCGGAAGCCGAGCAGGCCACTGCGGCAGTGATGCCGGGTAACACCTCGACGCGGATACCGCGGGCGCGCAGATAGCTCAGTTCTTCATTACGTCGGCGTATTGCATCACGCGAAGCGCTCGCAACGTCAGTAAATCAGGGTCCCCCGGTCCTGCACCCACCAGATATACCGCACCTTCGGTCCCGACCGACAATCGCAGGCATGATGAAGGTGGACAGCTCCAGTCTTAGATAGTTTCGAAGACGACGAAAGAGCTCGAATCGCCGATGCTAGTGTTCTGTCTCATAAATAGCCAGTAACATCGAGCATCTGCTAAATGTTTCCCATCAGCACAAGTTGGACAGGATGGAGTGAGGAATCAGACGCTGACAGTGGTCCCACGATAGTAATGCTGCAAGATTTCTGTGTAAGTATTGCCCTCATTTGCCATGACTGCCGCGCCGATCTGGCATAGGCCGACACCATGTCCCCAGCCGGCCCCTCTCAAGACAAAGCGGCCAGACTCTTTGTCTACGACGAATGCAGAGCTGTAAAGATGCGTGCGCGATAAAGCGCGGCGAATTTCCAGTTCTTTACCGATGATCACGTGATCGCGTTCCCCGGTGATCTTCAGCCGATATATTCGGCCTGAAGGTCCGCGAGCGAGGGCCTGCACGTCGCGAATCGGACCAAGGCCCACGGCAAGCCTGGATCTGATCAGATCGGCGAGTTCTTCGGGCGTGTACTCGACCCGCCAGCGATAGAAATCACGGGTCTCCTGATCGAATCCTGGGAGAACACGTGAAAGGAGCTCCGAATCGTGGGTATTGCAGTAAGCGGGCGGGTTTGAGCGCATCCATATCTCAGGACTGTAAGAGCAGGATTGCGCCGGACCGTCGTAGACAGACTCTAGATAGGGAATATCTTCATCTTCCCAGGCGGTCGCATAACGCTCGGTTATTCCGCCGCAGGACTTGGAAAACCGTGCATCGCAGATAGCGCCGTTGTAACGGAGAAACTCGCCGGCTGTCGCGCGAACCGCTTCGGCTGCAGCCGGAGAGAACGCTTTCGTGATACCCTGATACCGCTGGCAGTGGTCGTCGGCGCATACATCGAAATCCGGATGAGCTTCGCGGCCGTACCAGCGAAGGATTTCGTGAGAATCGAGACCCTCACTCTGCCCTCTCCCGGAGCGAGAGGGATGCGCTTTCGGAAACCACAGCCAGCTGCGCGAAATCACCGCGTGAGCTTTCAGCAGTTCAAGAGGACAGGACGCGCTCATCTCGGATGAAATCACGCTCGTGACGTACTCTTCGAGCGAAACATCATTAATCACCGTCAGACCGGCTTCTCGTTTCACGAGGCGAAAAGCCCCACGGAATACCTGGCGCTCCTTGCGTTCCCAGTGAAATCCGATTCCTATCGTGACGTCGTCCAGCGCAAACGCGCACGACGCCAGGTCCGACGGAGTAAGCGTAACTTCAGAGGTGAATCTATAACGCCCGGGCCTGTATGGGTTGCCGGACGTATCCACAAACATGCCGCCCATCAATTCGACTTCAATGGCGGATTGTTCTTCAATCAGCCCTACAGATAGGTCCAACGCTCGCTCTCCAGCTTCTCGGCGACTTCCCGAAACTGACCGTCAGCCAAAGTGACCTCGCGAAAAATTGCGGCAATCGCGTCACCCGTGATTCTTTCGAAATCGTGCGCCAGCGGCACGACAAATATTCCGCACAAATCAATCGATGCCGGACTCACCGTCAATTCGCCCGTGTGAAAGACCGCCGGCCGATGTTTTCCTCGCGGGAACAGATACGTGACCCACTCCCCTCTCTCTCGAAAGACCGCAAGGTTAACCAACGGTTCCGCTCGTTTGCCAGTCGTTTCCACGAGTAGATCGATGGCACGATCCATTCGATCGATCAAAGCAGATCGATCCCGTCCACGAAATAAGAACACATTTCTTCCGTAGTTCGGCACGGCAATGCCAGTCAGTCCAGCGGTGTCCTTTTCTATCGGAAGCAATTCGCGCGAGCCTGCCTGAAAGTGCATGTGGTCTGGTGCGGACGCTCCGCATTCTGGACCGTTATAGATGACGAAATATCCAGGCAGGGCTGCAGCAAGGTCCAGCATATTTCCGAAGTGGTTCGCGATGCGCTGCAAGCCGTGTTCTCTGTGAGCGATCGTAAGGTGACGATCCACGATTGGAAACGGATTGCAGTAGATCGTGAAGTCCTCATCAAACTGCACACCCTCCTCCTCCGGAGGTAAATTTCCCGCACATAGGAAGCAGGGGCGTTTCGCAACCGACTCCCGGTCGACAGACGCCGTTGTACTGCCCATACGATGGGGGATGTGACGGATGAAGATGTCGAACCAATCGATCCGTACCGGCCGTGTCTTCGCCCGCGCCAGGCCTTCAATGCCTTTCGCGAGTTGCGGCCATGCCCGCGCCTGCCGTTTAAACAGTTCTTCTAGTTCGCGGATCATCGCCGTATTCGAGCCTGGATCTCGATAGTTCGGAGCCAGTCCTTGTACAGATCGTATCGATTCGCAACCTCGAGCGGCAGGGCGCTATCGCTATTGCCTTCCCAACGGCGGCAAAGATAAACGGAGTCGTAGATCCGGGCTATCTCATACTCACGGCTAATGCGCAGCGCTACGGCGTAATCCTCACCATAACTTACATTCGGAAATCCGATACGGCGCAGAACCGACGTATTGAATGCGCGCGGCGCGCCAAGTCCATTGACACGGAGCGCATTGTTTCTTCCGTTCTCGCGAGTCCACTCGCGATGGTCGATAAGACCGGGCGGAATCTCCTTCAACCCAAAATCGACCATTGTATAGGAACCTATGACCATCGCATAAGGTCCCGCTTCAAGTTCTGCAACGATCCGGCGAAGGACGCCGTCATTTATGTACAGGTCGTCAGAATCAAGCTGGATAGCGTATTGTCCGCAGTCCCTGGAATAAATCGCCTCGTTCCAGCATCCGCCGATTCCCAAGTCCCGGCGCTCGGGAACGACGTGCTTAACACGCGAATCACTGATACCGCGCAGGATTTTCGTCGTCCGATCCGTCGAATGGTTATCGACGACGATCAAATTGAATTCGAAATCAGCACTCTGGGCGAGGGCGCATTGAACAGCGTCGAGAATTGTCCGCTCGCGATTCCGAACTGGTATGACGACGCTGGCTTTTACCGGAAATGTTTCGGCTGCGGCTGGAACTTTCTCGAAGTGCGGCTGCAACCAGGCGCCGATTCGCTTTAGATGCGCCGTCGCGATGCGCTCCATTTCGATTTGATAATCGCGATTGCGCGGATCCACATAATCGAATTGCTTTTGACCCGTCGGCCGCGCATCAATCATCGACGCGCTGTACAACGGTTCGGGAATCCGCACGATGGCGTGCTTTTCCGATATCCTTAACCGCAGGTCGTATAGTCCTCCCCATTTCCACGCGCTGTCGAGT
The DNA here is from genome assembly GCA_963724765.1 of uncultured delta proteobacterium. Taxonomy (GTDB): domain Bacteria; phylum Desulfobacterota; class Binatia; order Binatales; family Binataceae; genus JAKAVN01. Next base: position 1,513,704 of record CAVRVY010000004.1, read on the forward strand.
CCCGACTGACGCGCGGCCTCAACGGACACACCAACTACCGGGCCGAAGTCGAAACCGTCGCGGACGCTCCCGCTTTGATAGTCGATACGAGGATGGCAGGCCGCGTCGGCATAAACCCAGCCGCCGCCGGCCTCACGTATGACCCGCGCCATTCGATCGAACATGCGCGGTCCGGGCTCGATGTTCACACGCGGATCCCCGAGAAAGAGGACATCGGCATCGGCGGCCTCGACGAGTCTCTGAATACTCGCGGATGAGTAGTCCTTTGGATAGACTATGTTCACATTCCACCCCGCCGCTTCGCGCCATCTCTCCTCCGCGAAAAGGGAATTCGCCTCATCGATAAACGTGTCATCCTAGTTACTAACCGCAACCCGTTCTGTAGCCTCTTGCGGCCGCACCACGATGACGCCGGCCATTCGATTTGCTTTGAGAAACTCGCTCAATTCCTGTTCCACGACAAAGCCCCGGCTGCGCGACGCGTGACGCATAAGCATGCTTTTGCCATCGTGCACGATGATTCCGGCGTGAAACACATCGAGATTCTTGCGTGTGGACACGAAACAAATCAAATCACCGCTCTGCAAATACGCTGCGAGCCGCGGCACTGCGGGCTTTGGTACACATTTCACGCGAGTCAGCTGTGCAGCGAGTCCGGGTACGACGTTCAAGACGCGTTCCCTGCTGAGTATCGGGACCGCGGGCATTGAAACCGGCCTGATTATCCCTTCGCGTACATTGTTGCGAATCCAGAGCGTCATGTAGTGATTCCGCCGTTCCCATTGAATACGGCCTCGTTCATATCGAATCTTTCGCAGCCACTCGATAAAGTCATCAACGTTCGAAGCGCGCGCGAGAGCCAAAATTGTTTCAATGTACGTGACACAGTCGAATCCATCGAGGGAAGCCGTGAACACTTCGGCTGTGTCGGCCGATCCAATCAGCGGATTTGGTTTGTAGGGATGTCCAAGGAAGTGGCGGGAGAGAACGTCAATTCGGCTACCGGCGGAACGCTCATACTTCGTTTCCGATAGAAGCTGCTCCACGTGGCGCCGGCTGAGATCTCGTGGTCGGGGATGCTTCATCAAAATTTCATTTTAGCACGCACTTTCGAAATTTATCCCTCGGCGCCTGGCGGCTCAAGCGGCAGGACGAATCCATCAGGGTCATGAAAGTCCGGTTTGTCGGCCGGATGGTGAAGCGCCCAGTACGAGAGCCCGTCGCTCGCCTCGATGACCGCCGAGAGCCCGATACGAAGAGAAGCACGCGCGTGGATAGCAGACAGGCCATTTAGGCGGACAAGGGTGTCGAGCTCAAGTCGGCTGCCAGTAGAGCGCACGTCAATGTCCGGGCGCATCATTTCGTTCGCGAGAGGACCGCCGTTACGATAGCCGCAAAAGGCGTAGACGGCCCACTCCCCCGACGGGGCAAAGTTGAACTCGTGGTACGCCGATTGCCCTTCCACCGCGATGAAGGCTTCGAAACAGGTGTGGCGCCAGAGCTGTGTAGCGATGCGCGGCGCACTCGGCGAAGGGACCAAGATCCGGCGAATATCTCCGTCGAGGCGGAAGGTCATCTGAAGTTCAGCGCTTGCCGATCGGCGTACGAGCACCTGAATGGCTCGCACTGTCTCAGGGCGTGTCGACGGATGGCATCTGAGGTCGATCCAGTGTTTGACGGTCATAACGGGCTCGATGGCCGCAGCGGCGTTGCTCTCCGACCGGAATATCGAAATCGCGACGCCTTGTATGCGAGGGACACCGACGGATTATGGCGCAGAGAGAAACTCGGCGAAACCGGCGTGGACGCCGGGAACCCGATTCTCCGGTGTCCTTCAAATCATGCGAAAGCCGCAGACACGTTCGATTTCGTCGGTGTTGTCACAGAAGACGGGCAATTCGAGACTCGACTGCCAATAAGTGATCGGTTCATCAAGTAATCACGACTAGCCGCATCTTCGCGCAAACATCACGTACGCCCTTTTCTTAGAGCCATCCAAGTTGCGCTTCCAACCGCGAGTGCGGCTAATCCGAGCCAGACACGATGAGTAGTCGCCCAAAACTGCAGGCTACTTCCATGTGCCTGAGTGTCGAAGCTGCCGTGAGCGCCAGGATCCCAGGCTACAGGGGTGAAGAGATTGTCCGGTCGGTCGGAGTTAACCGGCTGGTTGGTTTGCTGGCCATTGTAGCAGGTGCGGGCAAGGTAGTGATCCAGTAGTCCGGGAACGATCTTATTGCCTATAATGGCCTCGACAGTAGGTTCGCCAACATAGATTTCGCGCCGTTTGTGATATGCGGCCCATACTATGGCCGCCGCGGCCACTTCGGGCTGAAAGATAGGAGGTACAGGCTGAGGATGGCGCGGTAGGCGAGTTTTGCACCAATCGAACTGTGGGGTATTCAGCGCGGGCATCTGGACCATGGTAAGGTGGACTTTGCTGTGATCGTGCAGCAGTTCCGAACGCAAAGAATCCGTAAACCCCTTGATTGCATGTTTGGCGCCGCAGTATGGAGCCTGAAGGGGAATTGAACGGTAAGCGAGCGCGGAACCCACCTGGACAATGCAGCCTCGATCGCGTGGTAACATGCGTCGCAGCGCGGCCATCGTGCCGTAGACCGCACCCAGATAAGTGACCTCCGTCACGCGCTTGAACTCTTCGGCAGTGATCTGCTTGAAGGGTGATAGTACCGTTGTCATGGCATTGTTCACCCAGATGTCGATTGGACCGAATTGCTCTTCGACTGCCGTTGCGGCGCTTTCTACCTCATCGGGACGCGATACATCGGTGGCAATAGCCAGCGCCGTGCCTCCGGATGCTTCGACGTCAGCGCGGGCTCCCTCCAGCCCGTCAGCTCCGCGAGCCAGCAGACCGATTTGCGCACCCCGTCTGGCAAAGGCTTGTACAGTCGCGCGCCCGACACCGGCTGATGCACCGGTCACAACAACCACATCACGTTTATTACTGCTGCCATTTCCGAGCGCACTCATGGAAAACTCTCCTCTAATTCAGGTTCGACACTGACCTCGGGTCGCCGTCGACGTCCAAAAACATTCACTGCCACCGCGCGGTCCGAGACGGTCCGAGGTTCGCTCAAAGACCTGCGCATTCCAAACTTGTGATGTACCGGCCACGCTCATGAACCCGTGTCGAAGTCGATTTCTAGGAAATTGCGTAGCGCTGCGCATCCGCACGCTTGAGCTCCAAACCCAAGCCCGGACGCGAAGCGATCGGTTGCAGATTGCCGTCAATTGGGGTCAGCGCACCTTCGAACAACATGTGCTCGATCCGTTCGTGATCGTGGAAGTACTCGATGTGCCGGACCGGACTCACTGCGCAGCAGGGATGGGCATGCAAGCTGGGCGAGGTATGGGCCGAGAGAGGCATGGATCGCGCTGCGCATAACGCGCCGACTCGTAAGAATTCAGTGATACCCGCGCAGCGCGAAGCATCGGCCTGCAAAACGTCCACTGCGCCCGTATCTAGCATGCGGCGAAAGTATGGCAGGTCGTACCCATACTCGCCTGCGGCGATATCGATCCCGGCCGGTGAACGGTCCCGCAATAAGCGCAGCCCCTCAAGATCATCGGAGCTCACGGGCTCCTCGAACCAACTCACCCCAAACTCCGTAAAGGCATGCGCGAAGGCGAGCGCTTCTTTACGGCTATAAGCGCCGTTTGCATCGACAAAGAGTTCCGCTTGCTCGCCGATCGCCGCGCGGGCGCCGCGCACCCGCTCGAGGTCATGCTCAGGCTGCCGCCCAATTTTCATCTTGAAGCGTGTGATGCCCTGCGCCGCCCAAGCCTCAAATTGATCTCTCAATTGTGCATCTGAATACGACGTGAATCCGCCGCTGCCATACACTGGCACGCTCGTTCGAACTCCTCCCAGCATTGCGATTAGTGGTAAGCCAAGCAGGCGAGCTTTCAGGTCCCACAGCGCAACATCCACGGCCGCAATAGCCATCGATACAATACCGGGCCGACCGAGGTTGCGAATGGCATGAACCATGGCTGCCCAAGCGCCCGGGATATCCATCGCATCGCGACCTTGAACTACTTCGGCGAGCATATCTTTGATGAGCAGCGCGGTCGCTGTGTCCGCATAGGTATAGCCGATGCCGATTTCGTCGCCGCCGGGCGCCTCGACTACGACCAGCGTGGTCGCCTTCCACTCGATGGTTCCATCGGACTCGGGAAAATCGGTCGGTATCCGATAGGCTGAAGCGCGCAGCGGACCGATTTTTATTTGCGGTTGACGCGTAACTGCTTTCATCGATTACCTCAGATTAATTCACCGGCATCATTCATCGCGTGAACTCAACTATAATTTTCTGCGAGCCGCGCACCCATTCGAATCAATCAGGAGCTGACGGCATATACTTACTTCAATCGCGGAGCGCCATGACCCCACGTCGCCGGAGGTGACAGGTCGCGCCGAACGGGTGGTCGCCCCATGTCGCGCTTATCGGCATTAAATATCTTTTCACCCTGCGCGATCAGGTAATCGGCGGTGCGTGCGGCGAGCGCTTGAATCGTCAGTCCCGGATTTACGGAACCCTGCGTGGGCATGACGCTGCCATCGCAGATGAACAGATTCGCGATGTCGTGACTACGTCCATATCTGTCGACTACTGAGGTAGCCGGGTCGTTGCCCATGCGTGCCGCTCCAACCAGATGCGCGTAGCGCGCTTCCTGGACAACTTCAGTGGCACCGGCCGCTCGCATGACTTCCATTACTTTGTTCTTGCCGAACTCGATCATCTTCTTGTCATTGTCATACAGATTGAAGGTCACTTTGGCGACGGGGATACCAAACCTGTCCTTTTCTGCGGCCAATTGAACCCGGTTGTCCGCATACGGCAGAATTTCACCCAGCAGCCCAAGCGCGGCCCAGTGATTGTAGTCCATCATGACGCGCCGCAAGCCCCATCCCCAGGCCCCCTTCGCGGTCATCATCTGCTTGGCGAAGGCTATAGGCAGCGGCCCCACTGTCTGAATCGCAAACCCGCGTGCGAAATCGCGCTTGCGGTCCGTCTCGTAGAACTCCTCGGTCATTGCATGGGCCGGTGGCGCCTTGTACATGCGGATCAGTTCATCGAAGTAGCCCATCACGACATTCCCTGCCTGCGCCATCAGATAGCGGCCTACGGTATCACTTGAGTTTGCAAGACCGTTTTCAAATCCGAGACAAGCCGAATTAAGTAAAAGGCGCGGTGTCTCGATCGAATAGCAGGCTACGATGACGGCTTTGGCATTCTGGCAGTGCTCGCGGCCATCGCGATCGAAATAGGTGACTCCACTCACCCGCCCATCGGTACCAAGGTTAACGCGTGAAACCATGGACATCGGCCGAATTTCCGCGCCGTTCGCGATTGCGTCGGGCACGTGGGTGATCAGAGTGCTGGCCTTTGCGCCGACCTTACACCCTTGAATGCAGAAGCCTCGATAAATGCAGTGCGGCCGGTCGGCGCGAGAGCCCTGTAGGATGCCGACCGGGCCGCCGGCACTCACGCGGATGCCGAGTTTGGTACAGCCGCGAATCAACACATCGCCAATGGCTCCCATGGGATGCGGACCGAAGGCATATCCGTGAGGATCGCCCCATGGAAAATACGCCGGTCCCGAGACCGGCATTTCCATTTCGATTAGCTCGTAATACGGCTTCAGTTCCTCATAACTGAGAGGCCAGTCCACGGCGACGCCATCTTGAGAATGCACGCGAAAATCCGACGGATGAAGGCGCGGGGTGAAGGCCGCCCAGTGTACCGTGCTACCGCCGACGCCTTTGCCACTATTGTTACTTCCGAAAGCGAGTGGATGAGCCCCGCCAGTGATGCGGAGATCCTCCCAATAGAGCTGATGAGAACCAGCCTCATCGCTTACCCAATCCCGTTCGCTATCCCAGAACGGGCCCGCATCGAAGCCAATGACCCGAAAGCCTGCCCGCGCAAGTCGTTGCAAGAGAACGCCGCCGCCCGCACCGATACCAACGATGATGTAATCGACCTCTTGTTTCTCGGAGAACCGGCGCATCGGCGTTTCGAGCCGCTGCATACTGCCTAACATATGAGGCTGGCCGTTCGGCTTTTCGAACTCTCCGAGAATCGGGGATTTCATTTGTTGCTTCCCCGGCGTGCATGAGAGGGATGCTCAATTGGACTCTGTGCCGGTTCGTAGATGTCGGAGACGGAGGTTTCCGGTGCGCTCCAGGCGTAGCGCTGCTCGTTCGATTCCCAGGGCTCAGGTTCGCCATTTTCCAGCCGCATGTAGGCTCGCGGATAGGCGGGACCGCCGAATCCGATCTCGTCCCAAGCCCACGGATGTGCGTAATACGCCTCCGCGCAATCCTGCACCAGCATCATCCAGAAGCGGTGCACCGGGAGGCGCGCCCAGATGTCACCGCCCGCAGCAGTTTTTCCGTCGTGCAGCGATTTCAGTAGCTGATCCTGCTCGAGTGGAGTGATATCAATGAAGTTGCGGCCATAGAGATGGTGCGCGATCTCTTCAATAGCCTGCAATCCCAGACGGAAAGCCTCCCGGTCCGGCGGCATATCCGCAAACCGATAGCCGTCGTGCCGATCTTCGTACAAGCGTTCGTCAATGCGCGGCACGATCGGGATCTTGTGCGCTTCATCGCGATCATTCTGTGGAATGATATGATCGCAGACGGACTGCATCAGACGCGCCTCAGCGGGGGAGAAAAAGCGGATCGCCGGGACGTTATGCACGCGATCGATAACCACTTGACGGGTTTTCGCGTCCCAGAATTTCTGTTGCGCCAGCGTGCTGAAGTCAGGATAGTACCCCGGCTGAGACAGCGGACCGATCGGTTTTCCGCTGCGCCGGTTGATTGGACGACCGTCATCCTCCTGCCGCTTCATCGCTTCTCTCTCCTCAATAGGCTCGCTAGAAGACCGATGAAGCCGGCTGCCGCGAACAGCAGTGGCGCGAAAATGGGGGGTCCATGGACAATATTGTAGAGCGGCATCTTCAATCCGCCAGGACGGCGCAGAACACCTCGCGCGTGATAGCCGAAGCCCACCGCACCATCCAGCACGGCCACGGTTGAAAGGGCTGGCAGCCAGGTCTGGGCGACGCGCTGATTCCTGGCGGCGCCCACGCTCGCCGCCACTAGTAGCGGCGCGATCACTACGGGCGTCCACTGTGCTTTGTAACGAAAATTGCTTTTGTAATGTGAATACCACGCTTCAAAACCGCTAAAGAGAGCCGACACGGCTGTCGCAACGGCCATGTGCTTTTGAAATCGACCTTCGCGCAGATCCTGCCGCCACTCGATAGTGTCATGCTCATTAGTCAGAAGCCTCGCCCAATGTTTGGGATGTGCCGGGCGCGGAAGTGCCGCTGAGCTACTCGGATCATCGTCACGCTGAAGAAAACTCGCGACCATGCCAAGGTATGCACTGGTGCCGAACAGGAGTGGCCCAAATACAGGCGGCCCCATGATGATGTTAACCACGGGCAGACGCCAACCTCCGGGTTTGCGCTGAATTCCACGTATGTGGAAGTAGGTGCCGATCGCGCAGTCGGCAAGCGTGAGAGCCGAGACCGCGGGCAAAACCGTTCTTGCGGCTCGGCGGCTGCGAAAGGCCAATACACCCGCTCCAAAGAGCGCGGCGCCCATGATTACGGGCGTATACATTACGCGGCGGCTGTAGCTACCGCGATAATGCATGTAGCTGACTTCCAGACCGCCAAGGGCGCTGGACAAACCCGCCGCGAGCGCGAGCCATTTCTGAAATCGTCCTTCGCGCACGCGCAGGTCAACTTCCCGTGCGCCGCACTCGATGCCTCTGACCACTTCCGGTATAAGCACGCTCTGTAATCTGTCTGCGGCCACTTCGGCTGCTCCCGTCAAATCATTGTTTATGCGGCACCACGCTCTCGACGAATTCCCGAATCGACTCACGAATGATGCCGCCTTCGTTGGGATCGCCCTTGAACAACGTGGAGGCGAATTTTGCGGCCTGCGCCAGCGTGATATGCGGCGGCAATGGCGGCACGTCAGGATCGGTAATCGCTTCCAGCACGCAAGGACGATCGCTCGCTAGCGCTTCATCCCACGCCTGGCCTAAAGCATCAGGTTGATCGACACGGATGCCCTTCAACCCCAGCAATTCGGCATAACGCGCGTATGGAAAATCGGGGATGTCCTGTGACGCCTCGAACTTTGGATCACCCATCATCACCCTTAGTTCCCACGTCACCTGATTAAGATCATTGTTGTGCAGAACCAGTACGATAAGGCGCGGGTCTTTCCATTCGCGCCAGTACTTCGCGACTGTGAGCAGTCCACTGTTTCCATTCATCTGCATGGCGCCGTCGCCAACCATCGCGATCACCACGCGTTCCGGAAAAGCAAATTTTGCGGCGATGGCGTAAGGAACCCCGGGACCCATCGTGGCCAGGGTTCCAGACAAAGAGGCCATCATGCCGCGCCGTATCTTCAGGTCACGGGCGAACCAGTTGGCCGACGAACCTGAATCGGAACTTAAGATGCAGTTATCGGGCAGCCGCGGGGAGAGCTCCCAGAACACGCGCTGGGGATTGATTGGTTTGGCTTCGCTCATCGCCCTGGCCTCGAGCACCTTCCACCATTTGGCAACCTCTTTTTCGATCGTTTCACGCCAGGATCGGTCAGCCTTCCGTTCCAGGTAAGGAAGCAATGCCTTTAGCGTCTCGTTGCTGTCGCCGACCAGGTTAACTTCGGTGGGGAATCGGATCGCCAGCATGCGGCCGTCGATATCGATTTGGACGCCGCGCGCCTGACCCTCCTTGGGCAGAAATTCGGAATATGGAAAACTGGTTCCGACCATCAAAAGCGTGTCGCACTCCATCATCATGTCGTAGCTCGGCTTGGTGCCGAGCAGCCCGATAGATCCCGTAACAAAAGGAAGGTCGTCCGGGAGCGCCGCCTTGCCCAGCAAGGCCTTGGCAACACCGGCTCCCAGGATATCCGCGACCTCAATCACCGCATCGGTTGCCTGGAGCGCGCCTGCGCCAACTAACATCGCAACTTTTTTGCCGGCATTGAGTATTTCCGCCGCGCGTCGCAAATCCTCATCCGAAGGAATGACCCGCGGTGTCGAGTAGCCGGTGCCGGAATGGATCGTGTTATGCGCCCGGCTGGGTTCCTCTGCCTCCAGCTCTTGCAGGTCGTTTGGCACGATGATGCAGGTTACCGTGCGCTCCGCCTTGGCTATTCGAACCGCGCGATCGACCAAATGCCGAGTCTGCGCGGGGACTGAAGCCATATGGACGTATTCACCCGCCACATCTTTAAATAGTGTGGTTAGATCGACTTCCTGCTGGTAGCGTCCTCCCTGGGCCGCACGCGCCGCCTGACCCACGATAGCCACTACCGGCTGATGATCTCCCTTGGCATCGTACAAGCCATTGAGCAGATGAATCGCGCCAGGCCCGGAGGTTGCGAGACAAACGCCTACCTCGCCGGTGAACTTGGCGTGCGCACAGGCCATGAAGGCGGCCATCTCCTCATGTCGAACCTGCACGAACTTTGGCTTGTTACCCGCGCGTTCGAGGGCGCCTAGAATGCCGTTGATACCATCGCCCGGGAAACCGTAGATTCGGTTAATGCCCCAGTCCAAAAGACGCTTCAGAAGAAAATCGGCAACACTTTCACTCATGGACATATCCTTTGGGCGAGCCTTGTTCTCGTGGTTTTGCTTCCCTATTCAGACTGCAAAAGCTGTTCCATCAGGAGCTCGGGCGCGACGTGTCACCGCATTTCGCCGCCTCCCATTACCATTGAACGTTACGCTCATGGGCCAGATCCTCTCCAATACTTTGTTTCTATGGCGCCTATAGGCAAAGCCTATGGATTTTGCCGTTTCATTCGATCACGCACGCATGATGATCGCCCCTGCCATCGCGGCGTGATGATTGTCGACTCTTTGTAATTTGGTTCTGCGCTAAGTGAGGACGCGGCCACATTGATACACGCGAAGCCGCCAGAGGTGCCGGCGCGAGACCGGTCTGAAGGGGGCGCACGGTGATGGTCGCGGAACCGCGGGTTCCGACCATCAGGCGATGTCTCGACTAACTATCAACCTGGCGATGACCGGCAAAGATATGAAAAAGCGAAAGGCCGGGCCCTAGACGGCTCCAGCCTTTCTGAGTCTCTGGTCGCGCGTAGGACAATGGCCTTGCTCCCGTTGCGCGACAAGTCTCTCGAATACTCTCAACATCACCACACTAATACTTGTTCGCGCTAAGGGGGAAGGTTTGCGACGGACTAAAGCTCGCGGTCGGTTCTCGGCGGAACAAAGGATGGAGCCTCGCGGCCTGGAAGGGAAGTCGGCGCGGTTCACGCCAGCGCCCTTTTAAAGGGCTGAAGTCAGGTTGGTAGTCTCGGCGCTCGCGATGGTCGCGGCGATAGTTGCCGCGTGCGTAGGGACTAACTGCTCCCATTTGCGCTCATGCGCTCGTGCGCGTTTGGCCGATGCGGATCTGACCGGCAGTTGACGCGTCAATGGACCAGCGCGAAAGATATTAAGGGTTGGGCTCATTTATAAACTACCCTCGCACCGGGCCCCCGGGAGAATAGACCGTGCGTAAAACCGTAATCGATCCAGCTACCGTCCAAGCGGAGCCGCGCACCGAACCAAAATGGCTCGATCTCGAAGAGATGGCTAAAGTCGAAGTCACATCGGAGGATCCAAGCTCCCCGATTGAATCTGCCCTGGTCTCGGGGAATGGACCGGGCTGGCGCGCGGCGCAAAGAGGTAAGCAGGTCATCCGCATCATGTTCGACAAGCCAAGGCGGCTCCGCCGAATCAGACTTGAGTTTTCGGAGACCGAAATCGCGCGGACCCAGGAGTTCACTCTTCAGTGGTCGACCGAGCCAGGTGGCCCGTTCACGGAGATCATTCGCCAGCAGTGGAGCTTCAGCCCGCAAGGCTCGACAAGTGAAATCGAAGATTATCAGGTCAACTTAGATGGCGTCTCAGTCTTGGAGCTGGCTCTCAAGCCCGACCTCACCCCGGCCAACGCATGCGCGACCTTGGCCAGGTGGCGCATGATGTAGCGCCACGTTGGGAAGGAGCCGCGCCACGCTTGTGGGCTCGCCTCGTGGCACGCCCCGTAGGAATTCCCCCGCGTACTCCCACGCGCCGATCATTCCGGTTGCCGCCGCGCCCAAGTAATGCGCGCGCCGTGGAAGAACGAGGTCACCTTTGGCAAACAGCGCGAAGCGGCGAGCCTCGAGCCGGGGTTGAGGATCGTAATCAGCGACGTTTTTCATTTGAATTTTGGCGCATGGTGTCCTAAAGATCGGACAAACAAACCCAGCCTATGCGATTTGTCTCCAGGCTCTCCAAGCTGAGATGTCAACTTAGGATGCCGGTTGTCCAAATCATCACCACGGGCGGCACGATCGCGAGCCGGATCGATCCCGGCGGCGTGCAGCGGCTCGGATTGATCGAAGACGCAGGCGAGACCGATGAAAGGGATTGCGCCTGCCAGGAGAGATGAAAATGTTGGACCTACTGATTCGCGGCGGTCAAGTCGTTACTCCCCAGGGCGTCGGGAAGTGGAGCGTCGGAGTCCAGGGCGAAAAGATTGCCTTCATCGGAACCGATGAACACGCGCCCCAGGCGGGAAGAACGATTGACGCTAACGGCAAGATCGTGGTTCCGGGCGGGATCGAACCTCACGCCCATCTCGATATCTACGACCTTACCAATCCCGACGCCGGCGTAAGCACCCTCGGTCCTGAAGAAGACACCCGTGGCATGGCGTTCGGTGGAACGACTACGCACCTGGATTTCTGCTTCATCGAGCCGGGAATGGATATTACCCAGGGGATCGAGACACGGGCGGCGCGATGGAAGGGACAATCATATGTCGATTACTCTTTCCATGTCGGTCTGATGGGCGCGCTTCCGATTAGCGTATTCGATCAGATCGGCGATGTAATCAAGCAGGGTTTTCCGAGCTTCAAGATTTTTACCACGGATGTGATGCCGCCGCATCCCAAGCGCGTCAGGCTGCGGCTTGATATGGGGCGCGTACAGCTCGCAATGGAAAAGGTCGCGAAAAACGACGGCATCATGGTCGTGCACGCCGAGGACGACGACCTGGTCCAGTTCAATTACGAAAAGTTCGCCGCCGAGGGCAGGACCGAAGGATGGAACATGAATCTGGTCCATACCAAGCTCTCCGAGGAGCTCGCCTTCGATCGAGTCATCCGCCTGGCCCGCGCGAGCGGCGCCGGAGTGTATTTCGTACATACGTCCGCGCGTGAAGGGGTGGAGGCGGTGGCCGAGGCTCGGGGACGTAATCTGCCGATCTACTGCGAAACGTTGCATCACTATGCCTGCTTCTCGGCCGACGATTACAAAACACCCCGCGGCTTCTGCTACCACACCTATCCCTCATTGAAGGGACACGACGATAACAACGCGCTCTGGGACGGACTGATTAATGACGCGGTATCCACTACCGCGACGGACGAGTTCCCGACCTCGCTCGACCACAAGCTATCGGGCAAGCGAATTGATAACGTGACCGGCGGAAACCTGGGCGCTGAGGCACGGATGGGAATCTTCTATACCGAGGGCGTGGTGAAACGCGGGATGACTCTCCAGCGCTTTGCTGACGTGACCTCGACCAACGCGGCGCGCATCCTTGGGCTCTATCCGCGCAAGGGGGTAATCGCCGCGGGCAGCGACGCCGACATCGTGCTCATCGATCCATCGATCAAGAAGAAGCTGACCCGCGAGGACTTCCACGTGAGTGACTACAGCCCGTGGGAGGGATGGCAGGTCGAAGGATGGCCGGTGACTACGATATTGCGCGGCAAGGTAATCGTCGAAAACAGGAAGCTCCTGGCAACCCTGGGTTATGGGCAACTCATCGCACGCAAGATGGATCCGGTCGTGCTGCGCCGTCCGGCCGCCTGAGGCATCCCGGCGCGAAGAGGCCCGGGGTCGACCGCGGACTAGTCAAAATTTGCCGGCCGATCCTGGGCCGCGATGAATCATGAAAAGTTTCGAGAGATCGAGGCTCTGCTGTGTGTGGTTTGCAACCCGTGCCGAGCCTGGTGTATGCAAAGTTTCTGTCCGACTCTTGATGCACGCTTCAAGGTTTCCGGCCGATCCGGCCGGACTAGGAAGTCGCCATGAGTGCCGCCAACAAACAAATTCTTTGCGGGTTTGGGATCGACGTCGACGCGGTCGCGGGCTGGCTCGGCTCCTACGGCGGCCAGGATTCCCCATTCGACATTTCGCGCGGCCTTTTCGCCGGCGAGGTGGGCACTCCACGGCTGTTGCGCCTCTACGACCGCTACAAGATCAAGACTTCCTGGTTTATCCCGGGCCATTCGATCGAAACCTTCCCCGAGCAGATGCGCGAGGTCGCGCAAGCGGGCCACGAGATCGGTGCACATGGCTATTCGCATGAAAATCCGGTCTCGATGACCCCGCGCCAGGAAGAGGACGTGCTTGCGCGATCGATCGATCTGATCCATAAACTTAGCGGCCGCAATCCGCGCGGCTTTGTCGCGCCGTGGTGGGAGATGTCCTCCGTCACCGCCGAGTTACTGCTCAAATTTGGTTTTCGTTACGACCACAGCCAGGGCCACAACGACTTTCAGCCCTACTATGCACGGGTCGGCGAAAGCTGGACCAAGGTGGATTACTCCAAGTCCGCGGCGCAGTGGATGAAGCCGCTGAAGCGGGGGAAAGCCGTCGACTTGGTGGAGATTTCGGCCAACTGGTACCTCGACAATCTTCCGCCGATGATGTTCATCAAGGCCTCACCCAATAGCCACGGCTTCGTCAACCCGCGCGATATCGAACAGTTGTGGCGCGATCAGTTCGACTGGGTATACCGCGAATACGAATGGGCGATATTTCCACTGACTATTCATCCGGACGTATCGGGCCGCCCGCAGGTGCTTATGATGCTCGAGCGGCTAATCGAATACATCAGTGGACATTCAGGCGCGCGCTGGTGCACGATGGAAGAAATGGCGGAAGAGTTCCGGCAGCGCCATCCGTTCAAGGGCTGATCCGAATCGCCTCACGCAAGAACCAATGGAGGCCGCGATGAGCTCAGGAAAGTTCCCGGCCGAATACTACAAGGACATGGTGGTAAATAGGTACTTTGGCAAGGTCGATCGCAAAGACCTGGGCGGGGTCTTGCGCACCTTCGCTCCGGGCGCGGCCTTCACTATACAGTCCGCCTTCACCACACATGAAGGTCGCGACACCGGGATCAGGAAGATGTTCGAGAACCTGTTCGAGAACTACAAGATCATCGTGCACAAGGATTTCACGCACATAGTGGACGTCGAGAGCAACGCCTGCTCGGCGCAGTTCAACGTCGAGCTGACCGATCCGGCCGGCAAACTTACCAAGCTGAGCAATTGCAAGTTTTTCTACCTGGACGACGCCGGCAAGTTCAAGCGCGTGTGCGTATACATGAGCGGGCCGAATGTGCTGGTCTGATCCGCCGCAAGGCGCACTTCAAATAAGTTGCGCTTCAAAGGGAGCGTCAGCCGGCACCCGCGCGCAACGTCTCGACCACACCCGCCATCGAATCCGGGCCGCTTTCGACCGGCATCAGGATCGGCAGGGCAATCCCGGAGCGCCGATACTCGGCGATTCGTGCCCGCAGGTCGGTCGCAGTCCCAGAGGCGGTCAACGCGGCCACCATCTCATCAGGAATAGCGGCCAGCGTGCGCTCGGTGTCGCCGCGCCTTGACGCCTCGACGATCGCATCCACGGCGGCGTCGAATCCTGCCTCCCTTGCAACGCGCTGGTAGCGCGGAAAATAACCCATGTAGAAGGCCAGCACCGGACGCACACGGTCGTAGGCGGTCTTGCGGTCTCGGGCAACACTCGCGGGCAGGAGCGAGGCGATTTCGATTTCCTTGGCGCTGCGCCCGGCGCGCGCGGCTCCGGCGGATAGGTGCTCGGCGGCGGCGCGCGTGGAATCGGGCGTGCTGAACACCATCAGAAGGCCCTGAGCGATTTCGCCGCAGAGGCCGAGCATCTGCGGAAACAACGCGGAAAGATAAATCGGCACCGAAGTGTGGGCCGGTTTGAACCATAGATCGAAATGCTCGATGGTGATGGTCTTGCCGCGAAAGGAGACCGCGCCATCGCGCAGCAGCGCACGAACCACCTCCACGGTCTCGCGCACGCGCGTCACCGGCTCGGTGTAGTGGACGCCGTGCTCGACTTCGACCTGGACCTTGTGGCTGGAGCCAAGGCCGAGCACGAAGCGGCCGTTGGAAAAATGATCGATACACGCCGCGGCCATCGCGATCGTCGGCGCGGTGCGTACGAAGACGCTGCTGATCGCCGTGCCCAGGCGCATCCGCGTGGTTGCGAGCGCGATCGCCGTCAGCAGCGAGAACTGGTCGCCGCCATGGCCTTCGACGACCCAGGCCGATTCGTATCCGGTTTGTTCGGCGAGCCGCGCGCATTCGACCGTGTCGGCGGGTGACAGCCCTGAGCCCAGAGCGATACCGAGGCGTTCCACGGCGGCGCTCAGGATTTCAATTCTTCGAGGTAAGCGAGCGCGTCCGCGAGCGACACCACGTCACCGTACTTGCTATCCATGTCGAACAGATTGGCCTCGTGCGGCTCCTGCGCGCGATCGCCGACCGCCTCGTGCGGGATGATAGGCCTGAAGCCGTGCGAGAGCGCGTCGACCACGCTGGCGCGCACGCATCCGCTGGTCGTGCATCCGGTGACAATGAGCGTGTCGACACCGCGCGTGACGAGGGTCGCGGAGAGCGGCGTTCCGAGGAAGGCGGAGGCGTACTTCTTTACCAGCAGCAAATCCTCTGGAGCGCGACGAATGCGTGGATCGAGTTCGACCAGGTCCGAGCCCAGCCTGAGTTCGAGCAGGGTGGGCGCCTTCTCGGGCCACAGGCCGCCATCGCCGGGCACCTTGGGGTCGTAGCCGACGACGGTGAAGACGATCGGCACGCCCTTTTTTCGCGCGGCCGGGATGAGCTTGTTTATCGCCGCGACTTGCGCGTCGAGGTTGCCCGCCAGCGGCGATTTCTCGGGCGCGGTAAAGCCGATCTGCATGTCGACCACCAGCAAAGCGGGCCGTTTGCCGTAGCCGATCCGATGACCCAGGCCGCTGCGGTTATAGATTGATCGTTTGTCATCGCCCATGGCGCTGCCTCCCAGCGATAGTTGCAGCCGTGCGGCCGCGGAGCGCGATCTTCATCAGCCGCGCGGCTTCATCACCTGCGCGACCGGCTGCCCGAAACCCTTCTTGCCCACGATCTCGCCGTTCTCCATTGCCAACTGGCCGCGCAGGAACGTCATCACCGGAGCGCCTCTGACCTTGCGGCCTTCCCATAGTGAGTAGTCAGTGCGCCCGCGGTAACGATGCCGGCCCAGGGTGACTTCGGCCTCTGGATCGACCACAACCAGATCGGCGTCCGAGCCCACTACGATGACGCCCTTCTTGGGATAGATGCCATACATACGGGCTGCGTTCTCCGAGAGCGCGCGGGCGATCGTGACGAGATCGATCCCGCGCCGGTTCACCGCCTCGTCGAAGATCAGCGCGAGCGTGTCTGCGACTTGATTATTGACGCCAACGCGGCAGTCCCAGAAGTCGCCGCGCTCCTTGAAACTCGCGGTGTAGGTGAGACTGTCGGTTCCGATTACCGAGAGCGTACCGTCTTTGATCCCGCGCCACAGACGATCGCGATCCTTCTGAAAGCGGATCGGCGGCTGGATCTTCCCCTTGCCGCCGGCATTGATGGCATCCATCTCGGGCGCGGTAGTCGAGAGAAAGTAAGCGATCGTTTCGCCCACGATTGGCATACCCTGGGCCTTGAGCGAAGCGATGGTATCGACGCTCTGCGCGGCGCTGATATGCACTGGATAGAGCGGGCATCCGAGTTGGTTGGCGATGAGTCCGTAAGTGTATATCTGTACGCTCTCCGCCCACTCCGGACTGCTCTCGGCCCACGCGGTGAGGTGATCGGGCCGTCCCAGGCGCCGCAGTTCGTCGATCAGGATTCCGCGCACGAAGGGATCTTCGGCGTGGATCATCGGGAACACCGGCCGCCCGGCGGCGTTAATCGAGCGGCAGGCCTCGTAGAAGAAAGCGGGGCTTATGCCCTCCTTGCTCATGCCGAAGCCCTCGGCCTGCTCGCCGGCATAGCCGGTGAAAAACTTGTATGACACGCCGCCCTGGCTCGCCACCGCGGGAATCTGCTTAACCTGGTCGAGCGTGTTGACCACGCAGGTGACCTTGAAGTCACACCAGCTGCGCGACTCGCCGCACTTGACCGCGCGCGAATAAAGTTGAGGCAGCGGTTCGCGGCCGATCAGCGTCGTGGTGGCGATCGTGGTGACGCCGCCGACCAGGCATTCGCGGGTATCGAACTCGAAATCCGTGGCCATCGCGTCGTCACTGAACGAGTCGCCGCTGAGGCCGAGGTGCACGTGTGGGTCGAACAGCCCCGGCATCACGATCTTGCCCTTAAGGTCGATTTCGCGCCGCGCGCTACCCAACGTCTCCTCGGCGCCGACGCCTACGATCCGCTCGCCGGCAATCGCCACGCCGCCGCGAATTGCGCCGCTCGGAGTGACTACCAGGCCATTCTTGAGAAGCAGGTCATTAGTCATATCAAAGCTCCGTTGGTAAAGCTCCGTTGGCTATGAAGCTTTCGTCAGCATCCCGTACCAGCGCCGGCGGCGCAAACCCGAGGTTGCGCCGCCAGCAAATGGCGCGGAACTCTCCCACCGGACCTAACGATGGATCGATTCGAGAGCGCCTGGGTCGAACAACGCCTTCAGCAGTTGCGGCGAGTACCGTTCCATCACGGGGCCTTGCTGGCGAAAGACCGTCGCACGGCCATTCTGGACGTCGATTGCGCTCAGATGCCACCAAATAACCGCGTGGGCGCCATTCATGGTTTCGGCCCAGAAGCCGGGCTTGAATGCCGTCGGCCCGCAATCTGACCTGCGATGCGTATTGCTCAGTGCACCGCAGGGCGGACCGGCGGGCGGCGTCGCGGGCGCGCTGTGGGTTGCCAAACAGGCCGGCTTCGACAACGTGCTCACGCTCGATATGGGTGGCCTCGACCGACACCGACCCGCAATCCGAGAGCTCGACATCGGTGGAGGAACTCAAGCGCAACTGCCAGCAGGAGACTGGCCTCCCTGCGCCACGCTGAACCGGGGCCTCAAACGCGGCTTTGATGGGTCGCGGCGCGCGGTGGCGCGGCCAGCCGTGAATTTTTGGAGCAGGCGCCGTAGGCTGGCCGGCCAGCATGCTCCCACTCATCACAGCGCTCTCTCCACTGCGCTGAGGCGGGATTACTGCTGTGATTCCTCGAGCCCGTGTTTAAGCTGACTCTGGTAGGCGGCATTGTCAAAATGGCCTCGTGACTCGGCTATCAGCCCGTCAGCACCCATCTCCCATGTCTCGAACCCGCTGATGCGAACTCGCTTCCCGGTCCCGCCCGGCCCAGTGTTCGTACCGGCGAGTGTCCAATGGTAAACGATGCTGTCGCCCTCAACGCGGACGTCGTCCATCGTTACCTCCATATCCGGAAAAGCGGTCATGAAGCCCTGAGCGACCTCGCTGATCGCACTCCGCCCCACCGCCGGAGCTTCAGCGTTGACGCTGAGCGAGCCATTGCGTGAGTAGCACGCGGCCACGTTAGCGGGTTCTCTGCTACACCACGCCGCGGTGTAACGCTTTGCAAAATCGCGCAGCTGAGCTGGTTCAATTTTCATAAGGTTCCTCCCGACGGAACGGCGTCGCCCTTTCTGATCAGACTCGCACGGTAAGGTATGCACCAGTTTAAAGCCACACATCGTGCAAGCCCAGTCTCCTTTAGCAGTCTTTTAGTGCGAGCCCGGAAACAGATTTGGCTTTTGTAGTGGCAAACCTCAGGCTCTCGTCGTCAGAGCGACGGTACATCATTTGCTACTACATATCGATTGTTCGACATGTACTTACAATATTTACAACCAGTCGAGACAATTCGACCATAGAAACAAAAGAGGTGCTCTGCAATGAAAACAAGTGATGTATGCGCCGCTGTCTGCGCAGCCTTGATGATCGTAATGCCGATGTCGACTCCGGTATTGGCGCAAATGAATAGCGATTATCCTCAGAAACATGGCGGGGCGACGCCTGATAACCCCCGTGCGGCAAACAACCCTGACGCAGTTAACGACACGACGTTGCACAAATCGGCCGTGGCGTATGTCAGGCTGCAGCGTCTCTCAAGCAGCAAAGCGGTCAGCCATTCCGACGAGGCAGCCGTGGTCCAGCAGGCGGGGTTGGAACCTTTGGCATACAAGCACGTGATGATGCTCGTTCAAACAGACAAGCCGTTGCGACACAAATTTATGAAGTTTGTGCAGCAAGAGGGCGGTCAACCATCATCCGCTATGCTTCACTGAAACCATGGTAGCCGGCGTTTTTTACGTAGGACGTTCGATGGCTTCCGCGGAAGGGCGTACTATAAGGGCGCTCGGGCGAGAGCCGACGCCTGAGAATATCGGCAACATTGGTCGCATTTCTGTGCTCGGATCGTGCCGCCAATATTTCCGGGCAGGTAATGGCGGTGGACGGCGGAATCGTGCTGGGACGCCCACCACTCCGCGCGTGATGCGCTATCGGTTCACGCAAGTGCGCGTGCGATCCCAGGCCGCGTGGGAGAAACTTCGATGATGAAGGGCGCTATTGGACTAGCCGTTCACCTTCCGCGCAAGTTCAACGCCGAACTGTTTGGCAGCGTTATCGCCCAACATGCGCGCGAGAATGGATTCGTCAACCCGAGCGCGCGTGAGCGTTTCGATCGCCTCGATCGCGGTGGTGGTATCGTGATGCGGATAACGAGATCCCCAAACGACCTTTTCAGCGAACTCGTTCGGCAGTTTCTGAATCTGGCGCTCTTCGGCATCGAAACCGAGCATCACACGTCCTTCTTTCCACAACTCTTCGGTGTCCGTGCGGACAGGATAATAATGGAGCAGCGGGATCGAGCGGGTCGAGGCCTCCATCTTCTCGAGCACCTCCTCCATCCATGAGGCCTTGCCGTGGGCCACCACCACTTTCATTTTAGGGTAGCGCTGCATCACCGTGAAACCGATCAAGGTCGACGCGACAAACATATGGTTGTCGAGCCAGTACGATAGAATTGGAGCGATCGGATGACCGAGGGGCGGTGATGCGACGAAAGTGAAACCCTGATCTCCGCCACCTCCGGCATGTGGCCCGCCTCCCGCGTCAGCAATGATAGACCGCTGATTCAATCGGCGCTTTACCTTCTCAAAAAACTGTCCGTGCGACGTCCATTCGGGATTCCACAATCCAGTTGCGGAATGCACCGCCGCATTAATCCCGAGGCTTTCCAACTCGGCCCAGAGGGGATCATAGTAGGGATGAGTGAAGTAATGCCCTTCGATAAACATGGGCCGGATGAACGCGCCGCGGAAACATGGAATCTTGGCGACGCGGCGCAGCTCCTCCACCGTGTAATCCATGTTCTGGAGTGGGACCATAGCCGCCGCAAACAGTCGGTCTGGCGCGGTCCTGCAGAAGTCCGCGATCCAGTTGTTGTACGCGCGGGCAAGCGCATACGCCACGTCCGGATCTTCAACCAGGTGGAAACCCTCGGCAAACCAGGTCGGATAGAGAAAGGCCTGGTCGATACCCATTGCGTCCATATTGCTCAGGCGAGCCTGAGCGTTTGAAGCCCCTTCGGACATCGGATGACGCCGGCGCGGATCGAGCTCACCGACTTTGTCCCAGGTCATCCCGGGCCGCCAGATCGCGTGGCGCGGGATATTTGAGTTCATCGTATCCCGGAAAACTTTGCCATTAACCTTGAGATAGGAGCCGAACTTCCCTTCTTCGCGCCAGAGAGCATGTTTGCCTAAAGTGCGGTATTCAGGCTCCAGGTACTTAGTCCAAAGTTCCGGCGGTTCCACAACGTGAGAATCGCCATCAAAGACCGGGAAGCGCTTGTTGGCCATGACTGATTGTCCCTTTTCGATTTAGCGGCTGCCGCCGACGCCTGGAGAGAATTCGGCTCGGGTCCGCAGAACCGCAGCCTCCGGTTTGAGCGATGCCTTCACCTCCTCCTCCGTTGGCCACCAATCGGGCCGCTCGATCTCGGTTACCCTGTCACGGATGAAGTTTTTCGGCGTATCGATTCTATAGAGCTTCCGTGCGTTCTCACCCAGGAACTTCGCCTGATACTTCTCCGGAAGCTCGCACTTGCGCATGGTCTCGATCGCCCGCCACGCGTCGTCGCCGTCGTGATGATAGACATCAGACGACCACGCCAGAATGTTCTCGTAAAACTCCGGCAAGCGCGAAGGCGGCGCTTCGTCGCCTTCGAAACCGGTTACGCAATGCTCGAAAAAGGTCTCGCTCGGGAGACGCCTGAGGGGCGGCAATTGGCGATCATTGCGATAGAGGCGATAGTGCTTGTCGCACTCGTCGAGCACAAAGCTCAACCATGTCGAGGAGGCCTCAAAGACCGCAGCCCTCAGCTTTGAGTACCGTTCAAAGAAGCCTGACATCAGCACCATCGCTACCCATAGTGAGGCCTCCGCCTGGAAATCCTGCACGTTTATCAGGAAGGAGTGAGGCAGGCCTGCCGTTGAAGCGGTAAGCGCGATTAGTTCTGCGCCCGAATGTTGCTCGGTGTACCCGGGCGGCTTCAGCGACCCGAAGGCCGGGAACGGATGCATCCCGTAGACCACGCCTGTTTCTTCCATCGCGCGCCACACGCGCTCGTACTTGGGCTGAATCGGATAATTGCCCATGGCATCGATTGGGCGGACCAGTCCGACACGACAACGCTTGGCCGCGACGCGATAAATCTCCTGCTGGGCGAATTTGGGATCTTGCATCGGCAACATCGCCGCGAAGAACAGCCGCTCCGGATTCTCCTGACAATATTCATAAGCCCAGTCGTTGTATGCCTTGCACATCGCCTTGGCGCCAACCGCATTTTGCAGCCATGGATAAGTGTCGATGTCGGTAGGAATGATCATCACCTGATCGATCCCCTGGACGTCCATGTCCCTCAGGCGCGGCTTGGGCTCGTACGATCCCTTGTGATCGAGATAATCCGCCTGTTCCGCGGTTAGTGCGGTGTCACGCTTGAGATTGCGCACGTTCAACGCACGCTGGATATCGTGCTTGAGGCCCGGTCCGGCCAGGGAAAGCACGTTTACCATGCCAGGCGTGCCATGGATTCGTTGCGAGCCGAGTCCGCTTCCGGCCTTGCCATTTACGATTAGCTGCTCGCTCTCGGGGTCGAACCAGATCGTGTTCTTGAGCGCTTCGAGCTCGTCCTTGGTAAGCCAGTCCTTGGCGCGCTCCCACAGCCACGGTGGCTCCGTGACATGAGCGTCGCAGTCGAAGATGGCGAAATTCTTTGTCATCGGTGGGAATTTCTGAACCGTCATGACCCGCCTCCATTGGTTCACCGACTCACGCAGATCGGTTGGATAGCCCTAAATAGTCTCCAGCCAGACATCTGGCATAGTGACCGCCCGGTGCCGGGCGAAAATCGCATCGATCTCTTTCATGTCGGCATCGGATATCGACCATTGCAATGAGCCGACATTGTCGTCGACCTCCCTGGGATTCCGGCATCCGACCAGTGCAGTGCTGATTACAGGATTTGACAGGGTCCAGCGCAGGGCAAGTTGCGGCAGGCTCTTGCCGTAGCGTGTCGCTACCGCTTTCAGTTCTTCAACCGCCCGCAAATTCTTAAGGAAATGCTCCGAACCAAACAGATGCTGAAACAGGTTCAGGTTCATCAATTGCCCGCGCTTTGCCCGCCAGTCACCCTTTTCGAAACCCTTCTCCTCGCTGAGCGTGCCGGTCAGCATTCCATAGGCCAGCGATCCGTAGGCCATCACCCCGATCTTGTTCTCGCGGCAGTAAGGGAAAATCTCGGTCTGCATCCGCCGGTCGAACATATTCCAGCAGTACTGCACGACGTCGACGCGACGCGCGGCCATGCAACTTTTGATTTCGTCGAGCTTGAAGTTTGAGAGCCCGACCGCGCGGACTTTGCCCTGTTTCACGAGGTCGTCGAGCGCGCGCATCGTCTCTTCGAAGGGCACCGTCCGATCGGGCCAGTGGATCAGGTAAACATCGACATAATCGGTATTTAGTGCCTTGAGGCTCCTCTCTATCGACTCCATCACGCGCTGGCGCGAGCTGTCCCGATAGTTCCTCTTATCCGGATATCCGACTCCGAATTTTGTCGTGATCACAGCCTCTTTGCGCCGCGATCCGAGGGCTTTGGCCAGCGATTTTTCCGACGCACCCATACCATAGGCCTCGGCGGTATCGAAACTGTTGAATCCAACCTCGAGCGCCCGATTGATTGCTTTGACGAACTCGGTTTCTTCGATACTTCCGTAACCGCCGCCGATTTCCCAGCAGCCGAAACCTATCGCGGAGATTTTGATGCCGGTCTGACCGAATAGACGGTATTCCACTTGTTCTGTCTCCTTTGTCGGCGCGCCGCCGAGCGCTCCTCTTTAAAGCCTTCGGACCGAAACTTCCGTTATGATTCAGGACTCAGGCTCGCATCGATAACGGTCGGCTTGCAAACGCAAAACGATGGAGCGGTATCGTGATTCCGGCCCTTCGAACGTTCAGGTTATCCAGCGTACTCGGTGCGGCGTGGTGGCAGGGTGCGCGACGCCCGTTCCGGCGCTCAAAAACTCTTACAGCAGCCCGACGCAGGAGACTGAGCTTACACCTGGCTTCGCCTACGACTTCGTCTTGAAATTGGGCAGAAGCTCTCGCGCGAAGGTCTCCATTGAGCGCCTGGCGAGCTTCGGGTCGATGCCAGGGAAATGCATGCCCAGTACGAGATGCGTCGTGCGTACCCTGCGCGTGAACTGCTCCAGTCCTTCCGCGACATCTTCGGAGTTTCCCACGATCGGGGTGAACAGCAACGGGTCGGTTGTGCGCCGTAGCTCCGACGCCGGCGGCGGATTGAACAGCGTGGGAGGGCCCTGGAGCTCACCGGCGTCGCTCAGCCACTTACCATAGACCGTGAGCATCCAGTGCACGTGCTCCTGGACCTCGTCCCAGGCTTGCTCTTTCGAGGGGGCAAGATGCACCCAGACGAGTTGCGCGACGCTGAAGTCGGACGGATTACGGCCGTGCCGTCGCAGAGCCTCATCGTAAGCGGACGTATCGCCGACGCCGAGGTAGTGGCAGCCGAGTCGTGCCGCGCGATCCACAGCCTTCGGATTGAGAGCGCCCACCCAGAGCGGCGGGTGCGGCTGCTGCACGGGCTTCGGCGTAAGTCGGATGTCCTGCAAATTGTAGTGCTTTCCCTGGAAGGAGAACGGATCCTGGGTCCAGATGCCGCGCATCACGTCGATGCCCTCTTCGAAGCGCGACGCACGCTCCTTGCTGGGAATCCCATAGCCGAGAAATTCATGCCTCGCGTATCCCTTGCCGATACCGAGATCGAAGCGTCCCCGCGAAATGACGTCGACCGTGGCAGCGTCCTCTGCAACGCGAACGGCATTGTGCAGCGGCAGTAGGAGCAAAAATGTACCAATGCGGACCCGGCTAGTCTTGGCGGCGACTGCGCCGGCGAGCGTCATCAGCGATGGCGAGTAGCCATCCTCGGCGAAGTGGTGCTCGGTCAGCCAAACCGTGTCGTAGCCGAGATCTTCGGCGAGCTTCGTTTGTTCAAGCTGTGATTCGTAGACGTCCGCCCAAGGCTTCTTCCATTTGGGCGGGTTGCGAAACGAGAACATGAGTCCGACGTTCATACGGCCCTCTCCTTGATTCGACTATGCTGTCATTTCCGATTGCGGCAACGGTTCCAGAGGCGCGAAGGGCAACGCTCTCACAAACTTCACCTCGCCAGCAGCAAGATGCTAGGCGATCAACCCGCTCGCGCCCGATGAGCCTCCGAATGACTGGCGACCGCGTTAGAATGAGATCTATAACGCAAAAAAGTCTGAACTTCCCAGCAAAAGGTGCAGTGGCCGGCTATGATCGAAGAAAATTCCATGACTAGTGCCGTCTCTTGTCACGCGTTCCGGATCGTCAATCCTCCATCCACAGGTATCACCGCACCAGTCAGATATGAGGCCGCGGGCAGGCACAAACTGAAAGTGATATGTGCAACTTCCTCCGGATAGCCGTAGCGTTTCACCGCCGTGCGTCGCTTGGCAAAAATCGTCTTATGTTCCTCCGGTATGGCGTCTGTCAGATTCGTCCGTATTGGGCCTGGGCAAACGCAGTTGACGGTGATGCCCTCCGGACCGAGATCAACAGCGAGCGCATGCGTCAGACCGATCACCCCGGTCTTCGCAACCACATACGGACTATCACCCGGCGTCGCGCCGAGTCCTTCGGTGGAGGCGATGTTAACGATTCGTGCCGCATCCGATTTGCGCAGGTGCGGTAGCGCTGCACGAACGAGCCGCTGCTGCGCGGTGAGCATCCCGTTGATCGCACGATCCCAGACCTCGTCGTAACCGGTCGCATCAATCGGATGAAAGGCGCCGAATCCCGCGTTGTTGATGAGGATATCAAGGCGGCCGAAATGCCGCGCCGCTTCGTTCACCACTCGCTTTATATCGTCATGGTCGAGAACATCCAGACGCCAGGCATGCGCGTTCCCGCCCTCGGACTTGATTTCATCGAGCACGCGCGCGACTCCGCCTTCATTTATATCGGTAATCGCAACGAGCGCGCCTTCCGCGGCGAACACATGCGCGGTTGCGCGGCCCATCCCGCTTGCTGCTCCGGTGATTAGTACCGCCCTTCCCTTCACTGAACGATCGAGTCTCTTAATTGGATCCATTTGCTTCTCCTTGTTGGTTGCCCTAAACCGAAGTTCGGAGGTCCGCCAACAGCTTTACTCCTTGAGCGCATGCAACTGAGAATAGTCGACGCGGTTAAGCGATCGACTGTCCATGGGCCATTCTACTTAATACCCCGGCAATTCGTGGTGGCGCGGAGCGGTCTTTTGGAGCTGACGGTAAGACCGTTAACCGGCTAGGAACATCGTTTAGGCCTAAGCGCGCAGGCGGCGACATGGCCAGGAATTCGCCGAGCGAGATCAGGTGCGCGCACGGATCGTCGGAGGTGAAGCCGGACCGCTTTAAGAATCGACAACCGAAACGACCAAAGCCTTCTCGACCCCGACGCGTCGACCATCCCGCGCCCTAATTGAGCTATTCGATGAAGCCCGGTCTGCCCACATTCCTATCTAGAAAATAAATTTCTTTTCCGCCCAGCCCTTGTCAAAGGGAGTGATAAAATAGGGGGTGAAGCGCAGCAGCTTGTACTTCCACTCGCCGCCTACTTTGACGTATTCCTCGAAGTAACGGCCTGAGCACCAGGTCGCCAGGTTGTTTTCAAGCATGGTTAGTGGACACAGCAGATACCAATGACCAATCGCCGTGTCGCCACTGACCTCGATCAGCGGATTCATAAACAGATGCATCGCAAAACCGATCTTGTTGCGGCCGAGGTCGTGGAAGAAGGTATGGATCGCTTGGCGTCCTTCATGCCGCCCGAATTGCCCGCCGTCCCATACGCCATCTTCGATGAATAGCGAAGAGATTCCGTCGGGATTATAGCTATCGTCGCAATAGTACCCATAGCGGGCCTTCAACATCTTGATTGCTTCGATGTCCTCGAGCTGCAATTTGGCGCTGCGCTTGGTGCTCATTGACCCCTCTCCCCTCCGACTGAGAATCTTTCCCGGCTTGAACCGTTGCCGGAAACCGAAACTAGGATTTGGCCTGAATGTCCGCGAGGACCGGCATCAGATATTTCTTGAATTGAACCGGATCCTCAGCCATCGGAAAGTGTCCCATCCCTTCCATCAACGTATAGGTCGCTCCGGGCACCGCATCCGCCAGGGCCTTCGCCGCCGCCGGGTATGCCGACCAATCGTACTCCCCGCTGAGCACGTAGAGCGCGCATTTGCGCGTGTCGATGTTCTTCGCGGTCTGCCGCAAATCATGCTCGAAGGCGTAGTAGTATAGGTCGCCTTTGAAAACCGGCGGCGCGCCTTGGCTGTATTCCCAGACCGTCTCGCGGATGTATTCTTCCGGCGCGTTCGGCGAGCACAGGCTCAGCATGAGAGCCGGCTTCGATTCGTTCGATAAGCGGGGATGGTGGAACCACTGGTTCACCAATCGATCGGTATTGCCGCTCCACATCGATGCCTCCAACCCGATACAGGCGCGGAATTCGTTCGGATAGTTGAGCGCCAGGTCGGGCGCGAGATGACCGCCCATCGAGCAGCCCATGTATACGGGCCGATTGAGTTCAAGCTCATGACAAAGCTTCACCCAGTAACGCATGAACCAATCCTTGGTGAGCTTGTATTCCTGTTCCCAGTACCTGACGGAAATCGGTGGAAGCGACTTGCCGTGATAGGGCAGGTCGGCGGCAACTACATGAAAGCGCGACGTGATGTCGCGATCTTCAAGGATATGCCGATATTGGCGTCCATCCGATCCCGCCGTGTGCTGGCATACCAGCGGAATTCCCTTGCCCGCCTCTTCGATATAGACGCGGTACTCGACGCCGTCCACTTCAAGGTAAACATAACGGCCAATAATGTCTGAAAACTTTGCCATTGTCCTGGTGCCCCCTATGCGGCACGCGATTCGATCACCGCCTGGCGCATGATCGCGTTGATCCGGCGGATTGCGTAGTAGTGTGCGTATGCCGATTCGAGATCGCCGCCGAACGTGAATCCATGATGGAACGAAGCCGCGAACCAGTCGTGATAGAAGGGTTTCGGCCGCCGCTCCATCATCTTCTTCCAGACTTCCTCGGGACCACCGATGTTGATGGTGTATGGGTCGAAGCCCTGGGTGCCATACTGAAAACGATCGACCTTGCCGTTCTCGATCCGCATGAAATACGGGTCCTCGCCGATGAAAAAACGGATGTCGCAGTACCAGAAGCGCGCCGTCAATAGAAATTCCGGGTCCCGATTCAGACGATCCCGAATGGTGTCGACCGGCAGGACAAGACCCACCCTGGTTTCAGTATTCACGGTCTTCCCTCCGTTGTAATTTGCCGAATCGCGATGCGGGCATCGCAAAGTCCGCTGTCGCGCCTGAGCATGGTTGCGCTTTTGCAAGTTTTTGTCCACGCGATTGATGGGCCGGCTGGCCAGTTCCGCTTGCTAGCCTGGCTCTCTCGACTGCTGCCCGGCTCAGGTGCCGGTGCCACTCAGACTCACGACCTGTTGTCCATTGGACGCGTTGCCAGTGATGGTCAGAGAGCCGCTAACGGAGCTGCGGCTCTTTCACCTGTCCTAATTCTCGTTCAGATGAGATATTTGGTAGGGACAGCTATTACGGCGGCGAGTAGTGCAAACTTTGCAATCCGGTTGATTCGATACAGCTCCCTTTTCCCGGCGACCAAATCCAGAAAGCTGCGCCCCGCAGCCCGCTCGAATCCTCGCTTATTCATGGCGAGGCAAGCCTTTGCAATGTCTTCTCAAAATTCTTCTTGACATCGCGCGCAAAAAGCGAGTTGACTGGAAAGACAACCGATACTTCCCTGATGAGATCCTGGCGGTGCACGAACTCGCAATCACTGAGAGTGTCATTGAGGCGATAACTGACCGTGTCCGTGATACCAAGGTGACTCGGGTACTGCTCGAAATCGGCAAACTTTCTGGCGTGGTTCCCGATGCAGTCCGCTTCTGCTTCGATATCGCGGCCCACGGAACGCCACTTGTCGGCGCCGTGCTCGACATCATTGAGACGCCGGGACGGGCTCGATGCCGCGAATGCGGCGCGCGAATCGAAGTCGACGGTCCCATCGCGTTGTGCCACTGCGGCAGTGCCAACCTCGAATTTAGTGGCGGCACCGAGCTGCGAATCAAAGAAGTTGAGGTAGCCTCCCATGTGTGACACCTGCGGCTGCTCCGATGCTTCGTCTGTGCAAATCACCGATCCTGCCGAGAGACCGTCCGCGCACGGCCATCCCCATGAACACTCTCCTGGGCCCGACCACCCGCATGCCCATACCGACGTCTCTCACGACCACCGCCAGGAGCATGCACACGAACATGATCATGGGCATGCACATGATCTCTATCCTCGAGAGCACGCCGGTGACGCACGCGCTGGCGGCGCGATGAACGATCACAAAGCGAGCCGCATTATTCGTTTCGAACAGAATGTCTTAGCGAAGAATGATCTCATGGCGGAGCGAAATCGCGGATGGTTCGAAGGCCGCGGAATCCTCGCGCTCAACCTGATGAGCTCGCCAGGAGCGGGCAAGACCACGCTGCTGGAGCGCACGCTCGCCGATCTCGCGAAAGAAGTGCGGCTTTCAGTGATCGAGGGCGACCAGGAAACCGTGCGCGATGCCGAGCGGATTCGCAAGGCGGGCGCCCGGGCGATCCAGATCAACACCGGCAGCGGGTGCCATCTCGACGCCCAAATGGTCTCCGCGGCGCTTCGTAAGCTGGCTCCGCCCGCGCACTCGCTGGTGATCATCGAGAACGTTGGCAATCTCGTTTGTCCCGCGTTGTTCGACCTGGGGGAAGCGGAAAAGGTCGTAATAATGTCGGTGACCGAGGGCGAGGACAAGCCGCTCAAGTACCCGCATATGTTCCGCGCCGCAGGCGTGATGCTGATCAACAAGATCGATCTGATTCCGCATCTGGAATTCGACATCGAGCGATGCTCTCAATTTGCGCGCGAGGTTAATCCCAAGCTCGAGATAATGCGCGTCTCTGCTCGCACAGGGGACGGGCTTGATCCATGGTACCAGTGGTTACGCGCCCGAAGCGTTAGGGGTGGAATCGGCCCCCGATTAAATCGCAGCCTCATCCTCCGGAGTCTCACATGAATACCGAGGCTTGGACCGCACGTTACACTTTCAACAACATCCTGGGTGTCAGCAGGCAACTGCGCCAAACCATCGAGCTTGCGCACCACGCCGCGCGGGCCGACTACCCGGTGGTGCTGGTAGGCGAGTCAGGGACCGGTAAGGAATTGATCGCCCACGCGATCCACAACGCGAGCGCGCGCCGCCGCGGTCCATTCGTCGCCGTGAATTGCGGAATGCTATGCGGAGAAATAGCGATTCCGGAGCTGTGCGGATATGAACCGGGATCGTTCACCGGCGCCGACCGACACGCCCATCAAGGGTTTTTCGACGCTGCGCGGGAAGGCACGCTGTTCCTCGACGAATTTCAAGATCTGCCACCTACCCCTCAAAGCGTGTTGCTGCGGTTTTTGGAAACCGGCCGTTTTGTTCGCGTTGGAGGCACCCAACAAGTCCATTGCGGGGTACGGGTGGTGGTCGCGACCAACATTCCAATCGAGGAATTGAGCGACGGCCGGATCCGCTCCGATTTGATCTACCGCCTCAATTGCCTCTCGATCGAAATTGCGGCGCTGCGCGACCGTCGCCAGGACATCCGGCCAATAGCGGAAAAATGCCTGCGCGAGGAATTGCATTACCTGGGCGAAGTGGACGACGGGGTGTGGCAGGCGCTCGAGTCCTGTCCCTATCCTTGGCCGGGTAATGCGCGCGAGCTGCGCAACGTCCTGCTCAGGACTATTCTGGTTTCATCGCGCGATCGACTGATGCCTGCCGATCTTCCGTCCGAGTTGTGGCATCGCACTCAGCTCGCGAGGGGAATCAAGCGCAGCGAAAATGATTCAGGCAGCAATCCCAGCGATGGGGCGATCGTCGCGCTGAAGGCGGTTTTCGACGCCAGCCAGCACAACGTATCCGAAACGGCGCGCCGCCTTGGAATCCACCGCTCCACGGTCTATCGCCGGCTGCGCAGTGAGATAAGGTCCAAGCAATAGAAATTTCCATTTCATTTGCAGTTGCGTGAGGGCTCGGCCACCGCGCCGATCGCAATCACCGAGCCGATCACCTTCCCCTCCTCATTGCGAATCGTGGTGCTGCTTTCCTCGATTGGGACCTCTTTTCCAGCGCGATGGTGCAACACACCCTGCGCTCGGCCGCCGCGGATCAATTCCGGAGCTGAGATCGACACCGACACGACTTCCGAAAGGGCACGGCCAATTGCCTCGTCCGCAATCCATCCGGTGAGCTCTTCGGCGGCAGGATTGATAAACCGCACTCGCCACGCGGCGTCAGTCGCGACCACACCGTGTCCAATACTGCGCAGAATCGCCCTTAGCCATTGCTCACTCTCGCGAAGATTTCGTTCGGTTCGATGGCGGTCAAGCGCGGTCTCGAGGACCAAGTCCAGCTCCAAGTCGTCGAACGGCTCCAGTAGATATCCATAGAAATTCGAGCCCTTAACGGGCCGTACAAGCGCTAGATCAGCGGGTGTCCCTAGGAAAACTGCCGGCACATCCAACCGTCCGCCGATCTCCTCGATATTCCCGGTCGCATCGTGAGGCTTCAGCGGGTCTACCCTGACGATTGCGAGGTTCGGACGCAGACTATCAAGCGTCTCAGGTGCCTCGTCACAACCGCTACACGCAACCAGATATCCTCGCTTGATCAATCTGGTCTTCATGGCCTCGGCGGACGGGCCGGGCGCCTCTGATAAGAGAATTCGGGCAGGACGCGACCGCATACATGCTCTTTAGCGCTGCGCCAGGTGGCGCTCTGTTGGGGAAGCGGGAACTGTCCGCGGATTTGGAGCATTAAGTGTTCCAGCCACAAATCTCACTTCGAATTCGAGTTTTTCGAAAACTCCGCCGTGTCCTGAAATATTGTTCAACATTACGGCTGAGATCGAAGTGCTGTTGCTGCGACACCCTGCGACACTCCGCACGAACATGATCATAGTCATCGAGTGTTCCTACCTGGTGTTTAGGCCATCAAATATAGCCCCATCTGTCCAAATTTATACGCGCTCGCTGTCGCATAGTGTCGCATCACAGCGCGCGCATCGCGGGACGCTACTACTTGCAAAAGTTCGAATTCAGCGCAGACATTGGCTTCGCGACTCCTCGTTTGCGCAACGGATCATGCCTCGTACGCTCGGCTGAACATGGCTCGGCAATGGCATCGCTATTGCTGCCCGTTAGAAGCTGACCTTCGACCGCAAACTTTCTCCACTTCGCATGTGAGATGTCATGCCCGACAAAGAAACCGTCGTTCACGTTCTCTGGATCAACGCGGGTCTGAGTTGTGACGGTGATTCCGTCGCGCTGACCGCGGCCATGCAACCCAGCATTGAGGATATCGTGCTCGGCACGTTGCCGGGCCTCCCCAAGGTCGATGTCCATTGGCCGCTGATCGCGCCCGAGACAGGCCCGGTCGGCAGCAATGATGATTTCATCGAATGGTTCTTTAAGGGCGCACGCGGAGAAATCAATCCGTTCGTGCTCGTGATCGAGGGATCGATCCCCAACGAGAAGATAAAAAAAGAGGGATACTGGTCGGGCTTCGGCAACAACCCAGCGACCGGGCAACCGATCACCACCAGCGAATGGATCGATCGCCTGGCTCCGAAGGCTTTGCTGGTGCTGGCGGTCGGCACTTGCGCCACGTACGGCGGAATCCATGCGATGTCGAATAATCCGACCGGTGCAATGGGAGTGCTCGACTATCTCGGGTGGGATTGGAAATCACACGCGGGAATTCCCATCGTATGTGTGCCCGGATGTCCGATTCAGCCTGATAACCTTTCGGAGACTATCGCATACCTGCTCTACCAGGCAGCGGGGCAGGCACCGATGATTCCTCTCGACAAGGAGCATCGTCCGAAATGGCTGTTCGAACAGACTGTCCATGAGGGATGCGATCGCGCCGGCTATTACGAGCAGGGCGATTTTGGCAAGGCGTACGGTTCGCAAAAATGTCTAGTGAAGATCGGGTGCTGGGGCCCAGTCGTTAACTGCAACGTGCCGAAACGGGGATGGATGGGTGGGATCGGCGGATGCCCCAATGTGGGAGGAATCTGTATCGGATGCACCATGCCGGGATTCCCCGATAAATTCATGCCGTTCATGGATGAGCCACCAGGCGGCAAGCTTTCCAGCGCTTTGATCAGCGGCTATGGCGCCCTGATTCGGTCGCTCCGCAGCCTTACTCAGCACACTCTCAACAAGGAGCCGAAGTGGCGCAGGCCGGGCCAGCAGTTGCGCACCGGATATAGGCCGCGCTGGTACGCGGAATAGTGATCTTTAGGTCTTAACAACCAGTCACGACCCGCGACCAGTATGCCACATGGTCCGGGGGGCGCAGGCCCCAATTTCGTTGGAGGTTTCGAGGATGAGTGCTGCCTCAACTCAAGGCAATCTGGTCGAGATGAACTGGGATCCGATCACCCGCATCGTGGGCAGTCTCGGAATCTATACTAAGATCGATTTCTCCAACCGGAGAGTTGCCGAATGCTATAGCACCTCGTCGGTGTTTCGTGGCTATAGCATCTTCATGCAGGGCAAGGATCCACGCGATGCCCACTTCATCACCAGCCGCATATGCGGAATCTGCGGCGACAATCACGCCACTTGTTCCTGTTACTGCCAGAACATGGCGTATGGCGTGCAACCGCCGCATCTCGGCGAATGGATTGTCAACCTCGGGGAAGCCGCCGAGTATATGTTCGATCACTGCATCTTCCAGGAAAACCTGGTCGCGGTAGATTTTTGCGAGAAAATGGTCCGCGCGACGAATCCGGGGGTCTGGGAAAAAGCCGCCAAGACCGAGGCTCCGCATGCCGCGGACCACGGCTACCGAACCATCGGCGACATCATGAAAGCGGTCAATCCGCTCGAGGGAGACTTCTATCGCGAAGCGCTCCAGACGAGCCGTTACACGCGTGAAATGTTCTGCCTGATGGAAGGCCGCCACGTTCATCCCTCGACCCTGTATCCGGGAGGTGTCGGCACGGTGCCATCGGTGCAGCTGCTTACCGATTACCTGTCGCGTTTGATGCGCTACGTCGAATTCGTGAAGCGTGCGGTTCCGATGCACGATGACCTCTTCGATTTCTTTTACGAGGCGATGCCCGGCTACGAGCAAGTTGGAAACCGGCGGATACTGCTCGGATGCTGGGGCGCATTTCAGGATCCCAACGTATGCAACTTTAACTATCGCGACATGACCGAATGGGGCCGGCACATGTTCGTAACGCCGGGCGTGGTGGTCGACGGCAAACTGGTCACCAACGACCTGGTCAAGATCAACCTGGGAATCAGAATCCTGCTCGGCAGCTCTTACTACGAGGACTGGGAAGGCAAGGAGATGTTCGTGCGCGAGGATCCGCTGGGCAACAGGGTCGACCCGCGCCATCCGTGGAATCAGCACACCATACCGAGGCCGCAGAAGCGCCAGCTAGGCGACAAATACACGTGGGTCATGTCGCCGCGATGGAACGACGGAAAGGACGATCTTCCCCTCGACACCGGCGGCGGCCCGCTCGCGCGCCTATGGGCGACGGCTTTGGCGAAGCTGGTCGATATTGGATACGTGAAATCCACCGGCAACAGCGTGGTATTCAATTTCCCCAAGTCCGCGACCAAAGGGCCGGTTACGCTGGAATGGAAAATTCCGAAGTGGAGCAACACCATCGAGCGCGATCGCGCGCGCACTTATTTCCAGGCCTACGCCGCTGCGGCTGCGCTGTACTTCGTCGAGCAGGGACTGAAGGAAGTCCGCCAAGGACGCACCAAGACCTGGAATGAGTTCAAGGTTCCACGGGACGGAATCGGATGCGGGTTCACCGAGGCGGTGCGTGGTGTGCTCTCTCATCACATGGTTATCCGGGACGGGAAGATCGCGAACTACCATCCGTATCCCCCGACTCCGTGGAACGCGAGTCCGCGCGATTCGCATGGCGTTCCCGGCCCTTACGAAGACGCAGTGCAGAACACGCCGATTTTCGAGGACAACGGACCCGGTCCGGCTTTCCGGGGAATCGATATTATGCGCACCGTGCGTAGCTTCGATCCATGTCTGCCGTGCGGCGTCCATATGCATCTGGGTCACGGCCGGGTGCTTAAGCAAATCCATTCGCCGTCGATGATTCACACCGTGTGAACGAGCGCTAGCCATGAACTCTGATGATAATTTCCGGCGCGCTGGAGAACGGATCGAGAAATTACTCGACGAGCTTCGCGCGATGGCCGAGCCATCGACCTGGCCGCGCGTCGAGGAGCTGATGCGTCTGGTGGTAGAGTTGTACGGAGCCGGCCTGACCCGGTTCGTCGACCTGCTCGACACGGATCTGACAATCGACAAATTGCGCGAGCGCGTGCTGGAGGACGAACTCCTCGCGAGCCTCATGCTGCTTCACGGACTTCATCCGGAGGACACTGCCGCTCGTGTTGCGCGCGCTCTCGATCGCGTGCGGCCTTATCTGGGATCGCACGGCGGTGACGTGGCGGTGGTGGGCGTGGATGAGACGGCCGGCGTGGTGAAGCTCCGCCTGGACGGAACTTGCGACGGGTGCCCGTCGTCAGCCTTGACGGTGAAGCTCACCGTTGAAAGTGCGATCAAGGAACTCGCTCCGGAAATCGCCAGAATTGAGGTCGAAGGTATTACCGAGCACAAGAATCCGTTGAATTCGATGATCGCGAAATCGCACGTCAACGGCACTAACGGCAATGGGAGTGCCGCCGCCAAACTCCCCGAATGGATCGCGCTCGAGCAGCAACCGCCTCGCCAATCCGGCGAATTGCTCGCGACCGAAGTTACCGGCGAGCGCATTATGCTCTGTCGCGTAGGCAAGCAGCTCTACGCATACCGCGGACGATGCCCCTCGTGTGGATCGGCACTGGAAAACGGAGGCCTGGAAGGCGACTTGCTTACCTGCCGGTCATGCGCCGAGCGCTACAATGTCCGATTCGCCGGGCGCTCAATCGGCGACACACAATTACATCTGGAGCCGATTCCCTTGCTCGAGAGTGGCTCCGGCGTTCGAATCGCCATTGCGGGAGGCGCGGCATGAGCGTCGCCCCTCGAATCTCCGCTGCCGCGCCCCATCTGCGCGCCCTGCGCGCTTTCGTCTCTCGCGAGCAGACCAAGCTGGCAGGCGAAGTATGCGAGATGTGCCGCATTGCGCTCAGCGAGGAGCATTCCCATTTGGTGAACATGGAGAGCCGGAACCTGATCTGCAGCTGCCGCGCCTGTTACCTGCTCTTCACGGCGGAGGTCGCAGGACAACGCCGCTATCGGGCGATCCCGGATCGCTATCTGCACGATTCCGGTTTCGCGCTCACCCAATCGGCTTGGGACGCCTTCCAGATTCCGGTGCGAATCGCGTTCTTCTTTCACAACTCACTGATCGGGCGAATCGTGGCGCTCTATCCCGGTCCAGCCGGCGCGACTGAATCGATGTTGGACCTGCGGGCATGGAACGATCTGCGCGCGGCCAACCCGATGCTCGAAACGATGCAGCCCGATGTCGAGGCGCTGCTGGTTTATGGCCATCGCAACGGCGAATTCGACTGTTTCATTGTTCCCATCGATGCTTGCTACGAACTAACCGGGACTATGCGACGTCGCTGGAAGGGCTTCGATGGCGGCGAGCAAGCCTGGAATGACGTGGATGCCTTCTTCGATAAGATCCGGAAACGGAGCCAGCCCGCAGCATTCCGCAGACAACTCTTACGCAATGGCGATCTGCGCCCGGGGATCGGCAGATGACTGGTCCTGTGCAACCGGGCAATTCGCCGCTATCGCAACAGTTCCGTTTCGAGGTCGAAGCGGCGCGTCCTGAACGCTATGCGGCTGTCCCCACGTTGACCTTCGTGATTCGTGTCGACCAGGAGAGCGGCCCTCCGATCCATACGATAGCGCTGCGATGCCAGATTCGAATCGAGCCAAATCGCCGCGGATATTCCGACGCGGAAGAGCGCCGGCTCGAGGAATTGTTTGGTAACACCCCGCGCTGGGGCGATACCGTAAAGCCCTTTTTGTGGACCAACGTCTCTCATCTGACGCCTGCGTTTGATCGCTCTCAAATGGTCGAATTGCCGGTGCCATGCACCTACGATCTCGAAATCGCCGCCGCCAAGTATTTTCATTCACTCGACGACGGCGAGATTCCGCTGTTGCTCCTGTTCAGCGGAACCGTTTTCGCCCGTAACGGCAGCGGCTTCCAGGTCAGTCAGGTGCCGTGGCATGCGGAGGCGTCGTATCGAATGCCCGTCAGCGTATGGCGCGAGATGATGGATCTCTACTATCCGAACGCCGGATGGTTGCGGCTTCGGCGCGACACGCTCGACAAGCTGATGCGGCTCAAGACCACGCTCGCCCTTGCCAGTTGGGATCAGGTTTTCGACGTTCTTCTTGCCGATGGTGAGGGAGCGGCGCGATGAGCTTCGAGAGCGCTAAGAAGATCGCCGACGCTGTGCTCTATGAAGGATACGTCCTGTATCCATATCGAGCCTCCGCCCGCAAGAATCGTTTGCGTTTCCAGTTCGGCCTGCTGGCGCCGCGTCAGTGGAGCGAGTCAGGCGGATGCGAGCAGTGGTGGATGAGCACCGAATGCATCGCCGAGGCCCATCCGGACGCGCGGGTCTCCGGAAACGTTCGTTTTCTCCAGATGCAACATCGAACGGTTGAAGAAGCCGACGGTGATTCATTCCGAGCAGTGGAATCGGTCGATATCGATGGAAAGCTGTTTGCCTCGTGGGATGAGGGAATCGAGCGAGAGGTGGGTTTCGAATTTCCGATCAGCACAGACGCCCCGGAACGTGAAATTCATTTCGAATTCCCTGTCGCGCTTGCCATCGAACCGATAGGAAATTTGCGCGGGGTCATTGTCGCACGAATCGTTAGAGAGATGGTCGCTCTGAACGGCGTGATTCGGCTTGCGACGGTTGCCGTCGGCGATCGACTCGTCAAGCTGACCATCAGAATCGAGAACGAGACTCCGTGGCCCGAAATCGAATCGGGACGCGACGAAGCGTTGCGCGGCTCATTTATCGGGGCGCATACGCTGCTGGCGGTAACGGATGGGAATTTCGTATCGCTCACCGATCCGCCTGAGTATGCGCGTGCGGCCTCCGCGCAATGCTCCAACGTCCGCACCTGGCCGGTGCTGGTTGGCGAAAGCGGCACCCGTGACATGCTCCTGTCGTCACCGATCATTCTTCAGGACTATCCGGCGATTGCCCCGGAGAGCCCCGGCGACCTGTTCGATGGGACCGAGATCGATGAAATTCTCACGCTTCGCACCATGACGCTCACGGATGAAGAAAAGCGCGAAGCGCGCGCCACTGACGAAAGAGCTGCGGCGATTATCGAACGCGCCGATGCGATGCCGCCCGAGATGCTCGACAAGTTGCATGGAGCCCTGCGCTCAGTGGGCTCGCCGCCGCCTTCTACCGATGCGCCTTGGTGGGATCCGGGCGCCGACTCCTCGGTGTCGCCCGAAACCGACAGCGTCGAGGTTAATGGCGTGTCAGTGCGCAAGGGGTGTCGCGTGCGCTTATGTCCGGGAGCGCGCCGCGCCGATGCGCAAGACATGTTTCTGGAGGGCCGCGTCGGCATGGTGGAAGGCGTTTTCCTGGATGTCGAGAATCGCAACTACGTCGCCGTAACGCTCGAGGACGATCCGGGCGCTGATCTCTATCAAGCGCAGGGGCGTTATCTGTATTTCTCGCCCGATGAGGTCGAACCGCTCACGGAGAGCACCACATGAATCGAGTGCTGATCGCCGGCGTGGGTAATATTTTTCTTGGCGACGACGGATTCGGTGTCGAGGTGGCGCGCCGTCTCGCCTGCGAAATGTGGTCCACAGATGTCAGCGTCACGGATTTCGGCATTCGCGGAGTTCATCTCGCTTACGAGCTTATCGCCGGCTATGACCTGGTGATCATTGTCGATACGGTTTCTCGCGGTGCCGCGCCCGGAACTATTTACGTCATCGAACCGGATCTTGAAGGCGTCAGATGCGGCGCCGTTTCCGACTCGCACGACATGGCTCTCGATAACGTATTCGCTATGGTTCGCACGCTGGGAAACAGCATGCCGCCGCGTGTTCTGATAGTCGGATGCGAGCCCGCCGACCTCGGCGAGAAAATAGGATTGTCCGAACCTGTGAGCCGCGCGATTCCTAACGCGATCCGCGCAGTGCGCGAAATTGTTGAAGGACGGATGGCTAGCGTTTCCGTTTCTTCAGGCTAAATGGGAACTCACAAGGAGGCGTGATGTCCTGTGTCATAGGCATACTAATCGCCGTGGCGGTCGTTGTTGGAGTGCTCGTCGTGATCTCTATTCCGGATATCGCGCGCTACGTGCGCATCAGCCGGATGTAGGGCGTCGAGCGCTTCGGCATGCTTCTGTGAAAGTCCGAGCACGCTTGATGCTCAAGCGCGCGGGTTGGGTGGGGCAAGGAGACGATTCGCGATGTGCCTTGGAATACCGGGGAAAATAATCGAAATCGTCGACGCCGACCGGGCGATCGCCAAGGCCGAAGTCGGCCGCGTAAGGCGCAACGTTTCGATTCAACTGCTCGAGGACCAATCCTCCCCGGTACAGGTCGGCGACTGGGTGCTGATTCACGTTGGGTTCGCGCTCTGCAAAATCGATGAACAGGAAGCCGAGGCCACGCTCAAGCTCCTAAACGGAATGGACAGCGCGTATTCGGACGAGCTTCGCGCCCTCGAGAAAAGCGAGATTGCCTAGTGGCGAGCATTCTCTATCAGAGAGCGAGCACTGACAGCCGCGACGCGGCGCGCGCACGCCTGATCCGTTCGCTCGCGTGCCGATCTGAGGCCGGTCGTTTGCTCACGCGCGATGCGGAACGGGTGGCCCGCGCGTGCCATGCGATGTCCGAACGATTTCATCGCGGTGGCAAGCTGATCGTATTCGGCGCCGGTTCATCGAGCACCGACGCACAACACGTCGCCGTGGAATTCCTTCATCCGGTGATCGTCGGCAAACGTACACTTCCCGCGATCGCACTCACTAACGACGTCGCCACGATCACCGGTGTCGCGAGCGCGCGCGGCTTCGACGATGCGTTCGTGCATCAGCTCCACCATCTTGCTGCGCCCGAGGATATCGCCCTTGGCATCGATTCGGGCGGACTGTCGGCAAGCGTCCTGCGCGCCCTGCAGGCGGCGCAGGAGCGGAATCTTCTGACGATCGCGATGACCGCCAGCGAGCATCCCGGCGGCGGGTCGGCGATCGATTTCGAATTCATCGCACATTCTGACAACCGGATGATCGCGAAGGAAATTCAGGTGACGACCTACCACATCTTGTGGGAGCTAGTTCATGTGTTCTTCGAGCATCCGGGTGTTTTCGGCCCCAGCTTCGCCTAATGAGGTTCTTAAACTGATGCGTGCGGTTCCGAAAACGCCAGAATGTCACGACCAGGTATGCATTACCTGCTCGGACGTCGCGATCGAAGCTCGTGTGATCGAGATGCTCGATGACGATCTCGCGCGGGTGGAGATTGGCGACGAAATCGAGGTCGTGAGTGTCGCGCTGGTCGACGCAGGTCCGGGCGATTCGATTCTGGTGCACGCGCGCGAAGCGATAGCAAAACTGATCAAATGAGCGGCAATGGCGAAAAAGACGGCGCGGGAGGGCTCGAGCAGCTGTATCCGTTCCTTTACGCGAAAGCGGATGACGTTGAAAAGGTTCTCGCCGAGGTGGGCACTTCGACCGCGCACAAGGCCCGCGAAATAGTATCTCTTCGCGAATCCACTATTGCGGCGCTCTCCGATCGGATGCTCGATTGCGGAGAAGCGATGGCCTATGCGTTCGCCGCCGGCGCCCGGCTGTTCTCCTTCGGCAATGGCGGCAGCGCGACCGACGCGCACGCGGTTACGCATTTGTTTCTTAATCCAGCGCGCGAGCTGCCGCTACCGGCGATTTCGCTCGCGGCGGATATCGCCGTAATCACGGCGCTCGGTAACGACATCGGATTCGAAATGGTATTCGCGCGCCAACTCTCTGCGTTGGGGCGCCGCGGCGATATCGCGCTCGGCCTTTCAACGAGTGGCAATTCCCGCAACCTCCTCAATGCCTTCGAGGCAGCGAATCGCCGCGGAATGATGACTATCGGAAGCGCCGGTTACGATGGCGGAAAGATGGCCGAAGCTGGCACTGTGGATTTCCTGTTCATAGTGCCCTCGCCCTCCGTACATCGTATCCAGGAAGTCCAAACCACCATCTACCACATGCTCTGGGAAGTGACGCAGGCGTTTCTCGACCCGGCGAGTGAAGCACGATGAAATTTGTCGACGAATTCCGTTCCGAGCCGCTGGCGCACCGGCTGGCCGCCCAAATCGCGGAGGTCGCGGGAAGTCGGCCCTATCAAATCATGGAAGTGTGCGGCGGCCATACTCACACCATCTACAAGCACGGACTTGAAGATTACCTGCCGGCAAATATCACGCTGGTTCACGGCCCCGGATGCCCAGTCTGCGTGATCCCGATGGGCCGTCTGGACGATGCCATCTTTATCGCGGAGCAGAAAGATGTGATTTTCACGTCGTTCGGCGACATGATGAGGGTGCCAGGCGGACGCGGATCGTTTCTCGACGCGAAGGCGCGCGGCGCGGACATCCGGATCGTCTATTCGCCGCTCGACGCGCTCGGTATCGCGCGACGCAATCCGGATAAGCGCGTGGTGTTCTTCGCGATCGGCTTCGAAACCACTGCGCCGTCGACCGCGGTCACTCTACTGCGCGCGAAAGCTGAGGGAATCGAAAACTTTTCGATTTTCTGCAATCACGTGACTATCATTCCGGCGATCAAGGCGATCCTCGATTCGCCCGACCTGCGGCTCAGCGGCTTTATTGGGCCCGGTCACGTGTCGACGATAATCGGATGCCGTCCTTATGAATTCATCTCGCGCAACTATGGCAAACCGATCGTGGTCGGCGGATTCGAGCCGCTCGACATCTTGCAATCGATTTACATGATCCTCAAACAGATAACGGACGGGCGCGTTGAAGTTGAAAATCAGTACACGCGCGCCGTGAACTGGGACGGCAATTCCCGCGCGCTCAAAGCTTTGAGCGAGACCATGGAGCTGCGGCCGTTCTTCGAGTGGCGCGGCCTCGGTTTTATCTCGTATTCAGCGCTCACGTTGCGGGCGGCCTACGCCGAGTATGACGCCGAGCGAATTTTTGCGTTGCCGGGAGTGCGCGTCGCCGATCCGAAGGCATGCCAGTGTGGTGAGGTCCTCAAAGGCGTGTTGAAGCCGTGGCAGTGTAAGGTGTTCGGAACCGCATGCACCCCTGAAACGCCGATCGGCAGCTGCATGGTGTCGTCGGAAGGCGCGTGTGCCGCGTACTACAACTACGGCCGGTTTACCCGCGAGAGAATTCGCGACGCCGCGAATGGTACGAACCCGGTTGACGCACGATGCAAAAGCTAAACACCATCGATGCGAATCCTCTGTCTGGCGATCGAGCCGAAGACGCGATTCGCGAAAACTGCGCGAATCATAACCACGCCGCCAACGATTTACGTAGCATCACGGAGCGCGACGTGCTTGCGCGGCTTGAGGGTGCCAGGACCAGGAAAGCACGCATCCGTGAGGACCGTATCACGCTCGCACACGGAGCCGGCGGCAAAGCGACGCACTCGCTAATCGAGGCGATGTTCCTCGAAGGCTTTCGCAATCCGATCCTGGAGGCGATGGAAGATCAAGCGGTGCTGCACGTGGGGGACGCACGGCTCGCCTTTACCACCGATTCGTTCGTAGTCTCGCCCCTGTTTTTTCCTGGCGGAAATATCGGCGACCTCGCGGTAAACGGAACGGTGAACGACCTCGCGGTGGGCGGAGCCCGCCCGCTCTACTTGTCGGCAGGATTCATTCTCGAAGAAGGATTTCCGATTAGTGATCTGAGCCGCATCGTCACCTCGATGAAATCCGCGGCACAGGCCGCCGGCATGCAAATCGTCACCGGCGACACCAAGGTGGTGCAAAGAGGGAAAGGCGACGGCTGCTACATCAACACCTCGGGCGTCGGCGTGATCGACCGGCCGGTGAGCCTCAGCGCCGCGAGCTGCCGTCCCGGCGACGCGGTGATTGTGTCGGGGCCGATCGGGGAGCACGGGATCACGATCATGCTGGCGCGCGGTGAGCTTGAAATCGAAGCCGATATAGCATCGGATACGGCGCCACTGGCCGCGCTGGTGGAGCGGATCCTCGATGCGGCACCGCAGGCGCGATGCATGCGTGACGCGACCAGGGGCGGCGTCGCGACCGTACTCAACGAGATCGCGGCGGCTTCGGGAGTCGCTATTATGATCGATGAATCCGCCGTGCCGATTCGTGAAGAAGTAGCCGGCGCGTGTGAACTTCTGGGAATCGATCCGCTTCACGTCGCCTGCGAAGGCAGGCTGGTAGCAATCGTCGGCGACGAATCCGCGCAAGCAGTCCTAACGGCGATTCGCTCCGGGCCCTATGGCGACGGCGCGAGCATCATCGGCCGAGTGAAAGCCGACCCGGTGGGGATTGTGCTGCTGAAGACATGCTTTGGCGGTACTCGAATTCTGGATCTGTTGATTGGAGATCCGTTGCCGCGCATCTGCTGACGACGGGACTGGAAAAACTAATGTGCCTGGGAATTCCGGGGCGAATCATTTCGATCGAGACGGAACATTGCGATCTTGGCGAGGTCGAGGTCGCCGATGTTACGCGCAAGATCAACCTCGGAATTCTCGCGGACCGGCCATCCGTCGGTGACTGGGTGCTGATTCAGTCCGGATTCGCGATCGAGCGCATCGACGAGGAGCGCGCTCGAGCGCAAATGGAACTGCTTAATCGCTATACCGGCGGTCCGCCTATGGATGACGACGGGCTCGCGAGTGAGAACACCGAATTCGATTGGGAGAGAATGCTTATGACACGCTCGAATTCGGGAGCGGAGGAAGAATAGGAAGCCGATGAAATTCCTGGTCATGTGGCGAATCGAACTTTCGCTGATGTCGCGCGGCGTCGTCGATGCGGTTCTCAAGATGGCCGACTACGCTGGGCCACTGGAGAAAAGCCACAAAGTTCTCTCGCGCTACCATATTCCGGGAGCGCATGGCGGCGCCTGGATATACGAGGTCGACTCCAACGAAGAGTTGGATATGCTGCTCGCGCGGTCGCCGGTCTATAACGTCGCGCGGTACGAAGTGCTACCACTTGCGGAGATGATTCCTCCGAAATTACGGGCCTCGAGCTGACGCCGATGGACGCTGGAATCGATTCTGCGCGCGCCAATCGACGAGCGCGCGTGCGCATCCGCCTCGACGGTATCGTGCAGGGAGTCGGCTTTCGGCCCTTCGTGTATTCGCTGGCCTCGCGGATAGCGCTGTCGGGTTTTGTACGCAACGATTCGCGCGGCGTTGTGATCGAAGTCGAGGGAGCGCAGGATCAACTTTACGAGTTTATCGATAAATTGCAGTCGGAAGCGCCGCCGCTCGCGGCTATAGAGCTTATCGAGAGCCTGGCGATCCCTTTGGCCGGTGAAGGCCGGTTCGAGATAAACGAAAGCGACGGCGCGGGCGATCGCGAAGTTTTGGTCGCACCGGATATCGCCACCTGCGACGATTGTGTGCGAGAGATTTTTACCCGCAGTGATCGCCGCTTTCGCTACCCGTTCAACAA
Source organism: uncultured delta proteobacterium (assembly GCA_963724765.1). Classification (GTDB taxonomy): domain Bacteria; phylum Desulfobacterota; class Binatia; order Binatales; family Binataceae; genus JAKAVN01. Next base: position 1,558,252 of record CAVRVY010000004.1, read on the forward strand.
CTGCACCAACTGCGGCCCGCGCTTCACGATTGTGACTGGTGTGCCATACGACCGCCCGCTCACCACCATGGCGCGCTTCGCGATGTGTCTCGAATGCGCTCGCGAATATAGCGATCCGCTGAACCGGAGATTTCATGCGCAGCCTGTCTCATGTTCGCGATGCGGCCCGGTGTTACGGCTGATCGATTGCGGCGGGAATTCCGTTGCCGGAGATCCGATTCGGGCTGCCGCTGATCGATTGCGATCTGGGCAGATAGTTGCGGTCAAGGGACTTGGCGGATTCCATCTTGCGGCAGACGCCACTAATGAAAGCACGGTCGCCGAGCTACGCGGGCGTAAGTATCGCGAGCACAAGCCGTTCGCGGTCATGGTGCGCGATATAGCCGCGGCACGTGAACTAGCCGAAATCGATAGCGTCGAAGAACAATCGATAACGGGTGCGCGGCGGCCGATCGTGCTTCTGCACCGCGTCGCGGACACAAATCTTGCGGCGTCGGTAGCCCCGGCCAATCGCGATATCGGCCTCATGCTGCCGTATACGCCGATCCATCATCTGCTGTGTGCGGAACTCGCCCGACCGCTCGTACTCACCAGCGGAAACGTTTCCGACGAACCGATCGCTTACCTCGACGCCGACGCCGCTGAGCGGCTGGGCGCTATTGCGGATTGCTTCCTGATCCACGACCGACCAATTCACATCCGCACCGATGATTCTGTCATTCGACTGGTTCGCGGGCAGGAGTATCCGATTCGCCGGTCGCGCGGCTATGCGCCTCAGCCGCTGCTGACACCGCTCAGTGCCCGCCGCCCGGTTCTTGCCTGCGGCGCCGAATTGAAAAGCACTTTTTGTCTGGTGAAGGGCAACCGTGCCTTTGTGTCGCATCACATTGGCGATCTGGAAAACTACGAAACCTTGCGGGCCTACGTCGATGGCATCGATCATTTTCGCAGCCTGTTCGGAATCGAACCGCAGGTAGTCGCGCATGATCTGCATCCTGAATATCTCTCCACCAAGTACGCCATGGAGCTCGAGGGTGTCCAACTGATCGGCATTCAGCATCACCACGCGCACGTCGCGTCATGCCTGGCCGACAATCAGGAGCGGGGTCCTGCGATAGGGGTAGCCCTGGACGGACTCGGCTATGGGATCGATTCGACATTTTGGGGCGGTGAGTTTCTTGTTGCCGATCTAAAATGCTTCAAGCGACTTGGCCATTTCGAGAACGTTTTGATGCCTGGCGGCGCCGCCGCAATCAAACAGCCGTGGCGGATGGCGGCCGCCTACCTTGATCTGCTTTTCGGCGATTCCATTCCCGAATGGTTGGAGGTGTTTCAGCGCAATTCCATGCGCTGGCGCAAGGTGGTACAGCTTGCTCGTGCGCCAATTAATTCGCCGGCAACCTCAAGCGTGGGGCGGCTGTTCGATGCGGTTGCGGCGATACTCGGTATTCGCGATTCGATCGACTACGAAGGCCAGGCCGCAGTCGAGCTTGAGCAGCATGCGATCGCGTCCGAGTCGTCCTCCTACGAGATCGATATCGATCCGGGCGAAGCGTTGCTGCCGCGCGGAACCGATCTGATCCGTGCCGTTGTCGAAGATCTTCGCGACAATGTGTCAATCGGAATAATTGCCGCTCGATTTCACAACACGCTGGCACAAATGATCGCCGATACGTGCCGGATTGTTCGCTCGCGCACCGGACATAACACGGTAGCACTGAGCGGCGGCGTCTTTCAGAATATGCTTCTCTTGAACCGGACGGTGCGTACGCTCAAGGAACAAGGCTTTCGCACGCTCACCCATCACAATGTTCCAACCAACGACGGCGGGGTCAGTCTCGGACAGGCCGCGATCGCGGTTGCGCGGGATAGCTCCGCTTTAAGACGGTAGTGCCGGATGTCCACTGACAAAGAGCAGATCGGCGATTCAGCCGGAGACCTTTCCGCATCCGAGAGGCACGTAGCGAAAGAACGCAGCGCGTTGCGAGCGGCGGTAATCCACGAGGCAATTCGTACCGAAGGTGAAGCGGAGCTGCGGCGCCCGGCTAGCGCGTTGATCTGGTCTGGTGTCGCAGCGGGACTTTCGATGGGTTTCTCGCTGGCCGCGATGGGACTTATACTCTCGTCTGCCGGATACTCCGTGGCGATCGTTGATCACCGATTTCGGCTATACAGTTGGCTTCCTTGCAGTGATTCTTGGCCGTCAGCATCTCTACACTGAAAATACTTTGACCGTCATGCTTCCGCTGCTTACCAATCGAGACCGAAAAACCCCGTGGGCCATGCTCCGCTTGTGGAGCATCGTCCTCATCGCGAACGTGTTCGGCGCGGGAATGATCGCGTGGGCGCCTTTCTGATCCCTACCGCGATAGGCAATACGATCGGCAGAACTGATGTCTTCAGGCCGGAAGTTCACGCAGCGTTCGCGGAAGTCGCGATGCTCACCGTAAAAGGAAAATGGGCCACCGTGCTGCTCCGTGGACTATTCGCGGGCTGGATCATCGCGATGATGGTATGGATGATGCCGGCGTCAGATTCGTCCCGGCCCGCGATCATCATCTTCAGGGTCGGCCCTGAATCGAGATCGAACTACCTCTGATAAAGAAATTCTCAGACGACGGCGTGCCGGCTGCGGAACAACCGTTGGTCAGCGAGAGCTGGTACTAGTCAGACGGCGAGCCGTTCGTAGCGATAATGCAGCTGAGAAGTTCAACACCGGAGAGCAAATGAACACCGACTGGTTGTAGGTCGGCCTCGCCGACATTCCGCCCGGTGTCCCTACCAAATATCTCATCTGAAAGAGAATTAAGACAGGTGAAAGAGCCAAGAGCGACCAGCTGCAATGAAATGACGTGGGTTGCAGGCTGGACCATGGGGCCTGTCAAATGATCGAGATGTCCGCATTTCGGATTCGAGGATCCGCGGACGAAATGGTATCGGCTGCCGCACGATCAAATCGTAGAGAAGTAGATGACGCCTGTCAGGCCGCGAGGCGTTCGTAGCGATGGTGTAGGCCACCGGCCTGCGGGATGGCGATGACCTTGCCGCGTGTGGGTGGCTGGACGGGTCGAGAATCTGGACAATCTTTGTCCAGTGAGAGATGGGTCCGGGTGCGGTGGCGCAGTTCGGCTTCGCTGCGTTGCCAATTCGGGAATTTCCCGAACGCGGCGGCCAAGGCTCCCAGCGTCGCCTGTCCATGGGCGCCGGGTCGGACAGGCGCCCCGATTTGAATAGCCTAACCTCTACAACCTGCGCCGAGCACAATCGCCGTTTTTCGGAAGATCAAGAATCGACCAAGTAGAGGCGCCATCTATCGGGCACGCCTTTGAGGTTGTGAACGCCACGATCCTTAAACCTGATTCCCGACTCGGGCACCAGGTCCTTCACCGCGCTCGAGACCAATACTTCGCTGGCGCCCGCCTTTGCAGTTATACGCGCGCCAATATGAATCGCGATGCCGACGACCTCATCTCCAATCAATTCGTATTCGCCCGCATGCAGCCCCGCCCTGATCTCCAGCCCGAGAGTGCGGACGGCCTCACGGATTGCAGCCGCGCATCGAATCGCCCTGGTTGGCGCCTGGAACGTGGCGAGCATTCCGTCACCTGTAGTGATTACCTCTCTTCCGCGCTCCGCGCGCAGCTCTCTACGCACCGCGGCGTAATAGTGATTCATTACCTCCGACCAGCGACGGTCGCCGAGTCGCGCGGCTTTCTCAGTCGAGCGAACAATATCGACAAACAGAGTCGTGGCAAGCATGCGATCTAACTCAACGTTATGGCGCGCCGGACGTCGCCGGATGGGCACGTTTTCCAGTAGCCGTTCATATTGATGGCCCACCCGCCGTGAAATTGCGTTTTTCACGTAGTCTCTTGCGCGTTCCTCCGTGCGACAGCGAACAGTTTTTTGCCGAGGTGCATCCGTCCAGAAGATCCGTCTGCCGCGACCCGCTCCACGGACCTCGACGGCGCCCCACTTCAAGAGCACAGTCGATCCGACCCGGCGAACCGACCATGCTTTGGACGTATATCCGGACACATTCGAATGATGAACTCCGATCCGGAGAAACTTCGCCATTGGCGTTTCTTGCTTTCGAGGTGGATGTTTAACCGACTAGGACCCAAAGTTTGATCACGCGTGCCGTCGTTTTGCAACGCTCTCCTTCAGGCAGAGGTACGCTGAGGGCATTCCTCCTCGAAAATTAATCCGCACCTAATTATTGGCCGGTCTCGACCGACGGGCTGTAACCGACCTTCACACTGATGTCGACCGGGGCCGCGACCCGCGTGTGTTTGGAAATGCTCAGCATAGACGAAGCTGTTTATATAAGCATCGCATGATAGCTACCTAGCGGGGGGCCTTGCACGAAGAATGTCCGGCCACGGCACGACCGCTTTTCCTCCGGGATGAGTTCGCGGAAAGCGCTTTGTCACCGAGTCTGGAATTGTGATTAGTTGAATTGATCGCAAGTGAAAACTGGAGGAATGGAAGATGTACGTATCACGGCTTCTTTTTCATACCGTTCCTGGCAAGACGGGCGAGGTTGAACGGGAGCTTAAGAAATTGCGCGAGATGGTGACGAGTGCCGGGGGCGCCGACGCGCGCATCCTGCACATCCACTTCGCATCTCTCGGCGCGCCTGATGCAGTGTTCGAGCAAAAGGCGCCCGACCTGTCGGCACTCGAAGAGCAGATAAGCAAGCTCACCCATAGCTCAGAATTTCAGACGTGGAGCCGTCGGATGTCCGCGCTGCTCGTCCAGTCGCCCAAGCGTGAGGTCTACATAGTTGCGAATTGACTCGCGCCGCATAACAGCCACTTTTTTTACCGCCCAAAACGTGAAGGACACCGAGATACTCCGGCAGGGAGAGAGATTAAGCTTTTCCTCCCCGTGGCGCCGGGGAGGAGATTCTCCGGTGTCCTTCAAATCACGTGAAGGCCGCGGGCACGCGGCAGTTTCGCTCAGTTCTTCAGAGAATCCGGAGATTTTGAGACTGGTTGGCGGATGACCCAGTCAGGGGCGAACTCCTCTCCCCGGCCTGCCAACCGGTTGACACTCTAGCTGCGGTTGGCAAACCCCTATTTCCGGACTTTCCGGACTCGCTTGCGCGCGCGCGATGGCGTGAATAGTCAATCCAACCAATATAAGCAAACATCGTTTGAATGTTGTCCGATGTTACCTGTGCGTCCCGAAAACTTTGTCCGGGATGACGGTCGGGTGGGCGTATGGTAATGAAGCGGCCGATGGTCGCGTTTCTGATCCAGCTGTTGTGTGGTATCCGGTCGCGGTTCACGGGGCGAGCGCGGCTTGAGGCCGAGAATCTCCTCCTGCGCCAACAACTGATAGTTCTAGGGCGGGAGTCCCCGACGCGCGTGAGACTGTGGAACATCGATCGCTTGCTGTTGGTATGGCTGTACCGACTGTACCCGTCTGTCTGGCACGTGCAGAATACCCCACTCTCCGTGGGAGAATATCGATCTGAATTTGGGCCATGTGCCATTAGGGTGCCTGCTGAATAGGGTGCCAATAGGTGCCATAGCGTTCACTGCGGGGTAGCCGCCGCCGCTTCCGGGGTAACGCCGCCTTTTTATTCGGCTCGGAATTACAGCGGATAAACTGGTGCACGGTCGATGGAACCGGCAACGTGATCCCCGACCGGCGCACGATATCCTTTAAGTATTCCTGCGCGCGTTCGCGGGAGCCGTCAGCCGGGGCGCCGCCGCTCTGGCGTTCCACTTCTCCTTCGATCCAGATAAGCAGGTAGTTCGTAAGCTGCGTGCGCAGGTGCAGATATTTCAGGTTGGTCAGATCGCGAGGCATGACCCAGACCTGCTGAATCAGTTCATCGATAAAATTCTCGAACGATCCCTGCTTAGCCATTGATTTTACAATTCCTCGGATTCGGCAACGGCACCGCGCCCGGTCTTTCTCACCGCGAGCCCTGTGATCCAGTTGCCGTTACGTTCGTGATCTTTGGCGAAGCCATGGGTCTCGACCAAGCGCTTTGAAAAGTCATTCTGGTTGCCGGGCCGCTCACCACATTCCACCGCCCAATTTTTGAAATTGTCGAATAGCACCGAGGTCAGCGTCCGCATAGCCGTCTCAGGGCGCCGATCCCGCTCGCAGTTATCATCGATCCAACGACCGATCTGATCTTCGTCCGCCACGTATTCCTCAGTGGCGGCTATGACGACTTCAGGCGGGGCCAGCCCTTGGTCTAGCCATAACCGGCAACCGTCAATGGCCCAGCGCAGGATTCCCGGCCACTCTTTTTTCAATTGTTCTCGGAGATCGTTCTCGCGCTGAAGCACTTTAGTACCCGCCGCTAATTGGTCGTCGGGTTTGGTAGGATCGGAATAGAAGACCACTCCGAAGGGGACCAGATGCAGCCGCTTGCGAAGAGCCACGCCGCCGCCTTGGGGTAGCGCGGGCTTATGGTTGGAACTAATCCAGAGTTTATGCGTGGGATTGTAGCGAAAGAAGTCCTGCCGCATAAACCGCGCGGTGATGGGATCGCCACCGGTCAACATTTTGACCTTGGCCAGTGCGAATTGGTGACCCGCTTCGGTCTCGGATGCCGTGGCGAAGCGAACGCCTTGCAGGGATGCCAACGCGGTTGGATGGCCCTCGCTCCGTTGCGCTATGAACAATTCGCTCGGCGCCACGCTGGCGTAATCGCCCAGCAGATCGTAGATCGTATTGGTCAGAACGCCTTTGCCATTGCGCCCGACGCCACATAGGAAGGTTAGGTCTTCCTCGGTTACAACTCCGGTGAGTACGTAACCGATCTTACGCTGTAGGAAGGCGATCAGGGATTGGTCGCCATCCATGATTTGATCAAGGAATAGCAACCAGCGTGGACAATCCGCGTTAACGCACGGCCCTACCGCCGTGGCCTTGGTCACCAAATCTTCGGGCGTGGTAGGACGAATCGATCCCGTCTTAAGATCGACCAACCCATCAGGCGTGTTCAATACCCATGGATTAGCATCGAACTGTTCCGGGCGCAGCGCTACCCGCCGATCAGTGAGGGCTAACGCGGATACGGCGGAGATCGTAGCGCGCGAGAGCAGGCGCTTGCGCTGCTTCGGATTGGCGTCCGCGATGGGCCGCATATAATCGCGCACCTGATCGGTCACCGCGTTGGTGCCATCGACTTCAAAACGGTAATCTTTGAAGGCATACCAGCCTCGGCCCAGTTGAGCGTGGCGCAGGTTACGACCGCGTTCCTCCACGAATCCCAATGCGAGCCCGTCGTCCGTAGCAGCGGCAGGGACGGCTCCGGGCGCTAGGAGCAGCAGTTCGCAGACCTGATCTACGACTGCCGGGCCATGCTCTTCGCCCAGCAGTTTGATCAGTCGAGTTCTGCCGGTGATGTTGCGGTCTTTATTCTTCAGCCGATCAAAAGTGTGCTTCACGTAATAGGCGAGGCGCTTTGAATGGTAGCCGCCCATCGCCTGAAAGTTGTGCAGGAAATACTCGACTGCCGCCGCATCCCAATGCCGGGCCAACATACCCATCAACGCCTGATTGGCGTCGTGCGCCTGCTTAGCCTTGGGCCAGAAGCGGTGGAGTAAGGTAGCCGCGCTGAATTGCCGCCACGCCCATTCAGTCTCGGCAGCAGGCGCTACGGTAAACTCCGGCACGTCGTTCCAAACGACTTCGGAGCCGTTCGGGTGCATGGAAGGAGGCGCCATGGATTGGCAACCGTTGCGCCGCAACTCCAGCAGCGTACTTTTGTCGTCTAACGGATCAAGGCACACGATTTTCTTCAAATCGGTCGCGACATCGCCCGGTGCGCGGCGGTAGAGCCAATGAGTGATCTGACCGTCGTGACCCCAGCCGCGCGTCGGCTTCAACCATAAGCCCGCGTGTTGAATCGCCTCGGCGCAATCGAGATCAACGTCATCGAGCCCGCCCGAAATCGTGCCGAGCAGTATGCCGCGACCGGTGACGCCATCTTTGCGCCATGCCACATCTATGGCCGCCGAATCGCTTAGCTTCGCGTTGGGCCAGTCGGGGTAGTACGTGGCCTTGTCGGTCAGCGGAGTCGAATAGATACCGCGCTCGACGTCGGCCTTAACCGCTTCGATCAGTCGAGCGGTCAACGGCCCGTGCAACGGACGCGGTCGTATAGGAACAACGGGATTGCCGTGTCCCAGTTTGCGCGCCTGCATGGGTTTACGCCTTACGCGCGGACTTCAGCGATTTGAAGTACGCCTGTACTTCGGCTCGTATCCAACAACGTGGACCGCGCGGGCCAATGATCAGCGTCACCGGGCGCGGGAAGTTGGCATCGACCTTCATTAACCGGCTCAGCGTATCCTCGGAGATCTCGAGCGCCTTACAAATGGTCCGCGAAGTAATCAGGCTCTCCAACTCCTGATCCATTAGTAACTGCTCTTGTGCGTTCATTAGTCGTGCTCCTATAACGCCGAAGGCGCCCGGCTTCGAGACCACCTGTTGATGGTCAAGACTCCGGGCGCCTTCCTCACGCCTTTAAGTCTGGGTCCAACACCAGATTAGGCATATCCGGGGTACCTCCGCAACTCTCCGGTAAAGCCTAACGACGGACCTATACCATGGGACACCGGGCAGCCCGTGACGGCACGTGACGGCTCCTCCCATATATACGAATGTCGATCTTATATTCTTAATATAAGAAAGTAAGATCGAGATCAGGCGATAAGAGAACTGCCGTCACGTGCCGTCACAACCGGGGAGCTAGATCGGAACTTCGGCCTTGCGGCCCGAACCCCGGCACACGCGCGTGCGCCACGGCCCGACACGGCACCATCGAAAGGCGATCTAACCCTCTAGCCGATTATAAAGAGCAACGGCAGCAGCCGAGCCGGGAAGGCACCCTAATGGCACAGGCGCCGATAGCAGATCGATGAACTCTTACGCAGCGTGAGCTGAAATGACGATCTAGCCTCGACTCGTATAGTCGATATGGCCCGGAAAGCCGCCAAACTTGGCCGCTTTTGCCGGTCTAGGTCGGGCGGATACTCGACCGAGGGCCGTAGCGCCCGCCGTGTGGCGCCGGTGCCCCGACAAATCGCTATGTCGCTCCTATCCAGGGCGGGGATCGCGGCCTACGCGGGCGGGCTACCCCGGCGGCCTCGCACCTCGGTCGGCGGCGGCGCCACAGAACCGGGGGAATATATCGAGGGGGGAGGGGGTAGGCGGTGGCGTTCTTTTCTTTCCCGTTCAAACGGCGGGGATCGATGGCTTGTGATGACTTCCCTTGGCCCAGGGCACCGGGCATCCGGCACCAGGCATCGGTTCGGCGGCATAGGACCGGCGGCGCCCGCGCGCCACCAGATCCGTTTTCAAAAACCGTCCAGGCGCGCGCCCGGCAAAAATTTCCCGACCAAAAACTTGAACGGGGTCCAGGGCCGCCGGTTAGTTAATGCTCTTTGAACTTCGGGAGCATTACTAATAAAGGCCCCTTGACGACATAGTTATTTTCGAGCCATGGTAATAACTAACAGCAGCGCAGCGATCAGTGCCGGTGGTTCGGCAGCCAAAGACCACCGGCATTTTTGCGTTCTAAAGCTGTAGGCGGAGTATGTAATGACTATTGGAATCCCATTAACGGAATTAGCCGAACAGCTAACCGTGCCACCTCGTATCGTACGGTCGTGGGTAGCGAAGGGGTACCTGACCGCCCGCCGGGGGAAGGGCGGTCGCATCTTTGTCTACCCGCGCAGTTATGCCCGGCTCCTTTCAGGAGGCTCGTATGCCGAAGCTCGTACAGCTTAAGGATCACGTTGTGGAGCACCGGCGGTGCCGGAACTGCGGCTTCGATCAGGACGCTCCCGAACTAACGCCCGAGCAGATGATTGAGCTACTCCGGGCCTGGCAGGAAGCCCATCCACCTATCTATTGCTGGACGCGCGACGAATTGGATGGCCTACGGCGTGGATTGCTACCGGGCGATGTGTTCGTCAACTTTTTTTGCAATAGCGTCGTGTTCAAACGCGCGGGCGTTTCCATTACCTGGGAGCGGGGCGCGCGCAAATCTGAATCGAAGGAGATAGGGTAATGAGTTTATTTTTCGGCAAAACAGATCCCGTGGATCAAGCAGATCGCGCCGCCCGCGCCGCCGCCGACAAGGAATCCCTGGCGAAGCAAACTGGGCTACGTAATGCGCTACCAGCGGAGCACGGTTCACGACTGGAGATGGCGGCGGGCGCCATTGAGGATGAAGTCTACAAGGGCCGCCTCGATCAATTCTCGATCCTCCGGGCGCGCGAACAAGCGCTGGGTATCCTGCAGCAGGCCGTCCACCGGAATCAAATGAGCGAGGACGTCGCTCTACAGGACTATCGTGAGGCTTGCCAGCTCGAATTGGAAAAATGGCTCGATGCGCCTACGGCTGCCGCCGCGCTATGCCGGGCGCGGGTTCGAGCCATCGTGCCCAAGCCGCGCGACCAGTTTACGTGGACATGGGAATCCGCTGTGGCGCGGGCGCTCGGCTCCGGGGCGATCCCGCGCGATATCCCGCCGATAGCTATCGACACGCTGGGCGCGGAAGTGTTGAAGGAAGGAGACCAGATCCGCGCCTTCGATGAGCGCTACGGCGGGGTCTTCTACGTGGTAGGTACGGACAACAAAACCCGCGAGGTGAAGTACTCCTCGTTGCAGGAGTTTCGGCCACGAGGCGTGGTGATGAGCCCGGAAGGGATCGCGCGCTGGAACCTGCGCTTCAAACGTTCACATCAACCGGAGAGCCTTGAAGGCCCAGCCGTATAAAGTTTACGCCGCTGGGCGCGGGTACGTGTGGTACCGGCAGGAGATCTCCGGTCGCGGTTTCAACCATTCCCGCGATGAATCAGAAGTGCCTGCGCCCGCATCAAGTGTTCGACAGGGGGCCGTGCCAGGGCGACCCTAGATAGTAGGTGCTTATGTAAAGGTTGGCGCCTGCTAACCCTGGCAAAAACTTTATGGGATGTCGCACGATCAGAAGGTTCTCGCTGTGGCGGCGGCAGTGACGTTTAGGGAATCAGCGCTATCAACTTTGCAACTCGGAGAAGAAGAACATGGACCATTTCGAAGCCGTAAGCCAAATGCTCGGCATCAACCGGGGCCAGCTACAATATCGCGCGGCTCATGCGCGCGGTACCGAAGACCGGAACACGGTCCGCGAGGTTCACGAAACTCCGGACATCACTGCTATCGCTGCGAACGTGGACTACTCGAACCGCCACGCCCTGGCGCAGAACATCGTGGACGTAGATGGCGATGCCGAAGACGGTCGCGACTGCTCCGGCATCGCCCGTACCGTCAATGCCATGAAGGCGCCGAAGCTATCCGAGACCGGACTCGGCAACAAGGAGAAGGGCGATCGCGAACCTGACGGCAATCCGGATAAGTCCAAGCAGGAAGGTGCTGACGGCCAGCCCGATATCATCAATGCCAAGGGTGCCGAAGAGGACGAGGATTGCGATGACGACGGCGAGGACATCGATGCCAAGGCCAAGGCGGTCAAGAAGGTTTTCATGCTCAGGCATGGATCGGAAGCTCGAATGATGTTGCGCGGGCACGTTCGTGAAGGTGATTGGACTGACGAAGATCGGCCGTTGCGCAAGGCGCTGGAAAGCATGTGCGAGAACGACGCCGAGTGGGATGCCGGCCGGGCGGCACACGCACGCATGGGCGGCAGCGCGGGCGGCTACGACAACGTGACTCGCGTATTTGGTTGACCATTGTAGGCGCGTGGAATAAACATGAACGCCCCACTAATACTCCATGGCCGCGTTCGCCTGCACCGGGCCGAGGACGACCGGGATCAGCCTCAGACCTATCCGATAGATACCGCGCCGAACGACGTCATCTTCGCGTGTGTTCGATGTGGTTATGAAAGGACGGCGCTGCGTTGGCGGTTGCGCACCGAGAAGGTTCTGAAACGCTACAAAGGTCTCCGGCCAGACCCTCCGGCGCAATGCCGTTGTGGCTCATACGACTTCCGCGAGGTGAAGCCTCGTGATGGATGATCTTAGACGTTTCCGAACGATTCTGGCGGACTGGAGTAATTACCACGCTGATTTTGTGCGAATGGTCGGTTCAAGGAAATCGCGAGGCTAGGGAAGGATAATGCCCTCGCAGCCGCTACCGGGTGAAGAACTGGTCTCGGTACCCTGCCTGAACTGCGAGACCTTGATCGAGGTACCGGAGGGCAAGGTTCGCTACGGTTGGGCCAAGGATGAACTTGGCAAGCCCATCACGATTCCTAAGAATCGCTGCCGCGATTGCTCCCGCCTCCACGACAACCTCCGCCACGAACGAGATCAGGAATTCGAAACCCGCTTCAAAGAAGTAATCAAGACCAAAAACCGTGCGCGCGTAAAGAAGCGACTGGAGCAGTTTCCGGTGGTCGAGGAATTGGCCAAGCTGAGGGTAGGCCGCAACGGTGAGCCCGGTTTTGATCGGCTACTTGATCTCCTGGAAGGCGTGGCGGGCGGGCGCCACAACTATCGGCCCTTTACCACCAAGGCTATTACCCCTGGCATGCGTGCCGAGATCCAGGAGCACGATCCCTATTACGATGGCCCGGTGCCGCGCGACTACCGGAAGGTCTGCGGCCAGCAACGTCGAGAGATGAAGGCCATGCGGGCGCGCGGGGAAATACCGATGGCTTCCATGTTTCCGCAGATCAACGTCTACCACCGGATGGGGGAACACGCCCGGATGGGATTGGACGGGGAGCAATGCCCGGAGTGCTGTGCCGCGCCGAAGAATACTGGGTTGTCGAAGAAGTACCGGCTCAAGCACGGGATCGACATGACGGCGCCCGCCGAGCCTCTGGTGGAGACCCGGCGGGCAGTTAAGACGTGGAACCGGCATCCAGAACGCGATCTGGATCAGGAGGAATAGTTTACGGTGAGCCGCTGCATTCCGGCGCGGAACCGGCCCATTCGCCCACGTCGTCGGCGGCGCCTGCCGGGATATAACCCTCATTGCCGTTGTGCAGGCGGATCAGCATCCGACCGTCGGCCCGGATCGCGATAATGTGGACCAGACGCCCGGCATGGAGGGTCTGGAAAACTTCACCCGTCCTATAGCTAAGGTTCACGTCAGCGTTGAGGCGGCCCAGCAGATTGACCGCGCGTGGGCCGGCACTGTCCAAACCAAATCTATGAAGTCGGAACCTTGGCAACCCAATTGCCAAAATCCTTTTCAGTGCGTTTCCCGACTTGGGCAACGGCACCGCCCTTGAAGAAAGAGCTTCCAAAGATGTGGATGTAACCGCCGAAGTCGGACGGCAGATAAAAGTTCCCATACTTGAGCATTGCCACCCTTTCTTTTCCCAAGCAGCCATAGAAGTACCCGAACTCGAAGAGCACGTTCAGGTTGGGTGTCCACACCGTTTTGCCCCGAACAGTAGCCTCAGCCTCCGGTGAGAAGAGCAAGATCGCACCGTTCACCTTAGCTCGTATATTGTCCAATTCTTCAAGCAAAGTTTTTCCCAGTGTAAAGGCGTCCCACCACGGGAGCAACTCGATAGTTGGACCTTTGAACTTTTCTACAACTGCTTTGGCCTGTGATTTTGCGGCAGCAGATGAGCCGATAAAGAGGGTCGCTTTGGGCATGCCTTAGCATATCTCAAAAGGCAAGCGTCGCACCCGCTCTGGGGGATTGATCGCGGTGAAATAGAGCAACATAACGTTCTTTATGACTGGACCGGATGGGCGTGTCCATCCGGCCCTTGTGATCGGCCCGGCAGGTGCTATTCCGGCGGCTTTTCGCCCGCGCCCTCATCTACGGGTTGCTCATAGTGCCCTACCTCGTTGCCCCAGCTTTTCCATTCTCCGCCACGGAGACGGCGGGCGAATAGCTCCAGCTTCCGCACCTTCGGATACATCATCTCGATGATCTCATAGGCGCGGTCCGGCTTTGCGCTATTCAGTTCGGACCAAGGCTCACCCTCGAACACGGATCGCGGCTTCTCGTACTGCAAAGGTGAAATTGAGCCCCGCGTACCGATCAACAGCACCTCGTGCTGCCAGAAGGCGAAGCTACCGATCACCGGGCGGGGCTTCTTCCAGATGAAATGACTATTGTACGCAAAGCCCCAGCCCGCCATTACGTTCATCGCGGCGGGCAGCATCTTTACCGTGGCCCACAGGAAAAGCGCGCAGTCGTCGGTCAGGTGCTCGTCAAGGTTGAGATCTTCTCTAAGAGCAATGATCTCCTCGGCGTCCATGGTCGGGAACGTATTCTCGGCGGCAGCACTGCTATGCTCATTGCCGTATTTCCACGGAGGGTCGGCGTACACCACGGCGAACTTGCCCCAATCCTCGCCGGGCAACGGCGTGCCCTGCTCGATGAGATTGCCGAATCTTTGTTCACGTTTGGCTTCGCGCAGGAGATGCCGAATATAACCGGCTGTGCGGTCCTTCCTCTCGAACGCCGTCACAACAGCGTCGGGGCGTTCGGCAAGTGCCAAGACTTCCTCGTGGGTAAGGTGGATCTTCTCATTCAGGATGTCGTCTCTCAGTGCACCGCCAGCGACCTTGATCTTACCGATCTGATCAACGGCTTGGCTGAACGCGCCACGGCGTTCGACGGTGCTGTCGCTGACGCTGTTTTCACGACCGAGCCTCTGGGCGAGAGTTTCGAACTTCTCCCCATTTTGGGAGAGGTTAGATCGGTGCGCGTCCCTTGCGCCTTCTGTTCGTTGTACTCTTGGCCGAGGCAGTATTTCGACCACGTGCGATTGTGGTTGCGGCGGCCTCTCTGATTGTCGCGAATCCATTTTTTTGCGTGTTCCCACGATTCAAATGGCTGCTCTTGGAAAACCGGCTTGAGCCATCCGTGCTCGCGTTCCTTCAGCCAGATATCGAGTCGGTGATGGCCATCGGCTAAGAAGCGCTGTCCATCTGGCAGCACTCCTATCGTCAGCGGATGACTGATACGGCGGTCGGTGCGGATCAGGTTCAGGAGGTTGGCCTTCTCTTCAGGAGTCAGCGGTCGGAGAAGGCGTCGAGCCTTCCAATAGATATCAAACGCGACGTCTACGAGCATTTTCCACTCGACGTCAGCGATTCCGACATACTCAGTGCCTAGGCGCTTCCCGTCAGAAACCCGGTCGAGGTATTCGGGCCGCTCCTTCGTCGAACGGTACGTCTGTCCCGGTGCAGGCCGAGCCTTGCCTTCATCGCGCGTCATCATCCGCCTCCGCTCTGATGAGCAGCGCCACCTTATTCACCTTGGCTAGTTGGCCGTACCTTCAGCCCTTTGCGATATTGTTCGACGTCTGTGTCGAGGGTAGCCAGCGCGCTAGCTGCCATCTCATTAACGCGGTGCGCACCGACCACGAATACCGTAGTATCTAAGTACATTTCGGAGGTTTTAGTTGTTAGGGTTATGCTAATAGCTATAGCACTTGAATACCCGGTCAACTCACCATTGTTGTCATCGACGCAAACTATTCGCATTCCGGCTGCTGGATTGTCACCGTCTTGGACCAATTCGTAACCGGCGGATGCCCTGATTTTCTCTTTCAGAGCGAAGCAAAATCTCGAACCTACGGTATCGTTGCAAGCGCAACCAACAACCACTCCCACGGGAGCGCCACTTGCTGCTTGCGCACGCCAGCACGACAGGGATGTAAGAGCTATAACTATTGCGATCGCGGCGCCGCGTTGAGCTGATTGTATTCTCATGTACTGCTCTGCTCCCCTTGGCCCGGCGCATACTAAGGGTTGGCCTGATCAGATCAGGATTTGCGAGCACATCCCCTGCGTCCCGAACGCCAAAGCAGTTTAACAATGCCTTAGAGCGCTCACAAGAGGCTAGATGCCTTTAGAGATAATCTATAGAGGTCTGGGTCAGCGCAGCGGCGGCATCAGCATGATTGATGATGCTACGCCCGGCCTGCATGGTCATCGCTCCTTGGGCTCGTCAGGTGTACAGGACGCGGGTTCGCGGCCGAAAAAAGCAGGGATCCTCCAAGATTCTCAGTACTCCCCCGTGGGCGACCTCAGTGTCTCGGAGGGGCGGCATGGATGTCTGGGATCGGGGGTCGCTAGCGTCCTACGAAGAAGAGCAACGTTAACCACACAACGTAGGGCAGACGGAGGAGAGTCAATACGCAAAGTAATAACCGGCCCCGGACAGGCGTGTCTCTCCCTTTTCGGTGCCGTCAATTGAATGCCTGACTTTCACGCCGTATTCTTTTGGTCGGAGGCACGAAAACTACCGATGAGTAACAAGGCAACCGCACAGAGTTCGACCACCACGCTCCGAGTGAATGAAGCGAAATGGTCGAAGGCGCTCATGGCGGGCGGCTGGACCGTCATGCCCAATGTCATCATCGAGCGGCAAAAGGTGCTCGGTCTCGACGCAGTCGATATCAACATCTTGATGCACTTGGCGCTCTACTGGTGGACACCCGACAACAAGCCTCATCCCTCGAAAAATACGATTGCGGCCGCGGTCGGCGTTCATCCTCGTACGGTGCAGCGCCGCATTGCTGAAATGGAAAAGCACGGGCTGATCCGACGTGAGGAACGGCGCATACGTGGGCAGGGCAGTAAGACCAACCTCTACCATTTCGACGGGCTCATTAAGGAAGCGACGCCCTATGCGGCAGAAAAGGTACAGGAAGCCGCGAAGCGCGCGGCCGAGCGCAAGGCCACGGCCGCCCGTAAGGGGAGGCCACGGTTGCGCCTCGTTTAGGACGAGTAGCGGGATTAGAATCGCGGTGTAGCTCAGGCGGATAGAGCACCTCGCTTTCTTCATACGACGTAGGACGACAAACCACAGTATGGGCGAGGAGGTCGCAGGTTCAAGTCCTGCCACCGCCACCTTTGAAGGGAAAGATGGGCTAAACTGAGGTTCCCCTGTTGCCCAGCGCCCACGCCCGAGCCGATTCTTGTCCGACACTTTCTGCCAAACCGGATCGGATACCGAAGGAAAAACGCGGGAACTTTGGCTATTGATGGCCTGTGCCTCGTTTTGTACCTCGCATAGCTGAGAGCGCCAGAGAGAAAATCCCTCACTGAAGCAGCCGGATAGACCGGTTGCACCGGAGTAAAAATCCGGCAGCAATAGCCCATTTGCCGTGGAACGGCAGAGGTGGGCGGAGGGATGAAGCGGGTGGAACTATACGCGCAGGTTCGACGAGCGGTTTACGTGGAGGGGCTGAGTCGGCGGGAAGCAGCACGGCGCTTTGGGATCGACCCGCGGACGGTGGCGAAGATGCTGGCGTTCTCGGTGCCGCCTGGTTATCGACGGAGCCGGCCGCCGGCGCGGCCCAAGCTGGATCCGTTTGTCGGGATTATCGACCGGATCTTGGAAGAAGATAAGTTACGCCCAGCCAAGCAGCAGCACACGGCGAAACGGATTTTCGAGCGGCTGCGCGATGAGCATGGGTATGACGGCGGGATCTCGATCGTAAGGGCTTACGTACACGAGCATCGCCAGCGGCTGCGCGAGATGTTCGTGCCACTGCACCATGATCCTGGACACGCGCAAGTCGACTTCGGTGAAGCGCTCGCGGTAATCGCAGGTGAGGAGTGCAAGATCCACTTCTTCGCGATGGACTTGCCGCACAGCGATGCTTGTTTGGTGCAGGCCTATCCGGCGGAGAGCACCGAGGCCTTCTGCGAAGGTCACAACGTCAGCTTCGAGTTCTTTGGCGGAGTGCCGCGTTCGATCCTCTACGACAACACCAAGCTGGCGGTGGCGCGCATACTCGGAGATGGCACCCGTAAGCGCACCAAGGTCTTCAGTGAGCTGCAGTCCCACTCTCTGTTCGCCGATCGCTTCGGGCGGCCGGGCAAGGGTAACGATAAGGGCAAGGTCGAGGGGTTGGTCGGCTATGCGCGGCGCAACTTCATGGTGCCGATCCCGCGCGCACTCAGCTTCGCTGAGCTAAATGAGCAGTTGCTGGAGTGCTGCCGCCGTCGTTTGAAGGATCGGCTACGTGGTCATGATGACACCATCGGCGAGCGGCTGGTGAAGGACCGTGAGGCTCTCCTGCCGCTGCCGCCCGCACCCTATGATGCGTGCGAAAAGAGGCCCGCCTGGGTCAGCTCGTTGTCGCTGGTGCGCTACCGCGGCAACAACTACTCAGTGCCAAGCGCATACGGTCACCGCGAGGTGCTGGTCCGAGGTTACGTCCACGAAGTTGTGATCGCCTGTGCAACCGAGGAGATCGCCCGGCACGCTCGTTCCTACGAGCGCGAGGACTTCGTGTTCAACCCACTGCACTACCTGGCCCTGCTGGAGCGGAAGATCGGCGCGCTGGACCAGGCCGCGCCGCTGGTCGGCTGGGAACTACCTGAAGAGTTCGCAACGCTGCGCCGGCTGCTCGAAGCGCGCCTGCGCAAGCCCGGTAAGCGGGAGTTCGTTCAGGTCCTGCGCTTGCTCGAGGTGTTCGGTCTCGAAGACGTGGTCGCAGGAGTTCGAGAAGCGATCGATCGCGGAGTGATTAGCTTCGACGCGGTCAAGCATCTCGTGCTGTGCCGCATCGAACGGCGCCCACCGCGACTCGACCTGAAGATCTATCCCTATCTGCCACAGGCGACTGTGAGCACCACCTCGGCCCGATCCTACCTGAGCCTGATGGCGGGAGCAGGTTCATGAGCGATACGCCCCAGGTTCTGCTCACCCATTACTTGAAAACACTCAGATTGCCCACCTTTTTGCGCGAGTATGACAAGTTGGCGCGCCAATGCGCCGGCGAGGATGTCGACTATCCTCGCTACCTGTTGCGCCTGGCCGAGCTGGAGATGATCGAACGGGAACGCCGGACCATCGAGCGGCGAATCAAGGAAGCCAGGTTCCCGGCGGTCAAAAGTCTCGATAGCTTCGAATTCGCAGCGCTCCCCTCGCTCAACAAGACGCTAGTGCTGGAACTGGCCCGCTCGGAGTATATCGCGCGCCGCGAGAACATCATCGCGGTCGGCAACAGTGGCACCGGCAAGACTCATGTGGCTCTCGGGCTAGGTCTGGCCGCCTGCCAGAAGGGTCTCGCGGTCGGCTTCACCACCGCTGCCGCTTTGGTCAACGAGCTGCATGAAGCGCATGATGAGAAGCGTCTGCTGCGCCTCCAACGTCAACTCGCCGGCTACAAGCTTCTGATCGTGGATGAACTCGGCTACGTCCCGCTCTCCCCAACTGGTGCAGAGTTACTGTTCGAAGTCTTCAGCCAGCGCTACGAGCGCGGCTCGATCATCGTTACCAGCAATCTGCCGTTCGATGAGTGGACCAGCGTGTTCGGCTCCGAGCGCTTAACCGGCGCACTGCTTGATCGTCTTACCCACCACGTTCACATCCTCGAGATGAACGGTGACAGCTTCAGGCTCAAACACAGCAAGCGCCGCATCAGTGACGATCAACCGCGAGAATCCGGCTAACACCACTAACTCCAACCCACAAAGCTAGATCTTTTCGACACAGTAGCGAGGGGGTGATCCCCCTCGCGCTCCCCCTGCCAGACGTCAACCTACCTGCCATCGGCTTATCCAAATGATGGACTTTTGCTCTGGCGCGCTGATGTACTTTCACTCCGGTGTTGACAGGAGCGGAAGATGGAATCGTACCCGGAGGGACCAATCAAAGGCTCGGAGATGGAACGCCAAATGAATCTGGCCTGGGATAGCATCGATGCGAAGTCCGCCAAGCACATCGATGACCTGCTCAAGCCAAAGTCCCAGGAGGAGATCGGCGCCCTGTTCCATAGCCTTTATGACATTCAAGGCGAAATGGGACCGAAACACGACCGCTGCTTTAGGGATGCCATCGTGTACCTGATCGTGGGCACCGCCATGCACTCCCTATTGTTGGCCTTTCCTTGTGTCCATTTCCCAGGGAGCGTCCATCGCGTATTCGATCCTAAACTCTCCGAGGCCGAACGCAAGTCGGTCTGGGAAACCCACGAGAAGGCCGAGGAGCGGGATGCCGAGGCCCACGCCCGGAAACGCCGCAACCAGGCCAAACGCGAGCGCCGAGAAGCGGCGCGAGCATAACCCGTCCGCCCTGGGCCGCCGCTCGGTCGATAACCGGGCGGCGGCTCTCTTGTGCCAAATAGGTGCCAAATTAACCCGATCCGGGCGGGGTAGCGCCTATTAGCACCGATTACACGTTTATTCAGTTCCTCTTAGAGCCCCTAAGCGTTAATGGGGTTTCGCGTTAGCGCCTAGTACCCCGGTTTAGCGCCAAGATCGACTGTACCCGTCGCTCCTGGACGCGATCACCATCGTCCAGCCGGAGACCGTGATCCGCTGGCACCGACGCGGTTTCCGCGCCTATTGGCGCTGGAAGTCCCGCCACGTCGGCGGCCGTCCAAGGATCGATTGCGAGATGCGAGCGCTGATCCGGCGGGGATGAGCCGCGAGAACCCGCTGTGGGGCGCACCGCGGATCCACGGCGAATTGTTGATGCTTGGAATCGAGGTCGCTGAATCAACCGTCGGCAGGTATATGGTCTGGCGCCGCCGACCACCGTCCCAAGGTTGGAAGACTTTCCTGCGCAATCACGTTGGCGGCATCGCTTCGCTGGATCTGTTCGTCGTACCCACGTCTCGTTCAAGCTGCTGTACGGCTTGGTGATCCTGCGTCACGCCCGCAGGCGACTAGTCGCGATCAGCGTCACTACCAATCCGACTGCCGAGTGGATCGCTGGACAGGTGACTGACGCTTTCCCCTGGGACGAAGCGCCGCGTCACCTGATTCGCGACCGCGACGGGGGCCTTCGGCCCAGCCTACACCCATCGCATTCGGGCAATGGGGATCCGCGATCATCCGACCGCGCCGCGTTCACCGTGGCAGAACGGCCACGTCGAGCGCCTCATCGGCTCGATCCGGCGCGAAAGCCTCGATCACTTGGTCGTGTTCGACGAAGCGCAGTTGCGTCGCGTTCTGAAGAATTACGCTTCTTATTACAATCGGGTCCGAACGCATCTCTCATTGGACAAGAATGCGCCGGATTTTCGACGCCCACAGAAGCTCGGCCCCATCGCAGCCATTTCAATTCTGGGTGGGCTGCACCACCAATATGTAAGGGTTTAGCAACCGTGTTGAGGGCGCGTTGCCCACAGGGTCCACAGGCTCTGGGATCGAATAGAGCATCCCGCCTGTGGACTTGTGGGCAACGCGCAGGCTGTCTAATTTTTTTCGACTGCAGCCGCGCATGGTTGCCTCCAGGTAGTATTGCTCTTGAGCATGGCGTTGAGGATCACGATGATCCTGCGCATCACTGCCACCAGCGCAACTTTTTCAAGCTTGCCGCGCGCGCGCAGCCGTTCATAAAACTGCTTGAGCACCGGATTGCAGCGGATCGCACTCAGCGCGCACATGTAAAGCTTGCTGCGTACCGGATAGCGTCCGCCCCGGATGACCCGGCGGTCGCGCCGGCCGCCGCTGTCATCGGGGAACGGGGCGATTCCGACCAGGGCCGCGGCGGCTTTGCCGCTGAGCGTGCCCAGTTCCGGCAGCTTGGCCAGCACCGTGGTGCAGAACACCTTGCCCACCCCCGGAAAACTGCGCAGCACCTCGCTCTTGCGCCGCCAGGCCTCCGAGCGCCGCACGGTCTTATCGATATCATCGTCGATCTGTGTGATGCGGCCCTCCAGGTAAGCGATATGCTGGCGCAACTCTTTACGGACCTGCGCGCTGGCGCGCTGCAGCCGCTGTTGCTCCGCTACGCGCATCTCGAGCAATTGGTCGCGCCGGGTGGCCAATTCCTGCAACGCCTGCGTCTCCGCATCCAGCGGCGGCCGCAGCGCGGGTTGCTCGCGTTGGGCGAACAGCGCGAGCAGCCTGGCCTCGATGCGGTCGGTCTTCGCCAATAGTCCGCTGCCCCGCGTATAGCTCCGCACCCAGCTCGGATTGACAGCCGCCACTGTGACCTCTGCGGTCCATAGCGCCGCCACCACCTGCCGTTGCAATCCGCCGGTCGCTTCCACCACCACCAGCTTGGGCTGCAGTTTGCCCAGTCGACCCACCAACTGCTTCAGCCCGGCCCGATCGTAAGCCAGCGTGAAGCCCTCGCCGCTGGGGCGCACCGCCACCACCAGCTCGGTCTTGCTCACATCGATCCCAACATAGACATCCTCCTCCATCACCCTGCTCCTTACTCCGCGTCCTACCCGTCCTTGTACATGCGGGCTTCTGCCTTGCGCGCGGCCCTGTCAACTGTTCGAGCTGCGGACGCTTGAATTAGCGGACGCGACGATCCTGGCTAAACCACGGTCTCTTGCCGACCCAGGTTTTTACGGTCTGCCGCGCCCGCTGCTATCTTCATACGCCGATTCTCAGATACAAGGTTTTGACTAAGCACACCACCTAAGCCGTCCGCAGCTGTCGTCGATCGATCGTTTGCTCTGGGTACGTGGGAACTGTGTTCTTCGAAGAACCGGATTCGTTTGTCGTGAGCCTTCCTTTAGGTATAGGTTTTTTCAAGGCCGGAAAGTTATTGCACGTGCCACACAACCGTGTCCGACTCGGACGGCCATAAACCCAACGGAGTTCATTCATGGACGCCTATCTGGATCGTATCTCTCCTGAGAAATTAACGGTCCTCTGCACAAGGGGGTTTTTCCTCGACGATAGAAGGCTGACATTTATCGACGAATACGGGGCGGAGCTTTCTATCGAAGAGGTCGAGGAAAACAACGTACGCTGGCTGAAGCGCCGGATCGGTGAGGTCGGACACTGATAGGCTGCTGCCGGAGTCTTTTCAGGAACGCACAAGCGTTAAGGCGGCGTGCGGAAAGTCCGCGCGTGGCAAGTCGAACACTCGTCCACATCTACATCGCGAACCTGAAGGGAACACGAAATTAGTAACTGTTTCGGCGATCATCTCGTAACCGGGGCGGTGAGCCCGGTGCCATCCTCGAGGTCCAGGCTCGAGCCGAGCCTAAGCACCCGCGTGTGAAATTTTCGGAGGCTCGGCCGATGGCCAAGACTGACGACGGTCGTCGGCATCCGCGCGAGCCTCGCATACAGGAGTTCCTCGTTTCCCGGATCGAGTGCGCTGGTCGCCTCGTCGAGGAACGCATAGCGCGGATGGTTGAGCAGAAGCCGCGCGAAAGCTAGCCTCTGCTGCTCGCCGGCGGAAAGCACGTCTACCCAATGCATCTCCGCGTCCAGTCCGCCGAATCGCGCCGGCAGATCGACCAGGTTCACCTCCTTCAGCGCTTCGAGTTGTTCCTCTTCGGTGGCGTCCTCCGCGCTCGGGTAGCGGAGCTGATCACGCAGTGATCCGAGGATCATGTATGGGCGCTGCGGCAGGAACATGATCTGGTTCAGCGGTGGGCGCTCGATACGTCCGCTGCCGGAGTCCCAAAGCCCGGCGACCGCGCGCATCAACGAGGTCTTGCCCACGCCGCTCGGACCCATGACCAGCAGCGCGTCGCCCTCGTTGACCGCCGTCGAAAGCCCGTCGAGCAGCGTCCGCGACCGATCCGGCGTCATCAGTGTCAGGTTTTTAAGCGCAAGGCGTCCGTCCTCGACCACCTCGATCCGCTCCGCGCCGTCGGGCTCGGGAGCATCAGCCTTCTCGCATTCTTTCTTGAACGTCGCGAGACGGTTGACCACCGACGCATAGTCAGTGAGGCTTTGGAAACGGTCGATCACCAGTGACAGAGAGCTTTGAAGCACCGCGAACGCGTAAGCGGCCTGGGTGAATTCGCCCAACTTGAAATGCTCGGAAAAGTACGCGCCTGCGAGGACGAAATAAGGCACGAGATTCGCCGCGTCGTCATAGGATTCGGTGAAGAAGGTGAGATGGCGCTGCCACAGAATCAGCAATTTGAAGTTGCGCAGCACCCGCGCAAAGCGGCTGCTCAACTGACGCGCCTCATCGCGGGCGCCTTGATAGAGCGCGATCTGTTCGGCGTTGTCGCGCGCGTGCACGAGCGCGAAGCGGTAATCTGCCTCGTAGCGTTGCTGATCGAAATTGATCAGCACGAGGCGCCTGCCGATTGTGACCGTCAGCCAGGTACCGACGGCAGCGTAGCCGACCAAGCACACTGCCAACCATGACGAGATCGACCACAGGATTCCGAAAAACGTTGCGGCGGTGACGAGCGCGCTCAGCATTACCATCGAGTAGGTCAGCGCGCCGGTCGTGAAGCTGTTGATATCCTCACTGATTCGCTGGTCGGGGTTGTCGACGGAGCGATCGCGCATGATGCGGTAGAGCGCGTTCTTGTGCAAGCTGAGGCGAACGAACCACTTGGTCATCCATTCGCGCCATTCGATCCCCAGCAGCCTGGTCAGGTAGGGATGAAAAGCTGCGATGGGCACGAAGATAACGATCCATACCACATACAGAAGTATCAAGTGATAAAAGTGCGCAGCATCCTTGGCCTGCAGCGAGTTCATCACATCGCGCGAGACGTAGCTGAAGACGGCCCGCATCCCGATCGTGCCCAGGCTCAAAGCCACCATGATCGCTAGTAGCCCGAGAGCCCGGGCCCGCTTTTCGGAGGTCCAGTAGGGCTTCACCAGGCTCCAGAGCGCCTTCCAAAACACACGGTCGAACTTGCCCACCGCTGCCTCCGATTCACCCGAGCGGGGCGAGAGAGCGATCAGGATTCCGCCGGCGTAGCTTTTGTCCGGGGCCGCCTGGCGCGATCCACATTATGCCCGATCGCGTGGGGATACCGGATCGCGGAGATATATGTCCGGGAGGGGTCAGCCGCCGCCGAGCGTGACTAGGCGTGCGGCATGAGCAACACCGCGACTGATTCTGCCGCTGAGGGCAATCCCTTTGGCACCGTTCGCTTCAACAACAAACCTACAGCGCGCCACAAATGCGGTCCAGGGTGAGCGCCCTTCACAACTCGTCTCGATGTAGCAAAGCTTAACGTGATGCTGTCACCTGGCCTTTAGAAACCGGTACCGGCAGTTCGAATTCAGTTCGCTCCGCCAACCAGTCTCTATCTCCGGGACTAATTCGCTTAACACGCCGAATAGCTCGCGTGTGGGGCGATGCGCACGGGCCATCGGCACCGGAGAACGCTCAAATGGTGAGCCGCTGCGCGTCACTTCGATTTTCTCTCTGTGGGCGAGTAATTCGGTGCCGATGCCTACCATTGGCGAACGCAACGTCCGCAGGGAAGCGGCGGATATCGCGAGCGACGCGAAGGGCACGACGGGCTTCCGACGGGTGAAAGCGTTTCGCCCGAGCATCGCCTTCTGATGCGTCATCACACAAATTGAGAACCAGGGGCGCATGTTCGAATGCCTCGGCTACCCAGCGTTCAAAGCGGTTCTCTGCGAGCACCATGAGAGCGGAAGCTCGATGCGCCGGGTGAGTGCTTCTGCGGTAAGAGCAGTTGGCTGCCGGCCCTCCACAATAGACTCAACGATATCCGGCGCCAGGAAAGCCAAGCGGATCAAGCGGCCTACGTAGCGGACGGCTAGTCCCTCGCGCGCAGCTATCGCAGCAAGAGATCTTGCCTTGCCGGTGCTGAGCTCGTCGAACCAGCGATGTGCCCGAGCAACGGCCTTCAATAGCGATAAATCGACGATGGCCGCTGAACGAATGTGATCGCCTACGATCATTCGCAACTCAACCCCACGCCGCTTCAGTTGCATTGGAAACGATCGTGCGATTGCGATCTGATCCGGAAGCTGAGCCCGGGACTTTTCCGCGCCTGCGATGGGCAGCTTAATCGACACCCTTATGCCGTCAGATTTGAGCTCCACCCGATCCACCAGCGCGGCAATCGCGGCCGTTTGTTCGGCTTCTGATTGAAGGCGGTGACGCCAGGTTCGCGCGGCGTGGAGTACGCGGTCGACCTGGCTGGAGTTAATGTCAGTTTTCTGAGCGGCCTCGAGAACTGCCGCTTGGTCGTCGAGCATTTCCCGGACAGCGGCCGCTACTCGCTTTTCGAGCTCTCGCGCAGGCAAACGCCAGCCGGCGCACGACGGCGTAGATCCTTGAGCTGGGAAGTTGCGCGAGACATAATAGCGGTACTTTCGTTCTCCTTTCCTTGCGTGACTGGGCGTAAGGCCATCGCCATTCTCGTCGACCAATCGCCCGATGAGGGGACTCTTTTCGAGGCTTGCATCGTGGCTCTTGGCCCGAACTCGGTGCTCCTGAAGCTGCTGCTGGGTTCGCTCCCACACCGCTCGATCCACGATCGCCTGATGCTGACCGGGGTGGCGGAGGTTCTTGTGCCGGATCTCACCTACGTAAATCGGATTCGAGAGGAGCGCGTAAAGTGCTCCTTGGGAGAACGAGTGCCCGCCAGACTCGATTCCGGCCTTGGAGCTTCGCCGCTTGGAAACGACACCGCGGCGGTCCAGATCTTCTTTGAGCAGCCGAACGCAGCCGAGCTCTTGGTATCGACGGAAAATATATCGGACGGTCTCCGCCTCCGGTTCGTCGATCACAATGCGGCGGTCGCAGACGTCGTACCCGAGTGGAACGAAACCGCCCATCCACATCCCTTTGCGCTTGGAGGCCGCGATTTTGTCGCGGATCCGTTCTCCCGTCACCTCGCGCTCGAACTGGGCGAAGGACAGCAGGACGTTGAGCGTCAAACGTCCCATCGAAGTCGTCGTATTGAACTGCTGGGTGACAGCGACGAAGGAGACTCCATGCGCGTCGAACACCTCGACCATCTTGGCAAAGTCAGCCAGTGAACGGGTAAGCCGGTCCACTTTGTAAACGACCACCACATCGATCAGACGTTCGCGAATATCGGACAGTAAGCGCTGCAACGCCGGCCGGTTCATCGTGGCGCCCGACAGTCCGCCGTCATCATAGGCTGTCTTGACCAGGCGCCAGCCCTCGCCCTGCTGACTTTTGATGTAGGACTCGCAGGCTTCGCGCTGCGCGTGTAGAGAATTGAAGTCCTGTTCGAGTCCCTCCTCAGATGATTTGCGGGTGTAGATTGCGCAGCGCCGACTCGAAGCTTTACCGGATTCCATGACTTTGCTCCTTGGCTGCGGATTTGAGGCCGAAGAACAGTGGTCCCGACCAGCGCGAGCCGGTGATGACGCGTGCAACCTCGGAAAGTGACTTGTATCGTTTGCTTCGAAAGAGGATCCCGTCTTCGAGCACCTTCGCTTGATGGGTCACTCCACCCCAGTCACGCACCAACACGGTTCCGACTTTAGGATGTAGGCTCGGGTAGTGTGGTGAGGGTCGGGAGGTCGCAGGATTGTTAGCGACCTGCATTAGATGGCGGCGGACCGAAGATTTGAGTGCGCCGAGTGCATTCTCCTGCATTCGGAGAGCAACCGCCGCAATCAGGAGAGATTGGTGAATCTTCTGAGGGGGCTTCGTGCCATAGAGGATGCTCCAGAGGTACTTCAGCTCGTCATCGTCTCGCGTTTTGAGGTTCTGCAATTCCCTTGCGAGTTTCTCGGATTTCGCGTCCGATACCATGCGCTTCATAGCCAGTTCCTAACCCTCCCCATACACACACATTGCTCGATTCGCGGCGGGTAGCCAGTCCAACGAGGGTTTACTTTCCGCTTGTCTGATGCGATTTCGCTGGCCCCATTTCGCCTTCCAATCGCCCCCATCGTGCAGACCGTCGATCCGCGCGAGTAGTCGGCTTCTTTCTTTCTGCGCGAATGACATGGAATGGAGGAGGTAATCACTCGCTTCATGGACGCAACGGAGCAAACATCCCAGCGAGCCCTTAGGGCTTAGGAGATCTAGAGCGAATGGAACAAGCGAAATTGGCGAACGGAAGCGTGCATGAATTACCGATCGGACGCTCCCCGTCCCCGGCTAAGCAGGATCAGATGGACGCGGCGCGGTCGACTGGTAAGAAGGCGGTCCGGACGAAGGCTGCCCCGAGAAAGGACAAGCCTGCACGGCGACTCCGGAAGGAGATGGCTAGTAAGTCGAAATCAAACAAGCTGGTTTGCCGCTATTGCGGGAGCGACGATCTGGCGCCGAGTTTCATCAAGCGGCGCGATCGCCGATGCCGCAAGTGTTTCAGTAAGCGCTATGGGTCGGCGGCACGGGCGAGGAAGGCGAAGGTCAAGAAGTAGTTTGGCCACGACGTGAGATGAGGGACCGGGCTCAAAAGGGCTCGGCCCTTTTCCGTTTAGGGCTTCGTCTAGGGGCGGGGCTGAACGAAACCGGTGAACCTTCAAGCGGGCGAAATTCCTTGCGTCATGCCACAAGACGCCGAAGCGAAGCTGACGGCAAGATTTGCATCGGCCCCGTCAGGCACCGTCGAAACACCGCGGACCAAAACCTTGCCGAGGGCGGGCGTTCGGTCTGCAAGGCAATTGAGATCGGAGAGCCACTACGGAAATCAGAGTTGAGGACGACCTCAACCAAGCGAGTTTCGCCTGCGTACTGTTTCGAGGGAATGAAAAAGGGGCACTGATGAAAATGAGAGTTGCGATTTTTCTACCAGTCGTGATGACTTTTGGCGTGGTATCAGTCTTCAGCGCGACTGCGCGCTCAGGATTTCAAAGTCTGCAAGAGTACGTTTGCTTTGTGTACGATTGCCCCATGTGACCCGATTCCCGGAAACGACAATCAGCTCGCCTGTCATTGCACTGTCAATAACAGTTATTCCGCTGGCCAGGATCCATGCCAGGGGGTGAAGGACACCCCGAAGGGGCGCAGATCAGGTCGCGCTATTATCCGGTTCACAGTTATGCGGTATGGTCGAACGATCGGCCCTGGGCGTGGTGCCCCGATAAGCCCTGCATAGTTGACAAGAACAATCCGGAAGCAGCTTCGTGCGCCGAGCAACTACACTCCAAACACTTGCACGACAGGGGTTATTTCGTCGGCGACGGTTCAGCAAATAACCCAGGTAACAGATTACCTGAAGACCAAGACCAAAGTGCTGACCCCGTTCAACATCTAGGTCCTGAAAAAATGACACCCCAGTCCGGCAGACTGTGACGCAGGCACTTGCAGACTTCTCGATGAAGCGTGCCTGTGGCTACGAGAAGTTCCGCATGCGTCGAAAAGTCTTGAGTTTTGGATTCACCGACGCAATATCGCCTGCGGACTGCCCTCTCTCATAAGGCAAACCGCTCGGACTGCCCTGTCAATTCTGCGACTGTGGGTCACAGTAGCCGTCGTTGAAACGAAGCGTAGCAAACCCGAGAGGGGTTTCAACCTCGCTTTTGCCTGCGAGAGTCTCCCTCGGGAGAGAGAAATGCGCGCGAAAGCGCGGACTCATTCGCGAAATAAAGGGTCTCGATGGTTCAAATCCGCCTCTCCGCCAACCAGTCTTCGATTTACAGCATTCTCTGGAAAGATGGGCGAAATCCCCGCGCCTGCGGTGCTTTGCGGCTATTGAAAGTTACCGGAGAGTCGAGGATTAGAATGTTCGTCGCGCGTTTGCAAGAATCTCTCTCTGCGCGGCGCTGACTCGGTGTCCTTCGCGGAACGAAGCGACCAGAGAGTTCACACAGGCTGCTCTCCATCACGCAGTGTCTGTCCGTGGCTGGAGGAAACGGGGAAGAACGCGTAGCGCTCAGGTTGTCGACTTCGCTCGGAATACATCGGCGAGGGCGGGCACAAGGGTTGCCCAATCGCCCGCCAGTCCGATTGTAGCGCGTTCGAAAATTGGCGCCTCGGGGTCGTTATTGATGGCCACTACGACTTGAGCGCGCTTGATTCCGACCAGATGATTCGGCGCACCGCGAATTCCGACAGCGAAATACAGTAGTGGACCTATGGCCTTGCCCGTAAGTCCGACTTGTAGCTGCCGCGGTATCCATCCCTGATCCGTGACGCGCCGCGTCGCGCACATGCCCGCGCCAATCACACGCGCGAAATCCCGCACGGCCGCGATCCCCTCCGGGCCGCCTACGCCCATCCCGATGCCGACGACGAACTCGGAGCCCTCCAAAGGAGAGACCGAGGCGTCGAGCAGCGAGTATCTGCCGTTCACGCGGCTCAGCGGCGGCTGGAGCTTGGGCCTGACAGTCTCGGGCGCCGCCTCGCGAGAACGGTTAGGCTCGCCGAGTTCTATCACTCCAGCGCGCACCGTAGCCATCTGCGGAAACGTCTTTGACAAAATGGGCGCGACTATATTGCCGCCGAAGGCCGGCTTGAGCGCGACCATCCGCCGCTCGCCGTCCAGCTCAATTCCAATAGCGTCGCCAGTCAGCCCCAGGCCCAGACGTGCCGCAAGGCGCGGGCCCCAGTCGCGGCCGCATTCGCTCGCATTTATCAGCACGCCCCAGGGCTCGCGTTCGCGCACTAAATCGCCCAATGCCGTGGCTGCGGCCTCTGGCGAATATGCTTCGAGCGCGGGATGGTCGAGCACGATTATTCGATCGGCGCCGTAGCTCGAAAGCAACCCCGCGTGGCGCGCTATCGCTGCGGGGAAGCCTACGGTGGTCAGCGCACCACCGAGCTCGGTCGCGAGCTCGTCGCCGAGCGAAAGAAGCTCAAGCGTGCCGCGTGTGATCTCGCCCGCAAGGTTGGTCTCGCATGCCACCCAAAGGTCCCGCCCGCGGGCGGGCATCCGCGGCGTGTCACTGATGGGACGGCGTTTGCCATCGCGCCCAAGCGCTCACATCGCCTCGAGCGTCGTGACAACCTCCTGCACCGCGCGTTTGGGATCTGCCGTATCGACCATGCGACACTTTGGATACTCCGTCCGGATTGCACGCACCTCCTGTACCCAAGTCGGTGACCCCGCAAAGCCGAATAGCTCAGGATGGTCGCCGAGCGCCGCCGCGCGCACTGCCTCGATCGGCCACGACTTGGCCTCTTCGGCGGCCTCGGGCTTGACCCGGATAGGCTGTGCGACGCGCTCCGCACAGGTGAGGACGGCGGGCAGCGTGCAGGTGATCTCGTCGTAGCCTTCGTCGCTCTCGCGCTCGGCCGTCACGGTCCGCCCATCGATCTGCACCTTGCGCACACCCGTTATCTGCGCGATACCAAGCAATTCAGCGATTTCGGGGCCGACTTGGCCAGTCTCGGCGTCGAGTGAGTATTTGCCGAGCATGATGAGATCGAACGATTCGCGCGCCAGCCATCTGGCGAGCGCGCGCGCGGTGGCGAGCGTGTCCGAACCGGCGAACGCGCGGTCCTCCAGGTGTACCGCCCGATCCATCCCCATCGCCAGCGCCTCGGTGAGTGCGGCGCGCGCCTGCGGTGGTCCCATCGTCACCACCGTGGCATGGCCGCCGAGGCTATGTTTGAATTCAACAGCGAGCGAGATGGCGCGAAGGTCGAAGGCGCTAATCACATTGATGCCATCGCGCCGGATGGTCATAGTGACGGGGTCGAAATTGGCGTCTTCGACCAGCGGAATCTGTTTGATACAAACGGCCATTGTGAGCACGGACTGCTTGGCTCCTTCGACATGCGATCTTTGACAGCTAGGATCCCGGGTGTGCTCTAATCAAGACTAAATGCAAATATTTGAAACAACAAGCAGAAAATAAGAGATAAAAATCATGAAATAACAGAGTTTTGTTGCATAATTCGCACAATTAATGTAGAAAGGTATTAAGAATGGCCGGTGTTAGAAAGCAGCAGTCGTTAGCGTCCACACTCGATCCGGCACAGCGATGACGGCGATCGCCGTCTCGAAGATACTCGCTGCGGAAGCGGGGCTGCCGGCCCGGGCGCGTGCCCCATTCTTCGGCGAGTAACCGCTGCACGCAATTCTTCTGGAGCATTCCGATGAAGGTCAAAGCGGCTGTCGCATACAAGGCCGGCGCTCCGCTCGAAATCGAAACCGTCGATCTCGACGGACCCGGGCAGGGCGAGGTGTTGGTCGAGATCAAAGCGACCGGCGTATGCCATACCGACGCCTACACGCTTTCGGGCAAGGACCCTGAGGGGCTGTTCCCGGCGATCCTCGGCCACGAGGGCGCAGGCGTGGTGGTCGATACCGGAGCAGGCGTGACCACGCTGCGCCCCGGCGACCATGTGATCCCGCTTTACATCCCGGAGTGCCGCCAATGCCCAGCCTGTCTTTCAGGCAAAACCAACCTTTGCACCGCAATCCGCGAGACGCAAGGACGCGGCGTGATGCCCGACGGCAAGAGCCGCTTCTCGGCCGGCGGCCGGATGATCCATCACTACATGGGCACCTCGACCTTCGCCAACTTCACCGTGGTGCCCGAGATCGCGCTGGCTAAGGTGCGCGAGGACGCACCCTTCAACCGCATCTGCTACGTAGGATGCGGCGTCACTACCGGCGTGGGCGCGGTGATCAACACCGCGAAGGTCCAGGTCGGCGATACGGTGGTGGTCTTCGGCCTTGGCGGGATCGGGCTCAACGTGGTGCAGGGCGCGCGGATCGCCGGAGCGCGCATGATCGCCGGAGTGGACCTCAATCCGGCGCGCCGTGCGATCGCCGAGAAATTCGGACTCACGCATTTCGTCAACCCGGCCGAGGTGCGCGGCGACCTTGTACCCTACCTGGTGGATCTGACCAGCGGCGGCGCCGACTTTGCGTTCGAGTGCATCGGCAACGTCAAGCTGATGCGCCAGGCGCTGGAGTGCTGCCATCGCGGCTGGGGCACCTGCGTGATAATCGGCGTTGCCGGCGCGGGTGAGGAGATTTCAACCCGTCCGTTTCAGCTCGTCACCGGCCGCACCTGGAAAGGTACCGCGTTCGGCGGCGCCAGGGGCCGACGCGACGTGCCGAAGATCGTCGACTGGTACATGGAAGGCAAAATCAACATCGACGACCTCATCACGCACACGATGCCGCTCAACCGCATCAACGAGGCATTCGACCTGATGCATCGCGGCGAGTCAATTCGCACCGTTATCACACTCTAGAGAAGTACCATGCCACCGGTCATATCCTTCATGGGCACGGAATATCGTAGCGATATCCCGGTAGTGGTAGATGACGGGTTCTAGATGAAGCCGACGCAAAAACAGACGAACAAAGCAGACCGGCAGATAGCCAAAAGGAGGGTTCGATTGGCGACCATGGAGAGGTGGCATTCCTCGAGTACTCAAGGATGTTGACGGCTCCGGGATGTTTATCGCTACAAAGACAGCGATTCTTAGGGTCTTTTGTGGATATTGCGGGTGATGGCTGGCACCGCCGGAGCCCTGAAGACCGAATGTTCGGTCGGATCATGCGGCGAAATTGGTGGATGGTGTCGGCCAAGGATACGTTGGATCATGCGACCGCGAGCCTGCTAAGGCTGCTGTACGAGCGCTTGCCGGAAACCGGTGTCGACTTTGCCGTGCTCTATCCCACCCTCGCGTTGGCCTTCCCGAACATTCCGAACGAGGAGCTGAGCCGGCTCCATTCTTCCCGAGCAAAATTCGCCTCCAGACGAACCGAGTGAGGACCGTGGCCTTCAAGCACCATTACGCACAGCTGGCTGATGTACGTCTTCACTACGTCACGCTCGGGCAAGGCAGTCCGATGGTGCTGCTTCACGGATGGCCTCAGACCTGGTACGAATGGCGCCGTTTGATGCCACTGCTCGCCGACCGTTATTCGATGGTGGCACCTGACCTTCGCGGCCTAGGCGACTCCTCTCGTCCTTGCAGCGGTTATGACAAGAGGACTATCGCGAGCGACGTTTGGCAACTGATGCACGAGCGGCTCGGCCACGAACGCTTCATCGTCGTGGGGCATGATTGGGGCGCCCCAACGGCATTTCGTCTCGCCGCAGACCATCCCCAAACGGTAACTCATCTTGTGATGCTCGATGTTCCAGTACCGGGCGATCTTCCGACCGGCCCGGCGTCAATCGGTGGTGGTGTTCGATGGCATCATCTGTTTCATCAAGTGCCGGACTTGCCAGAGGCGCTGACTGAGGGACGCGAACGGATTTATCTGGAATGGTTTTTCTCAAACATGGTCGAACAGCACGATACTTTCAGCGACGCCGATATTGCGGAATACGTCCGAGCGTATTCGCAGCCAGGTGCGATGCGGGCGGGATTTAATTTCTACCGGGCGTTGAAACAAGACGTGGCAGACAATCGCGTAACGCTCGCGACGGGTTTCAAACTGCCGATGCCGACCCTCGGATTGGGCGGCGGCAGTTCCCGCGGACGCGGCGATCTCGTCGTCGAATCGCTGTCGCGCGTCGCCCTTCAGGCCGAGGGTGGCTCGCTTCCAGATTGCGGTCATTTCATTCCCGAAGAAAAGCCGCGCGAACTGGCCGCAAGATTGCGCATCTTCCTTGAAAAGTGATTCTCGACAAAAGACGAAGCGTTGCGCGCAGATAGTAGGACCCCTCCAGAGTGTCGGTTTGACGATAGACCTGCATGGTATCGCCTCTTTGTGGCACGGCGAGTCTCAAGATCGACAGGTTCTGATTGTACTCGCGAAGCGCGCCATGAGGTCTTCAACGCCACCACGCTTGGCAGAAGTGCGCCGATTCATGGTGCGAAATAGCCCACGCGATGATCGCCACTGGTCGCATCGTGCCGCCATCATCTGAAACCATCAAGTGTTCGGCTACGCCTGCGCGGCGGCGTAGTCGGCGCCCAGGTGGCGATTCCGGTCACTACGCGCGATAGTACCCGAGATGGCGGAGTCGGTGGTGAATCTCTGCGCTCGGCGGTTAGCCGCGAATTCATCGAGGCGAGTGAAGCGCAGCTCAAGACGCTGTGGAACGGCGGTAAACGAACTGGAGATCTGATGTCTACATCGACCGCATCCAGTTCGATGAGTGCCACGCGAATCGTCGCACTGAGTGTTGAGCCGCAGGGCAAGCAGTATCTCTTGGCAGAGTACGCCAGGGCGTTACCGAGAACACCCCGGTAACGACCGAACTGTTGAACGATCTGGTGGCGCGGGGCATTCCCCGCGCCACTCCCGGTTGTTCGTGATCGACGGCTCCAAGGCGGTGGGCACGGCGCGTCTCTGGCGTGTGGGTTCGGTGCCAAGATACAGGAACCACAGGAGCTGCGCAGCGTGCTCGACCCACCGGTACCGTCCACCTCCGGGTCCGTGTCCCAAGCGCGACGTGAACCTTCCCTGACGTTCGAAGCTGCCATTGGCAAACTCAAGCAGCAGGCGCCATGGCTGGAACGCGAATATCCATACGCCGCGACATGTCTGCGTGTGGGTTGGCGAGTTCTTCACTACAACCGGCGCGGGTTTTCTTCCTCGCTCTGTCGAGCGCTGGGCAGTACCGATATCATCGAGAACCGCCTCAGCGATCCGCGCAGGGTCCGTATCACGATGGACAGACGGTCAAGCGCTAGGTGACGCGCCGTTTCGTGACACTCAGAAGTACTTCCGCGAATCTCGGGTTACCGACCTTTGTGGACGCTCACAGCAGGACCATTGAACGGCGAGTCGCTGATTAACATTACGAACGCGTCCTACTATCCTAACTTTACCCTACCGTCGGCAAGCCCCGGTTTCCTAGTCGCTTGAGATCTTCGATAAGGCACGGCACCACCTGCTTATAGTCGGCGACAACGCCGAGCTGAGCCGCCTTAAAAATATTTGCATCTGGATCCGTATTTATCGCCACAATCATCTTGGCCCGTCCGCAACCTGCCATGTGCTGACTAGCACCGGATATCCCCACCGCTACATACAGATCTGGTGTGACTACTTTGCCAGTAAGCCCTATTTGCCGTGTAGCTGGGCACCACCCGAGGTCGCACGCTACGCGACTCGCTCCGACTGAGGCATCGAGAACCTCCGCCAGATGCTCCAGGAGACGAAACCCTTCGGCTCCATTAAGGCCGCGTCCGCCCGCGACAACAATTTTAGCGCTCTCCAAGCGTGCATCGGACGACTTCTCTCTGCGGCGCTCAAGCCTCAACATGCGTGCGGCAGAAGGCAGAGAGCCGACGGTGAGCTTGATAACTTTACCGCTCCGTCCCGATTCTCGTTTTAGACGTTCTTGACATTTCGGTCTAATGGTCGCTACTGCTGGTGATGTTCTGAACGATACGATCGCTCGCGCCTTACCTCCATAGCATGACCGTGTTGCCATGATCTTATCGCCGCTAACTTGCATGTCCTCGCAATCCGTGGCTACAGCAGTCCCTAGCCGAAAGGCTAGACGAGGCCCGAGATCCGACCCTATTGAGGTATGCCCGAGCAAAACTAGCGCCGGCTGTGACTCTTGAACGACCCTCACTAGCAAGGATAACCAATAGTCAGGCTGGTATTCGGCGAGCGCCCTGTCGTCAGCCACATACACCTCGTCTGCCCCATGAAAAACAAGTTCTTGATCGACGTTTTCAAGATCGCTACCTAAAATAGCTGCAGATACGGGGGCGGGAGATCCTTCCGACAGTCGGCGACCCAGGCCCAACAGTTCATACGCTGATGAAGCGGGAGCCCGCTTGTCTACTTCAGCCAGGATCAGCACTCCCGACCTGCCATTTACCGTCGCATTCAATGCATTTTCCTCGCCACTATTGCTCGCTATAGGATGTTGAATTCCTTAAGCTTTTCGATCAGGTGTGCCGAGAGCTCCTGTGGTGAATCACCAGCGATGAATTCGCATCGGTTCGTTCTCACCGGAACAAATAGCTGCTCCAATTCCAAGCGTGCACCAGCGGCCCCAACCGCCGAGACATCCAACCCTAGGTCAACTGCTGACCACACCGTCACCTGCTTACGAGCAGCTTGCAAAAGTTGCTTCAGTTTCGGATAGCGAGGCTCACCCAACTCATTAGAAACCGTCACTACCGCGGGCAATGGAGCTTCTATAGTCTCAGAACCATCATCCAGGACTCTCTCGATTCGAACGGCGCGACCCTGTACTGTTACGTCTTTAGCGAAGGTCACAACCGGGACACCGAGCAATTCGCCGATTCCGATGCCGACAATTCCACAATCTACGTCTGCTGCCTGTCGGCCAGTCAAAATTAGATCGTAATCGCCTATTTTTTTAATCGCCTCTACAAGCGCACGAGCCGTCGAATAAGAATCGGCGCCTTCGAACGCCGCGTCAGACAGAATTATTCCTTCATCTGCTCCCATCGCTAGGCACTGCTTGACAGCTTCGCGTACCGAATCAGGACCCATGCTGAGGATGCTGATCTTGCATTCACCGAGCTTGTCTCGAATGCGTAGCGCGGCTTCGGCCGCTTGGATGTCAAAGGGACTAACCACTAACGGCGTACCCTGCGGCGGAATCACTCTTTTCGCTACTTCATCTACTCTAAAGCCACCTAGAGCACATTCGGGATCGACAATTTGTTTTATACAAACGATGATATGCACGCGGCACTATTCCTTGTTGCTTGTGTTCAGAGCAAATCCTCCAAACGACCGTGCGGATAAACCCTGGCCGATGCTAAGTGCGCAGCGTCACCACCAGCTCACAGGCGGAGTTTCCACGCCGAGAAGATACCTGCCGATTCGCTGCCGCCGATAATCTACTGGGTCATGGAGAGTAAACGTTCGCGCATTACGCCAATACATGTCAAAACCGGTCTGGGGCGCATCCGCTGCCGCTCGAGCACCGGCTATTTGAAAGATACGACTTGACACATCAAGTGCGCTGTCAGTCGAAAACACCTTCGCACGGTATACGGCCACTGCTGCTTCTGCGCGCATCTCGGCGTGCTTAGCCGCCTCTTCGAGCATTCGAGCTGCGCGATACAGCAGTAGACGAGACGCCTCCACTTGCACGCTGAGGTCAGCGACATGATTCTGCAGATACGGATCGTCGACAGCACGCTCGTATGCAGTCTCTCCCCACGGTCGGGTCTTAACCTTAACGTAATCAATTCCTGCTTCCAGCGCTCCCCCCGCGATACCCACATACACCGCTGTCCAGCCAAGTTGAAAGTACGGTCCGAACAATAACAGTTTGTAGTAGTCGCCCGGTTCACCAATTGCGTTGGAGGCCGGAACAAGGACGTTTTCGTAAGTAGTTGTACCGCTGGTCGTGGCTCGCTGTCCGAGGGGAGCCCAGTCGCCCAAGACTGCCACCCCCGGCTGGTCGCAGCGAATCATACAGGGCAGCATACCTTTCTCTAACGTCTTGCCTTCGACACAGGCCCATACTTGGAACCACGTGGCACCGCCAGAATTCGTCGAAAAAAACTTTCTGCCGTTAACAACGTACCCTTCCCTTACCGGCGCCGCTCGCGTCTTAATATCGTGAACCGTCTTTCCGCCGCGTTCGCTTGCCCAAACGCCATGTAACGAGCCGTGCTGAACGACATCGATTGAAAAGCGCTGCTTTTGGTCTTCGCTTCCCAAAATGTAGATGACCTCAAGCGATGCATTGTGATTGTGAAACGCCTGACCGGTGGATGGGCAGCCTTTACTTAGCTCCTCGACTGCCGCGATCTCTAGTAGCAGATTACTTTCCAGACCAGCACCGTAGCCCCCATACGCCTTCTGAACACTCAGCGCGAGAAGCCCGGCGTTGTGCATATCCTGAAACGTGTCTTTTGGAAAACTGGCTTCATTGTCGTGCCGTAGTGCTCGTGGTCCTACCTTGGTCCGGCGCAGGGTCTGGAATTGTGTTAGAACCTCTCGGTGTTCCTCCAGCTCTAGATTCATTGCCGCCATACCCGCCAATCTCCCTAGATTTAAATGGCCAACGCTTTGCTGACTACACATCCTTTCGGAACCGGATTCTGTCTTACCCGTTAGACCTATCTCGTTCCGTCCACGCGGCCTTTAACTCCTTGAGCGATGCGAAGCCCACAGCCGCCACGTGAGCAACATTTACGTCATACCTCGATCGTGGCGTTATTGTCTTTCATATCACACGCTCAGCATTCGGAAGTCATTTCCGAGCGCCTCACTGCACCATGCGCATCTCGACAGAACAACCCCTATCTGTGCAGTTGTTCTAATTTGTTGGTATCGAATAAGTTTTCGACGAAACCCGCATCAGTAATTGACGGGAAGCCACAGCCAAAGCCATCGACGATGGTTCCTCGACTGTTTTGTACGTCTAAAACGTCTGCTGTCGGAAAGGTTTGAGACCGCACGCCGTGATTGATATCGGCCCATTCTTTGTGATAATTTTCGCTCCACTTGTACTGCCATTCGTAAATTTTCCAGAGTCGTCCATTTCGGTCAAATGTGAAATGCCACTGCGGATCGTAGTTTTGTGAATCCCAGAACATTATGGCCGCGCTGTATGGGTGACGCGAATCCTTCGGCACTCGCATAACAACAGCGGAGCGGCGCAGACTCCATATGTCATCCGGAATCATCGTGGTGGGGCTATAAAAACGGGCATCTGGATATTTTCGATTTGCGACGACCAAAGTGTCTTTCCAACCTAGAAATTTGAAGGTCCAGTCCACTTCACGCCCGGAAAAGCTATAGAAATCGTCGAGCGTGAAGTCCGTTCCTAGGAGTGAATCAGATTTAACCTCCGCCGAGATGCGTCGGACGCGGCGTAGATTGGGTATGTATGCCCAAGCATCGTCCGCTCTATGAGGGTCGGCATAACGATAAATGACAAATGCAGTTCCTCTTATATCAAAAGGGTCAAAGAAAGCAGTGATCTCTTTAAATTCAATGTCGTTGGCGCCAGGAATTGGAAGCACGTGCAAGGGTAGCTGCGCTAAATGGCTGTAGTACACTCGCCGATAGTTCGATTGCAACGTGCGCTCGAATGATCCGCCGCCGGAATAGAGATATGATAGGTTGCCTTTCGGCAAGTCCGATTGCGAATACGGGAACGCAATCATATCGGCAGGTGGTGCTTGTACGGTAAAATCATGATTGGCACCTTTTCCGTCAAACCGCACCCAGTGCCAGGCGACGTCGACACAAGCCAGACCGAAATATTGCCAGCGATACTCGTAATTCCATACTGCTTTGGTGCCTGCATTTTCATCGCGATCAGAGATGCTGCTATTGGGAAATGGTTGGCCGCAGGTATAATTCGCCATTGTGCCATCGGGTGCGAGGCGGACTTGGTCCTGATACTGTTCGGTGCATTTCATGTAATCCGAACGGGGAGTGTGGTCGACAGACGCCCCGATGTCGATGTGGACGTCGGGGAAGTTCAGTTGTTCAAACTCGCCTGGAGGAACGAAGGAGTGGATCCTACTGAGTGCGCCTTGATGTATAACATCGCCAGGCTTAAAGTCTGGTTTAGTACTCTCATATTTCTTCAACCATTCCTCGAAAGTATGTACCGTGTAGCTTTTGACGTCTTGAGCACAACCTTGAGTGGCACTCAAGAAAAACAGACCAGCAATCACTACATTCACAACGATGCTCTTAGCTCGCGTAGTCATGTGGGCCTCCTTCTGCTGTAATTGTACGCCGCTTCGTTCGCACCGCGATTGCCCGAATCGGCTTCTGTCCTTGGGGCTCGTTACGCTCACACGGGTTCGCTATTTATTGAATTGAGACGTCAACAGGCACGATTCCGTCGAAGTGCTTACGCTGAAAGTTCCACTTAGTTTGAGGCTGAGTGCGGCCGATCTCGTCAGTGGCACGCGCCATAATGCGGTATTGTCCTGGTGTCGCGGCCGTCCACAGGTATGACCATCGAGCCCAGAGCCACTTCTCGTGAGGATCCTCCAAGTGCGCTTCATGCCACGTTTCGCCTCCGTCGACACTCACCTCTACCCGGACGATTGCTCCACAACCGCTCCATGCTAGACCTCGAATGGCGTGAGAACTGCGCAACAGCGGAGAATCTTCATCTCGCGGACTGGTGACAATGGATTTGACGCCGAGACTCGTAACCATTGTACGGTTTGGATCAGTCGGCGAAGCTGAATAGACAAAGTATTCGGTTTGGTAGTAACAAGAGGGAATATAGGACAAGACTTCTATTTTCTGGATCCACTTCACCCACCAGTTCCCCGACCAGCCGGGAACTATTAGCCGTACGGGTGCACCGTGAACATGTTGCAAGTATTCTCCATTTTGTGCCCACGCCAAGATGGTGTCGGGATGAAGCGCTTTCTCCATCGGGAGACCTTTATCGTAATTTATGATTCCTGGGTCTTTCACATCGAAATCCGTTCTGCCCGCCGCCAGATATTGCACAGCTGGATCAGGTCGACCCCGATCAAATCCTTCCAGGCGTACGCTTTTTGCGCAGTTCTTTGGCGTCGCTTTTTCCAACACGCTTGCCAGCGATACTCCCGTGAACTCGCCTGCGCTGACGTAGCCTATCGTGGAAGCCGCGGAGCTGAGTCTCGCATCTCCAAGATTGGACCTCGACGGTTTTGTACCGCCCTTTTGCGCGAAATCGAAAAACTCCGAATCGTTGCCTGCACACTCGGTGACGGCTCGTACAGTTCTGCCGGGAAGCCTCTGCAGATCCTCTAGATTGAGCGTAAAGGGACGTTCCACCTCCCCTTCGACGGTGAGAGACCAATCCTCCGGGCTTATCGGATCCGGCATCTCTAGCTGTGCGACTATGTAGGATAGATCGGTCGGCGTGATCAGCCCCTCTAGTTCCAGAAGCGGCGTCTTGCCGGCAATCACGCGTCCTTGTGCATCTTTTCCTTCCACAAGCGTCGGTCTCTTCCTGTCTGGCCAGCCTTTTACCCACGCACCTTCAATCTCACGTCGACTCATACATAGTTCCTCAAAAGCTATTTGCTTCACCAACTGTTAACCTCAGAGCCGCGGTCGGTCGTCCTGAAAGCACACCCGCAAAACCAAATAAAGGCCATATTACCACCGTCATCATCCACACTTACTAATCGAGTAATCGTTCCTCGGCGGGCCATTTTCCGACGCGGCAGGCAGTGTGCCCTTCGCGTCGCGACCGTTCACGCTGTTTCTTGTAAACAATGCTCTCTCAAGCTCTTCCCAGTATATTCCGTTCTATGGAGACCACGCCCTTGCAGTATGGGCACCACTAAATCTACAAACTCATCAAAGGACCCCGGCGTGTAGGTAGGAGTGATATTGAAACCGTCGATATCAGCCTCCTTCATGATGTCTTCCATCTGATTTGCCACTTGCTCGGGGCTGCCCACAATTTGCGGCATTGCTACGCTAGCGCCGTAGATCTGACCGATTTGTCGCAGGGTGAGTCTGACGTCGTGCATCTTTACTAGAGCATCAAACAGTCCTTGTGCACCCTGGATATCACCAATCTCGTCGACAGGTTTGTCCGGATCGAGTTTCGACAAGTCATAGTTTGAGTGTCCCGACAGCAAGGCTAACCCGGCCTCAAACGGTACTCGGTCATTAATCGTCTTCTGTTGCGCAAGCGCTTCCTGCTCACTTTGTCCGACGATTACCTGAATGCCGGCTAGTATCTTTAAATCTTTGGGACTTCTGCCAAACTTAAGGGTCCGCTCTTTAAGATCTTTCCCTACCTGCTTCATTGCGCGAGATGTGTATTGAATTATAAATGCTGCTTCCGCATGTTTGGCGCAAAAGTCTCGACCCGCACCCGAGGCCCCGGCTTGAAACAGTACTGGGCGTACCTGTGGAGAAGGTATAACGCAAGAAAAGCCCGGGCACGAGAACCACTTGCCTTCATGATTGATCGGATGCACTTTTCTGGGATCGGCGAAGATTTGCTTCTCCTTATCCATCATCACCGCGTCGGCCTCCCAGCTATTCCACAACTTATTACACACCTCCATATACTCATCGGCGCGTTCGTATCGCACATCATGCGGGACCACCTCTTTTAGCCCCATGTTGCGAGCTTCGCCGACATGAAGGGAAGTGACAATGTTCCACCCGATACGTCCTTTAGTAAGGTGGTCTAACGTTGATAACTTTCTCACAGCCATATAAGGCGGATAATAAGTCACAGACAACGTGGATGCAAAACCCAAATGATCGGTGACTGCGGCCATCATAGGTATCAAGAGCAGCGGGTCATGTACGGGGAATTGAATGGCGTGCCGCACCGCCACATCAGTATTTCCTCTGAAGTTTCCATATGCCGCCAACTGGTCCGCAAAGAACACGGCATCGAATCGTCCGCGTTCCAACGTCTGAGCAATGTGCTGCCACACTTCAGGCTGAGCGTAATGGTAACCCACGTTATTTCTGGGGTGCGTCCAGGAGCCGATCGTATGATTCATGGGACTATTAATAACGAAACCCATAAGATGCATTAGCTTTTTCATACGATCCTCTTTGACTAGGTATCGCCTAACAGTTTATTCAGACATCCGCTGCCTAATCTCCAACTCAAGCGAGGTGATAGATACGAGCAGCATTGTGGCTTAGCACTCTGCGTTTCTGGTCCTCTGTGAGATCATCGCGTGTCGCAACGATCTTGACCGAATCAGGTGTTTTTGCATCCCAGTGAGGATAATCGGACGCATACATAACGTGATCGGAACCCAGCCATTCCAGCACTGACGGGAGCGTTGTTTC
The DNA here is from genome assembly GCA_963724765.1 of uncultured delta proteobacterium. Lineage (GTDB taxonomy): Bacteria > Desulfobacterota > Binatia > Binatales > Binataceae > JAKAVN01. Next base: position 1,601,420 of record CAVRVY010000004.1, read on the forward strand.
GTCCGGATCGCATGAGAAGATCAAGTTGGGGGACCGGGCCCAATCACTAGGCAAGCGCTTTAGCCGCGGAACGAGACTTGGCAATTTTTCATAGTGTTCATCCAATCTCTCGAACCAAAACGGAACCCACCCCACGCCGGACTCAAGGATTCCAATCACCAATTTCGGAAATCGGTCGAACACTCCTTCAGTAATGACACTCATCACGGCAATCATTTGCTCGAAAGGAAAAGCCACCATATGGCCATGAAAGAAGTTCATGAAGCGCTCGCGGCCTACGTAGTTGATTTGTCCCCCAGCATGTGGATGGATAAATATCGGTATGTTTAAGCGTTGAGCTTTTTCAAACACTGGATAGAAATGGGGATCGCCAGGATATAGGCGGCCTTGAGAATTGCTAGGCAATTCGGCACCCACAAAGCCCAGCCGCTCCACGCACCTTGTCAATTCACGCACCGCTTCTGGAATGTCTCGCGTGGGTAGCACCGCTACCGGCTTGAGCCGTGCACTATTCGCTGTGGCGTATTCGGCCACCCACGAGTTATAAGCGCGACATAGAGCAGCCTCCAGGCCTACGTCTGCACTCGGCAATATTCCGGACGATGGCCCCATGGTTACTGTGGCGAAAAGAATGGCGATATCGATTCCCTCTGCGTCCATATCTTTGAGCCGGGCATCGGGATCAGAGCCGCCTTTGTATTTATCCGCTCTGGGTGCGCCGACGTAACCGCCCGGATGCCCTGCGCCTGGTCCGGGCGGAGCGGTCCAAAACCAGCCATCAATTAACGTTCGCTCTATCCCCCGATTGTCGGTAACAAGACGTGGCGCAATGTCTCGGTAGGGTCCATCCAAAAACCGCGCCCAGGCCTCTATAGGTTCAGTCACGTGCCCATCGCCATCAATTACGTGATATCCGTATTTTCCCATAACGATGTCCCACTTTTGATTTCTAATCGTTCACTGCCGACTTGTGGCTGTGCTCTTTCGGTTCGAGTCGCGCTTCGACTTTTGCCGCCTCCTCGAAAAACGTCAGAATTGCAGTAAAATCCTGACCGCCGCGTCCGCGAGCGCGCATAACGTTGTATAGATTGCGTACGAGCGAGCTCAAGAACATAGGAACGCCGAGTTCTTCACCTGTAGCGAGTGCGAGACCAACATCTTTGCACATTAAATCCACTGTGAATCCTGGCGTCAGATCGCCCGCAAACGCCTTCTGAGGAAAAAAATGTTCCAGCAAATAACTATTCGAGGAACATCTTTTCATCACATCTAGGAGAGTTCCAAGGTTGGCGCCTGCCTTGACTCCCATAAGAGTGGCCTCCGCGATCCCGCCGGCAATCACGGCCACCATTGCGTTATTCACGAGCTTAAAGACCTGACCCATTCCAAGCTGCCCGCAATAAAATACGTCGGTACCCATTGCGTGCAGCGTATCTTTGTGACGGTCGAACACCGCCCGTGGACCGCCGACCATAATGGCAAGTGTGCCGCTGATCGCAGCACTCTGGCCGCGACTGACAGGAGCATCTAGCAAAGCCACGCCCTTCGCGCTGCATTCACTTGCTATCGCGCCATAGCTGTGCGGTCCTACAGTGCTCATGTCAATAAATGCACTGCCCTTTTTCAACGTGGCCAAGGCACCGTCGGATCCGAGAGCCGCCTCTACGAGCTCCTTGCCGGTCGGTAGCATTGTGATTACAGTTACAGCCTCTGAGGCAGCATCCGCTGGGCTGTGTGCTCTTCGTGCTCCCAACGCCACACACTCATGAATTCTCTCCGACCGAATGTCATACACTGCCAGCCGACAACCCGACCTTATAAGATTAATCGCCATAGGCTGTCCCATCGCGCCCAGGCCTATAAACCCAATTGTGTCCATATGTTTACATCGCCCTTAATGCACTTCTTCGTGAGTCACTGTTACCGGGATAGCCACACATTAGGCAAAGGAATCAACAATGAGATGTTCATTGCAATGCGCCAAGAACTGCTTATGAGGCAGTTATGCACTGTACGCTATGTCGAGGCCTTGCATAGTAAGATTCACAACTGATACGGCCTCTGCCTTGGTGAACGCGGCCGCTCAAACCAATTCGGAAATAAGACTCACTGGAATCCTTCTGTCTGTGGTATTTTGTCTTCGATTTCATACCACGGCACTTTGGACGTGACGAAGGCGTGCCGATAGACATCTTTCGGGTGACCCGGATGAGCTCCATTGTCGATAGTGCCCGTTGCTACGGCTATAAGTTCAGGGTGCTCGTCTAGATCGATCGTAACGGGACAGCCGCAGCTCTTGCAAAAGTGTCGATGCACCTTGGCAGAAGTACTATAAGTGCTAAGACCCTCCTTCTTCTCAAGCGTAAAGGCCGAGCGCGGAAAGATCGATAGCGTAACGAAAATCGCGCCATGGATCTTTCTACAGATCGAGCAGTGACAATGATGGGTATCGACCGCGGGGGCTGTAATAGCATATCGGACGTTGCCACAGTGGCAGCCACCAGTCAGTCTAAAATCTGTCATGAGTGTTCCCTCCTGAGCAGCCTAAACCGCTTTCGACTGCTGGATTCATGTCATTGTGTGGAAGTATATTCTGCTAATATGCCATCTCTTCGCGACGGTCGGGCATCTAGTCGTTCAATGGACGTATTTTAAGGGGATTGGCGCGTGGAATGTCCGCACGTTACTCACAACTCCGTTCAAGCTCTTCAAAACGTTGGCGCACGAAGGTGTTGCGTTCCTCACCAACAAGGTCGTCTGCCTGGGTGGTGATGTCGATGAGTTTGCGACCGAGTTCACGTATAAGGCGCTTGTCCTCTTCGGCCGAGGCGCGGCGCCGGATTTGAAGGATTGTATTCTGGGTGTAGGTGTATGAGGGAAGCTGGTTCCGTGGTCTGCGATGCAGTGCCTCCGAACTAGCCGACTGGTTTGTGCCACGGATAGCTTCTCTCAACATCTTTCGGAACATATAGACGCCGATGTCGTTCGTTGTCGGATGCTCGAGAGCGTGAATCGCGATGGGCCGTTGACTCACGATAGCTTCCCAGTCGCCCGGAAGTCGCTGCTGTTGGTCATAAGGACGGTTGCCAACTTGACCCTCGAGGAAATCGATGTCGTCCCAGCCGACTCGTTCTTCGCGTCCCTTTTGCAGCGGATCGACGGTCCGGCCAAACATTCGCCAGCCATAAACGATCGTGTTCGTGTCATCGACTGGCACATACCAGCGGGACATGTGCACGCGATGGAAGAGTCGTCGTTCGCGTCCGTTCTCAAACGTATAGGCATGGTGAGTGAGGTTCGGTAGGGCACATTCGTTGATCCGCCACCAGACGAGCTGATCGTTCATTCGCCGTCCGGCGACAAAAGCCATCGCGGTCCCTTCTCGCACTCCCACGTATTCGATCAGCGGCATTGTTCCGAACGAAGGTAGCGTTAGTGGAGTTGGATCAATTCCCGGCGGAAGCGCGCCGTCATATAGAGTAGCCGGCTGATGGAGAGTCGCAGTGTGCATCTGGTCAGCGATATTCTCCAGTATTTGCAGCCAATTGCATGGAAAGACATTTGAGAATGGGACCAGGCGCGTATCTTCGTACTTCTCAAATGCATCCGATTCTGGAAATGGAGGGACACTTTCTGACGGTCCCATGTACGCGAACACCAGCCCGTCGCGCTCGAACGCCGGATAAGCGCCCTGCGCGACGCTGCGTCTCAGCCGCTCGCCCCGGTCGGGCTCGATCGGCACGTCGAGCAGCGTGCCGTCAGTGTCGTAATGGAAGCCATGGTAGCAGCAGCGGATGCCACACTCTTGAATCACGCCGAATTCGAGCGAAGCGCCGCGATGGCAGCAATGGCGCGCGAGCACCCCGATTCGGCCGGTTCGGTCGCGGAAGGCGATTAGGTCCTCGCCCATGATGCGGATTTTGTGCGGAACGTTTTTGAGTTGGATAGACATGCACACTGGCTGCCAAAAGCGCCGAAAATATTCTCCCACTGAGGTGCCGGGCCCTACGTGCGTGATCTCTTCATCTTCCTTCGGCACGTCGCGCTTGTCATAGCCCCCGAAAGGTTTAGCTCCAGAAGTAACCTTCGGCTCGGGGCGCTGTATGCTCGTTGTCAATGTTCCTCCTCCAGAAATGACGAAGCTCGAACCGCTTGACTGCTGGACTCGTACATCCTCGGTATATGACAACATAATTGCGAAGTCAACAATTTTGATTGCAAGATACGAGAATATAATTTTATATAATTCCTGCAGGAAACGAGGTGAAGAAAGCGAGCCGATGCGTTGTGGACAGTTTGCTGTCTAAAATGCGGGGGCCTTGACCACCGGTTCGACGTCAGTTCATCTGGAGTCAGGAACGGACGGCACGAGGCGGATGGGAGGTAAACGTGAGATGCCAGCGCGACAAAAGCGAAGACGTAAAACGCGAAACCAGCAGGTTGAGACTCGGCGATCTGGACCCTTAAGCCGCGCGTTCTCGATCATGGACGCCATGGTCGACGCAACCCGGCCTCTATCGTCGCTGGAAGTCGCGCAGCGGTGCGGCTTCGATCCCAGCACCACTCACCGGCTCCTGCAGAGTCTGGCGGTGGAAGGCTATCTGCTTCGTGATGACGGCACGAAACGCTATATAGCAAGCCCGAAGCTTCTATTCCCGCTTCCGCTCTATCATCCTTGGAACGTGGTGCGCCGTGAAGCGAGCCCGACCTTATTAACGTTGCGCGAAGAGTTCGGCTTCACCACGGGATTGGTAGTCTTCTGTCTTAGGGAACGCGTTCTGCTCGAACTCGCCTTGGGCCGCGATCCGTTGAGCCCCGACTACCACACCTGGCTGTCCAGCCCCATCCATGCGTCTGGGTCCGGCAAGGTGTTGCTTATGGCGTCCGCGCCTGAGGAACGACCTCGGCTTCTTGGACCGGAACCATATCGTAAGTTCACTGAAAACACCGTCGTTAGCACCGATGCGCTCAATCGCGAACTCGCAGAGAGCGCGGCGCGCGGTTACGTCCTCGCATGCGACGACTACATCGAGGGGTTCCGAGTTGTTGCCGCACCTATACAGCCGGTTGCTAAGCCTGTTGTCGGCTGCCTGTTCTGCTCTGGCCGAAGCGCTACACTTTCGGATCAAGTAATTCCCAGTCTCGGACCTGCTCTCAAGAAGGCCGCGGGTTTTTTCTCGATTGGTTCGCCCGCTCTGCAGGGGCTTGCCGACCTTGTCAGCGCCATGTCGCTCGGCCTCGTCTCGACGGCCATCGGTCGAGGTGGCGGTCGGGACGAAACCACGGCGAGCCTCGAGTCTGATAAGTCGCAGTAGGGTGATGCTTGTTTGTGAACGGGAGGCCTTTCAGGTGCTCAAGCTCTTCGCGTTCAGTTAGGAAAGACCGTAGCACACCGCGACCTGCGGCCGAGCAGATGAGCCTGCAGCTAGGAATGAAAGGCGTCCGGTGTGCTCATTCTGAGCGCGTGGGATGGCCACTCGAGCGCGACGTCCGGTTGACGAATCCGCGCGCTTTGTGCACCAGCATGTGAAATCGAACAAGAGTGACACGAGAAACGCAGAAAGAAACTGCAAAGCGCTCATAGACGCGCTTCGTCGCGAATCAAGAGCCAAGCGCAAAGTACATGATGACACTGCATTCAGTCCGGTAGCCGCTAGTCCCTGAGCAGCATGACGCTGACGAATAAGATGCGCGGACTCTTGGCCGAATGCGTGTGGTATTTACGCACGCAGCAGCAGCGCTGCGCCGAGCACTCGCAACGATCCTTGCAGACATGACATCCCGTTAAGCGTTCGACGAGGGCGAGTCCGATGACCATAGGAAGAACAAAGCGATGTTGTGTGCTATGGGCCGTGCTTATTCGCGTTGAGAAGTTCCACATCCCGGCCGCCGCCTAAGAGGCGGGGTTGCGCGGATTGTCTGCCGAAGTGATGGCGAGCCGATCGGTAGGTCAATCGCTCGTTAGTTCAAATCACAACAGTCGCTCTGCCCCGACTCGCGCCAACGCAATAAACAATTGAGAATCGCGGCAGCCGCAAGGCGGGCTTCAGGAGGGTCCGTACGAGAGGTAACGACAAGCGGAACTTTAGCGCCCAATACAAGACCTGCAGCGGTAGCTCCCATGAGATGCACCATCAGTTTCGACAATGCGTTGCCAGTTTCGATATTGTGGACGACAAGGACATCCGCGTTTCCTGCCACAGGCCCGTCGATTTCCTTCAACGTTGCCGCGCTTTTAGAAATGGCGTTGTCTAAGGCTAGTGGTCCCTGTATATCGCACGCGATCCTCATCTGCTGAATGCGCTGCATCACTTTCACGGCGTCCACCGAGGACGGCATACGCCGGCTGAGTTCTTCGGTCGCAGAAAGAAGTGCCACGCGCGGACGCGGGTTGCCGATGCAGTGAGCAAGCTCGACAGCATTTTGAACGATGTCGAGCTTTGTGTCCAGGTCCGGCGCGATATTCACCCCACTGTCCGTGACGACGAGCTCGCGATCCACACCTGGTAGTGCCATGTAGTAAACATGCGACAATCTCCGCTTTGTCCGCAACCCCTTTCGGCGGTCGAGCACAGCACCGATTAGCACACTAGTGTGAAGGTGCCCCTTCATTAACGCCTTCACTTCGCCGTTGCGGGCGAGCGCCACAGATATTTCGGCTGCCGCTGCATCATCTGTAGCTGCTACAATTCGGTAATTGGTAATATCCCAATGCATAGAACTCGCGATTCGCCGAACGACATCTGGATCGCCGACGAAGACAGGTTCCATGAAGCGGTGATTCGTCGCAAGCCGCGCACCTTCGAGCACCACCTCCGCATTAGCTGCTACCACTGCAGTCAGTAATGGCGTGTCTGCGTTACTTGCCGCCAAAAGATGTGGTAAGAATCCGCGCCTCCGCTTTACCATCGTTACTGAACTCGCCTGACGCTCCAATGACGCGAAGCCACAGGTCTTATGACCGCAGAATTGACCGCTCCCAAGAGCAGCAAATCGGGTTGGTCGAGGCCCCGAGACGCTCTCTTCAATTCTGGTAACGTGGAAGTATCCGTTCGGGAATGCGCATAGCATCTCGTCGATAGGGTTCGGCCAATTCCTTATCGATCTGCATATCGATGACTACAGGCCGATCGGCCGCGAACGCGCCGCGCAACTTCGACGCGATCTCTTCCGGCCTTTCGATCCTGATCCCCTCCGCGCCCATCTCGCTAGCGATCGCCGCGAAATTTGGGTTCTGAAGGTCGGTCCAGAAGAACCTCTTGTCGAAGTAGTCGTATTGGTTGCGTTTTTCAGCGCCGTACTGTGAATTGTTGAAAATCACGGTGACCAGGTTGATCTTTTCTGTGACCGTGGTCATGACCTCCTGCATCGACATACTCCAAGCGCCGTCGCCTACTAATGCGAGAACAGGCTCGGTAGGTAGCGCCACCTTCACCCCAAGCGCGGTCGAAAACCCCACGCCGATTCCGCCGAGACTCCCGTGGCCAAACCAACGTCGCGCCCTATCGAAATTAAAATAAGCGTTTGCGGTTCCGCTGACGTTTCCTACATCGGTAACGACGCACACATCCTTCGGAACCGCTTGAGCAATCTCTAGCAAGGCTCTTCGCGGGTGGATGGGCGAACCGTCGACGCGAGACATCGCCATGAGCTTGTCATGCCAGCTCTTCTTCTCTTCCGCGATGTGCTTGAGCCGCGCTTGGCGATCCACGTTTGGCTCTTCTCCCTTGGTAGCTGCAAGGAGTTGTCTGACAACGGCGCCGCAATCGCCGATCAGCCCGACTTCCACTGACCGAAGCGCTCCGATTTCGAGTGGGTTGATCGAATTGTGAATGAGCTTCGCCATCCGTGGGAAGAAATCGAAATCGTATTGCGGGGTCGTGCCAAACGAATTCAGGCGGGTGCCCAGCGCGAGGACGCAATCGGCTTCCGACAAAAGCCGCATGGCAGCCGCCGAGCTTTGATAACCGATCGGGCCTACTGCGAGCGGATGCGAAGCTGGGAATGCGTCATTGTGGAGCCAGACGCAAGCGACCGGCGCGGTGAAGCGGTCCGCTAACTCACCGATCGCATGGGCAGTCTCATTGTCGACCGCGCCAAGTCCGGCAAGAAACACGGGGGTTTTGGCTTCGAGAAGCACACGTGCGGCACGCTGAATCTCGTCTTCCGGCGCGCCACCAAAGCGTCCCTCGATACGATAATGTGCCGGCTCTAAAGGCTCTCCCTCGAATTTGCCGTAATAGAGGTCACGCGGGATATCGATCTGCGCTGGCCCGCGCATTGCGATAGCCGCACGGAAGGCGCCGCGCACAGCCTCTGACATGCGGTCGGCACGATTAACTCGCGTCTGCCAAACGACGATTGGCTCGAAGAGCCGCATCTGGTCGATTTCTTGAAACGCACGTGTTCCCATGGTGCTACTGGTCACCGCCGGAGTAATCACGACCATAGGCGTATGATTGAGCAGGGCGCTCGCTACGCCTGTCACCAGATTGGTCACGCCGGGGCCGTTTTGGCCGATGCACAAGCCAGGGCGACCCGAAGCGCGCGCATACCCCTCGGCCATAAGAGCGGCGTTCTGCTCATGCCGGACTTGGATAAACCGCAGTCCCGCCCGCGGAAATATGTCGAGCGGATCCATAAACGCCGAGCCGACGATGCCGAAGATCGTGTCCACAGATTCAAGGCGCAACGCCTCGACCAGAGCTTCGCTGCCCGTGATCATTTGGCTCATATGACCCTCTCGCTCCTTACGATTTCAAGCTAAGGCGCGAACGAAGGATATATTTACAATAATTCGTGCGACTTGTAAAGGTTTAATATGGAATATCAACATTCTTATTTTGATTTTTCCGATCACAAAGCGTGATGCACGCGAAAAGTACGAGGCGGAATGAGCTTTCCACCCCACATCACCATCGCTTTTAGCTCGGAAATTAAAGATCCAAGACGAGCAATGACGATCGCGATCGCGCACAGCAGATCAACACGTATTCGCGTCGTTCGTGATCGTCCAGAAGATAATCGCGGTGTTCTGGCTCCCCTTCGAGGTAGCGCGTACGGCAAGTGCCACAGAGGCCGGTCTCACAGGAAGTCGCGACGTCGACGCCATGTTCGCGAAGAACCTGCACAATGGACTTATCGTCTGGAACGTTAAGGATGATACCAGAGCTTGCCAATTTGATGCGGAACCCTCGCCTGCCACCGGTGCTCGCACTTCCCTCTCGAGTCACCGTCTCAGCCGATAACGAGGTAAATAGCTCGAAGTGGACGTCGCTTTTCGGCCAATGAGTCGCCCCCGCACGCACGGCGGCGATGAATCCGGCGGGTCCACAAGCATAAAGATGAATTCCCGGGCGGTGCTCCGCAAGCAGGCGTCGAATATTCAATCCATTCGCCGGCACACCACCGTCATAATGAAAGATGACGTTGTTGTGATCAGCTGCTAGGCTAGTGATCTCGCTCTTGAACGCTGTCCGCGCCGGGCTCCGCGTACAATAATGAAGCTGAAAAGCAGCGCCAGCGCGACGCAGTTGATAGATCATCGCCATCACAGGTGTAATCCCAATACCCCCGGCCAAGAGCAAGTGAAAGTTGGCGTCCTCATGAAGCGGAAAATTGTTGCGCGGCTGTGATATCGTCAGGATGCGTCCGACGTGGACGCGATCAAATATCGCTTTTGATCCGCCACGCCCGTCGGCTTCCCGCTGAACTGCGAACATATAGTGCGATCGCTCCATAGGGTCGTTGCAGAGCGAGTATTGGCGAACCCGGCCGTCGCGAAAAAAAACATCTATGTGCGAACCGGCGGTGAATGCGGGCAAATCCTTACCGTCCGGATCGACCACTTCATAGGCATTGATCCAGTCGGCCTGGTAAATGATTGAGCGGACGCGCACCCGGAGGCGGTAAGCATCCGCTGATGCGGCTTGGATCGTAAGGTCGTCGGCGTGGTGATCCGAATTATTCATAGCTCCGCCCGGCGTTGCTAAAGGCGTCAAAGGTGTGCATAATTCACAACAATAATATTGAAATTAACAATTTTTGTTGCGCGAATCAACATCACCAGGCGTTGATGGAACATGCAAAAGGAGGGGGGAAGATAGCGGATTCAGCCGATCAGTGTCCGAACGCTCGATTTTCAAATGCGTGACCTGACCGAGGATTCTTGAGCCGGCGGAAGTGAGGAAGAATCGAGACAAGGATAACAGCTGGTACGTCAATGATCCGTTGCCTCCCGATAGCAGGAATATTGTGCGATTCGACTGTCACCAGCATCCCATCGTCGTTTGGCTTTAGCGCCAGACTCCCGTGGGACGTCGCGCTATCCTGTTATAGGAGCAGGGCCCAGCGTATGGCCGATACTTCCCCAATCGGGTTGGGGCGATGGGAATTACCGACGTCGTCCGGCACCCGATCGTCTGAACGCTTTGGCCTCGGGGTTCGACGTGGTTACCGCGCGACCCTCCATTCGCATAGGGTAGGGATCCTCATTCTCGAAACATCGTGAAATCGAAGACCGCTTGCGGATGATGCTCGGCATTCGGCGCGTTCCTTTGAACCTCAAGATCTGGTCGCTGACGAAACTCCGCAATAGATTGAAATTTGAGTAGCGACAGCCGTCGTTACTCGAGCACTGCGTTCGGTCATTTCCGTCGCGCGATGTAGAATGCTTCGGGCGCCGGGCGATAAACGCGCGCCAGCCAGAGCGGACGCCGCAGCCCGCCGGGACCAGGCGCCGCGCGCGTCATCTCGAGCCATCGGCGATATACCTCGTGCGACTTGCGCGTGTCGACGAAGATGTCGCCGTAGCGATCCTGAGGTCCCGCCGTGGCGACCGTGACTTTCTGATGCCAGCAGTGCTGGCCACTTATCGGGTCGGGCTGCACAGGGAAGATCAGGTTCTGATGCACGCCGGCGTCCTGCCACCAGATGCGGCCCGAGTCCGGGTCGGCGCTCTTAAACGGCCGCACGCCATGCACCTGGCGCATCATCCACGTGCCCTCCTCCTTATGGCTCAGCTCGACCAGTCCGCTCGACCATCGCTCTCCGCCTTCATCCTCCTTGAGCCGCCAGCGGCCGAGATGATGCGAGCAGGCGATCACGCCCGGCCGAATCGATTCGGTCACCCAGACCTTGTCGATGAAATAGCCAATCTCGGTCGCGACCCTCAGCAGGCCGCCGGTGTCGACGCCGAAGCGCCGCGCGTCCTGCGGATTCAGCCACAGCGGATTGCGATTGGATATTTCGTATAGCCACTTGGCATTGCCGGAGCGCGTATGTACCAGCGTCGGGAGACGAAAAGTCGGCAGCAGCAGCATCTCGCCGCGCTCCCGATCGATATTGCTCCAGTGGACCTGGCTCCTTATGTAGGTGGGAACCGAGTACTCGGGCCATTTCCAGTCTTTCAGCGTCTTCGAATAGAACTCCAGCTTGCGCGACGGCGTGGGAAAGCCGGCGCAGGCGCGGCCGTCGATCTCGACTCCGACCGCAGCCCCGCCGCGCGTGATGACCTTGCTCGCCGGGTCGACCGCCGCGCCTTTCAGATCGTCCGCCGAGAGCGGTTTTTCGTGAACCCGGTAGGAGCCCTCTTCGATCAGGAAGGCGCCGTACTTGCGCATGTAGGCAAGCGGCGCGAGCCCTTCCTTGGCCGCCGCCGCGGGCAGGCCGGGCACGCTGTTCTCGAAGATCCAGCGATAGAAATCCTCGACCGTCAGCTTTTCGCCCGCGCGATACGGCGACTCGAAGTACTTGCGGATACCGAGCGCGCCGTCGGGATCGATTCTCCATGACAGCTCGATCCAGAACTCGTCCTCCTCCCAGACCTCGCCCAGGCCGGCCTCGCGATGGGCCTCGTAGGTGAAGTTGAAACGCTTGCCCGCGCGCTCCAGCGCGACCCGCGCGACCGGCTGCCGAAAGCCAATCCATCGCGCGGCGTGAGTCTCCTGGCTCAGCAGGTCATGGCGCTCCGGCCCATGGCCCATCGGCAGCACATAGTCGGCGAATTGCGCGGTCTCGCTCCAGATCGGCGTAAGACAGGCGTGCTGTTCGATTTTGCTCTCGTCGGTGAGCGCCTCGATCCAGCTCATCCCGTCGGGATTGGTCCAGACGGGATTGTAGACGCGAGTGAAGTACGTGCTTACCTTGCCGCGGCCCTCTTTCAGAAAATGCGGGAGTAGAAAACTCATCTCGAAAAACGCGAGCGGGAACTCGCGCGGCCACATCAGCTCGTTCCACATTCGTGACGGCGGCGGCATCATCGGCGGCGCCGGCACGAACTTGTTGGCGGAGTTGGGCGCGGTGCCGCCGGGTGCATCGACCGCGCCCATCAGGACCACCAGCAGCTCGAGCGCGCGCGCCACCTGCCATCCGCCCAGGTTGCCCGCCGCCGCGTTACGCCAGACGTGGGTCGCGAGCGCCGCTCCGGCGCGTCCAATCTCGCGCGCGACCTCGACGATTACCTTGGCCGGCGCGCCCGACTCGCGCTCGGCGAACTCGGGTGTGTATTGGGCATAGACCTCGCCGAGGACATCCAGGAACGTGTCGAAGGTCTGCGGGCGTTCCGGATGCTCTTCGCGCAGAAACTCCTCCCAGTTGACCCATCGGCGCACGAACTCGCGGTCGTACAGCCGCTCGCGCAGGATCACCTGGCACATGGCCAGCAGCACCGCCGCCTCGCTGCCCGGCCACGTCGACAGCCACCAGTCGGCCTTGGTCGCGGTGTTCGAAAGCCGCGTATCGATCACGCAGACCCGGGCTCCGCGCTCCTTGGCCTCGATAATCCGCTGCGCGTGCGGATTGAAATAGTGGCCAGCCTCGAGGTGCGAGCTGAGCAGGAGAATGAAGCGGGCGTTGGCGTGGTCGGGCGACGGCCGATCGGCGCCGTGCCAGAACGCGTAGCCGGTGCGCGCGCCCGCCGAGCACACGTTCGTATGGCTGTTGTGCCCGTCGATTCCCCAGGCGTGCAGGATGCGCTGATTGTAAATCAGTTCATGGCCGGGGCGGCCGACGTGGTAGAGAATCTCGTTGCGGCGGCCATCGACCAGCGCACAGCGGATTCGCCCGGCGAGATCATCGAGCGCGTCGTCCCACGTCACGCGCTCCCACTTGCCTTCGCCGCGCCGCCCCGCACGCCGCATCGGGTAGAGGATGCGCTCGGGATCGGTGACCTGGTTGATCGTCGCGGGGCCCTTGGCGCAGTTGCGGCCGCGGCTTCCCGGATGCACCGGGTTGCCTTCGAACTTGCGGATTGTGAAGTCGCGCTTGTTGACGTATCCGAGCAGGCCACATCCGGCTTCGCAGTTGAAGCAGACGGTTGGCACCAGCGTGTAGTGCTGCTCGACCTTGCGTGGCCACGCGGCCGGGTCGTACTCGACCCAGTCGTCCCATCGTTCGGCCGGGGGAAACGCACTCAGCCCGCCGGCCGGCGCCTCGAGTTCCATCGCCGCCGGATTGAGCGGTCTCAATTCCTCTTTTGCCGCAGCCATCGTCGGATACTAACTGAGCGGCACGGCCTGGCCGGCCTCTATCCACAGGTTCTCGAAGACCCATAGGCCGGCCAACGCGAGCATCGCCGCGCCGGCCGCCGGCGCGCCACCGCCTGTGCGCAGCGTCGTGCCGAGCAGAATCAGTGGAACGATCGTGCCGATCAAAACCACTCCGATCCAGAAGCGAAAGCTCAGGTCCCCGCGCGAGATGAGATCGGCGGCGCGCCTGAAGTCCTCGCTCATGGCGGGCAGCGTCAGCTCGATCAGGATCATCGCCAGGCCGACCGTCAGCGCTGCGAGCAGAACTCGCGCGGTCGCAAGAATCGTGGCGGGCCCCGCGCTGAACACCACCGCGGCGATTATCAACAACGCCGCACCGCCGATCAGCGCCTGCACCAGCAGATGCCAGATGAAGACCGGGCTCTGCCACAAATCGCGCGCCTTGGCTTGCGCGAACAGAAAAGCGGAGTAGCACGCGGAGCCGATCGCGAAAACCGCCGTCGCGACCGTCAGCGCCGAGGGAACCGAACCGGCAAACCAGGCGCAGGCGAGCCACACCGTTGCATGCGCGCCGTAAATCATCAGGATGTACGTGCCCCAGACCAGCCACGAGCGAAAGTTGGGCCTGGTGATCAAGTAGTAGAAACGCCACGGCTGCTTGAGGTCGGCGATCAGCAGCAGGACGGTGATGCCGAGGAAAAGCAGCGCAAGGATTGGGCTGACGACCCCCAGCAGCATCCCTTCTTCGGCCCCGCGCCACATTCCGAGCACCAGCGCCGCGACCATCAGCACCCCCGCCGCGATCGATTTGGTCCACAGATACGCGGCCGGGATCGCCCCCCACGGCGCCGCATGCGGGACGTCGTAAACGATGCGCGCCGAGCCGGGCGCTGCGTCGCCGGCGCTGGCGCCGGTGGCGGGACGGCCGTCGCCGAGCGGATTATGGTCGGCCCACATCGAGCTGTGCTCCGGCCGCATCATCGAGGGTTGCAGCAGGTCGCCCTCGATGCCGACGTAAAAGAGCTTGGGCTGCGCGCACCTTGTGCGCCTTGCGCGTTGCGACCTTTCCGGTGGCGACGATACGGCTGACGCAGCTTTGCGGATCGTCGAGGTCGCCGGTCATGATTGCCTGCGTCGGACATACGACGACGCAGGCCGGTTCGAGATTGGCTTCGACGCGATGCGCGCAGAAGTTGCACTTGGCCGCGGTGCTGGTAGCTGGATCGATGTAAAGCGCGTCATAGGGACAGGCTTGCATGCAGGATTTGCATCCGATGCAACGGCTGTTGTCGAAATCAACGATGCCGTTGTCGCGCTTGAACAGCGCGCTGGTTGGACAAATCTCGATGCATGGCGCCTGCTCGCAATGATTGCAGCGCATCACGCCGAAATGGCGGCTGGTGTCGGGAAAGGAGCCTTTCTCGATGTACTTGACCCAGGTGCGGAAAACGCCCACCGGGACCTTATGCTCGTCCTTGCAGGCAACCGTGCACGCATGGCATCCGATGCATCGGTCCTGGTCGATCACGAAGCCGTAACGCACGTTGAGCCTACTTGAGCGTACATGGTTAGCCGCTTACCTGATCCGAAACGTTTTGCAAATCTGGCTCATTTGCGATCTGTCGGGGACCGCTACTGTTCTTATGGCCCGTTCAGGTGCAACCGCGTCGCCCGATTGCCGACAATGCCTAAGAAAACTTGTCGCGTCGACTTTTCAATAAGCGTCCACTGTCCACAGCTGGCGCGGAACGCCAATCTTTGTGCGATTATTCTAATATCAAAATATTGTTTCCTACAATCAAAATTGTTGACTTCGCAATTCAACTATCGTAAAGAAAAATATCGCTGATTTCACCGGACTGCAAACTCATCATTTGCCGGAGAAACAGCATCGGCGCTATGAGCCCAGCGCTCTCACGCGAAGGTAGGCGTATTATGCCGTTAAGGCTCGCTATTACTGGCACAATCTGCTCAAGGCTTTGGGATGAATCAGGGCCGTCACATCCACTGTGGCACATTATGAGGCATTTTAGTTGGGTGAGATAGAACCGCATTTAAAACAATTCGAGCAACAGAGAACCATCAAGCAGAAGAGACAGGTAATTGTCATGGAGAAAGCCAAAACGAAGTCGCAGAAGGTACGGGAGAAGCTGACCCACCCTGTCATCGACTCCGATGGACATACGGTTGAATGTGAATCGGCGTTCCTGGAGTACCTCAAGGATGTTGGCGGCTCCGGAATGGTTGATCGCTACAAAGACACCGATATCTACGGGGCCTTTGTGGATGTTCGGGGCGATGGCTGGTACCACCTGAGTCCGGAAGATCGAATGTATGGTCGGGTTACGCGGCGAAATTGGTGGGTAGTGCCAGCAGAGAATACGTTGGATCGTGCGACCGCGAGCCTACCCAAGCTGCTGTACGAGCGCTTGCCGGAAACCGGTATCGACTTTGCCGTACTCTACACCACCCTCGGGTTGGCCTTCCCGAATATTCCGAATGATGAACTCAGGCAAGTCTGCTGCCGAGCGCTAAACAGGTACAACTACGATATTTTCAAGGAATACTCCGACCGGCTGACGCCGTCTGCCGTTATCCCGATGAATACTCCGCAGGAGGCGATTGCCGAACTGGAGTACGCGATCAAAGGGCTCGGGATGAAGTCGATCATGATGGCGAGCCATGCGCGGCGTCCGATCCCGATCGTGGCGGAAAAGTTCCCCGAAGCGGCGCGCTACGCGACCTGGATCGATAATTTCGTCATCGACAGCCTCTATGACTACGACCCTGTGTGGGCGAAGTGCGTCGAACTCAAAGTGTGTCCAACCCACCATTCAGGGACGATGGGTGTCGGCACGCGGGCCACGGTGACGAACTACATGTACAACCACATCGGGCACTTCGCGCAGGCTGGAGAGGGACTGGCAAAGGCGCTCTTCATGGGCGGTGTCACGCGGCGGTTCCCGACGCTAAAGTTCGCATTCCTCGAAGGCGGAGTGTCCTGGGGATGCAGTCTATACGCTGATCTGATCGGGCATTGGGAAAAGCGCAACGGCAAGCGGATCGAGACGTATAACCCAGCGAATCTCGACCGCGCACTCTATGTCGATCTGTTCAGGAAGTACGGCGGCAACAAGCTGGGCAAAGACACCATAATCGCAAGCTTGATGGAGAATTCGATACTCTACCGGAACCTCGAAGATTCCTCGACGCTGCGCGACGAGTGGGCACCGGCGAAGATCGAGAGCTTGGAGGACTTCCGCGAGTTGTTCGTGAAGCCATTCTACTTCGGTTGCGAGGCTGACGACCCAACCAACGCCTGGGCATTCGACGCCAAACGCAACCCACTGCATTCGAAGCTAAAGCCAGTGTTCAGCTCGGATATCGGCCACTGGGACGTCCCCGATATTACCGAGGTAACCGAAGAAGCACACGAAATGGTCGAGCATGGCCTAATTAGCGAAGAAGATTTTCGCGAGTTTGTGTTCGTTAATCCGACGCACCTGTGGACCGACATGAACCCAAACTTCTTCGACGGCACCGTAGTCGAACACGCGGTAAATAAACTCATGGCCTTGGCTCCTCACAATGAGTCGAAGATCAATTTATAGCCGGCGGTAACGTGAACATTTATGGGTAAGCAGCGAGGTTCATCTAACGCCCGGATACAGTGTTTTCGATTCTGGTAGAAGACAAAAAGCAGGAGTGATTCACCATGGAATCGAAGCAACTCGACGTTCTCAATTCATATATCCACTACCGTGAAGAGGGATCAGGAGGCCCCATCGTCTTTCTCCACGGCAACCCCACGTCATCTTATCTTTGGCGCAACGTAATGCCGCATCTCTCTGACCAGGGGCGCTGCTTGGCTCCGGACCTGATAGGCTTCGGCCGCTCGGGTAAACCACCGATCGAGTACCGATTTGTCGACCATGCGCGGTACCTCGAGGCATGGTTCGAATCGATGGGGCTCAAGCGCGTTACCCTAGTCTTGCACGATTGGGGTGCCACGCTCGGCTGCGACTGGGCTCGACGCCATCCCGAGCGCGTCAGTGCGATTGCCTTTATGGAAGGCTTACTGCGTGAGTTTCGTTGGGACGAGTTTACCGACGAAGTGCAGATCATTTGGCCGATCAAAGACTGCCGCACTCCCGGGGTCGGTGAAAAGCTTATCATCGACGATAACCATTTCATTGAAAAGATGTTGCCGGGTTGGACAATGCGAAAGCTCAGCGATGCTGAGATGAACGTTTATCGCGAACCATTTGTTAAGCCCGCGGACCGAAAGCCGATCTACCAATGGCCCAATGAAGTGCCGATCGAGGGAAGACCCGCCGACGTTGTGGCGGTTGTGGAAGAGAACCGGTCCTATCTAGGCTTGACTCTCGTACCGAAACTGCTGCTCACTTTCGAACCGGGTGTTTTGATAGGGCCCAAGGATGTTGAAAGGTACCGCGGCGAATTCGCCAATTTGGAGGTTCGCCCGGCTGGGAAGGGTTTGCACTACGTGCAAGAGGACGAACCGGAAACGATTGGCAGAGCGATAGCCGACTGGCGCAGACGCAAGCTCAGTTAGAGCTCTCAGCCGATATTGCTCTTCATGGCAGCATTGGACAGAGGCGTATAAAGTGTTCCCAGCCGATGATGACCTCAGTCATGGGCGCGTTCGCTCTCGACCAGCCGGTTTGGTGATAACCTTAGGAAATGGCGCACCAAATCGGCGGGGCTTAAGTCATCGCAAGGTGAATCTACGCCGTGTCCTTCACCGAATCGCTGAGAAAACCCCCTCGACCAAATTGCCAGTCGAGGCAGTAATGGATAAACCTTGCAGGATCATCGCGACGATCCATCATTTTTTCAGAGTCAGTTGGTACCTGTGCACCAAACATAGACGACCCGCTTGTCTTGGGCGCGACAATTCTCGCTGCGGGCTGCAAGCGGCGACGCTCGGTCGGCTTGCACCATTGCCAGGGGTGATATGGATTCATGATTGCCCCGCCGCGCTGTGGAGCAAAACTTGGAAGAGCAGCTAGGTCATTGTGGAGTTTATTCAATTGTTGAGATTGATATGCGCGCTCGTGGCACTCGCGATCAGCGCCGGCTTCGTTGGATCGCTTTCCGGCCAGGGCGGAGGAGTCTTCATTGTGCCGGCACTGGTCATCTTCATGCACGTGCCGATCGAGATCGCTATCGGCGCGAGCCTCATGGCCGTGGTGGCGACGAGTGCCGGCGCGAGCGTCGCATTCGTGCGCGATGGATGGACCAATCTCAGGGTGGCAATTGTATTGGAATGCGCTACCGTCACCGGAGCAGTCGCCGGGGCTTATCTGGTCGGATTCGCGCCGCCGGGTTTGCTCGAAGCCCTCTTCGCTATGGTGATGCTCCAATCGGCGTACTTTTCACTCCACAAGAAGGACTCGACACCGCTCTCCGGCAGCGACCCGCTTTGCGTGCGGCTGGGCCTGGATGGTCGCTTCCCGGGCGATGACGGTGTCCCGGTGCATTATGGCGTGCGCAACCTGCGCGGCGGCGCGACCCTAATGGCGATCGCGGGGCTGATGTCGGGACTGCTGGGGATCGGTTCGGGGGCGCTTAAGGTGGTCGCCATGGACCATGTGATGCTCCTGCCGCTCAAAGTGTCGAGTGCTACGAGTAACTTCATGATAGGAGTCACGGCCGGAGCCGGTGCGCTGGTGTTTCTAGCTCGCGGCGCCGTGGCGCCGATGATTGCGGCTCCGGTAGCCGTAGGAGTAACCGCGGGAGCGATCGCGGGGAGCAAGCTCCTGCCCCGCGCGAACGTGAAATGGCTGCGAATGGGATTTGTGGTGATCCTCGTGATGATCGCAATCGAAATGGGTTGGAGAGCTGTCTTCGGAGTCTAATGGCGTGTCGGAAATAAAGTTGGCGATGCGGTGCGGTGCTGCAGTTGATCGACGAGCGGTATTGGTCAAGGTAAAGGGTTTTGCGCATAGGTTACGTTCGCCAGGCAATTGATTATGGCGCGCTCCAGTTGGGCGACGCTGGCGAAGCCGCCGCCGCGAATCCCCTGTTAGACTGATGACCCCAAACCACAGCGCTCGACGGGTTGAGCCACGAGGTGATGGAAGGGATAAAGGACAGATGGAAGCGAGGATGAGCGGCGAGACGCGTCTGCGCCTTGGATACCTTGTGAGCGTCGTAATTGTCGCTGATCAGACGACGTTCACGGCTGAATTAGGCGGGCAAGCGAATGGAGAACGTCGATGAGCCTCCTAGTGTCGGTAGCGCCGGTGGAAGGTTCATTCACCTTCCCGTCGGCCGGCATGCACATACACCCCACGCTGCATAGACGAACAAGCCCTACAGATATTTCCGGAACGTGACGAATGGAAGAGCGCGCGCTACTGCTGATTGACGAAGAAGAACGAATACTGCGCGTGTGGACGCCTGTCCTCCTGCGCACGATACTCATG
Organism: uncultured delta proteobacterium; assembly: GCA_963724765.1. Lineage (GTDB taxonomy): Bacteria > Desulfobacterota > Binatia > Binatales > Binataceae > JAKAVN01. The sequence goes on from CAVRVY010000004.1 coordinate 1,621,359, forward strand.
GTCGCTGTAACCCTGCTGCTGCTAGCACTAGTACAGACGTTCCGGCGATCTTATGGTAACTATGCTGAGTCCCTCAGGTGGATCCAACAGACTGCGCCCGAGGCGCAGAAATCGCTCCCCTATCTCGCGGCGGGGGCATGTCATGGCAGCCCGACCGCGATCGCCACGCTCGGGTTGATGGTTCTGACACTGGTGCCGCTTGTGCGTGTAGGCTTTTGCCTGCTTCTGTTTCTTAGGCAGCGGAATCGAGAATTCGTCATTTTTACTTCATATGTGCTGGCCGGACTAGCCATTGGCGTGATATTGGGAAAGATCGGCTAGAGCCTAAGTAGGTTTTTTGCCCGTCAGGATCCTCACTGTGGGCGGACAGAGGACAGAGGCGCTCAACTTGCGCTGCGGTATCGCAATGACCAGAATGGCTGCATCAGATGCCAAGCAAACCATTCGAGGATTTTCGCACCTGGGTCAAGAACATCGGGGAAGTCGACTTTCGCAACGCCAGCCGTCATTTCGGCGTGATTCGCTGCAATCGCCGCGACGCCGTGCTTCGCGTCGAGATCTGCCCAACAGCGCGCTTATCATCCGTGGATCCGGAACGCGTCTGATAGGAAGACGCCGGCGTCTATAGAACCTAACGTTCCCGGTTCAACCTGATCCGATAAACGGCGCCCGTTGCTATCATCGCAACGTTCGCATTGAGAAGCCCGCGCAGGATTACTCCGGCGACATAGTGGCCGATACACGCAAAACGCACTCATCCTTCATTCGCTGGCTTGAAATGGCGCCAGGCACCGGTCCTGATAGGCTGCGCCATCCTCTGTGATCGCGCGTTTACACCGACGCCGCCCTTTACGTCCGGCGCTGGCGCGTCGTATTTCGAACCACCATTGCCGACAATGTCTGCCGCGGCATCGGCCCGGCCAGGCCGAGAACTCACGCTTGGTCTTGAAGCGGAGGCCTTTTGTCGATGGGTAACCGACCTCGAGTTGTACAGTTTTGGCAGCCGACAAGGGCAAATGAGAAAACTCATGCTCCGCCGCCGCGGCGGCCCCAATCTCCATCAGACGATGTCTTCAAGTTCTTTCCCTTTCATCTCTGGGACGAGAAGTAGCACGATCGGTATACAGACGAAAGTGACGGCGGCGACGATCGCTACCGCCTGTCCGACCGATCCCAACAGCGCGGAGAGCCCCCCGACGATCGCGGGCGCCAGCGCCATGCCCGCGCGGCCGAGCAGATTGTTGACGACCGCGTTCCCAACACCTCGCACGTGAGTAGGAAACATCTCGCTGGTGATCGTGGCCGCGATCGGCCATAGGGCGTGCATCCCCAGAACCACAATATAGGCGATAGCGATCATCGGCCTAGATTCGGCGAGGAAGCAGACAATGGCGCTGACACCGCCCACGGCAAAAAACAGACAAGCGGTGAAACGGCGGCCTGCATAGTCCATCGCCGGCCCCGCCGTCGCATAGCCGATCACTGCAAGGATATAGCCTACGGTTAGTGTATGTCCGACCTGCGCGGGTGACCATCCTCGTTCATTTGTCGCGTAGTAGGCAAAGAAGAAGAGGCAACTCGCGCTCCAAGCGTTAACGGCAAACCAGATACAGGCGCCGGCGATAGCCCGCCGACGATATGCCGGCTCCAACACGACGCCTAAAGCCTTTAGGCCTGAAAGCAATGAGGAGACCGGCCGCGTGCGATTGCCGTGTTCGCGTCCCCAGCGCTGTGTTTCCTGAAGCCGGGACCAATAGAAAAGAAGGACCGGGATGAGAATGCCACCGACTAGGTAGAGCGCGCGCCAGCTGAGGCGGGTATCAACCACATGCGGAAAGATCGCTGACCTGACCACCCCCCCCCCAGCAGGCTGGCCGCGAACATCACGGTTATGGCCGCGCCTCGAAAGCGTGCTGGCATTTCCTCGGTCAGGATGATTGCACCAACGCCGATCTCACTAACCATGAAGAGCCGGGCGACGAACTGACAGGCGACGAAGGCGTACAGGCCCACAGAGAGAGCACTCAAGACCGTAAAAATCGTATAGCCAGTGACGGCGCTAAGAAAGACTGGACGCCTTCCGCACCGGTCCGAAAGCTGTACCGGAATGAACGCCACGATCGTCCCGACATTTATCAGCCCCACGGCGAATCCAAGGGTCTTCGAATCCGCTCCGAAATCAGTTCCGAGATACGGCAGAGCCAGATTAATAATCAGAAGGTCATAGCCCTCGAACAGCGACGCCACGCAGATGAAGAGGAGCAAATATTTCAGATAACGAACCGACAGCTCGACCATCTCTCCTTTGCCGGCTATCGACACGGATTAACTCGCAAATCGCGTTCCTACTGGTTGACGTTGGGCGCGAAGCGTTGCTCCGCGGAGATCGGCTCTGGAACCTTGGGCAGTTCTTTCGCCGGTTCGGGCGCATGACCGGCGACCCGAAACGGCACGTGATCGCCGGAATACATCACATGGTGATGCATCGAAGCAATGGTTTGCGGGCTCAGAACCAACGCTGGCGAGATAAACATGATAAACATGGTGTGGTCATGCTGTTTGGTCCACTTTTCAGCTGATTCCAGACCATAGTGATGAGGAATATTAATTCCTTCTACATGGTAATGCGATGGAATAATCACTTCGGTATCTATCTTATCCATCACAACGTCCGCCCACTTAGGACTGAGTATATAACTGTCGTCGCTTACAGCTAAGATCGCCACGCCGATCTTGCCGATAATCTTCCAACGTTGGCGGCGTACACGCTCGACCACGTCTTCAGCGCACCGAGAGCCGTGGCTCCGCCGAGGAGTGATTTGGTCTGCTGAAGAAAATGCTTGCACTTGATCCGCCGCTAACGTACAAGGAATACGTGGTGGACTGGCGCCCTCTATTCGCGACTGCGGTAGCCTGCGCGTTAGTCGCCTATATGGCGCAGGATCGCTCAGATCAGCTCACTCAACATGGCCGAGGTGGTCGCCCGCCTCTGCGCCAGTCCACTATTAAAGCCCTCCGCAGCGGGCCTCGCGCGTCACGAAAGGTATCCCAAGCCCATTCTTATCGCCGCTCGTGTAACCTCCGGTCATCTTGACGTCGTGCTTCTCACCAAAACGCGAGGCGAGCAGGACGCGGTTGCTGTTACTGATTCGTCTTGGATTTCATGAGTTTATTAACCGCGTGTTCGACTACAGTGCCGTCGAAGAAGTTTGGGTTCATGTCGGTCCACAGGTGCGTCGGATTAACGAACACAAACTCGCGAAAATCTTCTTCGCTAATTAGGCCATGCTCGACCATTTCGTGTGCTTCTTCGGTTACCTCGGTAATATCGGGGACGTCCCAGTGGCCGATATCCGAGCTGAACACTGGCTTTAGCTTCGAATGCAGTGGGTTGCGTTTGGCGTCGAATGCCCAGGCGTTGGTTGGGTCGTCAGCCTCGCAACCGAAGTAGAATGGCTTCACGAACAACTCGCGGAAGTCCTCCAAGCTCTCGATCTTCGCCGGTGCCCACTCGTCGCGCAGCGTCGAGGAATCTTCGAGGTTCCGGTAGAGTATCGAATTCTCCATCAAGCTTGCGATTATGGTGTCTTTGCCCAGCTTGTTGCCGCCGTACTTCCTGAACAGATCGACATAGAGTGCGCGGTCGAGATTCGCTGGGTTATACGTCTCGATCCGCTTGCCGTTGCGCTTTTCCCAATGCCCGATCAGATCAGCGTATAGACTGCATCCCCAGGACACTCCGCCTTCGAGGAATGCGAACTTTAGCGTCGGGAACCGCCGCGTGACACCGCCCATGAAGAGCGCCTTTGCCAGTCCCTCTCCAGCCTGCGCGAAGTGCCCGATGTGGTCGTACATGTAGTTCGTCACCGTGGCCCGCGTGCCGACACCCATCGTCCCTGAATGGTGGGTTGGACACACTTTGAGTTCGACGCACTTCGCCCACACAGGGTCGTAGTCATAGAGGCTGTCGATGACGAAATTATCGATCCAGGTCGCGTAGCGCGCCGCTTCGGGGAACTTTTCCGCCACGATCGGGATCGGACGCCGCGCATGGCTCGCCATCATGATCGACTTCATCCCGAGCCCTTTGATCGCGTACTCCAGTTCGGCAATCGCCTCCTGCGGAGTATTCATCGGGATAACGGCAGACGGCGTCAGCCGGTCGGAGTATTCCTTGAAAATATCGTAGTTGTACCTGTTTAGCGCTCGGCAGCAGACTTGCCTGAGTTCATCATTCGGAATATTCGGGAAGGCCAACCCGAGGGTGGTGTAGAGTACGGCAAAGTCGATACCGGTTTCCGGCAAGCGCTCGTATAGCAACTTTGGCAGGCTCGCGGTCGCTCGATCCAACGTATTCTTCGCCGGAAGTCCCCACCATGGCCGCCGCGTAACCCGACCATACATTCGGTCTTCCGGACTCAGGTGGTACCAGCCATCGCCCCGAACATCCACAAAGGCCCCGAAAATATCGGTGCGTCTGTAGCGATCAACCATTCCGGAGCCGCCAACATCCTTGAGGTACTCCAGGAACGCCGATTCACATTCAACCGTATGTCCATCGGAGTCGATGACAGGGTGCGTCAGCTTCTCCCGTACCTTCTGCGACTTCGTTTTGGCTTTCTCCATGACAATTACCCGTCTCTTCTGCTTGCTGGTTCTCTGTTGCTCGAACTGTTTTAATTGCGGCTCTATTTCGCCTAATTGAAATGCGCCTCATGCGCGCAGTCCCATATTTTTGAGCCGCGGGATAACCTTCGCTCGGAAAAACTCAATTCCGCGAAATGGATCGAAGAAAGTAATCAAGACACCTTCATAACCTAGTTCATAGAGTGCCTGAATAGTCTCCGCCTGCGTATCTGGATCCCCGATGCTCCAATAGCCGCTCAAGCCAAGAGCAATGTGGCGGAATTGTTCGTGCTGAAAGGACGTCTCTGGCTGCTGCGTCGCCCGGCCGAGGAAGCGCGATGCAGCCTCTTGATCTATTTGACTGTCGATCCAACTAAAGCGTGCCTGAGCCTCGGCATCTGTATCCCCTACAATGTTATAGGTGAAAGTCAGCAGACGCAGACGACGGCCATAGTGAGCTGCTCTCTCTCTAGCCTTACGGGCGATCTCTGCCAACGCCTGCAAGTCCGGGCCACTACAGAACAGCCACTCGCAGTGTTTTGCCGCGAAATCTATGCCCGCCTCCGAATGCCCCGCGTTCACAAGGACTGGTCGTGGACGCCGCACGGGCTTTACTTTTACCAGGCCTCCTAGTGACCGATAGTACTTTCCAAAAAAATCCACTGGCTTCTCACTAGCCCAAAGCCATTTCATAAGAGTCACAAATTCGTCCGCCATCGCATAGCGCTCATCATGGGGTACCCATTGTAGAGAGCCAGTGAACATAGCGTATTCTTCGGCGAACCAACCAGTGACTACATTCAGTCCCCAACGACCATTCGAAAGATAATCTATCTGAGCTCCAAAGCGGGCAAAGTGCAAAGGATGAAAAGCATAGGTAACATGAGCGGTGGAAAACAATAAAATATTTGTGGTGAGCTGAGAGAGAGCAGCAGCGCTAGTAATGACGTCCAATTGCTCGTCATTAAATCCGATTTCACCTCCGTGGCCGACATATCGGCCGAATGGCACTTCGAAATCGAAGCCTGCTCTTTCAGCATTCTGTACGAGCTGTGAAGCCTCAGGCCATTGCCAGTAGTCCCTGTATCGCTTCGGTTCGGTGAGCACGGCCTTAGAGATCGTGGCTCCGCATGAGACATTCCATGCGAAAAGACCAAGAAGTATTTTGTTGGAGTTCCTGATTTCCGGCTGTCCGCCCGGATCGAATGGTCCCTGGAAAATATCTACACTAACAGACATTTTTCTCTCCTTCCGCAGAATGCGACAAAGTCGCTTGGAGCTGACAGCGCCGATGTCCGTCGAACAGCGCCGCATCCACGCGAGATGGGCGATCGTTCTCCTGAGTCATCCCCTTAGGCACACTGGGCCAATGCTGGGCCTTGCCGGGCCGCAGTGTTACGGGCACGATCGCAATCGTCTCCGGCATTTGCCTACGGCTCACTCATCGGTTTCACGAGGCATGTCAGGTCAATTGCGCTCTCTACCTATGAATGACGGAAATAGGAGAGCAGGCCATCAGGACTCTGCAGTTCCACTCTGTCACGCCTAGGCGACACATTACCTAAATTAAACGTTGCTGAGCGTCTGTCTTCGCTGGCGGCTTTGGTTTCTAGCGGCGGCGCGCCGCTAGCGGTTCAGGTCCGAGTCCAGCCCCAGCTATCGTCCGAAGCCGCAGGACTGTCGTAACCAAAGCGGTGAGATCGTCGCGAGCCTGTCCCGAGACTTCACCGCTCTCGAAGTCAGTTGAAGACAGATACACGCTGGTTGGTGCAACAAGTGCCCCGAACCAGGCAAGAACGTTACGCAGATGCCAATCCACTCCGAGATAATGGTGATACGTAGCGCCCATGGCGATTATACCGCAGGGTTTATAGCGTAATGCTTCGACAGGAACGTTGTCGAGCAGGTTTTTGAGTACTCCGGAAAATGAACCGCGGTACACGGGGCTCGCAAAAATGACGGCTTCAGCGTGCGCGATTCTGCCCACGACTGTGGCTGTGTCATCGCCGAATTGTTCGGGCGCTCGACCGTCAGCAAAGGAAATTCTAAAGTCGCCCAAGTTCAAAGCGGAAGCCTCGAGGTCTGGTTCCAAGTTCCGCGCCGCGCTGATCGCAAACTGTAGAGCCTTTAGCGATCGTCCCGGCGGAGTCACGCTTCCGAGTATCCCGATGATGTTTCTCATGTAAAAAGCCCTCTTTAGACCGAGCGTCAAATTTTTTCCTGGCCTGGACACTCATCATCTACGTAAGCCCATCGGTCGCAAGATCGGCAGAACCTCTTCACGCGTTACCTTCAGACCTTCTCCAGCCGGCTCGCAAACGGCGCATAGACGAGCGCCCATCCGGGCTAGGGTTTGAGCGCTCATACATCACTGTCCTTATCTACCCTTTTGCTAACAAGGGCCAAACGATCCCGTGGTATCGCTCGACCTTTTCCAGGCACTACAGGCCATCTACGAAGCTGCGCTCGATTCGCTGGTCTAGTTCCGGCTTCAATCGCGAAAGGCCGTATTGCCCACGATAGATTGCGCTGTATCTTTGCGGTCTTCCTAACAATCAAAAAGCTAGTACCGTTCGGCGGATTCTGACCAATCGGCCAGATGAGAACCCCCCCGTTCGGATAGCCACCACAAATCTCCGGCGTACCATCGATTGAGTAGCCGGTACCGAGGACGGCCTTGATACCGTCGCTACGAACGATCAGCAGGTCCGCCGGGTCCGTGAAGTGAAAAGGGATCGGCCATTCCCGCGTCAAACCATCGGATGTATAGCTCAGGCATACCTGTGTTTCGTTCACCATAGAGACACTCCTGGGCTTGACTCCTATGCTCACGCCGGGACGCGCCTGCTGAAGCTCCGTGATTTACGCGGTCGGGATCGTGGAACATCCTGCGTTGGCTCAGCGTGCGTGGCTCGGCGATGGTCGGCCTCTCGCTGGTCACAAAGCTCTGTTGACTCCGATAAAGCTTCAAGCTCTCACATTTATAATATCATTTTAAGACAAAATTATCACGAAATCAAGAATTATGATTGCAAAAAAGCATCGAGCGAAAACTTCCATGATCTGCGGGTTCACGGTGCTCTGCGTGTTCCCCGTCAGCACAAGTTGGACAGTTCGAGGCGAACTGTCCAACTTGTGCTGACGGGGAACAGCTTGTTCGATGAGATCACCACCAGAAAGGCGAGCTCTCTTGCTGAGATCGCTGCACGCGAGGGGCTCGCCGTGCGCTATGTGGGTCGCTTGATCCGCTTGGCTTTCCTGGCGCCGGATATCGTGGAGGCCATTGTGGAGGGTCGGCAGCCGGCCGACCTTACTGCAGAAACAGTCACCCGGCGCATCGAGCTGCCGCTCGAACGGCACTCGCAGAGGGCCGCTCTGAACATTCAGTAACCCAGGCATCGGCACCGAATTCCTCGCCCACAGAGAGAAAATCGAAGTTACGCGGCATGTCTCTGGCCTGCCCGATCTTTTGTACCAGTCGAAGTGTTAGTCTAGGTCGCTGCATTTGCCAATGAAGTGGGTTCACGACTTTCCACCGTCGCCGGTGCCGGCGGACGGTGGCCGAGCGCGGAGTGCGGTCGCCGCGTGTTGTAGTGCACCCGCCATCTCTCGGTCAGTACCTGCGCCTCTCTCAGTGAGTAGAAGATCTCCCCGTCGAGCAGCTCGTCTCTGAGTTCGCTGTTGAATGACTCGCAGTAGCCATTCTCCCAGGGACTGCCCGGCGATGTACAGCGGCCTGGTGCCCAGTCCACCCAACCATTTGCGCAACGCCCGGGCGATGAACTCGGGGCCGTTGTCCGAGCGAATGTGCGCGGGCACACCGCGCCAGAGCATCGCATCGGCCAGTGTGTCAATAACGTCGAGCGAGTTGAGCCGGCGCCCGACCCTGATTGCCAGACTCTCGCGGGTGTATTCGTCGATCAGGGTCAGCATTCTAAGTGCCCGTCCGTCGTGGGTCACCGCACTCACGAAGTCATAGCTCCAGATGTGATTGGGCCGCTCCGGCCGCAGCCGCACGCACGAACCGTCGTTGAGCCACAACCTTCCCCGCGGCTTCTGTTTCGCTGGCTGTGCCTCCCGAAAACCTCATCCTGGATGACGCGCGGGTCAGCGTATGGTAATGAAGCGGCCGATGGTCGCGTTTCTGACCCAGCTGCTGCTTGCTATACGGTCGCGGTTCACGGGGCGCGCGCGGCTTGAGGCCGAGAATCTCATCCTGCGCCAACAGCTGGTAGTTCTACGGCGCAAGTCCCCGACGCGCGTGAGACTGTGGAACATCGATCGCTTGCTGTTGGTATGGCTGTATCGACTGTACCCCTCGCTCCTGGACGCGATCATCATCGTCCAGCCGGAGACCGTGCTCCGCTGGCACCGACGTGGTTTCCGCGCCTACTGGCGCTGGAAGTCCGGCCGCGTCGGCGGCCGTCCACGGATTGATTCCGAGATGCGAGCGCTGATCCGGCGCATGAGCCGCGAGAACCCGCTGTGGGGCGCACCGCGGATCCACGGCGAATTGTTGATGCTTGGAATCGAGGTCGCTGAATCAACCGTCGGCAGGTATATGGTCCGGCGCCGCCGACCACCGTCCCAAGGTTGGAAGACTTTCTTGCGCAATCACGTTGGCGGCATCGCTTCGCTGGATCTGTTCGTCGTACCCACGATCTCGTTCAAGCTGCTCTACGGCTTGGTGATCCTGCGTCACGCCCGCAGGCGACTAGTCGCGATCAGCGTCACTACCAATCCGACTGCCGAGTGGATCGCTGGGCAGGTGACTGACGCTTTCCCCTGGGACGAAACGCCAAGTCACCTGATTCGCGACCGCGACAGGGCATTCGGTCCAGCCTACACCCAGCGCATTCGGGCAATGGGGATCCGCGATCATCCGACCGCGCCGCATTCACCGTGGCAGAACGGCCACGTCGAGCGCCTCATCGGCTCGATTCGGCGCGAAAGCCTCGATCACTTGGTGGTGTTCGACGAAGCGCAGTTGCGTCGCGTTCTGAAGAATTACGCTTCTTATTACAATCGGGTCCGAACGCATCTCTCATTGGACCAGAATGCGCCGGATTTTCGACGCCCACAGAAGCTCGGCCCCATCGCAGCCATCTCAATTCTGGGTGGGCTGCACCACCAATATGTAAGGGTTTAGATTTTGACTAAGCACAGCCGTGGGAGCGCTTTGTTATGGTGTCAGCATCGTCCTCGACGTGAAGGCGCTTCGTGTGCTCGGTGCGGCGCGAGAATCCGCGTACTTTGCGACCGCGCCGTTCGTCGGTGCGCTCCTGTCGATTGTCGTCTTTGGCGAACACCCCAAGCCGTCGGAACTCGCGGGCACAACGCTCATGATCATCGGAGTGGCGATCTTAGTCCGAGCGAGACATGGTCATCTCCATTCGCACGAGATCATGCTTCATGAGCATCTGCACGTTCACGACGAACATCATCAGCACCAACACGAAGGAGTGTTTTCCGAACCGCATTCGCATCCGCACGAACATTCCGGCCCGATCCATGAGCACCAGCACGTTTCGGATATGCACCATCGGCACAGCCATAGAATCTCGGATTCTCGATCAGCATAGAGAAAGTTCGAGCGATCGGTTAGGGTACGCCGCGATGCGGCGATTTCTGGCCGGCGCTAGCTGGCTAAAAGCACAACGTTCTTGCGACCCACATTTTCGCGGTCGAGTATATTCGATCGCACTACGGCACCATCTGAGAAGAGGACAACTTTACCTGGCTGTTCACCCTCATTGTGTAGTCCCATCTATTCTATCGCCGGCTTCAAACAGTTGTATCCGCCGCATCGGCGTCAGGGTTCAGCCCCGGTCGTCGGGCCCAAACCTTGCGGACGGCGGACGTTTGGTTTACAAGGCGAGTTGAAATCAGAGAGCAAAATAGAAATCCCGATTTAATTGCGAGGTAAAGAAATTGTCCCAACCCCAGCATATCTGTGCTCTTCACTTGCCTGAGCTTCGACGGGAAAATCTCAAACCCGACATCCAAAAATATTTCGCCAAGTGCGAAGAGAAGCTGGGCTTCGTGCCCAACGTGCTGCGCGCTTACAGCTTCAACTCGGACAAGCTGGCCAATTTCATGACGATGTATAACGAGCTGATGCTTGGGCCGTCGGGATTGAGCAAGCTCGAGCGTGAAATGATAGCGGTTGTGGCCTCATCCATCAACCATTGTTTCTACTGCCTGACTGCCCATGGCGCCGCCGTGCGCCAGCTTTCGGGCGATCCCAAACTGGGCGAGCTGATGGTGATGAACTATCGTGCCGCCGAGCTTGCAACGCGACAGCGCGCGATGTTGGACTTCGCCGCCAAGCTCACCGAGACTCCAGACAGAATCGTCGAGACCGATCGCCAGGCTCTGCGCGACGCTGGCTTTAGCGATGCCGATATCTGGGACATCGCCGCGGTGACCTCATTCTTCAATATGTCCAACAGGATGGCGGTGGCGACGGACATGATGCCCAACCCCGAGTACCACAGCCAGGCTCGCTAGGGGCGACGTTCGCGGTTAACGTAAAGACGCAATCATCGAGGAGATTGAGTAAGCAAATGCGCGAACTGACGCTCGAAGAGATCCGCAAGATGCTACAGGCGGCGAATCGCAAGGCGAATGAAGTGGGCAAGCCGAGCACGATCGCGATCGTCGATTTCGGCGGCCATCTGCGCGGCCTGGAGCGGCCCGAGGGCGGGCGAATCGCCAACGTCGATATTGCAATCAAGAAGGCTTGGACCGCGATCGCGTTCAAGCGGCCCACCGAGAGGGTACGGGCGATCATGATGCCCGACGCTATCGCCTACGGCCTGCAGCATACCGACTCGCGCATCTGCATCGTGTCGGGCGGCCTGCCGATCGTGGAGAAGGGAGAATTCTTGGGAGCCGTGGGCGCCAGCGGCGGCACCATAGAGGAAGATATCGCCTGTTGTGTCGAAGCGCTCAAGGCGTGCGGCTTCGCCACCGAGTTCGCCGACCCGCTCAAGGCAAAGAAATAGCAGCCTTCGCAAAAACACGGACGCGCGCGCGACCGTCGCGGCGCGGCGCCTGATGTGTTAGGAACTTGGGTTATGCTTGGTCTTTGTGGTGGTCCAAGCGCTCATCCTGCGACTGGGCAAGAGCATCACCGCACGAACGGGTCCTAACATCAGCGCAAAGGCTAGTATGCGATGGCGACCGCAACCGTAAAGGGCTCCTTCCTCGCGGCGGCGCGGCAGTTCAGCGAGAATCTTTACCACTGCTCGCGTTGCAACTACTGCGTCGAGGCGTCGTGGGAGGAAAAGGGGCTGCGCCACGTATGCCCCACCCTGCTCCATCATAGCCCGGCGCTAAGCTACTCGGGTAAAGGTTATCTCGCGACGGCGCGCACGCTAGCCGACGGCGAAGAACTCTCCGCGGTCACGGTAGCGGCGCGGCTCTTTGCCTGCACCACCTGTGGCAATTGCGAGGAAGCCTGTCCAATCGGACTGCAGCCGGCGCAACTCGTTAAGGCGCTGCGCGCCGACCTGGTCGATCACGGCCTTGCCCCCGACAGCGCTCTCGAGCTCGCAAGCAACATCGCCAGCACTGGCAATCCGGATGGCCTGCCCGCCGCTGAGCGTTGCGCATGGGCCGGCGAGCTTCAGACTGACTCCGGCTCCGCGCCGGAATTTCTATATTTGCCCGGCTGCGCCGCTTGCTACGGCAAACCGGCCGAAGCGCGCGCCACGGTGGCCCTGCTGACCGCCGCCGGGGTGCGCGTCGCGATGCTCGCAGGCGATCGCGATCGATGCTGCGGCGCGCCGCTGTTCGAAACCGGCCAGCTCGCCGCGGGCCGTCGGCAGGGAATCGAGCTGCTCGAAGCGATCCGCGACTCGGGCTTGTCGGCAGTGCTGACCTCGGGCGCGGAATGTCTCGAGAGCCTCCGTCACCACTATTCGCAACATCTGCAAGCGGGCGAAGCGGTTGCCGCGATGCATCCGCTGGAGCTGCTCGCCGATCGAGTTAGCACCCAGCGCCTGAAATTAGTCGCGCGTAAGGATTCGCCACCGCCGTCCGCGGTTGCGATGCTGGATAGCTGCCATCTCAGCAAGAAGGGACACGGCGGCCTGGCTGAGACCGGATACCCACGGCTCGCTCGCACGATTCTCTCGGCGCTCGGATGCCGAGTCGTGCCGGATGAGTCGGCCGCGCGCTTTGCGCTTTGTTGCGGCGCAGCGGGCGGCATGGCGCAGATCCATCCGGACTCGGCGCGGCGGATGGCGCTGGGGAAACTCGAATCGTTGCGCGAGCTGGGAGCCGGCGCGATCGTCTCGGCGAGTCCGCTCTGCGCGAGTCACCTCGAACAGTCGCGCGACGGTGGCACAACCCCGGTTTACGGCCTGTGCGAGTTCATCATGACTCATTTCGAAGCGCGCGGGTAAATCGAATCATGGAGAAGCGTTCACTCGCCAACGAACTCGCGGGCACTTCCGCGGTGGTGCTCGAAGATCAGATCGATCTGCTCAACTATCGGCGCGACGCCTCGGTCTGTGCGGCTGGCGATCCGGCCGCCGCGGTCCTGGTCAGCAGTGCGGACGAGATCGTGCGAGTGGTCAAGGCGGCCCGCGAAGCCGATCAGCCAATATATATCCGGGGCGCCGGATCGACGTACGCTGGTGGCGCCAACCCGACCCGCGGTGGCGTCGTGATCGACGTTTCGCCGATGAACCGGATTGTCGAGATCGACCGCGGCCGCGGCCTAGTGATTGTCGAGCCGGGCGTGACTTACGGCGAACTGCTCGCGGTGCTCGGGCGCGACGGTCTGACGGTCGGTATCGTGCCGCTTACGGGAGCGGCGGGAACTATCGGTGGCGCCATAGCCTCGCATGGACTTGGAACCGGGTCGCCGAAATATCAGAGCACGGGTGACGAGGTCGCGGGCCTCGAGGTCATTTTACCCGACGGCGAACTGCTCAGGACCGGCAGCGCGGCACTGGCCGGCGCGGGCTTCTTTCATCGCTATGCGATCGGCCCCGACCTGACTGGGCTTTTCCTGGGCGCCAACGGCACGCTGGGTGTCATTACGAAACTGGCGCTGTGGGTCCATCCGCTGCCGCCCCATCAGGAAACCCTGACGCTGGGCTTTTCCGATTACGCGGCGGGCGCGCGCTTCACCGCTCATGCGCAACTGCACGAAATGTTTCGCAACGTCTGGTACGGCGCCGGTTATGAGGACAAGGCAGTGGCCGCGCGAGTCAGCACGGCACGTCCCGATCTCGACGGGAACTCGATGCCGGGTTTTTGTCTCGGCCTCGACGTCCGGGGCGATCCACGGGAGGTTGCTGCCGATCGCCTGCGCCTTATCGACCAGGCCAGCCGTTTCGCGGGCGGCGAATTCGCGCCCTTCGACGAAATCTTCTTCAGCAAGCTCAGGCGCGATTTCAGCTTCTGGTACGGCTACGCGGGTTATTTCTCGCGCTCGATGTGCGCTCTACTGATGACCTCGATGCCGACTGAGACGTCGCCCCGCTTTTTCGCGCTGGTCGATCGCATGCGCGCACTGCATTCCGATTTCGTCTGGGCCGGCGGGACCGTGCTCTGCCGGCGTGGCGTTCATGGCGCGGTGATAATGTTCTACGACGAACAGCATCAATGGCCCGCCGCGCAGGCCGCCGCATCCGCCACCTGCGCCGAGTTGCTGGCGATCGGCTGCGTTCCTTACAAGGTCGGCAAGATGTGGGCGCCCCTGATGGATCGATTCGGCAGCTACTACCGGACGCTGCGCACACTCAAACGGAGCCTCGACCCAAAGTCGCTGTTCTGTCCCGATAACCTCGCGCTTTGAGCCGGCGATGCGGAACATAACAGTCAAATAGCAAACGCTCAGTCCGTTTCGATAGGCAGCGAATCATCCCTCGCCCACTCGCCCATCGAGCCGTCATACAGTGTGAGATTCTGATATCCGAGTTGGTACAACATGAACAAATCGACTGTGGCTGAAATCCCTCCTCCGCAGTAACAGATCACTTTCTTCGATTTCTCAACACCGGTCGCATCGAACTTTGTGCGCGCGTCGGCCAATGGCACGAACGCTTTGGTCTTGGAATCGAGCAAGGTTGCCGCCGGCACATTCACACTGCCCGGAACCCGGCCGGGACGACCGTAACGGCTGGGGCTTTTACCGCAATGCAAATCAGGCGATAACGCGTTGACAATGATCGTGCGTGAATCCCCGAGCGCCGCTCGCACCCGCTCTTTACCGACGAACAACTCGGCACGATGGCGTGCAATGAATTTGGCCGCTGGATACGCGCAAGGCTCGGTCGAAACCGGGCGACCTTCCGCCCGCCATTTCTCCCACCCGCCATCCAGGACCGCCGCGTTGTCGAACCCGAACGCCCGCAGCATCCACCAGACACGCGTCGCCCACATGATATTGCCCGCACTGTACAGAACGACCCTGGCGCCTTCACCGACGCCGTGCCGCGACATGATTGCCGCGAACTGGTCGGGGGATGGCAGCATGAACCGCAACTTCGTGGTTTTGTCCGACAGCTCCCCCTGGATGTCGAGAAACCCCGCACCCGGGATATGCCCTGCGTCATAGTCCGCCTTCCCGCTGACGATGCGATAAGGAATATCGGTGCCGGGTTCGGCAGGCTGCAAATGCGTCGTGCAATCGAAGATGCGCAAGTTGGTATCGCCGCGATGCGCCTCGAGCCAATCGGTCTGCACCAGCGCATTGGGATCGCGGTATGCAATAGTTTCCTCTGGCATGTTGCTACTCCTGATCGACGTTAAGCGTGCTGCTCCGCGAGGCCGCTTGTTCAGAACGTATAGCGTTTGCCGACGGCCAACGGGTCTATCGCGCCATCTCCGAAAGCGTTGGCAAGCGCGTTGACCGCTCGCCAGCCGGTGCAATGGCCGGCGGCGATGGTGCGTGGCTCCAATTCCGACAGGGCTGCAACCGTCTCAGGGATGATTTCCTCGTTGGCGCCGGAAAGATGGAAACCGCCCATCACCGCGTGGATCTGCGTATCGGGAGCGCACTCGCGAGCATGCTTCAATACGTTTACCACTCCGGCGTGCGAGCATGCCGTAAACACTATCAGCCCTTTTCCCTCGACTTTTACCATCAAGAACCGCTCGTCCATCAGCAGCGGGTCGGGCATCCAATTCCCGTCCGCGTTCTTTTGATAATGCGCCGGCAGGCCGCGTTCGAACGGCGTCACCCGCGGAATTTCGCCACTGAGATAAAACATGTCGTCGAGAAAGACCTGCAACTCTCCGGTGCAGGTGACCTGCGCGCCGTGCGCCGTCAAAGCCTCGATACCTGGTACGTCCTTCATGGGCATCAAATCGCCGTTCGGCAGTCGACGGGCCCGTGAGCGGAACATCCCAGGATGTGCATAGTACGGGATCGACCGGCCTCCATTGTGGCTACGAACAAGGTCGAGCGCCTTCAGCATTCCTCCTGCATGATCCCAGTGTCCGTGGGACAGCACGACGCTCTCGACGATGCTCAGATCAACGCCGAGCCGCCCGGCATTGCGCTCGAACGCATATTCCTCCGGTCCGCTGTCGAAAAGAACCGTGTGCCGGCGCGCCCCCCGGGTAGCCGTTATAAGGAGGGAAAGCCCGTGACAGGCGCAGCAAAGCGAGTCACCGGATAGTTCCCGCATCCCGTGCCGCTCCAGGTAGCCAAACTCGGATTCCGCATGGGCGGGAATGGACGAAAGACTATCCGTCGCATTATCGACCAGAACCTGAATTTCGATCTCGTCAACCAACGCCAGACTTCCCATTACTACCTCTTCACATGGAATTTGGCTCGGTTCGATGCTCGCGTCACAGTAACCTCGCTTTTCGTACGCTCAAGAGCTTTGGGAAGTTGTTCCCCCGAGAGCCAGACCGCCCTCGCCAGTCTTAGCTTCCTTGTCCAATTAAGCCGCGATCATGTGCCAACAGCCTTGCACTACTTCGTCAAACTGCGCGCTCAACTTCTTCCGCCGCCCCGAGCGAAGCCACGCCACTCCGACCGCGCACAATGCGCCGTTTAGCATATCCGCAAGTAGATCGGGGCTTCCGATCCGTATCTCTCCCTGGGCCTGCCCTGCCTTGATGAACGTGGTAAGCACGCGCCGGGCGCTCACGATCTCCGGGGGAAGGCTCTGCATGAACCGCACTTCGTTCTTGCAGAAATATACAAAAGCCTCGCCATGATCCGTCACGGCCGCGAACTCGTGACGAACAATCCGACGTAGCTTGTCCAGACTCCCACCCGGTCCGCTGACGATTTGCTGAAGCTCCCGGCAGTGCCACCCATACCAACTCGCAAAAATTTCGCGGGCGAGTTCATCCTTGCCCGCAAAGTGACGGTATATGGCCGCTTCTCGTACCCCAGCCGCCTGAGCTATCTCCCGCATGCTGGCCACATCGATTCCTTTCTCGGCAAAGAGCAAAGTTGCGGCCCGTACGATCACCGGCCGCTTGGTGCCGGGTTTCTTTTCAAGGATGTCCATTGTGAATGAACGGACTAAAGGGTGTCGCCAGATAGCTCAATCACAACAGTACCTGCGATCGTCGGATTATTCAGGTTTCCTATCGTCCCTGACGGCGAATCGCGTCTAGGGTGCAGAACTGGTCGTATAATTTCGGGTTGTCGATGCTGGATACTAAACCGCCGGAGATTTCCGGGACTATTCCCATGCGCGACATCCGTCCGCTTTTCATATCATACATATGCATGTTTAGATAACTGGCCCAGAAGCTGTCTGGCATCCCCGCGGGCCACTGCATTCCAGGCTTCTTCACCGCGTAATCATAAAACCACTCGGACTGGTGGAACGGCTTGCCCTCTCGGTCATACGTGACAATCAGCGGCACGATGCCCGTGCGTGCATCGAACCAGCTGCGCTTCTTGCTATAGGGGCAGTTCAGATAGCCCACCGGCTTCATCTCGACCACATAACCTTCGGGTACCAATTCCATAAAGGTTCGAAAGTACTTCTTGCCATTCTTTCCGCCGACCAGGGGCACCTCCCAGTTCGGGTATCCGAAATGACAGTTGCCGTGCGTGGCGGCCAAAAATGGTCCTTGACCAATGATTTTGAAGTCGCCCCAGGTATAAACAGGATCGCCCGCGCCGGCGGAGTCACTGGTGAACCACGCGGCGCCCGGCATGGCCGTCTCGAACCGTGAGCTATCGGGAACCGATCTAATTCGCTTCGTTTGTGGCGAGTACGCGTTCGCGGTCGGTAGCTTATGTTGGTCGTAGGCCCAGATTTCGAGCGACGCGCTTCCGTTCAGGTCCTGCGGAGCAGTCATAAACAGACTGTTTATTCGTAACTCGGTCTCGTGGCCTGGCAGATAGGGTTTCGGGTCTAGCGTTATGCGTCCAACGGTTCTATACCCGACGAAGATGTAGTCGTAAGTATAGTTGACGTCGCCGTCCGCGGTGGTCTCCCACTCCCGGGAGGCATACGCCACACTGTCATAATACAATGTGGATGAAGTGAGCGCGTTCTGAAGTAGCAATTCTTGCGCCGTCTTTGCCTCTGGAAAGGGATCGCCGCCGATCCATGGTTTGCCTTCCTTGGTCCAGACGTTGCCGTCGGGGCCGATCTTATGAACCCCCTTGTTGCGCACAGTCGCTTCCACGTACGAGGGAGCACAAAGTCTCGTCACGTCGGTCTCGGTCGCGATCAGATCTATGGTCCGTTTGTCGTATTTGACCTGCCAGTAGGCAACCTCATCGAGTATATCTTTGACCAGATCCACATTATCCGCATTAAGTACGTCGCTCGCCTTGAGCTTGCCCTTGGTGTAGGCCTCGATCGAAAGCAACTCCTGCGGGTAAGCTGCCGCGCAGTCGCCGTTGCGACCAATGACGTCGAACAATGGCGCGAGCAGTCCCGCTGCCGCCACGCCCTTGGCGAGCTGCCCCATGAAATGACGCCTAGTCCATCCCTCTCCGTACTTCATCACGCGCATTCGGTTTAGCTTCTCCCGCGAATTTAATCGCTTCAGACTGCGCCGGGCAGCCGCGATCCATACGACGGCGGCCCGGCGAATTTGAACCAGCCTATATGTTCGTTGACTCCCGTGACTCAGACCAGCGGATTTCTGCCCGCCGATTGGCATGGTGGCGATAAATCGCCGCCATCGAGGGTCGCGGCTCACTCGGTCCTGGTTATCGGTGCAAGGATGCCCCTGTGAGCGGTCGACCACTAACAAGTTTTGCCAAAAGCGTCAACCAAGGACGGCGCCTAGCCCCGCTTGACGTGATCTGAATCGAAGGAGAAGGGGAATACCTTCAAACCTGAGCAGCGCTCACTTTGCATTCGGAATCGAGTTGCTGCAGGTCTTTCTGACTCAGCCACCGCCAAGGCTGGTAAGCGGGATTACCACCGTTTCGAACAAAGTGATCGCCAGTGGCGAAAAACTCCCTCGCTCGATACGGCGACAGGTTCTGCCGAACGGACCAAACCGGCACCGGGTGTGGCGCTTCGGACGAACCTAAATGGAACGGCAGACGATCTCGGCTGGCGCGATCAGGCCCCGTTCGAGGTTCCCGATCATGTTTGCGATTTTCCGGGGCGCGTCCACACCCATGAGGATGTGCAGGCCGACAGGAGGCCGACCGCTCTGTGCGGCCTGGTCGCGTATTCGCTGGAAGAACGCGCTCGCGAAATCCCGGCGGCTGCGCTCCTTCGAAATCTCGAAACCCGCGGCCGCGAGCAGGTGACGGTAGTCGGCGGCGGTTGCGACAAAGCTGGTTTCGGCGCTCGACGCCCACGGCACGGGATAGGTTAACGCACCGTCGCGCTCGCGCATCACATCGTAGATACCGAACACGCCTCCCGGGGCCAGGACTCTGCGGAGCTCGGCGAACAGCCGGGCTTTGTCCTCGATGTTCATGCCGACATGAATCATGTACGCGCCGTCGAACGCTCCGGACGCGAAGGGGAGCGAAAGTGCGCTGCCGTGTTTGTACGAGACAGACGCGCGAAGACAGACTCGCCGCGCCAGCGCCTCGGCGACCGCGACATATTCTTCCGTCAGGTCGACGCCCGTGACCCGACATCCGTGGTTCTGCGCGAAATAGCGCGACGCGCCGCCAAGACCGGAACCGATGTCGAGTAGGCGCATGCCGGGCCGCGCGTCCAACTGCTCAGCGAAATCGATCGTCGCCTGCCGTCCGCCGATATGAAACTCGTCGACTGGGGCGAGATCGGAGGGGTTGAGACGATCGAGATCCTTGCCTGCGGCGGACAGCGCGTCGAGGATCGTCCGCTCGAGCGACCCGTGGGTGTAGTGCTGCGCAACGCTTTGTTCGACGCTCATCGCTGTACCTCTTCCTACGTTGACACTCCGTCCTTGCGGGGTTCAAGAGTGCCTGAAACACTTCTCCTCGGTTGGACTGACGCCAGGATATCGGATGCTAGGTAATTGTTGCCGCAGTTGATGGGCCCTTCATCTGTGGAGCGTGGCAGCTCCTACGTGGATGAGGACTTCGGTAACGCCTCCGACTTGATCGCGAATCCGACGCTCGACTTCCTCGGCAAGCCGGTGGCTTTGAGCGACCGTCATGTCGGGATCGACGGTGATATGGAGGTCGACCCTCACCATTCCTCCGATCCCCCGACTACGTACCTGGTGGCAACCGTTCACTCCGGCCACGCTACACGCCACTTTGGCGATTTCTTCTATGTCCCCGACCGCGGCATCCGCGAGAACGCGCGAAGCGCCCCGGACAATCCGCGACGCTGTCCAAGCAATGATTGCCGCGACGATCACCGAAACCACCGGATCGACGACGGGAAATCCCAATCGCACGCCCACCAAGCCGGCGAGCACCGCACCCGAAACGAGTGTATCGCTGCGGATTCGCGCAGCGTCGGCTTGCAGCAGGGTGCTGGCCAATGCCCGGGCGGATCGGCCTTCCCAGATAGCCAGCCCGACCGTAACAAGGATAGAGGTAACTACTATCGCGAAGCTAAGCCCGGTGACCCGGGGCACCTCGTGAGAGTGGAAACGCGTCCACGCATCATCCAAGATTCCCCACACCGCTGCCAGCATAAGAACGGCGATGCCCATCGCTGCAAGCAGTTCATATCGCTCATAACCGTAGGGATGTGACGCATCAGCGGGTCGAGCCGCGAGATGGATACCGGCCAATCCGACAATTCCGCCAGCGGCGTGAAGAGTGGAATGAAGTCCATCGGAAATCATTCCGATGCTGCCGGTAAAGTACCCATAGCCCCCTTTTGCGAGCGCCATCAGCAGGTCCAGCATAAGGACGACAATGAGAACACGGCGGATGCTCTTGTGCCTTCGCGCCTGAGGTAAGTTTACCGCTACAACCATGACGCCAGTCGTCAATAAGATTACGCTTTCTTGGTGGCCTGCATCGCGATAAACGCCGCCCCGAAGGTCGTGACACCGCCCAAGAGTGGGTCGAGTGGCTTCATTGCGCGTGCGGCCAGATGGCAGTACGGGTAATAGACCGACCCACGGAGCCGATCTACGTGGAAGCCGGCGACGATCGCGGCCGTGCGCAGTTCGTGCGCGGTCGTGAAACGCGCGTGTCTCCAGAATTCGTTGCCCAACCAAGCCCGAATCCGTCGGGAAGCCGCCCACGTGCTCCATCTACCCAGCCCGCCTATGACAAGGCGGCCGCCGGGTTTGAGTACGCGGGCCATTTCCTCCACAGCACGGGATCTCTGTTCCACAAAGCAAAGAACCGTTACCGCCGTCACCACATCAAAGCTTCGATCGCGGAACGGAAGATGCTCGGCGCGGCTGAGTAAATAGCTCATTCCATCCCGCTCCGCTATTGTCCGCGCGGTCGCCTTCGCGATCATGTCCGGGTCAGGGTCGCAGCCAACGACGAATGATGCACCCCTGCGGTGGAATTCGGCCGCCAGCGCCCCGTCCCCGCAACCGACATCCAACACGGACTTGCCGAATAGAGACCCGGCCAGATCCAGAACCAGTTCATGTTCCAGTGACTCGGTGATAGCGCCGAGTGTGGACGCACGCCACTCGGCATAGATGTCGGGACCAACTTCGCCAGCTCTATTCGAGGTACGCGTTTTGGCCAAGGCGTCTGCTGCCACTGAGGGATCAGCTCGAGACCGGGCAGGCGTTGGAAATCGTAATGGTCATGACCACTTGGCCAGTAGTTGCAGCCTTGGCGAACGCCTCGGCTAGTGCGGCGAACATGATGCCGCTTGCCCCTGTTACAGTGGTGCTCATTGGCCCGACTTGCGGAGTCAGTCCATGTTCCTCAAGGGCACTACGCACGGACTCGACGGTCGGCCCGAGGTGCTCTTGCCGTTAGTGGATAGACACTGATTTGTGCGCTTGTTGTCATGTATTGGAGTCTCCTTGTCGGGTAGGCCCTCGCGCGGAAAATTGATTCGTGCCGCGAAGGCCCGGCGGACGATGATTCTGAAGCATTATTTTTGCGCGTACCGGGCTCATCCCAGAGAGTCGGAAAGCCGTCATGATTTGGCCAGGCTCAGAAAGAACAGGCCGCCGGCGATGGCTACGATGACGGGGCCGGAAGGACGGTGCGTCAAAGCAGCTATCCAACTGCCCAAGAGCGTGGAGGCGAGCGCAGTTCCGATCGCAATCGCGAACATGCCGTCGATACTTCGGGCCAGACGCTTCGCAACTGTCGCGGGGATGATGATGAGCGAGCCCATGAGCAGCACCCCGAGATAACGCATTCCTAGCGCAACAGTCACCGCAAAGGCGACCAGAAACGATAATTGCAGGCTCTTGACGCCGATGCCCGAAGCGATCGCGACCTCAGTCGAGACCAGCGATACGAGCAGGCGATCTCGTGCCTGGAGAATAAACGCGATCACCGAAAGGGCGGCGCCCAGCGCGAATACCGTTTCCGCGGTCGTCATGCTGCCCGGCGCCCCGAACAAGGCGTCGATAAGTTCTTCGCCCGTGGCAGTGAGGCTGCCGATCGCAAGCGCAACGGAAAACACGACTCCCGTGATCGCTTCGGTCGACAGTTTTGTCTTGCCCTCGATTGCCCAAATCAGCACGCTGCCCGCCAGCAGCGCGACCAGCGCACCGATCAACGGGTTGAGTCTGAACATGAGAGCGAGACCGATTCCCGGCAAAGCGACGTGCGAGAAGGCATCGGCGGCCAGCGTCATCCTCCGCATCACCGCGAAGCAGCCCACCAGCCCGGCCGCAATCGCCATTGCGCCGCACACGATTAGCGCCTTAACGTCCATGGTCGTCGTGAAGGTGGAAACTGATGGGCCTACCGTAGATTTCCAATAACCGCTCGGGCGTGAGGACCACCTGCGGCGGCCCTAGACAGCTGCGTTCTCGAGCGAGGCACAAAACGCTGGAGGCGTAACGGTACACGACGCTCAGGTCATGTGAGATGAGAAAGGTCGTAACACCCTCGTCTTGCTGGAGTCGGCGGATGGCTTCACTGAGCGCTTGTTGGCCGGGAGCATCAACGCCTGCGGCCGGCTCGTCGAGAAGAAGCACATTGGGCGTGCCGATCAAGGCAAACGCGACCAACAGGCGCTGAAACTGCCCTCCTGACATGCTTCCGATCGGTTGAACCAACATCTCTTCCCGCAGATCCACGCGCTCCAGGGCGTGAAGTGCGTCTTCCTTTCGCGCTCGCGCGATCGTCAGCTTGGCGCGCAGCAGGTCTCTTCCGGTTATCGGGAGATCCCGCTCGATATCGAGTTTCTGCGGCACGTAGCCGAACCGTGTTCCCGGAGCCCAGCGAATCGTTCCTTCGTACGCTATCGCGCCGATGAGCGCGCGGAACAGCACCGTTTTGCCGCAGCCGTTCGGACCAATGACCGCAAGAGAAGCCCCACGGGCGACGGTGAAACTGAGGTCCGCGAGGATCACCGTGTGGTCGAAACGGACGGTTAGGCGATTCACCTCGAGGACTGAATCGCCAAAGGCCGCCTCTTGGTCGGGCATCGGGAGCTCTGGAATCTCAGTCGGCATCAAATTCAGTCCGACGATGGTAGCGGTTTCGCTTCCTTGATCTTCATCGGCGAGTTACCGGATAGTTCCTGCATCCCGTGCCACTCCAGATGAGCGAACTCCGACTCCGCATGGGTTCCTCGCATGGAATTTAGGACCGCTCAATACTTGAACCCTGCTCTCCGCGTGCACAGACAGGAACCGACGATGGAGACTAATCTTCGATTCGTTGGAGTTCATGTCTACGCCGGGAAACTTTACCCATGCGCGACGGGTTCGAATTCGAGAAAGTCTTGATACGGGAGAAATTTGTGTTTGCGCACCATGTCGTACCCGGCTTTGCTGAATTGGTCTATCATTTGTTCGCGCGAAATTTTCATCCGCTTCGGGGGGCCCTCCCGGTGCGTCCTTCTTGAAATCGACTACTGCGATGCGGCCTCCGGGCTTGAGTGCCGGAGCAAGCTTGCGCAGATAGGCGACCCGGTCATCGACATGATGAAGTGTGTCGCAGAAAAAGATGACGTCGGCTGAGTTCGGAGAAAGTTCCGGGTCATCCGCCTTAACCACCCGCGCATGATAGTTTTGAAGGCCGAGTTTCTTGGCGTCTGCCTTCATGTAGTCGACCATCCCCGGTTCGACATCGAGTCCGATAACGGCGCCTGAGGGGCCGACGGCCTTGGCGAACCTGCGCGTAAAATAGCCGGTCCCGGCGCCTATATCGATCACCGTCTGGCCGGGTTTCAGGTCGAGCGCCCGCACTACCTCGTCGGGCTTTTGCCATTTGGCGCGATCCGCCGATTCAAATACGCCTGCCCAATGCGCCACATCGCCAAAGCCATGGTGCGCCGTGGGCGCGTGCTCCTGGGCCAGTGGGGCGTGCGCAAGCAGAAGGACCGCCATCAGCGTGATAACAAATGAAACGGACTTCGCCACTCGAACGGCGATAGATAGGCTGGGCCGTTTCGGCGGCAACGGACAGAGGTTGATCTTTATCTCGACTATCATGCGGCGCGCGCAACGAAAGAGTAGTGATATTTGAACATACGCTCACCGTCGATCCGCAAACCCATCTGCTCCATTCGCTCACGCGCTTCCGCGGCGCTATAAACATGGTCCCGCGGAGGACCTACCGGCCGTTCGACTCCTGCGTTCCAGTCAACTACAAGCACGGTTCCGCTCGGCTTGAGCAGGCCAGCCATCGCACGTAGCGCCTCATCGCCAACCTCGTGCAGGACGTTGAGCGCGAGGACGCGATCGGCCGTTCCATTGAGCTTCGTGATTTCATCGGTGTGAACCGCGCGGAGATTTGAGAGCTTTCGTGCTGCAGGCTTCGCACGGAGCAGAGCGAGCATCTCCTGCTGTTCGTCAAGTGCAATCACCTCCAGGTCGGGCCGCGATCGTGCGAGCTCGATCGCGTAGGTCCCGGTGCCGGTGCCGAAATCCACGACACGGCCGCCGGCCGGCGCCGCCAGCATCTCGAAGACCTCTTCCGGCGGTAGGTGCCCGAAGCGCGACGGGTCGTCGAGCAGCGCCGCCCGAGCCGGGTCGAAGCGCTCGGGCTGACGGGCGCCATGCCGATCGTCATCGCCATGTGCCCCGTGGTGATGTCCGGCGTGACGATGCGGGTCGTAACGGTTCTTTTCCATGAGGAATCCTCCGCGCAGGATAATCGCAACTTGCCGTGGGCTGCTGATCAAAGATAGGGCCGCGCCGACTTCGACGGCAAGGGTTCTATTGAGATCTCTACCTTCTACTGGCATCTAGTTCCATGCGGGACCGATGCCCGTGGTTGCGTCGAGCAAGATCACACCTTCGCGAGCGCGAAGAGCCGGCACTCACCGGAAGCGGTGGGACACACTCTTAGTGAGCTTCCATGTTGCAGCGCGTGAGCGAAAAAGAGATTGATTAGACGAAAGGACCGCGCGCGCGAGCATAGTGACGTTGGTATGAAACCCGAACCGGATGACAAAGCCGCACCGCGGGAGACACGCTTTCTCGTATATAGCTCGCGACTGATACGGGGCCTTCTTACACTCGGATTTGTGAACGTCCTGCTGATTGTCGCCGCCGCGCGAATGGCCTATTTCCCGACGGATCTGTTCCTCGCTCGTGTCTTGCAGTCCCTGGCGTTTCTTCCTTTAAGCTGGGCTAGTTGGATAACGGCGACTGCTGATAAGCCGTGGTGCTTCGCCCTACTCGTTCTGGTCGTGGTGGCTGCATGGCTGCTCTGCGGATGGCGGGCGGCCTTGGTCGCCCTTCCGGTGTTTTTCGGGCTCTGGCTCTTCGGTATCTGGTTGAGTCCCCTGATTGCGCAACCCCGGCCCTCGCCTGAACTCATTCAGGTTGTTGGTCATCCAAAGGGATACGCTTTTCCATCGATATTCGGCCTGGTCTATGTAGCGACGTTCGGATATCTCGGGCTATTGGTTGGAACGCAATGTCGCGGCACTTTGCGGGTTCTCATCCCGCTGGTAGCGGTATCGGTTCTTCTGATTGGGGCGTGTGCGCGGATCGTTTTGGGCGCTCACTGGCCAAGCGACTTGTGGGTCGCCTATCTCATCGGCCTGTTATGGATCTCCGCGCTTCTCCCGTTCTCTCGGCGGGAATCTGGACAGAGGTGATGAATGCGAGCCGCGCCTCGGCCGCTGTCAAGCGTCGAACCTCCGGAGTTTGGCTGCCGCCATGTTCAAGGTCCAAGCTTGGTCGAGGACGTTCGTTGTGCCGAAAGCAAAGGCTAGTCAATCCCTGGGGGTGTCTGAATGGGCGATTCTGTCAGCCAGTCGCCTGTGACGACGCCGTCGCGTGGCCTGACTAGCGAGGAAGCTCGTTGGCGTCTTCTTGAGTCTGGCCCCAACGCCGTAATCGAGCAGAAGTCACATCTGATCCTGGCGCTGCTCGGAAAGGTCTGGGCTCCGGTGCCGTGGATGCTCGAGGCGACGATTGTTCTCGAACTTGCCTTGGGCAAGTTCGTGGAGGGTATCGTCATTGCGGTGCTGCTGGTGTCCAATGCCTCGCTGGGTCTTTTCCAGGAAACCCGCGCGCGCAGCGCTGTGGAGCTGCTGCAGAAGCGGCTTGCTGTGCGGGCGAGGGTTCTGCGTGACGACGTATGGGCGTGATTTCAGCAGAGGAGCTCGTTCCGGGTGATTTCGTTCACTTGCAAATGGGCGACTTAGTACCAGCCGACATTGGCATCCGCGAGGGAGAGGTCTTAATTGATCAATCAGCGCTTACCGGTGAGTCGGTACCGATCGAGGCAAATCAGGGCAAGACTGCTTACGCCGGCTCATTAGTTAAGCGTGGCGAGGCCAGCGGTGAGGTCACGGCTACTGGCCAGCGAACCTTTTTTGGAAAGACCGCCGAACTGGTGCGTTCGGCCAAGACCGCCAGCCACCTGGAGAGCATCATCTTCGCCATCGTGAAGTACTTGGTGGCGATGGACACCGCGCTGGCGGTGGGAGTCTTCCTATACGCCGTGCTCGTGGGAATGCCTCTCGCCGAGACGCTTCCTTTCGTTCTGATTCTGCTCGTGGCTTCGGTTCCGGTCGCGCTGCCGGCCACCTTCACGTTGGCAACCGCCCTGGGCGCGGTGGAATTGGCCAAGCGCGGCGTGCTGGTCACGCGTCTGTCGGCGATCGAGGAAGCGGCGGCGATGGACATGCTGTGTAGCGACAAGACCGGAACGATAACTCAGAATCGGCTGTCGCTGGCTGCGTTGCACCCCTACCCACCGTTCAGCGAGCAGGACCTGCTGCGGTTTGCGGCATTTGCGAGCGACGAAGCAGGCCAAGACCCAATCGACCTCGCGGTTCTAGCTCGCGCGAAAGCCGAAGGCGCGCTCTCGACACCGGCTCAACGTGTCAAGTTCGTTCCGTTCGAGCCAGGAACCAAACTTGCCGAAGCAACGGTTGCTCAGAGCGGCAGGGAATTGCGCGCGCTGAAGGGCGCACCTCAGGCAGTCGCCGCCCGAGTCGGCCGCACTGCCGACATAGACATCGACGTCGAGCGACTCGCGGCGGGAGGTTACCGCGTCCTCGCCGTGGCGGGCGGACCCGAAGGCGCAATCCGTCTGATTGGACTCCTCGCGCTTCAGGATTTGCCACGCGAGGACTCCAAGTCTTTGGTGACCAGCCTCAACAAAATGGGTGTCCGCGTCGCGATGGTTACCGGAGACGGGCTCGTGACGGCTCGCGCAGTGGCTGCGCAAGTCGGTATCGCGGGTCGTGCCTGCTCGTCGCAGGATCTGCGCGAGAATATCGATCAAACGCTCGATTGCGCAGTGTTCGCCGGTGTCTTCCCGGAAGACAAGTTTCGTCTAGTTCGGGCCTTGCAGCAGGCTGGGCATGTCGTTGGCATGACAGGAGATGGCGTCAACGATGCTCCCGCTTTGAAACAGGCGGAAGTCGGAATCGCGGTCGCCAGCGCCACCGACGTGGCGAAGGCCTCTGCGAGCCTGGTTCTCACCAATCCCGGGCTCACCGACACGCTGGCCGCCGTCGAGACCAGCCGGCGAATCTATCAGCGCATGCTGACTTATACGCTGAACAAGATCATCAAGACCGTCGAGATCGGACTATTCCTCAGCATCGGTGTGATTCTTACGCGCGATTTCATCATCACGCCGCTGCTGATTGTAATGCTGTTATTCACCAACGATTTCGTGACCATGTCGATTGCGACCGATCACGTATCCGCTTCACCAATGCCCGATCGCTGGCACATTCGAACATTGATTCTGACTGGAATGAGCCTCGGCAGTCTGATCCTGCTTCTGTCCTTCGGGCTGTTTTTCTATGGGCGCGATTTTCTTCGCCTGCCGCTTCCTCAGCTGCAGACGCTGGTCTTCGTGACGCTCGTGTTCACGGGTCAGGGGATGGTCTATCTCGTGCGCGAGCGCCGCCACCTTTGGGATTCTGCTCCGAGCCGATGGATGATTCTTAGTTCCATTGTGGATGTGAGCGTGGTCTGCTTCCTATCGACCCGTGGAATTCTGATGGCGCCTCTCCCGGATTCCCTGATCGGGTCAGTGATGTTGGCATGTGTCCTTTACCTGATCGCATTGGACTTTCTGAAAGTCCCAATTTTGCGGCGTCTAACGTATACGTCGTAAGGTCTATCCACAGCGCAAGCGCGTCCCGGGCGCTCACTCGAATTCGCTTGGTCGCACTCGTTAAAGAGGACCAGATGCCCCAGTTCAAGAGAATTCTCTGTCCGGTCGACTTCGACCCGAACTCACTCCAGGCGCTTCAGCTCGCGTCCGAGCTGGCGCAAGAACGCAATGCAACTCTCCATCTGCTCCACGTAGTTGCGATGCCTCCCGGACCGGAGGTGGCGCTACCCTTCGGTAAGATGGAGACCGCCGCGCGAAGCAGGCTTGAGCGGCACGCACGCCAGATAGTCAATGGCAACGCCAGCTACGAAGTCGAAGTCTTGATGGGCGATCCGGCGGTCGAGATTCTTCAAGCCGCGAAACGACTGCGCGCCAACCTGATCGTAATGGCGACGCACGGCCGAAAGGGATTCCGTCATCTCATTCTTGGAAGCGTGGCTGAACATGTCGTCCGGGAAGCGCCGTGCCCGGTGCTCACGGTCAAACCGAAAACGCCAGTGGCGAAATCATCAGCGAGCCGGCCAGTGAAAAAGCGGCCGGCTGGAACGAGTGGCTATTCTTAAAAGCTGCACGATCAGCCAGACACGATTTCCGGCTCAAGGCGAACCGGCGTGGACAGAGAGGCCGAAATAAGGCACGCCTTCTCACTTTTCTCAAGGACGCGCAACGCCCTCGCGCGATCCGCGCCGGCCGGCAACGTCAGACGCGGATGTAGGACGATCTGAGTAAAACGCGTCGCTCCGTCTTTGCGGTCAACCGTGCCTTCCCCTGAGATCTCCAATGAGGTGAACTCCAGCTTTGAAGCTTGCGCCACAGCTCTGAACGTGAAGAGCAAGCAAGTCTCGACGGCGGCCATCAGAAATTGTTCGGGGCTCCATGCATCGCCCGGTCCGTCGAAGTCCGCCGGTGGAGCCGTGCGCAGTTCGACTACGCCAGCGGCTGCTACCTCGGCATAGCCTTCGGCCCCGCCGGTGAGTCGCGCCGTGTAGACATGGGGCAATGGCTTCATCGCATTTTCCTCCAATGATCCGAGCACAGCACCCGATTAGCCGATCCAGCCGAGCAGAATCGCGCCGAGCGTTGCGCTGCCCATCAGCACCCAGAGCAAAAATCCCTGAATCAACGGCCGGTGGCCGACCACCTGGAGAGCCTCGCGGCTCAGTCCCGAACCAATCAGAAACAGCGTAACGACCAATGAACGCTGTGCGCCGACGAACACGCCATGAGCTGAGGGCTTGAGCGCCGGAATCCAGGTGACGATCGCCGCGGCCGCGAGAAATCCCAGAATGAACCATGGCCGCTTGGCCTTGCCCGCACCCTTTGCGTCGCGTCCGCGGTTCCAGACCATCCCGATGACCAGCGTAACCGGTACGATCCAGAGCGCTCGCGTCAGCTTGATAGTCGTGGCGATCTCCAACGCGCGAGCGCCATATTGCATCGCCGCCCCGACCACCGAGCTCGTATCGTGAATCGCGAGCGCGCTCCACACCCCGAACTGGACCTGGCCGAGGCCAAAGTGACGGCCCAGCGGCGGGAAAATGAACAGCGCAACCGCGTTGAGAAAAAACACCGTTGCGAGCGCCACCGAAACGTCATGATGCTTGGCGTGGATTGCCGGGGCGACCGCGGCGATCGCGCTTCCGCCGCAAATCGCGGTTCCTACCGTCACCAGCAGCGAGGTATCCCGCTCAGTGCGCAGCAACCAGCCCATCGTCAGACCGATGCTCATCGTCAGCGTGATCCCGATTACCGTATAGAAGAAGCCGTACGCGCCCGCCCGGCCTACTTCAACGAGGTTCATACCGGCGCCGAGCCCGATCACTGAAAGTTGCAGCAGCGGTGTGATCACGCGCGCCGTGGTTAGCGGATACGGGTTGCCGACGGTCAGGGCCAGAGCTATCCCCGCCATCAAGGCGATCCCGGGCGAGACGAACGGCAGCAGCGATGCGCAAGCGACGATCGGAAATGCGAGGCGCAGCGTCAGGCTCGCGGGATTCGCCGAACCGAACTCGTCGTGCCAGCTCATCGGGATCGCCGGTGTGTCAGCGGTCGTCGCGATCGATTCCTGGGAAGCAGGCGTCATAAAAGTCAACCTCGCGTCCGCGCCTTGAGCGCGCCAACCTGGGCTTCGAGGCGATCGTGGAGCCGCGAGCAAATCATCTCGCAGAGTTCGAAAACCATCGCATCCGCAATCGAGTAATAAGCGCTGTTGCCTTGCGGCCGGCGTTTGAGCAACCCCGCGTCCTGCAGGACCTTCAGGTGCTTGCTGACGTTGGGCTGCGTCGTTCCGACACGCTCGGCGAGCGCTGAGACGCTCTGTTCGCCGTTTTCCAGCTGCTGCAAAATCCGCAGGCGCAGCGGCTCGCCCATTGCCCGAAAACGCGCCGCGACCAACTCGAGCGCTTCCCAGGTCAGCATCGGGCGCGGCCGCTTTGAACCACGCCGGACGTTGGCTTGAATGCTTGCGTCCATTCCTATTTAGTTATATTCATATGCAGGTAGAGTCAAGCCGCAACCGCGACGCGGCTCGACCGAAGCGGAGCCGCGGGAGGAATCAGATCATGTTTTGTCGAGAATTGAACCGGGGTAAATGCAAGACCTACCTGCTGGCCTGCGAACGGACGAGGCACGCGGTGTTGATCGATCCGTTGAAGGAAAATACGAGCCGTTATATCGCGGTCGCCGTCTACCACGGCCTTCGGCTCGACTACGTGATCGACACCCATACCCACGCGGACCATCGCAGCGGCACCTTCGACCTCGCCGATCTGACCGATGCGAAAGTCGTGATGGAGCGTCACGCGCCCGCCCCTCACGTAGCCATTCACGTGACCCGCGGCGACGTGCTCGAAGTGGGCGACCTGCGGCTGAAAGTGCTGTACACGCCCGGGCATACTCCGGATGGAATCAGCCTCATTGTCGATGGGCGGGTGTTCACTGGAGACACGCTGCTGATCGGCGGCACCGGTCGCGCGGACTTTCCCGGCGGCGACGCCGGTAAGCAATACGACGCCATCACCAACGCGCTGTTCACGTTGCCGGACGACACTCTGGTCTTTCCGGCCCACGACTATCGCGGCAATCATCATTCAACGATCGGTCAGGAGAAGGCCTCCAATCCACGCGTCGCCGGTCATACACGCGCGGAATACATAGACATCATGAAGAATCTCGGTCTGGCGCTGCCCGACAAGATCCAGGAAGCGCTGCAGGCCAATCAATCCGCGATCGACGATGATTCCCTGAAGTTCCCCGACCTGACTCAATTGAGCGCGATTCGGCAAATTTCCGCCTCTGAACTGGGGGATCGGCTAAAGGCTGGAAACGCTCCCATCATCATCGACGTGCGTGAGCAGGACGAGTATCACGACGAACTCGGCCACCTTCGTGGCAGCCAGCTGATTCCGCTCCGGGTGCTGCCTGGCAGAGCGGCTGAGCTCGACAGCCTCAAGAGCAGCGAAATCGTCGTGATTTGCCGGTCGGGAGTTCGCAGCACCACGGCCGCCGCAATTTTGACCGCACTCGGCTTCGAGAACGTGAGCAATCTTAAAGGCGGGATGCTCGAGTGGAACGAGGCAGGTCTGCCGGTCGAGCGTTGATTATTTCGCCTTTAGCCGCCGCCTGGGCCACGCCCCGCTCGACGGAGACCGGCCTGCGGCAACATACGGAGAAGTCTCTGATGCACAATTTCACACCTTTCGCTTCATTGTTGGGTGGCATGCTTATCGGTCTCAGCGCGTCGGCGATGCTGCTGTTGGACGGCAAAATCGCCGGTATCAGCGGCATCCTGGCCGGGGTGCTCAAGCCCGTTACAGGCGACACGCTCTGGCGGATTTGCTTCCTTGGAGGCTTGTTCGCGGGCGGGCTGCTACTCAGGATTTTACTGCCTGGCGCCTTCGACTTCGGCATCATTCGCCCGCTCCCGCTGCTGACTAGTGCGGGTCTACTGGTCGGATTCGGTACCCGTCTCGGCAGTGGATGCACCAGCGGTCACGGAGTGTGCGGTATAAGCCGCCTCTCACCACGTTCGCTCGTCGCCACGGCGACTTTCATCTTCACGGGAGCCCTGGTGGTTTATTTGATAAATCACCTGATGGGAGGTTCACTATGAAAGCGTTGCTGACCTCCTTCGTCTCGGGAACGGTGTTCGCGCTCGGTCTGGGAATCTCCGGGATGACCCGGCCGGTAAAGGTGATCGGCTTCCTGGACTTTTTTGGCGCCTGGGACGCCAGCCTGGCCTTCGTCATGCTCGGCGCGATCGCGGTTTACTTCGTGGCGTATCGCTGGAGCAGAAAAATGCCGTCACCATTGTTGGCGCCGGACTTTTCGCTGCCAAAGCGCAGCGATTTGGATGCCAAGCTGATTTTGGGCGCCGCCATTTTCGGCGTGGGCTGGGGACTCGGCGGCTTCTGTCCCGGTCCCGCGCTCACCTCGCTCGCTTCCGGCGCGCTCCCCGTTTTCATTTTCGTCGTTGCGATGGGGATTGGGATGTACCTTCATACCTGGGTGACCGAATTGGGCGCGACAGCCTCAGGCTGGTCGATCTCTTCGGCGAAAGGCGCCCAGGATGCATAAACGGAGCAGGGCCGTGGACAGAAGTAAATCGCTGGACGCGAGCTTGACCGGGACTGATGGCTCGGGTTGGTTTCCACGTCGAAGCTTTTTGAAAATGGCAGCCAGTGGCATCGCCGGCGGAATCTTTAGTGGGAGCCTACCGGCGTTCGCCGCGAAGCTGATCCAGATGCCGTTTGAGAATGGCGGTCAGAAGCTCGTCCGCTTTCCGCAGAAGGGCGAGATGATCCTGCTGCGTGAGCGCCCGCCTCTGCTCGAAACCCCTTTCGAGGTTTTCGACCAAGGCGTTTTCACGCCCAATGACCAGTTCTTTGTCCGATGGCATCTGTCGGTAATTCCGAACTCGATCGACGTGGACACCTTCCGCCTGCGGGTGCACGGCCACGTGCGCACCCCTACTGAATTCACGCTCAAGGAAATTCTGCACCAACCCAACCAGGTCGAGCTTGCTGCCGTGAACCAATGTTCCGGCAACAGTCGCGGCTTCTCGTCGCCGCGCGTGCCGGGTGGCGAGTGGGGCAACGGCGCTATGGGCAACGCCCTGTGGACCGGGATTACGTTGAGGTCGCTGCTCGCTCGTGTGGGCGTGCTGCCCGGCGCCGTACAAGTGCGCTTTCGCGGTCTCGATTTTGGTGAAACGCCGGAAACTCCCGTTTTCATGAAATCGCTCGCCATCGATCACGCGATGGACGGAGAGGTCATGGTGGCCTATGGGATGAACGGCGCACAGTTTCCGCTGCTCAACGGCTTTCCGCTGCGGCTCATCGTGCCGGGCTGGTATTCCACATACTGGGTCAAGATGCTCAGTCACATCGAGGTGCTCGATAAGCCCGATGATAACTACTGGATGCACACCGCTTATCTGATTCCGGACACTCCGGGCGCCACGATGGTACCGGACGCGAAGGGCGTCAAAATGGTTCCGATCAACCGATTGGTGCCGCGTTCTTTCATCACCAACCTTCGTGACAACGCGACGGTGCGGCTCGGCGTGCCTATCGAGGTGCGCGGCATCGCTTTGGGGGGCGACACCGGGGTCAAGAATGTCGCGTTTTCCGCCGACGGCGGAACGCGCTGGCGGAACGCAGCTCTGGGCAAGGATTACGGGCGCTACAGCTTTCGCCGCTGGCACACGAGCTTCGTGCTCAAACAGCCCGGCACCTACAAATTAATGGTAAACGCAACTAACAGGAATAGTGTGTCGCAGCCCGTTACCGCGCCCTGGAATCCCGGGGGCTATATGCGCAACGTGGTCGAGCAGGTCACGGTACGTACCGCTTAGAGGAACGGGCAATGGCACAAATCCGGCACCGCATAGTCCTGGCTACTTTCCTGGTAGGCCTGTCTGCGCCGCTCGCTCACGGCGTCGCGCTAGCGCTAAGCCCCGCGGCGCCGAGCCGGCATCGCGCGATCAAATTGACGTCGCAAAAGATCGCACTGCCCTTCGGTAATCAGGTCTTCGCAGGAGGCGACGCCGCCAACCTCACCAATTCCCGCTGCCTGTTGTGTCATTCAAAAGACATGATTGACGCGCAGCCGCCGTTGACCCTCGAGACCTGGAAGAAGGAAATCGACAAGATGCGTGCGGCGTACGGTTGTCCGCTGCGTGCCGACCAGACTGCCGGCATCGCGAAATTCGTTTCGCAGGCGATCAGCGCGCCCGCTGCCGGCGGCGATTAGCACCCCGCGTCTTAGCGGCGGGGCGAGCGGCCGCGCCTCCCTGCTGCTAGCGCGACGCCCTCCAGTTTACACCGCCGCAAGTCGCGATGCGCTTCATCGCCGTTGACCGCGACTATTCGACTGTGTTAACGATCGTTCACTCACTTTGGCTGGGTTAACGATCGCCCTATTTTACATTGATTGATTGAACGGACGGCGAAGCATGCAGCCAGCGAGCCGACCCGAATCAAAGGAGAGTGGTGTTCTAATGAAACGAGTAATAAGCGCGGTGCTGTTTGGTTTCATCATGGTTGTCCTTGTTTCCAGGATTGCGGTCGCCCAACCAGCCTCACAGCCTTCCGCTGGAGGTGCGCAGCAATCTGTCGGTGCCGCCAGCGGTCACGGTTCGATGATGGGCGACGGAATGGGTATGGGCGGTATGAGTGGGATGAGCGGAATGGGCGGGATGAGTGGAATGAGCGGAATGATGGGAATGGGAATGATGCCGATGATGACGCAAATGATGAAACAGGATCCCAAGCTGATGGGACGCATGATGGAGCTTCACGGTGAGATGATGCGTACGATGGGTGACGCTCTGATCAAGCGCGGCAAGGAATTGCAGCAGGGCAAATGATGCCGTCGGTTCCGCTTTGAGTCGCGCCCAGAGCTCGCGGAATGTCGCGGGGCTTCTTCCAAACGATGGTGCTTGTGCGAGCGGTCTCGTTGGGGGGTTGCCGGTGCGCGTCGACAAGTAGTTCGGGCGAATGTGGCCTAGGCCTCTAATAACCTTCATCCTCTGGTTTGTCGCGAACAATCGCGAATTGAGGGCGCAGCTTGAGAGCAATTGCGCCGCCGATGGCCTGTCGGACCGTCTATCCGCCGCCCTCCGGCTACCGCTCGATGATCGCCGACGCTTTTTCACTATGTTGAACTGAACAGGCACTGTGGCCGAATGCTTGACCAAGAAGCAATGCAGATCGCTCGGAAACGGCTTAGCGCAGAGAGCTCGAGGCGCCATCATTTCTTCCACACAGAACTGCAACGCGTTCAGAACGAACTTGCGACCAAAGGACTGGGACGATCCGGCGCGCTGATTCAGGCCGTTGCCGATGTGTGCGCGAAAGAGATCGAGGACGCGACCAATCAACTTTGGGAGGTTGTCGGTGCTCTGCTTCGGGAGGGCAATGGCGTCCCCTCGCCTGAAGCGGTTAGGACGCTTCACGGCCAGATTGATGAACTATGGGTTCCTTACTGCTCTGCTGGTCCAGAAAGGGAGTTTGAAGCGATTTGCCAGCGTGACAG
Organism: uncultured delta proteobacterium; assembly: GCA_963724765.1. Lineage (GTDB taxonomy): Bacteria > Desulfobacterota > Binatia > Binatales > Binataceae > JAKAVN01. The sequence continues at coordinate 1,657,582 of CAVRVY010000004.1, forward strand.
CGTCAGCCCATCGGTGAAGAGTGCGACCCATTTCTACGATCGAAGTGTCAGCGCGCGCATGCGGATCCAGTCCCAGGTCGAAGAGTTCATGCGCTCGGCACGCAACCGGCTCTCGCCTGACACCAGTCCAAGCCATGAGGGCCGCAATCCTAAAGTGTTTCTGAGTCATGCCGCCTCAGACGAACACATCGCGTTGCTATTGAAGGCAGAGGTCGAGCGACGCCTGCCGGGCGTCAAAGTATTCTGTTCAAGTGATCCCGCGGACCTGCCGCCGGGCACCAAGTGGTCCCCGGAAATTCAACAAGCCCTGCAAGAGTCGGCTATGCTGATCTTTGTTGCGTCGGATCGTGGCCTGCAAAGGCCGTGGGTTTGGTTCGAGTGTGGAACGTTCTGGTTTAGCGAGAAGAAGATCATGCCGCTTTGCCTCGGAGAAGTTAGGAAGAACGCCCTTCGCCCGCCTCTCTCGGAGTTGCAGGCGATCAATGGCGACGAATCCAGCGACTTGAAGACCGGCTTTGACGTCATCGCCGCAGCCACTGGCTCAACCGTTTCTGACGCCTCAGATCTAAACAACCTTTCCGAAAAGCTGGGGCAGTTGGATCGCGAAGCGGCCGCTGTTTTGAATGCGTCGTCTGGATGGCTCGGGGCCGGGTGGAAAGGAAGATTTCTGGCTTATGATGGTCCTTACGAGCGTTTGAAGGAGATCGGAGATCGCAATTTCGAAACCTCCATGCAGGAGGCTCTTCAGGCTGTAGGTTACAATGTCGCCCTCTACGAGAAGAACAACTTCGCGGCAATGGGCGACGCCAACCATTTCGTCCAGTTGACCGACAGAAAATCATGGAGATGTCGCATCGTCAGAGGTACTGCATACCTGGTCGCAACGCCGATCTAACGCTCCACGCTGAGCCGCATCCCGATTGCTCAGTTGTGCCTCCCGAAAACCTTATCCGGGATGACGGTCGGGTGGGCGTATGGTAATGAAGCGGCCGATGGTCGCGTTTCTGAGCCAGCTGCTGCTTGCTATCCGGTCGCGGTTCACAGGGCGTGCGCGGCTTGAGGCCGAAAATCTCCTGTCGCTACCGAAAACCTCGTTCCGGATGACGGAGTGCGATAGCTGTGCTCTGCTCGTTGCACGATCCCGACTAAAGTCGCTATATCCATACCGAAGGTTATTTCTCAGAGCGGCATCCGGAAACACCACCTTCAGACCGTCTTGCGACAATTACGGTCGGCGGACTGGTCGATCGCATTCGTCGCGCGCGAGCACTGCAGACAAACGGCATCTTTGGGTTCGCTTTGGGGGAGCAGCGCCAAAAGGCCCCAGGTCCCGCGACTTAGCACCCCCAGGCGAACTCGAGAAGCGGGTTGCTCTCGCTCAGGTAGTGGACCTCGATCTGATGTTTCCCCGAGCAACCGGCGGTCGCCCTCTTTCACCAGCTTGTCGCGGTAATAACCAGCCACCCAGTACGGTTTGCTTGTCGCCTTGGGAACCGCATCCGCGCTCAGATAACACTGCACGGTCGCTTCGTTGCCTGAACCTCGATGACGGGATTGCTCACACAGTGCCGCAGATAATCCACGGTGGCGTGCCATTGCCGGTGGTAGTTCGCGTACCATTCGCGGATCGCGGCGCGGAAGTAGAGGATGTGCGCGTGCCTTTCAATCGCCCAGCGCTTACCATGTTCGTTCGGGTCGCGTAGATTCGCGGTGTCACCACGCGGAGGTCCCAATGGCGGCGGAGCGCAAGGGTGCGATCGAAATCTTCAAAGTGGCCGGCATCCAGGTCGCCATCGACTATTCCTGGCTGATCATCTTCGCGCTAATCCTTTGGTCACTGTCCTCGGGATATTCCCCGCGAAGTATCCCGGCTATTCGACCGGCAGTTACTGGCTGGTGGGACTGGTTGCGACCATCCTGCTCTTTGGCTCGGTGCTCGCGCACGAGCTGTGCCACGCGGCGATGGGGAACCGACTCGGCGAGGAGGTGCACCGGATCACGCTGTTCATCTTCGGCGGAATGGCGGAACTGGAGCACGAGCCCAGCAGCGGGATCGATGAGCTCAAGATCGCCGCGGTGGGTCCGCTCAGCTCGCTGGTGATGGCGGCAATCTTTTGGCTGATCGCGCGCGGGGTCGGCGCGGCTCCGGCGATGGCGCTGTGGGGAGCGGTCTTCTCCTATCTCGCCTTCATCAATCTCGCGCTCGCACTGTTCAACCTGCTGCCCGGATTTCCGCTCGACGGGGGGCGCCTGCTGCGCGCGGCGTTGTGGATGCACTGGGGCGATCTGGGCCGCGCGACCGCGGCAGCGGCCGACTGGGGCAACACGATCGCGTGGGGACTGATCGCGTTGGGCGCGCTGGAAATCTTCGGGGGCGGGCTGATCGGTGGGCTGTGGCTGATATTCATCGGGCTGTTCCTGCGCAGCGCCGCATCATCGGGCTACCAGAACATGATCGTCAAGCAGGTGCTGTCAGGCGCGCGCGTGCGCGAGATTATGGTGCGCGATCCGATCGTGCTCGGCCCCGAAGAAACGGTAGCCGGTGCCGTCGAGAACTATTTCCTGCGCTGCGGTTTCGGCGGCTTTCCGGTTGCGGCGGATGGAAAAGTACTGGGCGTGGTGACACTTGCGCAGGTGCGCGAGTGTCCTGCGTCCGAGCGCGCGAGCAGGCGCATCAGCGAGGTTATGCGGCGCGCCGACCGGACAATCGAGATTGCTCCCGGTGCCGGCGTCATCGATGCGATCCGGCAGATGGCGGCTGCGGATATCGGACGGCTGCTGGTCGTCGACCAGGGCAAGCTGGTTGGCCTCATCACGCGCACCGGCGTGACGCGCTACGTGCAGACCAAAACGCAGCTCTCCGCGCCCGCCGGCACCGCCGATTAACGAGTCCGGCCGAGCACGGGACCCGTACAAAGACGGCCGAATGGAATGCTTCGTTTACATTCTCGGTAGTTTCAGCACAGACGGATATTGAACCCACGTCGGCTGGACCAACGATCTGGATCGACGTCTTGCCCAGCGCAATGCCGGCACCGGCGCGCGCTCAACGCGGGGGCGGGTTTGTGTCTTGCTGTTATGCCGAGCAGCACGCGACGCGCCGCGAAGCGATGAGCCGAGAGTGGCACCTGAAACGTGACCGGACGCTGCGCAAGCGGCTCGCGCAAGGCGGTTGACGCAATGATTTGCGAGCAAGAAGTGCAGCCTGCTCGGCCGCAGTTTGAGGCGGCTGTGCCGACCGTCACGTTAAGGCGAAGGACCAGAGCCGGGTGCTGTCCGACTAGATTAGGACAGTACCCCGAATCCGCTTGACCTTGGGCCTGGGGGCCCGGGTGGAGTATAAAAAGAAGACCAAACCGTGTTTAGCCGACTTCTCAGAATGCAATTGATGGGTCCGCTGCAGATACGCGGGCTGATAATGTTTCTGCCGCAGTTCGTCCGCGTGTTCTACCGCCTGATGCACGACGCGCGTGTCTCCGTGCTGGCCAAGGCGGTGCCGTTGCTGGGCGTGCTCGCGTTGATTTCGCCACCGCTGCTGGAACTCGACTTCATCCCCATCATCGGCGAACTCGACTGGATCCTAGTCGGTTTCATCTGCCTCAAAATCTTCATCTGGCTGTGCCCGCCCGACGTGGTGCGCGAGCACGTGAGCAACGTCGCGCGCGGCGTCCAGCGCCAGGGAGCCTGATCGATTCGACCACGTTCGGACGATCAGGGCAACTCGTCTCAGCGTCGCAAACTATAACACGACGCTGTCGTCTGACAGTTTAGAAACCGGTACCGGCAGTTCGAATTCACTTCGCTCCGCTACGGAGTCTAGGGTGTCGTACTTCTCCAACGAAACCGATCAAATTAGCGCGTTTGCGGCCCTTGCATGCTGGCGAAGTGCACCGGAGAGGGCTGAGCGATGGTTGAGTAGGCGAATGGGTCGGATTCTCTCCATCGCAGGAAGAGGCGGTGGACTTCGGCGATTTATAGGTGGCGCAGAAGTTCGTCAATGCGATGGGTTTGGAAAACAGAAGTACCGCAACACTCCAGGAAGTGGTCCCTGTGCGGCGTAGCTAACAGGCAGGATTTGCGAAGCCGAGCAGTTTTTCTTGCGCTTGCCAACTTAGCGGAAAATCGCCGCGGCCGGTCGACAGAAACTGAGCGGTGAGTTCCGGCGGCTGGCGCCCCTCGGCAATTCTTTCGACGATCGCGGGCGCGAGGAAAGCCAAGCGAATCATTCGACTGACGTAGCGCTTACCGACACCCTCCCGCTTACCAATTTCAACCATCGAAACCGAACGACCCGATACTAGATCGTCAAACCAACGGTGGGCCCGCGCGTTGCCTTCAGGATCGTCGAATCAATCCTCGGCGATGAACCGGAGCCTCCGTCGATGACGAGCCGCATCTCAATTCCGCGCCGTCTCACTCGCAGCGGTATCTGACGGGTGAGCGATAAGTGGGTCGTGGCACTCGCCGCCGGTTTTCCGGAAGTCCGGATCGGCAATCTGATTGAGAGTCGAATACCATCCTGGTGCAACTCCGCTCGATCGACCAGCGATTTTAATGCCGTCGATGCCTCAGCCTCTGATCGAAGGCGCGTGCTCCATTCCGCGGCGGTCGCAAAGATCGAAGTGATGTCATGCGCGTCAAGTCCAGCCTCATCGACGTCGGCCACAATTGCTGTGCGTTCGTCGAGAATCTTGGCGACGGCGGCGGCCAGGTTGCGTTCGATCTCCAAAGCAGGAACACGCCAAGTCTGTCCAGACTTACGTGCGGTTCCTTTCATCAAACTGCGCGAGACGTAGTATCGATACCGACGATTGCCCTTGACTGCGTGACTCGGTGTCAGCCGTTCACCTCTTTCGTCGAACAGCTTGCCGATCAGCGGACTGGAGATCGATCCGCTCGGCTTTCCATCGGCCCGAACCCCATGGAGGCGCAGAAGTTCCTGGGTTCTGTTCCAAACTGAACGTTCAACGATCGGCTGATGCTGGCCCGCAAGACCTCTTCTTGGTCGAGGCCTGGCTCCAAAATGAGCACGGCATGAACTCGCTCCAGGCCGACGACCGCCGAATCGCGGACTCCGGGGAGCCGATTCAGCACCAGCTCGACGTCTTCAGGAAACACCAATCACCGCAGACCGCACAGTTCGCTGGGCTATAGATCACCCGCTCCCGAGGCCATCTTGCCCTTGCCATCAACCCAGCTCTCTCTGTAGTGCTGGATCGCCAACCGGGGTCAGGTCAATACGCTGTTATTGCTTCGAATTCTTCCCGTTCACTCGCTCATAGACCCCGCGGCTCTTTCGCTTCACCATCTTCGCATCAATCCAACGCGTAATGGCCGCGAAGACCTCGGAGGGCCGCTTATCCTTGGTCATAGGCACGGCACGGATATGCGAGGCCTTGAACTGCTTAGGCAGTTTCTCCAACACAGCTTGCCAATTGATTCGACCGGCGCCTTTTCCTGATACGCCACGCTCCGACCGGCTAGCAGGAGCACTTCGCTGTCCAGCGAACGCGGCGAGTTTAACCTCGTCATCTCGCAGCCGCCGCAGTGCTGACTCTTTGGCGCGGATCTCCTGAGCTAAGCTTTTCAAGACTTGGCGCGCCTTACCTTGAACCTGACGAAGTGCGGAGCTGACTTGAGTAGCGGGACCACGTGGCATTCGGTTGGTTCCTCCTGTAGCAGAAAATAGCGATCCAAATGTATTCGGCGAACCTACAGCGGCTACTGGTCAGGTGCAAGCGTGGCACGAGGCTCGCTGAGAGCTATGGTTGGTTCCCCGAGGCATCCCGCGCGTCCTACTGGTTCGGGTTGAAAGTGTTCGCGTTGCTCTAGCTTCGACTAGGTCGAATTGCGTCTTTGTCTGCGGAGTTGCTTGAGTATGTCCCGGACTGCGCACAGATAACCAAAGTGCCAGTAAATGCGTTCTGACGTGTCCTCATCCAGATATCGCCGCTTCAATTGGCATTCGTCCCTATGTCTTGAGAGCCATTTCCGCAAATCCCCAAATTCGCATCTCATCGCTCTCTCATGCCCATATTCATCAAACAGATTCCATCGCGCCGACTTATTTTTTGTAACGATTTCCATGACTTACTACTCGGAAATGATTCAAATATATGCCATGCTCAAAACGTGGTCGGAATCTGACTCCTTGCGGAGTTCCTGTGCCGCTAACTCCATCAGTGTGTAACGCGGTTTGGTGCCCTGAGCGCGGCCCGACGCCGCCTATCTGTCCACTCGGCGATCCGCCGCCGCCTAACCTTAAAGGCGTGGCGCAAGCGAAAGTACTAAAAATTCAAAGCCGCCCAATAGCCCTTTGTCGCGGCGATCAGCGATGCGCTCTCATGTATAGTAACGAGGCGATTGTTAGCCGCTTTGCAACAAGTCGATGAGTGATCCCGTCGGCCGCACGAGATTCAGTCACCAAGTGCCTTTGTTTGGGAATCTGAGCTTGCCTGCCCAGACATCCCATCGCCCCCTTTGAACTGGATAATCGTCACCGTGTGAGCCACGGTAAAAAGGTGACTTTGGATTCTGAAGTTCGCGAACCGAATGCCATTCAAAAACCTGATGTGGTCTGCCTAGCGCAAGCATAAGCGCCTCGGCACGATCCGGCGATTGCACGCCGCGCTGCCTGGCCTTTTCTTTGGACTCGATCATGATCCGACCGCGCGGATCGATTTCGTAGAGGATGCCAGCCAGTTGTCCGATCGTGGTGTCGTCAATCAAGCCATCGATCCCGTCGCGCTCCAGAAGATCCGCAACGCGCTGATACAATTGCGCTTTCTTATTCAGAAAGCGTAAAGCCGGATCGTCCGCTCTCAAGTTGGGTTTGCTTTCTACCGGGATTCCGACGTGAACGAGCTCGACGGGCAGGCCTTGGTCGCGCAGATGCAGACCGAAATTGTATCCGACACCATCAGCATCCACACGCACGGTGGCTAGTCGGTCGCGGTACGGTTTCAGAAAGGCGACCGCGTAACCGCGAGTGTCTTCGCCACGCCACGCACCGAACTTGAGGATCTTGGGGTTGCCCTTTGTTATCTCGCAGAGATAGACGACCGTCTCCGAGTCGACGCCGCCCACGTCGACGCCAGCGACCAGTCGCTCGCCCGCATCCTTAACGGGATTTTCCAGGGCACGCCGTTTTGCGCGCTCCAGCCATGGTAGCTTGATGAGCGCATTGTGCGACTGATCTGAAAACTGTCCGCGTACGCGCGACATCCAGTTAGGCGAGCTGCGTTCGTCGCCGTGCCACCATACGAGATGCTGGTCATACACCCACCGTTTTGTGACCAGATATGGCACCGGGTTGCGATCAAGCGGACCGCCTGTGGCCGAATCCATCGCAAGCAATTGCTCAAGTGTGATGCCTTCAAGATTAGGTGAATCGAAAGCATCGATGGTGATGCAGTTCCACAGTCCGCGCTCCCGGTTGAAAGCGTCGAAGAATGGGCCCGAAGGAATGGTTGGATTGCCCGCGACCACGATGTGGACTTTGCCGCCGGCCATGGCGCCGGCGATGGCATCCCAGATCTCAGCCGCAATCCCCGGAGCCTCGTCGACGATGATGAGGACGTACTTGCCGTGGTAGCCCTGGAAATTCTCGGCCTGATTCGTCGAAAGGCCGAGGGCAAAGTTATCTTCGCCGCGAAACTTGAGCTCGGTCGTCTTCAACTCTGGATATGGAATTTTTGATCCCGCGGAGATTCGATGAAGCTCCGACCACACCTGGGTTCTAACCTGTCGGAGAGTCGGACAGGTGGTCAGAACGATGCCTTGCGGGTAGCGGGCCAGCCACCAGAGCGCGGCTAACGCAAGCGAATAGGTCTTGCCGGCCCCATGGCAGGCCTTGATCGCGGTGCGGCGGCTGCTCTGAATCGAGCGTAATATGTCAGCCTCGCGCTCCCAGAGCTCCGCCCCGAGAATATTGGTTGTGAACAGAACCGGGTCAGCAATGACCTTTCGTACGTATGCCTTTTGATCTGGGGTAAGTTCGCTCATGTCATTCCTCCTCTGAAATCGGACCAACTTCGTTAAGTAAGTGAACCAGCGTCAGCGGCTTGCCGTCTTTGCCGGTGAGCTCGTGTCTCTGTGCTGCAGCGTAACCCTGGATTCTCGCCGTGTGGTCGAGCACCTTAACTCCAACCTCGATCGAGCGTGGATTGCCCTTGCGGATCCCGGGCTGTAGATTCATGAACATCTCTTCGCTGCGTGCACTGTCGAGCTTTCTCAACTCGTCGACTGCAAGCGCCGGCTCCCGGGCGATGGCCCTCGTGAACGCTTTGTGGCACGCTTGCTTAGAAATCTTGTAATCCGGTGGAAACGTCAGGCTGTCGGGGATAGCGACCATCGCGGTCGCCTGGCCGCAACCGACGCGACTGATCTGGTCAGCGATCGCATCGAACGACAGCCCCATCCTCTTGAGGTGAACCGTCTCGGTTTCCACCCATCTGGCTCTCAAAACCGCTTCTGACACCATCACCGCCCTCTTCGTGCTCCGCCACGTGCCATCCGGGTTGCGCTTCATCATTGACTAATCACCTCCGGCTTGAGGCCAAGGGCGACCATGCGTTCCAATGCCACCGCTACGAATGGCGCGGACTTCTCAATCGCGTAACACCGTCGTCCAGTTTGCTGCGCAGCGACTAATTGAGATCCGCTGCCCGAGAACGGCTCATAACAAATCTCATTGGGTTCGGTGTGCATCTCCATCGGCAGCGCAAAGAGTTTGCAAGGCTTCGAGGTGGGATGCGCGTCGGTCTCGACTTCAGAACTCGGAATCTGCCAGATCGTGGTCGGAAACTCGTCCGCCGTCTGACCGACTTGCGCTCGAAAAGTTTTAGGTTTCTCGCCCTTAATCCAGCCGAACAAGCACGGCTCGTGCTGCCACAAATACACAGAGTAAGTCAGCACCGGACGAGTCTTAACCCAGATGATTTGCTGGTGCACAAATGCGCCGAACTCCATCCAGATGCGTTCCAACATCGACTGGCGTTTGCTCGCGTGCCAGCAGTACCAGGCGGCGTCGCGGGTGATGGCATGCTTGATCGCCATATCCACGAACCCGCGATATAGCTCGACGCCCGACTCCTCGGTGTTCTGCACGTCCGCGCTGTTGGCTTCCAGGTACTGGCCCGACCAGTCTTTGTCTCGATTCGCAGCACCCTTATTTCCCCAGCTTTGCGGGTGCGAGCCGCCCGTATAGCCCACCGCATACGGCGGATCAGTCGCGAACAGAACGGCCCGCTCGCCACCCATCAACCTCGACCACGTCTTCAGCCTTGGTTGAGTCGCCGCACAGCAGCCGATGCTCGCCAATCCGCCAGAGTTGGCCGGCTTCGGTGCCCCACTTCTTCTGCAGTTCGCCCGCCTTGTCGATCTGCGCCGGAGGCTCAACGAATTCGTGCGGATGAATGCGCTCCCACAGTTGTTCGCCGGCTGTGCGCCGCAGCAGCTCTTCCACCGCGGCGCTGTTGGTGCCGACCGTCTCGATAAGCGCCTTGATTCGCTCGGCGTCCGATTCTGCCATCGCGGCGAGCGGGTCAAGCGTAAGCAAGATCTTGTCGGCTTCTTTTTCGGTGACATCCAGGATCAGTACGGGGACGAGAGCGTCAGGTGTGGTCTCGGCGCGCAAGTGACCGTCGATCAGCATCAGCCTGTTGTCTGACAACTCGCGGACGAGCAAAGCATCCGCGTATCCGATCTCCGTCAAAAGAGCACGCAGCGCGTTCGCCTGAGCTCTGGGATGTCTCCTCCAGTTCTTCGGATTAGGCACAAGGTCTCCCGCTCGCACCCGACGAAGGTCCTTAATCCGGTCCCTAATCTGTAGCGGTGTTCCCTCGCAAGCCTGGTCTGCAGTTACGCGGACGGTCGATTGCTGCTCGCTGTGAGAATCGGACACTGTTTCTGTCGTCGCCATGTTGCATTCCCCTCACTTGGACACGCCCGATCGCAGCTCCGCTATCTGTTCACGATCGTGTTGAGCGTGGCGGTGTTCGATGCGCGACGCTCTTTGCACCGTGATCAATAGCTTGAAGCGCGAATCGTGAGAGGGAAACTAATCGCGCGTCAACTTCAGCGAGTCTTCGCGGAAGTTGACGACCGCAAGGTGAGTTCGATGTATCTCGCTAGCTCGACGACTGCTTTGCGGATGGTCTGCCGGCCGCCATTGAATTTGTACGAGGAATGTCGCGCGATCGATGCGAAGGGTTCGCTCCTGATCTGGTAACGTACCAGCCAGTCGAAGTGGCCAACGTCCCGTCGGCGCGGAGATCGTTTCAAGCCCGCGGCCAGCGCGGCAGCCTCGATGCGATTGCAGTAGGCGTCAAGCGCTTGGTTCACCTGTTGAAGAACGTCTTTCTTGAAGTCACGCCGCCGCCGCCACGTTGGATCGTGGTAGAACGGTCCGAGCTTTAGCGGCTCAAGCTTGAATGGGAAGAATCCCGCAAAAATGCCTGTGCTCTCAAATTCCCAGCCCCTAACCTCAGGATGAGCAACCCACCAGCGCAGGGTGTCGTGCGCGAGCAGCGTGCACCATCGATCGGTCAGGTGCCAGCGCTCTGCCCACGCTGCCAATGCACGTTCGTCATCGACGGACACATTGCGGAGCGTTGCGACCAATTCTGGTTGCAGCTCTGCGGCGCGTGCAAGGAAAAGCCTCCGATGCGCATCGGGCGCGCCAGGTACCAAGCCAGTACGGCCGTCAGAGGCGAATCCCGGTACATAGAAATCGCCTAACGGCCACGCTAGCCCTGGTGACGTGATCGTGCCTTCTCTTGCCGCTGGTTTCATCCTCCACCTCCCCTCCCGGGTTTCTTGGGGTCAGGAAACGCCAAGCCGAATGACTGTCGCTAGCTGTCCCGGTTGAGAGGAAGCAGGCGACCAGAGACAACAAGTATAGCAACTCGTTGGTTCAGTTCAGGTAGCCGACCGTCGCGCCCCACTGTTTGGCGAAGCGCGGTGCGTAGAAATAGGGGCGTGGCGCAGAGATGGACGCAAGATCCGCCTTGATCGTGCGACTCTGTCGGATCGCGTATGGTCCGAGCCCATCGAGAGAGTGGCAAAGGAGTGGGCGCTCTCTGGTCGCGGCTTAGCGAAGGCATGCGGTCGTCTCAAGATTCCAGTGCCGCCCCGCGGGTTTTGGGCAAGGCCCAGCATGGTAAGCGGATACACCGACCGCGTCTCCCCGAGTTGCCGTCGGGCGAAGCCGAAGAGATCGTTATTCGTATGCCGGAGTGACTATGGCACGTACCAGAACGTCGTTTTATGAAAGGTCCGGCACCGGTCGACTTTGTCAACCGCCGGCTGTCAACCACCGGATTGTCAACCGCCGCTCGGGTGTCAACCGGTTGACGACTCTGCGGGAGAGGGGTTCGCAGCAGACTGGGTCATCCGCCAACGAGTCCTTCTCGATCCTGCTCTTAGCGCATAGACATTGACCAGGCCGCTTAGCAACCCGAAGATTTTCGATCTCGATTCAGCGCCGTCCGTTTTAAAGTTCAGATTGCACTCCGACTCACCTCAGCGCATCAATTCGATAGCAATTCTCGCAGCTGCTTAAATTAACGGCTCCGATGGAATTTTTAGTAGGCACACGCGTTCGATCTGGCGGCGAGGATGGCGGGCGCCGAGGAGGAGACTGAAGTCGCTGCGGAAGCGCGCAAGGACGGCGAGGAGGGCGGCGGGGAATGATGCGGCGGTGGATGGCGCCCCCCCCCCAGGGTTTCAGGGACGTTACGCTAAAAATTTATAGAAATGACACGGCGCGCAATCGGGCGACGGTTTGCGTCTTGCCGGCGAGTAACGAACGACGTTGTCTCAACAACTATGGTAAGCTCGCGGTTACCCGACCTTCAAATCTGGGATTCGAGAAGCGAAGAAAGTGCAGTCCGAGGCGCCACCCTGACTCAGTGGTGCTATCGAGGTCCGAGACATAGTCGATCTGAAACGCGTGCTTCGCCCTCTCCCGGCCGAAGAACTGGAAAGTTAGGGTCCTAATGCCGCTGTCCGACTCCATACCCGCGAACGAGCTAATCTCCGGAACGTAGCACACGATTCGAGCGGGTATTCCATCCGAGAGCTGGTCAGAGGCCTTCTCAAGGTCTTCTTCTATGCCTTTCAGGTACTCATCTTGCGTGCGACTCCAGCAGGCCAACACGATCGGACTCTGTCCGGAAGGACTCTGACCAAAAGCGGCAATATGGACGAACGGTCCGGCACGGCGGGCGGTCCTTTCTGCTTCGGTTTGTAACGATTTTGTCGGATTCAGTTCAGGTCGCAAGATTACTGAAATTCGCGTGTCGTCAGGCAAACATGTCTCGCCGCCACCTTGCAATCGCAATACGGCTTCAGCCGTCCTTCGGCGCCATTCCGATGTCGTGGGCATTGCTCCAGGCGTGCGTACTTCTATGGATGCGATCAGGCCTAAACGCGTCGGAAACTTTGGGATCACGTCATCACAGAACTCGAAGAAGTGTCGCCGCTTGACGAGTCGCTTTGCATCAACGGTTTTACACTTGCACTCGACCTCAAACTCAAAACTCGCGAATTTCGCGCGCATGTCGGCCGTCTTGCTATTTTTTTGGGGCGGAATCCAGTGAAGCTCAGTGCCACCGAGCACGAGATGATTGGCGGTCTGAATCTCTACAATCACCGGTTCTATTGGATCCTTGCTCAGCAGACGACGTCTTATCTCCTCTCTCTTCCATTCGGGCATTCGTTCCGACGCAGAAGCGATCTCTGCAGCGGTACTGAGCGCGTGCCTGACCTTTGGATTCGAGATATCCACTCGTCGTTTGCTTCGAGCTGCGTGCATGAGGTCCTCGAGCCCTAACCAAAATTGGGGAATAATATACTTGACTAATCCTCGCTCGTTCGCTATGATTCTGACATGGACGCAGGAATACCGAGAACGTTGATCGACGCGGTTCGGTTCTTTAAGAACGCCGATAACTGCCGCGAGTTTATGGCGACTATCCGCTGGCCGGACGGCATCAAGTGTCCGACATGCGGAAGTGATAAGGTTGGCTTCCTTGCCAATCAAAGCCGCTGGCAATGCAGTTCAAAGCATCCGAAGCGTCAGTTCTCCGTTAAGGTTGGAACCATCTTTGAGGATTCGCCCATCGGTCTCGACAAGTGGCTTCCGGCTGTCTGGCTGTTGGTCAATTGCAAGAACGGGATTAGCAGCTATGAAGTTGCACGCGATCTCGACGTGACACAAAAGACCGCATGGTTTATGCTTCATCGGATTCGCAAGGCAATGCAGACCGGAACATTTGAGAAAGTCAGCGGTCAGGTGGAAGCCGACGAAACTTTTATCGGTGGCCTCGCCCGATTCATGCACAAGGCAGATCGCGCAAGAAAAATCGGGGGCACGGGCGGGGCCGGTAAAGCGATTGTGATGGGCATCCTCGACCGCAACAGCGGCAAAGTCCGCATCAAGCATGTTCCGAATACTCAGCGCCGGACGCTACAGGATGAAATCCGCCAGCACGTTGAAGCCGGTTCGGAAGTGTTCACCGATGAATGGGTCGCGTACAACGGCCTAGACCGTGAGTATGTTCATCAGGTTATCAATCACACGGAAGCCTACGTTAAGGGCAACGTTCACACGAATCGAATCGAAAACTTTTGGTCCTGCCTAAAACGCGGCCTCAAAGGAACCTACATCAGCGTCGAGCCGTTCCATCTGTTCCGCTATCTCGATGAGCAGGCGTTCCGATTCAACGAGCGCAAGGGCACGGATGCGGCGCGCTTTGTTCAGGCGCTCGGCAACGTGACAGGACGGCGCTTGACGTACAAAGAGCTTATCGGCGGCGGCGCGCCAGCGTTTGAGCCCTCATCGACTCCGGCAGAGTAGAGGCAGACTGACGCGACCAAAACGTGATAGACTGAAGTTATGAAGGATTCAGCCGTCACGCACGTCACGCACGAAGCACGGCCTGACGAACAACCACCAGAATCAGCATTTCAGCGGTTCGCGAAAGCCATGCGCGCGTTGGTTGCTGTACCCAAACATGAACTTGCGGAACAGCTGACGAAATCCAAGAGAAAGAAACGTGGCGTTACATGACCTTCTGATCCTGACAGAGTATGAGACTGGCCACGCCGTTACCGCAATTGAATGGGTTGCGCGCGGTGGCAAACCTATCATCGAAATTGGCGGGCGCGTTTTAAGCGCCGAAAAAATTGAAAGTCTTTCAGACGATTTGAATCGTTGCATCGATATCGCGGGAGAATCGGAAGTCTATGGATTCGTTCTGCGCGATGGCGATTGGTGGCGATTCGGGTTTTACCGGTACGAGTGGGCCATTGCTGGCCTGCTTCATCTTTTTGGTGAAGCCCCCGCAATCCATGGCACACACGCTCACTGGATACGGGGGCTTCTGTTCGGTTATAGCTCAGACTCTATTCATCGATTCATTTCGTCTGAGTGCGACGGACAAGAGTCCACGTCGCATTCGCACCCTTACAGGAAAATCCGCGTTTATCGCAGGGTGGAAATTTATGATACTCCGGAACAGCCCGCTCCACTCCGCAGCAGTCAGAACGGTAAATTCCGGACACTTGATTAACTTCGCCTGGTTTAGGCATTTGTTTTTGCTTCCTATTTGATGCTGTTAAATTTTGCGAGTTGCCTGTGAGCAATCCGCCCCCTTTCGGGGGCGTCGGTCTTTTTATGATGTATCGTAGGCCATAAGGCACACCTTTCCCGTTGGCTCGCGGCCTGACCACACGAGCCCGTTGCAGGGTTGCCTTTATGGTGGTAAGCTAAATTCTGAATCGGATCCGGCCTGCCAGTCAGGCACCCAAGCCCCTGCCATCGGCAAAATGACAGGGGCTTTTTTCTTATTCTCTTATTGGATTGTGAAATGCGGCCCCACTCATCCTCCCTGCGCGCCCGATTAAGACCTTGCCCACCCTGCCACCGCTCTTAGCGTAACGGCTTGCCACGCTTGAGTCAACTACTTAAGACATTCTAAAAGATCATTAAAGATCACTTAGATCACCATGTAATACGTAAATGAGTGGACACGAACGCGGTTTGTCGGCCAGCCTGTCACGTCCCGTTCAGCCTAGCACACGGATTAGTCAAGTATATTATTCCCCAAAATTAGACCCTCGGAAGCCCCCAGTATTCGCGAAGAACGGGCCTCATTGACCGCAAGTCCCGATGAACGCGATCGAGTTTCTGCTTCAGTTCGGTTTGGCTGACTAGATGCCCGAACTGCCGGAGTACGAGAGGAACGTCCTGAGGACGTAAATTAAGACTACTTCCTCTTACGAGCGAAGAGACTCTTGTTTCGTCCTTGTTCACCAGCTCGATCGACAGTCCATCGGGCTGCGGTAACGGACTATTTCGGTCGAGCTTCACGCAAGAACGTCTGTCCCAAAGGGCTTGTTACCCGACCGGCCGGCGCACAATCGTGATTGTGAACGGCGTTGTGCCTAGTCAAAACCTAGTGCCGGACATATTGATGATGCAACCCGCCAAGGATGGGAATTGCCGCGATGTCGCCCACCGGTAGAGGGCGACGGAAGTTCGGCGCATTTTTATCCAATGAGAGGTGTGTCCGGACCTTGTTGTAATACGAGGCGTAGGTTTTCAGAACACGATGCAGATGCGCCTCGCCGAACACGACTACGTGATCGAGGCATTCGCGACGTATTGATCCAATGAGCCGCTCGACGTGGCCATTCTGCCATGGCGAGCGTGGCGCCGTAGGGTGATCGCGGATTCCCATTGCCCGAATGCGGCGGGTATAGGCTGGACCGAATGCAGCGTCGCGGTCTCGAATCAGATGTTGAGGGGCTTGATCCCAAGGGAAGGCATCAGTGACTTGACCCGCAATCCAAAATATACGGCTCTATTTTGCGATTAGGCGGCATTTCTGGAGGTGCGACAAATTCGATTCGCAAGCTGAAGCGCTCTGCGACGCCGGATTCTTCTCGAAGGCGCGAATCCCATTCGCTCAAAGAATCGAAGCGCTGGACAAAAGGCGTCGACTAGGCGTTCGCCACAGCCGGAGCAAATGAACGGTCGACGCACGTTGATCCAATAGACTCCATTGCGACGCTGGCGCCGCAGCCGGTACGGCTCGTTCCGGCCATGTCCGATCTGGCATTTTTTGAGCCACTTGATCTCACCGCCACCTCCAAGTCCGCCCGCCGCATACCTCTCGCGGCCACTCCGACTCGATCCCGAACGATATTGCCTCCTTATCCTTCATCCGAGATGAGGTTTTCGCCAGCCACAGGCCTCAAACCCTCAGGCTCGCCTGCGCGATATGGATGCGATGGGTTATCGACCAGGCCTTCTCTATCCGACCTGGTTTGCCGAGGGTTTCCACCTGGTTGAAGATCCGGACGTGGCGTATGCGCTTGCCCGCGCGTACAACAACTGGATCGCGGACTTCTGCAGGACCGCGCCAGACCGACTGTTTGCGGCGGCCATGGTCCCACTCCAGAACATGGATTACACGGTGGAGGAGCTGCGCCGCGTCGCCAAGATTCCATGTTTCCGCGGCGCGTTCATCCGGCCCATGTTTATCGAAGGGCATTACTTCACTCATCCCTACTATGATCCCCTCTGGGCCGAGTTGGAAAGCCTCGGGATTAATGCGGCGGTGCATTCCGCAACTGGATTGTGGAATCCCGAATGGACGTCGCACGGACAGTTTTTTGAGAAGGTAAAGCGCCGATTGAATCAGCGGTCTATCATTGCTGACGCGGGAGGCGGGCCACATGCCGGAGGTGGCGGAGATCAGGGTTTCACTTTCCTCGCATCACCGCCCCTCAGTCATCCGATCGCTCCAATTCTATCGTACTGGCTCGACAACCATATGTTTGTCGCGTCGACCTTGATCGGTCTCACGGTGATGCAGCGCTACCCTAAAATGAAAGTGGTGGTGGCCCACGGCAAGGCCTCATGGATCGAGGAGGTGCTCGAGAAGATGGAAGCCTCGACCCGCACGGTGCCGCTACTCCATTATTATCCTGTCCGCACGGACACCGAGGAGTTGTGGAAAGAAGGACGTGTGATGCTCGGTTTCGATGCCGAAGAGCGTGTGATTCAGAAACTGCCAAACGACTTCGCTGAAAAAGTCGTCTGGGGATCTCGCTATCCGCATCACGATACCACCAGTGCGATCGAGGCGATCGAAACGCTCACGCGCGCTCGGGTTGACGAATCCATTCTCGCGCGCATGTTGCTCTGAGCCGATCGGGCTGGGTTTCTCGCTCAAGCGCGAGGGCGGCACCTGGAAGATCTGCGATGTCGCGGTCGACAACGTGAGCTCGCTGAACAGCTATCGCACCGAGTTCCAGCGGATCATGGGCGAGGAGGGCTTCGACGAGCTGATGACGCAGATTCAGCGCCGCGACCGCGAGCTGGCATCGACGCTGGGTAGCCCTACGGGCCTGCCCTTCTAGAGCGAACGCGGCGGTTGCGCCGCCTGCTGGCCGCGCAACGGCGGTGCATGTTCGTTCACGCTTTAAGATTGGCGCAGGGCCGGGCCGCTGGCTGGCGGACGGGGCGCATGTGTCCGAATGCATATCGAATCGTACTTCGCACCTACAACCGTTCGTGAGGCGCTTAATCGCGACAGCGCCAAGCTCCTGGCCGGCGGCCCAGAGTCCTGATGCCGCTGCTTAAGCCGCGGCAGGTGGAGCCCGACTGCCTCATCGATCTTAACAGTGTCCCGGTCTTATGGCCGATGCGAGCGGGCGATGATAGCGATTGGCGGCTTTGCCGGCGCGGCCGGCGTATGCGCGGCAGGCGGCGCTTCTGGCCGGCACCGTCTTGGACGACGCCGTCGGCGCGCGGGCGGGCGAGGTGGCCGCCGGCGAAGTCGCATAGCAAACTGCATCTGCTCGTGCCTCAGCGTCTGGAAGTGCGCCTCACGTTGGGCGCGCCGGTCACCATCCGGTTTTCGCCTCTCCCGCAACAGCTCGGAACACTGTTCTCTGAGGCTTCAGAAACCGCGCTAGTTTGCTTTTTCACCGCGGACAACGCTCCGTCAGCTGTGTGTTCTCTGATTCTCTGCGCTTGGGGGTTAGCGCAACCTTCGTGCACGCGAGAGAAGCAACCAGATAATCTCATCATCATTTCTCGCCGGCGCAAACGTAACTCCTACGTGATTGCGAGTTAGGTTAGGCTTTGGGCGCACATCGAAGCGTATTCTCAAAGGAGACAAAAATGGAAACCGCAAGAGTCCCACGAGGCGACCGGACTTATAAATTCGGCGCGTTGATGGTGGTAGCTCGTCGCGGGATGTCTGTGGGGCGCGGCGGCATCTCTATGGAGCGGAGTTGCTAGCGCCCAAATGCCGGAGAAGGTCTATACCCGCGCCGACTACACTGACTGGCTGACCAAGTACGCCAACGCTAAACCTGACTTCAAAGTGGGCGATGTGCTCACCGCCAAGGATATCGAACGGATGCGGCCGTTCGTGATTCCCGGTTACCTGGACTATTTGAAGTTTCCGGACTTCAAAATGCGCATCGTGGCTCCGATCGATCATACGCCGATTGGGAAGTTCCAGGATTGCACGGAGAAGTACCAGCCGCAGGTCAGGCTCAAGCCCGACGGCACGATGGACAAACTACGGCTGCGGACAGCCCTTCAACAATGCCGAGCTTAAGGTGGGCGACCCTACGTCGGGGATCAAGGCGGGCTGGAACTGGAACCAGAAATGGATGTCGTACGGGCTCGCACAATCCAACGTGATATGGATTTGGGTGCGCTTCGACGGCTCACCGAGACATACGCCGCCCACGATGATCCCGCCCGGGAACTTCATGCTGCTGGCGCCGCCGGAGGGCTGGACGCTGCCCACCGATTTTTCTCCCTTCTACCGCGGGGGTGGAACTTTCCAGCGGACCCTGCAAAGCAATTACGAGCACCTGGTTCTGAGCCACCTGGCGAATCTCGACGGCGGCGGATCTTCCCGGCGCCAACGGGGTGGAGTGGAAGGAGATCACGGGGTTTTATTCGCCGTTCGATATTCGCGGCACGGAATTCATCATTTACCGCTACACCGATCCGTTCAGGAACGACGACGCATGGGCCTACATTCCGACTCTGCGGCGCGTGCGCCGGGTCTCGGTCGAAACCAAGTATGATTCGCTGTTGGGGACCGACCACACGCTGGACGACTTTTACGGCTATGCGGGCCGGACTCTGGAGACGGACTGGAAGTTCCTGGGTTGGAAAGACGTTCTCTGCGTGTGCGATCCGGCTAAAATGTACGACCATCTCTACGGCCCAAATGGCATAATCCCTGACGAAGACTGGGAACTGCGAAAGCAAATCGTCCTCGAACGCATTCCCAAGAACCCGCGCCATCCATACAGCAGCGCGATCATGTTCATAGATCCGCAAATCTGGTACGACTCGTTCCACGTGGCGTTCGATCATTCGGGAAAGCTGTGGAAGATATTCCAGTGGCAGTGGAAGTGGACGGAGACGATCCCGCCCCCGTGGGATAAGTACAACAAGGGCGTCAACACCGTTACCTGGCAAGCCGTTAATGACATCGATGTGCAGAATAAACGGGGCACTATCATAAATGCTTTTGGCGACGGCTTCCCCGATGTCAGCTCCGACCTGACCATGTACCAGAAGCGGTTCGACATCAATTCGCTGGAAGAGGTTCATCGCTAGACGATCAAGCTAAAGAAGGGCCTGCCTACTCTCCTCAACCGTTCTCCACCGACGGGCGTGCGCCAATTGTCGCAGCGCACGCCTGTTGGCCCTTGCCAAAACGCGGTCCGAACCCTGGCTGCCTGAGACGAGGAGCGAACATGAAATTCGGAGTGATGTATGACTTCCGTAATCCGCGCGGAGCGTGGTGGAAGCCGTACCCGAAGCTACTGCGGGAGTTGCTCGATCAAATCGTTGCGGTCGACGGCATGGGATACGACAACGTCTGGGTTACCGAGCATCACTTTGTCGAGGACGACTACAATCCCTCCGCGATGACCGCCCTGGCGGCGATTGCCGTGCGCACCGAGCGAATCAGGATTGGTTCGTTCGTGATGCTCATGCCGTTTCAGGATCCGCTGCGGATCGCCGAGGACGGTGCCTGCGTCGACAACTGGTCCAACGGACGTCTGGAGCTGGGAGTGGGACAGGGCTACCGGATCGACGAATTCTCCGGGTTCTGCATGTCCAGGCCTGAACGTACGGCTCGCATGGCTGAAGGTATTGCGCTGGTCGACCGGCTGTGGACGGAGGAAAACGTCACCTTCGAGGGAAGATTCAGCCGCGTCAGGAACGTTACCATCAGTCCAAGGCCGGCGCAGAAGCCGCGGCCGCCTATCTGGATCGGGGCCAGGACGGCAAAGGCGGTACGGCGAGCGGCGGAGCGCGGCTACAACCTGATGGCCACCATCGGGCCCGATCCGGCAATCCCGTACCGCGCCGCGCTCAAGGAATTCGGCCGCAATCCCGCCGACTATTCGATCGCGCAGCTTCGCATGGTGTACGTAGCGAAAAACTCCGGCCAGGCTTGGGACGATACCCAGGAACATATCCACTACATGATGCAGCACTACGCCAAATGGTTGGGCGGCGAAGCGAAGGATGCGCCGGGTGACGAGAACGTATGGGATCTGAGCGAGGCCCGGGAGCTGCGCAATTCTAAGTATGCCGAGGGGCTGGTGATCGGAACGCCCGAGGAGTGCGCGAGAAAGCTGGAGAGGTTTTGCAAAGAATATTCTTGCACGCACTTCGTCATCACGAGTCATTTCCCGGGGATGGATCCAAAAAAATCAACTCAATCCCTCGAGCTTTTCGCCAGGGAGATCATGCCGCACTTCCGTTAAGCGGAACCCGACGTGCGCTTTCTCGGTTGGTCACTGATCTTCTTCAATCGTTTCGACGATCTGACGATCTAGGGAGCGAGAATGCTTCCATAAGGGGTGGGGGAGCCCCGGTCGAGACAGGATCGTACAGGCACAACTGGGCCGGGTGTCCCTGCTGAAAATTCGATCTGAACGGAAACTTGGGCAGGCGCGAGAGCGAAGATCGTTCGGCTGGCGGCACGCGGAAGCAGCTGCGATCAAAGTCGGTCACGGCTTCCAGCCGAATCAGATGGGCAGGTTTCGACCAGGAAAGGCGTGGACGATGTGGCACCGGTCGCTGCGGCGGCATCAACGGTGAGTGCGAAGAGTCACGCCGCGAGGCGCTGGTAGCGATGGTGCATACCACCGACTTGGGGGATGGCGATGATTTTTCCGACCTTGGGCACCTGTATCGGCCGCTGCTCAGGGCAATCCTTGTTCAATGAAAGATGCGTCCGGGTGCGATGGTAATAGTCGAGGTAAGATGTGAAGACGCGACGCAGATGGCGCTCGTTGAAGATGACCAGGTGGTCCAGCACTCGCGGCGTATCGAACCGATGACCCGTTCGACGTACGCATTCTGCCAGGGTGAGCGTGGCGCAGTTATGACCTCGACGATGCCCATCGCTTCGACCCGTCGGCGGAAGTTTGTGCCATACGAGGCGTCGCGATCGCGCAGCAGATAGCGCGGAGCGGTGTCCCACGGGAATACTTCGGTTACCTGCTGTGAAAGCCAGCTTGCCGTGGGGTGCTCGGTGACATCAAACCGCACAATCCTCCTGCGATCGTGAGCCAGGATGATCATCACATACAAGAGCTGAAACGACGCCGACACAACCACGAACATGTCGATGGCGGCGATTCCCGCAGCCGGATTGCGCAAGAAACTGCGCCAAGTCGGCGAAGGCCTTCTGACTCGTCGCACCATGTACTTGGCGACCGTCGCCTGGCTGACCTTAATGCCGAGCTTGAGGATCTCGCCATGGATACGTGGCGCGCCCCACAACGGGTTAGCTTTGCTCATCTGCCGGATCAGGTCACGGACCTCGCGAGCCGCGCGCGGCCGTCCCGCCCGTCAACGCCACCGCCAGTAGAGCCGGAAACCCGCGCGATGCCACTGGACCACGGTCGCTGATTTGACCAGCACCATGACTTTCAAACAGCGCGGCCATACCCGATAGAGCCAAACCCAGAGCAGGCGGTCCAGCGATGTAAGCTTCGGACGACCGGGCTGCTGGCGCCGCAAAACCGCTAACTGATGACGTAGCGCGACCACCTCAAGTTCCAGCGCCGCCCTGCTTCGAAACCTGCAAACTAACAGTGAAGAGAGCGTCGTCATGAGTGCGAGCATGCCGGCCAGCCTACGGCGCCGTCTTCCAAAACCCCAATGGTTGCCTCGCTTTTGGAATTTTCAGCAGCCACAGGGAAGACGTCGTGAACTCATCCGACCCACCGCCAGTCGCTCGACATTGTGCAAGACCTCAATCGCGCCGCCGTTTGGAAACGTCAGCCGCCAAGCGAGCGACTTCAGCATCAGTCACGTAACGGTTGGCGGCTCCCCGCGCGTATTCCTCGTCAGCATGCCTGGCAATGTCGCTCAATGAGAGGAGACCCACCAGACGGCCCTCCTTGTTAAGCACTGGTAGGCGGCGAACCTGCTTGTCGTGCATGATTCTTTCAGCCGCAGAAAGATCATCATCTGAAGTACAATCGAAAAGCTGCCTCGACATCACCGCGGAAACCTTGATTTCGCCTATCGGCACGCCCTGAAAGAAAGCTGCCATGCAGATGTCTCGATCGCTAAGCATTCCCACCACGCGCGCATGTTCATTCAAGATCGGAACGCATCCACAATCATGGTCCCACATCAATTGCGCCGCTGTGGCCAGACTATCGGACGTGAAGCACGTTCTGACGTTCGTGGTCATGACGTCTTTAACTTTCACGGCGGTTCATCCTGCTTCTAGCGACATGCCAATCCTCGGTCAACTCATCCGCCGTTCGGCTCAGATCTTGGAGGCTTCGCCCATGGATGACTGTCCGGTCACTGGCCAATCGCCGCAAGGCTGCCGCCGGAATCCAGATCCTTGCAGTCGATCCGACTACGGTCTCGCCCGCAAGCCGCTCTCCGCCCCGCAAACTTGGTTACGCTCGCGCCGCTGTTTTTGAACGCGACCATCCGTTGGCAGGTGCGGCGACGTAGACTGACATTTCAATCGGTACCAGAGATCGGGCTCAGCGAAACCACAAAATGCGAGCGTTCTCGAGCGGGACGCGAACCACCGGATGGTAGGGAATGATACGGGGCGTGTAGTGCCACGCCGGCCGACCCGCCGATACGCTAGCATGGTATACATAGCCCGCGTCGGTGATCGGACCATTCACCTCCATCTCGAGTCGAAACGGAAGCTCGTCTCTCAGCGGATCGGCGTAGAGCTCGACGCGCACGGCATCGGGAGACAAACTACCGAGGTAAACCTCCACGTCGAAGACATGCCCCTCGTCGGCAGAGCCTGCCACGCGAAGTTCGCCGAAGCGCACGTCGCGCCAGTGCGATGCCACGTCCTGCTCCCACTTCTGCAACGACGCGCCCGCGGCGCCGCGATTTCGGGCCCGCTCGCGGTAATGCGCAGCCGCATCAAGGTAATAAGTCTCCGTGTATTCGCGCACAGCACGATTAGCCGAAAAGCGCGGCGTCAAGCGCGCCATGCTTTCGCGCATCCGAGCGATCCATGCTGAAGGAATCCCGTCAGCGTTCCGGTTGTAGAACTCCGGAATAACCTCTTTCTCGAGAATTCCGTACAACGCCCGCGCTTCAGCCGCATCCCACTCCGGATCGTCGCCGTGCTCCTGTCCGTCATCCAGCGCCCAGCCCAGCTTTGGCGAGTAAGCCTCGGCCCACCAGCCGTCCAGTTCCGACAGGTTGAGGCCGCCGTTGACCAACACTTTCATCCCGCTAGTGCCGCACGCTTCCCAGGTCCTGCGCGGAGTGTTGATCCACACGTCCGCGCCTTGCACCAAGTGCTCGGCCAGGATCAAATCATAGTCGCTCAGAAAAACCGCGTGGTTGCGAACCTCGGGACGCTGAACGAAGCGCACCCACGTCTGCACCATTTGCTGGCCGGCTTCGTCTCGTGGATGCGCCTTGCCGGCAATCACCAGTTGAACCGGTCGCTCACGATTGGTCAGGATGCGAATCAGGCGCTCGGGATCGCTCAGCAGCAGGGTCGGTCGCTTGTAGGTTGCAAAACGCCGCGCGAAACCCAACGTTAGCGTATTCGGGTCGAACACCTTACGAGCGGTCTCCGACTCCGCGCCGCGGCGCGCCAATTCCAGCGCGAGCCGCTCGCGCACGTAGCTCACCAGCTCTCGCCGATTGCTGGTGCGAAGCTGCCAGAGATCAGCGTCGGAGACCCGGGTTATGTCGGCCTCAACGGTCTCCATCGTTCCGCGCCAACGATCGCGCCCGCAGGCCTGCGTCCATAACGTGTCCGCCGCGATGGAATCCCAAGTCGGAGTGTGGACGCCGTTGGTGACATGACCGATTGGCACCTCCACCTCGGGCCAGCGAGGAAACAGACACTGAAAGATACGCCGGCTTACCACGCCATGGAGACGGCTGACGGCATTGACCGCCGCGCTGCCGCGCGTAGCGAGATAGGCCATGTTGAAGGGCTCGTCCAGATCGTTCGGATTCCGGCGACCGAGCGCCAGCAGCCGTGGCAGATTGATACCAAGCCGCTGCTCGGCATAGCGCGTCATGAACCGGTCGATCAGGCTCGGCGCGAAGCGGTCGAAGCCCGCAGCGACCGGAGTGTGAGTCGTGAACAGATTGCCGGCGCGCGTGACCGTAAACGCGACGTCGAAGGGCTGCCCGCTCTCTTCGCTGAAGCTTGCCGCGCGCTCCAGGACCGCGAGTGCGGCGTGCCCCTCGTTGAGATGGCAAACCTCCGGTTTGATTCCGAGCTCGCGCAGGAGGCGCCATCCGCCGATTCCGAGCACCATTTCCTGCGCCAGCCGCAATTCGGGGCCGCCTCCGTAGAGTTCGCTGGTGATTCCGCGAAAGGCCGGCGCGTTGGCGGGATCGTTGCTGTCGAGAAGATACAGCGTCACGCGGCCGACCCGCGCCTGCCATGCGCGCAGCCACAGCGCTTGGCCCGGCAACTGGACTCTGAGCCTGAACCATTCGCCGTCCTTGTCGCGCACGGGTGTGACCGGCATTTGCCCGGGATCGTTGAAGGGATAGAGCGCGCGCTGGCTTCCGTCTGCCTCGATGACCTGGCGGAAATATCCCTGCTGGTACAGCAGTCCCACGCCGGCGAGCGGCACACCGAGATCGCTTGCGGCCTTGAGCTGATCGCCGGCAACATTGCCGAGCCCGCCCGAGTAAATTGGGAGCGCCTCACTAAGCCCGAACTCCATGCTGAAATAGGCAACACAGCTAAGACTCGAATTATTATGCGTGTTCTGAAACCATGCCGCACTCTTGAGGTGCTGCCGGGAGCGCTCGACCAGCCCTTGGACTGTTTTGCGGAACTCACGGTCGGCCAGTAGGACTCTGAGTTTCGCGCGGGAGGCGGTCTGCAAAACCACCCATGGATTATGGGTGAGAGACCATAGCTCGGGTTCGAGTCTGCTCCATATCGGATCGGTTGTGTGGTCCCAGCAGTTTCTGAGGTCCAGGGCGAGTTCGGACAAATGTTCCAGACTTCCGGCCACCGTAGCCGGGAAATCGCGCGTCGGTTCGGATATCGATCTCATTTAAACAAGATATCGAAATATCGGCAGAGAGCATCGCATCGCGCGTGACAATATGGCTCGCTGCGGACACGGATCCGATGCAATTTAACCTAAGCGTAACGGTGCGATAGATTTTTCTGCGTCCACGTGCCTGACGTTCCGCGAACCGGCGGCGCGCTTTAGATTGGGAGACCCCACGAGGGCCGACGGTGCCTAGATAGCAAAGCCACGTTTGTAGGCGGATTTCCATTCGGTCAGCAGCGCCCCATCGCCGAGATCCAGGCGGGAGGGTTGCTCGGCCACGTTTATGTAGACTGCCGCCCCGGCAAACAGCGCGGCGGCAATGAGTGCGAGTTGTCCCGCGAGCATCCTGAACTCTCCTCCGACGCTCGAAAAGCCGTGCGGGCTGTCGTAGCAGACGCCGCAGATCGTTACAAAAATCCTGAAGCGACCGGTAATGCTGCGCCGCCGATCTTCTCCGCCATGACACGGTAGCCGCAGGTCCCGCCCCTGGGGAAAAGACCCGTCGAGTGCGCAATTTACCGCCCGTAGTGTTTGGATCAGCCTCCTGCCGAAAGCCCATCGTCCGGTTTCCTCTTGCAAGGGCCCCCCGTGAAGGGATGAAAGATGAGCTTCGCTCGAATCTTGGCATTCGCCAAAGTTGCCTGCGCCATGCAAGCATGCAGATGACGCTGCTGCAGCGCGTCCAGAAAGTCTGTGATTTTCCGAGCTTCAGCGCCATCAACGTCTTGGATGCGTTGCTGTAATTGATTCAGGTTATTCTCGACGGCCCCGCAGGGCCTTGAGCACTGCGCTCGTGGTCCGCGGAGAACGCAAGGAGGAGCATATGCCAGAGGGCACTCTCAATCCGTCCAATCGAAAGGAATTCAACCGCCAGCTAATCGAGGAGTTCCGCGCCAACGGCGGCAAGGTCACCGGCCAGTTCGCCAATCGGCCCTTGCTTCTCCTCACTTCGACCGGCGCCAAGAGCGGGCGCCCCTATACCACCCCGGTGGTGTACACGACGGACGGCGACCGCCTGGTCGTGATTGCGTCCAAAGGCGGCGCACCGAGCAATCCGGACTGGTACTACAACCTCGTGGCGCATCCCATGGCGACGGTGGAGCTGCCCAAGGAGCGCTTTCAGGCCAAGGTTATCATCACGACCGGCGCCGAGCGCGAGCGGCTCTTCAACCACCAGGCCGAAGAGATGCCGCAATTTGCCGAGTATCAGAAAAAGACCACCCGCCCTATCCCGGTGCTCGCGCTGGAAAGAATCTAAGCCGGGCGAACGAGGCCGGGCGGTCTTGCCCTCCCTTGATTGGCGATGCGGTTGTTGTGCAAATGGTGAAGGACGAGGCCGAGGCTATCGCTCCTACCCGCTAAGCGCGGTTCAGCACGTCACGTGGAGAATGGCGTTGGTGTCGTCGGATTTCTGGGCAAGCGTCTCCATTGCCTCGTCGGTAGGCAGAATCAGCAGATCGATTTTTCGGCGGCGCGCTTCACGTTTCACCTCGTCCATCACCGGAAGCGATCCATATCTTCCGGTGCCGATTACGAGGCGTCGGCACTTCCACGGCACCTCCTCCTCAACCGAGATCGGAGTGTGCCCAAACTTCTCGCGGAATTTCTTGGAGGGCTTCTTCTTGCGCTTGCGAATCTTGCCGCGGTCGATGACCACGTCATATTCGTAGGTGACACCGTCAATTTTGATCGTACCGAAGTGAAATTTGCCGAAGTCCATGGCGGAGCCTCCAACTGAGATCGTTCTCTATTCGTCTCTTGCGGGATCTTTCAGACCTGGTCAAGGATCCGAATGAAATCCGCACCGGACTCGTTTGTCTCGGGTCGCGGACTCGGCGTTCGCATCTGATCGTGGTTGATACCAGTCCCCGCGCGGAGGGCCGTTTTGGTTATCACGCTTGGCAAGGCGTTCGGCGCCCGGATCGTCGGCTACTGCCTCGATGCCAGCGTGTCCGATTGCCTGCGACGCGACGCCCTGCGCCAAGGCCGCGAGCGGACAATCCGAGCTTAGAGCGGTATTGAGGGGTGTTATGGCCAAGACTAGTGCAGGATTGGTGATGTACCGAGTTCCGAACAATCGACTGCAGGTGCTCCTGGTCCATCTCGGAGGTCCTTTTTGGGCTAAGAAGGACGAAGGAGCCTGGTTTATTCCGAAAGGGGAACTCTCCCCGGCCGAGGATGAGTTTGCCGCCGCAGAGCGAGAGTTTCGGGAGGAAACCGGCTTCGAGCCTCACGGCAACTTCATCTCGCTGGGCAGCGTTAAGCTTAAAGGAGGCAAGATAGTTTATGCATGGGCTTTCGAGGGCGATTGCGACCCCTCATCGATAAGAAGCAATAGCTTTACTATGGAGTGGCCTCCGCGCTCTGGTAACAAAAGGGCGTTCCCTGAAATAGATCGAGCGCAGTTCTTTACCGTCGAGCAAGCGAGAGCAAAGAGCAACACCGCCGAATTCGAATTTATTAATCGACTAGAGAAAATTTGTATCGAGCGAGGTGCCATCCGCCCCAGCTCCTCCTAGGAGCGTGGCCCGAGCAAAGAAACCTGACCCGAAAAATGGAACTCATTCGCAGGATCGGATCAAGCACTTGAAGAGCTTTTGAAGAACCCATTCCCAGCGCCTCGATCTCCGCGGGCGAGCTGTTCGAGGTAGGCTTTTGGAAAGTGAGCTTACGAAGAGTATTTCTTTGAGTGCTGACAATAACCATTCCGCGATAGCGGTGTCCTTATAGGACCATGCGGTTCAAGCCCTCGGTTTCTAGTTAATCATGAGCGGCGCGTGGCGGCATGATCTCATACCGGTTCTGAGTGTTCCCCGTCAGCACAAGTTGGACAGAATGGTTTGATTGAGGAAGAGAGGGTGTTTGGCTCATCTTAACCGCGCAAGAGCGGAGATGAGATCGAAAGTGGAGCCGCATTCGGAGGAAGCGGAGAAGGCGGTACGGGATATCCGGCGGGCGACCCGCCGGCAGTACTCGGCGGAAGAGAAGGTTCGGATCGTGATTGCGGGTCTGCGCGGCGAGGACAGCGTGGCTGAGCTGTGCCGCAAGGAGGGCATCAACCAAACCTGTATTATCGCTGGTCGAAGGACTTCCTGGAGGCCGGAAAGAAGCGGCTGGCGGGTGATACCGCGCGCGAGGCGACCAGCGATGAGGCGAAGGGTTTGCGCACGGAGACTCACCAACTCAAGGAGCTGCTGGCCGAGCTGATGGTGGAGAACCGCCTGCTGAAAAAAAAACGTGCTCGGGGATGGGGAGTCCGATATATGAGATACCCGGCCGCTGAGAAGCTGGAAATCATCCGGCTGGTCGAGCAGTCGTCGTTGTCGGTGCGGCGCACCCTGGCCCAGCTCGGCATCCCGCGCTCCACCTTCTACGCCTGGTACGAGCGCTATCTGGCGCGCGGCGCCGGGTCTGGAATAAGCTGCCGGATACCGTGGCTGGAGCAGTGCTTGAGCTCGCGCTCAAAGAGCCAGCGCTGTCACCGCGGGAGCTGGCGATCTCCTTCGTCGACCAGCAACGCTACTTTGTCTCGGAATCATCGGGCTATCGGCTCCTGAAGGCGCACGACCTGATCACCAGTCCGGCCTTCATCCTGATGAAAGCGGCCGATAGCTTCGCCCAGCCAACCAGCGCACCCAATCAGCTCTGGCAAACCGACTTTACCTACCTGCGGGTGATCGGCTGGGGCTGGTTCTATCTGTCGACCGTGCTCGATGATTTCTCGCGCTACATCCTGGCCTGGAAGCTGTGCACGACCATGACCGCCACCGATGTCTCTGACACATTGACGATCGCCCTGCGTAGTTCCGGCTTGGAGCGCGTCCGGGTCCGGCACCGACCGCGGCTGCTGAGCGACAACGGGCCGTCCTACCTCTCCGCCCAGCTCGGTTCCTGGGTCGCGGAGCATGGCCTGACGCACACCCGCGGCAAGCCCTATCACCCGATGACCCAGGGCAAGATCGAGCGCTGCCACCGCTCCATGAAGAACCAGATCTTGCTCGAGAACTAACTACTTGCCAGGTCAGCTCGAACAGCGCCTGGCCGAGTTCGTCGCTTACTACAACCTGCGGCCCGCTACCACGAGAGTCTAAACAATCTGGCCCCGGCCGATGTCTACTTCGGCCGGGGTCAAACCATCCTGACCCGGAGGGAAAACATCAAGCTCAAAACCATCGAGCTACGACGCCGGCTGCATCATGCACCTGCAGCCCCAACTTCAACTCAGATGGACCAGATCCTCTCTTAAATTTATTGCTAACTTGTCCGAAAGGTTCTGACGACATACAGCAGCCTTGGGCAAGCGCGCAGAAGTGACTGAGGAGGGAGTAACAGAAACTCTTGCATCCATCTGCGAGCCGCGGACATCGCACGAAATGGCTGTGGCGGCGAGCCAGGCTGCGTGATCGACCATAGTCTGTATGAGGGCGGGCGGGCCGCCGCCCGCCCGTCGTTTAACGCCTGAACGGTTTGTCACGACGGGAAACAGGGAACTTTACAACATGAGATGTCCGCTTGTGGAAGCACAAGCATGCATTTCGACGAACGGGCAGAAGGATCGATAAGTGCTTACTGCGTCCGATGCGGTACGCTTGCGAAACAGTCCAAGCCTTTTTGCGAGCAGTGTGGCAAGAAGGTCGTCGAGGAACTCCTCGATGCTCATCATGTGTGCGCGCAGGGCCGAGAGCTTCCGTCTGTCGGTTGATTAGCTGCAACGCAAATAAGGCTGACCCTTCACGGTCATTGCTGCCCGGGCGATGCGCTTTTTTGGCCGGATGCTTTTTCATTTTCGGCGCCTCCGGATTATGTGGTCTTTTCAGGCACAGGCACATTTGTGCTTATCAATGCAGAGCAGACCGACAGGAAATTCCGATCTCCGATTTTGGCTTGGCACAAAGTTCGCTCCTCTAATTCTCACGTCCGAACTAGAGGCAGTTTAGGTTTAAGAGTCCATGCTTCAACGCGAATGGCGGGTTCAAAATAGGTCGAATAATCTAAGGATTTCCTGATGCACGAAAAGAATCTCGCCCTGGCCCGGGTGCACGATTATCGGACCGCTCAGGAGCAGGATGCAACACCGCCGCCCCAGTGACGAACTCGATAGTGCGCGCGCCCTTTCCGATGTAGAGACGAACGCAAGCCTTATAGAACGGGTAGAGGAACGCCTTCGAGCCATCGATTCCGCACTCGATCTTTCTGGAGCAGGGCCGCTATGGAAGTGCACTCAGTGTGGAGAGGAAATTCCTATGGAGCGGCTGCGAGCGCTGCCCCTTGCCACGCGTTGCGTACATTGCCAGAAGGAGGAAAACTGCACACGGCATGTCGACGAAAGAACGGTGGATGAGCCTTTCGGCCGGAAGTGGGACCTTCCGGAGGAAATGGCCGAAGCGACCGAAACGTCGCGTGATGAGTACGTAAACCTTTTCGGAGCGGGGCGCTGGCGAAGAGGAGCCTCCGTTTGCGCCCGATTTGGAAACGAGCAGGCGAAGACGCCGTGGAAGGCCGCGCAAGGGATCTGCTACCCAAGGGCCAAATGACCAGAGGCGGGTGAGGTGACTCCAAAGGCGCCACGGTCAATCTATGAGAGTCGTATCCAAGGCTAATTCACGAACCGCAAAAAGGCGGCCACTTGAGCGCAACAACCGCTCACCCGCCGGACTGGTTCAAGCGCTTGGAGGAAAATTCTCGCGGCAGCTGGGAATACATCTCGCCAGCCGCAAATCATCTGAAATTTTCAAATGGTTTCTGGCCTCGATATTGTTTGGCGCGAGGATTTCGGAGACCATCGCCGTCCACACATACAGAAAATTTGAAAATGAGGGACTCGTCGACCCGAGGCAGATCGTTGATCGGGGATGGGACGGGCTGACGGTGGTTCTGGATAGGGGAGGCTACGTCCGCTATGACTTCAAAACCGCTACCAAGCTGCTCGACGTCAGCCGCGCACTGCTGGAAAAATATGGCGGCAATCTGAACACTCTGCACGCTACAGCTCCGGACGCGCGCGACCTCGAAAGAAGACTTAAGGCGCTGGGTAAAGGCATCGGCGACGTGACCATTAACATCTTCCTGAGAGAACTACGGGGCATCTGGCCCAAGGCCGAGCCTTTACCCTCTGAGCTCGTGTTGACAGCGGCCAAGAATCTGGGACTGATTCCGAGGGCAAGCGATGAGCGTGCCGCCCTTCAGTTGCTTAAGGAAGAATGGAGACGCGATGGTAACGACCCGAGGGGATTTGCCGATTTCGAAGCGGCTCTCGTGAGGAGGGGCCTCGCTTTGCGCAAGGAGAGCCGCTCTCAAGGCGCGAGCAGGAAATCTCACTGAAGACGGGTGTTGCTAGTCGGACTCGACTCCGAGCGCCGGGCTCGACGCCTC
Source organism: uncultured delta proteobacterium (assembly GCA_963724765.1). Lineage (GTDB taxonomy): Bacteria > Desulfobacterota > Binatia > Binatales > Binataceae > JAKAVN01. The sequence goes on from CAVRVY010000004.1 coordinate 1,689,565, forward strand.
TGCTGGCCTGAGCGTGCGGAAGGGTGGCCCTCATAGATTCGAAGTCGAGGCATCCAGAGGGAACAAGTGCGGGTCGCAGCAAAAGCGCTTCTACACGCCCGGGATTTCCAGCGTTGCCCGCGCATCGAGCCAGCGCGAGCGAGTTCCGAGGCGTTCGCACAGCCGCCTCATTTTGAGCGCGATCACCCTTGCTCTCTCGCCTTGCGCCATCCTCGCCTGACAGCCGGTGATCACCGTGGGTAGCAGAGTCATGCGCGTCATCCGGGCGCCGTCCATCTCGAGCATGAAGATGAACGATTCATCGTTGCGGTCAACCTCGTCGACCGCGTAGTCGTCAATGAAATTGCCCGTGCAGTACATGATCGGGCGACCCTTGTATAGCTCGATTCCTTGAGAAACATGCCCGGAATGGCCGAATACGATGTCCGTGCCGGCTTCGATCAGCGCATGGCCGAAGCGCACGTGCGCGGCGAGCGGTTCGTGGCCCCAGTTCGGGCCCCAGTGCGCGGAAACGACAACCAAATTGTTCCGTTTGCGCGTCTCGCGCACCGTCTCGAACAGTCTCCCAGCGCGCTCGTCGCTGACGTCGATTGGCAGATAGAAGAGGCCAGGACTCTGCGGGCCCGCCTCCCATTCCGGTTCGTTGTCGGTGAACGCGATCAGCCCTATCGATGTGCCCTTTACAACAGAGACCCCGGGTCGGACCGCCTCGGCTGGATTGGTTCCCGCCCCTGCGTGCTGGATTCCGGCACGGTCGAGCAGCTTCAGCATGTCGAGCATAGCATCGTACCCGAAATCCAGCGCATGGTTGTTGGCCAGCGAAACCGCATCGATTCCAGCCGCCCTTAGGACCGCGACATTCTTGGCGTCCGAGCGAAAATGGAACTCTTTGGGAGTTCTCGACCACGGCCGGCCGCGGTCGGAAATCACGCATTCGAGATTGCAGGCGCGCCAATCCGCTGCTTGAAGCTGAGTCCTAGTGTCGCCCCACGGGTAATCGGCATCAACCCGCCGGAGAAGGTCATTGACCATCCTGCCCAGCATTACATCGCCAACGAACAAGAGTCTCATGCGGCCGGCGGCGTCGGATTTCATAGCCAAGCGAGAGGTCAGTTTGATCGGTGGAGCCGATCGTCCAGCGATTCATCCGTTTCCTTCTGAAACGATAGTCTCATCGGGAAAGAGAAAGGTCGTACCTCCGTCATGGAAGCGGACGAGAAACATTCGGCGACCGAGATTCTCAATCTTTCTCAGAATCTCTGGCGCTTCACCAAACCACATGTCCCTCGCGATCCCGAATCGGCTTGACTAGCGAGCAATCTTTACGACTGCTTCTTAGACACGCTTCCATAGCGGTTCTCCAAGTTTCTGAACGATGACACATTCCACCGAGGCAACCCGCGTGCCAGACCACATCAAACGTGTTCGCAGATTCGCGCCACAGTCACGGGCCGCGATCGGTAAGCATGCGAAAATTCTGGTAACGCCTGGGGTAATTGGAAGTCTCCACGCCGCCCCACTGGGACATTGATGCCCCAATTCTGCTCCCGTGAGGGAAAATTTCTTTCGCTCTGCGGCTAAGCGGCTCCCGCAGCATAGCCGATCGGTAGCAGGGCTATTGGTCGCCAATCCGGCTTGATTTCTTTCCGAAAGATGCTTCGCACGGCTTCTTCGTCGAACGCGCCCACCCAGCACGCGCCCAATCCTGACTCGACTGCCTGAATCCACGCAAAGCTCGCGGCGATGGTTGCATCCTGAATCGAGAAGAGCCTCCTGCCTCGTTCGCCGTATTTCGCCCCTGATCGTGACTCAACGGCCCAGAAGACCAGCACTGCCGGCGCTTGGGCGATGAATTCCTGGCCGAAGGCCGCGTTGACAAGCTGCTCCCTCGTTTCGTCTTCGATGACGACAAAGACCTCCCGCGCTTTCAGACCGCCGGCAGACGGCGCGGAGTTGATGGCGTCAAGGATCTTGCGGAGTTGTTCACGGCTTGGCTTGCGTTCCAGGAAGCTCCTGACGGAATGACGTTTGTTGAGTACGTCTAGCATCGCAACTCGCACGCTCAAAATAACTGAACGCTTTCTCGTCTGACACGACAACGCCGCCGTATCGGTGCTTTTAACAAGCAAGCCCCGCGCCGATCGTGCGTTTCCTTAAGGCAGCGTCTCTGTATCCATTCGCGCCAGCTTACAATTCGGATGGCTCGATCGGAGCCAGACACGGAACCTGTGGCTTCGTGCAAGGCGTGCCGAGCATAAAAGACAAGGGCCAACCGTCGCGGCGGCATGTTTCATGCTCGAGTTTTGAGCATGAAAATCTGGGAATTGATGGAGCGCGATGTAGCATCGTGCGCCCGGACCGACTCGTTGAACGTTGCAGCGCGCATCATGTGGGAGCGCGATTGCGGATGCGTTCCGGTGGTCGATCGAAATAATGTTGTCGTGGGAATGGTCACCGATCGCGACATCTGCATGGGTGCATATACCCAGGGGCGATCGTTGCACCTGATCCAAGTGCAGGACGTGATGGCGAGGCCGGCGGTTTCGTGCGAGCCGGAGGACGACTTGGTCACAGTGGAGAGCCTGATGCGTGACAACAAGATCCGCCGGCTTCCCGTATGTGATGTGGACGGCAAGCTGGTCGGCATGATCTCGCTCAGTGATATCGCGGTCGAGAGTGAGCGCGAACGGCGGGCGGGCAGGGACCGCTCGATACGCAGCACAGAGGTCGCGGATATCCTGGGCGCGGTTTCCCAGCCTCGCTCGCATGCGGTCGCGCCAATTCCGTTCGCGCCCGAGGCGGGAGAGGTGGAATTCACGCCCAAGCCGCCGATCAAGCGAGGGCAAACCTACAGATAGCGCAGGTGAGCCATGGAAGAGGAAAAATTCTCCGGTCGGTCGCCGAGCAATTGGGCGTTGATCAAGAATGCGCTTGGGCAATCATTTCTGCTGTCTTTCGTGAATTGTATGATCGTTTAACCCCAAAAGAGGCCGCCGATGCCGGTGCGCAGATGCCGCAGCGGTGAAAAGTCCTATGGGCGTCGTTCGAATCCCCGGGAAGGGAAGTCAAACGCATCCACAAGGCGGAGTTCGTCAGAAAGGTCTCCGAGCTCGCAGAGATCCCGGAGAGTGAAGCTGCGCACGCGGTTAGAGGAAGTTATGCAACGGCCTTTGAAAATAACCTCGCGCGATTTCTCACTCAGCGAAGCCGTCGAGACCGAGATTCGCGAGAAAGCAAGCGCACTCGAGAACTATTACGAACGGCTAAGCGGCTGCGAAGTGACAGTGCAGGCGCCTGCCATCAAGCATCATCGCAAGGGCGGTCCGTTCCTCGTAGGAATCCGCCTGACGGTTCCCGGAAAAGAGCTGGCTGTAGATCGCCAGGCCGAAGAGGAGCTGTCGCAGGCAATCCGTGAAGCATTCGATGCCGCGCGTCGGCAGTTGGAAGACTATGTTCGGGAACTGCGCGGCGCGGTAAAGACGCACGAAGCTGCAGCGCTCGGCCGCGTCGCTCGCCTCGAACCCGAACTCGACTACGGCATTATCGAGACCCCCGACAACCGCGAGATTTACTTCCATCGCAATAGCGTGCTCGGCGCTGACTTCGACAAGTTGGAGATAGGGGCGGAGGTCCGCTTTGTCGAGGAGGAAGGCGAGCAAGGTCCTCAGGCCAGCACCGTGGTCGTGAGGAAGATGGCATCGCATCGTTGATGATATCCATCGTTCGGGCAATCGCGTATATGTAGCGGCCAGGCAGCGGCTCCTGGTCTTCGTGCTGGTCGAAATCACTCGGTGCGATGCAGCGCTGGCAAGCCAAGCTTGGAACATAACGATCGTGCAGCAGGGGCGGAGCCCAACTAGCGATCACGATCGAGCCTAGCCGCCTGATGTGCATCGCGCTCACGCAGCGCGGAGCTATGAAAAGAATATCGTTGATCTCAGAGGCCGCCGCTATACTTAGACCTCGACGAGTGGCCGAGCGACAGCTCGAAGGCGCTTTGAATATACTCGGCTCTCAGTCCGTGCCCATTGAGACCGCTATTGATTACGGTCCCAGCATTTCCGCCGGAACTTCGCTATGCATCGTGGCAGAGTTCGAGCACACAGTTATCGGTATGGATAACCTCGGGGCAAGAAGCAAGCTGGCAGAGACCGTTGGCAAGGAAGCGGCTATTGTTTTCTCCCGAGAACTTCAATCGATGGCCTGCGTCGATCGACAGATGGCGGATCAGATTCTTCCGTACCTGGCGCTTGCGGGTGATGGCAGTCGCGTCACAGTGTCGGAAATAACCAGCCACTGCCGCACGAATATGTGGGTAATCGAGCAGTTTCTCGACGGCAGGTTTGAGGTAAACGGTAACCTAATTTGTTGGGCTAAACGGTCGACGGTGTCTAGTTGCTGACGTTGTTTGAGCGATCTTATCGGACGCCCTGGATGAGGCTGCGGTACTCGGGCTCGTAAACTTGCGATTCGATGAAAAAACCGGAGTTTCCTTAGGCTCCCACGCGCTGAGCGTCTGTCCTGGACGCGATCCGTAACGATAAGCGGTCAACCCCCTTGAGCCGAAGCTGATGCGCTGTCAGGAAGATTTCACGTACCGCCTGCGGGCTTGCATCGGCTGGAAGATTCACCGTTTTCGAAACGGCGGCGTCGACGTGTTCCTGGAAGGCAGCCTGCATCCGTAGGTGAAGTTGCGGTTCGATCTCGTGCGCGACCGGAAACCGACGTTTGACCTCCTTGAGTATCGCGGCTTCACTAATCGAGCCGCTCCGGCGCACCAATGTCATCGCTTCATCGTACAGTGCCTTGCGCAATAATTGGAATCCCAACGGCCAACGACCGCTAACCTGGCTCGCGGGTTATCTGCGCAATCGTGGTATCGAAGAGATTTTTCTCTGCGGTCTAGCGCGCGACTTCTGCGTCAAATGGACTGCGGAGGACGTCGTTCAAGAAGGTTTCAGCGTCTGCGTATTGTGGGACCTCTGTCGGTCGATCGAGCCTTCGTCGGACCAAGCTCTACATGAGAGTCTAATCGCTCGCGGTGTCGAGATCATCGAAACGCCCCAACTTTACCGTTCAGTTTTCGGATTCGTGGCGAACGCATCGCGCAAATCCGCGTTGAGCTATTTCTGCTCGGAGGAGTAGCACCCAACGTCGGTACGCAACCAGATACTTACGAAGGAGTCTAATCCTTGAGGCTTGTCGGACCTGATGGCACGCAAATCGCATTGTTCTAAATGAAGCCAGCGCCAGCGACAATGCCCGGACACGCTTCGGGTTTAGAGCCGGAGGTTTGCGATGGGCCCGATGTTCTCTACGATTCTTTGCGCAGTCGACCTCGACGACAACTCCCTCATGGCGCTGGACGTCGCCAGAAAGATTGCACAGCGAGACACCGCGCGGTTGGTCGTTCTGCACGTGCTGCCAACCAAATTGTCTCCTACCAGGAAACTAAACCTCGACCTTTTCCTGGTTAAGGAAGGCGAGGATCGGAGGTTCTTGGAAGGATTGATGCGCGACCGCTTCGGGGATCTTCCATTCGAGGTGCTCACTCGCTCCGGGTATCCGGAGGTCGCAATCCTTCATGTCGCTGACGAGGTTCACGCAGAATTGCTTGTGATGGCCACTCATACGCGCGGCGTTATATCCCATCAATTCGTGGGCAGCGTGGCGGAGAAAGTCGTTCGCCAATCGAAATGTCCGGTGCTGATGGTTCCGGCGCCAGTGCGCGGAAATGTCGAGATGGTCAGTGCATGGATGACGGCTAACCCGGCTACGACAAGTCCAGAGAACACCTTGGCAGAGGCTTACGCGAGAATGCGCGAGGGTGGCTTTCGCTGCATCCCCGTTGTCGAAAGCGGCGAACTGGTGGGGATGATTACCGATCGCGATATCCGAAATCGCGCCGGCGAACTGGAAGACTTCGAGGTTAGGCAGGCGATGACCGCTGAGGTGGTTACGGTTGCGCCGACAACGTCGGTTCAGGAGGCCGCGCGCCTGCTGCTCGAATGCAAGGTCGGCGGTTTGCCGGTGCTGGAGGACGGACGGGTGATCGGAATCATTACGGTCGAAGACGTGATCAAGTTCATGCTCAACGAGTAAGTACATGCTCATCACCCATAACGGTAAGCTAAGAGGGATTTTCACCGAGCACGACGTACTGATGAAGATCGTGGACACGGGGATCAATCTCGCGCGTACGGCAGTTAGCTCTTACATGACGCCCGATCCAGTTACACTGCCGGTCGACGCAGGGGTCGCGTACGCGCTGAACAAGATGGTCGTGGATGGCTTACACCGCCTCCCGCTGATCGATTCAGAGGGCGATCCGGTAGGGGTGGTGTCGATGCGCAATATCATTGGATATTTGTCCGGCTTCTTTCCAAAGGATGTGCTCAATCTGCCCCCTGATCCGACGAAAATTTTTCGCCGGCGCGAAGGCGCATAGCACCGACATTCGATAGGCGGTCCTGATGCGCTGTGAAACGATCTGAACCGATGCGGCAATTTCGCGCGCTGGACTATTCAATGGCTCTCAAGCTTACTTCTTCGGCCTTTGCATATGGTGAGCAAATTCCAGCGGTTCATACATGTGACGGGAAAGATCGTTCCCCAGCACTGAGGTGGTCGAATATTCCGGAAGGAACCCGAAGTCTTGCTTTGATCGTGGACGATCCGGACGCGCCCGATCCGGCTGCGCCGAAAACGATATGGGTGCACTGGGTACTCTACAATCTTCCGGCTGACGCTGTGGGCTTACTCGAAGCGGTAACCCCGGCAAAGTTGCCGGCCGGGACTTTGGAGGGAGTCAACGACTGGAAGCGTACTGGTTATGGGGGGCCGTGCCCACCAATCGGGCGGCACCGATATTTCTTCAAGCTCTACGCACTGGACACAGTCTTGCCCGATTTGCATCGGCCAACCAACTCGAAGCTCGAAAAAGCGATGAAAGACCATATTCTGGCTCAGGCGACGCTCATGGGGACTTATCAGCGTCATCGTTGAATTGGCGCCGATGGCGCCAGATTTCGTCGGCGGCGTCGGTATCGGCGTGGAATCAGCGACGCGTACGAAATCTTAGCGGAAGGCCGGCTCGTCGAAGCCCCGAAGCTTGCGCGAGTGAAGACGCTCTACGCCTTGCTCACGCAGAAGCCGCATGGTCTCGATGCCGACCCGCAGGTGCTGGCTGACGCGTTCCCGATAGAATGAATTGGCCATACCGCGAAGCTTTAGCTCCCCGTGAAGTGGTTTATCTGACACGCACAGGAACGTGCCGTAGGGTACGCGGAAACGGAAGCCGTTGGCTGCCACCGTCGCCGACTCCATGTCGACCGCTATGGCACGGCTGAGATTGAGTTCTCCGAACAACTCGTTGAAGCGAAGTTCCCAGTTACGGTTATCAGTGGTGGCAACCGTGCCGGTGCGCATCCGCGTCTTTAGGTCCTGGCCACGCAGGCCGGTCACCTTCGCAGTCGCTTCCTGGAGAGCCACCTGCACCTCGGCAATCGGCGGCACCGGCACCCAGGAGGGAAGGTCCTGATCGAGGACATGATCGTCGCGCACGTAGCCATGTGCAAGCACGTAATCGCCTAGCAGTTGGCTTCGCCGCAATCCCGCACAGTGGCCAAGCATCAACCAGCAATTCGGTCGCAGGACTGCGATGTGGTCGGTAATTGTCTTGGCGTTGCTTGGGCCAACCCCAATGTTGACAAGGGTGATGCCGTCACCGTCCTCTCGCTTGAGATGGTAGGCAGGCATCTGCGGCATCTGCGGCACTTGCGACTCGCGTGAGGCGCGGCCCGGAGTCGTCGCGCTTCCCGGCTCGACGAAGCCTACGTACTCTGCTTGTGCACTGACCTGTGCCCGTCCCAAGGCAACAAACTCGTCCACGTAGCGCTGGTAGTTTGTCAGGAGCACAAAGTTCTGAAAGTGCTCGGCGGATGTGCCGGTATAGTGGTGAAGGCGCGCCAGTGAGTAATCGACCCGTTCTCCGGTGAAGAGCGCAAGCGGCCGGGGACTGCCAGGCTCCGGGCGGTGTGTGCCGTTGGCGATGGAGTCGTCGGTTGCACTCATGTCCGGCAGCGCAAAATGCTCCTGGAGAGCCCGGATGTCGGTTTCGCCGACGTCGGTAACCGCCTCCTCGACGACGAATGGCAACGGGATTTGTCTTTTGCTTACGCCCACGACAACCGGGACTCGGTGGTGTCGGAGCAGCAGATCGATCTGTTCGCGATAATAGCGGCCGAAGAGATCAGGGCATGTTAGCGTCGTTCCGTAAACGCCTGGTTCGAGAAGCACGCCATAGGACAGGCGCGCGTCCACATGCAGATGAGCGCGGCCGATGCAATTCCGAGATAAGGGTAGGCAGCGTCGACCGGGCGCGCGAACCTACCCCCAGCAAACGCGGCAAAGGTCTCGCGGATGGTGCGCACGCTGGCGGTGTAAATTTCAACGATGCGTTCGACTGCCGCATCCGCATCATGGAACTCAACAAGATCGCGGGCAGCGTTGTGCTGGGCTGGTGTCACGGCACTTTTGCCAACCTTTCAGCCCTTGATGACCAAAAAGGGCTTGAGTCTGGCAACTCTCTGCATCACCCGCGCGGCCTCGAGCACTTCAACGACGTCAGCGACATCCTTGTAGGATTCCGGCATCTCCTCGGCTACGCCCGCCCGACTCTGTGCGCGAACCGTCACGCCTATGGCTGCAAGTTCAGCAAAGACATCGCGCCCGCGCGACTCGCGCATTGCCTGGGCGCGGCTCATCAAGCGTCCCGCGCCGTGGCATGACGAGCCGAACGTTTCGCGCATCGCCCCCTCCAGCCCGATGAGCACGAAAGAATAACGTCCCATGTCACCCGGGATTAGAACGGGTTGGCCGAGGCGCCGGTACGCCTTGGGGAGCTCCGGATGGCCCGGGCCGAACGCACGAGTCGCACCTTTTCGATGGACGCACAGTACCCGCTTCACTCCGTCGACGACATGGTCTTCGAACTTTGCAATGTTGTGGCAGACATCGTAGATGAGCGTAAGGCCCGGGTCGCGCGGGCTAATCCCGAGCGCCTCTATGAAGGCGTTGGTCGCGAGATGCATCATGATCTGACGATTGCACCATGCGAAGTTGGCCGCCGCCGCCATCGCGCCCAGGTAATCCTGTCCCTCTGGAGAGTGATCGGCACGGCTGCAAGCTGGCGGTCGGGAAGGACAATTTCGTATTTTGCCATCGCGGAGCCGATCGTCTTCAGGTGATCCTCGCAGGTCTGATGGCCGAACTCGTTCCCTACCTACGGCTACGGAATCGCGCACCCCGGGTACCCGGTTTAGAACCAGTTCCACGTCCTCTGGGAATACCTTGAGACCTTCGGGCGTGACGATCATCTCATTCTTGCGTCCGCGTACGATGAGATAACCGTCCTCGTCGATTGCTCCAATGTCTCCTGTGTGGAACCAGTCGCTCTCGAAAGCCTCGGAGGCTTCGGCAGGCGCGCTGAAATAACCAGGGGTCACGCAGTCGCCCCGAACCAGAATTTCACCGTCGGTCGCGATGCTGACGCTGACACCTCGAAGCGGCTTCCTCGCGGTCCCGGGTTTAAGATGGAACGGGTGATTGAAGCTCACAATGGGCGCGGTCTCGGTAAGCCCGTACCCTTGTATAACCATAAAACCCAGACTGCGCCAGAACTCCTCGAGCCGGGGGTCGAGGGGCGCGCCGCCGACTACAAAGCCGAAGAACTTCAGATGCCGAACAGCCGATGGACCTTGCGATAGCGCCAGCGGCGGATGAACCAATGCGAACTATGTTCCGTAACCCGGGCGAGTTCGGGTACCTGTCTCACCATGTATTGGCGAAGGACCTCAAGCATCTTCGGCACTCCCACCAGGAACGAGACGCGCCGCCTATGGATTCGACTGATTACCTCATGCGGAGCGTAACTGTGCATGAAGACGACGACACCACGTAGCATTGGCGGAAAAAACGTGGCGAGCGCCTGCCCGAACATGTGACTGAGCGGCAAAAGGTTGAGGAATCGGAGCGGATGCAGAGGCCGCACCCAAGGGCCGTATTTCTCAACCTCCCCCTCGATTGGGGCAAGGTCGGCGACGATGTTGCGATGGGTGATAATCACGCCCTTGGGACTCGCCGTCGAGCCTGAAGTAAAGACGACCTCAGCGACGTCATCCGGACTGACCTCAACCGTTGACACGGGGTACGATTGCGCGGAGATGCCGATGTCGGCGAGACGACAAACCGGTATTCCATCGCCGAGAACGGACTGTTTGACCTCTTCTCCCACCAGAATCACCCGGGCACGGACAACTTGCTGTATGTTGTTGCGCAGCGCATCCGCAGAGGCGCGGTAGTCCACCGGAACTACAATCACACCCTGCAGGAGACATCCCCAGAAAGCTGCAAGCCATTCCGGACGGTTCTCAGACCAAAATAGGATTTTCTCGCCCTTGGTGATCGATTCGTCGCGAAGCCGTGCCGAAAAAGCCTGTGCAGCTGTCGCGATCTGACGATAGGAGTATCTCCACCGCCTGTCCCTTATATGGACCCAGCCCCGAGCGCAAAGCCGTTTGCCGGAGTGAGGGTGAAGCCGGTTGCAGCCATATATTCGGCCTCTTTAAGGAGCTTCATTTTACGCTCCGGGCCTTGATGGAAATCCGCGCGCCTTCTCCTGGTCAACTAAACGGCCTCGAGGGCCTAGGGACAGGACAGGTTATGAAAGCGCCGGTCCGACCGGTTACTCATCACCGACAAAACGACCTCCGCAACCATGGCGAGACGTGTTCCTCCCTTATATGCGCTTGATTAGGATGCTTTCGGCCACCGCCCTCCTAACCGACGTTGGAGGGCGATGGCCGAAAGCAGCCGTCCACTCGGCTTTGCTGGATCGCTGCTGCCCGATAGTTTTCGCCGCGCGTAAGCAACGCCCAGATGATACGGGCATTCTTGTTCGCTAGCGCCACCGCCGCCACATTGAATCCGCGCGCGAGCTTAAGCTTGCTCGCCCATATGCTGCGGCGGTGGCGACGGCGCTGGTAGCCGCGGTTGGTAATGCGAACGAATTCAAGAGCGGTCGCGAACTCTCGGCGTGGCTGGGGCTGGTGCCGCGTCAGGACTCCAGTGGCAATCGTAATGTGCTGCTTGGGATCAGCAAGCGCGGCGATCGCTACTTGCGCACGCTGCTTATCCACAGGGCACAGCTTCAATAGCTCGCCGTGGATGCGCGGCGCACCCGACAGTGCGTTGGCTCTGTTCATCTGCCGGATCAGATCACGAACTTCGCGATCTACTAACGGCCGTCCAGATCTTGAGCGCCAACGCCAATAGAGCCGGAAGCCTTGACGGTGCCACTGGACCACGGTGGCCGGCTTCACCAAGACCAAGATGTTCAGGCACGGTGGCCAAACCCGGTAAAGCCAGGTCCAAAGTAATCTATCGAGCGCGGAGAGCCGGGTGCGGCCGGGACGCTGGCGACGTAGGACTGCCAGTTGGTCGCGGAGCGCAAAAATGACCTCGAGTTCCAATTCCGCGCGGCTGCGAAACCGACCAGCGAGCCACGAAAGAAGCTCTGAGATGAATGCGACCATGCCCGTGACACTATGGTCGGGCAAGATAAATCGCTAGACTTTTCGATACTTTCCGAGTTTTAAGTAGGGACAGGTAATCATGTCGGTGGCGCACCTCAATGCCGGACTGCTATCCGCGATCGCGTTGCTGATAATTTTTCTGCTCGGGCTTTCCGCTTTTCAGAATTGGGACGCTAGAAAGCATCATGCCGGTTCGATATTCGTGAGCAAGGCGGCGCCCATCGCCAGATGGCTATTGGGACTCCTCATCGTGGCCTACGTTCTCTTCATCGCCTTCCAAATGCAGTATCAGTTCGCGCCCGCTATGAGATGAGTGGGCCTGGCGGTCATCCGGTATACGGCCGCGCCGGCAAATAGTATCGTGAGCGCGGGACACGACTGATGGCCTCGATGCGCAAATGGACCGTTGCACTGGCTGGACTCCTGTTGATGTTCGGCACCGCCGCAAGCGCGGGGGCCGACGACGTTGCGCAAGGGCGGCAAATGTATCTTGAGTATTGCGGTTCGTGCCATGGACTCACCGGTGAGGGTGACGGTCCCGTGGCGCCCGCGTTGACCACGCCGCCGGCCAATCTGCGCAGGCTTTCGGAGCGTTTCGGGAGTCCGCTGCCCGAGGACCAGGTCGCCCGCTTCATCGACGGCCGCGCCGAGGTTAAGCCTCACGGCCCGCGCGACATGCCGGTATGGGGCGCACGTTTCTACGCCGAGACGCATAACGAGAGCGCGGTCCGGGCGCGGATCGCCAAGCTGGTCGCCTATCTGCAATCGATCCAGACCGGCGCTCGCCACGCGCAAAAGTAAGGCGCCGCGAGAGATTGATTACGCGCGCCAGCGGCCAATCGGGGCCGCTTGCACTTGGCCGCAACCATCAACCGATCGTCCTCCACCTGCATATCGATCGAGCCATCTTTGAGCCCGGGCATATCGACGTAGAAAAGATAGGTATCCTTGTCCTCGATCACGTCCGCCCGGGGCGCCCTATGGTCGCCGGCTGCTCCGTCGATGTCTCGTCGAAACCTGTTCAACCTATCGAACATGCATTGGTCGCCGTTCCATCCGGTTCAACCACGCGCCTTCTTGCCGAGTCGAGCTCGAGCTGGCCGCGCCCTGGGTCTTACGGTAAGAACAGGGCATGGTGCCTCCCGCATAACGCCTTCGGCGACGCTTCCGAGGAGGAGACGACGAAGTCCTTTCCAGCCGTGAGTCGCCATTACAATCATATTGGCACGCAAACGCGTCGCCATCAGGAGGATCTCCACGTCCGGATTGCCATTCGTAACATGAACTCTATACCGCACCGCTTCGCCGAGTCTCTTCCTAGCCAATCGCTCAAGCTTGCGTTTGGCAATGGCTTCGAGCTTTTCGAAAGATGATGCATCGGACGGTATCCCCACGACATGAAATATATGGAGGAACCCTTTGCTCGAGCGCGTCAGCTCCGAGGCGACGCGGAGCGCCAGAAGCGAGTTTCGGTCGAAGTCGACTGCGCATAGGATGTTGTTGAACGAGATCACTAAGCTTTCCTCAAACCAGTGGAGAGATCCTGAAATCCTTCCGCCCAGCGCATGGCTCGTTTCGGCCTGCGTCGCGGCGACGACGTGCGGGAAGACGTGCGACAATTTTGCGGGTCAGAATATAGCGCCTCAGAGAACCTGACGGGTAACGCGGCAGCATCTCCGGTGAGCGGCATCACACCTTCGATTCGGCTTACTGCTTGGGCACCGCCGCACTGTATCCCTATGAGGTAACCGCGCCGGCGCGTCGCTCAAAACCACCTCCATTTGCTTCGCTTCCGCTCACTCGCAGCCGGATGTAAGCGCACGCGTCCGTGGTGATCGCCAAGTGCACCTACAGCACCAGATTTCTCAACTGGTCTCTATTCATCGCGTTGTGCTAACCAGCTGTTGATTTGAGGCCAGAGCTTGGAATGTGCCTCGGCGCTCGCGGCTATTCCGATGTGTCCGGTAGGAAAAACCAGATTGGTCTTGTCCACGCTGCCAACAAGATCGATCAGCGGAAGGCTAGACTTGGGGTGCACGATCACGTCTGCCGCCGCGACCACGTTTAGCAACGAAGCATCGATGTGCCCAAGGTTTACGACTTTGCCGCCTACGGTCATCTGGCCGCGAACCAGCAGATTCTTCTTGAACACGTCAACAACCAGCTCGCGGAACAGTCGCCCGGCAAGGGGCACGTCACTGGCAAGCCAGTTTCTGAAGGCAGGCGACACCTTCGCATAGAGGTCCCGCTCGCTCTCCTGGCAAAGGCCGAAGTACTGGCCGAAACGGTAGGTTGCTGACAGCCCGGCGAAGACGTTTTGTAGCAGCCAGGCCGGGCAGTTGCCGTACGCGGCCGTGACGAAACTTACCGCGCTCTCGTCCAGCCAGTCAGTCAGTTGATAGGCGGGAGGTTCACGCACGCTTGTATCGAGCGGCAGGGTCAGAGTCACGAGGTTCCTGACGTGCCGGGGATGAAGCGCGGCGTAGATTACGCTGAGCAAGGCGCCCAGACAGTAGCCGAGGACGGTGACCTGCTCGACGCCCTGATGGACACGTACAGCGTGCACCGCGTTGGCGAGATCCTGATTGACATAAGCATCAAAACCGCGCCAGCTATCGGCCGCGTTGGGCGGAAGCCAGTCTATCAGAAACACCTCGAAGCCTTGCCGGGTAAGGCCTTCTACCACGCTTCGTCCGGGCTCCAGGTCGAGCACAAACGGCCGCTTGATGAGCGCGTACACGAGAACGATCGGGATCCGACACCGCGGTTCGACTGCCCTGTAATGGCGTACACTCGCCTTTCCGCTTCGATAGATGACGCGATAAGGGGTCAGAGATGGCGGATCGATGGATGCCCCATGGGTCAGGTCGAGCGTGGGAATCGTGCTTCCCATCCAGCTGTTCGCGACGTCTGTCCGCATTGGATTGCCTCATGCGGGCGAACCCGAACACCGATACGGCAACGAATTGCACAGGAGGTGCTGGTGGAGGATTCGGATTCAGCCGTGGGGGCTTCAACCTCAATGATCTGCTTCCTTGTCACGCATAAACGATGCCGAGCCTTGCCAAGCAAGGGGGAACCGATGCAGCAGACATAGATCGTTCAAATGAACCTCAAAGTCGTGACTTTCAGGGATCAACGCACAGTTTCACGTCTGGTTTTTGCCAGGGACTCGATTCGAGGCTTGTGACTCCAGAGGAGACAACTAATGATTGTGATTGTTCCCTTTTGACATAACGCAGGCCAATCCTTCGGCGGATCGCAGTTTACCGCGTCGCCCGCGGCTCGCAAACTCGGTTACGCTCGCGCAGCTCTTTGAGCTCGACTACCCGTTGGCAACCCTAGCGGTTGCTGGAGGGTAGTAAAAGTTCAAATCCCCCTTGTATGTAACGGATGTAGTAGGACCATCGACAGACGTGGCGTGGCAGGCCGATGCAGCCTTGGGGCCAAGACCCCGTCTAGCAGCGAAGGTCGCCGCGCCTTCACAGAACCGCAGACATCCAAAGCACCAATCAATCCACACGGATTAGGTTTTGAGGAGCCACAGGCTCGCGATCGAGTCGGCGGACGGAACTGGACGATCCGGCGCGGTACGCGCGTCAAGCTGAACGATGTCACTGAGCAGCGGTGCACATTCGATGACCGCCTTTACTTCAATGCAGGCCCGGCGCGCATTCCCAGCCACTATCAAGCGCAGCTCGCCGTGGATCCGGGGCGCGGCCCAGAGCGGATTGGCGCTGCTTCATCTCACGAATCAGCTTGCTAATTTCGCGATCCACTGACGGCCGTCCTGATCTCGAACGCCAGTGCCTCGGCAACGGCGCTCTCTAACGCTGGCGAGTTTTCAATTACACAACTTCACGTTCGGGAGTTGACATCGCCCTTCAGCGGAGTATCTTGATACCTCCATGCACACTATGCTTTTCACAGCATAGCGACACAACCAACAGCCTTCTCCAACAACACTGCTAGCACTTCAGCCTAGCATGACAACAGGGGTATGTATCGTGGCAGAGCAACCAACCTACTCAGCAGAGCGACCAATCTGCACAATGGAACGGCCTATACCATGCGAGGGTTGTGGGCAAGTGTTCACACTAAACCGCATGCGGCAGGTGATTCTTGGGTTGAATGGTGATGAGATCCGGTTCGAGACCCCTTACTTTTGCGCGACATGTTACGATTCACTAACGATCATTCCGCGTGCACTTCCGATGCAAGATTAACTGTCATCTACGTCTCACAACTCTGGCCCGTCAGGCTCTAACGCTGGCGGGCTCTTTTTTGGTACCAATTTTTAAACGATGGGATTAGACGATTGCCTTGGTCACAAGATGTCGCTCTTGCGTCAGGAACTACTAATCCAGTCTGTCTGGGGATGCGTGTCTCTTAAAGCCTCTCGGTATCGACTAACACAATTGATTTGACTTTTGAATATTCTTAATATTTATTTCGAGAGTCAGATTGAAGTACGAATCAAGTCTGATTTTGATCCAGCCTGACGGTGGTCCTTTCTCTCGCCTTTGACCACTCTCTACTAGACCAACGCAAAGCGATAGAAACGAAGGCCCGCGGAGGCCGCCTTGTCTCCGTTCAAACCGGAACGTACTCCGACGGCTTCGAGATTCTACTTTCAGCGCACGAGCGTGCTTGAAGTTGGTTTCGACAAGTTGCAAGTGAGCGCAGTGCGCTCCACGGGCGTAGGCAGATTAGACAAACAAACAGGAGGATAAAGACAATGGGATTTCTCGAATAATGGAACAAGCCAAGGGAGCTATATAGATTCCACAGCGAGGTTGAGGACTTGCTCGGACTATTCGAGCTTGACCGCAATTGGTTCGGCCGGTTTCCGTTCGACCGCGAGATCTCCGGCTCCCGGGAATCGAGAGCAACGCGGCCTGCAATCGAGTCGAGCGGGAAGACGGGAAGTTCATCGTTCGTACCGATCTTCCTGGTGTCGACGCAAAGAATGTCGATATCAAGGTCGTAGGCGATGTCCTGACGATCAGGGGTTCGCGAGAGGAGAAGCGCGAGACGAAGAAAGCCGAAATTGCGTTCATCCTCAAAACGACCGCAAAAATTCGATTCGCGTGAAAATTCGTTCGTGCGCGAGAACTCAGCTTAACGCCTAGCCAGGAATCTCGTTCTGTATAGCGTGTATATCGCCCAGTCGACGGTAGCCCAAATTCGTGACCAGGCGTCGGCAGTGAACGTCACAGAAAATTTGGCTCGATACTCGCCGAAAATTTCGCCCAATGACAGAAGTTCGAGTCCGGTATGTGCCAACGTCAAGCGGAACGCCTAGAACCTGACCGACACCAATACACCGCTCGCCTTGCAGTCGTATCGACTTGCCGCAGGGTCTTAAGTACTCGAGTGAGCTGCGGCAGCGAGGCTTACTTGGCCGACCGTGCCTCACCGTTCGCAATAGAGTTCTCAGGTTCAGGGGTTATCAGCTTCTGGATTCGGGTCTCAGGCACTCGAAGCAACGAAACAGGCACATGGTGCGGTCTATCGTCGCCTTTGGCTCCCAGGTCACGGTGCTCCAGGAAACGCATTCGCGTAGTACTGATTCCCACAAAGACCGCAGCCGGGTGGGAGTTACGGCGCTCAGGCGCCCGGCCTTCGAAACGGACGGTGACGTGTGGAAAACCCTCAATCACCCTGGACGCCTGGACCGTGCCGGGCCACCATCTCCCCTTGCCCAAACGCACGATCCACACCCATACCGGCGCGCCAGCCGAAAGCTCAACTACCTCTGATGGCTCCATTTCTTCCTTTGACCGATCCCCCCACGCGCTCGTCGGTCGGCAAGCCTCCTTCGCTCACAATTCGAATGCTGCGGCGAGAGTTTCGTGCTGGACTTCGATTTCGCGAGGGAGCTCGCAGTCTAGCCGGTAGAAAAATTCATCCTGGGATCGAAGCTCGGCGCTCCAGTCGTCGCGCTCGATGGCCATTGCGGCGCGCAAACGCTCGCTGGCCATTTCAAGTCCTTCAAGGTTGATGTCTGAGGTGCGTGGTACCAGCCCAACGGGCTTGTCCTCCGCCCCGGCCCGCCCGTCAACACGGTCCACGATCCATTTCAGGACGCGAAGATTTTCTCCGTATCCGGGCCACAGAAACGATCCGGCGGCGTCCTTCTTGAACCAATTGACCATGAAGATTTTGGGCGAGCGCTTGAGCCGGGGGCCCATGGCGAGCCAGTGCGCGAAGTAATCTGCGATGTGGTAGCCACAAAACGGCAGCATCGCCATCGGATCTCTGCGCACCAGCCCCACTTGTCCGGTCGCCGCCGCGGTGGTTTCGGAACCCATGGTCGCGCCCAGATAGACTCCGTGTTTCCAATCGAATGCTTCCATCACGAGCGGAACGGTGGTCGCGCGACGGCCGCCAAAGATGATCGCCGAAATTGGCACGCCCTGCGGATCGCCGGCGTGCGGCGACAGCACGGGGTTGTTCGTCATCGGAGTGGTGAAGCGGCTGTTCGGATGCGCGGCCGGGTGCCCCGAATGCGGAACCCAGGGTGTCCCCTGCCAGTCCAGCGTTCCGCGTTGAGGATCAAGTCCGATCCCCTCCCACCACACGTCGCCGTCCGGGGTCAGCGCCACGTTGGTGAAGATCGTATCGTGCTCGACCATGCGCATCGCGTTGGGATTGGAGCGCGCATTGGTGCCCGGCGCGACGCCGAAGTATCCTGCCTCCGGGTTGACCGCCCATAACCGCCCGTCCGACCCAACGCGCAGCCATGCGATGTCGTCGCCGACCGTGAATACGCGCCAGCCGTCGAGCGAGCGTGGCGGCGTGAGCATCGCCAGGTTGGTCTTGCCGCAGGCGCTCGGGAAGGCCGCGGCCACGTACGTCGTCGCGCCTTGCGGGCTCTGCAACCCTAGAATGAGCATGTGCTCGGCAAGCCAGCCTTCCCTTCGCCCAAACCAACTGGCGATGCGCAGGGCGAAGCACTTCTTGCTCAGGAGGGCGTTGCCGCCGTAACCGCTCCCCACCGACCAGACCGCGTTGTCCTGCGGAAAGTGGCAGATGAGCCGACGCTGCGGGCTCAGGTCGAGCGTGCAATGAAGTCCCCGATTGAACCCCGCCGCGTCACCCTGCGCGTCGAGTGCGGGGCGCCCCATCCGCGTCATGATGCGCATGTTGAGCGCGACGTAAATGCTGTCGGTGAGCTCGACACCCACGCGCGCGAATTCCGACCCCGGCGGCCCCATCAGGTACGGCACCACGTACATCGTCCGCCCGCGCATCGAGCCTTGCAGCCAGTGTCTGAGTCTCTGATAAGTCTCCTCGGGCGCCATCCAGTTGTTGGTCGGACCCGCCTGCTCGCGAGTGGGCGTGCAGATGAAAGTGGCGTCCTCAGTCCGCGCGACGTCGCTTGGATGGGAACGGTGCAGGTAACACCCCGGACGCTGGCGGTCATTCAACGGGATTAGAATGCGCTCGCGGACCGCCCGCTCTGTCAGGCGCGCTCTCTCATCCTCCGAACCATCGCACCAGAACACCCGAGTCGGCCTTGTGAGACGGGCCACTTCTTCAACCCAGGCCGTAACAGAATTTGAAGCCGTGGCCGCCGGAAGGAAAACACTCATTGCCATGAGTTCCAGCTCAATTGCTGCTCTGAGAGGGGAACAGCGTCCGCTCCGCGCGGGAGAGGGAATCGAAGATTGCCTCGGCATTCGGCGCCGCAATCAATTGCGCAGTCGCCTCGGGGCGCCCGAACAACTGCGCAAGCTTGGCCAGCCACGGAAGGTGAAGCTCGTGGAATTTAAGTCCGAGGACAAAGAACAGATGCGTCGAATTGCCGTCCAGCGAGTCGAAATCAACCCCCTCGTGCGAGCGACCAAGAACCATGAAGGGTCGAACCACCTGCTCGGGATGGCGATACATCGTGTGCAGAAAGGCGACACCGTTGCCGACTGCACTCGGCATGATGTTCTCACGCTCGATGAGCGCACCGACGAACCAGTTCTTGTCGCGCACCAGGCCCAGCCGATTGGAGAGATCTGCGAGTTCCTCGATGACTCCAATCTTGGTAGATGCTTCCAGTTCCGGGACGATGTGGCTGGGTTGAAAGCAACTCGCAAAATCAAGCATCCGGCGCGGTGCGCGATTTCGACTCTCGAGTTCGAGGTGCTTCGGCACCACGCCCAGCATCTGATCATCCAGCCATGCGTCCAGCATGGCTTTGCGAAAGCGCCATTGATTTCCGATTTTCACGCCAGGCAGCGCACCCTCGGATACGAGCTTGATGACCGTGCGCTCGTTCACGTTCAGATACGCGGCGACTTGACGGGCAGTCATCAGGCGATCCGCCGTTTCGACTGATTTCGTCGTAGTCTTCCGTAGAATGTCTGACATGATCGCTAGATTACGGAAAAATACTCCAAAGTGCAATCAATTGCCGTATTGGCGAAGAAAATACCAAGTCGACGATAGCGACCGACGCGACCAGTGCGGCGAAACTCGCTGCTCCGGCCAACTGCATGCCGTCTTCACTGCCACACGAGAAGCGTCCTTTGGGGGCGCAGACGTTCCGAGACTGTGAACTGAACAGGATCGATTTCTCGAATGCAGATCTCAGGGAAACCCAGTTCCTGAACACCTCGCTCAGCGGAGAGCGATTTTTCGGGCGCCGATCTGCGTGGAGCCAGGTTTATCGCCTGTGACTTGCGCGGCGCCAATTTCGCCGGATCGGTGTTCGGCTGGACACGCTTCGATGAAAGTTGGCTCATCGGTGCGCGTGGTCTTTCGACCCGACTAATCGATTACGCCAGGAGGAACGGCGGCCTGGTAATGGCTGTCGTGAAGTCTCGAACCGCCGCGCTGCGCGGCTTCACTGAGCCAGTGAACTTGTACTTCGCCTAGTTTAACAGCTGCTCGACTTCCGTGGTGCACCACGGCGTCTCGCCTGCAACGCGATGTCAGCGTCTGCACCGCGGCAACCTTGGGCGAATCTCCTCGAATGCTTGATCGGCAATATCCCGCTGCCCGATTCCGAGCGCTCTAGCTTCCGACGGCTCATAGGTCCGGCTACTTTGTCACGTCGATCTCGCCGATCATGTTGTCCTTCTCATGCGGCATGCAGACGTAGACGTACTTGCCCGGCACGGTAAATGTCGGGGTGAACGTGCCTCCGGGAGGCATGAATCCGGAGTCGAACGGTTTTGCTCCCTCAGGGAGCAAAACGTCGGACTTGTTCTGAGCCTTTTCCGGATCAGTGGTCACGGCGTGCAACGTGGCTCCGGTATTTTTTCCATTCCACAGCCGTACCGACCTTGATGGTCAACTTTGGTGGATCGAATTTGGGCGGCGTATCCGTCATGGTGACGACGACTGGCGTATCGGCGCTAACTGACAGCGTTCCAAACAGCCGCAAGCTGACGGTGAATGTCGCCGCGAAAATCGAAAGAACGGAAATCAAGGTGAGGTGAGGTGAGGTGATTCCAGCGTGATGTCATATGTGACTCCTTCTTTTTGATTGCAGCCACGAAACCGAACGCTTGGTTCATCTGTTTAACGGCATCAGATCGTCTATCCACTGCTCGGCATCTGCTTCTCGCGCAAAATCAACCGGCTGCCTTGTTTCCTTCCAGAAAATTTCCCACCTGCCAGTCTCGAGATTTAATCTGATGGTGTAACCCTGATATTCGCTCACGTCTCCCTGCCTCCACGCCGTTGGCCCTTCGCAATTGAGCAAGAAGGAAGCCAGCTGTACTGAATGTATGCCTTCATTTTGCTCCGCCAGGCCAACGAACTTTGATCCTCCTCTCTTCTTCCGTGCGCGGATCTGTATCCACAGGGATCACATTCAGGTGAGGCGAGTGCGCCATCGGGGAGCAAACGGAGACATCATGACGGCAGGAGGCATCTGATCGTTCCAACCAGGGCCGAGGAAAACATTTGGTTAGACGCGAACTTTTGGCCTCTGTCGAAGCTTTTCGCCCGGTCTTTTCGCTTCGGCACGATGTTCGCTCTACCGGGAGCTTCGACATGTTCTGAGAGCAACAGCGACCAAGCCGCAGGCGCGCGGCAATCAGCGAGGAGACGAAAACTGCTGCATGGGGACGCAGAGAATAGACGAGTTCAGTGCGGGGGGCGAGCAGCTGCTTGCGGTTAAGGGCGGGAGTGGAAAGCCGCTACTGGTGCTCCACGAAGAATTGGGTCATCCCGGCTGGCTCGGATGGCATGAGACACTGAGCCGCCGGCGAACGTTGCTAGTTCCACTTCATCCCGGTTTCGGCCAGACGCCGCGGATCGAGTGGATGACGAACGTACGCGACCTGGCGTGTTTCTACGCGCGATTTCTGCGAGAGCAGCGCTTGGCTCCGATCGACGTGATTGGATTTTCCTTTGGCGGGTGGCTGGCGGCCGAAATGGCCGTTAACGATCCACATCTCTTCTGCAGAATGGCGCTGGTCGCGCCAATGGGTATCCGTCCACCCAAGGGTGAGATCATGGATATGTTCACCGTGACCGCGCGCGCCTACCTACAGAAAACGGTGTTGGACCCCGCACACACGCCTGAATTTTCGCACCTGTACGGCGGAGCCGAATCGCCGGAGCAGTTCGAAGCGTTTGAGGACGCACGGGCGGAGGCGGCGCGAATTGGCTGGCAGCCCTACATGTTCAATCCCAGTTTGCCTCACCTGCTGGAGGGAGTCTCGGAAGTGCCTGCGCTCCTGATGTGGGGCCGGCAGGACGCTGTGGTGCCGGTGTCAGCGGCAGACGTTTACCATCGGGCCCTTCGGGATTCCAGGCTGGTGATCTTCGATCGAAGCGGCCATCGGCCGGAGATCGAAAAGTCGGCCGAGTTCATCAACCAGATTGAAGCGTTTCTGTAAGGGAATGGGTGAGGTATCGCCATGCACATAATGTGGTTTACCGAGCGCTCGTACAGCATTCACTTGTCCGAAGATGAGGTTCTGAGAAACCGCAGTTTCTTCGGCATATCGAATAAATATTTCGATCCGCCCAAGGGCGCCAAACTACTCAATCAGTACCTCGACGAAAAGATCTATTCGGAGGAGCTGGGATTCGATGGGGTAATGCTCAACGAGCATCATGGCACACCCTTTTGCCTCGGCGCAGTCATGGACGTTGAGGCTGCGATCCTGGCCAGGACTACCAAAAAAGTGAAGATCGTGCTGCTCGGCAATCCGACGCCGACGGTTTCCAATCCGCTTCGGCTCGGTGAAGAGCTTGCAATGATAGACCTGATATCCGGAGGTCGCCTAGTTCCAGGATGGGTCCGCGGGGCTGGCAGCGAGCAGCTGGCGAACAATTCAAACCCGGCCTACAACCGCGAATATTTCGACGAAGCGCACGACCTTATCCTGAAGTCATGGACCACGCCCGGACCATTTCGCTGGGAAGGCAAACACTTTCACTTTCGTTTCGTCAATCCATGGGTGCTTCCGCTGCAGAAGCCGCACCCACCGATTTGGATTCCCGGCCTAGTGAGCCCGGAAACCGTTGTCTGGTCGGCGCGCCATCGCTATCCGTACGTCGCGCTAGCGACCTACCTGCAACCCACGACTGAGTTATGGAACATGTATACAGCGGCGGCCGCGCAGGAGGGCTACCAAGCCGGGCCCGAGAACTTTGGCTACCTGCAGCCGATCTTCGTCGCGAGCAACCAAGCCAAGGCCGAGGAAATGGGCAAACGTTTTCTGTTCGGCGGCGGCTTTTCCAATTTTGCCCGGCCCGAATGGATGTTCCCGTCAGGATACAACTCAAAGGAAGCGACCCGACGGCTGGCTCGTCAGTTCGCGAATCCGAATCAGCCCGGTAAAACGATCATGCCGGCGGACCAGAACGCTTCGGGCGAGACGGTCGACATACAGGCGGCCAAAAAAGCGCTCTATGCCGACTACGATCAGTGGCAAAAGAACTACCAGATGATTGCCGGCACGCCGAAGAACGTGATCCCTAAGCTGCGCAAGGTCCTGGAAGTATTGCGCCCCGGCATCTTCTCGTTTTGGCTCGACGGCCCCATTCCGAAAGCCGACCGAATCTCGTGCCTGAAATTGCTGGCAGAAGAAGTGGTCCCGGCTTTACGCGAGATTGGAAAAGAACTCGAGCTGCTGGATCCGTTCCAGCGCAAGCCGGGATCGCGCTCACTTCCGGCGAGCGGCAGACCGGAGATGGTGGCGCGGCCCGAAGCGTTGGCGGCGCTCAGCGCGTAAAGGGAGATCAACCCCAGGCCGGCGCTGGTCCTGATCTCGGCACCAGCGCCGGCCTGCGAGTCGCGGCCGTATGCGCCTGTCTGCGCTATTCGACCGGCCGTAGCGATTGCAAATGCTGATGCACTGGCTCCCGCTTGACGTTTCGACCTTCGGTCCGAGCGTTGACTACGTCTTTCGCTTGATTCTTTACGTGGTCGGCGCGTGGTTCATCGTGGCCGAGGGCGCAATACTCTATTTCGCCTTCCGGTTTCGTCAGCGACCAGGCCGAGCTGCCGCCCACCTTCGCGGCGACAATTTCAAGCAGCTCGCCTGGATTCTGGTTCCAGCTCTGGTCGTAGTGATGTTCGATTTTGGTATCGACGTAGCGGCTGGACACGCATGGGAAGAAATCAAGCTCGAATCGCCTCCGCCTGCCTTGAACGTCAGCGTAACTGCCGAGCGGTTTGCGTGGATTTTCGACTACCCCGGCCCGGATGGAAAATACGGGACACCCGATGACTATTGGTCGATGGCCAAGCTCTATGTTCCGGTTAACCAGATAGTACGCCTGAATATGCGCTCGATGGACGTGATTCACAGTTTTGCGGTGCCGAATTTGCGCCTGCGACAGGATGTAGTTCCCGGCCGCACGATCTCCGCCTGGTTCAAAGCGACCAAACCCGGCAGCTACGAGATCGAGTGCA
Source organism: uncultured delta proteobacterium (assembly GCA_963724765.1). Lineage (GTDB taxonomy): Bacteria > Desulfobacterota > Binatia > Binatales > Binataceae > JAKAVN01. The sequence continues at coordinate 1,714,036 of CAVRVY010000004.1, forward strand.
CTGAGTTGTGCGGGTTCGACCATTACAGGATGCAGGGTTCCCTGGTAGTGCTGAACGAGACTGAGTATACCCGATGGCAGCATGAGCACTGGCCATCCATCGCCGCAAAGCCGGCTTCCGCTGATAACACTGGAGTGAAGCAATGAGCCAGGCCACGGTACATCGAAAGAGCGCCGACTTTGAACATCTCGAAGAGCTGAGCTTTGTTCGGAAATATGTATTCTCTAGCGATCATAAGACGATCGCGAAACAGTATCTTGGCATAAGCCTCTTCATGGCGATGGTCGGGGGTTTTACTGCCTACGCGATACGCTGGCAGCTCGCGTGGCCCTCTGCTCATATTCCGGGAATGGGCGTCATTACTCCTGACGCTTACAACACGCTGGTAACCATGCATGGCACCATCATGGTTTTCTTCGTGGCAATGCCACTGTTACTGGGCGTGTTTGGCAACTTCTGTATTCCGCTGATGGTAGGGGCGGGCGACATGGCTTTCCCCCGGCTCAACATGGTGTCGGTGTGGACGCTTTTCGTTGGCGCCCTGATACTTTTTGCCAGCTTCTTCGTGCCCGGCGGCGCGGCGGCCGCGGGATGGACCGCGTACGCGCCGCTTTCAGCTAATCCTAGCCTAACTCCCGCGGTGCTAGGTCAGGACATGTGGATTCTGGCGCTCGCGCTTGAATTCTCCTCGTTTCTAATGGGCGGAGTGAATTTCGTCACCACCGCGCTGAACATGCGCGCGCCTGGGATGGGACTGTGGCGGCTGCCGTTGCTGGTCTGGTACGAGATCACGGCAAGCGTGCTGTTTTTGCTCTCTGTGGGGCCGCTGATCGGTGGTGCGGTGATGCTGTTGCTCGATCGTTTGGTTGGCGCGGGGTTCTTTCTGCCGGCCAAGGGCGGAGATCCGTTGCTGTGGGAGCATCTGTTCTGGTTCTTCGGGCATCCCGAGGTCTACGTGGTAGCGTTGCCCGGCTTCGGAATCATGCTTGAAATTTTGCCGGTCTTCGCACGCAAGCCAGTCTTCGCTTATCGCGCACTGGTGTACTGCGCGCTGACGACGACAGGTCTCAGTCTAATCGTCTGGGCGCATCACATGTTCATCAGCGGAATGGACCCGAGACTGGCGACTCCGTTCACCGTTACGACGATTCTGATCTCGGTGCCGTTCGCGGTGATTGTATTCGCGATGATCGCAACGCTGTGGGGCGGCGCCATCAGGTTCGACACACCGATGCTGTTCGCACTAGGTGGCCTTACGAGCTTTCTGCTCGGCGGCGTGACCGGCATTTTCCTCGGTTCGGCCGCGACCGACATATACCTGCACGGAACCTACTTTGTCGTGGCGCACTTCCATTACACCCTCTTCCCGGTCACGTTCTTCGCCGGGTTTGCAGGACTCTACTATTGGTACCCAAAGATATTCGGGCGCATGATGAACGAGACATTGGGCAAGGTACACTTCTGGGTGACAATGCTCACGTTTCAGGGTGTGTTCCTTCCGCTGTTTCTCTCCGGAATCGCCGGAACACCGCGCCGCGTATTCGCTCCCAATGAATACCCGCTGTTCCATTCAATTCAGCCGCTCCAGGTGCACTCGACCATCTTAGCGGTCGTCTTACTGCTGGGGCAGATTCCATTCGTTGTAAATTTCTTCTGGAGTCTCGCACGTGGCAAGCAGGCCGAGGAGAATCCGTGGCTCGCCAACACGCTCGAGTGGAGCGTGGCTTCTCCGCCGCCTCACGAAAATTTCGGGAGGACACCGCGCGTGAGTCGCTGGCCTTACGAGTATAGTGCGCCCGGCGCCAAGCTTGACTGGAAGCCGCAGGCCGAACAGGTCGATATGACTCTTCCCGCGGCCGGCCGGTAATCGGGAGCGACGATCGTGTTGACGTGCTCAGCGCGCATCAACGAAGGGTTGAAGCTATAAGATGGAAGCGACGACTAACCTCCAGGTTGCTACGAGGCTTGGCGGCGGCGACTCGATTCGAAGCATTCCGGCCGCCCGGCTCGCGCTCTGGTTGTTTCTTGCCTCCGAGATAATGATTTTTGGGGGCCTGATATCGTGTTTCATTCTTCTTCGCATAGCGCATGGAGGTTGGAACGCCGAGGCGGCGCACGTCCACTGGCGCATCGGCGCCTTCAACACGCTTGTTCTCCTTACCAGCAGTCTCACGATGGCCCTGGCATGCACCGGCGCCAAAGAGGGAATGACCCGCCGGGTGAGAACCTGCCTCGCTCTCACGATTGTGCTTGGGATGACGTTCCTGGGCGTCAAAGCCTACGAATATTCTCTCGAAGTCTCCAAGGGTCTGACGCCGGGAGCTGGGCCGTTCTGGGCGTTCTACTACACATTGACCGGCCTGCACTCATTACACGTGCTAGCGGGGATCATCCTGAACACCACACTCTGGATCGCCGCGGGACGGACACAAATGTGGTCTTTGGTGCAACGCCGGATTGAATACGCTGGTCTCTACTGGCACTTCGTCGACGTTGTGTGGATCTTTCTTTTCCCTCTCGTTTACCTGAGCTGAGGAGGCGGCGCATGGTTAGTTCGATACGAGAGCAATCGGTACACGCCGGAGGAACGGCGCTGGACCTTCGAATCTGGGCGTGGTTGGTGGGGCTGCTAATCGCGGGGTTGACGGTGTTCGTCATGCCTATCCCGAAGATCGCGGCGATCGGACTCGTATTCGCGGCGGCGATCATAAAGGCCGCATTGGTGGTGCGTAAGTACATGCATCTCGAAGCGGCACACTGGCTACTGTACGTGATCGCACTCGTTCCGGTGTTCCTGATCATAGCCATGGCGGTCGCATTGCTACCGGATATCGCTCTCAGACAATGAGACTGGCGCTGCGATCCCAGACTTCTGTCGACGCACTCGCGACTGCGCAAGTTTTGCAGCCCGTCGAAAGCGAGGAAGAGATCGGCGGGGCGAGCCCGATTGCGAGCAACGTGCTTGCGGTCGCCATCTTCATCGCTTCTGAAGTCATGCTCTTCGGCGGGCTGCTGAGCTCCTTCATGATTTTGCGCGCCGAGAATTCCCAATGGCCGCCCGTCGGTCAGCCGCGCCTCCCGCTCCAGGTTACGACGCTCAACAGCCTTATCCTGTTTGCTAGCTGCTGGACCGTCATCCGCGCGGTAGGAGCAGCAAGAAACGGTCAACGCGACGCATTAATCAATCGGCTTTCGTGGACGCTGCTGCTCGGCGCAGTATTTCTTTTGGTTCAGGGTTCCGAATGGGTTCGGCTGATTCATTTCGGCCTTACCGTGAGCTCGAGCGTCTATGGCGGCCTCTTCTACACGTTGGTCGGCATACATGCGGTCCACGTGATAGGCGCGGTGGTGGCTCTGTGTGTCGTGCTCCGGCTCGCGCGACAGGGCCGTTACTTGCCCGGTGATTACAGCGGCGTGGTCGCCTGCTCATTGTACTGGTGTTTCGTCGTGCTGCTCTGGGGGGTGATCTATGTCACTGTCTATCTCGGTTAGGATGGCCCGGTTGCTGGCGGCGGAGATTGGCGTATCGCTGATACCGACGACTGTTCTCGCGTGTCCCTTCTGCTACGCAGCCAGCAATCCACGCACGCTGCATGCCTTTTACGTCAGCACGGCCGCGCTGACGCTTATGCCGCTCATGTTGATAGCTGGCTTCGCTATATGGATTTCACGAGCTTACAACAATCCCAAAATCCGCCGCGGCCAGTCCACGGCGGCGACGACGACATCATCGGTCGAACGATGAGTGCTCCAGTTTCCGAAGAAAGTATGTCGGCGTTTGCTGAACGTCGTCGCTCGCTCCTGAACTTTTATTGGGAGATCGAAATCCAAGGTCTTCGGCTTGTCTTCGCGATGCTGAGGCAACTCGAGGACGAGGATTCACTGGCCAATCTCACCCGACTGGCCGCCGACGAGGCGCGGCATGTATGGCTGTTAAGTAAAAAGATCGTCGATCTTGGCGGCACGCCGATGCCTGATAGCCGGGCCCATCGGACGCGCAGGGCCCAGATGGTGAGAATTCCGAAGGACGCGGCCGAGTTGCTGGCCGTGGTGGTGGCGGCGAAAGAGCGAGCTTACAACCGCTACACGATGGAGTCCTCCCCCGAAGATCTGACGCTCGCCGAATTGCGCCGAACGATCGGCGAGGACGAAAAATCGCATTTGGCCTGGCTCAAGCAGAAGCTCGCGCGCGTCAGCGGCGAACAGCATTCGCTGGGCCGCGTCGAGAGTTACCTGGCAGCGGAACAGGCAGTATATGCTGCCTTCACCACAGCACAGCCGCACTCCTGGTAAAAACGCAAAGCCTTTTGTGACTATATTTTGTCCGGGGCGTGAGCGTTTAATAGTGCTGTGGGATGATGACGAAGAAAGCCGATTCTCCGCGCGAGACGCGCCACGAGGCCGGGCCTCCGTACTTTGATCTTCTTTGGGATAGCGATCTCAACGAGTTGATCCCGCTCCTCAACGCCATCGCGCATAGCCGCCAGCAGGTACTTGAACGCTGGCACGATCTCTACCTCCTTTATTTCGGCGATAGGCGGGCACTGTCCCGCGCCGACTTCTTTCGAATATACGGTGCGGACCTCGATGCGACTGTGAAGGGCTTTCGCGAGAAAGCGATGGACCGCTTCGTTGACGAGATCAGCCGGATCGGTGAGCTACTGGTTGTAAACAATGTCCCTTTTTCAGAAGTTGTAGTCTCGATGCATCTGTTCGAGGAAAGCGCGAGCGCCACCTTTCCGCCTGACGCGCCATCCGACGTCTACCGTCTGTTCGACAAGATCAGCCATTGCCGCACGGTGATCCTGGCCGAGACATATTTCCGCTCTCGGAAGGCGACTTCGGCCGTGCGTATTCGGCAGTTGGAGAAGGAAGCGGGTCAACTGCCTACTGGGATTAGGGCGCGCTTTCATGGTCTGGTCGGAGCAAGTTCGCCTATGCGGCGTCTGTACGAGCTGATTGAAGCCGCGGCCGGTGTGCGCAGCACGGTCTTGCTCGTTGGGGAGACTGGCAGCGGCAAGGAACTTGTCGCGCGCGCACTCCACGAGTGCTCGGCCGCCGCGCGCGGTCCCTTCGTGGCGCTCAATTGCGCCGCGGTTCCGCGTGATCTCATCGAGAGCGAACTGTTCGGTCACAAGCGAGGCGCGTTCAGCGGCGCGACCGGCGACTATGCAGGACTGTTTCGTGCGGCAGAGGGCGGAACGCTTTTTCTCGATGAGATCACCGAGATGAGCGCCGAGACCCAGAGCAAGCTTCTGCGTGCGATACAAGAGCGCACCGTGCGGCCCGTGGGCGCAACCAGCGAAGTGTCGGTCAATGCCAGGCTGGTAGCCTCGACCAACCGCGACCCGCAAGTCGCCACCCAGGAGGGACGCCTGCGCGAGGACCTCTATTATCGGCTCCATGTCAACGTTCTGCGTGTGCCATCTCTGCGCGAGCGGCTCGACGACATTCCCCTGCTGGTTGATCATTTTGTCCAGCTCTTTAACGAACGGCTGGAGCGAAGAATTCCGATCATGGAGGTTGAGCCAGAGGCGCTGGAAGCCTTGCAGCGCCACCTCTGGCCGGGGAACGTTCGCGAACTGGCGAATATCATCGAGGCGGCGTTTACTTTCAATTCCTCAGAGTCGATCGGACTCAAAGATTTGCCGGAAGCGATCAGCGATCGCGTTCATACGGCACCGCCTAACAGCTTAAAGGCCGGCACCGCTCTCAACCTGGCTGAGACTGAGCGTGATGTGATCTCTCGCGCGCTCGAAAGCGCGAAGGGTAACAAATGCCGCGCGGCCGAATTGTTGGGAATCTCGAGGAAGATGCTTTACGCACGGATTGCAAAATATCGTCTTGCTTCGCCACGGTACTCGAAGCAACGCAAGCGGGTTTAAGCCACTTTTCGCAACTCGATCTGGTCCTCGCGGGCGCAATCGCTCTCGATCGTTTGGTCCATACGGGCACAATGCGAACCGCGATGCTTGTTGGACGCGCTGCCCGAGAAGGAGTCGTCCGGCGATACATCGTTGATAACGGGACGTTCTGTCTGTTACCCGGCGCACAGCGACTCCCCTGCCCCAAAGCGGCACGATTGATGCTGTCTCATAAACAGGCCGCGGGTCTATCCCAAACAGGCCGAAGAGAGGACGCCAGAATGAAATTCGGCATGCTTCATCTTTTCGAAAACCCCATCGACAAGACGGAACACCAGATCGTAAAGGAGCAACTCGACCTCATGCGGGCCGCGGAGGATTTTGGCTTCGATTCGGTCTGGCCAGCGGAGCATCATTTCACCGAGTATGGCTATTGCGCCTCGCCGGCAGTCACGCTGGCCGCGATAGCGGCCGTGACCAAACGGATTCGCCTCGGCACCGGCGTCGTGGTGCTGCCCTTTCACAATCCGATCCGTGTGGCCGAGGACTTCGCGATGCTCGACCTGATGAGCGACGGGCGGGTCGACTTCGGCGTCGGCCGCGGCTACCAGCCAGTCGAGTACCGGGGTTTCCAGGTTGAGCAGGAAAAATCGCGCGGCATCTTCAACGAGGCCCTTGAAATGATCATACAGGCGTGGACCCAAGAACGGGTCAATTTCAGGGGGGCTCACTACAACATCGTCGACCAGCCGGTCCGTCCCAAGCCGCTCCAGAAGCCGCATCCGCCGATATGGGTCGCTGGCATCACCGATGCGACCTTTGCGCTGGTCGGAAGGCTCGGTTGCAACCTGCTATGCGCGCCGGTCTTTGGCTTTCAGGGCAAGAGCGCGGAAAAGCTGCTTGACGACTACCGGACGGCGCTGCGCGAGGGAGGCCACGACCCAGCGAGCAAGGAAATCGCCGCCCTGACCATGGTTTACTGCGGCGAGACCACCGAGCAGGCGCGGCGCGACTTCGGCGAGCGCGTAATGTGGTACTACCGCACGATCGCGAAGTATGTCGCCCCGCCCTCGGGCGAGCGGCCGGTGAAGACCTACGAGCTTTACGCCAAAACCCGCGAACTGGCGGAGACGATCACGTGGGGGAAGCTTCTGGAGGCCGGCGCGGTCATCTGTGGCGACCGGGATCACTGCATTGAACAGCTGGCCAAGATCCAAAAGGCCTACGGAGTGACACAGATCCTGTGCTGGACGCGGCTCGGCGGGCTCGATAGTCGCAAGGTCACCCGGAGCATGGAGTTGATGCAAAAGTACGTAATGCCGCATTTCCAGCACGGCGAGAAGCGAGCCGCCTAGAGCCCGCGAGGGCTCCTCCGGCTCCGGCGCGTGGAGGATGCAGGTCGAGGCAGGAGCTTAAAGGGGCAGACGACAAAGCTTTCCCTTTGGCAAATGCGTGAGCTCCTGTTATCTCTCCGAGCCGGGTGCGCTCTTCTCGGATTGATGGAGCAGCGCGAGTTTTGCTGCGCGCTGTTTAAGCGTCGCCTCGTCCGCGACCTTGTAGCGCCGATAAATCGATTCCGTGCGGTGGCCGACCATCGCCATAGCGGCCGAGCGCGGGACGCCCGCCCGTTCGAGATTGCGAACTGCGGTGCGGCGAAAGTCGTGGGGCACCTTTCCTACTACGCCGGCACGCTCGCAGGCCAACGCCCAAGCTTTCCTGAAGTCCTTAATCGGCTTCCCGTTATGATGGAATAGCCACGGAATGCTCCGGTTGGTTTTGCGCTCAAGTTCGTTTACCTTTTCGAGCTGTCGCTCTAGTAGTTCGCGCATTCCCGGCGTGAGTGACGCCTCAAGGCTGCTAGTTCCCGATTGATCGTCGCGCTAGCCGCACGTTGCTCCTGTCGCCAGCTAATGTAGCTCGGGATGCGATCGTTCATGATCTTGACCGCGACGCTGCCGCCGAAAAATCCGCGCAGATGACCCAACGCGTCCTCCACGCGTTCAAGGCTACGGCGTGCGTTAGCCTGATAGTCGTCGAGCAGAATCCGGGCAAGGTCCTCGAACGTCGCCCTGCCCCTCCTCGGGCCTACGGGATTGCCTTGCGCTGCCGCCTCTAATCGCTGCTGAAGAACCCTTTTAGCCTCCGCTCGATTGCGGGAACCGGAGTCGCGAAATCGCGTGCCCCGGATAGAGTACTGAACCCACCAGGTGGAGGCTGCCTTCCGCTCGCCGGTGTTTTTGTCGACGTATGTAGGCCGATATACCAGCCCCGTTCCACGACTCTTCTTCACCAGGTTCTCGCCGATCCGCTCGTCCAGGCGTATTTACGGAAGTCTTCCTCCAGAGACGCACGTCGCCGCGGCCTGAGGTCAATTCCTAGCGCAAATGCGCCCCAGCCCAAAAGCGCGCAGCGCTCAAAATCCTCCGTGCGCAAGCACATGCGGGTTCAAGTCCCGCCCTCGGCCAACGACGCCGTAGCGGCCGATTCGGCTTTTTGAAAGGGAAATCTCTAGAGACAGTGACTCGTTGGCGGAGAGAGAGGGGAATTTGAACTCGCGACCCCCACTATCGGTTGTGTTCGGGAAATTGTCGGCGACTTTGGCCCAGTATCTAGCTGAGAGAAAAGCAAGCAGTGCTGGAGAGAATCTCATCGCCGGAAATTCGCCTCTCATTTCTGAACCTCTTTGCGCGTTCAGCTCCTGTTGAGAACCTGGATGATTTGGCCACACTTGGCGCTGATTTCTAAGCGGCAGGACTGGCTTCATAGGCGAAGCAGAGCAATGTGTGTGTCTGTCCGCGGAGGCGGAGGAGAGTGGACAGCCCATGAAAAGCAAAATCTTCATAGGCGATAGAGCAACTCTGCCGAATGAAATCGCCATCTTAGCTGAAGCAACCCCAGCAGATCTCAAAAGCCGCTGGCGTGTGCTCTACGGTACTGAGCCGCCGCCGCGCATCAGCCGTGACCTGCTAACTCGCGCAGTCGCATATCGGATTCAGGAGGAGGCGCTCGGCGGCCTGAAACCGTCGAAGCTCCGATTGCTGGCGAAACTTGCTGCCGATGCCTCGGCGCGACGGCCCATCCAGGTGACGCCTGCGCCGATTCTCACCCCCGGAACCGTACTGCTGCGCGACTGGCACGGCACCCAACATCAAGTGATCGTCCGTAAGCACGGCGTGGAGTTTCAGGGCAAGCATTACAAGTCTCTGTCTCAAGTCGCGCGCCGGATTACCGGCAGCAACTGGTCCGGTCCGTTGTTCTTCGGTCTGAAGGCCAAGCCTCGGGAGCACGCCGATGGATCATTCTAAATCTCGAGCCCGCCGCTGCGCGATCTACACCCGTAAAAGTTCGGAGGAGGGCCTCGACCACGACTTCAACTCCCTGCAAGCCCAGCGCGAAGCCTGCGAGGCGTTCATCAAGAGCCAGGCGAGCGAGGGCTGGAAACTCATCAAGACCGCGTACGACGATGGTCGAATATCAGGCGGTACCATGGAGCGACCGGCGCTACAACGGCTGCTCGCAGATATCGGCGAGGGTCTGGTCGATGTAGTGGTGGTCTACAAGGTCGATCGGCTCACGCGCTCGCTGGCCGACTTCGCCAAGATGGTCGAGATGTTCGATGCGCGCGGGGTATCGTTCGTGGCTGTGACTCAGCAGTTTAACACCACCACCTCGATGGGCAGGCTGACGCTGAACGTTTTGCTCTCCTTCGCCCAGTTCGAGAGAGAGGTCACTGGCGAGCGCATCCGCGATAAAGCCTCCAAGCGCAAGGGCATGTGGATGGGCGGTGTCCCTCCGCTGGGATATGAAGTTCGCGAGCGTAGGCTGGTCGTCAATCCAACCGAAGCCAACACGGTCCGGTACATCTATGAGCGCTACATGGAACTGGGCTGCGTCAGGCAGCTCAGCAGGGAACTCGACGAGCGTGGAATCTTATCGAAGGTCCGGATCTCGAAGAAGGGTATCAAGTCAGGAGGGTGCCGCTTCTCGCGCGGAGCCTTGTATGAACTGCTGGCGAACCCTGTCCATATGGGAGAGATCCGCCACAAGCAGGAGCGCTATCCGGGGCAGCACGAAGCGATTGTGCCGCGCGAGCTTTGGGAGAGAGTGCAGCAGCGATTGCGCGTGAATGGCTGCTCGCGGCCGGCAATCCTCGACCTGCGCGATTGCGAGTCCGCTGGCGGGAAAGATTTTCGATGCGGACGGTGAGCCGCTCTATGCCCAGGGGGCGGCAAAGGCGGGGCGGCGGTACCGTTACTACGTATCTCGAAGTCTGGTGAACGGTTCCTCAAGCGATGACAGAAAAGGCTGGCGACTCGCTGCACCGGAACTCGAGCGAGCGGTGGCGATTGCTACGCAGCACATCCTCAGCGATCGCGCCGGGATGCTGGAGGTGCTGGAACGGTCGGGGCTCCAATCGCTCGACGTAAGAGCCACTATTGAATCGACCTACGCTCTTTCCCGCCGATTGGAAAACGAAGCCGATTCCAAGGAATGCATGGTCGAGCTCGTCAACCGGATCGAACTGTGCGACGATGGCGTACGGGTGACACTCAAGATCCGGGTTCCCTGTTCGCGCGCGGGAGTGCAGACCAGCAGCATTCTTGGTCTGTCCCGCTTCGTGCCACTCAAAATGAAGCGCCGCGGTGTGGAAACGCGGATCATCATCGCCGGGGGTAATGAGCCGCCGCGCGAAGTAGACTCGGCACTGCTCAAAGCCGTAGCACGTGCGAGGGTGTGGTTTGACGAACTGGCGTCCGGCCGGGTGCACTCGCTCGCCGAGATCGCGCGAAACGAAGGTATTGCCAAGCGCTACGTCGAGCGTCTCTCGCGCCTGGCGTTCGTAACACCCGCAATCGTGGAAGCGATCTGCCAGGGGCAACAACCCGCAGAGCTTAACGCCGAGACGCTGCTCAACCGCATCGATCTGCCGCTCGAATGGCCGGCGCAACTAAACGCTCTCGGTATCAACTGAGTGCGGTCTTCACTTGCGTCGATCTGACGCGGTCATTCTCGGACGGTCAGACCTGATCGATTGAAAGTAAGCAATGGTCGGGCGAACGCCACCCAGCGCATTCAGACGCTGAAGCGAACGAAAGAACGCCACATCCCGCGCGGAGTCCTAGCCTTGACGCTTGAAGCAATAGACGCAAGTTCCTGCGTCACAACCTGCGCGGCCGTTATTTTACCGTCGGCCTCTACCTTTTTGGTTAGAAAGCCACAGTCGGACTGCGCCATCTAAAGGAGATGATACCGACTGTTGGCGGGTGATGGTCGGAACGGACCCGGAAGGCGACAGGCATGCACACGAACGAATCTACCTAGGGAATCCAAACCTTGGGGACGATCCGCTTGTCCGCCAATGTCGGTGAATTCAGAAGTGTCTTAATGACCTGTTGTCGACGACGCGGCGTTGGACTATCCCTCTGATGAAGCAATCTTAAAAGCGCTTCAAGGGAAGCGGAGGTAGTGTATGTCACTATGGCCCGAAGGTGTCCGCTGTTGCGCCGTCTTGAGTTTCGATCTCGACGCTGATCTGTTCTGGAGCGTTTGGCTCAACGGGAAGCCGACCCTACTAGACCGCTCGCAGGGCGAGTACGGGCCCAGAGTCGGCCTACGCCGCATTCTCGCGATGCTCGCGCGCCATGACCTTGAGGCTACCTTCTTCGTGCCGGGGCGCATAGCCGAGCGATATCCGGACGCCGTGCGGGCAATTGCCGAAGCGGGTCACGAGATTGCGCATCATGGGTACAATCATGAGGACTTCTCAAAGCTCTCGGCTACCGAGCAGCGTGAGGTCCTGGCTAGAGGGGCACAGGCCCTACAGGCTGTGACGGGACGCGCGCCGCGCGGCACCCGTTTGATACCGGGTGAGGACACAGCGGCCATTCTTCATGAAGCCGGCTACCTATATTCGAGCATCATGATGGACGCGGAAACGCCTTACCGTCACGTCATCGACGGTAAGGCCACCGATCTTATCGAGCTGCCAACGACGTTCGCCCTGAATGACTCTTCCTGTTTCGCCTATAGCTTCGGTCTGGCGAAGCCGCTCCTCACTCCCGGAATCGTAGAGGCTATGTATCTTGAGGAGTTCGAAGCCGAATACGAGGAACGCGGCTTTTGCATGTTCATGTTACATCCTCAGCTTATCGGACGTCCCGGGCGGCTGCGCATGCTGGAGCGCGTGGTTACTCACATGAAGTCATGCGGGGACGTGCTTTTCACAACGGCTGAAAAGGTAGCCGAACGGTGCCGGCAGGTACTACCCCGAGATAGTGTGCAGTAGACGTGCATCTTGGGTTGCGTGTTGCAGCCAACGTTCGGTCGCGCGTATTTTCCGGACCTAGGGCGTCGCCAACAGGACGCTCCGCCGCAGCAGCTCTTGGAGGCTCCTTCGAGGCGGGCCCGGCGCAGCTAAACGCTCGCGGTATCCAGTAAGGTGCCGGTTTTCAGCTGCGTCCTTCTCGGACACACAGACCCGATCGATTGGAATTTAAGCCCCCGGTCTCCTGGAGCGGCGATGTTTGGACGAACCTGTCTGTGGCGAATTGCTGAATCTGGCAGAGAACACTTCAGCATCGCAATCTTGTGAATCCTTCACTTACCGTTAAAGTTCGCTTTCATGCGAGAACTATTCATCTTGACCGCCCATCTGCTGGTGACCCTGGCAAAGCTTGGCACCCGGGGCGGTCTTGGCGCAGTGGCGGCAGAATCACTGGCGGTCAAACACCAGCTGCTCATCATGAAGCGTGCGCAGCGTCGTGCGCCGAATCTGACCTCATGGGATCGGCTGGTGCTGGGAGTTTGTGCGCTTTTGGTGTCAGCCAAACGCCTGAGCAAGATGGCTGTGATACTGAAGCCTTCCACCCTTCTGTGCTTTCACCACGCTCTGGTGAAGCGCAAGTATCGCCTGCTCTACAGCCCGAGAAAGCGCCTTCGCCCTGGACCCAAAGGCCCGTCAAAGGAACTCATTGGCGCGGTTATCGAGATGAAACGGCGAAACCCCCGCGAACTCTCCGCACCCGCCATCATCAGTTGATCGAGATGTGACCGCGGAATCTAGTGTCATGTCTCGTAAGATTCTGTAACAATGCGAACGGATTCCCCTCCGTTTGTCCCTTAAGGAGCGCGGCGTTTCGCCAGTTTAAGGTCTTCTCGTTCGCTCTAGATATTTGCGAAACACGACACTAGCCGGAGAGATCGCGCGCCCAAGAGGCACATCGAGCAGGCGGTAGATCAGTGTGAGTCCGGGACGGCCAAAACCATCAACTGATCGCGGAAAGCGACGACTCGAGTTCCAGTTCGGTCCAGCTTCGCAAGCGGTACCGAGCAGGGAAAGCACCGCAGACATGAGCGCGAAGGTGCCAGCGATACTATGGCGACCAGTTGACAAATTCTAGACTCTCCTCACATTTGGACTTTTGAGTAGGCATAAGTGCGAGGCGTTGATGGATCGCCACCATGGACAGCAAACCGACGTACTTGAGACCGTCATTAGAATCAAGCATCGAGCGGCACCGGATGAGACTGTAGCAATAGCAGCACCCGAAGTCCGGCGCATCCCTGACGTTAGGATCGTCGTGAGATAGCTAGTCAGGCGCCGGCAAAGAAGTCATCGCGGAAAATGCGGTTCTCTGAAATTCCCTTCGCCAGAAGCAAGGTCGAAACCGATTCGCACATCTCGGGTTGACCGCAAATGTACGCATCGTACGCGCTGGCGTCGAGGATCTCGCGCTGCAAGACCTGAGTAACCCGGCCGACAGCGCCCAGCCATTCATCGCTGGCGACCGGTGCGGATAGTGTGGGTTTGAAAGAAAAGCGCGGCATCCGTGCTTCAAGCTGATGAATCTCCTCCCGGAAAATCAAATCGCTCTCCCGTCGCGCCCCGTAATAGAACTGAAAGGATCGATCGACATTTTCGGCCGCGCAATAACGAAGTATTGACAGTAGCGGAGCGGCGCCGGCGCCGGTCGCCACAAGCAGAACCGGCCGATTGCCCGCGCGCAGATAGCTCATGCCATAGGGTCCGCGTATAGCCAGTTCGAAGCCGCGGACGAGGCGGTCAACTTGATCGGAGAACCCGCCGCCGGGGATCCGCTTCACAACGAGTTCGATACGATCGGCGTTGGCTGGTGAACTGGCTATTGAATAGCAGCGCCATTTTCCAGGCTGTCCGGGTGCTTCGATCTCAATGTACTGTCCGGCGTAAAATCTGATCGGATTGACCACATCAAGCTGGAGGTGCCATAAAGATGCGCTCAACTGATCAACCGCCGCGATTTGTACGGTATGATCCTGTGGAGTTATGATAGCGGCGTCGTCGCGATCGGAACTGTGCTGATCGCGGATCACGAGGTCGGATAACGCTCGCGCCTGGCATAGCAGCGCCCAACCTTCGTCCTTTTCATTGTCTGTCAAGCAGTAGGGTGAGGTCTTTCCGAAGTCGACCTCGCCGTCAATCAAGAAATATTTGCAACTGGAGCATCGTCCATTGCGGCAACCGTACTGAAGCACGATTCGCTGGCGCAGGGCGCAATTCAGTACCGAATCGCCCGGTTCGAGGGAAAATTCCCGACCGCTGGGCTCGAGCCGAGCCTTGAAGATGTTGTCAACCATTCGACCGCGATTAAAGCGTTGACGGATCGAGTTCCAGCATCTGAGAAGTGATTCGGAACACCCTCTCTTCGACCTCTACCCGACCGACATAAGTCGCCATTGTGGTTAGCCACTGACCGAGGTCGATCTTGCGCCCCAACTCTTCTCCGACGCGCGTCAGATCAATGACCAGTTCATCCTGGGCGCCGATTTGCCAAAACGTACCGTGCTCTTCGATCGTCGCTCCCGGTTGATCGCGACGAATCGCGCTGATTGTCGCATCCGCCTCGTCACCCTTCATAAGCACCACGAGGACGGACCGACCTTTGGGTTTCGTATCTTGAGAGTCCATCGAACTCACCGACCACCATCGCGGCCAATGCCGAGATCGTTGAGCGTTTTCGCTTGCGCGCTGCATGCGATGGCCAGGTCTTCATCGATCCGCCGGCAGCGGGAAGGCAGGCGATCATAGACCGAGGCGAAGGCTTTGGCGGCGGCGGTCGCCAGTGGAGTCCAACGCTCAATCCAACTCCGCAAAACTATTCGATTGTTCTCGGCCGAGGGCAAACCGGTAGCGGTCGTCATCCGCACCAGCTCTTCGGTCCAGGCCTGGTTGCGTCGCCGGTCGCGCTCGGTTGTCAAAATGATCATTGCTGTAGTCGGGTCGCCATGAACCGGCGCGTGATGGCGGATCAAACGGCTGATTCCAACCTCCGTCGTGATGGGGTCGATTACCAGATTTACCGCGAACGCGATCTCGGCCCAGTCATCGGTCACCATTAGTATTTCAACGAGCCGGCGCAGCGGCTGGTAAATCGGATCGCCGAGCCAATGATCCTTACTCGCATGGTCCTTGAAGCCGTCAACCTGCGCTTCGAGCTCCATCAGATAGAGCACCGTCGCTTGCGCATGCCTGATCCGATCGACGGCCTCAAAACAAAGCGCGTTGCCGAGAGTGTCGGAAAGTGCCTCCCGTTGTGCACGTGAAAATGCGCGGAAAAGCCCGTATTCGAAAAACGACCACACCCTGTAGTGGATGCCAATCATTTCGTTCAGCCACACCGAATCGAATTCGCGCAATATGCCCGCGATGGCTGCGTCCTCGACGCTTCGTTCGATCGATCGTTCCTGCTCCGCCTGCAGTTTCACATAGTAACGCTGCCACAGACCTGATGGGTCGCGGAAATCAAACCAATGCGGGTGATGCAGGCGGGTCGATTCCGGGCGCCAGGCCGCGCGGCCCTCGGCGGTCAGCAGGTACCAGCCCTGACGATCGAATACCTTCGGGTCTGGCTGCGTATAGCAACTGACCGCCTCATATTCGGAAAGCCGCCGTTTGCGTGGTTTTATATAATTAAAATCGCGCGGAGCTTGGGCAATCGTATCCATTACTGATTCCTCAAGGGATCGCGGATCTCGTAGCGCGCCGCCCTGATGTCATCGATCGTCCACATCCGTTCCTGATTGAGCCAGGGTTGCGCGATCAGAGTCTTGCCGTCAGCTCTGAGCAATCCATTTTCGACGATGAAATCCGCCAGATCATAACCATCGAATAGTTCGTAAAAGCTCGTATATCCGAGATACCTTTGCGGTTCCTGATCGAAGAACATTTCACAGGAAGCCGAGCAGAACGCATGTCGCTTTCCAGCGAACTCTTTAGTTCGGCAGGTTGAAATGTCAATTCGCGGGAACACACACGGCATCTGGCACACGCGGCAGAGCGGCGGCAGGCTGGAGAACAAGGAAAGCGCCAACTCTCCATTGCGAGGGTCGCACCGTCTCCGGTATTCCTCCCAGAATTTGCCGTAATAGCCATACCAGCCGGGATATTTCAGCTCGAACCAGTCCATATCCCTAGCCGTCATAGGATCGAACCGCCAGAATTGGAGAGGCCAGGCGCCAAATGCGACCATCGCAGCCGTATGCCCCAGCCATGGAACGCGCTCGCGCGCCGCCTCATAACCGCTCGGAACCTTGAGTCCAAATGGCGCTAGGCGCTCAATATAAGATCCGATCCAATCCGCATCGATCCATTCACGCCATTTCTCGAGGTAACAGGTGGTGCGGTTGGTCTGAAAATAATCCCACACAGCCGCAACGAAGGGGTCGATAAAGGCGTGCTGGCGCCAGAATGCGCGGTCGAAATCAATCTGAAGTGCGGGCAGATTGTCGGGATTGGAAACCACTGCCGCCAGGGTCGAGTAGCCATTTGCCATGTGCCGGGATTCATCGGACTGAATACTCAGAAATACCGACGGAGTTACCTGGTCGCCATTTGAGGCGGCGATTTCGGTCAGCGCGACGAAGATCGGATTCGTATATGCAGTCTCGGCGACTACCTGAAGATTGAGCGCGCCTTCGATCGGATCGCCAACGAAAAAAGTTTCGAAGGCTGCTCTTCCCGCGCGATTGAAGAGATTGGTACCTCTCAGCTTGAATCCCTGCGCGAAGCCTTCTGGGTCGGAAGCGTGTTTGGCGAAGTAACGCGCGAGGTAAGCTTCCTGGTGTGTGTGCCGCACTTCGTCGAGCATCTGTGCCAGATAGCCCTGGCGGAGTTCTGCGTTGGCGATAGTTTCGATCAGTTGTCCGGTGGATTTCATGGCGGCATATTCACCGAAATTGATGATCGGCAGCACCGCCTTCATGATCTCCATCCAGCGGGGCTCAGCCTTGGACGAGGCCTGTCCGCGGGCGAGCGCATCTTCCATCGAGCCGTACTGGCGATTGTCTTTTTCCTCCTCCATCGATAGGTAATCACGGACGAGGTGACGGAAAGGGTCTTTGGTCTTGGTGGGAATCTTATATTTGGTGGGGTACCAAAGTGGCTTCTCAACGTACGAGGGTTCCCAGTCGAAATCCTTCACTCGATTGTGCGCTTCAATGAGGTTTCGCATTCTTTTTCACCCCCGAGTTTGTGGGCTTTGTTCGGTACGGCAAGCCATGTCGACTTCAGAGCAAGCATATCTGCCGAGGCTATCGCGATGTCAAACGATGCCACCGCCTACGTCGCGGGTTGGCTCAAGAAGCTTCCTGAGACACGCCGCGGCCCAGGCGCGGCACGCTGCTGATTACATGCTTCGCGCCTCGCACACGGTCTGAAAATCGGCGGCGCCTGCGATGCGCGGGCGCCGCCTTTGAAAACATAAACCCGCAGTCATCGTATCAGCCTGAAGCAGTTGCGAACCTCGTGGATGAATGTCTCGGGCTGCTCGAACGCGGCGAAGTGTCCGCCCTTGGTGAGCTCATTGAAGTACGCGACCTCGGCGAACCTCTTCTCGGCCCATCGCCGCGACGTGCGGAATATCTCTTTAGGGAAAATCGAGCAGCCGACCGGAACGGTCACAGGATCGGACAGCGCCAGCGCGCCCCGAAAGCTTTCCCAGTACAGGCGCGCAGAGGACGCGGCGTTTGCAGGGAGCCAATACAGCATTACGTTGTCGAGCAATTCATCGCGGGTAAGCACATTCTCCGGATGGCCGTCGCTGTCGGTCCAGGACCAGAACTTTTCCAATATCCAGGTGAGTTGCCCGGCCGGAGAGTCGGTGAGCCCGTAGCTAACCGTTTGTGGCCGCGTACTCTGCTGCTTGGAGTAGCCTGAGTCCCAATCATTGTAGTGCTGCATGCCGGCGATCGCCGATTTCTCCTTGTCGGTGAGATCATTCATGGTCGCTGGATCGGGCAATGCGATTGGCATGTTCAGGTGGATGCCGATGCAGTTGCCGGGGTCCTGGACTCCAATGCAGGTGGTAATGATCGAGCCCCAATCGCCGCCTTGTGCGGCATATCGCTTGTAGCCAAGGCGAGGCATCAGCTCCGCCCATGCTCGCGCGATGCGCTGGACATTCCAGCCGTTGCGGGTGGGCTTGTCGGAGAAACCGTAGCCCGGAAGAGACGGGCAAACGACGTGAAACGCATCGGCAGCATCGCCGCCATGAGCGGTCGGATTCGTGAGCGGCTCGATTACCTTTTGAAACTCGACGATCGACCCCGGCCATCCGTGGGTCATCACGAGCGGTAGCGCGTCGACGTGAGGCGAGCGAACATGCACAAAGTGTATCCCAAGCCCGTCAATCGTCGTCTTGAATTGCGCGAAGCGGTTGAGGCGAGCCTCCCGTGCGCGCCAGTCGTACTTCTCCAGCCAATAAGCGGCGACCTCCTGCGCATATGCGAGCGGCAGCCCCTGCGACCAGTCATCCACGCACTCGCGCTCGGGCCATCGCGTCTCGCGCAATCGGCGCTTCAGGTCGTCGAGTTGGGAGTCAGTCGCTGCGATGCGGAAAGGTTGGATATCGTTGCTCATCGGTGTTCTAGCCTCCGGAGATAATTCCAAATCGTGGCTCATAACCAGCCAAGTCACGCGGCCGGCCTTGACGATCCGCCACCCAGTCCGCACCAGCGCTTCGACCCCGAAGCCGAGCTCACGGTATTCGAAAGGTCCTTGGCCAGATCACTTTCGTGTGGAGCGTCCCATCTGCTTAGGCCCCTTCAGTTTCGCGCGCAACTGCGCCATCGAAATCGCCGGCAGGGTGACGATTTTGACGGTGCCGCGTGAGCCGAGGTCGACCGATAGATGAGCAACGGTCTAGTTGTCGGCGGCTTGTATGACGGTGATAAAGTCATAAAAGCCGAGCACCGCATATTGGGCGACCACTTCGCAGCCGAAGTCAGTAATCTCCTGGTTTACCTCGTCCAAGCGGTCTGGGTCGCTGTGCAACGTCCGGCGTCCCTCGGGCGTCAGCGTGCTCAACAAAATATACGTTGGCATCGCGCCTTCCTCCTTCGCCGATCAGTCGTGCAAGGCCACGGATCTGTTTCCGACTTCGCGTTGGGAGTACGTTCAAACCTCTCCGCTTCTGGCAAACCAACGTCAAGTCGCACGGTTTACGCGCCGCTAGCGGGTCGAAAGTTTCGACGTTGGCCTAATTAGGGCAATAACACAGTTGACTCACCTGCGGAGGTTCGTTAAATGTCTTCCGCAGGGGTCAATTATGGATTTGCGCTACCCGACCGTCGCAACCTGTTGTCGTTTATTCAACCGGGTCCCGGAAATCGCGAGCGCCTGATCGTGGTATTCGCCTATATCGACGATACGGGCACGCACGATCCTACCGGCCAGCTACCTGGTTCCGAGGTTGCTGGAGCCGTTGGTTATATCAGTCGAATGAATCGGTGGGCCAAACTGGATTGGGCTTGGCGCAAAGCCTTAGAGCGTCATCACGTGACAGTTTTTCACGCCTTCGATCTTCGCTGGCGAAAGGGCGAATACGCCGATTGGGATGAGTTGCAAGAAAGGGCGCTGATCGATGATTTAACGCAGCTTGCGAATCGGTACACCATGTTTGGCGTGGGCGGTCTGTTGTCGGTCAAGGACTATATGACGCTGGCGCAGTCGTTTAGGGATGAGGTTAAAGATCCATATTTCATAGGACTCCAGAACCTTTTCAATGAGATTTTGAAAGGGCCATGCGCGCCTGAAATACGAGGCCAAACGGTCAACTTTGTATTCGATAGGCAAAATCGATTGGAGCCCGGCACTGTGGAAATGTTTGAAGGTTTTCGTGCGCGAAAAGCAAAAGATATTTTCGGCACCATAACATTCGGCGATAAAGAGAAACTCATTCCGCTTCAATGCGCAGATTTACTAGCCTACAACGTTCGGGCAGAACTAGCGCGCCTTGTCTATAAGCCGCATTTGGAAATCCTGCCCACGATGAAGACCCTATTGAAGCCCCACCGTGTGGACATAGCATATTCCGATTTTGCCGCTCTGAAAAACTTATTTTTTCAGCGAGTCATACAAAAGGCGAGTTCTGGATTAGCATAAAGGAAGGACACTTTATTATGAACGCAGCCGACCCAAAATCGATAGAAACTTGTATTCACGCTTTGCAGACATTCCGGCGCACGATGCTAGACGACTATACGGGATCAACTCACCCAAGCAGGGATACTTTCGATGAACTCGCGGGCCTTCTCTCGGAATCGCGCCACATCCTCGTCAGTGGTGGGCGTGCTGTCGATGACTCGAATGAGTTCATCCTTAAGTTGCGGTTGCCGCCCGATAATCGCGGCGAGAAAGGCAGATAGGACGATATTGAGGACATTCGTCTGCTCAAATGCATGTTGGACCATCATTAATAACGCTTGAGCTTGAGGATTTTCATTTGCCATGAGACAGGCTCCGTTTGACTGTGGGTTTTGGAGGGTTTTTTGATTTTGCCTTTGGGACAGAAAATACGTGCCGCACAAGATTAATAAACCGCTCGCGCGACGTGTCGCCCGGCACGGGCGGGAATTTCATTTTCGCTTTCGACATTTCCCTCTGCCTTGGCGAGGCTTTGCGTCACGTCGCAGACACGGCATCTTTGCCGGTCAATTCCTTGTATGTCAGTCGCCGTCCGAACACGGAACCTATGGCTTCAACAAAGCGATCCGCGTCGCTACCTTTGCGTTCGTTATAACGAAAAGCCTGTTCATCCAGATAGCGGAACAGGTGGAACGGCTCGACGCTGACGTAGGTTCCTTTCAGGCCGCGCTTGAGCAGCGACCAAAAGTTCTCAATACCGTTGGTATGCACGTTGCCTTCGACGTACTTCTCCGCATGATTCACGAACTGATGAACATAATCCTTCTCAAGGCAGGTGTAGGACGCCAGCTCATCAGTGAATACTTCGGAGCCTGCTGCGACGTTAGCGCGCACTTCCTCTTGCAGGGTACGGCGCTTGCGATTGGTGACGTGCTTCACGCGAACCTTGCCAGTCTCGCGATCCAACAAACCCATTACCAACTCCTTGCCCGCACCGCCGGTTCCGGTGATCTTGGCCTTCTTATCCTTGTGCATGAAACGGGCGAGTCCGCCGATCATAGTTTCATCGGCTTCGACCGGACCGGCTCCGCCGAACTTCTCGAAACTGCCACGCTGCATCGCTTTGCGGATGCGATGGAGCATGAACCATGCGGTTTGCTGGGTGACGCGCAAATCGCGCGCCACTTCGTAGGAACTGACACCGTTTTTGCAGTTGACTATAAGCCACATAGCGACAAGCCACTTGTCGAGCGGCAGCGGGCTATCCTCGAAGATCGAGCCAACCTTGATCGAGAATTGTCTGCGGTCGTGCTTCTGACTGCATTTCCACAGTCGCCGCGTGGAGAGAAAACTTACTTTCTTGCTTCCGCAATACGGACACACGACGCCACCGGGCCAACGCAATTGGCTAAGCAGCGCAAGAGAACGATTAGGATCGGCGAAGTACAGAACCGCCTCAATCAGGGTTTTGGGCCACGCGATTTCGTCCATGGCCTTAATCTAGCAGAGGAACGCAGGTGAGTCAACTGTGTTATTGCCCTAATTAGGCCAGCCAGTTCACCAAACCGGGCATGGACCAGTCCTCATTACGTGGGCGGCGGTTCGAACGAAACCGAAGGCGGGACTCACTTAGAATTCTTACTACCGATTGATCGTGGTCGAGCATGCTGGCATGGCATGATTGCGGCCATGACGCGGCGCGGCCACGACCCGATCGCGAAATTCATCCGCTCGCTCGAGGACGCGCAGCGCGCGAGAATTCCGAACTATGAAGCGATGGCGCTTGCGACGGCGGTGCGCCGTTGGAGTCAAGTCCGGCATACTCACCCTCGTTCTGGTTTGCCGGGTTGCTATCCATGTAATACGAGATCGATTTCTGATCGATGGTGAGCATACGCGCGCCCGCGCTTACTTGGTGCGCAATCCACGCTGCCGTGGGATGCTGCGTAACATCGAACCGCACAATCCTTCTGCGACCGTGAGTCAGGATGATCATGACGTAGAGCAATCGAAACGAGGTCGACACGGCGACCAACTGTCGATGGCAGCGATGCCGATTGCTTCGTTGTGCAGGAAGCTACGCCACGTCGGCCAAGGCGTTCCGACTCGCCGCACCATGTAGTTTGCGACCGTGGCTTGGCTGACCTCAAGGCCGAGCTTCAAGAGCTCGCCGTGGATGCGGGGCGCACCCCAGAGTGGGTTAGCGCTGTTCATCTGCCGGATCAGATCACGAACTTCGCGATCTACTGACGGCCGTCCAGACCTTGAACGCCAGCGCCAATAGAGCCGGAAGCCTTGGCGGTGCCAGTGGACCACGGTGGCCGGTTTCACCAACACCATGATGTTCAGGCACCCCGGCCAGATACTTCACTTCGATAGCAATTCTCGCGAGCTGCTCAAATCCCGGTTCTCATGGAGTTTTTGGTAGGGACAGGCTCAAGGAGAGCCCTGATAACCATTCTCGGGTTGCTCTTCCGATACGAAGTCCATCGCGGCAAGGGGCTTCGCCATGCTTGCGGCCGCGCCTCCTCGAGACAGTCGCGTTAATGCAGAGTCGGGCCAGATTTCATCACGCCAGTCGAATGCCGCTCCACTTTCGATCTCATCTCCGAGAGGGTTTTTGGCTCATCTTAACCGCGCAAGGAGCGCCATTCTGTCCAACTTGTGCTGACGGGGAACAGCCGGCTGCATCATGCACCTGCAGCCATAACTTCAACTCAGATGGACCAGAAATTTATTGCTAACTTGTCCGAAGGGTCTGACG
Organism: uncultured delta proteobacterium; assembly: GCA_963724765.1. Taxonomy (GTDB): domain Bacteria; phylum Desulfobacterota; class Binatia; order Binatales; family Binataceae; genus JAKAVN01. Next base: position 1,737,065 of record CAVRVY010000004.1, read on the forward strand.
ACATACACCGCGCGATTCACAAGTGATTCATGCCGAAGTCGTCGTGGGAGCACCAGTAGACGCGGACTCGCAGGATAGCCGAGCCGTTCCGACGAGGGTCGAGAGGGCATAGTTATTCCTTTCTTGCCGGGCAGCGATGGTGTCACTGCTATCGATGGATTCCGCGGACCGGACACGTTGCTTTATCGCTCAGGCCGCATCAGCGCACCCTGATTGTTCCGACTCTAGAGAGACTCCGCTTGCGAGTGTCTCGAAACGAAGCACGGAAGGTGTGTCCAAACTGCCCATCTGGGCGCACGAAGACTGTCGGGCAGTCGCCCAGTGGCAAACCGCTGGTCGCCTTTGTTGGCCAAAAAGCCAGTGAAGGGCCGTTGCCAGCACCTGCATGCGGGACGTGATCGGGTGGTACCTGAGCTTCAAAAGCGAAGCCGGCACGGTCGGCCCTCCCGGGTCTAGGTCATGCATATAGGTGACGACTTGGCGCCTTTTCGGGCGGAGCCGAACGGGAGCCCCGAGTTAACGTCCAGTGCGTGCAGGCGTGATCGCTGGTGACCTCAGATGCAGAGGCGCATCGACGTTGTTCCAACTATGAATCAAAAGAAGCCGGTACAAGATAGACCTCTGTCACCGCCGAGAGTTCGGAGAGCTCTGAGCGTCACGAATGCGGGCTTGGCACAACTAACGGTGGGCATTGTTCTTCTCGCGAGTGTAGTCGCATGCCTGGCGCAGGAGTGGTCGCGAGTGCCGGCTCCGACGGCGCCTGTTCCGCTTTTCTCGCCACGGCAACTCGATCAAATGCTAGCGCCGATTGCACTCTATCCAGATCCTCTGATCGCCCAGATTCTCACGGCCGCGACCTACCCGCTCGAGGTGGTCGAGGCAGATCGCTGGCTCCAGGTTCCCGCCAATGCAGCGCTCAAGGGTGACCATTTGGCAGCGGCGCTCGAGCTTCAGCCATGGGATCCGAGCATAAAGTCGCTCGTTTCTTTCCCTCGGATCCTGAAGATGATGGACGACAACCTCGAATGGACAGAGAAGCTGGGCGATGCCTTCCTGGCCCAGCAGGCTGACGTAATGGATTCAGTGCAACGCCTGCGCAGCAGGGCCAAAGCTGCGGGAGCTCTCGCATCGAGCGCTCAACAAGTCGTGTCAGCCCAGGACAACATCATTACGGTGGTGCCGGCGGTCCCGGGAACCGTATATGTTCCCATTTACAATCCGACCCTGGTCTACGGCGTCTGGCCTTGGCCTGAGTACCCGCCTTTTTACTTTTGGCCCTGGCCGGGTTTCGTCATCGGGTTTGGGATCGGCATTCCGATCATCTACCCGCTATGGGGCTGGTATCACTGGGATTGGTATCGCCATCGACTGCACATCAACGTCGCCAGGTTCAACGAGCTCAACGTTCATCGTCCGCCAGTCACGTCCGATATCTGGCAGCACGACCCGCTCCACCGCGACGGCGTCCCCTATCGTGACGCCGCAACCCGGGCTCGTTTCCAAGGTCCCGTTTCTCGTGAAGCCAGTCTCAGATCGCGTGGCTATCCGGTCGGCGCTCCATCACGCGGCGCGGTGCATGCGCCGCCGGTCTTCGAGTCCTTCGGGCCAGGAGCCGAGGTTCGGGCCCATGCGGCCCGCGGAGCCAGCTCTATGGGAGGGTTTCGCGCAGGCGGCGCAGGCTTCGGCGGACGCGGTGGGGCTCGACGTTAGGTGGAAAGGAATCACGATGGGAACACGCAAGAACGGTCACAGAATGATGCGGCTAGGTGTCGCAGCGCTGAGCGTTGTCGCCACATTGTCGACCGCGAGAGCATGCGCGTTTGCTGCCGGCGCGCAGCAGGAGACCTTTTCCGCGCCCGAGAAGGCAGTGGATGCTCTCATTGCGGCAAACCGCAGTGGGAACTCAGCCGCACTTCTGAAGATCTTAGGACCCGAGTCGGAGAAGTTGATTAGTTCCGGCGATCCCGTGGCCGACAAGACAGCGAGGAAGCGTTTCGTTGCGGCATACGACGTTTCGCACAGGCTCGAGAGCCGACGTCCGGACAACGTGGTCCTTATCGTCGGCAAGGAGCACTGGCCCTTGCCGATCCCGCTCGTACGGACAGGCAACCTTTGGCACTTCGACACCAAGGCCGGTGAGAGGGAGATCCTTGATCGACGAATCGGCCGCAATGAGTTGAAGGTGATCGAGGTTTGCCGCATCTACGTCGAGGCTCAGCGCGAATACGCCAGCGAGGATCGTTTGGGTAGCGGGCACCTCGAATACGCCCAGCATCTCCTGAGCACCTCGGACAAGCACGATGGACTCTATTGGCCTACGAGTGGCGCCGAAAAACAAAGCCCTTTGGGTCCGCTGATCGCCAAGGCACGCGCTGCCGGTTATTTCGCCAAGGACAACGAATCGAAGCCATTTTACGGGTATTACTACGAGATCCTCACACGCCAAGGGCCGAACGCACCGGGCGGCGCCAAAGACTACGTCGTGGATGGCCACATGACCGGGGGCTTCGCGCTGATAGCCTTCCCTGCGAGGTATGGTGACTCCGGCGTCATGACATTCATCGTCAGTCAAAACGGCATCGTCTATCAAAAGGATCTTGGTCCCGAGACCGCGTCGATCGCAGGGAATATGACGCGCTTAGACCCGGACGCGACATGGAAGACATCGTAACCCGCCTGTCCAAGCGACCCACGCGCTTCTCATGTTCCAGCTGCCGCTTTGGAGGTCGCCGTGCTTAGTCCTTTTTCTCTACTCAGCCGCATTCCTAAATTCGAACTGAAGGAGATGGACCATTTCCACCGTGTGGGCTGTTCCCGCTTGGAGCCGGGCATGATCATAGCTCCCATATGGGTTACGGCCAGCCGCTGACCGAGCTAGACGCCCTCCGCAACCGTTGTTGCTACCGAAAACCTCGTCCGGGATGACGGAGTGCGCTGGCTGTGCTAGTGGGAGGCGCGATGTTCGTGTTCCTGGCCAAGCTTCTACTCGCCGCACGATCCCGACTGAAGTCACGGGCGAGCCTCGAGGCTGAAAACCTGATTTTGCGTCGGCAGGTGATTGTTTTAAGCCGCAAGTCCCGCTCGCGAGTGCGGCTCCGGAACCCCGATCGGCTGATCTTCGTCTGGCTGTACCGATTCTTCCCGTCGATTCTGAATGCAATCGTCATAGTCAAGCCGGAGACGGTGATCCGCTGGCACCGGCGCGGCCTCCGTGCCTATTGGCGTTGGAAGTCTCGCCGGCGCGGCGGACGTCCGAGGATTGACGGTGAGATTCGGGACCTGATTCGGCGCATGAACCGAGATAACCCGTTATGGGGCGCGCCGCGGATTCACGCCGAACTGCTCATGCTTGGGATCGAGGTGGCCGAATCAACCGTCGGCAGGTACCTCCCGAGGCGGGGACGCCCACCATCCCAAGGTTGGAGGACGTTCCTCTGCAATCACGCTGCCGGAATCGCGTCGATCGATCTGTTCGTCGTGCGCACGATATCGTTCAGGCTGCTCTATGGCTTAGTGATTTTGCGTCACGCTCGACGGCGGCTGGTTACTGTCAGCGTGACCTCCAATCCGACCGCCGAGTGGATTGCGGGTCAGGTCACTGATGCTTTCCCCTGGGATGAAGCGCCAAGTCATCTGATTCGAGACCGCGACGCTGCATTCGGTCCAGCCTATACCCGCCGCATTCGTGCAATGGGAATCCGCGATCACCCTACGGCGCCACGCTCGCCATGGCAGAACGGCCACGTCGAGCGGCTCATCGGATCAATACGTCGCGAATGCCTCGATCACGTGGTCGTGTTCGGTGAGGCGCACCTGCGTCGTGTCCTGAAGACCTACGCTTCCTATTACAACAAGGTCCGGACACACCTCTCGTTGGATAAAAATGCGCCGGACTTCCGTCGTCCTCTATGGGTGGGCGACATCGTGCCAATTCCCATCCTTGGTGGGCTGCATCATCAATATGTCCGGCACTAAGTTTTGACTAGGTACAACTACTGAATCCTGTTTCTTAGGAGGAACCACAAGACTTGTAGACACTGATGCCGTCTCGTTGTGCGTACGCTTAGACTCGTACTACGTTCAGGGTCAGGGTGACATCGTCGCGCAATAGCGCGCGAATATGACACCCGCGCTCGGCGACTTCGACCAACCGCTTGAGCTTATCCTCACCCTCCGGGGTGGAGATCCGCAATTCCAGATTGATCGCCTTAACGTGCCCGGTTTCGGTGCATCGGCCCGAAAGCGAGGCCGCAGCCAAATCAAAGTTGCGCGCCCGTGCCGCGACTCGCAGCGACATCAACAGACACGAGCCCAAGGCGCCCATGAACGATGTAACCGGGTCGGGCCCCTCATCCGGTTCAGCTGAATTGGTCCAGCCGATCGACCCGTGACGAACGCTGGTCCTAAGCCCATCGCCGCTGAACTCGACCGCAACCTCGCGCTTCGCAAACGCCAGTGCTGGTGCCGCCGCGGACACACCGGGAAACTCGGCGGCCTCAAGCAACTGCTTGACCTTGACGGTAAAGCGGGAGGCCGTCGCGCCATCGATGCCGCGATGGTCGTAGGCGACCGCTATCTGCATCGCAGCGCGCACCTCCGCCCGCCCATCGATCGCGAGCACTTCGTCGCAGACCGCGCCCGCAAATATGAGGGCCGCCTGGGGCGCGAAGATCACTGGTGTGCCGTTCTCGACGCCGAACGCGCCCAGATTGGAGACCGTGAAGGTGGCGCCCTCTAGCTCCGCGGGCGCAAGTTTCTTGGCGCGTGCTCTCTCGGCCAACTGGTTGACGCGTGCGCTCAACTCCGCTGGCGTCATCAAGTGGGCGTCGTGCACTACCGGCACCACCAGGCCCTCGGGCGTATCAACTGCTACGCCAAGGTTCACTCGGTCGTAGATAAGCATCTCGCTTTCAGCGAAAGCGGCGTTGATGCGCGGATTGTCTGTCAAGGCTTTCGCGGCAGCGTAAAGAATCAAATCCGTCACTGACAGATGGCTGCCGGCGGCATTGAAGGCTTTGCGCGCCGCAAGCGCCCGGCTCATGTCCACTCGCACCATTTGCACGAAATGCGGAACGCTTTGCCAGCTCGCCACGAGGTTGCGGGCGCCGATTTGCTGAATCCGGGTAAGCTTCTCGCGGCGTGCCGGCACCAGGGCGCCCGCAGCGGGTGGCGCGGATACGCCGGCCGATGGAGCGGCTGGCGCCGCCCTGAGCGCGCCAATTGCAGCGCGTACATCGTCTTCAGTCACTGCGCCGGCGCTACCATGACCGACGATACGCCCGAGGTCGATCCCATGCTCAGCGGCCAACCGTCGGGCACGGGGCGAAGCGAGCGTGCGGCGTGCGGCCGGAGCGCCACCCTTAACAGGTGCTCCGGCGCGCGCCTGGGTGGGCGCCGGGGCCCCCGGCGAATCGCCAATCTGCACCGGTGATTCACCCGGGGTAAGCAATATCACTAGCATACCGCCGACCGCCACCGTGTCACCCTCGCGCGCGGCGTGTGGGCCCATTACACCCGCAACCGGTGACTCGACTTCGACCTCGGTCTTGTCGGTCTCGATTGTGAGGATGGCCTCGCCCTCGCGGACTGGCTCACCGGGTTGTTTATGCCAGTGAATGACTTTGCCCTCGCTCATCGTATGTCCGAGCTTGGGCATCTGGATCGCTGTCGCCATTGGGTAGCCGGAAGTTTGTAGCGCTGGACGCCTTGGCGCCTGGCCAGCATAAATTAACTGTCAGTCTAGGCCAGTAGTTCGCGGCATGCGTCGTAAATCTTCTGCTCGTTCGGGAGCACGAACTTCTCGAGTACCGCGGAAGTTGGAATCGGCACGTCGGGCATCGCGACCCGGCGGAGCGGCCGTTCGAGGTAATCTAGCGCCTCCTCCATCAGCATCGCGCCGATCTCCGCACCCACTCCGAGAGTTTTGTAGGCTTCCTCGGCAACAACGATCCTGCCGGTCTTCTTTACAGACTCGATTATCGTCGGACGGTCGAACGGGTTGAGCGAGCGCGGATCGATGACCTCTATGTTGTAGCCTTCCTGGGCCAGTCGCGCGGCCACCTTGAGCGCCTTAGGCACCATTGCGGAGAGCGCGACTAGCGTCAGCGCATCACCTTCGCGACGGATCGCGGCCTTGCCCATCGGCACCAGCAGGTCGGGATCCTCAGACACCTCGCCTTTGGTCGCGTAGAGCAGTTTGTGTTCGAAGTATAAGACCGGATCATCGCTGCGGATGGCGCTCTTGAGCAACCCCTTGGCGTCAGCAGGAGTGGCCGGCGACACGATACGCAGCCCGGGTGTGTGCATGAAGAAGGCTTCGGGGCACTGGCCGTGCTCTGGGCCTACCCCGGCCGCGCCCGACGGGCATCGAACGACCATTGGCACTGTAAACGCGCCGCCATGCACGTAGCGCCACATTCCTGCTTTAAGCACGATTTCGTCGGCGGCGGTGAACAGAAAGTCGGCGAACTGCAATTCCACTATCGGCCGCAGGCCCGTGATCGCGGCGCCGACCCCGGCGCCCACGATCGCATTTTCTGAAATCGGCGTGTCAAAAACACGTTCCTCACCGAACTCTTGCTTGAGGCCCGCGGTAATCTTGAAGATTCCGCCGAAGTTGGCGACGTCCTCGCCGTACAAGATCACGGAAGGATCGCGCCTCATCTCCTCGGCTATTGCCTCGTTGATCGCTCGCGCGTATGTGATTGTGCGCATCTTCGATACTTCCCGCCGTACGGCTTTGACCTAATTGGCGTAGACATCATCCAGCGCTGACTCTGGCCGGAGGGACTGCGCCGCCTGCATAACAGCGACGGCCTGATCGATCTGTGCCCTGACCTCAGCATTGATTTTCGCAATCTCCGCCTCGTTCAGGATCTTCGCTTCCGTCAACTTGCGCTCATAAGCCGCAAGTGGATCACGCCGCCATTCCTTCTCGACTTCTTCGCGCGAGCGGTAGTCGTCGGGGTCGCCGATCCAGTGTCCCCACAGGCGATAGGTCTTGGCTTCAATCAGCGAGGGACCTTCGCCGCGCCGGGCGCGCGCGACGGCCTCTGCTACGGCTTCATACACCTGGACGACGTCGTTGCCGTCCACCATCTTGCCCGGCATGTTATAACCTTTGGCGCGATCCACGATGTCCGGATTCGCGGTGGACGTGGCTGTTGGCACGGAGACCGCCCAGCCGTTGTTCTCGCACAGGAAGATCACAGGCAGCCTTCGCACCGCGCACAAGTTCGCGCTCTCGTGAAAGGTGCCGCGGTTCGACGTCCCGTCGCCAAAGAAGCAGAGCACGACCTTGTCCTGTTTTTTGATCTTGATCGAGAGCCCAGCGCCGGTAGCTATGGGAAAGCATCCGCCCAGCGTTCCGCTCTCGCCCAACACTCCGCGTGCCGGATCGACAACGTGCATCACGCCGCCGCGGCCCTTGTTCGTACCACCTTCCTTGCCGGCGAGGTCGCACAGTATCCTATCGAGCGGGATCCCGCGCGCCACCCAGTAGGCGACCCCGCGATGCGCATACATCATGTAGTCATCCGGGCGTAGGGCAGCAATCGCCGCCACCTGGAGCGCCTCCTGGCCAACCCCCGGATGCATGAAGCCGCCCGCTTGTCCGCTCTTGATGAGCTCGGCGATGCGCTCTTCGAGCCGACGGCTCAAGATCATCTTGCGGTAGATGTCGAGTCTAAGCTTCTCATCCATCATCGGAGTTTCTCCCATGCGGTCTGGAATCGCACGCGCACTTGCCTGAACCGATAGCGCATCACGGCCGCAGTGGCGCGCGTCCCAGCACGATTCCGCCATCCACCGCCACCACCTGTCCGGTGATATTCGCGGCCCGATCCGAGCACAGAAACGCGACCGTGTTACCGATATCTTCAGGCGTCTGTTCCCGACCCAGCGGAGTCAGCGTGCGCACCGTCATGTCGAAAGTTCCGCGTGCCCGCTCGGCGCCACCTCCAATTGCCGCGCCCAGGTCTTCCCAGACCTTCGTGTAGATCAGGCCGGGTGCGACCGCATTGACCCGGATTCCCTTGGGGCCCACCTGCAGCGCCAGCGTGCGGGTATAGGAGATGACCGCGGCCTTCGCCGCCGCGTATGCGGCCAGAAACGGCGTCGCCAGCATTCCCGCGATGGACGACGTATTGCATACCGCGCCGCCGGCGACCATCCGCGGCACAATCTCCCGGGACACGATGTAGACCGAGTTTAGATTCAGCTCGACATAACGCCGCCAGATCTCCACGCTGTGCCATTCGGCGTCCCGTCCGCTCTCGAACCATCCCAACTCTCCGCCACCTGCGTTGTTGCACAGCACGTCGGGATGCGGCCCGAACTTCGCCGCGATCGCTTCCATCACCGCATGGATCTGCGCCTCGTCGGTCACGTCGCCATTGAAGCCTTCGATTCGATCCGCCATGTCCGCCGGCACAGGCACAGGCGCACGATCGATCACCGCTATCCGATCCACCACCTTGTCGGCCAGCAGAGCACGCACGATTCCCAGACCGAGCCCGCGGGCACCGCCCGTCACAATCGCGTATTTCATGACGCCTCCTTACGCCTACGCTGTTACCCCGCGGTGCTTTGCGCGGCGCGGCCCAATTCATCGCTTATCTAGCAAAAGGAATCGCTGATCAAAATCTGATCAGGGAAGTTCATTTCCCTGATGTGCCGTCGAAATTCCCTGTTCGTACTTCGGCTGCGGATTTCTTCCGACAGCCTCCAAAGTTTCTCCTCGTTGTCCTTCGCGAATGAAGGGCCCAGTTGGTGCTCTGGGCCGGCGGCTGTTCGAATTCTCGCTCAATCCGGCGGCGGTCGCGTTCATCGGCCCCGGGCCTCGGTTTGCGGCCCCCAGGCGCAGCCAGATCTGCAACGTCGGCAACAAGTTTTCGCATTGCCCAAGCGACCGGCAGCGCAACGACGGACCCGACGGAATTACTTGCGCTGGATAGACTTCACGTAATCAACGAGCCGAGCGATTTTGTCCTCGGCCTCTTGGGGAGTGCGCTCTGGTACAAAGGGTCCCCCAAGCGCACCCTGTCGGAACATGAACGCGTAGCCCAGATTGGCATCTCGCGCGTACCATGGGAATCAACGGTCCGCGTACCTTGAGGAAGGCGATGAACTCGACGTGCCGATGACGTCTGAAGCAGCGCGCACGGACCTTGCCACTGGCCACCTCCAGGGCAGCAAACAAACAGCGTCGCGCTAATCACCGCCTGCTTCTTGGCCGCCGTGATTCGCCGCGGTCGGCCCGCGCTGCGCGATTCCGTTCTGGAAACTCTCGACGGGCGGGAAGTCTATTCTCATCGTAATCGCTTTACCGATGCCCGCGTCGACGCCTGAACCGTGGTATCGTAGGCGCGAAGACGACGAATATGACTACCGAAAAGAAGCCGTCAGCAAACCGGGCTAAGTTCTCCGACAGGCGCAAGATCAGGAACCTCACCGAAGAACTGAGCCGTGAAGAATACGGGCCGGGGTTGCCCCTGCTCGACGCCGCCGTGGCAGGCGTCATTCTCGGCTTCAAGCCGTCGGATCGCGAGATGCGCGAGCAGGCGCAGCGCTGCTGGGAAATTCTGAAGCCGCAACTTAATCAGCATCTGTTGAGCGAAGATGAAACCGTGCTGCCCTGGGCGGAGGGTGCCGGCGGCCTTCCCTCTGAGGTCATGAATCGAATCAGAACAGCCACGGCGAAATGCGCTCGTTAATCAGCAAGCTTACTGGAGTGTCATTCGAAGAAAATCCGGACAAAATCGTCGCCGTGGCTGGCAAGGCTCTATGTGTGCTCGCGGTGAAGCTCGACGATTCGATCGATAGTGAGGAAATGCGCCTGCTGCCAGCGCTCAGAAGGATGTTGTTCGCCTAGGTCCGGACTAGCTCCTCGATGTTCGAGGGGACTGCTTCCCGACGTCTATTTCGATGGACTTCGACTACACACCAGAGCAGCAGCAATTCCGCAGCCAAGTTCGCGCATGGTTGGAGACGACGGCCTCGGAACTTTTTGGCGATCTTGTCGACTCGTCGAGTGCGACTGTCGAAAGCCTGCTCTACAGCCACGACGACCAACTCTGGCAGAAGATACTCGCGTACCATCGGCGGCTCCACGGCGCGGGGTACCTCGCTCTTCACTGGCCGAAGCAGTGGGGCGGGAGTGAAGCCGGCGTGGTCGAGCAGTCGATTTACCAGGACGAGGCTTAGCGCCTGGGGCTCCCTTTATACGGCGCGAACAATTTCGCGATCGATCGGATTGGTCCGACGATTATGCTGTTGGGCAGCGAGGAGCAAAAGAAACGGTTTCTAGCTCCGATGCTCACAGGTGAAGAAATTTGGTGCCAAGGATACTCCGAACCCAACGCAGGTTCCGATCTGGCGGGACTTCAAACGCGGGCGGTGCTCGAGGGCGACTCGTTTGTGCTGAACGGCCAGAAGGTATGGACCAGCAATGCGCATCGCGCGCAGTACCAGGTCCTACTCGTTCGCACTGATCCAGCCGCGCCCAAGCACAGAGGAATTTCGTATCTGCTTGTCGATCTGCGCAGTCCGGGAATTACGGTCCGGCCTCTCATGCAGATTACCGGCGAGATGGGATTCAACGAGGTCTTTTACGACGGAGTGCGAGTGCCGAGGCAAAACCTGGTCGGCAAGCTGAACGAAGGGTGGCAAGTGTCGATCGCAACGCTGATGTTTCAGCGCGCCTCGGGCGGAGTGAGCCATCCGGTGGAACGCACGATGGGCGAATTGGTCACGCTTGCAAAGACAGTCGCCTTTGACGGCATGCCCGCGTCGGAGAATCCATACGTCCGCCAGAAGCTCGCGCAGTTTGCCGCGGAGGCGCGATGTATCCGGCTTGGCCGCTATCGCGCGATGAGCGCTCAGCTCAAGGGTCGACCGCCCGGGCCGGCGAGTTCGATTGGAAAACTATGCGCGACGGAACTCAACTTGCGCTTGGCAATGTTTGCCGACGAGATGCTCGGTCTTTACGCGAACCTCGAAAGCGAATCGATTGGAACTGTCGAGTGCGGCAAATGGACCAACCGGATAATTGCTGCCCGGGAGTTTACGATCGCCGGCGGTACCAGCGAAATCCAGCGCAACATCATCGGCGAGCGCGTGCTGGGCTTACCTAAGGGCTGACTCTCGAACGTCCAAGACACCTTTACGTTCTGGAGGGACGGATCCGGATCTTCCTGCGCGACCCCAAGGAGGATGTGCGCCTCGCGCCAGGCCAAACCTATTCGGTTCGACCACGCCGCCCCACACCTTGTCACCTACGGCGGTGAGACTGCGGCAACCTTTCTAGTTCTGCAAGGTATCGGCGAATACGACTTCGTTCCGCTCACATAAGTGCGTACGCCATTTCCGGTTCGACGGTTCGCGACTCGTCTACAGTCAAGTGAGGAGCTTCGAATCGGCTATGCGTTTAGTTCGTTGAGCAGCGCTCTGGAATCCGTGAGGTCGGCCGCCAAAGATTCGGCTTGCTCGTATTTTCATACAAATCCGGCTGGGGCGGATTTCCGCGAGGCTACCGCGCAGGGTTGCCGTGAGCGGGTTTGTCCAGCGTCGCCAGCGCGCTAAATGAACCCACCGGCTTTAGCGCACGCTTCGCACAGATAACTTTCCCCAAAGAATACGAAATCGTGCTTGACCCAGCCTTCAAGTGACGATCTTTCTATTTCGCTCCGACCCAGCTTCAGGCGCTTCGGACGTAGGATGACAGAACACTCGGGCCGCCTTCGGCACAATCTGCACACGATTCTGCTACGAGGACCAAATTGAGGGAGATCTTGACGAAGCACCAGAAACTCAGGGGACGGTGGCGAGGCCGAGCGAGTCGGCGTCCCGTCCTACGGCTACCGGTGGGTGACACTCCAGCTGCGTCGCAACGGCGTCACGGTAAACCACAAGAAGGCGATGAAGCTCATGCGCGAGCAGGCGCTCAGCGTGCGGCCGCGGCGCCGTTACATGAAGACGACCGACAGCGATCATGGCGGCCGTATCTTTTCCAACCTCGCCAGGGACATCGCACCGACCGGTCCCAACCAGCTCTTGGTTGCCGATCTGACCTACATCGCGATCGCGCGGAACTTCGCGTATCTCGCTGTCATCCTGGATGCCTGGTCGCGACGCGTGGTTGGCTATGCGCTGGCGCGCTTCATGGCCTGACGCTGGCCGCTCTGAAGTCGGCGATTGAGAGTCGAAAGCCGCCAGCCGGATGTGTCCATCATTCAGATCGAGGATCCCAATACGCGGCCGAGGCATACCGCGAACTGCTCGCGGCCCACGGACTGCGGGGCTCGATGGGCCGGCGCGGCAACCCCTACGACAATGTCCAGGCCGAGAGCTTCATGAAGACGCTCAAGGTCGAGGCTGTCTACCGGGCGGAGTATGAGACGTTCATTGACCTGGTCGCCGACCTGCCGCACTTCATCGACAAGATCTACAACGCGACCCGGCTCCATTCCGCACTCGGCTATCGGAGCCCGATCGATTTCGAGGTTCAACATGGAGATAAGCGAGATTCCCGCGTGAGCGCGGCTCGCGGCAAAATCGACTCTCGGACCAACATACAGAAAGTGGTACAAACTCTGACAGCAGGCCGTACGTTTATCGAGGTATGACAAGGGCGACGATTTTCAGGGGTCGGAGGGCAGACCATGGAATTTGTCGAATACGATCTGACGCTGAGCGATGAGCAGCGTGAGATTCGGGACACCGCCCGCAAATTTGCGAGTGAGGTGCTGCGGCCGATCGGCATTGCGCTGGACAAAATGGCGTCCGAGGCTGTGACCGCTCCCGGTTCTCCTTTCTTCGGCGTGCTGCGCCACGCACATGAGCTGGGTTTCGACCGGATGTCGGGTGAACTCGACCAAGGTGGTTTGGGAGCATCGCCGCTAACGCAGCACATCGTGCTCGAGGAGCTATCCTACGGAAACGCGGGACTGGCGGGTTCCATCCTGCTGTCGGCCTTTCCACCGGAGGCCGCGATGGCCACCGCCAACCCCGAACTTATCGAAGAATTCGCGGCGCCGCATTATGCCGGGACGGGGGAGCAAAGGATCGGTGCTTGGGCGATCACCGAGCCCGATCACGGTTCCGACACGCTCGGTCTTGTGCGCCCGGAACTGCGGGTGAAAGGGCGGGGCCAGCTTATCGCGCGCCGGGACGGGGACTCGTGGATACTCAGCGGCCAGAAATCGTCGTGGGTATCCAACGGGCCAGTCGCCACCCACGCGGTGCTGTTCCTCCAGCTTGAACCCGAGCGCGGACTGGAGCGTGGCGGCGTATGTCTCCTGCCGCTGAACCTGCCCGGGATTTCGCGCGGCAAGCCGCTCGATAAGCACGGGCTGCGCGCGCTCCCCCAAGGCCCGATCTTCTTCGACGAGGTGCGTCTTCCGCGCCGCTATATGATCGTCGAAGCAGACGCATACCCGACATACCTGGACTTTACACTGACCGCCTTCAACGCCGGCGTCAGCGCGATGGGGGCCGGAATTGCGCGCGCCGCCTTCGAGTCCGCGCTCGTCTACACCAAGGGGCGGGTCCAGGGTGGACGAGTGACTTTTGAGCATCAAGCGGTGCGCGCACGGCTGTTCCACATGTTCTCGCTGGTGCAGGCGGCGGAATCGTTGTCGCGCAACGTTTACGTTTACAACCTCAGCCAGCTGCGCGACGGCCGTCCGGCGCCGCTCCATTACTCGATCGCGGCCAAGGTTTTTTGCACCGACGCGGCACTTGAAGTCGCCACGCTCGCCGTGCAGCTTCACGGCGGTAACGGGATGACCAAGGAGTATGTGGTCGAGATGCTGCTGAGGGATGCGACCGCCTGCACTATTGCAGACGGGGAAAACGCATTCCTGAGCCAGGTTGGCGCTTCGATGCTCTAATCGGTTGATGGAGGAATCGTCCTCATCGAGGATGGTTGCAACGTTCACCGGCTTGGCGGTTTCGGCCGCAATGGTCTATCGTCTGTTACAGGAAGAGCAGACGGACGCAGCCCGGCGGGCGGGCAAAGGAGATGCTCACATGCGAGAAGTTTCAGTCATCGGCGCGGGTATGGTGAAGTTCGGCAAGTATCTGAACACGGGCATGAAAGTCCTCGCACGTGACGCGATTAACAATGCGCTTACGACCGCGGGACTCGAGCAGAGGCAGGTCCAGGCCGCCGTGGTCGGCAACGCGATGGCCGGCCTGATCACTGGCCAGGAATGCATCCGCGGCCAGGTGGTGTTGCGTGAGATGGGCATCGGCGGCATCCCCATCATCAATTGCGAGAACGCCTGCGCCAGCTCCGCGACCGCCTTTCACCTGGCCTGGCTCTACGTTGCGTCGGGAATGTACGATGTGGTGCTGGCCCTGGGAATGGAAAAGCTCTACCACGCCGACAAGAGGAGATCCTTCGCAGCGATCGGCTCGGCGGTGGACATCGAATTGATGGAGCAGATGATCGCCGAGATGAACGCGCAGCAGGCGAAGCTCAAGGCCGAGCGCGAGGCCCGCGGAGAAGCGCCGGCGCCCGGCGGGGCCGGCGAGTCGCGCTCGATGTTCATGGATTTCTACGCCGATTTCGCGCGCGCGCACATGCAACGCTACGGGACGACCAAGGATCAGTTCGCACGGATCGCGGTCAAGAACCATCGCAACGGCAGCCTCAATCCTCACGCGCAATACCAGGACGTCTATACCCTCGAGGATATTCTGAACTCGCCGGTCGTGGCCGAGCCGCTGACCCGCCTGATGTGCTCTCCGATTGGCGACGGTGCGGCGGCCGCGATACTGTGCGCCTCGTCGATCGCTGAGCGCTACACGAGCAAACCGGTCCGTGTGCTCGCTTCAACTTTGTCCTCCGGGGCCGACCATGGCCCGGACGAACCTGGGGTGGTGCCCCGCGTTGTAAAACAAGCGTACGAAAGGGCAGGAGTGGGGCCGAAGGATCTCAGTGTTATCGAACTGCACGACGCCTCTGCGCCGGCCGAGTTGGTCCTTTACGAAGAGCTTGATCTGTGCGGGCCCGGTGAGGGCGGCAAGCTGATCGACGAGGGGGTGACCGAAATCACCGGCCGCATCCCTGTGAACCCGTCGGGCGGGCTCCTCTCCAAGGGTCATCCGGTGGGCGCGACGGGAGTCGCGCAAATCTGCGAAATTTTCTGGCAGCTGCGCGGCGAAGCTGGCAAGCGCCAAGTCGCAAATCCTAGGATCGGACTGACCGAAAACGGCGGAGGCATGGTACGCGGGGAAGCGGCAGCGCTGTCTATCCACGTTTTCGGCATCTGAGATCGTTCGCGCTGCGGCAAGGCGCGGTTCGTCGAGCGGGTGAACAGAGCAATCGCGCGATTCGAGGGGTGGCGCTTTTCAAACGGTGAGCGGTAGATAGATTGCGGCTACACCGCTCGCAGACGGCTCCCGC